>NZ_JONW01000001.1 GCF_000712075.1 Caulobacter sp. UNC358MFTsu5.1
TGTGGGGTCGTGAGCGGCTGAGTCTTGTCGGTCGCGGGCATAAGAAAAAGGGCGGGTCCGAGGACCCGCCCTTCAAGATGCTGAACTCGAAGTCCGTACCGCTTAGCGGAACAGGCTGAGCACCGACTGCGTCGACTGGTTGGCGATCGACAGGGCTTGGACGCCCAGCTGCTGCTTGGTCTGCAGCGACTGCAGCTTGGCGCTTTCCTTGGCCAGGTCGGCGTCGACCAGGTTGCCCACGCCGGCGTCGAGGCTGTCCTGCAGCTTGCCGACGAAGGTCAGGTGGGTGTCCAGGCCGGTCGAGCTGGTGCCCAGCGACGCCAGCTTGTTGGTGGCGGTGCCCATGGCCGTCCCGACCGTGTCGATCATCGTCTTGGCCGCCGAGGCCGACGTGAAGGTCGACGTCGTGGTCATGCCGATGCCCTTCAGCGACAGGGTCTTGGACCGGACCGTGAACTGCGAACCGTCCGAGTTGGCCAGGAAGGCCAGCTTCGGGGTCGAGCCGTCGGCGATCGACACGCCGTTGAACTTGGCGTTGGTGACGGCCTTGGTGATCTGGTCGCGCAGGCTTTCGAAGTCCGACTTCAGGGCGTTGAACGAAGCGGTGTTCAGCGAGGTGTCGGAAGCGGCCAGGGCCTTTTCCTTCATCTTGCCCAGCAGGTCGGTGACCGTGTCGCCGGCGGCCAGGGCCACGTCGATGGTCGACTGGCCGCGTTGCAGCGAGTCCTTCACGGCGTTCAGCGAGCTGGCGGTCGACGACTGGACCTTGGCGGTCGCCCAGATCGCGCCGTTGTCCTTGGCGGTGCTGATCTTCTTGCCGGTATTGATGCGTTGTTGCGTGACCTGCAGCTCCGAATTGGTGCTGTTCAGGTTTTGCAGGGCGATCATCGCGCCCGAGTTCGTGTTGACGCTATTCAGCGGCATCCGACTAGTTCCTATTCAAGGTTGTCGGCGTCATTTTGACTACCGAGAGCATTTTGCTCGCAACCAGGGTGTCGTCGGGCGGTTTAAAATGGATGAACTCGGAATATTGTTCGCGGCCAACTTTTATAGGTAGGCAATTTATGCTGCGTCGAGTTGTCTACGTTGGGTTTATGTGGCGTTTTGACGCAGTATTGGCTGAACACCAATAAATACTGGGCGCGGGTCGCTAGAGCGCCGTCCCGGTCGTCGGAGCGGCCCGCGACCAAACGTCCGGAGATTGCGCGTCAGGCGCACAGCCGCTGCGGCGCCACGTCGCGGTCGTCGGCGTCGAAAAGATCGAAGGCCTCTTCCCAGGCCGCCTGCCGCGAGGCGCGCAGGGCCGCGTCGTCGATGATCCGGACGATCTGGTCCTCGCGGTCGTTCCACACCAGGCCGATGTCGGCGGCGCGCCCGGCGTCGCGGCCCAGCAGCAGGATGATGTCGGCCTTCAGCACCCGCTCGGGGCTCAGCCGCATCAGGGTGCGTCCGCCGCCCAGGTCGCGATGGACGTCGGCGAAGTCGAGCACGGCCGAGATCATGGCGGCGCTGACGGGGGCGACATGCCAGTCTTGAGCGAGGAGGCGGGTCATGGGGCGGGCTCCTGAAGAGGCGTTCTGCCGGGCCGGTTTCTGAGTTTCCCTTTTGAGGGTGGCATGCGTCAAAAACGGTCGTATAGAGTCGCGCCATGCGACACGACAAAGCCACCCGACTGCTGGACCTGGCCCGGATGCTGGCCGGATCGTCCGAGGGCATGACCCTGGACGAGATGGCCCGCGCCATGGACGTGGGCCGGCGCACGGCCGAGCGGATGCGCGACGCGGTGTGGGCCGCCTTCCCGCAGATGGAGGCGGTCGACGATCCGCCGACCAAGCGCTTCCGCATCCCGTCGGGCCTGGACAGCCTGTTCCAGACCCCGACCGCCGAGGAGCTGGCCGCCCTGCGCACGGCGGCCGACGGCTACGCCGCGGGCGGAGCCGAGGGGCGGGCCGCCGCCCTCTACGCCCTGGAGCGCAAGCTGATGTCGGCCCTGCGCGGCGCGGCGCGGCGCAAGGTGGCCCCCGACCTGGAGGCCCTGATCCAGGCCGAGACCATCGCCATCCACCCCGGCCCGCGCCCGTTCGAGGACGAGGCGGTGCTGACCGCCATCCGCACGGCCGTGAAGGGGCTGCAGGCCCTGTCGTTCCGCTACGAGGGCGGCAGCGCGCCCGGCCGCACCCGCAAGGTGACGCCCCTGGGCATCCTGTTCGGCCACGCCAACTACCTGGTCGCCGCCGAGGGCAAGGATCCCAGGCCCCGCACCTTCCGCCTGGACCGGATGCACTCGGTCACGGCCCTCAGCGAGCCCGCCCCGCCGCCCGAGGACTTCTCGCTGCAGGCCTTCGCCGACGAGAGCTTCGGCATCTTCCACGGGGACATCGAGGACGTGGCCCTGCGCATCGCGCCCGACCGCGCCGAGGACGCCCTGCGCTGGCGCTTCCACCCCAACCAGGCCGTGGTCCAGGAGGAGGACGGCTCGGTGCTGGTCACCTTCCGCGCCAGCGGCCTGCGCGAACTGGCCTGGCACCTGTTCACCTGGAGCGACGCGGTCGAGATCCTGTCGCCGCCCGGCCTGCGCGAGATGATGGTGCAGGAGCTGCGGACCGCGCTGAAGGCGCACGAGGGGCGCGGCTAGGGCCTGCTGTCGCCCGCCTTCTCCACGAACCCGCCCACCACGTCCGCGAAGGCGTCCGGCCGTTCCAGATAGATGAAGTGGCCGCCGCCGGTCATGATGATCCGTCGGGCGCCCGGGATCAGGGCCTCCAGGGCGCCGGCGTGGGCGTGGACGTCAGGCATGTCGATTTCGCCGGTGACGATCAGGGTCGGGACCTTGATCTCGTCCAGCCGGCCCATGACCTCCGGCCCGTCCTTGATCATCCGCGACGCGCCGAAATTGCCGGGATGGGCGGTGAGGTCGGCCAGGACGAAGGCGCGCTGCGCCTCGGCGCCGGGCGTCAGGATGTAGGGGTCCTTGACCGCGTCGGCGAGGCGGCCCTGGGACAGCAGCCCGACCAGGGTCATGGTCCGCTTGGTGAAGTGGTCGGTGGGCCTGAAGCCGTTCACCGCCGCGCCGACCAGCACCAGGCCGTCCACGGCTTCCGGATGGGCCAGGGCGAAGTCCACGGCGATCCCGCCGCCCGACGACGAGCCCAGCACGGTGGCGTGGTCGATCCCCGCGGCCTTCATCACCGCCGCCAGGTCGCCGACGGCGTCGTAGGGCGCGGTCGCGGCCGGCGAGTTTCCGTAGCCCCGCCGGTCGTAGCGCACCACCTTGAACCGGGCGCACAGCTTGGGCCAGGCGGCGTCGAAGGCCGAGCTGTCGAGGATGCCGTCGTGCAGCAGGACCAGGGCCTTGGGCCCGGACCCGCAGGTCTCGTAGGCCACCTTGCCGCCCTCCACGGGGACGAAGGCGGGCGCGGCGAGGGCGGGGGCTGCGCCGAGCAGCAGGCAGCCGGCCGCGATCGCCCACGCGGGCGTTGAAGGCAGTCGCATCGATCTCTCCTGTGATGAAGGGCCGTCAGGCGCGCCTGAGCGTGTCCTGCCCGGCGTCGGGAAGCTGGTCGGTCGTGTCGTCCGGCGCGTATTCCAGGATGTCGCCGGGTTGGCAGTCCAGGTAGGCGCAGATGGCCTCGAGGGTCTCGAACTTCATGCCCTTCACCTTGCCCGACTTCAGCAGGGAGAGGTTGGCCTCGGTGATCCCGATGGCGCGGGCCAGGACGTTTGAGCGCACCTTGCGCCGGGCCAGCATGACGTCGAGGCGAAGGATGATCGGCATCAGACGAACGCCTCCCGGTCTTCCTCGATCTCGCGGCCCACCCGCATGACCTCGCCGATCACGAAGACCAGCAGGCCCAGCACGAAGGCCTGGACGCTGGCCATGTGGGCCCAGTTCCGGTCGATCTCGTAGCCGGTGGCGGCCAGGAACAGGTGGCAGGCGAACGGCGACACGGCGTAGGCGCACAGCCACAGGCCGATGCGGCGGAACTGCACGGCGTTGGCGGGGGCGAACACCTTGCCCCCGGCGTAGAGCCGGAAAAGGCCGCGCAGGCTCCAGAACAGCATGATGATCGGCGTGGCCCGCACGATCCCCACCAGGCAGTAGACCAGCCGGTGGACCAGGGGCAGCGAGCCGAAGGCCACCGAGTTGGGCGGCCCCTCGCCGATGTAGCAGTTGTCCGGCCCGATCCGCAGCAGCTCGCCCTTGTAGAACAGCATGGCGGCCAGGGCGGCGATCAGGATCGCCACGGAGACGCTGAGCAGGCCGGTGAACAGCCAGGCCAGGGCGCGGCTGCCCAGGCGCACGCGGCGCTGGGCGGCGGTCTCGGGCGCGGCCACGGTCTCGGCGCGCGGCTTGAGCTTGATCACGGACATGGCGACCTCCTGTGGTCTTACGCTCGTTCCGAAATTTCTTTCTGTCAAACGATAAATTCGGAAGGCCGATGCGGCCGCGAATTTCGGGCTCGATAATTTCGCCGGCCCGTGTCGAGAATGGCCGGACGGTTCCGACTAGCCCTCGAAAGCGCCGGGAGGACGGCGCTCCAACCGAAGGGAATAGCGATGAAGTACATCCTGATGATGCAGTTCGCCCTGTCCGAGTGGCGGACCGAGATGATCACCAAATGGCCCAGCGAGGACATCCGGGCGCACATGGAGCACCTGCGTCTGTTCCGCGAGGAATTCAACGACACGGGCGAAATGGTGGTGACCCACGGTCTGGCCGGCCCCGACGACGCGCGGTTCGTGCGGGCCCGCCAGGGCGCGGCGCCGGAGGTGACGGACGGTCCGTTCCCCGAGACCAAGGAATTCCTGGCCGGCTACGTGATCGTCGACGTCGAGACGCCCGAGCGGGCCTACTACATCGCCTCGCGCTGGTCCGAGGGCCCCGGTCCCGGCGGCAAGCCGCTGAACCTGCCGGTCGAGGTGCGGCGGCTCATGTCGCCCAGCGGCGAGGAGATGTGACCTCGGCGGCGCTGGACCGCGCGACGACGGCCCTGCTGCGCGAGCTGGCGCCGCGGGTGCTGTCGGCCGTGGTCCGCCGCTATCGCGACTTCGCCGCCGGCGAGGACGCCGTGCAGGAGGCGCTGCTGGCCGCCACCCGCCAGTGGCCGCAGGTCGGCGTCCCGGCCAACCCGGGCGGCTGGCTGGTCCAGGTGGCGTCTCGCCGGATGACCGACCACATCCGGGGCGAGATCGCCCGGCGGCGGCGCGAGGCGGTCGCGGCCGAGGACGAGGGCGCGGTGGTGTCGCCGGGCGACGACCTGGATGTCCTGTCGATCCGGGACGACACGCTGGGCCTGCTGTTCATGTGCTGCCATCCGGCCCTGAGCTCGTCCTCGGCCATCGCCCTGACCCTGCGCGCCGTCGGCGGCCTGACCACGACCGAGATCGCCGGCGCCTTCCTGGTGCCCGAGGCGACGATGGCCCAGCGGATCAGCCGGGCCAAGCAGAGCATCCGGGTCTCGGGCGTGCCGTTCGAGGCCCCCGACGCCGCCGAGCGGGCCGGACGGCTGCGGTCGGTGCTGCACGTGCTCTACCTGATCTTCAACGAGGGCTACACCGCCAGCGCGGGACCGGACCTGCAGCGCGCCGATCTGGCGGGCGAGGCGATCCGGCTGGCGCGGCTGGTCCGGGGACTGCTGCCGGACGACGGCGAGGCGGCCGGCCTGCTGGCCCTGATGCTGCTGACCGACGCCCGCCGCGCGGCGCGGACGGGGGCGGACGGCGAGCTGGTCCCGCTGGCGGAGCAGGATCGCGGCCTCTGGGATCAGGCGGCCATCGCCGAGGGCGTGGCCCTGGTCGAGGCGGGCCTGTCGCGCGGGGCGATCGGCCCCTACCAGCTCCAGGCCGCCATCGCGGCGGTGCATGACGAGGCCCCCAGGGCCGAGGACACCGACTGGCCGCAGATCCTGGCGCTGTACGGCCTGCTGGAGCGGATGGCCGACAACCCGATGGTCCGCCTGAACCACGCCGTCGCCCTGGCCATGACGCGCGGACCCCGCGTGGGCCTGCGCCAGCTGGTCGAGCTGGAAACCGACAAGCGGCTGGCCGGCCATCACCGCCTGGCGGCCGTGCGGGCGCATCTGCTGGAGATGGCGGGCGACCGGGCGGAGGCGGTCGAGGCCTACCGCACGGCGGCGGCGCTCACCGCCAGCGAGCCCGAGCAACGGTACCTGTCGGGCCGGGCGGCGCGGTTGGCTGAGTCCTAGGCGCGGAACGCTAGGGCGCGGGGCAGCCCAGGTCCGCGACGTAGACCCGCCAGCCGCTCACGGCCGCTCCGCGCTGTTCCTCGGTTCCGCCGTTGGAGATGGCGCCGAAGGACTGGCCGGTGATCTGGTTCAGGATGGCGTCGAGCGCGTCGACGACCTGTTCCGGTCCGTAGTGGCGCACGCCCTCGAAGGCGTCGGCCGCGTGGTTCGTCAGCGAGATCGCCGGCACGGCCAGGACGTGGCGATCGTCCATGTGGGCCACGATCGCCGGAACGCCGGCGGGACCCAGCGCTTCCAGCCGCGCGAAGATCGCCCGCTGTCGGACGTCGGCGCCGGGACGTCCGCGCAGTCCGCCCAGCTCGGAAACCAGACGACGGACTTCCGCATCGTGGGCGGCGGGGGCGGGGACGGCGCGAAGCAAGGCGGCCTGGCGGGCGATCTCGCTCCGCACGCCCGCCTGCGCCTGGGCCGTGGCGGGCGTCAGCGCCTTGGGGGAATAGCCGGCGAAATAGAACTGCGGCGGCGAACCGGCCTGGGTCAGGAAGAGCAGGGCTCGCCGGTCGACGGCGGCGCGCAGGGCGTCGGGCGGCGGAAGATAGGCCTCGTCCTTGGGGTAGATCTGGACGGCGCCCGGCATGGGGCCCTTGAGCGACGTCGCGTCCGCCAGGGGTGCGGCGATGTAGGCGGGATGCTCGACGGCCTTGGCCAGGGTCGCCTGCGACAAGCCGAAGCGCGCTTCCACGATGCTGGACGAGGCGGCGACCAGCCGTGCCAGTTCGGGCGAGGCGGGGCAGGCGCGCGGCGCTGCGGCGGCGGGCCCGGCGACCAGGGTCGCGACGCACGCCCAAGACGCGAAACGTGTCAGCACGACGAACTCCCGAAAACCCCGGCCAAGCTTGGCGCGGGAGGGGAGGGTTCGCAAGCTCAGGCCGCCACCAGCTTCAGCAGCGCCAGTTCCTTCCCCCTCGGCGACCCGGTCCGCCGCTTGGGTAGTCGGCTGGTCTCGAAGGCCTCCAGCACCTTGGGGTGGATATAGGCCGCGCGGCAGACGGCCGGGGTGTTGCCTAGCAGGCCCGCCACCGCCTTGACGCAGGTGTTGAGCGTGCGCTTGGCCTCGGTCTTGGTGGCGGGCTTGGGGCTGAGGCTCAGCGCCTCCAGGGCGGCGAGCGAGCCGTACCAGGTGCGGAAGTCCTTGGCCGAGAAGTCGTCGCCGCAGGCCGCGCGGATGTAGTCGTTGACGTCGCTGCTCTCGATCGCGCGCCGCTGGCCGTCCTCGTCGAGATACTGGAACAATCGCTGGCCGCGCAGCTCCTGGCAGGCGCCGACGATCCGCGCCAGGCGACGGTCGCGGAAGCCGGTGCGGTGCATCTTGCCGCTCT
Source organism: Caulobacter sp. UNC358MFTsu5.1 (assembly GCF_000712075.1). Classification (GTDB taxonomy): domain Bacteria; phylum Pseudomonadota; class Alphaproteobacteria; order Caulobacterales; family Caulobacteraceae; genus Caulobacter. The sequence continues at coordinate 7,586 of NZ_JONW01000001.1, forward strand.
TGCCCCGGAACTCGAACACCGCCCCGCCGCCCGCCAGCTTCAGGTGGCGCTTCTGCATGGTGGTCAGGCCGAAGCTCTTGTTGGTCTTGGCGTATTCGTCGTTGCCGACCCGGATCAGGGTCAGTTCCAGCAGGCTGACCACGGCGGCCAGCACCTTCTCGCGCGGCAGGCCCCGGCGGGCGAGGTCGGTCTCGACCCGCCGGCGCAGGCGGGGCAGGGCGCGGCCGAAGGCGGCCATGCGGTCGTACTTGCGCGCGTCGCGGTCGGCCCGCCATTCGAGGTGGTAGCGATACTGCTTGCGGCCCTTCTGGTCGCGGCCCACCGCCTGGATGTGGCCGTTGGGGTCGGGGCAGATCCAGACGTTCGTCCAGGCGGGCGGGATGGCCAGGGCCTTGATCCGGTCCAGGGTCGCCTCGTCCTTCACCGGACGGCCGTCCTCGTCGGCGTAGGCGAAGCCCTTGCCGTGCGCCAGCCGGCGGATGCCCTGCTCCTGGTCATTGACATAGGCCAGCAGGGTGCGTTCGGCGGGTGTGGTTTCCAGCGTGTCGCGGGGCACGGCGGTCACCGTTCCACGGGACGGCGTACGCCGTGTTCGGAATTATCCTGGGCCATCACTCGCTCCCAACCCTAATGTCCGCCAACGTGGTAGACGGAGCGCCGGTTCCGGGAGCGACGCGCCAGACATGAACTACCGACATGCCTTCCACGCCGGCAATTTCGCCGACCTGCAGAAGCACGCGATCCTGCTGGCCCTGCTGAAGGCCCTGACGGCCGACGAGACGCCGCTGTCGGTGATCGACACCCACGCCGGGGCCGGGGCCTACGACCTGGGCGGCGACATGGCCCTGCGCTCGGGCGAGGCGGCGGCGGGGATCGGGCGGCTGCTGGCCATGCCGGACGCGCCCGCGGTGTTCGCGCCCCTGGTCGCGGCGGTGAAGGCGCTGAACGGCGGCGGGGCGGGCGGGCTCTACCCCGGCTCGCCGCTGCTGGTGGCCCGCCATCTGCGCAGGACCGACCGCTACACCGCCTGCGAGCTGCGGGCCGACGACTTCGACAGCCTGCGCCGGACCCTAGCCCCCTACGCCTTCGCCCAGGCGGTCCAGGCCGACGGCTACGCGACCGCGGCGGCGCGGGCGGGGAAGGGCGGGCGCACGTTCGTGCTGATCGACCCGCCGTTCGAGCGCAGCGACGACTACGCCCAGATCGTCGGCGCGACCAAGGCCGTGCTGGCCAGGGACAAGGACGCCGTGATCGCCGCCTGGATGCCGCTGAAGGACCTGGAAACCTTCGACGCCTTCATGCGCGCGATGGAAACCGTCACGAACGACGCGCTAGCTGCCGAACTCCGCCTCCGGCCCCTGACGGACCCGATGAAGATGAACGGCTGCGCGATGGTCATGGTCGGGACGCCCGCGTCCGCCGAAGGGGCGATCGCCGAGGTCACGACCTGGCTGGCCGACCATCTCGGTGAGACCGGGGCCAAGGCGCGGATCTGGCGCGCGTGACGCAGGCCGCCGGCCCCAGCTTCCGGGAAGCGTTCTGGGTCTGGCTCAAGATCGGCTGCCTGGGCTTCGGCGGCCCGGCCGGCCAGATCGCCCTGCTGCACCGCGAGGTGGTCGAGCGGCGCGCCTGGATCGACGAGGAGCGCTTCGCCCACGCGCTGAGCTTCTGCATGCTGCTGCCCGGTCCGGAGGCCCAGCAACTGGCCACCTGGCTGGGCTGGCGGCTGCACGGGGTGCGCGGCGGGATCGCGGCGGGACTGCTGTTTGTGCTGCCCGGCCTGGCCGTGATGCTGGGGCTCTCGGTCCTCTACGTCGCCCACGGCCGCGCGGCCTGGGCGGGGCCGGCGCTGCTGGGGCTGAAGGCGGCGGTGGTCGCCCTGGTGCTGCAGGCCCTGATCCGCATGGGCGGCCGGGCGATCAAGGGCGTGGCCGGCGGGTGGGCCGCGGGCCTGGCGTTCCTGGCCCTGACCTTCACCGTCGTGCCGTTCCCGCTGATCATCCTGGCGGCCGGCGCGGTCGGCTGGGCCCTGGGCGGCGGCGCGGTCGCGGCCCAGCCGTCCGAGACGTTCGCGCGGACCCCCTGGCGCACGGCCCTGGTCTGCCTGGCGGTCTGGCTGGCGCCGGTGCTGCTGGCCCTGGCCGTCTGGCCGGCGTCGACCCTGGCCAGGATGGGCGGCGTGTTCAGCCTGTTGGCGGTGGTCAGCTTCGGCGGCGCCTATGCGGCCCTGGCCTATGTGGGGCAGGCGGCGGGCGCGTTCGGCTGGCTGGCGCCCGGCCAGATGCTGGACGGCCTGGGCCTGGCCGAGACCACGCCGGGACCGCTGGTGCTGGTCCTGGTCTTCGTCGGCTTCGTCGGCGCCTACCAGAACGCCCCGGCCGAGTGGGCGTGGCTGGTCGGCCTGGCCGGAGGACTGATGGCCGCCTGGACCACCTTCGCGCCGTCGTTCCTGTGGATCTTCGCCGGCGGGCCGTTCTTCGAGCGCCTGCGCTCGCGTCCCCGCCCGGCCCGCGCCCTGGCCCTGGTGTCGGCCGCCGCCGTCGGGGTGATCGCCAACCTGGCGGTGTGGTTCGCGGTCCACCTGCTGTTCCGGACGGGCGCGGTCCACAGCTGGGGCCTGTTGCGGGCCGAGCTTCCGGACCCGGCCAGCCTCAACCTGCCGGCGGCGGGCCTGACGGTCCTGGCCTGCGGGCTGGTGTTCGCCCTGCGCGCCCCGGTCCTGGCGACGGTGGGGGCCATGGTCGCCGCCGGCCTGGCGCTGGGCGCGACCGGAATGATTTGAACCTCGACCGGATTTAGCGACTCCGCCCGCTCGAAAACCGTGTTATGCTGCACTGCAACAAACGGTTGTTGGAGCTCGGCCATGACCCTTTCGTTCCTTCCCGAAACGCCCAAGATCGACCTTGAGAAGGGGCCCAACCTGCTGGCCGGCGCGGCCTCGCCGCTGTGGCTGGTGTTCGGCGGCGCGGCCGCGGCCGGAGCGACCTGGTGGTGGTGGTCGGCCCGCTGGCGCGAGGCGATCAATGTCGAGGCCCTGATGGCCACGGCCCTGACCCCGGCGCTCGCCGAAATCCCGCTGGCCCCTGAGCCCGTCGAACTGGCCCCCGAGCCGGTGATCGATCCCGTCACCGAGGCGCCCGTCCTGGCGCCGGTCGAGCTGGAGACGGCCGAGCCGGTCACCGCCGCCGCGACCGCCGTGACCGAGACCGTCGCCGAGGCGGTGCAGGAGACGCTCGACACCGCCGAGGCCGTGATCGCCGAGACCGCCGACACGGTCGAGGTCGTGGCCGAACCCGTGGTCGAGGCCGCCGTCGAGCAGGCCAAGTCGGCCGGCGACGACCTGACCCTGCTGGTCGGCATCGGTCCCAAGTTGGCGGCGTCCCTGGCCGAGCTGGGCGTCACGCGCTTTTCCGAGATCGCCGCCTGGGGGCCGGAGGAACTGGCCGATTTCGACGCCAAACTGAGCCTGAAGGGCCGCGCCGAACGCGACGCCTGGGTGGCCCAGGCCAAGCGGTTGGCGGCGGCGGACTGATCTACATCCGATCCCCTATCTAGTTCCGTCATCCCGGGCCCTGTGCCCGGGACCCCTCTATCCGCCGCAGGTGGAGGAGGGGCGGTTCGCTGGCGAACCGCTTGCGCTTCACGTGCGAGCTGAACCAGGGGTCCCGGGCACAAGGCCCGGGATGACGGCTGTTGGGGTAAATGTGAACCTAATCCAGCCCGAAAGCCGCCAGCAGCCGGTCGGCCGCCGCAGAGGCGGGCAGGTCGCCGGCCCGCACCGCCCGTTCGACCTCGCCCGCGATGGCCGCCACGGCGGGCGCCTCGCGGAAGGCCTCGGACAGGCGGTCCTGGACCATGGCCCACATCCAGCGGCTGTCCTGGTCGGCCCGCCGCGCGGCGCGGGCGCCGTTGGCGGTCATGATCTCGCGATGGCGGCGGATCTGGGTCCACAGCGCGTCCAGCCCCGCGCCCGTCAGGCCCGAGGCGGTCAGCACCGGCGGCGTCCAGTCGGGCGAGGCCGGCGTCAGGATGTGCAGGGCGTTGCGGTAGTCGCGGGCCGAGCGCCGGGCCTTGTCCGGATCGGCGTCGGCCTTGTTGATCACCAGGAGGTCGGCCAGCTCGATCAGGCCCTTCTTGATGCCCTGCAATTCGTCGCCGCCGCCGGGGATCAGCAGGGCCAGGAAGATGTCGACCATGTCCGACACCACGGTCTCGGACTGGCCCACCCCCACGGTCTCGACGATGATCACGTCGAAGCCCGCCGCCTCGCACAGCAGCATGGCCTCGCGCGTCTTGCGCGCCACCCCGCCCAGCACGCCGCCGGAGGGCGAGGGGCGGATATAGGCGTTGGGGTCGACGCTGAGCCGCTCCATGCGGGTCTTGTCGCCGAGGATCGAGCCGCCGTGCCGGCCCGACGAGGGATCCACCGCCAGCACCGCCACCCGATGGCCGGCGGCGGTCAGCATCGTGCCGAACGCCTCGATGGTGGTCGACTTGCCGGCGCCCGGCACGCCGGTGATCCCGATGCGCTGGGCCCCGCCGGTGCGCGGCATCAGCCGTTCCAGCAGGGCGCGGGCGACCTTCTGGTGGTCGCGTCGGCGGCTCTCGACCAGGGTGATGGCGCGGGCCAGGGCGGCGCGGTCTCCGGCGAGCAGGCGCGTCTCGAGATCGGCAATGTCGATCGGTGAAGTCACGCGTCCCGCTTAGAGGACGACGGCGGTCCCGGAAACCGAAACCATCATCATCGAGCCGTGCGGGCCCACGGTGTTGTAGTCGAGGTCGACCGCCAGGATCGCGTTGGCGCCCAGCTTCTCGGCTTCCTTGGTCAGGTTCTTCAGGGCGTCCTCGCGGGCCCGGGCCAGCACCCGCTCGTAGGACTTGGAATGGCCGCCGATGAAGTCGCGGATGGCCGCCATCAGGTCCAGGACGACGTTCGCGCCAAGGATCGACTGGGCGTAGATCGCGCCCTTGTAGTCCTGGACCGGCCGTCCTTCGATGAAGGGGGTGGTCGAGATCAGCATCGAGAGGCCCTCGTCAGCGGCGTCCGGCGCGCTCGCCGTTAACTTAAGCACAAACGCCGCCGTTCGCGAGGGGCTCCCTCGGAGCGCGAGCGATTTGCGGATCGCTTTCGCGTGACACGCGAAACTATGCCGTGGCCACTTCCTGCGGGCCCATGGTTAAGGCAGATTGGCGCCGTAGCGTTGCTGGGGGCCGCCGGGTGATCTTCGCCAAATCGCATCTCGACCTGCACAACATCCGCAACAACGTGGCGCGGGTGAAGAAGCTGTCGGACAACGTGGTCGGCGTGGGGCCGCTGGGCATCGGGCTGGACGGCCTGCTGACCTGGATTCCGGGCGCGGGCGAGCTCTACAGCCTGGGCGCGGGCGGGCTGATCGTCTGGGACGCCGTGCGCGCGCGCTCTGCGCCGATGATCGTCGTCCAGATCATGGCCATCATCCTGGTCGACACCGTGGCCGGCGCCGTGCCGGGCGTGGGCAAGGTGGCCGACATGCTGTTCACCGGCCACAAGTGGTCGGCCGACATGCTGACCAGCCACATGGACGACACGATCTATTTCGAGGGCACGCGCAAGGACGTGCAGGGCACGGCCGAGTACCGCGACCTGCTGGAGCGCATCCGGGCGGGCAAGGAAAAGCGCCGGGTCGTGTTCCTGGGCTAGACAACCAACTTCGGGGCGGGGCGTTGACTTGAGATGACAGAGCGCACCGACACCCTCGAAGGCTTCGTCGTCGACGAAGGCCGTTCCGGCCATCGCCACAAGGCGCACCAGGCTTGGCGCCACGCCGAGACCATCAAGCGATTGTCCGATCGGCTGATCGGCATCGGCCCGTTCGGCCTGGGTCTGGACGGCGTCCTGGCCTGGGTGCCGGGCGTCGGGCCGGTCTACAGCGTCGCCGCCGGCGGCCTCCTGATCTATCACGCGATGATGGCCAAGGCGTCGGCCGCCACCCTGGCGCGGATGCTGGCCTATGTGGCGATGGACACCGCCACCGACGCCGTCCCCGTGGCCGGCTGGGCCATCGACACCCTGTTCCCCGGCCACCTGATGGCGGCCAAGGCGCTGCAGAAGGACATCGAGTCCCGTCACGGCCTACCCGACGAGATCGACGCCAAGACGCGCAAGAAGCGCAAGGTGAAGAAGGCGCGGGGCTAGAGCAGCTGGTCGTACCAGGCGGTCGGCCCCGGCAGCCATCGGGCCGTGAAGTCGCATCGACCGCGACGCCAGTCGAAGACGTGTCCGTCGTCCAGGCAGGCGTCGGCCTCGAGCTGCCGGCTCAGCCACCATTCCGTCGTCAACAGGCCGGTGACGAAGGCGAGGGCCAGGCCCACGCGAGCGAGCTTCCTCATGCCGGCGACGCCTCGCGGGGCGAGGTCCCGCGCTTGCGGGGGCCGTAGGCGATCCACCACACGCCCAGGCCTGTGACCAGGCCCAGCACGGCGCTCAGCGGCCACAGCAGGGACACGTCCGCGCCGTGCCAGCCGGTCAGCTTGACCGCCACGGCCGCGCCGGTGATCGCGCCGATCCCGGCGGCCAGGCTTCGATGGTGGCGGCCGAACTGGTGCAGGCAGGCCCAGGCGCAGGCGGCGCAGAACACATAGGGCCAGCCCAGCACCGCGCCGAACGGCAGGGCGGCGACCACCCCCGAGGCGGCGCTGGCGGCGCGCTGGGCCAGGGCCATGGCGTCGTCGGTCCAGATGATCGCCTGCGACAAGACCAGGGCGGGAAAGGCGAAGGCGAAGACGAGCGCGGCGACGATACGGGAAAAGGAGGTGGTCTCGCGGGCGGGCGGCGGGAGCATGGGCGGGCTCGGAGGCTGAGGTCGGGAAGCCTCATCAAGCGCCGGGCCGGTGCGGTTCCGGCCGGTGTCCGGTGGGAGATGTCGTCAAGAGTCGGTGCAAGGGGCGCGCCTCGTCGGCGAAAAAGGCTTTGGCTCTTGTCGGGAAGCGCGTCTGCTGGACGTCTTCATGAGGTTGGATCCACCATCGGGGCGCGAACATGATCACGGTCTTCGGCGAGGGCAGGGGCTTCCGGGTCGTCTGGCTGCTGGAAGAGATGGGATTGCCGTACCGGCTGCGGGGCGTCGACCTGCTGGCCGGCGTCGAGAACGATCCCGAATTCCTGGCGATCAATCCGGCCGGCTTCATCCCGGCGCTGCAGGACGGCGACGTCGTGATGGTCGAGTCGATCGCGATCATGGAGTACCTGATCGCCCGCCACGGCCCGACACCGCTGGCGCCCGCGCCCAACGATCCGGCCTTCCCGGCCTACCAGCAGTTCCTCCATCTGGGCGAGGCGGGGCTGGCGGGGTCGATGTATTTCGTATCGGGCGCCCGGAACATCGCGCCCGAAGGTCAGCGCGACAATTGGAGCGCGCGCCAGGCCCTGGACGTGTTCACCACCCGCCTGACCCTGGTGACCCGACAGCTGAAGCGCTCGCCGTTCCTGGCGGGCGAGGCCTTCACGGCCGCGGACATTTCTGTCGGCTATGCGCTGGAAATGGCGAAGAAGAACGTCGGGTTCGAATTCGGCGACCTCGAGCTGGCCTATCTGACCCGGCTCCGCGCCCGCGACGGCTACCAGCGCGCCCTGGCGACCTGCCACGCCACGCGGGGATGGTGGCAGAGCTGAGTTGGAGCACTTGCTCTGGCAACGGCTCCGCCGTCTGTCCGTCCCTCAACCTCCGTCATCCTCGGACTTGTTCCGAGGACCCCTGTGTCCGCTGGCTTGCCGTTTGGGTTGGCCCGCGACCTCGCCGCTTCACGGATTGTCCTTCTTCTCGGCTGAGGCAGGGGTCCTCGGAACAAGTCCGAGGATGACGGGCGTGAGGGCGTTGGGGAGGGGCTTGCGGGGATACAGCGCGCTCAATCCCCGCGAACGACCGCACGAACCCCAGCAATCTCAAAGCCCTGCAACAAAATCAGCGTCACAGGCGCCGCCGCGTTCAAACCGCCCGCATACTGGTCCTCGCCCTGTCGTGGGGAGGACGTCCGGCCGGCGACCGATACGTGCGACAGGGGCGGTCGAGCGGGAAGCGTTCGTCGGTGGTCTTCAGTGACGCTTCGGGCGTCCTGGGCAGGTTTCCCTGAAACATCGGGACGAAGCCCAGGCGGCGGAGGATCGGCGGACGCGGCAGGCCCGAGCTGAAATCGCTCGGGCGGTCCGGAAGGGTCGTCAACCTTCCGCCCGTCGGGGGCCTCCATCGGGAGCGGGTTAAAACCCCGCACCTCGAAGGCTCACCGGAAAACGATCCGCGCGGAGCGTCCAGACCCTGTCGAAACGGTACTCTCCACAATCCTACGCCGGGCATGGCCCGGACGCTCCGCCGCCTCCCACCCGCCGGGTTTCCCCGGTCGGGGACATGCGCTCGCGCGTGTCCCCAGGTCTTGGCGCCGCGGATGCTGTTGGGGACACGCCCAAGGGCATGTCCCCGGCCCCTAGGCCGCTTCCTGCGTGTAGCCCAGCTGCTTGTTCAGCTTGTCCAGCAGCTCGATCACCGCCTCGGCGATCACGGTGCCGGGCGGGAAGATCGCCGCGGCGCCGGCGTCGCGCAGGGCCTGGAAGTCCTGGGGCGGGATCACGCCGCCGACCACCATCATGATGTCGCCGCGACCTTGCTTGGCCAGTTCCGCTTTCAGTTCGGGGGCGAGCGTGAGGTGGCCCGCCGCCAGCGACGAGGCGCCGACGATGTGGACGTCGTTCTCGACCGCCTGCTTGGCGGCCTCGGCCGGGGTCTGGAACAGCGGGCCGATGTCGACGTCGAAGCCGAGGTCGGCGAAGGCGGTGGCGATCACCTTCTGGCCGCGGTCGTGGCCGTCCTGGCCCATCTTGGCCACCAGGATGCGGGGACGGCGGCCGTCGGCCTGCTCGAATGCCTGGACCATGGCCTTGGCCCGGGCGGCGGCGGGATCGGCGCCGGCTTCCTTCATATAGACCCCCTGGATCGACTGGATCGTGGCGCGGTGGCGGCCGAAGACGTTCTCCATGGCCAGGCTGATCTCGCCGACCGTGGCGTGGGCGCGGGCCGCGTCGACGGCCAGAGCCAGCAGGTTGCCGGTCCCCCGGGCGCCGTCCTCCAGCGCCTTGAGCGCGGCGGCGGTCTTGGCCGGGTCGCGCTCGGCCTTCAGCCGGGCCAGCTTCTCCAGCTGCTGGTTGCGCACCGAGGTGTTGTCGACCTTCAGCACCGGGATGTCGTCGGCGATCTCGGGCTTGTAGCGGTTGACGCCCACCACGCTCTGCTTGCCGCTGTCGATGCGGGCCTGGGTCTTGGCGGCCGACTCCTCGATGCGCAGCTTGGGCAGGCCCTGCTCGATGGCCTTGGCCATGCCGCCCAGGGCCTCGACCTCCTCGATGTGGGCCAGGGCCTTGACCGCCAGGTCGTGGGTCAGCTTCTCGACGTAGTAGCTGCCGCCCCACGGGTCGGCGACGCGGGTGGTGCCGCTCTCCATCTGCAGGAACAGCTGGGTGTTGCGGCTGATCCGGGCCGAGAAGTCGGTGGGCAGGGCCAGGGCCTCGTCCAGGCTGTTGGTGTGCAGGCTCTGGGTCTGGCCGTTGACGGCCGCCATGGCCTCGACGCAGGTGCGGGCGACGTTGTTGAACACGTCCTGGGCCGCCAGCGACCAGCCCGAGGTCTGGCTGTGGGTGCGCAGGGAGAGGCTGCGGTCGTCCTTGGGATCGAACTCGCGCTTCATCAGCCGGGCCCACAACAGCCGGGCCGCGCGCATCTTGGCCACTTCCATGAAGTAGTTCATGCCGATCGCCCAGAAGAACGACAGGCGCGGGGCGAAGGCGTCGATGCTCATGCCCGCCGCCACGCCGGCGCGGGCGTATTCGACGCCGTCGGCCAGGGTGTAGGCCAGCTCCAGGTCGGCCGAGGCCCCGGCCTCCTGCATGTGGTAGCCGCTGATCGAGATCGAGTTGAACTTCGGCATCTTCTCCGAGGTGAAGGCGAAGATGTCCGAGATGATCCGCATCGAGGGACCGGGCGGGTAGATGTAGGTGTTGCGGACCATGAACTCCTTGAGGATGTCGTTCTGGATGGTCCCGGACAGCTTGTCGGGGCTGACGCCCTGTTCCTCGGCGGCGACGATGTAGAGCGCCAGGATCGGCAGCACCGCGCCGTTCATGGTCATCGACACGCTCATCTTGTCGAGCGGGATGCCCGAGAACAGCGTGCGCATGTCGAGGATGGAATCGATGGCCACGCCGGCCATGCCGACGTCGCCCTTCACCCGCTCGTGGTCGCTGTCGTAGCCCCGGTGGGTGGCCAGGTCGAAGGCCACCGACAGGCCCATCTGGCCGGCCGCGAGGTTGCGACGGTAGAAGGCGTTGCTGTCCTCGGCGGTCGAGAAGCCCGCGTACTGCCGCACCGTCCAGGGGTTGGTCACGTACATGGTCGGGTAGGGGCCGCGCAGATAGGGCGCGACGCCCGGATAGCCGCCGGTGAAGTCCAGGCCCGCCGTGTCTTCGGCGGTGAAGGCCGGCGGCACGTCGACGCCTTCGGGCGTCTGCCAGATCGCGCCTCCGGGCGCCGCCGCGGTGACGCCGGCCGCGAAGTCGACGGTCGTGAAATCGGGGAACTTGCTCATGCTTGCGCTCCCTCGAAGGCGGCGGCGAACCGGATGGGCGTCAGGGGCGGGCAGCGGGAGTCCGGTCCGGGCACGCGGGCGCTGGGGGGATCGACGGCGAAGTCGGCGGCCTTGGGCGTGGCGACCTCCACCGGCTTGTCGTCAGCGTTGGGGAAGGCGGTGACGCCCAGGATCTTGCGGCTCTTGTCGGCGAAGGCGGCTTCCTGCGCCGCGCGGGTGGCGCCGACGATCTCGGCGATCAGGCCGCTCTCCAGCGCCTTGACGATCCCGCCGGCCGCCTCGATGGCCTGGAAGCCGCCCCAGGCGGCGCGGACCAGCTGGTCGGTCAGGCTGTCCAGGTACCACGAGCCGCCGGCCGGGTCGGCGACGCGGCCCAGATGACTCTCCTCCATCAGCACCAGCTGGGTGTTGCGGGCCTGGCGGCGGCCGAAGGCGGTGGGCAGGCCGACGGCGTCGGTGAAGGCGCCCAGGACGATCGCGTCTGCCCCGCCGACCGCGCCGGCGAAGCCCGCCGAGGTGAGGCGCAGCAGGTTGGTCCAGGCGTCGGCCTGGGTCAGCATCCGCTGGGACGAGCGGGCCTCGATCACGGCCGGAACCGACACGCCGCAGGCGTCGGTGATCCGCGCCCACAGCGCCCGGGCGGCCCGGATCTTGGCCACGCCCGTGAAGTACTCGGCGTCCAGGCTGACGCCCAGGACGATGCGCGAGAAGGCCTCTTCCATGGAGAGGCCGGCGCGGACCAGCGCCTTGGCGTAGGCCAGGGCGCTGGCGGCCATCGTGGCCAGTTCCTCGGTGTTGGACCCGCCCGCCTCGTGCACGGCGCGGCCTGTGGCCAGCATCAGGCTGGCCTTGGCGTAGGTCTGGGCCAGGCGGGTCCCGACCGTCGCGGCCGAGATCAGGTGGCCCTCGATCGGTCCGGGGCTGACGCCGGCCTGGGCGAAGGCGGTCAGCGGATCCATGTGGAAGGCCAGGGGCGCGTTCGGCGCGGCCTTGGCCAGGCCGCCCAGCCAGTCGGCGGCCTTGGGACCCAGGAAGCCGGCGTCCAGGGCGACGGGGGCCAGGTCCAGCAGCACGCCGTTCAGGGCCTGGGCCAGGTCCTGCAGCGAACCGACGGCGACGCCGTTCACGCCGGTCGGGTCGACGGCCAGCAGCACCGAGGCCGCGCCGCCCTCCAGGTCCTTCATGATCTCGGCGGCGGTCTGGCGCGGATCGGGATGGGCGGCGCGCATGCGCAGGTCCCAGGGCCGCTCGGCGTCGCGGGCCCGCAGGTCGCGCGCCACGGCCACGCCGTCCTCGACGGTGTAGAGCGGCCGGATGGCGATTCCATCGGGAGTCCGGGTGATCAGGGCGTCGTCGAACGCCTGGCCCTTCAAGGTCTTCTCGACCAGGGCCATCCATTTGGACCGATCCGGGGCGCCAAAATCCTCGGCCAACGGGGTGGGCGGGTGATTCACGACGTCTCTCTCCTGCACCGCAGCATTTTCTTGTTTTGGCCAGCAGATGCGCCTCTGCCCTAAGGTAGGTCAAGCGCTTGCGTGCGGTGCGAACACGCGTTTAAGCTAACAGTGTTTACATGAGCGGCCCGGAGCGGCCGCCCCAAAGGAGACGTCTTCCATGGCCTTGCCGCCGATCCTGCGCGACCGCCTGCGCCTGCCCGTCATCGCGTCTCCGCTGTTCATCATCAGCAATCCGGACCTGGTGATCGCCCAGTGCAAGGCCGGTATCGTCGGCTCGTTCCCGGCGCTCAACGCCCGGCCGATCTCGCAGCTGGACGAGTGGCTGGCGCGGATCACCGAGGAACTGGCGGCCTACGACAAGGCCAATCCCGACGCGCCCTCGGCCCCGTTCGCGGTCAATCAGATCGTCCACAAGACCAACAACCGCCTGGAGGAGGACGTCGCCCTCTGCGTGAAGTACAAGGTCCCGGTGGTGATCACCTCGCTGGGCGCCCGCGAGGACCTGAACGGCGCGATCCACTCGTACGGCGGGATCACCCTGCACGACGTGATCAACGACAAGCACGCCCACAAGGCCATCGAGAAGGGCGCGGACGGCCTGATCCCGGTCGCGGCCGGCGCGGGCGGCCACGCCGGCGCCCTGTCGCCGTTCGCCCTGGTCCAGGAGATCCGCCAGTGGTTCGACGGGCCGGTGGCGTTGTCGGGCTCGATCGCCTCGGGCCGCTCGATCCTGGCAGCCCAAGCCATGGGCGCGGACCTGGCCTATATCGGCTCGGCCTTCATCGCCACGAAGGAGGCCAACGCGCCGCAGGGCTACAAGGACACCATCGTCGAGGCCCGGGCCAACGACATCGTCTATTCCAACCTCTTCACCGGCGTGCACGGCAACTATCTGCGCCAGTCGATCGTGCGGGCGGGCCTGGACCCCGAGAACCTGCCGGTCAGCGACCCGTCGGCCATGAACTTCGGCTCGGGCGGCAACCAGGAAGCCAAGGCCTGGCGCGACATCTGGGGTTCGGGCCAGGGCGTCGGCGCCATCGACGCGGTGCTGTCGGCCGGCGAACTGGTCGCCAAGTTCGCGGAGCAGTACGAGGATGCGAAGGCGGAGCTGGCGGCCAAGACGGCCCTGACTTCGGGAAACCGCCTGGCTTTCGCGGCCCAGTAGGCGGGGACGCCGCGGGGATCGACGCGCGTCGGTCCTCGGGGACTCCGGGCGGGGGGACACTGGAGGGGTTCAAACCCTCCAGGAGGACCCATGTCCAACGACGTCACGCCCCGCCTGTCGCTGCCCTTCGTGGCCGCGGGCCAGGCCCAGAAGCACATCACCGTCAACGAGGCCCTCGGCAAGCTGGACGGCCTGGTGCAGCTGGCCGTGCAGAGCCGCACGACCGCCGCCCAGCCGGCCTCGCCCGCCGACGGGGCGATGCACATCCTGCCATCGGGCGCGACCGGCGCGGCGTGGCTCGGGACCGCCGCCGGCCTGCTGGCCCGCTATGCCGACGGGATCTGGGAAACCCTGACCCCCAAGGCCGGCTGGCTGGCCTGGATCATCGACGAGGGCCTGGCCCTGATCCACGACGGCGAGGCCTGGACCCCGCTGTCCTCGACCTTCAAGGCCCTGACCGCCGCCCGCTCGCCGTTCCTGGCCGCCACCCGGTTCGAGATCCTCGAGCAGGAGGTGACCTTGTCGGGCGCCTCGGTGGCCACGACGGTGGCGATTCCCAACCGCGCGATCGTGCTGGGCGTCTCGACCCGCACCAGCGTGGCGGTCACCGGGGTGACCTCGTACAGCTGCGGCGTGTCGGGCGACGCGGCCAAGTTCGGCTCGTCGCTGGGCGTGGCCAAGAACGCCAGCAATGTCGGGATCATCGGCCCGACGGCCTACTACGCCGACACGCCCGTGGTGATCACCGCCGCGGGCGGCAGCTTCACCGGCGGCAAGGTTCGGGTGTCGATCCACGCCATGCGCTTCGACGCCCCGGCCGCGGTGTAGGGACGCACCGAGGTTGACCCCGCCCGCCCAGGCGTCTAGGTAGCCCGCACTTTTGGGGAGTAGCCGCCCGCATCTATCAGCGGGGCCCGCCGTCAACACACTTGCTCTTCTCTTTCTTGACTGGAAGAGGGCATGGCGCGGGCGAAGGAAGCGACGAGACGCTTCCGCGGCGAGACCAATGGCGTCGGTTTCCGTTCCGGGCTGGGCGGGGTCTCCGACGCTATTGGCGTGCGCTCAGCCCGGACGGTGTTTTAGATCATGGAATCCCTGCTCGTTTCGGCCCTCGTCGTGGCCATCGCCGAGATCGGCGACAAGACCCAGCTCCTGGCCATCATCCTGGCCACCCGCTTCAAGAAGCCCGTGCCGATCATCCTGGGCATCCTCGTCGCCACCCTGGCTAACCACGCCCTGGCGGCCCTGGCCGGCTCGCTGGTCTCGGGCTTCTTCGATGGCGTCTGGTTCAAGTGGGCCATCGCCGTCTCGTTCATCGCCATGGCCGCCTGGGCCTTGATCCCCGACAAGGCCGACGACGACATGCCCGGCGGCGGCGGTCGCTACGGCGTCTTCCTGACCACCACCATCGCCTTCTTCCTGGTCGAGATGGGCGACAAGACCCAGATCGCCACGGTCGCCCTGGGCGCCCGCTTCCACGACGTGCTGTGGGTCGCGGCCGGCACCACCCTGGGCATGATGGCCGCCAACATCCCGGCCGTGTACCTGGGCGAGGCGGCGACCAAGATCGTGCCGCTGAAATACGTCCGTCTGGGCGCGGCCCTGATCTTCCTGGTCCTGGGCGTCTGGGCCGGGATCGAGGCTTTCAAGGGCTAAGGCAACCGAAAGTCCATCCGCTCCGTTCTTCCGCATCTGAACTGGGAGGACTGAAGATGAGCGACCTATCGCCATCGGAGTTTCACGAAGACGTCTATGCGCACCCGCTGATCTCGTGGGGCGCGGTGTTCGCGGGCGTGGCGGTGGCCATCGCGCTGGGGGCCTTGCTCAATCTGCTGGGCCTGGCCATCGGCGCGACCGCCGCCAATCCGTGGACCATGGACAGCGGTGACGCCAAGGCCCTGACGGTGGGCGGCGGTCTCTGGGTGGCGTTCTCCAACGCCGTGGCCCTGCAGGTCGGCGCCTTCATCGCCGCGCGCGCCGCCAAGTATCCGGACCATCACCGGGGCCTGTTCCAGGGCCTGGCGGTCTGGGGCGTGGCCTTCGTCCTGGCCTTCGCGGGCCTCGGCACCAGCGTCGGCGGCCTGCTGCACGGCGGCGACGCGGCGGTGACGGCCTACGCCACGGCGGCCGACGACGCCTCGGGCCCGGACGACCGGGTCAGCGACGCCGACGCCAAGGCCGCGGCCGAAAAGGCCGCCGACGTCACCGCCAGCCTGGCCTGGTGGGGCGTGGCGACCATGGTCCTGGGCGCGATCGGCGCCGTCGCCGGCGGTCGCCTCGGCGCCCGCCATCCCGTCTGGCATCGACGCGCCCGCGTCGTCATCACGCCCAGCGTCTAGGAGGCTTCGATGAAGGGCATTTTCCTCTGGCTGCTGGGCATCCCGCTGCCGATCATCCTGCTGCTGTACCTGTTCCACGTGCTTTGACGCGGCGAGGCCCGCCCGCCCTTGATGCGGGCGGGGCTCAGCGCCAAAAGGGTCCTGTACGAAGGGGACCTTGATGACCGACCGCGGCTGGGAGTTCTGGATCGACCGCGGCGGCACTTTCACCGACATCGTCGCGCGGCGTCCCGACGGGACCCTGCTGACCCACAAGCTACTGTCGGAGAACCCCGAGCAGTATGCCGACGCGGCCGTGGCCGGCGTACGGGCCCTGCTTGAGGGTGGGGGCGGGATCGACGCGGTCAAGATGGGCACCACCGTCGCCACCAACGCCCTGCTCGAACGCCAGGGCGAGCCCACGGTCCTGGCCATCACCCGGGGCCACGCCGACGCCCTGCGCATCGGCTACCAGGCCCGGCCCAAGCTGTTCGACCGCCGCATCGTCAAGCCCGAGGCCCTCTACACCCGCGTGGTCGAGATCGACGAGCGGGTCGGCGTCGAGGGCGCAGTGCTGCGTCCGCTGGACGAGGCGGCCGCCCGCGCCGACCTCCAGGCGGCCTTCGACGCCGGCTTCCGGGCCGTGGCCATCGTGCTGCTGCACGGCTTCCGCTTCACCGATCACGAGGCCCGCGTCGCGGCGATCGCCCGCGAGATCGGCTTCGCCCAGGTCTCGGTCAGCCACGAGGTCAGCCCGCTGATGAAGCTGGTCGGCCGCGGCGACACCACGGTGGTCGACGCCTATCTGTCGCCGATCCTGCGCCGCTACGTGGACCAGGTGGCCGGCGCGCTGGGTCGAGACACGCGGCTGCTGTTCATGCAGTCCAACGGCGGCCTGACCGACGCCAGGGCCTTCCGGGGCAAGGACGCGATCCTGTCGGGGCCGGCCGGCGGCGTAGTCGGTATGGCCAAGACCGCCGCCCAGGCTGGGTTCGAGCGGGTGATCGGCTTCGACATGGGCGGCACCTCGACCGACGTCTGCCACTTCGCCGGCGAGTACGAGCGGGCCTACGAGACCGTGGTGGCCGGGGTGCGGATGCGCGCGCCGATGATGAACATCCACACCGTGGCGGCGGGCGGCGGCTCGATCTGTTCGTTCGACGGCGCGCGGTTCCGGGTCGGCCCGGCCTCGGCCGGCGCCAATCCTGGCCCGGCCTGCTACCGGCGCGGCGGACCGCTGACGGTGACCGACTGCAACGTCATGCTGGGCAAGCTGTCGCCCGACTTCTTCCCGGCGGTGTTCGGTCCGAACGCCGACCAGCGCCTGGACCGCGACATCGTCGTGGCGCGCTTCGAGGTTATGGCGGGCGAAATCCAGGCCGCCACCGGCAGGGCGATGACGCCGGCCGAGATCGCAGAGGGCTTCGTGACCATCGCCGTCGAGAACATGGCCAAGGCCGTCCGGCAGATCTCGATCCAGCGCGGCTACGACGTCACCCGCTACGTCCTGGCCTGCTTCGGCGGGGCGGGCGGCCAGCACGCCTGCCTGGTGGCCGACGCCCTGGGCATGACCAGGGTCATGATCCATCCCTTCGCCGGGGTGCTCAGCGCCTACGGCATGGGCCTGGCCGACCTGCGGACCCTGCGCGAGGCGACGGTGGAATTGCCGTTGGCGCAGGCGGCGGACCTGCCCGAACGCGCCGCCATCCTGGCTTCGGAAGCCGAGACCGCCTTGCGCGCCCAGAACGTGCCCCTGGAACGGGTCGAGACGATCGCCAGTCTGCTGGTCAAGTACGCCGGAACCGACACCCCGTTGCGCGTGCCGTTCGGCGAACCCGACGCCGTGCGCTCGGCGTTCGAGGCGTTGCACCAGCGGCGCTTCGGCTTCACCTCGCCGAGCACGGCGCTGGTGGTCGAGGCCCTGGCCGTCGAGGCTGTCGGCCACACCGACGCGGGCGGCGCGCCAGACCTAGGGGCCGGCGCGGAAACCAAGCCCGAGCCCCTGGCGACCCTGGCCGTCCGCATGGCCGGCGCCGAGCACGCCGCGCCGGTGTTCGACCGCGCCGCCCTGCCGATCGGCGGCGAGGTGGCGGGCCCGGCCATCGTCCGCGAGGCCACCGGCACCACGGTGATCGAGCCCGGCTGGCGCGCCGTGGTCGATCCGCATCTGAACCTGGTCCTCGAGCGTATCGTCCCGCTGCCCAAGCGCCAGGCGGCCGGGACCAAGGCCGATCCGGTGATGCTGGAGGTGTTCAACAACCTCTTCATGGCCGTTGCCGAGGAGATGGGCTTCGCGCTGCAGAACACGGCCTACTCCGTCAACATCAAGGAGCGGCTGGACTTCTCCTGCGCCCTGTTCGACCACGACGGGAACCTGATCGCCAACGCTCCGCACATGCCCGTGCACCTGGGCTCGATGGGCGACAGCGTGCGGGCGATCCGCGACAGACGGCTGCACGACGGCCGAGGCCTGAAGCCCGGCGACGTCTACATGCTCAACGCCCCCTACAACGGCGGCACCCACCTGCCGGACGTGACGGTGGTCATGCCGGTGTTCGACGCGTCGGGCGCGCTGACCTTCTACGTCGCGGCGCGCGGCCACCAGGGCGATATCGGCGGGATCACCCCCGGCTCGATGCCGCCGAACAGCCGCACGGTGGAGGAGGAGGGGGTCCTGATCGAGAACTTCCTGCTGGTCGAGGGCGGGCGGTTCCTGGAGGCCGAGGTCCGGGCCCTGCTGGCCTCGGGCGCGTGGCCGGCCCGCAATCCCGACCAGAACATCGGTGACCTCAAGGCCCAGGTGGCGGCCTGCGCCCGCGGGGCCGAGGCCCTGACCGGCATGGTCGCCGAGTTCGGCCAGGACGTGGTCGAGGCCTACATGGCCCACGTGCAGGACAACGCCGAGGAGGCCGTGCGGCGCGTGCTGGCGACCTTGGCGGACGGCGCGTTCGCCTATGAACTGGACGACGGCCCGGTGGTGAAGGTGGTCATCACCGTCGATCGGGCGGCGCGCACGGCGCGGGTCGACTTCACCGGCACCAGCGACCAGGTCCCGACCAATTTCAACGCCCCGGCCTCGATCTGCCGGGCGGCGGCGCTGTACGTGTTCCGCACCCTGGTCGACGACGAGATCCCGATGAACGACGGCTGCCTGCGGCCGGTCGAGCTGGTGATCCCCGAGGGCTCGATGCTGCGGCCGCGCTATCCGGCGGCGGTGGTGGCGGGCAATGTCGAGACCAGCCAGGTGGTGGTCGACGCCCTCTACGGCGCGCTGGGCGTGATGGCCGCGGCCCAGGGCACGATGAACAACTTCACCTTCGGCGACGACCGGCGGCAGTACTACGAGACCATCTGCGGCGGGGCCGGGGCGGGGCCGGACTTCGACGGCGCCGACGCGGTCCAGACCCACATGACCAACAGCCGCCTGACCGATCCGGAGGTGCTGGAGAGCCGCTATCCGGTGCTGGTCGAGGCGTTCCAGGTCCGGCGCGGCTCGGGCGGGACGGGAGCGCATCGCGGCGGCGACGGGGTGGTGCGGCGGATCGGCTTCCGCGAGCCGATGACCGCGACCCTGCTGTCGAACCGCCGGCGCGTGGCGCCGTTCGGCCTGGCGGGCGGCGGCGAGGGCGCGCTGGGCAAGGCCCGGCTCGAGCGGGCGGACGGTTCGGTTGTCGTGCTGGGCGCGACGGACGCGGTGGAGGTCGCGGCGGGCGATGCGATCGTGATCGAGACGCCGGGCGGCGGGGGATACGGGGTGGCTACCTAGGAACGACCGGGGACAGGCACATGTGCCTGTCCCCGGTCGGTGCATGAGGCTTAGGCCAGCACGACCTTCCCATCCACCCGACGCGCAATTCCCAGCGGGTTGGCGTCCTGCAGTTCCGGCGGCAGCAGGGCGGCCGGCAGGTTCTGGTACGAGACCGGGCGCAGGAAGCGGAAGATGGCCAGCGAGCCGACCGAGGTCGAGCGGCTGTCCGAGGTCGACGGGTAAGGGCCGCCGTGGACCATGGCGTGGCCCACCTCGACGCCGGTGCCGAAGCCGTTGACCAGCACGCGGCCGGCCTTCAGCTCCAGGGTCGGCAGCAGGGCGCGGGCCAGGTCGGTGTCGGCCTCGTCCATGTGCACGGCGATGGTCAGCTGGCCTTCCAGGGCGGCCAGCACCTGGATCAGCTGGGCCAGGTCCTTGGCGCGGACCACCAGCGAGGCGGCGCCGAACACTTCGTCCTGCAGGTGAGGCGTGGTCAGGAAGGTGGCCGCGTCCACCGCGAACAGGGTCGCGCGGCCCTGGCCGTGGCCGCCTTCCAGGCCGTGGGCCACCTGGGTGACGCCGGCCGTGTCGGCCAGCGCCTTCACGCCGCCGGTGTAGGCCTTGCAGATGCCGGGGGTCAGCATCTGGCCGGCCGGGGCCTTGGCGACGGCCTCGGCGGTGGCCGCCAGGAAGGCGTCCAGCTCGGGGCCGTCGATGGCCAGGATCAGGCCGGGATTGGTGCAGAACTGGCCCGCGCCCTGGGTCAGGGCGGCGACGAACTCGGGCGCGATGGCCGCACCGCGCGCCTTCAGGGCGTTGGGCAGGAGCAGGACCGGGTTGATGCTGCTCATCTCGGCGTAGAACGGGATCGGCTCGGGACGGCCCTGGGCGATGGCCGTCAGGGCCAGGCCCGCGCGGCGCGAGCCGGTGAAGCCGGCGGCCTTGATGCGGGGATCGGCGACCAGGCCTTGCGAGATCTCGATGCCCGCGTCGTGCAGCATGGCGAAGACGCCCGACGGCAGGCCGGCTTCCTTCACGGCCGCCTGGACGGCGCGGCCGACCAGTTCCGAGGTGCCGGGGTGCGCCGGGTGGGCCTTGACCACCACCGGGCAGCCGGCCGCCAGGGCCGAGGCCGTGTCGCCGCCCGCCACCGAGAAGGCCAGGGGGAAGTTGCTGGCGCCGAACACCGCCACCGGGCCCAGCGGCACGTTGCGCAGGCGCAGGTCCGGACGGGGCAGGGGCGCGCGATCGGGCTGGGCCGGGTCGATGCGGGCTTCCAGCCAGCCGCCGTCGCGCAGCACGCCGGCGAACATCCGCAGCTGACCCATGGTGCGGCCGCGCTCGCCTTCGAGACGGGCGCGGGGCAGGCCGGTCTCGGCCATGGCGCGGACGATCAGGTCGTCGCCGATCGCCTCGATCTTGGCCGCGATGGTCTCCAGGAACACCGCGCGCTGCTCGGGCGAGGTGGCGCGATAGGGACCGAAGGCCGCCGCCGCCAGGGCGCAGGCCTCGTCCAGGTCGGCCTTGGTCGCGCCGCCGAAGGTGACGTCCAGGGCGTTCCCCGTGCTGGGGTCGACCGCCAGGATCGGGCCGCCGGTTCCGGGGCGGGCGCCGCCGTCGATCAGAAGTTCACCGGTGATGGTCAAGGCGCGGTCCTCGTGGTGTCGGAGTGGGTTGAATTGGCCATGGCTCTTAGATGATACCGCTCCCATTCTCGTCAAGCGGCGTGGGGGCAGACAGAGTGTTTCACGGAAGCTACGTTCGGCGGGCAACTCCGGGGGAACGGATTCTGAATGGCGAAGCGGCCGGCCACGATCATCCATGTCGCCGAAAAGGCGCGCGTGTCGGTCAAGACGGTGTCGCGGGTGCTCAACGACGAGCCCAACGTCACCCCTGACCTGAAGGCGCGCGTGCTCGCGGCCGTCGAGAAGCTGGGCTACAGCCCCAGCAAGGCCGCGCGGACCATGGCTGGGTCGCGCTCGTACCTGCTGGTGGCCTTCAACGACCGCCGCCTGACTCTGGACAACTGGCGCAGCGAGCGCGGCAACGAGTGGATCGACCAGATGCTGTACGGCGCCATGCTGCGCTGCGAGCAGTCGGGCTACCACCTGATGTTCGAGCTGGTGGACCGCGAATCGGACCAGCTGGAAAAGCAGATCACCGCCGTGCTGTCGTCGCTGCAGCCCGACGGCGTGATCCTGACGCCGCCCAACTGCGAGAACCCGGTGGTGCTGGGCGCCTTGAAAAAGCGAAGTATCCCGTTCGTGCGCCTGAACACCCCGGTGCGCGGGCAGGGGCCGCGGGTCTACATGGACGACCGCGCCGCCGCCCGCCAGGCGACCAAGCACCTGCTGGGACTGGGCCACACGCGCATCGCCATGATCGCCGGCGACTACAAGTTCTCGTCCTCGATCCTGCGGGTCGAGACGTTCGAGGCGACCATGGAGGCGGCGGGCCATCCCGTGCCCGAGGCGCGGATCTACAAGGGAGACTTCACCTTCGAGGCCGGGGTGGCCGGGGCGCGGGCCCTGCTGGACCTGCCCGATCCGCCGACCGCGATCATGGCCTCGAACGACCAGATGGCCCTGGGCGTGGTCAGCGTCGCCCAGGCGCGCGGCCTGGCGGTGCCGGGCGACCTGTCGATCCTCAGCTATGACGACACGATCGGGGTGCGTCTCAGCGCCCCGTCCCTGACGGCGGTGCGCCAGCCGGTGGCGAAGATGGCGGAGAAAGCCGCCGACATGCTGATCACGGCCAGCGCGGCGGGCGAGAAACAGATCGCCGGCAACACCCTGGTGCCGTTCGAGCTGATGGTGCGAGCCTCGACGGGGCCGGCGCCGAAATAGCGGGATCGGGGACAGGCGCGGGCGCCCGTCCCCGGCCGTAGTCCTACTTGCCGTCGTACGAAACCGGCAGCGTCTTGGCCGCCAGGGTCACGTCGGCCTTGGCGCCCAGGTCGCGGGACGAGGCGCCCAGCGACACCTCGTAGGCGCCGGCGGCGATGTTCCAGGTCTTGGCCTTGGAGTCGAACGTCGCCAACAGGCGCGGATCGACGCTGACGCTGACCGTGGTGCTGGCGCCCGGAGCCAGGTCGACCTTCTTGAAGCCGCCCAGGCGACGCGGCGCCTCCCAGTTCGAAGCGCCCTTCGGCCCGACATAGACTTGCGGCACGTCCTTGCCGGCGGCCTTGCCGGTGTTGGTCACCTTGAAGCTGACGGTCAGCGTGTCGCCGGCGACGCTGGTCTTCAGGTCGCTGTAGCCGAAGGTCGAGTACGACAGGCCGTGGCCGAAGGCGAACAGCGGCTGGTGGCCCTTCTTGTCGAACCACTTGTAGCCGACCGCCGCGCCCTCGATGTCGTAGTTCGCGTCGACCATCAGCTCGGGCTTGCTGTTGTCGCCGTCGATGACGGGCCGCGGCAGCTGGTCGGCGCTGGCCGGGAAAGTCACCGGCAGGCGGCCGGACGGGTTGACCTCGCCGGTCAGGACGCGGGCGACGGCCTCGCCGCCGTTGGCGCCCGGGAACCAGGCCTCGACCACGGCGCCCACCTTGGAGAGCCACGGCATCAGCACCGCGCCGCCGGTTTCCAGCACGACGGCGGTCTTGGCGTTGGCCGAGGCCACCGCGTCGATCACCGCGTCCTGGTTGTCGGCCAGGGTCAGGGAATAGTCCTGGGATTCGGCCGCCCACTGGTGGGCGAAGACGATGACCAGGTCGGCGCCGGCGGCGGCCTTGGCGGCGGCGGCCGGGTCGGAGCCGTCGTCATAGACGAACTGGGCGCCGGGATTGCGGGCCTGCAGCGCCTTCAGCGGCGAGTTGGGGTGGTAGACGATCGGGCCGGGGAAGCCCTTGGGGCCCAGGCCCTTCACCGCCATGCCGCCGATCGGGAACACCTGCGACGAGCCGCCGCCCGACAGCACGCCGACGTCGGAATGCGAGCCGATCACGACGATCTTCTTGGCGCTCTTGGCGATCGGCAGCAGGCCGCCGTCGTTCTTCAGCAGGACGATGGCCTCTTCCGCATCGGCCTGGGTGACCTTAGCGTGGGCGGCGAAGTCGATCGGGCCCTTGACCACCGGATGGTCGAACAGGCCGTGGGCGAACATCGAGCGGGTGATGCGCTTGGCCATGTCGTCCAGCCGGGCCTGCGGCACCGAGCCGTCGGCCACGGCGGCCTTCAGCGGCGCGCCGAAGAAGGGCTCCTTGTCGAAGGTGTAGGCCGACTCCTGGTCCAGGCCCGCATTGGCGGCCTTGGCGGTCGAATGGGTCGCGCCCCAGTCCGACATCACATAGCCCTTGTAGCCCCAGTCCTTCTTCAGGACCTCGTTCATCAGCCAGTCGCTCTCGCAGGCGTAGACGCTGTTGATGCGGTTGTAGGCGCACATCACCGAGCCCGGCTGCGACTGCTCGATGGCCAGTTCGAAGGCCAGGAAGTCGGACTGGCGGGCCGCCGCGTCGGCGATGTTGGAGCTGACCGTCATGCGGTTCGTCTCCTGGCCGTTCAGCGCCCAGTGCTTGATGGTCGAGATGATGTTGTTGGACTGGATGCCGCGGATCTGGGCCCCGACCATCACGCCGGCCAGCAGCGGGTCCTCGCCGCCATATTCGAAGTTGCGGCCGTTGCGCGGGTCGCGGGCCAGGTTGACGCCGCCGGCCAGCTGGACGTTGAAGCCCGAGGAGCGGGCCTCCGAGCCGATCATCGCGCCGCCCTTGAAGGCCAGGTCCGGGTTCCAGGTCGCGGCGGTGGCGATTCCCGAGGGCAGGGAGGTGCGCTCCAGATAGGGATCGCTCGACTCACGCTGGGTGGCGACGCCGACGCCGGCGTCGGTTTCCCACTGCGGGGGCACGCCCAGGCGCGCGATTCCGGGGATGTAGCCGGCCGAACCCATGCGGGCCTCGGCGTGCGGCGTGAACTTGGGCTTCTCCTGGTTCGAACCGAAATAGCCGAACACCAGGGTCAATTTCTCGTCCTGCGTCATTTGCGCAACGATCAGGTCGGCGCGCTGATCGGCGCTCAGCTTGGGGTTCATCCAAGGTTTCGAGGCGCTCGCGGTCGCGGCCTGAGCGTGAGCGGCGGCCGTCGGCAGCGCCGTGGTCAGCATCAGAGCCATCACCAGGCTGCGCATTTGCTGTCGCTTCATTCTTTTTCCTCCCATTTACGTCTTAAGCTATACGCGTGGCGTTCTTTGTCAAATCTTGCCGGTCGGCGACTATTTTCAACTAATCACGACGAACGAAACGGCGCTTTCAACTAAGTCGTAAATAGATAGCTGATTGACAACGTTGTCGTACTGTAGCTATTCACAAGACGCAAGTCGCGACCACAAAGGATCGCGCGCAGGGAGGGATGAAGATGAAGCTCCGCAAAACCCTATTGGCCGGCTCGTCGGCCGTGGCGGCCATGATCGCCGCGACCGCCGTCCAGGCTCAGACCGCTCCGGCGGCGGCCGACAGCACCCAACTCGAAGAGATCACGGTCACCGCCACCAAGCGGGAGACCAACCTGCAGGACACCCCGATCGCCATCAGCGCGTTCGGTCAGAGCCAGCTCGACCGTAACCAGGTCAAGGACGTCACCGACCTCGCCAAGTTCGTGCCGTCGATGGCCATCAACCAGCAGGGCGACCAGGGCGCGATCCTGATCACCATGCGCGGCATCGGCAACGACACCGCCTTCACCGAAGTGGCCGACCCGGAAGTCGCCATCTATGTCGACGGCATCTACTCGCCGCGCGCCCAAGGCGCGGCCGTGCTGATGTACGACGTGGACGCCGTCGAAGTGGCGCGCGGTCCGCAAGGCACGCTGTTCGGCCGTAACGCCACCGTCGGCGCCGTCAGCATCCGCACCGCCAAGCCGACGCTGGGCGACTACTACGGCAACGCCGAGGTCGTCGGCGGTTCGTACAACCGCCTGGGCGCCCGCGTGGCGGTCAACATGCCGGTGTCGGACACCTTCGCCCTGCGCCTGGCGGCGATCACAGAGCGCCACGACGGCTACGCCGACTTCCAGCGTCCGCCCGAAGTGGTGGGCGTCAGCCCGTCGGCCTTCGTCACCCAGGGCAAGAAATACTACGCCCAGGACCAGCGCTCGGCCCGCCTGAGCGCCCTGTGGAAGCCGAACGACAACTTCACCTGGAACGTCAACGTCGAGGGCTACCAGGACACCGGCGCCCCGATCATCGCGCTGGCCCAGACCCCGCGCGCCGGCCAGAAGAAGTGGTCGGCCCTGATCGACACCGCCCCCGAGAGCGACCGCTTCTCGTACGGCGTGCGCAGCACGATGGACTATTCCATCAATGAGAAGGTCGGCCTGACCTACATCACCGGCTGGCAACGCGTGGGCGGCAGCGCCAACAGCGACGCCGACGCGGGCATCCTGGGCGTGACCCGTCCGGACGGCTCGCTGACCAAGGGCGGCTTCGGCGAGAACCACACCGTCTGGTCGCGCAACGACGCCTGGAGCCACGAAGTCCAGCTGAAGTCTCAGGGCGACAACGTCGTCGACTGGATCGTCGGCGGCTTCTACAGCCACGAAGACAACTCGATCCGCTTCGACATCGACCAGCGCGACGGCTATCGCAACGGTCCGATGAGCTGGTCGGGCAGCTTCATCCAGGCCAAGCGCACGGTGGAATCGAAGGCCGCCTTCGGTCAGGCGACCTGGCACGTCAACGACCGCATCCGCCTGACCGGCGGCGTGCGCTACACCGACGACACCAAGCAGGACCAGGGCGGCCGGAACGTCACGTTCAAGGGCTACAACGACTGCCTCACCGCCGAAGCCACGGCGCCGAACGGCGGCCATCCCGAGCGTTGCGACAACGGCATCTTCGGCCGTGACCGCGGCGCGACGGCCGACCAACTGTTGGCCCTGCTGGGCCCCGGCTACAGCATCAGCAACAACGACGTGAAGGGCAGCTGGGACAAGTTCACCTGGCTGGCGCGCGCCGACGCCGACGTGAGCGACGACGTGCTCGTCTACGGCAGCGTCAGCACCGGCTTCAAGTCGGGCAACATCGAGGACGGCGGCCTGCTGGCCGACCCGGAAACCCTGACCAACTACGAAGTCGGCTCGAAGATCCGCTTCCTGGACGGCCGGGCGACCCTGAACCTCGCGGCCTACTACGAGGACTTCAAGGGCTACCAGGTCAACCAGGTGCTCACGACGTTCAAGCCGGACGGCACGGTCGACAAGTCGCAGGTCATCACGACCAACGCCAAGGGCGCCCAGGCCTATGGTATCGAGGCCGAACTGACCGCCAACCTGACGGCCAACGACCGCCTGCAGATCTCGGCGACCGCCCAGGACACCAAGATGGACGAGCTGATGGCCGCCGACGGCCGCATCGGCCCGAACGACGCGGCCCACGCGGTCCAGCTGAAGGGCAACGAGCTGCCCCACGCCCCGCACTTCTCGGGCACGGTGGCCTACGAGCACATCTTCGAGCTGGAGAACGGCCGGATCGTCCCGCGGATCAGCACGCACTTCGAAAGCAAGAGCTGGCTGTCCTACTTCAACCAGGGCAAGCCGGACCAACAGGGCAGCTACACCCGCACGGACGTGACCCTGCGTTACGAACCGGCGGAAGCCCCCTGGTCGGCCGAAGTGTTCGTCCAGAACCTCGAGGACAAGAACATCAAGACCGGGGCCGGCGCCGCCGGCGTGCCCAACTACGATCCGATCTGGACGGCGGTCTACCAGCCGCCGCGTACCTGGGGCGTTCGTCTGAAGACGAAGTTCTAGGCCGATCCCGAGTCCCCGACCGGCCCAGCCGGGCGGGGATGACCGCTTGAAGCCCGGTCCTCCCCCCGGACCCCGCTTCAGGAGCGGCGCGTCCTTTCTCGAGAGGGGCGCGCCGCTCCCCCTATCTTTGAGCGTATTGCCTCCCAGACTGCGCTCTGACCCGGGTGACGGCGCTCCTGACCGTCACCCGGGATTTTTCTTTTCCGGACCGCTCCGGACTCGGGGTTTCGTCCAATCTTCCAGGCGTCTCCCCAGACGTCTCTAAGGAGCCGCTCATGACCGGGAACCGCATCGTCATCGTCGGCGGCGGCACGGCCGGATGGCTGACCGCCGCCTATCTGGCCAAGCGCCTCGGCGCCGACCGGCCGGACGGGGCGAAGATCACCCTGATCGAGGCGCCGGACATCGCCACCATCGGGGTGGGCGAGGGCACTTTCCCCACCATCCGTTCCACCCTGGCCGAGCTGGGCGTCAGCGAAGCGCGGTTCCTGCGCGAGAGTTCGGCGACCTTCAAACAGGGCGTTCGGTTCGTGGATTGGGAGCGGCGTTCGGAACGTGGGAAATCTTCCGAATACTTTCACCCGTTCAACCTGCCGCTCCGACCCAACGGTCGCGATCTGTCGCCCTATTGGCTGCTGGACCACCAGGCGGGCGGGTCCTTGCCGTTCGCCGACGCGGTGACGACGCAGAGGACGCTGATCGCCGAAGGGCGGGCGCCCAAGCGCCTGGAGGACCCCGACTTCCAGGGGCCGATGAACTACGCCTACCACTTCGACGCCGCGCGCTTCGCCGATTTCCTGCGCGGGGTGGCGGTCGAGGCGGGCGTCACGCACCTGAAGGGCAAGGTCGACGGGGTGACCCGCGACATGACCGGCGACATCGCCTCGATCCAGGCGGGCGAGCTGGGGACGATCGAGGGCGACCTCTTCGTCGACTGCTCGGGCTTCCGCGCCCTGCTGATCGGCGAGGCCCTGGGCGCGTCGTTCAAGCGGGTGGACGACGTGCTGTTCAACGACCGGGCCCTGGCGATCCAGGTCCCGTACGAGGCGCCCGACGCGCCGATCAATCCCTACACCCTGGCCACCGCCCACGAGGCCGGCTGGACCTGGGACATCGGCCTCGATAGCCGCCGGGGCGTCGGCTACGTCTTCTCCAGCCACCACACCGACGAGGCCCGGGCCGAAGAGGTGCTGCGCGGCTATGTCGGCAAGGCCGGCGACGGGCTGAACGCCCGGCTGCTGAAGTTCCAGACCGGCTATCGCGAGCGCCAGTGGATCGGCAACTGCGTGGCCGTGGGCCTGTCGGCGGGCTTCTTCGAGCCGCTGGAATCGACCGGCATCATGCTGATCGAGGTGGCCGCGACGATGATCGCCGAGGTCTTCCCGCTGCGCGACCGCGCGGCCCGCGACGCCGCCGCCCGCACCTTCAACGCCGCCATGGTCGGCCGCTTCGAGCGGATCGTCTCGTTCCTCAAGCTTCACTACTGCCTGACCAGGCGCGACGAGCCGTACTGGCGCGACAACGCCGACCCGGCCACCTGGCCCGAGGCCCTGCGCGACCTGCTGGCCCAGTGGAAGCACCGCCCGGTGTCGCGGTTCGACTTCCTGGTCGACCTCGAGACCTTCCTGCCGTCCAGCTACCAGTACATCCTGTACGGCATGAACGCGGCCACCGACTTCGCGCCCGTCGAGGGGCGCTACGACGAGGGCGCGGTCGCCAGGCAGAGCTTCGCCAAGGTCGCCGAGGCCAGCCGCGAGGCGCTCAAGCATCTGCCGCCGCACCGGCAGCTGGTCGAGGCGTACTACGCGCGACCCTAGATCTTTCCCTCCCCCTTGTGGGGAGGGTGGCCCTGGCGGAGCCAGGGTCGGGTGGGGTTTGCTGAGTCAGCAATTCCGCCCCGTCCAACACCCTGCACCGATCCCCCACCCGTCGGCTTCGCCGCCACCCTCCCCACACGGGGGAGGGAAGGATTTCAGGCGCCCCCTTGACGAACCCATAACTCGCCAGTTATGCGTAACTCATAGCCAACGGGTTATGAGTTGCCATGACCGACGCCCACGACGTGCTCTTCAGAACGCTCGCCGATCCCACCCGACGAGGGATTTTCGAGCGGCTGTGCCTGGACGGCGAACAGACGGTGGGGGCCCTGACGATCGTCGCCGGGGTGTCCCAGCCGGCGGTGTCCAAGCATCTGGGCGTGCTGAAGCAGGCCGGACTGGTGCGCGACCGCCAGGACGGCCGCCAGACCCACTACAGCGCCCAGCTGAACGCCCTGGCCCCGTTGGTCGATTGGACAAGCCGCATGGCCGGGTTCTGGGAAGCCCGGTTCGACAACCTCGAAGACCTGCTCAACAGGATGGACCAATGACCAGCACCGAGACCGAAACGCGCACCGTCGTCGTCGAACGCGACATCGCGCATCCCCCGGAGAAGCTCTGGCGCGCGCTGACCCAGCCGCACCTGATGGAGGAGTGGCTGATGAAGAACGACTTCAAGCCCCAGGTGGGCCACGGCTTCCAGCTGCGCGGCGAGTGGGGCGGGGTGCTGGACTGCGAGGTCCTGGCGATCGAGCCGCAGAAGACCCTGTCCTACACCTGGAACCACGAGCATCCCGACCCGGCCTACGCGCTGCAGAGCGTGGTGACCTTCACCCTGACCCCGACGCCCACGGGCACGCATCTGCGCGTCGAGCAGGCGGGCTTCAGCCCCACCCAGAAGCAAGCCTACGGCGGCGCCCACGCCGGCTGGAAGCAGTTCCTGGGCAACCTCGACCAGCTGCTGGACCGGCTGGACTAGCGCCAATTCGTCGTCGTCCCGGACGGCGCGAAGCGCCGATCCGGGATGGCTGCCGCAAAGACAAGGGAGAACCCCGTGAACCTCAACACCCTTATCCGCCAGACCCATCGCTGGCTGTCGATCGTCTTCACGGCGGGCGTCGTCGGCTACATGATCGTCATGACCAAGGGGCAACCCCCGGCCTGGGTCGGGCTGTTCGCCCTGGTCCCGTTGATCTTGCTGCTGGTCAGCGGTCTGTACATGTTCGTGCTGCCGTACGTCACCAAGGGACGACGACGCGCGGAAGGATAGGGAGCCGGCGCCATGACCGAGCCGAAACTGCTGTCCGGCGGCAATCCGCAGATCGCCAAGGGCTACGGCGAGGGACCGATCCAGGCCTATATCGCGGCGATGCCGGGCTGGAAGAGCGCGGTCGGGCGCAAGCTGGACGCCTTGATCACCGCCGCCGTCCCCGACGTGCGCAAGGCGGTGAAGTGGAACTCGCCCTTCTACGGGGTCGAGGAGAAGACTTGGTTCCTCAGCTTCCATGTCTACGACCGCTACATCAAGGTGGCCTTCTTCCGCGGCGCGGCGCTCGATCCCCCGCCGCCGGTGGGCTCCAAGCAGAAGGACGTGCGCTATTTCCACGTCCACGAAGACGAGGCTGTCGACGAAGCCCGGTTCAGCGACTGGGTGAAGCAAGCCAGCCGGTTGCCCGGCGAACGCATGTGAACCGCCAGTACGAGGTGTGAGGCGATGAAGAAGCAGATGGGCGGGCCGGTGGAAGGCCCGCCGTCCGAACTGATCGACAAGGCCATCGCGGCGTTGGACGGCGACTGGCGCGGCCAGGCCCTGGCCAAGATCCGCCAGCTGATCCACGAGGCCGATCCCGACGTGGTCGAGGAATGGAAGTGGGGGATTCCCGTGTGGTCGCACGACGGGATCATCTGCACCGGCGAGACCTACAAGGCGGCCGTGAAGACCACCTTCGCCAAGGGCGCGTCGGTGGAGGACCCCTCAAGCCTGTTCAATTCCAGCCTGGAGGGCGCCACGCGGCGGGCGATCGACTTCCGCCAAGGCGAGGCGATCGACGAGGCGGCGTTCAAGGCGCTGATCCGCGCCGCCGTGGCGCTGAATGCGTCCACGAAGAAGGCGCCGAAGAAGCGCGCCTAGAGTTCGGGATTTCCGGAAAGAACTTGGGCCCGCCGGTCGTCCGCGCGGGCCCAAGTCGTTTTCGTGAGGTCAGGCGTTAGGCCAGGGTGGTGACGACGTCGATGTTGCCGTGCACGGCCTTCGAATACGGGCAGATCGCGTGGGCGGCGTCGATCAGCTCTTGGGCGACGTCGCGGTCGAGGCCCGGCAGGCCGACGGCGAGGCGGGCTTGCAGGAAGAAGGCGCCGGCTTCGTTGACCAGGTCGATCTCGGCGTCGACCGACGGGTCGGTCAGGGCGATCTTGCGTTGGCCGGCGGCCAGCTGGATCGCGCCCAGATAGCAGGCCGACCAGGCCGCGCCGAACAGGTTCTCGGCGGCGGGGTGGGGCTGGGGCAGCTTGATATCCAGGAAACCGTCGGCGCTGCGCGCCGCGCCGTTGGCGCCGGCCGTGGTGTGGGTCTTGCCGGTGAAAAGAACCTTGGCGGTCATGGGAGAGCTCCTTTTGGGTTTGTTGATCGCATCCGCTTTAATCGGATGCGATGTAATTAGTCGCGCCTCCGGAGCGAGTCAAGCACTTCCGATTTAATCGGATACGATTTATATATGCGGGCAACGAACCCCGCCCTGGAGGCGCAAATGCCCACGACCGCCCAGACCCCGCCGACCGGCGGCGACGACCGCAAGCTGCCGACGTTCCTGTGTTTCGCGATCTATTCGGCGAACCTGGCCTTCGGCCGCGCCTACAAGCCCCTGCTGGACGCGCTGGGCCTGACCTACACCCAGTATATCGCCCTGGTGGCCCTGGCCGACGAGGACGGCCAGACCGTGGGCGCGCTGGGCGAGAAGCTGTTCCTGGAGTCCAACACCCTGACGCCCATCCTCAAGAAGATGGAGCAGATGGGTTATGTCGAACGGCGGCGCGACCCGGCCGACGAGCGGCAGGTGCGGCTCAGCCTGACCCCGGCCGGCCGCAAGCTGGTCGACGCCAATCCCGGCGATGCGCTGATCGACGCCACGGGACTGAATGAGGAGACGTTCCCGGTGCTGCAGGCCTCGGTGGCCCGGCTGCGCGACAATCTGATGGGCGCGACGAAGGGGTAGGGGCTACAGCCGCTCCCCGACGGTTGTCATCCCGGAAAGCGCGGAGCGCTTGTCCGGGACCCAGGTGAACCGCATCGCTTCCACCCAGTCCCCTGGGTCCCGGACAGCCTCTGCGAGGCTTCCGGGATGACAACCGATTGGGGGCTGAGGGTGTGATCCTTGGGTGTTCCCCTTACACCCGCTCGATGATCACCGCCGGGGCCATGCCGCCGGCCGCGCACATGGTCACCAGGCCGTAGCGGCCGCCGGTCCGTTCCAGTTCGTCCAGCATCGTGCCGACCAGGATCGAACCGGTGGCGCCGATCGGATGGCCCAGGGCCATGGCGCCGCCGTTGACGTTGACCTTGCTCCGATCGAGGGCCAGGTCGCGGATGAACTTCTCGGCCACCACGGCGAAGGCCTCGTTGATCTCCCACAGGTCGATGTCGTCGACCGTCAGCCCGGCCTTGGCCAGCACCTTGCGGGCGGCGGGGACGGGGGCGTTCAGCATCAGGGTCGGGCTGTCGCCCATATTGGCCATGGCCACGATGCGGGCCCGCGCCTTCAGCCCGTGCTTGGCCGCATAGGCCGGCGAGGCCAGCAGCACGGCCGCGGCGCCGTCGACCACGCCCGACGAATTGCCGGCATGGTGCACGTGCTCGATCTTCAGGTCCGGATAGACCGAGGTGATCAGCCCGCCCAGGGTCATGCCGGCCTCGTCGATCGGCGCGGCCGCGAACGGGGCGAACGAGGGCTTCAGCGAGGCCAGGCCTTCCAGGGTGGTCTCGGGGCGCGGGAATTCCTCGCGGTCCAGGGCCAGTGTCCCGTCGTCATGGAAGACCGGAACCAGGGCGCGGTCGAAGCGGCCTTCGCGGATCGCCTGCTCGGCGCGCTGCTGGCTGACCAGGGCCAGCTCGTCCAGGGCCGAGCGCGGGATTCCCTCCAGCGTGGCGATGGCGTCGGCGCAGACGCCCTGGTGGCTCTGCGGATGCTTGGCGCGCAGGCGGGTGTTGCCGCTGTCCAGCAGGCCGGGCGCGCTGCGGTCGGCCGTGGCGGCGGTGTAGGACATCATCTCGGTCCCGCCGGCGATGACCAGGTCCTCCATGCCCGACATGATCGAGGCCGCCGCCAGGTTCACCGTGGTGATGCCCGAACCGCAGAAGCGGTCCAGGGTCATGCCGCTGGCCCGGATGTCGTAGCCGGCGTCGAGGGCGGCCATCCGGCCCAGGTCGCCGCCCTGCTTGCCGCGCTGGGTGCTGGTGCCCCAGATGATGTCGTCGACCTCGGCGGTGTTGAGGTTGTTGCGCTCGGCCAGGGCCTTCAGCACCGTGGCGGCCAGGTGCTGGGGATGGAAATCGGCCAGGGCGCCCTTGCCGACCTTGCCGATGCCGCGCGGCGTGCGGCAGGCGTCGATGATCAGGGCTTCGGGCATGGCGTCCTCCTCCGGAACGGTTGTTTGAACCGATCCCACACCCGGCGCCCTTGGGTCAGTCCAGCGCCTTTTTCGCGGTCATTGCACGGTCACGCCGGTGCCGACGGGGCTCCAGCGGGCGCGGCGCCAGGCGAAGGGGGTGTCTCCGGTCGCCTGGCGGAAAAGGCGCGACAGGTGGCTCTGGTCGGACAGGCCGACGTCGAGGGCGATCTGGGCCAGGGGCTCGGCGGTCTCCAGCATCAGGACCTGGGCGCGGGCGATGCGTTCGGCGATGACGTGGGCGTGGGGCGAGCGGCCGAAGCTCTGCTTGAAGGCCCGACCGAAGTGGCTGACGCTGAGCCGGACCAGCGCCGCGAGGTCCTCGACCCGAATGTCGCTGTCGAGATTGGCGTCGATATGGGCGTTCAGCATGCGCACCTGCCAGGGCGCCAGGCCGCCGCGCGCCAGGTCCTTGGCCAGCGCCCGCGAGGCGCTGTCCCAATCGCCCGCCAGCAGGTCGCTCGCCGAAATCTTGAACCCGTCCATGTCCCTACTCCCGATCGGCTTGATTGCCTGGAGACAGGGATAGGCGGGCCGGCGTTCGGCGATAATCGACCCAAGCGGCGCTTCACTGTTGCCCAAAGCAGCCTAATCGGCCGCCCCTAGGTCTCGATGCCGTGCGCCCAGGGTTGCTTGGCGAAGTGCTCACGCAGGAACTCGATCAGCACCCGCACGCGCGCCGGCCGCGCGCGTCCCGGAGGGGTGAGGATGTGGACGGGCACGGGCACCAGGCTCCAGTCGGTCAGGACCTCCTCGAGCCGGCCGTCCCTGAGCTCGTCCCAGATATAGACCTCCGGCTGGAGCGTCGCAGCCAGGCCCGCCAGCAGGATCGGGACACCCGCCAGGCCGTTGTTCACCCGGATCGCCCCGTCCACCATCACCAGGTGCTCGCCGTGCACGGGATGGAAGAAGCGCCACTCCTGGGCTTCCCGCACGTGGGTGTAGATCATCAGCGGCATCTTCAGCAGGTCGGTCGGGTGCGAGGGGCGGCCATATCGATCGAACAAGGCCGGCGCGCCCACCACCGGCAGCCGGTGCGAGAAGAGGCGGCTGGCGCGCAGCGACGAGTCGGCGAGCTGGCCGATCGTGATCATCAGGTCGTAGCCGTCGTCGATCAGGTCGACCTTGTTGTCGGTGATGTGGAAATCGAGCTCGATCTCCGGATAGCGCTTCAGGAACTCGGGGATCAGCGGGGCCAGGGTCCGCACACCAAAGGCGCCGGTCGAGGCGAAGCGCACCAGGCCGCGCGGAATCGCCGCCTCCTCCAGGATCTCGGCTTCGATCGCCTCGCCGTCGTTGAGGATGCGCAGGGCGCGCTCCAGGCAGGAGCGGCCGCTCTCGGTCAGCGACAGCTTGCGGGTCGTGCGGTGCAGCAGCGTCGTGCGCAGCCGCTCCTCCAGCCGCGTGACGGCCTTGGAGACGGTGGTCTTGGCCAGGCCCAATTCCTCGGCGGCCAGCGAGAACGAGCCCTTGTCGGCCACCTTGGCGAAGATCGCCCAGGCCTCGAAATCCGGCATATGCGGCATGGTCGTTCCCCTGGCCCTGAGTCGCGGGGCGCTCCATCGAAGCGCCTTGTGGCGTTGGGCTCAAGGTGCGGAGCGCGGCAAAGTCAGGCGATCGAGACCCGGGGCTCGAGACGGGCACGCAGGGCGCGGGAATAGGGGCAAAGGTCGTGGGCGCGACGGGCCAGGACCTGGGCGGTCTCTCGGTCGACGTCGGGCAGGTCGAGGGCCAGGGACACGTCCAGGGTCAAGCCGTCCTCGCTTTCGGGGCGTCTTATGCTGACGGTCACCGTGACGTTGGCGTCGTCGGTGATCACGGAGCCGGTTTCGGGCGCGGCGGCGCGCAGGGCTTCCAGGAAGGAGGCGGCGTAGGCGGCGGCGAACAGGTGCTCGGGCGTGGCGCCGCCGCCCGCGCCGTCCAGCGCGCGAGGCTTGGCCAGCTTGACCTTCAGCACCCCGTCGACGCTGGCGGCCCAGCCGTCACGTCCGCCCAGGGCGGTGGCCTGTGTGGAGTAGAGGACGTTCATACTCGGCGCTCCGTCGCGCGACGGACGGTCCGCCGCAGCTCACCGATAGGCCGGACACGCCGCCAGGATTATCCGCCTGGGGGCGCTTCACTGGTGGCGAAAAGGACCTAATCGCGGTCAGAGCTTCAGCCGCATGAACACCGTGCCGTCCGGTGTCGGGGCGTAGTAGGGGGCGGTGCGCTCGAAGCCCATGGCGTCGTACAGCCCCATGGCGGTGGTCATGCTGGGCAGGGTGTCGAGCCGCAGCTCGCCGTAGCCGAGGGCGCGGGCGGTCTCGATCACCGCCTCGGTCATGGCCCTGCCCAGGCCCAAGCCGCGCGCCGCCGGCAGCAGGTAGAGGCGCTTCATCTCGCAGCAGTCGTCGGAAAGGGGGCGCAGGCCCACGCAACCGAGCGGCGCGCCCGCCGCGTCCCGGGCCAGCAGCAGCTCACCTCTCGGCGGGGCGTACTTGCCGGGCAGCCCGGCCAGCTCGCCGCTGAAGTCCTGGTAACCCAGGTCGACGGTCAGGCCGGCGACATAGTCCTCGAACAGCGCGACGACCGCCGCCAGGTCCTGATCGGTGCGGACGGGCCGGATGGAGAAGGCGGCGGGCATGCCGTGAGGAAAACAGACTTCCACGACCGCCCGCAATGCCCTCCGAGGTCATGCGCCTTGGAGACGCCTACTTCTTCCCGTCCGTCGTCAGCCTGAACACCATGGTGTTGCTGTAGGTCTGGCCCGGGTCCAGCCGCACCGAGGCGAAGGCCGGCTTGTTGGGGGCGTCGGGGAAGTGCTGGGGCTCCAGGGCGATGCCGTCGCCCTGGCGATAGATCTTGCCGCTCTTGCCCACCATCGTGCCGTCGATGAAGTTGCCGGTGTAGAACTGGATGCCCGGCTGGTCGCTGAGGATCTCCAGCACGCGGCCGCTCTTGGGATCGGCCAGGCGCGCGGCCAGGCGCGGGGCACCGCCCGACTTGCCCGTCAGCACCATGTTGTGGTCGTAGCCGCGGCCGACGACGATCTGCGGGTCGCGGGCGTCGCGGAGACGCTCGCCCACCACGGTGGGCTTGCGGAAGTCGAACGGCGTGCCGGCCACGGGTGTGATCTCGCCGGTCGGGATCAGCTCGCCGTCCACCGGCGTATAGCCGTCCGAGGCCAGGGTCAGGACATTGCCCATCGCGCCCTCGGCCGAGCCTTCGCCCGCCACGTTGAACAGGGCGTGGTTGGTGATGTTGACGATGGTCGGCTTGTCGGTCGTGGCGCCGTAGGTGATCGTCAGGTTGTTGTTCTCGTCCAGGGCGTAGGTGGCCGTGGCCGTCAGCGTGCCGGGATAGCCTTCCTCGCCGTCGGGGCTGACGTGGGTGAAGGTGACCGAGGCGACGGGGCCGCGCTTGATGTCGCTCACCTTCCAGACCTGCTTGTCGAAGCCCTTCACCCCGCCGTGCAGAGCGGCGACGCCGTTGTTGTTCAGCGCCAGCTGGTAGGTCTTGCCGTCCAGCGTGAACTTGCCCTTGCCGATGCGGTTGGCGAACCGGCCGACCGAGGCGCCGAAATAGCTGGCGTTCTTCACGTAGGCCTCGGCGTCCTCGAAGCCCAGGGCGATGTCGGCCTTGGTCCCGTCGCGGCCGGGCGCGACCAGCGACTGCAGGGTGGCGCCGTAGGTGATCACGGTGGCGCTGACGCCCTTGCCGTTTGTCAGGGTTATGGCCTCGACCTCGACGCCGTCGGGCGTCTTGCCGAACGAGGCGCGGGCGTAGTCGGCCGCGAAGGCTCCGCCCGGGACGGCGATGGCGGTGGCGGCCAGGAGGGCGCCGGTCAGCTTGCGGCCTGAAGTCTTCATGGGTTTCCTCGTTCCAACGGTCGGAGCGGCTCTGAGGGCGGCTTGGCGTTCATATAGTCCGACAAATTCGACCGGTGCAATCGAGGTTGGGGGCGAGCCCGGGCGGAAAGAAAAGGCGCCGTCCCGGAGCGTGTCCGGAACGGCGCAGTCGAGGCCGGCCTTGGGCGGGGAAAAGCGCTAAACGGCCACGGGCCAGCCGTCGTCGGTCCAGGCCAGGCGCTGGATGCGGAGGGTGGGGGCGCCGCCCTTTTTGGCGTCGTAGGCGTGGTAGACGATGTAGTCGCGGGCCCCGTCGCGCAGCACGGCCACGTGGCCGGGACCCTTGAAGCGCTTGGCCGGATCGAGGTCGGCGTGCAGCACGATGAAGCCGCCGCCCTTCAGCATCGGCTTGCCGAGGCGGTCGACATAGGGGCCGGCCACGGCCTTCGAGCGGCCCACCACGGTGTAGTAGCTGCTGTCGGCGCCGCGGCAGCAAAAGTCGAACGAGGCGAACAGGTAGAACCAGCCGTCGCGCTGGACGATGTAGGGCGCCTCGATGGCGTCGGGATGGGGACGGGCGGCGATGGACGTCAGTTCGGCCCCGGCCTTGGGCTTGCCCGTCGCCGGGTCGATCTCGACCAGCTTCAGGCCGGTCCAGAAACTGCCCAGGCTCATCCACACGCGGCCGTCCGGGCCGGTGACGATGTTGGCGTCGATGGCGTTGAAGTCGTCGCCCGACTTCGAGGCCAGCACCACGCCCTCGTCGCGCCAGCCGAAGGCCGGGTCGGACCGGTCCAGCGTCGCGGTGGTCTGCAGGGCGATGACCGAGCGGTTCTTCCCGAAGGTCGAGAGCGCATAATAGAGGTGGTAGCGGCCGTTGATCAGGCTGATGTCGGGCGCCCAGGCGCCGCGCGTGCCGGGCACCTCCTTCTGCGCCCAGTCGGGCAGGGCGGGCATGACCGCGCCGGCCAGGGTCCAGGTGACCAGGTCGGGCGAGGTGCGCCAGTGGATCAGGCCGGGCGGCTGGTTGGCCTGGCTGGTGCAGAACAGGTGATAGGTCGCGCCCTGCTTGATGATGCAGGGGTCGTGGACAGGCGACAGGTCGCCGGTCATCCGGTCGTTTAGGCTTGCGGTCGTTTGGGCGGAAGCCTGGGCGGCGGCGATCCCGGGGAGGGTCGCGCTCAGGGCTCCGGCCAGGGCGTGTCTGCGGGTCAGCATCACGAACTCCGGCGCGAAAACGGACCCGCCCGGCTCCAACGGAACCGGGCGGGCGGGTCTTACATCTTCCAGCGGAAGCCGAGCAGGACCTGGCGGTCGTAGCGACGGGTGTCGCGCGGATACAGGTGCTTGTCGGTGAAGTAGTCCTTGAACTCGGTGTCGAGCAGATTCACGCCTTCCAGGGTCAGGGTGATCTTGTCGCCGATCTTGTACGACAGGCTGCCGTCCAGCTGGGCGGTGTCGTCGGCGATCAGGTCGAAGCCGCTGTTCTCGAAGTTGGGCGTGTCGAGGAAGTGCTGGCGCCAGTTGTAGGCCAGGCGACCCGAGATCGGACCCTTTTCGTAGAGGACGGCTACGTTGTACGACCACTTCGACAGGCCCCGGAAATCCGTCTTCACCCCGGTGACGCCGTTCTCCATCGAGCCGTCCATGAAGGTGAGGTTGGCCTGCAAGCCGAGGCCGCTGAGCGGGCCCGGCAGGAAGTCATAGAACTGCTGGTAGCCCACCTCGACGCCGTCCAGCTTGTCCTTCCCGGAGTTGCTGGGCCGGGTCATGATGTAGGTGGTGCCGTTGATCACCTCGTTGGCCGAGGTGGTCTCCACATAGCCGTCGATGTTGCGGTGGAAGTAGGCGACCGTCAGGAAACCGTCCGGGGCGAAGTACCATTCCAGCGAGGTGTCGAGGCTGTCGGAGGTCACCGGCTTGAGGTTCGGGTTGCCGCCCGAGCCCGACAGGAAGGTGGTGTTCGAGGCCACCGTCGACAGCGAGACGCCCGGGTTCAGCTGGGCGAAGTCCGGCCGCGTGACCGTGCGGCCCACCGACAGGCGGGCCACCAGGTCGGGCCGCACGTCGAACCGCAGGTTCGCGCTGGGCAGCAGATCGACCGACGAGTTCTTCTTGGTAGTCGGGGTGTACCTCAGGATCGAGGTGGCGGTGTCGACGTTGTTGCCGCCCAGGGTCTGTTCGGTGCGCACCAGGCGCAGGCCGACCACGCCGCTCCAGGGGACGCTGCCCATGTCGCCGCCGATCTTGGACTGCACGTAGCCGGCATAGGTCTTCTCGACATCCGAGAAGTACATGCCCGGGTCGATCCGGCGTTTGCCCGTGACCGGGTCGTTGCGCAGGGCGAACTCGGCGGCGCTGGTGACGTTGCGGTCGTAGAGCAGGGCGGTCTGGGCCCGCACCTTGTCGGTGTTGCTCAGCAGGTACGAGGCGCTGGGCGTGTACCACTGGGTGGTGATGTAGTCCGGACCGCCGCCGGCCATCGGCTCGGACACACCGTTCAGGCCCGGCAGGGTGCTGACCGAGGTGTGGGTGAACGGATAGGCCGCGCCGCCGTACGACTGGTTGGACTCGGCGCTGCGGTCGGCGTAGCGGACGCCGGCGCTGATCTCGCGGATGAACTCGTCGGAGGGCGCGGTGTAGACGACGTCGGCCCGCCAATCGACCGAGCCGCCGGTCTGCTTGCCGTAGTTGTCGAACCAGTTCTCGATCGTATAGGCTGACGGATTGGTGATGTCGTAGCCCGGGCTGTTGTAGTTCAGCTGGGCGGTGCCGTCGTGGCTGGTGTCGACCTGCACCAGGGGCACGATGGTCGAGGTGTCCATGATCGGGTTCTCGTACGTGAAGTACGAGTTGGTCACCGACAGGTCGGTCGACAGCTTGAAGCTGCCCAGCTCCTTGTAGCCGCCGGCCGAGAACTGGTTGGTGTTGGAGTGCTGGTCGTTGGCCTGGGTCGACATGATCGTGAAGACGTTGTGGTTGGTCAGCGTCTTCAGCTGGTTGGTGCCCGGGAACACCGTGGCCGACAGGTTGCCGTCGCCCAGCCAGGGCAGGCCCACCAGGAAATCCAGTTCGAACACGTTCTTGTAGTCGGTGACGAAGCCCTCGAAGTAGAGCTCGCTGGTGTCGTCCGGCCGCCATTGCAGGGCGAAGTTGGCTGCCTGGCGCTTGCGGTCGCCGGCGATCGGGATGTAGCCCATCACGAACGGACCCTGGACGTCGTCCTGCGGCGCGGGGTGGGCGGCGTTGAACGAGCCGCAGGTCCGGCTCTTGGTGCCGTTGCCGCAGTCCGTCTTAGGATCGGGCCGGACGTTGAAGGCCCGCTCCTCGTGGTAGTCGCGCTCCATGAACGACACGCCGATCAGGGCGCCGAACTCGCCGGCGCCGGTCTCCCAGCGGTTCGAGGCGGTGGCGCCGAAGTCCGGGTTCCACTTCTCGGCCTTGTCGGAATAGACCGCGTGGCCGAAGGCGTTGAACTGGGCGCCCGAGAAGTCGAACGGCCGGCGGGTGCGCACGTCGATCGCGCCGGCGATGCCACCTTCGATCTGGTCGGCCGCGGCGCTCTTATAGACGTCGACCCGCTGCAGCATGTTGGCGGGGATGTCGGCCAGGGCGATGTAGCGGCCGGTGGTGGTGAACACCTCGCGGCCGTTCAGCAGGGTGACCAGGTTGGGCAGGCCGCGGATCAGCACCGAGTTGGCCTCGCCGGAGTCGCGGCGGACCTGGATGCCGGTCACGCGGGCCAGGGCGTCGGCGACGTTGTTGTCGGGCAGCTTGCCCACGTCCTCGGCGACGATCGAGTCGACGACCAGGTCGTTGTTCTTCTTGATCTGCTGAGCGCTCTGGGCGGCCTGGCGCTGGCCGGTGACCACGATCTCGTCGACCGTCTGGTCGTCCTTCTGCGCGGCCGTCTGGGCCAGGGCGGGCGCGGCGCCCAGCAGGGTCAGGGCCGAGGCCGCGGATATCAGCAGAGTTTTGTGCGCGCTTCGCGCGCGCCGCACGGGATTCCGGGCGCCGGTTGTCATGATCATTCCCTCCCAAGTCATCGCGCCCCTTCGTCGTCGCGAAGGGTTCTGGATAACAACGATCTTGTCTGACAAATATCTGGCACGCAAGAGCAACTGTCACTTTAGTCGTACAAAAGCCATAGGCGTGAACCGCGCCCGTGAAGCCGCCAGTTTCGGCGTAATCGCCGGTATGAGCGGCGAAAACGACAACGGCCGCTCCGGGTGGGGAGCGGCCGCGCGGTAGTTTGATCGGGGATAGGCTCGAATTGTCCGTCTTTAGTGGTCTGACAAATATAGTGGAAATGTCCTGACGACCTGATCAGGCGCGGGTCAGGGCCACCACGTTCCAGGATTGCCGCTTCAGCACCCCGGTCAGGCGGCCGTCCGCCAGGCGGACCGTGTCGTTGGGTTTGGGCGACACCGCGTCCGGCTGGTCCTTGGTGTTGGTCCGCTTCAGGTCCGGATCGTGCAGCTGGCTGGCCGAGGCCAGGGCCAGGCCGCCGACGCCGCGCAGGTCGACCGACAGCTCCAGGTCGTCGGTCGTGCTGCGGTTCAGGGCGAACACCGTCACCGCGCCGGTTTCCGGATCGTGGACGATCGTCGAGAGCAGGGTGGGGACCTCGCCGTGGGCCTTGGTCGGGAACGTGCCCGTCTCGACCTTGAGCTTAAGCACCTGGCCGCGACCATAGCGGGCGGCCTCGGCGAACGGGTGGAAGATGGTCTGGCGCCAGGCCGGGCCGCCGGTCTGCGTCATGATCGGGCCGATCACATTGACCAACTGGGCCAGGCAGCCGGCCTTCAGGCGGTCGGCGTTGTTCATCATCACGATCAGGCAGCCGCCGACCACGAGGGCGTCCTCGTGATTGTAGACCTCCTCGATCAGCGGCGGGGCCTCGGGCCAACCGGGCTTCTTCAGGTCGTCGGGACCGCTGGCCTTGTACCAGACGTTCCATTCGTCCAGCGACAGCATGATCCGCTTCTTGGACCGGCGGTTGGCCGCCACGGCGTCGGCGATCGCGGCCACCTCGCGGATGAAGTGGTCCAGGTCGTCGATGGTGGCCAGGAACTCGTGGATGTCGTCGGCGTCGTTGCGGCAGTAGTGGTGCAGCGAGATGTAGTCGACCTGGTCGAAGCACTGGTTCAGCACCTCGTACTCCCACTTGCCGTAGGTGGGCATGGCGCGCTGGGACGAGCCGCAGGCGGTCAGCTCGATGGTGGGATCGACCCACTTCATCACCTTGCCGGTCTCCTGGGCGATGCGCCCGTACTCGGCCGAGGTCTTGGCGCAGATCTGCCAGGGGCCGTCCATCTCGTTGCCGATGCACCAGAACTTGATGCCGTGCGGCTGCTCGTAGCCGTGCGCGCGGCGCAGGTCGGAATAGTGGGTGCCCCCCGGATGGTTGCAGTATTCGAGGAAGTGGCGGGCCTCGTCGGCGCCGCGCGTGCCGGTGTTCACGGCGAACATCGGCTCGAGGTCCGCCTTGCGGCACCAGGTGATGAATTCGTTGGTCCCGAACTGGTTGGTCTCGGTCGAGTGCCAGGCCAGGTCCAGGCGGACGGGACGATCTTCCTTGGGACCGACCCCGTCTTCCCAGTTGTAGCCCGACAGGAAGTTGCCGCCCGGATAGCGGACGATGGTGACGCCCAGCTCCTTGGTCAGGTCCAGCACGTCTTGGCGGAAGCCTTCCGGCGTCGCGGTGGGATGCCCCGGCTCGTAGATGCCGCCATAGACGCAGCGGCCCATGTGCTCGACGAAGGTGCCGAAGATCCGGCGGTCCAGCGGGGCCACCACGAAGTCGGCGTCGGCGATGATCTTGGCGGTCAGCATGATCGGCTCACGGATCTAGAGAAGGTGGAACAGCAGGTCGTTGACGCGGTGCTCGGCGTCGGCGAGGGCGGTGTCGATGGGTTTGCGGCCGGTGATGGCGCTGGCCATCTCGTCGCCGATGATGTCCTGGATCGCGAACTGGCGCTGCACCTGCGGCGGCAGGGTCTGGCCGATGGTCGCCAGCGGCGCGATGGCCTGGCGATGGGGCAGGGCCTTGAAGCGCGGGCTGTCGATCACCGCCTGCATCGACGGCAAGTGGCCGGTGCGCGACCAGTCGTAGTCGTGGTCGGCCAGGAACTTGACCAGGCGATAGACGGCGGCGCGCTGCGCCGGCGTCCGATCGCGATGCGGCACGACCCAGGCGTGGCCGTCGACGAAGGCGGCGTCCTTGGTCCCGAACAGGCGCGGATAGGGCACGACCGCGTAGCCGTCGGCCAGGGGGCGTCCGGGCGTGTGCGACTCCGCCTCGAACGTGCCGATCATCCAGGTGCCGACCAGATAGACCCCGCCGTCGCCGTTCATGAAGCCGCTGGTGGCGGCCGGATAGTCCTGGTCCTTGGTGGTCAGGCCCTCGTCGTACATCTGCTTGAACAAGGCCACGATCCGGTGGGCTTCGGGCGTGGTCAGCTTGATGTGCTTGGGATCGGTGAAGAACACCGCGTCCTGGGTCATCAGGTAGGTGTAGAGATTGCGGGTGTAGCTGGCCGTCTCGTTGGCCATGGCCTGGACCAGATAGGGGTTGCCGGTGGCGGCCTTGAACTGGCGGGCCTGGGCCAGCAGTTCGTCGGCGCTGGTGGGCAGCACGGGCTGTCCGTCCCTGACCAGCCCCGCTTGGCGGAACTGGCCCAGGTTGATGTGCCAGAGCGGCGCCCAGTTGTCGAAGGGCAGGCCCCAGACCTGGCCGTTCTTGGTCACGCCTTCGCGGGCGGCGCGGGTGAAGGCGGCGGGATCGACCCCGACGCTTTCCAGCCCCGGCCCCATCGGCTCGATCAGGCCGCGCGACTGGTAGTCCGAGATCGCCGACATGTGCATGGTCACCAGGTCGGGCGGATCGCCGGCCGCGAACTGGGCCGACAACTGGTCGTAGCCGGGCCAGGCGGCGATGTTGACCTTCAGCCTGATGTCCGGGTTCTCGCGCTGGAACTGGTCCAGGAGGCCGGTGATGATCTCGCACTCGCCGTCGGGGTTGCGCGCCCCGGCCCCGGCCGAGCGGCACTCGCCGAAGATGCGCTGG
Organism: Caulobacter sp. UNC358MFTsu5.1; assembly: GCF_000712075.1. Lineage (GTDB taxonomy): Bacteria > Pseudomonadota > Alphaproteobacteria > Caulobacterales > Caulobacteraceae > Caulobacter. Next base: position 51,999 of record NZ_JONW01000001.1, read on the forward strand.
ACGGTGATCCGGGTGACGTCGTCGTGCGGCCTGGAGCAGCCGAACAGGCTGAGCGCGGCGGCGGCGATCAGGGCCAGGCGCGGAAGGGCTCTCATCGCACCGCCGCTCCCGACACCGCCCGCACGATGTACTTCTGGAAGAACACGTAGACGACCAGGATGGGCGCGCTGGCGAACACCGCCTGGGCCATCAGGAAGCCCAGGCCGCTGGTCTGGGCGAAGTTGATCTGCGAGCTGGCCACGCCCACCGTCAGGGTGAACATCTCGCTGCGCGTGGCCGAGATCAGCGGCCACCAGTAGTCGTTCCACGACGACAGGAAGGTGAAGATGCCCAGGGTCGCCTGGGCGGGCAGGGTCAGGGGCAGCAACACCTTCCAGAACACCTGCCGGCGACTGGCCCCGTCCAGCATGGCCGCCTCGTCCAGCTCGACCGGGATGGCCTTGAAGTACTGGGTCATCAGGAACACCCCGAACGGCGCGGCCAGGCCGGGCAGGATCAGGCCGGGATAGGTGTTGTGCAGGTGCAGGGCGCTGAAGAGCTGGTGGCGGGTGATGATCACCGACTGCTCCGGCACGGCCAGGCCGAACAGCACCAGGGCGAACAGCCACTTGCGGCCCGGGAACTTCAGCCGCGCGAAGCCGTAGCCGGCCAGGGACGACAGGGCCAGCACGCCGGCGGTGGTGCACAGCGAGACCAGCAGGCTGTTGGCCAGCCAGCGGAACGCCGCCGGCCGCGCCAGGATCGAGCCGTAGTTCTCCAGGGTGTAGGGCCCGCGGAACACCGAGGCGGTGTCGCGCAGCAGCTCGCCGTTGGCCTTCAGCGACAGGCCCACCGTCCACAGCAGCGGCGCCACCATGACCAGGGCGGCCAGGGTCAGGGCGGCCCAGCCCAGGCGGTCGATCCAGGGATTGCGCCCGGCGGCGCGGTCGAGGGCGCTCATCGGACCGCCTCCTTCTCGCGCGTGGTCACGTACTGCAGGACGGTGGCGATCAGGATCAGGCCGAACAGGATCTCGGACGCGGCGGCCGCGTAGCCGATGTCCCAGCGCCGGAAGCCGACCTCGTAGATGAACAGCACGAGCGGCCGCGAGGCGCCGTTGGGACCGCCCTGGGTCAGCAGCTGGGCCTGGCCGAACAGCTGGAACTGCAGCACGCACTGGATGATCACCACCAGCACCAGGGTCCGGCGGATCGAGGGCAGGGTGATGCGGGTCAGGGTCTTCCAGCGGCTGGCGCGATCCAGGGCGGCGGCCTCGTAGAGCTCGGCCGGCACCTGCTGCAGGGCGGCCAGGTACAGCATCATCGGCAGGCCCAGGCACCACCAGACCGTGGTCAGGGCGATGGCCGGCAGCACCAGGTCGGGATGGCTGAGCAGCGGGATCGGCGGCTTGCCGGCCATGTGCAGGACGTTGGCGATCAGCCCGCCGTCGGGGATCAGCACAAGCCGCCAGATCAGGGTCACGATCGTCACCGACAGCACCGACGAGCTGAAGAACACGCCTCGGAAGAAGGCCGCCGCGCGGGTGGGGCGGTTCAGGGCGATGGCCAGCCCCAGGGCAATGACCGCCAGGGGCGGCACGGTCAGCAGCACGAAGTAGAAGGTGTTGCGCACCGCCTGCAGGAAGACCGTATCGCGCAGCAGCCGGCCGAAGTTCTCGAGCCCGACGAACGCCTCGCCGCCGAACAGGTCGGCCTTGTGCAGGCTCAGCCACACGCCGGCCAACAGCGGATAGAGCAGCAGGACCAGGTAGACGACCAGATACGGCGTCACGAACAGCCCGTTGGTCCAGGAACTCCTGCGGGGCGAAGCAGCGCTCATGCCAGCGGCCCGTAGTGGGCGCGGTCGTCGGCGTCGAACAGGTGGACCGGGCCGTCCAGGGCCAGGCCGACCGCGTCGCCCATGGCCGCGCGGCTGGTCCCGGCGTCCTCGGCGGTGATGGCCGATCCGTCGGCCAGGCGGAGGTAGACCAGGGTGCGGTCGCCCAGACGTTCGACGAACTCGACCTTGGCGTCGACCAGGCCCGCGCCGGGGGCGACGACCTTCACGGCCTCGGCCCGCAGGCCCAGACGCCAGCCGGCGCCGGCGGGCAGGGCGGCCAGCGGGACCTCGGTGTCGACGGCCGCGCCGCCGGCCAGGGTCGCGCGGGCCAGGCCGCCGGCGCCCTCGCCCAGCGTCGCGTCCAGGAAGCTCATCGGCGGCGAGCCGACGAAGGTGGCGACGAAGCGGTTGGCGGGGCGGGCGTAGATTTCCATCGGCGTCCCGACCTGCTGGATGCGGCGGTCGCTCATCACCACGATGCGGTCGGCCAGGGTCATGGCCTCGACCTGGTCGTGGGTGACCAGGATCATCGTCGCCTGGACCCGGCGGCGCAGTTGGGCCAGCTCCAGCCGGGTGCGCATGCGCAGGGCGGCGTCCAGGTTCGACAGCGGCTCGTCGAACAGGAACAGGTCCGGCTTCTTGACGATGGCCCGGCCGATGGCGACGCGCTGGCGCTGGCCGCCCGACAGCTGGCCGGGCTTCTGCTGCAGGAAGCGCTCGATCTCCAGGATGCGGGCCGCGTCGGCCACGCGGGTCTCGATCTCGGCCTTGGGGACCTTCGCGTTGCGCAGGCCGAAGGCCATGTTCTCGAAGATCGTCATGTGGGGGTAGAGGGCGTAGTGCTGGAACACCATGGCCACGCCCCGGTCGCCCGGCGCCAGGGCGTCGACGCGGCGATCGCCGATGTGGATCTGGCCTGTCTCCACGGTCTCCAGCCCGGCGATCATCCGCAGCAGGGTGGACTTGCCGCAGCCCGACGGGCCGAGGAAGGCGATGAACTCGCCGGAGGCGATGTCGAGCGACACGTCGTCGAGCACGGCGGTCGCGCCGAAGCTCTTGCCGAGATGATCAAGCCGCACGCGCGCCACGAATCCACTCCCCGGTCGGCCCGCGACGCGTGACGGAAGGGTGGCGGGACGCCGTCGTCTCTTCCCGATCACGGCGCCTGGGCGCTCTTGTTTCCGCCCGCCTTTGGTGGGGGCTGGTTTTGTCTGAGTTATTTACTCAGACAAAAGCGGGATAACGGCGATTTCAACGGCGCGCAAGGCGAAATATGGGGTCGTGGAAGAATCAAAACGCCCTGCCGCACGGTAAGCGCGGCAGGGAGTTTATAATTGTCGGACTATAGATACTGCCGGGGACAGGCGCATGCGCCTGTCCCCGATCGCAGTCCTTAGAGCACTCCGTCCAGCGCGCGGCGCACGCCCAGCGGGTTGGCGGCCTGCAGGGCCGCCGGCAGCAGGACGTCGGGGATGTCCTGGTAGCAGACCGGGCGCAGGAAGCGCTCGATGGCGCGAGTGCCCACCGAGGTGCCGCGCGGGTCCGAGGTGGCCGGATACGGACCGCCGTGGACCATGGCGTTGGAGACCTCCACGCCGGTCGGCCAGCCGTTGGCCAGGATGCGACCGGCCTTGCGTTCCAGGATCGGCAGCAGGCGGCGCGCGGCCTCGATGTCGCCGGGGTTCGAGGCGTCCATCTGCAGGGTGGCGGTCAGCTGACCTTCCAGCCCTTCCAGGGCGGTGGCCAGCTGCACCACGTCCGAGAACCGCACGATCAGCGACGACGAGCCGAACACCTCGTGGCTCAGCACCGGGTCGCGCAGGAAGGTCTCGGCGTCGGTCGAGAACAGCGCGCCGACCGCCTGGTTGACGCCGTCGCCGACGCAGCCGCGGGCCAGCAGCTTGACGCCCGGATGGTCGACCAGCGCGTCCACGCCCTGCTCGTAGGCGCCGAAGATGCCCGGGGTCAGCATGACGTGGGGCTGGGCGCCCTTGAGCGCCTCGACGGCGGCGGTCTCGAAGCGGTCGGCGTCCGGGCCGGCCAGGACGAAGACCAGGCCGGGATTGGTGCAGAACTGGCCGGCGCCCATGGTCAGCGAGCCGATGAAGGCCGCGCCCAGGGCCTCGGCGCGGGCCGACAGGGCGGCGGGCAGCAGCAGCACCGGATTGACGCTGCTCATCTCGGCGAAGACCGGGATCGGCTCGGGGCGGTTGGCGGCGATCCGCATGAAGGCCGTGCCGCCGGCGCGCGAACCGGTGAAGCCCACGGCCTTGACGCGCGGGTCGGCGACCAGGCCGGCGCCCAGGGTGCGCTGCTGGCCGATCAGCATGGCGAAGACGCCGGCGGGCAGGCCGGCGGCCTTGACCGCCTTCTCGACCGCGGTGCCCACCAAGTAGCCGGTGTTGGGGTGGGCCGAGTGACCCTTGACGATGACCGGGCAGCCGGCCGCCAGGGCCGAGGCGGTGTCGCCGCCGGCCGTCGAGAAGGCCAGGGGGAAGTTCGACGCGCCGAACACCACCACGGGGCCCAGCGGGATGAAGCGCTGGCGCAGGTCGGCGCGGGGCAGGGGCGTGCGGTCCGGCATGGCCGGGTCGATGCGGGCGCCGATCCAGTCGCCGCGCCGGACGACCTGGGCGAACAGCCGCAGCTGGCCGCAGGTGCGGCCGCGCTCGCCGGTGATGCGGGCCGCGGGCAGGCCGGTCTCGGCCACGGCGGTCTCGATCAGCTCGTCGCCCAGCGCCTCGATCTCGGCGGCGATCCCCTCGAGGAAGGCGGCGCGGGTTTCCAGGTCGGTCTCGCGATAGGTGTCGAAGGCGGCCGCGGCGGCGGCGACGACGGATTCGATCTGCTCCGCGCTAGGCTCCGGGAAGCTGCGGCCGAAGTGTTCGTTGGTGGCGGGGTTCAGGGCCCGCAGCGCGGCTTCGGCCATGTCGATCTCTCTATTCAATGAACGCCGGAGCGACGACCCGTCGCCCCAGCAGGAAGGCGTCGGCGACATGGCGTAACGGGCTGACGTCGACGTCGCTGGCGGCGTCGACCACCAAGCGCGCGAAAGCGTCATAGAGGCCGGCATATTCGGCGTCCGGCCCCTCGCGAAGCAGGACGTCGTCGAGCCACAACTTGGCGCCGCCGTGCGACAGCTTCAACACTTTGTTACCGGTATCTTTGTCTTCGACCTCGACCGCGATGTCCCAGCTTTGCGGACCGGTCTGCAGGAAGTCGAACTCGGCCCTTACCGGCGCGCCGGCGGCGTCCACGAAGTCCAGCTCGGCCTGGATCGGCGACTGGCAGTTTTCCGGCACGTGCAGCGTGGCGGCCGTCAGGAAGAAGGGGCGGGGCAGGATGGCGGTGGCGATCGACAGGGCGTTGATGCCTGGATCGAACACGCCCAGGCCGCCGGCCTCCCAGATCCAGGTCTGGCCCGGATGCCAGACGCGGACGTCCTCTCGCCAGTCGATGCGGACCGACTTGATGGTCTTGTCGGCCAGCCATTCGCGGGCGGGGGCCACGCCCTGGGCGTAGCGCGAATGCCAGGTGGTCTGCAGGGTCAGGCCGCGCTCGGCCGCGGTCAGGCGCAGGTCCTCGACCTCGCTCAGCGTCGCGCCCGGCGGCTTTTCCAGCATCACGTGCTTGCCGGCCGCCAAGGCCAGATGGGCCAGGGCGTGGCGCGGCTGGGGCGGGGTGCACAGCGACACCGCGTCGACCGCCACGTCGCTGGCCAGCAGCTCGGCCAGGGTCGTGAAGTGCGGGACGCCGTCGAGGTCGGCGTTGCGGCTGACCACGGCGGCCAGTTCGAACCGGTCGTCGGCGGCGATGGCGGGCAGGTGCTGGTCGCGGGCGATCTTGCCCAGACCGACCAATGCTAGGCGAATGGGCGCCAGGCGGATCGGCGTCACAGCTGGCGCACCGTCACCGGCTTGTCCTGGGCCTGGGCCAGGGGATTGCTGACAGGGTAGAGGAACGGAGCCGCGCCGATCTCGAACACGTCGCCGACCTGGGTCTGGAAGCCCTCCGAGAACGACAGGGTGGCCGTGCCGAAGAAGTGCACGTGCACGTCGCCCGGCTTGCGGAAGATGTCGTACTTGAAGTGGTGGTGCTCGAGGTTGGCGATCGTGTGGGACATGTTCGCCTCGCCCGACAGGAAGGGCTTCTCCCAGACCACCTGGCCGCCGCGCAGGATCTTGCTGGCGCCGCGCACGTCGGCGGGCAGCTCGCCCGTCAGCAGTTCGGGACCCAGGGCCGCCTGGCGCAGCTTGGAGTGGGCCAGCCACAGATAGTTGCCGCGCTCGATCACGTGGTCCGAGAATTCGTTGGCCAGGCAGAAGCCCAGGCGGTGCGGGGTCCTGTCGGGGCCGATGATGTAGACGCCGGCGATCTCGGGCTCCTCGCCGCCGTCCTTGGCGAAGGCGGGCGAGGTCAGGGCCGCGCCGTGGCCGACCACGTGCGAGCCGTCGCCCTTGTAGAACCACTCCGGCTGGGCCCCGACCTGGCCGGCGGCGGGCTTGCCGCCCTCGACGCCCATCAGGAACATCCGCATGGAGTCGGTCAGCTGCTCGCCCGCCTGGGCGGCCTTGTGCATCTTGTCGCGGCCCTCGGCCGAGCCGAGGTGGGTCAGGCCGGTGCCGGTCAGCACCAGGTGGGCGGGATCGGGATGGTCGATCGGGGCCAGCACCCGGCCCTCGGCTAGGGCGGCGGGGATGTCGATCTCGGCGCCGAGCGGCGTGGCCTGTGCGGCCTCGGCCAGGGTGGCGCCGGCCGCCAGGGCGGCGTTGGCCAGGGCCAGCAGGGTGTCGACGCCCTCGACCTTGCGGGCCAGGCCCGCGTCATTGACCGCCGCGAGGATTCGCGTCCCGCCCTGTTCCTTCAGTTGCACGAACCGCAGCACCATGGCTGTCGTTACCTCCCAGCGGGTTTGGCTATTTAGTCAGACAAATAGCGATCTGCGAGGCGCTGTCAAACGTGGATCGGGCGTTTCCCGGCGGCGATCCGAACCGGACGGCGCGCTGTCCCAGCGCCGGAAACGGCGCAAACCCGCGTCGCGTCGGCGTTTGCCAATCGTCATACTTTTGAGGATGGAAATCGGACACCCATGATCGGTGAAGCCCCTGCGAAATCCCTTGTCGGCGGACAAACTGTCTCGCTAGTGTCGCGCTGCGTCGAGATCGGCGGGCGGAGGGGGCTTCGTTCGTCGGCTGGGCAGGGAGCGAAGCGCGCGTGCGAAAGAAGACGGACAAGGCCGGCGACGGGGATTTCGCGCGGGACAGCCTGGCGGCCACCAGTCGAATCCACGGCTCGATCGCGCGCACCCTGGGGGTGGCCATCGTCTCCGGCCAGTACCAGCCGGGCGACATCCTCAACAACGAGATCGATTCCAGCGAGCAGTTGCAGGTCTCGCGCAGCGCCTATCGCGAGGCCATCCGCATCCTGGCCGCCAAGGGCCTGGTCGAGAGCCGTCCCAAGACCGGCACCCGGGTCACCGAGCGCAACCGGTGGAGCCTGCTGGACCCCGAGGTGCTGGCCTGGTTCTTCGAATCCGAGCCCAGCGAGGAGTTCCTCAAGGGCCTGTACGAACTGCGGATGATCGTCGAGCCGGCCGCCGCGGCCCTGGCCGCCGAGCGCCGCGACGACGGCCAGCTGGAACGCATGCGCAAGGCGCTGATCCAGATGGAAAGCCAGACCCTGGCCACCGAGGCCGGCCAGGCCGCCGACCGCGACTTTCACGACACCGTGCTGGAGGCCACCGGCAACGCGCCGCTGTTCACGCTGTCCAGCAGCATCGGTGCGGCGGTGCGCTGGACCACGATCTTCAAGCAGCGCAAGCGCGAGCTGCCCCGCGACCCGATGCCCGACCACTGGAAGGTGTTCGACGCCATCGCCGCCAGCCGTCCGGACCAGGCGCGGCAGGCGATGGAGCGGCTGGTGGGCTTGGCGCTGGAGGACACGCGGGCCTCGATCGCGGACTAGGTTCGCTTACTGTCTAACGTCTCAAAGCACCGCTCATCCCGGCATTCGCCGGGATGAGCGGATTTTGACTAGCCGAGCCGATACAGTCCCGAACCGTGGGCCGGCAACGTCCGCTCCAGCCGGCCCTCCGCCGCGCCGTCGGCCTTCCGCGCCCAGAGGTCCCGCACCGCCGCGCGACCTTTCAGACCCAGCGGCGCGAGGTCGACGCCGACCGCCGCCTCGCGGTCCGTCTTGTTGAACAGCGCCACGTATCGCGCCTTCGAACCCGGGGCCTCGGCCGCCCACGCCGCTTGCCGGTCGTCGTTGATCACCGGCCGGTTCCCCGTGCTCCGCTGGTTCACCGCCAAGACCTCGTCGTTGGTCAGCAGCGCCGTCGTCGCGGCGTCCAGCTTGCGCAGGTCGCCGCCCATGATCAGGGGCGAGCGGGCGATCGACCAGAGGGTCATCATCGTGCGCTGCTCGTCGGGGGTGAAGCGCGTGGTCCGCTTGCCCAGGTCGAGGACGCCGAGCGGCAGCATGTCGGCGTCGGGCCAGCAGCCGGGGATGCGGTAGGGGTTCCAGCGCTCCAGCCGGCCGAACTGCTCCAGCAGCAGCGGCCACTGGTCCCAGAAGTCGTCGCTGATCCGCCAGAGGTTGGCGTGGCGCTGCACATGGGCCGCGGCGTCCAGCGGCGTCTCGCCGGGCGACAGGCTCAGCACCATCGGTCGGCCGCTGGCGTCGATGGCCTTGCGCACCGCTTCGATCTCGGGCGCGTGGTCGTGATAGGGCCGGCTCATGTCGTCGACCTTGACGTAGTCGACGCCCCAGGCGGCCAGCAGCTTGAAGACGCTGTCGTAATAGGCCTGGGCGCCCGGCTTCTTCATGTCGACGCCGTACATGTCCGGGTTCCACGGGCAGGTGCTGTTCCTGTCGACGATGTCGCCGATGCGGAGGTCCGTCCCCAGCACCGGCAGGTTTCGATCCGCCGCCTGGCGGGGCGCGCCGCGCATCAGGTGGATGCCGAACTTCAGGCCCAGGGCGTGCAGCCGGTCGCCCAGCGGCTTGAACCCTGCGCCGTTGGCGGACGACGGGAAGCGGTTGACCGCCGGCAGCAGGCGGCCCCACGGATCGAGCGCCAGATGCGCGTCCTGACGGTAGTCGAAGCCGGTCGCGCCGGGCTCGTACCACTGGATGTCCACCGTGAAGACGTCGTAGCCGTGCGGCAGCAGCACCTTGGCCATGACCTGGGCGTTGGCGATCGCCTGCTCCTCGGTCAGGGTGGTGGCGAAGCTGTCCCAGCTGTTCCAGCCCATCGGCGGGGTGGGCGCCAGGGCGCGGAAGGCCAGGGAATCAGCTGCCCGGGCCGCGTGCGGAAGCCAGGGCGCGGCGAGCGAAGCGGCCAGCAGGGCCCGGCGCCGGAGGCGGAACCCCGCCTTGGCGAGCGGATTTTTCGAGTCCATGGACGCCTCCCGCGCGACCTATCGTCCGACAACTTTCGGCGAAGTTTTTGTTGTGCGTTCAATTGGAAAACACGGCTTGCCGACCTTGTCGAGCGGCGCAGCTCTCACGTTGACGCCACGTCGTGGGCGGTATAGTCAGACAAATAAACAGGGGTGAAACGAACGGGAATGTCGATCGCTCCGCTCAAGTGGCGGACAATCGTCATGGCAGCCCGCGAGGCCCTCCCGCTGACGCCGACCCAAGGCCCTCCTCGTCCACCCGGGGCCGCCTATCAAGGACTGTCATGAGCTCTGCCGCCGTTCCGCCCCGCGCCCTTCGTTCGCGCGCCTGGTTCGACAATCCCGACAACGCGGACATGACGGCGCTGTACCTCGAGCGCTACCTGAACTTCGGCCTGTCGCTGGACGAGCTGCAGTCGGGCAAGCCGATCATCGGCATCGCCCAGACCGGCAGCGACCTGTCGCCCTGCAACCGCCACCACCTGGTGCTGGCCGAGCGCATCCGCGAAGGCATCCGCACGGCCGGCGGCATCGCCCTGGAGTTCCCGGTCCACCCGATCCAGGAAACCGGCAAGCGTCCGACCGCGGGCCTGGACCGCAACCTGTCGTACCTGGGCCTGGTGGAGACCCTGTACGGCTATCCGATCGACGGCGTGGTCCTGACCATCGGCTGCGACAAGACCACCCCGGCCTGCCTGATGGCCGCCGCCACCGTCAACATCCCCGCCATCGCCCTGTCGGTCGGCCCGATGCTGAACGGCTGGCACAAGGGCCAGCGCACCGGCTCGGGCACCATCGTCTGGAAGGCCCGCGAGATGCTGGCGGCCGGCGAGATCGACCGCGCCGGCTTCATCAAGCTGGTGGCCAGCTCGGCTCCGTCGACCGGCTACTGCAACACCATGGGCACGGCCACGACCATGAACTCGCTGACCGAGGCGCTGGGCATGTCGCTGACCGGCTCGGCGGCGATCCCGGCCCCGTATCGCGACCGGCAGCAGAACGCCTACGAGACCGGCCTGCGGATCGTCGAGCTGGTCGAGCAGGACATCAAGCCGTCCGACATCCTGACCCGCGACGCGTTCCTGAACGCCATCGTCGTCAACTCGGCCATCGGCGGCTCGACCAACGCCCCGATCCACCTGAACGGCCTGGCCCGGCACATGGGCGTCGAGCTCAGCGTCGACGACTGGCAGACCTATGGCGAGGAGGTGCCGCTGCTGGTCAACCTGCAGCCGGCCGGCGAATACCTCGGCGAGGACTATTACCGCGCCGGCGGCGTGCCGGCGGTGGTCAACCAGCTGATGGGCCAGGGCCTGATCCGCGAGGACGCCCTGACCGTGTCGGGCAAGACCCTGGGCGAAGCCTGTCGCGGCGCGGCGATCGAGGACGAGGCGGTGATCCGTCCGTTCGACAAGCCGCTGGTCGAGCGCGCCGGCTTCGTGGTCATGCGCGGCAACCTGTTCAACTCGGCGATCATGAAGACCAGCGTGATCACCGCCGAGTTCCGCGACCGCTACCTGTCGGACCCGAACGACCCCGACGCCTTCGAGGGCGACGCGGTGGTGTTCGACGGCCCCGAGGACTACCACCACCGGATCGACGACCCGTCGGTGGGCATCACCGAGCGCAGCGTGCTGTTCATGCGTGGGGCCGGGCCGATCGGCTATCCCGGCGCGGCCGAGGTCGTGAACATGCGGGCCCCCGACTACCTGATCAAGAAGGGCGTCCACCAGCTGCCGTGCATCGGCGACGGCCGCCAGTCGGGCACGTCGGGGTCTCCCTCGATCCTCAACGCCTCGCCGGAAGCCGCGGCCGGCGGCGGCCTGGCCCTGCTGAAGACCGGCGACCGGGTCCGCGTCGATCTGCGCAAGTCGCGCGTCGACGTGCTGGTCACGCCCGAGGAGATCGTCGCGCGGCGCAAGGCGCTCGAGGCCGAAGGCGGCTTCAAATATCCGGAAAGCCAGACGCCCTGGCAGGAGATCCAGCGGGCCATCGTCGGCCAGATGGAGACGGGGGCGGTGCTGGAGCCGGCCGTCAAGTACCAGCGCATCGCCCAGACCAAGGGCCTGCCCCGCGACAACCACTAGATCCGAACCACCGAAGACAAACGCCGATCAACGGCGAGCCTTAGGGAGAATATCGTGAAGCTGACCACGTTGAAGCACGCGCTCGTCGCAGGCCTCGCCACCGCTGTCCTGGCCACGGCCGGGGCCGCTTGCGCCCAGACCGCCGTCACCGGCGCCCTGCGCGCCGACCAGCCTGGTCCGGTGATCCAGCCGGAGGTCTACGGCCAGTTCGCCGAGCACCTGGGGCATGGCATCTACGAGGGCGTCTGGGTCGGCGAGGACAGCAAGATCCCCAACACCCGGGGCTATCGCAACGACGTGGTCGCGGCCCTGAAGGCCATCAAGGTGCCGCTGGTCCGCTGGCCCGGCGGCTGCTTCGCCGACGACTACCACTGGCGCGAGGGGATCGGCCCGCGCGACAAGCGCCCCGTCAAGGTCAACGTGGTGTGGGGCGGCGTCGAGGAGCCCAACAGCTTCGGCACCAACGAGTTCATGGAGTTCGCCGAACTGATCGGCGCCAAGACCTATGTCGCCGGCAATGTCGGCACCGGCTCGCCGCAGGAGATGGCCGAGTGGGTCGAGTACATGGTATCGCCGACCAGCTCGTCGATCGCCAACCTGCGCCGGGCCAACGGCCGCGACAAACCCTGGAAGCTCGACTACTTCGGCGTCGGCAACGAGAACTGGGGCTGCGGCGGCCAGATGACGGCGGCCCACTACACCGACCTCTATCGCAACTTCGCCGAGTTCATCCGGGTGCCGAAGGGCACCAAGACCGAGAAGATCGCCGGCGGCGCCAACAGCGACGACTACAGCTGGACCGAGACCCTGATGGCCGGCGCTGCCAAGAACATGGATCAGATCAGCGTCCACTACTACACGATCCCCAGCGGCAAGTGGGAGCACAAGGGCTCGGCCACCGAGTTCGACGAGCAGACCTGGGCCGACACCATGTTCCAGGCCCTGCGCATGGACGAGCTGATCACCAAGCACACCGCCATCATGGACAAGTACGACCCGAAGAAGCGGGTGGGCCTGGCCGTCGACGAGTGGGGCATCTGGCACGACGTCGAGCCGGGCACGAACCCGGGCTTCCTGTACCAGCAGAACACCATGCGCGACGCGGTGGCGGCCGGCGCGACGCTGAACATCTTCCACAAGCACGCCGACCGGGTGCGGCTGACCGCCATCGCCCAGATGGTCAACGTGCTGCAGGCGATGATCCTGACCGACAAGGACAAGATGGTCCTGACCCCGACCTACTGGGTCTACGACCTCTATAAGCCGTTCCAGGGCGCGACCTCCCTGCCGGTCGAGCTGAATAGCCCGGCCTACACGGTGGGCAAGACCAGCGTGCCGGCGGTCAGCGCCTCGGCCGGCAAGGACACCGCCGGCGTGGTCCACCTGGCGCTGGTGAACCTGGATCCGAACAAGTCGGCGACCGTGACCGTCAAGCTCTCGGGCGTGAGCGGCAAGGCCGCCAAGGGCCGGGTGCTGACGGCCTCGACCATGGCGGCGCACAACACGTTCGACGCCCCGAACGCGGTCAAGCCGGCGGCCTTCACGGCGGCCTCGATCAAGGGCGACACCCTGACCGCGACCCTGCCGAGCAAGTCGGTGGTGGTGCTGGACCTGAACTAGGGGCCACGACCCGCCCATGCGTCGTTGAGGCGAGGCATGGGCGGGCGCCTCCCGGCTGGAAATCGGAGCAGAGCCCATGAGCAAGGCCTCCGCGGTGGCCCGCGCTTCCGGCTTGGCGGCCTTGCTGTCCTGCGCGGCGCTGTTCGCGGCCGCCGCGCCCGCCTGGGGCCAGGCCACCTGGACGGCCGACAACGGCGACGGGACCTTCACCAACCCGATCTTCTACGACGAGTTTTCCGATCCCGACCTGATCCGCGTCGGCGACGACTTCTACATGACCGGCACGACCATGCACGCCATGCCGGGTTTGCCCGTCCTGCGGTCCAAGGACCTGGTGAACTGGGAGTTCTTGTCCTACGCCGTCGACAAGCTGGATCTGGCGCCGGCCTATCGCCTGCAGGGCGGCGACGTCTATGGGCGCGGGATCTGGGCGCCCAGCTTCCGCTATCACGACGGCGTCTTCTACATCTTCTCCAACGTCAACGGCGAGACCACCCAGGTCTTCACCGCCACCGACCCGCGCGGCCCGTGGACCCATCGCCGGATGAAGCGGTCGTTCCACGACCTTTCGGTGCTGTTCGACGATGACGGAAAGGCCTGGGTCGTCTGGGGCTATCGCGATCTGAAGATCGGCCAGCTGAACGCCGACCTGACCGACATCGTCGAGGGCACCGAGCGCACCCTGTTCGATCGCGACGCGGGCATGGGGGAGGGCTCGCACCTCTACAAGATCGACGGCCGCTACTTCATCATCAGCGCCTGGTGGGACGGCCGCATGCGTATGCCCGCCGCCCGCGCCGACAGCCTCGCCGGCCCGTGGGAGATCAACAAGGCCATCAGCATCGACGAGGATTTCGGGCTGGCCGAAGGCTACCGCCTGAAGGACCCGAACGGCCCCGCCTTCGATCTCGTCCCGCCCAATCCCGAACCGCGCGGCCGCATGTCGCTGCACCAGGGCGGCGTGGTGCGGACGCCAAAGGGCGAGTGGTGGGGCTTTTCCATGCTCGACTACAATTCAGTCGGCCGCCTCGTCGCGCTTTCGCCGATCACCTGGAAGGGCGGCTGGCCCTATTTCGGCCTGCCGGGGAACCTGGGACGGACGCCTCGGACCTGGGTCAAGCCGAAGACCGACGCGGCCTCGCCGATCCGGGTCCCCTACGAGCGGAGCGATACGTTCGACGGCGCACGGCTGAAGCCGGTCTGGCAGTGGAACCACGTGCCGGATGACACGCACTGGTCGCTCACCGAGCGGCCCGGCTTCCTGCGCCTTCGCACCCTTCCGGCACCCTCGTTCTGGGAAGCCCGCAACAGCCTGACCCAGCGGGCGATCGGCCCGCGATCGCAGCCGACCGTCGTCCTCGACGCTGCGGGCCTGAAGGACGGCGACATCGCGGGCTTGGCGTTGCTGGACATGCCCTATGCCTGGATCGGCGTGGAGCGCGCGGGCAAGGACCTGGCGCTGGTCCAGTTCGACAAGTCGACCGGCGCGAAGTCGTCGACGCCGCTGGCCGGGAGCCGGGTCTGGCTGCGCGCCGACTGCGATTTCCTGACGGAAAAGGCTCAGCTGAGCTATTCGACCGACGGCGTGGCCTTCACGCCGGTGGGCGCGGTCTTCACCACGGTCTTCTCGCTTCGCACCTTCCAGGGGGTGCGCTACGCGCTGTTCGCCTACAACACGACGGGCGTGGAAGGCGGTCACGCCGACTTCGACAGCATCACGGTCCACGAGCCGAACCCCAAGGGCCTGCAGAGACCCATTCCGTTCGGCGGTTCGGTCCGGTTCGCGGCTCTGGGGTCCTCGCTTGGCCTGAGCGTCGTCGACGGGCGGTTGGCGATCGGCGCCCCTTCGACCTTCTCGGTGGTCGACCTGGGCCAAGGGCGCGTGGCGCTGAAGGTCGGGCAGGACTTCGTCTCGGTCGCCCCCGACGGCGCGGTGAGCCTGGATCGGCGTCCGAGCCTCCAGGCGCGCGCGTTCCAATGGATCGAGACCCCGACCGGAGACCTCGTGCTGATGTCCCTCGAAACCGACCGCTTCCTGACGCTGGACCTGAGGGGCGGGACGATCACCAGCCTGAGCCCGGGGCCGCGGTCGGACGGCGCCGACGGCGCGCGGCTGAGCTGGTCGCCGGACCCGGGCTGAAGAGGGCGCTCAGAACACCTTCATCTCGACCAGGCGCATGTCCTTGCCGGGCGCCAGGTCGAACACCGCCCGCAGCTTGCCGGCCGTCACCGGCCCCCAGGTCGTCCTGTCGACGCCGTTGGCCAGCGGCGTCGCCACCTTGGCCACCTCCACCCACTTGCCGTCCTTCCACGCCTCCAGCCGATAGCGGGCCGGGGCGGCCAAGGCCTTGTCGTCGGCGAAGAAACTGAGCTCGGCGGCGGTCACGGGCGTCGGCTTGCCGAAGTCGACCTCGAACCAGGCCTTGCCGATCCCAGCCCCTGGCGACCAGCCGTTGGCCATTTCCGGAAAGAACCACACCCGGCCGTCCAGGGCCTGATGCACGGTCTTGGGATCGGCGCCGGACGAGGCCGCGCCGCGCGGATAGTCCGAGCGCACCAGGTTGACCGCCAGGTCGATCGGACGGGCGATCGGCGCCGGGGCCTTGCGCGCCAGCGGGACGGTCAGCCGGGCGAGGGTGGGGCTGGTCGCCACTTCCTGGCCGTCCACGCTGACCACCAGCCCCTGGCGGCCGTAGCGCGCGCCGTCGGCGTCCCAGGCGATGGTCACCAGACGCCCGTGATAGGCCACGTCCTGCAGGCGGAAGTACTTCAGGAAGTGCGGATCGGCCGGATCGGTCGGGGCCAGCGGATTGACCTCCAGCACGTCGTCGGCGCGCGGACGCAGGCCGACCAGGCCGGTGATCACCAGGTCCACATAGTCGGAGTGATTGTAGTGGTGGCTGCGGGCCAGGCCGACGATCGGCTTGCCGGTGGCGGGATCGTAGTCCTCCTCCAGGTCCGGCTTGCCGTCCTGGTAGTGCAGGGCGGTGTACTGGGCCAGCAAGCGGGCGTAGTCGGCGCGGGCGACCACGTCCTGCCTGTAGTCGTTCAGCAGGTTGGCCAGGCCCGTCAGCACCTGGGTGGTCTGGAACGGCCAGACCGGCCCGTTCCATTGGCACTCGGGCGCGGTCCCCTCGTAGCGGTACTGGCGCATGTAATATTCGTACGACGGCTCCACCGTGCGCAGGCCGAAGGGCCCGGCCAGTTCGTCGGGATCGACCGCGTGCTTCCAGGCCTGGGCGTAGGCGGGCGTGTCGTCGGGCAGGCCGAAGGTCCAGGGCACGTAGCCGACCAGTTCGCGGCCGCGGATCGGGTCCCAGTACTTCACATGGTCGTTGTTGATCCGGTGGCGGTCGACGAAGTGCGCGAAGCCGTCGTTCCACAGGCTCTTCTGAACCCGCGTCTTCAGGGACTGGGCTCGGGCCTCGTAGTCGGCCGCCGCCGCCGTGTCGCCGGTCAGGGCCGAGAGGCGGCCGATCGCCTTGGCGTTGGCGTACATGTAGCTGTTGATCGAGGGCCGGAAGGCGTGGCCGCCGGTGAAGCCGTCCTTGCCGCCCGAGGCGTCGATCGAGCTGATCGTATATTCGGTGGCGTCCAGCAGCGGCTCGATCCAGTACAGCTTCTTGTCGAAGTCGTAGTGGTCGTCCCACAGGGCGTAGATGTGCTTCATCGCCGCCAGGTGCCGCGTCGCGGACGCCTGGTCGCCGTCGACCAGGTAGCGGGCCCAGGTGGCGTCGGCGATGGCCTCGGCGAAGTGGCGGTCGTTGCCGCCGCCCTCGTACATGAAGTCGATATAGTCGCCGGCGTAGCGGCGGTCGCGCAGCCAGCGGCCCTCCAGGATGTGGAAGCCCGTGGCGTCGTTGAGGCTGGCGTAGGGCCAGCGCTGCCAGCCGACGTCGTCGAGGAACTCGGTGGTGATGTAGCCGCGCGGGCCCAGGTCGCGCTGGTGGGCGCGGAAGACGCTCCAGCGGTAGTAGTAGATTTCGTCCAGCCTCTGGTCCGAGGATTCGAACAGCGGGATGTTGTCCTCGTACCAGGCCGCGTCGGCGCCGAACCGGGCCGTGGCGACGGCGTGGGCGTCGAGGCGGGGCGAGGGAGCGGTTCGCCCGGTTCCTGGCGAGAGGGCGGTGGTCGCCAGCAAGGCCGCCGCCAGGCACAGTCCCGCCATTCGCATCGCCCGTTCTCCCCGTCTCGTTATTTTGTCTGAGTATTTATGCGGGATTTGGCGCGCGCCGCCAGCCCCAACCGACCGGCCGTCGGGCGCGATGACGGAGGCGGTTTACATCGGCGCCGTTCGCCCCTAGAGAGCTGCGCCATGTCCGCGACCGCGACCAAAACCATTACCCGCAAAACGACCCGCCTCGGCGGGGCGTGTGCGGGTGTGTGCGCGGCCTAAGCCGCGACGCCCCGGACCAGCCCCGCCGATGCGCGGGGCCCCGTCTTTCCCAGACCGGCAGACACCCC
This sequence comes from Caulobacter sp. UNC358MFTsu5.1, assembly GCF_000712075.1. Taxonomy (GTDB): domain Bacteria; phylum Pseudomonadota; class Alphaproteobacteria; order Caulobacterales; family Caulobacteraceae; genus Caulobacter. The sequence continues at coordinate 69,391 of NZ_JONW01000001.1, forward strand.
CGCGCCTCCGCACTTCAGGAGACGCAACACCGTGAGCCAGACCTTTTCCTCTTCCAATCCGCCCGCCGTCGGCATCGTCGGCGCGACCGGCCTCGTCGGCGAGATGATGCGGGCCCTGCTGGCCGAGCGGGACTTCCCGATGAAGGCCCTGCGCCTGTTCGCCTCGGCCCGCTCGGCCGGGACCAAGCTGGCGTTCGGCGACCGGGAGATCGTGGTCGAGGACGCCGCCACCGCCGACTACGCCGGCCTGGACATCGTGTTCTTCTCGGCCGGCGGCGACACCTCGCGCGCCCTGGCGCCGAAGGTCGCCGCGGCGGGCGCGGTCGTGATCGACAATTCTTCGGCCTTCCGCTCCGACCCCGCCGTACCGCTGGTGGTGGCCGAGGTGAACCCCCACGCCCTGGACGTGATCCCCAAGGGCATCGTCGCCAACCCCAACTGCACCACCATGGCCGCCATGCCGGTGCTGCGGCCGCTGCACGAGGCCGCGGGCCTCAAGCGCCTGGTGGTCTCGACCTACCAGGCGGTGTCGGGCGGCGGCGTGGCCGGCATCGAGGAACTGGAAGGCCAGGTCCGCGCCGGCGCCCAGGACGGCGTGACCCTGGCCCGCGACGGCCAGGCCGTGGCCTTCCCGACGCCGAAGAAGTGGGCCGTGCCGATCGCCTACAACGTGGTGGCCCTGAACTACGTGCTGGGCGAGGACGGCTACACCGAGGAAGAGACCAAGCTGCGCGACGAGAGCCGCAAGATCCTCGAGATTCCCGGCCTGCCGGTCTCGGGCACCTGCGTGCGGGTGCCGGTCTATTCGGGCCACTCGCTGTCGATCAACGCCGAGTTCGAACGACCGCTGTCGCCGCAGCAGGCCGTGGACCTGCTGGGCGTCGCGCCGGGCGTGGCGGTGACGGCCGTGCCGAACCCGCTGGAGGCCACCGGCCAGGACCCGGTCTTCGTGGGCCGGGTGCGGGTCGACCCGACCGTCGAGCACGGCCTGGCCCTGTTCGTCAGCGCCGACAACCTGCGCAAGGGCGCGGCCCTGAACGCCGTGCAGGTGGCCGAGGTGCTGCTCGCTCGCCGAGGCTAGTCCTGGCGCGGGGGCGGGCTATGCTCGCCCCCGGCCGATGGGCGGCCCTGGAGGAGAGACGGCGATGGCGATCTTTCTAGCCCTCTACATGGGCTCCGACACCCCGATGGACCCCGGCGCGATGGACCCGGCCGAGATCGAACGGGGCATGGCCGCCTGGGGCCAGTGGATGACCGACCACGCCGAGTCCGTGCTGGTGACCGGCGGTCCGCTGGGCGAGACCAAGAAGACCGGCAAGGACGGCGTCACCGACATCCGCAACAAGGTCGCCGGCTACGTCATCGTCGAGGCCGACTCCCACGAGGCGGCCGCGCAGATGTTCGAGAACCATCCCCACTTCGCGATCTTCCCCGGGGACTCGGTGGAGATCATGGAGCAGCTGCCGATCCCCGGTCAGGGCTAGGCGCTTCTTTCGTTGTCTTCCCGGAAAGCGCGCAGCGCTTGTCCGGGACCCAGAGCAGCCGCACGGCATTTGCCCAGTCCCCTGGGTCCCGGACAGCCTCTGCGAGGCCGCCGGGATGACAACCGCTTTTGCGATCTACCCCCGACCCCAAAGCCGTTCGAACTTCCAGCCGGTCAGGTTCTCGACGATCGCCTTGGACTCCGGGCTTTCAGCCTGGGTCTCGCCGGCGCGCAGGCGCTCGACCTCGTGGATCAGAACCTCGTGGGTGCGGGCGTTGAGGCGGAACGACCACGAGACCCACAGGCCCCACAGCATGACCAGGATCGGACCGGCGACCATCACCAGCACCACGGCGCGCACCGCCTCGGGAGACTGGACCACAGTCGCGCCGGGATGGGCCTTGTCGGGCGACACGAAGCCGCCCAGGCCGATCAGCGAGGTGGTGGCGACGATGGCCCCTGACTGGGCGATCTTGCGCACGAAGGTCATCACCCCGGCGAAGATGCCCTCGCGACGCTGGCCGGTCACCGCCTCGTCAACGTCGGGCAGGTAGTTGTAGACGCTCCAAGGCACGAAGTTCAGCGTTCCACGGCCCAGACCCGCCAGGATGATCGGCACGAACAGCCAGAACAGCACGGTCGGCGAGGCGCCGCCGCCGAACAGGTTGCCGCCCAGCGCCGTCAGGCCCTCGGCGAAGCCCGCCGGCCGGATCAGGTAGAAGGCCAGGAACAGCAGCAGGGCCGCGCCCACGAAACTGATGGCCATGCGGTAGGCGGCCGTGGGGCCGGTGCGGATGACCACGTTGATGGCGATCATCACCGAGATCAGCTGGGCGACGTACATGGTGGTCATCAGCTGGGAGATCACCAGGGTGGCTCCCATCATCACCGTGGCCACGAACAGCGGGAAGGCGGTGTTGAAGATGTCCTGCGAGATATAGCCGCCCAGATAGAGCGACAGGTGCTGGCGGAAGGCCTTGATGCGCAGGGTCGAGAACAGGTCGCGGAACATGTTGATCGGGATCAGCGCCGCCTTCTCCCAGTCCAGGGGCTCGGGCTGGATCAGCTTCTCGGCCTCGGTGTAGGGCCGCTCCCAGGTGAACAGCACCACCAGCAGCACGACCAGGCTGAACAGGCCGCCGAAGATCGCGGCCATGATCAGGAAGGTGCCGGACGAGTCCTTGCCGCCGAAGTGGTTGATGATCAGGGTCGGCAGGTACGAGGCCAGGATCGCCGAGCTCTGGGCGATCAGCATCCGCACGCCCGCGAACTTGGCCTTCTCTTTGTAATCCTTGGTCATTTCCGCCGCGAGGGTTTCCCACGGGATCAGGAACATCGTGTACAGGAACTCGAAGAAGACGAAGGTGACCAGGTAGTAGAGGAAGGTCTGGCCCGTCACGAAGATCAGGGCGAAGCAGGGCAGCAGCGGAATGGTCAGGATCAGGAAGATCTTGCGCCGGCCGATGCGCCTGCCGACCCAGGTGTGGCGCAGGTTGTCGGAGACATAGCCGATCAGCGGGCAGGTGATCGCTTCCAGCAGGCGCGGAAGGCCCAGGATCAGGCCCGTCTCGACCGCCGACAGCCCGCAGAAGGTGATGAAGAAATAGGCCAGCCAGCCGGTGATGACCGCCTGGGCCCCGGCCCCCAGCATGTCGCCGGAACCCCAGCTCCAATACGTGACCCAGGAGGGTTTGCGCGGTTCCGACGTCGCCATCAGCATCTCATTCCCAAATGTTCAAAGGCCTCTGACGGACCTTGGATTTCCTTGCCTCCCTCATCCGTTCATCCCCGCGAAGGCGGGGGTCCAAGCCGAGTTTCCAGCACGCACTCGGTAGGCTCAGCTTGGGTCCCCGCCTTCGCGGGGATGAGCGGTTAGAAAGAAGGTTCTAGATGAAGGCCCGCTGGAACTCGCCCAGGGCCAGGATGGCCAGGGACTGGCCGTACGGCATCGAGGTCAGCGGGATGTCCTTGTAGCCCTGCAGGGTGTCGAACACCGGGGTGCCGAACGACACCTGCTGCAGCTCGCCCTTGTCGTCGATATTGGCCAGCACGCCCTTCAGCGCCCTGATGCCCATCTCCTGGTAGTCCTTGGAGACGTAGCGCTTGCGCACGGCCTTCAGCACGCCGTAGGCGAAGCCGGCCGTGGCCGAGGCTTCCAGGTACGAGGTCTTGTCGTCGACCAGGGTGTGCCAGAGGCCTGTCTCGGCGTCCTGGTAGCGGGCCAGGGCCTTGATCTGGGCTTCCAGCGTGTCGATCAGGAAGTCGCGCAGGGCGTCGCCGGGCTTGAGGTCCAGCAGCTCGATGAACTCCGGGATGGCGATCGTCACCCAGCAGTTGCCGCGCGCCCACAGGGCGTCGGCGAAGTTATGCCGGCCCTCGAACGTCCAGCCGTGGAACCACATACCGGTCTTGCGGTCGGCCAGGTACTTCACGTGCACCATGAACTGGCGCTTGGCCTCCTCGACGAAGTCGTCGCGGCCCAGCAGCAGGCCGATCTTGGCCAGGGGCAGGACGCTCATCATCAGCGTGTCGTCCCACAGCTGCTGGGGGTTTTCGCTGTTGAAGACGATGTGCTGGAAGCCGCCTTCCTCGGTGCGCGGGCCCTCGTACATGACGTAGTCGGCCCAGGTCTCCAGATACGGCAGGTAGGTGTGGTCGCCGGTGGCTTCGTAGAGGTAGGCCAGGGTCAGGAACGGCGAGACCGTGTTGATGTTCTTGGTCGGGGTGCCGGCCTCGAAGCGGTCGGCGAACCACTGGGTCATGATCTCGAACGCCCGCGGGTCGGCGGTCATCTCGTACTGCTTCCACAGGCCGTACAGGCCCACGCCGTGGGTCCATTCCCAGTCGTTCCAGCCCTTGGTGTCAATAACGCGGCCGTCATCCAGGCGCAGCAGGAACTCGCCGGTCTCGTCCTGGATGTCGACCAGGTTGCTGATCAGCAGGGCGATCTTGGCCTTGATGTCCTTGGCCTCGAGGCCGTGAGCGAGATTGGGCACGATAGTCTCCAGTAGCAGTCGAAAGCGGCGGGGGAGCGCCGGGTCTCAGGGTTTGAAATCAGGGGCGGGAACGCGGGCGACGGGGATGCCGCCGCGCACCGTGCGCAGTCTTACTAGTTTCACTTCCTCCAGGGCGTCGCCGGGGGCGCCGTCGCTGATCACCGCCAGGGCGATGGTGTTCTTGCCGTGCGGATCGATGATCCCGTTGGGCAGGACGAAGGTCCGCTGCGGGCCGACATTGGCGATGAACTGGCCCATGTTCCAACCGTTGACGAAGATCAGCACCCTGTAGCGACCCGGCGAGCGCGGCGTGTTCGGATCGCCGATCGTCAGGCCCAGGGTGGTGTCCTGGTCCTTGGGCAGGGCCAGGTCGAAGCTGGTGCGGTACCAGGTCGTGCCGGCGTGGGGCTGGGTCGCCGCCATGTCGGCCTTGGTCCAGGCGGCGTCCGGGAAGCCCGGCAGGTGCCAGCCCATCCGCTCGCCGTACTGGCCGCCGTTGTTGGCGTTGCCGCGCACCGGATCCTGGATGTCCTCGCCGCCCAGATTGCCCTGGATCTTCCAGGCGATCGGCACGGCGAAGCTGTAGGAGCCGGGACCCGACAGCGAGGCCGAGACCAGGCCGCGGGCCTCCTTGTGGAAGTCGTCGGCGTCCAGGTCCCAGTTGTGGCCGTTGTTGCGGACCATCACCGAGATCACGTGCTCGCCGGTTCCGCGCAGGTCCTCAGGCAGCTTGAAGGTGGCGACGCCCGTGGTGATCGGGCGCGGCAGGCCGCCGTCCAGCTCGTGCTGGCCCAGGAACCGGCCGTCCAGCCAGACCTGCAGCATGCCCGCCCCACCGCCGCCGTAGTGCAGGGTCAGGGTGTCGATGCCAACGTCGGACCCAGCTTTGGCCGTGTAGCGGCCGCGATACCAGACGTCGCCCTGGTGGAAGCCGTAGGCGCTCATGTCGAGCACCGGTTGCCCCGTGGGACCGCGCACGGTCGAGCCGCTGCGGCGGCCCTCGGCCTTCAGCCACGCGCTGTCGTCGAACTTGGGATCGGCCTCGGGCGAACCGGGCGCGGTCTTCCAGGTCAGCTGGGTCAGGTCGGGGAGGGCGATCGCCGCCGGACCGGCCAGCGGCTTGTCGGCCAGCAGGCTGCCCGAGGCGGTGGTCCTGGTCGCGACCTTGGCGCCGTTCCAGCGGATCGCGCTCACGGCCTTGGGCGCGAAGACCTCCAGCGGGCTGTCGGCCTCGGTGTCGCCGGTCAGGCTCAGCACGCCGCCCTTGATCGCCTCGCCGCGCACCAGGCCTGGACCGCGGATCAGCAGGTCGTCGCGGCGCCAGAAGGTCTGGCCGGTCTCGGCGTCGGCCAGCAGCAGGGTCAGCGGCGGGCGGCCGCCGCCGGTGATCCGCACGCGGGCCAGGCCCTTGTGTTCATAGGTCAGCTTCAGGTCGCCCTTGGCGGCGTCGAAGGCCGAAGCCACGTCGCCGTCCAGCACCTCGACCTTGGGGGCGGACGTGTAACGCAGCACCGTCTCGCCCGCCTCGCCGGCGCGGCCGTAGAGCAGCGCCAGGTCGCCGTCGTTCCATTTCAGGCGCGTCTGGATCTCGGACGTCGAATAGACCAGCCGCTGGCCGCCCAGGTCGTAGGACGCCATCAGCAGCTTGCTGTCCTGACCCTTGATCCGCGAGGGGACCACGTACTCGCCGTCGCGGGTCTTCAGCTTGAAGGTGAAGGCCTCGTCGCCCGTGGCGCTGCTGGGATTGTGGACCACCACATAGAGGTGGCTTCCGGTCTCGGCGTTGACGTTGTGATAGACGCGGACCTTGTCGTTGGACGGGGTCACGGCCTCGCCCTTGTCCATGCGGGTCAGGTCGGGCACGGCGGCGATGAACTCGCCCATCTGCTTCATGACCCGGGCCTTGTCGCGCAGGCCCCGGGCCTCGTCGATCGCCGAGCCGTAGTCGTAGGACGTGAACACCACCGGGGCCGGCAGCCAGCCCCAGCTGGTCCCGCCATAGGTCATGTAGAAGCTCTGCAGCGTCAGGCCGTTGGCGATGTTCGTGCCGTAGAACACCCGCTGGTAGCCGACGCCGCGATGGATGGCGGTGCAGTCGTAGTCGCCGTTGCTGCCCCAGTAGTCGAACCAGCCGCCGCCGAACTCGGCCAGGAAGCCGGGGGTGTTGGGGCTGGCCGAGGCGCCGCCCTTGGCCCCGCCGGGACCGTACAGGCCCCAGTCCGGCGCGACGCCCGGCGACGACGGCGTGGAGTCGACCTTGCAACTGCCGCCCGGATAGCCGTCGAAGGCGTAGAGGTCGTTGGGGCCCTCGACCGTGCCCGGCACGTTCGAGCCCTTGGGGACCCAGTAGCCGTTGCGGCCCTTGTCGTTGTGGAAGATCGGGACGGTGATGCCGTCGGCCTTGGCCTTGTCGTCCAGCCACTTCATGTAGCGCTGCTGCGGCGCGCCGACGACGTCCAGCTCATTCTCGATCTGGTGGGCGATGACCGTGCCGCCGCCGGTGGTCAGCTGGTGGCGGGCGATGACGGCGTTGATCTGGGTCAGCCACTCGTCGGCGGCCGTCAGGTATTCCGGCGCGTCGGTGCGGGCGCGGGCCTGCTGGTTGACCATCCAGCCCGGGAAGCCGCCGCGCGTCAGCTCGGCGTTCACGTAGGGCCCGGCGCGGGTGATGACGTAGAGGCCTTCCTCCTTCGCCATGGTCAGCACGCGATCCATGTCGCGCACGCCGTTGAAGTCGTAGACCCCCTGTTTCGGCGAGTGGTAGCCCCAGTCGAAATAGATCGCGACCGTGTTGTAGCCGCTGGCCTTCATCTTCTGGAGGATGTCGCGCCACAGGTCGGGGCTGGGCACGCGGAAGGGATGGAACTCGCCGCCCCACGAGTAGATGCGCTGTCCGTCGACCTTCAGCGAGTACTTGTCCCAGGTGATCTGGTGGGCCCCAATGGCCGGCGAGCCGGGCTTTGCCGCGACGGCGGTCTCGCCGCCCTCCTTCAGCACCGTGAAGTGGCGCACGGTCCCCGACAGTTCGGGCAGCTCGGTCTTGGGCGTCCAGGTGCGGAAGCCGTCCTTGCTGTCCGACCACCAATACCGCTTGGACATGTACTCGTCGAAATAGATCCGCCACGCGCCGTCCGGCGTGCGGGTCAGGGCGGGCCCCTCCAGGAACTTGCCCCAGCCGGCCCAGTCGCCGGTCCCCTTGGCCTGCCACGGCCCGTCCAGCGAGGGGGCGGTCCACAGCTCGACGAACTTGCTGGTCTCGTTCTTGGCGAAGGCGTTGTAGAGCCCGCCCTCGCGCACCACGAAGGTGTCGATGAAGTTCGGTCCCAGGCCCGACAGCGGTTTAGGCGCGCTCCAGGTGGCGAGCGAGGCGTCGGCGGCGGTGATCCGGTAGGGCTGGAACTGGCCCTGCTGGCCCGTGGTCGAGACCGAAAGGATCAGGTTCACCGATCCGTCCTGGTCGACGAACCATTCCGGCGCCCAGCTATTGGTCGCGCCCGGGACCTCGACCTTCACGTCGCGCAGGAAGGTCCAGTCGGTCAGGTCCTTGCTGCGGGCCAGGCCGATCGTGTCGCCGGCCCAGCCGGTAGTGTAGGCGACGTAGTACCAGCCGTCCGAATGCTTCATCACGCTGGGATCGCGGATCAACCCCTTGGGCGGGGTGTAGGCCAGCGGCTTCTTCAGGGTGAAGCGCGTCCCGTCCACCGAGTCGTAGACGCTCATGTTCGATTGGCTGGCGTTGGTGAACGCCGTCATCGTGTAGCGCACGGGCTCGGCGAGCGCCGAGGTCGCCAGCAGGGCGGCCGTCAGTCCGAGAACGGGGAGGAGGGGGCGAGGCATCCTCAGCCCTCGAAGTAGAAGACGGGCTTCAGCGGCCATTCCACCGGCTTGTTGTCCGGATGGACCTCCATCAGGTCGGCCATGTAGTCCCACCAGCGCTTCATCACCGGCTGCAGCGGCAGGGCGTCCTTCTTGTTGTCGGGGCGCAGGCGCAGCACGGCGAAGAGGCTCATGGTCCCTTCGTCCAGGAAGATCGAATAGTCGTGGATGCCCGCCTCGCGCAGGGCGGCGGCCAGGTCGGGCCACAGTTCGTCGTGACGGCGCTCGTATTCGGCGGCGACGCCGGGCTTGAGCTGCATGCGGAAGGCGAGGGGCCGGTCCTGGTTGCTCATCGTGTCCTCCCGTTTCTTGTCTTGTCGTTCGCGTTCAGGTCGTTGGCGGCGGCAGGCGGTAGATCCGGCTGGCCGTCCCGCCGAACAGCAGGGCCCGCTCGGCCTCGCCGAAGCCGGCGGTGATCGCGTCATAGGCCTCGTAGAAGCCGCCGAACGACCCGTGCACCTTCTCGACCGGGAAGTTGCTGGCGAACATGCAGCGGTTGGGGCCGAAGGTCTCGATCACCCGCAGCACGAAGGGCCGCAGGCTGTCGGTCGTCCAGGTCCGGTCGATCATGGCCAGGCCCGAGATCTTGCAGCTGACGTTCGGCCGCTGGGCCAGCAGGGCCAGGCGGTCGCGCCAGGTCGCCAGGCCGGCGTCGTCGCGGTCGGTGGGCATGCCGGCGTGGTTGACGATCACCGGGATGTCGGGATGGGCGGCGGCCAGCTCGGCGGCGGCCGCCATCTGCGAGGGATAGAGCTGCAGGTCGAACGACAGGCCGTACCTGGCCAGCAGGGCGTAGCCCTTGCGCCACTGGTCGTTCAGCAGCAGGTCGGTCGGGCCGTAGGTCTTGGCCGGGTCCTTGTGCCAGTTGACGATCTGGCGCACGCCCCGGACGTTGGTCCGCGACGCCTGGGCTTCGAGCAGAGGCTCGACGCCCGGATCGTCAAGGTTGGCCCCGCAGACGATCCCGCCGATCACGCCGCGCGTGTCGGCCAGGCCCTGCAGCCAGTCGGTCTCCGACAGCTGGTCCTTGGGCGGCAGGCCGCATTCGACGTGGACGGTCTGGACGACGTTCCAGCCGGCGGTGTCGGCCAGGTAGTCGTCCAACCCGTAGGATTTGTAGGCGATCGGCGACATGTCGCCGGCCGGATTGTTCGGCAGCGGGGTGTCCTGGAGCCAGCTGTAGTAGTGCCGCTCCAGGTCCCACAGGTGCATGTGCGGGTCGATGATCGGGCCGAGATAGGTCATCGCTCCGCTCTTTCCTAGAAGGTCGTGCGGCCGCCGGAGGTGTCGAAGGTCGAGGCGGTGGTAAAGCTGCACTCCTCGCTGGCCATGAAGCAGACCATGGCCGCGCTCTCGTGGACTTCGCCCAGGCGGCCCATCGGGATCTTGCCCTTCATGTACTCGACCTGGCTCTGGGGCAGCTGCTCCAGGATCGGGCTCTCGAAGGTGGCCGGGGTCAGGCTGTTGGCGATCACGCCCTTGGTGGCCAGCTCCTTGCCCAGCGACTTGGTCAGGCCGATCACCGCCGCCTTCGACGCCGAATAGGCGCCGGCGTTGGGGTTGCCTTCCTTGCCCGCCACCGAGGCGACGTTGACGATGCGGCCGTAGCCCTGGGCGATCATGAACGGCGCCAGGGCCTTGCAGCAGTAGAAGACGCCGTTGACGTTGATGTCGAAGACGCGCTTCCAGCTGTCGGTCGGATACTCGTACACGGTGGCCGTGGCCCCGGTGATGCCGGCCGAGGCGACCAGGATGTCGACGCGGCCCAGGGCCGCATTGGCGGCCTGGCCGGCGGCCAGGACGGCCGCTTCGTCCGAGACGTCCAGGGCGACGGTGTGCTTGGCGCCCACCTCGGCGGCGGCGGCCTTCAGGCCCTCGGCGTCCACGTCCCACAGCGAGACCTGGCCGCCCTCGGCGACGATGCGCGCGGCCACGGCCTTGCCCAGGCCCGAGGCGCCGCCCGTGATCACCGCGACGCGGCCGGCGAAGCGATTCGGATAGACCTTGGGGGAGGAGACGGTGCTCACGCGACGCCTTCCTTGGACCAGGCCACGACGATCTGGCGCTGCTCGCCCAGCTTCTCGATGCCCAGGCGGATCTCGTCGCCGGCTTTGAGATAGACGGGCTCGGGCTTCTGGCCCATGCCGACGCCCGGAGGCGTGCCGGTGGTGATCAGGTCGCCCGGCTCCAGCGTCATGAACTCGCTGATGTACGAGACCAGCTTGCTGATCGGGAAGATCATGGTCTTGGACGAGCCGTCCTGCTTGCGCTGGCCGTTGACGTCCAGCCACATGCCGAGGTTCTGCGGGTCGCCCACCTCGTCCGAGGTGACCATCCACGGGCCGACCGGGCCGAAGGTGTCGCAACCCTTGCCCTTGTCCCAGGTGCCGCCGCGCTCGATCTGGAAGGCGCGCTCGGAGACGTCGTTGATCAGCACGTAGCCGGCGACGTGGTCCAGGGCCTCGGCCTCGGAGACGTACGAAGCGCGCGAACCCATCACGACGCCCAGCTCGACTTCCCAGTCGGTCTTCAGCGAGCCCTTGGGGATCATCACCGGGTCGTTCGGGCCGGTCAGGCAGCTGACGGCCTTGGTGAACAGCACCGGCTCCTCGGGGATCGGCAGGTTCGACTCGGCGGCGTGGTCGGCGAAGTTCAGGCCCACGGCGATGAACTTGGAGACGCCCTTGACCGGCACGCCGTAGCGGGGCGAGCCCTCGACCAGCGGCAGCGACTTGGGATCGATCGCGGCCAGCTTCTTCAGGCTGGCGGGCGACAGCTCGGCGCCGGTGATGTCGGCGACGACGCCGGACAGGTCGCGGATCTGGCCGTCGGCGTCGAGGAGGCCGGGCTTTTCGGCGCCGCGGGGGCCGTAACGAAGCAGTTTCATGGGTCTACGCTTTCGAGGAGATCAGCGGGCGTAAGGCCGGTGCAGACCGACCTCGCGATTGAGTTCGACGCCGAAGCCGGGGGCGTCGGAGAGTTTCAGCTTGCCGTTCACCGGCACGGGCTCGCCGATCAGCTGCGGGTGGAACATCGGCACCACCTCGTCGGCCTTCGGGGCCATCATCAGGAATTCGGCGAACGGGCTGTTATGGCGGGTGACCACGAAGTGGTAGCTGTAGACGCTCGAGCCGTGCGGGATGCACAGCACGCCGCGGCTGTCGGCCAGGTTCGAGATCTTCACCAGCTCGGTCATGCCGCCGCACCAGCCGACGTCGGGCTGGATGATGTCGCAGCACTCCATCTCCAGCAGCATGCGGAAGCCCCAGCGGGTGGCCTCGTGCTCGCCGGTGGTGACCAGCATGCCCTTGGGGGCGTTCTTCTTCAGGTCGCGATAGCCCCAGTAGTCGTCGGGGCTGAGCGCTTCCTCGATCCACTTCAGGCCGTACTCGTGGGCCTTGTGGGCCAGCTTGGTGGCGTAGTTCAGGTCCAGCGCCATCCAGCAGTCGAACATCAGCCAGAAGTCCTCGCCGCAGCGCTCGCGCATCGTGGCCAGTTCTTCGAGGTTCTTGCGCAGGCCTTCCTCGCCCTCGGCCGGGCCGTGGTGCAGGGGCATCTTGCCGCCGATGAAGCCCATCTTCTTGGCCAGGTCCGGACGCGCGCCCGTGGCGTAGAAGGTCAGCTCGTCGCGGACCTTGCCGCCCAGCAGGTGGTAGACGGGCTCCTGGCGCAGCTTGCCCAGCAGGTCCCACAGCGCCAGGTCGACGCCCGACAGGGCGTTCACGACCAGGCCCTTGCGGCCGTAGTACTGGGTCGAGAAATACATCTGGTCCCAGATCTTCTCGACCTCGGTCGGGTCGCGGCCTTCCAGGAAGCGGGCCAGGTGCTTCTCGACGATGTAGGCGGCCGGCTCGCCGCCGGTGGTCACCGCGAAGCCGACCGTGCCGTCGGCGGCCTCGATCTCGACGACCAGCGTGCCCAGCACGTTGATGCCGAAGCTCTGGCGGCTCTGGCGGTATTCCGGATAGCGCGACATCGGGGTGGCGATGTGGTCGTCGATCCAGTGGCCTTCGCCCTGATCGTGATAGTCGGCCCCGCCGCCACGCACGACATAGGCCCGAACTTGCCGGATGAGGGGAAACGGCATGGGAAAAACCAGCTCCAGCCCACACTTCCTAAGAGGAAGCGATCTACTTAAAGGAAGAGAAGGGCGTATCGTGAGGCTAAGGCCTTCGACATGCTTGGCGAAACCTTGAGCGGCCGCGCCTACCTCCCCGGAGACGTCCTATGACACGGTGGCGCGCGCCGACTTTTGGTGACCGGATCGTCGCCTTCGCCGCTTGCGCTAGGTACCATATTATGAGAGAGAGTGCTACAAAATGAAACGTGACGCGTCAAGGGGAGCCGAACCGGTGGCCAAGGATGATAGTGCGAACGGCAAGGCGCCCAGCGGCAGCCAGACGCTCTTCCGGGGCCTGGACCTGCTGGACGTGGTCGCGGACTCCGGCACCATCGGCCTGCCCGCCCTGGCCCAGCGCCTGGGCCTGACCCGCAGCACGACTCACCGCCTGGCCACGGCCCTGGTCGAGCGCCGCCTGCTGGCCCAGACCCCGCGCGAAGGCTACAGCCTGGGCTCCAAGCTGCTGGAGCTGGGCTACCTGGCCGGCCAGCAGATGGACCTGCCCCGCGTGGCCCGTCCGTATCTGGAAAAGCTGTGGGACGAGCTGGAGGACACGGTCCACCTGGGCGTCCTGGAAGACGACCGCGCCCACTACCTGGACAAGCTGACCGGCCGCCGCCGGATCAACATCTCCTCGCGCGTGGGCGATCGCCAGCCGATCCGCTCGACGGGCCTGGGCAAGGCCCTGGTGCTGGACGACACCGAGGAGCGCTGGCGCGAGCTCTATCGCAAGGAAGGCCCGCGCTCGGCGCACGGTCCCGACGAAGAGCAGTGGATCGCCTGGATGCGCGACTACGCCAAGAAGGGCGTGGCCTTCGACCTCGAGGAGAACGAGGACCGCATCCGCTGCGTCGCCGCCCCGATCCGCGGCCCCAGCGGCGCCATCGTCGCGGCCATCAGCGTCTCCGGCGCGGCCCAGTACATGGACGACGCGCGCATGAAGGACCTGACCACGACGGTGCGCGACTGCGCCAACGCCATCGGCGTCGAGCTGGGATGGAACGAGAAGAGGACGCCCGCCAAGCGGTAGGTCGTCCGTAGAGTTCAGTGGAGGAACGATGCTTCTGAAGGACAAGGTGGTGCTGGTGACCGGCGCCTCGCAGGGGATCGGCAAGGCGGCCGCCATCGGCTGCGCCCAGCACGGCGCGGACGTGGCGATCAACTACCATTCCGACGAGGCCGGCGCGGCCGACGCCGTGGCGCAGATCGAGGCCCTGGGCCGCCGGGCCATCGCCGTGAAGGGCGACGTGGCCCAGGTCGAGACCGCCGCGTTGTTCGTGGACGCCGCCGTCAAGGCGTTCGGCCGGGTCGACGTCTTCGTCAACAACGCCGGCATCTGCCCCTTCCACGCCTTCCTCGACATGCCGCCCGAGGTCATGGAGCGGACGATGAAGGTCAATCTGTTCGGCGCCTACTACATGGTGCAGGCGGCGGCCAACCAGATGGTCCGCCAAGGCGACGGCGGGGCCATCATCGCCGTCAGTTCGATCAGCGCCCTGGTCGGCGGCGGCATGCAGACCCACTACACCCCGACCAAGGCCGGCGTGCACAGCCTGATGCAGTCGACCGCCATCGCCCTGGGCAAGTACGGCATCCGCTGCAACTCGGTGCTGCCCGGCACCATCGAGACGGCGATCAACAAGGAAGACCTGGCCGACGTCGCCAAGCGCGAATACATGGCCGGCCGCATCCCGCTGGGCCGCCTGGGCGAGCCTGACGACCTGGCCGGGCCGATCGTCTTCCTGGCCTCGGACCTGGCCAAGTACGTGACCGGTGCGGCCCTGCTGGTCGACGGCGGCGCGTTCGTGAACCTGCAGTAGCCCCGTGATCATCTCGTCCACCACGGACTTCCGGGAGGCGGCGCGGCGCAAGCTGCCCCGCTTCCTGTTCGACTATATCGACGGCGGCGCCTATGCCGAGCGGACCCTGGGCCGCAACGTCTCGGACCTGGCCGACCTCAGCCTCCGCCAGCGGGTGCTGAAGGACGTCTCCCAGGTCGACACCTCGACCACCCTGTTCGGCCACTACCAGGCCCTGCCGGTCGCCCTGGCCCCGGTGGGGCTGACGGGCATGTACGCGCGGCGCGGCGAGTGCCAGGCGGCCAAGGCCGCCGCCGCCAAGGGCGTGCCGTTCTGCCTGTCGACCGTCTCGGTCTGCGACCTGCAGGAGGTGTCCAGGGCCAGCCCGACGCCGATCTGGTTCCAGCTCTACGTGCTGCGCGACCGGGCCTTCATGCGCGACCTGCTGGCCCGCGCCACCGACGCCGGGGCTACGGCCCTGGTGTTCACCGTCGACATGCCCGTGCCCGGCGCCCGCTATCGCGACGCCCATTCCGGCATGAGCGGTCCCAACGCCGCCGCGCGGCGGCTGATGCAGGCGGTGCTCAAGCCCGCCTGGGCCTGGGACGTCGGCGTCATGGGCCGGCCCCACACCCTGGGCAACGTCGCCCCGGTGCTGGGCAAGAATTCCGGCCTCGAGGACTTCATGGGCTGGCTGGGGGCCAATTTCGATCCCTCCATCCAGTGGAAGGACCTCGACTGGATCCGCGACCAGTGGAAGGGCCCGCTGATCATCAAGGGCGTGCTCGATCCGGAAGACGCCAAGGCCGCCGCCGACATCGGCGCCGACGGCATTGTGGTCTCCAACCACGGCGGGCGGCAGTTGGACGGCGTGCTGTCCTCGGCCCGCGCCCTGCCGGCCATCGCCGACGCCGTGGGCGACCGCCTGACCGTCCTGGCCGACAGCGGCGTGCGTTCGGGCCTGGACGTGGTGCGGATGCTGGCCCTGGGCGCCAAGGGCGTGCTGCTGGGCCGGGCCTTCGTCTACGCCCTGGCCGCGCGCGGCGGGCTGGGCGTGACCCAACTGCTGGACCTGATCGAGAAGGAGATGCGCGTGGCCATGGCCCTGACCGGCGTCAACACCCTGGATCAGATCGACAGCTCGATCCTGGCCAAGGTGGAACGATGAGCGTGCTGGCCGTCGTCGCGGCCCTGGCGCTGCAGACCGCGCCCGGCGCCCCGAAGCCCGACCTCACGGACGTGCCCGCGCCGGCGGCCATGGAAGCGCCGGTCGCCCGCATCCTGATCGCCAGCGACTCCACCGCCGCCAACTACGGCGCCTCGGCCTATCCGCAGATGGGCTGGGGCATGGTGCTGAAGTGCTCGCTGGACCCCCGCGTCGAGGTGGTGAACCTGGCGCGCGGCGGTCGCTCGACCAAGACCTTCATCGAGGAAGGCCTGTGGGACGGCCTGCTGGCCAAGCTCCAGCCCGGCGACACGGTGCTGATCCAGTTCGGCCACAACGACGCCGACCGTGTGAAGATCGTCCGCTTCACCGACCCCCAGGGCGCCTACACCGCCAACCTGACCCGCTTCGTCGCCGACGTGCGGGCCAAGGGCGGCCGGCCCGTCCTGGTGACCCCGATCGCCAAGCATGTGTTCCTCGACGACAAGGTCCAGGAGACCCACGGCGCCTACGCCCTGGCGGTGCGGGCCGTGGCCAAGGCCACCAAGACGCCGCTGATCGACCTGGACGCCGACATGATGGGCGCCCAGCAGGCCTTGGGCGAGCCGGCCTCGCGCCGCCTCTACCTGATCTACACGCCCGAGGACCACGTCGCGCGCTACCCGAACGGCAACAGCGACACCACCCACATCAACGAGGGCGGGGCGCGCCTGGCCGCGTCGCTGGTGGCGGGGCGGCTGGCGTTCCTGGACCTGCCGGTCTCGGCCTATGTGCATCCCGCCTCGACCGGCGTGCAGCCGATCCTCGGCGGCCCGCGCTGTCTGGGGCGGTAGCGGCTTAAGCCCTCATTGATCCGCTCATCCCGGCGAATGCCGGGACCCAGATCCCATGGCGGTGTGTCGGGCTGGGTACGCTCCGAGTTCGAGGAACCCGCTTCAAAACCATTCCATCTGGGTCCCGGCATTCGCCGGGATGAGCGGAGGCGAGGGGGAAGCAAAAGAAAAGCGGGACGCCTGAAGTGGCGCCCCGCTGGCCCGGATGGGGGGAAGAACGGGCGAGTCCGTGTGTGGGGAGGGACGGGACCGAGGTCCAAATCCCGACGGCTAAGGTTCCATAATATGGAACATCATCCGATATAATGAGAATGCT
Organism: Caulobacter sp. UNC358MFTsu5.1; assembly: GCF_000712075.1. Classification (GTDB taxonomy): domain Bacteria; phylum Pseudomonadota; class Alphaproteobacteria; order Caulobacterales; family Caulobacteraceae; genus Caulobacter. Next base: position 85,979 of record NZ_JONW01000001.1, read on the forward strand.
TGACAGCGGGCGGGATGTCAAGCCACAGGTGGATAAAGGCTCAAAGTGGCCTGGCCAATTTGGAGGGCCCCACCATGCGAAACGTAGCGGGATCGATCCTGGGCGGTCTGGTCGCCGCCTGCCTGGCGGGCGCATCGACCGCCGCGCCGCGCATCGACCGGTTCTTCAACGACGGCTGGCGCATGACGACGGGCGAGATCGCCGGCGCCGAGAAGGCCGACCTCGACGACGCGGCCTGGACCCCGGTCACCCTGCCGCGCGCCTTCAACGAGGACCAGGCCTTCCGCGACGCCAGCACCGACCAGAAGGAAGCGGTGATCTGGTATCGCAAGCGCTTCGTCCTGCCCGCCGGCGCCGACCCGGGCGGCAAGGCGTTCCTGGCTTTCGACGGCGTGCGCCAGGCGGCCGACGTCTATGTGAACGGCGTGCGCGTGGGCGGCCACGAGAACGGCGTCTCGGGCTTCGCCGTCGACGCCACCGCCCAGCTGAAGCCCGCGCCCTTCGTCAACGTCGTCGCCGTGCGGGTCGACAACAGCTGGATCTACAAGGAGCGCGCCACCGGCAGCGCCTTCCAGTGGAACAACAAGAACTTCAACGCCAACTACGGCGGCGTGAACCGGGCGGTGCGCCTGCATCTGACCGACGGCCTGCACCAGACCCTGCCGTTCTATTCCAGCCTGGGGACGACCGGCGTCTACGTCTGGGCCGACCGGTTCGACATCCGGCGCGGGGCGGCGACCGTCCACGCCGAGTCCCAGGTGCGCAACGACTCCGGCCGCCCGCGCACGTTCAAGTACCGGGTCAGCCTGCGCGACGTCGACGGCAAGCCGGCCGGCGCCTTCGAGGGCCCGACGGTCACCCTGGCGCCCGGCGAGACCCGCACCGTCTCGGCCCAGTCGCCGCTGACGGGCCTGCACTTCTGGAGCTGGGGCTACGGCTATCTCTACACCGTGAGCACCGAGCTGGTGGAGGACGGCGCCAGCGTCGACGCGGTGACCACCCGCACGGGCTTCCGCAAGACCGAGTTCCGGAACGGGATGATCTATCTCAACGACCGGGTCATCCAAGTCCACGGCTACGCCCAGCGCAGCACCAACGAATGGCCCGCCCTGGGCCCGGACGCGCCGCCGTGGGTCAGCGACTTCTCCAACCGACTGATGGTGCAGAGCAACGGCAACCTGGTGCGCTGGATGCACGTGACGCCGTCCCGCCAGGACATCGACTCGGCCGATCGCGTGGGCCTGATGCAGGCCCTGCCGGCCGGCGACGCCGAGGGCGACGTGACCGGCCGCCGGTGGGAGCAGCGGGTCGAGGTGATGCGCGACGCGGTGGTCGCCTTCCGCAACAACCCTTCGGTCCTGTTCTACGAGGGCGGCAACGAGAACATCAGCGAAGAGCACATGGCGGAGCTGAAGGCCGTGCGCGACCAATTCGATCCGCGCGGCGGCCGCGCCATCGGCTCGCGCGAGATGCTCGACAGCAAGGCAGCCGAATACGGCGGCGAGATGCTCTACATCAACAAGAGCGCGACCAAGCCCGTCTGGGCCATGGAATACATGCGCGACGAGGCGGCGCGGAAGTTCCAGGACGAGCTGACCCCGCCGTTCCACGCCAACAGCCCCGACTACAACCGCAACCAGGACAGCTATTCCGCCGAGGCGGTGCGCCGCTGGTACGATTACTGGCGCGAACGCCCGGGCGGCGGGGATCGCGTCAGCTCGGGCGGCGTGAACATCGGCTTCACCGACAGCAACACCCACTTCCGGGGCGACAACAACTATCGCCGCAGCGGCGAGGTGGACGCCATGCGCCTGCCCAAGGACGCCTTCTACGTCCACCAGGTCATGTGGGACGGCTGGGTCGATGTCGAGCATCCCCGCAGCCACATCGTCGGCCACTGGAACTACGCGCCCGGGACAGTGAAGGACGTGACGGTCGTCTCCAGCGCCGACAGCGTCGAACTGCTGCTGAACGGCAAGTCGCTGGGGAAGGGCGTGAAGTCGGACGGCTTCCTGTTCACCTTCGCCAAGGTCGCCTGGTCGCCGGGGACGCTGAAGGCGATCGGCCGCGACGCCCGTGGCAAGGTGGTCTCGACCGACGAGCGGGTCACCACCGGTCCCGCCGTGGCCCTGCGCCTGACCCCGCACGCCGGTCCCTCGGGCTGGCGGGCCGACGCGTCCGACATCGCCCTGGTCGACGTCGAGGCGGTGGATGCGCAGGGGCGGCGCGTGCCGACGGCGCTGGACCTGGTGAAGTTCGACCTGTCGGGTCCGGCCGAGTGGCGGGGCGGCATCGCCCAGGGCGACTCCACCGGCAGGAAGCCGGTCGAGGTCGCCGGTCCGGCGGTGAACGTCGTCACCCAGGCGGCCGGCAAGGACGCGGTGACCCACTACGAGGGGACCAATCGCGGCGACGACAACTTCATCGGCTCGAAGACCTTGCCGATCGAGGCCGGGATCAACCGCGTGGCCCTGCGCTCCACCCTGGCGGCCGGCAAGGTCGTCGTCACCGCCGCGGCCGAGGGGCTGAAGCCCGCCAGCCTGACCCTCGACGTCGCCCCGCCGCCGGCCGAGGCGCCGCTGCCGCCCGTGGACCTATCGCGCGGCCCGACGCCCGCCACCCCGTCCTACAAGGTCCGCCGCGTGGCCCTGAAGGCCGCCGCGGTGGTCGCCGGCTCCAACGCCGCCGACGTCGGGAAGGCCACGGACGACGACGAGACCACCCACTGGGCCAGCGACGGCCGGCTGTCCGACGCCTGGCTCGAGTTCCAGTACGCCCAGCCCCAGCGGGTGGACGAGGTGACGCTGAAACTGATCGGCTGGCGCCTGCGCGCCTATCCGCTGCGCATCACCCTGGACGGCCGGGTCGTCTACGAGGGCGTGGCCCCCAAGAGCCTGGGCTATGTCACCCTGCCGCTGAAGGCCGCCCCCGCGGGCCGCAAGCTGCGCATCGCCCTGACCGGACCCACCGAGGACCGCGACGCCTTCGGCAAGATCGTCGAGATCACCGGCGCTCGGGCGGGGCTGGATACGGGCGCGGAGAAGGTCAAGACCGGCGGCGCGCTGGGGGTGATCGAGGCCGAGGTCTATCGGGGGCTCTAGGGCGCGGTGGTCCCGAAGGCAGCTCGATCGTCGCCGCCAGCCCGCCTTCGGGGCGGTTGGCGAGGGTCAGGCGGCCGCCCTCGCCCTTGGCCAGGGCCTGGACGATCGACAGGCCCAGGCCCGCGCCGCCTGTGCGCCGGTTACGCGAGGCCTCGCCGCGTTCGAACGGAGCGGTGATGGTCTCCAGCATCTCGACCGGGAGCCCCGGCCCGTCGTCCAGCACCATGATCTCGACGCGGCGGCCGAGGGGACGGGCGTCGACCGTCACCGCCCCGCCGTAGCGGGCGGCGTTGTCGATCAGGTTGTCGACCATGCGACGCACGGCCAGGGGCGAGGCCCAGGCCGCGCCGGCCGCTTCGGGCGCCAGCAGCACCGCCTGGCCCATCTCGAGGCGCAACGCGACCAGGGTCTCGAGTTCCTGGCGGACGTCGATCGATCGCGCGCCGTCGCCGCGTCCGGCGTCCTGGCGGGCGAACAGCAGGGTGTCGTCCAGCAACTGGGACATCTCGGCCAGGTCGCTCCCGGCCTTGGCGCGCTGGGCGTCGTCGGCGATGAACTCGGCGCGCAGGGTCAGACGGGTCAGGTAGGTGCGCAGGTCGTGGGCGATGGCCGCCAGCATCCGCGTGCGTTCGTCCATCAGCCCTCGTATCCGGCCCTGCATCGTGTTGAAGGCCGCGGACAGTTCGCGCAGCTCGCGCGGCCCCCGCAACGGCAGGGCCTTGGCGTCCAGGTCGTCGCCGAACCGCGCGACCTCGCGGGCCAGATGGCTGACCGGCTGGGTGGTCTGGCGCACCGCCAGGACCAGCATCAGCAGGGTGACGACCAGCAGGGCGGCGGCGGCGAGGGAGACCCGGCTGAAGAATTGCCGCGCCGTCTCAGGGGCGCGACGGCGCAGCACCAGCACCTCGCCGTCGGCCAGCCGCACCGACAGCCGCAGGGCCTGGCGGCCGGGCAGGGCGTCCTGGCGCAGCCGGCCGCCGCGCCGGATGTCGATCCGCAGGTCCCGCTCGCCCAGCGCCTGGCGATAGGCCCGATAACCGGGATCGCCCGCGTCGGCGACCCGGGCCCGCAACGGCACGGGCAGGAAATCGGTCTCCAGGGTGGTGCGGATGACGCCGGTGTCCAGCGCCTTGACCACCTTGGGCCGGGCCGACGGCGGGCTGGCCTCGACCGCCTCGACGATGGCCCGGGCCTCGGACGGCCGGGGCAACTGGTAGAAGCGCACGCCGCCTTCGCCCCGCCCCTGCGGCCAGACCAGCAGGGCGGCCCCGATCACCAGCATGACCGCCAGCCCGGCTAGCAGGATGGCCGTCATGCGCGTGGAGAGGTTGTCGGACAGCATCATGGCTAGAGCCGCTCGGCCGGCGCGCTGAACAGGTAGCCGCCGCCGCGCACGGTCTTGATCAAGGTCGCGCCGCCCAGCTTGCGGCGCAGGCGGCTCAGCAGCACGTCGACGGCGCGGTCGAACGGTTCGGCGCTGCGGCCGCGGGTCCAGTCCAGCAACTGGTCGCGGCTGAGCACCCGCTGGGGGTGACGCAGGAAGGCCATCAGCAGGTCGTGCTCGCCGCCGGTCAGGGTCACGGGCCGGCCATCAGGATCGGTCAGGTCGCGGCTGGCCGTGTCCAGCCGCCAGCCGGCGAAGCCCAGCACCTCGCCGGGCGGTGTGCTGGTCACGCGATGGACCTCGCGCGTGCGGCGCAGGATCGCTTTGACCCGGGCTAGCAGTTCGCGCGGATTATAGGGCTTGGCCAGATAGTCGTCGGCGCCGATCTCAAGGCCGATCACCCGGTCGATGTCGTCGCCCTTGGCGGTGACCATCAGGATCGCCGTGTCGCCGGCCGCCCGCAGGCGACGGCAGACCGACAGGCCGTCTTCGCCCGGCATCATGATGTCCAGCAGGACCAGGTCCACGCGACGGCGGGCGGCCAGGCGGTCGAAGGCCTCGGCGTCGGCGCAGCCCACGACGTCGTAACCCTCGCGGCGCAGCAGCCCCAAGGTCAGGTCCCGGATTTCGGCGTCGTCTTCCACGACCGCGATCAGCGTGTTGTCGGCCATGGTCAAGGAGATGCCTCAAGCCCCGGCCCAGCGGAAGCCGCCACTCGGCCCGTTTACACTTCGACACAGTTCGTCGGGCGCGAGCAAACCAGGGATTGCCCGGCGGTGGTCAGATGGCGGCGTCGAGGGACACCGACCCCACTCCCCATGGAGCCATCATGCGTAAGACTTCCATCCTGGCCGCCGGCCTCTCGTCCCTGGCGGTTCTCGCCGCCATGATCGCCGCGCCCGCCCAGGCCGGCCAGCACGGGCGTTTCGTCAGCGTCCAAGGCGCGCGCGGCCACGGCTATGTCCACAATCGCAATGTCAGCCGCCAGCCCGGCGCGATCTCGGTCTCGCGCGGGACGCAGACCAACTCCGGTCGCGGCGTGGCCAGCAACCGCAACGCCAGCTGGGGCGACGGCGCCTATCACGGCGGGGCGTCCCGCACGTTCAACAACGGCGCCTCGGCCAGCCGTTCGACCAACGTCGTCAACAACGGCGACGGCACGGTCAGCTACGACCATTCGCGCACCGGCTACGACGGCTCGACGCGTTCCATCAGCGGGACGGTGACCCGCCCCTGATCGAACCCGTCCAGGCCCGCCGCGCCAGGCTCCCCCAAACGGCGCGGCGGGCGTTCTCCGGAGACCGAACATGAAGATCCTGACCCTGTCCCTCATCTGCCTGGCCGCCATGGGCGCTTCCGGCGCCGATGCGGCCTCGCGCACGCCCGGCGCGGCGCTCGACAAGGCCGACTCCAATCACGACGGCTATGTCACCCGCGACGAATTCAGAGCCTCGCGCGCGGCGCAGTTCCAGCGCTTGGACCGCAACGACGACGGCGTGGTGACGCTGTCGGAGTTCCCACGCCTGGCCAAGTCGAACCGTCCCAAGGCCCAGGCCCTGAAGACGGTGATCACCCACGCCGACCGCGACGGCGACGGCCGGGTCACCCGCGCCGAGTTCGTCGACGGACCGGCTCCGTTGTTCGACCGCGCCGATCGCGACCATGATGGGCGACTGTCACGCGACGAGGTCGCCGCCGTCCGCGACCAGCTCGAGGGCCTGAAATGACGTCACGCCGAAGCGCCTTGCTGATCGTCCTGGCGGTCGCGACCCTCGGCGGGGCCGGCGCCGTCGAGGCCGCTCAGCCGGGGCTGGGCCTGCGCGGGCCGATGCGCCAGCGCCTGCTGGAGAAGAAGGCCGAGGAAGAGCGCCCGATCGACCTGCAGGCCATCCTGACCGGCGCCCGCAAGCAGACCGACGCCTACGGGACCGACCCCGCCCAGCGGCTGGACGTCTATATCCCCCCTCACGCCCACGGTGCGCCGATCCTGGTCATGGTGCACGGCGGGGCCTGGATGATCGGCGACAAGGCCAATACAGGCTCGGTCGAAAACAAGCTCAAGCACTGGCTGACCCGCGGCTGGATCGTGGTCAGCGTGAACTATCGCATGCTGCCCGACGCCATGGCTTACGAGCAGGCCGAGGACGTGGCCGACGCCGTCCAGTGGGCCCAGGGCTATGCCGAGGACTGGGGCGGCGATCCGGACAAGATCATTCTGATGGGCCACTCGGCCGGCGCGCACCTGGTGGCGCTGGTCTCGTCGCGACCCGACATGGTCGGCCGGCCGTGGGCCGGGACGGTGGTGCTGGATTCGGCCGCCATGCAGGTCTCGGCGACCATGGCCGGCCGTCACCCCGGCTTCTACGACCGCGCGTTCGGCGCCGATCCCACGTACTGGGCCAAGGCGTCGCCGATGGACCAATGGACGCCCCGGGCCGTGCCGATGATGCTGGTCTGCTCGACCCGACGGCCGGACGATCCGTGCGACGACGCACGGCGGTTCCAGGCCAAGGCCCGGGCGGCAGGACGCGACATGCCCGTCCTGCCGCAAGCCCTGACCCATGCCGACATCAACCGGACGCTGGGGTTGCCCGAGGCTTATACCGATGCGGTGGACGCGTTCATCACCGAGCGGTTGAAGGGGCGGTAGCCGCCAGCGCCTCCCCCACGGGGGGACCTACTGCGCGGCCTTAGCCACCTCGACCGCGTACACGTGGTTGGCCCCGTGCATGTTCGAGCGGAACACGATCCACTTGGCGTCCGGCGTGAAGTTGACGTTCGGCTCCAGGCGGTAGTCGTGGCCCTGCATGTTGACCAGCCGCTCGGTGTCCAGCACGCCCGGCTGGATCAGGGTCTCGGAGCCCGGGGCGTGGATGCCGGCGACATCCGGGATGGCGCGCGGACGCATCAGGTACAGCCATTTGCCGTCGGGCGCGTGGGCGACCATCTCGCTGTCGCCGCCGTCCCCGGCGAACAGCTTGCCGTCCGGCGAGGTGTTGAAGTGCACCGACCAGGCGTTGCGGTCCAGGTGCATCCAGGTGCGCTTGCCGGTGGCGATCTCGTAGCCGGCCACCCAGAAGTCCTCGCCGCGCGGGGTCTGCAGGTCGTACCAGATGGTCTTGCCGTCGGCGCTGAACCACTCGTGCCCGGCGATCTCCATGTTCATGGTCCGGGCGTGGATCTTGACCGGCGTGTCGCCGGCCTTGTCGATCCGCACCAGCCACAACCGGTCGACCTTGTGCCAGGGACCCTCGTGGCAGAACATCAGCAGGCCCGGATCGGTGGGCGAGAACTGCAGGTGGTTCAGCCAGTCGGTGGCCTGGTGCACGACCTTGCGCTCGCCGGTCGCGGTGTTGATCGTGAAGATCTCCATCGGGATGCGGCTGTCCAGACGCGCGTTCAGCTGCACCTCGCGGCCCTCGGCGTAGGACAGCTCGCGGCCGTCGGCGCTCTTCACGTCGTCCGGATTCTTGGGCAGGGCGTCGGCGAGGTTGGGCACGGCCGGGACGTCGGTGCGCACGGCCACCCCGGCCAGCAGGGTCTCGTCGGCGTTGATCGTCTGGATGCCCACGCCCTTGGCCAGCTTGGCGATCGTCCGGACCTTCTTCGTGGCGGGATCGACCGCCTCGACCTGACCCGAGCCGTCCTCGGCGGTGCGCTGGTAGTAGACCTGGCCGGTCTTGCGGCCGACGAACAGCAGCCGGACCTTGCCCACGACGACGGGCGTGAGGGCATGGCTCTTCAGGTCGACCACCGAGACGCCGTCGGGCGTGCTGATCGCCAGGAAGCGGCCGTCGGGCGTGTAGCCGTTGTAGTTGAAATACAGGCTGCCGCTGCCGGGCTTGTCCGACAGGCGGATCACGCGGTGGCCGGTGTCCTTGTCGATCCATTCGCGCGGGGCCTCGGGCAGGCCGGCGCGCGGCTCGGTGACCCTGTCCTGGGCCAGGGCCGGGACGAAGGCGGCGGGCGCGGCGGCGGCGAGCAGCAGGCTCACGGCCGCGGCGCGGAGGAGGAGGGCGGTCTTCATCGGCGTCACCTCACTTGGTCCGGATGTCGGCGCGCGGCGGGGCCTTCATGCCCTCGCCGAGATAGAAGCTGGTGTGCGGCGGCTGGTTGTAGGCGGTGTTCTGCCAGGCGATCGACACGCGGTACTGCGGGTCGTGCATCAGGGTCACCAGGCGGCGCTGGGTGACGTAGGGCGTGGCGTAGATCCGCAGGCTCTTGTTGTCCTCGGCCCGCCAGATCACCTCCTCGCGCCAGTCGCCCAGGATGTCGGCCGACAGGGCCGGGGTCGATTTGGTGCCGTTGTTGGAGGTGAAGCCCTCGGCGGTCAGCAGCGGCCTGGCCTCGCCGGTCTTCCAGTCCCACTTGCTGATCTGGTTCTTGTCCAACAATTCGCGCAGGTCGTCGCCGTCCCACCAGATGGCGAAGTTGGTCTGGCGCGGATGCTTGACCCCTTCGATCGGCTTGCCCTGGGCGGTGTAGAGGGTCTCCTGGTTGGAGCCCCAGGCCTCCTCGCCCGGGAAACGCGGGTCGATGTCGGCCGACAGGCCCCGGCCGGTGTCCTTGTCGGACGGGGTGCTCCACAGCACCTTGCCCGTGCGGGCGTCCAGCATGGCCGCGCCGATCCCGCCGTTGTTGCGCATCTCCTCGTGCACCCCGAACTTCTCGAGGCCGGGACGGGTGGGGTCCAGGTCGCCCACGTGCATGGTGTCGCCGTGGAAGAGGCGGGCGCTCCACAGGCCCTTGCCGGTGTCGTCCACCGCCATCGAGCCGTAGATGATCTCGTCGCGACCGTCGCCGTCGACATCGGCGACGCTGAGCTGGTGGTTGCCCTGGCCGCCGAACGCCTCGTTGCCGGGCGCGGCGCTGTCGAACAGCCAGCGCTGGGTCAGCTTGCCGCCCCGGAAGTCCCACGCCGCCACGGTGGAGCGGCCGTAGTAGCCGCGGCCCATGACGATGCTGGGCAGCCGGCCGTCCAGATAGGCGGTGCCGGCCAGGAAGCGGTCGGAGCGGTTGCCGTAGCCGTCGCCCCAGACCTCCGTCATCTGCTCGACGCTGGGCGCGTCGGTGCGCGGATCGCGCGGGGGCGAGTAGGGGGCGCTGGCCAGGGCCTTGCCGGTCGCGCCCTCGAACACCGTCAGGTATTCGGGGCCCTTGAGGATGCGGCCCTGCACCTTGGCGACCTTGGTCCCGTCCGGCAGGGTCGTGGCGCCCGTGCGGTCGGCCTGGGGGCGCTCGCCCCCGTCCTCGCGCCAGTCGGCCTTGGGATCGCCCAGCACCTTGCCGGTCCCGTCGACCGTGCCGTCGCTGGTGCGCACGGCGATCTCGGCCTTGCCGTCGCCGTCGTAGTCATAGACCTGGAACTGGGTGTAGTGCGCCCCGGCCCGGATGTTGCGGCCCAGGTCGATGCGCCACAGGCGCTTGCCGTCCAGCGTATAGGCGTCGAGGAAGACGTTCCCCGTATAGCCGCCGAAGGCGTTGTCCTTGGAGTTGGTCGGGTCCCACTTGAGGACGATCTCGTAGCGGCCGTCGCCGTCCAGGTCGCCGACGCTGGCGTCGTTGGCGGTGTAGGAATAGGCCTCGCCCGCCGGGGTGACGCCGCCGGCCGGCGGGTCCAGCGGGAGGCTCAGATAGCCGCCGGCCCAGACCTTGGCCGGGGCGCTGGGCGCGGCCTCCTTGCCGCCGACCACCGCGCGGACGGTGTAGGTCGCGGTCGGGCCGCCGGTCTTGTCGACGAAGTCGGTCGGGCCGGTCAGGGGGGAGGCGTTCAGCTTCGCGCCGTCGCGATAGAGGTTGAAGGCGATCTTGGCCGGGTCGTCGCCCAGCAGCCGCCAGCTGACCAGCACGCCGCCGTCCACGGCTGGCACGGCGACCACGCCTCGGTCGAGGGCCTCCATCCGGCGGGGGGCGGCGAGCGCTGATCCGCCCAAGGACGATAGCGCCGTCGCGCCCAGAAGAACCGTCGCCGCGATCCGCGAGCCCCGGTTTCCACCACGCTTACTCATGCGTCGAATCCCTTTGGTTTCCCCAGTCCAGGCTCGCGACGGCCGTTCTTCGCGGCCTCGGGGTCGGCGTCAGGGCCGCCTCGCGAGCGTTGCAACAGCCTTACATCATGGAAACAAACTTCTGTCTTCCCACAAATTGCGTTGACATCTCAGAATGTGGAACTATTCCTATTGTATGAGAAATGTGCCGCCGTGCGCTGCGAGCAGCCCGTTCAAGGGTCGCCGCAGGGCTCGGTAAGGCGTCCGGGGTCTTCGTCGGGAGACCTCAGGTCATGGTTAGAGGGAGGGAACCCAATGCTTGCATCCACTCGCGGCCGTCGTGCGGCTGTCGCCACCGCGTCCTTGCTGGCGCTGACCGCGGGCATCGCCTGCGCGAGTCAGGCCGAGGCCCAGGCCAAGCCGGCCGCCGCGGTCGAGGACAAGGCCACCACGATCGATGAGGTCGTCGTCGTCGGCACCCGCGCCAGCCTGCAGTCGGCCATGAACCGCAAGAAGCGGAACGGCACGATCTCCGATTCCATCGTCGCCGAGGACATCGGCCAGTTCCCCGACAAGAATATCGGCGAGGCCCTGGGCCGCGTGACCGGCGTGCAGCTGGCCCGCGACTTCGGCGAAGGCAACGCGGTCTCGATCCGCGGCGTCGAGCCGGACCTGAACCGCGTCGAGATCAACGGCATGAGCGTGCTGTCGACGGCCGGCAACCTGCAGGTCTACGGCGGCGGCGGCCGGTCCAACGACTTCCGCGAACTGGCGGCGGAACTGGTCCAGTCGATCGACGTGTTCAAGGGCTTCACCGCCGACATGACCGAAGGCGGCGTCGGCGGCACGGTCTCGGTGACCACCCGCAAGCCGCTGGACTTCGCCAAGCCGACCATCTCGATGACCGCTTCGGCCCAGAAGCTGGACACGATGAAGGACTGGGCGCCGCGCTTCAACGTGATCGCGGCCGGCAAGTTCTTGGACGACCGCCTGGGCCTGATGGCCAACGTCACCTACGACGACGTCGACACGCGCGGCGACTTCGTCCGCAACACCTCGTGGGGCCGCTTCGCCGACTTCGACAACTCGGCCGACAAGACCGTCCCGTACTACAACACCGCCTACAACAGCGCGATCAACGACCTGGCCCGCAACGTCACCACCCAGGCCAACTGCGCCGCCCTGGTGACGCCCGACGCGACCCAGATCTCGTCGGCCAACCTGCGCACGGCCTGTCAGTCGCAGTGGTACGACTATGCGCCGCGTACGGCGCGCTACGGCGTCTGGTATCGCAACGACAAGCGGATCTCGTCGGAATTCACCGCCCAGTACCGGTTCAACGATCGCCTGGACGCCTGGATCAGCTACAACTACGACGAGCGTAAGCAGAAGCTCAACGACATCAACTACGGCACCGATTTCACGGCCGTGGCCCGCCTGCGCAACCTGGTGGGCACGTCGTGCTCGGCCACCGACACGACCGCCAGCTCGGTCAAGGTCGACGCCAACCACAACGTCACCGGCTACACCCTGGGCAACTGCCTGGTGACCGCCAGCGCCGGCGGCAACCTGGGCTTCGGCATCAGCGCCCGCGACTTCGCCTATGACAGCAAGAGCGAATACGTCAGCTTCGGCGGCCGCTACAAAGGCGACCGTCTGCAGATCGAGTTCATGGGCTCCGACGCCAACACCGACACGACGTCGCAGACCAACAACGTCAGCGTCAGCTTCGACACGCCCGGCATGGTCGTGACCCTGGACGGCAACGGCGAGCCGTCCTTCAAGTTCGCCAGCGGCTACAGCCCGTCGGACGCCTCGGCGATCCGCCAGTGGCAGATCCAGTACCGCCCGTCGCTCGTGAACCAGAAGGAGCAGCAGTACAAGCTCGACTTCGACTACGACACGCACCTGCCGGTCATCCACAAGCTGGAGTTCGGCGGCCGCGCCACCGACTACAAGACCGAGGGCTACGGCTACGGCGGCTTCATCCTGGACGGCGGCGCCAACCCGTATGCGACCACCGACGACACCGTGATCTACAGCAACGCGGTGAACTCGACGGCGACGATCAACAACGCCGCGGGCGCGCCCGACCAGACCAATCCGGTGCTGGGCACGACCTACACCACCGGCTACTGGGGTTCGTCGGAGGTCTGGTCGCGGGCCTTCTCGAACCAGGTCTTCGCCTCGGGCATGTCGCCCCTGCCGTCGGACTTCTATTTCGGCGGCGGCTCTATGCCGATGAACTGGCTGTATCCGAACTACGACGTGATCTCGCAGAACCTCGACACGTCGCACTTCAACCTGAACAACATGGTCCACACCGTCGGCAACGACGGCAAGGCGCATGACCAGATCCCGTATCGGATCCAGGAAGAGACCAACGCCCAGTACATCAAGTTCGACTATTCGGTCCCGATCGGCTCGTTCGATCTGGACGGCAACTTCGGCTGGCGTCGGGTTCAGACGAAGGTGACCGCGGAAGGCGTCTCGACCCGCCAGCAGTCGTACGCGGCCACCAACGGCGGCACGGCGACGACCTACATCCTGTCCAACAGCCTGCGCAGCTACAAGAAGGACTACACGGTCTGGCTGCCCAGCTTCAACGCCGGCCTGTGGTTCGTGCCGAACAAGCTGTCGACGCGCTTCGGCTTCGCCCAGCTGATGGCCCGCCCGCGCCTGGACTTCCTGCTGCCCACGGTGACCTGCACCACCGACGCCTCGCCCGACGCCAACGGCGAGTTCGACGAACCGAGCTGCACCGCCGGCAACCCGGACCTGAAGCCCTATCGCGCCAACCAGTACGACCTGAGCTTCGAATACTACCCCAACCAGGACACCCAGGTGTCGGTGGGTCTGTTCTACAAGGACATCAAGTCGTTCTACGTCTCGTCGCGCACCCTGCTGGGCAAGCGTGACGTCTACGGCGACGGCGTGATGTACAACTACAACACCTACGTCAACGGCGACGGCGCCAAGATCAAGGGCGTGGAAATCACGGCCAAGACCGCCTTCACCTTCCTGCCGGGCTGGCTGTCGGGCTTCGGCGTCGACGCCAACTACACCTACCAGAAGGCCACCGACGTCGGTCTGTACTCGATCCTGGACGGCTCTCCCCTGCCGTTCCCGGGTCTGTCGCCCGACAGCGCCAACGCGACCCTGTGGTACGACAAGGGCCCGTTCAACGCCCGCCTGGCCTACAACTACCGCTCCAAGTACCTGATCTCGGCCGCCGACAACTCGGGCCAGCCGGTCTACCGCGACTCGACCGGCTACCTGGACGGCAAGATCACCTGGAAGCCGGACCTCTGGAACATCCAGGGCCTGTCCTTCTTCGTCGAAGGCAAGAACCTGACCAAGGAAGAGGAACGCTCGACCGCCGGCGACATCCGCCTGACGGAACTGGGCTACTTCGGCCGCCGCTTCTTCGTCGGCATGACGGCGAAGTTCTAGGACTGCGCTTGGCGGCGGCGTCCCGGTGTCGAGCCCGGGACGCCCGTCGCCCTCCACGATCTAGGGACGACTTCAGGGCCGCGCCGGCATGGCGCGGCCCTTTTCCTTTGTCCCCACGGTTGTCATCCCGGAAAGCGCGTAGCGCTTGTCCGGGACCAGGTGAACCGCACCGCATCAGCCCAGTCCCCAGTCCCCAGTCCCCTGGGTCCCGGACAGCCCCTGCGAGGCTTCCGGCATGACAACCGTTGGGGGGTCTTGAAGTCGAAGCTAGAGCTTCAGCGCGTACACGCCGAACCGCCGCACCCGCAGGTGGCTCCAGGTGGTGCGCAGGCCGAACCAGCCGCGCGTGTAGGGCTGGGCGTCGTCCAGCTCGAACAGCTTGCGGCCGTCGTTCCAGTACTGGATCAGGCCGCCGTCGGCGACCAGCCGCACCGTTTGCCAGCGGTTGGCGACCAGCATCTCGTCGGCCGCGGCGTGGTCGTGCTGGGGCAGCAGCGGCCGGTCGCCCGGGCGACCGACATAGCGGCGGAAACGCGTCGAGGTGTTCCCGTTGCCGCCCTGGCCCACATAGTAGGTCTTCAGGGTGTCGTAGTCGGCGAAGGCGCCGGTGCGCGGCGTGGCCAGCGGGCTGCCGCCGCCCGCGTCGCGCGCCATCCAGAAGGCGTTCAGGTCGCTGACCCGGTCGTTCGGACCGCCCGCCGAGACCGCCAGGGCCTGGTATTCGATCAGCACCGGACCGACCAGTTCGGGCCGGAACCACAGGGTCAGGCCGGCCGGGGTCTCGATGTCCAGCAGGCCGTCGCGGACGTTCACCTTGGCCGGTTTCTCGGCCTCCAGCGCCCATCGGTCCAGGCCGTGGCGGAAGTCGTCGGCGTGCAGGCGGCGGCCGCGCCGGGGCGGCGTTTCGGCGAGGGCGGGCCCAGGGGCGGGCACGGCGGCCAGCGCGGCCAGTCCGCCCAGGACGGCGCGGCGCTTCATGGCGTGTCTCCGTCGAGCGTGAAGTCCGAACCGTCCTCGGCGATGATCGGCTCCACGCCCGGGGCGGCGCCCAGGTCCAGGCGGTCAAAGCGGCCGGCGCGGACGGCCTGCAGCAGCACGGGAGGGCGCGGATCGGGCGTCAGGGTCTCGATGCGCACGTTGTCCAGCCTCAGGCCGTCGACGTGGCGCGCCCACAGGCCGTGGGCCGGGGTAGGGCCGAACATGCTGGGCTCGGGATAGGCCTGGGCCATGTCGTCGGGCCGCCGCGCGGACCACTCGGCCAGGCCGCCGCCGGCATAGACCAGGCGGATGTCGGTCAGCGTCACGTCCTGGATCGGATGGCCCTCCAGGCCGGCGATCGTGGCGGCGTAGTCGGGCAGGATGTCCCAGGCCGTCAGGTTGCTGACGCTGACCCGCCGGATGGCCCCGCGCGTCGTGCCCTCGGGCCCGCGCCCCCGGTCGCCCAGCCGCAGGAACAGCGGGGCGGTGGTCACCTCGCGCAGGACGACATTGTTGATCGAGATGTCCTCGATCAGGCCGCCGTCCACGGTCTCCAGGGCCAGGCCCCGCGAGCGGGTGAAGACGCAGTCGCTGATGGTGATCTCGCGGAAGCCGCCGTTGGACTCGGTGCCCAGCTTGATCCGGCCGGTGACGCGGTCCTGGTCGGGGGCCAACTGCTGGCTGCGGCCCTGGGTCCCGTCCAGCAGGGTCCCCAGGTCGAAGCCGCTGACGTGGCACCCGGTGATCTCGACCCGCTCGGTGGCCCGGACCTCGCCCAGGGCCATGGAGCTCTTCAGCACGATGGCGTCGTCGTTGGGCGTGTTGACCCGGCAGTCGGCAATGACCACGTCGCGGCAGCAGTCGATGTCCAGGCCGTCGCGGTTGGTGTCGATCCGCAGGCTCCGGATCGTCAGGTCGTCGCAGCCGGTGGCCAGCACCGCGAAGTGGCCGCCGCGCCAGATCGTGAAGCCCTCCAGCCGGACCCGCCGGGCGTTCTTCAGGGCGATGGCCTTGTTGCCGTGGCCGGCCATGGCCTCCAGGTCCGGGACCAGGATCGCCATCTCTTCCGCCGACAGGTTGGCCATGCTGACCGGGAACTCGCCGGCCTGGCGGGTCCAGCGCGAGCCGGGACCTTCGCGGGTCATGCCCACGCCGTCGATCAGGCCGGACCCGACGACGGCCACGTCCTCGACGTCGTCCGCCCAGATCAGGCTGTTATGCCAATGGCTGTGGCCGAAGTCCTGGTAGAGGTCGAACGGGTTGGGCTCGGCGGCGTCGTAGGCGCCGGCATGGCGGGCCGGGTCGGCGGCTTCCAGCACACAGCCCTCGTCCAACCGCAGGGTGACGCCGCTGAGCAGCCGGATCGAGAACGACAGCCATCGCCCGGCCGGCAGCACCACTTCGCCGCCGCCCACGGCATGAGCCACCGCGATCGCCGCGTTGATCGCGTCGGTCGCCAGGGTCGCGCCGTCGCCGACCGCCCCGAAGTCGCGGACGTCGAACGGCGCGCGGGTCATGCGTAGAGGCCGTGCCGCTCGAGGAAGGCGCTCAGCAGGGCGGGCCAGGGCATGGCGACGCCGCCGGGGCCGTTCAGGCCGAAGCCGTGGCCGCCGGACTCGAAGACGTGCAGCTCGCTGGCGATCTTCTGGGCCCGCAGGGCCTGGAACATCATCAGGCTGTTCTCCATGGCCACCACCTTGTCGTCCGCGGCGGCGGCGATGAAGGTCGGCGGGGCGTCGGCGGGCACGCCGTGCTCGGCCGAGACCGCCAGGCGCTGGGCGTCGGTCGGGGCCGCGCCCAGCAGCGACTTCAGCGAGCTGCCGTGGGCGTAGGGCGCGGTCATGGTGACCACCGGATAGAACAGGCCCGCCGCATTGGGTCGGGTCGACAGTCTGTCGGCGGCGTCGATGGGGGCGTAGGTCTCGCGGCCGAACTGGGTGGCCAGCCGCGCGGCGACATGGCCCCCGGCCGAGAAGCCGGTCACGGCGATCCGTTCGGGATCCAGCCCCCACTTGCCGGCGTTGGCGCGGATCAGGCGGATGGCGCGCTGGGCGTCCTGCAGCGACACGTCCGGCCCCGCCGCCCAGCCGTCGGCGGGCAGGCGGTAGTCCATGACGAAGGCGGTGACGCCCTGGTCGGCGATCCAGGCGTCGATGGGGCCGCCGTTCTTGCCGACCGCCACGCGGATATAGCCGCCGCCCGGGATCATCAGGATCGCCGCGCCGTTCGGCCTGGTCGGCCGTCGCATCATCAGCCAGGGCTTGGTGATGTTCAGATAGGCCGTGTCGTTGGGATCCCCGCCGGGCTTGCGCAGGATCACCTGCTCGGTGACCGTGACTTTCTCGCCGCCGGGCGGCTTGCCGGGCCACAGGTCCATGACCTCGACGCCGGGCTGGGTCGATTGAGCGCGGGCCAGGCCCGGCGCGGCGACGGCCAGGGCGCCCAGGCCCAGCAGCGAGCGACGATCAGTTTCCACGAGGGGCCTCCGTACTGTGGGCGGCGCTGGGAGCCAGGACGAACGTGTCGGGCGAGGGCGGTTTGGCGGGGTCGAACGGCGGCAGGCCGTCCAGCAGATGCGCCGCCAAGTCGGGGATCTGGCTGCGGATCCCGCTCGCCACGCATTGGGCCAGCACATAGGCGCCGTAGTTGTTGTGATGGGTGGCGTCCTTGCCGCCGTCGCCGAACGCCTTCCAGGCCTGGTCGGGACCCAGGGCCTCGTAGAACGCCGCGCTCATCGTCAGCAGGTCGATCACCGGCACGCCGGTCTCGCGGCCGACCGCGCGCACGGCTTCGGGATAGTCGCCGTGGGTGTTCACGATCCTGCCGGCCGCGTCGAACTTGCGGCGGTGCATCGAGGTCACCAGCACCGGCTTGGCGCCGCGCCGGCGGGCCTCGCCGATATAGGCCTTCAGATAGTCGCGATAGGTGGTGGCCGCCTCGGCGTAGGTCTGGGGCCAGTTGGCCTTCTGGTCGTTGTGGCCGAACTGGATCAGCAGCCAGTCGCCGGGCTTCACCCGGCTCAGCAGCTTGTCCAGCCGGTGCTCGAACAGGAACGACTTCAGCGTCTCGCCGGACTCGGCGTGGTTGGCCACGGCGATGTCGGGCTTGAAGAACCGGGGCAGCATCTGGCCCCAGCTGGCGCCGGGCTCGAAGCGCTGGTCGGTGACGGTGGAGTCGCCGGCCAGGAACACCACCGGCACGGTGACGGGCTCGACCCGCAGGCGGCGCACGGCCGGGGCGGGGCCGCAGAACTCTAGGGTCAGCTTGTCGTCCCAGTCGTACGAGCCTTCCTCGCGCGGGTTCAGCAGCACGCGCACGCCGCCGGGGGCGTTGGGCGGCGGGGGCTTCAGGGCGGCGGTGCGGACGTCGACCACGAACTCGACCGTGGCGGTCCTGCCGGGCCTGGCGACGATCCGCTCGGCCATCAGGCGGCGGGACTCGGCCTTGATCGTGGTGTCGGACGCGGCCTTGGCGCCCAGCTCCACGACCACCCGATAGTCGCCCTCGGGCACGGCCAGCGAGAACAGGAACGGACCCCCCGCCGGGGAGGGCTCGAAGCCGTGGCCGATCGCCGGGTCGTAGACGGCGTCGCGCGCCACGCGGACATGGCCGGGCGCGGCCGTCCTGTCGTCGCCGAAGTCGAAGGCCCAGCTCTGCATCGATGTCACCGGCTCCGCCGCCCAGCTCGCGCCCGGCGACCAAAGGGGCGGCGCGACCGCCAGGGCGGCCAGGAGCGCGCGTCTGTGCATCATCAAGGCCGGCCTCCCCTCAGCGATCTGCGTCGCGCTGCGTTGGCTCCAGAAATATCGGCGGGGCCGCACCAAGGCAACGAATTTCACATTACGAGATTTAGTCCCGCAAAATGGAACTCAAGGTTTGGCGACCGGCAAGGTCAGGGGCGCGCCCTTCAGCCCCGGCGCGCCGGCCTGGACCGTCACGACGCCGCCGGCGCCGGACCCGCGCACGAAAGCCGCTGCCTTGCCGCGCCAGGCCTGGCGGGTGGGCGAGGCGAACGGCGTGTGGTCGGTCGGGGCGGCGTTGTCGGCGGCGACGAAGCGTCCCGAACCGCCGACCGCGAAGGAGATGGCGGCGTCGGATGACGGCACGATCACGCCCTTGGCGTCCACCACCTGGGCGCGGACGATGGCCAGGTCGTCGAAGGTCGAGCCCACGGCCTTGTCGTCGCTGGTCAGGACGATGCGCGCCGGCGGACCGGCCGTGCGCAACACGTCGCGCGGACCGGACGCGCCGCACGAGGCCGTCACCTCGCCCGGCGCGAAGGTCACGGCCCACTGGCGGGGCGAGCCGTCGGCGGGCAGGGGCTTGGCGCCCAGGGCCTTGCCGTTCAGCGACACCTCCACCGACGGGCAGTTGCTGTAGACCTCGATGGTCTCGGGATGCGGCGACAGGTCGGCGGGCGTCCAGTCGTCGGCGATGTCGACCTTCGGCCGGGGTGTGGCGACGGCGATCATGGTCGGCAGGGCCGGGGCCGGACCCGCGCCGTCGTTCGGGGGCGGCGGGGCGGCCGGGGCGGCGTTGCGCACCACGTGGATCACCGGCGTTTCGCCCCACCAGCCCGCGCGCTGCATGCCCGAGACCTTCAGGGCCCCGGTGCGGTCGATCAGGCCGGCGGGATTGTCGATGTTGGGCCAGCCGCTGCGGTCGGACTCGCCCAGATAGTCGACCCCGGTCCACAGGAACATGCCGGCATAGGGGGCGTAGTCGCGCACCGCGATCCACGAGCCGCGCGCATGGCTGTTCTCGGTCCCGACGATCTTGCGCGCGGGCTTGGCCTCATGGGCGGCGGTCAGCTCGTTCTCGCGGTAGTTCTGGCCGACCACGTCCAGCATGTCGGCCAGGCCGTTCTGGTAGTCGCCGGTCACGTTGGGGCGGAACAGGCCCATGGTCACCGGCCGGGTCGGGTCGGTGTCGTGCATCACCGCCAGCAGGCTCTTCAGCGCCGCCTTGGCCTGGACCGGATAGGCGGTGTCGTGGATCTCGTTGCCCGCGCTCCAGATCACCACGCTGGGGTGGTTGCGGTCGCGGCGCAGCATGTCGCGGGCGTCGCGCTTGGACCAGTCGCTGAAGAACAGGTGGTAGTCGCCCGGCGTCTTGGCGACGTTCCACTGGTCGAACAGCTCGTCCATGACCACCAAGCCCATCTGATCGGCCAGGTCCAGGACCTGGGGCGAGGGCGGGTTGTGGGCGGTGCGCAGGGCGTTGACGCCCAGGGCCTTCAACGCCGTGAACCGCTGGCGCCAGACGGCCAGGGGCACGGCTCCGCCCAGGGCCCCGCCGTCGGCGTGCACGGCCACGCCTTTCAGCTTGATGTTCCGACCGTTCAGCCAGAAGCCGGTGTCGGCCTTGAACTCGGCGGTGCGGACGCCGAACGGGACCGTCTCGCTGTCGCCGACCTGGCCGTCGGCGCCGATCACCCGGACCGTGGCGCGGTAGAGGTTCGGGCTGTCCAGGTCCCACAGGCGGGGCGAGGGCAGGTCGATCTCGGCGGCCAGGGTCTCGGTGCGGGCGACGCCGACCGCCACCGGCGCGACGGCGCGCTTGGCCACGACCTTGCCGTCCGGATCGGTGACGACGATCTCCAGCCCCGCCTTGGCGTCGGCCGCCCCGCCGTTGGTGACGTCGACCACGACCTTGGCGACCGCCTTGTCCGTGGAAATCGTCGGCGTGCTGACGAAGACGCCGCCTTGTTCGATGTGCGCCTCGCCGGTCTCGATCAGCCGGACCTTTCCGAGGATCCCCGAGCCGGCGTACCAGCGCGAGGACGGCGCGAACGAGGTGTCGGCCCGCACGGCCAGCACGTTGGGGCCGTCGGCGCGCAGGACGTCTGTGACGTCGTAGCGCAGGCCCACATAGCCGCTGGGGCGATGGCCCAGGTGGTGGCCGTTGATCCAGACGCCGCTGCGCTCCATCACCTGGTCCAGCTCGACGAACACCCGACGGCCGGGCGCGGGCTTGACGTCCAGGACCTTGCGGTACCAGGCCACGCCCGTGGGCAGGAAGCCGCCGGCCCCACCCGCCCGGGCGTTCACGTCGAACGGCCCGGCGATGGCCCAGTCGTGCGGGACGCTGACCGCGGCCCACTTGGAGTCGTCCAGGCCGGTCGTTTCCGCGCCTTCCGGGTCGCCCTGCACGAAGCGCCAGCCGTCGGCGAGGGGCGTGGTGACGCGGTCGGCGGCCTGGACAGCGGTCGCCAGGGTCAGGGCCGTGGCGGCGAGGAGGAGGGTCTTGAGCAAGGCGGGCTCCTGGGGGCATCGTGGCTTCATTTCAGTTGTCATCCCGGAAGCCTCGCAGAGGCTGTCCGGGACCCAGGGGACTGGGCAGATGCGGTGCGGTTCACCTGGGTCCCGGACAAGCGCTACGCGCTTTCCGGGATGACAACCGTTTAGGGTCCTCCATGCGTGGTCACGGCCCGCCGACCCGCTCCACGGGATCACCGTCCAGGTCGATCCGCTCACGGACGATCTCCAGATGGTCCCCCGCGTCGCGCATCTCGTAGAGCTTGCCGCGGGCGTTCTTGAACGGGCGGTGGACCACCATCATCAGCTGGCCGTCGAAGCGCTTGAACAGCATGCCGTGGCCGCTGTCGTAGCGGACCAGGGGCTCCAGCTGCTCCCACGGCCCGGCTAGGGTCCCGCTCTTCGACCGGGCCTGGGACTGGACGTAGCCCTTGGCGTCGTAGCTGGACCACAGCATCAGCAGGACGCCGGTCCGGGTGCGGAACAGCTCGGGCCCGTCGGTGACGAACACCGTGTCGCCGGCCGGCTGCTTCTGGCCCTTGGCCCAGGGCGCGTCGCTGGCCTTGAACAGCACCATCGACGGTCCCTTGGCGGCCAGGTCGTTGGTCAGGGGCAGGGCCTCGATCGTCCCGTCGGTGGCCTGCAGCCACTCGTGGGCGTAGACGAACCAGGGCTTGCCGGCGGCGTCGACGTGCAGCGTGCCGTCCAGGGTCATCAGGCCCTTGGGCGCGACGGGCTCGCCGCCACGGACCAGCTTGAACGGCCCCTCCGGACGGTCGGCCACGGCCAGCACGGTGCCGCGGCGATAGGGCTTGCGCTTGTCGACCGGCGGCAGGGCGGCGGCCTCGTCGTGGAAGGTGGTGAACAGCCACCAGCGGCCGCGCCACCGGTGGACCTCGGGCGCCCAGGCGCCGTCCTTGAACCAAGAGCCGGTCGGGGCCACGAACACCGCCTCGGCCGGGCTCCAGGCCTTCAGGTCGCGGCTGGTGTACATCATCGTGCCTAGGCCGGGCGCGCCGCTGACGGCCGGGATGTTGGACGTGTAGAGCCGATAGAGCCCGGCCTCGGCGTCGGCGACGATCCAGGGGTCGTGCAGCGGCATGTCGGGCAGGGCCAGCGTCGCCGGCCTGGCCGCCTCGGCCGGGGCGGGCGCCGGCCGGGCCGAGGCGCCTGTCCCGCCGATCGTCAGCAGGGCCAGCGCCAGCATCACCGTCTTGGCCGTCATGGGTACTCCGAGGTCACTGGAAGCGGTCGTCGCGGGGCCGCCCTTTGGGGGCGGCCCGCCGGTCAGAAGGTGTAGGACGCGCCGAAGAAGAACTGGCGGCCCGTGGTGCTGAACACGCGCTGCGAACGACGCACCTTGCCGCTCCACTGGTCGGCCTCCTGGTTGGTCAGGTTCAGGGCGTCGAAGGTCAGCTTGAAGTGGTCGGTCAGCTTGTAGGACACCGAGGCGTCGACATTGGTCGTCGCGTAGCTGCCGTTGGCGTCTGGCACTTCCGACTTGAAGGGCAGGGCGGTCAGGTACTCGTCGCGATAGGCGACCGAGACGCGGGCCGAGAGCTTGCTGTCCTCGTAGTAGAGGGTGGCGTTCACCGAGTGCGGCGAGACGTTCAGGAACTGGTCGTGGATCTGCGTCGCCGGCGTCGTGGCGGTGCCGGACGACAGGTAGTAGAGCACCGAGCTGTCCACGTAGGTGTAGTTCAGCATCGTGCCCAGGTTGTCGAAGGGCGCGGGCAGGAACCGGAACGACTGCTGGTAGTTCAGCTCGATCCCGCGGATGTAGCCGCCCTGGGTGTTGCGCGAGCGGGTGACCAGGTAGGGCGTCGAGGCGTCCTGGCCGGCCGGCAGCAGGGCCAGCGGCAGGCCGGTGTTGCCGTAGGGCTCCGTGGTCGCGATCGTCTGGATCGAGCTCTCGATCTCCTTGTCGAAGACGGTCGCTGACAGGATCGCGCCTTCGCTGGGGTACCATTCCAGGCTGACGTCGTAGTTCTTGGCGCGATACGGATCCAGGAACGGATTGCCGATCGTCGCCGACTGGGCGCCGAAGGTGGTGTTGACCGAGCCGCCGGGCGTCAGGTTGCCGAAGCTGGGACGGGCCATCACCCGGGCCGCGGCGAAGCGGGCGATCAGGTTCTCGCGCACGTCGAAGGCGACGTTCAGCGAGGGCAGCCAGTCGCTGTACTTGTTGTTGACCGTGACCTGCGAGGTCAGCGAGGTGTAGCCCGTGGCGTCTAGGTCGGTCTTCACGTAGCGGACGCCGACATTGCCGCGCAGGCGATGGCCGTTCAGGACCTCGGTGTCGAAGTCGGTCTGCAGGTAGGCGGCGGTGTCGGTCTCCTGGACTGCACGGTTGTTACCCAGGGCCGAATTGATGGCCAGGGTGAAGTCGCCGTACTTGTTGGCGCAGTTGCAGAGCAGGCCCAGCTTGTCGATGTAGGCCGAGACGTCCGGCACCACCCAGCTGGTCACCGAGCCCGCCGGCAGGTTCAGCTGCTTGCCGAAGCCCGTGATCGTCTCGCTGAGCGGGGCAGAGCCGGGGAAGTCGGTGGCGAACTGGGCGAAGTTGAACGGGATGGTGCCCGTCGCCGTCACGCCCGTCGGGCCGTTGTTGCCGTACAGGCGCTGGACCTGCTTGGTCTGGAAGTCGAACGACTTCAGCGACACGCCGCCCTTTACGGTGAAGACGTCGTTCAGGCGGAACTTGGCGTTCGCCTCGCCGGTCCACAGCGTGTTGAAGACCGACGCCTTGACCACGCGGATGTCGGGGGTCAGGCCCGTGCCGGCGTTGGTGAAGGTGACGTTGGCCGGGTTGGTGACGTCGTAGCCGTAGTCGATGAAGGGGCGGCGGGCGTCCTGGCGGGAATCCCAGACGTAGCCCGGCTTGTTGAAGCCGTCGTAGGACATCAGCACGTCCCAGGGCTGCTTGAAGTCCGACCCCGAGTGGCCGAGCTTGGCGTCGGCGCTGAACCGGTCGGTGAAATCGTGCCTCAGCGTCAGGCCGATCTGGTGCGTCTCGGTGGTGGTGACGCTCTTTTCCTCGATGTGCTTGATGTCGACATTGTTGATCTTCATGTAGTCGACCTGGCCGGTCGGCAGCACGTGGACGTCCATGATCTGGGCGTCGACCCGGCCGGCGAACAGCGGGAAGGCCGCCGTGGCGCCGTTGACGTTGCGGTTCAGCGAGGCGTTCGACAGGGCGTAGTCGGTGCGGTCCTGGTCGAACTTCGAGAAGACCAGGTCCAGGATGACCTCGGTCCGGTCGCTGGGCCGCCATTGCAGGGCGCCGGTCATGCCCAGGCGCTTCTGGTCCAGCTCGAAGCGGCCCAGGCCCGGATTGCGCGGCAGGAAGACGTTGGGCTGGTTGATCGCCGCATAGGCGGTCGGATCCGACGGCAGGCCCGAGAAGCACTGGCCGGCCGGACGGTTGCCCGAGCCCGACAGCGGGTTCACGTAGGGGATGGGGGTGTTGACCACCTGGCTGCCGGGCTGGCTGGCGATGTCCACCGCCGTGCCGCAGAAGCCGTTGTTGGCGTCCGAATAGTCGGACTGCGAGGTGTCGCTGTAGCCCTCTTCCTGCTGCTTGCGCTCGTTGTAGGCCAGCGAGAACAGGGCGCCGAAATCGCCCCAGGTGTCGCTGATCAGGCCGGCGAAGCGCGGGGCCGTGGTCTTGTTGTTGTCGTAGTAGGCGCCCTGGGCCGAGGCGGCGGCGCGGAAGCCCTTCTTGTCGAACGGGCGGCCGGTCTGCAGGTCGACGGTGGCGGCCAGCGAGCCCTCGTCCATCTCGGCCGACTGCGACTTGCTGACGGTGACGCTGTTGAACAGCTCCGAGGCGAAGGTCGAGAAGTCGAAGCCGCGCGAGCGGTTGATGCCGGCCACCACGCCCAGGGTCGAGCCGGTGGTGGCCGAATAGGCCTCGATGCCGTTCAGGGTGGTGCGGACGAAGTCCCCGCCCAGGCCGCGCACGGTGATGTTGCGGCCTTCGCCGCCGTCGCGGGTGATCGAGACGCCGGGGATCCGCTGGATCGACTCGGCCAGGTTCGCGTCCGGGAAGCTGGCCATGTCGTCGGCCTTGATGACGTCGACGATGTTGTTGGACACCCGCTTGGTGTTGATGGCGCTGGTCAGGCTGGCGCGGAAGCCGGTGACCACCACCTCCTCGACCGTGTCGCCGCCGGGGGGCGCCGTCGTCTGCGTCGCCTCCTGGGCGTGGGCGGGGGCGAGCAGGGCGACCGAGGCGAGAACCGCCAGCGAGCAGCCTGAAACCAGACGAGCCGCGTGAATGCGCACCATGACTTCCTCCCTGACCGGGCTCGCGCCCGCTTCTTGTTCCCGTGGAACGACGTCGCCGGCCTTCTTGGGTGGCCGATCGTGCTTGTCGTTCTCTCCCATAAAATGAGATCAAATCCCATTTTCTGAAAACCTAACGCGAAAGATCGGTCGGGGCAATCCCGGCGAGAACGTCGTTATCGAAGCCAACCGTGGGGCCGCCGATCCGCGAGGCGCCACGCGCCCTATCGACCTCGACGGCCGCCGATGCCTTTATGGCGGCGACACAACGGAAGGGGCGGGGGACGATGGATCTTTCCAGGCGCGCGATCGTGGCGGCGGGCGTCGCCGGCCTCTCAGGGCTGGGCGCGGCGCGCATCGCCCAGGCGGCGGACCAGCCGTTCTTCGCCCGCACCGGCCTGCCGATCGGGCTGCAGCTCTACACCCTGGCCGACCAGGCCCAGGCCGATCTGGGGGGCACGCTCAAGGCCGTCGCCGCCATCGGCTTCAAGAGCATCGAGCTGGCCGGCTATGCGGGCCGCACGCCGGCGCAGCTGCGGGCGGCCATGGACGCCTTCGGCCTGTCCACGCCCAGCGCCCACGTCCAGGTCCAGGCCCGGGGCGGCGAATCCAGCCTGGACGGCGACCTGTCGCGCCTGGCCGACGAGGCGCACGTGCTGGGCGTGCGGATGATCGTCATGCCGATCTTCTACACGCCCGAGCGCTTCGACCTGAAACCCAAGGCCGGCGAGGCGTTCGGCCAGGTGCTGGGCCGGGTCGGCGGGGCGATGACCGCCGACGACTGGAAGTTCAACGCCGACTTCCTCAACGCCAAGGGCGCGGCGCTGAAGGCCTTGGGCCTGAAGCTGGCCTATCACAACCACAACGCCGAGTTCTCGCCCCTGACCGCCCAGGCGGGCGGCAAGCCGGGCGCGCGCAACGGCTACGAGATCCTGCTGGCCAACACCGATCCGGCGGCCGTGAGCTTCGAGATGGACGCCGGCTGGGTGGCCGCGGCCGGCCAGGACCCGTTCGCCCTTCTGAAGGCGCATCCGGGCCGGTTCGTGGCCATGCACGTCAAGGACATCAAGGCGTCGACCAAGCCCAACTTCGTCTTCGTCCAGGACCCGACCGAGGTGGGGTCCGGCAAGATCGACTGGCCGCGCCTGCTGCCCGCCGCCCACGCGGCAGGCGTCCGCGACTTCTTCGTCGAGCAGGAGCCGCCCTTCGCCCATTCGCGCCTGGAATCGGTGGGGATCAGCTTCGACTACCTGTCGAAACTGCGCGCCTGACCGAGCGGCCGGGCCTGTCGATGACGATGTCCAGAAACGGGTCGGGGCCCAAACCGCTAGGTTTGGACCCCGATGGTGCCGCCGGGCAGGATTGAACTGCCGACCTCAGCCTTACCAAGGATGCGCTCTACCACTGAGCTACGGCGGCGACGAGGAGGGGGCGTATAGCGAACCAAACGCGGTTGGCAAAGCCAAAATCGTCTTGACCGATCGTCGCAGCGATTTCACCTGTGGACATATGAGCCAGAACCCCAAGCCCAGTAACGAAAAAGCCGAGCGCGAAGCTAGGCTGGCGCAGGCGCTGCGAACCAATCTCCGCCGCAGGAAGGCGGCCCCCGCGGCCGCCGCCAAGCCGGAATCACCCCGTTCGGACGACGAATCCTCTTCGGACTGAGGAGGAAGGTTGAGGAATCCGTGCAGCCCCTTGCGCGGACCCTTGCAACCGGTAGAACCGCCCCTTCACATATGACCGCGCGGCGACACCCCTCCGAAGGCCGCGCGACGAGGGACTTTCATTGGATCGCATCGCCATCACCGGCGGCGCGCAGCTGAACGGGATCATCCCGGTGAGCGGCGCCAAGAACTCGGCCATCAAGCTGATGGCCGCCAGCCTGCTGACCGACCAGCCGCTGCGCCTGACCAACATGCCGCGCCTGGCCGACACCAAGTTCCTGGGCAAGCTGCTGACCCGTCTGGGGACCCACGTCGACGAGCGTGAGGGCCCCGACGGTTCGGAGACGATCCTGCACGCGCCGGAGATCACCAGCGGCTTCGCGCCGTATGACCTGGTCCGCCAGATGCGCGCCTCGTTCAACGTGCTGGGCCCGCTGGTCGCCCGCACCGGCCAGGCCAAGGTCTCGCTGCCGGGCGGCTGCACCATCGGCGCGCGGCCCGTGGACCTGCACCTGCAGGCCCTGGAAGCGCTGGGCGCCAAGATCGACCTGCACGAGGGCTATGTCTACGCCCAGGCCCCGCGCGGCCTGAAGGGCGGCGAGATCGAGTTCCCGTTCGTCTCGGTGGGCGCCACCGAGCACGCCATGCTGGCCGCCGTGCTGGCCGACGGCGTCACGCTGATCAAGAACGCCGCCTGCGAGCCCGAACTGCTGGACCTGCAGATCTGCCTGAACGCCATGGGCGCCAAGGTGGAAGGGGCGGGGACCCCGACCATCACCATCACCGGCGTGGCCAAGCTGCACGGCGCCACCCACTCGGTGATCCCCGACCGGATCGAGATGGGCACCTACGCCGTCGCCGCCGCCATGGCCGGCGGCGAGGTCCAGCTGACCCGCTCGCGTCCCGAGCTGATCGACAGCCTGCTGGTCAAGCTGGAGGAGGCCGGCTGCGGCGTCGTCCGCACCGAGGACGGCGTCATCATCCGCCGCAACGGCCAGCGCCTGGACGCCGTCGACGTCGAGACCCAGCCCTATCCGGGCTTCGCCACCGACCTGCAGGCCCAGTTCATGGCCCTGATGACCACGGCCAAGGGCGAGAGCCGGATCCGCGAGACCATCTTCGAGAACCGCTTCATGCACGCCCCCGAGCTGATGCGCCTGGGCGCCGATATCTCGGTGTCCGGCGGCGAGGCCCGCGTGCGCGGCGTCGAGCGGCTGGAAGGCGCCGAGGTCATGGCCACCGACCTTCGCGCGTCGGTCAGCCTGGTGATCGCCGGCCTGGTGGCGCGCGGCGAGACCACGGTCAGCCGCATCTACCACCTGGACCGCGGCTTCGAGCGGCTGGAAGAGAAGCTGGGCGCCTGCGGGGCCCAGGTGCGCCGTATCAAGGGCGAGCCCGAGGACGCCATCGACAATGACTGACGCCCCCGCCCTGAAGCTGCTTGCCCAGGACGCCGACGACCTGGCGGTGATCTCGGCCGCCCTGCAGGACGCGGTGGCCAAGATCGGCGACATCCGCTGGGACGCCTCGGCGCGCACCCTGACCCTGGCCTGCAACCGCTTCCGCTGGGAGAAGGGCGCCAAAAAGGGCGGAGAGCGCATCCGCTCGGCCCTGCAGCTGGGCGACGTCACCGGCGTCCAGGCCCGCAAGCTGCGCCGCGACGCCAAGAACGCGGTGGTCGAGCTCCTGTCTGTGGCCTTCGAGGCCGGCGAGGCGCCGGGCGGCGCGGTGCTGCTGACCTTCGCGGGCGGCGGCGACCTGAAGGTCAGCGTCGACTGCCTGGACGTGATCCTGGCCGATGTCTCGGAGCCGTGGGCCACCTCTCGCAAGCCGGGGCACGCGGAGTAGGGGGAAACCCCTCTTTCTATGAGAGAGGGTGATTTAGGGCCCGGACCCCACGGCGTCGCTCTCCGCCGGCGAGCAGAAGTCTCGATCGACCGGGTTCCCACGCATTTTCGCTGGCCACGACGCGCCAACGCGGCTAACGCCGCGTCATGATCGAACGTCACCCCTCCGGCGGCTACATCCTTGAAGAACTCGCGGTCGGGATGGTCGCCGAAAAGAGCGTCCCCGTCACCGAGGACCGTATCGGCCTGTTCGCCGAAGCGTCGGACGACTTCAACCCCGTGCACATGGACGAGGGCTTCGCGTCCAAGACCGCCTATCGCGGGCGGATCGCCCACGGCCTGCTGTCGGCGTCGTTCGGCTCGGCCGTGGTCGGCACCATCCTGCCGGGCGCCGGCGCGATCTACCTGACCCAGACCCTGGCCTTCCACAAGCCCGTGCGGATCGGCGACGTGGTGACGGCGCGCATCACGGTGTCGGCCATCGACGAGGTCAGCGCCCGGGTCACCCTGCGCTGCGAAGGCCTGGTCGACGGGGAACTGATCATGGACGGCGAGGCCGTCGTGCGCGTGCCGCGCCGGCGCAAGCCGGCCAAGGCCTAGCCGCCTTCACGGAAGGCTGCGGGCGCTCTACGGTCGCCTCCCGAAACCGCGCCGACGGAGCCGAACTTGACTGAAGAGACGCCTTCAAAGCGCCTGCCGATCCGCTGGCTGACCCTGGCCGAGATCGTGGCGGTGGCGGCCTTGGTGATCACCGGCCTCAGCTTCTGGGATTCGCATCGCGAGCGCGTTCGTGAAGACCGCGAACGGTCGGCCGCCGCCAGCGAGCGGCAGGCCGAGGCCCGTGCCGCCGCGCTCAAGCAGACCTTCGTGATGACCGGTCAGCGCGAGGACGACGGCGCCAGGGTGCGCCTGACCTCGGTCAACGAGGGCCAGGTCATCCAGACCCAGACCGTCTGGTTCCCCGCCGAACTTCGCTCCGACAGCGTCGAGACCACCGGCAGTCCGCGGCTCGAGGCCGCCTGGATCGAGAACGGCCTGCGCAAGCACGCCGGCAAGGCCAGGACGGGCCGCGTGCCGGTAGGCGTGCTGACGGTGTTCATCGAGGACGGCGTCACCAAGACCGACCGCGCCGTCTACCAGCTGGGCTACACCATCCATCCCCGCACCCTGCGGGCCGACAAGGTCGAGCTGGAGGGCCTGTCCCTGGCCCGGCGCGGCGTCTCGGGCGACCTGCAGGCGGCGGCCGGCAGTCTTTGGTCGGCGCGATGAGCGCCCCGGACCCCATCCGGCTGTTCTCTTACGGCACGCTCCAGCTGGAGAGCGTGCAGATGGAGACCTTCGGCCGCCTGCTGGCGGGCGCGGCCGACGCCCTGCCGGGCTACAGCCGCACCATGGTGCGGATCACCGATCCGGCGGTGATCGCCGCCAGCGGCGCGGACCACCACCCCATCGTCGCGGCCAGCGGCGATCCGGCCGACACGGTCGAGGGCATGGTGTTCGAGATCACCGCCGAGGAACTGGCCGCCGCCGACACCTACGAGGTCTCGGACTACAGGCGGGTCGAGGCGACCCTGGCCTCGGGGCTGCGCGCCTTCGTCTACATCAAGGCCTGAAGCCGGCCGCAGCGGGCGCCGTCGCGGCAATCGTGGCGCGGTCGCGTTCGCGTGCTTAACTCCCCCAAACGGCGCGAGCGCCGACGCCGAGACAGGGAGCCGACCATGGTCATCTTCAGCGTGCTCTATCCCGCCAAGGCCGGCGCGAAGTTCGACGAGGCCTACTACCACGCCACGCACATCCCGCTGGTGAAGGACGCCTTCGGCGACGCGCTCAAGGGCGTGCAGGTGATCAAGGGCCTGTCGGCGCCCGACGGCGGGCCGGCCCCGTTCGTGCTGATCGTCCACCTGACTTTCGACAGCCCCGAGGCCATGGCCGGCGCCTTGGGCGGCGCGCGCGCGGCCGAGGTGATGGGCGACGTGGCCAACTTCACCGACATCGTCCCGGTGGCCCTGGTCGGCGCGCCCGTGTGACGGCGGCGAGGCATCATGGTTAATGCGTGATTAACCATGATGCGGCTTGGTTGCGGCGTGTTTCCACGCCGTCGCGATTCGTGATCTTCGCGGCGGCCAGCGAGGTCCGCCATGGTCAGCAGCGTCACCGGCTACGGGTCGACTTCGTACGCCCTGCTCAACACCGCCACGACGACGGGGACGTCCTCGGGCGCGGCTTCGGCCTACGGCCAGTCGGCGGCGGCCGGCTCGGCCAGCGCGTCCAGCGTCAACGTCACCCTGTCGGCCGAGGCCCAGGCGGCCCTGGCGGCCCAGACCGATAACCGCACCACCGACGCGGTGGTGGCCGACGCCCGCTCGGCCCTGGACAAGCTGTTGGCCGGGGCCAAGGCGACCAGCGCCCTGAAGGACGGCAAGGCGACGATCGACGTCTCGGGCCTGGACCGCCGCACGCTCTACGCCATCGCCAGCAACCGGGGCGGCAAGTTCTCGATCGAGGAGCAGGTGGTCGCCAGCCTGCAGATGAAGGCCAGTCGCGACACCTCCATGTCGGCCGCGGCCTCGGCCATGCGGGTGACCGGCGACTATGCCGGGCTCTACAAGGCGGCCCTGGCCAATCTCGAGGCCGCCGGGCCCGAGGAGAAGGCGTCGGGCCAATGGGCCAAGGACAAGACCGCCCTGACCGAGGGCCTCAAGCAGGCCCAGGCCAAGCCCGGCGTCGCCCCCAGCGGCATCGAGGACGACCCGGTCGCGGCCTATCTGAAGGACGTGGGCGGCGTGGTGGCCAGCCCCCGCACGCGCGACATCAACGCCGTGGCCTCCGACGTCCGCACGGTGCTGGACAAGCAGTACGCCGCCGCGACCGAAGAGGGGGCGGCGACCTCGCCCGACGAGGGGACGATCGACTTCTCCAAGTTCGACGACCGCTCGCTGGCGGCCGTGGCCCTGAACAAGGGCGGCCAGTTCTCCGAGCACGAGATCGCCCAGGCGACGGCCGAGGTGAAGGCCCGCAACCGCGACAGCGTCTCCAGCGCCTACAAGAGCACCCAGGGCCAGGACAGCTCGGCCTTCGGCAAGAGCCTGCTGACCCAGTACGCGGCCATGAGCGACGAGGAGCGCCAGGCCGCCGGCTGGACTCCGGCCCTCTACGACAAGATGGTCGCGATGCAGAACCTCTCGGACAAGCTGGCCTCGCTGTTCAATCCCGACGGCAGCGTCAACACCGGCGGGACCAGCCTGCTGGACTATCTCTGAACCTTCCGCCGGATGGGCGGTTGAGGAGAGGCGGAGCGAGGGTCTAAGACGGTTGGCTGAAGCCTGTCCGTAGTCGGAACCCCCGTCCATGACCCTGAAGACCACCGCCCGCGCCGCCCTGCTGGCGCTCCTGCTGTGCGGAGCCGCCATGCCCGCCCTGGCCCAGAGCAACCCGCCGGTCCCGGCGATCCTGACCACGCCGGAAGCCCACGACATCCACTCCTACGCCCAGCCCCTGGTGGCGCGGGTGACGCACGTGGACCTGGACCTGACCGCCGACTTCGCCGGCCAGAAGATGACCGGCACGGCCGCCCTCGACATCGCCGCCGCGCCGGACGCCAAGGAGGTGGTGCTGGACAGCAAGGGTCTGGTGATCCACGGCGTCGCCGACGACAAGGGCGCCGCCCTGCCGTGGACCCTGGGCAAGGCCGATCCGAACCTGGGCGCGCCGCTGACGGTGCAACTGAACGGCGCCCGCCGCATCGTCGTCAGCTATGACAGCGCCCCGGGCGGCGCGGCCCTGCAATGGCTGACCCCGGCCCAGACCGCCGGCAAGAAGAAGCCCTACCTGTTCAGCCAGGGGGAGGCGATCCTCAACCGCACTTGGATCCCCACGCAGGACAGCCCCGGCATCCGCCAGACCTGGACCGCCCGCATCGTCGCGCCCGAGGGCCTGAAGGCGGTGATGAGCGCCGAGATGCTGACCCCGGACGGCGAGCCGGTCGCGGGTGGTCGCGCCTACCGCTTCAAGATGGACAAGCCGGTCGCCTCTTACCTGATCGCCATCGCCATCGGCGACCTGACCTTCACGCCCCTGGGCCAGCGGACCGGCGTCTACACCGAGCCGTCGGTGATGAAGAAGACCGCCTACGAGCTGGTCGACGTCGAGAAGATGGTCGAGGCGGCCGAGAGCCTCTACGGGCCCTATGCCTGGGGCCGGTACGACCTGCTGGTGCTGCCGCCGTCGTTCCCGTTCGGCGGCATGGAGAACCCGCGCCTGACCTTCGCCACGCCGACGATCATCGCCGGCGACCGCTCGCTGGTCAGCCTGGTGGCCCACGAGCTGGCCCACTCGTGGTCGGGCAACCTGGTCAACAACGCCACCTGGTCGGACTTCTGGCTGAACGAGGGCTTCACCGACTATTTCGAAAACCGGATCATGGAGAAGCTGTACGGCAAGGCGCGCGCCGACATGCTGGCCGATCTGGGCTGGAGCGACCTGCAGGACGCCATCAAGGACGCCGGCGGCCTGACCGGCGCCGACACCCGCCTGCATCTGGACCTGACCGGCCGCGACCCCGACGACGGCATGACCGACATCGCCTACCAGAAGGGCGCGACCTTCCTGCGCACCATCGAGAAGGCGGTCGGGCGCGAGCGCTGGGACGCCTATCTGAAGGACTACTTCGCCCGCCACGCCTTCCAGAGCCAGACCACGGCCGGCTTCGTCGCCGACCTGCGGGCCAACCTGATCAAGGGCGATCCCAAGCTGGAAGCCGAGATCGGCATCGACAAGTGGGTCTACGACGTCGGGCTGCCCGCCAACGCGGTGCATATCAAGTCGGCCGCCTTCCCGGCGGTGGACGCCCTGGCCGCCGCCTACGCCAAGGGCGGCCCGGCGCCGCTGGCCAAGTGGAAGGCCTGGAGCACGCCCGAGCGCACGCGCTTCGTGGCCAGCCTGCCGCGCGAACTGTCCAAGGAGCGCCTGGCCGCGCTCGACAAGGCCTTCGGCCTGTCGGCCCAGGGCAACAGCGAGATCCGCTTCGTCTGGCTGGAGCTGGCCGTGGCCAACCGCTACGACCCGGCCGTGCCGTCGCTGGAGGCCTTCCTGACCGACCAGGGCCGCCGCAAGTTCGTGGCCCCGCTGTTCAAGGACCTGATGGCCCAGGGCGATTGGGGCCAGCCGATCGCCAAGCGCCTCTACGCCAAGACCCGGCCGCTCTATCACGCCGTCACCCGGCAGACGGTCGACGGCATCGTGAAGTAGCGACGGGAAGCAGCGACTGGTGAAATAGCCGTTTCTCGGAAAATCGCGCGTTTTCGTCGTTTTCGTCAGTTTTTGGCGACCAAAACGCGCTTTTCGAGTCGATTTTGATCCGAAACCGCGCCGAAAATCGCTCGCGAGGCGAGTTTTCATGTTAACCCTGACTGTACGCCTCCGACAGAGAGGCGGGCCTCGTTAGGGAGAGATCGCCATGGCTGACGCCGTGTTCGCGACCCGTGTGCGTGCGCGTTCCGTGTTCTTCAGAAAATGCGATATCAACAAGCCGGAAGCCGCCGAGCTCCGGCACGCCGGGCCCTGCATCCAGTGGGGGCGGGTCGGCATCGTGGCCATGGTCCTGGTGTTCGGGGCGGGGCTGGCGACCTGGGCCTATGCCGCCATAGGCTAGGCGGGCTTCAAGGCGCGGGCGGGCCAAAACGGTTCCCGCCGGCCTGGCTCGCGCCGGCCAGCAGGAAGATCAGCAGACCCAGCGACGCCAGATAGAGCACGTTGTTGGCGAAGATCAGGCCGAACATCTTCATCGACTCCACCGTCATCTCGCCCGTCAGCGTGCTTTGGAAGAAGCGCGGGAACAGGGTCATGCCGACGGTCAGGAAGACCACGGGCGGCAGGCCCCACCAGCCGCGCCGCCCGCGATCGTGCAGCCGCCGGGTCACCGCCGCGGCCAGCAACGCCACGACCAGGGCGCAACCCGCCTGCATCACCGTGAAGAACGGGGCCATGTCGGGCATGAGCTCGGGGTGGTTCCCGTGGATCTGGACCGAATAGGTGTTGGGTCCCCGGGTGACCGTGGCCTGGTCGGGATGTTCGACGGCGAATTGCTGCATGCGGGCGAACGACTGGCCCATGATCGGCCCCATGGTCGCCGCGGCGCCGACGAACAGCAGGGCCATCACCACGGCGACATAGGGCCAGAACCGCCGCGCCGGATCCCGGCCCGAGAAGCGCAGCAGGCCGGTGAGGCCGTTGCGGACGGAATCGATGAAGTCGTGCATGGCGTCCCCCGTCGCCTCGACGGCGAAGCTTTCGAATAGGGCGATTCAGCCGCCGACGCCCAGGCGCCGACTTTCCCCGTGACGACCGTCGTTCGCTGACCCATGCTCCGTCCACGATGGATCGCGGGGGCGACATGGATCAGACAGCCGGCAACACCCTCTGGAACCCGGACCTGGCGCCGACCACGGCCGCCCAGCGCACCTGGAAGGCGCGGCACTATGCGGCCCTGTGGCTGGGCATGGTCATCGCCGTGCCGGCCTACATGCTGGCCGCGGGCCTGATCGAGCAGGGGATGTCGGCCGCCCAGGCGGTGTGGGCCGTGCTGCTGGGCAACCTGATCGTGCTGGTCCCCATGCTGCTCATTGGTCATGCCGGTGCCAAGTGGGGCGTGCCCTACGCGGTGCTGGCCCGGGCCTCGTTCGGCTGGCGCGGCGCGCGGGCCCCGGCCCTGGCCCGGGCCATCGTCGCCTGCGGCTGGTACGGCATCCAGACCTGGATCGGCGGCGGGGCGCTGCTGACCCTGCTGGGCGTGATGGTCGGCAAGAGCCTGGTCGGGCCGATGATCCCTGGCCTGGGCATCGGCGTGGGCCAACTGCTGTCGTTCGCCGCCTTCTGGGCGATCCAGCTGCTGTTCGTCACCAAGGGCCTGGAGACGGTGCGCAAGCTCGAGACCTGGACCGCGCCGGTCAAGCTGCTGGTGTGCGGCCTGCTGGTCTGGTGGGCGCTGAGCAAGGCCGGCGGCATCGGCCCGATCCTGCACGAGCCCAGCGCCTATGACGCCGGCGGAGCCAAGGCCGGCCGGTTCTGGAAGGATTTCGGCCCGGCCGTCACCGCCATGACCGGCTACTGGGCGACCCTGGCCCTGAACATCCCCGACTTCACCCGCTTCGCCCGCAGCCAGCGCGACCAGGTCGTGGGCCAGGCGGTGGGCCTGCCGGGGCCGATGGCCCTGCTGGCGACGATGAGCGTCATCGTCACCTCGGCCACGGTGCTGATCTACGGCAAGCCGGTCTGGGACCCGGTGGCCCTGTCGGGGAACATCGGCGGCATCGCCGTGCTGGTGGGCCTGCTGATCATCAGCCTCGACACCGTCTCGTGCAACATCGCCGCCAACCTGGTGGGCCCGGCCTACGACTTCTCGGCCCTGTGGCCCAAGCGGATCAGCTACCGCACCGGCGGCTGGATCACCGCCGGCATCGGCGTGCTGATCATGCCGTGGAAGCTGCTGGAGAGCACCCAGGGCTACATCTTCGTCTGGCTGACCGGCTACGGCGCCTTGCTGGGGCCGGTGGCCGGAATCCTGATCGCCGACTACTGGCTGCTGCGCCGCGCCCGGCTGGACGTCGAGGCGCTGTACGACCGCGCCGGGCGCTACACCTATTTCAAGGGCTGGAACCTGGCGGCCGTCGGCGCTTTCGTCATCGGGGTGGCGCCCAACCTGCCGGGCTTCCTGAAGGCGGCGGGCCTGCCGGCGGCGGCGGCGATCGGTGCGCCGTGGACCGGGCTCTACGACTACGCCTGGTTCGTCGGCGCAGCGCTCGCGGCGGCGGTCTATGTGGCGGCCATGCGGCTCGGCGACGGGGCGCGGGCTTCGGCGGTGGAGTGAAGGCGCGATGAGCGGACTGACGATCTGGACCTTGGACTGGGTCCCCGAAGGGCCGCGCGGCTTCGTGCGCGATCTGCGGCTGCGATGGGCGTGCGAGGAGGCCGGTCTCGACTACGCCGTCCGCACGATCCCCTTCGACGATCGCGCGACCAACCATCTCGACCGCCAGCCGTTCGGCCAGGTTCCATACCTGGACGACGGGGCGGTGAAGATCTTCGAAAGCGGCGCGGGGCTGCTGCACCTGGCCCGCAAGAGCGACAGGCTGATGCCGTCCGATCCGGTCGGCGCGGCCGAAACGCTGGAATGGACCATCGCCGCGCTGAACTCGATCGAGATGGTCAGCGTGCCGTGGTGGTTCCTGGGGATCAGCGGCGACAAGGACAACAAGCTGACCGGATGGCTGGACCAGCGCCTCGACCACCTCGAGCGGATCTTCGGCGAACGCGAGTGGCTGGCGGCCGACCGCTTCACCGTCGCCGACCTGCTGATGGCGGACGTGCTGCGGGTTTCGGACGTCCGCGCCTTCGGCGACCGCCCCGCGACCGAGGCCTATGTGGCCCGCGTGACGGATCGCCCCGCCTTCCGGAAGGCCCGGGCGGACCAGATCGCGCTGTTCGAGGCGGCCGACGCGAAGCGCTGACGGGGACATGCCCTTGGGCGTGTCCCCAGATTTCGCACGGAGCCAGGCGGTCGGGGACACGCCGCGAGGGCATGTCCCCGCGCGGAGGTTCGAGGGGCTCAGGCCTTTTTGGAACCGTCATCCTCGGACTTGTTCCGAGGGCCCCTCTATCGGCGGGTTTGTCGGTTGGGAGAAGCCGCGACCTCGCCGCTCCATGGATCGTCCTTCTTCGCGGCGGAAGCAGGGGTCCTCGGAACAAGTCCGAGGATGACGGAGGTGAGGGGAGCGCGGGCCGGGGACATGCCCTTGCGGCGTGTCCCCATCAGCTAGCGCCGCGCCTGGACTTGGGGACACGCCGCAAGGGCATGTCCCCGCGCGAGGATCGAGCGCTCTCTATCCCCGTAGGCGGCGGGACAAACCCCAACCATTCCAACGCCCTGCAGAAAAAGCAGCGTCACCGACGCGCCAGCATTCAAACCTCCCGCACAATCAGAGCCGTCACCATCACGGGGAGGGCTCTTGGTACCGGCCCAAGCAGGCGATGGGGATGGAACCGAGCGGGGCCGAGCCGGCCCGGCGGGCGGATCGTTGCGGGAGGCGGGGCTCAGAAGGTCCCAAGGTCCGGCGGGGACGGTGGCGGGACAGGTGGGTCGACGGGGCCGGGAAGTTCAAACCGGCCTTTTCCAGGATCAGTCGGAGTCGCCGACGGCCCCTTCCGGGCGACCTGATCCTGCCCGCCCGAGGGGGAACGTCGACCGGGATGAAACAGGCCCTCAGTCGCCGTCCCTTGAGAAGAACGGTTCCGCGGAGCGGTCGAGCCAAGCCGAAACGCAAACACAACCTCACGGTCTCCGGGCGAAGCCCGGCCGCTCCGCGCCTCCCCATCAGCTCACGGCCAAATTGGTGTGGGATCACACCTCCTTGCCCCCACCTGACCGCCCCCGTAGGGGGCGGAGCCGCCGCACCGGCGCTCTTCCCCCTCCGGGGGAAGACGACCGCGAAGCGGTCCGTAGGGGGCAAGCGGTCGCCGCACTGTCACTCTTCTCTTGCACCCCACACAAAAACCCGCATCTAGGCCCCATGCGCCGCTTCAATTCCGCCGACCCCTCTTTCCCCGCCGCCTTCAAGGCGTTCCTCGACGAGCGCCGGGGCGCGCCCGAGAACGTCGACGCGGCCGCGCGCAACGTGCTGGAGGCCGTGCAGGCCGAGGGGCTGAAGGCCGTGCTCAGCTTCACCAGCCGCTTCGACGGCGTGGAGCTGACCGAGGACACGATCCGCGTCACCGCCGACGAGATCGAGGCCGGCGCCGCCGAGTGCTCGCAGGAGGTCCGTGACGCGATCGCCTTCGCCGCGGCCCGCATCCGCGCCTTCCACGCCCGCCAGAAGCCGCAGGACCAGGCTTGGACCGACGAGGCCGGCGTGCAGCTGGGCTGGCGCTGGACGCCGCTGGAGGCCGTGGGCGTCTACGTGCCCGGCGGTCGCGCGGCCTATCCCTCGACCGTGCTGATGAACGCCGTGCCCGCCCAGGTGGCCGGCGTCGACCGCATCGCCATGGTCACCCCGCCCGGCAAGCTGCAGCCCGCCGTGCTGGCGGCCGCCAAGGAAGCGGGCGTCACCGAGATCTGGCGCGTGGGCGGGGCCCAGGCCGTGGCCGCCCTGGCCTTCGGCGCCGGCCCGATCCAGCCGGTCGACAAGATCGTCGGCCCCGGCAACGCCTATGTCACCGCCGCCAAGCGCCGGCTCTACGGCGTGGTCGGCATCGACGCCCTGGCCGGCCCCTCCGAGATCGTGGTGGTGGCCGACGCCAAGAACGATCCCGACTGGATCGCCGTCGACCTGCTGAGCCAGGCCGAGCACGACCCGGCCGCCCAGTCGATCCTGATCACCGACGACGAGGCCTTCGCCCAGGCGGTGTCCGACGCCGTCGACGCGCGGCTGAAGACCCTGGCCACCGGCGTCGACGCCGCCGCCTCGTGGCGCGACCACGGCGCGATCATCCTGGCGCCGCTGGACGACAGCCCGCGCCTGGTGGACCTGCTGGCCCCCGAGCACGTCGAGTTCGCCATCGACGAGCCCGAGCGCCTGGCCGACCGCGTGCGCCACGCCGGGGCGATCTTCCTGGGCCGCCTGACGCCGGAAGCCATCGGCGACTACGTGGCCGGCTCGAACCACGTGCTGCCCACCAGCCGCGCGGCGCGTTTCCAGTCGGGCCTGTCGATCTACGACTTCCTCAAGCGCACCTCGATCGTGAAGTGCGACGCGGCCTCGTTCGCGATCCTGGGCCCGCACACCGTCGCCCTGGCGCAGGCCGAGGGCCTGCCGGCCCACGCCCTATCGGCGGCGGTGCGCCTCCCTTCTGGCCGGTTGCCAACCAAGCCGTAAGGGGCAAGTCTGCCGACGATGTCCGACGCCAAGGCCAGCCAGTTCCTGAAGTCCATCCTCATCGACGAGGACAGCCTGGCCGCCGCCTCGCGCGACCAGGAGCAGGAACGGCAGGTTGCGATCTTCGACCTGCTGGACGGCAACTATTTCGAGCCGGCCGAGGCGGCGGGCGGTCCCTACGACCTGAAGCTGTCGCTGGTCGAGAACCGCCTCGCCTTCGACATCGCCGGGCCGAACTACGAGCGCCGGCACCTGCTGTCCCTGTCGCCCTTCCGGGGGGTGATCAAGGACTACTTCATGATCTGCGACAGCTATTACGCGGCGATCCGCAACTCGTCGCCGCAGCAGATCGAGGCC
Source organism: Caulobacter sp. UNC358MFTsu5.1 (assembly GCF_000712075.1). GTDB lineage: Bacteria > Pseudomonadota > Alphaproteobacteria > Caulobacterales > Caulobacteraceae > Caulobacter. The sequence continues at coordinate 126,159 of NZ_JONW01000001.1, forward strand.
TTGGACATGGGCCGGCGCGGCCTGCACAACGAGGGCTCGACCCTGCTGCGCGAGCGGCTGGAGGGCAAGGTCAAGACCGACCTCGACACCGCCCGCCGGCTGTTCACCCTGATCTGCGCGCTGCACTGGCGGGGTTAGGGACCGTGCCGTCGGACCTCCCGGGCGCCGTCCTCTTCGCCTGCAACTACAACCGCGTGCGCTCGCCGATGGCCGAGGCTCTGTTCAAGCACTTCTACGGCACGCGGGCGTTCGTCGATTCGTGCGGGCTGAAGCCCGATCCCGACGAGGACGGCGTCGATCCGTTCGTGGCCGTGGTCATGGACGAGATGGGCCTGGACGTCACCGGCCACCGGCCCAAGAGCTTCGCCCAGCTGGAGGACGACAGCTTCGATGTCGTCATCTCCCTGACGCCCGAGGCCCAGCACCGGGCCGTCGAGCTGGCCCGCGATCGGGCCACCGACATCGAATACTGGCCGACCCACGACCCCACCCTTGCGGACGGCTCGCGCGACGCCATGTTGGCGGCCTACCGCGAGGTGCGTGACGCTCTGGCCACGGCGATACGACAACGTTTCGGCGCGCCATCGACGTTTGGGGGGTGAATGCGTTATACACCCCGCCTCGCAGCCGCGTGACGCCTCCCGACTCAATCGTCGCGGGGGCTTTACCGGCATGGCGTAACCCGTTTTGAGAGGCCTGATGGCTAAGGAAGAACTGCTCGAGTTTCCCGGTACGGTCAGCGAACTGCTGCCCAACGCGACCTTCCGCGTGAAGCTGGAGAACGATCACGAGATCATCGCCCACACCGCCGGCAAGATGCGCAAGAACCGCATCCGCGTGCTGGCCGGCGACAAGGTGCTCGTGGAAATGACGCCCTACGACCTGACCAAGGGCCGCATCACCTACCGCTTCAAGTAGGGCTGGCGAATGGTCGTCCAGCGGACGCCGCTGGTCCTGGCCAGCGCGAGCCCCCGGCGCCTGGACCTGCTGGCGCAGGTCGGCGTCGCCCCGGATCGGGTCGATCCCGCCGACATCGATGAAACGCCGCTGCGGGACGAGACCCCGCGGCGACACGCCCTGCGTCTGGCCGTGGAGAAGGCGAGGGCGGTCGCGCCCCGCTCGCCCGGGGCCATCGTCCTGGCCGCCGACACCGTCGTGGCCGTGGGGCGCCGCATCCTGCCCAAGGCCGAGACCGAAGAGCAGGCGGCCTGGTGCCTCAAGCTGCTCTCCGGCCGCAACCACAAGGTCCTGACCGGCGTGGCCGCCATCGCCCCCGACGGGCGCGAGGCCTCGCGGCTGGTCGAGACCCGCGTGCAGTTCAAGCATCTCTCTGACCAGGAGCGGGCCGACTACCTGGCCGGCGGCGAATGGAGCGGCAAGGCGGGCGGCTACGGCGTGCAGGGCGTGGCGGGTGGCTTCATCGTCGACCTGCACGGCTCCTACACCTCGGTCGTCGGTCTGCCGCTCTACGAGACCCTCAACCTGCTGACCGGTCTGGGCTACCGCAAATGAGCGAACGCCGCGCCTACCTCTACAAGGGAATCGGCGAGACGGTCGGGGTCGTCACCCTGGACGGCCGTCCTGAGCGCCTGGTCGCCCAATGGGACGGCGACGACCTGCTGGACGCCGAGGGCGTGCGGGGCGTGGCCCGGATCAAGAAGATCGAACGCGCCTTCAACTCCGCCTTCGTCGCCCTGCCGGGCGGGGCCGACCTGCTGCTCAACCTCAAGCCCGACATGCCCAAGCTGGTCGAAGGCCAGGTGGTCGAGATCGAGATCCGCAGCCCGTCGCGCCGCGACAAGTCGGGCGTGGCCCGCTATGTCGGCCCGGCCGAGGGCGAGCCGCGCGTGCTGGCCCACGCGCCGACCATCGACGAGCTGCTGCGCCTCTGGGTGAAGTCGGGCTCCCCGACCCAGGGCCTGGCCGCCCTGGAGGCCGTCGAGGCCGCCGAGGCCGAGGCCCTGGCCACCGTCTTCGCCCTGCCGGGCGGCGGCGACGTCAGCATCGAGGCGACGCGCGCCCTGGTGGCCGTCGACGTCGATCTCGGCGCCCGCGAGGGCGATTCCAAGAAGGCGGCCCGCGCCGCCAACATGGCCGCCTTCACGACGGCCGCCCGCATCCTGCGCCTGAAGGGGTTGGCCGGCCTCGTGGTCTTCGACCTGGTCGGCCGCGGCCACGACGGCCCGGCCCTGACCACGGCCGCCCGCAACGCCTTCGCCGTCGACAATCCCGGCGTCGGGATCGGGGCGATCAGCAAGTTCGGGGCGCTGGAGATGATCGTGCCGCGCCGGACCAAGCCGATTCTCGACCGGCTGCTGGACGAGACGGGCGCCCTCACGGCCCGCGCCGGGGCCCTGCGCCTGGTCCGGGCCTTCGAGCGCGAGGGCAGGGCGGATCCGGGCGGCAGGCTGGCCGGACGCTGCAGCGCCGCCGTCGCCGAGGCCTTCGCGGCCCTCGACGCCGCCCTGGCCGACAGGATCGGCCGCCGTTTCACCGTGGCCGTCGTCGCCGACTGGCCCAACGATCGTCTGGAGGTCGCGTCCTCATGAGCGCCTGCCCCATCTGCAAGAAGCCGACGGAACCGGCCTTCAAGCCGTTCTGCTCCAAGCGCTGCGCCGACATCGACCTGAACCGCTGGCTGTCGGACCGGTACGTGGTGCCCGGCGCCGACGAGGACGAGGAAAACCCGCCGTCCACAGACTTCGGCCGGGAATAGTTCGAGATCGTTTCAAGAGGGGCTGGACTTCGTTTTTAGCCTCCCCTATAGACGCGGCTCCCCGCCGTCGGGCGGGCGCCGAAGCGGTTTCGACCGCTTCTCCGGCCCAGGGCCTGGGTAGCTCAGTTGGTAGAGCAGCGGATTGAAAATCCGCGTGTCGGTGGTTCGAATCCGCCCCCAGGCACCACTCCTTTCACACCCGGCTCAGTTTCGATCGCTTCACGGCTTGGCCGTGTCGTCGGGCGATCTCGCCGTGGCGCCGCGAACTTGGTCACTCGCGTCCGCCTCAGGGCAGACGTGAAATTTTAGCGGTGGCCTGACCAACCGAAGGCGAGGTCGGAGCGGGAAGGCGGATTTCCGGAGCCGCGCCGATTCCCGGAGGCGCTCCCGCCCTCTCAGCGGCCGGTTGGGCGGGGTTCGGCGAGGTCGGAGCGATCCGGCCGCGCTTCCCGGCGGGGACGAGGTCCAGGCCCGGGCCGGGAGGGGAAGGGCCCGCTTTGAAGGGCGAAAACGCCGCCCGGAGGCGAAAATCCTGGTCTATCGGCCAAGACGGTCGGCGAGGGAGGTCAGATGTCCGACGGACGTCTTTCTCGGCTAGATTGAACTGGGCGACGATGCGCGCTCAGATCAGGTCTGCGAGACCGATGTTTTGTAAGCATGTTGCGATGCAACATCGTTATTCCCTTTGGTAGGGAAAAACCGCCCTCAAATCCTGATTTCCCATTTGTGCGATGCGGCAAAGCCCCCGGACCGGTCGAATGGTCGGTAAATTTATGCGACCTCGCACCCCTTGACGGTACGAAAAGGGGTTGCCAAAGGACCCCTGCCGCAATTCTAACATTGCGGTAAGATCGAAGCCTCCTCGGGGGCGGCGATCACACGCGCTTCGAAACGATCCTTCTTGATGGGCATGAGCCCGGCTTGGGGGGCGTAACGGGTCGAGCGCAGCGAAGCGGGTCCGCAAGGCGTCCGAGAGATCGGACACCGTGTGGACTATTCAAGTTAGGGTGGAGACGCTCTCGCGCGACGACCCTCGGTCCAAACGTGCTAGACCAATCAGGAACTGGCGACAGATGCTCGACATTAAACGGAAAACCCCCCTCATCGCTCTCGTCGGCGCCATGGCGCTGATGGCGAGCGCCCCGGCTTTCGCCCAGGACGCTGCTGCTCCTGCGCCGGCCACCACCGAAGCCGCCGCTCCGGCCGCTGCCGCCCCGGCCCCCGCCGCCGCAGCGCCCGCTGAAGAGCCCCTGGACGCCGGCGTCGCCGCGACCGAGAAGATGAAGTCCCACTCCCTGACCCCGATCGGCATGTTCCTGTCGGCCCAGGCGGTGGTTAAGGTCGTCATGATCGGCCTGATCCTGGCCTCGATCTTCTCGTGGGTCCTGCTGATCACCAAGCTGTTCGAGTTCGGCGCCCTGAACAAGCAATCGGACAAGTTCCTGGAAGCCTTCCGGGGCGCTCGCTCGATCGCCGACATCGCCCGCATCGGCTCGTCGGAAGAATTCGAAGGCAACCCGATGGCCGACATGGCCGCCGCGGCCGCCCAAGAAGTCGAACTGTCGCGCCAAGCTGGCCTGGCCGTCGGCGGCGAGCACCGTGACTCGACCCTGACCCGCGCCACCTACGCCATCAACGCGGTGCAAGCCTCGCTGGCCAAGCGCCTGTCGGGCGGCATGGTGTTCCTGGCCTCGGTCGGTTCGGCCGGTCCGTTCATCGGTCTGTTCGGCACCGTCTACGGGATCATGACCTCGTTCATCGGCATCGCGAACACCAACACGACCAACCTGGCCGTCGTCGCCCCCGGCATCGCCGAAGCGCTGCTCGCCACCGGTATTGGTCTGTTCGCCGCTATCCCGGCCGTTATCTTCTACAACTTCTTCCAGACCCGCATTTCCGGCTACGGCACGCGCTCTGAAGGTTTCGTTGCTGAACTGATGAACGCCATTTCGCGTCAGCTCGACAAAGGGGCGTAAGACCGATGGCCGCCAAACTCTCAGGCGGTGGGGGCGACAGGTTTAACATCGACCAAAACAGCGAGATCAACGTTACGCCCTTCGTGGACGTCATGCTGGTTCTCCTGATCATCTTCATGGTGGCGGCTCCGCTCGCCTCCGTGTCGGTCGAAGTGAACCTGCCGCCGGCGGTCGCCAAACCGTCGACGACCCCGCCAAAGCCCGTCTACATCTCGATCAAGGCTTCGGGACAGGTCTTCATTGGCGATGACCGCACTACGGTTGACGAGATGGGTGCGGACCTCGTTAAGAACATTGGCCGTCGCGATCCCACCAAGGAGCGCATCTATATCCGCGCCGATGAAAAGACGCGCTACGGGGCCTTCATGGAGGTGATGAACACCCTCCAGGATAACGGCTTCTATAGCGTGGCGCTCATCGGCAAGGATCAGAACAGCTAGGGGTGATGCATGGCTGAACAACAAACGCCTGAGCATCGCCACTACGATCCGCTCACTTCGGACGGCCCGCGCCGCAAGAAGGGCCTCGGCGCCTTCGGCGTCGCGACCATCGTCGTCGTCGGCTTCCACGCTGCTTTGTTCGCTTATCTGGCGAAGCAGAAGTTCGAAGCGGTGATGAAGGAGTATCACGACGACGCCGTGGACGTGGAGCTGCCTCCGCCGCCCCCGCCGCCGCCGCCGCCTCCTCCTCCGCCGCCGCCGCCGCCGACCAACGCTCCGCCTCCGCCTCCCGCGGTGGTGCAGCCGAGGCCGCCGATCGCGCCGCCGCCGGACGTGACTCCGCCGCCGCCGCTGCCGATTCCGCCCGTCAAGGAGCGGGTCGAGCAAACGGCTCCGCCGGTGATCTCGAACGTGCCGCCGGTTCCTTCGAACCCGCCGGCTCGGGCTTCGGTGATCACCAAGCCGGACTGGGCCCGCAAGCCCACCGGCGAGGACATGGCTCGTTACTACCCCGACCGCGCTCAGCGGATGGAAGTTGGCGGCCGCGCGACCTTGTCGTGCACCGTCACCGCCAAGGGGTCGCTGGAAGGCTGCTCGGTCGTGTCGGAAAACCCGGCCGACTACGGCTTCGGCGATGCGGCCCTGAAGCTGTCGCGGCTGTTCCGCATGAAGCCGAAGACGCTTGACGGCGCTCCGGTGGACGGCGGTCAGATCACGATCCCGATCGTGTTCACGGTCCCCCGCTAGGGGCCGAGGCGACAGGCCAAGAAACGAACGCCCCGGAGCTTCACCGCTCCGGGGCGTTTTCGTGTGGAAGGGCCGTTTCGGCGCTTGATCCGGCTCGCGCGTCCGACTAAAGACACTGCCTCGCGATACGCCGCCTTAGCTCAGTTGGTTAGAGCGCTAGATTGTGGATCTAGAGGTCCTCGGTTCGAGCCCGAGAGGTGGTACCATCGCAAGACGTTGAAAAGCCCTGGGTTCGCTCAGGGCTTTTTCATTGGGGCCGAGGCCTAGGCGTGGCGGCCGCTCAGGGCGCTCCAGACGCGCCAGCCGACCAGGGCGATCGCGATCCACCCCGCCGCCAGGCCGACCATCGGCCGGGCTTGCCACCAATAGCGAATGCGGCCGACCGCCGTCTTCGAGGACGCGCTCACTTCGAAACTCCCGACTTTGACGCGCTTCTGCGCGTCCGCTCCCTGACCCGAAGGTTGCGCCCGAACGGTGTTTTGCGGAAGTGCGGCGCAACGCCGCTAGGACGGGCCGTCGAAGCGGTACTCGGCCACCGGCGTGGCGCGGAGGAAGGCCTCGATCTGCTTGCGGCGCCAGACCGCGCGCTGGTGGCGGCGGACCACCTCGCCGACCGGCGGGGTGACGACGGCGCAGATCAGGAACAGCGATACGATCAGAAGCATGCGGGCTCGTGGACGGCGACGAACGCCCCTTGGCCCCATGAAACGTCCGAGAGGAGCCGGCGATCCGTGCGCGCGTGCGGCGCGGCCTTGGGGACCCGCCGCCGGCGTCTCCTAGGGCGCGACCGCCCCCGGCTCGTCGTCGACCATCGCCTTGACCAGGTCGACCACCCGGCGCCGCAGCCGGCGGTCGTTCAGCCGCGGGAACAGCCCCGCCAGCTCCAACCCCTCGGGCGTGGCCACGAACTGGGTCATGCGCTGGGCGAAGCCGTCGTCCACGGCGCCCTGCGTGGTCTCGTCCAGGCCCTCGAAGAAGTAGGACACCGGCGACTGCAGCAGGCGGGCGGCCTCGTAGAGTTTGGAGGCGCTGATGCGGTTGGCGCCGCGCTCGTATTTCTGGATCTGCTGGAAGGTTATGCCCAGGGCCTCGGCCAGCTGCGTCTGGCTCAGGCCCAGGACCTTGCGACGGATCCGAAGGCGCGCCCCCACGTAGAGATCGACGGGGTGAGCCAAGTCGGAAGTGGGTTTGTCGGTCATCCGCGTCACGTTCCTCCCAGACACCGCCGACGCTCGCTTTTTGCGAGAGCGTGTGGTCCAGCTTGGTTAACACAGGATAGACCCATGCGGTTGCCTTAGTCACGCCTCTGACACACGCCGCGACGCCGCAAAATGGCCCGTCGGGCTTGACGTTTGGCGCGGGCGAGGGTGTCTGCCGCCCATGGAGACCAAGCCTCGCGCGCGGGTGGCGGTGGCCGGCGCCGGCGCGATCGGATCGGCCGTCGCCCTGACCCTGTCCCGCGCCCAGTTCGACGTCACGCTGTTCGACCCCGATCCCGCCGGCGACAACGCGTCCAGCGTGGCCGCCGGCATGCTGGCGCCGGTGGCCGAGGCCGTGTTCGACCCTGTCTCGACCCCGCACCTGGCGGTGCTGCGGCGGGCCCGCGACCTGTGGCCCGCCTTCGCCGAGGGGCTGGACCTGCCGATCCTCCGCGAGGGGCTGAGGGTCGAGGGACGGGCCGCGTGGCTGGCGGATATCGCCGCGCGCTTCGAAGCCCTGGGCGTCCCCTTCCAGCGCCTGGACGGGGCCCTGGTCGACGCCGAGGATTGGCGGGTCGAGGCCCGGCCGGCCCTGGCCGCCCTGCGCGCCGCCTTCGAGGCCCTGGGCGGACGCCTGCAGCCCCGCGCCTTCGTCGCCGAAGATCTGAAGGCCTTCACGGCCGTGGTGCTGGCGACCGGCGCGGCCGACGCCGGCGGCCTGGCGCCGGAACTGGCGGCGCTGACCCCGATCAAGGGCCAGATCCTGCGCGCCGACCGCGGTCCGGCGACCGGGCCGGTGATCCGGGGCGAGGGGGTCTATATCTGTCCCGGCGAGCGGCCGGCGATCGGCGCCACCATGGAGACCGGGCGCGACGACCTGACCATCGACCCCTCGGTCACCGAAGCCCTGCGCGCGGCGGCGATCCGCCTGCGTCCCGAACTGGCCGAGGCCGTCCTGACCACCGAGGTCGGGGTGCGGGCCGCCACGCCCGACGGCCTGCCCTTGGTGGGCTGGAGCGCGACGCCCGGCGTGATGCTGGCCGTGGGCGCCCGCCGTAACGGCTGGCTGCTGGCCCCGCTTGTGGCCGATCTGGTCGCGTCGTATCTGAAAGGTGATAACCCAGGCCCGGACGCCGCGCTGTTCGATGCGCGGCGTTTCTCGAGGACCTGAGGCGCAACAAGAGCAGGGCAGGGGCGGATGAGCGGATTCTGGTTGACCGAGGAACAGGAAGCCATCCGCGAAGGGGTCGCCAAGCTGTGCGCCGGCTTCGACGACGAGTACTGGCGCCGCACCGACGAGACCGGGATCTTTCCCGAGGAATTCGTGGCCGCCATCGCCGAGGGGGGATGGCTGGGCGTGGCCATGCCCGAGAGCGTCGGCGGGGCCGGCCTGGGCCTGACCGAGGCGGCGATCATGATGCAGACCGTGGCCCAGTCGGGCGCGGGCTTCTCGGGCGCCAGCGCCATCCACCTGAACATCTTCGGCCCGATGCCGATCGTGAAGTTCGGCACTGACGAGCAGCGCCAGAAGCACCTGCCGCGGCTGATCTCGGGCGAGGACAAGATGTGCTTCGCGGTGACCGAGCCCAATTCGGGCCTGGACACCTCGAGCCTGGAGACCCGGGCCGAGCGCACCAACGACGGCTACGTGCTGAACGGCCGCAAGATCTGGACGACCGGGGCCCAGCGCGCCAACAAGATCCTGATCATCGCCCGCACCACGCCCAAGGACCAGTGCGCCAAGCCGACCCAGGGCTTGAGCCTGTTCTATACCGACCGCGAGAAGATCGAGGCCAAGCCGATCCCCAAGATGGGACGCAAGGCGGTCGAGTGTAACATGCTCTTCATCGAGGACCTGTTCGTGCCGGCCGACGACCTGGTCGGCGAGGAGGGCAAGGGGTTCTCCTACCTGCTGCACGGCCTCAATCCCGAGCGGGTGCTGTTCGCGGTCGAGGCCATCGGCCTGGGCCGGGCGGCCCTGGCCAAGGCGACGACCTACGCCAAGGAGCGCGTGGTGTTCGGCCGGCCGATCGGCCAGAACCAGGGCGTGGCCCATCCGCTGGCCAAGTCCTGGGCCGAACTGGAGGCCGCCAACCTGCTGGCCTTCAAGGCCGCCGCCCTCTACGACCGCGGCCAGGACTGCGGGGCCGAGGCCAACGCCGCCAAGTACCTGGGCGCCGAGGCCGGCTTCACCGCCTGCGAGGCCAGCGTCCTGGCCCACGGCGGCATGGGCTACGCCAAGGAATACGACGTCGAGCGCTATTTCCGCGAGGCGATGATCGCCCGCATCGCCCCGATCAGCCGAGAGATGATCCTGAACTTCATCGCCGAACGGGTGCTGGGCCTGCCGAAGAGTTATTGACCTGGTCCTTCCTGTTCGGGCGGTGCGGTCAGCACTTGCCCCCTACGGACCGCTTCGCGGTCGTCTTCCCCCGGAGGGGGAAGAGCCTCGCGCAGGCGGCTCCGCCCCCTACGGGGGCGGACAGGCGGCGAAGCCGCCAGGTGGGGGCAAGGGGGTGTGATCCCACGCCTCCGGCTGTGAGCTGATGGAAAGGGCTGCGGAGCGCCGGACATCGTCCGGAGTTTGAAAGAGAATACCGTTTCGACGAAGCCCGATCGCTCCGCGCGGTCGTTATCCGGAAGCGCGGCGGCGCTGAGCCCTGTTCGAACCTCGCCGCCTTGAAGCCTCCGACGGGCGGGCTAGAGCAACGACACCCAGTCCCGGACCGCGAGCGTCTCACCGCCCGCCTGCTGCTCAACCGGCCCCCATCCAACGCTGTATCCGTGTTCCGAGCCCAGCCGGCACCAGATGGATGGGGTTTGATCCTTTCGGACCGCCGAAGGAGCTTCCCGCTCGATCGCCCCCCGCCGCCGCATCGGTCGCTGGCCATGCGCCCTTTCCCGCGTCGAGGTGGGTAAAGGATACGGGCGTCTGGAAGGGGGAGGATAAGTTTGGTCGAGAAAGTTCAGGGCGTTGAAAACGCTGAGGTTCGTTCGCTATCCGCCGAGCGTAAGTCGCCCATTCGGAACCCTCTCCCAGAGGGAGAGGGCAGGGTGAGGGGTTACGACGCCCGCCGGCGCGCCGGCAATGCGGCGGCAGCCAAACCTGACGGGATGTAACCCCTCACCCTCCCACGCCTTCGGCGCGGGCCCCTCCCTCTCCCTTTGGGAGAGGGGTTTTTGGTGGCGATCTCACCCGACCCGCATCGACAGTTCCACGTCCTCGGCGAACGGCGTCGACAGGTAGCCGCCGTCCGGGGCGCGCACGCGCTCCAGGTATTCGGGGCAGTAGTCGGCGTTGTCGGCGACGATCAGGGCGCCGGGGCGCAGGCGGCTTTCGACCCGGTCCAGGATGTCGGAATACAGCGCCTTGGCGCCGTCCAGCAGCAGCAGGTCGATGGTCTCGGGCAGGTCGACGCTCAGCGTCTGGAGGGCGTCGCCTTCGCGGATCTCGACCAGGTCGATCAGGCCGCCGGCCGTCAGGTTCGCCCGGGCCCGCGCCGCCTTGGACGGCTCGAACTCGCTGGTGATCACCACCCCGCCGCCATTGTCGCGCAGGGCCGAGGCCAGGCACAGGGTCGACAGGCCGAACGAGGTCCCGAACTCGACGACGGTCCGCGCCCTCAGGCTGCGGGCCAGCATGTAGAGCAGCAGGCCCGTCTCGCGGGAGACGGCGAGGGGGTAGTCCTTCAGGTGGCCGTAGAAGTCGAGATAGTCGGTCTTGCTGCGCATCAGCCGCGCGTGGTCGCCGCCGGCCAGGGCGGCCAGCGCCGGATTGTCCATCGGCGAGGTCGCCGAGGCTTCCTCGAACAGGCGATCCAGGAGCGGCCCGACGGGGGGCGTGGTCAGGGTGGTCATGGGGTGTTTCCGGTCTCGAAAAGGCGCGTCCTTGCGCCCCTTCAGAAATGCGACTAATCCGTCAGGTCTCCTATTCGCATTGCCGGGGCGCCCCATGACCGAACGTGCAAGTCCCCGGATTTCCTCGAGAAAGCAGCCGCGCCAGGCCCGCTCGACCGAGCTGGTCGCGGCCATTCTGGAAGCGGCGGTTCAGGTTCTGGCGAAGGAAGGCGCGGCGCGGTTCACCACGGCGCGGGTGGCCGAGAAGGCCGGGGTCAGCGTCGGGTCGGTCTACCAGTACTTCCCCAACAAGGCCGCGATCCTGTTCCGCCTGCAGACCGACGAATGGCGCCAGACGACCGACCTGTTGCGGAGCGTGCTCGAGGACGCCGCGCGGCCGCCGCTGGAGCGCCTGCGGGCCCTGGTCCACGCCTTCGTCCGGTCCGAGTGCGAGGAGGCCCAGATGCGCGTGGCGCTGAACGACGCCGCCCCGCTGTATCGCGACGCGCCCGAGGCCCAGGAGGTCAGGATCTGGGGCGGCGACATCGTCCGGGCCTTCATGGCCGAGGCGCTGCCGGCGGCCGACGAGGCGACGCGGCTGCTGGCCGGCGACCTGATCAAGACGACTATGAGCCAGGTGGGCAAATCGTTCTCGGAGACGCCCCGGACCGACGCGGAGATCGCCACCTACGCCGACGCCATGGCCGACATGTTCTGCGCCTATCTGGCGGACCTCGCGCGCGGCTGAGCCGACGAACGAAAACCCCGGGCCGCCACGCTGGAAGGCTCGCGGCGGCCCGGGGCTCCCCCGAGACCGATGGACGGCGCCGGCCAACATGCACTCCGGCCGGCGCCCCTCGGGACCTTCGGGCCGCCGCCTCCCGAGGGGAGAGGCGGCGCGCCGTCTAGCCCTCGGCCGCGTTGAAGCGGATCGGGATGCGCACGCTGGCCCCATCGACGGCCTGGCCGTTCTCCATCTGCGGGCTCATCTTGAAGAACCGCGACAGCTTGATGGCGGCCTTGCCGAAGCCTTCCTCGGACGGGGTCTCGTCCAGCACGCTGCAGGCCTGGATGGAGCCGTTGGCGGCCACCGTGCAGTTCAGGGTGGCCATTCCGCCGACGCCGCGGCGCATGGCGCTTTCCGGATAGAACCGGCTGAACTCCGAGGCCCCGGGCTTCTTCAGCCAGTTGGGCCGGGTGATCATCTTGGGCTGCGGCGGCTCGACCACGGTCGGCGGCCCGGGCGGCAGGTCGGTCTTCAGGTCCACCGGACCCGGCCCGGGCGGATCGCGGGGACCTTCCACCGGCTTGACCGGCAGCGGATCGACCGTCGAGGGCGTGACCAGGGTCGGTTTGTGGATCAGCGGCGGGTTCGAGGTCTGGGTCTGCGGGATCGGCTTCTTGGGCTCGGGCGCGGGAGGATCGTAGAGCGGGACCTCGATGATCGGCGGGTCGGAGATCACCGTCGGGGGAGCGACCCACTTCTGATAGGCCAGGTAGGCGAACAGGCCGGCATGGGCGGCGGAGACCACGACCAGGGCCGCGACCAGGGCCTTGGGCGCCTTCCTGGGCTTGGCGTCCAGGCCGGGAATGTAGGAACCGACAGCGCCTTCGTACGCAACCATGACAACCTCCTTCTGCATCGACCGCTGGTGGAGCCGGGTCGATGGAGGAAGCCTGTCACGTCGAATTACGTTTGTAAATATTACGGGCGTAGAATTTTTACGCGTGTAACTGTGGCAACCCGCCACAGGCAATTTCTGCCGGGTCGGACCGCATGGTTAATCCGTGATTAACCATGCGCGTCCACATCTTCGGGCATGGCGAATGTCACCTCCATCCGCAGCGTCGTCGAGTCGGCGATCCAGCGCGCGTCCAGCGCGACGGGCGTGGATTTCTCGTTCCTGATGGGCGCGGCCAAGCGCGAGAGCGGCTTCAACCCCGCCGCCAAGGCGCGCACCTCGTCGGCCTCGGGCCTGTTCCAGTTCGTGGACCAGACCTGGCTGTCGACCCTGAAGAAGCACGGCGCCAAGTACGGCTACGCCCGCTACGCCGACCTGATCCAGCAGGGTTCGGACGGCCGGTACCGGGTGGCCGGCGACGAGGCCCGCAAGGCGGTCCTGGGCCTTAAGCTCGACCCGCACGCCGCCTCGCTGATGGCCGGCGAACTGGCCAGCGACCACGCCTCGTATCTGCGCGGCCGGGTGGGGCGCACGCCCACGGCCGGCGAGCTCTACGCCGCCCACTTCCTGGGGCCGCAGGGCTCGGCCCGGCTGATCGAGGCCGTGGGCAATTCGCCGGGCGCCAGCGCCGCGGCCATGTTCCCGGACGCCGCCGCCGCCAACCGCTCGATCTTCTATCGCGAAGGCCGCGCGGCCACGGTCAGCGAGGTCTACGCCAACCTCACCCGCACGGGCGGCGGAGGCGGCGAGGTTCCCGTCGTGCCGGCCGCTCCGGCCCCCGAGACCGACCAGGGCTTCCTGCAGTACGCCACCGGCCGCCGGCTGGAACGCATCCAGCAGCAACGCGAGCTGGTCAGCCTGATCCTGCGCGGCCCGCAGGACGCCGACAACGGCTTCAGCCTGGCCTCGAACGGCGGCTCGTCGACCCAGCGCATGGCCAGCTCGATGTTCTCGGCCGAGATGCTGCGCGTGCTGTCCGACGCCAACGACAAGACGCAGCGGTAGGGGGCTCAAGCCCTACAAGAATCCGCTCATACCGGCATTCGCCGGGATGAGCGGCTGGGGGTTAGCGGACCGAGCTAACCCCCTGCGATCTCGTCCTCCGACCAACCAATCTCGGTCAGCACCGAAACCGTATGCTCGCCCAACGCCGGGGCGGGGCCTCTGGGACCGTCCTCCGCCCCCGGGAAACGCGCCGGGCCCGCCGGAGCCGGGAACGTCCCCCCGCGCCCGTCGGGCGTCTCCACGAAGCAGCCGGCCGCCTTGGCCTGCGGGTCGCCGACCAGGTCGCGGGGCGTCTGCCACGGGGCCCAGGTCAGGTCGCCGGCGTCGAGCGCGGCGGCCGCCTCCGCGTAGTCCATGGCCCCGAAGGCCGCGTCCAGGATGTCGACCAAGGCCCCGCCGTTCTCGCGCCGCAGGCGGGCGCCGGCGAAGCGGGGGTCGTCGACCAGTTCCGGCCGGCCCGCCGCCGTCGCGATCCGCGCCCAGTCGGTCGAGCCCTGGCGGGCCAGCAGGCAGATCCAGCGACCGTCGCGGGTCTGGAAGAAGTTGGCCAGGGGCTGCACCGCCTCGCGCCGGGGACGGGTGGAGGCCAGCTTCCCGAACCGCAGCTGGATGGCCATGTCCGAGCCGATCGCATAGACCCCGGTGCGCAGCAGCGAGGTCTCGACCAGCCGGCCGACGCCCGTCCGATGCCGCTCGTGCACGGCCGCCAGGATGGCCGACACCGTCGCCAGCGAGGTCACGTGGTCGCCCATGCCGGTGCGCAGGGGGAAGGGCTCGGCGCCCTTGGCGGCGGTGATCGCGCCCACCCCAGCCCGCGACCAGAAGGCGGCCACGTCCATGCCCGGCCGATCGGCGTCGGGACCCTCCAGGCCGTAGCCGGTCAGGCTGCAATAGATCAGGCGCGGATTGACGGCCTTGAGGCTGTCGTAGTCCAGCCCGGCCCGGGCCAGACCGGCGGGACGGACATTGGTCAGGAAGACGTCGGCGTCCTTGACCAGGGCCTTGGCGGCTTCGCGGCCGGCGTCGGTGCGGATATCCAGCACGACCGACCGCTTGCCGCGGTTGTCCAGCTCGAAGATCGGGTTGGCGGCCTGATCCGAGCCCAGGGTGTCGAAGAAGCCCCGCATCGGGTCGCCGTCGGGCGACTCGATCTTGATCACGTCGGCGCCCCAGTCGGCCATGATCCCGGCCGCGCCGGGGGCGGCGATATAGGTGGCCAGCTCGATGACCCGCAGATCGCGCAGCATCCCGTCCTCCCGCTTCTTATCGTTGCGGGCAGTGTGGACGACTTAAACAGCTGTTGGAAAGTGTTTACGCTCGACGGGTTCCGGGCGCGAAACCGCTTCGCACTTTCGCTGAACCCGTCGCTAGGCGACCGCCGTCCGGCCGGCTTCCCCGCCCTTGCGGTCGATTGTCGCGGCGTCGGCCACGGCGCGGGCCACGGCCGCGACGCTGACGGGCTTGCGCAGCACGGTGTCGGCGCCGGCGTCCAGGCATTCGCGCGCCTCGTCGGCGTCGCCGCCGATCACGGCCACGATCGGAACCTCGCGGTTGGCGGTCTCCAGCGCGCGCAGGGCGGCGGCGGTCTGCGGGCCGTCCAGGATCGGCATGCGGCCGTCCAGCATCACCAGGTCGAAGTCGCAGATGCGGGCCAGGTCCAGGGCGCGGCGGCCGTTCTGGGCGTGGACCACCTGGTGGCCCAACTGCTCGAGGATGGCGCGCAGCATGGCCGCGTTCAGGGCGTCGTCCTCGGCGATCAGGATGCGAAGGTTGCGCGGCGGGGCGCCGGCGGCCTCGACCGCGTGAGGGGCCTCGCTGTCGGGCTCGATCATGCAGGGGGCGTGTTCGTCGAAGGGCAGGGTCAGGGTGAAGCAGCTGCCGACGCCGACGGCGCTGGTCGCTTCCAGCGCGCCGCCCATCAGCTTGGCCAGCTGGCGCGACAGCGACAGGCCCAGGCCGGCGCCGTTGACGCCCGCCCCGGTGCGCTCGACCCGCTGGAACGCCTGGAAGGCCTGGTCCAGCTCGTCGCGCGACAGGCCGGGGCCGGTGTCGGCCACCTCGATGGCGATCAGGTTGTCCCGCCGCTCGACCCGCACCTCGATCCGGCCGCGCACGGTGTACTTTACCGCGTTGCCGACGATGTTGGCGATGATCTGGCGGGTGCGCAGAGGATCGCCTATGGCCGCGCCCAGCTGGCGGTGCTCCAGGTCGGGCTCGACGTGGACGACCAGCTCCAGGCCCTTGGCCACGGCGTGCGGGCGGTCCAGCAGGACCAGGTCGCGGATCAGGCGCACGGGCTCGAAGGCCACGCTCTCGACGGCCAGGCGGCCCGACTCGGCGGTCTCGGAATCCAGGGTGGCGTTCAGCACGGCGACCAGGTCCTGGGCGGCGTCCAGGGCGGCGTTCAGCTGTTCCCGCGACGGGGCCGCGCGGCCGCCCTTGCCGGCGGCGGCGGCCAGCACGTGGGTCACGCCGGTCAGGCCGTTGCGGATCTCGTGGCTGAGGGTGGCGACGATGTCGGACTTGGACCGGGCGGCGCGCTCGGCGGCCTCCAGCACGTTCAGCCGCTCCTCCAGCAGGGCCTCGTGGGCCAGGGACAGGGCGTGCTGGCGGCGCAGCATGCGGTTGAGGATCAGCGACAGGGCCATGGCCAGGCTGACGGCCCCGAACGCCATGCCGCCGGCCTGGTTGCTCTGCGGCTGCGAGAACAGCAGGTACAGCGGCCCGGCCGCCGCCAGGGGCGCGGTCAGCAGCAGGGCCAGCAGGTAGGGCGCGGCGAAGAAGATGCAGACCACGGCCGCGCCGGCCGACAGCAGCAGCAGGGTCTCGCGCACCGGGCCCGACCCGTCGGCGAAGACGGCCATCTGGCAGACCGCGACGGCCCACAGCAGGCCCGACATCACGTGCACGCGCGCGCGGCGGGTCAGGTCCTCGGCCCCGGGCGTGCGCAGCCAGGCGACCACCCCGTAGAAGATGCCCCAGTTGATGGCGAACACGGCGAAGCTGATCGCCATCCAGCCGGCGTTTTGCGCGAACGAGCAGGCCCAGACATAGATCGGCAGGGCGACGGCGAAAACGGCCAGCGCGTAGGGCAGCAGAGCGGCCTGGGCGTCGAGCGCCAGACGGGCGTCATCGCCGCCGTTCGCGGGGGTGTTTTGTCGGCGCTCGGCGAACAAGGACTGATTCCTCGGCTGGTGAGCCCAGACCCTAGAGGATCGCGGTTTGCGCCGAGTTACGGCTTATCGTTAACGAGCGCCGCCAGGAGGGAAAACAATCGTTAAGCATAACGGGGGATGATCCGATTCCTCGCCGTCCGTGGGGACTGGGAAGATCGATGGCCACCACCCGCGCCGCCCTGACCGAACACGACATCCGCATGCTGGTGAAGGGCGCGACGCCGGACGAGCGCGCCCTGGCCGCGCACAAGCTGTGCCGCACCATCGACCGCGCCGAGCTGGACGACGAGCAGCGCGCCCTGGCCGCCGAGATCCTGCGGGTGATGGCCGCCGACGCCGCCGAACTGGTCCGCCGCGCCATGGCCGTGACCCTGCGCAATTCGCCGACCCTGCCGGCCGACGTCGCCAACCGCCTGGCCCGCGACGTCGAGAGCATCTCGCTGCCGATCATCAGCTTCTCGCCGGTGTTCAGCGACGCCGACCTGGCCGAGATCGTCCGCCTGGGCGGACCGGTGCGGCAAATGGCCGTGGCCAAGCGTCCCAGGCTGTCGCGCAAGGTCGCGGCCCTGCTGGTCGAACAGGGCGGCGAGGAGGTGGTCGCCACCCTCTGCGCCAACGACAACGCCCGCATGTCCGAGACGGCCCTGCAGCGGGCCCTGGAACGCTTCGCCAAGTCCGAGAAGGTGCTGACGGCGGTCGCCTACCGCTCGTCCCTGCCGCTGTCGGTGACCGAGCGCCTGATCGACATGGTCGGCGAACAGCTGCGCGACCACATCCTGGCCACGCACCCGCTGTCGGCCGAGCGCACCCTGGAGCTGATCCTCGACACCAAGGAGCGGGCGACGATCGACCTGGTCGACCAGGCCGGACGCTCGGCCGACGCCAAGGCCTTCGCCGCCCACCTGCACAGCGTCGGGCGGCTGTCGCCGTCGCTGCTGCTGCGGGCCCTGGCCCATGGCCACATGACCTTCTTCGAGTGGGGCGTGGCCGAGCTGGCCGGCGTGCCGCATCACCGCACCTGGCTGATGATCCATGACGCGGGCGAGCTGGGCCTGAAGGCGATCTGCGAGCGGGCGGGCCTGCCGCCGCGCCTGCAGCCGGCCTTCCGCGCGGGCGTCGACGCCTTCCACGCCCTGGAATACGATGGCCGCCCCGGCGACCGCGAGCGCTTCCAGGAGCACATGATCCAGCGCTTCCTGACCGCCGCGCCGTCGGTCTCGCGCGAGGACGCCGACTACCTGCTGGACCGCGCGGACCAACTGGGCGAGCGGGCGAAGACGGCGGTGGCGGGGTAGGGGCGGCTCAAGTTCCGCCGTTGTTTCGGCTTTCGCGCTCCAAACGGTTGTCATCCCGGAAAGCGCGCAGCGCTTGTCCGGGACCCAGGTGAACCGCAAGGCCTCAGCCCAGTCCCCTGGGTCCCGGACAGCCTCTGCGAGGCTTCCGGGATGACAACCGTTGAGGGGCTTGGATTGAGTTCGGGCATTAGAACACCCGTTCGAAATCTCTAGCCGTCATCCCGCTTCGGCGCCAACCTCGTCCGATGACAGAGCGTCCCGCCGACCCGATCCGACCCGCCGCCACCATCCTGCTGCTGCGCGACGAGCCCTCGTTCGAGGTGCTGATGGTCAAGCGGCACCACCAGATCGACTTCGCGGCCGGCGCCCTGGTCTTCCCGGGCGGCAAGAGCCATGCGGGCGACCACGACCCGGCCTGGATCGACCACGCCACCGGCTGGGAGAGCGTCGAGGCCGACGGCGCGCCGCTGCGCATCGCCGCCATCCGCGAGGCCTACGAGGAGGCCGGCGTGCTGCTGGCCCGTGACGCCGCCGGCGAGGTCTATGCCGGCGAGGCGGCGATCGACGTGCGGGCGGCGGTCGCCGAGGACCGCCTGCCGTTCCTCGACGTGGTCCGCGAGCTGGGGCTGAAGCTGGACCTGTCGGCCCTGACCGTCTTCGCCCGCTGGATCACGCCGCCGCTGATGGCCAAGCGCTTCGACACCTGGTTCTACGTCGCCCACGCGCCCCTGGCCCAGCTGGCCATCTGCGACGGCCACGAGGCGGTCGACGCCGAATGGATCGCGCCCGGCGAAGCCCTGGCCCTGGCGGAGGCCGGCGAGCGCAAGGTGATCTTCCCGACACGGATGAACCTGCAGCTGCTGGCGGAGAGCGCCGACGCGGCGACGGCGATCGGCGCGGCGCGGGCGCGGCCGCTGGTGACGGTGGAGCCGTGGGTCGACGGGGCGTCGCTGCGGATCCAGGCGGACGCGGGGTACGGGGACGTGGTGGAGCCGCTGACGGCGCTGTAGGGGAACCCCTCTCTCTTAGAGAGAGGGAGGGGCCCACCGCGAAGCGGTGGGAGGGTGAGAGGTTTCACAGCTGGCCGGAAAATCCCGATTCCTTCCGTTGCGTGGTCATCAGGACCAAGCTCAAGCTTGCCCCATGGATGCGACCGCCAACGCCCGCCGGCTCCGCCGGGACCAGACTCTCGCCGAGAAGAGGTTCTGGAAGCTGGTGCGCAATCGCCGGCTAGGCGGATTCAGGTTCCTGCGACAGGTCCCGATAGACCGCTACCTCGCCGACTTCGTCTGCGAGGCGGGCAAGTTGATCGTCGAACTCGATGGCCCGACCCATGAAGAGCGCGAAGACTACGACGCGCGCCGCACAGAGGATCTGGAGCTCTTCGGATACGTGGTTCTGAGGTTTCCCAACGACCGGGTGCTGGCCGACCCTTGCGGTGTCGGCGAAGACATCCTGGCCGTGCTTCGTTCGGACAGGGTGAAACCTCTCACCCTCCCACCGCCTTCGGCGGCGGGCCCCTCCCTCTCTCAAAGAGAGAGGGTGATTATACCGCTCCCGCCGCCGCGCCCTCCGCGAACCCCTTGAGCCGCGACGCGATCACCTCGCCCACCGCCTCCACCGCCGCCCGCCGGGGGAAGTGCGCGCGCCAGGCGATGCGGACCGTCCGCCCCGCCTTGGCCGACAGCGGCCGCAGCACGATGCCGGCGTCCTGCGCCGCCCCGGCCGCCAGGCCCGGGATCAGGGTCGTGCCGTAGCCGGCCGCCACCATGTTCAGCAGGGTCGGCAGGCTGGCCGCCCGGAGGGGACCGCCCAGCCCCGCGTCGCCGCCGCAGGCCTCGACCGTCTGGTCGCGCAGGCAGTGGCCGTCGGCCAGCACCAGGATGTCGCGCGCCAGGTCGGTCTCCAGGATCATCGAGCGGGCGGCCAGGGGATGCTCCGGGGGCAGGGCGGCCAGGAAGGGCTCGGCGAACAGCGGCAGGCTGACCAGGTCGGGCCCGTCCTCCTCGGTGGCCAGCAGGGCGGCGTCCAGCTCGTGGGCGCGCAGCCGCTCCAGCAGGGCCGAGGTCTGGTCCTCCCATGGCTCCAGCTCCAGGGCGGGCAGGGCCTGGCGCAGCGGCGCGAAGACCAGCGGCAGCAGATAGGGCGCCAGGGTCGGGATGATGCCCAGCCGGAAACGGCCCGACAGCGGGTCGCGCATGTTGCGGGCCGTGGCCAGGATGGCCTCGGCCGCCGTCACCGCCGCGCGGGCGTGGCCGATCAGCCGCAGGCAGGCTTCGGTCGGGGCGGCGGTCTTGCTGGAGCGCTCGAACAGTGTCACGCCCATCAGGTCTTCCAGCTTGCGGATCTGCACCGACAGGGTGGGCTGGCTGACGCCGCAGGCCTTGGCGGCGCGCCCGAAATGCTCGTGCTCGGCGACGGCCAGCAGGTAGCGGAGGTCTCGCAGGTTCATAGGCATAGCCTATCACGGTCATTAGACCTTGGCGCTTCTCTTTATCGTGGAGTTGGGCGAACAATCGCGTCGCAATCCGGGGGAAGAATACTCACGCCGGCCTTCGGGCCGGACGATCACGGACGCTCAAGCGGAGGAACAGAACGATGGACGCCAAGGTCGAAGACAGCATTCAGGGCCAATGCCCGATGGGACATGGTCCCCGCAGCACCAACCGCGACTGGTGGCCGAAGAACCTGCGCCTCGAGAGCCTCAACCAGCATTCGCCGCGCTCCAACCCAATGGGCGAGGCGTTCGACTACGCCAAGGCGTTCAAGACCCTCGACCTCAAGGCGGTGGTCGCCGACCTGACAGCCTTGATGACCGACTCCCAGGACTGGTGGCCGGCCGACTTCGGGCACTACGGCGGCCTGATGATCCGCCTGGCCTGGCACAGCGCCGGCACCTACCGCGTCACCGACGGCCGTGGCGGCGCGGGCGGCGGCCAGCAGCGGTTCGCCCCGCTCAACAGCTGGCCGGACAACGCCAACCTCGACAAGGCCCGCCGCCTGCTGTGGCCGATCAAGCAGAAGTACGGCGCCAAGCTGTCGTGGGCCGACCTCTATGTGCTGGCGGGCAACGTCGCCCTGGAGTCCATGGGCTTCAAGACCTTCGGCTTCGGCGGCGGCCGGGCCGACCAGTGGGAGCCCGAGGAACTGTTCTGGGGGCCCGAAGGCTCGTGGCTGGGCGACGAGCGCTACAGCGGCGAGCGCCAGCTGCACTCGGCCCTGGGCGCGGTGCAGATGGGCCTGATCTACGTCAATCCGGAGGGGCCCAACGGCAATCCCGACCCTGTCGCCGCCGCCCATGACATCCGCGAGACCTTCGCGCGCATGGCGATGAACGACGAGGAGACCGTCGCCCTGATCGCCGGCGGCCACACCTTCGGCAAGACCCACGGCGCGGGCGACCCGTCGTTCGTCGGTCCCGAACCCGAAGGCGGCGAGATCCATGACCACGGCCTGGGCTGGCGCAGCAAGCACGGCACCGGCGTCGGCGCCGACGCGATCACGTCCGGGCTGGAAGTCACCTGGAGCCAGACCCCGACGCGGTGGAGCAACCACTTCTTCGAGAACCTCTTCAAGTTCGAGTGGGAGCTGACCAAGAGCCCCGGCGGCGCACAGCAATGGGAGGCCAAGGACGCGCCGGCCGACGTCCCGAACGCCTTTGGCGGCGCCGCGCAGAAGCCGCGGATGCTCACCACCGACCTGTCGCTGCGCTTCGATCCCGAATACGGGAAGATCTCGCGTCGCTTCCTGGAGAACCCCGACCAGTTCGCCGACGCCTTCGCCCGCGCCTGGTTCAAGCTGACCCACCGCGACATGGGCCCCAAGGCCCGTTACCTGGGCCCGCTGGTGCCCCAGGAGACCCTGATCTGGCAGGACCCCATCCCGGCCGTGGACCATCCGCTGGTCGACGCCTCGGACGTCGCGGCCCTGAAGCAGAAGATCCTGGCCTCCGGGCTCTCGGTCTCCGCGCTGGTCGGGGCGGCCTGGGCCTCGGCCTCGACCTGGCGCGGGTCCGACCGCCGGGGCGGCGCCAACGGCGCGCGCATCCGCCTGGCGCCGCAGAAGGACTGGGAGGTCAACAACCCGCCGATCCTGGCCCAGGTGCTGGCGGCCCTCGAGGGGATCCAGAAGGACTTCAACGGCGCGGCCGCCGGCGGCAAGAAGGTCTCGCTGGCCGACCTGATCGTGCTGGGCGGGGCGGCGGCGGTCGAGCAGGCGGCCAAGGACGCCGGCGTCCCGGTCGAGGTGCCCTTCGCCCCCGGGCGGGCGGACGCCTCGGCGGAGCAGACCGACGCGGACTCGTTCGCGCCGCTGGAGCCGCGCTCCGACGGCTTCCGCAACTACCGCAAGGCGGGCGAGCACTTCATGTCGCCCGAGGAGTCCCTGGTCGACCGCGCCCAGCTGCTGCGCCTGAGCGGGCCGGAAATGACCGTCCTGGTCGGCGGCCTGCGGGTGCTGGGGACCAATGTCGGCGACGCCAAGGCGGGCGTGTTCACCGACCGTCCGGGCACCCTGACGAACGACTTCTTCGTCAACCTGCTGGCCATGGGCACCACCTGGAGCCCGACCGCCCTCAACGCCTTCGCCGGCCACGACGGCAAGTCGACCGATCCGAAATGGACGGCCACGCGCGTCGACCTGATCTTCGGCTCCCACGCCGAGCTTCGGGCCTTCGCCGAGGTGTACGCCGCCTCGGACGCGCAGGAGAAGTTCGTGAAGGACTTCGTCGTCGCCTGGAACAAGGTGATGAACGCCGACCGGCTCGACCTGGCCGCCTGATGTTCCAAGGGCGCGGCGGCGACGCCGCGCCCGTACGTCTTTGAGCTTTCGGATCAGGCCGCGGCGGCTCAACGACCGCGGCCGGTTCGGACGCCTCTGGGAGGACGCTTCGATGCCACATGCGGTGGAAGCCGCGTTGCGGGAGGAGCTGCGTCGCGCCGGCCTGGCCGGCCACGGCGCCTTGCCGCGCCTGCTGGCGCTGCTGCGGGCCTCGCCGGAGGAGCACCTGACCCTGACCGAGGTGGCCGAGCTGGTCGCCGAAGCCGGCGTGGCCGTCACCTCGGGCGACCTCGCCCGCCAGATGGAGCTGCTGGCCGACCACGGCCTCATCGGTCGCCTCGCCACCACCACGGCCGAGCTGGTGTTCGACACCGTGGCCGAGCCGCACTCGCACCTCGTCTACGAGGAGTCCGGCCAGGTGGTGGACCTGCACGTCTCGGCCGACACCGTGCTGGCCATGGTCCGCGACGCCCTGGCCCAGCGGCCGGGCGGCGTGGAGATCCTGGTGCGCTTCCGGCGGGAAGCGGGCGCGGCGCCCGATCCGGAAGCCTAGGTCGCCGGCAGCTTCGCGCCCGCCTCGCCGACCCAGGCCACGATCTCGGTCAGCACCTTGTCCACGGCCTGGTCATAGGCGGGGACGATGGCCGACAGGCGGTTGTCGGCGGCCTTGACCCGGGCCACGAACACCTTGTCGCCCAGCAGGGCGCGGTCGTTGCTGCGGGTCATGACGGCCCGGATCTCGACCAGCACCTCGGGCGCGGCCTTGGGGCCGTTCACGTAGTCGGTCTCGAACGAGCGGACCTCCAGGCGCAGGGCCATGGCCGCCTTCAGGGCCTCGCCGCGGGTGACCAGGCGGGCGGTGCTGCCGTCGGCCTCGAAGGCGCGGGCCACGGCCTCGTCGAACAGCACGATGGCCGGCGACACCCAGCGGGCGTCGGCGATGTAGGCGGCCTCGCCGTTGGTCACGGACAGGAGGCGGTCGCTCATCGCGGCGCGGGTGAAGACCGTCGGGGTCTTGTAGACCCCGAAGCTCTTGTCGCTGGCCGGCCGCGAGCTTTCGGCCGCCACGTGGCCGAAGCGGTAGAGCCCGGCCGGGTTCGACTTCGGGAACAGGCTGATGCAGCCGGTGAGGGCGACGGCCGTGGCGGCGATCGCGACCGTCCGCAGGGTGATGCGCAGCTTGCTCACGGCTTGACCTCCAGTTCCTTGGCGGGCGCCTTCCCGACCAGGGCGCGCGGGTTCTGTTCGACTTCGCTGACCAGCCGGTCCAGGGACTCGGCGGCCGATTGCAGGGTGACGACGGCCGACGACAGCTGCGGCAGGCCGGTGGTGGCGAAGTCGCTGGTCGGGCCTTCCAGCTTGCCGACCATGCCGCGCACGTCCTTGGCGGTGGCCTTCAGCTCGTCGGCGGCGTCGCCCAGGTTCTTCAGGGTGCGCTTGGCGTCGCCGTTGGCCAGGCCGTTGACCGAGTCCGACAGCTCGCCGATCCGGGTCGAGGTGGCCTCGATGCTCTGCAGGGCCTTCTGGGCGTCGGCGATGATCGCCTTGCGCTCGCGCAGCTCGGCGGTGACCGACTGAATGTCGCTGAGCGAGGCGCTGAAGGTCTTGACGTTGTCGTCCGACAGCACGCGGTTGACGCGGTCCAGGGCCTCAATGGTGCGGGTCAGAACCGTGCCGCCGCCCTCCAGCAGGTCGGACAGGGCGCTGCGCTGGCTGCGGATCACGGGCACCTCGCCGCTCTTGACCGTGCTCTTCAGCAGCGGCTTGGCGGGCGTGCCGGCGGCGATCTGCACGTAGTTCACGCCGGTGATGCCCTGGGGCTCCAGGGTGGCGAAGCTGTCGGTCTTGATCGGCACGTCCGAGGTGACGCGCACGCGGGCGATGACGCGGTTGGGATCGGACTTGTCGAGCGCGATCTTGGTGACCTCGCCGACCTTGATGCCGTTGAAGTGCACCTCGCCGCCGTCCGACAGACCGCGCACGGGGCCGACGAACAGCACGTCGTACAGGTCGTATTCCTGGTTGAAGCTCAGCTTGGCCAGCCAGACGGCGAAGATCAGCAGACCCATGAACAGGATCAGGGTCGCCGCGCCCACCAGGGCGTAGTTGGCGTTTCTTTCCATCAGCTCGTCCTCGGTGTGGCTTTCGGCGCCGATTTGGGCGTCGCCTGGCCGGCGGCCGCGCGCCCGCGCGGCCCCATGAAGTATTCCTGGATCCAGGGGTGGGGGTTCTTCTCCAGCTCCTGGACGGAGCCGGTGGCCACCACCTTCTTGTCGGCGATCACCGCGATCCGGTCGGTGATCTCGTAGAGGGTGTCCAGGTCGTGGGTGATCATGAACACCGTCAGGTCCAGGCTGTCGGACAGGTCCTTGATCAGGCTGTCGAAGGCCGCGGCGCTGATCGGGTCCAGGCCCGCCGTGGGCTCGTCCAGGAACAGCAGCTCGGGGTCCATGGCCAGGGCGCGGGCCAGGCCGGCGCGCTTGCGCATGCCGCCCGACAGCTCGGCGGGCTTGAGGTTGCCGGCCCGGGCGGGCAGGCCGACCAGGGCGATCTTCAGATCGGCCAGATGCTCGATCTCGCCCTTGGGCAGGCGGGTGTGCTCGTGCAGCGGCGCGGCGACGTTCTCGCGCACGGTCAGGTTCGAGAACAGCGCGCCCTGCTGGAACAGCACGCCCCAGCGGCGCTCGATCACGCTCCAACGGCGACGGGAAGCGTCGGCCATGTCCTGGCCGAACAGCTTGACCGACCCGCCGTCGGGGACCTTCAGGCCGATGATGGTGTTTAGCAGCACCGACTTGCCCGCGCCCGAGCCGCCGACCACGCCCAGCACCTCGCCGCGCTCGGCGGTCAGGTCCAGGCCGTCGTGGATGACGTTGTCGCCGAACCGCGAGACCAGGCCCGTGACCCGGATCGGCGGGGCCTCGGCGGTCGACTCGGCCTCGTCCTCGACATGGGGCGTGGCCTTGGCCAGCGCCTTGGTCTGGGCCTGGGCCTGGGCCTGGGCCTGCGCCTGGGCGTCGGGGCCCTCGGGCGGGGGCGCGTCGGCCGGGCTCACAGGTTCAGCTCCATGTAGATCAGGGCGAAGACCGCATCGATGGCGATGATCGCGAAGATGGCGTGGACCACGGCGGCGGTGACCCGGCGGCCCAGCGACTCCACGTCGTTGCCGACCTCCATGCCCTGGCGGCAGCCGATGGCGGCGATGACCATGGCCATGACCGGGGCCTTCGACAGGCCGATCCAGTAGTGCTGCACGCCGACGGCGTCCTGCATCCGCTGCAGGAAGAAGGTCGGCGACAGGTCCAGCGCCGCCCAGGTGACCAGCATGCCGCCCGCCAGGCCCGCCAGGGTGGCCACGAAGGTCAGCAGCGGGATCGTCAGCAGCAGCGCCGCGAAGCGCGGCAGCACCAGCGCCTCGTAGGGATCGACCCCCATCACCTGCATGGCGTCGATCTCCTGGTTCATCTTCATCGAGCCGATCTCGGCCGCGAAACTGGAGGCCGAGCGGCCGGCCAGGAGGATGGCGGTGATCAGGATGTTGAACTCGCGCAGCACCGAGATGCCGATCAGCTCGACCGCGAACACCTGGGCGCCGAACTGGGTCAGCAGGTTGGCGCCCAGCAGGGCCACGACCGCGCCGATGAAGAAGGTGGTGACCGAGACGATCGGGATGGCGTCCAGGCCCGCCCGTTCCGCCAGCGAGACCACCGGCGCCCAGCGGATGCGGCTGGGCTTGGCGATGCAGCGGGCGATGGCGACCAGCAGATGCCCCAGGAAGGCGGTGGTGCTGTAGAGGTCGTCGCCCAGGCCGTAGACGCCCCGGCCGATGCGCTCCAGCAGGGCCAGGAAGCCCTTCTGCGGGGGCGCCGCCTCGGGCTCGACCTGGATGGCGTCGTCGACCAGCTGCAGCAGGCGCAGGGTGCGCGGACCGGCCTTGATCTTGCCGGCGCTGATCCGGCCGTCGGCGGCGCGGATGATGGCGTAGGCCCCGGCGGTGTCGCAGCGGGTGATGTCGCGCAGGTCCAGATCGACCGCTTGCGACCCTTCCATGGCCTGGACCAGCCGCTCGCCGGCGTCGACCATGCCGCGGGCGGTCCAGTCCCCCGAGAGCACGGCGGTCTTGTGACCGGCGGTCTCCTTGAGGGTGAAATCAGCCGGAGCGCCCATGAAGTGTCGTCGGTCCCTCTATCCGCCGTCGAACCTTATCAGGCCCTCGACCAAGCCCAAACGTGCCAAGGCCTGGCTTGTTGCAACGCTTGTCGTGTTAGGAATAGGCGGGTGCGGCGCCGCGCGCCAGCGACCTTGTCCGCGATCGAGGCGAATGCGCGAACCTTTGTCGCTAAAGGTGCGTTGTGTGGCGTGCAACGGGGGCGTTGCTTTACAAGGCCCGGATGTTTTCCAGTCTGCTCAACCGTCGCGCGGCGCTCGGCCGGCTTTCGCTTTCGGCTGTCCTGGCCCTGGCGCCGCGACTGGCCGCCGCCCAAGTCCTTTCGAATGGGGCGCCGGCCGTCGACGGCGCGGTCAGCCAGCCGTTCTCCGTCGAGGGGCTTCGCGACAAGGCCCGGGCGCTGGCCGCCGCGCCCTACGTCAAGCCGCCCGCGCCGCCGACGATCACCGGCCTGACCTACGACGAATATTTCCGCATCCGCTTCCGGGCGGAGGCCGACCTGTGGAAGAACCGCCAGCCGCCGTTCCGGGCCGAGTTCTTCCCGCCCGCCTGGCTCTATCCGCGGCCGCTGCCGATCTACGAGGTCGTCGCCGGCCTGGCGCGGCCCATCGTCTTCGACCCGGCGATGTTCGACATCCCGGGCGAGCACGCCGACGTCGCCAAGGCCTGGAACGGCTTTTCCGGCTTCCGCCTGCTGTGGCCGCTGAACGAGGCGGGCAAGATGGACGAGGTGGCGGTGTTCCAGGGCGCCAGCTACTTCCGCAGCCTGGGCCGAGGCCAGCGCTACGGCCTGTCGGCGCGCGGCCTGGCGATCGGGGCGGGCGAGCCGAACGAGGAGTTCCCCGACTTCACCGCCTTCTGGCTTGAGCGGCCTCAAAACAACAATGGGGCCATCGACGGCGACGCGGTGGTCGTCCACGCCCTGATGGACAGCCCCAGCTGCAGCGGCGTCTACAGCTTCACGATCCGGCCCGGCGAGGACGTGGTCTTCGACGTGGCCGCCAGCATCTTCCCGCGCACCACCCTGGCCAAGGCGGGCGTGGCGGCCATGAGCAGCATGTTCCTGTTCAACATCGCCGACCCGTCGCCCCTGCAGGACTACCGCACCGCCGTGCACGACAGCGACGGCCTGGCGATCTGGACGGGGCAGGGCGAGCACATCTGGCGCGTGCTGCAGAACCCCAAGGCCCATCGCCTCAGCAGCTTCCAGGACGAGAACCCCAAGGGCTTCGGCCTGGTCCAGCGGGCGCGGACCCTGGAGGACTTCGGCGACCTGCAGGCCCGCTACGACCTGCGGCCCAGCCTGTGGGTCGAGCCGTTGGACGCCTGGGGCGAGGGCGCGGTGCACCTGGCCGAGCTGGCCACCACGAAAGAGACCGACGACAACATCGCCATCTTCTGGCGGCCCAAGGATCCCTGGAAGGCGGGCAGCCAGGTCGACCTGCGCTATCGCCTCCACTGGGGCCAGGAGCGCTTCGCCAGTCCCGACGCCCGGGTGTTCCGCACCCGCACCGGCGCCGACGCCCAGGCGGGCCTGCGGCTGTTCACGATCGACCTGCAGGGCGGGGCCCTGGCCGAGGGGCTGGACGGGGTGGCGATGGACCTCCAGGCCACGGGCGGCGAGATCGTCTGGAAGGACCTGTCGCCCTATCCCGACGAGGCGGCGGCCCGCGTCGCCTTCGGCGTGCGCCCCAAGGCGGCCAATGTCGACCTGACCCTGCGCCTGACGCGGGGCGACCAGGCGATCTCGGAGACCTGGAAGTACCTCTGGACGGCGTGATGGGCTGGGCGTTTGCGCCCCTGTCCGCCCGCGATTAGGCTCCCGCCGGCCCACGGAGGGAGAGATGGCGAAGTTCGTCTTCGGAATGGTCCAGTCGCTGGACGGCTATGTGGACCACACGGTGCTGCCGGCGCCCGGTCCCGAACTGTTCCGGCATTTCATCGACTGGGTGGGCAGCCTGAGCGGCAGCGTGTACGGGCGCGTCGTCTACGAGCTGATGCAGTACTGGGACGAGGACCGTCCCGAGTGGGACGCGCCGCAACGCGAGTTCGCGGTGGTCTGGCGGCGCCAGCCCAAGTGGGTGGTCTCGCGCACCCTGAAGACGGTCGGCCCCAACGCCACCCTGATCGAGGGCGATCTCGCGACGGCGATGCGCGACCTGAAGGCCCGGTTCGAGGGCGAGATCGAGGTCGCCGGGCCGAACCTAGCCCAAAGCCTCACCGATCTGGGCCTGATCGACGAATACCGGCTGCTTTATCGCCCCTTCGTGCTGGGAAGCGGCGCGCCGTTCTTCGCGGGGCCCCGGCCGCCGCTGCGGCTGGTGTCCAGCGGGCCCGTGGGCGAGGACGCGTTCGCGCTGAACTACGTTCCAGCCTAGGCCGGCCTGGGCGCGCGCGGACGGCCACGCTTCAAGCTTGGTTAATGAATTCGGTTCACCGGTATCGCCCAAAGTACAGTCAACGACTCGGGGGAGCCGCATGAGCGCCAAGGACCAGCTCGACCAACGTCTGAGCTTCATGCGGTTCGATCATCGGTCCCGGTCGGCGCTGCAGGCGGCCAAGCCGGTGCTGGACGCTGCGGTGCCCGAGGCGCTGGAAAGCTTCTACGAACAGCTGCGGGGCTTCGCCGAGACGCGGGCCCTGTTCAAGGACGGGAAGGGCGAGAGCGCCCAGGCGCGTCAGGTGGCCCATTGGCGGCGGATGCTGTCGGGCGACCAGGGTCCCGACTATGTGGCGGCGGTCGAGCGCATCGGCCAGTCCAACGCCCGCGCCGGCCTGGAGCCGCGCTGGTCGATCGGCGGCTACGCCCTGGTGCTGGACAAGCTGATCCATGCGGTGCTGGGCAAGCGCTCGTCCGCCAAGGGGATGTTCGGCGGGGCCAAGGCCGACGACGGCGCGGCCGACCAGGTCTCGGCCCTGGCCAAGGCGGTGTTCCTGGACATGGACCTGGCCGTCTCGGCCTATTTCACGGTGCTGCTGGAAGAGCGCGACCGCCTCGAGGCCGAACGCCAGGCGGCCGAACAGCAGCAGGCCTCCGCCGTGGCCGCCCTGGGCGTGGCCCTGTCGCGGCTGGCCTCGGGCGACCTGTCGGTGCGGATCGACGGCGCGCTGTCGCCGGAGTTCGAGCGCCTGAAGACCGACTTCGACAACGCCGCCGCGGCGCTGGACAAGGCCATGGGCGCGGTGTCGCGCGCGGCGCTGGACATCCGGGCCGGGACCGACGACATCGCCCGCGCGGCCGACGACATGGCCGAGCGCACCGAGCAGCAGGCCGCGACCCTGCAGGAGACCGCCGCGGCCGTCGAACAGCTGACCGCCACGGTCGAGCAGACCGCCAAGAGCGCCAAGGCCGTCTCGGCCCAGGTCCGCGAAGCCGCCGCCGACGCCCAGACCTCGGGCGAGGTGGTGACCCGCGCCGCCGAGGCCATGACCCAGATCGAGAGCTCCTCGGCCAAGGTCTCGCAGATCCTGGGCGTGATCGACGAGATCGCCTTCCAGACCAACCTGCTGGCCCTGAACGCGGGTGTCGAAGCCGCCCGGGCCGGTGACGCCGGCCGCGGTTTCGCGGTGGTGGCCCAGGAAGTGCGGGCGCTCGCCCAGCGCTCGGCCGAGGCCGCCAAGGAGATCAAGACCCTGATCGCCGACTCCAGCCGCCAGGTGGGCGAGGGCGTCGACCTGGTCGGCCGGACGGGCGAGGCCCTGCGCGGCATCGTCGCCAAGGTCGGCGTCATCGACACCCTGGTCGACGAGATCGCCGCCTCGGCCAACGAGCAGGCCGCCGCGCTGGGCCAGGTCAACGTGGCCGTCAACCAGCTGGACCAGGTGACCCAGCGCAACACGGCCATGGTCCAGCAGTCGACCTCGGCGGCCCATGCCCTGCGCGCCGAGGCCGCGGACCTTTCCAACCACGTGGGCGGGTTCCGGACGGGCTCGACCCAGGCGCCGTCGCGCGAGCATCCCGTGCACCAGGCCCGCGAGCGCGTGGCCGCCTTCGCGCGGCCGGGGCGGTAGTCCCGGCCCGCGGGCGCGTCGGCGAACTTTGCTTTCCGCTTTTGCGGCGCGCCGGGCTATCAAGGCGGCATGGATCGTAGACGCAGAATCCTGATCGTCGGGGGCGGCACGGCCGGATGGCTGACCGCGGCCTATCTGGCCAAGTCCTTGCGGATCGCCGAGCAGGCGCATCTGGAGATCACCCTGCTGGAATCGCCCGACGTCGGCATCATCGGCGTCGGCGAGGCCACGTTCCCGACCATCCGCACGACCCTGCAGTTCCTGGGCATCGACGAGGCCCGGTTCATCCGCGAGACCTCGGCCACCTTCAAGCAGGGCATCCGCTTCAACGACTGGGCCTGGGCGCCGAAGGAGAGCGGCGGGCGCCACCAGTACTTCCACCCGTTCGAGGCCCCGTTCTCGACCGACGGGACCAGCCTGGCCCCTTACTGGCTGCTGCAGAACGAGGCGACCCGCGCGCCGTTCGCCGAGGCCATGACCATCCAGGCCCGGGTCGCCGACGCTCAGCGCGCCCCCAAGCGGCCGCACGAGGGCAACTTCTCGGGCCCCTTGAACTACGCGTACCACTTCGACGCCGCCAAGCTAGCCCAGGTGCTGGCCGAGCGGGCCCGCGAGCTGGGCGTGCGCCACGTGCAGGGCCTGCTGACGGGCGTGGAGCTGGACGCCACGGGCGCCATCGACCACGTCACCTGCCAGGAGCACGGCCGGCTGGACGCCGACCTCTATATCGACTGCACCGGCTTCCACGCCGAGCTGATCGGCCGGGCGATGAAGGCCCCGTTCAAGTCGGCGCGGCCGATCCTGTTCGCCGACCGCGCCCTGGCCTGCAAGGTGCCCTACGACCGTCCGGACGCGCCGATCCAGAGCTTCACGATCGCCACCGCGCACGAGGCCGGCTGGACCTGGGACATCGGGCTGAACGGCGCGCGCGGTGTGGGCTGCGTCTATTCCAGCGACCACATCGACGACGACCGCGCCGCCGCGATCCTGCGCGGCTATCTGGGGGAGGGCGCCGAGGTCACGCCCCGGGGCCTGTCGTTCGAGGCCGGCTACCGCGCCAAGCAATGGGTCAGGAACTGCGTGGCCGTGGGCCTGTCGGCCGGCTTCCTGGAGCCGCTGGAATCGACCGGCGTGGTGCTGATCGAGGCGGCGGTGGCGATCATCGCCGAGCTCTTCCCGCACAACGGCCCGATCAGCGCCCCGGCGTTCCGCTTCAACGAGCTGATGACGGCCCGCTTCGACAACATCATCACCTTCCTGAAGCTGCACTACTGCCTGAGCCAGCGGACCGAGCCGTTCTGGCGCGAGAACGCCGACCCGGCCTCGATCCCCGAGCGGCTGGTCGACTTGCTGGAGCAGTGGCGCTGGCGGCCGCCCACCCGCTACGACTTCATCCTGGACCTCGAGACCTTCGCCTTCTTCAACTACCAGTACATCCTGTACGGCATGGGCTTCAAAACCGACCTGTCGCCGGGGCGCAGCGAGTTCCCCGACGTGGCGGGCGCCGAGAAGCTGTTCGCCAAGATCCGCACGTTCGGCGACCGGGCCACCCACGACCTGCCCAGCCACCGCGACCTGATCGCCCAGATCAACCGCTTCGGCTTCGACCGGCCGCTGGAGCCGGCCTGAGGCCGGTCGGGCTCAGGCGAAGTCGGCTTCTTCGTACAGCGGCCGGATCTCGATCTCGCTGGGTCCCGGCATGGGGTTCGGGCAGCGCTTCACCCAGGCCACCGCCTCGTCCATGTCCTTGACCTCCCAGAGCCAGAAGCCGGCCACCAGTTCGCGGGTCTGGGGGAACGGCCCGTCGACCACCGTGCGGCCGGGACCGTCGAAGGCCACGCGCTTGCCTTCCGACGAGGGCTTGAGGCCGTCGCCGGCCTGCACGACGCCGGCCGCGGTCAGTTCGTCATTGAACCGGCCCATCGCCTCCATCATCGCCATCGTCTCGGGCGTGGGGAAGAAACCCTTCTCGCTGTCTTCGGTCGCCTTCACGAGCACCATCACGCGCATCGTCCGTCTCCTTGTCCGCGCCGGCCGCATCGGCCTGGCGTCGAAACGACGAACGGGGGCGTCGGATGCCGACATCGGCTCGTGGTCCGGCCAAAAAGAAGCCCTCGCTCCGGCAGGAGAGCGAGGGCAGGGAAGCGACTGGGAAGTCGACTGGGGAAGCCGGTCAGGCGGCCTTGGCGACGGCGCCGTCGATGGCGTCCAGCTCGCCCGTCTCGCGGGCCTTCTTGCCGTAGACCACCTCGAACAGCGGGCTGGCCATGACCGTGGTGACGATCGCCATCAGCACCAGCATCGAGAACAGGGTCGGGCCGATGATGCCCTTCTGCAGGCCGATGTTGATGATGATCAGCTCCATCAGGCCGCGCGAGTTCATCAGGGCGCCGATGCCCATGGCGGTGTGGTGGTTCTCGCCGGTGAGGCGGGCGGCGGCGTAGCAGGCGCCCCACTTGGCCAGGATCGAGCAGACCAGGACACCCAGGGCGATCAAGAGAAGTTGCGGCGAGTTGACCATGTCCATCCGGGTGTTCAGGCCCGAATAGGTGAAGAACATCGGCAGCAGCAGGACGACGGCGATCGGCTCGACCTTGCGCTTGAGCTCCTCCACCAGCTTGCCGCGCGGCATGACCACGCCCAGGATGAAGCCGCCGAAGATGGCGTGGATGCCCACGGCGTCCATCAGGAAGGCCGAGACGCAGAAGGCCAGGATGACCATGGCCAGGACGCCGGTGCTCATCTCGCCTTCGCGCTCGACGATGCGGCCCAGCGGAGCCAGGATCTTCGGGCCGAGGATGGTGACGAACGCCACCCAGGCCAGGCCGCCGCCGATGGCGAGGACCGCCACGCCGGGGCCGCCGCCGAAGGTGGCCAGCACCACGGCCAGCACGCACCACGACACCGCGTCGTCGAAGGCGCCGGCGGTCAGGGACAGGGTGCCCAACGAGGTCTTGGCCAGGCCGCGCTCGTTGATGATCCGGGCCAGCATCGGGAAGGCGGTCAGGGCGATGCAGGCGCCCATGAACAGCGTCGCGCTGCCCTGGCCGATGGTCGGGGCGAACAGGCCCGGCACCTTCAGCAGGAACGGGGTGATGAGGGCCGCGATGATGAACGGGGCCGCGATGCCGGCGAACGACACGCTCATGGCGCTCTTGGCCTTGGCCTTGAAGTGGCCCGCCTGGAAGCTGGTGCCGACCATGAACATGTAGAGGCCCACGCCCAGCTGGGCGCCGACGTACAGGACGTTCTTGGTCTCCTTGGGGAACAGGGCCAGCTGGAAGTCGGGGAACAGCAGGCCCAGCAGGGACGGGCCCAGCACCACGCCGGCGATCATCTCGCCGACCACCTGCGGCTGCTGCAGCAGCTTCTGGCCCAGCCAGCCCACGACCCGGCAGGCCAGGACGATGACGGCCAGCTGCAGGAAGAAGTGAACGCTGAAGTCGCCCGGCGTGAAGCTGTGGGCGGCGACCTTGGTGGCCGGGCCGTGCGGGTCGAGTATGCCCGTCACGGTCGTGACGAGGCTGGAAATGATGTCGGACACGTGTGTCCCCCCTGTTTGAAATCCCTCGGCGTTGACCGCCGTTGGTTCAAAGCCGCGCAGAAGCCAGCGGGGCGCGCAAGTTGAAAGAGCGTTTTTGACGCTCGCGTACAGAAGATTGTTTTTGCTGGCTTATTTCCTGTTGCGAGAACGCCACAACGTAGTAACGTACCTACAAGACAGCCTTGTCAATGTAGGTATGTAGGCACGTGAAAATCATCTCGAGTCGCGACTTCAACCAGGATGTCAGCCAGGCCAAGCGGGCGGCGCGGATCGAGCCGGTGTTCGTCACCGATCGGGGCAAGACCACCCATGTGCTGATGAGCATCGAGACCTATCGCAAGCTGTCGGGCCAGACCGAGACCATCGTCGACCTGCTGGCCATGGCCGCGCCGGCGAGCCTGGACGTCGCCGAGGTCCGCTCGACCGAGGCCTGGGACACCCCCGGAAGCTGGCGCGGCTGATGTACCTGCTCGACACCGGCATCGTCTTCGAGCTGCGCAACGCCAAGGCCGGCGGCACGGATCCGGGCCTGGCCGGCTGGGCCGCCGGCGTCGCCCGGTCCAGCCTGTTCATCTCGGCCGTCACCCTGCTGGAGCTGGAGACCGGCGTCGCGCGGGCCGAGCGGAAGGACAAGGCGACGGGCCAGGCGCTGCGGACCTGGCTGAACGACCAGGTCGCCGTCGCCTTCGAGGGGCGCGTCCTGCCGGTCGACGCCGCCGTCGTGCGCGGGCGGGGCCGCCTGCCGCTGACCGACGCCCGCGACGCCCTGCTGGCCGCCACCGCCCTGGAGCACGGCCTGACCCTGGTCACCCGCGACGTCGCGGCCTTCAAGGTCAACCGGCTGAAGGTGTTCAACCCCTGGGGCTACAAGCCCGAGGCGCTGGACGACAGCGAGGACTGGGGCCAGGCCGCAAAGGCCGGGTCCCAGTGGCTGCGCAACATCTTCGTGCGGGGCTGACGCCTACAGCTTGGTGACGTCGAGCACGGCCTGGGCGAAGGCGGCGGGCGCCTCCTGCGGCAGGTTGTGGCCGATCCCGCCCGTGATCAGGCGGTGGGCGTAGGGGCCCTTGAACTTGCCCGCATAGGCGGCCGGCTGCGGATGCGGGGCGCCGTTGGCGTCGCCTTCCATCGTGATGGCGGGGATGGTGATCGGCGGGCCGGCGGCCAGCTTGGCCTCCAGGTCGTCGAACTGGGCCTCGCCCTGGGCCAGGCCCAGCCGCCAGCGGTAGTTGTGGATCACGATGTCGACGTGGTCGGGATTGACGAACGACTTGGCCGTGCGGGCGAAGGCGGCGTCGTCGAACGTCCACTTCGGCGAGGCCAGGGTCCAGATCAGCCGGTTGAACGCCTCGGTGTTGGCCGCGTAGCCGGCTCGGCCGCGCTCGGTGGCGAAGTAGAACTGGTACCACCACTGGAGTTCCGCCGCGGGCGGCAGCGGGGCGGCGTTGGCCTTCTGGCTGCCGATCAGATAGCCGCTGACCGAGACCAGCGCCTTGCACCGCTCGGGCCAGAGGGCGGCCAGGATGTCGGCGGTCCGCGCGCCCCAGTCGAAGCCGGCGACGACGGCCTGCTTGATCTCCAGGGCGTCGAGCAGGGCGATCCCGTCCATGGCCAGGGCGGCCTGCTGGCCGTTGCGCGGCGTGTCGGTCGAACGGAAGCGGGTGGTCCCGTGGCCGCGCAGGTGCGGGACGATCACCCGATGGCCGGCGGCGGCCAGCCGCGGGGCGACCTCGACGAAGGCGTGGATGTCGTAGGGCCAGCCGTGCAGCAGCAGCACCGCCGGGCCGTCCTTGGGGCCCATCTCGACATAGCCGA
>NZ_JONW01000002.1 GCF_000712075.1 Caulobacter sp. UNC358MFTsu5.1
TTAGAGAATACCGTTTCGACGAAGCCCGATCGCTCCGCGCGGTCGTTGTCCGGAAGCGCGGCGGCGCTGAGCTCTGTTCGAACCTCGCCGCCTTGAAGCCTCCGACGGGCGGGCTGGAGCAACGATCTCCAGTCCCGGACCGCGAGCGTCTCACCGCCCGCCTGCTGCTCAACCGGCCCCCATCCAACGCTGTATCCGTGTTCCGAGCCCAGCCGGCACCAGATGGATGGGGTTTGATCCTTTCGGACCGCCGAAGGAGCTTCCCGCTCGATCGCCCCCCGCCGCCGCATCGGTCGCTGGCCATGCGCCCTTTCCCGCGTCGAGGTGGGTAAAGGATACGGGCGGTCTGGAGGGTGAGGACCAAATCGGGTCGAGAAAGTTCAGGGCGTTGAAAACGCTGAACTTCATCCGCTATCCGCCGAGCATAAGTCGCCCACTCGGAACCCTCTCCCATAGGGAGAGGGTAGGGTGAGGGGTTACGACGCCAACCGGCGCGCCGGCAGGGCGGTCGCAGCCAAACCTGTCAGGATGTAACCCCTCACCCTCCCGCGCCTTCGGCGCGGGCCCCTCCTCTCCCTCTGGGAGAGGGGGTATCGCTCTGTCGGCCGTCCGACGGACGCGGGGCGCGGAACCTGCCTAGCCTGGGCTCGGATCAGGAGCGCGCCGAGGGGCTGGCGACTTGGGGCAGACCTACACCTTCGTGGCCTTGACGGCGGACGGCCGCTCGCCGTTCCTCGACGTCCGCGTCTTCGAGAACGGCGAGGACCCGGCGGTCCATGCGCGCGAACTGCTGGCCGAGCACCGCAGCTGCGCGCGGATCGAGGTCTGGGACGGCGTCGTCCGCCTGTTCGAGGTGGGGCGCGACCCCGCCTGAGGCCTATTTCTTGCCGTCGACCACGTGGGTGGTCGGACGGTCGTCGCCGGCCGACAGCTCGTCGCGCCAGCGGCCGCGCTCATCCTCGTAGGAGATGCCGGTGTCCTCGCCCGCGATCCGCTGCTCGCCGGCCGCGCGCTGGGCCGCGTGCAGGGCCGCGTCGTGGGTCTTGAAGGTCTCGGAGAACACGTCGCCCACCTTGTAGGCCCAGCCGCCGTCGTGCTCGACGATGAGGTAGGTGATGTCGGTCATGGGACGGCTCCGTTGAAAGGCTCGTTTTTGAAACTGCGCCTCGATGGCCACGGTTCCAAGCGGGAAGTCTTGAATGGAGCGGCTGTGATCCTTCTCCCGCACGCCCTCACGCGCTCGTCATCCCGGGCCTTGTGCCCGGGAACCCTGGTTCAGCTCGCATGTGGAGCGCATTGGCGCGCCGCACCTGCGGCGGACAGAGGGGTCCCGGACACAAGGCCCGGGATGACGGCCTTAGCTGTTGGCGCTGAGATCCAGCCCTAAGCCACCTTCACCCGCGCCGCGCTCTCGGGCAGGTCGGTCCCGAACGCGCGCTGGAAGAACTCCGCCACGGTCGGCCGCTCCAGCTCGTCGCACTTGTTCAGGAAGGTCAGGCGGAAGGCCAGGCCGATGTCCTTGTCGAAGATCTCGGCGTTCTGGGCCCAGGTGATCACCGTGCGCGGGCTCATGACGGTCGAGATGTCACCGTTCATGAAGGCGTTGCGGGTCATGTCGGCCACGCGGACCATGGCGGCGATCGCGCGCTTGCCGTCCGGCGTGTCGTAGGACGGGTTCTTGGCCAGGACGATGCCGGCCTCGACGTCGTGGTCGAGGTAGTTCAGCGTGGTGACGATCGACCAGCGGTCCATCTGGCCTTGGTTGATCTGCTGGGTGCCGTGATAGAGGCCCGTGGTGTCGCCCAGACCGATGGTGTTGGTCGTCGAGAACAGGCGGAAGTACGGGTTGGCGCGGATGACGCGGTTCTGGTCCAGCAGGGTCAGCTTGCCGCCGGCCTCCAGCACGCGCTGGATGACGAACATCACGTCCGGGCGGCCGGCGTCGTATTCGTCGAACACCAGGGCGATCGGGCGCTGCAGGGCCCACGGAAGAATGCCTTCGCGGAATTCGGTGACCTGCTTGCCGTCCTTCAGGACGATGGCGTCCTTGCCGACCAGGTCGATCCGCGACACGTGGCTGTCGAGGTTCACCCGCACCAGCGGCCAGTTCAGCCGGGCGGCGATCTGCTCGATGTGCGTCGACTTGCCGGTGCCGTGATAGCCCTGGACCATCACCCGGCGGTCGTTGGCGAAACCGGCGCAGATGGCCTTGGTCGTCTGCGGGTCGAACCGGTAGGCGGTGTCGATGTCCGGGACGTGGCTGTCCTTGTGGCTGAAGGCGGGCACCTTCATGTCGCTGTCGACGCCGAACGCGTCGCGGAGCGTCACCCACTTGTCGGGGGCCAGGGTGATCAGGGGATCGGCGGCGTGGCTGTCGGTCAGGTCGGGCATGATGCTTTTCGCTTACCGCTTTGACGTGGGGGGAGGGAAGGGCGAAGGCCAGTCCTGCATGGAAAAAACACCGCGCGAACGCAAACGCCCCGGACGGTTGGACCGTCCGGGGCGCTCGCTACAGGTCTTGGAAGGCTCTTCGGGAAGGGCCTAGTTGTTGGCGATGATCACCGAAGCGATCAGGCCGGTGGCGATGGCCGCCAGGACGTACTGGTCGTTCACGCGCTGCCAGCGATAGCCGCGGGGCGGGGCGCGCAGGCCGTGGCGGCGATAGTCGCTCACATAGTAGCCGTTGCCGCGATAGCGGGCGTCCAGGCGTTGGCCGCGCTGCCAGCGACGGTAGTCGCGGCGCTCGTCGCGGCGGTCGTAGCGATGGTCGCGGCGATCGTCGTGACGGTCGTAGCGGCTGTCGTGACGCTGGTCGTAGCGATGGTCGTCGTAACGTTGGCCCGCGGCCATGGCCGTCCCCGACAGGGCGGTCCCGGCCAGCAGGGTGGCGGCCAGGGTGGTGATGATCAGACGCTTCATAACGAGGTCCTTTCCTGTTGCGTGGCAGTCCGACACTGCCGAACCTCTTCGATAGTCCGACACTAGCGAGAGTGGTTTGGACCGGGGATGAACGGCGCTGGTCAGGAATGGTTCATCATGTTTCGAGGGCGAAACATTTCGATGATCGCCTAGAATACTGGAGGGCGCGAAATCCAGTTTTGTGCGTTCACTTGCACATGATGCGTTTTCCAGCCTTTCGACCTCGCCGGGATTTGCCGCGACTGCTCGCGGCGGCGCGTGGCGAGCTCGGCGCCGTGGCCGCCCTGCTGGTGCTGGCGGGCGGCGCCCTGGCCTTCCTGGACCTGTCCGAGGACGTGGCCGAGGGCGACACCGCCGCCTTCGACCTGGCCGTGCTCAAGGCCCTGCGGCTGCCGGGCGATCCCAACAGCCTGGTCGGGCCCAAATGGCTGCACGTGGCCGCCGCCGACGTGACCGCCCTGGGCTCGATCACCGTGCTGACCCTGGTCGTGACCCTGGCCCTGGCCCTGATGCTCAGCCTCAGGCGCTGGAGCGAGGCCCTGGTGGTGCTGGTCGGGGCCGGCGGCGGGGTGGCGATCAGCCAGGGCCTCAAGCAGCTGTTCGGGCGCGAGCGGCCGGACATTGTCTATCGCGCGGTCGAGGCGGCCAATCCCAGCTTCCCCTCCGGCCACGCCATGCTGTCGG
Organism: Caulobacter sp. UNC358MFTsu5.1; assembly: GCF_000712075.1. Lineage (GTDB taxonomy): Bacteria > Pseudomonadota > Alphaproteobacteria > Caulobacterales > Caulobacteraceae > Caulobacter. The sequence goes on from NZ_JONW01000002.1 coordinate 3,604, forward strand.
CCGTGGTGTTCCTGACCCTGGGCGCCCTGGCGGCGCGGTTCGCCACCCTCAAGCGGGTCAAGGCCCTGGCCCTGGGCGCGGCGGTGCTGCTGAGCCTGCTGGTCGGGGCGTCGCGGATCTATCTGGGCGTCCACTGGACCAGCGACGTCCTGGCCGGCTGGAGCCTGGGCGCGGCCTGGGCCATGGCCTGCTGGGTGGCGGCGTGGTGGTGGGAACGCAGGACGGGGCGGCGGCTCGACCCGGGTCGCGAAGGTCGATAGTCTCCCTGGGGTTGCGAGGGGGCGGGTGATGCGGAAAGCGGGTTTCGCGGGCGGTGTCGTCATGGTCGTCGCCGCGACCCTGGCGGCCTGCGAGGCGCCCGACGCGCCGGCGCCGGTCCCGGCTCGCCCGGCCCCAACGGCCGCGATCGACCCCAACGCCATGACCCCCGCCGAGATCGAGGCCGACCGCCAGCAGAATCTCGCCTTCGAGCGCGACCAGGAGACGGCGCCGTTTTCCCGCTGGCCGGGCGTCGCGCGGCGGCAGGGCGACGTCCTGGTCGTCCATGTCGGCGGCCGCGACGTCGCCAGCTTCACCGACACCGGCTATTGCGACGGCTTCGACCAGTGCGCCCGCTGGCGCTTCCGGGGCGTCTGGCGCCTGGGCGGGCGCGACTATCCGTGGCTGACCTTCTTCCACGGCGAGGGCGAGGAGATGGCCTATCTGGTCGACGCCGCCGGCGGACTGGTCAGCGCCTTGGGCGACCCCTCGGCCTCTCCGGACGGCCGCTGGCTGGTGATCGCCAATGAGGATCCGGACAGCGGCGGCGGCGTGAGCGTCTTCGAAGCCGGCCCGCGCGGCCTGCGGCTGGCGGCGGCCAGCGACATCGCCGCCTGCCGGGCGGGGGCGTGGAAGGACAACGGACGGCTGGCCGTGACCTGCGCCGAGTCCGACCCGGCGAAGGGCGAGCGGCTGGTGGCGGCCGACCTGGTCGCGGGCGAGGTCGGGTGGCGGATCGAGCCTCGCGCCGAGCTGGACGCCAAGACGCGCCAGCCCCTGGCCCGGCCGAGCCGGCCTCTGGTCGGCCTCGACGTGCCGCTGATCCTGAACGAGCACCCCGCCGACGTCGCCTACGAGGTCGAGAAGGGCTACCGGCTGCTTTGAGCGGAGAAGGCCGCTACTTCGCCAGCCCGGACTTCTGCAGGGTCTTGTAGGCCTTGATCACCCGCTGGAGCTTGTGCTCGGCGCTGCGGTCGCCGCCGTTCATGTCCGGGTGGCAGCGCTTGAGCAGGTCCTTGTAGCGGGCGCGGATCGCCGCGCCGTCGGCGCCGGCCTCCAGGTCGAGGTCGGCCAGGGCCTGGCGTTCCAGCTTGCCCAGCTGGCGGCCGGCGGCGGCCGATTCGGCCTTGCGCTGCTGGGCGCGGAACAGGCCGAACGGATCGTTCAGGTGACGGGCGTCGCGGGCGGCGGCGGCGGCGGCCTCGCGCGAGCGCGAGTCGGCCTTCATCGACCAGGTCGGCCGGCCGCCGGTCATCTTCTCCTGCTCCTGCTGGGCGCGGATCTGGCCCTCGCTCATGCCGGCGTAGAAGTTCCAGTTCTTGTTGTACTCGGCCGCGTGGCGCTGGCAGAAATTGTAGTAGACCCCCGGCAGGTCGCGCGACTTGGGCGCCTTGGCCGTGGCGGCCGAGCGGCATTCGGGGTGATCGCAGCGCACTTCGCCCGGTTTCAGGGCGTAGACGTCGTTCTCCCGCGCCGCTTCCTCCGGCGATTTCGGGGGGCGGACACGGATGTCGAAAAACTTGGGGCGATATTCGAAGTCGGCGCTCATGGCGCTTAGAGTAAGCCGCAGCTATTTGCGTTCAAGGATTGACAAGCAAGGAAGCCGCCATGGGCGCCGTCGCAGACACCATCGCCGCCAAACTGAACCGCGCGTTTTCGCCGACGAGGCTGGAGGTCGTCGACGACAGCCACCGCCATCAGGGCCATGCCGGACATCGCGAGGGCGGGGAGAGCCACTTCAACCTGCTGATCGAGGCCGAGGCCTTTGCGGGCAAGGCCCGCGTGCAGCGCCAGCGCCTGATCTTCCAGGCCCTGGCCGAGGAGATGGCGGGCCCCGTGCACGCCCTGTCGATCGTCGCCAAGGCGCCGGGCGAAGCTTGACCCTTTGGCGTGAAAACGGGCTTGCCAGGGCGGCCCGCGACTGATTGCCTCTGCGCCCGGCGCGATCCCGCAAAGACGCGGTTTCCGCCGGCGACGAGGCCGGCATGAGCGCAACCGACACCACCACCCCGATCCCCATCTTCCTGGACGAGGACAGCGAGGCCGCCCTGGCCGCCGCCCTGCCGGCCCTGCTGGCGCGGTCCTACGCCCGCTATTCGAACTTCACGGTCGCCGCCGCGGTGATTGACGCCGACGGTCGCGCCCACCTGGGGGTCAATGTCGAGAACGCCGCCTATCCGTCGGGCACCTGCGCCGAGCAGACGGCGATCGGGGCGATGGTCACGGCGGGCGGGCGCAAGATCGCCAAGGTGCTGATCGCCGCCGGCTCCGACGCCGTGGTCCAGCCCTGCGGCGCCTGCCGCCAGCGCATCGCCGAATTCGCCGCCGACACCTGCGAGATCGTCTCGGTCCAGGGCGGCAAGGCCACGCGCCGCACGCCGTTCTGGAGCCTGCTGCCCGACTCGTTCGGCCCCAGGGACCTGGATTGAGGAATCTGGACTAGCGGCAACGAAAAAGGGCGGCCCGCAGGCCGCCCTTCCCGAGGTTCCGGAAACCGGTCAGAGGCCGCCGGGGCCGCAGTCGGTCTTCAGGTAGTTCTCGATCTCGGTCAGCTGGGTCTCCAGCATGGCCGGGGTCATGAAGTTGTACTGGTGACCCATGTCCTTGATCTCAAGGTACTTGTAGGTCTTGCCGGCCGCTTTCAGCGCGCCGACGAAGCGGCGGGATTCCTCGACCTCGACCGTCTGGTCGCGATCGCCGTGATAGATGAAGATCGGGATCGAGACGTTCTTGGCGTTGGGCATCGGGTCCATGCCGTCGATGGTCGGGCGCTGGTATTCCCGCAGGAAGCGGTCGTTGAAGGTCTCGCCCTGGAAGCGCTTGATCTCGGCCACGCCCGCCCCGGCCACCGAGCACTGGTAGAGGCCGTTGGGACGGATGGCGGCGGCGTAGGCCGCGTAGCCGCCGTAGGAGTAGCCGAACAGGGCGATGCGGTCGGGCGCGGCCAGCTTCTGGTCGATCAGGTACTTGGCCGCGTCGTCGTTGTCGTCCTGCATGGTCTTGCCCCACTGGGCGTCGCCGGCCCGGGCCAGCTTGGAGCCCCAGCCTTCCGACCCGCGGAACTGGGGCTGGATCACCACATAGCCCCGGGCGGTGAAGTACTTGGTCCAGCCCGAGACGTCCCAGTCCAGATGGTCGCGGGCCGAGGGGCCGCCGTGCGGCAGGACGATGGCGGGGTAGGGGCCCTCGCCGTAGACGTCCTTGGGCGGGGTGTGCAGGAAGGCCGGGATCATCAGGCCGTCGCGGGCCTTGTATTCCACCAGCCGAGACTCGCCCAGCTTGGCGGCGGCCAGCTGCGGGCGCGACTTGCCCAGCAGGGTCAGCTTGGTCCCGTCGGTCAGCAGGTAGTATTCCGGCGGCAGGTTCGGGCCCGACTTGCGGATCAGGACGTACTTCTTGTCCTTGGACCAGTCGGCGATCTCGGCGCCCGCGCCGTCGGGATAGCTGAACTTGGCGGTGGGCGCGCCGCCGGGATCGGTCCAGGCCAGGCTGACGGTCTTGACCCCGAGAGCGGACGGCAGGTTCTTGGCGACGCCCGCCAGGGTGGGGTCGACCCAGTAGTTGCGAGCGGTCTCGGCCTCGTAGTCGAAGCCCAGCAGCTTGCCGTCGTCGTCGAGGATCGGACCGCCCGCGTCGAACAGTTTGATCTCGAAGGCCGGCTCCGTGATCTTCTTCTGCGCGATGTCGTACTCGTAGATACCGGTCTTGTCGGCGTCGCCCTGGCGGACGTTGACATAGATGATGTTGGGGTCGTCGCTGAAGCCGACCACGGTCATCAGGTTGCGGTCCTTGGCGTAGGAGCGCCAGTGCTCCACCCATTCGCCGGTCTTCGGATCGCGGATCTGTTGGCCGATATAGACCTTGCCGGCGTCGAAATCGACCTTCTGGCGGGCGCGCAGCTCGCCCTTGTGGTCGGCCTGCAGGCCGCCGAAGTGGTCGGAGCCCCGGGTCACCCGGTCGGCCGAGCCGTCGTACAGGTCGACCTTGTAGACGTCGCCCGAGCCGGTGAAGTTGGTGTTCAGCACCAGGATGTGGCGCGGATCGTTGGGCATCCGGCTCAGGATCGAGGGGTTGCTGACGGCCTGGGCGAACTGCTCGTCCTCGGTCTTGCCCCGGTTCTCGGGCAGGGCCGGCTTCCAGTCCGAGCCCTTCAGGTCGGTGATGTAGAGCTTCTGCAGGTGGGTCTTGGTCGCGCCGTAGGTCCAGGTCTGCTGGGCCAGGACCGCCAGGCGGTCGTTCTTGACGAAGTTCATCCCCATCAGCTGCATCTTGGCCGAGCCCAGGATGGTCGGGGCCTTGTCGGGATTGGCGGTCTCCCAGATGGCGATGACCTTGTTCTCGCCGTCCTGCGAGACCAGGCCGGCGATGTGCTGGCCGTCCGGCGAGATGCTGACGTTGTCGATCTGGGCGTAGCGGGCGAAGTCCTTGGCGACCGGCGGCGCGGCCGGCGCCTGGGCCTGAACCGCCAAGGGCGCCGTCGCCAGACAGAATGCGGCGCCGACGAGCAATCCTAAATTGTATGAACGCATGTTGCTGCCCAAAGTCCTCGGATTGGAAAAAGATTCCGTTTTGTAAGCGTGGTCTTACTTCGCGTCGGTCCCTTCCCCGACACGCGCGGCGACCGACGAAACACCCCCGCCTAGGGTAATCTATCCAGATTGCATCGGTCTCCAACCCACCGTTTGCCGGTGGAACGCCGCACAATGCGGCGCCGTGTCGCATTCGTGGCGGCACTGTGACCAGATTGTAACGCTGTTCGGCCGAAGTTTGCTCACGCGCTTCTTATCGTTGAGCGACGCAGTGAAGGTGAATAGCGTTCTCCGCAATCGGGGGTGACGCAATTTTTTTGTCGTGTCCCCGACATGCTAAAAATTGAGGGGTCCATATGCTTGATCGCAAGTCACTGCTCACAAGTTCAATCTTGGCGGGTGTCATCGCTCTGTCGGCCGCGCCGACAGCCTTCGCCCAGACGTCGAGCTCGTCGACCGCCTCCTCGGACAGCGAAGTCGAAGCCCTGGTCGTCACCGGTTCGCGCATCAAGCGGAACGAATACACCAGCGCTTCGCCGATCCAGGTGATCACTTCGGAGCAATCCACCCTGCAAGGCCTGGCCGACACCGGGGACATCCTGCAGAAGTCGTCGGCCGCCAGCGGTTCGTTCCAGTCGAACAACCTGCTGACCGGCTATGTGATCACCGGCGGTGAGAACATCAGCAGCATCTCGCTGCGCGGCCTGGGCGCCAACCGCACCCTGGTCCTGCTGAACGGCCGCCGCCTGGCGCCGGCCGGCCAGGGCGGCACCGTCGGCCCGGTCGACCTGAACGTCCTGCCGTCGTCGATCATCGACCGCACCGAAATCCTGAAGGACGGCGCCTCGTCGATCTACGGCTCCGACGCCGTGGCCGGCGTCGTCAACATCATGACCAAGAAGGACTTCGACGGCGTCGAGCTGAACGTCTACGGCTCGGTCCCGGCCCGCGGCGAAGGCGAGACCTATCGGATCTCGGGCACCGCCGGGAAGGTGTTCGACAAGGGCTACATCAACCTGACCGCCGACTACAACGAGCAGAAGGCGCTGAAGGTCAAGGACCGCAAATACACCTCCTGCGCCGAAGACTACCGCTTCGACGCCGTGACCGGCGAGCGCGTCGACTTCATCGATCCGGCGACCGGCCACTACAAGTGCTACAACGCGGTCAACAACGCCTGGCAGGCGGCCGACGTCTACGGCGGCATCTTCCAGTACGACCCGACCCTGTCCAAGGCCCCTCCCGGCGGCTATCCGGCGGCGGGCCTGACCACGCGCGGCTTCCTGCCCGACTGGGTGCGCGCCGCCCGCGCCGGCCAGCCGGCCACCTATCCGTACGCCAACTACGACAACGCGGCCTACCAGAACTCGGACGCGATCTCGCCGGTCAAGCGCGGCACGATCTACCTGACCGGCAGCTATGACATCACGCCGAACGTCGAGGCCTACACCGAAGTGCTGCTGAACCGCCGCAAGTCGTCGGGCACCAGCATCATGTACCTGTTCGAGACCGTGTCGGGCGACAACCCCAACAACTCGGTCGCCGCGGGCCTGCAGGCCGGCGGCGCGTCGGGCGACGCGATCCCGCTGATCCTGCTGCCGCACTTCCAGCGCGAGACGATCGACTACGGTCGTGTCGTCGGCGGCCTGCGCGGCACGATCAACGGCGCCGGCTTCCTGAACAACTGGGACTGGGACGTCTACGGCCAGTACGGCAAGTCCGACGCCAAATACACCAGCGACTTCATCTACGCCGACCGCGTCTACGCCACCACCGGCGGCAGCGGCCTGGGCTGCGACCCGTCCGAGATCACGATCTCCGGCGGCTCGTGCATGAACATCGACTACTTCAATCCGAACGTGCTGGCCGGCAACCTCACCCCGGCCCAGAAGGCCTTCCTGATCGGTCAGGAAACCGGCACGACCAAGTACACCCAGTACTCGTTCGAAGGCTCGATCAGCGGTGACCTGTTCACCCTGCCGGCCGGCCCGGTCGGCGCGGCGTTCGGCGCCACCTACCGCAAGGACAAGCTGGACGACACCCCCGGCTTCAATGCCCAGAACGCCAACTACTGGGGCTACAGCACCGCGGGCCGCACGGCCGGCAGCGACGACGTGAAGGAAATCTACGGCGAACTGGCCATCCCGATCTTCAAGGACCTGCCGGCGATCGAGAAGCTGGATCTGAGCCTGTCGGGCCGCTACACCGACTACAAGAGCTACGGTTCGGACGAGACCTACAAGGTCGGCCTGAACTGGCAGCTGTCGTCGGCCTTCCGCATCCGCTCGTCGTACGGCACCTCGTTCCGCGCCCCGGCGCTGTACGAACTGTACCTGGCCGACCAGACCTCGTTCTTCAACGGCGTCGACCCATGCCGTCGCTGGGGTGAATCGACCAACACCCGCCTGCAACAGAACTGCGCGGCCGCCGGCATCCCCGACGACTACGTGGAATCCTCGACCCCGCTGGTCAGCACCGGCGGCGGCGTGGGCCGCCTGAAGGCCGAAACCTCCAAGGCCGCGACCTTCGGCGTGATCTGGACCCCCAGCTTCATGGACCTGAGCCTGGCGCTGGACTACTTCGACATCGAGGTGAACAACGAAGTCGCCAACTTCGGGGCCGGCAACATCCTCAACGCCTGCTACGGCGGCAACAACTACCCGAACGACTTCTGCTCGCTGTTCAATCGTGACCCGGTCAGCCACGACGTCACGATCATCAACGACAACTACCTGAACGTCGCCAGCCAGAAGAACCGCGGCCTGGACTTCAACTCGCGCTACCAGCACGAGTTCACCGCCGGCAAGCTGACCATCGACGGTCAGTTCACCTGGCAGTTCGAGGACGTCACCAACCTGCTGGAAGGCGGCGAGCCGGACGACCACAACGGCGAAACCACCGAGCCGGACTTCACCGGCGTGATCAACACCCGGTTCGACCACAACGACTGGACGGTCAACTGGGCGGTCGACATGTACGGCAAGGCCTCGGACACCGAGCTGATCGACGGTGGCGACATCCACTCCAGCACCCGGTACAACAAGAACCTGTACTCCAAGCAGTACACCGAGTTCACGGCGTACCACTCGCTGACCGTGCGCAAGAAGTTCGACAACCTGTCGGTCCAACTGGGCGTGCTGAACGTCTTCGACGAACTGCCCCCGGCCCAGTCGGCCGGCCAGTTCCGGATCGGCGTCTCGGCGCTGAACGCCTACGACCTGCGCGGTCGCCGGTTCGTGTTCGAGATCAACAAGCGCTGGTAGTTCCGCCAGCCCCGCCGCCGACCCTTTCGGGGCCGGCGGCGTCGGCGGGAACCCGGACGCAAGACAAAAGGAAAGAGCGGCGGGAGCTTCCCGCCGCTCTTTTTCTTTGCCGGATCGGCGCGCGTTGGCGCGGCCGTCAGGCCACCTGGGCGGCCAGGCTCTCCAGCACCTTGCGCAGGTCGGCTTCGCGGAACGGCTTCTGCAGCACGGTCGCGCCCTTGTGGCCTTCCGACAGGCCGGCCTCGCCGTAGCCGCTGGCGAAGGCGAACGGCACGCCGCGTTCCTTCAGGGCGTCGGCGACCGGGAAGATCGGGCGTCCGCCCAGATTGACGTCCAGCAGGGCCGCGTCGATGTCGGCGGAACCGGCCAGGCGCAGGGCCTCCTCCAGCTCGGCGGCCGGACCGACCACGACGCAACCCAGGTCGCTGAGCATGTCCTCCACCAACATGGAGACCAAGGCTTCGTCTTCGACCACCAGGACCTTGAGGGCGGCGAGGGTCTTCATTGTTCAGGGCTCCAAAGCACGGATCGGCAACCTCATGGTGCAGGCTAGGCCGAGGCTATCATAGGCTAGGCTGACCTGTGCGGACAGTTCGCCCGCCAGGCCCTTTTCGAGAAGTCGCGCGCCGAAGCCTTGGCGCGTCGGCGCGACCACCGGCGGGCCGCCCCGCTCGGTCCAGGTCAGGCGCAGGGCCGGGCTTTCGTCGGTTTCGCCCGACTCCACCGCCCAGACCACCCGCACCTCGCCCCCAGGGACCGAGAGGGCCCCGTATTTCAGGGCGTTGGTCGCCAGTTCGTGCACGGCCATGCCCAGGGCCACCGTGGCCTTGGGGCTCAGCTGCAGGTCGCGGTCGTAGTCGAAGCCGATGCGGTCGCGGGCCGCGAAGGCCTCGAGCTCGAAATCGAAGATCTCGCGCAGGCTGGCGCCTTCCCAGTTCTGCTGGGTCAGGAGGTCGTGGGTGTGCGACAGGGCCATGATCCGGCCCTCGAAGGCGTCGCGGAAGGCCTCGGGCGTCTCGGTGGTGCGCAGGGTCTGGCTGGCGATCGACTGCACCGAGACCAGGGTGTTCTTCACCCGGTGGTTCAGCTCGTTGACCAGCAGCTTCTGGCGCTCCTCGGCGCGCTTGCGCTCGGTGACGTCCAGCGACACGCCGGCCATGCGCCGGGCGCCGCCGTGGTCGGCGGTCTGGGCGGCGCGGCCGCGGGCGTGCACCCAGCGGGTCTCGCCGACCGGCGCGCGCACCCGGTACTCGATGTCGTATTCGGCGCCGTGCCGGATGGCGTCCTCGATGGCGGCGGTCATCCGGTCGCGGTCGCCCGGATGCACCGAGGCGACCAGGTCGTCGAAGGTGAAGTCCTCGTCGGGGCGGCGGCCGTAATTGGCCTTGCAGATGTCCGAGGCCAGGTAGGCGCGGGTCTCGACATCCAGCTCCCACGAGCCCAGGCGGCCGGAATCCAGGGCGAACTTCAGGCGCTCCTCGGCGTCGCGGCGCTGGGCCAGCTCGGCGTGGGCGGCCTCGCGGGCGCGCACCGACTCGATGGCCACCGCCGCCTGGGCGGCCAGGCCGACCATCAGGCTCTCGGCCCGCGCGCCGAAGCGGCCGACCTGGGGATGGCCGAAGAACAGACCGCCCAGCACGGCGCCCTCGCGGGTGATCACCGGCACGGCCAGATAGCTGCGCACCGGCAGGTGGCCCTCGGGCATGCCCCTGCGCGGGGCGTTGCGGCCGTAGCGGGGGTCCTGGGTGATGTCGTCCGACCGCACCACGCCCTCGCCCTTGAAGGTGGGGGCGAAGACAGCGGTGTTGCGCGGCATCGGGAAGCCTTCGAACGCCGAGCGCGGTGCGCCCGACAGGCTGTAGAGGGTGTAGCTTTCGCCGTCCGGGGCGACGATGTTGTAGAAGAACGCCCCGAACTGGGCGCCCGTCAGCTCGACGCCGCCGTCGACCACCGTCTGGACCAGGGTCTCGGCGTCATGGCCGGCCCCGATGGCCTCGGCGATGCGGTTGAGGGCCCGCGAGCGGCGCACCTCCTCGGCCAGGGCCTCCTCGGCGGCGCCCAGGCGCGCCAGAAGGTCCTCGACCTCGTCCCCTTCGGCGCGGCTCATCGCCCTGACCAAGCCCTTGATCCCCCCTGCCGCCATCCGCGGGCGTGCTCACAAACGCGCCGTTATGGTGATGGTTCCAAGCCCACGTCATCCTGCGCCCTGCGGTTGAGGCTTGGAAGCGTCTTCGTTGTGAAATCCGAGAAAATCAAGCGGTTGCGTCGGGTCCCCGACGCAGTCCCTGGGGTGCGGGGCCTAACGCGCCCCCTCGTCCAGGCGGCCGCTGATCCGCAGGCCGGTGACCTGGTTGCGCTGACGGCGCAGCACCTGGAAACGGTGGTGATGGAAGATGAAGATCTGGCCCGGCTCGGGAATGGTCTGGGCCTCGTGGATCACAAGGCCGGCGATGGTCACCGCATCGCCTTCCGGCAGGCGCCAGTCCATGGCCCGGTTCAGGTCGCGCACGGTGACGTGGCCGTCGACATGGACCGAGCCGTCGGGCTGGGGCCGCAGGCCCTCGACCTTGGTGTCGTGCTCGTCCTCGATCTCGCCGACGATCTCCTCGAGGATGTCCTCCAGGGTCACCAGGCCCTGCAGGGCGCCGTATTCGTCGACCACCAGGGCGAAGTGGCTGCGCCGCTTGAGGAAGGCGTTCAGCTGGTCCTTCAGGTTGGTGGTGTCGGGGATGAACCACGGCTCGCGCTGGATGGCCGCCACGTCGATGTCGTCGATCGCCCCGTTGGCCGCGGCCAGGGCCCGCAGCAGGTCGCGGGCGTGCAGCACGCCGACGATGTTGTCGGGGTTCTCGCGATACAGCGGGATGCGGGTGTGCTGGGCCTCCAGGGCCTCGGCCACCAGCTCGCGGATCGGCAGGTCGGCGTCGATCAGGGTGATCGACTTGCGGTGGACCATGATCTCCGAGACGTCCATGTCCGACAGGTCCAGCACCCCGCCCAGCATCCGCCGGTCGCCGCTCTCCACGCCGCCTTCGGAGTGGTGGTACTCGACCGCGCCGCGGATCTCCTCGTGGGCGGCCAGCACGTCGACCGCCATGTCCAGCTTGACGCCGAACAGCCTCAGGGTGCGCCGCACGATCCACTGGATGGCGTAGATGATCGGGCCGAACAGGCGGACCACCAGCAGGGTGGGGGCCGACAGGAAGCGGGCCACGTCGTCGGACTTCAGGATCGCCAGGGTCTTGGGCAGCACCTCGGCGAACACCAGGACCAGCACGGTCATCGCCCCGGTCGCCGCCGCCACGCCCCACGGACCGGGGATGGCGGCCGTCAGCACCTGGGTGGTCAGGGCCGAGGCCAGGATGTTGATCAGGTTGTTGCCCAGCAGCACCGCCCCGATCATCGTCTCCTGGTCGGCCAGCAGGGTGTTGACCCGCTTGGCCGGCCGGTCGCCCTCGCGCTCCAGCTGGTGCATGCGGGCCCGCGAGGCGGCGGTCAGCGAGGTCTCGGCGGCCGAGAACAGCGCCGAGATGGCCAGCAGGACGATGATGATCGGCGCGAGGCCGAGGATGGCGGTCAGGATCATGGATCCTTCTTACGCCACGTCCCGGAAATGCGGGAGGCCGTCGATGGGGGCGGTCACACGCCCCAGAGCTTGCGGGCCTCCTCGTCGATCAGGTCCGGGCGCTCCTCGGGGAAGAACAGGTTGGCGTCCTCGACGAAGCGCACGCCGCGCGACTTCGGGAAGGTCCGATCCAGCCAGGCCGCCCATTCGTCGCCGAACAGCTCGTTGTTCCGGGCCCAGACCATCCGCACCGGCTTGTCGAAGCGGCGCAGGGCGGGCGCGGCGGCGGGCAGGGGATTGGGCAGCATGGCGATGGCGTAGCCCTGGCCCTGGCGGCGGCGCTTGTCCGGCCCCGTCAGCGGCCGCAGGTAGGTGTCGACGACGGCGGGGGTCAGCACCTGGTCGGGATGAGAATAGCCGCGTCCGATGCCGTCGTGCGACCGGACGAAGGCGTTGTCGGCCAGCTGCTTGTCGAACCAGCCGACCAACTGGTCGTTCCGCGCCGCCTCGATCGCGCCCATGAACGGAGGGGGCGGGCTGTTGGTGTCGACGTCGCCGTTGGTCAGCAGCAGCGACCGCACGCGCTTCGGATGGCCGGCGGCGACCAGCTGGGCCACGCCCGTGGCGCTGTCGTTGGAGACGAGGTCGGCCGCCTTCAGGTTCAGTTTGTCCATCACCGCCACCACCATCGCCGCCTGGGCCGCGGGCGACAGGTCGGCGTCGGCGGCCACGTCGCTGTAGCCCAGGCCCATCAGGTCGATGGCGATGCAGCGCCGATGGCCCTCCAGCCGGGCCATGGCGCCGCGCCACTGGAAGCCGTTCAGCGGATAGCCGTGCAGGAAGATCGCCGCCGGCCCCGAGCCGCGCTCGACATAGGCGATCCGGCCGACGTCCAGGTCGACGAAGCGCCGGGCGGCGTGGAATTGCGCGGGGGTCCATTCCGACGGCGAGGCCCTGGCCGGGCTGGTCGCCACGACAGCCAGTCCGCCGGCCAACAGGTCTCGTCTCAACATTCCAACGCCTCGCGCCCGCTGCTTCAGATGAAGGCGATGTAAGAAGATCGTCCGGGTCATCTCAACTACGCTGCAAATCATGGCGTCATGACCTTGGAGGTCATGGGCCGGGCCACCACCTGCTTGGCAAGCCTCCGGTCTCTTCGCGTCAAAGGGTCAGAATGAGCGTTTCGTCCGCCGCGTCGCGCACCCCGGCCGCCGCCGCCCAGCCGCCGATCGGCCGGCTCCTGCGGGAATGGCGGGCGGCGCTGCGGTTCAGCCAGATGGACCTGGCGATGGAGGCGGGCGTCTCGACCCGGCACCTCAGCTGCATCGAGACCGGAAAGGCCCAGGCCAGCCGCGAGGTCCTGACCCGCCTGGCCGACGCCCTGGCCATGCCGCTGCGCGAGCGCAACGCCCTGCTGACCGCCGCCGGCTACGCCCCGAAATATCCCGAGACCACGCTCGACACCCCTGAGCTGGAGCGGATGCAGAAGGCCATCGACCTGATCCTGGCCAAGCAGGAGCCGTACCCCGCCTTCGTCATCAACCGGCACTTCGACGTGCTGCAGGTCAACAAGGCCACCGCGCGCATCGACCAGCTGACCATGGGCCGCCAGAGCCGGCACAAGAACCTGCTGCACCAGGTGTTCGACCCCGACGACTTCCGCCCGGTGATCGTCAACTGGCAGGAGGTGGCCGAGGGCTTCGTCGGCCACCTGCACCACGAGATCGCCGTCTCGCCCACCGACCCGCGCCCGCAGCAGCTGCTGGACGAGATCCTGCGCTATCCCGACGTGCCCACCCGCTGGCGCTTCCGCGACGTCGACAAGGCCCCGTCGCCGATCCAGACCATGCGCTTCCGCAGCCCGCTGGGCGAGCTGCGGTTCTTCGAGACCATCACCACCTTCGCCCTGCCGCGCGACGTGACCCTGGACGAGATGCGCATCGAATGCGCCTTCCCGGCGGACGATCACACCGCGGCGGTGTGCGAGCGGCTGGCGGAGGGGGCGTAGGGCGCGGGGCGTCGGTTATTTGGCCTGGGGCAGCTTGATCCCCAGCAGGACCAGCCGCTCGCCGGAGATGCCGAACCAGTGGGGCACGCCGGCGGGGACCAGGATGACGTCGCCCGGGCCGAGCGTCCGCGTCGCGCCGCCCTCGATCCGGCTTCCCTCGACCAGGTTGGGGTTGGTGACCTTTTGATCGGCCATGGTCCCGCCCGAAACCAGCGTGCCGGCGCCGTCCAGCACGATGGCGTATTCCGCTTCGGCGGGGTGGACGGCGGGGCGGCCCGGCTTCTTCCAGATCTCGATCGCCGCCACGGTGGCGCCGTCGCGGACCAGGGGGCGCCACATGAACCCCTGGTCGGGCTTCATCGCGGCGAGCATGTCGCGGACCTGGGCCTGGACGTCCGCGCCGCTCGCGAAAGCGGTCGGGTCGGCGGCTTGAGCGGGGGACGTCTGGGCGGAAGCGGCGCCCGACGAGACGGCGAGCAGCACCGAGGCCGCGCAGATCGTGAAGGCCTTGGCCATGGTGGTCATCGCAGCTCTCCCCAGGTCGCGACCCTATCGTCGCCGACTCAAGCTAGCGGCCTCCGGCCCGCCGAGCCACCTCGACCAAAGGCGGGGGATCTGACCGAGGCCGCCAAAGGCCCGTTGCGGACGCTTCTTGAACCCTCTCCCTATGGGGGAGGGGGCAAGCCCTCGCACGGCCCCTTGCCCGTCTCCGCATGGAACTCGATCAGCATGCCCAGGTCCGCGCGGGTCGGGGCCAGGAACGACGCCCCGGACAGGCCCTGATAGGCCGTCAGGGGCGTCTCATACCCCCGCTCGACCCGCCGCTTGGCGGCGTCCAGGTCGGCGACGCCCAGGCTGACGGCCAGCACCTGCGGGCCGCCCTCGCGCAGGGCGTCGGCGGCGACGCCCGGGCCGTCCGGCTCAAGGGTCAGCAGGGCGTTCGGACCGACGGCCACGCAGTAGCCCTTGGCCCCGACCTGCGGGACGCGCACGGGGACCGCGCCGTGCACGCCCAGCTTCTCCAGGCCGGCCTTGCCGGCCGCAGCGTCGGCCGACAGCAGCCAGAAGGCCGACAGCGACCGTGCTCCGTTCGGATGCACGCGGGCGGTCTTGTCGTCGGCGACGCTGGCCGGGTCGGTACGCGGCGCGGCGTAGTCGATCAGGAACAGGTTGCTGGACAGCACCGGGCGTTCGAAGGCGAACAGCCGCCAGCGCGGCGGCTTGCCCGGGCCCTGGCCGTCCGGATCGTCGGCGGGGGCCGTGAAGATCGGCGTCACGGGCAGGCCCCGGGCCTTCATCGCGGCCTGGGCCTGGTCCAGCGCGGCCGAGTGCAGGCCGAACGTCCGCGATCCCGCCCCGCCATGCAGCGAGGCCTGGTCGGCCTGCATGCCGGGGTCCATCTCGGCGTCGGGCCGGGTGATGCCCAGCAGCTCGACATAGCCCTGGTCGGCCAGGCGGATGTAGCGGTTGGCCACCCCGCCGGGGTTGCGCCCGGGCCGCACCTGGAAGCCCAGCTTCACCGCCAGCACGGTGGAGACCTGGTCGATGTCGCGGCCCCACAGCAGCGCGTGGTCCAGCTTGTCGGCGGGGGCGGGGGCCGCTTGGGCGGGCAGGGCCAGGCCCAGCGAGAGGGCGAGGGCGGAAAGGGCGAGCAGAGGACGCAAGGCGAGAAAGCTCCGTGACGGGACGGCGCAAGCTGGCACGCCGCCGTAAGCGGAGCCATGACCCCGGAGGTCATGAGTTCTGGCGGCGGGAGGTCAAATTCGGCGCCGACGGGGACATGCCCTTGGGCGTGTCCCCATCTTCCGCTCCGCCTCTGTTGGGGGCCCGCGCGAGCGCATGTCCCCGGCGTCTAGACCGCGCCTTCCTCGATCAGGAACGCCCGCAGCGCCGCGCGATCCACGTCCTTGGCCACGAAGGCGTCGCCGATGCCGCGCACCAGGATGAAGGTCAGCATCCCGCCCTCGGCCTTCTTGTCCTGGGCGCTGTGGGCGATCAAGGCGTCGGCGCTGAACGGCTCGGGGCGGATGTCCGACAGCTTGGTCGGCAGGCCGGCGGCCTTGATGGCGGCCTCGGCGCGGACGGCGTCCTGGCTGGGGCACAGGCCCTGGCGCGCCGAGAAGCGGAAGGCCTGGGCCATGCCCAGCCCCACGGCCTCGCCGTGCTTGAGCGCGTCGCCGAAGCCCATCTCGCCCTCGACCGCGTGGCCGAAGGTGTGGCCCAGGTTCAGGAGGGCGCGGCGGCCGGCCTCCTTCTCGTCCTCGGCGACGATCTCGGCCTTCATCTCCACCGAGCGGCCGACGGCGCGGACCAGGGCCGAGGTGTCGCGCTCCAGCACCGCCTGGACGTTGGCCTCCAGCCACTCGAAGAAGGCGAAGTCGCCCAGCAGGCCGTACTTGATGATCTCGGCGTAGCCGCAGGCCAGCTCGCGGGCGGGCAGGGTGGCCAGGATGTCGAGGTCGGCCAGCACCAGGCGCGGCTGGTGGAAGGCGCCGATCAGGTTCTTGCCGCGCGGGGTGTCGATGGCGGTCTTTCCGCCCACGGACGAATCCACCTGGGCCAGCAGGGTGGTGGGGATCTGGATGAAGTCGATGCCGCGCTTGTAGATCGCCGCCGCGAAGCCGGTCAGGTCGCCCACGACGCCGCCGCCGAACGCCACGACCATGTCGCCGCGCTCCAGGTTCAGGGCCAGCAGCTTGTCCGACAGGTCGGCCAGGCCCTCGAAGCTCTTGGTCTCCTCGCCCGGCGGGACCAGGATCACGTCGGTCGCCACGCCCGCGTGCTCCAGGGCGTTGGCCAGGCGCTCGCCGTGATGCTCGCCGACGATGGTGTCGGTGACGATGGCCACCCGCTTGCGCTTCAGGAGCGGCGCGATGCGCTCGCCCGCCCGGTCGATCAGACCCGTGCCGACGACCACGTCATAGGCGCGCGCGCCCAGGCCCACGGGGATGGTGGTGATCACTGGGTCTCGCTTTCAGACGGTTGCAGGTGGCCCTCCAAATGGCTTTTGAGGGCCTGGATCACGGCCTCGACCGCCACGCCGTGGGCGGTGTCGCCGGTCTCGACCGTGAGGTGGGCCTCGCCATAGGCGGGATAGCGGGCGGCGGCGTGCTCGCGCAGCACGTCCATCGGGTCGCGGTTCTTGAGCAGCGGCCGGCCCTCCTTGCGGCCCACGCGGCGGGCCAGCAGCTCCAGGTCGGCCTTCAGCCAGACGGCCACGGCCTTGGACTTGATCAGGGCGCGGGTCTCGGCGTTGACGAAGGCCCCGCCGCCGGTGGCCAGCACGTGCGGCGGCTCGTCCAGCAGGCGGGCGATCACCCGCCGCTCGCCGTCGCGGAAGGCCGGCTCGCCCATCTCGGCGAAGATCTCGGGGATCGAGCGGCCGGCGGCGGCCTCGACCTCGTTGTCGGCGTCGCGGAACGGCAGGTCCAGGGCCGCGGCCAGGCGGCGGCCGACGCTGGATTTGCCCACGCCCATCAGCCCGACCAGCACGATGGTCTTGCGGCGCAGGGCGGCCTTCGGGTCGGGACCCGGCAGGTCGGAAGGGGAAGGGGCGGGATCGTCGGTCATGGCCTGCTGGCGGTTTACACGACGGCGAGGCCTCCCGCCAAGGTTTGGACCAAAGCCGCGTCCAGGGTGCCCGGCGAGGCGAAAAGTTTCGCCAACCCCTGTCCTGCGGCATAGTTGAACCATGGCTCCTTCCAAGCGACTCACGACCTGTTCGGCCCTCGCCCCCCTTGCCCTCGGTTTGGCGGCGCCTCTGGTTTCGACCCCGCCCGCGTGGGCGCAGGTGCAGGTCCAGTCGCTGGCCGCGCCGGACCTGTTCTCGGCGCCCGCCGCCGAGACGGGACTGTCGGCCGATCTCTGGAAGGACGCCTCGCCGGGCGTGGCCCAGGACGCCCTGCCCAAGCTGGCGGCCAAGCCGCTGTCGCCGGCGACCGCCGGCCTGGCGCGGCGGGTGCTGTCCACCGGCGCCCACGCCCCCGCCGGCATGGGCGACGATCCGGAGCTGGGCGCGACCCGGGCCCTGGCCCTGATCGCCCTGGGCGAGGCCAAGGGCGCGGACGCCGTGCTGGACCGCGCGCCCGGCGTGGCCGCCAGCGCCCCGCTGTCGATGGCCGCGGCCGAGGCGGCCCTGATGACCGGCGCCGACGACAAGGCCTGCAAGATCGGCGAGGCGCTCAGCGCCGATCGGGGCGGACCGTACTGGTTGCGGCTGCGGGCCTTCTGCCAGGCGATCGGCGACCAGCACGACGCCGCCCAGCTGACCCTCAGCCTGGCCGTCCAGCAGACCAAGGACGCCGACTACGCCCGGCTGATGAACGCCCTGCTGTCGGGCGCGCCCGCCGGGGCGGCCAATCTGCGCAACGGCGTCAACTACGCCCTGTCGCGCAAGCTGGGGCTGGACCTGTCGTCGGCCGCCGCCGTCGCCAGCGCCGCACCGGCCCTGAAGCCGCCGCCCAAGCCGGTCGAGGTCGCGGCCGACCTGACCGCCGCCCAGGCCCAGGCCCTGGCCGCCCTGCGCGGCGCCAAGGGCCTGGCCGCCTTCACCGACGTTGCCAAGGCCTCGCTGCCCGCCATCGCCGCCCTGGCCGGCGCCGATGCGCCCCTGGAGGACCCGGTGCTGCTGGCCCGCGCCGCCCTCGCGGCTGGCGACGCGGCCACGGCCCGGGCCATCCGGGGCAAGCTGACCGGCGACAGCGTCCCCGGCGCCACCACCCAGGACCTGGCCCTGTTGGACGCGACCCTGGCCGCCGCCGAGGGCAGGAAGGACGGCCAAGTCCTGGACGGCCTGATCGAGCGCGGCGTCCAGGGCGGCGCCAAGTCGCCGGCCCAGCCGGCCGCCCTGATCCTGGCCGCCTTCGGCGCGCCGATGGACGCCGAGGCCCGGGCCCGGTTCGCGACTTTCGACCCCGGCAAGTCCGCCGCCACCGCCGGGCGGCTGGCCGTGCTGGACGACGCGGCCGCCGCCGGCCGCCAGGGCGAGGCCGCCCTGCTGGCCCTGTCGATCGCCGCCGACGCCGGTCCGTCCGGCCCCGGTCCGGTCGACCGCGCCCGCCTGGTCCGCGCCCTGCTCAAGGCCGGCCTGGAGACCGACGCCCGCGCCTTCGCCGTGGAGGGGCTGCTGGCGCTGCAGGTGAAATGAGCGCCTCCGCGTCCGGCTGGATCGACGCCTTCCTCGAGATGATGGCCGTGGAGCGCGCGGCCGCCCGCAACACCCTGACCGCCTACGAGAAGGACCTGGCCGACGCCCGCCTGTTCCTGGCCTCGCGCGGCGACCTGGACGGGGCCTCGGCCGAGGCCGTCGAGGCCTATTTCGCCGACCTGGGCGCGCGCGGCCTGTCGCCGGCCACCGCGGCCCGCCGCCGCTCGGCCCTGCGCCAGTTCTACCGCTTCGTGCTGGGCGAGGGCTGGCGCGCCGACGACCCCTCGCGCCGGGTCGAGGCGCCCAAGGCGGGCCGGCCCCTGCCCAAGGTGCTGTCGCGCGACGCCGTCGAGCGGCTGATCGCGGCAGCCGCCGCCAAGGACGGCGGCCAGGGCCTGCGCCTAGCCTGCATGATCGAGCTGCTCTACGCCTCGGGCCTGCGGATCTCCGAACTGCTGAACCTGCCCCTGGCGGCCTTGGCCCGCGATCCGGCCTTCCTGATGGTCAAGGGCAAGGGCGGCAAGGAGCGGCTGGCCCCGCTGAACGACGCGGCCCGCACGGCGGTGAAGGCCTATTTGGAGGCAAGGCCGCAATTCCTGCCAAAGGGCGTCAAGGAGAGCCCCTGGCTGTTCCCGTCGCGCGGCAAGGGCGGGAAGCTGACCGCGCGGCGGGTCTCCCAGCTGCTGGAGGACGCCGCCGTCGCCGCCGGCCTGGACCGCGAGATGGTCAGCCCCCACGTCCTGCGCCACGCCTTCGCCACCCACCTGCTGGAGGGCGGCGCCGACCTGCGCGTGATCCAGACCCTGCTGGGCCACGCCGACATCGCCACCACCCAGATCTACACCCACGTGGCCGGCGACCACCTGGCCCAGGTGGTGAAGTCCAAGCATCCGCTGGCGAAGAAGGGATAGGTCGTGGGCCAAACAGGGGACACACACTCACGGCCCCGTCGGTTGCAGGACTGGCGAAGCCGTTGGGTGAGTGTGTGTCCCCACCTTGAGGCGCGGCATGACAAGGCGGGCCGGCGCTGCTACGCACCCCCACCCTTCTGGAGAACCCCCATGTCGGACGAAACCCGCGACAGCAACGGCGCGATCCTGACCGACGGCGACAGCGTCACCCTGGTCAAGGACCTCAAGGTCAAGGGCTCGGGCGGCGTGACGCTGAAGCGCGGGACCCTGGTCAAGAAGATCCGCCTGACCGGCGACCCCGACGAGATCGAGGCCAATGTCGACAAGGTGAAGGGCCTGGTCCTGCGGACGGAGTTCGTGAAGAAGGCCTAGCCGCCCGCTTCCCGCCCGATCACCACATGCGTCGCCAGTTCCGTGGCGACGGAGTCCGTCACGCGGTAGCCGAGAGCGGGCAGGTCCAGGCCCTCGAACAGGGACTCGCCGCGCCCCAGCAGGACGGGCGAGATCGCCAGATGCAGCTCGTCGATCAGCCCGGCCCGCAGGTACTGGCGGACGGTCGAGACCCCGCCGCCGATCTTGACGTCGAGGGGCCCCGCCGCGTCGCGGGCGCGTTCGAGCGCGGCGTGGACGCCGTCCGTCACGAAGTGGAACGTAGTGCCGCCCTCCATGACGAGCGGCTCGCGGGCATGATGCGTCAGGATGAAGGTCGGGGCGTGGTAGGGCGGGTTGTCGCCCCACCAGCCCTTCCAGCCGTCGTCCGGCCATTCCCCGCGTCCGGGGCCGAACATGTTGCGGCCCAGGATGAAGGCCCCGAAGCCGTCCATCGAGCGGTGGGCGAAGGTCTCGTCCACGCCTTCGGAGCCGCCGCCCTGGCCGAACATGGCCTGGAAGGTCCTGGTCCCGAAGAACCAGCGATGCAGCTCGGTCCCGCGCTTGCCCAGCGGGTCCTCGAGGCTCTGATCCGGCCCCGCGCCGAACCCATCCAGGGACAGGGAGAACCCCGCGACTCTGACTCGACCCACCCTGAGTCTCCTCTATCGATTGAAATCCGCGACCGCCGGCCTCAGGCCGCGGTCTCGCCGTCAAAAGCGGCCTTCAGCTTGGGCATGTCCAGCTTCACCATCTTCATCATGGCGGCGAACATCCGGCCGACGGCCACCTTGTCGGGGCTGGAATACAGGTCCATCAGCTGCTGCGGCACGATCTGCCAGGACAGGCCGTACTTGTCCTTCAGCCAGCCGCACTGGCTCTCCTTGCCGCCGTCGGCGGTCAGGGCGTCCCAGTAGCGGTCGACCTCGGCCTGGTCGGCGCAGTGGACCATGAACGACACCGCCTCGGTGAAGGTGAAGTGCGGGCCGCCGTTCAGGGCGGTGTAGGCCTGGCCGTCCAGCTCGAAGTCGACGGTCATCACCTTGCCGGGCGGTCCGGCCGGCGGCGGGGAGTCGCTGGGATAGCGCGCGATGTTCTTGATCTTCGAGTTGGGGAACAGCGAGACGTAGAAGTTCGCGGCTTCCTCGGCCTGGGTGTCGAACCACAGGAACGGGGTGATCTTCTGCACGGGCGTGGCCTCCGTTGAACGGTTGTCGAGCGAAGGACGATCAAGACGCGCCGGTTCCGACATCGGCCCGCGCTTTTCGACGAACGACCCGCCTCACGCGGCCGCCAGCAGGTCGGCGCCCTTGTGGTCCGGGTCGCAGCCGGGGACCAGGATCACGTCGCCCCGGGCGTTGTCGGTGCGCAGGGCCAGGATGGCCTGGTAGGCGGGCGAGGCGTACCAGGCGCGGGCCGTCGCCAGGTCCGCGAAGGCGATGATCACGATGTCGCCGGGCCAATCGCCCTCCAGCACCTCGACCCGCGCGCCGTGCACGACGAAGCGGCCGTCGAAGGGTTCGAGCGTGGCGTCGATGCGCCGCAGGTATTCGACGATGTCGGGACCGAAATCGACGCTGCGCAGATGGGCGATGGCGTAGGCGGGCATGGCGAGGCTCCTCGTCGTGGACGGGGAGAGCCTCGCGCGGGAAACGGCCGGATGCGATGACCTCGAAGGTCATGGCGCGCGGTCAGGCGAAGGCGGCGGCGTCCAGGGCCGAGGTCTGCCTGGCGGTGAGCCTCCGTATCATCCGGATCGCCAGGGCGCTGGCGATGAAGCCGGCGGCGAAGCTCACGATGGCGATCGCGGTCGAGGCCGCCAGGAACGCGGCGCCCTCGCTCTTGCCCACGATGTTGGACAGCGAGCCGCCGATGTTGCTGGTCAGGTGGAAGCCCCACCACCAGCGCAGCAGCGACGGCGTGTCCAGGGCGCGCCAGCGCGTGGGATCGATGCTGACCCGCCAGGTCTGGTCCAGCCCCTGGAACGGCTTGTACAGCGAGGCGAAGGGCACGAAGAACCAGCCCACCGCCCAGCCGGGCCCGACCTCCATGCCGGTGGACAGGGTCTGCGCGTTGCGGTTCGTGCGATGCACCCACATCAGGAAGAGCACCAGGTTGACGAGCAGGCTGGCGAGGTAGGCGATCGCCGCCAGGCCATAGGCCATCAGATAGGGGTCGAAGCTGT
The DNA here is from genome assembly GCF_000712075.1 of Caulobacter sp. UNC358MFTsu5.1. Classification (GTDB taxonomy): domain Bacteria; phylum Pseudomonadota; class Alphaproteobacteria; order Caulobacterales; family Caulobacteraceae; genus Caulobacter. The sequence continues at coordinate 25,838 of NZ_JONW01000002.1, forward strand.
CCGCGACGCCGTCGGTGACCTTGTCGCCCGCGCCGGACAATTTCAGCAGGTGCACGAAGGTCAGCCCGCCGATGATCGCGACGGCGATCATGTGCAGGACGGCGCCGATGATCGCGCCCTTGGCGCGTTTCCTCGGATCCTTCGGCGTATAGACCTTCCTGGTCTTCATGATGTCGCTCCCCCAAGCCGATCCGAGCTAGACCGTTTCGACGCCGCCCACAACGCCGCCGTTGCCGCCTCCGCCGCCGCGCACTAGTTACGCTGCATGGCCGCTTCCGACATCGAACCCTTCCACGCTATCGCCATCAGCCGTCTGGCCCACCAGATGAAGGCGCAGGGCCAATCGATCATCCACATGGAGTTCGGCCAGCCGTCGACCGGCGCGCCCCAGGGGGCCATCGCCAAGGCCCACCACGTGCTGGACACCGACGGCATGGGCTATTGGGAAAGCCCGCTGCTGAAGGCGGCGATCGCCAGGCGCTACGCCGATCTCGACGGGGTGAGCGTCGATCCCGAGCGGATCATCCTGACCTGCGGGGCCTCGCCGGCCCTGGTGCTGGCCCTGGCCTCGAACTTCGCGCCCGGCGACCGGGTGGCCCTGGCTCGGCCCGGCTACGTGGCCTACCGCAACACGCTGAAGGCCCTGAACCTGGAGCCGGTCGAGATCGCCTGCGGGGCCGAGAGCCGCTTCCAGCTGACCGCCGCCCATCTGGCCGCGCTGGAGCCCGCTCCGGCCGGGGTGATCATCGCCAGCCCGGCCAACCCGACCGGCACGATCATCCCCGCCGCCGAGCTGGAGGCCATCGCCGAGGTCTGCCGCGCGCGCGGGATCCGGGTCGTCTCCGACGAGATCTATCACGGCCTCAGCTACGGCGAGCCGGCCCGCTCGATGCTGGCCTTCGAGCCTGACGCCCTGATCGTCAACAGCTTCTCCAAGTACTTCAGCATGGCCGCCTGGCGGCTGGGCTGGGTGGTCGTGCCGCAGGACCAGGTCCAGCGGGCCCGGGCCTTCATGGGCAACCTGTTCCTGACCCCGCCGTCGCTGAGCCAGCACGCCGGCCTGGTGGCCATGGACTGCCTCGACGAACTGGAGGGCCACCTCGACGTCTACCGCGCCAACCGCGCCCTGCTGTTGGACGCCCTGCCGGCCCTGGGCCTGGGCTCGATCGCCCCGCCGGACGGGGCCTTCTACATCTACGCCGACATCGGCCACCTGACCGACGACAGCCTGGGCTTCTGCGAGCAGCTGCTGCGCGACACGGGCGTGGCCACCGCCCCCGGCGTCGACTTCGACCCGGTCGACGGCCGGCGGTTCATCCGCTTCAGCTTCGCGGTGTCGACCCCCGAGGTCGAGGAGGCTCTGCGGCGGATAACGCCGTGGTTCGCTTCGAAAAACCCTCTCCCTGAGGGAGAGGGCGGGGCCCGCGCCGGAGGCGTGGGAGGGTGAGGGTTACACCTTCGCCGCCTTCTTCGCGGAAGCCCTGCCGGCACGCCGGTTGACGTTTTAACCCCTCACCCTCCCATGCTGCGCATGGGCCCCTCCCTCTCCCTCTGGGAGAGGGTTTTCAGAGGACCAACGATGCGACTGATCGGGATGCTGGACTCGCCCTATGTGCGCCGCGTGGCCATCTCGGCCCGCCTGCTGGGCCTGCCGTTCGAGCACGAGGCGGTGTCGGTGTTCCGGCACTACGACACCTTCGCGGCGATCAATCCCGTCGTGAAGGCGCCGACCCTGGTGACCGACGACGGCGTGGTGCTGATGGACTCCGGCCTGATCCTCGAGCACCTGGAGCGCCTGGCCGGGCGGAGCCTGGGCCCGGCCGACCTCGCCGACCACGCCCGCGCCCAGCGGATCCTGGGCCTGGCCCTGGCCGCCAGCGAGAAGACCGTCTCGCTGGTCTACGAGTTCAACCTGCGCCCCGAGGACAAGCAGCACGGCCCGTGGGTCGAGCGGGTGCGCGGGCAGCTGGCGGAGGCCTGGCGCCTGCTGGAGGCCGAGGTCGCCGCGCCCCCGCCGGGGTTCGAGGGCTCGCAGGCCTGGCTGACCTGCGCGGTGGTCTGGACCTTCGCGATCCGCACCCTGGCGGGCTCGATCGACGCGGAGACCTGCCCGGCGCTCGCGGCCCTGGCCGAGCGCGCCGAGGCGACCCCGGCCTTCCTGGCGACGCCCTTCGACTGAAGTCAGCGAACCCCTCTTCGTTGTCATCCCGGAAGCCTCGCAGAGGCTGTCCGGGACCCAGGGGACTGGGCAGATGCTTTGCAGTTCACCTGGGTCCCGGACAAGCGCTGCGCGCTTTCCGGGATGACAACTCAGAAGTGTTTGCTCGATCCGGCAAACCTCTTGCCCATTCCTGCGCCGTCGATTTCGCACTCTTATCGTCGGGCCGGACGGCCCCCATCTTCCCCCGTGGAAGGCGGGCCTTCCCACGCGACATCCAACATCAGGAGCTCCTCATGAAGACGCGCAAACTCGGCGACGGGCTGGAAGTTTCGACCATCGGTCTCGGCTGCATGGGGATGGGCCAGGTCTACGGCACCGCGCTGGACAAGGCCGACGCCTTCAAGGTGCTCGCCCGGGCGGTGGACCTGGGCGTGACCTTCTTCGACACCGCCGAGGTCTACGGCCCCTATCTGAACGAGGTGCTGGTCGGCGAGGGCCTCAAGCCGTTCCGCGACAAGATCGTGATCGCCACCAAGTTCGGCTTCGACATCGCGCCGGAGGGCACGGGCGAAGGCTTCTCGCGCATGCGGGGCACCGACAGCCGACCCGAGCACATCCGCGAGGTGGCCGAGGCCTCGCTCAAGCGCCTGGGCGTCGAGGTGATCGACCTGCTGTACCAGCACCGCGTCGATCCCAATGTGCCGATCGAGGACGTGGCCGGGACGGTCAAGGACCTGATCGCCGAGGGCAAGGTCAAGCATTTCGGCCTGTCGGAAGCCGGTCCCGAGACCATCCGCCGGGCCCACGCCGTCCAGCCGGTGGCCGCCCTGCAGAGCGAGTATTCGCTGTGGTTCCGCGAGCTGGAGGCCGAGACCCTGCCGGTGCTGCGCGAGCTGGGCATCGGCCTGGTGCCCTACAGCCCCCTGGGCCGCGGCTTCCTGACCGGGGCGATCAAGGCCGACGCGCCGCTGGCCGACAACGACTTCCGCCGCGCCCTGCCGCGCTTCCAGGGCGAGGCCATGGCCAAGAACCTGTCGCTGGTCGAGGCCCTGACGACGATCGCCGCCGACAAGGGCGTCACCCCGGCCCAGCTGGCCCTGGCCTGGATCCTCCACCAGGGCCCGGACATCGCCCCGATCCCCGGCACCACCAAGATCAGTCGCCTGGAGGAGAACGTCGGCGCCGTCGACGTGATCCTGTCGAGCGAGGACCTGGCGAGGATCGCCGCGGCCGTGCCCGAGAAGGCCGTCGAAGGCGAGCGCTACACGCCGGCGGGCCTGGCGATGGTGGGGCGGTAAACTTGGACTGTCCCTCCCCCTTGTGGGGAGGGTGGCCCTGGCGGAGCCGGGGTCGGGTGGGGGCTGCTGAGTCAGCAGGCCCCACCCACCAGCTTCGCTGGTCCCCCCTCCCCACAAGGGGGAGGGAAGGGCGCGGAGGGGGTAATCGGGGTATTGATCCCCGCCGCCGGGCGCCCCCACACTCGGCCCCATGTCGCCAAATCCCCTTACCCGCCCCGACGCGATCGAGCTGGTCAAGCTGGGCAAGACCACGATCACCCTGGGCGGCGTGGCGGCTGCGATCGTCATCGTGGTGGCGTCGATCTACCTGTCGCGGCTGGTGACCTCGGGCTTGCGCCGGCTGCGCGAGCGGTCGGTGGGCGCGGCGCCGTCGCTGTACATCGTCGAGCGGCTCAGCACCTACGGCCTGCGGGTGATCGGCCTGTTGATGGCCCTGTCGGTGATGGGGGTGAATCTGACCTCCCTCGCCGTCTTCGCCGGCGCCCTGGGCGTGGGCGCGGGCCTGGGGCTGCAGGGGCTGGTCAAGGACTTCGCCTCGGGCATCTCGCTGATGTTCGAGCGCCTGGTGGCGGTGGGCGACTTCGTCGAGCTGCAGAACGGCGCGCGGGGCGTGGTGCACGAGATCGGCCCGCGCTCGACCCGCCTGCGCACCAACGACAGCACCGACGTGATCGTGCCCAACTCGGTGCTGGTCAACGAGCAGGTGATCAACTGGACCCTGCATCACACCAGCCGCCGCATCCGCGTGCCGTTCGTCACCGCCTTCGGGGTCGACAAGGAGAAGGTGCGCGAGGCGGTGCTGAAGGCGGCCCATTCGGTGTCGTTCACCGCGCCCGACGACGCCAACCGCAAGGCCCAGGTCTGGCTGGTGGGCTGGGGCGAGTCGACCCTGAAGTTCGAGCTGGTGGTCTGGCCCACGGTCGACTCGGTGCGCCGCCCGGCGGCGATCTTCGCGGCCTATACCTGGGCGATCGACGACGCCCTGCGCGGGGCCGGGATCGAGATCCCGTTCCCGCAGCGCGACGTCCGTCTGCGCGGCGTGCTCGGCGAGGAGGGCGACGACGCCCGCGCCGCCCTGCGGCTGGAGCCCCGGGCCGGCCGCAAGGCCAAGGCCAAGGCCGCCCCCTCGCGGAACGACGCGGCCGAGGACCTCAAGCGCGAGGACCCCGAGGAGCCGCCGCTGCCGGCGCAGGGGCCGCCGGCGAAGGCCTAGTCAGGGCGTTCCGAACCCCGTGTAGGCGCGGTCGGTCTTGGAGCACGAGTCGAAGGCGATATCGTAAAGCCACCCCTTGTCCCTGCACATCCGACATGCCCCGCCCGGGCCCCGGCGCACCTGCGCGTCGGGATAGGCGCTGGCTTGTCTCGTCAACTGACCGCACGAGATTTCCCGGTGTGCAAACCACCCGCCCGTCGCCAGCAGAAGAGCGCCGGCGACGATCGAAACGGCAAGAAGGCGCGGCTTTCCGGCGAGCATTCGGGCAACTTAGCCGTTTGGTCGCGGTTATCCACCGTCGCGCTTTCCTAGGACTGCGCCTTTCCGCTGACGCATGCGTCAGCCTTGACCCCGCTCGCCCCTCGCCGCACCTTATCTCGCAACTGCGAAATAAGCAGAGACCAGGGACGCGCGCGCCATGAAGACCCCCCGAGGCTTTTTCAAACCCCTGGCGATCGGCGCGCCCACGCCCTGGCGCGAGCCGCCGGCCCGGGTCGAGCGCATGATCCATTTCGTGCCGCCGCACCTGGACAAGGTCCGCGCCAAGGTCCCCGAGATCGCCTCGACCGTCGACGTCATCCTGGCCAATCTGGAGGACGCCATCCCCGCCGACGCCAAGGGCGCGGCCCTGGCCGGCGCGATCGCCATGGCCCGCGAGACCGACTTCAAGGCGCTGGGGGTGGGCCTGTGGGTGCGGATCAACTGCCTGAACTCGCCCTGGCACCTGGACGAGGTCTCGACCCTGGTCGAGAAGGCCGGCGACCGCATCGACGTGATCATGGTCCCCAAGGTCGAGGGACCGTGGGACATCTTCTACATGGACCAGCTGCTGGCCTCGCTGGAGGCCAAGCACGGGGTGACCCGGCCGATCCTGCTGCACGCCATCCTCGAGACCGCCGAGGGGGTGATGAACGTCGAACAGATCGCCGGGGCCAGCCCGCGCATGCAGGGCATCAGCCTGGGCCCGGCCGACCTGGCCGCCAGCCGCGCCATGAAGACCACCCGGGTCGGCGGCGGCCATCCCGGCTACCGCGTGATCGAGGACCCGCACGCGGAGGGCTCTCCGCGCGTCTCGGTGCAGCAGGACCTGTGGCACTACACCTTCGCCAAGATGGTCGACGCCTGCGCGGCCCACGGCATCAAGCCGTTCTACGGCCCGTTCGGGGCCATCGACGACCCGGTCGCCTGCGAGCAGCAGTTCCGCAACGCCTTCCTGATGGGCTGCGCGGGCGCCTGGAGCCTGCACCCCAGCCAGATCGAGATCGCCAAGCGCGTCTTCTCGCCCGCCCCCGACGAGGTGGCCTTCGCCAAGCGCATCCTCGAAGCCATGCCCGACGGCACGGGCGTGGCCATGCTGGACGGCAAGATGCAGGACGACGCCACTTGGAAGCAGGCCAAGGTCATGGTCGATTGCGCGCGCCAGATCGCGGCGAAGGACGCGGAGTACGCGGGACTCTATGGATTCTGATCAAGACGCGTCCCGCCAGGGTCCGTTGCGCCGGTTGCATGCGCGCGGGCTCGAAGGCGGCGAATGGTTCGCGCTGTTCTTCGCCGGCGGGCTGTTCGCGGGACCCACCGGCTACAATCTCGCCCAGCTCCTGCTGCATGGCCGGCTCTACGTCATCGTGCGGCACGCCGACAACTACTGGGCCTATTGGCGCACCGATGCGGGCGCCATCCTCGAGCACGGTCTCTGGACGGCGATCATCTTCGCCTTCAGCGGCTTGGCCCTCGCCACGGCCTTGATCTATCCGGTCCTGATCCTGCTGTGGGGAAGAACGACGCCCGGCTATGTCCGGCTGCCGCCCCTGAGCATCAAGGACTAGCCTCCGGAACCCCGGCCTATCCCACCCGCGTCTCCACCTTCGACCCCGCCACCAGCATCTTGTGGATCGGACACGCCTCGGCGATCTCCATCAGCCGGGCGCGCTGGGCTTCGTCCAGGTCGCCGCCCAGGGTGATCACGCGCGAGAAGACGTCGGCCGGCAGCCAGCCCGGCTCGCGCCGCCAGGTGACCTCCACATGCACCGCGCCGAGGGGCCAGGCCTTGCGCTTGGCGTAGAGCCGCAGGGTCTGGGTGGTGCAGGCCGCCAGGCCGGCGGCGACCAGGTCGTGGGGATTGGGACCGACATCCAGCCCGCCGTCGGCCGGCGTCAGGTCGCCCGTGAAGCGGACGGGACCGGCGGTGACTAGGATCTGCACGCCGCCGTGGCCGCTGTCGTCGGCGATGGCGGAGGGGCGGGCGGGGGCGTCGGTCATGGGGCGGACTCCGAGAGGCGAGTCCGGACTATAGCGCGCGCGAACGGCGGCGCTTGAAGCTTCGTACGATCAGGCCGCGGCCACGTGGTGCGAGGTCACTTCGAACAGGCGCGTGGCGCCGCGCCAGACCTCGACGGTGTCGCAGCCGCGATGGACGCCGACCAGCGCTTCGGCGCGACGGCGGGCGGCTTGGTCGTCCTGGCAAGGGGTGACGTCGAAACGCGGCACCGAGCCGTCCGACTCGACACAGAAGAAGGTGAACACCTGCATGGGAACATCCGTTCGCATCAGGCGGGACCGGGTCCATATTCGATGGGCGGGGCCGCGGGCGTCGGCTGTTTTCTGAGCCGACCAAGGGGATATAGGTGAGAATCCGACGGTTAACCAGGGTCCGCAGGTTTCAATACAGGACTCTCCACAGGACTCTCACGATGACGAATCCCTGAGACTCGCAGGGGTTCCTGGCGGGCTACGGTGTCGCTGCGACGACGAGTCGCAGGGGCGAGCTTCGCGAACCCTTCGTAGAGCGCCATTGAGTCGGGCCTGAGTCCCCTCCGAGGCGAGCTTTGGCGATTTCGAGGCCATGACCCGCCAAAAGCGGTTTCGTTTTCGGTTATCGCGCTCTAGGTTCGCCACCTTTCCGCAACGGCGACGTTAAGAGACCCATGGCCGCGCACTATCTCGACTTCGAGCGACCCATCGCCGATCTGGAAAGCAAGATCGAAGAGCTGTCCCGACTTTCCGAGACGGCCGGTCCCGGCGCGTTCGAAAGCGAGATCCAAGCCCTGCGCGACCGCGCCCAGCAGCTTCGCAAGGAAGCCTATGCGGGCCTGGACGCCTGGCAGAAGACCATGGTCGCCCGCCATCCCGAGCGTCCGCACCTGAAGGACTACGTGGCCGGCCTGATCGACGAGTTCGTCGAGCTGCGCGGCGACCGCAAGTTCGCCGACGACCAGGCGATCGTCGGCGGCCTGGGCCGCTTCCGCGGCGTCCCGGTGGTCGTGATGGGCCACGAGAAGGGCCACGACACCACCACCCGCCTGAAGCACAACTTCGGCATGGCCCGCCCCGAGGGCTACCGCAAGGCCGTGCGCCTGATGGACATGGCCGAACGCTTCAACCTGCCGGTCATCACCTTCGTCGACACCGCCGGCGCCTATCCGGGCCTGGGCGCCGAGGAGCGCGGCCAGGCCGAGGCCATCGCCCGCTCGACCGAGCGCGGCCTGGTGCTGGAGACCCCGATGGTCGCCACCATCGTCGGCGAAGGCGGCAGCGGCGGCGCCATCGCCCTGGCCGGCGCCAACAAGGTGCTGATCCTGGAGCACTCGATCTATTCGGTGATCTCGCCGGAAGGCGCGGCCTCGATCCTGTGGCGCGACGGCGCCCGGGCCAAGGACGCGGCCACCAACATGAAGATCACCGCCCAGGACCTGATCCAGCTGAAGATCGTCGACCGCATCGTCGAGGAACCGGCCGGCGGGGCCCACTCCGACCCGGCCGCGGCCATCGAAGCCGTCGGCGACGCGGTCGAGGACGAGCTGAAGACGCTGATGCGCCTGTCGCCCGCCGAGCTGAAGAAGCAGCGGGCCGAGCGCTTCTACGCCATCGGCCGCGAAGGCCTGCAGTAAATCCAGATCACCGCTCTTCCCGGCGAACGCCCGGACCCAGATGGAATGGCTCTGAAGCGGACTCCACGAGCGCGGCGCTTTTTCCCGTCAGGTTCAACCTTTGGATCTGGGCCCCGGCGTTCGCCGGGATGAGCGGATTTGGGGGGGCTGAAAATTTCTGGCGGGCCCATGTCACGTTTCGCCGCGTGATCTCGTCTTATCCTCGAAGCCCGGAGACGGGCCCCAGAAGAGGAAAAGACCATGACCGCCGAAACCGCGCCGTTCCGCCACGACCTGAACGTCCCCGAGATCTACAAGGCCTTCATCGCCGCCGAGAACGCGGTGGTGGCCTCGGGCGTCGACAAGCACCTGCTGCACCTGATCAAGCTGCGCGTCTCGCAACTGAACGGCTGTGCCTTCTGCGTGAAGATGCATTCCAAGGAAGCCCGCGACGACGGCGAGACCAACGAGCGGCTGGACCGCCTGGTGGTCTGGGACCACGTCAGCGACTTCACCGCCAAGGAGAAGGCCGCCCTGGCCTGGGCCGAGGCCCTGACCCAGCTGCCCACCCACAAGGACCTGGCCCCGCTGCGCGCCGCCCTGCGCGAGCACTACACCGACGTCGAGGCCAGCGCCGTCACGGCGGTGATCGCCCAGATCAACCTGTGGAACCGGCTGGGCGTGTCGGTGCACTAACCAAATCGGGGGAGGGGCTTGCCCCTCCCCAACGTCACTCGGCCATACTCCCGGAAACAACCCAGGGAGAGGCGTCCGTGGCCATCAAGACCCGTTTCACCGAGCTGTTCGGCGTCGAGCATCCGATCGCCCAGGGCGGCATGCAGTGGGTGGGCACCGCGCCCCTGGTCAGCGCCGTGGCCAACGCCGGGGCCCTGGGCTTCCTGACCGCCCTGACCCAGCCCACGCCGGAGGCGCTCTCCAAGGAGATCGCCCGCACCCGCGAGCTGACCGACAAGCCGTTCGGCGTGAACCTGACCATCCTGCCGGCCATCAAGCCGCCGCCCTACGCCGAATACCGCGCGGCGATCATCGAGGCGGGGATCAAGATCGTCGAGACCGCCGGCTACAAGCCGCAGGAGCATGTCGACGAGCTGAAGGCTCACGGCGTGAAGGTGATCCACAAGTGCACCGCCGTGCGCCACGCCCTCTCCGCCGAGCGGATGGGCGTGGACGCCATCAGCATCGACGGCTTCGAATGCGCCGGCCATCCGGGCGAGGACGACATCCCCGGCCTGATCCTGATCCCGGTGGCGGCCGAGAAGGTGAAGATCCCGATGATCGCCTCGGGCGGCTTCGGCGACGCGCGCGGCCTGGTGGCGGCCCTGGCCCTCGGCGCCGACGGCGTCAACATGGGCACCCGCTTCTGCGCCACCCAGGAGGCGCCGATCCACGACAACTTCAAGCGACAGATGGTCGCCAACGACGAGCGCTCGACCGACCTGATCTTCCGCACCCTGCACAACACCGCCCGGGTGGCCAAGAACGCGATCAGCCAGCAGGTGGTGGCCATCGAGCGGGCCGGCGGGGCGAAGTTCGAGGACGTGGCCGACCTGGTGAAGGGCGCGCGCGGCCGCGAAGGGCTGATCAGCGGCGACACGGACCACGGCGTCTGGTCGGCCGGCATGGTCCAGGGCCTGATCCACGACGTGCCGACGGTGCGCGAACTGATCGACCGGATCATGAGCGAGGCCGAGGACCTGATCCGGGGACGGCTGGCCGGGATGGTGGGGTAGGCTCGCGAGCCCCCCCTTTCAATCGTCATTCCGGGCCTTGTGCCCGGAACCCCTCTGTCCGCCGCAGGTGCGGATGTGTGGCGCGCCTGCGCGCCAAGGCGCTTCACGTGCGAGCTGAACAAGGGGTCCCGGGCACAAGGCCCGGGATGACGGTTTTGGGTGGGGTAAGGGCGTTTGGGCAGTCACGGTAAACACCCCGGCAAACACTGTGACAGCACCGCGAAGTTTTCGTGAAATAGCAGCGCTTCAGGACCAGGATTAGCCAGTCGTTAGGCCAGAAATGGTCCATCCGGCCCCGAGTAATTGGGGTCTTACATGTTCACGTTGCGAGACACGGTTTCGTCGCTGGCGCCGGCCCGGGCCGACGACCTGGGCAAGACGCTGTACGAGCGTTTCCGCGAAGAACCCGACACCCTGATCGTGCCCGTGCTGGACGCCGACGACCGGCCGATCGGCCTGGTCGAGCGCAACGCCTTCTTCCTGCGCATGGCCGCCGAGTACGGCCGCGCCCTCTACGCCCTGCGGCCGATCTCGGTGCTGATGGACAACGACCCGCTGGTGGTCGAGGCCGATGTCGAGCTGGCGGCCTTCACCAGCGACAGCCTGTCGTATCGCGCCTCGGACCTGCTGCGCGGCTTCATCGTCACCGACGGCGGGCGCTATATCGGGGTCGGCACGGTGCTGGGCCTGCTGCAGGCGGCCAACGAGACCAACCGCCGGGGCGTCGAGGCCCTGGCCTCCGCCAAGGCCGATCAGGAACGCGCCCACACCTTCATGACCGCCGTGGTCGAGGCCATCCCCTCGATGGTGTTCGTCAAGCGGGCCGACGACCATTCCTACGTGCTGCTGAACCGGGCCGGCGAGAAGATCCTGGGCCACGCCCGCGCCGACATGATCGGCCGCACCGACGCCGACTTCTATCCGCCCGAACAGGCCGCCATCTATCGCCAGCGCGACGCCGAGGTCGCCGCCTCGGGCGAGGTGCGGGTGATCGAGGAGGACCTGGTGCCGCGCAAGGACGGAAGCACGGCCCTGCTGCGCACCAAGAAGATCGCCATCCCCGGCCCGGACGGCGCGGCCGAGTACATCCTGGCGGTCTCGGAAGACATCGCCGAGCGCAAGCGGGCCGAGGCCCAGATCGCCCGCCTGGCCCACTATGATCCGCTCACGGACCTTCCCAACCGCCTGCTGTTCCAGAAGGACCTGTCGGCCGCCCTGTCGCGCGCCGCGCGGCGCGAGGACCTGGTGGCGGTGCACTGCATCGACCTGGACCGCTTCAAGACCGTCAACGACACCCTGGGCCATCCGATCGGCGACGCCCTGCTGAAGACCGCCGCCGAGCGCCTGCGGGCCTGCGTGCGCGAGGGCGACACCGTCGCGCGCCTGGGCGGCGACGAGTTCGCGGTGGTCCAGTGCGGCCTGACCGACCTCTCCGGCGCCACCCGCCTGGCCGGCCGCATCGTCGAGGCCCTGGCCGAGACCTTCGAGCTGCAGGGCCACCAGGTGATGATCGGCGGCAGCGTCGGGGTGGCCGTGTCGCCCAACGACGGGTCCGACAGCGACGAGCTGCTGAAGAAGGCCGACATGGCCCTCTACCGCGCCAAGGCCGACGGCAAGGGCGCCTTCCACTTCTTCGAGCGCGCCATGGACGAGGCCCTGCAGGCCCGCCGGGCCCTGGAGCTGGACCTGCGCCTGGCCCTGGCCGAGGGCCAGTTCGAGCTGCACTACCAGCCGCTGTTCAACCTGGGCGCCGACAGGGTGACGGGCTGCGAGGCCCTGCTGCGCTGGCGCCATCCCGTGCGGGGCATGGTCTCGCCGGCCGACTTCATCCCGCTGGCCGAGGAGATCGGCCTGATCAACAGCCTGGGCGAATGGGTTCTGCGCGAGGCCTGCCGCGAGGCGGCCGGCTGGCCCGAGCACGTGCGCCTGGCCGTGAACCTGTCGCCCGCCCAGTTCCGCGACAAGCACCTGGTGACCACCGTGGTCTCGGCCCTGGCGGCCTCGGGCCTGGCCGCCGAGCGGCTGGAGCTGGAGATCACCGAGTCGGTGCTGCTGCAGGACACCGCCGGCAACATGTCGATCCTGCACGACCTGAAGGCCCTGGGCGTGCGCATCTCGATGGACGACTTCGGCACCGGCTATTCGTCGCTGAGCTATCTGCGCAGCTTCCCGTTCGACAAGATCAAGATCGACCAGACCTTCGTGCGCGATATCCTCGACGACGCCGACGCCCTGGCGATCATCAAGGCCGTGCTGGACCTGGGCGCCAGCCTGGGCATCACCACCACGGCCGAGGGCGTGGAGTCCGAGGAGCAGCTGGACGAACTGCGCCGCCAGGGCTGCGGCGAGATCCAGGGCTACTTCATCAGCCGGCCCAAGCCGGCGGCCGAGATCGCGGCGATGCTGGGCGTCACCGTCAAGGGCGGCGACAAGGCGCCCGTGATCACCTTCTCCCAACCTTCGGAAACTTTCTCCCATGCGGAGAAGGAGGGGCCCGCGCCGCAGGCGTGGGAGGATGAGGGGGTTCCGAGTCCGACGGCGCGCCGGCAGGGCCGCGAGTGAAGCCGGAGGGGGTTATCCCCGTCTTCGATCGCCAAGCCCCCTAGGCGCCCGCCGCGATCTTCGCCACACACCGGCCCATGCGCATGGTCGGCTATCTCAGAGTTCCGCCCGTCAGGGGCGTGGTGATCGACGGGCCGTCGTCGCAGCGGCTGTTCGAGGCCGGCTGCGACCAGCTGTTCCACGACCGCTGCTACGGCCTGGCGGTGCACAAGCCCGGCCTGGACCAGGCCCTGGCCGTGCTGAAGCCCGGCGACGTGCTGGTCGTGATCAACCTGCACGCCTTCGCCGCCCATTTGGTCGACCTGCTGGAGGTGCTGTCCCGGTTCGAGGCGGCCGGCGTCCACCTGCTGACCCTGGCCGAGGGCATCGACACCCGCGCACCCGGCGGCTTCTTCACCGCCTGCGCCCAACTGGCCGCCTTCCACGACCAGCGGAGGGCCGTGCGGACCATGGAGGAGAAGATCGTGCGGGAAGGGCCGCGGCGATCGGAAGCGACGGGCGCGGCGGAGGAAGCCTGAAGCGGGCCGCCTCCGCGCCGGCCGGCTAGACCTGGGCCAGGCCGCCGTCCACGGCCAGTTCCGAGCCCGCCATGAAGGCCGAGTCGTCCGAGGCCAGGAACAGCACCGCCTTGGCGATCTCGCTCGGCGCGGCGACCCGACCGATCGGCGTCTGGCCCGCCAGGTGGTCCAGCAGGGACTGCTGCTGGGCGGGGTCTGAGCCGGCCAATTCGACCAGGCCCGGCGTCTTGACCGGGCCGGGGCTGACGACATTGACCCGGATGCCGCGATCCTTGAGGTCGAGGGTCCAGCTGCGGGCCAGGTTGCGCACCGCCGCCTTCGAGGCGCTGTACACGCTGAAGGCCGCCGTGCCGGTGCTGGCCGTGGTCGAGCCCGTCAGGATCACGCTGGCGCCGTCGCGCAGCAGCGGCAGGGCCTTCTGCACCGTGAAGATCACGCCCTTCACGTTACGGCCGAAGATGTCATCGTAGTGTTCCTCGGTGATCGCGCCCAGGGGCAGCATGTCGCCGCCGCCGGCGTTGGCGAACAGGGCGTCGATCTGGGCGTGGCGCTGCTGGACGGCGTCGTACAGCCGGTCGATGTCGGCCAGCTTCGACATGTCGGCCTGGACGCCCACCGTCTTGCCGCCGATCGCCTTCACAGCCGCGTCCAGCTCGGCCTGGCGGCGGCCGGCGATGAACACCGCGGCCCCTTCGGCCGCGAACTGGCGGGCGGTCTCCAGGCCGATCCCGCTGGTGCCGCCGGTCACCACCACCACCTTGTTTTCGAACTTGCCGCTCATCTGAAACTCTCCTTGGTCGACGAACCGTTCGTCGTGACGGGAGAGATGCATCTGGAACGATGAGACGAGTAGTCGGCCTCTGTGATACTTAGTGTCCCAAATTTGGGACGATCGCATGCCCGACCTGAACGACTACCTGCTCTACGCGGCCGTGGTGAGCCATGGCGGTTTCGCCCCGGCCGGCCGCGCGCTACGCCAACCGAAGTCCACCCTGAGCCGGCGGATCGCGGCGCTCGAGGCGCGGCTGGGCGTGCGGCTGATCGAGCGCACCACGCGCCGCTTCCGGGTCACCGAGGTGGGCCAGGCCTTCTACGAGCGCTGCCGCATAGTGGCCCTGGACGTGGAGCAGGCCGACGCCGTCGCCGCCGAGGCCAAGAGCGAGCCGCACGGCGTCATCCGCTTCAGCTGCCCCACGGGCCTGGTCGAGACCCTGTCGGCGACCTTTCCGCAATTCCTCGCGCGGTTCCCGAAGGTTCGGCTGCAGGTGATCGCGGTGGACCGGGCCGTGGACCTGATCGACGAGCGGATCGACGTCGCCCTGCGGGTGCGCACCACCCTGGCGACCGACGCGGCCCTGACCATGCGCACCCTGGGCCGGTCGTCCCGCATCCTGGTGGCCGGCCCGCAGATGGCGGCGCGCTGCGACGGCCTGTCAGTGGAGGACGTCGCCGGCCTACCCACCCTGAGCCCCACCGACCAGCCAGGCGAGATCGTCTGGGAGCTGTCCGGCCCGAACGGCGAAGTCCGCGAGGTCCGCCACGAGCCGCGCATGACCTGCGGCGACTTCCTGGCCCTGCGCGACGCCGCCGCCGCCAACGCCGGGATCGCCTTCCTGCCGGACCATGTCTGCCGGGGCGACCTGATCAGCGGCCGTCTGGTGCGGGTGTTCCCCGAGTGGCGGTCGCAGGACGGGATCGTCCACCTTGTGTTCACCACCCGGCGCGGCCTGCCGCCCGCGGTGCGGGCGCTGATCGACCACCTGGCCGCCGTGTTCAGCCGCGACCGGCCGGTCGGCTAGGCGATCTGCGCGAGCGCCGCGCCCAGTTCCTCGACCATCTCCGGCGTCGTGGCCCAGGAGCACATGAAGCGCGCGGTGCCGTCCAGGAAGCGATAGACGAACCAGCCTTTCTGGCGAAGCCGCTCCAGGGCCTGGTCGTCCATGTCGACGAACAGGCCGTTGGCTTCGACCGGGTGGCGAAGGGGGAAGGGCATCAGGGCGGCCAGCTTCCGGGCCATGGCGTTGGCGTGGGCGGCGCGAGCGGCCCAGGGACCGCCGTCCCCGCCTTCGCCCAGCAGGCCCAGCCACGGGGCGGCCAGGAACCGGCCCTTCGAGACCAGCTGGCCCGCGTGCTTGAGGCGGGCGTCCAGGCGCTTGCCCAAGGCCTTGTCCAGGAACACCACGGCCTCGGTCGGGGTCGAGCCGGCCTTGGTGCCGCCGATCACCAGGATGTCGACGCCGATCTTCGGCACGGCGCGGAGGTCGAAGCCCGCCGCCACCGCGTTGGCCAGGCGTGCGCCGTCCAGGTGCACGCCGTGGCCCTTGGCCTTCACCGGCGCGATCAGGGCGGCCAGGTCGTCGGCGGAATAGACCGTGCCGTATTCGGTGGCGTTGGTCAGGGACAGGGCGGCGGCCGGCTGGCGGTACGAGACGTCGGGCTCGTTCAGGGCCAGCTCCAGCCCGGGCAGGGCGATCTTGCCCGAGGCGCCGGCCAGGCCGATCAGGCCCACGCCCTGGCCGAAGAAGCCCGGCGCGCCGGTCTCGTCGGTGCAGATGTGGGCGTGCTCGTGGGCCAGCACCGCTTCGTGCGGACGGGCCAGGCAGGTCAGGGCGAAGGCGTTGGCCGCCGTGCCCGAGGCGGTGAACCGCACCTCGGCGTCGGTGTCCAGCAGGGCGCGGATGCGGTCGGCGGCCGCCGCGCTGACATGGTCGGTTCCGTAGCCCGAGGCCGTGCCCGCATTGGCGGCGACGATCGCCTCGATGACTTCCGGCATGGCGCCGGCGACGTTGTCGGAAGCGAAGTCGTAGCGGGCCATTCAGGTCCTCAGGGAGCGGGCGGGTTCTCTGGGAAGGCCGGACGGCCAGGCTCGATCCGATGCCACGGCTGGGCCTCGCTCGTCCAGAGATGGATGGCCGGCTCCAGGAGCGACGGGTCGTCCAGGCTGCCCGCCTTGACCGGGTAGAAGGGGAAGACGCCCTCGGACCACAGCGGCGAGCCGCAGTCGCCGCAGAACACCTGGTTCACCTCGCCGCCGCTGCCGCCCTTGCGGGCGTAGTGCTTGGGCTGGCCCTTGGTGACGACGAAGCCGCTCTTCGGGGCCAAGGCCACCGAGTTGGGACCGCCGCCGGTGGAGTATTGGCACTGCCGGCAATGGCAGACCCCCGAACCCATCAGGTCGCCGGTGATCTCGTAGCGGATCGCGCCGCACTGGCAGCCGCCCTGGATGGCCATGGTGTTCGCTCCCTTTGATCGGCCTCGGCGGGCCGTTGGGAGGCAGAGTGCACGAAGAACGTCGTTTGCTCTATCGCTCCCCACAGTCCCAAACGGTTGTCATCCCGGAAGCCTCGCAGAGGCTGTCCGGGAGCCAGGGGACTGGGCGGATGCGGTGCAGTTCATCTGGGTCCCGGACAAGCGCTGCGCGCTTTCCGGGATGACAACCCAAGGGATCAATCAAACACGATCACCGACCGCGCCAGCTCCCCGCGCTTCAGTTCGTCGAAGGCCGAGTTGACCTCCTCCAGCCTGATCCGGCGCGAGATCAGCTCGTCCAGCTTCAGCTTTCCGGCCATGTAGGCGTCGACCAGGCGCGGCATGTCGACCGGGAAGCGGTTGGAGCCCATGTAGCTGCCCTGGATCCTGCGCTCGCCCAGGAAGTCGACCCCGTGCAGCTCGATCTTGGTGCCGACCGGGATCATGCCGATCACATTGGCCGTGCCGCCCCGGCGCAGCATCTTGAACGACGCTTCGGCGGTGGCCTTCAGGCCGATGGCCTCGAAGCTGTGCTGCACGCCGCCGCTGGTCAGCTCGACCACCGCCTTGGCCACGTCGTCGACGGCGCCGGCGTCGATCACGTCGGTGGCCCCGAACGTCTTGGCCAGTTCCAGCTTGGCCGGCACCCGGTCGATGGCGATGATCCGGCCGGCGCCCGCGATGGCCGCCCCGTTTATCGTGGCCAGGCCGACGCCGCCGCAGCCGATCACGGCCACCGTCTCGCCCGGGCGGACGTTGGAGGTGTGGACCACCGAGCCGACGCCGGTCATCACCGAACAGCCGATCAGGGCGGCGCGGTCGAACGGCATGTCCTTGCGGATGGCCACGCACGCATGCTCGTGCACCAGCATCATCTCGGCGAACGACGACAGGTTCAGGAACTGGGCCATCTTGGTGTCGCCCGTTCTTTCGCCATTTGGCCCGGACAGGTCCTCGCGGAACAGGCGCGGCTCCTCGCCCTTGCCACGCTTGGTCTCGGGGCTGATGCAGAGGTTCATGTGCCCGGTCAGGCAGACCTCGCAGTGGCCGCAATAGGGGTTGAGGCAGGTGATCACGTGGTCGCCGACCTTGACCGTGCGGACCTCGGACCCGACCGCCTCGACGATCCCGGCGCTCTCGTGGCCCAGCACGGCGGGCAGCGGGTGGGAGTAGGAGCCTTCGACGAAGTGCAGGTCGGAATGGCAGACGCCGGCGGCCTTGGTGCGGATCAGCACCTCGCGCGGGCCTGGCTTGCCGATCGAGACGTCCTCGATCTGGAGCGGCTTGCCCACTTCGCGCAGAACGGCGGCCTTCATCGGCGATCTCCCTTGTTGTTGCGGGAGACCCTAGCGGGAGGGCGGGGGGCGAAGGAAGGGGCTATTCGAACAAATGTTCGAATAGCCTCGGCGCGCGTGGCTCCTAGGCCGCCAGCTGGACCTTGCGTTCGGGCAGCACGGCGTCCACGGCCAGCAGCACGATCATGGCCGCCTCGGTGGTGATCACCGCCGAGACCAGGGTCGAGGCGACGTCCTCGCCCAGCGGCGGGGGCGGGCTGATGCTGTCGGCCGGGACGATGAAGCTGTCGCAGACCGCGTCGACCAGCAGGCCGGCGACGTCTTCGTGATGCTCGACCACGATGATCACCTGGCGGGCGCTGTCGGCGGCCACGCCCTTGCCCAGGCGTTCGGAGAGGTCGATGACCGGCATGACCTGGCCGCGCAGGTTGATCACGCCGCGCACATAGGGCGGAGCGTCGGGCAGCGGGGTGGCGGGGGTGACGCCGCGGATCTCGCGGACCGCGCCCACGGGCACGCAATAGGTCTGGGTTCCGACTTCGAACGACAGGATCTGCAGATCCTGGCCGGCCGTGTAAGCCACGTTCCTGGACATCGGCGGGTCGCCTTCAAGCTTGTCTGCGCCCGTTCTGGGCGCCGTCTTGATCCCAGCTTCACGCGGAAAGGTGAATAAATCCGCCTCGAATTCAACGATTTGAGTCTCGAGGGCGCCCGGCGAAGCTGACGGCCTCGTTCAGCCTGCGTTCAGCCGCCGGGGCGGAGGATGGGTCCCAAGATGGAGACGGACCTGTCGGAACGCCTCTCCAGAGAGGACACGAGCGTCATGAACCGCAATCTGAAGACCCTGATCGGCCGCGCGACGGCCGGCGTCGCCGCCCTGGCCCTGGTCGCCGGGGCGACCGGCGCCTCGGCTCAAGGCTACCGCCACGGCGGCTATTACGGCCACGGCCATGGCCACCACGACAACGACGCGGGGGTGGCCATCGCCGCCGGCGTCGTCGGCCTGGCCCTGGGCGCGGCGATCGCGGGCAACGGCAACAACCACTACCGCAGCGGCTACAGCTACGGCTACGCCCCTCCGCCGCCGCCCCCGCCGCGCTACTACGGCGGCTACGCCCCGCGCCCGTACGGCTATGGCTACGGCCGCGACTGCTGGACCACGCGCGAATACGACCCCTATCGCGACGCGGTCTATTCGCGGACGGTGTGCCGGTAACGGCTGATCGATCTGGAAACGAAGACGCCCCGGGTTCGCACCCGGGGCGTTTTTGTTAGGTCTGGGCCCGTCCCCAAATCGTTGTCATCCCGGAAGCCCCGCAGGGACTGTCCGGGACCCAGGGGACTGGGCTGGCGCCTTGCGGTTCACCTGGGTCCCGGACAAGCGCTGCGCGCTTTCCGGATGACACCCATGGGGTGGGCGTGGAGATCAGCCCTGCGCCGCCCGCAGCCGCTCCAGGTACTGCGGGTGCAGTTCCTGGTTGGCCGCCAGGATCGAGGCGCCGTCGACGGGATTGCCGTGTTCCTCGATCGTGGAGACCTTGCCGCCGCTCTCGGTGACCATCAGCACGCCGGCGGCCACGTCCCACGGCTTGAGGTTCCGCTCCCAGAAGCCGTCGAAGCGGCCGGCGGCCACCCAGGCCAGGTCCAGCGAGGCCGCGCCGAAGCGCCGCACGCCCGAGACCTTCTGGCTGATCTGGTGCAGCTCCTTCAGGAACTGGGCGTGGCCGGGCTTGCCCAGGAACGGGATGCCGGTGGCGATCAGGCTTTCGTCCAGGTGACGGCGAGCCGCGACGCGCAGGCGCTTCTCGGCGCCCAGGAACGCGCCCTTGCCCTTCTCGACCCAGAACAGGTCGTTGGTGATGGGGTTGTAGGTGACGCCGGCCACCACCTCGCCCTCGCGCTGCAGGGCGATGTTGACCGCGAAGTGCGGGATGCCGTGCAGGAAGTTGGTGGTGCCGTCCAGCGGGTCGACGATCCAGGTGTGGGTCTTGTCGGTGCCCTCGACCAGGCCGCGCTCCTCGCCCAGGAAGCCGTAGCCGGGGCGGGCCTTCTCCAGGATCTCGAAGATCACCTGCTCGGCCTTCTGGTCGGCGGCGGTGACGAAGTCGGCGGGACCTTTCTTGGACACCTGCAGCTCGGTGACTTCGCCGAAGTCACGGGCCAGGCCGCGCGCTGCCTTACGCGCAGCGTCGATCATCACGTTCAGGAGGGCGGAAGCGGTGGCCAATCTGGATGTCCTTCAAAGGTCCCCCTACGCAGCGTCATGGGAGTGACGGCGGGGGATATGCGTGCGGGCGGATAGAAAGATCGGGAAAGTGGGCGCGATACCTAGTCGCCTGGGCCGCCGAAAGCAAGGCGAGGGGATTTTGTCGCGACCTAGCCGTTCGGTCGCTGTTGTCGCCGGAGAACGTGGCCGATCACCCAGGCGATCGTGCCCAGGGCCGTCAGGGCGAACCCCAGGACCAGTCCGATGACGATCCAGGTCGCGACGCGGTTGATGTCCTGCGGCGCGGCGTCGGCCGTTCCAGGCGGCATCTTCACGGTCACCTGAACCGTGAAGAGCGGGACGATCAGATAGAAGATCACGCCCAGCGCCAGAAAGGCCAGGACGGCGAGTTTCCATTTGGCGCGCATGGCTTTCGTCTCCCCCGAGGCCCGAGACAGCTTGACCAGCTTCACGCCGTTCCACAACCGTCGGCGGATTTTTCGCGCCGCCGTGTCACATCCGTGACGCCTGTCTCGTCCTGTCCCTGAACAACGGAGGGCACGACGATGCGTTGGGTGAAATGGATCCTGCCGGCGATCCTGGCGATCAACGGCGCGACGATGATGCTGGTCCCGGCCTGGTGGTATCCGCGCGTTCCGGGGGTGATCGAGACCGGGGCGTTCAACGACCACTTCGTGCGCGACATCGGGGCCGCCTTCCTCGCCTGCGCCCTGGCCATGGGCTGGGCGCTGAAGGACCCGGTGCGAGGCCTGGGCGCGGCGGCGGCCTCGGCGACCTTCCTGTGCCTGCACGCGGTGATCCACCTCATCATGCCGTTCTGCGGGACCAGCGTGCCATGGCCGCTGCTGGCCCGCGACTTCCCCGGCGTGTTCCTGCCGGCGATCCTCAGCGTCCTGATCGTGCGCTCGTGCCGGCGACGCGCCGCCAAGGCGGAGGCCTGAGCCATGCTGACCTGGCTGATGCTGAGCGCGGTGCGCCGCCTGGAGCGCCGCTACGACTACGAGGCCAGCTACATCCGCGCCCTGGCGGCGGCCAGCCCCAAGGCGCTGATGGCGTTCTCGGGCGTCGGGCGGCTGCAGGGCTTCCGCGAGGGCGCGCCGCCCGAGGCGATCGCCGCTGCGGCCCTGGCCGGCACGCTGAACGAGGACTGCGGTCCCTGCACCCAGATCGTCGTGCGCCAGGCCGAGGAGCGGGGTGTCTCGCCCGCGATCCTGGCGGCGATCCTGTCCGGCGACGGCGAGGCCATGGGGCCGGACGCGGGCCTGGCCTTCGGCTTCGCCCGCGCCAGCCTGGCCCGCGACCTGGAGAGCAGCGAGGACCTGCGCGACGAGGTGGTGGCGCGGTGGGGCCGGAAGGGACTGGCCGCCATCGCCCTGGCCTTGGCGGCGGCGCGGGTCTATCCGACGGTGAAATACGCGCTGGGCTACGGCAAGGCCTGCTCCAAGGTCACGGTCGGCGGGCGCGCGATAGCGGTGCGGGCATGATGGACGCTTTGGGCAAGGACGGGGACACGATCTTCGAAGATCGGCGCGGGGCGATGACCGGCCTGGCCTATCGCATGCTGGGCTCGCGGGCCGACGCCGAGGACGTGGTGCAGGACGCCTGGATCCGCTGGCGCGGCGTCGAACCCGGCGAGATCTCCAATCCCGCCGGCTTCCTTAACAAGGTGGTCACCCGCCTGTGCCTGGACCGGCTGAAGTCGGCCCGGGCCCGGCGCGAGGTCTATGTCGGCGAATGGCTGCCCGAGCCGGTGGTCGACGAGGACCACGAACGCCTGGGCGAGGACCTGTCGGTGGCCTTCCTCCTGGCCCTGGAGCGGCTGACCCCGCTGGAGCGCGCGGCCTTCCTGCTGCACGACGTCTTCGACGCGTCGTTCGCCGACGTCGCCAAGACCCTGGGCCGGACCGAGGCCGCCTGCCGCCAGCTGGCCGCCCGGGCCCGCGAGCACGTCAAGGCCGGCAAGCCCCGCTACCACCCCAGCGCCGAGGAGGAGCAGCGCCTGACCGGCGCCTTCCTGGCCGCCGCCATGACCGGCGACGAGGCCCTGCTGCGCGGCGTCCTGGCCCAGGACGTGGTCATGCACTCGGACGGCGGCGGCATCGCCAAGGCGACGATGAACCCGGTCTTCGGTCTGGAGAAGGCGATCCGCCTGGTGCTGGGCATCAAGAAGAAATGGCCGGCCCCCGAGGGTACGGACGCGCGCCTGGCGCGGATCAACGGCGCGCCCGGCATCGTGTTCAGCCACGACGGCGTGGTGTTCCAGACCATGGGCCTGGAGATCGTCGACGGTCGCATCGCCGCCGTCTACACGATGCGCAATCCGGAAAAGCTGGCGCGGCTGAATTCCTGAGGCCTAAGGCAAAGCCACCTTCGGCAGGGTGTCCCGGGTCTCGCAGGCCACGCGGCCCGCGCCGCCGGCGGCGCCCTTGATGTCCTCGATCTTCTCGCCCTTGCGCCAGCCCTTGGGCAGGCCCTGGTCGCCCGAGAAGTCCATGCCCAGGTCGATCCACTTGTCGGCGGCGCAGTCCAGGGCGAACAGCATGATCGGGCCCTTGCCGCCCGGCCAGCCCTTGTAGGGGCCGTTGGGCCGGCCCTCGGCGATGCGCAGCACCACCAGGCCGGACGTCTCGTCCACCCTCAGGAAGTCCGCGTCGTAGAAGGTCTTCGCCTCGCCGGGCGAGGGCTTCCAGTTCTCGGCCCAGGTCATCGTGGCGGCGGTCGCCGCCAGGCCCAGGGCCGTTACGCCAAGCAAACACAGACCAAGCCGCCGCATGGGCGTCCTCCCCGTATTTTATCGTTGGCAGGAGGCTACGCCCGTCAAGCTTGAGCGGCAAGTTCCGCGAACGGCGTTACGCGACTGAGGCGTCGTCGTCGGGGAACAGCCGGCCGATCAGCGCGCCCTGGCCGGACTGCAGCACGTGGGCGTCGGTCAGGGGGATCCAGAAGCACTCCAGGCGGGTCGGAGGCTCCAGCCCATCGTGGTCCTCGATCGCCGGCCAGCGCTCGGGCAGAGGCGCGGTCGGCCGGGCCAGGAAGAAGACGCGGTGCTGGATCTCGAACCGATGGGGCGTGATGTCGTACTCGGCCTCGCCCAGGTCGCCGAGGATCTCGAAATCCTGGCGGCCGGTCTCCTCCCGCAGTTCGCGCAGGGCGGCGGCGCGCGGGTCCTCGCCGTCGCGGATCGAACCGCCGGGAACCTGCAGGCCGACGGCGTCGGGTGAATGGTCGGGGTGGCGCAGCACCAGCAGGCGGTCGCGGTCGATGCAGTAGATCACGACCTTGCGCCGCCGCGCCTTCATCGCGCGGCAAGCCCTTCGGCGATGGCGGCGTTGAGCGCCGCGACGCCGGCGGCGGGACCGTCCGGGTGTTTCCAGACACCGGCCGAGACGGCCAGGAAGTCGGCGCCCGCTGTGGCCAGGCCCGCGGCGTTGTCGGCGGTGATCCCGCCGATGGCCACCGAGGGGACCTCCATCGTCTCCTGCCAGATCGACAGGATCTCGGGATCGGCGGTGGTCGGGGCGTCCTTGGTGGTGGTCGGGAAGAAGGCCCCGAAGGCCACGTAGTCGGCCCCGGCCTCGGCGGCCTCCATGGCCAGGTGGCGGCTGTCGTGGCAGGTGACGCCGATCATCGCCGACGGACCCATGATCTTGCGGGCGTCCTTGTAGGGCGTGTCGCTCTGGCCGACATGGACGCCGTCGCAGCCCAGGCGCGCGGCCAGGTCGGGACGGTCGTTGAGGATCACCGCCACGTCGTGCGCGCGGGCGATGGGGGCCAGGGCCTGGACGGCGGCGGCGACCACCTCGTCCGGGGCGTCCTTCAGGCGGATCTGCAGCGCCGCCACGTCGCCGGTGTCGAGCGCCGCGGCCAGGTCGCGGCCGAAGGCGGCCAGGTCGTCGAGGGCCGGCGGGGTGATCAGATAGAGGCGGCAGTCGGTCATGGGCGCCAATTACGCCGATTTGGCCGCTGACGCAGCCCCTTCCGGCCATGGCCGGGGACAGGCGCATGCGCCTGTCCCCCTCGTTCACTTTGTCGCACTGCGAGTCAGTTGCAAAAGCCTCACGCCTCCGCTACATGAGAATGACAATCATCTCGGGTAGGGCGTTCTCCCTTGTACGTCTGCAATTGTAACGGCATTCGCGAGCGTGAAGTCCGCGCCGCCATCGAGGCGGGCGCCACCCGTCCCGCCGAGGTGTTCCGCCACAAGGGCTGCCAGGCCCAGTGCGCCAAGTGCGTCTGCGAGATGCGCCAGATGATCCAGGACAGCCGCGAGGCCCTGGCCTTCGCCGCCGAATAGGTTCTCGTTCCGCTCATCCCGGCGAATGCCGGGACCCAGATGGAATGACTTTGGGCCCGACGCCATGAGCGCCGCCCTCTTTCCAATCAGCCTCTCCGCCTTTGGATCTGGATCCCGGCATTCGCCGGGATGAGCGGATTTGGGGTATTTTCCGCTCACGCGAAGCAGTCTCACGCTTTTCCGTGAGGCTGAGAAACACTTGCAGACATAGCGGTTGAAGCAACCCAGGCGATAGATCAGGGTCCCCTCGATCAATCGAATCTGAGGAGGCCGCCATGCAAGGCGATCCCGGCATCATCCGGCTCTTGAACGCGGTGCTCACCAACGAGCTGACGGCGGTGAACCAGTACTTCCTGCACGCGCGGATGTACGACAACTGGGGCTTCAAGCGCCTGGGCAAGATCACCTACGACGAGTCGATCGGCGAGATGAAACACGCCGACAAGCTGATCAACCGCATCCTGTTCCTGGAAGGCCTGCCCAACCTGCAGGACCTGCACAAGCTGAAGATCGGCGAGACCGTGCCCGAGTGCCTGGCCAGCGACCTTCAGGTCGAGCTGGGCGGCCGCGAGACCCTGATCCCCGGCATCATCCAGTGCGAACAGGCCCGCGACTATGTCAGCCGCGAGCTGCTGCGCGAGATCCTCAGCGACACCGAGGAGCACATCGACTTCCTCGAGATGCAGCTGGGCCTGGTCAAGTCGCTGGGCGAACAGAACTACCTGCAGAGCGCCGTGGGCGAGCTGCCGGCCTAGGATCGTCGATCCCGCGCAAGGCCCTCCCCCTGTGGGGGAGGCGATCGCGCAGCGATCGGTGGGGGGAGTCTCAGGGCGCTCGATCCGGGTTGGGGCCGTCTACCGAATACTCCCCCCCTCCGTCGGCTGCGCCGACACCTCCCCCACAGGGGGAGGACCGCACCATGAACACTCGCGCGTCCTCGTCCAGGCCGCGCGCCCGGTGCTCCGCCCGGATCGCCAGCATACCCGGCGTCAGGACCTCCACCTCCACGAACCCCAGCCGCCGATAGTACGGCGCGTTCCACGGCACCGCGCGGAAGGTCGACAGCGACAGGCCCGCCAGCCCCGCCGCCCGCGCCCGCTCCGCCGCCGCGTCCAGCAAGGCCGCGCCGATCCGGCGTCCCTCGAAGGCCGGCAGCACGTCGATCTGCTCGACATAGGCGTAGGTTTCGACCCGCCGGAACATCACGAAACCCGCGACGGTCCCGTCCTCGACCGCGACGATCAGGCCGCCGTCCGCGATCCGCGCGGCGAGCACCGCCGCGGGGCTGGGCTCGTCCGCCGCCAGGGCGTCCATCAACCCGACGAACCGCTGGGCCGAGGCGCGTTCGAGGGCGCGGATCGTCTCGATCTCGTCGGGCCGGGCGGGGCGGAATTCGACCATGGCGGGCTCACAAACCGTTTCGCCGCCCTGGAACCAAGGTCCAGCTAGACGGGTTACAAGCATGTTTAGCGAGGAGTACCGCCATGCACATCCCGAACGGCCGATCCCACGGGAGGCGGACTCACGCCGGTCGCGAGTCGTTCGAGATGGACGCCAAGGCCGACACCGCCGTTTCGGCCGGCGCGCAGCTTGCCATCGGCCTGGCCCTGGCTGGCGGCGCGATCCTGGCCTCGACCCTGCTGGGCCGGCGCCACGAGCGGATGATCGACGACGAGGAATACGCGGTCGGCTACGCCGAGATGCACGAGCCGGTCGCCCATCAGCCCAAGGCCCTGACCAGCCTGATCCTGCCGCCGCTGTTCATCGCCATGACCCTTTCGGGGCTGCGCATCTGGAACGCGCCCTCCAGCCCCACACGCACCCGGGCTCTCACCCTCTGGAGCCTGGTCCAGGGCTTCAACGCCCTCTGGCTGGCCCTCGGCGCCAAGCGCGTCGGGGGGCAGCTTGGCGCCGCCACGGCGTCCCTGGCCGCCTCGGGCGCCTACGCCCTGCAGGCCCGCAAGCTGGTGGCCCCGGCCTCGGGTTTCTCCAGCCCCTATCTGGGCTGGCTGGGCTTCGCCAACGCCCTGACCGAGGAGTTGTGGAAGCGTCCCCGCCGGGTGACCGTCCACTAGAAGAACGCCGTTCAGCGGCCGTTCAGGCGGCCAAGCTTTAGCTGTCCCCGAAACGTGTTTCGGGGAGGCTTTCCATGCGTGGTCTTCGGGTTCTGGGTCTGGCCGTCACGGTCGCCGCGCTGGCGGGCTGCGCCACCATGAGCAAGGAGGCCTGCCTGCAGGGCGACTGGGGCGCCCAGGGCTTCAAGGACGGCGAGGCGGGACGCGCCCAGAGCCGGCTGGACGACCACGCCAAGGCCTGCGCCAAGGTCGGGGTGGTCCCCGAGGCCGGTCCCTATTTCCAGGCCCGCGACCAGGGGCTGAAGCTCTATTGCACCCAGGACCGCGGCTTCGGCGAGGGCCGCGAGGGGAACAGCTACGCCGGGGTCTGCCCGCCGGGCGCCGAGCGCGGCTTCCTGGTCGGCTATGCCGACGGCCAGCTGGTCCACGCCGCCGTCTCGCGGCTGAGCCAGGCGGAGTCGGACCGCGACAGCGCCGACCACCGCGCCGAGAAGCGCGACCGCGAGGCGCGGGGCGTCGAGGACGAGCTGCAGAATCCCAAGCTGAACGACGAGCAGAAGCGCGAGCTGCGCGATCGCCTGAACCGCCTGCGGTCCGAACGCCGCCAGGCCGTCGAGGACGGCCGCCGGGCCGAGTGGGCCGCCCGCGACGCCGAGCGCGAGGTCGACGATCTGCACCACCGCTTCGGGGTGCGGTACGGGAGTTGGTGAGGAGCGGTCAGCGGACGCCCAGCACCCGGTCCAGGCTCCACTTCCCGCCGCCCTTGGCGACCAGGAACAGCAGAATCGCGGCCCACGACAGGTGGGTGCTCCAGGCGTCGGGATAGACGAACACCTCGATCACCAGGGTCATGCCCAGGAAGGCCAGGGCGGAAAGCCGGGTGAACAGGCCCAGCACCAGCAGGATCGAGAACAGGTGCTCGCTGTAGGTCGCCAGGTGCGCGGCGATGTCCGAGGGGATCAGCGGCAGGCGGTATTCGTCGGCGAACAGCGAATAGGTCCCGTCGGTGATGTGCAGGATCCCGTCGACCTTGGTGCGTCCGGACAGGAAGAACACCGAGGCGATGCCCAGGCGCGCGACCAGGGTCAGGACCCCGTCGGGCAGGGCGCGATGGGCCAGGGCGGCCAGGCGGTCGAGCGGGCGGCTCCAGGGGCGCGCGGCGGCGGGGACGAGCATCTGGTCGGTCACGCGGGGTCTCCGGGGTCGAGGCCGACGAACACGCCGTCGGCGATGAGGGCGGCGAAAAGGGCGGGCAGGTCGGCGGCCGGATCGGCTTCGGCGGCGGCGGTGATCGCCTCGCCCAGGGTCGCGTCGGTTTCCGCGGCGGCCAGGAAGGCGTGGCCGGCGCGGTCGAGCAGACGGGCCGTTACGGCTTCGTGCGGGCGGACGATCAGGACGCCCTGCGGGTCTTCCGCCAGCTCCATCTCGCCGGGCTGGGGTTCGCGCGCCGCCAGCCACAGGCCGGGCAGGCCGCTGTCGAACCAGGCGAAGGCCAGGCTGGGATGCAGGCGCGGGCGAGCGGCCGCCAGGGCCTGGGGCTCCAGGGCGAAGGCCTCGGCGGCCAGCGGCCGGCCCTCGGGCGCGAACAGGGCGGTGGTCCACATCCCATCCATCCGGGCCATGGCCGGCAGGTAGGGCAGGTCGTCGGCGGGCGGGAAGCGCGCCAGCCAGTCCGGGAAGCCCGCGCCATAGGCCAGGAGGGCGGCGCTCTTCGGCGGGTTGCCGCGCGCGAACAGGGCGGCGGCCGCGCCGAACCAGTCGTCGCCGACCAGGCTGGCCACGGTCGGGAAGTTGGCGGCCAGGGCGTCGATGCAGCCCTTGGCGATGGTGTTGCGATAGACGGCCAGGCCGGCGGGATCGGTCTCGCCCTCCGGCAGCCAGCCGGCGATCGGCGCGGCCGTGCGCTCGGCGAGGGCGGCGGCGAAGGCGTCCTGGAATGTTCCGAGTTCACCCACGGGCGTCATCCCCGACAGGTTCGGGCCTGGACTGGGGAGAGGCGCATGCGCCTGTCCCCATCAGCGTCCGCTGGAGCAGGCCATGCGCCCGGTCGCGCTCGGCCATCAGCACGTCGAAGGCGGGGATGTTGTCGTCGCGTTCGATCAGGGTGGGGCGCGGGCCGACGCGGTCGATCAGGCGGCGATAGAGGGCCCAGACGGGTTCGGCCACCGGCGCGCCGTGGGTGTCGATCAGCAGGCTCGATCCGCTTCGCGCCTCATTGGCATCGACGCCGTGGCCGGCCAGGTGGATTTCACCGATCGCCTCGGCGGGCAGGGCGTCCAGATAGGTCTCGGCGGCGTAGCCCAGGTTGCTGGCGCTGACGAACACGTTGTTGACGTCGACCAGCAGGCCGCAGCCCGTGCGGCGGGTCAGGGCGACCAGGAAATCGGTCTCGTCCAGTTCATGGCCGGTCAGCGGCAGGTACAGCGACGGGTTCTCGACCAGGATCGTCCGTCCCAGGACGTCCTGCGTGCGGCCGATATTGGCGGCGATGCGGTCGAGGGCGGCGCGGGTGCGGGGGAAGGGCAGGAGGTCGGGCTGGTGGACCCCGCGCCAGGCGCTCCAGGCCAGGTGTTCGGACATCACGAACGGCTCGAACCGGTCGGCCAGGGCCTTCAGGGCCAGGAGGTGGCCGAGGTCGGGATCGGCGTCGGCGGCCAGGGATAGACCCACGCCGTGCAGCGACAGCGGGCGCGTCTCGCGGATCGCCTCCAGCCGGCGCAGGCGCGGCCCGCCGGCGGCCATGTAGTTCTCGGGATGGACCTCGAACCACAGCCCCTCGGCGTCGGCCGCGAGCGCGTCGTCATAGTGCTGCGGTTTCAGGCCGAGGCCGGCGGTGGGGGACATGGTCGCCATTCCGAAAACGAAAATCGGTTGTCATCCCGGAAGCCTCGTAGAGGCTGTCCGGGACCCAGGTGACTGGGCCAAGGCGGTGTGGCCGCCCCTGGGTCCCGGACAGCGCTACGCGCTTCCGGGATGACAACGAGAGAGGAGGCTTACGCCTTCGGCGGGGTCAGAGAGCCCGTGCCGTTCGGGGTCTTGATGGTCACGCAGGTGCCCTTGGCGACCTTCTTCCAGGCGTCGGCCTGGTAGTCGACCTTCGAGGTGCCCGCGCACGAGGTGCCGGCGCCGGCCTTGCAGTCGTTCTGGCCGGCCTTGGCCACGCCGTAGCACTTTTCCATTTCGGTCTTGGCCGGCTTCATGTCGTCGCGGGCCATGGCGGCGCCGGCGCTCAGGGCGAACACGGCGGCGAGGGCGAGGGCGGGAGTGCGTTGCACGGTACGGGTCATGGGGGGACGTTTCCTTCGTCTGTCCGACCGCGCCCAGCGCCGATCGTCGGCCCGTCCTGCGCGGTCATGGGGGAGTTACGGACGGGTGCGGCGAAAGGTTACACCGGTATCCGAACAAAAACGCGGCGGCCAAAACGGGGATGTGAAAATCACCGCATCCGGTTCCCGCGCTCGCCCGCTTTCCGGTTGGGGCGACGCGGTGTAACCATCGGCCCGTCTCGCGCGAACAAGGGGGAGGCGTGACGGAAACCGAGGCCGCCCTGAAGGCGCTGATGCTGCTGGGCCTGGACGGCGACGCCCCGGCCTATCGGCTGTTGCTGTCCCAGTTGGGCGGTAGGCTCCGCGTCTATTTCGAGCGCCGCATGCGCGACGCCCCCGGCGATGTGGAGGACCTGGTGCAGGAGACCCTGATGGCGGTGCATACGCGGCGCGCGACCTACGATCGCGCCCAGCCGTTCACCCCCTGGGCCTTCGCCCTGGCGCGCTACAAGCTGATCGACCACTGGCGGCGGCGGAAGGTGCGGGCGGCCGTGCCGATCGACGACTATGTCGAGGTCCTG
Source organism: Caulobacter sp. UNC358MFTsu5.1 (assembly GCF_000712075.1). Classification (GTDB taxonomy): domain Bacteria; phylum Pseudomonadota; class Alphaproteobacteria; order Caulobacterales; family Caulobacteraceae; genus Caulobacter. The sequence goes on from NZ_JONW01000002.1 coordinate 56,194, forward strand.
GCCGCCTACGCCCCGGAACCCGGCTCGGCGATGGACCTGGACCGCGCCCTGGACACCCTGCCCGAGCGCCAGCGCGAGCTGGTGCGCGCGGTCAAGATCGAGGGGCTGAGCCTGGCCGAGGCCGGCGACCGGACCGGCGTCTCGGAGGGCGCGGCCAAGGTCGCCCTGCACCGGGCGCTCAAGAGCCTGGGAGAAAGGATGCGCGGCCGTGCGGACGGATGATCTGATCGATCAGCTGGCGGCCGACCCGCGCGCCATCCCGGCCGGGGCGGTGCAGCGCCGCTTCCTCGGCCTGGCCGTGGCCGCCGCCCTGGCGGCCCTGGTCATGGTGCTGGCCTGGCTGGGCACGCGCCAGGACCTGGCCCAGGCCATGACCGGCCGGATGTTCTGGATGAAGGCGACCTATACCGGCCTGCTGGGCCTGGCCGGCTTCTGGGCGCTGGAGCGCCTGGCCCGGCCCGAGGGTGTCCCGAAGAAGGCGCTGCTGTTCGGGGCCCTGGTGCTGGCGTTGTTCGTCGGCCTGGGCTTCGGCCAATGGCTGGCGGCCGATTGGGCGCACCGCCGGTCGATGATGATGGGCGGGTCGTGGAAGGTCTGCTTCCGCTACATCCTGACCCTGGCCCTGCCGGGGCTGGCGGCGACCCTGGTCGTGCTGCGCGGCATGGCCCCGACCCGTCCGGCCCTGACCGGCTTCGCGGCGGGCGCCTTCGCCGGCGGCGTGGCGGCCACGGTTTACGGCCTGCACTGCGGCGAGAGCACGATGGTGTTCGTGGGCACCTGGTACACCCTGGGGGTGCTGGGCACGGGCGTGCTGGGCGCGGTGATCGGGAAGTGGGCGCTGAGGTGGTGAAATGAAGAAGGGCCGCACGGCTTTCACCGGTGCGACCCCTCATCCGTCGGCTGGCGTCGACACCTTCTCCCGCGAGGGGAGAAGGGTGCGAAGACCTTAGTCCTTGGCGCGTTCCTGGTACGAACCGTCTTCCGTCAGGATGATCACCTTGGTGCCGGCCGAGATGTACGGCGGGACCATGGTGCGCACGCCGTTGCTGAGCATGGCGGGCTTGTACGACGACGAGGCGGTCTGGCCCTTCACCGACGGTTCGGTGTCGACGATCTCCAGCACCACGGTGCGCGGCAGTTCCAGGGCGATCGGCACGTCGTTGTGGGTCGACAGGGCGACGGTCATGCCTTCCTGCAGATAGGCGCCCAGATCGCCGACCACGTCTTCCGTCGCCACGAGCTGGTCGTAGCTTTCCGGGTTCATGAAGTGATAGCCCTCGCCGTCCTGGTACAGGAAGGTGTGGTTGCGCTGGTCGACGAAGGCGCGCTCGACCTGTTCGGTCGTGCGGTAGCGTTCCGACACCTTCACGCCGTCCGAGATGCGGCGCATGTTCAGCTGGGTGACCGGCGTACCCTTGCCGGGGTGGATGTTTTCGGCGTTGAGGACCACGTAGAGCTTGCCGTCCATATCGACGACGGAACCCTTCCTCAGCGAGCTGGCGGCGACTTTAGTCACGAGTACGTCCTTGATCCCGCGGCGGCCTTAAGCCGCGCGAATTTGCGTTGGATATCGCCCTCCTATAGCGATCCTCGCCAAGTTCGCCACCCCGAGCAGAGCGTTTCCCGTGCCGACAGCCTCTCCTTCGCCCTGGTGGCGGCCCGAAAACCACGCCGACCGGCGACCGTTCCTGCTGGCCCGCAACCGGATCAAGGCCGCTTTCCGCGCCTGGTTCGCCGAGCGCGACTTCCTGGAGGTCGAGACCGCCGCCCTGCAGGTCTCGCCCGGCAACGAGGCGCATCTGCACGCCTTCGAGACCCGGGCCCTGACCTTGGGCGGCGAAAGCGCGCCGCTCTACCTGCACACCTCGCCGGAGTTCTCGTGCAAGAAGCTGCTGGCGGCGGGCGAGCGGCGGATCTTCGATTTCGGCAAGGTCTGGCGCAACCGCGAGCGCGGAGCGCTGCACCATCCGGAGTTCACCATGCTGGAATGGTACCGGGCGGGCGAGCCCTACCAGGCCCTGATGGACGACTGCGCGGCCCTTCTGGCCCTGGCGGCGGAAACGGCGGGAACCCTCGAATTCCGCTTCCGGGGCCATGTCTGCGATCCTTTCGCCCCGCCCGAGCGGGTGACGGTGGCGCAGGCTTTCGCGCGGCATGCGGACGTGGACCTGCTGGCCTCGATCGGGCCCGGCGGCGAGACCGACCGCGACGCGCTCGCCGCCTCGGCCCGCGCGGCCGGAATCCGCGTCGCCGGCGACGACACCTGGGCCGACGTCTTCAGCCGGGTGATCGTCGAGAAGGTCGAGCCGAACCTGGGCGTGGGGCGGGCGACGATCCTCTGCGAATACCCGACCGCCGAGGCGGCCCTGGCCCGGCCCAAGCCCGGCGACCCGCGCGTGGCCGAGCGGTTCGAGCTCTATGCCTGCGGCGTCGAGCTGGCCAACGCCTTCGGCGAGCTGACGGACGCCGGCGAGCAGCGCCGCCGCTTCGAGGCCGAGATGGACGAGAAGGCCCGGGTCTACGGCGAGCGCTATCCGCTGGACGACGACTTCCTGGCGGCGCTGGAGATCATGCCGCCGGCGTCGGGCTCGGCCCTGGGCTTCGACCGCCTGGTGATGCTGGCGGCGGGGGCCAGCCGGGTGGACCAGGTGCTGTGGACGCCGGTGGCGGGGTGACGCCGGTGACATGCCCTTGGGCGTGTCCCCAAACCCTTGCTCGGCGCCGGGGATGCAGCTGGGGACACGCCGCGAGGGCATGTCCCCGTCAGCGGGCCGCATTGCGTCCCCCGCCTAAACCCGCCATACCGCCCGCCTCATGACCGCCGCCCGCACCCTCCGCAGCGCCGCCGCCCTGGCCGAAGCCGGCCTGGTGGCGCCCGAGCGCCTGCCCGCCCTGGAAGCGGTGGCGGCGCGCTACGCGGTGGCGATCACCCCGGTCATGGCCGAGCTGATCGATCCGGCCAACGAGAGCGACCCGATCGCCCGCCAGTTCCTGCCCCAGGCCGCCGAACTGGTCGAGAACCCCGGCGAGGTCGCCGACCCGATCGGCGACGAGACCCACAGCCCGGTCGAGGGGATCGTCCACCGCTATCCCGACCGCGTGCTGCTGAAGCCCACCCACACCTGCGCGGTCTATTGCCGGTTCTGCTTCCGCCGCGAGGTGGTGGGGCCCGACGGCGCCTCGAACCTGACGCCCGAGCAGCTGGACGCCGCCTTCGCCTACATCGCCGGTCGGCCGGAGATCTGGGAGGTGATCGTCACCGGCGGCGACCCGCTGGTGCTGTCGCCGCGCCGCCTGCGCGACCTGTCCGAGCGGCTGGCGGCCATCGACCACGTCAAGGTCGTGCGCTTCCACACCCGCGTGCCGGCGGTCGATCCCGAGGCGGTGACCGACGAGGTGGTCGCGGCCCTGAAGGCCAGCGGCAAGGCGGTCTATGTGGCCCTGCACGCCAACCATGTCCGCGAGCTGACGCCGGCGGCGCGGGCGGCCTGCGCCAGGATCATCGACGCCGGCGTGCCGATGCTGAGCCAGACGGTGCTGCTGAAGGGCGTCAACGACGACCCCGAGGCCCTGGGCGCCCTGATGCGCGGCTTCGTCGAGACCCGCATCCGGCCCTACTACCTGCACCACGGCGACCACGCCCCCGGCACCGCCCACCTGCGCACCAGCGTCGAAGAAGGCCGCGCCCTGATGCGCGCCATCCGCGGCCGGTTCTCGGGGCTGTGCCAGCCGACCTACGTGCTCGACATCCCCGACGGCCACGGCAAGGTGCCGATCGGCCCGGACTATCTGGCGGTCAAAGGCGAGGTCGAGGACCCGAACGGCGGCGCGCACGCCTATCCGCCGAAGGGCTAGGGCGCCTTGCCGTCGGCGGCCGGGGCCTTGTCCTTCTTGGCGTAGTAGCCGCCGCAGATCCTCTGCAGGCCGAAGGCGTCGCGCCCGGTGTTGAAGTGGGTGGGCGTGACCTGGGCGGCCACGACCGGCGCGGTCACGCCGGGCCGCTCGGCCTTGAGCCAGGCCTCGAGCCCCGGCCGCCAGGGCTCCAGCTGCTCGGGCGCGGTCAGTCCCGGGCGCGAGCTGTCGAACAGGTAGTTGATGTCGGTGGACCGGGCGTAGCTGGGCAGGGCGCCCGAACCGACCGCCTGGCTCAGTTCCATCAGGCTGGCGGCGGGATCGTAGCGCCCGATGAACGTCACCTCGCCGGCCTTGACGTCGAACGTCCGGGAGTCGGCGTTGTAGCAGACGCCCCAGTTCATGACCGACATGCTGAGCAGCACGTAGCTGCCGGGCTTGGCCTTGGCCAGGTAGTAGGCGCGGGGCTGGTTCTTGCCGCCCACGCGGCCCAGATTGACCCATCCGCCGAGTGGGTTGGCGAGGGAGGCGTGCTCCTGGGGCGAGAACCGCGCGATGTTCAGCTGGTAGCCGCCGTTGGCGGCCGCCATGGGACCGCCGGGCTCGATCTCCAGCGCGACCAGGCCGTAGTCGGACGCCGGGTCCAGCTTCGGCTGGCCGGCGTGGGCCGCCCCACCCGCCAGCGCGGTCGCCAGCGTGGCCGCCAGCATCGTTCCGTGTCGCATGATGTCCGCTCCCCCGAGCACAGCCTTTGCGCGAGTAGTCTGGGCGGTCGGGCGCGGAAGCGCAAGGCGGCTTTCGCCCAACGAAAAAGGCCTCCCGGGTCTCCCCGGAAGGCCTCATCGTTTTGCTGGGGACACGCCCAAGGGCATGTCCCCGATCGTGGACCTATTCCGCCGCGGCCTTCTTCGCCGCCGCGCCGAACTTGGCGTTCAGCTCGCCGGACGAATAGCGCTTGGCCATGGTCGCGGTCGACAGCGCCTTGATCTTGTCGGCGTGGCCGGCCGAGCCGAACTGCACGAAGCGGTCCTGGCAGACCTGGCGCATGGCTTCCTTGGCGGGCTTGAGATAGGCGCGTGGGTCGAACTCGTGCGGCTTCTCGGTCAGGATCTTGCGGATCGCGCCGGTGATGGCCAGGCGGTTGTCGGTGTCGACATTGACCTTGCGCACGCCGTGCTTGATGCCGCGCTGGATCTCTTCCACCGGCACGCCCCAGGTCTGGGGAATGGCGCCGCCGTACTGGTTGATGATGTCCTGCAGCTCCTGCGGAACCGACGAGGAGCCGTGCATCACCAAGTGGGTGTTGGGCAGGCGCTGGTGGATCTCCTCGATCACGTTCATGGCCAGGACGTCGCCGTCCGGCTTGCGCGTGAACTTGTAGGCCCCGTGGCTGGTGCCCATGGCGATGGCCAGGGCGTCGACGCCCGTGCGCTCGACGAACTCGACCGCCTGGTCGGGATCGGTCAGCAGCTCGTCGTGGCTCAGCACGCCCTCGAAGCCGTGGCCGTCCTCGGCCTCGCCCATGCCGCTTTCCAGCGAGCCCAGCACGCCCAGCTCGCCCTCGACCGAGACGCCGCAGCTATGGGCCATCTCGACCACCTTGCGGGTGACCTCGACGTTGTATTCGTAGGTGGCGGGGGTCTTGGCGTCCTCCATCAGCGAGCCGTCCATCATCACCGAGGTGAAGCCGTACTGGATCGCCGTGGCGCAGGTCGCCGGGCCGTTGCCGTGGTCCTGGTGCATGCACACCGGGATGTTGGGATAGATCTCGGCCAGGGCGTCGATCATCCGGGCCAGCATGATGTCGTTGGCGTAGCTGCGCGCGCCGCGCGACGCCTGGATGATGACCGGGGAGTTCACGGCTTCCGCCGCCTCCATGATCGCCAGGCCCTGTTCCATGTTGTTGATGTTGAAGGCCGGCAGCGCATAGTCATGCTCCGCCGCATGATCCAGCAACTGTCTTAGCGTGATCCTCGCCACGTGGTGTTCTCCTGCAAGCGTGAGTGAATTGGGTCGTTTCTTGTTGTTGGGGCCCGGCGCTGAAGCGCTCTTTGCCCAAGTTTTCCGGACCTCCGTGGTGTCCGTATTTTCGGTTCGGCGCGCCCTCCTGAGACGCGCCGAAGGGTCGTTTCTCCCTAGATCTCCAGAGCGGCGACGCCCGGAAGCGTCTTGCCTTCCATCCATTCCAAGAACGCGCCGCCGGCCGTCGAGACGAAGGTGAAATCGCCCGACACGCCCGCGTGGTTCAGGGCCGCCACGGTATCACCGCCGCCGGCGACCGCCACGATCTTACCCCCTTTGGCGAGTTTCGCGGCGTGTTTTGCCGCCGAAACCGTCGCTTCGTCGAACGGAGGCACCTCGAAAACGCCCAAAGGGCCGTTCCAGATCAGCGTATTGCTCGATTCCATGGCTTCGATAAGACGCTGGGCGCTCTTGGGGCCGGCGTCCAGGATCAGGTCGTCGGGCTGGACCTCGGACAGCTCGCGGGTCTCGGCGTCGACGCCGGGCGCGACCTTCTTGGCCACCACCACGTCGATCGGCAGCAGCAGCTCGCAGCCGCTCTTCTCGGCCGTGGCCATGATCTGGCGCGCGGTGTCGGCCAGGTCCTTCTCGCAGAGCGATCCGCCGACGTCGTGGCCCTGGGCGTACAGGAAGGTATTGGCCATGCCGCCGCCGATGGCCAGGCGGTCCAGCTTGGCGACCAGGTTGTTGAGCAGGTCGAGCTTCGTCGAGACCTTGGAGCCGCCGACGATGCCCAGCACGGGCTTCCTCGGATTGCCCAGGGCCGAATCCAGCGCTTCCAGCTCGCGCTGCATGGCCAGGCCCGGATAGGCCGGCAGGATCTTGGCCAGGCCCTCGGTCGAGGCGTGGGCGCGGTGGGCGGCGCTGAAGGCGTCGTCGACATAGAGGTCGCCGTTGGCGGCCAGGGCCTTGGCGAAGTCGGGGTCGTTCTTCTCCTCGCCGGCGTGGAAGCGGACGTTCTCCAGCAGGGCCACGCCGCCGTTCTCCAGGCCGTTCACCACCTTGGCGGCTTCGGGACCGACGCAGTCCGACGCGAAGGCGACTTCCTGCTCCAGCAGCTTGCCCAGCGGCTCGGCCACGAAGGCCAGGCTCATCTCCGGCACAACCTTGCCCTTGGGGCGGTCGAAGTGGGCCAGCAGGATCACCTTGGCGCCCTTCGTCGACAGGTAGTGGATGGTGGGAAGGGCCGCGCGCAGGCGGGTGTCGTCGGTGATCTTCCCGCCGTCGACGGGCACGTTGAAGTCCACCCGGACCAGGGCGCGCTTGCCGGCGAGATCGGCGGTGTCGAGGGTGCGGAAGGGCATGACGGGATCACTCACATGGGATTGCAGGCGTAGGACATGCTGGAAGCCAGGTAGGCGACCAGCACGAACGCCAGAAAAGGGATGGCGGCGAACGCCAGATGAATCGGCCGGCTGCGGACGGACAGCGCGTAAAGCGACCAGAGCACGACCCAGGCCACGGCGAGGCCCAGCGCGGCCCAGCGGGAGGGGGCGGCTTCCGGCGCCCAGGCCAAGGGTATGAACCTCGGATTGGGGCCGAGGCTGGCTCGTCCCAGCCAGTAGCAGACCGGAGCGACCAGGCCGCCCCCCAGGATGCTCGTCACGGTCAGCAGGACGACGGCGACCCAGGGGCGGGCCCTGGTGAAGATCGTCTGGCTGGCGGCGGCGCTGGGCATCGTGGTCCTTGGCTGAGGCCGGCGTGCGCCGGTCAAAGGAAACCCCCGCGCCTCGGAGAGGGCGGGGGCTTGGAAGGCTGACCTAGAGGAACTTCGCCATCTCGAGAGCGGTGTCGCTCATGCGGGTCGCGAAGCCCCATTCGTTGTCGTACCAGCTGAGCACGCGGACCAGCTTGCCCTCGATGACCTGGGTCTGGGGCAGGGCGGCCGTCGAGCTGGCGGCGATGTGATTCATGTCGTGCGAGACCAGCGGGTCCTTGGTGGTGAACAGCACGCCGTTCATCGGGCCGTCGGCGGCGGCCTGCAGGGCGGCGTTGACCTCGTCGACCGTGGTGTCGCGCGACGGCACGACCTTCAGGTCGATAACCGAGACGTTCGGGGTCGGGACGCGGATCGAGCTGCCGTCCAGCTTGCCCTTCAGGGCCGGCAGCACCAGGCCCAGGGCCTTGGCGGCGCCGGTCGAGGTGGGGATCATGCTCAGGGCCGCGGCGCGGGCGCGGTAGAGGTCCTTGTGCATGGTGTCCAGCGTGGGCTGGTCGCCGGTGTAGCTGTGGATCGTGGTCATGTAGCCACGCTCGATGCCGGTCAGGTCCTGCAGCACCTTGGCCACCGGGGCCAGGGCGTTGGTGGTGCACGAGCCGTTCGAGACGATGATGTCGTCGGCGGTCAGGGTCTCATGGTTGACCTTGTAGACGATGGTCTTGTCGGCGCCGTCGGCCGGGGCCGAGACCAGCACGCGCTTGGCGCCGGCTTCCAGGTGCAGGGCGGCCTTGTCGCGGGCGGTGAAGATGCCCGTGCACTCGAACGCGATGTCGACGTTCAGTTCCTTGTGCGGCAGGTCCTTCGGGTCGCGGATGGCCGTGACCTTGATCTTGCCCAGGCCGACGTCGATCCAGTCCTCGCCCGAGGTGACGACGCCCGGGAAGCGGCCGTGGACGCTGTCGTAGCGCAGCAGGTGGGCGTTGGTCTCGACCGGGCCCAGATCGTTGATGGCGACGACCTCGATGTCGCGGCGCGCATGTTCGGCGATGGAACGCAGGACGAGACGTCCGATCCGGCCGAAGCCGTTGATGGCGACGCGAATGGCCATGAGGTCTTTCTCCTAACGAGCGTTCGGCCGAGGCGACCGACGTTACCTTGATTTTGCAGCGCGTTTTGCGGGGCGGGGCGGGGAAGTCAACCCCAAGAAACCTGCGCGAGCGCTCACATAGGATGACCTATTGTTATCCGCACCGTTTCATCGCCCAATTGTCGCCATGGCGGGTGGCGAAGCGGACCGCAGTCTATATGTTGCGACGCATGATTTTGGGACGATGCCGATGACCCCGGGCGAAGGTAACGCCCTCGAACTGGCCGCGCGCCGCCTCGAGCGCGCCGTCAGCCAGCTGGAACAGAAGATCGCCGCCGAGCGCGCGGCGCGTCCGGCCGCGCCCGTTTCGGGCGAGCCGGGGCTGTTCGACGGCGACGCCGAAGCCGAGTCCAAGGCCGCGCGCCTGGCGCTGGACCTGGAGGCCGCCCGCGCCCGGGAGAAGGCGCTGGAGGAAGCCGGCGAGCAGGCCTCCGAGGCCCTGGGCCGCGCCATCGCCGAGATCCGCGCCGCCCTGGGCGACGAGAGCCTGATCACCGAAGGCGTCCACGACGACGACGAGGAAGAGGACTACGGCGACGACGGCGCCGATCTCTTCCCCGAGGATCGTTCGGAAAGGGAGGCCTGAGCCATGGCCCAACTGACCATCCAGGTGAACGGCCGGCCCTACACCGTCGGCTGCGAGGACGGGCAGGAAGCCCACCTCCTGGAGATCGCCCGCCTGTTCGACCGCCAGGTCCGCCAGGTCAGCCAGGACGTCGGCCAGCTGGGCGAGACCCGGCTGTTCCTGATGGGCGCCCTGCTGCTGGCCGACGAGCTGTCGGACCTGAAGCTGCGCCTGGCCCATGCCCAATCCGAGCTGGCCCGCCTGCAGACCGAACAGACCCGGGTAGAGGTCCGGGCCATCAAAGCCCTGGACGCGGCGTCCGAGAAGATCGAGGCCCTGGTCCAGGGCTGACGGCCTCCGGCCACCCTGGCCGGAATGCGCCTATCCCCGTCGGCATAATTGTGCTTGCCTCCAGCGCAATCTCGAGATGTGGAGGCGCCGGTGGGACAGAAGACGTTCACCTATCCGCGTGAGTTTTCCCTCGACGAGCTGAGCGAGGCGATCGCGGCCGACGAAGCCGGCGTCGGCAAGCTGGTCGGCCTCAATCGGCCCTTCGAGGGCAGCGTGGCGACCTTCGAGTACGGCGAGGGCCATCCGGAGAAGGGCGTGCGCCTCGTCCCCGCCGCCGGCGGCGTGCCGAAGGGCCACGCCAAGGTCTGCGAAGGCCAGGTCTGGGCCGCCGGCCAGGCCCAGACCGTGATCGCGGTGCGGGCCGACTGACCCCAGGCTTGGCGGGCGAGACTGGGCGAGCCAGGCTGGGCGGCTAAGGCGTGGCGGCGCCGACCTTGGTCACGTGGTCCATGACCTGCTGGAACGGCGCGACCCAGATGTCGGGGTTCCGCTTGAGGTGATCCAGCAGCTGCTGGTGCGCTTGCGCCGAGACCTCGAGATAGTCGCCGCCCACGCCATGGAACTGCAGCACGCCCAGCCCGCCGGCCGCACGCACGCGTTCCACATAGGCGATCAATTGCGCGCCGTCGGGATGATCGACGGGGCCCCAGCTGGGCACGTCCAAGGGATCTAGCGACGCGGCGTCGGTGATCACCGACCGGTAGGCGTCGCCGCCGGTCCGCGCATAGCGGATCAGGCCGGAGGTCCGCAGACCGCCGCGATAATCCTCGCCGCCGACCAGGCTCTGGCTGCACGGATAGGCGTAGGTCCGCGCGGTCAGGCCGTCGATGCCGAACAGCACGGCGTTCATCACCCCGATCTCGGCCAGCATCGACTGCGTGTCGTAGGTTTCGGTCACATGGTGCTCGGCGCGGGGCAGCATGGCGCGCGGGCAGGGATGGTTCACCGAGTGGTTGCCCAGCTCGTGGCCGCTCTTCGCCGCCCGCCGCCATCGCAGCATCTCGGCCGGGGTCAGGCTGTCGGCGTCCAGGAAGAAGGTCCCCTTCAGTCCGGCCGCGTCCAGCTGCGGGATCGCGACGTCCAACTGCGAGGGCATGGCGTCGTCATAGGTCAGGACGATGGCCGCGCGCTTGCCCTTCGGCCAGGCGAAGGCGCCCTGGGCGGCGGCCGGTCCCGCGGCGGCCAGCGCCCAGGCCAGGGCGGCGAACAGGACCAGGCGCATGCTTTTCTCCATCCCCCGACCCCGACGGCCGTCGGGGCCTAGTCGTCCAACAGTTCAGCCAGGATCGCCAGCCCCCTCTCGGCCGCCTCGGGGTCGGCTAGGCTGAAGTTCAGCCGGATCGTCGGCGAGGCGCCGCCCTCGGCCAGGAAGTGGCTGCCGGGGGTGAACAGCACGCCGCGCTCGACGGAGCGTTTCAACAGGCGCTCGACGTCGGTCCCTTCGGCCAGGGTCAGCCAGAAGAACAGGCCGCCGGGCGGCAGCGACCACGAGGCGTTGTTGCCCAGGTGACGGGTCAGGGCGTCGGCGAAGGCGTCGCGCTTCCGGCGATAGAGGGCGGCGACCTGGTCCATCCGCTCAGCCCGGCCCGGGTCGTTCAGATACTGCAGCACCATCCACTGGCTGAGCCGGTTGGTGTGCAGGTCGGCCGCCTGCTTCAGCTGGACCAGCAGCGGGAACAGGTCGGGCGAGGCGGTCAGGTAGCCCAGGCGCAGGCCAGGGGCGACGGTCTTGGAGAACGAGCCCTGGTAGATCCACGATCCGCCCGTCATGCCGGCGCAGGCCGGGCGACGCTCGCACGGCTCGTAGACCAGGTCGCGATAGGGATCGTCCTCGAACAGGATCACGTCGCTGGCCCGGCAGGCGGCCGCCATCGCCGCGCGCTCGTCAGCGGTCCAGCAGTGGCCCGACGGATTCTGGAAGGTGGGGATGACATAGGCCATCGACGGCGGCGCTTCGCCCCAGCCGGCGCCGGGGCTCGACCGGTCGATGATCCCGAACCGCGCGCCGTAGAAGCGGAACACCTGCAGGGCGGCCAGATAGGCCGGCGACTCCACGGCCAGGGTCGTGCCGGCGTCGACCACCAGCTTGGCGGCCAGGTCGATGCCCTGCTGCGAGCCGGACAGCACCATCACCCGGTCGGCCTCGGTGTCCAGGCCCAGGGCGGCCAGGTCCCGGGCGATCCGCGCGCGCAGGGCCGGCTCGCCCTCGGTAGGGCCGTATTGCAGCAGGTCGCGCGGCGGCGGGGGCAGGTCCAGCCCCGCGAAGGTCTCGGGCGAGGGCAGGCCGCCGGCGAACGAGATCATGCCCGGGCGCTGCGACACGTTGAGCATGTCGCGCACCGGCGAGGGCCTGATGTCCGAACTCCGCACCGACAGCCGCGCCATCGCCGACCTCCCTCAACATTCCAAACAGCGTCAAACACCTTGACCTATCGACACCATGAGCCGACGCATCCTAAAGTGTCAACATGGTTGACCTGGATGATCCTGCCCTATCTGACGACCTGCATGAGGCGATAGAGCAATTCTATTTCGCCTATCGCGGATTCACGGACCGTCCTGACCGGATTCTCGAAAGGCGCGGGTTAGGCCGTGTGCACCATCGCATCCTCTATTTCATCGGCCGGCGGCCCGACGTTTCGGTGCGCGGCCTGCTGGACCTGCTGGCCGTCAGCAAGCAGGCCCTGAACGCGCCGCTGCGCCAGCTGATGGAGATGGGCCTGGTCGGGGCCGAGGCCGGGGTCGAGGATCGCCGGGTCAAGAACCTGCGCCTGACGGCGTCGGGCCGGAAGCTGGAAGCCGAGCTCACCGAGGCCCAGACGCGCCACCTGCGGGCGGCCTTCGACCGGGCGGGGGCGGAGGCCCACGCGGGCTGGACGGCGGTGATGGCGGAGCTGGTGAAGGGCTGAGGCGCACCCGCTTGCCCCCGCCTGACCGCTTCGCGGTCTGTCCGCCCCCATAGGGGGCGGAGCCTCGCGCTCTTCCCCCTCCGGGGGAAGACGATCGCGAAGCGATCCGTAGGGGGCAAGTGCGACAAGGTCCCCACTGGTATTCGTGACCCCGAACGCCTATCTTCACCAGCGGCGGGTCTGCTGTGGCCCTCGTCGAAGATTTCTATTCCCAGGGACCTTAATCTCTCTATCGGGACCTGTTCCCTCCCGTGGCCGTGGCTGCGGGAACACGGGGCCCACCTGTAACTTACAGGTTCGAGTGGATTGAAACGTCTTCACGGTTCTTCACGGCGCCGCCACCTTCCCCCATTCTCATCCGATCCCGAACGCCTCGGCGCGTGAGGTCCGCATGGAAAAGAGCACGGACAGGACTGGGGCCCTGCTGGGCAGCGCGCTGTTCCTGGTCGTCGCCCCCGGCGTGGTGGCGGGGCTGGTTCCGTGGTGGCTGAGCGGCTGGCGGTTCGCGCCGCCGCTGCTGGGCCTGGAGGCCGGGCGCTGGCTGGGCGGGGCGCTGATCCTCGTCGCCGCGCCGGTGCTGCTGGAGGCCTTCGTCCGCTTCGCCCTGGAGGGCCGGGGCACGCCCGCGCCGGTCGCCCCGACCAAGATGCTGGTGGTGGGCGGCGCCTACCGCTTCGTGCGCAACCCGATGTACGTGGCCGTCGTGAGCCTGATCCTGGGCCAGGCGCTGCTGCTGGGCCAGGCCGTGCTGCTGGCCTATGGCGCGGCGGCCTGGCTGACCATGCATCTGTTCGTGGTGTTCTACGAAGAGCCCCGGCTGCTGGGCGACTACGGCCAGGACTACGAGACCTTCCGCCGCCACGTGCCGCGCTGGCTGCCGCGCCTGCGCCCCTGGCGGCCCGCCGCCTGAGGTGGCAGAGGATAGCCATGGCCATCAAAGATCCCGCCGTCGCCAAGACCGCCCTGCGTCTGTTCGTCCGCAGCCGCCGCAAGGAACTGGCCCTGGAGCATCCCGAGGCCGACTGGCGGGTGGTGGACGTGGCGCGCGAGCCCCTGACGCGGCGGTTCCCCGATCCGAAGGGCAGGATCGCGGCGGTCTATCACGGCCTGGGCTCGGAGCTTCCGGCCCGCCTGCTGGCCGACTGGCTGGCCGAGGCGGGGTGGACCCTGGCCCTGCCCAGCGTCGAGGGCGCTGATCCGGAAGGCCATGGCGGCCACATGGTGTTCCGGCTCTGGACGCCGGGCGAGCCGCTGGTCCGCGACGCCATCGGCCTGGTCGCCCCCGCGGCCGACCGGCCGATCGTCCAGCCCGACCTGGTGGTCGCGCCCCTGCTGGCCTTCGACCGCGAGGGCCGGCGCCTGGGCCAGGGCGGCGGCTACTACGACCGGGCGCTGGAGACCCTGCGGGCCCGCAAGGACGTCTTCGTGCTGGGCCTGGCCTATGTGGGCCAGGAGACACACGGCCTGCCCGATGAGCCCCACGACCAACGATTGGACGCCATCCTGACGGAAAGCGAGTATATCGCCGTCCAAGAGGACTAATTCATGCGTTTTGCTTTCTTCGGCGACGTCGTGGGCAAGTCGGGCCGCGACGGCCTGGCCGACCACCTTCCCGCCCTGCGCCGCCAGCTCCAGCTGGAGTTCGTGATCATCAACGCCGAGAACGCGGCGGCCGGCTTCGGCATCACCGAGAACACCGCCCGCGAGCTGTTCGAGGCCGGGGCCGACTGCCTCACCCTGGGCAACCACAGCTGGGACCAGCGCGAGGCGCTGACCTACATCGTGCGCGAACCGCGCCTGATCCGTCCGGCCAACTATCCGATCCTGTCGGACGCCCCGGGCCGCGGCAGCCACCTGTTCCAGACCGACAGCGGCAAGACCATCATGGTCATCAACCTACTGGGCCGGGTGCACATGGACGCCATGGACGACCCGTTCGCCGCCGCCGATCGCGAGCTGGACAAAGCCCCGCTGGGCCAGGTGGCCGACGCGGTGGTGGTCGACATGCACTGCGAGGCCACGTCCGAGAAGATGGCCATGGGCCACTATTGCGACGGCCGCGCCTCGCTGGTCGTTGGGACGCACACCCACGTGCCGACCGCCGACGCCCAGATCCTGCCCGGCGGCACCGCCTACCAGACCGACGCCGGCGCCTGCGCCGACTACGACAGCGTGATCGGCAACCAGAAGGACGAGCCGCTGCGGCGCTTCACCACCAAGATCAGCGGCGGCCGCTACCAGCCGGCCAGCGGCCCGGCCACGGTCTGCGGCGTGTTCGTCGAAACCGACGACCGCACGGGCCTGGCGGTCCGCGTCGAGCCGATCCGCGTGGGCGGGCGGCTGAAGGAGACGGTTCCGGCGGTGTAGCCCCTCCCCGGAGGAGGGACGGGCTTTCCGGCCCGATCCTTCAAGCCATCCGCGCTTGCGCCCGTCACACCTTCGGCCAACAGTCCTCGCCGACTTTCAACCGAAGGAGCTCCCCCATGACCGACGCCATCTACACCGCCCACGCCCACGCGGTCGGCGGCCGCCAGGGCACGGCCAAGACCGACGACGGCCATCTGGACGTCAAGCTGGGCTACCCCAAGTCGATGGGCGGCAACGGCGAAGGGACCAATCCCGAGCAGCTGTTCGCGGCCGGCTACGGCGCGTGCTTCCTGGGCGCCCTGGGCCTGGTGGCCCGCAACCAGGGGATCAAGCTGGGCGAGCACAGCCTGGACAGCGAGGTCGACCTGATCAAGGACGAGACCAGCTTCCACGTCGGCGTGCGCCTGACCCTGAACGCCCCGGAACTGGACCGCGAGACGGCGGAGAAGCTGCTGCACACCGCCCACGAGGTCTGCCCGTACTCGAAGGCGACGCGCGGCAATATCGATGTCGTGCTGAAGGTGGCCTAGGGCCGATCGACTTCACGGCCGGGGACATGCCCTTGCGGCGTGTCCCCAAGGCTGGCTCGGTGCGTCGTCCGGGGACACGCCGCAAGGGCATGTCCCCGATCCTAGCGCCGCCTTTCCGAGACGCGGTGGACGATCAGGTCGTCGATCTCCAGCCGGCGGAACCGGGCCTTGCCGACCGAAAGGCGTCCGATGGCCAGGGCGCCGATGGCGATCGCCCCCACCGCCAGCGCGCCGACCGCCATGCCGCCCAGCGCCGCCGCGCCGGTCGACAGGGCCCCGGCCGCCGCGGCGCCCGTCGCCACCCCGGAGGGCCTGTCGGTCGCGTGGATCGCCTCCTGGTCCTGCGCCTCGAACTGGCCGAGGCGCGCCGGGTCGAACTGTTCGGACAGGAAATCGGACGGGGTCATCGGGCGCCTCCAGCATGGGCTTCTAAGCTTGGAGGATGACAATATGGGGCGCCAAGCGCTAGAAGCGCGCCCTACCTTTCCTCGCAGACGAGAGAAGAGCCCCGCGAATGGCCGGCCACTCGAAATTCAAGAACATCATGCACCGCAAGGGCCGCGCCGACGCCGCGCGCTCCAAGCTGTTCTCCAAGCTGTCGCGTGAAATCACCGTGGCGGCCAAGGCGGGCCTGCCCGACCCGAACATGAACCCGCGCCTGCGCCTGGCCGTGAACAACGCCAAGGCCGAAAGCCTGCCCAAGGACGTCATCGACCGCGCGATCAAGAAGTCGCAGATGGGCGACGCGGCCGACTATACCGAGATCCGCTACGAAGGCGTCGCCGCCGGCGGCGTCGGGATCATCGTCGAGGTGCTGACCGACAACAAGAACCGCGCCGCCGCCAACGTCCGCTCGTACTTCACCAAGATGGGCGGCAACATGGGGGCCACCGGCTCGGTGACCTTCAACTACGACCGCGTCGGCCAGATCAGCTATCCGGCCAAGGCCGCGTCGGAAGACGACATGATGGAAGCCGCCATCGAGGCCGGCGCCGACGACGTCGTCTCGGACATGGACGAGGAGGGCGAGGGCCACACGGTCTACACCGCCTTCGAGGACCTGAACGACGTGGCCGCCGCCCTGGAAGCCAAGTTCGGCCCGGCCGCCAACACCAAGATCGCCTGGCGTCCCAAGAGCCAGGTCCCGGTCACCGGCGACGCCGTGGCCACCCTGATGAAGCTGCTCGACGCGTTGAACGAGGACGACGACGTCCAGGACGTCTACTCCAACGAAGAGATCAGCGACGAGGACGCGGCGAAGCTGGCGTGATCCTGGCCGGGGACATGCGCTTGTGCGTGTCCCCGGCCGTGTTCGCGGCCTCGCCGATATTTCCAGGCTTTGACGCCGGGGATGACAGTGGGGACACGCACAAGTGCATGTCCCCGGCCGAAAGCCGCGCCCAGCCTGACCGCTGGGCGCGGCTTTTGCGTTCTTCAACCCCTCACCCGACCTCGCTCCGCGAGGCCGCCCTCTCCCCCAAGGGGAAAGAAGGCGCCGAAATCAGGGAATTCCCTGATTTCTTGACGCGCATTTCCCGCCGGCTGAACGGATTCCGCAAGCTGGAGTGTTTGGTTCCGGGGCCGACAGGCTGGGGAACGACATGGAACGCCTTCGCTTTCGCACGCTGGGGGAAATCCTCTACGAGGTGATGACCGGGCTGCTGTTTTATCCGCGCACGCTGTGGCGCGTGCTGCTGTGGCCGGCCGAGACCCTGGTCCCGCCCTCGGCCGGGCGACATGACGAGGCCGCGGCGAGCGGCGCGCCGCCGGACCTGGTCAGCCCGCCGCTGTTCCTGCTGATCTCCATCGGCCTGGCCCACGCCCTGGACCTGTCGCTGCGCGGCGAGCTGGGCGAGGCCGCCGCGTCGCCGGGCTTCGGCCCGCTGCTGTTCCGCGCCCTGGTCTTCAGCCTGTTCCCGCTGGTGATGGCGGCGGGCACGCTGCAGCGCCAGGGACGTCCGGTCGACCACGCCACCCTGCGCGAGCCGTTCGAGCTGCAGTGCCTGTGCGCCGCGCCGTTCGCCCTGTCGCTGTCGGTGGCGGTCATCCTGCTGGGCTCGCCGACGGCGACGACCCGGCTGGCGGGCGGGGCGATCGCGGCGGCGGCGGTGGCCTGGTACCTCAGCGTCCAGACCCGCTGGCTGCACCACCGGCTGGCGGTGGGCGGCTTCCGGGCTTTCCGGACGGCCGCCTGGCTGTTCGCCGTGGCCGTGGCCTGCTGCCTGCCGCCCGCCCTGCTGATCCTGGGGCCGCGCGGTCTGCAGGCGGGGTGAAATCCCGCCGTCGGAGGGGCGGAGCGGCTTCCCGGCCCCCGGGGCGCCGCGCTATGCTGGAGCCATGTCGCTGCGGGTGCACATCGATACGGACTGCGGCGTGGACGACGCCCTGGCCCTGGCCATGCTGGCGCGCTCGCGCGACGCGGTGGAGATCGTCTCGGTCTCGGCGGTGTTCGGCAACACCTATGTCGACCAGGCCGCCGCCAACGCCCGGGGGGTGCTGCGCCTGGCCGGCTGTCCGGCCGAGGTCTATATCGGCGCCGGCTCGGGGGTGGCCAAGCGCCGCGTCGAGCGGATGCGCCCGGCCCACGGCGTGGACGGCCTGAACGGCGCCGGCTTCTCCCAGCGCTGGAAGCTTCCCGAGCTGGACCGGGGGCAGGGCGGCAGCCTCCTGGCCTTCCGCGCCCGGGCCAAGGTGGCGGGCTTGTTCCTGGGACCGCTGACCAACCTGGCCCACGGCCTGTTGGAGGACCCCGGCGCGTTCCGCGACTGGCGGCCCACGATCATGGCGGGCGCCTTCGCGGTCGCGGGCAAGGCGACGGGCGGGGCCGACTTCAACAGCTGGAGCGACGCCGAGGCCCTGGCCCGGGTGCTGGAGCGCGGGGTCATGCCGCGTCTGGTGCCGCTGGACGTCACCTCGCGGGTCACCCTGACCGCCAAGGCCATGGCCGAGGGCTCGACCGCCTGCGGCTCGCCCTTGTCGGCCCGGCTGAACAAGGCCCTGGGGCCCTACATGGCCTTCCACGGCCGGGCCTGGGGGCTGGAGGCCGGCTGCCATCCGCACGACGCGGTGGTCGCCGCCGGCCTGGTGGCCCCGTCGCTGTTCACCTTCGAGCCGGCGCGCCTGCGGGTGATGACCGACGGCGAGCACCTGGGCCGCATCGAGCGGATCGAGGGCGAGCCGAACGCCGAGGTCTGCGTCGGCGTCGACGTGGCGGCCGTCGAGGCCCTGCTGCTGGCGCGACTGTTCTGCGCCCCGGCCCTGAACCCGGCCTAAACGGGATCAAGCTTAAGGTTTCGTTAGGCAAACAGCGCCTTTTCCTGGGGCGCGAAACCGGCGATGGTGCGAGAACACATGATGAACGCGAATCGCACGCCTATCCGAATCCTGGGGCTGGACCCCGGCCTGCGCCGCACCGGCTGGGGCGTGCTCAGCGTCGAGGGCTCGCGCATGAGCCACGTCGCCCACGGGGTGATCGCGCCCGACGACAAGATGGACTTCGCCGACCGCCTGCTGGCCCTGTTCGAGGGCATCGGGGCGGTGATCGAAGAGCACAGGCCGGACGAGGCGGCGGTCGAGGAGGTGTTCCTCAACACCAACGCCCAGTCGACGCTGAAGCTGGGCCACGCCCGCGCCGCGTCGCTGATCGCCCCGGCCCGCGCCGGGCTCGTCGTGGCCGAATATTCGACCCGCCTGGTCAAGAAGGCGGTGGTCGGCACCGGGGCGGCCGACAAGGCCCAGATCGGCTTCATGATCGCCCGCCTGCTGCCCACGGCCGGCAAGACCACGGCCGACTGCGCCGACGCCCTGGCCGTCGCCATCACCCATGCGAACCTGCGCGTCGCCAATCGGAGAGTCGCATGATCGGAAGACTGCGCGGGGCGGTGGCCGAGGTCGGCGAGGAAGAGGCGCTGATCGACGTCATGGGCGTGGGCTATGTCGTGCGCTGCGGCGCGCGCACCCTGCAGCGCCTGCCGGCCCTGGGCGAGGAGGCCCTGCTGCACATCGAGAGCCAATGGAGCGAGAGCGCCGGCCTGCGGCTCTACGGCTTCCTGGCCCGCGACGAGCGCCGGGCCTTCGTGCTGCTCCAGGCCATCCAGGGCGTGGGGCCCAAGGCGGCCATGGCCGTGCTGGACGTGCTGTCGCCGGCCGAGCTGGCTTCGGCGGTGGCGCGCGAGGACAAGGCCGCCGTGGGCCGCGCCAACGGCGTGGGTCCCAAGCTGGCCCTGCGCATCGTCACCGAGCTGAAGGACAAGCCGATCATCGACGGTCCGGTGTTCATGGGCGCCCCAACGACGGCCGCGCCCGCGACGCCCGCCAAGGCCGCCCCGACCGGCGACGCCGTCGCGGCCCTGATGGGCCTGGGCGTGGCCGAGGTGAACGCCCGCCGCGTGATCGAGGCCGCCGCCGACAGGCTGGGCGAAGAGGCCACCGTGCAGCAGCTGATCAAGGCCGGGCTTCAGGAGCTTGGCCGGTGAGCGCGGCCGCGCGAACGAAGACGCTCCCCCCGGGGAGCTGTCGCGGAGCGACTGAGGGGACTTTCATATGACCCGCATCGTCTCCGGCGAACCTCAGCACGGCGAAGCCATCCCCACGGCCTCGGACCGCGCCCTGCGGCCCCAGACCCTGGCCGAGTTCGTCGGTCAGGAGCAGGCCAAGGGCAATCTGCGCATCTTCATCGAGGCGGCCAAGGGCCGGGGCGAGGCCCTGGACCACGTGCTGCTGTTCGGCCCGCCCGGCCTGGGCAAGACCACCCTGGCCCAGATCGTCGCCCGCGAGCTGGGCGTGAACTTCCGCGCCACCTCCGGCCCGGTGCTGAACAAGGCCGGCGACCTGGCGGCGATCCTGACCAACCTGGAAGCCAACGACGTCCTGTTCATCGACGAGATCCACCGGCTGCCCTCGACCGTGGAGGAGATCCTCTATCCGGCGATGGAGGACCACGTGCTGGACCTGGTGATCGGAGAGGGGCCCTCGGCGCGCTCGATCCGCATCGACCTGGCCCCCTTCACCCTGGTGGCGGCCACCACGCGGGCGGGCATGCTGGCCACGCCGCTGCGCGACCGCTTCGGCATCCCGATCCGCCTGGAATTCTACACCCCGGCCGAGCTGCGCCACGTGCTGCTGCACGCCGCCCGCAAGATGGGCGCGCCGCTGTCGGACGACGGGGCCGACGAGATCGCCAAGCGTGCCCGGGGCACGCCGCGCGTCGCCGGCCGCTTGCTGCGCCGCGTCCGCGACTTCGCCGCCGCCGATGGGGCGACCGTCATCGACCGCAAGGCGGCGGGGATGGCCCTGGCGCGGCTCGAGGTCGACGAGAGCGGCCTGGACAGCCTGGACCGCCGCTACCTGCGCGCCATGATCGACAACTACGGCGGCGGCCCGGTGGGCGTGGAGACCATCGCCTACGCCATCGCCGAGGCCCGCGACGCCGTCGAGGACGTGATCGAGCCCTATCTGATGCAGCAGGGCTTCATCCAGCGCACCCCGCGCGGGCGGATGGCCTGCGGCAAGGCCTATCTGCACCTGGGGCTGGACGAGCCGGTCTCGGCGCCGAAGATCGTGCAGGGCGGGCTGTTCGGGGAAGACTAGTTTCACCTTCTCCCTTTGGGAGAGGGCTCTAAAGGCCCTAGCCGTTTCGCTGTCGATCATGCTCTCTTCCAAGCTCAACCTTGGGGTTTGGAGCGCTCATGGGGCGACGCGACGTCATCGAGGTTCCCAAGGCCCATCGGCCGCCGGATCCCACGGTCATCCCCAGGCGGCCGAACGTCTGGACCTTCCGGACCGCCGTTCCGCCCGACCAGGTCGGCGCGCGCCTGGCGGCGACGATCGGGACCGACGTCGGCCCCAACGGCGCCGAGCCTGTCGTGGGCGTCGTCACGCCGACCGGCGCCGAGCTTCATCGCCGCCCCACCAGCCGCAAGAGCCTGACGTTCCGGCTGACCCTGGATTGGACGGCGCAGGCGGAGGGCAGTCTGGTGACCTGCCGCACGCGCCTGCCGATCGAGATCGTGCTGTTCATCGGCGTCTGGATGGTCTTCGCCCTGATGTCGCTGGGCGCGGTCCCGGGGGCGCTGGTGGCGCTGGCCACGCACGCCGATCATGTCGCCGGCTTCCGGCGAGGCTCGCCCGTCTCGCACCTGATCGACCCGCTGGTGACGATGGCGGTCGGCTACGGCCTGTTCCGGTTCATGCGCGCCATGCTGGAGCGCGACCGCGCCTTCCTGATGGAGCACGTCACCCGCGTGCTCGAGGCGGGACCCGTCCGGGAAGCGCGGGAAGAGCCCGGGCGCGGCGCCTACTCCCCCTTCTCCGGCCGGGCGGCTACAACGAGGCCATGACCGACCTTCCCCAGCCCACGCCCGGCGTCTTCGAGGGCCGCGAGCACCAACTGCCCGTGCGCATCTACTACGAGGACACCGACTTCTCCGGCATCGTCTACCACGCCAACTACCTGCGCTATTTCGAGCGGGGGCGGAGCGACTTCTTCCGGATGATCGGCATCTCGCACACGGCGTTGCACAAGGCCGACACGGCCTTCGCGATCGTGCGCATGGAGCTGG
This sequence comes from Caulobacter sp. UNC358MFTsu5.1, assembly GCF_000712075.1. Lineage (GTDB taxonomy): Bacteria > Pseudomonadota > Alphaproteobacteria > Caulobacterales > Caulobacteraceae > Caulobacter. The sequence continues at coordinate 78,157 of NZ_JONW01000002.1, forward strand.
ACTTCAAGCGCGCCGCCCGGATCGACGACGCCCTGCTGGTGCGCACCACCTATGACCGGGTGAAGGGCCCGCGCCTGTTCGTCAGCCAACGGATCACGCGCGGCGACGAGCTGATCTGCCAGGCGGCCGGCGAGGCGGTCTGCATCACCCTGGACGGCCGCCCGCGCAAACCGACGGCCGAGATGCTGGCCCAGATGGCGCCGTGGCTGGAGGTTTAGCGACCGCCCCCGACGGTCGTCATCCTCGGACTTGTTCCGAGGACCCCTCTGTCGGCTGAGCTGTCGCTTCAAAGGTGTCCGCCGCCTCACCGTTCCACGGATCATCCTTCTTCGAAGCTGAAGCAGGGGTCCTCGGAACAAGTCCGAGGATGACGGGTGTGGGCGCACCCACCAAAAAACCGCCTCCCTCGCCGATTGTCATAGTTTCACCATTGCCCCGCTTCATGTCAGTAAGGGCGCAACGGAACCCCGGAAGGCCCCGCCGCCTTCCACGATACTGACGCCCCAACGGAGCAGGACCCCGCATGGACGCCGCCGCAGGCCCGCAGAGCTTTTCCTTCATCTCGCTGTTCATGCAGGCCGACTGGGTCGTGAAGGGCGTGATGGTCGGTCTGATCCTGGCCTCGCTGGGCTCGTGGGCGGTGATCATCGACAAGCTGTTCCGCTTCTCGGGCCTGAACAGCGCCGCCAACCGATTCGAGGACCAGGTCGGCTCGGGCCAGGGGCTGGAGGAGGTCGCGGCCCAGGCCGGCGCCAATCCGCGCCACCCGCTGCCGCGCATGCTGCAGCTGGCGCTGAAGGAATGGCGCGACGCCAAGGCCAAGGGGCCGGTGGGCGAGGCCCAGGCCGCCTTCCTGATCCAGCGCATCGACCGGATGATGGACACCCTGATCTCGCGCGAGACCGGCAAGGCCGAGGAAGGCCTGGGGAGCCTCGCCATCGTCGCCACCGCCAGCCCGTTCATCGGCCTGTTCGGCACGGTCTGGGGCATCATGCACGCCTTCCAGAACATCGCGATCTCGAAGAACACCTCGCTGGCCGTGGTCGCCCCGTCGATCGCCGAGGCCCTGTTCGCCACCGCCGTGGGCCTGATCGCCGCCATCCCGGCCTATATCGCCTACAACAAGTTCTCGACCGACGCGGGCAAGTTCGCCGGCCGGCTGGAGAACTTCGCCGACGACCTGTCGACGGCCATCCAGCGTCGCCTCAGCGAGCGGGTCTAGCCCCATGGCCATGTCCGCCAACGACGCCTTCGCCACCGGCGGCCGTCGCGGCCGCCGCCGCGGACGCCGGCGGGGCAAGGGCGCCCTGTCCGAGATCAACGTCACCCCGCTGGTCGACGTCATGCTGGTGCTGCTGATCATCTTCATGATCAGCGCTCCGCTGCTGACCGCCGGCGTGCCGCTGGAGCTGCCCAAGACCGAGGCCGCCGCCCTGCAGAACCAGCAGGAGCCGATCACGGTGTCGATCAAGGCCGACGGCGCGGTATTCATCGGCGAGGGCGAGGTCCCGTTCGGCGAGCTGGCCCCGCGCATCTCGTCGATCGCCGGCGACGGCTACGACAAGCCGATCTTCGTGCGCGCCGACGGCAAGGCCAACTACGCGACCGTCGCCCAGGTGATGGCCGCCCTGTCCAACGCCGGCTTCGCCAAGATCAACCTGCTGACCGACACCGGCGGCCCCTCGTCGGGCGCTTCGGCTAAGGCTGACGGCGCGGGCGACCTGCGTCCGGCGCAGTGAGGCGGTCGCCCGGTGACCCGTAGGGACGACAAGACCAACTTCTCTCCGGCCCTGGTCGGGTCGATCGGCCTCCACGTGCTAGTGGTGGCCGCGATCCTGATCGGCCCGTGGAAGCCGTCCAAGCCGGTGATCATCGGCGAAAGCGTGCCGGTGACCATCGTCACCGAGGGGCCGACCAACGTGCGGCCGGCGATCGAGGACGTCGTCGACCAGACCGCCCAGACCGAGGAGCCCACGCCCGAGGCCGACCCGCAGCCGCCGGCTCCCGTGCCCGCGCCGGTCCCGACTCCGGCCCCCGCGCCGCCCAAGACCGCGACGCCGGCCCCGACGCCCAAGCCCACCCCGACCAAGCCGGCCCCGGCCAAGCCCGAGCCCGACTTCTTCGCCTCGCTGGAAAAGACCCTGGCCAAGACGCCCAAGGCGACCGGCAAGCCCGTGGCCAACGCGCCCAAGGGCCCGACCCGTCCCGAGACGGCCACCCAGGCCCGTCCGGGCGCCGGGGCGATGACCGGCCTGCAGGCCGCGGCCATCAACGGCATGAAGGACGAGATCCAGCGCCGCTGGAACCCCAACTGCGAGGTCGAGGGCGGCGCGGCCGTCCAGGTCAAGGTCAGCTTCAAGCTGGCGACCGGCGGGCGCATCGTGGGCCAGGTGACGGCCGGCGACGCCGAGCGTTCGTCCGATCCGGTGGTCAAGGCCGCCGCCGACCGGGCGATCCGCGCGGTCTACCAGTCGGCGCCCTTCGAAGGCCTGCCGCCGGACTATTATGGCCAGCAACTCAATTTGAACTTCAAGGCGCGCGACGCTTGCGCGGCGCGATAGGGAGGACCCGAAGCATGAACCTCAAGTCCGTCTTCACCGGGTTGGCGACCGCCGCCGTCCTGGCCGTGTCCATGGCCGCCTTCGCGCCGACGACCGCCCGCGCCCAGATCGAGGTCGACATCGACAAGGGCGCGGTCAAGCCGCTGCCGGTGGCCATCCCCGCCTTCTCGGGCGGCGGGCGCGGGGCCGAGATCTCGCAGGTCATCAGCGGCAATCTGGAACGCTCGGGCCTGTTCCAGCCGCTGAACGTCGCCAACGTCGCCGACAAGCTGGCCGACGTGAACGTCCAGCCGCGCTTCCCCGACTGGCAGGCCACCGGGGCCCAGGCCCTGATCAACGGCCAGGTCACGGTCGGCGCCGACGGCGTGCTGCGCGTCGACTTCCGCCTGTGGGACACCTTCAGCCAGCAGCAGCTGCTGGGCCTGCAGTTCACCTCGACGGCCGAGAACTGGCGCCGCGTGGCCCACAAGATCAGCGACGCGGTCTATGAGCGCCTGACCGGCGAGAAGGGCTATTTCGACACCCGCGTGGTGTTCGTGGCCGAGAGCGGCTCCAAGCTGGCCCGGGTCAAGAAGCTGGCGATCATGGACCAGGACGGCGCCAACCCGCAGTACCTGACCGACGGTTCGTACATCGTCATGACCCCGCGCTTCTCCTCGACCAGCCAGGAGATCACCTACATGGCGCTGCGGCCCACGGGGTCGAGCATCTATCTGACCAACCTGGAGACGGCCCGCACCGAGACCATCGGCAAGTTCCCGGGCATGGTCTTCGCCCCGCGCTTCTCGCCGGACGGCAGCAAGGTGGCCTTCTCGGTCGAGAAGGGCGGCAACAGCGACATCTACGTGCTGGACCTGCGCAGCCGGCAGTCGACGCGGATCACCACAGACCCGGCCATCGACACCTCGCCGTCGTTCTCGCCGGACGGCAGCCGCATCGTGTTCAACTCCGACCGCGGCGGCCAGGCCCAGATCTACGTGATGAACGTCGACGGCAGCGGCGTGCGTCGCATCTCGTACGGCGGCGGCCGCTACACCACGCCGGTGTGGAGCCCGCGCGGCGACTACATCGCCTTCACCAAGCAGACCGGCGGCGAATTCCACATCGGGGTGATGAAGCCCGACGGCGGCGACGAGCGCCTGCTGACCACCAGCTACCTGGACGAAGGCCCCACCTGGGCCCCCAACGGCCGGGTGCTGATGTTCTCGCGCGAGAGCTCCAGCGGCAATTCGCGGCTGTGGACGGTGGACATCACCGGCCGGATCCTGCGTCCCGCCGCCTATACCGGCGCCGCCTCGGATCCCGCCTGGTCGCCGCTGCTGGATTGATCCACACGACTTTGAGGCAACCTCTGCCGTAAAGGCGCGTTGCCTTAGAGTCGTTCATCCGACGTTCACCCGCCAGGTGAAACCACGTGGGCGTGCGACATTCTGACGCCATTGTGAGGTGCAAGGTGCGATTTGGCGCGGCGCCACGAAGGCTACACGCGTTAGAAGTATGAACCTTGGCCGTGGACTTGAGGAGAAACTGGATGAGCTTCGACACCCAACGCGTTGCTAGACTGGCGATGATCGGCCTGGCCGCCGCCTCGCTCGCCGCCTGTGCTTCGCGGCCGAAGCCGCAGGGCCCCGCGGCGCCGACGCAACCGGCCCCGACCCAGCCCGAGGCTCCCTATACGCCTCCGGCCACGCCGCAATCGCCGGTCAACCAGGGCCCGCTGCCGGGCACGGTGCAGGACTTCGTGATCAACATCGGCGACCGCATCTACTTCGCCACCGACAGCTACGACGTCACCCCCGACGCCCAGGCGGTGCTGGCGGCCCAGGCCCAATGGCTGAACCGCTATCCGGCCGTGCGCGTGCGCATCGAAGGCAACGCCGACGAACGCGGCACCCGCGAGTACAACCTGGCCCTGGGCGCCCGTCGCGCCAACGCCGTCCGCGAAGTGCTGATCGGCGCGGGCGTCTCGGCCTCGCGCATCGAGTCCCTGTCGTACGGCAAGGAACGTCCGATCGATCCGGGCACGGGCGAAGACGCCTGGGCTAAGAACCGTAACGCCCGCACCGCCATCACCGACGGCGCGCGGTAAGACCGATATCCCCGTCTCCGCCTGGAGACGGGGCTTCGACGCTGTCATCCCGGAAGCGCCCGCGCTTTCGGGATGACGACGTTTTGAGATGCAGCTAGGCGCGATCTCGTCCCATCGTGACGCCCTGGCCTCTAGCGCCGCACTTTTGTCCGCAACCGGGGCATAATCGCCGACATGAAGCTGAAAGCCGCTCTGCTCGCCTCGGTCCTGGCGCTCACCGCCATGCCCGTCCTCGTCACGCCGTCCCTGTCCATGGCCCAGACCGCCATGCCCGACCCGCTGGACGACCGTTCGGTCAAACGGCTGGACAAGATGGAGAAGGTGGTCCGCGAGCTGCGGGCGATCGTCTTCCAGGGCCGCGACACCGGCAAGCCGGTGGTGGTGCAGGCCGCCGAGACCGACGCCCAGATCGCGGCGCTGTCGGAAAAGCTGGCCGACCTGGAACAGACCCTGACCAAGCTGAACGGCCAGAACGAAAGCCTGACCCACGACCTGGACGTGGCGCGGCAGGCCAATGACGGCCAGAAGGCCCGCGCCGACGCGCTGGACCAGCGCCTGGCCGCCCTGGAGAAGCGTCTCGCCGACCAGGAGGCCGCCGCGGCCGCCGCGGCGGCGGCGACCCCGGCCGCGCCCGCCGCTGTCGCGACCCCCACCGATCCGAACGCCGCCTTCAAGTCGGCCCGCCAGCTGCTGCTGGACGGCGACTACGGCGGCGCCGAACAGGCCTTCGGCGGCTATGTCGAGGCCTTCCCCGACAGCGCCAAGGCGCCGGAAGCCCGCTACTGGCTGGGCGAGACCCAGTTCGTGCGCGAGGCCTACAGCGACGCCGCCGGCAACTATCTGGGTTCGCTGCGCGGCTGGCCGCAGACCAGCTGGGCGCCCGACGCGGTGGTGAAGCTGTCGCGCTCGCTGGTGGCGCTGAAGAAGCCCGCCGACGCCTGCAAGGCCCTGGACGAACTGAGCCGCCGCTACCCCAAGGCGCCGAACGCGGTCGTCTCCAAGGCCACGGCCACCCGCGTCCAGGCCAAGTGCGCGACGTAGCGCTCCAGATCTATTGATCCGCTCATCCCGGCGAATGCCGGGACCCAGATGGAATGGCGCTGTGATGGGGTCCTTGAGCGCGGTGCTTATCCGACCAATCTCTCGGCCTTAGGATCTGGGTCCCGGCATTCGCCGGGATGAGCGGAATTTGAAGGGAGGGCGAACGATCGAAACCTTCCCCACCTTCACCGCCGCCCTCGACCGCCGCCTGCGTCCGGACGCCGCCTGGCCGCTGGCCGTCGGTTTTTCCGGCGGCGGCGACAGCCTGGCCCTGCTGATCCTGACCCTGGACTGGGCCCGCGCCCACGGCCGTTCCGTGGTGAGCCTGACCGTCGACCACGGGCTGAACCCCGCCAGCGCCGCCTGGACCGCCGACGCCGTCGCCGAGGCCCGCGCCCTGGGGGCGGAGCCGCGCGCCCTCGCCTGGACCGGGCCCAAGCCCGCCACCGGCCTTTCCGCCGCCGCCCGCGCCGCGCGCCACGCCCTGCTGGGCGAGGCCGCCCGCGCCGCCGGGGCGCGCGTCCTGCTGCTGGGCCACACCCGCGACGACCTGGCCGAGGCGGCCGTGATGCGGGCCGGGGGCTCGACGGTGTCCGATCCCCGCGCCTGGGCGCCGTCGCCGGCCTGGCCGGAAGGGCGCGGCGTGTTCGTGTTGCGCCCCCTGCTTGAGGTGGGACGCGTCGATCTTCGCGATTGGCTGGCCGCGCGGGGCGAGACCTGGCTGGACGACCCGGCCAACGCCGATCCCCGGTCGGCCCGGGCCAGGGCGCGGCGGTCGCTCGCCGCTTCCGACGCGCCCGGCGGACCGGAGGAGGGGGCGGACAGGCCGATGGAGGCCGCGCCTTCGCCGTTCCAGGGAGGAGAAGGCTGGCTCGCGCTCGCCCGAACGGCTCCCGCCGCACACGTCGCCGCAGCCTGCCTGTGCGCGGCCGGGACGACGCGCCCGCCGCGCGGCGAGCGGCTCCAGCGCCTGGTCGCGCGGATCCGGGCCGGCGAGGACTTCACCGCCACCCTGGCCGGGGCGCGGATCGAGGCGGCGGGGGAGGCGGTGTCGTTCTTCCGCGAGCCGGGCGAGGTCAGACGCGTAGGTCCTCCCCTTGTGGTGGAGAAGGCCCTGGACCCCGGCCAACCCGTCGTCTGGGACGGCCGCTGGGAGCTTACCGCCGCCGAGCCCGGCCTGGTCGTGCGCGCCCTGCAGGGCCTCGCCGCCCGCCTGCCCGCCGCGCAACGCCAGGCGCTGAAAGGCTTTCCGCCCGCCGCCCGTCCCGGCCTGCCGGTCGTCCTGGCCCCGGATGGGACGCCGACTTGCCCGATCCTTGCAGAGGCGAAAGCCGTGCGAGCGCGTTGTCTTGTGGTGGATCGTTTCGAGGCGGCGACGGGCCGTGTCGATCAAGAGCCCGCGACATGATATCCCGCGCGTGGCGAAATCGGCCGGGCCGTCCTATCTTGGTAGGTCAGAGACTATCGTTGGGAAGACAACGCGTATGAATTTGAAGACCCTGGGCATCTGGGCGACCATCGTGGTGGTGCTGGCCATGGCCTATCTCGTCGTGAGCCAGGGCGGTAAGCCCGGCGGCAGCGGCGAGGTCAGCTACTCGCAGCTGCTCAAGAACGTCGATAGCGGCGATGTCAAAGAGGCCAACATCAACGGCGACGTCGTCAAGATCCAGCCGAAGACGGGCAAGCCCTATCAGGTGAACGTGCCGCCGAACTCCGAGGACCTGGTCAAGCGCCTGGAGGCGCGCGGTTCCTCGATCGTCTACCAGAAGAGCGGCTTCAGCCCCTTGGCCCTGCTGTTCAACATGCTGCCGATCCTGCTGCTGATCGGCGTGTGGATCTTCTTCATGCGTCAGATGCAGGGCGGCACCAAGGGCGCCATGGGCTTCGGCAAGTCCAAGGCCCGGCTGCTGACCGAGAACAAGAACCGCGTGCTCTTCGACGACGTCGCCGGCGTCGACGAGGCCAAGGAAGAGCTGCAGGAAGTGGTCGAGTTCCTGAAGGACCCGGCCAAGTTCCAGCGCCTGGGCGGCAAGATCCCCAAGGGCGCCCTGCTGGTCGGCCCTCCCGGCACCGGCAAGACCCTGATCGCCCGCGCCGTGGCCGGTGAAGCCGGCGTGCCGTTCTTCACCATCTCCGGTTCGGACTTCGTCGAGATGTTCGTCGGCGTCGGCGCCAGCCGCGTGCGCGACATGTTCGAGCAGGCCAAGAAGAACGCCCCCTGCATCATCTTCATCGACGAGATCGACGCCGTCGGCCGCCATCGCGGCGCCGGCCTGGGCGGCGGCAACGACGAGCGCGAGCAGACCCTCAACCAGCTGCTGGTCGAGATGGACGGCTTCGAGGCCAACGAAGGCATCATCCTGATCGCCGCCACCAACCGTCCCGACGTGCTGGACCCGGCCCTGCTGCGTCCGGGCCGCTTCGACCGTCAGGTCGTGGTGCCCAATCCGGACGTCTCGGGCCGCGAGAAGATCATCCGCGTGCACATGAAGAACGTGCCGCTGGCCGCCGACGTGGACGTCAAGACCCTGGCCCGCGGCACCCCCGGCTTCTCGGGCGCCGACCTGGCCAACCTGGTCAACGAGGCGGCCCTGACCGCCGCGCGCAAGAACCGCCGCATGGTCACCATGCACGACTTCGAGCACGCCAAGGACAAGGTCATGATGGGCGCCGAGCGCCGCTCGATGGCCATGAGCGAGGACGAGAAGAAGCTGACGGCCTATCACGAGGGCGGCCACGCCATCGTGGCCCTCAACGTCGCCGTCGCCGACCCGGTCCACAAGGCCACCATCGTGCCGCGCGGCCGCGCCCTGGGCATGGTCATGCAGCTGCCCGAGGGCGACCGCTACTCGATGAGCTACGACATGATGACCTCGCGCCTGGCCATCATGATGGCCGGCCGCGTGGCGGAAGAGCTGATCTTCGGCAAGCACAAGATCACCTCGGGCGCCTCCAGCGATATCAGCGCCGCCACCAGCCTGGCCCGCAACATGGTCACCCGCTGGGGCTTCTCGGACGAGCTGGGCACCGTGGCTTACGGCGACAACCAGGACGAGGTGTTCCTGGGCCACTCGGTGGCCCGCACCCAGAACGTCTCGCCCGAGACCATGATGAAGATCGACAGCGAGGTGCGTCGCCTGGTCAAGGGCGGCGAGGACGAGGCCCGCCAGATCCTGACCGAGAAGCTGGACGGCCTGCACTCGGTGGCCAAGGCGCTGCTGGAGTTCGAGACCCTCAGCGGCGACGAGATCATCGGCGTCATGAAGGGCATCCCGCCCGTCCGCGTCGAGGACGAGAGCAACAAGATGCCGACGGGGCCGGTGGCCTCGGTGCCGGTGTCGACGGGCGTCACCGCCTAGGCCTCGGCGTCTCGAGACCAAGTTGGAAGAGCCGGATCGGTCCGCCGATCCGGCTTTTTCTTTGCGCCGGTTCTTTGCATCCCCGCGGCGACGGCGCTAAGCCTGAAGCGGGGCCGCGACGCGCGGCGGGGAGGCATGACATGAAAAACGCGATCATCGCCCTGGCGGGCGCGACGGCGCTGGCCCTGGCGGGCGGGGCCGCCCAGGCCCAGGCCATCCACAAGGACGGCATGACCGGCCCCGAAGTGGCGGCCTGGCTCCAGAAGGGCGGCTACAAGGCCGTGCTGAGCAAGGACGACGGCGGCGATCCGCTGATCGACAGCGCCGCCGACGGCCACAGCTTCAAGATCTATTTCTACGACTGCGACGCGACCAAGCGCTGCAAGGCGCTGCAGTTCTCGGCCGGCTTCGACCTGAAGTCCGGCCTGACCCTGGCCAAGGCCAACGAGTGGAACCGCAAGAACCGCTATCTGAAGGTCTATCTCGACGACGACGGCGACCCCTACGTCCAGTACGACGTCAACGTGAACGCCGGCCGCACGATCCCGGGCCTGGACGACGACTTCAGCGTCTGGACCGGCATGATCGGCGACTTCACCACGTTCATCGACTGGTAGGACTGCGAACGCCCCCTCCGTCACGTCGCTGCGCGACGCGCCACCTCCCCCGTTGCACGGGGGAGGAGAGGCCGGTTCCGCTTCCTCCTCACCCGCAACGCGGGGGAGGTGGCGCGATGCGAATACGCATCGTGACGGAGGGGGCGTCGCGGGCCTAAAACCCCGTCCATGACATCCCAACACCCTCGCCCCCGCGTCATGGGGATCGTCAACGTCACGCCCGACAGCTTCTCGGACGGCGGGCGGTTCCTCGATCCCGGCGCGGCGCTGGACCAGGCGCGGCGGCTGATCGACCAGGGCGCCGACATCCTCGACATCGGCGGCGAGAGCACCCGGCCCGGCGCGACGCCCGTGCCGGCCGCCGAGGAGATCGCCCGCGTGGTCCCGCTGATCGAGGCGATCCGCGCCACCAGCGACGTCGCCGTCTCGATCGACACCATGAAGCCCGCCGTGGCCCGCGCCGCCGTCGCCGCCGGGGCCACGATCTGGAACGACGTGGCCGCCCTGCGCTTCGCGCCCGATGCGCCCGAGGTCGCCGCCGAGCTGGGCTGCGAGGTGGTGCTGATGCACATGCTGGGCGAGCCGGGGACCATGCAGGACGCCCCGCGCTACGACGACGTCGTGGCCGAGGTCGAGGCCTTCCTGCTGGCCCGCGCCTTCACCGCCATGGCCGCCGGGGTGGCGCGCGAGAAGATCTGGCTCGACCCGGGCATCGGCTTCGGCAAGACCCCGACCCACAACCTGGCCCTGCTGGCCGCCCTGCCGCGCTTCAAGGCCCTGGGCTATCCGATCCTGCTGGGCGCCAGCCGCAAGCGTTTCATCGCCGCCCTGGACCCGCTGGGGGCGGAGGCGGGCGACCGCCTGGGCGGCTCCCTTGCGGCCCACCTGCACGGCGCGGCGGCCGGCGTGGCGGCGGTGCGCGTCCACGACGTGCGCGAGACGGTCCAGGCGCTGACGGTGTGGGGCGCGATCGGCGGTGCGGGCTAGACCCGCGCCAGTCCCGCCCGCTGCGGCAAGGTCTCCGGCGTCCGCACGTCCCAGGCCAGGCCCAGGCGCTCCAACAGGCGGATGAAGGCGAAGCCCCAGTCGGCTTGCCCGGGATACAATCCCAGCCTCGCCGAGCCCGGCCAGGCGTGGTGGTTGTTGTGCCAGGCCTCGCCCATGGTCGGGATCGCCGCCCAGGGCACGTCGTGTGCCTGGACGCCCGAGGCGGTCACCAGCCAGCGCTGCGGTCCGGTGGTGTGCGCCAGGCGGCCGACGTACCAGTGGCCGGTCACCGACACGCAGACCCGCGCGCAGACGCCCCACAGCAGCCACGACCAGCCGCCCAGCGCGAACAGGACGACCGCCACGGGCAGCTGCTGCAGCATCCAGGTGCGTTCCAGGAAGCGGTAGAACCGGTCGTCGGCGATCCGGGCCGGGATCGCCTGGCGCGGCGCCGCGTCCAGCACCAGCCGGCCGTGCAGGTTCCAGGCGTAGTCGGTCCAGAACCCGGCGCGGTTGGCAAGGTACGGGTGACAGGCCGGCTGGCGCTGGCCCCAGTCGCGCAGGTCGTGGGCGGCGATCATGGCCAGCGGCCCGCTCATGCCGACCAGCGTCCCCAGCCACATCATCAGGCGGTCCAGCCAGGGCGGGCTCTGGAAGCTGCCGTGGATCAGCCGCCGGTGGAAGCCGACGGAATGGCCGATCAGCAGGGTGGCGCCGGTCAGGACCACGAACACGCCGAGCCCGCTCCAGCTGAAGGCGAACGGCGCGGCCAGGGCGCCGGCCAGCATGACGCCCTGCCAGAGCGAGGTCGCCGGCGCCCAGACCACCCGGCCGACCGCGGCGTCGCCGCCCGCGTCCTCGGCGATGGAGTGGACGGCGTAAGGATCGTCGTGAGGGTGCGAATTCATTCGGCGGTTTCCTTCTCGTCCCGGCTCGCCACGACCACTACCCAACCGGCGACGGCGCCGCTCAGGCCAAGGACGATCGTCATGATCAGGAAGGGCTTGGGATCGGCGGCGGAGTGGAGGCCAAGCCCCCGAAGGAGCAGGCTGGAGGCCATGAAGGTCGCCAGGCCGCCGAAGGCCGCGCCCGCCCAGGGCGAGCGCCATCCCAGGGCCCACAACATCCACCAGCCGGGTATGCCGATCATGATCAGGCCGAAGGCCCAGATGGTTAGGGTGGAGACAAGGACCGCGAGCATGACCAGGACCGCGCCGACAAGCATCGATCCGAGGCTTTCCGTCGGCGAGGTGGCGACACCCGAGACCACGATCACCGCGCCCGGAAGGCTGGCCCCCGTCAGCGCGCCGGCGACCAGGCCCCTGATCGCGTTCCGCGGCGGCCAGACGGAGTCGTGACGGGCCATCGCGCTCATCGGTCGGCGCCTTGCGAACCGTAGGCCGCCTGCGCCGTCACCCAGCCCACGACCGCGCCGATCAGGGCCAGCCCGCCGGCTATCGGCAGGAGCCCCCAGGGCTCGTCGGCCAGGCTTGGGTTGAGGCCCAGCCCGAGTATCCAGGACACGATAAGGGTCGCCGCGCCGCCGAATCCCGCGCCAACCCCTCGTGAGCGCCATCCCAAGGCGTGCAATGCGGCCCATCCGGGCAGGCCGACCACCATCAGTCCGCCGGCCCAGACCGGAAGCGAGAACAGGAAAAACAGGAACGCGACCGCCACGCCGTTCCCGAACGCCTCGAAACCGCCCTGCATCAGGCTGGCGATCGACACCACGACAACGACCGCCGCCGCGAGCAACCCTGATCCCGTGAAGGTTCCGGCGACGATGGCCCCGGCGACCTTTCCAGGCGACAGGGCGGAGGCGCGGCGATCGGTCAGGGCGGCGTCCATGGCGATATCCTCGATTGAAGATAAGCTATTCCTTAAATACCTCATCGCTAATTTGCAAGCGGTTAGCGAAGCGCTTAAATACCTTCCCATGCAGCGCGTGTTCGAAGCCCTCTCCTCGACGGTCCGCCGGAAGATCCTGGCCTATCTGGCCCATGCCGATCTGACGGCGGGGGACATCGCCTCGCGCTTTTCGATCTCCAAGCCGGCGGTGTCGCAACACCTGTCGATCCTGGAGGCGGCGGGCCTGGTGCGCAGCGAGAAGCGCGGCCAGTTCGTGCACTACAGCCTGGTGCGCGACAGCCTGGTCAACACCCTGAACGACTTCGTCCAGGAGGTCTGCCCGGTCTCCAAGCCGCTGAAGACCGAAAGCGCCCGCCTGAAGGACGAGCGCGAGGCCTAGCCGACCGCCGCGCCCATGCTAGCCTTCTTCCAAAAGGGAGGGGCCGATGCTGCGGATCGAACCAGCCGAGGGGCTGCGCCAGGCGGCGCAGGCGGATTGGCGGACGCTGGGCGCCATCACCGCCGAGGCCTTCGCCGCGGACCCGGTCGCCACCTGGACCTTCGACGGCAAGCCCTGCTTGAAGCCCGTGTTCCAGCGCCTGGCGCGGGACGTCTACCTGCCGCGCGGGATCTGCCACCTGGCGGACGGCGACAGGGGCGCGACCATGTGGCTGCCGCCGGGCCCCAGCAAGGAACTGCCGCCGCTGTCGCTGCTGGGCGCGGCGGCCCGGCTGCTGGTCGACGGCGGGCCCAAGGCCATGAAGCGCGCCCTGGCCGTCGACGCCGAGATGGTGCGCCGCAAGCCCAAGGCGCCCCACGTCTACCTGTTCACGATCGGCGTGCTGAGCGAGGCGCGGGGCAAGGGGCTGGGGCGGCGGCTGTTGGCGCCGGTCCTGGCCGGCTGCGACGCGGCGGGCCTGCCGGCCTATCTGGAGAACAGCAATCCGGCCAACACCCCGCTCTACGAAGGGGCGGGATTCCGCATGCTGGAGGTCTTCGCCCCCGCGCCCGGCGCCCCGCCGCTGGCGGCGATGTGGCGGGAGCCGCGCGCCTGACTCAGGCCTCTTGCGTCCGTCCCCTTGCGTCCAGGGGCGAAACCGCCAAGCTGCGCGACCTAGTCGGGAGACCCCATGCGTTCCGTTCTCATCGCCGCCGCGCTCGCCGCCCCCCTGGCCCTGGCCGGCCCCGCATTCGCCGCCGAGCCCGCGCCCAAGCCGGCTAAGGTCCAGCCCGTCCTGAAGACCGTCGCCGCCGATGTCGACGCCAAGGCGCTGGAGGCCACGATCCGGTCGCTGGTGGGCTTCGGCACCCGCCACACCCTGTCGGACACCACCTCGGACACCCGGGGCATCGGCGCCGCGCGGCGCTGGACGGCGGCGCGGTTCGCGACGATCTCCAAGGACTGCGGTGGCTGCCTGACGGTCGAGACGCCCAGCAAGACCTTCACCGGCAAGCGGGCGCCGAACGGCGTCGAGATCGTCGACGTGCTGGGGATCCAGCGCGGGACCACCGATCCGGACCGGGTGGTGATCATCGCCGGCCACATCGACAGCCGGGTCAACGACGTGATGGACGCCACGACCGACGCGCCCGGCGCCAACGACGACGGCTCGGGCGTGGCGGCGGTGCTGGAGGCGGCGCGGGTGCTGTCCAAGCACAAATTCCCGGCCACCATCGTCTATGCGGTGCTGTCGGGCGAGGAGCAGGGCCTGTTCGGCGGCCAGCTGCTGGCCCAGACCGCCAAGGAGAAGGGCTGGAAGGTCGAGGCCGACCTCAACAACGACATCGTCGGCAATGTCCACGGCATCGGCGGGACCGTGGACCGGACCCACGTGCGGGTGTTCTCGGAAGGCACCAAGGCGGTCGAGACGCCGGAACAGGCCAACACCCGGCGCTACAACGGCGGCGAGGTCGACAGCCCGTCGCGCAACCTGGCCCGGTTCATGGACGGCCTGGCCGACCGCTATGTGAAGGGGCTGGACGTGGTGATGGTCTACCGCACCGACCGCTACGGCCGGGGCGGCGACCAGGTGCCGGTGCTGGAGGCCGGCTATCCGGCCGTGCGGGTCACCGAGGCGGCCGAGCACTACGACCGCCAGCACCAGACCGTCCGCACCGAGAACGGCCGGGCCTATGGCGATGTGATCGAGGGCGTGGACTTCCCGTATCTGGCCCAGGTGACGCGGCTGAACGCCGTGACCCTGGCCGCCCTGGCCTCGGCCCCGGCCCCGCCGTCGGGCGTCAAGATCGAGGGCGCGGTCAGCGCCGACACCAAGGTCTCGTGGACGGCCGTCCCGGGCGCGGCCGGCTACCGCGTCTGGTGGCGCGGCACGACCGAGCCGCGGTGGAGCCGCGCGCGGGCGGTCGGGGCGGAGACCTCGACGACGCTGAAGAATGTGGTGATCGACGACTGGTTCTTCGGGGTGTCGTCGGTGGGCGCCGACGGCTGGGAGAGCCCGGTTGTGTTCCCCGGGGCGGCGGGGAGCTTCGAGAGCGTGGGGAAGTAGGTCCGGACGTCGGGCTGTAGCCACTTGCCCCCTACGGACCGCTTCGCGGTCGTCTTCCCCCATAGGGGGAAGAGCCGCGCGGAAGGCTCCGCCCCCTACGGGGCGGACAGGCGACGAAGTCGCCAGGTGGGGGTAAGTGGGTGAGCCACCGCCCAAGGCGCCTACCCCATACCCCCGACTCCCCGCTAGAAGAGCCCATGACCAGCGCCCCCCACCAAGGCCGCGTGCTCGTCCTCGCCGGATCGGATTCCGGCGGCGGGGCGGGGATCCAGGCCGACATCAAGACCATCACCGCCCTGGGCGGCTACGCGGCCACGGCGATCACGGCGATCACCGTGCAGAACACCCTGGGCGTCACCGGCGTCCATCCGATCCCGCTGGACATCGTCGAGGCCCAGGCCCGCGCCGTGCTGGACGACATCGGGGCCGACGCCTTCAAGACCGGCATGCTGGGCGACGCCGCCACGGTCGAGGTCGTGGCCCGGGTGCTGGACAGCGCCCCAAAAACACGAAATGGGGCCGTCCCCGCCGTCATCGATCCGGTGATGATCGCCAAGGGCGGGGCCTCGCTGCTGGCGCAGCAGGCGATCGGGGCGCTGAAGAGCCTGCTGGTCCCGCGCGCCGCCCTGCTGACCCCCAATGCCCCCGAGGCCGCCGCCCTGACCGGCCTGACGGTCGAGACCACCGACGACCTGCGCCGGGCCGGCGAGGCCCTCTTGGAGCTGGGCGCCCACGCGGTGCTGATGAAGGGCGGCCACGTCGCGGGCGAGCGGGTCGTGGACCTGCTGATCACCCGCCAGGGCGAGACCGCCTTCGAGGGCGAGCGGATCGAGACCCGCCACACCCACGGCACCGGCTGCACCTTGGCCAGCGCCTGCGCCACGGGCCTGGCCCAGGGCCTGGGCCTGACGGAGTCGGTGGCCCGGGCCTGGAACTACGTCCACGAGGCCATGCTGCGCGCTCCGGGCTTCGGGGCGGGGCACGGTCCGCTGGATCATGCGTGGGGGGTGCGGAAATGAGCGATCTGGAAGCCCGCCTCGTCGACATCGTCCGCAGCGTCCCGACCACGATGCAGGTGCTGCGCACGGCCCGAGACCTGGGCCTGCCCGACGCCATGGTGTTTTCCGGCGCCGTCTACCAGCCGGTCTGGAACCACCTGACCGGCCGGGCGCCGGACTACGGAATCAAGGACTACGACGTGGCCTAT
Organism: Caulobacter sp. UNC358MFTsu5.1; assembly: GCF_000712075.1. Lineage (GTDB taxonomy): Bacteria > Pseudomonadota > Alphaproteobacteria > Caulobacterales > Caulobacteraceae > Caulobacter. The sequence continues at coordinate 94,373 of NZ_JONW01000002.1, forward strand.
CACGACGCGTCCGACACCTCGTACGAGGCCGAGGACGTGGTCATCAAACGGGTGGCCGCCGCGTTCGAGCCGCCGCTGCGCGACCTGGTCGAGGTGCGCAACCAGGCCCGCGTCCATCTGTGGTTCGAGAAGAAGTTCGGCGCCGACGAGCCCTATCCGCCGCTGGAGTCCAGCGCCGAGGCCCTGAAGCGCTTCGTGGCCACGGCCTTCTGCGTGGGCGTGCGGATGGAGGCCGACGACAGCCTGTCGGTGTTCGCGCCGTTCGGCCTGGACGACCTGTTCGCCCTGTATCTGCGGCCCAACCCGCTGCGGGTGAAGGGGGCGGGCGGCTGGGCGCGCACGACGGGCTCGGCCCAGGCGCGCTGGCCGGAGATCACGGTCGAGGGGCAGTGAAGACCCCCTCAGTCGCTCCGCGACAGCTCCCCCAGAGGGGGAGCATCTGCTCGGCGTAGATCCTCCCCCTCTGGGGGAGGTGGCCCGAAGGGCCGGAGGGGGAGCCGCCGCTACATTGTCCCGCGTGACAATGTTCGAATTGATCCATGCTGGGGCGATGGTTAGGCGTTGAGGAACAGGAGCCCCGCCATGCGCCAGTGGACCGTCGACGCCTTCGCCTCCGGCCCGTTCAAGGGCAATCCGGCCTGCGTGGTCGAGCCGTTCGACGCCTGGCCCGAGACGGCCTGGATGCAGGCCCTGGCGGCCGAGAACAACCAGGCCGAAACCGCCTTCCTGCTGCGCACCGCCGATCCGGCGCGGTTCGGCCTGCGCTGGTTCACCCCGACGGTCGAGGCCCCGATCTGCGGCCACGCCACCCTGGCCAGCGCCCATGCCCTGTTCGAGGAGCTGGGCGTCGACGTCCCGCTGCTGACCTTCGACACCCTGTCGGGCGCGCTGACCGTGCGCCGGGTCGACGGTGTGTTCGGCGGGCGGGGGCTGGAGATGGACTTCCCGGCCGATCCGCCGCGGCGGGTCGAGGCGGGGCGGGACCTGGCCAAGGCCCTGGGCGTGGAGCCCCTGGAGGTCTGGGCGGGGCAGTACCTGCTGGCCGTGGTCGCCGACGAGGCGACGGTGCGCGGGCTGTCGCCCGACCTGGCGTTGCTGAACACGGTCGGCGGCGGCCTGGCCAAGGGTGGGGCGGGTCAGGCGATCGTCGCCGCCCTGGCCGATCCGGGGCGGGACTACGCGGTGGTCAGCCGGTTCTTCGCGCCGGGCTGCGGCATTCCCGAGGACCCGACCACGGGCTCGGCCCACTGCATCCTCATGCCGTTCTTCGGCGAGCGGCTGGGGGCGGCGACCCTGCGGTTCCACCAGGCCTGCCCCGGGCGGGGCGGGGACCTGGAATGCGAAAACCGCGGCGCGCGCGTTCTGTTGCGCGGCCGCGGCTTCACGATGGTGGAGAGCCGGCTGAGGGTGGAACCGGCTCTCCGTTAGCCCTCACGGGCCTAGTAGCGACGGCCGTAGCGGTCGCCGTCGTGGCGCTCGTAGCGGATCTGGGCGCTGATGCGGTCGTAGCGGCGATCCAGGTCGGCGCGTTCCCAGCCGCTCAGGCCGCCGCGACGATAGCGGCTTTCCAGACGGGCGGTTTCACGCAGGTCGCCCTTCAGGCGCCAGGCTTCGTTGCGGGTCAGGCCGCCGCTGCGGATGCCCATGTCGATCCGCTGGTCCAGGCGGGCGACACGGTCGCCGCCGATGTCCTGGTAGCCGCGGTCATAACCACGGTCGTAGCCGGGACCGGGGCCATAGGCCTGGGCCGAGGCGACAGCGGGGACGGCGGCGGCGACAGCCGAGACCGCGGCGATCGAAAGCAGAATCTTTTTCATCGGTACGGTTCCTCTTGAACATTTCCGACGCCCGACGGGGACGACGTTGACGACAAGAGACCACACCCAGCCTGAAGCGGTTCTGAGCCGCTCGTTATGTTCTGTTCAGGTACCTGAACACCCCAAACGCCCGCTCATCCCGGCGAATGCCGGGACCCAGATCCCAAGGCGTCTGGGCTGGTTGGATGAACGCCGAGCTTCTGGAGCCCGCCACACCGTTATTCCATCTGGGTCCCGGCATTCGCCGGGATGAGCGGAGCTGTTAAGCCGCAGCCGTCTTCGCGCCGTCGCGCCGGGCGATGGCCACGGCGGTCTCGATGGCGTCGTACAGCTTGGTGACCTCGATCGGCTTGGCGACGTGGCCGTCCATGCCGGCGGCCATGTAGCCCTCGACCTGGTGGACCAGGGCGTTGGCGGTGACGGCGACGATCGGGATGCGCTTGCGGCTCTCGCTGACCTCGAGCGCGCGGATGGTGCGGGCCGCCTCGACGCCGTCCATGACCGGCATGTGGATGTCCATCAGGACGATGTCGTGGCCGCCGCGCTTCCAGGCCTCGACGCAGGCCGCGCCGTCGGCCACCAGCTCGACCTCGGCGCCCAGCGGGGCCAGGACGGCGGCGATGACCTTCTGGTTGGTCGGATTGTCGTCGGCGGCCAGCACCCGCAGGCGGCGCTCGGATTCGATCGGCGGCGGGGCCGCCTCGACCTGGGCCGGCACGGTCGCCTCGCCGCGCGGCATGGCCACCACGACGGTGAAGGTCGAGCCCTGGCCCTCGCGGCTCTGCACATGCACGCCGCCGCCCATCAGGGTGGCCAGCTCGTTGCAGATCGACAGGCCCAGGCCCGAGCCGCCGAACCGGCGGGTGGTCGAGCTGTCGGCCTGGACGAACTTGTCGAACAGGCGGGGCAGGGTCTCGGCGTCGATGCCGATGCCGGTGTCGACCACGTCGACGCGCAGGCCGCTGCCGTCGTCGGCCGAGGCGAAGCGCACCGAGACGCTGCCTTCCAGCGTGAACTTCAGGGCGTTGGAGACCAGGTTGCCCAGGATCTGGCGCAGGCGGTCGGCGTCACCGCGCCACGAACCCAGGGCTTCGGGCGCGACGAAGACGCCGAACTCCAGGTTCTTGGCCCGGGCCTGGGTGGTGTAGGACTCGCGGACCGACAGGGCCAGGCTGGCCAGGTCGAAGTCGCGCTCCACCAGGTCCAGGCGCCCGGCCTCGATCTTCGACAGGTCCAGCACGTCGTTGAGCACCGACAGCAGCAGGCCGCCGGATTCGCGGATCACCGACAGGCGCTCGCGCTGGGCGGGGCTGAGCTCGCCCATGGCCATCACCTCGGTCATGGCCAGCACCCCGTTCAGCGGGGTGCGGATCTCGTGGCTCATATTGGCCAGGAAGTGCGACTTCAGGACATTGGCGGCGTTGGCGTCGTCGCGCGCCTTGACCAGTTCGGCCATGGCGCCGCGCAGGTCGTGGTCGTTGATCTCCAGCCGCGAGACCAGATGGTTGAAGCTGTCGGTCAGGCTCTGGAAGACGTCGTCGTCGGCGGCCTGCTCCACCGGCTTGAACTGGCCGTTGGCGGCCACTTCGCGCATGGCGTTGGACAGGCGCTCCATCGGCTTGGTCATGCGGCGGGCCAGGCCGTTGGCCAGCAGGATCGCCAGGCCGGCCGAGCCGAAGAACAGGGTGCCGGTCAGGGCCAGGTCGCGGGCCACGATGTCGGTCAGGCTGGGGCGACGGGCCGCCAGGGACAGGGTGCCGACCTGGCGCGAACCCAGCTTCACGGGGCGGACCAGGGTGTCGACTTCGGAATCCTTGGCCGCGCCCACCTGGGCCACGGGCTGGCCGCTCATGTCGATCAGGCTGACGGAGACGACGTTGGGCGCCTTGGCCACCGCCTCGAGGGCGCGATAGACGCCGACGGTGTTGTGGTCGGCCATCGGCGCGGCGGCGCCGGCCGCCACCATCTGGGCCAGGATTTCATGATTGGCCCGGGATTCCTGGCGGGCGACGCTCCACTGCTGGACCATGAAGCATAGGCAAGCCGCCAGCAGCGCGACCACCGTGGTGGTCAGCGCGACAGCCGAAATCCGCGCCTGCAGAGGCGCGTGAGTCGCGGCTTCAGAGCTGCGGCTGTCGTCGATCATTTCCCGTCCCAGGAGAATCCTAGAGGTCGAGCTTGCCCCAATCTTCCTAACGCTTCGCTTCCAAGATACAGCGGCCCCGCGACAAAACAACGTTAACGCGCATTTCTCATTGCACAGTTCTTAACTTTTCGTTTACCTCTATCCTTAGTCTTTCATTAAGGAGATGGGGCGTGGAAAAGGTTTTTGTCGTCAAGCGTGTGGCCAGCAAGCTGCATGGGACCGAGGCCGCGATCGACGCGGCGATGGTGCAAACCGCCGAAATGATGTCGGAACTCGTCCAAGCCCGTAAGGATCTGGGCCTGTCGCCGACCTTCGCCGCCGACGTCACCAGCAAGGTGATCGCGGCTATGTCCGCTCTGTCGGAAGCTCGCGAAGCCATGGTCTCGGCTCACGCCGACCTGGATGAAAAGCGTCTGCGTCTGGGCGTCCGCACCAAGATGATCGGCTGGGACATGAAGGACGGTTCGTTCGCTTCGGCCGACGTCCAAGGCTCCGAGCGGATCGCCGAAGCCGGCTAATCGAAGCCAGCTAAGCAATATTGCAAGAGTTTAATCCCTAGGGTCTCTAATTCGCGTTAGAGACTCTAGGGATGCACCTGCAAATCGCACCTCTGCTGGGATGGAGCGCCACCTTCTTGGTGTGCGGCTTGGCGTGGATCAAAGGGTCCGCGGCCGAGCGCTGGGGCAGCTTGATCGTGCTGGCCGGATCGGTGGTCGCCCTGATCATCCAGATGGTCCTGCCCCCGCGGCCCGAGGCGATCGCCCTGCTGCTGTCCGAAGGGCTCTATAGCCTCGCTTTCCTGATGCTGGCCCTGCGCTACACCAGCCCCTGGCTGGGCGGCGCGATGCTGCTGCAGGCCACGCAGTTCGGCCTGCACGCCTACTACATCGTCGCCGAGCGCAAGCACGACCTGACCTACGGGATCGTCAACAACCTGAATTCCGCCGGGGTGCTGGTCTGCATCCTGTTCGGGATTTTCGCCTCGGCCCGCCGCCGGGCCCGCGCCGCAAAATAATTGCCTGGTACGGACGATTTGTCCGTCGCACGGCAAAATCTCTCCTTGCCTTCGTCGCCGAAACGGGGTTTCTCGCCGGCGGGCCACATCCCCCCAACGGGATGCAGTCCATCTGTAAGGATGGGAGACATCGCTATGACCACGACCCTCGCCAAGCCGGCGATCCGCCCGGCTCGTCCCGAGTTCTCTTCCGGCCCCTGCGCCAAGCGCCCCGGCTGGACCCCCGAAAATCTCAGAAACGCCGTATTGGGCCGGTCGCACCGCTCCAAGCTGGGCAAGGGCCGCCTGAAGGCCGCCATCGACCAGACGCGCGAAGTGCTGGAAGTCCCCGCCGACTTCCTGATCGGCATCGTCGCCGGTTCGGACACCGGCGCCGTCGAGATGGCGATGTGGTCGATGCTGGGCGCCAAGCCCGTGCAGCTGCTGGCCTTCGAGTCCTTCGGCAAGGACTGGGTCACCGACGTGACCAAGCAGCTGAAGCTGCCGAACGTGGAAGTGCTCGACGCGCCCTACGGCCAGCTGCCCGACACTTCCAAGGTCGATCCGGCCAAGGACCTGGTCTTCACCTGGAACGGCACCACCTCGGGCGTCCGCGTCCCGAACGCCGACTTCATCAGCGCCGACCGCGAAGGCATCACCATCTGCGACGCCACCAGCGCCGCCTTCGCCCAGGACCTGGACTGGACCAAGCTCGATGTCGTGACCTTCTCCTGGCAGAAGGCGCTGGGCGGCGAGGGCGCGCACGGGATCCTGATCCTGTCGCCGCGCGCCGTGGCCCGTCTTGAGAGCTACACCCCCGCCTGGCCGATGCCGAAGCTGTTCCGCATGACCAAGGGCGGCAAGATCGCGGCCGACATCTTCGAGGGCGCGACGATCAACACCCCGTCGATGCTCTGCGTCGAAGATGCGCTCGACGCCCTGAAGTGGGCTTCGTCCATCGGCGGCCTGGAAGCCATGCAGGCCCGCGCCGACCAGAACCTGGCCGTGCTGGCCGACTGGGTGGCCAAGACCCCGTGGGTCGAGTTCCTGGCGGCGACGCCGGAAATCCGCTCCAACACCTCGGTGTGCCTCAAGGTCGTCGATCCCAAGATCACGGCGCTGTCGGACGACGCCCAGGCCGACTTCGCCAAGAAGCTGGCCTCGCTGCTCGAGAAGGAGGGCGCGGCCCTCGACATCGGCGGCTATCGCGACGCCCCGGCCGGCCTGCGCATCTGGTGCGGCGCCACCGTCGAGGCCTCGGACCTCGAGGCCCTGACGCCGTGGCTGGACTGGGCGTTCGCGTCCGTCTCGGCCGAACTGGCCGCCGCTTAACCTAGCGCCCTAGAACCCCCTCAGTCGCTCCGCGACAGCTCCCCCGGAGGGGGAGCATCGCAGCGGGCAGGTCCTCCCCCCCTCTGGGGGAGGCAGCCCGAAGGGCCGGAGGGGGCCTTCACCGCACACCATTCTCCGCAAGGAACCCCGACATGACCGCTCCCCGCGTCCTCATCGCCGACAAGCTCAGCCCCGCCGCCGTCGACATCTTCAAGAACCGCGGCCTGGACTTCGACATCAAGACCGGCCTGTCCAAGGACGAGCTGATCGCCGTGATCGGCGACTATGACGGCATCGCCATCCGCTCGGGCGCCAAGCTCGACAAGGACGTGATCGCCGCCGCCCACAAGCTGCGCGTCATCGCCCGCGCCGGCATCGGCGTCGACAACGTCGACATCCCGGCCGCCACGGCCAAGGGCATCGTGGTGATGAACACCCCGTTCGGCAACTCGATCACCACGGCCGAGCACGCCATCGCCATGATGTTCGCCCTGGCCCGCCAGCTGCCCCAGGCCGACGCCTCCACCCAGGCCGGCAAGTGGGAGAAGAACCGCTTCATGGGCGTGGAGCTGTTCGCCAAGACCCTGGGCCTGATCGGCGCCGGCAACATCGGCGGCATCGTCGCCGACCGGGCGCTGGGCCTGAAGATGAAGGTCGTGGCCTACGACCCCTTCCTGTCGCCGGAACGCGCCATCGAGATGGGCGTCGAGAAGGTCGAGCTGGAAGAGCTGCTGGCCCGCGCCGACGTCATCACCCTGCACACCCCGCTGACCGACAAGACCCGCAACATCCTGTCGGCCGAGAACCTGGCCAAGACCAAGAAGGGCGTGCTGATCGTCAACTGCGCCCGCGGCGGCCTGGTGGACGAGACGGTCCTGCGCAAGCTCCTGGACGACGGCCACGTGGGCGGCGCGGCCTTCGACGTGTTCGTCACCGAGCCGGCCAAGGAGAACCCGCTGTTCGGCTCGGACAAGGTCGTGGCCACCCCGCACCTGGGCGCCAGCACCGCCGAGGCCCAGGAGAACGTGGCCCTGCAGGTCGCCGAACAGGTCAGCGACTACCTGCTGACCGGTGCGGTCACCAACGCCCTGAACAGCCCGTCGATCACGGCGGAAGAGGCCCCCAAGCTGAAGCCGTTCGTGGCCCTGGCCGAGAAGATCGGCGCCCTGGCCGGCCAGATGGTCGACTTCGGCATCTCGGCGATCGACATCGCCTTCGAAGGCGAGGTCTCCAAGCTGAACGTCAAGCCGATGAGCTCGGCCGCCCTGGCCGGGATCCTCAAGCCGATGCTGGCCGAGATCAACATGGTCTCCGCCCCGGCCGTGGCCAAGGAGCGCGGCATCACCGTCTCGGAGAGCCGCCAGGAGGTCAGCCCCACCTATGACAGCCTGATGCGCATCACCATCACCACCGAGAAGGGCAAGCGCGCCTTCGCCGGCACGGTGATCGCCGGCGCGCCGCGCATCGTCGAGGTCAAGGGCATGGAGCTGGACGCGGGCTTCTCGCCGGCCATGCTCTACATCAACAACCTGGACAAGCCGGGCTTCATCGGCGCCCTGGGCATGCTGCTGGGCGAGGCGGGCGTCAACATCGCCACCTTCAACCTGGGCCGCGTCTCGGCCGACGAGGACGCCATCGCCCTGGTCGGCGTCGACCAGGCCCCGGACGAGGCCCTGCTGGCCAAGATCCAGGCCCTGCCGCACGTCAAGGAAGCCCGCGCCCTGACGTTCTAGGAAACTGAGCCACAGTCCCCGGCCTCGCGCCGGGGACGAAGCCCTGGGGGACGCCGTGGATCTTTTGGATGAGCGATGGCTGGGCCTGCTGGGCGGCTACCGTTTGCCCTATGACCCCCGCCCGGCCCTCAAGGCGATTGACGACGATCAGGGCGCCGAAGCCGCCTGGTCGGAACTCTGGGAAGAGCTCCACCACCAGGGCGACGTCGATGTCGCCTCCTACGCCGCCGTGCCGTGGATCGCGCGCCTGGCCGCCGATGGAAAGGCGGGCGGATGGAACGCCTACGCACTGGCGGCCACCATCGAACAGTCACGCGTCCATGACCGAAACCCGCCGATCCCGGACTGGCTGTCCGCCGACTATGCCCAGGCCTGGGAGACGCTGCTGGCGGCCGCCCTGGACCTCCTGCGCGTTGCCGAGGATCCGACCGTGGTCGGCAGCGCCCTGGCCGTGGTGGCCGTCCGCAAGCGCCTGCCCGTCCTGGCGCGGCTGGCGGGGGAATTCAACGAGGCCGAGCGACAGAAGATCTTCGACCACGGCGTCTGGGTCTAGGTCGCGCGCGCCGGCCAAGCAGTTTTGGTGCAGGGCCTGATCGGAAGCGATGAAGTCCGTGTCCCGCCATTTTCAAGCCTCACCGGAACGGCTAGGTGCGGAGGGACCTCACCCGGAGTTTCGATGTCCATCCGCGCCCGCAAGATCAATCGCCTGGTCTTCATCGTCTTCCTGGCCGCCTCGGCCTACGCCCTGGCCCGGGCCCTGCTGCCCGACGACGACAGCATCGGCCTGATCCCGTGGGACAAGGCCAAGCACTTCATCGTCTTCTATGTGCTGAGCGTCCTGGCCAGCCTGGCCCTGCCGCAGAGCCGGCTGCACCGCATCGGCCTGGTGATCCTGGCGTTCGGCGGCGGGATCGAGGTCCTGCAGGGCCTGGTCGGCCGCGACGCCTCGTGGTTCGACCTGTTCGCCGACGCCTGCGGCATCAGCGCCGCCTTCGGGCCGATGCTGGTCAGCCAGTGGTGGCGCGGCAAGGCGCGGTTCTAGATTTCAATTCCGCTCATCCCGGCGAATGCCGGGACCCAGATGGAATGGCGGTGTGGTTGACGCCACAAGCGCTGAGCCCTTCCAATCCACTACCCAGGATCCGGGTCCCGGCATTCGCCGGGATGAGCGGTTCTTGAGAGTTCTCAGAACTTCCCGCCGCGCCCCTCGCCGTCCTTGAACCGCGCGGCGCCGGCGCGGGCCTCGCGGCGCAGCGGCTCCAGCCCGCCGATCCCCTCGACCTTCAGGGCCTCCGCCAGCGAGACGTCCCACTGGGCGAAGGCCGAGGCGCGGTCGGCGCGCAGGCACACCTGCGGGAAGGCGGCGATCTGGGCCGCCAGGGCCTGGGCGGCGGCCAGGGCCTGGCCCGCCGGGACCACGCGGTCGGCCAGGCCCCAGCTCAGCGCCTCGGCCGCCTCGACCGCCCGGCCGGTCAGGATCATGTCCAGCGCCCGGCCCTGGCCGACGATGCGCGGAAGGCGCACCGTGCCGCCGTCGATCAGCGGCACGCCCCAGCGCCGGCAGAACACCCCGAAGATCGCGGCTTCGGAAGCCACCCGCAGGTCGCACCATAGGGCCAGCTCCAGCCCGCCGGCCACCGCGTGGCCCTCGACGGCGGCGATCACCGGCTTGGACAGCAGCCGCCGCGTCGGCCCCATCGGACCCTCGCCGACCGGGTCGTAGCGCTCGCCCTCGCCGGAGGCGGCGACGGCCAGGTCGAACCCGGCGCAGAAGGTCCCGCCCGCCCCGGTCAGCACGGCCACGGCGGCGACCTCGTCGGCCTCGAAGGCGTCGAAGGCGGCGCGCAGTTGCAGGGCCGTCTCGGGGTTCACCGCGTTGCGTTTCTCCGGGCGGTTGATCGTGACGGTCCAGACCGGGCCGTCGGTGGCGACGTCGACTTCGCTCATGTTCAGGCTCCTTCAGCCGCCAGGCGCAGCTCGCGATAGGCCGCCACCAGCGCGTCCTGGCTGAAGGCGAGGTTTCGGCCGCTGGGATTGGGCAGGACCCAGGCCACGGCTCCGCCGAACGGCTCGGCCTGCCGGCCCCAGGGCACGGTCCGGCGGCCCAGCATGGCGCCGTAGGCGGCCTTGCCCAGGAAAGCGACATGGCGCGGCGCCCAGCGGCGGACCCAGGCCTCGAAGCCGGCGGCGGCGTCCACGAACTCCGACCGCGCCAGGTCGTCGACGCCGGCCGTGGGCCGCTCGACCACGCTGGTGATCCCCAGGCCGTAGGCCAGCAGGTCGGCGTCGTTCTCCGCCGCGATCAGCGCCGGCGTGAACCCGGCCAGATGCAGGACGCGCCAGAACCGGTTGCCGCGCCCGGCGAAATGGTGGCCCGAGGCGGCGGCCGACAGTCCCGGGTTCAGCCCGCAGAACACGACCGACAGCCCGGGCGCGACGATGTCCGGAAGCGGCTTAGACATTCAGCGCCCTCGTCCCGCTGACGAAGGGACTGCCGCGCACGTAGAAACGCAAGGGCCGGTCGGCGTCTTTCGTGATGCCGATCCGGACGCTGAGCCCGATCTCGCCGGGCTCGACCTCGTCGCGGCCCAGCCAGAGCGGGCCGTCCGCGCACAGATCGAGACCATCGGCCCACGGTCCTATCTGAAGCGCCCGGCACAGCCGACCCGGTCCCCGCGCCAGGTCGCGCAGCTTCTCGGTCCCGCGATGGGCCTGCATCAGGGCGAGCCCCTCCAGCGGCTCCAGCGCCCGGATCAGCACCCCGGCCCCGATGCCGGCCGCCTCGCCGGAGACGTTCAGCATCCAGGACGTGCCGTAGTTCAGATAGACATAGGCGTGCCCGCGCTCGAGGAACATCGGGCGGGTGCGGGGCGTCATGCCCCGGAACGCGTGGCTGGCCGCGTCGCACAGGACATAGGCCTCGGTCTCGACGATGCGGCCGCTGATCACGCCCTCGGGCGTCTCGCGCACCACGATCTTGCCGATTAGGAAGCGGGCCAGGGCGGCCGTGTCGACCGGCAGTTCGTCCCGCGAAAGCCGCGTCGTCACCAACTGTCCACCCGCACCTCCCACGGCCGCGTCGTCCCCGCCGCCGCGTCCAGGCCGCCCAGGATCCAGCGGCGGGTGTCGGCCGGATCGATCACGGCGTCGATCTCCAGGGCCGCGGCCATGCTGGTCGCCTTGCCCGCCGCGTAGAGCTTCGCGACCAACTGGTCGTAGAGCGCCTTCTGGTTGGCGGGATCGGTCTCGGCCTCCAGCTCCTTGCGATAACCCAGGCGCACGGCGCCCTCCAGGCCCATGCCGCCGAACTCGCCCGTGGGCCAGGCGGCGATGAACAGCGGGGCTTGGAAGCTGCCCCCCGCCATGGCCTGGGCGCCCAGGCCGTAACCCTTGCGGGTGACCACGGTCAGCAGCGGCGTGCGCAGCTTGGCGCCGGCGATGAACTGGCGGCTGACCCGCCGCACCGCCCCGGCGTCCTCGCTGTCGGGTCCGACCATGAAGCCGGGGGTGTCGCACAGGCTCAGCACCGGCAGGCCGAAGGCGTCGCACAGCTGCAGGAACCGCGCGGCCTTCTCGGCCCCGTCGCCGTCGATGGCCCCGCCCAGATGCCGGGGATCGTTGGCGATCAGGCCCAAGGGGCGGCCCTCGATCCGCACCAGGCCGGTGATCATCCCGGCCGCGAAGCCGCCGCGCAGCTCGAGGAACGAGCCGGTGTCGACCAGCCCCGCGATCAGGGCCCGCACGTCGTAGACCCGCAGGCGGTTCTCCGGCACGGCCCGGCGCAGCAGGCGCTGGTCGGGGCAGGTCCAGTCGGTCACCGCGCCCTGGAAATAGGACAGGGCCTGCTTGGCCAAGCCGGTGGCGTGGGCCTCGTCGTCGGCCAGGATGTCGATGACGCCGTTGGCCCACTGGTGCGCCGCCGGGCCGATCTGCTCGGGCCGGAACACGCCCAGCCCGCCGCCCTCGATCATGGCCGGGCCGCCCATGCCCAGGTTTGAGTCCTTGGTGGCGATGATGATCTCCGACAGCCCGGCGATGGCGGCGTTGCCGGCGAAGCAGCGGCCGGCGACGATGGCGATCTTGGGCACCACGCCCGACAGGGCCGCCAGGCTGCGGAAGGTCGGGACGTCCAGCCCCGCCACCGCCGTGGTGTCGGTGTCGCCCGGCCGCCCGCCGCCGCCCTCGGCGAACCAGACGATCGGCAGGCGCTGCTGCTCGGCCACGGCCAGCAGGCGGTCGGACTTGCGGTGGTTCATCGCGCCTTGCGTGCCGGCCAGCACCGTGAAGTCGTAGGCCAGGGCCGCGACCCGGGCCTTGTCCGGCGGGAACAGCGCGCCGTTGACGCTGCCCACCCCGGTGATCAGGCCGTCGGCGGGCGTGGCGGCGATCAGGTCCTCGGTCGAGCGTCGGCGCTTCTGGGCGGCGATGGCCAGGGCGCCGTATTCCAGGAAGCTGCCGGGATCGACCAGGTCGTCGATGTTCTCGCGCGCCGTGCGGTGGCCGGTCTTGCGGCGCTTGGCCACCGCCTCGGGCCGGGCCTCGTCCAGGGTGAAGCGGTGGCGGGCGATGACCTCGGCGTGGTCGGGGCGGATCGCGTCTGGGTCGACGGCTTCGGCCGCCAGAGCCTCGCCGCCCTCGACCTCGGCGGGCTCCAGATAGAGCAGGGGCTGGCCGGGCCGCACCGGCTCGCCCGGCGAGACCGCGATCCGCACCACCCGGCCGCCGACCTCGGCGTGGACCAGGTGCTCCATCTTCATGGCCTCCAGCACCGCCACCGCCTGGCCGGGACGCACCAGGTCGCCCTCGACCACCTCGACTGCGCCGACCAGGGCCTGCAGCGGGGCGACGACCGCGCCCGCCTCGGAGGCGAACGCGGGACCGCCAGCCGGGGCGCCGACGGCCTCGAACAGCCGGCCGGCCTCGCGGTCGATGAAGTCGGTGGTCGCGGTCCCGTCGATCATCGCCGGCTCGACCAGCAGCACGCGCAGCAGCGGGATGGTGGTGTCGACGCCCTCGATGCGGAACTCGGCCAGGGCCCGCGCCGCGCGTCCCGCCGCCTCGGCCGGCGTCCGACCGCGCCCCACGACCTTGGCCAGCAGGCTGTCATAGGCGCCGGTGACCACCAGGCCGTCCGCGCCCGCCCCGTCGACCCGCACGCCCGGACCGCCGGGCGGCCGGTAGGCGGTGATCGTCCCGGTCGAGGGCTGGGGCGCGCCATCGGCGGCCAGGGTCTCCAGATTGACCCGGCCCTCGATCGCATAGCCGTGGGCGGGCGGCGTCGTGGCCAGGCCGACGTCCGCCAGGCCGGCCCCGCCGGCCAGCTCGAACTGGGCGCGGACCAGATCGACGCCCGTGACCTCCTCGGTCACCGTGTGCTCGACCTGGAGCCGGGCGTTGACCTCGATGAAGGCGAACGCTCCATCGGCGCCGACCAGGAACTCCACGGTCGCCAGGGTGCGATAGCTGGCGCAGAGGCGGACGGCGGCGTCGAACAGGGCGGCGCGGGTCGCGTCCGGCAGGTTCGGGGCGGGGGCGATCTCGACCAGCTTCTGGCGGCGGCGCTGCAGCGAGCAGTCGCGGTCGCCCACGGCCACCACCTGCAGCCCGTCGCCGGCCACCTGCACCTCGATATGGCGGGCGCCCTCCATCAGCCGCTCGGCGTAGAGCGCGCCGTCGCCGAACGCCGCCTGGGCCTCGCGGGCGCAGGCCTCGAAGGCGGCCTCCACCTCGCCGGCCTCGCGCACCGGCCGCACGCCGCGCCCGCCGCCGCCGGCCGCGGCCTTCAGCATCATCGGCCCGTGGTGGGCGAAGAACCGCTGGGCGGCGGGCAGGTCCAGGGCGCCGGTCCCCTCGATCAGGGGCACGCCCTTGGCCAGGGCCAGGGAGCGGGCCAGGGCCTTGTCGCCGAAGGTCTCCAGATGGGCGGGCGAGGGGCCGACGAAGGTGATCCCCACCGCCGCGCAGGCCCGGGCCAGGGCCGGATTCTCGGCCAGGAAGCCGTAGCCGGGATGCAGGGCGTCGCAGCCGGCGGCCTGGGCGGCGCCCACCACGGCGGCGATGTCGAGATAGGCGCGCGGACCGGCGCCGGGCAGGGCGGTCGCCGTATCCGCCGCCGCCACGTGCGGGGCGTCGGCCTCGTCGGTCGCGAACACCGCCACGCTGGCGATCCCCAGCTCCGCCGCCGCCCGCGCGATACGGACGGCGATCTCGCCGCGATTGGCGATCAGAACGCGCTTGAAGGGCAGGGCGAAGGGCATGGGCGCTCCCGGTCGGCTTCATACGGCCGTTTGACGCACCATGACGGGCTCCGCTTGACTCTCCAACCCCGGAAGATCAGAACAAAAGTGGAACATTGGAGATGCGAGGATGCCCGGGGCGAAACCCGCCCTTTCGGCTTTGAGAGCCCAGATCGCCGCCCTGGAAGCGGGGACTCGGACTCCGCCTCCCGTCCTGCCGTTCGGCGATCCGCGCATCGACGGCTGCTTCCCGGCCGGCGGCCTGCAGCGCGGCGGCTGGCACGAGGTGGGCGGTTCCGGGCTGGAGGAGGAGACGGGCGCGGCCCCGGCCGCCTTCACCGCCCTGATGCTGCGTCCGCTGGCCGCCAAGGGCGCGGTGGTCTGGGTGATGCGGCGCGACGACCTGCACGCGCCGGGCCTGGTCAATCTGGGCTTCCCCGTCCAGCGCCTGATCCAGGTGCGGGCCCGCGACGAGGCCGAGGTGCTGGCGGTGCTGGAGGACGCCCTGGCCACGGTGGGCGTCGCCGCCGCGATCGGCGAGGCCGAAAGCCCCGACCTCAAGGCCGGCCGCCGCCTGCAGCTGGCCTGCGAGCGGCGCGGCGCGACCGGAGTGCTGCTGCGACGGCGGCCCTATGGCGGACCGGCGGGCAAAGGGCGGGAGGTGTCGGGCGCGGCCGCCCAGACCCGCTGGCGCATCGCCGCCGCGCCCAGCCAGCCGCCGCCCGGCGAGCCGGGCCTGGGTCCGCCGCGCTGGCGGGCCGAACTCGAACGCTGCCGGGGCGGCCGTCCCGGCGCCTGGATCCTCGAACAAGCGGAGGCCGCCGATGGCCCGCATCCTTTCCGTCTGGTGTCGCAACTGGCCGATCACGACGTGGCTCCGCCAGCAGCCCCCTCAGTCGCTTCGCGACAGCGCCCCCAAGGGGGGAGCATCGCCGCCTAGATCCTCCCCCTCCGGGGGAGGTGGCCCGGAGGGCCGGAGGGGGCCATCCCCGCCCGTCGCCCTCCTCGTCTCGGAAGGCGGAACCCGCCGTCTGGCCGCCGTCGACGACGCGGCCGCGGCCCTGGGCCTGCACATCGGCCAGAAGGCCGCCGACGCCGCGGCCCTGGTTCCGGACCTGGTCACCGCCGACCACGATCCCGACGGCGACCGCGCGGCGCTGGAGATCCTGTGCGACTGGTGCGTGCGGTTCTCGCCGGCCGTGGCCATCGACGGGCTGGACGGCCTGTTCCTCGACATCGAGGGCGTCTCGCATCTGTGGGGCGGCGAGGCGGCCATGCTGGACGACCTGCTGGACCGCCTGGCCCGCTGGGGCGCGCCGGCCCGGGGCGCGGTCGCCGACACCCCCGGCGCGGCCTGGGCCCTGGCCCGCTACGCCCCCGACCGGACGATCGCCCCGCCGGGCGGGCAGGCGGCCCTGCTGGCGTCGTTGCCGGTGGCCGCCCTGCGCCTGGACGAGGCGGCTCAGGCCCAGCTGCCGCGCCTGGGCCTGTTCCAGACGGGTCAACTGCTGGCCCTGCCCCGCGCCCAGCTGGCCAAGCGCTTCGGCCTCGGGACGGTGCTGCGCATCGACCAGGCCCTGGGCGCGGCCCGCGAGGCCCTGACCTTCCGCCGTCCCGCCACCCCGTGGTTCGACCGCCTGGCCTTCTTCGAGCCGATCAGCGCCCTGTCCGACCTGGAGCGGGTGACCGCCGACATCTGCGTCCTGCTGTGCGCGCGGCTGGAGGCCGAGGGGCAGGGCGCGCGGCGGTTCGAGCTGGTGTTCCACCGCCTGGACGGCAAGGACCAGCCGGTGCGCGTGGGCCTGTCGCGCCCGGGCCGCGACGCCGTGCGCATCGCCAAGCTGCTGAAGCCGAAGCTGGACGTGGTCGACCCCGGCTTCGGGATCGAGGTCGTCACCCTGTGGGCCGCCGACGTCGAGCCGCTGTCGACCGCGCAACGGAGTCTGGACGCCGACGGCGGGGTCAGCCTGGAGGAGGGCCTGGCGCCGCTGGTCGACCGACTGATCAACCGCCTGGGCGAGGATCGGGTCTGGCGCGCCGACCCCCACCAGAGCCACGTCCCGGAACGCTCGGTGGCGCGCCGCGCGCCGCTGGACCCGCTTTCGGAGGACACCTGGGACCCCGACCGCCCGCGACCGTCCCGCCTGCTGCGCCGGCCCGAGGCCATTGAAGTCATGGCCAAGCTGCCCGACGACCCGCCGGTCCAGTTCCGCTGGCGCGGCAAGTCGCGCCGCGTGCGCCTGGCCGAGGGCCCCGAACGGATCGGCCAGGAATGGTGGCGCAAGGCCTTCGACGAGGTCGGGCCGGGCAAGGTGCGCGACTATTACCGGGTGGAGGACGAGACGGGCGAACGGTTCTGGATCTTCCGGGCCGGGCTGTACGGGGATGGGGAGAAGGCCCCGAAGTGGTGGTTGCATGGCTTGTTCGGGTAGATCGCCACTTGCCCCCTACGGGCCTTCGGCCGTCTTCCCCCATAGGGGGAAGAGCTTCGCCTGTTCGGCTCCGCCCCCTACGGGGGCGGACAGGCCGCGCAGCGGCCAGGTGGGGGCAAGTGCGCGCCCATGAAAACCCACGCCTACGCCGAGCTCCAGGCCACCACCAACTTCTCCTTCCTGCGCGGGGCCTCCCACGCGGACGAGCTGATGACGACCGCCGAGGGCCTGGGTCTGGCCGCCGTCGGGGTGGTCGATCGCAACAGCCTGGCCGGGGTGGTCCGCGCCTGGACGGCGGCCAAGGCGCTCAGGGTCCGCGCCCTGACCGGCTGCCGCCTGGATTTCATGGACGGCACGCCCAGCCTGCTGGTCTACCCCTCCGACCGCGAGGCCTTCGCCCGCCTGACCCGCCTGCTGACGGTTGGCCAGCGCCGGGCCGAGAAGGGCGAGTGCCACCTGTTCTGGAAGGACTTCCTGGAGCACGCCGACGGCCAGCTGGCGCTGATCGTGCCGCCGGCCAGGCTGGACGCGACGTTCGAGGGCGATCTGGCCCGCATGGCCGGCGAGCTGCGCGGCCGGGTCTGGCTGGCCGCCAGCCGGGCCTACGCCGCCCAGGACCTCAAGCGCCTGTCGCGGCTGTCGGACCTGGCCCGCGACGCCCGCGCGCCGATGGTGGCCACCAACGACGTGCTCTATCACGGCCCCGAGCGCCGGCCGCTGCAGGACGTGATGACCTGCATCCGCGAGGGCTGTTCGATCACCGAGGCCGGCTTCCGCCTGGAGGCCAACGCCGAGCGCCATATCAAGACCCCCGCCGAGATGGCCCGCCTGTTCGAGCGCTGGCCGGGGGCGGTGGAGCGCACGCTCGAGATCGTCGAGCGCATCGGCTTCGACCTGGGCGACCTGAAGGAGCAGTACCCGGACGAACCCGTGCCGCCCGGCAAGACGGCGATGCAGCACCTGACCGACCTGGCCTGGCAGGGCGCGGCCTGGCGCTATCCCGGCGGGGTCCCCGACAAGGTCCAGGACAATCTGCGCACCGAGCTCGGCCTGATCGCCAAGATGGACTACCCCAACTACTTCATCACCGTGCACGACATCGTCCACAAGGCGCGGGAGATGGGCATCCTGTGCCAGGGGCGCGGCTCGGCGGCCAATTCCTCGGTCTGCTACTGCCTGGGGGTGACGGCGATCGATCCGATGGAGCATCGGCTGCTGTTCACCCGCTTCATCTCCGAGAACCGCGGCGAGCCGCCGGACATCGACGTCGACTTCGAGCACGAGCGGCGCGAGGAGGTGATGCAGTACGTCTACGAGCGCTACGGCCGGGAGTACGCCGCCATCTGCGGCACGGTGATCCATTACCGCCCGCGCAGCGCCATCCGCGACGTCGGCAAGGCCCTGGGCCTGACCGAGGACATCACCGCGATCCTGGCCAACACCGTCTGGGGCAGCTGGGGCGACGGCTTGCCCGACGAGCACATCCGCCAGACGGGGCTGGACCCCCGGAACCCGCAGATCGCCCGCGCCATCGCCCTGGCCACCGAGCTGCTGCAGCATCCCCGCCACCTGTCGCAGCACGTGGGCGGTTTCGTCCTGACCAAGCGGCGGCTGGACGAGACCGTGCCGATCGGCAACGCGGCGATGAAGGACCGCACCTTCATCGAGTGGGACAAGGACGACATCGACAGCCTGGGCCTGATGAAGGTCGATGTGCTGGCCCTGGGCATGCTGACCGCCATCCAGCGGGCGTTCGGCATGCTGCGCGCCGACCACGGCCAGCCGATCACCGACCTGGTTCACGTGCCCACCGAGGTGAAGGGCGTCTACGACATGCTGTCCAAGGCCGACAGCGTCGGGGTGTTCCAGGTCGAGAGCCGGGCCCAGATGTCGATGCTGCCCCGGCTGCGCCCCAACCGGTTCTATGACCTGGTGATCGAGGTGGCGATCGTCCGGCCCGGTCCCATCCAGGGCGACATGGTCCATCCCTATCTGCGGCGGCGCAACGGCCAGGAGCCGGTGGAATTCCCCGCCCCGTCGCCGGAGCACGGTCCGCCCGACGAGCTCCAGAGCATCCTGGGCAACACCTACGGCGTGCCACTTTTCCAGGAGCAGGCCATGAGCCTGGCCATCGAGGCGGCCAAGTTCACGCCGGACGAGGCCGACGGCCTGCGCAAGGCCATGGCCACCTTCAAGAACCTGGGCGATCCGGCCCAGTACCGTGACAAGTTCGTCGAGGGCATGGTCTCGCGCGGCTACGAACGCGACTTCGCCACCCGCTGCTTCAAGCAGATCGAGGGCTTCGGCTCGTACGGCTTCCCCGAAAGCCATGCGGCCAGCTTCGCCAAGCTGGTCTATGTCTCGGCCTGGATCAAATGGGCCTGGCCGGACGTGTTCTGCGCGGCCCTGATCAACTCCCAGCCGATGGGCTTCTACCAGCCGGCCCAGCTGGTGCGCGACGCACGCGAGCACGGCGTCGAGGCGCGGGCCCCGGACGTGATGATGAGCGACTGGGACTGCACGCTGGAGGCCAGGGCCAGCGGGGACGACAGGGTGTTCAGCCCCGCCTCCGACAAGCTCTCCAACGAG
The DNA here is from genome assembly GCF_000712075.1 of Caulobacter sp. UNC358MFTsu5.1. Taxonomy (GTDB): domain Bacteria; phylum Pseudomonadota; class Alphaproteobacteria; order Caulobacterales; family Caulobacteraceae; genus Caulobacter. Next base: position 113,652 of record NZ_JONW01000002.1, read on the forward strand.
GACACCCGTCCCTACTGGAAGGCCGTCCGCCTGGGCCTGCGCCAGGTCAAGGGGCTGAAGGAGGACGACGCCGAACGGGTGGTGTCCGCCCGCGCCGCCGGAGCCCGGACGCCGGCCGATTTCGCCCGGGCCGGGGTCTCGCAGCGCGGGCTGGAGCTGCTGGCCGAGGCCGACGCCTTCGCCTCCACGGGCCTCAAGCGCCGCGACGCCCTGTGGGCGGTCAAGGGGCTGAAGGGCGAGGCCAAGGTCGACAGCCAGGCGCCGCTGCTGGCCGGCCTGCCGCTGTTCGAGGACGCCGTCGCCCTGCCGGCCATGGCCCTGCCCCAGGACGTGGCCGAGGACTACCGCACCACCAGCCTGTCGCTGAAGGCCCATCCCTTACGCTTCTTCCGGCCGATGCTGGACCGGATGGGCGTCCTGACCGCCGAGCAGCTGAAGGGCGTGCGCGACGGCCGCAAGGTCAGCGTCGCGGGCCTGGTCCTGATCCGCCAGCGGCCGGGCACCGCCAAGGGCGTGGTGTTCGTCACCCTGGAGGACGAGACGGGCGTGGCCAATGCGGTGGTCTGGAAGGACTGCTTCGACGCCAACCGCCGCACGGTGATGAGCGCCTCGTTCCTGGTCGTCCACGGCAAGGTCCAGGCCGCCGACGGCGTGATCCACGTGGTGGCCGAAGGCTTCACCGACCTGTCTGGAGAACTGGCGCGGATGAAGGAGGACCCCGAAGCGCCGGCCCCGACGGTGCGCATGCGGACGTCGGGACGGCTGCAGCGGAGCCGGGATTTCCATTGAGCGTCCTACGCGTGCCGGCGCGCCGTCGGGCGCTGTAACCCCTCGCCCCCGACCCTCTCCCTATGGAAGAGGAGGCAAGGCCAGCCCATCACCCACCTCCATGAACGCCGCCGACGTCGGTGGAAACGCGCGGCATGCTCCGCGTCAACCTGTCCTTAGGCCAAATGGCTCAACCTGTCGTGGCATGCAGGGCGTCAAGGGTTCGGGGCGGGGCTAGGCGAGTGGATCAGGCAGGGCAAACCCGCGTCGCGAAGACGCCGGATTCCATCGGCGCGCCGATCCGCAGGTTGCTGCATCCCGTGGCCCTGTCGCTGGTCGCCGCCCATCTGGCCTTGCTGCTCCTGGGCTGGTGGGCGCTGCACCACCTGGTTCCCGACACCCTGACCCTGAACCTGTTTGGGCACGCTCACCAGGTGAGCGAGGTGCATCGGCGGGTGATCGACCGGACGGTCGAGATCAGCCTGCTGCTGCCGTCGATCTTCTTCATCGAATATCTCTGCACGGGCTGGGCCCAGAGCTCGGTGCGCCACCTTCTTGTCGAACGCACCGCTTCGGGCTGGTCGGACGTGGCCTGCTACCTGTTCCAGATGGCGCCGGTCTGGACCCTGGTCACGGCGATCATGAGCTTCGGCTTCGCCTATGTGTCGGGCGAGGGGCTAAGGCAGGCGCTGGCCCACGCGACCGGGCTCAAGCTCAGCATCGCCGGCGCGCCCCTGGCGCTCCAGGCCGTGGTGCTGTTCGTGCTCTACACCCTGTTCGACTATTGGAGCCACCGGCTGGACCACTCCAGGGTGTTCTGGCCGCTGCACCGCTTCCATCACAGCGCGGAGTCGTTCTCGGTCCTGACAGCCGCGCGGATTCATCCGGCGATGTTCACCGCCGTGGTCGGCGCCGTCCTGCCGGGCGCCTTCCTAGCCTGCGACCCCGAGGCCCTGGTCTATGTCGGCCTGGTGGTGATCGTCATCCGGCTGCTGGTCCATTCGCGCATCGAGTCCAACTTCGGCTGGGTCGGCCGTTGGGTCGTCCAGTCGCCGCTGCATCACCGGCTGCATCACAGCCTCAATCGGATGCCGATCAACCTGGCCCTCCTGCCGATCTGGGACCGCCTGTTCAACACCTGGCGCGACGCGCCGCAGCAGGCCATGCGCATCGGCACGCCCGCGCCCTACCGTCACGGCGCCGGTGTCGTGCTGGACATCTGGCGCGACTATTGCGCGTTCTGGGCGGGGCTGAAGGCGATGACGGTCAATCGCCTGGCGGAACGCGTCACGTCGCCTTCGCGCGGCCCCTAGGCCGTCACCCGCCGCTCGTCCTCGACCTCCGCCTTCGTCTTCCCCGCCGCCACCTCGGCCAGCAGGGCGAACAGGGCCACGGTGTCGATCGGCTTGCGCAGCACGCCGTCGGCGCCGTCGGCGCGGTAGCGGGCGACGTCGTCGTCGAAGACGTTGGCGGTCAGCATCCAGACCGGCGTGCGCGGGCGCGGCTCCGAGGTCTCGAGCTCGCGGATCTTCGCCAGGGCCGCCACGCCGTCCAGCACCGGCATGTTGACGTCCATCAGCACCAGGTCGAAGGCCTCGGCCCGCCAGGCGTCCAGGGCCTGGGCGCCGTCCTCGGCGAACACCAGATCGATCGGAGAGGCGGCCAGCAGGGCGGCCAGCACCCGGCGGTTGGCGGGATTGTCCTCGGCGGCCAGAACCCGAAGCGGCGTGGCCACCCGGGCCTCCGCCGCGGCGTCGGCGGCCGGCGCCGCCAGAACGTCCGCCTCGAAGGCGAACCAGAAGACCGCGCCGCGCTTGGCGCTCTTGGCCGGCTGGGCGTCGCCTTCGGGAATGTCGTCGACGCCGATCTCGCCGCCCATCAAGGCCAGGTTGGCCGCGCAGATCGACAGGCCCAGCCCGCTGCCGCCCAGGCTTCGTCCGCGCTCGGTCTGGTCGAAGGCGTCGAACATCAGCGCGCGATCTTCGGGCGGCACCAGCGCGCCGGCGTCGCGAACCTCGACCAGGGCGGTCAGCCTCTGGTCCTTGACCATGCCGGCCAGGCGGACCACCACCGCGCCGCCGGACGGCGAGGCCTTCAGGCCGTTGGAGACCAGGTTGACCAGCGTCTGCTCCAGCTTGGCCTCGTCGGCCAGCAGGCCGAAGGCCAGGTCGGGATCGGCGTCCTCGAAGCTCAGCAGCACGCCCACCGCCTGGGCGTGGGCGCTCCACACCCGCACCACCGTGCGGACCAGGCGGCGCAGGTCGACCGGCGCCAGGGTCAGGGCGGCCTGTCCGGCCTGGACCTTGGTGAGGTCCAGCACGGTGTCGAGCAGGCGGGTCAGCTGGGCGCCGCCCTCCAGCACGCCCTGGGCCAGGTCGGCCTGGGTCGGGGTCAGGAAGGTGTCGCGGCGCAGGGCGTGGGCGAAGCCGAGCACGGCGTTCAGCGGGGTGCGGATCTCGTGGCTGGCGACGGCCAGCAGGTCGGACTTGGCGCGGCTGGCGGCCTTGGCCTCGGCGATGGCCTCGGTCAGGTCGGCGTTCTTGCGGGCCAGGTCGCGGAAGGCCTGGGCCAGGGCGCGGTCGGTCGCCTGCTGGCGCCAGGTGGCGGTCAGGACGGCGGCGATGAACAGCAGCATGGCGGCCGCGTAGTGGTTGGCCAGCAGCGGCGTGTGGCGGTCGAAGGCGATCCACAGCAGGGTGACCACCGGCGGTCCGACGGCGGTGAGGTAGCTGACCCGGCTGGTGTGGACCCGCAGGGCGCCGAACAGCAGCACGCTGGTGGCCAGCAGCGCGGCCTCGACCCGCATGATCGGCTCGCCCAGCATCCGGATCTTCACGGCCAGGACGCAGGCGTTGGCCGACAGCAGGAAGACCAGGATGATCGATCGCCAGCGTAGGCGCCGGAAGGCCAGGACGGGATCGGGGTCGCGCAGCGCCACGCGGGTGGCCAGGAACAACGCCCCGTAGATGATCAGCTCGATCACGCCGAACAGGGCCATCTTCAGGGGGGTGAAGACCGCCAGCAGCCCCATGAAAACGGCGACCAGAAGCAGGCGCGCGCGCACGATCCCGCGCGTGTATCGAACAAACCCGTCCAGGCGGGTGACGTCCACCGTCCGTTCGAACATCCAGGTTCCCGACGACGCTACTGTTGTCCCGCTGGCGGGACGGCTCGCCCTTGCAAGCGGGCGACACAGAGCATGGGAGGCTGATTCTGGCTTTCCCGCTCGCCTTATAGGCGACGGGCGGGGCGGACTCCGATCAGGCCCGGGTTCGGGCTGCGGCGGTCTTGCCCGCGCCGGGCGCCTTGGCCGGCGACACGGTCCGCAAGCTCTCGACCAGGGCGAACAGCCGCTCGCGGACGACGGCTTCGTCGCCGGCCAGGGCGGCGGCCTCCAGGGCGGCCAGGGCCTTGGCGGGGATCGGCGGCAGGGGCGTCAGGGGCGTGGCCTCGGTGACGCCCTCGGCCTTGGGCCGGGCGGTCTCGTTGACGTCGACCAGGGCCTCGGTCAGCTTCTCGCCGGGACGCAGGCCGGTGATCTTGATCTCGATGTCCTTGTCGGGGACCAGGCCCTGGAGCTCGATCATCCGCCGGGCCAGGTCGATGATCTTGACCGGTTCGCCCATCTCCAGCGTCAGGACGCCCGTGGGGGGCTCCGCGTCGCCCGCCGACAGCGCCACCGCCCGCAGGACCAGCTGCACCGCCTCGGGGATGGTCATGAAATAGCGCTCGACCTCGGCGTCGGTCAGGGTCACCGGGCCGCCGCGGGCGATCTGGTGCTGGAAGATCGGCACCACCGAACCGGCCGAGCCCAGGACGTTGCCGAACCGCACGACGCTGACCCGGGTGTTCGATTCCCCACCGTTGGCGAACTGGCGGACCACGGCCTCGGCCACCCGCTTGGTCGCCCCCATCACGCTGGCCGGGGCCACGGCCTTGTCGGTGGAGATCAGGGCCAGATGGGCCGCCCCGCAGGCCTTGGCGGCGGCGGCGACATTGCGGCTGCCCAGCACGTTGGTGCGCACGCCCTCGCAGGGGTGGTTCTCGACCAGGGTCACGTGCTTGAGGGCGGCGGCGTGGAAGACCAGGTCGGGCTTCTCGGCGGCGAACACCAGGTCCAGGCGGGCGGCGTCGCGCACGTCGCACAGCACGTCCTGGCGCGGCAACTGGGGCCAGGCCTCGCCCAGCTCGCGGTCGATGTGGAAGAGGTTGGCCTCGGCGGCGTCCAGCAGGATCAGCCGGGCGGGGCCGCTGGCGGCGATCTGGCGGGCCAGTTCCGAGCCGATGCTGCCGCCGGCCCCGGTGACCAGCACCCGCTTGCCGGCCACGAGGGCGCGGATCGGCGCGGGGTCCAGCCGGACCGGCGCGCGGCTGAGCAGCTCCTCGAGGCTGAGCTCGCGCAGGCTCGTCCCGCCGACCATGTCCACAAGGGCGCCCTGGCGGCGCAGCAAGCGCACGCCCTCGCTCTTCAGCCGGCCCAGGCGCTCGGCCCCGAAGGCGCTGAGCGGACCGTCGGTCAGAAACAGCAGGGCCGAGGGCTGCAGCCCGCCGTCGCGCAGCTGGGCCATGACGGCGTCGAATTCGTCGACGGCGCCCAGGACGCAGACCCCGCCCAGCTCGTCGCCCCGCTCGCGGGCTTCGGGCGTCAGCACCCCGACCGGGGCGTAGCGCTCGCCCAGGGCGGCGGGCGTGCGCAGGAAGGCCTCGGCCTCGTTGGCCGAGCCGACGATCAGCAGGCGCGGCAGGGCGGGCGAGGCGGGGGCCGGGCGCAGGCGGGTCAGGGCGTCCAGCAGCACCTTCTCGTGCAGGGCGCGGCGGACGATGCGCAGCCCGGCCAGCATCGCGGTCAGCAGCAGGAAGGCGGCGGCCAGGGTGCGCAGGCCGCCCGGCTGGCGCACGTCCAGCAGGCGGGCGATCAGGGCGAAGGTCAGGACCGACAGGGCGGCCGAGCGCGCCAGGCGCAGACCGTCGCTGGCCGCGAAGAACCGCCACGGCGAACGCTCGACCCGGAACAGGATCTCGACCAACAGGGCGGCGGCGGCGAACAGGGCCGCATGGGCGAGGGCGCCCAAGGCAAGATGGGAAGCGGTGAAGGTCTCGACGCCGGCGGTCAGCGCCTGGGCCAGCAGCATGGCCGTGAAGGCCAGCACCATGTGCGCCGCGATCTTGCCGATACGACCCATACGCAAACTCCCGCCGCGGTCGCCGTCAAACCGCTTCGCACGCGGCTTAGCATGCTCCGCGCGCCTCGTCGCCGGTCGGGCGTCAGCGGCGATAGACAACGTCGTTCGACCTGGCCTACCAAATCGGCGTGTCACAACTCAGCGTTGGATCGTGAAGCCATGACCCTGAAGAGCGTCTTCATCGCCGCCGCCTTGCTTCCCTTGGCCGGTGCGGCCTGGGCCGACAACGCCTGTCTGATCGAAGGACAGGTCTACGGCGAGACCATCAAGGACTGCAGCCAGACCAGCCTGCCGATCCCCGCGGGCGACTATGCGGAACAGTGCAACAGCAACGCCAACGGTCCGCTGAAGGCGACGGTCCTGAAGGCCTGCCCGGCCAAGGCCCAGGCGGCGTGCATCAACCCCTTCGGCCAGAAGGTCACCACCTACTACTATTCGCGCGGTCCCCAGGCCCTGGCCGACACGAAGAAGAGCTGCGTCGCCCAGCAGGGCAAGTGGGTCGACAACCCCTAGCCTCGCGCCAGCGGCAGCAGGTCGACCGTCTCGCCTTCCGCCGCCGGCGGCGCGCCGGCCGGGCGCATCACCAGGCAGTCGGCGCGCGAGAACACGCCGATCAGCGAGGAGTCCTGGTCCGGGAAGGGCGTGACCCGCACCCGGCCTTCGGCGTCGATCGTCCGGGTGGCGCGCATCCAGTGCTCGCGCGGGCCGGTGGCGGGCAGGGGCGCGGCCAGCACGCCGGCGCTCATCGCCCCATCGACGCGGAAGACGGGGTCGGCGCCGATCAGGGCGGCCAGCAGCGGACGGAGGAACAGCTCGGCGCAGACCAGGGCTGAGGCGGGGTTGCCGGGCAGGCCCAGCACGCGGCGGCCGTCCTTGAGTGTTCCGAACCAGGTCGGCTTGCCCGGACGCACGGCGATGGTCTGGACGCGCAGATCCAGGCCCAGGGTCTGAAGCGCCGGCTTGACCAGGTCGTGGTCGCCGACCGAGGCCCCGCCGACGGTGACGACGAGATCGACCTCGGCGGCGTCGACCACCCGGGCGATGGCGTCCAGGTCGTCGGCCTGGGCCTTCAGCCTGATCGCCTCGCCGCCCCAGGCCTGGACCAGGGCCGCCAGGGCGAACGAGCCGGACTCGAAGATCTGGTCGGCCGCGGGGCTCGCGCCGGGCGGAACCAGCTCGTCGCCCGTGGCCAGGATGGCGACGCGGGGACGGCGGGCCACGGCCAGCTCGGCGCGGCCGGCGGCGGCGGCCAGCGACAGCCGCCAGGCGTCGATCCGCGCGCCCTCGGCCAGCAGCAGGTCGCCGGACCGGAAGTCGCCGCCGGCGGGGCGGATGTTGCCGGGCGGCGGGTCGCGGTCGATCGCGAAGATCACCGTGTCGCCCTCGCGCGTGGCGTTCTCCTGGATCACCACCAGGTCCGCGCCCGGGGGCACGGGCGCGCCGGTGAAGATGCGCACGGCCTGGCCGGCCTCGACCGGTCGCCCATGGGCCCGCCCGGCGGCGCTTTCGCCCACGATCCGGAACGACGCGCCCGGCGAGAGGTCCGCGCGGCGGATCGCCCAGCCGTCCATGGCCGAGGCGTCGAACGGCGGCTGGTGGCGGTCGGCGACGATCGGCGCGGCCAGCACCCGGCCGACAGCCTCGGCCAGGGCGACCCGCTCGACGCCCAGCCGCGCGGCGTCGGACAGCATCCGGCCCCGCGCCTCGACGACGGTCAGGTTCTTCAGTTGAAGCTTGTCGCCGCTCACGCCGGCCCTCCGTAGCCCAGGACCCTTTAGTAGCGCGCGTCGCCGGGCCGCGCCGCCATGGTTTTCCAATAGCGCCCCTAGAATTGGTCCGGACTGGTCGCGTTCACCCCTGTTGTCTGTCCCTTTCGCCCCCTTTCGAGGAACGGCGATATCCATAGGCTCGCGCTTCCCTTTTTCGGAGACAATTCAATGAAGCGCTATGTGATCGAACGCGACATCCCCGGGGTCGAGGGGCTGGACGCCCAGCAGCTGAGCGGCGCGGCCGCGACCTCGAACAAGGCCCTGGCCGAGCTGGCCCCCAAGGTGCAGTGGGTCCAGTCGTTCGTCGCCAAGGACAAGACCTTCTGTGTCTATCTGGCCGAGGACGAGGCGGCGATCCGCGACCATGCCCGGCTCAGCGGCTTCCCGGCCAATCGGATAACGCCGATCTCGGGGATCATCGACCCGACCACGGAACGGGCCTAGGCTTGGTCCCGGGACGCGGTGAAGGGCGGCGGGACGGGTGGAGCGTGCAGGACGTCACGGTCGTACTGTTCGATGACGGGCTGGCCTCGACGGCCGTCCTGCCGATGGAGATCTTCCATACGGCCGGCGCGCTGTGGGCCCAGCTACACGGCCGACCGCCCGCGCCGCGCTTCCGGGTGCGCACGGCGTCGCTGACCGGCGCGCCGGTGCGCACGCCCTACGGCGCCCTGATCACCCCGGAGGTCCGCCTCGACCAGGTCGAGCGCACCGACATCGTGATCGTGCCGACCTCGGGCCTGGACCTGGACGTGAAGCTGCTGGAGAACAGCGCCATCCTGCCGTGGCTGCGCCGTCATCACGCGTCCGGAGCCTATGTGGCCGGGGTCTGCATGGGGGCGGCCTACCTGGCCGAGGCCGGGCTGCTGGACGGTCGGATCGGCACCACCCACTGGGCGCTGGGCGAGGCGTTCGCCGCCCGCTATCCCAAGGTCCGCTGGCGGCCAGACCAGTTCGTCACCGAGGACGGCCGGCTGCTGTGCAGCGGCGGGGTCATGGCGGCGATGGATGTCAGCCTGTACCTGGTCGAGAAGCTGTGCGGCCACGAGATAGCGGTGCAGACGGCCAAGGCGCTGCTGATGTCGATGCCGCGCACCCATCAGTCCGGCTACGCGGTGCTGCCGCTGTCGGCCCCGCACGACGACGCCGACGTGCGCGACGTCGAGGCCTATGTGCAGGGCGCGTTCCACCAGGACCTCAGCGTGGAGGACATGGCCGCCCGGGCGGGACTGGGCGAGCGCACCTTCGTGCGCCGCTTCAAGGCCGCCACCGGCCAGCGGCCCGGGGCCTATCTGCAAGCCGTGCGGATCGAGGCGGCCAAGATGCTGCTGGAGCGGGAGGCGCGCTCGATCCAGGCCGTCAGCTCGGCGGTCGGCTACGACGACGTCGCGTTCTTCCGGCAGCTGTTCAAGCGGGCCACCGGCATGACGCCGGCCGAATACCGCCAGCGGTTCGGGGCGCTGCACGTGCGCAGCGGCCCGTTCGCCCGGGCGGAGCCGCCCGAAGGCGTCGCCGTCCTAGCCGACGAACGCCCGCTCGATCACGAAGTCGCCCGGCTCGGCGTTTGAGCCCTCGACCAGGCCGTGGGCCTCCAGCAGGGCGGCGGTGTCCTTGATCATGGCCATCGAGCCGCACAGCATGGCGCGGTCGTGCTCGGGATCGAACTTCACCTGCTCCAGGCCGAGGTCGGCGAACAGCTTGCCGCTCTCGATCAGGTCGGTGAACCGGCCCTGGCGCTCGAACGGCTCGCGGGTGACGGTGGGATAGTAGACCAGCTGGGCCTTGGCCTCGTCGCCGACCAGCGGGTCGTCGTGGATCTCGGCGGTGAACAGGTCGCGATAGGCCAGTTCCTGCACCTCGCGCACGCCGTGGGCGACGATCACCTGCTCGAAGCGGCTGTAGGCGTCGGGGTCGCGGGCCACCGACAGCCAGGGGGCCAGGCCCGTGCCGGTGCCGAACAGGAACAGGCGCTTGCCCGGGCGGACGGCGTCCAGCACCAGGGTGCCGGTCGGCTTCTTGCCCAGCAGGATCTGGTCGCCTTCCTTGATCTGCTGCAGGCGCGATGTCAGGGGGCCGTCGGGCACCTTGATCGAGAAGAACTCCAGCTCCTCGGCGAAGTGCGGCGAGCCGATCGAATAGGCGCGCAGGATCGGCTTCTTTTCACCCAGGTCCTCGCGCGGCGGCAGGCCGATCATCACGAACTCGCCCGAGCGGAAGCGGAAGCTGGCCGGGCGGGTGATGGCGAAGCTGAACAGGCGGTCCGTCCAGTGCTTGACCCACAGCACGGTCTCGGTGTGCCAGGCGGCTTCCTTGACGGGAGCGGGCGCGGGAACGGTGGTTTCGATGGCCGACATAAGTGGGTTTCAAGTCCTGGACGCGTGGCGGACCACGCTATTCTGAGATGGCGTCGCCTAGGCCCTAGAAGCGACTGCGTCTCATGTGAGCACAGGCGCGTGGATGTCAACTTTGGTGGTCTGAAAGGGCTTTGAGAAATTCTTCCCCAAAAGCGTCAAAATGGCGGGCGCCTGTTTTTTGAACCGTGTCAAAATTGTGATTGCCGCCTCCCCAAACGGGGCGCACTCTTCCTCTTGCCCCCGCGTCCTAGACGAAGCGGAGGCCAACGATACGGAGGAACGGATGCGGGTTAGGTTCGTGATGGCCGCCGCGGCGGTCAGTGTGTTGGCGTTAGGCGTAACGGCTTGCAATGAGACCGGAAGCTCCGGTCAAACCCAAGCCCAGCAGGTGTCTCTCGAAGGGAAGTCGGTCACGGCTTCCGGCTGCGTACGCCCGGTGGAGAACACCTCGTGCATGGTGGTTCGCGGCCCCGGCGGCGGCTACTACGATATTTCCGGAGCCAGCCCGGCGCCGGATCCCGCCAAGGGCGTGGGCATCTCCCTGCAAGGACGTGATCTGGGTGAGAACACCCAGTGCGGGCGCAAGCTCAACGACGTGAAGTGGTCGTACCTGAACGTCCAGTGCGCCGCGGCCGCCCCGGCGCCCGCGCCGGAAACGGAAAAGGCCGGCTAATCGACTCAGGCTTCGCCGGAGCCCGGATCGGTCCGGGTCTTCGGCGAGTCCGAACTGCCCTCCGCGCCGCGCGGTTCGGTCGCGGGACGCGGGGCCTTGCCGTCGGAGCCGGAGGCGGGGCGCTGGTTCTCGTTCTCGACCTCGCGGTTGGACGGCCTGTCCTGGCTGGGCCTATCTTGGCTGGGCGTCGGCATGGCGCGTTTCCTCCGGGCTTTGGTTTGGCCAAGGTCTAACGCGCCGCTCCCGCGGCTGATCCTTCGGGACCAGGCATCGAATCCGCCGATCGCGCTCCGGCCGCTTGCCGGGCTCGAACGACCCTGCTAAACGACGCGGCTCTGGCGATGAGACCAACGCGCCGGCGGGCTTCAAAGAGCCTACCGGCGCGATGTTCATTGTCGGAAAGCCGGAATCTCCGCTAAGGGGATCGCGGTTCCGCAGGAGTGTAGCTCAGCTGGTAGAGCATCGGTCTCCAAAACCGAGGGTCGTGGGTTCGAGTCCCTCCACTCCTGCCACTATATGTCATCGGTCACCCCGGCTTTCGGGCTGACCTATCGAAAGTCGCGAGCCTCTTAAGTCATGGCCAGGAAACCGGGTTCCAGCCCGTCTGCGATCAAGAACCGCGCCGCGAAGACGGCCGCGGCGCTCGCGCCCGCCGGTCAGGCGGCCGCCGCCGCCAAGGCTCCGGCTCCGCCGAAGAAGCCGATCAACCCGCTTCGCTTCGCGCAGGAAGTCCGCGCCGAGGCCCGCAAGATCACCTGGACCACCCGCAAGGAGACCTGGATCACCTCGGTGATGGTCTTCATCATGGTGGTGCTGGCCTCGCTGTTCTTCACCTTCGCCGACTGGATCCTGGGCCTGGGCGCCAACCTGCTCCTCAAGATCGCCGCGGGATAAGACACACCATGAGCAACGAAACCGCGTCCAATCCGAACCACAAGTGGTACATCGTCCACGCCTACTCGAACTTCGAGAAGAAGGTGGCCGAGAGCATCCGCGAACAGGCCAAGAGCCACGGTCTGGAAGACAGCTTCTCCGAAATCCTGGTCCCCACCGAGGACGTCGTCGAGATCCGTCGCGGCCGCAAGGTCAACGCCGAGCGCAAGTTCTTCCCCGGCTACGTGCTGGTGAAGATGAACCTCTCGGACGAAGCCTACCACCTGATCAAGAACACCCCGAAGGTCACGGGCTTCCTGGGCAGCGCTTCGAAGCCGCAGCCGGTCTCCGAAAAGGAAGTCCAGCGCATCATCGGCACCATCGAAGAGGGCGTCGAGCGCCCCAAGACCGTGGTGCTGTTCGAGGTCGGCGAGAACGTCCGCGTCACCGACGGCCCGTTCGCCAGCTTCAACGGCTCGGTCGAGCAGGTCGATGAGGAGCGGGCCCGCCTGCGCGTCACCGTCTCGATCTTCGGCCGCGCCACCCCGGTGGAACTGGAATACAGCCAGGTCGAGAAGATCGCCTAAGAGCGGCTTTCCAGCCGAAGCTTTCGAAAACCCCGCGTCGGAAACGACGCGGGGTTTTTGCTGTCCGCAGCGTAGGCGCCGCTTGACGCGGCCTCCTTAATATAGCCAATTAGCAATATAGCTATGAGGCAATGAGAATGCTCGCCACCCAGCCCCAACAGCTCGACCTGGTGTTCGCCGCCCTGGCCGATCCCACCCGCCGGGCGATCCTGGCGCGGCTGGCCCAGGGCGAGGCCACGGTCAACGACCTGGTCGCGCCGTTCGACCTGGCCCAGCCCACCATCTCCAAGCACCTGAAGGTGCTGGAGGGCGCGGGCCTGGTGTCGCGCGGCCGCAGCGCCCAGTTCCGCCCGGTGCGCCTGGAGGCGGGGCCGCTGGCCGGCGTCGACCAGTGGATCGGCGGCTACCGCCAGTTCTGGGCCCAGAGCCACGACCGCCTCGAGGCCTATGTCAAAACCCTGCAAGCCGAGGAGAGTTCGCGTGACGACTGAAGCCCAGGCCGATCGCCAGATCATCATCACCCGCCAGTTCGACGCGCCCGCGCGCATCGTGTTCCTGGCCCACAGCAAGCCCGAGCATGTGAAGCGGTGGTTCGGTCCCGTGGACTGGCCGCTGACGACCTGCGAGATGGATTTCCGGGTGGGCGGCCGCTTCCACTTCGCCATGACCGGCCCGAACGACGAGCCCGGCCCGCCGTTCGGCGGCGAGTATCTGGAGATCGAGCCGGACCGGCGGATCGTCTACACCAACGGCTTCGACGCCCCGGGCTCGCCGCGCTTCGTCACCGAGGTCACGCTCGAGGAAACCGGCGGCAAGACGACCCTGACCCAGGTCACCACCTTCGAGTCCAAGGCCGTGCGCGATCAGTACGTCGAGATGGGCTACGCCGAAGGGACCAATTCGGCCTACGACCAACTGGGCGACGTGGCCGTGGAGCTGAAGGGGTAGGGGGCGACTAAAATCGGTTGTCATCCCGGAAGCCTCGCAGAGGCTGGCCGGGACCTAGGGGACTGGGCAGATGCTTTGCAGTTCACCTGGGTCCCGGACAAGCGCTGCGCGCTTTCCGGGATGACAACAAAAGGCGGTGGTTGAAAGGGCGAGCCCTCACGCCCCCTCGAACGCCGACAGGATGGGGCAGGGGCCCGTCGTGGTCTCGCCGCAGGCGCGGGCCAGGCGCTTCAGCGCGTCGCGGGCCGTCTGCAGCTCGGCGATCCTGGCGTCCAGGGCGGCGATGCGCTCCAGGGCCAGGCCTCGCGCCCGGGCGTGGTCGTCGCCGGCGTCCAGGGCCAGCAGCTCGGCGACCTGTTCCAGGGTAAAGCCGGCCGCCTGGGCCGCGCGGATGAAGCGCAGGCGGCGCACGTCGGCCTCGCCGTAGCGCCGCACACCGCCGGCCGAGGCGCCGCCCTCGGGTCGCGCCGGCTGCTCCAGCAGGCCGCGCCGCTGGTAGTAGCGCACGGTCTCCACGCCTACCCCGCCGGCTTGGGCCAGGCCCGCGATCGTCGTCGACTTCATGGCCATCCCGCGCCTCTTGACTCCGTACCATGGTACGGAACTCATATGAGCGGGGTCCCGTTCTCGGGCAAGCCGGAGACCCTCGATGACCGCCTCGACCACGACCTCGCCTCGGACCGCCGTCCTCTATCGGATGGTGACCGACCAGCACGTCTGTCCCTGGGGTCTGCGCGCCAGGGACCTGCTGCGCCGCCGGGGCTACGCGGTCGAGGACCATCTGCTGACGACGCGCGAGGAGATCGACGTCTTCAAGGCCGCCCACGGGGTGGCGACCACGCCCCAGGCCTTCATCGACGGCCAACCTATCGGCGGCTACGACGACCTGCGCCGCCATTTCGGCCTGCGGGTGCGCGACCCCAAGGCCCTGACCTACACGCCGGTGATCGCGGTGTTCGCCGTCGCGGCCCTGACGGCGCTGGCCGCCAACTACGCCGCGACCGGCCAGGTCTTCACCGCCCACGCCCTGCAATGGTTCATCGCCTTCTCGATGTGCGCCCTGGGCATGCTGAAGCTGCGCGACATCGAGACCTTCTCGACCATGTTCCTGGGTTACGACCTGCTGGCCCAGCGCTGGCTGCCCTACGCCCGGGTCTATCCGTTCGCCGAGGTCGGGGCCGGGGTGCTGATGATCGCCGGCGCCCTGACCTGGCTGTCTGCGCCGGTGGCGCTGTTCATCGGGACCGTCGGGGCCGTGTCGGTGTTCAAGGCGGTCTACATCGACAAGCGCCAGCTGAAATGCGCCTGCGTGGGCGGCGACAGCAACGTGCCGCTGGGCTTCGTGTCGCTGACCGAGAACCTGATGATGATCGCCATGGCGGTCTGGATGCTGGTCATGTAGCGGCCTTTACGGCCCGCTTACGCCGGCGGGCCGGAGTCGAATGGCGCCCTTACGCGGCGCGGCGCGACAAGGACGGACCTTCTGGAGTCCGTCCGATGTCCGCCTTCCGTTGCAAACTCGCCTCCCTGGCCCTGGCGTTCGCCGCGGTCGGAGGCTTCGTCCTGTTTCTGGTGCTGGCCGCCCGGCATCCGCACGAGGCGCCGCTGCTGCGCATCCTGGCCTTCCTGTGGCTGGTCGCGGCCGGCGCGTCCAAGCTGGTGTTCGACCTGACCGAGAGCGCCGAGCGCGACCAACGCCACGAACCGTCGCGCCACGACCCATTGCAAGGCTTCCGGGAATAGGGAGGATGCGGCGCGCCGCCGCTTCCGGAGCCCGACCATGGCCGACGACCTCCGTGTCCGCCCCCTGACCCGCGCCGACCATGCCCAGTGGCTGCCCCTTTGGGACGGCTACAACGCCTTCTACGGCCGCTCGGGCGAGACGGCCCTGGACCCGGCGGTCACGGCCATGACCTGGTCGCGCATCTTCGACGCCGACGAGCCGGTGCATGGCCTGGTCGCCGAACAGGACGGCCGCCTGCTGGGGCTGGTCCACTATCTCTTCCACCGCAGCACCACGATGATCGAGCCGATCTGCTATCTGCAGGACCTGTTCACGACGGAGCAGGCGCGGGGCAAGGGCGTGGGCCGAGCCCTGATCGAGGCGGTGTACGACGCCGCCCGGGCGGCGGGGGCGTCGCGGGTCTACTGGCAGACCCACGAGACCAACGCCACGGCGATGAAGCTGTACGACCAGGTCGCCGACAAGTCGGGGTTCCTGGTCTATCGCAAGCCGCTCTGAGGCGAGGCGGCGCTACTTCGCCCGCAGTCCCGCCATCATCACGCCCAGCAACCGCCGCGCGCCGGCGTCCCAGCCCGGCTGTTCGTAGCCGACGCTGAGGCCGCTCATCATCCTGAGGATGTCGTCGAAGCCGATGTCGGTCCGGATGTCGCCGGCGGCGTGGGCCGCCTTCGTCAAGCGCTCCAGGGTCGGCAGGATGGCGGCGCCGGAGCTGGCGTAGACGCGCGAGCCTTCGCCCGGATCGGCGCGGAGGGCCGGGGCGACGACGCGCTTGGTGGCCATGTAGTCGATCAGCAGGTTCAGCCAGGCCTCCAGAGCCTCCCCGGCCGAACGTTCGGCCAGCAGGGCGTCGGCCGAGGCGGCCAGCTGCCCGACCTCGCGCGCATAGACCGCCGCGATCAGGGCCTCCCGCGTCGGGAAATGCCGATAGAGCGTGCCGATGCCCACGCCGGCCCGGCGCGCGATGTCCTCCAGCGGCGCGTCGGCGCTGGTCTGCGTGAACGCCGCCTTGGCCGCCGTCAGCAGCAGATCGCGGTTGCGCAGGCTGTCGGCGCGGGGCTTTCGGGCCTTGGGGGCGGAATCTTCGGGCATCGACCTTGAAAAGCGGAGGGTACCTCCGAATATGTATCCGGAGCCTTCCTCCATTTAATCATCCGGGCGGGTTCGGACAACAACCCTTCAAGGGAACCTGAGAGTCATGAGCGAACAATTCGGCGCCAAATCCACCACCGACGACGTCCTGGCCGGCATCGACCTGTCGGGCAAGCGCGTCCTGGTCACCGGCGTTTCGGCGGCCTGGGCGTGGAGACCGCCCGTGTCCTGGCCGCCCACGGCGCCGACGTCGTCGGGGCGGCGCGCGACCTGGACAAGGCGCAAGGCGCGACCGCCGTCGTCCGCGAGGCCGCCGCCAGGAGCGGGGGTTCGCTGACGCTGGTCGAGCTGGACCTGGCGAGCCTGAAGAGCGTGCGGGCCTGCGCCGACGCCCTGGTCGCCGACGGCCGCCCGTTCGACCTGGTCATCGCCAACGCCGGCGTGATGGCCCCGCCGTTCGGCAAGACCGCCGACGGCTTCGAGACCCAGTTCGGCACCAACCACCTGGGCCACTTCGTGCTGATCAACCGCATCGCCAGCCTGCTGAAGGCCGGCTCGCGGGTGGTGTCGCTGGCCTCGTCGGGCCACCGCTTCTCGGACGTGAACCTCGAGGACCCGAACTTCGAGACCACCGAGTACGTGCCGTTCGAGGCCTATGGCCGCTCCAAGACCGCCAACATCCTGTTCGCCGTCGAGTTCGACCGCCGCCACAAGGACCGCGGCGTGCGGGCCGTGGCCGTGCACCCGGGCGGCATCCAGACCGAACTGGCCCGCCACCTGGATCCGGCCTTCATCCAGGGCTGGATCGACCAGCTGAACGCCCAGGCCGAAGCCGCCGGCCAACCGCCCATCGAGTGGAAGACCATCCCGCAGGGCGCGGCCACCAGCGTCTGGGCCGGGGTCACGGCGCCGGTCTCGCTGGTCGCCGGCCGCTATTGCGAGGACTGCCACGTGGCCGAGCTGGTGGACGACGCCTCGCAAATCCGCGCCGGCGTGCGGTCCTACGCGATCGATCCCGCCCGCGCCCAGGCGCTGTGGGCGCTGAGCGAGACGATGGTCGGCGAGACGTTCTAGGATCGGCCGCGACCGCCCCCTCTCCCCGGGAGGGGGCGGTCGTCCGCCCGGCTGGACTCGCCGCGCCCCACCTGCTACATGCCGCGCCTTCGTCCCAGGACCCTGTCCCGGGGCGTGCTCGTCGTCATGGCGGGATCAAATCCGTGG
This sequence comes from Caulobacter sp. UNC358MFTsu5.1, assembly GCF_000712075.1. Lineage (GTDB taxonomy): Bacteria > Pseudomonadota > Alphaproteobacteria > Caulobacterales > Caulobacteraceae > Caulobacter. Next base: position 130,861 of record NZ_JONW01000002.1, read on the forward strand.
AAGGGACGCCAAGCCCGCACCACGGCCAACCAGCGAAGGCCGGGCGACCGGCTTTCATGAGAGGATACAATGGCTAAGAAGATCCTGGGCTACATCAAGCTCCAGGTGAAGGCCGGCTCCGCCACGCCTTCACCGCCCATCGGCCCGGCTCTGGGTCAGCGCGGCGTCAACATCATGGGCTTCTGTAAGGAGTTCAACGCGCGCACCGAGAACGTCGAAAAGGGCACCCCCCTGCCGACCGTCATCACGGTCTATCAGGACAAGTCGTTCACCTTCGTCACCAAGACGCCCCCGGCGACGCACTATCTGAAGCAGATCACCGGCCTGAAGTCCGGCGCCAAGCTGACCGGTCGCGAGACCGTCGGCGAAGTGACCCGCACCCAGCTGCGCGAGATCGCTGAAAAGAAGATGAAGGACCTGAACGCCAACGATCTCGAGGCCGCGGCCAAGATCATCGAAGGCTCCGCCAAGGCCATGGGCCTGAAGATCGTGGAGGCCTAAGACCATGGCCAAGCAACCCAAGCGCATCAAGGCCTGGACCGGCGACCGTGACGCCACCCACGCCGTCGCCGAGGCCATCGCCCTGGTGAAGGCCAACGCCAAGGCCAAGTTCGACGAAACCGTCGAGATCTCGGTCAACCTGGGCGTCGACCCGCGTCACGCCGACCAACAGGTCCGCGGCGTGGTGAACCTGCCCTCGGGCACCGGCCGCGACGTCCGCGTCGCCGTCTTCGCCAAGGACGCCAAGGCGGCTGAAGCCACCGCGGCGGGCGCCGAGCACGTCGGCGCCGAAGACCTGTACGAAAAGATCGCCGGCGGCTTCATGGACTTCGATCGCGTCATCGCGACCCCGGACATGATGGCCCTGGTCGGTCGCCTCGGTAAGGTGCTGGGCCCGCGCGGCCTGATGCCGAACCCGAAGGTCGGCACCGTGACCCCGAACGTCGGCCAAGCCGTGAAGGACGCCAAGGGCGGCGCCGTCGAGTTCCGCGTCGAGAAGGCGGGCATCGTCCACGCCGGCATCGGCAAGATCTCGTTCACCGACGAAGCCCTGCTGGTCAACGTGAAGGCCCTGGTCGACGCGCTGAACAAGGCCAAGCCGTCGGGCGCCAAGGGCGTCTACGTGAAGCGTATCGGCCTGTCGTCGACGATGGGTCCGGGCTTCAAGGTCGACGTCGCTTCGGTCAACGCCTAAGCCCTTCGAACTGAGCTAAGCGAGCGGGCGCTGGAGCGATCCAGCGCCCGCTTTGCGTTTGGGGCTTGGCCCTTCGAATGGGAGCCGCCTGCTCTATAAGAGCACGGAGTTCCTTCCGCCGCCGGACATCCAGCCCCCGTGACCGATCCTCAAGTTCTCGACGTCGCCGTGATCGGCGGCGGGCCGGCCGGGCTGATGGCGGCCGAGGTGCTGAGCGGCGCTGGGCTGTCGGTCGCGGTGTTCGAGCGCATGCCGACCCTGGGGCGCAAGTTCCTGATGGCCGGGCGCGGCGGGCTGAACCTGACCCATTCCGAGGACTTCGAGCGGTTCGTCGCCCGTTACGGCGCGGCCGCGCCGATCCTGCGGCCGATACTGGAGGCCTTCACCCCGGCCGACCTGGTGGCCTGGGCCGAGGGGCTGGGGCAGGCGACGTTCGTGGGCACCAGCGGCCGGGTGTTCCCCAAGGCGCTGAAGGGCTCGCCCCTGCTGCGGGCCTGGATCGCGCGGCTGGAGGGGCAGGGCGTGGCGCTGAACCTGCGCTCGACCTGGACCGGCTGGAACGCGGCCGGCGACCTGGCCTTCGACACGCCCGACGGGCCGCGCGCCGTACGGCCGCGCGCCACCGTCCTGGCCCTGGGCGGGGCTAGCTGGGCCAAGCTGGGTTCGGACGGCGCCTGGGCGCCGCGGCTGGCGGCGCGCGGCGCGGCGACGGCGCCGTTCCGGCCCGCCAATGTCGGCTTCACGGTCGACTGGACGCCGCTGTTCCGCGAGCGCTTCGCCGGATCGCCGCTCAAGAACGTCGCCTTGACCTTCGAGGGGCGGACCTCGCGCGGCGACGCCCTGGCGTCGGGCTACGGCCTGGAGGGGGGGGCGGTCTATGCGCTGTCCGCCGCCCTGCGCGACGCGATCGCGGTCCACGGCTCGGCGACGCTGGAGATCGACCTGCGGCCGGACGTTCCCCTGGCCCAGCTGACCGCGCGCCTGTCCAGGCCGCGCGGCGGGCAGTCGCTGTCGAGCTGGCTGCGCAAAGCGGTCCACCTGTCGCCGGTCGAGATCGCCCTGCTGCGCGAGGCCCACGGCCTGGCCCTGCCGGTCGCGCCCGACGCCCTGGCGGCGGCGATCAAGGCCGCGCCGATCGTGCTGACCGGGACCCAGGGGCTGGAGCGCGCGATCTCGTCGGCCGGCGGCCTGGCGTTCGACGCGCTGGACGGATTGGAGCTGAAGGCCGCGCCCGGCGTGTTCGTGGCCGGCGAGATGCTGGATTGGGAGGCCCCGACCGGCGGCTACCTGCTGCAGGCCTGTTTCGCCACCGGCGTGGCGGCGGCGCGGGCGGTCATCGACCGGTTGAGCACGCCCTAGCCGCCTCGCCGCGAGGGATGCTTTTCGCGGGAAAAGCCGCCTTGACGATTGACCGAACAATGTTCTTCGAACAGCGTCTCGACTCCACCATTCCGGGGGGAAGGGAACCATGACGACCATTGCCCAAACGTCCGCCGTCGGCGGCGCGCGTCCTGACGTGCTGTCCGGCGACCGTACGGCCTTCATCGACCGTTGGATCTATGTGTTCACCGCGGCCGGCTTCATCGTGATCGTGCTCCTGGGGTTCATCCCGGACTCGCTGGGCAAGATGGCCGCGGTCGAGGCCGGGCAGCGGCCGCCGTTCCCGGTGGTGCTGCATGTCCACGCCGCGCTCATGGGCAGCTACATGCTCCTGCTGCTGACCCAGACCTGGCTGGTGGCGACCGGCCAGATCGCGCGCCATCGCCTGCTGGGGACGTTGGGCGCGGTGCTCGCGGCGGCGCTGGTCGTGGTCGGGTTCGTGCTGATCCCCACCATCTACCACCAGGTCTTCGCCGGCGCGCAGGCCGCGCCGCCGCCGGCCAAGGCCCAGGCGACCGCATTCGTCGGGATCGTCGAGAACATCATGCTGCTTCAGCTCCGCATCGGGTTCCTGTTCTCGATCCTGGTGTTCCTCGGCGTCGCGGCGCGCGTGACGGATCCCGGCTTCCACAAGCGGATGATGATCCTGTCGATCGCGGTCGCCCTGCCCGCCGCCTTCGACCGCATCACCTGGATTCCGACCACCCTGCCGGGCCGGCCGGTTTCGTCCGACCTCTATGTCCTGCTGGCGATCGCGCCGATGTTCCTGTGGGACATCTACCGCAACCGCAGGATCCACCGCGCCTACTGGGTCTGGCTGGCCGTCGCCGCGCCGTTCACCGTCGCCGTCCACGCCCTTTGGGACACGCCCTTCTGGCACGCCACGGCCAAGCGGCTCATGGGCGTCTAGGCGGCGGCAGCGGACAGGGACAGGCGCATGCGCCTGTCCCTGTCCCTGTCCCCGATCTATTTCATCGCCGCGCGGATCTTGGCCGCCTCGGCTTCGATCGCCTTCGGATCGCCCTTCTCGTTCTCGACGAACATCAGCGGCTTGCCGGCCACGCGGGGGATCACGTGGATATGCAGGTGCGGCACGCTCTGGCCGACGCCGTTGTTCTGGACGATCGTGAAGCCCTCGACGCCCAGCCCATCGACCTGAGCCTGGCCGACCCTGGCGGCCACGGCCATGATCCGCGACAGGTCCTGGGGCGAGATCTCCAGGATGTTGCGGGCCTTGGAGGTCTTGGAGATCACCAGCACGTGGCCCGGCTCGGCCGGGGCGTGGTCCATGAAGGCCAGCACCTGGTCGTCCTCGTAGACCTTGGGCACGACGATCTCGCCGCGCAGGATCTTGGCGAACGGATTGCTCTCGTCGTAGGGCGCCTTCAGCGGAATCTGCGGCGTGCCCGGCTTGGCCGAGGCCGGATCGAACTGGCCCAGCCAGCGGATCACCTCGCCCTCCAGCGCGATGCGGCTGTCGGAGAAGCTGTGGTCGGTGTCCATGTAGGTTTCGGTCAGCGCCTTGGCCTGGGCCTGGCGGGCGGCCGTGGCCAGCTTGCGGGTGGTGGGCGCGCCCGCGTGCTCGGCCCCGATCATCAGCAGCGGCCGGTCGGCGATGCGGGCGCTCAGCGCTTCCAGGTCAAGCTGGGTCGAGGTGGTCTCGATCTCCTTGGCCAGCAGCTCGGCGCTGGTCCCGGCCAGGGGCGGGGTGCTGTCCTTCAGGCCCTGCAGGGCGGCCTTGCGCTTGGCCGGATCGACGAGGTCGGCCTTCCTCTTGCCGATGTCCCAGGCGTCGATGAGGATCGCCCCCGCCGCCTTGGGATCGCCGGCCACGGCGTCGGCGGCCATGAAGCCGCCCATACTGTGGCCCGCCACCACGATCCGCGTCGGGTCGATGCGGTACTTGGCGACGTTGGCCGGGTCGCGCAGGAAGGCCAGCGCCGCCTCGCTGTCGGCGCGGCTGTTGGCGAACGAGAACTTGCCCGGGCTGCCCCACGAGCCGCGGTAGTTGACCCGCATCACGTTCCAGCCGGCGCGGCGCACGGCCTGCATCAGGTCGATATTGGTCTCGTTGCCCGGGAAACCGTGCAGCATCAGCATCGTCGGATGCGGCTGGTCGCCCGAGGCCAGGTACATCATGGCGTTGACCCGCACGCCGCCCGTCGGGACGGTGAAGGCGGCCATGTCGGCCGGATGGGCCGCGTCGCGCGGCGGATCGGCGACGACCGCCTTGGGGATCGGCGGGGCCTTGGGCTCGGCGAAGGTCGGGGCGGCGAGGCCGACGAGCATCAGGGCCGCGAGGCCGGCGGCGAACGTGCGATGCATCCTGAAATCCCCTTATTCCCGATGGTGTTTCCGTTATCCGGAAAGGGGAGGGGGAAGGCTAGCCTTTGCATGTTCATCACCGTTATCCCGGGCCTTGTGCCCGGGCCCCCTCTGTCCGCCGCAGGTGCGGGAGGGGCGGTTCGCCGGCGAACCGCTGGCGCTTCACGTGCGGGCCGAACGAGGGGTTCCGGGCGCAAGGCCCGGAATGACGGTTGGGAGGTGGGGGATCTGATTGAAGGGGCCCTGTTGAAATCCATCCCCAAACCGTCTATACGCCGCCCCTTCTCCGCTGGGCTCGCCCGGCGGCGATCCTGTTTGAGAACTGCGGGGCGTGGGGTCACCAACGCCGTAATCGAGGAAGAGCCCTTCCTCGCCGTCGGGAGACAGGGATAGAGACGCCGACGCTCTCCTGACTCGTGACTCCTGTCCGAGACAGATACGCGGCCGACTTTCCTTGGAACAGGCTGATGCGACTCGCGTGCGGGAGCGATCCCGCGTGGGACGAGCATTTGGCTGCCGGAATGGTCCGGCCGCTGTTATTGAGTAGGAGACCGCAATGGACCGCGCTCAAAAGCAGGAATCGATCGAGTCGCTGAAAAGCGTCTTCGCCGATGCCGGCGCTGTCGTCGTGACCCACTACATGGGTCTGACCGTTGCGGAAATGACCGACCTTCGTCTCCGCCTCCGCAAGGAAGGCGCCGCGATCAAGGTTGTGAAGAACACCCTGGCCCTCAAGGCTCTGGACGGCAAGCTCGGTGACAAGGGCGAAAAGCTCTTCACCGGTCCGGTCGCCATCGCCTACGGGCCGGACGCTGTTTCGGCCGCCAAGGTCGCCGTTCAGTTCGCCAAGGAAAACGACAAGTTCAAGCTTGTCGGTGGCGTGCTGGACCAGACCAACGTGCTGGACGAAAACGGCGTGAAGGCTCTGGCGACCCTGCCGTCGCTGGACGAACTGCGTGGCAAGCTCATCGGCCTCCTCCAGGCCCCGGCGACCAAGATCGCTGGCGTCCTGCAGGCTCCGGCTGGCCAGCTGGCTCGCGTCTTCAACGCCTACGCGACCAAAGACGCCGCGTAACGGTCATCACCGCATCTATCCCATATCTCTCTAAGGAACTTACACATGTCCAAGCTCGAAAAGCTGGTTGAAGAACTGTCCACCCTGTCGGTGCTGGAAGCCGCTGAGCTGTCCAAGCTGCTCGAAGAAAAGTGGGGCGTCTCGGCCGCCGCTCCGGTCGCCGTGGCCGCCGTCGGCGGTGGCGCTGCCGCCGCTCCGGCCGAAGCCGCCGAAGAGCAAACCGAATTCACCGTCGTCCTGACCGACGGCGGCGACAAGAAGATCAACGTGATCAAGGAAGTCCGCGGCGTTCGTCCGGACCTGGGCCTGAAGGAAGCCAAGGACCTGGTCGAAGGCGCTCCGCAGAACGTCGTTGAAAACGTCTCGAAGCAAGTCGCCGAAGAAGTCGCCAAGAAGCTGACCGAAGCCGGCGCCAAGGTCCAAGTGAAGTAATTCACTTCCCCATGCCTCGCGCATGGGGGACCTGCCGGCGTCAGTTCTCTGACGCACGCGTTGACGGCCCCGGAGGGAAACCTCCGGGGCCGTTTTCGTTTGGGTCGCGCGCGCCTGCGTCATCCTGGCACGCTCGTTGCTAACCATCGGTCGCGCACGCAGCAGTGGAGGCGACCATGGCGATCTCGGGGATTTCGGGCGGCGGCTATTCGATGTGGAGCCCGCTGGCGGCGGCGTCGGCCACGACCGGCTCGAGGGCGGCGCTCGACAGCGCCAGCGACCTGGACAAGGTCCGCGACAAGGGCCTGGTGGCCTTCGCCAAGGAGGCCAAGAAGGACGCCTGGGAGGAAAAACTCAAGGCGTGGAAGGCCGAAGCGATGAAGAACGCCGGCCTGACCGAGGAAAGCCTGGCGGCCATGTCGCCCGACCAGCGCACCCAGGCCCTGCAGCAGATCGACGACGCCGTGAAGGCCAAGATCAAGGAAGCCATGGACGGCGCCAAGGCCCAGGCCAAGAACGGCCTGGCCGTGCCCAACTTCGTCGACATGAGTGTCTGATATAAAGCGGCAACCTTTGCCGCATGACGGGCGTTATTTGCCCATGCTCAAGCTGGCTGGAATCCTTCTCGTCCTGATGATCGTGTTCGGGATCCTCGGCTTCGTCGTCGACGTGGCCGGCGGCCTGGCCAAGATCGCGTTCTTCGTCTGCCTGATCGCCTTCGCGATCTCGCTGGTCGGCAAGGCGATGAATCGGGGCTGAGTCCATTAGTAATATCAATCTTGTTGACGCCGACCGGACGCGCCTCTAGCGATTGCCGCCAATAGATAGCGGTAACATTAGGGGAAGCGATGGAACGGCTGAACACGGGCGCGCGGCGCTGGACGGCGGGGCTGGTCTCGAGCCTGGCCCTGGGCTTCTCCGCCGGCCTGATGGCCACCAGCGCGGTCGCCGCGCCGGCGGCGGTCATGGACCGCAACGGCTCGTACGTCTCGGTCGAGACCTACGCCCCCAACATCGTCCGGGTGACCATCAGCCAGGACCGCGCCCTGGCCGAGGCCGCGCCCGGCTACGGCTTCACGGCCGACAGCGACGACAAGGGCTGGCGCCACGACCAGAAGGCCGGGGCCGACATCTTCACCTCGGGCGCGCTGTCGCTGGAAGTCGTCGCCCAGCCCTGGCCGGGCGCGCCCTCGCAGATGGAGCGTTATTTCGCGCCGTCCCTGCCGCCGGTCTCGGTCAAGATCCGCAAGGCGGATGGAGCCCCCATCGTCAGCATGACGGGATGGGAAATGTCGCCCCATGTCGTCAGCGGCGAGCGGACCTACCAGGCCGGCGCCAGCTTCTCGACCAGCGCCGACGAGCACTTCTACGGCTTGGGGCAGAACCAGGAAGGCATCCTGGACCTGCGCGGCCGCTCGATCACCTGCAAGCATGACTACGACGCGCCGGCCGGCGAGACCGTCTGCGTGCCGTTCATGGTGTCGAACAAGGGCTATGGGATCATCTGGGACAACCCGTCGGAGACCAAGGTCTATCCGGCCGTCAACGGCCGCACCCTGTGGCAGTCGAAGGTCGGCGAGCGGGTGTCGTTCTTCGTGATCACCGGCAGCTATGACGAGATCTACGCCGGCTACCGCAAGCTGACCGGCGTCACGCCGCTGCCGCCCAAGGCCGCCTTCGGCTACATCCAGTCCAAGGCCCGCTACGAGAGCCAGAAGCAGATCCTCGACGTCGCCAAGGGCTATCGCGACCGCGGCTATCCGCTGGATGTGATGGTGCTGGATTGGTTCTACTGGACCCGGATGGGCCAGCTGGACATCGACCCGACCTACTTCCCCGACCCGGCCGCGATGAACAAGGAGCTGCACGACAACGGCGTGCACAGCATCATCAGCGTCTGGCCGCGCTTCGAGAAGGAAGGCCGCTACTTCAACTATCTGGCCGACAAGGGCTGGTTCCTGAAGGACGCCGACGGCAAGCCGGTCGACGGCCTGCCGTTCCGCAGCGACCGCACCGGCGCCCTGATCGACAGCACCAACCCGCAGGCCCGCGAGTGGTTCTGGGGCAAGATCCGCGACAACATCGCCTCCAAGGGCTTCGACTGGTTCTGGCTGGACGAGACCGAGCCGGACCTGGTGCCGGAGGGCTATTTCTGGAGCATCGGTTCGGGCGACCGCTACCGCAACGTCTTCCCGCTGGTCCACACCCAGGGCGTGGCCGAGGGCTCGCGCCGCGACCGCCCCGACAAGCGCAACCTGATCCTGTCGCGCGCCGCCTATATCGGGACCCAGCGCAACGGGGCGCTGTTCTGGTCGTCCGACATCCAGCCCACCTGGGAAGCTCTTAAGAGACAGGTGCCGACCGGCCTGAACTTCACCGCGTCGGGCCTGGCCTATTGGGGCAACGACATCGGCGGCTGGCAGTGGCTGCCCCAGACCACGACGGCGACCAAGCCGCCGCTGCTGGACCCGTCCGACGCCCGCGACGTGGTGGGCCAGAACAACGACTATCCCGAGCTGTTCGCCCGCTGGTTCCAGTACGGGACCTTCACCCCGACCTTGCGCGTGCACGGCATGCGCAAGGACACCGAGGTCTGGTCGTACGGCAAGGGCGCCGAGGCGGTGGTCGCCAAGTACCTGAAGCTGCGCTACGCCCTGATGCCGTACCTCTACTCGATGGGCCACTCGACCTACGAGACCGGGGCGCCGTTCATGCGCGGCCTGTTCATGGACTTCCCGAACGATCCCAAGGTGGTGAACCTGGGCGACCAGTACATGTTCGGCCCGGCCTTCCTGGTGGCGCCGATCACCGATCAGGGCGTGACCGAGCGCGACGTCTACCTGCCGGCGGGCGCCGACTGGTACGACTACTGGACGGGCAAGAAGGTCGCCGGCGGCCAGACGATCAAGGTCTCGGCCCCGATCGACACCATCCCGCTGTTCGTCCGCGCCGGCTCGATCGTCCCGATGGGCGCGCCCATCCAGAGCACGGCCACGCCGCAGGCGATCAGCGCGGTGAAGGTCTATCCGGGCCGCGACGCCGACTTCACGCTGTACGACGACGACGGCGTGACCAACGCCTACGAGAAGGGTGTCGGCAAGACGGTGAAGCTGCACTGGGACGACAAGGCCGGCAAGCTGACGGCGACGGGCGACAAGGGGCTGTCGGCCCAGGCGTTGGCGGCCGTGCAGGTGATCCGCTAGTTCTCAAAAAACCCCGCTCATCCCGGCGAAGGCCGGGACCCAGATGGAATAGCTTTGAGCCTGACGCCAGGAGCGCTGAGCTTCTCCAGTCATCTCCAGCACCCCTAGGATCTGGGTCCCGGCGTTCGCCGGGATGAGCGGGATCTGGTTTGGGTGAGGAGGTTCCAAGCTTGACGGCGGGTTCCCGCATTCTTTTGTGGATAAACCCCCTTCCCATCCCCGGCGGGTTGTCCTATATCCGCCCGTTCACGAAGACATTTCGGCGGAACGCGCACGCGCGTGTCCGCATGATACGCCCCGAGGCGCGGTCAGCCGCCCTCCGATCAGCGCGAAGGGGCGCCCGTCAGGCTTCCGGTCCCGGTTGTCCTGACAGGGGAATTCCAGCGTCCGGCGTTCTCCCGAGAGGAGAGCGGCGAGGGTGGACGCTAGGTACATTCGAATTCACGCGCGGAGTCCGTCCGCGCCCAGGGAAAAAACATGGCGCAATCCTTCACCGGCAAGAAGCGGATCCGGAAGTCTTTCGGCCGCATCCCCGAAGCTGTGCAGATGCCGAACCTCATCGAGGTTCAGCGCTCCTCCTACGAGCAGTTCCTTCAGCGCGAGGTCCGTCCGGGCCAACGCCGCGACGAAGGCATCGAGGCGGTGTTCAAGTCCGTCTTCCCGATCAAGGATTTCAACGAGCGCGCGGTGCTCGAATACGTCTCGTACGAATTCGAAGAGCCCAAGTACGACGTTGAAGAGTGCATCCAGCGCGACATGACCTTCGCGGCGCCGCTGAAGGTGAAGCTGCGCCTGATCGTGTTCGAGACGGAAGAAGAAACCGGCGCCCGCTCGGTCAAGGACATCAAGGAGCAGGACGTCTACATGGGCGACATCCCGCTCATGACGGACAAGGGCACCTTCATCGTCAACGGCACCGAGCGCGTCATCGTCTCGCAGATGCACCGCTCGCCGGGCGTGTTCTTCGACCACGACAAGGGCAAGACCCACGCCTCGGGCAAGCTGCTGTTCGCCGCCCGCGTCATTCCCTACCGCGGCTCGTGGCTGGACTTCGAGTTCGACGCCAAGGACGTGGTCTATGTCCGCATCGACCGCCGCCGCAAGCTGCCGGCCACGACCTTCCTCTATGCCCTGGGCATGGACGGCGAAGAGATCCTGACGACGTTCTATGACGTCGTGCCGTTCGAGAAGCGCACCGCCGCCGGCGCCGAAGGCTGGGCCACGCCCTACAAGCCCGAGCGCTGGCGCGGCGTGAAGCCGGAATTCGCCCTGATCGACGCCGACACCGGCGAAGAAGTGGCTCCGGCCGGCACCAAGATCACCGCCCGCCAGGCCAAGAAGCTGGCCGACAACGGCCTGAAGACCCTGCTGCTGGCGCCGGAAGCCCTGACGGGCCGCTACCTGGCCCGCGACGCGGTCAACTTCGAGAACGGCGAGATCTACGCCGAAGCCGGCGACGAGCTGGACGTGGCCTCGATCCAGGCCCTGGCCGAGCAAGGCTTCAGCACCATCGACGTGCTGGACATCGACCACGTCACGGTCGGCGCCTACATGCGCAACACCCTGCGCGTGGACAAGAACGCCGTCCGCGAGGACGCGCTGTTCGACATCTACCGCGTGATGCGTCCAGGCGAGCCGCCGACGGTCGAAGCCGCCGAGGCGATGTTCAAGTCGCTGTTCTTCGACGCCGAGCGCTACGACCTGTCGGCCGTGGGCCGCGTGAAGATGAACATGCGCCTGGAGCTGGACGCTTCGGACGAGATGCGCGTGCTCCGCAAGGAAGACGTGCTGGCGGTCCTGAAGCTGCTGGTCGGCCTGCGCGACGGTCGCGGCGAAATCGACGACATCGACAACCTGGGCAACCGCCGGGTCCGTTCGGTGGGCGAGCTGCTGGAAAACCAGTACCGCGTCGGCCTGCTGCGCATGGAACGCGCCATCAAGGAACGCATGTCGTCGGTCGACATCGACACCGTGATGCCGCACGACCTGATCAACGCCAAGCCGGCCGCGGCCTCGGTGCGTGAATTCTTCGGCAGCTCGCAGCTGTCGCAGTTCATGGACCAGACCAACCCGCTGTCGGAGATCACCCACAAGCGCCGCCTGTCGGCGCTTGGCCCGGGCGGTCTGACCCGCGAGCGCGCCGGCTTCGAAGTCCGCGACGTTCACCCGACCCACTACGGCCGCATCTGCCCGATCGAAACGCCGGAAGGCCCGAACATCGGTCTGATCAACTCGCTGGCCACCCACGCCCGCGTGAACAAGTACGGCTTCATCGAGAGCCCCTACCGTCGCGTCGCCGACGGCAAGCCGCTCGACGAGGTCGTCTACATGTCGGCCATGGAAGAGTCGAAGCACGTCATCGCGCAGTCGAACATCAAGGTGGTCGACGGCGAGATCCACGAGGACCTGGTCCCCGGCCGGATCAACGGTGAACCCACCCTGCTCCAGAAGGAACAGGTGGACCTGATGGACGTGTCGCCGCGCCAAGTCGTGTCGGTGGCCGCGGCCCTGATCCCGTTCCTGGAAAACGACGACGCCAACCGCGCCCTCATGGGCTCGAACATGCAACGTCAGGCCGTGCCGCTGGTGCAGTCCGACGCCCCGCTGGTCGGCACCGGCATGGAAGCCGTTGTCGCCCGTGACTCGGGCGCCGTGGTCATCGCCAAACGCACCGGCGTGGTCGAGCAGATCGACGGTACCCGTATCGTCGTCCGCGCCACGGAAGAGACCGACAGCGCCCGTTCGGGCGTCGATATCTACCGCCTGTCGAAGTTCCAGCGTTCGAACCAGTCGACCTGCATCAACCAGCGCCCGCTGGTGAAGGTGGGCGACAAGATCAGCGCCGGCGACATCATCGCCGACGGTCCGTCGACCGAGCTGGGCGAACTGGCCCTGGGCCGCAACGCGCTCGTCGCGTTCATGCCCTGGAACGGCTACAACTTCGAAGACTCGATCCTGATCTCCGAGCGCATCGTCCGTGACGACGTCTTCACCTCGATCCACATCGAGGAATTCGAAGTCATGGCCCGCGACACCAAGCTGGGTCCGGAAGAGATCACCCGCGACATCCCGAACGTCGGCGAGGAAGCCCTGCGCAACCTCGACGAAGCGGGCATCGTGGCGATCGGCGCCGAAGTCCAGCCGGGCGACATCCTGGTCGGCAAGGTCACGCCGAAGGGCGAAAGCCCGATGACGCCGGAAGAGAAGCTGCTGCGCGCCATCTTCGGCGAAAAGGCCTCGGACGTCCGCGACACCAGCCTGCGCCTGCCCCCGGGCGTCGCCGGCACGATCGTCGACGTGCGCGTGTTCAACCGTCACGGCGTCGACAAGGACGAACGCGCCCTGGCCATCGAACGCGCCGAGATCGACCGTCTGGGCAAGGACCGCGACGACGAGTTCGCGATCCTGAACCGCAACATCTCGGGCCGCCTGCGCGAGCTGCTGATCGGCAACGTCGCTCTCTCGGGTCCCAAGGGCCTGTCGCGCGGCGCGATCACCGCCGAGGGCTTGGCTGAAGTCCAGCCGGGTCTGTGGTGGCAGATCGCCCTCGAGGACGAGAAGGCGATGGGCGAACTGGAAAGCCTGCGTCGTCTGTTCGACGAGAACCGCAAGCGTCTGGACCGTCGTTTCGAGGACAAGGTCGACAAGCTGCAGCGCGGCGACGAACTGCCCCCGGGCGTGATGAAGATGGTCAAGGTCTTCGTGGCCGTGAAGCGCAAGCTTCAGCCGGGCGACAAGATGGCCGGCCGTCACGGCAACAAGGGCGTCATCTCGCGCATCCTGCCGATCGAGGACATGCCGTTCCTCGCCGACGGGACGCACGTGGACGTCGTTCTGAACCCGCTGGGCGTGCCTTCGCGCATGAACGTCGGCCAGATCTTCGAAACCCACCTGGGCTGGGCCTGCGCCAACCTCGGCAAGCAGATCACCAACCTGCTGGAAGACTGGCAGCACGGCGGTCAGAAGGACGCCCTGGTCACGCGCCTGCGCGAGATCTACGGCCCCGACGAGGAACTGCCGGAGTCCGAGGAAGAGCTGGTGGAACTGGCCCGCAACCTCGGCAAGGGCGTTCCGATCGCCACCCCGGTGTTCGACGGCGCGCGCATGGACGACATCGAGGACCACCTCGAAATGGCCGGCGTCAACAAGTCGGGCCAGTCGATCCTGTACGACGGCCAGACGGGCGACCAGTTCAAGCGTCCGGTCACGGTCGGCTACATCTACATGCTGAAGCTGCACCACCTGGTCGACGACAAGATCCACGCCCGTTCGATCGGCCCATACTCGCTGGTCACCCAGCAGCCGCTGGGCGGCAAGGCCCAGTTCGGCGGTCAGCGCTTCGGGGAAATGGAAGTGTGGGCTCTGGAAGCCTACGGCGCGGCCTACACCCTGCAGGAAATGCTGACGGTGAAGTCCGACGACGTGGCCGGCCGGACCAAGGTCTACGAGTCGATCGTCCGTGGCGACGACACGTTCGAAGCCGGTATCCCGGAAAGCTTCAACGTGCTGGTCAAGGAAATGCGCTCGCTCGGCCTGAACGTCGAGCTGGAGAACAGCTGATCCGGATCTCCCTCCTCCACCTGACCGGTGGGGGAGGGGCCCCTTTCAGCCCGCTCTCCACTTTGAATTTTCGCGGGTAGTCCCGCAGAAGGAACCAAGATGAACCAGGAAGTCCTGAACATCTTCAATCCGGTCCAGGCCGCTCCGACCTTCGACCAGATCCGCATCTCGCTGGCCTCGCCGGAAAAGATCCGCTCGTGGTCGTTCGGCGAGATCAAGAAGCCGGAAACCATCAACTACCGCACGTTCAAGCCCGAGCGTGACGGCCTGTTCTGCGCCCGTATCTTTGGCCCGACCAAGGACTACGAATGCCTGTGCGGCAAGTACAAGCGCATGAAGTACAAGGGCATCATCTGCGAGAAGTGCGGTGTTGAAGTCACCCTGGCCCGCGTCCGTCGCGAGCGCATGGGCCACATCGAACTGGCCTCGCCGGTCGCCCACATCTGGTTCCTGAAGTCGCTGCCGTCGCGCATCGCCATGATGCTCGACATGCCGCTGAAGGACATCGAGCGCGTCCTGTACTTCGAATACTACATCGTCACCGAGCCGGGCCTGACCCCGCTGAAGCAGCACCAGCTGCTCAGCGAGGACGACTTCATGCGCGCCCAGGACGAGTACGGCGACGACAGCTTCACCGCCGAGATCGGCGCCGAGGCCGTCCAGAACCTGCTGAAGGCCATCGACCTCGACAAGGAGGCCGAGAAGCTGCGCGAAGAGCTGGCGGGCAACCCGTCGGACATGAAGCAGAAGAAGTTCAGCAAGCGCCTGAAGATCCTCGAAGCCTTCTCCGAATCCGGCAACCGCCCGGAATGGATGGTGCTGACGGTCGTCCCGGTCATCCCGCCGGAACTGCGCCCGCTGGTGCCGCTGGACGGCGGCCGCTTCGCGACCTCGGACTTGAACGACCTGTATCGCCGGGTCATCAACCGTAACAACCGCCTCAAGCGCCTGATCGAGCTGCGCGCGCCCGACATCATCATCCGCAACGAAAAGCGGATGCTGCAGGAGTCGGTCGACGCCCTGTTCGACAACGGCCGCCGCGGTCGCGTCATCACGGGCGCCAACAAGCGTCCGCTGAAGTCGCTGGCCGACATGCTGAAGGGCAAGCAAGGCCGCTTCCGCCAGAACCTGCTGGGCAAGCGCGTCGACTATTCGGGCCGTTCGGTCATCGTCGTGGGTCCGGACCTGAAGCTGCACGAGTGCGGCCTGCCCAAGAAGATGGCTCTGGAGCTGTTCAAGCCGTTCATCTACGCGCGCCTGGACGCCAAGGGCCTGTCGGGCACCGTCAAGCAGTCCAAGCGCATGGTCGAGCGCGAACAGCCCCAGGTGTGGGACATCCTCGAAGAGGTGATCCGCGAGCACCCGGTTCTGCTGAACCGCGCCCCGACCCTGCACCGTCTGGGCATCCAGGCGTTCGAGCCGAAGCTGATCGAGGGCAAGGCCATCCAGCTGCACCCGCTGGTCTGCGCCGCGTTCAACGCCGACTTCGACGGCGACCAGATGGCCGTGCACGTCCCGCTGAGCCTCGAGGCCCAGCTGGAAGCGCGCGTCCTGATGATGTCGACCAACAACATCCTGTCGCCCGCCAACGGTCGCCCGATCATCGTGCCGTCGCAGGACATCGTCCTGGGTCTGTACTACCTGTCGGTCGCCCGCGACGGCGAGCCGGGTGAAGGCAAGATCTTCGCCGATCTGGGCGAGATCGAAGCCGCCATGGACGCCGGCGTCGTGTCGCTGCACGCCAAGATCAAGTCGCGCTTCACGGAAGTGGACGCCGATGGCGTGGCGCGTCGCCGCGTGATCGACACCACCCCGGGCCGCATGAAGATCGCCGCCCTGCTGCCGCGTCACCCGGCGATCGGTCACCGACTGATCGAGAAGGCCCTGACGAAGAAGGAAATCGGCAACCTGATCGACGTGGTCTATCGCCACTGCGGTCAGAAGGCGACGGTGATCTTCGCCGACCAGGTCATGGGCCTGGGCTTCAAGGAAGCGGCCAAGGCTGGCATCTCCTTCGGCAAGGACGACATCATCATCCCGAAGCGGAAGGAGGCGATCGTCGCCGAAACCCGCACCCTGGCTGAAGAATACGAGCAGCAGTACGCCGACGGCCTGATCACCAAGGGTGAGAAGTACAACAAGGTCGTCGATGCCTGGGCCAAGGCCACCGATCGCGTCGCCGACGAGATGATGGCCGAGCTTCAGATGAAGCATAAGGACGAGAACGGCCGCGAGAAGGAAATCAACGCCATCTACATGATGGCCCACTCCGGCGCCCGTGGTTCGCAAGCCCAGATGAAGCAGCTGGGCGGCATGCGCGGCCTGATGGCCAAGCCCTCCGGCGAGATCATCGAGACCCCGATCGTCTCGAACTTCAAGGAAGGCCTGACCGTTCAGGAGTACTTCAACTCGACCCACGGCGCCCGTAAGGGCCTGGCGGACACCGCGCTGAAGACCGCCAACTCGGGCTACCTGACCCGTCGTCTGGTCGACGTCGCGCAGGACTGCATCATCGTCGAGGAAGACTGCGGCACCACCAAGGGCATCACCCTGCGGGCCGTGGTCGAAGGCGGCGACGTGCTGGTCTCGCTGGGCGCCCGCGTCCTGGGCCGCTTCACGGCCGAGGACGTCAAGGATCCGGCCACCGGCGAACTGGTCGTGCCGGCCGACACCTATATCGACGAGAACATGGCCGACGCCATCGAGGCGGCCGTGGTCCAGTCGGTGAAGGTCCGCTCGGTCCTGACCTGCGAAGCCAAGATCGGCGTCTGCGGCGCCTGCTACGGCCGCGACCTGGCCCGTGGCACGCCGGTGAACATCGGTGAAGCGGTCGGCGTCATCGCCGCCCAGTCGATCGGCGAGCCCGGCACCCAGCTGACGATGCGGACCTTCCACATCGGCGGCACCGCCCAGGTGGCCGAGCAGTCGTTCTTCGAAAGCAGCAACGACGGTACGGTCCGCGTGACTGGCGCCACCGTGACCGCTTCGGACGGCGCCCTGGTCGTGATGAGCCGCAACACCTCGGTGAGCGTGCTGGTCGACGGCAAGGAACGCGAGAACTACAAGCCGCCGTACGGCGCGCGCCTGAAGGTGAAGGACGGCGACAAGGTCAAGCGCGGTCAGCGCCTGGCCGACTGGGACCCCTACACCACCCCGATCATCACGGAAGTGGGCGGCAAGATCCGTGCGGAAGACCTGGTGGACGGCTTCTCCGTCCGCGAGGAGACCGACGAAGCCACCGGCATCGCGCAGCGCGTGATCGCCGACTGGCGGACCTCGGCCCGCGCCTCGGACCTGCGTCCGGCCATGGGCGTGCTGGCGGAAGACGGCTCGTACAAGCGCCTGAGCAACGGCGGCGAGGCTCGCTACCTCCTGTCGGTGGGCGCCATTCTCTCCGTCGCCGACGGCGACGAAGTGAAGCCGGGCGAAGTCATCGCGCGTATCCCGACCGAAGGCGCCAAGACCCGGGACATCACCGGTGGTCTGCCGCGCGTCGCCGAACTCTTCGAAGCCCGCCGTCCGAAGGACTGCGCGGTCATCGCGGAAATGGACGGCCGTGTCGAATTCGGCAAGGATTACAAGAACAAGCGCCGGATCAAGATCACTCCGGACGTCGACGCCGACGGCAACCAGCCCGAAGCGGTCGAGTTCCTGATCCCGAAGGGCAAGCACATCGCGGTGCATGATGGCGACTACATCACGCGCGGCGAGTACATCATCGACGGCAACCCGGATCCGCACGACATCCTGCGCATCCTGGGCGTCGAGGCCCTGGCCAACTTCCTGGTCGACGAGATCCAGGAGGTCTACCGACTGCAAGGCGTGCCGATCAACGACAAGCACATCGAGACGATCGTTCGTCAGATGCTGCAGAAGGTCGAGATCGTCGAGCCGGGCGACACGGGCCTGATCAAGGGCGACCATCTGGACAAGCCGGAGTTCTTCCACGAACAGGACAAGGCCATCGCCCGCGGCGGCCGTCCGGCGACCACCCAGCCGGTGCTGCTCGGCATCACCAAGGCCTCGCTGCAGACCAAGAGCTTCATCTCGGCCGCGTCGTTCCAGGAAACGACCCGCGTCCTGACCGAAGCCTCGGTGCACGGCAAGACCGACACCCTGGAAGGCCTGAAGGAAAACGTCATCGTGGGTCGCCTGATCCCCGCCGGTACGGGTTCCTATCTGCGCAGCCTGCAGCGCGTCGCCGCCAAGCGCGACGAGCAGCTGGCCCAGCAGCGCGAAGAAGCGATGGAGCCGCTGCCCGCGGTCATCGCCGAAGAAGCCTAGGCTTCCTTCGAGGACTGAAACGGAACGGCCCGGGAGCGATCCCGGGCCGTTTTGTTTTTGGCGCCTCCGTCCTGGCGCGGCCGTCGCCAAACGGATGAAGACAAAGCCTGTGGTTGTGCTAGTCAGGAAGTGGAAATCCGGTCCAGCTTGTCGCTGGCGCCAAGCCACGCGTGTTTCGGGGGAAACGTGGTCCGCAAGATCGTCTTCGGGGTTCTCGGCCTGGGTCTGGCGGCCGCCGGTCTGGCGGTGATCCTGTACCGGCCGCCGGCCCCGCCGCCCAAACCCAAGCCGTCCGATCACTTCGCCTCGGCCAAGGACAAGGCCTTCGTCGATCTGGCGTCCGGCCGGATCGCCAGGCGGTTCGACACGCCCGACGACGTCGAGTTCTGGGACCCCGTGGTCAGCCGCATGCCCAACGGCGCCGAGGCGCTGTGCGTCGACGTCCTTCCGCCGGGCAAGACCTGGGTGGGCATGATCGCCGCCCGCGACCCCGGCGCGGCCGGCTTCATGATCTATCGGGGCGGCGACACCCTGGCGCCGAAGTCCCGCTTCCAGTGCCGCGCGATCATCCGGCGAGGCGTCAGGGCCGCCTCCAGCGCCGACGGCCTGCAGGCGAGCATGGACTATCAGCGGGCCGGCTGCGCGCTCGACGGACGTTATCTGTGGGCCTACGTGCGCTACTGCGCCGGGGCCGAGACCCTCCCCGCGGTGGAGGGCCAGTCGTGAGGGCCGGGCTTTCCACGTCGCTCGCCCGTGCTAGTCAAGGAAACGGTCGCGCGAGTCACGGCGATGTTCGCGTTCGGGGGGAAGCGATGATGGGACGGGTAACGGGAGCGGCCGCGATCGCGGCGATGGCGGCGCTGCAGGCCTGCGCGCCGGAGCCGCCGCCGGAACCCAAGCCGTCGGACGGCTTCCTGCAGGCGGCCGACCGGACCTTCGTCGAGGCCGCCTGGGCCAAGGTGGCGGGCACCTACAAGGAGCCCGCCACGGTGCAGTACAGGGGCCTGACCATCAGCGAGGACGCCGGGGAGCGGACCCTGTGCGGGGAGTCGGCCGAGCCGGACCAGCTGTGGCGCGGGTTCGTAGCCACCCAGGAAACCGGCAAGACGAGCTTCACCGTCCTGCGCCAGCGCGACAACATCAGCCCCCGGGCCGTCACGGCCTGCAAGCTGCTGGTCCGCAAGCACATGGGCCAGAAGAGCGTCGACACGCCCGAGGTCCAGCAGGCCATCGTCCAGAGCGGCTGCTCCTACATGGACGTGGAGTTCTGGCGGGCGCACAAGGACCATTGCTACAAGACGCAGACCGTCGCCGGCGGGACTCCCGCGCCCGCGCCGCCGCCCTAGGCGCCGGTCGACCTAGCCTTCCCGCAGCACCGCCAGCCGCTCCAGCCTCGGGGCGGCGAAGTCCAGGAACGCCCGCGCCAGCGGCGGCATGAACCGGCCGCCCACTGTGACCAGTTGCACCGGCAGGGGCGGGGGCTCGAAGTCGGGCAGCAGGCGCACCAGCCGGCCCGCCGCCAGGTCCTCGGCCACCTGATAGGAGAGGGCGCGACCCACGCCGCGCCCGGCGATCATCGCCGCCAGGGCCGCCTCCACATTGTTGACCCGCAGCCGGGGCTCCAGCCGTACGGCCCGCGCCTTGCCCCGGTGCTCGAACCGCCATTCCGGCGAGGCCGAGACCACGGTGGTCAGGATCGTCTCGTGCTCGGCCAGGTCGGCGGGCTCCAGCGGCGTTCCGCGCCGGGCCAGATAGTCGGGCGAGGCCGCCACCAGCCGACGCACCTGGCCCAGCTTGCGGACGATCAGGCTGGAATCGGCCAGCGGCCCGATCCGCAGGGCCACGTGCAGCTCGCCCTCGATCAGGTCCAGATTGCGGTCGTGCAGGGTCAGGTCGGCCTGGACGCCGGGATGCTGGGCCAGGAAGTCGGCGACCACCGGCGTCAGGTGGCGGCCGCCGAACACCGTCGGCCCGGTGATCCGCAGCGTGCCGCGCACCGCGTCGGGCGCCGGGGCCTGGAGGGCGGTCTCGTAGTCGGCCAGCAGGCGGCGGGCCCGCTCCGCCAGGTCGCGGCCGGCCTGAGTGGGGGCCAGGCGCCGGGTGGTGCGCTCGATCAGCCGCGCGCCCATCCGCTCTTCCAGGGCCGCCAGGGCCCGGGTCATGGCGGCGGGCGAGCGCCGCAGCTTGCGCCCCGCCGCCGCCAGGCCGCCCGCGTCGATCACCGCCACCAGCAGGGCCAGCTCGTCCAGACGATCCATTCCAAAATCCGCAATTATGTCTTGCCGATTTGCTCAATTCATTCCAATCGGCGCAATGGCGAAAATGATCTTGCAACCTGGCCCGAAACCTTGGGGGAGAGATCCATGTCCGCCACCGCCATCGTCCTGCACGGCACGCCTCTGTCGGGGCATACCCATCGGGTGGGATTGCTGCTGAACGCCCTGGGCCTGGCCTATCGCTTCGCGCCCGCCCCCAAGGAGGTCCGCGTCAGCCCGGCCTTCCTGGCGCTGAACCCGCTGGGCCAGATCCCGGTGCTGCAGGACGGCGACCTGACCCTGGCCGACAGCAACGCCATCCTGGTCTATCTGGCCCGCCGCTACGCCCCCGACAGCGGCTGGCTGCCGCTGGAGCCGGTGGCCGCCGCCCGCGTGCAGCGCTGGCTGTCGATCGCGGCCGGCGAGGTGATGCACGGCCCGGCCATCGCCCGGATGATCGCCCTGTTCGACTTTCCCGACGACCCGGCCCGCGCCGCCCGCATCGCCGCCCGCGTGCTGACCTTCATGGACGGCCATCTGGACGGCCGCGCCTTCCTGGCCGCCGACCATGTCACGATCGCCGACCTGGCCTGCTATTCCTATGTCGCCCACGCTCCGGACGGCGGCGTGGATCTTGGGCCCTATGCCGCCGTGCGCGCCTGGCTGGCGCGGGTCGAGGCCCAGCCGTGGTTCCGGCCGATGCCCGACTTCGCCGAGGCCGCCTGAGATGGACGGCCCGTTCCATCGCGGCGAGCTGATCGCCCAGGCCATGGCGGGGACGGGCACGCCGGGCATGACGGGCATCCGGCCGTTCATGCCCGACCAGCACCGCGAGTTCTTCGCCCTGCTGCCCTACCTGTTCGTGGCGACGCTCGACAGGGACGGCTGGCCGGTGGCCACCGTGCTGACGGGCCCGCCGGGCTTCGTCCAGAGCCCCGACCCCGTCACCCTGACCGTGGCGGCCCGGCCCCGCGCGGGCGAGCCGGGCGGCGAGCTGTTCGCGGCCGGCCGGCCGTTCGGCGCCCTGGGCCTGGACTTCGCGACCCGTCGCCGCAACCGCGCCAACGGCCTGATCACGGCGGCCGGGGAGGGCGGGCTGACGCTCCAGGTCCTCCAGAGCTTCGGCAACTGCCCGCAGTACATCCAGACCCGCGCGGTCGGGACGGCCCCGGCCTCGCCCGCCCCGGCCGAGGCGATCGCCTTCCCGACGCCCGAGGCCCTGGCCCAGATCGCCCGCGCCGACACGATGTTCGTGGCCACGACGAGCGGCGGCGAGAACGGCGGCGTCGACATCTCGCATCGCGGCGGCCTGCCGGGCTTCGTCAAGGTGGCCGGCGACGTGCTGATCGTTCCGGACTTCCGGGGCAACCGGTTCTTCAACACCCTGGGCAACCTGGTGCTGGACCAGCGCGCGGCCCTGCTGTTCGTCGATTTCGAGACCGGCGACCTGCTGCACCTGCAGGGCCGCGCCGAGATCGACTGGGAGCCGCCGCCCGAAGGCTGGCCCGAGGGCGTCCAGCGCCAATGGCGGTTCAGGGTCGAGCGCGCCTGGCGCCGCCCGGCGGCCCTGCCCCTGCGCTGGACCTTCGGCGACTATTCGCCGGTGACGCTGAACACGGCCGCCTGGAACGCCGCGCCCGCCCAGGCCGCCTGATCTCCGTCGCTTGCCCGACGTAAATAGTGCGACGCAACGTCGCGATTTTCGTTTGTCAGACCAATCACCTGCAAGGTTAAGCCTTGCTTCAGTTGTTGCGATGCAAGGGAGGATTTGATCCAGATCAAATCGGCGAGCCCATGCGTTCCGACATCTCCACCAAGGTCAGCCTGACGGTCGTCGCGGCGTTCATGACCCTGTTGCTGGCCCTGCTGGCCATCGTCGGCAAGAGCTCGCTGGACTTCGCCAAGGCCCAGGCGGTCAGCCAGCAGGAAGCCAGCATGCGCGTGGCCTGGGACGCCGTCGGCGGCCAGGGCGCGGCCTTCGCACGCGAGGGCGACAAGCTGACCGTGAACGGCAAGCCGCTGAACGGCGACATCGCCACCGTCGACCACGTCAAGGACCTGGTCGGCGGCACCATGACGATCTTCATGGGCGACACCCGCGTGGCCACCAACGTCCAGAAGCCGGACGGCAGCCGCGGCGTCGGCACGCCGCTGGCCAAGGGCCCGGTCTATGACGCGGTGCTGGGCCGGGGCGAGTCCTATCGCGGCGAGGCCAAGGTGCTGGGCAAGCCCTATTTCGCCGCCTACGACCCGATCAAGAACGCCTCGGGCGAGGTGATCGGCATTCTGTATGTCGGCGTGGCCAAGGCCGACTACTTCCAGCCCGTCTATCGCCAGCTGATCTGGCTGGCCGTGGCCGGCGTGGTCCTGGCCGGCCTGGGCGTCGCCGCCTCGGTGACGGTGGTCCGCAAGCAGCTGTCGCCGCTGCGCGACCTGCGCGAGGCCATGAAGCGGGTGATGGGCGGCGACCTGTCCGTCGCTCTGCCGTTCGCCGGCCGTCGCGACGACATCGGCCTGATGGCCGACGCGGTCCA
Organism: Caulobacter sp. UNC358MFTsu5.1; assembly: GCF_000712075.1. GTDB lineage: Bacteria > Pseudomonadota > Alphaproteobacteria > Caulobacterales > Caulobacteraceae > Caulobacter. The sequence continues at coordinate 154,104 of NZ_JONW01000002.1, forward strand.
CGCCTTCCGCGACGAGGCCCACGAGAAGGGCCGCATCGAGGCCCAGGCCGAAGGCCACCGTCAGGCCGCCGAGGCCGAGCGCCGCCTGTCGGCCGACCGCGACCATCAGCAGGCCGAGCAGCAGGCCCAGGTGGTCTCGCGCCTGGCCCACGGCCTGGACCGGCTGTCGGCCGGCGACCTGACCGTGCGCCTGACCGAGGCCTTCGCCCCCGACTACGAGCGCCTGCGCTCGGACTTCAACCAGGCCGTCGAGCGGCTGGAGCGCGCCCTGGGCGCGGTGATATCCGCCGTGGGCGGCCTGACGTCGGGCGCCAACGGCATCGCCGGCGCGGCCGGCGACCTGTCGGCCCGCAGCGAGCAGCAGGCCGCCAGCCTGGAAGAGGCCGCCGCCGCCCTGACCGAGATCACCAGCGCCGTCCGCGTGGCCGCCGACGGCGCGCGCGGCGCGCGCGAGGCGGTCAGCCAGGCCCAGGCCGAGGCCGGCCGCTCGCGCACCGTCGTCCAGGAGACCATCGACGCGATCGGCGGCATCGAGGCCTCGTCGCACCAGGTGGCCCAGATCATCGGCGTCATTGACGAGATCGCCTTCCAGACCAACCTGCTGGCGCTGAACGCGGGCGTGGAAGCGGCTCGCGCGGGCGACGCCGGTCGCGGCTTCGCCGTGGTGGCGCAGGAAGTGCGGGCACTGGCCCAGCGCTCGGCCGAAGCGGCCAAGGAGATCAAGGTCCACATCGCCGACTCCGCCAAGCAGGTCGAGGCCGGCGTCGTGCTGGTGGGCCGCACCGGCGAGGCCCTGCAGAAGATCGCCGGCCAGGTCGGCGCCATCGACGGTGTCATCGGCCAGATCGCCGCCTCGGCCGCCGAGCAGGCCGCGGGCCTGTCGGAGGTCAACGCCGCGGTCGGCCACATGGACCAGGCCACCCAGAAGAACGCCGCCATGGTCAACCGCTCGGCCGCCGACAGCATGACCCTGGTGCGCGAGGTGGAGGGCCTGGCCGCCCTGATCAGCCACTTCAAGGTGGGCGCGGCTAGCGCTGGTCGTTCTGACGCTCGGCCTTCTTCCGCCGGTCTTCAGCCTTCTGGGCGTCGTTCAGCCGCTTAAGGGCCTGCTGTTCGGCCGAGAGCGATCGGCCCAGCCCGTCCTGACCGGCCCCCAGCACCCAGGGGATGTCCTTGCCCTTGCCCGGATCGTCGCGATTGCGGTGATCCACGCCGACGCCCATCGGGGCGTCGCGATAGGCGCGGTCGGCCTGCTGCCTGATGGCCTGGGCGTCGAAGCCCCGTCGCTTGGCCCCGTCCATCGGCGCGTCGTAGACCGGCGCGTTGCGGGCCATGGCCCCGAACTTCTCGTCGCAATGTTCCTGTTCGCGCCGGTTGAGGCCCACGGCCTCGGCGTTGGCGCAGCCGGCGCTGCTGCCGCGCAGGGCGGTGCGCAGGTCGCCGCGAGGCCCTTCGGGCAGCGGCGCGGGATGGGCCCCCGTCTCGCGATTGGGCGGCGCGGGCGGTCCCGGGACCGGCGCGACGCCCAGCGCGCGCACCGAGGGCGGCGGGGCCAGGCGCGGCGTCCTCGGCTGTACGGGCAGGGCCGCCGTGGCGCGGTCGGGACTGGCGGCGGTCTCCGGCGTGGGGCGGCGCTCGACGAGGCTGCGCTCGAGGGTCACGTCGATGGCGTTCTCGTCGTTCGACCGGTCCTGGAATCGCGTCATCACCGGCCAGCCCAGGGCGGTCAGGATCGCGACGTGCAGCAGCAGCGACCCGCAGAAGACCGCGCCGTTTCTCAACCGGGTTCTGCGCGCCGTGGCCTGGGACAAGGGAAAGCTCGACTGGAACAACGGGCGGCAGCCTTGCCACCGCAAGTGGCGAAACCGTGGCCCTTGAACGTAAGATGGGGTCCTGGACCGCTTGCGCCACTAGGGTTTTCGGGGATTGATCGCGGGGGCGGCGACCCAGGCGGCGACGGGATCCGGCCTCGCCTCGCACCCCGGCCGGGCGTCCCAGAGCGGAGCCGTTTCGAGGCCCCGGAACCGACCTAAGCCCGCGATTTGACTCGGCATTGACGCGGAGGGCGTTCGCGAGTAGTTTCCGCGCTCTTTTCGAGGCGGACCCTGTCCGTCCTGATGAGCGCCCGTCCCTTACCCGACGGATCAGCCCGCCGGAACGCTGCCCGCGTCCCGGCGAGTTTCGTGTTTATCAGGTCCTCATCCGAGGCCGAGAAAGCCGGAATAAAAACGACAAGGACCCTGAAGCGCTTCGGCCGAAAGGCACACGCTTCCATCAGAGCAGAGACTTAATGCCTACCGTCAACCAGCTCATCCGCAAACCGCGCCAGCCTAAGCCGGTCCGGAACAAGGTGCCCGCCCTGAAGGGCTGCCCCCAACGCCGCGGCGTTTGCACGCGCGTCTACACGACGACCCCGAAGAAGCCGAACTCGGCTCTGCGTAAGGTCGCCAAGGTCCGTCTGACCACCGGCATCGAAGCCGTTTGCTACATCCCGGGCGAAGGCCACAACCTGCAGGAGCACTCGGTGGTGCTCATCCGCGGCGGCCGCGTCAAGGACTTGCCCGGCGTCCGCTACCACATCCTGCGCGGCGTCCTCGACACCCAAGGTGTCAAGGATCGTAAGCAGCGTCGTTCGCTCTACGGCGCCAAGCGTCCGAAGTAAGGAAGAAGAAGTATGTCCCGCCGCCGTCGCGCCGAGAAACGCCAAGTCCTGCCGGATCCCAAGTTCGGGGATCTGATCGTCACGAAGTTCATGAACTACGTGATGTACGAGGGCAAAAAAGCCGTCGCCGAAAACATCATCTATGGTGCTTTCGACATCCTGGAAGCCAAGCGCAAGGACCAAGGTCCGCTGGAAACCTTCCACACCGCCCTGGACAACGTCGCCCCGGCGATCGAAGTCCGGTCGCGCCGCGTCGGCGGCGCCACCTATCAGGTGCCGGTGGAAGTCCGTCCGGACCGTCGCCGCGCCCTCGCCATCCGTTGGCTGGTGACCGCCGCCCGCAAGCGCGGCGAGAACACCATGACCGAAAAGCTGGCCGGTGAGCTGCTCGACGCCTCCAACAACCGCGGCACCGCGGTGAAGAAGCGCGAAGACACGCACAAGATGGCTGAAGCCAACCGGGCGTTCTCGCACTACCGCTGGTAACCTTTCTTACCAGCACTCTTTCAGGCGCGGGCGGTTTGAGATAAACCGCCCGCGCCGCACGTTTAAATGTCCCTGCCCCAGCTTGGGGCCGGGCTGTCACGCAGAGCTAGATCCATGGCCCGCCAGCATAAAATCGAAGACTACCGTAACTTCGGCATCATGGCGCACATTGACGCCGGTAAGACGACGACGACCGAGCGGATCCTGTATTACACGGGTAAGTCGCACAAGATCGGCGAAGTCCACGACGGCGCCGCGACCATGGACTGGATGGACCAGGAACAAGAGCGCGGCATCACCATCACGTCGGCCGCGACGACCGCTTTCTGGAAAGACAAGCGCCTCAACATCATCGACACCCCCGGGCACGTCGACTTCACGATTGAAGTCGAGCGCTCGCTGCGCGTCCTCGACGGCGCCGTGACGGTGCTGGACGGCAACGCCGGCGTCGAGCCGCAGACCGAGACCGTCTGGCGTCAGGCCGACAAGTACAAGGTTCCGCGGATCGTGTTCGTCAACAAGATGGACAAGATCGGCGCCGACTTCGACAAGTCGGTCGAGTCGATCCGCGACCGCCTGGGCGCCAAGGCCGTTCCGATCCAATTCCCGATCGGTTCGGAATCCTCGCTGAGCGGCCTGGTCGACCTGGTCCGCATGAAGGCCGTGGTCTGGGACAACGACGGCCTGGGCGCCTCGTATCGCGACGAAGAAATCCCCGCCGACCTGATGGACAAGGCCGTCGCCGCGCGCGCCTACCTGGTCGAGAACGCCGTCGAGCTCGATGACGACGCGATGGAAGCCTATCTGGGCGGCGAAGAGCCGACCGAGGAAACCATCAAGAAGTGCATCCGCAAGGCCGTGCTGACCGGCGCCTTCTACCCGATCCTCTGCGGCTCGGCCTTCAAGAACAAGGGCGTCCAGCCCCTGCTCGACGCCGTCGTCGACTACCTGCCCTCGCCGGTGGACATCCCGCCGACCAAGGGCATCGACTTCAAGACCGAAGCCGAAGTCGAGCGCAAGGCCTCGGACGACGAGCCCCTGTCGGTCCTGGCGTTCAAGATCATGGACGACCCCTTCGTCGGTTCGCTGACCTTCTGCCGCATCTATTCGGGCAAGCTGGAAACCGGCATGAGCCTGCTGAACTCGACGCGCGACAAGCGCGAGCGCGTCGGCCGCATGCTGCTGATGCACTCGAACAACCGCGAAGACATCAAGGAAGCCTACGCCGGCGACATCGTCGCCCTGGCCGGCCTGAAGGAAACCCGCACCGGCGACACCCTGTGCGATCCCCTGAAGGCCCCGGTCATCCTGGAACGCATGGAGTTCCCGGCCCCGGTCATCGAGATCGCCGTCGAGCCCAAGTCGAAGGCCGACCAGGAAAAGCTGGGCGTCGCCCTGGCCAAGCTGGCTGCTGAAGATCCGTCCTTCACCGTCTCGACCGACTTCGAAAGCGGCCAGACGATCCTGAAGGGCATGGGTGAACTGCACCTGGACATCAAGATCGACATCCTGAAGCGGACCTACAAGGTCGAAGCCAACATCGGCGCGCCGCAGGTGGCCTATCGCGAGTCCCTCGGCAAGCGCGCCGAGATCGACTACACCCACAAGAAGCAGACCGGCGGTACGGGCCAGTTCGCCCGCGTCATGATCACGTTCGAGCCGGGCGAGCCGGGTTCGGGCTTCGTGTTCGAAAGCGCGATCGTCGGCGGCGCGGTGCCGAAGGAATACATCCCGGGCGTCCAAAAGGGCCTGGAATCGGTCAAGGACAACGGCCTGCTGGCCGGCTTCCCGCTGATCGACTTCAAGGCGACCCTGACCGACGGCAAGTACCACGACGTCGACTCGTCGGTCCTGGCCTTCGAAATCGCTTCGCGCGCCGCCTTCAAGGAACTGCGTGAAAAGGGCGCCCCCAAGCTGCTCGAGCCGATCATGGCCGTCGAGGTCGTGACGCCGGAAGAGTACCTGGGTTCGGTCATCGGCGACCTGAACGGTCGTCGTGGCATGATCCAGGGCCAGGACATGCGCGGCAACGCCACGGTGGTGAACGCCTTCGTGCCGCTGGCCAACATGTTCGGCTACGTGAACACCCTGCGCGGCATGTCTCAGGGCCGCGCTCAGTTCACCATGCAGTACGACCACTACGAGCCGGTGCCGCAACACGTCGCCGACGAAGTGATCAAGAAGTACGCGTAAGCTTTTTCCCCGGAAAAAGCGTACGACGGGAAATAGGGTGGGTTCTGTCGAACCCACCCGCCTACCACCCCAGAAGTCCAACCATTGAAGGCCCCTCTGGGGTCCTGGAGCTAAGAAGATGGCCAAGGAAAAGTTCGAACGCACTAAGCCGCACTGCAACATCGGCACGATCGGTCACGTTGACCACGGCAAGACGACGCTGACGGCGGCGAT
>NZ_JONW01000003.1:0-95000 GCF_000712075.1 Caulobacter sp. UNC358MFTsu5.1
CTTCGAAAGCCTGCGCGACCAGATCACCAAGGCCGTCACCAACGCCAAGTTCAACGGCGTGTCGATCGCCGACGGCTCGACCACCAAGCTGGCCTTCCTGGCCAACTCGGACGGCTCGCAGTTCACGGTCCAGTCCAAGACCCTGTCGCTGAAGGGCATCGGCATGACCACGACGTCGACCTTCACGACCGCCGCGGCCGCCAAGACCATGATCGACACCGTCGGCAAGGCCATCGGCACCGCCACCAACAAGCTGGCGTCGCTGGGCACCAGCTCGACCGGCCTGGACACCCACCTGACCTTCGTCGGCAAGCTGCAGGACAGCCTCGACGCCGGCGTGGGCAACCTGGTCGACGCCGACCTGGCCAAGGAAAGCGCCAAGCTGCAGTCGCTGCAGACCAAGCAGCAGCTGGGCATCCAGGCGCTCTCGATCGCCAACCAGTCGACCGGCTCGATCCTCAGCCTGTTCCGTTAATCGGACCAAGCCCGAGTTTAGTAGCGTCAGTAGCTTAGGAAGGGCGGGTCCTCGGACCCGCCCTTTTCTATTGGCCCTTTTATTGGAATGGGGCCTGTAGAGCCTTGCCCATCCGCACCAGCGGCACCTCGACCCCGCTGGACGTCGGCGCCGAGAACCGTTCGATCTGGTGATAGCCGCACGCCCGGTACAGCGGCTCGCCGGCCATGGTCCCCGCCAGTTCGCAGCGCGTGAACCCCTCCCCCGCCGCCGCGGCCTCGCAGGCGTCCAGGATCAGCCGCCCCACGCCTTTCCGCACATGGTCGGGGTGGGTGTACATCGCCCGCACCCGGGCCGGGTCGCGGGCGGGGTCCAGCAGGGCGGCGTCGCGGCCGGCCGAGTGGTCGCCGCCGAACAGTGTCGCCCGCCGGCTCCAGCCGCCGCAGCCGGCCAACGCGCCCCTTTCTCCAACGGAAAAGTCCTCGACCACGAAATAGGTCCCGTCGGTGATCAGCTGGCTGTCCAGCCCCATGATGTCGAACGAGGCCGCCACCTCGTCGGGTGCGAGGAAGGGCTTGAGCAGCTCGCCGATCGAGGCGTTCATCAGGTCGCGCAGGGCGGGCAGGTCCTCGGGGACGGCGAGGCGAAGGGTCAAACTCAACAGGACGGCTCCTTCTGGATCCCTTCCAACTTGGCGAGGCGACCGGCCGTCGCCAAGGCCGCCGGCCCAAGGAAACCAAGGTTTTCAGCGTCGCCGGAAAAAATTCCATGACAACGTTGTCACAGGAGGAACATTGCGCTATAGAGGTCTCAGTCCTTCTGGGCGTTTCCTCCTATGCGACTTCCGGCCGTCTTCTTCTCCTGTAGAAGGCGGCCTTTCTTTTGCGCGGAGCCCTAGGCCCGCCGCCCGATGCGGGCGAACGCGCCCACCGCCTCCGCCGCGAACATGCCGCTGCGCCAGGCGCTCTCGCGATCGGGCGCGCCGCCCTGGGCCGTGATCCGCGCGTCGAAATCCATCACCTGCCAGGTCCATTCGTCGTTGCCGGCGTGGATCACCACGGCGTAGTCGCGCACCTGGATCTGGTCGAAAGGCATCGGTCGGGCTCCTGCTCTGCCCGGACAGGTCTAGGGCCGCGAGGTCGCGCGATCGTGGCCGAGGGTTCCAGGGGGCGGGAAAAGGCCGTGCAGTTTCCGTGCAGCCCGGCCGTCAAGCCGTGACGATCCGCCCGTCCTCGACCCGCACGGGCCACGGCGACAGGCGCGCCCCGACGCAGGGCCCGCCGACGCAGGCCCCGGTGTCGGGCTCGAACAGGGCCCCGTGCCACGAGCAGGCGATCAGCGCACCGTCCTCGGTGAGGTAGCGGTCCAGCACCTGGGCCAGCGGCAGGCCGGCGTGGGGGCAGCGGTCGACATAGCCGAACGCCTCCCCGCCCCGGCGCACCACGAAGCCGTGGAAGCGCTTGTCGCCGATCTGCAGCACGTAGTTCCGCGCCCCGGGATCGGCGATCAGGTCCAGCGGACCCAGCCTCACGCCCGCGGGCGTCGTCCAGACCCGCCCGACAGTCGTCGCTTCCGGCGCGACCTCCTGGCTCAAATGCGCTCGACCGTCTGCTCGATGGCGCCGAAGATCGAGTGCCCCTTGGCGTCGCGCATCTCGATGCGGATCGTGTCGTCGCCCAGCAGGAACGGCGTCTTGGGATGGCCGGTCTGGATCGTCTCGACCGTGCGCACCTCGGCCAGACACGAATAACCAAGGCCGCCCTCGGCCACCGGCTTGCCCGGACCGCCGTCGGCGTCGCGGTTGCTCACCGTGCCCGAGCCGACGATCGTGCCGGCGGTCAGGGCGCGGGTCTTGGCGGCGTGGGCCACCAGGGTTCCGAAATCGAAGGTCATGTCGACGCCCGCGTCGGCCTTGCCGAAGTCCTTGCCGTTCAGGGTGACCAGCAGCGCGCCGTGCAGCTTGCCGTCCTTCCAGGCGTCGCCCAGCTGGGCCGGCGTCACGGCCACGGGCGAGAAGGCGCTGGCCGGCTTGGACTGGACGAAGCCGAAGCCCTTGGCCAGTTCGGCCGGGATCAGAGCGCGCAGGGAGACGTCGTTGCACAGCATGACCAGCTGGATGGCGTCCAGGGCCTCCTCGCGGGTCGCGCCCAGCGGCACGTCGCCGACGATCACGGCGATCTCGCCCTCCAGGTCGCAGCCCCAGGCGGAGTTGGCCAGCGGGATGGTGTCGCGCGGGCCCAGGAAGCCGTCCGAGGCGCCCTGGTACATCAGCGGATCGGTCCAGAAGCTCTCGGGCATCTCGGCGCCCCGCGCCTGCCGCACCAGCTGGACGTGGTTCACATATGCCGAGCCGTCGACCCACTGGTAGGCGCGCGGCAGCGGACTCGCGGCGTCGTGCTCGTGGAAGCGTTCCAGCGGCACGCCGCCGTCCTCGACGCTCTTGGCCAGGGCTTCGAGCATCGGACCGCAGCGTTCCCAGTCGTCCAGGGCCGCCTGCAGGGTCGGGGCGATCGTTCCGGCGTCGGTGAACCAGGCCAGGTCGTTGGAGACCACCACCAGCCGGCCGTCGCGGCCGCCCTTCAGAGACGCGAGCTTCATGGGCGCTTCCTCTTGCTGTCGTTGTTCTAGGGCAGCCGGGCCTTGGGGAAGCCCGTCCAGCACGCGTCATAGTCGGCCTGAAGCGCGGAAGTCTCCAGAGCGTATTTCGTGGGACGGATCACCCAGCGGCTTTCGAACATGAAGGCCATGGTCCCGTCGATCTTGTGCGGCTTGAGCTCGGCTTCGGTCGCGCCCTTGTGGCTGGCCACGTCGGGGCCGTGGTCGCTCATGGCGTTGTGCAGGCTGGCGCCGCCCGGCGAGAAGCCGCCGGCCTTGGCGTCGTAGGCGCCGGTGACCAGCCCCATGAACTCGCTCATCACGTTCCGGTGGAACCACGGCGGACGGAAGGTGTGCTCGGCCACCATCCAGCGCGGCGGGAAGATCACGAAGTCCACATTGGCCGTGCCCGGGACCTCGCTGGGCGCGGTCAGCACCGTGAAGATCGACGGGTCGGGATGGTCGAAGCTGACCGTGTTGATCGTGTTGAACCGGGCCAGGTCGTACTTGTAGGGCGCGAGATTCCCGTGCCAGGCCGCCACGTCCAGCGGGCTGTGATCCCAGGTGGCCTTCCACAGGCCGCCCTGGAACTTCTGGATCACCTCGGTGGGGTTCTCGATGTCCTCGAAGGCGGCGACGGGGCTGAGGAAGTCGCGGCTGTTGGCCAGGCCGTTCGATCCGATCGGACCCAGTTCCGGCAGGCGGAAGGCCGCGCCATAGCTTTCGCAGACATAGCCGCGCACCGGGCCGGCGATCTCGACGCGGAAGCGCACCCCGCGGGGGATCACCACGATCTCGCCGGGCGCGACGTCCAGCCGGCCGAACTCGGTGACCAGGTGAAGGTCGCCCTGCTGGGGCACGATCAGCAGCTCGCCGTCGGCGTTCTGGAACACCCGGTCGATCATCGAACGGTTGGCCAGGTAGAGATGGGCGGCCATGCCGGCCTGGGTCGCCACGTCGCCGTTGCCGCCGATCGTCACCAGGCCGTCGACGAAGTCGGTCGGCTCGGCGGGGACCTCCATCGGGTCCCAGCGCAGGCGGTTGGGCGTGGGCGCGGCGGCGTCGAACGGGCCGCTCTTCAGGCGATCCTGCGCGTAGGGCGCATAGGGTCCATGCCCGGCGCTGGGCCGCAGGCGGTACAGCCACGACCGGCGGTTCTCGTGGCGTGCAGCGGTGAAGGCCGTGCCCGACAGCTGCTCGGCATAGAGCCCGAACGGCGGCGTCTGCGGCGAGTTCTGGCCCAACGGCAGGGCGCCGGGGACGGCCTCGCTGCTGAAGTGGTTGCCGAAGCCGGATTGGTAGTGGAGGTCCATGAGCGTTTCCGTGACCCTCTGGCCATCATTTATCGTTGTCATCCCGGAAGCCTCGCAGAGGCTGTCCGGGACCCAGGGGAACCGCACCGCGTCAGCCCAGTCCCCAGGGTCCCGGCTCTACGCTACGCTTCGGCCGGGATGACACGGAAGGGGAATTCGGAGAAAGCCCCTCAGGCCTCGACCGTGATCACGCCGCGGCGGATCTGGTCCAGCTCGATGCTCTCGAACAGGGCCTGGAAGTTGCCGTTGCCGAAGCCCTGGTTGCCCTTGCGCTGGATGATCTCGAAGAAGATCGGGCCGAACAGGTTCTCGGTGAAGATCTGCAGCAGCAGGCCTTCCTCGCCGACATTGCCGTCCAGCAGGATGCGGTTCTTCTTCAGGCGCTCGGTGTCCTCGCCGTGGCCGGGCACGCGCTTGTCGACCAGCTCGTAATAGGTCTCGATCGTGTCCTGCAGCTTCACGCCGCGCGCCCGCAGGCGCTCCACCGTGTCGTAGATGTCCTCGGTGGTCAGGGCCAGGTGCTGGATGCCCTCGCCGTTGTACTGGCGGATGAACTCCTCGATCTGGCTCTGGTCGTCCTGGCTCTCGTTCAGCGGGATGCGGATGGCCTTGTCGGGAGCGATCATCGCCTGGCTGAACAGGCCCGTGGCCTGGCCCTTGATGTCGAAGTACTTCTGCTCCTCGAAGCCGAAGACGTCGCGATAGAAGGTCGACCAGGTGCGCATCTGGCCCCGGCGGACGTTGTGGGTCAGGTGGTCCAGCAGGTCCAGGCCGACATTGTTGGCCGCCTCCGCCTCGGCCGCGCCGGGGACTGGGGTCCAGGTCGAGAAGACCGCGTCGGGACCGGCCACCAGGTACAGCATCGAGCCGCCGATGCCTTCCAGCACCCGCGCGCCCTCGCCCAGCACGGTCGGGCCGGCGTCGGCCGCCACGGCGCCGCGCTTCAGGGCCGCGGCGTAGGCCTGCTCGACGTCGGCGACGGTGAAGGCCATGCCGTTGGCCGAGGGGCCGTGGGCGGCGCGGAACTCGGCGACCTGGCCGGTGGGCTCGTCATTGACCAGCAGGTTGATGCGGCCCTGCTTGTAGCGGGTCACGGCCTTGGTCGGATGGGTCGAGGCGGCGACGAAGCCCAGTTGCTCGAACAGCGCCTTCATGGCGGCCGGCTCCGGGCTGGTGAACTCCACGAAGGCGAAGCCGTCGAGGCCCAGGGGGTTTTCGGGGGAGATGCTCATGGACGTGGCTCCGAAGGATCAGAGAGCGAGAGCGGCCGGCAGGGCGGCGATCAGGCGGTCGTTGTCGGCGGGGCGGCCGATGGTGATCCGCACCCAGCCGCCGGGCACGGGCGTGGGACGGACGATAAGCCCTTCCCGCAACAAACGCGCGGCGGTGGCTTCGGCGCCCGACGGGCTGCGCAGGAAGACGAAGTTGGCGGCGCTCTGGGTGCGCTCCACGCCCATGGCGTCCAGCACGGCCTCGACCCGGCCGCGCTCGGCGATCGTGAGCGCCACGGTCCGTTCCAGGTGTTCCTGGTCGTCCCAGGCGGCCAGGGCGGCGGCCTGGCTGATGGCGGTGACGTTGAAGGGCGGGCGGATGCGGTCCAGATAGCCCGTCAGCTCGGCCGACGAGCAGATCCCGTAGCCCACCCGCATGCCGGCCAGGCCGTAGGCCTTGGAGAAGGTGCGGCCCGACACCCAGGTCCCGCCCCAGGCCTTCAGCAGCTCCAGGGTGTCGAAGGCCTGATGGTATTCGCGATAGGCCTCGTCGACGAAGACGACGGTCGAGCGCGGCGTGACGGCCAGGATCTCGGCCATCTCGACGCCGGTCATGGCGTTGCCGGTCGGGTTGTTGGGGGTGCACAGGACCAGCAGCTTGGGGCCCTTGGCGGCCTCGACCTTGAAGGCCTCGACGTCGAGGTCGAAGTTCGCCAGGCGCGGCACGTCGATGAAGGTCGCCTCGGCGCAGCCGCCGAAGATCGCGTAGGCCGGGAAGGTCGGCGAGCTGAGCAGGACGCTGTCGCCCGGGTGCAGCACGGCGCGGAACAGGTAGTCGATCAGGGCTTCCGAGCCCGGGGTCATGACGATCCGCGCCGGATCGACCGCCAGCCGCTCGCCGATCGCGGCGCGCAGGGTCTCGCAATAGGGGTCGGGATAGATCTCGGGGCTGGCCAGGGCGGCCTGCACGGCGTCGGCGACCTTGGGGCTGCAGCCCAGCAGGTTCTCGTTGCTGGCCAGCTTGGACAGGTCCGCGCGGCCGGCCAGGCGACCGGCCTCGGCCAGGGTCATGCCGGCCTTGTAGGCGCTGACGCCTTCCAGCGCCGGACGCACGGGCGAGACCACGGCGGGCGACAGGGACTTTTGATCGACAACCAGCATGCCGCGCTCCTCCGGACAGAACCGGGGCAAGTTAACGCGACGGGCCGGTCAGAGCGTGGCGATCATGGCCAACATGCAGATAAATAATGTCACTATATGCCAACGATTGGCCACTTCGGGTCATGTTGAGACATGCCCCTGTTGCGACGCGACAGCCGTCCACGCGACACGGCTTGACTCGCGCGACGGCCTCGGACCAAATCGCGTAATACTAGAAAAATCCCGTCACTAAATCCATGAGGGCATGACGCGCGCCGCGGGACGCCCGTCGCAGAGTCACGAGGAAAGCATGTCGACGCCAACCATCGACCATGTGGTCGTGCTGATGCTGGAGAACCGTTCCTTCGACAGCCTTCTGGGCTGGCTCTACCAGACCGGCGCGCCGTCCCAGGTCCTGCCGGCGGGCTCCAGCCCCACCTTCGACGGCCTGCAGACGGTCGACCTGGGCGCCTTCACCAACACCGCCTCCAATCCCGCGATCTCCAGCCCGCCGATCCAGGGCGCGCAGGGCTTCACCGTCCCCACGATCGACCCCGGCGAAGAGCTCGAGCACGTCAATCTGCAGTTCTTCAACACCGAGACGTTCCCGCCGGTCACCGAAGCCAACATGCTGGGCTACCTGCAGGACTTCGTGAACGTGATGACGGCGCTGGGCATCGACGCCGGCGACATCCCCGGCCTCGCGCCCGAGGTGATGCAGAGCTATACGCCCCAGCAGTTGCCGGTGCTGAACCAGCTGGCCCAGGCTTATGCGGTCAGCGACGCCTGGTACGCGTCGGTCCCGTCCCAGACCAATCCCAACCGCGCCTTCCTGATGTGCGGCACCTCGCTGGGCCTGGTCAACAACGGCCAGCTGGAAGACCCCAACTCGCCCGCCGCGACGATCGAGTCGATGCTGGGCATGTCCATCGGCGACGACCGCTTCGACGCGCCGACCATCTTCAACGCCGTGGACGCCGCCGGCCGGGGCTGGAACGTGTTCTGGCAAGCGCCTTACCTGCCCGAGAAGATCTCGACCCTGCTGGAATACGGCAAGGCGCTGGCCACGGTGCTGGCCGTGGTCGACCCGCCGGTCGGGGTCGCGCTGCTGGCCACCTGGACGGCCCTGCAGCCCTATATCAGCTACATGCAGTCGCTGACCAACGGCCAGCTGGAGTCCTGCTACACGTGGCGGCTGTTCCCCCAGATCCAGAACCTGAAGGACGCCAGCAGCAAGTTCCAGTCGCTGGACCAGTTCCACAAGCTGGCCCAGGCCGGGAACCTGCCGGCGTTCAGCTATATCGAGCCCTACTGGTCGATCTCGCAGACCACCATGGCCAGCCAGTCGTCCCTGCCCAAGGCGCTGATCACGGCCCTGGGCAACGACTACCACCCGCCCAGCAACCTGCTGGTGGGCGAGCAGTTCGTGAAGGAGGTCTACACCAGCCTGATCTCGCACCAGGACGCCTGGCAGAAGACCCTGCTGCTGATCACCTTCGACGAGTTCGTGGGCACGTTCGACCACCAGACCACGGGCCTGGCCCAGGGGCTGGTGCAGCCGCCCTGGGGCTCGGGCACGCCGCCGGCCCTGGCCACCCAGAACAACTTCAACTTCGACCGGCTGGGCGGCCGCGTGCCGACCATCGTGGTCTCGCCCTACATCCAGGCGGGCACGGTGTTCCGCTCGCCCACCGATACGCCCTACGACCACACCTCCATGATCGCCACGGCGCTGAAGCTGCTGGGCGGCTCGAGCCAGCTGTCGGACTTCGGGGCCCGGGCCGAGGCGGCGCCGACCTTCGAGACCGTGATGACCCTGAGCCAGCCGCGCACCGACGCGGCGAACCTGGACTTCATGGACAAGACCCGGAAGAACGGCGACGGCGTGAAGTACGGCGACAGCTTCCTGCTCAAGAACCAGAACGGCCACCACCTGACGGCCTTCCAGGCCGCGGTGAAGGCGGCGATCCCGGGCCTGCCCAGCGGGGCCATGGGCATGTGCGTCGACATCGGCCTGGCCGCCCTGTTCCCCACCCTGGGAGAGGGCACGCCCTCGCCCCTGAGCTTCGTGACGCCGGCGTCCAACGTCTCGGGCCACGTGCCCGACCAGGCCCAGGTCTACCTGATCTCACGGGAATCCGGGCTGTGGGCGGCCAACGCCCTGGGGGCGTGGAGCGACTCCCACGACTGCTACTACTACACGCCCTATTTCGACGGGGACTACCTGCCCTACCAGACCTGGACCATCCACAACAAAAGCCGGCCGGGCCAGTCGATCAGCTACGGCGACCAGGTGATCCTGATGAACAACCAGTTCCAGCAGGGCCTGAGCCGCGACACCCGGCCGTTCGAGGGCAGCTGGATCAGCACCAGTTCCAGCCCCGACTACTGGACCGTCGAACCCGCGCCGGTGACCCCGCCCAGCTAAGGCGGCGCGCGCCTATTCCAGATAGTCCAGCGGCAGGGCCGTCGCGTCCTTGATCGTCTCCAGCACGAAGGACGACCGGATGTCCTTGACCGCCGGCATCTTCAGCAGGCGCTTCATCGTGAACTCGGCGTAGGCGTCCAGGTTCGGCGCGACCACGCGCAGCAGGTAGTCGTAGCCGCCGGTCATGGCGTGGCAGCCCACTACCATCGGCTCGCGCCGCACGGCCTCGGCGAAGGCCTCGGCGGCGGTCTCGCTGTGGCGGTCGACCTGGACCTCGACATAGGCCAGCAGGTCCAGCCTGGCCTTGCGCCGGTCCAGCAGGGCGACATAGCCGCTGATCAGGCCCGAGGCCTCCAGCTGCTTGACCCGGCGCAGGCAGGGGCTGGGCGACAGGCCGACCCGCTCGGCCAGCTCCACGTTCGTGATCGAACTGTCCTGCTGGAGGATCTCCAGGATCTTCCGATCGGCGCGGGTGAGGTTCATCGTGACCTGGATTGAAGCTGGATTGGCAGGTTGTGACCCATAGCAGATGCTCCCCCTCCGGGGGAGCTGTCGCGAGGGGCTTTCCCGGTCTGCGGCCTTCCCCCTCCGTCGGCTTCGCCGACACCTCCCCCGGAGGGGGAGGATCCAAAGCAAAACCCCGGAGCTTTCGCCCCGGGGGTCTCGGTTACGCTTACTGGTACGCTACTAAACTTATCGAGCTTTTCAGTTGGCCAGGCGACGCAGGAACGACGGGATCTCCAGATCCTCGCCTTCGTCCGTGGTCGGCTGCTCCAGCGGCTGCAGCTGCGGGCGGGCCGAACCCCGTTGCGGCTGCTGGGCCGGTTGCTGCTCGTAGCGCTGCTGGCGACCGCCGCCGAACAGGCTCATCCAGCCGCCCGACTTCTGGGCCCGGCGGTCTTCGTAGGTTTCGCTGTACAGCGGCTCTTCCTCGACCTCGGCGGTGTCGGCGACCAGCGGGTCGACGATGCGGGTCACGCGCGGCGCCGGGGCGGTCACGCGGGGCTCTTCCATCACCGGCTCTTCGAAGTGCAGGTCTTCCTGGGCTTCGACGATCGGGGCGGGTTCTTCATAGGCCGGTTCCGGCGCGTAAGAGGCGACCGGGGCCGGAGCCGCGGCGGGACGCTCGATCGGGCGCGGCTCGTAGCGCATGCCCGGGCGACCGGTCTCGGCCACGGTAGGGGCGGGCGCCGGAGCGGCCTGCGGCGCCGCCGGACGGGTCTCGGCGATCAGCGGCTGGGCCGTGGTGTTGCGCGCGACGGGCTTGGGCTCGATCTGGGCGATCGAGGCGCCGTCCATGCCGGTGGCGACCACCGACACGCGGATCACGCCGTCCAGCGACGGATCGAAGGCGGCGCCGAAGATGATGTTGGCTTCCGGATCGACCTGGTCCGAGATCGCGTTGGCGGCCTCGTCGACTTCCAGCAGGGTCATGTCCATGCCGCCGGTCACGTTGACCAGCACGGCCTTGGCGCCCTTCAGCGAGACTTCGTCCAGCAGCGGGTTGGCGATGGCGTTCTGGGCGGCCATCAGGGCGCGGTCTTCGCCGGTGCCCTCGCCGGTGCCCATCATCGCCTTGCCCATCTCGGTCATGACCGTGCGGACGTCGGCGAAGTCGAGGTTGATCAGGCCCGGCAGGACCATCAGGTCGGTGATCGAGCGGACGCCCGAGTGCAGCACCTGGTCGGCCATGCCGAAGGCTTCGGCGAAGGTCGTGCGCTCGTTGGCGACGCGGAACAGGTTCTGGTTCGGAATGACGATCAGGGTGTCGACATAGCGTTGCAGCTCACCGATGCCGGCGTCGGCCAGACGCATGCGGTGACGGCCTTCGAAGTGGAAGGGCTTGGTGACGACGCCGACGGTCAGGATGCCGCGCTCGCGGGCGCACTTGGCGATGATCGGGGCCGCGCCGGTGCCGGTGCCGCCGCCCATGCCGGCGGTGATGAACACCATGTGCGCGCCGTCCAGGTGCTCGCCGATCTCGGGGAAGCTCTCCTCGGCGGCGCTCATGCCCACTTCGGGGTGCGCGCCGGCGCCGAGGCCCTGGGTGACTTGCACGCCCAGCTGGATGCGACGGTCGGTCTTGGCGAACTGGAGCTGCTGCGCGTCGGTGTTGGCCACCACGAACTCAACACCCTCGAGGCCGGCCTCGATCATGTTGTTGACAGCATTGCCACCGGCCCCACCGACGCCGAACACCACGATACGCGGCTTCAGTTCAGTGGTACGCGGCGCGGAAAGAGAAATAGCCATGGGACCCTCGCGTCCTAAACGCCGAATTCGTCAACTACCGAGCGGATCAACCGCCGGGAGTCATCTCGACGATCGGGTTAACAGAACAACCACCAACCTTAATCGGTGGTTAACTCCATAAAGTGAGTCGGCCCGGGGTCGATCCCAAAGCGCCTCTAAAAATCCAGTTATCCAAAGGAATCACGAGGGATTCCTTGGGTTCCCGAAGGTAGCCAAAACCCCCGTGCGGCGGAACGCCGCTGACCGAAAAAGCCTTGGAAAACCCCGTTTTCAGAGCGTCGAAAACTAGGCCGTCAGGTGTTTCCGACACTTAGATCGTAAACGAACAGGCTTAAGTTCTGTTAAGACTTGGCCGTTGCTCTTGGCCAGCTTCACCAAGACGAAAAAATTTCGTGTCACGCGCGATTTCGAGGTCGCGCCCCGACGGGCGCGACTCAGCCAAGCTTCTGGTCAAGCTGGGAATATGTGGGACGAAGTCCCACGATGTTCGATCAGAGATTGTCGCGCAGCCACGCCGCGGCCCGGGCGACCGGGCTGGCGTTGGGGTCCAACGGACGCTTGCGGATCGCCGCCCCGGCCAGGGCCTTGGGCGAGACGACCTCGCGCGGACCGAAGGCCGTGCGGTGCAGGACGCCGGCGGCGGCGCAGAAGGCCGGACCGGAGGCGGCGTCGGCCAGGTGCGGCACTCGGCGCGGGCGGCCCAGGCGGACGGGGCGGTCGAAGACGCGCACGGCCACTTCGCGCACGCCGGCCAGCTGGCTGGCGCCGCCGGTCAGGACGATGCCCGCGCCCGGTTCGACCGGCGCGCCCGAGGCCTTCAGGCGCTCGCGCAGCAGCTCCAGCGTCTCCTCGACGCGCGGCTGGATGATGCCCTTCAGCAGGCTGCGGGGCGCGATCACCGGGCCCGCGCCCGGATCGTCGCCGCGCGGCGGGGCCTCGATCATCTCGCGGTCCTCGTTGGCCGAGGCGATGGCGCTGCCGTGCAGGGTCTTGATGCGCTCGGCGCCGGCGACCGAGGTCTGCAGGCCGCGGGCGATGTCCTGCGTGACGTGCCCGCCGCCGACGGCCAGGCTGTCGACGTGGCAAAGGGCGCCGTTGTTGAACACGGCCACCGAGGTCGAGCCGCCGCCCATGTCGATGCAGACCGCGCCCAGGTCCATCTCGTCCTCTTCCAGGGCCGCCAGGGCCGAGGCGAAGGGCGCGGCGACCACGCCTTCGAAGCTGAGGTGGGCGCGTTCCACGCAGTGGGCCAGGGTGTGGAAGATGTTCTCGTTGACCGAGACGACCAGCAGCTCCAGCCCCAGGGCGCGGCCGAACATGGCGCGCGGGTCGCGGATGCCGCGCTGGCCGTCCACCGACCAGGCGATCGGCAGCAGGTGGATCGGCTTGCGGCCCGGAATGCGGACCTGGGCCAGGGCTGAGGCGATGGCGCGCGACAGGTCGCCGTCGCCGATCGGACGGGCGCCCAGCGACACCTGGGTATGGACGCGGTGGCTGGCCAGCTGGCCGCCGGCCGTGCAGACCGAAACGCCCTGGACGTTGACGCCGGCCACGGTCTCGGCCCGCTCGACGGCCTGGGCGATGGCCTGCGCCGCCTCGTCCAGATTGACGATCGCCCCGCCGCGCACGCCGCGCGACTGCACGTAGCCGACGCCGGCCGTGGTCAGGGTGCGGTTGTCGCGATGGACCCCGTCGGCCTTCATGATGAAGCAGGTGACCTTGGACGCGCCCAGGTCGACGGCCGCGACCGCGGGCTGACGCACGAGCGTCGCCTTCAAGCCTTCCCTGGCTTGTTTCCGGTCATCCAGTCGCGACATCGCTACAGTCACCTCACACACAAGTTCATGATCAGGCCCCGCCGGCCACGGGCTGCCCGGGCAGCACCGCGTCGCGAGGCCTCACGGCCACCATTTCGGGATCGCGCAGATCGATGCGCGCGAAACCGAGATCGAGGATTCGTTGTCGTTGATCGAGCTGATCCAATTGAATCAGCGCGGACTCTTCGTCAATGGCCGGAAGCTGGATCAGCGAACCATCTTTCAAGCGCAGGTCCCAACGACGGTCGTCGACCCGCACCAGGGCCTCCAGACGGTCGCGCAGGCGCGGCCGCGCGTTGACGGCCGGCAGGATGGCGCCGGCGGCCTGGTCGGCGCCCTGCCCCACCACCAGCGGCAGCTGCGGGAAGCGCGCGGCGTCGGCCTCGCGGATGATCCGGCCCTCGCCGTCGATCACGCGCATCGCGCCGGAGTGCTGCCACACGGCCAGGGCCGGGCGCTCCTCGACGGAGATGAACACGGTGTCGGGCAGCAGGCGCACGACCTTGGCGGACTTGACCCAGCCCACGCCCTCGACCCGCGCGCGCAGGTCGTTGAGGTCGAGACCCAGGGTCGGCTGGTCCTGGTAGAGCGCCGTGGCGTTCAGGATGTCGGCCTTCGCCATCGGCGAGGCGCCCTCGATGTGCACGGTCTTCAGCTTGAAGCCCAGGTCGGCGAACTCGCCGTCGACGCCGCGCCCCAGGGCCTCGCCCAGGTGCTGCAGGCGATGGCCGGTGGCCAGGGTGGCGATCACGGCGACGGCCAGGGCGCCGCCGGCCACGGTCAGGGCCAGGCGCGGCGAGACGCCCACGCCTCCACGCGCGGCTTGCAGCTTGCCGGCCGGCGGCGCGGCGTTGCGCGCGGCCGGGCGGGCCTTCGGACTTGCGGGCGCTTCGGCCCGGGGGCGCGTTGGCTTACGCGATCCCCCCCGCACTGACGCGGGCATAAGCGTCCTCCACGATCCAGAACACTAAACGATCAAACGAAACGCCGGTGTGGTCCGCCTGCTCGGGGACGAGCGAAGTGGGTGTCATGCCAGGCTGCGTATTGACCTCTAAAAGGACCAGAAGGTCGTTAATGTCGTCATAACGGAAGTCGCATCGGGTCACACCTCGGCAACCAAGACTTGTATGGCCAAGCTCGGCCATGCGCATGGCCCGATCCCTTACGGCGCTGGGAATCGGGGCTGGAAGCAGGTGGATCGAACCGCCTTCTGCGTACTTGGCCTCGTAGTCATAGAAACCTGTGGACGAGCGGATTTCGGTTACCGCCAGGGCCCTGGGACCATTTGACTCACCCACCACGGCGACCGCCAGCTCCAGACCCGGAACGAAGGGCTCGACCATCACCCGCTCCCCGAACGCCCAGTCGGGCGCGGCCAATTCGCGCGGCGGTCCGTTGGCCCCCTCGCGGACGATGAACACCCCGACCGACGAGCCCTCGGCGTTGGGCTTCACCAC
Source organism: Caulobacter sp. UNC358MFTsu5.1 (assembly GCF_000712075.1). Classification (GTDB taxonomy): domain Bacteria; phylum Pseudomonadota; class Alphaproteobacteria; order Caulobacterales; family Caulobacteraceae; genus Caulobacter. The sequence goes on from NZ_JONW01000003.1 coordinate 14,669, forward strand.
GTAGGGCGGCGGCATCACATGGTCGCGCGCGACATCGTGGCGGTCGTACAGGCCGCCGCCGGGGACGGGAATGCCCGCCGCCGCCAGCACGGCCTTGGACTTGGCCTTGTCCATGGCCAGGGCCGAGGCCAGGACGCCGGAGTGGGTGTAGGCCAGGCCCAGGGTCTCGAGCACGCCCTGGACGCAGCCGTCCTCGCCCCAGCGGCCGTGCAGGGCGTTGAAGACGACGTCGGGCTTGAGGCGGGCGAGGACCTCGGCGACATCGGGCCCCGGATCCACGCGACTGACCCGCGCGCCCAGGCGCTCCAGGGCGTCGGCGCAGAGCGCGCCGGTGGTCAGGCTGACCTCGCGCTCGGCGGAGGGGCCGCCCAGAAGGACGGCGATGTGACGGTCGGTGAGAGGCTGGGTCATGCGTCCTGGCTAGCGAGGACGCGTCGAGACCTGAGGGAGCGGCTTCGGAAGTTCGGTGCAGGGTTTGGGGACACGCCGCGAGGGCATATCCCCGGCCCGCGATCGGGGACACGCCCTTGCGGCGTGTCCCCACGTCTCGCTAGTGCCCCGCCGGAGCGGCCGGAGCGGCCGCCTTCAGCGCCCGGAAGTCGATGTCGCTGTCGGCCACCAGGTAGATGAAGCTGGCCCAGGCGGCGACGTTCTGCGCCAGTTCGTCCGGACGGACCTTGTTGAGGGTGTCGTCCATCGTGTGGTGGTAGTCGAAGTAGCGGCTGGCGTCCTGCTCCAGCTCGATCGACGGCACGCCGGCTTCTTCCAGTCCCTCGATGTCCGAACCGCCATGGGCCGACGGGTCGCGGTTCACATAGATCTTGAGCGGAGCCAGCACGTTGCTGGCGACCGTGGCGATGGCGTGCTTCTGGGCGCCGGCGGGCAGCTTGAGCGAGTAGATGCGGTCGGCGCCGGTGTCGCTTTCCCCCGCCAGCACGATCTTGGGCAGCTCGTCCTTGTGGGCCGCCACATAGGCTTCCGACGAGCCGCCGCTCTCTTCCGAGCCGAACATCACCACGCGGATGGTGCGCTTGGGATGCTTGGGCAGGTCGCCGATCAGCTTGGCGGCGGCCGTGGTGATGGCCACGCCGGTGGCGTCGTCCAGGGCGCCGGTGCCGACGTCCCAGCTGTCCAGGTGGCCGCCGATGACGACGACTTCGTCAGGCTTTTCCGAGCCCTTGATCTCGCCCGAGATGTTCCAGGCCACGTCGGCCGGATCGACAGTCGAGGCCAGCTTCAGCTTGATGCGCAGCGGGCCCTTGGCGGCCAGGCGTTCCAGCTGCTCGGCCTCCGGCACGCCCATGGCGGCCGAGGGGATCGAGGCGACGCCGTCGCCGAAGGCGGTGACGCCGGTGTGCGGCACGGTGGAGTCCGAGGTCGAGACCGAGCGGATCAGCAGGGCGACGGCCCCGCGCTTGGCGGCCTCGACCGGACCGGCGCGGCGCGAGATGCCGGCCACGCCGTAGCCGGCGCCGTCCTGGGCGCGGACCATCGGCTGGGTGATCACCACGATCTTGCCCTTCAGCGAGCCCTCGGGCGCGGCGATCATCTCGGCGTAGGTCTTGAACAGCGCGACCTCGGCCTCGATGCCCTCAGGGCCGGTCGGCACGGTGCGGCCCAGGCCGACGATGTTCAGCTTCATCGGATAGGGAGCGACCAGTTCGGCGCTTTCCTCGCCGCGCGTCCACGACGGCTTGGCGAATTCCTCGACCTTGACGTTGGTGAAGCCCAGGGCCTTCAGCTTGGCCACGCCCCAGTCCTTGGCCCGGGCCATGGCCGGCGAGCCGACGATGCGCGGGCCGATGTTGGTGGTCAGGTCCTCGGTGACGTTCCACGCCGTGCGGTCCAGCAGGGCCTTGTCGCGCAGGGCCTCGGCGGTCTTGACGTCCTGGGCGTGGGCGGCGCCGGCCATCAGGGCGGTCGCGGCGGCGGCGGTCAGCAGAGTGCGGAACAGGCGCATGAAATCTCCCTCGATTTGGGGGTTTCATAGCACCGCTATTGCCAGCGGATAGGCAACAACCGGATGAACTATCGGTAACCTTTGGGATGCCCGACCCTGAGGCGCCGCGGGCGAAGATGGGGACACACACTCGCGGCAAAGCTTCCGCAAGTCCGCAAAGGCCGTGGGGCGAGTGTGTGTCCCCTCCGTCGTGCGCGGCCTCAGCCCGCCCGCCCGATCCGCTTGATCTCCCAGTCCAGCTGGACGCCGGTCTTGGCCAGGACGTCGGCGCGGACGGTGTCGCCCAGGCCTTCCAGGTCGGCGGCGGTGGCCTCGCCGGTGTTGATCAGGAAGTTGCTGTGCAGAGGGCTGAACATCGCCCCGCCGTACGGCTTGCCGCGCCAGCCGGCCTCGTCGACCAGCTTCCACGACGAGTGGCCGGGCGGGTTCTTGAAGGTCGAGCCCCCGGTCTTCTCGCGGATCGGCTGGGTGGTCTCGCGGCGCGCGGTGATCTCGGCCATGCGGGCCTGCACCGCCGCCGGGTCGTCCGGCGTTCCCTGGAACACGGCCTGGACCCAGAACATGCTGTTGGCCGGCACCTCGGTGTGGCGATAGGTGAAGCCGAAGTCCTCGTTGTTCCAGACCCGCATCTCGCCGGTGCGGTCGTAGCCCCAGGCGCTGACCAGGATGTCCTTGGTCTCGCGGCCGTAGCAGCCGGCGTTCATGGTCAGGGCGCCGCCGACGGTGCCGGGGATGCCGACGAAGAACTCCAGGCCCGCCAGGCCCGCCTTGGCCGCCGCGCGGGCGACCTGGGCGTCCAGCGCCGCCGGGCCGGCGATGATCAGGTTCTCCTCGGCGTCGACGATCACCTCGCCGAACGCCCGGCCGGCGCAGCGGATGACCACGCCCTCGACGCCGCCGTCACGGATGATGACGTTGGAGCCGACGCCAAGCGCCTGGACCGGAACCTCTTCCGGCAGCGCCATGAGGAAGTCGCGCAGGTCGTCCGGATCGGCCGGCAGGAACAGCACCTCGGCCGGCCCGCCGACGCGGAACCAGGTGAACGGGCACAGGGGCTCGTCGAACAGCAGCTTGCCGCGAACGGCGGGGAGCGACGCCTTCCAGCTCACTTGGACAGCGCTTCCAGCTGACCCGGCAGGGCGTAGGCCCAGCTGGTGATGTCGCCCGCGCCCAGCAGAACGACCAGGTCGCCCGCCTGGGCCTCCTGGGCGATCAGGGCCGGCAGGGCGGCGGGGCTTTCCAGCGGCAGGGCCCGGCGGTGGCCGAACTTCTTGAGGCCCTCGACCAGGTGGTCGCGGTCCACGCCCTCGATCGGCTGTTCGCCGGCCGTGTAGACGTCGGCGACGATCACCGTGTCGGCGTCGTTGAAGCACGAGCTGAACTCGGTCATCAGGTCGCGCAGGCGGGTGAAGCGGTGCGGCTGGACCACGGCGATCACCTTGCCCGTCGAGACCGCGCGGGCGGCCTTCAGCACGGCGGCGATCTCGACCGGGTGGTGGCCGTAGTCGTCGACCACGCGGATGCCGTTGGCCACGCCCGTGGTGGTGAAGCGGCGCTTGACCCCGCCGAAGCCGGCCAGGCCGGCGCGGATGGCGTCGGCGTCGACGCCCAGCTCGCGGGCCACGGCCACGGCGGCGGTGGCGTTGAGCACGTTGTGGTGGCCGGCCATCGGCATCTTCAGCCCGTCATAGCGGACCTGCTCGCCGTCGCGCGGGGAAACCAGAATGTCGAACGTAGCGCCGTCGGGACCCATCTGGATGTTGGAGACGCGAACCTCGGCCTGCGGGTTGGCGCCGTAGGTGACCAGGCGGCGGTTCTCGATGCGCGAGGTCAGGGCCTGGACTTCCGGGTGGTCGGTGCAGACCGCCGCGAAGCCGTAGAAGGGGATGTTCTCGATGAAGTCCTGGAAGCCGCGCTTCACCGCGTCGAAATCGCCCCAGTGGTCCAGGTGCTCGGCGTCGATGTTGGTGACGATGGCCACGGTGGACTTCAGCTTCAGGAAGCTGCCGTCGCTCTCGTCTGCCTCGACCACGATCCAGTCGCCCTCGCCGACCTTGGCGTTGGTGCCGTAGGCGTTGATGATGCCGCCGTTGACCACGGTGGGGTCCAGGGCGCCGGCGTCCAGCAGGGCCGCGACCATCGAGGTGGTCGTCGTCTTGCCGTGCGTGCCGCCCACGGCGACGCTGAACTGCAGGCGCATCAGTTCGGCCAGCATCTCGGCGCGGCGCACCAGCGGCAGGCGCTTGTCGCGGCCGGCGACCATCTCGGGATTGTCGCCCTTCACCGCCGTCGAATAGACGATGGCCGAAGCGCCTTCGACATTGGCCGCGTCGTGGCCGATGAAGATGCGCGCGCCCAGCTTCTCCAGGCGCTCGGTGTTGGCGCTGGCCTTGGCGTCGCTGCCCTGCACGGTGTAGCCGATGCGGATCATGATCTCGGCGATGCCGGACATGCCGATGCCGCCGATGCCGATGAAGTGCACGGGGCCGAGTTCGAAGGGGACGGGTCGTCGACGCTGGATCATCCGGCTCGATTAGACGATTTGGCGACAGGGTGAAACGGGATGTTTGGTGCAGATCGCGTGGATTTTGGCCTTCGGGCAAGCGTGGCCGGTGCGGTCTGCGGCCTGGCCGCCCTCGCCTCGCCCGCGTTCGCCCAGGTCCCGCTCGAGCTGCGCCTGGCCGATGTGGGCCGCTTCGCCAGCTTCGTGGACGTGGGCGGGATCGCCTGGACGGGGCGGACGGCCAGGCTTCGCGTGCTGCAGGTGACCGAGGACGGCTTCACCGCCGGGAGCGAGGCCTTCTGGGGCGGCTGGCGCTATGAGCTGATCGACTGCGACGCCCGCACGATCGCCCACGCCGGCTTCTCCAGCGTCCGGGTCGGCGGTCGCGAGGGCCCGGTCAGCGGCGATCTGCGCCCAGCCGCGGCGATCCCCTCCGGAAGCGCCGACGACGCGGTGGCCAAGCTCGTCTGTGATGGGTGGCGGCCCTATGCGGGCGTGGCGCCGGCCGCGAGCGTCGAGGAAGCCGTTAGGATCGGCCGTCCGCTGATCGCCACGGGCGCCGAGCCCTGACCGCCCGCGCGAAGCGTTACGGGCGGCCTCGCAATCTCCAGCTGAATCTTCGTTCCGCTCCCCGAAAAATCCGGCTACCCATGGCCAAGTTCCAAATCGCTTTCGGGGGAAGCGTACATGCGTCTGAAATCCTTCTTGCTAGCCGGCGTCCTGACGCTCGGCGCGGGACCGGTCATGGCGGGCGAGCCCAGCGACTGGGTGCGCTGCGACGGCCTGGCCAAGCCCGAGAACGTCGGCGTCACGCTCAGCCGGCTGGTGCCCGCGATCATGACGGCCGGTCTGATGGGCCTTCCCGAAGCCAGCCGCGAGGAACCGGCCGAACAGGGCGCCGCCGGCGTCAAGGCCTGCGACACCGTGCTGGCCGACCCGATGCTCGACCGCTACTGGGCCCGCAAGGTCAGCCTGCTGAAGGCCCGCGCCCTGCACCACATCGAGGCCGGCGACCTGGACGCGGGCCTGGCCGACCTGGCGGCCACCCACGCCGCCGCCGCCGGCAATGTCGACGACGCCACCTATGCGCGGTCCCTGGGCGCCTCGACCCAGCTGTTCGAGGCCGCGACCCAGCTGAAGAAGGATCGGTTCGACGAGGCCGCCGCCCTGGCGATCAAGGCCGCCGACGCCCGGCCCTACTCGCTGGAGGTGGGGATGGCCGCCGTGCGCATCCTCGACGCCGATCCGCGCTGGTCGCCCGACGAGGACCGTGTCCTGACCCGCGTGGCGGCGCTGGAGCCCGACCTGCGCGTGGCCCGCGCCAAGTCCCGCGAATGGGGCGGTCAGCACGCCCGCGCGGCCGCAGACTGGGCGGCGATGGCCGATTCCCCGACGTCGCCGCTGGCCGGCGTGCGGCTGCCGCGCGGCATGACCCTGCCCACCATGACCGGCGATCCGGTGTTCATGGCCCGGGCCGCCCTGGCCTATGCCCGGGCCGGCGACAACGCGGCCGCCGCGCCCCTCATCGCGCGCTACAAGACCGATTTCGCCGCCCCGCCCGCCGCGGCTCCGGCGGGCGACGACGTGATGGCCAACATGGTGGCGCGGCTGCGCGCCGAGCAGGCCAAGAACGCGCAGGGCTTCATCACCGTGGCCGAGGCCTGGACCCAGGCGAACGACGGGAAGATCGACCAGGCGCGGGCCACGCTGGAGACGCTGGGCGACCGTTTGCCCGCCACGCCCGCCACCCTCGACCTGATCGAGAAGGTGAAGCGACCGACGCCGGCGGGCATGGTGTCCCTGGCCCCGTCCGCCTCGGCCCAGATGGAGGCCCTGATGAACGCCGACCGCGCCGACGCGGCCCGGCGCCTGGATCCGAAGAGCTTCGCCAAGGCCCTGCCGCCGCTGGAGCGCGCCGACCGCTCCTATTCCAAGCAGAGCGCTTGGTTCAAGCCGAACGGCTTCAAGGACAAGAAGACCGCCGACGGCAAGGGCGCCTCGATCGAGTTCTCGGGCGCGTTCTCGACCCACGCGGCGGTCGAGGAGATGATGCTGCTGCGCGCCGCCCAGCTGACGCGCGAGGCGGGCCGGACCGGCTTCGTGATCCGCAAGCGGGCCGACTACAAGCAGTACATGGTCCAGACGATGTACGGCTCCGAGATCTCGCGCTCGCCCAACGGCTTCAAGACCACGGCCGAGATCGAGTTCGTCGACGCCCCGCCCGCCGGCGCCGCCGACAGCCTGGTCTTCAACGCCGACAAGGTCTGGAACGACCTCAGCCCCATCTACACCACGCCGGCCCAGGGCAAGACCTAGACGCGGCCGGGGCCGCGGGGCGCTGCGTTTTTCGCAATCGCCCCCAAGTGCGGCGCGGGACGGCCGCTATCCTCGATGACGCACCTTCACCGCCCAAGAGGTCGTCATGACAGCCAGCCCCCCGTCCCAGACCCGCCGCGCCACGATCGCCGGAGGCCTGATCACCAGCTTGCTGGTCGCGGGCGGGGCCGAAGCCCGCCCCGCGGGCGACGACCCCAGCCGGGGGATCACCGGCGGCCCGGACGATTGGGCCTTCCTGGTGGGGCGCTGGAACGTCCGCCACCACCGGCTGAAGGAGCGGCTGGTCGGCAGCACCGAATGGCAGGACTTCAACGGGACCTGCGAGAACTGGCCCCTGATGGGCGGGCTGGGCAATGTCGATGACAACCTGCTGGAGCTGCCGGCCGGGACCTATCGCGGCGTCGGCGTCCGGGCGTTCGACGCCGAGACCCGCCAGTGGTCGATCTGGTGGATCGACTCCCGCATCGCCAACATCGACCCGCCGGTGCGCGGCGGTTTCAAGGACGGGACCGGGGTGTTCATCGGCAGCGACACCCACAAGGGAACGCCCGTCACGGTGCGCTTCCGCTGGTCGGAGCTGACCGGCGACACGGCCAAGTGGGACCAGGCCTTCTCCACCGACGGCGGCAAGACCTGGGAGACCAACTGGCGGATGGAGTTCACCCGGGCGAAGGGGTGAGGCCCGCGCAACTCGGCGGCGGCTGGCGCGCTTAAGGCGGCATCGATCCGGAGCGGCCCGCCATGGCGACGAAACTCTCACGCGACGAGCTGGTGGAGCGCCTGGTCAAGGCCGGTGAGGCCGAGGTCGCCGGAGCGCCGCCGGACGAGATCGCCGGCTATTTCGACACCGAGGCGTTCCGCTTCCACGGACCGGACGGCTTCGAGTCCGACTACGAGGGCCTCAACGCCTATTTCGCCGCGATCCGCGCGGCGTTCGACGACCGGACGATCCGGCGCGGGATCGTCGTCGTCGAGGGCGACCTCGCGGCCTGCCAGACCTGGATCGAGGGCACGTTCGTGCGCGAGTTCACGATGTCGCCCGCCGGCCCGCTGCCACCCAACGGGGCGCGCGTCACGTGGGACCTGATCAACATCTTCCGGTTCGACGATCGCGGCCGGCTGGTCGAAGAGTTCGTGCGCACCGACTATCGCAGCTTCCTGCGCCAACTGGGCGCGGAGCACCGATAGGGCCTAGCGGGCCATCTGCTCCACCAGGTCGGCCAGCTTCTCGGCCGCGTCCGGCACGGCCACCTTGCGCGCGCCCGCGGCCATGCGGCCCAGGCGCTCGGGGTCCTTGAGCAGGGCGTTCAGGGCGCCGGCCATGGCGTCGACGGTCAGCTCGTCCTCCAGGCAGACGGCGGCCGCGCCGGCCTCCTCCAGTTGCTTGGCGTTGAAGCGCTGGTGGTCGTCGGCGGCGATCTTCAGCGGCACCAGGATCGACGGGCGGCCGGCCACGGCCAGCTCGGTGCATGTCGAGGCGCCCGAGCGGCCGATCACCAGGTGGGCCTGGCGCAGATAGCCGGCCATGTCGCGGAAGAACGGCGCGACCTCGCAGTCGACCATGGCGTTGCGATAGGTCTTGCGGGCGCCTTCCATGCTCTCGGCGCGGGCCTGCTGGAAGACCTTCAGGCGCGAGCGCAGGTCCTCGGGCAGCTTGGCGACCGCCTCGGGGATCAGTTCAGACAGCAGGCGCGCGCCCTGGCTGCCGCCGGTGACCAGGATGCGCAGCTGCACCTCGGGCGGCAGATAGGGCACGTCGTAGAGCGCGCGGATCGGCGGGCGCACGGGATTGCCCACCACCTGGGCGCGGGCCTTCACGGCGGGCTTGGCCATCTCCAGGGTCGGGAAGGCGCAGGCCACCGCGTTCACCTTGGGGGCCAGGAAGCGGTTCACGCGGCCCAGCACCGCGTTCTGCTCGTGGATCACCGTGGGCCGCTTCTGGCCCAGGGCGCCCAGCAGGGCCGGCAGGGCGGGATAGCCGCCGAAGCCTACGACCACGGCCGGATCCAGGCGCTTGAAGGCGGCCTTGGCCTGGTTCATGCCCTGCCAGACCACCAAGCCGGCCTTGGCCATGCCGATCGGGTCGCCGGACTTGGCGGTGGCGGCCGACAGCGCCAGGCGCTCCTCGGCGGGGAACTTGTCGGCGTACAGCGCGCCGCGCTCGTCGGTGGCCAGCACGATGCGCCAGCCGCGCACGGCCAGGGTCTCGGCCAGGGCCTGGGCGGGGAACAGGTGCCCGCCGGTGCCCCCGGCGGCGACGACAGCCAGCTTGCTCATCAGACGAAGGCTCCAATACGCGAGCGGATCATGGGCGAGACGGCCTCAAACAAGACAGGCAGCGACAAGACGGGTCTCCCGAGAGACTCAGCCCAGGGCCCCAGCCTGATCGAACTCTCCCGCCCCGCCATAGGCCCCCGGACGCTTGCGCGTCAACGCCAGGGCCATGCCCAGGGTCAGGCCCATGGCCAGCATCGACGAGCCGCCGTAGCTGATGAAGGGCAAGGTCATGCCCTTGGTGGGGATCATGTTCAGGTTCACGGCCACGTTGATGAAGGCCTGCTGGCCCACCAGCACGAACAGGCCCGAAGCGGCCACCTGCTCGAAGGTGTCCGACAGCTTCATCGCCCGGTACAGCCCGCGCACCACGATGAAGGCGAACAGGGTGATCAGGGCCAGGGAGAACACCAGGCCGTATTCCTCGGCCGCGACCGAATAGATGAAGTCGGTGTGCAGGTCGGGCACGTGGCGCTTCATCACGCCCTCGCCCGGGCCGCGCCCGAACAGGCCGCCGGCGTGGATGGCCTCGGCGGCGCGGGTGATCTGGTGGGTGTCGGCCTGGTCGGGGCTGAGGAACTTCTGCACCCGGGCGTGGACGTGGTCGAACAGGAAATAGGTCGACATCAGCCCGCCGACGGCGACCGCGCCCAGGCCCATGATCCACGAGATCGGCACCCCGGCCATCCAGAAGGCGGCCCCGAAGGCGATGGTGATCAGCACGGTCTGGCCGACGTCCGGCTGGACCAGCAGCAGGGCCACGGCGATGAAATAGAGGGCGAAGGCGATCGAGACGCCCGGCACCCCCTCGCCCTTCTGGCCCTCGGCGAACATCCACGAAACCAGCACGATCAGGGCCGGCTTCATGAATTCCGAGGGCTGGAAGGTGAAGCCGCCGATCAGCAGCCAGCGGGCCGCGCCCTTGGCGCTGTGGCCGATGAACGGCAGGGCCGCCATGACCCCGATGGCCACCAGGTAGATGAAGAAGGCCGAGCGGCGGATGCCCCTGGGGCTGAGCATCGACACCGACAGCACGATCAGGGCGGCGCCCAGGCCGAACACGCACTGGCGGACGGCGAAGTGGAACTGGTCGTCGATGCCGATCCGGGCGGCGGCCGCCGGGCTCGAGGCGAACGACAGCAGCACGCCCACGGTGACGAGGATCGCGGTGGCGCCCAGCAGCCAGCGATCGGTCGTCCACCACCAGACGCCGAGCCGCGAACGGTCGGTGCGGGCGAAGGCGTGGGTGGTCTGGAACGTCATGGCCGGAGGGTCGGAGTTTAGGGTTAAGCGAGTGTTGTTGTGGAGGTTGGAAGAGGTGTGGCGAAAGGACTCTGATCAGTCCGAACCGGTGTTTTCGTAGCCGAGCGGAAACCAGATCCCACGAACCAGGATGTCGCCCATGTTCGGGATCACATGGCCCTGGTCCAACCCATCGAGGTTCTTCAGGACCGCCATATCCGCGACGGCCAGTCCGCCAAAGGCCTCTCCAATCAGACGCCGAGCGTCGCCGTCGTCGCGCGCCGTGACACCCGCGCCCAGGTTCAGGGGCGTGGGGTGATCGATCGGCTCGAAGGTGAACCAGTAGGGATGCATGCCGAACCTTTCACCCGAAGGCGATGGCGCGCCTTAGGCCCTCTTCGCCGAAGCCGGCGCCCTGCCCAGGCCGTTGACCGCCGCGCGGAAGGCGTCGCCCCGCTGCTCGAAGTCGGCGAACTGGTCGAACGAGGCGCAGGCCGGCGACAGCAGCACGATGGCCTCCTCGCCCGAGGCCGCGGCGTCGGCGTAGGCGGCGGCGACGGCGGTCTCGATGTCGCCGCACTGGCGCACCGGGGCCTTGCCCTCCAGCGTCTTGCCGAAGTCCTCGGCCGCCTGGCCGATCAGGTAGGCGCCGGCCACGCGCGGGAACAGGTCGACCAGATCGTCGATGCCGCCCGCCTTGGGCACGCCGCCGGCGATCCAGTAGAACTTCGGATAGCTGGACATCGCCTGGCGGGCGGCGTCGGCGTTGGTGGCCTTGCTGTCGTTGACGAAGCGGACCTTGCCGATCTTGCCGACCGTCTCCATCCGGTGGGCCAGGCCCGGGAAGCTCATCAAGCCGTCGACCGCCTGCTGGGGCGAGATGCCCAGGGCGCGGGCGGCGGCGTAGGCGGCCGCGGCGTTCTGCCAGTTGTGGCGGCCCGGCAGGCTGCGGGCCCGCAGCAGGTCGACCATCTCGGTCACCCGCTCGCCGGTAGCGTCGTACAGCACGCCCTGCAGGGCGTAGACGCCCCGGCCCATGGCCTTGCCGGCGCTGATCGGCCAGATGGTGCGGCGGTTGGCGGCGGTGATCTCGGTGCAGATCTGCTGGCACCAGGGATCGTCCACCCCGATGATCGCGGTGTCGCCCTTGCCCTGGTTCAGGAAGATCCGGCGCTTGGCGGCGATGTAGCCGTCCATGCCGCCGTGACGGTCCAGGTGGTCGGGCGAGATGTTCAGCAGCACGACGGCGTCGGGCTTGAGGCTGGAGGTCAGGTCCAGCTGGTAGGACGACAGTTCAAGCACATACACGGCTCCGCCGTGCATATCTTCCAAGCCCAGCACGCCCTCGCCGATATTGCCGCCCACCCGCGTGTCGCGGCCGGCCTGGCGGCAGACGTGGCCGATCAGGGCCGTGGTGGTCGACTTGCCGTTGGTGCCGGTGATGGCGACGATCTTGGGCTTCTTGTGATCGGGCGCGGCGTTCACCGTGCGGGCGAACAGCTCGATGTCGCCCAGCACCTCGACCCCGGCGGCCTTGGCCTTGGTCACCGTCCAGTGCGGCTTGGGATGGGTCAGGGGCACGCCCGGCGACAGCATCAGGGCGGCGAACTGGCTCCAGTCGGCCGTGTTCAGGTCGACGACGCTGAGGCCCTCGGCCACGGCGGCCTCGCGGCTGGCCTGCTTCTCGTCCCACAGCGCCACCTTGGCCCCGCCGGCGATCAGCGCGCGCGCGGCCGTCAGCCCCGTCCGGCCTAGGCCGAACACGGCGACGGTCTTGCCCTCGAAACCGCGGACCGGGATCATGGCGCGCCCTCTCCTATCTCAGCTTCAGGGTGGCGAGGCCGACGAAGCTGAGCATCATCGACACGATCCAGAACCGGACCACGACGGTGCTCTCGGCCCAGCCGAGCTTCTCGAAATGGTGGTGGATCGGCGCCATCAGGAAGACGCGCTTGCCGGTCCGCTTGAAGTAGGCGACCTGGATCATCACCGACAGCGCCTCGGCCACGAACAGGCCGCCGACGATGCCCAGCACCAGCTCGTGCTTGGCGCAGACCGCGATCGCGCCCAGGGCGCCGCCCAGGGCCAGGGAACCGGTGTCGCCCATGAAGATCTTGGCCGGCGGGGCGTTGTACCAGAGGAAGCCCATGCCCCCGCCGATGATCGCGCCGCACACCACGGCCAGCTCGCCGACGCTGGGCACGAAGTGCAGGTTCAGATAGTCGGCGAACTTGTAGTTGCCCACCAGGTAGGCGATCAGGCCGAAGGTCGAGGCGGCGAACATCACCGGCACGATGGCCAGGCCGTCCAGGCCGTCGGTCAGGTTCACGGCGTTGGAGAAGCCGGCGATCGTGACCGCGGCGAAGGCCACGTAGAACCATCCCAGATTGATCACCAGGTTCTTCAGGATCGGGAAGACCAGCGAGGTCTCCAGCCCCGGGGTCATCTGCGACTTGGGCGCGAACAGGATCAGCGCCACGGCCGCCAGGATCGAGACCACGAACTGGGCGATCAGCTTCTGGCCGCTGGAGAGGCCGGCGGTCGTCTGCTTGGTGACCTTGGCGTAGTCGTCCATGAAGCCCAGCACGCCGAAGGCGGCGGTGATGCCCAGCACCATCCAGACGTGGACGTTGCGCAGGTCGGCGAACAGCAGCGAGCCGACGAACAGGCCCGCCAGGATCATGAAGCCGCCCATGGTGGGCGTGCCGGCCTTCTCGGTGACGTGGCGGGCGATGCCGTCGGTGCGGATCGGCTGACCCTTGCCCTGCTTGGCCTTCATCCAGCGGATGAAGCGCGAGCCCATGGCCACGGCCACGAGATAGCCCACCAGCATCGACATGCCGGTGCGGAAGGTCAGGTATTTCAGCAGGTTGAGCACCGGGATGTGCTCATGCCCGCCGCGCGAGAGCCAATCGTAGAGGAAAAACAGCATCAGCCCTGTCCTTGGAGGTCGAGCGCGCCCAAGGCGGAGGCTACGACCCCCGCTTTGGACCCATTCGATCCCTTCACCATCACCACGTCCCCCGCCCGCATCGCCGAGGCGACCTGAGGCGCGAGCTCCGCAGCGTTCTCGGCGTAGCCGCCCCGCCGAGTCGGCGGAAGCGCTTCCCATAAAGATTTCATTAACGGACCGGCGCAGAACACCAGGTCGATGTCGGCGGCGGCGATCGGGGTGGCCAGGTCGCCGTGGAAGCGGGCGGCCTGCGGGCCCAGCTCCAGCATGTCGGTCAGCACGACGATGCGCCGGCCGGCGACCTTGCGCGCGCCCAGCGTGGCCAGGGCCGCCTGCATCGAGACCGGGTTGGCGTTGTAGCTCTCGTCCACCAGGGTGAAGGTCCCGCCGGGCACGTGGACGGTGCGCTCGGCGCCGCGCCCCTCAATCGGCTCGAACTCGGCCAGGGCCGCCAGGGCGGTGTCGCGGTCGACGTCCAGGGCCTCCAGCATCAGCAGGACGCACAGGCTGTTGAGGCCCCAGTGCACGCCGGTCTGCAGGATCGGGAAGTGGATGGTCTCGCCGCGCACGATGGCGGTGATCTGGGCCCCGTGCACGCCGGCGGCGAACACGGTCAGCTGGGCGGTGACGCCCTCGCCGGTGCCGAAGCTCCAGACCTGGGCGCCGGCCTTCTCGGCCTCGGCCTTCAGCAGGGCGAACCAAGGATTGTCGGCGTTCAGCACCGCCACGCCGTTGGGCTCCAGCCCGGCGAAGATCTCGGCCTTGGCCCGGGCGACGCCCTCCTCGCCGTCGGCGAAGTTCTCCAGGTGGACCGGACCGACGGTGGTGATGGCCACGGCGTGCGGCCGGATGAAGTTCGACAGCGGCACGATCTCGTCGGCGTGGTTCATGCCGACCTCGAACACCGCCCGCTGGGTGTCGCGCGGCATCCGCGCCAGGGTCAGGGGCACGCCGATGTGGTTGTTGTACGACTTGACCGAGGCGTGGGCCTTGCCCGCGCGACGGAGGCCCGCCTCGACGGCGCGGGTGACGCTGGTCTTGCCGACCGAGCCTGTCACCGCCCCGCGGCGGACCTGGGGCGCGCGCTCACGGGCGGCGACGCCCAGGCGCTCCAGGCCCCGGAAGGTGTCCTCGACCAGCACGGCCGGAACCGCGACCGGCTTGGAGATCAGCGCCCCGGCCGCGCCCTTGTCGGCGGTCTGAACGACGAACTCGTGCCCGTCCCGCGCGCCGGTCAGGGCCACGAACAGGTCGCCGGGCTCGATGCTGCGGCTGTCGATCGACACGCCGGTGGCCTCGAACTCGCCCAGCACCTGGCCGCCGGTGGCGGCGGCGATCTCGTCGGCGGTCCAGAGCACGCTAGACATGAGCCGGCTCCAGCGCCTGGGCGGTCTCGGTCACGTCGTCGAACGGATGGTTCACGCCGGCCACCAGCTGGCCTTGCTCGTGGCCCTTGCCGGCCACCACCAGCACGTCGCCGTCGGCCAGCAGGGCCGCGCCGGCCCGGATGGCCTCGCGGCGATCGCCGTATTCCTTGGCGCCCGGCGCGGCGGCCAGGATGGCGGCGCGGATCGAGGCCGGTTCCTCAGAGCGGGGGTTGTCGTCGGTGACGATGGCCACGTCGGCCAGGCGGGCGGCGATCTCGCCCATCAGCGGGCGCTTGCCGCGGTCGCGGTCGCCGCCGGCCCCGAACACCACGATCAGCTTGCCGCGCGTATGGGGGCGCAGGGCCGCCAGCACCGTCTCCAGGCCGTCCGGCGTGTGGGCGTAGTCGACATAGGCCTCGCCGCCGCGCGCGCCGGTCCCGACGCGCTGCAGCCGGCCGGCCGCGCCTTCCAGGTGCTCCAGGGCCGCGATGGTGGCGTCCAGGTCCTCGCCCGTGGCCAGGACCAGACCCGCCGCGACCAGCACGTTCGAGGCCTGGAAGTCGCCGGCCAGGGGCAGCAGGATGTCGAACACCCGCTCGCCCGCCGCGATCTTCAGGCGCTGGCCCTGCGGCACCGGCGTGCGCTCGACCAGCTTCAGCCCCTGCCCGTCATGGCCGACCGACAGGATGGTCTGGCCCGAGGTGACGGCGGCCGAGGCGAAGGCCGGGAAGGCGTCGCTGTCGGCGTTCAGCACGGCGGTGCGGCCGCGCGGCAGCAGGGTCTCGAACAGCCGCAGCTTGGCCGCGCGGTAGCAGCCCATGGTGCCGTGATAGTCCAGGTGGTCCTGGGTGAAGTTGGTGAAGCCGGCGGCGGCCAGGCGCACGCCGTCCAGGCGGCGCTGGTCGATGCCATGCGACGAGGCCTCGACCGCCAGGTGGGTGACGCCCATCTGCGCAAGCTTGGCCATCATCTCGGCGACGTCGGCGGCGTCCGGCGTGGTCAGGCCCGGCGGGGTCAGTTGCAGGTCGGGCTTGCCGGCCTCGCTGACCACGACGCCCAGGGTGCCCATGCTGGCGGCCTTGCGGCCCAGGCGGGCGTAGATCTGGCGGGCGAAGCCGGCGACCGAGGTCTTGCCGTTGGTGCCCGTCACCGCCACGCAGGTCTCCGGCTGCACGGCCCAGAACTGGCTGGCGGCCAGGGCGTAGGCGCGGCGCAGGTCGCCGGCGTGGACCACCGGGACCGACAGGCCCGTCACGTCGTCCGGCGCCAGCACGGCGGCGGCGCCCGAGGCGATCGCGCCGGGGATGAAGTCGCGGCCGTCCACCTTGCTGCCCGGCAGGGCCGCGAACAGGAACCCTTCACGCACCTTGCGGCTGTCGGCGGTGACCCCGGTGATCACGGGATCGACCTCGCACGGCCGGTTCAGGATCTGCGAAAGGGTCTTGCTCAAAGTCCCGCCTCCGAAGCGGCTTGCGGCTGCTGGGCCACGGTGAAGATGTCGCTCTGGCGCTTGACGCCCAGGAACGGCGCGATGCGATCGATCACGCGGCCCGCGGCCGGCGCCGACACCCAGCCGCCGGTCGAGAAGCCGTGCGTTTTAGCGTTGCCCTTGGGTTCGTCCAGCAGCACCAGCACGAAGTAGCGATCGGCCTCGATCGGGCCTTCCGTCGGGAAGACGGCCGCGAACGATGAGACCTGGCGTTGGTGGTTATAGCCCCGAATGGCCGGATCGTACTTCTCGCCGGTGCCGGTCTTGCCGCCCACCGACAGCCCCGGGATGTTGGCCGACTTGCCGCTGCCGCCGGTGACGTTGGCGCGCATGATCCGCAGCATCTGCTGGGAGGTCTCTTCCGACACCGCGCGCGGGCCTTCCGGCCGCACGCCCTGGGCCATCTTGTGGATGGTCAGGGGCTGCAGCGTGCCGCCGTTCAGCAGCGCGCCCATGGCCTGGGCCAGGGCCAGCGGCGAGACGTTGATGCCGTGGCCGAACGAGGTGGAGGCCACCGCGTCGTCATCCCACTTCTTCGGGGTCAGCGGACGGGCCGACTCCAAGAGCTCGATCTTGGCCGGCTTGGTCAGGCCCAGGGCCGTGAAGTAGCGGGACAGGCGCTCGCCGCCGATCCGCTCGGCCAGGATGGCGGTGCCGATGTTGGACGAGTGCTGGAACACCTCGACCAGGGTCAGGATCTTCTTGGCGGCGTGGAAGTCGTGGATCGTCCGGTAGCCCAGCTTGAACGGCTCGCGGGCGTCGAAGGTCGAGGCCGGGGTGGCCGCGCCGGTGTCCAGGCCGATGGCCACGGTGAACGCCTTGAAGGTCGAGCCCATCTCGTAGACCGTCGCCGCGGCGTGGTTGGTCATCTGCTCGCTGGACGCCTGGTTCAGCTGGTTGGGGTCGTAGTCCGGGAAGCTGGTCATGCCGAGGATCTCCCCGGTATGGACGTTGGTGACGATGCCGACGGCGTCCTTGGCCTGGAACTCGATCGCGGCCTTGCGGACCTCGTCCTCGAGCGCCGCCTGGACGCGCAGGTCGATCGACAGCGGGATCGCGCCGTCCGGCCCCTTGGCGGCGGCCTCGCGGACGTCCTTGTCCAGGGCCTTCTCGGCGCCCGACAGGCCCTTGCCGCCCTTGTCGACGAAGCCGATGAAGTGGGCGGCGCTGGAGCCCAGCGGATAGACCCGGGCGGCCTGCTCCTCGAACTCGACGCCGGGCAGGCCCAGGTCGAAGATCGCGTCCTTCTCGGCCGGGGTCATGCCGCCGACCACGAAGCCGCGACGATCCGAGAACACGGCCTTGTCCAGGCGCTCGACCGGCACCTGCGGCAGGGCCTTGTGCAGCGCCTGGCGGGTGGCCTTGGCGTCCCAGACGTCCTTGGGATTGATGTAGAGGGCGTAGTGGGTCAGGTCGACGGCCAGCAGCTGGCCGTTGCGGTCGACCAGGTCGCCCCGAGCGCCGTCGGTCGAGGCCAGGTAGCCGTTGCCGCCCACCTTGGAGAACACCGCCGCCCAGGTCGCGCCCAGGGCCAGCACGGTGAAGGCCAGGCCGAAGATGGCCATGACGAAGAAGATGCGGATGCGGGTGTCGTCTTCCGGACGCGCGGCGGCGCGCGAGCGCTCGAAGGCGTGCTCCAGCCGCCAGACCCGTTCGATCAGCCAGCGCCAGGCGCGCGGCGCGCCGCCGGGGGCGAGATTGGCCAGGCTCATCGCGGCGCCTCCCCGGAGGTCTGGCCGGCGGCCTGTTCCGGCGACGGATAGTCGTCCGGCGTCGCCTCAGGCGCCTCGGCGGCGGCGGCGGCGTCGTTCGCGGCCGCCGTCGGCGAGGCCGGGGCGTGGGCGACCGGCGCGTGGCGCGCCACGTCGATCAGGGCGTCCTCGGTGGTCTCGTGCTCGGGGCTGATCGGGGTCAGCCCCAGCTGCTGGGCCAGCATCTCGATGCGGCGCGGCTGCTCCAGATAGGCGACCTCGGCCTTGAGCAGGCGGACGCGGATCTTCTCGTCGTCGATCTGCTGCTCGACCTCGGCGATCTGGGCGCGCTCGCGGCCGGCGAAGGTCTTGGCCATGTAGACGCCCAGCACCAGGACCAGCAGGACCGTCAAACAAACGAGTTCGACCACCCGGAAACCCCGCACGCGGCGGTCGAAGATGCTCGACAGGCTCATGCGGCGCTCCAGACCGGAGCCGTCGTGCGCACGGCGGCGCGCAGCTTGGACGAACGGGCGCGCGGATTGACCGCCAGTTCCGCCTCGCCCGGCGCGATCGCCTTGGACGAGGTCAGCTGGAAGCTGGCCGGAGCGCCCTTCTCGACCGGCGGCGCGTGGCGCGACCCGCCCGGCGTCTTGCCGGCGCGCTCGGCCAGGAAGTTCTTCACGATGCGGTCTTCCAGCGAATGGAAGGTGACCACCGCCAGGCGGCCGCCCGGCTTCAGCACGCGCTCGGCGGCCAGCAGCCCGGCCTCCAGCTCCTCCAGCTCGGCGTTGACCGCGATGCGCAGCCCCTGGAACGAGCGGGTGGCGGGATGGACCTTGGCGCCCTTGCGGCCGCCCAGGGCGCGCTCGATCACGGCGGCCAGGTCCAGGGTGCGGGTGAACGGCTGCTCGGCCCGGCGCTTGACGATGAAGCTGGCGATGCGGCGCGAGGCGTGCTCCTCGCCGTAGACGTAGAGGATGCGGGCCAGCTCGACCTGGTCCAGCTCGTTGACCAGGTCGGCGGCCGTCGGACCGTCCGCGCCCATGCGCATGTCCAGGGGACCGTCGCGCATGAACGAAAAGCCGCGCTCAGCCTCGTCGAGCTGCATGGAGGAAACGCCGAGATCCAGGGTGACGCCGTCGACCGACGCATCCTCGAAATACTCGGTGATTTGCGAGAAACGATCCTGAATCAGCCGAAAGCGACTTTCAGTCGCGGGAGTATCGGCCGTCGCGGAAAATTCAGCCGCGAAGCGAGCGACGCTGGGATCGCGGTCGAAGGCGACGACCGAAGCGCCCGTGGCGAGGATCGCGCGGGTGTAGCCGCCGGCCCCGAACGTGCCGTCCACGACCGTGTCGCCCGGGCCCGAGGCCAGAGCGGCGACGACCTCGCCGAGCAGCACCGAAAGGTGAGGAGCGCCGTCGGCGACTTGGCCAAAAACGGAGGGGGTTTCGAGATCGCTCACGCCGCGCCCCCGATCCGGGCCGTGCGCTGTTGGGCGCGCATCGCCGCCAGGCCTTCGCGGGCCAGTTCGCGCTGGGCCGAGCGGTGGGCCTGGAAGGCCTCGCGCGACCAGATCTGGAACCGCTCGCCCAGGCCGACCACCGCCACCCAGTCGGTCAGGCCGAACATCTCGCACAGGGTGTCGGGCAGGGTGATGCGGCCGGCGGTGTCGAACGACAGCCGCGCCACGCCGCCCAGCACGCTGGTCTCCAGGGCCGAGCGCAGGGGATCGCCGAACGGCAGCTCGTCGATCACGCCCTGGTAACGGTCGAACAGGCTTTTTCCGCCAGCTTCCAGGCAGTCGGCCTCGATGGAGGGGAAGCAGAAGATCCCGTCGAAGGGGCCCGAGAGCGCAGCGCGGAAGTCCTGCGGCACGACGATGCGCCGCTTGCTGTCCAGCTGCTTCTCGAACGTCGAGAGGAACACCCCACTACCCCTGTTTGAGCCCGCCGCCGGACGCCCTGCCACGATCGCCCCGGCAGAAGATGGGTTAACATGGGATTGATTGGGATACAATGACACCAACGGCTGTTTAGCCGTCAAAACCAAGGTGTTGTGGGAGTCTTTCACAGACCCACAAAATCTATCCACAGAACATACATGGAACTTGTTAAGACTTAACGGCCGCTAGACTCTGTCCAGCGCCTTGAAGGGCATGGGGTTGCACGGCTCAGCCGACGCCGATGCGGGGAAAAGTGGGGCTCGATCCCATTTTCCGCGCGCCCCGCGCGCAGGCGGGGCGAATGGACCAGACGGTCTGTAAGCCGGGTTCTGTCTGACGCCCGAAGACGCGAGACGGCCATTCCTCTGGACCGCCCATTGCTGGACGGTTCTCGCGACCTACCCGGACCCTCTCAGCCAGTGACGGCCTATCCGACGCGAGGCCGGCGCGGGGTCCCTATTCGGTCTTGCTCCAGGCGGGGCTTGCCATGCCGTCCCTGTTGCCAGGTCCGCGGTGGGCTCTTACCCCACCCTTTCACCCTTCCCGCCCCGAGGGGAGGAGGTTTGCTTTCTGTGGCGCTATCCCTGGGATCGCTCCCGGCGGGCGTTACCCGCCGCCTTGTCACCGTGGAGCCCGGACTTTCCTCGACGCTGCGAGAGCGCCGCGGCCGTCCGACCGTCTGGTCCGGGGCCTGTTTGACGGTTGGATGACGGCGGGTCAATCGAAGATCGGCGAGAACCGGCCCAGTTTCGGGCGCACCGATCCAAGGTTGCGGGCAAAGCTGGACCGTTCCATCATCGCCGGGAGACAAAGGGGGAGCCGTCCATGGCGATACGAGGCGCGCCGAACCTGACGCCGCTTCCGCGCGGGGCCGTCTTCGCCCTGGTGGCCCTGATGCCGGTCCTGCTGCTCGGCGGCACGGCCGCGATCGCGGTGGACGATCCGACCGAGAACATCCGCCCGAGCGAGACGTCCGACCTGTCGCGGATCGGCGCCACGGCCTTCGCCGAGGGCCGGCTGTGGCTGCTGGCCGGCGGCAAGCTCAGCACGGTCACCGAACGCGGCGGGGCCCGTGTGGCCGAACCGATCGACGGCAAGGCGGTCGCGATCTGCGCCCGGTCTGGGCGGTTGTCGGCGCTGACGATCGACTCCGACGGCCGCTGGACGCTGCGTCGCCGGCAGGCCGGAGGCTGGGCGGACACGGCTCGGATCTCGCCGGCGACGGACGAGTACGTCATCGGCCTGGCCTGCGACGGAGCGGGCGCCGTCCTGCTGACCGACCGCCGCCTCGTCGAGACCGGCGAACGCCCGCCGCGTTCGGTGGCGCTGCAGGGCGAGCCGCACGGCGGGGTGACCCACGCGCTGCTGATGGTCGGCGACCAGTTGCTGGTCGGCGCCAACGCCGGCGAATGGGGCGGCGGCCTGCAAAGGATCGATCGACGGACGGGGCGGATCGTCGACCTGGAGCGCAACGACACCGGCGAGCCCTGCGACGCCGTCCTCGACCGCCGGTGCACGCCGGTGAACGCCCTGACGCCCGCGCCCTGGAAGCCGGGCTGCGCGGTGGCCGCCGTCGGGATGGTCCACATGTTGTCGCGCGGCGGGCTGGTGGAAATCTGCGGCGACCGGATCGAGCCGATCTACGCCAAGCCGCTGCCCGGCCCGTTCGACCGGCCGGGCAAGCCCCCGCTCGACCAGGTCGCCTTCTTCGGCGCGAGCCAGGTCGGCGACACCGTCCTGGCCGTGGGGATCGACGGCCTCTATCAGCTGCGCGGCCGCCGGATGGTGGCGTTCACCCCCCTGCCCAAGTTCCGCGCCGTCGACGGCGTGCGGGTCAGCTTCGCCCGGCCGGGCGCCGTGCTGGCCCTGACCGACATCAATCAGAGCGTCTCGCTGTCGGGCAGCGTGCCGCTGCTGGCGACGCGTCAGGACTGACGCATCCGCTCCGCCAGCGGGTCATCGCCCAGCGCCGCGATCACGCCGGCGCGTTCGGCTGCGGTCTTGTTCTGGCCCAGCTTGAAGGTCCCCTCCAGCCGCTCGACGGTCAGGCGGCAACCGACGATCCCGCGGATCAGCCCCTCGAAACGGGCCGGGGTCATCTTGTCGCGCGTCCAGGGTTTCTTGGGCGAGAGCCGCCCCTCCTCCTGGGCCGACAGGTCGTCGAGCAGGACCAGGGTCTCGTCGGCCGACAGCGGGGCGACCAGGCCCTCGGCCTCGGCCGAGACATAGTTCCAGGTCGGCACCTGGTCGTCGGTCCCGTACCAGTCGGGGCTGACATAGGCGTGCGGGCCGGTCGCCAGGGCCACGGCGCGGAAGCCCTGCACCAGATGCGGCGCCAGGGCGTTGGCGCGCGACAGGTGGAAGTCCAGCGCCACCTCACCGAAGTCGAGCTCGCGGACCACCACCGGCGCCTGGGCCACGAACGGCAAGCCGCCGACCGCGGTGGCCAGGGTCACGAAGCTGTGCTCGCGCACGAAGGCCAGCAGGGCGTCGCGATCGTCGACGTGGAAGGCTTTCGCCGGATGCATCAGCCCGCCGCCCGCAGCAGGGCCACCAGCCGCGCGCGGGTCTCGCCGTCGGCGACGCCGTCGAAGCGGGTCTGCAACCAGTGGCGCTGGAAGGCGGCCACAACGGTCTCGGTCCACTCGTCGTACTGGCCCGAGGGCGCGCAGTTGTAGCCGAGGCGGGTCAGGCCCGCCTGCAGGGCGAAGACGCCGGTCCCCTCCTCGCCCCGGCCCAGCGGCGCGCCGGGCGACGGCGGCGGCTCGACCCACAGGCCGTGGCCAGCCTCGGCCAGGCGCTTCCATGGGAACAGTTCGCCCGGATCGATCTTGCGGCCGGGGGCGATGTCGGAGTGGCCCAGGATGCGGTCGTCGTCGATGGTCCAGCGCGAGCGGATGTCGGCCAGCAGGTTGATCACCGCGGCGATCTGGGCCTCGGGGAAGGGGCGATAGCCGAACTCGTGGCCGGGATTGACGATCTCGACGCCGATCGAGGCCGAATTGATGTCCTTGACGCCCTTCCAGAAGGCGGCGCCCGCGTGCCAGGCGCGGCGCTCCTCGGGCACCAGGCGGAAGACGCGGCCGTCCTCCTCGACCAGGTAGTGGGCCGAGACCTTGGCCTCGGGATCGCACAGGCGCTCCAGGGCCGCCGGGCCGGTCTCCATGCCGGTGTAGTGCAGGATGACGCAGTCGGGGACGGCCTTGCGCGCGTCGAAGTTCGGCGACGGGGCGTCGATGAACGTCATTGGGACCGGTTCCTCGTCAGCATCAGCAGCGGCATCACCTGGTTCTTGCGCAAGGCGATGATCAGCACACCCATTAGCGCGAGCAGCGTGCCGATTCCCATCCGGGCGTCGAAATGATCGTGCGTGATCAGGACGCCCAGGCCAATGGTCATCAGCGGGGTCATCAGGGTCAGCGGCGCGATCAGGTTGGCGTCGTGGCGCCCGATCAGGCCGTAATAGGCGGTGTGGCCCAGCACGGAGACGATCAGGGCCGAGAACAGCAGGGCCGCCAGGAACGGCAGGCCCGCCTTCCAGGCCAGGTCCACCGCGCCCGGCTCGGTCAGCAGGCTCATCAGGCCCAGCGGCAGGATCGAGGTCGCGCCGACCCAGGCCTGGAACTGCAGGGGTTTCACGCCCTCGATCTGCTTCATCATCACCGCGCCCAGCGAGCCGGTGAAGGCCGAGGCGACGATGAACCACAGGCCCGGCGACAGCTGCAGGCCGTGCGGGTTCCACATCACCACCACCGCGCCGCTCAGGGTCAGGGCGATGCCCAGGCCGCGCTTCCAGCGCACCTTCTCGCCCAGCATCAGCATCGACAGCAGGGTCGTGAACGGCACGCCCAGCTGGATCACCACCGCCGAGGCCGAGGGCGAGGCGGTCTTGAAGCCCATGAACAGCAGGGCGAAGTTGCCGGCCCCCATCAGCAGGCCCACCGTGACGATCCGCCAGGGCGGGCGCGGGGCCGGCAGCAGCCACGGCAGGGTCACCGCCGCGACGATGGCGAACCGCACCGCCGCGTAGAACAGCGGCGGCACGCCCCAGTGGGCGACCACGATCTTGGAGATGATGTTGTTGCAGGCCCAGACCAGGCAGACCAGGACCAGCACGCCGAAGTCGCGCAGGGACATGGCTTGAGCGCATACGCGGGTCGAACACCTGTTTGCAACGAAAAGCGCCGCGCCCGCCCTTCGGAGCGACCACGCGACGGCGTACCGAGGTTTCGATGTCGCAGTTGACGTAACGGCTAAACGGTCGTTTGTTGGTGAACAGCGTTCACATATTATGAGCGTCCGGATGAGCCGGACCCGGGCGCAAGGGTGGAAGCGGGATGGCCATCGAGCATTTCGACGTACTGATCGTGGGCGCGGGCCTGTCGGGCATCGGCGCCGCCTACCACCTGAAGCGCGACTGTCCGAAGAAGACCTACGCCATCCTCGAGGCGCGCGACGCCATCGGCGGCACCTGGGACCTGTTCCGCTATCCGGGCATCCGGTCGGACAGCGACATGTACACCCTGGGCTACGCCTTCAAGCCGTGGCGCGAGGCCAAGGCCATCGCCGACGGCCCCTCGATCCTGAAATACGTGCGCGAGACCGCCGACGAGAACGGCATCACCCCGCACATCCGCTACGGCCACAAGGTCAAGCGGGCCAGCTGGTCGTCGGAGACCGCGACCTGGACCGTCGAGGCCGAGCACGACGGCAGGACGGTGAAGGTCAGCTGCAATTTCCTGTCGATGTGCAGCGGCTACTACAATTACGACGCCGGCTACACGCCCGACTTCCCGGGCGTCGAGCGGTTCCAGGGCCGACTGGTCCACCCGCAGCACTGGCCCGAGGACCTGGACTACGCCGGCAAGACGGTGGTGGTGATCGGCAGCGGCGCCACGGCCGTGACCCTGGTGCCGGAAATGGCCAAGGACGCCGGCCACGTGACCATGCTGCAGCGCTCGCCGACCTATGTGGTCTCGCGCCCGGCCGAGGACGGCATCGCCAACTGGCTGCGCGCCAAGCTGCCGGCCATGACCGCCTACAACATCACGCGGTGGAAGAACGTCGGCATGCAACTGCTGTTCTTCAACATCGCCCGCAAGAAGCCGGAGAAGACCAAGGAACGGCTGCTGGGCCTGGTGCGCGAGCACCTGGGGCCCGACTACGACATCGAGACCCACTTCACCCCGCGCTACAATCCGTGGGACCAGCGGCTGTGCCTGGTGCCGGACGCCGACCTGTTCGACTCGCTGAAGGCCGGAACGTCGTCGGTGGTCACCGACCAGATCGAGACCTTCACCGAGACCGGCATCCTGCTGAAGTCGGGCCAGACCCTGGACGCCGACATCATCGTCACCGCCACCGGCCTGCGCATGCAGCTGCTGGGCGAGATGGAGATGGTGGTCGACGGCCAGCGCATCGCCCCGCACGAGACCACCAGCTACAAGGGCATGATGTTCAGCGGCGTGCCGAACCTGGCCTCGACCTTCGGCTACACCAACGCCAGCTGGACCCTGAAGGCCGACCTGACGGCCGAATATGTCTGCCGCCTGCTCAACCACATGGACCGCACCGGCACGACGATCTGCACGCCGCGCCTGCCCGAGGGCGGGATGGAGATCGAGCCGTGGCTGGACTTCTCGTCCGGCTACGTCCAGCGCGCCCTGAAGATCCTGCCCAAGCAAGGCGCCAAGACCCCCTGGAAGGTGCACCAGAATTACGCCCTGGACCTGGTGGCCCTGCGCTACGGCAAGGTGGACGACGGCACGATGGAGTTCTCCAAGGCCAAGGCGCCGGCCAGGGCGAAGGCGGCGGCGTAGACCGGGGACATGCGCTCGCGCGTGTCCCCAAGAGGCGCGGTGCGGAATTTGGGGACACGCACAAGTGCATGTCCCCGGCCTGTCACTTCGTCTTCTTCTTCGTCACCGAGACGTTCGCCGTCTTGAAGCTCTGGAGCACCTTCAGGGCGTATTCGGCGCGGGTCTTGACCTCGGGCCGGGGATCGCGTTCCAGGGCCGCTTGGTACCAGAGCTCGACCACCTCGATGTCGGCCATCGGTATGCCGCCCTTGAAGGCGTAGGCGCCCGGCCCCGGCTTGCGCCCGCCGGTGATGTCCGAGAACAGCTGGTCGGCCACCAGGATGCAGACGGCCTGGTCGCCCGCCTGCTCGGCCTGGCCCCACAGCTCCAGCGCCTTCTTGGTGTCCTGCTTGCCGCCTTCGCCGCTGGCGTACAGCTGGCCCAGCTTGCGGGCGGCCATCAGTGGGTTCTGCTTGGCGGCCATCTCGTACCACTTGCGCGCCTCGGCCGGGTCGCGGGCCACCACCGCGCCGGTCAGGTAGGCAGAGCCCACGACCAGCTGGGCGTCGCCGTCGCCGGCCCGGGCGGCCTCCTTGCACAGGGCCACGCCCCGACCGACCGTCGCCGTGTCGGCCATCAGCATCTGGCCCAGGCCGCACTTGGACTTGGCGTAGCCCATCTGGATGGCGCGGCCGTAGGCGGCCTCGGCGCCCTTGAGGTCGGGCGCGCTCCCCGTCAGGCCGTATTGCAGGCAGCGGGCGCGCAGGTGCATGGCGTCGGGCCGCTGGTCGGCGGCCTTGGCGGCGTAGGCGCAGCCGCGCGGCGGGTCCGCCGGGATCTTGCCCCGCCCGACCACGAACAACAGGCCCGCATAGGCCTGGGCGTCGGCGCGGCCGCCGTCGGCCAGGGCCGCGAGGGCCTCGGGCGAACCCGTGGCCGCCTTGTCCAGCGCGGCCTTGAGATCGGCGTCGGGCGGCGGCGGCGTCCAGGCCTTGGCCGCGGTCTGGGCGAAGGCGGGCGGGCCGCCCGTCAAGAGGATCAGCCCCGCGAGGAGGAAGAGGCTGCAGGCGGCGAAGGGCGCTCTGGCGATGCGGAAGGCGATCGCGGGCGCGCGGGGCGCGGTCATCGGCGTGGACCCCTGGACGGACGCGCCAGCCTAGCTGGCCGCGCCCCGGCTCCCCATCAGGTGGATCACGCGGGCGACGCGGGCGAAGACCCGATGGCCCCCGCTAGGGCGCGAAGTCGACGACCGTGTTGGCGCCCGGCCACTCGGCCGCCCGATGCGGGTCCAGGCCCGTCGGCGGCGCGTCCCACCGCCGCGCGCCCAGACCGCCGACGTCGAGATAGCGGCCCAGCAGGGTGAACCGGTCGAGGGCGAACGGAACCCCCTCCCCGCCCAGCGGCGTGTCGCCGTCCGCGACGTGGAAATGCAGATGCGGCCCGGTGGTGTCGCCGGAGAACCCCAGCGCGCCGAGGACGTGGCCGCGCCGGACCCGGTCTCCGGCCTTCACCCGGACGCTGCCCAGCTTCAGATGTTCGTAGAAGGCCGTGCGCCCGCCCGGGAGGCCCAGGGCCACGAAGTTCCCCGCCGCGTCGCCGACGGCGTGCTTGGGGTTGCCGGCGATGCTGGCGCTCTCGGCCATGCCGTCGCGCACGGCCACGACCGTCGCGTCGGCCACGGCCAGGACGTCGGCGCCGTAGCCCAGGGCGTCGGCGGGGCGATCCTTGTCGCCGCGCGTGATCCGCCCCTGCTCGTCGACCCGCACGAAGTCGACCGCGAACCTCCCCGGGATGCGCGTCCGCCCGCCGACCGCATAGGTCACCCGGCGATGGCCGCGCGGCCACTCGGCGGCGTGCACCGCCGCCCAGGGACCGCCGGCCAGGGGCGGGCCGAGGACGACGGTCGCGGTCGCGTCGACCGCGATGTCGGGCCCAGCCACGACGAAGGTCGCCTCGCCGGTCGCGTAGTCGATGCGATGACCCAGCCGATGCGGAACCTCGCCCGGCGGCAGGTCCAGCTCGACGAAGACGATCGCGCGGCGGCCAGGCGCGGTGACCGCGTCCTTGCCGCCCGCCGGCACGGACGCCAGTCGCGCGGCCAGGGCCGGGCCCGCGAAGTCGCCGAGCACCCGGCCCGTGGCGGCGTCCAGAACCTGGAGCCGCCTCGGCTCCAGCGGCTCCTGGCTGAAATTGGTCAGGTGCAGTTCGTAGACCAGCTGCGCCCGCCCCTCGACGACGACCGGCGCGGGCGGCTTGGGGACGACGATGTCGAACGCCTCCCGCACCGGCGGCGGGGCTTCCAGCGGCCGCGCGACGACGGGCGTCGACGCCAGGACAAGGCAGGCGGCAAGGCGCGCGACGCGGCTTTTCATGGCGATCTCCCCGATAGGCCGGACGTGGTGTCGCCGCGCCGCCGGATCAATCCTCGTCGTCGAAATCCGCGTCGTCGTCCTCGACAGGGGCTGGCTTGGCAACCGCCCCGCCCTTGCGCCGCACGAAGCGCAGCGCCGTGTGGGTCTTGGAGAAGGCGCAGACCTTGGTGTCCACCAGGCCCCGTTCGCGGACCTCGGCCAGGATCTCGACGTCCTTCAGCGGCGCGCCCTTGCCCTTCTGCGCCACGATCCAGATCGCGCCCTTCGGCCCCAGCCCACCGATCAGATCTTCAAGTTGATCGAAATCGGCCAGGTCCTCGACGCCCAGGAACAGCAGGTCGATGTCTTCCCAGGCCTCGACCGGTTCGACGCGCGTGCGCAGCTCGGCCAGGAACTCCGGATCGTCGAGATTGGCGATCACCACCGTCTGGCCCGGCTTGACGCCCAGCTTGTCCAGGCGGCCCGGCGGGTTCTGGATGGCGTGCAGCCACTTGGCGGCCTGGCCGGCGTCCAGCGTGAACCGCGTGCCGTCGCTCAGCACCAGGTCGTCGCCCTCGGCGCGCAGGCCGCGCAGGGCGTGGCCCTGGAAGTTGCCCTCCACCGCGCCGCGGAAGATCAGCTTCGGCGGCTCCCACAAAAGCTTGCCCGGCCCCTCGCCATCGCGGAGCTGACCCCAGACGCCCTTGGCTTCCCGGCCCATCTCAAGCGCCCTTGAACACGGGAGCGCGCTTCTCGAGGATGGCGTCGACGCCCTCCATGTGGTCCTCGGTGTGGTGCGCGATGGCCTGGGCCGAGGCGCTCATCTCCATCAGGGTGTCGTAGCTGGCGGTCGTGCCGTGTTTGAGCAGGCTCTTGGCCATGCGCAGGGCGTGCGGCGGCTGGGCGGCGATCCGCTCGGCCAGGGCCATGGCCTCGTCCATCAGGGTGTCGGCCGGCACGCTCCTGCTGACCAGGCCCCAGGCCTCGGCCTTGGCCGCGTCGATGACGTCGCCGGTGAACAGCAGCTCGGCCGCTCGGCTCATGCCGACGGTGCGCGGCATCAGCCAGGCGCCGCCGTCGCCGGGGATCAGACCCAGCTTCAGGAAGGTGACGCCGAACTTGGCGGTGTCGGCGGCGATGCGGATGTCGGTCATGCAGGCCACGTCGCAGCCCAGGCCGATGGCCGCGCCGTTGACGGCCGCGATCGACGGGACCTCCAGGCCGTAGATGGCCCGCACGATGCGGTGGATGTTCTTGCGGTAGCCGTCGCGCACCTTGACGCCGTTGCCGCCGAACGCCCCTTCCCGCGCCTTCATCGCCTTGACGTCGCCGCCGGCCGAGAAGGCCCGGCCCGCGCCGGTCAGGATCACGCAGCGGATGTCCTGGTCGTCGTTGATCGCCTCGCAGGCCGCCGCCACCTGGTCGCCGTCGCCCGGCGCGCCCAGGGCGTTCAGGGCGTCGGGACGGTTGAGGGTGAGGATCGCGACGTGACCGCGCTTCTCGGTAAGCACCAGGGGCGATAGGCTTTGGGGGGTGTCTTGCGACATGACGGGGCGCTCCTGCGGACTTTCGTTTTCGCCTGCATAGCGCAAATCCCCCAGCGGGAGGCAAGAGACCGACGCTCGTCGGACTTTGTTTTATAAACTAAGGTGAATCCCCGACTTTGCTGGCCAGGAACAAGACCCTGCGCTCCAGTTTGTGATCACACACAACACCTGGAAGAACTTGCGCGCTGAGAACAAGACGCAACAGCAGACCTGCGACGTTTTAGTCAAGCTGAGCCGTAAAAACCGTTAGCGCAGAAGAGAATCATAGGCTTCTACTACGGCAAGGGACGAATTTGAAAAGCGGTGGCGTGCAGTGCACATGTCCCACAGACATGCTTTGATCATCGAGGATGAAATCCTCATCGCGATGGAAGTCGAGACTTTGCTCGCCGAGCAAGGGTTCGACACCTTCGACATCGCGGAAAGCCCCCAGGAAGCGCTGGATTGCGCGCTCAGGCGTCCGCCGGACTTGATCACCGCCGACTATCGCATCGTCGGAGGCACCGGCGTCGAGGCGGTCACCGCCATCCTCGCCCGGCTGGGGCCCATTCCCGTGGTCTATGTCACCGGCAACGCCGACCAGCTGGGCGCCCGCACCCGCGCCGTGGTCGACAAGCCGATCTCGCCCCATCGCCTGGCCGAGGCCTGCGCCATGGTCCAGTCCGCCAACGCCTAGGCGACGCATCACGACACCCGCTATGCTGGCGGCCCTGCAGGGGAGCCGCGCATGCCCGCCATCGATCACGTCGTCGACAGTCTCGAGGCGCTCGAGGCCCTCTACACGCCGGCTCCGGTCCCGGCCTCGACCGTCAAGGTCGCCGACCACATCACCCCGCACTATCGCGCCCTGATCGAGGCCTCGCCGTTCCTGGCCCTGGCCACGGTCGGCCCCGAGGGCCTGGACTGCAGCCCGCGCGGCGACCAGCCCGGGTTCGTCCGCATCCACGACGCGCGGACGCTGATCCTGCCCGACCGCCGGGGCAACAACCGCATCGACAGCCTGCGCAACGTGGTCCGTGACCCGCGCGTGGCGCTGATGTTCCTGATCCCGGGCTCGGGCACCACCTTCCGAGTCAACGGCCGGGCGGTGGTCAGCGCCGATCCCGGGCTGCTGGCCAGCTTCGCCGTCGACGGCAAGGCGCCGCGCACCTGCCTGGTGGTCACCGTGGTCGAGGCCTACTTCCAGTGCGCCCGCGCCATCGTCCGCTCGAACCTGTGGAAGCCGGAAGCTCAGGTGGATCCCCGATCCCTGCCCACGCCCGGCGCGATGCTGGCGGCGATGAGCGGCGAGACGGTCGGCGGGGCGGAATACGACAAGGCCTGGCCGGAGAGGGCGGCGGCGAGCTTGTGGTGAACCGCCCCTCCGCCTGTGGGGGAGGCGATCGCTCAGCGATCGGTGGGGGGAGTTTCAGGATTGCCGGCCCGGGTGCGGTCGAGGTCGGATCACTCCCCCCTCCGTCGGCTTCGCCGACACCTCCCCCACGGGAGGACCAACGAAAAACGGCCCCGCCGCGAGGCGAGGCCGTTTGAAACACATTCAGTCGAGATGTCCCGAAGGATCTCAATCGTCGCGGTGAACCCGTTCCCGACGTTCATGGCGTTCCTGGGCTTCCAGGCTGAGCGTCGCGGTGGGCCGCGCGTCCAGTCGAGCCAAACCGATCGGTTCGCCGGTCTCTTCGCAGTAGCCGTAGGAGCCATCCTCGACTCGGCGCAACGCCTGGTCGATTTTCGAGATGAGTTTTCTCTGGCGATCCCGGGTGCGAAGTTCCAGCGCCCGATCAGTTTCCGACGACGCGCGATCGGCGAGGTCGGCATGGTTTTCAGTTTCGGCTTGCAGGTGGGAAACCGTTTCGCGAGATTCGCGGAGGATTTCTTCTTTCCAAGCCAGGAGCTTCTGCTTGAAATACTCAAGCTGACGCTCGTTCATGAAAGGCTCGTCATCCGAAGGACGATACGAGTCTGGTACCTTAAGAACAGTGGCCGTTTGCATTAACGCCTCACGCCCCGATGAACTTCGCCTAGGTCAGGCCGGGTGCTTATACCAAAACGATAGCCCGGTTCAATGAACGTCGCGTGAGCGGCGTGTTCACGACCGTGCACGGATGCCCCGTTCCTGGGGATATTCGATGAACCGCGTTCTTTAAGATACGGTTTCATCAGCGATCTCAGCCCAGCCGGGCCTGTTCCAGCTTGGCCGCCTCGACCGCCGCGCGGGTCTCGATCTCGTTGAGGATCGCTTCCAGCTTGGGGTCGTCGGTGGCTTCGCGATGCTCGCGCACGGCGCTCTTGAGTCGCGACAGCGTGCCGGTCGAGATCTCGCCGTCCAGGGTGGCCAGCTTCAGGGCGTCCAGCAGGTCCAGAAGGCCGCCGGCCCGCTTGACCGCCCGGCGCTTGCGCTCCATCGGGTCCATGTCGGCCTGCAGGGCCAGGAGGGCGTCGAGCGAGCCGATCCCGGCCACGCCGCCCGCCTGGGCGACCCCGGAAGCGGCGCTGGCGCCGCCCACTGTCGGTAGGGAAAACCCCGATCCGCCGCCCGTCGGTTTGGCCCGCGACGCGCCAACCGCGCCCGCGCTCCCCGTGCTGGAAACCTTCATGACGAAACGCTGCTCCGACGAACGTTTGGAGGAGTCACCCCCGCCCCGTTAACCACATCTTGCTGAGCGCCGCTTGCGGTATGGTTAATGCCGGGCAGAATCTGCCGAACCAGAATGTCGCAGGCGGAATTTGCACGCCTTTCGACTGATTTCATTGAACTTTTTCACCCAATTGAATTGGCCCGGTTCTGGCATGGGACGGCGTGGGGATGCCGCCCCGCCGTAGGAAAGCCATGTCTCGTTCATTCTTTGCTTCCGTTCTGGGCCTTGCTCTCGCCGCCGTGGCGCTCGTCGCGTCACCGGCCGACGCCAAGTCGCGCATCAAGGACATCGTCGCCTTCGAAGGCGTGCGCGACAACCAACTGGTCGGCTACGGCATCGTCGTGGGCCTGAACGGTTCGGGCGACAGCCTGCGCAACGCGCCGATGACCAAGCAGAGCCTGGAAGCGATGCTGGAGCGCCAGGGCGTCAACGTCCGCGACGGCAACCTCAACACCAAGAACACCGCCGCCGTCATGGTCACGGCCAACCTGCCGCCGTTCTCGGCGGCCGGCGCGCGCATGGACGTCACGGTCTCGACCCTGGGCGACGCCAAGAGCCTGCTGGGCGGCACCCTGCTGGTCACCTCGCTGCAAGGCGCCGACGGCCAGACCTATGCGGTGGCCCAGGGCACGGTGCAGACCGGCTCGGTCTCGGCCGGCGGCGCCTCGGGCAGCTCGGTCACCAAGGGCGTGCCGACCGCGGGCCGCATCGCCGCCGGCGGCATCATCGAGAAGGAGACCGGCTTCCAGATGGTGAACATGGACGTGCTGCGCATGACCCTGCGCAACCCGGACTTCACCACCTCGCGCCGCATCGCCGACGCCATCAACCAGCGCTTCCCCGGCTGCGCCCAGGCCCAGAACCCCACCATCGTCGCCGTGCGCGCGCCGGCCGGCATGGACATGATCAGCTTCGTCACCAACATCGAGAACCTGGAGGTCGAGCCCGACTCCCCGGCCAAGGTGATCATCGACGAAGTGGCCGGCGTCATCGTCATGGGCGACGACGTCCGCATCAGCCAGGTGGCGATCGCCCAGGGCAACCTGACCATCTCGGTCCAGGAGAACCCCGCCGTCAGCCAGCCGGCCCCGTTCAGCCAGGGCCAGACCAAGGTCGTCCCGCAGTCGACCGTCAGCGTCAACGAGGAGACCGGCCGCAAGCTGCTGACCCTGGGCGGCGGCGCCTCGCTCAAGAGCCTGGTCGGCGGCCTCAACGCCCTGGGCGTCACGCCGCGCGACATGATCTCGATCCTGCAGGCCATCAAAGCCTCGGGCGCCCTGCAAGCCGACATCGAGGTGATGTGATGAGCCTTCTCGCCGCCGCCATCGCCGCCCCGACCGTGATCGACACGGTCGGCAAGACCGCCGCCTCGACCGCCGAGCTGCTCAAGCGCGGCAAGATCCGCGAGACGGCCCAGAAGTTCGAGGCCTCGTTCCTGTCGGTGATGATGCAGTCGATGACCGCCGGCATGAAGACGCCGGAGATCGGCGGCGGCGGGGCCGGCGAGGACATGTTCAAGTCCCTTCTGGCCGAGGAGATGGCCAAGCAGGTCTCCAAGGCCGGCGGCATCGGCGTGGCCGCGTCGGTGCAGAAGGAAATGCTGAAGATGCAAGGTCTGAAGGAGTAGCCCATGGCCCTCAACGCCACCGATTGCGACGATCGCGTCGAACAGCTGATCATCCTGACCGAGCGCCTGACCGATCTGATCGCCAGGCAGTCCGCCGCCTTCGAGGCCCGCCGCCCGCACGAGGCGGCGCGTTACGTCGACGAGGTGGCCAAGCTGGCCAATCTCTACCGCCACGAGTCGACCAAGGTGCGCGGCAACGTCGCCCTGGTGCAGGGCGCCTCGCCGCAGCGCCGCCAGCGCCTGGTGCGCGCCACCGAGGCCTTCGACGCCGTGCTCGCCCGCCAGGGCCGCGCCGTCACCGCCGCCAAGACCGTCACCGAGGGCCTGGTCCGCGCCATCGCCGAGGAGATCGCCGTCCAGCGCCCCACCGGCGCCGGCTACGGCCCCGGCGCCCAGGCCACCGCCTACAAGCAGAACGGCACCGCGATCACGCTGAACCAGCGGGCGTAGGGCTGGCGGGTCAGCATCACTTCGCCTAGCTTCGCCGCTGAACAGGGGCGAGCGACGATCGATGGTGCAGCTTAGCGTGCTCTTGGCGGCGACCGCATTGGCGGCCTCTCCTGCGCCTGACCAGGATCAGATCCGCGCCGCCATCTTCGATGACGTCCAACTCAACGCCCTGGTCGGCAACGGCAATACGCTTGTTTCCGGCGGCTGGGTCATGGGCTACCAGCACGAAGCCACCGCGCCCCAGATCCAAATCCGTGATCTCGACTGCACTGATGGCGCGACGGACGCACGCTGTGATTTTGTCCTGGCGCGTCTGTCGAAGCCGACCATCGACATCTGGACCGGAAAACCGGTTCCCTTGCTCGTCAAATGCAAGGCGCGTCTCGTCAAGGAGGCCGAAGGCGCCTGGTCCGTGGCCCATACCCCGTCACCGGCGTCCGGAGGCCATTCCAGGACGACAATGACCTGCCGTAAGGCCTAGGCCGTCGCCTCGGCCGCCTTCGCCGTCACCACCTTCTTCCGCCGCTTCGGGTTCCCCACCGGGTTGCCCCAGAACGTGACCACCGCCAGCGTGCCCAGCAGGGTCAGGGTCAGGCCCGACACCGTCATCACCAGGCGATACGGCAGGCCGCCGACCTTGGCCGCGTGCAGCGGGTAGTCGAGATTGGCGATGCGCGAGCCCAGCGGCAGGGTCTGGGCGTCGCGCGTGGCGACCATCTTGCCGGTGGCCGGGTCGAACCAGGCCATGGTGCGGCCGTTCGGCAGCCATTCGGCCTGCTGGCGCAGGCGGATCGCGATCAACCCGCCCGGCTTGGCCGGCAGGCCGATGGTGCGGACCTCGGCGCCGGGATAGCGGGCCTGGGCCGCCCCGATCACCGCCGTCCAGTCCAGGTCCTTGGCCAGCTTGCCGCCCTTGATCTTCGGCGGGGCCGAGGCGGCCTTCATCGTCGCCGCCGACGAGAACGGCGCCCGCAGCGTGTCGGAGAACC
The DNA here is from genome assembly GCF_000712075.1 of Caulobacter sp. UNC358MFTsu5.1. GTDB lineage: Bacteria > Pseudomonadota > Alphaproteobacteria > Caulobacterales > Caulobacteraceae > Caulobacter. Next base: position 49,831 of record NZ_JONW01000003.1, read on the forward strand.
ACTTCAGGTTCATCGCCGCCCCCGTGGTCAGGGACAGGATCAGCAGCGGCGCCACCAGCACGCCCAGGTCGCGGTGGTGATGGACGATGGCCGCCCGCTTCATCATCCGGGGCCACGGCCGGACGTGGAACATCCGCCGGGTCGGCCACCACAGCCAAAGGCCGGTGCCCACGAAGCCCAGCCCGGCCAGGCCCGCGATCCCGCCGACGATCTCGCCGGTGTCGCCGTTGAACAGGTGGTGGTGGAAGTCGAACAGCCAGACCTCCGGCCGCGTCCAGTTCGACGTCCAGCTCTGGACGATCGCGCCGTCCTGGTCGGCGTAGGCGGCGTGCTCGCCCTTGTAGCTCAGCTTGTGCAGGCCCAGGCGCGGCGTCGCCAGCACGATGGAGCGCGGGCGGTCCTTGGCGGCGAAAATCCGCGTCGCCGCCGCGCCCAGGGCGGCCGCGTCCTGGCGCTGGGCGTCGGCGGCGTGCGGCACGGTGGCGCGCAGGAAGGCGTCCTCGTGCAGCAGTAGCGACCCCGTCAGCCCCATCAGGGCCAGCAGCAGGCCGATCAGCCCGCCGGTCCAGCGGTGGATCTGTCGGACGACCTTCATCAGAAGCGGGCTTCCCAGCCCAGGGTGGCCGTCCGGCCGCGCCCGGCGAAATAGCGGTCGACCGCCGGCGCCGTGGTGTCGGAGTTGTACGAGATGTACTGCTCGTCGAACAGGTTCTGGATCCCCAGCGACAGCGCGCCGACCGGCAGTTCATAGCGCACGAAGGCGTCGGCCAGGGTGTAGCCGGTGAAGTCGTCCTTCACGAGGGCGTTCTGCATGTCGCGCTTGATGTAGTTCTGGATCTGGAAGCGCAGGCCCCACTTGTCGCCCTGGTAATCGGCGGCCAGGTTCAGGCGGTCGGGCGAGATGTTGGCGCCGTCCAGGTCCTTGTCGACCTTGCCGTCGGCGTTGGTGTCGGTCCGGCCCTTCAGGTGGGCGTAGCCCGCCGAGACGACCAGCCCCTGGATCGGCGTGCGGGCCTTCAGATTGGCCTCCAGCCCCTCGATCTCGACCCGCTGGCGCTGGACGTCGAAGATGCCGCCGCTGTTCTTGATCAGCAGCTGGCCCAGCTTCGAGCTGGACCAGAAGTAGCTGACGCTGGCGTCGAACGGTCCGCGCTTCAGCTCGGTCCCGATCTCGCGGTTGTTCGACACGATCGGCTCGATGTTCAGATAGGTGTCGACGTCGACGCCGTCGACATTGATGCCGCGCAGGATCCGGCCGACGTCGGGCACGGTGTAGCCCTCGGCGTAGCTGGCGTAGACGCGCAGGCCCGTCACCGGCTCGACCACGATCCCGCCGTTGGCCAGCGTCGCCTTGAAGTCGGGATTGCCGCCGGCCACCTTGCGCGAGCCGTAGAAGGCCAGGGTGGTGAAGTCGTCGACCTTCAGCTCGACGTTCTCGAAGCGCACGCCGCCGGCCAGGTGCACCTTGTCGCCCAGCAGCGAGAGGTTGCCCTGCACGAACGGCGCGACGCTCTGGAACTTGGTCGGCGGCACCCAGGCGCGGCCGGTCTCGATCAGCACCTGCTCGGTGCGGTCGTTGATGGTGTCCAGGCCCACGGTGCCGGTCAGGCCCTTGATCCCCGGAACGGCCCGCTCGTAGCTGACCCGGGCGCCCAGCTTGCGCGAGCGGTTCGAGGACTGGTCGAACAGGGTGTTCAGCGGCGCGATGCGGACATCCTGGAACGTGGCGTTGATGTCGCCACCGAAGGTGTCGCGCGAGCGGTTGAAGAACAGCTGGGCGATCAGGTTGCCGCCCGCCAGGTCGCTGTTGACCAGCGAGGCCGACACCGTCTCGACGCGGTTAGCCGCCGGCTCGCCGGGCTGGACGCCGCGAAAGCTGGTGGTCGGCACATGGAACGTGCGGTCGCCGTTGGTGGCGGGCTTGGGATTGGTCGCCGAGATGGTGGTGGTGACGTAGTCGCCGTCGCCCTTCAGCTCGAAGCGGTTGGCCACCACGTCCAGGCGGGTGTTCTCGCCCAGCTGCCAGCCCAGGCGGGCGAAGAACGACAGGGCCTTGGAGTCCTGGACCTCGCCTTGGGTGCCGTCCATCCCCAAGCGGCGGCCGTCGCCGTCGTAGAAGGCGCCGCGCGCGTCGTAGGCAGCGCCGACGGTGGCGTCGAACGCCCCGCCGCGCCAGGCCACCAGGCCGGCCACCTTGCCGCCGACGCTGTCGCCCAGGTCGTCGCCGGCGCTGACCTGGGTCAGGACCTTGCCGGTGACGCCGTCGGCCTTGGGCGGGCCGACAGTCACCTGGTTGACCACGCCGCCGGTGGCGCCGATGCCCTGCAGGGCGTTGGAGCCGTAGATCACCTCCACCCGATCGATGAAGAACGGATCGATCGTGTAGCCGTCGCGCGAGCCGTCGCGGATCGGGGTCGACTGCGGGATGCCGTTGATGGCGTACAGCGGCGAGCGGCCGCGCAGGGTCTCGCCCGCGCCCGACAGCTTCTGGCGCGTGGGCGAGAACGACGGCGACAGGTTCGAGACCGCGTCGACCACCGAGCCGCTGATGGCGACCTGCTGGGTCAGGGCCTCGGAATCGATCACGTCCACCGTCAGCGGCAGGGCGCTGGCCGGCAGGATGGTGCGGGCGGCGGTGACCACCAGCTGGTCCACGTCGGTGGGCTCGGCCTTGTCCTCGGCGTGGGCGGCGGTCGCGATCGCCAGGGCCGTCAGGCTGAGGCCGGTCAGGATCGAGGCGCGCCGCGCACGGCTGATGGAGATGGTCCGCATGATGATCGACGCCCCGGCAGTTCGAATGATGGCGCCGTATAGCTGCTGTTGAGAGTGATTAGCAACAAACCGTAACGTGTAGGTCACCGCGGCCTAAGGTCGATCCGCCGCTCCACGCCCACCGCCTCGAGGAAATCCTCGTCGTGGCTGGCGATCAGCAGCGCCCCGTCGTAGCCGGCCAGGGCGCTCTCCACCGCCTGGACCGAGTCGAGGTCCAGGTGGTTGGTCGGCTCGTCCAGGATCAGCAGCTTGGGCGGATCGGCCGACATCAGCACGCAGGCCAGGGCCGCGCGCAGGCGCTCGCCGCCGCTGAGCGTGGCGACGACCTGGTGGGCGGCGACGTTGCGGAACAAGAAGCGCGCCAGGGCGGCGTGGGCCTCGTTGGCGCCGGCGGCCGGGTTCAGGCGGCGGAAGTTCTCCAGGATGGTCTGGGTCTCGTCCAGCACGGCGGCGCGCTGGTCCAGGAGGGCCGCCGGAACGCCGCGCGTCACGGTCCCCGTCGTGGGCTCCAACCCGCCCGTCGCCACCTTGATCAGGGTGGACTTCCCCGCTCCGTTGCCCCCGACGAGGGCCACGCGTTCGGGACCGGCCAGGCGGAAGCTCAAGTCAGACAAGACCGGCTGTCCGTCGGGATAGGCGAACCCCACCCCGTCGAAGTCCAGCACCGTCCGTCCGGCGGGCAGGCCGCAGGACGGGAGGTCGAAGGCCAGGCGGCGCAGGCGCTCGACCTTCGCGTCGGCGGCCTCGCGGGCTTGGGCGGCCTCCTGGGCGGCGCGGTCGGCCAGCCGTCCTTCGCGTGCGCCGCTGTTCTCGGCCCGCTCGGCCTGGGCGCCCAGCAGGATCTTCGGCTCGCTGCCCTTGGCGGCGAACTTGCGCCCGGCGGCGTCGCGGCGCGCCTTGCGCTCGCGGGCGACCTGGGCCTCGCGCGCGGCTTGGCGGACCTGGCGCTCGGCCGCCTCCAGGTCGTGCTCGGCGGCGGCCGCGGCCTTCTCCTTGCGCTCGGCGTAGAGGTCGTAGCCGCCGCCGTAGTTTGCCGCGCCCAGGCTGGTCAGCTCGACAATGCGGTCCATGCCGCGCAGCAGGGCCCGGTCGTGGCTGACCACCACCGCCCCGCCCTTCCAGCGCCGCAGGACGTCGGCCAGCAGCAGGCGGGCCCCGGCGTCGAGATTGTTGGTCGGCTCGTCCAGCAGGATGACGTCGGGCGCGGCCAGCAGCAGACCGGCCAGGGCCAGGCGGGTCATCTGGCCGCCGCTGAGCTGGGCCGCCGGACGCGAGGCGTCCCAGCGCGACAGCCCGACCTCGGCCAGGACGGCGGCGACGCGGCCCGGCAGGCTCCAGTCGGCCTCGACCAGGTCCTCCTCGCTGCCCTCCTCCGCCTCGATCCGGCACAGCCGGTCCCAGGCCGGGCCGACGCCCAACAGGTCGGCGACGCGCGCCCCCGACGGCGGGGCGTGCAGTTGCGGCAGCACGCCGACCACGCCGGCGCGGCTGATCGTTCCCGAGGTCGGGGCGCGGCTCCCGGCGATCAGCGACAGCAGCGTGGACTTGCCCACGCCGTTGCGGCCCACGAGGCCGATGCGCTCGGCCCCGATCGCCAGGGTCAGATTGTCGAAGAGGACGCGGCCGTCAGGCGTGTCGGCGCGAACGGAATCCAGGGTGATGAAGGCGGGCATGGGAAACCACGGTCAGGTCAGTGGGAAGGGCGAAACGGTCGTCCATCGCAATGTCCATGGTGGCCTCCATCGGTGAGCCCGGGATTTCGAGCACGGACGATCTAAGCGATCAACCGGCGTTCGGCAAGTTTCGACTCGACCGCAAGGATCGGGTGTCGGCCCGGATCGGCCGCCGTCAGGATCGGGCTCTCACTCACAGGAGCCCGTCATGTCGTTCACCGTTTCCAGCCTGCCCATCGAGCCGTTCGCGCCGCTGTTCGCCCTCGACGACGACGCCCTGGCCGAGCGCGGCATGCTGCGCGTCGTCGCCGACGCGCCGTTCGCCTTTCCCTGCCGCGTCACCCTGGACGACGCCGCGCCGGGCGAGACCCTGATCCTGCTGAACCACGAGCACCAGGCCGCCGACACGCCGTTCCGCTCGCGCTACGCCATCTATGTCCGCGAGGCGGCCCAGGCTCCCGCCACGACCAAGGACGCGCTGCCCCCGGCCCTGCGCCGCCGCCTGCTGTCCCTGCGCGGTTTTGACGCGGCCGGCATGCTGCTCGACGCCGACGTGGTCGAGGGCGCGACGGCCGCCCCGGTGATCGAGCGGATGCTGGAAAACCCCGCCGTGGCCTACCTGCACGCCCACTACGCCAAGCCCGGCTGCTACGCCGCCCGCATCGATCGCGCCGCCTAGCTATTGTCCGACAACGGTAGCGCTCTCAATCGCAACTTAACCTTGATCTCCTACGGTGTGCTCAAGCCAGGGGGCTGAAGAGGGCGCGCGGGGGCTCATGAAGTGGACTTTCGGCAAACCTGAACCCATACCGTCGAACGAGATCGTCAGCTCGTACGTGCCCATCCTGCGCGGCTATCTGGCGGCGGCCGCGGCCTATTACTGCGTGATCAGCCTGTCGCATCCCTTCTACGAGAAGGGCGCGGCCCTGGTCCTGCTGGAAGGGCTGGCGGTGGCCGCCGCCGCGACCGGGCTCTGGTTCTGGCGCCGGCTGAAGACCCATTCGCCGGACATGCCGGCGATGGAAACCGCCGCCCTGGCGATGAACACGCTCTTCATGGCCAATGTCGCGGCCTATCAGAGCATCCATTTCGAGCCGGCCAAGCTGGTCTATTTCGTGCTGATGGCCCTGGTGTTCGCCACCTCGGCCCCCACCCGGCGCGTGGCCTTCGTCAGCGTGGGCGCGGCGATCGTCGGCCTGATCGTCATGGCCCGCAACGCCCCCGGCGACCTGGTCAGCCAGTACGGCTTCATCGGCGTGGCCGGCGCCTTCGCGGCGCTGGGCATGTCGACCCTGATGCGCGGGGCGGTGATGCGCGAGCTGCGCGCCCGCCTGGCGTCCGACGCCCTGAACCGCAAGCTGGAAGCCGAGCTCGACGAGAACCGCCGCCTGCGCACCGAGGCCCAGGACCTGATGGTGGTCGCCCAGACCGCCAGCCGCGTGAAGACCGAGTTCCTCGAGACCATGAGCCACGAGATCCGCACGCCGCTGAACGGCGTGCTGGGCATGGCCCAGGCCATGGACCGCGACACCCTCTCGGCCAAGCAGCGCGCCCGCCTGGCCACCATCCACCAGTCCGGCGCCACCCTGCTGGACGTGATCAACGCCGTGCTCGACATCTCGCGGATCGAGGCCGGCAAGATGGAGATCGTCCGGGCGCCGTTCGACCTGGACGCCCTGGCCGACACCCTGCGCCAGCTCTACGGCGGCCTGGCCCACGACAAGGGCCTGGATTTCGCCCTGGAGGTCGAGCCCGGGGCCGGCGGCTGGCGCGACGGCGACGCCGCCCGTCTGCGCCAGGTGCTCAGCAACCTGATCTCCAACGCCATCAAGTTCACCGACGCCGGCCAGGTGACCGTGCGGATCGGCGGCGACGCCCAGACCCTGACCTGCGCCGTGACCGACACCGGCGTGGGCGTGCCCGAGGCGCGCCGCGCCCAGATCTTCGAGAAATTCGTCCAGGTCGACGGCTCCAGCACGCGCCGCACGGGCGGCAGCGGCCTGGGCCTGGCCATCTGCCGCGAGCTGATGACGCTGATGGGCGGCCAGGTCGGCTTCGAGAGCCCGGCGGCCGGCGGCGCCTGCTTCACCTTCGAGGCCCCCTGCCCCGCCCTGACGCCGGTGGGCCAGCCGACGAAGGTCGAGCCGGTCGCCGACGAGCCGGCGATGGGCGGCGCGCTGAAGATGCTGGTCGTCGACGACAACGCCACCAACCGCACCGTCCTGCAGGCCATGCTGGGCCATCTGGGCGTCGCCTGCGGCGTGGCCCGCGACGGCCACGAGGCGGTGGCGATGTGGGAGTCCGGTCCCTGGGACGCCATCCTGATGGACATCCACATGCCGGGCATGGACGGGCTGGAGGCGGGCCGCGTGATCCGCACCCGCGAGGCGGCCGAGGGCCGGACCCGCACGCCGATCCTGGCCGTCACCGCCAGCGTGCTGAGCCACGAGACCGAGCGCTACATGGCCGCCGGCATGGACGGCTTCGTGGCCAAGCCGATCGCCGCCCAACGCCTGGTCGAGGCCCTGGACGTGGCCCTGAGCGCCCCGCCCGCAGGCGGCGCGGCGGCGGCGCTGGGGTAGAGGTCTATAGACCCCTTCACGTTCGTCATTCCCGCCCTTGTGGCGGGAACCCCTGGTTCAGCCGAACGGTGAAGTGCTTTGGCGCGCCAGCGCGCCACTCGCCTGCCCTTGCGGCGGACAGAGGGGCTCCCGCAACAAGGGCGGGAATGACGGGATCGCTTTGTGATTTCGGAAGAAAGCCGAGCTCAGAAGCTCAGCGCGCTCAGGTCGACGATGATCTTGAAGGCCCAGATGGCGCAGGCGACGCAGACGACCAGGGTGATGATGTCGTCGATCTCGGAACGCTGGCGCACGACCTTGGCGGCCTTGCCGCCCTTGCCCTTGGCCGGAGCCTCGGGGGCCGCCGGTTTCGCCTCTTCCTTCGCCGCCGCCTTGGCCAAGCTCGTCGTCCTCGAGGGCGCGCAGGATGCGCGATCCGTCCGCGCCATAGACACCAGGGGTGCTGAAGGTTGCGCTTCCAAAGGCGGTTTATTGTTCGTGAACGCTGTAACCTCCGCCGGTCCCGCCGCGAACTGATCCTCGACGACCAAGGAGGACGCGCGCCATGACACGAACCACGATGCGGAAGACGGCCTGGGCCAGCCTGGCGGCCGGGACGGTCCTGGCGGTCGCCGTCGGGACCTGGTCGATGGCCGGGACCGGCGGCACGGCCCAGCGGCCGGTGGTGCTGGAGCTGTTCCAGAGCCAGGGCTGCTCGTCCTGCCCGCCGGCCAACGCCAACCTCAACGCCCTGGCCGACCGGCCCGAGGTGCTGGCCCTGAGCTTCGGGGTCACCTACTGGGACCAGCTCGGTTGGAAAGATAGTTTCGCCAAGCCGGCCTTCACCGATCGGCAGAAGGCCTACGCCCGCGGCCTGGGCGCCCAGCTGGGCACGCCGCAGATGGTGGTCGAGGGCCGCGAGGACCTGATCGGCACGGACGCCCGCGACGTTGAACTGGCCCTGCGCCGCGCCCGCCCCGCCATGGACGCCACGGTGGCGCTGTCGCGCGGCCGGGTCGAGATCGGGGCCGGCCAAGCCCCCAAGGCCGGGGCCGACGTCTGGCTGGTGCGCTACGACCCGCGCGTCCGGCAGGTGGCCATCCAGCGCGGCGAGAACACCGGCAAGACCCTGCCCCACCGCGACGTGGTCCGCGAGCTGACCCGGCTGGGCGGCTGGAACGGCGCCCCGGTGGCGTTCGCGACCACGCCGCCGGCCGATCCGGCCCTGCGGACGGCGGTGCTGGTCCAGGCGAAGAACGGCGGCCCGATCCTGGCGGCGGCGCGGCTTTGACGCGCTCTTGGGCGGCTGCTGACACCTGATGTCAGCAGTCTGTCGCCACCTCCCGCCATGGCGACATTTGTTCGCACCTTGTTCTTGTGTTAATCGCCGGATCGCGCCCTACATATACCCGTCTCGCCGTGGCTCCGACCCCGGCTCTAAACAGCGTCCCTACGCGTTCCGGAAAACATGGCTGAACAACTGAACTTCATCCGCGTGCGCGGCGCGCGGGAGCACAATCTCAAGGACGTCAGCGTCGACATCCCGCGGGGCGAGCTCGTGGTGCTGACCGGCCTGTCGGGGTCGGGCAAGAGCTCGCTGGCGTTCGACACCATCTACGCCGAGGGCCAGCGCCGCTATGTGGAGAGCCTGTCGGCCTACGCCCGCCAGTTCCTGGAGCTGATGAGCAAGCCGGACGTGGACCTGATCGAGGGCCTGTCGCCGGCCATCTCGATCGAGCAGAAGACCACCTCGCGTAACCCGCGCTCGACGGTGGGCACGGTCACCGAGATCCACGACTACATGCGCCTGCTGTGGGCGCGGGTCGGGGTTCCCTACTCGCCGGCCACCGGCCTGCCGATCGAAAGCCAGACCATCAGCCAGATGGTCGACAAGATCACCGCCCTGCCCGAAGGCACGCGCCTCTATCTGCTCGCTCCCGTCGTCCGCGACCGCAAGGGCGAGTACAAGAAGGAGATCGCCGAGTGGCAGAAGGCCGGCTTCCAGCGGCTGAAGATCGACGGCGAGTTCTACCCGATCGAGGACGCCCCCGCCCTCGACAAGAAGTTCAAGCACGACATCGACGTAGTCGTGGACCGCATCGTCACCAAGCCGGGCATGGAGCAGCGCCTGGCCGACTCCATGGAGCAGGCCCTGCGCCTGGCCGACGGCCTGGCCGTGGCCGAATGGGCCAACGTCGAGGAAGGTGAGAAGGAGCCGCGTCGGCTGCTGTTCTCGGAACGCTTCGCCTGCCCGGTCAGCGGCTTCACGATCGCCGAGATCGAGCCGCGGCTGTTCTCGTTCAACAACCCGGCGGGCGCCTGCCCGGCCTGCGACGGCCTGGGCGCCAAGCTGGCCTTCGACGCCGACCTGGTGATCCCCGACAAGGACCGCAGCCTGCACAAGGGCGCCGTCGCCCCGTGGGCCAAGGGGCCCTCGCCGCTCTACACCCAGACCCTGCAGGCCCTGGCCCGCCACTACGGCTTCTCGATGGACGAGCCCTGGCACAAGCTGCCGGAAAGCGCCCGCCAGATCGTGCTGCAGGGCTCGAAGGGCGAGAAGATCAAGTTCATCTACGACGACAACGCCCGCAAATACGAGGTGGCCAAGCCGTTCGAGGGCGTGCTGCCGAACCTGGAGCGCCGCTGGCGCGAGACCGACAGCTCGTGGGTCCGCGAGGAGCTGGGCCGCTACCAGTCCGACACCCCCTGCGAGGTCTGCCACGGCAAGCGCCTGAAGCCCGAAGCCCTGGCCGTGAAGATCCACGGCCTGGACATCGCCGCCGTCTCGAACCTGGCGATCCGCCCGGCCCGCGACTGGTTCACGGCGCTGGAAGGCCACCTGACCGACAAGCAGATGGAGATCGCCCGGCGGATCCTGAAGGAGATCAACGACCGCCTGCGGTTCCTGGTCGACGTGGGCCTGGACTATCTGAACCTGTCGCGCGGCTCGGGCACCCTGTCGGGCGGCGAAAGCCAGCGCATCCGGCTGGCCAGCCAGATCGGCAGCGGCCTGACCGGCGTGCTCTACGTGCTGGACGAGCCGTCGATCGGCCTGCACCAGCGCGACAACACGCGCCTGCTGCAGTCGCTGCAGGGCCTGCGCGACCTGGGCAACTCGGTGCTGGTGGTCGAGCACGACGAGGAAGCCATCCTCACCGCCGACTATGTGATCGACATGGGTCCGGCGGCGGGCGTGCACGGCGGCGAGATCGTCGCCGAGGGCAAGCCGGCCGATATCATGGCCAATCCGAAGAGCATCACCGGCCAGTACCTGACCGGCGCGCGCGAGATCGAGGTGCCCGAACAGCGCCGCCCGATCAGCAAGAAGAAGATGCTCCGCGTCGTCGGCGCCAAGGGCAACAATCTGAAGGACGTGACGGGCGAGATCCCGGTCGGCACCTTCACCTGCATCACGGGCGTGTCGGGCGGCGGCAAGTCGACCTTCACGATCGAGACCCTGTACAAGGCCGCCGCGCGCCGCCTGAACAACGCCAGCGACGCCCCGGCCTCGCACGAGCGGATCGAGGGCCTGGAGAACTTCGACAAGGTCATCGACATCGACCAGTCGCCGATCGGCCGCACCCCGCGCTCGAACCCGGCCACCTATACCGGCGCCTTCGGCCCCATCCGCGACTGGTTCGCCCAGTTGCCGGAGAGCAAGGCGCGCGGCTACGGCCCCGGCCGCTTCAGCTTCAACGTCAAGGGCGGCCGCTGCGAGGCCTGCCAGGGCGACGGCCTGATCAAGATCGAGATGCACTTCCTGCCCGACGTCTACGTCACCTGCGACGTCTGCAAGGGCCAGCGCTATAACCGCGAGACCCTGGACATCCTGTTCAAGGGCAAGACCATCGCAGACGTGCTGGACATGACGGTCGAGGAAGCCGCCGACTTCTTCAAGGCGGTGCCGCCAATCCGCGACAAGATGGAGACGCTCAAGCGCGTAGGCCTCAGCTACATCAAGGTGGGCCAGCAGGCGACCACCCTCTCCGGGGGTGAAGCGCAGCGGGTGAAGCTGTCCAAGGAGCTCAGCAAGCGCGCCACCGGCCGCACGCTGTACATCCTCGACGAGCCGACCACCGGCCTGCACTTCGAGGACACCAAGAAACTGCTGGAGGTCCTCCACGAGCTGGTCGACCAGGGCAACACCGTGGTCGTCATCGAGCATAACCTCGACGTCGTGAAGACCGCCGACTGGCTGCTGGACTTCGGTCCGGAAGGCGGCGACGGCGGCGGTCAGATCGTCGCCGTGGGCTCGCCCCAGGACGTGGCCAAGGTCGAGGCCAGCTGGACCGGCCGATATTTGAAGGACGTCCTGGCCCGCCACGAGGAACGGCGGCTGGAGCGCGTGGCCGAGCTAAAGAAGAGCAAGCGGGCCTAGCTAGAAAACGTCGGCCCGGTCGGCTGGACCTTCCGTCAGGCGATGGAAGGCGTAGCCGATCGGGCCGACCTGCACCGCGAAGGCCAGGGCATGGACCAGGCCACCGAAAACCCTGGACGCCATCGCGACAGGTCGGAAGGCCGTGTTCAGCGCGGCGGCCAGGGACGACGCCCGGAGCACCGGCGGCTGGGCCAGGCCCAGCGCGTCGCGCGCCCACGATCCCGCCCATTCGACCGCCATGGACAACAGCAGCGCCGCGACGAAGAGCGTCGCCAGCCGGACATGAAGCTTCCGGCTCGGACCCAACGCGCGCGCCAGGCGCAGGCGTCCGTCGGCGAGGGTCGCCGGCGCCGCCAGGGCCAGGCGGGCGCCCGCCGCGGTCAGCATCACGGCGGCCAGGTGCAGGGCCAGGCTCGTGGCGAGCGGCCCCGGCTCCAGGACCCTTGCAAGCAGGAAGATCCCGATCGGCGCCGCGATCACGATCGACATCACGGTCACCGGCGCCACGAGGACTAGAAGGCGGAGTTCGCCGCCGCCAACGCGCGGCCAGGCTGCGCGGCGGTCGTCGGGCCGGATCGTCGCGCGAAGGACCGCCGCGCTCGCCACGGTCGTGGTCAGGACGTCCAGAACGAGGCCGCCGAAGCCCAACGGCACGGCGACGTCCGAAAGGCTCCGCCCCGCCGCGAAACCTTGCCAGGCCGCGACCTGGAAGCCGGCCAGGATGGTCCCGCCCACGATGAACACCAGCGCCCAGGACAGCGCCGCCAGCGGCCGTCGGGCGACCAGCCGGAAGCCGGACAGGACGCCGTCGGGCCAGGAAAGTGTCTTCACCCGCTCCCCCTAGTCGAACACCGCCGCCTGGTCGGCGGGATTCCTGCCGGTCAGGTCGCGGTACAGAACCGCCATCGGGGCGTAGGCGACGACGCCCGCGAAGGTTCCGACCATCACGCGCGCCAGGTTCGGAACCAGGTGCTCGGGTTCGGCGGCGTAGCGCGCCAGTTCGATAATAAAGGGATCGCCTCCGATCTTCGCGTCGGCACCGCCTTGCTTGAACACGTCGCCCAGCGCCGACAGCAACCATTCGCCGCCGCCGTAGGCCGCCAGAAAGAGCAGGGCGCAGACGATGGCCAGCCGATAGCGTCCGCGCGTCATCCGCCAGGCCTCGGCGATCGCGACCCGCCGCTCGAAGAGCGTGATGGCGGGCGCTGACGAGAACCGCGCCAGCGACACCGCCGCCAGGACCAGAACGGTCACGAGCGTACTGGTCTTCGTCGCCAACTCGGAGTCACGGGCGACCGCGGCGACGATGACGACGAGGACGAAGACGCCGGCGAAAACGGCCACGAACATCAGGCGCCAGACAAGTCCGAGGCGGAGCTCGTCGGCGCCCAGGCGCATCCAGCGACCGTCCGTCCGTTCCAGATCGGCGACCGCCCGGAAAACGGCGGCGGCCAGGATCGCCATGCCGAGGCACATCACCAGAAGGTTCGAGAACAGCACGCCGAACTGCAGCCAGCCGGCGCCCCGCTCCGCCCCGACATAGGACCACGGGCCCTTCAACCCGTCGTACACGGCGTCCAGCAGGGTGCTGAACACGCTGAGCGGCAACAGGCAGACGCCCCAGCCCAGCACCGCGAGCGGCGCGCGCCGCAGCAACGGAACGCCCGCGAGCACCAATCGGCTCAGCGTGGTCACGGTCATGCGGAGGGCCCTAGTCGAACACGGCGACCTGGTCGGCGACGGGATCGCCGACCAGGCTCCGACAGATGTAGGTCGCCGACGCGAACGGGATCAGCACGGCCAAGCCCACCAGCAGTCCCTGCGAGAGGAGGTGGCCTAGCACCACAGGCCGGACCAGGCCCGTCAGCGCGACCGCCAGGGACGGGTCGTAGGTCAACGCGTTGTCCAGACCCAGCGCGGGGATCGCCGTCGCGAGCAGGAAACTGCCCAGGCCGCCGATAAGCCCGGCGATCAGCAGGGTGACGAGGAAGACGCCCAAGACCTTCCATCGCCGCGACCGCGTCAGCCGCCAGGACGCCATGAACCGCAACCGCCCATCCTGTACGGTCAAGGGGCCGGCCAGCGACAACCGGCTGGCCAGGACGATCGCCACGATCACGCCGAGCGCCAGGGCGGTGAACATGACGATGTCCTCCGAAGTCCCTCGCAAGCCGCCCACCGCGGTGACGGCCCCGCCCACGCCGACCGCCAGGAGGACGATGGCCAGGGCGAGGAAGACCACGAGCGACAGGAGGAACAGCCGGACCTCGTCGCCGCCGACCCTGATCCTTCCGCCTCGGACGACAGCCGCCGCCATGACCGCCATCACCAGAAGCAACACCAGGACGGCGATCAAGGTCGTCGCCGTACTGGCGGCCAGCAGGGACTCCGATTGCGTGAAGGCGGCCACTGTGTAGTGGCTCGAGATCACCGCCGTCACCCGCCCAGCGAACGTGGCCACCGCGCCGACCGCCGCAAGACCGAGAGTCGCCAGCGGTCGTCGACGTAGCAGGTCGAAGCCCGCCAGGACGGCCCGGTCGAACGCGAAATCCCCCACGCCCGGCGCCTAGCCGAAGGCGTCGGTCAGGTCACGGCCCTTGAGCTGGGCGTAGATGGTCGGGGCCGGGGCGAAGACGATCAGCGACACCAGCACCGACATCAGGCCCTGAAGCAGGGAGCTGATCACTCCGCTCACCGACAACAGGTCCTTCAGCGACTTGGCCTCGTTCTGGAGCGCGTCGCCCACCGAGGCCAGGCCGCCGCCCATGGCGACTGCCGCGATCGAACCGACGGCGGCGATCATCACGAACAGCAGCAGATAGACCACCGCCGCCAGCACCGTGGCGATCAGATAGGTCCCGAACAGCGGCCAGAACCGACCCTTGGTCATGTCCCACGAGGCCTTCAGATCGATGCGGCCGGTGTCGAAGGCCAGGGTGCTGACGAACGACAGGCGCACCGACAGCAGGATCAGGCCGGCGATCAAGGCCACGAACGACACCAGGGCCAGCAGCACGCCCAGGCCCTGGCCGCCGATCGCCGTGCCCACGCCCGCCAGGATCGCCAGGCACAGCACGCCGATGAAATAGGCCCCGAACAGCACCAGATAGAGCAGCACCTGCACGGCCGCCTGACGCAGCTCGGCGCCGCCCAGCCGCAGATAGGCCCCGGCGCTGTCGTGCGGGCGCAGGACCAGGCGGTTGACCGCGGCCACGAGCACCGAATTGGTGATCAGCACATAGACCATGGAGGCCAGGAACAGAGGCCACAGGCCGCTCATCGCCGCCATGGTGGTCTGCGGATCGGGATCGGCCTCCAGCGCCTCGGTCAGGGCGGTCAGCTTGTCGCCGAAGGCCGACAGCACAAGGGCCGCGACGACGAAGGAGAGGATCGCCATGATCCCGGCCCAGATCGCCACCGTCTTGGGTTTCTCGCTCGCCGCCCGAAAGCCGGCCAGAGCCGCGTCCGTGGCCGAAAACTGATCCATCGCCATGCCCCGTTAAATCCCGACCACGCCTATCAAGGTTCGCGACCGTGCGACAGCCCCCGGGCCCGCTCCTTTTGAAGGGGCGGCGGAGATGTTCGCCCTGTGCAAACGCGCCCGCCAATTCTAACGTTCGTTTGACACGGTCGGAACAGGCCGGCGGGAGGACGATCATGAAGCTCTACGGCGAAGCCAATCCGGCTCCCAATCCGCGCCGGGTGCGCATCTTCGCGGCGGAGAAGGGGCTGGACCTGCCGGAGATCCGCATCGGCATGCGCCAGGGCGGCCACAAGTCGCCCGAGCACAAGGCGCGCAACAGCCTGGGCCAGGTGCCGGTGCTGGAGCTGGACGACGGCCAGACGATCAGCGAGAGCGTCGCCATCTGCCGCTATCTGGAAGCCCTGCACCCGCCGCCGCCGATGTTCGGGACCTGCGCCCTGTCGCAAGCGCGCGCCGAAATGTGGGTCCGGCGCATCGAGTTCCAGCTGATGGTCCCGGTCGGCATGTACTGGCGCCACGCCCATCCGCTGACGGCGTCGCTGCTGGTGCAGAACCGCGAGTTCGGCGAGTCCAACAGGCCCATCGCCGCCAGGGCCATGACCTGGCTGGACCGCGAACTGGCCGACGGCCGCGAATGGATCGCCGGCTACGCCTACGGGATCGCCGACATCGTGGCCCTGACGACGATCGACTTCGCCGGCTTCATCGGCCTGGAGGTGCCCGAGGAGGCCGGGCGGCTGAAGGCCTGGCGGGACCGGGCGTCGGCCCGGCCCAGCGCGAACGCCTAGAGGGGCGCCGGGGCCAGCTCGCTTTCGTGGAGGTCGTAATAGGCCCGGGCCGGGGCGGCCGTCAGCACGACCATCTGCACGGTGAAGAAGAACGGCGCCAGCAGCAGGTTGGCCAGGCCGGTCAGGGCCAGCATGACGATGTTGGTCGCCCCGCCCGACAGGCTGAGGATCAGGCCCGCCACGACGGTCTGGGCCACGCTGACCAGGAAGGTGATCACGAAGGCCAGGGCGTACATGCCCAGCAGGTGCCAGAAATGGTGGTCGGTCAGAGCCCAGGTCCGGCGCAGCGACAGCTTGCCCTCGGCGAAGGTGGTGATCGACAGCAGCGACAGGCGGATGCCGAACCAGATCGACAGGCCGGCCACGGCGATGGCGCCCAGCACCTCGACCCAGCGGTTGGTCTCGACCGCGCCCAGGCTGATCAGCCCCGCGCCGATCAGCACCAGCACGGCGCTGGGCAGGGCGGTGACGATCAGGGCCACCACCCAACCGACCAGGGCGACCACGAACTGCCGCCCCTCTTCGGCCCCGACCCGCAGATAGGCTATGCGCCGCTCCTGCGGATGCACCACCGCCCGCATGATCGCCACGCTGATCACCGACTGCAGGGCCACCGCGAAGGCGATCAGCGGCAGCAGCGTGCCCTTGCGGCGGGCGACGATGTCGATCAGCTCGCGCACGTCGTTGGTCCGCGACAGCAGCGCCAGGTCGGCCCGCACGGTGCCGCCGAACGCGAAGGCGACCACCAGGCCCAGCACGACCAGCATGGCGAAGTAGCAGGCGGCCCAGGCCAGCACGACCAGCGGCTTGCGGCGCGTCATGCGGACGCCTTCGAGGGCGGCTTGGACGGGCGAGAAGGTGGTCATGTCCGCAGGGTTCCAGGGGTCGGGGCGGGCTGGCGGCGATAGACGTCGACCAGGGCCGCGGTCCAGACCGGGATGAGATAGAAGAACACCAGGGCCACGCTGACCAGCTCGGGGATCAGCGCGCCCTCGGAAAAGCCGGCGACCGCCCGCAGATAGCCAATGGCGACCACCAGGATCACCGCCGGGGCGGCCAGGACCGCGCCCGCCGCCGCCAGGACCAGCACCACGCCGCGCGTGCGCCCGAAGGCGCTGAGCACCTGGATCCGGTCCAGGTCGACCGTGGCGGCCGGGGCCAGGGACAGGCGCAGGAACAGCCAGACCATGATCGCCATCGACAGCAGGGGCGGCAGGCTCGCGGCCAGGGCGCCGGGACCGTCCAGCGCGCCGCGCCAGGCGTCGACCGAGGTGATGTCCAGGCCGGGAGCGTTGCTCTTGGCGATCCCCACGACCACCGCCCCGACCAGCACCGCCAGCACGGCCATGACGACGGTCAGGATGACGGTGACCAGGGCCTGGACCGCCAGCAGCCGCCATTCCTGGACGCCCCAGCGCAGGCCCTTCCAGCCGGCGGGACCGCCGAACGCGTGGCGATAGAGGGCGCCGTAGGCCAGCGTCGTGGCGGCCAGCTCCAACGGCAGGCTCAGGAAGGCCAGGCCGGGCGACAGGGCGCGGGGCAGCAGGCCCAGCACGGCGCCGGCGACCAGGGCGGCCCAGCAGGCGCGCACCCCCGGCGTCCATCCCGCCATGCCGGCGCGAACGGTCCCGCCGATCGTCGCCGATCCCTCGCCCATCAAAGCCTCTCCCGTCCGCGATCGCGCGAACCCCTCAATCCCAAGAGACATAAGCGGTTCGCCCCCCGCTTGGCGACGAGTCGCGGCGGGTGTCACGCTGAATTTCGCCGGACGTGGCCGCGATGCCTCGTGGGCGCGCCGCGTGGACGGCTCAGGCCTTGCCCGCGCCCGAGGCCGCCAGTTCCTGATAGGCCTTGGCCCAGGGCGCGCCGACCAGGGCCATGGCGAAGGCGGCGATGACCGACAGCACGGCCGCGCCACAGGCGATCAACGGCCAGGAGGCCCGCAGCCAGACCTCGGGCGGCTGTCCCTTCAGGGGATCGAGGATTTCGGTCAGGCCCTCGCCGGTCCCGCTGGCCACCACCGCGAGCACGACGCCGCCGCCCACGATCGCGTAGAGCGCGATCTCCAGCACGATCAGGATCAGCGCCATCAGCAGCGCCATGCCAAGCAGCCGGCCGCTCTGGCCGCGCGTGAAGGCCCAGGATTCGAACAGGCGGAACTCCCCCTCGGCGAAGCTCATCGGCCCGGCCATCGACAGGCGCAGCACGCCCCAGATCAGCAGCCCCGCCGCCGCCAGGACCACCAGGACGATCAGGAAACCGGCGACCAGCTTGCCGCCGTCGCCCATCGCGGCCCCGGCCAGATAGACGATCATGCCCAGGATGAATCCACCGATCGCCACCGCGAAATAGGCCATCATGAACAGTATGCCCTGGACCAGCGTCACCAGGGCCAGCCACAGCTCCGACTTGCCCAGTCGCAGATAGGCCCAGCGCTTCTGGTCCGGCTGGAGCACGGCGCGGAACACGGCCCCGACGACCACGCCCTTGACCAGGGCGCCGCCCACCCAGCCGATGGCGTTCACGCCCATCAGGCTGCTCTGAAGCTGCATCATCCGCGCCAGCATGGCCGGGTCGTCGCCAGGCGTCGCCGCGGCCGAGCCCGGTTCGGGCATGGACTTGATGAAGGCGATGAACTGCGGGACCAGCGTCCACATCAGGCCGACCATCGGCCCGACCAGGGTCACCAGGATCACCAGCCCCCAGGCCAGCACCGCCAGCGGCGCGCGGCCGATCACCCCGAAGCCGGCCGTCGCCGCGCCCGAAACCGAAAACCTCGCCATCGTCGCCCCCGACGCTTCCCCGACAGGCGGGCAGCCTAGACACAGGTTTCATCCCGTGGCCAGCGGGGGTAAGAGGCGCCCATGAGCACTTCCCCCACTTCCGCCTCTCCCATCCACGTCATCGGTGGCGGCCTGGCCGGGTCCGAGGCCGCCTGGCAGATCGCCCAGGCCGGCGTCCCGGTCGTCCTGCACGAGATGCGCCGCCATGAGCCTTCCGGGCCCGTCCTCACCGACGCCCACCAGACCGACGGCCTGGCCGAGATGGTGTGCTCGAACTCGTTCCGCTCCGACGACTGGCAGTTCAACGCCGTGGGCCTGCTGCACGCCGAGATGCGCAAGCTGGACTCGCTGATCATGTCGGCCGCCGACCAGCATCAGGTGCCCGCCGGCGGCGCCCTGGCCGTCGATCGCGACGGCTTCTCGGCCGAGGTCACCCGCCGCATCCAGGCCCATCCGCTGATCACCATCGTCCGCGAGGAGATCGCCGGCCTGCCGCCCGCCGAGTGGGACAATGTGGTGGTCGCCACCGGCCCCCTCACCTCGCCCGCCCTGGCCGACGCCATCCTCGAGCTCTCCGGCGAAGGCCAGCTCAGCTTCTTCGACGCCATCGCCCCGATCATCCACGTCGAGTCGATCGACATGGACGTGGCCTGGCGCCAGTCGCGCTACGACAAGGAAGGCCCGGGCGGCGACGCGGCCGCCTACATCAACTGCCCCATGAACAAGGACCAGTACGAGGCCTTCATCGACGCCCTGCTGGACGGCCCCAAGGCCGAGTTCAAGGACTGGGAGCACGTGCCTTATTTCGACGGCTGCCTGCCGATCGAGGTGATGGCCGAGCGCGGTCGCGAGACCCTGCGCCACGGCCCGATGAAGCCGGTCGGCCTGACCAACCCGCGCGACCCGACCGTGAAGTCCTACGCCATCGTCCAGCTGCGCCAGGACAACGCCCTGGGCACGCTATGGAACATGGTGGGCTTCCAGACCAAGCTGAAGCACGGCGCCCAGGCCGAGGTGTTCCGGATGATCCCGGGTCTGGAGAACGCCCAGTTCGCGCGGCTGGGCGGGCTGCATCGCAACACCTTCATCAACAGCCCGCGCCTGCTGGATCGGTCCCTGCGCATGAGGCTGGCCCCGCGCCTGCGGTTCGCGGGCCAGATGACGGGTGTCGAGGGCTATGTCGAAAGCGCCGCCACGGGCCTGCTGGCCGGCCGCTTCGCCGCCGCCGAGCGCCTGGGCCGGACGCTGGACGCCCCGCCACCGACCACCGCCCTGGGCGCCCTGGTCGACCACGTCACCGGCGGCCACCTGGAAGCCGAGGGCAAGACCACCTTCCAGCCGATGAACATCAACTACGGCCTGCTGCCGCCGCTGGAAGCCCCCAAGGTCGACGAAGAGGGCAAGAAGATCCCGCTGAAGGAACGCGGCCGCGCCAAGAAGCGGCTGATGAGCGTGCGGGCGCTGAAGGACCTGGACGCGTGGACGGCCGGGGCGGCCTAGCCCCTCGGCCGCCTATGGGGTGACTTCCGGCGGCGGGCGGATGCGCCGGTAGCGCGCCTCGACCAGGCCGAACAGTCCGAAGGCGATCAGACCGGCGGCGACGAGGACGAGCGCCCCGCTGCCGAACGGCTGGTGCTCGATCGCCTGCAGCGCCCCGCCCCAACTGCGCGCCTCGCCGGCCCGCGCCTGCAGGCCGGCCATCACCAGGAAGACGCCCAGCGGCAGACTGGCCAGGCCGCGCGCGCCGTAGCCGGCCTTGGCCAGGGGCACGACCCGTCGGCAGGTCTTGTCGTCGCAGTCGAGCCGCTTGCTGAAGTCCTGCATCAGACCCTGGACGACATTGCCGACCGCAAAAGCCACGACCGCCAGGCCGGCGGCGATCAGCAAGGCGTCGCCATAAGGCAGGTCGAGGACGGCCCGGGCGGCGTGATGGACGCTCTGTTCCTCATCGACCTCGCCGACATCTTCCAGTTCATCCAGCAGCTCGAAGGCCGACAGCGCCAGGCCGCCATAGACCAGTCCGCTGAACGCCTGGCCGGCCCGCACCGCCCAGGCCTTGAGCGTGCGTCCGTGCCGGTCGGCGTCGAACACGGCTTGCAGGACCCGCCAGGCCGCGAAGCCCGCGAGGCCGACGCCGATCGCGCCGATCAGCGCCCAGCCCAGCGGCCAGTCGGCCCAGGCGCGCAGCATGCCCTTGGCGCCCTTGGCGCGCGGCGTCAGGTCCAGGGCGGCCAGCAGGACGACGGTCCCCAGGCCCAGATAGACCAGACCCCGCGCCGCATAACCCAGCCGCGAGGCCAGCTCGATCGCCTTTGCGGCGTTCGTCCGCTGGACGCGCTTCACGAGCTTGCGGGGCAAGGCGTTGATCGAGGTCGACATGGTTCGTGCCCGGACAGCCCAACTGGATGAACCAACGGCGGCTTGGCGCGGGCGTTCCCTGGCCTCGTTCCGCACCTCATCAAGGGGCAGGCCTGTCTTTCGCTAAGTAAGTGATTTATGACTTAGCTGCAGGCGCCGGTCGTCAGGTCTGGCGCTTGCCTGGGCATCCGCGCGGGAAGCCGTCCCGCGTCGCCGATCATCGCGCGCTTTGCCGCTCGCCGATGCTAGGCAAGCATGTCACGGATAGGATGTACGGCAAAGGGGAGCCCGGCAGGGTGGCGGAGGCCTTCGAGATCGGCGACTTCAAGCCTGGCGTCCGGGCCAAGACCCGCTGCGACCTGATGGGCGCGCCGCCTTACAGCGAAGCCGAGGGCATGCTGGTGCGCCGCTTCCTGACCTCCGCCCACGACGAGGCCCTCAAGACCCTGGCCTTCTGGATGGAAGAGGCCGGCATGAGCGCCCGCCGCGACCACGCCGGCAACCTGGTCGGCCGCTACGAGGGCGCGACGCTGGGCGCCCCGGCCCTGCTGGTCGGCTCGCACATCGACAGCGTCCGCAACGGCGGCCGCTATGACGGGGCCCTGGGCGTGATGCTGGGGATCGACGTGGTCGAGGCCCTGGCCCGCGCCGGCCGCCGCCTGCCCTTCGCGGTCGAGGTGATCGCCTTCGGCGACGAGGAGGGCTCGCGCTTCCCCGCCTCCATGACCTGCAGCCGCGCCGTGGCCGGGACCGTCGATCCCAGCGTCATGGAGATGACCGACGGCGACGGCGTCAGCCTGGCCCAGGCCTTCGCCGCCTTCGCCCTGGACCCGACGCGCCTGGAAGAGGCCGCCCGCAAGCCGGGCGAGGTCTTCGCCTTCCTCGAGGCCCACATCGAGCAGGGCCCGGTGCTGGAAGCCGAGGGCCTGGCCCTGGGCGTGGTCACCGCCATCGCCGCCCAGAAGCGGCTGATGGTGCGGTTCGCGGGTGTGGCCGGCCACGCGGGCACCACGCCGATGAACCTGCGCAAGGATCCGGGGCCCGCCGCCGCCGAGGCGATCCTGGCGCTGGAGCGGATCTGTTCGGGCGGGAAAGACGGCCTAGTCGGCACCGTGGGCCGGATCACCGCCCTGCCCGGCGCCTTCAACGTCATCCCCGGCGCGGTCGAGTATTCCATGGACGTCCGGGCCGAGGTCGCCGCCACGCGCGACGCGGCCGTCGAGGCCGTCACCGCCGAGATCCACGCCATCGCCGCGCGACGCGGCCTGGAGGCTTCGGTCACCCTGATGCAGGACCTCGCCGCCAGCCCCTGCGATCCCGGCCTGACCGCCCTGCTGGAGGACGCCGTCGCCGCGACCGGCCAAGCGCCGCGCCGCCTGCCCAGCGGGGCCGGCCACGACGCCATGGTCATCGCCGACCTCTGCCCCACCGCCATGCTGTTCATCCGCTGCGAGGGCGGGATCAGCCACAATCCGCGCGAGGCCGTGACCGAGGCCGACTGCGCCCTGGCGGCGACCGCCATGCTCCATTTCATCGACCAGCTAGAACGACGCGAACGCGCATGACCCAGACTTTCGGCGAACTCGACCACCCCGCCCGCCTGCTGATGGGGCCCGGCCCGATCAACGTGCACCCCCGCGTGCTGCGCGCCATGTCGGTGCAGTTGCTGGGCCAGTTCGACCCCGAGTTCACCGGCTACATGAACGAGACCATGGCGCTGTATCGTCAGGTCTTCCAGACCCAGAACCGCTGGACCTTCCTGATCGACGGCACCTCGCGCGCGGCCATCGAGGCGGCCCTGGTCTCGACCCTGGCGCCGGGCGACGACGTGGTGGTGGTCAACGCCGGGCGGTTCGGCCTGCTGCTGTCCGAGATCGCCGAGCGGTGCGACGCCCGCGTGACCCTGGTCGACGGCGAGTGGGGAACCGTGGTCGACCCGCAGGCGGTCGAGGACGCGGTCAAGCGCGTGCGCCCGCGCCTGGTGGCCTGCGTGCACGGCGACACCTCCACCACCATGGCCCAGCCGATCGAGGCGATCGGCGGGATCTGCCGGCGCTACGACGCCCTGCTCTATGTGGACGCCACGGCCACGATCGGCGGCATGTCGGTCCCGGTGGACGCCTGGCAGGCCGACATCGTCACCGGCGGCCTGCAGAAGTGTCTGGGCGGTCCGTCCGGCTCGGGTCCGATCACCATCAGCGACCGCGCGGCCGAGCACATCTTCGGCCGTCGCCACGTGGAGAAGGGCCTGGCGACCGGCGGGACGGTCGGCAACGGCCGCCGCATCGCCTCCAACTATTTCGACCTGGCGATGATCATGGACTACTGGTCCGACAAGCGCCTGAACCACCACACCGAGGCGGCCTCGATGCTGTTCGCCGCCCGCGAATGCGCCCGGGTGGTGCTGGAGGAAGGGCTGGAAGTCCGCTTCGCCCGCCACGCCCAGGCCGGCGCCGCGGTGGTGGCCGGGGTCGAGGCCATGGGCCTGCAGGTCTATGGCGACCAGGCCCACAAGATGACCAACGTCACCGCCGTGCTCGCCCCGGCCGGCGTCGACTACGACCGGGTCAAGGCCCGCATGCGCACCGAGTTCGAGATCGAGATCGGCGCGGCCTTCGGCCCGCTGGCCGGCAAGGTCTGGCGGATCGGGGCGATGGGCGTCAACGCCCGCAAGCACGCGGTGCTGCAGACCCTGGCGGCGCTGGAGGCGGTGCTGCGCTGGGAGGGCTTCGGAGCTCCGGCGGGCGCGGGCGTGGACGCGGCGGCGAAGGTCTTCGCATGACGGCCTATCCCCGCGACCTCATCGGCCACGGCGAGCACCCGCCCCATGCCCAGTGGCCGGACGGCGCCCGCGTGGCCCTGCAGTTCGTGCTGAACTACGAGGAAGGCGCCGAGCGCTCCATCCTGCACGGCGACCCTCAGGCCGAGCACTTCCTGTCGGAGATGGTCGGCGCCCAGCCGATCCCCGACGCCCGGCACATGTCGATGGAGAGCCTCTACGAATACGGCTCGCGCGCCGGCTTCTGGCGCATCCGGCGGCTGTTCGAGGAGTTCGGCCTGCCGCTGACCGTCTATGGCGTGGCCCAGGCCATGGAGCGCCATCCCGACGCCGTCGAGGCCATGCTGAAGTCCGGCTGGGAGATCGCCACCCACGGCTATCGCTGGATCGACTACCAGCACTTTCCCGAAGACGTCGAACGCGAGCACATCGCCAAGGCCGTCGAGATTCACGCCCGCCTGACCGGCGAACGCCCGCTGGGCTGGTATCAGGGCCGCACCAGCCCCAACACCGCGCGGCTGGTCGTCGAGGAAGGCGGCTTCGTCTACGACGCCGACAGCTACGCCGACGACCTGCCCTACTGGGACGACCAGCACGGCAAGCCGCAGCTGATCGTGCCCTACACCCTGGACGCCAACGACATGCGCTTCGCCGCGCCCCAGGGCTTCAACAGCGGCGACCAGTTCTTCGCCTACCTGCGCGACGCCTTCGACGCCCTGTACCTGGAGGGCCAGACCGCGCCGAAGATGATGAGCATCGGCCTGCACTGCCGGATCGTCGGCAAGCCCGGCCGGATCATGGCCCTGCGCCGGTTCCTCGAACACGTCACGAGCCATGACAAGGTCTGGGTCGCCAGGCGCATCGACATCGCCCGGCACTGGATCGCCACACACCCCTATCGAGGAACGAAGGCTTGAGCGCCCCGCCCCTGACCCTGGCCGACCTGAACCGGATGAACCGCACCGGCTTCGCCACCAGCCTGGGCTTCGCCTTCGAGCTGTCGCCCTGGGTGGTCGAGCGTTCGTACGACGCCGCGCCGTTCGCCAGCGTCGAGGCCATGCACGCGGCCATGATGGCCGTGCTGGACGCCGCGCCCGAGGCCGACAAGCTGGCCCTGATCCGCGCCCACCCGGAGCTGGCCAGCAAGGCGGCGATCGCCAAGCAGCTGACCGCCGAAAGCAACGCCGAACAGGCCAGCGCCGGCCTCGACAGGCTGACGCCCGAGGAGTTCGAACGCTTCCACGCCCTGAACGCCGCCTATCGCGAGCGCTTCGGCTTCCCGTTCATCATCGCCGTGCGGCTGAACGACAAGACCTCGATCCTGGCCGCCATGCAGGCGCGCCTTTCCAACGACCGGGCCGCCGAGATCGCGGAAGCGATCAAGCAGATCGGCCTGATCTCCAAGCTCCGGCTGCAAGACGCGGTGACCGCCTAGATGGACTATGACGTCACGACCTGGCTGAACCTGGGCCTGCGCTGGCTGCACGTGATCGCCGGCGTCGCCTGGATCGGCGCCTCGTTCTACTTCGTCTGGCTGGACAACAACCTGCGCCCGCCGGTCCCCGAGAAGGACGGTGTGAAGGGCGAGCTGTGGGCCGTGCACGGCGGCGGCTTCTACCACTCGCAGAAGTACATGACGGCTCCGGCCCACATGCCCGACCACCTGCATTGGTTCAAATGGGAGGCCTACACCACCTGGCTGTCGGGCTTCGCGTTGCTGATCGTGCTCTACTATGTCGGCGCGCCGGTCTATCTGATCGACGCCTCCAAGCACGCCTTCAGCCAGGCCGGCGCGATCGCCACGGGCCTGGCCTTCATCTTCGGCGGCCTGCTGGTCTACGAGGGCCTGTGCCGCTCGCCCCTGGGCGCGAGGCCCCGGCTGTTCGGCGCGGTCTGGTTCCTGGCCCTGACCGGCGCGGCCTATGCGCTGACGCACCTGTTCAGCGACCGCGGGGCCTTCATCCACGTCGGTGCGATCATCGGCACCTGCATGGTCGGCAACGTGTTCCTGATCATCATCCCCAACCAGCGCAAGATCGTCGCCGACATGCTGGCCGGCCGGCCGGTCGACCCGCGCCTGGGCGCGATGGGCAAGCAGCGCTCGGTCCACAACACCCACATGACCCTGCCGGTCATCTTCATCATGATCAGCAACCACTATCCGGCGGTGACCGGTCACCCTCTGGCATGGCTGCTGCTGGCTGTGATCAGCGCCGGCGGGGTGTCGATCCGCTACTTCTTCATCCTGCGCCACCACGGGATCATCAAGCCGGGCTTCATCTTCGCCGGGGTGATGCTGGTGTTCTTCGCCAGCGTGATCGCCAGCCACAAACCGAAGGTGGAAAAGCTCTCCGACGTGCCCTTCCCCGTCGCCCAGGCCATCGTCCAGAAGCACTGCGTGACCTGCCACTCTGCTGCCCCGACCCACAAGGGATTCACCGCCCCGCCGAACGGCGCGGTCTTCGACACCCCGGCGGGCATGGCGCGTTATGCGGGCAAGATCCGGGAACGTGCGGTTGACTCCACCAGCATGCCGCTCGGAAACGAGACTCACATTACCGATCAGGAACGCGCCCAGTTGGGCGCCTGGATCGAAGCGGGAGCAAAGACGCCGTGACCACCCAGGTAGAGACGCCTTCGGCCGTACCGACCGACGACGCCGCTCCGGCGCCCCGCAAACGTAACGCCGAGCGGACGCGCAAGGCGATCCTGACCGCGGCGCTCAAGGAGTTCTCCCAGGCGGGCTACGCGGGCGCGCGGATCGAGAAGATCGTCAAGGCCGCCAAGTGCAACATCCGCATGCTCTACCACTACTTCGGCGACAAGAAGGGCCTGTACCTGGCGGTGCTGGAGGCCGCCTACGAGGACCTGCGCGGCCGCGAGGCCGAGCTGGAGATCGATTTCGACAAGCCGCTGGAAGGCTTCCTGGCCTTGCAGCGCTTCACCTTCGACTATTTCGAGAAGAACCCGCGCATCGATGGCCTGCTGCGCAACGAGAACCTGCTGCAGGGCAAGTTCGTGGCCCAGTCGCGCAAGGTCACCGAGACCGCCTTCCCGCTGCGCCGGACGATCGAGCACCTGATCGACAGCGGCCAGAAGCAGGGGATCTTCCGCGACAACCTGGACTGGGCCCAGATCTACGTGACGATCGCGGCCATGAGCCGCTTCCATCTGGCCAACGGCTATTCGCTGTCGGTGACCCTGGACACCGACATGAGCAAGCCGGAGTGGCGCCGGGCGCGGCTGGTGCATGCGTCGGAGCTGCTTGAGGGGTATCTGCGGAAATAGGAGCGGCGAGCACTTGCCCCCTACGGACCGCTTCGCGGTCGTCTTCCCCCACCGGGGAAGAGCGCTCGGTACGCGAAGGCTCCGCCCCCTATGGGGGCGGACAGACGGCGAAGCCGTCAGGTGGGGGCAAGCGGGTGAGCCACCGCCCTAGAACAACACCCCCTTCTCCAGCATCCCATGCACGCCCTTCTCGCCGTTGACCGTCTGGGTCACGCGGAAGTCCACGGCCAGCGAACAGAACTGATAGGCCTGCACACGCGTCAGCGAAGTCCGCGAGACGATCAGCGCGATCATCTCGCGCAGCGCCTGCTTCATCGCCAGGTCCAGGTCCTCGTTGAAGCCGAAGGTCAGGTGGTGGGTCGGGCTCTCGGCGCTGGGCCAGGTCCGGGCCCCGGTGTCGGCGGCCTTGTGCAGCACGAAGGTGAAGGTCCCGGTCAGGCCCATCTCCAGGGCGTTGACGCAGACCTCGCCATCCCCCTGGCGGCCGTGGCCGTCGCCGGCGCTGAAGTTCGCGCCCGGAACCCAGACCGGCAGGAACAGGGTCGAGCCGGCGACCAGCTCCTTGCAGTCCATGTTGCCGCCGTGCTCGCGTGGTTCGCGGCTGGACAGGCGGCCGTAGCGCGGCGGCGGGGCCACGCCCGTGGTGCCGAAGAACGGCCGCAACGGCAGGATCGGGCCCCAGGCCGGCTTG
The DNA here is from genome assembly GCF_000712075.1 of Caulobacter sp. UNC358MFTsu5.1. GTDB lineage: Bacteria > Pseudomonadota > Alphaproteobacteria > Caulobacterales > Caulobacteraceae > Caulobacter. The sequence goes on from NZ_JONW01000003.1 coordinate 77,386, forward strand.
CAGGTCCCCGCCCCCGCGTCGACCGTGATGTGGCTGACATAGCGCTCCGGGAACTCGTCCTGCAGGGTCCCGGCCAGCGGCCGCACGGCGCAGTAGCCCCAGCTGTTGTTCGGCTCGATCGCCTCGATCCGCACCTCCAGGGTGTCGCCCGGCTCGGCGCCCGCGATGGCCACCGGACCGGTCAGGATGTGGGGGCCGATGCGCTCCAGCCGGGCGTCGTGGATCGTCTGCAGGGCGGGCGGGATCACCAAGCCGGAGTCCGGCGCCGGCATCACCTCGGGCCCGCCCGACACGCAGTCGATCACCACCGTGTCGCCGGGCGCGACGGTCAGCACCGGATCGAAGGCCGCGTCGAAGATGCCGAACCGCACGGTGTCCGGGGTCGAGGCCAGGTGATGCCGCATGAAGTAAGCCCTCTATTACCTGGGCTCAGTTGGCGCGCCCCGGCCCCGCCGCCCTAGGCTGGAGCGCCGAACCGAGCGCCGAAGATCGCGGGCGCCCATCCGGCGGGCAAAGCGGGGATCGGCATGACGCGCGGACGAGCGTCGGCGGGCCCCAAGGCGCTATCATGCTGGTCGCGGCCGGATATCCCGGTTATGAAGATTTTTCTTACTTGTGGAGCTCGCCCCGCATGGCGACCGATCCGGCGCTCGCAGCGTTCCTGGCCCTCGACGACGACACGGTCGCCGCCTATGCGGACGACCGGGCCGCGGCGCTCGGCCTGGCCCTGCCGCCGGAGACCCGCGCCGGGACGCTCGAGAACCTGGCCCTGCTGCGCCGCCAGGCCGCCACCTTCGCCATGGACCTGGACGCCGCCGCGCCGATCGAGGCGTTCGAGCCATGAGCCCCCCGGGTTCCGCCCTGGACTTCCGGTCGGCCCAGGCCGTCGCGGCGGACATCCGCGAAGGCCGGACCACCGCGCGCGAGGAGACCGAGGCCGCCGTGGCCCGCGCGCGGACCGACCCGTTCAACGCCTACACTGCCCTCGTCGCCCAGCGCGCGCTGGCCCAGGCCGAGGCGATCGACGCCGACCTCGCCGCCGAACGGCCGGTGGGGCCGCTGGCCGGCGTCCCGTTCGCCGTGAAGAACCTGTTCGACATCGAAGGCGTGACCACGATCGCCGGCTCGAAGATCCGCCGCGACGCCGCTCCCGCCGCCCATGACGCCACCGCCGTCCAGCGCCTGACCGCCGCCGGGGCGGTCCTGGTCGGGGCGCTGAACATGGACGAGTTCGCCTATGGCTTCGTCACCGAGAACGCCCACGACGGCCCCACCCGCAACCCGCACGACCTGACCCGCATCGCCGGCGGTTCGTCCGGCGGCTCGGCGGCGGCGGTCGCCGGCGGACTGGTCCCCCTGACCCTGGGTTCGGACACCAACGGTTCGATCCGGGTCCCCGCCAGCCTGTGCGGCGTGTTCGGCCTGAAGCCCACCCTGGGCCGGCTGTCGCGCCAGGGCGCCTTTCCCTTTGTCGAGAGCCTGGACCATGTGGGGCCGTTCGCCCGCTCGGTCGCCGACCTGGCCCTCGCCTACGACCTGATGCAGGGCCCCGATCCGTTGGATCCGCTCTGCCGTCGGCCCGCCGAACCGGCCGCCCCTCGCCTGCAAGCCATCGCCGACGGACCGCTCCGCGTCGGCGTGCTGGGCGGCTGGTTCGCGCAGGGCGCCTTTCCCGAGGTGCTGGAGGCGCTGGAGATCGTCGCCGACGCCCTGCAGGCCCGGCGCGGGGTCGAGCTGCCCGGCGCCGAGCAGGCCCGCGCCGCCGCCTTCTGCCTGACGCCGGTCGAGGCCGCCCATCTGCACCTGCCCGACCTGAAGGCCCGGCCGCTGGACTACGACCCCGCCGTCCGCGACCGCCTGCTGGCCGGGGCCCTGGCGCCCGAAGCCGTCGCCGAGGCCGCCCGCCGCTATCGCCCGGTGTTCCGCGACGCCGCGTGCCGGGTGTTCGAGGACTTCGACGTGCTGCTGGCCCCCGCCTCGGTGTGCCCGGCCCCCGGCATCGGCCAGGCGACCATGGAGATGGACGGCCAGCCCGTCTCGGTGCGCAGGAACCTGGGCGCCTACACCCAGCCGATCAGCTATATCGGCCTGCCGGTGGTGGCCGCGCCGGTCAACCGGCCGGGCAAGCCGCCGATCGGCGTGCAGATCATCGCCCCGGCCTGGCGCGAGGAAGTGGCCCTGGCCGCCGCCCTGCGGCTGGAACGAGCCGGCGTCGTGGTCGCCCACCGTCCGCCGCCCGTCCCGCCCGGCGAGGTCCGCGCATGACCGTCAACGAACCCGACGTCGTCGCTGAAGTCACCGCGCAGATCGACGCCTACGAGACGGCGTTGATGACCAACGACGTCGAGGCGCTGGACGGCTTCTTCCGCGACGCGCCCCAGACGGTCCGCTACGGCGTGGCCGAAAACCTCTACGGCTTCGAGGCGATCGCGGCGTTTCGAATCGGCCGTTCGGGCGGCTCGCCCCAGAGGTCGCGCCTAAGGACTGAAATCACCACGTTTGGGCGAGACTTCGCAATCGCCAACGTCGAATTCGTGCGCGAAGGGGCAAAACGCACCGGCCGCCAAAGCCAGACCTGGATACGCACCGAAACGGGCTGGAAAATCGTCTCCGCGCACGTGTCGCTTCTGCAGGACGGCGTTGATCAACGCCTTGCGCCGTAAGCGACAGATCGTCCGCACCATGAAGATAAGTAATAAATCCCTGACTTATGATCTGCTTTTGGGCAGTCCTGTCTCTGCGTGGTCAAATAGTAACAACCAGGGCAAAAACTTCACCAAACGGCGGTCGATACGTCATCAATCCTTTGGATTCGGCTCGCTCATTGTGCATTGCACCCTCAAGCGTCGGGCCGCCGACGCATGAAGGGGATACTTCAATGACCATCGCCACCAAGCTGCGCAGCCGCCTCCACCGCGGCGCCGCCCTCACCGCCCTGGCCCTGGCCGTCGGCGCCGCCGCCCCGGCCTTCGCCCAGGACACCAGCGCCGTCACGCTGGACGACGTGATCGTCACGGCCCAGAAGCGCGCCGAAAACATCCAGGAAGTTCCCGTCTCGGTCGCCACGATGGGCGGCGAGAAGCTGGAAGCCCTGTTCGCCGGCGGCGAGGACGTGCTGGCCCTGTCGAGCCGCGTGCCTGGCCTGTTCGTCGAAAGCTCCAACGGCCGCGCCGCCCCGCGCTTCTACATCCGGGGACTGGGCAACACCGACTTCGACCTGGCCGCCTCCCAGCCGGTCTCGGTGATCATGGACGACGTGGTCATGGAAAACGTCGTGCTGAAGAGCACGCCGATCTTCGACGTCGACCAGGTTGAAGTGCTGCGCGGCCCGCAGGGCACGCTGTTCGGCCGCAACACCACCGCCGGCATCGTCAAGTTCGACAGCGTCAAGCCGAGCCAGACCTACAAGGCCAACGCCGCCCTCACCTACGGCTCGTACAACTCGTGGACCGCCGAAGGCGGCGTCGGCGGCCCGCTGGTCGAAGGCAAGCTGGCCGGCCGCATCTCCGTGCTGGGCCAACACCGCGCCGACTACATCGACAACACCTTCACCCACGTGAAGGACGCCATGGGCGGCTATGACGAATACGCCATCCGGGGCCAACTGCTGTGGACCCCGACCGAGGACCTGAGCGTCCTGCTCAACGCCCACAACCGCAGCCTGGACGGCACGGCCGCGATCTTCCGCGCCAACATCCTCACCAAGGGCAGCAACCAGATCAACGGCAACTTCGACCGGGATTCCGTCTTCTACAACGGCGGCGGCAGCAACCCGCAGAAGTACGACGGCAACGGCGAGAGCCTGAAGATCGACTACGACTTCGGCCCCGTGACCCTGACCTCGATCAGCGCCTACGAGACCACCAACGGCTACAGCCGCGGCGACATCGACGGCGGCGTGGCCGGCGTCGGCCCGGGCTTCATCCCGTTCGACTCCGACACCAAGGACGGCATCGACGACCTGGACCAGTACACCCAGGAACTGCGCTTCGCCTCGGACACCGACGGCCCGCTCACCTGGCAGGTCGGCGGCTACTACTTCAAGTCCGACATGCTGCTGACCACGGACGCCGGCTTCGCCAAGGCGACCCTGAACCACAAGAACACCGCCTGGGCGGGCTTCGGCCAGGTCACCTACCAGATCACCCCGGCCCTGAAGATCGCCGGCGGCGCCCGCTACACCGACGACAAGAAGACCATGACCATCGTCGGCTCGACCGCCCCGAAGGTCGAGGTGTCGGACAGCAAGGTCTCGTGGGACCTGTCGGCCTTCTACGACGTCAACGACGACTTCAGCCTGTACGCCCGCGCCGCCCACGGCTTCCGCGGCCCGACGATCCAGGGCCGCGACGTGGTCTTCGGCGCCAACCCGTCGGTGGCCCAGTCGGAAACCATCCAGTCGTACGAAGTCGGCTTCAAGAGCGAGCTGCTGGACCGCCGCATCCGCTTCAACGGCGCGGCCTTCACCTATGAGGAAAAGGACCCGCAGTTCAGCGCCATCGGCGGCGCCGGCAACAACACCCTGCTGATCAACGCCGACAAGGGCGAAGCCTACGGCGTCGAGTTCGATGGCGAGTTCAAGGTCACCGAGAACCTGCTGCTGACGGCCGGCTACAGCTACAACCACACCAAGATCAAGGACAAGGATCTGGCCGTGGCGGTCTGCGCCCAGTGCACGGTCACCGACCCGCTGAACACCGCGGGCCAAGCCCTGGTCGACGGGAACCCGTTCCCGAACGCGCCGAAGTACGTCCTGAACTTCACCGCCCGCTACAGCTACCCGATCGGCGACGGCGAGCTGTTCGCCTACACCGACTGGTTCAAGCAGGGCTACACCAACATCTTCCTGTACCAGTCCAAGGAGTTCTACTCGAAGGGCGACTTCGAGGGCGGCCTGAAGCTCGGCTACGCCAAGCAGGACGGCGCCTACGAGATCGCCGCGTTCGCCCGCAACATCACCAACGAGGTGAACCTGCGCGGCGCGATCGACTTCAACAACCTGACCGGTTTCGTCAACGAGCCTCGGATCGTCGGCATCTCGATCAGCGCCCGGCGCTAGTCCCGACGTCCCGCCCGGCCCCGGCCGGGCGGTCCCGAAGGATCGCCATCGTTCCCGCCATGCTCCCGGTTCGCGCCGGGAGCATGGTTCGTTTCGGAGGGGTCTCCCCCTTCATCACACGATGAGATAAGTCCTTCGGATGACGACCCAAAAGATCATTTTCGACACCGATCCCGGCATCGACGACGCCATGGCGCTGCTCTTCATCGAGGCCAGCCCCGCGCTCGACCTGGTGGCCGTGACCACCGTGTTCGGCAACGCCGACATCGACACCACCACCCGCAACGCCCTCTACCTGAAGCACCGCTTCGGCCTGACGGCCCCGGTCTTCAAGGGCACCGACAAGCCGCTGACCCGGCCGCGCAATCCCTCGCCCACCTTCGTGCACGGCGAGAACGGCCTGGGCGACGTCGAGCTGACGGGCCTGGTCGCCGCCGAGCCCGAGGCCAAGCCGGCCCATCAGGCGATCATCGACCTGGCCCGCGCCAACCCCGGCGAGATCACCCTGGTGGCGGTCGGACCGCTGACCAACCTGGCCCTGGCCCTGAAGGCCGATCCCGAGGTCGCCACCCTGCTGAAGGGCGTGGTGATCATGGGCGGCGCGTTCGGCGTGGCCGGCAAGCCGGGCAACGTCACCCCGGTGGCCGAGGCCAATATCTGGAACGATCCGGAAGCCGCCGACCTGGTGTTCACCGCCCCTTGGCACGTGACGGCCGTCAGCCTGGACGTCACCACCCAGGTGGTGATGAACCCGGCCTATATGGACGCCCTGGAAGCGGCCGGTGGCCCGGCCGGCGCCTTCCTCAACGCCATCTCCAAGCCCTACGCGGCCTTCTACGGCGGCCGCGACGGCATCGTCGGCTGCTGCGTGCACGACGCCGCGGCGGTGGCCTACGTGATCGATCCGTCGCTGTTCGAGGTCCGCAAGGGCTCGATCCGCGTGATCACCGACGGCATCGCCCTGGGCCAGACCTGCCAGAAGGTCGAGGGGGAACTGTTCGGGCCGTCGGCCTGGGACGACCAGCCGATCCAGGCGATCACCGTCGGGGTGAAGGCCGAAGGGCTGTTGAAGCTGTATCGCGAGACCATGAGCGCCTAGGCGGCTAACGCTTGCCCCCTACGGATCGCTTCGCGATCGTCTTCCCCCGGAGGGGGAAGAACGCCGTAAAGGCTCCGCCCCCTATGGGGGCGGACAGACCACTTAGCGGTCAGGTGGGGGCAAGTGTTCGCCGCGCTATCCCCGCCGATACCGCTCCACCCCGGCCACGTACGTCCGCTCGACCACCCGGTCATCCCCCAGCACCGTCAGCGCGAACAGCCGGTCGTCCAGGCTCTTCGCCGCCGGCAGCCGTCGCGCCAGCAGCGGCGTGGCCGCCAGGTCCAGCACCAGGAAGTCGGCGATCTTGCCGTGTTCCAGGCTGCCGATCTCGTCCTCCAGCCCCAGGGCCCGCGCCCCGCCCAGCGTGGCCAGGTAGAGGGCGTGGAACGGGTCCAGCGCCTCGCCGCGCAGCTGGCCCACCTTGTAGGCCTCGCCCAGGGTGTGGAGGATCGAGAACGTCGTCCCCGCTCCCACGTCCGTGCCGATCCCGACATTCACCCCGTGGGCGCAGGCGGTCTGCAGCGGGAACAGGCCCGAGCCCAGGAACAGGTTCGAAGTCGGGCAGAAGGCGACCGCCGAGCCCGCGTCCGCCAGCCGGTCGAAGGCCTCCGCGCCCAGGTGGACGCAGTGGGCGAAGACCGAGCGCTTCCCGACCAGGCCGAAGCGGTCGTAGACGTCCAGATAGTCCTTCGCCTCCGGGAAGAGCCGGGCGGTGTCGGCGATCTCGCGCAGGTTCTCCGACAGGTGGGTCTGCATCCACAGGCCCGGATGCTCGGCCAGCACCTCGCCGGCCATGGTCAGCTGTTCGTCGCTGCAGCTGATCGCGAAGCGCGGGGTGACCGCGTAGCCCAGGCGCCCCTTGCCGTGCCAATCGGCGATCAGGCTCTGCATGTCGGCCCGGCTGCTCTCGACCGTGTCGGTCAGGCCGGGCGGGGCGTTGCGGTCCATCAGCGACTTGCCGGCGATCAGCCGCATGTCGCGCTTCAGGGCGGCGGCGAACAGCGCCTCGACCGAGACCTTGTGCACCGAGCCGAACACCAGGGCGCTGGTCGTGCCGTTGCGCAGCAGTTCCTCGACGAAGAACTCGGCGGTCTCCTCGGCGTGGCCCCGGTCGGCGAAGGCGGCCTCGGCCGGGAAGGTGTGGCGCTCCAGCCAGTCCAGCAACTGCTCGCCGTGGGCGGCGATGATGTCGACCTGCGGGAAGTGGATGTGGGTGTCGACGAAGCCGGGGACGATCAGCTTGCCGCGCAGGTCCTCCACCGGCGTGTCGCCCAACTCGTCGGCCAGCTTGGCGTAGTCGCCGCAGGCGACCACGCGGCCGTCATCGACCAGCAGCAGGCCGTCCTCGTGGAAGGCGTGCGCCTCGCCATCGGTGATGCTCGGGTCGTCCTCCAGGTGGAGGATCGACGCCCTATAGGCTTGCAAGCTGGAGATCCTTCGTAGCAGCGCGGGCGGCCTCGAGCCGCATCAGCAGGTCGGCGACCACCGAGACGGCGATCACCTCGGGGGCCTTGTTCTTCAGGTGCGGCAGGCCGATCGGACAGGTCATGCGGGCCACCGCCCCATCGCCGAAGCCGTCCTTGCGCAGCCGGCTCAGGAACCGGGCCTTCTTGGTGTCCGACCCGATCAGGCCCAGATAGCCGAACGCCCCGCCGGCCAGGGCCGACGAGGTCAGGGCGTAGTCCAGGTTATGGTCGTGGGTCATGATCAGGATGTAGGCGTCCGGCCCCGCGCCCATGGCGGCGGCGGCCAGCTCGGCGGGCGTGCCCACGGTCACGCCGGGGATCGGCGCCGTCTCCGGCCGGGTGTCGTACCAGGAGAGACGGAACGGCAGCGGCTCCAGGGCCCGGGCCACGGCCTGGCCCACATGGCCGGCCCCGAACAGCAGCACCGGCGGACGCGGCAGGTCCTGCGGCTCGACCAGCACGTCGCCCAGGGTCGGCCGTGCCCCGCGCGCGGTCGCCGGCTCGCCCGCCAGGGTGATGGCCGCGCCGTCGGGGCTGGAGGCCGCGACCGGGGCGATGGTCTTGAGCAGGGCGCCGGGGTTGAAGCGGGTGCGCACCTCGAAGGGCTGGGCCGCGTCCAGCCGGCGCGCGGCGTCGGTCAGCCAGTCGACGGCGGACTTGTCCAGGCGCTCGATCAGCAGCCGCACGCGGCCGCCGCAGCACTGGGCCAGCAGCGGACCCAGCGGATAGTCCTGCAGGGCGAAATGGACCTGGGTCAGCAGCATCCGCCGCGCCTGGTCGGCGACCTGGTGCTCCAGGTTGCCGCCGCCGATCGTGCCGGCCTGGCCGCCGGCCCAGACCACCATCTTGGTCCCGGCGTCGCGCGGGGCCGAGCCCTCGACAGCCAGGATGGTCACCAGGGCGACGGTCTCGTCGAGGGCCAGCTGGGCCAGGGCGGAGCGGGCCCAGTTCACGGCGCCGCCCTCCGCTTGACATCTTCCACCGCCATCAGGATTCGCTCCGGCGTCGCCGGCGCGTCCAGGGCGGGGAACACCTTGTGGTCGGCCACAGACGCCACCGCGCGGTTCACCGCCGACAGCACCGACAGGGCCAGCATCAGCGGCGGCTCGCCCACGGCCTTGGAGCGGTGCACCGTCTCCTCGACGTTGCGGCCCGCTTCCCACAGGGCGATGTTCATCACCGCCGGACGGTCGCCGCAGGTGGGGATCTTGTAGGTCGAGGGCGCGTGGGTCAGCAGACGACCGTCGGCGCTGAACACCAGCTCCTCGGTGGTCAGCCAGCCCATGCCCTGGACGAAGCCGCCCTCGATCTGACCCAGGTCGATCGCCGGATTAATCGAGCGGCCGGCGTCGTGCAGGATGTCGACCCGCGTGACCTTCATCTCGCCCGTCAGAGTGTCGATCAGCACCTCGCTGCAGGCCGCGCCATAGGCGAAGTAGTAGAACGGCCGGCCGGTGTGGGTCTTGCGGTCGTAGTGGATCTTGGGCGTGGCGTAGAAGCCGGTCGACGACAGCGACACCCGCGCCAGGTGCGCCTGGCGGCACAGCACCTCGAACGGGACCAGCTCCGCCCCGGCCCGCAGGCCTTCGGGGGTGAACTCGACGTCGCCCTGCGCGCAGCCCCACTTCTTCGCGGCGAATTCGATCAGCCGCGCCTTGATCGTGTTAGCCGCGTTCAGGGCCGCCATGCCGTTCAGGTCCGTGCCCGACGAGGCGGCGGTGGCCGAGGTGTTGGGCACCTTGTCGGTGACGGTCGAGCTGACCTTCACCCGGTCGACGCCCACCTTGAAGGCCTCGGCGACGATCTGGGCCACCTTGACGAACAGCCCCTGCCCCATCTCGGTGCCGCCGTGGTTCAGCAGGATCGAGCCGTCGGCGTAGAGGTGCAGCAGCGCCCCGGCCTGGTTCAGGTGGGTGGTGGTGAACGAGATGCCGAACTTCACCGGCGTCAGGGCCAGGCCCTTCTTCAGCACCGGGCTGCGGGCGTTGTAGGCGTCGATCCCCCGCTGGCGGGCCTCGTAGTCGCAGGACGCGGCCAGCTCGGCCAGCAGCTGCGGCGCGACGTTGTCCTCGACCGTCTGATGATAGGGCGTCAGGTTCCGCCCCTCGCCGCCATAGAGGTTGCGGCGGCGCACCTCCAGCGGGTCCAGTCCCGCGGCCTGGGCGACGGCGTCCATCACGTGTTCGATCGCCGCCATGCCCTGCGGCCCGCCGAAGCCCCGGAAGGCGGTGTTCGACACCGTGTGGGTCTTGAAGCGGTGCGAGACGATCTCGACGGCCGGCAGGAAGTAGCAATTGTCGGCGTGGAACATCGCCCGGTCGTTGATGGCCATCGACAGGTCGGTGGTCGAACCGCAGCGCGAGGCCAGCTCCAGCGAAAGGCCGGTCAGCCGGCCCTCGTCATCGAAGCCAACATCGTAGCCGATCTCGAAGTCATGCCGCTTGCCGGTCATGACCATGTCCTCGTCGCGATCCGGACGGGCCTTGGCCGGGCGGCCGGTCTTGACCGCCACCAGGGCCGCGGCGGCGGCGAACAGCGAGGCCTGGGTCTCCTTGCCGCCGAACCCGCCGCCCATCCGGCGCACCTCGACGGTGACCGCGCTGCTGGGCACGGCCAGCACGTGGGCGACCAGGTGCTGGACCTCGCTGGGATGCTGGGTGGACGACCAGATGTGGACGTCGCCGCCCTCGCGCGGCGTGGCCAGGGCGACCTGGCCCTCGAGGTAGAAGTGGTCCTGGCCGCCGATGGCGAAGGCGCCTTGCAGCCGCCGGGGCGAGGCCGCCAGGGCGGCGGCGGCGTCGCCGCGCGCCATGCGCTGGCTGGCCTCGATCTTGAGGTCGGCCTCGCGGGCCTGGCCGATGGTGATCGCGGCCGGCAGGTCCTCGTACTCGACCACGGCCTTGGCGGCGGCGGCGCGGGCGGCGGCGATCGAGGTGGCCGCCACGGCGAACAGGCTCTGGCCGACGCAGACCACCTCGCCGTCGGCGAACAACCTGTCGTCGTGGATCACCGGGCTGACGTCGTTCTCGCCGGGGATGTCCTGGGCCGTCAGCACCGTCACCACGCCCGGCGAGGCACGGACGGCCGACAGGTCCATCGACACGATCCGCGCGTGGGCCTTCTGGCTCATGCCCAGATGGACATGGAGCAGGCCGGGCGGTTCGGGGATGTCGTCGACATAGATCGCCGCGCCCGAGACGTGGCGCAAGGCGCTGTCGTGCGGCAGCGAGGCGTGGACGCCCTGGAAGACGACCGGCTCGACCAGCTTGGCGCCCGAGTCAGCCATGGGCCGCCTCCGGAACGCGCGTTTCCAGGTCCGGCCGGGCCGACTCGATGAACACCTTGCGCAGCATGTTGCCGGCGGTCATGGCCCGATAGGCGGCCGAGGCGCGGGCGTCGGTCAGGGGCGTGAAGTCCCCGGCCAGGGCCTCGACGGCGGCATGGATCGTGGTCCGGTTCCACAGCTGGCCGACCAGAGCCTCTTCGCAGGCCGTGGCCCGCTTGGGCGTGCCGGCCATGCCGCCGTAGGCGATGCGCGCCTCGGTGACGACCTCGTCCACGATGCGGATGTTGAACGCCCCGCACACCGCCGAAATGTCCTGGTCGAAGCGCTTCGACAGCTTGAACACCTTGAACAGAGCGTTCGGCGCGGGCTCTGGGACCAGCACCGCCTCGACGAACTCGCCGGGGACGCGGTCCTGCTTACCGTAGGCGATGAAGAAGTCTTCCAGCGGGATCGTCCGCCGCTCGTTCCAGCGCCGCAGCACCAGGCTCGCGCCCGCCGCGATCAGGGCCGGCGGCATGTCGCCGATCGGCGAGCCGTTGGCGATGTTGCCGCCGATCGTCCCGCTGTTGCGCACCTGGGTCGATCCCAGCCGTCGCATCATCGCGCCCAGGTCGGGATAGCGTTCGCTCAGCATCTCCAGGGCGTCGACATAGCGCACGCCGGCGCCGATCCGCAGCCGACCGTCCTCGCGGGCGATGGTCTTCAGCGCGTCGACCCGGCCGATGTCGATCAGGGTCTTGAGCGGCTTGCGCAGCTTAGTCACCCACAGGCCGATGTCGGTGGCGCCGGCCACGATCACCGCGTCCGGGTGGGCTGCATAGGTCGCGGCCAGTTCGTCCACGCTCAACGGGGCGAACCAGCGCCGGGTGAGACCGGCGATCGGATCGGCGTAGTCCAGGGCGAGCGCCTGGTCGCGGCGGAGGTCCGCCAGTTCACGCGCCACATCGGGCGCGGCCTCGGGTTGGATCGTCTCGGCCGCCGCGATGATCGGGCCATAGCCGGTGCAGCGGCACAGGTTGCCGGCCAGCACCTCGTCGACCGGCGCGTCCGCGCCCTTGGCCGCCACGGCCCGGCCATACAGCGACATAACGATGCCCGGCGTGCAGAAGCCGCACTGCGAGCCGTGATGCTCGACCATGGCCGCCTGCACCGGGTGCGGCTCGTCCTTGCCCAAGCCTTCGACGCTGATCACCGCCTTGCCGTCCAGCATCGGCACGAACTGGATGCAGCTGTTCACGGCCCGCCAGGCCACCTTCGAATTGGGGCCCTCGCCCTCCAGCTCGCCGACCAGCACGGTGCACGAGCCGCAGTCGCCCTCGGCGCAGCCTTCCTTGGTCCCGGTGCGGCGCAGGTCGCCGCGCAGGTGCTCCAGCAGGGTGCGGGTGGGATCGACGTCCTTGGCCTCGACCACCTCCCCGTTCAGCAGGAAGCGCACGGAAGCCATCTCAGCTGCCTCGATAGGTCGAGTAGCCGAACGGCGAGACCAGCAGCGGCACATGATGGTGCTGGGCCGGATCGGCCACGGCGAAGTCGATCGTCACCACGTCCAGGAACGGCGGATCGCTGACGGCCGCGCCCGTCGCCTTGAAATAGTCGGCCACCGCGAATTCCAGCCGGTAGCCGCCGGCCGCCAGGTCCGCGCCCTCGACCAGCCGCGCCCGGCCGTCGGCGTCGGTGCGGATTTCGCTCAGCAGGCTGACCGTCTCCCCGCGCCGCGCGGAAACCCGCACGGCCACCCCGGCCGCCGGGCGACCGATCGCCGTGTCGAGGATGTGGGTGGTCAGGCCGCTCATGCGTTCGTGCTTCCCTGTTCGGCGTCGCCGCGCGACATTCTAGACCCATGGGCCTTGCGGGCGATGCTGAAACCGCCCCGCCCGCAAGTCCAGCCCGCAGGCCGTTCCGTCTCGCCAAGACGGCCAACCGCCTTGCAGGACGGCGCTCGGCGCCCGCCGGATAGGCGTTATATAAGTCTTTTATTACTTAGCGAGCCAGCCGTGATCGCCCGCCGAGCGCCCCGAACCGTAAAAAACGCCGTCGGCCCTTGGGTAAGGTTGGAAATACGTCGCCAACACCGGTAGCTAGGCCCTGACGGATCGCACCGACTTCCAGACCAGACGATCCGCGCCGCTTCACCTTGCGCAGTCACCGAGGACCGACCGATGGACGAGGATTTCCGTAAAGCCGCCCTGGACTATCACCGTCTGCCGCGGCCCGGAAAACTGCAGATCGAGGCCACCAAGCGGATGGCCACCCAGCGCGACCTCGGCCTCGCCTATTCTCCCGGCGTCGCCGCCCCCTGCGAGGCCATCGCCACCGATCCCGATACCGCCCGCGACTACACCGCCCGCGGCAACCTGGTGGCCGTGATCTCCAACGGCACCGCCGTGCTGGGCCTGGGCAATATCGGCCCGCTGGCCTCCAAGCCGGTGATGGAGGGCAAGGCGGTCCTGTTCAAGAAGTTCGCCGGCATCGACGTGTTCGACCTCGAGGTCGACGCCGAGGATCCCGACCGCTTCATCGAGGTGGTCGCCGCCCTGGAGCCCACCTTCGGCGGCATCAATCTGGAGGACATCAAGGCTCCGGAATGCTTCGTCATCGAGCGCAAGCTGCGCGAGCGGATGAACATCCCGGTCTTCCACGACGACCAGCACGGCACCGCCATCGTCTGCGCCGCCGCCGTCCGCAACGCCCTGGTCGTGCAGGGCAAGACCCTCCAGGACGTCAAGCTGGTCACCTCGGGCGCCGGCGCGGCCGCCCTGGCCTGCGTGGACCTGCTGGTCTCGATGGGCCTGCCGGTCGAGAACGTGACCCTGACCGACATCAAGGGCGTGGTCCACGCCGGCCGCGAGCCGGACATGCCCGAGAACATGGCCCGCTACGCCCGCCAGACTGACGCCCGGACCCTGCCCGACGTGCTGCCCGGCGCCGACATCTTCCTGGGTCTCTCGGCTCCGCGCGTGTTCAAGGCCGAGTGGCTGCCGCTGCTGGCGGAGAACCCGCTGATCCTGGCCATGGCCAATCCCGAGCCGGAGATCCTGCCCGAGATCGTCGCCGCCCAGCGTCCCGACGCCATCATGGCCACCGGCCGCAGCGACTATCCCAACCAGGTCAACAACGTCCTGTGCTTCCCGTTCATCTTCCGGGGCGCGCTGGACGTCGGCGCCTCGGAGATCAACGAGGCCATGAAGGTGGCGGCCGTCGAGGCCATCGCCGAGCTGGCCCGCGCCGAGGCCTCGGAAGTGGTGGCCAGCGCCTATGGCGGCGTCGCCCCGATGTTCGGCGCCCAGTACATCATCCCCAAGCCGTTCGATCCGCGCCTGATCCTGCAGATCGCCCCGGCCGTGGCCCGGGCGGCCATGGACAGCGGCGTCGCCACCCGGCCGATCGCCGACTTCGACGCCTATCGCGCCGAGCTGGAGCTGTTCGTCTATCGCTCGGGCCAGCTGATGCGGCCGGTGTTCGAGCGGGCCCGCAAGGCGACCAAGGCCGCCGCCAAGACCGGCGGCCTGCGCGTGGCCTATGCCGAGGGCGAGGACGAGCGCGTGCTGCGCGCCGTCCAGACCGTGCTGGACGAGGGGCTCTGTAAGCCGGTGCTGATCGGTAAGCGCGAGACGATCGTCGCCAAGGCGTCGGAGATGGGCCTGCGGCTGGACTTCGACGGCCGCGTCGAGATCCTCGATCCCTCGGCCGACAAGGCGCTGTTCGCCCCGCTGGTCGAGCGCTACCAGGGCCTGGTCAGCCGTCGGGGCGTTCCGCCCCTGGCCGCCGAGCGCCGGGTGACCAACCGCCGGACGGTCTCCGCCTCGATGCTGCTGCAGGCCGGCCACGTCGACGCCGCCCTGGTGGGCGGGGCCGGCGACTGGTGGCAGCACATGACCTATGTCCTGCCGATCATCCCCAAGCGCGAGAACGTCGGCCGGGTCTACGCCCTGTCGGCCCTGATCATCGACAACGGCACGCTGTTCTTCTGCGACACCCACGTGAATGTCGACCCGACCGCCGAGCAGGTGGCCGAGATGACCCTGCTGGCCGCCGAATCCGTGCGCCGGTTCGGCCTGACGCCCAAGGCGGCCCTGCTGTCGCACTCCAGCTTCGGCGCCAGCAACTCGCCGACCGCCCGCAAGATGCGCGAGGCCCTGGCCCTGGTCCGCGAGCGCGCGCCCGAACTGGAGGTCGACGGCGAGATGCACGCCGACGCCGCCCTGTCCCAGGCCCTGCGCGACCGCCTGGTGCACGACAGCGCCCTGAAGGGCTCGGCCAACCTGCTGGTCATGCCCACCCTGGACGCGGCCAACATCGCCCTGACCCTGCTCAGCGCCGCCACCGAGGGCCTGCTGGTCGGGCCGCTGCTGCTGGGCATGAGCCGGCCGCTGCACGTGCTGACGCCCAGCGTCACCGCGCGCGGCATCGCCAACATGACCGCCCTGGCGGTGAACCAGGCCGCCGCCGAACGCGAGCTGCGCGGGGCCTAGGCGCGCCGTTCGTCCGCGATTCCGGACACGAAAAAGGCCCCGCAGGAACCCCTCCACCGTCTCAGCGACGGGGAGAGGCTCCAGCGGGGCCTGATCTTCAGGTCGAAAGGCCGGCCGAACGCTCCGCGGCCGGCCGTATTCCGATCCTTAGAGGATGCGCAGGTTGCCGGCCGAGGTCTTGCCCGAGCGGCGGTCCTGTTCCAGTTCGTAACCGACTTGCTGGCCTTCGTTCAGGCCGCGCAGGCCGGCGCGTTCAACGGCCGAGATGTGCACGAAGATGTCGCCGCCACCGTTGTCCGGCTGGATGAAGCCGAAGCCCTTGGTGCTGTTGAACCACTTCACCACGCCGGTACCGGCTTCGCCGGTGCCGCCGCCGCCGTAGCCGCCGCCGCGCGGGGCGTCATAGCCACCGCCGCGGGGAGCGCCGCCGAAGTCGCGCGGCGGACGACGCGAGGCCGCCGGAGCCGCGCCTTGGCCGGTCACGCGCAGATTGCCGGCCGAGGTCTTGCCCGAGCGGCGATCCTCTTCCAGCTCGTAAGCCACCTGATCACCTTCGTTCAGGCCCGACAGGCCCGAGCGTTCAACCGCGGCGATGTGGACGAACACGTCCTGGCCGCCGTCCTCGGGCTGAATGAAACCAAAGCCCTTGGCCGGGTTGAACCACTTAACGACACCGTTCGCCATCTTATCCTCAAAACCTCATTCAGCGGGCCAGTTGCCGACCCGCGTCCTTCCATCCTGCTCTCATGACGCAAATCCGAGGAACGCGCTACGGGGTTTGATGGCAGAATCTCAGGCGGAAGCCGGTCTGGGCGATAAATTTTCGCGTGACACGGGTCGATCGAGACCGAAACGCCACCGGAAGTGGCATTGAAGCCACACATCGGGAGCCCTGAACAAGCTTGGCTTTGGAGGCTTGGGTGCGGGGACAGGATTTGAACCTGTGACCTTCAGGTTATGAGCCTGACGAGCTACCGGGCTGCTCCACCCCGCGGCGAAGAGGGTAGTGATGTGATCGTGTGGTAGGGTTTGGACTTTGGAGCGTGCGCTCAAACGAAGCATCCTTTTAGCGGACCTGGCGGCGACCTACTCTCCCGCGCCTTGAGACGAAGTACCATTGGCCCTGGGGGACTTAACGACCGAGTTCGGAATGGGATCGGGTGGGGAACCCCCGGCATAGCCACCAGGTCAGCAAAAAGGATGCTGTCGGGTCGCTTTGTGGCGACCCGAGCATTGTTGTGAAGAAGACATCGCATGTCTTGTAAAGCAGTCATGGGTTTGACTGAAGAACGATCAAGCCTATCGAGCTATTAGTACCGGTAAGCTACACGCCTCACAGCGCTTCCACACCCGGCCTATCAACGTGGTGGTCTTCCACGGCTCTCAGCGAGACCTTGTTTTGAGGTTAGTTTCCCGCTTAGATGCTTTCAGCGGTTATCTATTCCACACTTAGCTACCCTGCTGCACAGCTGGCGCCATGACAGGTCCACCAGAGGTGTGTCCATCCCGGTCCTCTCGTACTAGGGACAGATCCTCTCAAGTCTCGTACACCCACGGCAGATAGGGACCAAACTGTCTCACGACGTTCTGAACCCAGCTCACGTACCACTTTAATCGGCGAACAGCCGAACCCTTGGGACCTGCTCCAGCCCCAGGATGTGATGAGCCGACATCGAGGTGCCAAACTTTGCCGTCGATATGGACTCTTGGGCAAAATCAGCCTGTTATCCCTAGAGTACCTTTTATTCGTTGAGCGATGGCCCTTCCACGCAGGACCACCGGATCACTATGGCCGACTTTCGTCTCTGCTCGACTTGTCAGTCTCGCAGTCAGGCGGGCTTATGCCATTGCACTCGACGACCGATTTCCGACCGGTCTGAGCCCACCATCGCGCGCCTCCGTTACACTTTGGGAGGCGACCGCCCCAGTCAAACTGCCCGCCACGCCATGTCCCGGACCCGGATAACGGGCCGCGGTTAGACGTCAGCAACAATAAGGGTGGTATTTCAAGGATGGCTCCACCGGAACTGGCGCCCCGGTTTCATAGCCTCCCACCTATCCTACACATGTTGCTGCTAACGCCAAGGCGAAGCTGCAGTAAAGGTTCATAGGGTCTTTCCGTCTGACCGCGGGAACCCCGCATCTTCACGGGGAATTCAATTTCGCTGAGCCTATGCTGGAGACAGTGGGGAAGTCGTTACGCCATTCGTGCAGGTCGGAACTTACCCGACAA
>NZ_JONW01000004.1 GCF_000712075.1 Caulobacter sp. UNC358MFTsu5.1
CTAGACTTGAAGAACCTGGCGTCGAATTCTTGCGAACCCCTCACCAAACCCTCCGGAGCCGCGCCTTCTATTGAAAGCCCAAACCCCTGTCAATCTCGAATTTTGCTGGGTATCAGCAGATCATCGAGACTGGATACTTCACAGAACCTCGGAATTCTTATCGAACTCTTCGCTTCAGTGAGGAGCGGCGCTTCTATTGAAGCATCACTCCAGAGTCAACCGCCTCGTTTTTCCATCCTCTCAAAGGGCCGAAGCCACAACGAAGAGACAAAAAGGGATCCGTGGGCCGCCGAGGCTGCCCGCCTGGATCCATTACCGAGTCGATTGGAGCGCGGAAACTAGCGAAACCGAGCGAAGAAAGCAAGAGCCTTGCGGCCATTGCCCCCTGCGGTCGCGATCGCGTTTCCGAGCGAGGGGCGGATATAGGCGCGTGACGCGGCGATGACAACCCCCGCCGAGGCGAATCCCGACCTGGGGCCTGGAGTTTGTCGGCCGGGCCTCGTCGCCCGGCCGCAGAGGACGAGGCGCCACCCTCCCCACCCGCCTACCAATGCCGGCGAAGGGCGCGAGAACCGCCGCCTCCCCTTCCTCGAGCGAGCCTCGAGCACCCGAGTGGTTGGAGGCGCCGACCGCGGCGCGGAGATCGGTCGGCGGGTCGGCGGGTCGGCGAATCGTCACACCGGCCAGGTCGGCGGCCAGCTTCATCGCCGAATGCGGCGACTTCCGCGCCGACCGGACGCCTCGGGACCGATTCTCCCGAAGGCGTTCGAGGACTGGAGGCGGGCCGGACCGCCCGGATTCGTCGGGTTTGGTGTGTTTCCGCTTCGGGGAATCACTGCCTGGCGCTGCCTCCAGGCGGATGGACCGCCGATCGAGCGCGAATCGAAGGCGGGAACTCAGAACCGGCCAAGGTTCGTGACGGCGATTCCCGCGGCGCGTCGCGTGAACCGCGTTCCCGTTGGCCGCCGGCGAAGACGGACCGCCCGCGCGACCTTCTGGGCGGCCAGGCGGAATCACCTCGAGTTGACCCCGAGCCCCACGAAGAGCAGGCGGATCTCGCCGGCGGAAACGTCGGAGGCGTTGATTCCCGCGTGGGCCGCGGCGATGGGGCCGGGCGAGGCAGTCTCGATCGTCGGACCGAGCTCGCCATGTTCGCGCGCGATCTTCGCGGTCAGCGTCCGGAAGGCGGCCGATTCCGCCGGCGGCGGCGGGACTGAAGGCGAGCGCGCCGAAGGCCTCCATCGGTGACGGGGCCGCCGGCGACGGGAACCGGACCTCCGAGATCCGACGACCTGGTCGTCAGGCCCAGGCCGCGACGCCAGGCAGGGCCCAAACGAAAAATGGCCTCCCGAAGGAGGCCATTTCTTGATCTTGGGTGCGGGGACAGGATTTGAACCTGTGACCTTCAGGTTATGAGCCTGACGAGCTACCGGGCTGCTCCACCCCGCGGCGAAGAGGGTAGTGA
>NZ_JONW01000005.1:0-2500 GCF_000712075.1 Caulobacter sp. UNC358MFTsu5.1
CTTGGGTGCGGGGACAGGATTTGAACCTGTGACCTTCAGGTTATGAGCCTGACGAGCTACCGGGCTGCTCCACCCCGCGGCGAAGAGGGTAGTGATGTGATCGTGTGGTAGGGTTTGGACTTTGGAGCGTGCGCTCAAACGAAGCATCCTTTTAGCGGACCTGGCGGCGACCTACTCTCCCGCGCCTTGAGACGAAGTACCATTGGCCCTGGGGGACTTAACGACCGAGTTCGGAATGGGATCGGGTGGGGAACCCCCGGCATAGCCACCAGGTCAGCAAAAAGGATGCTGTCGGGTCGCTTTGTGGCGACCCGAGCATTGTTGTGAAGAAGACATCGCATGTCTTGTAAAGCAGTCATGGGTTTGACTGAAGAACGATCAAGCCTATCGAGCTATTAGTACCGGTAAGCTACACGCCTCACAGCGCTTCCACACCCGGCCTATCAACGTGGTGGTCTTCCACGGCTCTCAGCGAGACCTTGTTTTGAGGTTAGTTTCCCGCTTAGATGCTTTCAGCGGTTATCTATTCCACACTTAGCTACCCTGCTGCACAGCTGGCGCCATGACAGGTCCACCAGAGGTGTGTCCATCCCGGTCCTCTCGTACTAGGGACAGATCCTCTCAAGTCTCGTACACCCACGGCAGATAGGGACCAAACTGTCTCACGACGTTCTGAACCCAGCTCACGTACCACTTTAATCGGCGAACAGCCGAACCCTTGGGACCTGCTCCAGCCCCAGGATGTGATGAGCCGACATCGAGGTGCCAAACTTTGCCGTCGATATGGACTCTTGGGCAAAATCAGCCTGTTATCCCTAGAGTACCTTTTATTCGTTGAGCGATGGCCCTTCCACGCAGGACCACCGGATCACTATGGCCGACTTTCGTCTCTGCTCGACTTGTCAGTCTCGCAGTCAGGCGGGCTTATGCCATTGCACTCGACGACCGATTTCCGACCGGTCTGAGCCCACCATCGCGCGCCTCCGTTACACTTTGGGAGGCGACCGCCCCAGTCAAACTGCCCGCCACGCCATGTCCCGGACCCGGATAACGGGCCGCGGTTAGACGTCAGCAACAATAAGGGTGGTATTTCAAGGATGGCTCCACCGGAACTGGCGCCCCGGTTTCATAGCCTCCCACCTATCCTACACATGTTGCTGCTAACGCCAAGGCGAAGCTGCAGTAAAGGTTCATAGGGTCTTTCCGTCTGACCGCGGGAACCCCGCATCTTCACGGGGAATTCAATTTCGCTGAGCCTATGCTGGAGACAGTGGGGAAGTCGTTACGCCATTCGTGCAGGTCGGAACTTACCCGACAAGGAATTTCGCTACCTTAGGACCGTTATAGTTACGGCCGCCGTTTACCGGGGCTTCAATTCGCAGCTTGCACCACTCCTTTTAACCTTCCGGCACCGGGCAGGCGTCAGACCCTATACGTCGCCTTGCGGCTTCGCAGAGCCCTGTGTTTTTGATAAACAGTCGCTACCCCCTGGCCTGTGCCACTCTTTTCTGGTTGCCCAAAGAAGAGTCACGCTTATCCCGAAGTTACGCGTGCAATTTGCCGAGTTCCTTCAGCATAGTTCTCTCAAGCGCCTTGGTATACTCTACCTGCCCACCTGTGTCGGTTTCGGGTACGGTCTCCGTTGGAGTTATTTCCAGGGACCTGTTCACTGCCCGGAGCAATCCAATAAGCCCGAACAATTTACCAGATCCGTCACTTCCAACTGGTTCAGGAATATTCACCTGATTCCCATCGACTACGCCTTTCGGCCTCGCCTTAGGGGCCGACTAACCCTGCGCAGATTAGCTTTACGCAGGAACCCTTGGGCTTTCGGCGAGAGTGTCTCTCACACTCTTTATCGCTACTCATGTCAGCATTCTCACTTCCGATACCTCCAGCAAGGCTCGCGCCTCACCTTCACCGGCTTACGGAACGCTCCGCTACCGCTTGCTCATAGAGCAAACCCATACCTTCGGCGTCTGGCTTGAGCCCCGTTACATTTTCCGCGCAGGATCGCTTGACCAGTGAGCTGTTACGCTTTCTTTAAATGATGGCTGCTTCTAAGCCAACATCCTGGTTGTCAAAGCAATCCCACATCGTTTCCCACTTAGCCAGAACTTGGGGGCCTTAGATGATGGTTAGGGTTGTTTCCCTTTTCACGACGGACGTTAGCACCCGCCGTGTGTCTGCCAGATATCTCTCTCGGGTATTCGGAGTTTGATTAGAATTGGTACAGATCGCTCCGCCCGCATCCATTCAGTGCTCTACCCCCCGAGGAGTCCGTCTGACGCACTACCTAAATAGTTTTCGCGGAGAACCAGCTATGTCCAGGTTTGATTGGCCTTTCACCCCTATCCACAAGTCATCCGAGAATTTTTCAACATTCACCGGTTCGGTCCTCCAGTAAGTGTTACCTTACCTTCAACCTGCTCATGGATAGATCACCTGGTTTCGGGTCGTCATGCGACGTACTTATTCGCCCTATTCAGACTCGCTTTCG
>NZ_JONW01000005.1:5000-1452237 GCF_000712075.1 Caulobacter sp. UNC358MFTsu5.1
TCCCAATGTGGCTGATCATCCTCTCAGACCAGCTAAGGATCGTCGCCTTGGTGGGCCTTTACCCCACCAACTAGCTAATCCTACGCGGGCCGCTCCAATGGCGATAAATCTTTCCCCCGAAGGGCACATCCGGTATTAGCTCAAGTTTCCCTGAGTTGTTCCGAACCAAAGGGCACGTTCCCACGTGTTACTCACCCGTCCGCCACTAATCCCGAAGGATCCGTTCGACTTGCATGTGTTAGGCCTGCCGCCAGCGTTCGCTCTGAGCCAGGATCAAACTCTCAGGTTGAGTTGACATTGACCCAGACTACCAATCCCGAAGGATCGGCGTTCTGGTTTGCATAGTTTCTTGACGAGTTCCCATCACACATCGACCGAACCGAAGTCCGATCGGCGTATGTATGGTGTCTTCAAGAGACCGCATTTGTCAGCGTCGAGATGGACCTTCTCAGTCCATCGCCAGAGCGCCGCCGCCTGCGTTTCTCTTTCCAAATCAACAATGTCAAAGACCCGAACCCCTCTCCCGAGGAGCCCATCGTTTAGCGCCCGATGTCGGCGGAGGCGGCTATCTATCCAACCTCGAATTCCGTGTCAAACCGTTTTTCTTCAAAACCGTTCGAACCGATCCAACCAAACCGCCCGAAGGCGAACCCAGTAGACCGTGGCGACCTTCTAGAGAAGAGCGCCAACCAAGTCAAGTAAGAATTTCCAGGAAACTCTTTCTAGACTTGAAGAACCTGGCGTCGAATTCTTGCGAACCCCTCACCAAACCCTCCGGAGCCGCGCCTTCTATTGAAAGCCCAAACCCCTGTCAATCGGCCTTTTCACTTTCGTCTATGAGCTGGCCGAGGCCGCTTCGAAGGACAAAAGCGCGGCGACGAAGCCCTTGAAGACAGGGTCTTCGCAAATTCGTCACCGAGTCGATTGAGGCTGCGGAACCTAGCGATCCACCCTTTCGAATGCAAGCCCCGGAGGCCTCGAATTCGTCCGGAAGGCCGTGGCCCCGAAGCGAGGGCGGTGTTTAGCCACCGCCCCGGAGAGTCGCAACCGCAAAAGCGACCCGATCAATCGCACGCATCGCATTGTCTGTGTGTGGATCTGTGAATGGTTTTTGGAGCCGCCCCCTCGTCGCCCCCGGGCGACGACGCTTGCGCCACCCCCTCCCCTGGCTCCATAGACCTCCACAAGAGGAGGCCTCGCGTCCATGTTGTCCCAGAAAGCGCGTTACGCCCTGCGCGCCATGATCGAACTGGCCCGGGAAGACGGGCAGGTCACCGCCGGCGAACTGGCGGTCCGCGCCGACGCGCCGCGCAAGTTCCTCGAGGCCATACTTCTTACACTGGCGCGCCAGGGCCTGGTGATCAGCCGCCGGGGCAAGTTCGGCGGCTATCTGCTGGGGCGCGAGCCCGCCCAGATCAGCTTCGCCGAGATCATCCGCCTGGTCGACGGCCCGCTGGCCCTGACCCCGTGCGTCAGCCGCACCGCCTTCCGGCGCTGCGAGGACTGCCGCGACCTGGCCACCTGCGCCCTGCGCGAAGCCCTGCTGCGGGCCCGCGACGCCACGGCGGCGGTGCTGGAGGGCTACAGCTTGGCCGACGCCGTCGCCGGTTCGGGCGCGGAACTGCTGGAAGAGCCGGCGTCCTGAACGACGCTCTATATAGGCGCCGTATATAGAGTGCGGGGACGCTCCTCTCCGGACCGCCCCGCCGTCCCCCTCGCGACGCGGCCTCAGCCGGCCGCGATATAGGCCTTCAGGCCCTCGGCCTCGGCCTGAGCCTCGCTGATCTTGTACTTCACCAGGTCGCCGATCGAGATGATGCCCGCCAGGCGCTTGCCCTTGCAGACCGGCAGGTGGCGGATGCGGCGGTCGGTCATCCGCTCGAGCAGGGCGTCGACGGTCTCTTCGGGCTGGGCGAAGACCACGTCCCTGGTCATGCAGCTGGAGATCGGCTTGGACAGGGCCGCCGCCCCGCCCTCGGCGATCACCCGCACGATATCGCGTTCGGACAGGATGCCGGCGATCGTCTCGTCCTCCTCGAGCACGACCATGGCGCCCACGCGCCGGGTGTGCAGCAGGGCCGCCGCCGCCCCCACCGTCTCGTTCGGCGAGGCGGTGAAGACGAGATCGCCCTTGTCCTTCAGGATCTGAGAAACCAGCAAAGCTTAATCCTCCCTGAGACTTATATTCCGAGCAGGGTCTCGCAAAGCGGCCCCCTTATCAATGGGCCGCGCGCCGGAGCGGCCGCATATTGTCGCGGGCCAGCTTAACCAAATCGCGAGACCTTCGGGCGTAGACCGAACGCTGTCCGATATTGGCACGGGGGTTGCTTGCCGTTCGGACACGTCGGTGTTCACGAGGTCCAGATGGCTGCGAGTGTGAAGAAACTGCCGGGCGCCGGCCGCCTGCTGGCGATCAGCGCCGCCGTGCTGGCCCTGGCCGCGGCCGCGACGGGCCTGGTGCTGTCGAGCCCCGCCCGCGCCCAGACCCTGGACACCAAC
Organism: Caulobacter sp. UNC358MFTsu5.1; assembly: GCF_000712075.1. Lineage (GTDB taxonomy): Bacteria > Pseudomonadota > Alphaproteobacteria > Caulobacterales > Caulobacteraceae > Caulobacter. Next base: position 7,500 of record NZ_JONW01000005.1, read on the forward strand.
TCCGCCTCGTTCAACGCCGGCTACGGCCGCGTGGCCGGTTCCGAGAACCACGTGGTCGAGTATTCGACCCGCGACGCCAACGGCAACCGGGTGATCGTCGACGGCGTCATGCTGACCGGCGCCGACCAGAGCGTCTATTCGTCCAGCCGGTCGTCGGGCTCGCTGGACTCCTATTCGGGCGTCGGCTCCCTCGGGGGCTGGGGCAGCTCCACGGCGATCGGCAACAACCTGACGGTCGTCACCCAGGGCAACAACAACACCGTCATCGTCAACTCCAGCCAGATCAACAACGGCAACATCAGCGCCGGAACGAACGTCGGGAAATCGGGCAATGGCCAGTAAGCGCCTCCTCCTTCTGCTGGCGGGCGCCTGCGCCGCGCTGAGCGCGTGCGGCGGCGTTCCCAAGTCGATGACCGACGGCAACTACGCCACGCCGATCGGCTCGGCGCCCGTGACCGCCAATCCGACGCCCTACACCGCCGGCCTGGTCTGCCTGGCGCAGTACGCCCGCGCCAACCACGTGGTCGCGCCGCGCGTCGCCATCGGCCGCATCGCCGACTACACCGGCAAGGAAGAGTCCGACGGTTCGGGCCGCAAGGTCACCCAGGGCGCCTCGCTGCTGGCCATGACCGCCTTCGCCAAGGCCGGCATGCCCATGGTCGAGCGCTTCGACACCTCGGTGTCGGAGTACGAGCTGAAGTACGCCAACAACAAGCTGATCTCCGACAACCCCAAGCCGGGCGCCGACGCCCCGGCCGACTACCGCCGCATCCTGGCGGGCCAGGTCCCGGGCTCGGACTTCTATGTGGCCGGCGGCATCACCGAGCTGAACTACAACATCCGCTCGGTCGGGGCCGACGCCTATATCGGCGACAAGGACACCGACGGCCTGAAGGGCAACTTCCGCCGCCGGGTGTTCGTGATGAACATCGCCCTGGACCTGCGCCTGATCAACACCCGCACCCTCGAGGTCGTGGACGTGATCTCCTACCAGAAGCAGGTGGTCGGCCGCGAGATCAGCGCCGGTGTCTTCGACTTCCTCAATGGCAACATCTTCGACATCTCGGCGGGCCGCGGCGCGCTGGAGCCGATGCAGCTGGCCGTGCGCTCGCTGATCGAGCGGGCCACCATCGAGATGAGCGCCAACCTCTACGGCATGCCGGGTCCGCAGAGCTGCCTGCAGTACGACCCCTACGCCGCCAACACCGTCGGCGCGACCGGGGCCTTCGTCCCCGCCTACAACAACCTGGGAACCAACAATGCGCAGACCCGCGAAGACCCGTCTCGCTGGAACGATCGCAGCGATCCCAATGTGCGTGATGCTGGCAAGCGGGGTCGCTACTAGCCAGACCGTCCCCGTCCAGGGCTCCAACGACCAGTTGAACCTCGGCGGGATCTTCGCCGACCAGACCCTGAACGTCGTCACCGCCGACGAGGGCGTCACCGCCACCACCACGGCGGGGGGCAACACCTTCGGCGCGACGACCGTCAACGCCGACGCCGGCCTGACGTCCAACCAGGTGAACCAGGGCGCGATCGGCGCCCACGGCGTGGTCAACGTCTCAGGCTCCATGGGCGACTCCAGCACCGTGACCACGACGGCCGTCGGCAACAGCGGCACGGCCACGGCGGCCTACGGGACGCTGAGCGGCTTCATGGTCCAGACCAACAGCGGCGCGGTCACCGCCCGCAGCCAGATCGAGGGCGAGACGGCCCAGGCCGGCGACGTGATCGAGACCAGCTCGGCGGCCGGCAACAGCCAGGGCCTGCTGATGGTCAACGGCGCGATGGGCGCGCGGGTCAGCCAGAACAACCAGGCCGACGTCGCCGCCGACGGCGGGGCGGTGCTGCAGTACGTGGCCGGGACCGCGGTCGTGGCCGGCACGGCGGCGGGCAACAACATCGACCTGACCGGAGCCAACCAGTCGGCGGCCCGGGTGATCACCGACCAGAACAACGGCGCGGCCAATGTCACGGCCACCAAGTTCGCGGCCTACGGCAACAGCTACCTGACCACCACGGCGGCCACGGCCTCGGGCAACAACCTGAACGCCAGCAACGACGGCACGCTGCTGGACGTGGCCAGCCACCAGTACAACACCGCCTATGTGCGGGCCCAGGCCGAGGAGACCTCGTACCAGTTCGGCGGCGCCCAGGCGACGGCGTACGGCGTGGGCAACTCGGCCATGGCCAGCAACAGCAACGGCCCTGGCCTGGTGCTGGACAACGTCCAGGTCAACGACGGCGGCGGGGTCGAGGTGATCGCCAGCTTCGACGGCCATGACGGCTACGACGCCGGCGCCAGCGCCACGGCCATCGGCAACGCGGTCAGCGGCTACGCCTGCAACCTGTGCAGCGGCACGATGACGGCCACCAACAGCCAGTCCAACAATGTCGACATCAGCGCCCGCTCGACCGTGACCGTCCGCTCGTCGGGCCGCGCGGTCGTGGGCGTCTCGACCGCGACGGGGAACAACGCGACGTTCTCGGTGACGAACTAGGGCCGGCACGGGCGGGACTCCCTTCTCGATCAGGCGCGGTCAGCCCTTGCCCCCTACGGACCGCTTCGCGGTCGTCTTCCCCCGGAGGGGGAAGAGCCTCGCGCAGGCGGCTCCGCCCCCTACGGGGGCGGACAGGCGGCGAAGCCGCCAGGTGGGGGCAAGGGGGTCAGCCACGGCTTTTCAGCCTCACGCGATCTCTCGCTGAAGGTATGGAAAGGGACGCGGAGCGCCGGACATCGTCCGGAGTGTTTGAAGCAGTAACCGTTTCGACGAAGCCCGATCGCTCCGCGCGGTCGTTATCCGGAAGCGCGGCGGCGCCGAGTTCTGTTCGAACCTCGCCGCCTTGAAGCCTCCGACGGGCGGGCCAGGTCAACGACACCCGGTCCCGGACCGCGAGCCTCTCACAGCCCGCCTGCTGCTCAATCGGCCCCCATCCAACGCTGTATCCGTGTTCCGAGCCCAGCCGGCACCAGATGGATGGAGTTTGATCCTTTCGGACCGCCGACAGAGCTTCCCGCTCGATCGCCCCCCGCCGCCGCATCGGTCGCTGGCCATGCGCCCTTTCCCGCGTCGAGGTGGGTAAAGGATACGAGCGGTTTGGAGGGTGAGCATAAGTTCGGTCGAAAAAGTTCAGGGCGTTGAAATCACTGAGGTTCATCCGCTATCCACCGAGCATAAATCACCCACTTTGAACCCTCTCCCATAGGGAGAGGGCAGGGTGAGGGGTTACGGCGCCCGCCGGCGCGCCGGCAATGCGGCCGCAGCCAAACCCGACAGGGTGAAACCCCTCACCCTCCCACGCCTGCGGCGCGGGCCCCTCCCTCTCCCTCTGGGAGAGGGCGCGAGGCGCCGCACCTCAAACCCCATCGACAAAAGGGATTTCAATATTCAGACAGTGTCCGCATCCGCATTTCACCCATCATTGAAATACATCCCCCACGCTCCCCAAGCACTCCAAAAACTAGGTAGATGACCTGATTGACTCCCCTAAACCCCGGGAGCAAGGGTTCTGGCATTGTGGCGCCGCTTGACGGGCCGCCGTCGAGCCGATCGCCATCCAGGATGGCTTCGCTATGCACAGTTTCATTTGCGCATCCCCCGGCGGGCGGATGCGAAATCTCGCCGGACCCGGCGAACGAACCCTCGCGCCTGATCGTCGCCGGGGCTCGCACCGCACCCCCTGGGTCGCCTTCGGCGCGGCGCTGGGCCTGTCGCTGACGGCGACGCAAGGCCTGGCCACCGACCTGCGCTACGCGCCGATGTCGCCCAACTTCGGCGGCTTCAACCCCGTGGGCTTCCAGATGGCCCAGTACGAGAAGTCGCTGAAGGCCGCCCAGGCGGCCGCCGAAGCCGCGGCGGCGCGCGCCGGGACGCCCAGCGATCCGAACGCCGCCTTCGTCAACGCCATCATCTCGCAGCTGAACGGCATCGTCGCCCAGACCATCGCCCAGAGGATCGCCAACGCCGGCGACGGCCAGGCCGGCACCATCCAGTCCGGATCGGTGACCATCACCTACATCAATTCGGACGGGCAACTGAGCGTGACCATCACCTCGCCGACCGGCACGACCACCCTAGTCATCCCCTCCGGCGGGGTTTGACCATGAGGGGGGGCAGAGCGCTGGCCGGACTGATCGCGGCGACCGTCCTGGCCGGCTGCGTGACCGCGCCGGTCCATCCGCCCGAAGTGCAGACCCAGCCGGACTTCACCCTGCCGCCCGCCCCGCCCCGCGCCCTGACGGTGGGGGTCTACAGCTGCATCGACACCTCGGGCCAGCGGCGGCCGACCAAGCTGCCGCAGGAACTGAGCACGGCGGTGCCCATGGACTGCACGCCCTATCTGATCGACGCCGTGCGCTCGGTGCCCAGGGGCTATGTCTTCCTGGTCGAACGCCAGCATGTCGATGAGCTGCTGCGCGAGCGGCAACTGGCCACCCTGGCGCTGAACACACCGCCGGAAACCACCGCGCCCGCCGCCGGCCTGGAGGCGCTTCCGCCGCCCCCGGCCCGCCGCCTGATCACCCTGAGGGTGGCCGAGATCCTGCTGATCGGCCAGGTCGTCGCCTACGACCGCGCCACGCGCCAGGCGGCCGGCGGCCTGGCGGTCAACGGCACGGGCGGCAGCGGGGAATACGTCACCGACCTGGTGACCTTCAGCCTCCGCGCCGTGGCCGTCCAGACCGGCGAGGTGCTGGGCCAGGCCACGGTCAGCAAGTCGGTCACCTCGCTGTCGATCGGCGGGCACATCTCCAAGATCTACGACACCTCGACGGTGGAATTCGAAATCGGCGGCGCGGGCAACGAGCCCGTGGGCCTGGCGCTGGGCGCGGCCGTGCGCAGCGCGCTGTTCGCACTGATCAACCAGGGGCTTCGCGACGGATGGTGGTCCTGAGCGGGTCCCGACATAAGGGAGAGAGGAAATGTCTCAGTCACAACGGGCCAGGAGCCGCCTAGGACGAACCGTCAGGCTGCTGCTGATGGCCTCGGCCGCTTGTGCGGCCATGGGGGCGGCCGCCGACGTCGCCCTCGCCGCCAACACCCTCAACATCGACATCAGCGGCGGCGGCACGGTGCGGTCCCTGCGGATCCGGCAGGACAATGTGGGCCCCACCCACGTGATCAGCGCCAACGGCGCCACCAACGGGGCGGCCTTCCCCGTGCGCGGCGCGTGGAACAGCATCGCCATCACCCAGATCGGCCAGAGCAACACCCTGGCCGGGGCGGTCACCTCCAGCGCCTCGACCACCGCCTCGCTCAGCCTGACCTACGGCTCCGGCGTGACCGGCGGTAACAACCATCACAGCCTGACGATCGGCGGGACCACGGCGCCGGTGAACCCCAGCGTCACGGTGGCCGTCATCAACTCCGATCCGACCAACGCCACCAACACGATCACCGACGTGCTGGACGGCTCCAGCCTGACCTACGCCCTGACGCTGAACGGCGCCGACAACACCGTGGCCAACACCCTGGCCGCCACCGGCGCGGTCAATGTGACGGAGACGATCAACGGCGGCGCCCTGGGCGTCGGCAACACCGTCACCAACACCATCACCGGCGCGACCACGATCACCGGCACGATCACCATCGCCTCGGACGACAACGTGGTGACCAACACCTCCGACGGGGCCGGAGCCAAGACGTTCAGCGTCAACCTGCCCAGCGGCGGCGCCGACGGCAACACGATCAGCACCGACTTCACCGGCGGCTCGGGGACCCAGATCTCGAACCTGACGGTCAACGGCGTGACCTCGCGCGTCGACTACAGCGTCGTGGCCAGCGGCGCGGGATCGACTGTCAACACCACGCTCAGCAACGCCGTCGGCGCGGCGGGCGCGGCGGGCGTCGTGCGGGTGGTCCAGACCGGCAGCGGCGCCTCCCTGGGCCTGACCGTCAACGGCGGGGCCTTCACCATGGGCTCCGACACGGTGGACAGCCTGACCGGCGGCATCCTGGTCACCCAGGCCAATCCCGGCGCCTCGGCCAACCTGATCGTCACCGCGGGGGGCGATGGCTACACATTCGCGATCAGCCAGTAGGGTCGCAGCCCTCGCCCTGCTGCTGGGGCTGGCGGCGGGTGTCGTCCTGACGACGCCCGCCGCCAGTCGCGCCGCGACCCTGCTGATCTGCCGGGTGTTCGACACCGCCACGCCGCCGATCCGCCCCCTGGTCGTGCCCGCCGGCTCGCTGTTCCGCGACACCGGCCGCTCGGACGATCCCCTGGCGGCCTTCACCGGCGACGCCTGGTCGCTGCGGCTGGAGACCGTGGGCGACACCGTGATCCCCTCGCTTCGGGCCTGCGCCCGCTCCCCCGTGCGGATCACCAGCGACTCCAGCGTCAAGGCGGTGTCGGCCAACGACAACCGGACCTTCGTCTACGCCGGCTCGAACCTGCTGCTCGACGCGCCCGAGACGTCGGAGGAGATGTTCGGACTGACGGGCCGGATGCTGGACCAGGCGCCTTGAGACCTGCCGGCGACACGCGCCCCGATCGACGCCGGAGCGTGGCCGTTTCGCCCAACCGACGCCTTGCTTGCGCCACGTGCTCCGGCCAAGGTGCGCCCCCTCCGATGGTCTATCCTCAAGGTCGCACATGATCCGCGTTTCGCGCCTGGCGCTCGTCCTCTCCGCCGGGCTCAGCCTCTCAGCCTGCGCGACCCTGTCCCACGTGATGCCCGGCGGAAAGGACGAGGCCGCCGCGCCGGCCGCCCCGGCCGCAACGTCGACGCCCAAGGCGTCGCACGAGCTTCCGCCCAAGCCGTCGCCCAAGACCTCTGACGTCCCGACCATCGACCAGGTGAAGCCGGGCCAGTGGCCGCAGGCCGTCTCGGACGTCGCGCCCGATCCGCGCGTGCGCTTCGGCGTGCTGCCCAACGGCATGCGCTACGCCATCCAGAAGAACGCCACCCCGCCCGGCCAGGCCGCCCTGCGCCTGTGGTTCGACGCCGGCTCGCTGAACGAGACCGACGAACAGCAGGGCCTGGCCCACTTCCTCGAGCACATGGCCTTCAACGGCTCCAAGAACGTGCCCGAAGGCGAGATGATCAAGATCCTCGAGCGCCACGGCCTGTCGTTCGGCGCCGACACCAACGCCTCGACCAATTTCAGCGAGACCACCTACCAGCTGGACCTGCCCAAAACCGACGACGACACGGTCGACACCGCCATGATGCTGCTGCGCGAGGCGGCCGGCGAGCTGACCATCGCGCCGGACGCGGTGGATCGCGAGCGCGGCGTGGTGCTGTCGGAGGAGCGCACCCGCGACAGCCCCGGCTACCGCGTGTTCGTCAACACCTTCGGCTTCCAGCTGCAGGGCCAGCGGCCGCCGCAGCGCCTGCCGATCGGCAAGACCGACATCCTCAAGGCCGCCCCGGCCCAGACCATCCGCGACTTCTACCAGGCCTGGTACCGGCCCGAGAACGCCGTGGTGGTGGCGGTGGGCGACTTCGACGTCGACGCCATGGAGGCCAAGATCAAGGCCCGCTTCGGCGACTGGAAGGGCCAGGGCCAGCCGGGCGTGAGGCCCGACCTCGGCCCCGTGGCCAAGCGCGGCCTGACCGCCAAGGTGCTGGTCGAGCCCGGCGCCCAGACCTCGGTCCAGATGGCCTGGGTCCTGCCGCCCGACCTGGAGCTGGAGACCCGCGCCAAGGACAAGGAAGAGCTGGCCAAGGCCCTGGGCTTCGCGGTGCTGAACCGACGGCTGACGGTGCTGACGCGCTCGGACAATCCGCCGTTCATCGTCGCCGTGGCCGTGCAGAACGACCAGGAGCACGCCGCCGACATCACCACCCTCGGCGCCACCGTCCAGCCGGGCCACTGGGCCGAGGCGCTGACCGCCCTGGAGCAGGAACAGCGCCGCATCGTCCAGTACGGCGTGCGCCAGGACGAGCTGGACCGCGAGATCGCCTCGATGCGGGCCGCCTTCGTGGCCGCCGCCGCGGGCGAGGCCACCCAGCGCACCACGGCCCTGGCCGGCGCCATCGTCGGCACGCTGGGCGATCGCGAGATCGTCACCAGCCCGTCCCAGAACCTGGCCGTCTTCGACGAGGCCACCAAGGGCCTGACCGCCGAGAAGGTCTCGGCCCTGGTGAAGGCCCAGTTCGCCGGCTCGGGCCCGCTGATCACCGTCCCGACCCCGACCGCCATCGACGGCGCGGAGAAGACGGTGCTGGACGCCTACGCCGCCTCGGCCAAGACCCCGGTCACGGCCCCGGCCGCGCCGGGCGTCATCAACTGGCCCTATGCGACGTTCGGCGCCAAGGGCGCGGTCGTCGAGCAGAAGGACGTCACCGACCTGGACACCGTCTTCGTGCGTTTCGCCAACGGCGTGCGCCTGACGGTCAAGCCGACCAAGTTCCGCGACGACCAGATCCTGGTGAAGGCTCGGATCGGCCACGGCCTGCTGGACCTGCCGTCGGGCGCCCAGTCCCCGATGTGGGCCGGCTCGGCCTTCATCGAGGGCGGCCTCAAGCAGATCAGCACCCAGGACATGGAGCGGGTGCTGAACGGCAAGGTCTACAACGCCGGCCTGGGGGTCGAGGACGACGCCTTCAGCCTGTCGGGCCGCACCCGTCCGGAGGACCTGGACACCGAACTGCAGGTGCTGGCCGCCTACGCCACCGAGGGCGGCTGGCGTCCCGAGGCCTTCAACCGCATCAAGACCTATTACGGCTCGATCCACGACCAGCTGGAAAGCACGCCCAGCGGCGTGATGGGGCGCGACCTGGGCGGGCTGCTGCACGGCGGCGACGGCCGCTGGACCTTCCCAAGCCGCCAGCAGATCGCCGGCGCGACGCTGGAACCGCTGAAGTCGGCGGTGTCCGGTCCGCTGGCCGCCGATTCCATCGAGGTGGTGATCGTCGGCGACATCACGGTCGACAAGGCCGTGGCGGCCGTGGCCCAGACCTTCGGCGCCCTGCCGGCCCGTCCCGACACCCCGGCCCCGGCCGGGGCCGAGAAGGCGCCCTTCCCCGCCCCGTCGAAGACCCCGATCGTCCGCACCCACAAGGGCCGGGCCGACCAGGGCCAGCTGTTCATGGCCTGGAAGACCGACGACCTGTTCAGCGACCTGCAGCGGGCCCGCAACATCCAGGTCCTGGCCCAGGTGATGCAGCTGCGGCTGACCGACGAACTGCGCGAGAAGCAGGGGGCGACCTATTCGCCCTCGGCCTCGGCGACGGCCAGCGTGGCCTTCACCGGCTGGGGCTATCTGGCGGTCAGCGTTGAGACCCCGCCCGACAAGATCGACGGCGTCATCGCCAGCATCCGCCAGATCGCCGCCGACCTGCGCGACAAGCCGATCGACGCCGACGAGCTGGAACGGGCCAAGAAGCCGCGCATCGACCAGATCGAGAAGGCCCGCGAAACCAACGAGTACTGGCTGGGAGCCCTGTCGGGCGCCCAGACCGACCCGCGCCTGCTGACCGCCACCCGCTCGGTGCTGGCCGGCCTGCAGCGCGTCAGCATCGCCGACGTCCAGAAGGCGGCCCAGACCTTCCTGGGCGACGACAAGTCGTGGACGATGATCGTCAAGCCGGAGGGGAAGTAACCCATGGTTCCGCTCATCCCGGCAAATGCCGGGATGAGCGGAGCTGAGAGATTTACCGGCAGGCGATCAGGCGGACCGGATCCTGCGGGGCCCGGGTCGACGGGTGGGCGAGCGCCCCGTAGGCCACGAGCGCCCAGATCGCCAGCACGGCCAGCCATTCGACGGGGGTGACGGGATAGGGCCTGGGCGGTTTCATGGCGGCGTTATCCGACGGTTGCCCTTCCTCGGATAACGACTTATCAGCGGACATCTGTGAGGTTTCGTCACATGGCCGCCCGCTCGCTCCCGCCGCTCAACGCCCTGCGCGCCTTCGAGGCGTTCGGCCGGCGCGGCCGGATGACCCTGGCGGCCGACGAGCTGTGCGTCACCCACGGGGCGATCAGCCGCCAGATCCGCCAGTTGGAGGATCACCTGGGCGTGGCCCTGACCGAGGGGCCGCGCAACCGCCTGACCCTGACCGAGGCCGGCCTGACCCTGGCCCAGGCCCTGACCCAGGCGCTGGACCAGATCGAGGCCGCCCTGCCCCAGCCCGCCGGCGCGGGCGACGGGGCGCTGGTGGTCTCGTGCCTGCCGACCTTCGCCATGAAGTGGCTGATCCCGCGCCTGCCCGGCTTCGTCGCCGCCCATCCCGACATCCAGGCGCGGATCGTGGAGTCCAACGGCCCGTTCGACTTCCGCGCCGACGGCGTGGACCTGGCGATCCGCATGCGCCTGCCCGATGCCCCGCCCTCGCCGGACGCCGAGGTCACGCCGTTCCTCAAGCACTATGTCGGGCCGGTGGCCGCCCCGGCCCTGGCCGCCCAGATCGAGGCCCCGGAGAGCCTGGCCCGCCTGCCCCGGCTGCACACCCGCACCTTCCTGGAGAGTTGGGCCGAATGGGAGGCCGCGGCGAAGGTCGTCCTGCCGCCGGCCGCCGTGAACCGCGAGTTCGACCACTATTTCTACATGCTGGAGGCCGCCGCCGCCGGCCTGGGCGTGGCGCTCAGTCCCTGGGCCTTCGCCGAGACCGACCTGGTCTCCGGGCGCCTGGTCGCGCCGCTGGGCATGATCCCCGGCCAAGCCCGGGTCTGCGCCCTGACGCCCAAGGGCAAGGCCACCCGCGCCGCGCGCCGGTTCCGCGACTGGCTGGTGGCCGAGGGCGCGGCGACGCCGCCCCCGCCCGGCTCGCGGCCGGGTTCTCAACAGCTGGTCGAGCGCGCCGGAGCAAAAGCCCTTACACTTTCGCGTCCGGCCCTCTAGTTTCCGCCGATCCCCCGCGCCCTGCGCGCCCCATCGATATCAGGAGCCCGTCATGGACGCCGGCACGATCACCAAGCTCGAAGCCCATCTCAAGCGTACCTTCGGCAACCCGCACATCGCCCTGAAGGCCCGTCCCAAGCAGAAGGACTCGGCCGAGGTCGAGGTGAAGGGCGAATTCATCGGCGTCATCTTCCAAGACGAAGACGAAGACGGCTCCTTCATGTTCGAGATGGCGATCCTGGCCGAAGACCTGGAATAGGCTTCTCCGCCGCTTGGCGAAAATGACCACTTTGACTATCTTTCGGTCGAAGTGGTCATTGGAGGGCGTCATGCCCGATGGAACCTGGAGTCTGGCCGACGCGAAGGCCAAGTTGAGCGAAGTGGTCGAACGGGCCAAGACCCAGGGCCCTCAACACCTTACCAAGAACGGCAAGGACGCCGCCGTCGTCCTCTCGGCGGAGGACTACCGACGGCTCAGCGAGGCGGAAGCCAACACCGCCAAGCCGCCCCCCAGCTGGCTCGATCCTCGCTACCGCGTTCTCAGCGACGAAGAACACGCGCGACTGTTCACCCGTGACCCGGATCCGGGGCGGGTGATCGAGTTCTGATGTTTCTGCTCGACACGAACGTCCTGTCGGATTCCACCAAACTGACGCCGCATCTCTCGGTGACCCGATGGCTGGGTGCGCAATCCCGTTCGACGCTGTTCGCCAGCGTCATCAGCCTGGCCGAGGCGAACTACGGCATTGAAAGACTTCCCGCGGGCCGAAAGGCCGACAGCCTGCGCCATTGGCTCGGCAGCGTGATCGTCGATTTTGGCGAACGCATGCTGCCCGTCGACGCGCAGGTCGCCATGGCGCAAGCGCGCCTCCGCCGTTCGGCCGAGAACGATCGGCGGACCATGCCCGCGAACGACGCGTTCATCGCCGCTACGGCGGAGGTCCACGGCCTCACCCTGGCGACTCGCAACGTCCGTGACTTCGAAGCCTGGAGCGGGCCGGTGTTCAATCCGTGGGACGCGGATTAGCCGGCGGTCGCCTCCGCGACCATCCCCCGACGCACCATCAGCGACGCCCCGGCGGCCAGCAGCCCCGCCGCCCCGGCGATGACGAACGCCTCCATGTACTGCCCCTGCTGCGCGCGGATCACGCCCGCGCCGATCGCGGCCGTCGCCGCGCCCAGCTGGTGGCCCGCGCCGATCCAGCCGAACACGATGGGCCCGTCGCGATCGCCGAACGCCTCGGTGGCCAGGCGCACGGTCGGCGGCACCGTGGCGATCCAGTCCAGGCCGTAGAACACCGCGAAGACCGACAGGCTCATCAGCGAGAAGTCTGAGAACGGCAGGTAGATCAGCGAGAGCCCGCGCAGGGCGTAGTAGACGAACAGCAGCTTGCGCGGATCGTAGCGGTCGGTCAGCCAGCCCGAGGCCGTGGTGCCGAACAGGTCGAACAGCCCCATCAGCGCCAGCAGACCCGCGGCCTTGACCTCGGGCAGGCCCCGGTCGCCGCAGAAGGCGATCATGTGCACGCCGATCAGGCCGTTGGTGGTCAGGCCGCAGATGAAGAAGCCGCCGAACAGCAGCCAGAAGGTGCGGGTCTTGCTGGCCCGGTGCAGGGCGCCGAAGGCGGCGGCCAGGGCGTTGGACGCCGAGCCCTTGGGCGGCGGGGTCCAGTCGTCGGGCGCGCCGAACGGGCGCTGGCCGATGGCGTCGGGGCTTTCGGGGATCAGCAGCCAGCAGATCGGGGCCATGATCGCGGCGACGGCGGCCACGGTCAGCACCACCGGCCGCCAGCCGCCATGGTCGGCGATCCAGGCCATGGCCGGCAGGAAGATCAGCGAGCCGGTGGCCGTCGCCGCCGTCAGCAGGCCCAGCATCAGGCCGCGCCGCTGGACGAACCAGCGATTGACGATGGTCGCGCCCAGCACCATGGCCACCGCCCCGCTGCCGACGCCCGCCATCACGCCCCAGGTGGCCACGTACTGCCAGCTCTGGGTCATGAAGGCCGACAACCCGGTGGACACCGCCATCAGCAGCAGGGCCAGGCTGATCGTGCGCCGCACGCCGAACGACTGCATCAGCGCCGCCGCGAACGGTCCGGTCAGGCCGTAGAGGAAGATGCCGATCCCGGCGGCCAGGGAGATCGAGCCGCGGTCCCAGTGGAAGGCCTTCTCCAGCGGCAGGATCAGCACGCCGGGCGCGGCGCGGAGGCCGGCGGCCGACAGCAGGGCCAGGAAGGTCGCGGCGGCCACGACGAAGGCGTAGCGGTTTCCGAGGGTGCGACGAAGAATCTGCATGCGATGTAACCGATCGGTACGGGGCTTGTCGCCTTGCATACGTACCGGTAAGTAACATCGTCAAGCGCCATGACGAAATTCGACGAAAAAACCTCCGCCCCAAAACCCTTGGAAGGGCCCGAGCACCCCTACGGTCCGGGGGCGCGCGCCGCCGAGCGCATCTTCGAGACCGCGCGGGACCTGTTCTATCGCGAGGGCATCCGCGCCGTGGGCGTGGACGAGATCGTCACCCGGGCCGGGGTGACCAAGCCCAGCCTCTATCGCGGCTTCAAGTCCAAGGACGATCTGGTGGCCGCCGTGCTGCGCGAGGTCGAGGTGGGGTTCTGGGGCCGCTTCGATTCGGCCGAGACGGCGTTCCCCGACGATCCCAAGGCCCAGATGGTGGCCTTCTTCGAAGGCCTGGCGGCGCGGTCGGGCGGCGCGGACTATCGCGGCTGCGCGCTCAGCAACGCCGTGGTCGAGTATCCGGACCGCGACCACGCCGGCCGGGCGGTGGCCCAGGTCCACAAGCAGGACCTGCGCGCGCGGCTGCGGGCCAAGGCCGGCGAGATGGGCGCGTCCGACCCCGCCGCCCTGGGCGACGCCATGATGCTGCTGGTCGAGGGGGTGTTCACCTCCAGCCAGATGTTCGACGACGACGACAAGCCCGCCCTGGCCGTGGTCGGGGCGGTGAAGGCGTTGATCGGGGCGTATTGCTCCCCAAGTGAGCAAGGATGAGCCATCCCCTCGACCGCCCTGTCTGGTCCGCCTTCACGGGCCGTCAGTCGCATCTGGCGCTGCGCGACGGGACCGCCCTGCGGGTGCATCCGGACTTCGGCCTGTTCGCCGCGACGGCGGACGACGCGCCCGGGAGCCTGGAGGCCCTGGGCCGGCTGGTCCGCGCCCATGGCGGCGAGGTCGGGCTGGTCGAGCGGTTCGATCCGCCGCCGGTCCCGGGGACCACGGTCGTCAAGAGCGCCCTGTGCTGGCAGATGGTCGCCGAGAAACTGGCCGCGCCCAAGCCCGCCGCCTTCGACATCCTGCCCCTGACCGACGCCGACGCGCCGGAGATGCTGGCCCTGGCCACCCTGACCGCGCCCGGCCCGTTCTTCTCGCGCACCCACGAGTTGGGCGGGTTCGTCGGGGTGAAGGTGGACGGCAAGCTGGTGGCCATGGCCGGCGAGCGCATGCGGCCCGACGGCTTCACCGAGGTCAGCGGCGTCTGCGCCCACCCCGATCATCGCGGCAGGGGCTACGCCGCGACGCTGATGCTGCACGTGGCCGGCAAGATGGTCGAACGCGGCGAGACCCCGTTCCTGCACAGCTACGCCGACAACAAGGGCGCCATCGCGCTGTACGAGGCGCTGGGCTTCCGGTTCCGGTGCGAGCAGGTGCTGACGGTGCTGGCTCCCCTATAATCCGCTCATCCCGGCGAATGCCGGGACCCAGATCCGAGAACTGGGAAGCTGACTGGATAGGCTCGGCGCTCTTGGCCTCAGCCACACCGCCATTCCATCTGGGTCCCGGCATTCGCCGGGATGAGCGGAGCATTGGACAAACAAAAGGACCCGGAAGGCGCTCGCCCTCCGGGTCCCTTGTCCGCCTAGATCGGCGCGATCACGCCTCGATCTGCTCCGCCGATTTCCGCGCCCAGCCGTACAGCGCGAACACCACGACCGCTGCGGCGACCAGGGCGAAGATCATGCCCAGGTGCTCGGAGGGCGCGAAGGGCACCTCCAGCGGGCCGGGCTTCTGGGTGGCGACGATCAGGCCGGCCAGGGCCACGTTGAACAGGCTCTCGCCGACGATGAAGCCCGAGGCGATCAGCACGCCCAGGCGCTTGGCGGCCTCGCCGTTGCGGTCCTTGTCGACCAGCTTGTCGTAGACCCAGCCGATCACGGCGCCGACCACCACCGGGGCGGTCACGGCGCTGGGCAGGTAGATGGCCAGGCCCACGCCCAGGGGCGGCAGGCTGAAGCGGCCGTTGCTGGCGCGGCGCAGGACGATGTCGATGATGACCAGGCCCACGCCGATCAGGGCGCCGTAGCCCAGCAGGCTCCAGTTCAGGTCATGGCCGATCACGCCCTTGGCCAGGGTCGAGATCAGGGTCGCCTGCGGCGCGTCCAGCGGCTTGGCGCCGGCCACGGTCGACAGGTTGGCCGCGCCCGAGAAGCCGTTCGACTGGTTCAGCAGCTCCAGCACGAAGGGGATGACGATGGCGCCGGCGACGACGCCGATGATCAGGGCCACCTGCTGCTTCCACGGCGTGGCGTCGACCAGCTGGCCGGTCTTCAGGTCCTGCAGGTTGTCGTTGGCGACCACGGCCACGGCCAGCACCATGGTGGTGACGTAGAGGGCGTAGGCGACCAGGGCCTTGGCGATGTCCGGGCCGATCACGCCGCGGCCGACGATGCCGACCATCAGCGAGGCGCCCAGCACGGTCAGGATGGCGATGCCCGAGACCGGGCTGTTGGACGAGCCGATCAGGCCGGCCATGTAGCCGCAGACGGCGGCGGCCAGCAGGCCGGCCACCAGGACGTAGCCGATGCCGATGGCCACCAGCGGCGCGGCCAGGCTGGTGATCGGGCCGCCGGTCAGGAAGTGGGCCAGGAACCAGCCGGCCGGGGCCAGCAGGACCAGCGAGACGACGCCGACGATGCCGATCGGGATGTCCTGCTCGGTGCGGGGGATGTCGCCGCCGCCCGACTTGCGGACCTTGTTGGCCTCGAAGGCCGAGACCAGGCCCGACCAGATCGGCAGGGCCAGCTTGCCCAGGGTCCAGATGGCGGCGGCGCCGATGACGCCCGCGCCCATGAACCGCACTTCGGTCTTCCAGACGGTCAGGGCGTGCTTGGCGACGTCGACGTCGGGCATGGGGTGCAGGCTGGTCATGACCGGCACCAGCACGCCCCAGGCGATGGCCAGGCCGGCGAACATGGCGACGCCGACGGTGATGCCCATCAGGTGGCCCGCGCCCATCAGGGCCAGCGAGCTGGAAGCGCCCAGGCCGGTCGCGCCGGCCCCGGCCTTGAAGTAGCCCGCGACCTCGGCCGCGAAGATCTTGGCGGCGGCCAGGGCGGCGAACAGGGCCGAGGCGACGGTGCCCAGCACCACGGCCACCAGGCCCTTCTGCCCTTCGGCGGCGCCCGCGCGCGAGCCGGTGCCGACCTTCAGCACCTCGGCGGCGGCGACGCCTTCCGGGTAGGGCAGGTCGGAATTGGTGACCAGGGCCCGGCGCAGGGGGATGGTGTACATCACCCCCAGCACCCCGCCGACCAGGCAGGCGCCGAAGGTGGTCAGGAACGGCACGTGGGCCCACCAGCCGATCATCAGCAGGCCGGGCAGCACGAAGATCACCGACGACAGGGTGCCCGCCGCCGAGGCGATGGTCTGGACGATGTTGTTTTCCTGGATCGTCGCGGTCTTGAAGGCGCGCAGCAGGGCCATCGAGATGACCGCGGCGGGGATCGAGGTGGCGAAGGTCAGGCCCACCTTCAGGCCCAGATAGACCTGGGCGGCGGTGAAGACCAAGGTGATGGCGATCCCGAGAAGGACCCCTCGGAGGGTGATCTCCGATCGGGGAGTCGCGGCGGCGTCGGACGTCATGAAGGGTCCCAAAACAGTTAAGGCGGCCGGACCTTGCACGTCCGACCGCCCCAAACTCAAGCCTTGTTCCGCATTTTCGCGTTTTGCGGGCTGGCGTTACCCTTGAAATCCCTTTTCAGGGAACAGGTTCAGAGCACGCCCAGCATTTCCGCGACCAGCGGATGGCGGACGATGTCGCGGTCGGCCAGGCGGACCACCGCGATGTTCTCGACCGGCTCGAACTTGGCCGACACCTCGGCCAGGCCCGAGATGCCCGGCAGCAGGTCCGACTGGTTCGGGTCGCCCGTGACCACCATGGTCGAGTTCCAGCCCAGGCGGGTCAGCAGCATCTTCAGCTGCATGTAGGTGCAGTTCTGGGCCTCGTCGATCACCACGAAGGCGTTGTTCAGCGTGCGGCCGCGCATGAAGCCGACCGGGGCGATCTCGATGGCGCCCTCGGCCATCAGCGCCCGCATGCGCTTGACCGACAGGCGGTCGCTGAGCGCGTCGTAGAGCGGGCGCAGATACGGGGCCAGCTTGTCCTCCATGTCGCCCGGCAGGTAGCCGATCGACTCGCCGGCCTCGACGGCGGGGCGCGACAGCACGATGCGGCCGACCTTGCCGGCCTCCAGGGCCTCCACGGCCTTGGCGATGGCGATGTAGGTCTTGCCGGTGCCGGCCGGGCCCAGGGCCATGATCAGGTTCTTGCTGTCGATCGCCTCGATCAGGCCCGCCTGACCGGGCGATTTGGGTTTGATCGTTTTGAGGTAACTCTGGTCCCGGTCCTCATGCCCTGGATTGCCCAGCGGCGACCAAGCGTGGCGATGCTCCACCGGCAGGCGGCGCACCTTGGCGTCGTCGTCGTAACGGCCAGCATCATTCGCGCCTTCGCGCACCATCCGCTTGAGAGCTCGCTTGGTCATGTAAGCCTCCATTCAGGCATGAAAAAAGGACGTGGCCGAAGGGCGACGTCCTTGGAGCAGGTGGGGAGGAGAGAAACGAAGACGCGAGCGCGGCCGGGCGGTTCGGAGCTTGCCCCCGAAGGCGGTGATGAACGCCCAAACCCCAAAACCGACACCCAAGGTCTCCGTTACCGGGAGGCCGCGTTCGGCGATCGAGCGCGGCTCGGATACGAGAAGAATGACTCCCGATGTGGGAGTGTTCCCCCTCGAATCGCACAAATACAATGGGGCGAGCATGGTTTATGAGCCGTTAAGCCCTTGCTCGATTTTAGAACACGAGGTGTACGGATGACTGTCTATTCCTTGGGCGCCGCAAATCCTTCGCTGCCGCCGGAAGGCGAATATTGGATCGCGCCCAGTGCCTCGGTGATGGGAAACGTCATCATGCGGAAGAACTCCAGCGTCTGGTGGGGCGCAATAGTTCGCGGAGACAACGATCCCATTGAGATCGGCGAGAACAGCAACGTCCAGGACGGCTCAGTACTGCACACCGACATCGGCAGCCCGCTGACCATCGGCGCGAACGTGACAATCGGCCACATGGTCATGCTTCACGGCTGCACGATCGGCGACGGCTCGCTGATCGGCATCGGCTCGATCATCCTGAACGGCGCGAAGATCGGGAAGAACTGCCTGATCGGCGCCGGGGCCCTGATCACCGAGGGCAAGGAGATCCCCGACAACTCGATGGTCATGGGCGCGCCCGGCAAGGTGGTCCGCGAGATCGGCGAGGGCCACGCGGCGATCCTCCAAGCCTCGGCCCTGCACTATGTCGAGAACTGGAAGCGCTATCGGGCCGAGCTGACGCGGATCGACTGAGATCCGTCGGGCACCCGACTTAATAAAATACCGACGGTTTAGGAGCATGGTCGGGCCATGGCGTGGGGACAGCGCATGGCGGCCAGCCCGAGACGAGTGTGGAATCCGGCGCATCGACGCCTGGCGGTCCTGACGCTCGCCTACGCCGGGTGCATGGCCTACAGCCTGTTCCTGGCCGGCGCCGCCCAGCGCATCCCCACCATCTGGACCGCCAACGCCGTGCTGATCGGCGGCCTGCTGCTGCTCAGCCGCCGGCAGGGCCTGGCCCTGCTGGCCCTGACCGCCGTCGTGCACGTGGCCATGGAGCTGGCGGTCGGCGACTCGCCCCGGTTCGTGCTGACCATCACGGCGCTCGACATCCTGCAGACCGCGGCGACCGCGGCGGTCCTGCGCCTGACGCGCCTGCCGATCCGCGTGCGCTCGATGCGCGGCTTCCTGGCCCTGATGGCCGCCTCGACCGGCTTCACCGCGATCAGCTCGGTCGTCGTCAACGGCCTGCTGTCGTTGAGCTTCCACGGCCCGTTCTGGCGCGCCTGGAGCGAATGGACCACCTCCAACGTGCTGGGCGTGGCCATCGCCCTGCCCACCCTGCTGATCCTGTTCGACCGCCGCCACCGCGACAGCTTCCGCGTCAGCCTGTCGGAATCGCTGCTGGTCCTGATGCTGGTGCTGGTCACCGCCGTGACCGTGTTCACCGCCGACACCGCCCTGCAGGTGCTGCTGTTCGCCCCGGCCCTGCTGGCGGTGTTCCGCGGCGGACCGCGCGCGGCCGCCGTGCTGGTGACCGGCTCCCTGGCCGCGACCATCCCGGCGATCCTGTACAAGACCGGAATGGACCCCGCGGCCGCCGTGCCCCTGCTGCGGCAGGCCCAGATCTTCCATCTGGTGCTCTACGCCGTGTGCCTGGCCGCCGCCCTCGCCCTCAGCCGCCAGGCCCGCCTCCAGGCCCTGCTGGTCCGCCGCCAGGCCACCGCCCGCGCCGCCCAGGCCAAGGCCCAGGCCGCCAACCAGGCCAAGAGCGACTTTTTGGCCACGATCAGCCACGAGATCCGCACCCCGCTCAACAGCATCCTCGGCTTCGCCGGCCTGGTCGGCGATGATCCCGGCCTGTCGGCCGAGAGCCGCCGTCGCCTGGACCTGGTGGAGCGCGCCGGGCGCTCGCTGGCCGAGATCGTCGGCGACCTGCTGGACTTCGCCAAGGTCGAGGCCGGGCGGCTGGACCTGCGGCCCGAGCCCGCCTCGCCCGCCGCCCTGCTGCGCGACGCCGTCGCCATCATCGCCCCCGCCGCCCAGGCCAAGGGCCTGGCCCTGACCGTGGACGTCGAGACCACGGGCGACGGCGACGAGGCCGCCCTGCTGGCCCTGGACGAGACCCGCCTGCGCCAGGTGCTGCTGAACCTGCTGGCCAACGCGCTGAAGTTCACCGCCCAGGGCCGGGTGACGGCCCGCCTGACCCTCGGCCCCGCGCCGGGCGATCTGCGGTTCGAGGTCGCCGACACCGGCATCGGCATCGCCCCCGACGTCCAGGCCCGTCTCTTCCGCCGCTTCAGCCAGGCCGACAGCTCCATCAGCCGCAGCTACGGCGGCGCGGGCCTGGGCCTGGCGATCAGCAAGGCCCTGGTCACCCAGATGGGCGGCGAGATCGGCGTCGACAGCGCCCCGGGCGCCGGTTCGCGGTTCTGGGTGGCCCTGTCGGCCCAGGTCGCGGCCAAGCCCGCCCCCGCCCCCGCCCTCGCCGCGCCGGCGGCCGAGCCGGAGCCCCCTCGCCCGGCCCGGGTGCTGCTGGTCGACGACCATCCGATGAACCGCGAGCTGGGCCACGCCCTGCTGACCCTGGCCGGCTGCGACGTTTCCACCGCCGAGGACGGGGCCCAGGCCCTGGAGGCCGCCGGCCTGGGCGGCTTCGACCTGATCCTGATGGACGTCCACATGCCCGGCATGGACGGCCTGGCCGCCGCCCGCGCCATCCGCGCCCTGCCCGGTCCGCCCGGCGCCGTGCCGATCGTGGCCCTGAGCGCCGACGTCCTGCCCGAACAGATCGCGCGGTGCCGGGCGGCGGGCATGGACGACCACGTGGCCAAGCCGATCCGGCGCGAGGACCTGCTGGCGGCGGTGGGACGGGCGCTGGCGGGAGAGCGGAAGCCGGAAGGCCGGGCGCGTGTCGGCGAGGGCTGAGGCGGCGCCGCTTTTCCGTGCCCGGCGCATCTGACGAACGGCTCCGCCCTGGACGCCCATCCGGCCCCGGGGCGGTGCGCCCAATCATCGCGCCTGGAATTGGTGCGGCTCCAAGGCTGGCGTTCTGCTTCCGCCCGCGTTAGCAGACCGCCCCATGATCCGCCTCGACAACATCTCCAAGCAAAACGGCCACCAGATTCTGTTCATCGAAGCCTCGATGGGCATCCAGAAGGGTGAGAAGGTCGGCCTCGTCGGCCCGAACGGCGCCGGCAAGACCACGCTGTTCCGCATGATCACCGGCCAGGAGCAGCCCGACGACGGGCTGGTCACGATCGATCCGGGCATGAAGATCGGCTATTTCAGCCAGGATGTCGGCGAGATGTCGGGCCAGAGCGCGGTCGCCGCGGTGATGGACGGCGTCGGCCCGGTCAGCGCCCTGGCCGCCGAAATGGCGACGCTGGAGGCGGCCATGGTCGATCCGGACCAGGCCGACCAGCTGGACGCCGTCATGGAACGCTATGGCGAGGTGCTGGAGCGCTTCCAGGAACTGGACGGCTATGCGCTGGAAGCGCGGGCGCGCGAGGTCCTGGCCGGCCTGAGCTTCAGCGAGGAGCGCATGGACGGCGACGTCGGCCTGCTGTCCGGCGGCTGGAAGATGCGCGTGGCCCTGGCCCGCATCCTGCTGATGCGGCCCGACGGCATGCTGCTGGACGAACCGTCCAACCACCTGGACCTGGAAAGCCTGATCTGGCTGGAGGCCTTCCTGAAGAACTACGACGGCGCGCTGCTGATGACCTCGCACGACCGCGCCTTCATGAACCGCATCATCGGCAAGGTGGTCGAGATCGACGCCGGCCAACTGATCACCTATTCGGGCGATCTGGACTTCTACGACCAGCAGCGCGCGCTCACCGAACAGCAGCGCCAGGCGCAGTACGAGCGTCAGCAGGCCATGCTGGCCAAGGAAATCAAGTTCATCGAGAAGTTCAAGGCGCGCGCCTCGCACGCCGCCCAGGTCCAGAGCCGGGTCAAGAAGCTCGACAAGATCGAACGCGTCGAGGCTCCGCGCCGCCGCCAGACGGTGCAGTTCGAGTTCCAGAGCCCGCCGCGGTCGGGCGAGGACGTGATCAACCTGCGCGACGTCCACAAGGGCTACGGCGCCCAGTCGATCTACGAGGGCCTGGATTTCCTGGTGCGCCGCAAGGAACGCTGGTGCGTCCTGGGCGCCAACGGCGCCGGCAAGTCGACCCTGCTGAAGCTGGTGGCCGGCGACACCAAGCCCGACCAGGGCACGGTCAACATCGGCGCCAGCGTCAGGATGGGTTACTTCGCCCAGCACTCCATGGACCTGCTGGACGGCGAAGAGACGATCTTCGAGTCGCTGGAGCGCTCGTTCCCGCAGGCGGGCCAGGGCGCGCTGCGGACCCTGGCGGGGTGCTTCGGCTTCTCCGGCGACGACGTCGAAAAGCCCTGCCGCGTCCTGTCCGGCGGCGAGAAGGCGCGCCTGGTCATGGCCAAGATGCTGTTCGATCCGCCGAACCTGCTGGTGCTGGACGAGCCGACCAACCACCTGGACATGACGACCAAGGAGATGCTGGTCGCGGCCTTGGCCGACTTCGAGGGCACCATGCTCTTCGTCTCGCACGACCGCCACTTCCTGGCGGCCCTGTCGAACCGCGTGCTGGAGCTGACGCCCGAGGGCGTCCATCAGTACGGCGGCGGCTATACGGAATATGTCGCCCGCACGGGTCAGGAAGCGCCGGGGCTGCACCCGGGCGGCTAGCGGCCTCACCGCCGGGAGCCGGACCGGACGGGTCGGCTCCCGGCGCGGGCCTTCCCCCGCGTCCCCCTTGCCCGCCGTCAAAACCCGCGTCACTCTCTGGCTTAACAACGATAACATTCCAGGGAGGCGACGTCGGGCCATGGCCAGCACGCGCTACGACTACGTCATCATCGGCGCCGGTTCGGCCGGCTGCGTCCTGGCCGCGCGGCTGACCGAGGACCCCAACGTCAAGGTCCTGCTGCTGGAGGCCGGCGGCAAGAACACCTCGATCCTGGTCAAGATGCCCGCCGGCGTCGGCGAGTTGATCAAGGCCAAGGGCGACCAGAACTGGGGTTTCTGGACCGAGGCCGAGCCTCACCTCAATGACCGCAAGCTGTGGTGGCCTCGCGGCAAGGGCCTGGGCGGCAGCTCGGCCATCAACGGCATGATCTATATCCGCGGCCATGCGCGCGACTACGACCAGTGGCGGCAGATGGGACTGGCGGGCTGGTCCTATGCCGAGGTCCTGCCCTACTTCAAGCGCTCGGAAAGCCACCACGGCGGCGGCGACGCCTATCATGGCGACGCGGGTCCGCTGCACGTCTCGCACGGCGAATCCAAGAGCCCGTTCTATCCCGCCCTGATCGAGGCCGGCCGCCAGGCGGGCCACGCGGTGACCAAGGACTTCAACGGCTATCGCCAGGAGGGCTTCGGCCCCTACGACCTGACCATCCGCGACGGCAAGCGCTGGAGCGCGGCGGCGGCCTATCTGACGGCCGCCCTGACCCGGCCGAACCTGACCTGCGTGACCGAGGCCCGCACGACCCGCATCCTGGTCGAGAAGGGCAAGGCGATCGGCGTCGAGTACGTGGTCGCGGCCAGCCCCGAGCGCCTCGTGGCCCATGCCGACGCCGAGGTGCTGCTCAGCGCCGGGGCGGTGCAGTCGCCGCACATCCTGCAGCTGTCGGGCATCGGCGCCCCGGACGACCTGAAGGCCCAGGGCGTCGCGGTCGTCCATGAGAGCAAGGGCGTCGGCGCCAACCTGCAGGACCACCTGGACGTCTGCCTGTCGTGGACGACCAAGAACCTGCAGACCGCCTATTCGGCCAACAAGGGCCTGAAGAAGCTGAGCACGGGCCTGTCCTACATGCTGCTGGGCAAGGGCCTGGGCCGGCAGCAGTTCCTGGAGAGCGGCGCGTTCCTGAAGTCGCGTACCGACCTCGACCGGCCCGACCTGCAGATCCACGGCGTGCTGGCGATCATGCAGGACCACGGCAAGGTCCAGGTCGAGAAGGACGGTTTCACCCTGCACGTCTGCCAGCTTCGCCCGGAAAGCCGGGGCAAGGTGGGCCTGCGCTCGGCCGACCCGTTCGACGACCCGACCATCCTGGCCAACTACCTGGCGACCGAGGAAGACCGCCGGGCCGTGCGCGAGGGCGTGAAGATCGCCCGCGACGTGGTGGCCCAGGCCGCCTTCGATCCCTATCGCGAGGCCGAGTACGCGCCGGGCGCCGGGGTGAAGACCGACGCCGAGATCGACGCCTGGGTGCGGGCCAAGGCCGAGACCATCTACCACCCGGTCGGCACCTGCCGGATGGGCGCGGCCGGCGATCCGCTGGCGGTCGTCGATGACCAGTTGCGCGTGCAGGGGCTTTCGGGCCTGCGGGTGATCGACGCCTCGGTCATGCCCACCCTGATCGGCGGCAACACCAACGCCCCGACCATCATGATCGCCGAGCGCGCGTCCGACCTGATCCGGGGCAAGGCGACCCTGGCGCCGATCGACGCGCCGGTGTTCGAGGACGGCCGGGCGGCGGCGGCTTAAGCGTCGTGCTACGATGGGGGACACGCGCATGCGCGTGTCCCCGCCCCCGCTAAGAGGCTCCACATGAACCAACGTCCCTTGGGCCGCTCGGGCCTGTCCACCGCGCCGCTGGTGTTCGGCGGCAACGTCTTCGGCTGGACCGCCGACGAGGCCACCTCGCACGCCCTGCTCGACGCCTTCGTCGACGGCGGCTTCAACGCGGTCGACACCGCCGACGTCTATTCGGCCTGGGTCCCGGGCCACACGGGCGGGGAGTCCGAAAGCGTGATCGGCCGCTGGCTGAAAGCGGGCGGCAAGCGGGACAAGGTGCTGATCCTGACCAAGGTGGCCATGTGGCCGGCCCAGCCGGGCCTGTCGGCGGCCAACATCGTCGCGGCGGTCGAGGGCTCGCTGAAGCGGCTGCAGACCGACTACATCGACCTCTACCAGTCGCACCAGGATGACGCCGACACCCCGATCGAGGAGACGCTGGAGGCCTTCGACCGGCTGGTGAAGGCCGGCAAGGTGCGGGCGGTCGGCGCGTCGAACTTCACCCCCGCGCGGCTGGGCGAGAGCCTGGCGACCAGCGCCGCCCAGGGCCTGACCCGCTACGAGACCATCCAGCCCAAGTTCAACCTCTTCGACCGCGACCAGGTCGAGGGCGAACTGGCGGCCCTGACGGCGCGCGAGGGCCTGGGGATCATCCCCTATTACGGCCTGGCCGCCGGCTTCCTGACCGGCAAGTACCGCACCGACGCCGATCTGGAGGGCAAGGCCCGCTCGCGGACCATCCTGCGCGACTACTGGAACGACAAGGGCAGGCGGGTCCTGGCGGCGCTGGACGCGGCGGCCAAGGCGGTGTCGGCCTCGCCGGCCCAGGTGGCCCTGGCCTGGATCATGGCCCATCCGGCGATCACCGCCCCGATCGCCAGCGCCACCAGCGTCGCGCAGCTGGACGAACTGATGGCCGCGGCCCGGCTGAAACTGCCGGCCGAGGTGGTTGAGGCGTTGAACGCGGCGGAGTGACCTGGCGCCTTTATTCCAACCCCATAGTCGCGCATCCCGGCATTCGCCGGAATGAGCGGATTTTTTGCAAACCCCAATGGGAAGGGGTCGCCCTGCGGCGCCCCCTTCCCATCACCGGCACGTCCCCCCGGCGCGCCGTCCTTTCCGTCCCCCCCGGCACGGAAAAGCTCGTGATGTCTCTCGCCCTAGGCGATCCGGCGACCGTGCAGGGTCGCCAGGCGCAGGCGCGGCGACTCCTCGTTGGCCGGGCCCAGGCTCTGGATCTTGCGGACGCCCAGCTCCGAGGCCGGTCGGCCCATCAGGCGCTGGATCATGGCGATGGGCTGGTACAGGCCCAGGAAGCGGTCGGTCTGGCCGTCGACCCCGACCATCGGGGCCAGCAGCACCTCCATGCCCACGGAAGGCGCCCCGATCGAACGGATGTCGGCGGTGATCACCACCGGCTCGCCGCGGCGACGCGCGACCTCCAGGGCCGACTTGACCTCCAGGCGGTGGGACAAGGCCCAGAAGCCCAGGGCGTCCTCGCCGCGCAGGTCGCGGGCATGCAGATCGGTGACGAAGCCGCCCGCCAGCCGCACCGGATAGCGGCCCTTGGCGTCGCGCCCGAGGATGAACACCTGGGGCAGCAGATCGAGGAAATCGCCCGGATTGACGCTGGCCCGCGCGGGCACGCCGTCGTTAACGGCCCTGCTACGCCAATAGTCTATCAATCGTTCCGTGCTTGGATGGAACATCGTCGTTCCCCTCGCGGGCTCACTCGCGGTCCCCTTTTCGACCGCACCGGGCTTGCAAGGAGAACCGTGCCAGCCCTCGGACCGTGCCGTCCTGGGACAGTTCCCCGGTCGGACGGCGGGCATGGCGTGGTTCTTGCTTGGCTTTGCGCCACGCGGCACGTCGGGGTGTTGTGAAGGGAAAAGGCCGATGCAGGCGCCGAAAATGACCTTGTCCAAGCTGTGGATCAGCCTGGCCGCCTTCGTGGGCGTGCTGGTGCTGGGCGGGGTCGCCTACGCCCAGTGCGGCAGCTGCACGCCGACGCCGCCGCCCTGCTGCAGCCCGCCGCCGGCTCCGCCGCGTCCGCCGACCCCGCCCAGCTGCAACACCTGCGGCGGCGGCCACAACGTCTATGTCCCCGGCATCAACATCCACGTCGGCGGCTCGGTCGTCGTCAACGCCAGCGCCTCGGCGACCAGCACGGCCTCGGCCGGCGCGGGGGCCGGCGCGGGCGCGGGCGCCTCGGCGGGCTCGACCGTCTATTACGGCGGCGGCACGCACGGCGGCTACTATTCCGGCCCGGTCTCGACCGGCTACATCCAGGGCCTGAACGTCGAGGGCGGCGAAATGCGCCGCCGCGCGTCCTACGAGGCCACCCGCACCCGCTACAAGCGCGTGGTCATCCGCGCCGTCTGCCTGGACGACCGCGACGTGCCCCACCCCGCCTCGCAGGTCACGCCCGACCGCGAGATCGACAACGGCTACGACGGCGAGCTCTATCGCTGCATCGCCGGCTCGCGCATGCAGTACGTGGTCGGCGAGAGTCTGGACCAGAGCAACTTCAGCGGCGAGACCTATGTCTGCGGCAAGAACGACGCCCTGTACTTCTCGCCAGGGGCCCAGGGCGGCTCGGTGGCCTGCCGGCCCCAGAAGCCGGCCCGCGACTGCAACGAGCGCTCGCTGCTGCGCCGCTACGGCGCCGGCGTGAAGGTCCTGACCATGCTGATCACCGAGAAATACACCGCCGAGCGCGAGGAGACGGTCCGCGAGCAGCAGAGCTCGGGCATGAGCCTCAGCCTGGACGGCGGCGTCGGCGGGGTCGTGTACTAGTCATAATTCCCCTCTCTCTTTGAGAGAGGGTTCAATGAAGCGCCCGCCTGTGGCACGTTTGGTCTTCGGACACCGCTCCGCACCTGAGTACGCGCACCGCCGCCCCTGCTCGCCTCGTGAGACCGTGTGCGATGACCTCCAAGACCCTTTCTGACATCACCTTCGGCCGCGCCGCGCCGGGGATCTTCGTTCGCGACATCGAAAAGGCCCTCGCCTTCTATGGCGACGTCCTGGGCTTTGCGAAGGTGTTCGAGAACGGCGATCCCGTCGGCTTCGTGATCCTGGAGAAGGATCGGGCCGAGCTCCACCTGAGCCTGGTCAGGGACCACAAGGCCTCGACCACCAACGTGGCCCACCTGATCGTCGACGACATCGACGCCCTGCACGCGATCTGCGTGGCGGCGGGCGTGCGGATCATCAAGTCGCTGGCCGACAAGGACTATGGCCTGCGGGCCTTCGTGTTCGCCGACCTCGACGGCAACCGGATCGACGTGGGCCAGCCGATCGGCGGCGCTCAAGAGGCCCCCGCGCGCTTCGAGCGCCGGAACCTGACCGGCGCGGTGTTCCATGACACCGCCCTTCCCGGAGCGACCTTCGACGACATCAACCTGTCCGCCGCCCTGTTCTCGAACGTGAACCTGCGCCAGGCGCGGTTCACCAACGTCAACCTGAGCGGCGTCGCCATCGAGGACGCCAATATCGAGGGGCTGACGATCTACGGGATCGACATCCACGCCCTGGTGCAGGTGGAGCTGGCGAAGCGCGGGCGGGGCTGACCCGCTTCACTCATTCGTTGTCATCCCGGAAAGCGCGCAGCGCTTGTCCGGGATCCAGGTGAACCGCATCGCATCAGCCCAGTCCCCTGGGTCCCGGACAGCCCCTGCGGGGCTTCCGGGATGACAACCTTTAGTTCGGATCGGCGGAGCCGCGAACCCTCAGATCACGTAGTCGTAGACCACGTCGGCCAGCGTATGGTCCATCGTCCGGGCCGGCTCTTCGCAGGTGGGGCAATTGACGATCCGGGCGGGGACGCCGGCGGCCGTGCAGTGCGGCGGCACGGGCTTGAGCACCACCGAGCCCGAGGCGATCTTGGCGTATTCGCCGATCTCGATGTTGCCCAGCACCTTGGAGCCGGCGCCCAGCAGCACGCCGCGGCCGATCTTGGGGTGGCGGTCGCCGCGCTCGGCGCCGGTGCCGCCCAGGGTCACGCCGTGCAGCATCGAGACGTCGTCGCCGACCACCGCCGTCTCGCCGATGACGATGCCGGTGCCGTGGTCGATGAACACGCCCTTGCCGATGCGGGCGGCGGGATTGATGTCGACCTGGAAGACCTCGCTGGCCCGGCTCTGCAGATAGAAGGCCAGGGTCTCGCGGCCCTGGCTCCACAGCCAGTGCGACACGCGGTGGGTCTGCAGGGCCAGGAAGCCCTTGAAGAACAGGAACGGCTGGACGTAGCCCTTGGTGGCCGGGTCGCGCTCGAACACCGCCACGAGGTCGGCCTCGGCGGCGGCGACCAGCGACGGGTCGCTCTCGAAGGCGTCGGCGGCGAACTCGCGGGCGGTCATGGCCCGCATCTCCTGGTCGCCCAGCTTGCGCGCCAGCTGGAAGGTCAGGGCGTCGGCCAGGTTGTCGTGGCTGAGGATCACGGCGTTCAGCAGCGAGGCCAGGGCCGGCTCGGCCTTGGCGGCGTGTTCGGCCTGGTTGCGCAGCGCGGCCCACACGGGCGGCGTCGTTTCCTGCGTCACGACCTCGAGATGCTTGGCCACCGGGTTCTCCCTCGCCCACGCCGCCATAGAGCATCTTTTTGAGAAATGCTCCAGACGTCCTTTGGATTCAACGGTCAAGCCGTCGAACCGTTCGCCATTTAGGAACGCGCCTAGGCCAGCACAAGTCGCGCCAGGCCCTCCGGAAGCTCGCCCTTCACCGCCATATGGTGCACGCGAAGCAGTAAAGCCACCGTCAAGGAGTCCGGCATGTGGCCGGACACCGCCGCGTCCAGCGCCACGCCGAACGGCACGCGGACGATCGCCAGGTCCTCGGTCTCGTCCGGCGCGGTCGCCGTGGGCGTCAGGTCCAGGGCCAGATAGCCGTGGCAGAACTCGTCGGTGATCGAATTGGACAGCTCCATGGTCAGGATCAGGCGCCAGTCGGCGGCCTCCAGCCCCACTTCCTCGGCCAGTTCACGCTTGGCGCCGTCCAGCGGATCCTCGTCCAGCGGCGAGCCGCCCTCGGGGATTTCCCAGCTGTAGTTGGCCCGGGGAAAGCGGTTCTGCCCCACCAGGGTCACCGTGCCGTCGGCATGCAGCGGCACGACGCCGATCGCCCGGTTCTTGAACCCGACCTTGCCGTAGAGGGCGGGCCGCCCGGTCGGCGCGATCGTCTGGTACTCGGTCAGGGTGATCCAAGGATTGTCGTAGACGATCGTTTCGCGTGTCACGGTCCACGGCGCCCCGTGCGCCTTCAGCCAGGCTGGTTTATCGGTCATGCGAACGGCTCGCGACTTGTGGCGGCCGAGGCCCGGCCATAGGTGTGCTGCCTTAGCCTGCTTTCTGGAGGTCGTCTTGACCGGTTCTGTCCCCCCTGCCCCGCAATTCGGCCAAGAGCTGCCGATCGAGCCGTCGCAGGCGGTGCTGGACTTCCTGGCCAAGCGGCGCTCGGCCTCGGCCATGAGCCTGACAGCGCCGGGCCCGGACGACGCCCAGCTGACCGACCTGCTGCGCCTGGCCGCCCGCGTGCCCGACCACGGCAAGCTGTCGCCCTGGCGGTTCGTGATCCTGCGCGGCGCGGCCAAGGACGCCTTCGCCGCGAAGATCACCGCCCTGGCCGACAGCCAGGCCAATCCGGTCAAGGCCAACGCCGCCCTGCGCAAGCTGACCCGCCCGCCGGTCGCCGTGGCGGTGATCTCGCGCCACATCCCCGGCGAGATTCCCGAATGGGAGCAGCGCCAGAGCGCTTCGGCCGTCTGCCAGCAGATGCTGCTGGCCGCCGCCGCCATGGGCTGGGGCGCCAACTGGATCACCGACTGGTATTCCTACGACCCGCGCGCCAAGGCCGTCCTGGGCCTGGCCGAAGACGAACTGGTGGCCGGCTTCCTCTATCTGGGGACGTCGACCGAATCCCCGCAGGAGCGCGTGCGGCCCGACGTGGCGGCGATCACCACCGAATGGTCCGCCGACTGAGGTCCCTTCCGGCCCCGACCCTGTTGCGTTTCGGCATCGGTCGGGCGCCTTCATGAAGGCCGCTCATGCGCAAAATGACCACTAAAAGCGCAGAACGGCCGCCCGACTAGTCTCTAGTCCCATGCCGTGGGACTTGCGAACCGCAAGGTTCGCCGTGCATCAGCTGCGACATTTTATGTAACAGTCTTGCATCAATTCGACCTTAAGCATCGGTAACTTGTCAGTTGGCCTTGAGTTGCATAAGGCCCAGCTCGACGACGTCTGCGTACTTACACGCCGACCAAAACTTTTCGGCCGACGGGGTTTATGACGCTCTCTCTTCTAATTCTCGGCATGTCCGCCGCTCTCGAAGGCGCGCCTGAGGCCGCGCCCGCGCAGCAGGAGCCGGTCGCGCAGGTCCAGCAGACGCCGCAGCAGGCGGCCCAGGCCGATCCGTACGCGTCCGAAGTCGACGCCGTCGAGGTGGTCGCCGGCAAGCCGCGCGGCTCGGTCGAGGGCGACATCAAGCCCGAGCTGACGCTGAACCCCGCCCAGATCCGCGCCTACGGCGCCGGCAGCATCTCCGAGCTGATGGCGTTCCTGGAACCGCAGCTGCGCAGCACGCGCGGCGACGGCCAGCCGGTCATGCTGATCAACGGTCGCCGCATCTCGGGCATGCAGGAGATCCGCGACATCCCGCCCGAAGCCATCGAGCGCTTCGAGATCCTGCCCGAGGAAGTGTCGCTGACCTACGGCTACCGCGCCGACCAGCGGGTGGTGAACATCGTCCTGCGTCGCCGCTTCCGCGCCCTGACCAACGAGGCCGGCGTGAAGGCCGCCACGGCCGGCGACCGCACCTCCGCCGACCTGCAGAGCACCCTGTTCCGCGTCCAGGGCGACCAGCGCTGGCTGTTCAACGGCAAGATCAGCCACGACAGCCCGCTGTTCGAGACCGACCGCGACGTCGTGCGCACGCCGTCGGGCTCGCCCTACGACCTGACCGGCAACGTCACCGGCTTCAACGGCCAGCCGATCGACCCGGCCTTGTCCGCCCTGGTCGGCAGCGACGTCACCGTGGCCCAGGTGCCCGCCTCGGCGGCGGTCACCACGCCCAGCCTGGCCGACTTCGCCACGAACGCCGGCGTCCCGGCCATCGACGACCTGAAGTCCTGGCGCAGCCTGGCCCCGAAGAACACCGCCGCCTCGCTGACCGGCGCGGTGACCCGTCCGCTGGGCAAGACCGCGATGGCCACGATCAGCGGCTCGTTCGAGGACAACACCACCCTGACCTATCTGGGCCTGCCGGGCGTCCGCCTTGTCGTGCCGGACGGCAACCCCTATTCGCCGTTCACCCAGGACGTCCAGCTCTACCGGTTCGTCGACGACTACATGGCCATGACCCGCAAGGTCGACAGCCAGAAGGCCACGGTGCAGGCGGCCGCCAACGGGCGGATCAAGGAATGGCGCTGGAGCGTCACCGGCGGCTATGTGCACTCGACCAGCGACACCACCACCGGACGCGGCCTGGACGCCTCGGCCTTCCAGGCCGGCCTGAACGCCGACGACCCCACGCTGAGTCCGTGGGGCAACATCCCCTCGCAGCTGCTGGCCCGGGTTTCGCCCGACACCGCCCACTCGACCTCCGACACGGCCAACGCCGAGGTGGTGTTCGTCGGCCGTCCGGTCAGCACCCCGGCCGGCGACGTGTCGACCACGTTCAAGGCCGGCGCCGACACCCAGACCCAGGACTCGCAAAGCACCCGCTTCGACGCCCTGACCCAGACCAACCGGGTGATCGACCGCGACATCTCGCGCACGAGCGGCAACCTGCAGACCAATGTCAGCGTGCCGATCGCCAACCGGGCCAAGGACGTGCTGCCGCTGCTGGGCGACCTGTCGCTCAACTTCAACGGCGAGTACGAGCAGCTGTCGGACTTCGGCGGCCTGACCACCCTGGGCGGCGGCTTCAACTGGACGCCGGTCGATCCGCTGACCGTCATCGTCGGCTACACCGACGAGCAGGGCGCCCCCAGCGCCTCGCAGCTGAACGACCCGATCCTGTCGACGCCCAACGTCTCGATCTTCGACTTCAAGAACAACCGCACCGTCCTGGCCACGCGCATCGAGGGCGGCAACCCGAACCTGCTGTCCGACAGCCGTCAGGTCATGAAGCTGGGCGTCACCCTGCGGCCCCTGCCCAGGGAGGCCAAGACCAACCTGCAGATCAACGCCAACTACACCGTCACCCGGATCGACGACTCGACGAACAACTTCCCGGCCATCACCGCCGACATCGAGCAGGCCTTCCCCGACCGCATCGTGCGCGACGCCGAGGGCAACCTGATCTCGGTCGACGCGCGGCCGGTGAACTACGCCAAGACCGAGCAGGAGCAGATCCGCTGGGGCTTCAACCTGTCGCGGCCGTTCGGCAAGCCGCGCCCGGGGGGCCCGGGCTTCCAGTTCGGCGGCGGCGGCCCGCCTCCGGGCGGCGGCGGTGGCGGTGGCGGTGGCGGCCCTGACGGCCCCGGCGGCGGCGGCCAAGGCCCCGGCGCGGGCGGCGGCGGCGGCGGCGGCGGTGGCTTCCGCGGCCGCAACGGCCCGCGCCCCGGCCAGGGCCAGTTCCAGGTCTCGCTCTATCACACCTGGAAACTGAAGGACGAGATCACCATCCGCGACGGCCTGCCGATCATCGACCGCTTGAACGGCGGCTCGGGCGCGGGCCCCGAGCACGAGGTCCAGCTGCAGGTCGGGGTCTTCAAGAGCGGCATGGGCATGTTCCTGAACGGCAGCTGGCGCAGCGGCTATCGCCTGAACGGCGACACGTCCGAGAAGGACCTGTTCTTCAGCGACCAGTCGACCTTCAGCCTGAACGTCTTCGCCGATCCGACCTCGCGGCCCGACCTGATCCGGGCCCATCCCTGGCTGCGCGGGACGCGGGTGCAGATGCAGGTCCAGAACCTGTTCGACACCCGCCAGGACGTCCACGACCGCCTGGGCCTCACGCCCCAGGCCTACCAGCCGGACTATCGCGACCCGATCGGCCGGACGGTGCGGATCAGCTTCCGCAAGCTGATCGGCCCGGCCCCGCCCGTGCGGACGCCGGGCGGGGCCCCGGGCGTACGCCCGGGCGTCGCGCCGCGGGGCCCGGCTCCGGCCGGCGCCCAGCCCACGCCGCCGGCCCAGCCGGCGACGCCTCGCTGAAACAAGAAGGGCGCGTCCGGCCGGACGCGCCCTTCTCTTTATTACCTGGCGGTCGGTATCAGCCCCGGCCGCGATAGGGCGCGACGCCCTGGTCGGGCACCCACAGCCCTTCCGGCGCGGGGCCGGTCTGCCAGAACACGTCGATGGGGATGCCGCCGCGCGGATACCAGTAGCCGCCGATGCGCAGCCAGCGCGGCTGGGCGATCTCGACGATCTTGCGGCCGATCTTGACCGTGCAGTCCTCGTGGAACGAGCCGTGATTGCGGAAGCTGGTCAGATACAGTTTCAGCGACTTGCTCTCGATCAGCCAGTCGCCCGGCGCGTAGTCGATCACCAGGTGCGCGAAGTCGGGCTGGCCGGTCACCGGGCACAGCGAGGTGAATTCGGGGGCCACGAAGCGGGCCAGATAGGTCACGTCGCTCTGCGGATTGGGCACGCGCTCGAGGACGGCCTGGTCGGGGCTGGCGGCGGGCTCCACCACCTGGCCCAGCTGGGTCACATGAAGTTCGGTCATGGCCGGTCATCTAGGCCCCGCGCCCTCGCGAGACAAGCGCGCGCGGTGTCGCTATCACTGGTCCAAACAAACGTTGGGACAGGAAAGCGACCATGAGCGGACGGGATTTCGACGGTTTCACGGTGGTGGTCACCGGCGCCTCCACGGGCCTGGGCCGGGCCATGGCGGTGGAGACCGCCCGGCGCGGCGCCGGCCTGGTGGTCGTCAACTTCGCCAGCAGCGCCGCCG
Organism: Caulobacter sp. UNC358MFTsu5.1; assembly: GCF_000712075.1. Lineage (GTDB taxonomy): Bacteria > Pseudomonadota > Alphaproteobacteria > Caulobacterales > Caulobacteraceae > Caulobacter. The sequence goes on from NZ_JONW01000005.1 coordinate 41,617, forward strand.
AGGCCGAGGAGACCGCCCGCCTGATCGAGGCCGAGGGCGCCAAGGCCGTCCTGGTCCAGGGCGACGTGGCCCAGGACGCCGACTGCCGCCGAATCGCTGAGGCCGCCGCGGGCACGGGCCGCATCGACGCGCTGTTCAACAACGCCGGAATCACCAAGTTCGCGCCCAACCACGCCGATCTCGACGCGGTCGACGCCGACGACTTCCTGCGCCTCTACGCGGTCAACGTGGTGGGCGCCTTCCAGATGGTCCGCGCCGCCCGCAGCCTGCTGGAGGCCGCGCCCCAGCCCGGGGCCGTGGTCAACACCGCCTCGATCGCCGGGGTGGTCGGCAACGGCTCGTCGGTGCCCTACGCCGCCTCCAAGGGGGCCCTGACCACCATGACCCTGTCTCTGGCCCGGGCCCTGGCGCCGCGCATCCGGGTCAACGCCGTCTGCCCCGGCTTCATCGACACGCCCTGGTTCGGCAAGGCCATGGACGCCGAGCGCGTCGACCGGCTTCGCGCCGGCGCGGCGGCCGCCACGCCGCTGAAGGTCGCCTCCACCGCCGAGGACATCGCGGGGTCCGCCGTGTTCCTGGCCTCGCCCGCATCAAAGCACGTCACGGGCGAAACCCTGCTGGTGGATGCGGGCCTGCACTTGGGCGGCGCCAGCCTGGCGATGCGCTGAGGCCGCAGGTAAAGCTCAAACAACCGCGCCCCCGACACTGTGGCGCCCTACGCCACTTCTGCAGCAAAATCGTCACACTTCGCTTATTCCTTGTGCTCGGGGCGCCGTTTCTGCTGGCGATTTAACCATCGCGATTGCAACTAGGGTGTAGTCCACGACTATTCCAGTTGTGCCACAACACGCTTGCAGGCGTCGCTGGACGGCGAAGGCTCCAAACCCTTCGGTCGGCAAAACGAAATAAGGGGATAGAACACATGAAGTTCATGAAACTGGCGCTGGTCGCCGCCGCCGCTTCGGTCGCCATGGGCGGCGCCGCGATGGCTGAAGAGCTGAAGCTCTCGTACAACGCCGGCATCGCCAGCAACTACATCTTCCGCGGCATCAGCAACACCAACACCAACGGCCAAGTCTTCGGCGGCGTCGACGCCACCTACGGCATCGGCTACGCGGGCGTCTGGGCCTCGAACGTCGACTTCGGCACCCCGAACCCCGACACCGAAATCGACCTGTACGCCGGCGTGCGTCCGACGGTCGGCCCGGCTTCGCTGGACTTCGGCGTCATCTACTACGGCTACGACAAGGACAAGAACGGCGCCCCGGGCTCGTTCAGCTACTTCGAAGTCAAGGCCGCGGGTTCGATCCCGGCCGGTCCGGCCACCGTCGGCGCCGCGCTGTACTACTCGCCGGAATTCCCGGGCAAGGGCGGCGAAGCCCTGTACTACGAGCTGAACGGCTCGATCCCGCTGGAAGAAAAGCTGACCCTGAGCGGCGCCGTTGGCCGTCAGGACGTCGACGCCGAGAACTACTTCGGCGGCCAGACGACCAGCTACGTGACCTGGAACGCCGGCGTCACCGCCGCGATCAACGATCACATCAGCGCCGACTTCCGCTACTCGGACACCAACAAGAGCGACTACGGCAAGATCTATCACGCGACGGTCACCGCCTCGCTGAAGGTCGCCTTCTAAGCCACGCGCTCCAGAAGTCAGGAACGGGCCGCCTCGACACTGTCGAGGCGGCCTTTTCTTTGGCCGGAGCCCCGCCCTAGGCCTTGGGCGCGGACGGCGGGCGCATGAACAGCGCCGCCACGAACACCACCGCCGTCAGGGCCGCGAACAGCTCGAAGGCCGGGGTGAACGAGCCGACGCGGTCGCGGATCGCGCCGCCGATGAACGGCCCGGCCGCCGACACCGCCCCGATCAGGCAGGTCAGGGAGAACAGCTCGACATTGTTGCGGCGGCCGAAATAGTTCAGCAGCAGCAGGCTGACGGCCAGCACCGTCAGGCCGAACCCGACGCCCACGCCCACCGCGTACAGCGTCAGCAGCAGCGGCGTCGTGGCCCGCGACAGGGCCAGCAGGCCGACCACCAGCAGCCCCTGGGCGAAGACCAGCAGCCAGCGCGGGTCCACCCGGTCGCCGATCGCGCCGCCGCCCAGGCGGGCGACCACCTGCATGCCGCCCTCCAGGCTGAGCATGCCCGCCGCCACCGCGCCGGCCACGCCCAGCTGGGTCAGATGGGCCTGGGTCAGGCTGGCGGCGCTGATGCCGGCCAGCAGGTGGCTGAAATAGGCGGCCAGCAGCACGTAGAACTGCGGCGTGCGCACCGCGTCGCGGACGCTCCATTCGTGGTCGGTGTGATAGACGCCCGAGGGCGTCGCGCCGGCTTTGGCCTCGGCGTCCAGCTCGCGGTCCAGCGCGGCGCCCGCCTGCTCCAGCCAGCGCGGCCCGCCCACCGCCACGGCGCACAGCAGGCCGACCAGGCCGACCGCCAGGGCCTGCAGGGCCCAGTAGAGCCGCCAGTCGTTGTGGGTCGCGGTGAGCGCGCTGACCACCATCCACGGCCCGGCCACCCCGCCCAGGGCGCCGAAGGTGAAGTAGATCCCGAACGGCAGGGCGCGTTCCTTGAAGATCGCCGACAGCACGTGGGTGCCGGGAATCAGGGCCGCCATCTGGAAGCCGATCCCGCACAGGGCCGTCCCGAAGAAGTAGATCGGCAGGGCGTGGACCCGCGACAGGCAGAAGAGCCCGCCCGCCATCACCGCCACCCCGACCAGGATCGCGCCGCGCACGCCCATCCCGCGGATCAGCATGGCCGGCAGCCAGGACGACAGGCCGGTGAAGACCCCCAGGATGGTGAAGCCCAGGAAGGCGTGCTCCCAGCTCCAGCCCAGCTCCGGCACCATGGCCGGGATCACCACGCCCAGCGAGGAATAGGTCGCGGCGGTGATCAGGAACAGCAGCAGGCTGAAGACGGCGACCAGCAGCCAGGGGCGGAAGGCGCTCGCGGTCCGGGGAATCGACAGGTCGGTCATCAGAACGTCCGCTTCAGGGTCACGCGCCATTCCCGCCCCTTGCCGGGCAAGGCCCCGAGATTGGCATAGGTGTCGGCGTCGGGGGTGAAATAGAGCTTGTCGAACAGATTATCGACGTTGAGCTCGGCGGTGTACGGCCCGCGCGTCACATAGGCCGAGGCGTTGACCACGGCGTAGGCGGGATAGGTCACCGCGTCCTGCACCAGGCCCGAGGTCTTGGTCACGTGGGTGACGCCCAGGGTCGCCCCGGCCTGCCCCCAGTCGTGCCTGTCGCTGGTGTAGGCGCCGTACAGGCTGACCACCGACTTGGGGATCAGGGTGTAGTCGTAGTCGCCCGCCCGGCCCGCCAGGCTGCTGAACGTCCAGACCACATAGGAGCCGCCGTAGCCCTGGGCGCCGGGCACGCCCGCCGTATAGGCCGGGATGTACTGGAACGAGTTGTCCGGCCCCTTCACCGTGGTGTGCTGGGCGTTGGCCGTGGCCGTGAAGCTGAGGTGCTCGGACGCCAGCCAGCGGACCTCCAGCTCAACGCCCTTGGCCCGCGTGCCCTGCACCACCGGCGTCAGGCCCGACAGCTGGGTGCGGTTCTGGCGATAGGCGGCCAGCGAGCCGACCAGGGTCCCCTTCAGCAGCTGGAACTTCACGCCGGCCTCGGCCAGGTCGCTGTCCGACAGCCACGAACCGTCGGCGACCAGGTTCGGGGCCACCTCGCCCGCCTGGCTGACCTCGAGCGCCGAGGCCTTGGCGTAGCTGATGTAGGGCATCAGGCCGACCGGGGTCTGGTAGGTCAGGCTGGCGCTGTAGGTCCCCTTCCCCCGGCTGTCGGCCTGGCGGCCCGTGGGGGCGAAGGTCAGGAAGCCGGTGTCCTGGGCGGCGACGTCGTACCAGTCGTAGCGCCCGCCCAGGGTCAGGGTCAGGCGCTGGCCGAACTTGACGTCGCTGGTGAAGAACAGGCCCGTCTGGCTCCACGTGCCCCGGTTGTCGTTCTCCCATTCCAGCCCCTGGACACCGGCCGGCTCGGTGCTGAACGGGCTGTCGATGATGTCGTTGGGCTGGGCGCCGACCGAGATGTCGCGGCGGTCGATGGCGATCAGGCCGCTGTTGAAGCTCTCGCGGCGGTGTCCCTCGAACTCCCGATAGCCGGCGCCGACGATGGTGGTCGTGCTGACCGATCCGAACTCGCGCTTGAACGCATAGCTGGCCCGCGCCTCCCAGACATGGCTGTCGAACCAGGCCGGATAGCCGTAGCTGACGAAGCGCTTGTTCTCCTGGTCGTCGTAGAACAGCTGCAGCTTCAGCACGCTGTCGTCGTCGAACCGCTTGGCCAGGTCGAAATAGAGGGTGTTGGTCCGGGTCTTGGAGAAGTCGGCGGCGCTGACATAGACCGTGCGCGGGTCCAGCTTGGTGGTCCCCACGCCGGTGTCCAGGGTGTGGTTGGCGTCGCTGGCGGGGAAGCCGTAGTACGGGATGTAGAGCGCGCTGCCGAACGGGTAGGGCCCCACCTCGTTCGGGGTGATCCGGCCGTTGCCGTCGGCGTCGACCAGGCTGGTGTCGCGTCCGGTGATGTAGGTCTGGTGGTCGATCAGGTCCTGGGTCAGGCGGTTCCAGCCGGGCGTCTGGATGTCGCCGGTCGAGTGATAGACCATGCCGCCGAAGGCCGTGCTCCAGCCGTTGTTCAGGTCGAAGTCGGCCGAGACCTCGGCCAGCTGCCGCTTGGGGTGCAGGCCGCGATAGAAGCTCTTGGAATCATCCAGCTCGCCATAGGCGTAGAGCCCGCCGTCGGCCGCGCCCAACTTGACCGGCAGGGCGACCTGGCCGGTCAGGTTCTTCTTGTCGTAGGCGCCGAGCGTGGCGGTGATCTCGCCCTTGGGATCGGTCAGGAACCGGCCCTCGTCGCGCGCCGACTTGGGGATGAAGTTCAGCATGCCGCCGACCTTGCCCGAGCCGTAGATCGGGGCCGGCGGGCCGCGCACGATCTCGATCTGGGCCGCGCCGCCGATGGGGGTGGAATAGGTGCCGCGGTTCTCGACCCGCTTGAAGCCGCGGAAGTAGTTCTCGGCCAGGGTGCCGCGGATATTGAGCGCGCCCGGCACGCCGTAGAAGCTGGCGGTGTAGGTCCCCGGCGAGACGGCGGTCAGGCCGTCGATGGTCTCGATGCCGTAGCGGGTCAGGGTGGTGTCGCTGACGAAGCTGGCCGAGCGCGGGGTCTCCAGCAGCGGCTTCTCCAGGCCGAACACGGTGGTGCTGGGCTGCTTCTCCAGAAGGCCGGCCTTGTCGCGCGCCTGGACGATCACCGCGTCGACGGCGTCGCCCCCCGCGATGTTCTGCGGCGCGTCCTCGCCCCCTTCGCGCGCGAAGGCCTGGCCCGACGCGAACACGCCGACAGCCATGGCGGAAGCGAGCAGATAGGCGCGGATCGGCATCTCGAAAGCTCCAGGCCCGCCGGGGGAGCGGCGGCGAAGCTAGCAAATGGGACCTTACGCAACGTTCGTCAAAACGTTATGTGAAATTTCAGAGGAAATTATATTGAGGGTGATGACAGGAAAGCTTGGCATGGCGCCGTTTGGATCCCTCTCTCTTTGAGAGAGGGAGGGGCCCGCCGCCGCAGGCGGTGGGAGGGTGAGAGGTTTCACCCTGTCCAACAAACCCGGAGCTTTGGAGCCTTCAGATTTGGCCAGGCATCCACCTTAGGGACGGCCGTCGACGCAGGCCGTCTTCGTCAGAGCCTCGTCCTGAGAGAGTGTAACCTCTCACCCTCCCACCGCTTCGCGGCGGGCCCCGCCCTCTCTCTATGAGAGAGGGATTCCATCTACCCTTCGACCATCGGCCGAGTGGCTTCGGGCATGATGTTGAGCACGCGCATCATCGCCAGCTTGGCGCCTTCGACGTCACCGCTGGCGATCACGTCGGCCACGGCCCGGTGCTGCTCGACGTCGGCGATCAGCTCGGCTTCGGTGGCCGCGCCGAATGAGAACACCCAGTAGCGGGCGGCCTTGTGCTGCAGGGGGATCAGGATGCGGGCCAGGGCCATGTTGCCGCCGGCGCGGGCCACGGCGGCGTGGAAGCGCTGGTCCATGGCCACCAGGGACGGCAGGTCGCGGTCGCGGGCCGCCCGTTCGCCGTCGTCGAAAGCCGCGCGGATCGCCTCGGCCTCGGCCTTGCTGGCGTTGCGGGCCGCCAGGCCGGCGCAGTGCGGCTCGATCAGGGCCCGGGCCTCGTAGCCCTGGCGCAGCTCGACCAGGTCCAGCGGCGCCACCGTGGTGCCGGAGCGCGCGCGGCGGATCACCAGGCCTTCCAGGGCCAGGCGGCCCAGGGCGTCGCGCACCCCGGCCAGGCCCGCGTCGTAGCGCGCCGCCAGCGACTGCTCGTCCAGCCGCGCGCCGGGCGCCAGGCGGCCCAGGATCAGGTCCAGCAGGATGCGCTCGTAGACCTTGGCCTTCTGAAGGTCGGGCGACCAATCTTCGAGACCCGAGGACGAGCAGACGTCCAGCACCAGCATCCGGTCGCGGCCGCCCCCGGCCGAGGCGTCGTCAGGGGCCATGAACTGTCGCAAGGCGGGGCTCCGAAGGCAGTAAGCCCTGATATGTACGGTGAAATGTCAGGCCGCGCCAGGGCGGGCGCGCCCGTAAGGGCGCGCATCCTGAGATTGCCTAGAAGGCCGGCACCACCGCGCCGTGATACTTCTGCTCCATGAAGGCCTTCACCTCGGGCGAGGTCAGGGCCTTGGCCAGCTTCTGGACGCGCGGGTCGTCCTTGTTGTCGGGCCGGCCGACCAGATAGTTCACGTAGGGGCTGTTCTTGTCCTCGATCAGCAGGGCGTCCTTGGCCGGGTCCAGCTTGGCGTCGAGGGCGTAGTTGGTGTTGATCACCGCCAGGTCCACCTGGTCCAGGGTGCGCGGCAGGGTCGCGCCCTCCAATTCCTTGAACTTCAGGCCCTTGGGGTTGCTGGCGATGTCCTTGAGGCTCAGGCCGGCCTTGCCGAGGTCCAGCCCGATGACGTTGTTCTTGGCGAGAAGCCGCAGGGTGCGGTCCTCGGTCGAGGCGTCGTTGGGGATGGCCACCGTCGCGCCCTGGGGCAGCTCGGCGATCGACTTGTAGCGGTGCGAATAGGCGCCGATCGGCTCGATGTGCACGCCGATCACCGGCACCAGATTGGTGCCCTTGTCGCGATTGAAGGTCTCCAGGTACGGCAGGGTCTCGAAATAGGAGACGTCCATGCGCTTCTCGGCGACCTGGATGTTGGGCTGGACGTAGTCGTTGAAGACCTTGATCTCGATCTTCAGCCCCTGCGCCGCCAGCTTCGGCTTGATGAACTCCAGCACCTCGGCGTGCGGGATGGCCGTGGCGGCGACCGTCAGGGTGTCGCCGGCGCTGGCGGCGGGCTTCTTGGCGCACGCGGCGAGCGACAGGACGGCGAGGCTGACGAGAAGGGCGCGGCGGGCGACCATGAACGGCTCCGTAAAGGCGATTAGACGGGTCGGGTATTGCCCGTTTCCGGCTGGACCGGGAAATCAGTTTTCCTGAACCGGGGCGCAGAGTCTTGGATCATTTCGAGATCGCGCCTTGACCCGACCCGCGAACAGGTCGCCTGGATGGGGATGGCCCGAGAAACCGTCTACATCGTCCAAGCCTACAAGGCCGGCCGCGGCAAGGGGCTGAAGGCCGAGCAGCAGGTCGGCTGCAAGGACGCCGAGGAAGCCCGCCGCAAGGCCGAGCGCCTGGCCCCGCTGCGCGAGGGCGTCGTGGCCTTCGCCGCCTCGGCCGACGTCGAGCTGGGCGACTATGACGAGAACCCGGTGATCCTGTTCAAGGCCGGCCGGCTGCCGTTCCCGTTCGACCAGGCCTAGGGCCTATTCCTCGTCGTTCGCCGGCTCTTCCGGCCCGGCGATCGTCCAGCTGGACAGGAAGTCGGGGTTCTCGACGCTCTCGCCGCCGGTCAGCGGGTAGAGGCCGGGCTCGGCGGCGCGGATGTTCGAGGTCTGGGGCGGCAGGGTCGTGGTGTCGCCGTCCTGCGGACCCAGCAGGTCGAGCAGGACGCCCTCCTCCGCGTCGGCGGTGATCACCACGCCGTAGAAGGCCTCGCGGCCCTCCACCTCGCCCTCGGCGTCGAGGAAGGTCAGGTTCACCAGCATGGTCTTGCCGACCAGGCCCTGGGCGAAGCCCTCGTCCCAGTGTTCGGGCGGCGGGGCGGAGAGGATGGGGATGTCGTCGGTCATGGGATCGTCCTAGCGGTGCGAGACGCGGCGCACCACCGCGTCGCCGACCATCTGCAGCGCCTGGACCAGCACCAGCAGCAGCACCACGGTCACCACCATCACGTCGGTCTGGAAGCGCTGGTAACCGAAGCGGATGGCCAGGTCGCCCAGGCCGCCCGCGCCCACCACGCCGGCCATGGCGGTGTAGGACACCAGGGCGATGGCGGTGACGGTGGCCGCGGCGATCAGGCCCGGCATGGCTTCCGGCAGCAGGGCGCCCAGCACCACCTGCCGCCGCTTGGCGCCCATGGCGAAGCTGGCCTCGATCACGCCCTTGTCCACTTCGCGCAGGGCCGTCTCGACCAGGCGGGCGAAGAACGGCGCGGCGCCGGCCACCAGCGGCGGGATCGCTCCGGCCACGCCCAGCGAGGTGCCGACCAGGGCCACGGTCAGGGGGATCATCACGATCAGCAGGATCACGAACGGCACCGAGCGCAGGATGTTGATCACCAGCGACAGCACGCCGTTGGCGACGCGGTTCTGCAGCATCTGGCCCTTGCCGGTCAGGAACAGGATCACGCCCAGCGGCAGGCCCAGCACCACGGTCAGGGCCATGGAGCCGCCCAGCATCGACAGGGTGTCGAGCGTCGCCTGGCCGATCTCCGACCAGTCGATGTTGTCCATGAAGCCGCTCATCGGCCGACCTCCCCGACCAGGTCCACCCGGACGCCGTCGGCCTGGAACCGTGCGATCGCCGCTTCGACGTCACCGCCGGTCAGGGACAGGGTCAGCTGGCCGTAGGGCGTCTCGCGCAGGCGGTGGATGCGGCCGCCCAGGATCGAGTAGTCGACGCCGGTCTCGCGGGCCACCGCGCCCAGGATCGGCTTGTAGGTGGCCTCGCCCTTGAAGGTCAGGCGCACCACGCGGCCGCCGACGACGGCGCCCTCGCCCGGCTCGCCTTCCGCCTCGGTGACGAACCGCCGGGCCGTGGCGCTGGCCGGATGCAGGAACACCTGCTCGACCGGGCCGCTCTCGACCACCCGGCCGCCCTCCAGCACCGCCACCCGGTCGCAGACGCGGCGGACCACATCCATCTCATGGGTGATCAGCACGATGGTCAGACCCAGCTCGCGGTTGAGGTTGGAGATCAGCTCCAGGATCTGTTCGGTGGTCTCGGGATCCAGCGCGCTGGTGGCCTCGTCGCACAGCAGCACCTTGGGGCCGGTCGCCAGGGCGCGGGCGATGCCGACGCGCTGCTTCTGGCCGCCCGACAGCTGGGCCGGATACTTGTTCGCGAAGTCGCTCAGCCCCACCCGCGCCAGCAGCTCGGCGGTGCGCGCCTTGACCTCGGCGTCGGGCTTGCCGGCCAGCTTCAGCGGGAAGGCGACGTTGCCGGCCACGGTCTTGGACGACAGCAGGTTGAAGTGCTGGAAGATCATCCCGACCCGGCGGCGCAGGCTGCGCAGCCCTTCGACGCCCAGGGCCGCCACGTCGTCGCCGTCGACCACGACCTTGCCGCCGGACGGCTTCTCCAGGCCGTTGATCAGCCGGATCAGGGTGGACTTGCCCGCGCCCGAGGCGCCGATCACGCCGAACACCTCGCCGGGCGCGACCGACAGGTCGACTCCGCTGAGCGCGGCGCGCCCATCGTCTTTGGCGCCGCCCCCGGCATAGGTCTTGGAGACGTCTTGGAAGGTGATCACGATCTGGCCCGGGCGTTATGGAGCCGCTGCATTTAGGCGCTGCCGCTCCATTTGGCGAGAGGCGAGCCCGTCAGGGCCGCTTCACCACCGTCCCGCCCTTCATCACGAACACCGGACGCTCCAGCGTCGTGACGTCGGTCAGGGGGTCGTCGTCCACCGCGATCAGGTCGCCGTAGCGGCCCACGGCCACCTGGCCGACGTCCTTCTCGCGGCCCAGGGCCTGGGAGGCGGTGATCGTCGCGGCCTGGATCGCCTGCAGGGGCGTGGCGCCATAGCGGACCATCACGGCGAACTGCTTGGCGTTGGTCCCGTGCGGATAGACCCCGGCGTCGGTGCCGAAGATCATCTTCACCCCGGCCTTCAGGGCCTTGCGGAAGTTCTCGCGCTGCAGCTCGCCGATGTCGCGGTCCTTGCGCAGGTTGTCCTCCAGCACGCCGTTCCGGGCGCCTTCGGCCTGGGTGTAGTCGGTGTTGTAGATGTCCATCGAGAAGTAGGCGCCCTTCTGGACGGCCAGCTTGATGCCCTCGTCGTCGACCAGGCTGGCGTGCTCGATGGTGTCGACGCCGGCCCGGATGGCGTCCTTGATCCCCGCCGCGCCGTGGGCGTGGGCGGCGACCTTCAGCCCGGCCATGTGGGCCTCGTCGACGATGGCGGTCATCTCGGCCAGGGTCAGCTGCTGCTGGCCCGGCTCGTCGCCGTGCGAGAACACCCCGCCCGTCGCGCAGATCTTGATCACCTGGGCGCCGTACTTCTTCAGCGTGCGCACCACCTTGCGGCCCTCGTCGGGGCTATCGACGTTGTAGGGGCTCTTCTGGTCCATCGACGGCGGGAAGAAGGTCGAGTCGCAGTGGCCGCCCGTGGCGCCGATGGCGTAGGTGGCCGTGACGATGCGCGGCCCTTCCACATAGCCCCCGTCGATCGCCTCGCGCAGGCCCACGTCGTCGAACCGGTCCGAGCCGACGTTGCGGATGGTGGTGAAGCCGGCCTCCAGCGTCTTCTTGGCGTTGGCGGTCTGGACCACGCTCCAGAAGGCGTCGCTGAATTCCAGGCTGTTGTAGCCGCCGATCTCGGCCACGGCGCTGATGTGGGTGTGCATGTCGATCAGGCCGGGCAGCAGGGTCGCGCCCGGCAGGTCGGTCACCACCGCGCCCAGCGGCGTGGCGTCGCCCGCCTTGCCCACCGCGGTGATCCGGCCGTCGATGATCACCACCTGCGGATTGTCGACATACTTGCCGGTGGCCACGTCGAGCAGCCGCGCGGCGCGCACCACCTCGATGTCGGCCGCCTGGGCCACAGTGGGGGCCAGCGGCGCGACAGCCGCCGCCGCGATGAAGGCCAGAGCGGCCAGTTGACGCTGCATGATCACTTAATCCCCGTCCCCGCCCTCTTTCCGGGCGATCCAGAACGGCGACGCTATCACGCGCCGAAGGGACGTCGAGCCGTAACGGCCACGTTTCGCGCCCGTGCCAAGAACGAGGGCGCCCGCGAGGGCCGCGCTCGCCCTTGGCGGGACTCTCCCCCCAGCCTATACGGGCAGGACCAGCGCGGGCGTGGCGAAACTGGTAGACGCAGCGGACTTAAAATCCGCCAGCCGCAAGGCTATGCCGGTTCGACCCCGGCCGCCCGCACCACCTCTCCTATTCGACGACCGGAACGTCCAAGGCTCCACCGACGGCGAAGCCGTGCGCTTCGGTCCGGTTGGCCTTGCCGGCCGCCACGCGGGCGGAGGGGTTGGGCCGGGGCTCGGCCACCTTGTGCAGGGCGTTGCGATCGACATGGCGGAAGGGCGCGGTGCGGCCGCGGACCTGCAGCATGGTGGTGGAGACGTACGACCAGCCGCCGTCGGCGTCGAACTTCACGTCCAGCTCGTAGGAATCGGTCCGGAACGCCCACTCCAGGAAGTCGGTCGAGCAGATGCCGTAGCCCGGCCCGCCGCGATCCGCCCTTACGATCAGGCCCGAGCCGTCCGGCGCGGCCTGGCCCTTGGCCAGCGCCGTCTGGCCGCGCGGGATCGCCAGGGTCTGCATGATCAGCCCCGTCGCGGGCTCCCACAGCCAGTAGCCGACCTGGTCGTGGAAGGTCGTGTCCTCGTCGGAGGCGACGATGTGGACGTGGTAGCGCAGGCCGTAGAACAGCTGGGGTCCGTTGGCCTGGGGATCGATCGGCTGCATCTCGATGCGCTCGAGATAGTCGCGCCGCTCCGGCCCCTCGGCCTTGGGGTTCAGGTCGACGCCCTTGCGGCCTTCCCACACGCCGGCCAGCCGCCGCAGCGGACCCAGATTGGCCAGGGTGTCGGGATCCACATCTTCCGGCTCGGTGAAGATGTCGTCGGGGAAGTCGTGCATCGGGTTCGGTTCTCGCGCGCGCCGCCGTGTCCGTCACGGCCAAGCATCCTCGGAGCCGAAATCCCATCGACGGGCGCCGAGGTCAACGCCCCCGCGCCCGTCGTCCGGAGTTCAGAGCAGTTCGTAGGCCGGAATGGTCAGGAACTCCTCGAGGGTGTCGGAAAGGACCATGCGCGTGAACATGTGCGCGGCCTCCTCCAGGCGCGGCGAGCCGAAGTCGCGGCGCAGGTCGGCCATCTCCTGGGTGAACAGGCTGACGAACAGCTCCGAGCTCAGCACCCGCCCGTCGTCCAGGGCCGCGCCCAGGCGCACCCACTGCCACAGCTGGGTGCGGCAGATCTCGGCGGTCGCCGCGTCCTCCATCAGGTTGTAGAGCGGCACCGCGCCCCGGCCTTCCAGCCAGGCCTGGGTGTAGCGCACGCCCACGCGGATGTTCTCGCGCACGCCGGCCTCGGTGCGGACGCCCTCGTGCAGCTCCAGCATCTGGGGCTGTGTGATATCGAGGTCGGCCAGGGTCTTGTCGCGCTGGTTCGGCGTCGGCATCAGGCGGTCGAAGACCTCCATCGCCACGGGGACCAGGTCGGGGTGGGCGACCCAGGTGCCGTCGTGGCCGGCCCCGGCCTCGCGCTCCTTGTCGGCCTTGACCTTGGCGAAGGCGGCCTGGTTGGCGGCGTCGTCGCCCTTGACCGGGATCTGGGCCGCCATGCCGCCCATGGCGAAGGCGCCGCGGCGGTGACAGGTCTGGATCAGCTTCAGCGAATAGGCGCCCAGGAAGGCCTTGCCCATGACCATGGCCGAGCGGTCCGGGGTCAGGAATTCGGCGCGACGGCCCAGGCGCTTGATGAACGAGAAGATGTAGTCCCAGCGGCCGCAGTTGAGGCCGACGATGTGGTCCTTCAGCTCGAACAGGATCTCGTCCATCTCGAAGGCGGCCGGGATGGTCTCGATCAGCACGGTGGCCTTGATCGTCCCGACCGGCAGGCCAAGGGCCTCCTGGGCGCGGACGAACACGTCGTTCCAGAGGCGGGCCTCCAGGTGGCTTTCCAGCTTGGGCAGGTAGAAGTACGGACCCGAGCCCTTGGCGATCGCCGCCTTGGCGTTGTGGAAGGCGTAGAGGCCGAAGTCGAACAGCGCCCCGGCCACGGCCTGGCCATCGACCTCCAGGTGGCGCTCCATCAGGTGCCAGCCGCGCGGGCGCACCTTCAGCACCGCCGGGGTCGGCCCCATGGCGTACGCCTTGCCGGACTTCGGGTCGACGTGGGTCAGCTCGCCCTGCCAGCGATCCTTCAGATTGACCTGGCCCTCGATGACATTGGCCCAGGTGGGGGCGGTGGCGTCCTCGAAGTCGGCCATGAACACCTTGGCCCCGCAGTTCAGGGCGTTGATGATCATCTTGCGGTCGACCGGGCCGGTGATCTCGACGCGGCGGTCCAGCAGGTCGGCCGGGACCGGGGCGACGGCCCAGTCGGCGGCGCGGACGTGCGAGGTCTCGGCCAGGAAGTCGGGCAGCTCGCCGGCGTCGAAGCGGGCCTGGCGCGCCTGGCGGGCTTCCAGCAGCTGGCGGCGACGGGCGTCGAAGCGACGGTGCAGGTCGGCCACGAAGGCCAGGGCCTCGGGGGTGAGCACTTCCACCGCGCGACCCTCGACCGGGCCGGTGACTTGGATATGGGCGGCGACGTCGAGCGGCATGAGGAATTCCCGTGGTCGTGAGGGCTTCCCGGGACCCTCGCCCCGGGAAGCCGCATGGATACTAGATGAAGCGTACGTCTTGTTGAGGGCCCGGCGCTCTTAGGCGGCGCCGTTCTGCCCTCCGCCCCGGACGGTCGGGACGATCTGGTCGCCCCAGTTGCCGGCGCCGTCGTGGTGACGCGAGGTGCGCACCAGTTCGACCGAATAGCCGGCCGCGATGGCCCGCTGCACCGCTTCGTTGAGACGGTGCGCGGCCTCGGCCACCCGGTCGACCGCCCGTTGCTGGTCGCTGGAGTTCGGCATGGCGGCGGGAGCGAATTGCGTGGCGGTCATGGGATGAATCCTCGATCGGGTGGAAGGGGAGGCTGAAGGTTCGTCGCTATTCGGCGGCGAACTGGTTCATGGTGTTGGCGTGGCCGCCGGCTTTCAGGGCGCGCTCGCCGGCGACCATCTCCTTGAAGGTGTCGCCCAGGTCCGAGCCGACCTCGTGCTGGTGCTTCACGGCCGACACCCCGCGGCGGATCTCTTCGCGCTGCACGGTGTTGACGTAGGCCTGCATGCGGTCCTCGCCGAAGTAGCCGCGCGACAGCTCGTCCACGCTCTTGGCCGTCAGGTGGAAGGTCGGCAGGGTGATCAGGTTGTGGAACACCCCGGCGCGGGCCGAGATGTCGACCTGGAAGCGGGCCAGGCGCTCGTCGGCCTCGCGGCCCAGGTCGCTCTTGTCGTACTCGGCCGACATCAGCGCGTTGCCTTCGGGATAGCTGTCCTTGTGGATCTTGCCCTCGGCGATCCACTGGTCGCGGACCTGCTTGCGCAGGTTCAGGGTCCAGTTGAACGACGGCGAGTTGTTGTAGGTCAGCTTGGCGTTCGGAACGACCTTGCGGATCTCGGCCACCATCGAGGCGATCTCGTCGACATTGGGAGTGTCGGTCTCGATCCACAGCAGGTCGGCGCCGCCCTGGGTGAGGTTGGCGATGCAGTCCTCGATGACGCGCTGGCGGCCGGTGCCGTCCTGGAAGGCGAACAGGCCGTTGGGCATGCGCACCGGCTTGACGAACGCGCCGTCCTTCATGATCGCCAGCTCGCCGTCCTGCAGCGGGTTGTCGGCCGTGACGGGCTCGGTCTTCAGCCACTTGATGTAGTCGCTGGCCAGGTCGCCCGGCTCCTGGCTGACCGGGATCTTCTGGGTCAAGCCCGCGCCCAGGCTGTCGGTGCGGGCGACGATCACGCCCTCGTCGACGCCCAGCTCCTCGAAGGCCAGGCGGCAGGCGCGCAGCTTCTCGATGAAGTCCTCGCGCGGCACGGTGACCTTGCCGTCCTGGTGGCCGCACTGCTTGGCGTCGCTGACCTGGTTCTCGATCTGCAGGCAGCAGGCGCCGGCCTTGATCATCTCCTTGGCCAGCAGATAGGTCGCGTGCTCGTTGCCGAAGCCGGCGTCGATGTCGGCGATGATCGGCACCACGTGGGTCTCGAAGTTGTCGATGGCCTTGATCGCGGCCTGCTCGGCGACCTGGTCGCCGGCCTCACGGGCGGTGCTCAGGGCCTTGAACAGGTCGTTGATGGCCACTTCGTCGGCCTGCCGCAGCGAGACGTAGATCTCCTCGATCAGGTCGACGACCGAGGTCTTCTCGTGCATCGACTGGTCGGGCAGGTGGCCGAAGCGGTTGCGCAGGCCCGCGACCATCCAGCCGGACAGATAGACATAAGCGCCCTTGGTCGTGCCGCGCAGGCGCTTGACCGACTTGATCATCTGCTGGGCGTGGAAGCCCGACCAGCAGCCCAGCGACTGGGTGAACTTGGCGCTGTCGGCGTCGTAGGCGGCCATGTCGGCACGCATGACCGGGGCCATGGCGCGGGCGATGTCGAGGTGGGTGTTGAAGGTGTTCTGCAGCTTCAGCTGGATGATGGCGTCGATGTCGACCCCGCCCGGCGCGACGCCGTTCGGATAGCGCGCCAGCAGGGCGTCGCGGTGGTCGGCATAGGTCTTGCGCTGCGTCATGGTCGTTCGGTCCCAACTTCGGAGCCCGGGGCGGTAAGCCTTGCGGGCCAAGGAAAACTTGTCGTTGGGGACCTAACGCCGCGCCGCCGGAACGGTCGAACCTATTGAGGGCAAATTGTCAAAGATCGACTTTGTAATTTCTGTAAAGTCGTGACAAATTGACTGAATGGCGACGCTCGATAAGAAACAAGGCGACAAGAAGCTTTTCCTGGGGGGACGGCTGAAGCGGCTGCGGCGCGACCTGGGCGTGACCCAGGCGCGGATGGCCGAGGAGCTGGGCGTCTCGCCCAGCTATCTGAACCTCCTCGAGCGCAACCAGCGGCCGGTCACCGCCCAGCTGCTGCTGCGCCTGGCCGACGCCTACGACCTGGACCTGCGCAGCCTGTCGGCCGACGATCCCGGCGGCGGGGCGGGGCTGGAGGAGGTGCTGGCCGACAAGATGTTCGCCGACCTGGGCGTCGGTCGCCACGAGGTCGCCGAGGTGGCCGAGCTGTCGCCCGGCCTGGCCGAGGCCATGACCCGGCTCTATCGCGCCTATCTGGACCGGGGACGGCTGATCGACCTGGGCGCCTTCGAGCGGCCGGACGGCGCGGGGCCGGTCTCGGGCCAGTCGCCGACCGACTGGGTCCGCGACCTCGTCGGCGCCCAGCGCAACCACTTCGCCGAACTGGAGACCCTGGCCGAGACGATCCTGGCCAAGCTGAAGGCCGACCCGCAGGACCTGGGCCCCGCCGTGCGCGAGCGGCTGCTGCGCGAGTACGGCGTCCAGTGCCGCGTCATGCCGGTGGAGGTGATGACCGGCTCGCTGCGCCGCTACGACCACCACCGCAAGCGCCTGATGCTGTCGGAGACCCTGGCCCCGGCCAGCCGCATCTTCGGCATGTGCTACCAGCTGGGGCTGATGGAGGGCGGCCAGGTTCTGACCGACCTGACCGACCGCTTCAACGCCCCCGACCGCGCCACCCGCCAGCTGCTGAAGGTGTTCCTGGACGGCTACCTGGCCGCGGCGATCATGATGCCGTACGAGCCGTTCCTGGCGGCCATGGAGTCCACCGGCTACGACATCGAGCGGGTGCGGCCGCGCTTCGGCGTCAGCTACGAGCAGGCCGCCCAGCGCCTGACCACCCTGGGCCGTCCGGGCTCGCGCGGGGTGCCGTTCTTCATGATGCGGCTGGACGCGGCGGGGAACATCTCCAAGCGCTTCGCGGCAGGGCCGTTCCCGTTCTCGCGGTTCGGCGGCGCCTGTCCGCGCTGGAACGTCCACGACAGCTTCAAGACCCCCGGCCGCATCGTCACCCAGGTGATCGAGACGCCCGACAGCGAGCGCTACTTCACCCTGTCGCGCACCGTGCGGCGGGTGTCGGGCCTGCAGGCGGGGCTGGAGGACGAGCTGGTCGTCGGCCTGGGCTGCGAGCTGAAATATGCGGGCAAGCTGGTCCAGGCGCGCGGGCTGGACATGGCCAACCCGATCACCATCGAGATCGGCCCCTCGTGCCGGATCTGCGAGCGTCCGGCCTGCCCGCAGCGCGCGGCGGCGCCGATCAATCGGACCCTGCTGGTCGAGGAGAACAGCAAGTCGCTGTCCCCCTTCCCCTTCGCCCGCTAGCCCTCAGGGACAGGCGGGCGTCGGGCCGGGCATGACCGGGGACACCAGGCCGACGTTCCAGTTCCAGGCCTGGTCGCCACTGGCCCGCCGCCGGCACATGACCCGCTCGTTCAGCGCGAACATGCCCGGCATCAGGTCGGCGGCGGTCGTCGGCTTGTCGCGGAAGGCCATGTAGCCGCCCGCCGGCGCATAGGCCGGCCAATCAGCAGCACCAGCGGCCTGGGGCCGACCGGTCCGCGCGAAGCTGGTCCAGTAGCCGATCATGGCCTGGGAAAGTCCCCGTTCCTCCGGCGTGTCCGGCGATTTGGGCCAGCGCGGCGAGGTGCGGTCCATGTTCCCGAACATGAACGGGATCTCGCTGGCGTGGAACGCGTGGATGCCCGCCTGGTCCATGGCCGGATAGCCGTGGTCCCACAGATAGAGGAACGAGGGATGGCCGGCCTTGGCCTGGGACCGGACCAGCCGCTCGGCCGTCCAGCCGTACATGGCGTCGCGGGTGGTGGCCAGGACGCTCTCCTCCAGGTTCGACGACGGGTAGAGCGCCAGGAAATCGTCGGCCAGGTCGCGATAGCGTTCGCGGATCGTCTTCTCGTACTCCGCCGCGCCCTTGGGCGTCGGCGGGGCCAGGAAGCGCAGGGCGCGGATCTCGCCGCTGTTGAAGCCGGCCAGGATCGGCGCGGGCGCCTGCTCGCCGCGATCGAAGGTGTCGACCAGCTGGCGGGGCAGCACCTTGCCGTCCACGACCCCGAAGGGCAGGAAGCCGGCCTTGGCCGCGCCGTCGGTCACCGCCTGGGGGTCCATGGCGCGCAGGGCCGCCAGGTTCGGCGCCTTCAGCGCCCCGGCCACATAGGCCCCCGCCCCCTCGCCCGACGGCATGCCGTAGCGGGCGGTCTTCAGCTCGGGCGTCGAGATCATGTAGGCGCTCTGGGCGATCGCCTTGTGGAACAGCCCGCGCGCCTGGGGCGAGGCCATCAGGTACATGACGCTGAGCGCCCCGGCCGACTCGCCGGCGATGGTGACGTTGGCCGGGTCGCCGCCGAACGATGCGATGTTGCGCTGGACCCACTGCAGGGCCGCGATCTGGTCCAGCAGGCCGTAGTTGCCCGAGACGCCGTCGGGCGACTCCTTGCTGAGCTCGGGATGGGCCAGGTAGCCCAGCGCGCCAAGCCGGTAGTTGATCGTCACGACGACCGTGCCGGTCGCCGCCAGCTTGGCGCCGTTGTAGCCGTTGGACCGGCCCGTCCCCGAGGTCAGGGAGCCGCCGTGGATCCAGACCAGCACGGGGGCCTTGCCCGTCGTGGACGGGGTCCAGAGGTTCAAGGTCAGGCAGTCCTCGCTGGTCGGGACCTCGGCGGTCGAATAGACCGACGCCGGGCCGGGCGCGGGCTGGATGCAGGCGGCGCCGAACTGGCCGGCGTCGCGGGTCCCTGTCCAGGACGTGGCCGGCGCGGGCGGACGCCAGCGGCCGGCGCCCACCGGCGGGGCGGCGTAGGGCAGGCCCTTGAAAGCCAGCAGGCCGCCGTCGACCACGCCTTCCGCCGTTCCGGCCGGGGCGGCGACCACCGGCCGCGCGGACTCGGCGAAGGCCTGGTCGGGACCCGCCAGCAGGGCGACGGCGCCCGCGAGGCCGAGAAGGGGCTTCAAGAAATTCGTCATTGGACGGCTCCGGTCTTGGGGGCCTTGCCCAGCAGCCGCGCCAGCGCCAGGAACAGGCCGATGGCCAGGGCGTAGAACGGGGCCAGGGTGAAGAGCGCCATCTGCAGCGAGTTGGTCGGGTGGTCGGCGCGGAAGAAGTCGCTGGCCGCGCCCACATAGGTCGGGCCCAGGCCCAGGCCGATGAAGTTCATCACCAGCAGCAGCAGGGCGCCCGACATCACTCTTTGATTGGGCCGGACCTCGGTCTGGACCAGGGCCACCGCGGGCGACAGGTAGAAGTGGTTCAGGCACATCGGGAAGATCAGCAGGCCGATCGCCAGCGGCCAGCTCGGCGCCCAGACGAAGGCCAGGAAGAACGGTACGGCCAGGATCAGGCCGATGGCCGGCGCCAGGCCGTAGGCGCGCTTGGACACCCGCGTGAACCGGTCGATCAACCAGCCCGAGCCGAAGATGCCCACGCTCATGCCGACGCCCACGACCAGCGCGTACCAGAGGGCGACCTCCTGCAGGGTCATGCCCTTCTCGCGCATCAGGAACAGGGTGGCGAAGTTGCCCAGGCCGTAGGTGATGAACTGGGTCGCGCCGCCGCCCAGGGCGGCCAGCATCAGGGCGGGATGGCAGACGAACATGCGCAGGGTCTCGCCGAAGCCCGCCTTGGGCGGAGCCGGCGCGTCGGCCGCCCGGTCCAGTCCGCCGCGCTTGGGCTCGCGGACGATGAAGGTCAGGGCCAGGGCCGCGACCAGGCCGACGCCGCCGGTCACCAGGAAGGCGTCGCGCCAGCTGAACGCCGCCGCCACCGAGGCGCCGAACGCGATGCCCAGGGCTGCCCCCACCGGCGGGCCCAGGTTGTAGAGGCCCAGCGCCCTCCCCCGGCGTCCCGGCGGGAAATAGTCGGTGATGATGGCGTAGGACGGCGGCACGCCGCCCGCCTCGCCGAAGCCCACCGTCATCCGCGCCACGGCGAAGCCGCCATAGGTCTTGGCCACGCCGCAGGCCATGGTCGCCGCGCTCCAGATGCCGCAGGCGATGGCCAGCACCGCCACCCGGTTGGTCCGGTCCGCCAGCCAGCCCACCGGGATGGCGATGAAGCAGTAGAAGGCCGCGAAATAGAGCCCGCCCAGCAGGCCCAACTGGCTGTCGGTGATGTGCAGGGTGTCCTGGATCGGCTTGGCCAGGATCGACAGCAGCTGCCGGTCCAGGAAGTTCAGGACGTAGATGAACCACAGGCAGCCGAGGGCGACCCAGGCCCTGGCGTCGGGCGCGCGGGCCTCGGCGGTCCCGCCTTCGACAAGGGGCGGCGCGGTCGCGACGGGGACGGCTTCGGCGTTGCTCATCATCGTTTCCTCGGACCGCGAGCCTTGGGGCTCGTCTATCGTTCAGGATGGGCGTTCAGGATGGGCGTTCAGGATGGGATAGTCGGTTCACGCGTCCCGCAAGGCGGCATAGACGGCCTGCTGGTAGACGGGCAAGGCGCGGCGGCCGGCCGCCCCCTGCCCCGTGGCGATGGTCGCGCCCGAGCCGGCCGAGACCGGCACCTGGTGCTGGATCAGGTAGATCATGACCAGGTCGTTGGCCGGGTCGGCCTGCCACCAGGTGCCGAAGATGCCCGGCCAGGTCATCGCGCCCGGCGCGCCGCAGGCATAGGGATTGTCGACGACGTCCTCGGCCACCGACAGCCCCAGCCCGAAGCCGGACTTGCGCCACAGCGGCATGCCCGCGAACGGGACCTCGCGCTGGGCCTGCGTCAAGCGGTTGGTCCGCATCAGGGCGACGGTCTCGGGCCGCAGCAGGCGGACGCCGTCGAGCGTCCCCTCGCCCAGGATCATCCGCGCGAACCGGTGATAGTCGCCCGCCGTCGAGATCAGCCCGCCGCCGCCCGGCGTATAGGCCGGCGGTTCGTCGTACATCTCGGGCTCGACCTTCGCGAGGCCGCCCGACGCCTCGTCATAGGCGTAGAGGCTGGCCAGGCGACGGCGCTGGTCGCGCGGCAGCCAGAAGTCGGTGTCGTCCATGCCGAGCGGCGCGAAGATGCGCTCCCGCAGGACCTGGCGCAGCGGCTTGCCCTCGACGCGGCCGACCAGGAAGCCCAGCACGTCGGTCGAGTGGCCGTAGTGGAAGCGCTCGCCCGGCTGGTAGGCCAGGGGCAGGCCGCCCAGAGCCGCCAGCCATTCGTCGACGGAGAGGCGGGTCATGGCCGGGTCGCCCAGCGCCCGCTCGTAGGCCGCCTTCAGCGGGCCCTCCGAGAAGAAGCCGTAGGCGATCCCCGCGCGGTGGGTCAGCAGGTCCTCGACGGTGATCGGACGCCGGGCCGGCGTCACGTCGCGCAGCGGCCCCGCCGCGTCGCGCAGCACCAGCGGGTCGGCCAGTTCCGGGATCCAGCGCGCGATCGGATCGTCCGGGGCGATCCGGCCCTCCTCGACCAGCATCAGGGCCGCCGCCGAGGTGATCGGCTTGGTCATCGAGGCGATGCGGAACAGGGTGTCCGACCGCATCGGCGTGCGGGTTTCCAGGTCGCTCCAGCCGACCGCCTCGCTCTGGACGACCTGGCCGCCTTGGGACGTCAGGGTCACCACGCCCGCCAGCTCGCCGCGATCGACGAAGGCCTGGAGCGCCGGTCTAACCAGGGCCAGCCTGGCGAGGTCGAAGCCTCGAACGGGGCCAAAAACGTCACGGGTCATCAAGAGGGGCGCTCCGGCCTCGTAAGGGTCACTGCCGCGCCGCGGGAGGGGACGGGGGAGGTCGTGCTCCCGCCCGCGGCGCGTTCGGCGACCCCACCCGGTCGCCGCTTGGATCGTCAGAAGGACTTGCGCAGGTTGACGGCCACGAAGCGCCCGATCGGGTTGTAGGCGCCGCCGATGCCGTCCGTCGCGGGGAAGAACGGCGGCGTCTCGTCGAACAGGTCGTTGACCTGCAGGGCCAGCACCGTCCCCTTCGTCCAATCCTTGTCGGGCAAGGTCCAGATCACGCGCAGGTCGACCGTCGTGTAGCCGTCGGCCTCGTACGACCCGACCCCGGTCGGCGTCGTGAAGTTGTTCGTGATCCCGTCCCGATGGTTCACGTAGCCGATGACCGAGACCGGGCCCGCCATGGCGCCCAGGGTCGCCCGCGCGGTCCAGCGCGGCACGCCCAGCTTCAGACTGTCGGAGACCGGCGCCCCCGGCGAGAACTGGGTGTCGAAGTTGAGGATATAGTTGCCGGCCAGGTCGGCGAACACCGAACCGAAGCTCGTGGTCCACCGGTAGTTGGTGTCGAAGTCCAGGCCGTCGGTCTTGCGGACCCCGAAGTTGTTGAGCCGCAGGTCCAGCACGTTGCCGATCGCCGGCAGGGGCGAAGGCAGGTTGACCGGCGTGGCCAGCGCCAGCAGCGCGTTGAGCTGGGTCGGCGTCGGGTTGCGATAGACCTGGCCCGCGAAGGTCGGGTCGGTGAAGACGTAGGGCACCGACGGCGTGCCGATCACGCCGGTGTATTCGATGTTGTAGTAGGTCAGGCTGGCGCGCAGGGCCGGCAGGGCCTTGGGGTTCACGTCCACGCCGAACGAATAGGTCTTCGCCTCCTCGGGCTTCAGGTCGCGATTGCCGCCCAGCAGGTAGACGGTGTTGACCTGGGTCGCGCCCCGGGTCGGGTCGTTGGCGAAGGTGACCGCCTGGGCGGCGCTCAGATAATACGAGCCGACGGTCGCGCCGACCTGGCGCAGGCCCGGCGCCCGGAACGAGGTGCCGTAGGAGCCGCGCAGAGTGACGCCCTCGACCGGCTCCCAGTTGACGCCCACCTTCGGGTTGGTCGTCGACCCGAAGTCGCTGTAGTCGTCGTATCGACCCGACAGCGACGCCGAGAGGCTGCGGAACAGCGGCGCCGAATTGCCCGCGCCGATGATCGGCACGAAGAGCTCGCCATAGATCGATTTGACGTCGCGCTTCAGGTCCTCGGGCACCGAGGTCGCGCCGACGAAGCCCCGCTGCTGGAACGTCTCGCGCCGGACCTCGGCGCCGACCGCGAACCGCAGCGTGCCGCCCGGCAAGTCCATCAGCGGCCCGTCCAGCTTGGCGGCCGCCAGCTTGGTGGTCTGCTTGATGTCGACGTCGGTGGACGAGTTGAGGATGGCGGCGCGCACCGTCGGCGACGTGCCGGTTCCGAACGGGTCCAGGGCGGTGGCCGTGGTGGTCCCGGCGGCGGCGGCCGTGATCGCCGCGGTGTTGATCTGCGGGATGAAGGCGTCGTTCTCGGCCCAGTCGTACGAGCCGTAGACCGTCAGGTTCAGGTCGCGCGGCAGCTTGTAGTCGACCCCGACGGAAGAGTTGCCCGCGCGCCGGTCGTCGGTGTTGGTGAAGTGGTCCGAGCCGATCAGGTTGTCGGGACGGAACAGGACATACTCGCTGGTGGCGCCCGCCGGTCCCTGGAAGAAGGGGTTGGCGCTGGTGATGAACACCGTCTGGGCCGGCGCCGCCGCGCGGATCTCGTCGTGGCGGTCGGAGTACAGCAGCTCGCCCCACAGGGTGGCGCGGTCGCTGAGGTCCTGGCGGCCCGACACGAACAGGCTGTGGGTGCGCGACTTCGGCAGCAGGTCGGCCACCGCGCCGCTGTCGCAATAGTTCACCGTGTTCAGGCCGAACGCCGGGGCCGCCTGGTAGATCGACCAGAGGGTCGTGCTGGCCAGCACGTTGGGCGAAGGACACGAGGTCGCGCGGGTGTCGATGCCGCCCTGGGGGCGGAAGTCCTGGACGCGATAGTCGCGGTCGCCGCCGGTGACGTTGCCGTTCTCGGCGTACTGGTAGGCCGCCAGGATCGAGCCGGAGCCCCAGTCCTTGCCGACCAGGGCGCCCACATAACCGGCGACGTAGTCGTCGGCCGCGCCGTAGCTGGCGTTCAGCTCGACGCCCGAGAAGCGCTTGCGGGTGATGAAGTTCACGACGCCGGCGACGGCGTCCGAGCCGTAGATCGACGAGGCGCCGTCCGCGACGATCTCGACGCGCTCGATCGCCAGGCCGGGGATCAGCGGATAGTCGGGGTTGGTCTCGTTGGCCGCCGCGGCGACCAGGCGGTGGCCGTTCATCAGCGGCAGGGTGGCGCTGGCCGGCAGGCCCCGCATGCCCGGCGCGTAGGACCCCATCCCGCCCAGGCTGGCCTGGGGCGCGGTGTTGAAGCTGTTCAGCTGGGGGACGGTGGCCAGGAGGTCGGGCGTGCTGACCGCGCCGATGGCCTGGATGTCCTCGCGGGTGACGCTGATCAGGTTCGAGCCGACCGGCGGCACGCCCCGGATGCTCGAGCCGGTGACGACCAGCTCTTCCAGCACCGTATCGCTGCTGTCGGCGGCGGCTTTCGGCGCCGCGTCCGACGTCTGCGCCAGCCCGTTTCCGGCCGCCAGCAGCATGGCCGCGAGCGATGCGCCCGACAGCGCGATCCGCCGCGCGGCGTTCCAGGTTCTAGCCATTCAACCCTCCCCAATTGTGTTCTTGCTTGACCAACCGGGTAGCCCAGGGAGGCGGCGTCCGTCAAGTTCATTCATTTAGTGCTAAATGAAATATATGCGCGGCGTCGCTTGACCGGGCGGGAGGGTCACCCCATCGTCCCCCTTCTGAGGGATCGGGTGCGTGGCCCGGGCGACGCACCATCGGGAAGGCTGGAGGGCATGGCGGCAGCGACCAAAGTGGAGGGACGCCGAACGCGGGCGGAGCAGCGCGCCTCCACCGTGAAGACGATCCTCGACACCAGCGAGGACCTGTTCGCCCAGCTCGGTTATTTCGGGGTGACCATCAAGGACGTGGCCGACCGGATGGGCATCCATCCGGCGCTGATCCACTACTATTTCGATGGCAAGAAGGCGCTGTTCGACGCGGTGTTCGAGCGTCGCGTGGAGTACGCCGTCGCCGCGCGGACGGCCGGGCTGGACGCCTACGCCGCCGAGGCCGCGGGCCGCCCCACCGTCGAGGGCGCGCTGCGCTGCTATTACGACAGCGCGTTCGACGTCTACATCAACGGCGACGAGGGCTGGCGCAACTTCGGCCGCATCTTCGCCCAGGTGAACAACGCCCCCGGCTACGGGGCCGAGAAGATGGACACCTATTTCGACCCGCTGGTGCTGCGCCTGATCGACCTGCTGCAGCAGGCCCTGCCCGACGCCCAGGCCGAAGACCTGTTCTGGAGCTTCCAGTTCACCTCGGGAGCCTATTCGCTGATCCTGTCGCGCACCGGCCGTATCGATCGCCTGTCGAACAATCTGTGCAGGTCCGACGACTTCGAGGCGGTGCGCGAGCGGTTCGTGACCTTCATGGCCGGCGGTTTCGACGCGCTCTACAAGCGCCGCAAGGCGGAGGCGGGCTGAGCCCGCCGCCGGTCCTCAGGTCGAAGGCGTCAGCCGCGCCTCCCGCAACGCCGCCCGGCGCACCTTGCCGGCCTCGTCCCGCAGCGGCTCGCTGGTGAACTCCACGCTCTTGGGCAGCTTGAAGCGGGCCAGGCGGTCGGCGACGAAGTCCAGCAGCTCGGCGTCCTCCAGCCCGCTGCCCTCGACCGCCTGGACGATGGCGTGGACGCGCGCGCCCCACTCCTCGTCCGGCAGGCCGATCACGGCGCTGGTCCGCACCGCCGGGTGGGCGTCGATCGCCGCCTCGACCTCGGCCGGATAGATGTTGGCGCCGCCCGAGATGATCAGGTCGTTGCGGCGGTCGGCCAGATAAAGATAGCCCTCCTCGTCGACCCGCCCCAGGTCGCCTGGGGTCTCCCACTCGCCCACGCGGCGCGCCGCGCTGCCCAGATAGTGGTAGGTCGATCCCGCCCCGCCCTGGGGGCGGAAGAAGACCTCGCCCACCTCGCCGACCGGACGCTCGTTCCCCGCCTCGTCGAGGATCTTCAGCGCGTAGCCGTCGCGGACCCGGCCGACCGAGCCGCGATGGGCCAGCCAGTCCGCGCCCGAGATCATCGTCGAGCCCGTGCCCTCGGTCGTGCCGTAGTATTCCCAGACCCGCTCGCTCCCCAGCCAGCCGATCCAGGCCTCCTTCAGCCAGGCGGGGCACGGGGCCGCCATGTGCAGCATCATCCGCAGGCTGGGCAGGTCGAAGCGCGAGAGGACGTCGGGGCCCAGGCGCCAGATGCGGTGCATCATGGTCGGCACCATCGTCACCCAGTTCACCCCGTGCGCCTCGATCAGCTCCAGCGACTTCAGCGCGTCGAACTTGCCCATCTCGATGATCGTGGCGCCGACGAACAGGCCCATGTGGATGCAGTGGAACGGGGCGTTGTGATAGAGCGGACCCGGATTGAGGATCACGTCGCCGGGCCTCTGGCCCAGGAAGCCCTCCTGCGGATTCCATCGCGCCGGCATGGCGTCGACGATCACCTTGGGCCGGCCTGTCGAGCCGCCGCTGGTCATCGCCTTCCAGTGCGGCGACACCGCCTCGGGCAGAGCTTCGGTGGAGTAACCCTCCAGCCCCTCCGGCTGGGCGGCCAAGGCGGGGACGCCGGGGCCGGGCGGCGCGCCGACGAACAGCTTGGGCCGCACGATGTCGAGGATCGCCTCCATCTCCAGACGCGGCAGCTTGGCGGCGACGACGTTGGGGATCGCGCCCAGCTTCCACAGGGCGAAGGTGGTCTCGTAGAACGCCTGGCCGTTGGGCAGGGCCACGGTGACGAAGTCGCCCTGGCCCACGCCCCGCGCGGCCAACATCCGCGCCCGCTGGTTCGAACGCGCGTCCAGCTCGTCGTAGGTGACGGCGACGTCGTCGACGATCAGCGCCGCCCGGGCGGGCGACCGCCGCGCGTGATGGGCGAGGATGGAACCGAGTGCGACACCGTCATGCGACATAACCAAACGCCTCCCTGGCGGCCCTCGACACCTTCTCTGGGGTCAGTCCGAACGGGGCCGCGACCTGCGATGCGCTTTCATTAATTTAGTCGTGAATGAATGAAAAGTCAGATTCGACAGATCGTCGAGATCAGGCCTTCCGGGCCTTCCAACGCCCCCACCCCGCCTGGATCACGCCGACCGCGAAGGCGATCAGCTCGGCGTCGCTCCAGAGGTAGTAGGTGGAGAAGAAGCTCCACTGCATCAGGCTGCGGTCGATCATGAAGGCCACGTGGGTCAGCACGACCAGCAGCTGGAAGGCGGTCATGAACAGGATCCAGACCCGCCGCTCGACCGTGCACAGGCCGACCAGGATCGCCAGGTAGACGAGGTCGACCGCGAAGATCCCCCACTGCACGCCGACGGGATCGGGCGACTGGACGGCGGCCGACAGGACCCAGGCCGCGACGGTGGCCACGGCCAGCCAGCGCTCCAGGCGTCGCCCCACAAGCAGGGCCAGGACGCAGACCGCCAACATGGCCAAGGCCGCGATCTGCGTCGGCAGGATCGAGAAAAGCTCCGAGAAGAAAGACATGCCGCCCCCGCGTCAGGAGCGGCATGTTTCCCCGGAAACGACGCCGCGCCAAGCGCCTCGCGCGGCCTAGGCGCTACGCAGCTCGTGCAGACGGCCGGTCGGCGCGGGAGGGTCGCCGGGCTTGTCGCCGCCGCCCACCAGCGTGACGCGCCGCAGCCCGACCTGGTCCTTGGCCTGCGCCAGGGCCTCGTGGACGGCGATCAGCGAGCGGCGGGCGTGGGCCATGCCCGAGGCGGCCTCCAGCACCCGATCGACGGCCTGCTGCCCCACCCCGGCGCCCAGACCCGCCTCCAGCCGCGCGCGCGGCATGGCGGCGATCAGGTCGCCCATCAGGGCCAGGGTGGAGTCCACGGCCTCCTCGGTGGTGAACAGGCGGCTGGCCAGCTGCTCGGCGACGATGCGACGTTTCATGCGGGGTCTCCCGTTTGCGCCCGCGGGCGCGTTGCTGAACCGATGACGGGCGCCCGGCGCCCGCCACGAGGTCCAGCCCCTCGGGGCGACCTTGGAGGCCTCAGCCGTAGCGCAGGTGTTGGAAGAAGTGGGCCACTTGCCGCGTGCCCAGCAGCGCGCCGATCAGCAGGCTGCACGCGGCGGCGATGGCGAGCACGACCAGCACCCGCACGGCGGGGCTCACGACTGGGCCGTACTCTCCGCCCATTTCTCTTGGAAGGTCTCGTCCAGGACCGTCGCCGCGACGATCAGGACCTCGCGCAGAACCATCTCCGGCGGCTTGGGACCGGACTCCTTGCGGATCGCCGAGACCAGGTCGCGGACCATCGGCGCCAGGTCCTCCGGCGCCAGGCTCAGCAACTGCCGCTCCAATTCCGTCCAGGCGAAGACCGGCATCGGCGGCCGGTTCGGCAAGGACGGCCAGTCCTGCTCGAAGGCTGTCGCGGCCTCGCGGATCTGCAGCACCTTGCGGACCACCTTGCCCAGCCGCGCGCCGCTCAGATGGGTCTCCTGGTTGTCGTTCGTCGCGCCCGGGCTGGGGGTCGTGGTCACGGTCATCGTCCGCCTCGTGGAATGTCGAGACGGCAGCAGACGGCCGCGACGGCGCGGGCGACAGGCCCATTGAGTCGCTGTGGGATCGGGTCCCATAGCCCGAAGCATGCTGTTCATGGGCGGTCAGCACCCGGGCCGCGGCCCGCCGCCCGCTGACGCCCAGCTTGCGGCAGGCGCTCTCGACCAGGGCGTCGGCGCGCGACTTGGACACCCCCATCAAGGGGCCGATTTCCTTGGACAGCCTGTGCTCGGCGACCCAGCGCAGGGCTTCCCGCTCCCGCTGGGTGAGCAGCTCGATATTGGCCGAAGACCTGTCCATCACGCCCGACGCCGATCACGCCCGCGCCCGACGCGCCGCGTACGGTGCAAGAATGCATTGCAGCCGGCCAAGGCCAAGCCGATAGTTCCGCATCCTCATCTCTGTGTGGGACGCGCCTTGAACACGCCGACCAGCCCGGACCCCATCGACGTCGCGGTAGGCACCCGCATCCGGGTCCAGCGGCGGCACATGAAGATCAGCCAGGACGACCTGGCCCAGGTCCTCGGCCTCACCTTCCAGCAGGTCCAGAAGTACGAGCGGGGCACCAATCGGGTCTCGGCCTCGATGCTGGTGCGGATCGCCGCCAAGCTCCAGACCACGGTCGGCAGCCTGGTGGGCGAGGACGTCCTGGCCGAGCAGGACGTGGCCATGCTGACGGCGCTTTCGACGCCCGGCGCGATCGACCTGCTGCGGGCCTACAGCCAGGCCACGCCGAAGGGCCGCAAGACCATCCTGACCGTGGCCAAGACCCTGGTCGAGCCGGACGAGACGGCGGACGTGGCCTAGAAAAGATTCCGATCATCCCGGCGAATGCCGGGACCCAGATCCTAAAGCCGGGAAGCTGATTGGAAGAACTCAGCGCCTTTGGCGTCGGCCACGTCGCCATTCCATCCGGGTCCCGGCATTCGCCGGGATGAGCGGGTTATTGAGCGCCGGCCTCCAGCCGCTCGATGCCCCTCACGCCCGCCTCGGTCAGGGCCGCCACCAGCTCTTCCACCGCCGCGTCGACCTCGGCCGGGTCGCGGCCGCGGATCACCAGGCTGGCGCCGTAGACGTCCGGCGGGGCGAAGAACGGATAGCTGCCGATCGACAGGTCCGGATGGGCCTTGGCCACGGCCTCCAGCGGCGCGGCGATCGTGCCCTCGCCGGTGCCGGTGACCCGCACGGTCTTGCTGATCACCACCGCCCCGGTGCGCAGGCGCGGGCCGACGTCGTCGAGCATGCCGCGCATGATCGCCGGCACACCGGCCAGGACGAAGACGTTCTCCTTCTGGAAGCCGGGCGGGCCCTGGACAGGGTTCTTCACCAGCACGCCGCCTTCCGGCACGTGGGCCATGCGGCGGCGGGCGGCGTTGGGCTCGCCCCAGCGCTCGCGCAGCATGGCCATGATCTCGGGATGTTCGGGCGCCGTGACCCCGAAGGCCTTGGCCACAGAATCGGCGGTGATGTCGTCGTGGGTGGGGCCGATGCCGCCGGTGGTGACCACGTAGTCGTACTTG
The DNA here is from genome assembly GCF_000712075.1 of Caulobacter sp. UNC358MFTsu5.1. Taxonomy (GTDB): domain Bacteria; phylum Pseudomonadota; class Alphaproteobacteria; order Caulobacterales; family Caulobacteraceae; genus Caulobacter. The sequence continues at coordinate 71,701 of NZ_JONW01000005.1, forward strand.
GTCCGCAGGGCGTTGACCGCGTCGACGATCTCCTGCTCGACGTCGGGCACCACGCGGGCCTCGCACAGGTCGACGCCGTAGGTGGCCAGGTACTTGGCGATGGCGTTGAGGTTCACGTCCTGGGTGCGGCCCGACAGGATCTCGTCGCCGATGATCAGAACCGCCGCCGTCACGCGCTCGCTGGTCGTCATCGTCTCGATCCCCTACATGCGAACATCTTCGCCGTTCGACTTAAGGCCCCCATGCTCCTCCCGCAACCGATGACGCGCGGCGTTCTTGTCCAGCGCTACAAGCGCTTCTTCGCCGACCTGGTGTTGGACGACGGGCGCGAGATCACCGCCCATTGCCCCAACTCCGGCGCCATGCTGGGCGTGAACCTGCCGGGCCAGGGGGCGTGGGTGTCGTGGTCGGACGACCCCAAACGCAAGCTGGCCGCGACGCTGCAGCTGGTCGAGGCCGCCGGTCCCGACGGCAAGGGCTTGGTGGGCGTCAACACCCACCTGCCCAACAAGCTGGTCGCCGAGGCCCTGGTCGGCGGGGTGATCCCGGAACTGACCGGCTACGCCTCGATCCGCCCGGAGGTGAAGTACGCCGCCGCCAGCCGCGTCGACTTCCTGCTGACCGATCCCGACCGCCCGCCGTGCTGGCTGGAGGTCAAGAACGTCCACCTGTCGCGCACGCCGGGCCTGGCCGAGTTCCCCGACTGCAAGGCCGCCCGCTCGACCCGCCACCTCGAGGACTTGGCCGCCCAGGTGAAGGAAGGCCACCGCGCCGTGGCCCTGTTCGTGGTCCAGCGCGAGGACTGCGAGGGCTTCAGGGCCTGCGCCGAGCTGGACCCGGCCTTCGCCGCCGGGCTGACCCGGGCGGCCGAGGCGGGGGTCGAGGTGCTGGTCTATGCGTGCGAGATGGGGACCGACGCCATCCGCGTCGCCCGCCGCATCCCCTGGCTGGATCAGCCGGGCGCCTAGAAGCCGGCGTCAACCACGGTCAGGTTGGGCTTGAGCCGCACGGCGCTTTCGGACACCGCCTCCAGCCTCAGGGACGACACGCCCTGGTGGACGCCTCCGTTCTTCACCAGGAAGAAGCCGTCGACCACATAGCGACCGTGCTCCCATCGCCAGGCGCCCTTGGGCGCCAGGAGCTCGTAGGTCTCGTTCGAGATCACCAGGCGGTCGTCGTCCTGGCCGACCTGGTAGGTCGCCTCGGGTCCCTCGCTCGGCTCGATCCACACCTGCACGCCGACGATCCCGTCGAGATGATCGGCCACCTTGGAGAGGAAGGCCTCGGCGTGGGCCGCGTCCACCTCGCCGGAGAGGCGGGTCATCTGCTCGGCGGCCGGCGCGGCGTCGGCCGGCGGCGGGGCCGCGTCCGCCGCCAGGGCGGTCTCGTCGTCGTGCTGCCCCACCAGGTCCAGGAGGTCCATGCGGGGCGTCACCCGCACCGCGCGCCAGCCGAACAGGCCCTGGCGGCGCAGGTCGATGTCGATGCGGCTTTTGCGGGCGTCGTTGACCAGGGTGTAGCGGAAGCGGTCGACCGCCAGATAGCGCGTCTCCACGCGGAACCGCCGCCCCTGGCCGTCCTTGGGAAAGGCCGAGGCGACCGGATCGGTGGACGCGCCGATCGCCTCGACCAGGACCGGCTTGCCGGTCGCCGCCTTCTCCAGCCCCGCCGGGGTCACGACCTGGTCGATCAGGGCGGTGATGAACAGATCGAGAAACGATCCGGCCACCGCCTCGAACCCGCCGCCCTCGTAGTCTTCCGACTCGGCCGGCGTGGGCTTCAGTAGCGTGGCCTTGAAATCGGTGGCCATGTGGTCCCGCACCGCCGGGAAGTCGACCAGGGCCTCCAGCCGCTGGCGATCGCCGGCCTGGGCGGCGTCCCGCACGGCGTCGCCGTAGCGATAGGGCGAGGCCGCCGCCCAGCCGAGCAGGACCAACACCAGCAGCGCCAGCAGCACGCCGCCGGCCACGAGCGGCCTGGACGGCCCGCGCCGCCGACCGGCCGCGCCGCCCGAAGTTTCGAACTCGCCCATCACGATCTCCAGGGAATAATGAAACCCAAGATAGCATGAAACGCGAGATCGCTCTTCTCCCGGAAGCGAACGTTGAAGTTCTGTGCTATCGTTGCGACATAAGCCCGAACCGATCCGTGATTTCGGCGCCCCAACGCGTGGGCGGCGCCGCCAGTTTTGAGACCGCCGCCATGACCCTCGAAGACACCGTCGAGATCGCCGCCGAAACCCGCACCGGCGCGATCAAGATCCACCAGCCCGCCGACTTCGAAGGCATGCGCAAGGCCGGCAAGCTGGCGGCCGAGTGCCTGGACATGCTGGTCCCGCACGTGAAGCCGGGCGTTTCGTCCGACTACCTGGACACCCTGGCCCGCGAGTTCATCCTCGACCACGGCGCCCTGCCCGCCTGCCTGTTCTATCGCGGCTATCCCAAGACGGTCTGCATCTCGCGCAACCACGTGGTCTGCCACGGCATCCCCGGCGAGTGGGCGCTGCGCGAAGGCGACATCGTCAACATCGACGTCACCGTGATCGTCGACGGCTGGCACGGCGACACCTCGCGGATGTACGGCGTCGGCGAAGTGGGCCCCCGCGCCCGCCGCTTGGTCGAGATCACCTACGAAGGCATGAAGCGCGGCCTGGACGCGGTGAAGCCCGGCGCCACGCTCGGCGACATCGGCTACGCCATCCAGTCGTACGTGGAAGCCCAGCGCTGCAGCGTCGTGCGCGACTTCTGCGGCCACGGCCTGGGCAAGGTGTTCCACGACGCCCCGAACATCCTGCACTTCGGCCGTCCCGGCCAGGGCGCGGTGCTGAAGCCGGGCATGTTCTTCACCGTCGAGCCGATGGTGAACCTGGGCAAGCCGGCCGTGAAGGTGCTGGGCGACGGCTGGACGGCCGTGACCCGCGACAAGTCGCTGTCGGCCCAGTGCGAGCACTCGATCGGCGTGACGGAAGACGGCTACGAGGTGTTCACCGCCTCGCCCGCCGGTCTGTTCCAGCCGGCGATCCTGGGCGGCTGATCCCGCCGGGCTCGCGCCTGGAGCACACCGAAGGCGCGAACCTCGGCCATGGACAATCCTGAGATGTTGCGGCCTACTGCCTGTTCGCAGGCGGGGGCGCGATGGTCAGCGGCAAGTCACTCAGGGCAAGCGAACCCGCGTCGCCGGCGACGGGCGTGGCCGAGCGCGCCGCCCCGGCCGCCCATCAGCTGGGCCACCGCGAACGCCTTCGCGAACGCGCCAAGGCCGGCGGCCTGTCGGCCCTGCCCGACTACGAACTGCTGGAGCTCTATCTCTTCCGCACCTTCGCGCGCGGCGACGTGAAGCCCAGGGCCAAGGCTCTGCTGGCGCGGTTCGGTTCGTTCGGGGCGACGATCTCGGCCTCGATCGAGGAGCTGAAGACCGTGCCCGGCGTCGGCGAGTCGGCGGCGATCGACATCAAGCTGCTGCACGAGGCCGCCCTGCGGGCCGGCCGCGACAAGATCGCCAAGCGGCCGGTGATCTCGTCCTGGACGGCCCTCTTGGGCTATGTCCGCGTCGCCCTGGCCAACGAGCCGCGCGAGCAGTTCCGCGTGCTGTTCCTCGACAACAAGAACCAGCTGATCGCCGACGAGGTGATGAACCGCGGCACGGTCGACCACGCCCCGGTCTATCCGCGCGAGGTGATGCGCCGGGCGCTGGAGCTGTCGAGCAGCAACATCATCCTGCTGCACAACCATCCGACTACCCCATTTTCACCCACGTAAACTCACGCATTACCACATTGATTTTATGCACTTTTTTGGCTTTTCAGGCAACCGGCAGTTCGGCATGCTGGGGCTGTTAATTGGGGCTGTTTCAGCCGCTTACAGCATCAATTACCGGACCCAGTAAGCGGCTTTGACATCCCACTCGCCAGCCCTCGGGAGTGTCTTATGCCCAGCCTCACGGACGGCGCGATCCGTCGCGCCATCAAAGAAGTCGAAGTCAGCCAGAAGCCAATCGCCCTCGCCGATGGCGAAGGACACGGCACAGGTCGGCTCATCCTAGTGATCCGGCCCATGCCCACACGTGTGACAGCCGATTGGATGGCGCAGCAGTGGCGCGACGGCGGACGCAGCCGAAAGAAGTTCGGCGCTTATCCATCGATGGGCCTCAGCCGCGCCCGGGAGATCTACGAGCGGGACTTCGCCGACGGGATCCAGAAAGGTCGCAGCATCAAGACCCTGGGCGACTCCCGCACCGGCACGGTCGGAGACCTCTTCGAGGGATACGTCGCCCACCTGAAAGCGTCAGGAAAGAAATCCTGGCGGGAGACCGAAAAGGGCCTCAATAAGATCGCCGGCCCCCTAGGCCGGGACAGAGCCGCTCGAGATATTGAACCTCAGGAAATCGTCGATCTGATCCGGCCGATCTATGAGCGTGGCACCCGCTCCATGGCCGATCACGTGCGGGGCTACATCCGGTCGGCCTTCAGCTGGGGCCTCAAGTCCGAGCACGATTACCGCAGCACCGCGCCCCGTCGCTTTGGCCTGGTCCTCAATCCGGCTGCAGGCATCCCGACCGAACCCTATGTGCCGAGCAACCGCTGGCTGGATGAAGACGAATTTCTGCGCCTCTACCGTTGGCTCGAATGTCCAGACACGCCGGTCCACCCTCCTTACACGCGGGCCGTTCGCCTCCTCATGCTGACGGGTCAGCGCGTCGAGGAAATCGCTCGATTGCATGTCGATCAATGGGACGCCAAAGAGCGGATTATCGACTGGTCGACGACCAAAAACGGCAAACCCCACGCCATCCCTATCCCCGACCTTGCGGCCGAACTGTTGGAGTCGATCCGGCCCAACGCTTACGGCTGGTTCTTTCCTTCCGCGCACGATCCCCGCAGGCCGGTGAGCCACGCCACGCTTTACGCGTTCATGTGGCGCCAACGGGGACGAGGAGTCATTCCCGTCGTGACCAACAGGGATCTGCGCAGAACTTGGAAGACGCTGGCTGGCAAGGCCGGGCTTTCGAAGGAAATCCGCGACCGGATCCAGAACCATACGCTGCAGGACATCAGTTCCAAGGCCTACGATCGCTGGAACTACATGCCCGAGAAGCGGGCGGCGATGAAGAAGTGGAACACCTTCGTCAGAGGCGTGCTCAGCCGCAGACCCCTTCGATCGGCGGCCTGAAAGCCCGAGCCCTCGTCGCTGCGTCCGGTTGATTATCGCCCCGCCTGAGGCCTCCGAAACGGTCGGTAGGGCAAACCTTCGGGAGAGCAGCGCCACAGTCCAGCCCTTGACGAATGTTGTCAAATATGACTACAAAAACCAACACCAGAGACACGAGACCGGTAAGCTGGATCAAGGCGGCGCAGAAGGACTTCCTCGCCTTTCCGACGGGCGCGCAAACCCAGGCGCTGGATGCGTTGACCATCATCGCCGACGGAGCGACGCCCGACATCGCCAAGCCGCTTTCGGGGCTCGGCTCTGGTGTTTGGGAATTGGCGATCAAGGAGCGGGGCGACGCCTATCGCGTCGTCTTCGCGCTGCAGATCGACGACGATATCTGGGTGATCCATGCCTTTCAGAAGAAGTCCAAGAAAGGCATCGCCACCCCCAAACATGAGATCGATCTGGTGAGGGATCGGATCAAACGGTTGAAGGAGGCCCTCGCGTGAACGACGACATCGAGGTGATCCGCGGAAGCGGCAACGTCTACCGCGACCTCGGCGTCATCGACGCCGACCTTCGACAGCTGAAGGCGCTCCTGGCCGCGGAGGTCGCCAAGGCGCTGGACGAGCGCTCAATGACCGTCCGCGCCGCTGCGTCTCATACCGGGATCGCGGCCGCAGACTTCTCGCGGATCAGATTGGCAAAGCTCGATCGGTTCACCGTCGATAGGCTGATGATCATTCTCGCGCGCCTCGATCGCGCCGTTGAGGTGACCGTCGCTGTCTGGCCGCGCAAACTTCACCCGGCCGTCGCCTAGCCATCAGTTCGGGCCCACCGGGCTCTTAGGACACCACATCACTGTTCTCGACGGGCTCGGCGCTATCGCGTCTCTCGGGGTTCGGTCGGGTCCAAACCAGCTGAGCGGCTTCCCCGTCTTCGCGCGGGAAGAGCGCGGCTGACAGCGGGCCAGGCAGGAAAGGATCGTCCAGGCTCACGCGGTAAAAGGTCCGATCACGCTGCGCGCGCCAGCGCGCTTCCCAGGCTTCGCCGAGACGAACCGCTCCCGTCATGACGTGAAAGGCCGGCGCGTTGGGTCCTGTGCGGTCGTCATTCGGCGCGAACCGCACTTTGAGGTTCATGAGCAGGCTGCGAATTTCGCCCTCCCAGCCGCCGTCCTTGGCGAGCCTGAAGGCGCCGATGATCAGCCGGCTCATGAAGCGCCCTCCGGGGACCTGGGCTTGGACTTCGAGGCCTCTGCGTTGTCGCCAGACGATGGTTGTCCCAGCGTCTTGCGCGCCTTGGCGAAGTCGCGGTCGCTATCGAGATAGCCCCTGAGCATTTCAGGAATGAGGTCCGCCAGGCTGGCGGCCTCGCCATAGGTGGCCCTGTAAGCCTCGGCATAGGCCAACAGGTCCGCATTGAGGTCGGGCATGACGGCGATGGTCAGCCGCACTGGATTGCGGTCGGGAAGCTTCGCGAGTTTCATGAAGGCGCTCCGAGTTCATCCGCGCCAGGGGCGCAGGATCAGATCCTTGTGGACGACGATCCGCAGCGGCCAGCCGGGCCGAACCTTGAGGGTCGGCTGGACGTCGAGCTGCTTGGACACGATCTGCTGGCCGGCCTGGGCTGTGCTTTGCTGTGTGGACTGCCGAACGGCCCGGACCAGATCGCTCTCACCGCTGCCCAGGCTCAGTTCGGTCCCGACGCCGAGCAAGGTTGAAAGCCCGACACCTTTGAGCAATTGCCAGGTGTGGAAGTCGATCTGGTCGGACAGACCGGCATAGCCCGCTGCGTCGGTAGCCGGCAGGTTGTCGAGCTGGATGGAAGACCCGTCGGGCAAGATCAGCCGCTGCCAGACGACCAGGGCCCGACGCTGTCCGAAGGCCACGACGCTGTCGTAGCTGCCGATCAGACGCGCCCCCTGCGGGATCAGCAGATAGCGCCCGGTCACGGTGTCGAAGACGTTCTCGGTCACCTGGGCGATGATCAGCCCGGGCAGATCGGAATCCAGCCCCGTGATCAGGCTGGCGGCGATGACGCAACCGGCCATCACCGTATAGGGCGAACGGGGCGCCTCAAGGCTGTGGGCGCTGACGACGTCGCCTTGGGCCGGACGCTCCAGAAAGGCGGTCTTCTGCTGTTGCCGGTTGGGATCATCCTGCGCGGTCGCAACGCTGGCGGCGGGACTTCCGATCGCAGCCCCTGCGGTAGACACGACACCGGGCGCCGTCGCCGGCGCGGAAGTCTGGACCAGGACACCAGACGCCCGCGCTTGATGGGCTTCGGCCGCAAGGCGTTGACGCTCGGCCTCGGCCGCCTGCTGCGCCGGCGTCGATGCGGCCGAAGCCGCGATACCCCCTGCCCCGACCTGCAGGCGCCGCCGTTCCTGATCGACCACGGCATGTCCAAGATCACCCGGAAGAGGCGGACCAAGCTGTGCCGGCGGGGCCTTCGCCGAATAGTCCCGCGGCATGGCGGCCATCACATCGGCGGGAGCGTGGCGATCACTGACGGCGGGCTCATCGGGCGCAACCGCCCGATGCTCCGCTTTCGGACTGAGCGCGAGCCAGGCAAAGCCCGTCACGCCCAAGGCGCCCACGGCCGCGACGCCGATTAAGAGCCCCCGCCGAAACCGAACGACGGGCCGCGGCTTAGCCCGCAGGCCCAGGGCCTCGGGCTGCGCCTTGGCCGCAGGCTCCGCGCCAGACGGCGGCGGCGCCCCCGAACCTGGAGCCTCACTCATGGCCGCCACCAGCGCTGTCTCCGTCGGTCCGCGTGATCCGCACGACCTGCTGCGGCGCTTGGCCCAAACGCAGTTCGGCGGCCGCGAACAGGCGATCAACGATGTAGCGGTTGCCCCGGACCCGGTAGTTGACCAGCTGATGATCGCCCAACGGCCCGACGACGAACAGCGGCGGCGCCTCGCCTTGGTCCACGCGTCCCGGGAATTCGATATAGACCTTGGCGCCGTCGTCCCAGGCCCGGAGCGGCCGCCAGGGCGGGCTGTCTCCGCTGATGGCGTAGCGGAACTTGATCGCCTCGACCGCCACGCCTTCGGCGGCCGGTGCGGCGGCCTCGGCAGCGACGTTCTGGCGCTTGAGCGCCACCAGCCGATCGGCAGGATAGGTCCAGGAGACCGCGGCCATGGCCGTGGCGTCGGTGCTGGCCAGCGTCAGGTGGTAGGCCCGGCGGTCGGTAGTGATGACCATGTTGGTGGTCAGCCCGGCCGCGAAGGGCTTGATCAGGACATGGACCTGCCGCGCTTCGCCCACGCCGCTGGTCGTGTCGCCGATCACCCAGCGCACGGTGTCGCCGGCCGAGACGGCTGTGAGCTGTTCCCCCGGCTCCAGGGCGACGTCGCTGACCCGCTCAGGCGCGGTGTAGAGCCGATAGAGCGCACCGTCGCTCCATGGGTAGACTTGGACGGCGTTGATGTAGCCGGCGCTGCTCGGCTCCAAGGTCGCGGCCCGATTGGCCGCCTCGACCCGCGCCCAGGGCGGTCTCGCCTCTGCGCGGACGCTCGGCGGCGGCAAGAGTTGGCCTGGGAGCGGCAGCGGCTTGGGCACCTCGACGATCTGTACGGGACGCGGCGGCTCGGCCTCGATCTTCGCGGGCGTGAAGCTGGCTTGATCGTAGTGGATCGCCGGCGTCGGGCTCTTGGCGTGAGCGCAGGCGGCCAGCGCCGTCGAACAGGCCAGCAGCGCGAGCATCTTGACGGTCATGACTGGGGTTCTCCTTGGATCACGGACACAGGAGGCGCCGCCGGGGCGGCGATGGGCGCGGCCGTCTCAGGCGCGGACGGAAGCGATGTTGGCGGGAAGACCTGATCGGGCCTTGGCGGGGCTTGCGCCCCATCGGTGTCCTGGGACCAGTCGACGCCATCGACGTAGAGGCCCAGCGGGTTGCGATCGAGTTGGGCCTTGGTCTTGGGCTTGATGCGCTTGAGCGTCAGCATCGCGGTCCAGCGCTCGGTCTTGGCCAAGGCGCCGCGCTCGAAGGTCTGTTCCGACCAGCGGACCTGAAACGAAGACGGGGAGGCGCGCACCACACTGGTGGGCTGCACCAGGATGGTCTTTTCGCCGAAGCCCTCGAGCGGCTTGGAGGCCCGGCCATAGCTGTCGAAAAAGGCCCGGCCTTTCTGGGTCAGATGATCGTAGGCCGCGTCCCAGCGTTGGCGCACCACGACGCCGTCGGAAGACAGCGAACGAACGTCGATGATGAACGCGCGCAGGTCGCTAGCGATCTCGGCGTCAGCCGGCTGGTAGTCCTGCTCGGCCGGCCCGACGGCCCGGACCTCGCCCAGCCGGTCGACCTCGACGACATAGGGCGTGATCTTGCTCTGCAGCCCCTGCAGGATATTGCCCGTCGCCAGGCCGCAGGTCAGGGCGAAGAGGCCGAAGAAGGCGCGTCGCCAGTTGTAGGCTTGGACCCGGGCCGAACCGATCCGCTCGTCCCAGAGCTGGCCGGCCGCCTGATAAGGGGTCTCGGGCGGCGGGGTCAGCCCATACCGTTGAGAGGGTCGCTTGAAGAACACCGCTTAGTCCTCCTGCTCGAGATCGGGATTGGCGCCGGCGCCGGGACGGTCGCCCTCCCTGAGGGTCTGGACCGCGGCGTGCTGGCCCATGCCTGCCGAGCGCTTGGTCTTGAGATCCTTGGCCCAGGCCGGCGGCGCGCTGCTGGCCGACGCACTGCTGGCCGATGCACTGGGCGCGGAATTGTCTTCGGTGGCGCCGGCCACGGGGCTCGTGCCGCCGGTCGCGCGCCAAGCGGCGGCGCGTCCTTTCTGGGCGTCGCCTTTCAAAGTGTCTCCAGCCCGGCCGGCCATGCCGCGCAGGCCATTCATCGCCGCGCCGCCCGCCGCGCGGGCGACGCCGCCGAGACCGGTCGCCACGTCGTTCGATCCGGTGGTGGCCTGACGAAGCTGATAAGCCGCGCTCGCGCCCGCGCCCATCGCCGTGCCGGCTCGAACCGCGGCGATGCCGCCCGCCCCGGCCATGCCGAGCGCCTTGGCGCCGAGCATCGCGGCCCCACCGCCGAGCATGGCGGCGCCGACGGCGGTACCGACCGCCGCGCCCGCGCCTAGTTGCGGCGCGCCCGAAACCAGGCCCGCGGCGATGCCCGGACCGAAGATCGACAACCCCGCCAACGTTAGGGCGCTGAGCATCAGGGTCGTGGCGGCGGCCAGATCCGGATCGGTTCCGAGAGTCGCCAGAAAGATGTCGAAGAAGGTTTGGCCAATGCCGACGATGAGGGCGAGCACCATCACCTTCACGCCACTCGAGATGACGTTGCCCAGCACCCGCTCGGCCAGGAAGCTCGACTTGTTCCAGAAGGCGAACGGCACGAGCGTGAAGCCCGCCAGGCTCGTCAGCTTGAACTCCAGCACTGTCACCAGCATCTGGATCGACATGACGAAGAAGGCCAGGATCACCAGCACCCAGGCCAGCAGTAGGATGAAGATGGTCAGGGCGTTGGCGAAGAACTCCGGAAAGCCCATCAGCTGACTGGCCTTGTCGAGCAGCGGGTGGGCGGCGGTGAAGCCGACGCCGGCCAGCTTGCCGGGACGCAGCAAGTCGTCGGTCGAGATGGTCCCGCCGCCCGCCGTCACCCCCAGCTCGGCGAACGAGTTGAAAACGGCGCCGGCCAGCGAGTTGAAGTTTTCGAGGATGAAGACGAAGGCCCCGACATAGAGGACCTTCTTGATCAGCTTGCCCAGGACATTGTCGTCACCCTCCAACGCCCACCACAGCGCCGCCAGGGTCACGTCCAACGCGATCAGGATCGAGGAGACGTGGTGGACCTTCGGACCCAGCAGGCCAAAGCCGCTGTCTATCAGGGTGGCGTACGCGGCCATCATGCGGTCGATGACATTGAGATCCGGCGCGACGTCCATGGGGTGACCCTTGACTGGTGCGGACTGGCGCTATTGGCCGGTGTAGGCGCTGGACGAGCCGAGGAACTGGCGCGTCGCCAACTGCCCCGCCTCCAGCACCTGGGCCTGGCGGGCGCGCTCCAGAGCGTCAGCCCGGGCCTGCGCTGCGATCAGGGCCTGCAGTTGCTGGTCCTGCTTGATCGCCAGGGCCTGCATCTGATTGGCCGCCTGCTGCGCCTGGAGCTGGCCGGTCGCGCCCTGGCTCTGGCCGACCAGGGCGCTGATCAGGGCGGCGTCGGATTGGAGGCTCTGGACGACCTGGGCCTGGACCTGCAGCGACTGGCGATAGCCGTCGATCGCCAGGCCAGCCTGGGATCGCGCCAGGTCGAGGCGCTGCTGGGTGGTGGCGTCAGCCGCCAGGGTCGATGGGAAAATCTTGGCCAGGACGGTCTGGGTTGAGGCCAGGTCGAAGGCCATGCCCTGGGCCTGCCCCATCAGGGTGTTGATGCGCTGAAGGTCGCTGGTGATGGCGCTCAGCGAGCTGTAGTCGAGCGACTTCAACTGTCGGGCCATGTTCTGCAGCATGGTCGCCTGGTTCTGCAGGGCCTGGATCTGGTTGTTGATCTGCTGCAGCGTCCGCGCCGCCGTCAGGGCGCTCTGAAGGTAGTTGCTGGGATCGAAGACCGTGATCTGGGCGCTGGCCGGCGGCGCCCAGGACGCCAGGGGCGCGGCGATCAGCGCGACAATGCTGACGCAGGTCGAGACAAGACGCCGAGTCATGGCGTGGACTCCTTTGGGGTTTGGGGCGGGACGAAGTCGGCGATCAGGGCGGCGGCCCAAGGCAGCCCGCGGACGGTCAGGAAGGCGGCCGCGAACTCGGCCTCGCCATGCTGAGCCAGCACCTGATCGATCAGAGCCTGGACCGAAGGCTCGGAAGCGGCGCACAGCGCCAGGGCCACAGGGCCCAGGCCCAGCTCGAACAGACGATTGCCCAGGCGCGATTGCAGGTAGTAGTGCCGCTTGGGCGTGGCGCGGGCGATCAGCTCGATCTGGCGTTCATTCAACCCCAAGCCCGCATAGGCCTTGGCCGACAGGGGCTCGATCGCCCGGTCGTTGGGCAGGAAGATGCGCTGAGGACAGCTGTCGACGATCGCCGGCATGATGGCGCTGTCGACGATGTCGGCCAGGGACTGGGTGGCGAAGACGACCGCGACGTTGCGCTTGCGCAGGTCCTTGAGCCATTCACGGATGCGAGCGGCAAACAGCGGCGTATCGAGGAACTTCCAGGCCTCGTCGAGCACCATCAGGGTGGGCCGGCCGTCGAACCGCGCTTCAAGCCGGTGGAAGAGGTAGGTCAGGACCGGCGCGACCACTGACGGCGTCTTGATCAGGGCGTCGGTCTCGAAACATTGGACGTCGCTCAGATCCAGACCGTCCTGCGCCGCGTCGAGCAGCCGGCCGAACGGACCGTCGAGGGTGTAGGGCGCCAGGGCCGCCTTCAGCGGATTCGACTGCAGCAGCATCGACAGGCCCGTGAGGGTCCGCTCGGCCGGCGGCGCGCTGGCCAGACTTCCCAGCGCCGACCACAGCGTCTCCTTGATCTCTGGGGTGACCACGACGTTCTCGTTGGCCAAGAGGTCGCCGAGCCAGTCGATGGCCCAGGCCCGCTCGCCGGCCTGGTCGATGTCGCGCAGGGGCTGGAACGCCAGCCCAGCGTCGGCCGCCAGGCCGTGGTGGCGCCCGCCCATGGCCAGCACGGCCGCCCGCGAGGAGAAGCGCTTATCGAAGACGTAGATCTGGGCGTCGGGGTAGCGCCGAAACTGCAGCTCCAGGATCGCCAGGAGGACCGATTTGCCGGCGCCGGTGGGGCCGGCATGGAGCTGGTGGCCCACGTCCTCGACGTGGGTCGAGTAGCGGAACGGTGTCGAACCGCTGGTGACGGCGTAGAAGGTCGCCGGTCCCTTCAGGTGACCATTGCCCGACTGTCCTGCCCAGACCGAGGACAGCGGCATCAGGTGAGCCAGGTTCAGGGTGTGGACCAGCGGCTGGCGGATATTGGCGTAGACCTGCCCGGGCAGCGATCCGAGCCACGCCTCCACCGCGTTGGCCTGCTCGCGGATGCAGGTGAAGCCCAGCCCACCGAGGATGCGCTCGACCTGGCGCACCTTGTCCTCGGCCGCCTCGCGATCGACATCCGACACGGTGATGGTGGTCGTCAGGTACCCGAAGGCCACGTGGTCGCCGCCCAGGGCCTGCATGGCCAGGTCCGCGTCGGCCAGCTGGTTGTCTGCGTCGCTGTCGGTCAGCGGCACGGGCTCGTTGCTGACCACCTCGCGCAGGATCTGAACGACGGACTTGCGCTTGTTGAACCACTGGCGGCGGATGCGCCCCAACGCCTTGGTGGCGGCGGGCTTATCCAGGGCGATGAAGCGCGTGGACCAGCGATAGGCGAAGCCCTCGTGGTTGAGGGCGTCCAGGAGGCCGGGCCGCGTGGTGTTGGGAAAGCCCAGCACCGTCAGGGTCCGCAGGTGCTGATCACCGAGCCGAGGCTCGATGCCGCCATTGAGCGGCGTGTCGACCAGCAGGCCGTCCAGGTACATCGGAATCTCGGGAACCGCGACGCGGTGGCGCCGGGTCGAGATCGTCCCGTGCAGGAAGGTCAGGGTTTCGCCGTCATCGAGGGGCTCGATCAGCGGCATGAAGCCGGCCAGCAGGTCGAGGATGCGATCGGTCTGGGCGACGAAAGCGGCCAGCTCCTGGCGCCAGTCGCGCCCCTGCCCGCCCACCTCGCGTTCGATCAGCGCCCGCTCGGCCCGGCTGACCTGATCGGCCGGCGGCAGGTAGAAGATCGTCAGATGGCAGCGGCTTTCGAAGAGCTCGCCCCGCCGGCCGTCGAAGCCGCCGCGCCGCTCCTCGTCGACCAGCCAGGAGGCCGCATCCGGAAAGGCGCTGTCGGGATAGCCCAGGGCTGGGGCGCGCTCGGCGTCGAAGAACAACGCCCAGCCGGAGCCGAGCCGGCGCAGGGCATTGTTGGCCCGGGCGCAGACGCCGACCAGTTCGGCGTCGGTGGCGCTCTCCAGGTCCGGGCCGCGGAACCGGAAGGTCCGCTGAAATCCGCCGTCCTTGTTGAGCACGACGCCCGGGGCGACAAGGGCGGCCCACGGGATATGGTCGGCGAGACGATCGGCGCTGTCGCGGTATTCGCGCAGGTTCAGCATCGCAGCCACCCCTTCTGCCGCAGATGACGCATCAGGACCGGGGCGAAGTCCGGGTCCCGCTTGGCGGCGAACACCGCCAGGCTGTGGCCAATCACCCAGACCAGCAGCCCCGGGATCCATTGCTGAAGGCCCAGCCCCAGGGCGCCGGCGAGGGTGCCGTTGAGGATGGCGATCGACCGGGGCGCGCCGCCCAGCAGGATCGGCGCGGTCAGCGAGCGGTGCAGCGGGACCTCGAAGCCCGCGACACTTGAGGCCGATGCGCCGGTGAGCGAAGGGGTGGCTGGACTCGTCACGCGATCAGCGCTCCGCCGCCGAACGAGAAGAACGACAGGAAGAAGCTGGAGGCGGCGAACGCGATGCTGAGGCCGAAGACGATCTGGATCAGCTTGCGAAAGCCGCCAGAGGTTTCGCCGAACGCCAGGCCCAGCCCCGTGGTGATGATCACCAGCACCGCGACGATCTTGGCAACCGGTCCCTGGACCGACTCCAGCACCTGCTGCAGCGGCTCTTCCCAGGGCATGCCCGAGCCGGCCGCCTGGGCCTGGGCGCTGACCAGCAGGGTCAGGGTGGTGGTCAGAAACAGCGGTCGCGGGTCACGAGACGCGCGTGAACGGACGCGGTAAAGCATCAGGTGTCTCCGTGTCTGAGGGCTTTGAGCTGAGGCGGGTCGAGATCGGTGACGAGGTAGTCGCCGGCGGAGTCGAGGCCCGTGACCCGGGCGAGGCTCTCGACACGTCGACCGGTTCCCCGGCCACGTATGAAGACGAGGAGGTCGATCGCTTCGGCGATCAGTCGGCGCGGCACGGCGACCACGCTCTCCTGGACCAGCTGCTCCAGCCTGTAGAGCGCCGAGCGCGCGGAGTTGGCGTGGACGGTGGAGAGACCGCCGGGGTGCCCGGTGTTCCAGGCCTTCAGAAGATCGAGCGCCTCACCGCCGCGGACCTCCCCGACGACGATGCGGTCGGGCCGCAGACGCAGGGTCGAGCGGACGAGGTCGGTCATGCTGACCACGCCCGGCCGGGTGCGCAGGGCCACGCAATCGGGCGCGGCGCACTGCAGTTCGGGCACGTCCTGCAGGATGACGACTCGCTCGTCGTGCCGAGCGACCTCGGCCAGCAGGGCGTTGGCCAGGGTCGTCTTGCCCGCCGAGGTGGCGCCGACGATCAGGATGTTGAGCCGATCGGCCACGGCCTGGCGCAGCAGGTCGGCCTGCAACGGCGCCAGGACGCCGTCGGCGACGTAGTCATCCAGGGTGTGGATGCGACCGGCCGGCTTGCGGATGGAGAAACACGGTCCAGGCGCGACGGGCGGCAAGACGCCCTCGAACCGCTCGCCGGTGAGGGCCACGCCGCGTGGCGGCAGGTCGCCGCTGATGATCGGGGCGCCGGCGTGGACCTCGGCGCGGACGTGGCTGGCGACCAGGCGGATGATCCGCTCGACCTCGGCCGGCGCCATCACCACGCCGGTGTTGATGCGCCCCTCACCCAACCGGTCCAGGCGCAGCACCCCGTCGGGATTGACCATCACCTCGACGACGGCCGGGTCGGCCAGGGCCGCCTCGATGGCCGGGCCCATGGCCGTGCGCAGCATGGTGCGGCGGCGCTCGAAGGTTTCGGGTTGCACGAGGCTCATCGCGCCCCCTCCCCGGCCAGGCCGTCGGGGTCGTCGACGCCGAGGGTGGCGCGGCCGCTGGCGAGCTGGCGGCCGACCTGATCGACGAAGCGCCGGAAACGCTCGCGGCCGATGGCCTGGGCGGCCTTGTCGGCCTCGGGCAACGGCGCGGTGACGGTCAGCTGGTAGCGGACGAACAGCGCCAGGCTTTCGAGCAGGATCTTCTGATCGCGCTCGAGCCGGCCCAGCTGCCGGCTCATTCGGTCCAGCCGCAGCCGGAATTGGGCGTCCAGCTCGCTGGCCGCGCGGCGATCGAGGTAGGCGCGCAAGGCGTCGGCGACGATCGCCGACTTGG
The DNA here is from genome assembly GCF_000712075.1 of Caulobacter sp. UNC358MFTsu5.1. Classification (GTDB taxonomy): domain Bacteria; phylum Pseudomonadota; class Alphaproteobacteria; order Caulobacterales; family Caulobacteraceae; genus Caulobacter. The sequence continues at coordinate 87,907 of NZ_JONW01000005.1, forward strand.
AGGTCCCGGGCTTGCCGCCGAGCCGGTCGAGCTGCTCGGTCAGGGCGTCGTCGAGATAGAGGTGATGACGGGGCTTCATGACGCCGCCCCTCAGAAGGCCGGGAGGAGATCGTCGTCGCCGCGATCGCCCCCTTCGTTCATGGCGTGGGCGCGGGCGATCGATTGCCCGGCGCCGGCGCGATCAAGCGCCTGGCGATCGGCGACCACATCGCCGTCGTCCTCGGCCAAGCCCAAGCCCAGCTCGGCCTCGTCGGCGGCCGGACGCGCGGCGATCTCGTCGAACAGGCCCGGATGGCGCTCCTGCTGCAGGCCGCCTTCGGCGCCGGCGTCCAGGTCGTCGTCGGCTTCGGCTTCGGCGGCCAGCCCGGCATGAAAACCGCGCACTTGACCGCCCCAGTCATCGCCTCGACGGGGAGGGCAGTCGCCATAGGGCCCATCGCGGAGGACCGGCGGCGGCGCGACGCGGCCGGTGAAGTTGCGATCCTCGTAGTAGCGAAGCTTCTTGGCCCGGATCGGCGCGAGACCTGAGACCAGCACCAGGGCGTCGTCAGCCGGCAGTTGCATCACCTCGCCGGGCGTCAGCAGCGGGCGAGCCGTCTCCTGGCGGCTGACCATGACGTGGCTGAGCCAGGGCGACAGACGGTGGCCGGCGTAGTTGCGCTGGGCGCGCTGCTCGGTGGCCGTGCCCAGGGCGTCGGAGATGCGCTTGGCGGTGCGTTCGTCGTTGGAGGAGAACGCGATCCGGACGTGGCAATTGTCCAGGATGGTGTTGTTCTCGCCGTAGGCCTTGGAGATCTGGTTGAGGGATTGGGCGATCAGGTAGGCGCGGATGCCGTAGCCGGCCATGAACGCCAGGGCCGTCTCGAAGAAGTCCAGCCGCCCTAGGGCCGGGAACTCGTCGAGCATCATCAGGAGCTGATGCTTGCGGCTTTTGCGCGGATCGCCCTCCAGGCGCTCGGTCAGGCGACGGCCGATCTGGTTGAGCACCAGGCGTACCAAAGGCTTGGTACGGGAGATGTCGGACGGCGGAATGACCAGGTAGAGGGTGACGGGCGATGGGGCGTCGACCAGGTCGGCGATGCGCCAGTCGCAGGCGCTGGTCGTCAGGGCCACGGTCGGGTCGCGGTAGAGCCCCAGGAACGACATGGCTGTGGAGAGCACGCCGCTGCGTTCGTTCTCCGACTTGTTGAGGACCTCACGGGCCGCGCTGGCCACCACCGGGTGGACCTGGGGCGCGTCAGGCGTCCCCAGATGGTTGGTGGCCATCATCCGCCGCAGGGTGTGGGCGAACGAGCGCTGGGGATCGGAGAGGAAGGTGGCGACCCGCGCGAGGGTCTTTTCCTCCTCGGCGTAGAGGACGTGGAGGATCGCGCCGACCAGCAGGCTGTGGCTGGTTTTTTCCCAGTGCGACCGGCGCTCCAGAGCCCCTTCCGGGTCTACGAGCACGTCGGCGATATTCTGAACGTCGCGGACCTCGTCGGGTCCCTTGCGCACTTCCAGCAGCGGATTGTAGCGCGCCGAGCGAGCGTCGGTCGGATTGAACAGCAGGCAGTGGGAGAACCGCGAGCGCCAGCCGGCGGTCAGGGTCCAGTTCTCACCCTTGATGTCGTGGACGACCGCGCTGCCGGTCCAGGAGAGCAGACTCGGCACCACAAGGCCCACGCCCTTGCCCGACCGGGTCGGGGCGAAGGCCATGACGTGCTCGGGACCGGCATGACGCAGGTAGTCGCCGTCCAGGCGTCCCAGGAAGACGCCGTCGTCCTTGAACAGGCCGGCCGCCGCCGCCTCGGAGCGCGTGGCCCACCGCGAAGAGCCGTAGGTGGTGACCCGGCCGCCCTGACGGGCTCGCCACAAGGAGCCGACGATGGCGCAGCCGCAGCCGAGGAAGCCGCTGGCGCCGGCCAGCAGACCGGCCTTGTCGAAGACGGCCGGCGCGTAGGCCTCGTAGTAGTACCACCAGTCGAAGAGCTGCCAGGGGCGATAGATCGGCCGGCCAAGCGGCGCGATCCAGGGCGCGCCGAGCTGGGCCTGGTAACCGAGCATGGCGGCGGCCCATTGGGTGGCCGACCAAACGCCCAGGATCATGATCGCGAAAACCGCGAAGATCTGGCCGATCAGGAGCTTGGTGGGCGTCATGGGCCGGGTCCCAGCGCCTGCTCGCCCCATGCGAGGAAGGCCCAGGAAGACTCGAGGCGGATCGGAAAATCCCTTACGGCGGCCACGCCCGCCCAAGACGCGGTTCGGCCGCGGTTGGCCGGACCCAGGACGTCCACCGCCAGGTCGGGCCGTTGACCAAGCAGCGTTCGCGAGCTGTCGGGCGCTCATGACGCAGGGCGGCCGCCTTCCGACTCAGGCTATCGCCGCCGCCATGACCCCTGCTGAAATCGACCAGATCATCGACGCCATGGCCGCCGAGGCCGAAAAGACCGGCGACGACAACCAACTGCCCGGAGCGATCTTCCTGCACCCGGACCACTGGGTGGGCTCAAAACTGGCGACGGAGATGACGACGATCGGTCGAGGCATCCGCTACAGGGGCGTGCGGGTCCTGGTTTCGCGCGAATGGGAGAGTCACGTCGTGGCGCGGGCGGACCTCAAGCGCGATGTCGGCGAGTTAGAACCGCTGACGGTTTGAGCGGCGCGCGCCAGGCCCGGGTCGGAGACCTTCGGTCGCAAAGGATTAACCGCGCTTGTTAGCCGTTCCTTGGCGCGCGCCTGTCACAAGGCCCGCCTCGAACAAGGGCTCAAGGGAACGCGCCATGAAATATCCGATCGCCATCGCCGCCGGCCTCGCCGCCAGCCTGATCGTCGCTCAAGCCGCCTCGGCCGCCGGCGGCTTCGAAGACCAGATGGGCCGTTGCCTGCAGCAGTTCGCCAACACCCGCGATCCGGCCCAGGTCATGCTGGAATGCAACGCCGACGGCGGCAAGCTGACCGACTGCAAGGTCGTGGACAACAGCGCCGCGGGCAAGGGTTTCGACAAGGCCGCCATGTGCATCGCCGAGAAGCTGCCGATGGGCGCCAAGACCGGCTCGGTGAAGGTTCCGTTCCGCTTCCCGGGCGGCGCGTAAGACCTTTCCCCTTCGGGGATTTCAAGACGCCTCCGCGGGCCTGCGCCGGACGGTTCCTAACGGGACCGCGGCGCGGGCCGGCGGGGGCCGGCGGGGGCCGGCGGGGGCGTTTTTGCGTCGCTCGCCCCTGGTCCCTGCGGTGTCAATCGCGCAAGGGCGGCCACTGCCGCGCGGCGTGGACCAGGGTCAGGAAGCAAACGCACTCGGCCGGCATGAAGACGCTCGGATCTTGATCCCCCTCTACACCTTCAAGGCGTCTACAGCCCCGCGATCGGCGTCGCGGCCGGTTGTCTGGCGACCAACGAGGAAAAATCGACCTGTTGGGCCCTGCCGATCAGCCAGCTGGAACAGATCGTCTCGCTCGATCCGTTTCCCAGCCTCGGCCCGGCGACGAAGCGGGCCTTCAAGGCCGTGCCCAAAGCGCCGAAAAAGTGTCCTGAAGGCGGGTGGGCCCGCCCCTGATCCTATCCCTGAGCGGCGCGTCCCGTCGCCCGCCCCTCAAGAGACCGAAGGTCCGCTCCTGCCGCGCCCAAGCGTCCAATTGACGCCCGTTTCGCGCAGGACGCCGGCCACCGCTCTCCCCTCCTGTCCCTCCAGCACCGGCTTCCACGGGACCAGCGTGAAATCCCGGCTCCGCTCGATCAGCGCGAACCGGCCGGCGGCCAGCTCGACGGGCCGCCGATAGACGCCTTCGATGCGCTGTCCGGGCCGGGCTTCCGAAAAATCCCGTCCCGTCTCCCGCGCCAGGCCTTCGGCCGCGGCGATCAGGTCCCGGCGATGAAGGCGAGCCAGCAGCCCGGCGCGATAGACCACCGTGTCCTGCTCCTGGCGCGCCAGGTCCTGGTCGATGAGCCGCTGGCGACGCAACGCCAGGGCTTGGCGAACCTCGCGCCCGAACCCCGCGTCCCGAAGCGGCGCGGGATCCTGCGCGAGGAGTTGGCGGTCAAGCCAGGTCGCGCCGACCGCACCGACCTGCCGGTCCACCGGCAGGGCGCTCAAGGTCGTGACAACGACCGGCGTCGCCTCGGCCTGACGCTTTTCGAAGGCCGCGGCCTGTTCGACATGGTCGGCGCCGATCATCCAGGTCCCGTCCTCGCGACGCTCGACGAGGGCGCGACCGCGCCGCATCGCCTCAAGGCGGCGAACGTGCGCTTCGGCGAAGGCGGCCGAGGCCGTCGGGTCGGCGGCGAGATGCAGATCAACACTGTAGCGTCCGGCGTTGGCGGCGGCGATGCGCGCGACGGTATGGTCGACGGCCCGGGCCCGCGTGGCGCGCGGCTCGATCCGCACCACAGCGCCGATCGGGATCGCCGCCGTCGCCGGGCCCCGGCCGATCTCGACATAGTGGGCCCGGCCGTCGACCCCGTCGATCACCAGGTAGTGGCGATCCTTCAGTTCGTCGGAAAGGCCGCGCGCGACCAGCCGGCCGACCAGCGGCCGCGCGTCGGGGGTCGTCGATTCGTGGATGACCTGGTCGGCTTGGTCCCGCGCGACACCACCTTCGCTGAGCGCCCGATGGAGCGTCTTCTGGATGTCGCCGCGCTCGCCCATGCGCCGCAAGGTGTCCTCCAGGCCGTCGGCCAGTCGCCAGGTCGTCGGCGGCGCCTCGCGGGCCAGGCCCAGGCGGGCCAAGGTCCGCAAGCGCCCGGCGCGCAACGCATGAAGCCGGGGGTCGACATGGCGCGGCGAGACCAGGCCGTCCTCCCCGACATCGCGCAGCAGGCTTCGGTCCAGGCTGGTCAGGCGCTGCTGGTCGACCTCGCGCCGCAACCGGCCCTCGATCGCCTGGTCCGTGCGCGGCCCCAGGTCCAATGACACCAGTTCAGCGGCGCGTTCACGCAGGCCCAGGGTCAGGTAGTCCTTGGCGATGACCAGCTCGCGGCCCCGGTCGTCGCGCCCCCGCACGATGATGTGGGTGTGGGGATGGCCGGTGTCGTGGTGGTCGACGGCGATCCAGTCGAGCTTGGTGTCGAGGTCCTTCTCCACCTGCGCCATCAGGCGCCGGGTCAGGGGCTTGAGGTCCTCGTACTCGGCGCCGTCCTCGGGCGAGACGATGAACCGGAACTGCCGCACGTCGCCGCCGGCCTCCGCCCGGTCGACGAACGCGCGCCCGTCGGCCTTGTCGGCCTGGGCGTCATAGAGCCGGCCGGGCGCGCCCTCGCGGGTAACGCCGTCGCGCTGCACATAGCGCATGTGGGCGCGGGCCGCGGCGATCCCCTTGCCCGCCAGCCTCGAGATCGAGACCTTCACGATCACGCGGCGGGCGCGGTAGGCGGCGAAGCGATCCCGCGACGTCAGCACTCGGGCGACCCCAGCGGCCTTGCCGATCCGCGCGCCGGTGAAACCCGCCTTGCGCCACGCCTTGCCGAAGGTTCCGCCGCCGGCCAGCATCGCCGAGCGCAGCACCCGCGACAGATAGCTCTTGCCCCGGCGGGCGCCGAGGGCGCGAAGCTTGCCCAGGCGCGGTTCGAAATCGTCGTTCTGGACCATGGCGCATCTCCCGCCACCGATATGGCCCGCCCCGCCGCGCCATTAAATTGGCGCCACGAATCTCCGTTCCCGCTCAAGGACTTAGCGCGGCATCAGCGCCAACCGAACCCGCATGGCGCCACGGCCTCCGCCAAGAAAACGATGTGCAGACAAGGCCTTGAGGCGACAGGACCGCAGGGATGGCGCCGGTGCTTTATCTTGCCTTAGTATTCGTTCTCGTGCGTGGGCCCTTCTTGGCTCCAGACATCGTGCTCTCCTCTTGCAGGAACTTCGCCACCCTAACCTAAAAACGCTGCATCGCCGCCAGCTATCCTGGCGAGATCTCGGATCGTCTGGACGGACTGCGGAGGGGTGAAGTCGGGATGCGCCGTGCATTAGTCCGCGCTCAGCCTGGCCCGTTTGGAGAGCCGACGGAGCGGCTGCGGGGGCCTGGCGGCGCACCTGGCGATCGGATGGGCGGGGCATCGTCACAGGCATTCGCGCGCGGTGTCGGAGGGCTCCGTCCGCAGGCAAGATATCGTGCTTCCCGCTGTCCTTGGTCATGCATCCTTCCTTCTCCGCCGCAGCGGAGTCCGTGCGATCAGAGGGTCCGGGACGGGCCGCCGATCGAAGCTTTCGGGGTCATGAGACGGGCCTGGCGGCCACGGCCGAGAGCGGCGCGTCCTCGTAGACCGTGCCGTCGCGCCACATGGCGTGCATGATCACCGCCAGCTTGCGGGCGACGGCCACCACGGCCTTCTTGTGACAGCGCTTGGCCAGCTTCTGGCCCCAGGCTTTCAGCCGCGTCTGGCCCTTGAAGCGGGTCAGCATCGCGCTGGCGGCCTCGTAGAGACTGCGCCGCACCTCGGCGTCGCCGGCCTTGCTGATGCGGCCCTGGATGTCGATCGAGGCGCCCGACTGCCAACGTTTGGAGGTCAGGCCGAAGTAGGCGCCGACATCGCGCGAGCGCCGGAAGCGGGCCGGATCGTCGATCGCCGTGACGAAGGTCAGGGCGGTGATCGGCCCGACGCCAGGGATCTCCATCAGCCGCCGACAGACCTCGTCGCCGGCCACCAAGCGCAGCACCATGGCGTGGAGTTTGAGGTACTGACGCCACAGCGCCGCGCGGGCTTCGAGCATGGCGTCCATCAGCTCGGCGGTCAGCGGATCGTCGGCGCAGGCTTCGCGCACCGCCGCCTCGAAGCCGACGCGGCCGACCTTGTTGAGCCGCACGCCGAAGCTCTTCAGCGAGTGGCGGATGGTGTTCTCCAGGTCGAGGAACTTGCGCTTCAGGGCGCGGCGCTGGGTCAGGACCTGGCGCAGGCGGTAGCAGGCGTCGGTCTTGACGTAGGCGGTCTTGAACCACCCCGTGCGCATCAGATGCGCCAGGCCGAGCGCGTCGGTGGCGTCGGTCTTGTTGCGCTGGGCGGCCATCGCCGCGCGCACGTGACGGGTCTCCAGGCACACCGCCGGCAGGCCCAGCGCCTTCAGGCCCGGTTGCAGCCACGGCGACAGGGCGCAGGCCTCGTGCCCGACCCGCCGCAGGCTGGCCGCGAACGGCGCCAGCGCCTGGGCGATGACCTGCGGATCGGTGGCCACGCTGGCGCGCATCACCACTTCCCCAGCCGCATCGACGACGCATACCGCCGTCTCGTCGATCGACACGTCCAATCCCGCGAAAAGCTCCATGACCGCGCGCCTTCTGCCTCGCGCCGGCCCAGCGCCGGCGGCGGGCAGTGTGCGCTGGGACGGCGGTTTCGGCAGCGCAGCCACCTCGGGCGATGGCCGGCCGAATACCGCGGCATTACGCGCCCCTCTTCCCCCTCCCCTTCCAGCCTCGATCTTCCCCATCAGGGCCCTTCCATCCCTTGCGTCGACCGAGGGACGAAGAGCCCGGCCGAAGGCGCGGGCGCAGCGCCCGGCGTGGGCGGCGGGCCGTGGGGATCGAGCCGAAAGAACAATCGCATTCCCGACAACACAGCGGGCGGCAAGGCGGCCTCACCCGGCGTGCGCGATAGGCCTCTGATGTAGGCTTGCGTCTCGGCCGGAAGCGGCTGGCCGGTCCTCAGATGGGCCGCGTACCGCTCGGGTCCGGCGTTGTAGGCGGCCAGCAGGCCGGGGTAGCCGAACCGCGCGCGCAGGACCGAAAGATACGCCGCGCCCGCCAGGATGTTGTCGCGCGGATCGTAGGGATCAGGACCAAGACCATGGGTCCTGGCCATCTCCCGATAGGTCCCGGGCATCAGTTGCATCAGACCCATGGCCCCCGCGCGCGAGGTGATCGGGACGCCGCCGAGGTGGGTTCGCCCGCCGCTTTCTGCGCGCATCACCGCCACGATCCAGGCCTGGGGAACGTCGAACCGCTGGGCCGCCAGGGCGATCCATGGACGCCATTGTTCGATACGCGCGGACGTCGCCGGGCTCGCCGCGACGAGCGCCACGACGGCGATCAGGGCAGCCATAGCGGTGTCGCCCGGCCGATCACCGCGCCCTTGCCCACCGGCCCGAAATACCGCCCGTCGAAGGAGTCCGGCGCGGGGTTGAGCAGCAGGACCGCGCCGTCCGACAGCCGCCCGCACCCCGACCACCATGGCAGCTGGCGGCCCCGGCGATCGGCCGCGCGCCGCACGGCGACGGGCCGGTCGTTGACCCGGATCCTCGGCCCGACCGCGCAGACCTCGTCGCCCGAGACGGCGGCCACGGCCTTGATCATCGGCACGTTGGCCGGGAGATAATGGCGCTGGGCGGCCAGTCGCCGCGCGGCGGGCGGCGCGTGCGCCAGCACGTGATCGCCCACGCGGATCGGCGCGCCCGGCCTGACCCGCCACAGGCCCACCGGGGCGCTGGCGCTGGCGTTCCAGACCAGGCGCGGGGCGGGATCGAAGACCAGCGGCGCGGCCAGGGCGACCAGGGCGGCGGCGGCCACGGCGGCCAGGGCGTGGCCGCGCGGGATGGGCAGACGGCTAGACATGGCGGCCTTCCCCGGCCGCGTCGCGGCGTGAACCGTTGCGGCGCGACCAGGCGTCCAGGTCGTCGATGTGGTAGCGGATGAACCGCCCATGGCGCCGGAAGGCCGGCCCCTGGCCCTGGCCGCGCATGGTCTCCAGCGTGCGTTCGGCCAGGCCCACATAGTGGGCGGCCTGGGCGGTGTTGAGGAACGGGCTGCCCTTTCGCGCGCGGGCGGCCCGTTTGATCGCGTCGTCTTCGTCCATCATCGCCGTGCTCCCAATCCCGTGGTGGGGCGCGGCGGTTGAAGGGGGGTCTGGCCGCGCACGGGCGAGCACACAGGGGCGAGCGCGCGGGCGGGACGTACGCAAACGCGCCTTGGAAAATCGTTCCTCCCGCGGTCTTGGCGGCCTTGGGCGGGCGGTGGCCCCCGCGCCGGGCGGCGCGGGGGCGGGTCCGGTCAGTCCTCGGCGTTCCAGATCAGGGCAAAGACGTCGTCGTCGTCCTGGCCGGCGGCGCGGCCGAGTTTGACCTTGTAGGTGCGCGGGCCGATGTCGGGATGGGCCAGGTTCAGGCCGACATAGTCCTGGCCCTTGACCAGGCCGACGTTGTTCCAGCCGGCGCCGATCTCGATCCCGGACGCCACGACCCGGTAGTCCGGATGGGCGGGCGAGGGCTTGTCGCGGACGGGCACGATCTCGATGTCGGCGCGGATGTTGAGCGTGCGGAGCTGGCCCTTGAAGGCGCCGGTTTCCGAGCGGGTGACGTGGCCGAGGGTGGCGGTCATGGCGGTGGTCCTTTCAGTGTTGCGTCGGGGCCGATCCCCGGCGACAGGCGCCCCGTCATGGGCGCTCCGTCCCGCCTTGACCCGCAGGACCGCTGGTCCGGAGGGCCGCAGCGCAGCGCAGGACCCGAGCGACGGGCTTTTTTGGAGCCAAGCGGGCGCGAGGAGCCGCCCCCGCTTTGGGGGCGGCGGGGAAAAAAGGTCGACGCGACGGTTCACGGCGGGACGGGGCGCCCATAGGGTCCAAGCCATCGTCTGGGGTTCGTCCAGGGCGGGTCGCGCCAAGGACCACCGCCATGACCGCCCGCGCGGCCTCGACGCCCGCGACGCAAGCCGGCGTCTTCAAGAGCCGGCGCCCTCACCCCGCCACCTTCGCCGGTCTCCAGATCGCCCGTCGGCGACGAGCCCTCGCCGCCTGTCCGGACCACCGGATCGTGGCGGCCGGGATCGAGATCGGCGCCGGCTGGAACAACGTCGGCCTGGTCAAGGGCCAGGACCATGTCGGCCTGAACCTGGCCCGTCCCGACATCGGCCCGCGCGCCTCCGACATAAAATCCGCCTCGCCCGTCGCGCCAGGACGGCGACGTCTTCGCCCTGACCTGGAGCCTTCGAGGACTGACCGGACCGTCCCCGCGCCGCCCGCCCAATGCCGCCAAGGCCGCAAGAAAAAGCCCCCGCATCCGAAGGACGCGGGGGCGAGGAAACGAAAAGGGGGCGGGCCGTGGCCCGCCCCTCCCCTCATTCGGCCGCGAGGATGGCCAGGTTCGGATCGGCCGCCAACGCCGTGGCCGGAGATGGAGCCTCGGCGGGCTTGGGCAGGCGCACGCCGCGCAACATCGGGGCGACCGCCTTGCTCCGCCGCGCCGTCGCGAACGGGCGGCGCGTATAGGCCTGGGCCGGGAAGGTCAGCCATCTGGGGATCCAATTGGCGACCTTGGGCCGGTCGTTCGTCCCCTCCAGGAAGTCGCGAAGGATCGCCTTCTGGGTCTTGACCTTCTCAGCGAGATTGCCGTCCGCGACCTTCTTGCCACCGACCTCCTTGAGCATGGCGTTGACGGCCTCGCGGTCACGGATCAGGTCGAAGAAGGCCTGATCCGGGCTCCAGAACGCGGCCATGTCGACCTTCAGGTGAAGCCCCGCCGCCTCGACCTCCGCGCTCCCGGCGGCCAGGGTCTCGCCCATGACCACGGCGGCGACCGCCAGGACGTCGGCGTCGGACAAGGACAGGAGCTTGGCGAAGATCGCCGCCGCGCCGCCCTGGCGTCGCCGCCCGGCCAGATCGCCATCGGCCTCCAGGCCCAGCAGCGCGGCGGCGGCGTCGCGCATGGCCCGAAAGGTCGTTTCGGCGGGAGCCGCTTGGAGACTGGCCGACACCGCCTCGTTGCCCGCGCGCCGGGGATCGGCCTCGACGCGCCAGAGCGGCGATCCGGCCACGGCGTGAGCGACGAGCAGACGCAAGGCCACGCCCGCATGATCGATCAGCACCGCGCGCACGGCGGCGTGGCGATGCAGGTCGATATAGCTTTGCTGCGCGCTGGTGACCTCCGCGCGGTCGGTGGTCGGCAAGGCTTCGCCGCCCTCGCCGCGCGCCGCTTTGGCGGCGGCGGCCTGGGCGCGCGGGGCCTCCTTGGCGCTCAGCCATCCCTCGTGCGCCGTGACCTCGCCGCGCGAACTGACGGCCAGGAAGACCTTGCCGCCCTTGGCCTTGGAGACCCGTTCGTGCTTCCAGGACTCGAACGAGCGGCCCGTCTCCAACACCTCCACCGCGTTCCAGCCCTCGGCGAGCAGGGCCTCGCGCTTGGCGGCGATGGCCTGGTTCTGGTGGGTCCAGAACAGGTCCGGGTCGGTGAAATAGCTGTCCTCGCCGAAGAGGTCGGCGATGATCTGACCGGGGTAGTCGTCCAGCGAGAACAGGGCGTTGGCGCTCGGGATCGAGGCCCCGCCAAACAGCCAGGTCTTGAGTTGGGCGCCGGTCGGGGCGCGGCGCTCGGGATCGTCCAGCATGGCCAGCCATTCCTTCTGCTGGCTCCTGGTGGCCAGGGTCAGGGAACGGACGGTGGCCAGCTCGATGGCCTCGCGCCGATAGAGGTCGCGCACGCGCGGCAGAAGGTTACCCAGGGCCAGGGTGCGTTTGACCACCGCGTCGGTCATGTGGAAGGTCGCGGCGATCTGCTCGGGGCTGCGGCCCTTCTTGATCAGCTTGGCGAAGGTCTCCCAGCACGAGACCTCGTCGGGCGGCAGGCGTCCGAGGTTCTCGATCAGCGAGGCCTCGATGGCGGCCGCGTCGTCGCCCGCCTCCAGGATGGCGATGGGAACCGGGTCGATCTCGATCCCGGCGGCGATCTCGTCCATGGCGCCGTACCAGCGGCGCGCCCCGGCCACGACCTCGAAATGACCGGGGACGACGGCGCCGTCCCTGATCGTTTCCAGGACCAGCATGGTCAGCAGGACTCCGTGCTGGCGGATCGACGGCCGGATGTCCGACACGTCGGGCTTGGGTCGTCCGTAGTGCATGTTGAGCGGCGAGATCGTCATGTTGCGGGGGTCGGCGAAAGCGAGTTTCATAACGGCTGCTCCTGTCTTCCAGGGGTGGAACCGGCCCCGTCCGTGATGCTGTCCAGGCCAGGGCGGCGCCGGGGATGCGCCGGGATTGGCGCGGTCGACCGGCGCCGGAAATGATCCCGGCGCACGGAAGGACGGGATCAGGCGGCCATGGCGGCCTGCGGCCCGGCGACGGGCTCGGGCGAAGGCCCGCCCGCGGACGACAGCAGCAGGTCGGCGGCCTTGGAGGCCTGCGAGGCCGCGCGGAAGATGGCGCGGTTGTCCTCGGCCAAGACCTCCAGCCAAGCGCCGATGTAGTCGGCGTGGCGAACGGTGGGGACGACGCCGAGGCTGGCGCAGACGAAGGCGCCGCCCATTTCGGCGACCAGTTCCTCGCGCGCGTAGGCCTTGCCGCCCCGGTGGCCCGACTGGTCGCGGTCCAGGCGCGAGCGGTGGCCCGTCCAGTGCGACAGCTCGTGGAAGGCGGTGCGGTAGTAGTTGATCTGGTCGGTGAAGGCCGGTTGCGGCGGCACCTGCACGTAGTCGAACAAAGGATCATAGAAGGCGCGCGGCCCGCCGACGCGGAAGTCCGCGCCCGTGGCGGCGATCAGCGCCTCGGCATGGGGGATCGCCTGCCGCTCGGGCGGCGGCGCGGGTTCGGGATCGACGCCCGACAGGCCTTCGCACTGGACCAGGTTGAAGACGGTGAAGCGCTTGAGAAACGAGACCTTGCCGGGCTCGTCGCCGTCGCGCGCGGCCCGCTCCTGCTCGGCCTTGGGCGTGAAGCGATCGGCGAAGACCACGGTGGTCCCACGCTCGCCACGCCGCACGCAGCCCCCGGCGGCCAGGGCCTGCTTGAAGGTCAGCCAGCCTTGCGAGGGAAAGCCGTGCTCGATGACGGCGCCCCATAGGAGCAGGATGTTGACCCCCGAATAGCGCCGCCCGGTGATCCCGTTGCGCGGCAGGGACAGGGCCGCGCCGCCGACCGTGCCCCAGGGTTGGACCCAGGGCAGGCGCCCGGCCTCCAGTTGGTCGATGATCCGGTGCGTGACCTCGTCGTAGAGGCTGACGTCCCCCCGCCGGGAGGGCGTGGCGGCGGGCCTAGAGCGTTGGCCGGTGGGGCGCATGAGCGGGCTCCTTCCCCGCCCCAAACCCGCATCCTTTCACCGGAAAGGGGGGTGGGCGGCGAAGAGCGGCCGAAGAGGCCCGCCGGCGGGAGACGGCACCCGAAGGGCCGAAACGAAAGTGGAGGAGCCGGCCGCTTGGCCGGCTTGCCGTCGCCTAAGGCGGGCCTAGAAGGGCGCGCCGCCCACCCCCGTTTCAGGGGAAAGGAAAACAAGGAAAGTCATCGCGCGCGAGCGCGATGGCCGCGCCCGGCCGAAGGCCGGCAGCCACCGAGCGCTCTAGGGCTTCAGGCCGCCGCGGCGCTGGAGAAGTCGTGGTGGGAGATGAAATTGCCGCTGTCGAGCCAGAGGCTGCGGGTGGATTGGCCCTGGCGCGGCCCCACGCCCGCCTCATCGCTGAACAGCAATTTGAACGAGGTCCCGGCCGCCTTGCGCGCGAGCGCCAGGTCCTGCAGGACGCGGTGCAGGAACTCGGCGGCGGCGCGGGTGATCTTGCAGGCTCCGCGCATCTCGCCGCTGCCGTCGTAGCCCTCCAGGAGCCCGGTCAGCAGGCCAAAGGCCTTATCATAGACCTCGCCGCGCTCGGAATCGGCGGCCAGGCAGACGCCCTCGATGTCGCCTCGCTCGAAGCCCAGACGCTCCAGCACGGTCGGCAGGGCGATCATGCGCTGGCTGCTACGGCGCCGACAGGCCTCGACGACCTCGACATAGTAGTTGGAGGCCGTCGCCACCGCGTGGGCCTGTCCGGTGATCCCCACATGGCTCACGAAGTCGTGGCGCACCTTCGCGTAGCCATCCGGGGCGGTGCGCATATCCCCACCCAGGTCCAGGAAGTCCTCGATGATCGCGAACATCGCGTCAACGACGTCCAGGGTCAGACCCTTCAGGGCGTTGGAGGCGTTGATGCGAAAGTACTGGGCCGACAGATCGACGTTCAGGTCAGCGATCCGCGAGCCCATCACCTTGTAGATGTCGTTGGCCAGACCCCGGCACTTGGCGATCGGATAAAGCACAGGGACCAGGTGATGAGCGCACGCCGGCGCGGCCATCAACTTGGGCAGCAGGACGCTATCGCGCGTTGCCCCGAACAGGCGCGCAATCCGGTCCCTTCGCGTGTTGTCATTGACTTCGCCCATGGTCCCGCTCAGCCGCAGGGTCAATTTGGCAAATTCTATTGTTTTTTGGAAGACTTAATAGAAAACGCGAGAACTTAAACGATATTTATAATACTTCGTCTCCACCAGATAGATTTATACAGAAAGATGAAAAGTCTTCTTAACCATACCAAGTGCCTTTCCGAATGCTTGATGAGATGAGCGCCGAAAGTCTTAAGAAAGGATTACCAACGACCTTTCAGCCCAGGTGACGCCATGACGCTCGAAATCTTCCAACTGCCGCTCCTGCCACTTGTTGTCATCCATGCGACGCACACGCTGCGCAAGGATTTGTCCGAGCGCCCCCGTTTCGGCCCCGAGGCCGAAGCCAGCCGCCGGGACCGTCTGGCGGCCCAGGCCCTAGTGGCGATGTGGTTCGCCATCAACCTGGCCCCGGTCGCCTACTACGCGCTGGAGTGCCTGAGCCACTGGCTGGACCTGCTCGCCTGACCCAACCAGGAGCGGCGGACTCAATGGGCGGCCTAACAAGGCCGCCCTTTTCGTATGCCCAAGCAGACAGGTCACAGCGCCCGCTAAAGGGAGAACCTGAGCCGTCCCAAAACGCATAACCGTGAACGATGGCGGCGTCGGACAAGAGCGCCAGACCATCCCGCGCCACCGCGACGCCGTCCGCGGCGGCCTGCGGCCTGAGAACCAGGAACTCCTCGTCGCCGAAGGACAGCTTGTTCCGCCCTGCCCCCTCCGCAACCAGACCGGCTGGCCGCCCGGGATCGCCCCGGCGATCGTGACCAAGCGATAGCGGTCCCGCAGATGATCCCCGCTGTCGACCAAAATCCGTCGGGACGGTTGGGGTGCTCTCTTCCCCCTTGCCGGCGACTTCGCCTACAAGGCGCGCCATGCTCCCCGCCGCCGCCCTCGCCTCCATCATCGCCTGCACCGCGCCGGCCGTTCACGATGGCGACACCCTGCGCTGCGGCTCCGAACGCGTGCGCCTTTTCGGCGTCGACGCGCCCGAGGTCCGGCGGGGCAAGACCCCCGCCGAGCCGCTGGCCTACGAGGCCCGCGACGAACTCATCCGCCTGACGCGAGGACGGGTCGGATGCCGCTTCGTCGATCGCGACCGCTATGGCCGGTTCGTGGGCCGCTGCTGGTCGGACGCCAGCCCCGACGTCAACGCCGCCCTGATCCGCTCGGGCTTGGCCACCGAATATCGACGCTACAGCAAGGGCGCCTACGCCGCGGCCGAAGACGAGGCGCGCCGCGCCGGCCGCGGCGCCTGGAAGCATCCCTAGTCATCCACACGCCGCCCACAGGTGCGAGGTCGACGCGCCGACGAGCCGATTGACTCTCACGTCACCAAGGAGAACATATAAGCAACATCGGAGTTCGCTATGCCCACCCCAAACGCAAATCCGCGTGCGACGCCGCGCGCCTGCGCATCGGTCCACATCCCGTTCGAAGCCGATATCGAAACCCTAGCCGAGTGCGTCGGCCCCGACCGTCACCTCCGGATGCTCTGCGACTGCGGCGAGACGGCCGAGTTCGACGCGACGGCCTGGCTCGAGCGCCGGCTGGGCGACATCTCCATCGTCAACTTCACCGACCGCCTGCGCTGCCCCTGCGGTCGCCGCCAGGGCCGGTTCGAAGTCTGGCCGGGCCCCGCAGGCTGTTCGGGGCTGAAGACCCGGTTCGCCGCCTCGCTCTACGACTGAGCGATGGCCCAGCAACAACCCTTCCCGTCCCTGGCGCTCGCGGCGACGCGCCACGGCCGCCGGGTCATGAAGCTGACGCGCGTGCGCGCCTACGCCCAGGACAAGACTTCCAGGACTCTGCATTTCCTTCATCCCGGCGGTACGGGTCGCGGCAATTCGCGGGTCGGCTTCGTCTCGCCCGAGCACGTGCCGGCGTTCGAAGGCGAGGAAGGCTGGTTCGAGATGGAGCGGATCAGGGCCAAGCCCTGGTCGTATTGGCGCGCCATCCGGCGCGTGGATCCGCCGCCCCATGCCTGAGCCCAGCGACGCCGATCGCCGCAAGGCCGCGCAGCTCGATCCGGCCTTCGCCGGCGCCCGGCTGATCGACGCGCTCGAACGCGGCTGGGAGATCGGCTTTCGCTGCCAGTACTGCGGGACGGGCAAGACCTGGCGTCGGGACACGATGCTGGGCCGGGCGCGGCGTTATCTTAATTGCACCATGACCGAGATCCAGGCCCGTCTGCCCTGCCCACGATGTCCCGGCCGCATGCCGATCATGACGATGTCGGGAGTAATAGACCCCGGTGACGCCGAACGCCGCCGTTGGGCCACCATCTCCCTGCTGCTCGATACAGGCTTGAACCCCACCGACTACGGCTACGGCTGGACGCCGGCCGCACAACCCACCCGCTGACGGAACGCCCATGGACCTGCAGCCCGCACTATTCGACCTGCCGCTGGCCCCGCGTCGCCCCCTTCCAGACGGGTTCCGCTATCAGCCACACCTGATCACGGCCGACGAGGAGAGCGCCCTGGTTCGCCAGTTCGAACACCTCGACTTCGAACCCTACGAACACCTGGGTTATCTGGGCAATCGCCGCGTGGCCGCGTTTGGCTGGCGACGCGGCGCCGACGGCGCCATGGTCGAGACCGGCGAAGGCGTTCCGGATTTCCTCACGCCTCTGCTGGACAAGGTCGCGGCGTTCACGGGCCTGTCCGCTGGAAGCTTCCGCCACGCCCTGGTCACCGAATACGCGCCCGGCGCCGGCATCGGCTGGCATCGCGACCGCCCGCCCGCCGTGGCCATCGCCGGCGTCTCGCTACTGTCTCCCTGCACCTTCCGCCTGCGCCGCAAGGCCGGCGACAAGTGGGACCGCGCCTCGATCATCGCCGCGCCCCGCTCGGCCTACCTGATGAGCGGACCTTCGCGCAGCGACTGGCAGCACAGCATCCCCGAGGTCGAGGCGCTGCGTTATTCGGTGACGTTCCGCACCGTGCCTTCTCAACCGCGTTCCGGCCCGCGACGCTGACCTAGGCCTCAGCGCGCGAGACCATGGGCGGCCGGTGCTTCTCGAAAAGGTCGGCATGCTCCTCGTCACGGACCGCGCGCGCCACGTTCAGCCGGACATAGAGGCCCGACGCCCCGTGGGCGCGAACCGCTTCGTCCCAATCGCGGCCGGCTGAACCGAGGTTGTTGACCGCGCCGAGGCAAAACACCTGGGGCGTCGCGCCGCGCCAGCGTACGTAGGCGAAATTCCCCGAGGTTGCCGGCAGTTGGCCCGGCTCAGGGATGAGCCGGAAGCGGTAGGTCGCGCCGGACGCGCCTTGTAGGTCGAGATGGTCTTGCACCGGACGATGATACGCGCCGTCGATGGCCAGGGCGAGCGTCCACCGTCGTCGTCCACGGAATCCTTTCTCGGTCCGAGGCGTTGGAGCCCAGGCGGGATTGGGAGGGCACGTCATGGAACATCGGCGCGGGCGCGCGCAGCACCAAGTCGGGTGAGCCGTCGGTGGCGGCGATGCTAGCTGTCACCTCAGCGCCGATGTCGACGGTAATCAGCGTCAGCCACTTGGGCGGCTGGTAGCCTTGGATGCCGCGCACCCGAGCGATATCAGTGGTGACCGAGCGCTTCGCCCGCGACATCGTCCATTTTCTAGCGACGGCTAAGCTTGCGGCTGTCGCCCATTCCCCTCACAGCCGAGCCGCCTTTTCCTGCTCACCGCCACGGCCGCTGCGGCCCTGGAGCAAGCCTGATGGTCGCCTCGCACGGACCCAAGATGAGGACCTCGCTGAACCATCTGCCGGCCGGCAAGGTGCCACGAGCGGACATTGCGCTCCGCTCTAAAAGCCGACCTGCTACTCGGCGCCAGAGTGATTGGTTGATCCTCTTCCCGCAAGCTTCAGCCTATCTCGACGTACCTCGCGAGCTCTTCAGGCGCGCCGGTTGGAAACGCGGCCTTGAGATGATCCAGAAAGGCGGAGACACGCGCACTGAGCAGTCGACGGGACGGATAGAGCGCCCACAGCGCGATCTCCGATCCAACGACGCCACCCCAGGTGACCAGTCGGCCGGCGTCCAGGTCGTGACTGACCAGCGAAATCGGCAGGCGGGCGATCCCGACGCCGGCCCGCACCGCGTCGCGGACCATGATCAGCGACGACAGGCGCAAGACGGGCTCGACCGCGATCCTGGAAGGACCGTCCGAGGTCGTTACATCCCAGGTCTCGGCGTCAGCTCCCGCGCCACGGACGACGGCCCGTACGGATGAACCGTCCACCGGTCGCGCCATGTCCGGGCTAGCCACAACGACCAGGCGATCGCGCAGGAAGAAGCGGCCGATCAGGCCCGCGTCCGGGTTCGGGTTCACCCGGATCACCAAGTCATAGCCCTCCTCGACCATATCCACCGCGCGGTCGTCGGTCGTCACTTCCAGTCGCACCTCGGGGAACGCCAGGGCGAACGCGGCGGCCAGGCGGCCCATGGCTGTTTGAGAGAACAGCAGCGGCGCGCTGATCCGCAGGCGGCCGCGCGGCGTCCCGCCGCCGAAAGCGATCGCGGCGGCGGCTTCGTCCAACTCGGCCAGCAGAGCGCCCGTACGAGCGAAGAGCGCTCGGCCTTCCTCGGTGAGCTTCAACGTCCGCCCGCCGCGCTCCAACAGGCGCAGGTCCAGCCTGGCTTCCAGCTCGGAGACCCGCCGTGACAGCGTGGCCTTGGGGCGGCCTGTTTCGCGGGCAGCGCGGCCGAAGCCGCCATGCCTAGCGACCAAGTTGAAATCAGCGAGGGCGAGCAGGTCCATGTGTTCCACCAGTGAGACGGTTTGTCCAAATCTAGCGACTATTGGCTTCCGGGTGGATCGATCATTTTCCGGGTGTCCACCCACCCCAACCCGGAGATTTCCCCATGACCATCCTCGTTACGGGCGCCACCGGCCGTGTCGGCCGACAAGTCGTTCAGCAACTGATCCAGCGCGACGCCAAGGTCCGCGTCCTGGTCCGCGATCCCGCTAAGGCCGACTTCGACACCCGCGTAGAGATCGCCAAGGGCGATCTGCTCGACATCGACGCCCTGCGGTCCGCCTTCAAGGGCGTACGCACCCTGTTCCTGCTCAACGCCGTGGCGGGCGACGAATTCACCCAGGCGCTGATCACCCTGAACATCGCTCGCGAGTGCGGCGTCGAGCGGGTCGTCTACCTGTCGGTGCTGCACGCCGACCGGTTCGTGGACGTGCCGCACTTCGCCGTGAAGTTCGGCGCCGAGCGGATGATCCAGCAGATGGGCTTTTCCGCCACGATCCTGCGGCCGGCCTACTTCATCGACAACGACCTGACGATCAAGGACGTGGTCCTGAACCACGGCGTCTATCCGATGCCGATCGGGGCCAAGGGCGTCGCCATGGCCGACGCGCGAGACATCGCCGAGGTCGCCGCGATCGAGCTGATCCGCCACGACCAGTCGCCGAGCAGGCTGCCGGTCGAAACCCTGAACCTCGTCGGGCCCGACACGCTGACGGGGGCGGCCGTGGCGGCGATCTGGTCGGACGTACTGGGCCGGCCGGTCGTCTACGGCGGTGACGATCCCAGCGGCTTCGAGCAGAACGCGGCGGCCTTCATGCCCAAGTGGATGGCCTACGAGATGCGCCTGATGGCCGAACGCTTCGTCAGCGACGGCATGATCCCGGAGAACGGCGACATCGAGCGCCTGACCGCGATCCTGGGCCGCCCGCTGTACAGCTATCGCGATTTCGCCCTCGAATTGGCGGCTGAGATGAAGCAGGCTTAGGTGCAGCTGGGAATTGGGGGCGGCCAGCGCTGGCCGCCCTCTGCTCGCTTGGCGCCAGTTGCTGACGTTGATGCACCTCCAGCAACCGGACATTCAGCGCCCCAGACGCATGGGCGAGATCGACCCATTGCGGGCGTCCGCATCGCTGGTTAGTTGCGCGTTGGCCCAGCGACGTCTCGCCCGACCATTTGAAATCCGCCGCAACCAAAAGCCAATACGGGAGTTTGTCGGGTATCCGACTCTTTGCGTTTGGAATTCCAAGTCATTGTCGGCGGGGCGCTATCATGACAACCGATGCAGTCGGCCCGGCCAGGGCGACGGTCTCCGTCCTCGTTGTAGAAGACGAGGCGCTCGCACGCCTGCTTGCTTGCGACTTTCTTGAGGTTGGCGGCTTCTCCAGCCTGGAGGCCGCAAATGCACAGGAAGCCTTGGAGCTTCTAATGGCCAAGCCGGATATCGGCGCCATCCTCACCGACGTCGACATGCCCGGGACGCTCAACGGCCTAGGCTTGGCGCGTCAGGTCGCCAATCGCAGGCCTGAGGTTAAGATCGTGGTCACCAGCGGCGGATACACGCCGCGCTCGAGCGATCTTCCGCCCGGAGTGCGCTTCCTATGCAAGCCCTACTCTCCA
Organism: Caulobacter sp. UNC358MFTsu5.1; assembly: GCF_000712075.1. GTDB lineage: Bacteria > Pseudomonadota > Alphaproteobacteria > Caulobacterales > Caulobacteraceae > Caulobacter. The sequence goes on from NZ_JONW01000005.1 coordinate 108,341, forward strand.
TTGAAACTGCTTAGCGTCATGAGCGAGTTGCTGACGCCCGACGTTCATGGGCCGCATGGCAGGCAAATGTGAACTTCCGCTAGCCACCCATCTCCGCCGATCCGGAGGTCTGCATTGCCGACCGCGCAGCGCCAATAGCGGACCCTAATATCCGGCCGCAATCCTGCCGTTCACCTCCAGCCCGAAAGCACCGTATCGACCCGATAGGCGCGAGCCTCGCCGCGGGACAGCCAGCGCCCCCGACCGAGCGCGGCGGCGCCGGGGCCATGGGCGGCGAACTGCGAGAACCGAACGCTCTCGGGCTGCAGCATCGTACGCGGATTGCCGTCCCGGCCCGTGTACCACATCTCGGTCCAGCCTTCCGGCGCGATGTGGTCGTCCATCCAGCAGTCGAGGTACGCCGTCGCGCCCACGAAGCGGGGGTCGCCGTAGCGGCCGTCCGGGAAGACGCCGGAGGGACGCCAGGGCCGGCCCAGATAGACACTGTGGCGCTTCACGCCCGGGTCCGCCGTCAACCGGCAGCGATGGAAGACGAAGCCGAAGGGTTGCTCGATCGGCGTACTGGGCGCGACGATGTAGCCGTCGACAGGATCGACCGGCCGAGGGCGCGAGCGGATCTCGCATTGCTCGAACCAGGCCCGGCCCGCGCCGAAGATGAAGTCGTAGCTGCCGGCGATCAGGCAGCGCTCGAACAGGCTGCGGCCAGCGTCGGGGAACAAGGTGTCCTGATAGCCGAGGATGTCGACCTCGGTCAGGCGTGCCCGGTCGCTGCCCTTGTCCAGCATCAGCGCCACGGCCTGCGGCCCCGCGCCGTCGTGCGAATGCAGACCGCCCGGCTTGCTCATCTCGGCCAGGCCGTCGAAGGTGTTCTGGATGGTCAGACTACGCGCCACGAAGTCCGGCGCGCGCACGAACAGGGTCGGCGTCCGGAAGGTGCCCCAGCGCTTGCCGTCGGGCGCGGTCAGGCCGGACGCGGCCAGGTGGCTGATGACGGAGCCCTTGCGGTCCTCGCCGATCAGATGGACGAACGGCTTGTCGATCACGACCTGCTCGTCCCAAAGCCCGCGCGTGACCAGGATCTGGAAGGGCCGCGTCCCGTCGGCCGGCGCCGCGGCGACCGCCTCCGAGAGCTTGGCGAAGGTCGGAGTTGAAAACCGGCGGGGATCGTCGGCGCGCTTGAGCACCGCGTCATAGCGCGGCCCAGCCAGGGCCAGGCTCGGCGTGACGGCCAGGGCCGCCCCCGCCAGAAGCCCGCGTCGCGTCACAGGAACAGTTCGCATTAGAGCCTCAAAGGTAAAAAGGCGGGCGCCGACCGGGACAAGCGGCCGACGCCCATTCCTCGGGAGGAGGAAGCCTAGAACGCGTATCGCAGGCCGAAATTGTACTGCCGACCGGTGTGCGAGTAGACGTAGACACTGTCCCGCTGGCTGTCGGTGTACTGGTCGTTGAACGCGTCGGTCAGGTTCAGCCCCTCGAACGTCAGCTTCAGGCGCTTGTTGATCGCGTAGCTGACCGAGGCGTCGACGGTGAACGTGTCGCGCACCCCGTCGACGTCGTTGGTGCTGGTCCCGCTGGGCACCGCCGTCAGATACTTGTCGCGATAGGCGCCAGACACCCGCGCGCTGAACCGATCATCCTCGTAGTAGATCGTCGCGTTGAAGGCGTTCTTCGACAGGCCGACCAGGTCGTCCTGCACGAAGCCCGTCGGCGAGCGCGACGAGATGTAGTCGATCTTGGAATCGACCACGGTGACATTGAAGATCGCCCCGGTGTGGGTCAGGAAGCCCGGCAGGAAGGTGAAGGGCTGCTGGTAGCTGATCTCGATCCCCTTCAGCGGGCCGCCCTTGGTGTTGACCGGCTGGCTGAACAGGAAGGTGTCGTTGACCGAGACGCCCAGGCCGTCGAGCAGGCTGGCCGGCAGCCCCGAAGCGCTGAACGGCTGCGATATCCGCGACGTCTGGATGTAGGTGTCGATGTCCTTGTAGAACAGGCCGACCGACAGCAGGGCGTCCTTGGCGAAATACCATTCGGCCGACAGGTCGTAGGTCGTAGCCCGGATCGGCTCGAGGTTCGGATTGCCCGAGCTTACGCTGAACACACCCACCGTGCTGAGGCTGCCGCCCGGCGTCAGGCTGCCCAGGTTCGGACGGGTCATCACCTTGGCCGCGCCGAAGCGCAGCAGGAAGTCGGGCGTGACCTCGGCCGTGACGTTCAGGGCCGGCAGCCAGTCGTCGTACTCGCGATCGACGGTGGCCTGCTGGGCCGCGCCAGCCACCAGCTGGTAACCGGTCGAGCTCTGCTCGGTCTTGACGTAGCGCACGCCGACGTCGCCGCGGATCGGCCAGGCGAAGCGGTCGCTGTTGAAGTCCAGCTGCGCGTAGGCCGCGGAGTCCTTCTCCTCGACGCTGCGGATGTTGCCGCGAGCGTTGGCGTTGCTGGCGCCGCTCAGCTCGAACAGGCCCTGGCCGTTATAGATGTTGAACAGCTTGGCGAACGCGTTCAGGTCCGGGGCGGACCACGAGGTCGGCACGCCAGACGGCGCGCCCAGGTTCTTGCCGAAGCCCGAGACCGTCTTGGTCAGGCTGGCCAGGGTGACGCCGGCCGGCAGGGTCGGGACCATCGACTCGTTGACCCGGGCCATGGCCCAGGAATCGAAGTTGTAGTCCTTGAAGTTGACGCCGACCTTCAGGTGCAGGCTGTCGTTCAGGCGATAGTCGCCGTCGAGCTGGGCGGTGCCGATCTTGTTGACCACGCCTTGCGGGCGCAGGCGGATTTCCGAGCGCGCCGCGCCGAAGTTGTAGGCCAGCGGATCGTTGACGTCGAAGCCGTAGTTGATCAGCGGCAGGTTGGAATCGGGACGGTAGTCGTACGAGAACCCATCGGAGTTCTCGCGGTTCATGATCACCGTGGTCTGGACGGGATTGTCCATGTCGGACTTGGAGAACCCGACCAGGCCGGTGACTTTCAGCCGTTCGCCGAACTGATGTTCGACGTTGAAAGTGGCCTGGGTGTACTTAGTGTCCAGCTTGTCGAAACGGCTTTCGCTCTCGATGTCGACGTCGTCGAACAGGCCGTAGACCATGTCGCCCTTGGCGTTGACGGCGCCGTCGCGGACGATGATCTCGGGCCGGCCGCCCTGTGAAGCGTTACGGGCGAAGGACAGCGCCTCCAGCCAGTTCTCCTCGCGCGTCGCCTTGAAGTCCGAATAAAGGAAGTCGGCGCTGATCAGGGTGTTCTCGTCGGGGCGGAACTGCACCGAGGTGGTCACGCCCAGGCGCTTCTGGTCATGGGTCAGGCGTCCGTAGCGCGGGAAGCGCGGCGAGAAGACGTTGGCCTGGCTGGCCTGGGTGAAGGTCGAGGCGGGGCTGTAGCCGCCCACTTCCGTGCCGTTCAGCCAGCCGCCCGATCCGTGGCCTTCCTCAAGCAGGTTGCGCTCGGTGTAGGCCACCGAGACCAGCGCGCCCAGCTTGCCGTCGAACCAGGTGTCGGACGCCAGGACCGCCAGACGCGGGTCCCAGGACTTGGACAGGTCGTTGTAGCCCTCCTGGGCCGAGACCACGAAAGTCCTGCCCTTGTAGTCGAACGGGCGACCGGTCTGCAGGTCGACCGTCGCGCCCAGCGAGCCTTCCTCGGTCTGGGCCGAGGCGGTCTTGCGCACGGTGATGCTGTTGAACAGCTCCGAGGCAAAGACGTTGAAGTCGAACGAGCGGTTACGGTTCGCGCCGCCCGAGCTGTCGGTGCCGCTGGTCGTGCTCTGCCCCTCGACGCCGTTGATGCGCACACGGGTGAACTGGGGGCCCAGGCCGCGGACGGTGATCTGACGCCCTTCGCCGGCGTCGCGGGCGATCGAGACGCCCGGCACGCGCTGGATGGACTCGGCCAGGTTGGCGTCGGGGAAATCGGCGATGTCCTCGGCCTTGATGACGTCGACGACGCCGTTGGCGTGGCGCTTGACGCTGAGGGCGCTGCCCAGGCTGGCGCGGAAGCCGGTGACCACCACTTCCTCGACCTCGGAGCTCTGGTCGTCGGCGACCGGGGCCGACGCGGGAGCGGCGTCCTGCGGCAGCGCGACGGGAGCCGTCGAGGCCAGTTGGACGCTGGCTTTCTGCCCCAGCACCGCGGTGCGGCCGTCATTGGAGACCACGACGAGATCGCCGCCTTGCAGCAGACGGGTCAGGCCGTCCGGCACTGAATAGGCGCCCCGCACGGCGTTCACGCGCTTGCCCTGGACCACGGCCTGCGGCGCCAGAATCTGCAGGTCCGCCTGCTTGCCGAACTGGGGAATGCCGGTGGCCGCCGATTGGGCCGGCACGTCGAACTTGCGCGCTTGCGCTTGCGCCTGCGCCTGGCTGGCGACCAGCAGGGCAGTCGCGCCCGCGGCCAGCATCAAGGATGTTCTGGTGTACTCGTACCGCGAATGACCCATGCGGCGCCCTCCCTATGATCTGTTTTTCCGACGGCGCCTCTTGGAGCACCTGTCTTGAGCGATGCGGCGGAAACCGGTTTCCGTCAGACACCGGCAAAAAAATTATTCGCCGGCCTCGACCAGGATCACGTCGCCGCGCACCGTCACCTTGCCGCCGAAGCTGCTGGCGGCCGCCCGGGCGAAGCTTTCCGGCTCGTTGGTGCGGAACCAGCCGACCAGCTTTTCGTCGGCCATCGAGTCATCGGCGATGACGATCTTGCGCGCGTTGTAGCGGTTGAATTCGGCGGCGGCGGTGGCGAAGGCTTCGCCGTCCAGCACGATCTGCCCTTCCCGCCAGGCCAGGTTGCGGGTGATGTCGATCGGCGCGACGGCGGGGTTGGCGGGCCCGACCTCGTCGCTGACGAAGATCCGCTCGCCGGCCCCGACGCGGCGGGGCGCGCCGCCGACGTCCTGCGACCAGGCCTCGACCACGCCTTCGGTCACGAGGACATCGCATCCGCCTTCGCGGCGGCGCACCGAAAAGGCCGTGCCCACGGCCCGCACCCGCACCGGCCCGCTCTCGACCACGAAGGGACGCTGCGGGTCCTTGGCGACCTGGAACCAGGCCTCGCCCTTGTCCAGCTTCACCTGCCGCAGCCGAGGCCGCATGGTCACGTCCAGGACGGTGTCGGTGTTGATCGCGGCCATCGAGCCGTCCGACAGCGGCACCCGGCGGATTTCGCCCAGCGCGGTGCCGTAGCGCGCCGACAGCAGTCGAGGCGCGATGACGATCGCCGCGCAGGCCGCCGCCGCCACGCCCAGTCCGGCCAGCAGGCGACGGCGCCCCATCCGTCCGCGTTCGGACAACGAGCGTTCCGCCGGGGCGCCGCCCAGCGCCTTCGCCCGGTCCAGCATCAACCAGGCGGCCTCGGCCCGCGCATGGGCGCCCTGGCGGCGAGGATCGCCCGTCAGCCAGGCGTCCAGTTCGGTTCGCTCCGCCAGGGTCAGCTCGCCCTGATCGGCGCGAACCACCCATCGGACGGCTTGCGCCTCGATGTCAGCGGCGCTTTCGCGTTCGATCATGAGAGCTCGACCTCCTTGGGACAGCGTCTTGGTTGGTTTCGCCCTCGGCGAGGGCGGCGAGGATGGCGCGCAGCCCCCTCACGGATTCATTCTCGACCACGTGCTCGGTCACGCCCATGCGGCGGGCGATCTCGCGCTGCGGCAAGCCTTCGATCTTGCGCATCTCGAAGATGCGTCGGCACCGTTCGGGCAAGGCCGCGATCAGGCGCTGCACCCGGGCCAGTTCCCGCCGCCCACCGGCGATCCGCTCGGGCGAAGGCTCATCCAGTTCGACGTTCAGCGCGTCGATTTGCGTCACCGTCTCGATGCGGACCACCCGCGCCCGCCGGATCTGCTCCAGGGCGACGCTCCGCGCGGCCTGGAAGAAATAGGCCCGCGGATTCTCGATGTGGTCGATCGAGGCGAGGTTGGCCAGCCGACAATAGGCTTCCTGGATCACGTCGTCGGCGTCGCCCGCCGCGGCCAGGGATCGCCGAAGCCATGCGCGCACGTCGGCTTCATGGGGCAGAATCTCCCGCCCCAGCCACGCAACAATGCGCCCACGTCCATCCTGCAACCGGTTTCCTCGCCTGGCTTTGGGTCTTTTCTGAAGCGATGCACGGCGAGCAGGTTTCCGTCAAACAAAGTGGGCAACGCAACGCAGCCGCCGCTTGTGAAGGTAACATGGCGCCAACAGCGGACTCCCGACCCACTGCTGAGACCTGACATTCCAAAGGCGCTAGACGAGCCTGGCGATCGAGCAAATGACCTATGCGGAATGGCGCTCGCTTTCCTCGAGCGTGCGTCGAACGGCGAGCGCCAGGTCGCTGACCTTGAACGGCTTGCGAAGCACCGCCTCAGAACGAACCAAGTCCTTGATCGCCTGCGCATCCGCGTAGCCGGTGACCAGGAGGACGGCGAGCGCGGGAAGGACCTGACGCGCCTGGACCGCAACCTGGGCGCCGTTGACGCCCGGCATCGCGAAATCCACCACCATCAGGTCGGGGCGGTCCTCGGCGATGCGATCCAGACCGGCCTGGCCGCCGGACGCTTCGGTGACGTGGTAGCCGAGCGATTTGAGGCATTGAACGATGAACCGCCGCACACCGGGATCATCATCCACCACCAAGACTCGCTCGCCCTGGCTGAGCGGCGTCTCCGCGGCGGGGATTTCACTAGGCTTAAGGCGCTCGGCCGCGTCACTGACCGGCAGCCAGATCTCGATGGTCGTGCCCATGCCCACGGTGCTGTCGATCCGCACAGTGCCCCCAGACTGGGTGGCGATGCCGTAGACCTGGCTGAGGCCAAGGCCCGTGCCCTTGCCCACGCTCTTTGTGGTGAAGAAGGGGTCGAAGACCTTGGCCAAAAGCTCGGCCGGAATGCCATGCCCCGTGTCCTTGACGGCGATAACCACATGATGGCCCGGCTGCAGGCCCTCGTGCCAGTCGTCGGCCAAGCGGGTGGACACCGTCACCGTTCCGCCCTCCCCCATCGCGTCGCGGGCGTTGATCGCCAAGTTGAGGATCGCCAGTTCCAACTGATTGGGGTCGGCGTTGGCGCGCGTCATTCCAGCGTGCAGGTTCGTTCTAACCTCGACCGTATGCCCTAGGGTGCGGGTGAGAAGGTCGTCCATCCCCACGATGAGCGCATCCACCTCGACGGGCTGCAGATCCAACTGCTGACTACGGGAGAACGCCAGGAGTTGGGCCGTCAGCTTGGTGGCCCGTTCCACGCCCTCGCGGGCGTTGGCGGCCATACGCTTGATCCGCTCGTCGTCGCTGCGCCGCTCGATCATATCGATATTGCCGACGATAGCGGTCAGGAGGTTGTTGAAGTCGTGGGCGATGCCGCCGGTCAGCTGGCCGATAGCGTCCATCTTCTGGGCCTGGACCAGGGCGGCCTGGGCCTGCTCGCGCTCGCCGATCTCGTTGAGCAGCCGCGCATTGGAGCGCTGCAGCTCATGGACGCTCTCGGCGACCCGCTTTTCCAAGGTTTCGTTCATCGCCATCAAGGCCGCCTCGGCGGCCTTGCGCTCGGTGATGTCGAGCGTCACGCCCGACACGCGCCTCGGCAAGCCCGGGGCTGGGCGGCCGCGAACCTGGAGCCAGTGAACCGAGCCGTCGGGCCAGACGACGCGATATTCAACGCCGTAATCCTCGCCTCGCTCGAAGGCCTCAAGCCCGCCCTGACGCCGCTCCGCATCATCGGGATGAACCGCGGCCTCGACCTGCGCCAGGGTCAGTTCGGCATCGGGGCTACGGCCAAAGTGAGCCTTGGTCATGGGCGACACCGCGATCTGGCGACTGTCGAGGTCGAGGTCCCAGGCGCCAAGCTGACCGGCGTCCAGAGCAAAACGAAGCTTCTCTTCGGCTTTGGCCTGCTCGACCAGGTGATCCCGGGCCACGTACTGGCGTCGACGCGCACGCACCGCCGAGGCCGCCGCGCTGATCAGCGTCTCGGCGTTGATCGGCCGCTCGAGCAGCACGATGTTGCCGATCGCGCTCAACCGCGCCGCATCGGCCTGGGTGCGCTTGCCCGGCTGCTTGGTGACCAGGACAATAAACGGAAAGTCCGACCATGCCGGTTGGGCGGCGAGCCACGCGGTAAGAGTATCGGTGGCGTCGGCGGCCAACGCCTCCTCGGTCAGGACGGCCGCCCCTGCGTCCTCCCGCAGCGCCTGCGTGAGCGCCGACAGGTTGGGACAGATCAGCGTTCGGTGGCCCAGATTGGCCAAGGTCTCGGCGATCACCGGCGCATCCCTGCCTCGCGGCGCCAGGATCAGGATGCGTTCATCCATGCGCGCGCGGCTCATCGCCTTGGCCGAGCATGGGCACCTTGCCTTCGTAGGACGGCAGGCCCGACATCACGCCCTGGAAGTCGGTCAGGGCTTCGCCCACCTCGATGCCATCATGGGTCAGGCGGATCTCGCGGATGGTCTTCTCATGCTCGGTGGTGCGGCTCTTGACCGCCGAGATGGCCGTGCGGATCGCGCCGGCCGCCTCGAAGAAGCGGAACAGCAGGATGCTGTCTGACAGATAGCTCAGATCGATGTCGCTGCGGACTTCGCCGATGAAGCCGTGCTGGCCAAGGATAAGCAGAGTGACGACGCCCTGCTGGTTCAGGTAGGTCAGCAACTCGTGCATCTGCAGCAGCAGGAACTTCTGGCCCGGCATGGCCTGCAGATAGGCGTTGAGGCTGTCGATGACGATAGTCTTCGCGCCGACTTGCTCGACTGCGCCGCGGACATGGAAGGCGAACTCTCCCGGCGACAGCTCAGCCGGATCGATGGCGCGGATCGTAAGCTGGCCGTTGTCGAGGAAGGGTTGGAGGTCCATCCCCAATGATCTGGAACGGGTCAGAAGGGTCGGCAGGCCCTCGTCGAACAGGTAATAGGCGACCTTTTCGCCACGCTCCAGGGCGGCCAGGGCGCAGCGCACCGCCGTGGTGGTCTTGCCCACGCCGGATGGTCCGCTGATCAGCGTATTGGTGCCGCGCGACAGGCCGCCGCCGACCAGAGCGTCCAGGCCCGGCGTGCCGGTCGACACGACTTCGTGTGTGAAGTCAGCATGATGATGGGCCGCCACCAGCCGCTCGAAGACGGTGACGCCGCCGGTGTCCAGCTCGAAGTCGTGGAAGCCGCCGCGATACTTGACGCCGCGCATCTTGACCACTTCCAGGCGCCGACGCTGCGCGCCGTATTCCTGAGGGGTGCGCTGCAGGCTGATGACGCCATGGGCGATGCTGTGGAGCTGAAGGTCGCCATCTTCGGCGGTCATGTCATCCAACAGCAGCACCGTGCACTTACGGGTGGCGAAGAAGTGCTTGAGCGCCAGGATCTGTCGGCGATGGCGCAGCGGGTTCTGCGCCAGCAGCCGCATTTCCGACAGGCTGTCGAAGACCACCCGCAGCGGCTTGGTCTCCTCGACCTGACGCATGACGCCGCGCGTAGTCTCGCCCAGCTCGACGTCGGAAGGATGCAGCACCGATTGTTCGCTGTCGGGATCCAGGCCCTCCTCGCTGACCAGCTCGAAGAGGTCGATGCCGTCGAGCGACCAGCCGTGACTGGCCGCGGCGGCCCGCAGCTCGGTCTCGGTTTCCGACAGGGTGATGTAGAGCCCGCTTTCGCCCAGCTCGCGGCCTTTGAGTAGGAACTGCAGGGCCAGGGTGGTCTTGCCCGAGCCCGGCGTGCCTTCAATCAGATAGATGCGATCGCGCGTCAGCCCGCCGCCCAGGATCTCATCCAGGCCAGGGACCCCGGTGGCCACACGCGGCTCGGACTGGCTGGCGGTCGGATCAATCTGCATAGGCGCTCCTGGCACAGGGTCTCGGACTTATCGGCAAGCGCCTCAAAGGCTTTGCACGGCCTTTTAACTCGCGAGCTAAAGCCAAGGTTTCTCCGGACCGGAAAATGTGCCGCTGGAACGGGTCAGCACGGCGGCTGCGAGGGAACCTTTGCCTTGGCAGGCCGCTTCCTCGCCATGAGCGATCTGAACCGCGCCAGCCTCGAAGACATCACCGCCACGGGCATAGAGGCGCACATCGCGCGCCAATTGATGTTCTGGGGTCCTTTTCGCGCGTGGGAGGACTTGCTGTGGCTCAGCGATGTTGACGACGAAACCCTGGAGCGCCTGAAGGCGCGTGGCTTTGAACTTCGGGCCGGTTTCGATCACGACTGGGCCCCGCCGAAGCGGTTCGAAGTGTCCCAAGCCGCCGCTCGGCGCTGAGACCCCGCCGCGCCCGATCGCCACCGCGGCCCAAGTCCAGGACCCCGTGCTGCGCCCAAGAATGGCCTAGCGCCGACATGACCCGCTCGTCAGGCGGCGATGTCGTCGTCCATGGAACGTGGCGGAAAGAAGAACCGCCCCGCAGTGGCGCCGTCACGCAGCTTGATTTCCAGGACGACAGGTTCGCCGGCGTCAGCCAGGCGATGGGCGAGCGCACGCGCGGCCTGCTCGGCGCTCGCGCCGGTAGCGAAGATCATCGGGTTGTCACTGAGGTCGCTGAGAACCGCCCACGCTTCACTGGCGGGCTCGACATAGATATGAGTCGGCATAATCGATTTTGAACTGGTTAGAGGTTCCGGGCCGATGACGGCCGGCCCAGCGAGGACCGGCCGTCCGCCCCAACTCAAGACAACCCGGCGCCGTCCAGGCGGCGAAGCGCGGCGAGCACCTCGCTGAGCGCCACCGGGGCCAGGGTTCCCAAGAGCCATCTCTGAGTGGGCTGATCCTCCACCGCGCTGGCGTCGGAAGCCCAGGCGGCCAGGATCTCGCGCTTGGCGGCAAGATCGAGGTCCTCGTCCTTGACGACCTCCAGCGGATGGAGAAAGCCGACGGCGGGTCGCACCCGCCAAGGTGAGGCGCGATCCGCAACAGCCGTGGAGAAGGGCATGGCCGTTCCCCCGTGCTTAGGCCGCGCGCCGCGCCTTCGGCGCCTTCAGCGCCAGAGGCGACACCCCGCTTGTTCCGATCGGGATCTGCCGCGGCTTGGACGCCTCGGGGATTTCCCGAACCAGATCGATCGTCAGGACGCCGTCCGCGTGACGGGCCTCCTTGACCACCACATAGTCGGCCAGCTCGAACCGACGCTCGAAATTACGGCGCGCCACCCCCTGGTGGATGAAGGTTCGCGCGGTCTGGCTGTCGGCTTGCACCTTGCGTCCCCGGACCACCAGGAGATTGGGCTGGGCGATGACTTCCAGGTCGTCCCGCGCAAAGCCGGCGGCCGCCACGGAAACGCGGTAGCCGTTTTCACTGGTTTTCTCGATGTCGTATGGGGGATAGCCGCCTTCCTCGTGACCGCGCAGCGCGGCTTGCGCCAGATCGACCAAGCGATCGACACCGACCATGGTGCTGTAGAGCGGGGAAAAATCAAAAGCGGTGCTCATTTCCATCTCCTCGAAAGCAAGTTGGACATGAGGGGCGCATCGAAGCGCTCGAGCGCCCCAGGCCGCAGGGCCCTGTCGGCGCCCGGCAAGCACCGGATCAATTAGTTCGCGTCGAACGGCCGTCAAGAGGTGCGTTGGCCCAAAAAACACCGACGCTCTGAGCAGGCCGAGCGGCGCCATAAGCCAACCCAACGATCGCTTCACAAAGCGGACCTTCGGGCGTCAGGACTAGAGCGTTAGCCTCTGCTTCAACCGGTCGCGGCCAGCGACGGCCATAGATGTGCACGGTAGGCCTCGTAGCAGCGGCGGCCGGCTTCCAGGCGCATGAGCGCGCCTTCGGCGATGAACCGCGCGCAGTCGGGATCGGCCGTGACCAGCGGGCGCAGGACCTCGGCGTTCCAGGCTTCCGAATGGGCGATGTCGAGCGTGGCGTGCAGCGCGAAGTACTTGCGCGTCTTGCCCACGCCCAGGCGCTTGAGCCCCTTGGCGACCAGATCGGCGCGCCAGGGCGCGGTCAGCTCCACCGCGCCCAGCGCGCCAACAGCGTGGTAGGCGTAGCGCCGCGTGGTCGCGAAGGCGACGAGCGTGTTGCCCAAGGCCAGCGACGCCGGTTCGGTCGTCTCTATCGCCGGCCGTAGCTCCAGGGCCTGGGCTAGCTGGTCCAGCATCGGCCCGTGCATGCCGGCCTGCGCGCCGCGCCCCATCTCGTCCCAGTAATTGCGAGCCAGCTCCAGCTTGGCGACGACAGGCATCTTCACCTGGGTCAGGGCGACCAGATCGTCGAAGCCGGCTTCGCCCGCCACTTCTTGCTCAAGGAACCAGCGCATCGACTCGAAGTCGGCGGCCCTCTCGAGCCACGGGAACAGGGGATCGTCCTGGCCTGGACCGTCGACCTTCAGCCCTTCGAACCAGGCGATGAAACCTTCGACGTCGCTGGGCGCGGCGGCGGCGCGGTCGGCGACCAGCAGGCGCTGGCTTTCGACGAAGGCGCCTTCCAGCTGGCGCATCGTGTGCTCTTCCGCAAGGTCGGCTTCCCAGTCGGCGTGGGGCTTGGCCGGGTCGAGCCGGCGGTGGTTCCAGCGCGACAGGCGCCGCTGGAGCGCCGCGTCGATGGCGGCGGAGTCGTCCAGCGCCGGCGTATTGGCCGGGCTGACCTGGGGACGGTGGGCGAACGTGTTGATCATGGCGGCGTAAGACCCTCAGCGCGTCCTGGGTTCCCGCCAAACCATCATCCGATAGGTCGCCGAGCCCGTAGAGGAACCACCCGGAACCGGCCCATGGAAGGCGTGTTCTTGCATCCCGTTCTCGGTAGGTGACGACATGCACGACGATCCGATGGTGAGGTTCTCGATCGCCCCGACAAGCTCCGGCGCCTGGCTGTGGCGGACCTTCGATCTGGACGGTCAGCTTCGCGCCCAGGGCCTGGTGGCCACGCGGAAGCTGGCCGCAGCCCTGGTGATCAGGGACATCGTATCTCCCGATCTTCGGCGGGTTTCGCAGCTTTCCGCAAAGGCCGCCTGACATGCGCATCCTAGAGGCGGCGACCTATCGCGGGCCGCATCTCTACGCCGCCCGGCCCATGGTTCGCATCCAGCTGGACCTCGGCGCTCTTGAAGCCTGGCCGACCAACCGGCTCCCGGGCTTCACCGATCATTTGATGGCGGCCCTGCCGAGCCTCGAGGCGCACGGCTGTTCCTATAAGTCCCATGGCGGGCTGCTGCTGCGGATGCGCGAGGGAACGTGGCTCGGCCACGTGATCGAGCACGTCGCCCTGGAGCTGCAGAAGCGGGTCGGGGTGGAGGTCGGGCGCGGCAAGACCCGTTCGGTCAAGGGGCGTCCCGGCGTCTACAACATCCTCTACGCCTATGAGGGCGAAGGCCTGGGCCGGGCCGCCGGACGCGCCGCCATCGAGTTGGTCCACAGCCTGCTGCCCCGCGACCTGCGGGGCGTGGAGGGTCTGGACCGCGTGGCCCCGCCGTTCAGCGACCTGACGCCGCCGCTGTTCGATTTGCCCCGCACCTTGGAGCAATTGCGGGCGATCTCGCGCCGTGAGACGCTGGGCCCGACCACGCGGTCCCTGGTGCAGGAAGCCCGCCGCCGCGGCATCCCCGCCCAGCGCCTGGATGAGCAGAGCCTCGTACAACTGGGCTGGGGCGCGCGTCGAAAGCTGATCCGCGCCAGCATCACCGGCCAGACCAGCCACATCGCCGTCGTGACCGCGGGCGACAAGGCCCTGACCAAGACCCTGTTGGCGGCCGCCGGCGTCCCCGTCCCTCGCGGCGGTGTCGTGCGCACGCTCGACGAGGCCCAGGCCCAGGCCGCGCGGATCAAGGGACCGGTGGTGCTCAAGCCCCTGGACGGCAATCACGGCCGCGGCGTCAGCCTGGGCTTGGAGACGCCCGAGCAGGTGCGGTGGGGCTATGAGCAGGCGATCAAACACGGCCGCCGCGTGATCGTCGAGGAGCAGTATGTCGGCCGTGACTACCGGATCCTGGTGGTCGGTGGTCAGGTGGTCGCCGTGGCCGAGCGGGTGCCCGCCCAGGTCGTCGGCGACGGTCGCGGCACGGTGCTGGACCTGATCGAGACGGTGAACCAGGACCCTCGACGGGGCGTCGGCCACGAGCAGGTCATGACCCGGATCGTCGTCGACGACCAGGTGCGCGAGATGCTGGCCCGCGCCGGCCTGGGACTGGATGATGTTCCCGCCGCCGGTGCGGCGGTCACCTTGCGCGCCACCGCCAACCTTTCGACGGGCGGCACGGCGATCGACCGGACCGACGAGATCCATCCCGACAACGCCGCCATCGCCCGCCGAGCCGCCCTGACCGTCGGACTGGATGTGGCCGGCATCGACTTCATGGCGCCCGACATCACCCGCTCCGTGCGCGAGACCGGCGGCGGCATCGTCGAGATCAACGCCGCCCCGGGCTTCCGCATGCATCTGGAGCCGTCCCAGGGCCAGCCCCGCGACGTGGCCAAGGCCGTGATCGCCAACCTTTTCCCACCAGGCGGACGCAGCCGCATCCCGATCGTCGCGGTCACCGGCACCAACGGCAAGTCGACGGTCGTGCGCATGGTCTCCCGCATCGCCCGCGAGATGGGCAAGACGGTGGGCCTGACCAACACGACCGGCGTCTACATCAACGACGAGAAGATTCTCGAGGCCGACGCCAGTGGGCCCAAGAGCGCGCGCATGGTGCTGCGCGACCCGACGGTTGAGGTCGCGGTGCTCGAGACCGCGCGTGGCGGCATGTTGCGCGAGGGTTTGGCCTTCGACCGCTGTGACGTCGGCGTCGTCCTGAACGTCACGGCTGACCATCTGGGCCTGAAGGGCGTCGATACGCTGGAGGACCTGGCGGCGGTCAAGTCGATCGTCACGGAGTCGGTCTCGCGCCGCGGCGTCAGCGTCCTCAACGGCGACGATCCCCTGACCCTGCGCATGGCGCGTCACGCCGGTGGACGGATCGCTTACTTCACGCTCGAAGGCGGGCTGGAGATGAGCCCTTTCCTGCAGAAGCACCAAGCCGAGGGTGGACTGCTGGTCGCGTTGGAACCCTCCGTCGGCGGCGGGGACATCGTCCTCTACGACAAGGGTCGGCGCTGGCCGATCCTTCGAGCGGACGAGATCCCCGCCACCCTGAACGGCCAGGCCCGGTTCAACGTCGCCAACGCCCTGGCGGCGGTCGCCGCCGGGCATGGCCTGGGCGCGGCGCCAGAGGTGATGGCCAGGGCTCTGCGAGCCTTCACCTCTTCGCACGCGGAAAATCCGGGACGGTTCAACGTCCACGACGCGCACGGCTTCCGGGTCATCGTCGATTACGCCCACAATCCCGGCGCCATGCGGGCGATGGGCCAGCTGGTGACTCAGCTGCGGCCGTCGGTCGGCCGGGTGATCGGCGTGGTCAGCATCCCGGGAGACCGCCGCGACGAGGACATCCTGGAGATGGGCGCGATCGCGGCGGAGATGTTCGACGACCTGATCTTCCGCGAGCTGCCCGACGGCCGTGGGCGTCCGGAAGGATCGGTGCTGTCTCTTCTGACCCAGGGCGCGCTGGAGGCCGGCTTTCCCGCCGAACGGCTGCATCGCATCGCCAGCGAGTCCCGCTCCGTCGACGCCGCGCTGCGCATGGCCCGGCCGGGTGACTTGGTCCTGGTCTTCCCGACCGCCGTCGGGGCGGTCTGGAACCAGGTGGTGGCCTTTCAAGCCGCATCCCCGCCCCTTTCCAACGCCGGACAGGACGCCCTCCATGCCTGAGACCGCCTGGGCGATCATCCTGCACGGCGGGGCCAAGACGATCGCGCCCGACCAGGAACAGGCGCATCGCGACGGCTGCCTGCTGGCCCTGGCGGCCGGCCAAGCCATCCTCGAAGCGGGCGGCGACGCCCTGGACGCGGTGGAGGCCGCGGTCCGCGCCCTCGAGGACGATCCGGCCTTCAACGCCGGCTACGGGGCCGTGCGCAACGCCAAGGGCGAGGTCGAGTGCGACGCCGCGATCATGGACGGCCGAACCCTGGCGGTCGGCGGCGTCGCGGCCGTACAACGCCTGCGTCACCCGATCTCGGTCGCCGCCGCCATGCTGCCCGAAACACCGGTCCTTCTAATCGGGCACGGCGCGGAATGCTTCGCCAGGGAGCATGACGCCGAGCTCTGCGAGCCCGCTGACCTTGTCGTCGAGCGGCCCGGC
Source organism: Caulobacter sp. UNC358MFTsu5.1 (assembly GCF_000712075.1). Taxonomy (GTDB): domain Bacteria; phylum Pseudomonadota; class Alphaproteobacteria; order Caulobacterales; family Caulobacteraceae; genus Caulobacter. The sequence continues at coordinate 124,380 of NZ_JONW01000005.1, forward strand.
GATCCCGGCTGCGACACCGTCGGTTGCGTCGCCCTGGATATCCACGGCAATCTGGCGGCGGGCACCTCGACCGGCGGTCTGACCGGCTGCCACCAGGGCCGGGTCGGCGACTCCCCCCTGCCCGGCTGCGGCCTCTACGCCGACAACGCCGTCGGCGGGGTGTCGCTGTCGGGCGACGGCGAGAGCCTGATCCGCACCACCTTGGCCGCGCGCCTCATGCACAGCCTGGAAGCCCTTCCCCCGGGCGAGGCCATCGCTGCGGCCCTGGCCCGCCTGGCGCGGGTCGGCGGCGAGGCCGGCCTGATCGTCATCGACGCCGACGGCCGCCTCGACTGGGGTCACAACAGCGCCCACTTCGCCGTCGCCCACGCCCGCGCGGGACATCTCGCGCAGGCCTTCGTGAACCGGGCCGAAGACGCCCAGAAAGAACCGACATGACCGCACCTCCCGCCGCGGAAGGCCCGCTGATCATCATCGGGGGGCACGAGGACAAGGAAGGCGACAAGGTCATCCTCAAGGCCGTGGCCGAACGTCTCAAGGGCGGCCGCCTGGTGCTGGCCACCGTCGCCTCGCATGCGCCGGAGGGCTATTTCGAGACCTATCAGAAGGCGTTCGCCCCGCTGGGCGTGACTGACTTGGTCGAGCTCTATGTCGACGACCGCGCCGAGGCGCATGACCCCGGCAAACTGGCCCTGCTGGACGGGGCTGCGGGGGTGTTCTTCTCCGGCGGCGATCAGCTGCGGATCAGCAGCCAGATCGGCGACACCCCCATCGAAGCGCGGATCCGCGAGATTTGGAAAGCCGGCGGCGTGCTGGCCGGCACCTCGGCGGGCGCGTCGGTGATGAGCGACACCATGATGGTCCGCGGCGCCAGTTCCGAGACCCATCGGATCGGCGACCTGCAGATGGCCCCCGGCCTAGGCCTGGTGCGCGACGCGATCATAGACCAGCACTTCGCCGAGCGCGGCCGGATCGGACGTCTGCTGGGTGCGGTCGCCCAGAGCCCGCGCGTCCTGGGCGTCGGCATCGACGAGGACACCGCCATCGTCCTCCAGGGCGACGATTTCAAGGTGATCGGCAGCGGCGCGGTCTATGTGGTCGACGCCGAGGGGGTCAGCGCCTCGAACGTCGCCGAGGCCCGGGCCGAGCGGGCCCTGTCCATCTTCGACGTCCGCCTCCACGTCCTGGCCAGCGGCGACGGGCTGAACCTGACCACGCGGCGGCCGCACGGCCAGCCTGCCGCGCCGGCGCCGGCGGAGACCTAGCCCGCGCGCCGGATGACCGCCCCGACGGCGGCGATGCGCTCAACGTCGGCATAGGCCTCACGCCGCAACTCGCCGCCGAAGATGTCGGGATCCAGCTCTTCGTAGGTGAGATGGTGAGACGAGCTCGCCACCAGGCCTTCGAGAGCCGAACGGAAGGCGTCGATCCCGCCGTCCAGGATGGCGCTGCCGGTGTAGAGCACGAACTTGCCGCCGACGCTCAGGCGCTCCAGAGCCTGGCCGCTCCAGTCCAGCGACAGGCGCGCGCCGCGCAGGTCGCCGCCGTCCTTGTAGGCCCGGCCGGACTCTCCGGCGACATAGGGCGGATTGGCGACAATGAGATCGTACGGCCCGTCGAGAGAGGCCATGCCGTCGCTCAGCCGCGCTTCGAACGCGACCCCGGCATGGGCGGCGTTGATCGAAGCCAACTCCAGGGCGCGGGGGTTGACGTCACCGAGCGTCAGCCGCGCGCCGGGAAAGAGCCTGGCGGCGGTCAGTCCGCCGACCCCCGCGCCGCAGCCGATCTCCGCGATCGAGCCGACGCGGTCGCCAGCCGTGGCCTGGGCGATCAGGCGGGCGAAGCGGTAAGAGTCCGGCCCCAGGAATACCGCATCGGCGGCCGTCGCCGGAAAGGCCGAATGCAAGAACAGGGTTCCAGCCAGACGCGACACCCGCAGCTTACTCCGGAACCGCCCCCTTTCCTCGATCAGCGCGTCCCCCACCGCCAGCAGGTCGAACAGCGCGGGCTCAAGCTCGTCGCGGTCGAAGGTCTGGCTCCAGCCGAGGATGGCCCGGAGCGGATCGCCTTGTGACAACCGCCGTTCCGCCGCCCGCCGGCAGACCGACGGCGTGGGCGTGACGAAGTCGTAGGCCCGCGCGTCGAGCGCCGCCAGCAGGGCGCCGAGCGCCGAGGATCTGTCCAAGTCTGATCTCCCTGGGGCCATCAACGGCCCTATCTTTTGATGTCGTGGCCGAGCGAGCGCCCAGCGATTGTTCAGCGTCGGGCGGCCCGTTTCGGGGCGTCGTCGATGCTGGACGCGAGACCAGAGCCCGCGCCTGCCCCTTTAAGTCCAGGCTCGCCCCACCGTTCCCTTCCGGCCGGCCGGAAGGCGGGCGGAACACCCCCGGGGACCAACGGTTACAGTCACACGCAAAACGCGTGGTTCCCGAAAGCTGCAATGCCCCTGATCATCCTCGCGCGGATCGCGCTCTCGCTGTTGTCCCTGGCCGTGCTGGCGGCCGGCGGATACGCCCTGTGGTCCTGGTACGACGGGCGATGGATGCTCGACGCGGCCGGCCACGCGCTGCACGTCCGCGACGACTGGCGTCTGTGGCTGGGCCTGGGGCTGCTGGCCTGGTCGTTCCTGGGTCGCCTGGTGATCACGCCGCTCCTGGCCCGCCGCGACAGCGATCCCAGCCGACCGGAGCGCGGCGAGGGCCAGTTCCTGGATAGCCCGACCGGCTCGCGGCTTTATGTGGAAGTCCACGGCCCGGCGAACGGGCCGACCGTGATCCTGACCCACGGCTGGGGCCTGGACAGCACCATTTGGTTTTATCTCCGCCGCGCCCTGACCGCCCGCTACCGTGTCATCGTCTGGGACTTGGCGGGCCTTGGCCGCTCGCGCGCGGCGAAGGGCGCGGTGGACCTTTCCCACTTCGCGCAGGACCTGCGGGCTGTGATGGCCTTCGCGGGCGCGCCGGCCGTGCTGGTTGGCCACAGCATCGGCGGCATGACCATCCAGACCCTCATTCGCGACCATCCCGGCTCGGCCGAGGCCATGGCGGGCGTGGTGCTGGTCAACACCACCTACACCAATCCCCTGAAGACCATGGTCCTGGCGCCCCTGGCCCAAGCCCTGCGCTGGCCAGTCCTCGAACCGGTCCTGCGGTTGGCCATCCTGTTGCAGCCCCTGGCCTGGCTGTCGGCCTGGCAAAGCTATCTGAGCGGTTCGGCCCACCTAGCCAACCGCCTGGGGTTCGCCGAGCACGTGACGCACAGCCAGCTGGAGCACACCACCCTTCTGGCCACTCGCAACCCACCGGCCGCCCTCGCGCGGGGCAACCTGGCGATGTTCGACTGGGACGCCGACGGCGCACTGCAGGCCGTGACGTCGCCGATCCTGATCCTGGCCGGAGACGAAGATATCGTCACGCTGAAGTCGGCAAGCCAGGTGCTGGCCCGCGCGACGCCGGGCGGCCAGTTGCTGACCATCGACGCGGCCAACCACATGGGCTTCCTCGAGCGGCACGACATCTACCTCGAAAAGATCGAGGCCTTCTGCCTGACCGCCTGGAGCCCGGCGCCTCGGGCCGCGTTCGAGGTGCACACGATCCGTGACCACGGTCTTGAGGTCGGAGAGCGATCATGACGCGTTGGATCAAGGACAACAGCCTCACCTTGGTTCTGATGCTGATGTTCGCCGCCAGCTTGGTCGGCCAGTGGCTGACCGGGTGGCGGGTGGCGGTCGAGGACCTGCAGCGCCACGGCCAGGCGGCCATCGGCCCGTTGATCTATCTCTCCGACCCGATGTTCATCTCGACGGTGTTCGAGAACTGGGAGAGCGAATTCCTGCAGATGGCGGTCTACGTCGTCCTGACGGCGTTCCTGATCCAGCGCGGCTCATCGGAATCCAAGGATCCGGACGCGCCGGAACGCGATCGCCTGCCCAGCCGGAATTCCAAGGCTCCTCGCTTCGCGCGTGTCGGCGGCGCGCTTGGCTGGCTCTATGCCCATTCTCTGGGCATCGCCCTGGGCCTGCTGTTCGTGGCCTCGTTCCTCCTGCACTGGACGTTCAGCGCAAAGGCGGCGGCGCAGGAGGCCGCCGAGCATGGCCGGGTAGGAGTTTCGGCGCTGGCCTATCTGGGCGACCCGCAGTTGTGGTTCGAGTCCTTCCAGAATTGGCAGAGCGAGTTCCTGTCGACCGCGGCGCTGGTGGTGCTCTCCATTGTCCTGCGCCAGAAGAGTTCACCGGAGTCCAAGCCCGTGGCCGCGTCGCACGGCCAGACTGGGGCCTAGCCAGGCTCAAACCACGTCGCTCTGCAGACGAAGGTAGGTCGGGTCGAACTGTCCGAGGCTCACCAGGCTGTCCCAATCGGGAATGGTCACCAGGCCCGCCCTCCATTCGAGCAGACCTTGCTGGCGCAGGTCCATCAGGACGCGGTTGACGTGGACGGGCGTCAGGCCAAGGACATCGCCTAGATCGACCTGGGTCATGGGAATGCTGAACCGGTAGTCGCGCGCCAGACCCGCGCTCTCCAGGCGGCGGTAGAGCTCGCAGACCAGGTGAGCCAGACGACTGGCTGCATTCTGCTGTCCCATGGTCACCAGCCATTGGCGATGAATGGCTCCATCGACCACGGTCTCCAGCCACAGGAGCCGCGCCAGGTGCGGATGGCTTTCGGTCAGCCGTCGCAGGTCGGCGTGGGCGGCGGGCGCGATGACGCAGTCGCCCAGCGCCACGACGCCGTGGTCCATCTGGCGCATCAGCAGACTGTGAAGATCGACGAAATCGCCCGGGACATTGACCTCGGTCAGTTGCCGGCCGCCGTCCACGGTCAGGCTGTAGCGCGCGCAAAATCCACTCACCAGGAAGGTGCTGAAGCCGGGCCGGTCGCCCGGTTCGACCAGCAAACCGCCGGCCGGAACGTGCCGTTCGGGTCCGAGCAGGCCCGCCAGGACGCTGCGCTCCTCGTCGGACAAGGCGTCGCGCCGCGCCAGCTTGTGGATCAGGGGCGTAATCGTCGGTGATGAGGACATGGCGCTCAGGGACGCTACGTCCCGCTCTGGGTCAAGACCGGTCGGTCGGCCGACTGATCGCACATCAAATGATCGGTCGAACTAACCTAGATCAACGCCCGCCTCCGCCCATCCGCCTAGGATGTGTCGATCCACGGAGGCTCTGTGTCGACCAGACCTATCGAACGCGGCGGCGCCGACAGGGTTCAGCGAGCCCCAGCCCTAAGAGGGCCTGCTTGAGCCGCCTGCTCATCGCCAGCCTGGACCGCTTCGGTCCCTTGCGCGACAGCGTCCGCGACAGCCTGATGTCGTGCACCCAGACCGTCGAGCGCTTCGAGGCGGGACAAACGATCCTGGCGGCGGGCGGACGATCGCAGTTGCGACTTCTGTCGCGCGGCCTGGCGGTCAGGCAGCGCGTGCTGCCAGACGGCGGGCGGCAGATCTTCGGCGTCGCCACGCCCGGCGACCTGATCGATATGGCTGGGCTGTTCGTCGGCGCCGATCACGAGGTGCAGGCCCTTGGGTCGTGCGAGGTGCGCAAGACCACTACCCACGAACTGCGCACGATGGTCCGCGCGCATCCTAATCTGCTGGCCGCCCTCTGCCGTGTCGTGCTGACCGAGGCCCAACAGCAGCGCAACTGGATGATCGGCCTGGGACGGCGCTCGGCCGCGGCGAGGACCGCCAATCTGCTGTGCGAGGTCTATTGGCGGCAGCAGGCGCTGCAGCTGGCGCGGGACGGTCACTGCGAGTTCCCCGCCGTGCAGGGCGACATCGCCGACGCCTTGGGCCTTTCGGTCGTCCACATCCACCGCGTGCTTCGGGGCCTGCGCGACGACGGTCTGGCAACACTGCGCAACGGGACGCTGCAAATCGACGACTGGGACAAGCTCGCGGCCCTAGGGTCGTTTGACGCCGAGCGGCTGCGGCCGCAACAGGATCCCGCAGAGCAGGCCACAGTCACGACCGCCCGACGTCACGCGATAAGCCCTGACGAGGCCTGACCCATAGTCCGATCAATTGATCGCAAGCGCGACCAGGCAAGGCGTGAGCGGTCAACCAAAGCTCACCGTTGAGCCGCCTATCGGCATTGGACGTGGAACAGCGCCGCTCAGGGAACCTTGATCAAAGGCGGGCCAGACCGCGCGAGGTGCGGCGATGAAGACCTATCACTTCGATATTTCGGGCGAGGTGCGACCGACGCTCGAAGTCGTCGAAGCCGCCGACGACGCCTCCGCCGCACGCCAGGCGCTGCTTTTACTATCGGAAATCCTGCGCGACCGGGCCCTCTCCGCCGATGCCGGCGTGGCCCTGCGTATCGTAGTCCGCGATGACCGAGGCCGCACGATCTGGGACGGCGCGGCTTCGGGCCGGCTCTGACGCGGAACGTCGTATCGCGCGTGGCGCTATGTGACGGAAGGGATCTTAAATGACCAACCGCCTGACCCAGGCCCAGGCCATGGAGGCCCAGTCGGCGCCGGCCCTGCCGAGCGATGCGGGCTGGTGGTACGAGCCCAAATGGGACGGCTTCCGCTGCCTGGCCTTCCGGCAGGGCCGGGTCGTGACCTTGCAGGCCAAGTCCGGCAAGCCGCTGACCCGCTACTTCCCCGAGGTCGTCGATCTGCTGGCGGCCCTTCCCGAGGACAGCTTCGCGCTCGACGGCGAATTGCTGATCCCCATGAACGATGGTTTCTCCTTCGAGGCCTTGCAGATGCGGTTGCATCCGGCGCAAAGCCGCATCCTTCGCCTGTCGGCCGAGACGCCGGCCATCCTCGCCGCCTTCGACATGCTGCAGGCGCCCGACGGCGCTGACCTGCGCGACGCGCCCTGGCGCCGGCGGCACGCCGTCCTGACCGCCTTCCTTGAGCGCCACGGCGGCCCTCGCCTGACGCTGACGAAAGGGACCGAGGACGCGACCCTCGCCCAGGCCTGGCTCGACGAGGGCAAGCTGGAAGGGATCGTCGCCAAGCGCGTGGACGGCCCCTATGCCGAGGGCGAGCGGGCGATGATCAAGGTCAAGCGCCAGCGCACGGCCGACTGCGTGGTCGGCGGATTTCGATACGGCAAGGACAGCAAGCTGGTCGGGTCTCTGCTGCTGGGCCTCTACGACGACAAAGGCCTGCTCGACCATGTCGGCTTCACCTCCGGCCTCGCGGCCGCCGACAAGCCGGCCCTGACCCGGCGGCTCGAGGCCCTGGCCGGCGGCAGCGGCTTCACCGGCGACGCGCCCGGCGGGCCCAGCCGCTGGTCGGACGAGCGGTCCAGCCAGTGGACCCCGCTCTCGCCCGAGATCGTCGTGGAGGTGTCGTTCGACCACGTTTCGGGCGGGCGTTTTCGCCACGGCACGAAGCTGATCCGCTTCCGGCCCGACAAGGCGCCCGGCCAGTGTCGGATGGAGCAGATCGCCTAGGCGTCGAGCTCGATCCAGGTCGGGGCGTGGTCACTGGTCTTGTCCCAGCCACGGACGTGACGATCGACCTGGGCCCGCGACAGTCTCGGCGCCAACTGGGGACTGAGCAGCAGGTGGTCGATCCGCAGCCCCGCGTCCCGCCCGTAGGCGTTCCGGAAGTAGTCCCAGAAGGTGTAGATCCGCTCGTCGGGATGGAGCGTACGCAGGGCATCGGTCCAGCCCTGATCGACCAGGCGACGATAGGCTTCGCGCACTTCGGGACGAAACAAGGCGTCGTTGAGCCAGCGCTCGGGCTTGTAGACGTCTAGATCGGTGGGCATGACATTGTAATCGCCGGCCAGCACGATGGGGACGTCGTGCTCGAGCAAGGAGGCCGCATAGGCCTGAAAGCGGGCGAACCAACGCAGCTTGTAATCGAACTTCGGACCCGGCGCGGGATTGCCGTTGGGCAGGTAGAGGCACCCCACCAGCACGCCGTTCACGGCGGCCTCGATATAGCGGCTGTGCAAATCCTCGGCTTCGCCCGGCAAGCCGCGGCGTGTCTCATGCGGCTGATCTCCGCGCGCCAGGATCGCCACGCCATTCCAGCTCTTCTGGCCCAGCCAGATCGCGCCGTAGCCTGCCGCCTCGATCGCCGCGAGCGGAAACCTCTCCTGCGGGGCCTTGAGTTCCTGCAGGCAGACGACGTCGGGCCGGGCCTCGTCCAGCCAGCGCAGCAGCACCGGCAGGCGGCCGTTGACGCCGTTGACGTTGTAGGTGGCGATCTTCATGCGGCGGTCGGCGAAGCCATCCACACCTGAATCTTATGCGCCGCGCCGGGACCGTCTTCGTTGAGCTGCAGATCGACCCGCCACGCGGCCAGGCCGGGATGGCGACCGAAGAATTCCTGGTCATGGGCGGCGTGGACGACGAACTCGGCGTCGGCCGGACGGGTCGGGATGTCGGCGTTGGCGGCGATCCGCGCAGGGTCCTGGCCGGGGTTCGGCTTGAGCCAGACCAGGACGGTCCACTCCGCCAGGTCCGCCTCACCGGGGTGCATGGTCACCTTGTAGCGGTCGACATCGGGATGCCCATCCCAGAAGCCCTCGTCGTGGGGCGCGGCTTTGATCAGGAGGTCGGCGCCTTCTGGCGCTTCGGGCGCCGGGATCGGGGCCGCCACGGCGGGGTCGGAAGAAACGGCTTCGAAGGTCATGACGGCTCCTGAGCGCAAGGAACTGCGCGGCGTCGGCGCATGGGGCGCCCTGGTTTGCGGAACGCGTGACCGGCCTATCGGCCGCATTCGAGCTGGCTGTCTTCTGTTCTTCGATCCGGCTCGCATTTCGTGGTGATCGCGGCCGGCGAGATTCTCGAACCGCGCGCTTTTGGCGCACTGTTCCTGCCCCAACCGGTGTGGAGCTTTCCGGTGTCCATCCCCATCTGACTCTTTCACCAAGCTTATGAATCGGAGACGCGATGGCCGGCGGCTGGACGCATGACGGCGGGGTTCTAGACCAGATCAACGACACGGTGTCGGACGGCGTCTCGCACGCTCGCGCCCGCCTGCCCGTCGGCGAGGGCACGGCCTTCTGCGTCGAATGCGGCGAGGACATTCCGGCGGCTCGTCGTCAGGCGCTGCCCGGTGTGCGGACGTGCGTCCACTGCCAGTCGGGCCGTGACAGCCGCATCGTCCTGGGCGGGATCAATCGCCGAGGCAGCAAGGACAGCCAGCTGCGCTAGGCGGGATCGTCCTCCCGGAAAGCGACCAAAAACGTCTCGATCAGACCTCGCGCCAGCGCCTCGAACCGATTGGCCGCGCCGGCCGGAACGCGCACGCGAAGCTCGCCGCCCCTGTCCGCGATGGAGCCGCCGGTGAGGGCCACGATCAGATGTAGCTGATCTTGGGCGTCCCGCGTCCGATCGGGCGCGTTGAACGACGCCGCCTCGGCGCCTGGCGGAATGATGAAATGATAGACCGCGACCCGGCGGACCGCCGTGGCATGCGCCTCCAAGCGGGCGAGCCGGGCGGCGACGCTGTCTTGATCCTCCGTCAGCGCGGAGGCCTCACCGATCGCATCGAATCCGAGATCTCCCGGATAGCTTTTCATGACCGGCGAGGTCATGGCGCCTAGCCTTGGCGATCACCCTTGTCGCCCTGGCCCGGGCCGGCGTCGTGCTCGGAATGGCGTCGCTGGTCGGCGGCCGAGGACTTGCCGACATCGGCCGCCTCGGTGAAGTGGCCTTTGTCGTCGCGGCGGACATAGCGCTTGTCGCCGGGCGTGGGTTCGATCAGTTCGCGTTTGGACATGTGAAGACTCCTTGCCGAAAACCAAGCCGTCGGACGCGACAAGGTTCCCGATCGGCTTGTCGGGCTTCAGCTTCTGGACGCTTCCGAATTGGCGGCGATCGAAGCGGCCACAGCGCCTGGATCGACCGGCTTGGCCATGGCGTCGGATTCGCGATCGACCCGGTCGGCGACATTGGGCTGATCGTGACGCAGCTCCTCGAGCAACGCGATGATCTTGGCGCTTCTCTTGTCGGCCAGCAGGGCCAGTTCCAGGGTCAATTGCGCACGCTGGTCCGCCAGTTGGTCCTCGCGCCGCTGGGTGACGAGGATCAGGACCGAGACCAGCAGGGCGGCGATGGTGGCCGCCAGCTCCAGCCAGGCGAATGACGGCTGATCGACGCGCCCGCCGCCGCGCCAGGCCGCCAGGCCCGCCCATATCCCGACTATCGCCGTCAGGACGATGACCGCCCAGGGGCGGCCCAGGCGCTCGGTGGTCGCGTCGATGACCTTTTGCAGGCCGCTGGCGCCTCGGTAATGCTCGCGATGGAAATCGGCTACCGCCTCGACGGACTGGACGACGTGATCGTCCAGATCGCCTGGCGACGCTGAAGCGTCCAGCTGTCGCGCCGTTTCACTCACGACGCCGGTCACCCCCGCTGGGCGACGCACGAGGCCGAGGCGCGTTGCTCCTCGATCATCACGCCGCTTGCTTCCGCCAGTCGGGTTTCAGGACGACCTTGGTCACCTCGTTCTGGTTTTCCTTGAACATCTTGTAGCCGTCCGGAGCGCTCTCCAGCGGCAGGCGGTGACTGATCAGGAAGGTGGTGTCGATGACGCCCTCGCCGATCAGATCCAGCAGCGGACGCAGGTATTTGTGGACGTGGGTCTGGCCGGTGCGAATCTGCAGGCCCTTCTCCATCAGGGCGCCGATCGGGATCTTGTCGCCCATGCCGCCGTAGACGCCGGGCACAGAGACCCGGCCGCCGGTGCGGCAGGCCATCAGCACCTCGCGCAGCACGTGGGCGCGGTCGGTGCCCAGGCGGGTGGCGACCTTGACCGCGTCGACGACATTGTCGATCGAAAAGCCGTGGCTCTCCATGCCGACCGCGTCGATGCAGGCGTCCGGGCCGATGCCGCCGGTCATGGCCATCAGGGCCTCGCGCACCTTGACGTCATGGTAGTTGATCACCTGGGCGCCCAGGGACTTGGCCAGCTCCAGGCGGTGGGGATGGTGGTCGATGGCGATCACCTTGTGGGCGCCCTGAATCAAGGCGCTCTGGATCGCGAACAGGCCGACCGGGCCGCAGCCCCAGACCGCCACGGTGTCGCCCGGCTCGATCTGGCAGTTCTCGGCCGCCATCCAGCCGGTGGGCAGGATGTCCGACAGGAACAGCACCTTGTCGTCCTCCAGCCCGTCGGGAATGACGATCGGGCCCACGTCGCTATAGGGCACGCGGACATATTCGGCCTGACCGCCGGCATAGCCGCCGGTCATGTGCGAATAGCCGAACAGCCCCGTCATCGCCGTGCCGTAGGCGATCTCGCCCAAATCCTGGGTCTCGGCCGGATTGGAGTTCTCGCAGCCTGAGAATTGCTGCTTCTCGCAGTGGAAGCACTTGCCGCAGGCGATCACGAACGGAACCACGACGCGCTGGCCCTTCTGCAAGGTCGAGCCGGGTCCCGTCTCGACGACCTCGCCCATGAACTCGTGTCCCAGGATGTCGCCCTTCTCCATCGACGGGATCATGCTGTCGTAGAGGTGAAGGTCCGAACCGCAGATGGCGGTCGAGGTGATCTTGATGATCGCGTCGCGGGGATTGACGATCTTGGGGTCGGGAACCGTGTCCATCCGGACGTCGTGTTTGCCGTGCCAGGTCAGGGCGCGCATGCGCGTCTCCATCAAATGAGGGTTCGGGGTCAGCCTTGCGGCGCGGCGTCGGGGCCTTTGGCGGTCGAGATCTCGCCGGTCTCCATCAGCTGCTTGAAGCGGCGAAGCTCGCGGCGCGCCTGGATCTTCGGCTCCTTCTGGAAGAGCTTGGCGATCAGCTTGCCGAGATCGCCGCCGGGCGGCTCGTAGACGATGGTGGCGGTGACCTCCGTGCCGCGTCCCGGCGGAGCGTCGCGGAATTCGATACGGCCGGCGTTCTTGATATCCGCGCCCTCCGCGGACTCCCACGCCAGGGCCTCGTTCTCGACCTCTTCGGTGAGGACGCCGTCCCACTCGACGGTCTTGCCGGCCGGGGCCTTGACCACCCAATGGGAACGGCCGCCCTCACCGGGCGTGACGCTCTCGACGTTCTCCATGAACAGGGCGAGGTTCCGGAAGTCGCGCCAGAAGGCGTAGAGCTCCGCGCGTGGGCGGTTGATGGTGATGGTGCGGCCTACCAGGGCGGCGGCATGCCAGTCGTGCTCCTCGGCGACGGCGTGGGCGACGTCGCGCTGGCGGACGGCGGCGGTCAGCGGCGCATCGCTTTCCAGCGCGCGGGCGATGGTCTCGTCGGACATTGGGGATGTTCCTCCTGCCCGCTGACAACCGCCCGCGACCACGCCCGTTCCTATAGTGAAGTCAAAGACTTGCTATGTCGTTCAGCCGACCGAGCGATGCGATCGGACGGCGTGGCCGCCTCGCGACGCTCAGGCCATGCCTCTGCGTCACGCCATAGGAAACGCCCTCGGAACCGGGTTCCGAGGGCGTAGATCATCATGACGGCGTTGAGGATCAGCGCGCGTCGCGAAGATAGATCGTCTTGCTGCGACCACGCAGGAGAAGACCCACGACAATGCCGATGGCCCCGGCGATCGCCACCGCGGGCAAAGGCTTTGACAAGACGTAGGTCTCGACCGCATCGAGCTGTTCGTGGACCTGGCTCCGGACGCCATCCAGTCTGTCTTCGAACGCATCCTTGACGGTGCTCTTGGCCTCGCCGAAGGCCTGCTGCACCGAGCCGACCGCTTCCCTGACCTTGCCCTTGGCCTGGAGATCGGCATTGCCGGTCAGGCCGCCAACGGCGTCTTGGACGCGTCCCACGCCTTGGTTCGCCACGCCCGTCACTTGCTCGTTCATCACCGGCTCCCGCTGGTTCGACGCCCGCTTGATCGCGAGCCCTCCTCAAACCCCCGCCGTCACGGCTTGTTCCTGGGAGGCTTGACGCGGCGTTCGTGGACGGTGGCGAGGAGCATCATTTGATGGGCCGTTACGGGATCGTCGGAACGGCGGCCCCGGGGAGTCGGTTGATGAGGCCTCTCCCAATCGGAACTCGCCCCATGGCCACCACGGCTAAGACCAAAGCCAGGAAGACATCGACGCGCGCGGCCACCAAGGCCGCCGCCGCGCCCAGGACCGCCGGACCGGACGCCATCTCCCTGCTTATCGCCGACCATCGAGAAGTCGATGACTATTTCGACGAATACGAAACCCTCACCGACGACGCGGCCAAGAAGGCGTTGGCTGACAAGATCTGCCTGGCGCTGAAAGTGCACGCCCAGATCGAGGAAGAATTCTTCTATCCCCCGGCCCGAGAGGAGACCGGCGACGGCGACCTCATCGACGAGGCCATTGTCGAACACATGGGCGCCAAGACCCTGATCGCCCAGATCGAGGCCGGCGCCCCCGGCCAGCCGCTTTACGACGCCAAGGTCAAGGTGCTGGGCGAGCAGGTCCGCCACCACGTCAAGGAGGAAGAGGAAGAGCTCTTCCCCGAGGTGCGCCAGACCAAGATCGATCTGGACGCCCTGGGCGCCAAGCTCGCCGCCCGCAAGGCCGAACTGATGGCTTTGCTCGCCGTCCCTCCGGTCCTGGCCTGAACGCCCCTTCCCTTTCATGACGAGCGCCCGCGCTCGAAGGACATCCCATGGCCAAGAGCCCCTCGAAGACCATCCCCAAGTCCCCGGCGAACCCCACGTCCCCCGCGAACGGCGCCCAGGACCGCAACGGCGCCGTCGGCGAAACCCTGGTCGCGCCGGGCGGCGAGTTGCACCAGCAGGCCGGCGAACCGGCAAGCCAATTGACCACCAACCAAGGCGTGCCGATCGCCGACAACCAGAATTCGCTGAAGGCCGGCGCGCGGGGCCCGGTTCTCCTGCAGGATTTCATCCTGCGCGAGAAGATCATGCACTTCGACCACGAGCGCATTCCCGAGCGCGTGGTCCATGCCCGCGGCTCGGCCGCGCACGGGTTCTTCGAGTGCCTGGACTCGGCGGCCGACGTCACCAGCGCAGACTTCCTGCAGCGGCCCGGCGAACGCATCCCCGTTTTCACCCGCTTTTCGACCGTCGCCGGCAACAAGGGCTCGATGGACCTGGCCCGCGACGTGCGCGGCTTCGCGGTTAAGTTCTACACCCAGCAGGGCAACTTCGATCTCGTCGGCAACAACATCCCGGTGTTCTTCATCCAGGACGCGATCAAGTTCCCCGACCTGATCCATGCGGCCAAGCCCGATCCCGACCGGGAGTTCCCGCAGGCGCAGACCGCGCACGACACCTTCTGGGACTACATCTCGCTGACGCCCGAGAGCATGCACATGATCATGTGGATCATGTCGGACCGGACGATCCCGCGCTCCTATCGAATGATGGAGGGCTTCGGGGTCCACACCTTCCGGCTGGTCAACGCCGCCGGAGCCTCGACCTTCGTCAAGTTCCACTGGCGGCCCAAGCTGAACGCCCAGTCGGTGGTCTGGGACGAGGCCGTCAAGATCAACGGCGCCGACCCGGACTTCCATCGCCGCGACCTCTGGGAAGCCATCGACACCGGCGATTTCCCTGAGTGGGAATTCTGTCTCCAGACCTTCACCCAGGAACAGGCCGACGCTCTGCCCTTCGACGTCCTGGACGCGACCAAGGTCATTCCCGAAGAGGTCATCCCGCTGCGGGTGGTCGGGCGCATGGTGCTGGATCGCAACCCCGACAACTTCTTCGCCGAGACTGAGCAGGTCGCCTATTGCGCCTCGCACGTCGTGCCCGGCATCGACTTCACCAACGACCCGCTGCTGCAGGGGCGGCTGTTCTCGTATCAAGACACCCAGCTCAAGCGCCTGGGCTCGCCCAACTTCCATCAGATCCCGATCAACCAGCCCAAATGTCCGTTCCACAACCTGCAGCGCGACGGCCACATGCAGATGGGCGTCCCCAAGGGCCAGGTTAACTACGAGCCGTCCAGCCTCGGCGCGGACGTGGCGCGGGAGTCGCTCGAGACCGGCTACCGCACCTTCCCCGCTCCCGAGACCGGCGAGCAACTGCGCGTGCGGCCAGAGACCTTCGCCGACCACTTCACCCAGGCCCGGATGTTCTTCTTCAGCCAGACCGAGCCCGAGCGGAATCACATCGTCGCGGCCCTGATCTTCGAGTTGAGCCGCTGTGAGGTGGCCGCCGTTCGCGAGGCGATGCTCTCGCGCCTGGCCAATATCGACGAGACGTTGGCCCTTCGCGTGGCGGCCGGTCTTGGCCGGGCCGGCGACATCATGCCCGCGCCAGCATTGGTCCCGGCCGCGGAGATGGAGTTGTCCCCGGCGCTCAGCATCCTCGCCAAGGCCGCCCCGGGGTTGATCGGTCGAAAGGTCGGCTGCCTGGTGACCGACGGCGTGAATGACGCCCTGCTGGCGCAGGTCCGTGAGGCGGTGGCCGCGGCCGGCGCCAAACTCGCCATCGTCGCCCCGACGATCACCGGCGTGGTGACGGCGGGCGGAGAACGCGTCCCCGCCGACTTCCGCGTGGACGGCGGCCCTTCGGTGCTGTTCGACGCCGTCGTGCTGCTGCCCTCGGACGAAGGGGGCGCGGCGCTGGCGTTGGAGGCCACGGCCGTCAACTTCGTACGCGATGCGTTCGGGCACCTGAAGGTCATCGCCTACCTTCCGTCCGCTACGCCCCTTTTCGTCAAGGGCGGGCTGTCGGACGCCAATCCTGACGCCGACATCGGGCTGATCAACCTGCCGAAAGCCTCGATCGCCGACTTCATCGCGGCGGCCGAAGCGGGACGTGTGTGGGCGCGTGAACCTCTGGTGCGCAAGGTCTTCTAGGCGTCAGAACGTCGAAGCCCCATGCGCCGTCGTGCGTATGGGGCAAGCCCTAGAGCATGATAGGACGCTAGCCGCTGTCGTTGAACGCCCGTCGATCATCGTTTCCAACCCAGATCAACGCGGACCTCTCGACGGTCGGCTACGAGATCGCGGAAGTCAGCCATGTCGCCGAAGATCGGATCGATCGCCACGTGGTCGCGTACGTCGGAGCCGAAATCGCGCATCGGCGAGCGATAGAACGGCGACAGCCAAAGCGCGTCCACGTCCAGATCGACCAGATAGTCAAAGCGGCGCACCACGCCACGGAGGTCACCGATTCCATCCCCGTTCGTGTCCTGGAACGAGCGCGGGTAGATTTGATAGATCACCGCGTACTTCCACCATACTTCGGCGCGTACAGCCTTCTCTGGCGCCATCCCCTGCGCCAAGCTTGGGCGCGCCAGAACAACAAACCCGACCGCGCCTGGCGGTCGCGCTCGATCACCAGAGCCTGTCGCTAACCCTCCAGCGGCCTTGCAACGCTGGCGCAACTGCGGTGGAACACGCCAGCGCCCCAGCGGTTAGAGCCTCCGAGCCAATTGGGGGCCCCATGTCCAAGTATAGGCCGATCAACCCACCCGCCGTGGTCGGAGCCGGACGTCGAGAGTTGCCGGCCTATGTCTCCAACGGCCTCATCGGCCTGCGCGTTCGTGACGTACCGCTGACCACGGGCATGACTTTGCTCAGCGGCTATAGCGGCGAGCATTATGAGCGTCAGATCGAGGCCGCCGCCGTCGCGCCCTACCCGATCGCCGGGGACATCGCCCTGGACGGCGCCTGGTTGTCGGACATGCCCCATCAGGTCTTCGATCTGCAGCAGGTCTACGACTTCTCGGCGGGCGAACTGACCAGCCGGTTCACGTTCCAGGCCGAGGGCTTCACCGCCCAGGTCGAGGTCCTGACTTTCTGCAGCCGCACCGATCCGACGCTTGTATGCCAAGAGGTCAGCGTCAAACTCGACAAGGCCTGCAGCCTGGGCCTTCGCGCCATCGTCGACGCCAGCGGCGCCGACGGTCGCGCTCTCAGGCACAGCCGTGTGACCCCCGGCGAGCCCGAGCCCGCCACCGACGGAACCTTGCTTTGGGAGTCGGCCGGCGCTCTCTCCACCTGCGGGGTCGCCTTCGTCACCGAGCTGCTGGGCGCGGGCGATCGGGAAGCCACGCATCCGAAGTTGCGCGATCACCGGCTGGTCACTGAGTACGGCTTTCGCGCGCGAGCCGAGCGAACGGTGCGCCTGCGCCAAATCGCCAGTCTCGTGCCGTCGGCCCTCCATGCCCTGCCCGACCAGCAGGCCGCGCGCCTGGCGGCCAAGGCGGCCAGCGACGGGTTCGACAAGATCCGCCGGCAGAACCGCGCGGTCTGGAACGAGCTGTGGAAAGGCCGCATCCGCCTGGAGGGCGCCGGAGACCGCTGGCAGGGACTGGCTGACGCGGCCTTCTTCTATCTCAACAGCTCGGTTCATGCCTCGTCGCCCGCCTCGACCTCGATCTTCGGCTTGGCCACCTGGCACGACTACCACTACTATTTTGGCCATGTGATGTGGGACATCGAGGCCTTTGCGGTCCCGGCCTTGTGCATGGTCCAGCCTGATGCGGCCGAGGCGCTGCTCGATTATCGGTCCTCGCGGCTCGAAGCCGCCCGTCAGAACGCGAAGCTGATGGGCCGCCGCGGTCTCCAGTTCCCCTGGGAAAGCGCCCCGACAAGCGGCCAGGAGGCCGCGCCGCTCCCCGGCACGGCGGCTTGGCACGAGGACCATGTCTCGCTCGACGTGGCGCGCGCCTTCGCGTTTTATGCCGACGTCACCGGTGATCGGGAGTTCCTGCGCACCAAAGTCTGGCCGGTGCTGGCCGGGGTCAGCGAGTGGATCACCACGCGGGTGACCAGGACCCGCGAGGGCTATGCCATCAACGCGTCCATGGGCATCGCCGAGCGCGAGAACCCGGTCGACAACGCCGCCTTCACCAACATGGGCTCCGTGGTGGTGCTGCGTAAGGCCATCCGCGTCGCGGCCGATCTAGGCCTGCCAGCCGATCCGGCCTGGGAAAAGATCGCCGAAGGCATAGCCATCCCCATGCGCGGCAAGGCGGTGATCTCGCACGACGCCTATCGCGTCGACGAAGAGAAGGGCGCCACGCCTGACCCGCTGATGGGCCTTTTTCCGTTCGGCTATCCGTTGGCGCCCGCGGAGGAGAAAGCCACTCTCGAGCTTTATCTGGGGATGGCGCAGGACTATATCGGCAGCCCGATGCTTTCGGCGCTTTACGGCGCCTGGGCCGCGCGGCTGGGCGACCGCCCGCTCGCTCTCAAGCTGCTGGACGAAGGCTATGGGCAGTTCTGCACCGGACGGTTTCTACAGACCTTGGAATACCGCGCCGACCGTTTTCCCGAACAGCCGCAGGCAGGGCCCTTCTTCGCCAACATCGGCGGGTTTCTGACCGGCCTGCTGTTCGGGTTTACGGGTCTGCGGGCTGGGCCCGATGCGCTCGAGACGTGGATCGAGCGCGAGGTGGTTCTGCCCGACGGGTGGACGGCCATTGAGGTCGATCGCCTATGGATCCGTGGGATGGCGACCCGGCTGTCCGCGCGGCAAGGTGAGAGGGCCCGCCTCGAACCTCTGTGATCCGTCGCATCGGTGTTGCGCCATTAGCGGACATTGGCTCACCTCCCGGAAGCCGCCCTCCGTGCGGCCTAAACTGAAAGTACGCAAAGACGAGAACGTCGATCGAAACGCTGATGCCGCACTGACGATCGCCGCAGGTCTTACGTCAGGACCGATGGACCATTCTCCCGTCATCCACCGCAGAGAAAGGTTCTCCCCATGCTTTCGAAGACCACGATCCGCCCCGCCGTCGTCCTGGGCGCCGGCGCCGCGACCTTGCTGCTCCTGACCGGCGCCGCCCTCGCCCAACCGCGAGCCCAGGCCGCGAGCGCCAGCTTTGCGCGCGCCGCCGAACGGGTGGAAGCGCAAGGCTTCACCATCCTGGAAATGGACCGCGACCGGAAGGGCTTCGACGTCGAGGCCGTGGCGCGTGACGGCCAACGCATGGAGCTCGACGTCGCCGCCGACGGCGCGATCCTTCGCCAGCGACCCGACCACTGATCTCTTGCGCCCGACGCCTCGGCGTCGGGCGCCCTAGCCCTGGGCGGCCGCGATGATCGCCAGAAAGCTGTCGGCGCGCAGCGAGGCGCCGCCCACCAGCACGCCGCCCACCTCGGGCGCGGCCAGGATCGCCGCGGCGCTGTCGGCCGTGACCGAGCCGCCATAGAGGATCGACGCCCGGCCGGCGTCGGGTCCCATGTCCAGCAGTTCTTCCCGGATCGCCTGATGCATCGTGGCGATGTCGCCTTCCGAGGCCCGCGCGCCCGTGCCGATCGCCCAGACCGGTTCATAGGCCACCGCGATCGCGCGCCCCGCCGGGACCGGCGGCAGCGAGCCTCGCAGCTGGCGGCGCACCACCTCCAGGGCCCGTCCGTCCTCGCGCTCGTTCCACCGTTCGCCGACGCAGACGATCGGCTGGAGCCCCGCCTCGAAGGCCGCCAGGACCTTGCGCGCCACCAGGGCGTCGCTCTCGTCGCGTCCCCAGCGCCGTTCGGAATGACCCAGGATCACCAGCCGCGCGCCGGCCTCGGCCAGCAAGGCGGCCGAGACCTCGCCCGTGAAGGCGCCGGAGGCCTCGACATGGCAGTCCTGGCCGCCCGTCAGGACCCCCGAGCCCCGCACCTGTTCAGACACCCTGTGCAGCAGCGTGGCCGGCGGACAGATCGCGACCGTCGGCCCGGAGATCTTGCCGGCCAGGGCGGCCGCCACTGTCGCGGCTTCCCGCAACGGGTCGGGACCGCCGTTCATTTTCCAGTTGCCGGCCACCAGGCGCGACGAAGCGGGCGTCGAAATCGCCATGGGTCGTCTCTCGATGTCGGGGAAGAGCGGACGTGACAAGGCCCGGACGTCACGGGGACGCCCGGGCCTCGCGCGGGGTCTAGAAGGTGTAGGACAGGCCGAAGCGGTAGGAGCGGCCGTAGGTCTCGGACTCCGCGAAGCGGCTGCGGGTCTGGTAGTAGTAGTAGTCGGTCGCGTCGTTGAGGTTGTTGCCCTCGGCGAAGATCTCGACCTTGTTGATCCGATAGGCCACGCGGGCGCTGAGCGTGGTGACCTTGTCGAAATAGATGTCGCTGGCCCCGGTGGCGTCGCCGGTGTTCAGCTCGAACAGGTAGGCCGAGCGGTAGGTGTAGGCCAGGCGGGCCGAGAAGTTGTACTTCTCGTAGTACAGCTGGGCGCTGGCCAGTCGCTTGGACTGGTTGGGCAGCTGGATCTTCCGCGAGCGGTCCGGCACGTTCATCTTGCCGTCGACCAGGGTGGCGTTGAAGTTCACGCCCAGGCCGTCGAACGGCGACGGCAGGAAGGTCAGCGGCTTCTGGACGTTGAACTCCAGGCCCGTGACCCGCGCCTTGTCGCCGTTGGTCATCTGGGTGACGTCGGCGTTGACCAGGGCCACGCCGCCGAAGGTGCCGCTCTCCGTGACCGTCGACGAGAAGATCGGGTTCTCGATCCGCTTGTGGAACAGGCCCAGCGAGATGCCGCCTTCACCGGCGAAGTAGTATTCCAGCGAGGCGTCGAAATTGACGGCCTTCTGCGGCTGCAGGTCGGGGTTGCCGAGCGTGACCTCGTTGTCGGCGGCGCTGACCGCCAGGGTCGGCGCCAGGTCCGCGTAGTTCGGGCGGCCCAGAGCCGTGGTCACCGCGGCGCGGGTCAGCAGGCGCTCGGAGATGTTGTACTTCAGGTTCACGCTGGGGAACCAGTCGGTGTAGTCGTACGCGCCGAACTGGTTGTAGGTGTCGTTGACCGTCGAGGTCGGCGTCACGGCGATGGCCGAGGTCTTGCCCTCGGTGTGCTCGACCCGCACGCCCGGGATGACGGTCAGGTCGCCCCGCGTCACGCTGGCCATGCCGTAGCCGGCGGTGATCTTCTCGACGACCTTGAAGTCCGAACCCAGGGTCTCGATCAGGCGATCGGTGGCGGAGTCGGTGAACAGCCCCTTGTTGGCGTCGAAATAGGCTCGGGCCAAATTGTAGTCGACGGTCGGGCCGAACGCGAAGCGACCCTTGTAGACGGTGGGGATGGTCGCGTCGGTCTCGCCCACCAGGGTCTCGCCGTTGCCGCGCGTATAGACGTGGCCGTTGGCGTCGGTGAACTTGTCGCGATCCAGGTACTTGGCGCCGAATTTCAGGTAGCTGCCCTCGCCCCAGGCGTCCATCGGCAGCTTGTAGTCGACCCGCGCCTGGTTGAGGTTCTCCTCGGCGCGGCGGCTGACTTGCTTGTACTGGCGCAGGTTGTAGGTGCTGGCCGCCAGGGCCGAGGTTCCGGCCGTCAGGCTGTCGGGCAGGCCCACGGTGCCGGTGAAGGCGCCGGTCAGGGTTCCGGTCGAGCGGTAGTCGAACTCGTCGCGGATCGGGTCCTTCTTCTCCGACAGGGCGTGGGTGCCCTGGACGGTCAGCACGCCCTTGCCGACATTGAAGTCGCCGCCGAAGGCCAGGGTGGTGGTGTCGGTGATCTCGTTGCGCAGACGCACCAGGTGCCGCGCGGTCGTCGAGGTGATCACCCCGCCGTCGGCGTTGAGCGAGGAATAGCTGCCGGCCGATCCCGGGAAGAAGAAGCGGAAGCGATCGCGCGTCTCGTTGTCGTCGAACTTGGAATACATCAGGCGGGCGTACAGCTTGACGTCGTCGTTCGGCCGCCAGTCGAAGTTGGCCACCGCGCCCGAGCGCTTGCGGACCGCGGGGCTGTACGAACGCATGTCCAGTTCGGCGGGCAGGTCGACGCCGCCGACGATCTGGCGGCTGCCGGCCAGCACGTCGTCCGACACCGACGGACGCTTGGAATAGTTGCCGGCCAGGACCAGGCCGAACTGGCGATCGGGGCCGAACTTGCCGCCGACCGAGACGTCGCCTTCGGTGCCCTTGGCGTCGGTGGCCTCGAACGTGCCGCGCACGATGCGGGCGCTGAGGATGTTCTTGTTCCGGTCGAAGGCGGTCAGGGTGTTGATGTCGACCTGGCCGGCGATGGCGTTGGCGTCGAGGTCCGGCGTCAGCGACTTGATCACCGTGACCGAGCCGATCAGGGCCGAGGGGATGTCGTCCAGCTTGACGTTCCGCGACTCCGGCTCGGGCGCCGAGGCGGTCTGGTTGTTGATCGTCACGTTGGCCAGGTTGGGCTCGATGCCCCGGATGATCAGGTAGCGGCCTTCACCCTTGTCCGTGGCCACCGACACCCCCGACAGGCGACGGACGGCTTCGGCGACGTTCTGGTCGGGCAGCTTGCCCACGTCGTTGGCCGAAACGACTTCGACGGCGCTGACGGCGTCCCGCTTCTTCAGCAGCGAGTCGCGATCCGAGGCGCGTTGGCCGGTCACCACGACTTCTTCGACCGTCGTGGTGGCGGCTTCCTGCGCGGCGGCCATGCACGGCGCCACGATGCAGGAGCTCAGCAGCAGCGCGCCAATTAGATTCCTGGATGCCATGGTCGTCACCCTCCCCTTCTGTTCGCCGACTCTCCGCAACGGCGCCATTGGGCGCTCTGGGCCGACGACCAGACACTACGAACAGATTTTCTATTTTGCAAGTGAGATAGAAAATTTCGTGCAGTTATCCATTTCGACCGTTCATTCCAACACGGTCGTTCACCGCGGCCCTACACGACGTCGGCCGCCCGCGCCCTCCAGAGGATCGATACGGCCAGGCCGCCCAGGTCCGAACGCCCCAGGCTGAGTTCGCCCGCCGAGGCCTCGACCAGATCGCGGACGATCGCCAGGCCCAGGCCGTGGCCCGGTCCGGCCTCGTCAAGCCGTCCGCCCCGCATCAGGGCCGCTTCCGCCCGCCCCTCCTCCATGCCCGGCCCGTCGTCGTCGATGGACAGGCGCACCCCGCCGTCGGTCACGACGCCCGCCACTCGCACCTGCCGGCGGGCGAAACGGGCGGCGTTCTCGATCAGGGCGCCGAGCATTTCGGTCAGCACGTCCTCCGCCACCGGCGCGCTCAGGGTCTCGTCGAGCTCGACGTCGAAGATCAGCCGCTCGCCCTCGGCCGTGCGCTCGACCACCGCCACCAGGCGTTCGGCCACCGCCAGGGGCGAGGCCTGGGCGTGAAGGGTGGTTTCGCGCGCGGCGGCGGCGCGGGCCCGCGCCAGCTCGGTCTCCAGCGCCGCCGCCATGGCCTCGATGGCGCGGTCCAGGCCGTCGGCGGCGTCGACCGCCCCGGCGGCCCGGGCCCGGCGGCTCTGGGCCGACAGGGCGGCCAGCGGGGTCTTCAGGCTATGGGCCAGGTCGCCGGCCCGGCGGCGGGCGCGCGCCAGATCGGCCTCGCGGGCCTGGGCCAGGTCGTTGATGGCGCCGATCAGGGGCGCGATCTCGCGCGGATGGTCATCGGCCATGCGGGCCGAAGGGCTGCCGCGCAGCCGGGCCAGGTCGGCGCGGATCCGGGTCAGGGGCGACAGGCCCAGCACCACCTGCACGGTGGCCGCCGCCGACAGCACCAGCCACAGCCCGCCCAGGAAGATGGCGAGGTCGCGGCCGAACTCGGCGCGGGCGGCGCGCAGGGCCTTCTCCTCGCTGGCCACCTGGACCAGCACGGCGGGGCCGGCATGGTCGGGCCGAACGCGGCGCTCGACCAGCAGGATGCGGTCGTCGAACGGTCCGGCGGCGATCCGCGCGCGCCAGGTCTCGGCCGGCGCCTCGGCCGGCGGCTTCAGGGCCTGGTCCCAGAGCGAGCGCGACCGCACCGCCCCCGCCGCCGTCGACACCTGCCAGTAGAGGCCGCCGGCCGGGGTCTCCAGGCGCGGATCGGCGGGCGCGGCGGCGACCACCGGCTTGCCGGCCGGATCGACCGACAGCCCGGCCACCAGGTTCAGGGCCACGCGGGTCAGTTCGTCGGTCTCGCGGCGCTCGATGTGGCGCTCGAACAGCCAGGTCATGGCCAGCCAGGCCACGGCCAGCGCGACCAGGACGGCCATGGCTCCGCCGAGGATCAGGCGCAGACGGAGCGAGCCGGCCTTCACGGGCGAACCTTCATGCGGTCGCGCCGCCCAGCTGGTAGCCGAAGCCCCGGCGGGTCTCGATCACCTCGGGCCCGACCTTGCGCCGCAGCCGCACCACCAGGGCCTCGATGGCGTTGGCGTCGCCGCTGTCGGCCACGCCGTACAGCTGCTCGGCCAGCTCGCCCGCCGACACCGCCCGCCCCGGCTGGTGGGCCAGGCAGTCGAGCAGGCGGAACTCCAGCGGCGACAGCCGCACGGGCGCGCCGTCGATGGTCGCCGACATCCGCCGGGTGTCGAGCGCCAGGCGACCGATCTCGATCACCGGCGACACCCGGCCCGCCGCGCGACGCACCAGGCCGCGCAGCCGCGCCAGCAGTTCGCCCATCTCGAACGGCTTGGCCAGGTAGTCGTCGGCGCCGGCCTCGATCCCCTCGACCTTTTCGGTCCAGTCGCCGCGCGCCGACAGGATCAGCACGGGAAAGGCCCGTCCGTCGGCCCGCCAGCGGCGCAGCACCGACAGGCCGTCCAGGCGCGGCAGGCCCAGGTCCAGCACCACGACGGCGTAGTCCTCGACGCTGCCCTTGAACGAAGCGTCCTCGCCGTCGCGCGCCAGGTCGACCACGAAGCCGGCGGCGCTCAGCGCCTTGACCAGGTCGGGCCCGACGACGGGATCATCCTCGACGACCAGCGCCCGCATCAGTCGTTCTCGATCTTCAGCACCGTCCCGGTGCGGGCGTCGATGTCCAGTTCGCGGACCCGGCCGTTGCGGCCGAGGATCTTGACCTCGTAGACCAGCTTGCCGTCGTCGTCCTCGAGCTCGACCTTCAGCACGTCGCCGGGGGCGCGCTGTTCGGCGATGGCCAGGATGCGGGTCAGCGGCAGCACCTGTCCCCGGGCCAGGGCGGTGCGCGCGGCCTCGTGGTCCTTGCTCTTGTGGTCGTCCGCCCAGGCGGCGGCGGGGACCGCGGCGGCGAGCGACAGGGCCAGGACGGCGACGAGGCGTGAGGTGAGGTGCGGTTTCATGGGGCCCAGGATTCCATGGCCATCCTGACACCGCCCTGACGAACCGCAACGGCCGGATGTCAGGCGCGCACAGACAAAGCTTCTCCAGGGACGCGGAAGGGCCGCGTGGGGAAGACCGACATGACCGCAAGATCCTTCGCCGTTCTGGCGGCCGGCCTGATTTCGACGGGCGCCGTCACCCAGGCCCAGGCGGCCCAGGACGCGGTCACGCCCTACCCCGCCGCCTATTTCGCCGACGCCCAGCCCTATTCGGCCTTCGACATGGTCAGCCGCCTCCCCGGCTTCGGCTTCGACGGCGGCGACAGCGACATGCGCGGCTTTTCCGGCGCGACCGGCAACGTCCTGATCGACGGCCAGCGGCCGACCAGCAAGTCCGAGAGCCTGGAGACCATCCTGCGCCGCATACCCGCCCGCTCGGTCGTTCGCGTCGAACTGATCCGCGCCGGCGCCGCGGGCGTCGACATGCAGGGCCGGGGCCTGATCGCCAATGTCGTGCGGGTGCGCGAAACCACGACTCGCGGCCGGCTGGAGGCGTCGAGCGCCTTCCACCCCGACGGCGTCATCGCCCCGCGCCTGGCCGGCGAGGTGTCGCGGCGACGCGGCGACCGGCTGCTGGAGCTGTCGGCCTCGATCGGCCGCACGGTCGACGACGAGAAGGGTCAGGGTCCGCTCATCCGGACGCGTCCGGACGGAACCCTCCAGCGGGACGCCCTCTATCGCGAGGACAAGGGCGCCCGCGTGGCCGAAACGGCGGTGGGCTACGAGCGCCGGGCGCTGGGCGGGAAACTGCGGCTGGACGCCAATCTGAGGAATGAGAAGACGCGCGCGGACATCCTGGAAACCGAGCGCGCGCCCGACGCGTCGGTCGAGGCCGTGGTCGAACGCGAGCATGTCCAGGAGACCGAGTTGGGCGGCCGCTTCGAGCGCCCCGTGTCCTCGCGCTGGACCCTGGAGGCGCAAGCCCTGCGCCACGCCACCCGCACGCGGGCCGGCGACCATGCGGTCGAGGGAACGGAGACCTCGACGACCCGTCTGTCGTCGGAGGCCGACGAGACCATCGCCCGCGTCCTGCTGCGCCGGGACGCCGCGACGGTCACCCTGGAGCTGGGCGGAGAGGCGGCGCTGAACAGCCTCGACAGCCGCTCGGCGCTCGAGGAGAACGGCCAGGCGATCGCCCTGCCCTCCGCCAATGTCCGGGTCGAGGAACGGCGGAGCGAAGCCTTCGCCACGGCGACCTGGCGCGCGCGCCCGGCGCTGACGATCGAGGCCGGCGCCCGCGTCGAGGCCTCGCGCCTGCGCCAGACCGGCGACAGCCAGATGGAGAAGACCTTCCTCTACCCCAAGCCTCGCCTGCAAGTGACCTGGGCCCGCGACGCGCGTCACCAGCTGCGGTTCGAACTGGAGCGCCGCGTGGGTCAGCTGGACTTCGAGGATTTCGTCAGCTCGACCTCCCTGACCTCCAACACGGTGACCGCCGGCAATCCCGATCTCGAGCCGGACAAGACCTGGCGACTGGCCGCCACCTGGGAACGGCGCTTCGGACAGGCCGGCGCGATCGTGCTGACCGCCCGGCACGACGAGATCACCGACGCCATCGACCGCGTGCCGATCGTCGGCCCCGGCTACGCCTTCGACGCGCCGGGCAATATAGGCCACGCCACGCGCGACGAGATCGCCCTGAACCTCAGCCTGCCGCTGGATGTCCTGATCCCCGGCGGTCTGTTGAAGGCCGACGTCGTCGCGCGTCGCAGCCGTGTCGTCGATCCCGCCACCGGCGCGCGGCGCGGCCTGTCGGACGAACCTGCCCTGGAAGGCGCCCTGCACTTCACCCAGGACCTGCCCGCCCGCCGCATGCGGTGGGGCGTCGACGCGGTGATGGGCGAGGAAAAGCGGGAGTATCGCTTCGACGAAGTGCGGACCGACAAGGTCGCCGCGCGCTGGTCCGCCTTTCTCGAGATGCGCCCCGCCCCCGCCTGGAATCTGCGTCTGGAGGTCGACAACCTGACCAGCGGCGCGGTGGACCGCCGGCGCGAACAGTATGCGGGCCTGCGCGGCGGGGCGCCGCTGAAGCGTGTCGAGACCCGGAGCATGGATCACGGAGCGTTCGCCGGCGTGACCCTGCAGCGGTCGTTCGGCGGCTAGGCCGCCTTGCGCGCCGCCCCGCCCATCGCCCGCCAGCGCTCGCGCTTGGCCAAGGCCCGTTCCAGGGTCGAGCGCTTGACCGGCAGGCCCTTGCGCAGCTTCACCCAGGTGAACTCGCTGATCCCGAACACGTCGAACAGATAGCGGTCGGTGATGGCCGGAAGGCTCGCGCGCAGGTCGGCGAACTCTTCGGCGGTGACGGTGACAAGGTCGAGCATGGCGATCGGTCCTCTTGGCGCATGCGGGATCGACGAGCGGCCGGGGTCGGCGCTCGGTACAGCGGTTTGCTTACAGATGTAAGAACGTCAGGCGGTCTCGACCGGCCTCAGTTCGTGCAACAGAGCCGCGCTCAGTTGCGGCGTCACGGCCAGGACCGTGCCGTTCATCAGGTCCAGCGGCCGACCCAGGGTGTCGGTGACCACGCCGCCGGCTTCGCGGACGATGACCGCGCCCGCCGCCATGTCCCACGCGCTGACGCTCTGCTCCCAGTAGGCGTCGAAGCGGCCGCAGGCGACATAGGCCATGTCGACGGCCCCCGCGCCCAGGCGGCGCACGCCCGACACCCGGTCGGTCAGGCGCTTCATCTCGGCGTGGAACTGCGCCTGGCGCGGCTTGCCCATGAAGGGAATGCCCACGCCCAGCACGGCCTGCTCCAGGCCCTGGCGGGTGGAGACCTTGATCGGCTGGTCGTTGAGCCAGGCGCCCTGCCCGACCTCGGCCCGGAACATCTCGTCCAGCATCGGCACGTAGGTCACGCCGGCGATCACCTCGCCGTCGCGGGCCAGGGCGATGTTCACGGCCCAGATCGGCAGGCCGATCAGGAAATTGGCGGTGCCGTCCAGCGGGTCGCAGATCCAGGTGTGCGAGGCGTCGGCGCCCGGCACGACGCCGCCCTCTTCGCCGAGGAAGCCATAGTCCGGATAAGCCTCGGCGAGGATCGTCTTCACGGTCTGCTCGGCGCGGACGTCGGCGATGGTGAAGGGGTCGGCCGGACCGTTCTTGTGCTTGATCTCCAGGGTGGCGATCTCGGCGAAGTCCTGCTTCAGGCGGTCGCCGGCGGCGCGGGCCGCGCGGATCATGGTCTGGATCAGGGGGGAAGGCTGGCTCACGCTCAATCTCTCAGTTTCGTGCGCCACAGGCTGGTGGCGAGGGTCAGGGACAGGACCGACGCGCCGATCCAGAACAGGATGGCCGGTCCGAAGTCGTAGTGGCGCACGCCGTCGACGACGCGCATGCCCTTGTCGATCAGGGCGCCGCTGACCTGCTCCTGGATGGCGGCGCCGATGTAGCTGAACACGCCGATCAGGCCCATGGCCGCGCCGGCCACCCGCTTGGGGCAGATGTCGGTGGCGAACAGACCGCCCAGCGAGGTGACCAGCGCGGTCATGCCCAGGCCGAACAGGACCATGCCGGCGATCAGCACCGGATAGGTGTTGGGGCCGTAGAAGATGATGGCCAGCCCCGCCAGCTCCATCAGGCCAAACAGCAGGTTGGCCGGCGGACGGCGGGCGTTGAACAGCTTGTCCGAGATGAAGCCGTAGCCGATGGCGCCGAAGATCCCGGCCAGGGTGCTGATCATCAGCATGCCGCCGGCCTGGGCCAGGGAATAGCCCCGCGCCTCCTGCAGATAGAGCACGCCCCAGCTGTTGATCGCGTAGCGGGTCACGTAGATCAGGGCCGACGACAGGGCCAGGGCCCAGACCGCGGGGATCTTCAGGATCTGCAGCTGGGTCTTGAAGGTGCTGCCGGCCGCCGACTTGGCCTTCTCGGCCTGCCAGTGATCGTTGCGCCAGTCCGCGACCGGCGGCAGGCCCAGGGTGCGGGGGCGGTCCTGGATCAGGAAGTAGCTGCCGATCGCCACCAGGATCCCGACGAAGGCCGGGGCCCAGAAACCGTAGCGCCAGCCGAAGGCGCCCACGACGCCGCCGACCGCCACGAAGGTCAGGCCCTCGCCGATCGAATGGGCGGTGCTCCAGATGCCGTAGTAGCGGCCGCGCTCGCGGTTGGAGAACCACTGGGTCATCGACACCACGCCGGCCGGCGCGCCGAAGCTCTGGAACCAGCCGTTCAGGCCCCACAGCACCGCCGACAACGCCACGGTGGTCGAAAAACCCATGCCGATGTTGGCGATCGCCGAGATCAGCACGCTGAAGGCGAAGAAGCGCTTCATGTTGGCGTGGTCGGCCAGGAAGCCGTTGGTCAGCTTGCCGAAGGCGTAGGTGTAGAACAGGGCCGAGCCGATCAGGCCCAGCTCGGTGGGCGAGAACACGCCGGCGTCGATCAGCGGCTTCTTGACCATGCCCAGGGCCAGGCGGCAGGTGTAGGACAGTCCGTAGCCGAGCGTGATCGCCACCATGATCCGGAAGCGATGGCGCTTGTAGAGCGTGTCGATCATGCCCTTGTCGCCGAGCAGCGGCGCGTCGGGACCGGGCGCGAAGAACTTCAGCAAGGCGCTCATGTGCGGATCGTCTCCCCGGTCCCCCGCGACGCTTCGAGCGGCGTCGTCATCGACCTTCATTCGAACAGACTATTTCATTTCGATTTTGAATGGAAGATTTTTTCTACTTCGAGAACGATTTGGAACACCCAAAAAGAAGGCCCCGAACCCGTGAGGTTCGAGGCCCAGTTCAGCGCACGCAGGAGCGCTTCCGTCCGGGGGAGGAGCCCGAAGTCACATCGTCGGAATGACGAAGCTCTGGTCCAGCACGGCGCCGCCCTTGGGCCAGCGCTGGGTCACGGTCTTGGTGCGGGTGTAGAACCGCACGCCGTCCAGGCCGTACTGATTGAGGTCGCCGAAGCCCGAGCGCTTCCAGCCCCCGAAGCTGTGATAGGCCACCGGCACGGGGATCGGCACGTTGATCCCGACCATGCCGATCTCGACCTGGTCGGCGAATTCGCGAGCGGCGTCGCCGTTGCGGGTGAAGATCGCCACGCCGTTGCCGTACGGGTGGCGCGAGGGCAGCTGGATGGCCTCGGCCAGGCTCTCGGCGCGGACGATCTGCAGCACCGGGCCGAAGATCTCGTCCTGGTACGATCGCATGCTCGGCTTGACGTGGTCGAACAGGGTCGGGCCGACGAAGAAGCCGTCCTCGTGGCCTTGCAGGGTGAAGCCGCGGCCGTCGACCACCAGCTCCGAGCCCTCGTCGACGCCCATCTGGATGTAGCTTTCGATCCGCGCCTTGTGGGCGGCGCTGACCACGGGGCCGTAGTGGGCGTCCTTGTCGGTGCTGATCCCGACCCGAAGCCCGCCGATCGCCGCGACCAGCTTCTCGCGCAGGGCGACGGCGGTCTTCTCGCCGACGGGCGTGACCACCGGCAGGGCCATGCAGCGCTCGCCGGCCGAGCCGTAGGCGGCGCCGATGATGTCGGCCACCGCCTGGTCGAGGTCGGCGTCGGGCAGGACGATCCCGTGGTTCTTGGCCCCGCCCATGGCCTGCACCCGCTTGCCGTTGGCGCCGGCCCGCGAGAACACCGACTGGGCGATGTCGGAGCTGCCGACGAAGCTGACGGCCTTGATGGTCGGATGGTCGAGGATGGCCTCGACGCAGTCCTTGTCGCCGTGCACGACGTTGAGGATCCCCGGCGGCAGGCCGGCCTCGAGCAGCAGCTCGGCCAGGCGCACCGGCACCGACGGATCGCGCTCGGACGGCTTGAGGATGAAGGCGTTGCCGCTGGCGATGGCCGGTCCCATCATCCACATCGGGATCATGGCCGGGAAGTTGAACGGGGTGATGCCCGCCACCACGCCCAGCGGCTGGCGCATCGAATAGACGTCGATGCCCGGCCCGGCGCCCTGGGTGTATTCGCCCTTCAGCAGGTGCGGGATCCCGCAGGCGAATTCGATCACCTCCAGGCCGCGCATGATGTCGCCCTTGGCGTCGGCGATGACCTTGCCGTGCTCGGACGACAGCAGGTGGGCCAGCTCGTCCATGTTGGCGTTCAGCAGGCGCACGAACTCGAACATCACCCGCGCGCGGCGCTGGGGATTGGTCGCGGCCCAGGCCGGCTGGGCGGCGGCGGCGTTGGCGACGGCCGCGTCCAGCTCGCCCTTGGTCGCCAGGGCGACGCGGGCCTGGACCTGGCCGGTGTTGGGATCGAAGACGTCGCCGAAGCGGCCGGAGGCGCCTTCGACGGCGCGACCGCCGACGAAATGGGGAATGCTACGCATGGGTCGTCCTTCCTTGGGAGACCGGATCAGCTCTTGCGGGCGATCCAGTCGTGGGCCGGGTCGTTGCGGAAGATCCACTTCCTGTGCGGGCCGGCCATGACGTTGAGGTAGTAGAGGTCGTAGCCGTGCGGGGCCCCGACCGGGTGGTAGCCGCGCGGCACCATCACCACGTCGCCGTCCTGCACGCAGACCGTCTCGTCCAGGCTGCGATCGTCGGTGTAGACGCGCTGGAAGGCGAAGCCCTGCGGCGGGTTCAGGCGGTGATAGTAGGTCTCCTCCAGCGCGGTCTCCTCGCCGTCGGTCGCCGTGTCGTGCTTGTGCGGCGGATAGCTGGACCAGTGGCCGCCGGGGGTGATGACCTCGACCACCAGCAGCCCTTCGGCCGGCGCGGTCTCGGGCAGGATGTTGCGGACGTGCCGGACGTTGGTCCCCTGCCCGCGCACCTCGCGCGGCATGTCGCCGGCCGCGATCAGGCGGGGCGGCAGGCCGGGCTTGGCCGGCGCCGAGCACAGGGCCAGCTCCACCGGCGTGACCGCCGTGACGCTGAACGCCGCGCCGGCCGGGGCGTAGACCGCGCCGGGGGCCGCGTCCTCGAACACGCTGGCGCGGCCGCCGATCTCGCCGAACGCCTCGTCGGCCACGGTCACCGCCGCCTTGCCGCTCATCACGACCAGGCAGGTCTCGCGGGCGGCGTCGCCGCCCTCGAACCGCTGGCCGGGCTCCAGCGTGACGACCTTGAAGCCGACGTGGCTCCAGCCGGCGCTTCGCGGCGTGACTTCCAGCACAGCGCCCGAGGCGTCGGGCGCATGGGGGCGGACGAGAAGGTTGGTCATGACCTCACGCCGCCTTCAGGCCCGCCGCGGCGGCTTCCTTCTTGAGGGTCGCCAGGCCGATCTCGCCGTATTCGCGCGGGTTGGCGACGGCGGGATCCTGCTCGGCCTCGACGATGATCCAGCCCGAATAGCCGATCTCGGCCAGGGCCTGCATCACCGCGCCGTAGTCCAGATAGCCGTCGCCGGGCACGGTGAACATGCCGGCCAGCACGCCGTCCAGGAAGCTGCCGCCGCCGCGCGAGATCACCTTGCGGAACACCTCGCTGCGGATGTCCTTGCAGTGCACGTGGGCGACGCGGTGCGGATAGCTGCGGATCATCGACACCGGGTCCAGCCCGCCCAGGGCCGCGTGGCCGGTGTCGACGGTCAGGCCCACCGACGGACCGGTGTTGGCCAGGAAGGCCTCCAGGTCCTCGGGCCGCTCGACCACGGTGCCCAGGTGATGGTGGTAGGCGAACTTCAGGCCCTGGGACTGGATGTAGTCGGCCACCTTGGTCAGGCGCGCGCCGAACTCCTTCCAGCCCTCGGCGTCGAGGCGCGGCGTGGCCGACAGGGCCTTGGACTTGTCGCCGTGGATGGCGTTGCTGGTCTCGGCGTGGACGAAGACGGTGCTGCCCATGGCCTTGAGCAAGGCCAGGTGCTTTTGCAGGGCGGCGATTTCCTCGTCGGCCGACTGAACTAGAAGATTGCCGCTGTACCAGCCGCCGACCAGCGACAGGCCGTAACTGTCGAGCAGCGGCTTCAGCACCGCTGGATCGCGCGGGAACACCCCGCCCAGCTCGACACCTTCGAAGCCGATCGCCTGGCAGTCGGCCAGTACGCTGGCCAGCGGCGTGTCGCCGCCCAGCTCGGGCATGTCGTCGTTGATCCAGGCGATGGGGCTCACGCCGAAACGGATGGTCATGGGCATCTAGTCTCCCGTACGCTGTTGCTTGATCTTGTTTTCGTAAGTTTCGCGGGCCGCGTTCACCGTGGGGCGCATCGAGACCTCGGGCACCGCCACGTCCCACCACGCGCCGCCGCTCTCGGTGGTCGGCATCGGGTCGGTGTCGATCACCACGACATAGCTACGGTCGCTGGCCTTGGCGCGTTGCAGCGCCGCCCCCAGCGCCGCGAGATTGGCGACCTTCTCCGAACGCGCGCCCAGGCTGGCGGCATGGGCGGCGAAGTCAATGTCGGGCAAGGTCTGGTGGACCGTGTCGGCCAGCAGGTTGTTGAACGGCGCGCCGCCGGTCGCGGCCTGCAGGCGGTTGATGCAGCCATAGCCGCGGTTGTCGAGCACCGTGACGATCAGCTTGGTCCCCAGCATGACCGAGGTGGCCAGCTCGGAATTGAGCATCAGATAGCTGCCGTCGCCGACCATAACGTGGACCTCGCGGTCCGGCGCGGCCATCTTCACGCCCACCGCGCCGGCGATCTCGTAGCCCATGCACGAGAAGCCATATTCGACGTGATAGCCGCCAGGCTGCTTGGTGCGCCAGAGCTTGTGCAGCTCGCCGGGAAGGCCGCCGGCCGCGCAGACCACCACCGCATCGTCGGACGCCGCGCGCGACACCGCGCCCAGCACCTGGGCGTCGGTCGGCAGGGCGCGCTCGTCCGGCGCCGTGGCGGCGTCGAAGATGGCGTCCCAGCCGGCAACGCGTCCCACGCTCTCGTCCATCCAGGCGGCCGGGGCCTTCCAGCCGTCCAGCCGCTCGGCCAGGGCGGAGATCACCGCGCCGGCGTCGCCGACCACGCTGACCGCGCCGTGCTTGTGGGCGTCGTGCGGCGCGACATTGACCTGCACCAGCTTACGGCCCGGCGCGCCGAACAGCGCCCGCGAGCCGGTGGTGAAGTCTTGCAGCCGCGTGCCGATCCCGACGATCAGGTCGGCCGCCTCGGCGGCGGCGTTGGCGGCCGACGAGCCGGTGACGCCGACGCTGCCCAGGTTGCACGGATGATCCCAGACCAGCGCGCCCTTGCCGCCCTGCGTCTCGGCCACCGGCACGCCGGTGTCGAAGGCCAGGGCCGCCAGGGCCGCCTCGGCGCGGGCGTACAGCACCCCGCCCCCGGCCACGATCAGCGGCGTCTTGGCGGCCTTGATCAGGGCGACCAGATCGTCCAGCTCGCGCGGGTCCGGCTGCGGCGCGCGGATGCGCCAGACGCGCTTGGAGAAGAAGGCTTCCGGATAGTCGAAGGCCTCGGCCTGGACGTCCTGGCAGAAGGCCAGGGTCGCGGGTCCGCAGGTCGCCGGATCCAGCATGGTGGCCAGGGCGCGCGGCAGGCAGTCGAGGATCTGCTCGGGCCGGACGATGCGGTCGAAATAGCGCGACACCGGCTTGAAGCAGTCGTTGGCGCTGATCGTGCCGTCGCCGAAGTCCTCGACCTGCTGCAGCACCGGATCGGGCCGGCGGCTGGCGTAGACGTCGCCGGGCAGGAACAGCACAGGCAGGCGGTTCACGTGCGCCAGGGCGGCGGCGGTGACCATGTTGGTCGCGCCCGGGCCGATCGAGCTGGTGCAGACCATGGCCCGCTCGCGCCGCGACTGCTTGGCGTAGGCGATGGCGGCATGGGCCATGCCCTGCTCGTTGTGGGCCCGCCAGGTGGGCAGCACGTCGCGGACGCCATGCAGGGCTTCGCCCAGGCCGGCGACATTGCCGTGGCCGAAGATCGCCCAGACCCCGGCGAAGTACGGGACGACGCCCTGGCGGGTCTCGACATGTTGCCGGCTCAGCCAGCGGACGGTCGCCTGGGCGGCGGTGAGACGAACAGTAGCCATTACGCGGCCTTCTCCCCAGCGGCGCGCGCTCGGCGCCAGGCTTCGACCAGGACCGTCAGCTTGCCGGCCAGCGCCCGCACGGCCGCGTCGTCGTCGAGACGGTCGCTCAGCCAGTCGCGGGCCACATCGTAGAAGATGGTCCGGCCGACGGCGAAGCCCTTGATGATCGGGAAGCGCGCGGCGACCTCGAACGAGGCCAGCAGTTCGGCCTCGGGGGCGGACAGGCCCAGCAGCACCACGCCGCGGCACAACGGGTCGTTCTCGTTGACCGCGCTCTCGATCTCGCGCCAGGCGGCGGGGTCGGCGACGGGCTCCAGCTTCCACCAGTCGGGGCGCACGCCGATGGCGTAGAGCCGGCGAATGGCGCGGGCCACGGTGTGGGAGTCGGTGTCCATGCCCTTTGGCAGGATCACCTCGACCAGCAGCTCGTGGCGGGTCTTGCGGCAGGCGTCGAACAGCCGGAGCAACTGGCGCTCCTGGCGCTCGCGCAGCGCGATCTCATCGTCGGGATGATAGAAGACCAGGCACTTGACCACGTGGTTCAACGGCCACTCGGCCAGTTCGGTGGCCACGTCGGCCGAGCTCTCGAACTCCAGCGGCCGCGACTTGGGCAGCTCGATCGGACGACCGATCCAGTAGGGGCGATCGGCCGCCTGGGCCAGGGCGTCGAAGCCGAATCGGCCGTCCAGCAGCACGCCGAAGCGATCGTCGCCCCCCGCCACCGCCTCGACGGCGCGCAGGGCCAGGGTCTTGAAGTGCGGGATGCGCGCGGCGTCGCCGCCGGTCTCGGCGATCAGGTCCTCGAACTGGCTGCGATGGTCCATGGCCAGCACCGTCAGTTCGTCGTGCACCCCCTCGCGGGTGGTGGCCCAGTGGGTGTGCTCCAGGTCGGCGTCCTCGCGCAGGCGGAACGGCCGCTCGCGCTCGCCCAGGAACTGCTCCAGCTCGATCCAGGTCGGCATGGCCGGGGCGCAGCCGTGGCGCGAGACGACGATGGCCCCGCAGGCGTTGCCCCACTCGCAGCAGGTCTCGACCGGCTCGCCGCGCAGCCAGCCGCGCAGAAAGCCGGCCATGAAGGCGTCCCCTGCTCCCAGCACGTTGAACACCTCGACCCGGAAGCCGCGGGCGCTGACGCCTTCGTCCAGCGTATCGGGAACGGCGCCCGGGAAGGCCACGCAACCGTCCGGACCGCGCTTGCAGACCAGCAGGGCGCCGGACCGCTCGCGGATGGCGCGCAGGGCGGCGATGGTGTCGGTCGTGCCGCCCAGGATGTGGATTTCTTCTTCGGTACCGACGATCAGGTCGCAGAGGGTCAGCACCTCCTGCAGCTTGCGCGTGACGTCCTGGTTCTCGACGAAGCGGTTCTCGCCGGCGTCCTTGCCGGTCAGGCCCCACAGCACCGGGCGGTAGTCGATGTCGAAGGCCACTCGGCCGCCGGCCGCCTTGACCGCCTTGGCCGCCTTCAGGCTGGCCGCGTAGACGTTGGGCTGGGACAGGTGCGTGCCGTTGATCAACACGGCGCCGGCCCGGGCGAACCAGGCCTCGTCGACGTCGCCGGCCTCCAGCGCCATGTCGGCGCAGTTCTCGCGATAGAAGATCAGCGGAAAGGTGTCGCGGTCGCGGATGCCCAGGACGACCAGGGCGGTCAGGCGCTCGGCGTCGGTCAGCACCCCGGCCACGTCGACGCCCTCGCGGGCCAGCTGTTCGCGGATGAACCGGCCCATGTGGTCGGCACCGACCCGCGTCAGCAGGCCGGTCTTCAGGCCCAGGCGCGCCCCGCCCGAAGCGGTGTTGGTCGGGCTGCCGCCCAGGTACTTGGCGAAGGAGGCCATGTCCTCCAGCCGGCCGCCGATCTGCTGGCCGTAGAGATCCACGCTGGAACGGCCCACGGCGATCAGATCGAGAGTTTTAGCGTCCTGCGCCATGCCAGTTCCACGTCACTTGGAGCCGGCTTCCCACCGGCGATATGTAACGCATATTCTAACTCTGGAACGCTTGCAATATCCATTTCATTTTGGAGGCGAGATAGAACAGATCGTTCAACCCGGCTTGGCGGCCTTGGCGGAGCGCCCCTTGGCGCGCGAGCTTTCGAAGGCGAATCCGATGACCAGGGCCTGGGCCAGGCAGATCGAGGCGGCCAGCGAGCGGAAGGTCCGCACCTCCGATTCGCGCACGTGCAGCACCAGCGCCGCCGGCTTGGCGATCGGGCTGACCAGGCTGTCGCTGATCGACAGGATGGCCGCGCCGCGCGCCGCCGCCATCTCGACCGCCTGGATCGTCTCTTCCGCATAGGGGTGGTAGCTGACGGCGATCAGCACGTCCTTGGGGCCGATGGTCTGGACCTGCTGCTTGGTCAGGCCCGCCACGCCGTCGATGAACAGGGTGCGCTTGTTCACCTGCTGCAGCGAATAGGCCAGGTACGAGGCCACCGGGAACGAGCGCCGGAAGCCGACCACATAGACCGTCTCGGCCTTGTCGATCATCTTCACCGCCTGGGCCATGTCAGCCTCGCTGACCGTCTGGGCCAGGTTCTGCAGGGCCAGGGTGTTGCCCTCGACGAACTCGGCCAGCACGTCGGCCCCGCCCTCGGGCTTCTTGGCGACCGCCTCGTTGAAGTGGCGCACGCGCTCGCCGTATCCCAGGGCCGCGTGGCCCGACAGCAGGCCGTCGCGGAACAGCCGCTGCATCTGGCTGGCGCCGGGATAGCCGAACGTCTTGGCGAACCGGACGATGGCCGACGGCTGCACGCCGCAGCGCTCGGAGATCACCGCCAGGGTCTCCAGCGCCATCTCGTTGGGCTCGTCCAGCACATAGCGGGCGATCTGCTGCAGGCGCTTGCTCAGCGAGTCGTAGCGCTCGAGAATCGCCGCGCGCAGTTCCTCGGCCGTCTTCGGCGCCGTTTCCAACGCCGGGGTCGCTTCGTCCATCGGTCCCTCGATATGATCGCTCTAGAATTAGAATATCCGTTCCGCGCCCGAACACAAACGCACCAGATTCATCGCCGCATTCCACTTTCCATCTGGAAGGAATTTTTGTTCCATATTACAGCACAATGGAACGCGGCCCCGGAGAGCCGCCGATCGGGGAGTGACGAACATGATCAAGGTGGCTCAGCTGGGCGCGGGCAGGATGGGGGCGATCCACGCCCGCAACGCCGCCGCCAATCCCCGCCTCGACCTCGTCGCCCTGGTCGATCCCCGCCCCGAGGTCGCCGGCCCCCTGGCCCAGGCGCTGGGCGCGCGACTGGCCAGCTTCGACGCGGTTCTGGCCGATCCGGACATCAAGGGGATCATCGTCGCCAGCTCGACCGACGCCCATCTCGACAACGCCCTGGACGCCCTGCGCGCGGGCAAGGTCGTCTTCTGCGAAAAGCCGCTGGACCTGGACCTGGCCCGCCTGCTGGCCGCCTCGGGCGAACTCGAGAAAGCCGAGGGCAAGCTGTTCGTGGCCTTCAACCGGCGCTTCGACCCGCACTACCAGGCCCTGAAGGCCAGGATCGACAGCGGCGCGATCGGCCAGCTGGAGAGCCTGCACATCGTCAACCACGACCCGGCCACGCCGCCCCCGGCCTTCATCCCGACCAGCGGCGGCCTGTTCAAGGACTTCACCATCCACGACTTCGACCTGGCGCCCTGGCTGATGGGCGAGCGGCCGGTCCAGGTGTTCGCCTGGGCCAGCTGCCTGATCGATCCGGAGATCGGCCGCCTGGGCGACGTCGACACCGCCAAGGTCGTGCTGACCACCGCTTCGGGCCGCCTGTGCATGATCAGCAACAGCCGCCGCAGCGGCTACGGCTACGACCAGCGCATCGAGGCCTTCGGCTCGAAGGGCGCGGCGCGGGTCGACAACCTGACCAACACCGCCGTGTCGGTGTGGGGCGAGGCCGGCGCCCAGGCCGACAAGTTCCCCTACGCCTTCATCGACCGCTACGCCGGCGCCTATGCCGCCGAGATGGATCATTTCGCCGATGTCCTGGAAGGCAAGGCCGCGCCGGAGACCGGCTTCGCGGCCAGCGTCGCCTCCCTGGAACTCGCCGAAGCCGCCGCCCGCTCGGCGGCGACCGGCGCCCCTGTCCGACTCTAGAGTATCGAGGTTCCCATGCACGACATCGCCATTTTGGGCGCCGGCCGCATCGGCCGCATCCACGCCAAGAACGTCGGCGGCCAGCCCGGCCTGCGCCTGAAATACGTGGTCGACCCGGTCGCCGCGGCGGCCGACAGCCTGGCGGCGGACACCGGCGCGAGCGTCACCGACCTCGACACCGCCCTGAACGATCCGGCCGTCGCCGGCGTCATCGTCGCCAGCTCGACCGACACCCACCTCGACTACTGCCTGAAGGCCGTGGCGGCGGGCAAGGCGGTGTTCTGCGAGAAGCCGATCGACCTGGACCTGGCCCGCGCGCGCTCGGCGCAAGGGCTGCTGGGCGGCAAGGACGTCAAGCTGTTCCTCGGCTTCAACCGCCGCTTCGATCCCAACTTCCAGGGCCTGAAGGCCCGGCTGGCCGGCGGCGTCGTGGGCGCGCTGGAGACGGTGCACATCACCAGCCACGACCCGGCCCCGCCGCCGGTGTCGTACGTCAAGGTGTCGGGCGGCCTGTTCAAGGACATGGCCATCCACGACTTCGACATGGCCCGCTGGCTGCTGGACGAGCCGGTCGTCGAGGTGTTCGCCGCCGCCAGCTGCCTGGTCGATCCGGCCATCGGCGAGGCCGGCGACGTCGACACCGCCAAGATCCTGCTGCGCACGGCCTCGGGCAAGATCTGCGTCATCAGCAACAGCCGTCGCAGCGGCTACGGCTACGACCAGCGCATCGAGGCCTTCGGCGCCAAGGGCCTGGTGCGGGCCGACAACGTCATGGAAAGCACCGTCAGCGTCTGGGGCGAGGCCGGCGCGGCCAGCGACAGTTTCCAGAACTTCTTCCTCGACCGCTACGCCGAGGCCTACCGCCGCGAGATGGCGCACTTCGCGGGGATCCTGCGCGGGGATGAACTGCCGTCGGTCGGCTATGTCGACGGCGTCGAGGCCCTGGCCCTGGCCGAGGCGGCGGGCCAGTCGGCGAAGACCGGACAGGTCGTGAAGCTGTAAGACCCTTCTCCCCCTGCGGGAGAAGGTGGCGGCCGAAGGCCGACGGATGAGGGGTCGCACCGGCGAAAGCCGCGCGGCCCCTTCTTCGTCCGGCGTTTGAGAGACCCTTCATCCGGCCCTTCGGGCCACCTTCTCCCGCAAGGGGAGAAGGACGCAAAAAGAACGGCGGCCCTCTCGCGAAGGCCGCCGCTTCCAGTCTCACCTAGCAGGTTGGTTCAGTTCTTCGCCGGATTGGCCAGCTTGCCGCCGACGATCTTCTGGAAGGTCTCCAGCGGGCACACCGTGGCGTCGCCCTTCACGCCGCAGCCGGGGATCGGGAAGTACGAGAAGGCCGGCGGATTGCTGGCGGTCAGCGGCTGCAGCTCGCGCAGTTGGTCCATGCTCTGGGCCGTGTAGAAGGCGCGGACGAAGGCGTGGCCGCCGCTGTCCTTCAGCAGCTCGAAGCCCATGGCGCCGCCGGGGGGCGGATCGTCCCGGGGATAGTCGGCGGCGGTGAAGTGGGCGCCGAAGAAGCCGCGCAGGGCGGCGATGTTGGTGTCGTGGCCGACCAGCAGGGTCAGGCGGCCGGTATCGGCCTCGCCGTTCAGGGCCGACAGCAGACGCTTGGCGATCGGGGCGGCGTAGCGTTCGGCGATGTAGGGCGCGCCGACCTCGTAGTTGAACTTCACCGGATGGAAGCGAAGCATGGCGTGGATGTCGGCCTTGGAGGCGCGGCCCCAGCCGACCTGGTCCATCGGCTTGCCCTCGACATATTCCAGCAGGACGGTCTGGCCGCCGGTCGAGGCGATCGACAGCGCGCCTTCCAGGTCGGGACTGTCGCCCTTGTTGCCCTTCAGCTCGGACGGACGCTTGGCGATGTCGCAGCCGGCCTTGGTGGTCGGATCGCAGCCCAGCACGCGTTGCAGCACCGCGAAGTCCGCCGCGTGGACGCGCGCCTCGGCGGCGACGCCGGGCTTCTGCCGCTGGGCGGCCTTCAGCGCGATGTCGCCGTCGATGCCCTCGGCCGGATGGAAGACCGGGTCGTTGTCCTCGGTCTCGGGATGGTCGACCACGATGCCGCAGCCCGGCTGCAGGCCCTCGACGAACGACTCGGCGGTTTTGATGGCGCGCGACTTGCCGCTGGCCCAGACCACGATCTCGCCCTTGGGCGCGCAGCCGTCGCGCGGGATCAGGCCGCGCGCGCCCAGGAAGGTGCGGTTATAGGCGCCCATCAGCCGCGCGCCTTCGATCCCATGCGGCGTCAGCTCGCCGAACGGCGTGGTCCAGGTCGACCAGGGCTGGGCGGTCGTGCCTTCCGGCGTGGCGGGCGACTTGGTCGGCGGGCGGACGCTGTGGCGCATGACCATGACCATGCGGTCCAGCTTCAGATCGCCGGTCGGACCGCCGTTCGAGGCGGCGGCCGCCGGGCTCGTGACCATGGCCGCGGCTAGGGGCGCGGCGATCATCGCGGCCGTCATCAGTGCGTATCGAAGTCTCGCCATAACGCCTCCCTCGCCGCTCACGGTCGGCGGCTTGCTTGTTGACCGAGTTGTACGAATGGATATTCTATTTTGCAACTCAGTTAGAATTTTTAGTGCAATTTTTGTCGCCCAGCCCGATTTCGTCAGCGGGGCGTCAGGGCGACCGCTCTAGCCAGGTCGCACGACACAGATGCGACATCAGGGGGACCACATGATCCATCGCCGCACCACCTTCGCCGCCGCCAGCGTCCTGGCCCTGCTGATCGCCGCCCCGGCCCTGGCCCAGACCGCCGGGGTGGCCCCGGTCGGCGCGACCGTCCCGACCGCTCAGGGCGGCGCCAACGCCTCCGCCCTGCTCTACAACGCCGCCGATCCGGCCAAAAGCGTCATCGCCGCCACCGGCGAGTTGGGCGGGCTGGAGTTCTACGGCCTGGACGGCCAGCGGCGCTCGGCCCTGGCCGGCGGCGAGACCTACGGCGTCGACGTGCGCGGCGACCTGATCGCGGTGCTGGACCGCAAGGACGGCCGCCTGCGCCTGTCGCGCTACGACTTCGCCGGCGGGACCGCCGCCAGCCTCGACGCCCGCCCCCTGACCCTGGGCTACGCCGGCGAAGGCCTGTGCCTGCACAGAAGCGCCCGCGACGGCGCGCTCTACGCCTTCACCCTGGGCGGCGAGGGCCAGTTGGACCAGTGGCTGCTCTTCCAGGCCGCCGACGGCAAGCTGGACGGCCGCATCGTGCGCCGCCTGCACCTGTCGTCCGAGGCCAAGTACTGCGTCGCCGACGACGCCGCCGGCACGCTGTATGTCGCCCAGCAGGCGGTCGGCATCTGGCGCTACGACGCCGATCCCGAGGCCGAGGCCGTGGCGACCGTGGTCGACATCAACCGCCTGGGCCGCATCAAGGGCGAGGTCGGCGGGCTGGCTGTCCTGAACGGCGGCGCGGGGGGAAACTACCTGGTGGCCGCCAACGCCGACGCCGGCGACTACAATGTCTATGACCGCAACGCCGACGACCGCTTCCTGGGCGCCTTCCGCATCCAGGCCAATGGCGCGGACGTGCTGCAAGGCCCGTCGGGCCTGTTCGGCCTGCGCGCGCCCGTCGGCCCGGGCCTTCCGGCCGGCGCCCTGCTGGTCACCGACGATCGCAAGGCCGGGGCCAACACCCAGGTGCTGTCGTGGAAGGACGTCGCCGCCGCCCTGAACGTCTCGCCCGGCGCCGACGCGCCGACGGTCGCGCCCAGCAAGCTGGCCCTGGTGACGGCCACCATGGAGACCCAGCCGGTCGAGCACGGCGGCGACGCGGCCGACGACCCGGCCATCTATGTTCACCCGACCGATCCCGACAAAAGCGCCATCATCGCCACCGATAAGAAGGGCGGCATGCTGGTCTACGATCTGGCGGGCAAGCCGCTGCAGTACCTGCCCGACGGCAAGATGAACAATGTCGACCTGCGCCACGGCTTCAAGCTGGGCGGCAAGAGCGTCACCCTGGTCACGGCCAGCGACCGGACGCACAAGGCCATCGCGATCTACACGATCGACCCGGACACCCGGCAGCTGACCAGCGTCGCCGACGGCGTCCAGGCCACCGGCCTATCGGATCCCTACGGCCTGTGCATGTACCGCAACAGGAAGGGCGCGACCTTCGTGTTCATCAGCGATCCCGACGGCCTGGTCCGTCAGTGGAAGCTGGTCGCCACCCCGGCCGGCAAGGTCCGCGCCGAAGCCGTGCGCGACGTGAAGTTCGACACCCAGACCGAAGGCTGCGTCGCCGACGACGAGACCGGCGCGCTGTATGTCGCCGAGGAGGACGTCGCGCTGTGGAAGCTGGGCGCCGAGCCGGCCACGGGCACGGCCCGCAAGGCCGTCGCCCGCGTGGCCGACAATCCCGCCCTGAAGGACGACCTGGAGGGCGTGGGCCTCTACGCCCAGTCCGGCGGCAAGGGCTATCTGGTGGTCTCCAGCCAAGGCAACAACAGCTACGCCCTGTTCCGGCGCGAGGGCGACAACGCCTTTGTCGGCAGCTTCGCCGTGATCGCCGACGGCGCGACCGGCATCGACGGCATATCCGAGACGGACGGCCTGGACGTCACCAGCGCCTCGCTGGGCGCGGGCCTGGAAGGCGGCGCCTTCGTCGCCCAGGACGGCCGCAACGTCTCCCCGCCCGAGAACCAGAACTTCAAGCTGGTCCCGTGGTCCACGATCCCCCGGAAGCTGGGGCTGAACTGAGCCGAGCAAGATCGGCATGGCGCCGCTACAGGCGGTCACGCCGATATGCGCCAGGAGCTGACGTTGGCCCAGCTCCGGCAATTGGACCTTAAAGGCGCGTCGTTGCGCCGAGCCGATCCTCAAGGACGCTGCGTTGCGTATTGCCTTCCACATAAAGGCCGAGCATCGTCGCGCCATTCCTTGAAGTGGGCTTGAGCGTGACGGAAATCGCTGACGACATTGCGGCGATCGCCTCGATCGGGCTTGTTCCCAGAATTCTACAGAACATATGCCGCCTGACCGGTATGGGGTATGCGGTCGTCGCTCGGGTCACGGCCGATCGTTGGGTCGCCTGCGCGGTGGCTGACGACATAAACTTTGGCTTGCCGGTCGGCGGCGAGCTGAAGGTCGAGACGACGCTTTGCGGCGAAATTCGCGACCATCACCGATCAGTCGTGATCGACCACGTCGCGGCCGACCCGGTCTATAGCAACCATCCCACACCTGCGATGTATGGACTGCAAAGCTACATCGCCGTCCCCATTTTCCGCCGCGGCGAGTTCTTTGGCACCCTGTGCGCAATTGATCCGGCGCCGGCTCCGCTGACGGATCGCGACGCGCAGGAGACCTTCGAGATCTTCGCGGAATTAATCGGCCAGAAGCTAGCGGATCAGCAGCAGCTGGCGTTGAGCCAGGCGGCGCTGTCAGATGAACGGGCCGGTTCTGAACTGCGCGAGCAGTTCATCGCCGTGCTCGGCCACGACCTGCGCAACCCGTTGGCCGCCATCGAGGGCGGCGTGCGCCTTCTGCGCAAAGACCCGACCGGGCCGAAGAGCGGCTGGATCCTCGGGCAGATGGAGACGAGCACCGCGCGAATGGCCGGCCTGATTTCTGACGTAATGGATTTCGCACGCGCCCGTCTGGGCGGCGGCTTCAATGTCGATCTTTCTCTCGAAAACGACGTCGGGTCCGCACTGCTCGATGTCGTGTCTGAGCTTCGGACCGCCCATCCCGAACGGATCATCGAGGCTGACGTCGACATTCCCACGCCGGTGCCGGCCGACCCCGCCCGATTAGCTCAGCTCCTTTCGAACCTTTTGGCCAATGCGTTGACCCATGGCGCCGGAGACGCGCCCGTTTCGGTCGAGGCCAAGATTGTGAACGGCGTGTTCGAGCTCTCCGTGGCCAATCAAGGTCCGCCGATCCCTAGAGAAACGCTTGCCCGTCTTTTCCAGCCGTTCGAGCGGGCCGCGGCCAAGCCGACACAGCAGGGCCTTGGGCTTGGCCTTTACATCGCGTCCGAAATCGCGCGCGCCCACAATGGGAACCTGAGGGCCAGTTCGGATGCGACCGAGACGCGCTTTACCTTTCGCATGCCGCTCGAGAACTAGCGCGACCACTCAGATGCGTGTGCCGCCCCCCCAACCAGCTTGTTGGTGGACTGTGGCCGACCCGCGCCATCAGCGGACCTTCCGATCAGTGCAGAGAGAAGACCTTGAGAAAT
The DNA here is from genome assembly GCF_000712075.1 of Caulobacter sp. UNC358MFTsu5.1. Classification (GTDB taxonomy): domain Bacteria; phylum Pseudomonadota; class Alphaproteobacteria; order Caulobacterales; family Caulobacteraceae; genus Caulobacter. Next base: position 169,312 of record NZ_JONW01000005.1, read on the forward strand.
GTGAGCGGCGGCGTTGGCTCGTACCATATCAACACCCCCGGCTAGGGTCTTGGTTGCGCCTGCGCCTGGCCCAGTTCAACCCGCCGGAAGCAGACACCAGCTTTGAAGCGACGATCCTCAGTTAGATAGCTGTGCGCAAGCATCAGCTCGTACCGTGCCATGAATGGCAGGTCCCCGAGCGCGAAGGCGTCGCTGTCGTGAAGAATGCAGAACACGACTGTGTAGTCGGTGTCGTTGAAGTCAGCTGCCTTTGCCGGAAGCAACCCCGCAAACCGCGCCTTGTCCTTGGTTGCGTTGGCGTCGTGGTCATCGTTCTGGACCCACTCGGCGATCCCCACACGGGTCGGCTCGTCGGAGCAGATCGCATGGGAGTACATCTTGGCCTGCGTGAACAGATGGCTGATGGAAGCTGATCCGGACGCGTACTTCTTCACATGCACGAAGTGCTTGTTGCCGTGCAGTAAATCACAAACCTCGTAAAGGCGACGCCCCGCTATTTCGATCTTGGCTTGGTCGAGGAGGAAGAGGTCGTCGCTGCCCCGGGCGGCCGCCTCGTTGTAGACTTCCTCGCGGTTCTGGTTGCGCCCGGCATGGAAGATATTCGTTCCTGCGGGTAGGTACGGCGCATCAACGTCAAGATCGCGGGCGTTGAAGTAGCCATCGACCTTGTCCTTGAGCTCTTGCGAGACCTCGCGCCACAGGCCGTTCGAAAGGACGTAGGTCTTCCCCAGATACTCAAGTTCGGCGACGATGCACTGATAGGTATTCCAGAGAGGGAAGGTCCGCTCCTGCTCCTCATCGTACCGATAGATGGGCCACGTCCGGAGCTTGCCAGCCGTTAGGTTCCGGATGAACCGGCGGGTCGCCACGATGTCGTCGATCCGAAGGTCATCGAAACGGGGAACTTCGTCGTCATCTTCCTCGCGCTTTCGGTAGGCGAAGCTTGGATCATCCACCTCAAGGAACTCCGGAGGAGCGAGATGGATCTTGGAGAAGTCCAGCGCTTCGATCTTCGCGCAGAGCGCCGCGTCGAGAGCATCCACGATGTCAGGGTCCGACTCGTGCCGAAGATTGTCGTAGCTTCTGAATTCGGTGTCGCGGTAGTCGGCGGCCCAATAACGCTCTTCAAGGCGACGGCAGACGTCGGCAAGCGCCGACCAGCCGAACTGCGCATCCTTCGGTAGCTTGATCTGGATGCTGTCCTTGCCCTTGAAGGACTCGATCAGGTCGGCATAGGCATTCTTCACGCTCCCGGCGAGGGTACGAAGGATTTCCGCCTCGGTGTTGATCCCGAATGCGCGAAGGCTCGCGCCGATGCTGGCCTGGCGTTCGGTCTGGCGGCTGATCGCCTCGTGTGCGGATGTCTGGACGCGACGGAGTTTGTCGATGTCGCAGATATTCATCCCGACCTTGATGCCGAAGTCGTGGACGATGCGGGATCGATCGAGGAAGGCGTCGCCGTGCTGACCGAAGGTGGCGACGTAGTGGACATTGTCGCCGGCATCCGTCGAGACGCGCAGAGCCATGATGGCCCGCGGGAAGAAATTGTGGGCGACGTACGTGTATCGCTTGACGTCGAATCCCGAGTTCAGAAAACGCAGCCACGGAATGGCGTCGTCTGTCTTCTCAGCGCCGCCCGCTTTCACGTACCTGATGTAACCTGAGTAGCCGGCGTCGGCGTCGGCGAACGAGTCATACGTGTTCAGGTCGCCGTTGAGATAGTCGTCGAACTCAAGGTCGGACTTGATCTTGTAGAGAGTGACTCTCTTTATTTCACTCATCCTCCCCCCCTGGCAGCCGGCATTGCCAGCAGCTTAGCAGCGATGGAGGCAAATCCGCTAGGGATGGCTGTAGTACGGACGTATGCGCGCGTGACGCGAGATCAAATCGCCGCAAGCGGCCCTTCATTTAGCCGCGCACGAACCTGCTGCCAGCCTGGCATGTGCCGATCGAGAAGGGCTGCGAAGTGTTCGTTGTGGTTCGCCACAACAAAGTGAGCGAGCTCGTGAAGCGCAACATAGTCGAGGCAATCGACCGGAAACCGCGCGAGATCGAGGTTGAGCCTGACGGTGCGGTTGCCGGGGTTGCTGCTGCCCCATTTGGTGCGCATGCGCTGGACGTAGAAGCGGTCGAGTGAGACGCCGAGCCGCTCCTGCCATTTAGCAAGGAGCGGAGCGGCCTGACGGCGCACTTCGGCACGATACCAGTCCTCAAGCACTTGGCGGCGCGTCGCAGCCGTCGCCTGATGCGGCGCACTGAGTTCAATCGAGCGGCTGCTGATTTCGACGCCGGGATCGCCATCTGCCAGGCGGAGCAGATAGCGCCGGCCCCAGAGATAATGGCTTTCGCGCTCCAGAAACTCGCGGGGCGTTTCACGCGGCTGCGCACAGATCTTCCGCTGATGGCGCTTGATCCAACCGATCTTCGCGACCGCGAAGAGCCGTATACCTTCGAGGGTCATGTGATGGGGCGCTGAGATGCGCACCCGGCCTGTGGGCGGATAGACGCTGAGGTGGACGTTCTTGATGTCCTTGAACACCACATCGACCGACACGTCGCCAAGGCTGAGCACCTGTGCCATCAATACTCCCGCTGAGCCTTGATGATCGCGAAAACGCGTTCGACCTCGGCTTCTTCGCCAAGGACGTCGTACATGGCGGCCTTAATGACGCGCTCCTTCGGCTCGACGCCGCGCCAGCCATCCGGACGAGCATCCTTGACGGCGTGATCAACGCGAAGGGCCAGCTCCTCGTTCTCGCCGAGGTTATTGAAGAGCGCGCGCTTGCCGGGCGTGTCGAGGGTCGGCGGCGCTGCGGCCGCCGCGCCCTTACTGAGCTGGGCGGCGATCTCCGCGATGCGCTTGAGATAGGCTTCGTAGTCGATGGCCTTGGCCTTGCGGGCCCGGATGATCTCTTCGAGCAGCGCTGAAATCCGCTCGTAATAGGCGGGGTCGTTCAGGTGCTCTTTGACGATCTTGCTGCGGACATTGTTTTCAATCGTCTCGGCGATGGCCTGCTGATCGCCCTTGAGGCCCCCAAGCTGGCCCGCGATCACGGCGGCAATGCCGCTTTTGACGATGAGATCGACGAGGCTGATCCCGTCGAAGGGGGAGATTTTCCGCGGCTCGTCAGCCTCGATATAGGTGTCGATGAGGTGCCGCATATCGGCCTCGTAGGCCTTGAGATCGAGGACTTCGCTGCTGGCCAGCTTGATCATGTCGCGCAGGCGAACGTAGTGCTCGACTTGGCCTTTGATCCGGGTGATGTCGTCTTTGCTGTAGCCGGCTTCCTCCATCTCGTCGGCGATGCCCGCATAGGACCGGACGAGTGAGGCGACCGCCTTGTAGAGCGCGGCGCGCTGCGGCTCGTGCTCCTCGAGATCGGTGGCGATCTCGGTGTTGCCGCAGAAATAGCGGATGTGCTCGAGCTCGCCGCGCGGCGGCTCGACTGGCTCACACAGTGTCGCCAGCACTTCGAGCGCGTCGTCCAGGCGCTCGCGGCCCTTCTCAAGGCGGTCCTTGATCAGGATTTCGGGGCTCGCGCCGCCGGCGCTGTCGTCGATCTCGGAGGTGTAGACGGAGATCGCGTTCTCGACCTTCTTGAAGAGGTCTTTGTAGTCGACGATGTGGCCGAATTCCTTGTCCTCACCGTCGAGGCGGTTCGTCCGGCAGATGGCCTGGAACAGGCCGTGATCCTGCATGGATTTGTCGATGTAGAGATAGGTGCAGCTGGGGGCGTCGAAGCCGGTCAGCAACTTATCGACGACGATCAGCAGCTTCATGTTCACCGGCTGGTGGATGAAGCGGTCTTTGACATCCTCTTCGTAGCTCTCGGTCCGGGACATTCCGGGCTTGGCTTCAACGTCCTTCAGGAGCGCCGTGTAAGTGTTGTAGATGAACTGCTTGTCGGTTTCGGAGTTGGCGCCGGTTTCCTCCTTGGTTACATCCTGGGCTTGCGGGTTGTAGGAGGTGACGAGCGCGCAGCGCCCTTTGAGGGTGGTCTTCTGGAACGCCTCGTAAAACTTGCAGGCTTCGTAGATGCTGGACGCGACCAGGATGGCGTTGCCGCGGTCGTCGCTCAGGCGCGGTTTGACGCCAAAGTCATGGGCGATGTCCATGACGATGCGCTCGATCCGGTGCCGCGAGCTGAGCACGGTCTGCATCGTGCCCCACTTCTTCTTGAGCTCGTCCTTCTGCCAGTGGTTGAGCCCCTTGGTTTTGGCGTCGAACCAGGCCTCGATCTTGTCCTCTGAGCCGAGCTTCTGGTCGATGTCGCGGGCCTCGTAGACTAGATCGAGGACCACCTCGTCGTCGACGGCTTCGCTGAATTTGTAAGTGTGGATGTAGCTCCCAAAGACCTCGAGACTGGTGGCCTTGTCCTGCTTCAGGAGCGGCGTCCCGGTGAAGCCGACGAAGACGGCGTTCGGCATCATGGCCTTCATGGCGCGATGGAGTTTGCCGCTCTGTGTACGGTGGCACTCATCAACGAAGACGAACACTTCGCCGACCGCGACGCTCGGCTGCTCTTCAAGCTCCTTGATGAAGGCATCGAACTCGTCGCCCTTGCGCCCGAACTTGTGGACGAGCGAGCACAGCAGGCGCGGCGCGGCCTGGCCGAGTTTGGCCATGAGATCGCGGCCACTGCTGGTGCGGTGGATTTGTTCGCCGGCATCGGTGAAGACGCGCTTGATCTGCTTATCGAGTTCGTCGCGGTCGGTGATGATCGCGATGCGCGCGTTGGGGTTTTTCTCCAGTATCCACTTGGCGAGGAGCACCATGACGATGCTCTTCCCGGAGCCCTGGGTGTGCCAGATGATCCCGCCCTTGCGCTGGCGGACATGCTCCTGCGCCGCCTTGATCCCGAAATACTGGTGAACCCGGGGCAGCTTCTTCTGGCCCCCATCGAAGAGCACGAAGTCGTGCATGAGCTCGATGAGCCGGCCTTTCCGGCAAAGTTTCAGGAGATACTTGTCGAGCTTGAAACGGGCGTTGTCGTCTTCATCTTCCTTCCACTTGAGGAAGAACTTCTCCTGCGTGCCGATGGTCCCGTACTGGAGCCCTTCGGAGTCGTTGCCCGCGAAGACGATCTGCGTCGTCGCGAAGAAGGCCTCGTTGAACTCAGGCATCTGGTTCGAGAGGAGCTGCCGGATCCCGTCGCCGATGCTGACGCGGCTGCTCTTCAGCTCGATCACGCCGACGGCGATGCCGTTGATGTAGAGCACAAGGTCAGGCCGGCGCTCATGGCCGCCCTTGAGCGTCACCTCTTCGGCGACGGCAAAGTCATTGGCCTCCGGGTTTTTCCAGTCGATGACGGTAACGAGCTCGGTGACCTTGCCGGCCTCAACCTTCACCGGGACGCCGTAGCGGAGTAGCGAGTAGACTGCCTTGTTGTTGTCGTAGAGGCTGCGGCTGCTGTTGATCGCCTCTAGGCGAAGCCGGTAGGTGGCCGCCGCAATCTGCGCGTCGGAATGGCCCCGGCCTTTAAGCCAGGGCGTAAGATACTCTTCTTCGATGCAGCTGTTGCTCTGCCGGTCGGACCAGTCGCCGAGATAGTCATATTTAAGCTCATCGCGGAGGAGCTCGATCACTCTCCGCTGCGTCGCGCGCTCTGCCTTGCCGACGTGATCGCTCATGCGAATGCCACCCGAGAGGCAAGGAGCTCTCGTCCCATGCCTTGCTTGATCTTGCGAGCCTTATCAAGGCGAAGGCTTAGGGCTTCGATCTCTCGATCTAGGTCCGAAAGAACACAAGCGATCGCGACTTGCTCGTCCGGGGGTGGCACATCCAGCTTGATGGCGGACAGGAGGCGGCCATTTGTCAGAGCCCGCGTCGTGTACGAAGCGGTCGCCATGATCTGACGGCGTACATACTCTGAGCGGAGAACGTGACCTGCGAAGGCTGGCTTCAGTAGGTCTTGCTTTGGCCTAGCACGGAGGACGAAGCCACTGAAGACAGCGTTTGCCAGCTCGTCAGTCAGTACGGATGCCATGCCGATTTCGTCGACCGTTTCGGAGGTTCTCGTGAAAAAGACGTCGTCCTTGCGGGCCGAGTAGTTGGATCGCTCGACCGCGCTGACCGTCACCCTGCCTGCGAGGCTATTCGGCCGAATATAGGGACTAGAGAACACATCCATGTAGTTGATGATAGGCGTGCCGATCCCAAAGAACCGCTTCTCCTTGTTGAGCCCATTTTTGAACTCGTAGGCGTCACTGAGGGTGTGCGAATTCCAAGCTTGCGTGAAACCGGCAAGGCGACGTTCACCAGTCAGCAGCTCCTGTGCAAACCCTTGCTTGATCGCCTTCTTCTTAGTGATGAGTGCCTGAATTCCATCTATCTGAGCGTCAGCGTCGAGGAGCTTGCGCGCGACATCTTCCTGCTCTGCGATGGTAGACGGGAGAGGAACATAGAGATTGTTGAGATCGCGCAGGTTGACAACGATCTGAGCGGAGCCAGCGCTCGGCTTCAGAAACTCAGCTCTGCCAACTGAAGAGTTCAGGTAGCAAGTCAGGAACTCTGGCAGCAACTCGTCGGTGGGTCGAAGCAACCCGACGGCGCGCGAGATATTCGCGCCTTCAAGGTCTGGCGGAACCACCGCGGCCTCGCCTGGGTAGCCGACGAGCGCAATCAAGACGTCGCCCATCTTGACGATGGTTCGCCTAAACTCGTCGCTTTTCGCGGGCGATACATGGGGCATGTCCCGGCCGATCCGGCCGGCCTTGATGTCGCCGCCGCGCACCATCGGCACACCGCTGCGCACGAAGGTCCCGGCGGTGACGATGCCATAAGTCGCATCCTGACTAAGCAGCGAGCGAAGGCGGGTCGGGGTCCACTCTGAACGGTTTGCTACCATGCGAACCCCATGGCCTTGAGATGGCCCTCAACCTTGGCTGATAGCTGCTCCGTGTTTGCGATCAGTGTCGGGAGAGACGTTTCATAGCGATCCGCGAGGGTTCGCGCCCTATCAGTCAATGTCTGGCTAATTCGATCCATCTCGCCGTGAATGTCAGCGTCCACCCGAGCGAGCCACTTTTCGTCGACGGCAAGGATCTGAACCTCTGGCTCGGTGAGCTTGGCGTACTGCGCGAGTGCTTTGGCGTCGAGTTCTGCCTCGGCGCGCTTCAGCCGCCTTTTGAGATCAGCCTCAACTTCCGAGAGGCGCAGCCACTCCTGAAGGGCTGCCAGTTCCTCCTCGGTGTCGGCTGCGCCCTTGAGGTCCTTTGTCTGTGCCTTGACGGACTTGGCCGTGATCTTGCGCTTGTCGCCTTCGCCCTCGACGACGTCGCTCAATAGCCCGTCGTCGCCGGCGTTCTCATCCTCGTAAGTCGCCAAGGCGTCCGACGCTGCTTCAAGACTGGCGGTGAGCGTTTCAATCTCCGCTTGGTCGGTCTCGAAGTAACGCGCGACGATCAGGTCCTTAGGCACGAGGTCGCAGGCCCAACCCTTGTCCTTCTCCCTACCCTTCTTGTCCTTCTCGATGATCCGGTAGGGGATCGCCTTCCAGCCGTCCTGCGCGACGGCGTAAACGTCGTCCTGCATCGTCTCCGCCCAGTAGTCCATGAGGTGCTGGTAGACGTCGTATTTGTCGATGAGGGGCTTGCCGGCGTAGTGGCCGAGGAGGCTCTCCGAAGTCTCGAAGATCACGTCATTGGGGTGGACGCCAACCTTCAATGCCTTCAGCTTCTGCGCGGCCTTCGTGCGCCAAGCAGCGAAGTGATCGCCCATCGATTTGATGAACGCGGCGAACTCCGGGTGCTCGTAGATCGTCGCCTTGATCGCCGCTTTCTCGGTCGCGAGCGCTACATAGCCAGGGCGCAGATCGCGGAAGAGCGCTGACCTCAACCCGGGGCACACTGCCCAATAGGCTTGAAGCGCATCGATATCGGCTTGCGGGATGCCGCCGCGGAGGTGGCCCTCGATATCCTGCCGGTCCTCCTGCTTCTGGCTGTCGATGTAGCGGGGGAGATTGAGGTTGAACTCGTTCTTCTCGATCTCTTCGAACGGGACCATGCGGGAGTAGCCAGGGAGATCGGCGAGCTTCGTGAAGGCGTCGACAATCTTGTGGATGTCCTGCACGCGGAGGCGGTTCTTGGGGCCGTCTTTGATGAAGCCCTGAGAAGCGTCGACGATGAAGATGCCTTTACGGGCCTGCGCGTCCTTCTTGTCGATCAGGACGATGCAGGCGGGGATGCCGGTCCCGTAGAACAGGTTCGCCGGTAGGCCGATGATGCCTTTGATGTAGCCCCTGCGGACGAGCGAGCGGCGGATCTCGGCTTCCGCGCCCCCGCGGAAGAGTACGCCGTGGGGCAGGATGCAGGCGCCGGTCCCGGTGCTCTTCAGGGAGCGGACGATGTGAAGGAGGTAGGCATAGTCGCCTTGCTTCGCCGGCGGGATGCCGAAGCCTTTGAAGCGGCCATGCTTGTCTTTGAGCGTGTCCAGGCCGGTGCTCCAGCGCTTGTCGCTGAAGGGCGGATTGGCGACGACAAAGTCGAAGGATTTGACGGTTTCACCGTCGAGGAATTTCGGGTCGGTGAGCGTGTTGCCTTGCTCCACGATGGCGGTCGGGTTGTCGTGGAGGATCATGTTCATGCGCGCGAGGCCGCTGGTCGCCGCGTCTTTCTCCTGGCCGTAGAGAGTGACCTTGGCCTGCGCCTCGTCGCCGACCTTGAGGAGCAGTGATCCTGAGCCGCAGGTGGGGTCATAGACGGTCGTGTCGTTACTGGTCGCGGCCTGGCGGATGCCGATGATCTGCGCCATGACCCGGCTGACTTCGGCCGGCGTGTAGAATTGACCTTTGGACTTGCCACTCTCCGTCGCGAAGTGACGCATCAGATATTCGTAGGCGTCGCCGAGAATGTCGTCGCCTTCGGCGCGGTTCTTAGAGAAGTCGAGGCTCGGCGCTTCGAAGATGGCGATGAGGTCCGTCAGGCGATCGACCATCTCCTTCCCGGAACCGAGCTTCACCGCGTCGTTGAAATCGGGGAAGTCCGCCTGGTTGAGCTGCTGGTTCGCGGCCGCCAGAGGCGCGATGATCTTCTTATTGATCTGGTCGCCGATGTCCGGCTTGCCCTTGAGCGCCACCATGTCGGCGAACGACGCGCCTTCGGGGATATTGATCGGCGCGAACTTCCGGCCCGCGTATTTGTCGCTCACATATTTGATGAACAGAAGCGAGAGGACGTAGTCCTTATACTGGCTCGCATCCATCCCGCCGCGCAGCGCGTCGCAGCTCGCCCAGATTGAGCTGTAGAGTTCGGATTTCTTGATAGCCATTCGCACTCGTCCAAGCCGCGAGCCTCAAGACGGCAGTCCGGCGATTCCCACCCATTGTGCGCGATCCGGGGGCCTCCCGATAGTGCTACGAAGGGGGCTTGGACTTCTGCAGAAGCTCTAGTCGGTGCCGGTCGCTCAAACTCCGAAGATCAGGTGAGCGTCGGCTGCTGACAGCGCGCGGCGAAGCTTGAATTGAGGGCGGAAGGCAGCCCTTCCGAACGTCGCCTAAGAGGCATGTTTGCCCGCTCGCGGATCGAAGTCGGAGGGGCCACCGCCGGCGCCGGGAAGCGGACCTTCCGAAGGTCAGAGAAGAGTCATTATCGGTGGTTCCGACTCAGCCGCTCTAGCCGATCGCGTCAGCGATCGTCACCCGGATGGGCCGAGACCGCGGAGCGGGCTCGGCGGCGGCCGGCGCGGTTTGCCGCGTCCGGCGCCGTAGAGCGCGGTCGCGCGCCTAGCGCGCGAGACGCCCAATCAGATTTCGATCTTGTCGGGGGCATGAGCCAGGAACGTGGCGAACAACTCCTCGGGCCGCCGGCCCATAGCTCGGGCAAGAGCGATAAATTCAAGCACGTCGATGCGCCTCTGCGATCGCTCAATCAATGAAATGAAAGTCTGGTCTTTTCCGACACGCTCGCCGAGTTCTGCCTGGGTGAGACCCGACTGCTTACGCGCGCCAATCATGATTTCAACAAGTGCGCTGTGCGCGCCCTCGAATATAGTTTTTGGCATGGAGAGCCGACCAGGAATTGGACCGGCAACCCAGGTATATGGAAAAAGGCCGTATGCACTTTTTCCGTATTTTCCTCAATCTGACATCGCTTGAGCTTGTAGCAGCGCTTTGAATATCACTTCGACGTCTTCGTTCATTGCTCTGCTCAGCGCGATGAATTCCACCACATCGACGCGCCGCTGGCTTCTTTCGATCAGTGAGATAAAGCTCTGGCTTCGACCGACCCGCCGGCCGAGTTCTGCTTGTTTGAGGCCCGATTTCTTGCGCGCGTCGATCAATAGCTCGACAAGCCGTCTATGCCCTTCATCGAAAATTGAACTCGCCATTTGGGCCGACCAATCGTTGATCGGCAAAGCACCTATACGGAAAATTCGCGTATGCAGTTTTTCCGTATTTCGGTAGGATTCACCCCGTGCCTGCTCGGTCCGGGATGTTTCATGTCTCCGCTAGACGTCCAGTTCACCGCCCCCGACGCCCCGCCCTCCGAGGACGGGCGGCCGCCGCTGGCCGACGCCTATCTGCGCCACCGCGCCTGGCTGACGGCGCTTCTGGTTCGGCGCTACGGGCCTGACGAGGCCGCCGACATCGCCCAGGACACCTGGCTGCGGATCCACCGCTACATCCCGCCCGCCCCGATCCGCAGCCCCAGGTCCCTGCTGGCCCGCATCGCCCTGAACCTGGCCGCCAACCGCCTGCGCAAGACCGCCCGCGAGACCGCGACCGATCCGGGTCATGACGACCTGGCCGGCCAGGTGATCGACCAGAGCCAGGAGCAGGCGGTCTTTTTCGAACAGATGTTGCTCGCCTTACCGCCAAAGTTGCGCGATGTTTTCGCCCTCAGCCACGTGATGGGGCTCACCTATCGCGAGATCGCGCAACTTCGCGGGATTTCGGTCAAGGCGGTGGAAAAGCGAATGACCCAGGCGATCGCCCGGTGCGCCGACATGGTCCGGGGCTAGTCAGGCCCGGCCATGATCGAGAATGGAACCACGGCGCCGGACGCCCGGGACCGGCGCGCGCAGAGCGAGGCGGCGGCCTGGTACGCCAAGCTGGCGGGCCAGCGCGTCAGCAACGCCGACCTGGCGGCCTTCTACGCGTGGCGGTCCGACACGCTCAACGACGCGGCCTATACGCGGGTCGAGGCCCTGGCGACCCAGACCCGGGCCCTGGCCGACGATCCCCGGCTGCGGGCGATCGCCGAGGCGGCCGCGCGCCGCCCCAAGGAAAAGCCCTCGCTGCCGGCCCGGCTTGGCCGCCGCCCCTGGGCGACGACGGCGGGGTTCGGGTCGGTGCTGGCGGCCACGGCCTTGCTGGCCGGCCTCTTCGTCGCCACACCCTGGAACCAGAAGACCTACAGCACCGCCGTGGGCGAGCGCCGGGCGATCAGCCTGCAGGACGGCTCGACCATCGAGCTGAACACCGACAGTCAGGTGCGCGTGCGCCTGACGGACAAACGGCGCGCCCTGGTCCTGGACCGGGGCCAGGCGATGTTCGCCGTCGCCCACGATCCGAGCCGCCCGTTCGTCGTCACCGCCGACGACACGGCCGTGCGCGCGATCGGCACGCGCTTCGAGGTCTATCGCCGCCAGGGCGCGGTGCGGGTGACGCTCGCCGAGGGCCGGGTGGAGGTGTCGCAGGACCGCCCCGGGACCAGACCCCTGACCCTCAACGCCGGGCAAGGCGTGGAGATGGGCCGATCCGCCGCGCCCCGGCCCGCGTCGGTGGACGTCGCCGCCGCCACCGGCTGGACCGACGGGCGCCTGACCTTCAGGGACGCGCGCCTGGCCGACGCGGTGGCCGAGGTCAACCGCTACAGCCGCCGCCAGGTGGTGCTGGGTCCGGGCGCGCCAGCCAATGAGCGGATCAACGGGGTGTTCGACGCCGGCGACCTGGAGGCGTTCGTCACCGGCATGGCCGCGGCGCTGGACCTCAGGAGCGCGCCGCGCGCGGACGGCGGCTTCGAACTGACCCCGCGCCCCGCCCCAACCGGCTGACGCGGCTTCGCCGCGCCCACGGCCCGATCAGGCGGTCGCGTACAAGGCTTGCGACGCGCGCGGCGGCTTGACGTCATAAATCTTTCGCATCCCGGTAGGGTAGGACGCGCCCCGGCGTGTCTCACCCGCGTCGCGCTTCGACGACGGCCGCCATGGAGGCGGCGGCCAAGCGCCTTGGGGGATTGTGATGAGCGTGCGCTTTGCGTTGTTGTGTCTGAGTTCCACGGCTTTCACCGCCGGTCTGACCGGCGCGGCGTGGGCCGCGCCGCCGGCCGCGGGGCGGGCCGACCAGGTCGCCGAGATCCGGCTCGAGCCGGGTCCGCTGAACCTGTCCCTGTTCGCCCTGGCCAAGCAGACGGGCGTGCAGATCGTCTTCACCAGCCAGATGGTGGCGGGTCGCCAGGCCCCGGCGGTCAGCGGCCGGCTGACCGCCGACCAAGCGCTGGAACGCCTGATCGCCGGCAGCGACCTGCAGGTCCAGCGGGCCGCCGACCGGGTGCTGGTCCTGCGGCCGCGCGGCGGGCTTTTTCCGGCGGCGGCGGTGCGAGGGGCGCAGGACCCGGGCGTCCCTGAGCCGACGGGCGCCGACCTGCCCGTCACGCCGCCGCAGGCCCTCGCCGAGGACCCGACCCTGCTGTCGGAGATCGTGGTCGGCAGCCATATCCGGGGCGTCAAGGACGGCGCCTCGCCGGTGATCGTGCTCAGCCGCGAGGAACTCGACCGCGACGGCCGGGCCAGCGTCGCCGACGCCCTGGCCGCCCTGCCCCAGAACTTCGGCGGCGAGGCCAGCGAGGACACCGCCTCGACCGGCGCCGACCCGCTAGCGACCAATTCCAGCTCGGCCAGCGGGGTCAACCTGCGGGGCCTGGGCGCGGACGCCACCCTGGTGCTGGTCAACGGCCGGCGCCTGGCCGGCACCGGCCTGAAAGGGGATTTCGCGGACGTCTCGTCGATCCCGATGAGCGCGGTGGACCGGGTCGAGATCCTGCTGGACGGCGCCTCGGCGCTCTATGGTTCGGACGCGGTCGGCGGGGTGGTCAACATCGTCCTGAAGACCCGCTACGACGGGGCCGAGACCCGCCTGCTGAGCGGCGGCGCCACGCAAGGCGGGGCGACCCAGGTCGTGTTCGGCCAGACGGTCGGCAAGACCTGGGACAGCGGCCATGCCCTGGTCTCCTACGAGCATTCGGCGCGCGACCGCCTGCGGGCGATCGACCGGCCCTATGCCGGCCAGGCCGACCTGCGCCCGTATGGCGGGGCCGACCACCGCTGGAGCTACGGCAGCCCCGGCAACCTGCTCAAACCCGACGCGAGCGGCGCCCTGATCCCGGCCTACGCCATCCCGGCCGGCCAGGACGGCACGGCCCTGACGCCGTCGAGCTTCCTGCCCGGCGTGGTCAATCTGGAGAACCAGCAGGCCGGCTACGACCTCCTGCCCCGCCAGCGCCGCGACAGCCTCTATCTCGCGTTCGGCCAGGACCTGGCGCCGGCGATCGCGGTGTCGGGCGACGCGCGCCTGGGCCGGCGAAAATTCCACAGCCTCGGCCCGCCGGCCAACACCACGATCTATGTCGACGCCAACAATCCTGGCTACGCCACCCCCGACGGCTCGGCGATGGAGACCATCGCCTACTCCTTCCAGAACGAGCTGGGCGGCTCGATCACCGACGGGACGGCCAAAAGCGTGGGCCTGTCGCTGGGCGGGCAGGCGCGCCTGCCCAAAGGCTGGCGCCTGGAGGCCTACGGCGCCTTCGGCCAGGAACGGTTCGAGGTCCTGACGAGCAACCTTCCGCACTACGCGCGGCTGGACGAGGCGGTGGGCGTCGTCCCCAACGACCCGGGCACGGCCTACGATCCGGCCGTCGACGGCTACTTCAACCCGTTCATCGGCCAGGGCAAGAACGCCCAGAAGGTGCTGGACTTCGTGTCGGCCGGCCAGATCTGGCGCAAGTCCAGGAGTTGGACCCGCTCGGTCAACTTCAAGCTCGACGGGACGCTGCTGACCCTGCCCGGCGGGCCGGTCGGCGTGGCGATCGGCGGCCAGGCGCGCAAGGAGGCCCTGCACAGCCGCGGCTCGACCTTCCAGTACACCCTGGCCTCCTCGGCGGTCAGTCCGCGCGACGCCGAGCGGACGGTCACGGCGGCCTTCGCCGAAATCCGCGCGCCGCTGTTCTCGTCCGCCAACGCCCGGCCGGGCCTGCGGCGCCTGGAGCTGTCGGCGGCGGTGCGCCGCGAGGACTATGGCGGCGCGGTCCACAGCACCGACCCCAAGATCGGGATCATCTGGTCGCCGGCGGCCGGCGCGACCCTGAAGGCCAGCTACGGGACGTCGTTCCGGGCCCCGGCCCTGACCGAGCTGACCGATCCGCAGATCATCGCCCCGACCATCCTGCCCAACGGGCCGGCCCAGGTGATCTCGATGCTGCTCTACGGCGGCAACGCCGATCTCAAGCCCGAGACCGCCACCTCCAAGGCCCTGACCCTGGAGCTGGCCCCGCCGTCCTGGCGAAGGCTCCAGGCCAGCGCGACGCTGTTCGAGACCGCCTTCGACAACCGCATCGGCCGCCCGGCCAGCGAGAACATCTTCACCGTTCTGTCGGGCCCGGAGTTCTCGCCGTTCCGCGCCTTCGTCTCGCCGGCCAGCGATCCAGCGGACCTGGCGCGGATCCAGGCGCTGATCGACGCGCCCAATTCCTACGCCAAGGGGGTCTTCCCGGCCACCTCGTACGGGGCGATCGTCGACACCCGCTACAGCAACACCGGCCAGCTGCGGGTGCGCGGCCTGGACGCCGGCGTGCGCTACCAGGCCAGCCTCGGCGACGATCCCCTGGCGCTCAGCCTGTCGGGCTCCTGGCTGCTGGACTACCAGCGCAAGGTCACCCCGGCCGCCTCGGCCGTCGAGCTGGCGGGCACGGCGGGAAACCCGGCCGACCTGCGCCTGCGGGCCAGCGCGTCCTGGACCCACGGGGCGTTCACCACCACCTCGTCGCTCAACCGGGTCGGGGACCTCGACGGCGACGGCGGCCGACGGATCCACGCCTGGACCACGCTCGACCTCAACATCCTGTGCGCCCCCAAGGCGTCGGCCTGGCGGGGCCTGACCGCCAGCCTCAACGTCCAGAACCTGCTGGACCGCGACCCGCCGTTCTACGACTCGGCGCTGGGCCTGGGCTACGACCCGGCCAACGCCGATCCGGTCGGGCGCGTCGTGACCCTGCAGCTGAGCAAGACCTGGTAGCCGCCCCCTAAGACCTGGGCGGCGCGCCGCGCCGCCCTTCCCTCCCTTGAAGACGGAGTTTCCCATGCGACGGCTCGCGCCGCGTCTGCTCGCCTGCGCCTGGCTGCTCGCCGGCGCGGCGCACGCCGATCCCCTCGCCGACCCCACGCTTGCGCCCTCCCCGTCCGGCCGTCTCCATCCGTTCGGCCTGGACGACCTCCTGGCCCACGAGAGCCTGGGCGAGGTGACGTTCTCGCCGTCCCGGCGCTGGCTGGTGACCCAGTCGACCGGCCCTTACGGGTCGATCCGCGACTGGTCGCTGCTGGCCTGGGCCGAGATGACGATCAGCCGGCTGGACGTCGTCGACCTGAAGACAGGCGGCCCGCCCCGCCGGCTGTTCGCCGACGCCGCCGACCACGGCTACCTGCCTGGGCCCTATTCGCCGTCGGGCGACAGGATGGCCGTGACGCGGGTGCGCGGCCACGACCGGGAGCTGGGGGTCGTGGACCTGGCGACCGGCAAGGCGATCTGGACGGGCCTGACCCCGGCGCACAACTACTTCGGGGCGACGCTGCAATGGCGCTCCGAACGCGAACTGATCGCGGTGACCCAGAACCCGGACGCGCCCAGCGTCACCCCGATCTACGAATGGCAGGTCCAGGCCCGCCTCCTGACGGCCTGGACGGACGCGGCGGCCGGGCGTCTGAGCGTCACCCCGGTCGGCAGCGGCAAGTATCTGGGCCGCCACGCCCCGCCGACCTTGCGGCAGCTGGTCTCGATCGACACGGCGACCGGCCGGGCCAGGCGGCTGCTTGACGCCGACGTGCGGGACCTTGCCCTGTCATCGGACGGGGCCAGGGTCGCGATCCTGTCGGCCGAGGAGGACGTGCGGCCCGACCCGACGCAGGTCGCGCGCACCAACATCCCCTCGCGCCGCCAGCGGCTGGCGATCCTCGACCTGGCCACCGGCCAGATCTGGCGTCCCTGTCCCGATCGCGACGTCGCCACGGGCCTCATGGCCTGGTCGCCCAGCGCCAAGGGGCTGCTGATCTCCGCCAAGGCCGACGGGCAGCCCTGGGAGCAGTCGGTCTATTGGCGCATCGATCCTGGTCCCCGTCGGGCCGCACCGCTGGCCCTTGGCCCCTACAAGCCGGCCCCGGACGGCGACCCCAACAACCTGGGCGCGGCGCGCGGTCAGTGGTTGGGCGAGGATCCGCTGGTGCTGGCGCGGCCGGCCGAGGCCGCGCCCGACGCGCCCCGGACCTGGATCCGCCTGTCGCGCCAAGGCCCCATAGCTTTGGGCGGAGATGTCGCCCCGGGGGCCGACCAGCTGCTGGCCGTGGGCGCCGACCATGTGGTCCTGGGCGACGGCCGGCGCCTGTGGCGGGCCAGCGCCACCGGCCGGGTCCGCCCCCTGGCCGACAACCTCCGCCCCGCCCCGCGGCCCGCGCCCGCGCAAGGCCAGCGACCGGCCGCTCCGCCGCCCGCCCCCGCCGACCTCATCCTGGCGCGCGGCGCGGCCGCCGCCGCCCCGACCACGCTGCTGGTCCTGGCCGGCGGCGTCGCCGAGCGGGTCCTGATCGCCGCGCCGGCCGGCGAGACCGTCCTGGCCGCGCAGGCCCGCCCGGCCGCCCTGGCCAGCCGGACGCGCGACGCGCAGGGCGTGGAACGCGTCTGGCTGCGCCAGGCCGGCCGCGCCCCGATCCCGGTCCTGACCCTCAACGCCCGTCAGGCCGACGTGGCGTTCGCCCGACCGCGCGCGGTGCGCACCACCGGCTCGGACGGCAAGGTCCTGACCCACTGGCTCTACCTGCCGCCGACCCTGTCCCCGGGGGCGCGCGCGCCCCTGGTGGTCGTGCCCTATCCGGGCCGCGCCTTCCCATCCGACCCGGCGCGGCTGCGGCCGCCGGGAGAGGAATACTTTCCCAGCGTCCAGATCCTGGCGGCCGCCGGCTATGCGGTGCTGACGCCCAGCCTGCCGATCGACGAGACCCGCGAGCCGATGGAGGGAACGGCGGAACGGATCCTGGCCGTGGTCGACGCGGCAGCGGCGGCCGGCGAGCCGATCGACCTGGATCGACTGGCGCTGTGGGGCCAGAGCTATGGCGGCTATGCGGTGCTGGCCGCGGCGACCCAGAGCCCGCGGTTCAAGGCCGTGGTTGCCTCGGCGGCCTCGCCGGACCTGTTCGGCGCCTACGGCGCCCACGGCCTGACCTCGAACCTGGCGCCCGACGCCGGCTCGGCCATCCTGGGCGCCATGGGCTGGCTGGAGAGCGGCCAGGCGCGCATGGGCGTCCCGCCCTGGCGCGACCCGCAGCGCTATGTCCGCAACAGCCCGCTGCTGGCGGCCGACAAGATCACCGCGCCCATCCTCCTGATCAGCGGCGATCTCGACGGCGATCCGAACGGGCCGCGCGCCATGTTCGACGCCCTCTATCGCCTGGACCGGGACGCGATCCTGCTCGACTACCACGGCGAGGCCCACGTGCCGGCGATCCCCGCCAATCTTCGCGACCTCTACGCCCGGGTGCTCGCCTTCCTGGCCGATCAGCTGCCCCCGACCGCCGCTCCCCCGGGCGGCGGCGCGGCGGCCGCCGGGCCGGCCGGCGAGGCGACGTCCCCGGCGTCGGGCGGGTCCGCGGCGGCTCCCCCCGCCGCCTGACCCGGAGCCTGGCCGGGGTCAGGCGCCCCTGCCCCGGCCAGGCGATCCTCCCAGGTGCGCGCCCAGGCCTCGACGAACACCACCCGCATGATCTCGCCGATCAGGTCGCGCCAGATCATCACGTGGGGATCGAGCAGCGGCGCGAGCCGCTCGCGATCGATCAGGCCCCGCGCGGCCAGGCGCCCTTCCATCAGGAAGGGGGCCAGGACGTCGAGACTGCCGGCCACGCTGCGGGCGAAGAAGGCGGTCACGTCGCCCTTGCCGCGACGCTCCAGGATCGCGGCGGGCAGCCGCCCGGCGAAGGCGCGGCGGGCCAGCGGCCTGTCCAGCGCCCCCACCGCCAGGGCGAGCGTCGGGGTGGCCAGGCACAGCTCCACCACCGGCTGGGCCAGCAGCGGATGGACAAGGTCGGCGACCCGGCCGCGCCGGCTGTCGCCGATCAGCGCCTGGGTGTTGACCAGGGCCTGGACCTGCACGCGCTTGGCGCCGGTGACGCCGCGCACGGCCTTCTGCCAGGGATGACGACGACGCCGGTCCTGGGGCCGCGCCAGAAAGCTGGGCCCCACGAGCCCGGGCGGGTCGGCCGCCGCCCGGCTCAGCGCCAGCGCCGCAAGACGCCACACCGACATCCGCATCCGCCGGGCCAGCAAGGACAAGGTCTCGCGCCGCCGGCGCGCGCCCCGCGGCCCAAACAGCGCCTCGCGGGCGACGGCGACGTCGGGCATCTGGTAGAAGACCGCGTCGCCGCCGTGGCCGGTGAACAGGGCGTCCGCGCCCAGGGCCTTCAGGCGATCGGCCAGCTCCTGGTCATGGTCGGGATCCTGGGCGTTGAACGGCGGGCGCGGGCCGCCGGCGCAGGCCAGCAGCTTTTCCAGATCGTAGTGCAGGTCGCCCCGGGCCACCGCGGTCAGCGGCAGGCCATGCTGGTCGGCGACGCCCTGCGCGTATTGGCGCTCGTCGCCCTCCGGCTCGGGCCAATAGTGGTGGCTCAGCGCCACGACGGGCGCGCCGGCCTCCAGGAGGGCGCAGGCGACGATGGCGGAATCCAGCCCGCCGGAGGCCTCGGCCAGGATCGCCTCGCGTCCCTGGGCCAGGGCCTTGGTGACGCCGTCGATGCAGGCCTCCAGCGCCGCGGGGGCCGTCGCGGTCCGGGCGTGGCGCGCCCGGCGCGCATGGACGGCGGGCGCCCACAGGCGCAGCATCTCCTCGCCTTGCGGTCCAAACCGCAACGTCCCGGCCGCCACCGCCTGGACCCCGGTCAGGCAGACCTCGTCGCTGGAGAGCGCGATGTCGCCGAGCAAGGCCTCGACCCGCGCCCAATCGATGGCCAGACCCTCCGGCGCATGGGGACCCGTCGCCGGGATCTGGCTGGCGACCAGGGTCACCTCGTCGCGCGTCCAGGTCACCGCCTCCAGCCCGCCCATCGGATCGCGCAGGATGGCCGGCGGCTCGCGGCGCGGCGTGAACAGCGCGACATAGGCCCCCCATCCGCAGCGGGTCAGGACCAGGCCGGCGTCGCGCGGTTCCAGACCCTTGAGCAACGAAAGGTCGAAGGCGGCCGGCGCGCCGGCAAGGGTCGCCTCGGTGTCGAACACCTTGCCGATCAGCACGCCGTGGCCGTCGGGCAAGGCGGTGACGGCGGGCGGGTGGTCGCCGCGCACGCAGACCAGCTGACGGAACGCCTCGTGGGCGATGCGCCACCCACCGTCGCCCAGGATGGCCTCGCGCATGCGCTCGGCCGCCACGCCCGGCATGCCCGGCGGCCAGGTCAAGGCCAGATAGTCGCTCATCTAGACCACCAGGATCGGCCGGTAGGGCATGACCCGCGCGGCGGTGTCGTCGAGCACCACGTCGCCGGCCTGCAGCCAGCAATGGGCCGAGAACGGCCAGGTCCGCACGCCGATCACCCACCAGGCGTCATGGCCGCAAAGCCGCAGGTACCGCAGGGCCATGTAGCTGCGCGCCAGGCACGCCCCGTCGAACGGCGCCCAGACCCGCAAGGCCGCGAACCGGGCCGCCTCGGCCAGCAGCGCCGGGCTCGGGGCCGGGACCAAGGGCGCCGGGTCGGTCCGACGCGCCGCCGCCCAGGCCAGGAGTTCGCCGAACGATCGCGAACGCAGGTGGCGGCGGGCGGTCCAGGCCGCCCGCAGCAGTCGCAGGAGCGTCTCGGCGTCGACCTTGGCCGGCGCGGCGGCCTCGACCTCGCGCCGCGCAGGCGCCAGGGCCGGCGCCGGACGCGGCGGTCCCCGGTCGATCAGGCCGGCCTCGACAAGGCTCTGGCGGATCGCCTCGTCGGTGATGTCGACCGCGCCCCCGGAACCGACCTCGACGCACGATGCCGCATCGACCAGGCAGAAATAGGCGTCGGCCTCGACGTCCAGCAGCACCAGGTCCTGGTCGATCGCCACGCCGTGGACCCGCGGCGACAACCGCCAGTCCACGGCCGCCGCCGCCCCCGCGCCGACGCGATCCCTCACGGCAGGTCGTAGGTCAGCAGGATGTTGTGCGGCTCGCGGTACATCAGCCCCATGACCGATCGGGTCAGGCGACGGGCCGAGCCGAGGCGCAGCAGCGCCGGGGGACGGGCTTGGAACTTGGACATGGCGGTTCTTTCGTTGGGGCCTGACGAGGCGAAGGCGCGGGTGGGCAGGACAGGACGGCGGTCCGACGCCGGCGAACCGGCGCCGGACCGGGTGTCGGCGCCTTTCGGCGCCCGGCCTTCAGAGCGGGAAGACCTTCAGCGCGGCGTTGTTGGCCTCGCTGACCGTGCCGTCGCGGATCGACAGGGTCAGGGTCTTGGCCGAACCGAGGCGCAGCAGGGTGATCTTGCGGGACATGGGATCCCTCCTTGGGCTTGAAACCGCCAATCGCGGCCCCTCAAGCCAGCGCCCCGGGCCTTTGATATTCAAACGATATCCGATCGATATTTTTCGCCCAGGGCCAGGCGGGCGATCGTCGGCGACAAATCGATCCGGACCCGGTGGTGGCGACGCACCCGCGCGCGCACGGTCGGCTTGTCCCGGGCCTGGAAGGCGGCCATCAGCGCCTGGGCCTCGATCGCCAGGTCCGGGATCAGACGGGCCTCGATCGACCGGAACGGGGCCAGGCGCTCGGCCGTGCGTTGGTAGGCCTGGGCGAGCATGAGGTCATCGCCCGTCAGCATCAACTCCAGATAGAGGGCGTCGACGACGGCGGCGGGATCGTCGAGCGGATCGGCGGCGGGGAGCGGCGGCCTGGGCGGCCAGCGCCGCCGACCGGCCCGTCGCGCGGCGCCGGGCGCCAGGGCGGCGGCGAGATAGAGCCGCCGCAGGTCATAGAGTTCCGCCAAGGCCGGCCCGTCCAGCAGGGGGCGCGTGTAGATCGGCCCGCGCTTTTCCACCAGTTCCTCGCCCGCCAGCCGGGAGAGGGCCTCGCGGACCGGCGTCGTCGACAGGCGAAGCTGCGCGGCGATCAGCTGGATCGGCAGGGGTGCGCCCGGCGCATCGGCGCCATCGCGCAGACGCTGGCGCAGGGCGCTCAGCGCCAGGCCGAAGGAATCACGGGGTGGAGACAAGGTTCTGGTTCCCAAACCACCCAGGCAGTTTCAACGCCGTCGCGGCCCGGTCGAGCCCGCGACGCCGGCGTCCTCGGCTGAGGCGGAGGTTTTTGCGGCGCCGCCAACGATTTTGGCGCGCTTTTCGGCCGGCCGGGCGACCGCGCTCGCCTTCGAACCCCCGCGCTGCACGCTCCATGCAGGAAACCGGTACCGCCCTTCTGGAAATCGGCACGGTACACGGATCAAGGCGCTTGGTGGTCGGGCAGACGACATTAAATCTGGCTCCGCGGCGCGGAATACGTAGGGTTGTAGTTTGACCATGGGTTCGCGTGCGGCCTCATGTCTGTAGCCAGTGTCGAGTACAGCTTTGGTCAAACACGCATCCGAGGACCTGGAGCGTCAGCGCCAGCTCCTGTCGAAAACCCTGAAACTGATCCGCGGCCTGCGCCACATGAGCGCGCGCGAAGTCGCCGCCGCCATGGGCCTGCCGCTGCGAAGCTACTACAGCTTCGAGGCCGGCCAGGGCCCGCTTGACATCGCCAAGATCTGGCGGTTCGCCGAGGCTGTCGACTGCGACCCGGCCGGGATCATGGACGCCTTGATGCTCGGCTCGCCCGACCACGCCCTGCGCAGCATGGACAACAAGATCGCCTCCATCCAGCTGGCCTCGTTCCGGCGCTTCAGCGACAAGGTCGGCGACCGCATGACCCACATCGGTCCCTCCACCCTGATCGAGGCGTTCAAGCGCCCGTTCGACAGCCTGGAGGAGTATCTGGACAAGCGCGACGAGAGCACCGAGCGCTGGCTGGCGGAGAACCTGCCCAAGATCCTTCCGCCCGGCGACGGGACCTGACGGGCGCGCGCCAGATCGCCACGGCATCGATATCGGAGGCGTCCGGATCGGTCGCTTCGCACAGGCCCCAATGGGCGGGCAGATCCTCGATCGCGCCCGACCCGACGCGCTCGTAGTCGGCGCGGTAGCGGTCGTTGCGGCGCAGGAACTCCCAAGCCAGACGCGCCGCCGAAGGATCGATCGCCGGGGCCCGCGCCTGGCGAGGCGAGGGTCGCGAGGGGCCGGAAGGGGCGACGCGGTGTTTGGCCATGCCTGAATTGAGCGCCGATCCGCCTCGCCGGAAAATCGCCTCGGCGCCTGACCGGGCGACCAGCGGACAAATCCTCGCCACCCGACCGGCTCGAGCCGAAATCACGTCCGGCCGTACCGGATTCGGGCACGTTTTCTACCAAAGCTGGCACAGACCGTGCAGCCAATCGGCCCCTCCGGCAGATGTCCCCAGGAAAGACCCGCCCAGCACGAGCAGGCACAGACCGCCCCCGCGCCAGGCGGCCGAGCGCCAGATCTCGACGACCTCGGGCTTATCCCCTCGGGCCGGCCGCAAGCCGCAGAGCGCGCGATAGCCGCCCGCGACGAGCCCCTCGGCGGCGCGCAGCAGGCGCTGGACCCGCATGCGCATGTAGTCCGAACGGCCGGCCCAATCATCGCGGACCCTCCCCGCGCCAAACAGCAGCATGGCGATGTCCCTCTGGCTGGCGCCGTGCGCCCGGGCGTCATGGGCCTGGAGGATCTGCGCCCACCGCTTGGCCTTGGGCGGCGAACGCCCTCCCGTCGACGGCAAACGGCCGGTGTCGCGCAGGGCCACGAGCAGCCGCAGGCTGGCCAGCGAGCCGACGCCGACGGAATGAGGCGGCAGCAGGTAGCGGCAGCGCACCGGCCCGGCCAGGACATCGCCCTCGGCGACCGCGAAGCGCAGGCGGCGCGGGCCGTCGCTGACCACCACATGCTGGCCGCCGTCGCTGGTGCGCACGACCAGGATTGCCAGGCCCGAGCCCAGCAGGTCCAGGGCGTCGCGATCACCCGCCGCCGAAGGCGACACGCTGAACACGGGCACCGAGGGATCGGCCTGCCAGCGCCAGATCACGGCCGGGATCGGATCGCCCTCGGGCCCGGTCCCGGCGAAACAGAGGTCGGGAACCTCGCCCCCGCGGTCCCCGTCCGCCCGCTCACCGGCGCCGGGCGCCATCCCTCGCCGGCCGAACTCCCAGGCCCACACCGCCGCGTCGGCGCCCAGCAAGGGACGGTAGGTCTCGGCCGTCCTCCAGGCCGGCGGGGGCGTTCGATCAGCCGGCATGGGACCTGCGCGTCGTAAGCTCACGCAAAGTCTGATCAGCCTTGTTGGCCGAGTCGAGATCGACAGGGCGGCGCGAGCGGTTGCGCGCCGGCCGCAAGCGGGCCATTCATCTCCCGTCGTGGTCGCCGTCGGCCTGCGACCTTCGGTCGTGGACGGCCAGGCCCAGCGTTGGATGGAGGAGGCATGCCGCCCGTGCTCGACCCTCAGATCGCCGACGCGGCGCCCTGGTCGGAGACCCTGACGGACTACGATCTGGCCCACCTGGTGGTCTATCTGCGCCTGCTCGACGCCGAGCGCGAGGGCGCCGATTGGCGCGAAGCGGCGCGGCTCATCCTGGGACGCGGCGCCGATGTGGACGAGGCTTCGGCGCAGCGCTGTTGGGAGACCCACCTCAAGCGGGCCGAATGGATGACCGTCACCGGCTACAAGGACCTGCTGGCGGCGAGGCGAGGCTAGGCCCGCGCGGCGACATCGCCAACCTGCCGTCTGGAACCCCGTGGCCGCCGCTTGGGCCGCTCAAGGGCTGTTGGGCCCGCACGTTCCTTGCGGGCGACAGCCGTGTCGCCAAGGTGAAGGGCCGTGAACCCGAAGGAACAGGCGGCCGTCTTTGCCGACGCCCGCCGGACGCGAACGAGGGAGCCGAGCCGTGGCCGACGAGAAGTTCCTCACCACCGACGAGGTCGCCAAACGCTATCGCGGCGAGGTGTCTGTCGGCACTCTGGAAAACTGGCGCGCCCAACGGATCGGGCCGGCCTTCGTCAAGGTCGGCAAGGCGGTGCTCTATCCGATCGAGGAACTGGACGCCTGGGACCAGCGCAACCTGGTGGCCTGCGATGACGCCAGGGTGGTGGGCCGACGGCGGCGGCGGTCCGAGGTCCCGCCGCCGCCGCCGCGCGCCTTGAGGTGAGCGCCCGGCGTCGAGCCGGGCCCGGCGCCATCGCCCATTCCGTTCGACGGGCCCAACCTCGCCCGCACGGCGACGAATGCCGTGCGGGCCTCTCCGGGTCCTTGGCGCGACGCCAAGGACCCGGGATTTCGGATCGCGCCGGGGGCCTTGGCCGCGGCGGCGACTAAAGGACGTGCTTGAAGGACACGCCCAGGAAATAGCGGCGACCAAACACCTCGTATCGGCCCGTCCGCTCCTTGTAACCGTTGTAGGTCTGGAACGGCGCGTCGGTGAGGTTGTCGGCCTGGAACCGAAGGCTCACGCCCTTGAGCGGCGAGGTGTCGGCGAAGTTATAGGACGCGGAAAAATCGACCAGGGCGTCGCCCTTGTTGAAGGTGATCAGATTCTGGCCGCCGATGTTGATGGCGTAGTCGGAGCGGGTGCGATAGTCGACGAGCGCCTCGAAGCCGCTCTTGTAGTAGTAGACGCCCGCCGCGCCGACCTTCT
Source organism: Caulobacter sp. UNC358MFTsu5.1 (assembly GCF_000712075.1). Lineage (GTDB taxonomy): Bacteria > Pseudomonadota > Alphaproteobacteria > Caulobacterales > Caulobacteraceae > Caulobacter. The sequence goes on from NZ_JONW01000005.1 coordinate 194,261, forward strand.
TGGAAAGGCCCGGCAGCGGAATGTCGCCGATGGCCGAACCTGGATGCGGGGTTGCTGTTGAGCGCGCGATCCGATCGGCCGACGACGGCCGGCTTCGACTACGAGCAGGTCGTGGGGCGCTTGCTGGAGCATAACGGCTGGAAGGTCACCAGCACGCCGACGCCTCCAGGTGCATTTAGCAGAGAAAGCGATTTTCGCGTCGAGGGAAGGGGCTTTGGCCTAGATGTGGAGGCCAGGCTGCCAGGCAAACGCCGGCCGACGGCGCTGTTCGATCTGCCGTCCGATCTGAAGATCAACGTTGCCGATGGGCTGGTGGTCAGTGAGAGCGCCGAGCCTGGTCCGATCCTGGAAACCCTCTGCCAGGACGGGAAATTACTGGTGAACCTGCAGGACCTGCGCTGGCTCGACGCCGAAGCCAACAGCTTGTGGATCATCGTCGCGCATCAGGCTCGCCGACTGCTGCGTGGCTTGAGCGGACGCGCGCGCTCCCTCTATTTCCGGGCCTTAGCCCAATCGGCGATCGACGCTAACCGCGTCGACGCCCCCGATCGTAAAGTCTTCATCCAAAGCCTGGGTCCCGTCGAGGCTTGGGGGATCGCCCTAGAGGCCTTCGGCGACGATCACGTGGTCCTCGAGGTCTCCCTGGCCTACGATCCCGCTGCGCCGCAGGACGCCGCCAAGACGTTCTTCCTGAGCGTGGACCCTGGAGGGCCATCCATTCACGTCCCGTCGTTGCCCACTTAGAGGGCGGTGGCGTACGCGTAGTTCTCAGTTCCGACCGCCTCTGCGCACCTACGCCCAAGTACGCAACGGCCCCGGGAAGGTGCCGTTTGGCCGCACTCAGTACGCCGCGAGCCGCGTACCCCTGGGGCCGGCGCTCATTTCGCAACCGGGCCGTCGCAACGTCCGCAAAGGGTGGATTGCGGCCCTCTCCGCTTGATCTATAGACAGCTATTTCTACAACTGTAATTCTTCATTCTCGGCTGCGCTGGAGAAGGTGATGCGGTTTGTCGTTCTACCTTTCGCGGCGCTCGCTGCCGTAGCGATCTCGTCAGATATAGAAGCCGCTCAGCGCCTCGCGCCCTCTGCGTGGACCGCGAAACCCGGCGCTGCTGACTTTGCCCGGTGCATGCCGGGAAGCACGGACATTCGACCCGGCGAAGCGCTTCTGATCTGCAAAGTTCAGAAGGATGGGCACCTCACCGATTGCAGCGCACGCTCAAGCAGAGACCCGCGGCTCGAAGAGTGGGCGCTTTGTGTATCCACGGAATTCAGGACTTCGCATCGCCGACAAGGCCAAAGCGTGGAAATTCCATTGCGCTGGGCTTCGCCCGATTGATTGTCCGTTCTGGGTCGGGAAGAGAAATTGGGTCCGTGCCGAAAACCGGACCTTAGCCAACTGGGGCGACGCGGTGTCGGCCGGCTCAATGTCCAGTTTCGGGCGGGTCGCTGAGTTCCGCTTCCGACCCATCTCCGCCGTTCGATAGGTCTGCTATAGAGAGCGTGTCGCTACCTAAAACGGGCGTGACTACGGCTTCGCCCCCCGAGGGATACGACCGGGCGCTCCCAATGTGAGTTGGGAGCGCCTTGATCGCGCCTTCGACCCTTGCTGACATTGCGAGGGCCGTACATCCTTGCTGGATGACCTACTCCGCTGAAGTCTTGCGCACGGCACATCGACACTCGTCCAAGCATCGACGGGTCATTGAAGCCAGTGACGTTTGCGGCTGTTTTTATTGCCTGGAGACGTTCGGGCCAGCGGAGATTGAACGTTGGCTCAACGAAGGCACTGGCACAGCCATTTGCCCGCACTGCCAAATCGACTCAGTGCTCGGATCGGCATCTGGCCTTCCCGTAGAAGATCCCGACTTCCTGCGCGAAATGAACAATCACTGGTTCGGATATCTAGGATCCAGCGACGGCCGCGCGGCCGTCGAGCTCTAGGGTCAGGTGGACGAATTGCACAGGGCGGACGTCATGCCGAAGTACAAAGTCGAATGGGACTTCGGTGACCAGAAAGTCCGACTTGGCACGTTGATCTTCAACGATGACGAGGCCGCCGTCTCAGAGGTGGCTGAGCTCTGTCGGCGCGAAGGAGTGGGCGCTACGATCACACGACCTGATCGCAAGCTCACTGTAGCGAGCATTGTCCGCCCGAACTTCCGCTAACCACCCCGAACCGAAGTTGGGAAGGTCCGTAGGGCGGCAACGCGCCGAATGTCGAAATGCTGGCGCGATGCTCCCGGCGATGAACGAATCAATCTGTCATCAAGTCTGCCCATTGCCCTGGAAAAACGGTCTGGACGATATGGCCCCGCCTTTCAGCGCCTTCTCGGCGCTCCTGCGGAGTGTTTCGTCGGAAACCTTTCCCGCGAGGTCGGCGGCGAGGTTGGCATCTCTTCCCAGCAAAAGCCGAATGACACCTTGGAAATTGCGCCTCTGCCGCCAGTTCAGCACTGGCTCGGATGCTATGACCAGTTCGTCCAGGACCGGCGCCCAAACCACCTTGTCGTAGGGAAGTGCGGCCTGAAAGAGCAGCATCAGCGCCTCTGACCGGCTGCCTAGGTTTTCGATCCGGCGCGCGAGCGGAAGCGTCCGCCGAGCGATGGCGGTCGCCGTGGCGCCTCTTTCCAGCAAAGCGCGGACAGGCCACGCGCTGGCGCCGACCGTTTGATACGGGTCGCTGGCGCGCAACGCGACGTCGGCTGCTTCTTGGAGGATCTCGGCGAATTTCGCGTCCCTCCAGTATCGTCCCACCCAAGATAGGGCCTGGCTGCAGAACCATGGGTCCGAGATATGTCGGGCGATCTTCAGGGCCTCGGCCGGCTCGGCCTCGCATAGTCGCTGCACTTGGTTACGCATCTGGCTGGGTTGCAAGGCGGGCATCGACGGTCCGAAGTGACTTCAATCGGTGGTTATGGAGAAGGTTGACGCTCGCGAGCTTAAGGTCGGGTTTCCACCCACTTCTGAAGTTCGCGGCGTCGGCTTATCGACCGTCTTATCGCACGAAGCCGCAACGAGCAGAGAACGGAAGAGGGTGATGGGCTGCTTACGACCCTTGTCGGACTCTTTGACGCTGTGTGATGTGAGACGCAATCAATCAACGGAATGCGGCTGACAGCTATGACACCCGACGACTGGTACGATCACGATGCTCTGATTGAGGAGGTGATGATCGACGTCCCTAATCGCAGGGTCTCGATACGAGGGGCGTCGTACGCGGGGCCAGAAGCGGCTGCCCGCAGCCCTTTCACTATCCTATTCGTAGACGTGAATACCGTCACCACGGTCGCCGACATGGTCGAGCTGACGGCGAACACCTTCGCGGGCCATGTCAATCACGCAAAGCTCGCGAACGGGCCCGGCACATCGCACCTCTATCTGGTGGAGGGACATCTGTCCGTGACCTCTCAGAGTGCGCCGCGCTTCGTCTAAATTGGCGAGCGAAAGGTCTGTAAACCACCCTTTGCAGACGTTGCGACGGCCCGGTTGCGAAGTGAGCGCCGGACCCAGGGGCACGCGGCTCGCGGCGTACTGAGCGCGGTCAAACGGTACCTTCCCGGGGTCGTTGCGCACTTGGGCGTAGGTGCGCTGAGGCGGTAGAAACTGAGAACTACGCCTAAGCAATGGCCCTTTGAGATGCTTGCGCCTGAACTGGACACATTGAAGGTCGGCAACGGTTAGGGGCGTCGACAAGCCGTTCTGGAACGTCAGACAGGAATTCGCTCTCGCATCACTGCGGCCTAGTGTCGATGCGCGATTCCACCACCTCCTGCCCCGGCCTTTGCCAGCACATAAACGATATCTCTGAACCTTCTCCAGATTCATCCTTCTGGATATAGGTCATACGAATTATATTTCCCCACACAGCACTGGCGCTGTACGAAATGCTTTTCGGATTAGCTTGGGCGTGGTGCAAATATCGCTCTACGATGACCTTACAGCGCGAAAATCCAAGCTCTTCACCCGACATTTTCTTCTCGCCTGACCCATCTGGAAAGGGCTTCTGATCCATGGCTAAAGTTCCATTCAGCTGAAGCGAGACCACGACGACCGTCAAAGCCAAAATGCCCGCTCGCCGCGACACAACGATCTACCTCACGCCTAGCTTCGGCGTTCGCATAGGCTTCGGTAAAGGCTGAATCCACACGTCCGTTGGAAGCCCTCCCGGCCTGAAGAACACCTGAGATCCGTCTGGAAAGTATACTGTTCCCATATGCCAGATCGGATCCTCTCTATGCACAGCTTCGAGGGCGTCACAGGCCATCTTAGCTTGAGCACAATTTGTAGGACGCCCCCCCGGGGGGCTGGAGTTCTCGTTGCGCGGTATACCTGTCCACGCCCTACTGGCCCTGCATTGTATATCGGCCCTCACGCATGGCGGAAGAACGTAGTTGTTTTCGGCGACCTCGGTCACCTCATCCTCGTCTTCGCCCTCAATCTGACTGGCGTCACCTGTCTGGGTGGACTGATTGGATTCATCAGATTTCGGCGGTCCTCTTTCGCCATTGTCCACGAGCACACTGCACGTGCCCGGTAGATCGAAATCACTCTCGCAAGGACCTAGCGACTGTGTCCTATCGGGAGTTTTGGCGTTAAGTCCGAGCGCATCGCTCCGATTCAGCGGGTCATTGCCCACATAGGCATACCAGTTGAGCCCGTCGCTATAACCGATGGGATCAGTCTGGAGGAACCGCCCCAGGGTCGGCGAATAGGCCCGGGCCTTGTAGTGATAGAGCCCCACCTCCGGCAGCCAGATCTGTCCGGTATACTGGAAGCGGCCTGTGTTGATCCCCGGGACCCCGTACTCGTCATAAGTGTTGATGTTGATCGCAGCGCCACTTGCGTTGGTCGCTGCCACAATGGAGCTCCGCTCATCGGCCAGCAGCCAGCGGCGGTCGCTCATCCCCGAGCCTTCGTACCAGACCAGCGGCTCGTCGGTTCCCGGCCCCGGCACATAGCGGCGAAGCACGGCGTTGCTGGTGTTGAGCTCGGCGATCAGGTCAGGTCCGGAATAGACGAAGCGCGTCACAGCGCCACCCGTCGTCTGGCCAAGCCGACCGAGCGGATCGTAGCTCAGGGTGGCGCTGATCGAGCCGGACGCACCGGTTAGGCGGTTGTCGAGATCGTAGGCGAACCCCGTGGCGCCGCCGCTGATCAAGTTGCCGCGGCCGTCGTAGGCCAGAGCCGTCCCGCCCGCCGTGGTCGCCTGGTTGAGGCCGTTGATCGTGTAGGAGAGGCTGCTTGCCGCTCCCGGCGCCCAGAGATAGGCGCTGTTGTAGGAGGTGCGGCTCTTGATCTGATTGGCGGCGTTGTAGACCAGGGTCCAGGTCTGGTCCTGCGATGTACTCGCCAAGTCGAGGTTCAGGGAGTTAAGCCGCGAGGCAGCGTCGTAGCCGTACCAACTGACAACGCCGTTGCCGCGCGACAGATAGGTGCGACGCCCGAGGTTGTCGTAACCGAAGGTGGCCAGATAGACGGCGTTATTCTCACGGATGCCGACCACCTCGCCAGCGACGTCGTAGTCATAGTTGACGTAGTTGCCGTCGGACCATTGCAGCGTCGTTCGCCGCCCGGCCAGATCGTAGCCGGTGTAAGTCGGAAACCAGGTCCCGTCGCGATAGTCGTAGGTATAGGACGGCCGACCAAGGCCGTCATAATAGTGGGCGATGATCTTCTCGGCGGCGTCGCCCGAATAGGTGTAGGTCGGGCGGCCCAGGTTGTCGAAATAGTACCAACCCTTGGGACCATCGCGATAGGTCATCCGGTTGAGGGCGTCGAACGTGTAGCTTGTGGTCTGCCCGGCCTGCCCCACGACGCTAGGGCGATGCAGCCAGCTGGTGCGATTGTCGTTGGCGTCATAGCCGTAGGCGTCGAAGTCGGTGGTCGAGCTGGCGCAGCAGGTGGTGTTGGGATAGCGCGCCTTGGCCAGCCGATCGAAGGCGTCGTACTCGTAGGTGGTCAGATTGCCCTTGCCGTCGGCGACCGTGCCTTCCTTGCCCTGGAGGGTGTAGGTGACGACCTTTTCGACGCGCGGCTGGCTGGTTCCGTAGCCGGTGGTGATCCTGGTCACCCGATCAACGCCGTCATACTCGGTGTAGGTCACCCGATCGTCGCCGTCGGCGCCGCCGAGGGTCGGCGTGCAGGCAGAGGCCGGCGGAGTGGCCGTCGGGTTCATCCGCACCGCTTGGCAGGTCAACCGGCTGTCGGCGTCATAGCCGTACTGGGTCAGGGTCTGGGCGACGCCGCTGACGACCAGGCTCTCGAACGCCTTGCGTCCCGGAAGGTCGTAGGTTGTCTGGACCGCCTGCAGCGCGACGAAAGTGGCCAAGTCGGCGTCCGATTGCCCCGTCGTCGTGCCGGTTTCGACGTTGGTGACCTGGCCATCGAGATTGTAGGTCGTGCGCGTGGCGCGGTAGAGCAAGGCGCCCGCACCGTCGGGGTCCGGGCCGATCACCATCACCGGCTGGCGACCGTCGTCATAGGCCGTGCGCGTGATGTCGGCGCCCCCCGGCAGCGGACCATCGACGGTGCGCACATCGCCACGGTAGCTATAGGTCACGGTCGTGGTGGCGGTGAGCGTTCCAGCGCCATCTCCCGAGGAGGTGGCCAGGGCCAGCAGGTTGCTGCCCAGCGACGCGCTGCCCGCCTCATAGGTCGTGGTCGTGCGGACCTCGTCGGCGGTGTTCACGCAGGGCGCCGGCGCGGTGGCGGTCGCCGGACCCAGGGTGGCGCAGACCGAGGTGGCGACAGGCAGATAGGTCGGTCGCGCATCCTGGACGATCGCCCCGGCGGCGTTCTTGTACCAGGCATAGAAGGGCGCGTAGCTCGTGCGGACCTGCGGCTGGATCGCGCCAGACGTCGGCGCTGGCGAGGTGACCGTGAGCACGCCGCCATGCGCCGGATCGTAGGTGTAGGCGGTCACCGCCCCGCGCGCATCGGTCACCGTGGCCGGCTGGTTGCAGATCCGGAAATTGCTGGCGTCGCAGTTGGCCGGATAGGTGGCGGTGACGACCAGGGGCGAGGCCCCAGAGTTCAGCTTCGGGCTGCGCGAGACCGAGGTGATGTTGCCGCGGGCGTCGAAGCCGTAGCTGGTCCCGTTGTATTCAGTCGCCCGCTGGATCGAGGACAGCCGGAAATTGGTGTAGCCGTAGAGGGTGGCGTAATCGACGCCGTTGGAGACCGAGTACAACCGCGTCACCCGGTGATGGGTGGCCAGATCGACCAGGGTCGAGCGATTGGTGACCACGCGGGTGTGACCCAGCGGATCGGTGACCTGGGTGGCGCTGTTGATGATGACCTGGTTGGGATTGGACGGATAGCCGTACTTATAGCCGTCAGGTATCGCGTAGACGTAGTTGCCCGTGTCGGTCGTGACCTGCTCTACGATCTGGGTTTCGCCATTGTAGTAGACCAGGACGTCCTGACCGCTGGCGCGCCCAGGACGGCGTATTCCGCTCAAGAGGCCATTGAACAGGTAGTGCGTGGTGCGCCCCAGAGCGTCGGTGACGCTCCGCTCGTTGGCGGCGTAGCCGAAGGTGAGACTGGGCCAGGTGCGGGAATAGCTGCAGGTCAGCGCCGACGGGTCGCAGGCGTCATAGGCCCTGTTGAGCGCCGTGACCTTGGCGATCTGGTACCAGGCCGAGCCTTGCCCGCCCCAGCTATTGCTGGCGTAGTCGAAATGCAGCTGATAGCCGTCGCTGCTGTTGACCGATTGCAGGCGCACGTCGGTGTCGACGCGGTAGGTGAAGTCGATCGTGCGACCGTTCGGATAGACGATCTTGACGATCGAGCCGAGGTTGTTGACCACCCCCAGCATGTAGGTCGGATAGGCCGACGAATAGGTCGCCACGGTGCCGTCGAGCAAGGTGAGGGTGAATAGTCCGCCGCCCATCACCAAGGTGGCCGTGTTCCCCTCCTGGGCGGCGAAGGTGTCGCCGGTCCGCTTGAAGGGGAAGGTCTGCCCCATCATCGTGACGGTGTACCAGGCATCATTGGTCAGGGTGGAGGTGGCCACCATGCCGTTGGTGGTGTCGCTCCACGGCGTGACCGATCCGGAGTCGTAGCTCTGCGAATAGCTGAGCCCGCCGCCCTTGGGGCCGATCAAAATCGTCGGCGTGGTAGCCGTCATTGACCCGCTGAGCAGGTTTACCCCGTTCCCATCAATGGGATTGTAGGTGTCGGGCGGCTTGATCGCGCCGGCCTGAGCGTGGGCCGTTCGGGCGCCGCCCAAGACCGCTACGCTAAGAAGCAAAGCCGCGGCGGCGCACACGCCTCGCGAAATCTTGGAAAACGTCACGATCGCCCCCTTTCCTAGTTCGCGACCGCCAGCGGAGAGCGCGGCGGTGGCGGCGGACTGGGGAACGGCGGTGGGGGCGGCGTCGGAGGCGGAGCTGGGGGTGGCGGCGCCGAGTGGACGGGCAATGCAGACACGGCCGAGGCGGAGGTTTGGCCAGCGACACTGCTGGAGGGGGCGGAGGTGCTCGCCGCGCGTCCGAGGAGATTTGTGGACGTCATCTGGGTCCGATTGGCCGCGGCGTCGTAGGTGTAGGTGGCGCTGCGGGAAGGGCTTGCGACGATGCGCACCTGACCTTGCGGATCATAGCTGTAAGTCGTCGTCACCTGTGCTGACGAAGGTCCGGCAACGCTCAGCAGCGCCGCCGCACTCGCACCAGCCATTATAGTCAGATGCCCTCGAACGCTCACGGCGCCACCCTTGATTGCGAAGCTCAACCATACACCTCGCCGAGGGAGCAGGCAATTTGTGCAATTTGAAGTAGTGAGCATTCACCATGCGGTGAAGCAGGCGCCAGACCGATGACGTGTCGCTCGCAGCGTAATGCGTGCGGTGTAAGGGTAGCTTCCGCGTACCGGGGCGTATTTGAGCGTAGGTGCGCTGAAGCGGTAGGAACTGAGAACTACGCCTACGCCATGGTCCTCTAGATGTTAGCGCCCGGGCGGACGTCGTGAACGTCCGCAAAGGGTGGGAAGTGAACGCCGCTTCGCTCACTCCGAGCGCAATGCGGCAAGCGCCGCGAGATCGGGCATCTGACCGTAATCCGTTGCGAAAACTTCGGGTGACGTTCGCGCCCACTCCAGCACCGACGCTTCGCTCTCGATCCAACTAGCGAACCCTCGAGCCTGCCACGAGTAGCCCTCGGCATTGGCCAATTCGAACAGCTTTTCGACAAAGCGCTCAGCTAGCGACTGTCCCCAAGATAGCGCTGCGTCAGCCGAGGGGGCATCGATCCAGACAGTCTCACTGGATTCATCATCCCAGCCGCCGTCACGATTGGCGGCAAACTCGTCCGGGCTCTCAAATCCAAATCTGAACAGGTAGCGCATACGCAGACCATAGAGCTGACACTGCCAAGTTCCGCAACGGGTCGGGTGCAGAAATGGGGGCCGAGCCTAAACCGGACCTTGGGTGTCATTCCGGAAAGCGGACGGCGCGAAGGTCTGTTCGGGGTGGCCAGGAGACCTAGGGAACGTGAACCGACCAGACCTCAATCCGCCCTTGGAGGCCGCCGAATAGTTTGGCGTGGAGGACTAGGTCGCTAACGGCCTCCTCGTCGGTGCTGAGGTCAATCAAGAACTCCCACCAGCCGTCCATCCAACGATAGACCGAACGTTGCCAAACCTTTTCGCTCAGCGGAACAAGCCTTGCTCCATAGGCTGCAATCTGCTCTTCGATGAACCGAGCCGTGTCCGCCTCGATCTGCGCAACGCCATTGAGCTCATGTCTCGCCAGCTGGAAATCACCAGCGACGAAGGCGGCCACTACCGCCTGAAACCGAGATCGTAGCCCCTCGGGCACCGCGTGTTCTTCATCGTTCTGAGCGAGCATGGGCGGGACTATGGCAACGCTCCACAAGGTCAGCAACGGGTCGTAAGCGGCTGTCGACTTGGTTGCTGGATCCAGACGCCAGGCGCGTCGGATCGTTGGACGGGCGCCGATGTCGGCTTGCGACCCATCTCCGAAGTTCGTCGGGTCTGCTATAAGACCAGCGTCGCGCTTAAAACGGGCGTTACTACGGCTTCGCCCCCCGAGGTAACCGACCGGGCGCTCCCGACGTAAGTTGGGAGCGCCTTGGGACCGACAACCACCCTTTGCGGACATTGCGACCGTCCAGTTGCGAAGTGAGCGCCGGACCCAGGGCACGCGGTTTCACCGGCGTACTGAGTGCGGCCAAACGGTACCTTCCAGGGGCCGTTGCGTACTTGGGCGTAGGTGCCCCGGGTACGATTCGTACCGCCAGATCGCTCGCATCCGCCCCCCCCCCCCAGCCTACCCCAGGCCGTCCTGTAACTGCCCGAAATTGACTCCGATGAAGAGAGCCGAGCAATAAGGACAGGGACGCGGCGATCGTCGGCCTCCGCCTCGAATCTACTCACGCGCTGCCCCCGGACATAACTCGGGAGACGCGGGCTCTACGGCGACCGTTAGTTCGTCGGTCGTGGACGGTTGCTTCTCCGCCCCCACGACCGAGATCGCCGGGTCCCTCGAAGGCTTCTGAGCTATCGTCACGACATCATCAGCCGCGAAGACCTTTCTGCTTTCGGAGGAGCTATCTAGCGGCGAGGACACATTGGGTCCGTCGCCCATTCTCCATCGACTACCATTCGCCATCGCCCACGAACTAAATTATCCGCAACTTCAAACATGGATGCTCGTGATAATCCGTGATTTTAGCCTGCCTCCTGAACGCAAGAGCGAAATACATCCCCGATAACCGACATCAGTTGACTCCCGATTTTTAGAAAATCCACCAGAATCAAACACTTAAATACTATGCATTACTGCTGCACAACCACCCGAGCGGCGATCCCACGCCCTCGCGGCCCGACATCGAGATGACCAAGCAGATCGTCGAGGCCGGCAAGGCGCTGAAGATCAACGTCCACGACCACCTGGTGGTCGGCCGCGACGGTGTGGCCAGCTTCAAGGCGCTGGGCCTGTTCTAGTCCGGCGTCCGAAGACAGGACCCTCGCGCGACTTGCGGACTTTCAGACCAGGCGCGGACCCAGCACGGCCAGGAGGGCGCGCGCTTCGTCCCGTTCATCCTCGGAGATGTGGACGCCGCCATCGGCGATCGCGAGGCATCGCAGGGCCAGCTGGACGTTCTTCCGGACACCCACGCCTTCGAGATAGCACTTCGCGAGATCCAGCTGCGCGCCGTCGTCGCCGCCTCGAGCCGCCCGCTGGAACCAGCCGAACATGTCCTGGTAGCGCCCAAGCTCGCGATAGAGGATAGCGATGTTGTTCGCCGCGCCCGTCGAGCCGTGGCGGCGCCAGGCGCGGCGATAGAGTTTCATCGCGAGGGGCTTGTCCACCTCGACCCCCAGCCCTTCGTCATACAGGTAGGCCAGCCGGGTGAGGCACTCCGCCGAGCCGAGGGACGAGCCACGCTCGAACGAACGCAGCGCCAGATCGAAATCGCCCGCCTCCTCGGCGGCGTCGCCAATTCGAAACAGGGCGTCCGTCGTCACCATGACCCTGTTCTTGCATGGCGGCCGGAGCGCGCCAACGGCTCACGAGGCGCCGACGTGAACCGGCAGCGCTTTGCAGCGTTCAAGCCTGAACGCTCGGAACGAGCGGCAGTGGGAGCTTGAGCATGGATCGTCGCCTCTTCGTCGCCTCGGCCCTGGGACTGCTGGTCCCAGGCGCGGCCCTCGCGCAATCGGGCGGACCGCCCGGCGGCGGGAAACCCGGCGGCGGTCACGGCGGAGGCGGACCAGGCGGCGGCGGTCATCCGCCCGGCGGCGGGAATTCCGGCGGCTCGCGCCCGCCCGGCGGCGGGAACGGCGGAGGACGACCGCCCGGCCAGGGTCAGGGACCGGGCCCGAGACCGCCCGCGCCCAAGCCCCCGCCCCGCCCGCCGTCGGGCGGTCACCGCCCTCCCCATCCCGGCCCCGGGCCGCGTCCACCGGGCCCCGTGGGTCCGCACCGCCCCGGCGCGGGCCGTCCGCCCGGCTTCCGTCCGGTCCATGGTCCGCGCTGGCGCTATCCGTCGGGCTATCGCTACCGCCGCTGGAGCATCGGCGTGGTGCTGCCGTCGCTGTTCCTGACCCCGACCTACTATTACGACGACTACTGGCGCATGGGCCTGGAAGGGCCGCCGTGGGGCTATCAATGGGTGCGCTACGGACCCGACCTGCTGCTGGTCGAGACCCGCACCGGCCGGATCGCGGACGTCATCTACGGCGCGTTCTACTAGGGTTCGAGTCCGGCGCGGCGAACACTTGCCCCCTACGGACCGCTTCGCGGTCGTCTTCCCCCGCAGGGGGAAGAGCCTCGCGGCGGCGGCTCCGCCCCCTACGGGGGCGGACAGACCGCTTAGCGGTCAGGTGGGGGCAAGTGGGCCGCCCCGCCTTGACCGACCGCCCGCAATCCCCGAGCGTGGCCTTAGCAAACGCCATGTCGGAGCCAAGATGTCCCGCCTGCTGACGATCCTCCTCGGCTCCGCCGCCCTCGCCGCCGCCGCGCCCATCACGACCTGGGCGGCCGACGCGCCCATCTCGAAGGCCGATCGCGCGCTGCACGAGAAGATCCTGACCCTCGACACCCACCTGGACACGCCCGAGCACTTCGCCCGCAAGGGCTGGAGCATGGCCGACCGGCACGACGTGAAGGCGGACGGCACCCAGGTGGACCTGCCGCGCATGGACGCCGGCGGCCTGGATGGCGGGTTCTTCGTGATCTACACCGAGCAGGGCGCCCTGACCGCCGAAGGCTATCGCGGGGCCCGCGACGCGGCCCTGGAGCGCGCCGCCGAAATCCGCGAGATGGTCGCGGCCCATTCCGACAAGTTCGAGCTGGCCTACACCGCCGACGACGCCGAGCGGATCAACAAGGCCGGCAAGAAGTTCGTCTTCCAGAGCATGGAGAACAGCTGGCCGCTGGGTGAGGACCTCACCCTGATGCAGACCTTCTACGCCACCGGCGTGCGGATGGCCGGTCCGGCGCACTTCAAGGCCAACCAGCTGGCCGACAGCTCGACCGACAAGCCGCTCTGGCACGGCTTCTCGCCGCTGGGCCTGCGCTGGCTGGCCGAGGCCAACCGGCTGGGCATCCTGATCGACGTCAGCCACTCGTCCGACGACGTGGTCGACCAGGCCGTGGCCCTGTCAAAGGTTCCGATCATCGCCTCGCACTCGGGCGCCAAGGCCATCTACGACCACCCGCGCAATCTGGACGACGGCCGGCTGAAGAAGATCGCCGACGCCGGCGGGGTGATCTGCATCAACTCAGTCTATCTGAAGAACACCAACGCCAGCCCCGAACGCCTGGCCGCCCTGAAGGCCCTGGGCCCGGCGCCCGACAGCGAGACGGCGAGCGAGGCCGACATCATCGCCTATCTGAAGAAGAAGGCCGAGGTCGACGCCAAGCTGCCGCCGATCCGTGCCTCGTTCGAGGACTTCATGGCCAGCCTGACCCACACCCTGAAGGTCGTGGGTCCCGAGCACGTGGGGATCGGCGCCGACTGGGACGGCGGCGGCGGGGTGGTCGGCTTCGAGGACGTCGCCGACCTGCCCAAGGTCACCGCCCGCCTGAAGGCCGCCGGCTACACCGACGCCGACGTCGCGGCGATCTGGGGCGGCAACGTGCTGCGCGTGGTGCGCCAGGTGCAGGACTACGCGGCCAAGCAGGCCGCCGCGAAGTAGACGCCCGCTTTCGGGTAACGTCGTTCTCGGTTAGCGTCTCCCGGCGTCGCTGGGAGGGGTTTCCGCATGAACCGTGTCGCGTCCTGGGTCGGCTTGGCCGCCCTGCTGTGTCTCGCCGCCCTTCCCGCCGGGGCGCGGGCCGCCAGTTTCGACTGCGCCAAGGCCGGCACGCCCACCGAGAGGGCGATCTGCAAGGACCCGGCGGTCTCGAAGCTGGACGAACAGGTCGCCGCCGCCTTCAAGGCCGCCCAGGGCCTGTGGCCGGCCGGGAACTGGTCGAGCTACATCCGCACCGAACAGCGCAACTGGCTGGGCGACCGCAACACCATCTGCAAGGCCGACGCCGCCTGCCTGAAGCAGGACTACGAGCGCCGCCTCAGCTTCCTGACCCATCCCAGCCTGAAATGGATGGGCCGCTACGTCGCCGGCAAATGCCCTGCGGACGGGGTCTATCTGGACGTGTCGCAGAGCTATCCCGACGCCGGGATCGGGGTTGAGCTCTACATCTGCCCAAACTCGGCGGGGAACATGCTGATGCAGGCCGAGGGCGCCGTCGACGCCTCGGGCAAGCTGAGCTTCGAGGATGCGGGCTGCCCGCGCACCCTGACCTTCACCCAGGACACCGCCACCCTGTCGTTCCCGAAGACCGAACGCTGCGCCCTGGGGACCGACCAGCGGGTCTTCCGCCGCGATCCGGCCAAGTCGCCCTATCTGAACGAGTAGGCCCTCATGACCCGTCTCCTCGCCATCCTCGCCGGCCTGCTGCTTGTCGCGACCGCCGCGCCGGCCGCCGCCGCCAGCTTCGACTGCACCAAGGCCCGCACCAAGGTCGAGAAGCTGATCTGCAAGGACCCGCAGCTGTCGCGCCAGGACGAGGACCTGGCCAAGGCCTATGGCGAGGCGCTCAAGCTCTGGGACGGCCAGATCGCCGCCTATGTGAAGCTGAGCCAGCGCGGCTGGGTGGGCTCGCGCGCCCTGGAGCCGCCGGAGGTGAGCGGGGGCGGGATCCTGTGCACCGACGACGAGACCGCCCTGCCCTGCCTGCGGACCATCCACGCCGACCGCATCGCGGTGCTGAGGAACCCGGGCTTCCGGCTGAGCGGCGTCTACACGCGCGGCCCGGACATGATCAGCCTCAAGGCCGTGCCGAACGGCCTGAACCTCGGCTACATGCTGGGCGATCCGAGCGCGACCCAGGGCTTCACCGACGACACCCGGCCCGTGAAGATCGCCGTCGGCCAGACCGTGGTCAGCTTCCCCCTGACCGGGACCGGTCCCGACGCCTGCGTCCTGGACGCGGCCTTCGTTGTCGACACCGTGACGATCACCCAGAAGGGCCCGTGCGGCGGCGCCAAGCTGGGCGGCTGGTGGAAGCGGGACCAGACGCGCGATCCCGAGGCGGAGCTGTTCTAGGATTCTCACCGGTGTCATCCCGGAAGCCTCGCAGAGGCTGTCCGGGACCCAGGTGACTGGGCGCACGCGGCGCGGCTGCCCTGGGTCCCGGACAAGCGCTGCGCGCTTTCCGGGATGACAACCGTTTTTGAGTTCAGGAGCGCCGAGCTCGCTGCCACGCCTCCCAGACCCGCCACCCGAGCAGCACCGCCAAAATCCCCGCATAGACCAGGGGCGGCCGGTGGTCGGCCTTCACCAGCAGGTAGTAGTGGGCCACGCCCAGCGGGACGATCACGTAGATCAGCCAGTGCAGTTTCTGCCAGGTCGCCCGGCCCAGGCGCACGACCCAGCCGTTGGTCGAGGTCACGGCCAGGGGGATCAGCAGGGCGAAGCCCAGCATGCCCAGGGTGATGAAGGGCCGCTTGAGGATGTCCTTCACCAGCTGGCCCCAGTCGAAGAACAGGTCGACGCCGATATAGGTCAGCAGGTGCAGGCAGATATAGGCGAAGGCGAACAGGCCGACCGTGCGGCGGAAACGGACCAGGCGCGGCTTCTTCAGGAGGCGGGCGGCGGGGGTGATCGCCAGGCCGACCAGCAGCAGGCGCAGGCCCCAGACGCCGATCTGGCGGATCAGGGCCTCGATCGGATTGGCCCCCAGGTCGTCGCTGAACACCCGCCAGGCCAGCCAGACCAGCGGCGCGAAACAGGCCAGCCAGACGGCGGCGTAGACCAGGTTGTCCTGGGTTTTCGAAGGGCGCTTGCTCTTGGCCGCCCGCTTCACCGAGGCGTCCATCAGAAGTTCCGCTTCAGGTCCATGCCGCGATAGAGGTCGGCCACCCACTCGCCGTAGCCGTTGAACGGCAGGGTCTCGCGGCGGCGGAACTCGCCGATCCGGCGCTCGGTGGCCTGCGACCAGCGCGGATGGTCCACGGCCGGATTGACGTTGGAATAGAAGCCGTACTCGCGCGGGGCCAGGTCGTTCCAGGCGGTGCGCGGCATCTTCTCGACCAGGCTGATCCGCACGATCGACTTGGCGCCCTTGAAGCCGTACTTCCAGGGCACGACCAGCCGGACCGGCGCGCCGTTCTGGTTGGGCAGGACGTCGCCGTAGAGGCCCACGGCCAGGATGGTCAGCGGATGCACGGCCTCGTCGATCCGCAGGCCTTCGCGATAGGGCCACTGCAGGGTGTCCCAGCGCTGGCCGGGCATTTCGGACGGCCGCATCAGGGTCTCGAAGGCGACGAACTTGGCCTTGGAGGTCGGCTTGACCTTGGCCAGCAGGTCCTTGAGGGGGAAGCCGACCCAGGGGATCACCATCGACCAGCCCTCGACGCAGCGCATGCGGTAGATGCGCTCCTCCAGCTTGTTTCCCTTGATCAGGTCGTCGATGGCGAAACTGGCCGGGGCCTCGCACTCGCCGTCGACGCGGACCGTCCACGGGCGGGTCTTGAGGGACCCCGCGTTCTCGGACGGGTCCTCCTTGTTGACCCCGAATTCGTAGAAGTTGTTGTAGCCGGTGATGTCCTTCTTCTGCGTCTTGGCCTCGGTCGTCGAGAAGCCGGGACCGTAGGCCAGGTCCCGCGCCTGGGCCGCGCCGGCCGCCGCCATCAGGCCCAGCCCGGCCGCCCCGCCGATGAACTCGCGCCGACGCAGGTAGAGCGCCCGGTCGGTGACGTCGTTGTCGGTCAGGTCGGGGGCGTGGCGGATCAGCATGGGCGGGCTCCGGGGAGGCTACCTTGTAGGATACGTGCCGGGAGCCAGAATGGTTACAGGGCGTGTGTTGAATGTGACCACTTGCCCCCTACGGGTCGCTTCGCGACCGTCTTCCCCCCGACGGGGAAGAGCGCTGAGGCTCCGCCCCCTACGGGGGCGGACAGACCGCGAAGCGGTCAGGTGGGGGCAAGTGGGTGAGCCACCCTACCCCTTCACCACCGCCTCGAATGCGCCCCGCGCCTCGGTCTTCGCCTTGGCCAGCTTGGTCTTCAGCGAGCGGAACTCGCGCACGCCGCCGGCCCGGGCCAGCAAGGCGCGGAAGGCCTTGGGCTCGGTGTCCGGGTCGTGGCCGTCCTCCAGGGCCACCTTCAGCAGCTGGGACAGGTCCTGCTCCAGTCGCCAGGCGCTCTCCAGCGCCGTCAGCGCCGCCGGGTCGCCCAGCTTGGCCCGGCCCAGGGCCGCCAGGGCCTCGCCGGTGTTCTGGGCCAACGGACCGCCGTCCGCCGCGTGGACCAGCTGCAGGAACTGGGCGGCGAACTCGATGTCGACCAGGCCGCCCGGCGTCAGCTTCAGGTCCCAGTCGCCCTTGCCCGGCCGCTCGTCCTCCATCAGCTGGCGCATCTCCAGCACGTCGACGGCCGTCTTCCTCGGATCGCGCGCCCGGCGCAGGGCCGCGGCGATCGCGGCCTCGGCCCGCGCCTTGAACGCCGGCGAGCTGGCCCAGATCACCCGCGCCCGGGTCAGGGCCTGCAGCTCCCAGGTCTCGGCCTCGCGCTCGTAATAGTCCTCGAACGCCGCGTAGCTGACCGCCACCGGCCCCTTGGTGCCCGAGGGCCGCAGCTTCAGGTCCACCTCATACAGCGTGCCCTCGCCGGTCGGGGCCGACAGGGCCGAGGTCAGGCGCTGGGTGAAGCGGGCGTAGAAGCTGTCGGCGCTCCAGCCCTTGATGCCCGACATGCCCGCCGGATCGTCGGACGCGTACAGCGTCATCAGGTCCAGGTCCGACTTGGCGGTCATCTCGCGCGAGCCGGCCTTGCCCAGGGCCACGACGGTCACCTGCCCCGGGAACTCGCCGCCCAGCCGCTCGACCTCGGCCAGGGCCGCCGGGGCCAGGCCGCCGACGATCAGGTCGGCCAGGTCGGCGAAGGCCGCGCCCGCGTCGCGGGCCCCGGCCGTACCGCTGATCACCCGCACCCCGATCCGGAAGCTCTGGTCACGGAACAGCCGCCGCGCCGCGTCCATCGCCCCCTCGAAATCGGCCGGGTCCCAGGGCGCGTCCTTGGGCATCTCGATGGGCCCGAAGAAGGCCGGGTCCAGCAAGGCGTCCAGGGCGGTGGGGCGCCGCGCCAAGGTGCTGGCCAGGCGCGGCGCGAAGGCCATGACCTCGACGATCAGTTCGAACAGGCGCGGCTGGGCCAGGAAAAGCGACTGGATCTGCACCCCGCTGCTCAAGGACGAGAAGAAGTCGCCGAACCGGTTGAAGGCGTCGTCGGGCGCGCCGGTGGCGTTGGCCGCGTCCAGCAGGCGCGGGGCCAGGCGGGTGAACAGTTCGCGGCCCCGCTCGGTGCGGGTGGCGGCGATGTGGCCGTGGTGCCAGCCGCGGATCGTGGCGGCCACCCGCTCGGGATGGCTGAAACCCATCCGCTTGAGCGTGGCCAGGGTCTCGGGATCGTCCTCGACGCCGGTGAACACCAGGCTGCCGAACCGCGACGACAGCTCCTCCTCGCCCTTGAACAGCGCGCCGTAGCGGCGGTTCACCCCCTTGAGGATGTTGCCGATCACTGCGTCGAAGCTGCGCAGGGCGGCGTGGCCCCACAGGGCCGCCACCTTCTTGCGGTCGGCGTCGCTCTCCGGAAGCTTGTGGGTCTGGTCGTCGGCGATCATCTGGGCCCGGTGCTCCAGGGCGCGCAGGTCGCGATAGGCCTTGACCAGATAGTCGCGGTCCTCGGGCGTGACGTGCCCGGCCTCCGACAGGGCGGCCAGGGCCTCCAGGGTGCGCGGGCTGCGCAGGTCGGGATGGCGGCCGCCCAGGATCAGCTGCTGGGTCTGGACGAAGAACTCGATCTCGCGGATGCCGCCGCGCCCCAGCTTCAGGTCCGCCCCCTTGGCGGTCAGGCGGTCGTCCACCTTGTAGGCGTGGATCTGGCGCTTGATCGAATGGATGTCGGCGATGGCGGCGAAGTCGAGGTTCTTGCGCCAGATGAACGGCTGCAGCTCGGCCAGGAACGCCTGGCCCCGCGCGAAGTCGCCGGCGCAGATCCGCGCCTTGATGTGCGCCGCCCGCTCCCAGTTCTGGCCGACGCTCTCGTAGTAGTCCAAGGCCGCGTCGATCGGCATGGCCGGCGGGGTCGACGAGGGGTCGGGGCGCAGGCGCAGGTCGATGCGGAAGACGTAGCCGTCGGCCGTGCGCTCGGCCAGCAGCCGGCCCAGATGGTTGGCGATGCGCACCGCCACGCCCTGCGGCTCGACGCCCTCGGCCACCGGCAGGGCCTCGGGCGCGTAGAAGATCGAGAAGTCGATGTCGCTGGAATAGTTGAGCTCGAACGCCCCGTGCTTGCCCATGGCGATGCAGAACAGGCCCGGGGCCGGACCGTCCGGGCCCTCGCCCACGTGGGTCAGGGCGCCGCGCGCCACCTCCAGCCGCACGGCCTGGGCCAGCGAAGCGTGCAGGACCGCGTCGGCGAAGCGGGTCAGGGCGCCGGTCACCGCGTCCAGGTCCCAGACCCCGCCCAGGTCGCACAGGGCGGTCAGCAGGTGCAGGTCGGCCTTCAGCTCGCGCAGCGCCCGCCGGGCGGTCTCGAAGTCGGGTTCGGCGGCCACGGCCTCGGCCTGGGCCAGGATCTGGGCCAGCCGCGCTTCCGGATCGCCCTCCAGGATCAGCGGCAGGCGCTTGCCGTCGCGCCGCGCCAGGCCGGTCAGATACGGCGAGGCGGCGAACACCGGCGCCAGGGCCGGCCAGGCGGCCTCGACCGACGGCGCGGCCTCGCCGACGCGCCGTGTGATCGTCTCGTGCGCCCGCTCGGCGGCCTTGGGATCGACGACGGGGCCGCAGGGGGTGAGGCGTTCGAGCAGACGAGTCATGGCGGGCACTGTGGCGCGGGAGGGCGGCGAGGTCATCCCGTCTCGTGACGGATCACGCGAGCCCATCGACGCCCGCTTGACAGTCGATGTTACAGGCGTAATCGTTCGAGTCTGGAGACCGAACGCCATGAACATCACCCAGGCCGAAAGCCGCATCATGGACGCGCTGTGGATGCGCAATCCGCTGACGGTGGACGAGATCATGGCCGAGGTGGCCGAACCCCAGGGCTGGGGCGAGGCGACGGTCAAGACGCTGATCAACCGCCTGCTGAAGCGCAAGGCGATCCGGTCGGACCGCATCGACGGCCGGGCGCGCTACGCCCCGATCATCCAGCGGGCCGACTATGTGCAGGCCGAGAGCCAGAGCCTCCTGAACCGACTTTTCGACGGCCAGCTGACGCCGCTGGTGGCGCACTTCGCCCAGCATCGCGCCCTGTCGACCGACGAGATCAAGCAGCTGAAGTCCCTGATCGAGGGCCTCGAAAATGATGGCTGAACTGCTGGCCCTGACCCTGTTGCGCACCCAGGCGGCGGCCGCCGCGGCGGTGCTGCTGGTCCTGTTGCTGCGGAGCCCGACGCGGGCCGTGTTCGGCCCCGGCCTGGCCTATCGCCTGTGGGCGCTGGTGCCGGTCGCGGCGATCGCCACGGTCTTCCCCAGCCTGTCCGAGACCCTGGGCTCGGGCGCCCCCGCCTCGCTGATGGGCGAGGAGCGCGCCGTGCTGCTGCTGGCCGTCTGGCTGGCCGGCGGCGTCGCCCTGGCCACGGTGATCCTGCTGCAGGAGCGCGCCTTCCGCGCCCGGGCCGAAGCCGGCCGCGCCGGCCCGGCGGTCATGGGGGTCTTCTGGCCCCGCGTCGTCCTGCCCGCCGACTTCGCGACCCGCTTCGACGAGCAGGCGCGCAAGATCGTCGACCTGCACGAGCGCGCCCACATCAAGCGCGGCGACCCGATCGCCAACCTGGCCATCGCCGGCATCCAGGTCCTGGGCTGGTGCAACCCGCTGATCCATGTCGGCGCCCTGTGCGCGCGGCTGGACCAGGAGATGGCCTGCGACGCCACGGTCCTGAGCCTGCGCCCCAACCTGCGCCGCACCTACGCCGAGGCCCTGGTCGAGGCGCACACCCGCCGGACCGGCTCGCCCCTGGCCTGCTTCTTCGCGGCCCATCCGCTGCTGCTGCGGGTCAAGCTGCTGGCCAAGCCCGAGCCCAGCTATCGCCGCCAGACCGCCGGCGCGGCCGCCGTCGCCCTGATGGCCGTGGCCACCGCCCTGGTCGTCTGGACCGTCACGCCGCGCGGCCCCCTGCCCAACCAGGAGATCTCCTGGCCCGGCCGGTTCGTCGGCGACACGCCGGTCGACAGCATCACCCTGCCCAAGCTCAACCACTGATCCCGAAGCCCGCCGCGGTCCCGCGCTCATGGCTTGACGACTCGGATTACGTTTGTAAGTTTTACAAACTACGGACGTAATCCACGCCTCGCGTGGAAGCAGGCGGGGCGGCCATGACCTTCGTTCTCAGGATGCCGGAAACGCGCGGCCCCAAGAGCCGCCGCAAGAGCCTGGCGGTGAAGGCCTTCGACCTGGGCGTCATGGCCCTGGTCGCCTTCGCCGTCGGCCTGATGGTCATGTACACCGTGCAGTACGAGCTGAAGGTCGAGCCCAAGGCGCCGGCCCGGGAGGGCGCCCAGCTGATCAAGGCCAGGTCGATGGCCCGTGTCCGCTGGGCCAGCGTCAAACCGCGGCTGATCGCCCGCCTGGCCCAGCCCCATTCGCTGGAACTGGGCCAGGTGTGGGCGCGGCGCGACGGCCGGGTCTGCGGCCTGGTCAACGGCTGGGGCAGCTTCGGCGGCCTGACCGGCATGACCCGCTTCTACGCCCAGGGCGACGAGCCGGTGTTCAAGCAGGACGGCGGCGGCCAGGCCTTCGAGGAGGAGTGGTGGGCCTGCAAGCGCGACCGCTACGTCGTCATCCGCGAGGGCTCTGACGAACCCGGCTTCTGCGCGACGAAGCTGGGGCAGCAGCGGTGCTACACGGTGGTGTACGGGCGGTGAGTTGAACACTTGCCCCCTACGGACCGGGGCGGACAGACCGCGAAGCGGTCAGGTGGGGCAAGTGGGTGCGCTTCTGACCCCTACTCCACCCGTGGCAAAAGCAGCGCCACTCGCAGGCCCGGCCCGAAGCCGCCGTATTCGCCGGGCCCCTCGGCCAGCTCCAGCCGTCCGCCGTGCGAGGCGGCCACCGCCTGGACCAGCGACAGACCCAGGCCCGCGCCCGGCTCGCTGCGGCTGTTCTCCAGGCGGACGAAGCGCTGGATCACCCGGACGCGGTCGGCCTCGGGCACGCCGGGGCCGGTGTCGGTGACCGAGAACTCCAGCTCGCCGGACGAGGTGCGTCGGGCCCGCAGCATCACCGCCCCGCCTTCCGGCGTGTACTTGATGGCGTTGTCCAGGATGTTGGCCAGGGCCTGGGCGATGAACTCGCGGTTGCCCCGGATGTTGAGCGCCGGGACGATCTCGGCCTTGAAGTCCAGGCCCTTGTCCTCGCAGCTGGCCTCGTAGAGCTCGGCCATGTCCGAGGCCAGCTCGCTGGCGTCGAACACCGTCTGGTTGGGCGCCTCGCCGGCCGCCTGCAGGCGGGCGATGGCCAGCACGGCGTTGAAGGTCTTGAGCACGCCGTCGGCGTCGATCAGGGCGGTCTCCAGGGCGGCCACGGGGTCGCCCTTGCCGTTCTCGACGTCGATCAGGGCCACCTCCATGCGCGCTCTCAGCCGCGTGAGCGGCGAGCGCAGGTCGTGGGCGATGGCGTCGCCGGCGTGGCGCAGGCCGCCCATCAGCCGCTCGATGCGGTCGAGCATGTCGTTCAGCCCCTCGGCCAGCTCGTCGTACTCGTCGCGGGTGCCGCGCACCCGGGCCCGGGCGTGCAGGTCGCCGGCCCGCACCGCGTTCACGACGTCGACCAGCCCCTGCATGCTGCGCGAGACGTTGCGGCTGATCAGCACTCCGCCGGCCAGGCCCAGGATGATGACCAGCGCCCCGGCCCCGCGCAGGGCCCGGACGATCTTCATCACATAGCCTTCGGACTCCTGGACGTCGGCGCCGACGAACAGGGCCTCGCCGCCCGAGAGGCGCTCCTGCACCCCGCGCGCCGCGCGCTTGACCTCGGCGCCGTCAATGTCGGTCTCGGTGAGCTTGAAGGTCTCCCAGGTGGGGCCCGGGCCCGTGAAGTCGTCGATCGGCGACTCCTCGATCGAGCCGGAGATCCGCTTCCCGTCCTTGTCGAGCAGCAGGTATAGGAACGGCCGCTCGCCGGTGGCGCGCTCGACGATGGTCTGGTTCAGGGCGTTGACCCCGCCCACCCGATAGGCGGCCTCCAGGCTCTCCATCTCGCGGGTGATGTCGGCGTCGGCGCGGCGGTTCACCTCGCCGGCCGTGGCGATGTAGATGTAGCCCAGGAACGCGCTGGCGGCCGCCGCGAACAGGGCCAGGAACAGCAGCGTCAGCCGGAACGGCGTGGATCGGATCAGGCGCGGCAGGCGCATGGTTCAGCGGGGCTCGTCTAGAAGAGCGGACAGGTCGCGGCGGCCATCGACGATACGCAACACTTCAACGTCTCCCTCCACGAGGTCGTAGATGATCACCCACGGCCGAACCGGCAAAGTGAATGTATTTTCACCCAGGTCACGCCGGGCGCGATCCAGTTGAGGAAACGCCGCGAGCCGGTCCAGGGATTTTTCCAGGCGTTCGAGCTGCGCGACCGCGACGCCAAGCCCGTTGTCCCCCGCGACCCTCGCCATTCCGACCTTATCGCTTGGCGAGATGCCGGCGCGTTCCTTCGGCGATGATCTCGGCGATCGTGCGCTTGTCCGATCGCCCCTCGGCGAGCTGCCGGCGCGCGACGTCCAGCGACTCCTTCAGCGCGTCCCGATTGCGCTCGAACCAGGCTTCGAGTTCGGCCTCGGACGGTTCAGCGCTGAAGTCCTCGCGCTCGGGAACGGGCTGGGTCAGCTTGTTCATGGCTCCAGCCTATCACGCCCGGGACCAACCGCCTACGGATCGAGCCGGTAGCCGGCCCCGCGCACGGTCTGCAGCATGGGGCGGTCGAAGCCCTTGTCGATCTTGGACCGCAGCCGGGAGATGTGCACGTCGATGACGTTGGTCTGGGGATCGAAGTGGTATTCCCACACCTTCTCCAGCAGCATGGTGCGCGTCACCGACTGACCGGCGTGGCGCATCATGAATTCCAGCAGCTGGAACTCGCGGGGCTGGAGGTCGATCTCCTTGCCCTGGCGATGGACCGTGCGGTTGATCAGGTTCATCTCGAGCTCGCCCACCTTCAGGGTGGTGGCCACCGCGCCCGTCTCGCGGCGGCGCGACAGGGCGTCGACCCGGGCGATCAGCTCGGCGAAGGCGTAGGGCTTGACCAGGTAGTCGTCGGCCCCGGCCCGCAGGCCGGTGACGCGGTCGTTGATCTCGCCCAGGGCCGACAGGAACAGCACCGGCGTCTGGTCGCCCTCGCGGCGCAGGGTCTCGACCACCTCGACGCCGTTCTTCTTGGGCATCATGCGATCGACGATCATCACGTCGAACCCGCCCTTGCCCGCCTCGGTCAGGCCGGCCTCGCCGTCGGGCGCGTGGACGCACTCGTAGCCCGCCTCGGTCAGGCCGTGGCTCATGGCGCCGGCGGCTTCGAGATCGTCCTCGATAATCAGGATACGCATGCAGGTCCCCAGATGCACGAAAGGGCGTCACCGTGCGAATCGATGACGCCCTCTGTCGTGTCGTCGTCACGTCCCCGCAATGGTGACGTGATCCGGGCGCGGGCGAAAGCCCCCGCGTACCGGCGTTAGCCTATGCCTCCTACGGCGCGATCTTCAGCGGCACGATCGTGGGGCGACCGGCGCGGATGATCCGCAGGTTGACGCTGGGGCGCTGCAGCTTCTTGGCCGCCTCGACCGCCGCGTTGACCTGCGAGGCCGAGGTGACCGGATCGCCGTTGACGCTGGTCAGCACGTCGCCCTTGCGCAGGCCCTTCTCGCCGGCGTCGGAATTGACCTTCACGCCGTCGATCAGCACGCCGCGGACGGTGGGATCGATGCTGTAGGTGCGGCGGGCCGCATCGTCGATCGGCGCCAGGCTCATGCCCAGGGCTTCCGACTTCTGGACCTGCGGCTTGGTCGGCGCCTCGGCGCCGCCCTCGTCGCTGTCGTCGTCGCTCAGCGCCAGTTCCTTCTCGGTCGGACGCACGCCCGACTTGATGTCGATGGTGCGGGGCTTGCCGCCGCGCAGGATCGACAGCTTCAGGGTGTCGCCGGGACGGCCCTTGGCCACTTCGCGGGTCAGTTCCGAACCGTTCTTGATCGCCACGCCGTTGACGGCGGTGATCACGTCCTCGGGCATCAGGCCGCCCTTCTGGGCCGGACCGCCGGCCACCAGGTCGGCGACGATGGCGCCCTTGACGTCGCCCAGGCCCTGGGCGTCGGCCATTTCCTTGGTGAAGGGTTGGATCTGCGCGCCGATATAGCCGCGCACCACCTTGCCGCCGCTGATCAGCTGCTTGGCGGTGGCCTCGGCCACGTCGGCGGGGATGGCGAAGCCGATGCCCACCGAGCCGCCGGTCGGCGAGAAGATCGCGGTGTTGACCCCGATCACCCGGCCGTAGATGTCGAACGACGGACCGCCCGAGTTGCCCCGGTTGATCGGCGCGTCGATCTGGATGTAGTCGACGAAGGTCGACGAGCTGTCGCCCAGGTCGCGGTTGTAGGCCGAGATGATGCCGGCCGTGGCGGTGCCGCCCAGACCGAACGGGTTGCCGATGGTGATCACCCAGTCGCCGACCCGCGGCTTGGCCTGGTTCTCGAAGTTCACATACGGGAACGCCGCGCCCTTGGCCTTGGGGTCGACCACCTTCAGCACGGCCAGGTCGGTGCCCTCGTCGCGACCGACGATGGTGGCCTTCAGCTCACGGCCGTCCTTCAGGACCACGTTGATGCCGTCGTCGTCGGCGTCGGCGACCACGTGGTTGTTGGTCACCAGATAGCCGTCGGCCGAGATGAAGAAGCCCGAACCCGAGGACTGCTGCTTGGGACCGGGGGCTTCCTCGCCCTCCTCGCCCGGCTTCTGGCCGCGCGGCACGATGTCGAAGCCTTCCAGGCCCGGGATGCGCAGACGCGGGGCCGCGGCGGCCTTGGAGGTCACGTCGATCTGCACCACGGCGGGCGAGACCTGTTCGAAGATGTCGGCGAACGACATCGGCGCGCCGGGCGGCGGGGCGAACATCGGAGCCGGAGCGCCCGAGGTGCGGACCACCTGGGCCGGCTCGGCCGCCCCCGCGGGCGCCATGCGCATGCCGACCCCGGCCAGAGCCGCGCAGGCCACGCCCGCGCCGGCGACCGCACCGACAAAGAAACCAGACTTCCTAGCAGCCATCTTACGTCTTTCCTCACCCACGGCGCGCGGCGCCGGGTCCTTGGCTTGAGAACCTAGTTGCGCTGGCGAAAGGCGCAATGGTCTTCGAAAGAGATCATGCGTCCACGCTCAAGATGGTCTTGGGGCGTCTTCGCGGCGCAATCGTGTCATTCGTCCTTCAACAACACCTGAAGACGCGCTTCTTCCTCCTGGGAAAGTCGCTGCGCGTCTTCACCGTCGACCGCCGAAGCCGACCGCCTACGTAGAAGCAAAATCATCAACACGCCGCCCAAGATCAGCGCAATCCCAGGCGTGGCCCAGAGCAGCGCGTTGCCCAGCGAGAACGGCGGCTTGAGCAGCACGAACTCGCCGTAGCGCTCCACCAGGAACGCGCGGATCTCCTTGTCGCTGCGTCCCTGCTTCACTTGGTCACGGACCACCTGGCGCAGGTCGCCCGCCAGGGACGCCTCGGAGTCGTCGATGGACTCGTTCTGGCAGACCAGGCAGCGCACCTCGCGGAAGATCTCGCGGGCCCGGGCTTCCTGGACCGGATCGGGCAGGCGCTCGGCCGGATCGGCCGCGGCGCCGGCCATGCAGGCGATGGCCGCCAGGACGATCAGGAGGCGCTTCACGCCGCCTTCTCCGCTTTGCGCGCGCTCGCCTTGTTCCCAATGGCGAACCGCAGGCGGCGGTCCGACAGCGAGACCAGGCCGCCGATCGCCATGATCAGCGGGCCCAGGAAGATCAGCCGCACCCACGGATTGACGAAGGCCCGCACCAGCCAGGCCGGTTGGCCGTTGTCGCCCGCGCGGCGCTCGCCCAGCACCACGTAGAGGTCGTCCAGCACCTTGGGGCAGATCGCCACTTCCGAGGTGGTCTGCTTGCCGGTCGGATAGAAGCGGCGCTCGGGCTTGGCCTCGCAGACCGGCGCCCCGGCCTTGGTGATCGTCACGATCCCGCGCTCGGCGATGTAGTTGCCGCCCTCGGCCGTGCCGACGTCGGTCAGGGTCAGTTCGTAGGCGCCCAGCTTCAGCTGGCCGCCGACGCTCAGGGCCTGGGCCGCCTCGACCCGCCAGGTGGTCTCGAACGACGCGCCCAGCACGAAGACACCCAGGCCCGCATGGGCCAGGGTCGTGCCCCAGGCGCCGCGCGGCAGGCCAGTGGCCCGGCGGCGCACCTCGGCCCAGGGGGCGCGGAAGGCCTTGACCCGCTCGGCGAGCTCCAGCACGGCCCCGCCGATCAGCCAGAAGCCCACCACCAGGCCGGCGCTGGCCAGGGCGCTGCGGGGCGAGACCACGGCGAAGGCGACCAGGCCCAGGATGGCGGCGACCGCCAGGGCCAGCCACAGGCGGCGGACCACCAGGCGCGCGTCGCCGCGCTTCCAGGCCAGCAGCGGTCCGGCCGGCAGCACGGCCATGGCCAGCACCATCAGCGGCACGAAGGTCATGTTGAAGAACGGCGCGCCCACCGACACGGCCTCGCCGTCGGTCGCCTCGCGGATCAGCGGGAACAGGGTGCCGACCAGAACCACCGCCGTCGCCGTCGACAGGATGATGTTGTTCAGGACGATGGCGCTCTCGCGGCTGACCGGGGCGAACAGGCCGCCGCTGTTCAGGCTGGGGGCGCGCAGGGCGAACATCGCGAAGCCGGCGCCGGCCGCTATGCCCATGATGGTCAGCAGCAGGACGCCGCGCGTCGGGTCGACGGCGAAGGCGTGGACGCTGGTCAGCACGCCCGAGCGCACCAGGAAGGCGCCCAGCATCGAGAAGGTGAAGGCCGCCAGCCCCAGGAACACGGTCCAGCCCGGCAGGGCGCCGCGCTTCTCCAGCACCACGGCCGAGTGCAGCAGGGCCGAGCCGATCAGCCAGGGCATGAAGCTGGCGTTCTCGACCGGGTCCCAGAACCACCAGCCGCCCCAGCCCAGCTCGTAATAGGCCCAGAAGGCGCCCAGGGTGATGCCGACGGTCAGGAAGCTCCAGGCCGCCAGGGTCCAGGGCCGCACCCAGCGGGCCCAGGCCGCGTCGACCCGGCCCTCGATCAGGGCGGCCATGGCGAACGAGAACACCACCGAGAAACCGACATAGCCGCAGTAGAGGAACGGCGGGTGGAAGGCCAGCGCCGGGTCCTGCAGCAGCGGGTTCAGCGACGCGCCCTCGACCGGGACGTCGTAGAGCCGCGCCATCGGGTTGGAGGCGAAGACCGTATAGGCCAGGAACAGCACGCCCAGCGCCCCCTGGGTGGCGGCCGCATAGGCCCGCAGGCGCGGCGGCAGGGCCTCGCCGAAGCTGGCCACGGCCGCGCCGTAGCCGGTCAGCACCAGGCACCACAGCAGCATCGAGCCCTCGTGGCTGCCCCAGGCGCCGGCCACCTTGTAGAGCATCGGCTTGGCGGTGTGGGAGTTGGCCGCGACGTTGGCCACCGAGAAGTCCGACATCACGAAGGCGTGGATCAGGGCCAGGAAGGTCAGGGCCGTGCAGAGGAAGGCGCCCAGCGCCGCCCCGCGTCCGGCCCCGGCCAGCAGCGCCGACCGCCGCGCCCCGCCGACCGCCGACAGGATCAGCTGCAGCGCCGACAGGATCAGGGCCAGGACGAGGGCGTAGGCGCCGAATTCGGTGATCATGATTTCGGCTTCTGACCGTAGGGGGTCGCGTCATAGGCGGGCTTGGCGCCGTCGCCGCGCCACTCGCCCTGTTCCTTCAGGGCCTTGGAGACCTCGCGCGGCATGTAGCGCTCGTCGTGCTTGGCCAGCACCTGCTTGGCGACGAAGGTCCCGGACTCGTCGAAGGCGCCCGAGGCGACGATGCCCTGGCCCTCGCGGAACAGGTCCGGCAGGTCGCCCTTGAAGCGGACCAGGGCGGTGGAGCGCTGGTCGGCCACGACGAACTCGACCAGGCCGTCCGGGTGCTTGACCACGCTGCCGGCCTTGACCAGCCCGCCCAGTTGCACCTTGCGGCCGGCCGGCACGTGGGCGGCGGCGGCCTGGGCCGGGGTGTAGAACAGCGAGATGGCGTCGCGCATGCCCCACAGGGCCAGGCCCACGGCCAGGGCCACGACGGGGGCGGCCACGGCCAGGACGGTCAGGCGGCGGCGCGCCTTGCGGGATTTGGGCAGGAAGCTCATGGCTGGCCGGTATTCTGGGGCGTCTTCTGGGAAGGGGTTTGGGCCGCCTGGTTGAGGGCGGCCAGCACCTTGGGCTGATCCTTGTAGCGCGCCTGGGCCGAGGCCAGGGCGGCGTCGCGGCGGGCGGTGTCGCCCAGCACCGAATAGGCGCGCACCAGCTTGACCCAGCCGTCGGGATCGTCGGGATTGGCTTCCAACCGGGCGGCGAGGCCCGCGACCATGCCCTGGATCATGCCCTGGACGTCGCCGTCGCGCGCGCTCTCGGCCGGCTGGCCGGTCGGGGCGGCCGAGGGGCGCAGGCCGCCGTCGGCCTGGACCTGGGCGATCTGGTGGCCGAAGCCCATGCGGCGCGGATCGTCCGCCGGCAGGTCGGCCAACAGGGCCTTCCAGTCGGCCAGGCCGCCCTGGACGTCGCCGTCGCTGATCCGGGCCAGGCCCAGGTGGTAGCGGGCGCTGGTGTTCTTGGGGTCGCGCTTCAGGGCTTCGGCGAAGGCCTTGCGGGCGTCGGCCCCGATCTCGCCCTGGGCCTCGGCCACGAAGGTCTCGCCCAGTCCGGCCCACAGGTCGGCGCGGGCGGGGGCGATGATCACCGCGCGGCGCAGGGCCTGGGCCGCGCCCGTGGCGTCGCCGGCGGCCATCCGGGCCAGCGCCAGGTTCTTCAGCGGCTCGGGGTCCTTGGGACGCTGGACGGCGATCTGCTCCAGCACGGCGGCGATCTTCTCGGGCTCCAGCCGGCTGGGGTCGCTGTTGCGCCACTCGGCCACGCGCTTGATGTAGGGCTGGTCGGGCACGCCCATCCCGCCGATCATGCCGTAGACGCCCAGCGCCACCAGCGGCGCGGCGGCGGCCAGGACCAGCACCAGCGGCCGCAGCCGCGGATTGGCCGGCGGCCACGGCGCCTGGCCGTCGGCGGCGGCGATCAGCCGGCGGCCGGCCTCGGCCCGCGCGCCCTTCAGCTCGGCGTCGGCCAGCAGGCCGCGCTCGGCCAGGTCGTCGATCTCGGACAGTTGGCGGCGATGCACGGCCAGGCTGGCGTCGTCGCCCACGCCCGCGGACGCCTGCGCGGCTCCGCGCAGCATCAGGGCGGCGACGACGGCCGACAATCCCGCCGCGGCGATCCAGAAAGCGATCATGAGGGCGTGTTAGCCGGGAAAATGGCGGCGCCGTTAGCGAAAAAATTCCGTAAGGGGAGGCCATACACCCTGATCCGCTCATCCCGGCGAATGCCGGGACCCAGATGGAATAGCGGCGTGGTGGGGTCCATGAGCTCAGCGCTCATCCAGCCAGCCCAAACGACATGGGATCTGGGTCCCGGCATTCGCCGGGATGAGCGGGATGGAGTTAGGCCGCCGCCGCCATCGCCGCGGCCGCGCGGCGGCGGACGATCTCGGCGGTCTTCTCGTCGCGGCTGTAGGCGATGTAGCCGGCGGCCAGGTCCAGGTACTGGCGGGCCAGGCCCTGGTCGCCGCCGTCGCCGGTGCGGACGATGTGCAGGATGTCCTCGATGTACTGGTCCAGGCGGCCGTTCAGCTTCTCCAGCACCTTGGTCCGGCTGGAGCCGTAGCCGCTCTGCTGGGCGCAGCCGCGGATCTCGGCGATGAACACCAGCACCGCGGTCAGGCGGCGGCCCAGCGTCTCGTCGGGCTCGGACGTGAGCAGGGGCACGCCCTTGCCGTTCTTGCCGCTCAGGAACGAGATCGGCCGCAGCGGCAGGGCCGCCAGCAGCTCGCGCTCGGCCGCGCCCATCCGCGCCTCGACCGCCTCGGCGACGGCCGTCTTGTGCTTGGCGATCCGCCGGCCCCACGGCCCGTCCTTGGCCAGGTTCACCGACCGTTCGACCTCGGTGATCTCGGCCGCGGCCTTCTGGGCGGCCAGGGCGGCCTTGCGGCCCTCGGCCTCGCCCTTGGCGGGATCGAAGCCCTCGATGAATTCGATGTTGCGGGCGATGTCGGCCAGCACCCGCTCGCCGAACACGCTGACCTCCGACGAGGCCCAGAACTTGTCGCCCGGACGGTCCATGACCGCCGAGATCACCCGCAGGATCCGCCAGTCGTCGGGCAGGTGGGCGGCCAGGATCTCGAACAGCAGCGGCCCGGCGTCGGCGCGGATGTCGCAGGCGTCCTTGTAGGCCAGGCGGGCGGCCGAGGCGCGCTCGTCGCTCATCTTGCTGACCCATTCCGACAGCCTGGGCAGGGCGGCGCGGACGATGTGCGACAGCTCCAGGCACGAGGCCAGCTCGTCGATGTCGCAGATCGGGTCCAGGGCCTGGAAGCCCGGCTCGGCCTGGGCGCGCAGTCCCTTGGCGGCCAGCTTGCACAGGTCGTTGAAGACTTCCGGCGGCCCCTCGTCCAGGTCCCACGGATTGCAGCGCGCCGCGGCCTCTTCGACCTGCTTGGGCGCGACGTCCTTCAGGGCGCTCCACAGCAGGGCCAGGGTGCGGGGCGGGAAAGAGGTCTGCTCGGTGTCGCGGTTGGCGCACAGCGGCGCGATCGGGGCCAGCACGCTGTTGCGGACGTAGCGGGCGGCGGTCTCGTCCTCGACCAGGCCGCGCACGGCCGCCAGCGCGCCCTGCCCGCCGGCCGGTCCGGCCAGGGCGAGCTCCAGGCTGCGCAGGGCGGCGTCGGGCGCGGCTTCCACCAGCTTCCGAACCATCAGCAACTTGTTGGCGGCGATGCCTGCCATAATCCCCCACCGGACGAGCCCGAACCAGGCCGCGTCAACCATGTCTCCAACGAGGTTAAGACTTTCCGAAACCATAAGTTTTCGCGACGCGAAGACCGGCGTCGAAACGTCGCTGCCGCAAGCCGCCGGCGTCTGTCGAAAACCGACGAAATTTCAGGTTGCAGGCGCCCGCCTCACCCCTCCGAGCGCGGCAGCACCAGGGTCACCCTCAGACCGCCCAGCGGCGAGGCGCCCAAGGTCACCGAGCCGCCGTAGGCGCGGGCCAGTTCGTCGACGATCGACAGGCCCAGGCCCGAGCCCGGCGTGTGCTCGTCCATCCGCTGGCCGCGCTTGAGGGCGTCGCTCCAGCGGTCGGGCGGCAGGCCGGGGCCGTCGTCGTCGACGGTCAGGGTCATCTGCTCGGGCGAGCTGGCCACGGCCTCGGCGCGGACCTTGCCCTTGCACCACTTGCCGGCGTTCTCCATCACGTTGCCGGCCAGTTCCATGAAGTCCTGGCGCTCGCCCTGGAAGCACAGGTCCTCGGGGCAGCGCCAGTCGATCTCGATGCCGCGCCCTTCCGACTTGTCCTGGAAGATCCGCTCCAGGGTGACGGCCAGCTCGTCCAGGATCGGCTCGACCGGCGTGCGCTCGCCCGAGGTCTGGGAGCGGGCGGCGGCGCGGGCCCGGCGCAGGTGGTGGTCGACCTGCTCGCGCATGGTCTGGGCCTGGCGCTCGACGACGTCGGCCAGCCCGCCCGGCTGCTGGCTGGCCTCGGTCAGCATCACCGACAGCGGGGTCTTCAGGGCGTGGGCCAGGTTGCCGACGTGGGTGCGCTGGCGCTCGACCACCTCCTGGTTATGGCTGAGCAGGGCGTTCAGCTCGACGGCCAGGGGCTCCAGCTCCTCCGGATAGGCGCCCTCCAGCTTCTCGGCCTTGCCGCGCCGCACCGAGGCCACCTCGCGGCGCAGGCGGAACAGCGGCAGCAGGCCGACCCGCACCTGCACCACGACGGCGGCGATCAGGCCTGCGCCCAGGATCACCAGAGCCACGGTGGTGATGCGCCCGAAGCGGTCGGCGTCGGCGTCGATGGGCGAGCGGTCCTCGGCGGCGATGAACACCACCGGCCGCGGATAGCCGGGCAGGCGCGCCAGCAGGGCGGCCGCGCGCAGCGGCCGGTTCTGCGGCCCCTTGAGGTCGAAATAGAGGGTCTTGCCCGACTCCGACATCAGCCGCTCGGACTGCTCCATCGGGATCATCAGGTCGCTGTCGAACAGCGAGCGCGACCGCTCGATGACGTTCAGCCCCCCGCCGCCGGCCGGCTGGTCGAAGATCGTCCAGTAGCGTCCCGAATAGGCCCGGGTGGCGCGGATGTCGGTCAGCACCGGGGCCTTCAGCACCCCGTCCTCGACCGTTGAGCCGGCGTAGAGGTCGTCGGTCAGCACGGCCAGCGACTGGTCGAACCGCCGGATCGCCGCGTCGCGGAACTGGGCGGTCAGGAACACGCCCGCCACCAGCAGCACCACCAGGTTCCAGATCCCGGCCAGCAGCACCAGCCGACGGACCAGCGAGCGCTTGCTGAGGTCCCACATGGTCAGCTGGCCTGGCGGGAAGGCGTCACTCGGTCGTCTCGCCTTCCAGCGGCGTCAGGCGGTAGCCCAGGCCGCGCACGGTCTCGATGCGGTCGCTGCCCAGCTTCTTGCGCAGACGGCCGATGAACACCTCGATGGTGTTGGAGTCGCGGTCGAAGTCCTGGTCGTACAGGTGCTCGACCAGCTCGGTGCGGCCGATCACCCGGCCCTGGTGCATCATCATGTAATGCAGCAGGCGGTATTCCAGCGAGGTCAGGCGCAGGGGCTCGCCGTTGACGCTGGCCCGGGCGGCGCGCGGATCCAGGCGCAGGCCGCCGCACGACAGCGTCGGCGACGCGTGGCCGGACGAGCGGCGCAGCAGGGCGCGCAGGCGGGCCAGCAGCTCCTCGGTGTGGAACGGCTTGGTCAGGTAGTCGTCGGCCCCGGCGTCGAAGCCGGCCACCTTCTCGTTCCACGAGCCGCGCGCGGTCAGGATCAGCACCGGCGTGGCGACGTTGCCGCGCCGCCAGCGCTCCAGCACCGACACCCCGTCCACCTTGGGCAGGCCCAGGTCCAGGACGACGGCGTCGTAGGGTTCGGTCTCGCCCAGGAACTGGGCTTCCTCGCCGTCGGCGGCGTGGTCGACGGCGTAGCCGGCGTCGCCCAGGGCCAGCTTCAGCTGGCGCGACAGGTCCGGATCGTCTTCGACAAGCAGGATACGCATGAAAAGCCTCTGTCTCGTGACGCGGTTGGCGGCTTAGTTGGCGCTGAGGATCTGGCCGGTCCGGGCGTCGACGATGAAGTCGATGCGGCGGCCGTCGGTGGTGGCCCAGCGGACCCGGTAGTTGGGACCTTCCAGGCCGGCGTCAAGCACGCGACCGGGCGTGCGCCGGCCGATCTGTTCGATCACCCGGCCCAGCGGCACCAGTTGGCCCGATTGCACGCCGCCCCGCGCCTGGTCCTGCCGGGCGCGCCAGTCGGCGCCCAGCGAGTCCGGGCCGCGCTGCGCCGACGCCACGCCCGGGAGGGTCGAGGCGGCCAGGACGGCGGCGAAGAGGAAGTGAATAGGCTTCATGGGCTAGGGTTTAGAGCGCTGCGGCTGAATAGAGGCTGAACACGGCCGTTATGGACGGGTAGCGACGTTCTGTCACGGATTCGGCGTGGGAAAAGCCGGCGCCCGCCCGGCGGCCCGTTCCTTGGCCGGAAAAGGTCGTGGTCGGAGCATCGGCGCGCCGATCGCGGGCTCGTCGCGCGTCGGCCGACAGCCTTGCCAGTCGGATAACGCGGTTCTAGCGTGCAATCTTCGCGTGCAGGGCGGCGGATCGCATCCTTCGAGCCCTGCATCACCGTCCTTGGGGGGACCAGGCATGCGACCGTTCGGAAATCCGCGGGGATGGGCCCTGGCCCTCGTGTTGGCCCTGGGCCTGGTCGCCGCCGGCGGGGCGGTCTCGAAGGCGCGGGCCGACGGGCCGCCGCCCAGCGCCACGCCCGCCACCGACGACGGCGTGATCCAGTCCGTCGGGCTGCCGGGCTCCAGGCTGGGCGCAAACTCCGACCAGATCACCTTCCTGCCCACCGGCGCGGCCCAGCCGGTGACCCTGACCGTGGACCGCATGGCCGACAAGCTGACCCTGGACCAGGGCGCGCGGCCGGGCGACCGCATCTGGCTGACGGTCGACGACCCGCTGAACCCGCGGCACGTGGTGCAGATCACCCGCCTGGCCCGGCCCGCGCCGGTCCTGCAGCGGCTGATCGCCCTGGGCGCGGCCTTCGCGATCATCGCCGCCCTCGCCGCCCTGGCCACCGCCGGCCGGCCGTGGAAGTTCCTGGTCGGCGACGACAACCGGATGAGCAATTCCCAGGTGCAGCTGGTGCTGTGGTTCGGCGTCGTGGCCGTGGTCTACGGCGCGGACCTGATCCTGCGCGCCTGGTTCCTGGGCTGGGACTTCATCGGCGGCATCTCGATGACCCCCAACGTCCTGGCCATGACCGGCCTGTCGGGCCTGTCGTTCGGCGCCGCCAAGGTGGTGGCCGTGCAGAAGAGCGCCGACGCCCCGGCCCCGGCCGTAGCGCCCCCGGCGTCCGGAGCGCCCGCGACGCCCGCCGCCCCGGTCCCGCCCGCCGTCGCCGCGAAGCCGAAGTTCACCGACCTGGTGCTGAACGACTACGGCGACGCCGACCTGGGCGACTTCCAGATGATCCTGATCAGCAGCGCCGCCACCGTGATCTTCGCCTGCGCCAGCTGGGAATTCCTGACCCTGATCGACATCGCCAAGACCACCACCCTCCCCGACGTCGACACCGCCCTGCTGGGCAGCTTCGGCATCGGGCAAGGAGCCTATCTGATCAAGAAGGCGGCGCTGCCGAACGGGGTGGGCTGAGGGCGACCTCGCTTCAGTCCTCCACGGCCTGCGACAGGTCCATGTCCGTCACCGCCGCCGTCTCGGCCTTGCGCCGTTGCACGCGCGCCGGATCAAGTTCCTTGCTCGACTTCCCGCCCCGGGCGCGCAAGGCCGCCTCCAGGTAGGACCGCCGGTAGAGCCTGGCCTGGTCCACCGCCGTGCGCCCGTTCTCGTCCACGGCGTTGACGTCGATCCTGGCGTTGTCGAGCAGCGCGGCCACGCTGTCGGCGTTGAAGCAGCCCGCCGCCAGGGTGTGCAGCGCCGGCCAGCGGCTGAACTCGCTGGGCGGATAGACCACCGGCAGACCCGATCGCGCGAGCAGACGGCCGGTCGACGGCTTGCACGGATTGCCCAGTCCCGACCAGTTGAACCAGATCACCTCCGGCTCCTTGGCCTTGGACGGATCGAAGCCCTTGGCCAGGAACAGCGCCAGCACGTCGTCGTAGCCGCTGTAGGTCGCCGAGGCGAACGACGGCTCCAGCGCTTGCGGCCCTTGGGTGCGCGCCAGCTCGGTCGCCACCAGGTCCATGGCCTTCAGCTTGTCGGCCCCCGGCCCCGATGGCAGGCCGGAGGTGTCGGTGCTGGTCTGGCCCAGCGAGAACGACGGCAAGCCCGGCGGGGGATTGCCCAGATTGCCCAGGTTCTGCAGCGCCGACGGCAGGCCTTTGGCCCCCGCATCGACCAGCATCCGCAGGCCGCGGGCGTCGCCGCGCATCGCCACGGCGACGACGGGCATGAGGTTGGAGGGCTCGGACAGGTAGCCGGAACCCGGCGCGCCCAGCGCCGGATCGGGCTTCAACGCGCCCTTGTAGACCGGCGTCGCCGAGCGTTCGTACCCGCCCTCGCCCCCGGCGCCCCGGGCGATCAGCGCCTCCAGCATCTCGGGCGTGCCCTTGATCGCCGTCGCCGACAGCAGGGTCGCCTTGCCTCGTTCGCGCAGGTCGGCCGCCTCGGCGACCAAGCCGTTGAAGGCGGCGGTGTCGCCGGCTTCGAGGGCCGCGCGGATCCGCAGGCGGCGTTGGCCGGCCTCCTGCACGCAGGCCAGCAGGGCGGCCTCGTCGCCCTGGCGGGCCGAGGCCTCGCACTGGGTCAGGCGCGCGGCCGGCAGCAGGTTCAGGTCGGCGCCGTAGTCCTGCAGGAAGTCCAGCGCCGCGTCGCGCCGCGCCTCGGCCGCCGCCCGCCAGATCCGCGCCTCGGCGGGCGAGCGGGCCGCTTCCGCGCCGGGCCCGGCGACGTACAGGCGGACGAGGTCTTCGCGCCCCAGGCCCCGCAGCCAGGCCAGCGCCGAGGCCGCGCCGTCGGGCGTGGCGCCCAGATAGGCCAGCAGGCGCCGGCTTCTGGCCTTGTCGTTCGCCTGGATCGCCGCCAGCAGCGACGCCCGGATCTCGTTCCCGGCGTCGAAGCCGCCCTTGTCCACCCCGGCCGCGAGCGGGGCGTCCAGCACGTCGAAGCGGTCGCGGTCCACCAGCAGACCCGGCCAACTGCAGTGGCGATTCTCAGGCGGCGCGTCCGGCCCCTGGAAGAACAAGCGGCCGCGGAAATCGCACAGTCCGGTCATGCCGGACGGCCGCGCGCCCTTGGCCAGCATCAGGTCGGCCAGGGCGGTCTGCCTGTTCTCCAGCGCCAGGGCCAGGGGACCGGCGTCGCCCGGGTCATGGAGATTGGGATCGGCGCCCCGCATCAGCAGGGCCTTGGTCATGGGCTCGTCCTGGCGCTCCGTCGCCCAGTTCAGCGCCGTCTTGCCCAGGGGATCGACGGCGTTGACGTCGACGGCCGGGTCCAGCGCCGCCAGCTTGGCCAGGTCGCCCGACCGCGCCGCCTCGCCCGCCGTGCGCACCGGCCCCTCGTAGCGCGCGGCCCGGGGCAGACCGATGGGCGTGCAGACGTCGCGATAGGGAAAGGCCGGATCGGCGACCAGGGCGCCGTTATAGATCCTCATGAAGGCCAGCGACGCGGCCGTGTGCTCGCCGTCGCCGCCGCGGATCACGTCCTGGTTCACGTGCCACTTGCCGATCAGGTCCAGCTTCCAGGCCGTGCACGACACGCCCGGCAGGCTCCAGCCGCTGGGCTCGGGGCCGATGAAGTTGGTCGCGGCCAGCCTGAAGTCGCCCCTGGCCGCGGCGGCCAGGGCCTCGGCGCGCGGACTGCGGGCGTTCAGATTGGCCACCCGCTGGCGCAGGACCCGGCAGCGCGGGTCGTCGCTGTCGCAGCTGGGCAAGGGTTGGGGCTTCCAGGGCTGGGCCTGCGCCCAGAGCGCCGCCAGGGTCTCGAAGCGGTCGCCGCCGCAGCCGGCCGCGTTGCTGGCCCCGTCGGGCGCGCCGCGCTCCAGCGCCGCCACGCAGGCGTCCGTTTGCCGCGCCACGAACGCCGGCAGCCCGCCCTGCGGGATGATCATCGGCACGACGCGGCCGGGCGCGCCGTTCAGGCCGGCCATGTAGGTGGTGATGTGCAGCGGCGCGCGCGCCGCCAGGGCCTGGGCCTTCAGCGTCCTGGCCTCGGCCTCGTCGCGCGGCGTGTCGCGCAGGCCGTGGGCCCTGACGATCGCCAGGGCGTACTGGGCGTCGTCCTTGCCCTGGGCGGCCTCGGCCGCCAGGACGTCGACGGGCGTCGTCAGCACCTTGATCAGCGGCCCGGGCGGAGGCGGGGGCTTCTTGTCCGCGGCCTGGGCCGCGCCCCCGACCGAAAGGACGGCGACCGCCGTCGCGAACACTGCTGCGCGCATACCCGAGCCCCCGCGGATGACGGATGTAATCTGTCAGGCCGCGACTAGGACGGCAAGACCTACCGCCGCTTCGGCGCGTACGGCCGTTTCTCGCGCCACGTCTCCGCGAACTTCTCCAGCTCGGCGTCCGGCGCGTCCGGCAGGGTCACCACCAGGCGGGCGAACAGGTCGCCGCGATGGCCCTTGGCGTCGGCCAGGCCCCGGCCCTTCAGCCGCAGCTTGGCGCCGCTGTTGGAGCCCTTGGGGACGGTCAGGGTCACCGGGCCGTCGGGCGTGGGGGCCTCGACCTTGCCGCCCAGCACCGCGTCGGGGACGGTGATCGGCAGGTCCATGACCAGGGCGCCGTTCTCGGGGCGGTAGATCGGGTGCGGCTTGATGGCCAGCTCGATCAGGGCGTCGCCCTGCCCGCCCCGGCCCGGGCTGCCCTGCCCCTTCAGCCGCAGGGTCTGGCCTTCCTGGGCGCCGGCCGGGATGGTGACGTCGATCGTGCGGCCGTCCGAGAAGGCCACGCGCTTCTTGCCGCCCTTGATCGCCTCTTCCAGGTCGATGTCGAGACGGGCGCGCACGTCGGCGCCCTTGGGCGAGAAGCCGCCGCGCTCGCCGCCGCCGAAACCGCCGCGGTTGCGGCCCAGGATGTCGCCGAACAGGTCGTTGAGGTCGATCTCCGGCCCCTCGCCGCCGCCCATGCCGCCCCGGCGTCCGCCGAAGCCGGCGCCGAACGGATTGCCGCCGCCCCCGCCGAAGCCGCCCCGCATGGTCTCGCGGCCGTCGGCGTCGATCTCGCCGGCGTCGAACTTCTTGCGCTTGTCGGCGTCGCCCAGGATGTCGAAGGCGGCGCTGACCTGCTTGAACTTCTCCTCCGACTTCTTGTCGCCCTTGTTGGCGTCGGG
The DNA here is from genome assembly GCF_000712075.1 of Caulobacter sp. UNC358MFTsu5.1. Classification (GTDB taxonomy): domain Bacteria; phylum Pseudomonadota; class Alphaproteobacteria; order Caulobacterales; family Caulobacteraceae; genus Caulobacter. Next base: position 233,875 of record NZ_JONW01000005.1, read on the forward strand.
GTGATGCTGCTTGGCGAGCTTGTGGAACGCCTTGCGGATTTCCGCCGCGCTCGCGGTGCGGGAAACGCCAAGCTCCAGATAGGGGTCGCGCGCCAAGGAGGCTCCTCACGTCAGTTCGAAAAGGCGGAACGTCTCAATTAGGCCGTTCGGCGCGGCGCGCAAGCATTATGTTGCATTAATATCACAGCAAGGTTCGCGATCGAGCGCCCCAGCCGAACAGCGCCGAGCCCTGGGCGATCCTGACAGCCAGGGTCCCGGCCGGTCCAGAGGGGAAATCGGCGGCGCGCTGGGCGGCGGTGTAGGTGAAGGCCGGCGTCGTGGTTTCGACCGCCCGGACCACGGTCTCGCCGTCCAGGACCTCGACGCGATAGACCTCGCGCTCCTCGCCCAGCGGGACCTCGGCGTCCCAGCCGTCGCCGGCCAGGCGAGCGCGGCGGATCCAGGTGACCACGGCGTCGCCGCCCTGGGCGCGGACCTTCAGGCGGGCCGGCGACCAGGGACGGGCCGACAGGCCGCGCCAGGTCTCGACAGCCTCGCTCATCGACGGCCCCGAGGCCGGACCGCCGGCCGGAGCGGCGCGCCAGGTCAGGGGCAGGCCGCGCTCGGCGGGCGTCAGATCGGCGCGGACCAGGGCCTCGTCCAGCATCACCACGCCCGCGCCTTCCGGGGTCAGGGCGGCCATGGCCGGATCGCTGCCGGCCTGGCCGCGCAGCAGGCCCGACAGGGTCCAGACGTCCTCGGCGACCGGTTCGGCGGTCAGGAACTGGACGACCTCCCATTCGCCGTTCGCGCTGCGCACGGCCACGGCGTTGGCGCCGGCCAGCACGGCCGAGCGGTCGCGGCTGATCGGGGCCGCGCCCTCCAGCCGCACGGTCAGGCGCGTGGCGCGGTCGAAGCGATGCAGCGGTCCGGCCGGCAGGTCCGACAGGGTGACGCCCACCGTGGCCGGAACGGCGGCGGTGGCCCGGACGCCCAGGGCCTCGAGCCCGACGCCGGCGTGGACGTCGAACGACCGCCAGGGCGAGGCGGCCACGGCGACCAGCGGCCGCTCGTCCGCCTGGCCCGGCAGGTCCAGGACGTGCAGCACCGGCGGGCCGGCGATCTCGCGCGGCGCGGCGGGCGACCAGTCGAGGTCGCCGCCCACGCGGACGGGCTCGACCACCGGCGCCAGCCGGGCGCGAGGATGTTCGTCCAGGTCGATCCGCGTCACCCGCCAGGTCGCATCGTCGAGGGAGAGGCGGTCGCCGGGCTCCAGGCGCAGGGCGGCCAGGGGCGACAGATGAGCCGTGACCTCGCGCGGGTCGGCGGCGGCCAGCAGGCGCTCGGCCACGGCGCGGGCGTCGGCGGCGGCCAGGACCAGCGGGGCGTCGAGGTCGGCGCTCCCCTCGCCGTCGTCGCGGCGGACCAAGATCGAACCGGTCTGGTAGTCGCGGGCGGCGTCGACGAAGCGCAGGCGCAGGGCCTGGACCGGGGCGGTCATGGTCCGGACGGCCTGGACCGGCGCCTCGCGGTCCTCGGGCCAGGCCAGGTCGTCGTCGCCGAAATCCAGGGCCGCGACGCCCGAGCGTCCCGCCAGCACGACGCCGTCGCCGCGCTCGACCGGATCGAGGGCGAAGGCCTCCAGCAGCGGCGCCAGGGCGTCGCGCAGCCGCATCGGCCGGTCCACCACATAGCCGACGATCGACCCGCCGGCCTCGCCGGGATCGACCGCCACGCCGGCCCGGTCGGCCAGGGCCGCGATCAGCTCCGGCAGCGGCGCGATCCCCGAGCGGCCGTTCAGCCAGTGGCCCAGGGTCCAGTTCGGCCCGTCGGCCCAGACGGCGGCGCGGGCCGGGAAGTCCGGGAACGGCCGGGCGTCCCAGCACCAGGCGGCCGCGTCCTGGATCATCGGTCCGCCATAGACCGGCGAGAGCGGATTGGCGGCGGGGTCGGCCAGCCAGGCCAGCACCGCCTCCAAGGCCCGCCGCTGGCCCAGCTCGTCGCGGGTCCCGTCCGAGAACGGCGGCAGGGCGCTCTCGGCGCTCTTCGTATCGACGAACAGGTTCGGGGCGTTGGCGCCCTTGTCGACCGCGCCGCAGCCGAATTCGACCAGCCGCAGCGGCTTGGACTTCGGGACCCAGGCCGTCGGCGTCGTAGAACGCATGCCGCCCGGGCGGTTGAAGTGCTGGCGGCTCCACCACGAGGCCAGGTCCTTGGGCCGGAACACCCAGGGCTCGGCATGGGCGCCGTCGGTGATCGGCGTGCGGACCTGGGCCGTCCGCGCGGCGTCCGAGACGTAGAACCAGTCGAAGCCCTCGCCGCCCGCGAGGTTGGCGCGCAGGTAGGCCTGGTCGTGCGGCCCGCCCTGCCCCGCGTCCAGATGCGTGTCGCCGTCGCGCCAGTCGGCCATCGGCGGATAGAAGTCGACGCCGACGAAATCGATGTCGGCGTCGGCCCACAGCGGGTCGAGATGAAAGTGGACGTCGCCCGTCCCATCGCCGGGCTGGTGCCCGAAATACTCGCTCCAGTCGGCGGCGTAGCCCAGCTGCGTCGCCGGCCCGAGCAAGCCGCGGACCTCGGCCGCCAGGCTCCTGAGCGCCGTCACCGCCGGATAGGACGAGGCCCCGTCGCGCACCGTGGTCAGGCCGCGCAGCTCCGAGCCCAGGATGAAGCCGTCCACCCCGCCCGCCAGCTGGGCCAGCTTGGCGTAGTGCAGCAGCATGCGGCGCAGGCCCCAGTCGCCGGCCGGACCGCCATAGGTCGGCAGGCCGTCGGCGGCCCCGAACTGCGCCGCCGTGGCCGCGCCGAAGAAGGCGGCGACCTGGGCGCCGGCGGCGGCGGTCTTGTCCGGCGATCCCGCACGGCCGGCGGCCGGGTGGCAGGTGATCCGGCCGCGCCACGGATAGGCTCCCTGGGCCGCGCCGCCGTAGGGGTCGGGCAGCGCATTGCCGGCCGGCACGTCCATCAGCACGAACGGATACAGCGTCACCCGCAGCCCGCGCCGCTTCAGCTCGGCGATGGCCTGCAGCACCGCCCGGTCGGCCGGCGTGCCGCCATAGGCCGGGCCGCCGCCACTGAACGAGACCACGGCGGCGGAGGCGCGGTCGACGCCGTTCACCCGCCACTCGAACGGGATCGTCGCCTTGGCGGCCGTCTCGACCTTGGGCCGGATCGCGCACGAGCCGCAGCGCAGGTCGTCGCCGAACCAGGCGACCACCAGGGTCACCTCCTCGACGTTCGGCAGCTGGACCTGCAGCTGGTCCAGCGACACCACCAGGTCCGGCCGGCCCTCGCCGTTGTTCACGGTCTCGGCCTTGGTCCGGGTCAGGCCGTCGCGGCGCAGGACCGTGTCGGTGGCGTAGACGAACTCGCCCGCGCCGGGGATCAGGCACACGCCCTTCAGGCGCTCTTCAAGGCCCGGTGTCGCGCCGCTGGCGCGTGGCCGGTGGAACACCTCGAACGACAGCTGCGGCGGGCGATTGCCGTAGGCGCCCAGCGGCAGGTCCTCGAACACCACATAGGCCGTGCCGCGATAGGCCGGGGCCTCGCCCTCGACGGCCGCGATCAGGGGGTCGGGCAGTTGATCCTCGCCGCCCGTGTGGACGCGCATGACCACGCCGGCCATGTCCATCGGCTTGCCGTCGGCCCAGACCCGGCCGATCCCGTCGATCGGGCCTTCGCAGACGGCGACGGCGAACGACAGGCTGTAGGCGGCGCTGGTGGTCCGGGCGCCCTTGCCGCCGCCGACCCGGCCCTCGACCCAGCGCTCCTTGAAGCGCGCCGCCCAGATCACCTGGCCGGCCACGCGGGCCCGGCCGAACACCGCCGCCATCGGCGCCCCCTCGGCGGCGCCCGACAGCCGCAGCTCCGGGATGCGCGGCCCGACCTGGCGGGCGGGCGCCAGGCCGTTGAGCGCCGCGCCGGCGACCAGTCCGACGGCGGCCTGGCCGGCGGCGGTGAGGATGACCTGGGCCATGGGGTTCTCCTTCAGGATTCGGGATAGCGGAACGCCGCGACCAGCCGCTCGCGCCACCAGCGGCCCAGCCAGCTCTCGACGCAGGCGCGGCCCCAATAGGCGTGAATCATGCGGTCGTCGGCCGAGCGGATCGCGCAGTGCTTGGCGGGGGCGCCGGGGGCCATGCGGAACAGCAGCACGTCGCCGGGGCGGGCGGCGGCGGGGTCCAGCGGGATCAGGCGGCGCTCCAGGGCCTCGCGCAGCAGCTCGCGCCCGCCCAGCTCGGCCCAGTCCGGGCGGTAGGGCGGCGGGACCTCGGGCTCGGCCCCGTGCAGGGCCCGCCAGACGCCGCGCACCAGGCCCAGGCAGTCGCAGCCGACGCCGCGCAGCGAGGCCTGGTGCTGGTAGGGGGTGCCGAGCCATCGGCGGGCTTCTTGGAGGGCGCGCTGACTTACCGAGTCAGGAACGGCGAACGCTTGCCCCCTACGGACCGCTTCGCGGTCGTCTTCCCCCGGAGGCGGAAGAGCGCTCCGCCCCCTACGGGGGCGGACAGGCGGCGAAGCCGCCAGGTGGGGGCAAGTGATCCCCTCACCGCCGCCCGCCGTCATTGCGCTCCCCCTCGTTGGGATACAGCGTCAGGAAGTCCTCGCCCGGCGCCGTCGGGAATCCGCGGAAGTTCGGGCCGTTGCCGAACACGCCCCGGCATGTCGTCCAGCGCTTGTCGCAACTCGCCCCCGGGAAGGCCGAGACATCCACGCCGCAGCGCGCGTCGCCGAACGCCGCGTCGCAGGAGCGGCCGAAGGTGCGCCCCGCCACGCGGTCCAGGGCCGCCAGCGGTCCCTCGAGGCTCAAGGTGAAGGCCCCGCCCTCGGCCTTGGCCGCCGCCACGCGGGCCGACCACAGCGAAACCGACAGGGCCGGGGCGGACCAGTCCACGACCCGGCAGTCCACCCGCGCCCCGTCATAGAGCCCGGCCAGCAGGTCGGCCTCGGTCAGGGCCGCGTCGTCGAAGCCGCCGACCGCCGCGGCCTGGCCGGGCGCGAAGCCGGCCGCCGCATCGGAGGCTCCGGCGGTCCAGCCGCTGGCCGCGCGGCACGTCACACCGTCGACCACGAGATCGCGGTCGTGGTCGGTGAAGCCCAGCGTCGCGCCGTCGGCCCGGGTCAGGATCCAGGCATGGCAGAGCGACGCCGCGCCGCCCTCCAGGCGCGCGGCCAGGTCGGAAGGGACCGCCCGCATCAGACCCGCACCTCGACCAAGGCCACGGCGCCCACCCGGGCGGCGTTGAAGCTCTCCAGGGTCACGTCGATGCGGTCGCCGTCGAAGCGCACGGGCACGTCGAACTCGAAGCCGGCGGTGACCGTCGCCCCCGCCGCCGGGGCGGTCGTCAGGGTCACCAGGCCCGTGGTCGCGTCGACCGCGAAGGCCCCGGCCCCCAGGGCCACGCCCGCCACCGCGACCTTGACCGTGCCGGCCACGGGCTTGGCGATCATGCGGACCGCCGCCGTCTCGCCGGTCCCGTAGGTCTTGCACAGCGGGAAGGTCCTGCGCGTCCCGTCGCCGATCCCGATCGCCTGGTCGGTCGCCGCCGGCGTCGCCGAGGGCGCGCACGACTTGCCGTCGGCCGGGTCGCGGAAGCGGAAGCCGTGCAGCCGCCCGCGCCGCGCCTCGAAGAAGGCGACCAGCTCGGCCGCGTCGTCCAGCGGCCGCGTCGCCGTGCCGATCAGGTAGCGCCGCCGCCCCTGGGCCCAGGGGCTGGAGCGCCGCTCGAAGCCCGAGGCCAGGGTCGTCACCTGGGTGCGCCGCTCGACGCCGCCGGTGCAGCCGAAAGCCAGGCGCGCGGGCAGGCGCGCCTCGTGGAACGCGGTCATGGCGCCGCCTCCTTGCATGTGAGTGAACATTCACTTATGATCACCATATCGGAGGGGCGACCATGAATTTCGCGAAGCTGTTGCTGGACCCGCGCGGCGTGATCGGACGACAGGCGTTCGCCGACGGGCTGCTGGCCCTGGCGGCGATCATCGCCCTGCTGCTGGTGAGCCTCGGGGTGCTGGCGCTGGCCGCGTCATGGTCGGTCGGCGACCTGGCGATGGCCCTGACGCCGCTGCTCGGCACGTCGTTGCTGGTGACCAAGATCGTCGCGGCGAACATCGAGAATAGAGCCGCGCCCGACCTGATCGCGCCCGCCCTGCTGATGGGCGCCCGCCTGTACGTTCTGGCGTGCCTGTGCCTGAAGCGCCTGAGGGACGCCGGGCGGGGCCCGAGCGGGCTGATCATCGCCGGCGCCATGAGCCTGGGCTTCCACGTGCTGATGGGCCAGTGGGCCCAAACGCTGCTGACCTCGGAGATGGGCGAGCTCTTCCCGCCCCTGATCGACGTCACGTTCAACCTGCTGCTCTGGGGCGTCTTCCTGCTCTCGCTCCTCGTCAACCGCTCGCGACGCAACGCCTGAAGAAAGGTCCGCCCGACGCTGCGGCCTTAGCGCCCCTGCATGTGAGTGAATATTCACCTATTGAGCCGAGAACCTTGGAGGAACCCGTCGATGCGTGCGTTGTCCCTGCTGTTCGATCCCCGCGGCGCGATTGACCGCCGCACGTTCTGGAGCGGCCTGCTGCAGCTGGCGGTGCTGGGCCTGGCGATCGATCTGGGCCTGGCGAATCTGGGCGTGGACCCGGCCCTGGCCGCCCTGCCGGTGGTCGGCGACGCCTTCGTGATCGGCGGACTGGCCGGCCAGGTCTACGGAGGAACCGCGCCCGACGTCGCCCTGACCTCCGCGCTGCTGATCGTCGCCGCCCGCTACTACGTCGTGGCGTGCCTGATGTTGAAGCGCTCGCGCCACGCCGGCCAGGGCCTTCGCCCGACGATCGCCTTCGGCCTGGTCAACCTGGCGGTCCACGGACTGATGGGCCTGTGGGCCTGGGGCCTGTACGGCGAGGACATGGCGGTGCTGGTCCCGATGTTCGCCGACATGGCGGCGGGCGCGCTGGTCTGGACGATCTTCCTGGGCTGGCTCGGCTCGCGCCGCGCGTGGAACCCGCTGCCCGGGACGCGGGTGTTCAGGTCCGCCCAGGTTAAACCCGCGTCATGACTTGCAATTCACTTAAACCGCGAGCCTGCCGCCCCTAATCTCGCTTCAGGATTTGGGAGCTGGAAATGGACTGGAAATCGCTGTTCTTCTCCGCCGAGGGCCGCATCGGCCGGCAGGCGTTCTGGATCGGCTGGCTGGTGCTGCTGGGGGTTCAGATGTTGGCCGGGTGGATCCCGGTGGTCGGCCACGCGCTGGGCCTGATCGCCCTGTTCGCCTGGGTGTGCCTGTGCACCAAGCGCCTGCATGACATGGGCCGCAGCGGCTGGTGGCAGGCGCCGGCCCTGGCCCTGGGCCCGGTGCTGGTCGTCGGCTCGGCCCTGTGGATCGGCTTCGGCGCGGCCGTCGCCGCCCTCACCGGCGGCGAGCCCGAGCTGGCCGCCCTGGCCGGGGTTGGCGTCCTGCTCGTCAGCATCGCCGTCGCCTTCATCTCGATGATCGCCTTCACCCTGTGGGTGGGCGTCGTCGAGGGCGAACCGGGCGACAACCGCTACGGCCACCCGCCGCTGACGGCGGTGGTGGTCTGAGCCTAGGGCGACGCGAAATCCCTCTCCTCCGGGAGAGGGATTTTTGCGTTGCTTCCCTTCCCCCGGACCGCCCCCTAAGCTGCGCCTTCGCAATGGCGTCGGGGGACGGTCGTGAACGAACTGAAAGCCTACCTGCTCGGGCGGTCGACCCGATCGGAATACTGGATCGGCGTCGTCTGCATGACGATGGCCTGCATGGTCGCCAACTTCCTCTTGCGGAATCCGACCCTGGTCAGCGGCCTGAGCTTCATCCCCTGGGCGGTCATCGCCTCGCGCCGCCTGCGCGACTTCGGCCGTTCCCCCTGGTGGTGCGTCTCCACGGTGGTCGGCGGGTTCGTTCTCGGCCTGGTCGCCGGCGTGATCAACGCCTTCGTCCAGGCCGGCGGCGGCGCCGCGCCGCTGACGCCGCCCTTGATGATGCTCGGCTATGGGCTGGTGAACTGGGGCGTCATCATCTTCATCGGCAGCCAGAAGAGCGTCGCGCCCGGCGCTCGCGCGTCCACCTCCAGTGAAGAGGCCGCGCTGCTCAACACCTTCGATTGACGGCTAAAGCCGCCTCGCCCCAAGGCTGACCGCCCGGGCCAGGGCCTGGGCCAGCTGGGCGTCGGAGCGGGCCAGGGACGCGACCTCGCCGCCCTGGACGTTGACGGTGACATTCACGCCGCCGGTGCCGGCCGGCGCGATCGTCCCGCCGCTGGCCGGCCGGAACAGCTCGGGCCCGCGCTCGCCCACCAGATAGGCCCCGCCGGCCGCCACAGGGCCGCCGTCGGCCCTCGCTCCGGAGAATGGGGCTCCGGAAAACGCCGAGCCCAAGGCGCCGGCCAAAGCCTGGACCAGGCCGCCGCCGCCGCCGGAGGTCCCGGCCGACATCGCGTCGATCACCGCCCGCGCCAGCTCGGCCAGGCTGACCTTGCCGTCGGCGGCCGCGTGGGCCAGCGAGCGGACCAGGCCGGCGCCGGCCTTGGCGAAGGCCTCGTCGATGCCGCGCGCCGCCTGCTCGGCCGGGGCGCGCAGGGCGGCCAGGGCGGCGGCGGCCTCGGCGGCGCGGGCGGGGACGGCGTCCAGGCCATCCGGATCGAAGTCGCTCATGGGGTTTCCTCGTCGGGAAAGCGGGCGATCAGGGCGCCGAGGGCCGCGCGGTCCAGGACCGGGGCGGCGGGGGCTTCTGTCAGGGCGCGCCACTCGGCCAGGGACAGCCGCCAGAACGCCTCGGGCGGGATGGCCAGGTGCAGCGCGGCCAGGCGCAGGGCGTCTCGCCAGCGCGCCGTCATGCGCAGGCCGCCAGGGCGGCGGCCACGGCCGCGACCGCTTCGGGGATCGAAACCCCGTCCGGCACGGCCGGGTCCTCGCCGCCGCCTTCCAGCAGCGCCGCCAGCACGGCCAGCAGTTCGCCCGCCGACAGCCGCGCGAACCGTTCGGGCAAGGCGCTCCAGTCCTGCAGGCCCAGGGCCGCCTCGATGCGGGCCAGGGCGCCCAGGATCAGGCACAGCCGGCGCGGCGTCCCGGCCAGGGGGACGACGACCTCGCCCCGGGCGGGGTTGGGGGTGTGGGGCATGGACTGTTCTTCTTCGAAGCCATCCCCTCTTGCACCGTCATCCCGGGCCTCGTGCCCGGGACCCCTGGTTCAGCTCGCACGTGAAGCGCAAGCGGTTCGCCAGCGAACCGCCCCTCCCGCACCTGCGGCGGACAGAGGGGTCCCGGGCACAAGGCCCGGGATGACGGTGGTTTGTAGGGATGGATGTTGTGATCGGACGCTAGATCGCCGTGAACGTCACCGCCCCGGCCGAGGCCAGGGACAGGGCGAAGGCCGCCTCGCCGTCGTGGTCGCCGGCGTATTCCAGGGCCGCCACCAGGAACGGCCCCTCCAGCTGGACGAAGTCGGGGATCACCAGCCGCCACGTCCGCGCCGTCTGGGCGAAGAAGCTGTCGCGGACCAGGGCGTCGGACGCCGTGTCGCGGAACACGCCGGCGCCCGAGACGGCGACCGAGCGCACGCCGGCCCCGGCCAGCAGCTCGCGCCAGCGGCCGGCGCTGTCGCCGTCGGTGGCGTCGATGGTCTGGGCGTTGAGGCTGATCGTCCGGGCCCGCAGGCCGGCCACGGTGGTGAAGGCCGGCGTCGGGGCGCCGTCGCTGATCTTCAGCAGGATGTCTTTGCCGGCTTGGGCGGCCATTTCAGGATCTCCGGTTTTCGGGGATTGGGGCGATCACTTGCCCCCTACGGACCGCTACGCGGTCGTCTTCCCCCGGAGGGGGAAGAACCGCGCGCGAGAAGGCTCCGCCCCCTACGGGGGCGGACAGACGGCGAAGCCGTCAGGTGGGGGCAAGGGGGTGAGCCGCTGAAGCTCAGACGCTCTCGGTCACCGCCCGCACCCGCAGCACGCCCAGCGACAGCTCGCGGTCGGCGGCGCGGAAGACGTCGGCATAGGTGACGCGCAGGGTGACCAGGCGCCGGCCGGCGACGGCGGGCGAGGCGTTGTGCAGGGCCGCGCGGACGGCGGCGGTGACGGCGCGGGCCTCCTCCGGCCCGCCGAACTTGCTGGCGCAGGTGACGGTCAGCAGGTGTTCCAGGCCATCCGCCTCAGGCCCGAACGGCCGGCTCTCCTGGCGGCTCAGGCTGACGCACGGATATATCGGCCGCCGCGGCGCATCGATATGCACGCGGCCCTCGACCAGGGCCGAGACGGCGGGCGCGGCCTTCAGGGCCTCGACCACGGCGGCGGCGATCGCCGCGTCGGGGCCGCTCACAGCCGGGCCTCGCGATACGGGGCCAGCCAGGCCTCGACCAGGCCGGGCGGCGGTTCCGAACCGTCCCGGTGTTCGTAGGCGTGGGCGACCAGGACCAGCACGGCCAGGCGCAGCGGCGCGGGGCTGGCGGCCGCCAGGACCAGGCCCGTGGCGGCGGCGACGCGCGCCTCGGCGGCGTCGATCAGCAGGCCGACCAGGGCGTCCTCCGTGGCGTCGGCCACGCGCAGGAAGCCCTTGGCCTCGGCCAGGGTGATGGAGAGGGGCATGAAAACCTCCTGAGCCCCTCCCCCTCGTGGGGAGGGGTTGGGGTGGGGGGCTACGACGGTGGAAACGGAGTGGGGCGGCCAACGCCGTTCCCCCCACCCCCTGCCCCCTCCCCACGAGGGGGAGGGGGAGCCGCGATGCCCTTACGACACCGCGAACTTCAGCAGCTTGATCGCGTCGAAGTTCTGCACTCCGCCGCCGACCCGCTTGGTGGTGTAGAACAGCACGTGCGGCTTGGCCGAGTACGGGTCGCGCAGCACGCGGACGCCGGCCCGGTCGACGATCAGGTAGCCCTTCTCGAAGTCGCCGAACGCGATGGCCATGGCGTTGGCCGCGACGTCGGGCATGGCCTCGATCTCGGTCACCGGATAGCCCAGCAAGCTGGCCGACTGGCCCGGCTGCAGGGCCGCGTTCCAGATGTAGTTGCCCTGAGCGTCCTTGAACTTTCGCACGGCGCTGACCGTGCGACGGTTCATCACGAAGCGGCCGTTCTGGCGGTACTGGGTCTTGGCCGCGTAGATCAGGTCGATCAGCTTGTCGGTCGGGTTGCTGGCCGGCCAGGCGCCGGCGACGCCGGTGGCCAGATAGCCGACCTGCCCCCAGGTGGCCGAAGCGTCGGCGGCCGCCGTATAGGCCAGCAGGCCTTTGGGTTTGTTGACCCCGTCGCCGGCGACGAAGGCGCTGGTCTCCTGGGCGGCGAAGGCGTCCTGCACCTCTTCCGCCAGCCACTCGTCGATGTTCACATAGGCGTCGTCGAGCAGGGCCTGGGTGGCGGCCGGGCTGGCGTAGAGCTCGCCGGCCGGGAAGTCGATCACGTCCAGGGTCGGGGCCGTGGTCTCCGGACGCGCCGCGGTCTCGGCCACCCAGCTGGCGGCCAGGCCGGCGGTCGAGACGGGCTTGCGGAACGTGCCGGCGCCGATGGTGCGCACCTGGCAGATGTCGCGCATCGGGCTCGCCGCCGCGAGACGGCGCAGGATCTGCCGCTCCAGCTCGGCCGGGGCGACGTAGCCGCCGGCCGTGGCCACGCCTTCGGACAGGCCCTTGGCTTCCAGGAGAAGCGCCGGGGTCTCGCCGGTCTTGATGTAGCGGTCGAAGGCGGCCTTGCGCTCGTCGACCCGCGCCAGCGGCGTGTCGCCGCCGATGGAAGGCCGCCGGGCGTCGGCCAGCACGCGGTCCAGCCGCGCCTGGGCGCTGGAAACGGCCTCGTCGATGCGGGCGACCTTCTCCTCCAGCAGCACGTCGGCGCGCTTGGTCTCCAGCGCGGCGAGGCGCTGGTCGTTGGCGGCCTTGAAGCCCTCGAACGCGGCCAGCACCTCGTGCAGCGCCGCCCGGGCCTCGGGCGAGGCCGCGGCCTGTTTGGTTTCTTTCATGGGGTTCTCCGGTTTTGGGAACGGTCCTCCCCGCGCGGGGGAGGCGTCGGCGAGGCCGACAGCGGGGTTCACGGAGGGGAAGGGTCGCTCCCCTCCGTCGCCCGGATCGCGTCCGGGGCGTCACCTCCCCAACGGGGAGGATTTCGGCGGCGCGGCTTTTCGTACGACGTACCGACTGGCGCGAGCCGGCTTCAAGCCCGGACCACGCACGGAAGCTCCAAGCTCAGTCGAAGTATACGCGCCACAATGCAGAGCAAGACTTGCCACGGCCGAAAGAAGATAGTCGCTTTTATTTCGACTTTCCGGCCAAACTCAGGTATAGTGTAAGAATGGTGGTGAGGCCAAAGGCAGCATCCACCTGCGGCCACCCTCGCGCTCTCGAGGGCAACCTAAAGGACACCATGTCCCCTACCTCTCCGCAGAAGCGGATCTACAAAGTGACCGGCGTGATGCCGGACCATAAGCGGAAGCACCCCCAGAAGGTGGTGCGCTACGTCATGGCCTTCGAGCCGAGCTACGCCGTGTCGCGCTTCCAGACCGATACGAGACGCGTCGCGCGGGCCTGGAAGCCGATCATCGTCAAACGCCTGCCGCCCGGCTCACGGCTTCTGCACTAAACCCAGAACGCCCCCGGTTCGCCGGGGGCGTTTTTCGCGCCGGCGCCCAAGGCGGGGAGCCCCCCCTGTCCGCTGAAATCCTGTACGGCCGCTAGGGCCGCGCCGCGGCCGCCAGGTCGATCTCGCGATAGGTCGACAGGCGTTCGAAATGCAGGTTGCAGATCTCGGCGCCGGGCGAGACCATCAGCCGTATGCGGGTCTGGGCCGGCTCGTCGTGCCAGATCACCAGCCGCAGGATCACCTGGTCGCTGATCCTCAGCGGCCGGCCATGGTCGCGCTGCAGCTGGTCGAGGGTTGCGCCGCAGGCCTTGAAGGGCACGCGCAGCATGACCAGCGACAGGCCCTTGTCGTCGTAATAGTAGGTCGTCCGGACGGCCTGGCCGTTCAGCACGTACTGACCGGCCGACCGCGCCTGGCCCTTCGACAGCACCTCGCCGCGCTTGACCGGCTTGGTCCCGGGCATCGCCGCCTCCACCTGGGCGGGCGACATGTCCCACTCGGTGGCGGCCCACCCGGCGTGGGCCGCGGCCGGAACGGTCGCCAGGACCAGGGCCGTCACGATCGTCCAGATCCGCGTCATCGAAACTTCCCCCCGCCCTTCCGGGCAAGCTAGACCACGGCGCGGCGCCGGGCTAGCCGACCTCCGCCGCGCTGGGCGGGCCCGAACTTCCAAGGCCGACGCCGCGCGCTATGGTGGGGCATGGACCTCTCAGCGAACCGCCGCCCGGCGGCCGTCGCCGCCCTGCTCGCGGCCTCTCTGCTCGGCTCGGCCTGCGCCTCGCCGTCGGACCAGGCCCCGCCCGCGCGCGAAACCGGCGCCGCGGTGTGCCAGGCCCGGCGCACCGAAGCCCAGTGCACGAGGCTCGGGCCGCCGGGCGTCGACGCCGCCGGTTGCCTGTGGAACAGCGCCCGGAAGCTGTGCCTGTACGACGAAGGCTACCGGATGCCGCCGCCGCCCTTGCCGCCGCCGCCGGTCAGGAGCCTCGTCCCGAACCCCGGCTCACCCTGAGCCGCGCCCCCGGCAGCATCGGGAAGGTGACGATCGACACCTCCCACAGCTCCACCCCGGTCAGCACGCGCAGGCGTCCGGTCTCGTCGGGGCGGGCCTTCACGGCGCGGAAGCCAATGGAGAGGCCGTCCAGGGCCCCGGCCTCGACCAGGGCGGCGACCAGGCGGCCGCGCGGCGTCGTGCGCAGGACGCGGCCCCGGACGTAGAGGCCCTGGGCGTCCTCGAAGAGCTCGTCCCAGACCCCGATCGGCTCGGCGTCGTCGTGCTGGTGCAGCATCTTCACGGCCGCCGGGCCGGTGCGCGCCAGGCTGGCGGCGAAGGCCCCGGCGGCCGTGACGTCGTCGTTGAGGTCGCGCGTCCAGAAGAGGCTGGCGTGGCCTTCGATGGGGAGGTCGTCTTCAGTCATTCCGGTCTCCGTCCAGCTTGCTCTCGATCCGGGCCAGCGAGGCGCGGGCAGCCTCGGTCTGGGCTTCCAGTCGGGCCAGGCGCTCGGCGACCGGGGCCTGGGCGTCGAGGCGCTGGCGCAGGTCGTCGATCCGCGCCGACGCCCGTCCGGCCCACATCAGGGCGGCGGCGGCCTGCAGGGCCACGGCCACGAGGAGGCCGACCGAGACCTGGCGGTCGAGCCGCCAGCGGGTGGGTGAGGTCATGGGTTTCTCCTGGGGCGGCGAGCACTTGCCCCCTACGGACCGCTTCGCGGTCGTCTTCCCCCGGAGGGGGAAGAGCCTCGCGCGTCAGGCTCCGCCCCCTACGGGGGCGGACAGGCGGCGAAGCCGCCAGGTGGGGGCAAGTGTCAGCCCTCCAACCCCGCCAACCGCCGCCGCTCCGCGTCCGTGAGGAAACTCGCCCCCTCCAGCCGCGCCCACAGCGCATCCCGTTCGGCCGACAGCGCCGGCACGGCGTCCAGGTCGCAGGCCACCCGCGCGCCCGGGAACTTCGGCTCGAGCCACACCGACAGCGCCCGCGCCGCCCGCTCGGCCAGGGGCACGACCGTGTGCCGCCAGAACGCGCCGTTGGCCTCGCGGTAGTTGGCGTAGGTCGCGTCGCCCGGCACGCCCAGCAGCTGGGGCGGCACGCCGAAGGCCAGGGCGATCTCGCGGGCGGCGGCGTGCTTGCCCTCGACGAAGTCCATGTCGGCGGGCGTCAGCGACATCGGCCGCCAGTCCAGCCCGCCCTCCAGCAGCAGCGGCCGGCCGGCGTTGGCGGTCCCGGCGTGGGCGTCGCCCAGCTCGGCCTTCAGCCGCTCGAACTGCTCGGCGCTGAGCCGGTCGCCGGCCTCGCGGTTGGCGTAGACCAGGGCCCCCGACGGCCGGGCGGAGTTGTCGAGCAGGGCCTTGTTCCAGGCGCCCGAGGCGTTGTGCACGTCGATGGCGAAGGCGGCGGCCTCCAGCGGCGAGAAGCCGTAGTGGTCGTCGGTGGGGTTGAACAGCCGCAGGTGCAGCACGGGCAGCCAGCCGGACGCGTCGCGGCCGATCCGGGCGGTGCGGCCGGCGACCTGGTAGTCGTAGGCCAGCGGCCAGCCGCGCGGGCCGGGCGCCACGGTCATGCGGTCGGGTCGCAGGGCGTAGAGCTCGGTCGGGACGGCGTCACCGCCCGTGTTGTCCTGGGACGCTTCGAGATAGCCGTTCCCCGCCACCTGCAGATGGCCGAAGAACGCCTCCATCAGGTCGGCCCCGCCCTGCTCGGGATTGGGGGCCTGGAGCAGCCGGCGCAGCGGATGGTCGTCGGCGCGTTTCCCACCGACGAAGACGGTGAGCGGCACCGCGGCGGCGGCCTCGGCGATCATTCGCACGCAGCGATAGGCGATCGGGTTCTTGGCGAAACCTTCCGACGCCAGGGCCGCGTAGTCGCGCGGCGTCCAGCGAGGACGTCCGGCCGTGGTCAGGGCGATCAGGCGGGCGGCGCGGGAGTCCTTGGCCTCGGGCGGGCGGGGTTTGAACAGGGGCATGGAAGGCCTCGCGGAGGTTGAGAACATAACGGGAACATGTTAGGGATGAGCCGCCCGGCCAAGAGGCTCCGCCCCCTACGGGGGCGGACAGACCGCGTCGCGGTCAGGTGGGGGCAAGGGGGTGAGCCACATGCCTGCGCCACGACCTACGATCGCCAACGCCAGACGGCTTCGCAAAGAGATGTCCCTGCCGGAACTGATGCTGTGGAACGCCATCCGGCGAGGACAGCTGGATGGCTTGAAGTTTCGACGCCAGCATCCGATCGGACCGTACGTGCTGGACTTCTTCTGTCCGGCGCACCGGCTGGCGGTCGAGGTCGACGGCGCGGAGCACTACGCCGAAGATCGTTCAGAGAAGGACGCGGCGCGGGATCGTTGGCTGGCGCGACAGGGAATCATGACCCTGCGCCTTCCGGCGAGCGGGGTGCTCAACTCCCTCGACGGCGCGCTGATGGCCATCCGTGAGCAGCTCACCCACTTGCCCCCACCTGGCGGCTTCGCCGCCTGTCCGCCCCCGTAGGGGGCGGAGCCTCGCGCTCTTCCCCCTATGGGGGAAGACGACCGCGAAGCGGTCCGTAGGGGGCAAGTGTTCGGTGCAGGGCGACAGAAGAGTAACATCGCACCGGCGATCACTTGCCCCCTCCGCGCCTTCGGCGCTCCTCCCCCGGAGGGGGAAGAGCCTCACAACACCGACAACCGCGGCCGTCGCCCCACCCCCAGCATCAGATCGCTCACCGCCCAGACCAGCGCATCCGCCCGGTCCGGGCTGTGGTCCAGGTCGCCGGAGCCCAGGGCCATCAGTTCCTCCTCCAGGGCGACGAACGCCCCGCAGTGGACCACCCTGCCCTGTTCGTACAAGGCCGCCACCGGCTCGGCCCTCGCCCGTTTGCCGGTCGAGGCCTTGACCAGTTTCACCGGGCACGGCGGCCCCGCCTGGGCCAGGACCGAGCGGACCATGTCGCCGCCCTGGTTGGCCTCGGCCACCAGGGCGTCGGCCGACCAGGCGACGGCGGCCTCGACCGCGCGGCGGGCCCAGGCGTTGGGCGACAGGCCGCGGGCGGTGCGGTCCTCGAGCACGAAGGCTCTTCCGTCAAAGCGTCCGCAGACCACGATCCCGCAGGCGTCGCCGCCCGCCGTGGCCGGCGGATCGACGGCCACGACCACGCGCTCGAAGGCGGCCGGCGGCGCGCCCCGGCAGCGGGCCAGGTCCTCGGCGCGGAACAGGCCGCCCTCGCCCTCGACGATCAATCCATCCAATTCCTGCGCGGCAAGCCGCGTGCCGCCGTAGAGGCCCTGCAGCGTCGACAGGAAGGCCGGCGCCAGGTGGGCGGCGTTCGCCGAGGTCGGGGCCCGGGTGTCGACCGTGCCCGGCTCGGCGATCAGATTGCGCAGGGCGCGGATCGGGCGGGGCGTGGTGGTGACCACCAGGCGCGGATCGGTCCCCAGGCGCAGGCCGAAACGCAGCATGGCCAGGGTCTCGGCGGGTTTCGGCCAGGCGCAGAACTCGTCGGCCCAGGCGGCGTGGAACTGCGGCCCGCGCAGGGCGTCGGGGTCCTCGGCGGAGAAGGCCTGGGCGACGGCGCCCGACTTGAACACCAGCCGCCGGCGGCTGACCTCCCAACGGGGGCGCTCACCGGGGAGGTACAGACTCTTGATGCCCGAAGGGCCCTCGATCATCACCTCGCGCACGTCGTGGAAGGTGGGCCCGACGAGCGCGAGGCTGCCTTGGCGTTCGGCCTGCTCTTTGATCCAGGCGGCGCCGGCGAAGGTCTTGCCGGCGCCCCGACCGCCCAGGAACAGCCAGGTGGTCCAGGGGTCAGACGGGGGAGTCTGATGCGGCGCCCGCGCTCGCCGCGCCCGCAACGCCGTCAAGCAGCGCATCACCAGCTTCCACGGCGCCAGCTCCGTCCAGAGATTTAGATTCTCGGGCTCCTTCAACAACGCCCAGTCGGCGTCGGATCTCGGCTCGAACTTGCTCCACCCGCTCGGGGGTTCGACCAGTGTCGTCATCCATTTCCATCTCCTCGGGGGTCTCGGCCTGGTTCTCGTTGGCGGCCGGGACCTTCAGCCCCACCGCCTCGGCGGCCTTGGCCCGGGCCGCGACATCGGCCACGCCCTTGCGGCTGGCCGACAGGGCGCCGCTGACACGGCGGCTGGCCAGGCCGGAGCCGGCGATCAGCGCGTTGAGTTCGGCCTTGGAGCACGCGGGCGCGTCGGTCTTGATCCGATCGACGTTGAAGGCCTGCAGGTCCGCCAACACGGCGTCGCTGTTTCTGATGCTGTGTTCGGGGCTCATCTCGCTTCTCCCGGCCATGACACAAAGGTACGGGAGCAGCGAGCGCCGCTGATAACTTAGGTCGAAAAAGTTCAAGGCCTTGATTTCGCTTAAGATCGATCGCTATCCGCCGAGCATCGACGACGCTCCATCCCCGTCAGGCCGGCCCCGGAACGCCATCCGCCGCGGTCGGCGCGCTTTCCCGGCCGTCCGCGAGGCAGTAGCTAGGCCGTATGACCGAACCCCAAGTCGATGAAGGCGACCTGATCTTCCAGAAGATCGCGGGCGTCGTCCTGGCCGCGATCCTGACCGTCGGCGGCGTCGCCGCGATCGGGTGGGCCGACGCCTCCGTCGAGCCGCGCATGGAAGCCTTCGCCCGGGCGGCGCCCGGGATGATCTTCTGGTGGCGGGAAGACGTGGGCTGGCCCCTGGTGCTGGGCATGGCGCTGCTGCTCACGCCCCTCGTCGTGGTGCCCGGCGCCTTCGGCCTCCGGTTCCGCCAGTTCCTGCCGACCTTGCGCCCCCGCTGGCGCGTCGCCCTGGTGCTGGGGCTCGCCGTCCTGATCGGCGGCGACGCCGCGGTCTATCGCTGGCTCGGCGGGCGCGACGTCGGCGTGGCGACGATCGACGGCGTCCAGTGGCTTCGCGACGGCGCGCCCCACGATCAATGGCGCTGGGAGCAGGCGGTCGAGATCACCGGCGGGTGCTCGACCTCCCGCCGCAACGCCGGATCCGAGCCCCACTACGGCGTGGCGTATCTCGTCGCCTTTCCGGGAAAGCGGGAAGCCCGGCTGTCGTTCAGGATGGCGGACCCCGCGACCTGGACCGCGGCCCTGCGGCCCATCGACGACAAGCTGACCGCCGCCGGCGTGAAGCGGTCAATGGACGGCGACGCCGAATGCCTCGCGCACTACCAGGCGGGGATGCTCGAGGACGATGGGCGGGCCTTCCAGCATGTCCTGAGGCCGGCCGACTGACGGCCCGACCGCCGGTCCTGGGCCGCGCAC
Organism: Caulobacter sp. UNC358MFTsu5.1; assembly: GCF_000712075.1. Classification (GTDB taxonomy): domain Bacteria; phylum Pseudomonadota; class Alphaproteobacteria; order Caulobacterales; family Caulobacteraceae; genus Caulobacter. The sequence continues at coordinate 252,656 of NZ_JONW01000005.1, forward strand.
GACGGGACTTTGGAAGCCCCTGCAGAATTTCAATCACCGCCCGGGGGTGACATCCGCCGAACTTGCCCCTACCTTGGCCCCATGATCCTCGCCGCCCAGCAACAGCTGTTTTGGTATTTTAGCTATCCGACGCCTCTGGCGCCGGGAGGGGATCGTTCGGCCTGAGATCAGGCTCTTTAGAACACCTTTCACCAGCCGCCAGGGGTTCCCCGGGCGGCTTTTTTGATGGCCGCCGGACCTCCCAGACTTCCAGGAGTTACCGCCGTGCCTTCCTCGACCGCCGCCGCCAATATCGCCCAAAATCTCGCAGCACTCCCCGTCCCCACCGACGACCTGCGGATCAAACAGCTCCAGACCCTCAGTCCGCCCGCCCAGGTGATCGGCGAGGCCCCCGCCAGCTCGTCGGTGGCCGAGGTGGTGGGCGACGCCCGCGCCGCCGTCCACCGCATCCTGCACGGCCAGGACGACCGGCTGGTGGTGGTGATCGGGCCGTGCTCGATCCACGACCCCAAGGCCGCCCTCGACTACGCCCAGCGCCTGGCGGCCGAGCGCGAGCGCCACGCCGGCGAGCTGGAGGTGATCATGCGGGTCTATTTCGAGAAGCCCCGCACCACGGTCGGCTGGAAGGGCCTGATCAACGACCCGGGCCTGGACGGCGGCTTCCGGATCAACGAGGGCCTGCGGCTGGCGCGGCGGGTGCTGCTGGACGTCAGCGCCCAGGGCCTGCCGGCGGCCTGCGAATTCCTGGACGTGACGACGCCCCAGTACATCGCCGACCTGGTGGCCTGGGGCGCGATCGGGGCCCGCACCACCGAGAGCCAGATCCACCGCGAGATGGCCTCGGGCCTGTCGTGCCCGGTGGGCTTCAAGAACGGCACCAACGGCGACGTGAAGGTGGCCGTGGACGCGGTGACGGCGGCGGCCCAGCCGCACCATTTCCTGGCCGTGACCAAGGAGGGCCGCGCGGCCATCGCCACCACCACCGGCAACGAGGACGGCCACGTGGTGCTGCGCGGCGGCAAGGCCCCCAACTACGACGCCGCCAGCGTCGCGGCGGCGGCTGAAGCGCTGACCAAGGCGGGCCTGCCGGCGCGTCTGATGGTCGACGCCAGCCACGCCAACAGCGGCAAGAACCACGAGAACCAGCCGGCCGTGGTGGCCGACATCGCCGCCCAGGTGGCGACCGGCGCCGCGCCGATCATGGGCGTGATGATCGAGAGCAACCTGGTCGCCGGCCGCCAGGACATCGTCCCCGGCCAGCCGCTGGTCTACGGCCAGTCGGTCACCGACGCCTGCGTCGATTGGGAGACCTCGGTGCGGATGCTGGACGCCCTGGCCGCGGCGGTGAAGGCGGGCCGGGCGGGGCGGGCCGGCTAGAACGGCTTCACGCAGGTGATCCCGGCGCGGGCGTTCATGTCGTTGCCCATGCCGTCCACGTCGCCGGCCAGGCGGGCCCGGCAGCCCTTGCTGGGCCGGCGCGACAGGAACGGCTCAGGGTTCTTGGCGTAGCGGCCGGTCAGGTCCAGGTTCAGGCGCGGGTTGGCCGGGGCGGCGTCCGCCCAGCGCCGGGCCTCGCAGTCCTCGCGCTCGCGGCGGGTCAGGTCGGCCCGCGCGCAGCCGCCCAGGCCTCGCAGGACCGGCGCCGGCCCCTGCGCTGGCGCGGGCTCCGGCCGGGAGTCGCCCATCGTGAAGGGCGCCACGTCGCCGGGCGGCGGGGACGCCGCCGCCTGGACCTCCGGCTCGGGCCTGGTCCGGGCCCGGGCGGCGCGATCCTCCGGCGCCGACGGACGGGCCCGGTCGCGGCGGGGCGTGCCCGGAGAGGCGGGCGGGACCAGCGAGGCCTGGATGACGGGGGGTTCGACAAGCGCCGGCTCGGTTCGCGACGCGTAGCGCACCAGCAGGACGAGCAGGACCCCATGGAAGACGGCCGACACGGCGATCGCGGCCGTGCGCACGCCGCCGGCCCGTGTCTTCCCCCGTCCGGCCATGCCGCCCCGTCCTCCCAAGACGGCGGGTACTGCGCCCTGGATTGCGGACTGAAGTGTGGCCGAGCTTGGACCTCTTCGAGGCCTCGAACGCCGTCGTCATCCCGGAAAGCGCGCAGCGCTTGTCCGGGACCCAGGTGAACCGCACCGCGCCAGCCCAGTCCCCTGGGTCCCGGACAGCCCCTGCGGGGCTTCCGGGATGACAACGTGAGGGGAGGCGGCGGAAAATCCGCTCCCTCTGTCGGCTCCGACCGACCTGCCCCGTCCTAGCTCCGAACACCGAAACGGAGCCCGCCATGTCGTTCCAAGGCTATCTCGACACCATCCAGGCCAAGACCGGCCTCGACGCCGACGGGCTGAAGACGGCGGCCGACGCCGCGGGGCTGTCGACCGACGGGGCGCTGAAGCCGGGGGTCAAGGCCGGCCAGGTCGTGGCCTGGGGCAAGGGTGAACTGGACCTGGGCCACGGCCATGCGATGGCGATCTACGCCCTGCTGTCGGGCAAGCGGGCGGAGGGGGACGCCTAGCGCCCTTCCCCCCGCGCCCCTACCCCGCGATCGGCGACAGCGACTTCAGCTCGTTCAGGCCCTTGACGCTGTTCTTGGCCCAGGTCTCGACCTGGCGGCCGAAGTCCTGGCGGTTGCTGACCCGGTTGCGCCATTCCATCGAGAAGTCGTCGATCGTCCGGCTGTCGACCGCCCGGCCCAGCAGCGAGCCGGTCAGGGAATCCCGGGCTTCCACCACCAGGGTGGCCCCGCCCGCGTCGCGGCTGTAGCTGCGGACGATCCCGGGGGTGTCGATGTCCGGCGCGGTGACGGTGATGTCGATCAGGGCGGTGCGCACCCGCAGGACGTCGGACGCCGCCTCGGTGACCACCGGATAGCCGCCGTCCGTATAGGCCTTCTCGAGGATCTTGGTGGCGCCCTTGCGGCCCTCCTCGGCGATGCGCGCGATGTCCCGGTCGGTGATCTCCATCGAGGGCGACCGCTGGTCCCTGTTGAAGTCGCGCTGCCAGTTCTTCTCGAACGCGATCTCCGTGGGGTCGATGATCACCTTGGCGTAGCCGCGGAAGTCGGCGCCGGGCCGCAGATAGACCAGCTCGAACCGCTTGGCCTTGACCTTGACCAGCCCGTCCCACTCGGCCGGCGGCTTGGCCGCCAGGGCGGGTCGGGCGACGGCGGTGAAGACGAGACCGCCCAGGGCGAGGGTGGTGAAACGGCGTCTGTCCATGATGGCGCTCCGGATGCCTGATCCGTGGCGACGATCCGGCGGAGGCCCCAGGGTGTCTATCGGTGCAAACCCTTGCCGGGCCCGGGAACATACCGATGCGAGGGGTTGCGGGCGTCTCCCGAAACGTCGCAAGCTCGACCATTGCTTTTGGGGAGCCCGCGATGGGAAGCATGTCCTGGATACACTGGCTGGTCTTTCTGGGCGCCACGGCCGTGTTGTGCGCCGCCCTGTATCCCGGCGCGCGAATTCTCCAGCGGGCCGGCTTCTCGCCCTGGTGGGTGGCGCTATGCCTGATCCCGGGCGGCGTCTTCGTCTGCTATCTGCTGCTGGCCTTTGTCCCGTGGCCGGCGCTGGACGAGCGGCGGACGGAGGCCTGAGGCCCCCGTTCAGAACCCTCAGTCCTCGGGGTCGTAGATCACGTCGCTCTTGTCGTACATCAGGTCGGTCGCCACGAAGTCCAGGGCGTCCTCCGGGTCCTCGAAGCACAGCTCGCTGACCGTCTGGTCGCGCACCGAGATGCCCGCCTTGTGGGTGCTTTCCGGGTCGCCGGTGATCAGCGGGTGCCACAGCGGCAGGCTCTTGCCCTCGTGCAGCCGGCGGTAGGCGCAGGACGGCGGCATCCACTCCAGCCCCTCGATGTTGTGGGGCGTCAGCTTGATGCAGTCGGGCACGGTCTTCCTGCGGTTGGGATAGTCCTTGCAGGTGCAGCGGTGCTCGTCGAACAGCTGGCAGTGCACCCGCGTGGGGATGATCTCGCCGGTGTCTTCGTCTTCGAAGCGAACCAGGCAGCAAAGGCCGCAGCCGTCGCATAGACTCTCCCACTCGGGGACGGTCATCTGGTTTAGGGACTTCGTCTCCCAGAAAGGTTTGCGCGCCATCATCGCGGCGTCCTAAACCCAAATGACGCTGAGACCAAACGGGACCGTGGGGCCGACTTGAACGACTGGACGCTGCCGCCCTATCGCTTCGACGACAAGCCGGCGGGCCAGGAGCCCGCGCGGCCGCCGGAATTCGGCGCTTCCCCGCCCCCGCCGCCGCCTCCCGAGCCGCCGCCGGAAGAGCCCTACCGCGCGGATTTGAAGCACGCCAAGGCCAAGGCGAAGGCCCGCAAGGCGCGGTGGATCTGGATCCCGCTGCTGGTCGTGCTGGTCCTGGGCCTGCTGGCCGCCGGGGCCGGCGGGACCTATGTCTGGCTCAAGTACCTGAAGGACGCCCCGCCCCTGCCCTCGCGCGAGGCCCTGTTCGCCGTGAACCGGGCGCCGGGCATCCGCTTCGAGGACCGCAACGGCCAGGTGATCGCCACCCGCGGCCCGCGGTACGGCCAGCGCATCACCCTGGCGGGCGTGCCCAACTACGTGCCCCTGGCCTTCCTGGCCGCCGAGGACCGCCGGTTCTACAAGCACGGGGCCATCGACCTCTACGGCATCGCCCGCGCCGCCTGGGCCAACCACAAGGCGGGCCGCACCGTGCAGGGCGGCTCGACCCTCAGCCAGCAGCTGGCCAAGGGCCTGTTCCTGACCCCCGACCGCATCACCAGGCGCAAGGTCCAGGAGATGTACCTGGCCTGGAAGCTGGAGCGGGTGCTGACCAAGGACGAGATCCTCGAGCTCTATCTGAACCGGGTCTATTTCGGGGCCGGCACCTACGGCGTCGACGGCGCGGCCCAGACCTATTTCAACAAGCCCGCCAGCCAGCTGACCCTGTCGGAATCGGCCCTGCTGGCCAGCCTGATGAAGGCCCCCTCGCGCCTGGCCCTGACCCGCGACATGTCCGGCGCCCTGGCCCGCTCGCGCCTGATCCTGGCCAACATGCGCAAGGAGGGCTGGATCACCGCCGAGCAGGAGAGCCGGGCCCTGGACGACACCCCGCGCCTCTCGCCCCTGGCCGCCCAGGATGAGGGCGACTTCGGCTGGGTGCTGGACTACGCCACCTCGGAAGCCGTCCGCATCGCCGGCCAGAACGCCCCCGACCTGGTGGTGCGCCTGACCATCGACCCGCGCCTGCAGCACGCCGGGGCCCAGACGGTCCGCGAGGCCATCCGCGTGGCCGGCGAGGGCGCCGGAGCCCGCCAGGCGGCCCTGCTGTCGCTGTCGGGCGACGGCGCCATCCGCGCCATGGTCGGCGGGACCGACTATAGCGAAAGCCCGTTCAACCGCGCCGTCCAGGCCCGCCGCCAGCCGGGCTCGACCTTCAAGCCGTTCGTCTACGCCGCCGCCCTGGAGAAGGGGGTGCTGCCCACCGACATCCGCGTGGACGGCCCCGTCCAGTTCGGCGACTGGAAGCCCGAGAACTACGCCGGCGGCTATCGCGGCCCGATGACCGTGCAGGACGCCCTGGTCAATTCGATCAACACCATCGCCGTCAAGCTGGCCCAGGAGGCCGGGGGTCCCGCGATCGGCGACCTGGCCCGGCGGTTCGGGATCACCAGCCTGCCCTCCAACCCCGACCTGTCGGTGGCGCTGGGGGCCTACGAGGTCAACCTGCTGCAGCTGACCTCGGGCTTCCAGGTGTTCCAGCAGGGGGGCCTGCGCGTCCAGCCCTACGTGATCGAGAGCATCGCCACCCAGGGCGGCGAGCCGATCTTCAACCACACCGCCCCCGCGACGCCCTCCAGCGTCTACGACATCAGCAAGGCCAGCATGATGGTCAAGATGATGAAGAAGGTGGTCGAGGTGGGCACCGCCAAGCGGGCCGCGTTCGGCTGGCCGGCGGCGGGCAAGACCGGCACCAGCCAGAACTGGCGCGACGCCTGGTTCGTGGGCTTCACCCCCGACTACGTCACCGGCGTCTGGGTGGGCAACGACGACGACCGGCCGATGAACAAGGTGGTCGGCGGCGACATCCCGGCCAGCATCTGGCGGCGCTACATGCTGGTGGCCCACGAGGGCGTGGCGGTGCGCGACTTCCCGTGGCTGCTGCCCGATCCCGAGCCCCAGTCCTCGCCCGATCCCCGCAACGGCTTCTACGAGACCCTGTCGGCCGAATTCGCCCGCTCGGCCTCGGAGCTGGAGCCCCCGGCCACGCCGGACAGCGCGCCGACGCCGGGCCAGGCGCCGGAGCAGCTGCCTTACTAGGCAACCTGAATCCCTCTCTCTTTGAGAGAGGGAGGGGCCCGCCGCGAAGCGGTGGGAGGGTGAGTGGTTTCACCGCCGGCCGGAAACCTCCATCCGTTCCGCCACGCTTGGATCGCGGGAAGAAGAGCAAGACGGCCGGCCGAACGGCCGACGCCCCTTTCGGTGAGGGTGTAACCACTCACCCTCCCATGGCTTCGCCATGGGCCCCTCCCTCTCTCCAAGAGAGAGGGTGTCGCGCGCCCTCCATCCCCGTTCCATCCCCCCAAATGCCTGCCACCCCGCAACCCCTTACGACGCGCATCAAACCGTCTGAAATCAACCATTTGTGCGGTTACACATATCGATAATCGATCTGAAGATATCGACCGTCGATGAGCAACGTTACAGTACTTACAGCCTCGCAAGGATTCACACTCAGATCACAGAGCTATTTGAGGACTCATCTGAATAGTGAGGCTTAGATATCGGCGTTTTCTCTACGCCCCATTGCACCGCTGACACCCAAAAGTCCCATTCCCGCCGCAATTGGGTATCAGCCGTTGCTTGGATGTGACAGGTCCTAGACATATTCATTACATAACGGCGTCCACGATTGACGGTCGTCTCGGGCCGCTCCTATCCCAACGTCAACCGGGGACGGAGGTCCTCCGGGAAACCTGAAACTGACAGGGCGACGGGACGAGCGGGTCGATAGGGCCAGGCTCCGAGCGCCCGGAGGGACCGACATGAAATTGCAGACCAACCGCGGGCGCCTGCTCGCGACGACGATGATCGCGGGGGTCGCCACCTTCGCCGCCTTCGCCGCGAACGCCCAGGACGCCGCCCCCACGGCCGCCCAGGCCGCCGCGCCGGCCGACAACGAAGTCGAAGCCGTCGTCGTCACCGGCTCGCTGCTGCGCCGCACCGACACCGCGACCCCGTCGCCGGTGACCGTGCAGACCACCGAGCAGTTGAAGGCCCAGGGCATCACCACGATCTCCGACGCCATCCGCAGCCTGTCGGCCGACAACTCCGGTTCGATCCCCGCCGCCTTCGGCAGCGGCTTCGCCGCCGGCTCGACCGGCGTGTCGCTGCGCGGCCTGTCGGTCAACTCGACCCTGGTCATGATCGACGGCCTGCGGAACGCCAACTACCCGCTGGCCGACGACGGCCAGAAGGCGTTCGTCGACCTGAACTCGATCCCGTTCAACGCCGTTGAGCGCATCGAGACCCTGAAGGACGGCGCCTCGTCGCTGTACGGCGCCGACGCCATCGGCGGCGTCGTCAACATCATCATGAAGTCCAACTACCAGGGCATGAGCGCCGACGCCTCGTACGGCGCCAGCCAGCACGGCGGCGGCGACCAGTTCCGCTTCACCGGCGACGTCGGCTACGGCGACCTGGATACCGACAAGTACAACGTCTACCTCGACGTCGAGTACCAGCTGGACAAGCGCATCAAGGGCGACCAGCGCGGCTTCCCGTACAACACCAACGACCTGACCTCGATCCCCGGCGGCCAGAACAACAACCCGCAGACCGGCGGCAGCACCTTCTACGGCAACGTCAAGCCGGCCACGATCACCGGCAACGACCTGACCACCGGCCTGGCCGTCGACGGTTCGGTCTGGCAGCCGCTGCGCACCTGCGCCAGCAACGCCCCGCTGACCGAGCAGTTCGACGAGGACGGCGTCTCGATGGGCACCTACTGCGCCCAGAACGTCGCCAACTTCGCCGACATCCAGCCCAAGCAGGAACGCGCCGCGATCTACGGCCGCTTCACGATCAAGCCGACCGACAACCTCGAAGCCTACATGTCGGGCAGCTTCGTCCAGTCGAAGACCTCGGTGAACGGCACCCCGACGACGCTCACCTCGAGCACGCCGAACAACCTGTCGAACCTGGTCCTGCCGGTGTGGATCTGCTCGGCCGGCGCCGACTGCGCCACCGCCGCCGACCGTCAGCTGAACCCGAACAACCCGTTCGCGGCCAGCGGCCAGTACGCCCTGACCAAGTACCGCTGGAGCGACATCCCGGCCACGTCGGACTACACCAACCGCATGCTGCGCCTGGTGGGCGGCGTGAAGGGCGCCGCCGCGGACTGGAACTACCAGGCCAACCTGGTGATCGCGCATGACTCGCTGGAAAGCACCCTGACCGGCTTCATCAGCTACAAGCAGCTGATGAGCGACATCCAGACGGGCGCTTACAACTTCATCGACCCGACCAAGAACAGCCAAGCCGTGCGCAGCGCGCTGTCGCCCGACCTGGCCAAGACCTCGACCACGGACCTGGACTCGATCAACTTCCAGGCCTCGCGTCCGGTCTTCAGCCTGCCGGGCGGCGACGCCCAGCTGGGCCTGGGCGGCGAGTTCCGCTACGAAGCCACCAACGACCCGGCCCTGAACCCGGTGAACGACGCCCAAGGCCTGGGCAACGCCCGCACCGAGGGCAACCGCACCGTGGCCTCGGCCTTCGCCGAACTGGGCATGCCGATCACCGACAAGATCGAAGTGAACGCCTCGGGCCGCTACGACCACTACTCGGACTTCGGCGGCAACTTCTCGCCGAAGATCGGCGTGAAGTTCACCCCCATCAAGACGGTCGCCCTGCGCGGCACGATCTCGAAGGGCTTCCGCGCGCCGTCGTTCTCCGAAGCCGGCAACTCGGCCAGCCAGGGCTTCACGACGTTCTCGTTCAAGGCGGACAAGTACGCGGCCTTCCGCGACTCGCACGGCAACAACGAGTACATCAAGGACTACTCGCTCTCGTCGATCACCACGGCCAACCCGGACCTGGATCCGGAAAAGTCGACCAGCTACACCCTGGGCGCCGTGTGGGCTCCGACCCGCAGCTTCAGCATCTCGCTGGACTACTACCACATCAAGAAGACCGACGTGATCGCCCAGGCCAGCGCCGGCGTCGCCCTGGCCGCGTACTACGCGGGCGAGGCCATCCCGGCCGGCTACATCGTCACGCCGGACGCGATCGACCCGGAACACCCGACGGCCCTGCCGCGCGTGCTGTCGGTCAGCTCGCCCTACATCAACGCCGACTCGCTGGTGACCAGCGGCCTGGACCTGAACGTCCAAGCCACGTTCTACCTGCCGGCCGACGTGAAGTGGTCCAGCAACCTCGATGCCACGACCATCTTCGACTACAAGTACACGCAGGACGGCACGACGTATAACTACGTCGGCAAGGAAGCGCCGTACGTGCTGTCGTCGGGCGCCGGCACCCCCAAGAACCGCCTGTCGTGGACCAACACCTTCGAGCGTGGCCCGATCCACGTGACGGGCGTGATGAGCTACGTCAGCGGCATGCGCGAGGAAGACGACAGCTACACCGAGGGCTGCCTCTACGGCGACGCCGCCTTCAACTGCCGCGTCAAGTCGTTCACGACCGTCGACCTGACGGGCGCCTACGACGTGAACGAGAAGGCCACCGTCTACGCCGACGTGATGAACCTGTTCGACACCGGCCCGATGTTCAACCCGGCCAACTACGCCGGCGTGAACTGGAACCCGACCTACTCGCAGTCGGGCATCGTGGGCCGCTACTTCCGGGTGGGCGTCCGCCTGAAGTACTAGGATCTCGCGTACGGGGGCATCAGTTCGCCCCCGATGAGAGGAGGGGCCGCCCGCGAGGGCGGCCCCTTTTTCGTTGGGGACGACACAGGGGACACACACTCACTCTCAAGTCTCTGCCGGACTGGCTGAGGCCGTGCCGTGAGTGTGTGTCCCCACCTTCGCCCACCGCCTCACTTGACAATAGAACAAATAGAGAACATAATTTATCATCTTCGGGGGAGATCGCATCGATGCCCAGAACGGCGCGCGTGGTGTTCCCGGGCGTTCCGCATCATGTGACCCAGCGCGGCAATCGACGGCAGTCGACCTTCTTCAGCGTAGACGACTACGCGACCTATCTACGCATCGCAGCCGGCGTCTTCGCCGAGGCCGGGGTCCAGGTCTGGGCCTATTGCCTGATGCCCAACCACGTCCACCTGATCGCGACGCCTCCCGACGAGGCGAGCCTGGCGCGCGCGATCGGCGCGGCTCACGTCCGCTACGCGCGTCATATCAATCGCCGCGAAGGTTGGTCGGGCTATCTCTGGCAAGGCCGGTTCGCCTCGTTTCCGATGGACGAGCCATACCTTCGGCTTTGCGCTCGCTATGTAGGCCTCAACCCCGTGCGCGCGGGCTTGACCAAACGGGCCGCCGACTGGCCCTGGTCCAGCGTGCGGGCGCACCTGACCGGCGAGGCCGATCCCCTGCTGACGCCCGAACCGCTGGCCGAACTCCTGGGCGCGGAGATGGCGACCTTCTTCGATCTCGACGCTCCCGAAGAAGGATACGATCTGGTGCGCGGCGCCACGCGGACAGGCCGCCCCTTGGGATCAGCGGCCTGGCAGCGGGCGACACAGGGGACACACACTCACTCCACGGCCCCAGCCAGACCGGCCAAGGCCTTGCCGTGAGTGTGCGTCCCCGTCAGACCCTGTAGGCCCTGTTGATCCGGTAGTAGGCCAGCAGCACCGCGCCGACGATCAGGGGCGGGAGGAGCGCGAACAGCCAGCCGCCGAGGTCGATCCCGGACGGGGCGGCGCCCGCGGCCAGGCCGGTCATGATCCCGATCCAGGCCAGGGAAACCACCGTCCAGCAGGCGAAGGTGCGGGCCCAGCCCTCCAGCCGCCAGAGGGCCAGGGCCAGGCCGCCGCCCATGGCCAGGAACAGGGCGGTCAGGCCGGCCCGCGCGCTCGCGCCGGCGCCCGGGTCGAGCGCGCCGATCAAGGTCCAGATCAGGCCGCCGCCCAGGACCAGCAGCACGCAGGAGCCGACGCCGTAGGTGATCCGCGAGGCCGCCATCCGGGCGCGCCAGGCCCGCGGCTCCCGGTCCCAGATCGCGTTGGCGGCGATCACCGCCAGGATGCAGCCCCCGCCCAGCAGGAACAGGTTGCGCGCCCCGCTGCTCTCGGCGGCCCGCGCGCTGAGCCCTTCGCCGACGATCCAGAAGAACGCGCCGTAGAGCAGCACGGCCACGACCCGCCCCAGCCGCGACTTCGAGAGCCAGGCGTTCGGCACGAGCTGCAGCAGGAGGAACAGCCAGAAGAAGCCGCCCAGGCGATCCGCGACCGAGGGCCAGAGCCGGCCGTCGGCCAGCCAGAGCAGGCCCGCCACGATCACGGCGGCGACCATGTGGACGCGATAGGGTTTGGCGATGGGTTCGGCGGTGTCGGTCATGCTCGCCAAGGTAGCGCTAGTTTCGCCCGCCGGGGCAAGCCCCAATAAATCCCACCGCCCCCTCGCCCCGCCTGCTATACGCCCCCATCTCCTCCCCTTCCCGTCCGACAGTTAGACCCTCTCGATCATGGCTTCCCCGACTCGCGCCCCTGTCCTGGCCCTCAAGGACGTCCGCCTCGCCGATGGGGCCAAGCCGCTGTTCGACGGGGTGGACCTGGCGCTGGAGCCGCGGGTGCGCGCCTGCCTGGTCGGGCGCAACGGGGCGGGCAAGTCGACCCTGCTGAAGATCCTGGCCGCCCAGGGCATCGAGGCCGACAGCGGCGAGCGCGCGGCCCAGCCCGGCGCCAAGATCGTCTATGTCAGCCAGGAGCCGGACATCACCGGCGAGACCCTGCTGGACTACTGCACGGCCGGCGGCGCCGAGGACTACGAGGCCCACGCCACCCTGGCCGACTTCGGCCTGGACTACGCCAAGAGCACGGTGGGCCTGTCGGGCGGCGAGCGGCGTCGCGCCGCCCTTGCACGAGCGTTCGCCGAGCAGCCCGACGTGCTGCTGCTGGACGAGCCGACCAACCACCTGGACATCTTCGCCATCCAGACGCTGGAAGAGGAGCTGGCCAATTCCAAGTGCGCGGCCCTGATCGTCAGCCACGACCGCGCCTTCCTCAACCGCGTCACCCAGCGCACCTTCTGGCTGGAGCACCGCAAGGTGCGCCGCCTGGACAAGGGCTTCCACGAGTTCGAGGTCTGGAGCGAGCAGGTGCTGGCCGCCGAGGCCGACGAGGAGCGCCGCCTGAACAAGCAGCTGGAGCGCGAGAACGCCTGGCTGGCGCGCGGCGTCCAGGGCCGCCGGGCCCGCAACGAGGGCCGCCGCCGGGCGCTGATGGACCTGCGCGCCCAGAAACGCGACCTGCAGGCCGACAAGCGCGGCAGCATGACCCTGGCCGTCGAGAGCTCGGGCACGTCCGGCAAGAAGGTGGTCGAGGCCAAGCACGTCACCAAGACCTTCGGCGAACGGGTGATCGTCCAGGACTTCTCGACCCGCATCCTGCGCGGCGACCGCGTGGCCCTGGTCGGTCCCAACGGGGCGGGCAAGACCACCCTGGTGCGCATGCTGCTGGGCGAGATCCCGATCGACAGCGGGACCATCACCCTGGGCACCAATCTCGAGATCTCCTACGTCGACCAGAACCGCATGGCGCTGTCGGAGAAGATGACGCTGTGGGACTTCCTGACCCCCGGCGGCGGCGACTCGATCCTGGTGCGCGGCCAGCCCAAGCACGTGGCCGGCTACGCCAAGGAGTTCCTGTTCACCGAGGCCCAGCTGCGCCAGCCGGTCACCAGCCTGTCGGGCGGGGAACGCAACCGCCTGCTGCTGGCCCGGGCCCTGGCCACGCCGACCAACCTGATGGTCCTCGATGAGCCGACCAACGACCTCGACATGGACACCCTTGACCTGCTGGAAGAGGTGCTGGCCGACTTCGAGGGAACCCTCATCCTGGTCAGCCACGACCGCGACTTCATCGACCGCCTGGCCACCTCGACCATCGCCATGAACGGCCACGGCAAGGTGCTGGAGACGCCCGGCGGCTGGAGCGACCTGATCGACCAGGCCCCGGATTTCTTCAAGGGCGCGCGGGGCGCGGCCGGCGACTTCGCCACGGGCGCGGGCTCGCACAAGGCCATCGTCACCCCGTCGGCCCCGCCGCCGCCGAAGAAGACCGTCAAGCTGTCCTACAAGGACCAGCGGCGGCTCGAGGAGTGCGAGGCCCTGATCGCCGCCTCGCCCACGATCATCGGCGACCTGGAGGCCAAGCTCCACGACCCGAACCTCTACGCCAAGGACCCCGTCGGCTTCGACAAGCTGATGAAGGCCCTGGACAAGGCCCGCGCCGACCTGGCCACGGCCGAGGAGGACTGGCTGGCCCTGGAGGAGAAGAAGGAAGCGCTGGCGGGCTAGCTGGCCTTGTCCAGGCGGTCGGCCGTCTCCCGGTCCGACTTGGCGCCGGGGCCGTCGCCCAGCTCGTCCTTGACGTCCGCGCGCCAGCGCAGGGCGTCGGCGTATTCCGGATCGGCCGCCAGGGCCGCGTCCAGCTCCTCGAGCGCGCGGCGGTAGTCCTTCACCAGCCAGTAGACCCGGCCCTTGCGGGCCAGGGTCATGCTGTCGTTCGGCGACAGGCGCAGCGAGGCGTTCAGGTCGCGGATGGCCCGGTCGTAGCGGCTCTGGTCGATGAACACGTCGGCGCGGTTGTAGTAGGCCGGCTCGTAGTCGGGCTGGACGACGATCGCCTGGTCGTAGTCGGCCAGGGCGGCGGCGTAGCGTTCGGCCCGGGCGTGGGCCAGGGCGCGGTTGTTCAGGACGAAGGCCGACTTGGGGGCCAGCTTCACCGCCGCGTCCAGGTCGGCCATGCCGGCGGCCTCCTGGTCGTCGAGGGACAGCACCTGGGCCCGGGCGACCAGCAGGTCGGCGTCGTCCGGCGCCAGGGCCACGGCGCGGCCGTAGTCGGCGATGGACTCCCGCAGGCGGCCCATTCGGCGCAGCAGCCGGGCGCGGGAGCGCCAGGCCCCGGCGTCCTTGGCGTCCAGCTTCACGGCCTGGTCGTAGGCGCGCTTGGCCTCGTCGTACTGGCCCTGGTTCACCAGGGCGTCGCCCAACGAGATCTGCAGGTCCGCGCGTTTCGGCGCCGCCTGGGTCGCCAGGCGGTAGGCCGCGACCGCCGCCGGCCAGTCCTCGCGATCGGCGTAGACGATGGCCTTGTTGACCTTGGCGGCGATGTTGGCGGGATCGATGGCCAGGACCTGGTCGTAGGTCTTCAGCTCCGCATCGCCCTGGTTCAGGTTGCCCAGCTCGATGCCGATATTGATCAGGGCGTCCAGGTCCTTGGGATCCAGCTCGGCGGCCTTGCGGAAATCCGCGAGGGCCGCCTCGTGCTCGCTCTTCTTGGACAGCTGCTGGCCGCGATTGTAGTAGGCCGCGGCGCTCTTCGGCAGGGCGGCGATGACGACGCCGTAGGCCTCTATGGCCCGGGTCGTCTCGTCCCGGGCGCCCAGGATCATGGCGCGCTCGAACAGCAGGTCGGTGTTCTTCGACGCGCGCTTGAGGCCGGCGTCGGCCGCCGCCAGGGCCGCGTCGTAGCGTTCGGCCTTGCGCTCGAGGAACGCCACGGCGACCCAGGCGTCCAGATAGTCCTCGTCCAGCTTCACCGTCTCGCGGTAGGCGGCGAGGGCCTCGTCGGGCCGCTCCAGCGCTTCCAGGGCCCGGCCCTGGACGTAGCGGGCCCGCGCCAGCTTGGGCTCCACCCGGATGGCCGCCTCCGCGTCGCGCAGGGCCGCGGCCTTGTCCGAGCCCAGCTCGAGCAGCGACCGGTAGGTCAGGGCCCGGGCGTCGGCCGGGTCGGCCGCCGCCGCCACGCCGTAGGCCTTCAGCGCCTCCGCCGTGCGCTTCTGGTATTCGATCGCCAGGCCCAGCGGCAGCAGGATGTCCACGTCGCCGGGCGACAAGGCCAGGGCCGACCGCAGGTCGCGCTCCGAGGCCGCCGGATCGTCGTCCATCGTCAGGTCGGCGCGCTGCACATAGGTGCGGACCGACTTGGGATCGACCGCCAGGGCCGCGTCGTAGTCGGCCTTGGCGCCGGCGCGGTCGTCCTTGAACCACTGGCGCACGCGGCCGCGGTACAGCAGGGCCGCGGCGTTGCGGGGCTGGACCTTGAGGGCGGCGTCGAAGTCGGCGATCGCCTCGTCGGCCCGGTCCTGGTCCATGCGGGCCGCGCCGCGCGCGACCAGGGCCCCGGCGTCGCCGGGCGCCAGCTTGAGGGCGGCCTCGGCGTCCTTCTCGGCCTCGGCGTTGAGGTCCAGCCGCCACTTGGCCTGGCTGCGGATGGTCAGGACCTTGGCGCGCTGCGCCGGATCGGCCACGCCCGCCTCGATCGCCTTGTCGCAATCGTCGACGACCTTCTTGCGGTCGCCCTTGTGCGGGAAGGCCTCGCCGGCCAGGCACGCGGCCAGGGGGTCGGAGGCCGGCGCCGTGGCGGCCAGGCTGGGGACCGAGGCGGCCGTCGCCAGCAGGGCGAGGACCAGGGACGGCAGGCGGACGGGACGGTTCATGGTTCTGCTCACTTCGTCCAGCCCGCGGGATAGGCCACGCCGACGATCGGGTCGCGGGCCAGCCATTTGGCCGCCGCCGCCCGCACGTCCTGCAGGCTCACCGCCGACATCAGCGGCTCGTAGCTCAGCGCCTCCTCGAGGATCGCCGGGTCCTGGTTCGAGCCGGCCATCGCGCCGGCCCACCAGGCGTTGGTGTCGCGCCGGGCGCGGGCGGCGGCCATGATCGGCTGGCGCGCGTCCTCCAGCATCTGGGGCGTGATCTCGCCGGCCCGGAGCTGGGCGGCGACCTTGCCCGCCTCCTCCACCAGCGCGTCGATGTCCTTGGGGGCGGCGTCGATATTGACCTGCAGCACGCCCTGGTCGCCGAAATCGGGACCCAGGGTGAAGACCTGGGGCGCGTAGGTCTTGCCCAGCTCCTCGCGGATGCGCCGGCGCAGCGCCGTGTCGAACACGGCCGCCAGCAGCTTGAGCGAATACTCCTCGGGCCGGCGCTCCGGCGTCGAGACGTAGAGCGGCCAGAGCAACTGGGCGGCGGCCTTGTCCCGCTGGCCTTCGTGCGTGACGTGGATCGGCGGGACCGGCGCGTCGGGGTAGCGCATGAACTGGGGCTGGACCCGGTCGCGCGGCGCGGTCGACCGCGCCGGCAGGGCGCCGAAGGTGGTCGAGACCGCCGCGATCGCCGTGGCCTCGTCGATGTCGCCGACGATCGTCAGTTCGACCGGCGCGGTCGTCAGGATCGGCTTGAACACGCGCTCGAAGTCGGCCGACCGGATCCGCGCCATCTCCTCGCGCGACGGGGCGTTGCCGGGCCAGTCCGGCGCGATCTTGCGCGCGACCGCCATGTTCACCGCGGCCTCCGGCTGGGTCAGATAGGTCCGGTACATCATGTCGATGGCCGTCGGCAGCCGCGCGTCCAGCGACGGCCGGAACCCGGGGTCCGACATGTAGGCGGCCATGACCTGCAACTGGTCGTCGACCCCGCTGGTGAAGGTCGTGTTGCGCATCGAGAAGCCCTTGGGACCCATGCCCAGCTGGAAGGCCCAGGCCGCCCGGGTCTCGAACATCGTCTGGATGTCCTCGAAGCTGTGCTTGCCCAGTCCGCCGGCGATCACCACCGCCGAGCCCAGTTCGGCGGCGGCATACTGGCTGTCGTCGACCTCGCGCCGGCCGGCGCCGAAGTTGAGCCGGACCTCGACCTTGTTGGGCTCCAGCTTGGTCTGCTTGAAATCCAGGACCAGCCCGTTGGCGAAGCGCAGGCGGGTGAAGCCGGGATCGGCCACCGGCTCGCGCTTGATCACCTTCCCCGGCTTGCCGAAGCTCGTATAGCCCCAGGTCAGGGCGGCGCGGTCGGCGTAGCGCGCCTGCGGCGTCTCGCCGGCCCCGCGGGTCCAGGCGGCCAGCAGCGCCTCGCGCGAGGCCGGCTTGGCGCCCGTCATGAACAGCAGGGGCTCCGAGCCCGTCCAATCCGCCGCGAAGCTGGCCTTGACCTCGTCGGGCGTCATGTCCTCCACCGCCAGGTCGTAGGCGTAGATGGCGTCGGCGGGGCTGGTCGCCACGTCGCCGACCAGGGCCTTGGCGACGATGTCGTCGGCCAGGTTGGACGACTTGCGCGACCCCACGCCCACCACGCCGCCGCGCAGGCGGGCGCGGGCGATCTCGACCGCCTTCTCCACCTCCAGCTCGGTAGGGCCGTCCTTGGCGAACCGGTTGATCTCGGCTTCCCCGGCCCGCAGGGCCTCGGCCCAGCCGTCGCCCGTGGGCATGACGATCAGGCAGGCGATCCCCATGTCCCGCACCTCGGTCGACAGGGCCATGGCGCCCAGCAGGTGGTCCTCGTTGGCGGCGGCCTTCTGGGCCAGCCTCTGGTTCAGGATCGCCTGCCAGACCTGGCTGCGCGTCCGGACGCGCAGGCGCGCGACGTCGTCCTTGGCGACGGGGTCGCCGGGGCGCACCCGGCAGGCGCTGAGCACGGTGGGCAGGCTCTCGCCGGCCACCGACAGCGCGTCCTGGACCCGGCCGGGCGGCGGCTGCACGATCTTGGCCCGCACCGGCTTGGGGCCGCGCCCCGTCCAGCTGGAGAAGGCGCTCTCGATCATCGCCCGCATGTCCTCGACCGGCATGTCGCCGACCACGGTCACCACGGCGTGCTCGGGGCGGTACCAGGTGTCGTAGAAGCGCTTGAGGTCGGCCGCCCGGGCGGCCTGGACCGTCTCCAGCGTGCCGATCGGCGAGCGTTCGGCCGACCGCTGGCCGGCGCCCTGGAACTTGGCGGCGGTCTCCTGGGCGGTCAGCAGCGGATTGCTGCGGGACTCCATCTCGGCGATCACCACGCCGCGCTCGAGGTTCACCGCCTCGTCGGAGAAGATCACGCCGTCGGCCACGTCGCGCAGCCAGCCGAAGCCGGTCTTCAACTGCGCCGGGTCGGGCGCGGGCATGTCCAGCTGGTAGGTCGTCGAGAAGATCGTCGTGGCGGCGTTCTGGTCGCGCCCGAACGCCACGCCCCAGGGCGCGAAGACCTTGTCGGTCGCGCCGTTCGGGAAGCCGCGCGTCGAGCGGAAGGCCATGTGCTCGATGAAGTGGGCCAGGCCGCGCTCGGGATCGGCCTCCTCGTAGCTGCCCACGTCGATCGCGAACCGCAGCGAGACCGCGCCCTTGGGCGCGGCGTTGCGCATGATCAGGTAACGCACGCCGTTCGGCAGGGTCCCGCGCGTGATGCTGGGGTCGGGCGTCAGGGACGCGTGATCGACCTTGGGGGCCGCCCGAACGGCCTCCTCCGCCCGGGCGCCGCCCGTGGCGATGACGGCGAACGCCAACGCGCCCGCCATGCCCGCGATTTTCCTCAAGACGCCCCCGGAACGCTGAACTCAACCCCAGGGAAGGCCTAGCCGTTATGGCGACGCTTCGCCAGAGGGTTCGAACACGCCCTACACCACCACCTGCGACCCCATCTCCACCACCCGGCCCGCCGGGATGTGGAAGAAGTCGACCGGGTCGGCGGCGTTCTTGACCATCCAGATGAACAGCTTGTCGCGCCACAGCGGCATGCCCTCGTGGGGCGAGGCCACCACCGTGCGGCGGCCGACGAAGAACGAGGTCGACATCAGGTCGAAGGCCAGGCCCCGGCGGCGGCAGCTGCCCAGGGCGCGGGGGATGTGCGGGGTCTCCATGAAGCCGTAGCGCACGGTCACCCGCTTGAAGCCGGGGCCCAGCGGCGCGATCTCGATCCGGTCCTTCTCGTCCACGCGCGGCCGGTCGGCGGTGACCACGCTCATGACGATGTTGTCGGCGTGCAGGATCTTGTTGTGCTTGAGATTGTGCAGCAGGGCCGTGGGCGCGACCTCGGCGTCGGCGGTCAGGAAGATCGCCGTGCCCGGCACGCGGTGCGGCGGCCGCGCCTCCAGGGTGGCGATCAGGTCGGCCAGGGGGATGTTGTCGCGGTGGGCCTTGGCGTGGACGATGTCGGCGCCCTCGCGCCAGGTCCACATGACCACGACGATGGCGGCGGCCACCACCAGCGGCACCCAGCCGCCGTCGGCGATCTTCAGGACGTTGGCGCCCATGAACACCAGGTCCAGGGCCAGGAACGGGGCCAGCAGCAGGGCGCAGGCCCACAGCGGCCACTTCCAGTAGCCGCGCATCACCACCGCCAGCAGGACCACGGTCACCACCATGGTCGTGGTCACCGCCACCCCGTAGGCCGAGGCCATGTTCGACGAGGTGCGGAACATGAACAGCAGGAACAGCACCCCCGCGGCCAGGGCGACGTTGATCGGCGGCACGAAGATCTGGCCGGCCACCGTCTCGCTGGTCCGCTTGATGTTGATCCGCGGCAGCAGGCCCAGCTGCACCGCCTGCTGGGTGACCGAGAAGGCGCCGGTGATCACCGCCTGGCTGGCGATGATGGTGGCCAGGGTCGTGAGGATGATCACCGGCCAGTAGAAGGCGTCGGGGATCAGGCCGAAGAACGGGTTGGCCATGGCCTCGGGGTCGGCCAGGCACAGGGCGCCCTGGCCCAGATAGTTCAGCATCAGGCACGGCAGGGCCACGGTCAGCCAGCCCAGGCGGATGGGGGCTTTGCCGAAGTGGCCCATGTCGGCGTACAGCGCCTCGGCCCCGGTCACGCACAGGAAGACGCTGCCCAGGATGGTCACGCCCAGAGGGCCGTCGGCGACCAGCAGGCGGACGGCGTGCATCGGGTTCAGGGCGGCCAGGATCTCGGGGCGGGCCAGCACGTGCGGCAGGCCCAGGGCCGCCAGGGTCAGGAACCAGACCAGCATGATCGGCCCGAAGAACTTGCCCATGGTCTCGGTGCCGCGCATCTGCACGGCGAACAGGCCCAGCAGGATGGCGGCGGCCAGGGGCAGGACGAACGGGGCGAAGTGCGGGCCGATCACCGGGGCGGTCGTCAGGCCCTCCACCGCCGACAGCACCGAGATCGCCGGGGTGATCAGGCCGTCGCCGTAGAACAGGGCCGCCCCCGCCACGCCCAGCAGCATCAGCCAGGCCGAGCGCTTCTTCATCGCGCGCTGGGCCAGGGCCATCAGGGCCAGGGTGCCGCCCTCGCCGCCGTTGTCGGCCCGCATGACGATGACGACGTATTTGAGCGTGACCACCAGGGTCAGGGCCCAGAACACCAGCGACACCACCCCGAACACCGCCAGGCGCGGGTCGACCGCCCCGGCGTGGGCCAGGGCCTCGCGCATCGAATAGAGCGGGCTGGTGCCGATGTCGCCGAAGACCACCCCCAGGGCGCCGAGCCACAGGGCGCCGAACCGGGCCGCGCGCGCGGCCGGCTCGGCCGGTTCGGGGGATGTATGGGCCATCGGCTCCGGAGTCCGTCGAAAGGAGCGACGGCCTACGCCCACGGGGCATAAGGGCTCCATGCGGATTCCCGGGCCGGGCATAAGGGAGTTATAAAGATCAGTATACGGATCGAATAAGCGCCGATGCGCGGCTTTTCGTCGATTTCTCGACTTAGGAACACCCGCCGCCGGGCCCCGTTGATCTCCCCGCCGGAAGCCTCCGGCGCGATCAGGGAACCACGACCATGGGCGAGCAAGACAACCGCGAGAACCTGCAGCAGCAACCGTCCGACGACCAACGCCGGCAGGCCGACCAGCAGAACCAGCAGGGCGAGACCCGTACCCCGCAGCAGCAGCAGGACGACGCCGCGCGCAACGCGCCGGGCCAGCAGAACCAGCAGGGCCAGCGCCGTGACGACGGCCTGAACGAAGGCGTCGAGGGCACGCGCGTCGAAGGCCTGGACGAAGGCCTGGAAGGCGGCGTCGACACCGGCGCCATCGAGCCGGGCAACACCGGCCAACGCTGATCCCGCGATCAAACGACGAGGCCGCCCCCTCCCCGGGGCGGCCTTTTCCGTCCGCGATTTCCGTAAAGAGACCCGACAGGAGCACGCCGTGTTTGGTGGCGAACGACTGGCGCGCATCGGCGCCTTCACCCCGGAATTCCCCGACGCCGAAGCCCTGCACCGGGGCTTGGCCCACTGGAACCACCGCCGCCTGGCGGTCGGCACGCCCGATCCCGACTGGCGGGCCGAGCTGTCCGACGACGCCCGGATGAAGCGGATCGAGGGCGAGTATGTCGAGCAGTTCCGCGACCACATCCTGCCGCTGGTCAGCGGCGTGCCGACCAACGCCGACGACTTCGTGGCCTGGTTCGAACAGCTGCGGGAGACCGGCCCCGGCCAGGACGACCCGCTGTTCGACTGGCTCGAAGGCGCGGCCAGCCTTCCGGACCTGCAGTGGTTCCTGACCCAGGAGGCGGCCGGCGAGGCCGGCTTCGACGACCTGGTGGCCATGACCCAGGTCAAGGTCAGCGACCGCGCCAAGCTGGAGCTGGCCCGCAACTACTGGGACGAGATGGGCCGCGGCGCGGCCGCCGGCATGCACGGCCCGATGCTGACCCGCACGACGCAGGTGCTGGGCCTGACCCCGACCATCGATTCCACCCTGTGGCAGTCGCTGGCCCTGGCCAACACCATGACCGCCTTCGCCACGACGCGGCGCTACACCTACCAGTCGATCGGCGCCCTGGGCGTGGTCGAGCTGACGGCGCCCGGCCGCGTGGCCTGCGTCGACGCCGGCCTCAAGCGCCTGGGCGTCTCGCCCTCGGCCCGCAAGTATTTCGCCCTGCACGCCCAGCTGGACATCGAGCATTCCAAGGCCTGGAACGCCGAGGCCCTGCATCCCCTGGTCAGCGAATTCCCCGACTGCGCCCGCTTCATCGCCGAGGGCGCGGTCATGCGCCTGATCTGCGGCGAGCAGTGCTTCGACACCTATCGCGCGCACCTTTGGGCGCACGTGCACCCGGTGGTCTACGCGGCGGAGTGACAGACCGGGGACATGCCCTTGCGGCGTGTCCCCAACCGCAAGCGCCGCGCCAAGACCTGGGGACACGCCGCGAGGGCATGTCCCCGGTTGCTAATCGTGCAGCGGCGCCTCGGCCTGCTTGCGCGACGGGTCCGTCACCACCGTCCCCACCGAGGCGGCGATGACGAAGGCGATGGCCAGCCACTGGCGGCCGACCAGGTGCTCGCCCAGCACCAGCAGGCCGGCCAGGGCCCCGACCGCCGGCTCCAGGCTCAGCATCACCCCGAAGCTGCGCTTGGAGATGCCGCGCAGGGCGACCATCTCCAGCGAATAGGGGATGGCGCTGGACACCACCGCCACCACCAGGCCCAGGCCCAGGGCGAGCGGGCTGAGCAGGGCCGCCCCGGCCGCGACCAGGCCGAACGGCGCCACCACCAGGGCGGCCGTGGCCATCCCCAGGGCCACCGAGCGGCCGCCGTGCAGGTGCCCCGTCCGCTGGCCGGCCACGATGTACAGCGCCCAGCACACCCCCGCCGCCGCCGCGAAGCCCACCCCGACCAGGTCGAGGTTCAGGCTGACGTCGCCCAGCGGCAGCAGCAGGCCCAGGCCCGCGACCGCCAGGGCGATCCACAGGAAATGGACCGGCTTGCGCGCGTGGATCATCGCCAGGCTGAGCGGTCCGGTGAACTCGATGGCGATGGCCAGGCCCAGCGGGATGGTGCGGATGGCCATGTAGAAGCACAGGTTCATCACGCCCATCACCGCCCCGTAGCGGACGACGGCCAGCAGGTCCCCGCGGGTCATCGGCATGCGCCAGGGCCGCCAGATCAGGCACAGGATCAGGGCCGAGAAACCCACGCGATAGGCGCTGGTCCCCTGCGCCCCGACCAGCGGGAACAGCGTCTTTGCGAACGAGGTGCCCGCGCACAGCGACACCATCGCGCCCAGGAGACAGACGTAAGGGAGGGCGGCGCGAAGGCTGGCGGACGCGGTGAAACGGGACATGGGCGGTGTCTAGCAGCTACAGCGTCTTCCCCCTATGGGGGGCGCGCCGGCGAGGCGGACGAATGAGAACGCGTCGATGCGGTTCAGCGCTCGCCCGGGAAACGGCGTCGCATTTGTCGGAGCCACAGCACGGGAAAGACCACGCCGAACACAACCGCCAGGACGATGGTCGGCCACGGATTGCTCACGCCTCGCTCGCCGTCGATCAGCCCCAAAGCGTCGACGCCCAGCATGACGGCGCCCCAGAAGATCGCCATGAACACGCCCATGGCGGCCAGCGCCCAAGGCCTGACGTGAAAACCGGGAGGGCGATCGATCGGCTGAGTCATGCCCAAGCTTTAGCAGCACGGGCGGCGGATCGAAATGCGAGAACTCACCTCGATCCCTTGGTCAACGTCGGTAGATCGCCTGATTTACGGTTCGACGACATCCGCCAGGATGCGCCTTCCGCCTGGGAGACCGCCGTGGCCGTCCGCCGCCTCACCGCCGCACTGGCCGCCGCGTTCGTCCTGGCCGCCTGCGGAAGCACGCCCAAGGGTTTCCTGCTGCCGACCGCCGCGCCCGCGGCGCCCGGCGCGCGCCATATCGACATGCTGGTGGTCACCACCCGCGCGGCCTCGCCCGCGCCGGGGGTGATCTACGGCGGCGAGCGCGACACCAGCGCCTCGGCCGCCGAGATCGTGGTCTCGGTGCCGCCCGGCCACAGGATCGGGGCCGTCGAGTGGCCCAAGCACGAGCCGCCCGACCCGGCCACCGAGTTCACCACCGTCAGCCTGGCCCCGTCCGACAAGGCCAACACCCTGGCCTGGTTCAACCGCATGGGCGGCGAGCACGCGCGGCTGCTGGTGTTCGTGCACGGCTTCAACACGCGGTTCGAGAGCGCCGTCTACCGCTACGCCCAGTTCGTGGCCGACTCCCAGGCCGACGCCGCGCCGCTGCTGTTCACCTGGCCCTCGCGCGGCAAGCTGCTGGACTACCAGTACGACCGCGACAGCGCGATCTATTCGCGCGACGCCCTGGAGGAGGCCCTGACCAAGGCGGCCGACGCCCCGGCGGTCAAGGAGATGACCGTGGTGGCCCACTCTATGGGCACCTACCTGACCATGGAGGCCCTGCGCCAGCTGGCCATCCGCCGCGGCGGCCTGCCGGCCAAGATCAACAACGTGGTGCTGGCCTCGCCCGACATCGACCCGCAGGTGTTCGCCCACCAGGTGCAGGCCCTGGGCCCGAACCCGCCGCACATCACCATCTTCGTCTCGCGCGACGACCGGGCCCTGATGGTCTCGCGCCTGCTGTCGGGCAACCTGCTGCGCCTGGGCGCCATCGACCCCAGCCGCGAGCCCTTCCGCTCGAAGCTGGAGGCCAACGGCAACATCACCGTCATCGACCTGACCAAGCTGAAGGCCGGCGACAGCCTCAACCACGGCAAGTTCGCCCAGAGCCCCGAGGTGGTGAAGATGCTGGGCCAGCAGCTGATCAACGGCCAGGTGCTGACGCAGGGGGAGTGAGGGGGCGGAGCGCTCTTCCCCCTGCGGGGGAAGACGGTCGCGAAGCGACCCGTAGGGGGCAAGTGTTCGCCGCCGCGGCGACGGACGGGGATCGTGGCTCACCCACTTGCCCCCACCTGGCGACTTCGTCGCCTGTCCGCCCCCGTAGGGGGCGGAGCTAGAACGCCTCGTCTTCCTCGGCGCCCTCTTCCTCTTCCCCGCCCATGGCCGCTTCCAGGCTCTCGATGATGTCGTCCATCTGGTCGGGCGTGATCGAGACGTAGAGCGCCTCGCCGCCGACGGCCGAGACCAGCAGGCGGTAGCCGTCCTCGGTTTCCTGCAGGCTGAAGGTTTCGAGGGGCTGCAGCTTGGCCATGGGGGTGTTCCGGCGTTCGGGATGGGGAACGGCGGATATAAGGGGTGTTCCCCCGGAAATCACCCCTTCAGCGCCCCGCGCCGCAGCATGGCGATGTGGCCGGCGATCAGGGCCTCGCGCTCGACCCACGGGAACTCGGAGCGGGCGATCAGCAGCGAGACCAGGCCGTGCAGGCCGGCCCACAGGGTCTGGGTCAGGCGCAGGGGGTCGTCGTCGCGGGTCAGGCCGGCGGCGTGCAGGTCGGCGATCATGGCCACGAAGCCCTGGAAGGCCTCCATGCCCGCCGCCATCGGCCGTCCGCCGGTGCGGGCGTGGAACGCGCCCTCGGGGCCCTTCTCGACCATGAAGGCCACGCGGTAGGCGTCGGGCTCGCTGAGGGCGAAGTCGATATAGGTCATCATCGCCCGGTCGAACATTTCGGGCGTCGGCGTCCAGCGCGACCTGCCGTCGTCCATCCGCGCCTTGAGCTTGGCGAAGGCCCGCACGCACAGCTCGGCGATCAGGTCGTCCTTGGTGGCGAAATAGGCGTAGAGCGCCGGCTGGCTGATCCCCGCCGCCTCGGCGATCTGCCGGGTCGAGACCCCGTGCACGTCCTTGGCGCTGAACAGCCGCAGGGCCGCGTCGAGGATCTCCTCGCGGCGCTCGGCCCCCTGGCCCTTGGGTTTACGCGGCGATCGGACCTGGGGCGACTTCATCGTGTTTCAGCCTTTCCCAGGCCCGAGGCGGCTTGACAAGAAGCGATAATCTATCACTGATAACTTATCGCTGATCGATAGTCGAGGGGTTGGGCTGTGGGCGAGGACTTGAAAGCCGGATCGCTGCGGGACGCCCCCTCCGTCACGTTGCCGATGGCGACGCGCCACCTCCCCCGTTTCACGGGTGAGGAGGACCCGCGTCGACCTTCTCCTCACCCGCGCAGCGGGGGAGGTGGCGCGAGGCGCAGCCTCGTGACGGAGGGGGCGTCCGCCGCGCTCCTCCTGACCCTCGCCGCCTGCGGTCCCGCCAAGACCCCCGCCGCCCCGCCGCCGCCCCAGGCGGTGGAGGCCGTCGCCGTCGGCGCCCCGCGCGCCAGCGGCGGGGTCACCGCCACCGGGACCCTGGAGCGCCGCCGCGAGATGGCGCTGTCGTTCCGCATCGCCGGGGTGCTGACCAAGGTCGGGGTCGAGGCCGGCGACCCGGTCCGGGCCGGCCAGGTGCTGGCCAGCATCGACCCCGCCGCCGTCGACGCCCGCCAGCAGGCCTCGTCGTCCGACCTCGACAAGGCCCGCCGCGACCTGGAGCGCGCCAAGACCCTCTACGCCAAGGGCTACGTGGCCAAGGTGCGGGTCGACGACGCCGAGAGCGCCGTGCGCTCGGCCGCCGCCGCCTACAATTCCGCCGCCTTCGACCGGCGCTGGGCCCAGCTGGTCTCGCCGGCGTCCGGCGTGGTGCTGGAGCGCAAGGCCCAGGCCGGCGAGGTGGTCAAGCCCGGCCAGGCCGTGGTCACCGTCGCCGACCTCAACAGCCCGCTGGTGCTGCGCGTGCCCCTGCCCGACCGCGAGGTGGCGGGGGTGAGCGTCGGGACGCCGGTCGAGGTGACGGTGGACGCCCTGCCCGACCAGGTCCTGGCCGGACGCGTCACCCGCGTGGGCCAGTCGGCCGACGCCCGCACCGGGGCGGTGACCGTCGAGATCGAGGTCGCCGCCCGACCCGACCTGCGCAGCGGCCAGATCGCCACCGCGCGCCTGGCCAGCCGCGCGCCGGCCACGACGGGTCCGACCTTCGCCCGCATCCCCGCCGAGGCGGTGCTCGAGGCGTCGGGCGGCAAGGCGGCCGTGCTGCGGCTGGATGGAGGCCGCGCCCGTCGCACGCCGGTCCAGTTCGGCGGCTTCGACGGCGACGACGCCCTGGTCGCCGGCCTGCCCGACGGGACGCGGGTGATCACCGCCGGCGCGGGTTTCGTCTCCGACGGGGATAGGGTGACGGTGACGGACCCGAAGGCGCTGGGCGCGGCGAAGGCGGGCAAGTGATGCCGGTGGCCTCCATCATGCGTGACGAACGCAAGCATCTCGCGCCCCCCTCCCCCGTCATCCTCGGACTTGTTCCGAGGACCCCTCGCGCCGCCGCGCTGTCGGGGGCGGGCCAGCGCTCGTCGACGCCGCGCGCGCCTTGGAGCGGCAACTTGGTTGAAGCAGGGGTCCTCGGAACAAGTCCGAGGATGACGGGGGCTGAGGGTGTGACGGGCGTTGGGGGCTTCGCATGAAGTTCGACCTCGCCGGGTTCGCGGTCCGCCGCTGGCAGTTCACCCTGGTCGCCTTCGGCCTGCTGGTGATGCTGGGCCTGAACGCCTTCATGAACGTGCCGCGGTCCGAGGACCCGCACTTCCCCGTGCCCATCGTGGTGATCCGCGCCGTCCTGCCCGGGGCGGAGCCGTCGGAAATGGAGCAGCTGGTCGCCGACCCCATCGAAGACGCGGTCGACGGCCTGGACAACATCGACAAGGTCGAGTCCACCAGCCTGGACGGGGCGGCGGTGATCCGCGTCCACTTCACCTGGGACGTCGACCCCGAGCGCAAGTACGACCAGGTGGTGCGCGAGGTGAACGCCATCCGGGGCAACCTGCCCGCCGGCCTGGCCCGCCTCGACATCGACCGCGTGCGCACCACCGAGGTGTCGATCGTCCAGGTGGCCCTCACCTCCGACGTCCTGCCCATGCGCCGCCTGGAGAAGGTGGCCGATCGGCTCCGCGAACGCCTCGACCGCGTGCCCGGCGTGCGCCAGTCGCTGTACTACGGCGCGCCGCCGTCGGAGGTGCGGGTGTCGCTGGACCTGGCGCGGCTGTCGGCCCTGAAGCTGCCCGCCACCGCTGTCTCCGACGCCCTGAAGGGCGCCGGGGCCGAGGCCCCGATCGGGGCCGTCCAGGCCGGCGACCGGCGGTTCAACGTCAAGGCCGGCGGGGCCTTCCGCTCGCTGGACGCGGTCAAGGACACCCCGGTGCGCTCGATCGGCGGCCAGGTGGTGCGGGTGCGCGACGTGGCCCAGGTGGCCTGGGCCCAGGACGAGCCCACCCACCTGGCGCGCTTCAACGGCAAGCGCGCGGTGTTCGTCACCGTCACCCAGAAGGACGGCCAGGACGTCGCCAAGATCACCGCCAGCGTCGACAAGGTGCTGGACGACTACGAGAAGACCCTGCCGGCCGGGGTGAAGCTGGAGCGCGGCTTCGTCCAGGCCCGCAATGTCGAGCATCGCCTGAACAACCTGTTCCGCGACTTCGGCATCGCCCTGGCCCTGGTGCTGATCACCCTGCTGCCGCTGGGGCCGCGCGCCGGCCTGGTGGTGATGGTGTCGATCCCGCTCTCCCTGCTGATCGGCCTGGTGCTGCTGCAGGCCTTCGGCTTCACCCTGAACCAGCTGTCGATCGCCGGCTTCGTGCTGGCCCTGGGCCTGCTGGTCGACGACAGCATCGTCATCACCGAGAACATCGCCCGCCGCATCCGCGAGGGCGAGGAGCGCACGGCCGCCGCCGTCAACGGCGCCAACCAGATCGCCCTGGCGGTGCTGGGCTGCACGGCCTGCCTGATGCTGGCCTTCCTGCCGCTGATGGCCCTGCCGGCGGGTTCCGGCGCCTACATCAAGTCGCTGCCGGTGACGGTGCTGTGCACCGTGGGCGCCTCGCTGCTGGTGTCGATGACCATCATCCCGTTCCTGGCCAGCCGGGTGCTGGACAAACACTCGGACCCGGAAGGCAATCCGCTGCTGCGCGGCGTGAACGGCGCGATCCACCGCTTCTACCGGCCGGTGCTGCACTTCGCCCTGGCGCGGCCGTGGCTGAGCCTGGCGATCATGCTGGCGATCTGCGCCACCACCGTGCCGATGCTGAAGATCGTCGGCTCGTCCCTGTTCCCGGCCGCCGAGACGCCGCAGTTCCTGGTCCGGGTCGAGACCCCCGACGGCAGCCCCCTGGCCCGCACCGACCGCGCCCTGCGCTTCGTCGAGGCCCGGCTGAAGCAGGAGCCCAAGATCGTCTGGCAGGCCGACAACCTGGGCCGCGGCAATCCGCAGATCTTCTACAACATCACCCAGCGCGAGAGCGCCACCACCTATGCCGAGGTGTTCGCCAGCCTGGAGCGCTGGGAGCCGGGCCAGAGCGAGAAGGTGCTGGACCGCCTGCGCGAGGATTTCGCCCGCTTCCCCGGGGCGCGGATCAGCGTCGTCACCTTCGAGAACGGCCCGCCGATCGACGCCCCGGTGGTGATCCGCCTGACCGGCCAGAACCTGGAGGTGCTCAAGGCCCTGGCCGCCCGCGCCGAGCAGGTCCTGAAGGCCACGCCCGGCACGCGCGACGTCAACAACCCCGTGCGGCTGGACCGCACCGACCTGGACCTGGGCGTCGACGAGGGCAAGGCCGCCGCTCTGGGCGTGCCGGCCGGGGCCCCGCGCCGCGCCGCCCGCCTGGCGCTGTCGGGCGAGGAGACCGGCCGCTTCCGCGATCCCGACGGCGACGACTATGCGGTGAAAGTCCGGCTGCCCATGAGCGTGGGCCCCAATCCGCTGGGCAGCCGCAACGCCCTGGCCGACCTGTCCAAGATCTACGTCCCCACCGCCGACGGCGAGGCCGCGCCCCTGGGCTCGATCGCCACCCCGACCCTGCGCTCCAGCCCCGCCCGCATCGACCGCTTCGACCGCGAGCGCACGGTGGCCGTCAGCGCCTATGTCCAGACCGGCTACCTGACCGCCAAGCTCACCCAGGACGTGGTCGCGCGCCTGGACCGCGAGCTGCCCATGCCGCCCGGCTACCGCCTGACCCTGGGCGGCCAGGCCGAGGCCCAGTCGGAGAGCTTCGCCGGCCTGGGCGCGGCGGTGATGGTGGCGGTGTTCGGCATCCTGGCGGTGCTGGTCCTGGAGTTCCAGAAGTTCAAGACCGCCCTGGTGGTGGCCGGCATCATCCCGTTCGGCCTGTTCGGGGCCGTGGCGGCCCTGTGGATCACCGGCTATTCGCTGAGCTTCACCGCGACCATCGGGCTGATCGCGCTCATCGGCATCGAGATCAAGAACTCGATCCTGCTGGTCGACTTCACCGAACAGCTGCGCAAGGGCGGCATGGGCCTGCACGACGCCATCGAGCGCGCCGGCGAGGTGCGGTTCCTGCCGGTGCTGCTGACCAGCGTGACGGCCATCGGCGGGCTGCTGCCGCTGGCGATGGAGGGGTCGGGGCTCTACTCCCCGCTGGCCATCGTGATCATCGGCGGGCTGATCACCAGCACGGTGCTGTCGCGGGTGGCGACGCCGGTGATGTACTGGCTGACGGCCCGGGGGAAGGCGGAGCGGGCCTGACGCACCGCTTCCGCCCAGGGCGCGCCGGCTTCAGGGGATGTAGCTGGCCGTCGTCTTGAACTCCAGGTGGCCCAGCAGCGACCGCATGAAGCCGCCCAGGCCCTTGGCCCACATGAAGTCGTAGACGCGACTGTACTCTTCGAGCAGCACGCCCGGGTTCGACCATTCCCGGGTCTGGGTGTCCGGATCGGTATAGGTTTCGCTGCCATAGGACAGCTCGAACCAGAGCCCGGCATAGGTCCTGTTCGACGGGGCCTTCACCGCATAGGTGAAGCGCCTTCTGCGGTCGCCGACCCCGTCCCAGGTGTTGACCTTGTAGTCCAACCTGCTGACGCTGTGCTTCCCGGCCTCGATATTGACGATTTCGCCGGACTCTTCGGGAACCTGGGTTATCAGCTTCCCGAGAACATAATAGTTGTGCAGCTTCTTGCCGAGCTGCACGAAGTCATAAGCCACGAAATCGAAATTATACTGCACGCTGGTGACGCTGTGCACCATTCCGCGTTCCTTATCCAGGACGCTCAGAATGGAGTCGAATATCTGCTTAAACCCAGGCACCGCGGCATGGTACCAGTGATGGAAGGTGGGCAGCTGGACGCCGGCCTTGCGGACGACAATCCTGTCCTGGTAGACGGCGACCTGGAAGTCGTAGATGTCGTCCTTGAATTCGACCGCGAAATAGTCCGCCCCCTTTCTATTCTCCAGGGAGCTTTCGTTGAAGAATTCCGCCGTTCTCAGAAGGCTCGCGACATCCTCGCGCAACCGTTCCTGAAGTCGCGCCCGCAGCGCGCCATCTTCCCAGTCGGCGATCGCCGGGAAATAGGCGGTCAGGGTGAACCCGTTTATATCCCCGACCTTGTATTGGAACGCGTTTACCGGAGCTAGATTTTGCCAATCCGGTATAACCAGATTTCCCATACTATATCTCCAGAATCTCTTCAGTTATATTGATCACCTTCTCGGTGTTGCCTTCGAAGGCGTAGGCCCGCTTGGCCAAGGCCGGGAAGACGATCTGCTGCAGGCCGCGCGCGCCCATGGACAGGGCGGCCGCCCGCTTGGCGACGGCCCGCATGAAGCCGTCCGAGAACTTCAACGTCTTCCCAATTCTTCGAAAATGCTGTCGCCACACCAGTAGAGGCGAGGTGCGCCCGTGCCTCAGTATCTGCAGAAGGGCGTCTTCCGGCAGGGACTCGTACTGGATGATGGCCGGGAGCCGCGCGACCAGCTCCGGCATGAAGCCGAAATTGACGAGATCATCCGAGACGATCGTGCCCTTGGGCGCCTCTCTCAGCAGCCTGGCCACCTCCGGACGGCGCTTTCGGGTGTTCTCGGTGCCGTCGATATCGACGAACGCCCCGCCCGCCAGCACCATCGCGCTCGACCCCGTCCCGCCCTCGGCGACCTTCGCCTGGCCCTCTATGAACTTCAGGAGGGATCTCTGGATGTCGACTTTCCATTCGCGGTTGTTGTCGTGGGACTTCGCCGCGATCTTGTCGAACTCGTCCAGGAACACGACGATCTTGCCGCGATCGCCGATGAGATTGTTGATCCTGTATTCGATCTCCTCGACCGCCGACCCGCCCCTGGCGCCCGACGGAACCAGGGTCGTGCTGTCCACGATCAGGAACGGGATGCCGAGATAGGCGCACGCGATCTGGATGGAAAAGGTCTTGCCCGATCCGGTCGGCCCCAGGACGAGACCGTTGGGTGGCGGGTGCAGCACGTTCTTCTTGGAGTCCCAGGACAGGTACATGGAGAGGATGAGGCTCAACCGCTCCTTCGCCTCCTCCTGGCCGACGACGAAGGAATCCAGATGAGCTCGGATGTCGGAGGCCCGGCGTTCGCGGCCCTTCGACTTGTCCTTTTCGACGTTCAGGCGAAGCGCCCTGCCGGAAGCCGACCTTCTGCGCCGCGGGGGGATCAGCTCGCCGTCCGCCTCCATCGCTCAGCTCTCCGCCTGACGATTGACGAGACCCTGCATCGCCGCGCGTATGTCCCGGACCTCGCTGCTGGCGGCGATCAGCTCGTCGATCAGCGCGATGACTTCCGACGTCCCCTCGCGAACCAGGGAGCTGGTGCGCTCGTCGCTCTGGATGCGGGACTTCAGATCGATCAACATCAGCACCGAAGCGGGAACCTCCTTCAGCTCCGGCCGCAGCTCCAGGATCGACTTTCTGTTTTCGCTGACGATCGTCGTGATGATCTGCAGTCGGGTCGAGAGTATCAGCTGGTCCAGGCTGCTTCTCGAAGAAGCCTGGTCCTCGAGGAACTGCTCGTCGCGCTTCATGGCGTCGCGGTGTTGCTGATGAAGCGTGTAGAGGACGCCCAGCAAAGCGATCCCCGAAAACAGCGAGTTCACAAGGCCGAAGGAGTCGCCAATGACCCCGGCGTCGGACCAGGACTTCACCCCTGCATGCAGCAGCAGAACGGGCGCGATCCATAGAGCCAGCATAGCGGCCCCGACCGCAACATACGGTATCTTTCGCACGACGACTCCCCCTAAGGGCGATCTAGAAGCAAGCTGCCCGCTCTAGTCAAGATTGCTCGACGCGCCAGCTCAACTATTCTTCGCCCATCGCGGCCCCTTGCCTATTTTACACTCGTATAGCAACCTCCTCCCCACACTCTGGGGAGAGGAACGAGCATGGCCGTCCAGCAGCGCGACGCCGTCATCATCGGCGGGGGCCACAACGGGCTGGTCTGCGCCTTCTACCTGGCCAGCGCCGGGCTGAAGGTCACGGTCTGCGAGGCCCGCGACGTGGTCGGCGGGGCGGCGGTGACCGAGGAGTTCCACCCCGGCTTCCGCAACTCGGTGGCCAGCTACACGGTCAGCCTGCTGAGCCCCAAGGTCATCGCCGACATGGACCTGCACGGCCACGGCCTGCGGATCCTGGAGCGGCCGATCTCCAACTTCCTGCCGATCGACGACAAGACCTACATGAAGCTGGGCGGCGGACTGGAGCGCACCCAGGCCGAGTTCCGCAAGTTCTCGGCCCGCGACGCCGAGCGCCTGCCGGCCTATTACGACATGCTGGACGAGATCGGCGACGTGCTGCGCGACCTGGCCGCCGAGACCCCGCCGAACCTGGGCGACGGCCTGCCGGGCCTGCTGCGCGGGCTGAAGCAGGGCGGCCGGCTGGCGGGCCTGTCCCGCCAGCGCAAGCGCGACCTGCTGGACCTGTTCACCAAGAGCGCCCGCGACGTCCTGGACGGCTGGTTCGAGAGCGACGCGGTCAAGGCCAGCTTCGGCTTCGACGCCGTAGTCGGCAACTTCGCCAGCCCCGACACGCCGGGATCGGCCTACGTCCTGCTGCACCACACCTTCGGCGAGGTGAACGGCAAGAAGGGCGCCTGGGGCCACGCGGTGGGCGGCATGGGCGCGATCACCCAAGCCATGGCCAAGGCCTGCCGCGCCAAGGGCGTGGACATCCTGCTGAACGCCAAGGTCGAGGGCGTGCATGTCGAGGACATGCCTAAAGGCGCCGGCAAGCGGGCGGTGGGCGTGCAACTGGTCGACGGGACCCAGATCATGGCCCCTATCGTCAGCTCCAACCTCAACCCGGCCCTGCTGTACGGGTCGCTGGTGCCGCCATCGGCCCTGCCCGCCCCGTTCAAGAAGGCGATCAAGGGCTACAAGAACGGCTCGGGCACCTTCCGCATGAACGTGGCCCTGTCGGAGCTGCCCGACTTCACCTGCCTGCCCGGCAAGGCCGTGGCCGAGCACCACCAGTGCGGCATCGTGCTGTCGCCGACCCTGGACTACATGGACGAGGCCTATCGCGACGCCAAGGCGACGGGGATTTCGAAGCGGCCGATCGTCGAGATCCTGATCCCCTCGACCCTGGACGACAGCCTGGCCCCTCCGGGCCAGCACGTGGCCAGCCTGTTCTGCCAGCAGTTCGCCTGGGACCTGCCGGACGGCCGCAGCTGGGACGACGAGCGCGAGGCGGCGGCCGACCTGATCATCGACACGGTCAACCAGTGGGCCCCGAACTTCAAGGCGTCGGTCCTGGGACGGATGATCCTGTCGCCGGTCGACCTGGAGCGGAAGTTCGGCCTGGTCAACGGCGACATCATGCACGGCCACATGTCGCTGGATCAGCTGTGGGCGGCCCGGCCGGTGCTGGGCCACGCCAGCCACCGGGCGCCGATCAAGGGGCTCTACATGTGCGGCGCCGGGTGCCACCCGGGCGGCGGCGTCTCGGGCAATCCGGGGCGCAACGCGGCGCGGGAGATCCTGCGCGACCGGGATTTCACGACGGCGGTGAAGCTGAGCCTGGTGGGGCGGTGATGTCTCGAAAATCCGCTCATCCCGGCGAATGCCGGGACCCAGATGGAATGGCCTTGAGGCTGACGCCAAGAGCTCTGAGCTCCTCCAATCAGCCACCCCACTATGGGATCTGGGTCCCGGCATTCGCCGGGATGAGCCGATTTAAGGAGATCTGGTGATGGATATGGCCCAACTCCCCGACCACGACCCCGACGCCGACGCCGACTACGGCCTGCCCGGCTGGATCTACGGCAGCGAGCGGTTCTTCCGCGAGGAGCAGGACAAGGTCCTGCGCCCCTCCTGGCAGATCGTCTGCCATCTGAACGACATCCCCCGGGCCGGCGACTTCCACACCTTCGAGTTCCTGGGCGAGAGCGTGGTGGTGGTGCGCGGCAAGGACGGCGGGGTCCGGGCCTTCGCCAATGTCTGCCGCCACCGCGCCGCCCGGCTGCTGGACGGCCCCGTCGGCCACTGCGCGCGGATCGTCTGCCCCTACCACGCCTGGACCTACGCCCTGGACGGCCGGCTGATCGCCGCGCCCTATCCCGAGACCTACCCCGCCCTGAACGTCGACCAGCAGAGCCTGGCCCCGTTCCAGGTG
This sequence comes from Caulobacter sp. UNC358MFTsu5.1, assembly GCF_000712075.1. Lineage (GTDB taxonomy): Bacteria > Pseudomonadota > Alphaproteobacteria > Caulobacterales > Caulobacteraceae > Caulobacter. The sequence continues at coordinate 287,652 of NZ_JONW01000005.1, forward strand.
GAGGTCTATCGCGGCTTCGTCTTCGTGCGCCTCGAGGGCGATGGCCCCAGCGTCGCCGAGATGATGGCCCCCTACGACCACGAGCTGGAGCCCTACCGGTTCGAGGAGATGGTCCCGTTCGGCCGGGTCACCCTGCGGCCCCGCGAGGTGAACTGGAAGAACATCAGCGACAACTATTCCGACGGCCTGCACATCCCCGTGGCCCATCCGGGCCTGACGCGGCTGTTCGGCAAGGGCTACGGCGTCGAAGCGCAGACTTGGGTCGACAAGATGTGGGGCCAGCTGATCGACGAGCCGTCGCGCAACCCGTCCGAGCGCCTCTACCAGCGCATCCTGCCCGACTCCGACCACCTGCCGCCCGAGCGCAAGCGGCTGTGGACCTATTTCAAGCTCTGGCCCAACCAGGCCTTCGACATCTATCCGGACCAGGTGGACTTCATGCAGTTCATCCCGGTCTCGGCCACCCGGACCATGATCCGCGAGATCGCCTACGCCCTGCCGGACGAGCGGCGCGAGATGCGGGCGGCGCGCTATCTGAACTGGCGCATCAACCGCCAGGTCAACGCCGAGGACACCGAGCTGGTGGCCCGCGTCCAGCAGGGCATGGCCTCGCGGACCTTCACGGCGGGACCGCTGGCGGAGACCGAGGTGAGCTTGCGGAGCTTCGGCCGGAAGATGCGGGCGCTGATCCCGCAGGCAAGGCTGCCGCGGCCGCCGGAGGGGTGGTGACCCACGGCCCCATCACGACAACAAAGGTTGTCATCCCGGAAAGCGCGCAGCGCTTGTCCGGGACCCAGGGGCGGCTGCACGGCTTTCGCCCGGTCCCCTGGGTCCCGGACAGCCTCTGCGGGGCTTCCGGGATGACAACCGTTTTGGATGCTCGGGGCCTTCAGCCATGACCCCTCGCGCCGCCTTCACCCGCGAGGCTCCCGACGTCCGTCGCACGGCCTTGATCGAGGCCGCCGCCCGGGTGCTGGCGGCCAAGGGCGTGGCCGGCGCCTCCGTGCGGACGATCTGCGCCGAGGCGGGGGTCAGCGCCGGCCTGCTGCGGCACTATTTCGACGGCGTCGACGCCCTGATCGCCGCGACCTACGAGGCGACCGGGGCGCGGATCGACGCGGCGCTGGAGGCGGCGGTCGAGGCGGCGGGCGGCGATCCCCGCGCGCGCTTGTCGGCCTATCTGACCGCCAGCTTCGCCCCGCCGGTGCTGGACCCGGACCTGCTGGCCACCTGGCTGGCCTTCTGGAGCCTGGTGAAGGTGGACGCCGACGTCGCGGCGATCCACCGTCGCACCTACGCCGGCTATCGCGCCCGGCTGGAGGAGCTGCTGGCGGCCTGCGATCCGTCGGTGGACGCGAGACTGGCCGCCATCGGCCTGACGGCCGTCGTGGACGGGCTGTGGCTGGAGCTGTGCCTGGACGAGACCGTGTTCACCCCGGCCGAGGCGGGAGCGATCGCCGAGCGGCTGGCGGCCTCTTACCTGACCCCTCTCCCAGAGGGAGAAGGTGAGTTTTAAGCCGCCGCCTGGGCGCCGAGGCTCGCGCGGCCCCAGCTGGCGCGGCGGACTTCCGGTTCGGAGACCGACACCCGGGCGGTCTTGCCCTGGGTGCGCATGTGGCGGGCCAGCATCTCGGCCACGCCGACGGCTTCGGGCTGGGCGGGATAGGAGCCGATCAGGTCGGGGGCGTCGTTCCAGGTCACGTGCCAGACGCCGGAGACGGGTCGAACGAAGTAGGTGTGTTCGTCGGCCATGGGGATCACTCCTTTATGCTCACTCAGCGTCGGTCTTACCGCGCGTGCATGACAGCTGTTTCAATGCTGCACAGCAACATCGTGTTGCATTGCACACTGCAGGAGCCACGCCAAGCGGACTTTTGGTGAATCCCCAGGCAAGATTGCGGCGGCTCGAGTGATAAAAGGAAATGCGCGGACGACACGGGGGACACACACTCGCGGTGCGGCCTCGAAAATCGTCACGGCGCGAGGGGCGAGTGTGTGTCCCCTCCTTCGGCCGTTCCTAGTGCTTCCAGACGAACAGCGAGACCACGGCGAGGATCAGGCTGACATAGAAGCCCAGTCCCCACATCAGGTGCTCGCCCTCGTCGTCGCTGTAGCGGGAGTCGAGCAGGCGATCGCCGAGCGGCAGGGCCGCCCCGAACGAGACGACCAGCTGACCGGTGGCGATGAGGAGGCGAGTGATCATGGTACGGACGGTGCGCCTCAAAGGTTAACGGGACGCTTAAGTTGTAGGTTGCGATTCGCTCAACGACGTTGTGGCAATTGCGCCCGGAAGACCTTTTCCCGCACGGAGCTTTCAAACCGATCGCCTCGCCCTATGCTGTGGTCACGCTTCGAGCCGTGACATGAGCCTGACCGACGCCCTTCTCCTCCTGGCCTTCATTCTCGCCAACATGGCGGCCGGCGCGATCTCGATGTTCCGCTACGCCCAGGTGAGCAGCATCCTGGCCCAGCGGCATCCGGACCTCTGGCGGACCTTCCAGGGGTATTCCTTCGCCGCCCGCGACGCCGCGGGCCGCTTCTACTGCAGCCGCGCGCCCTTCCGCCTGAACGACCCCGAACTGTCGCGCGCGGTCATCCGGTCGTGGATCGCCACGGGCGTCTGGATCGCCGTGATCCTGGCCGCCTTCGCGACCGCCGTCGTGCGCGGCGGCTAGGCGCTCAGTCCTTCACCACCACCCCGCCCTTCATCACCGCGCTGACGTGCTCCAGCACCGAGACGTCGGCCATGGCGTCGCCGTCCACGGCGATCAGGTCGGCGTAGCGGCCGGGGGCGACGGCGCCGACGTCGGTCTTGCCCATCAGCTCGGCCGCCACGGTGGTGGCCGACTGGACGGCCTGCATCGGGGTCATGCCCCACTGCACCATGTACTTCATCTGCCGGGCGTTCAGCCCGTGCGGATAGACCCCGGCGTCGGTGCCGTAGGCGATCTTGACCCCGGCCTTCACCGCCTTGCGGAAGCCCTCGCGCTGGGCCTGGGTGGTCTCGTAGTTCTTGCGCAGGGTCTCGGCCGGCCAGCCGTGGGCCTTGCCGTAGGCGTCGATCCAGTCGCCGTCATAGATGTCGGCCACCAGGAACACGCCCTTGGCCTTCATCATGGCGATGGCCTCGTCGTCCATCAGCGAGCCGTGCTCGATCGAGCGCACGCCGGCCCGCATGGCCGACTTCATGCCCTCGGCCCCGTGGGCGTGGGCGGTGGCGTAGGTCCCGCGGCGGGCGGCCTCCTGGATGGCCGCGCGCATCTCGTCCTCGGTCAGCTCCTGCTGGCCGGGCTCGGTGCCGACGGTCAGGACAGCGCCGGTGGCGATCAGCTTCAGGAAGTCGGCGTGGTGGGCCAGGATGTTGGCCGCCTTGCGACGGGCGTCGGCGGCGTCGGTGACCACGCCCACGCGCATCTCGTCGGGCAGCTTCACGTCGTCGGAGATGCCGGTGATCTCGCCGCCGCCGCCGGGAATGGTGATGTAGGCGCCGGCCACCGACATGCGCGGGCCAGGCACCAGGCCGTTGTCGATCGCGTCGCGCAGGGCCACGTCCCCGAACGCCCGCCAGGTGCCGACGTCGCGCACGCTGGTGAAGCCGGCCTCAAGGGTCTTCCGCGCGTGGTCGGCGCCGATATAGGCCTGGTAGGCGGCCGTGGTCAGCAGCGGCTCGGCGATGTTCTCGGTCTGCTCCTGGTCGACCAGGTGGGTGTGCATGTCGATCAGGCCGGGCAGCACCATGCGCTTGGACCAGTCGACGACCTTGCCGTCGGCGGGGGCGGCCTTCCACGGCCCGACCGCCACGATCCGCTCGCCGTCGATGGTGATCATCTGGTCGGTCAGCACCTTGCCCTGCAGGGTGTCGACCAGCTTGCCGGCGTGGACGTAGACGGGGGCGGCGTGCGAGGCGAACGCGGTGAGCGTCAGGGCGGCGGCCACGAGGGCGGTGCGGATCATCTGAACGAGCCTCTTTATGATCCGCTCATCCCGGCGAATGCCGGGACCCAGATCCCATGGCGGTGTGTCGGATTGGATGAGCTCAGCGCCCTTGGCGTCAGCCTCAAAGCCATTCCATCTGGGTCCCGGCATTCGCCGGGATGAGCGGATATCCTGAATGTCATGAGCTGGCCGAACGCCCCCGGGTCAGCAAGTAGAACGGCGCCCCCACGGCCAGCAGGGCTATGCCCCAGAGGACGGCCTCCTTGCCGGCCCCCACCAGGGTGAAGACCGCGTAGAGCCCGGCCAGGACGGCGATGACGGTCAGGGCCAGGGTCGGGGTGATCCGCCGGGCCGCCTGCAGCTTCAGCGCCGCCAGGGCGCAGGCCAGGTAGGTGAACAGCGAGGCCGTGGTGGCCAGCAGGGCGATGAAGGTGAAGACCTCGGCCATCGACTTGGCGTAGTTCATCGCCACCAGCACGGTCAGGAAGCCGGCCGACATCAGGTGGGCGCGGGCGGGCGTGCCGCGTTTCGACTCCTTGGCCAGGAAGGCCGGGAACACCCCGCCCCTCGCCATGGCGTAGGGCATCTCGCCCTGCAGCAGCACCCAGCCGTTCAGGGCCCCGAAGGCGCTGATCGCCGCGAACAGGGCCAGCAGCTGGCCGGCCGCCGGCCCCCACCAGCGGCCGACGAAGTCCGACAGCGGGGCGTTGGACGTCTTCAGCGCGTCGACCGGGGTCAGCAGCACCACCGCCGAGCAGACCAGCAGGTAGATCAGGCCGGTGAACACCGTCCCGGCCAGGGTGGCGCGCGGGATGGTGCGGGTGGGGTCGACCACCTTGCCGGCCGGGACCGTGGCCGACTCCAGGCCCAGCAGCGCCCACAGGGTCAGGGTGGCGGCGGCGGTGATCGCGCCGGGATGGATGTCGGCGGGGCGGAACGGGGTCAGGCTGACGCCCCCGGGAGCGCTTGGGCCGCGGCCGATGATCCAGAAGGCTAGGCCCGCCACGGCCACCAGCGGCAGCAGCTTCAGCACCGTCGTCACCACCTGCACCCCGCCGGCCAGGCGGGCGCCGGCGATGTTGATCCCGACCATCGTCCAGACCGCGCCCAGGGTGACCAGCAGGTGCATGCCCGGCACCTTGGCGATGGCCGGGAAGATCACCGACAGGTAGCTGACCGCCCCCGTGGCGATGGCGGCGTTGCCGACCCACAGCGAGATCCAGTAGCTCCACGCCACCATGAACCCGACCAGCGGCCCGAAGGCCTCCTGGGTGTAGGCGTAGGGACCGCCGGCCTTGGGGAACTCGCGCGACAGCCCCGCGAACACGAAGGCCAGGGCCAGGCCGCCGGCGATCGTCACCAGCCAGCCGAACACCGCGTTCCAGCCGTAGGGGGCCAGGGAGGCGGGCAGCATGAACACGCCCGAACCGATCATGTTGCCGACGACCAGCGCCGTGCACATCCAGAAGCCCAGGGCCTTGGGGCCCGTGACCTGGGGGATGGGGACCTTCTGGTGGGTCTCTGTCATGCGGTTACGCTTTCACGGGAACAGAGGTTCGTCACGCAAAACTCGTTGTCATCCCGGAAGCCCCGTAGGGGCTGTCCGGGACCCAGGGGACTGGGCAAAGGCGGTGCGGTTCACCTGGGTCCCGGACAGCGCTGCGCGCTTCCGGGATGACAACCCTGACTGCGGTTAGAACTTCTGCCCGAACTTCACCCCGAAGGTCCGCGGCTGGTTGGGCACGATGTAGACCTGGGTTCCGCAGACGGTCTCGGCGCATTCGGCGTAGCGGTTCAGGCTGGCGCGCTTGTCGAAGGCGTTTTCGAGGAAGGCCTGGAAGGTCCAGTTGTCGCGCCCGACCCCGGCCGAGAAGTCGGCGGTGGCGTAGCCCGACTGCTTGCCGATGATGCCGCGCTCCAGGATCCGCAGGTCGGTCCAGTTGCTGGTCTGGCCGGCCGCCGAGCCCTGGACGAAGGCGTCGTAGCCGTTCAGGTCGAACTCGTAGCGGGCGGTGATGTTGGCCTTGAACTTCGGCGTCACCGGCAGGGCCGTGCCGTCCGGGGCCTCGGGATCGGGGCAGTCGGTTTCCGGATTGCCCGAGGCGTCGACGAAGCCGCAGTAGTTCTTGGTCAGGGCCGCGTCGGTGTAGGCCGCCGAGCCGTTGATCGTGAAGCCGTGGCTGACCGCGAAGGTGAAGTCGGTCTCCACGCCCTTGATCTCGGCGGCGCCGGCGTTCTTGATCTCGGTCAGGCCGTTGGCGCCCAAGAGGGCGAACTGGAAGCCGTTCCACTTCTCGAGGAAGACCGCGCCGTTCCAGCGGAAGCGGTTGTCGGCCCAGGTGGTCTTCCAGCCGAACTCGTAGTTCTTCAGGTAGTCGGAGCTGTAGGGCGGCAGGGTGCCGCGCCGGTTGATCCCGCCCGGCCGGAAGCCTTCCGAATAGGTGACGTAGACCAGCTTGTCCTCGTCGACCTTGTAGGTGAGGTTCACCTTCGGCGTGTTGCCCTTCTCCTTGGTCCGCTTGTCGAGGTTCGTACAGGGCGAGCCCTCGATCTCGGGGCCGGTGAAGCAGGCGCCCTCGCCCGTGCCCGAGCTGTAGCCCAGGCCGTAGCCGTAGAAGCCCTTCAGGCTGTTGTCGGCCTTGAAGAAGCGGATGCCGGCCGTCACGGTCAGCTTGTCGGTGATGTCGAACGCCGCCTCGCCGAACGCGGCGCTGTCGCGGTCGACCCGCTTCTGCTGGGTCAGCCAGATGGTGTGCGGATAGCCCGGCACCGACAGGTCGGTGCCCAGCGCGTCGATCTGGTAGTTCTGATAGATGCCGTGGGTCTGGCGCTGGTAGAATAGCCCGCCCACCACGCGGAAGCGCTTGTCCTGCGGAGTCGAGACGCGGATTTCGTGGCTGACCTTGCTGTAGGCGTCGTGGCCCGTGATGTATTGCGACGGGTCCACCGGGTTGCCGGCGTTGTCGGTCCAGTAGGCGCCGTAGCCGGCCAGGGTGTCGTAGAAGTACGAGTAGTCGGTGTAGTCCTGGTGGGTGTCGACGTCGCGGTCCAGGTACGAGCCGGCATAGACCACGTCGAGGTTGGCGATCTGGCCCTCGACCGTCATGGCCGCCTGCCACCACTTGTCGTTCGAGCTTTCCGGATAGTAGTGCGCGACCTTCAGGTCGCCGACCGAGGGGTCGTACGAGAACAGGCCGCCGACCTTTTCCTGCTGGGCCATGATCGAGGGCGTGATCACCCAGTTGTCGCCGGCCTCGACCCGCAGGGCCGCGCGGCCGCCGTAGACGTCGACGTCGTTGTAGTTGTCCTTGATCCGGTAGCCGTTGCTGACCGTCACGCCCGAGGTCGGGTAGGTGCGCGACCCGGCGACGTTGTCGATGAAGCCGCCCTGGTGCTCGGCCCAGCCCACCAGGCGCACGGCGACCTTGTCGCTGAGCGGCTGGTTGACGAAGCCCTCCAGCACGTAGCCCGGGTCGCCGTGGTCGATGACGTTGCCCTCGATGTCGTAGCCGGCGCTGAAGCCGGCGGTCGTGGGCTTGTTGGTGATGATCCGCAGGGTGCCGGCTTGCGAGCTGGCGCCGTACAGCGTGCCCTGCGGCCCGGCCAGGGCCTCGACCCGGGCGATGTCGTAGATGTGGATGTCCAGCGCGCCCTGGATCGTGGTGATCGGCTGTTCGTCCAGATAGATGCCGACGCTGGGCAGCGGGCCCGAGTGGTTGCCGTCGCCGCCGCTGGCCACGCCGCGCATGTAGACGTTGGAGAAGCCCGGCGAGGTGGTCTGGAACGACACGCTGGGCAGGTACTTCACATAGTCGGTGAAGTTCTGGACCTGCAGCTGCTCCAGCTTGGCCTCGCCCAGGGCCTGGATGCTGACCGGCACGTCCTGCAGGTTCTCGGAACGCTTCTGGGCGGTGACGACCACCTCTTCCAGCGCCACCGAGCCCCCCGATTGCGCCTGCGCGTGGGCGGTGACCGCAGTCAGCATGGATGAAGCCAGAAGGGCCGTGGTCCAGACCGCCATCTTGGACGATCCGTGCGCACTACGCTTAGTCAACGGCATTATCGCTCCCCCGGAACACGTTAGGTGAACGATGGTCATCCCGTGGTTACGGACCCGCAAGGATCAAAATTCAAACGAACGTCAATTCCGCCGACTGTTGCAGAAATGGCAGGGTCCGGAGCGAGTGATCAAAATTCAGGCGCGGCGGGGTAACAGGTCAGGACGGGTCCCAGGGCGGACTTCAGGGGGTCCAGCCACGATTCGTAGTTCTGCCAATGCTCGACCGCGTCCTTGAAGATCGGGCGGCGCACCTGCTCTGAGCTTGCGGTGCGCACGGCGCGGTCGTTTTCGTGGAAGTTCAGACAGCTTTCCTCGAACGGCAGGCCGCAATAGTCCAGCAGCGCGCGGATCTGGGCTTCCGGGTCGGCGACCATCTCTTCGTAGATCACGCGGTACGCGCGGCCCGGCAGCACGGCGTCGAAATGGGCCATCAGCTCCACATAGTCGGCGTAGTAGCGGCCGATGTCGTCCAGGCCGTAGCTGAAGGCCTGGCCGCGGGCGAAGTGCTGCTTGAAGCCGGAGAAGCAGCAGCCCATCGGGTGGCGGCGGGCGTCGATGATCTTGGCGTTCGGCAGGGTCAGGGCGATCAGGCCGACGTGGGCCCAGTTGTTGGGCATCTTGTCGATGAACAGCGGCCGGCCGGTCTTGCGCTGCACCCGGGTGCGGTCGAGGAACTCCTGCCCCAGGGCCGCCAGCTGGTCGGGGTCCAGGTCGGCCAGGATCTCGGGATAGGCCGAGGGCTCGCGCGAGCTCTTGGCCCCGCCCAGCCGCTTGGCGATCGCGCCGATGTCGGGCAGCTCCATGGTGCCCTCGACGGCCGAGTGGCTGGCCAGGATCTGCTCCACCAGGGTCGAGCCCGAGCGCGGCAGGCCCAGGACGAAGATCGGGTCCGGCGCCGGGCAGCCCTGCCCGGCCCGCTCGGCGAACAGGTCGGCGGTCAGCACCGCCTTGGACCGCGCCACGTGCCGGCGGTTGCGCTCGGGATCGTAGGCCAGCTGGGCCCGGCGCAGGGCCGCGCCGCGCGCGTAGTGCTCGAACGACCGCGCCCAGCGGCCGGCGTCCTCGTGGGCCTTGCCCAGGGCGTAGTCCAGGTGCAGGCGGTCGTCGTCGGACAGGTCGGCCCGCGCCAGCTGCGCCTCCATCGCCGCCAGGTCGGCCTCGTCGAAGCGCCAGGTCTTCATGTTGGCCAGGCTCCACCAGGCCTCGCCCAGCGAGGGGGCCTGGTCGACGGCCTTGCGGTAGGCGGCCGCGCAGTCGGCGGCGCGGCCGACGGTCTTCAGGGCGTGGCCGTAGCTCATCCAGCCCTTGGGCTGCTGCGGATGGCGGGCCAGCACGTCCTCGTAGATGGCGATGGACTGGGCGTATTCGCCGATCCGCGCCAGGGCGGCGGCCTTGAGGTTCAGGTGGGCCGGGTTGCGCGGCTCGTCGGCCAGCAGGCGCTCCAGCTGGACCAGGGCGTCCTCGGACCGGCCCAGCCGGTAGAGGACCGTGGCCAGGTTCTGCCGGGCGGCGGTGAAGCCGGGGGCGATCTCCAGGCAGCGGACCAGCAGGGTCTCGGCCTCTTCCTGCCGACCCAGCCGGGCCACGGCCTCGGCCAGCATGCGCAGCGCCGCCGGGTCGTCGGGGCGGGTGTCCAGCAGCGCGCGCAGGGCCTTCTCGGCCTCGCCGGGCTTGCCGTCGACCAGGGCGCCGGCGGCGGCCATCAGGGCCGGGTCACGGACCCCGCCCTTGATCTGCAGGACCGTCTGCCGGGCCCGGGCGACCTGGGCGCCGGCCTCGTCGCCGACCAGCTCCAGGGCCTCGGCCAGGCCGCGCCAGGCCTCGGCCAGGTCCGGCTCGGCGGCGACGGCGCGGCGGAACGCGGCGACGGCGCCCTGCGTCTGGCCGGCGGCGGCCAGGCTCCAGCCGTGCTCCAGCTGGACCGGCGGCGACTGGGGGAAGGCGCGCGACAGGGGGTCGAGGGTCCGCAAGGCCTGCGGGAGGTCGCCCGCCAGCCGCAGGGCCGTGGCCAGGATCAGCGTCGCCTCGGCATGGCGCGGCACGGCCTCCAGGATCGCCCCGGCCTGCTCGGCGGCCAACCGCGGGTCGACGCCCAACAGCCGCCGGGCATGGGCCAGGGCGGTGGCGACGGTTCCGGCGGGCTCGGTGGTCGTGGTGGACATGGGAGGATGGGAGGATGGGGCGGTGGGGATGTCAATCGGCGGCGCCCTGCCGGCGACCACTTGCCCCCTACGGGTCGCTTCGCGACCGTCTTCCCCCACGGGGGGAAGAGGCTCCGCCCCCTACGGGGGCGGACAGACCGCGAAGCGGTCAGGTGGGGGCAAGTGGGTGCGCCGCCGCCTCACAACCGATCCCGCATCGCATACCAACTGAGCCCCGCCACCGTCAGCGGCCACCGCAGCAACCGCCCTCCGGGGAACGGCGGCGTCGGCAGCCGCGACAGCAGCGCCATCCCCTCCCCCTCGCCCAGGGCCGCGTCGGCCAGCAGCTTGCCGAACCACGGCGCCAGCATCACCCCTTGCCCCGAATAGCCCGCCGCGATCCGCACGCCGGGCGCCAGGTCGCGGACGAAGGGCGCGCGGTGGACGGTGATGCCCAAGGTCCCGCCCCAGGCGTGGGTGACCTCGACGTCGGCCAGGCCCGGATAGACCTTCAGCATGTGCCGCCGCACGAAGGCCTTCAGGTCGGGCGGGAAGCCGGGGCGGTAGTTCTCGCCGCCGCCGAAGATCAGCCGGCCGTCGGGGCTCTTGCGGAAATAGTTGATCACGAACCGGCTGTCGGCGACGGCGGCGTTGGAGCGGATGATCGTCTCGGCCCGCTCGCCCAAGGGCTCGGTGGCCAGGATGAAGTTGTTGATCGGCATCACACGGGCCCGCGCGGCGCCGCCGACCAGGTCGTCCAGATAGCCGTCGCCGGTCAGGATCAGCTGGTCGCAGGCGACCGTTCCGCCGGGGGTGTCGACGCGGATCGTCGTCCCTTCGCGCCGCCAGGCCGTGGCCCGGGTCTGCTCGAAGATCACAGCCCCCGCCGCCATGGCCGCCCGGGCCATGCCCAGGGCCAGGTTCAGCGGATGCAGGTGGCCGCCGCCCCGGTCGACCAGGCCGCCGTGATAGACGTCGGTCCCCAGCTCGTGGGCCAGGGCGTCGTCGTCGATCAGGGTCAGCTGGTCGTAGCCGTAGCGCGCGGCCATGTGCGCGATGTGGGCCGCGTCCTCGGCCTCGCCGCCGCGCTTGTGGCGGGCGTGGATCATGCCGGGGCGGAAGTCGCAGGCGATGGCGTGCTCGGCGATCAGGGCCAGCAGGTGGGCGCGGGCGTCCTGGGCCATCTTCCACAGGGCCAAGGCGTCGTCGCGGCCGACCGTCTTCTCCAGCCAGGCCTGGTCGTTGCGCTGGCCGGTGTGGACCTGGCCGCCGTTGCGCCCCGACCCGCCGCTGCCGACCTGGGCGGCCTCGAGCACGACGACGGAGACGCCGCGCTGGGCCAGCTCGAGCGCCGCGCCCAGGCCGGTATAGCCGGCGCCGACGACGCAGACGTCGGCGCGGGTGTCGTGTTGCAGCGGCGGCAGCGTCGGGAAGGGCGTGGCGGTCGCCGCGTACCAGGACGTGGCGGGGTGGCCGGCGTTGGCGAACACCTACTTGCCCCCACCTGACCGCTTCGCGGTCTGTCCGCCCCCATAGGGGGCGGAGCCTCTTGCGCGGAGCCGGCGGAGGCTCTTCCCCCTGCGGGGGAAGACGATCGCGAAGCGATCCGTAGGGGGCAAGTGGTCCAGCGCCCTAGACATTCAGCAACAGGAACTCCCGCTCCCACGGGCTGATCGTGCGCATGAAGGTCTCGTACTCGGCCTGCTTCACCGTGGCGTAGGCGTTGCAGAAGGTGGTCCCCAGGATCTCGACCAGGGGCTTGGCCTCCTCGAACAGGGTCACCGATTCCAGCAGGGAGCGGGGCAGCTCGATGCCGCGCACGCTGGCGTCGGTGTCGACCGGGGCGGTGGGCGACAGGTTGTGGATCATGCCCAGATAGCCGGCCGCCAGCACCGCCGCCATGGCCAGGTACGGATTGGCGTCCGACGAGGGGATGCGGTTCTCGACGCGGCGGTTGGCCGGGTCGGACGGCGGCACGCGCAGGCCGCAGGTGCGGTTGTCGTAGCCCCACTGGGTGTTGACCGGGGCCCCGCTGTCGCGCGCGATCCGGCGGTAGCTGTTCACGTAGGGCGCCAGGATGGCCATGATCGCCGGCAGGTAGCGCTGCTGCCCGGCGATGAAGGCGTAGAACAGCGGCGTGGCGTCGCCGCTGTCGGCGTTCGAGAACAGGTTCTGGCCGTCCTTGTCGAGGATCGACTGGTGGATGTGCATGGCGCTGCCGGGCTCGGCGGCCATCGGCTTGGCCATGAAGGTGGCGTAGATGTCGTGCTCCAGCGCCACCTCGCGGATGGTGCGCTTCATCATGAACACCTGGTCGGCCAGCTCCAGCGGATTGCCGTGGCGGAGGTTGATCTCCATCTGGGCCACGCCGCTCTCGTGGATCAGGGTGTCGATCTCCAGGCCCTGGCGCTCGGAGTACTCGTACATGTCCTCGAACAGGGCGTCGAACTCGTTGACCGCGGCGATGGAGTAGCCCTGGCGGCCGGTCTCGGGCCGGCCCGAACGCCCGATCGGCGGCTTCAGCGGGTAGTCGGGGTCGGTGTTCTTGTCGACCAGGTAGAACTCGATCTCGGGGGCCACGATCGGCTCCCAGCCCTTCTCGCGGTACAGCGACAACACCCGGCGCAGCACCTGGCGCGGGCTCTCCTCGACCGGCCGCCCGTCGGGATGGAAGGCGTCGTGGATCACCTGGGCGGTCGGGTCCTGGGCCCAGGGCACCACGGCCAGGGTGGCCAGGTCGGGGGTCAGGAAGATGTCGGTGTCGGACTGCACCGCGTTCACCGCCCCCTCGAACTCGGGGAAGTCGCCGGTGATGGTCTGGTAGAACACCGCCAGCGGCAGGTTCATCGACGGCGCGCCCAGGAACTTGCGCACCGGCATGATCTTGCCCCGCGCCACGCCGGCCAGGTCGGGCACGACGCACTCGATCTCCTCGATGTTCTGGCGGGAGAACCAGTCGCGCGCATCGTCGAGGGTGGGCACCCCGCGCGTGGTCTTGGGGCCGGGCTTGGACTTCTTTTCTTTGTACTTCATGGGGCGCTCCTCGCGCTTTTCGAAGTCTAGTCTCTTGAGTTTTGGCGACAATCTCACCGTCGTCCCATGACGACGGACGGGCGTCAGGAGGTGTTCTCACGTCCTCTCCCGTTGTCATCCCGGAAGCGCGAAGCGCTGTCCGGGAGCCAGGGGCGGTGCGCACGGCCCCTGGGTCCCGGCTCTCCGCTGCGCTTCGGCCGGGATGACAACGGTGGGGTGCGGATCAAGACACGGGCTCTGCCTTCAGCGCCCGCAGCACCGGCTCGGCCTCGTCCAGGGACTTCCTGATGATCGCCACCAGGTCGTCGATCTGGGCGTGGGTGATGATCAGGGGCGGGCAGCAGACGATGCTGTCGCGGATGGCGCGGACCATCAGGCCGTTGGCGATGCACAGGTCGCGCACGATCGGCCCGGCCTCGCCCTCCTTGTCGAGGAAGCGGTGATTGGTCCCCTTCTCGCGCACGATCTCGACCGCGCCGATCAGGCCCAGCGAGCGGGTCTCGCCCACCAGCGGGTGGTCGTTCAGCGTGGCCAGGGCCTTGGCCAGGTAGGGGCCGGTGTCGTCGCGGGTGCGCTCGACCAGGCCCTCGCGTTCCATGATCTCGATGTTCTTCAGGGCCACGGCGGCCGCCGTCGGGTGGCCCGAATAGGTGAAGCCGTGGATGAAGTCGCCGCCCTTCTCGCGCAGCTCGGCGACGATGTGGTCGGCCACGCCGACGGCGCTGATCGGCAGGTAGCCGGACGACAGGCCCTTGGCCATGGCGATCATGTCGGGCTTCACGCCGTAGTGCTGGTGGCCGAACCATTGGCCCAGGCGTCCGAAGCCGCAGATCACCTCGTCGCAGACCAGCAGGATCCCGTACTTGCGGCACACGGCCTCGACCGCCGGCCAGTAGCCGTCCGGCGGGATGATCACCCCGCCCGCCCCCTGCACCGGCTCGCCGATGAAGGCCGCGACGTTCTCGGGGCCGACCTCCAGGATCTTGTCCTCGATCGCCTGCACCGCCCGGTCGCGGAAGGCGGCCGGGTCCTCGCCGAAGCCCTCGCCGAAGTGATAGGGCTGCATCACGTGCTCGACGCCGGCGATCGGCAGGTCGCCCTGCACATGCATGTGCTTCATGCCGCCCAGGCTGACGCCGGCCACGGTCGAGCCGTGATAGGCGTTCCAGCGGCTGATGAAGACCTTGCGCTGCGGCTGGCCCTTCAGTTTCCAGTAGTGGCGGGCCAGGCGGAAGACCGTGTCGTTGGCCTCCGACCCCGACGAATTGTAGAAGACGTGGGTCAGATGGCCGCCCATCTTCTCGGCGATCTTGGCCGCCAGCTTCACCGGCGGCGGCGTCGCGGTCTTGAAGAAGGTGTTGTAGTACGGCAGCTCCAGCATCTGGTCGTAGGCCGCCTTGGCCAGCTCGTCGCGGCCGTAGCCGACATTGACGCACCACAGGCCGGCCATGCCGTCCAGGATCTGGTGGCCCTCCCCGTCATGGATGTAGACGCCGTCGGCCCGGGTGATGATCCGGCTGCCGCCCAGCTGGGCGATGACCTTGTGGTCGGCCTGGGCCGGCAGGTGGTGGGCCAGGTCCAGGCGCTTGAGCTCGGCGATGTCGTGGTTGCGGATCGGGACGGTCATCGGGGGTGCTCTCCTGGACGTTTCTTGTTCTCTAAAATCCGCTCATCCCGGCGAATGCCGGGACCCAGATCCTATGGCGCTGGGTCGGGCTGGACGGACGCTGCGCTCAAGGACCCCACCTCAACGCCCCGCCATCTGGGTCCCGGCATTCGCCGGGATGAGCGGAACGAGGGGTTCGCCCCGCAGCGCGCGGCCGAACACTTCGAAGAACGCCTGGCTCTGCGGGTTGCGCTCAGGCTTCCATTCCGGATGCCATTGCACGGCCAGGACCGGCGCGCCGTTGACCTTGGCCGACACCGCCTCGACCACGCCGTCGGGCGCCCGGGCCTCGACCAACAGGCCCTCGCCCAGCCGGTCGACGCCCTGGTAGTGGACCGAGTTGACGACGGCGGTCTCGGCGCCGAACGCCGTGGCCAGCACGCCGCGCGGGGTCAGGTCGACGCGGTGCTCGTGGTCGAACATGGCGTCGAAACCGGCCTCGTCGGGGGCGTGATGGGCCAGGGGCGCGCCGTCGGCCGACATGTCGCGCCGCAGGGTGCCGCCGAACGCGACATTGATCTCCTGGAAGCCCCGGCAGACGCCGAACACCGGCCGGCCCAGGTCGAGCATGGCCTCGATCAGGTCGGCGGTCATGGTGTCGCGCCCGGCGTCGAACGGGCCCGGGGCGTCGGGGACGTCCTGGCCGTAGAGGGCCGGGTCCATGTTCGACGGGCTGCCGGTCAGCATCAGGCCGTCCAGGCGGGCGGCGACCTCGGAGGCCTTCATCAGCTCGGGCATCGACGGCACCAGCAGCGCCGCGGCGTCGGCGTACTTCATCGCCCCGGCGACATAGCGGTTCATCACCGCCTGGGCCGGTTCGATCCCGACGGTGCGGGTGCAGCAGATGATCCCGGCGACGGGTCTCATGCCGTGCCTCCCTGCTTGCCCCCTACGGACCGCTTCGCGGTCGTCTTCCCCCATAGGGGGAAGAGCCTCGCGGCGCAGGCTCCGCCCCCTATGGGGGCGGACAGGCGACGAAGTCGCCAGGTGGGGGCAAGTATGGACGCAGGGCCTGTCATGATCAGCTCAACAACACCGCCGGCGAGCACGCGTGCCAACCCAGCCACACGGCCTCGCCCAGCTTGAAGTCCTCCTGGTCCCAGCGGGTCAGGTTCTGGCGCGCCACCTTGATGCGGCGGCCGCTCTTGATCTCGACCTCGTAGAGGCTCTGGCCGCCCAGATAGGCCTCGTGCTTGATCACCCCGGCCACGGCGTTCTGGCCGACCGGGCAGTCGCCCATGTTCGGCGGGGGCGCGCCGTCGGGGCGCTTGTGCAGCTCGATCTTCTCGGGCCGCAGCGCCGCCCAGACCGTGCCGCCGCGCGCGCCGGTCACCCCGTGGTCCAGGAAGATGTCGCAGTCCAGGTCCGGCGATTTGACCACCGCGTGGCTGGGCTCGTCGACGGCCAGCACGCCCTCGAACAGGTTCACGCTGCCGATGAAGTCGGCCACGAAGCGGCTGTTGGGGAACTCGTAGAGGTCGCTGGGACCGGCCACCTGCTGCAGCACGCCGCGGTTCATGACCGCGCAGCGCGACGCCAGGGCCAGGGCCTCGTCCTGGTCGTGGGTGACCATGATGAAGGTGATGCCCACCTTCTCCTGCAGGGTGCACAGCTCGGTGCGCATCTGCTCGCGCAGCTTGGCGTCCAGGGCCGACAGCGGCTCGTCCAGCAGCAGCACGCGGGGCCGCTTGACCAGGGCCCGGGCCAGGGCCACGCGTTGCCTCTGTCCGCCCGACAGCTGGTCGGGCTTGCGGCCGGCCAGGCCGTGCAGCTGGACCAGGTCCAGCGCCTCCTCCACCCGCCGGTCGCGCTCGGCCTTGCCGACCCGGTCCACCTTCAGGCCATAGGCGACGTTGTCGGCCACGCTCATGTGCGGGAACACGGCGTAGGATTGGAACACCATGTTCACCGGCCGCTTGTTGGGCGGGATGGTCGAGACGTCCTGGCCGTCGATCAGGATGCGGCCCTCGGTGGGCGTCTCGAACCCGGCCAGCATCCGCAGCAGGGTGGTCTTGCCGCAGCCCGACGGCCCCAGCAGGGCGAAGAACTCGCCCTCGGTGACCGTCAGCGACACGTCGTCCACCGCCGCCAGCTTGCCGAAGCGCTTGGTGACGTTCTCGAAGGTGATGATGGGTTGGCTGGTCACCCTCGGTTCCCCCTACTTCCGCTCATCCCCGCGAAAGCGGGGATCCAAGCGGCCTTGGCTTGCTGTGCGCTGAGCGAAATCACCAGCTCGGCTTGGGTCCCCGCTTTCGCGGGGATGATCGGCGTGAAGGCGGCGTTCATTTGCCGTCCCCGTGCGCGCCCGCCGTCGCCGCCGGGTCGCCCTGCAGCTTCAGCGCCACGGCCGTCAGGATCACGGTCAGCACGATCAGGATGGTCGAGGCGGCGTTGACCTCGGGCGTCACCGAGAACCGGACCATCGAATAGACCTTCACCGGGAAGGTCACGGTGTCGGGTCCGGCCGTGAAGAAGGTGATGACGAAGTCGTCCAGGCTGAGCGTGAAGGCCAGCAGGGCGCCGGCCACCAGCGACGGGGCCATGTGCGGCAGGATCACGTCCTTGATCGTGCGCCATTCGCCGGCGCCGAGGTCGCGGGCGGCCTCCTCCATCTCGCGGTTGAAGCTGGCCATGCGGGCGCGGACCACCACCGCCACGAACGGGAACGAGAACGACACGTGGGCGATGGTGATGGCCCCCAGGTTCAGCGGCCAGGGCAGGCCCACGGGCCAGGGCAGGACCTTGGCGAAGAACACCAGCATGGCCACGCCCATGCAGATCTCGGGCACCACGATCGGCAGGGCCAGGGCCCCGTCCAGCACGGTCTTGCCCGGGAAGCGGAACCGCCACAGCACCAGGGCGACCATGGCCCCCAGGGCCACGCTCAGCACCGTGCACAGGGCCGCGATGGTCAGGCTGTTGGCGAAGGCCTCGATCAGCGACGAGTTGTTGAAGGCCTTGTCGTAGTATTTGAGCGTGAAGCCCTTCCAGACGATGTTGCGCCGGCTGTCGTTGAAGCTGAAGGCCATCAGCGCGATCAGCGGCGCGTAGAGGAACACCCCCACGGCGGCCAGCCAGGCCTGCATCTGCCAGCGGCGGAGGTATTCCAGGGGGCCGGGGGGTGATCTCTTCGGCATCAGAAGTCCCCCAAACGGTTGTCATCCCGGAAGCCCCGCAGGGGCTGTCCGGGACCCAGGGGACCGGGCTGATGCGGTGCAGCTGCCCTGGGTCCCGGACAAGCGCTCCGCGCTTTCCGGGATGACAACAGGAGGTGCGGAAGTGAGGTGCTCATGCCTGCGCCCCCTTCTTCCGACCCAGCAGCGCCTGCACCGCGATCGCGACAAACGTCAGGTACATCAGCAGGAACGACAGGGCCGCGCCGAAGGGCCAGTCGTTGGCGCGCTTGAACTGGCGCTCGATGACGTTGGCGATCATCTGGCTGTCGGGACCGCCCAGCAGGTCGGGCGTCAGATAGGCGCCCAGGGCCGGGATGAAGGTGATCAGCACGCCCGAGGCGATGCCCGGCAGGGCCAGGGGGACCACCACCTTGAACAGGGTGCGCATGTGGCCCGCGCCCAGGTCGAGGCTGGCCTCCAGCAGCGACTTGTCCAGGCGGTCCAGGGCCGAGTACAGCGGCAGCACCATGAACGGCAGGTGGACATAGACCAGGCCCACCACCACCGCGAAATTGGTGTGCATCATCTCCAGCGGCTGGAACGGCTGGAGCGGCATGATCTTGGCCGCCAGGGTCCAGATCGCCTCCAACCCCTTGTTGATGTAGCCCTCGTTGCGCAGCACGGCGATCAGGGCGTAGGTGCGGATCAAGAGGTTCGTCCAGAACGGCAGCATGATCAGCAGCAGCAGCCAGGTCTTGGCCTTCTGCGAGGCGAAGGTGATGGCCAGGGCGACCGGGAAGCCGATCACCAGGCACAGGAAGGTGGTCAGGGCCGCCATCCAGGCCGACTTCAGGAAGATCTTCAGGTACAGCGGCTCGATCGCCCGGGCGTAGTTCTTGAACGTGCCGGTGATGGCGATCTGGGTCAGGCCCTCGTTGTGGCCGAAGCTGTAGGCCCAGACGATGGCCAGCGGCAGCAGGAAGAACAGCACCAGCCACACCAGCGGCGCGCTGAGCGCCGCGGCGAAGACGGATTTGGCCTGTTTCCAGGATTGCTCCATGGTCCCTCTATTCCAGCTCTGAGGTTGTCATCCCGGAAGCCTCGCAGAGGCTGTCCGGGACCCAGGGGACCGGGCGGAGGCGGTGCGGTTCGCCTGGGTCCCGGCTCTACGCTTCGCTTCGGCCGGGATGACAACGTTTTGAGTCAAGTGATCCGATCAGGCCGCCCGCACGCGGGTGATGACTTCCTCGTACAGGCTGGCCTTTTCCGGCCCCTCGAACGCGCCGTACTCGCACTTGGCCAGGGCCGCGGCGGACGGGAAGATCACGGGGTTGTCCTTGTACTCCGGCGGCATCAGCGCCTTCGCGGCGGCGTTGGGCGTCGGGTAGAGGATCGTCTTGGAGATCTCGGCCCCGGCCTGGGCGTCCAGCAGGTAGTTGATGAACTTGTGGGCGTTGTCCGGACGCGGCGCGCCCTTGGGGATGCACAGGGTGTCGGAGTTCAGCAGGCTGCCCTCCTTGGGGATCACGAAGTCGATGTCCGGATCGTCCTTCATCACCTGGGCGATGTCGCCGTTGTACTCCAGCACCAGGTCCACATCGCCGGCCACCAGCATGTCCTGGCCGTTGTCGTCGTGGAACGCCTTCACGTAGGGCTTCTGGCGGATCAGCATTTTCTCGATCTGCTGCACCATCTCGGGCGGGATGTTGTTGACGCTGTGGCCCAGGTACTTGGCGCACAGCCGCACCAGGTCGGCGCTCTCCGACAGCAGGGCGATGCGGCCGTTGTACTGGGCGCTGTCGAACAGGTACTTCCAGCTGTCGGGCACGCCCTTCACCTTGGACTT
The DNA here is from genome assembly GCF_000712075.1 of Caulobacter sp. UNC358MFTsu5.1. GTDB lineage: Bacteria > Pseudomonadota > Alphaproteobacteria > Caulobacterales > Caulobacteraceae > Caulobacter. The sequence continues at coordinate 307,450 of NZ_JONW01000005.1, forward strand.
GCGATAGCCGATGCCCAGCACCAGCCAGGTATAGGGCAGCGAGTACTTGCGGCCCGGGTCGTAGTCCGGGTTCAGGAAGGCCGGGTCGACGTTCTTGATGTTGGGGATCTTGGCGTGGTCCAGCACCTCCAGCATGCCCGCCTGGCTCATGCGGGTGACGAACTCGTTGGACGGCACGATCACGTCGTAGCCGGCGTTGCCCGCCTTCAGCTTGGCGAACAGCTCGTCGTTGGTGGCGAACAGGCTCATGTTCACGTCGACGCCGGTGGCCTTCTTGAAGTCGCCCAGCGTGGTCTCGCCGATGTAGGTGTCCCAGTTGTAGAAGTTCAGCTTGGGCTCTTCGCCGTTGGCCGACTTGGCGGCCTCGCCCTGGGGCTTCTGGCCGCAGGCGGTGAAGCTGATGCCGATGGCGGCCGCGCCCATGGCGGTCAGCAGCGAGCGGCGGGTGCCGAGAATGCGGTTGGTGCTCATGCCCTTACAGACTCCCCAGAGGTTGTTTCCCTTGCGCGATCAGGAACCCTCCCGACCCCGCGTTCAACTCAAGCCGTACTCCCAGCGTCCCGCCGTCAGGCGTTGCGCAGATACCAGTCATAATCCAGCTGCCCGACCACCTCGGCGAAGCGCGCCTGTTCGGTGCGCTTGACCGAGACGAACATCTCCACGAACCGCTCGCCCAGATAGTCGCGCAGCACCTCGCTGGCCTCGAACAGGTTCACCGCCGCGTACCAGTCGGTGGGCAGGCGCACCTTCTCCTTGGCCGCGGCCGCGTAGCCGTCGCCGACCACCGCCGGGCCCGGATCGATCTTGTTGCTGATCCCGTGGTGGGCGCAGGCCAGCAGGACAGCCAGCACCAGATACGGGTTGCCGTCGGCCCCGGCCACGCGGTGCTCCACATGCCGGGTCGGCGGCGGGCCGGCCGGCACGCGCAGACTGACCGTGCGGTTGTTGACGCCCCAGGTCGGGGCCACCGGCGCGTAGCTGTTGGCCTTGAAGCGGCGATAGCTGTTGGCGTTGGGCGCCAGGATCGCCATGCAGTCGGCCATCAGCGCCTTCATGCCGCCGATCGCGTGCTTGAGCAGGGGCGAGCCTTCCGGATCGTCGGCGGCGCAGAGGTTGTTCCCCTCGCTGTCGTTGAAGCTGACATGCACATGGAAGCCGTTGCCGGCCTGGTCGGCCCAGGGCTTGGCCATGAAGGTGGCCTCGCAAGCGTGCTTCAGGGCCACGCCCTTGGCGGCCCGCTTGTAGCGCAGGGCGTCGTCGGCGGCCTGCAGGGCGTCGGGCTTGTGCTTGAGGGTCAGCTCCACCTGGCCCGGGGCGAATTCCGAGATCGCGCCTTCCAGCGGCACGCCCAGCACGTCGCACACGTCCCACAGCTCGCGCAGGAACGGGGCGTAGGCCTCCAGCTCGGGCAGGCCGTAGACCTGGATGCCCTGCGGCCGCTCGCCGGTCTGCAGCGACCGGGCCGGCAAGAGCTCGCCGGCCGGGCCGCGATGCTGTTCGACCAGGTAGTATTCCAGCTCGCAGGCCACCACCGGGGTCAGGCCGTCGGCGGTGAAGCGGTCCAGCACCCGCCGCAGCACGTGGCGCGGGTCCAGGTCGTTGGCCGCGCCGTCCAGCTCGTACAGCGACAGCATCACCTGGGCCATGTCGGGACCGAGCCACGGCGCCAGGGTCAGGGTCCCCGGCACGGGCCGCGCCCGGCGGTCGGCGTCGCCGTCCTCCCAGACCAGGCCCGTGTCCTCGCAGTCGGCGCCCTGGGTGTCGACCACCAGGATCGAGCCGGGCAGGAAGCGGCCGTACTCGTAGATCGCCTGCAGCTCGTGGACCCGCAGCCGCTTGCCGCGCGGCACGCCGGTCATGCTGGTGAAGAAAACGTCGACGTACTTCACCTGCGGATGGGCGGCGAGGAAGTCGAGGCATTCCTGCGGGTCGGCGACCAAGGGGAGCGTCATGGGCGTTTCTCGACACCCTCTCCCATGGGGAGAGGGTGGGACCCACGCGAAGCGTGGGAGGGTGAGGGGGTAAGGTGTCGGACGGGGTGCCGGAAAAGGGTCGAACGAGGACGGCGAAGGCGTAACCCCTCTCCCTCCCACCGCTTCGCGGCGGGCCCCTCCCTCTCCCTCTGGGAGAAGGTGTCGAAACGCGAACCCGTCATGTCCCTAGCCCTTCAAGCGCCCCAGCAAACCCATCCACCGCCTCGACCAAACGATCGATCGCCGCGTCTTCGGTGACCGGCGACACCAGCATCATCGTATGGAAGGGCGCGATCAGCACCCCTCGGTTGATCAACCACAGATGAAGCGCGTGCAGCAGGTCCGGGTCCAGCGTCTCGCGCATGGCGGCGGCGTTTTTCGGCGGGCTGGCGGCGAAGACCAGCTCGACCCGCGCGCCCACGTGAACCACCGACCAGGCCAGGCCGCGCGCCGCGATCACCCCGCGCAGCCCCTCGACCAGCCGGCCGGCCCCGGCCAGCATCTTGGCGTAGGCGGCGTCGGTCATCACCTCGGACAGCATGGCCCGCATGGCGGCGATCGCCAGGGCGTTGCCCGACAGCGTGGTGCCGACGCCGGACTGGCCGGGGCCAATCCGGGCGGCGGCGGCGTCCATGCGCTCGGAGAGCTCGGCCGTCACGCCCCAGACCGCGGCCGGCACGCCGCCGGCGATGGCCTTGCCGACCACCAGCATGTCGGGCTCCAGCCCATGGGCGCGGGCGTAGCCGCCGGGCGCGGTCGAGATCGTGTGGGTCTCGTCGACGACCAGCAGGGTCCCCGCCTGGCGGGTCAGGTCGCGCATCACCGACAGGAAGCCCGGCTGCGGCAGGATCATCCCGCAATTGGTCATGGCCGGCTCGGCCAGGACGGCGGCGACGTCGCCCGGCGCCAGGGCCTGGGCCAGGGCCTCGGGGTCGTTGAACGGCACGACGCGGGTGGTGGCGGTCAGGTCGTGCACCTGGCCCAGCAGGCCCGGCTTCATGACCGGCCGGCCGTCATCGAGGACCACGAAGGCGTCGTCGACCATGCCGTGGTAGCAGCCGTCGAACACCACGATCACCGGCCGCTGGGTCACCGCCCGGGCCCAGCGGATCGCGGCGCGGTTGGCGTCGCTGGCCGTGGTCGCCATCTGCCACAGCGGCAGGCCGAAGCGCTCGGCCAGCAGCCGGCCGACGATCACCGCCGAGGCCGTGGGCAGCATGAAGCCGGTCCCGCGCTTGGCCTGGTCGGCGATGGCGCGGGCCACCGCCTCCTGGCCGTGGCCGAACATGGCCGGCGTGTCGGCCAGGCAGAAGTCGTCATACAGCTTGCCGTCGACGTCGGTGACCTGGGCGCCCACGCCCTGGGCCGCGAAGATCGGGCACGGGCTGGCCCAGTCGGTCATCCAGTGCATCGGCGCCCCGCCGCGCCAGACATCGGCCGACTGCCGCGACATCGCGCACGACCGCGGATGCTCGGCGACGAACCGCCGGGCCTCGTCCTGGATCAGGTCGGCGAGGATCGGGGCGTTGGCGGGTTGGGGCGTCAGGGCCGGGCTCACACCACCCCTCCAAAACACAGGTATTTCGTCTCCAGATACTCGTCCAAGCCCTCGGAAGACCCCTCGCGGCCCAGGCCCGAGTCCTTGACCCCGCCGAACGGCGCGACCTCGGTGGAGATGATGCCCTCGTTGATCCCGACCATCCCCGCCTCGATGGCCTCGGCCACGCGCCAGCAGCGGGCGACGTCCTTGCTGTAGAAATACGAGGCCAGGCCGAAGGGCGTGGCGTTGGCCAGTTCGACGGCCTGCTCCTCGGTCTCGAACTTCACGATCGGGGCGACCGGGCCGAAGATCTCCTCCTGGAACAGCCGCATCTCGGGCGTCGCGTCGACCAGCACCGTCGGCTGCCAGAACCGGCCGCCCAGGTCGTGGCGCGCGCCGCCGACCGTGGCCCGGGCGCCCTGCTCCACCGCCTCGCGCACCAGGCCCTCGACCTTGGCGATGGCCTTGTCGTTGATCAGCGGGCCGATGGTCACGCCGTCCTGCGTACCCGGCCCCACCTTCATCGCCCCGACCTTCTCGGTCAGCCGCGCGACGAAGGCGTCGTGGATGCCCGACTGCACGATCAGCCGGTTGGCGCAGACGCAGGTCTGGCCGGTGTTGCGGTACTTGCTGGCGATCGCCCCATCGACGGCCGCCTCCAGGTCGGCGTCGTCGAAGACGATGAAGGGCGCGTTGCCGCCAAGCTCAAGGGAGAGCTTCTTCATCGTGCCGGCGCACTGGGCGTAGAGGGTCTTGCCGACGGGCGTCGAACCGGTGAACGACAGCTTGCGCACCCGGGCGTCCTCGCACAGGGCCTTGCCGATGCCGGCGCTGTCCTTGCCGGTGACGACGTTCAGCACGCCGGCCGGCACGCCCGCCTCGACCGCCAGCCGGGCGATGGCCAGGGCGCACAGCGGCGTCTCGGCCGCCGGCTTGACCACCACGGTGCAGCCGCTGGCCAGGGCCGGTCCGACCTTGCGGGTGATCATGGCGATCGGGAAGTTCCACGGCGCGATGGCGGCGCAGACGCCCACCGGCTGCTTGATCGAGGCCAGGCGCTTGCCCGGCATCGGGGTGGGGATGGTGTGGCCGTAGGCCCGCTTGGCCTCGTCGGCGAACCAGTCGATGAACGCCGCGCCGTAGGCCACCTCGCCGCGCGACTCCGCCAGCGGCTTGCCCTGCTCGGCGGTCATCAGCCGGGCCAGGGCCTCGGTGTGGGCCAGCATCAGGTCGGACCATTTGCGCAGGATCGCCCCGCGCTCCTTGGCGGTCCTGGCCGCCCAGGTCGGGAAGGCGCGATGGGCGGCCTCGATGGCCACCTTGGTCTCCGAAGCGCCCAGGTCGGCGACCTCGGCGATCACCGACCCGTCGGCCGGGTTCAGCACCTGGAAGGTGGTTTCGCTCTCGATCCAGAGGCCGTCGATGAAGGCGGCGGTTTCGACGAGTTCCAGGGTCTTGAAGGTCATTGGGTCATCACCTCAGCGTCACGGACACCGACTTCAGGTCAGCGTACTTGTGCAACGTATGTAGGCTCCGATCGCGACCGAATCCCGACTGCTTGAAGCCGCCGAACGGCATGGTGATGTCGCAGGCGTCCCAGCCGTTGACCCAGACCAGCCCCGCCTTCAGCCGCCGAGCGGACGTGAGGGCACGGTCGATGTCGCTGGTCCACAGGCCGGCGGCCAGGCCGTAGACGGTGTCGTTGGCCAGGGCGATCGCCTCGTCGGCGTCCTTGAAGGTCTGCACCCCCAGCACTGGGCCGAACACCTCCTCCCGCGCCAGGGTGTGGTCGGGCTGGAGGCCGTCGAAGATGGTCGGCTCCACATAGAAGCCGCCGGTGTCCTGGCGCACGCGCTGGCCGCCCAGAAGCCGGCGGGCGCCCTGGCTTTCGGCGGTGGCGATGTAGTCGAGGGCGGTGTTCATCTGCCGCTCGCTGACCATGGCCCCGAACACGGTGTCGGGGTCCAGCGGGTCGCCGGGGACCATGGCCTTGGCCACCGCGATCACCTTCTCGACGAAGGCGTCCTTGATGCCCTCCTCGACCAGCAGGCGGGAGGCCGCGGTGCAGACCTCGCCCTGGTTATAGAACACGCCCCAGGCGGCGGCCTCGGCGGCGGCGTCCAGATGCCTGCAGTCGGCGAAGACGATCTGCGGCGACTTGCCGCCCAGCTCCAGCGACACGCGCTTGAGGTTCGACCGACCCGAATACTCCATCAGCCGCCGCCCCACCGGACCCGACCCGGTGAAGGCGATCATGTCGACGTCCATCGACAGGGCCAGCGCCTCGCCCGCGACGCCGCCCAGGCCGGGGATCACATTCAGGACCCCTGCCGGGAGTCCAGCTTCAAGGGCCAGTTCGCCCAACTTCAGCGCCGTCAGCGGCGACTGCTCGGCGGGCTTCAGGACCACGCTGTTGCCCATGGCCAGGGCGGGGGCGACCTTCCACATCGCCATGTGCAGCGGGAAGTTCCACGGCACGATGGCCCCGACCACGCCCAGCGGCTCGTGCACCGCCCAGCTCAGCCGGTCGACCGGCGCGGCGCCGACCTCGCCATACACCTTGTCCAGCGCCTCGGCGTACCAGCGACAGGTGCCGATCGACAGCGGCACGTCGACGGCGCGGGCGTCGCGGATCGGCTTGCCGGTGTCCAGGCTCTCCAGCAGGGCCAGGTCCTCGGCGTCGCGCTCCATCAGCTCGGCCAGGCGGAACAGCACCGCCTTCTTGGCGCGCGGGCCCTGGTCGCGCCAGCGGCCGTCCTCGAAGGCCTTGCGGGCCGAGGCCACGGCGCGGTCGACGTCGACGGCCTGGCAGGCGGCGACCTTGTTGATCAGCGTCCCGTCGCGCGGCGAGACGTTGTCGAACGTCTGCCCCGACGCCGCCTTGACCAGGCCGCCGTCGATCACCGCCCGGTCGGGCAGGGACAGAGCCTTCAGGGCGTCGAAGATGGACGGGGCGGTCACGCGGGGTTGCTCCAGAAACTGTGATCACAGTTTGCGTCGGGTGGGCGACTGTCAAGGTGGGGGCGCACCGTGACGATGGGGAGCGAGACCACCGCCCAATCCCTATGCACCGTCATCCTCGGACTTGTTCCGAGGCCCCCTGGTTCAGCCGTGTTGACGTTCGCGGGACGGACACGGCGATCGCGGCGCTCCAATCTCGAAGGACAGCGAAGCGGCACGAGGGGTCCTCGGAACGGGTCCGAGGATGACGGAGCTAAAAATTGCACATGCCGTGGCGCCGCCCTCACCGCCCCGCCTCCACCGCCGCGCGCATCTTGTCCATGCCCTCCGACAGGTCGGCGGCGATGGCCCGCCTCGCGCCGTCGGCGTCGTGGGCCTTCAGGGCCTCGGTGGCTTCGACGTGGCGGTCGGCGGCCAGGCCGTCGGCGCCGACGCGGCCGAACACCACGCGCATGAACGGACCGATCTGCAGCCACAGGCCGTTGGCCATGGCCAGCAGCACTTCGGCCTCGGCCCGCTCGTAGATGGCGAAGTGGAAGTCGTGGTTGGCGGTCATGTAGGCGTCGACGTCGCCCAGCTTCAGGGCCTCGTCGACGGCGGCGTCCAGCTCGCGCAGGCGCTTGACCAGGGCGGCGTCCACATGGGGCGCGGCGCGGGCCGCCAGCTCGGGCTCGACCCACAGCCGGGCCTGGGACAGCTGCTCCAGCCGGCTCGCCGTCAGCGAGGGCACGGACAGCCGCTTGTTGGCCGGGTTGATCGCCAGGGCCCGCTCGGCCGCCAGCCGCCGCACGGCGTCGCGCACCGGCATCGGCGACACCCCCAGCTCGGCCGCCAGGCTGCGCAAGCTGACCCCGACGCCCGGCGCGATGCGGCCGGTGATCAGGGCCAGCCGGATGGCGTCGTAGACCTGGTCGTGGACGGCCACGCTGTCGGCGAGGGGTTTCCTTCGCGGCGAGGCGGGAGGCGAAACGGGGGACACACACTCACTCCTCTGCCTGCGCCCCGATCACACCAAGCCCGAGGGTGAGTGTGTGTCCCCACCTCCGGCCGCGGCGTCCGGTTTGGTCTTGCCAGCAGACCTCCAATCGCGATCACAATGCAAGACCTTGGAGCGCGCCCCATGCCCGATTTCGGCCCCAACGACCTCGACGCCTTCTGGATGCCGTTCACGCCCAACCGGCGGTTCAAGGCCAACCCGCGCATGCTCTCGTCGGCCGAGGGCATGTGGTACCGCACGCCCGACGGCCGCCCGGTGCTGGACGCCACCTCGGGCCTGTGGTGCGTCAACGCCGGGCATAATCGCCCGAAGATCGTCGAGGCGATCCGCAAGCAGGCCGGCGAGATGGACTACGCGCCCAGCTTCAACATGGGCCACCCGGCGGCGTTCGCCTTCGCGAGCAGGATCGCCCAGATCACCCCGCCGGGCCTGGACCGCATCTTCTTCACCGGCTCGGGTTCGGAGTCGGTCGACACCGCCCTGAAGATCGCCCTGGCCTATCACAGGGCCCGCGGCAAGGGGACCAAGACCCGGCTGATCGGCCGCGAGCGCGGCTATCACGGCGTGGGCTTCGGCGGGATCTCGGTGGGCGGCATCCCCAAGAACCGAATGTACTTCGGCGCGTTGCTGACCGGCGTCGACCACCTGCCCCACACCCACGGCGTGGCCGGCAACCTGTTCAGCCGGGGCCAGCCGAAGAACGGCGCCGAGCTGGCCGACGCCCTGGAGGCCATCGTCGCCCTGCACGACGCCAGCAACATCGCCGCGGTGATCGTCGAGCCGGTGGCCGGCTCGACCGGCGTGCTGGTGCCGCCCGAGGGTTATCTCCAGCGCCTGCGGGCGATCTGCGACAAGCACGACATCCTGCTGATCTTCGACGAGGTGATCACCGGCTTCGGCCGGGTGGGCGCGCCGTTCGCGGCCGAGCGGTTCGGGGTGATCCCGGACATGATCTGCATGGCCAAGGGCCTGACCAACGCCGCCGTCCCGGCCGGCGCCGTGGCCGCCTCGGACGCCATCTACCAGGCGATGATGGACGGCGCCGACGCGGCCATCGAGCTCTTCCACGGCTACACCTATTCGGCCCACCCCCTGGCCTGCGCGGCGGGCATGGCGGCGCTGGAGGTCTATCAGGAGGAGGGCCTGTTCCAGCGTGCGCTGGAGATGGAGCCCTACTGGCGCGCGGCCGTGCACGCGCTGAAGGACGCCCGCCACGTGATCGACATCCGCGACTTCGGCCTGATCGCCGGGATCGAACTGGAGCCGAGGCCGGGCGCCCCGACCGCCCGGGCCATGGCCGCCTTCGAGACCGCCTTCGACCAGGGCCTGCTGATCCGCGTCACCGGCGACATCATCGCCCTGTCGCCCCCGCTGATCATCGAGAAGGCGCAGGTCGATCGGGTGGTGGAGACGATCAGAGGGGTGCTGGCGGGGGTGGACTGAGACGCCGCGCCCGGCTCGGGGGACACACACTCACGGCAAGGCCGCGCCGATCCGGCACGCCGTCGGGTGTGAGTGTGTGTCCCCAAAGTCGTCCGCCCAAGCTTGACTTGAACCCCTCCCCCTCTCGACCTGAGAGGGTATAAGAGGCCATGACCGTCACCGACATCCGCCCGTCCAGGCCCGCCCCGATCAGCGGCAACGCCCTGATCCTGATCGCCGCCTTCACCGCCCTGACCTTCGCCCTGGCGTGGATGGACGAGCCGCCCGGCGTGCTGACCTTCGCCTTCGTGGCGGTGGGCTGGATCCTCAGCGTGGTGGTCCACGAGTTCGCCCACGCCTATGTGGCCCACAAGGCCGGCGACCATACGATCGTCGAGAAGGGCTACCTGACCCTGGACCCGCTGAAATACACCGACCTGACGACCAGCATCCTGCTGCCGCTGATCGTGCTGGCGGTGGGCGGCATCGGCTTCCCCGGCGGGGCGGTCTATCTGCGCGAGGACCTGATGCGCAGCCGGCTGGGCCGGTCCATGGCCTCGCTGGCCGGGCCGCTGGGCACGCTGGCGGTGCTGGTCGCGCTCTCGGCCTGCCTGGCCGCCGACCGGGCGTTCGGCGTCGACGACAGCGCCCTGGCGCGCGCCGCCTCGTTCCTGGCCTTCCTGCAGGGCTTCGCCCTGGTGCTGAACCTGCTGCCCCTGCCCGGCCTGGACGGCTTCGGCGTGATCCGCCCCTACCTGCCGCCCGCGATCCAGCAGGGCGCCCTGCGCCTGGGCAACCTGGTGTTCATCGGCCTGTTCCTGGCGATCTTCTTCGTCCCGGCGGTCAACGACGCCCTGTTCCGGACGGTGCTGGCGATCACCGACCTGTTCGGCGTGGCGCGGCCGGAGATCGGCGCGGGGCTGCGGGCGTTCCGGTTCTGGGAGGCCTAGCCTAGGCCGCGCTCAGCTTCGCCGCCGGGGTCGGCGTCACGGCCGGGCGAAAGGTCGCCGCCGGCTTTTCCACCCCCGCCGTCTGGACCAGGCAGCCGTACCAGCCCAGGCCCTCATAGGTCTCGTAGCCCGGGGTCAGGGCGTAGCCGACGGTCCGGTCGCCCTCGGCGTAGCTGCCCATGTCGCCGCCCGAGGTGTCCAGCTTGAAGGTCTCCTCCAGCACGCCCCTGCCGTCCGAGCTGGCCAGCACCCGGTGGTTCTGGTCCAGCAGCAGCACGCGCGAGCGGGCCTTCTCCTCGTCGGTCAGGCGCACGCCGTCGACCACCGCCTGGGCCTGGGGCTTCCAGTCGAAATGGACGCCCAGCACGCCGATCACCCGGCCGTCGGCCTGGCCGCCCTCGCGGATGGCCGTGGCGTAGGTGGCGACCGGGGCGTCGTTCAGCGCCCGCACCCGCTCGATGTCGCAGACGGTGAAGTCGTCGCCCGACTTCGTGCGCATGGCGTTCTTGAACCAGTCGGTCTCGGCCACCGAGGCGCTGCGGGCGGCCGGATACTTGTCGGGCCGGCCGCTGGCGATCACCCGGCCGGACGGGTCGGCGATCCAGAGGTCCAGATAGACGGTGTAGGCGTCGAGGATCACCTTCAGCCGGCGGCTGGCGTGGTCGCAGGCCTCGCGCGACGGAGCCGCCACGCAGTCGACCACGGCGCTGTCGGTGGCCCACCAGCGCACGTCGCAGGTGCGCTCATAGAGGTTGCGGTCGATGATCTCGATGGCGTTCAGGGCCAGGTCGGCCAGGCGCTGGCCGCGCAGGTGGCCCAGGATCGCCCCGCCGATGGCGGTCAGCTCGTTGAGGTCGGCGCGCACCTGGCTCTCCAGGGCGGCGGCCACCACGTCGATCTGGGTGGAGATGGTCTTGAACTCTTCCGCCACGATGGCGAAGCCGCGCCCCGCCTCGCCCGCGCGGGCGGCGACGATCAGGGCGTTGATGGCCAGCATCTTGGCCGAACGGTTGACGTAGGCGATCTCGCCGATCTTCTCGCCGGCGACGTGGCTCAGGCGTTCGCTGAGCTCCAGGATGCGCTCTGGGCGGAGGCTGGCGTCTTCCGTCGACATGGTTTCCCCCGAAACCGGGCGGCGACGCTCCGAACAGCCGAATCGCTCGCCAGACAAGCGAGAATGACACCCGTGTCAGCTTTCGGGGATGGGGGAAGGACAATTCGTCGCGCATTTTCACAGGTTTAGCGGCAAGCGGCCTGTGGAAATGTTCAGTTTCGCGGCAATCTATGCCTCATTAATCATCAACGCCCGACAGCGGTGTCATAGCGACGTCGCAGCGAAGCCTTGCCGCACAAGAAATGACACCGGTGGACAGGATTTAGGGAACACGAGACAGTCCCACCGATAATCCGCTCATCCCGGCGAATGCCGGGACCCAGATGGAATGGCTTTGAGGCTGACGCCATGAGCGCTGAGCCTGTCCAGTCAGCCTCCCAGCCATGGGATCTGGGTCCCGGCATTCGCCGGGATGAGCGGTTCAAGAGGGGAAACGACAGATGATCCGAACCGCCCTGGCCCTGACCCTGGCCCTGTCCGCCACCGCCGCCCAAGCCGCGCCGCGCGAGGTCCCGGCCTTCCCCGGGGCCGAGGGCGCGGGACGGCTGTCGCTGGGCGGCCGCGGCGGGGCGGTGATCAAGGTGACCAACCTCGAGGATTCCGGCCCGGGCAGCCTGCGCGCCGCCGTCGAGGCCCAGGGCCCGCGCACCGTGGTGTTCGAGGTGGCCGGCACGATCCCGCTGAAGAGCGAGCTGAAGATCGCCAACGGCCGGATCACCCTCGCCGGCCAGACCGCCCCGGGCGGCGGGATCACCCTGCGCGACCACACCCTGGTGGTGGCCGCCGACGACGTGGTCATCCGCTTCATCCGCTCGCGCCTGGGCGACGAGAGCAAGACCGAGGGCGACGCGATCTGGATCAATTCCGGCCGCCGGATCATCCTGGACCACGTCTCGGCCAGCTGGTCGGTGGACGAGACCCTGTCGGCCAGCGCCCGCTACGACAATCCCGGCCAGGGCTTCCATGATCTCACGGTGCAGTGGTCGATCATCGCCGAGAGCCTGCGCCACTCGATCCACGCCAAGGGCGACCACGGCTACGGCAGCCTGATCCGCGGCGGCAACGGCTCCAAGATCAGCTTCCACCACAACCTGTGGGCCAACCACCTGGCCCGCATGCCGCGCCCGGGCAACTACGACGGGCCCGACAAGGACCCGGTCGGGGCGTTCTTCGAGTTCCGTTCCAACGTCTTCTACAACTGGGGCAAGGGCCACGCCGGCTACGACGCCGACAAGGCGGCCCTGGCGGCCTACAGCTTCGTCGACAACGCCTATGTCATGGGCCCCGACAGCGAAAAGCCCATCGCCTTCAACGAGAGCAACAGCCTGGCCAAGGCCTGGTTCGCCGGCAACAGCATGAACGGCCAGGTCCCGGCCGATCCGTGGAGCCTGGTCAGCGGCCTGCAGGCCGACGGCTGGCGCCAGGCGGGGCCGATCGAGGTGGCGCCGGTGGCGGCCGACCCGGCGGCCTCGGCCTACGAGCGCGTGCTGAAGGACGCCGGGGCCAGCGTGTTCCGCGACAGCGTCGACGCCCGCGTGGTGGCCGGGGTGCGCGACAAGACCGGCAAGCAGATCGACAGCCAGAAGGAGGTCGGCGGCTGGCCCGTGCTGCCGGCGGGCAAGGCGGCGGTCGACACCGACGGCGACGGGATGCCGGACGCCTGGGAGAAGGCGCACGGCTTCGATCCCCGGAAGGCCGACGGGGCGGCCCTCGCCAAGGACGGTTCGGGCTACACCAACCTGGAGCTCTACCTGGCGGACGCGGCGAAGCGGCGGGGCTAGCGGCTCACCCACTTGCCCCCACCTGACCGCTTCGCGGTCTGTCCGCCCCCATAGGGGGCGGAGGACCTAAGCGCGCGCCCTCTTCCCCCTGTGGGGGAAGACGATCGCGAAGCGATCCGTAGGGGGCAAGTGATCGCCGCGCCGACCTTTGCCCCTGTTCAAGCTTTCCGCTAAACCCGCCCCCATGTCGCACAACACCTTCGGCCACCTGTTCCGCGTCACCACCTGGGGCGAAAGCCATGGGCCCGCCCTGGGCTGCGTGGTCGACGGCGTTCCGCCCGGGATCGCCATCAGCGCCGAGGCCATCCAGGCCTTCCTCGACAAGCGTCGTCCCGGCCAGGGCAAGTTCGTCACCCAGCGCCAGGAGCCGGACGCCGTGCGCATCCTGTCGGGCGTGTTCGAGGACGAGCGGACCGACGGCCTGCGCACCACCGGCACGCCGATCAGCCTGATGATCGAGAACACCGACCAGCGGTCCAAGGACTATGGCGAGATCGCCCAGGCCTTCCGCCCCGGCCACGCCGACTACCCCTATTTCGCCAAGTACGGCGTGCGCGACTATCGCGGCGGCGGACGCAGCTCGGCGCGCGAGACCGCGGCGCGGGTGGCGGCCGGCGCCGTGGCGCGGCTGGTGATCCCGGGCGTCACCGTGCGCGCGGCCCTGGTGCAGATCGGGCCGCACAAGATCGACCGCGCCAACTGGGACTGGGACCAGGTCGAGCAGAACCCCTACTGGTCGCCCGACGCCGCGATCATCCCGGTCTGGGAAGAGCACCTGGAGACGATCCGCAAGGGCGGCTCCTCGACCGGCGCCGTCGTCGAGGTGGAAGCCACGGGCGTGCCGGCCGGCTGGGGCGCGCCGCTCTACGGCAAGCTGGACGCCGAGCTGGCCGCGGCCCTGATGTCGATCAACGCCGCCAAGGGCGTGGAGATCGGCGAGGGCTTCGACAGCGCCGCCCTGACCGGCGAGGAGAACGCCGACCAGATGCGGATGGGCAATGACGGCCCGGTGTTCCTGAGCAACCACGCCGGCGGCGTGCTGGGCGGCCTGTCCACCGGCCAGCCGGTGGTGGCGCGCGTGGCCTTCAAGCCGACGTCGTCGATCCTGATCCCGCGCGAGACCGTCAACGAGGCGGGCGACGAGATCGACCTGCGCACCAAGGGCCGCCACGACCCCTGCGTGGGCATCCGCGGCGTACCGGTGGTCGAGGCCATGACCGCCTGCGTCCTGGCCGACGCCTTCCTGCGCCACCGCGGCCAGACCGGCGGCGGGGCGTTCGTTCCGGGCGTGGACGGGCGGCGGGGTTAACCCTTGCGCGCCTCCGGCCACTCTTCGGGCCGCAGGATCATCGTGGGACGGAGGAAGGGCGATCGGACCCGATCGTAGTCCTGCACGTCAAGATCTCGACAGATGATCTCAAGCAACTCGCCACCCCCGACTTCGGGCGGGGGGCCCTCGTGCGTCTGGCGCCAGAGCTCCAAGGCTTCGCGCTTGATGAGTTCGTCGCGAGACGGCATGGGAAACAATATCCTCCGCCCCTGAGAACTCTTCGCACTGCGACTCGTTCAATTTTTTTTCGTTGACAAAGGGTAATCAAGCACGACCTGGCGTTAATAATATTCTGAATATCGGTCGTGAAGACTCGCCCCCGGACGCCGTGTCGCGATGGGCAAGAACTGAGCCAGCCCCGCATTTCGGAAACCAACGTTTTCCGGAAAAGCTTGAGCATTCAGGTAAATCACCCATTGACCGATTATTTCGGGCTCGTAACGTTCATCCCACAACGACGCGTCGGGGGACGCGTCATTTCGAGCGAGCCGGGGGGCGCGTGCGCTTCGATCTGCTGAAGATCCTTCTGGTCGACGACAATCAGCACATGCGCATGCTGCTGACCGAGATCCTGCGGGCGCTGGGCGTGCGGCAGATCTTCGAGGCGCTGGACGGGGCCGAGGCCCTGCAGCTGATGCGCGACATCGAGATGGACCTGGTCATGACCGACCTGACCATGGGACCGCTGGACGGCATCGACTTCGTCAACCTGCTGCGCAACTCGCCCGACAGCCCGGCCCCGTTCTGCCCGGTCATCATGATCACCGGCCATTCCACCCTGCGCCGGGTCGCCGAGGCCCGCGACGCCGGGGTCAACGAGTTCCTGGCCAAGCCGGTCACGGCCCGCGGGGTGATCCACCGCATCAACCTGCTGATCGAGCATCCCCGCCAATTCATCCGCTGCGCCGACTATTTCGGCCCCGACCGCCGGCGCCGCCCGGACCCGGCCTTCACGGGCCCCTATCGCCGCCAGGGCGATCCGGGGGTGGAGCTCCAGCTGTACTAGCTATTCTTATTCCGCTCATCCCGGCGAATGCCGGGACCCAGATGGAATGGCGGTGTGGCTGACGCCATGAACGCTGAGCGCCTCCAATCATCCGCGCCGCCATGGGATCTGGGTCCCGGCATTCGCCGGGATGAGCGGAGCATGGATAGGCCACACAGCGGCCATCGGACGCGGCGACCCTCGCCTCGCCCCGGGCTAGAAAGCTCGCCCAGTCTCCAGTGAGCTTGCCCCCATGCCGCGTTCCATGTCCCCGCGTCGCCTGCCCCTCCTCCTGACCCTGCTGGCCGTCGCGGCCGGAAGCCAGGGCTGCCTGGCCGTCGCGGCCGGCGGCGCCGTGGTCGGCGCGACCGGGGCCGTGGTCGGGACCACCGCCAAGGTCGCGGTCGGGGCCGGCAAGGCGGTGATCCCCGGCGAAAGCAAGAAGGACCGCGAGAAGCGCGAGTTCAAGGAATGGAAGAAGGCCCAGCGGGACGGCTAGGCGTCAGCGGTCTTCCGGCGCCGAGTCGACCAGGGCGCCGCGCAGCGCCTGGACCTGGTGGTTGAGCGCGACCAGCTGGTCGACCGTCATGCCCGAGCGCCGCAGCAGGGTCTCGGTCAGGCAGCCCGACCGGGCGTAGAGATCGCGCCCCTTCTCCGTCAGGCTGACATTGACCTGCCGCTCGTCGGCAGGATTGCGCAGCCGCCCGACGAAGCCGGCCTGCTCCAGGCGCTTGACCAGCGGGGTGATCGTGCTGGGCTCCAGGGCCAGTCGGTCGGCGATGGCCCCGATCGTCAGGCCGTCGGCCTCCGCCAGGGCGGTCAGCACCAGGTACTGCGGATAGGTGACGCCCAGCGCGTCCAGCAGCGGCTTGTAGGTGCGGTTGATCGCGATCGTCGTGCTGTACAGCGAAAAGCACAGCTGGGCGTCCAGCGGGATCAGGTCGTCGGCCAAGGCGGGTCTCTCCATGCAGGGCGCCCCGAAGCGCCCATTCATCTTTTATCACAAAAAAGCATATCGCGATAAGAAATATCTGGACAAGCGATCCGCGGCACCTTAGCCATATCGTTATCGCGATAAACATTATCGCATTGAGACAACCAAGGGAGATCCGACATGACCTCGTTCCGCAACCTGATCGCTTCCGCCGCCGCCCTGACCCTGGCCGCCGGCGTCGCCGCCACCGCCGCCCCGGCCTCGGCCGCCCCCGCCTCGGCCAAGGCCGTGAAGAACATCGTCCTGGTCCACGGCGCCTTCGCCGACGGCTCGGGCTGGGCGGGCGTCCACAAGATCCTGGTCAAGGACGGCTACACGGTCAGCATCGTCCAGAACCCGACCCTGTCGCTGACCGGCGACGTGGCGGCGACCAAGCGCGTGATCGCCTCGACCAACGGCCCGGTGATCCTGGTCGGCCACTCCTACGGCGGCGCGGTGATCTCCGAGGCCGGCACGGACGCCAAGGTCGCCGGCCTGGTCTATGTGGCCGCCTTCGCGCCCGAGACCGGCGAGTCGGTGCAGTCGCTGATCGCCACCCCCGTCCCCGGCGCGCCGGTCCCGCCGATCCTGCCGCCCAAGGACGGCTTCCTGTCGCTGGACCGCGCCAAGTTCGCCCACGCCTTCGCCGCCGACGTGGACCCGGACGTCGCCGCCGTCATGGCCGACTCGCAAGTGCCGTGGGGCGTCGAGGCCCTGGGCGGCAAGATCACCGTCCCGGCCTGGAAGACCAAGAAGAGCTGGTACCTGGTGGCCGCCGACGACCTGATGATCCCGCCCGTCGCCCAGCGCGCCATGGCCAAGCGGGCCGGCGCGACCGTGGTCGAGACCGCCGGCAGCCACGCGGTCTTCGTCGCCAACCCGGCGGTCGTGGCCAAGCTGATCGAGGACGCCGCCGAAGGCGTCGGCAAGTAGTCGCCGGACGCCCCGCTTCCCTCTCCCCTGGCCTCCGAAGGCGGTCGGGCGAGGGACGAAGAACAGAAACGCCGCGAACAGCCCTTCAGCTGTCGCGGCGTTTTTCGTCTATGCGACCCGTCAGCCTCCGGCCGACACCTACGCCGCCGCGATCGCGCCCGGCAGGTACAGCCGCATCGGGCGCACCTCGTAGGCCCCGCCGGGATTGGCCACGGCCAGTTCGCGGGCGATGGCCAGGGCCTCGTCGATGTCGGCGACGTCCAGGGTGTAGAAGCCCAGGAACTGCTCCTTGGTCTCGGCATAGGGGCCGTCGACCACGAAGGCGGGCTCGGTCTTGACCAGGGTCTTGGCGCTGGTGGTGCCGTTCAGCCGGCCCGACGGGCCCATCTTGCCCTCGGCCAGCAGACGGTCGTGGATGACGCCGAGACGGCCCATGACGGCGTCGTCCTGTTCCTTGGTCCAGCCCAGGACCTCGGTCTCGTTGTTGTAGCAGAGCAGCATGTAGAGCATCGGCGGCCTTCCCCGGCGTCATCGGCGAGGCAGAGATAGGGCACGGGGACGCGGGTTGGAAGAGCGGCGTTTTCCGACACGTGGGCGGATCGCCGGGATCGCGGCGTCAGGCCGGATACGAAACGCTCTGCTCGACCTTGTAGCGCAGCAGCCTCAGCTCGCGCCGGGCCTCGTCGACCGCCATGCGGATGGTGGTCACCGCCGAGCTGTTGGCCGGCGCCCGGTCCAGGACCTGGGCCGCCAGGGTGATGGCGGCCAGGCTCTGCCCCACCTCCTCGTAGAGACCGGCGACGCCCTCGGCGTGCTCCCGCCGGACGGTCGCCAGCCGGACGCGGGCCCGGTTGCGCTCGCGCCGCGCGACCAGCAGGGGGGTCAGGTCCTCGTGGGCGATCAGGACCCGCGCCGCCGGATGGATGATCGTCCTGGCCCGCAGGCGGAAGGTCCGCGCGGCGCAGTGATAGGCCAGGCTGAACCGCTCGGCGCGACCGCCCAGCAGGGCGGCCAGTCCGCGCTCCGCGCGCCCGGCCGTCCGGTCGCCCTGGGCCGCGGCCTTGCGGCAGACCTCCAGGTAGTTGCAGCCGACATAGTCCGAGGTCGCGTCGTTCTGGCGGCCGAACCGCCGCCAGCTGCTGTTGACCTCGATCACCCGCCCGGTCGCGTCCAGCACGGCGACGTGCGCGTTGAGCACGTCGATCCCGTCCCAGGCGCCGGCGGCGTCCCGCCCGTCCATGCCGAAACGCTCCGTTCAAGCCTCGATCGGCTTCAACAGATCATGTCGCGGACAGTCTGCGAATTCGGCCGTTTACGCGGAAGGCCGGGGGGCGAAACCCCTATAGATTCAACGCGCAGCTTTCGCCGATGGTCGGGCGCGACAGCACCACGCGCGACAGGCCCGGGAACTGCGGCTTCAGGCGCTCGGCGAAATAGAGGCAGATGCGCTCCAGGGTCGGGCTTTCCAGGCCGGGGCGGTCGTTGAGCAGGCCGTGGTCCAGCTCGGAGGCGACGGCCTTCAGGGCGACGTCCAGGCTCTCCAGGTCGGCCACCCAGCCGGCGTCCTGCATCTCGCCCTTCACGCTGGCCTCCACCCGGAACGAGTGGCCGTGCAGCTTGCGGTAGCGATGGTCCGTCGGACCTTGCTCGATGTAATGGGCCGCGTCGAAGAACGCAGCCTTCGTGATCTCGAAGACGGGCTTCATCTGTACTTCTTTTGACAGGCCTGGGAGGCTCTAGCGCGTCGACCCTGTCACCAAGTCGAGCGCCTTATCCGTCAGGGCAGGCCGAGATATTTGTGCGTCTGGACGCTTAAACGCCATTGTGGGTGCGAAAGGCAATAGGCGACGGCCAATTGCGTGTTCCTGTCGCGGTCCGGGCCGTCCATCGGCTGCAGGTAGAAGCGCTCGAAATCCAGGCCCTCGAAGCGTTCGGGAAGCGCCTTCTCCTGCGGGAAGACCAGCTTGATCTCCTGCCCCCTGGTCTGCACGACGGGGGCGTCGGCCTTGGGGCTGACGCAGACCCAGTCGATGCCCTCGGGGGCCTCGACCGTGCCGTTGGTCTCGACCGCGATCATGAAGCCGCGGGCGTGCAGGGCGGCGATCAGGGCTTGGTCCAGCTGCAGCAGCGGCTCGCCGCCGGTGCAGACCACCAGGCGGTCGTCCGGCCCGCCGGTCCACTGGGCCTCGATCACGTCGACCAAGGCGTCGGGCGTGGCGAACTTGCCGCCGTTCTCGCCGTCGGTCCCGACGAAGTCGGTGTCGCAGAAGGTGCAGACGGCCTTGGCGCGATCCTGCTCGCGGCCGGTCCACAGGTTGCAGCCGGCGAACCGGCAGAACACCGCCGCCTTGCCCGCCTGGCCGCCCTCGCCCTGCAGGGTGAGGAAGATCTCTTTGACAGAGTAGGTCATCGAGCGATCTCGCCCCCCACCGTTGTCATCCCGGAAAGCGCGGAGCGCTTGTCCGGGACCCAGGTGAACCGCATCGCCTTTGCCCAGCCCCCTGGGTCCCGGACAGCCTCCGCGAGGCTTCCGGGACGACAACTGAAAATGCGAATCTCAGACACCGAGCACGTCCCGTCCCGCCGCGTCCCAGTCCTCGTACCCCTTCTGGCGCAGGTCGCAGGCCGGGCATTCGCCGCAGCCGTGGCCCCAGGCGTGCAGCTCGCCGCGGTCGCCCTGGTAGCAGGTGTGGCTCTCGACCACGATCAGGTCGACCAGGTCCTCGCCGCCCAAGGTCTTGGCCAGGGCCCAGGTCTCGGCCTTGGTCAGCTTCATCAGCGGGGTCTCGACGACGAAGTCGCGGTCCATGCCCAGGTTCAGCGCCTGCTGCATGGCGTCCAGCGTGTCGCGCCGGCAATCGGGATAGCCCGAGAAGTCGGTCTCGCACATGCCGCCGACCAGCGCCCCCAGGCCCCGGCGGTCGGCCAGGGCGGCGGCGTAGATCAGGAACACCAGGTTGCGGCCCGGCACGAAGGTGGACGGCAGGCCGCGCTCGGTCATCTCGATGGCGACGTCGGCGGTCAGGGCCGACTGGGCCACGGCGCCGAAGCCGGTCAGGTCCAGTACATGGTCCTCGCCCAGGCGCTCGGCCCAGTGCGGGAAGCGCTGGGCCATCTGGGCGCGCACCGCCTGGCGGGCCTGCATCTCGATCACGTGGCGCTGGCCGTAGTCGAAGCCGACGGTCTCGACCCGGGCGTAGCGCTCCAGGGCCCAGGCCAGGCAGACGCTGGAATCCTGGCCGCCGGAGAACAGCACCAGGGCGGCCTCCGCGCGGGACGCGCCGGCCGGGGATTGGGGGGAGGTGGACATGGCGCCTCTCTACACGAGGCGCGGGCGGTTGGCACGCCCGACGAGGCCCCGCCCGAGACGGCAAGACCTTGCCGGTTTTCCGCCGTTTCCGCCGCCCGCATGCCCGGAGGACCGGGCCTGGGGGTGTGCGCCTCCCGCATCAGCCTGAAACATTTGTTTCGAACGCTGATATTTGGGCTGTACCTTCAGCGCGAATGCGACACTATGGGCCAAGCGCGTCGGCACGCCGCGTCAAGGTTTCCTGGCCTGAAGCCACGACTGACGTTACGTCAGCCGCCGGACCGACTTTTCTAAATTCGGCGAAAACTTGCATACCCAGAGGTTAATGTGACCCTGGGTAAAGTGAAAACGCGTAACCTATCAATGATTACTTAGCGTGAGGCCGGTTGACAGCCTCAAACGCCAAGTATGCAATCCCCTTATGCTGCGAGGGGTCCGCCGTACACCCGCGTAGTGCTTAAAAGTACGGCGCCGAGGAAACAACAGGCGTCCGCAGGCCCCGCCATAAGGAGCCGCGACGTCCAGGGAGGGAATAGAATGTCGCGATCTCTGCGTATGCGGAGCCTGCTGGCCATGGGCGCGTCCGTGACCGTGCTGGCCGCCGTCGCCGCTCCGGCCTTTGCTCAAACCGCATCGACCCCGTCCGCCCAGCAAGGCGGCGGCAACGTGCTCGAGGAACTGGTCGTCACCGCCCAGAAGAAGGAAGAAGCGCTGCAGGACGTGCCGATCGCGGTGTCGGCCTTCAGCCAGGACAGCCTGCAAGCGCAGAAGATCGACGGCGGCCCGAACTTGCAACAGGCCATTCCGAACGTCACCTTCGCCAAGGGCAACTTCACCAACAGCTTCAACTTCGCCATCCGCGGCATCGGCAACAAGGCCGTGGGCGTGTCGACCGACGCCGGCGTCGGCGTCCACCTGAACAACGCCCCGATGCAGTCGGGCAACCTGTTCGACGCCGAGTTCTTCGACGTGGAGCGCGTCGAAGTGCTGCGCGGCCCGCAAGGCACCCTTTACGGCCGCAACGCCACCGGCGGTCTGGTCAACGTCATCACCGCCAAGCCGACCGACAGCTTCGAGGCCGAGGTCACCGGCGAGGTGGGCAACTACAGCACCCAGAAGCTGCGCGGCATGATCAACATGCCGATCGCCGGCGACAAGCTGGCGATCCGCGTGGCTGGCAACTATCTCAAGCGCGACGGCTACGTCACCAACACCTTCAACAACCACAAGGTCGACGACCGCGACCTGTACTCGACCCGCGTCTCGGTGATGTTCAATCCCATCGAGACCCTGCGCACCAACTTCATGTGGGAGCACTTCAAGGAAGACGACAGCCGCGCCCGCGTCGGCAAGCAGCTCTGCACCAAGGACCTGGGCCCGGCCACCATCGGCGGCGTGGCCACCGGCACCGCCCGTCCGTTCCTGACCCAGGGCTGTCTGCCCGCCTCGCTGTACGGCGACAGCGCCTACGGCACGGTCAACACCTCGGGCACCCTGACGGGCGAGCTGGGCAACCTGGTGGGCTTCACCAGCGGCGACGCCAACCTCGGCGACACCACCAGCCGGAACCTGCGCGAGATCGAGACGCTGTTCGACCCGATCTACCAGTCGAAATCCAACGTCTACCAGTTCAACCTGGAATACGATCTCACCGACGACCTGACGCTGACGTCGCTGACCTCGTACAGCAAGGGCAGCGTCTATACGAAGCTGGACTACAACCGGAACGTCTCGACCGTTCCGTTCAACAACACCCCGTTCACGCCGGGCGGCTTCTTCACCGACCCGCAGGTGGGCACGACCAACAAGTTCACGACGCTGGACGTCTCCTCGGGCAGCTCCGAGCAGTGGAGCCAGGAAGTCCGCCTGCAGTCGAACTTCGACGGCCCGCTGAACTTCAACGTCGGCGGCATCTGGTTCGACTACAAGACGGTCACCGACTACTACGTGATCGGCAACTCGCTGACCATTTCGGCCCTGGCCCTGAACTACCAGAACACGGGCAACCCGAACTGCAGCCCCACGGCCCTGCCCACCAGCTGCATCGGCATCGACACCAACGCCACGCCGGACGGCAGCGGCCACAACTACTATGACAACCGCTCGCCCTATCACCTGAAGTCGAACGCCATCTTCGGCGAACTGTACTGGCAGGCCAACGAGAAGCTGAAGTTCACCCTGGGCCTGCGCCGCACCCACGACGACAAGCGCCTGGACGTGTACGACACCGTGCTGCTGGCGCCGGGCATCGGCCTGACCCAGAGCGCCACCAACCCGCAGGAAAAGTCGGTCTTCAACGAGCTGACCGGCCGCTTCGGCTTCGACTACAAGCTCAGCGACGACAACCTGCTCTACGCCTTCTATTCCAAGGGCTACAAGGGCGGCGGCTCGAACCCGCCGGCGGCGGTCGGCTCGGCCGTCAAGCCGACGTTCGCGCCGGAATTCGTCAACGCCTTCGAAGTGGGGTCGAAGAACACCCTGCTGGGCGGCAGCCTGCAGCTGAACGCCACCGGCTTCTACTACGACTACCAGGGCTACCAGATCTCCAAGATCGTCAGCCGCACCTCGGTCAACGAGAACATCGACGCCACGGTCTACGGCCTGGAACTGGAGTCGGTCTGGTCGCCGGTCCACAACCTGCGCATCAACGCCAACCTCGGCTATCTGCACACCAAGATCGCCGACGGCGTGTCGTCGATCGACACCATGGACCGCACCCAGACCAACCCGCTGTACCAGGTGGTCAAGGCCGGCCCCAGCATCCCGGGCGTGGCCGTCGGCTCCAACTGCGTGGTCGCCAGCGCGGGCATCGCCACGGCCCTGACCGTCAACCCGGCCCTGGGCGCCACCGTCCCCTTCGCCTGCGGCGGCAAGGCCTTCTACACCGCCTTCCTGCAGAGCCGCGGCGTGCCGCTGGTCTTCGCGAACGCGATCAGCAACGCGATGTTCAACTACGGCTCGGGCTACTCGATCGAGGGCAAGGCCG
Organism: Caulobacter sp. UNC358MFTsu5.1; assembly: GCF_000712075.1. Classification (GTDB taxonomy): domain Bacteria; phylum Pseudomonadota; class Alphaproteobacteria; order Caulobacterales; family Caulobacteraceae; genus Caulobacter. Next base: position 330,705 of record NZ_JONW01000005.1, read on the forward strand.
CGGACCTGTCGGGCAACGAGCTGCCCAACTCGCCGCACTGGACCGCCTCGGTCGGCGCCCAGTACACCTGGGACTTCTCGGGCGGCTGGTCGGCCACCCTGCGCGGCGACTACTACTACCAGGGCGAACAGTACGCGCGGGTCTACAACACCGCGTACGACCGCCTGAAGTCGTGGGAGAACGCCAACGTCACGCTGAAGATCGAGAAGCCGGAGTGGGGCTTCCGCATCGACGCCTACGTCAAGAACATCGGCAACGACACGCCGATCACCGACGCCTACACCACCGACGACAGCTCGGGCCTGTTCACCAACCTGATCACGCTGGAGCCGCGCACCTACGGCGTCGCCCTGACCAAGCGGTTCTAGGCCTCGGTCTCGAACCATCGCTCCCGGGGCGACCCGGGAGCGCCCTACCAAGGGCGGCGGAGCGATCCGTCGCCCTTTCTGTTTGGGGGTCCGGGATCAGGTCTGCGGGCAGAGGAAGCTGGCGGTGACGTTGCTGAGCGGCCCCGGCCACTCGCCGAACATGATGGTGCCGCTGTAGCTGTAGAGGGGCGAGGCCGGGAAGCAGAGGTTCATGTTGAACTTCAGCAGGTCGCCCGTGCTGGCCGCGACCACCGTCAGCGGAAAGCCGATCAGCGGCGCGTTGTCGTAGATGAACAGCACGCCGGTGAACGGCGAGATGACCGGCGCGGCCGGGTTGGGGAACTCCAGCGTCCCGGTCACCGGGACCACCTCGCATCGCGCAGTCGAGATCGAGGCCGCCGGATCCCCGGTCGTCTTCGCGGCCAGCTCGTCCGGCACGACCAGGGTCAGGTCGTATTCGAAGCCGACCTGCTCGCCGGGGCCGGCCATGATCTCGGGCTGATAGACCGTCAGTTTCAGCTTGATGGACTGGGGCATCGGTGGGTCCTCGATCCAGGGTTCGGGCAATCGACCGCGGAGTGCGGCCACGCCCGATGGTGGCGTCGCGAACATGTCACCCGTATGAAGGGAATTTCGTCGAGCGCTCTACGGCAGGTTTCGCGCGACGTCCCACCTTCCTGCCAAAAGAACAGGCGGTACGCGTCGCCGCGTGACCGCCTGAAGTCGTAGCCGGGGTCGGGGGAGAAACCGCCGGCTATTCGTGGCTGTCGGCGAAGGCGGTGTGCATGCGGTGCAGCCTTGCCTCGTCCTCCGGCGACAGCTCGCGCGGACCCAGCACGACGTCGACGCGCAGCACCTTGCCGGTGAAGCGGAACGGGGTCTTGTAGCTCTTGCCCACCGGCGAGCCGGTGTCCGAGCCCACCCCGAAGGTGTCGATGCCGAAGCGGCCGGCGACGGTGTTCTCGATCCGCGCCCGCCCGACCTCCTTGCCGTCGATGCCGATCACCGCCTCGCCGCCCTTGCCCAGGCCCCCGCCGTCATAGGCGAACTCCATCGACACCGTGCTGCGGCCCGGCGGCACGGGGACGCTGGAGATCACGTCCGTGCGCTGCCGCTCGAACCAGTTGTAGTGATAGGCCAGCTTGCCGTTCTGGACGTACAGGGCGTAGCCGGCCGAGGCGCCGCCGGCCGCCAGGATGATCCCCTCCCCGCCCTTTTCCGGCATCTCGATCTCGGCCGTGATCCGGTGCGAGCGGTTCTTGGTGTTGGGCGAGGCCGTCTCGGCCAGGCGCGAGGCCCCGGCGTAGTAGGTGAAGTGGGTGCGGTTCGGGTCCGCCCCGCCCGGCGAGGGCTTGGGCGTGGCCAGGCGCCCGGAGCCCCGGTCGTCGAACGGATAGACGTTGTTCTTGCGGGCCTCCTCGTCGAACACCGCCTTCAGCTCGGCCAGCTTGTCGGGATGGACGGCGGCCAGGTCGTTGGCTTCGGAGAAGTCCTCGTCCAGGTGGTACAGCTCCCAGCGATCGTTCTCCCAGTGGCCGGGAGCCAGGTCCTGGCGCCACGGCAGGGTGTGCTGGGCGCAGGCGATCCAGCCCTTGTCGTAGATCGCCCGGTTGGTGAAGACCTCGAAATACTGCCGCTCGCGCACCGGGCGGGCCTTGGGGTCGGCGAAGGTCGAGGTGATCGCCACGCCGTCCAGCGGCTTCTGCTCCACCCCGTCGACGAAGGCCGGCGCGGGGATGCCGGCGACGTCCAGGATGGTGGGCATGATGTCGATCAGGTGGGTGAACTGGTCGCGCACCCCGCCGTGGTCGGTGATCCTGGCCGGCCAGGCGGCGACCATCGGATTGCGCGAGCCGCCCAGGTGCGAGGCCACCTGCTTGACCCACTGGAACGGCGCGTTGCCGGCCCAGGCCCAGCCCAGCGGATAGTGCGGCTCGGTCTCGGGCCCGCCGATCTCGTCCAGCTTGGCCAGGTTGTCCTCCAGCTTCGAGGGCACGCCGTTGAGGTTCATGATCTCGTTGACCGTGCCGGTGAAGCCGCCCTCCGAGCTCGCCCCGTTGTCGCCCACGATGTAGAGGATCAGGGTGTTGTCGGCGTCGGGCAGGGCCTCGACCGCCTCGATCAGGCGGCCGCATTCGCTGTCGGCATAGGCCAGGTAGCCGGCGAAGTTCTCCATGAACCGGGCGTAGAGCCTGCGCTCGTCGGCCGACAGGCTGTCCCAGGGCTTCACCCAGTCGGGACGCGGGGTCAGGGCGGTGTCGGGCGGGATCACCCCGGCCTCCAGCTGACGGCGATAGGTCGCCTCGCGCACCGCGTCCCAGCCGGCGTCGAACTGGCCGGCGAACTTCTCGCGCCAGGCCTTGGGCGCATGGTGCGGGGCGTGGGCGGCGCCGGGGGCGAAGTAGAGGAAGACCGGCTTCTGCGGGGCCACGGCCTTGCTGTAGCGCATCCAGTTGATGGCCCGGTCGGTCATGTCCTCCATGAAGTGGTAGCCCTCTTCGGGCGACTTGTGGGGCTCGACCGCGACGGTGTTCTCGAACAGCACCGGATAGTACTGGTGGGTCTCGCCGCCGATGAAGCCGTAGAAGTAATCGAAGCCCAGGCCCGTGGGCCAGCGGTCGAAGGGCCCGGCGACGCTGCTCTCCCAGTCGGGCGTGTTGTGGTTCTTGCCGAACCACGAGGTGGCGTAGCCGTTGCCGCGCAGCACCGAGGCGATGGTCGCCGTGCTCTTGGGGATCATGTTGTTGTAGCTGGGGAAACCCGTCGCCCACTCCGACAGGAAGCCCACGCCGCAGTTGTGGTGGTTGCGCCCGGTGATCAGGGCCGCGCGGGACGGTCCGCAGATCGCCGTGGTGTGGAAGCGGTTGTAGCGCAGGCCGCGCGCCGCCAGCTTGTCCAGGGCCGGGGTCGGCACCGGCCCGCCGAAGGTGCTGACCTGGCCGAAACCCACGTCGTCCAGCAGGATGACGATGACGTTGGGCGCGCCCTCGGGCGGCTTGGGCACCTTGGGCCAGTCTTCCTTGGAGTCCAGGTAGGTCTTGCCGATCACGCCCTGGAATGGCGGCTCGGGCAGAGGCAGGCGCGAGCGGTCGGTGGCGTCGGCCATAGCGGTCTCCTGGAAAGCGGTCGAACTCGCGCAGGAGCTAGCCAGCGCGGCGGCCAGCTCGCCATGGGGTGAAGCCCCTAGAGCGATCGACGCATCTCCCGGTTTTCCGTCGCGGCGACGGCGACCGCCCCGTTCGACTCCAAATCCCCAAAAACCCTGACCATTTACGACTCCGCAACGCCAACAGGCGAAGGTGAGGTCCCAAAGACGTTCCGCCAAACGGCCGCATGGACACGCTCGCCCGCCTTATCGACCGCCGAGCCCCGATCGACCCCGCGACCCCGTGCGCCGAGGTCGTGGCGATGTTCGACGCCGCTCCGCGCGCCGCCGCCCTCCCCGTGGTCGTGGACGGCAAGCCGGCGGGCCTGGTCTATCGCGACGTGTTCCTGGCCCAGATGGCCGTCGCCCCCGCCCTGGCCGACCGCCCGGTGTCCGAGGTCATGGACCGCGAACCGCGCGCCGTCTCCGCCGGCGTGACCGCCGCCGATTTCGTCGACCGCCTGGCCCAGAGCACCACCCCGATCTTCCGCAGCGCCTATGTCGCCGTCGACGAGGCCGGCGACTATGTCGGCGTCGGCGGGCTGGAGTCGCTGCTCACCTCCCACCGCCGCCGCCAGCGCGAGGCCGACGAGGCCATGGCCCTGGTCGAGCGCATGGCCCACGACATCGGCCATCACCTGGACGGCGTCCTGGCCTTCACCGAGCGGCTGGAGCAGTCGCGGCTGACGCCCGACGCCGCCGCCTATGTCCGCGCCATCGGCGACACCAGCCGCGACATGAGCCAGGTGCTGGGCCGGGCCATGGACCTGCGCCGCGCCGCGACCGGCGGCCTGACCCTGTCGCCCGCCCCGGCCCTGCTGCGCGACCTCAGCGACGCCGTCGAGGCCCGCTGGGCGCCCCGCGCCGCCGAGGGCGGCTCGACCCTGCTGTTCTCCTATGACGGCCCGCCCGACGCGGCCGCCCTGATCGACGCCGACCGCGTGCTGCAGGTGTTCGACGCCCTGATCGAGAGCGCCCTGGCGAGCGGCCGCGGCGTCATCGAGGCCAGCCTCAAGGCCCACGCCGTCGAGAACGGCCTGCTGCTGGAAGGCCGCGTGCGCGACAACGCCCCCGGCGCCGCCGAGGCCCGCCTGGCGCGCGTCCTGGCCCCGCTGGGCGCCGGCAGCATCGAGGACAGCAACGAGCTGGCCCTGGGCGTGGGCATGGCCCTGGCCCACGGCCTGACCCGCGCCATGGGCGGCCCGCTGCGGGCCGAGGCCAACATGGGCGCCGGCCTGACCCTGCAGTTCGCCGTGGCCGTCCCGGAGGCGATCCTCGCCGACCAGCACGACGACGAGCCGGTGCTGGACGCCCGCTCGGCCCACATCCTGATCGTCGACGACAACGCCACCAACCGCATGGTCGCCGAGGCGCTGTGCGAGATGTTCGACTGCACGTCCGAACAGGTGGCCGACGGCGTCGAGGCCGTCGAGGCCGCCAAGTCGGGCCGCTTCGACCTGATCCTGATGGACATCAAGATGCCGCGCATGGACGGCGTCACCGCCACCCGCGCCATCCGCGAGCTGCCCGGCCGGGCCGGCGCCGCGCCGATCGTCGCCCTGACCGCCAACGCCGACCCCAACGACGTGGCCACCTACATCGCCGCCGGCATGCAGGACGTGGTCGAAAAGCCCATCAAGCCGGAACGCCTGGCCGTGGTGCTGTCGGCCCTGCTGGGCGATGACGATGGGGACGAAGACGGCGACGCCGAGGCCGCGGCCTAGCGGGCCGCTAGAGCTTCACGACCTCGCCGTCTTCCTTGGTGAAGCCCTCGGGCCTGCGGTCCAGCAGGTCGAGCACTTCCTCCGACGGCCGGCACAGCTTCACCCCTTTCGGCGTCACGACGATGGGCCGGTTCACCAGGATCGGGTGCTCGACCATGGCCTCCAGCAGGCGCGCCTCGTCGACGCCCTCGGCCAGCAGTCCCAGCGCGTCCGCCGGCGTCCCCTTCTCCCGCAGCAACTGGCGCAAGGTCAGGCCGGCCCTGCCCGCCAGGTCGCGGAGCTGGTCGCGGGTCCAGCCGGCCTGGAGGTATTCGACCACCTGCGGCGCGTAGCCGGCGGCCTGGACCATGGCGACGGTGTTGCGCGAGGTCCCGCAAGCCGGGTTGTGGAAGATGACGATGGGGAAATCGGCGTCGCTCATGGGGTCGTGTCCGGCTTGAGGAGCCAGCCGAAGATGCCCGCCGCGAGGAGGGCGCCGACGAACTGGGCGAGGATGAAGGCGGGGGCGCTGGAGGGCGCGATCCCGGCGAAGGAGTCCGACAGGGCGCGGGCCAGGGTCACCGCCGGGTTGGCGAAAGAGGTCGAGGCCGTGAACCAGTAGGCGGCGGTGATGTAGAGGCCGACGGCCATGGCCGTGCTCTCGGGCCGGAAGCGGCTCACGCCCAGGATGGCGGCGACGAGGCCGAAGGTCGCCACGACCTCGGCGAAGGCCTGGGCCCCGCCGCCGCGCAGCTTGGTCGAGACCTGCAGGATCGGCTGGCCGAACATGGCGTGGGCCGCCCAGACGCCCAGCACCGCGCCCGCCACCTGGACCGGCGGATAGGCCAGGGCCAGGCGCCACGGCAGGTCGTGCCGCAGGACCGCCACCAGGGTCACCGCCGGGTTGAAGTGGGCGCCGGAGATCGGCCCGAACATCCAGATCAGCACCACCAGCGCCGCGCCCGTGGCCAGGGTGTTGCCCAGCAGGGCGATGGCGACGTTCCCGCCGGCCAGCCGCTGGCCCATGATCCCCGAGCCGATCACCACCGCCAGCAGCAGGGCCGAGCCGAGGCCTTCCGCGACGAGGCGGCGCGCGACGCTGAACGTCACGGCTAGCCGCCGGAACCGACGGGCGCGCAGGCCGGGCAGCAGTCCTTCACGCGGGCCAGGATCGAGCCCAGCGGCGCGCAGATCTCCGGCGCGCCGTCGCAGCAGTCCTCCATCAGGAAGCCCAGCAGGCCGCTCATGGCGTCGTAGTCGGCCGAGTAGATGATCGACCGTCCCTCGCGCCGCGAGACGATCAGGCCCGCGTGCGACAGGACGTTGAGGTTGGCCGACAGGCTGTTGGGCAGGACGTCCAGCGTCCGGGCGATATCGCCCGCCGCGATCCCCGCGGGACCGGCCTTCACCAGCAGGCGGAAGATCGCCAGGCGTCCCTCGTGGCCGAGGGCGGACAGCATGTTGACAGCGGGCTTCGATTCCATATTTCCAATATGCTGGAAATATCTGACAGTTCAATGACGCATTTGGAGACGCCCGTGAGCCCGTTCCCTGACCTCGACCCGAAGTTCCTGGCCCAGGTCGACCAGGAGCGGCTCGACGTCGCCGCGCCGTCCGCCCATCCGCCGCGCATCCTGCTGCTGTACGGGTCGCTGCGGGCGCGCTCGTTCAGCCGCCTGCTGGTCGAGGAGGCCGCCCGCATCCTCGACGCCCTGGGCTGCGAGACCCGCATCTTCGACCCGCGCGACCTGCCGCTGCCCGACGCCACCGGCCCCGACCACCCGAAGGTCCAGGAACTGCGCGCCCTGTCGCAATGGTCGGAGGGCCAGGTCTGGTGCAGCCCCGAGCGGCACGGCGCGATCAGCGGCGTCATGAAGGCCCAGATCGACTGGATCCCGCTGGAGATCGGCAGCGTCCGGCCGACCCAGGGCAAGACCCTGGCGGTGATGCAGGTCAGCGGCGGCTCGCAGTCGTTCAACGCGGTCAACACCCTGCGCCTGCTGGGACGCTGGATGCGGATGATCACCATCCCCAACCAGTCGTCTGTGGCCATGGCCTACAAGGAGTTCGGCGAGAACGACCGGATGAAGCCCTCCAGCTACTACGAGCGGGTGGTGGACGTGATGGAGGAGCTGGTGAAGTTCACCCTGCTGACCCGCGATCGGGCCGACTACCTCGTCGACCGCTACAGCGAGCGCAAGGCCAGCGGCCGCATCCCCGAGCACGTGGCGCTGGCCGCCGAGGCCATGCGCCACGAGACGGCGCCCACCGCGCCCTAGCCCGCAGCCTAGCCCGCCGCCTTCTGGGGTCCGGCCCGAGCCGCCTCGGCCTCCAGCCGCGCCAGCAGCTGGCGCGCCGCGTTGCTGCCGTCGTGCGGGTCGTTGGCCAGGGGCTTGAGCAGGGCCACGGCGCGCCGGTAGTCGCCGCGCATCGCCAGGGCCTGGACCGCGCTGAAGGTGACCTCGGACACCTGCGGCGCCAGCTCGTTGGCCAGCAGCAGCCCCTCCATCACGTTGTCGCTGGGATAGCCCGGCGACAGCGAGCGGCTCCGGGCGTAGGCCAGCAGGATCTGGTAGCGGGCGCCGTCGATCTTGAACGCCCGGCCCAGCACGCCCTGGGCCTGCTTGTACAGCGCCGCCTTGCGGGCGGGATCGGCGTCGCCGGTCTCCATCAGGATCTGGGCCTTCAGCTCCAGGGCCTCGACATCCTCGGGCGCGGCCGCCAGCCGTCGATCGATCACGCCGTCGGCGGCGGCGAAGTCCTCGGCCTGCAGCCGGGCCCGCGCCAGGGCCCGCTGGGCCAGGCCGTCGTCGGGATAGCGGGCCGCGCGCTTGGCCACGTCCTCGGCGAAGGCCTTGCGCGCCGCCAGGTCGCCGGGCGGCGAGATCATCCGGACCGTCTCCAGCAGCAGGTCGTCGGCGGAGGCCGGCATCGTGGTCACCGTCACCTCGACCGAGCGGGCGCGCTTGCGGGTGAAGACCTGGACCGGCAGGTTGGTGTGGGTGTAGTCGTGCAGGTCCTTCTGCAGGTCGGCCAGGCTCCGGCCGGTGGCCGCCTCCATCGCCTTGACCGACGGCGTCCCCTCGCCGACCGCCTTCATATAAGCCTGGAGCTGGGCGTAGCGGGCCGGGTCGCTCATCAGGTAGTGGGTCAGCAGCCAGGCCAGCGGGTAGTAGGTATCGGCCGTCGGCTCGTCGACCCGGGGCGCCTCGGTCAGCAGCCTGTCCAGCGGCATCCAGCGGCTCTGCATCAGCCAGGAGGCCCGGTTGGTGTTGAACTTGCCGACCACGATGCTGTCGCCGTCGAACGCCGTGGTCATGAAGTACTCGGCGTAGCCCTCCACCAGCCACGGCGCGTAGGCGTAGTTGAAGTACTGCTTCATGAAGTGGTGCACGTACTCGTGCAGCATCACGTCGTCGTTCTCGACCTCCTTGGCCCGGCCGACGATGGCGACGCAGGCGATGCCGCCGGCCGAGGTGGTGTAGTAGCCGCGAAGGGTCTCGTCGGCGCCGGGCATGGCCCGCCGCAGGGCCGGCGTGCCGCGCACCAGATAGACGTCCAGCTTGCGCGGCGGCACGGCGTCGACCGGCAGGCGGTGCATGAACCGCAGGACCATGTCGAAGTCCTCGAGCTTGGCGGCGTAGTCGCGCAGCACGTCCTCGCCCACGATGCCGTGGACCACGAACCGCGGCGTCTCGGCGCGTCGCCACGAGCCCGTCCCGGTCGTTTCGGCGCGCGCGGCGGCGCCTCCCATGGCCGAGAGCGCCAGCAGCCCCGCCATCACGTCACGACGACCGGTCCGGCCGTCCCCGGCCGCCGCGTCCCGCTTCTCGATCATCCCCGTCCCCCGAAAGCCACTCGCCCTCAGGTTAGGGCGCCCGGGCGTCCAAACTCAAGCTTGGGGACGGCGGCGCATGGGCTAGGGTGGCGCCATGCCCGCGATCCTGCTCCAGCGCCTGCGCCGGTCCCTGACCACCCTGCCCGACGCGCGAGGCTGGGCGCTGTGCGGCCTGGTCGCCGGGGTCGTGGGCGGGCTGATGGCGGCCATCGGCTTTTCGACCGGGCTCTACGCCCTGACCCCGACCGTCCCCGGCCTGCCGCTGCGGCTGCTGACCGTGCTGTTCGTGCCCGCCCTGGGCGAGGAGATCCCGTTCCGCGGCCTGCTGGTCCCCGCTCGTGACGAGACCCGGCGGCCGTGGATCGCCATCGCCGTCTCGACCGCGCTCTACGTCGCCTGGCATCCGCTGGAGGCCCTGACCTTCCTGCCCCAGGCGGGCATGTTCCTGCGCCCGGACTTCCTGGCCTGCACCGCCCTCCTCGGCCTGGGCTGCGCCCTGATGCGCTGGCGCACGGGCTCGCTGTGGCCGGCGGTGCTGCTGCACGGCGGCTTCGTGGTGGTGTGGCAGACCTGGCTGGGCGGGGTGAGGCTGTAGGGAGCGGTTGCGAACCGGCGCCGCCCCATGTCTAAGCTCAGCCATGACCTCGACCGATCTCAGCGCCCGAGACCGCGATATCCGGATGCTGCACTGGACCGATCAAGGCGACAGCGACTGGAGCGCCACCGCCCCCGGCGGCTGGGACCTGTACTATGCGGGGGCGCGGTTCGGCCTGCGGCGCGGCTACAGCCGCTACACCTCCACCGTGACCCTGACGCGGCGCGGCAAGGCGCCGGCGAGCCTGGTGCGCGAAGGCGGCTTCGACCGGCTGGCCAAGCGGATCGGCTACGCGGTCGAGCCCCAGACGGGCGACGCCGATTTCGACCGCCGGGTCTATCTGATCACCGACGACGACGCCCTGGCGCGCGCCCTGGGTGACAGCCCCGAAGCCCGGCGGGCCGTGCTGGACCTGCTGGACCTCGACATCTCCAGGATCGACGTCACGGGCAACGGCTTCACGATACGGCTGGGCGAGTCGGCGGATCCCGAGAACGACGGGGGCGGCGCGCTGTCGAACCTGGCCCTGCATCTGGACGCCCTGTCCGACGCGGGCCGGACCCGTCGAGCGCCGCCGGGTCCCGACGGGGGTCGGGGCTGGGCGGTCTCGGCATCGGCTGGTTCTGCGTGGTGGCCGCGGCGGTCTTCGGCTTCTGGGCGTGGGGCGGCGACCAGGCCTGGGACCAGCAGATCGAGACCTTCGCCGACACCGATTGGCTGGGCATGGGCCTGCTGGCCGCCGTCGCCGTGGGTCCGTACGCCTTGCTGGGCGGCCGGCGGGCGAACTCGCACCGGGCGCTGGCCCTGATGACGGCGGCCATCCTGGCGCTCATGCCGCTCAGCCAGCGCTTCCTGCAGATCGAGGTGAACCGTCTCCACGCCCGGAGCTGGACGCTTGCCCCGGCGGTTCCCACCGCCCTGCGTCCCGATCCCGATCGCCAGTACAGCAAGGGCTATCTGCTGGACGCCACGGTCGAGGACCGGCCGGTCGTCAGGGCGCTGAGCCTGGACGAGGGCAAGCTGGCCCTGGAAGGCCGCTTGTGCCTGACGGGCGTGGTGATCGAGGGCCTGCGCGGCCTGCGCTACGTCAAGGGCGTGCGCACCTGGACCTGCCGACCGGGCGAGATCAGCCCTGTCCCGCCGCCCTCGCCCGCTCCGCCGGCCGAGGACGCGTCCTAGGACCCGGCTAGAACCGAAACCCCAGCTTGGCGCCCACGAACTTGCCGTCGGGGTCGTAGCCGCGCGCCCGGCCGGCGCCGCTGTCGTCGGCGTTGGGTTGGAGGCCGCACAGCAGGCCCGCGCCCAGCAGGGCGTCGCCGGCCTTGCCCTCCACCGAGGTCCGCGCCACGCCGGGCGGCAGCGGCGCCGGGGCGCGGGAATACAGCACCGGCAGGCCGGGCGCCTTGAGGTCCAGGGGCTTGGGCGAGGCCAGGGAGAGCCTGGGCGCGGGCGCCTGCGCCTGGGCTTCGCCCGCGCAGGCGACGGCGGCGATAAGGGCGAAGACCGCGAAGGTGGGGCGAAGGGCCGTCATGCCTTCAAGATGGGGAAGCGACGGCCGGCGCCAAGGGGCGACCCGCGATGTTGCGTCGCAGCAAAACCCCTTGAAAATGACAACGTTGTCATCCATATGGGGCGCATGGGGACGATTTGATGTCCCGTCCAACCGAGAACGGAAGAAACCAATGCTCAGCCTGATCGTCCTGACCCTGTCGGCCATCAAGGCCCAGCGCGCCGCCTAAGCGCGCCGGCCTCCGCCGCAGAAAAGAGCCCGCGAACCCGGTTCGCGGGCTTTTTCTTTGGGCGCCTAGTTCCCCTCTTCCAGCAGGCGCCGGGCGATGACCTGGGCCTGGATCTCGCCGGCGCCCTCGAAGATGTTGAGGATGCGGGCGTCGGCCAGCAGGCGGCTGGCGACGTATTCCATCGCGAAGCCGTTGCCGCCGTGGATCTGCAGGGCGTTGTCGGCGGCGGCCCAGGCCACGCGGGCGGCGACCAGCTTGGCCATGCCGGCCTCCAGGTCGCAGCGCTTGCCCTCGTCCTTCTGGCGGGCGGCGAAATAGGTCAGCTGGCGCACGCCCATGATCTCGGCGGCCATCATGGCCAGCTTGTTGTGGACGCGCGGGAATTCGAAGATCGCCTGGCCGAACTGCTTGCGGTCCAGGGCGTAGCCGAGGCCGGTCTCCAGCGCCGCCTGGGCCACGCCCACGGCGCGGGCGGCGGTCTGGATGCGGGCGCTCTCGAAGGTGGCCATCAGCTGCTTGAAGCCCTGGCCGGGCACGCCGCCCAGCAGGTTCTCGGCGGGCACTTCGAAGCCGTCGAAACCCAGCTCGAACTCCTTCATGCCGCGATACCCGATCACCCCGATCTCGCCGCCGCTCATGCCCTGGGCCGGGAAGTCGTCGCCGTCGACGCCGCGCGGCTTGGGGGCCAGCAGCATGGACAGGCCGCGATAGTCGGTGGTGGCCGGGTCGGTGCGGACCAGCAGGGTCATGACGTCGGCGCGGGCGGCGTGGGTGATCCAGGTCTTGCTCCCGGTCACCACGTACTGCTCGCCCTTCAGCTCGGCGCGGGTGCGCAAGGACCCCAGGTCCGAGCCGGTGTTGGGTTCGGTGAAGACGGCGGTCGGCAGGATCGAGGCGTCGGCGATCTTCGGCAGCCAGTATTGCTTCTGCTCCTCCGTGCCGCCGGTCAGGATCAGCTCGCCGGCGATCTCCGACCGCGTGGCCAGCGAACCGACGCCGATCCAGGCCCGCGACAGCTCTTCCGACACCACGCACATGGCGGTCTTGCCCAGGCCGCTGCCGCCGTATTCCTCGGGGATGGTCAGGCCGAACACGCCCAGGGCGCCCAGCTCCTCGACCAGTTCGATGGGGATCAGCTGGTCCTTCAGGTGCCAGTCGTGGGCGAAGGGCGTGACCTTCTCCTCGGCGAAGGCGTGGAACTGGTCGCGGATCATCTCGAAGGTCTCGTCCAGGCCCGTGTGCTCCAGCGTCGGGCGACCGCGCGCCTCGGCCAGGCGCTTGGCGACGCGGGTCTTCACGGCCTGGGTCCCGCCCTCGACCATCAGCTTCATGATGCCGTTCGAGAACAGGCGGTTCATGACGCCCCGGTCCTTGACCAGGTGGGCGGGGCGGACGATCTCGCCCTGGTTCATCGGGACGCCGCCGATCAGCTGGGCGGCGTATTCGGAAAACAGCAGCTGGGCCAGCAGGGCCTCGATCTCGCCGAACCGGCCTTCCGCCTCCAGCCGCTCGGCCCAGCCGGCGACCTGGTTCAGCAGCTCGGCATAGGCGGCGTACCAGCCGTAGCCGTGGACCTGGTGCTGGTGCTCGTCGGCCAGGGCGCGATCGATCTTGCCGTTCGCGCCGGTGATGGCGGCCTTCACCTCGGGCTTGGCCTCGGCCACGAACAGCTGGGCCGCGCCGGCGGCTTCACGCAGCAGCACGGTCAGGCCCGGCAGGATGAGGGTCTGGGTGTCCGTGCTCGTCATGGCTTGCTCCCGTGCGGCAAACAGTTGTTTTCTTTCACTGTGGAGCCTTTCGCAGCTGCGAGCAATGCCGCACTGCAACATAAATCGGTCCGACGGGGGCGAAAGTTCCCCCGGGCGCGTTCACCAGGGCCCAGGGGAGAGAAACAGATGCTGGTCGTCCACCACCTCAACGAATCGCGCTCGCAGCGCATACTGTGGCTGCTGGAGGAGTTGGCCCTGCCCTACGAGATCCGCTTCTACGAGCGCGATCCCCAGACCCGCCTGGCCCCGCCCGCCCTGCTGCACGTCCATCCGCTGGGCAAGTCGCCGGTGCTGACCGACGGCTCCACGACGATCATCGAGAGCGGGGCGATCACCGACTACGTCATCCGCCGCCATGCCGGCGGCCGGCTGGCGCCCGACCCGGCGAGCGCGGACTACGACGCCTACCAGCAGTGGCTGCACTACGCCGAGGGCTCGGCCATGCTGCCGATGCTGCTGCGGATGTATGTCGGCCGGCTGGGCGCGGCGGGCGCGCCGCTGCACCCGCGCATCGAGAGCGAGATGGCCAACCACCTGTCCTATGTGGACGGGGCGCTGGAGGGCCGCCAGTTCTTCGTCGGCGACGGCCTGACCGGCGCCGACATCCAGATGAGCTTCGTCGCCGAGGTCGCCAAGGCCCACGGCAAGCTGGCCGACTATCCGAACCTGGAAGCCTGGATCCGCCGCATGCACGCCCGCCCGGCGTGGAAGACGGCGCTGGAGAAGAGCGGGCCTTACAAGCTGGGGGAATAGCGCCCACGCGGCGCCGCTCGCCCCACAGTTACACACAGCCGCGTGCTCACCCGCGCTTCACAAGCTTGACGATATCGGTTTAGGTGGCCGCGCGGGATGGGGCCCGCGGGGGGAAACACTTTGAAATTATTTCATAAAGCCGCCTTTGCGGCGCTGTTCGTCATGGCCGCCACAACCGCCAGCGCCCAGACCATCAAGGTGCCGGAGGGCACTGAAATGGTGATCAGCATCGACGAGAAGCTGTCGTCCGAGAGCAGCCACGAGGGCGATCGCTTCTCGATCAGCCTCGACGAGGACCTCAAGCTGTCGGACGGGACGGTCCTGCGGGCCGGATATCGCGGGGTCGGCGAGGTCGTCGAGGCTCGCGACAACGGGGCGCTCGGCAAGAACGGGAAGCTGAACGTTCGCCTTGTCTACCTGAAGGTCGGCGACGACCGCATCAAGCTCCGCGCCACCAAGGGGTCCAAGGGTGAAACCCGCGTGGGCGCGACGGTCGCCACGGTGATCCTGTTCTGGCCGGCCGCGCCGTTCATCCGGGGCAAGGACGTCAGCATCCAGAAGGGGACAATCATGACCGCCTTCGTCGATCAGGATACGAGCTTGCCGACTCCTCTACCGTCCCCGCCCGGCGACATCGACTAGGTCGCCGGCGCCGCCGGCGGCCAGGCTTTCGGGTTCGGAAGCGACAGGCCCCCTCCCTCGCGGAGGGGGCCTTTTCGTTGCGTGGCCCCACAGCGGCCCCCGCGACAGCAACCTGACACTGCGCGTAACTTCTGGTTTAGCTTCCGGGACTAGCCTGACGGGGCCGAGCCCCCTCGGCACAGTCCTGGAGCGCCCGTGCAGATTTCCGCCACGACGCCGAACGCCACCGCGCCGAACGCCGCCGCGCAAGCCCCGACGCCCGCGCCCGCCGACGCGCCGCAAGCCGCGCCGCCCGCCGCGCCGGCCGTGACCGTGACCCTGTCGCCCGAGGCCCGCGCGGCCCAGGCCGCCCTGGCCGCGATGCCGATGCAGGACGCCGTCGAGCAACTGACGTCCGGCGCCCAGGACGCCCCCTCGGCCGGCCCGCTGGACCGGATCAAGTCGCTGCTGCTGAAGCTGGCCGACGGGTCCGGCGTCCCGAAGGCCGAACAGGTCCAGGCCTATGTCGATGTGCAGAAGGCGATCTTCCTGGACGACGACAGGACCTGGTGGACCCAGAGCAGTCCGGAGGACCGCAAGGCCTACGCCGCGATCATGGACGGCGGCGCGATCAGCACGGAAATCCGCAAGGCCGCCGACGACTTCAACCGCTGGAGCCTGTCGCAGGACATGCGCTCCAACGTGCCGCGCAAGAACCTGGCGCACCTGAACGCCCTGTCGCCGCTGGAGCAGCAGATGGTCTTCGCCGGCACGGCCAGCGCGGACGGCACGATCGGCGCGGGCGTGACCTCGCTGGACCAGTGGAAGGCCCAGATGCAGGTCGACATCGTCAATGTCGACAAGATGATCGCCATGGACGAGACCGAGAAGAAGGGCGGGTCGGGCAAGACCGCGACCCCGGCCAAGACCGGCGCCAAGGTCGCCGACGATGGCGCGGCGGCGGCGAACGACGCCTCGCCCGAAGCCCAGGCCCTGGACGCCCTCACCTCGCCCGACCGGGGCGATGGCCTCGCGGCGGCGGCCCTCAGGATGCTGCGGAAGGCCGCCGAGGCCCGGGCCGAGGCGAAGGAACAGGCCGAAAAGGCCCGCAAGGACGCGCCGCGCACGGACGGGACGCCTCGCGCCATCCTCGAGCCCTACGTGATCGGCGACAAGGTCGACAAGGCGGTCTGAGGGCCCCTCACGCTGTCATCCCGGAAGCCTCGCAGAGGCTGTCCGGGACCCAGGGGACTGGGCTGAGGCCTTGCGGTTCACCTGGGTCCCGGACAAGCGCTGCGCGCTTTCCGGGATGACAACGTTGGGCGCCGCCCCCCTACGGCGACGTCGCCACCGCCCACGAGAAGTCGGTGTGGGTGACCGTGGTGCTGAAGTAGGTCGGGTCGGTGAAGAAGGCGATCGGCTTGTTGTAGTTGGCCGGATAGGGCTGGCTGTTACCCACCACCGCCACGCCGTGACAGCTCATGCAGTTGGAGGTGATCCCGGCCGGGATGCTGGGATCGGTCTCCAGATAGGGGTTGAAGCAGACCTGCATGGTCTGGCTGCTGGGCGTGGTGGTCTGGTTGTAGGCCGTACAGGCGGCGTAGTTGCTCCAGGGGCCGCCCAGCGAGGTGGGCTGGCCCTGCTTGCTGCCGGGGAAGCCGTTGGGCGTGTCGCCGCCCGGCTGCCACCAGAAGGTCTGCCAGGTCCAGAACGGGATCTCCTTGGTGTTGACGTGCATGGCCAGCAGCACGGCGTAGTCGCCCTCGGCCACGGTCTTGCCGGTGGCGGCGGCGAAGTTCTTGGCTTCCGGGGCGGTCAGGCGCACCGCGTAGAGGGTGCTGAGCGGGGTCCACAGGAAGGTCTTGCAGGCCGTGCCGGCGGTGCTGACGCTCGCGATCTCGGCCGGGGTGGCGGGCCGCACCGGGCCGGTCCCGTCCGGCGAGACCAGCATGCAGGTCGTCCAGGTGCGGATCGTCGGATTGGTCGGGTTGGTCGAGCCGCCCGGCCCCTGCCACAGCGGCTGCACCGTCAGGCCCTTGGCCGCGACCGTGCCGAACACCGGCTTCAGCTCGATGGCCTGGACCGGGAACTCGTTGATCCCCCGGTTCTGGGGCGTGGTCCCCGTCGGCCACGAGGCGTTCAGCTTGGTCAGGCCCGACTGGGTGCTGTAGTCGTACTTGGCCCCGCCCGGCCCCGCCTGCGGCGAGTCGATGAAGGTCGCGGCCTGCGGGTTGAACTTGTTGTCGGCGGTGACGTCGGAATTTCCGAACGTGCCCAGCGCCCCCAGCTTGACGCCCTTGGCGTGGTGGAACTGCAGCGGGGCGGCGAAGTTGCGGATCACCCGCGGCTTGGCCAGGCGGGCCTCGAGGCTGACGCCGTTCGTGCCGGCCTGGACGGCCGCCAGGTTGGTGGGGAACACGTCGTTGGGCCCGGCCCAGGTTTCCCAGATCGGCAGCTCCTGGTCGTTGAACTTCTGGCCGGACGGCGCGGCCATGGCCTGCCACAGGCTCCAGGCGTGGCCGCGGATCGAGGCGGTGTCGCCGGCGTCGATCCAGGCGTTGATGGTGGCGGTGGGCACCGGGAAGTTCGGACCGACCGGCAGCGGCACCGGCGTCACCACGCCCGGCGTGGCCGGGGCCGGCGCGCCCTCGCCCGAGGTCTTGGTCCCCTGTTCGCAGGCCGCCGTCAGGGCCAGCAGTCCGGACGCCGCGATCAGACCGATCTTGCGCATAGCCGTTCCTCCCATAGGGACGACTTTCGCGCACATTCGTCGACATCGCCCTCATGGGTAGTATTCACCGCGCGGCTCGACCGTCAATAGAGCGCGGGAGCCGGGGGCGCGCGGACGCCGCCTCCCGAAAAATTCTCAGATGAACGAATTCTGTCGGTCCAGCTGTCGGCGCGGTTCAGCTTCGCCTTGGCATGGTGCGTCTCACGGGGCCGACGGCTCCGGACCATTCAAGGGACGAAGGACGAAGACCATGACCAAGACCATCACCTTCAAGAAAGCGATCGCCGGCCTGGCCATGACCGCCACGGCCCTGACCCTGGCCACGGCGCCCACCACCGCCAGCGCCATGTCGCAGAAGCTGGGCGGCGTCATCGGCTGCAACGCCTCGGGCGGCAAGCAGGAAGCCGGCGCCGTGATCGGCGGCCTGCTGGGCGCCGTCGCCGGCAACAAGCTGGCCAAGAACGACCGGGGCACGGGCACCGCCATCGGCGCCGTGGTCGGCGCGGGCGCCGGCTCCTACGCCGGCTGCCAGATGCAGAAGACCCGCGCCGCCAACAACGCCGGCGGCGTCTACACCAGCAACGGCATCCGGGTTTCGAACAGCGTCGACGCCGCCCCGATGACCAAGATCAAGGGCAAGTACGTCGCCCGCTCGAACCTGAACCTGCGCGCCGCCGCCTCGACCCGCGGCGAGGCCGTCGGCACGGTCGAGGCCGGCCAGACCTTCCAGGCCCTGGGCCGCACCGGCGACGGCAAGTGGATCCTGGTCGGCCAGGACGGCGTGGGCGTCGGCTACGTCTCCAGCGCCTACGTCTACCGGGCGTAGGCGTCCTTCCGGAACGGGCCGCTTAGCGTCGGGCCCGGGTGCAGTAAGCGTAAGGCGAGCCCGTCTGTCCCCCCGGCAGGCGGGCTCGCTGCGTTGCGGCCTCAGGCCTTCTTTCAGGCCTTAGGGCAGCCCGTGGACGCGATGCCCCGGGGCTTGAGCGCGGCGCACAGCCGCCCCTTGAACCGCTCGGTCGCGCCGGACACCTCGCGGAGGCTCAGGGACTGGCTCAGCTCGATGCTGCCGATCGTGGCGCCCAGCACGTCGAGGATCGCCGGATTGCGCATCATCGTCATGCCCGCCTCCTGCTTTTCGGCCTCGGTCAGGGCGTCGGGCGTGCGCACCGTCTTCTGGCCCAGGGGCGACTCGTAGAAGGCCAGGGCGCCGGTCAGCTGCTCGGCCGTCAGCCGGGCGGCGTAGTAGCGGTCCAGGCCCTGGATGATCTTGTCCACCATGTCGCGGCGCGTGTCCGTCAGGGCGTCGTCGAGGGCCGCCATGAACTTGGCCTTCTGCTCGGGCGGCGCGTTCTTCAGGCCCTGGAGGGTCATGTCCCGCGCCGGGGCCAGCGCCTGCTTGAAGGTCTCGTCCAGGCCGGCGCGGATGTTCATCGCCTTGACGAAGCGGCCGCCCAGGGCGAGCTGGTCGGCGGGGATCGGCTGCGTCCCCAGGGCGACGGCGACCGCCGCGCTGTTCAGGGCCTGCAGCTTCTCGGCGTCGGTCTGGCCTGGCGCCTGGGCCTGGATCTGGGTCTGGGCTTGCGGCTGAGCCGGCGGCGCGGCCTGCGCCCAGACCGGGGACGCGCCCGCCAGCAGGCCGACGACGCCCAGGCCGGACAGGACGGCCTTGCGGAATTGGATCATGGAACTCCCCCTCGATGGTCGCCGCCATAGCACCGCTTCGCGCGCCCGCCCAGGCGCCGCGCTCCGCCTTGCCCCGACTCCGCGGCTAGGCTTCAGTGCGGGCCTGACTTTTCCGGGACGCCACCATGATCGCCACCACCCGCCGCGCCGCCCTGTTGTCGGCCTTCGCCACCGTCGGGGCCGCGGCGCTGGCGAAACCGGCCTTCGCACGCCAGGCCGGCAAGGCCGGCGCGGCGGTCGACCAGTTCGCCCAGGAGGTCATGGCCGCCTTCCCCGACGAGCCGGGCCTGGGGATCTGCGTGGTCGAGGACGGCGAGATCACCCTGGCCAGGGGCTACGGCGTCAAGCGCCTGGGCGCGCCGGACAGGGTCACCGACTCCACCCTGTTCGGCGTGGCCTCCAACACCAAGGCCTTCACCGCCGCCGCCCTGGCCATGCTGGTCGAGGAGGACAAGGTCAAATGGGACGACCCGGTCACCAAGTACCTCCCGGCCTTCGAGATGAGCGACCCGGTCGTCACCAGGCTGATGACCGTGCGCGACCTGCTGTGCCACCGCTCGGGCCTGACTCTGGGGGCCGGCGACCTGATGATCTGGCCCAACCCCACCCACAGCCGGGCCGACATCGTCGCGGGGCTGAAGTACCTGCCGATCGGCGGCCAGTTCCGGGGCGGCTACGCCTATGACAACGTGCTGTACGTGGCCGCCGGCGAGGTGATCGCCGCCGTCACCGGCGCGCCGTGGGAGGTGTTCATCCAGAAGCGGATCCTGGACCCGCTGAAGATGACCGACAGCGTGCCCCTGCCCTCGCTGATCGGCGGCCGCTCGCGGGCCGAGCCGCACGCCCGGATGGGTCCGCCGGTGCGGGGCCTGGGGCCGCAGACGGTGCTGCCGTTCGACGGCAGCTTCGACTCGGCCGGCGCGGCGGGCGGCCTCAACGCCAGCCCGCGCGACATCGGCAAGTGGATGCAGGTCCAGCTGGGCCTGGGCACGACGCCGGGCGGGGTGAAGCTGTGGACCGAGGCCTCGGGCCGCGAGATGTGGAAGCCCCAGACCATCACCGCCTGGTCCGACGGCCCGACCGCCGACAATCCGGTGCGCGCTTCGCTGCAGGCCTACGCCCTGGGCTGGTTCGTCAACGACCACCGCGGCGAGAAGATCGTCTGGCACACGGGCGGCCTGGCCGGCTTCATCTCCTATACCGGCCTGCTGCCGGGCCGGAAGTCGGGGATCATGGTGATGACCAACGCCGAGGAGGCGCCGGTCTTCCGGTCCCTGCGCTACGGCGGTCCCGACCGGCTGCAGGGGCGCAGCGACTTCGACTGGATCGCGTCGAGCCGGAAGGTCCAGGCCGAGAACGACGCCAAGACGATCAAGGAGGCCGCCGAGGCGGTGACGCCCAAGGGCGGCGGGGTGGCCCCCACCCTGCCGCTGGCCGCCTATGCCGGGACCTACCGCGACCCCTGGTACGGCACGGTGACCGTCTCGGTGTCCGGCAAGGGCAAGAAGGCCGGGCTGAAGATCGCCTTCGACAAGACCCCCGCCCTGCGCGGCGCGCTGGAGACCTTCGACGGCGACACCTTCAAGACGCGGTTCGAAGACCGCTCGCAGGAGGACGCCTTCGTGGTGTTCTCGGTGAAGGACGGCAAGGTCACCGGCGCGACCATGCGGGCGGTCTCGCCCCTGGCGGACTTCTCGTACGACTATCAGGATCTGAAGCTGGTGCGGGTGTAGGGGGCGAAAACCCTCTCCCGAAGGGGAGAGGGAGGGGCCCAACGCGCAGCGTTGGGAGGGTGAGGGGTAAAGCCGCGAAAAGCGAAACGCCCGTTACTTCGCTTGCCATTGGCCGGGCCAAGGCCAAGCTCTCGCCGTGGACCGGATCGTCAACGCCCGTCGCCTGCGTCAGAGCCAGACCTTGGCCGAAGAAAGGCTCTGGGCGATCCTGCGTGGACGCCGCCTCGACGGGTACAAGTTTCGTCGCCAAGTTCCTATCGACCGCTACTTCGCTGACTTTGTTTGCCGGGACGCCAAGCTGATCGTCGAGCTCGACGGCGCTTCACACGAGGATCGCTTCCTGCATGACCAAACCCGGACCGAGGTGCTGGAGCGCTGCGGTTTCCATGTCCTGCGGTTCGACAACGAGGCCGTGCTGTCCGATCCCGGTGGAGCCGCCGAGGCCATTGGCGCGGCGCTCCGGCTGAGGTTTTAACCCCTCACCCTCCCACCGCTTCGCGGCGGGCCCCTCCCTCTCCCAAGGGAGAGGGTGCTAGGTTACCCGCCACCCCTGGGCGATGAACAGGATCTGCTTGTCCATCATCGCCGACAGCTCGGCGGCCGTGGCCTGGCGGCACGCGGCCAGGCGGTAGTTCCAGGCGTAGGCGGCCTTGAGCACGTCGATGGCCAGCTGCGGGTCGAGGTCGGGGCGGACGTCGCCGCGCTCGACGCCGCCCAGCAGGACGTCGCGCAGCATCTCGGTCAGGGGCTCGTTGCGGCCGTACGGCGTGACGCCGGGGTCCTGGCTGGGGCTGTAGGAGGCCGCGATATGGGCCAGGAACAGCTTCACCCGCCGGGTCTCGAACTCGTAGTGGATGGCGAAGATCGAGCACAGCCGGTCGGCCGTCGAGCCGCGCAGGAAGGGCACGACCCGGTCGAACTCGGCGTAGAGGTCGCCCAGGCGTTTATCCATGACATGGCTGAGCACCTCCGCCTTGGAGGCGAAGGTGGTGAAGACGCTGCCGACAGAAACCCCGGCCCGTTCGGCGATCGCCCGGATGGTGGTCTCTTCGTAGCCTGTCTCGTTGAACAGGTCGCGAGCGGCCTCGAGAACCTTCTCGCGCGTCGCCTGTTTCTGCTCGTCTCTTACGCCCACGCATGTCCCCCCGGATAGCCTGCGTCGTACTATTGTCCCGGCGGCGGACGCTCCGACAAAGAGCGTCCGCCCCTGGTCGTGATCTTACGCGCGCGCGCCCGCCAGGATGACCTTCAGTTGATCCGAAAGTCGCGACAGCAGTGCTTCGACCGACCAGGCGTCGAAAATCGCCCGGCGATAGTTGGCCACATACACGTCCCAGATGATCTCGGCGAGCAGCTTAACGTCGGCTTCACCCTTAAGTTCGCCGCGCTCGACGCCGCGGGTCAGCACGCCGTTCAGCAGGTTGAAGATGTGCTTGAGGTGCGAACGGTTGCGGCGCTCGGCGCTTTCCGAACGGGTCCACGACACGGCGATGCTGGCCTGCAGCAGCGGCAGTTGCTCGACATGGAAGCCGTAGGCCACGGCGAACATGCCGATGACGCCTTCTTCCACGGTGGCGGCGGCCAGGCTGGCCTGCTTCATCTGGGCGTAGATGACTTCGTAGTCGGCGGTCAGGATCTCGTCGAACAGCTCGCTCTTGTCCGAGAAGCTGGCGAACACCGCGCCCGTCGACATGCCGGCGGCCTGGGCGATGTCGCGGATGGTCGCGCCTTCGTAGCCACGCTCGGTGAAGAGACGGCGGGCGGCCGACAGGACGCGTTCGCGCGTGCGCTGCTTGGCCAGGGCCCGGCGGGTCAGCTTGACCGGGGTTTCGGTCGGGGACTCGATGTTCAGCGAAACAAAGCTCATTGGGCAGTCTCCAGGCGAGCAAGCGCGGCTTCGGCGCGCTTCTCGAATTCATTGCAATATTCGTCGACGACGGCGGTGAGGACGTCGGCGTAGCGACGCGCCAGGGCGCGTCCGTCCTGCGCGGCGTCACGCAGGTCGATGATCAACTGGCGGACTTCCGCCATGGCGTCTTCGCGCTCGGACGCGGAGAAGTCGGCGACAGCGGCGCAAGCGCTCTGGGCCATTCGGTTTTCTCCTGCCTCCCCGCTGAGGATGGGCGCTGACATGACCTGCGGTGAGGAGTTGATCATGTTCAACGAACGCGCACTGGAATTTGAAGGTGGCGCGTTTATCCCCTGCTGCAAGGGCGCGCAACCAAAAAACCGAACCAAAATCATCGAACAGCAGCGTTTCCGTCATGTATGGTACCGTTCTCGCGCGGTCACTGCGACAAATGCACTCAACGAACAGAGTCGCCGAATCTTGGTATGGAACCCAAGGATGCACGCGCGACCGACTCGCGCGGCCAAGCTTGCGATCCCTTCCTCCGGCGCTCTGGCCAAGCCTGAAGCGAGGGCCTACTTTCCGCCGCCATGAGCCACCTGTTCGATTTCCTGATCCCGATCGCGCTGGCCGCGGTCCTGATCACCCTCTGCGTCGGCATCTACGCCCTGTTCCGGGGCGGGGATTTCGGGCGTTCCTATTCCAACAAGCTGATGCGCCTGCGCGTGGCGCTGCAGTTCGTGGCGGTGCTGGTGCTGGTCGCCGCCTTCTGGTGGCGCAACCACTGACCGTCGTTCTCTCAATGGACGAGGGTCCGTTCGGTTGCGCGACGCGCTCGAGATCGTTCGCGTTCAGATAGATTAGGCAGGGGTCCGCCGATGGTGACGCTGAACCGCATCTACACCCGCACCGGCGACAAGGGCCTGACCCGGCTGTCGACCGGCCAGCCGGTCAGCAAGGCCTCCCTGCGGGTCGAGGCCTATGGCGGGGTCGACGAGACCAATGCCTTCATCGGCGTCGCGCGCCAGCACACCAAGGCCGACGCCGAGCTGGACGCCCTGCTGGAGCGCATCCAGAACGACCTGTTCGACCTGGGCGCGGACCTCGCCACGCCCGAGCAGAACGAAAAGCCCGAATGGGAGCCGCTGCGGGTGGTCGACAGCCAGGTCGAGCGGCTGGAACGCGAGATCGACGCGATGAACGCGCGCCTCTCGCCCCTGACCTCGTTCGTCCTGCCGGCCGGCAGCCCCGCCGCCGCGGCCCTGCACGTGGCCCGCACGGTCTGCCGCCGCGCCGAGCGCAAGCTGGTCGAGCTGATGGGAACCGAGGGCGAGATCGTGGGCGAACCGGCCCTGCGCTATCTCAACCGCCTGTCGGACCTGCTGTTCGTCGCCGCCCGCCGCGCCAACGACGACGGCGCGGCCGACGTCCTGTGGAAGCCGGGCGCGACGCGGTAGGATTTTGAAACCCTCTCCCAGAGGGA
The DNA here is from genome assembly GCF_000712075.1 of Caulobacter sp. UNC358MFTsu5.1. GTDB lineage: Bacteria > Pseudomonadota > Alphaproteobacteria > Caulobacterales > Caulobacteraceae > Caulobacter. The sequence goes on from NZ_JONW01000005.1 coordinate 354,715, forward strand.
GAGGGAGGGACCCGCGCCGCAGGCGTGGGAGGGTGAGGGGTTACACCCTCACCGATTTCGCACGAGCGCCCTGCCGGCACGCCGTCAGACGTTTAAACCCCTCACCCTCCCAGGCTTCGCCTGGGCCCCTCCCTCTCCCTTTGGGAGAGGGTTTCGGGAGGACCTACTTCTTCGCCGAATGCTCGGCCCGGGGGCCTTCCATCTTGTTCGGGTCGGTGTTGATCGGCGGCACGTTCAGCGGCCGGTGCGTGATGGTCTCGATCGAATAGAGCTTGGCGCACTTCATCCACTTGCCCGCCCAGGCATACTCCGGCCCGCGCGCGACGCAGCGGTCGCGCGGCCAGACGTAGAAGTAGTGGAAGCAGAAGACGCTCAGCGTGGCGCCGAGGAACACGGCGAAGAAGATCTTCTGCAGGCGGGAGATGTTGCTCTTCATGGAGCCGCCTCATACTGGGCCGCCGCCCAACTGGCCAGAGACTTCTGGCCAGAGGCTTCTGCGTCGCGGCCGGCGGCGCTGGAAAGCCGGCCCCGGATGCGCTTAGCTGCCCGCGAGCGCGAGGGTCCGCCATGCTGCAGCCGTTCGGTGAGGAAATCTGGCTGGCCGAAGGCTCCATCGCCGTGGTGGCGGGCTTCCGCTATCCGACCCGGACCGCCGTCATCCGCCTGCCCGACGGCGGGCTGTTCGTCTGGTCGCCCATCCGGCTTTCGGACGACCTGAAGGCGGCGGTCGACGCCCTGGGCGAGGTTCGGCACCTGATCGCCCCCAACTCGATGCACCATCTGTTCGTCACCGACTGGCAGCGCGCCTATCCGGCCGCCAGGCTCCACGCCACGCTGGGCCTGCGCCAGAAGCGCCAGGACCTCGACTTCGACGGCGATCTCGAGGACGCCCCGGCCCCCGGCTGGGCCGGCGAGATCGACCAGGTCCTGGTGCGGGGCAACAGGATCACCACCGAGGTCGTGTTCTTCCACCGGCGCAGCGGCACCACGATCTTCACCGACCTGATCCAGCATTTCGGCCCGACCTGGTTCACCGGCTGGCGCGCCGTGGTCGCCCGGCTGGACCTGATGACGGCGCCCGAACCGGAGGTGCCGCGAAAATTCCGCGTCGCCTTCGTCGATCGCCGCGCCGCTCGCATGGCGGTGGAAAAGATCCTGGCCTGGCCGACCCGAAAGGTGGTGATGGCGCACGCCCCGCCCGTCGAAACCGACGGCCAGGCCTTCATCGCCAGGGCGTTCCGATGGTTATCGCCTTGAACGATCCCGTCCTTAAGTGTGCAGCGCAGCGGACGCGGGCGGCGAAGTATCGTACAACTGTTTGAACGTAGCGGCCGTTTATGCGTTACGCTTACGTCAGGGGAAACTTGCAAACCTGCCGCAACGCGGTAAGTGCGTTCGCGCAGGCAGGAAAAACTAGCCAGGAGGCGGCGTAGACCGATGAAGGTTCTGGTCCCGGTCAAACGGGTTATCGATTACAATGTGAAGGTCCGGGTGAAGCCCGATCAGACCGGCGTCGACCTGGCGAACGTCAAGATGTCGATGAACCCCTTCTGCGAGATCGCGGTCGAGGAAGCCGTGCGTCTGAAGGAGAAGGGCGTCGCCACCGAGGTGGTGATCGTCTCGATCGGCCCGGCCCAAGCCCAGGAAACCATCCGCACGGCCCTGGCCATGGGCGGCGACCGCGGCGTGCTGATCACGACCGACGCCGATCCCGAGCCCCTGGCCGTGGCCAAGCTGCTGGCGGCCGTGGTCGCCGAGGAGCAGCCCAACCTCGTCCTGATGGGCAAGCAGGCCATCGACGGCGACAACAACGCCGTGGGCCAGATGCTGTCGGCCCTGCTGGGCTGGCCGCAGGCCACCTACGCCTCGGCCGTTGAGATCTCGGGCTCGACCGCCAAGGTCACCCGCGAAGTCGACGGCGGCCTCCAGACCCTGGACGTCGACCTGCCGGCCGTGGTCACCGCCGACCTGCGCCTGAACGAGCCGCGCTACGCGTCTCTGCCCAACATCATGAAGGCCAAGAAGAAGGAGATCGTCAGCAAGACGGTCGCCGACTACGGCGTCGACATCGCCCCGCGCCTCAAGGTCGTGAAGGTCGCCGAACCGGCCAAGCGCTCGGCCGGCGTCAAGGTGGAAACCGCCGCCGATCTCGTCTCCAAGCTCAAAACCGCGGGGGTGCTGTAATGGCCGTTCTCGTCGTCGCCGATAACGACAACGCGCACCTGCGCGACGGCACCCACAAGACCGTCACCGCCGCCCTGAAGCTGTCGGGCGACGTGGACGTGCTGGTGCTGGGCAAGGGCGTCAGCGGCGTCGCCGCCGAGGCCGCCAAGATCGCCGGCGTCCGCAAGGTGCTGGTCTCCGAGAGCGATGCGCTCGGTCACGGGATCGCCGAGGCGGAAGCCGACGCGGTGCTGGCCGTCGCCGGCGCCTATGACGCCATCCTGGTTCCGGCCACCTCGGGCGGCAAGAACTTCGCCCCGCGCGTCGCCGCCAAGCTGGACGTGGCCCCGATCAGCGACATCGTCGATGTCGTCTCGGCCGACACCTTCACGCGCCCGATCTACGCCGGCAACGCCCTGGAGACCATCCAGACCAGCGACGCCAAGAAGGTGATCACCGTGCGTCCCACCGCCTTCGCGGCGGCGGGCGAAGGCGGCTCGGCCTCGGTGGAGACCGTGGGCGGCGCCGACGCCGGCAAGACCCGCTTCGTCAGCGAAGAGATGGTCAAGTCCGACCGTCCGGAACTGGCCGCGGCCAAGATCGTCGTCTCGGGCGGCCGCGCCATGGGCTCGGCCGAGGAGTTCCAGAAGGTGGTCGAGCCCCTGGCCGACAAGCTGGGCGCCGCCGTCGGCGCCTCGCGTGCGGCCGTGGACGCCGGCTACGCGCCGAACGACTACCAGGTCGGCCAGACCGGCAAGGTGGTCGCCCCGGCGCTGTACATCGCCATCGGCATCTCGGGCGCCATCCAGCACCTGGCCGGGATGAAGGACTCCAAGGTGATCGTCGCGATCAACAAGGACGCCGACGCCCCGATCTTCCAGATCGCCGACTATGGCCTGGTCGCCGACTACAAGACCGCCGTGCCGGAACTGATGGACGCCCTGACGGCGGCCGGTAAGTAAGGCTTTCGCGGTTTCGCGAATGGAGAAGGCCCGGGCGCGATCCCGGGCCTTTTTCTTTGGGCGCCGCGGGCGAAGGTGGGGACACACACTCACCCCGCCGCCTCGCCCCTTGACCATGAGCCGTGGGGTGAGTGTGTGTCCCCCGTGTCTGTCACCGATCCCACCAAGGACCCCGCATGCCCTACGTCACCCATCGCGGCCAGCGCATCCACTACACCGTCGAGGGCGAGGGACCGCTGGTGGTGCTGCAGCACGGGCTGTTCATGGACAGCGAGAGCTGGCGGGCCAACGGGATCGTCGACGCGCTGAAGGGCCGCCACCGCGTGGCCTGCGTCGACTCGCTGGGCCACGGCCTCAGCGACAAGCCGGCCGATCCGGCCCTCTACGCCCAGGACCAGCGGGCCGGCGACCTGGCGGCGGTGATCGACGATCTGGGAGAGTCCAGCGCGGCGGTGTTCGGCTATTCGATGGGCGCGTGGATGGCCGTGGGCCTGGCCAGGCATCACCCCGAGAAGGTCTCGCGCCTGATCGTCGGCGGCTGGGACCTGGTCAACGGCGTTCCCAAGGGACCGCAGGGCCCGCTGACCTTCGACATCTTCATGGCCTTCGCCCGCGCCACCGCCCCGGCCCTGGTGGGCTGGGTGACGCCGGAGATCGAGCCGGCCATGCGCGCCTGCTTCGAGGCCCTGGGCCAGCTGGACGGCGCGCCCGAGGCGGTGCTGGGCGGCGGCTTCCCGGTGCTGCTGTGGGACGGGCGCGAAGACCCCTATCACGCCCCGATGCAGGCCTTCGCCGCCGCCCAGGGCCTGCCGTTCCTGTCCAGCGACGGCGGCCACGTGCCGGCCATCGTCACGCCGGGGGCGGAGACCGTCCGTCAGTTGGTCGGATTCCTCGACACCCCTTGAACCCGCTCATCCCGGCGAATGCCGGGACCCAGATCCTATGGCGGAGGGTCTGATTGGATGGACCCAGCGTTCTTGGCGTCCGCCCCATCGCCATTCCATCTGGGTCCCGGCATTCGCCGGGATGAGCGGAGGGTGGGGTTAGCGCGGGCTGTGGATCGGCACGCTGGCCGCCCAGGGGACCTCGGCGTTGGGCAGCGGGGCCGACAGCCTGTCGAGCGAAGCGAACAGGAAGGTCAGGACGGCGACGCCGGAGATCAGAAGCAGCTTCATGGGAGCACCTGTGAGAATGGATGGCGGCCACGGCGGCCTTGCACAGGTAGAATGGCTCGACAGGGCTTGAATTACGAACGATGGTATCTGGCCTAACTTGTGAGCCAGACTAACGACCCCAATGGCATCCATGCGCCTGCCGCCATTCCTGACCCTGACCGCCCTCGAGGCCGCCGCCCGCCATCGCAGCTACAGCCGCGCGGCCCGCGAGCTGTTCGTCACCCACGGCGCGGTCAGCCAGCAGATCCGCAAGCTGGAAGACGAGCTGGGGACCAAGCTGTTCGTCCGCCAGGGCAACGCCATGGTCCCCACCGCCACCGGCCAGCGCCTGGCCGGCCACGTCACCGACGCCCTGGCGACCTTGCGGGCGGGCGTCGACGAGGCGCGGCTGGCCGCCAACGGCCCGCTGGTGATCAGCAGCAGCGCCGCCTTCGCCCGGGGCTGGCTGGTCACCCGCCTGGAACGCCTGGCCCGCGAGGTGGACGAGCCCGACCTGATCCTCCGCGCCGAGGACCGCGTCGCCGACCTGACCACCGACGGCGTCGACATCGCCCTGCGCTTCGGCCTGGGCGCCTGGCCGGGCGTGGAGGTGGCCACCCTGATGATCGAGCGGCTGTTCCCGGTCTGCAGCCCCGATTTCCTGGTGCGCCACCCGATCAGGGAACCGCGCGACCTGCTGGACGTGCCCCTGCTGCGCCACGTCGGCCTGCCGTGGTCGATGTGGCTGACGGCCATGGGCGTGGACGAGGTCCCGCGCCAGCAGGGCCTGGGCTTCGAGGACACCGCCCTGATGCTGGACACGGCGGCGCACGGGGTGGGCGTGGCCCTGGCCCGCAGCGGCCTGGCCGAACGCGACCTGCGCGAGGGCCGCCTGGTCCGCCCGTTCGCCGACACCATGGGGGGCGAGGTGGCGGTCGAGACCGGCAACCACTTCGTCTGGCGCGCCGACAGCCCCAAGCTGGCGCGGATCCTCAAGCTGCGGGACTGGTTCCTGGCGGAGACGGCGGGGTTGCGGGGGTAGCTACCCCTCCTCCGTCATCCCGCGCATCCCGTCGGCGAACTTGCGCATCAGGCGCACCAGGTCGTCGAAGTCCCGCGCGTTCCAGTCCTCGAACAGCTGCACCGCCATGCGCCCGCGCGCGGCGTCCAGGGCGTCGGTGGCGGCGCGGCCCTTGGCGGTGACCACCGCCTCGCGGACCCGGCGGTCGACCTGGCCGGCCCGGCGCTCGACCAGGCCCAGCTCCTCCAGCCGCGCCACCTGGCGGCTGACCGTGGTGTGGTCGCGCCCCACCCGGCCGGCCAGGTCGACCACGCCGATCGGCCCCAGGCGCTGGATGAACACCAGCAGCGGGAACAGGGCGCGCTCCAGCGCCAGCCCGGCCTTTTCCAGCAGGGCGGCGTCGTTCTCGGGCCGGTTCAGCACGCTGGCGATATCGATCAGCGACCGGTGCAGCTCGGGCAGCGAACGCAATATATGTGTATTTTGCACATTATTTGTTGACATGGATCCTGCGGTCTCGATATGTGTGCGAAATACACACATTATCGAGGCGGCCATGAACAAGCAAGCTTCCACCAACACTCAAGTCCTGATCTGCGGCGCCGGCGCGGCCGGCCTGACCCTGGCGATCGACCTGGCCCGGCGCGGCGTGGCGATCCGGCTGATCGACAAGCTGCCCGCCCCGTTCGCCGGCTCGCGCGGCAAGGGGATCCAGCCCCGCACCCTGGAGGTGCTGGAGGACCTGGGCGTCGTCGACCGCCTGGCGGCCGTGGGCGCGCCCTATCCGGTCCAGCGCCTGCACAAGGCCGACGGGACGTTCACTGACAGCCAGGAGGTCATGGTCTCGCCGCCGACGCCGGAGGAGCCCTACCGCACGCCCCTGATGGTCCCGCAGTTCCGCACCGAGGCGGTGCTGCGCGAGCGCCTGGCCGAACTGGGCGGGACGGTCGAGTACGGCCGCGCGCTGACGGGCTTCGACCAGGACGCCGACGGGGTCACGGCCACGGTCGCCGGTCCGGACGGGACCGAGACGATCCGCTGCGGCTGGCTGGTCGGCGGCGACGGCGGCCGCTCGTTCGTGCGCCACGTCCTGGACATCGGCTTCCCCGGCAAGACCCTGGGCGTGCGAGCCGTCGTCGCCGACATCGCGCTGGAGGGCCTGTCGCGCGACTTCTGGCATCGCTGCGGCGAGGGCGACATGGACCGGCAGATCGGCCTGTGCCCCCTGCCCCACACCGACCTGTTCCAGCTTCAGGCGCCGATCCCTCTCGAGGGCGAGATCGACCTGTCCGTCGCCGGCCTGCAGGCCTTCATCGACGATCGCTGGACCGCCGGTCGCCTGAAGGTGAACCGCGTGGACTGGGCCTCGGCCTACAGCATGAACGCCCGCCTGGCCGACCGTTACCGCGAGGGCCGGGTGCTGCTGATGGCCGACGCCGCCCACATCCATCCGCCGACCGGAGGCCAGGGCCTGAACACCAGCCTGCAGGACGCCTACAATCTGGGCTGGAAGCTGGCCGCCGTGCTGGCCGGCGCGCCCGACGCCCTGATCGACACCTATGAAGAGGAGCGCCGCCCGATCGCCGCCGGCATGCTGGGCCTGGCCACGGGCCTGCTGGAAAAGGCCAAGCAGGGCGAGATCAAGCGCGGCCGCGAGGTGCACCAGCTGGACCTGGGCTACCGCTTCTCGTCGCTGGCCCCGGACGCCGTCCGGCCGGAAGACCTGCTGCAACCCGGAGACCGCGCGCCCGACGGCCGCCTGGCGGGCGCGGCCGGCGGCGCCAAGCGCCTGTTCGACCTGCTGGCCGGTCCGCACTGGACCCTGCTGGCGCGCGCCGTCGACCCGGCCGCCCTTCCGGCGCCCCGCCCCGGCCTGCACGTCCACCGCGTCGGCGGCGCGAGCGGCGACCTCCGGGACCCCGACGACGTGCTGGGCGCGACCTACGGCCTGGCCGAAGGCGAGGCGGTCCTGATCCGGCCGGACGGCTATGTCGCGGCGTTCCCGGCCGCGACGGACGGGGCGCGGCTGGAGGGCTATCTGGCGGAGGTGGGGCTGGACGCGCCCTCCCGGGCGGCGCGGGCGGCCTAGCGCCTAGCCGCCGCGCTCGCAGCCCAGCACGGCCCCGACCACCAGGGCCAGGGCGCCCGCCACCAGCAGGAGGAACTTGACCCAGGTCGCGACCTGGGCCGCCCGCGCCGTCCCGTCCCGGGCGCCCTTGGCGATCATCCAGGCCTCGAGCCCGTCCTCGACCAGGTCGGCCAGGGCGGCCAGCAGCACCAGGCCGGCGCCGGCCCGGAACATCGGCGTCAGATAGGCGTGGACCGGGACGCCATGGCCGTAGACCGGCTGGTTGACGATCAGCAGCTGGGCCAGGACCACGGCGAAGGCCGCGTAGCCGGCGATGAACAGCAGGTCGAAGCCGAACGCGGTCCGGACATAGGCGAAGACCTTGGGCGGGTCCGCCGCCGCCCGCCAGCGCGCCACCGCCGCGTCGAAGGCCGCCGCCGTCCGCCGCCGCTGCAGGCCCAGGGTGGTGGGCAGCTTCATCCTGCGCAGCTTGCGGTCGGCCCAGCCGATGACGCCACCGCCGACCGCCATCGCCAGGAGCGCCGCCGCCAGCCACCGCCACAGCTCCACGCCCTTGGCCTTGCCCGGCGCCGGGCGGGTCTGGCCGCCGACCGCCTGGAGGCCGACGTCGCCCAGGATGTCGCGCAGCCGGGTCTCGGCCAGGCAGGCGCTCTTCATCTTCAGGTCCGGCGCGATCAGAAGCCGCTGGGCGTCCTTCGGCTTCGGCTGGATGCCCAGGGCCTCGTCGGCGTGCTGCATGGCGCTCTTGGACAGCGCCCAGTCCATCGGCACCTGGCCGCTGCTGGGCTTGCACAGGTGCACCAGGCGATAGGTCGGCGACACGCCCCATTCCCCGGCCTCCTCGGGACTCGCCTTCGGCGCGGCCTCGCCGGGGGCGGGGCGGTCGTCCGGGGCGATGTCGCCGCCGTGGTTGCGCACGGTCTGGGCCAGGGACATGGCCGCCGCCGTATCGTGGGAACCGCGCGAGGCGGCCAGGCCCAGCAGCGGCCCCAGCACGTCGGGCGCGAAGTCCTGCGGCTTGGCCTTGAACAGCGGGTCGGGCTCGCAGCCCTCGGGCGGCTTGCCCCCCGGCGGCGTCTCGCAGACCTCGGCGCCCGCCCGGATCAGGTCGGCGGCCGTGTCGTCCTGGCTGGTGGCGTTGTTCAGCTCGATGAACACCGGCTTGAGCTTGTACCCGCCGGCGTTGGCCAGGCGCAGGGCCGCCGCGGCGACGTCGGCCATCGAGGTCACCCCGCCGCCGTCGAAATAGCCGCCATCCAGCAGGTGGCCCTGGCTTTGGCGATGGGCGTCGATCAGGGTGCCGCCCGGGCTGACCAGCGGGAAGCGCGCGCCGTTGTGGATGGCCGTCGAGATCCGCACGTCGCGGCCGGTCAGGGCGTGGAAGTCCACCGCGTTGGGGAAGTCCTCGGGCGTGATGGCGATGTCGGCGGTGATGATGCGCCGGCCGTCCTCCTGCCGGGCGCCGTTGATGATCACGATGGGCAGCCAGGACGGCGCGGCGGCGCCGGCGGCCGGACGCCACAGCGACAGGAACGGCCGCGTCCACAGGTCGGCCTCGGCGCACCGCGCCTGGCCGGCGGTCTCGTCGCCCGCGCGCCGGCAGTGCTGCCGCCAGCCGGACTCGAAGCCGGTCTCCAGGGTCTCGGCGCGGTCGGGCAGGACCGGCAGGGCCACGGGCAGGAAGCGCTGGGCCAGGTCGGGGAACAGCAGGCCCGAGACGGCCGGGCTGAGATAGTCGATCCCCGCCACGTCGGCCACGCGGTCGGCGAACGGCGCGCCGTCCAGGTCCGGCCGGTCGGCCAGGGTCGAGACATAGGCCATCACCCCAACCGAGCCGCCCGAGACGCTGCTGATGGCGAACACCCGGTCGCTGAACGGCCTGGGCTGGTCCTTGGTCTCGTACTGCAGCTTGCCCAGGACGTCGGCGGCCCAGTAGCCGGCGCGCGACGCCCCGCCCTGGGCGGCCACGAAGACGATCGGCGTCTCCGGCCCGCCCGGCTGGCACGCCTGCGGTCCCTGGGCCCGGCACCAGGCGTCCAGCCGCATGGCGATGGTGTCCTTGCCGGTCTTGGGATCGGGACGATCGGTCGCTTCCGGCGGGACCGGGCGGGCGGGCGGCAGCGGCATGGCCGCGTCGGCGTCGGTCTGGCGCTGCAGCGTGCGGCGGCCGATCGCGTGGTTGTCGTTGATGAAGCTGAAGCCCAAGGCCAGCAGCACCAGCCCGGTCAGCACCGGCAGACGGGTCGAACGGCTGGCGTGCAGCATGGCGGCCAGGGCGGCGGTGATGAAGGCCAGGCCCAGGAAGACCACGCTGATGGCGCCCAGGAACTGCGACGGCCCCACCGGCCAGACGCACAGCACCGCCATCGACGCCAGGCCCAGGACGAAGGTGCCCCACCGGGTCAGCCGGCTGAGCCGGCGATTGTCCAGCCGGAAGTACATCGTGACGTGGCGCCGGGCCCAGAGCACGAACACGGCCACCAGGCCCAGGCCGAAGAAGATCCAGGGCAGGGCCCAGAGGTCGACCTCGGCCCGCCAGGTCGCCACCCCGGCGATGAAGAACGGCCCGCCGCCCAGGATGCGCGGCGTCCACTCGCGCAGCCAGTCGATCAGCCGCGACTGCCGGCGACGGGCGGCGAACGCCTGGGGCTCGCGCCGCCGGTGCTGCTCGATGATGTAGCGGGTCCAGAACCAGCACTGGAAGCCGTAGAAGGCGGTGGCCAGCACCATCCAGGCGGCCTTGCAGGTGTCCGACCCGGCGGTCACCGCCAGGTCCGCGCCCTGTTCCATGAACATCAGCGCCGCGCAGACCACCAGCAGGGCGGCCACGGCCGGCGCGCCGCGGATGGCTTCCAGGTCGGACACGAGCGCGGCCCAGAACGCCTGGATCGGCGCGAGCCAGCGCCTGAGGCGATCGCGGGCGGTTCTCCAGGCCGAGGCCTTTTCCGGTTGCCCGGTTTCCGGTTGATCGTCCATCGCGCCCCAGCCCCCCGAGGTCGACGCTCCAGGGCGCCGTCGCCGGTCAGCCTAACCCAGAGTTGAAGGTTTTCAATCTATAGAGACAACCACTCTCGCCAAAGGCGCATGGCCGGTCGCCGCGATCCGCGCCCTCACGCCGTCCTGAACCCGCGCAGCACATTGGCCTCGGTGCTCAGCTGCAGCTGGGCGTAGTCGATGCGCGGCGTGTCGGAGAACAGCAGGTAGTAGTACTTCATCTGCTCGGACCACCAGTAGCCGGGGCAGTTGTCGCCCTGGGTCATCGGCCGGGTGGTGATGTCCTTCAGCGCCGTGTAGCCGAAGGCGGCGCGGCTGGTGGCCTTCATCTCGCGATAGTGGATCGCCGCCAGCCGGCGATAGCGGTCGTCGCCGTCGTCCAGCCACAGGTTCAGGCAGGCGTCGGGATATTCCGGACGCAGGCCGGTGTGCTTGCGGCGCGGCTGGGCCGTGGTCACGTCGATGGACTCGGGGATCACCCCGAACCTCTCCTGGAGGTAGGTGAACGAGGCCAGGTAGTCGTCGCCCTGGACCTTGCGGCCGATCTGGCTCAGCAGGCCGGCATAGTAGCAGGCCAGCTCGCTCTGGGCCGTGGCGGTCACCGCCCCGGTCTCGAAATCGACCATCGGGAACCACAGCCGGCCGTCGTAGCGCTTGGCCTGGTGGGCCAGCTGGGCGTCGATGCACTCGACCGCCCAGCGCTGGCAGTCGGCGTCGGCGAACAGCTCCCAGCCGTCCTGCAGGTACTCGTAGAAGCTGTCGGCATAGACGTCGATGCTGGCGTTGCGGCTGGTGAACTCGCCGGTCACCGCGTGGATGTTGGCGGCCATCAGGCCGATCTTCGAACGGCGGTCCAGGGCGTGGCGCATGGCCCGCTTGGCCATGTCGAAATACTTGCGGTCGCCGGTCAGCTGGCTCAGCACCCCGAACTCGGACAGGTAGGTGCCGATCTCTGCCAGGTTGGTCTCGGGGTCGCTGACCGCCCCGGTGCGCAGGTTCACATAGCGATACGGCAGGCCGTGGGGCGAGGCCTCGAAGGCCTTGGCCAGGCGGTCGGCCAGGTCGCGGGCCTTGGCCAGCAGCACGGGATCGCCGCAGGCCAGGTGGGCCGAGAGGAGGCCGCCGACCAGGCGGATGTTGGTCTCGAAGACCTGCGCATTGCCGTCGACGTCGAAGTCGAGGTTCTGCTTCACCCAGTCGACGCCCGCCTGGAATTCGGCGTCCAGCCCCATGATCCATAGGGTGTCCAGCGCCTCGACCAGCGACAGGCCCAGGTCGTGGCCCTCGACGAAGAACGATTGCGACGTGCCGCTGACCGGGTTGATCTCGTCCTTGCCCCAGGCCTTGGCGACATAACCGCGCCAGGCCCACTGGAACTCGGAGCGGACGTCGGCGGCCAGGGCCTTCCAATCCTCGGCGGGAGCGGCGGCGGCGAAGGCGGGGGTCGCGGCGGCCGAGGCGACCAGGGCCAGGGCGCGACGGCGGGAGGGGCGGAAGCTGTGCATGGCGGGAGCCTATCTCATTGCTGTCGTCCCGGAAGCCTCGCAGAGGCTGTCCGGGATCCAGGGCGCCGGGCTGATGCTTTGCGGGTTCAGCTGGGCCCGGACAAGCGCCGCGCGCTTTCCGGGACGGCAACCGCATCCACAACCCTGGAGAATAGCCCCTGCGGCGTTTCCGCTGCGTCGCAGCAAAGCCTTGGCGACGACGGGGTTGGTCGTGCTAGAAAAGCCGGCATGAACTCGGGCACGGCGCGTGACGCCCTGCCTCGCCTCGAACAAGGCTAGTCTGAATGACGGATATCAAGACGGTCGGCGTGATCGGCGCGGGCCAGATGGGGTCGGGGATCGCTCATGTCGTCGCCCTGGGCGGCTACGACGTGCGCCTGCACGACGTCTCGCGCGAGCGCATCGACGCCGGCCTGGCCCTGGTCGAGAAGAACATGGCCCGCCAGGTGCATCGCGGCATCATCGACCAGGACGCGATGGACGCGGCCCTGAAGCGGATCACCGCCGCCGAGGACCTGGCCCTGGTCGGCGCGACCGACCTGGCCATCGAGGCGGCCACCGAGAACGAGGAGATCAAGAAGTCGATCTTCCGCGGCCTGCAGCCCCACCTGGGCCCCAACACCCTGCTAGCCTCGAACACCTCGTCGATCTCGATCACCCGGCTGGCCAGCGCCACCGACCGCCCCGAGCGGTTCATCGGCCTGCACTTCATGAATCCCGTCCCGCTGATGAAGCTGGTCGAGATCATCCGCGGCATCGCCACCGACGTGCCGACCTACGAGCGCGCCGTGGCCTTCGCCAAGTCGCTGGGCAAGATCACCAGCAACGCCGAGGACTTCCCCGCCTTCATCGTCAACCGCGTGCTGGTGCCGATGATCAACGAGGCGATCTACACCCTGTACGAGGGGGTCGGCACGGTCGACGCCATCGACACCGCCATGAAGCTGGGCGCCAACCATCCGATGGGCCCGCTGGAGCTGGGCGACTTCATCGGCCTGGACACCGTGCTGAGCATCATGAACGTGCTCTACGAAGGCCTGGCCGACAGCAAGTACCGCCCCTGCCCGCTGCTGGTGAAGTATGTCGAGGCCGGCTGGCTGGGCAAGAAGACCGGCCGAGGCTTCTACGACTACCGCGGCGACGTGCCGGTGCCGACGCGGTAGGGGCTACCAGAGCGTCGGGACGCCGTAGGCGACGAGTTGCGGGTCGCGGGTGATCACGGTGGCGTTCTCGACCAGTCCCTGGGCGGCGATCAGACGGTCGAACGGATCGCCCTGCTGACGAGGCAGCCGGCCCGCAGTCACGGCGTGGCGGGTCTCGACAGGTAACCAGGTGAAATCGAGCGCACGCACCGCATCCTCGATGTCGGCCGGCAATAGCTGGATTTCGGCGCTGCGGGGTCGCTTGAACTCGATTTCGTAGGCGCAGGCGGCGCTGACGAAGACTTCGTTGTCGATGTCCTTGAGCAAGGCGGCGAGTCTCGAAGGCAGACGCCGTGACTGGCTCAGCGCCCAGATGACAGCGTGGGTATCAAGCAGCAGCTTCATCGTCGGTCGGGAAGATCGGCCCATCGACCGCGTCCAAGGTCTCGGGATCGGGCCCGATGAAGAGGTCTTCGGGCAGGTCGAGGTTCAGGTGGTCCCAGATCCCAAGTTGACGCTCGCGTTTCGGCGAGGCCGTGTCTGGGATCGAGGCATTGTCCGGGACCGGCGACGGCGTCGCGACCGCCAGCACCTCGCCGTCGCGTGTCAACTCCACGACTTCGCCAGCCTGAAGATGCGCCAGGAACTCGGCCAGATCGGCCAGTCGTTGATGTCGACCCGGGTCGTCATGACGCGAGCATAACACCGGAACACAACCAGAACAACACCCGTCCCGCCCCCGCTCTTGGGGGACACGATGGCCTCGCGAACCTCGAGACCCGGAATGCCGAGACCGCCGAATAAGGTGTTTCCCCCGCGTCCGGAGGGGTTCGCCCAATGGCGTTTTTCCCGTGGACCGGCCGAATCCTCTCCCTGCCAGACGCCGTCAGGGAGCCCCGCCGTGTCCACGCCCGATCACCTTCCGCGCCCCGATTTCCGCTTCACCGGCCAAGTGGGGCGAACCTTCAAGGACTCCGATCCGGCCCAGTTCCCCCAGCCCGTGCAGCCGCCCGAAGGCGCGCCCAACATCGTGCTGATCCTGCTGGACGACGTGGGCTTCGGCCAGTTCTCGACCTTCGGCGGCGGGGTGCCCTCGCCCACCATGGACCGGCTGGCCAAGGAGGGGATCCGCTACAACCGCTTCCACACCACGGCCCTGTGCAGCCCCACGCGGGCGGCCCTGATCACCGGCCGCAACCACCACTCGGCCACCTTCGCCGGCATCACCGAGGCGGCCACGGGCTTCGACGGCTACACCTGCGTCCTGCCCCGGAACTGCGGCACGGTGGCCGAGGTGCTGCGCCAGAACGGCTACATGACCGCGTGGATCGGCAAGAACCACAACACCCCCACCTGGGAGACCAGCCCCGCCGGTCCGTTCGACCGCTGGGCCAACGGCCTGGGCTTCGACTATTTCTACGGCTTCAACGCCGGCGACATGAACCACTGGCACCCGGTCCTCTACGAGAACCACAACCTGGTCCCGGCCTCGGACGATCCCGACTACCACCTGACCGAGGACCTGGCCGACAAGGCCGTCGAGTGGGTCAGGCGGGTGAAAAGCATCGCGCCCGACAAGCCCTACTTCCTGTATGTCGCGCCCGGCGCCACCCACGCGCCGCACCAGGCCCCCAAGGCCTGGATCGACCGGTTCAAGGGCCAATTCGACGACGGCTGGGACGCCTATCGCGAGAAGACCCTGGAACGGCAGAAGGCGCTGGGCGTCGTGCCGCCCGACACCCAGCTGACCGAGCGCTCCAAGGGCCTGCCGGCCTGGGAGGGCCTGAACCCCGACCAGAAGCGCCTCTACGCCCGGATGATGGAATGCTTCGCCGCCTACGGCGCCCAGGTCGACGAGGCCATGGGCCGGGTGGTCGACGCGGTGAAGGACCTGCCCGACGCCGACAACACCGTCATCCTCTACATCGCCGGCGACAACGGCTCGTCGGCCGAGGGCGGGCTGGAGGGCTCGCTGAACGAGAACCTGTTCTTCAACGGCTTCCCGGAAACTTGGCAGGACAATCTCACGGCCATCGACGAGCTGGGCGGGCCCAAGCACTTCAACCACTTCCCCTCGTCCTGGGCCCACGCGATGAACACGCCGTTCCAGTGGACCAAGCAGGTGGCCAGCCATTTCGGCGGCACCCGCAATCCGCTGATCGTCAGCTGGCCCAAGAGGATCAAGGACAAGGGGGCCCTGCGCGACCAGTTCCTGCATGTGATCGACATCGTGCCGACCCTGTACGAATGGGCCGGGATCACCGCGCCCCTGGAGCTGAACGGCGTGGCGCAGAAACCCATCGAGGGGATCAGCTTCGCCTTCACCGCCGACGACGCCGAGGCGCCCAGCCTGCGCCGGACCCAGTATTTCGAGCTGGGCTGCAACCGCGGCCTCTATCACGACGGCTGGATGGCCTCGGCGCCGTCCTTCGTGCCCTGGGAGCCGACCCGCGACGAGAACTGGAATCCCGACAAGGCCGTCTGGGAGCTCTACAAGGTCGACGAGGACTTCTCCCAGGCCAGGGACCTGGCCAAGGACCACCCCGACAAGCTGCGCGAGCTGCAGGACCTGTGGTGGGCCGAGGCGTCCAAGTACAGCGTCCTGCCGCTGGACTGGCGCGCGACCATCCGCATGAACGCCGAGGCCATGGGCCGGCCCAGCCTGATCGGCAAGCGGACCAAAGCCGTCTACTACGAGGGCATGACCGCCCTGCCCGGCGCGGCCTGCCTGCCCATGCTCAACAAGTCCTGGACCATCACCGCCGAGGTCGACCTGCCGGACGACAAGGCCAGCGGCATGATCGTCACCCAGGGCGGGTCGGAGGGCGGCTACGGCCTCTATCTGCGCGAGGGCCGGCCGGTGTTCGTCTACAACTTCCTGGGCCAGGAGCGGCCCACCTTCGCGGGCGAGGCGGCCCTGCCGGCGGGCAGGACGACCCTCGAGGTCGCGTTCAAGTACGACGGCGGCGGCATGGGCAAGGGCGGCGCGTTCACGCTCAAGGCCGGCGGCAAGACGGTCGCGGGCGGGCGCATCGAGCGGTCGGTGCCGATCCAGTTCGCCATCTTCGAGGGCCTGGACATCGGCCTCGACACCGGCTCGCCGGTGGACTGGACCTACAAGCTGCCGTTCAAGTTCACCGGCAAGGTCGAGAAGGTGACGATCGAACTGGGGAAGTGAGGGTTGCCTGAGTGGTCATCCCGGAAAGCGCGCAGCGCTTGTCCGGGACCCAGGGGCAGCCGCACCGCATCAGCCCAGTCTCCTGGGTCCCGGACAGCCTCTGCGAGGCTTCCGGGATGACAACGGTTTGGGTTGCGGGAATAGAAGCCCCTACCCCGCCCCCATCGCCACGGCCACGTGGTAGACGGCGAACGAGGCCAGATAGGCCAGGGCGGTCATGTAGACGAACATCACCGTCGGCCAGGTCCAGCCGTTGGTCTCGCGCTTGACCACGCCCAGGGTGGCCATGCACTGCGGGGCGAAGACGTACCAGGCCAGGAACGACAGGGCCGTGGCCAGCGACCACTGGTGCGACAGCAGGGTGCTGAGCGCCTCGTGGGAGTCGGCGTCGCCGCCCACGGCGTAGACCGTCCCCAGGGCCGCCACCGCCACTTCGCGCGCCGCGAAGCCCGGGATCAGCGCCACGGTCATCTGCCAGTTGAAGCCGATGGGCTCCATGACGGGGGCGATGAAATGCCCGATGCGGCCGGCCAGGCTGTAGTCGATGGCCGGCCCCGTCGCGCCCTCGGGCGGATAGGGGAAGGTCGACAGCACCCAGACCACGATCATCAGCGGCAGGATGATGCGGCCGGCGCGGCTGAGGAAGATCTTGGCCCGGGTCCACAGGTTCATCGCCACGTTGCGCGGCTCGGGCCAGCGATAGGTCGGCAGCTCCATCATGAACGGCTCGACCGTGCCCCGCCAGAACACCCGGCGGATCACGAACGACACCACCAGCGCGCTGACGATGCCGGCGGCGTAGAGGCCGAACATCACCAGGCCCTGCAGGCTCAGCACGCCCCAGACCTTGGTGTGCGGGATGAAGGCGGCGATGATCAGGGTGTAGACCGGGATCCGCGCCGAGCAGGTCATCAGCGGCGCGACCAGGATCGTCGTGAGCCGGTCCTGCTTGTTGTCGATCACCCGCGTGGACATGATCCCGGGGATGGCGCAGGCGAAGCTGGAGAGCAGCGGGATGAACGCCCGCCCGTGCAGGCCCGCCCCGCCCATGATCTTGTCCATCAGGAAGGCCGCGCGGGTCATGTAGCCGCTGTCTTCCAAGAGCAGGATGAAGAAGAACAGGATCAGGATCTGGGGCAGGAAGACCAGCACGCTGCCCACCCCGGCGATCAGGCCGTCCGTCAGGAAGCTGGCCAGCAGCCCCTTGGGCATGTGCTCGCCGATGAAGCCGGCCAGGGCCTGGAAGCCCCCGTCGATCGCGTCGGCCGGCACGGTGGCCCAGGTGAACACCGCCTGGAACATCACGAACAGCAGGGCGAACAGGATGATCAGCCCGCCGACCGGGTTCAGCAGCACCGCGTCGACCTTGCCGGTGACGGTGTCGGGGCGCTCGGGCGGCTTCACGCAGGCCTTGAAGATGCGCTGGGCCTCGGCGTGGGCGGCGCGGATCTCGCCGGCGGTCGGCTCGCGCCAGACGTTGTCGTGCGCGCCCTGGTGGGACGCGGCCAGGGCGCTGGCCTTCTCGACCAGCTCGTCCAGGCCGCGCTTGCGGGTGGCCACGGTAGTGGCGATCGGCGCGCCGATCTCGGTGGACAACCGCTCCAGGTCGATGCGCAGGCCCTGGCGCTGGGCGATGTCGAACATGTTGAGCGCCAGCACGAACGGGCGGCCCACCTGCTTCAGTTCCAGCACCAGGCGCAGCACCAGCCGCAGGTTGGTGGCGTCGGCCACGCAGATCAGGACGTCCGGGGCGGCTTCGCCCGACAGCTTGCCCAGCACCGCGTCGCGGGTGACGATCTCGTCGGGGCTGCGGGCCCGCAGGCTGTAGGTGCCGGGCAGGTCCAGCACGTGGGCGCCGCGGCCGCCGGGCAAGGTCAGCACGCCCTCCTTCCGCTCGACGGTGACGCCGGCGTAGTTGGCGACCTTCTGGCGGCTGCCGGTCAGGGCGTTGAACAGGGCGGTCTTGCCGGAATTGGGATTGCCGACCAGCGCCAGGCGCGCGGGGCCCTGGGGGGCTTTGGGGACAGCGTCGGTCAAGGCCTTAGATCTCTTCGAACTGGACGGTGACGGCGGCGGCCTCGCGGCGGCGCAGGGCCACGCGCATGTCGTCGATGCGGACGGCGATGGGGTCGCGGCCGAACAGGCCCTCGTGCAGCACCTCGAACGCGGCGCCCTCCACGAAGCCCATCTCCAGCAGGCGGCGCTCCAGCTCTTCCGGATCGATCGACTCGGACCGGCCCGTCTCGCCGCCCACCCGCACGATGACCCCGCGCTGCCCCTTGCGGGCCGTGCTGAGCGGGCCTTCCGCGCCGCGCGCGCCCAGGGGGGCGCCCGAGGCGGAGTCTGGGAGGTCGATGACTTCGGAAGCTAGGCTGAGAGCGTCGGACATGATCGCACCGGAAAAACTTGCGAACGATTATCAGTCCAAGGTCACGCTGTCATGCGGCGATTGGGCGGCGGCGCGACATCGCGGTGGGACGCGATGTCGCGCCGGGCCGCTAGGCGTTGAAGACCACGGCCGCCGGACCGTTGCTGATCCCCGCCGAATTGGAGACCGCGGCCTCGGTCGACCAGTTCCCGTCGGCGTCCACCGAGTGGTAGAGGAAGCCGCCCGGCTGATCGCGGCGCTGGTACAGCAGATAGAGGCTGCCGTTGTAGACGACCGCCGCCGGCGTCGAGATCTGGCCGACGGTGCCGGGGATCACGGAATCGTCCGACCAGCTGGTCCCGTCGAAGGTCTTGTAGACGAACTGCCGGCTGGGCTCGGAGAACACCACCCAGAGCTTGCCGTCGAAACCCGCCGCCCCGACCCCGTCGAGCACGCCGGGGGTGTTGTCGACCTGGGTGGTCTGCCACAGCGCGCCGTCATAGGCGGCGTACCACAGCCGGGTCTGGTTCCTGGGGTCGCGCCCCTCGCCGCCCCGCACCAGGACGTAGATCTTGTTGTCCCACACCGTCGCCGCGGGCGTGCCCAGGGTGTCGAAGGCGGCGGGCTCGGACTTGATGTACTCGTCCGGCCCCCAGTTGGTCCCGTCGAACGTCTTGCACCGCAGCGCCGGGTCGTTGGGGATGGTGTGGAACAGGTAGATCTTCTCGTTGTAGGTCACCGCCGCGACGCCGGCCGCCAGCCCGCCGGTGTTGGGCACCTGGGCCTCGTCGGTGAACGTGTCGCCGTCGTCGGTGGAGACGTAGTAGAAGATCCCGCCGCGGCCGTAGAACAGGTAGAGCACGCCGTTCAGCACGGCCGCGCCGGGCGTGGCGTCGATCCCGCCCTGGTTCTGGACCGACTGCTCGTTGGACCAGTCGTCGTCGTTCAGGCTCTGGTACATGAACCCGTTGCTGTTGGCCGTCCGGTGGAACGTATAAAGCTTGTCCATCGCTGGTGTCCTCCCGACGGGCCGGCGTCGGAGGACGCCCGTCGCCCCGCCTTGTTGGCGCACGCGTCATGCGCGTGTCGAAAGAAAACACCGCCCGGAAGGCGAGTCTGTCCCGCGAAATAGCGACAGGGCGCGGCGCCCGTCGCCCGGCCCCGCGCGTTCACGAACAGATGATTTGTGGTTAAGGCGCGGCGTAATGGCTCAGAGTCGTTAATCTGTTCGACTCACGGCCAGCGCGACTCGCATACTGAGCTTGACGATTCGTAGGGACCCTCGAATGCGAAGGCTGATGCTGGCGCTGCTGACCGGCGCCTATCTCTGTCTGGCCTTGGTTGTCTCCCTCGCCCTGTGGCGCATGGGAGCGGCGCCGGCTGTCGGCCTGGCCGCCTTCATCGGCGCCATGGGTCTGTGCTTCGCCATCCACGGCGTGATCGCCAACGTCCTGCAGGGCGCGGCCCTGCGCGTCGACATCGAGACCATCCGCGAGGCCCACGGCATCCTGCTGGAGCAGGTCGAGAAGGTCGACGCCCGCATCACCGGCCTGCTGGAGAGCGTCGCCGACGACGCCCAGCGCCGCTCGGCCGAACTGACCAGCGAGGTCCACCAGCTGGAGGACCTGGTCGTGCGCATGAGCGAGCGCCTGGAACACCAGCTGAGCTACCAGGTCGAGGTCGCCCGCAGCGAGCCGCGCGGCCGCTCGCCCCAGTCCACCGCCCTGATCGAGGTGGTGCAGGACGCCCTGGCCGAGAACCGCGTCGACCTCTACCTGCAGCCGGTCGTCAGCCTTCCCCAGCGCCGGACCGTCTTCTACGAGAGCTTCTCGCGCCTGCGCGACGAGACCGGCCGCGTGATGATGCCGGCCGAGTACCTGGCCGTGGCCGAGCCCGAGGGCCTGACCGCCGCGATCGACAACCTGCTGCTGTTCCGCTGCGTGCAGATCGTGCGCCGCCTGGCCAAGCAGGACCGCAAGGTCGGGATCTTCTGCAACATCTCGCTGGCCAGCCTGGCCGATGAGGCGTTCTTCGCCCAGTTCCTGGAGTTCCTGCAGGTCAACAAGGACCTGCACGGCGCCCTGATCTTCGAACTGGGCCAGCAGGCGTTCAACGACCGCGGCCCGGTCGAGGCCCGCCACATGGCGCGCCTCGCCAGCCTGGGCTTCCACTTCAGCCTCGACAAGGTCACCGACCTGGACCTGGACTTCCAGGACCTGGCCCGCGCCGACGTCAAGTTCATCAAGGTCGGCGCCCAGCTGATGCTGGACCAGCTGGAAGAGCAGGACGGCAAGCTGGTCATCGCCTCGCTGCCCGACCTGAACGCCGAGGACTTCGCCGGCCTGACCCGCCGCTACGGCATCGAGCTGATCGCCGAGAAGGTCGAGGAAGAGCGCCAGGTCGCCGAGGTGCTGGAGCTCGACATCGGCTACGGCCAGGGCCACCTGTTCGGCGAGCCCCGCGCCATCCGCGACTCGATCATCGCCGAGGCCGACCCGCCCCAGGACTTCATGCGCGGCGCCCTGCGCCGTCGGGCCGGGCGGTAGGGCCCCACCGGAACGAACATCGAAGGCCTCCCGGTCGCCCGGGAGGCCTTCTTCGTTTCAGGATGGCCTAGGCGTTCATGCCGACCACCCGCTCGACGCCGGCCGTCGTCTGGTTGTCGACATTGCCCAGGTTGACCGCGCCGTAGAAGACGTTGCCCGTCACGGCGAAGTCGTTGCAGGCGCTGTCGATCCGCACGCCCCAGTAGGTGGCGCGGTCCAGCTGGGTGGCGACGTTGCCAGAGCACGCGAACCCGCGGCTGTTGTAGAAGCCGATATAGTGGTCGAGGTTCGTCCCGTCGTTCTTGCCGACCGCGTAGATGCGGTTGCCCGAGACGACGGCCCCGTCGACATTGGTCAACTCGACGAACGGCTGGGAGGTGTTGCCGACCCAGTTGTTGACGATCGACACGGTGCGGATCCGGCCGCCGCCGGACGTGGTCGTCTTGATGGTCGGCTGCGCCGCGTACAGCCCCCGGAAATAGAGGCCCTCGATGTTGAGGTTGTCGACCAGCGAGTTCGCGCCGGTGGCGGTGACATCGAAGCCCCGGCCCGAATTGAAGCTGGCGTCCTGACCGTCGAACTGGCTGCGGGGATTGAACCAGATGTCGCCGACGGCGCCGCCGGCCTGGGCCAGGATCTCCACGTTCAGGTCGGCCTGGTTGATCACCGAGTTGTTGAAGCCGAAGCCCTTCACCTGCCCGACGTCACCGGCCTCGGTATGGTCGGAAGGCCCCACGGCCTTGAGCACCAGACCGCGTGAATTGCCGCCGGGCTTGCAGACGATGTTGCACAGGTTGAGGTTCACGTCGCCCGTGAAGCCCGACGGGGTGGCCTCGATCAGCATGCCGACGGCGTTGTCCACCTTCTGCGACCAGATTCCGCAGTGCTCGAAATTGATCTTGCCGCTGTTGTAGATGTGGACGCCGTACTGGGCGTTGGCGATCGCGACGTTCTCGACGGTGTTGGCCGTGAAACTGCCGGTGCGGCCCGTCGTGCTGATGATGCGCACGCCCACGGCGCCGGGGACGATATGGTCGACCCCGTTCACCGTGTAGGTGCAGTCGATCATGAAGTCGCGCAGGATGAAGTCGGTCAGCGGGCCGAAGGCGCCCGGCGTGACGACCAGGTTGATCAGCGGCGAGTTGGCCGGGAAGTTGACGGTGGGGACCAGCTTGGTCGCATAGGTGGCGCCCGCCCCGAACATCTCGAGGCTCAACCTGTCGGTCAGCGTGAGATTCAGCGGCGCGTCGAGCAGGTACGACCCCTGCTGCAACCGGATCGTCGGACGCGTACCGTCCGGGTTCGAGGTCGCGGCTTGCAGCGTGTCGAAGGCGGTCTGGATCGCGGCCCCCGTGAAGGCCGTGGGAACGATAATGGTCATTTGAAAATCCTCAAAAATCAGAAATTCCGGACAGGCGAAATGCGCCGCCGGCTTCTTCCTTCTATGGTCCAGGCACGTCAAAATCGGTCGCTAAAGCTTGACCGGTCCGCGCATTTGACCGCTCACGTCGGCCCACCCTAAGGTTGTTCCGCAATCGAAGGGGGACTCGACATGCAAGCCGGACCGCCGCCCGCCTCGCCGCCGCCCATCGCCTCGCCTCAAGTTCCCGCGCCCAGCACGGTGAAGGGCGCCAGCGCCACGATGACGGTGGTCGCCCGCGACCAGTCCCTGGTCCTGACCAAGGCCCGCCGGTCCGAGAGCGCCCTGGTCCGCCACCAGGTGTTCCTGCGCTACGACGTCGACCGCAAGGTCCCCGACGGCGCCGACCAGCGGACCGTGCAGTGCGGCTGGCGGCTGCGGGCCTATCTGCAGCGCTCGATCTGCTTCTCGTCGATGACCGGCCTGCTCTCCTGCACCGACCCGGTGTCGGAGGAGCTGCCCACCGGCGAGACCGGCGCGGCCGACCAGGGCCAGGACCCGGCCCTCAGCACCTGCGACCTCAACTTCGCCCCCGCCCGCGAGGCCCGCGACCGGGTGATCGCCGCCGTGAGGGCCGACGCCCAGGCTCGGTTCGACGAGGACTACGCCCTGAACGTCAAGCCGCAGATGCTGGCCTCGGGCGTCAAGATCGCCAAGCCGAAGTCCTGAGGCCTCAGCGCGGCACGGCGAAGCTGAACGGGATCACGACCGGTTCGCCGGTGGTCGTCCCGTCGATGCTTTCAGGGCTGTAGCGGAAAAGCCGGCTCACCTTCAGCGCCGCGTCGCCGAAACCGTATTCGGGCGGGGATTCCGACAGCACCTGGCAGCTTTCCAGAGCCCCCCTCGCCCCGATGGCGCAGCTCATCCTGGCCGTGCCGCCGACCTCCATCCGCTGCGCGCGATCCGGATAGTAGCGCGCCATGTCTTCCCCGTTCGGCGTCCGCAGGGGGGTGTTGGGGCGGTAGTCGATCACCCCCGGCGCGACGACGGGCGGGACCGGCGCGGCGGCGACCAGCCAGGGCGGCGTGTAGGGCCCCGTGGCGACGTTCAGCTCGACCGTCGATCCGACCGTCGAGTGTCCTTCCTGGGTCCAGGTGAGCGTCCTGATCCCCTTCAGGTTCTCGAGCACCTGGCGCTCCACCTCCGGGTCCGAAGGGAGGTTTTCCAGCACCGTGCAGGCCTCCAGTTCGCCGCCCTGGGCGACCTGGCAGCGCAGGCGGGAGCGTCCGGCGACGGGCGGCGTGGAGGGCGCGGGCGGCGCCTTGGCCTTGCCCGCCCTGCCCAGGGGCGCGGCCGGCGTCCGTCCGGGGAAGGGGTTGGTCAGCCAAACCCGGTCGGCCACGCCGAGGCTCTGGTCGAAAGCGACCGAGAAGGAGATACGACCGGGATAGGGGGACGCTTCGGCCTTGAACCTGTCCGCGAGCGCCAGGGCCGCCGCTCCGAAGCCTTCGTCGGCGGGCGCCTGCGCCAGGACGCGGCAATCGCGCAGTACGCCGGCCGGGGTCGGCGTGCAGGCCAGCCGGGCGAAGCCCGCCAGCCCCTTGGCCTTGGCCGACGCCGGATAGGCCGCCTGCACCTGGGCCGGGGTGGGAACAGCGGTCCATTCGCCCGGCGTCGAGCCTTCGCCTTCGAACGGACGACAACGGACGTCGCAGGCGAAACTGACCATGATGGGGATCGACATCGCCGCCGGCGCGCCCGCCTTGCGGCCGGGCGTGAACCGATAGAGCGGCGCCAGCTTCAGGGCCGCCTCGCCGAAGCCCAGCCCGACCCGGCCTTCCTGGCCGACCGCGCAGGCGGTCGTCCGTCCCTCGACCGTCACCGTGCACCACAGGCTGGCCCAGCCTTCGACGCCGGTGAAGCGCGCGGCGCGCGGCCAGGCGGCGTAGAGGGCGTCCGGCGACGGCGCCGCGACGCGCGCCGGGAGCCGATACTCCACCCCGCCCGCCCGGATCGGATTGTTCTCGGGCAGCTGGAACTGGATCCGAAACGGTTCGGACCGGACAAGGTTGGCGTCCGGGTTCTTGGGACCGCCGACTTCGTAGCGCTTGACCAGGGCCAGGGCGGCCGGGCCGAAGCCCGCGCCGGCAGGGCTTTCCGAGATCAGCCCGCAGGACCAGAAGCCGGCGCCATAGGTCTGGCAGGCCACCACCGCCTCGCCTTCCACGCCGTTGGCCCGGGCCTCCGGCGGATAGGCGGCCTGGATCTCCTGGCTACGCAGACGGAACTCCGGCTGGCCGGTCCCCTCCTGGGCCGCCGCGCGCCCGGCCAGGCAAGCCGCGACCACCGCCGCCAGGACGCCAAAACGCTTCATCATGCCCGCCGCCCCCAAAGCCACGCTTGCAACCCTAGGGGGCGGCCCGGGCGGCGACAAGGACCTGGCGAAGCCGTCAGGCCACGGGCCCCTTGTTTGGCGCGGCCGGATCGCCCGGAGAAGCGGCCCGAGGGGGCGAGCCCTGCGTGGACGACGACCCGGCGCTCCATTGCGAGCCGCTGGAGAACTCGAAATCGACCCCCGCCTTGGCCGCCGCCTTGCCCAGGGCGATCAGCTGGCCGGCCGGCAGGCCGCCGGGCTTGTCGAAGACCGCCCGCTCGCCGCCGTCGGGCAGCTTCTCGACATGGGACTGGACCGGGGCGGCGGAGAGGCGGTGCTGGGCGATCAGCGCCTCGACCTTGTCGGCCGGTCCCGACAGCACGACATGGGTCGACTGGGAGCCCTGCCCGCAGGCCGCCAGCAGGCAGGCCGCCGCCAGGGCCGCCGTCATCAGGGCGGAGCGGAGCATAGGCTTGGCGTCGGATCGGGTCATCGGAACCTCGTCGCGGAAGGGCGCAGCTTGGACCGGCCGCGCGACGGCGGCAACCGTCCCTCCGGGCGACTATCGCGGCGCCTGGACAGACCGGCCGAACGCGGGCCTGTTCCCGGTCCACGCCAACCGACACGTCCGCCCGCCCATGCTGATCGAAGCCACCGACGCCCACTTCGCCGCCCTGATCGCCGGGCGCGCCCCCGACGGCCTGGCGGTCGCCGAGGGCGGGGTCGAGACGCCGGAGGTCCTGGCCATGCTGCGCGGCCTGTCGGCCGAGGTCGGCGAGAGCTTCCAGCCCAACGCCTGGCTGATCGTCGAGGACGGCGAGGTGGCGGGCCTGACCTCGCTGGTCCGCACGCCCTATGTCGGCGACACGGTGATGATCGGCTACGGCGTCGCCGCCTCGCGCCGGGGCCGCGGGATCGCCCGCCGGGCCGTGGCCGAACTGCTGGCCTGGGCGCGGTCCGACTGGCGCGTGAAGACCGTCACCGCCGAAACCTCGATCCACAACGCCGTCTCCCAGCGCGTGCTGGAAGCCAACGGCTTCGCCCGCACGGGCGAGCGGACGGACGAGGAGGACGGGGAGCTGGTGTGCTGGGCGGTGGGGGTTTAGTTCAGTCCGTCATCCTCGGACTTGTTCCGAGGCCCCCTCTGTCGGCTGGTTTGCCGTTTGGGTGGATCCGCGACCTCGCCGCGCCACGGATCACCCTTCTTCTCGGCTGAAGCAGGGGTCCTCGGAACAAGTCCGAGGATGACGGGCATGATGGTGGCCGTCAGCTACCGCCGCGCCAGGCCGTCCAGCATCCACAGGGCCGCCAGGGTGCCGAACAGCACGGCCAGGGCCGAGAGCAGGAACATCCGCAGGCCCTGGGCCAGGGCGACGCTGAGGGTGGTCAGGGCGGCGACGGCCCAGGCCGAGGCCAGGACCTTGCCTTCCAGCGAGGTCAGGACGGGTCTGGGGGGCAGGAGGAAACGGACGGCGCGCCAGCCTTTTCGCCACAGACGTTTTGCCCGAACCCCAAGCCGCACGAGAGAGCCCCTCCACACTGACGGCAAAAGTGTAGGGGTGGGCGCCGGGTGCGTCCACGGGGAAAACAACGTTATCCGTGATTTATCGATCTTTTCGACACGGCCTTGCCGGGTTGTGTCGCGTCGCCGACGATGTTCAACCGCGCTTGCGCGCCCGAGGGGTAATCGTCACCGTCATCAGCTTGCCCTGGCGGATCAGGACGAACGGCGCCGGCTTGTCGATGCTGTGGTGGTCCAGGGCGCGCAACAGGTCGTCCAGCCCGGTCAGGGGCGCGCCGCCGGCGCTGATCAGCAGGTCGCCCTCGCGCACCCCGGCCTTGGCGGCGGGACCGCCGGCGTCGACCTGGGCTACGAACACCGCATAGCCCTGGGTCACGCCCGTGGCCCGGGCCAGACCCGGCGGGATCGGGGCCTGCTGGGCGACCAGGCCGATCGAGCCGCGCCGCACGTGGCCGTGGGCCACCAGCTCGGCGATCACGAAGCTGGCGGTGTTGGACGCCACGGCGAAGCACAGACCCTGGTAGCCGGCGATCACGGCGGTGGCGATGCCCACCACCTCGCCGGACGAGCTG
The DNA here is from genome assembly GCF_000712075.1 of Caulobacter sp. UNC358MFTsu5.1. Lineage (GTDB taxonomy): Bacteria > Pseudomonadota > Alphaproteobacteria > Caulobacterales > Caulobacteraceae > Caulobacter. The sequence continues at coordinate 381,665 of NZ_JONW01000005.1, forward strand.
ACCAGCGGGCCGCCGCTGTTGCCGGGATTGAGGGCCGCGTCGGTCTGGATCAGGTCCTCGATCAACCGGCCGCGCTCGCCGCGCAGGGACCGGCCCATGGCCGAGACCACCCCGGTGGTCACCGTCGCCTCGAAGCCCAGCGGGGCGCCGATGGCGATCACCAGCTGGCCGCGCCGCAGGGCCTTGGAGTCGCCCAGCCGCGCGACCGGCAGGTCCAGCCTCTGGTCCAGCTGCAGCAGGGCCAGGTCGGTGTCGGGGTCGTCGCCCACGCAGCGCGCCGTCACGCTGCGGCCCTCGGCGGTGATGACGATGAAGCGGCTGGCCCCCTGGACCACGTGGCTGTTGGTCAGGATCAGGCCGTTCGGCGCGATGGCGAAGCCCGAGCCCACGCCCTGCATGCGCGGGTCCTCCATCATCGGATGGATGCGCACGACGCTGGGCCCCACCGCCTCGACGGCGCGGACCACGGCGTTGGAATAGGCGTCCAGCAGGCTGTCCTGGGAGGGGACGACGCAGAACGGCGCCGGCTCGCCGGCGTCCAGCACGAAGACCGCCTCGGACTCCTGGTCGGGATACGACAAGATCTCATGCCGCCGCGGCGCCTTGGGCCGCCGGGCCTTGGCGAACATCTCGTACTTGCGCGCTTTCAACATCCGGCCCCCGCCCCGTCGTGCGGCGAAGGTTAACGGCAAGAACGTGGGTTGGCGAGTCGGAGCGGGGCCGGGACGCCCCCTCCGCCATGTCGCGTATCCGCGCCATGCCACCTCCCCCGTTTCACGGGTGAGGAGGAAGCCGAGCCGCCCGGCTCCTCACCCGCATGGCGGGGGAGGTGGCGCGATGCGCAGCATCGTGACGGAGGGGACGTCCCCGTGTGTGTCCTCAGAACGCCGGCGCCACGATGGCCCGCGCCGCCACCTCGTCGCGCAGCACCTGCTCGACCAGCAGCTCGATGCTGTCGAACTTCAGTTCGGGGCGCAGGAAGGCGATCAGGTCGGTCTCGATGACCTGGCCGTAGAGGTCCTCGTCGAAGTCGAACAGCCAGGTCTCCAGCCGCGTCTCGACCTCGCCCGTCGTCGGGTTGTTGCCCAGGTTGGCCACACCGGGCACCTCGCGGCCGTCGGGCAGGCGGGTGCGGGTGGCGTAGACGCCCAGGCGCGGCACCACATAGTCCTCGACCTCGACATTGGCCGTGGGGAAGCCCAGCTGGCGGCCCAGCTGCTGGCCGCGCCGGACCACGCCCTCGATGGCGAACGGCCGGCCCAGGATGCGGGCGGCGCCCTCGGGATGGCCGTCGCGCAGGGCGTCGCGCACGCCGGTCGACGAGAACTTCTCGCCCTCGCGGTTGGCCACCGGCTCGGCCACCGAGACCGAGAAGCCGTACTCCGCGCCATAGGCCTTCATCAGGTCGGCGCTGCCGGTGCGGCCCCGGCCGAACGAGATGTCGAAGCCGACGGCCACGTGCTTCACGCCCAGGCCCTGGACCAGCACCTTCTCGACGAACTCGCGGTCGCCGAAGCTGGCCATCTCGAAGTCGAACGGCAGCAGGTACAGCAGGTCCACGCCCAAGGCCTCCAGGGCGCGGGCCTGCTGGTTGTGGGTCATCAGCTTGAAGGCCGGCTCGCTGGGGCGGAACAGGCGGCGCGGGTGCGGATCGAAGGTGACCACGCCCAGCGGGGCCTTGGCCGCCTGGGCCGCCTTGGCGGCCTGGGCGATCACCTGCTGGTGGCCGCGATGCACGCCGTCGAAATTGCCTAGGGCCACACAGGCGCCCCGCTCGCCCTCGGGCAGGTCTTTCCAGCCGTGGATCGTCTTCAGCCGCATCGAGGACACCTCTTACGCCGCCTTGCGCGGCACGAGGACCACGGCCTCGCCGCCGACCACGGCCTTGCCGTTCACCAGGCAGCTGGTGTCCAGGGTGACGCGGGCCTTGGCCTCGTCGATCGCGGTCACCGTCACCCGGGCCACGACCTCGGCGCCGATCTTGACCGGGCGCTTGAAGTTCAGGGTCTGGGACAGATAGACCGCCCCGGGACCGGGCAGGGTCGTGCCCAGCACCGCCGAGATGTAGCCGGCCGACAGCATGCCGTGGGCGATGCGCTCGCCGAACGACGTGGTCGCGGCGTAGTCGGCGTCCAGGTGCACGGGATTGGTGTCGCCGGTCACCTGGGCGAAGGCGACGATGTCGGCCTCGGTCACGGTGCGGACCAGCTCGGCCGATTGGCCGACGCTCAGGTCCTCGAGAAACAGTCCCGGCATCACGCGCCCCTCATTCTTCTTGTGCATTGCACCAATCTTAGCGGCGCGGTTCCTACCAGACCAGATCGCCCATGGCGTGGGTCGCGCCCACCCGTTCGGCGGCCAGCAGGCCCTCGACCTTGGCCGGGTCCAGCCTGCCGTCGGGGCCGACCGCGGCCGCGCCGTGGATGCCCTTGGCGATGAACAGGCAGGCCAGGTCCTGGTCGTGCGCGCCCTTGACGTCGGTGATCACGCCGTCGCCGATGCACAGCACCCGCGAGCGGTCGACGGGGCCGCCCTTCAGGGCCTGCGCCTCGGCCAGGGCCAGGTCGTAGATCGGCCCGTAGGGCTTGCCGGCCATCAGCACCTGGCCGCCCAGGGTCTCGTACAGGTCGGCCAGGGCGCCGCCGCAATAGATCAGCTTGGAGCCGCGCTGCACCACCCGGTCGGGATTGGCGCAGATCAGGGTCAGGCCGCGCTCGGCGGCGATCGCCAGGCGGTCGGTGTAGTCGGCGGGCGCCTCGTTCTCGTCGTCGACCATGCCAGTGACGGCGACGAAGGCGGCGTCCTGGGGACCGGCGGTCTCCAGGCCCAGGCCGTCATACAGCGGCAGGTCCCGGTCGGGGCCGACGATCCAGGCCGGACCCGGCGCGCGGGCGGCCAGCAGGGTGCGGGTGGCGTCGCCCGAGGTGACGAAGGCGCTCCAGGCCTCGCGCGGCACGCCCAGCCGGTCCAGCTGCTCGATCACGTGCTCGGAGGGGCGCGGCGAGTTGGAGATCAGGATCACCGGCCCGTGGTGTTTGCGCCACTCGACCAGAGCCGCGCAGGCCTCCGGGAAGCTCTCGACCCCGTTGTGGATGACGCCCCAGACGTCGCACAGCAGCACGTCGTAGCGGTCGGCGAGGGCGGACAGGCCAGTGGGCAGATCGGTCATGGACAGGGGCGGTACCGGGCGGAGACGGATGCGTCAACGGTAGCGCATGTAGGGACGCGGGGGCGCTGGGGCCAGCGGAGGGATGCTGGTGAAGGGATGAGCTTTGCTGCCTTCCCCCCAACTGTTGTCATCCCGGAAGCCCCGCAGGGGCTGTCCGGGACCCAGGGGCGGCCGCACCGCATTCGCCCAGTCCCCTGGGTCCCGGACAAGCGCTACGCGCTTTCCGGGATGACAACCATCTTTACAGCCGCAATGGTTGAGTTCCATGCGCAGCTACCACGTCTACATGCTCGCCAGCCAACGCAACGGTACGCTCTATGTCGGCGTGACCGGCGACTTGTCGCGGCGCGTATGGGAACATCAGGAAGGCCTGACACCTGGCTTCACATCGAAATACGGCGTCGTCCGCCTGGTCTGGTACGAGGAATATCCCGACGTCGGCGATGCGATCAGGCGGGAGAAGAGCCTCAAGCGCTGGCGTCGCGCCTGGAAGCTGCGGCTGATCGAAGAGAACAATCCGCCGTGGCTGGATCTCTACGAGACCTGGAACGGCTGACCGTCCCCCAACAGTGTCATCCCGGAAGCCTCGCAGAGGCTGTCCGGGACCCAGGGGCGGCCGCACCGCATTCGCCCAGTCCCCTGGGTCCCGGACAAGCGCTACGCGCTTTCCGGGATGACAACCGTGGGACGGACGGGCGGAGAGGGTTACGCCCCGAACCCCTCCTCCATCCAGCGCCGGTACAGCGCCACCCGGTCGTCGTCCCAGTACGGCCCGCCCATCGGCATGCGGGGCTCGTTGCCGTCCGGGCGGACGAAGTCGAACACCGTCCGGCCGTTGGCGTGGTCGGCGTAGCCCTCGCCGCCCGCCGGGTCGGCCATCCAGTCGTAGCTGTCCAGCTTGACGCCCTTGCGCTTCATGCAGGCCAGGTCGTGGGCGTTGAACAGCGGCCGGATGTCCTTGGCGTAGGAGACCATCGCGCCCTCCCTACCAGTTGAAGCCCTGGTCTTCCCGGGCCTCCTTGATCTGGTCCTGGAACTCCATGCCGAACGACCAGGCGAACTCGGCCGGGAAGTTGGTCCGCCGCAGGGCGCGGCCGTACTGCGGATATTCGGCGGCCATCGAGGCGGTGTAGGTGTCGTTGAAATAGGTCTCGCGGTTCTTCAGCTCGTTCCAGGTGACCGAGTACTGGTGGCAGCCGATGCAGTTGGTGCGGCCGTTGCCGGTGTGGTGCTCCAGGTTGGGGTTGCTGCACCAGGTGGTGACCTTGTCGTAGGGCGCGGGGTTGCGCTGCTCGGTCGCGCCGTCGTAGGCGGCCTTGATCGCCGAGGCCAGGCCGGGCTGGCCGCTCTCGTAGGGCCCCCAGGGCTTGGGGTCGGTCTCGTTGAAGGCCGTGGTCACGCACATCTTGTAGTGCGACCAGACCCCGCCGTTGAACTTGGCCAGGGCGGCCGGGCGGTCCTGGCCGAAGTCCTCGTCGGGCTTGGGGCTCCACCACAGCGAGATCCAGATCCATTCGCGGGTGTCCTTGGTCGAGAAGTGGATAGACTTCAGGCCGTAGACCTTCCCGTCGGTGGTCTGGACCGCGTAGATGCCGTTGGTCGTCACCGGCTCCAGGGTGGGCTTGGGCCAGCTGCCGCCCTTCAGGACGGCGGTGATCGCCGCGGCGTCGGTGGCGTGGGCGCTGACCTTGGGCGCGGCGCCGTCGATCTCGTCCCAGCTGGTCTTGACCATCACCGCGTTGCGCGGGAACTCGTCGACGCAGGGCGAGAACTGGCTGGCGCTGGGCGGCGGCTGGTTCCACGGGATCTTGTTGGAGCAGGTCTCGATGCCCTGGGCCTGGGCCAGGACGTGCTCGACGAACGACGGGCTGAACAGGGTGAAGCCCCGGCCCAGCTCCTCCTCGGGCGCGCCGCGGTCGAAGCCCTCGGACTGCTTGAGCACCTGGGTCAGGTTGGCCGAGACCAGGCTGCGGACCATGTTCTTGTCGGTGCCGGCCTGCTCCATCACCTCGTGGGCGATCTCGGCGCGGGTCTTCTTGCAGGCGGCATCGGCCTTGCAGGCCGCCAGCTGGGCGATGAACAGCTTGATCTTCTGGTCGACCTCGGGATTGACGCTCATCCCCTCGTACCAGGTGTGCCACAGGGGCACCTCGTAGGTCTTGCCCTCCAGGGTCAGCTTCTGGGGTTCCAGCAGGGCCTCGACGATGGTCCAGGCGGTCTTGCGGCGATCGGCCATCGAGGCTTCCAGCCGGTCGAACAGCGCCTTGGGGTCCTCGGCGATCGGCGTGTAGTCCTTGCCGCGCCCGATCAGCAGCCGCCCCAGGGGCGAGGCTTCGCCCGCCTGCGGGTTCAGGCCGTTGGCGGTGAGGAACTGCACCGGGGCGCCCTCCCCGGCCGGCGGCGCCTCGGCCGTGGTCCCGCCCGGCCCGCAGGAGGCCAGCAACGCACCAATGAGAGCCAGTGGCGCGGCCAGGGCGGCCAGCAGGGGGATCCTCGTTCTCGACGATGCGGACATGGGGCGTTTCCTCGAATGGGGCGGCTTACCCGCCTTGCCAGGTTTGGATCAGTCGCAGGTGGTCGGGGGTGAGCAGGGCGCCGGAATTGACCCCGGGCCCGACGTCGGCCGGGGTGGCGTCGGCCTCGTAGCCGTGCACGGCGACCACGGTCGGGGCGGCGGCGTCGCCGATCCAGACCGGGCCGCCGCTCTGGCCGTCGGTGGTGTCGATCTCGTAGTACAGTCGGCCCTCCAGGCTGGTGCGCACCGGCCCCTTGGCCACCAGCAGGTGCTCGTAGCTGCCGGCGTATTCCGGATAGCCGGAGACCACGGCGGCGGTGCGGGGCAGCGCGGCGGGATCGATGGCGTCGTGCTTCATCCAGCCCACCCGCTCGCCGACCGGCTCGTCCAGGTGGATGCAGCCGATGTCGTGGGCGCGGTCGCGGTCCGCCAGCCAGGGCGGGGCGCAGTCGAAGCGCGTGGAGACCACCGCCCCGAACGGCCGCTTGTTCCAGCTCTGGCCGGGGATGACCGTGACCCGGCGGGCCCAGCCGCCGAAGGCCGGGTTGTGCAGGCAGTGGCCGGCGGTGATCACGGTCGAGGGGCCGGCCAGCCAGCCGGTGCCGTTGAACACGCCGGCGCCGGTCTCGATCCGCAGGGCGCAGACCATCCGCCAGGGCGCGGCCGTGGTGGTCAGCTCGACCCGGCGACGGTCGCGCGGGCCCAGGATGCTGAACATCCGGGCGCGGCCGGCGGGCGCCCGGGAGGGCGGCTCCGGCGCCAGGAGCGGCGCCAGGGTTCCCTCCGATCCCGCCGACAGCGGGACATCCAGGTCGATCGATACGGAATCGGACTGCGGACGATCCATGGCGGCCCCGCCTGCTTGGCGGGTCAAGGCTCGCCCAAAACAAGCACCCGCGTAAAGCTCAATCTTTAGGGGAGCGATGCGCGACGTCGGCAGGATCGTGCATCAAGTCTGCAGGATCGGCCTACCGTCCCGCGCGGCGCCGTGGCATGCCCCGCCTGTTCATCTCCCCCTGAACTTCGAGGACTCTCCGATGGCCATCGCAAAGGGCTACGCGGCCGCATCCGCGTCCGCGCCTCTGACCCCCTTCACCTTCGACCGCCGCGAACCCAACGACGACGACGTCGTCATCGCCATCAAGCACTGCGGCGTCTGCCACTCCGACATCCACATGGTCGACAACGGCTGGGGCCAGAGCGTCTATCCGATCGTGCCGGGCCACGAGATCACCGGCGTGGTCACCGCCGTCGGCTCCAAGGTCAGCCGCTTCAAGGAAGGCGACCGGGTCGGCGTCGGCTGCTTCGTCGACAGCTGCACCACCTGCGCCGCCCGCGACCTGGACCGCGAGCAGTACATGCCCGGCCTGGTCCTGACCTACAGCGGCTTCGAGCCCGGCGCCGACCTGCCCACCTACGGCGGCTATTCCGACCACATGGTGGTCAAGGAGGGCTATGTCCTGTCGATCCCCGACAACCTGCCCCTGGACGCCGCCGCCCCGCTGCTGTGCGCCGGCATCACCCTCTATTCGCCGCTGCGCCACTGGAACGCCGGTCCCGGCAAGTCGGTGGCGATCCTGGGCCTGGGCGGCCTGGGCCACATGGGCGTCAAGATCGCCCACGCCATGGGCGCCGAGGTCACGGTGCTGAGCCAGACCCTGTCCAAGCAGGCCGACGGCCTGGCGATGGGCGCCGACCACTATTACGCCACCAGCGACGCGGCGACCTTCGAGACCCTGGCCGGGACCTTCGACCTCTTGATCTGCACGGTGTCGGCCGGGATCGACTGGGGGGCGTACCTCAACCTGCTGAAGGTGGACGGGACCATGGTGCTGGTCGGCGCGCCGGAAGAGCCCGTGCCGCTGAACGCCTTCGCCCTGATCCCCGGCCGCCGCACCCTGGCCGGCTCGATGATCGGCTCGATCAAGGAAACCCAGGAGATGCTCGACTTCTGCGGCGAGCACGGGATCGTCGCCGACATCGAGACCATCGCCATCGACCAGATCAACGCGGCCTACGAACGCATGCAGAAGAGCGACGTGCGCTACCGCTTCGTGATCGACATGGCGACGCTGTAGGGCGCCTCGGGGACACGTGCGTGCGCGTGTCCCCCGGTTCTACGGCCTTCCCCCCGAGGGATCGAGGGAACGGCCCGAGTGTGCCGCCCGGCCGGACGGAGCACCTTGCCGGGAGTGCAATCCCGACCGAGGTCCCTCGTCATGAACTCCACCGTCCGCGCCCTCGCGGCGCCTGTCCTGGCCGCCTTCGCCCTGGCGGCGACCTCGGCCCCCGTGCTCGCCGGCGGGGCCGACCCGGCCAAGAAGGGCTCGGTCTCGCAGGAGGCGACCGGGGCCATCGAAATCCACGGCGGCGGCGTCGCCCTGGGCGTCGGCGTCAGCTGGGGCAAGGGGACCCTGACCTATCGCGGCGAGAAGCACGCGCTGAAGGTCAACGGCCTGTCGGCGGTCGACATCGGCGCCAGCGGCTTCACGGCCAGCGGCACGGTCAGCAACCTCAAGCAGCTGTCCGACATCGAAGGCACCTACCAGGCGGCGTCCCTGGGCGCGACCGTCGCCGGCGGCGGCAGCGTCTCGACGATGAAGAACGACAAGGGCGTGGTCATCAAGGTCAACGCCACCAGCCGCGGCCTGCGCCTGACGGCCGCGCCGTCGGGGGTGAAGATCCAGCTGGCGAAGTAGGCGGCGGACGACGCCCCTCCAATCTCCGGGGACGACGAAGGGGACACACACTCACCCAACGGCCTTGCCGAACTGGTGGCGTGCCTGCCGTGAGTGTGTCCCCACCTTCGCGCGCGGCCCCTCACGTCGCGTCGTGGAAGATCACCCCCAGCACCCGCCGGCGCCCCGACCGCACGGTGCTGACCCCGTGGCGCAGCACGCGGCGGTGGACGCCGCGCGTCCCCGTCGCCGGGCGCTCGCGCACCGCGAAGATCACGCCCTCGCCCTGCTTCAGCGGCACGACCTGCGGCCGCGACTGCTGGCGGGGACGCTGCTCGACCAGCACGAACTCGCCGCCCTCGAAGTCGCGGCCCGGCTCGTCCAGCAGGAAGGCGGCCTGCAGCGGGAAGACGTGCTCGCCGTACAGGTCCTGGTGCAGGCAGTTGTAGTCGCCCGGGCCGTAGGTCAGCAGCAGGGGCGTCGGCCGCGCCTGGCCCGCCGCGTGGCAGCGGGCCAGCATGTCGTCCAGGTCGTCCGGGAAGCGCCGGTCCTCGCCCAGCACCCGCGCCCACCGGTTGGCGACGGCGGCCAGCGGGCCGTAGAGCCCCTGGCGCAACCGCTGCACCGGGTCGGGCAAGGGGTAGGCGAAGTACTTGTACTCGCCCTGGCCGAAGCCGTGGCGGGCCATCACCACCCGGCTGCGGAAGCCGGCCTCCTGGTCGTAGAGGCCGGCGACCTTGGCGCAGGTCTCGGGCTTGAGCAGCGGCCCGGTCAGGGCCCAGCCCTGGGCGTCGAGGTCGGCTTCGATGCGGCTCCAGTCCAGGCTCACGCGGCTTCACTCATTTGCGTTTCTTTGGCGAGCAGCGCGCGCTTCCGCTCGACGCCCCAGCGGTAGCCCGAGAGGCCGCCGTCGGCCCGCACCACCCGGTGGCAGGGGGTGATCACCGCCAGCGGATTGGCCCCGCAGGCCTGGGCCACGGCCCGCACGGCGGCGGGACGGCCGATGGCCTGGGCGACGGTCTTGTACGAGGCGGTCGTCCCGGCCGGGATGGCCCGCAGCGCCGCCCAGACGGCCTTCTGCAGGTCTGTGCCCTGGGCGTCGAGCGGCAGGTCCAGCTTGGCCTCCGGATGGTCGACCTGGCGGGCCACGGCCTCCAGGTCGGCGGCCAGGCCGGCGGGAGCGGGCGTCAGCCGGGCCGCGCGGAAGCGGCGCTCCAGGTCGCGGACCAGAACGTCGGGATCGTCGCCCAGGGTCACCAGCCGCAGGCCGGCGTCGGAGCGGGCCACCAGGGCCAGGCCCAGGCTGGTCGGGACCGTCGCCCAGCGCAGGGTCTCGCGCGGCTGGTCGGGCTTGCAGCGCAGGCAGGCTCGGAAGCCGGCGGCGCGGGCGCTTTCGCGGGTGTCGTGGAACTCGACGTTCTTGCGCAGCGGCCGCCCGGCGCAGCTGGCCAGGCAGTAGACGCCGGTGGTGCGCACGGCGATGAAGAAGGCGCCGTCGAGGTCGCGGTCGCGGCGGCGCATGGCCTCCCAGCGCGCGTCGTCGGTGAGGAATTGAGAAGCGGTCATGGTCGGTCTCCTTTCGTGAGAAGGAGCATGCGCGCCATGACCTGCGGCGTCATTCCGATGCTTGCGGTTCCGGTTTGGGGCCGCAGATCAGGTCGACCATCACCGGGATCGTGGCCTCCAGCTGCTCGCGCGTCTCGCCGGCCCGGGCGCGGACCGACAGGGCGTTCATCATCATGCTGGCCACGCGGCCCAGGGCCACGGGATCGGCGCTGGACGGCAGCTCGCCCTTGGCCTGGCGGCGCTGGATCAGGCCTTCGACGCCCCGGTCCAGCTCGTGCAGGCCCTCGGCGACAATCCGGCGGGCCTCCTCGTCGACGGCCGCCTGGCCCAGGCCCGCGCTGACCAGGAAGCAACCGCGCCCGCTGCCGTCGTCCGCCAGGTAGAAGCCCAGGGCCGTGCGGTAGATCCGGGTCAGCACCTCGCGCAGCGACCCGCCGCCCCGGAAGGCCTCGGTCATGGCGGCGCGCGAGCGGTCCATGTAGGCGTCCAGCGCCGTCTTGAAGAGCGACTGCTTGTCGCCGAACGCCCCGTACAGGCTGGGCCGGTTCATGCCGGTGGCGGCGCTCAGGTCGTCCAGCGAGGCGCCGGCGTAGCCCTGGGACCAGAAGGTCTCGGTGGCCTTGGCCAGGGCGACCTTGGGATCGTAGGCGCGGGGACGGCCCCGACGCTTGGCGGGGGTTTCGGACATGGCTCTCTCCTGGTCCGGAATCTAATTTTTGTACCGTTTCGCAGTTTATTCCTTGACCACCGTTATTTTTATGCGAAACAGTATGAAAAAGCAACGGAGGGTTCGATGGACCTCTATTTCTCGCCGATGGCCTGTTCGATGGCGACCCGGATCGCGGCCTACGAGGCGGGGGCGGACATCCGCTTCCTGAAGGTCGACACCAAGGCCCGGCCCAAGGTGGTCGAGGACGGGACCGCCTTCCTCACCCTCAACGGCATGGGCCAGGTGCCGGTCCTGCGGACCGACGACGGCGAACTGATCGTCGAGAACGCGGTGATCCTGCAGTACGTGGCCGACCGCTTCCCGGCGTCGGGCCTGATCCCCGCCGACGGGGCGGAGCGCCGCAAGGTGCAGAGCTGGCTCAGCTTCGTCGGCACCGAGCTGCACACCGGCGTGTTCATCGCCCTGCTCAGCAAGACCGCCCCGGAAGGCGCCAAGGCCTTCGCCCGCGAGCTGCTGGCCGAGCGCCTGGCCTTCCTCGACGCCCACCTGAAGGGCCGCGAGTTCCTGCAGGGCCGGTTCAGCGTGGCCGACGCCTACCTGTTCGTGATGCTGACCTGGGCCCGCTACCTGGCCATCGACTTCACGCCCTATCCGAACCTGGCCGCCTATCGCGACCGCCTGCAGACCCGGCCCTCGGTGGCCAGGGCCTTCGACGAGGAATTCACCCTGTTCAAGGCCGCGGCCTGAAAGCCGTGACCTGAACGGGGGACACACACTCACGGCGCGGCCGTGATCCACGCGGCCCTATCCCCGCCGTGAGTGTGCGTCCCCTCCTTCAACCGCTCCACTCCCCAGGAGACACCCATGCGTAACCTGATCATCGCCGCCGTGGCCCTGGCCGCGGCGGGCGGCCCCGCCATGGCCGAAACCAAACCCCAGACCGGCTGGCTGACGCTGGCCGCCCCCACAACCCGGGACCACCTGGTGTTCGACGGCACGCTGTGGCGCTGCAAGGCCGACGTCTGCCGCTCGACCCAGGTCAAGTCGCTGCCGCCCCTGCGCAGCTGCAAGCGCCTGGCGCGCGAGCTGGGGCCGATCACCGGCTTCGGCTATCGCGGCGTGACCCTGTCGGACGCCGAACTCGGCGAATGCAATCCGGCCCAGATCGCCAAGACCCCGGCGGCTTCGGAAGTCGCCGTCGCCCACTGATCTCCGACCTCGGAGGAGGACCTCGGGGGCGTGCGCAAGCGCGCCCCCTTTTTTTCGTCCCCATAACCTCCGTCATCCTCGGACTTGTTCCGAGGACCCCTGCTTCAGCCGAGAAGAAGGATGATCCGTGGAGCGGCGAGGTCGCGGATCCGCCCAAACGGCGAACCAGCCGACAGAGGGGTCCTCGGAACAAGTCGAGGATGACGGTGATCGAGCTAGCTGACGCGGTGAGAGCAACGCGTTTGCCCCTCCCCGCCTCGTCTGCTATCCCCCGCCCATGCCTTTCGTTCGGAAGACCTCGCGAATTAACCGCCCGGCGTGACGCCGCCGGACGAGTTTCCAGCGCGCGCCGGGTTCCCCCGCGAATTTTCCCGAACATTCCAAGCTGGATAGCTCTCCCATGGCCGACGACGCCACGACGACCGCCCGCGACTACCGCGAAACCGTCTTCCTTCCCGACACCCCGTTCCCGATGCGCGGGGGCCTGCCCAAGAAGGAGCCCGAGATCCTGGAGGGCTGGGCCGCCCTGTCGGACAAGGGCCTGTACGGCGCCGTGCGCGCCGCGCGCCAGGCCGCCGGCGCCCCGCTGTTCGTGCTGCACGACGGCCCGCCCTATGCGAACGGGGCCATCCACATCGGCCACGCCCTGAACAAGACGCTGAAGGACTTCGTGGTCCGGTCGCGCTTCGCCCTGGGCTACGACGTCGACTACGTGCCCGGCTGGGACTGCCACGGCCTGCCGATCGAGTGGAAGATCGAGGAAGAGTTCCGCGCCAAGGGCCGCCGCAAGGACGAGGTGCCCGCCGCCGAGTTCCGCGAGCGCTGCCGCGAATACGCCGCCCACTGGATCGAGGCCCAGAAGGTCGAGTTCCAGCGCCTGGGCGTGCTGGGCGACTGGTGGAACCGCTACGCCACCATGGACTACGGCAGCGAGGCCACGATCGTGGCCGAGTTCCACAAGTTCGCGCAAACCGGCCAGCTCTATCGCGGCTCCAAGCCGGTGATGTGGAGCCCGGTCGAGCGCACGGCCCTGGCCGACGCCGAGATCGAGTACCACGACCACGTCAGTCCGACCGTCTGGGTGAAGTTCCCCGTCAAGGCCTATGACGAGGACCGCTACGCCATGTCGGGCGCCGCCGCCGGCGACAACGTCTTCCGCCTGCCGCCCAACGACGCCAGCGTCGTGATCTGGACCACCACCCCGTGGACCATCCCGGCCAACCGGGCGATCTCGTTCGGGCCCAAGGTCGAGTACGGCCTCTACGAGGTCGAGGCCCTGGAGGAGAACCTCGAGTTCGCCCCGTGGTCCAAGGTCGGCGACCGCCTGATCGTGGCCGACAAGCTGGCCGAGGACGTCCGCCAGGCCGCCAAGGTCGCCAAGTGGCGCCGCGCCGAGCCGGTCGACCCGACGGGCCTGATCTGCGCCCACCCGCTGGCGCAATTCGATGAAGGCTACGGCTTCGACGTGCCGCTGCTGGCCGGCGAGCACGTGACCGACGACGCCGGCACCGGCTTCGTCCACACCGCCCCGGGCCACGGCGCCGACGACTACCTGGTCTGGCTCAAGAGCGGCTACAGCCTGGACGCCATCCCCGACACCGTCGATCCCGACGGCGCCTACTTCGCCCACGTGCCCCTGTTCGGCGGCCTGAAGGTCATCGAGACCGAGGGCAAGAAGGCCGGCAAGTTCGGCCCCGCCAACGGCGCGGTCATGGACAAGCTGATCGAGGCCGGAAACCTGCTGGCGCGCGGCCGCGTCGAGCACAGCTATCCGCATAGCTGGCGCTCCAAGGCCCCGGTGATCTTCCGCAACACCCCGCAGTGGTTCATCCGCATGGACCAGCCGGTCCCGACCCTGGGCGGCAAGACCCTGCGCGAGACGGCCGTGAAGGCCATCGCCGACACCGCCTTCCACCCCGACGCCGGCCGCAACCGCATCGGGGCCATGGTCGAGACGCGTCCGGACTGGCTGATCAGCCGCCAGCGCGCCTGGGGCACGCCGCTCGCCATGTTCGTGGACAAGGAGACGGGCGTCCCGCTGATGGACGAGGCCGTCAACCGCCGCATCCTGGACGCCATCCAGGAAGGCGGCGCCGACGCCTGGTTCACCCGTCCCGACGAGGACTTCCTGGGCGGCGACCACGACCCGGCCCAGTACGAGAAGGTCGTCGACATCCTGGACGTCTGGTTCGACAGCGGCTCGACCCACGCCTTCACCCTGGAAGGCCGCAACGACAGCCGCAGCCCGGCCGACCTCTATCTGGAAGGCAGCGACCAGCATCGCGGCTGGTTCCAGTCGTCGCTTCTCGAGAGCTGCGGCACGCGCGGCCGCGCGCCGTACAAGGGCGTCCTGACCCACGGGTTCACCCAGGACGAGAACGGCGAGAAGATGTCCAAGTCCAAGGGCAACACCGTCGAGCCCCAGGCCATCACCAAGGAGTCCGGCGCCGAGATCCTGCGGCTGTGGGCGGCGATGGTCGACTATTCCGAGGACCAGCGGATCGGCAAGACGATCCTGGCCACGACGACCGACGCCTATCGCAAGCTGCGCAACACCACGCGCTACCTGCTGGGCGCCCTGGCCGGCTTCGACGAGGCCGAGCGGGTCACCGACTACGCCGACTTCCCGCCGCTGGAGAAGTACGTCCTGCACCGCCTGTGGGAACTCGACGCCCAGGTGAAGGCCGCCTACGAGGCCTATCGCTTCAGCGACGTGATCCGGCCGCTGATCGACTTCTGCCAGGGCGACCTGTCGGCCCTGTTCTTCGACATCCGCAAGGACAGCCTCTATTGCGACGCGCCCACGGCCCTGCGCCGCCGGGCCTATCGCACGGTGCTGGACTACGTGTTCGAGCGCCTGACGGTGTGGCTGTCGCCCCTGACCTGCTTCACCATGGAAGAGGCCTGGACGACGCGCTTCCCCGACGCCGGGTCGAACGTGCTGCGGGTGATGCCGGAGACCCCGGCCGCCTGGCGCAACGACGCCGAGGCCGCCCGCTGGGCCAAGGTCGAGGCCGTGACCTCGGTGGTGACCGCCGCCCTGGAGGTCGAGCGCCGCGAGAAGCGCATCGGCTCGGCCCTGGAGGCCGCGCCGGTCGTCCACATCGCCGAGCCCGACCTGCTGGCGGCCTTCGACGGCGTCGACGCGGCCGAGGTGTTCCGCACCAGCCAGGCGACCCTGGTCGCCGGGACCGCATCCGCCGCCTTCGCCCTGGACGAGATCAAGGGCGTGGCGGTGGAGCCCAAGCTGGCCGAGGGCAAGAAGTGCGCCCGCTCGTGGCGCATCCTGCCGGAGGTGGGAACCGACCCCCGCTATCCGGAGCTTAGCCTGCGCGACGCCGAAGCTGTGGCGTGGTGGGATAGCCAGCACGCCGCCTGACATCCTTATCGTTGTCATCCCGGAAGCCTCGCAGAGGCTGTCCGGGACCCAGGGGACTGGGCTGACGCCTTGCGGTTCCCCTGGGTCCCGGACAAGCGCTCCGCGCTTTCCGGGATGACAACCTTTGGGGACCGCTTCCGGGATGACAACGGTTTTGCGGCGGCTTAAGGACGAAGAATGCTCAAGATCACCCGCCTCGGCTGGACCGCCTACGCCATCGCGATCGTCACCATCGTGCTGGACCAGATCAGCAAGGCCTGGATCCTGTCGACCCTGGGCGCGGCGCCCGGCGCCAGCCAGCAGGTGGCCGGGCCGTTCTACCTGACCCTGGTGCATAACCTGGGCATGAGCTTCGGCCTGTTCCGCGGGTCGGAGCTCAGCCGCTGGCTGCTGACCCTGTTCTCGGCCGCGGTGGTGATCGGCCTGGCGGTCTGGGCGCGCAAGGCGGTCAAGCCGCTGGTCGCGGCGGGAATCGGCCTGATCATGGGCGGGGCGTTCGGCAACAACCTGATCGACCGCATCCGCTACGGCTACGTCGTCGACTTCATCGACGTCTCGCGCCTGCACTTCCCCTGGGTGTTCAACGTCGCCGACTCGGCCATCAGCATCGGGGTCGCCCTGCTGCTGCTGGACAGCTTCCTGTCGGAAGAAAAGACCATGGCCAATCCGGACGGACACGGGCTTTAGGCGTACAATAGCGCCCTAACACAGCCACGATTTCGAGGAAGATTGGCGCCCGGCCTCGGATGTCGTATCGAGAGCGTCCGAATTTACGGCCCGGGGGGCCGGTGGAGCAGGTTTCATGAGTTTCTATCGGGTCGCGACCCTGGGCGTTCTGGCCTCCGTGGCCGCCATGGGCCTCGCCGGTTGCCAGTCCACGTCCAAGGCGCTGGGCATGAGCAAGGTGGTTCCTGACGAATTCCGCGTCGTCACCAAGGCCCCGCTGGTGGTGCCGCCCGACTACAGCCTGCGTCCGCCGGCCCCCGGCGAGCCGCGCCCGCAGGAGCTGCAGCCCGAAAGCGCCGCGCGCCAGGCCCTGATCGGCCAGAGCAACGCCGCCGGCCGTTCGGACGGCGAGAAGCTGCTGGTCTCCAAGGCCGGCGTCGACAAGGCCGACCCGCTGATCCGCTTCGTCGTCGACGACGAGAACGGCGACCTGGCCCACAAGGACGAGAGCTTCTCGCAGAAGGTCATGTTCTGGAAGAAGGGCGACAAGACCGCCGCCCCGACCGCGTCCGAGACCGGCGCCACCGACGCCACCCCGGTCGACGCCGCCACCGAAGAGGCCCGCCTCAAGGAACTGACCGGCAACGGCACGATCGTCATCGCCCGCGAAAAGGACAGCAAGATCAAGCTGCCGGGCCTGTAGGGCCGGGTTTTGACCCGCTGAAGTTCGAAAGGCCCGGAGGGAGACTTCCGGGCCTTTTGCTTTGGCTCCGCCCCCTACGGGGGCGGACAGACCGCGAAGCGGTCAGGTGGGGGCAAGTCGGTGAGCCTCGGCGCCCTACGACCCACTTGCCCCCTACGGATCGCTTCGCGATCGTCTTCCCCCACAGGGGGAAGAGCCAGCCTCACTCCCCCGGCGTCGACACCTCGAACCCCCGCGCCCGCATCTGGTCCAGCACCCCGCCCCGCGCCACCAGGCTGCGGACGCCGTAGACCGCCACCGCGTGGCCCGGCGTGCGCATCGCCGCCGACAGCGCCTCGACCTCGTCCGCCGTCCCCTTGCGCTCCAGGTCGGCCATGCCGGGCAGGGCCAGCAGGCAGCGCTGGAAGTTGCGGGGGCCGGCGATGGCGCCGCGCACATCGCCGCGCGCCCAGGCGCGGGCGGCGGCCCGGGCGGCCTCGGGGCCGGCGTTGACCTCGTCCAGCACGCCCTCCAGGCAGATCAGCCCGGCCTCGCGCGAGTGCTCGCGCACCGCCGTCCTGATCAGCGGCATGGCCTTGTAGGTCGCGGCCGGCCGGGCCTTGACCCCGTGCTTGCGGGCCAGGCGGCCGATCGTGCGTTCGGGCTCGGCCGTCTCCAGCCGCACCGACTTGCGGTAGTCGCCGGCCATCATGATCCCCGCCCCCAGCGGGCTCCAGCCCTCGTAGGCGTCCGGCCCCTTGCCCAGGGTCGCGCGGGCCTTCGCCAGCTTGGCGGCCAGGCCGCCGGCGGACGCCTCCAGCGGTTCCTTCGACTTCAGCTTGCCGCGCAGGGCCAGGGCGGCCGGCAGGTCGCCGATCCCGGCCTTGCCCTCCGGCGGCAGGATCACCGCGAAAGCCCCGTCCAGCCGATGCTCCAGCACCCCGGTGTCCCAGGCCTGGCCCTTGGGCAGGGCCTGCAGCACGCCCAGCATGTAGATCGTGGTGTCGCCGTCCGAGATCCGCCACCAGGCCGGTCCCGGCAGCCTGGCGCTGACCACCAGGGCCTCGACGACATTGGCCTCGGGATCGTCGAGGCCGGGCGCGGTCTGGGCGTGGGCGGGGGTGGAGGTCAGGGCGAGGGCCGCCGCCAGGATCGCCAGTCGCCGCATGTCGTGGACCTCCAGCTCAGCCGGGGACACGCCCTCGCGGCGTGTCCCCAACAGACGCAGTGCGAGACTTGGGGACACGCCGCAAGGGCATGTCCCCGTCAGAACCCTCTACTCCCCCGGCGTCGTCACCGTGAAGCCCTTGGCCCGCAGCTGGTCCAGCACCCCGTCCTCGGCCAGCAGCGAGCGCAGCTCGATCACCGCCACGGCCTTGCCGGGCGTCTTCAGCGCCGCGGAGATGGCCCGCACCGCGTCGTCGCGGCCGTCGCGCAGGTCGCGGGCGATCGACGGGGTCGAGGCCAGGCAGCGCGAGAAGCCGCGGTCGGCGGCCAGCACCTCGCGCACCTCGCCCCGCGCCCAGCGCTCGGCCAGGGCCTTGATCCCCTCCTGGCCGCTCTCGGCCTGGCGCAAGCCGGCGTCCAGGCACAGCTCCTGCAGCGGCTGCGGCGCCCCGCCCAGCGACTTGATGGCGTCGACCAGGCTGTAGCCGGGCAGGTTCTGGATGCGGGGACGCTTGTCCAGGTCCTTGCCCTTGGCGATGTCGCGGATGGCGTCGGTGACGCCGCCCAGATGGATCGAGACGTCGCCGCCCTCCCCGCCGTTGGCCACCAGGAAGCCGGCGAAGGCGGGTTTGACCTCGTCCATGCTGTCGGGCTTCTCCTTCATCGCCGCCAGCCGCGCCTCCAGCCGGGCCCGCAGGTCCGGCGGCAGGGTCTGGCGCATCGGCTTGTCGGTGATGAAGTAGCGCTTGCCGGCCAGGGCCAGCGAGATCAGCCGCACCACGCTGACGTCGGCCTCCTGGCCCATGATCAGCACGTTGGCCCCGTCGACACGCCGCTTGAACACCGACTCGTCGACCTCCAGCTTGGCGGGCGTCAGGGCCGGCACGCCCAGCACATAGACCGTGGTGTCGGCGTCGCTGACCTTCCACCAGGCCGGCCCCGGCAGGCGGGCGTTGACCACCAGTTCCTCGACCATGTTGGCCTCGGGATCGACCTTGCGCAGGTCGATCGGCCCGGAGGCGTCGACGGCCTGCTGGGCGAAGGCCGAACCGGAAAACATCAGGCCCAACACCGCCAACGAGGCGGCCAAGCGCAACTGCGTCACTATCTGTGTGTCTCCAGCCGTGGCGGAATCGATCTAAGATGATCGGTCTTCCACACTTGGAAGGGCCCCAAGCTGGGCCGTCAAATTACCATGCTGCAATGCGGCCCCGGCCGCGCCGAAAGCCGTCCCAGATGCCGATCCGCCGCCTGCCGCCCGAGACCGTCAACCGCATCGCCGCCGGCGAGGTGGTCGAGCGCCCGGCCAGCGCCATCAAGGAGTTGGTCGATAACGCCATCGACGCCGGCGCCACCCGCATCGAGGTCGAGGCCCACGGCGGCGGCCTGACCCGCATCCTGGTGGCCGACGACGGCTGCGGCCTCTCGGCCGAGGAACTACCCGTCGCCATCGAGCGCCACGCCACCTCCAAGCTGGCCCCCGACGAGGACGGCCTGTGGGACCTGCTGCGCATCCACACCATGGGCTTCCGGGGCGAGGCCCTGCCCTCGATCGGCTCGGTGGCGCGGCTCTCCATCTCTTCGCGCGCCAAGGGTCAGCGCGACGCCTTCTCGATCCTGGTCGAGGGCGGCAGCGTCGGCGACGTGGCCCCGGCCGCCTTCGCCGGCGACCACGGGGCGCGGATCGAGGTGCGCGACCTGTTCTACGCCACCCCCGCGCGCCTGAAGTTCATGAAGTCCGAACGCGCCGAGGCCCTGGCCATCACCGAGGAGCTCAAGCGCCAGGCCATGGCCCACGAGGCCGTCGGCTTCTCGCTGGACATCGACGGCCGCCGCATCCTGCGCCTGCCGCCCGAGCATCCCGGCCCGCAAGGCCGCCTGGCCCGCCTGTCGGCCGTGCTGGGCCGCGACTTCCACGACAACGCCCTGGAGATCGACCAGACCCGCGACGGCGTGCGGCTATCCGGCTTCATCGGCCTGCCCACCTACAACCGCGGCAACGCCGCCCACCAGTACCTGTTCGTCAACGGCCGCCCGGTGCGCGACCGGCTTCTCCAGGGCGCGCTTCGCGCGGCCTACGCCGACTTCCTCGCAAGAGATCGTCATCCGACCGCCGCCCTCTATGTCACGCTCGACACCGCCGAGGTCGACGTCAACGTCCACCCGGCGAAAGCCGAAGTGCGGTTCCGCGACCCGGCCCTGGTGCGCGGCCTGATCGTCGGGGGCCTGCGCCACGCCCTGGCCGCGGCCGGCCACCGGGCCTCGACCACCACGGCGGCGAGCGCGCTGGACGCCATCCGGGCGCAGAGCCTGGTCCCGCCGGGCGGCGGCGGTTACAGCGGCTACCAGCCCGCCCCCTCCCCCGCCGGCTTCTCGGCCTGGCAGTCGGGCGGCTGGACGCGGCCCGCGCCCCAGGTGCTGCCGGGCCTGTCGGACGTCTCGGCGAGATACGAGGCCGCGCCGGAGGAGGTCTACGCCACCCGCGCCGAGGCCTTCGGGGGCGGCGGCGGCGGCGTCGCCGAGGCGGTGCGCGAGGCGGCCTACGGCGGCTACGACGCCCCGCCCAGCGTCGCCTATCCCGGCCAGCCGGACCACGGCCCCGCCCCGGCCTTCGACCCCGTCGACTTCCCGCTGGGCGCGGCCCGGGCCCAGGTGCACGAGACCTACATCGTCGCCCAGACCCGCGACGGCGTGGTCATCGTCGACCAGCACGCCGCCCACGAGCGCCTGGTCTACGAGCGGATGAAGGGCGAGATGGCCGCCGGCGGCGTCGCCCGCCAGACCCTGCTGCTGCCCGAGGTGGTCGAGCTGGACCCCGCCGAGGCCGAACGCGTCGTCGCCCGCGCCGAGGAGCTGGCGGCCCTGGGCCTGGTCCTGGAAAGCTTCGGCCCCGGCGCCGTCCTGGTCCGCGAGACCCCGGCCCTGCTGGGCAAGACCGACGCCGCCGGCCTGGTCCGCGACATCGCCGACGACCTGGCCGAGAACGGCCAGGCCCTGGCCCTGAAGGAACGCCTGGAAGAGGTCTGCTCCACCATGGCCTGCCACGGCAGCGTGCGGGCGGGGCGGCGGTTGAACGCGGTGGAGATGAATGCGCTGCTGCGGGAGATGGAGGCGACGCCGCATTCGGGGCAGTGCAACCACGGGCGGCCGACTTATGTGGAGCTGAAGTTGGCGGATATTGAGAGGCTGTTTGGGCGGCGGTAGGGGGGCGGGCCAGGTCGCCCCCCTACCGCCGGGCGTCTAGACCAAGGCCGCGCGACGCTTGGCCTTGTGCTTGATCAGCACCTTCTCGAATTCGCCGACGGCGAACTCGTGGCTCGCCTGGTTCTTCGAAAGCTTCTGAGGATCGAACCGCGCCATGTCGAGAACAAGCCGATAGGCACCAGCGATGTCAGGCAGATACGCGTCGAGAAATTCGAACGGGTCCGTCGCCCAAACCACACTATTGCCGTCGATCGTCATCAGTCCCTTGAGCCCATACACCAACGGCATGATCAGGCCGTCCGGATAGCGATAAGTAACCGGCCGATCCGTGAACGGGGTACGAGGCTGAGTCGCCACGTATGCGGTTTTGTCTTTCGCCTGCTCGCGTCTGGCGGGGTCATAGATCTTTACGATCGGGTTCGCCCCGAAACGGAAACCGTTGGAATTATAAGCCTCCGGGAATTGGGCATAGATCTTGTCGTAGAGCTTCGGAAGATTAGCCAGGATATCGAAGCAGGAGGCGACTGTATCGTTGATGAGTTCATGGGTGGGTCCGTCTCGAGGTTCGGAAATCTGCGGATTCAACATCAGCTTGTCGAACTGCTTCGAGCACTCTCCCTTGTTCCGGTAGATGTTCTGAGGGGTCACCGAAATATCGAGCGGCAGCAGCTGCTCTTCATTGGCCTTGTTCAGCGGGATCCACGCGAGGGCGAGGAGGTCGCGCACTTTGATAGGCCTGGCTTCGCTGCTCTCCCACTCGTTGCTCTTCCACTCGACGCGAGCGGCAAGGTCCGGATCCAGACGCTCCCGAATCTCCGTGTAAAAACCAAGCTTGTTCGACTTCGTTTCCTGGGTCAGTTGGGCGTTGTTGTTCCGCGCCGCGCAGATCTCCAGCACCGACATCTCGAACTGCTGCACCGAGTTCGCGTCTTCAGTATCAGAGGGAACCAGCAGTTCGACGGGAACGAGAAAGTCGAAGCGATCCCGGACCTCTTCGAGTTCGGACCGGCGTTCCAGCCAAAGATCCTTCATCTCGTCCCAGCGAGAGACGCCAGCGAGTTCTCGCCTTTCGACGACGTGAGAAAGCATGTGGATGCCGATGCCCAGCATATTGTGGCCACCATCGAGAACACCTTCAGACGCCGGATCCTCGAAAACCAGTTGGAAGCGGTTGCGCTGGAGGGGTTCGTACATGGAAGTGCCGAGCAGGATGCCCTTCGTCTTGAAAGGGAAGAGCTCCGGAGTGCTAACGAGCGAGTCGATGATCGCCTCGGTCACTGCCCCGGTTTTTGCGGCACGGGGGTTAGCCTCCAAGGAAAGATGATCAAACAGAGGGTAGAGGTCCCGTCCACGAACGAAGCCCGTGTACCGCTTAATGCCGGCGATGGAATTTTCGGCCGAGACGTGGCTCAACCGCTCCTCGTCGCGCGCATTCGGCTGTTCGGCCACAAGGGCAAAACGGATGATAATCTTGGGGGTGTCAGTCATTTCCAGTCCTTCAATCGAAGAGACTGGCCTCGGCCATCAGACGCACCTTCGTGCGCAAGCCATTTCGGTCCAGGACCGATCTGATTTCGCCGCTTTGCAGCAGCACAAATAACCGAAACCATCTCGGTTTCTTTTCAGCCTCCATCCAGAGGCACGGTGAAGTTGTGGCTTTCGCCACCAGTTGTCAAGGTAGCAGTGAAGCTGCCTACCCCTGGCTCGATCTCGGCCAGCGGAATACCACCCAAAACTCACGGCTTTGCTTGAGGCGTTCCTATCGCCAGTCGATGTCGATGGGGGTGATCAGGCCCGTCTCGTGGTCCCAGACTTCAGGATCGTCCCTCGCCGCGCGGACGATGATGCGGTCGCCCTGGTCGTTGATCGCCAAAGGGATCGCGTCGGATGGGAAGCCGGCCCAGGCTCGCGCCTGGTCGACTTCCTTCACGATGTGGCTGGCGGTGCGCGCGATGGTCCGGCGATCGGTCGGGTCCCATACGGGGTGGATGGTCCAGTCGTCGTCGGCGGTGGCGACCTCCCCGCCATTGTCCTTCGTCAGGCGCTCCCGGAAGGTTGGCGGCAACCGGCGCCCCAAGGCCTGCTCGGCCTCGACGATCAGCGCCTCGCGGACTGGAAATGGCATGAGCTCCCCCTCGGCGGCTTTGACGGCGAAGGCTGCATCCGCCCCGCCGGATGCGGCCACGCCTTAAACCCTTGGTGGATGGGAGCTCTGGGGACTGACCGAGTCAAGGACCGCCTCCGGCGGCCGCGGAGCGGCGGCGCGGCGCGCCGTCCTTGACTCGGTCAGTCCCCAGAGCACGCTGGCAGCCAAGGTTTCAAGGCGCGGCCTCGCCGCTGCGGGCGGTCTTTCCGGGCTCGGCCACTCCCTTTTGATCCGCTCATCCCGGCGAATGCCGGGACCCAGATGGAATGGCTTTGAGGCTGACGCCACGAGCGCTGAGCCTCTCCAATCAACCAGACCGCCATGGGATCTGGGTCCCGGCATTCGCCGGGATGAGCGGAGGTTAGGGGGATACAGCGCGCTCAATCCCCGCGACCGTCGAGACAAACCCCAGCCAATTCAACGCCCTGCAACAAAATCAGCGTCACATCCGCCGCCGCGTTCAAACCGCCCGCATACTGGTCCTCGCCCTGTCGTGGGGAGGACGTCCGGCCGGCGACCGATACGTGCGACAGGGGCGGTCGAGCGGGAAGCGTTCGTCGGTGGTCTTCAGTGACGCTTCGGCGTCCTGGGCAGGTTTCCCTGAAACATCGGGACGAAGCCCAGGCGGCGGAGGATCGGCGGACGCGGCGGGCCCGGGCTGAAATCGCCCGGGCGGTCCGGAAGGGTCGTCAACCTTCCGCCCGTCGGGGGCCTCCATCGGGAGCGGGTTAAAACCCCGCACCTCGAAGGCTCACCGGAAAACGATCCGCGCGGAGCGTCCAGACCCTGTCGAAACGGTACTCTCCACAATCCTATGCCGGGCATGGCCCGGACGCTCCGCCGCCTCCCACCCGCCGGGCTCCCCGGTCGGGGACATGCGCTCGCGCGTGTCCCCAGCAGCAGTCTCCGCGCCAGGACTTGGGGACACGCCCAAAGGGCATGTCCCCGGCCTTGCCGGCCGCCTGCCGCCCGAAACTGCGCCGCGCCCCGCCACGTTGATCCCGGAACACCCGTCCTCCGGAGCCCTCCCATGCAACTCCATCGCGGCCGACTGATCGACCATGTCCACCTGCGCACCCAGGACCTGCCCGCCATGAAACGGTTCTACAAGGCCGTGCTCGAAACGATCGGCGTGCCGCTGGTCGAGGGCAGCATCCCCGGCGCCGGCGACCACGTCTGGGCCGACGAGCTGTGGATCGACGTCGGCGAGCCGGCCAGCCACGTGCACCTGGCGTTCCAGGCCGCCGACCAGGAAGCGGTCAAGCGCTTCCACGCCGCCGCCCTGGCCAACGGGGGGCGCGACAACGGCGGGCCGGGCGAGCGGCCCTACCACCCCGGCTACTACGCCGCCTTCGCCTACGACCCCGACGGCAACAACATCGAGGCGGTGTACCACGGGCCGCACGAGCGTTCGGCGCCCAGCGTGGAGATCACCTTCCCCGATCCGCCGAAGGGCTAGAGGCGCGGCGTCAGGCCGTGGGTTCGACCAGGGTCAGGCCGTAGCCTTCCTGGCCGTCGTCGGTCACGGCCTCGACCATCTGCAGGGTCACGTCCTGGCCGGGCCGGCCGGGATCGACCTCGACGGTGTTGGTCACCACGCCATCGACCACGGCGTAGAAGGCGAAGCTGTTGCCCGTGCCCACGTCCAGCCGCTCGGTGGGCTGGACGACCAGGTCCGAGGACAGCACCGCCTGGCCGGGCGCGTCGGCCGCGTAGGCGGTGATCGTGAACAGCACCGGCTCGCGCAGGGTGTTGATCAGGACCAACCTGTCGGGCACGTCGCCGGGCTGGCTGGCCAGCTCGAAGAAGAACACCCCGTCGCCGGCTTCGAGCCGGGCGGTCAGGCGCCAGGCGCCGTCGGGCAGATGCACGGTGTTGGTCGTGTAGGTGTTGCCGTCGATCGCCACCGAGGCCGAGACCGTATAGCCCTTGACCGGCGGGACGATCACCACGCCCTCGGCGGCGACGTCGACCTTGCCGGACAGCGCCTGGGTCCGCTCGTCGCCGCCCTTCAGGATGGTCAGCTGGGCGGACTGGTCGGTGGAATTGACGGCGGTGATCTGGGTCATGGCGGCTCCCCCCGGGGCTTCACATCCCGGGGATAGCACAACCTTGGCAGGCGGATCACGCCTTTCGCGGTAGCTCCAAAACTAGCGGCCGGACGCCTCGAACGCCGCGAACTCCCGCTCCAGCCGCCATTGCGCCGTCGCCTTGCGGCTGCCGGCCAGGAAGGCGTCGCAGGCCGGGCCGGCCTTGGCGCAGGCGGCGACCGGCGTCTTGGGCGCGGTCCACAGGCTGGGCCCGGGCAGGAAGCTGTATTCCAGGCTGGCCCGGGCGGCGGCCTTGAGGTCGAGATAGGTCAGGCCCTGCTCGGTGACGGCCCGCAGGTACTCGTTGGTCAGGTCGATGCGCGAGACGCCCTCGTCGTCGGTGGACAGCACGAACGGCACGCCGGCCTTGCGGTAGAGGTGCAGCGGGTGGTCGGCGCCCTTGACGCCCAGGATGACGTCGTTGCTGGTCAGGTTGATCTCGACGGCCACCTTGTCGCGGGCCATGCGGGCCAGCAGGTCGTTGGCGCCGTCCTCGTAGGCGATGTCGACGCCGTGGCCGATGCGGCGGGCGCCGGCTGTCTCGACCGCCTCGCGGACGTGGAAGCGCAGCTCGCGCGGGGTGACCAGGCCCAGGGTCAGCTCGCCGGCGTGCAGCGACAGCTTCACGTCCGGATACTGGGCGTGCAGGTACTGCAGCATGCGCATGTGCAGCCGGTAGTCGGACAGCGAGACCGGATGGTCCTCGGGCGCGACGATGTTGACGCCGACGAAGCGCGGATCGGCCTGCGCCAAGGCGAAGGCCGAGGCCAGCTGGGCGAAGACCACCGACGGCTTGAGGATGCGCACCGCGAAGCCCTGATAGCCCAGCACCACGGCGCAGGGACCGGTGCGCGGCTTCTGGGCCAGGCAGCCCTGGCGGCGGTCGGCGTCGGCCTCGGCGGCGTCGAACTCCTGGCGGGCCTGGGCGACCATGGCCGGCAGCCGGGGCTTGATCGCCGCCAGGGCGCCGGCGAAGTCGTCGGTCCAGGGCGTGTCGCTGAACGACCAGGCCAGCTCGCCCATCGCCGTGGGGTTCACCGAGGTCTCGACATAGCCGACGGTGTCGCCGGCGGCGTATTCGCGGGCCACGGCCAGCAGGGCGCCCAGCTTGCCGTCGCCCGCGGCGCCGAACCGGCCGAAGGTGGCGAAGAACTGGTCGTGGCCCGAGGCCATGGCCCCGTCGGCGCCGGCGTCGTAGTTGCGCATCGACAGGGCGTTGATCGCCCGGTTGTAGAGGCCCGTATTGGCCGCGGCCAAACCCTTGGCCGGGACCCTGCCCGGCGCGTCGCAGGGGCCGGGGACGATGGACGGCAGGACGTCGGTGGTCACGCACAGGCCGCCCTCGTCGGCCCAGGCCAGGAAGTCCTCGGCATAGGCCGCGCCGGACAGGTGGTTGTGCAGGTCGCCGCCCTTGGGCATGGCCCGCAGGAACAGCCGCAGCTGGGCGCGGTCCTTGGCGACGGCGTTGAAGCGGCCGACCGTGCTGGCCTCGGCGGCCTGGGCGACCGCCGGGGACGGAGACGTGGCGGGCGGAGGCCGCTGGGCGTGGGCGGTCCCCGCCGTCGTCAGCAGCGCGGCCGTCAACACCGCGACAGGAGCCGCGCCCGCCAGTCGTTTCACGCCGATCATCGTCTCGCCCACCCAACCCCATTCGAAGTGTCGGCCAAGGTGATCGGCATCGCCGGCTAAATCCAGCGCAAATCCTGTCCCTGGAACGCCTTCGTGGGGTTTGCCCCCGCCCAGGGGGAACGGGACGCGGCTCAGGCCACCGACGAGACGGGGGCGATCTCGGGGGTCGTCGACCAGTCGTGCATCGGCAGGTTCAGCCAGGGCAGGTGCGTGGCGCCGACCGGCTTCTCCAGCAGGTCGGTGACCGCCTCGCCGGTCAGGAACGGCGCCTGCTGCTCGATGCAGTGGTTCAGCTCGCGGCGGGTGCGCACGTCGGTGATCCCCTGCCAGACCTGCTTGCGGCGATAGACCGGGGCGTCGCGCAGGAAGCGGTTCACCGCCGCCAGGCGGGTGGGCTCGTCGGCCTGGGGCAGGACCAGGGTCACGCTGCTGGCCAGGTCGGACGGCAGGTCCTCGATCCGGAAGGCGGGGTCGGCGACCCGCAGGTCCAGCCGGGCGAAGAACGGGTCCAGGACGCGCTTGACCTGCGACAGGGCCGAGAACGACGGGGCGCGGGGCGTATCGTAGACCGCGGCGGCCAGGCGGGCCCGCGACCCGGCCGGCAGGGCTTCCAGATGCGGCAGCAGCTCGGCCCGGGCCCCGGGCTTGACGATGGTCGAGAAGCTGATCGGGAAGAACATCACCCCCACCGGCACGGCGGCCAGGGCCTCGGCCGCGGCGGCCAGGGTCGGGATGTCGTCCTCGGGGCGGTCGGCCTCCTGCCGCGCCGGCGACAGGCCGAACACCGACGCCGTCCGCGCCGGCCGCCAGACCGCCACGCTGCCGATGAACACCTGGCGGGGTCCGTGATAGACGCCGCGCCAGCCGACCCGGGCCGGCGGGCCGGGGTCCTCGGCGGGCGGCGGCGCCAGGGCGGCCAGCTCCTCCATGGTCGGCGCCCCGCAGACGGGTCCGCCCTGGGGCACGACCGAACTGACCTCGTTCGGCGTGATGCGGCAGACGCGCCCGACCAGCGAGCCGTCGTCCTCGCCGTCCAGCAGCGCCTTCAGCTCGGCGGCGTGCAGGCCGGCGAAACGCATGACGTCGGTCTGGTCGCCTTCGAACATCAGGAGGACGATGTCGCCGTCGCCCTTGTCGCCGAACAGCTTGTGCTGGAGGTCGCGCGACAGGGCCTGCAACTCCCGGGCGTCCAATTGGGTGGCGCGCGGGTCGGCCAGCACGAACGAGAACGGCGCCACCAGCCCATAGCGGCGCGGCCACAGCCAGGTGGTCTCCAGATAGGCTCCGGCCACCTTGCCCACCAGGCCGGCCATGGTGTCGTTGTCGGCGAACCGGAGTTCGTCGCCCACGAAGACCTTCAGGCACGCGATCGCTGTCATGCGGCCAACATGCGCGGGGAAGGTTAGCGGTCCTGACCCTCGGGACCGAAATCGCCCGCGACCCAGCGTCGCGGGGGATGGACCTCGCTAGGCGACCTTCAGCGGCAGGGCCGCGGCCGGGGCGGCGCCGATCGGGCTGGCCATCAGGTCGGTGATCGCGGGGCCGGAGACGAAGCGCAGGCCGGCGGCGCGGCAGGCTTCCAGCTCCTTGGGGTCGCGCAGGCCGGTCACCCCTTGTCGAACCCCCTTGGCGCGGTAGGCGCCCTGGGCCGAGGCGAACTTGCCGATCGCCTCGATGCGCAGGCGCAGGTCGTCGTCGGGCAGGGTCAGGGTGATGCTGGTGGCCAGGTCGCCCGGCAGGGTGGCGACCGGGAAGTTGGGCTCGGTGATGTTCAGGTCGATGAACGCGAAGTGCGGCTGCAGGAACGCGCGGATCTGGCCCAGCGTGCCCAGCGAGGGCTCGCGCGGGGTGTCATAGATCGTCGCGCCCAGGCGGGCCTGCATGGCCAGCGGATAGCGCGACAGCCGGCGCTTGTAGGCCTCCTGCGAGGACGGGGCGGTCAGGTTCCAGAAGCTGAACGGCACGAACAGCATGCCCGCGTCGCCGGCCTTGGCGAAGGCGGCCTGGGCGTCGTTCAGGCAGGTCAGGTCGCGGGTCAGCAGCGGGGCGTCGTCGGTGGGGCGCGGGGTCAGCAGGTCGGCGCGCAGGCCGATGGCCGCGCCGACGAACGACTCCGACGGCGGATGGTACAGGCCCCACCAGCCGGTGGCGGGCGGGGGCGGCGGCTTGGGCTTTTCCGGGGCGGGCGCCGGCTTCGCGGCGGCGGCGGGCGCCGACGGGGCGGCCGGGGCCTTTTCGGCGGCCGGCGCGGCGTCGGCGACGGCTTCGGCGGCCTCGACGATTTCCGCCGCGGGCTCGGCGACGGCCGGAGCGGCCTTGGCCGGCGCGGTCTCGTTCAGGGCGGCCTGCAGTTGCTCGTCGACCACGGCCTCGCTGGGCGCGCTGGGCACGGCGCGGATCTCGGCGGCGGTGATCACCTGGACGTGGCCGGCCGGACCGGCGTAGCCGCGGCCGGCGATCAGGCTGGCCAGGGACGCCTGGGACAGGGCTGCGAACTGCAGGACCGAGGTCTCGTCGCCCTCGAAGGTCAGCAGGCAGACCTGGCCCGCCTGACGGTCCGGGAACAGGCCGGCCTCCAGCTCGACGGCCAGGGTCTGCATCTCGACCGGGTCCAGGCTCTCGGCCTTGGTGTCGGCCAACACGAAGGCCAGGGGCGCGACGGCGCCGTAGCGGCGCGGGGCCTTCCAGCGATGCTTGAGGTACAGGTCGGCGGCGGCTTCCACCTGGGAGACCGGGATGTTCCGACCCGCCTCGCCCAACGGACTGGCGGTCCCGGCGACCAGAATTCTCAAGCACGCAATAGCCGTCATGGGCCGGGAAACTACGCGCGAAAGCTTGGCGAAATCTTTACGTGAAGATAGCTAACGCCATCTTTACCTCAAAGATCAACGTTCTTCGCAGAACTGTGACAATTGGGCGCGGATTCGCGGGGAAAACGCCCCATTCAGCCCAGCCTCCGTCATCCTCGGACTTGTTCCGAGGATCACGAGCGGAGCTACGCGAACGTCTCCTGCAGCCGGAAATCCAGCCGCTGCTTCACGCCCGGCCAGTCGGCGTCGGTGATCGAGAACACGGCGGTGTCGCGCACGTGGCCGGTCCAGGTGATCTTGTGGTTGCGCAGCACGCCCTCGCGGTCGGCGCCCAGCTTCTCGACCGCCGCCTGGCTGCGGGCGTTGCGGACGTCGACCATGAACTCCACCCGGATCGCGCCGGCGTCGAAGGCATGACCCAGCAGCAGCCGCTTGGACTCCGGATTGATCGGGCCCGAGCGGGCGTCGGGGTGCAGGAAGGTCGAGCCGACCTCCAGCCCGCGATGCAGCTTGCGGATGTTCAGGTAGCTGGACGTGCCCACCACCTTGCCGTCGCTCAGGCGGCGGATGGCGTAGCCGATGCGCTCGCCGCGCTCGGTCTCGCCCTTCAGCGCGCCCCACCAGTCGGCGAAGCCTTCGCCGCAGCCGTTGGTCGACATGATCTCCCAGCTGGCGGGATCGCAGTCGATCGCCCCCTTCAGCTCGGCCCGCAGTTCGCCAGGTACTTGGGGGGTGATCGGTTCCAGCCGGACGTAGCGGCCTTCGAGGGGGTGAATCTGGATGTTCATGGCCGGCAGGATGGCCTCGACCGGCGGCCCCGCGCAAGCATCTGGCGCCCCTCTTTTCCATCGGTCTGGCTCTTTGCGCCCAGGGCGGCGGCGGGGAGAGTGCGGGCGGCGCGACGCTGCCGACACATCCTGACACCGACAGGCCGCAAGTTCCGGGCGGCGGTCGCGCACCTGACCGCCTAACGACGACGCGCGGCCGCCTTGGACCGCGACGCACACGGGGAGAGACCGATGACTTCCAACCCACGCCGGGTCGCGGCCGGGCTCGCCGCGCTGCTGGGTCCGCTGGCCCTGGCCGCCCCCGCCTTCGCGACCGATGAGCCGGCCGCCCGCCAAGCCGTGTCCGACGCCTGGTGGACCGGACCGATCCTGGCCTCGGGCGCCTCGACCCTGCCCAAGGGCCACGCCCTGATCGAGCCCTATCTCTACGACGCCAAGCCCTACGGCGCGATCGACGGCGAGGGGAAGCGCCACGACGTTCCGGACGCCGACGGCTTCGGCTCGCTGACCTATCTGCTGTACGGCGTCACCGACACCTTCACCGCCGGGGTCATCCCGCGCTTCGGCTACGCCCGGACCAAGGCCGGCTCCAGTTCGGGCGTCCAGCTGGGCGACTTCACCGTCCAGGGCCAGTACCGCCTGACCCAGTGGAAGGAAGGCGGTCGCACCCCGACAATCTCGGTGCTGCTGCAGGAGACCCTGCCCACCGGCCGCTACGACCGATTGGACGACCGCCCGCACGACGGGTTCGGCAGCGGGGCCTACGCCACCACCCTGGGGGTCAATTCCCAGACCTATTTCTGGACGCCCAACGGCCGCATCCTGCGTACCCGCCTGAACCTCGCCTACACGGTCTCGGGCCACGCCGACGTCGAGGGCGCCAGCGTCTATGGCACGCCGACGGGCTTCGACGGCCGGGCCAAGCCGGGCGACTCGTTCAACGTGGACCTGGCCTTCGAGTACAGCATCACCCGCCAGTGGGTGGCGGCCCTGGACCTGGCCTATCAGCGCGACGCCTCGACCAAGGTCAGCGGCGTCGACGGCGCCGGCGTCGCCTACGAGCGCCGCTCGCCGGTCAGCCAGGCCCTGATCCTGGCCCCGGCCGTCGAGTACAATTTCAGCCCCGCCGTGGGCGTGATCATGGGCGCCCGCATCGTCCCGGCCGGCCGCAACGTCACCGCCTCGGTGACCCCGGTGATCGCGGTGAACTACGTGCTGTAGCACCTGGCCCGACCCTATCGGTTTTCCCAGCTTGCCCTGGACGGCAACCGGCGCTAGCTTGCGTTCAAACACTTGTTTGACACGCAGAAAAAGAACGGGATCGGGAAGCGCCATGGATTTCGACATCTCCCCCACGCAGCGGCAGTTCCTGGACCGCGTCACCGCGTTCATGGAAGAGCACATCAAGCCCGCCGTCCCGGTCTACGAGGCCGAGATGAACGTGCTGGGCGCCGAGCGCTGGAAGGTCGTCCAGGTGGTCGAGGAGCTGAAGGCCAAGGCCAAGGCCGCCGGCCTGTGGAACTTCTTCATGCCGCCGCACAGCGGCCAGACGCACGTCGACGACACCTTCCAGTTCGAGGGCGTCCAGCTGACCAACCTCGAATACAGCCTGATCGCCGAACAGCTGGGCAAGATCGGCTTCGCCTCCGAGGTCTTCAACTGCTCGGCGCCGGACACCGGCAACATGGAAGTGCTGATGCGTTACGGCACGCTGGAGCAGAAGGAGCGCTGGCTGCGCCCGCTGATGAACGGCGAGATCCGCAGCGCCTTCCTGATGACCGAACCGGCGGTGGCCAGTTCGGACGCCACCAATATCGAGACCCGCATCGAGCGCGACGGCGACCACTATGTGATCAACGGCCGCAAGTGGTGGAGCTCGGGCGTGGGCGATCCGCGCTGCAAGGTCGCCATCGTCATGGGCAAGACCGATCCCGACAACGCCAGCCGCCACCAGCAGCAGAGCCAGGTGCTGGTGCCGATGGACGCCCCCGGCATCGAGATCGTCCGCATGCTGCCGGTGTTCGGCTATGACGACGCCCCGCACGGCCACGCCGAGGTGATCCTCAAGGACGTGCGCGTGCCGATCCAGGACGCCCTGCTGCTGGGCGAGGGCCGCGGCTTCGAGATCGCCCAGGGCCGCCTGGGCCCCGGCCGCATCCACCACTGCATGCGCACCATCGGCACGGCCGAGGTGGCGCTGGAGAAGATGTGCAAGCGGCTGATGAGCCGGAAGGCCTTCGGCAAGTACATCTCCGACCACTCGGTCTGGGAGGAGCGCGTCGCCGAGGCCCGCATCAACATCGAGATGTGCCGCCTGCTGTGCCTCAAGGCCGCCGACATGATGGACAAGGCCGGCAACAAGTCGGCGCGTCTGGAGATCGCGATGATCAAGGTCGCGGCCCCGCGCCTGGCCCTGAAGATCATCGACGACGCCATCCAGGCCCACGGCGGCGGCGGCGTGACCACCGACTTCGGCCTGGCCAAGGCCTATGCCGGCATCCGCACCCTGCGCCTGGCCGACGGTCCGGACGAGGTGCACGAGCGCACCATCGCTCGCATGGAGTACGGCAAGTACGGCGACCTGGTCTTCAAGCAGAAGGCCGAGAAGGAAGCCGCCCTGCACGTGCCCGGCATTCGCTAGCCGCGCCACCCCCGACGCGGTGAAGCGGTGAAGGCCTCCCGGAGCGATCCGGGAGGCCTTCTTCAGTTCTGGACGTCCCCTCCCGCTATCGGACCCCGGCGGCTATTTCGCCGACGCCGGGCCCCACCCGCCGTCGGGGTCGTCGTCCGCCGCCGCCACCGACGCCACCGCCTGGCCGCCGACCGGGATCGTGAAGCCCGGCATGCGGCGCGGCGCCGCCGTCGGGATCGGCGTGGCCGGAGCCCGGGGCGCGCCCGCCGCGGCGTTGACGCACTGGGCGGTGTCGCTCAGCGCGTGCTGCCCCAGGCAGAAGACGTCCTCGTACTGGGGACCGGCCACCGCCAGGCATTGGTAGAGGTTCAGCTTGGCCATCTTCATGCACTGGCCGCTGGTCTCTTCGTGCATGACGTTGTCCAGCTCGCCGACATGGTCGTCGTCGGCCGCGCCCAGCAGGGCCAGGGCCGCCAGGGCCGCGGCCCGGACGGTCACCGGCGTGAAGGCCGCGCCGCCCTCGCCCCCGCCGCCGAAGGTGCGCTCGCCCCCCTCGCGCGGGGCCGTCGCCGCCTGGATCAGCCGGCCGGCGTCGTGGTCGTCGGGATTGAAGAAGGCGGCCGAGATCGCCTTGACCTTGGCCAGACGGCCGGCGCTGTCGACGATCGCCCCCTTCGACCAGTCCTGGCGCTGGATGTCGTAGGCCGCCTTGCGCACCGCCTTGCCGGTGGCGTCCAGCGGCGCGCCGCGCTTGAGCAGGGCCGCCTGGGCCCGGCTGGCGGCGGCCGCCACGCCCTCGATGTCGAGGACGCTCTCGGGGTCGTCCTGCAGGCGGGCGGCCAGCACCTCGGACGGGGTGTCGCGGGTGGCCCGCCGCACGCCGTCGATGAAGGCCGGCTCCTGCAGGGCCGCGATGGCCCCGTAGGCGATCATCCCGGCGTCCAGCTGTTCGGGCTGGTAGGCCGCGCCCTTGGCCAGGGCCTCGGAGACGCCGCCGCCGTCCGCGAACGCCGCCGAGATGCCGCCCGCGCCCCGGGTGTAGGTTTCGAAGGCGCTGGCCGCCGCGACGACGTCGCGGGCCAGGCTGACGCCGGGTTCGCTCCGCTCCTGACGAGCGACCGCGAAACCGGACACGGCGACCACGGCGACAAGCGCGCTCGTCGCCCAAATGACAGGGTGTTTCATCTTGATAGCCCCAGGCCGAACTTCAGCCCTACTGAACGTCCCTCAACTGGAGCATTCCCCAATATTTTCGCCATAGCGAGAGACATGGTTCATGTATTGGACTATTTTACTGCACACCTCCGGTGCGTTAATCTTAAAAATAAGGTCTTCACCCTAGTTCACTACGGGAACTACCTTATGTCGGAAAGTCGACACTTCTCCAAACGTCAGTATTCAAAGCCCGGAGCGCACCGCCGCGCCCGCGGCGGGCCGGGCCGCCGACGGGAGCGGTCCGGCCGCTCCCGTCGGGATTCGCCTCAGTTCCCGACCGGGATCGGCGACGACATCGCCGCCACCGCCTGACCCGCCACGGGGATCGTGAAGCCGCGGGACGGACGGGCCGCCGGACCGGGCGCCGTCGTCGGGAGCGTCCCGCCGCCCGCCGCCTCGTTGACGCACTGGGCGGTGTCGATCAAGGCGTGCTGGCCCAGGCAGAAGACGTCCTCGTAGTGCGGACCGGCGACGGCCAGGCACTGGTAGAGGTTCAGCTTGGCCATCTTCATGCATTGGCCGCTGCGCTCGTCGTGCATGACCTTGTCCAGGCCGTCGACGTCGTCGTCACCGGCCGCGCCCAGCACCGCCAGGGCCGCCAGGGCCGCGGCGCGCGTCGTCACCGGGGTGAAGGCCGCCCCGCCCTCGCCGCCGCCGTTGAAGGCGTCGCCCTCGCGCGGGGCCGTCGCGGCCTGGATCAGCCGACCTGCGTCGTCGTCGCCGGGGATGAAGAACACCGCCGAGATCGCCTTGACCTTGGCCAGGCGGCCGGCGGCGTCGACGATCGTGCCCTTGGACCAGTCCTGGCGCTGGATGTCGTAGGCCGCCTTCTTGACCGCCTTGCCCGTGACGCCCAGCGGCGCGCCGCGCTTGAGCAGGGCCGCCTGGGCCCGGCCGGCGGCGGCCCCGACGCCGTCGATCTCGAGGACGCTCTCCGGATTGGCCTCAAGGCGCTCGATCAGCGCCTGCTCCGAGGTCTCGCGGGCCGCCTGGCGGACGCCGTCGATGAAGGCCTGCTCCTGCAGAGCCGCGATGGCGCCGTAGGCGATCATGCCGGCGTCCAGCTGCTGGGGCTGGTAGGCCGCGCCCTTGGCCAGGGCGTCGGCGACGCCGCCGCCGCTTTCGAACGCGGCCGAGATCGAGCCCGCGCCGCGGGTGTAGGTTTCGAAGGCGCTGGCCGCGGCGACCACGTCGTGGGCTAGGCTGACGCCCGGCTCGCCGCGCTCCTGGCGGGCGACCGCGAAACCAGAGACGGCGACGACGGCGATCAGCGCGCTCGTCGCCCAGAGAACAGGATACTTCATGATGATGGCCCCAGACCGAACTTGAGGCCTATTGGGCGATCATCGCGGTTGATCAGGTCGTAATTTTCACCCTTAATCGACCGTTAAGATACAAGTATTGGACTAGTTTTGACGCGCATTTTGTCGCACTTCGCGTTTCACATTCAGGAACATTACTTCCAATAGACAATTATATGAACGAATGTCGAGCAGCCGACAGTTTCCACTACTGAAACCTCAAAGCGAGGAACACTGCATGGCAACGACGACGGGTGGCGCGCGCCCGTCGCCATGACGACGTCCGAAAACCGCGAGACGGCGCCCCTTCCGGGGCTATGATCGGGCGCATGGACCTCGACCCCGACGTTTGCTACCGCGCCATCCAGACCCGCGACGCCCGCTTCGACGGCCGGCTGTTCGTGGCCGTGAAGACGACGGGCATCTACTGCCGGCCGGTGTGCCCGGCCCGCACGCCGCTGCGCCGGAACGTCACCTTCCACGCCACCGCCGCCTCGGCCCAGGAGGCCGGCTACCGCGCCTGCCTGCGCTGCCGCCCGGAGACCTCGCCGCAGCTGGGGGCCTGGAACGGGGCGTCCAACACCGTCAGCCGCGCCCTGGCCCTGATCGAGGCCGGCGCCCTCGATGAGGGGGACGTCGAGACCCTGGCCGAGCGCGTCGGCGTCGGCGGCCGCCAGCTGCGGCGGCTGTTCCTGCAGCATCTGGGCGCCACGCCGGTCGGGGTAGCCCAGACCCGGCGGGTGCTGCTGGCCAAGCAGTTGATCCACGAGACCGACCTGCCGATGGGCGAGGTGGCCCTGGCCGCCGGCTTCGGCAGCGTGCGCCGCTTCAACGAGACCTTCCAGCAGCTGTACGACCGGCCGCCCGCCGCCCTGCGCCGGCGCAAGGTCCTCCCCTCTTCCCATGGGGCCGCTCCGCCCGGCGAAGCCATCTCCCTGACCCTGCGCTATCGCCCGCCCTACGACTGGGACGGCATGCTGGCCTTCCTGGCCATGCGCGCCATCCCCGGCGTCGAGGTGGTGCGGGACAACGTCTACCGCCGGACCATCGCCCTGGACGGCGCGGCCGGGACCCTCGCCGTGACGCCGATCGGCGGCGACCGTCTGAGCGTGGCGGTGCGCTTCCCCAAGCCCTCGGCCCTGCCCCGCATCCTGGCCCGGGTGCGCGGGGTTTTCGACCTGTCGGCCGACCCGGTCGGCATCGGCGAGGTGCTGTCGCGCGACCCGCGCCTGGCCCGGATGGTCGCCGCGCGCCCCGGCCTGCGGGTGCCCGGCGCCTGGGACGGGTTCGAGCTGGCCGTGCGCGCGATCCTGGGCCAGCAGATCACCGTGGTGCAGGCGCGCAAGCTGGCCGGCGAGCTGGTGGCCTCGCATGGCGAGGCGCTCTCGGACCCCTGGGCCGAGCCCGGCCTGACCCACGCCTTCCCGACGCCCCAGCACTTGGCCGCCGCCGACCTGTCGGGCCTGAAGATGCCCGGCGCGCGCATCCGCTGCCTGTCGAGCATGGCCGCCGCCGCCGTCGACGATCCGAACCTGCTGTCGCCGACCGCCGGCCTGGCCGAGATGGTCGCCCGCCTGCGCGCCCTGCCTGGCATCGGCGAATGGACGGCCCAGTACATCGCCATGCGCCAGCTGCGCGAACCCGACGCCTTCCCGGCCGCCGACGTCGCCCTGATGCGCGCCCTGGCGGACGCCGACGGCGTTCGTCCGACGGCGGACGAACTCCTGGCCCAGGCCGAGGCCTGGCGCCCCTGGCGGGCCTATGCGGCCCTGCACCTGTGGGCGTCGCTGGCCGACGAAGGCGCGCCGCCGATCCGGAAGGTCAAGCGTGCGGCCTGAGGTCCTGACACTGAGCGTGCTGTCCACCCCGATCGGCGAGATCGACGTGGTCGCCGACGCGGAAGGCCGCCTGCGGGTGCTGGAATTCCACGACCAGCCCGAGCGCCTGGCCAGGGCCCTGCGCCTGCACCACCGCGGCCAGACCGTGGAGACCGGCGCCGCGCCGGCGGCCGTGCGCGATGGCCTGGCCGCCTATTTCGCCGGCGAGCTGGAGGCGCTGCGGACCGTTCCCTGGACGATCGGCGGCACGGACTTCCAGCACCGGATGTGGCGCGCGCTGGTCGAGATCCCGCCCGGCGAGACGACGACCTATGCCGGCCTGGCCCAGCGGCTGGGCCGCCCCTCGGCGATGCGCGCGGTGGGCGCGGCCAACGGCGCCAACCCGATCGCCGTCGTCGTGCCCTGCCACCGGGTGATCGGAACCGGCGGGTCCCTGACCGGCTACGGCGGCGGGGTGGAGCGCAAGCGGTGGCTGCTGGAACATGAAGGCGCCCGCGCCTAATCCGCTCATCCCGGCGAATGCCGGCACCCAGATCCCATGGCCGTGTGGCTGACTGGAAGAACTCAGCGCTTTTGGCGTCGGCTCCAAAGCCATTCCATCTGGGTCCCGGCATTCGCCGGGATGAGCGGATTTCAAAGGTTCCCCCGCCTCTCACATCCCCTAAGATGGCCAGGTCCCGCGGAACCCCCAGGCCCCATGCAGCTGTCCCTCCCGACCACCACCTCCGTCCGCTGGCTCAGCTGGCTGCGGCGGCGGATCCGGTCCAGCGAGCTGTGGCTGATCGCGGTGGCCATCCTGATCGGGGCGGGCGCCGGGGCCCTGGCCGTGCTGCAGGCCAAGCTGGCCCACGGCCTGCAGGTGATGCTGTTCGCCATCGACATGGACGAGCGGCTCAGCGCCCAGAGCGTGATCGCCCCGTGGCGACTGTGGGCCATCCCGATCGGCGGCCTGGCGCTGGGCGCGGCCACCTGGGCCTGGCTGAAATACCGCCCCAAGCCCGCCGTCGACCCGGTCGAGGCCAACGCCCTGCACGGCGGCCACCTGTCGGTCCGCGACAGCACCTTCATCTGCGGCCAGACCCTGCTGTCGAACGGGGTCGGGGCCTCGGTCGGGCTGGAGGCCGCCTACGCCCAGGCCGGCGCCGCCATCGCCTCGTTCGTCGGCCAACGGCTGAACCTGCGGCGGGCCGACATGCGCACCCTGGTCGGCGCGGGCGCGGGCGCGGCCATCGCCGCCGCCTTCGGCGCGCCGCTGACGGGGGCCTTCTACGCGTTCGAGATCGTCATCGGCGCCTACACCGTCGCCAACCTGGCGCCCGTGGCCGCCGCCGCCCTGGCCGCGGTGCTGGTGGCCGGGCGCATGGGCGGCCTGCCCTATCTGCTGAAGACCTCGACCCCGGCCGTGCAGTCGTGGTTCGACTACGGCCTCTACGCCCTGCTGGGCGTGGTCTGCGCCTTCGCCGGCATCGCCCTGATGCGGCTGGTGGCCTCGGCCGAGGGCCTGGTCGGCAAGACCAAGCTGCCCAAGACCTTCCGCCCGATGGTCGGGGGCCTGGCCCTGGCGGCCATGGCGATGATCACCCCCCAGACCCTGTCGGCCGGCCACGGGGCGGTGCACGTCAACCTGACCGCCGACCTGGGGCTGAAGATGCTGGTGATCCTGCTCTTCATGAAGGCCCTGGCCAGCGTGGTGTCGCTGAGCTTCGGCTTCCGGGGCGGCCTGTTCTTCGCCTCGCTGTTCCTGGGCGTGCTGGTGGGCCAGATCTTCGCGGCCCTGACCGTCTTCGTGCCCTGGCTGCCGTCGCTGGATCCGACGGTGGCGGCCCTGGTTGGCCTGGGCGCGTTCGGGGTGGCCGTGGTCGGCGGCCCCTTCACCATGTCGTTCCTGGTGCTGGAGGCGACCGGCGACTTCACCGTGGCCGCCGCGGCCCTGGTGGCCTCGCTGATCGCCAGCGCCATCGTGCGCGAGACGTTCGGCTACTCGTTCTCGACCTGGCGGCTGCACCTGCGCGGCGAGACCATCCGCAGCGCCCACGACGTCAGCTGGATGCGCCCCCTGACCGCCGGCCGGATGATGCGCAAGGACGCCAAGACCATCCCCGCCGAGGCCACCCTGGCCGAGTTCCGCCGCCGCTATCCGCTGGGCTCGACCAAGCGGGTGGTGGCCCTGGACGCCACGGGCCGCTACGCCGGCATCGTCCGCACCGCCCTGGCCTACGCCCATCCCGACGAGAGCGAGGAGGCCGTCGCGTCCCTCGCCCAGTACGGCGACACCGCCCTGACGGCCGACCAGTCGATCAAGGAAGTCATGCGCGCCTTCGACCACACCCAGGCCGACGAACTGGCGGTGATCGACGGCAATCGCGAGGTGATCGGGATCCTGTCGGAAGCCTATGCGACGCGGCGGTACGCCGAGGAACTGGACAAGGCGCGGCGGGAGCTGACGGGGGAAGTCTCCTAAAACCTTCTCCCAGAGGGAGAAGGAGGGGCCCGCGCCGAAGTCGTGGGAGGATGAGGGGTTACACCCTCGACCGGCGTGCCGGCCCGCCGTCAACCGTTCCTACCCCCTCACCCTCCCGCCGCTACGCGGCGGGCCCCTCCCTCTCCCTATGGAAGAGGGATCAAATAAATCGGATTCCCGATCAGCAGCAGCCGCCCCTGCGCATCCCGCAGGTTCAGCCGCACCCACGACGCCTTGTCGCCCATCTTCACGGTGAAGGCCCCGTTCGCCCCCACCGCCACCGGCAGCTTGGCCCCGTCGCGGATCACCTCGACGCCCGCCATCTCGCCGCCGGTCACGGACACCGTGAACGCCACCGCCTCGCCCTTGCGCGCGGTCAGCACGCCGCCCATCGCGGCCGCGCCCGCCTTGGACCTGGCCGAGAAGTCCAGTATCCGGTCCCGGGTCCCGTCGAGATCGATGAACACCCGGCCCGCGCGCACGCCCGCCAGAATCCCTGCCGTCGACAGCTCTTCAGCATGGACCACCGTGGTCGGCCGGCCCACGGACCCGGGCGTGTCGGGCGTCAGGCCGGCGTCGTGGTTGTCGCTGCCGCCGACGGCGGTGATGCGGTGGCCGGCGTTCAGCTGGGCCTCCCAGAACGGAACCCCGAACAGCGGACCTTCGACGCCGCCCTGGGCGCGCTGGGAGCCGCCGTTGGCGACCTCGATCGACTGCACCTGGTCATAGTCCGTGTCCGGAACGGTCCAGCCGCAGCCCATGCACTGCTCGCCCGAGGGCGAGCTCGGGTGGTTGATCGAGAACACCCCGCCGGCCGCCGCCACCGCGTCCTGCAGGGCCTTGATCGTCGGCACGCTGGGGTCGCCCAGCCGGAAGTCGATGAAGGCCGTCGGGCCGAAGACGTTGGCGTGGCCCTGGAAGGTGGTGACCTCGCGGCCAGGGATCAGCAGCAGCTGGTCAAAGGCCGGCTGCAGCTCGGCCATGGCCTCGTAGTGGCTGGTGGTGTTGTGGTCGGTGATGGCGATGAAATCCAGGCCCCGGGCCTTGGCGGCCTCGACGGTGCGGTAGACCGGGCACGGGGCCCGGACGCCCGACTGCGCCAGGCAGGAGCCGTCGCTGTGGGCGGTGTGCATGTGCAGGTCACCGCGATACCAGCCGGGCGCGGCCTTCAGCGGCCCGGGCGCGAAGTTGGTCACGCCGGGTCGGCGCTCGAAGGTGATCCTGGCCTCGTAGGCGGCGCTGGAGTTCGGCCGGGCGTTGGGCACGCCCAGCAGCAGGGTCCAGCGGCCGGCCGGCAGCGGACCGGGCAGGTAGCTGGGGGTGGCGTCCTCGGCCGAGACCGTGAAGCGCTTCTTGTTGCCGCCGCTCCAGCCGCGGAACCGCACAGGATCCAGCAGGCCCAGGTCGACGACGGTCTTCTGATCGCGGGCGTAGTCGACCTCGACGGTCAGGCGGATGACGCCTTCCGGTACGTCGAAGGTCACCGGCTTGTAGGTCTGGTGGTCGGCGCCCAGCACCTGGCCGGTCAGGACCAGGTCGGGCTTGCCCGCGTCGGCGGCCCAGGCGGGCGAGGCCAGGAAGAGGAAGATCAGCGCCAGCCAACGGACCATGTTCGGCTCCCTAAAAAGGCGGGCGACCGGTCGAAACCGGCCGCCCAGTCGCGGGGAATGCGGGGAAGAAGGACTAGAACCGGTACATCAGCGCCGCGCGGAACGAGCGGCCGAACTCCGGACGGCCGATGCCGTACAGGGCCCCGGCCTCGCCGCTGATGATCTGGCCGGCGCGGGGATTGCCCTCGGTCAGGCCCAGTTCGTTGGTGAGGTTGTTGCCGTAAGCGTAGACCGTCAGGGCGTCGGTGATGTTGTAGCGGACCGTGGCGCCCAGCAGGGTGTAGGCCGGCAGCTTCGAGGTGTTGGCGGCGTCGGAATAACGATCGCCGTAGCGCTCGACGGTGGCCTGCAGGCGCAGCTTGCTGTCCAGCAGGTTCAGGCCCGGCGTCACCCGGAACGAAGTCTTGGGCACGCGGATCAGCTGGTTGCCGGTGAAGTCGCGGGTGCGGCTGGCCGTCGTGGCCGGCGGCTTGACCTGGC
Organism: Caulobacter sp. UNC358MFTsu5.1; assembly: GCF_000712075.1. GTDB lineage: Bacteria > Pseudomonadota > Alphaproteobacteria > Caulobacterales > Caulobacteraceae > Caulobacter. The sequence goes on from NZ_JONW01000005.1 coordinate 423,570, forward strand.
AGGTCGGGTCCGAGGCCGCGACGGTGCAGCTTTCCTCGAACTTGTAGTCGCCGAACTCGGGGTTCTGGATCGTGGCGCTGACGTTCAGGTCGAACCACGAGACCGGGCGCACCGTGCCTTCCAGCTCCAGGCCCAGCGTCTTGGTGTCGGTCATGCTGGTCTGGTTGACGTAGGCGCCGGTGGTCGGATTGAACACCAGGCTGCCGAAGCCGAGGTTGTCGTAGGTGGTCTGGAAGGCCGTGGCGTAGAGCTCGATCTTCGGAGTCACCCATTTGAAGCCCAGCTCCGACAGGTCCATCGTCTGGACCATGCCCGTCGAGTTGGTGGCGTTGGTGATGTAGTCGCCCAGAGACGGCAGGCGGAAGGCCGAGGTGTAGCGGGCGAACATGCCCATATCGCCGGTGAACTTGTAGTCGACGCCCAGGGTCCAGCCGGCGTGGTCGAACTTGCGGTCCAGGCGGTCATAGACGCCCGTGCCGGCCAGCACCGTGTCGTCGGCCGGGGTGGGGGACTGGCCGAGATTGATTGTGGTCGAGCGCTCGCTGCGGCCCTCGAACTCGATCTTCTCCCAGCGCACGCCGGCGTCGACGCGCAGCTTGGGCGTGATGCTCCACTCGTCGGTCAGGTAGAGGGCCACGGTGTTGGACTTGCCGTCGCCGTTGGCGAACTCGGCGCCGTAGCGGCTGATGCCGTTCTCGGTCAGGCTGGACAGCACCTTGCCCGTGGCGTCGACGGCCACCAGGTCCAGGCGGCGGGCATTGCTCCGCACGTCCAGCAGGGCGTTGGCCGAGTAGCGGTTGAAGGCCTCCTCGACGTGGGCGGTGTAGACGCCGAACGCCACGTCATGGCTCTGCTCGCCGAACTCGAACTTGTGCAGGAAGCGGGCGTCGTTGATCAGTTCGTCCAGCGGCACCGAGACGTAGCGGAGCGAACCGTCCAGCACGAGGCCGTTGCCGTTCTGGCCGGCGCCGGCGGTGTTGAACACCTCGCCGCTGGTCGTGTAGCGCAGCTGCACATCGGTGGCGCCGGGCGTGGCGGCCAGCAGGGCGGCGCGGTACTGGGCGATGCGGGCGCTGCCCAGCACCGGGGTGTTGGGGAACAGGCCGATGCGCTTGGACTCCGAGGTGCGGTAGCGCAGCGTGTCCTGGAAATGCCAGCCGTCGAACGGCTCGTACTTGAACACCGCCGTGGCCTGGGTCAGCTCGACCTCGGTGCCGCGCGTCAGGTCCCAGTTGAACGGGCCGGTCGGGCCGCGCAGGGTCAGGTGGGCGGTCTCCGGCCCGGCCAGGGTGCCGGTCAGCGGGTCGAAGCCGGGGGCGGCGCTGGGCTCGCCGGCGGCGTTGAACTTCAGCGGCACGCCCGCGAACAGGATGACGTTGTCGTCCAGGTGTTTCAGGTTGAACTCGATGCTGCCGCGCTCGAAGTCGCGCCCGGCCTCGATCCGCCACTGATAGCCCTTGTTGGCGTCGAAGCCCGGGTCGCGGATGCCGTCTTCCTCGCGCCAGAAGCCGCCGATCGAAGCGTGCCAGCCGGCCGCCAGCGGGCCGCCGTAGAACAGGTCGACGCGCTTGGTGCCGTAGTCGCTGATCTGGACCTTGGCGATGCCTTCCGGCGTGTCGCCGCCCTTGCGGGTGATGAAGTTGACCGTGCCGCCGGGGGCGTAGGAGGCGAAGATCGACGAGGGGCCGCCGCGCACCACCTCGATGCGGTCGATGGTCTCGTCCAGGCGGAACGACTGGTCGGCGTTCAGATAGCCCAGGCCGCCGTCGTGCTGGATCGGCGCGCCGTCCTCCTGCAGGGCGATGGCCGAATAGCCTTCCTGCGGGATGCCGCGGGCGCGGATGTTGGCGCTGGCCTCGCCGCCCGAGGCCTCGACCCAGAAGCCGGGCACGGCCTTCAGCGCGTCGGCCACGCCCATCGGGGCGCGCATCCGCAGCGCCTCCTCGTTCATGGTGGTGACGGCGTAGCTGGTCTCCAGCCGGGTGCGGGCGTCCGAGCCGGCGCGCGAGGTGACGATGATCTCGGCGACGGTGTCAGCGGCCGCCGAGCCGGCGGCCAAAGGGGCCGAACCCTTTTCGCGCAGGGTGATGACCTGGGCGTTGGCCGAGGCGATCTCCAGCTCGCCGCCGTCGATCAGCCGGCGCAGGGCCTCCTCGCGGCCGTAGGCGCCCTTCAGCCCGGCGGTGCGGTGGCGGGCGGCGACGTCGTAGGGGAACATCAGCTGCACGCCGGCCTGGCGCGAGAAGGCGTTCAGGGCGGTGGCGGTGTCGCCGGCCGGGATGTCGAAGGTCACCCGCGCGGCCGCTTGGGCCACGGCCTTCACCGGGACGACGGAAACCAGCGCCGTGGTGGCCAGCAACGCGCATGCGCCCAGGCGCAGACCCAAGGTCTTGATCATAGGAGAGCCCCCTGTTGTCGTTGATCGCCGTGATCGGCGTCTCGAACGGCAAGACGGGGGAGCGGGGCAAAACCCCTATCGAGATTTAAGAAGAATTCGCGACGGCCCGTCCTCGACGATCCGTACACCGAAGGTCATGCGCAGGGCGTCCAGGAAGCTGTCGGGATCGCCGGTCAGGAAGCGGCCGCCCAGGCGCAGGGACCCGGCCTTGTCGTCGGCGATCACCAGCTTGCGGGTCAGGTAGCGATTGTACTCCTCGACCGCGACCGACAGGGGCTGGCCCTCGAAGACGATCTCGCCGCGCCGCCAGGCCTGGACGCTCTGGACCTCGTCCTCGGGCGTGGCGACAACCGCGACGCCGTGCGGCGTGACCTCCAGGGCCTGGCGGGCGTCGGCGGGCCCGACCACCTGGGCCCGGGCCGCGCCCGAGGCGGTCTCGACCGCCGCCTGGCCGGCCAGCACGATCAGGTCCAGCCCCGCCGGGCGCAGGCGGGCGTTGAACTGGCCGGCGGCCAGACGCGCCAGGCCTTGAGACGTGAATAGCTCGAACGGCCGCAACTGGTCGTGGGCGATCATCAGCGCCGCCTCGCCGCGCGACAGCCACAGCCGCCGCCGCTTGCGGTCGAACCGCCAGAAGACCTCCGTGTCGGTGTTCAGCTCGACCGAGCTGCCGTCGGGCAGGGCCAGGGTGCGGCGCTCGCCCACCCCGGTGGTCACGCGGTCGCGCAGCAGGACGTCGCGCTCCAGATAGGCCGCGCCCGCCAGGCCGGCCGCCAGGGCCGCCCCGCCGCCGGTCAGCCAGGCGCGCCGGCTGGGCCGCGGCGTCGCCTCGTCCTCGGCCTCGCGCAGGGCGTCCAGGCGGCTCCAGGCCGTGGCCACCTCGGCGAAGGCGGCGGCGCGGCGCGGATCGGCCTCGCGCCAGGCGTCCAGGTCCTGTTCGGAAGCACGGCCGGCGTCGAGGCGCGCCAGCCACAGCGAGGCCTCGGCGATCAGCGCGTCTCTGTCTTGATCGCCCGGTTTGCCCATGAACTCGATCGTTTCCCGATACTGCGGCCATCGCCCGTGGCCAGGGCCTTGGTCAAGAGCTTCAGGCCCTTGGCGAGGTGTTTCTCGACTGTAGAGACGGACAAGTTCAACCTAACCGCTATCTGCCCGGGCGAAAGGCCGTGCATTTTTCGCAAGGTCAGCACTTTTCGGCACTGGACCGGCAGCCGCTCGAGGGCGGCCAGCACCAGGTCCAGCTCCTGGCGGGCGCTGGTCACCGCATAGGCGTCCGGCGCCGGGTCGGGCAGAGCGTCCATCTCCAGCACCCCGATCTGACGGATGCCCACCACCTTGGCGCGGCGGAAGCGTTCGAAGGCCAGGTTGCGGATGATGGTCATCACGAACCGCTCGGGCGTCTCCAGCCGTCGCCACTCGGCCACGCCCAGCACCTTGGCGTAGGCCTCCTGCACCAGGTCCTCGGCGTCGCCCTCGTCGCCGACCAGCTTGCGGGCGTAGGCCCGGTAGTTGGCCGCGTAGGGCAGGACGCTGGCGGCGAACCAGCGGTCGATGTCGCGTAGCCAAGCCATGGAAGACGTCCGCCCCCTCATCGCTGCGCCGGATCCTCGAGGCGCTGAACTAGCCGCATCGTGTGTCGGTTTGCTGACAGCGCCCCGGGGCCTTGCCGACGGCGCGGATGGGCTTAGGTGTGAGGGGCGGCGCAGCGCGAGGGACCCCGGTGGTGAGCGATCGGCTCTGGCATGGCCAACTGGACCTCGGCGACCGCTGGGCGGTGTGGACCGGCTCCATCGGGGCCAGCGTCCCGCACCGCCACCTGGCCGCCCAGCTGGTGTTGGGCGACACGCCGGTGGGCGTCGTGGACGGCCTGGGCCGGCGGCATGAGGCCCGGGCCGTGCTGGTCGATCCCCTGGTTCAGCATCGCCTTGAGCCGCACGACCAGGCCCGCCAGGTCTTCGTCGAGGCCATGGCCCCCAGCGCCGAGGCCGTGGCCATGCTGACGGCCCTGCGCCCCCTGCCCGACGCGCTGGTCCTCAGCTCGCCCAATCCGCGCCTCCAGGCTTGGCGGCGCATCCTGACCGATCCCGAACCGCATGACGCCGCGCCGCTGCCCGAGGCCCTCGCGCGCTCGCTGGCCGTGATCGACGCGCGGCTGGCCGAAGGACCCGTGCCCCTGGCCGTGGCGGCCTGGGCGGCGAACCTGTCGCCCGAGCGCTACCGCCACCTGTTCGTCGAGGCCCTGGGCCTGCCCTATCGCCGCTACCTGCTGTGGCGCCGGGTCCAGCGGGCCTTCGTGGCGCTGAAGTCCGGCGAGGACGTGACCGCCTCGGCCCACCTGGCGGGCTTCGCCGACGCCGCCCATTTCGCCCGCACGCTGAAGGGGATGTTCGGGGTGATGGCGACGCAGATCCCGGTTTGAGGCCGCCGCACCAAAATCGTTGTCATCCCGGAAGCCTCGTAGAGGCTGTCCGGGACCTAGGGGACTGGGCGAATGCTGTGCGACTGCCCCTGGGTCCCGGACAAGTGCTGCGCACTTTCCGGGATGACAACCGTGGGATGGCGGCTAAGTGAGCCCCCTAGCCGCTACGTTCAATCGCCCTCCTCCGCCGCCGGCCATGCTGCCCCCATGACCGACACCCGCCCCCCGGACACCCGCCCCTACGTCCCCGCCCTCGGCCGGCCCGAACTGACCGGCCTCTACGACTACGTCGTCGCCCTGGCGACCCGCGAGCGGACCTGGCGCTCGGCCCTGGTCGCCCTGATCGATCCCCGGCCCGGCGAGACCATCCTCGACGTCGGTTGCGGCACCGGCGCCCTGGCGGTGATGCTGAAGACCGCCTGCCCGGCCGCGCGGATCGTCGGGGTCGATCCCGATCCGGCCATCCTGGCCCTGGCGACCGCCAAGGCGCGCAGGGCGGGGGTCGAGATCGACTGGCGCCGGGCCATGGGCGACCGGCTGGCCGAGGTCGCGCCGGCGGGATCGGCCGACAAGGTCGTCTCCAGCCTGGTGCTGCACCAGTGCCCCCTGCCGATGAAGCTGGCCATTCTCCAGGCCATGCACGCGGCGCTGAAGCCGGGCGGGGCGATGATCGTCGGCGACTACGGCCTGCAGCGCACGGCGTTGATGCGGCTGCTGTTCCGTCAGGTGCAGATGGTCGACGGCTTCGCCCTGACCGAGCCCAACGCCAAGGGCGTGCTGCCGTCGCTGATGGCCCAGGCCGGCTTCGCGGGCGTCGAGGAGCGGCGCGTGGTCCCCACCCTGACCGGCTCGATCTCGCTCTACCTGGCGACCAGACCGGAGCCCAAAGCCCTTCCCCGCGTTTGACGTCCATCTGTTTCCGAGGTGGCGTCATGACCGATTTCGATTTCCGCCGGGACCTGATCTCCCGGCCGATCCTGCAATGGGCGCGCGGCGTCATGCCCGCCCTGTCCCAGACCGAGCGCGAGGCGATCGACGCCGGCGACACCTGGTGGGACGCGGCCCTGTTCACCGGCGATCCGGACTGGAACGAACTGCTGGCCTTCCCCACGCCGAAGCTGCGCCCGGACGAGCAGGCCTTCATCGACGGGCCCGTCGACACCCTGTGCGCCATGCTCGACGACTGGACCATGACCTGGGAGACGCGCGACCTGCCGCCCCAGGCCTGGGCCTATCTGAAGAGCCAGAAGTTCTTCGGCATGATCATCCCCAAGGACTACGGCGGCCTGGGCTTCAGCGCCTTCGGCCACGCCGAGATCGTGCGCAAGATCGCCACCCGCTCGGTGTCGGCGGCGGTGACGGCCATGGTGCCCAACAGCCTGGGTCCGGGCGAGCTGATCATGAAGTTCGGCACCCAGGCCCAGCGCGACCACTGGCTGCCGCGCCTGGCCGACGGCCGCGAGGTGCCCGCCTTCGGCCTGACCAGCCCCGAGGCCGGGTCCGACGCCGGGGCCATGATCGACGAGGGCGTGGTCTGCCGCGGGCAATGGAAGGGCCAGGAGGTCCTCGGCATCCGCCTGAACTGGCACAAACGCTACATCACCCTGGGACCGGTCTGCACGGTGCTGGGCCTGGCCTTCAAGCTGCGCGACCCGGACGGCCTGCTGGGCGGCGAGGAGGACATCGGCATCACCTGCGCCCTGGTCCCCACCGACACGGCCGGGGTCGAGATCGGCCGCCGCCATCTGCCCGCCTTCCAGACGTTCCAGAACGGTCCCAACTGGGGCAAGGACGTCTTCATTCCGATGGACCTGGTGATCGGCGGGGCCGAGCGCGTGGGCCAGGGCTGGAAGATGCTGATGACCGCCCTGGCGGCGGGTCGGGGCATCTCGCTGCCGGCCCTGTCGGGCGCGGCGGCGTCGTTCAGCGCCCTGACCACCGGCGCCTACGCCCGCGTGCGCAGCCAGTTCAACGTGCCGATCGGCAAGTTCGAGGGCGTGCAGGAGCGCCTGGCCCGCATCGCCGGCAACGCCTACCTACTGGACGCCGGTCGCCGCCTGACCTGCGCGGGCCTGGACCTGGGCCATCACCCGTCGGTGATCTCGGCCCTGCTGAAGTCGGGCGCCACCGAGCGGATGCGGGTGGTCGTCAATGACGCCATGGACGTGCACGGCGGCAAGGCGGTGATCGAGGGGCCGCGCAACTACATGGGCTCGCAATACCGGGCGATCCCGGTGGGCATCACGGTCGAGGGCGCCAACATCCTGACCCGCAGCCTGATGGTGTTCGGCCAGGGCGCGATCCGGGCCCACCCGTACCTGCTGCAGGAGATCCTGGCCATCGGCGAGGAAGACCGCGCCAAGGGACTGGCCGACTTCGACGCGGTGTTCTGGAAGCACGTGGCCCATTCCGTCCGCACGGGCCTGCGGGCCTGGAGCCGCAGCTGGACCGGCGGCGCCTTCGCCCCCGCGCCGGACGCCGGACGGGCCTCGAAATTCTACCGCCGGATGGGCCGCTACAGCGCCGCCTTCGCCCTGACCTCGGACATCGCCCTGCTGACCCTGGGCGGCGCGCTGAAGCGCAAGGAGATGCTGTCGGGCCGCCTGGGCGACATCCTGGCCGAGCTCTATTTCCTGTCGGCCGCCCTCAAGCGCTGGGAGGACGAGGGCCGCCAGGACGCCGACTTCCCGCTGCTGCAATGGTGCATGGACACGGGCTTCGCCACGATCGAGCAGCGCTTCGACGAGGTGTTCGCCAACCTGCCCAACCAGCTCGCCGGCTGGCTGCTGCGTGCGGCGATCCTGCCGCTGGGGCCGCGCCGCCGGGGGCCCTCGGACAAGGTCACCACCGCCTGCGCCGAGCTGCTGCTGCACCCTTCCGAGACCCGCGACCGGCTGATCGAGAACGTCTATGTGGGCGGCGCCGACGAGGCCGTCGGCCAGCTGATCGACGCCTTCGAACGGGTGGTCGCCACCCAGCCGATCCACGACCGCCTGCGCGCCCAGAAGGTCCGCCACTGGCGGGACGGGGTCGAGCAGGGCTGGGTGTCGGCGGAGGAGATCGCGGCCCTGGAGGCCGCCGACAAGGCCGTGGCGGCGGTGATCGCCGTCGACGACTTCGCGCATGACGGGCTGAGCACCCGGAGCGTCGCCGACGCCCATCCCGCGCCTCCGATCTGGACCGACGGCGTGACGCCGCGGCCGGGGTTCGAGGAGCAGCGGACATTCAGCGGGGTGGGGCCGTAGACGACTTGGGGGACACACACTCACCCATGGGCTTCGCCAGGTCGGCAAGGTCTCAGGGTGAGTGTGTGTCCCCGCCTTCAAACTCCGCGCTTGATTTATAATATAATTGACGACACCTTCCGCCCGCCTCCTCAACGAGGCGTGTAAACGTCGGGAGAGAACGTCATGCGGGGCAACCGCTTCATCATCGCCGGGATGGCCGCCAGCCTGATCAGCCTCAGCGCCGCCCAGGCCGCCCCGGACTCCATGAAGCCCCCGATCTATCTCGGCGTGGACATCTCCTACGCCAACGAGATGGACGACTGCGGCGCGGTCTACAAATCCGGCGGCCAGCAGGTCGACCAGTTCCGGTTCTTCAAATCGGCCGGCGCCAACGTCGCGCGCATCCGCATCTGGAACGATCCGGACTGGACCAAGTACTCCAACCTCGCCGACGTGAAGCGCAGCATCAAACGCGCCAAGCAGGCCGGAATGCAGGTGCTGCTGGACTTCCACTATTCCGACGACTGGGCCGACGGCGACAAGCAGATCGCCCCCAAGGCCTGGGCCAAGCTCTCGACACAGGACCAGGCCAAGGCGTTGTACGCCTTCACCCACGACACCCTGGTCGAACTGGACCGCGAGGGCCTGATGCCCGAGCTGGTGCAGGTGGGCAACGAGACCAACGGCGAGATCGTCTCCAGCCTGGCCAAGGCCAAGGAACCCATCCACTGGGACCGCAACGCCCTGCTGTTCAACGCCGGGATCAAGGCCGTGCGCGACGCCGGCAAGGAGACGGGCAAGCCGCCCCGGGTGATGCTGCATATCGCCCAGCCCGAAAACGCCGAGCCCTGGTTCGCGGCGGCGACCAAGGCCGGCGTCACCGACTACGACATCATCGGCCTCAGCTACTACAGCAAGTGGTCCAAGCGCTCGATGGCCCAGCTGGGCCAGACGATCGACCGGCTGCGCCACACCTACGCGGCCGACGTCCTGGTGGTCGAGACAGCCTATCCGTTCACGACAGAGAACGCCGACACCTCGCCCAACCTGCTGGGCGAGGACTCGCTGATCGCCGGTTATCCGGCCACGCCGGCGGGCCAACAGAAATATCTGGTCGACCTGACCCAGCTGGTGCTGTCCAGCGGCGGCACGGGCGTCTTCTACTGGGAGCCGGCCTGGGTCTCGACCAAGTCGTGCGGCACCCGCTGGGGCAAGGGCTCCAACTGGGAGAACGCGGCGGTGTTCGACTACAAGGGCCAGGACAACGGCAGCGCCGAGGCCTGGCTGAAGCACGCCTACGTCCTGCCGGTGGAGGTGACGTTCAAGACCAAGGCGACGAGCGAAGCCGCCTTCATCGACGGCGACTTCCTGGCCGGCGTCGGCCCCAGGCCCATGACCCGCGAGGGCGACGCCTTCGTCTACCGCACGCGCTTGGCGCCCGGGACCTCGGTGACCGTGGCCACGGCGACGACGGCGGCGGGCGTGGCGGACGCCTCGGCGGTCACCGCGACGGTGGGACAGCGAGCCAGCGTGGTGCGGGTGGGGGAGTAAATACCCCTCCCCTCAGCCACTCAAAGGTTGTCATCCCGGAAGCCCCGCAGGGGCTGTCCGGGATGACAACGGTTTTGGGTGAACCCCGCTACTTCCCGTAATCCAGGCTCGGATACCAATCCCCGCCGCGCCCCTCCGGCGTCATGTCCAGGAAGTTCCACAGCGGGACCAGGTCGGGGGCGCCGCGGGGATCCTGGCCGGGATCGGCGCTGTCGCCGGTCATCTCGCCGGACCAGAAGTGGCGGATCGTCCCGCCCCGGCGGGTGAAGACGTTGTAGGCCGGGATCTCGTCGCCGTTCGGCAGCAGGCCGAAATAGTCGCGCGAGTAGTTCCCGTTCAGGTCGGTGTAGAGCCGCAGGTTCCGCCAGCCGCGTTCCCGCTTGAAGGCCAGCAGCTTGTCGAGCGGCGAGCGGGCCACCACCGCCAGCGACATCTTCTGGTCGAGGTCGGCGGCGTTGCCGTCCAGCGGGCCCAGCAGGGCCGTGCACATCGGGCAGGGCCGCTCGCGCTGCGGTCCGAACATGTAGCTGTAGACGCCCAGGGTCTGCTTGTCGCGGAACAGGCCGGCGAAGTCGACGCGGCCCTCCTCGCCCTCGAACTGGTAGTCGCCCCGCACCTCGCCGCCGGGCGGCAGGTCGCGGCGCTGCTGGGCGACGCGTTCGAGATGGCGGCGCAGCTCCAGCTCCTCGGCCAGCAGCGCGGTGCGGGCGGCGCGGTATTCGGGACTTTCGTTGGGGAACCGCACCGGGCTGCGCGCGGCGAGTTCGGCGGCGGGGGTGAGGGTTGGTCGGGCGTCCATGGCGACGGCCTCCGTTTCTGATGTCGACATAACTGAAGACGCGCGAGGTGGGTTCTTTGCGACACAGCGGTCCGACAAATCGGCCGTCCCACATGCTGAGGCTTGTCATGTGTGATTGATATGATAAATAAAGGCTCCGCTTGGCGCTCGCGCCAGGACGGGAGCGCTCGCCAGAAGCGCAACGGCGCGGACCCCGCGCCCACCTCGAACCGGCCGCCTTTTTCGCGCCGGAGAGTTCACCGCATCACAAACACAGAGCAGCCGCGTCTTTGCGAACGCGGCGCCGTCGTCCCTGGGGGAACCAACGATGACCCACTACAAATTGCTTGCAGCCGCCAGCGGCCTGGCCCTGATGGCCGCCGCCAGCGCCCATGCGCAAACCGCGCCGGCCCCGGCCTCCGACTCGTCGCAGGTCGACGAAGTCGTCGTCACCGGCGTGCGCAAGAGCCTGCGTGAAGCCCTCGACGTGAAGCGTGGTTCCGACAAGGTCGTCGAAGCCATCTCGGCCAAGGACATCGGCGTCCTGCCCGACGTGACCATCGCCGAATCCATCGCCCGTCTGCCGGGCGTCAACGCCACCCGCGACCGCGGCAACGACAGCCAGGCCGTCGTGCGCGGCCTGGGCGCCCGCCTGGTGCTGGGCACCGTCAACGGCCGCGAAGTCGCCTCGTCCGAGCCGGACCGCAACGTCCGCTGGGAGATCTACCCCTCGGAAGTCGTCCAGGGCGTCCAGGTCTACAAGTCGCAGTCGGCCGACCTGATCGCCGGCGGCGTGGCCGCGACGATCAACATCGATACGATCGCCCCGCTCGATTACAAGGGCCCCGAATTCGTCCTGCGCGCCGGCCCGGTCTTCTACGACGGCGGCAAGGACATCCCCAACTACGACCAGACCGGCTACCGCGCCTCTGGCTCGTGGGTGCACAAGATCAATGACGACCTGGCCATCGTGCTGGGCCTGACCAGCCAGAAGCAGAAGAACGGCTACGTCTCGTTCCAGGGCTGGGGCTACAACGACTCGACCATCCGCCAGCCGGCCGGCGCCAGCGATTCCAGCGGCGACCTGAACGGCGACGGCAAGCTGGACGCCACCCCGTGGGGCGCGCAGCTGGAGGTCAAGAAGCTCAGCCAGAAGCGCAACGGCGTCTCCACCGGCCTGCAGTGGAAGCCCAGCGACAACTTCGAACTGAAGTTCGACGCCCTCTATTCCGACATCAAGATCAACGAGAACCAGGACCAGGCGATCTACGGCTGGAACAACTGGGGCAACTGGGCCAACGGCAACGCCGGCGACTACAACGCCCCGGGCGCGTCCTACACCCTGATCAACAACACGGTCGTGGCCGCCAACCTGGTGTCCAACAACGCGGTGCACAGCGTGATCGCGCGCTACACCGAGGACAAGAAGCTGTTCGTCACCGGCCTGAACGGCAAGTGGACCAACGACGCGTGGACCGTCGTCGGCGACCTGTCCTATTCGAAGGCCGAGCGTGAGAACAACTGGGCGGCGGTGCGCCTGGAAACCTATCCGTCGACGATGTCGTTCGACACCCGCGCCGGCGTGAAGCCGACCGTGAAGCTGACCCAGGACATCACCACCCTGCCGCAGTACAACTCGTGGAAGGGCGGCCAGAACGACGGTCCGGAACACCTGAACGACGAGCTGGCGGCCGGCGCGCTGGACTTCACCCGCGACCTGGCGGGCGGAGCGTTCAAGAGCGTCCAGTTCGGCGCGCGGGCCTCCAACCGCACCAAAGACCACAGCATGTTCCAGTTCTACCCCTGGGCCAACGCCGGGACGGTCGTGCCGGCGAGCATGCTCAGCTACTACAAGGTCAGCGCCTTCGACGTGCCGGCGGTCGTCACGGGCGACTTCGACGCCCTGGCCGCGGTCCTGTACGGCGCGAACGCCTTCGACCCCAGCCACGGCTCGGAGAACCTGGCCCAGCAGTGGAGCGTCAACGAGAAGGTCTTCGAAGGCTACGGCAAGCTGAACTTCGCCGCCGACAGCATCGGCGGCTCGTGGGCGACCGGCAACATCGGCGTCCGCGTGGTGCACACCGAGACCAGCAGCGACGGCCAGCAGGCCGACACCCTGGGCGTGTTCTCGCCGGTGTCCATCGACAACGACTACACCGACATCCTGCCCTCGGCGAACGTGAAGTTCGACTTCGGCGACGGCAAGGTGTTCCGCCTGGGCCTGGCCAAGGTGATCGCCCGTCCGCCGCTGGACGAGCTGCGCGCCAGCCGCACCCTGACCACCTGGTCGCCCTACACGGGCAGCGCCGGCAACCCGACGCTGAAGCCGTTCGAGGCGGTGCAGTTCGACGCCTCGGCCGAGTGGTACTTCCGTCCGGAAGCCCTGATCGCGGCCTCGTACTACTACAAGGACGTCAGCTCCTACATCGGCTGGAAGCAGACCCCGATCGCCTACGGCGGCACCACCTACGCCGTCTCCAGCCCGACCAACGGCGGCGACGGCTACATCCAGGGCCTGGAACTGACCTTCCAGACGCCGTTCTTCTTCCTGCCGGGTCCGTTCGACAAGTTCGGCGTCTATTCGAACTACGCCTACGTCGACTCCGACCTGAAGGAGTTCTCGCCGGTCAACAACCCGCTCGACATGACCGGCCTGGCCAAGCACACCGCCACGGTCGACCTCTGGTACGCCAACGGTCCGGTCGAAGCGCGCCTGGGCTGGAAGTACCACTCGCCGATGACGGTCATCTACGGCTGGAACGGCGCGGACCTGCAGACCCTGGAGAGCGAGAAGACCCTCGACTTCAGCGCGTCGTACAACATCAACGACCACGTCACGGTCCGCTTCCAGGCCAACAACCTGACCAACGAGGAACTGCGGATGTACCGCGACAACGATCCCAACCGGATCGGTCGCTATGACGTCTACGGCCGTCGCTACCTCGCCGACGTGACCTTGAAGTTCTAACCCTTTCCGCCACCCCTTCGTCCTGCGGGGGTGGCGGCGGCAAGCTCGTCTTGCCAAGCTGGGATTCATCACACCTCCCCGATGACATCCTGCACCTGGGGAGGAAGCCATCCGCGCTTCCTCCCCATTTTTTTGCTTTCCGCGTGAGGACCCCATGGTCGATTTCAGCCGCCGCCAAGCCCTGGCCGCCACCGCCGGCGCCGCCGTCCTTGCGGCCGCGCCCGCCCGCGCCGCGCCGAAGAGCGCGCCCGCCGCGTCCTCCCGCCCCGTCCTTCCCGTCATCGACCTGGCCCCGCGCGAGCGCCTGTCGCTGGACTTCGACTGGCGCTTCAAGCTGGGCCACGCCCAGGACCCGGCCCGCGACTTCGGCTTCGGGGCCAACCAGCGCACCTTCGCCAAGGCCGGCGCGACCGCCGCCAACTGGCAGGTCAGCCAGCTGTCCGACCCCGCCTTCGACGCCGGCGCCTGGGCGTCGGTGACCCTGCCCCACGACTGGGCCGTCGAGTTGCCCTTCGTCGACAACCCCGCCTATGTGCCGTCCGGCAAGCCCGACGACGAGGACCTGCGCGCCGCCCACGGCTACAAGCCCCTGGGCCGCGAGTTCCCCGACACCAGCGTCGGCTGGTACCGCAAGACCTTCGCCCTGCCCGCCGCCGACGCCGGCAAGCGGCTGTCGATCGAGTTCGACGGCGCGATGCGCGACGCCCTGGTCATCGTCAACGGCTACATCCTCGAGCAGGAAGACAGCGGCTATTCGCCGTTCCGCGTCGACATCACCGACATCGCCAATCTCGGCGCTGACAACACCCTGGTGGTGCGCGTCGACGCCAGCCTGGGCGAGGGCTGGTTCTACGAGGGGGCGGGCCTCTACCGCCACGTCTGGCTGGTCAAGACCGCCCCGGTCCACGTGCCGCAATGGGGCGTGTTCGTGCGCGCCAAGGCCGATGGGACGCTGACGATCGACACCGACCTGGTCAACGACGGCGACGCCCGCGCCGAGTTCGAACTGCTGCACACCGTGCTGGACGCCGCCGGCAAGCCGGTGCTGACCCCCGCCGCCGCCTCCGACCGGCTGCCGGCCTGGGAGCGCCAGTCGCTGTCCCTGACCGTGGCCCTGGACAATCCCGTGCTGTGGTCGCTGGAGACCCCGCACCTCTACACCCTGGTCACCGAGGTGAAGGTCGGCGGCGCGGTCGTGGACCGCCATGCGACCCGCTTCGGCTTCCGGTCGATCGCCTTCGACGGCGCAAAGGGCTTCCTGCTGAACGGCCAGAGCGTGAAGCTGAAGGGGACCTGCAACCACCAGGACCACGCCGGCGTGGGCGCGGCCATTCCCGACGCCCTGCAGGTCTGGCGGCTGGAGCAGTTGAAATCGATGGGTTGCAACGCCTATCGCGCCGCTCACAACCCGCCGACGCCCGAGCTGCTGGACGCCTGCGACCGCCTGGGGATGGTGGTCATCGACGAGACCCGCCGGATGTCCAGCGACGCCACCTCCCTGGACGAGCTGGAGCGCCTGGTCCGCCGCGACCGCAACCACCCGTCGGTGATCCTCTGGTCGATCGGCAACGAGGAGCCACAGCAGGGCACCGCCCGCGGCGCCAAGGTGGCGACCACCATGAAGCGGCTGGTCAACCGCCTGGACCCGACCCGCCCGGTCATCGCCGCCATGGACTCCGGCTTCGGCGAGGGCATCAGCGCCGTCATCGACGTTCAGGGCTTCAACTACCGCCACGAGAAGATGGACGCGTTCCACGCCAAGTTCCCGGACAAGCCGATCATCGGCACCGAGAGCGCCAGCACCGTGGCCACGCGCGGCGAATACGCCCGCGACGACGCCAAGCTCTACGTGCCGGCCTACGACACCGAGCACCCCTGGTGGGCGACCACGGCCGAGAAGTGGTGGAGCCACGCGGCCGACCGTCCGTGGGTGGCCGGCGGCTTCATCTGGACCGGCTTCGACTATCGCGGCGAGCCCACGCCCTTCAACAAGTGGCCCAGCATCAGCTCGCACTTCGGCGCGCTCGACACCTGCGGCTTCCCCAAGGACAACTACTACTACTACCGCGCCTGGTGGCGGCCCGAGCCGCTGTTGCACCTGCTGCCGCACTGGAACTGGGAAGGCCGCGAGGGCCAGCCGATCGCGGTCTGGGCGCACAGCAACTGCGACAAGGTCGAGCTGTTCCTGAACGGCAAGAGCCAGGGCGTGCGCGACGTGAAGCCCAACCACCACGTCGAATGGTCGGTCCCTTACGCGCCGGGCGTGATCGAGGCCCACGGCTACAAGGGCGGCAAGGTCGTCCTGCGCGAGCGCCGCGAGACCGCCGGCCCGGCCGCCGCCCTGCGACTGACCGCCGACCGCTCGCGCTACGCCGCCGACGGACAGGACGTGGCGGTGCTGAAGGTCGAGGTGCTGGACGCCAAGGGCCGCATCGTGCCCCGCGCCGACGACCTGGTGACCTTCGCGGTCGCGGGTCCTGGCGACGTGATCGGGGTGGGCAACGGCAATCCCACCAGCCACGAGGCCGACGTCGCCAGCCAGAGGAAGGCCTTCAACGGCCTCTGCCAGGCGATCGTCCGCACGCGGCGCGGCCAGGCGGGCGAAGTGCGGGTGACGGCCTCGGCGCCGGGGCTGAAGACAGCAAGCGTCAGCTTGACGGCGGGCGCCTAGAGACCTCTGACCTCAACAAAAGTTGTCATCCCGGAAGCCTCGCAGAGGCTGTCCGGGACCCAGGTGACTGGGCCAATGCAGTGCAACCGCCCCTGGGTCCCGGACAAGCGCCACGCGCTTTCAGGGATGACAACGGATTGTGCGATCAATCCAGCGCCTTGAACCGCACCGCCGCGCCGCCGCCCGGCGCCATGTCGAACTCCAGCGAGTCCTTGCTGGTCACCACCTTCTTCGACACCGTCAGGGCCGTGGTGTTGGTGATGTAGTCCGCGCCCGGACCGTCGGCGTAGATCTGGGCCTCGTAGCGCTTGCCGGGGGCCAGGAAGTCCAGTTTCTGAGTCAGCTTGCGGGCCGTCTCGTCGGTCAGGGCGCCCAGGAACCAGTCCTTGCCGCCGCGCGGTTGGCGGGCCGTCACGATGTAGTCTCCGATCTCGCCCTGCAGGGTCTTGGACGTCTCCCAGTCGGTGGGCACGTCGCGGATGAACTGGAAGGCGTCGGGCCTGGCCTCGTAGTTCTCCGGCAGGTCGGCCGCCATCTGGATGGGGCTGTACAGCACCACGTACAGCGCCAGCTGCACCGCCAGGGTCGACTGGCCGCGGCGGGTCAGCTCGGTCTTGCCGTGCACCACGTCGAAGACGCCCGGCGTGAAGTCCATCGGCCCGCCCAGCATGCGCGTGAACGGCAGGATCACCGTGTGCTCGGGCGGGTTGGTCGGGTTGCCCCAGGCGTTGAACTCCTGGCCGCGCGCGCCTTCGCGGCTGAGCATGTTGGGCCAGGTTCGGCGCAGGCCGGTGTCCTTGACCGGCTCGTGGGCGTCGATCGAGATGTGGTGCTGGGCCGCCACCTGGGCGACGTGCAGGTTGTGGCGGACCATGTACTGGCCGGCGAACCACTGCTGCTCGCCCTGTTGGTCCAGGATCGTGCCGCTGTGGCGGACATAGCCGGTCTTCACCTGCGAGATGCCGACGCTCTCATAGAGCTTCATGGCGTCTTCCAGCTGGGCCTCGTAGTTGGGCACCGCCCCGGCCGTCTCGTTGTGGCCGATCAGCTTGACGCCCTTGGACTTGCCGTAGTCGGTGATCGCCTTCAGGTCGAAGTCCGGATAGGCCTTGGTGAAGCTGAACTTCTCGCCGTTGCTGATCCAGTCGCCGTCCCAGCCCTCGTTCCAGCCTTCCACCAGCACGCCGTCGAAGCCGTACTTGGCCGCGAAGTCCATGTAGCGCTTGGTGTTGGCGGTGTTGGCGCCGTGCTTGGGACCGCTGCCCCAGGTCGAGCGCTCCAGGTGCATCTCCCACCAGATGCCCACGTACTTGCCCGGCTTGATCCACGAGGTGTCGGCGATCTTGCTGGGCTCGTTGAGGTTCAGCTCGATGCGGCTGTCGGCCAGGGCGCCGGCGGTCTCGCCGATCAGCACCGTGCGCCACGGGGTGGTGAAGGGGCCGGTCTTCTTGGCCAGGGTCCCGTCCTGCCACGGCATCAGCCGGGCCTTCAGCGTCCCCGCCCCGTCGCCGGCCAGCAGCATGCTGGGGAAGTCGACCAGGGCCGCCTCGTGGAACGACAGGTACAGGCCGCCGGCCTCGTTGCCTGCCGTGCGCTTCAGGGTCAGCGGCGTCTCGGCCAGGGTGATCCGGCGGGCGTCGGTCTGCTTGTAGAGGTACTCGTCGCGCTCCTGGCCCAGGCCCTCGTACCACCAGGCGTCATAGGCCCCGACGGGCTTGAAGGCGGTGCGGTCGTCGGTGACGGACACGTTCTGGCCGGCGGGAACGGCGCCGTAGGCGTAGCGGAAGCCCAGGCCGTCGTCGAACAGCCGGAAGGTGACGTCGAAGGTCTTGCTCAGCGGCGTGTCGCCGGCCAGCGAGACGGTCAACTCCGAATGGTTGTCGCGGATCACCCGCTGCTCGCCCCAGGGCTGCTCCCAGCTGCTGTCGGAGGCCGAGCGCCTGGCGCCGGTCAGGGCGGTGATCCGCGCGGCGGGCTCGCCGGCGAAGGTCAGGCCCAGGGGCGCGGCCGCCAGCACCGGCTTGCCGCCGCGCGACACCTCGTAGAAGGCCGAGCCGTCCTTGGTGAAGACGCAGACCTCGATCACCTTGCCCGGCGACTGGGCGCATTCGCGGTCAGCGGCGGCCGCGACGGCAGGGGCGGCCAGGGCGCTCAGCAGAGCGCCGAACAGGGCCGGGGTTCGCAACATCATCGAACGGTCTCTTTCGTCAGAAGAAGAAAAAAGGGCGTCTCGGCTCCGCAGGCCAAAGCCGAGACGCAGGGGAGGACTGGTCGCGTCGCCCGCGCGCGGACGACGATGAGGGAGAAGGAACGGCGCATCAGGAGCTCACCGCCTCGATGAAGCCGTTGGCGGTCAGCCGGCCCTGGGCCGGATCGGCCTTGCCCGCCTCGGGCCCCAGCAGGGCCGAGTGCAGGACGTGGTTGCGATAGACGATCAGCCGGTTGAACACGCCGTCGGCCTGGCCGATCAGGTCGTAGTCGGCCATGTCGGCCCCCGGATAGACGGCCGTGCCGACGCCGCGCTCGGCCAGCTGGGCCTGGGCCACGGCCACGTAGGTCGCATGGCGGCTCTGGTCGACGCTCTCGAAGCCGGTGGCCTTGTGGCGGAAGAAGCCGGTGCCCCCGTGATCGCCCCGGCCCAGGTAGTGGACCATGGCCAGCCGGTTCGGATCGGGCCCGTCGTGGTGCGGGATCTTCTGCACCGGCTGGGCGTCGCGCGCCGAGGTCGTGGCCAGGCCGAAATAGCCGAAATACTTGACGTAGACGTCGCTGGGCAGGCCGAAGGCGGCCGCGATCGGCCCGCGCAGGGCGGTGACCACGGTGCGGTAGTACGACTCCGGCAGGTTGGCGTTCAGCCCCGGATAGTTGGTGTGCGGCGGGCTGTAGAAATCGGCCTGGCGCGCGGCCTCGATCATCGAGTCCGGATCGTCCAGCACCTCGTCGACCACCAGCAGCGGCTGGCGCTCCTCGCCCAGGTGGAGGAGCTGGAGCCGAATCTGGCGACCGAGCAGCAAGGGGGGAACGGCGATGGCTGCGGTCATGCGCCGCCCTTCAGGAAGGCCATCTTCAGCTGGCGCGCCAGGTTGGCGCGGAACGACGGGCTCATCGGCCCCAGAGCGCCCTTCAGACCGTCCGGAATGTGGGCCGTCGCCTCGCCGTCGCCGGCGAAGACATAGGCCTCGAACATCGACCGCCAGTAGGCGCGCTCGCCCGGCGGCAGGTCCTTGAAGGCCAGAAGCGCGGTCAGGAAGACGTCGTTGGCCCGCTCCAGCCCCGCGCCCGTGTCGCCCCACCACCAGTTGACCATGGCGTTGTAGGGCGCGAGCGAGGTGACGTGGTGCCACCAGTATTTCGGCACGAACAGGGCGTCGCCCGGCTCCAGCCACGCGACCTCGGCCGCGGCGTACGCGTCGCGATAGCGCGGGAAGCGGGCCAGGTCCGGGGCCTCGGGATCGACCAGCGACAGCGGCGGCGGATTGTCCAGCGGGCCGACATAGAGGTTGGCGACCTGGGTCGGCGGGAACAGCACGAAGCGGCGGCGGCCGGCGATCACGCCGGCCAGGTTGTGGTCGCGGTCGTTGTGGGTCTGGGTGCGGACGGCCCCGCCCACCCACAGGCGCGGCATGACCTGCGGCGGCAGCAGGGGGCTGGGGTTCCGGCGCACGAATTCCGGCATGTGGCTGGCCAGGGGCAGCATCTGGATGGCCACGAACGGGGCGTCCGGCTCGCCCAGCAGGCGTTCGATGCGGTCCAGGGTCTCGCCGATCCCGGCCTGGCGCTTGGAGAAGGCGAACTCGCGCAGGTCGGCGCCGTAGCCGAAGCGGCCGCCGGTGGCGGCGGGGGCCTCCATGACCGGGGCCGGGGCGCCGGCGTCCATGGCCTTGAGGTAGGCGTTCAGGGCGGCGGGTCCCTGGCGCCCAGCGGCCAGGGCGGGCCAGGCCTCCAGCAGCCCCTTGATCACCACCGGCCGCTCGGCGCGGACGATCGCGTCGAAGTCCGCCGGCGAGGCGCAGGCGGCCGTCGCCACGCGCGGCAGGGCGTCGATGTCGCAAGGCTGGATCATGCCGCCGCCGTCCATCAGCAGAAGCTTTCCAGATAGAGGTCGTGGGTCGGCTGCTTCAGCACCTGGCCCTTGATGAAGGCCAGGATGCGCCGGAACTCGCCCTTCACGACCTCGGGCGAGGTGCGGTCGATCATCGGCGCGTGGGCCTCGGGCGTCACGCCGTGACCGGTCAGCAGGGCCCGCCAGCTGTCGGCGACGAAGGTCTCGTGTTCCGAGGGCGGGATGTCGCCCCGCGCCTGGAAGGTGGCGATCTTGTGGGCCAGGACCTCCGAGACGCCCGCCGCCCGCGCCCGCTCCCAGAACGGCGCCTTCGCGTAGCGGTTGGCGACGTAGTGGGCCGACTGGAAGTCGCGCAGGCGCTCGTAGACCTCGCGCATCGTGGCGTTGTACGTCGCCCGCTCGGCGTCGAAGTCGGCGGCCACCGGGAACAGCGGCAGCAGGTGCACCAGCCCCAGTTGCACGGCCTGCAGGTCGACGCCGTGCACCGGATCGAAGGCGCAGGCCGCCTCGCCCACCGCCACGCAGTTGCGGCTCCAGGCCTGGACGCGACGGCCCGGATCGCTGACCGAGACCACGGCGTCGGCCAGGGCCAGGCCCGAGATGCGGCCGGCCATCTCGAGGGCCTGGTCGTCCGTGCACAGATCGCCTGCATAGGCCTGGACCACATGGGTCGCCGCCTGACTGGGGTGCAGCCCCACCCAGCCGCGCGCCCAGGCGCGGATGTCGGCGTAGGGCGGCAGCGAAGCGAAGCGCGGCCCCTGGGCGCGCAGCACCCGGTCGGCCGGGAAATGGCCGCGCCCGCTGTCGCGCGCCACGCCCAGGGCGGTCATCAGCAAGGCCTCGCCGCCCGTGGCGTCGACGAACAGGTCGCCCCGCACGCTGCGGCCCTCGCCCAGGTCCAGGGCGGCGATCTCGCCGTCGGCGTCGAGGGTCGGCGCGACGGACAGGGCCTGGTGCAGCTCGACGCCCAGCCGCTTGGCGAGGCCCTTCAGCGCCGCGGCGTAGGCCAGGGCCGGCAGGTGGTAGCCGTAATCGGTGCGGCCGAAGACCTCGGTCTCCTCGTCGGGCAGCAGCACCCGGCCCTGGCGGGCGGCGGCGGCGGTCAGCGAGAAGTCGTCCAGCGCCACGTTCAGCCCCAGGCCCCGGGCCTTCAGCCAGAACGGGAAGAAGTCGCGGTTGTCGATCGGCGCGCCATAGGCGCCGTGGGCGTGGAAGAAGGCCGGGGTCGCGCCCGAGACGTCGGCGAAGTTCTGGCCCAGCGAGAAGGCGCCGCGCGTGGCGCGCAGCACGTCCGCCTCGTCCAGGCCCAACATCCCGTGCAGGGCCTCCAGCGGCGGCAGGCTGGCGTGGACGTCGGCGGGCGTCAGGCGGGTCGGCAGCTCCACCGCCGTGACGCCGACCCCGGCCGGCCGCAGGGCCGCGCGCAGCACGCAGGCCGACAGCCACAGGGCCGCATCGCGCCCCACCACGACGATGCTGACGGGCGCGCTCATCACGACACCGCCCGCACGGCCTGGACCGGTCCGCCCAGGTCCCCGGGCGCGTAGCGGGCCAGGAAGTCGGCGTGGTTGGTCATGGTCGCGACATTGCCGTCGATCCGCGCCTTCAGGTCGGCCAGGCGGGCCTCCAGGTCGTCCAGCGTCAGGCTCTCGGCCAGGCGGTCATACGCGCGCGGAACCAGCCCCTGCCCCTCCAGCACCGACAGCCAGCTGTCGCGCGAGAACAGGCCGTACTGGTAGTTGGGCAGGGCCGCGCGGCGCTCAAATAACAGAAGCTTGGCCGCCAGGCTGTCGGGGATCGGCATGGTCCGCACATGGTCCCACAGCGGTTCGCCTAACCGGCTGTTGGCGCGGTAGTGCAGGATCAGGAAGTCGCGGACCCGGTCGTACTGGATCTCGAACAGGCGGTTGAACTCGGCGACCAGCCGCGGGTCCATGCGGTCGCCCTCGCCCGGGGTCGGCATCAGGTTGACCAGGTCGATCACGGCCGCCTGGATCAGGAAGATGCTGGTCGACTCCAGGGGTTCCAGGAAGCCGCTGGACAGGCCCATGGCCACGACGTTACCGCTCCAGCCCCGCACGCGGCGGCCGGCCTTGAAGCGCAGCAGGCGCGGCTCGTCCAGCGCCGGGCCGTCCAGCTTGGCCAGCAGGGTCTCGCGCGCCTGGTCTTCGCCCAGGAAGGCGCTGGAGAACACGTAGCCGTTGCCGGTGCGGTGCTGCAGCGGAATGCGCCAGCGCCAGCCGCCCAGGTCGGCGCTGGCGCGGGTATAGGGCGTCAGGCCGTCGCCGCCCGTGGCGCAGGGCACGGCCAGGGCGCGGTCGCAGGGCAGCCAATGGCCCCAGTCCTGCCAGGCCACGTCCATCTGGCCGGCCAGCAGCAGCGAGCGGAAGCCGGTGCAGTCGATGAAGAGGTCGCCCGGGATCACGGCGCCCGACTTCAGGGTCAGGCTGCGCACCTGGCCGCCGGCCGTGTCGCGGGCGATGTCGGAAACCAGGCCCTCGATACGCGTCACGCCCCGCGCGGTCGCCCAGCGGCGCAGGAAGCCCGCATAGAGGCTGGCGTCGAAATGGTAGGCGTAGGCGTAGGTCGAGCGGATCGACTTGTCGTCCTGGTTGGGAAACTCGAAGGCGTTCGCCCGGCACGCGGCCACGGCGTAGGAATAGGCCTGCAGCGGCGCGACCTCGCGCCCGGCGTTCCTGGCCCGCACCCAGTGATGCTGGAAGTCCACCCCGTTCCACGGCTCGCCGAACGTGCCGAACGGATGAATGTAGCGGTCGCCGGGACGGTTCCAGTCGCGGAACTCGATGCCCAGCTTGATGGAGCCCTGGGTCTCGCGCAGGAACTGCGCCTCGTCGATCCCCAGCATGTCGTTGTAGGTCTTGATGTGCGGCAGGGTGGCTTCGCCGACCCCCACCGTGCCGATCTCGTCGGACTCGATCAGGGTCAGGTCGTAGGCCTTGGGATCCAGCAGCCGCGCCAGGCCGGCCGCACACATCCAGCCGGCCGTGCCGCCCCCGACGATCACGACCTTCAGGGTCGCGCCCTTGTCCGTGTGCATTGGTCCTGGCCTCCCGTCTACGCCGGAACCGACGCCGCCGCGGAGGATCCGCGACGGCGTGGCCCGATCGGGGGATTAGTACTTGAAGCGGATGCCCAGTTGGATGCGGCGGTCGTTCCGGATCCACGACGAGTCGATCTTCACCGGCTTGGCGCCGGGGGTCAGGGCCGAGTCGCCGAAGACCTGCTGCTGGAAGACCGTGGTGGTGTCGAGGAGGTTGGAGCCGTCCAGCGACACTTCGATGTTGTCGCTGACCTGGTAGCGGATCGAGCCGTCCAGGAACCCCGCGCCCTTCTGGTACATCGGCAGGCCGATGCAGCAGTCGAGGTTGTTGGTCAGGAACGCCGAGCGCCAGCTGTAGGCCAGGCGCATGGCGATCGGGCCTTTCTCGTACAGGCCCACGATGTTGTAGGCGTCGTCCGAGATGCCGGCCAGGCGGTGGCTGTCCATGACCGCGCCGTTGACCTGCAGGCCGCCGCCGAAGGCGACGGTGCCGCCGGCCGCGTAGCCGGGCTGGGTGGCCAGGTTGGAGTTATGGATGTCTTCCTGCTTGGTGTGGGTGTAGTTGGCCTGGATGCCGAGGCCGTCCCACGGGCTGGGCAGGAAGTCGAAGAAGGTCTGGTAGGCCACTTCGAAGCCGGTCAGTTCGCCGCCGCCGTTGCCGTTGCGCGGGCCGCGGACCAGCACGTTCTGGGTCGAGCCGTTGTTGGTGAACGAGCGCAGGAACTCGCCGTAGGCGATGCTGCCGTTCAGCTTCTTGTAGAAGACATCGAAGGTGAACGAGCTGCTTTCGGTGAAGTAGTGCTCGAAGGCCAGGTCGAACTGGTCGGCGGTGATCGGCTTCAGCGCGCCGAAGCCGGAGTCGGCGTTGAACTGGAAGTTGAAGCCCTTGACGTTGGACGCCACGTGCGGGGCGTTCGGGTCGTTCCAGATCACGTACTGCGAGTTCGGCGAGGTGTCGGTCGACGGCACCTGGATGCCGACGAAGTTGCGCAGCAGGCCGAAGTCAGGCCGCGACATGGCCCGCGAGGCGGCGAAGCGCACGAAGCTTTTGTCGCTGAGGCCGAAGCGGACGTTCAGGCTGGGCAGCCAGTTGTCGTGCTTGCCGCTGAAGTCGTTGTCCGCGCCGCCGCCGTTGCTGAAGTTCAGCAGGTCGGGCGTCAGCCAGCACGAGATGTTGGTGACCGAGTTGGGACCCAGCGGCGCGTTGCACGGCGTGGTGGCGGCCGAGGTGTACCAGGTGCTGGTCGGGAACGCGACGCCGCCCGAGCTGGTGGTCTTGGTCTGGACGAAGCGCAGGCCGACATTGCCCTGGACAGTGATGCCGTTGAAGATCGTCATGTCGTCGCCGCCGAAGCGCAACATGCCGTAGGCGGCCATGGTCTCTTCCTCGACATCGACCATTTCCGGATCGATGAAGCAGCCCTCGGTGTTGTTGGCGCGCTGGCACAGCGGGGTCCAGGCCATCGGCGAGTTGGTGGTCGCGCCGCTCAGCGCCTTGATCAGCCCGTCGTGGTCGGCCAGCGTGCCCTTGCTGAGGAACACCAGGTCGTTGTTGGGGAACACCTTGCCGTCATAGAAGTCGCCCAGGCCGGCGACGCTCCAGATGCCGGCGCCGTAACCCTGGAAGTTCCCGGCGTGGCCGCAGGCGGCCGGATAGGGCTGGGGCGTGGTGTTGTCGACGTTGAAGCCCGGGCCGTTGCAGTTCCACGGCGCGGCCACCGGCGACCAGTTGTAGGTCGAGTAGCGGACCTTCTGCTTGCGGTCGGCGTAGCGCACCCCGACCTTCAGCGAGTTCAGCCAGCCGCCCTCGTTGAACTCGTACTCGCCGTCGGCGCGCAGGGCCAGTTCGTGGGCGTCGTTGTCCTCGTAGTGGTCCTGGATGAACGGAATCCAGTAGTTGTGCGGGTTCGACAGGAAGCCCGGGGCGTAGTTGACGTTCGAACCCGGCTGCAGGGTGATCTGCGGCGTGCCCTTGTCGTTCACCTTGTACTGGGCGTCCGCCATCGTGCGGTTGGCGACCAGGATGTCGTAGTTGTTGGTGTTGGCGTCGATGTACTGGACGTCGAAGCTGGTGTGCAGCCGGTCGTTGACGTCCCACTGCAGGTTCGCCGAGAAGTCGCTGGTGCCTTCGGAGTGGTCGAAGTTGCGCGCCTGGTTCTCGATGTAGAGGCCTTCGCGCTGGGTGGCGCAGGCCGAGCCGGCGCCGCAGTAGTTGACGAAGGGCAGGCCGGGGACCGCCGAGCCGCGGTTGATGTTGTCCTGGGTGCTGGTGCCCCAGTCGCCGGTCGGCTGGGTCAGGATGCCCGAGGTCAGCATGCCGTTCGGGCCGAAGGTGAAGGCCGGCGAACCCTGGGCGGGCGCGATGACGGCCGAGGTCTGCGGCGAATAGGCCGACGCGGCCCACAGGCCGAACAGCACGACGTTGGTGCTGCGTTCCAGCCAGGCGTTCTTGTACTTGGAATTGTTGTACTGGGCCTTGAAGCGGACGGTGCCGTCGTTGTTCTCGTACTGGACGGCCAGGGCCGTGCCCTTGCGGACGCGGTCATACTCGACCTGCGAGTAGTTGACCTGGTCGGGCATGTAGACCCAGCCCGTGCCGCCGTAGGGGTTGGCCGTACAGGGGATCGAGCCGTCGGCGTTGACGATCGCCTTGCCGCTGGAGTCGTTCATGCCGGCCGAGCAGAAGGTGCCGATGCGCTGCATCACCACGCCTTCGGTCTGGGTCAGCACGTGGGAATAGGCGTAGTCGGCCATTACGCCGATGCGCCCGAAGTCGGTGTCCCAGTTCTTGCTGACGATGCCCGAATATTCGTAGGTGACCTTGTCGGAGCGGTCGCCGTAGTTGGCCTTGCCCGACAGCGAGATCACCTGATCCTTGGCGTCGAACGGCAGGCGGGTGCGCAGGTTGACCGTGCCGGCGATGCCGCCTTCGATCATCTCGGCCGTCTGGTTCTTGTAGCTGTCGACGCCGGCCATCAGTTCCGGCGAGATGTCGTTGAAGTTCAGGCCGCGGGCGGCGTCGGCCGAGAAGCTGTCGCGGCCGTTGAACTCGGTGCGCACCTGGGTCAGGCCGCGGATCAGCACCCCGGCCGGCTCGGCCGAGAAGTGCGAGCTGTCGTCGCTGGACTGCAGGCGGGACACCGTGATGCCCGGCACGCGCTGCAGCGCCTCGGCGACCGACTTGTCGGGGAAGGCGCCGATGTCGGTGGCGGTGATGGAGTCGACGACGGTGTCGGCGTTCTTCTTGATCTGCTGCGAGGTCTCGAGCGACTTGCGCACGCCCACGACCACGACCTCGTCGACCGTGGCGGCGTCGTTGGCGGACTTGTCCTGCGCGAAGGCCGGCGCGGCCGCGCCCATGACGCCCCCCAGGACGCCCAGGGCCGCGATCGCCGCCAGCGACACCCCGCCGCGCAGAAGCGCCTTGCGGCGGACATTGAACTTGCTCATCCCGTTCTCCCTAATTTTCTGCCCGCGCCTTGGTCGCGCGGGTTTTTTTTGATGAAGCCGCGCCGTCCCTCCCGGAGCGTTGCGGAGACCCCTGCACCCTCGGTCCGTCCGCGCCCCGCGGGGACGCGTCGAACCGGTGATTTCCGTTGAAAGGCGTCGGCGCCGCGCGGCGCGTTCGACGCGATGAGCGTCCGGTCTCCCCGACCGGGATCGCTCGCGGGGCGCTCGGCCCCGTCATCCCCCTCCTCCCCTCCTCTTCGTCACGGCGTTCGCCGTTGTCCGGTCCGCCGCCAGCGCCGGCCCCTCGGGGCCGACTCTCGCAAGATTTGCGGCGCCGAGCGGCCGGAAAGCGATGCGGATAAGCCTCCGCGCGCCGCCCAACCGTTCGACTTGCGCAATCTTGCGTTCTTTTGCGTCAAACGCAAGAGCGTTGTTTTGCGAAATTTCGCGCCGTTAGCGCTAACTTTCCCGCAGAATCGCCAGTTGTGGCATTTTTGGAACGATGGATTTTCTCGAGAGGCCTTGCGGAGCGGCTCATTCCACGCAATTCTTGCGTGAATTCGAAAGGCGAAGGGATGAGCGCAATCCCCACGACGCGCGTGCAAGCTTTGCCCCGCCCCGCCGGACGGGGCGTCCGGCTATCGAATCGGATCTCGGGCGGGATCGCGGACGGCCAGGGCGCTGATCGCGGCCAGGGCGAAGGCGCCCGCCGCCAGGCCCAGGGCCTGGATCGCCTCGCCCTTGAACAGACGTCCGACCACCGGACCCAGCACCACGGCGGCGATCAGCTGGGGCAGGACCAGGAACAGGTTATGGATGCCCATGTAGACGCCCATCTTGTGGGGCGGCACGGCGCTGGACAGCATGGCGTAGGGCGCCGACAGGATCGAGGCCCAGGCCACGCCGATCCCCACGATCGGGATCCACAGCAGGGCCGGGTCGTCGATCACCACGAAGCCCACGAAGCCCAGGGCGCCCATGGCCAGGCAGAGAGCGTGGCTGACCCGCAGCCCGATCCTCGCCACCAGGGCCGGCAGCAGCAGGGCGACCAGGGCGGCCACGCCGTTGTAGCCGGCGAACAGCACCCCCACCCAGTCGGCGCCCTGGTTGTAGGCGGCCGAGGCCGGATCGGTCGCGCCGTAGTGCCGGGCCGTCACGGCCGGGGTCGTGTAGATCCACATGGCGAACAGGCCGAACCAGGTGAAGAACTGCACCACCGCCAGGCGGATCAGCACCTGGGGCATGTGCAGCATGTCCTCGACCACCTCCAGCACGCCCAGCGACGCCTTGCCCTGGCGGCGCAGCCAGGTGGCGGCCAGCTGGGCGGCGCCGAAGGCGGTGGCCGAGCCGGCCAGCACGTAGATCTCGCGCGCCCAGCCGCTGGCGAAGGCCAGGGCGCAGGCCACCAGCCCGGCGATGGTCCACAGCGCCCCGCTCTTCAGCATCAGGGCCGCGCCCTCGGCGCTGGGCGTGCGGTGCTCGGGCTGGACCCGCGCGCCGTCGGCCAGGGTCTCGGGCGGATGCTCGTGCGTGGTGAAGACCGTCCACATCACCGCGACCAGCAGGGTGACGCCGCCCACGTAGAAGGCGGTGTGGACCGACGGCGGCAATTGGCCGGCGACGGCCTGGCCCGACACGCCGAACCAGTGGGTCAGGACCCACGGCAGGGCCGAGGCGAACACCGCCCCCGCGCCGATGAAGAACACCTGCATGGCGAAGCCGGTGGTGCGCTGCTCCTCCGGCAGGGTGTCGGCGACGAAGGCGCGGAACGGCTCCATGGCCACGTTGATCGAGGCGGACAGCACCCACAGCATCAGGCTGGCGGTCAGCACGCTGGACGCGTTGGGCATCAGGAACAGCGACACCGCCGTCAGGATCGAGCCGTAGAACAGATAGGGCCGCCGCCGACCCAGCCGACCCCAGGTGCGGTCGCTCAGATGGCCGATGATCGGCTGGACCAGCAGGCCCGTGGCGGGCGCGGCGATCCACAGGATGGCCAGCTCGTTGAGGTCCGCGCCAAGGGTCTGGAAGATCCGGCTGGTGTTGACGTTCTGCAGACCCCAGACGATCTGCACCCCGAACAGACCGCAACACATGTTCCAGATCTGCGCAAAGGACAGCCGCGCCTTCGTCATGCGGCGCGGGTCCCGCGTCGCCCAAAAAAGTCTTGGGGGGCGAGGTCTTGGCGGCTGCCTTGCAAAGGCTTTCCTTCGATGTGCATTAAGGCGCAGAACGTGGTTCTCCTGACAGTATCTGGACGCAATGGGCAGCGGTAGCAACAACAGCACGACGCTGGACGATCTGGCGAAGCTGTCGGGCGTCTCGGCCTCGACCGTCTCGCGCGCCCTGAACGACCACCCGTCCATCAGCACCCGCACCAAGCAGCGCATCTGGGCCCTGGCCAAGGAGCACGACTATCCGTTCCGCCGCTACATGCCGGCGGGGCCGATCGGGTCGGAGGGCTCGATCGCCATCGTCACGCCGCGCACCCACGGCCGCCCGCTGCCGCTGTCGCACCCGTTCTTCCTGGAGCTGCTGGCCAGCATCGGCGAGGCGGCGCGCGACCGCGGCTGCGACTTCACGGTCAGCCACACCGCCCCGGCCAGCTACGACGACCTGCTGACGGTCACCACCACCAGCCGCGCCAACGGTGTGATCTTCCTGGGCCAGAGCAACCTGCACGAGGCGTTCAACGAACTGGCGGCCGCCGACGCCCGCTTCGCGGTCTGGGGCGCCCAGCTGCCGGGCCAGAGGTACTGCTCGATCGGTTCGGACAACCTGCTGGGCGGGCGGCGGGCGACGCTGCACCTGGCTCGGCTGGGCCGCAAGCGCATCGTCTTCCTCGGCGAGACCGAGCCGGAAGCCCTGCAGCGCAAGGCCGGCTATCTGGAGGCCCTCAAGGAGAGCGGGCTCGAGGCCGACCCGGCCCTGATCTGCCCCGTCGATTTCGAGCTGGAATCGGCCGAGGCCGCGGTCAGCACCCTGGTCCGCCGCAAGGCCGCCTTCGACGCCATCTTCGCCTCCAGCGACCTGATCGCCCTGGGGGCCATCCGCGCCCTGCGCCGGGCCGGCATGCGCGTGCCCGAGGACGTCTCGGTGGTGGGCTACGACGACATGCTGCTGAGCCGCCTGTCGACCCCCGCGCTCAGCACCATCAAGCAGGACACCTACAAGGCCGGCCGACTGCTGGTGGCCCGCGTGCTGGACGCCGACGGCGACCACCGGCCCGAGCGCCTGGCCACCGACCTGATCGTGCGGGAAAGCTGCGGGGGCTAGGCCAGCCGGAGCCTTCTCGCCGAAGTGTGGCGAAACTCACCAACGAGCTGTGCCGTTCGACACCGCCGCCTGGGGCCGACGCTCCCAGAGTGAGCTGGCCATTCCCATGGCGGACGTCGAACGGCCTGCCTCCGCCTTGGCGCGGGCGCCCGGAACGCGGCGTCGCAGCTCACCTCGCGGAGAGGATTCGTGATGGACCTGACCTTGAACGACCCGCCGGCCACGCGCCGCTACCAGCTGAGCGATCTGATCGCGGGCGCCGACGACAGCGTGCGCGGCGCCCTGGTCGGCGCGCACGGCCTGCGCCAGTTCCTCAACACCATCGACGAGCTGGACCATGCCGCCCGCGTCGAGATCGTCGAGCAGGCCATCTGCCTGCTGGAGGGCTTCTACGCCCACCTGCCGCTCAAGCGCGCGATGCACGCCGTGGATCCGATCCAGCGGCTGAAGCTCCTGAAGCGCCGCCTGCACATGGTGGAGTCAGAGGTCCAGTTCCACCACGAGATGACGACCATCTTCACCTCGCTGCGGGACCTGCACACCAACTACATCCTGCCGAAATACTTCGCCGATGCGGTGGCCTTCCTGCCGTTCAAGGTCAAACCCTGCTACGACCGGGGCGATCGTCGGTACGTCGTGTCCGACCTGGTGGCCGGCGTCTCGGACCCCAACTTCCGGCCCGGTGTGAAGCTCACCCACTGGAACGCGATCCCGATCGACCGCGCGGTCGAGATCGCCGCCAGCTACCACGCGGGCAGCAATCCGGCCGCCCGTCACGCCCGGGGCGTGGACCTGCTGACCACGCGCGCCATGAACCTGTGGCCGCCCCCGGACGAGGAATGGGTGATCGTCGGCTACCTGGACGCCAACAACCAGGCGCGGGAGGTCAATGTCGAGTGGAATGTGATGAAACTGCCGCGCCGCCCGGAAAGCGTCGCCGCCGCGCCGGCGATGGCGGAGTTCATGGGCATCGACCTGGAAGGCGACTCCCGGCGCCGTCTCACCACCCTGCTCTATGCCCCGGCCGCGGCGAAGCGACGGGCCGCCGTCGCGGAGGCGGCGGGCGGCGATGTCGCAAGCGCCGCCAGCGGCCTGAAGTCCAACTTGCCGGAAGTGTTCACCGCGGCGGCCGTCAGCCACGGCGGCCAGACCTTCGGCTACCTGCGTATCCAGACCTTCGACGTGGACGACGATGCGTGCCTGGTCGAGGCGATCCGCCTGCTCGAGCACCCGCTGTTCCCGAAGACCGGCGTGATCCTGGACGTGCGGGGCAACGGCGGCGGGCTGATCTGGGCGGGCGAGCGCCTGTTGCAGCTGTTCACGTCCCGCCGCATCGAACCGACGCGGGCCCAGCTGGTCGCCACGCCGCTGGCCGTGGAGCTCTGCGGCGCCGATCCGATCCTGGAGGCGTGGAAGCCGTCGATGGCGCGCGCCTTCGAGACCGGCGCGATCTATTCGGCCGCCTTCCCGATCACCGACCTCGCGCGCTGCAACGACATCGGCCAGCGCTACTTCGGTCCGGCCGTGCTGCTGACCGACGCCCGTTGCTACAGCACCACCGACATGTTCGCCTGCGGCTTCCTGGACCACGAGATCGGCCAGATCATCGGCCTGGACGCCACCACGGGCGCGGGCGGCGCCAATGTCTGGGACCACGAACTGGTGCGGCAGCATTGCCTCACCGCGGGCGTCGTCACGCCCCTGGCGCAGATGGACGCCGGAGTGGGCATGCGGGTGGCGATCCGTCGAACCCTGCGCGTGGGCCCCGAAGCCGGGACCGAGATCGAGGACCTCGGCGCGCCGTCCGACATCATCCACCAGCCGACCCTCGACGACATCCTCCACGACGACAGGGACCTGCTGGACCGGGCGTGCCTGGTGCTGTCCGGAACCTCGACCGCCAGCCTGCCGGTCACGATCACCCGCAACGGCGCTTCCGTCACCCTGGACATCGTCACGACCGGGATCGACCGGCTGGAGATCTTCGTCGACCGGCGCCCGAACCTGTCGAAGGACGTCACCACCGCCTCGACGCAGCTGACCGTGCCGGCGTCCGTCGGGTCCACCCTGCAGATCGACGGCTTTGTGAACGGTCAGCTGGCCGCCGTGCGGCTTCTGACGATCTGAACCCGTCCCCATTCCGACCGGAGGAACCCCCATGGCGACCCTGAACGAACTGCTGGCCCGCTGGGCGACGCTCGGCCCGCCCGCCGAGGACGGCGCGGCGCAATTCTCCATCGTCGCGGGGAGGGAGACGACGGCCGACGCGCTTCAGGCGCTCGTCGAAGCCGCCGCACCGGGCCACGACCCCGTGGTCACGCCCGCCTTCCTCGGCGCGCTGGCGGAGGAGACCGGCGGCCGCTTCTGGATCCTCACCTTCCCGGACCTGGACGCGCAGCGGGGCGAGACCCTGGCCTTCGAGGTCGCCCGGGCCCTGGCCAGCGAGCTGGGTCTGGAGTCCTGCCGCCCCGTGCTGGTCGACTCCCTGATCGGCCAGGCGATGGTCGATCCCACCGTGGCCGGCGCCGCGGGCCTCGTGGGCTTCTTCACCTGCAAGGGCGACAACATGGGTCCGGAGGCCCGGGGCTGGGCGCCGTGGGCCCTGGGCGTCAAGGCGGCCTGGGACGCGCACGGCAAGGGCGCGGGCGTCACCATCGCCTCGATCGACACCGGCTACAGCGATCACGTCGAGCTGCAGGGCGTGATCAGCGCCAAGCCCCAGCTGAACCTGGTCGAGAACAACGCCAACGCGCGCGACCCGTTCTCGACCAATGTCCCGTTCAACAACCCCGGCCACGGCACCCTGGTGGCCAGCGTCGCCGCCAGCCGCGGCGACATCGACGCCGAGGGGAACACCACGGGACCCGGCGAGATCACCGGCGCGGCGCCCGAGGCCGAGATCCTGCCCATCCGCGCCATCCGGTCGGTCGTGGACCTGCGCCAGTCGCGCATCCCCGCCGCCATCGAGCACGCGATCGCCCAGAACTGCGACGTGATCGTCATGGCCCTCGGCAGCCCCTTCCCGATCGAACCCGTCGAGGTGGCCTTGCGGGCCGCCGTGCGCCAGGGGATCGTGGTGGTCTGCGCCGCCGGCAACTGCGTGGGCCTGGTGGTGTTCCCGGCCCGCTTCGCGCCCCTGGGACTGTCCACCGCCGTCGCCGCCGTCGACTACCTCAAGGCCCCCTGGGAACGGACGTCCAAGGGCGACTCCGTCACCGTCAGCGCCTTCGGCGAGGCCGTGTGGGGCGCGCGCAAGCGGGACCAGGCCTCGCCCAACGACGCCGTCGCGCGCTCGGAAGGCACGACGCTGGCCACGTCGCTGACCGCCGGCGTCGCCGCGCTCTGGGTCGCCCGGCACGGCGGGCGCGCGGTCCTCAAGGCCCATGCGGCCGCGGCCGGCACGACCGTGCAGGCGATGTTCAACCGGCTGATCGCCGCCAGTGCGAGCAAGCCGTCCGGCGGATGGCCGAAGGGCATGGGGGCGGGGCTGGTGAACGCCGGCGAACTGCTGTCGCGCCCGCTGCCCGAGACCGCGACGCTCCTGGCGGACGTGCCGCTGGCCGACGACCACGTCACGCCGCTGAAGCGGTTCCTGGGCCCGACGGCGTCCGAGATCGACGGCCTGGCGGGGCTGGAGGCGGCCGGCCTCGACGAGGGTCTGGCCGCCGAGGCGCTGTGGCGGCTCTATCGCGGCTCGGCCCGCGACCGGACCGCCGCGATCGCGGGCCAGGACGTGATCGGAGCGATGGGCGGCGCCCAGCTGACACGGTTCAACGGCCCGCCCCCGTCTCCGGACCTGGAGGCCGCCCTGGCGGGCAAGCCCCGGCTGAGGGATCTGGCCCGATAGCCGGCTCGGCGATGGCGCCTTACCTCGCCGCCAGCAGCGCCGCGATCGGCACGGCCTCGCCCATCGCCTTGTAGCCCGCCGCCGACGGATGCAGCTGGTCGCCGGAGTCGTAGGCCGGCAGCAGCCGTTCGGGATGGGCCGGGTCGCGGGTCACGGCGTCGAAGTCGATCACCGCGTCGAAGGCGCCCGAGGTCCGGATCCAGGCATTGACCGCCTGGCGGTCGGCGTCGGCGTCCGCGTCGGAGCGGTAGACCTTGGTCCCGCCGCACGGGAGGATCGTGGCGCCCACCACGCGGATCCCGCGCTCGTGCGCCCGGGCGATCACCTGGCGGTAGCCGGCGATCAAGCCCGCGACCACCGCCGCCCGCTTCTCGGCCGTGACCGGGCCCTCGCGCGACAGGCCGCCGATGTCGTTGATGCCGATCAGCACGATCACCGCGCGCACGCCCGGCTGGGCCAGCACGTCGCGCTCCAGGCGCGAGAGGGCGTTGGGGCTGGTGTTGTCGGTCAGCAGGCGGTTGCCGCCGATGCCGGCGTTCAGCACCGAGACGCCCCGCGTGCGCGGATCGGCCTGCAAGCGGGCGGCCAGCACGTCGGGCCAGCGCTCGTAGACGTCGACGCCCGCCCCGGTGCCGTCGGTGATCGAGTCGCCCAGGGTGACGATCGCGCCCGCGCTTTTTTCCGCCCCTTCGACATCGACGCCCGCCAGCTGGGCCCATTGCAGCCACGTGGCCGCGCCCCGCAGGTCCGGCGCGGCCAGCTGGTCGCCGGCGGCGACATAGGCCGTGGTGCGGGCGGCTCGGTGGGCGGTGATCCGGTCGGGCGGCTGGGGCAGACGCAGGCTGACGGCGACGCGGGCCAGGCCCTGGGTCGGCAGGTCCACCGGATCGGACAGCCAGGTCGCGCCGGGCGGCACGGTCACGCCGGCCTGGCCGCCGTCGAAGGTGACCCTCCGGTCGGTCCCGGCCGCGACCGCCGAGCCGGCCGGCGCCGCCGACAGGGCCACGTGGGCGCCGTCGATCCGCAGCGGCGCCGCCCCGAACTGGTTGGAGACCCGCAGCCGCAGGCGCGGTCCGCCCGCCGTCAGCCGCACCACCTGGCGCAGGGTGACCTCGCCGCTCGGCGATCCCGGCAGGGTCGCCGCGGCCTCGGACGGCACGGAGGCCGTCGTCCACGAGCCGATCCAGCGCGACGCCGAGACGGCCGGCCAGGCCGTCCCCACGCACAGGGCCAGAACCAGAAGACCCGAACCGATCCGACGCATCGCGCTCTCCCCGATATCTCATAAAATGGATTGACGTTACAGAATATGGAATTAGCGTCGCTGGCAAGATCGCGCTTTCCGGCCGTCGGCGCCGAAGACGGCGCACGAAGAGGAAGCGCGCCATGAACACCCCCACACGACGTGACGTGCTGGTGCAAACCGCCCTGGCCGGAGCCCTGGTCAGCCTGTCGGGCAAGGCCCTGGCCGCCGCCCCGGCCAAAGGCGCGCCGCTCCCGCCGACCGAGGTCCGCTGGATCGACGACAAGGCGCCGGGGTTGAACGCCGGCCAGACCTGGGGCGTCCCGTGGCCGCAGGGCGCGTTCAAGCCCAAGCAGCCGTTCCTGGCCCGCGACGCGGCCGGGGCCGAGGTGGCCCTGCAGACCTGGCCCCTGGCCTATTGGCCGGACGGCTCGCTGAAGTGGACCGGTCACGCGGTCCCAGCGGGCGACCTGGGCCAGCGCCTGACCATCGCGCCGGGCAAGACCGGCCTTGCCGCAGCCGGCGTCCGCGTGACCGAGACCCCGGCCGCCGTCGAGGTCTCGACCGGCCCGGCCACCTGGCGCTTCCCGCGCGACGGCTCGGCCCTGATCGCCTCGGCGACCCGGGGCGGCCGCGAAGTGCTGCGCAACGTCCGCCTCGTCCTCCAGACCCAGGACGCGCCCGAGATCGAGCAGTCACCCGTGGGCCGCAAGACCTTCGAGAGCGTGCTCGACAAGGTGACCGTGGAGCAGTCCGGTCCCGTCCGGGCGGTGATCCGGATCGAGGGCCGCCACAAGAACGGTGACCGCGCCTGGGCCCCGTTCATCGTGCGGTTCTACGCCTATGCCGGCGCCGACTCCCTGCGGATGCTGCACACCTTCATCTTCGACGGC
The DNA here is from genome assembly GCF_000712075.1 of Caulobacter sp. UNC358MFTsu5.1. GTDB lineage: Bacteria > Pseudomonadota > Alphaproteobacteria > Caulobacterales > Caulobacteraceae > Caulobacter. Next base: position 459,415 of record NZ_JONW01000005.1, read on the forward strand.
GACGCGGCCAAGGACTTCATCTGCGGCCTGGGCGTGACCGCCGACGTGCCGATGACCGACGCGGCCTATGACCGGCACGTCCGCTTCACCGGCCAGGACGGCGGCCTGTGGGCCGAGGCGGTCAAGCCGCTGACCGGCCTGCGCCGCGATCCCGGCAAGGCGTTCCGCGAGGCCCAGATCGCCGGCCGCAAGGTCCCTGCCCTCGACCAGATGGCCGCCCCGGTGCGCTCGTCCCTGCATCTGATCCCCGACTGGGGCGACTTCCTGCTGTCGCAGCCCACCGCCGACGGCTTCACCATCCGCAAGCGCACCGCGCCCGGGCACGCCTGGATCCCGTCCGACGGCGGCCAGCGGGCCAGCGGCGTGGCCTATGTGGGCGGCGCCGCCGGCGGCGCGGCGATCGGCCTCTGCAACTTCTGGCGCGCCCCGCCCACCGCCCTGGAGGTCCTGGGCGCGGCCGGCGACACCGCCCGCCTGACCGCCTGGCTGTGGTCGCCCGACGCTCCGGTGATGGACACCCGATTCTATCACGACGGCATGGGCATGGAGACGCACGCCCAGGAGACCGAAGGCCTCAACATCACCTACGAGGACTACGAAAAGAACTGGGGCACGCCGACCGGCGTCGCCCGCACCTCGGAGCTGCGGCTGTGGGCGCTGGAGGCCACGCCGACCCGCGACCAGTTCCCGAAGATGGCCCAGTTGAACGACAAGCCGCCCCGCCTGATGACCACGCCCGAGCGCCTCCATGCGGCCGGGGTGCTAGGCGCCTGGAGCCTGGTTGACCGCAGCACGCCGGCCCGGGCCCGGATCGAGGACCGCCAGGACCAGCTGCTGAACTACTATCTGGGCCAGATCGAGCAGCGCCGCTGGTACGGCTTCTGGAACTACGGCGACTTCATGCACAGCTACGACGTCGACCGCCACGTCTGGCGCTACGACATCGGCGGCTTCGCCTGGGACAATTCGGAACTGTCGACCGACCTGTGGCTGTGGCTCAGCTACCTGCGCGGCGGCCGGGCCGACGTGTTCCGCATGGCCGAGGCCATGACCCGCCATACCGGCGAGGTCGACGTCTATCACGTGGGTCCCTACCGGGGCCTGGGCACCCGGCACGGCGTGCAGCACTGGGGCGACAGCTCCAAGCAGCCCCGGGTCAGCAACGCCATCTACCGCCGCATCTATTATTACCTGACCGCCGACGAGCGGGCGGGCGACCTGATGCGGGCCCTGACCGACGGCGACGAGTCGCTGACCCGCGTCGACATCGGCCGCAAGCTGGGCGACGACGGCTGGCCCAAGGGCGAGGTCCGCGCCTCGTTCGGCACCGACTGGAGCTCGCTGTGCGGCGCCTGGTTCACCGAGTGGGAACGCACCGGCGACCCGCGCTGGCGCGACCGGATCGTGGGCGGCATGAAGACCATCGCCGCCCTGCAGAAGCAGTGGTTCGCCGGCAGCGCCACCTACGACGTCAAGACCGGCAGGTTCTCCGGGGCGGGCGACAAGCTGGCGGTCTCGCATCTGAACGCGGCGTTCGGCGCCCCCGAGATCCATGTCGAGATGTTGTCGCTGATCCGCGAGCCCGCCTACGACAAGGCGTGGCTGGACTATTGCCGCTGGTACAACGCCTCGCGCGAGGAGCAGACGGCCCAGTTCGGCCAGGCGCTGGGCGGCAACGGCCTGCGCCAGGGGCATTCCCGCCTTACCGCCTACGCCGCCTCGCGCCTGGGCGACAAGGCCCTGGCCCAGCGGGCCTGGAAGGAGTTCTTCGGCCGCGGCGTGGTCGAAGACCTGAACCTGTCGACCGCCACCAGGCACTACGCCGGACCCGACGTCCTCAACCCCATCGACGAGGCCGCCGGGGTCACCACCAACGGCACGGCGCAATGGGGCCTGGCGGCGATCATGAACCTGGCCCTGGTGGCCGACGCCCTTCCGGCGAGCGAGGGGTAGAGTTGGGGACATGCCCTTGCGGCGTGTCCCCAAATCCAGGCGCCGCGCTTGACGATGGGGACGCGCGGCAAGGGCGCGTCCCCAGCCTCGGCTCGGTATCCAGCGACACACTTCCGAAACACTTCATCGCTTTCGGACAGTCCAGCTTATCGACGTCGATACCGAGGGGTCATCCAGGAGCCACGGCGGCGCTCTAGCCAGGGACGGCACGCAGCACAGGCCGTCCATGTCCCGCAAATTCCTCGCCACGGCCGCCTTGGCCCCTCTGCTGATCTGCGGAGGAAAGGCGGTCGCCGAAACCCAGGTCACCAGCAGTTCGCGCACCACGCCGATCGCCACCTCCACCGCCAATTCGGGGGCGGCCGACGACGTCAAGATCACCAGCGACGGCGCGATCACCCTCTCCAGCTCCGGCGCGATCGCCACGCTGGACAGCGACAACACCCTGACCAACGCCGGCTCGTTGAGCAGCGTGGGCGTCAACGACTCCATCGGCGTGCTGGTGCTGGGCGGCCATACGGGCACGCTGCTCAACAGCGCCACGATCAGCCTGACCGAGGACTACGACTACACCGACGACGACGACGACGGCGACTATGACGGCCTGTTCGCCAAGGGTTCGGGCCGCTACGGCATCCGGGTGACCGGGACCGATCCGTTCGTCGGCACGATCACCAACGACTCGACGGGCGCGATCACCATCGAGGGCAACGACTCGGCGGGCATCAGCCTGGAGACAGCCCTGACCGGCTCGCTGCTGCACGCCGGGACGATCAGCGTGGTCGGCGACCGCAGCTACGGCGTCCACACGACGGGGACGATCAGCGGCAACCTGACCAGCACCGGCTCGATCAGCGTGACCGGCGCCGGCGACGTCGGCCTGGCGGTCGACGGCGACGTCGGCGGCGTGCTCGCCATCCAGGGCACGATCTATTCGACCGGCTACCGCGTCACCAGCCGCTACACCGATCCGGACGACGAGGCGTTGCTGGACGCCGACGACCTGCTGCAGGGCGGCGGCGGCGTGAAGGTCACGGCCAATGTCGCCGGCGGCGTGCTGCTGGACGTCCCGCCCACCGACACCAACGACGACACCTCCGACGACGAGGACGGCGACGGGACCACCGACAGCAGCGAGGGCTCGGCCGCGATCACCGCCTACGGCTCGGCCCCGGCCCTGCTGATCGGTTCTGACACCCGGTCCGTCACCCTGGGCGCGGTCGGGACCGGCGAGGACGCCTACGGCCTGATCATCCGGGGCTCGGTGACGGCGGCGGGCGTCCACGACGGGATCAGCGCCACGGGCGTGCAGCTGGGCGGCGACGCCGGCCAGTCGACGATCATCACCGGCGGGGTGAAGGTCAGCGGCTCGATCGCGGCCAGCGCCTACGAGGGCGACGCCGTCGCCCTGAAGCTGAACGCCGGAGCCGTGGCCGACACCCTTTGGAACACCGGCTCGATCGCCGCCTCGGTCACCGGCGACACCGCCGTCACCGCCAAGGCCGTCAGCATCGGCGCCGGGTCGGTGATGACCAGCATCACCAACGCCGGGGTCATCAGCGCCACCGTCGGCGGCGAGGGCGGCTCGTCCTACGCCATCATCGACGAGACCGGCGGCCTGAAGACCATCACCAACACCGGCTCGATCGCGGCCTATGTGGTCGCCACGGACGACGAATACGATACCGACGACGACGACACCGACGCCAGCAACGAGGTGATCCACGGCCTGGCCACGGCCATCGACGTGTCGAAGAACACCACCGGCGTGACCATCGTCCAGTCGGGGGTCAACGACGGCGACGACGGCGACGACGGGGTGGCCGACACCGACACGGACGGCGACGGCGTGGACGACGCCGACGAGCCGATGATCCGCGGCCGGGTGGTGCTGGGCTCGGGCGCCGACAGCCTGTCGATCCTGAACGGCGGCCTGATCGGCGACGTCTGGTTCGGCGACGGCGCCGACAAGCTGACCATCGACGGCACCGGCTACATGATCGGCGCCCTGCACGACAGCGACGGCCTGCTGGACATCAAGGTGGGCAACGGCTCGCTGGGCCTGACCAATACCGAGACCATCAAGGCCACCAGCCTGACCCTGGGCGCCGACAGCGTGCTGGTCTTCACGGTCGACCCGGCGGCCGGGACCCAGACCAAGCTGGTGGTCGACACCGCCACGGTCGAGACCGGCGCCTCGCTGGGCCTGAACTTCAAGAGCCTGCTGACGACGCCGACGACCTACACCGTGATCCAGGCGAACAACCTGACCGCCGGGACGATCGACCAGGACCTGCTGGGCCACGTGGCCTACATGTACGTCGCCAACGGCTACGCCTCGGGCAACGACGTCAATATCGACGTGCGGCGGCGCACGGCGGCCGAGGCCTCGCTGTCGCGCAGCCAGACCGCCGCCTACGACGCGGTGTTCGCGGCCCTGTCCAACGACGACGACATCGCCACTGCCTTCCTGAACCAGAGCACCCGCGACGGTTTCCTCAGCGTCTACGACCAGATGCTGCCCAGCCAGGGCGAGGGCCTGTTCGCGGCCCTGCAGACCGTGCAGCAGCAGATCTCGGCGGCCACGGCCAACCGTCCCGATCCCGGCGACCGCTACGGGCCCGACAGCGTCTGGCTCCAGGAGATCAACGTCCTGGTCCGCCGCGAGGACGGCGACACCCAGGGGTCGGACACCCAGGCCCTGGGCATGGTCGCCGGCTACGAGGCGATGGGCGACGCCGGCGGGGCGCTGGGCGTGACCCTGGCGGCGGTCAGCCTGGAGGAGCACGACACGGTCGCCAAGCTGGGCGAGAAGACCACCGCCTCGATCCTGCAGGCCGGCCTCTACTGGCGGCGCTCGGTCGGCGGCTGGCGGTTCAACCTCGGCGGCGGGGCCGGCTACAGCCGCTTCAACGGCGACCGCGGCCTGGTCACCGCCGACGTCGACGGCGATGGCACGGCCGACGTCAGCATCACCAACACCGCCGCCTGGAACGGCATGGTGGCCAACGCCTTCGCCGGCGTGGCCTACGAGGCGCGGCTGGGCGACGTCTACCTGCGCCCCGAGGGCCGGCTGGACTATGTCTGGCTGTGGGAAGGCGAGCGCAAGGAGCACGGCGGGGGCGCCGGCTTCGACCTGACCGTCGCCTCGCGCGAGGCCGACAACCTCAGCGGCGACGTGGGCCTGGTGCTGGGCAAGTCGTACGGCAAGGACGTCTGGGTGCGGCCCGAGCTGCGGGTCGGCTATCGCAAGACCCTGGCCGGGGCCATGGGCGACACCATCGCCAGCTTCACGGGCGGCACGCCCTTCACCCTGCTGGCCGACAACGACCGGGACGGGGCGGTGACCCTGGGCTTCGCCCTGCGCGCCGGTTCGGCCCTGTCCTACGTGGCCCTCGAAGGCGGGGCCGAGGCTTCGCGGAAGCAGACCAAATACACCATGCGGCTGACAGGGAGGGCGATGTTCTAGCCCGTGGAAAAGCGCATCCTCATCCTCGACGGCGACCCCGTCGCCCGTCACGACATGACCGGCCTCCTATCGGGCTACGGCCTGACGGCCCTAGGCGCCGGCACCGCCCGCGAGATGGAGCAGATCCTCCGCGAGACCCAGGTCAACCTGGTGATGCTGGACATGGTGCTGCCCGACGCCTCGGGCCTGTCGGTCTGCTCGCGCCTGCTGACCCTGCCCTCCCCGCCCGCGATCATGGTGGTCTCGGACTCGGGCGAGGAGTGCGACGTGGTGGTGGGCCTGGAGTTGGGGGCCGACGACTACGTGATCAAACCCTACCGCCCGCGCGAGCTGCTGGCCCGGGTCCGGGCGGTGCTGCGCCGTCACGACGACGGCCGCCCCGACGAGCCGGCGCGCGACGCCACCCCGGTCTTCAGCTTCGACGGCTGGCGGCTGAACGTCGCCACCCAGACCCTGCTCGACCCGCGCGGCGGGACCGTGCCGCTGGCGACGGCCGAGTTCCTGGTGCTGTGGGCTTTGGTCGATCGGCCAAACCAAGTGCTGACCCGCGACGAGCTGCGCCAGGGTCCGCCCGACGCCCACGCGCGCCCCGCCCCGCAGCAGGTGAACGTCGCCATCAGCCGCCTGCGCAGCAAGCTGGGCCGCATCGACGGCGGGGCCTACCTGATCCGCACGGTGCGCCACGTCGGCTACATCTTCGCGACCCGGGTGGACCGGGTGCAGGAGTAGGGGGCGGGCGGGAAGCCAGCTAGCCGTCGACCATCCCGACCGCATCCGGGCTTCTCGCGCGGGCCGCGTCCGTCATGCGCGACAGGGCTTCGGCGATGAAGTCGCGCTCGGCCTCCGGAGTCGCGAAGAAGCGCCGAGGCAGGACCATGGCGCTGCTCTGCACCAGGAAGACCCAGTGCTTGCGGGTTCGATAGAGGTCGGTGACGCACGACCAGCGGGCGGTCGTCGTCAGGTCGGCCAGGTCATAGACGATGGTCTCGGGCGTCAGGCGCAAGGTGAGCGCCAGGTCAGCCCGCTGTCCCCGCTTGCCGAGCGCTTTCCGCAGGCTCGGGCCCGACAGTCTCTGGACCACGAGAACGCCCACGACCAGCCCGCCGATGGCGAACTCGACCGACATGAAGGCCGAGAACCACGATCCCGACGCCCACACGGACAGGGGAACGCCGACGCCCAGCATGCAGACCATGATGATGGCCTTGGCCTGGCGCGGCGACAGGCCCCAGCGGGCCTTGATATAGGCCATGGCCGACGCGCTTTCGCCCGCCACGATGATCCCTGAAGCTTCCATCGCGTCCCCCTCCGACGCGTCTAGCTCACGACGCGGCCCGCGGGAAGCGCGTTGCGGCTCCTACCCCAGGTCCAGCGCCCAGGTCTGGCCGACCAGGTCCTTGCCGAACGACTGGTGCGGCGCTTCGGCGACCAGGACGAAGCCGGCGCGCTGGTAGATCCGCCGCGCGGCGACGAGCACGCTGTTGGTCCACAGCTCCAGGCGGCGGCAACCGACCGCCCGGGCGCGGTCGATGCAGGCCTGGACCAGCATCGCGCCCACGCCCCGGCCGCGGGTGTCGGGCTCGACATAGAGCAGCCGCAGCTTGCCGGTGTCCGCCGTCTCGCCGCGCACCAGGAAGATCGAACCCACCACCCGGCCGTCCAGCTCGGCGATCCAGGCGGCCTCGCGGGCCGGATCGAACGCCTGGACGAAGTCGGCGAGGATGCGGGCGACCAGGGCCTCGTAGTCCTGGTTCCAGTCGTACTCCTGGGCGTAGAGCACCGCCTGGCGGTGGATGATCCAGCCCAGGTCGCCGGGCCGCAGGTCGCGCAGCACGACGCCGGACGACGCCTCGGCGTCGGGCGTCTCGTCGAACACCCGGCGGATGGAACGGGTCGCCGCCAGCAGGGTCTCGCGCTTGGGCGCCGGCAGGCCGTCCAGCAGCTCGCCGACCGCGCCGCGGGTGTTGCGTTCCAGGGCCGCGAAGGCCTCGCGGCCGGCGGCCGTCAACCGGATCGACCGACTGCGCCCGCCGCCGGGATGGGGCGCGGTCTCGACCAGGCCCCGCGTCTCGAAGCGCTTGAGGGTGCGGCTCAACTGGGCGGGGTCCAGGTCGAGGGTCCGGGTGATCTCAGCGGCGCTGGGTTCGTCGCGGTGGGCCAGCTCATAGAGGATCCGGGCCTCGGTCAGCGAGAACGGGCTGTTGTCCAGCCGGGGGTTCAGCAGGCCCAGCCGGCGCGTGTACAGCCGGTTGAACGCGCGCAGGGCGGCGATTTCCGTCTCCGGGACCATGGCTGTCTCCTCGGTGTATATTGACTGAGTCAAATAACCGATATCTTGACTGAGTCAACACGTTGCGACGGAGGTGATCGCCGGCCGCCGCGACGTTCGGCCGCGCCTCCGAAACCGCTGAATCCAGGCGTTGTTTTTCACGCTCGATACCAACCGATACAAATGACCCGCCCTCGAGGCGCGACCCGAAATCCGCGCGAAACAAACGCGGTCCTCCTAGGAGATGGGACGCACGACCCGCCCATGGCGCTCATGGCGAAGGTCCAGCCGCGGCCATAATCTGGCTGTATGGGGCCCACATGACTTTGCGCGCACTCGCCGAAACCGCCACCGTCCTGCTGGTCGAGGACGACGACGTGCTGCGCCAGGAGATGGCCGGCTATCTGGACACCCAGGGCTACACCGTCCGCGAGGCCCCCACGGTCGCCGCCGCGCGCGAGGTGATGGAGACCCGCTCGGTCGACGTGATGGTGCTGGACGTCAACCTGCCCGGCGAGAACGGCCTATCGCTGTGCCGCCAGGTGGCGGGGTCCGACGGCCCGGCCATCCTGCTGCTCAGCGCCCTGGGCGATCCGGTCGACCGCATCGTCGGCCTGGAGCTGGGCGCCGACGACTACGTGGTCAAGCCGATCCCGCCGCGCGAGCTGCTGGCCCGGGTCAAGGCCCTGCTGCGCCGCCGGGCCGGGGGCCAGGGTCCGCGCAGCGACGTGCGCCTGTTCGCCGGCTTCCGCCTGGACGTCGCCGCCCGCCAGCTGACCGCGCCCAACGGCGTGCTGCTGCTGCTGACGCCCGGCGAGTTCACGATCCTGTCCACCCTGGCCGACCACGCCCGCTCGGTGGTGTCGCGCGACGAGCTCCTGACCATCATCGCCGGCGAGACGGTCGAGAACCTGGGCCGCCGCGTCGACCTGCACATCAGCCGCTTGCGCCGCAAGATCGAGGCCCAGTCCGACGCCCCGCTGATCCGCACCTATCGCGGCATGGGCTACATGCTGGACGCCAGGGTGACGGTCGAATGACCGCCCGGGGGGGCGCTTCGAGGGGCTCCTTCCTGGCCGGACTGTCCAGGCGGTGGCCCAGCCCGCCGATCGCCGTGCAGATCCTGGCCCTGCTGCTGGCCGCCCTGATGGTGGCCCAGACCGTGACCCTGGGCCTGACCCTGCTGCTGCCGCCGGCCCCGGCGATGCACCACAGCCTGGCCGACATCGCCTCCGGCCTGCGCGGCGCCGTGCCCGACAACGACAGCGACCGTCCCCTGGTCCGCACGATCGAGACCCAGCCGCCCAGCCTGCAGAGCCCCGGCTGGGTGGCGTCCGAACCCGCCAGCGCCGACCTGGCCCGCCTGCTGAAGGTCCCGCGCGAGGACGTCCGCCTGCTGTTCTACGCCCCGCCGCCGTTCGCCGGCGCCGAGAGCCGCCGTCCCGGCCGGCCGCCCTCCCTGGCCCTGCTGTTCACCACCTACGCCGAGGCCCAGACCCTGCCGGCCGGACCCGGCCCCGGCGGAGTCGGGATGCGCGGCGGCATGGGCCCAGGGGCGATGACGGGCGTCATGACGGGCGGTCCGCAGGGCTTCCCCGCCGGCGGCGGCCAGCGGGTCTTCCGGGGCGGCTACGGCGCGCAGGACGGCTCCGGCGGCCAGCGGACCTTCAGCTACCAGTCGTCCGGCGCCCGCTCGGATCGCGCGACCGACCCGCTGTTCGCCGCGCCGTTCCGCTCTCGCCAGGTGACCCTGCCCGACTCGCTGCGCGGGGTGACGCCGTCGTCCCCGCCGCTGGACCCGGTGGCCGACGCCGCCGCGCGCGAACCGCCGCCGATCCGCCGCCCGACGCCGCCCCAGCCCCTGGCGCCCGCCGTGCCGGTCACCGAGCCGGTCCAGGCCGCCCCGACCGTCGCCCTGCCCGCGCCCCGGGCCAGCGCGCCCGCCCCCGCGCCCGAGCCCGCGGTCGGCCGCCCCCTGCCCGCGCCGGTGACCCGCAGCCTGTTCGGCCTGGCCCCGCCGCCGTTCATCGAGGGCGACTTCGTGGCCGCCCTGCGCGTGGGCCCGAACCAGTGGGTGACCCTGCGCCCCCGGCCCGAGGCCTTCCCCAACAGCTGGCAGCGGCGGGTGCTGATGTGGTTCGCCCTGTCCCTGGCCGTGGTGGCGCCGCTGGGCTGGGTGTTCGCCCGCCGCCTGGCCGCGCCCCTGGCCGGCTTCGCCGCCGCCGCCGAGCAACTGGGCCGCGACCCTGCCTCGCCGGTGATCGTCGCCGACGGCCCCGCCGAGATCGGCCGCGCCGCCCGGGCCTTCAACGCCATGCAGGGCCGGCTCAGCCGCTACATCACCGACCGCACGGCGATGATCGGGGCGATTTCGCACGACCTGCGCACGCCCCTGGCCCGCCTGCGCTTCCGCCTGGAGCGCGCCTCGCCCGCCCTGCGCCGCGAGATCGGCCAGGACCTGGACCAGATGGAGGCGATGATCACCTCGGTGCTGGCCTTCATGCGCGAGGACGCCGAGGCCGGCGCCCGCCAGCGGGTGGACCTGCGCTCGCTGCTGGAATGCGTGATCGACGAGGCCGAGGTCACCGGCGCCGACGTCGCCCTGGAGCCGGGCGAACCGGCCGAGGTCGAGGTCTCGGTGCTGGGCCTGCAGCGGGTGTTCGCCAACCTGGTCGACAACGCGGTCAAGTACGGCGACAGCGCCCGCGTCGCCCTGCACGTCGAGGGCGACGAGACGGTGGTCGAGATCCGCGACCGGGGCCCGGGCCTGGAGCCCGGCGAGCTGGAGCGGGTGTTCACCCCGTTCTACCGCGGCGTCGAGGCCCGCACGTCCAGCAAGCAGGGCGTGGGCCTGGGGCTCAGCTCCGCCCGCTCGGTGGTCCGCGCCCACGGCGGCGACATCCGGCTGAGCCTGCCGGGCGAGGGGCTGCTGGTGCAGGTCCGCCTGCCGCTGGTGGCCGCGGCCGCGCCGGCGACGCCCGTGCGGCTGCAGGCGGCGGAGTAGAGGGCGTCTTCCAGCTCGAAGTTGGGGACACACACTCACTCAAAGGGGCGGCCAGCTTGGCGGGGCCGCAGGGTGAGTGTGTGTCCCCCAAATCGTCCCGATCAGTGCCCCTCGTGCCCCCCATGCGCCTCGGCCATGCCGCCCTGGCCGTCGGGGATGCCGATCTTGACGTTGGCCATCATGCCCTGGTCCTCGTGGTCGAGGATGTGGCAGTGCAGGACGTACTCGCCGATGTAGCGCTCGTAGCGGGTGCGCACGGCGATCTTGTAGCCCCGCTTGACGAACAGGGTGTCCTTCCACTGGTCCAGCACCCCGGCGTAGTCGGGGTCGTAGGCCGGCGTGCCCGGGTCGGTGACTGGTTGGCCCGCCGGGTTCAGCACGCTGATCACCTGGAACGGATTGACGTGGATGTGGAACGGGTGGGACCCGACGTCCGAGGTCAGCCGCCACTCCTGGACGTCGCCGATCTTGGCCGTGCGGTCGATCCGCGACGGCACATAGACCCCGCTCTCGTCCGGCGGCAGCTTGGGTTATTGACCTGGAACAGGGACTTCCCCGGCCGCTTCGGGTCCGCGACGATGGCGAACCGCAGGTCCTGCGGCGGCGCGTTCAGCTCCGCCTCGGCGATCGGCTTGTGCCAGACGAACTTCGACAGCTTCAGATTGGCGTCGATGTCGGCGACCACCTCGGCCTTGATCTTGCCGTCGGTGATGTTGCGGTCGGCGGCGGCCTTCATCTGGTCGCGCAGCGCCTTGTCGGGATCGGCGGGCGCCCTGCCCGCGGCCACCACCGCCACGCCCAGCAGCTTGATCGGCTCGGCCGCCTGGCTGGGGCTGCCCAGGGCGTCGCTGGCCCCGTCGATGATGCAGTAGTTCCCGGCGGTCGGGAAATAGACCAGCAGGTCGGCCCGGTAGCCGGGCTGCAGGCGCGCCTCGCTGGTGCGGAACACCTGGGACCGGGTCAGGCCGTCGACCGCCACCTCCCACATCGGCAGGGCGCTTCCGCCGCAGAACTCGCGCATGAACTTGTCCTGCCGATCGGCGGACACGGTGTTCCAGTCGGGCGCTCCGGCCTTCATCGGGAACAGCCGAAAGTTCACGGCCTCGCGCACCCCGCCGTGGATCAGCCGCCAGCGCTCGAACCGGCCGGCCTGGAGCCCCGTGACGCCGGGCTGGACCTTGCCGTTGATCGAGGTGAAGCGGCCGGAATACTGCCAGCTGGTGCTGTTGCTCAGCTGCTGATCGTAGTCGCGGATCTCGCCGACCTGGCCCGCGTTGCAGAGCCACGGCTGGCCCTTGGGCGTGTTCGACTGCTGGATCTTCCCGTCCTTGTCGAAGCAGGCGTACTGCACCTGCTGGAACATCAGCACCTTGTCGGGGAAAGCCTGGCCCTTCTCGTCCTGCAGCAGGACGTCGATGTCGCCCGGCGTGGTCGCCGTCGGCACGCGGTCGTCCTTGATGATCAACGCCCCGGTCATGCCGCTGGACACCTGCAGGGCGGTCGAGCCGTGCTTGTGCGGGTGGTACCAGAAGGTGCCGGCCGCGTGGTCGGACGGGACGTTGTACTCGTAGTCGAAGGTCACGCCCGGATTGATCGAGATCAGCACGTTGTCGCTGTTGCCCGACGGCGAGACCCACAGGCCGTGGGCGTGCAGGTTGGTCTCGTTGAAGCAGTGGGGCACGTTCACGCCCCCGTCCGGCATCTTGCACTTCTCGACCGGCAGGCGCTTGCCATCCTTGGTTTCGAACAGGTCGTTGTTCAGGCTGATCCGCACCGTCTGGCCGGGGCGCATGGTGATGGTCGGGGCCAGGAAGGGCGTGTCCGGGTCGACCGCCGAGCTGTGGTACGAGCGCAGCAGCACCTTGTCGTCGCTGAGCGTCCACGGGTTGCGGACCGTGCCCTCGGTGAACTCGATCGAGAATTTGTAGAGGATGTTCTTGCGCGGATCGACGTAGCTGTCGGCGCCGGGGATGGGCTCCGGCGGCTTGATCACGCCCAGGGGCGCGGTCAGCCTGGGCGGCGCGGGCTCTTCCTCCGGGATGGCGGCCGGCGGGTTGGCGAAGACGTTCGGCGGGGCCGCCTTCAGCGCCTGGGCGGCCGGCTTGGCGGCCTTGTCCTGGGCCAGCCCGTGCGACGGCGCGGCCGCCAGGGCCAGGGCGACGGCCGAGACGCCGGCCAGGGCGACGCACCGCGTGCGAGCGTGAGATTCCATGACTGCCCCTCCCAACGGCGCCGCCTCGGCCACGGAGATTGACCAGGGATTGCGGCGCGCCGAATGACTACCCATGCGCGAACTATCGCTCAAGGAGGGCCGATTGGAAAGGCGCAGCTTTGGGTTGGATCAGGCCGCCGAGATTCCGCAGTACCGCTCCAGGAAGGCCTGGTGCCCGGGCAGCCCGCCGACGGCGCGGGCGATGTTGGCGCTCAGGCCCGACAGCGCTCCGCGAAGCTCCTCGGGCGGCATCAGCCGGCCCATCTGGTGATAGCCGGTCGGCTGCAGCCGCTGACCCAGCATCACCTGCAGCCACGAGTCGACCTGGAACAGCTCGCCCGGCGCCTGGAAGGCCTGGGCGCTTTCGCGGAAGAGCTCGATGCGGTGGGCCAGGCTGTCGGGCACGTCCATGGTTCGGCAGCGGTCCCAGAACGGGCTGTCGGTCCGCTCGGTCAGCTTGTAGTGCAGGATGATGAAGTCGCGGATCTTCTCCAGCTCGTCGACGGCCTGCTGGTTGTAGCGGGCGATCACCGCCTCGCTGAATCCGGTGAACGGGAACAGCTGCATCAGCCGCGTCACCCCGATCATGATCAGGTGGATCGAGGTCGATTCCAGCGGCTCGACGAAACCGCTGGCCAGGCCCAGGGCGACGCAGTTCTTGGACCAGGTCTTCAGCCGCCGGCCGGTGCGGTAGCGGATGACGCGCGGCTCGATCAGCCGCTCGCCGTCCAGCGCCTCCAGCAGGGTGGCGCGAGCCTCGTCGTCCGACATGTACTCGTTGCTGTAGACCAGGCCGTTGCCCACCCGGTGCTGCAGCGGGATCTTCCAGCGCCAGCCGGCCGTGTGGGCGATGGCGCGGGTGTAGGGCACGGCGGGGCCCGTCGACTTGGTCTGGACCGCCAGGGCGCTGTTGGTCGGCAGCCAGTGCCCCCAGTCCTCGTAGCCGGCCTTCAGGGTCTGTTCGATCAGCAGGCCGCGGAAGCCCGTGCAGTCGACGAACAGGTCGCCCTCGACCCGGTCGCCGTTCTCCAGGACCAGGGCCTCGATGAAGCCGGTCTCGGCGTTCTGCTGGACCTGGCCGATCTTGCCCTCGACCCGCTTGACGCCCAGGGCCTCGCTCATCTTGCGCAGGAAGCCGCCATAGAGCGTGGCGTCCAGGTGGTAGGCGTAGTTCAGCTCCGGCCCCTCGCCCACCGAGAACTTGTCGGCCTCGGCGGCCTTCAGCTCGAAGCAGTAGTCGCCCAGCTCGCCGCCGAAGCCGGCCGCCTTCGCCTGCAGCCAGAAGTGATGGAAGCTTCCCATCCAGTTCGACTTCCCCACCTGGCCGAACGAGTGGATGTAGCGGTCGCCGATCTGGCCCCAGTTCTCGAACGAGATGCCCAGCTTGAACGTCGCCTGGGTGGCGCGCATGAACGCCGGCTCGTCGATGCCCAGCAGGGCGTTGAAGGTGCGGGCCGTGGGGATGGTGGACTCGCCGACCCCGACCGTGCCGATCTCGTCGGACTCCACCAGGGTGATGTCCAGCAGCGGGCCCAGCTGCTTGGCCAGGGCCGCGGCGGCCATCCAGCCGGCCGTGCCGCCCCCGGCGACGACGACCCTCTTCACGACCTGATCCTGCATGGCGTTCTCCTGGTCGTCAGCGGTTGAGGCGGTTGAGCAGATAGGCCCGCAGCCGGCGGGCCTTGCGGTCGTCCATCGGTCCGAGGTCGCCGCGCGCGCCCTCGGGCAGGTGCGCGCCGGCCCGGTCGGCGGGACCGAAGACGTAGTAGTCGAACAGTTTCTTCCAGGCCTGCTTCTCGAAATCGGGCCGGTCGCGCAGGCTGAGCAGGCCGTGCAGCAGGGTGTTCATGGGGGTGTCCATGAAGGCCGGCGCGGCGTTCCACCAGTAGTTCACCAGCACGTTGAACGGAGCCAGCGCCTCGACCTGGTGCCACCACAGGGCCGGATAGACCAGCACGTCGCCGGGCTCCAGCTCGGCCACCTGGGCGGCGGCCAGGGCGTCGCGGAAGCGCGGGAACCGCTCGAAGTCCGGGGCGTCGAAGTCGACCATGCTGACCGCCTGGCCGCCCGGCGTCATGTCCAGCGGGCCGGGATAGAGGTTCTCCACCTGCTCGGGCGGGAACAGGGTGAAGCGACGCCGGCCCACCGCGCAGACGGCGATGTTGTTGGACATGTCGTAGTGGGCGGCGGCGACCGTGCGGTTGCCGATCCAGATGCTGGCCAGGGGCGTGGCGTCGCCCAGGGCGGTCAGGTCCAGGCCCAGGTCATTCTCGGCCCGCAGGCCCGGCAGATAGGCGTCGATGTCGCTGGAGCCGATGTAGAGCGACGGCGCGCCGGGTTCGTCCCCAGGTTCGTCCAAGGTCTGCTCGATCCGCTTCAGGAAGGCCGGCAGCGGCGTGCGCTCGGTCTGGAAGTTCAGGCGGGCGACGGCCTCGTCATAGCCGAACCGCCCCTTGATCTCAGGCGCGCCGGTATAGCCGACGAAGCGCTCGCCGCGATCGTGCGACAGGAGGTAGTCCATGGCCGCGCGGGGCGACCGCAGGCCCGCCCGCACCAGCGGCCAGTCGCGGGCCATGCCGCGGAAGATCGTCGGCCGCTGGAGGGTCAGGATCTCGTCGAACGGGATCTGCTCGGGCGTCAGCCCCTCGACCACCGGCGTCCTGCGAGCGATGTCGGTCATCGGATCCCTCCGCTCAGGCCCCGGCCCGCTTGCGGTTCTTCAGCTCGACCAGGAACCCGACATTGCCCAGGGACGACAGGACCCATTGGGCGGCGGCCAGGAACCCGCTGCGATGCAGCGCCTCCAGCCCGGCGGCGTCCAGGGCCGCGAACCGGTCCTGGGAGATCGTGTAGAGCTCGGGCAGGTCGTACTGGGTGTAGTCGTCCAGCTTGATCTCGACGTCGACCGGCTCGACCAGGCCGTGGGCCTCGAAGGCCGCGAACATCGCCTTGCTGAACTCCAGGCCGTCGTAGATCACGCCCAGCAGGCGCGCGACGTGCTGCAGATAGGGCGAATTTCCCCCGGCCGGCAGGAACACCGGCTCGCCGTCGGCGGCGCCGACGCGGGGGTGGTCGAGGTCGACATGGATCATCGGCTCGGCGCCCCGGTCGCGCAGGGCGATCGAGAACGGACCGCGCTGCTGGATGGCCGGCACGTAGCGGGCGTTCCAGCCGCCTGGCTCGAGGAACAGGTTCTCGTCCCGGTCCAGGCCCAGCAGGGCCACCGACTGGAAGGCGCCCTCGGCGTCCTTGCGGAAGAAGATCGGATACTCGCGCTGAACCGCCTCGAACTCGGTGGGGAAGATCAGCACCTGGTTGATGTCGTCGCCAAAGGCGGGACCGTGCCCCGTGGCGACCCGCAGGTCGCCGTGGTCGACGTTGTTAAGCAGCACTCGGTTCGTCATGTCCGCCCCAACTTCCGGTCCCGGACCCGCGGCGCGGGTTCGGTGTCCGGCCACTGTAGAGAAGAAAGGGCCGCTGCGAACAGCGGCCCTTCCCCCCGACCTAGGTCGGGGCCCCAAGACAAGAGTCCCGCGACCCGACCATGGCTACGTTCCTTAGAACTTGTAGCGCGCTCCGAGCAGGAAGCGGCGGTCCAGTTCTTGCGCGTACCACAGCTCGTGTTCGTCGCGAGCGTAGGTGCGCAGGCTCTCGTTGGTCAGGTTGATGCCTTCCAGCGAGATCGCCAGCTTGGACGTCACGTCGTAGCTGATGTTGAAGTCCAGCTCGCCGAACGGCGCGACGAACACCGGGTTGCGCGAGCCGCCGCGGTTGGTGGCCTGCAGGAACTTGTCGCGCCAGTTGTAGGCCAGACGCGCCGAGATCCCGTTCTTTTCGTAGATCAGGGTGGCGTTGGCCGTGTCGCTCAGACCCAGCAGGGCGAACTGGTCCTGGCCCGGGTCGGAACCGATGTCGAAGCCGACGTCGCCGCGCACCAGGGTGTAGGCCCCGGAGACGCCGAAGCCGGTGTCGCCGAAGAAGTGCTGGGCGGCGATTTCGAAGCCGTGGATCTTGCCCGTCTTGTTGTTGATCGGCTGCGCGACCTGGAAGTTGAGCAGCGGATCGGACGCGTTGGGCGAGACGTCGGTGGCCGCGAGGATCGCATCGACGAAGGCCTGGTTGAGGTCGCCGGACGGACCGCGGTTGGCCTGGTACTGGGCCGTGGCGGCCGCCACCGAACCGGTCGTGTTGATCAGCGAGGTCATCGTGAACAGGTTGACGTCGGTCTGATCGGCGCCGATCGCGGCCAGGGACGCCTTGGCGTCGCCCGAACGGGTTCCGGCGGCGCCCGAGCTGGCGTCACGCAGGCCGAACAGGCTCTGGTTGAACGTGCCCGTACCCACGAAGTTGTTCACGCGCTTCTCGAAGAAGCCCGCCGAGATGTAGCTGTCGGGCTTGTAGTACCACTCGACCGAGACGTCGAAGTTGTCCGAGATCAGCGGCTGCAGTTCCGGGTTGCCCCGGGTGGCCAGCGGGATGGCGCCGTTGGCGATCGGACGGTTCGGCGCCTGAGGGGCGACCGAAGCGAACAGGTTGCCGTAGTCCGGCCGCGCGATCGTGCGGCTGAACGAGAAGCGACCGATCAGGTCCTTCCTCAGCTCCATCTGGAAGTCCAGGGCGGGCAGCAGGTTGCTGTACTTGTTGCTGCCCGAGATCGGCGAGTAGGTGGACGCGGTGTCGATGCGGAAGTCGTTGTCGGCGGTCCAGACGACGGCTTGCGGCGTGCGGATCAGCGACACGGACTCCGACTTGGTCTCCTCGTAGCGGGCGCCGGCGACCATGCTGGCCTCGTGGCCGGCCAGTTCGCCCTTCCAGGTCAGCTGGCCGTAGACGGCCCAGATCTTCTCGTCGACGCGGTTGTCGTCCTGGCTGGTCACGCCGATGGCGTTGCCGACCGAGACGTAGTGCGGCGACAGGGCGTTGTAGAGGGCGATCGCGTCGGCGCGGAAGGCGACCAGGCCCGTGCCGCTCTGATGCGCGTCGAAGGTGTCGAAGCGGCAGGCCAGGCAGAATTGTTTCACCAGGTTGCCGGCGTACTGCGACACGTCGCGCGGGTTGGAGATGCCCCAGCTGCCCAGGTCCTGCTGGGTGTTGATGCTGGCCTGCTTCATCTTCGAATTGCGGTAGTCGAAGCCGAAGTCGAAGCGGCTGCCGCTGTCGTCGAATTCGTAGCCGCCGTCGGCGCGGAATTCCTTGATCTCCTGGTCCTGGCTCTGGGCCGAGGTGCGGGCCACCTGGCTGCCCAGGTCGCCGACATCCAGCACGCCGTTGCCGTTGCCGCGCGGCAGGGCGTCGTTGATGACCACGGCCTGGACCGGGATCTTGCCGTTGTAGTCCACCGAGTGCGTCGAGATGATCGGCGCGCCGATGCTGACCGAGGTCGAGCTGGTGCCGTTGGGGGCGTCAGGATCGCTGGACGCCTTCGAGATGTGGCCGTCGACCGTGATCTTGAAGCGGTCGGTGACGTCCCAGGCGCCGTTCAGGCCGAACGACTTCAGCTTGTCCTCGTTGGCGCGGTACTGCTGCTCGAAGCCGGTGTCCTTGGTGCCGCTGAGGGTTTCCTGCAGGAACACGGCGGTGGCGACCGTCGGGTTCTTGTCGAAGGTCACCTTGTCGAACGGACGGTTGAACCAGTTGGTCTGGTCGTTGCGGCGTTCGAACGACTTGTTGTCGGCGTACAGGCCGTCGGCCGTGATCAGGATGTTCTCGGTCGGGCGCCATTGCACCGACGCCTGGGCGTTGATGCGTTCGCGGCTGCCTTGCGAGAAGTGGTAGCGGCTGTCGTTCGGGATCGCCACCAGGGTGTCGCCGCTGGCCGGCGCATTGGTGATCTGGGTCGCGCCGCCGTTGCGGACGAAGCCGTTGGCCGGATTGATGAAGTCGGAATACTTGCGGATGTTCCAGTCGTTCGACGTGGCGCTGGTGCTGGTGAAGTTGCGCTTCTGGTAGCTGCCGAACAGGGTGACGCCGAACTTTTCGTCCGCGTCGGTCCAGTTCAGCAGGCCCGAGACTTCCGGCGTCACCTTGGACGCGTCCTCGAGCTTGTTGTCCATGCTCGTATCGTAGACCGCCTTCACGCCGAGGCTGCCCGTCAGGCCGCTCTCGCGCGCGTCGAAGGGACGGCGGGTCTTGACGTTGATCGTCGCGCCGATGCCGCCCGACGGGATGCCCGCGCGGCCGGTCTTGTAGACTTCCAGGGTCGAGACGCCTTCCGAGGCGAGGTTCGAGAAGTCGAACGAACGGCTGGTGCCGGTCTGGAAGTCGGCCGACTGGTCGCCGCCGACGGTGGAGACGTTGGCCGAGGGCATGGTCCGGCCGTTCAGGGTCACCAGGTTGAAGCCGCCGCCGAAGCCGCGGACCGTGACCTGCGAGCCTTCGCCGTTGGTGCGGTCGATCGAAACGCCGGTGATGCGCTGCAGGGATTCCGCCAGGTTGGTGTCGGGGAACTTGCCCATGTCTTCGGCCGAGATGGCGTCGACCACACCGCTGTTGCTGCGCTTGATCTCGATCGAGCGCTCCAGAGAGGCCCGGATGCCGGTGACGACGATCTCGTCGACCGTGCTGCTGTCGTTGTTGCTCTGGGCCTGGGCCTGACCGCCGGCGAAGATCGCCACGGACAGCGCTATCAGAGACGCAGAGGTATTCAGGCGACGGTGTCGCTTCATAGCCGTTTCCCCGCACAAGTAGCCCCCGAGGGGGCATTGGTTCTTTTTGTTTCGACGCCGATACGTGGACCCCGACCGTTTTTGCGATTGTCGTCAAAAACAGCGGAATATCGGCGATCGAGTTAGCGGTAACATCAGTACGCGAAATCGGTCAAGCGACCCAAAACCGATTTTGACAGCGCTGTATCGGCTCATTTCTCATACAAATGATCAGAAACCCTGACAAATAAGCGGGTTGCCGCTTTTTTGACGCAAAAGCCTTTTTCGCAAGGCGGTTCGGTTGTTGCAGTCCCGACACAGAGGGCGCCCGAGCAATCTGCGCGTCATCCGCTCACGGCGCTTCGTCCTGACGTAGCGGAAACCGGCTTTGGACGGATCGGCGGTCGCCCGCCGAAGCTCTGCAAGAAACCCCGTTGACGAGACCCTGAACAATGTTACCGCTATCGCGGGCTTTTCAGGCTGGCGGTCATTCGCTCGCCCATCCGCCCGTGGATTACTCAAGGGGCCGGCGTCCTCGCGACGGCGGCCCCCTCTTTCTCCCAGCCCCTCTCCGCCCGATCGCCACCGGACCTCGAAATATGGGACCGGTACCAAAAGTGCGTTGACGCCCGCCCGCAAGACGGGAAGGTTGCGCCCGGAACCTGGAGAGACGTCCAGGACGGGA
This sequence comes from Caulobacter sp. UNC358MFTsu5.1, assembly GCF_000712075.1. GTDB lineage: Bacteria > Pseudomonadota > Alphaproteobacteria > Caulobacterales > Caulobacteraceae > Caulobacter. The sequence continues at coordinate 479,651 of NZ_JONW01000005.1, forward strand.
GGAGCATCATGGAAGTCTTGTCGCGGTCGTTGAAGGCCGCCGCGCTGGCCGCGAGCCTGATGGCCGGCGTCGCGCCCGCCGCCCTGGCCCAGGCCCCGGCCAAGCCTGCCGCGAGCCCGGCTTCCGGCGCCCTCAAGCTCAACGCCAAGGGCTATCTCGAGACCCCCGGCCTGAACGTCCTGGTGTTCAGCAACGGCTCGGAAGACCTGTTCAACGACGCCAAGATGAGCGGGGTCGAGCTGATCCAGCACGGGGTGCGCACCGTCACCAACGGCGACGTCCGCCTGAGCCCCACGCCCGGCCAGTGGGACCCGATGGCCAAGCTGATCGAGCGCAAGGTCGACCCGGCCACCGGCGTGATCACCGCCACCCTCGAATTCGTCGGCCAGGACTTCCGCTACGCCATCCGCGTCGAGCCGCGCGGCCGGGACTTCACCGTCAGCGTCAACCTCGACAAGCCCCTGCCCGCCGCTCTGGAGGGCAAGGCCGGCTTCAATCTCGAGGTCCTGCCCTCGGCCTATTTCCGCAAGACCTTCCTGGCCGACGGCAAGCCGGGAAGCTTCCCGCTGTATCCCAGCAGCCCCATGGCGGCGCCGGTGGACGGCCGCGCCGAGCCCCTGCCCCTGGTCACCGCCGGCCGCTTCGTTCTGGCCCCGGAAGACCCCGCGCGGCGGATCACCATCGCCAGCGCCGCCGGCGGCCCGGTCTCGCTGTACGACGGCCGCAACCAGGCCCAGAACGGCTGGTACGTGCTGCGCGCCCCGATCCCCGCGGGCAAGACCGGTCGGGTGGTCGAATGGACCGTCTCGGCCAACGCCCTGCCCGGCTGGGTCCGCCCGCCGTCCATCGCCCACTCACAGCTGGGCTACGCGCCGGGCCAGAAGAAGGTGGCGATCGTCGAGCGCGACCCGGCCGATCCGCCCAAGGCCCAGGCCCGGCTGCTGAAGGTGGGCGAGACCGGGGTCTTCACCCCGGTGCTGACCGCCCCGCTCGGGGCCTGGAAGCCCTGGCTGCGCTACGCCTACGCCGACTTCGACTTCTCGTCCGTGACGACGCCGGGCCTCTATGTCGTCGAATACGCCGGCCGGCGCACCGCGCCGTTCAAGATCGATCCGACCCTCTACGCCGACGCCTGGCATCCCACCCTGGACGTCTATTTCCCGGTCGCCATGGACCACATGTTCGTCAACGAGGCCTATCGGGTCTGGCACGGCGACAGCCACCGCGACGACGCCCTGCAGGCGCCGCTGAACCACGAGCACATCGACCTCTATCGCCAGGGCCCGACCACCGACACGCCGTTCAAGCCGATGGAGCACATCCCCGGGCTCAACGTGGGCGGCTGGTTCGACGCGGGCGACTTCGACATCCGCACCCAGACCCACTACGCGGTCGTGCGCACCCTGGTCGACACCTGGGAGCAGTTCCGCCTGACCCGCGACGAGACCACGGTCGACGAGGCGCGGCGGCACGTCGAGATCCACGTGCCGGACGGGACGCCCGATATCCTGCAGCAGATCGAGCACGGCACGCTGCAGCTGCTCGCCCAGCACAAGGCCGTCGGCCACGCGATCCACGGCATCGTCGAGCCGGACGTCGGCCAGTACACTCATCTGGGCGACGCGGTGACCAAGACCGACGGCCTTGTCTATGACGCCAGCCTCGGCCCCGACCAGGTCAAGGACGGCCGCAGCGGGGTCAAGGACGACCGCTGGGCGTTCACCAGCAAGTCCACGCCGCTGAACTACGGTTCGATCGCCGCCCTGGCGGCGGCCAGCCGCGCCCTGCGCGGCTATCGCGACGCCCTGGCCGACGACTGCCTGGCCACCGCCCAACGGGTCTGGGACGAGGAGCACAGCCACGCCCCCGACCTCTTCCACCACGGCAACACCACCGGCGGCGACATCGTCGACGAGGAGTTCAGCGCCGCCGTCGAACTGCTGATCGCCACCAAGGACCCGAAATACGCCGCCCGGATCGACGAGCTCTGGCCCAAGGTTGAGGCCCGCTTCGCCCAGAACGCCGACTTGGCCGCCCGGGCCGTCCCGTTCATGCCGCCGGCCTTCAAGGCGCGGATGGCGCCGGCGGTGCGGGCCTACAAGGCGCAGAGCGACAAGCTGCTGACCGAGAACCCGTTCGGCGTGCCGATCGCCATGGGCGGCTGGGCCGGCAGCGGCGGCGTCGCCGAGTTCGGCCTGACCCATTGGGCCCTGCACAGGGCCTTCCCCGAGATCATCGACGGCCAGGCGGTGTTCCGGTCGCTGAACTATCTGTACGGGACCCATCCGGGCTCGGACATCTCGCTGGTCTCGGCCGTGGGCACGGTCTCCAAGGAAGTCGCCTACGGCAACAACCGCGCCGACTTCAGCTTCATCGCCGGCGGCGTGGTGCCCGGCGAGCTGATCGTCAAGCCGGACTTCCCCGAGAACAAGGAGGACTGGCCGTTCTTCTGGGGCGAGAACGAGTACGTGATCAACGTCGGCGCCAGCTACATCCAGCTGGTGAATGCGGCGGCGGCGTTGGCCAAGGAACCCTCCAACGCTCCAAAATAACAACCGTCATTCCGGGCCTTGCGCCCGGAACCCCTCGTTCAGCTCGCACGTGAAGCGCAGGCGGTTCGCCGGCGAACCGCCCCTCCCGCACTTGCGGCGGACAGAGGGGTCCCGGGCACAAGGCCCGGGATGACGGCTGAAATTGAAGGGCGAAACGACTAGGCCGAAACAGCCGGATCCAGCTGCGCCCACAGCTTCCGCTCCGCCCCGAACCGGTCCGGGACCACGCTGCAGGCCACGTCCAGCACCATGGTCGATCGGGTCTTCAGGTCGTAGGCGGGCCAGGCCGGCTGGCCGGGCGCGCTGGGCTTTCCCGACCGCGCGAAATTGGCCCACATGGTGCTGATGTTCCGGGCCGCCTCGAAGCGGTCGGCGCGGTCGCCGGCCAGGGTCTTGGGCGAGGCCACGGTGTTGAACACCAGGGGGATGTCGCTGGCGTGCATGGCCCCCAGCTCGATGTCGGTCCCGTCCATCTTGCGGTTCGAGCGGTAGGCGATGTTGTAGACATAGACCGGCGCCTTGCCCTGGGCCGCCTTGCGCTCGGCGGTGACCACCGAGCCCGCGCCCATGGCGTGGTAGCTGAGCGCCGTCAGGTAGAGGTCGCTGGGGCTCGCGCCCGGATGGGCCGCCCGCAGGGCGTCGATCACCATCGGGGTCTTGTCGCCGAGCCTGGGCGCCAGCCGCGCCTTCAGCCCCGCCTCGTCCAGCCGGAAGGCCTCGATGTCCTTGTTCTGCCACGAGAAGAAGGCCGCCTCGCGATCCAGCCAGCCGATCATCAGCGGCTTGCCCGCGGCGCTGGCCGGGGCCGTCGGGTCGAACGGGTGGTGCGGCAGCAGACCGCCGTCGACGATGGGTCCGTAGCTGCCCGGATTGAGCGACTGGATGCCCTTCCAGCCGCCGCTGTCGCCCGGATACTTGGCCAGCAGGGCCTTCTGGGCGGCCAGGACCTGGGGCGCGGGGACATCCAGCAGCTTGCGCCAGTCGGCCGGGGCGATGCCCAGCAGGTCCAGATAGAACCGCGTCGTCTGGGCGGCGACGTCGGGCGTGGAGATCCGCACCACCGGGCCGCTCTGGATGATGGCCTTGGAGAACAGCGGCGCGACCGACGGCATGGCGTAGAGGCACGAGGTCTTGGCCCCGCCGCCGCTCTCGCCGAAGATCGTCACGTTGCCGGGATCGCCGCCGAACGCGGCGATGTTCCGCTGCACCCACTTCAGGGCCAGCACGATGTCCGACAGGCCCTGGTTGCCGGACCCGGCGTATTCCGCCCCGCCCAGCTCGCCCAGGTACAGATAGCCCAGCACGCCCAGGCGATGGTTGTGGGCCACCACCACCACGTCGTGCTCGCGGGCCAGCATCGAGCCGTCCTGGGCCGTGCTGCCGCCCGAGCCGGTCGTGTAGCCGCCGCCGTGGCTGTAGAACATCACGGGCTTGCCCTTGCCCCCGCCCGCGGGGGTCCAGACGTTCAGCACCAGGCAGTCCTCGCCCGGGGCCGGCTCGTTCAGGCCGTAGACGGTGGTCGGGTCCTGCAGGGTGGGCGTGCCCAGCCGCGTGGCGTCGCGCACCCCGGTCCAGGGCGCGACGGGGCGGGCCGGCTTGAAGCGGTTCGGTCCCGAGACGCTGTCGCCGTAGGGCACGCCCTTGTAGGCGTCGACGCCGCCGGTCCGCACACCCCGCAGGCGGCCCTCGGCGACCTCGATCTCGACGGCTTCAGAGGGGGCGTCGGCGCGCGCCGCCCACGGCAGGACCAGGCTTCCAGCGATGGCCGCGCCGCCGGCCAGCAGGCGCCGGCGATCGACGCCGTTCTCGAAGGACTTCATGGAAGCCTCACCATTCTCGAGCGGTCTCCGGCCGACGCCGGAGCCCGGGTTCATCCTGCGTGACTCCGGGATCCGACAGGACCCCGACCTTGGTCGAAGCCTGCTAGCGGCACATCTTGTCAAGTTCCGCCCCGCCCCAGGCGGGCTGCGACGGCACGGGCAGTCCCTTGGCCTTCATGGCCTCCTCCAGGGTCGTGGGGACGGCGGTGGCCTCGGCGTGGAAGTCGGCGGCGTAGAACTTGTCGCGCTCGGCCTCCTCCAGGCCGACGAAGGTCACGCCGTTGTCCTGATACAGCTTCAGCAGCCTGGGCATCATCCGCGCGTCGAAGGCCCCGGCGTGCATCAGCAGCACATAGGGGATGTCGCGGCCGTACAGCGTCGCCGACAGGCCGCGCTCGAAGTCCAGGCTGTCCTTGGCGGCCTTCAGGTAGCTGGCCTCCAGCACCGCCACGGCGGCCGTGTCACCCTTGGCCATACAGCGGGCGTAGGGCTCGTTCCAGGCGTAGTCGCCGAAGCTCATGGTGACGCTGGCGATGCGGTAGCCGCGGGCCTTCAACACCTTGCGGGCCGCCGCGTGCTTCTCGGGCGTCTCGCCCTCGCTGAGATAGGGGTAGCGCACCCAGCGCCAGTCCTGGCCGGCCATGTGCTTTTCCAGCAGCGGCTCGTTGCGGACGAGGTCGGCCTCCCAGTCGGCCAGGCCGTTGGTGTTGAGGTTCATGTGCGACCAGGTGTGGTTGGCCAGCGGATGGCCGGCCGCGCGCCACAGCGACAGCACGCCCACCGAGTCCGGCTCCTTCTCCTCCTGCACGCCGTTGACGAAGCCGTAGACCGGCCCCGTCCTGGCGTCGTGGAAGGCGGCTAGCAGCCGGCCGGCCACGTCCATGCGGCTGACGCCGGGCGGCAGGGCGCTGTGGGCCGGCAGGTCGTCGAAGGTCAGGGCCATCTTCACCGGCGTCGCGGCCCGGGCGGCCTGGGCCGCGCCCGCCGTCATCGCCAATACGGCCAGCGGCGCGATCCACCGCGACCAAAGCCCAGCCCGCGCGCGCCGCGCTCCACCTTCGACAGCCATGCGTCCTCCCGTTTCATCCTTCGCGGATGATAACGGTAACAGTTATGCCGTCCGCAGGCTTCGCCGCAAGGCCCCTAGAAGGTGTAGTCGAACCCGAGCCGGAAGAGGTTGCCGCGCACGTCCGCCTCGGAGCTCAGGGTGGCGTAGCTCGACCCGACCGTGGCCTGGGACTTGATCGTGCCGAAGTCGGTGTACAGCCACTCCCCGCGGATCGCGGTCCTGTCGCTCAGGGCGTAGGCGCCGCCGAGGCCAGCGGTCCAGCCCCACTTGACGTCGGACTTCTCGTTGTTGCCCGTGATCGGCGTCGTGCGGGTGTCGCGGTAGCGGGTCGACAGCTTGATGTCCGACGCGGCCACGCCGCCCGTCGCGTACACCAGCCAGGTGTCGTTGCCGTAGCCGATCCGGGGACGCAGGGTCCACATCCAGTCGGTCTTCACCTTCTGCTCGATCGTGAAGTCGACCGGCGGATTGATCGCCAGCCCCGACCGGTAGGTCTTCTCGCGGTCCTCGCCCAGATTGTAGTAGCCGATGTCGGTCTCCATCCCGATCAGCCACGCCCCCGTCCAGTAGTTGACGCCCGCCTGGAAGCCGCCGGTGAACCCGACGTCGTTGTCGTCGTCCTCCGAGATCGGGGCGTTGATCAGGCCGATGTCGCCGGGCGGGATGACCGTCCCGCCCGAACCGGCCGCCGCCTTCATGCTCAGGGTGGTGTCGCCCCACGACGCGCCGACATTGCCGCCGACATAGAACCCGTCCCAGGGCGCGCTCTGGGCGACGGCCGCGCCGGCTCCCAGGCAAACGACCCCGACCGCTCCGAGAGCGGCCATGAACTCCGACCCGCGCATGCTCGTCCTCCACGCCTTACGATGACGGGGGCGAGCATTCCCGCCGAACCCGCCGCCCGGTATCCGGTGCGGACCTGAGGGCGGAAGACGGGGGACCGGAGGCGGCGCGCGGAACGACCCGCGCGCCGTTCACGCCTACTCGATGATGCGCAGCACGACACGACGGCTGGCGGCCAGGTCCTCGGGCGTGTCGCCGGTCGCGGCCGGGCGTTCCTCGCCCCACGACACCGTCTCCATGCTGGCCAGCGGGATGCCCTGGCTGAACAGGAAGCGGCGCGTTTCCAGGGCGCGCTTCTCGCCCAGGATGCGGTTCTTGTCGCTGTCGCCGCGCGGGTCGGCGTTGCCGACGATCTCGACGAAGACCTTCTTGTTGTCGGCCTTCAGGCGCTCGGCGAAGGCGGTCAGGGTGGCCTTGGCCTCGTCCGACAGGTCCCACTTGGCGGTCTCGAAATTGATGGTGTCGCTTTCGCTCACCACGGTGCGGACCATCTTGCCCCGCGCCAGGCCGTAGGCCTCGTCGGCCCGCGACTGCGCCGCCTGGGCGGACTTGTCCACGCCGTCGACCCGCGTCGACAGCGCGTTCACCTTGGCGTCGACGGCGTCGACGCGGGCGTTCACGGCGGCCACGTGTTCGTCGACGTACTGCTCGGTGGCGCAACCGCTCAGGGCCAGCCCACCAGCGACCAAGACGGCGGCCGCGACGCCCGAAAGATAATGACCCATCTTGGATCTCCCAGCTCTTGCCAAACTCGGCGAGGAGTTTGGCGCCCGGGCGGACAAGACCTATCAGGTGTAGACCTGAGCCTAGACCTCAGTTCACCCGAATCTGGGCTTGCCGAATCCTATGGTCGCGCATTGGCCTTTTCCCAGGCCCGCACCTTGACCCGGGCGGCGTCGAAAACACGTTCGTAATTGCCCTTCAAGACCTTCTCGCGCGTCTCCGGCGTCAGCTTGGCCCAGAGCGGCTTGTAGGCCTCGTAGACGGCGAAATACTGCTCGGGCGAGCGGGGCGCGACCACGTCGCTGCCGAACAGGAAGCGGTCCGGGTATTTGTTGATCAGGGCCGCCGCCAGGGTCGAGGACTCGTCGGTCGCCACCAGGTACTTGGCCACCTCGTCCCACGAGATGTCGAACATCACGTTCTTCATGGCGGGGTTGGAGAGGATCTCCTCCAGATAGGTCGCCTCGGACTTCACCGGCTGGACGACCCGCCCCATGCCGGCATGGGCCCAGATGATCGTCGTATTGGGATGGCGCGCGTACAGCGCCGTCAGCTGGTCGAAATAGCCCCGGACCTTGGCGTCCTTGGTGAAGGGCCGGACCATGTCGTTGTGCAGGATCGCCACCAGCCCGACCTCGCCGGCGAAGTCGAGCAGGCGGTCCAGCGACGGGTCGGTCAGGCTGGCCCCGCCGCCGGCGATCTTGGGCGAGACGAACTCCTTGTGCACCGAGAACTCGCCGATGCCGGTGAAGACCCCGGGGAACAGGGTCAGCACCCGCCGCACGTGGTCGGCGGCGTACATGTCGGCCGGGTTGAAGCCGGTGATCATCGGATCGACCCGCTTCTGCTGCTCCGGCGACAGGGCGCGGTACTGCAGGGCGATCTGGGCGTCGGTGAACGAGTAGTAGTACAGCGGCGCGTCGGCCTCGAGATAGTAGGTCGGGGCGATGTCGCCGCTCTCCAGGTGCGACCACTCCTGCTGCAGCGGGATGCCGAACAGGGTGGTGCGGCACACCCGGTCGCCCATCAGCTTCAGCACCTCGGCGGCCGAGGGCCCTTCCTGGATGTAGTTGGTCAGGTGGAAGTGGCTGTCGCTGAACTGGCAGCCCTTCGGGGTCGGGACCGGGGTCTGGGCCGCGACCTGCGCGGCGACGAGCGCCAGCGGGAGCCCCAGGGCGGCGAAGAGAAATCGGCGAGGCATCGCGACCTCCTGGTCCTAGAAGGCGAGGGAGAAGTCCGAGACGAGGGTGAAGCCGTTCGCGCCGACCGGGACGGGATAGGCCGTGTAGCCGACGGGAGAACGGTCGGTGTAGAGCCCCATCACGTTGACCCGCAGGTCCCGACGCTGGAACGGGTAGTAGTTGACGCCCAGGGCGACGTCGTAGGGGTCGCCGTAGCCGCCGTAGATCTTGGAGCCCGACAGATAGAGCATCAGGGTCTTGGGGATCAGCATGGCCGAGGCCTGGAGCTGGAAGCCGGTGTCGTGCAGGTCGGTGACCGGGACGATCCCGTTGACCTTGAAGTTGTCCAGCCAGCGCGAATAGTACTCGAACTCCAGCGCATAGCCCCGGTGCTTCACCGCCGCGTCCAGGGCCACCATCTGGTAGCGCGCCTCGGTGATCCGGCCCGGCGTGCCGAAGGCTTCGTTGGCGAACAACAGGGTGCCGTCGGACAGCCGCAGCTGGGTGTTCTCGATGGACTCGGTATTGGGTTGCGACTGCGGCGTCTCGGTGCTGCGCGTGTAGTGGACGCTGAACAGGGTCGCGACCTTGTCGTGGTTTTCCGGATCGCCGAAGCCGTTGGCCGGGCCGAACTCTCCGGTGGTCGGCATCCAGGTCAGGGCGCCCGACCAGGTGTTGGGCTTGGCGTCCAGCTGGCCGGCGTTGACCCCCAAGGCGCTCAGGTTGTTGGCCACCATCACCCGGTATTCCAGGCCCTTGGCCAGCTTGCCGTCGGCCCAGATGCCCTGGGTGTACGATCCCCGGAAGAACTCGTCGGCGATCGGCCGGTTGTCGTTGCGCAGCCAGTACGGGAAGGTCCGGTTGGTCGAACGCGTCGACGGCACCGACTGGATGCCGAAATAGACCCGCAGGGCGTCGTTGAATTTCCAATTGAGGTTGCCGGCCAGCACCACCTGGGCGCCCAGGCCCTGGGCGGTCTGCGAGGTCCAGGCATAGGCGTTGTAGCCGAACCGCGGATCGAACAGCCAGCCGCGCACGGTGATCTGCACCTTGGCCAGCTGGAAGTCCTCGCGCGGTGTGACGGTCTTGGTCCGCCCGAAGGCGTCCACATAGGATTTGTCCAGCTGGTGCTGGTTCAGGTAGCGCAGGTAGCTGACCAGGCCCAGGTCGACCTCGCCGATGTCGGAGCGCATCAGGATCAGGCCCTTGCCGGGCTCGAAGCCGCCCCAGCGCGCCGGCGGGGCGGCGTCCTCGGCCGCTCGGGTCGGCAGCCGCACGATGTCGTCGGACGCGGCCGTCGTCGTGGCGACCGGCGCCGTCGGCGGCGGGGCGCCCGCGGCCCAGGAGAGCTGGGCGTCCAGGGCGTCGATGCGCTTGGCCCGCGCGGCCTCGGCCGCCTTGGCCGCCTCGTTCTCGGACCTCAGGGCCTGGAGCTCGCGGCGCATGGCCGCCAGGTCCTCGGCGCTGGCGACCGGCGGCGGCGGCGGCGCCGTGGCCTGGAGCTCCTGGGCCAGGACGGGGCTCGCCGCGCCCGCCAGCACCAGGCCGGCCGCGGCGCAGGCGAGGGAGGACGCCGGGCCCAGCCGGGTCCGACGCCGATACGCAAAGCGTGGCATGAACTTCACCTCGGACCGATCAGGTCGGCTTGGCTTCGTACGGATTGCCGCCCAGGGCGTTCGAGATGTCGATGATCGCCTTCTGGCCGCGCACGCTGTTGCCGGCGGCGTCGAGCGGCGGCGAGAAGGTGCCGACCCCGAACTTGCCCGGCGACACGGCGATCAGCCCGCCGCCCACGCCGCTCTTGGCGGGCAGGCCGGTGTGGAACAGCCACTTGCCGCTGTCGTCGTAGAGCCCGGCGGTCGCCATCACCGCCAGGAGGCGGGAAACGTGCTTGGGGTCGATCACCTGCTTCTTGGTGATCGGGTTCTTGCCGCCGTTGGCCAGAGTGGCGGCCATGTTGCCCAGGTCCTTGGCGTTGACGGCGATGGCGCACTGGCGCGTGTAGATGTCGGTGGCCACGGCCGGGTCGCTCTTGAACCGTTCGTAGGCCCACATCAGGGCGCCGATGGCCCGGTTGCGCTGGTTGGTGTCGGCCTCGGACTTGTAGACCTCCTCGTCGACCGACAGCTGGCGGCCGGCGAAGTCGGAATGCAGGGCCAGGATCTTCTTCCAGACCTCGTCGGGCGTGCCCTTGACCATGCCGGTGGTGGCGATGGCGCCGGGATTGACCAGGGGGTTCATCTCCTTGCCGCGGTATTGCTCGACCGCGACGATCGAGTTGAACACCTGGCCGGTGGCGTCCACCCCGATGCTGTTCTCGATCAGGTCCTCACCGGATTCCTGGAACACCAGGGCCAGGGTGAAGACCTTGGAGATCGACTGGATCGAGAAGGTCGGCTCGATGTCGCCGGCGGTGGCCAGCGCCCCCTGGGGCGTGGCCAGGGCGATGCCGAAATAGTTCGACGGCACCTTGGCGAGCGCGGGGATGTAGTCGGCGTTCTTGCCTTCCTGCAGCCCCTTGTACTTGTCGTAGGCGGCCTTGACCGCCGCGGCGGCGGCGCCCGAGGCCTGGGCCTGAGCGGGCGGAGCCGCGGCCAGGCCGGCGCCGGCGGTCAGGCCGAAACCCAGGACGGCGAGACCCCTGGCGAGGTCGCGGCGGGAAGCGTTGGTCTGCATCATCGGATCGTCTCCCGTGAGCCGCCTAGCGGAAATCTTTGCTGGAGAAGCTGTACTTGAACGACACCTGCACCCGCAGGTCGTCGCCCTTGTTGTCGTTGAAGTCCTTGCGCTCGCCCCACAGCAGCTCGCCGCCGATCAGGATCCGCGGGTCGGGCGTGTAGAGCAGGTTGGCCGAGGCGTACTGGCCGTACGTGTAGGCCGTGGCTTCCTGGAAATCGGTGTTGTCGACCTTGGTCATGCTCCAGCCGACCGAGCTGGACCATTGGTCGTTCCAGTAGTGGTCGTAGTAGGCCGTCAGGCCCAGCAGCGGCAGCACGTCGCCGCGCAGCGAGCCGGGCGGCACGGGGGTGGGCAGCGGCAGGGTGACGCCGGTCGCCGCTTCGGGGCCCATGTCGGTGCCGCCGTCGTTCATGTAGCTGGCGATACCTTCGCCGTAGACCACGCCCAGATGGACGACGTCCTTGGCTCCGACCTTGATGTTGGACGTGGCGTTCACGCCCCAGCCCAGCTTGGTGTTCTTGGGTTTGTTGTCGGTCGCGCCGACGGTTTCGTAGCCCACCCGCCGCAGGATGCCCGCCAGCTGCACGTGGCCCCAGTCGCCCTGGTAGCGATAGTGGCCGGTCAGGTCGGGCAGGCTCTCGTCGCCCCGGATGTTGGCGCCCAGCTCCGGAGAGACGGTGCGGATGTTGCCCGGATCGATGTCGTTGCCGGGCTTCTCGACCGCGATCGCGAACTGGCCCGGGCCTGAACCGAAGGTGTAGCGGATCTGCGGGTTGCGCAGGAACACCATCCCCGTCGGACCCCAGTACTCGATGGTGTTGGGGAAGATGTCGCCGTCCATGAACACGCTGTTGGTCTGGCCGGCCAGGACCGGGCCCCACTGACCGTAGGCGTGGCGCAGACGGAAGGTGGTCTGGCCGGCGTCGCCGCCGACCCCGAACAGGTCGAATTCGAACTGCACGAACAGCGGCTTGCCGGCGATGTCCTGCTGGGCCTTCACGCCGAACCGGCTCTGCTTGACGCTGATCGAGGTCTGGCCGTTGTCGCCGAACGTGCCTTGCGTCGTCGGGATCTTCGAGGGCCGCAGGGCGTCGTCCCAGGCCGGGTCCACGCGGTTGAAGTCCTGGGTGAAGTCGACCTGGGCGAAGCCGTAGACCTCGAAGTTCGGCGCGTCCTGGGCGTGAGCCGCCTGAACCATGCCGAGGCCGCCGACCAGCGCGGTCGCCATCAGCAATCGCGGCCCGAGCCGCCCGTGGAGAGTTCCCATCGTGTCGCCCCTATGTACTGGACCCGGTGACCGGCGCGGCTGATCCACGCGTCTCCGGCAGAGGCTAGAAGCGGCTCCGGAGCGAACGTATCCGGTGGGGACCTGATACGACCCGAGGTCGATTGCCCGTAACCCTCGCGCCTTTCGCGAGCGCCGGAACGGTCGGCGCGGCCGGGACGCGGGCCTCGGCTCGGGCGCCTGCGGCCCGGCGGCTGGGGTATCCGCCGGATGGCCCAGGCCCGCGGCCCACCCGACCGTGGGCGCCAACCTGGAGGCTTCCCATGACCCCCGCCCGCCCCCTCGACGCCGGAGACCTCGCCTGACCCTGGCGCTGCTCGTCGCGGCGGCGCTCGCCACGACGGAGGCGCCGGCCGAGGCGGCCCGACCTCCCGCGACGACGCCCTCCGCCGAACAGGCCCCGCAGCAGCCGCCGACGGCCGAGGACCAGGCCGAGGCGCCCCACGCCCTGCTGGTCGTGCCCCTGAAGCTGCTGTCGGTGCTGGACCAGGACTTCAGCCTGGGTCCGTGGACCTTCCGGGGCTACATCCAGCTCGACGGCGCGAACTACACCCAGCCCGCCGCCGGACCGCCGGAGACCGACTTCCGGCGCGGCGCCATCGGCAGCGGCGACACCCTGGACGCCCGGGCCCTGGCCGACGGCTCGTACCTGCGCAAGGCCCGCCTGGGCGGCGAGGGCCAGTGGGGCGAGAACCTGTCCTACCGGGCCATGTTCGACATCGGCGGCCGCGACGAGCACGGCGAGGCCCGCGTCGCCGAGGTCTGGGCCCGCTACAGCCGCTTCGCGCCCTGGGTGTTCATCGCCGGGGCCTATCCCCAGCTGACCAACATGGAGGATGCGACCAGCACCGACGCCAACCCGTTCCTGGAGCGGGCGACGGCCGCCAACCTGGCGCGCGGCCTGGGCGGCGGCGACGGCCGGCTGGGCGTGACCGTGCGGCGCGCGACCCGCAACTGGATGACTGCGGTCAGCCTGACGGGACCCGTCCTGCACGAGGACGACGAGACCTCGCCCAAGTCGGCGGTGATCGTGCGGACCTCGCGGGCCTTCTATCCGTCGGCGGACTCCAGCTACCACCTGGGCGGATCGCTGATCTACGTGCTATCGCCCGGCGACCCTCAGGACGGCCGGACGCCGGGGTTCGGCGTGCGGCTGCAGGCCACGCCGGAGGTGCGCGTCGACGACACGCCCCTGCTCGACACCGGCGACATCGTCGCCCACCACGTCCGGGTGCTGGGCCTGGAGTTCGCCGCGCGCCGCCGCAACCTGTTCCTGCAGGCCGAGGCCTTCCATTTCGCGGTCGAGCGCTCGTCCCGCGACCTCCCGCGCGACCCGCGCTTCTTCGGCTTCTACATCGAGGGCAGCTGGATGCTGACGGGCGAGGCGCGGCGCTTCGACCAGACGCGCGCGGTGTTCGGACGCCCCCTGACCCGGCGCCCCCTGCGGACCGGGGGCTGGGGCGCCTGGGAGCTGGCCGCGCGCTACAGCCGGATGGACGCCAATTCCTACGCCGGCGACCCCGGCGCGCCGCCCCCGCCCGGCGGGGTCCGGGGCGGCGACCAGGCCATCCTCAGCCTGGCGCTGAACTGGTACCCCTCCAACCGCATCCGCCTGATGCTGAACGCCATGCATGTGAAGGTGGACCGCCTGAACCCCGCCAGCCCCGCCGATCCCGAGCCTTTCGGCCCCGCCCCGACGACCCCGCCGGTCGGCGTCCAGATCGGCCAGACCCTGGACGTCGTGGCCATGCGCCTGCGTTACGCCTTCTGACGCGGTATGCGCCTGATACGCCGGCGCGGGGTGTACGGCGCCGGCCCGAGGGTTTTCCCCGATGGTGATCCCGGCCGTCATGGCGATGCTTGGCCGCAGCAGATCGAGGCCGAGAAAATGGATCGTCGACAGCTCATCCCGGCGGTGTTCCTGGCGTTCACCGTCGCCACCGCCGCACCGGCGCTGGCCGCCAAGCCCCCTCAGACCTGGGACGGCCTGATCCAGGTCAAGACCAAGGGCTTCGACCTGGTCTACCTGGCCCCGGGCGCGACCTTCACCGGCTACACCAAGATCAAGCTGGACCCCACCGAGGTCACCTTCGAGAAGAACTGGCGTCGCGACTACAACAGCCAGGGCCTCGGCGTTTCGCGGGACATTTCCGAGAAGGACGTCCAGAAGGCCATCACCCAGGGCGTCGCCGGCGCCAGCGAGATCTTCGCCGAGGAGTTCAACAAGGGCGGCTATCCGGTGGTCACCGAGGCCGGGCCCGACGTGCTGTGGCTGAGGACGGGCGTGCTCAACGTCCGCGTCTCGGCGCCGGACACCATGGACCCCGGCCGCACCTACAGCTTCGCCAACGACGCCGGCGAGGCGACCTACTTCATCGAGGTGCGGGACTCCCAGACCGGCGCCCTGCTGGGCCGCGCCGTCGACCGGCGCGTCGTCGGCGACAACACCTACGGACAGCGCAACCGCGTCACCAACCGCATGGACTTCCGGCGGGTGGTCGAGCGATGGGCCGAGCTGAGCCTTCGCGGCCTCAACGAACTGAAGGCGCGGTCGCCGATCAGCGACACCGGGCAACCGGCTCCAGCCCCGCCCAAGTAGCCGTTTGCAGTGGACGGCCCGCGCGCGGAGGCGGGCCTTGGACTTGCTTTCTGTCGGGAGAGGCCAGTGGAAGGACGCTTGAGATGTCCCATCGGCTCGACCAGACGCTGCCGCTGCTGTGGCCCCTGTTCGGCGGCCATCAGGGGATCGCGTCGCCCGCCCCGCCCGCCGCCCTCGGGCTGGCGGTGACCGGCATGCTGCGGCGGGCCAGATCGGCCCTCGCGCCGGTGCAGGCCTCGTTCGACTCCGTCCCGATGCTGAAGCCCGCCAGTCGCGCCGCCGCCAGGCTTCTGGCCACGGTCTCCAAGGCGCTGGTCCAGGAGACGGCCCTGATCAACGAGGCCGGCGTGGTGATCGCGGTCAATCCCGCCTGGAGGGACGCCGCGCGCCGCTCGGGCGCGTCGCGTCACGCCGGCCTGGGCGAGCCCTATCTGGACTTCTGCACGCGGATCAGCCCGGTCCTGGGACGGAGCGCGTTCCGCAACGGCGTCCAGGACCTGCTGAGCGGTCGCAGCTCCTCGTTCACCCACCACTACACGGTGACGGACAGCGAGCCGCCCCACCGCCGCCATGTGCGGATCAGCCCCCTGCCGTTCAGTCCCCAGCCGGCGTTCGTGGTGGTGCACGACGACCTGCCCCTGCCGAAGGCGCGGCCGTCGCCGGCGCGGGCCTGCGACCTGCTGGCGGCCCAGGAGGAGGAGCGCGTGCGCATCGCCATCGAGCTGCACGACTCCACCTGCCAGCACCTGGCGGCGCTCAACCTGTCGCTGGGACGCCTGCGCCCCCTGGTCTCGGGCGACAAGGCCGACGCGGTGCTGGACGACATGGAGACCTCGGTCGGCGAGGTGATGAAGGAGATCCGCGTCCTCTCCTACCTGATCAAGCCGGCGGGCCTCGCGCAGAACGGCCTGGCCCACGCGGTGCGCGGCTTCGTCAACGGCTTCGGGGCCCGCACCGGTCTCACCGCCAGCTTCCTGACCCGCGGCCCGGTCGACGCCGCCCCGCCGCCGGTCCAGCACGCGGCCTACCGCATCGTCCAGGAAGCGCTTTCCAACGTCTACCGCCACGCCGAAGCCCAGCACGCCGACGTCGAGCTGATCAGCCACGGCGGCGTCCTGACCGTCCGGGTCAGCGACGACGGCAAGGGCGTCGCGGCCCTGCTGCGGGGCGACGGCGCCGGCCTGGACTCCGGGGTCGGCATCGCGGGCATGCGCGCCCGCGCGGCCCAGCTGAAGGGGCGGATCGAGATCACCTGCCCCGGAACCGGCACGGTCGTGGTCGCCGTCCTGCCCGCCGGGGCCGGTACGGTGCGCTTCCCGGCGTCGTCGCCGCGAGCCGGCAAGCCCGGGCGGCTCCGCCCTCGACGTCAGGGTAATCACGGATCGTCACGGCCTCCGCCGGGCGCGAGTTTGAACCGTCCGCCCTCCTCCCCTCAGACGGCGGACTAGGAGGTTTCCAGACCTCCTTACTGGGCCCCGCACGCGTGCGGGGCCGTTCTTTGAGACCCTCAGGGAGAGCCAAGGATGGCCCGTCGGCCCGACGCCAACGACAACGCCGAAACCTCGGCCGGGGCCAGGCTGGTCGAGACGGTCACGGCCGTCGTCCTGTCCGTCGCCGGACTGATGGCGTCGTGGGCCAGCCACCAGGGCGCGATCTGGAACGGCATGCAGAGCGTGCATTTCGGCCGGGCGAACTTCGAACGCGGCGCCGCCTCGCGGGCCCGGTTCGAAGGCGACATGGTCCGCTCGGTGCAGATCGACCTGTTCAGCGACTGGATCGAGGCCAAGAGCCGGGGCAACGACGCCCTGGCCCAGTTCTACCGCACCCGCATGCCGGCCAACTTCCACGACCAGTTCGAGGCCTGGCTGGCCACCCGCCCGCTGGACGACCCCAAGGCCCCGCCGACCCCGTTCGCCATGACCGGCTACCGCACGCCGGGCTTCGAAGAGGCCGAACGCGCCGAGAAGGAGGCCGAGACCCAGTTCGCCTTGGGCGAGGCGGCCAGCCGCACCTCCTACGCCTACAACCGCGCGGGCGTGGTGCTGGCCACGGCGATGTTCTTCGGCGGCATCGGCCAGGTCTTCCGCCAGACCTCGGTGCGCTTCACCCTGGCGGCCGTGTCGATCGTGACCTGGCTGATCGGCCTGCAGATGCTGCTGACCATCCCGACCTCGACCGACGCGTTCTCGCTGAAGGCGATCCTGGGACCGCCGCCGGCGTCCGCCCCGCCGCCCGCCCCGCCGCCCTAGGGCTGGGTCGGCGGCGGGTTGGTCGGCGTCGGAGTCGGCGTGGGCGCCGACGAGGTCGTCTTGCCCGGGGCTGCGGCCTTGCCCTCCGCCGAGGCCGGGTCGGGCACGTTGACGTAGACGATCGTGTCGCCCTCGTAGCGCGGCTCCAGATAGTAGCCGTCGCAGCGGTAGTAGGAGTGGCCGTAATACGGATAGCCCCCGCATCCGGCCGGCAGCGAATAGTAGGCCGCCCCGTAATAGGGATAGGGCGTCAGGGCCGCCGCGGTCACCGCCGCCGTGGCGCCGATCACCATCCCGGCCGCGATCGGGTGATAGAAGCCGTCGTCCCAGCCGCCCCAGCCGTCATCGATGTTGATGTTGGTGTTGTTGTTGATGTTGGTGTTGCGGTCGCCGCCGCCGATGGTGTTGTCGCCGCGGTCGGGACGGTCGCCGCGATCCCCCCTGTCGCCGCGATCCCCCCGGTCGCCCCGGCCGCCGTCTCCGCGATCGCCCCGGCCGCCCGCATCGGTGCGACCGCCGGCCGCCGCCCGATCGCCCGTGGACGGCCGCGAGCCGGTGGACGGCCTTGAGCCGGCGCCGGCCCCGCTTCCCAGCCCGGACCCGCCGCTGGGCCGTTGGGCCGCGCCGCCGCCCAGGCCGCCGCCCGCCCCCGCCCCCGCCCCGGTGCTGGGACGCGTCCCCGCGCTGGGACGCGAGCCGGTGGACGGCCGGCTGAAGCTGCTGCCCGAGGACGAACCCCGGTTGTAGCTGGACCGGCTGCCGCCGCCGAACGACGAGGAGCCGCCGCCGCGGCTGAAGCCCCCGCCGCCGCCTCGGCTCATGCTGCTCATGCCGCCGCCGCGCGCGCCGCCACCGCGGCCGCCGCCCCGCCCCGCGTCGGCGGCGTCGACATAGATGATCATCGAGGCCGCGACGCCGGCCGTGATGGCGATCACATGGGGGATACGGACTTTCATGGCGTGCTCCCGGTATCGG
Source organism: Caulobacter sp. UNC358MFTsu5.1 (assembly GCF_000712075.1). Classification (GTDB taxonomy): domain Bacteria; phylum Pseudomonadota; class Alphaproteobacteria; order Caulobacterales; family Caulobacteraceae; genus Caulobacter. Next base: position 497,626 of record NZ_JONW01000005.1, read on the forward strand.
TCTCGAGCGTACTCATGCGGATGGATTTGGCGTTGGGACCGGCCTTGAACGTGAAGGTGTCGGCCGGGAAGGTCGGGTTCAGGGTCCAGGCCAGCCGCGCCACATAGGCGGGCTGCTCGGCCTGGGAGCGATCGACGATCAGCAGCTTGCGCGGCAGCGGGCGGTCGCCCTGCTCGATCCACACCGACCAGTCCACCTCGCCCTGGCGGAAGGCGTACTGGTTGGTGAGCACCCCGTCGATCGTGGCGGGGCCCACCAGGAAGCCGCTGCTCAGGTCCTCGGCCCGCCGGCTCTTGGTGTCGTTCCAGCGGAACAGGTCCTCCAGCGGCAGGGCCAGGCCGAATTGGTCCCACAGGACGTCCAGCGTCTTGATGATGGTGTCCGGCGCGGGGACCGTCGCGTAGTAGTCGTGCCGGGGCGAGAACACCGTGAACGACTTGCCGTCGTAGAAGAAGCTGCGCGTCTTCATGTCGGTGACGACGTCGATGACGAAGCCGTTGGGGCGACGCACCTTGTAGTGGGCCGACCCGTCGATCTGCACGCGCTGTCCGATCTCGGTGATGACGTCGACGGTGGTCTGGGTCTTGATCTCGAAGCTGGACAGCGTGCCGAGATAGGCGCTCATCCGCTCCAGCGCCTGGCGCGCCTCGGGCTCGACCGTCGGCGTCGCCGGCCCGGTGTTCGGCGTCGCCGCCGGCGCGGCGGCGGGCTTCGGCGCCGCGGGGGCTAGCATCGCCTGGGCGAGGGTCAGGGAGGGTAAGGCCGCCGCCGCGACGCTCAGGACGCAGCAGGCGACGAAGGGCAGTGGTCTCACGACGGAGTCCTCCTGTTTGGCTTAAGACTTTCGGACGACGCGCCCCCCGGCCTGGAGCCGTCCACGTCCAGGTCCACGATCTCGATCGGCGGCATGCGCCAGGCGCCGGACAGGGCCTCGCCGCGGGGCGCGTAGAGCCGCATGATCAGGCACATCTCGCCGTGCGGGGCGGACAGCCAGTTGCCCAGGTCGCCCGGGGCGGGCGGCAGGTCGTGGATGATCAGGCTCAGCGCGCCGTCGTCGTCGGGGCTGAGGTCGTTGCGGTCGCCGATCCCGTGCCGCTTGTCCCCCGAGGCGGTCGGGCGGGTGTGCAGTCGCCAGAACCCGCGCACCGGCGGCAGGCCGTCGGGCGGGAAGCGCAGGCGCGAGCTGCGGTCGCCGCGCAGCGGACGGCCGTGGCCGTCGTGCTCGCAGACCAGGGTCAGCAGTTCCTCGCGGGCGGGGGCGCCGAGGCTGGAATAGGCGCGGCCGGCCTGGGCCAGGGACGCGCCGGACTCGTCGTGCTGCGGCACGGCCACCGCGTGCCAGCCGATGCCCCGGCTCTCCGAGATCGCGGCCGTCGCGGCCCGGATCGCGGCCAGGCCGTCGGCGAAGCCCAGCTCCAGGGCCTCGGCCAAGTCCGGCGACCAGCTGGAAACCGGCGGCGGTCCGTCCAGGTCGCGGCGGAACTGGTCGATCAGGGGTCGCACCGACCGCTCGAAGCCGATCGGGGCGCGGTCCAGCACCGAGTCCAGGCGATGGAAGAACACGGCCGGCCCCAGCTCGATCACCTGCCGAAGGCTGGAGACGGCCGGCGGCTCCAGGCTGGTGACGTGGTCGGTGCGATGCTCGGCCCGCCGCCCCAGCGAGCTGACGTGCTGGTTCCGGGAGACGGCCTCGGCCTCGGGGCGGTCCAGCGGCGAATGGGCGTGGATGCGGCTGACCGCCCAGCAGGCGTCGCTGGGCGCGCGGCGGGCCAGGTGGGTGTGCGGGACCTCGCCGCTCCAGCGCGGGCCGACCACCGCGACGTCCACGCCGTCGTCGTTGTCCGTGCGGGTCCCCAGGCTGGCGAACGGCTCGCCGGCGGTGTCGATCAGGGTGAGGTCGAAATGCCGCCCGTGGGTGTGCGGCAGGTGCAGCACCACGGGGCCGTCGGTCAGGTCGATCCAGGCGCTGGCGATGACGATGCGGGGGTCGTCCTCCAGCAGCCCCGGCGCCAGGTCCGCGCCGTCGGGCGGCAGCAGGTGGAACTGCTGCAGCGCGACGGGATGGACCCGCCGCACCGCGTCGACCAGGAACAGAGGGAAGCACAGCGAAAACACGTTGGCCGCGATCGCGCGGGTGGTGTTCTGGCCTCGCGGCTTGAAAATCTGCTTGGTCACCGATCGCCTCCGCACACGCGAAGTGTTTCGAGATCACGGCGAGGGGGGTATCAGGCCGAACCCGGAGGCGACCCTGGCGCCGACCTAGGCCTGGATCATTTTGTGCTTTATCGCGAAGCGGACGAACGCCGCCGCGGTCCGCACCCCGGCCTTGCGCATGCCCGCCGCCCGATGGCTCTCCACGGTCTTGATGCTGATCTTCAACTGGCGGGCGATCTCCTTGTTGACCTTGCCCTCGGCGATCAGCTGGGCGACCTCCAGCTCGCGGGTGGTGAAGCTCTCCAGCCGCGATTTCTTGCGTTCGTTCAGCGCGGCGTAGAGCAGCAGCTCCGAGACCGGCGACGAGAAGTACAGGCGGTTGACGTGCAGGGCCGAGATCGCGCCCTCCAGGTTGGTCCCGGTGTCGGACTTCAGGACATAGCCCCGCGCCCCCGCCGCCAGGGCGCTGCTGACCGTCTCGTCGTCGTCGTGCATCGTGAACAGCAGGACGCGGATCTTGGGGCACTCCTTCTGCAGGAGGCGCGTCAGGGCCACCCCGTTCAGGATCGGCAGCGACACGTCGAGGATGGCCACATCGGGTTTTTCCTGGAGGGCCAGTTCCAGGGCCTGCTGGCCGTCGGAGGCCTCGGCGCAGACCATCCAGCCGGGATGGTCCTCGATGACGTTTCGAACACCTCGACGGACCAGCTCGTGGTCGTCGGCAATCAGAATACGCAGCATCCTCGCCCCTCCCTGTGGACAAGCGCCGCGCTCGACCGAAGCCGCGCGCGACCGCCGGCAGGACAGGGGGACAGGCCCGCTCACGCGGTCGCCTTCGCGAAACCTCGCCCCTCAACGCCCCTCAACACCAACGCGGACCATGACGAGGGTTTCTCCGGATCGATCGTCCCTTCGACGAAGGGACTCCCCCCGCACGAACAGCGCCCAACCGTTCGTTTCAATGCTGAAACAGACACCCAAAGGTGGTGGAGCGCCATCCGCATAAACCTCCAGCGTCTCTCAGGTGTTCACCCAAGGGGCATCTAGGTCCCCGCGGCGCATGATGGGGCGAAATCGGAGGCTCCCCGTGCCATCGACCGCCCTGCTCGTCCCCCTGCTGGCCCTTGCCCTCGCCGACCCTCCGACGAGCGACGCCTTGATCCTGCGATGCCGGATCGACAGCGCGACCCAGACCACGCGGACCTTCCGCGTCGCGCCCCGGCTGCTGCAGGAATGGAAGCCGGCCGAGAAGCGGTTCGGACCCAATCTGTGCGAGGTCTTCAGCTGCACGGCGGATCGCGCCAAGCTCGAGGGCGTCATCGCCTCGGCCTCGCTGATCCTGACGCTCAGCGTCGACCGGGCCAGCGGGCGGGGATCGTGGAAGACGGTCGGCGCCTCGGGCCTGAAGCAGACCACCGGCCCCTGCGCCGTGGAGCGCGAGAAGCCGGCGCCGAAGCCCGCCGGCGCGCCCTAGCAGGCGTCGAGCCCCGCCGCCCGGAAGACGCCGATCGCCGCCGCGACCTGCTGGGCCGACGGCGGCTGCGTGGCCTCCAGGTCGTAGTCCAATCCCAGCCGGGCCCACTTGAAGGCCCCCATCTGGTGGAAGGGCAGCACCTCGACCCGCTGGACCACGCCCAGGCCGGCGGCGTAGTCGGCCAGGGCGGCCATCTCGCCGGGGACGTCGGTCAGGCCCGGGACCAGCACGAACCGCAGCCACATCGGGCGCTTCAGGCGGGCCAGGCGCTCGCCGAAGGCGATGACGCGGGCATTGTCGACCACGCCGGTGACCCGCTCGTGCTGCGCCGGCGTGAAGCCCTTCATGTCCAGGATCACCAGGTCGATGTTCGACAGCTCCTCGTCCGACAGGCGTTCGGCGTAGAACCCATTGGTCTCGATCGCCGTGTGCACGCGCATGGCCTTGGCCGCGGCGAACAGGCGGGCGACGAAGCGGGCCTGCATCAGGGGTTCGCCCCCCGACAGGGTCAGCCCCCCGCCCATCACCTTCAGGCCGTTGGCGTAGGTCCGCAGTTCCTCCACGGCCCGCTCGAACGGCACGGGCAGGCCGTTGGTCAGCGTCCAGGTGTCGGGGTTGTGGCAGAAGCGGCAGCGGAACATGCAGCCCGCCAGCCAGGCCACCAGCCGGATCCCCGGCCCGTCCACCGCCGAGCCGGTGGTGAACGAGTGCAGAAAGCCGATCTCGCCCGTGGCCAGGCCCGTGCGGATGTTCATCTCCGGCACCTGCCGGCTGAGCCCGACCCGCAGCTCGAACTCGTTGGCGGCCTCCAGGGCCGGCGCCTTGTCCTGGCCCGCCTCCGCCACGTCAGCCGCCGTGGAAGGTGCGGTTGATGACGTCCAGCTGCTGCTCGCGCGTCAGCCGCACGAAGTTCACCGCGTAGCCCGACACCCGGATGGTCAGCGACGGGTAGTTCTCCGGATGCTCCATGGCGTCCAGCAGGGTGTCGCGGTTCAGGACGTTGATGTTCATGTGGTAGCCGGTCGAGCCGAAGAAGGCGTCGAGGATCCCGGTCAGGTTGGTGATCCGGTCCTCCGCCGTCCGCCCCAGCCCGCTGGGCACCAGGGTGGTGGTCAGCGAGATGCCGTCCTCGGCGTCGCGATAGGGGATCTTGGCCACCGAGGCGGCCGAGGCGTGGATGCCGTGGGTGTCGCGGCCGTGCATCGGGTTGGCCCCCGGCGCGAACGGATCGCCCTTGCGCCGCCCGTCCGGCGTGTTGCCGGTGTTGCGGCCGTAGACCACGTTCGAGGTGATGGTCAGCACCGACTGGGTGTGCCGCGCGTGGCGGTAGGTCGGGTACTTGCGCAGCTTCTCCATGAAGGTGCTGACCAGCCACGAGGCCAGGTGGTCGACGCGATTGTCGTTGTTGCCGAACACCGGGAACGCGCCGTCGATCAGGTAGTCGACGATCAGGCCGGTCTCGTCGCGGACGACCTTCACCTTGGCGTACTTGATGGCCGACAGGCTGTCGGCCACCACCGACATGCCGGCGATGCCGAACGCCATGGTCCGGAACGGCGCGTAGTCGTGCAGCGCCATCTCGATCCGCTCGTAGGCGTACTTGTCGTGCATGTAGTGGATGACGTTCATGGCGCTGACATAGGTCCCGGCCAGCCAGTCCATCATCCGCTCGTAGCGGATCAGCACGTCCTCGAAGTCCAGGTCGTCGCCCTGGACCGGTTCGAACGGCGGGGCGATCTGCTCGCCGCTGACCTCGTCGCGGCCGCCGTTGATCGCGTACAGCAGGCACTTGGCCAGGTTGGCGCGGGCCCCGAAGAACTGCATCTGGTGGCCCAGCCGCATGGGCGAGACGCAGCAGGCGATGGCCCCGTCGTCGCCCCACTCGCGGCGCATGATCTCGTCGCTCTCGAACTGGATCGAGCTGGTGTCGATGGCCACCTTGGCGGTGAAGCGGCGGAAGCCCTCGGGCAGGCGCGGCGAGTACCAGATGGTCAGGTTCGGCTCGGGCGCGGGGCCCAGGTTGTAGAGGGTCTGCAGGAAGCGGAAGCTGGTCTTGGTCACCAGCGCCCGCCCGTCGTCGCCCAGGCCGCCGATCGACTCCGTCACCCAGGTGGGATCGCCCGAGAACAGGTCGTCGTATTCGGGCGTGCGCAGGAACCGGACGATCCGCAGCTTGATCACGAAGTCGTCGATGATCTCCTGGGCCAGGCTCTCGGTCAGCGCCCCGGACGCCAGGTCGCGCTCGAAATAGATGTCCAGGAACGTCGAGACCCGGCCCAGCGACATGGCCGCGCCGTTCTGCTCCTTCACCCCGGCCAGGTAGCCGAAGTAGAGCCACTGCACGGCCTCCTTGGCCGTGGTCGCCGGGCCGGAGATGTCGAAGCCGTACTTGGCCGCCATCACCTTCAGCTCGGCCAGGGCGCGGATCTGTTCGGACAGCTCCTCGCGGTCGCGGATGATCTCGTCGGTGGACCAGGCGTCGTCCAGCGCGGCCTTCTCGGCCCGCTTGGACTCGATCAGCCGGTCCACGCCGTAGAGGGCCACGCGGCGGTAGTCGCCGATGATCCGCCCCCGCCCGTAGGCGTCCGGCAGGCCGGTCAGGACGTGCGACGAGCGGCAGCGGCGGACGGCCTCGGTATAGGCGTCGAACACCCCCTCGTTGTGGGTCTTGCGGTACTTGCTGAAGGTCTCGACCACCGCCGGGTCGGGCTCGTAGCCGTAGGTCTTCAGCGAAGTCAGGACCATGCGGAAGCCGCCGTTGGGCATGATCGCCCGCTTCAGCGGCGCCTCGGTCTGCAGGCCGACGATGACCTCGTTGTCCCTGTCGATGTAGCCGGCCTCGTGGGCGATGATCGTGCTGGGGATCTGCGAGATGTCGAGCACGCCCTTCTTGCGTTCCTCGACGAACATGGCCTGCAGCCGGGCCCAGATCGCGGTCGTGCGCGCGGTGGGGCCCTCCAGGAACGACTCGTCGCCGTCATAGGGCGTGATGTGCTCCTGGATGAAGTCGCGCACGTCGATCTCGCGCGACCACAGGCCCGCCGCGAAGGCCGGCGGCGCCTTTTCGGCCGTGGGGGAAGGCTTCAGGATCGAGTCGCTCATGCACGCCTCCGAAGACTGGGATCAGGCTGGACTGGGGGTGACGGACGGCGGCGCCGCGGACCGGGCGCGGGTCCCGGTCTCCCTCAGGAGCAGGGTCAGCAGCACCGCCAGGGCGACCCCGTAGAGCAGCGGCGAGAACGCCGCCTGGTAGTGCTCCAGCTCGCGCGGGCCGCCCTTCGAGGCCGCCAGCAGCCAGCCGCCGAACACCGGCCCCAGCAGGGCCGAGAACGAGAAGTTGATGAAGTTGACCACCCCGGTGGCCGTGCCGCTGTGCTCGGGGCGGTTGGCCTCCTTGATCACCGTGTAGGGCAGCATGGCCGCGCCCGAGGCGATCCCCGTCGCCAGGCCCAGCGCGAAGGGCGGGAACAGGTTCGGCGGGCCGTACAGGATCATCGCCAGGCAGGCGGCCAGCAGCACGCCCGAGCCGACGATCACCGGCTTGCGTCGTCCCATCCGGTCCGAGAGCAGGCCCGCCAGGGGGCAGCCGATGATCCAGCCGAACGGCACCGAGGCCGAGCGCAGCACCGCCACGCCGTAGGGCATGTCGTGCGCCTCCTGCAGGAAGCGCACGCCCCAGACCATGTCGAAGATGGTGGTGGGGATGAAGAACAGGCCCGAGATCAGGCCGCACAGGATCGACTGCGGATTGGTCCCCACCTGCCAGATGGCGCTGGCCGCCGAGCCGACCCAGTTGCGGTTCCCGCTCTTGCGGCCGCCGGGCATGACCAGGATCAGCAGGACGGCGATGACCGCGCCCGCCACGCCCATGGCCAGCCAGAAGGTCCGCCAGCCGACGCCGCCGGCGATGGCCGGCCCGACCAGGAACTGGCCCGCCGAGCCGCCGGCCATGCCGAACATCTGGGTCACGCCGATCAAGGTGGCGGCCTTCGAGGCGGGGAAGTTGGTGGTGGCGATATAGGCCGCGCCGATCAGGGCGAAGACCCCGCCCACGCCCTGCAGCAGCCGTCCGGCCGCCGCCAGCTTGCTGTCGCCGGTGGCGAACAGCAGCGCACCGACCGCGACGATCGCGCAGCCCAGGGGCACGACCTTGCGCGCGCCCAGCTGGTCCATGGCCACGCCGGCCACCAGGCTGAACGGCGCGTAGCCGTAGTAGAAAAGGCCCACCAGGGCGGCCAGTCCCGCCGTCGACAGGCCCAGGGCGTCGGACAGCTGCGGCATCATCACCCCGGGCGCCGAGCGCAGGATGTACTGGTAGAAATAGAAGATCGAGGTCGCCAGCCAGGCGACGACGATCACGCCGCCGACGCCGCCAGCACTGGCGATCCGCCGCGCCATCGTCGCCTCAGCACAGGGTGACGGAGACGGCGAGACCGCCTTCGGAGGTCTCCTTGTACTTGGAGTTCATCTCCTTGGCGGTCAGGGCCATGGCGTCCACCGTGCTGTCGAAGTCCACGCGGCGATTGACCGGGATCTCGTTGGTGGCGATCAGGTAGCCGGTCCAGGCCTTCACCGCCCCGAAGGCGCAGCGTTCGATGCAGGGCACCTGGACGAAACCGGCCACCGGATCGCAGGTCATGCCCAGATGGTGCTCCAGCGCCCCCTCGGCGGCGTTGGCCGCCACCTGCGGCGGGGCGCCGTAGGCCTGGGCGATGGCCGCCGCACCCATGGCCGAGGCGACGCCGATCTCGGCCTGGCAGCCGCCCTCGGCCGCCGACAGGGTGGCGTTGTGCTTGCAGAGATAGCCGACGACCGCGCCCGCCAGCAGGGCCTCGCGCAGCTTGTCCTTCGACATCTTCGCCCCCGCCGGACCCAGCGAGTAGATGACGGCCGGCAGCACCCCGGCCGAGCCGCCGGTCGGGGCGGTGATCACCAGGTGGCCGCGGGCGTTCTCCTCCGAGCCCGCCAGGGCGTAGGCCGAGACCAGGGCGATCGCCCGGCGCGCGGTGCCTTCCTGGCCCTGGGCGTTGACATAGACGTCGTGCGCCTTGGTCTTCAGCTTGATCGGTCCCGGCAGGGTCGAGGTCGGGGCGGCCAGGCCGGTCTTCACCGTGGCGTCCATGGCCCCCAGGATCTTGTCGAGGAAGGCGTTCACCTCGGCTTCGCTCTGGCCGGTGATCGAGGTCTCGTTGGCCATGGCCAGCTGGGCCAGCGTGATGTTGTCGCGCTTGCAGTGGGCCAGGGCCTCGCTGATCCGCGCATAGGGATATTTCGGCGGGTTCTTCTTGGGCGGTTCGTAGCCCTTCCACTCGATGAAGCCGCCGCCGACCGAATAGTACTCCTGCTCCAGCAGCACCTTGTCGCCGGCCAGCAGCTTGCAGGTCATGGTGTTGGGGTGGTGGAAGTCGCCCTTGGTGGCGTCGTAGACGATGTCCTTCAGCGAGACGGGGATGTCCTTGCCGCCCAGCTTGACCGTGAAGGTCTGGTCGGGATTGGCCGCCAGGCCGTCGAGGAAGGCGGGATCGACCGTGGCCGGCTCGTTGCCCACCAGGCCGGCCAGGGCGGCGCGCTCGGTGCCGTGCCCCTTGCCCGTGGCGCTGAGGCTGCCGAACAGATTGACCTTCAGCGCCGTGGCCTGGGCCAGCTGGTCCGCCGGCAGCCTGGTGCAGCGCTGATAGAAGTCGTAGGTGATCCGCATCGGCCCGATGGTGTGGGACGACGAGGGCCCGGGACCGACCTTGTAGAACTCCTGGGCCGTGGTCATCACCGGGCCCTTGGACTTCTTGACCACGTCGAGGCTGGGATCCAGGGCGGGCGCCCCGCCGCCGCCCGGGGCGCCGGGCGCCTTGGCGGGGATGTTGGAGACATCCTTGGGCTGGCAGCCGGTCAGGGCGCCGATCGACAGCGCCAGGGCGCTGCGCATCATGAAGGCGCGGCGGTCGGAGCCCGCCGGGGGTTCACGCGTGTCGAGTTCGGGGACGATCGCCCCCTCCGCCATCTTGTCCATCGCCTCGCCCTTTTGGAGAGGGCCGCCGAAGGCGCCCCCGCCCCTCTGTTTCGTGCGACGGCAGTGTCCGGCCGAGCTGTCGGCCAAGCCATTAGGGTAAGACCCGAGATCGGCGCCGGCTAACCCTCGGAGCGCCCCCCTGTTGAGAACCGGTCTCAGCTCGAGGCCGGCGCCAGGCTCAGCAGCGCGGCGGTGTGGCGGGCGATCATCCGTTCCTCGTCGGTGGGCACGACCCAGACGGCGGCGCGGGCGCCGTGGGGGCTGATCTGGCGCGCCTGCCGGCCGAAGCGCTCGGCGGCCTCGTCGATGTCCAGCCCCAGCCAGCGGCAGCCCCTGACGATGTCCTCGCGGGCCTGGGCGTCGTTCTCGCCGATGCCGCCGGTGAAGACCAGGCCGTCGACCCCGCCCAGGGCGGCGGCCATCGAGCCGATCTCGCGGACCACCCGATAGACGAACAGGTCGATGGCCTCGGCCGCCTCGGGCTCGGACGAGGACCGCAGGGCGCGCATGTCGGACGAAATCCCCGACACCCCCAGCAGGCCCGAGCGCTTGTAGACCAGGTCCTCAAGTCCCCGGGCGTCCATGCCGTAGGCGTCGATCAGGTGGATCAGCACCCCGGGGTCGAGGTTGCCCGAGCGGGTGCCCATCATCAGCCCGTCCACGGCGGTGAAGCCCATGGTGCTGGCCACGCTGCGCCCGTCGTGCATCGCGCACAGGCTGGCCCCGTTGCCCAGGTGGGCGACGATCACCCGGCCCGAGGCCAGGTCCGGCGCCAGGTCGCGCAGACGCGTCGAGACGAACTCATAGGACAGGCCGTGGAAGCCGTAGCGCTGCACCCCCGCCTCGTGGAACCGGCGCGGCAGAGCGAACCTCTGGGCCAGCGGCGGCTGGACGCGATGGAAGGCGGTGTCGAAACAGGCGACCTGGGCGACGTGCGGCGCGCCCTGGGCGATGGCCTCGATCGGGGCCAGGTTGTGCGGCTGGTGCAGCGGGGCCAGGGGCTCCAGCGCGCGCAGGGCGGCGATCACCGAGGCGTCGATCCGCACCGGCCTGGCGTAGTCGCGGCCGCCGTGCACCACCCGATGGCCCACGCCCAGCACCGTCCGGTCGCCCTTGCGCTGGATCGCCGCGTTCAGCACCTCGTGGGTGGCGGCGGCGTGGTCGAACCCTTCGGCCGGCCAGCTCTGCTCCTCCAGCACCTCGCCCCGGCCGTCCTTCAGCACCAGGCGCGGCGAGACGCCGATCCCGTCCAACTGGCCCTTCAGCAGCACGGTCTCGCCGGGCCCGGCGTCGTAGACGGCGAACTTCAGGCTCGACGAACCGGCGTTGAGGACCGCCAGGCAGGCGCTCATCGGGGACTCTCCCTCTAGACGATGGCGGCGGTGGTCCGACGCGCGGCGCCCAGCAGGGACGCCACCGCGCAGGAGGCCAGGCGGGTCAGCTTGGCGTCGGCCCGGCTGGTCAGGATGATCGGCACCCGCGCGCCCAGCACGATCCCGGCGGCGTCGGCGTCGGCCAGGAACGACATGCACTTGGCCAGCATGTTGCCGGCCTCCAGGTCAGGCACCACCAGCACGTTGGCGTGGCCGGCCACCGGCGAGACGATGCCCTTGATCGCCGCGGCCTCGGGGCTGATGGCGTTGTCCAGCGCCAGGGGGCCGTCGATCAGCGCGCCCTTGATCTGGCCCCGGTCGACCATCTTGCACAGGGCCGCCGCCTCCAGGGTGGAGGGCACCTTGGGATTGACCGTCTCCATGGCGCTGAGCACGGCCACCTTCACCACCCCCTCGCCCTTCTGCTCGGTCAGGACCAGGGCCATGTCGATGGCGTTCTGGACGATGTGGATCTTGTCCTCGAGCGTCGGGTTGATGTTCACGGCCGCGTCGGTGACGACCAGCGGGGAGGGGTGGCCCGGCACGTCCATGATGAAGCAGTGGCTGATCCGCCGCTCGGTGCGGATGCCGGTGTCGCGGGCCACCACCGCCCCCATCAGTTCGTCCGTATGCAGACTGCCCTTCATCAAGGCCTCGGCGCGGCCGGCCCGGACCAGCTCCACCGCCTTGGCGGCGCTGTCGTGGCTGTGGGCCGAGTCGACCTGCTCGAACGGCGAGATGTCCAGCTTGGCGGCCGCCGCCAGCTCGGCCAGGCGCGCGGCGGGTCCGACCAGGATCGGCTCGATCAGCCGCAGCCGCGCGGCTTCGACCGCGCTGTCCAGCGAGACCGCGTCGCAGGGATGGACCACGGCGGTGACCAGCGGCGGGTGCCGCTGGGCGCGGGCCAGCAGGTGCTCGAACTTCTCGTGCTTGCGCCCTCCGGCCTGGGCCTTCGGGGCGTCGAGGGTCTCAGGCATGGTCGGGCTCCTGCGCGGGGGACGCCTGCGAGCATGCCACCGCCCTCAGCCTGGTGACCAGACATGGATCAACCCGTTCGGCGACCTTTCCGCCCATCTCATCCTCCTGTGGCGGCCACGGTCTGCGGCTGGCTCCATTGGTCGTCGGTCAGCTTCCAGCCCCCGCCCAGCGCCTTGTAGAGATTGACCACCGCGATCAGCTGGTCGCGCTGGGTCTGGGCCAGGGCCTCCTCGGCGGGGAACAGCTGCTGCTGGGCTTCCAGCACCTCGAAATAGCCGGCGCGGCCGGTGTCGTAGCGGCTCTGGGCCAGGTCGACCGAGCGGCGCAGCGAGGCCACCTGCCGCTCCAGCGCCCCGCGACGGGCCACCAGCGTCTTCTGGGCGGCCAGGGCGTCGGCGGTCTCGCCCAGGGCGACCAGGGCCGTGTGGCGGTACTGGGCGACGGTCTCGTCCCAATAGGCCTTGCGGTTGTTGTAAATCTCCTCCAGCCGGCCGCCGGTGAAGATCGGACCGGTCAGGCCCAGGCCGACGGAGCCGATCCCGAACGTGCCGGTGTCGCCGCTGACATTGGCGCCCACCAGGCCGGCCAGGGCCGAAAGCCCCAGGCGCGGGAACTTGTTGGCCACCGCCACCCCGACCTCGGCGTTGGCCCGCATCATCCCCTGCTCGGCCGCGCGGATGTCGGGACGGCGCTGCAGCAGCTCGGTGGTCGCGCCCAGCGGGGCGGCGGGCAGGGCCTGGGCCGCCAGGGGCCGACCGCGCGCGATCGGTCCGGGCGGCGCGCCCATCAGCACGCTCAGGGCGTTCTCCTGCACGGCGATCCGGCGGCGGAGCTCCTCGATCCGCGCCTCGGACGCGTCGCGGTTGGCCTGGGTGCGCTCGACCGGCAGGCGGCTGTCGCGGCCCGCCTCGAAGCGCTGGTTGAACAGGTCGTAGGTCGCGCCGTAGGTGCGGGTGCTCTCCTCGGCGATGGCGATCTCGCGGTCCAGCTCCAGCAGGCGGAAATAGCCCTCGGCCACCTCGCTGGTCAGGCTCAGCAGGATCCCGCGCCGGATTTCCTCCTGCTGGAGCAGGCTGGCCTCGGCGGCCTGGTTCGAGCGCTTGATCCGGCCCCAGAGGTCGAACTCCCAGGCGAAGTCGAGCGCGCCCCCGATGCTGCTGTAGTCCTGGGTGTCGTTGTCGGACGGCGAGTACGCGGACTGGGCGCCCACGTCGCCGCGATAGCCCAGCTGCGGCTTGCCCTGCGAGGCCGAGACCCCGACCAGGGCGCGGGCCTGGGCGATGCGGGCGACCGCCACCTGGAGGTCGGGATTGTTGGTCAGGGCCTGGCCGATCAGCCCCTGCAGGGTCGGGTCGTCGAACACCGCCCACCACGGCAGGTCGGCCAGCGAGGCCGAGGTCTCGGTGGACGCCGGCGCGTCGCGATAGGCGGGCGGCAGGCTGACCTCGGGGCGGACGTAGTCGGGTCCCACCGTCTTGCAGCCGGCGGTCGCCAGGACCCCCGCGGCCAGGACCAGGGTTGCGCTTATGCGGAGCGGGCTCATCTTCGAAAGACCCCTTCTCACTTGACCGCGGCCAGCATTTTCCGGAACCGCGACAGGGTGTAGACGCTGTAGGCCGCGCCGATCAGGAACATCTTCAGGAGGGCCGGCCAGACCATCGCCGGCGTCGCGTCGCGGAACAGGACCGCCTGCGAGAAGGCGACGAAGTGGGTCGACGGCACGAACTGCATGATCTTCTGCAGCACCATCGGCATGCTCTCGAGCGGCGTCTGGCCGCCCGACAGCAGGCTCATGACGATGTAGACGGGGAAGGCCAGCAGCCCGAACTGCGGCATCGAATTGACGATCGTCGCCAGCATGATGCCCAGCGCCGTGACCGAGAACAGGTACACGCCCAGGCCCAGGGCGAAGAGCGGGATCGAGCCCGTGGCGATGGGCACGCCGATCGCGCCCTTCACCACCAGGAACAGCGAGAGCATGGCGGCCAGGATCACCACGATGCCGTTGGCCCAGATCTTGGCGAACATCAGCTCGAACGGCCGCAGCGGCATGACCAGCAGGTGCTCGATGTTGCCGTGCTCGCGCTCGCGCAGCACCGCCGCCCCGGTCAGGAAGATGGCCAGCACCGAGATGTTGTTAATCACCTGGTTCACCGCCACGAACCAGCTCTGCTGCATGTTCGGATTGAACCGGGCCCGGGTCTCCAGGCTCACCAGCGGCTGGTTGTTCGGATCGGTGCGGCCGGGCCAGAGGTGGGCCACGGTGCTCTCGATGATCTGCTGGATGTAGGAGGGCCCGCGCCCCGCCTGGCTCATGGCCGTGGCGTCGGTGATGACCTGGACGGTGGGCGGGTCGTTGTCGATGATGTTCGCCTCGAAGTCCGGCGGGATGTCGACCACGAAGGTGAACGTCCCCCGGTCCATGACGCGGTTGATGTCGCCGAAGCCGATCTCCTGGGCGGGCAGGAACAGCGGCGGCAGCATGGCGTCGCCGACCAGGCGGGCGGCCTTGGAGTCGTCCTCGTTGACGATGGCGATCGAGGCGTTGATCACGTCCATCACCGCGCTCTTGGCCGGCGTGTAGACCGAGAAGGTGAAGACGTAGCCGATCAGGAACAGCAGCACCGGGTCGCGGGCCAGGCTGAGCAGCTCCTTCAGGCCGAGCTGGAAGATATGGCCGACGGCGCGCATCGCATCAGGCCTCCTGCTTCTTCAACAGGACGACCGAGAGCCCGAAATAGATCAGGGCGATCAGCGCCAGCGCCAGCACGTTGGGCCACAGGGCGGCCATGCCCAGGGCCTTGGTGAACGTGCCCACGCTGACGGCCTGGAAGTAGGTCGAGGGGAAGATCTTGGCCGCGATCGCCGCCCCGCCGGTCAGGGACGAGACCGGCACGAACATGCCGGAGAACTGCACCGCGGGCAGGATCGAGATGATGGCCGCCGCGAAGATGGCCGCGGTCTGGGTGGCGGCGAACACCGAGATCAGCAGGCCGAAGCCCGTGCTGGCCAGCACGTACAGCACCCCGCCCAGGGCCAGCACGCCGATGCTGCCCTTGATCGGCACGCCGAACACGAACACCGCCAGGGCCACCAGGGTGATGAACTGGACCAACGACACGGCCACGTAGGGCAGTTGCTTGCCCAGCAGGAACTCGGTCCGGCTGGCCGGGGCGGCGTAGAAGTTGGCGATCGAGCCCAGCTCCTTCTCGCGCACCACCGCCAGGGCCGTCAGCATGCTGGGGATCAGCATGATCAGCAGCATGATGTCGCCGGGCACCATGGCGTAGACGCTGAGGAAGGCCTGGTTGTAGAGGGCCCGGGAATTGATCTTCACCGCCGTCTGGGCGGGCGGGATGCCGCGGTCCCGGCGCACCTGGACGTCGTGGGCCTTGTGGGCGGACTCGATGTAGCCGCGCGTCGTCTCGGCGCGGAACGGCACGGCGGCGTCGATCTGGGCGTTGACGGTCGGCTGGCGGCCCGCCTGCAGGTCGTTCTCGAAGCCCGACGGGATCTCCAGGGCGAAGCGCAGCTCGCCGTTGCGCAGGCGCCGGTCGCGCTCGGCGTAACTGTACAGCGGCGCCTTCTCGTCGAAATAGATCGATCCTCGATAGGTGTCGGCATAGGCCCGGCTGGCCGGGGTGTTGTCGTAGTCGAGGACCGAGAAGGCCAGCTTCTCGACGTCCAGCGAGATGCCGTAGCCGAAGACGATCATCAGCAGGATCGGGCCGATGACGGCGAAGATCAGCCGCACGGCGTCGTGCTGCAGCTCGATCGCCTCGCGCCGGGCGAAGGCCCAGACCCGGCCGACGCTGAAGCCCTTGGGCGGGACCGAATGGCCCATGTCCGCCGGCGGCTCCGAGGCCGGGCCGGCCGAGGCGTCGGCCGCCCCGCCCAGCTCCTCGGCCGCCTCCTCCAGGTAGCCGATGAACGCGTGCTCCAGATTGGGCGCGCCGCGTTCGGCCACCAGGTCGGCGGGCCGCCCCTGGGCCAGCACCTTGCCCCGGTGCATCATCGACATCCGGTCGCAGCGCTCGGCCTCGTTCATGAAGTGGGTCGACAGGAAGATCGTCACCCCCCGCTCGCGCGACAGGCGGATCAGCAGTTCCCAGAACCCGTCGCGGGCCACCGGATCGACGCCCGAGGTCGGCTCGTCCAGGATCAGCACCTCGGGCTCGTGCAGCACCGCCACGGCCAGCGACAGCCGCTGTCGGATGCCCAGGGGCAGGCTCTCGGCCAGGGTGTCGGCCACCTCCGCCAGCCCGAAATCGTCGATCAGCTCGGCCACCCGCGCCTGGCCCTTGTCGGGCGGCAGGTCGAACAGGTGGGCGTGCAGCATCATGTTCTGCCGCACGGTCAACTCGGTGTAGAGCGAGAAGGCCTGCGACATGAAGCCGACGCGGCGGCGGGACTCGATGTCGCCGCCCTTGACCGGCTTGCCGAACAGCAGGGCCTCGCCCTCGCTGGGCGGCAGCAGGCCGGTCAGCATCTTCATCGTGGTGGTCTTGCCGCAGCCGTTCGAGCCCAGGAACCCGAAGATCTCGCCCTGCTCGATGCGGAAATTGACGTGGTCGACGGCGGTGAAGGCTCCGAACTTCTGGGTCAGGCCGTGGGACTCGATGGCCGGCGGGCCCTCGGACGACACCCAGGGGGTGATCACCGGCTCCCTGTGGCCGCGCGTCTGCTCCTCGGGCAGCAGGCGCACGAACGCCCGCTCCAGGGTGTCCTGGCCGGTGCGCTGGCGCAGCTCCTCGGCGGTGCCGGTGGCCATCACCTGGCCGGCGTTCATCGCCACCAGCCACTCGAAGCCCTCGGCCTCGTCCATGTAGGCGGTGGCGACCATGACGCTCATCTGCGGGCGGCGGCCGCGGATCCGCTCGATCAGCTCCCAGAACTGGCGGCGCGCCAGGGGGTCCACCCCCGTCGTCGGCTCGTCCAGGATCAGCAGGTCGGGGTCGTGGATCAGCGAGCAGCACAGGCCCAGCTTCTGCTTCATCCCGCCCGACAGCTTGCCCGCCGGCCGGTCGCGGAACGAGGTCAGGTCGGTGCTCCAGAGCAGGTCGTCGATGCGCCAGGCCCGCTCCTCGGCCGACTGCCCGAACAGGCGGCCGAAGAAGTCGATGTTCTCGTAGATCGACAGGGTCGGGTAGAGGTTTTTGCCCAGGCCCTGCGGCAGGTAGGCCACCCGCGCGGCGATGCTGTTGCGGAAGCCGGCGTCGCCGATGTCGCCGCCCAGCACCTCGACCTCGCCGGACTGCATCTTGCGCACGCCCGCCAGGATCGCCAGCAGGGTCGACTTGCCCACCCCGTCCGGACCGATCAGGCCGATGGTCTTCTGGGCCGGGATGTCGAGGCTGACCCCGTCCAGCGACGTCACCTTGCCGTACTTGTGGGTGAGATTCCGGATGCTGGCGACGTGTTCCAGAACCGGGGGATTCATTTGGGGCCCGCCGTCGCGCCGGTGCTTTGCCAGAGGTTGGTCGGCGGCGAGGTCGTCGCCTGCAGCCGGTCAGGCCAGGGGGCCTTCTCGTCGAAGCGCACATAGCCCATGCCGGGCAGGCCCGACTTCACCAGGGGCTCGTACTGCCGCAGCCGCTCCTTGGGCACCTGCAGCTTGACCCGGAAGGTCAGGTTGTGACGCTCCTCGGCGGTCTCCACCGTCTTGGGCGTGAACTGGGCGGCGGGCGACACGTAGGAGACCACCGCCCGCACCGGATATTCCTGGGCGGCGTCCAGGACGATGCGCGCCTCCGAGCCCAGCCGGACCTTGCCGGTGATCTTCTCGGGCAGGAAGACGTACATGTAGACGTCGGCCAGATCGAGCAGCGAGAACACCCGGCCGCCGGCGGGCAGCACCTCGCCCGGCTCGGCCAGGCGGCTCTCGATCCGGCCCCGGATCGGGGCGACCAGCACCGCGTCGGCGATCTCGGCGCGCAGCCGGTCGGCCGTGGCCTTCGCCGCGTCGATCGACGAGCCCGCCTGCACCACCTCGGCCTGGGCGCCGGTCAGCTGGGCCTGGCCCGACAGCATGTTGGCGGTGTCGGTCTCGGCCTCGCGACTGCTGACCGCGCCGGTCTGGACCAGCGCCTTGGACCGCCTGTTCTGCAGGGCGGCGAAGGCGTATTCGGCGCGCCGGACGGCCACCTGGGCCAGGGCCACGCGGCGGGCGTCCTCGGCGGCGGAGATCTCGGCCTCGGCCTGGCGCAGCTGGGCCTCCAGGGCCGAGGTGTCCATCCGGGCCACGACCTGGCCGGCCTCGACGGTGGCGCCCTCGTCGACCAGCACCTCCTTGATCCGGCCGGGATACTTGGTGGCGACGTAGATCTCGTTGGCTTCCAACCGGCCGTTGCCGCCGGCGAACCCGGGCGGCAGGTCCGGCCGTGTCAGCCAGACATAGGCGCCCACCCCCGCCCCGATCACCACCAGGGCGGCGACGCCGATCAGCAGCGTCTTCCGCGACTTGCGCGGCGGCGGCGGCTTGGGCGCGGGGGGCTTGGGCGCCGGGGGCTTGGTGTTGTCAGCGGGACGGCTGACGGCAGCCGGTTCGGACATTGCATCAACCTCGCCGAAAGTCCCGGCAAGGCTAAGCCGGCCGTCCCGGCGCCCGATATCAGGTGAACTACCAAGCCCCCTTGGCCATCCACCGGGGCCTTCCACCGGGCCGCCGGCCGCCGTCGCGACCCGCCGCCCCCGGGCGGTTGAAAGGCGCCCGCCCAGGGTTGAAACGGCTGGTCAAAAAACCTACAGGTCGGCGATCACTGTTATCCGGTTAAGTTTTGGGTCATACTTTCACCGAGTTAGGGCGGGACCACAACCGGTGGTTGGAGGGGTGGGGTTGCAGATTCTCATCGGAATGCGCCGCGCGATCGCGGGCGCGAGCGCAATGGCGTGCCTGGGCGCCGCCCTGTTCGCCGCCTCCCCCGCGAAGGCGCAACTGGCCCTGCCCTCCCGCCAGGAACTGGACCCGGCCCGGGCCGCGCCGATCGCGGCCGCGCCGCGCGGCAGCCTGTTCAAGGGCGTCGAGGCCGGCCCCTGCGCCTTCCGCGACAGCCCCATCAAGGTCACCCTGAAGGCGGTGGAGTTCCACGGCGCGACCTCGGGAGCCCTGGCGATCTCCGACCAGGCCCTGGCCTCGACCTATGCCGAGTTCGTCGGCCGCGAGGCGCCGCTGAGCGTGGTCTGCGACATCCGTGACCGGGCCGCGTCGCTGTACCTGCGCCGAGGCGTGCTGGCCTCCGTGGTCATTCCCCAGCAGAAGATCGCCGACGGCAAGCTGGTCCTGACCGTGGTCGAGGCGCGGATCGCGTCGGTGACCTATCACGGCGACGCCGGCCCGGCCCAGAAGCAGGTCGTGCGCTTCCTCGACCACCTGCGCGGCCTGGCGCCGTTCGATCTCGACGTCGCCCAGCGCTACCTGCTGCTGGCCTCCGACGTGCCCGGCGTGCGGATCCAGTCCGTGCTGCGGCCTTCGCCCCAGGGCGACGGGGCGCTGGACCTGGACATCGCCGTCGCCCGCGACGCCGTCGACGGCGCGGTGGTGGCCCAGAACTACGGCTCCAAGACCGTCGGCCGCGACCTGACCCTGGCGCGGCTGGACCTGAACAGCTTCACGGCGCTGGGCGAGCGGACCTCGATCCTGGCCTACGGCACCCTGTCCAGCGACGAGCAGCAGGTCCTGCAGGCGGTCGAGCGCTTCTATGTCGGCGGCGACGGCCTGTCGGTCGATCTCTCGGGCTCGTGGGGCTGGACCAAGCCGGGCGACGTGCTCAAGCCGCTGGACCTGGAGGGCGAGTCCTTCGCCGGCAGCATCCGCCTGACCTATCCGCTGGTGCGCCACCGCCTCCGCAACCTCAACATCGGGTTCGGCCTGGACTGGATCGACCAGAAGGTCGAGTTCGGCGGCGGCGTGGCCGTGCTGACCGACGACAGCCTGCGGGTGTTCTTCGCCCGCCTGGACGGTCACTACGCCCCCGCCAGCCTGGCGGCCAATTCGGTGGCCATGACGGGCGTGATCGAGGTCCGCCAGGGCATCCACAACCTGGGCGCCAGCCGCTACGGCGACCTGAACGCCTCGCGCTTCCTGGCCAAGCCGGACGCCACGGTGTTCCGCGCCGAGGGCGAGATCGGCGGCGCCGCCGGACCGCTGGTCGGCAAGCTGAAGGTCGCCTGGCAGCACACCGACGATCCGCTGCTGTCCTACGAGGAGTACGGCGTCGGCAACCTGACGATCGGGCGGGGCTACGACCCCTCGATGGCCTCGGCCGACCGCGCCGTGGCGGCCACGTTCGAGGTCACCACCGTCGCCCTGCCCCTGAACAACGGCAAGTCCGCCTGGCGGCCCTACGCCTTCTACGACGCCGCCGAGCTGACCAATATCGGCTTCGGGGCCAACAAGCTGGACCTGAGCTCGGCCGGCGTGGGCGTGCGCGCCCAGGTCACCCGCCAGGTGGGTTTCGACCTGACCTGGGCCAAGCCCTTCGACAGTCCCTACGGCGTGGGCGACGCGCCCTCGTCGCGCGTCCTGATCTCGCTGTCCGCCGCGTTCTAGCCTGCTGAAGTTTCCGGAGCGTCCTCCCATGACCCCGTCCCCGATCCGCCCCGTCTCCCATCCCGCCCCGCGCGTCACGCGCCGGACCCGGCTGCTGGCCGCCTCGGCGCTGGCCGGCTCGGTCCTGGGCGGCGTCGCGATGCTGGCCTCGCCAGCCGTGGCCGGGACCCTGCCGGGCATTCCCAGCGCCGCCAACATCACGGTCTCCTCGGGCGGCGCCCAACCGACGATCAGCTTCCCCGACGCGATCACCCTGCAGATCGACCTGAACGCGCCCCGCACGGTGATCAACTGGGCCGACCTGCACCTCAGCAGCGGCGACGCGATGAACTTCCTGTTCGACGCCGCCAGCGACATCGTCCTGAACAAGACCACCAGCCAGATCCAGTTCGACAACGGCAGCGTCGTGACCGGCAAGGTCGGGGCGGCCACCGCCGGCAACGTCTGGTTCTATTCGCCCCAGGGCGTGATCGTCTCGCCCGGCGCGACCATGACCGCCGGCGGCTTCCTGTTCAGCCGCGGCACGGGGATGAACGACGCGGCCTTCGTCGCCGCCGCCGATCCGCTGGCCAACCTGCGCGCCGCGACCGACGCCCTGATCCAGATCACCACGATCAGCTCGGCCACCAGCGCCTCGATCGACGCCAGCGGCAACGTCCTGCTCAACGCGTCCAGCGGCGCCCTGAACGTCAGCATCGCCGAAGGCGCCACGGTGGGCATTTCGACCACCTCGGGCTCGATCACCGCCAGCGAGGTCACCGCCACCAGCGGCGCGGCCTCGGTCACGGCCGGCGGCCCCGGCGCGACGGTCACCCAGATCACCGGCGAGACGGGCGTGACCGTCTCGTCGACCAACAACACCTCGGTCGGCTCGGCCACGACCACGACCTCGGGCGACATCCTGATCACCAGCAACGGCTCGGCGTCGCTGACCCTGGGCAATTCGGCGCGCGACGTCACCCTCAGCGCGCCGCAGGTGTTCGTGAGCACCGTCGACGCCGGGCGCGACGTCTTCATCACCGGCACCACCTCGGCCTTCGTGACCAACCGGATCTTCGCCGGCGACGACATCGAGATCACCGCCAACGGCGACGTCACGGCGAGCGGCGCCTATCTGAAGTCGACCGGCGCCGGCGCGACCGACGACGCCCACATCCTGGTGCGCTCCGACACCGGCTTCGCCAACGCCGGCAACACCCTGCTGACCCAGGGCACGGGCGCGCAGGCCGGCGATATCACCATCCAGGCCGCGACCACCGCGACCCTCGGCACGGCCGACTCCACCCGCGACATCAAGGTCGCCGGCGCGACCTCCAGCCTGGCCAACGGCACGGCCGCGCGCGACATCGCCGTCACCGCCACCAGCGGCACGGCGACCGTCACGACGGCGGCCACGGCCGGGGACGACGTCGAGATCACGGCGGCCGGCGGCGCCGTCCTGGCCTCCGGCGCCACCCTGAAGTCCACGGGCGTCGGCGCCGCCGACGACGCCCACGTCCTGGCCAGCTCGACCACCGGCGCGGTCAATGTCGGCTCGGCCGTCACCCAGGGGACCGGCACGCAGGCCGGCGACATCACGATCCAGGCGGCGGCCGCTTCCGCCGCGACGCTCGGCTCGGGCGACTCCAGCCGCGACCTGACGATCAGCGGCGCCAGCGCCAGCCTGACGACCGGCCAGTCCGGGCGCGACCTGTTCGTCACCGCCACGACCGGCAACGCCACCGTCACCACCTACGCCATCGCCGGCGACGATCTCGAGATCACCACCACCAGCGGCAACGTCCTGGCCGGCAACGCCAACCTGTGGGGCGGATACTCGGGGGGCAGCGACGACGGCCACGTGCTGGTGCGCTCGACAAACGGCTCGGTCAACGTGCTGTCCGCCGAAAGCCGTGGCGGCGGTGTCACTGCAGGAGACACGACGATCCAGGCGGGGACCACCGCGACCGTGGGCGGGGCCTTCGGCAGCCGCAACCTGACGATCAGCGGGGCGGGCAGCTTCGACCTCAGCGGCCTCTATTCCGCGAACAACACGGCCTCGTTCACCTCGACCGCCGGCGCGATCACCGAGAGCGGCGGCTCGGTCGCCGCCGCCACCCTGACCCTGAACGGGGCGACCGGCGTCACCCTGGGCCAGATCAACAACATCACCAGCCTGGGGGCCAGCAACAGCGGCACGGGCAGCTTCACCTATCGCGACGTCAACAATTTCAACCTGACCGGCTCGATCGTCTCGGGCGGTGACGTGTCGCTGATCTCCGACAACGGCGCCATCGGCCAGTCGGCCGGCACGATCACGGCCGATGTCCTGAACATCACGGCGGCGACCGGCGTCACGCTGAACCAGGAAAACACCTTCACCAGCCTGGGTGTCGTGAACAACACCACCAGCGGCGCGGTCACGATCCGCGACGCCGACGGTTTCGACATCAGCAACGACATCGACTCGGCGGGAAGCGTCCTCCTCTTCGTCTCCAGCGGCGACCTCACCCACTCCGGCGGGACGTTGCACGCCGGCGACATGTTCTCGTTGGACGTCGGCGGGACGATCACGGTGGGCGACGTTGTCGCGGGCGGCCGCGTCGGCATCTTCGGGGACGGCGACATCGACGTGGCCTCGGCCACGGCGGGCGGCGATATCGAGATCGGGTCGATCGGGGGCCGCGCGATCCTGCGCAAGGCCGTGCTGACCGGCTCGGGCGCCGGCCATGACCTCAGCCTCGTCGCCGCCGGCGACGCCATCCTCGGCGCCGACGACTACACCAGCATGACCACCGACAACGTGTTCAGCCGCACGGGCGGAAGCACGGGCGCGGCCACCATCCGGTCGACGGCCGGCGACGCGCACGCCTATCTCGACACCAGCGAGGCGATCACCTCGCTGGAAGGCGAAGGCGTCGATGTGACGATCAACACCGGCCCGGCCGTGTTCGGGACGATCACGGCCAACAGCAACAACATCTATGTCGAGGCGCTGGACGGCGCCCTGACCGTCGGTTCGGCCACGGCGAACAACGGCGACGTGGAGCTCTACAGCGCCGGCGGCGACGACGTGACGATCACCGGCGCGGTGCACGGCGCCGGCCTGGTCGACATCGAGGGCGACGGCCTGCTGCACCTGACCTCGACCAGCGCCGTCACCAGCGACGACGAGGTGAACCTGGGCGGCGACACGGTGACGATCGAGGGCACGGTCCACGGCGACGGCCCGGTGCAGATCGGCGCCAACGGCCTGATCGACGGCACGGCCGCCATCGAGATCTCCAGCGGCGATGACCTGACGGTCATCGGCGGCACGGTCGACGTCGGGTCGCTGCAGGCCGACGGCCAGATCAACGTGGCGGCCTATGACGGCAATGTCGACATCCAGTCGGCCCAGGCCGGCGTCCTGGTCCAGGCGGTCGCGTTCAACGGCGACATCTTCATCGACGACGCGCGGGGCGACGACCTGGGCGTCGCGGCGCAGGCGCTGGTCGGCGACGTCCTGGTCAACCGCGCCAGCGCCACCGGCGTCGACGGCGTGGTCGTCGTGCAGGCCGGCGGCGACGCGACGCTGCGGGGCGCGGAGGCGACAGACGGCATCCTGGTCTACGCGTCGGGCACGGGCAAGGCGACCTTCGGCGCCGACGACCGGAACTCGATCGTCACCGACAACTACGCGTTCACCGCCGCCAATTCGGGCGCGGGCTGCGGCTGTGGACCGCTTCCGGACGGACTGCAGGTCGTCTCCGACGGCGGCGACGCCGTGGTCAACGTCAATGCGCTCAGCAACCCGATCGCCCTGGTCTCCGCCAGCCCCACGGGCGCCGCGACGGTGGTCCTGACCAGCGGCGACCTGAAGATCGACCAGGTGCTCGGCTACAACATCAGCCTCGACGCCGCGGACGGCACGCTGGAGACCGGCCTCACCACCATCAGCGGCGGCGACTACACGATCGCCGCCCACGACTTCCTGGGCGACGCGCTGACCCCGACCCTGTCCAGCGGTCTCATCCACGACGTCAGCATCACCGACAGGCTGGGCGACCTGGACCTGGGGACCGCCGCCATCCATGCCGACCACTGGCTGACCATCCTGGCCTCGGACGGCGCGGTGACCGGCGCGGCGCAGCTGAGCGCGGGCAGCGGCTTGAACGACGGCCGGGTGGTCGTGACGGGTGAAGGCATCGCCCTCGACACGGTCGCGAGCGACGGCCTCGTGACCCTGGAGGGCGGAAACGGCCTGGTGGACGTCGCCACCAGCCTCGACGTCTGGGGGAACTACAATCTGCGCGGCGGCGATTTCGCCAACGCCGCCCTGACGCCGCAGGGGTCCATGCTCGGCACCTGGGCCATCAACGACCGGGTCGGCGGTTTCGACTTCACCGGCAAGACCCTGCACTACGGCGGCGCCGTCCAGCTGTTCGTGAACGGCGTCGTCAACGGCGGCGACATCACCGTGGACACGGGCAACATCTATGCCGAGGTCAGCAGCGGACACCTGGGCACGCTGACCGGGCCGCAGTTCGTCGGGGCGACCAGCATCGACGGCGGCATCGACGTGGACCTGATCCAGGCCGGGACGACCGCCCGGGTCTGGGCCACGGACTTCGGCACGGCCCGCCTGGGCGGGGCGATCATGAACGGTGCGGGGCCCCTGCAGGTGGTCGTCAAGGCCTACGACGGCGACGCCGTCCTGGGGGCCGCGACGCCGGGCGCGATCACGGCGGCCAACCTCGTCACCTCGACCGGCGCGACCACGATCGACGTCACCGGCGCGACGGGCCGGGTCGACGTCAATCTGGACCACATCACCGGCGCGAACCTGACGACGGTCGACGCGGCGCGAGGCGCGGCCGTCAAGGTCGCCAACGGCCCCCTGACCCTCGAGCAACTGACGGCGGGCGACGACGCCCAGGTGACCGGCGGCGGCGAGACGCGGCTGGTCTGGGCCGATGTCGGCGGCGACCTGGCGGTGACCTCGACCGCGGGCGGCCTGCGCTTCGGCGACGCCGTCACCCCCTACTGGATCAATGTCGGGGGCGACCTGACCCTGAACGCGGCGACCGACATCACCCAGCAGGGCAACTTCGACGCCAACGCGCTGAACGTCACGGCGGGAACCGGCGTCGTCCTGCTGGGCGACAACCGGATCGACTACCTCGGCGCGGTCAATGTCGCGGCGGGCGGCTTCGCCTTCCACGCCACCACCGCCTACGACATCTACGGCCCGGTCAACGCCGTGGGCCAGACGGTGGACCTGCGCTCGGACGGCGCGATCGGCCAGGTCTCGACCGGCACGATCACCGCCAAGACCCTGAAGGGCTCGTCGGTGGGCGGCGCCGACCTCGGCGCCTTCAACCAGGTGGCCGAGCTGGGCGACTTCTCCAACACCGGCGGCGGTGTGCTGAGGCTGGTCGAGGGCCGGTCCCTGACCGTGACCGGGGCCGTGTTCAGCAGCGGGCGCGTGGCCCTCACCTCGCACGGCGGCATGACCCTCGCCGCCGGCGGCACGGTCCGGGGCGACGGGACGGGCGACGCCGTGACTCTGGTGTCCGACGGGGTGTTCACCAACGCCCGGGGGGCCGACGCGGTGACCGCGGGCAACGCCGCCGGGCGCTGGCTGATCTACACCCAGGCGGTCGGCAACGCCCAGGGCTCGACGGCGGGCAACAGCTTCAACGGCCTGTCCGGAAAGAGCTTCTACGGTTCGGCGTACGACTTCTTCAACGAACGGTTCGCCGTGACGCCCAACGCCGGCAACCGCTTCGTCTACGCCTACCAGCCGACCCTGACGGTGACGCCCAACAGCCTGACCATGACCTATGACGGCACGATCCCGACGATCTCGACGGGCATCACCGGCCTGGTCAACGGCGACCTGGCGGCCGACGCCGTCACATGGTCCGGCGCCCCGCTGGTGGTGGGCGCCACCAGCAAGAACGCCGGGACCTACGTCCTGACCGCGAACCTGGCCGCCCTGTCCTCCGACTCCAACTACGCCTTCGTCTCGGGGACCGGCCGACTGGACATCCTGCGCCGCTCGGTGGCGGTGTCGGCCGACGCCCTGTCCAAGCAGTTCGGCCAGCCCGATCCGGCCCTGACCTACCAGGTCACGGCGGGCTCGCTGGTGGCGGGCGACGCCTTCACCGGCGCCCTGGCGCGCGACGCCGGCGAAACGCCCGGCGGCTACGGGATCACCCGCGGCACGCTGGCCCTGTCGGCGAACTACGACCTGACCTTCACGGGGGCCGTGCTGACGATCCAGACGATCCCGTCGAACGAACGGGGCGACGGGTCGTCGTCGCTGAAGTACATCACCCAGTCGCTGGACTTCACCCTGGACTGGAATCCGGAGCCCCACCTGAGCACCGAGGGCCCGCCCGCGACCCAGGGCGCCATGGTCGGCGGCGGCAAGGTTGCGGCGCTGCGGTAGGACGAATGCAGGTTTAGCGGCCTTGGGGTTTCATCCCCTGTTGTCGTCATCCCGGGCCTTGTGCCCGGGACCCCTGGTTCAGCTCGCACGTGAAGCGCTTTGGCGCGCTGGCGCGCCACCCATCCGCACCTGCGGCGGATAGAGGGGTCCCGGGCACAAGGCCCGGGATGACGATTTGTTGGGAGAGGGTTCGAACGTCGATCGCCCCCGAAGGGCCCGGGCCTAGCCGAAGGCCCGGCGTCCGCGCTCGACCGACATCCGGTGGGTGTCCGCGACCGCGATGTCGCGGCTCTTGATCGTCCGCATGAACAGCCACTCGCCCGTCACGCGCCGGGGCGTGAGGTCGATCATCATGTAGCCGCGCCGGCTGGTGTCGGCCCATTTCAGCTCGGGATTGGCGGCGACGAAGCCTCGGGCGACGACCGCCGGATCGGCTCCGAGATCGCCCTCGGCGCCGCCCGAGGTGACGCTGTGGCCGGCGAACTCGACCCCGGCGGGGCGTCCGTCCTGGCTCAGCGCATAGGCCCAGGCGTTGTGGCTGTCGCCCGACAGCATCACCAGGTCGGCGTCGGCCGCCTGGGCCGCCTTCAACAGGCGCGCGCGGGCGGCGGGATAGCCGTCCCAGCGGTCCATCCACATGGGCAGGCCCAGCTTGGCGGCGCGGATGTCGTTGCGATAGCCGGCGACCTTCTTCTCGGAGACCTCCGGCCGCAGCCAGTCCAGGACGTCCTGCGGCATCACCGTGCGGCCCAGGATCGTGCCCATGCCGACCAGCTGCCACGCCGTCGAGCGGGCGTTGGCCTTCAGCTGGTGGGCCAGCCAGCTCTCCTGGGTCGAGCCCAGCATGGTCGCCGAGGGGTCCTGCCAGGGCCCGTCGCGGAACGCCTTCAGCGCCGCGTCGGGGTCGGCGGCGCGGAAGGCGGCGCCGATGTCGGCCGGCCTGGTGCGGCCCAGCAGGCGCGACTCCGTGCGGTAGAGGGTGGCCAGGGTCCCGATCGGATAGGCCTTCCAGGGCTCGTCCGACACCGGCATCCATTCGCGATAGACCTGCATGGCGGCGGCGCGGCGGACGTTCCAGTCGCCCTCGGCGGCCGGCTGGTGGTTCTGGGCCCCGCCCTCCCAGCTGTCGTTGGCCGACTCGTGGTCGTCCCAGAAGGCCACCATCGGGGCCATCTGGTGCAGCCGCTGCAGGTCCGGATCGGCGCGGTAGCAGGCGTAGCGCAGGCGATAGTCCTGGATCGTCAGGATCTCGTTGGACGGCTGCAGCTGCTCGCGGCGCCCCTCGGCCCAGTCGCCCTCCTTGATCGAGGCCGGACCGTATTCGTAGATGTAGTCGCCGGTGTGCAGCCACAGGTCCAGGTCGGGCCGCGCGGCGGCGTGGCCGTAGGCGTTGAACAGGCCGACCGGCAGGTTCGAGCACGAGAACACGCCCAGCTTGAAGCGCGGGACCTCGCCGACCGGCAGGGTCTTGGTGCGGCCGACCGGCGAGCGGGCGCCGTCGGGGGCCACGAACCGGTACCAGTAGACAGTCCCCGGCTTCAGCCCGTCGACGGTGATCTTGGCGGTCCAGTCGCGATAGGCCCCGGTGCGCACCACGCCGCCGGCCGCCACCTTCGCGAAGTCGGGATCGAGCGCCAGCTCCACGTCGAGCCGCACCGTGTTGTCGCTCGTGGCCGGGACATAGCGCGTCCACAGCAGCATGGCGTCGGGCCCCGGCTCGCCGCTGGCCACGGCGTGGGTGAAGCCCGTGGCGCCCAGCATCACGGCGGCCAGGCTCCGGCCGGCGGACAGGCCCAGCGCGCCCAGCCCCAATCCGGCGCCCAGGACGAGGCTGCGACGATCGATGTTCAGGACCACGGCGGGCCTCCCGGGATGGCTTGCAAGGAGAAGGCGGCCGCGCGCGTCGCACCTCGGGCGCGCGCGGCCAGTCTGGGTCGGCGGCAGGGGAGCACCGCCGACGCCAGGGGCGGGAGGGGCTAGAAGGTGCCCTTGATCCCGACGTTCCACATCGAACCGTAGATGCTGTACTGCTGCACCCGGTCGCGGACGTTGGAGTAGATGACGTCCGGCGCGTTGAAGATGTTGCGGCCGGCCAGCATGACCTCGAACTGCTTGTTGATCTTGTAGCTGGCGCTGACGTTCCAGAGCTCGCGGGCGTCGTGGTAAAGGACGCCGTTCGGCGAGGTGGCCGGCGTGGCGCTGAGGGCGCTGGTCCGGTACTTGCCCTGGGCGTTGCCGGTCAGCTGGACGTCGAACTTGCCGTAGCTGTAGCGCAGGCCCAAGTTGGCGGCCGTCTTGGGCATGTTCACGCGCTCGCCGTCGGGATCGATCTTGGTGATCGAGCCGCGCAGGCCCAGGCCCCGCAGCGCACCCGGCAGGAAGGTCATCTGCTGGTCGTATTCCAGCGTCACGCCGCGGTTGATGCTGACGCCCGGCAGGTTCGTGGCGCTGCGATAGCGATAGCCCGGATAGTCGTCGGGACTGTAGCCGACCTGGGTCGGATCGGAGAACTCGTAGCCGGTCACCTGCATGTCCTTGACCTCCAGCTGGTAGGCCGACACGCCGATGATGCCCGACGGCTCCAGATAGTACTGCAGGCTGGCGAAGTACTTGGTCGAGTGCTCGGGCTTCAGCTGCGGGTTGGGCACGGTGACGATCAGGTTGGTGTCGTCCACCGAGACCACGCCGCCCAGGTTGCCGTAGTCGGGACGCAGGATCGACTGGCTGAAGGCTACTTGGCCGACCAGCTTCTTGGTGAAGTCGTACTTGGCCCCGCCGCTCCAGAACCAGTCGTCGTACTCGCCGTGGCGGGTGGCGTAGGTCCCGTTGCGGTACTTGTAGAGCAGGCCCGGCACGGTGGCCGGATCCAGGCCGGCGGCCTTCACTTCCTTGTCGCTGCGGACATCGGCGACACGGGCGTCGGTCTCGGTGCCTTCATAGCGCAGGCCGAGGTCGAACTGGGCCTTGCCCACGCGCGGCTGGAGCTCGAAATAGGCGGCGTTGACCGTCTCGCCGACCTTCTTGTTGTTGTCGAGCCGGCGCTTCAGGTTGCCCGCCAGGTCGGGCGCGAAGTAGTCCGGGTGCTCCTTGTAGATGTCGTAGACGGCGTAGTTGCTGTCGGCCCGCCAGTTCTGGGCGTTCAGGTTGCCGGCGTCGAAGCCCTGGATCTCGAAATTGTAGTAGTGGGTCCAGGGGATGACGGCCTCGGGCGCCTTCTGGGTCAGGTCGTGCGTCGGGCCGATGTACTGGAATTGCTGGTACGCGCCCTCGTTGGTCTTCCAGACGTTGGTCCGGTAGGTCGCGCCGGCTAGGACCTTGAGCTGGACCGAGCCGATCTCGAGCTTCTTCTTCAGGTCCAGGTTCACGCCGTACATCTGGTTCTGGGCGTCGGACTCGGCGGTGCGGATGTTGTTGCCGATGTCGTCGTCACGATTGAAGCTGGTCGGGTCGCTCCACGACCGGCCGGCGGTCTGCTGCAGGGTCCAGTCGTTGGAATCGGTGGACGCGCGGTCCAGCGTGAAGCCGATGCGGGTCAGGTAGCTGTCGGTGCGCTGGAAGAAACCCTTGGAATTGTCCCGGAAATTGAACTCCGAGCTGGAATAGCTGCCGCGCAGCAGGGCTTCCCAGGTGTCGCCGCGGTATTCCAGCTTCGGGGCGAACAGCCACGAGGGCGTGCCGGCGTAGCGGTGCGAATACTGGGTGTGCAGGCGGGTGTTGGTCCCGTTCGGATTGACGACGATGTGGGTGGGCGTCGAGGCCGCCGTCGCCTGGGTGGCCGTGGCCGTGCCGAAGATCAGGTAGGTGTACTGGTTGAAGTACTCGACGTCGTAGAACGAGTAGCTGCTGCGCAGGCTCAGCGCCCACTGGTCGGTCAGCTTGTAGTCGACGCTGAGGTTGGCGGCCTTGCGGTGGGTCAGCTTCGGACCCGGACGCCACATGACCTGGTAGGGCAGCACCCGGCCGTTGGCGAGGTAGGACCAGTCGGTCTGGATACGGTCCTGCTCGACGAAGTTGGCGTTGTAGCTGGCGTTCAGCGCGATCCCCAGGCGGCCGTCCAGGAAGACGTCGGCATAGCCGATCTGGCCTGACGGATAGATCGAGGCGTGCTTCTCGTCGTCCGGCAGGTACTTGCGCTCCAGACTGGAGTCCGAAGTGGCGACGCCGCCCAGCTGGAAGCGCAGCAGGCGGCTGCTGCGCTGGAAGGCGTACTTGCTGCGCATGTTGATCGCGCCGCCGGGGGAGTCGGCGTCCATGCTGGCCTGCAGCGTGTTGTTCAGCTCGATCGAGTCGATGCCGGTGATCGACATCTGCTCGAACGAGTTCTGGCGGCCGTTGTTGTTGTTCGAGGTCGCCGTCGCCATGCGGGCGCCGTCGGTGGTGAAGGTCGAGTACTTGGGGTCCAGGCCGCCGATGCGGACGGCGGTGGCGTCCACCTCGGTGTAGTCGATCGACAGGCCGGGCATGTTCTTCATGAACTCGCCGACGTCGCCCATGGTCAGGGCGCCGAAGTTGTCGGCGGCGACCACGGTCTTGGCGTTGGTGGAGGCGCGGCGCTCCATGATCGCGGCGGCCTGGCCTTCGCGCTTGGCGGCGACAGTGATCGCCTCGACCTCGCCGTCGCGGGCGGCGTACGACTGCGGGCGCAGCTCGAAGGCCACGGTGGCCGTCTGGCCCGCGGCGACGTTGGCGACGGCGCGGGTCTCTTCCAGGCCGGTGTACTTGACCACCAGGGTGACGTCGCCGGCCGGCACGTTGGTCAGCCGAAAGTCGCCGCCGTCCTCGGAATAGGCGACGATGTTCGTGCCCTCGACGCGGATCTCGGCGTTGCGGACATATTCGCCGGTCGCGGTGTTGAGGATGCGGCCGCGCACGCCGCCGACGCCCGTCGCCTGCGGCGTCGCGTCGGACGCGCCCTGGATGGTCGACTTCAGCGTGATGACCTGGCCGTCGTCGGAATCGATGCGAAGCGGCGTGCCGGCGATCAGGCGGTTCAGCGCCGTGCGCACGTCCATGCGGCCCTTCACGGCCGGCGTCATGATCCCTTCCAGGTGGCGGGCGGGCGCCACGATCTGGACCTGGCCCTGACGCGCCAGCTCGGGGATGGCGCGGACGGCGGACTGGGCGGGAATGTCGAAGATGCGGTCCTGCGCGCAGGCCGGCGCGGCGATCGCCAGGGCGACGACGGCGGCCCCACAGGCGAGGACGGAGTAGCGGGAATTCATCGGCGGTAGCCCCCAATCGTCGCGTTGGTCGCGACGTTCGCGGTTGAGAGCCGTCAGGCCGGGGCTTCCGCTATTTTGTAACAAAAACTTCTTGGTCGACGCCCGTTTAGTGGCTCCCGGTCGCGCGGGACGGATCGCGGGTCAGGACAACCTCCTCGCCCTTCTGCTCGAGCCGGGCGTCGAACACCCGCGCTATGGCCCGGCTGAAGCCGACGGGATCGTTGGCGGCGAACAGGCCGGTCACCGGCTCGCGCGCCAGGTCCGGATCGCGGACCTGGATGCGGGTGTCGCTGTAGCGGGCGAAGGTGTCGGCCGCCTGTTTCAGGGTCTCGCCCTCGAAGGCCAGCTTGCCCTCGCGCCAGGCCAGCTCGCGGGTGACCGCCTCGGGCCCGACGGCCTGGGGCCGCTCGGCGACGGACCGGCCGCCGATGGGATCGGACAGGACCAGCCGGGTGTTGGCGGTCAGCGCCACGGGGTCGGCGGGCGCCGCCAGCTTCAGGGGGGCGACCTCGACCTGCCCCTGGTTGACCAGGACGTCGACGGGATCGCCGCCCAGCTTGCGGACCCGGAACCCCGCCTGAGCGGTGCTCAGGCGACGACCGTCGACCTCGACGATGAACGGCCGCGTCTCGTCGCGCGCCACCGAGAAATAGGCCTCGCCCTTCAGCAGGGTGACCAGGCGCTCGCCGGCGCTGTACTTCACGCGGATCCTGGTCTCGGTGTTGAGCAGCACGGTCGAGCCGTCCTTCAGCGGCGCCAGGCGGATCTCTCCCCGCTCGGTGCTGATCACCGCCCCGGCCGCGGGCATGCCGACGCCCAGGGCGACCAGCGAGGCCGCGGCCGCCGCCCCGCCCGTCCAGGCCAGGGCCTGGCGGCGCGACAGGCGCCTGGAGCGCGGCGGCCCGGGTTCCTCGAAGGCGGCCGGGTCGAAATCGTCGCCCAGCGCCTGGGCCGACTCGCTGAACATCGACAGGGCCCGCGCGCGCAGCAGCGCGCCCCTGGCGCGTGGATCCCCACCCAGCCAAGCCTGGAGCGCGTCTTCCTCCCCCGAAGTCAGCGGCCCACGATCCAGCCGCGCCGTCCAGTCGGACGCCGCCTGATCAATGTCTCGACTGGTGTCTCGTTCGGCCATCTATCGAGGCAATCTCCGCTTCCAAGGTCCTAGAGGTTTGGGACCGCCTGTTTCCGCTACGCCCGAACCAATCAATCAAGAACGAGATGCCGCGTGAAATGTGAGTCTCGACGGTATTCTCGGATATCCGCATTCGCGCCGCGATTTCGCGCTGGGACAAGCCCCTGACCCGGCGCAGGACGAACGCCTCGCGGGTCTTGCGCGGCATCGCCGCGATCGCGTGCGCCAGCTGGCGCAGTTCGTCCCGGTCGATCGTGTGCTGCTCGGGCGAGGCGGCCTCGTCCGCATGCTCCAGCCGCTCCAGGTCGTCGACCGTGTGGATCGGGACGATCCGCGCGCGGCGGACATGGCGCACGATGACCGAGCGCGCCACCTGGAACAGGTAGGCGCGGGGATGCACGATCCCGTCCACGCTCTCCAGCTCGGCCAGGATCGTGTAGGCCTCCTGGATCACGTCGCCCGGATCGACGCCCGGCGGCGCGCTGCGCGACAGCCACCCCCTGAGCGCGGGTTCGTGCGGCAGGATGTGCCGCAGGAACCACCGTGTTCTTTGCCTGTCGGCGTCGCTCATTCCTGACCCGCTGACTGGATATTGCGCCGAGCGGCCCGCCGTCGGGAACGACAGGACGGCGCCGCTTGAAATCCGTCCCCTGCCTAGCCGCCAATTGTGACACTCGGCCCTTTCCGCACGCTCACGGACGATCGCGGGGCCGCTCCAACCTTCGGTGGCGCCGGGGCGGTCACGGCGCGGGCGCCTTGGCCAGGGCGTCGCGCTCCTCCGCCGTCGCCGGGACGAACGGCGTCTGGGCGTCGCCCGTCCAGCGCATCAGGGTGAGGTCGGCGGTCTGCTTGCCGTCGATCCTGGCGTTGACCGCCAGGTAGAACAGGCCGCGGCCGACCGGCTGGAGACCGACGTCGGCCTTCTGGTTCCAGCCGCGCACGCCGGTGGCGGCGTCCTTCAGCCCGTCGTCGGCCAGGGGCAGCAGCGCGCCCTGCTCCCAGCCCTTGCCGTCCGGACCGGACACGCCGACCAGGTCGCCGCTCACGGGCTTCCCGCGCGCCTCGACCGCGTACAGCCCGTACTTCGGGAAGTTCGGCTTCTGGCCCAGATAGACGCCCATGAACCAGCGCCGGGAGGCCTCGTCATAGGCCAGGTTCTGCACGCCGTAGCGGGTGTTGCCGGTGCGGACGAAGTACTTGCCGTGCACGGCCGCCGGGCCGTTGCGGTGCGGGGCGGCCTCGGTCAGCGGGCTGGCGTAGCGGGCCCAGTCGGCGACGTCGTACTGCAGCAGCACCTGGTGGTCGTTGTCGGTGCGGCTGGTGTTGCCGTAGACCCCGTAGGCCACGGTCAGATAGCGCTTGCCGTCCACCTGGCCGAACGCCGGGCCGAAGCTGACGCCGTCGATGCCCGAGCAGTCGTAGCGATGATCGGGCGAGGCGACAACGTCGCCCTTGAACTTGCCGTCGTCGCCTTCGAAGACGCCGTCGCCGTTCAGGTCGGCGGCGTAGTCCTTGACCACCTCGGGCAGGTAGACCGTGCGGAAGATCTCGCTGGAGCCGGCCTCGACGCCCACCCGGTCCAGCCGGGCCACGTCGATCACGGCGATGTAGAAGGCCTTGTCTTCCTTGTATTCCAGCGAGCCGTAGACCTTGCCGTCGGCCGGATTGAAATCCAAGTCGCCCAGGTGGCCGGTCCAGCCCACCAGCGTGCCGATCAGCTTGCCGGAGAAGTCGTACTTCGCCAGCAGGTTGGTGAACGAGTAATAGACGTAGCCGCCCTTCACATCGACGGCGACGCCCTGCACGTGGCCGGACGCCCAGGTCCCGCCGTTCTGCCGGAGCGGCAGGGCGGCCACGCCGGCCTGGACCGGTGAGACCATGCCCAAGGCCAGGGCCAGACCCGACGCGGCGGCGGCCAGGCGAAGACGATCGAACATGATTCCAAGCCCCGCTTTGCGTTTTGGGCGGGGCTAAGGGGCCGTCACGACAGACGCGTGACGCCTGCGTGACGGTTCGACGAAACGCTCAGCCCTTCGGCGCCTGGGCCACCCAGGTCTCGCCCTGCTTGCGGACGATCCGGATCAGCGTGCCGATCGAGTGGTCGACGTCCATCAGGTGCAGGCCCCACGACAGGTCCACCCCTGTGTGGCGGATGATCTGGCCGCCCAGTTCGTCGGTGCGCGGGTCGCTGGGCACGGCGTTGACGTGCAGGGCCAGGTAGTCGAAGTCGCCGTTGCGGACGCACTCGGTGGTGACCAGGCCCGGCGTCCTGACGAAGAAGGTCGGGATCGGCCGCATGGGCCGCACCCATTCGGGCGGAATGTCGCCGCCCGAGCCGTTCAGGAAGCCCTTGGTGATGAAGTAGGACTCCGGCTGCCCCTTGCCGCCGGCCAGGGCGGCGGGGTTGACGCACGCGGCCCGCAGGCCGTCGCGGGCCTTGCCGAAGCGCGAGACGGCGGGCGGCGGCAGGCGGTCGCGGAAGGTGACATAGGTGATCGCGCAGCCGACCTGCGTGTCGGCGTGGCACAGCGGGACCGACTTGAACGAGCCGCCGACGTCCTTGTCGGGCGGGACCATGACCAGGCCGCCCATCAGCAGGGCCGAGACCAGCTGCTTCTGGACCGGCTTGCCCTCGATCTCCTCGGCGATCAGCCGGGTCAGCATGGCCGTTCCCTGGCTGTGGCCGATCAGGACCACGCCCCGGCCGTGGTTCTCGTGGGCCAGGTACCAGTTCCAGGCGTCGACCACGTCGGCATAGCCGCCGAAGCCGGGCGGGGGCTGTTCGCCCACCGGCTTGGCGCCGCCGGCCGGATAGCGCAGGCGGCGCAGGGTGCCCTGACGGTACAGCGGCGCGAACTGGCGGCAGACCGATCCGAACCGGGCGAACTGCACCTTGATGTCGTCCCACTCGGCCGCGTCGGGCGAGAAGTCCGAGATCCAGCCGGCGTCGTTGGAGACGGTGGGATAGACGAAGAAGCAGTCGATCTTCGGGTCCTTGGCCGGGACGTAGCGCTCGAGCGTCAGCCGGCCGCTGGGCGCGACGACGGTGGCGTCCAGGTCGACCTTGCAGCGGTTGTCCCGCAGGTCGGGCCGGCACAGCCACAGGGCCGGATCGGCGTAGTCGGGATGCTGGACGGTCGGGTCGGGCGCGGCCGCCATGGCGACGCCATGGGCGGCGGCCAGGGCCGCCAGGCCCAGCAGCAGGTTGGACAGAGCCTTCATCGGCATCCCTCCCTGGACGAGCGTCGTGTCGCGCTCTTGGAAAAAGACTGGGGGCAAAAAGAAGGGGCGCCGAAGCGCCCCCTCAGATCACAGAACCTCGAACAGTCCGGCGGCCCCCATGCCGCCGCCCACGCACATGGTGACGACGACGTGGCGCGCGCCCCGGCGCTTGCCCTCGATCAGGGCGTGGCCGACCATCCGGGCGCCCGACATGCCGTAGGGGTGGCCCATGGCGACGGCGCCGCCATCGACGTTCAGCCGCTCGTCCGGGATGCCCAGGCGGTCGCGGCAGTACAGCACCTGGCAGGCGAACGCCTCGTTCAGCTCCCACAGGCCGATGTCGTCGATCTTGAGGTCGAAACGCTCCAGCAGCCGCGGGATGGCGAAGACCGGACCGATGCCCATCTCGTCCGGCTTGGTGCCCGCCACGGCCATGCCGACATAGCGGCCCAGCGGCTGGAGGCCGCGCTTGGCGGCGAGGCCCGCCTCCATGACCACGCAGGCCGAGGCGCCGTCCGACAGCTGGCTGGCGTTGCCGGCCGTGACCACGCCGTTCTCGCGCACGGCCTTGAGGGCGGAGAGGCCCTCCAGCGTGGTCTCGGGCCGCACGCCCTCGTCGCGGTCCAGGGTCACCTCGCGATGCGAGACGGCCTGGGTGGCCTTGTCGACGACCTTCATGGTCGCCGTCATCGGCACGATCTCGGCGTCGAGACGGCCGGCGGCCTGGGCGGCCGCGGCGCGCTGCTGCGAGGCCAGGGAATAGAGGTCGCAGGCCTCGCGGCTGATCCCGTAGCGGGCGGCGACCGTCTCGGCGGTGTCCAGCATCGGCATGTAGGCGTCCGGATGCAGGGCCACGAGGCCGGGATCCTGGTCCACCCGCATCTGCGGCGTCTGGACCAGCGAGATCGACTCCACGCCGCCGGCCACGATCACGTCCATGCGGTCGACGATGATCTGCTTGGCCGCGGTGGCGATGGTCATCAGGCCCGACGAGCACTGGCGGTCCATCGTCATGCCGGAAACGGTGACCGGGAAGCCCGCCCGCAGCGCCGCCATGCGGCCGATGGTGGCCTGGTAGCCCTGCGGCAGCGAGCAGCCCAGGATGCAGTCCTCGATCTCGTCCGGCGCGACGCCGGCCCGCTGGACGGCGTTGGTCAGGGCGTGGGCGGCCAGGACGGTCGACGGGGTGTCGTTGAACGCCCCGCGATAGGCGCGGCCGATCGGCGTGCGCGCCGTGGAGACGATGACGGCGTCGCGCGTCACGAGCGCACCCCCACGGCCTTGGCCATGAGGCCGGCGCTGGCGACTTCGCGCTCGGCCTGGGTGAAGCCGTAGGCCGGGACGATCTCGCCGGCGCGGTCGCTGATGGCGTCCCACTGACGGATCACCTGCTCGCCCGCGTCGGCGCCGCCGCCGATGTAGCGGCCGTCGGTCATGGTGACGTTGGCCGTCGCGAAGTGGCCGGCGCCGGCGCACAGGATGGCGCGGGTCGGGGCGTCGTCATGGACCAGGGCCAGCAGGCCCGGGCTGACCAGGGCGGGGTTCAGGCGCTCCAGGCTCTCTTCCGACAGCACGCCCTCGGTCATGCCTGTGGCGGCCGTGGGGGCCAGGCAGTTGACCCGCACGCCGTACTTCTCGCCCTCGATGGCCAGGGTCTGCATCAGGCCGACCAGCGCCATCTTGGCGGCGCCGTAGTTGGCCTGGCCGAAGTTGCCGTAGAGGCCCGACGACGAGGTCGTCATCACGATGCGGCCGTAGCCCTGCTCGCGCATCGTCTCCCACACGGCCTTGGCGCAGACCGCCGCGCCCATCAGGTGGACGTCGACCACCAGGCGGAAGTCGGCCAGGTCCATCTTGGCGAAGCTCTTGTCGCGCAGGATGCCGGCGTTGCTGATCAGGATGTCGATCCGGCCCCATACGGCCTTGGCCCGCGCGACCATGGCGCCGACGGCGGCCTCGTCGGTCACCGAGGCGGCGACCCCGATCGCCTCGCCCCCGGCGGCGACGATCTCGGCGGCCACGCGGTCGGCGGCCTCCTGGGTCAGGTCGTTGACCGCCACCTTGGCGCCCTGGCTGGCCAGGTACAGCGCATGGGCGCGGCCCAAGCCGCCGCCCGCACCGGTTACGATCGCGACGCGTCCTTGCAGCAACATCGAATTGTCTCCCCGACTTGGCGAACTCCCGTTCGCATTCGTTTATTCTGATGTTAGTGAGTATATTATGCTGCAGCGCAGCTTCGCAAGTGCGAAGGCCGCGTCCTCACCCGCCGCCGTACTCGGATCGCAGCCGGATCTTGTCGATCTTGCCGGTGGCGGCCAGCGGCATGCGCGGCAGGCGGTAGACCGCGTCCGGCACCCACCACGGGGCCACGCGGCCGCGCAGCGAGGCCAGCAGGACCTCGTCGCTGACCTCGCCCTGGGTCTCGACCAGCAGGATCGGACGCTCGCCCCACTTGGGGTCGGACCGGCCGATGACGGCGGCCAGCGACACCTCGGGCAGGGCCCCGACCACCGCCTCGATCTCCGCGGGATTGATCCATTCGCCGCCGGACTTGATCAGGTCCTTGGCCCGGCCGGTGATCATCAGGTTGCCCTGGGCGTCGATGCGCGCCAGGTCGCCGGTGGGGAACCAGCCGTCGGCGTCGGTCGCCGGCGCATCGTGGCCGAAATAGCGCTGGATCACCGCCGCCCCGCGCACCCGCAGGTGACCCTCGACGTCGCGCTGCTGGGGCAGGGCCACGCCGTCCGCGTCGGTCAGCAGCAGGTCCATGCCGATGGCCGGACGCCCCGAGACCGCGGCCTCGGAAAGCGTGCTCAGCGGCGCCACCGTGCCCGACGGCGACAGCTCGGTCATGCCCCAGCTGGTCTGCACCCGCACGCCCAGGCGCTGCTCCAGGCGTTCCATCAGGGCCGGGGCCATCGGCGCCCCGCCGACGATGATGCGCTGGAGCGACGGCAGTTCGCCGCCGACCGCTTCCAGGTGCTCGACCAGGCCCAGCCAGACGGTCGGCACGCCGACGCCGATGGTCACGCCCTCGGCGGCGATCAGCCGGGCCAGGCTGGCGCCGTCGGCCTGGCGTCCGGGCAGGACCAGCCGGGCGCCGACGGCGGGGGCGGCGAACGGCAGGCCCCAGGCGTTGGCGTGGAACATCGGCACCACCGCCAGGACGGTGTCCGCGCCCGAGATCGCCATAACATCGGCCTGCAGGGCCCGCAGGGTATGCAGGAAGCTGGACCGGTGGGTGTAGGTCACGCCCTTGGGGGCGCCGGTGGTGCCGGAGGTGAAGCACAGGCCGCACGGCGCGGTCTCGTCGAACTGGCCCCAGGCCACCTCGCCCGTCGCCGCCTCCAGCAGCGGCTCCATGAGCACGCCCCGGCCCTGGGCCGCCGTCCCGTGCACGGCGTCGATCAGCAGCAGGTGCTCGATCCCGGGCACGCGCTCCAGGATCTGGCCGGCCAGCGGCGCCAGATCGGCCGAGGCGATCAGG
This sequence comes from Caulobacter sp. UNC358MFTsu5.1, assembly GCF_000712075.1. Taxonomy (GTDB): domain Bacteria; phylum Pseudomonadota; class Alphaproteobacteria; order Caulobacterales; family Caulobacteraceae; genus Caulobacter. The sequence goes on from NZ_JONW01000005.1 coordinate 537,638, forward strand.
ACGCGGGCCTGGGACTGGACGACCATCGCGGCCAGGTGCTCGGCGGTCAGGCGCGGGTTCAGGGTGTGGCAGACCGCCCCCATGCCCATGATGCCGTACCAGGCCTCGACATGGGCCTGGCTGTTCCAGGCCAGGGTGGCCACGCGGTCGCCGGTCCGCACGCCCAGGTCGGCCAGCAGGACCGAGGCCTTGCGGCTGCGGACGAGCAGGTCGGCATAGCCGATCCGGTCGATCGCCCCGCCGTCCCTAGCGGTCACCACCTGGGCGTCGGGACACCACTTGGCGGCGTGCTCCAGGAACTTGTCCAGCGTCAACGCGAACGCCTGCATATCACCGTCGATCATCGGTACTCTATTCATCGAAGCTGGTTGTCGGCCCGGAGGGTCAGCGGCATTGGGGCGTCGCGGCGGGAAGCGGCGGCGCCAGGATGCCGACGTTCCAGTTCCACGGCGTGTCGCCCTGGGCCCGGCGGCGGCACATGACGGTTTCGTTCAGTTCGTACATGCCCGGCCGCAGGTGGACGCCCGGCTGGGGCGTCTCGGCGAAGGCCATGTAGGCGCGGTCCTTGCCGTACGGCTTCCAGGCGGGCTCGCCGGCCGCCTTGGGAACGCCGTCGCGGGCGAACGAGGCCCAGTACTGCGTCATGGCCGCCGACAGCTTGGCCTCGGCGGGCGTGTCCGGGTTCTTCGGCCAGGCCGGCGGCGTCGTGCTGGCCGTGCCGAAGACGTAGGGGATCTCGCTGGCGTGGAAGCCGTGCAGCCCCGCCGCGTCGGCCGCCGGATAGCCGTGGTCGAACAGGTAGAAGTAGCCGGGCTGGCCGATCGCCGTCTGCTTGGCCGCCAGCCGCTCGGCCGTCCAGCCGTAGAGGGCGTCGCGCGGGACCAGCAGCATGGTCTCGGCCAGGTCGGCGGACGGATACAGCCGCAGGAACTCATCGGCCTGGTCGCCGTAGCGCTCGCGGATCGTCTTCTCGTAGGTCGCCGCGTCGGCGGGCGGCGGCGGGGCCAGGAAGCGCAGCGAGCGGATCTCGCCGCTGTTGAAGCCGGCCAGGACCGGCACGTGGGCCTGCTCGCCGCGGTCGAAGGCGTCGACCAGCTGGCTGGGCAGCACCTTGCCGTCGACGGCGCCGAAGGTCTGGAAGCCCACCGCCAGCGATTGGGTGGTCAGGGTCTCGGCGTCCATGGCCCGCAGGTCGGCCAGGCTCTTGGCGCCCAGCTTCCCGGCCGTGGCCGCGCCCATGGCCTCGGCCGGGACGTGGCCGTACTTCGGTTCGCGCAACGGCGGCGTCGAGACCATGTAGGCGCTCTGGGCGATCGCCTTCTGGAACAGGCCGCGGGCCGGCGGCGAGGCCATCAGGTACATCACGCTGAGGCCGCCCGCCGACTCCCCAGCGATGGTGACGTTCGAGGCGTCGCCGCCGAACGCGGCGATATTGGCCTTCACCCACTTCAGGGCGGCGATCTGGTCCAGCAGGCCGTAATTGCCCGAGACTTGGTCGGGCGACTCCGCGCTGAGCTCGGGGTGGGCCATGTAGCCCAGGACGCCGAGGCGGTAGTTGATCGAGACGACGATCAGGCCCTGCTTGGCCAGGGCCGTCCCGTCGTACATGCTCTCGCTGCTGGCCCCGCCGATCAGCGAGCCGCCGTGGATCCAGACCAGCACCGGGGCCTTCTTGGCGTTGTCGGGGGCCCAGATGTTCAGCGACAGGCAGTCCTCGCTCATCGCCTTGAGGGTCGAGCTGTAGATGCCGCCGGGACGGGGCTTGGGCTGGTAGCAGACCGGACCGAAGTCCAGGGCGTCGCGCACGCCGCTCCAGGCCGGGGCGGCGACCGGCGGCTTCCAGCGCAGCGCGCCGACCGGGGCGGCGGCGTAGGGCACGCCCTTGAACACCCGCAGGCCGTCCTGCTCGACGCCGCGCAACGCCCCGGCCGGCGCCTGGACGACGGGCGCGGCCGCCAGGGCGGGCGCCGCGAAGGTCGAAAGGGGAGCCGAAAGCGCGAGGACCGAAAGCACGGGGACCAGAGCGCGGCGGACGCGCGAACCCATGGACCTTTTCCCAGCCTGCATGATGTTTCCTCCCCGTTTCAGGCGTCGATCCTTGGCGCCGACGCTGCGACCCAGCGTGCCCGACGAGTCCGCCCGCTGTCAATGTTCACTCTCATGCGTGTGAACTTGATCTTCGATCCCTTTTGAGCGCATGCTCGGGGAAAGCCAAGCTCGAAAAACGGCGGCTGGGAGGAAACCTTTTGAAGATCACCCGTGCAACGCGTGGCGGCCCCGTCCGCGCGCCCCAGGTCCAGGTGGGCCGACGACGCCCGGCGGTCGGCCGATGAGCGTTTCGCCCTCCCCCCGCCAGATCGACGAGCCCGCGCGCCCGACCGCCGTCGGCGGCCGCGCCTGGATCGTCCTGGCCGTTCTGTGGTTCGTCTATGTGCTGAACTTCCTGGACCGGCAGCTGATGTCGATCCTGGCCAAGCCGATCCAGGACAGCCTGCACGTCACCGACGGCCAGCTGGGCCTGATCGGCGGCCTCTATTTCGCGATGTTCTACTGCTTCATCGCCATCCCGGTGGGCTGGCTGGCCGACCGCACCAACCGCGTGGCGGTGCTGTCCCTGGCCTGCGGCATCTGGAGCGCGGCGACGGCGGCCTGCGGGTTCTCGGCCAACTACGCGCAGTTCGCCGTGTCGCGGATGACGGTCGGCTTCGGCGAGGCCGGCGGCGTGCCGCCCTCCTACGCCATCATCTCCGACTACTTCCCGCCGGGCCGGCGCGGCACGGCGCTGGGCATCTACAATCTGGGCCCGCCGATCGGGGCGGCGCTGGGCATCGCCTTCGGCGCGGCGATCGCGGCGGCCTTCGACTGGCGCCACGCCTTCATCGTGCTGGGCGTGATCGGCGTCGTGACGGCGGCCATCCTGCCGTTCGTCGTCAAGGAGCCGCCGCGCGGCGGTCTGGACGGCGCGGCCGGCGCGGCTCCCGTGAAGGCCGGCTTCTGGTCGACGCTGAAGATGTTCTTCTCGCGCCCGACCCTGGTGCTGGCCGCCCTGGGCAGCGGGGCGACCCAGTTCGTCACCTACGGCCTGGGCAACTTCACCACCCTGTTCCTGATGCGCGAGAAGGGCATGGCCCTGCACGACGTGGCGCTGTGGTACGCCCTGGTGGTGGGGATCGGCATGAGCGCCGGGATCTTCGTCTCCGGCCGGGTGATCGACCGCTTCACCCAGAAGTCCAAGGTCGCCTACGCCATGGCGCCGGTCATCTCGCTGACCCTGGCCATCCCCTTCTATATCGGCTTCGTCTGGGCCCCGACCTGGCCCCTGGCCCTGGCCTTCCTGTGCGGCCCGACCTTCCTGAACTACTTCTACCTGTCGTCGGCCGTGACCCTGGTGCAGCAGGAGGTGCGGCCCGAGCAGCGGGTGATGTCCGGCGCCCTGCTGCTGCTGGTGATGAACTTCATCGGCCTGGGCCTTGGCCCGACCTATGTGGGCGCGGCCAGCGACTTCTTCCGCGCCAGCCATCCGCACAACTCGCTGCAGATGGCGCTCTACACCCTGGTGCCGTTCTACGTGCTGGCGGTGGCGCTCTTCCTGTGGCTGGCCCGCATCTTCGCCCGAAACGAACGCGAAGAACGGGCCGGCGGGGCCGTGGGGGCGGCCTGACGGTGCGCGGGCTTCACGCCTTCAGGGCGATGAAGCCCGCCGCCATGAACCGGGCGATGCGCTTCTTGACCGCCGGGAAGTCGTCGGAATGGCAGCACCCGCTGGACAGCCGGTCGATCCGGCCCGTCCGCGCCAGGGTGTTCATCAGCGCGCCGCTGACGAAATGATAGCCCCAGAAGATCTCCTCCTCGTCGTAGCTGGGCAGGGCCCGCTTGAGGATGCCGACCAGCTTCAGCACGACCGGATCGAAGTGCTCGTCCATCAGGGCCGCGCCCTCGGGGGTGTTGCTGACCCGGGCGCAGAAGGCGGCGTAGTTCATCCAGTGCTCGCCGCCCTCGTAATAGAGGTCGAGGTCCGTATCGAGGAAGGCGTGCAGCGCGCCTTCGACCGTGGGCTGGTCGCCCGCCGCCCGCTCGTACTCCTCCAGGGCCACCATCCGCCGCCCGGACGTCACCCCGGCGCGGCGCGCGAACACCGCCTCGAACAGGTTCACCTTGTCCTTGAAGTAGTAGTTCAGCAGCGTCGTGTGGATGCCCACCCGCTGGGCCACGTCGCGCAGGGTCACGCCGTAGAGGCCGTTGCGCGAGAACAGGTACTCGGCCGCGTCCAGGATCTGCTCCAGGCTCTGGGCGCGTTGCTCGGCCTTGGTGCGCCGCCCCGCCTTGATCTCCTCAGCCGTCGCTCCCGCCAACCCGTCCTCCTGGTCCCAGCCCCCGCCTAGTCGGGGCCGGACGCGCTCGTGTCAATGTTCCCATAACGGCAACGCCTCGCCGTCGATCTACGACCATTTCTTCAAATGATCCCCGATTGACACCGCTGCAACAAATATAGCAACGTTCACTCTTGTGAGAATGAGCGTCTGAGAGACTCATTCCCGAGGGGAGAACGCCACATGAAAATCGGGCTTACGAGCGTGTCCGGCCTCGCGCTGCTGATCGGGATTTCCGGTCTGGCGTCGCCGGCCTGGTCCCAGGACGCGCCGCCTTCGTCGGAGAAGGCCACCCAGGTCGAGGAAATCGTCGTCACCGGCTCCAACATCCGGGGCTCGGCGCTGGACGCCGCCCTCCCCGTCGAGGTCTATTCGCAGCAGGCGCTGGAGAAGCAGGGCTCGCCGTCGGCCCTGGAGTTCGCCAAGAGCCTGACCATCTCGGGCCCGACCACCGGCGAGTCCTACTATTTCGGCGGCCCCGCCCTGGTGGGCTCGGTGAACTACAACCTGCGCGGCCTGGGCGCGGACAAGACGCTGATCCTGCTGAATGGCCGGCGGATGAACCAGAACACCGCCAACATGCCGTCGATCGCCCTGGCGCGCACCGAGATTCTCAAGGACGGCGCCGCCGTGATCTACGGCGCCGACGCCACCGGCGGCGTCGTCAACTTCATCACCCGCGACCGCTTCGTCGGCCTCGAGGCGCAAGGCCAGTACAAGTACATCGACGGCTCCAAAGGCGACTATTCGGTCGGCGTGATGGGCGGCATCGGCGAGGACAAGGTCAACCTGCTGGTCTCGGCCGAGTACGAGCACCGCTCGCGCCTGAACACCATGGAGCGCGAGTTCACCAAGGCCTCGCTGAAGCCGGGGCCTGGCTACAATCCCGCGCCGTGGTCCACCCTGACCAACCTGACCGGCTGGATTCCGCGCGGCGCCCTGCCGGCCGTTCCCAGCGCCACCGACACCGGCGAATGGGGCCCGGCCGTGGGCGGCATCGTCTCGGACTTCACCGCCGCCAGCTGCGCGGCGGTCGGCGGCCGCTACGACAACAACTTCACCTGCGCCTACAACTACATCCCCTACTACCGGCTGGTGGAGAACCAGGACACCTATCGGCTCTACGCCCAGCTGAAGGCCGACATCAGCGACTCGATGAAGTTCCACATGGACGCGTCGTACGGCCGGGTGACCCTGCCCCAGGTGATGGGATCGCCGGCCCAGCCGGTGTCGCGCGGCCCGGCCCTGGCGACGGGCGCCGTCAACCAGTTTTACGTGCCGATCAGCAACCCGTTCGCGGCCGAATTCGCCGCCCGGAACGGCATCGTCGGCGCCCAGGGCTTCACGCCGGTGACCTATCGCCTCTTCGGCCACGGCGGCAATCCGTACTATTCGGGCGGCGACGGCTTCGGCGTGGCCGACCGCATCGACAACAAGGTCTGGCGCATCTCGGGCGGGATCAACGGCGACCTGGGCGACCTGGCCCCGTTCGCCAAGAAGGTCGGCTACGACTTCGCCCTGACCTATAACGACGCCTACAACTACAACACCCACGCCGACACCATCGGCTTCCGCCTGCAGGAAGCCCTGAACGGCTTCGGCGGCCCCAACTGCCACGCCACCGACCTGGACCCGGCCCGCTTCGGCACCCAGAACGCGGCCGCCGCCGGCAAGAACGGCTGCCTGTACTGGAACCCCTTCTCCAGCTCGTTCAAGGGCCAGCCGGTCCTGGGGCTCTCCAACCCCAACTACGTCGCCGGCGACGAGAACCCCAAGGACCTGGCCCTGTGGATGTTCGATCCGCGCGCCGTCGAGACGCTCAGCCACAACTTCACGGCCGACCTGGTGTTCAACGGCCAGTCGGGCCTGAAGCTGCCCGGCGGCGAGATCGGCTGGGCCCTCGGCGCCCAGTACCGGTCGCTGGCCAACCGCGTGAACGTGCCCAGCGCCTTCAACAACGGCTCGGTCCAGTGCGAGTGGCCGACCAACACCACCAGCGCCAACGGCGCGGGCTCGGGCAATCTCAGCCCCACGCCGACGCCGACCACCGACCCGAACTTCCGCGGCTGCACGCCCGACGCGCCGGGCCCGTTCGTCCTGTTCGCCCCGACCCTGCCGTCGCAGGCCGAGCAGAGCCAGTACTCGCTGTTCGGCGAGCTGCAGGTGCCGCTGTTCTCGAACGTCGACATCCAGCTGGCCGCCCGCAAGGAGAAGTTCTCCAACGACCTGGGCGCGACGGTCTACAAGGTGTCAGGCAAGTGGAACGTCTGGGGTCCCCTGACCCTGCGCGGTTCGTACGGCACCAACTACCAGACCCCGCCGCTGGGCGTGACGCCGGGCGCCATCACGGTGGCCGCGCGGACCTACACGGTCGCCGCCAGCAACTGGCTGGCCGCCCAGTTCATCACCGACGCCGACCTCAAGCCCGAGACCGCCAAGACCTCGAACCTCGGCGCGATCTGGCAGAGCCGCGGCTTCGCCGACGACCACAAGTTCCGCCTGATCGTCGACTATTTCGACATCAAGACGAAGGACCAGATCGGCCAGGTCGCCGACCCGAACCAGATCGCCAGCCTGGTGTTCAACGGCGCGGGCGGCACGATCACCACCTGCGATCCGGCCAAGCAACCGCTGCTGGCGCGCATCACCTTCAACGCCGGTTGCGTGGTCGGGATGAGCGGCGTCGGGACCTTCTCGGCGGTGTCCACCCGCTACGGCAACGGGCCGGGCCAGACCACCAAGGGCTTCGACATCCAGGCCAACTACGGCCTGCCGGTCGGCCCGGGCGATCTGGACGTCAACCTGACCGCCACCCGGGTGACCGAGCTGCGGACCGGGGCCACCACCCTGGACGGCGTGACGATCTCGACCGGCGACGACCGGCTGGGCACGCTGAACTTCGCCACCTTCGCCCAGGCCGCCCCGAAGTGGCGCGCCAACCTCGGCGTCAACTACGGCCTGGGCCGCCAGAACTTCCGCCTGGGCGTCAACTTCGTCTCGGCCGTCAAGGACGAGCGGGCCGGCGTGCAGTACGGCGAGGACGGCGAGAACTGGATCACCACCGACTTCACCTACCGCGTGGAGCTGGCCGGCGACATGGCCCTGACCCTGACGGCGGCCAACATCTTCGACCGCGATCCCCCGCCCGCCCAGGAAGAGTTCGGCTACGACCCGTGGACCGGCAACCCGCTGGGCCGGACCTTCGAAATCGGCCTCAAGAAGAGCTTCTAAGTTCCTTCCTCCCTCGGGGCGGGCGTCACGGCGCCCGCCCCTTTTTCTTTTTCAGCGTACGATCCGAACAAACAGGGGGAGACGACCATGAGCACCCACAAGACCTCCGGCGTCGGACGCCGGGACATCCTGGCCGGCGCGGCCCTGGCCCTCGCCCCGACCCTGGCGCCGGCCGCCGCCGACGCGGCCGCCAAGACCAAGCGCCCGGCGCCTCCGGGCTTCCTGTGGGGCACGGCGATCTCGGCCTATCAAAGCGAAGGCGGCAACACCAACAGCGACGCCTGGCTGATGGAGAACATCCAGCCCAGCATGTTCAAGGAACGCTCGGGCGACGCCTGCGACAGCTATCACCGCTACGCCGAGGACTTCGCCATCGCCGGCGGCCTGGGCCTGAACTGCTACCGCATGGGCGTGGAGTGGGCGCGGATCGAGCCCAGCGAGGGCCATTTCTCCGAGGCCGAGCTGGACCACTACGCCCGCATGCTGGAGGCCTGCCGCGCGCGCGGCCTCAAGCCCATGGTGACCCTGAACCATTTCACCACGCCCCTGTGGTTCGCCCAGCGCGGGGGCTTCGAGGTCGCCGACGCGCCCGAGCTCTTCGCCCGCTACTGCAAGAAGGTGGTCGAGCGCCTGGGTCCGCTGATGGACAAGGTCACCACCTTCAACGAAGCCAATATCCGGCTGCTGGTCGACCTGATGCCGGGCATCCAGTCGGCGATCCCCTTCGTCAAGGCGGCCATCGCCGCGGCGGCCAAGGCCACGGACTCGCCGCGCTTCTCGCGCCTGGCCTACGCCGATCCCCAGGTGGTGACGCCGATCATGATCGAGGCCCACAAGCGCGCCTACGACGCCATCAAGCAGGCGCGGCCGTCGCTGCCGGTCGGCGTGACCCTGACCACCCAGGACATCCAGTCGGCCACCGATCCCGCCTTGGTCGAGGTCTATCAGCGCCGGCTGTACGGCGACTGGGTCGAGGCAGCGCGCACCCACGCCGACTTCTTCGGGGTGCAGACCTACACCCGCTTCGTCGTCGACGAGAACGGCGTGCGGCCGCCGCCCAAGGACGCCGAGCTGACCCTGTCGGGCTACGAGTTCTATCCGCAGGCCCTGGCCAACACGATCCGCTGGGCCCACCGGACGATCGGCAAGCCGGTCTATGTGACCGAGAACGGCATCGCCACCAACGACGACGCCCGCCGGATCGCCTTCATCGACCAGGCCCTGGACGGCGTGCGCCAATGCCTGGACGAGGGCATCCCCGTCCACGGCTATCTCTACTGGTCGCTGCTGGACAATTTCGAATGGACGTCCGGCTACGGCGTGCCGTTCGGCCTGGTGGCGGTGGACCGCAAGACCTTCCAGCGCACACCCCGGCCCAGCGCCGTGCACCTGGGCCGGATCGCGCGGGCGAACCTGATCTGAGAGGGGCGGTTCATCTGAAGGGGAGCGCTCCCCTTCCTGTTGTCATCCCGGAAAGCGCGCAGCGCTTGTCCGGGACCCAGGTGAACCGCAAAGCACCAGCCCAGTCCCCTGGGTCCCGGACAGCCCCTGCGGGGCTTCCGGGATGACAACGGTTTTGGGTGGGCAAGGCGCCCCTGAGCGTCTCTTAGAAAATCCGCTCCGGCGCCCCGGACGCCACGTCGCTTCGGGCCGCCACCAGGGCCAGCCAGGCATCGACCTTGGGCAGCTCGCACTCGAAGAAGAAGCGGCACGCCCACGCCTTGCCGTCGGCCAGATCGCGGTCGGTCAGGCCGGCGGCGGCGACCGCCTGGTCCAGCCACTGCCAGGCCACCACCACGTGGCCGAACGCCCAGAGGAAGGCCGTGGCGTTGTCCAGGGCGGACCGGCGGTCCTCGCCCTGCAGCACCTCGATCGTGGCCACCACCGACCGCCAGGCCTCCGACAGGGCGCGCGCGTGGACCGCCAGGGCGGGAACCCCTTCGGCGGCCTTGGCCGTCCTGGAGATCCTCGCCGCCAGCACGGGCAGGCCCGCCCCGTCCGACAGGATCTTGCGCCCCACCAGGTCCATGCCCTGGACGCCCGTCGTGCCCTCGTGGATCGGGTTCAGCCGGTTGTCGCGCCACAGCTGCTCGACGTCGAAGTCGCGCGTGTAGCCGTAGCCGCCGTGGACCTGGATCGCGATGTCGTTGGCCGCCAGGCCGTATTCCGAGGGCCAGGTCTTGGCGACCGGCGTCAGCAGGCCCAGCAGGGCGGCGTCGGCCTCCGAGCCCTCGGCCGTGTCGACCAGGCGGGCGCAGTAGAGGCACAGGGCCAGGGCGCCCTCCACATAGGCCTTCTGCTGCAGCAGCATCCGGCGCACGTCGGGGTGCTCGATGATGGCGACGGGCGGACCCGAGCGCCGGCCGGGCGGACGCCCCTGCAGCCGCTCGCGGGCGTAGTCGACCGCCAGGCGGTGGCTGCGATAGCCCAGGGCCGCCGCCCCCACCCCGACGCCGATCCGGGCCTCGTTCATCATCTGGAACATCTGGCGCAAGCCCTCGCCCGGCGCGCCGACGATCCAGCCCACGGCCCCGTCCCGCTCGCCGAAGTTCAGCAGGCAGTTGGCCGTGCCGCGATAACCCATCTTGTGGTTCAGCCCGGCCACGGCGACGTCGTTGCGGGTCCCGTCCGGCAGGACCTTGGGTACGATGAACAGCGAGATGCCCGCCGTCCCCTCGGGCAGGGTCCCGTCCGCGTTCGGGACCTTGGCCAGCACCAGGTGGACGATGTTGCCGCTGACGTCCTGGTCGCCGCCCGAGATCCACATCTTGTTGCCGGCCAGGCGGTAGCGCCCGCCCAGGGCGTCCTGGCCGTCGGGCGTCGCCTTGGTGCGCACGTCGGCCAGGCTGGACCCCGCCTGCGGCTCGGACAGGCACATGGTGCCGAACCACCGCCCCTCGATCTGCGGGCGGGCGAAGGCCTCGACCTGGGCCGGCGAGCCGAAGGTGGCGATCAGCCGGGCGTTGGCGACCGTCAGCATCGGATAGGCGGCGGTCGAGACGTTGGCGGCGGCGAAGAAGGCGAACGAGGCGGCGCAGACCAGATAGGGCAGGCCGAGGCCGCCCTGCGCCTCCGGGAAGCCCGCCGAGAACAGGCCCAGCTCCGCGTACTGGGCCAGGGCCTCGCCGATGGCGGGACAGATGCGGACCTGGCCGTCCACCAGCGCCGGCTCCTCGACGTCGTTGCGCTTGAAGTGCGGCAGGAAGGCGTCGGTCGCCAGGGTCTGGGACAGGTCCAGCACCGCATCGACCGTCTCGCGGTCGACCCCGGCCTGGAGCCAGTCGTGGAGCAGGAAATCGACGTCGCGACGATCGAGCAGCGGAGTGGTCATGCGGAAGGCCTCAGATGATCGTCGCGCCGCCGTCGATCACGAGCGTCTGGCCCGTGATGTGGCCGCCGGCGTCGGATGCGAGCAACAGCGCCGCGCCCATCAGGTCGGCGGGCCCGCCTAGCTTGCCCAGCGGCGTCCAGCGCAGCATCTCGTCACCATGCGCCTCGACCGTGGCCGCCGTCATCTTCGACGGGAAATAGCCGGGCGCCAGGGCGTTGACGCGGATGTTGCGCGGGCCCCATTCGGCGGCCAGGGCCCGGGTCATGTTGATCACCGCGCCCTTGGCGGTGTTGTAGGCGATGGTGCCCGGCCGGTCGGGATGGTGGCCCTGCAGCCCCTCGATCGAGGCGACATTGACCACCGCCCCCTTGCCCTGCGGGATGAAGGCCGTCTTGGCCACCGCCTGGGTCAGCTGGAACAGGCCGGTCACGTTCAGGTCGATGACCTTGTTCCAGCCCTCCGGCGGATAGTCCTCGGCCGGCGCGCCCCAGACCGTGCCGGCGTTGTTGACCAGGATGTCGATCCGGCCGAAGCGCTCGAACACCTGCCGGACCAGGGCCGGGGCCGCGTCGGGCGCGCCCAGGTCGGCGGCGAAGCCCGCCGCCGCCAGGCCCTGTTCGTTGAGCTCCGCCACGGCGGCATCCAGCTCGGCCTGCTTGCGCGCGACCAGCACGACCATGGCCCCGAACTCGCCCAGGGCTGTGGCGATCTGCAGCCCCAGGCCGCGCGAGCCGCCGGTGACGACCGCCACCCGCCCGCGCAGGTCGAACAGGCCGGCCAGGACGCCGGCGCCACGCTCACTCATCGCTTGCTTCCTTGTCTTCCGGACACGCTCACGCGTCGACCGGCGCGCCCCGGCAGATCGCCTCGAAGCCCGCCGCCATGAACCGGGCCATGTGCCGGCGGATCGAGATGAAGTCGTCGGACGAGCACAGGCCGTGCGACAGCTCGTCCAGGCGTCCGGTGCGGGCCATGTTGTGGGTCATGGCGCCTGACACGAAGTGGTAGCCCCAGAAGATCGTCGCCTCGTCGCAGTCGGGCATGGCCTTCTTGAGCAGGTCGATCAGGGCCAGGACGACCGGGTTGAAGTACTTGGTCATCTTCTCGGCGCCCCAGCCGGCGGCGCTGTTGGCCTGGGCGCTGATCTTGCCGAAAGCGATCCACTGCTCGGTGTCGTGGATCTGGACGTTCAGGTCGGTGTCGATCCAGGCGTGCAGCGCGCCCTCCACCGTCACCTTGTCGCCCACCTCGTCGGCGTAGCGGCGCATCGCCTCCAGGCGGTTGCGGGCCGAGATCGGCGCGCGCCGCGCCCACACCGCCTCGTACAGGCTTTCCTTGCCGTTGAAGTGGTAGTGGATCAGCGTCGAGCTGACCCCCACCCGCGCGGCCACGTCCTTGAGGGTGACGCCGTGATAGCCGAACTCGGCGAACAGCTGCTCGGCGGCGTCCAGGATGCGCTCGATCGACTCCTCGCGCACGCGGGCCTTGTGCTTGCGGGCGCGGGCCGGTGCGGGCGCGGTCTGGGGTTCGACGTGATCGGTGCTGGTCATCGCTCTTCGGGTATCGGCTTTGCGGCGGGCGCGTCAACGTGCTCCGGCCGTACGGACTCCGCCATGCCCGAGAAGACGTCTCCCGCCGCCGGGAAGGCGACGGGAGACAGGCAAGGGAGGGTCGCCCTGGTGGTCAAGTTCCCGCTCAGAAGTCGTAGCCGACCCGCAGCCCGAAGGTGCGCGGGCGGACGATCGAGTAGCGGCTGTAGACGAAGGCTTCGGGGTGGATGTAGGTCACCGCGCGGCTGTTGCCGATGTTCTCGGCGTAGAGCATCGCGTTGACCTTGCCGTACCGGATCCCGGTCTGGAGGTTGGCGTAGGTGTAGCTGTCGGTGTGGTCGTACAGCGGGCTGACGACCCCGGCCTTGCCCGGCGTGTTGGGGAAGCCGTTCGGGAACGAGCCGACGTGCTGGATCTGGACGCTGGTGAAGCCGGTGGCCGTCCCGCCCAGGCTGTAGCTGTAGGTGCCGTAAAGCGTCCCCTGCAGGCGCGGCGAGGCCAGGCGCGCGCCGTCCACGGCCCCCGAGATGGTGGCCTCCTGCTGGGTCAGCTCGGTGACGTTGGCCTTGTTGATCGACCCGTTCACGCCGAGCACCCAGCCCTCGGCCGGCGAGAAGGCGGTCTCGGCCTCGATGCCCCGGCTGGCGGCGCGGCCGACATTGGTCGCGAACTGGACCGAGTCCGACTGGCGGTTGGCCTGGACCTGGATGTTCTTCCAGTCGATGTAGTAGGCGGCCAGGTTGGCGGTCAGCCGGCCGTCCAGCCAGCGGCCCTTGGCCCCGATCTCGTAGTTGATCAGGTTGTCGGACCCCGCCCCGGCCGGGATGACCAGGTCGGTCGGATCGACCGTGCTGACGCTGCCGGCCCGCGAATTGTAGACCGGCGTGCGGTAGCCCGTGGACACCGTGGCGTAGGTCGTCAGGTCGTGCGACGGCTTGTAGGTCAGGCTGGCCTTCCACGACGCCTTCTTCGCCGACGGGTACTTGGCGTAGGACGCCGGGGTCGGCACGACCGCCAGCGGTCCGGAGATGCCGAACAGGGCGTAGGTGAAGTAGGCGGTGTTGAAGCCCGGATAGACGTCGACCTCGCCGCCGTACTTGCCGTAGCGCACGCCGCCGGTGGCCTGCAGCTTGTCGGTCAGGTGGTAGGTCAGCTCGCCGAAGCCGGCCAGTTCGTAGGTGCGCGTGTCGCTGCCGAACTTGGCGAAGGTCGTGCCCGGCAGGCCCGTGATGTGGTGGCTGGCCAGGTAGGCCGCGCTGGAGCGGTCCTCGCCGACCAGGTCGGTGTCGCGGTGCAGGTAGAAGCCGCCGGCCACCCAGTCGAACTTGCCGCCGGTGTCGGAGGCCAGCCGCGTCTCCTGGACGAAGGCCTTCGAGGTGTAGCTGTCGTAGAGATAGAACGGGATGGCCAGATTGAAGGTGCCGGCCAGGTCGACGTTGAACAGGCCCTTGCCGATCGAATAGGTCGACGAGCTGGTCAGGCGGGCGCCGTCGAACTGGTACTCCAGCGTGCCGTTATAGACCTGGGTCTTGGTCGTGTACTGGTCCGGGATCGTGCTGTAGCGCTTGCGGTCGCCCAGCGACGGCGTGGTCATCGCCGCGTCCTTGGGGTCGCTGTCCTCGTAGGAGGCCAGCAGCTTGACGCTGAGCCGGTCGTTCGGCTTCCACAGCAGCACCGCGCGGCCGCCGACGTCCTTCAGGGCGTTGGCGTTCTTCACGCCGGTGCCGAGGTTGTCGATGTAGCCGTCTTCGTCACGGTAGAAGCCGACCATGCGCAGGGCCAGCTGGTCCTTGACCAGCGGCAGGTTGACCATGGCGTTGTAGCGCTGGCGGACGCCGTCGCCGTCCGGCGTGTAGCCGAGGTCGGCCTGGACCGAGGCCGCGTAGCCCGTCGTGTCCGGGCTCTTGGTCAGGACGCGCAGCGCGCCCGACAGCGAACCCGAGCCGAACAGCGTGCCCTGCGGGCCGCGCAGGAACTCGACGCGCTCGACGTCGTACATGGCCGGGTCCAGCGTCACGGTGTTGCCGATCGTGGTGAGCGGCAGCTCGTCCAGATAGACGGTGGTGGTGGTCTGCAGGCCCGCGCCCCAGCCGTTGGTGGAGATGCCGCGGACGGTGAAGCGGGCGTTGTTGTTGCTGGCCTGGTTGAGGACCACGCCGGGCGTTTCGCGCGCGATGCCCTCGAAGCCGACCACGCCCTTCTGGGTCAGTTCGGCCTGCGAGAAGGCGGTGATGCTGAGCGGCACGTCCTGCAGACGTTCCTTCCGACGGGTCGCGGTGACCACGACCTCCTCGACGGTGCTGACGGCGGCGGTCTCGCGCGGCGCCCCGGTGGTGGTCTGCGCGATCGCGGGCGTGGCGGCCGCCATCAAGGCGATCAGCGACGCCGTATAGGCAAAACGACTCATTGATATCCCTCCCCTGTCGCCGCCGCGCCCTTGGTGACGCTGTTCGACGAACGACGTGACCATCGCATCGCAGCTTCGCCGGAGTCAATACTGACTAACGAGTAAGTCAATATTATAGGTCGCGCGCCGCCCTCCGCGCGTCGGGCGAAGCCCGCCTGGCCGCGGATTCCCGGCGCTTAAGAGTCTTTTCAGCCAAGCATGGCCTTATGGCGCTCCTGGCCGCCCCTCGGGGAAATCGCGACCGGAGTTCATCCAAAGGGACCGCGAGACGTGCACGGCGAAACCCCCAGCGATCAGAGCGGCTACGGCGCCCTCGACGTGCTGGACGCCAGCCAGGACTGCGCCTGGATCCTGCGCCTGGACGGTTCGATCGAGCACGCCAACCGTCGCGCCCAGGCCATGTTCCCCGCCGACCCCGGCCCCTCCTCCGCCGCCTGGCGGACGATCTGGCCCGAGGAGAGCCGCTTCTCGCTGGACCGGTCGTTCAACGTCGCGGCGGCCGGACAGGTCGCCCGCTTCCGCGCCTTCCTGGGCGAGGCCCAGCACGCCCGGACCTATTGCGACACCACCATCTCGCCGATCCTCGGTCCGGAGGGCCAGGTGGTCCGCCTGCTGGCGACGGCCCGCGACGTCACCCAGACCGTCGAGACCCAGGGCTTCCTGCGCACGGTCATCCAGCTGCTGCCCTCGCCCCTGACGGTCAAGAACGTCGAGGACGGCCGCTACGTCCTGATCAACCGCGCGGCCGAGGACGCCTTGGGCGTGGTCGCCGACGAGGCGGTGGGCAAGCGGGGGTCCGAGGTCCTGCCGCCCGCGATCGCGACCCACGCCGCCGAGATCGAGGCCAAGGTCCTGGCGTCCGGCGAGATGCAGCTGTCCGAGGAGGTCTTCGGCGAGACCGCCGACGGCGCCCCGCGCTACTTCACTACCAAGACCCTGGCCACCTACGACGACGTCGGGGCGCGCCACCTGATCACCCTGGCCGAGGACGTCACCGCCCGCCGGTCGGCCGCCGCCTCGCTGCGCGCCGCCCTGGACCAGGCCGAGCAGGCCAGCCAGGCCAAGACCGCCTTCCTGGCCAATATGAGCCACGAGATCCGCACCCCGCTGAACGGCATCGTCGCCGGCGCCGACCTGCTGGCCAAGGGCGCGCTGGACCCGCGGGCCCGCGAACTGGTCGACATCATCCTCAAGTCCGGGCGCGGGCTGGAGCGCCTGCTGTCCGACATCCTCGACCTGGTGCGCATCGAGGCGGGCCAGGTGACGGTCGAGAACGGCCCCTTCCACCTGGGCGACCTGGCGCGCTCGGTTGGCGCGCTCTGCGCCCTGCGGGCCGAGGAGAAGGGCGTGGTCCTGGCGGTCGAGGTCGCCGCCGAGGCCGACCTGACGGTGGTCGGCGACAGCAACCGCCTGCGCCAGGTGCTGACCAACCTGCTCAGCAACGCCGTGAAGTTCACCGACGCGGGCCGGGTCACCCTGGTCGCGGACGTCGACGCCCCCCTCGGTTCAGGCGGCCGCGCGCGGTTCTCGGTGTCCGACACCGGGATCGGTTTCGACGCCGCCCAGAAGGCGCGCATCTTCGACCGCTTCCAGCAGGCCGACACCTCGTTCACCCGCCGGTTCGGCGGCGCCGGGCTGGGCCTGGCGATCTCGCGCGAGCTGGTCGAGCTGATGGGCGGCGCCCTGGAGTGCGACAGCGCGCCGGGCCAGGGCTCGACCTTCTGGTTCACCCTGCCCCTGGCCGCCCATCACGAGCCGGTCGTCGAGGCGACCGCCGAGGCCGACCTCGAACCGCTGGACATGCCCCGCATCCTGGTGGCCGACGACCATCCGACCAACCGCAAGATCGTCGAGTTGATCCTGGCCGAGGTGGCTGAGATCTACACCGCCGAGAACGGCGCCGAGGCCGTCGAGGTCTGCGCCACCGTGACGCCGGACCTGATCCTGATGGACATGCAGATGCCGGTCATGGACGGGCTGGACGCGGTCCGGGCGATCCGGGCGCGCGAGGCGGCGACCGGCGCGGCCCGCACCCCGATCATCATGCTGACGGCCAACGCCCGTCCCGAGCACATGGCCGCCAGCCGCGCGGCGGGCGCCGACCTGCACCTGGAAAAGCCGATCACCAGCGCCATGCTGTTCGCCGCCATCGGCCAGGCCTTAGAGGCGGTCCAGGCCGCGCCGGAACCGGTCGCGGAAACCGCCTGATCCTCGCCGCCGGGCCGGAAAAAGCGCCCGATCTTTACCCGACCTTCGCTAATCCCGGCGCATAGTCGGGACAGTGTAAATCATCCGGCGATTTCATGGGCTTGGCCTCTTCCTCCGCGGCTTTCGCAACGCCTTTCCAGGCCACCTCGCCCGCCCCCGGCGGCGCGCAGATCGGCGCGCGGCTCGAGTCCGCCCGCCAGGTGGTGGAAACCCGCTTCCTCGAGGCCGGCGACGTATTGTCGCGGGCGGTCGAGGGCGTCGGCTCGCTGATCGCCGGCCTGGACGCGATCCGCGCCAATCTCGACGCCGAGACGGTGACGACGACCACCGGCGAACTGGCCCAGGCGGCCCAGACCCTGAAGTCCCTGCCCGACAATCTCAGCGCCCGCCGCGACCGGGTCGGCGAGCTGGTCAAGTTCAGCGATGGCCTGGCCGGCCGGATCGCCGAGATGCGCCAGCACCTGGCCTACCTCCGGGTCTTCGCGATCAACATCAAGATCACCTCGGGCGGCATCGCCGCGGCCGGTCCGGAATTCGCGATCTTCGCCCAGGAGATCTACGACTGCATCGAGATGGGCGGCGCCCAGCTGGACGCGCTGAACACCGACCTGATGGGGCTGGACCACACCCTGCGCGGCGCCCTGGCCCACGAGCAGGACCTGGCCCGCCACTGCGCCGAGCTGCTGCCGGCCGTGCCCGACGCCCTCACGGCCAGCGCCGCCGCCATCGCCGACCACCACGCCCGCATCGCCAGCGTCGCCGTCAGCGTCGCGACCCTGGCCCGCGACGTCCAGAAGAAGGTCGGCGGCGGCCTGGCCGCCCTGCAGATCGGCGACATCACCCGCCAGCGGATCGAGCACGTCCAGGCCGGCCTCAAGTACCTGGACGAGACCGCCGAGATCTCGGCCCTGGACGCCGAGCCGCGCGCCCGCGCCCACGCCTTCGTGCACCGTCTGCTGGGCGCCCAGCTCAGCGCGATGACCGAGGACTTCGAGCGCGAGGTCGCCCGCATCAACCAGAGCGTGGTCGGCATGGCCGCCGACGCGGTGGAGCTGCTGCGCCTGCGCGACCTGGCCTCGGGCCAGGGCTCGGATCAGATGGGGGGCGCCGAGACCAACTTCCTGCGCAACCTGGAAGGCAATGTCGGACAGGCCCTGGGGCTGGTGGGCGACATGACCGCCGGCGAGCAGGCGGCCGAAGAGGTCAGCCGCTCGGCCGCCGTCTCGGCCCGCGAACTGACCGAGCGCATCGCCGGCATCCAGAACATCCGCGCCGACGTGCAGATGATGGCGCTGAACACCACGCTGAAATGCGCCCGCATCGGCGAGACCGGCAAGCCGCTGGGCGTCATCGCCGTCGAGCTGCGCGCCCACGCCATCCACCTGGAGAAGTCGGCCGCCCAGACCACCAGCTCGCTGGAAGGCCTGTTCGACGCCGCCGAGGCCCTGGGCCGCAGCGAGGCCGGACGCTCGGGCGACGACGGCAAGGCCGCGGCCGCCGCCTCGGTGCTGAGCGGCGCCGTGGCCCGGATCGGCAAGGCCGGCGACGGGGTCGACACCGCGCTGGACGCCGTGGCCCGCCAGGGCGCCGACGTCGTCGACCTGCTGCGCCGCGCCGCCCAGCGCAGCGACCTGCACAAGCAGATCGGCTCGGTGCTGGACACCGCCGCCAACCAGCTGCTGGACATGGCCGGCGACGCCGAGATCCCCACCGACGACATCGCCCCGGCCCTGCACCCGCTGCTGGCCAGGCTGGCCAAGCAGTACACCATGGCCCAGGAACGCGAGGTCCACCGGGCGATGACCGAGGGGTTGGCCGCCATGGAAGCGGCGACCGAGGTCGCGGTCGCGGCCCCGGCCGACGACGAGGACGACGTCCTGTTCTGACCTTGCCCCCTCTCCCAGAGGGAGAGGGTGACTTCTACCGGTGCGCCGCCCGCAGCACTTCGCCCGCCAGGCCCTGCAGCGGGACCACGCGGTCCACGCAACCCAGGGCGATGGCTTCCTTGGGCATGCCGAACACCACCGAGGTGGCTTCGTCCTGGGCCAGGGTGTAGGCGCCGGCCTGTTTCATCTCGGACATGCCGCGCGCGCCGTCGTCGCCCATGCCCGTCATGATCACGCCCACCGCGTTCGAGCCCGCCGAGCGGGTGGCCGAGCGGAACAGGACGTCCACGGACGGCCGGTGGCGCGAGACCAGCGGGCCGTCCTTGACCGAGACGTAGTAGCGGGCGCCGCTGCGCTCGAGCAGGGTGTGCTTGTTGCCGGGGGCGATCAGCACCCGGCCGCGCCGCACGGTGTCGCCGTCCTCGGCCTCCTTGACCTCGACCGCGCACAGGCTGTCCAGCCGCTTGGCGAACGAGGCGGTGAACTTCTCGGGCATGTGCTGGACGATGACCATGCCGGGCGAGTCCGGCGGCAGGGCCTCCAGCAGCACGCGAAGCGCCTCGGTGCCGCCGGTCGAGGCGCCGACGCAGACCACGCTCTCGGTGGTGCGGGCCATGGCCCGTGTGGCGACCGGAGGCGGCAGCATGGCGTCGGCCGTCAGCTTCTTCTCCGGCTCGTGGTGGTGGGGCCGGGTGAACTGCGGGACCGGCCGCTTGGACCCGGCCAGCTTGGCGCCGGCGGCGGCCTTGACCGCGTCGCAGATGCGGATCTTGGACTCCAGCAGGGCGTCGGCCACGCCCATCTTCGGCTTCAGGATGATGTCGACGGCCCCCGCCTCCAGCGCCTGCAGCAGGGTCTCCGACCCCGCCTCGGTCAGGGACGAGCACATCACCACCGGGATCGGCTTCTGGGCCATCAGCTTGCGCAGGAAGGTGATGCCATCCATGCGCGGCATCTCGACGTCCAGGGTGATGACGTCGGGGATCTCCTCGGCGATGCGCCGGGCGGCCACGAACGGGTCGGAGGCCACGCCCAGCACCTCGATCTGCGGATCGGCCTCGAGGATCGACGCCAGGGTCTGACGGACCGTGGCCGAGTCGTCGATGATCAGGACACGGATCTTGCGGACCACGGACATCGTTTTTATCGCTTCTGGAAGACCGTGTTGGCGATCTGGACGACGGGCAGGTCGATGCCGACGATCGACTCCGAGTGACCCAGGAACAGATACCCGCCAGGCGCCAAATGGTTGCACAGGCGGGTCAGCACCTTGGCCTGGGTGGCCTTGTCGAAATAGATCAGGATGTTGCGGCAGAAGATGATGTCGAGGCCGGTCTCGATCGGATAGGCGTCGTCCATCAGGTTCAGGCGGCCGAAGGCCAGCTTGGATCGCAGCTGCGGCTTGATCCGCATCTCGTTGCGCGAGGCGTCGCGCGACCGCATCACGTAGCGCTGGCGGCGGGCGATCGAGACCGGCTCGATCATGGCCTCCGAGAAGCGGCCGGCGATCGCCTGGTCCAGCACCTCGGTGCAGATGTCGGTGCACAGGACCGAATAGTCGAGCCCGCGCTGCTTCTCGCAGAACTCGTCCAGGATCATGGCGATGGTGTAGGGCTCGGCGCCGGTCGAGCAGGCGGCGCTCCAGACCTTGATCTCGCGCTTGCCCTTCCCGGCCAGGGCCGGCAGCCCCTTGGCGACCAGGAAGTCGAAGTGGGCCGGCTCGCGGAAGAACTCGGTCTTGTTGGTGGTCACCGCGTCGATCAGGTGGATGACCTCGGCCTCCATCCCGTTCTCCTCGAACAGGTAGCGGCAGTAGGCGTTGACGTCGGCGATCCGCGTCGCCCGCATCCGGCGGCGCAGGCGGCCTTCCAGCATGGTGCGCTTGTTGGACGGCATCTTGATGCCGCTGTAGTCGTGGATGAACGTCGCCAGGCGATTGAAATTCCGAGCGGTGAGCTGCTCGGGTTCTGGGGCCTGCTGCACGGCGGCGGATTGTCTCGACACGGGCGTCTCCGTTCGCGGCGTCTGTCGCGCCGCTGGTCATGCGAGCGGCCCTCGGGGCCGCCGGGCGCGTTCTGGCCTTAAGCGGCCTGGCTGAGGGCGGCGGCGTCCTGGCTGGTCAGCAGGCGGCCCAGGTCGAAGATCACCACGAAGCCCCCCTTGCCGGCCGAAACGTCGCGGCGCACGACGCCCTGGATGTATTCCGAGCGCCACGGCACGCCGATGTCGGGCGCGCCCTCGATCTGGTCCTCGGAGAACGAGACGACCTCGATCACCCGGTCCGCGATCAGGCCCAGCGACAGCAGGCGGTCCTCCAGCGGCACGTCCAGCACCAGGATGCGCGTGGCGCCGGTCGGCTCGACGGCGGGCAGGCCCAGCTTCAGGCGCAGGTCGATGGTCGGCGTGCCGCGGCCGCGCACGTCGGTCAGGCCCATCAGGTAGTCGGGCCCTTCCGGGATCGCGAACGGCGCCTGGTAGTCGAGGATCTCGCGGACATGGGCCACCGAGACCGCGAAGACCTCGGCGCCCAGGCCCAGGGTGACGAACTGGCGATCGACAGCCATCAGGCGTACTCGCGGAAGTCGGCGTCGTCGGCGTCCGGGCCGCCGTTGGTCAGGTCCAGGGCGAAGCCGCCGGCCCGGGCCTGCTGGGCCGCGACCGTCTGGCGGGCCGGAGCCGAGGCGGCCGGCTTGCGCGGCGCCGAAGCGGCGGGGCGCTTGGCCGGCGCGGCCGGGCGGGCCGCCTGGCGACGCGGGGCGGCGCCGGCGGTGTTGGTGCGGAAGTAGGCGATCGAGGCCTGCAGTTCCTCGGCCTGGGCGGCCAGTTCCTCGGAGGTCGCCGACATCTCTTCCGAGGCGCTGGCGTTCTGCTGGGTCACCTTGTCCAGCTGCTGGATGGCCTCGTTGATCTGGGCCGCGCCGATGTCCTGCTCGCGGCAGGCGGCGCTGATCTCGGCCACCAGTTCCGCGGTCTTGCGGATGTTCGGCACCAGGCTGGTCAGCATCTCGCCGGCCGACTGGGCGGCCTTGACCGTGTCGGACGACACCGCGCCGATCTCGGTGGCGGCGGTCTGCGAGCGCTCGGCCAGCTTGCGCACCTCCGAGGCGACCACGGCGAAGCCGCGGCCGTGCTCGCCGGCCCGGGCGGCTTCCACGGCCGCGTTCAGGGCCAGCAGGTCGGTCTGGCGGGCGATCTCCTGCACGATGGTGATCTTCTCGGCGATCGTGCGCATGGCCTCGACGGCGCGGTTGACCGCCTCGCCGCTGACTTCAGCGTCCTTGGCCGACTGGCGGGCGATTTTCTCGGTCTGGGCGGCGTTGTCGGCGTTCTGCTTGATGTTGGAGGCCATCTCCTCCATCGAGGCCGAGGCCTCCTCGGCCGACGAGGCCTGCTCGGTGGCGCCCTGCGACACCTGCTCCGAGGCGGCCGACAGTTCCTGCGAACCGGCCGAGACGTTTTCCGAGGCCGAGATCGCGTCGCCGACCACGCCGCGCAGGCGCTCGATCATCACGTTCACATGTCCCAGCAGGTCGGCGATCTCGTCCTTGGTGGTGATGTCGACGGTCTTGGTCAGGTCGCCCTCGGCCACCGCGCGCACGGCGTCCGAAGCCCGGTTCAGGCCCTTGCTGACCGCCATCGAGATGTAGAGCGCCGCGCCGACCGCGATCAGCAGCGAGACCGCCGCCAGGATGATCAGGCTGGTGCGGACCTTGGCGAAGTCGGCGTCGGCGTTGTCGGTGGCCGCGTCCATCTGGGCCTGCGACAGCTCGACCAGCTCCTGCACCTGGGCGGAGGCTTCGAGGACCGCCTTGCGGCCCTCGCCCATCGAAATGGCCGTGGCCTCGGCGTCGCGATTGGAGGCGGCCAGGGCGTAGACCTGCTCATGCGCGGCGATCATGCGCTCCCAGGCGTCGCCCAGGGCCTGCCACTTGGGCCGGCCCTCGGCGGTGGCCAGGCCTTCGGTCTTGGTCAGCAGGGCGTCGAAGGCCTGCTTCTCCTTGCCGATCGAGGCCTCCAGCGTCTTCACCTCCTCGGGGGTGTCGACCAGGACCATGTTCTTCTCGGCCCGCACCACGTTGAGCATGTGGATGTTCAGCTGCTGGGCCGCCCGCAGGCGCGTGGCCGGGCCGTCGACCAGCGCGTTCATGTCGCGGTTGGTGGACGACAGGCTGTTGATCCCGAACAGGGTGGCCGTGAGCAACAGGGCGATGATCACGCCGAAGGCGAGGCCGAGCTGCAGTTTGATCGTGAAGCGCATGGTCTAGTCCCCTCGACGTAGTCAGGTGGATCGCCGGTCGGCGGTCCTCAGTATTCGGTGAATTCGCGGTCGTCGGCGTCCGGGCCGCCCTGGTTCAGGTCCAGGGCGAAGCCCTGGGCCCGGGCCTGCTGGACGGCGACGGCGCGCGGCGCGGTCTTGCGGGCCGGAGCCCTGGCGGGCGCGGCCGGCTTGGCGGCGGCGCGGGCCGGCAGGCGCACGACCGGGGCCGCCGACTTGCGCGACGCCTGGCCGCCGTTCGACAGGCGGAAATAGGCGATCGAGGTCTGCAGCTCCTCGGCCTGGGCGGCCAGTTCCTCGGAGGTGGCCGACATCTGCTCGGACGCCGAGGCGTTCTGCTGGGTCACCTTGTCCAGCTGCTGGATGGCCTCGTTGATCTGGGCCGCGCCGATGTCCTGCTCGCGGCAGGCGGCGCTGATCTCGGCCACCAGCTCGGCGGTCTTGCGGATGTTGGGCACCAGGGCGGTCAGCATGTCGCCGGCCGACTGGGCGGCCTTGACCGTGTCCGACGACACCGCGCCGATCTCGGTGGCGGCGGTCTGCGAACGCTCGGCCAGCTTGCGCACTTCCGAGGCGACCACGGCGAAGCCGCGGCCGTGCTCGCCGGCCCGGGCGGCCTCGACGGCCGCGTTCAGGGCCAGCAGGTCGGTCTGGCGGGCGATCTCCTGCACGATGGCGATCTTCTCGGCGATCGTGCGCATGGCTTCGACGGCGCGGTTGACCGCTTCACCCGACACCTCGGCCTCGTTGGCCGACTGGCGGGCGATCTTCTCGGTCTGGGCGGCGTTGTCGGCGTTCTGCTTGATGTTGGAGGCCATCTCCTCCATCGAGGCCGAGGCCTCCTCGGCCGACGAGGCCTGCTCGGTGGCGCCCTGCGACACCTGCTCCGAGGCGGCCGACAGTTCCTGCGAACCGGCCGAGACGTTTTCCGAGGCCGAGATCGCGTCGCCGACCACGCCGCGCAGGCGCTCGACCATGCGCTGGAGGGCGATGCCCAGGGTGTCGCGGTCCGACAGCGGCTTGGGGTCGACGGTCAGGTCGCCGTCGGCGATCTGGTCGGCCAGGCCGGCGGTGGCGTTCAGGTTGGCCGTCATCCGGCCGACCGTGTCGATCAGGTCCTTGATCTCGTCGTTCGAGGTGACGCTGGCCGTGACGCTCAGGTCGCCCAGGGCGACGGCTTCGGCGACGTCCGACACCTTGCGCAGGCCGCGGCTGATGGTCGTGGAGATCCACCACGCCGCCGCGCCGGCCAGGATCAGGGCGACCAGCGCCGCGACGATCAGCACGTTGCGCGTCATGGCGTAGGCGCGTTCGGCGGCGTTCTCGGCGGTGACCAGGTGGGTCTGCTGCAGGTCGACCAGCGTGGCGGTGGACTTGCGCAGGGCGGCGGTGATCTGGCTGGACGACGGGGCCTGCGAGAGCTTGGCGGCCTCGTCGGCGTGGTTGTCCATGGCCAGCTTGCGGACCTCGGCCTCGATCGGTGCGTACTGGTCCCAGGCGCCCTGCAGCTCGGCCCACTGGCCCTTGTCGGCGGCGGGGGCCTCGGCGGTCGACTCCGCCAGCTCGGTCTCGAACTCCTTGCGGAACTTCAGGATGTCGGCCTCGTAGCTGCGCATCTTCTCCGGGCTGGTGGCCAGGATCAGGTTCTTCTGCGAGCGCACCATCTCGACGAACGAGGTCTTCAGCCGCTGGGCGGCGGCCAGCTGGTTCACCGGACCGTCGAGCACGGCCTTCAGCGAGCTGTTCAGCGAGCCGAGGCTGGCGACCGCGAAGATCGTCGCGCCCATCAGCATGGCGATGAGCAGACCGAAGGCCAGGCCGAGCTTGAGTTTGATCGTGAAGCGCATGGTGGGATTCCCGCTCAGGACTGGAGCGCGTTGATGGGGGTGACGTTGGCGGTCGACTGACCGCGCGCGGCGAAGATCTGGTCGAGGTCCGGGATGACGATCACGTCGCCGGCCCGCCGGGCCAACAGGCGGATGAAGTCCGACCGCCACTTCAGGCCGACCCGAGGGGCTTCCTCGGTGACGGCCCGGTCGATCGCGGTGACCTCGTGGACCTTGTCCGCGCGCAGGCCGATCAGGGTGGCCTCGCCGTCCAGGTCGTACTCGATGACCACGATGCGGCTGTCGATGGTGGGTTCGGCGACTTCCATGTCGAAGGCGACGCGCAGGTCGACCAGGGGGATGACCCGGCCGCGGAAGTTGATCACGGCGCCGACGAACGGCGGCGCGCCGGGCACGCCGGTCTCGGGCAGCAGGTCCAGCACCTCGCGCACCAGCCCCGCCTCGAGGGCGAAGGTCTCGCCGCGCAGGTCGAAGGTCAGGGCCTCGATGGCTTCAGTGGGGGTTTCGGCTGTCATGTCCGGGCCCTTCATCAGCTGGCGGCGCGCAGTTGCGCGTCCTGGCGTTGGCCGGCGGCCACCAGGTGGGCGATGTCGAGGATCAGGGCCACGCCGCCGTCGCCGAGGATCGTCGCGCCCGAGAAGGCGCCGACATCGGCGTGGAAGGGCGACAGCGCCTTGATGACGGTCTGGTGGTCGCCCAGGATCTGGTCGACCACCAGGCCCACGCGGTCCTGGCCCTGGGCCTGGCCGGTGGAGACCACCACGATCTTCTGGTGGGGATCGGGCTCGAGGCCCGTGGCGAACATCTGGCGCAGGCGGATGAACGGCACCAGCTGGTCGCGCAGGGTGATCAGGCTGCGGCCCGTCGAGCGCACGTCCTGCTCGACCGACAGCTCCACGCACTCCTCGACCGAGGCCAGCGGGATCACGTAGCGGCCGGTCCCGACCCGCACCAGCAGGCCGTCGATGATCGCCAGGGTCAGCGGGATGCGCAGCGAGACGACCGAGCCGGAGCCCGGCGTGCTGGTGATCTCGATCGAGCCGCGCAGGCCCTCGATGGTCTTCTTGACCACGTCCATGCCGACGCCGCGGCCCGACAGGTTGGTGATCGCCGCCGCGGTCGAGAAGCCGGGGGCGAAGATCAGCTGCAGCAGCTCGCTGTCGCTCAGCACTTGGCCCGGCTGGATCAGGCCGTTCTCCTCGGCCTTGGCGCGGACGCGGGCGCGGTCGACGCCGCGGCCGTCGTCGGTGATGGTGATCACCACCTCGGCGCCCGACTGGCGGGCGGCCAGCACGATATGGCCGGCCTCGGGCTTGCCGGCGGCGCGGCGCTGCTCGGGGGTCTCCAGGCCGTGGTCGGCCGAATTGCGGATCAGGTGGATCAGCGGGTCGGCCAGGCGTTCGATCACCGTCTTGTCCAGCTCGGTGGTCTCGCCCTCGGTCGACAGCTCGATCGTCTTGCCGGTGTCGCGGGCCAGGTCGTGGATCAGGCGGCGGAAGCGGCCGAACAGCTGGGCGATCGGCACCATGCGGACCACCATCATGGTGTCGCGCATCTCCGCGGCCAGGCGCTCGATCTCCTCGGCGACGGCGCGCAGGGCGATGTCGCTGCTGGAGGCGGCCAGCTGCTTGAGGCGGGACTGGGCGATGACCAGCTCGCCCACGCGGTCCATCATCTCGTCCAGGCGCTCGGCCGGGACGCGCACGGTGTCGCCGCCGGCCTTGCGGCCCTCGTTGGCGGCGGCCTCGACCGGGGTCGCGGCGTCCTGCGCGGCGGGCGCGACTTCCAGGGTCTCGGCGACCGCCTCGGCTTGCGCCGCGGCGTTCAGGTCCTGGATGTCCAGGGTCATGTCGTCGATGACGAAGATGAAGACGTCCTCAATGGCGTCGCGGCCGTGCTTGGTGACCAGGGTCACGTCCCAGGCCAGGTGGCACTCGGTGGGGACCAGGACGTCGAAGTCGGGGACGGCGTCGGTGACGGCGACCACCGCGCACTCGCCCAGCTCGCGCAGCTCGTCCAGCAGCGGCAGGGGACGGGTGCCGTTGACCAGGGCGTCGGCCGGCAGGCTGAAGCGGACGCGCCAGCGGTTCAGGCCGGGCTCCGACGGCGCGGCGGCGGGGGCGGCGCCGGCGGGCTGGCCCGCGGCCTCGACCACGCGGCGCAGTTCAGCCAGCAGGGCCTCGCCGGCCTCGGCCGGGGCGGGACGGCCCTCGGCCAGGGCGCGCATGTGGTCCTGGGCGGCCAGGACCGCGCCGACCAGCTCGGGCGTGGCGGCGACCTCGCCCTTGCGGACGCGGTCGAAGGCGGTTTCGCAGTGGTGGGTGAAGGCGGCCAGGGCGTCGAAACCGAACATGGCCCCCGACCCCTTCAGGGTGTGGAGGCCGCGGAAGACGGCGTCGACCAGGTCTCGATCCCCGGGACGATGCGCCAGGTCGAGCAGGCCCTGCTCGATCTCCTCCAGCAGGTCCTGGGCTTCCTGGCGGAAGGTCTCGATGGGATCGAGGCCGCTCACTTGGCCAGGACCTTCTTGACCACCCGGACCAGCTGTTCGGGGTCGAAGGGCTTGGTCAGCCAGCCGGTCGCGCCGGCGGCCTTGGCCTGCGCCTTGATCTCGGCGTCGGACTCGGTGGTCAGGAACAGGATCGGCACGCCGGCGCCGGCCGGGCGCTGGCGCAGTTCCCGGATCATCTGCAGGCCGTCCATGACCGGCATGTTCAGGTCGGTGACGATCAGGTCGAAGCCGCCGGCCGAACCCTTGTCCAGGCCGTCCTGGCCGTTCACCGCCTCGGTGACGGCGTAGCCTTCGCCGCTCAGGGCGATCTTGATCGCCTGACGGATGCTGGCGGAGTCGTCCACGGTGAGGATCGAAGTCATTGGGCGTTCCCTTGCAGCCAGAACTGCGTGCGCTCGGAGGTTTGATCGTCGAGGAAGCCGCCGCGTCGCAGCACTTCCAGTACTGCGCCGCCGGCGGGCTGACGCAACGTAAGGTTACGTCCAGTCTCGGCGGCCTTGCGGCGCGCGGATTCGAGCAGTTGGACGAATGTCAGATCGATTTCGCTGACGCCGTCGATGTCCACGACAACGGGGCCGTCCTGTCCCAAGGCGGCTCCAAGCTCGGCGTGAGCTTGAGAAATACTGGCGACCGTCAGGTCACCGGTAAATGATACCAGGTTGTGTTCGACGCCCGACAATAAATTCAGCCCCCGGAACAAATAAATACCACCGTTATCTGGGATATTTATCTTGTACGGAAGCTTGTGAGGGCGCGATTAAATTAAGGTAAACAGGACAACCTGCAGGGGAGCGACAATTTGTCCCTATCCGCGCGAGGCGGCGATACGACTCGCGCCAAGCGCGTCCCAGCGCCAATTCCTGAGGAAACACCGCGCGTTGCACCGCCGCTCACCGGCCGCGGAGGGCGGCGACCAGGGCGTCCCCTTCAGGCCAGGGACCGAAGCCGGCGGCGGGGTTCAGGTGGCCGACAGCGCCCATCCCGCTGGTTCGGCGCCTGCTTCGGCGTCCGCCGTGTCGAGACATCAGTAACAGACGCCTATACTCGCATGAAACGAGTATCGACAAATAACAACTTACAGTACAAATTCGAAAGGCGTAACCGAGGGCGCGAGCCGCGCCGGCCGCACGCACCCTGGGCCCGTGGTCGAGCAAGGATGTGACCGATGAGCGTCTCGGAGTCGAACCTGTCGGATCCGCGCTACGGCTTCGACCTGGTGGTCGCGGTGACCCAGGCCAGCGTCAACGCCACGCTCAAGCAGTTGCTCGCGGGCCTGGCCGCCCCCGAGGTCGTCCTCTGCTACGTCTACGACGCCAACGGCGACCTCGTCCCGATCGACTACCAGACGCTGGTGACCGAGGCGAAGGGGGCCGACCCGTTCACGATCCCCCCGGACGCCGACCCGAAGGACCCCCGCCTGGTCAACCTGGCCGCGCTCGGCTTCGTCGGAGGGGTCAAGGCCCGACTGGGCCTGCCGGACATGCCGCTGGCCGACCTGCCGCCGATCGTGACGTTCGGCGCGGGCGCCGGCGCCCCCGTTCGGTTCAACCTGCTCTGCGCCGAATTCCAGATCGTCGGCATCGAGTATATCGGGCCGACGCACATGAAGTGGACCAACACGTCGCAGCCCAGCGGCTCGGGGCCGCCCTGGTATTTCTCGGCCAACGTCTCTCTGGACATCACGACGATCGATCCCAGCTCCCGGGTCCCGCCCGCCGTACAGCAGCGCATCATCGATCTGCAGCACGCCGCGCCCAACGCCTTCACGATTCAGAAGCTGTTCCTCGACCTGGACACCGCGATCCTGGAAACCGTCCCCCAGATCGAGGGCCTTTCGTCGGGCTCCGTGCTCTGGAACATGATCTCCGCGGTGTTCCTGGGCGCCTATTTCACCCAGCTGAAGCAGAGCGGCGACCCCGTTCTGAGCTACAGCTTCACCGTGACGGCGCCGCGGTCCGCCACCCTGCAGCTGGGCGCGGTGTCGCGGGAGGTCTCGCCCCTCCTGCAGAACGGCCATCCCATCAGCAACCCGACGCCGGCCCAGTCGAACGCCGCGGCCCTGGTCTATGTCGGCTCGCAATCGACCACCGCCCCGATCCCCGTGCCCTTCGCCTGGAACTGGGTGGAGCTGAACGAGGTCGACGCCTTCTCGGGCGTGCAGGCGGTCCGGCGCGATGTCTTCGCCGCTTACCTGGCCCAGCTGGTCAACGCCGAGGTCGGCGTCCTCTGCCTCGACACCAATGTGCACCTGAGCCATTCGGGCGAGAGTTTCACGATCAAGTATTCCACCGCCCCGGCCAGCGCGCCGCGGGGTTTCGCGCCCATCTCCCTGGTCGGCCTGCCCTCTCCCGACGGCTTCAACGACCTGCTGTCGCTGGACTTCGCCTGTCCCCCCTCGCACGACAGTTCCACGAGCGCGAGCCACGCCGTCAGGATCTGGGGCAACTACGACTACGCCCTGACCGGCCGGGTCGGCGTGAGGGGCAACCAGATCCGGATCTGGGTGGAAGCGGTCGCCTCCATGTCCTTCAAGCACACCGAGGGCTTGGCCTCGTTCATCGACCTGCCCTACGCGCCCTACTACGACAAGAAGCTGACGGTGCTCTACACGCTCGGCGTCGACCAGAACGGTCTCCTGCAGGTCACCCAGACCAACGGGACCGTCTCCCACGCCAAGGCATGGGACTTCCACCCCAGGGGCCTGGTCGGCCTGCTCGGCCTCGAGGGCCACCTCAAGGCGGGACTCACCAGCGTCGAGGACAGCCTGGCGGCCTATATCGACAGGGCCTTCACCCGCTACGTCGACGACCTGACCGCCACGATCAACGGCTACCGGGCCTGGGTCTTCCCGGGGAACGAGGCCTTCACGTTCAAGGACCTGTACTTCTCGGACGGCCACGACCTCACGGCGCGGCTGACCTACGTCAACCCCAACTGACGGAGGGCGCGCCATGAGCGGCTACACCATCGCGGCCTCGTCCGAGCTGATGGAGAACTACATCCAGGCGGACGTCCTGCTGCCGCAGGACAAGTTCGTCGCCCTGCAGACCGACGCGGGGGCCTCGCTGCTGTTCTCGCTGGGCACGGGCGGGACGTTCAACCTGACGGTCGAGGCGCCCGGCCAGACCCATGGCTGGCGTCAGGTCGACCTGGGCGGCGCGCTGATCGCCGGCGCCTTCGGCGGCAAGGCCTCGGTCAAGGCGTTCGGCGCGGCCCAGGCGGCGGCGACGGGCGGGGCGGGCGCGCGGATCCACCTGGCCGTGGTGGTCGGCGACGACACCGGCGACCACCTCTATCTCAGCCTGGGCAATTCGGAGTCCGACCTGGGCTGGACCGCCGCCCCGGCCTGGACGGCCGCGCCGTTCGACGCGGTCGACGGCGCCGGCCAGCCGATCGATCCGCCCAGCCCGTTGCGGATCGCCGACGTCCTGATCAGCGAGGCCGGCGACGCCGAATACGTCGTCGTCGATATCCTGCGCGACCCGACCCAGCCCGTGGGCTTCCTGTCGCGCTACTATCTCGACCCCGCCGCCGACGCCGCGCCGAAGTGGCGGCCGCACGACCTGGCCGTCGACATCCAGGCCAAGGACTACGTCTCCCGCCTGGGCCGCGCGGCCCACGCGTTCGGCGTCGACGGGCTCTACACCAAGGGGACCGTCGGGACCTCGGGACAGCTGGTCTACACGCCGCTGTACAACGTCTTCGACCCGTCGCTGCCGGCGCTCCCGTCGCGGCTGAACCTGCCCGGCGGCCTCGTCGCCGACGCGATCGCCGTGGCGCGCAACCCCGACGGCGCCTCCGACCTCTATGTCGCGGCGGCGGGCGGCCTCTACTGGTTCGCCAGCGACAACCAGAAGGACCAGGCGCAGGGCGTGCCGGTCGCCGCCCATCCCCTGCTGTCGGCGGTGCGCGCCCTCCATGCCTACGCCGCCCAGGACGCGGTGACGGTCTGGGGGCTGAACGGCGACGACACCGTCTTCTACCTGACCTGTCCGCTGGGCCGGCAGGCCCAGGCGGCGGCGTGGAGCGCCCCGCTGCCGATCCTGACCGGCGTCGACGCGATCTCGCCCTTCGTCGACCGCGCCTACAGCGCCAACACCTTCTTCGCCCACACGGGGGACGGGCTGGCCAAGCTGGTCAAGTCGCCGACCACCGGCCTGTGGGCCCGGCGGCCGATCACCCTGCCGCCCCGCGACACGACCCAGGCCTCGGCGGCGATCCACAGCTACACCACCCACCTCCAGGTCACCGACGCCGACGGCCGGCCGGCCCGGAACCTGGCCGTGAGGCTGACCGCGACCAACGTCACCTCGGTCTATATCAACCACCTCTACTACCTGGTCGGCCCGTCGCCCGTGGACGTCCTGACCGACGCCCAGGGCGCGGTGACGATCGTGGAGACGACCACCAGCCTGGCCGGCACGC
This sequence comes from Caulobacter sp. UNC358MFTsu5.1, assembly GCF_000712075.1. Lineage (GTDB taxonomy): Bacteria > Pseudomonadota > Alphaproteobacteria > Caulobacterales > Caulobacteraceae > Caulobacter. The sequence continues at coordinate 569,681 of NZ_JONW01000005.1, forward strand.
GGTTCCTGGCCTCGGTCGACGGCCAGCCGGACCTCGCCATCAACACCCTGGACGCGGCCTGGGCGCGCAACGCCCAGTACACCACCGCCGACAGCCTGCGCTCGGCCCAGATCGTCGACCGCCAGGGGAACAGCCGCGCCTTCATCCCGGCCGGGACCTCGAAGGGCGACCTGGACCGCGTGGCCTATTCCAACCAGTGCCTGGCCAAGGCCTACGCCAAGGTCGCCGCCGCGCCGTTCCCCCAGGCTCGCCCGGCCGCGCTCGCCCCGCCCCCGTCGCGGACGGCGGCCCTGGCGGCGGCGGGGATCGGCGAGGGCATGGCGGTCGACGTCGGCGACCTGTTCGGCTGGCTGGAGTCGGGCGTCGAGGCGGCGATCCAGTTGGTCGAGGACGCCAGCGACGGCGCCTGGCTGTTCGTGGCCACCATCGGCGAGGCGGTCTATCACGGCGTGCTCGACGGCGTGGAGGCGGTCGTGGCGGCCGCGACCTGGATCTACCACGCCATCAAGGTGGCCGTCGAAGACGTCATCCTGTTCCTGCAGTTCCTGTTCGAATGGCAGGACATCCTGGTCACCCACCGGGTGCTGAAGAACGTCCTCCTGCGCCTGGCCCAGGCGGCGGTCTCGGAGATCGAGACCTTCAAGGCCGATCTGCAGCCGCTGTTCCAGCGGATGCGGAGCGCGCTCGACGGCTGGGCCGACATCCCCGACTTCGAGCAGAGCGCCGGGGCGACCCTGGCGTCGAACCCGCCCGTCGCCGGCCTGAACAGCGCCCCCGCCAACCTCGGCGTCCACCACTTCAAGGGCGGCTGCGCGTCCAGTTCCAGCGACCTGTCGCCCGCCACGCCGGCCGAGGCGATCCTGCAGGACCTGATCCACCTGATGGAGGCCGAGGGCGAGACCCTGGCCGCGGCCGTCGACGCCATCCGCACCGACATCCTCGAACAGTTCAGCAGCCTCAGCCTCACCGACATCCTCAAGCGCCTGGTGGCGATCTTCACCGACACGCTCCTGCAGTCGGCCGAGAACGTGCTGGTCACGATGCTGGACGTGCTGGCCCAGCTGGCGGCGGGGGTGGTCGACACCCTGGCCCACCGGCTGCACATCCCGGTTCTGTCCTGGCTGTACAAGGAGCTGACCGGCGACGACCTGTCGTTCCTCGACCTGGTCTGCCTGGTCGCGGCCATCCCCGTCACCCTGGTCTACAAGGCCGCCGCCCGCCGCGCGCCGTTCCCCAGGCACGACGCCTTCACCCAGGGGCTTATCGCGGCGGGCGACCTCGACGCGATCAAGGCCCAGTTCGTCGCCGCGCCCCATCCTGGCCCGAAGGCCGCCGCCCCGGTGCTGGACCAGGACAAGCTCAAGATCTTCGCCTTCGCGACCGGCGTCGGGTCCCTGTTCGGCGGGATCGTCCTGGTCACGGTCGGCAACATCCAGCGCTTCGCGTTCGACGAGGACGCCCCGCCGGGACTGCCCTATCTCGCGACCCTGGCGACGATCGCCGCCCTGGGCAACTTCACCTACGTCTCGCCCAACATCGCCTCGATCATCAACACGTCGACCGACAACGCGGCCGCGGACTTGAACAACATCCTGACCGTGTTGAGCCTCCTCAAGAGCATGGTCGCCATCCGCTACGCGGCCAGCGTCCCGGCCGGCGAGGTGTTCGCCTTCCTGGAGACCTTCCTGAATATCGCCTGGAACCTGCCGGTGATCGCCAACCTGCTCCAGAACCACGGCGCCTTCGACACCACCTACAAGTCCCTGCTGCCCGAGACCGTCGGCAACCTGGCGTTCAACACCGGCGGCATCCTGGAACTGCCGATCGCTATCGCCGAGGACATCAAGGTGAAGGCCGCCCTCGCCGCGACCCAGGCCGCCCTGATGCTCACCTACGGCGGGCTCATGGTCGCCGCCGCCAGCATCTACCTGTTCGCGCCGGGGCAGGAGCACTAGGGGGAGGCGCCGCTGTCGGTGCGCCATAGGGCCGACCCGCTAAGCGATTGATCTTGTTGCGGCCCGTCTTGGCCACCAATTTCAGGAAACAACTTAACGCAGTCCCTGAATCGCCTTCGGCCAACCTAAGCCGGGCCCAGCGTCGGTTTATGCTGTTCTACGTGGTCGTTCGCGAACGTGCTCGATCGAAATCTCTAAGGCGCCGATACGCCAAAAACGGTCGCCAGCTACTGGCTCGCCATTCGGTCAAGAATATGCGCCTGACTCCAGCCGCTCCAGAGTGCCCGAGATCAGCGCTTGGCCTTCCATTGTGTCCAGGAAATCCATTGGGCAAGCGCCTCCAAATGCAGGTAGGGGCGACCTCAACCAATCGCCCAGCCAAGGCGACGGGATCAAAGTTTGGCGGAGCTTGATTTCTCTCAGTCATATCTTGGACCTGCAGGCCACCGACTTCCGGCAAGATCCGCTTTGTAACGATCGCCTGATCCAAAAGTGTCGTGTAGCCCGCGAGCAGGCCTCGGTCAGATGGAGTTCGGAAGTCTAGAGGCTTGAGGTCGCACGGAGGAAGGAGCCTCCCTCCGAGCTGCACATTACGGGTAAAAAGGTCCCTCGCTTCCTCCGTGCCTAGAAACACAATTGGAACGACGCCATCGTCCAGAAGCCTTTTCAGGCTGTCGGTGACGTCGCTGCGTTCGGAATTTCGATAGTTGAGATGTTGGGCCTCGTCGATGATTAGGAGGTCGGTCTGAAACCTCTGGAAGCACGCCTTCACCCGCATCTTGAGTTTTTGCTCAGTGCCTTGAGACGAATAAGAGTCCCCGAAATAGTCCAGGATTGAGCTCATCAGCCGCTTGGATGTCGCAGCGCGTTCGAGTGCGACGAAGACAATGGGGACGCGTTCTGAATTGCGAGGGTTGCTCGCATGGTATTGCCGGACAAATTCCGCAGTGGCGGTTGTCTTGCCCGATCCCGAGGGCGCGAGCGCGCGGAGATGGGCGCCAAGCCATCGTGGCGAGAAGGCGCGTAGGCCAGCGCCACCTCACCCTCGTTCAGCGACTGCACCTTGGGCGAGTTCTGCAGCCGGGCCATGGCTCGGCGCTCCTTGCCACGAAGCGTGGGTGCGAGATCCTCTAGCTTCTGGTTCAGCCCCGCCCGGACTCGTAGTCGGTCCGCTTCGCTGCAGAACCGCTCCCCCCTCTCCTCGGCCCACTTTTGAAGCTGCCGATGGTGCCAGAGCGACACGCTGCGGGCGTAGTCCGCATCGAGGCAAGGAAGCGTCACGTAAGTGCTGTTGCGCCTGTTCCAGACATGGATCTCCGACAGGCAAGCCGGGTTGTACTTGACCTTGACCGTTGCTGTAGCCGAACCCTTTCTGCGGGGCCTGATCGGCTCATAGCCAATCAGATCTTCGAGCAAGGCTGAAACCTTGCCTTCGTCGTGAAACACCAAGCCGAACAGTTCGACGCCCGACCGCGTGACGCGGCAGGGGTATTTGACAGCACCCAGCATCTTGTCGAGCTGCGCATCGTCCCTGATGACGTCGATTGAATGCTGCTGAGCGCTCTCCTGCCAGAGTTGGGCGGGACAGGCGCTCTGACCGCGACGCGGCGTAATGTGAAAGAGAATAATTGCTTCCGTGAGGAGTTCCTCAAGCTCAGTGAGCGTGAGCGCCGCTTCCTTTTCTGGATCGTATCCAAATTCACGCAAGAGCTCGGGCTTAAGCACGCCACCCGGCAGCTTCCGATTCAGAAGAGAGTTGAGGGTGCCAAACAGGCGCTCGATAGGCGCCTTATAGGTTGGGGAACCAACTGGAGCGAGCCGAAGGGAGGTACCGATATCGGCGAGAGCCTCCTGCATCGCGACGCCGGCAAACTCCCGGCCATCATCGACGACGATTTCGTCGAAGCGACCGAAGATAAACTCAAGGATGGGGAACGGATCGGCGGAGGAAGGAAGATAGATTTTGGGTCGGTTCGCTCCCGTATGACCTAGAGCGCGCTCGCGACCTTAGCGACAGCTTCGCCAAGATTTTTGCGAACGAGCAATTCGTCGATCAGCACAACGCCTTTCACCTGCGTGGCGTGGAGTGGAACGCTTGGTGCGACTGGCGAATGAAGATCGAACAGCGTGGCTTTGCCCGTGGAATTTTGTTTAAGGCTGATTGGAGCCTGCGTCGCTGAGCCTAGCGCGGTGATGATGTCGAATCCGTCGGAGAACTGGCGGCGCAGATCTGCCGCCAAGAGCTCGACGGACGATTGAGCCCGCTCGGGCGAATAAGGCGGGGTCACGCCGGTCATCACCTGCCGCAGCACTTGGGCGCCAAGTTTGCGGTCGAGCAGGTTGTGATCAAGTCGATTGCGGAAGCTCCGCAAGCACCGGTAGCAAGACGCGTCGCAGGCTGCGGGGCAATCCTCCATGATCTCAAGCGCTTTGCAAAATAGTTCGCTGCCGCGAGACGCCATCTGCGGCGAGAAGCCTGCGCCGCCCGCGAGCGTGTCGTAGAGGAAGACTTCCACGGCGGTTCCGGCCGCACCATCGTCGTTCAACGCCGGCCGATGTTCCGCCAGGATTTCACCGGGCTCAATCTCCAACAATTGGCTCGCAGCCTTGGCGATCGCCTCACAGATAGTGCGCATTGCCGACGCGGTCTCGGCGTTGGGCGGTGGCAATCGGATTGGCGAGGTTAGGCTGAAAGAGAACAGCGCTATGTCTGTGACAAATTCCACGCCCAACACCACCCCTCGGGACACGGCCCCCTGACAATTGGGCTCGCTTTCATTGGGGAAAGGTAAGCCGTGGGGCTGGCGCAAATTCACCTCCGGCGAGGCTACGGACTCAATGCGCCCGCAACGCACGCAGTACTCGTAGCCGTCGCCGCCGGGTCCAGAGTTCGAAACGAGTAGATGCTTGCGGGTAGCAAGACCCCGGAGCCTGGCATTTATCTCGTGGTCGAAGTCTTGGACGCCGGTCGACATGACAAGTTTGGCTCGCGTGGCGTAGGCGGTTTCGTTCGGTTCGTCCGGCGTGGTGACAGCCGGTTGATCCCAGAGATGGGCAAAGCCGGGTGGGCGGAACCAGGGTTTGCTCGGACCGAACGTGCCCGGCGTCTGGCAGGCCTCACAGGTGAGGGTTTCTCCACGCCGGCCTGGGTCGAAATCGATGGTCTTCGCGTGACCGCACCGGGCGCACTCGTAATAAAGCTTGCGGCGACCCCAAGCGTTCTTTCGGTCGTGCGGGAACGGTGAATAGATCGCTCGCGAGGTGTACTGCTTGCCGGCGATCCAGATCTGCTTATTTGGGGCGTACTGCGACAGGGCCACGTTGAGGCCTTGACTGGGGGCGAATTCCATCTCGTGACGAAAGCCCGTCGAGTTCGGGCTGAACACATAGAAGGGTGCGACGTCGGTCGGGAAAGCGTAGCGCGGTAGGACGCCCCAATAGAGCAGGCGGTCCAATAGATTGTCAGAGGCCACATCGACCAGATCCTCGGCCTCTGGCTGAGGATCTTGCTCCGCGCCTTCGGTCTCGGTGCCTCCGCTTGACGTGTCCGCCGACCCAATCGCCTCGGGCCCATCGAGCACTTCAGGCTGCTTATCGGCTTCAAGGGCGACCGGCATCGGGGGTTGTCCGCCTGTGGCCTCGTCTACGGCGGCCAGCAGATCGGGGATGAAGTCGGCAATCAACCCCGCGCGATCTGCTGACGAAAGCTCGGTCGGCAACCAGCGTTGCAAGGCACCTACCAAGTCGTCGCGCGCCAACTCCAGCCACTCTGCCAGGTCCACACGATTGAGGATGCCTGTCGAGTCCCGGAAATCGCCGACCTTTCCGAGCACGGAGAACAGGTTGGCGGCGGCCTCGGTGGTATGATCGAGATCCGGCAGACGTGCTTCGTGATAGCGCTGGAGCACGAACGCCCGGATGTGGCGACGGGCGATGTCGGGATTTTCCAGCGTGAGGCGGGGGTCGATGACCTCCCCTCGGATCATTTCCTGGGGCCGCGTAAAATAGTGATCGTCGTGGCTGTCGGCGCTACCGAAGGCCACCACCGTGGCCACGGCGTTGCCGCGGCGACCGGCGCGGCCGGCGCGCTGCTGGTAGTTCGCCCGCCCCGGAGGCATGTTTCGAAGCGCGACCCCCGATAGTTCACCAATATCGATACCGACCTCCATGGTCGTCGTGCTGGAGAGAACGTCGATCGCCGTCTCCGGCACGTCGGTGTTGCGCCAAGCCAGGTCGATGTCCTGGAAGCGCATTTCGTGGTGTTCCGCCCGGGAGAAAGCCTCGTCAGGGCGAGCCGCGTTTAACTGTGCGGTGTGTTCCGCAGCGATCAGGGACATCAACGCGGGCTGGTCGGACTCGAGAGCATCGATCACCGGTGTGCGATAGAACCCTTTGCGAGCCTGGAAGACGTCGTCGGCGTCCGGATCGAAGGCGTGGATGTCGTCCGAACTGCAGTCGATGCAGACGCTGAGCGTGCTGATCGGCCGATGCACTGACGTGCAGCGGTTGCACCGGCGCCAGGTTCCGCCAATTTCCAGGGTAAGATTCCGAGCCACCATCCGATGCTGGCCGTTAATGTTCTCGGTCAGAAGTGGGAGCAGGACCGGGAGCCAGCCCTTCTTGAACGCCGACTTCAACGCCGGCGTGCTGAAGATGGAATTTAACGGCTTAAACTCCCCACGGTGCGCGCGGACGAGCCCGCCCGTGCCCCACCATCCTGGCGGCATGTCCTTGAACCATATACCGGGTTTTCGGGCCCACGCTCTCAGCCAGGCGCGAACTACCGCCAGCTTGGTCTCCGGCGTCTCTGCCAACCCCGGTAGGGGCGGGAGCATTGTTACAAGCTTGTCGGTGTGTTTTGGCGCCTCGCGGATTGAGGCCACCGCGAGCGCTTCGAAGCCCAGGACATTGTCGCGTAACGTATCAGCGATGGCGCGTGTCAGATTGACCGGCGGCTTCTCATTGATGAGCGCCATCAGTTCCTGAGCATCCGGAACACTGCCCGGCGCGGTGTCGTGCAGAGTGGGCGTGACCTCGGATGCCTCAAGGCCAGGCCGCAGGCGAACCCCAAAACGGTGGGCGGCCACGATCACGGCCATGTAGGCGTTGTCGAGCACCACGGCCGGCAATCCGTCCTCTAGCATCCGATAACCCCTCGGCAGCAGGGCGCGAATAGTGTCCTTGAACGAGAAGTTCTGCAGCGTCGGGGCCAGTCGCGCCGCGACCTGGCGAGAATCCGAGAAGACCAGAACCTTACGACCGCGTAGCGGCGCGAACTCGGTGGCCGGCCTGGGGCTAGGCGGCTGAACCTTGATTTGAGAACTTAGCAGCGCTTGGAAGGGCTGATCGCCCTTTGTTATGTGATCCTGAACACTCGACTTGTTGCCGCGCGCGTATTTCTTACAGCAGCCGCAGGGGGCGAACTGACCGGCCCTGACCGCACTTCCGTCGCCGTCCACCTCATCGTCGTCATCGTCCTCATCATCACCGCTGTCCGCCTGGCCGGCCATGGCGATGGTCGAGGGCGCCAAATAGACGATGCGTGTTCGCTCGCTCGGGTGAGGCGGATCAAGCCGACCAGTGACCAGATCGTAGACGGCAGGAATGCCAAGCGTGGCTGCGGCGGGCGGCTCCAGTAGCAGGTCGAGCGGCTCCAGCGCCTCAACGAAGCCGTCGGCGGTAAGCATCTGATGACCTGCATCGGCGAAAATCTGCCGCGGCCGGCTGACGTCCTTTGTGTAGGCACGAGCGTACGAAGTGCCGCAGTACCGGCAGGTGAAGTACTCCAAAACCGGGGCGTTACAGGCGCACCGGGCGCGCGGCTGGCTGTAGAGGCGGCCGATTGGACCGCCGCGGTCGAGCGGTGGGAGATCTTCGCAGTCCGGATTAGTGCAGGCCCACAGGCCGGGTAAGCCCCGATAGAAGGCGTGAATTCGGCAGGGTAAGAGGCTCGCGTCGTCGGGCTTGAGCCGCGCCCGGCTGCCTAGCGCCAATAGGGCGTTGATGGCTTGGTCGCCGCGGGGCGTGTCGATCTTTGGAAATACGCGCTGCCGAACTTCGTCGAACGATAGGGCGCCGACCATGGTGGCGTTGACGAGCCGACTGAACGGGGCCCAGCCAGACAGCGCCGCGTGAAGGTCGGGTCCGTGTCCTGCGCCGCTCGGCTTGCCGCGATAGGCGAGGAACGATGCGATCGACTGGTCGCGCTCGGCATCGAGATCGGAATAGAACTTGGCCATGTCGACGCTGCAGAGGGCCATGGCGTCGGCTTCGACGCCGTCGCCCTCACCGGGTTGAAGCTTCAGATCACCGGTGATTGGTCGAAAGCTCGACGGTTCCGCCCCCGAGAGCTGGCCACCGAACACGCCGGCCGTCTTCTTACCCTCGGCGCTAAAGCTCGCCGTGGCGCAGATTACCTGAAACCTCTCCGCGGGGATATCCAGCCGTTCGCGCAGGCGCCGCAACAGCAAGCCGACCTCGGCGCCCTGGGCGCCGCGATAGAGGTGAGCTTCGTCGAGGACGATGAGAAATTTCTCATCTGGGCATGCTTTCAGCCAGGCCCGCGTCTGATCGAAGATCGGGCGCTCGATGGGCCGGAGCATCATATATTCCAGCATCGAGTAGTTGGTGATCAGCAGGTCAGGCGGACTGACCTGCACTTCGTAGCGGGTTAGAAGTTCGGCTTCGCCCGCCCGGGTGATCGCCCTTCGGAACTCGCCGTTCGAGTCCAACCAATTGCCGCTGCCGAACCAACCGCCCACGCTCGGCTTGGCGGGCCATTTGCCCTTGTCATGGAGCTTGCCCTGCAGACCTTGCGCCTTGGCCGGAGCCGACTGCGGTGGAGTGCCCGGGCCGACCTGGGCTGCGGCGTCTTCGATATCGACGAAGAAGTCGCCGATCGATTTGAGCCGTCGCGAGTCCTTTTGGCGTGTGCGCACCCCGGCGTAGGGCGTGCGGCTGGTGTAGCGCGCGAAGAGGGCCGCCCGCCCGGACCATTGCTCGAAAGCGCTAACGACGCGCGGGTCGCCAAACAGCAGCCGCAGCCGGCCCAGTTGGTCGTTGACCAGGGCGTTCATCGGATAGAGCACCATGGCGCGAACGGCGTGATGCTTGGCGAACTGCTCCGGTTTGTCGTGGGCCTCGACCGCCAGCTTGCCGATGATCGGCAGTAGGAATGACTCGGTCTTGCCGGAGCCGGTCCCCGTCATGATCATCAGGTTTCTGAGCTCCACCAGAATGCCTTCGATGGCTTCGGCCTGGTGGATGTAGGGCGGATCGAACAGCAGTGGTTTGCCCGCAGAAGGATCGGAGAGCCGCATGTAGAGGTCGCGTGCGCCCTTCGGTAGGTTCGCCATCTCCGCATAGCGCTTGCCTGTCTGATAGCGCGGCGTGGATTCCAGGAACGGGTTCTGGAAGATGCCGCCGATCTCTTCGAGCAACTGGCGGCGCTGGCGCACGACGGACGGATCGGCGACGTGATAGGTCGCCTCGATATAGCCCAGCAAGGTGCGCTGCAGCGCCTCGATCGTCTCTTGAATGGTCGCGGTCATTTGAGCCCCACCGGCGAGATCATTGCGCTTCTGTCAGCCAGAGTTTTTCGGATAGCGCAGCGAGCTCGTCGGCTGCGGCGGCCGCTGGAACAGTGTAGGCGAAGAGGCAGCCAGCGCGGGACGACTTGTCCCCTTTGACGGCCAGTCGTCGCTCGGCGAAGGCCGGCAACGGCGAGAAGAACGCCAAATCCACGTCCTCGCCGGAGGTCGAAGGCCTGACCTGCTGAGGGCTGTTGGCGGTGGCGTCGAAGGCGGCTTGGATACGCCAGGCCAAATCGCACGGCCGCTCCCAATTGTCAGTCGGGACGAGATCGTGAAGCCGTCTGGGCTCGCCGCGCTCCAGCTCGACCAGGCACCAAGGCCGCACACCGAACAGTTGCTGGCGCCGCGCCACGAAGACACCCGTGTCGTTCGACGCGGGCGGGCGCCAACGGCCCGCATAGAAGGTCACGGGACTTTCGGGATCAATGAGGGTCAAACCCTCCACCGGCGCAGTCGCCAGCGGCGTCTTTGACAGCTCGCCGCGGCTAGAGTCGGAATAGCTCCTGGCCGAGGTGCTGACGGGCGCGCGCAGCCATGCTGTCTCGGGGAGTTCGACAAGGCCTAGCGCCTTCAAATGGTCGATCACCGTAGCGGCCATCGGCTGCCGCAGGCTGCGCAAGGGGCCTTGGTGCTGCACATGGGCTGCAAGGTCGCCCAGCAATGCGGTCGGTTGATCACCAGCCACGCCCAAAATGATCAGATCGCCGTTGCTCCGCCGCACGAAGCTCGGGGGTGCTGGGCGCAGGACCAAACTGCCGGTGCGCCAGGCGTCGCCATCCTGCGGCGTCACCTCAAGAACATCCCCGTAGGCAATAAGGGCGTCGAGGATTGCGTCGTACCATTCGCCATCTTCGCCGATGACGCCGACCAGCGGTTCACGCGCGAAGTGGAGCGCGTCCGCTCGGGAACAAGGCGCAAGCGCCGAGACTGCCCGGCGCAGCGACTGAGCAGCGAGCGCCTCCGGCGAAACACCTGGCCCGCTGAGAGCCAGGGCGCGCGCTGTCCTGGTGAGGACGCCGGCGAGGGTCAGCAACTGAATCATGCCGCGACCGCCCCCTTGATTGCGGGGGCTGTCGCCTGGGCGAGGAACGCGCCTCGAACCAGCGGACGGACAGCGAGCAGGCGTCCGATCGCTTCAGCAGGGTTGAGGCCAGCGGGCGGCCGGTATCTCCAAGGTCTGAATGCCAAGGTGGCCGCCTGATTCGCCAAGTCTCGATCAGAGGTGATGCTGTAGTGCTGCGCGTGACGGAAGAGCTCCGCTCGGACTCGGGGCCAGGGCAAATTCACCCAGTCGGTCGTCCGCATCCGCCACCCAAAGCCTGGTGATCCGCCGACGCCCCCTTGAGCTCGCTCCAAGGTCGGTGTCGCAACAGTCCCAAGCAAAGCCGTCCAATTTGCACCGCAGGCCGTGCGCCGCAATTCGGCGTAGAGGCCGGCCAGGGTCTGGGTCTTCCGAACGGCGGCCAGGCGCCCGATTGGACGGGCGCGTCGCCAGTGCTGCAGTGCTGCGACCAGCGTCACAACCGCTGGCGCGGGTTCGTCTGAGCCAGGACTGCAGTCCTGGCGCAAGCCGAGCTCGGAAAAGGCGGAGAGGCGCTCGGTGACCGGAACTGACGCAAATGCTATGTAACGCTCGCCTTTGTAGGTGGCGCTGTAGAGCGCCCCGGGACCTGGCATGTCGATGCCGGCGACAAGATCGCTGGCGTTGGCGGTGCGGAAACGGGCTGGTGAGGCGACGTCAATCCGCGTCACGCGAACGTCCTCGTCGTGGGCCGTCTCGTCGATCAGTCGCAAATGCTGCCGAACCGGGTCAAGGCTCCACCGCAGCGGTTCGACGCGGTGCGGGAACCGGACGGTCTGTCGCCCGAGTTCATCCAGCTCCGCAACCAGATCCACGCGGTGGGCGGCGTCGATAGCGTCCGAATACTCCTTGAGGCGGCGTAGGGCGGGTGCGAACCCATTCTCGCCCATGGGCAGGGAAATCTGGGTGAGCGGGCCGCCACCCGCGACCTGGCCGCTGGCGTCTATCGTCTCCAGACGCCAGTTAACCCGCCGCCCAGACGGGCCATAGAGCGACACTGCGGCGTGACCGGTCAGCACGTTTTCGAGGCTCGCATTGGCTGGGTCCAGGAGAACGCGAAAGCCCGCCCGCTCCGACGCCACGTCGGTCCAGGGACGCGGTTCGAACACTTCGAAATCGAAAGCAACAGGGCTGACGTCGATGGCGCCGTCTGCGGTCGCGTTGCGGGCAACGGCCGAAATTCTGAGGGTATGGCGGCCGACGGGTAGGGCGCCCAGCGACACAAGGATCGCGGCGTCGGCCGCTGCTAAGCGACTCCGGCCGCCAGCGTCCAAGTCGAGGATGAATTCTGCGGCCGGAAAATCCGCAGTGAGCCGCAACATCACTTCCTCGCCGGCCGCCCAGCTCGGGCCGTCGAAGTCGCGACGGACGACAGGGTTGAGGCCAAGAGGTTCGACCCGCGCTCGAAGCGAATAGCCGAGACCCAGCTGCTTCAGCGCGGTCCGATAGGCCTGTGAAATCGATGGCGGGGTTTTGAAGGCGTAGGCGAAGGCACCCGTCAAACCCGTGGTCGTCGAACGCATGGCCAAGGAACGAGCGAGTTCGGCCGGAACGGCTCCGCGCGCCACCACCACGTAGCCTTGGGAAGGCCGGACTTGATTGCCGGCGACCTGTCGGTACGCATTGTCTTCGTGGCGCCGCAACAGCCACAACGGACGGTCTTCGAGAGTGATCAGCGGTGCAAGGAGCGGGAGCACGGCACCCGATGCGCCCTCCAACTCGATCGCCGAGTCGCCCGCTTCGGGAAAGCTTACCAGCGGAACCTCGCGGTTGGACCATGAGAGCAGGACTGCACCCGGAGCCCAGCGCTCGGTTTCGCCGTGCTGTCGGACCCTCATCCGGCCCAGGGCCGCTGGGGCCAGTGCGGCCTTTTTAAACGCTGCGGCAAAGTCGGGCATGTGCAGGCCAAGCTGGGTGGCCCCATCCGCGACACGAGCCACCAGGCGTGGGGGCCGAACCATGTCGTCTGATTTCGCCAAGCCCGACCGGGGTTTGCCGTCACCGGCGAGCGTCGACGCGGCGACTCCGCGCGCCGACCGAAGAACTTGCCGCGCCGCGCGCAGGAACTCGCCGGCTTCTCGCCGCCCCTCAAGGTCGGCCACGATGCGCGACAGGGTGTTTGGAATGATCCGTGGTACGAGTTCGTTCAGATCCTCGTCGCGAAGCGCCAGCACGATCCGACCCGTCAGATCGGTCTGTTCCAAGAAATCGTCATAGCGCGCCGACCGCTGGTCGCCTGTCGCGGCCAGATAGGCGCCGATCTCGTCGGCGCCCGCGTCGGCGAGCCGGCTGAGTCCATAGCGGATATGGAAGAGATGGCGGGCGAAATGGCCTTGAAGATACTTGGGCAATAGAGCGCCGGCGATCGGCCACGCGATTATGCTAAAGTGCTGCGCCCAGCGCCCTTCTGGGGTGGGGCCAGCGAACTCTCGCTGGAACCGCTCAAACCAAGCGCGGAGCACTTGGCGGTCCGTCTGGGCGCGCCAGGCTCCAGCTGTGAGTTCCAACGACGGCCAATATTCGTCACCGTCGTAGCCGTAGCCCGCTTCCGCGGCCAAAGTGACCCACACCAGCCAATGTTGGCGACGAAGCCCGTAGGTGCGGTGTTCCAGTGACGCCGCCTCGCGCGCTGCCCGGATGATGTCCTCGGTCTGGCCATGCTCTATGGCGTAGACGGGATAGCCCGCCGGCCTTCGCAGATCGGCCAGCGCCGCGAAGTGCGCTTCAAGCTGGATTTGGAGGGTATCCAGCATCGGGGACCTATCCAGTCCGGCGAAGGTCGGCGCCAGGGAGTTCGACCAGGCCGCGGATCAGGCGCGGGATCTTCGCGCGCGTCCAACTGCGATAGTCGATTTCGCCACGCTCCGCGCGCGGGGCCATCCAGCGTGCCACCGCCATGTCCGAGATTTCAGCGACCGTTCGCAGTCCGGTGATGTCGGGTTCTGCCTGGCCGTTGTGCAATACGTCGAAGGCGTTGGTTGCCAACTTGGCGACAAACACCTCGCGCTGGATGCCATGCTTCAAGACCGTTTCGTTGATCCGGAGGGCCTTCAACGCCGCCCGGATCGTCCTGAGCCGCCAATTGGGTCCCTCGCCAAACTCGTGGCGATCAGCGTAGGCATGGTCACGTTCGCGTAGAAAATCGCGCATCTGCTCGAACAGCGCGTCGGTGATGTGGAAATGACCCCAGCCGATCGTGAAGCCGATGCGCTCGAAGTACGGCTCGCCCTCAAGCCGCAGGCGGTTGTAGACCGACGATCGGCCCATGGACGACGTGGTCGTGACGGCGAGCAAATTTGCGGACTTCTCCGTCTTGGAGATCACGCCCACCGTTGTGCCGTACTTGGCTTTAAAGTCGTCATAGACGTCGCGGGAACGGATCAGACACGCGACTGCCTTGCCGCCCAGGAGGAAGCTGTAGGGCGGCACAGCTCCGAGCACGTAAGCGTCGAGCAAGCCAACTAGGCGCTCGGCGCGATCATGCACGGTCCAACCAATCGCATGGTCGCGGACGGACAGATTGTAGACCGGATCGCCCAGGGCGATCACACCTGCCAGCCGGTCGTGCGCCTCGTCCCAGACCAGGTACCGCATCCGGCGGCCAAACCCTACCGAGACTGGAACCGACCACGTCATGGTCGCGACCCGGAAGATATCCGCTTCAAGTGTATCGGATTTCACGACACGCAGCGTCAATCGGACGTGATTGACGTCGATTTCCGCCCCATCGGCGAAATAGGGCAAAGCCCGCGGAAGCGCGCGCTCCAAAAACGGCTGGGCGTCCTGCAGCCGACTGCGGCGCTGGGCGCGATGCAACTGGCGGACAACTGTCTTGCCCTCCCCGGGCAGCACCAATTCGCCCTCCGAGTTCTTGGTGAAGCCCAGAGTTTTGAAATGGCGTCGTATGGTCCGCTTGAGCGCGGCTTCTTTGTCAAAAGGTCTTGCGACGCTCCCTGGCTGATCACTCACACTGTCCCCGCCGCCTCCCGCCACCATCGAATCCAGCGGGATGTGATCACCGCTCCAAACTGGAGCTTGCACTATAATATTCAGGGCGCACAACCTCGGAGGGTGGTCAATTAGGCCTGCTCTGGTTCGGCTGTCATCTCGTGTCAGCAGGGGAAGGGCTAACCGAGCCGGTGAGCAGCATCATATTGAGTTCGGGGCTTCTGATGCGGTTCGCTATCAATGGTACCCGGCTGTATTCTGCGCCTTCTTCGGTCTCGCCGACGGCCGTCGGGTTTGCGGCGCGATTTGCGCCGTAAGCCCTGCATCCTCAACGGGAGACACATGATGTCCCAGTCCAGTCAAAATGCCGCTGAGACAATTGTCGCCAATGGCTGGATTCCACCGAAGGCAGCGCGGTGGACGGCGACAGGCGCGCCAGTCTCCCGGCCTTATGCGTCGGGTGCAGCGTCGATGCAGTGAGGACCTTCGCCGGCTGCGGTGCGGCCTTGATGCACGCTGAGACTCTGGCCTAAGGCCAACGCTTCGGGGTTGATGTCGCCTAACACTAAGTTTCTGGAAGGAGCGACGCGCGTACCTCGCCGCGTCCCAGCAGTCGGCTGAACTTTCGATAGTCGCTGTGTTCAAAGCGCCAGCGGCCGGCGACGACCGCAGGATGGACTTTGGCGTGCTCCGCAAGCTCGATGATGTCTTCGGACGACATCTCCGGCGAGGCGTGAGACGCCCATAGAGAGTCAGGAATTAGAGCATTGCGCGCGAACGCGTCGGCTTCCGCTTCGATCTGATCTGAGCTGCTGACCTCAAGATCATCCAGGATGACCGATACGTTCGGTCCCAGATGACAGCACACATGTGCGAATTCGTGTAAAAGCGTAAACCAGAAGTTGTCTAGACGATCGTGGCGCAAAGTCATCGCGATGATCGGTGTGCCGTCGTGCCGGCAAATGGCCGCGCCGTCCAAGAAGGTTCCTGGCAGGTGCTCTAGAACAACAAAAACAATCCCAAGCGCCGCCAGTTCTGCTTTGAGCCGCTCTGGCCAGTCATCATGGACACTCAGCGCGGCCAGGCGTCGAGCGTCTTTCCCCGTTAGAGCTTTCTTTCGCTTCGACGGAATGTCTGCGGTTTCGGCCTTCAGAAGAACGGCGCCACACCACCCCTCAAGCGCGGCAAAGTCCGTTTTGGCGTTAGTCCTATCGGTCCGTGTCTTCCTCAACATCGCCATTGCCGGAGACAGGTTCGTGGTGCGCGCCAGGAACGCGTCCCAGGTTTCTTTCGGTTTGAGGAAGCCCAGGCTCCGCAGCTTCTCGATCGCACTCTGAGATCCCGTGGAGGCGCGTTTGGGGGGCTCATGCCGGATCGGGCCGATAAGAGAGGCGATAGGAATTCCAAGGTGCTGATGTAGAGCGCGAATTTGATCGACGGTCGGCTGCCGCTGACCGGTCAAAATCTCGGAAACGCGTGATTTAGAACCAAGGTACGGCGCTAGATCGCGCGGCTTTAGCCCAGCCTGATCCATACGGAATCGGATGGCGTCCGCCGCCGTCGTGGCCATCGGAGGCATCTTCGAGGCCTCCCAGCGCTCGATGAGCATTTGCAGCACTTCGAGTTGATCAACTGACGCCCGGTCGGTCTTCGTGATCAGGCTGCTCGCCTGTTTCATCGCGACCTCGTAGTCGGCGTCCGAGCGAATAGGTGTGATCGTCAATTCGCCTTACCTCTTCCGCGCGTCGGACGTTGCTCGGTTCTTGCCACTGAGTCCACGCCGACGATCAAGATGATGCTTGTGCTGTAGTTCACCACGAGCCGAACGAAGCACTGCGGCCCCACGACGATGGTGACATTCGCGCCATCGACCAGAGCGCTTGGGTACGCAGCACGCACGTCTTCAACTGACTTCCAACTCGCATCGATCAGTTCTGCGCAAAGCGCGCCGAGTGCTCGCGCGTTCGCATCCGTGCTTCGCCCCCCGGCGGCGGATGCGAGTCGGAGCGTACCCATGATCTTCATGCACCGTTGCATACCCGCAGTAGTAGCGCAAGAAAATTGGTTCCACATGCGGGAACGCATATTGCGCTCCTCGCGTCGTTGTGGCAGCTGTTTGCATGTGGGTTCCCGGATGTGGAACTCACATTTTCACTGTCGCCTTTGATGGCGCCGTAGGGTCGGAAAGGACCAATGTTATGATTGAAGCCAAGGCCGAAGAGCCCCTTGTCGATGGTGTCGTCGCCGGCGGATTTGCGATCGAGACGGGCGATGCCGAGTTCAACTTCGCCACGGCGTATATCGCTGATGCGAAGGTCGTCGGTTCGCAGATCGTCGAAGCCGCCGGCATCCGCCCCGCCGATGATGTGGTGGTTCTGCAGCACCTGCCGACTGGAGAACTTGAATCGCTGCGCATGAACGAAACGGTCGATCTCACCGCCTCGGGCGTCGAGCGGTTCTTCGTGCTTACCGGCGCCAGCGCTCTGAACCGTGTCTTCGTCGATCGTCTGGAACTCGCTTGGCCTTACAAGACGCTCGCTGCGCGCCATATCAAGTTCCTCGCCAAGGCCAAGCCGAACGAGCAGTTGGTCCTGGATGGCCCCCACGGGCCGGTGGTCTTGGATGATGACGTGATCGTGGACATCTCCAAGGAGGGCGTTGAGCACCTGCGCCTGGAAAAGCAGACCTGGACCCTTAATGTCCATGGTGTCCCGCTGACGCTGTCGACGCCGACAATCATCGCCCGTGACGCGCTTGTCCTGGCCGGCTTCGACCCCAAGGACTGGCGCATCATCCTGAAGGTGGTGCGGGCGCCCGCCGTCCCGATCAGCGCCGACGACGTGGTCGACCTGCGCACTCCCGGGATCGAGAAGCTGCGGCTGATGAAGGACGACGTGAACAACGGTGAAGCGCCCGCGCAGCCGAGCCGTGCGTTCGCGCTCCTGGCCGTCGACGAAGCCCATCTCAATCGCCTTGGCCTGCGGTGGGAGACGGTCGTTGAAGGGCAGCGCCGCTGGTTGCTGATTCACAACTACCCGGTCTTGCCGGGCTACGAGGTTGACCGGGTCATCCTCGCGCTCGAAATCCCGCCGGACTATCCCGGCGCGGCGATCTACGGCTTTTTCACTTATCCGCCGCTGAAGCTGACCAACGGGCGCCAAATCCCCAATCCGCGCCCCGACAGCGAGATTGCCGGCCGGGTCTACACCGGCTGGTCGCGATACCGCACGCCGGTTCAGTGGGACCCGAACATCGATAACATCGTCACGCAACTGGCGCTGGTTGAGCAGGCTCTTGAAAAGGAGGTGGTCGCATGATCGCCTGGACCTGTCTGGCCTTTCCCGGATCGCTCCATGCGGATCTTCAAGCCCATCTCTTCCCCGGGGACGGGCTGGAAGCCGCGGCGGTCTTGGTGTGCGCTCGCACGCCCGGACCTAGGCTCCGGCTGATCGTGAAGCACGTGATCCTGGTGCCGCATGACGCCTGTAAACAGCGGACGGTGGACACCATTACCTGGCCCAGTGACTTCGTCGAGCAGGCGATCGCCGTCGGCGAGGACGAGGGGCATGTCTTGGTCCCCATCCATTCGCATCCCGGGGGGCTGTTTGACTTCTCCGAGGCGGACGATCGTAGCGACCGCGAACTGCTGCCCTGCATTTTTCAGGCCTACGGCGAGGCGCACGGTTCGGCTATCATGACCCCCGATGGTTCTGTTCGCGCCCGTCTCTACAATCGGGCGATGAAGGTCACGCCGATCAGCGCGGCCATGGTGATCGGCGACGACATCCGCATCTGGTGGTGCGACGGCGCGACTCTCACCGGCCCCGCCCCACGTCCCATCGCGTTCACGGCTGGCATGACCTCGGAGTTGGCCCGCTTGACGGCGGTGGTGATTGGCGTGTCGGGCACGGGCTCGATCATTGCTGAACAGGTCGCCCGGCTTGGCTTTGGTCGTGTCGTCCTGATCGATTTCGATCTCGTCGAACTCAAAAACCTCAATCGAATTCTCAACGCGACCACTGCGGACGCTAACGCCGAGCGCAATAAGGCGCGGATGTTTGCTGACGCCGTCGCCACCTACCGGGGTGAGGACGTCGCTTTGGCGGTTCCGATGTCGATCGCCGAACGCGACGCGGTTCTCGCCGCCAGCCAGGGCGATGTCCTCTTCTCCTGCGTCGATACGCTTGAGGCGAGGCATCTCGCCGATCGGATCGCCGCTGCTTTCGCCATCCCGTTGTTTGACGTTGGCGTGACAATTCCGACGCGGATGTCACCGAAGGGGGCGCAGATCGCGGACGTCTGCGGACGCATCGATTATGTCCAACCCGGTGGTTCAACCTTGAAGGATCGCCGCATCTACACGGCCGATACGCTGCAAGCCGAATATGATCGGAAGGCTGATCCAGTCGGGCACCAACAACAAATCGACGCCGGATACATCAAGGGCATTGTCGAGGAGGCACCGGCGGTCATCGCGCTCAACATGCGCGCCGCATCTGCGTGCGTACTTGAGTTCATCGCCAGGCAATATCCGTTCAGGCACGAACCCAATCGGCTCTACGCCCAGACCCGGTTCAGCCTTGCTGTCGGTGATGAAACGCTGATGGCGGAAGACGATTTTGGCCGGTCCGCCAATCCCATTCTCGCCGTCGGTGCCCAAGAGCCGCTCCTGGGCTTGCCGCGATTGGCGCGGCCGGCGGGGGCATTGTGATCGGTTCGTCGAAGTGGATCCGCTTCTGGTCGAGCGTTTGCCCGCCACGCCGGATCAAGACGGTGGAAGGGGATTCTCTTCCGTCGGTCCTTCGGGGGCGAGACCTCTTCTTGGCTCGCGAGGATGGCCAAGATTGGTGCGTTGGGCTGAGGTGTCCCTGCGGCTGTGGCCGCACCATCGAACTCATGCTGTTGCCGGCGGCTAAGCCACGCTGGTCGGTTGAAATTGACCAACTCGGCCACCCGTCACTTTCGCCCTCGGTATGGTTGAAGTCGGGATGCTGTTCGCACTTCTGGCTCAAGAACGGCCGCGTTTACTGGTGCTGACTTCGGGCGGCCGGTCGCGGACGACACTCGCCCCTGAGCGCCCAGGGCGAGCGTCGGGACGCATGTCAGTCCACGGTCTTGCGCTGGCGCAGGTCAGTCGCCCGCGGAGCTTTCACGCCCCACCACTTGCGACCGCCTCGCATTATTGACGGTCTTAAGTTGGAAATGGGTACGCGTTAGGTTGCAACGACAGCCGCCTGGCGGCCCGGAAGGGACTCGAACCCCTGACCTTCGCTTTAGGAAAGCGCTGCTCTATCCTGCTGAGCTACCGGGCCACGCTTGCGCGGGTCAGGGTGCATAGCGCAAGTTTCCGGGCATGCGAACCCCGGGCCGGAAAAGCTTCACGGGTCGCCGCGGCGTCGTTCAAAGGGGGGATACGCCATGGGTCTGCTGCGGCCGTTGAAGACGCTCTATGTCCAGGTGCTGATCGGCATCGCCCTGGGCGTGCTGGTCGGGGCGCTGTGGCCGGACGTCGGGGTGCAGCTGAAGCCGCTGGGCGACGCCTTCATCAAGCTGGTCAAGCTGGTGATCGCCCCGGTGATCTTCCTGACCGTGGCGGGCGGCATCGCCCACATGGGCGACATCAAGGCCTTCGGCCGGGTGGGCGTGAAGGCGCTGGTCTATTTCGAGGTGGTCTCGACCCTGGCCCTGTTCGTGGGCCTGCTGGTCGGCCACATCCTGCAGCCTGGCCACGGCTTCAACATCGACCCGGCCCACCTCGATCCCAAGATCGCCGCCGGCTACCTGGAGAAGGCCCATCACGGCGAGGGGCTGGTCGCCTACCTGCTGCACCTGATCCCCGAGACCTTCTTCGGCGCCTTCGCCGAGGGCAACCTGCTGCAGGTGCTGGTGATCGCCGTCCTGACGGGCTTCGCCTGCACCCGCATGGGCGAGTTCGGCGACCGGATGGCCGCGGGCATGAGCGACCTGGCCCGATTGTTCTTCGGGATCATCCACGTGGTGGTCAAGCTGGCGCCGCTGGGCGCGTTCGGGGCCATGGGCTTCACCATCGGCAAGTACGGCGTGCACAGCCTGATCCAGCTGGGCGCCCTGGTGGCCACCTTCTACGTCACCGCCCTGGTCTTCGTGCTGGTGGTGCTGGGCGCCATCGCCTGGGCCTGCGGCTTCTCGATCCTGAAGTTCCTGGCCTATATCCGCGAAGAGCTGCTGATCGTGCTGGGCACCAGCAGCTCGGAAAGCGCCCTGCCCCAGCTGATCGAGAAGCTGGAGCGGCTGGGGGCCCGGAAGTCGGTGGTCGGGCTGGTGGTGCCCACGGGCTACAGCTTCAATCTCGACGGCACCAACATCTACATGACCCTGGCCACCCTGTTCCTGGCCCAGGCCACCAACACCCACCTCAGCTTCCTGCAGATGGCCAGCCTGCTGGGCGTGGCCATGCTGACCTCCAAGGGGGCCAGCGGGGTGACGGGCGCGGGCTTCATCACCCTGGCGGCGACCCTGGCGGTGGTGCCCGACATCCCCATCGCCGCCCTGGCCGTGCTGGTGGGCGTGGACCGGTTCATGAGCGAGTGCCGGGCCCTGACCAACTTCGTCGGCAACGGCGTGGCCACGCTTGTCGTGGCCCGCTGGGAGGGGGCGCTGGATCGCGACCGATTGTCGCGGGAGTTGTCCCAGGGTCCCAACGCTTCGCGCCTTGAAGTCGTTGAGGAACTGCCCGCCGACTGAACGCGCGGTTTCTCCGGCGGGGCGCCGGATGACCGCGTTCGACGAGCGTTAAGCATAGACTCCACCTTGCCGCGACATCGGCCGATGCTAGGCTGGCGGCTCGGGGACACGCGTATCTGGGACGCCAAGAGTGTTAAACGTCGCGAACGCCGAGCGTTCGGAACAGGCCGACCACGCCGCCCTGATCACCCTGGTCGAAACGATCGAGGCGCTGTCGGCCACGCGCACCATCGAGGATGTCGCCGCGGTCGTCCGCTCGGCCGCCCGGCGCATCTCCGGGGCCGACGGCGTCTGCTTCGTGCTGCGCGACGGCGACCTGTGCTGGTACCTGGACGAGGACGCCATCGGCCCGATGTGGAAGGGCCAGCGCTTCCCGATGACCGCCTGCATCTCGGGCTGGGCCATGATCCACGGCCAGACGGTGGTGATCCCCGACATCTACCTGGACGACCGCATCCCGCACGACGCCTATCGCCCGACCTTCGTCAAAAGCCTGGTGATGACGCCGGTGCGCGCCAAGGACCCCATCGCCGCGATCGGCGCCTACTGGGCCGTGGGCCAGACGCCGTCGGTCGACACGGTGATGAAGCTGGAGGCCATGGCCCGGGCCACGGCGGCGGCCATCGAGAACGCCAACCTCTACGCCTCGCTGAACGAGGCCCTGGAGCGGCGCACCTTCCTGCTGCGTGAGCTGGACCACCGGGTGAAGAACACCCTGGCCTCGGTGCAGTCGATCGCCCGCCAGACCCTGCGCACCGCCCCCTCGCCCGCCGACTTCGCCGAGTCTTTCGAGTCCCGGCTGATGGGCCTGTCGCGGGCCCACGAGCTGCTGACCCGCCGCGCCTGGGGCCGCACCG
The DNA here is from genome assembly GCF_000712075.1 of Caulobacter sp. UNC358MFTsu5.1. Lineage (GTDB taxonomy): Bacteria > Pseudomonadota > Alphaproteobacteria > Caulobacterales > Caulobacteraceae > Caulobacter. The sequence continues at coordinate 591,837 of NZ_JONW01000005.1, forward strand.
ACCTGCGCGACGTGCTGGAGGCGGCGCTGCAGCCGTTCGGCGGCCTGGCCGACCCGCGCTTCTCGGCGCGCGGCCCCGCCATCTCGCTGACGGCGGAAACCGCGGTGGCGCTGCACATGACCCTGCACGAGCTGATGGTCAACGCGGCCAAGCACGGGGCCCTGACGGCGGCCAGCGGCCAGGTCACCGTGGTCTGGCGGATCGAGGACGTGGAAGGGGTCCGGAACCTCGTGCTGGAATGGGTCGAGCGCGGCGGCCCGCCGGTGTTCGTGCCCAAGCGCCAGGGCTTCGGGACCAAGCTGCTGGAGCGCGGGGTGGCCCGCGACCTGGGCGGCGAGGCCAAACTGACCTACCAGCCCAAGGGCCTGACCTACTGGCTGCGCGCGCCGCTGTCAGACCGGATCGTGGCCGGCCCGATCGCGAGAACGCCCGAATGACCGCCCATCCTCCGCGCATCATGATCGTCGAGGACGAGGCCCTGGTGGCCCTGATGGTCGAGGACCTGCTGACCGATTTCGGCTGCGAGATCTCCGGCTCGTTCGGCGCGGTCGACGACGCCCTGGCCTATCTGAAGGACGCGGTCGCGCCGCCGCCGGCCCTGGACGGGGCGGTGCTGGACGTCAACATCGGCGGGACCATGGTCTTCCCGGTCGCCGAGCGCCTGCGCGCCGCCGGCATCCCGTTCGTGTTCGCCACCGGCTACGGCGCCCTGCCGCGCCAGGGCTTCGAGGACGTGAAGGTGCTGAACAAGCCGATCAATCCCGTCCTGCTGAAGGATGCGGTCGAGGCGTTCGGCAAGGCCGCCTAGGGCGCGCCTGGCGCGCCGGCCGGCAAGGTCAGGCGATAGACCAGGATGACGCTGTCGTTGTCGCCCTCGCCCGCCCCCTTGTCGTTGGTCAGGCCCGCGTCGAAGGCCTGGCCGTTGACCTGGCCCTTGGCCGTCAGGAAGTCGTTGTCGTTGCCGACCAGCAGGAAGACGTCGTTCGGCGCGGCCGGGTCCAGCGCCGGCGCCAGCGCCATGGCCTCCCACTTCTCCGACAGGCTGAACCGGTCGGACGGGGCGGTCGAAAGGTTCATGCCGAACCGCGCCAGCTGGACGGGGTTGAGCAGGTTCACCAGCTCGGCCTGCCTGACCGGCCTCAGGCCGGCCGCCAGCGCGCCGTCGGCGGCGACGGGCTGGACGCCCTGTTCGTACGGCCCGCCCGCCAGGTTGGTCGCGCCGGTCGTGTCGACCAGCAGGACAGCCTTGAACACCGGGGCCTTGGTCGAGCCCTTGCCCCGGCCGTTGGCGTCGCGGGCCAGCACCAGGAACTGGTGGTCGTTCAGGGCCAGCATCTCCGACTGGGCGGCGGTGACGTCGGCGGCCTGGCCGTCGCCGCTCTCGCGCACGACCGGCAGCTGCAGCACGTAGTGGCCGATCGGCGCCTTGGGCGTGCGGCTCTTGGAGATGTCGTAGACCAGGACGCGGGTGTTGTTGCGGGTGGCCGCGTTCGAGCCGGCTGTGTCCTGCATCGTGGCGCTCTGCAGGATGGCGACCAGGCGCTTGCCGTCGGGCGTGACCGCCAGGGCCTCCAGCCCCTGGTTGTTGCGCCGGCCGGTGGTCGGCGCGCTCTCGGCGGTGAAGTCCATCTGGCCCTTGCGCATCGGCAGCAGGGCCGGCGGCGCCTGGATCGCGCCGATCTGCCGGCCCGTCCTGTCGAACAGGTAGATGCCCGCCGCGTACTCGTCGGAGACGTAGAAGGCGCCGTCCGGCAGATAGGCCACGGCCTCGGAGTCCAGGCTGATCTTGCCCGCGCCTTCCCCGGTCGCGGGCGAGGGATAGCGCACGCCGTCGCGGGTCAGCACGTTGGGGCCGGGATCCTTGCCGGTGAACGGCTGGCCCGTCTGGTCCTTCAGCAGGAAGCCCCCGGTCGGGGTGATCGTCAGCTTGCCGCCGGCCAGGGTCAGGCGATGGGCGTGCAGCCGGTTGGCGTAGTCGACCGTGCCGGCCACCGAGCCGACGCCGTTGGGGCCCCGGTCCGGCAGGGTCAGCAGCTGGCCCTCGTAGGTCCCGTCGGCCAGGCGGCGCCAGGACCGCAGGGCCATGCCCGAGAACGAGCCCAGGGTGTCGCCCTTGAAGTCCCGCGTGGCCGCGTCCAGCCGCCCCACGGCGACCAGGCCGTGGTTGACGAAGGTCCGCCCCTGGAAGGTGACGGTCTCGTCGCCCGCCGCCTGGCTCCAGTGCTTGACGAGGTAGGTCGGGGATTGCGCCTGGGCGGCGCCGGCGAGCGTCGCGGCGGCGAGAGCCAGCAAGATCCAACGGCGCATCGGGTCTCCTTGAACATGGAGCGGCGGGCGACCGCTAAGCCGCCCGCCGATGGTGGGTTCGCGCGGGCGCGTGGACGCCTAGAAGTCGAAGCCGACCGTGGCGAAGACCTGCCGCGGGGCCGAGGCGTGGAACACCAGGATGCTGCCCGCCGCGTCGTCCGGCGCGAACACGCTGCTGTCGAAGTTCGACGCGTAGCGCTTGTTGGTCAGGTTGGTGACGTTCAGCGTCACCTTCGCGCCCTTGGCGAAGCTGGCGCCGTCGAACTTGTAGCCCACGCCCAGGTCGAAGGTGGTGTAGCCGCCGAAGCTCTGGTCGTTGGTGTAGGTGTAGTAGCGGCGATCGGTGTACTTGCCCTGCAGCGTGGCCCATAAGCCGTCATGCCGGAGGGTCAGCGAGCTGGCCAGCAACTGCTTGGGCGTATCCACCTGCTGCTTGCCGGACGTTTCCTTGACCACGCAGGTGGTGGTGCACCAGTTCAGGTCGTCGTCGTAGGTGGTCTTGTTCAGCGAGACCGAGTTGTACCAGTCCATCCAGGCCAGCGGCTTCCACAGCACGCCCACTTCCAGGCCCTTGCTGGTGACGCTGCCGGCGTTGTGGAAGGAGTTGCCGCAGCCCGGGTTCTGCTGCTGGTTGGTCGGGCAGGGATTGTACTGCAGCAGGCGGTTGTCGAAATCCACGAGGTAGGCCGAGGCCGAGACCTGCAGCGGGCCGCTGACATAGCGGTAGCCGGCGTCGAAGCTCTTGGAGGTCTCGGGCTTGAGGTACTTGCCCTGGGCGTCCCAGACGGCCTGCGAGACCGACTGCGGGCCCAGTTTGAAGCCGCCCTGGAACATGGCCATGTTCTCGGCGTAGCTGGCGAACACCTCGTGGCCGGGCGCGATGCGCCAGCGCGCGCCGACTTCCGGCAGGAAGTTGTCCTTGGCGTGCAGCACCCCGCTGGCGAACTGGCTGGACGCCGGCGGGGCCGCCAGGGCGATGCCGCGGATGGCCTGGGCGTCCGACTTGGCGTCGGTGCTCTTGAAGCCGAAATCGATGCTCAGGGCGTCGTCCAGCAGGGTCACCGTGTCCTGCAGATAGAACTGCTGGGTGGTCCAGTCGGTCTGCTGCACCCACTGGGCGGTGTTGGGCGTGCCGTCCAGGAACCGGGCCAGGCTGAAGGGGTCGGTGACGTTGGTCCAGATGTAGCGCGCGGCGCTGCTGGTGTTGTCTTCCAGCCAGAGGCCGCCCTGGATGTGGTGGACGCCGACGGTCCAGCCCAGGCTGGCGACCACGCCGGTGCGGTCGATGGTGTAGCGCGTGTCGCGGATCTGGACCGGGAGGTCGTCGGCGGTGGACGTCGTGCCCTGGGTGGACCAGCCGGTGATCCAGTTGTTGCCCGCGCCCTTGTCGGTGTGGTTGTAGACCTGCACGTGCAGCAGCAGCGACGGCGTCATGTTGAAGTCGCCGGCCAGGTAGTACAGCTCGTCGTTACGCAGGATCTGGCCGTTGGTGAAGGTGACGTCGGCGTTCTTCTGCGGCGACGGCGCGGGAACGCACTTGGTCGGCGCGGTCGGGGCGGTCACCGAGCAGTAGGCGACGCCCAGATAGGACTGCCAGTCCGGCGCATAGCCGCCCCAGTCCCAGCCGAGGCGGCCCAGCATGTCCTTCGACAGATAGGCGTCGTCGGCCTGGTTGGTGCGCGAGACGTCCGCGAAGGCCGTGATCTTGGCGACCTCGCCGATCCGGTAGACCAGCTTGCCGTTCAGCTGCTTGCCCGTCGACTTGTTCCAGGCGCCCTGGTTCACGAACAGGTCCTGCTGGCTGTATTGGCCCGACAGATAGGCCGACAGGCCGCCGTGCTCGCCGCTGTCGATGCGCAGGAAGGTGCGCGCGGAGTCCTCGCTACCGACGGTGCCGTTGACCGAGACGCCGAAGTCCTTGTGCGGGTCGCTGGAGGTGTAGAGCAGCGCGCCGCCCAGGTTGCTGGTCGAGGCGATGCCCAGGCCGGCGATGCCCGTCGCCAGATCGGCGCGGCCCAGGTTCTCGGAGATCAGGGCGCGGCTGACGGTCAGGCCGTTGTAGTTGTTGTAGGCGCCGTCGCCCAGCGGCATGCCGTCCAGGGTGTAGCCCAGGTGGGTGGTGTTGAAGCCGCGCACCTGCAGGGACAGCGACTGCTCGTTGACGCCCAGGGCGTCGATCGACTGGGCGCTGACGCCCGGCAGCAGGTTCAGCGACTTCTGGAGGCTGGTCCCGGGCGGCAGCACGTCCAGCTGCGACGGCAGCAGGGTCGAGACCGAGCGGGTCTGGCCGCTGCCGACGACGACCAGCTGATCGACTTCGTTGCTGTCCGCGGCCGCGGGCGGCGCGTCCGCCGCGTGCGCTTGCGCGGCGAACATGAGGCAGGCGGCGATGGCCGCCACGCTAGCGGATCTCAGCAACATTCAGACGTCCCCACAGGCAAGAGCGCCGCAGGGACTCGCTTCCACGGCGCCGGTTGTTCCGACGTCGCGTCTATTTCACAGCTTGATGACAGTTTTGCCGCAGCCGCAGGCTGTCGCGGGCGAGCGACAACCCCCGGGTGAGAAGGGGGCGCCGCTCGCCGGAGTCGGCCTTACTTCTTCTTCCCGATCTCGAACCGGCCCACCGTCATCGGGCCGTTGTCGCCCTTCTTCAGCTCGATGGTGAAGGTCTCCTGCTTCTCGCTGGGGCGGCCCCAGTCGCGGAACAGGCGCACCCGCACCGTGCTCGGGCCGTTCGGGTCGAGGACGTCGGCGGCGTAGACATTGACCTTCAGCACGTAGGTCCCGTCCGGAGCGCGGTGCAGCAGGTACTCCTCGGGGCCGAAGCCCCGGGTCATGTCGTTGGACAGCCGGCCGCCGATGGCGGTGTTGGGGTTGTTGTAGATCGCCCGCTCGCCGGTCGGCTCGTCCACCCACAGGTCCATGTCGGTCTTGTCGGTGTTCCACTCCAGCACCGCGCGGATATCGACGTCGAGCAGGGCCACCAGGCGCGGGTCCAGCACCTCCTGGGTCAGGCCCAGGGCCTTCATCCGGGCGATCAGGCGGTTGGCCTCCATCAGGGCGATGACCTCGACGCCGTCATAGTCGCGGTTCCAGGGGCGGACGACGACGGCGTTCAGCAGGTCCAGCGCCCGGCGGTAGTCGGCCTCGCGGGCCTTGCCGCTGGTGCGGTCGCCGCGCGCGATCAGGGCCAGGGCCAGGTCGCGGCGGGGCTGCGGACGGTCGGGCTCCAGGAACAGCATCCGCTCGCGCAGCCAGATCGCCCGGTCCAGGTCGCCATAGGCCTGCAGGCGGTCGGCGACGATGATCAGGGTCTTGGCGTCGGCGCCGGGTACGTCCAGGGCGCTGACCACGACGGCGGCCGCCTGGGTCTTGCGTTCCGAGCGGGCCAGCCATTCGGCGACGTCGAAATAGAAGGCCGGGGCGTCGCCGTACGACTTCTCCAGTTCGGCGTAGCGCGGACGCCAGGCCTCGCCCGAGGTCGCGGCCAGGGCCTTCAGATAGGGCCGGTCGGGGTTCCATGCGGCGGCGGCTACGACGATGCGGCTTTCCGTCGGCTCGGACTCCGCCGACGCGGCGTCCGAGGAAGCCGCGGCGCGGGCCACGGCCACGGACTGCGACTGCTGGCGCCGGGCGGCCGTGACGGCGACCTCCTCGACGCTCTCGCTCGAATAGGCCGTCGGCGGCGGAGGCGGCGGAGGCGGCGGAGTGGGCATCGGCGACGGGAGCGACGGCGCCATGTCCATCGGCGCCGCCATGACCGCGGGCGGGGCGACGCCTGGGCGCGGCTGGACGACGTCGCGCGCGGGGCTCGGTTTCGGCGCCTTGTACGTCTTGTCCCACCAGGCCTTCTGCGCGGTCCAGGTCGCGACGATCCTGTCCAGGCGCGCGGCCTGGACCTGGGCGTCGGCCGTCTTCTTCGCCACCATGGCGGCGCGGTAGCCGTCGATCAGGGCCTCGCCGGCCGAGGACGGCGGGGCGACGCCGGCGTCGACATAGTCCTGGACGTTCTCGAGCACCACGAAGCTCGCCTCTTCGGTCGCCACGTTGTAGCGCCGCGCCAGGGCCAGGGCCTCGTCGCGGTCGGGACGGTCGGTGGCCAGCAGGCCGGCCACCGCGTCGCGGCCCCACAGCACGCCCGCGCCGTCGAAGGCCCGCACGGGCCCGTCCAGGCGGAAAGTGCGCGCGCCGCCGGGTCCGGTGAACACCAGGCCGCCGGCGGCCGGTGCCTTGCCGACGATCCACCAGCGGCCGGCGGGACCGGCGACCAGGCGATAATCGACGGCCTGGCCGTCGTCGGCCTTCAGGCTGAAGCCGGGCGTCCCGGCCGCGGTCAGGCGGGCCAGGGCGGCGTCCGGGGTCACGGACGACAGGTCCACATGCCGCCCGCCGCCACGCTCGGCCAGGGCGGCCAGGAAGTTGCGGTCCGCGCCCTTGGCGCTGGACAGGGCGAAGGTCCGGCAGGGCGGCGGCGTCGCGTCCCAGCCGTCGAGAGTCATGCGGCCGTCCGAGACCACGACGCAGGTGTCGGCCTGGCCGGCGCCGGCCGCGAACACGCCTTTCAGCGAGCTGGCGCCGCCGTAGGTCACCGCCTTCAGCGCCGCCTCCAGGGCCTCGCCGGTCGGGGCCGACAGGGTCACCGCGCGCGGCGCGTCGTCGGCGAAGGTCACCAAGTCCACCGCCCCCGGGCGCGCGGCCTCGACATAGCGGCGCAGCACGGCGATCTCGGCCGCCAGGTCGTCGCCGGTGCGCGAGCGCGACCGGTCCCAGTAGACGCGCAGGCGGCGCACCGTGGCGGCCTGGGCGTCGAACGGCAGGCGCAGTTCGAAGAACCGCTCGCCGTTGGCGTGACGGCTCAGCTCCAGCGGACCCGCCGCGTTCCACGGACCCACCCGCAGGGCGCCGGACAGGGCGACGTCCTTGGCCGCGACCAAGGCGGTCCAGCCGCCGGCGGCGTCCCTGGTCCAGTCCAGCTTCAGGCCGCCGGGCGCGGCCAGCGACGGCGCGGCGACGGCGGACGGCGCGGCCACCGCGACCTTCATCTCGCCCACCACCGCCGACGACGACAGCGGCAGGTCGAAGCCGCCGTCGGCGGCCAGGGGGCTGACATAGCTGAGGCGGATGGTGCGGCCCCGTCCCGGCAGGATCGGGAACACCCGGGTGTGGAAGCTGTTGTCGGCGGTCACCTCGGCCAGGCCCGGATCGACCCCGGCCCGCACGCGCTCCTCATAGACCAGCTTGGCCTGGCGCTTGCCGGTCAGCACCCCGTCGACCATGCGGCCGTTGACGTCCAGGGCGTAGCCGTTGACCACCGCCCCGGCCGGCAGGGCCAGGGTGAAGTCGCCTTCCATGATCTGGGCCGTCGGATTGTCGAAGCGCGCCGAGATCGTGGTCTGGGCCAGGCCGCCCACCAGGACGACGTCGACGTCCAGCTTGGCGATCTTCAGGGCCTGGCTCTGCTGCCCGGTCTCCACCCCGCGCGGACGGGCGACCAGCAGCGGATTGGCGGTCTCCGCCGCCCATGCGCCGACGCTGGACAGGGCCAGCACCGCCGCGACCAGGACAACCTTCATGACCCGACGTCTCCCCGTTCTTCCTTATGACGAGGAGCCTAGGCGCATATTACACGTGTAGACAAGAGATGTTCGGAGCCGCGACCCTCAATAAGCCTTGCCGTTGTTTTTGCGCACCGGCAGGGCGGCCCAGTCGAAGTCGACGAACAGGCGGGCGTTGATGCTGATGCGCGGGTCGTCGAAGTCGGGCTGGCCGCTGTCGAAGCTGGGGAACTCCGAATAGGTCGGGCAGCCGCAGATGGCGCAGTGGTGGTGCTGGCCCAGATAGTGGCCCCACTGATAGGTCGAGACCCGGTCGCGGGCCGTGGTCAGCTTGAACTGGGCGGGCTTGTAGTAGGCGTACAGCGCGCCCCGCCGCGAGCAGAACGAGCAGTTGCAGTCGGTCAGCTCGGTCGGCGCCTCCGTCACCTCGAACTGGGTGGCGCCGCAATGGCAGCGGGCCTTGAGGGGCAGGTCGGTCATGGCGTTTCTCCTGGCGGGAACAACGTCCGCCAGCCTAGGCGGCTCCTGCTGCCAGCGGGGTCAGCATGCGACGTCCGGTCACGGCCCGGGAGCGCGGCCCGGCCTGCTATCGTCCCGGTTTACGAATTCATCACGCGCTCGCGAACATCCTCCGGAGGTTCGCCGGACGTCGGCGACGAACGGGCGGGGCATGATCGACAGCAAGCGGATCGGATCGGCGGCGGCGCTCGCCGTCCTGCTGGTCGCCGGCCCCGTGGCGGCCGCCGGCCCGGTCGATGCGCGCCTGGACGCCGCCAAGGCCGCCATGATGGGCGATCCCGGCGCCGCCCTGACCCTCTCGACCCAGGCCTTGGCCCTGGCCAAGGCCGACGCCGGCCCCCGCCGCGACCAGGAGATCGCCGCCGCCCAGTGGCTGCAGGGCGAGGCGCTGCTGCGGCTGGACCGTCCCGACGAGGCCGCGCCGGTGATCGCCGCCGGCCTGGCCGTGGCCGCCGCCAAGGCCCCCGACAGCAAGCTGCACGGCGATCTGGTGATGACCCAGGCCGCGCTGGAGGCCGCCCGCGGCCAGGTCCAGCTGGCCCTGCGCGACTTCCAGGCCGCCTACCGCATCTTCGGCAAGGCCGGCCATCCGCGCGGCCAGGCCGTGGCCCTGCAGAACATCGGCTCGATCTACCAGGACGCCCACGACTACGAGAAGGTGCTGCACTACTACGCCCAGTCGGCCGAGGCCTATCCGGCCGACCAGCTGCTGCAGCTGAGCGCGGCCAACAACATCGGCAACGCCCTGATGGACGGCGAGCAGTACGGCCGGGCGGTGGTCGAGTTCGAGCGCGGCCGCAAGATCGCCCAAGCGATGGGCAGCCCCCAGCTGGAGGCGCGGATCACCGCCAACCAGGCCATCGCCGAGGTCCACGGCGGCCATCCCGACGCCGCCTGGCGCCTGATCGGCGCGGCCGACGCCCTGCTGCGCCCCCTGCCCGACGCGCGCGACGCCCGCCGGTCGGTGATGAAGGCCACGGTCCAGGTCGAGCTGGCGCGCGGCCATCCCAAGGCGGCCGCCGCCCTGCTGGACCCGCTGTTCGCGGGCGTGGACCTGAAGACCACCGGGCCGGACTATGTCGACCTGCACGCGGCCGCCTACAAGACCTACAAGCAGTTGGGCCAGACCGAGCTGTCCCTGGCCCACCTGGAGGCGTTCAAACGCCTGGACGACCAGGCCCAGACCCTGGCGGCCTCGACCAACGCCGCCCTGATGGCCGCCCAGTTCGACTCCGCCAACCAGGCCTCGCGCATCGCCGCGCTGAAGGCCGGCCAGCTGGAGCGCGACGTCAAGCTGGCCCGGGCCCGTAACCTGATCGCCGCCGTGCTGCTGGCCGCCGCCGCCCTGGCGGTCGCGGCCCTGGCGGCGGCCGTGGTGGGCGTGCGGCGCGGCCGCAACCTGGCCCGCGCCGCCAACGAGCGGCTGCGCCAGGCCAACCAGGCCCTGGCCAAGGCCGTGCGGGCCCGGACCGAGTTCCTGGCCGCCACCAGCCACGAGATGCGCACCCCGCTGAACGGCATCCTGGGCATGACCGAGGTGGTGCTGGCCCAACCCGACCTGGACCCCGCCCTGCGCGACCGCGTCGCGGTGGTCGGCGCCGGCGCCCGGACCATGCGGGCCCTGGTCGACGACATCCTGGACCTGGCGCGGCTGGAGACCGACGGCGTCACCCTGAACCGCGCCGCCTTCGACCTGCCCGGACTGGGCCGCGAGGCCGCGCGGCTGTGGTCGGACGAGGCCGCCGCCAAGGGCCTGGCCCTGACCTGCGACTTCAGCCAGGCCCCGGCGCGGATCGTCGAGGACCCGGGCCGCCTGCGCCAGATCCTGTTCGCCCTGCTGTCCAACGCCGTGAAGTTCACCGATCGGGGGACGGTGTCGCTGTCGGCGAGCGTCCGGCAGGACCCCGACGGCGAGCGGCTGGTCCTCCAGGTCGCCGACACCGGCCCCGGCGTCCCGCCCGACAAGCTGGCCGAGGTGTTCGAGCCGTTCGGCCAGGTGGATTCCAGCCGCACCCGGACCCACGGCGGGGCCGGGCTGGGCCTGGCCATCTGCCGCCGGCTGGCGGACGCCATGGGCGGCGAGATCCGCCTGGACAGCGTGGTGGGCCAGGGCTCGACCGTCACCGTCGCCTTGCCGCTGCGGCGGTCGGGCGCGGCCCCGTCCGCCGCCCCGGACGCGCTGGGCGACTGCGCCTTGCTGTTCTGCGATCCGAACCCGCTGACCCGCTCGGTCGTCGCCGCGGTGCTGCGCCCAAAGGTCCGCGAGCTGACCGCCGTGGCCGGCCTCGCCGACGCCCTGGACGCGGCCCAGGGCCAGCGCTTCGACCTGGCCCTGGTCGAGGCGGCGGGGCTGGGCGACGGCCCCGAGGCGCGCGCCGCCGCCCTGGCCGCCCTGGGCGACACCCTGGCGCCGGCCCCGGTCGCGGTGCTGCTGCCCCAGGCCGCCGAAGGCCCGGACGGCGAGGCGGAGGCCGCCCTGCTGTCGGCCGGCGCCGCCCTGATCGTCCGCAAGCCGGTCACCGCCGCGGGCCTGGTCGAGGCCCTGGGCGGCCTGCTCGAGACGCGGGCGGCCGACGAACCCGACGCCAGGACGGTTGCCACCGTCTGAACCCGGTCTAAACTCTTGTTTGGTCTGGGGGCGGGCCAGGTCGGGCCGCCTTTTCACGAAACCGGGGATCGTCCGCGATGCGGGTGCTGTTCGTCGAGGACAACCAGATGAACCGCCGGGTCGTCGCCGAGATGCTGCGGGCCGGCGGGGTCGACATGGACGAGGCCGAGGACGGGCCCTCCGGCCTGGCGATGATCGACGCCAACGCCTACGACCTGATCCTGATGGACCTGCGCATGCCGGGCATGGACGGCCTGACCGCCATCCGCGAGATCCGCACCCGCTCCGACGCCAAGGCCCAGCTGCCGGTGATCGTCGTCACCGCCGACGGCGGCGCCACACTGGAAGCCGACTGCCAGGCCGCCGGCGCCGACGACGTCATCCGCAAGCCCGTCGACCTCTCCACCCTGTTCACCACCATCGGCGACCTGATCGCCCGGCGGGGGGACGCGGGGCTGGTGCTGGGGTAGGCGGCGGGGCGCCTGGCGTCTCTAGCGGACGACGCGCGCTCGTTTGTGATGGTCCGGCCGAACGGATTCGACCACGCGGCCTTCGCGCACTTCCAGCACGCGATCCGCGCGACGCACCAGCGCCGGGCCGTGCGCCACCACCACCCGGGTGATCGGCAACGCGCTGATGAGGTCGCCGATCGCGTTCTCGGTGTCTTCGTCGAGATTGGCGGTGCCTTCGTCGAGGAACAGGACCGCCGGCTGGCGGTACAGCGCCCGCGCCAACAGGATCCGCTGCTTTTGGCCGCCGGAAAGCGACGAGCCCATGTCGCCGACCAGGGAAAGGTACTGCATCGGCATACGAACGACGTCCGCATGGATGCAGGCCGCCTCGGCCGCCTCGATCACCCGCGCCATGTCGAGATCCGGATCGAAGAAGGCGATGTTGTCCGCGATCGTGCCGGAAAGCAGGCGATCGTCCTGAGCCACCACGCCGACGCTCGCGCGCCACGCCCTGACGTACTCGGGCGTCGCCGGCTGGCCGTCGAGGAGAACCTCGCCTCCCGTCGGCGACTGCAGGCCCAGCAGCAGTTTCAGGGTGGTCGTCTTGCCGCCGCCGGAAGGTCCGACGAGGGCCACGAATTCACCGGGGGCGATGTCGAAGCTGACCTCGCGCAAGACCAGGGGATCCGCCGAGGCGTAGCGAAAAGACAGGTCGCGCGCCTCGATCCCCCCCGCGACCCGCGCGCCGAGCACCGCCGGTCCGGTCGTTTCGGGCGCCGCTCCGACGATGTCGCCCAACCGCTGCAGGTGCAGGCCCAGGAGCGTGAACTCCATGCCCTGGTTGATCAGGGAGAAGCAACGGTCGGTGAAGGTCTGGCGGAAGGAAAGGAAGGCCAGAAGCATGCCGACCGACAGGCCGGCCCCGTCGATGATCAGGCGCGCGCCGAAGAAGACGACCAGGACGAACTGGATCGCCATGACGCTGTTCTGCAAGAACCCCAGGAGGATGTTGAACTTCGCGACGGAGACCGACGTGTTGATCGTGCTGGCGTAGCGGTTGCGCCAGGCCGCCTCGCGCTCGATCTCGCGCCCCATCAACTTGATCGTCACGGCCGCCCGCACGGTCTCCATCAAATGCGATCGCTCCTTGGCCGAAGCGATCAGCTGCTCCTCGGTCCTCGACCGCAGGAATGGATAGAAGACGGCCGCGAGGATCAGCATCAGCAGGATCGACGCGCAGACCACGCCGGCCAGCAACGGCGAATAGAGGAACAGGATGACGGCGGCGAGCAGCGCCATCACCCCGTCGATGACCGAAGCGATAAGGCCTCGGGTCAGCGCGTCCTGGATCGGCGAGGTGGACCCCAGACGAGAGAGGATGTCGCCGACGTGGCGCTTTTCGAAGAAGTTCGACGGCAGCCTCAGCAGGTGGTGCACCAGGTTCCCCACCATCTGGTAGGTCAGCATGCTGCCGAACACCTGCAACATCCACGATCGCAGCGCCGTCATGCCCAGTTGCAGCAGTATGAGACCGCCGAACCCCAGCGCCAGGACGGTCAGGAGGTTTTCGTCCATCCGCCCGATCGCCTCGTCGACGACAAGCTGGATCTGGAACGGTCCCGCGAAGGCGACGATCTGGAGCGCCAGGGACAGCGACAGGATCTGGACGAAGGCCGGAACAAAGCCTCGCTGTCGCGACCACAGGCTTGAGATGCGCACATCCACGCGCGCTTCGGTCTTCTGGAAATCCGCCTTCGGGACGACTTCCAGCACCACGCCCGTGAAGTGGTTCGAGACGTCCTCGCGACTGAGCGTCCGGACGCCGCGCGCGGGATCGTGGATGACGACCCGATCACGCTCCACGGCCTTCAGCACGACGAAATGATTGAGGTCCCAGTGCAGGATCGCGGGTGTCCGCACCTTGGCGAGGGCGTCGACGCCGATGCGCAGGGGGCGGCTCTCGAACGCCAGCTGGTCGGCCAGCGACATGAGATTCCGCAGGGTCGCTCCGGCCAGGGAGATCGAAAAGCGCTGTCTCAGCCCGTTCAGATCGATCTCGTGGCCATGATACGCGGCGATCATGGCCATGCAGGCCAGGCCGCATTCGGCGCCCTCGGAGGCCAGCACGACCGGCAACTTTCGGCGGCGTTCGAAATTCAGGGCGTCCAGCAGGTCGATCATCGGCGGCCCGCGGCATAGATCGGGTCGAGCAGCCATTCGACCAGCGAGCGCCGGCTCAGCACCACGTCCGCGTTGGCCAACATGCCCGGGCGCAACGGCATGTCCTGGCCGTAGGCCCGCACGCTCTGCCGATCGAGCTTCACGCGGACCCGGAAGACGGGCTCCTGCAGGGCCAGGCCGGGGATGGAAAGCTCGCCCGGCGCGAGCACCGTCCTGGAAACCGTGCGCACCCTTCCGCGGGCGGCGCCGAATTTTTGATGCGGGAACGCCTGGTACATCAGGCGCACCTCCTGCCCCGGCCGTATGAAGCCCGCCGCCCGGGAGGGCGCGAACAGTTCGGCCTCCATCCCGTCGCCGGACGAGACGACGGCGATGGTGGCGCCCGAGGGCAAGGTCTGGCCGACATCCACCGGGATCGCCCCCACCCGGCCGGCGATCGGCGCGGTCGCCACGTAGGTGGACTGGAGGGCGGCGGCGGTGCCCTTCTGCCGGACCTCCGCGATCGCGGCCTTCGATTGGGCCGTGGCGGCCCGGGCGTCCAGGGGGACGGTCCTCAACTGGGCGTCCAGGTCGCCGATCTGGCGCTCGTAGGTCAGGACAAGGGTACGGACCTCGGCGGCGTCCTGGGCCATCATCAACGCCGTCGACCGGGCCGCGTCGAGGTCCCGGCGGCTGAGATATCCCTCGGCCGCGACGCGCTCGAAGCGCTCGACATTGACGTTCGCCAGTCGCGTCCGTTCTTCGAGGGCCGACAGCCGAGCGCGGGTTTCGGCGAGTTCCCGCTCGAGCGCCAGGCGCTGGCTCGCGAGCCGCGCGGCCTGGACCGACAGCCGGGCCTGGGTCGCGCGATCCTGGGCTTCGAGAGCATCCGATTCCGCGGCGACGTCGCGCACCATCGCCCGTCCCGCGTCGCCTTCCGGAACGTCCATCGACGTCCGCAGCACGGCCAGGGCCTGCCCCTGGCGGACGACCTGGCCTTCGGTGACATCCAGGGCTTCCACCATGCCGGCCTGACGCGCGGTGACGCGAATGAGGCCGGCCTGCGGAACGAGCCAGCCCGTCACGGTCTCGCGCCGGGTGTATGTCGCCGTGACGCAGAACACCGCGACCGCGACGACCACGGCCACGCAGCCCCAGGCCAGCACGCGCGTGGAAGGGCGCGACGCGAGGATGACCTCGCCCTCGAGGCGCCGGCTGGCGTGGGCGACGGCTTGAGGCCGGAACAGGTCGCTATTCACTTTGGTGGATCACCACGCTCGGGAAGGTCGGCCGGCGGTTTCCCGCCGGCCTCGCCGCTAGTTTTCCTTTCCGCCCGGTTCCTTGTTCCCGTCCGAGTGCGGGGAGCCGCCGCCGCTGTCGCCGCCACCACCGCCGCCGCCGGCCGGAGCCTCGCCGCCCGTCTTGGTGCGCGTGACCTCGATGGTGCCGAAGGGCGTGGGGATCGTGATCTTCACGGTCGTCGTGGTGCCCGCGCCGGAGACGAAATCGATCTCGTCGTCGTTCAGCGGGCGGAAATCGTTGTCCGTGGCGTGGGCCAGGTTCGAACTACGCATTTGTGACCTCCAGTGATTACCCCGAAACTGGGCAATCAACCATAGGTACAATATTTTATTTCAATCAATCGGAAATATACATTATCATCAATCACGACTAGGACACCGCCGGGACGAAGGGGCGATCGAGGCCCGGACCCGGTGTGAGGAGGATCCGCCCGGAGGGATAGTCGAGGGTCAGTCCGAAGCGCGCGAGAAGGGGCAGGCCGATATTGCCGGCGAGGCTTTCGGCCCCGCGTCCCTTGTCGAGATCGACGAAGAGCGCCGGCACGTCGCGAAACGTCCACGGGCCGAGCGCCGCCGTCGTGATCCTGGCTTGTCGGGACGCGTGCGAACCCGATACGTCGACGCTGCTGGCGGTCGTCCACGGACGACGGGTCAGCATCCGCCGAGGCTTCCAGAAGGAGCCGTACAGGATCAGCGGCGCCGCGGCGTTCCCGAGATCGATGGCGAAATCGACCAGGCCGATGTCCTCCAGGCGCACCTGCACGGTGGGGATGGTCCCAACCCTGCGGATCGGGAGGGATCGCGCGCCGGCCGGAGCCTGGAAACGGGAGGGCGCGATGAATTCGAGCTCGCCGGCCTGGAAGTCGATCGCCGCCGCCACCTGGTCGAGCACATCCTGGCCCAGGATGACCTGGATGGCGCGACCCACCGACCGGCGGACCGCGGAAAGATCGCTGAGGCCCACGCTCTGCCCGGCGACGGTCATGCCCGCGATCCTGATCGGCGGCCCTTCGGCCGCCTGGACGTCGATCGTCGCGCCGCTCGTGCCCGGCGCCTTGAAGGCCCCCGCGCCGCGGACGCCGACGCCGCGGGCGAAGGCCAGGTCGAGGTGGGTCGCGGACGAACCGCTGTCCAGCAGCGCCAGCACCTGGCGTCCCGCTATCTCGACGGGAAATATCAGGTCGGTCCCGGGGCCGAAGGCTATGGGGCCTGTCCCCTGGGCGGCCGTCTCGAAGCTCACCGTGGTCCGGGGCCGCGGCGGCGAGAACACCTCGGCCGGCGGCGGCGCGTTGCAGCTCACCTCGATGTAGGCGAACGTCTCCAGCGCTTCGGAACCGTCCTGCTCGAGGTCCACGGCTTCCGTCTTCTCGAGGAACGGCCAGCGGACCCCATCGATCAACCGCCAATCCTCGTAGCGGGAGAAGTGGCTGCCTTCCGGTTCGACGACGCGGACTCCGCCCAGCGCGCCGGTCTCGGGCGCGATGAAGAGACTGATCGTCACCGGACCCGGAAATTTCGCCGTCAGCACGCCCCAGGTCTGTCCGTAGCGGCGCTGCGGTTCGTCGGATCGCCAGCCGGCGCCCAGGATCCACGGGGAGAGAACGCTGGCGGCGGGATAGCGACGCTCGCCCGTCGTCGACCGTTCGACACGGCCGTCGACGCCCTGGACCCAAGCGTCCGCCTTCGCCGTGACGAGCCTGGTCTTGATGGGACCGGCCTCGACCGTTTCCGAAGAGCGCCCTTCGGCGTCCACCCAGGTCCGGCGGATCGCGTCGAGGTCGGCGACCCTGACCCTCGCCACCGCGGCGATCAGCCTGACGGCGTCGAAGGCGCGCCCGCCGCGCCAGGCGCGATAGCGCTCCAGAAGCGGCGGGGACGAGACCAAGGCCTTGGCCCAGCCGGGGATCGCGGCAAGGGCCACGCCCATCAGCAGCCGCCGTCGACCGGGCAAGTCTCTCTCCAGCTGCACTGAATGCCCCCAAAAGCGCGCGGCGTTCCGTCGTGCTTCCAGCCAAACTGCCCACGCGACAGAAGTGCGTCAACACTCCCGTTGGTTGAGGGGCGATCTCGGCTCCCCTAGCGCCCCACCGGAACCCGCATCGCCAGAATCTCCCGCGTCTGCCGCGTGATCCCGTACAGCACCCCCGGCTGGCTTTCGTCCCAGTCGATGGACTGGCCCTCGGCCTCCATGCCGACGGTGTCGAGGTGGTCGAGCACGCCGCCGCCCATCGGCAGCTGCATGACGTAGAGCTCCGGCCGGTCGTGGCCGCTGAGATAGAGCTTGCCGTCCGGGCCCCAGCCGCCGCCCGAGATGCTCATCGGCGCGATGCGCTCCAGCACCGAGGCCGGCAGGCCCCAGGCCTCCAGCCGCCGCCACTGGTCGTCGAACTTCACCAGGGTGGTGTGGCGATGGTCGCGCGGGGGCTCGCCGCCCTTGCCGTCGTAGTTGGCGAACATCACCCACCAGAAGCCGTCGTGGCGGTCGACCCAGGTGGCCGAGCCCGTGCCCAGGCCCAGCGAGACGCTGCGCCGGTGCGCCAGGCTTGCGGGATCGAACATCTCGATCGTGCTGACCTGGGGCGTGGCGGGGAAGTTGGAGCTGGCGCAGACCAGGTCCTTGGCGATCACCGCGCAGGCGTTGATGTGCGGGAAGCGGGCCTTGTCGCCCGTCCATTCCGCGCGCTTCTCGCCGGTCTTCTTGTCGAAGCGGACCAGCCTGGAGTTGCTGACCGAATAGATGTCGCCGGGCCCGACCGCCGCGCCCTGGGTGGCGCCCCCGTCGTAGCGGCGGAGCGTCTCGGCCTTGCGGGCCGGCGCGTCGCCCGACGGAGCCGGAGCGGGCGCGGGAGCCGGCGAGGCCTGAAGCGCGAGGGCGGCCAGGATCAGCGGGAGCATCGGTCTTCCTTCATCGACAGGCCGGCCGCCGAGTCGGCGCGGCCTTGGCCGCCCAGTCTGGCAGTCCAATGTTGCAGTCCGGCGACCCCGCCGCACGCCCGAAACGAAAACGCCCCCGGACGCGGGTCCGGGGGCGCTTCGAGATCGATGGCGAAGGACGCTTAGGCGGCGTTCTTCAGCAGCGACTTGGTCAGGATGCCGATGGCGGCTTCGCGGTCGATGCGCTCGATGGCGGCGACTTCGCGGGCCATGCGGTCCAGGGCCGATTCATAGAGCTGGCGCTCGGAATAGGACTGTTCCGGCTGGTTCTCGGCGCGGTGCAGGTCGCGGACCACCTCGGCGATCGAGATCAGGTCGCCGGAGTTGATCTTGGCTTCGTATTCCTGGGCGCGGCGCGACCACATGGTGCGCTTCACGCGGGCGCGGCCCTTCAGGGTGGTCAGGGCTTGCGACACGACATTGCCTTCGGCCAGCGGGCGCAGGCCCGCGGTCTTGGCCTTCTTGGTCGGCACGCGCAGGGTCATCTTTTCGTGGTCGAAGGTGATGATGTAGACCTCGAGCGACATCCCGGCCACTTCCTGGGTCTCGACGCCCTGGATGCTGCCCACGCCGTGCGCGGGGTAAACGACGTGATCGCCGACCGAGAATTCCAGACCGCTCTTGCTCATTCGTTCGTCCTCAATAAGTTCGGGCAAAGCCCAAAACACCGCGTCTCGAAAGCATCCAAAGGGCGTCCCAAACGGCGACAGGGACCCGTCCGCGAAATGCTTGCGGGGCCAAGACCGGTCGGGATTGGGATAGTTCTTAAGTCACCCTTCGCCTTCGATCGGGCGCGCCGGTTTCCCGGCTGACATCGTCCACATGACGGGCAGGCGCGGGAGATCGCGACCTTTACGTCGGGAGCGACAATATCATAAAATTCAGCTTGATGAAAGGCTTGCGACCTGTTTAGCCGCCCGATCCGACCCGTTCGGACAAGCTTCCCGAGGTTTTTCGCGGAATTTTTCGTCGAATCCGCCGGTTTTGGCGTTCGCGCGCGGAGCGGGGCCGTAGGGCCCGCCGGGCGAGTCGGGACGCCCCGCAATCGGGACGCCGCATCGGGTCCGGCGCGCGGCGCCGGCCGGCTCAGCTGCCCTTGCCGGGCTTTTCGCTGAAGTACTTCTCGAACTTGCCGGTCTCGCGCTCGAACTCTTCGCGGTCGGCGGGCGGCGTGCCCTTCACGGTGATGTTCGGCCAGATCTTGGCGTATTCGGAATTGATCCGCAGCCACTTGCCGTCCGGCTCGTCCTCGGTATCGGGCTTGATGGCGTCGATCGGGCATTCCGGCTCGCAGACGCCGCAGTCGATGCATTCGTCCGGATTGATGGCCAGGAAGTTCTCGCCCTCATAGAAGCAGTCGACCGGGCACACCTCGACGCAGTCCATGAACTTACATTTGATGCAGGCGTCGGTAACGATGTAGGTCATCGAAGGCTCTGGTCGGTTCCGGGTCGTCTAGAGAGGCCGCGTTTTCGAAGCCGGGCGGCCGAATGTCAATGCGGCTTGGCTGCGCGGGAGCGCAGGATTTCTGACACCTGCCCTGAGATGGGCGTCCGGCGCCACCTTAAATAGGCTCGGATCTCCATATACCGTCGTTACGTTACCCTTTCTTATCGAAGCTCGGTCACAACCAAGCCGAGGAAAACAAACAGGAAGTCGACAACCCGACCCATGACGAGAACCGCCGTGCGCCCTCACGTCTCGATCACCGACCACGAGACCAAGACGCCGGGCGCCCAGATGGACGCCTTCGAGACGTTCGTGCGTCATGCCCCCTTCGCGGCGGCCCTGGTCGACAACGCCTTCCGCCTCACCGCCGTCAGCCCCGACTGGGAAAGCCACGGCCTGAGCCCCGACCTCCACATCGGCGACGACTTCCGCCGCGCCCTGTTCAATCCCGAGGACGTCGACAGCCTGGAGCGCTGCGTGGCGTTCGGCGAGCCGTTCTCGCGCTATCGGGCCATCTCGCTCAACGGCGCCGAGTCCCGCATCTGGCGCACCGAATTCGCCGCCACCCTCACCGAGACCGGCCGCACCCTGGCGGTGATCGTCACCGCCCGCGACGTCAGCGGCTACGCCGAGACCGCCCTGAAGGCCGAGCGCGACCAGCAGCGCCTGAAGATGGCGCTGGAGCTCGACGAGCTGATGGTCCGCGAATACGACCTGCGGACCGGCGAGATCTACTGCTCGGGCACCTCGCCGGAGCTGGAGAAGTGGTGCCTGTTCAAGGACGACCCGCTGGAGATCGTCCATCCCGACGACCGCGAGAAGATGGCCGAGCTGGTCCGCAACCGGAAGGACGGCGAGGCCCAGGTCTTCGAGTTCCGCCTCAACCGCGACGACGGAGTCGAGACCTGGGTGCGCTCGGTCGGGAAGAAGTTCCTGGGCGCGGATGGGAAACCGGAGCGCCTGGTCAACCTGTTCAAGGACATCACCGACCGCCGCCGCCACACCGAGGCCGTCGAGAACCTGGCCTTCAAGGACAGCCTGACCGGCCTGCCCAACCGCGCCTATTTCAATCGCAAGTTCCAGGAGGCCGTCGACGCCTCGGAGATGATGGGCGAGCTGTTCGGCCTGATCATGATCGACGTCGACCACTTCAAGGACATCAACGACACCCTGGGCCACGACGCCGGCGACGCCCTGCTCAAGCGCCTGGCCGAGATGCTGCACGCGGCCTTCCGCGCGGGCGACACGGTGGCCCGCCTGGGCGGGGACGAGTTCGCGGTGATCCTGCGCGGCCTGCATTCCGAGGCCGACATGATGCGGCCCGTCAACGCGCTTCAGGACCTGCTGCGCCGGCCCATCGAGCACGGCGGCCGCAGCTTCTCGGTCAGCGCCAGCATCGGGGCGGCCCTGCACGGCGATCCCGACGCCGACCCCAGCCACATGATCAAGAACGCCGACATCGCGCTCTACCGGGCCAAGGATGAGGGCCGCAACCGCAGCGTCGTCTTCGACCCCTCGATGCGCTCGGCCCTGGAGCAGCGCGTCGAGCTGCTGCGCGACGTGCGCGCGGCGATCGCGGCCAAGGAGTTCGTGCTCTACTACCAGCCGATCGTCGACATCGCCTCGCACAGCGTCAGCGGCTTCGAGGCCCTGATGCGCTGGGACCATCCCGAGCAGGGCGTGCTGACCCCCGACCGCTTCCTGGCCGCCTTCGAGGACCAGGACCTGTCGCTGAAGCTGGGCGACATGGCCTTCGAGACGGCGCTCAAGCAGATGCGCGACTGGCTGGACCAGGGCGTGGAGTTCGGCCGCGTGGCCGTCAACATCTCGGCCGCCCAGTTCCGCAGCGGACGCCTGGCCGAAGAGGTCCAGGACCGTCTCAAGCGCTGGAACGTGCCCTGCGAGCGCCTGACCATCGAGGTCACAGAGAACGTCTATATGGGCTGGGGCTCGGAGATGGTCAGCGAGACCGTCCGCCAGCTGCACCGGGCCGGGGTGATGATCGCCCTGGACGACTTCGGCACCGGCTACGCCAGCCTGGCCAACCTGCGCCAGTTCCCGATCGACCGGCTGAAGATCGACAAGTCCTTCGTCCAGAACGCCGAGGACGCCGCCATCGTGAAGGCGGTGATCACCCTGGGCTCGTCCATGGGCATGAAGGTGGTGGCCGAGGGCGTCGAGGACCAGGCCCAGCTGGACGCCCTGGCCGACTACGGCTGCGACCAGATCCAGGGGTATCACTTCAGCCGGCCGATGCCGGCGGGGATGGTGCCGGGGTTCCTGGAGCGGTTCGGGGAGTAGATGCTCCCCCTCCGGCTCTTCGGGCCACCTCCCCCAGAGGGGGAGGAGCTTTAGCCCTCCACCGCCTCGTACAACTCCCGCGCCTCCGTCGCCGGTCCGCGGCGTTCGCCGAAGCCCAGCACCCGCACCGACACCACCCGCCCGCCGATCGCGAACACCAGCCCATCCCCGATGCGCAGGCCGCGCGAGGGCTTGTCGACCCGGCTCTCCACGCCGGTGCGGGTGAGACGGATGCGGCCTTCCTCGACGAAGCGGCCGGCCAGGGAGCGGGTCTTGAAGAACCGCGCGCGCCACAGCCAGACGTCGGCGCGGCAGTGGCCGGGATCGGCGTCGGTCATGCGGAAGCCTTGGCGGCGCCGGCCGCCGGCTTGCGGCGGCGCGGTTTCTTCCGCCTCGGCGGCGGCTCGGTCAGCTTGGCGAGAGCCGCGAAGGGCGAGTCCGGGCGCGCCTTGACGCGCGGCTCGGGCAGGGCCGCCCCGCGCCGCTTCCAGACGATCGGGTCGCCTTCCTTGGGCCGGATGGCGGGGGTGTAGTCCAGGGCCCGCAGCACGGCGGCGGCCTCGGCCGGGGTCCAGCCCAGGGCGTCGCGGGCGGCGTCCGTCAGCACCACCCCGCCGGGCCGCTGGCCGTCGCGCAGCAGGGCGTCCAGGCGCTCCAGCATCTCGACCGGGACCACGTGCCTGCCGACCAGGCGCAGGCCGTTGGCGGCCAGGGCGCGGGCGTCCGGCGTCGGGCTTGGCGCGGCCGCCAGGCGCTCGCTCTCGCCGCGCCAGCCGCCCGGCGTCAGGGCCCGGGCCGTGGCCAGGGCCTCGGGCCGCAGCACCGAGGGCAGGAACAGGCTGAACGCCCCGATCCGCACGCCCAGGCTCTTCAGCGTCCGCCGCTCGGCCTGGCTCATGGCCTTCAGGTCGGTGTCGACCGCGCGTTTATCCAGCACGCCCCCGGCTTCGAGAAGCCGGTGGGCCAGGCCGCGCGGCAGGCCCTTCAGCTCGCCGCCGCCCAGGGCCCGCTCCAGCTTGCGCAGGCCGTGCAGCTTGCGGTCGACCTCGCCGGCCAGGAAGGCGTCCAGCCGCCGTTCGGCCCGCTCGCGGACCGAGGCCTCGCCCAACTCGCCCAGCAGGCGCGCGCGCGGCTGCATCAGATTGCCGCCCGCCCGCACCGCGCCCGCCGCCTCGCCCTTCCACAGCACCGCCCCGTCCGGGGTCAGGGTGAAGGCGGCGTCGGCCTCGGCCGCCAGCTGGCCCAGGCGTCTTGCGACCTCGGGGGTGACCGCCCGCTGGGCGGCGTTGCGCAGGGCCTTCTCCTCGAGGGCGCTGGTGCCCTTCTCCTGGACGAAGGTGACGCCGGTCAGCCGGCCGACGATATGACCCTCGACCGTCACCGCCCCGTCGGCGCCGACGCCGGCCAGCATGGTCTCGCGATCGCCCAGCTGGCGCATCAGCACGCTGGTGCGCCGGTCGATGAACCGGGCCATCAGCTTCTCGTGCAGGGTGTCGGACAGCCGGTCCTCCAGCTGCCGCGTCACGCCCTGCCAGTGGGCCGGGTTGTGCAGCCAGTCGCCGCGGTTGGCGATGTAGCTGAGGGTGCGCACGCCCGACAGGCGGGCGGCCAGGCTGTCGATCTCGCCGTCGGTGCGGTCCAGCGCCTTGAACTGGCCGGCGATCCAGTCCTCGGGCAGGCGCTTGCGGCCCGTGGTCAGGTCGTCGAACAGGGTGCGGACCATGCGCTGGTGGTCGTCGTCGGTGGTCTTGCGGAAGTCCGGCGTCTGGCAGACGTCCCACAGCCGGATCAGGGCCGAGCGGTCGGCCTTGCAGCGGGCGATGACGTCGTCCTGCTGGGCCAGCTTGCGCAGGGTGCGCTCGTCCAGCGCCTCTTCCGACAGGCTCAGGCCGTTGCGATGCGGCGGCTCGGCCAGCGAGCGCAGCAGGCCCTGCAGGCTGCCGAAGTCGAGGCGGCCGTTGCGCCACTCCGCCCCCATCACCGGCTCGAACCGGTGATGCTCGACGGCCTCGACCAGGTCCTCGTCCATCTCCTCGCAGTCGCCGGTGACGCCGAAGCTGCCGTCACGGGTGAAGCGCCCGGCCCGGCCGGCGATCTGGCCCACCTCCTGCGGGTGCAGCCAGCGGGTGCGCTTGCCGTCGAACTTGCGCAGGCCGGCGAAGGCCACGTGGTCGACATCCATGTTCAGGCCCATGCCGATGGCGTCGGTGGCCACCAGGAAGTCGACCTCGCCGCTCTGGTAGAGCGCGACCTGGGCGTTGCGGGTGCGGGGGGAGAGGCTGCCCATGACCACCGCCGCCCCGCCCCGTTGGCGGCGGATCAGCTCGGCGATGGCGTAGACGGCGTCGGTCGAGAAGGCGACCACCGCCGTGCGGCGCTGCAGACGGGTCAGCTTCTTGGAGCCGGTGTAGGTGAGGGTCGAGAACCGCTCGCGCGTCACGATCTCGGCGTCGGGCAGCAGGCGGCGCACCAGGGGGGCCATGGTCCCCGCGCCCAGCAGCATGGTCTCGAACCGGCCCCGGGCGTGCAGCAGCCGGTGGGTGAAGATGTGGCCGCGCTCGGGGTCGGCGCACAGCTGGATCTCGTCGATGGCCACGAACTCGACCTCGCGGCCCAGCGGCATGGCCTCGACCGTGCAGACGAAATAGGCCGCGCGCGGCGGGACGATCTTCTCCTCGCCGGTGATCAGGGCGACGCTGGCCTTGCCGCGCAGCTTGACGATGCGGTCGTAGATCTCGCGGGCCAGCAGGCGCAGCGGCAGGCCGATCATGCCCGAGGCGTGGCCCAGCATCCGCTCGACGGCCAGGTGGGTCTTGCCGGTATTGGTGGGGCCGAGCACCGCCGTCAGCTTGGAAGGGGCCAGGCCTGTCGAACGGTCACTCATGTCTCAAAGGTGGGATGGGAATCGACCTTAGGCAAGCGGGGGCCTAGGGCGACTGGACGTCACGGCGGCGCTGGGCCATGCAGGATGCATGACGCTCATCCTCACCCGCATGGCGGCGCTTCGCATCCAGAACGCGCGGGCGGACTTGGTCGCGGCGGTCATGAGAGTGCGGGCGCGGCTCGGCCTGCTGCCGCCGCCCCAGGTCCGCCACGCCGCCGCGCATTGGCGCAAGGGCGTCACCTATGTCCACGCCATGGGCGCGTCGGTCGCGGGCGTCCATCACCACATGCCGCCGGTCCAGCGTTTCGAGGCCGACGCCGA
Source organism: Caulobacter sp. UNC358MFTsu5.1 (assembly GCF_000712075.1). GTDB lineage: Bacteria > Pseudomonadota > Alphaproteobacteria > Caulobacterales > Caulobacteraceae > Caulobacter. The sequence goes on from NZ_JONW01000005.1 coordinate 616,628, forward strand.
CGCCGCCGAGATCGGCGCGGCCGTGCTGGCCGGCCTGGCCGCCTATCGCGAGCGGCTACGGTTTCCGCCCGCCGATTCCCCGGCCGCCAAGGCGCGATACCTGGACTTCCTGAAGCTGCTGGACGCCAGGACCAACGCCGAGATGGCCAAGGGCGGAAAGTTTGTGACCATCGAGGGCGCGGCCGACACCCTGCGCTTCACGCCCTGGCGCAACGAGGGCGCGCGACGCGGCTTTTCGGGCATGCCGCCCGAGACCAACCTGGAGCTGCCCGCCGACGCCAGCCTAGAAGACCTGGGCAAGGCCCTGGCCGAGGCCTTCGCGCGCTGCGCCTGACTGGACGCCGCGCGGGCGATCGTCCAACGATGGCGCATGTCCGCCCTTGTCGCCGCCGCCTCCCCCGTCGAACTGGCCGCCCTCTGGCGCCTCGACCTGCTGACGGCGCGGGATGTGGTCCAGGTCTGCCAGGCCTGGCTGGAACAGGGCCTCGACGAGGCGTCGCCGGACATCGCCGTCCTGGCCGGCGAGATCGATCCCCGCCTCGACGATCTGCGCCCCCGCTTCGAGCGCGCCCTGGCCGCTCTCACCGGCCCCGTGCTCACCCGCGACGAAGCCCTGCTGATCGCCCTGCGCCTGCACCTGGCCGTCGCCCTCGTCCAGCCCGACGCGCGGTTCATGGGGGCCGTGGACCTGGCGGTCATCCGCTTCGCCCACGTCAGCGAGCGCCGGCTGGTGGTCCATCCGGCGCGGCTGACGGACCGTCCGGACGAAACCTTCGCCGAGCAGAACCTGGGCCTGGAGTACGTCTATAGCCTCTATTGGGAGCTCGACGATCTTCTGCGGGGCGAGATGATGGTCGCCGATCCCGCCGCCCTGGAGGCCGAGCTGAGGCGCGACCTGCGCGCGGAGGTCCAGACCCTGCACGACCACCTCCGCGCCCTGGAGGCGGACAGGAGGCGGGCGGCGATCCTCGCCTGACGGATCGGCGCCTCGGACCGGCAACGCCGCCCCCGTCCGGCGCGTTGTGATCTTGTCCGAGGAGGAGGCTCCAGCCGTGCAGAACTCCCGATGGAAGGCCGCCAGCGCCGAGGTGCACGAAGCCCTGCGCGACGCGAAGATCGCGGCGGTGATGCACGCCGTCGAGAAGGTGGACGCGGCCCTGATCGCCGACGAATACGCGGTGTTCGCCGCCGCCCTGGCGCCCGAGCTGGTGGTCAACAACCCCGGCAACATCGTCGCCGCCAGCGCCGTGGTCCGCCAGCTGAACGCCGACGGCAAGATCGCCTACAGCCAGTACGAGCGCCTGCTCGAGCACGCCTCGCTGCGCGGCGAGATGGTGCTGCTGATGGGCGAGGAGACCGTGGTGCCCAAGCCGCCCAATCCGCTGGCCGGCCAGACCGTGCACCGCCGCTTCACCGAGCTGTGGCGGCCCGACGGCGAGAAGTGGCTGCTGACGGCCCGGCAGGCGACGGTGGTGCGATAACTTCCCCCGAACGCAAAACCGTTGTCATCCCGGACCCAGGGGACTGGGCTGAGGCCTTGCGGTTCACCCGGGTCCCGGACAAGCGCTCCGCACTTTCCGGGATGACACCCCGTGGAGAGCCGGCGGAACAGGGCTCCTACTTCTCGAACACCACCTTCCCATCCACGATGGTCAGCACCGCGTCGGCCTTGAGGATTTCCGGCGGGGCCACCGTCATCAGGTCCTTGCTGAACACCGTCACGTCGGCCTTCTTGCCCGCCTCCAGCGTGCCGCGGTCCTGTTCGGCGAACGCGGCGTAGGCGGGGGCCCAGGTCAGCATGCGCAGGGCCTGGTCGCGGCTGACGGCCTCGTTGAGGCTCCAGTCGGCGTTGGCGAAGCCGTCCAGGCTGTGGCGGTAGACGGCGGCGTAGAACTCGATGCGCGGGTCGCCCACCTCGACCGGGGCGTCCGAGCCGGCGGCGATCACCGCCCCGCTGTCCAGGAAGTCCTTCCAGCGATAGCCCTCGTGCAGCCGCGCCTTGCCCAGGCGGGCGGGGGCGAAATAGAGGTCGCCGATGGCGTGGCTGGGCTGCATCGAGGCGATGACCCCCAGCTTGGCGAAGCGCGGCACGTCGGTGTCGGTGACGATCTGCGAATGCTCGATGCGCCAGCGGGCCGTCGTGTCGCCCGCCAGGGCCTCCTCGAACCAGTCCAGGGTCATGCGGTTGCCCCGGTCGCCGATGGCGTGCATGGCCACCTGGGCGCCGACGGCCTTGGCCCGCTTCATCAGGTCCAGCCCCTTGTCGCGCGGGGTCAGCTGCAGGCCCAGGCCCTCGGCGTCGCTGTAGGGCTCAAGCAGCGCCGCGCCGCGCGAGCCCAGGGCGCCGTCCATGTAGAGCTTGATCCCGCGCACCCGGATCAGGCCCGTGCCGTCCTGGGAAGGCCCTATGGGCAGGACCACGTCGGCGCTGGCCGGATCCATGTAGTTGTCGACGCGCAGGCTGAACTTCTTCTCCCGCGCCAGCCCCTGCAGGATCACCACGTCGGCCTTGTCGACGCTCATATTGTCCAGCCCCGTCCAGCCGCGCGAGGCGTAGAGGGCGCCGGCCTTTTCCAGGGCCTGGCGCTTGAGGGCGTCAGACGGCGGCGGGATCACCCCGGCCACCAGGCCCTGGGCGTGGTCGATCAGCATGCCGTCGGGCTCGCCGGCCGGGCCCTTCAGAATCTGGCCGCCGGCCGGGGCGACGGTGTCCTTGGTCACGCCCGCCGCCGCCAGGGCCGCGGTCGAGGCGACCACCGCGTGGCCGTCGGCGCGCTCCAGCACCACGATCCGGCGGGGCGCGGCGCGGTCGAGGTCGGCGCGGTTGGGGAAGCGCTTCTCGGGCCAGTGGGTCTCGATCCAGCCGCGGCCGTAGATCGGACCGTCGGGATGGGCGTCGGCATAGGCCTTCACGGCGGCGACCAGGCTCTCGATCGAGGTGGTCTGGTCCAGGTTCAGGGTCAGCTCGCGCAGGCCGATGCCGGTCAGGTGGGCGTGGGCGTCGACGAAGCCGGGGAAGGCCGCCGCGCCCTTCAGGTCGATGTCGCGCGCGTCCTTGGCCGCCTTGGCCTTGGCGGCGGCCAGGTCGCCGACGAAGGCGATGCGGTCGTCGCGGATCAGCACGGCCTGGGCGCTCGGCGTGGCGGCGACGCCGGTGTGGATCGGCCCGCCGTGGATCAGGATGTCGCCGGCGAACGCCGGGACGCTGGTGGTGGCCAGCAGGGCGGCGAGGGTGAGGATGCGGCGCACGACGATCTCCCGACAGCAAGAAACGGGAAATCTAGGCCGGGAACGGCGGCGTTGGAACCTTGACCTTTGGACTTGCCGTCGGCCGCCCGGTCGCGAAACTCACCCTGACCTCAGCAGCGCCGGGAAAGACGATGAAAGCCTACCTCGTGCTCGACTTCGCCATCCACGACCTGCGCGGCTTCATGCCCTATGTGGCCCAGATTCCGGCCTTCATCGCCAAGCACGGCGGCAAGTATGTCGTCCAGGGAACGGAGCCGACGGTCATGGAGGGCGACTGGGCGCCGCAGCGGATGGTGATCCTGGAGTTCCCCTCGCGCCAGGACGCCCAGGCGTTCCTGGACGACCCCGAAGCCCAGCCGCTGTTCGCCGTGCGCCACGCCACCACCGACAGCAAGCTGGTCCTGGTCGACGGCTGTGACTGAGCGGGACGATAGCGGATAACGGACTCCGACATCGCGCCCCCCTCTCCAACCGTCGTATCGCGCTGTTATATTGCCCCCATGACTTTCCCCTCCCCGACCCAGGGCTTCGCGCTCTTCGACACGCCGATCGGCCTGTGCGGCCTGGCGTGGGGCGAGCGGGGGCTGGTCGGCGCGCAACTCCCGGACCCGACGCCCGGCGCCTCGTGGGACCGCCTGCGCCGCCGCTATCCCGACGCCGTCGAGGCCGCCCCGCCGCCCGAGGTCCAGCAGGTGATCGAGCGGATCAACGACCTGCTGTCCGGCGGCCGCGACGACCTGACCGACGTCGAACTGGACTACGACGTGGTCGCGCCCTTCAACCGCCGTGTCTACGAGATCGCCCGCGCCGTGCCGCCGGGCGAGACCATCACCTACGGCCAGATCGCCAAGGCCGTCGGCGAGCCGGGCGCGGCCCGGGTCATCGGCAAGGCCATGGGCGAGAACCCCTGGCCGATCATCGTGCCCTGCCACCGCGTGCTGGGCGCCGACGGCAAGCCGGGCGGCTTCTCCTCGCCGGGCGGCCTGCAGACCAAGGCGCGGATGCTGACCATCGAGCGGGCCCGGACCAACGACGTCCCGACCCTGTTCGACCTGGAATTCTCGGTGGCGCCGAAGCGCGGGCGGTAGGGTCGAACCCGCCTGCACCCTAAATTTTGGTGTCATCCCGGAAAGCGCGGAGCGCTTGTCCGGGACCCAGGTGAACCGTAACGCGCCAGCCCCGTCCCCTGGGTCCCGGACAGCCTCTGCGAGGCTTCCGGGATGACAACGGTTTTGGGGCGCGATTTCTATCGGCCGAACCGATGGCGGCCAACCTCTCCGCCCTACAACCCCCGCCCCACCCGCAGCACCAGCTCGCGCAGCCAGATCGACCCCGGGTCCATCCGCGCCTCCACCGGATAGAACAGGTACTGTTGGTCCTCGCCCGGATCGATCGGCGGCTCGACCCGCAGCAGGTCCAGCGGCCCGGCCAGGGCGGCGATCAGTCGGCCGGGCACGAAGGCCACCAGGTCGGAGCGGGCGGTCATCCGCAGGGCCTGGAGATAGCTGGGCACGGCCAGGGCGATGCGGCGCTCTATGCCGTTCTGGCGCAGGAAGGGCTCGATGGCGTCGTCGCGCTCGCCCGCGCCGACCACGGCCACGTGCCGGGCGGCGTTGAACGCCGACAGGTCCGACAGCCGCCCCGCGTCCGGATGCCCGCGCCGGACGGCCAGGGCGTCTCGGTCTGTGTAGAGCGACTGGCGGTGGAAGCCGGGATAGGCCTCGCCGGTCCAGGCGATCACCAGGTCGACCGTGCGGGCGAAGTCGGGGGTCAGCACCGCCGGGCCGCGCCACGGCACCACGTCCAGCCGCACGCCGGGCGCGGCGGCGGCGACCTGGTCCAGCACGGCGGGCATCAGCAGGTCGACGCACAGGTCGGGCATCATCAGCCGGAAGCCGCGCGCGCTGGTCGCCGGGTCGAAGCCCTGGTCCTGGAACAGCCCCCTCACCTGGTCCAGGGCCTGGGCCAGGGGCGCTCGCAAGGCCTCGGCGCGGGGCGTCAGCGCCATGCGCGGCCCCACCCGCACCAGCAACGGATCGCCGGTCGCCTCGCGCAGGCGGCGCAGGGCGTGGCTGACCGCCGGCTGCGACAGGTTCAGGCGCAGGGCCGCGCGCCCGACGCTCGCTTCGGCCAGCAGCGCGTCCAGCGCCACCAGCAGGTTCAGGTCCAGCTTGGCGAGGTTCATCCGGTGAATATAGACCATCATCAGCATCGATTGGATGAATGATCCACGCGGCCGGATGATGAGGCTCCACCCTTGAACGGAGAGCCGCCATGAGCGCGACCCAAAACAACAAGCGACTGATGCAGGCCATCTTCGACGGCCTGGCGCGCGGCGACGCCAGGCTGTTCCTCGACAGCCTGGACGAGACCACCGTCTGGCGGATGATCGGGACCACGCCCTGGTCGGGCGTCTACACCGGCAAGGCCGCCATCCGCCGCGACCTGCTGACCCCGCTGTTCGCCCAGTTCGCCGACCAGTACGTCAACACGGCCGACGCCATTGTCGCCGAGGGCGACACGGTGGTGGTCGAGTGCCGGGGCAAGGTCACGACCAAGACGGGCAAGCGCTACGACAACACCTATTGCTGGGTGTGCCGCCTGGCGGACGGCAGGATCACGTCCCTGACCGAATACATGGACACCCAACTGGTGGCCGAGGCCCTGGAGGCGCCCGAACGGGGGTGAGAAGGAGGCCGGGAAGCTTGGCGGTTAACGCCGGTTCACCGTTCGTCGAACACGAGCGAAACGAATCATGACCGAATCAGCGACTTCGCCCGATTCAGTATTTGTTCCCTACAAGCTATTGTAGCTTAATTCGGATTAACCACAAATCATGTTCCGCCGAGCTCGGCCGTCAGGGTCCGGGCCTGGGCCTGGGCGGCCTCGAACAGGCCCATGGCCTCGGCCAGGGCCGCGCGGGCGACGGCCAGCTCGCGGTCGACCTCGCCCGCGGCGCCGATCAGCGTCCGGACCGTCGCCGCCTCGACCAGCACGGTGGTGCGCTGCACGTGCTGGGCGGCGCTGACCAGCACCAGGGCGGCGGAGTGGACGGCGGCCGCGCGCAGGGCGACCGCCGTCGGGTCCACGGCCTCTCCCGAGGCGGCGGCCATGTCAGCCCTTCGGCTTGGCGGCGGGGCGCCGGGACGTGGCGGGCCTGGCGGCGGTCGCCGGCTTGGCCGACGAAGACGGCTGGGCGGGCGCGGGCGTCAGGCCCTTGATGGCGGCCAGGGCGGCGTCGATCGCCTGGGCCTGGGCCTGGACGTCACCCCCGCCGAAGGCGCGCAGGGCGGCCAGCAGCGACAGCATGTTGTCCGGCACGTCCGACTGGCCCAGCTTGGCCACGGTGGCGGCCGCGGCCGCGGTGTCGAAGCTGTAGAGCTGCATCACCCCCTGGGTGACGGCGGCCTGAGCCAGGATCGCCTGGTTCTGCTGGGCGGCCGTGGCGTTCTCGTAGAGGATGCCCGTCGAGTGGGCCAGGCTCTGATAGATCGCCCCCATGGCCATGGCCGGGGCGTCGCCCAGCACCTTGACGTTGGCCTGGGTGACGGCGTCGGTGATCTGGGAATTGACGGGAGTGTCGAGGGCCATGGCGTCTTCTCCGGACTGCCGGAGATCATCCTCCGGTCGTGCGGCGGCATTCTTCACGCGCGGCCCTCAGCTTGGCAATCGGCGTTATGCGAAACGCGCGCGCCCTCCCTACTCCGGCGTGCAGGTCGCGCTGACGCGCTTGGCCTCCATCACCCCGGCCAGCGGGATGCCGTTGATGGTCTTCATGTGGACGTTCAGGCGGAAGCTCTCGGGGGTGTAGGTCCCCTTGGCGTCCACGGGCGCCACGCGGCCCTTCTTGTCGGTCCAGGTGCCCTTCAGCTGCACCTTGCCGTCCTGCACCACCCGGGTGTCGTAGTCGCAGGTGTACTTGCGGGTGCAGATGCCCTTGGCGAACTGCTCGACGTCGGCCTGCTTGAGGCAGCGGTCCTCGCTGCCGGCCGGGATCGGGCCGACGCGGTAGCTGTATTCCCACTGGCCGGGCAGAATCATCGTCCGCGCGCCGGCGGCGCCGGCGGCACCGGCGATTTGGGGGGCCGCGACGGCCGCCACGGCGCCCAGAATCAGCGTTCCGGCGATCAGGGCGGGGGCGAACAGGCGCATGCGGTCGATCTCCTTCAGGGACGGCTCTATATATAGAGCGGCAGATGAACCGCGTTTGAAGGCGATGTTGGGGCCGCGCTTCCGCCCTTCGCGTCCATTCGACCGTCAGGCGCGGCTTGACTCGGCAAGGCCCCTTCGCCTATATCGCCCGCTCTCGCGCGGCGGTCCGCCCATCGCGCGCCGAAATTCATGTTGCGGAGCCTTCGGCTTCGCCTAAGCCCAAGGTATCCACATGTCGCGCCGTTGCGAACTCACTGGGGTCGGTCCGATGGTCGGCCACAATGTGAGCCACTCGAACATCAAGACCAAGCGCCGCTTCCTGCCGGCGCTGGCTCCCGCCTCGCTGCAGTCGGAATCGCTGGGTCAGACCTTCAAGCTGCGCATCAGCAACGCCGCGCTGCGCACCCTGGACTTCAAGGGAGGCCTGGACGTGTTCCTGCTGGGCGCCAAGGACGAGCAGCTGTCGCCGCGCGCCCTGAAGATCAAGGCCCAGGTGAAGGCGAAGGCCAAGGCCGCCGCGGTCGCCGCCTAAGACTTTCTCGGTTTACGCCGAACGAAAGGCCCGCGAGGTTCGCCTCGCGGGCCTTTTCGCGTCTGGATCCTCGGTGTCCACACCGGGCAAAACCCTGGGAGCCTGGCCGGGTTAGCCCCGATTGCGACGCCCCCGCCCCTTGCGGATGCTGCCCCGCGGCCACGCTCGGTCCGAGCCCGCCGACCAGGAGCCCATCCATGACCTTCAGAATCCTCGCCGTCTCGCTGCTGCTGGGCGCGAGCCTCGCCCAGGCCCCGGTCCCGGCCCACGCCGCCCAGGCCCAGGCGACGCCCGCCGCCGAGGCCATGCCCGCGCCGGACAAGCCGCTGACCGCCGCCGATCTGGAAGGCATGCGCGAGGAGCTGCGCTCGTCCCGCAAGCAGATCATCGCGGCGACCCTGACCCTCAGCGACGCCGAGGCCACGCGCTTCTGGCCGGTCTACGACCGCTACGCCGCCGAGCGGACCAAGATCAAGGACGACCAGTACGCTCTGGTCGCCGACTACGTGAACAAGTACGGCCAGTACGACGACAAGGGCGCGATGGACTTCATCGGCCGCTGGCTGGACCAGGACACCCGCCTGGCCGCCCTGCGGTCCAAGTACGTGCCGATCGTCGGCAAGACCCTGCCGGGCGTGAAGGCGGCCACCTTCTTCCAGATCGACCGCCGCCTCAGCATGGCCATCGACCTGAAGCTGGCCTCGATGCTGCCGATCCTGCAGACCCAGACGCCGGCGAAATAGCGGCCGGGGGCCTTCAGCGTCGAAGCTCCAAATCCGTTGCCATCGCGGAAACGCGAAGCGTTGTCCGGGACCCTGGTGAACCGCAAAGCCTTCGCCCAGTCCCCTGGGTCCCGGACAGCCTCTGCGAGGCTTCCGGGATGACAACCTATGCTCAACGGGCTCAAGAGCTGGATTCCACGCACGAAAAAGCCCTCCCCCGTCGCCGGGAGAGGGCTTCTTCAACGCTTACTGGTGAGACGGCCGATAAGCCGCCGCCTCGGTACTAAGGGGTTGTCCGGTCTTAGCGGGCGCGGATGGCCGGGTTGGCGTCGTTGTACGAGGCCAGTTCCGGGTTGTTCAGCTTGCTGACGGCGTCGTTGACCGAGGCGCGCACGCACGAGGGGTACAGGTAGGTGGCCAGGCTCTCGCCGCGGACGTTCTGCCAGCAGACGGTCGAGGCGGCCTTGACGATTTCGGCGCGCAGCTCGGCCGGGGCCTTGCCGGCGGTCTTGATGCGGACTTCGGCGGCGCCGGCGGGAGCGGCGGCGAACAGGGCGACGGCCGAGGCGGCCAGGACGATGGTGCGGATCATGGGACGGATTCCGGGACAGCGTTGATTTCAACCCGTCCGAAAAACGTTTCCCCTGGCGGCTGGTCCAGGATCTCGCCCGCTCTGCCGCCTTTGCTCAAGCTGTAACTTGTCGCGCGTCACTTATCAACGGTTATGTTGCAGTGCGGACGCAAAACCGGTTGACACGAATTGTCGCGGGAAAGCGGGGCCGCAACCCGGTCCCGTGCCGCCGAAGCCGCGCGGGACCGGGCCGGAACGCGGGGTCCTAGTAGCTGGCCTTGATCAGGCCGTTGGCGCGGAACGCCTGGCGGTCATAGGCCTTCAGGGTGGGGCTGCCCACCTTCAGGACGGCGTCGCGGGTGACTTCGCGCACGCAGTAGGCGTAGAGGTCGTCGGCGTGCTTGCCCACGTCCTCGCGGCAGATCGACGAGGCGGCGGCGACGATGTCGGCGTGGATGGCGGCGTCGGTGCGGCCGCGGACCTTGACGTGTTGTTCGGCGGCGAAGGCCGACGAGGCGGTGGACAGGGCCAGGGCCGAAGCGGCCAGGACAAACAGAGTCTTCATGATCGATACTTCCGAAAGGGGGTTGGGGTTCAACCACCTCCCGGTGCGTTCCTCTGACGGCCGTTGGGATCTCGCCCGCTCAAACCATCGAAGGTAGCGGTAACATGACAACGCTGTCGTTTGAAGTAAAATATTGAGTTTCAAAGGAAACTATCTCGGAAGCTCGAAAAACGGGCGCCGCGACCGGGTCGATCCGGCCGCGGCGCCTGGTCGTGCGGCCTAGTCCACCGCCATGGCGGCGGCGGCCAGCTTCTCCAGGTTCAGGTACTGCTCCTTCTCGACGGTCACGCCGACACCGAAGATCGTCCCGCCCTTGAAAGTCCCGGGCGTAACATAGTCCTCGCTGACCGCGTCGCCGCTGTCGCGCCCGATGCACAGACCGTCGCCCGACAGGGTGAACTTGCCCAGCTGGGTCTTCATCGGCCCCTGGGTCGCGACCTCCTCGCCCACATAGAGCGTGGTCTTGCCGGTCGACTCGCCGTTCGGCCCCTCGCCTTCGCGGATGAACTCCACACCCAGCGTCTGCTTGCCGGGCTTGAGCTTGCCCGACACGAACTTCTGCTCGGGCTTGATGCCCAGGAAGTTGTAGACGTAGTGCAGCTTGCCGTCCTTGATGAACAGGCTGTGGCCGCCGAAGCGCGAGCCGTGGGCGAAGATCACGCCTTCGGCCTTATCGGTGATCTCGACGTCGGCGATGATCTTGTAGGATCGACCGCGCACGTTGACCGCCACGCCTTCCGGCACCGGCGAGGTGTCGGGATAATAGACATAGCGTTCACGCGGCGGTTCGGCCCCGGGACGCTCGACGCCGAGGATCTCGGCGGCGCTGCGGTCGTCCAGCGGCAGCACGTTGTTGGCCTCGGCCTCCTCGAACCAGGCCTTGACCAGCGCCTGGAGTTTTTCCGGATGCTTGTCGGCCAGGTCGATCGATTCCGAGCGGTCGACGTCGACGTGGTACAGCTCCCAGTCGTCGTGGTCGAAGTGACCCTTGCCGGTCAGCGGGGCGTGGATGGCCGCGGCCTTCCAGCCGTCCTCCCAGATGCCGCGCGTGCCCAGCATGGCGTAGTACTGGCGCTTCTTCTTCGTCGGCCCGTCGGCCTCGAAGCTGTACTTCATCGACACGCCGGACAGCGCGTGCTGCTTCACCCCGCGATAGGTGTGGGGCATCTCGATGCCGATGCACTCCAGGATCGTCGGCACCAGGTCGACGGCGTGATGGTACTGGTTGCGCACCTCGCCCTTGGCCTTGATGCCCTTGGGCCAGGAGATGACCATCGGGCAGGCGGTGCCGCCGGCGTATTCCGAATAGCGCTTGAACATCTTGTAGGGCGCCGAGAACGCCGCCGCCCAGCCCGTGGGATAGTGGTTGTAGGTCTCTGGCCCGCCCAGCACGTCGAGATACTTCATGTTCTCGCTCAGCTCGTCGGGATAGTTGTTGAAGAACTTGTTCTCGTTGACCGAGCCGTTCGGACCGCCCTCGCCCGACGCGCCGTTGTCCGAGCAGTAGAGGATGATGGTGTTTTCGAGCTGGTGGCTCTTTTCGAGATAGTCGATCAGCCGGCCCACCTGCTCGTCGGTGTATTCCGAGAAGCCGGCATAGACCTCGGCCATGCGCGAGAAGAGCTTGCGTTCCTGCTCGTTCAGCTCCTCCCAGGGGCGCACATAGTCGCCGGGATTGGCCTGGTCCTCCCGCATAGGGTTGAAGTCCTCGAGCTTGGTGTCGGCCGGCAGCAGGCCCTTCTCGATCATCCGCGGCACCACCCACTTGCGATAGGCGTCGTAGCCCTCGTCGAACTTACCCTTGTAGCGGTCGGCATATTCCTTGGGCGCGTGGTGCGGGGCGTGGTTGGCGCCGGGGCACAGCCACATGAACCAGGGCTTGGACGGATTGCTGGCCTTCTGGTCGCGGATCATCTGCATGGCCTGGTCGACCAGGTCCTTGGACAGGTGATAGCCGTCCTCCGGACCGTAAGGCTGGTCGATGAACTTGTTGTCCTCGGTCAGGTCCGGGTACCAGTTGTTGGTCTCGCCGCCGAGGAAGCCGTAGTAGCGGTCGAAGCCCTTCTGCAGCGGCCATTCGGACTTGGGACCACCCGCGCAGATGTCCTGTTCGGGCACGTTGTGGTCCTTGCCCAGCCAGAAGGTGCTGTAGCCGCTGTCCTGCAGCATCTGACCGACCGTCATGCAGTCCTCGGGCACGCGGCCGCTCCAGCCCGGGAAGCCGTTGGCGCCCTCGGTGATGCACGACATGCCGTTGAGGTGGTGGTTGCGGCCCGTCAGGAAGCAGGAGCGGGTGGGCGAGCACAGGGCCGTGGTATGCCACTGGGTGTAGGTCAGACCGTTGTCGGCCAGCTTCTGCAGGGTCGGCATGTTGATCGCCCCGCCATACGGCTGCCAGGCCGCCTGGCCGGTGTCGTCATAAAGGACGATCAGCACGTTGGGCGCGCCGTCGGGCGCCTTGGGCGGCAGGAACGGCTCCCAGTCCGCCTTGGAGTCGCGGATGTCGAGCTTGATGACGCCGTTGAACGGTTTCTTGGCCACGAGAGCCTCCGGGGGTTCGAGTTCTCACGCGCCGGCGGTCCGCCCGCCCCCCCGGCGGCGGCCCTCGTCGGCGGAGCATCCTGGCGATGCGGACGCGGACTGGGCCATGGGCGGAATCCCTCGGCGAGGCTTCCGATGATCCCCGTTCGAAGGGCGGGAAAACCGATATTTCCGTAGGGCGGGTCCGCCGGGCCGCCGCTAGGGGGGACGACCGCCGGCCAAGACGACCGCGTCACGGCGCGAAGACGTCCGGCGCGCGGCGGCCCCGCTAGGGCAAACCCGCCCTTCGACACCGGGCATCGCTGGATTTTGGGCTCCGCGCCCGCGCCCTAGGCTGCCCGCCGCCAAGGAGAGCCGCCATGCCCGACACCGCCGCCCCCTACGTCGCGCGACAGTTCAACGCCGCCCATCCCCACCTCGCCAATTCCGGGGGCGTGGCCGCCCAGCTGGCCAACCAGGCCTATGTCGAGGCCCTGGCAAAAGTCGTCTTCTACTGGGGCTATCCGGCCGTCGACACCTTCAGCCGGACCGACGCCTGGGAGGTGATGAAGGACGGTCCCGGCGCCACCATGGGCCTGTTCCCGGGGTCGCCCAAGAACGTGATGGGCTATCTGGACGACTACATGTCGCCGGCCCAGCGCAAGGTCGTCACCCCCAACAGCGACACCATCTACGGCGTTTCCGTCGTCGATCTGGCGGACGAAGGCGTGGTGATCCAGACGCCGACCGACGCTCCCCCCGGGCACTACTGGACGATCCAGATCGCCGACCTCTTCACCACGGTGATCCGCCAGCTCGGTTCGGCCTCGGGCACGCCGGGCGGCAAGTTCCTGCTGGTGGGCCCGGACTGGCGGGGCGAGACGCCCGAAGGCTTCGTCGAGGTGCTGCGCTCGCCCACCAATATCGCCCTGGCGATGGGGCGCAGCTTCATGGCGCGCTCGGCGGAGTCCAAGGCCCAGGCGCGGGCGGTGCTCAACCAGATCGGCGTCTACCCGCTCAGCCAGGACGCGCCGGGCTTGCGCGTCTTCGACTGCGAGGCCTGCGCGCGGAACAAGGTCTATCCCCCGCCGATCACGCCCGAGATCATCGCCGCCGATCCCGACATCCTGCGCATCCGCCCCGTCCACGCCGAACGGTTCTGGGACGACCTGGAAAAGGCCCTGGACGCCAATCCCAAGGTCGCGCCCGACGACGCCCCCATGGTCGACCAGGCCCGCACCCTGTTGGCCCTGCGCGCCTCGGACCCCGCCTGGAAGGCGCTGATCGACCGCGTCGCCCTGGTCGCCGAGAGCGAGCTGTTCGAGTCGGCCAAGTACCACCAGGTCGGCGTCGGGGCCGGCGGCGGCTGGCAGCGGCAGGAGAACGGCGGCGCCTGGGGGACCGACTGGTTCGGCCGCGCCCAGGCGGCCGTGATCTACATCTATGTCAACGACTTCCACGAGGCGGTCTACTTCGTGCGCGGCACGGACGCGAAGGGCGCCCTGCTCCAGGGCCGCTACACCTACGCCGTCACCTTCCCCAAGGGCGGCCTGCCGCCGGTGGACCGCGCGCGCGGCGGCTTCTGGTCGCTGTCGATGTACGACCAGGACTACTACTTCCTGACGCCCAGCCCCAACGGGCGCAACAACCTGGGCACGGTCAATCTCGACGCCGACGAGCTGGTCTTCAACGCCGACGGCTCGCTGACCCTGACCCTGTCGAGCCGCGAACCGGCCGATCCGACGGCGCGCGCCAACTGGCTGCCCGCGCCGGCCGGACAGTTCGCCCTGCTGGTCCGCACCTACGTGCCGACCGAGGCGATCCTGAGCGGGGCGTATGTCCTGCCCGAGGTGACGCGGGCGGGGTAGCGGCCCTCTGAACCCCTCTCTCTTTGAGAGAGGGAGGGGCCCGCCGCGAAGCGGTGGGAGGGTGAGAGGTTTCACCGTCGGCCGGCAAACCACCAGACGCTCAACCTCGCTTTCGGGCCTTTCCGATGAAGCGAGCCGCGCCACCGCCGTGGATCGGGCGGTCAGCCGAAGGCTGCTGAACGACCGCGTTTCATCCTGAAAGCGTGTAACCTCTCACCCTCCCATGGCTTCGCCATGGGCCCCTCCCTCTCTCTAAGAGAGAGGGTGAGGAAGGCGCCCCTACCGCCGTCTCTTCACCGGCTTGGGCGGAGCCGGCGGCGGGGGCGGCGGGGCGGTCCAGTCGAAGGCCATCAGCAGGGTGCGTTCCTGCGGGGCGTCGTTGTCGTCCGACAGGATGTAGATCCGCGTCGCGCCGGACGGGCCGGTGCTGAGCGCGATCCCCTCGAAATTGTCGCGGGTGGTCGCCCCGTCCAGGGTCAGGGTCGCGGCCAGGAACTGCTTGGCGGCCGGGGCGCGGGGATCGACGACGAACCGCACCTGGCCGCGCCAGCCGCGGATCGGGTCGTAGGCGCGGTAGAGGGCGGCGATCGCCTGGCCCTGGAAGGCCGCGAACGAGGTCAGGCCCCAGGTGAAGTCCGGCGGCGACTGCGGGGCCAGGCCCACGCACTGGGCCGACAGCTTGCACAGCCACACTTCGCCCTCCTCGCCGCCCACCAGATAGGCGTCGGGCCCGGCGATCGGATAGGCGGTCAGGGCCTCCATGCCCTCGTTGTCGGGGAAGGTGGTGGCCGGCTTGTTGACCGCGCGCGGCGTCCCGTAGGAGCCGTCGGCCAGACGCGGATAGAGCCAGATCCGGTGCTCGCGCTCGAAGCTGACCAGCCGGTCGCCGTTGGCCAGGATGGCCAGGCCCTCGGCGTCGGACTGGGCCTTGCCCTGCAGCGGCTGGCCGTCCAGGCCCTTCAGCGGTTGCAGCTTGCCGTCGGTCAGGCCGACCAGGCGGCCGGCCTCGTCCAGCTTCAGCTTCGCCTCGAACAGGTCGCCGTCGTCGCTGACCGCCACCAGCCCGCCGTCGGGGCCGAACTTCAGGTCCGACAGGCCGTGCAGGCGCTGGGTGTCGGGGCTGCTGATGGCGATGCCGCCGGCGTAGACGAAGCGGCCGATCGAAACCGGCGGCGGATTGGCCGAGCTCAGGGGCACGGGCGTGGTCGTCAGGTTGATCTCGGGCCCGACCTTGACCGGAGCGACCGGCAGGACGGCCGGTTGCGGCGGGGCCTTGGCGCACTGGCCCAGGGCCAGCGAGACCAGACCCAGGACGAGGAAGCCGCGCAGTCCGATCACGCGGGGACCTTGCGGGCGGCCTTGGGCTGCGAAGGCTGCACGGTCGGCGGCGCGGCCAGCAGGCCCCGGGCCCGCTTGACGGCCTTGGGCTCCTCGTCGAACAGCCCGGCCAGCTGGTCGACCAGGGCGCCGCCCAGCTGCTCGACGTCGACGATGGTGACGGCGCGGCGGTAGTAGCGCGTGACGTCGTGGCCGATGCCGACGGCGATCAGCTCGACCGGGCTCTTGGTCTCAATCTCGGCGATCACCTGCCGCAAGTGGCGCTCCAGATAGTGGCCCGAATTGACGCTGAGGGTGGAGTCGTCCACCGGCGCGCCGTCAGAGATCACCATCAGAATGCGGCGGGCTTCGGGCCGGCCGACCAGGCGCTGGTGGGCCCACATCAGGGCCTCGCCGTCGATGTTCTCCTTCAGCAGTCCCTCGCGCATCATCAGGCCCAGGTTCTTGCGGGCCCGGCGCCAGGGCGCGTCGGCGGACTTGTAGATGATGTGGCGCAGGTCGTTCAGGCGGCCGGGCGCGGGCGGCTTGCCGGCCTTGATCCACTCGTCGCGGGCGCTCCCGCCCTTCCAGGCGCGGGTGGTGAAGCCCAGCACCTCGACCTTGACCGCGCAGCGCTCCAGCGTGCGGGCCAGGATGTCGGCGCAGACCGCCGCCACCATGATCGGCCGGCCGCGCATCGAGCCGGAATTGTCGATCAGCAGGGTCACCACCGTGTCGCGGAACTCGATGTCCTCCTCCTGCTTGAAGGAGAGCGGCGCGGTGGGGTCGACGATCACCCGGGTCAGGCGGGCGACGTCCAGCATCCCCTCCTCCAGGTCGAAGGTCCAGGCGCGGTTCTGCTGGGCCAGCAGGCGGCGCTGCAGCTTGTTGGCCAGGCGCGAGACCACGCTGGAGAAGGCCGCCAGCTGCTGGTCCAGATAGGCGCGCAGGCGGGTCAGCTCGTCGGCGTCGCACAGGTCCTCGGCCGGCACCACCTCGTCATAGGCCGTGGTGAACACCTTGTAGGGCGGCTCGCCGGCCCCGCCCTGGCCGGGATCGGGACGGGCGGGCTTGGCGCCGTCGCCCATCTCGGGCGCTTCCTCGGTGTCCTCGGGATCGCCGTCCTGCTCGGACTGGACCATCTCCTCGTCGCCGGCCTCGGACTCGCGGTCCGAGGTCTCGGCCTGCTCGGGCTGGGCGCCGTCGGACTGCTCGCCCTCGCCTTCGCCGCTGTCGTCCTCCGAGGCCTCGGTGTTCTGGTCCTCGTCGCCCTCGTCCTCGTCGGACTGCTCGGTGGCGTCGGACATGTCCTCGCCCAGGTCCAGGTCGCGCAGAATCTCGCGGGTGACCTTGGCGAAGGCCTGCTGGTCGTCGATGGCGGCGGCCAGGCGGTCCAGGTCCTTGCCGGCCTTGGACTCGATGTCGGCGCGCAGGATGTCGACCAGGGCCTTGGCCCCGTCGGGCGGGGCGTCGCCGGTCAGGCGCTCGCGCACCATCAGCGACAGGATCTCGGCCATGGGGGCGGACTGGCGGTCGGTGGCGACGGCGCGGGTCAGGCCCTGCTTTTCGAGGCGAGCCTCCAGCGCGGCCGTCAGGTTGGCGCGCACGCCGCCCAGGTTGTTGGAGCCGATCGCCTCGATCCGGGCCTGCTCGATGGCCTCGAAGGCCGCCTGGCCGTCGGGCGAACCGGGCCGGGCGCGGGCGTGCGAGACCGGGTCGTGGTGGGCCAGCCGCAAGGCCATCTGGTCGGCCAGGCCGCGGATGCGGGCGGCTTCCTTGGAATTGAGGTCGCGCGGCGGATGCGGCAGCACCGCCCGGTTGCCGACCAGGCTGGGTCCCTCGCCCGAGAACACCACCTCCAGATCGGGCGTCTCGGCGAGCGACCGCGCCGCGTGGGCTAGGGCGCGCTTGAAGGGTTCCGTCGGGCTTTCGGGCTTGGAGGCCATGGAAATGGGTTACCGACCCGCGGCGGCGAAGACAAGGCGGAGCAAGGGGAACTGCAACAAAGGAACATTGAAAGTGCAGGCCGCGTTTGCCTTGGCGAAGCTCGCGACGGGCGGGCCGAGTTGCTTGAGGAAACGACCATGTTGAAGTGGGCCATCATCCTGGCGGTCATCGCCCTGATCGCCGGCGCCCTGGGCTTCACCGGCATCGCCGGCGCGGCCGCGGGCATCGCCAAGATCCTGTTCTTCCTGTTCCTGATCGGCTTCATCATCTTCGCCGTGCTGGGCGTGACGGTGTTCAAGAGCGTGACCAGGGAGTGAGGCCCAAGGGGCAAGCGATCGCGCACCGATCACTTGCCCCCTACGGACCGCTTCGCGGTCGTCTTCCCCCGGGAGGGGGAAGAGCCTTCGCGTTCGACGCCTCGCGGCTCCGCCCCCTACGGGGGCGGACAGACCGCGTAGCGGTCAGGTGGGGGCAAGTGGGTGAGCCGCCGACCTATTTGGCGGCGGTGTAAGCCTTCGACTGCTCCCCGACGACCGACACCAGGTCTCCCATCGTCAGGTTCACGTCCACCAGGTGCAGCCCCCAGTCCTTCAGAGGCTGGCCCAGCACCAGCAGGTCGCCGGGGATGTTGTCGGCGCGGGGATCGGCCTTGTCGGGGTGCACCGTCACGGCCAGGTAGTCGAAGCCGTCCTGGCTGACGCACTCGGCCGAGACCAGGCCCGGCAGCTCGACGAAGGGCGTCGAGACGGTCACGTCCTTGGCCCAGACCGTGGCCGGGCGCATGGCCGTGCCCATGATCGTGCGGTCGCTGAAATAGCTGCGCACCGTCGCCGAGCCGCCGGCCAGGGCCGCCGGGTTGACGCAGGCGGCCTTCATGCCGGGCTCGGCGACCTTGCCGAAGAACTTGCTGGTCGGCGGCGGCGGCGCGTCGGCGCGGAACGAGACGTAGCTGATCACGCAGCCGGTCTGGCCGGCCTTGCGGCACAGCGGCAGCGAGCCGTAGGCGTCCTTGGCCGGGTCGACGGGCGTGTTCATGCCCAGGATCAGGGCCGAGACCAGCTGCTTCTGCACCGGCTTGCCGTCGATCTCCTCCTTGATCAGCCGCAGCAGGATGCGCGAGCCCTGGGAGTGGCCGATCAGGACGACGCCGCGGCCGTGGTTGTCGCGGGCCAGATAGTCCTTCCAGGCGTCGCGCACGTCGGCATAGGCCAGCTCGCCGTCGCCGGTCGAGGCCTGGCCCATCATCAGCTTGCGCAGGGCCGCGATGGTCACCTGGCGATAGCTGGGGGCGTACAGCTTGCAGACCGACCCGAAGCGGGCGAACTGCTGGTCGGCCACGGCCTTTTCCGGCAGGTCCGGCGTCATGTCGCTGTTGCCGCCCGGGTCGCTGGACACGGTCGGATAGACGTAGAAGCAGTCGATCGGGGCGTTCGGGTCGGCCTTGAAGGTCTCGACGCTGGTCTTGCCGTCGGCCTGGACCACCGTGGCCGTCTGGTCGGCGGCGCAGGCGTCCTGGCGGCCGGGACGGCACAACCAGTTTTCCTCTTTGGCGTAGTTGTTCGGCACCGGCGGCGGCGTGGCCGAGTTGCGGGCGCAGGCCGCCGTGCTCAGGCCCAAGGTCGCGATCAGGCCCAGCGCGGCCCACTGCTTGCGTGACATCCCTACCCCTCCAACGTTTGTTTGGCGCGGAGGATGGCTTGGGTAGCGGGATAAGGGAAGGCGCCTTTCCCGCCCAAATATCGTTGTCATCCCGGAAAGCGCGCAGCGCTTGTCCGGGATGACAACTGTTTTGGATGTCAGAGAGGAGGCTAGCTCCCCGGCACGATCGCCTTCAGCCGCGCCTCGCCGGTCGGGGCCTCGCGGCGCGGCGGGCCGAAGCCGCCTTCGGGAGGAGCGCCTTCCGGCGGCGGGCCGGGCGGAGGGCCGTCCGGGAAACCGCCGGGCGGCGGACCGCCCATCGGCCCGCCCCGGGGCCCACCGGGCCCGAAGCCCTGGTCCTTCCAGTCGGCGGCCGGGTCGACGCCCAGGGTCAGGGCCAGCTCGTAGCCGTCCTTCAGTTCCCGGACCGCCGCGACCATGGCCTCGCCGCCCTGCAGGGCGATGCCGTCCTGGCGGTTGAAGGTGTCGCGCCTGCGGGGCCGGCGATAGGCCGGGACGTTCTCGTACAGCCATTCCGACAGGGCGTCGGGCGCGAACAGCTGGCTGGTCAGCACCGTGCGGGCGTCCAGGAACACCTTCAGGTGCATGTGCGGGGTGCGGCCCTCGTACCAGCCGGGCCAGATGCTGCGGAAGCTCGCGCGGCCCTCGGCGTCGGTGACCTGGGCGCCGCGCAGGAACCTCGTGCCCTTGGCGCCGGTCCGGTGGTCGTCGCCCCCCTCCTCGTTATTAGGGCCCTCGTAGCCCGAATAGATCCCCGCCGCGTCGCAGTGCCAGAGGTCGACCCGCGCGCCCTTGATCGGCCGGCAGCCGCCGTCGACCACGGTGACCGCCACCCGGACGGGAACCCCGGGCCGCCCCTCGGTGACGTCCGAGCGGTCGAGCTTCGGGTCGAACCAGTAGGGTCCCTGGGTGACCTGCGGCGTCAGGCGGCAGACCTTGCCGGAGACGGGCGCCGGGGCCGGCTCGCTGCAGGCGGAGGTCGCGCTCAGCACCAGGGGCGCGGCGCCGGCCAGGGTCAGCAGGCGACGGCGGGCGGGGTTGGTGAGGGCGGGGTCGGCGGTCTTGCTCATGACGACGGGTCCTGACGGACGCACGCTACGGGCGTGTTTCCGAAAGATATCAGAGGCCGATACGCTTGGGGCGACCTCGGCTAGGCGCCGACGCTCCCCCCCTCGTCATCCCGGGCCTTGTGCCCGGGACCCCTGGTTCAGCTCGCACGTGAAGCGCCCATGGCGCGCCAGCGCGCCACCCTCCCGCACCTGCGGCGGATAGAGGGGTCCCGGGCACAAGGCCCGGGATGACGGCCGCATTTGAAAGACCGGGTTCAGCCCGTCACGCCGGCAGCCAGCGCCTCGGGAACTTGTCGCCCAGGGCGCGGGCCTCGCCGGGCTTCAACCCCAGTTCGCGCATCCGGTAGGCGACGACCTCGCGCAGGGCCTCGACCGGTTCGCGGCCGCCCGACGGGCTGGAGGCCACGGGGCCGGCCTGCATGGCCAGGTCGACGGCGGCCCACTCGGCCTGGGCGCGGTCGGGCTTGCCGACGGCGAAGTAGTGGCGGACGGGCAGGCGCTCGCCGGCCACTTCGACCATCACGCCGACGACCCAGCCTTGAACGATCAGATCGGCGTCGGGGCGCTGGCGGAACATGCGACCGGTTTAGCGATTTCGCGCGGCGGCTCAAGCTTCGCCGCAATTGGTCCAAGCGGCGCCGCAAATCGGCCGGGCCGAGCGCCTCAACCTTCGGACGCAAGGCGGGCGGAGGCGACCGATGGCCGAGCGGAGACCCTGGCGGACGCGGCTGGCGGCGGGCGGAGCGGGCCTGGTGATCAATGTCGGCCTGCTGGCCCTGCTGACCCTGGAGCGCCGGACGCCGCCGATGGCCGAGCCGCCCGCCGTGGTGGTCGCCCTGGAGCCCCGCGCCAGCCCGCCGGAGCGCCGACGATCGCCGCCGGCCCGCCGCGCCGGCGCGCCCGCCTCCACCCCGCCCCTTGAAGCGCCGCCCGACGTCGACCCGCTGGTCCTGCCCGCCGCGCCGCCGGGGAACGACCTGTCGTCGACCGTCGAGCCGCGCTGGCGGGTGGGCGGCGGCGAGTATCTGGACCCGGAGACGGCCCGCCGGGCCCGCCGCGCCTGGGAGGCGGCCGAGGACCGCCGCTACAAGCGCGCGTGCCTGGGCCAGTCGGACGAGCACATGACGCCGGAGGAGAAGGACGCCTGCTGGGACGCCTGGGGTGGAAACGCGCCGCTCAGCGGATCAGGCGGATCGCGACCTGGGCGGCGATACCCAGGACCAGCCACAACGTCACCCCGGCCAGGATCAGGTTGATCGTTGGCAGGCGCGGTTCGGGCGGGCGGGGAATCCTAGGCGAACGGCGGGGAAGCGGGGCGTCCATCGCGTTTCTCCCTGCGGACGCGTCGGACGCGCGCCTCGCGGGAAGTGTACGCCTACAACCTTTCAATTCATACGAGCAAATACTCTCGCAAAGAGAGTGACGCGATCAGCCCAGCACCTGGAACGCCGCCTGGCTGACCACGCCGAGGATCAACCACAGGCCCAGCCCCAGGACGATGAACACCGGACGCGGCGAGCGCCGGTCGCGGAACCCGTGAATCTCGTGACGCGCCATGTCCTGCCCTCCAGGAACGCCGATGCGTTCGCGGAGTCAGAAACGGGCTTGGCCATAATTTCGCTGCATGTGTTAACGCGAGCGTGATCGGTTATCCACAAGCGCGGCCGCACGCTTGCGGAACCCGCCCGTCAGGAGCTTGCCGGCAAGCCAGCGGCGCACGGGTTCGTCGTAGAGCTTGAGGCAGGCCCAGGCGATCGCCACCGCGACGACGAACACCCCGGCTCCCAGCAGGGCGCCCTGGGCAGGCGGGACCTTCTTGTCGATGACCCAGCCGGTGTAGATGTAGATCAGCGGATAGTGGGTGATGTAGAGCGGATACGACAGGTCGCCGAAGAAGCGGGCGATCCGCACCGACGGCCCGTCGGCGTCCTTCTCGCCGGCCCCGAGGGCCACGATCAGCGGGAACAGCAGGATCACGCAGGCGGCTTCGTACAGGCCGTTGACCCACAGCGCCTTGCCGCCGAAGCGCGGCAGGGCCAGGGCCACGATCAGCAGCAGGCTGCAGACCGCGAAGGCGTTCCTGACCTTGATCCGCTTGCCCAGCCGCATCAGCAGGACGCCCGCGAAGAACGGGAAGACGACACGGGTCAGGCCGATGCGGACGCCGTTGGCGTCCAGCGCCCAGCCGCCGATCAGGTCGCCCCGCGGGCCGGTGACCAGCAGGTGGATCGTGGCCAGGCCGGCCAGGGCCACCAGCACGCCCAGCGCGCGATTGGACAGCTTCCGCAGGCCCACGGCGTAGAGGACGTTGGCGAGGTACTCGTAGAACAGCGACCATTGCGGGCCGTTCAGCGGATAGATCTCGCCCCAGCCCCGGATCTCGGCCGAGGGCCGCAGCGGAATCATCACGAAGCTCAGCAGCAGCACCCCGACCACCTGCCAGGCCGTGACGGTCTCCAGCTTGGGGAACAGCGAGAAGTGCTGGAAGCCCAGCAGCGCCGCCCCGATCAGGCCGCCGACGATGATCATCGGCTGCAGCCGCACCAGGCGCCGCTTGTAGAAGTCCCACTGGCTCATGCCCGCCCAGCGGTCGTCGTAGGCGTAGGCGATCACGAAGCCCGACAGCAGGAAGAAGAAGTCCACCGCCAGGTAGCCGTGGTTGACGATCTGCTTCTGCGGATCGCCGCCGCTGTAGGCCTCGAACAGGTGGAAGACGACCACCATCAGCGACGCCACGCCGCGCAGCCCGTCCAGGATGACGTAGTGGCTCTTGGCGGGCGCGGTCGCATCGGTCGACGTTGCGGCGGCTGAGGCGGTCATTCGGTGTTTCCCCCGGCTTCGTTGGCGGCTCCCGTTTAAGGATCGCCCGGAAGGCTTCTTGGGTTTATCGTTAAACCACAAGCGTATTTTTGACGGGGACGCCGAAGCGATGAGCCGGGGACGCCGGACCGGCCAGGCCGGACGGGTGACGATCAAGGCGGTGGCCGCCCGGGCCGGGGTGTCGGCCATGACGGTGTCGAACGTCTTCAACGACACGGGCAAGTTCGGCCGCGAGACCCGCGAGCGGGTGCTGGCCGCCATCGCCGAGCTCGGCTACGTGCCCAACTCGGCCGCGCGGCGGCTGGTGGGGGCGACGCCCGCCCGGGTGGGCCTGCTGTACGCCGGGGTCGACAGCCTGTTCATCGACGGGGTGCTGGCGGCCACGGCGGTGGCCAGCGCCGAGCGCGGCCTGCAGCTGATGGCCCGCAAGGCCGACTCGCCGGAGGACGCCCTGGCCGTCGCCCGCGCGCTGCAGGAGGCCGGCGCCGACGCCCTGCTGCTGCTGCCGCCGTTCGACACGGTGATGGCCGGCTCGGCCCGCTTCCGGGCCCTGGGCCTGGCCGCCGCCGCGATCGCCACGGCCGCGCCCCTGCCCGGCCTGTCCACGGTGCGCATCGACAACCGCGCCGCCTCGCGGGCGGTGACGCAGCTGCTGATCGACAAGGGCCGGCGGCGGATCGCGGTCATCGCCGGGCCGCGCGACCACTCCGACAGCGTCGAGCGCCTGCTGGGCTGCCGCGAGGCGCTGGCGGCGGCCGGCCTGCCCTTGCCGGACGATCTGGTGGTCGAGGGCCGCTTCACCTTCGAGTCCGGGCTGGAGGCCGCCGAACGCCTGCTGGACCTGGCCGAGCCGCCCGACGCGATCGTCGCGGCCAACGACGACATGGCCGCCGCGGTGCTGTGGATCGCCCACCGGCGCGGTCTGGTCCTGCCCCGCGACCTGGCCGTGACGGGCTTCGACGACACCCTGCTGGCCACCCGCGTCTGGCCGTCCCTGACCACGGTACGCCAGCCGATCGACCGGATGACCGCCCGGGCGCTGGATCTGCTGCTGGACGCCCTGCGTCTGGGGCCGGAGGCGGCGCCGACGGACGTGCTGGAGACGCATGCGCTGGTCGAGCGGGCGTCGACCTAGACCTGAGACGGGGACATGCACTTGTGCGTGTCCCCAGCGGCGGCGCGGCGGTTTGGGGACACGCACAAGTGCATGTCCCCGGCCCCTACCCCGGCCCAAAGAAAAAGGGCGGGACCTTTCGGTCCCGCCCTCGTTCTTCAGCCGAGCCGACGTGGACTAGAAGTCCATGTCGCCCATGCCGCCGGGCATGCCGCCGGGGCCGCCGGCCGGGGCCGACTTCTTCGGAGCTTCGACGATGGCGGCTTCGGTGGTGATCAGCAGGCCGGCCACCGAGGCGGCGTCCTGCAGAGCGGTGCGGACCACCTTGGCGGGGTCGATGACGCCGTCGGCGACCAGGTCGACATACTGTTCGGTCTGGGCGTTGAAGCCGAAGGTCGCGTCGTCCTTCTCGAGGATCTTGCCGACCACGATCGAGCCTTCCACGCCGGCGTTCTCGGCGATCTGACGGATCGGGGCCTGCAGGGCGCGACGGACGATGGCGATGCCGGCGGTCTGGTCGTCGTTGTCGCCCGTGAGGGTCGCCAGCGCCTTCGAGGCCTTCAGCAGGGCGGTGCCGCCGCCGGGGACGATGCCTTCATCGGCGGCCGCGCGGGTCGCGTTCAGGGCGTCGTCGACGCGGTCCTTCTTTTCCTTCACCTCGACTTCGGTCGAGCCGCCGACGCGGATGACCGCGACGCCGCCGGCCAGCTTGGCCAGGCGCTCTTGCAGCTTTTCCTTGTCGTAGTCCGAGGTGGTGTCCTCGATCTGCTTCTTGATCTGCGAGATGCGGGCCTCGATGGCCGACTTCTCACCGACGCCGTCCACGATGGTGGTGTCGTCCTTGGTGATCGAGACCTTCTTGGCCTTGCCCAGCATGTCGAGCGAGACGTTCTCGAGCTTGATGCCCAGGTCTTCGCTGACGACTTGAGCGCCGGTCAGGATGGCGATGTCTTCCAGCATGGCCTTGCGGCGGTCGCCGAAGCCCGGAGCCTTGACGGCGGCGACGCGCAGGCCGCCGCGCAGCTTGTTGACCACCAGGGTGGCCAGGGCTTCGCCCTCGACGTCCTCGGCGATGATCACCAGCGGACGGCCCGACTGGACGACGGCTTCCAGCACCGGCAGCAGCGGCTGCAGCGACGACAGCTTCTTTTCGAACAGCAGGATGAGCGGCTCTTCGAGCTGGACTTCCATCTTGTCGGCGTTGGTGATGAAGTACGGCGACAGGTAGCCGCGGTCGAACTGCATGCCTTCGACGACGTCGAGTTCGGTCTCGGCGGTCTTGGCTTCCTCGACGGTGATGACGCCTTCGTTGCCGACCTTGTCCATGGCGCGGGCGATCATGTCGCCCACTTCCTTGTCGCCGTTGGCCGAGATGGTGCCGACCTGGGCGATTTCGGCGTTGGTGGTGACCTTCTTCGACGACTTCTTGATCTCGTCGACGACGACGGCCACGGCCTTGTCGATGCCGCGCTTCAGGTCCATCGGGTTCATGCCGGCGGCGACCGACTTGAGGCCTTCCTGGACGATGGCTTGCGCCAGCACGGTGGCGGTGGTGGTGCCGTCGCCGGCCTTGTCGTTGGTCTTCGAGGCCACTTCGCGGATCATCTGCGCGCCGAGGTTCTCGAACTTGTCAGCCAGTTCGATTTCCTTGGCGACCGAGACGCCGTCCTTGGTCGAGCGCGGGGCGCCGAACGACTTTTCGATCACGACGTTGCGGCCCTTGGGGCCCAGGGTCACCTTCACCGCGTTGGCGAGGATGTTGACGCCGCGCAGCATCTTGTCGCGCGCGTCCGAGGAGAAATAAACGTCTTTAGCGGCCATTTGAGAGCCCTTCTAAAAGAGAAACTTGGAGAGGAAACGGTCGAGCTGTCAGCCGGGCCTTAGGCCTCGACGATGCCCAGGACGTCGCTTTCCTTCATGATCAGCAGGTCCTGGCCGTCCACCTTCACTTCGGTGCCGGACCACTTGCCGAACAGGATGCGGTCGCCGGCCTTCACGTCGAGAGCAACAACGTCACCCTTCTCGTTGCGGGCGCCGGGGCCGACGGCGACGACTTCGCCTTCCTGCGGCTTTTCCTTGGCGGTGTCGGGGATGATGATCCCGCCCTTGGTCTTGGTTTCTTCTTCGACGCGCTTCACCAGGACGCGGTCGCCGAGAGGGCGAAATTTCATGAGTCTTCTCCGTCGGGACGGTTTTAAATTATGGTTCGTAAGCCAGCGGGGAGCGTCGCTGTTAGCAGTCGCTCCCATCGAGTGCCAACGCCGGGCAGGAGTTAGGACCGCCCCCCGGGGGAGTCAAGGACGGCCCCCAAATTGCTTGGGCGCCGATTTGCCGTGGGTGAAAGCCGCTCAAGCTCAGACGGCGGACGGAAAGCCGGGTCGCAGGCGTTGGATCAGGAAGATCAGCACGAGGACGGCGCATGACAAGGATCCCCCTCCTCACCGGCCCGGCCTTCGCCGCCCTGCTCCTGCTGGGCGCCTGCGCCAGCGACGCCACCCTGCCCGTGCGCACCGTGACCGACGTCGACGCCGACGCCGGGACGGTCGAGCTGGTCAGCGGCCAGGACCTGGAGATCGCCCTGCCCCTGACCGCCGGCACGGGCTACGGCTGGCGGCTGGACCAGGAGCCCTCGCCCCTGCTGGCGGGCGGCTCCAGCTTCCAGACCGAGGCCAAGGCGCCCGGCGCGCCGGTGCGGACGGTCTATCGCTACACCGCCGCCGCGCGCGGCCGGGGCGACCTGTCCTTCACGCTCAAGCGCCCCTGGGAGCTCGACGCGCCCGGCGACCGGCGGGTGGTCTTCCACATTCGCGTGCGCTGAACGCCCGACGACGCCCCGATTTCCGGACGCGCGAGGATTGTTGCAACGCCGCAAACACTCGCGGGAAACATCGCATAACGATGCTATTCCAACGCCTCGAAGGAAAATGGAAAAATCTTTTGAGGGCCACCGGTTTCCGGGACGTCTTTATGGGCGTTTTCCAGCAAATGCGGCCATGGTGTGTCCCTGACGCGACAGCGTTCTCCTAGTTTTATGACAAAGCTGTAATTGTCGTTGACCGGATTCGGAGCGGCCGATTACCTCGCCATCCGGGGAAAAACATCGACTCCGTATTCGCTCAACACACCGCGCACGAACCCTTCGTGCGTGCATGGGGGTACTTTTGCAAAAATCCACCACTCGCGCGCGCCTGCTCGCGTCTTCGCTGCTGTGCGGCGCCGTCCTGGCCGGTCCGTCCCTGGTCCTGGCTCAAACGGCTGACAACGCCACCGTCGAAGAAGTCGTCGTCACCGGTTCGCGCATCAAGCGCGACACCTTCTCGGCCCCGTCGCCGATCGCCACGGTGTCGAACGAGACCATCACCGACTCGGGCAACGTGATCCTCGGCGACGTGCTGATGGACCTGCCGATGGTCAACGCCAACAGCAACGCGCAGAACACCTCGTCGACGCTGTTCAACGCCGGTCAGGCCCGCATCGACCTGCGCGGCCTGGGCGCCTCGCGCACCCTGGTGCTGGTCGACGGCCGCCGCCACGTGTTCAGCGACGCCGCCTCGCCGGCCGTCGACCTGAACATGATCCCCTCGCTGATGGTCGAACGCGTCGACGTCGTGCCGGGCGCCGGTTCGGCCGTGTACGGCTCGGAAGCCATCGCCGGCGTCGTCAACCTGATCATGGTCAAGAAGTACGACGGGCTGAAGCTCGACGTGCAGACCGGCATCTCGCAGGAAGGCGACGGCGAAGAGTACCGCGTCGGCGCCCTGTACGGTCACAAGTTCCTGGACGATCGCCTGAACGTGGTGGTCGGCGCCGAACTGGCCCGCCAGGAAGGCATCATGCAGAAGGACCGCGACTGGGCCATTCCGGGCATCCGTCGCGACACCACCAAGGCTTCGCAGCCGGTGATCATGAACAGCCGCTCGAACACCTCGCCCTACGCGACGTTCCAGCTGATCGGCGGCAACACCCTGGGCACGGCCCGCGCCGTGACCCTGGACGTCCGCGACCCGACCAAGGTGGTCCGCCTGTCGGCCCCCTGCTCGACCGCCACCGTCCAGCCGACCTGTCAGGACGAGGCCCTGTTCTACAGCGGCGTCCTGAACCAGTTCCAGAACGAGACCAGCCGCGGCTCGGTGCGCGGCTACGCCGACTACGCCGTGACCGACCACGTCAAGCTGTTCGGCGAGTTCAGCTACGCCCGGGCCAAGGCCTACGGCATCTTCCAGCCGGCCTTCTCGTCGGCCGTCGGCGGCGGCACCATGCCGGTGACCCTCAAGGGCGACAACGCCTTCCTGAACGGCACGGGCTCCACCGCCGCGGCGCTGCGCGCCGAATGGCTGGCGGCCGGCAAGACCCTGACCGCCGCCCAGACCGCCCAGGTCGGCAAGTTCTGGGTCGAGTTCGGCGGCCGTAACGTCGAGACCGACCGCGAAACCGTCCGCGCCGTCGTCGGCATGAACGGCGACTTCGACGCCATCGGCCGCAACTTCTCGTGGGACTGGTACGCCCAGTACGGCAAGACCACCGGCGACACGACCTCGTTCAACGTGCCCAACATCCAGAAGGTGCAGTGGGCCACCGACGCGATCCTGGTCGGCGGCAACGTCGTCTGCCGCGCCACCACCGTGGCCGCCACGGCCGCCGCGGCGGCCGGCTGCAAGCCCTGGGACCTGGTGAACGGCGCCTCCAAGGACGCGATCAACTACACCAACGCCACGGCCACCACGACCGCCGACATCAAGCAGACCGTCGCCGGCGCCAACATCACCACCGACCTGTTCACCCTGCCCGCGGGCGCGGTGGGCGTGGCCGCCGGTGTTGAATACCGCAAGGAAGAAAGCACCTTCATCCAGGATCCGGTCTCGGCCGTCCCGAACACGCTGTTCTTCAACGCCGTCGGCACCCGCGCCGGCCAGTACGACAGCAAGGACGCCTACGGCGAAATCCGCGTTCCGGTCTTCAAGGACCTGAAGTGGACCTACGACCTGAGCGTCGAAGCGGCCGGCCGCATCAGCGACTACTCGACCATCGGCACCGCCAAGCAATGGCGTCTGGCCGGCGAGTGGGCGCCGATCCGCGACATCCGCTTCCGGGCCAACAAGGGCACCTCGGTGCGCGCGCCCAACATCGTCGAGCTGTACTCGCCGCAGAGCGTCAACTTCACCAGCACGGCCCAGGACCCCTGCGACAAGTCGCAGTACGGCGGCCTGAGCGCGTCGCAAGTGACGACCCGCGTGGCCAACTGCTCGGCGGCCATCAGCGGCTACAACAAGGACACCTTCGTCTCGAACATCGGCACGGGTCGCTCCTCGCTGCAGCTGCAACAAGGCGGCAACCCCGACCTGAACGAGGAAAAGGCCACCACGACCCAGATCGGCGTGGTCCTGCAGCCGCGCTTCATGCCGGGCTTCCAGCTGGCCTTCGACTGGTACAAGAGCGACATCACGGATGAAGTCGGCACCGTCCCGACCCAGACCCTGCTGACCGACCTCTGCTACAACTCGACCACGGCCTACGCCTCCAACCCGTTCTGCGCCCAGATCATCCGGGACGCGACCGGCAGCTCGCAGACGCCGGCCGCCGGCGTGGCGGGCGGCATCAGCCGCGTGATCCTGCTGAACCAGAACGTGGCGTCGGTGAAGATCGAGGGCTGGGACTCCTCGGCCCAGTACCAGTTCCCGCTGGCCAGCCTGCTGCAGGTGAGCGACGAGATCGGCGACGTCAGCCTGCGCGTCGACGTCACCCGTCAGTATCACTGGAAGCTGCAGGGCCTGCCGGGCCAGGCCTTCACCGAACTGGCCAACGCCATTCCGAACGCGACCCCGGAATGGAAGGCCAACATGGCGGCCACCTGGGCGGGCCAGAAGCTGCGCCTGCAGTGGCAGACCCGCTTCATCGGCTCCATGGCCGTGGCGACCCCGTCCACGCCGGTCTCGTCGCTCGATCCGTACTACACGGACGACCACTTCGAGCACGACGTGCGCGCCACCTACCGTCTGAACGACCAAGTGTCGTTCCGCGGCGGCGTCGTGAACGTGACCAACGAGCGTCCGCCGTTCCTGCCCGAGACCTACACGGGCACGGGCACCGGTTCGTCGACCTACGACAACCGCGGCCGCTTCTTCTTCATCGGCGCGACGATGACCTACTAGGCCTCGCGTCGGTCCCGGGTTCGCCCGGGGCCGGTTCGAGCGGAGGGGGCGGCGGACCATCCGGTCCGCCGCCTTTTTTCGTTGGGCGCTTTCCTGGCCTTGGCGCGGGCGCGGAAACTTGGTCTTGATGGGTCGGTGACGGAGGATCCGCGATGATCGACCATATCGGCCTGACGGTGAGAGACCTCGACGCCTCCAAGGCCTTCTACGACGCCGCCTTCGCCCCGCTGGGGATCGACGTGGTGATGAGCGTCGGCGCCGAGGAGACCGGCGCCCACGCCTTCCTCGGCTACGGCCCGCGCGCCGACGGGCGCGACATCCAGGCGGGCAAGCCCAGCTTCTGGATCGGCGGCGGCGACACCCTGACCGGCCCCATGCACGTGGCCTTCACGGCCGGGACGCGGGCGGCGGTCGACGCCTTCCACGCCGCGGCCCTGGCGGCCGGCGGCCGCGACAACGGGGCGCCCGGCCTTCGGCCGCATTATCACCCCAACTACTATGGAGCTTTCGTGCTCGATCCGGACGGCCGCAACGTCGAGGCCGTCTGCCATGCCCCGGCCTAGACGAGCGGAGACCCTGCGAGCGTGACCATCTCGAGCTACGGCCTTTCGCTGATCCTGGCGATCATCGCCTGCGTGATCGGCGGCGCCCTGGGCGGCCTGACCCTGGTCCGCCCCGGTTCGGTGCTGGGACTGACCGCCCTGGGCGGCGACCCGCCGCCGGCCGGGGAGGGGGACGGCGACGCGCCGCCCGCCGCCTCGCCGACCGAGGGCCGGGCCCTGGGCGGCCTCCTGATCCTGTCGCACGCCACGGCAGCGCTGTTCCTGGGCTACCAGTCCAACGTCGGCGCGGCCATGGCCTTCGCCCTGGCCATGGCCTGGACGGGCGCGGCCCTGGGCCGGGCCGTCTCGGCCCTGGTGGACAAGTCGAAGGAGCGCCTCAACCTGGCCAGCCTGGCCTTCGAGGTGATGATCGCCGTCACCCTGTCGCTGCCGTTCTTCAACGCCGGCCGGCTGGTGGTGCTGCGCGGCCACGGGATGCTGGTCTAGGGCGCCCGCCCGATCAGCGCGCCGCGTTCGCCGCTGAATCGATGCGCTGTTTCGCCCCGGCCTCCGCGTCGGTCAGTCTGGCCCGATAGGCCTCGTCCCTCGCCCGCAGCGCATCGTGGCGCGCCTTCAGCAAGGTTCTGGCTTCCTCCTCGAAGGATACGGGGCGGCCGGCCACTCGGCGATCCGAAAGGTCGCTGGACATGGCGACATGCTCGTCGGAGATGAGGCCGCCGATGCAGACGTGGGCGTCGGAGATGGCCATGCTGGTCGCAACGTGATTGTCGCTTGTGGCCATGCTGGTCGCGACGTGGTTGTCCGACCGTCGCGCCCATTCCTGCAATTTCGCCGTCTCTCTCTCAAGCTCCGCCTCGCTGGACAGGTTGACGAACCCGCCGCCGCCCGCGCGCGCGACCGCGGTCAGCTTCGCCGCCTCGCCCGACGGCAGGTTGAAGCCGATGACGTTGACGATCGCCCGCGTGCGGCCGCTGTTGATCCGACGGGCGACGGCCACGGGATCGCCGCCGCACGTCTCCTCCCCGTCCGACACCACATAGATGACCTGCTCCCCGGGCGTGGCCGAGGCGGCCAGCAGCGCCTCGGCGCGATCGAGTCCGGCGGCGAGCGGCGTCCAGCCCACCGCGCGGACCTCTCCCAGCGCCGTGCGGAGCCGCCCCCGGTCCGCCGACATCGGCGCCAGCACGTCGACGGCGGAACAGGATTTCGCCTTGCCGGGCTGGCTGTTGTCGCCCTGCTGGCCGAAGACCAGCAGGGACGTTTGCACCGATGCCGGCAGTCCGTCGACGAAGCCCAGCGCCGCCTCCCGCGCCAGTTCGAGCTTCGTCCGGCCGCCCATGCGTCCGGCCATCGAGCCGGATCCGTCGATCATCACGATCACGCGCGTCGGCGGAACTCGGGGGGCGATGTCACCGGCGGGGGCTTTCAGCGCCGGCTGCTTGAGCGCCACATCCTCCTTGAAGCACGCCTCCGGATCTTTCTTCGTGAACTGGGCGACATAGGCCCGCGCCTCTGCCGAACCTCCCGGGGCTTTCGCGCCGGCGTCGACCTGGCCGCGATCGGCCGCGGCGTTCCGGTCGCCCCGGGGGCCGCCGCAGCCGATCAGCGCAAGGGCGAGCCCACAGGCCACAAGACTAGGAACTGGAACGGCTGTCATTTCCGCGTCGCCTCTCAGGCGGACCGAGGCGCCGGATCACGCGCCGCGATGGTCTGTCGGGGATGCGAACGGGCCGCGAAACATTGGGTTCCGGAACACCGCTGGGCGTATCGCCGCCCCCTCACCGCCCCCGCAGGGTCTGGGACGGGCTCTCGCCGAACATCGCCCGGTAGGTCACCGAGAACCGGCCCAGCTCCCAGAAGCCGTGCTCCAGGGCCACCTGGGTGACCGAGGCCCCGGCTTCGCGGCCGGCGACCAGGGCCTTGCGGGCCGCCGACAGGGCCCGCAGCCGCAGATAGGTCCGGGGCCCCACGCCCAGCCCCTCCTCGAACGCCCGGTTCAGGGTCCGCCGCGACAGGGACAGGGCCTGGCAGAGCTCGGGGATCGCCACGGCCCGGCCCGGACGCTGGTCCAGATGGTCCTCGACCTGGCGCAGGATGCGGGCGCTGTTGATCCAGCCCTGCCGCCGGGGCTCGCGGCGCACGCCGTCCGCCAGCGCGGTCAGGAAGCCGTCGACGACGCCGTCGCGCAGGGCGGCCTGGGCCTGGGGCGTCAGCAGGCTCCCCTCCCAGGCCAGAAGCTCGAGCCGGGCCTTCAGCTCGACGTGCAGTCCCAGGGCCAGCTGCGGCCGCAGCCGCGCGCAGGCGCTCCACGGGCGGTCGTCGGCCAGGCCGTCGAAGGCGCCGGCGCGATCCCGCAGCCGCTCCAGCGGCGCCGTCAGGGCGGCGTAGGCCGTCAGCCCGTGTTGGCGGGCCTCGCGCTCGCCGCCGTCCGGCAGGATCAGCAGGTCGCCGGCCTGGACGTCGTGGCCCCATTCGGTCGGCCGCCCTTCGCCGGGGTCGGGCGTCTGCTCCAGGACCACCACCAGGGCGGCGGCGCCGGCGGCCATCACCCCGCGCAGGCGCAGGTCGCCGGTGATCCGGCCCAGGGTCAGGGTCAGGTCGCCGTGGATCGCGTGGGCCAGGGCGCCCCGGCAGGGGGCCGCGCTCAGCTGGGTGACCGCCAGGTCGGCGCCGGGGACCGCCTCGCGCAGGTCCTCGACGCCGGCGATCTCGCGCCCCGTGAAGCGGATCGGACGGCCCGGGTCTTCATTTCCGCGCCCAAGGCATGAACCATTCATCCGGCAATGCTGTCGCCATACAAGCCGGCCGTAAATCAGGGTTTTACCCTATTTTTCGGCGACAAGTGCAATCTAGGGAATGATTACCCAGGGATAGTGGAACAACTGCATCTCGAAGGTCTCATGCCTTGGAAAAATATCTCGCGGATTGGACGGAAACAACAATTCGACATCAAGGTTAATTTGGCGAGATGTGCATAGCGGCTGCTTGCCCAAGGCCCGACAGTGAAGGTCGATGACGGGCGTCAGGAGACGGCGATGGGATCGCGGACTTGGGCGGGGGTCGAGGACTTCGGCACGCTGGATGTCGAGATCACCCCCGACTGGGCGGCCTTCGCCCATTGGACCCCGGCCCAGCGGGCCCTGAAGGTCGAGCTGGACGGCGAACGCCGCCAGGCCGAGCAGGTCGCCGAGAGCACCGGCCGGCTGGTGTCGCGCCTAGTCGCCGAGATGGTCGCCGCCGAGCGGCCCCGGGCGCCCGACCTGGCCGCCTGACGCGCCAAGCCCGGCGACCTTGCGCGCGTCCCTCGGGGCGCTAGTCTCGCGCCATGACCCAACGCCCCCTCGACCGCCGCAACGTCCTGATCGGCGCCGGCCTGCTGGCCGCCCTGCCCGCCGTCGCCCTGGCCCAGACCGCCCCGACGCCGACCCCTGCCCCGGCGGCGCCGGCGCCCAAGCCGCCGGTCTATGTGGCGATCGATACGCCGCAGGGCCGGATCGTCATCGAGCTGGCCGTGGCCCAGGCCCCGATCACCACCGCCAACTTCCTGCGCTATGTCGACCGCAAGCTCTACGACAAGGCCACCTTCTTCCGCGCCTCGCGCGCGCCCGGCGCGGTGGACTACGGCCTGATCCAGGGCGGGCTGCAGGGCATCGGCGCCCTGCCGCCGGTCGCCCACGAGCCCACCACCCAGACGGGCCTCAAGCACGTGGACGGCACGGTCTCGATCGCCCGCACCGCGCCGGGCACGGCCACCTCGGACTTCTTCATCTGCATCGGCGACGCGCCCTATCTGGACGCCAATCCGGCCGCGACCGGCGACAACCTGGGCTTCGCCGCCTTCGGCCGGGTGGTCCAGGGCATGGACGTGGCCAAGAAGATCCTGGCCCTGCCCACGCCCGGCAAGGCGATCAACCCGGTGATGAAGGGCCAGATCCTCGACCCGCCGGTGCCGATCACCTCGGCCCGCCGCATCCCCGCCCCGACGGGACCGGACGTGACGCCGCCGCCGCCGCCGCCGCCGCCGCCGCCGCTCTGACGGCTTTCAAATACTATCAACCGTTGTCATCCCGGAAGCCTCGCAGAGGCTGTCCGGGACCCAGGGGACTGGGCGGACGCGGTGCGGTTCACCTGGATCCCGGACAAGCGCTGCGCGCTTTCCGGGATGACAACGTGAAAGGTCCCCGCCGGAGCTTCAAACAAAGAAAAAGGGCGGCGCCGTCGCCGGCGCCGCCCAGGTGATGCCTCCGGGGAGGAGGATCCGGTTAGAACGTCGCCCGCAGGCCCAGCAGCACCTGGCGGCCTGGGTAGTAGACGCTGTACGGCGCGTTGTCGTAGCCGAACGTGGTCCGCAGGGGCTCGTTGGTGATGTTCAGGGCGTCCAGGGTCAGGCGGAAGGCCTTGTCCATGAACGGCAGCTGGTAGCCGGCCGAGACGTCCAGCTGGCCGCGGGCCTCGGCCTTGAGCGGCACGTTGATGTTGTTCTGCGGAGCGTTGGCGGCGATCGACTCGTCGTTCCACACGTAGTTCACGCTGACCGACACGCCGTGGTCCTCGTAGAAGCCCTGCAGGTTGTAGCTCCAGGGCGCGACGCCGGTGGCGACGAGGCCCGACTCCGAGCTCTGCTCCAGGCGCGTGGCGTTGGCCGAGAAGCCCAGGCCGTGGACCACGAAGTCCAGCGGCTGGACCCAGGTGACTTCCACGCCCTGGATCAGCAGCTTGTTGAGGTTGACCGGCTTGGTCAGGGTCACGGTGGCCACGTTCGGCCCGCCGCGCAGGTCCAGGGCCTGCTGCTGCGAGACGCTCAGGTCGGCGTAGTTGATGCCCAGCGACGTGAACGGCACGGTGCTCTGGGTGTTGATCGTGAAGCCGTCGACGTCCTTGCGGAAGAAGGCCACGCCCACATAGCCGATGCCGCCGGTGTAGTACTCGCCGCCGATGTCGATGTTGTTGGAGGTGTAGGGCTTCAGGTTCGGGTTGCCGGCCGTCGCGACCTGGGCCGAGATGTCCGAGAAGGTGGTGCCGGGCAGCAGGCTGCCGGCGTCGGCCCGGGTCATGCTGCGCGAGGCCGCGACCCGCAGTTTGATGTTGTCGCTGACGTCGTAGACGATGTTGGTCGACGGCAGGATGTCGTCGTACTTCGAGCTCAGGGTCTGGTCGACGATGCCGGTGCTGACCGTGATCGGGCTGGTGACGCTCTGGTCGGTGTGGAAGTAGCGCAGACCGAAGTTGACGGTCAGGTCGCGGTCCAGCACCTGGCCCTTGGCGTTGGCCTCGGCATAGGCGCCCCAGGTCTTTTCCTCGATGTCGCCGACCGCGCCGCCGGTCACCGCGCCCGTCGATTGCGGGGCGTTGTCGCGGTAGTAGGCGTAGTTGCTGGCCTTCATCAGGGCCGCCACGTCCGGCATGATCATGCTGGTGTAGCCGACACCGCCGCTGGCCAGGTGGCCGAAGTCGCCGACATCCCAGCGCTGCAGGTACTGCGACAGCTGGCTGTTGGTGATCACGCCCGAGGTCCCGGCGCAGCCCGTGCCGCAGGTCGCGTTCTGGAAGGCGGTCGAGTTGTCGTAGGCGCGGATCGAGCGGCTGGCCTCGTCATAGGCCGCGCCGAACTTCAGGTTGACGGTGTCGTCGCCCCAGCGCGCGTCGACGTGCGCGCCCTTGGTGGTGGTCTCGCGCTTCACGTTCTGGACGTTCACGCGGTACCACTGCCAGCCCAGGTTCGGGTCGCCCAGGTCCTTGTTGGTGGTGATGATCGGCTGGCCGTCGGAGCCCGTCGAATAATAGACGTCCAGGCCCGACTGGGCCGGGGTCTGGAAGTCGAACTGCGGCTGCTCGCGGAAGAAGGTCGAGTGGCCGTAATTGACCTGGGCGTCGACGACGAAGTTGTCCTTCGGCTGCCAGCGCATGGTCGGGTTGACGTTGTAGAACTTGGTCGTCTGCTTGAAGATGTCGTTCTCGAGGAAGAAGCTCGAATTGGCGAAGGTGCCCGAGGTGACGACGTTGTTGGCGTCCACCGTCAGGTCGATCGGCACCATGCCGCCCGTCGAGGTCGACGACGTGCCGGGCCCCGAGTTGCGGACGTACCAGTTCATGTTCAGGCGCTGATAGTCGCGCTTGGATTCGGCGTACATGCCGTCGATGGCGAACTGCAGCTCGTCGGTCGGACGGTATTCCAGCGACAGCAGGGCCGAGACGCGCGAGCGGGTGCCTTCGGTGTAGCTGTTGCGGCCCAGGCGCGGGATCAGGGCGCGGCTCAGCTGGTCCTGGGTCAGGCCCGAGGTGGCCGTCAGGTCCAGGGTCTGGCCGGGCGTCAGGCCGTGGCCGACATTGTTGGGCGCGACGCTGGCGTAGACGAAGCCGTTGCCGCCCGGATCGGTGCAGCCCGTGCCGCACGAGAAGTTGCCGTCGGTCCAGCCCACGGACTCGAAGCCGTCGACGCGGGTCTTGGTCTTCACGCCCGAGACGCCGAACAGCACGCCGAACTTGTCCCAGGTCTTGCTGGCGACGACGGCGCCGCGCGGGCTGAGGTCCTTGTTGCTGTCGGTGTACTGGCCCTGGGCGATCACCGTCAGGTGCTCGCCTTCCTTGTCGAACGGACGGGCGTTGTGCAGGTTGACCGTGCCGGCGATGCCGCCTTCCAGCTGGTCGGCCATCGGGCTCTTGGACACGTCCAAGCGCGTGAACAGCTCCGACGGGAAGAAGTCGAGGTCGACTTCGCGGTTGGCGCTGCCGCCGTTGGTGCCGCCGTCCGAGGCCACCGCGATCTGGGTGCCGTTCAGCAGGACCTTCGAGAAGCTGGGGCCCAGGCCGCGGATCGAGACCTGCACGCCTTCGCCGTTGATGTCGCGGTTGATCTTGACGCCGGGGATGCGGTTCAGGGTCTCGGCCAGGTTGGTGGCCGGCAGCTTGCCGATGTCCTCGGCGAAGATGGAGTCGCCGAAGGCCACGCTGTCGCGCTTGGCCATGGTGGCCTGCTGCAGGCTGCGGCGGATGCCGGTGACGATGACTTCGTCGACGGCGGTGCTGGCGTCGTCGGCGGGCGCGGCGGTCGCCGCGGCGGGAGCGGCCGGAGCGGCCGTCGAAGCGTCTTGGGCGTGGGCGGCGGTCGCGGCCAGGCCCGCCAGGGCGGTGGCGGCCAGCAGGGCCGCGCGGGGGTTGAATCGGGTCATGCTTCACTCCTGGCCCGCCTGGGGGGAGCGGCGGGCCTTCCTAATGATTGGGCTTGTTCGGGTTGGATCAGCGATAGCGGTAGAGCTTCACCCGCTGGATCTGGAACTGGTCGGGCGGCAGTCGGATGTGCCGTCCCTGGTGGGTCTGGTCGCCGTTCAGGGTGCGGCCCGGGACCCAGCGCCCCTGGGCGTCGAACACGCCCTCGACGGCGCTGTCGATGCCGGCGATAGGCGGGCCCTCGCCGGCCCCCGCGAAGGTGACCACCAGGCCGCGTCCGGCCATCAGGTACTCCTCGGGTCCGATCTGGACGATGATCCCGCCGTGGGCGGCGGTCTTCTGGTCGGCCTTCGGCGTCCAGGTGTCGATGAAGGCGACGTTGAAGCGGTAGTCGCCGATGACCTGGCTGATGGGCTGGTCCAGCACCGTGCCGTCCTCCAGCACGCGCGGCTTGAAGCCCGACATCCTGCCTTGGCCCTGGGCCGCCAGGATCGCCGGGGTCAGCTGGCGCAGGACGTCGTAGGCCTGGGTGACGGCCTCCTGGTCCTTGCCCTCGGCGGTCTCGACCTGGAAGGGCGAGAAGCCGAACGCGTCCAGCTTGCCGATCGCGTAGAAGGCGTTGGCCGGCGTCTCGGGCGCGCCGACATTGTTGGCTTCCGGGATGAACAGCGCATTGTCGCGGCGCTTGTAGCGGCCGGCCAGGTCGTTGAAGTTCGGGAAGTAGATGTCGGGCGAGATCAGGTCGAGGCTGGGCGCGCCGGTCTTCCACACGTCGATCAGGTGCGGCAGCGGCCCGCCGCTGGGATATTCGCCCGGCGCCTTGCCCGTGCGGTTCAGGGCCACGTTCACGTACATCGGCAGCGGATAGGCCGCCTTGCCCGCGCGGGTCACGGCGTCGGTATAGCGGGCGTAGGACCAGGCGGTGAACACCTCCTGGCCGGCCTCGGCGTCGCCGAACACCTGGGCCCAGGTCCCGGACGTCTTGGCGCCGTGCGCCTTCCACAGGGCGCGCAGCTCGGGCTCGATGGCTTCCCCGCCTTGGGACAGGCGTTGCAGCAGTTCGGCCGGGACCGGGCCGGCCCAGGCGGCGTCGGCCTCGGGGCCCCACTCGCGGGCGGTGGGCAGCATGCCGATCTCGTTCTCGACCTGGACCATCAGCACCGCGCCCTTGGCGTCCACCGCCTTCAGGTGGGCCAGCAGGGCGGCGTAGGCCTTGGCGTCGGCGTCGCGCGTATTGGTCGAGAAGGCCGACAGGATCTCCTGGCTGACGCCGTTGGCGGCCTTGGCGCGCGGGAACCGGTCCTGGTCGCGCTTCACCCACGACGGGACGTAGGTGGACATGCTGTTCTTCCACGCCCCGAACCACAGGATCACCAGGTGCATGTCCTGGGCGCGGGCGTCCTTGATCAGGCCGTCGACGCTGGAGAAGTCGTACGCCCCCTCCTTCGGCTCGATCAGCTCCCACGACACGGGCGCGAGCACCGTGTTGAGGTTCATGGCCTTCAGCTTGGGCCAGTACTTGGCCATGTAGGCCTGGCTGGAGGCGCTGGAATTGCCCAGCTCGCCGCCCAGGACCAGCAGGGGCTTGCCGTCGACCACCAGGCGCTGGGCCGAGCCCTGCGTCTCCAGGCGGGGCATGTCGGCGAGGGCGGCGTGGGACACGACCAGCGAGGCCGCCAGCGCGCCGGCCAGCGCGCCCACGAGACGCGGGGCGCGGCTCGGGCGTGGCTGGCGAGTTCTATGCTGGAGGGGTCCCTGGTCCATTCGCTTCCCCGCTCCGGTTCGGCGTACTGACGCGCCGTGACCGATGATACCGCTAACACATCTGACATAAGGTCTGACCTGTCAATCTCGATAATCGGCAATTGTCAGGCCAATATCTTGACTGTGGCGCCGATGCTGACGCCGAGGTGAAAACCGGTCTCCCACGGGGTTCCGCAGCGGCAATCCGCGCCCATCGCGGGCCGTACGCGAACCGAGACGACATCCCGTAGGGTTTAATATTCCGCCGTTACGTCAATATCTTATCGACACTTTCGCGAGAATTCCCGCCGAAAGTCGCCGCCAGGACGCGCTCGGCCGAGCGATCCGCGCGGGCCGAGGGACGGCCGCGACGCCACGGGATCGCGGAGCGTGGCCTTAGTCTCGGGTCGTTTCAGCTTCGTTTCCGGCGCGTATTTGTCTGACCACATTTGCGCCTTGTTCGGGAGAACGCCCATCGGTGAAGCTTGTGGGACGAAGTGGTCAGACCTTTGCCGTGACGCGTGGCTTCAGACGGTCACCGACTTCAGCGGGACGAAACCCGCCTCGGTCTCCAGCCGCAGGCGGTAGTCGCCGGGCCGCAGGAACAGCACCGCCGAGGTCGCGCCGGGCGCCAGCACCTGCTGGTCGGCCGGGATGGCCAGGTCGGGCTCGACCGCGTGGACGGCCTGGACGATGACCGCCGCCTCGCGGGGGCCGGGGACGGCGGCCTCCAGCCGGCGGCGCGTGGGATCGGCGGCCAGCCAGCCGGGCCGTCCGGCGACGTCGGCCACGGGCGGGTGGAACACCGCCAGGTCCGCCCCCGCCGGCTTCGCGCCGATCCAGCCGTCCGGACCGCGCACGACGATGGAGTCCGCGGGCTTGAAGCGCTCCAGCACCGCCGTCGTCATCGGCGGGTCGGCGGCGTGCGGCGCGAACGAGCCCGTATAGGCCTGGGAGACGCACAGCGGATCGACGCCCGCCTTCTCGCGCAGCTGGGCGGCGAACCACAGCAGGCCCCGGTGGTCGGGCGTCTTGCGCAGGTGGGCGTAGCCGCAATGGACCAGGACCCGCGCGTCCGGGTTCGGCGTCAGCACGTCGGCGATGAAGTTCTCGGCCTGGGCCGGCTCGCGGCGCACGATGGCGGCCGCGCCGGTCTCGCCCGCCCGGCGTTGATCCTGGCGCTGCTCGTAGGCCGCCAGCCGATAGCCCAGCTCGGCCGCCTCGCGCACCGCCTCGCCATAGACCGGGTCATGCAGATAGTAGCCGAAGGCCGGGTTCAGGGCCGCCCCGGCCTTGAAGGTCCGCACGTCCGGCGCGCCGGGGCTGCGGCTGTTGAGGAAGTCCTCGGCGGCCAGGATCTCGAAGCCCAGCGGCCGCAGGGCGCGCAGCAGGCGGGCCAGGAACCAGCGATGGCGCGAGGCGACGTGGGCCTCGTTCAACATGACCACGCGGCGGTCGCGCGCCGCCTCGACGATGGCTGCCACCGCGTCCTGGGCGGTCGCCTCGGCGGCCAGGGGCGGGTCGTCCGCCGGTCCCATGGCGGCCGACCTCAGGGCGATCCCCTCGTCGCCGAGGAACGAGGCCGCCTGCTGCAGCGACGGGTCCGTCGGCGCGGCCTGGATGGCCCGCCAGGTCGGCAGGTAGCGTCCGCTGAGGAACAGGCTGGTCTGGGGGCTGGGGCCTGTGGGCTGAAGCGGCGCCGCCTGGCCCCGGGCCAGGCCCGGAAGCGCGCCCGCCGTCGCCCCGGTCATCGCCAGGCCGGCCGCCATGCTCCTGCGCGTCACGCCCATAGAGTCGCCTCCCCTGCTCGAAGGGAAACTCAGCTCAAGATTGCGGCCATCGCAAGTCCGCGCCGCGCCCCTACCGGACCGGGCAGGCCACCCACTGATAGGCGCGGGCCATCACCCCGCCGTCGGCGCGGACCAGGACCAGGCCGCTGGCGTCCGAGCCCGCGTCGCTGACCGTGGCGCAGCCGCCCTGGTCGATGCGGCGGGCGTAGTCGTGCTTGCGGTCGGCCTTGTAGGTCCCGTCCGGATTGGCCCAGACGTCGGCGAACGAGTAGCGCACGCCGCTCGAGCCATTGATCCGCGTGCCCAGGCCGTAGGGCCGGTCCAGGATCAGCACCTCGCCCTTGGGCACGCCGCGCGCCTTCATCCAGCGGATCACCTCGGAGAAGCAGGCGTCGCCCAGCAGCTGCTCGCCGCGCTCGGCGCAGCCCTGGCGGTTGCCGAACACCACCGGCAGGGTCGCGCCGTAGGCCTCGTAGGTCGCGGTCGGCGGCGGGGCGGCCGGCGCGCCGCAGCCGGCCACGGCCCGCTCGTGCACCCGGTCGCCGGGCTCGACCTCGAAGTCGACCGGCGTGGTCAGGCCGCAGCCGGCCGGGGCGGACAGCTGCGACTTGTCGAACCAGCGCTTGTCGGCCTTGAAGCCGGCCTTGCCCTTGCGCTTGAGCACATACTGCTCTGTCTCCTTGCTGGTCAGCACCTGGCCCGGGGCGGTCAGGCGCTTGGCGCCGATCACGTCCAGCTCCTTCAGGCCCGGCTGGGCGACCAGGACGCCGATGCCGGCGGCGAAGCAGACGCCGTCGCGCAGGGCCGCGTCGGGCGGGCAGTCCGGACGCGGAGCGGCCAGCTGCCGGGGCGCGCCGCGCACCGCCACCAGGCCGGTCGCCGGCCAGCGCTCGCCCGGCTCGCCCGCCAGGATCGGCGGCCGGCGCGGCCCGCCGTAACCGATCGGCGGCGGCGGCCCGCCGCAGCTGACGGACTGGACCTCGCGCGCCACCAGCTGGCCGTCGCGCACGTCGAGCCGGTAGTCGACGCCCCGGCCGATGGAGAAGCAGTCGCGCGGCACGCGGACCTGCGAGCTGGGCAGGTCGACCGGCGTCACCACCGGTCCGCCGGCGCCCAGCGACACGTCGTAGAGGCGGAAGTCGCGACCCAGCTGGCCGGAGATCACCGCCCCCGCCCCGCCCTCGACGCCGCGGCCGGTCAGGGCCCGGTCGACCGTCGCGCCGCGCGCCTTCATCCCGGCCACCACGCGGTCCAGGCACGCGCCGTCCGGCAGGGTCAGGGGCTTGGGGCATTTCGCACTGGGCGTCGCCACCGGCAGGGTCGCGCCCAGCACGTCGCGCAGCTCGCCATAGACCGGGCCGTTGATCAGCTTCATGTCCGGCGTCTGGGCCGAGGCGGCGCCCGCGACGCTGACGAACAGACCCAAGGCCGCGAGGCCCGCG
This sequence comes from Caulobacter sp. UNC358MFTsu5.1, assembly GCF_000712075.1. GTDB lineage: Bacteria > Pseudomonadota > Alphaproteobacteria > Caulobacterales > Caulobacteraceae > Caulobacter. Next base: position 659,588 of record NZ_JONW01000005.1, read on the forward strand.
CCAAGCTTCACGCTGATCATGATCCCTACCCCCAAGGTCGTCCGACCGACCGTGACAACCTTAACCATAAAGCCGGACTGCCGCCACCTGCCGCCAAGCTGCTGACAGTCCGTGTCAGCAGCCCCCCTAGCCTTCCCGGCCCGGCGGTCCTACCTTCCAGACATGGCCCGATCCCCAGAGACCGATGCCGGCGGCGTTTCCGACGTCTCCGCCAAGTTCATCCATGACGTCGCCCTGGACGCTGAGGTCGACGCCGCCACCACGCCCGCCCTGTGGCAGCCGCACCGCCCCGCGCGCCCGGAGAAGTCGGAAGGCGGCAAGAGGTTCAAGCTGGTCTCCGACTACCAGCCCGCCGGCGACCAGCCGACGGCGATCGCCGAGCTCGTCGCGGGCCTGGAAGGCCGCGAGAACGACCAGGTGCTGCTGGGCGTCACCGGCTCGGGCAAGACCTTCACCATGGCCAAGGTCATCGAGGCCACCCAGCGCCCGGCCCTGATCCTGGCCCCCAACAAGACCCTGGCCGCCCAGCTCTACAGCGAGATGAAGGGCTTCTTCCCCGACAACGCGGTCGAGTACTTCGTCAGCTACTACGACTACTACCAGCCGGAAGCCTACGTCCCCCGGACCGACACCTACATAGAGAAGGACAGCTCGATCAACGAGCAGATCGACCGCATGCGCCACTCGGCCACGCGGGCGATCCTGGAGCGCGACGACGTGATCGTGGTCGCCTCGGTCAGCTGCATCTACGGCATCGGCTCGGTCGAGACCTACACCGCCATGACCTTCACCCTGGAGGTCGGCCAGACCATCAACGAAAAGCAGATGATGGCCGACCTGGTCGCCCAGCAGTACAAGCGCAACGACGCCGCCTTCGAGCGCGGCACGTTCCGCCGCCGCGGCGACACCATCGAGATCTTCCCCGCCCACTACGAGGACCGCGCCTGGCGCGTCAGCCTGTTCGGCGACGAGGTCGAGGCGATCAGCGAGTTCGACCCGCTGACCGGCAAGAAGACCGGCGACCTGGAGATGATCAAGGTCTACGCCAACAGCCACCACGTCACCCCGCGCCCCACCCTGCGCCAGGCGATCATCAGCATCCGCGCCGAGCTCAAGGAGCGCCTGGCCTGGCTGGAGGCCAACGGCAAGCTGCTGGAGGCCCAGCGCCTGGAGCAGCGGACCAATTTCGACCTCGAGATGATCGAGACCACCGGCTCGTGCGCCGGCATCGAGAACTACAGCCGCTACCTGTCGGGCCGCCGGCCGGGCGAGCCGCCGCCCACCTTCTTCGAATACATCCCCGACAACGCCCTGCTGTTCACCGACGAGAGCCACCAGACGGTCCCGCAGATCGGCGCCATGTACAAGGGCGACCGCAACCGCAAATGGACCCTGGCCGAATACGGCTTCCGCCTGCCCAGCGCCCTCGACAACCGCCCCCTCAAGTTCGAGGAGTGGGACGCCATGCGCCCGCAGTCGGTGCACGTCAGCGCCACCCCGGCCAAGTGGGAGCTGGAGCGGGCCGGCGGCGTCTTCGCCGAGCAGGTGATCCGCCCCACCGGCCTGATCGACCCGCCGGTCGAGGTCCGCCCGGTCTCCAAGGACGGCGCCAGCCAGGTCGACGACGTGGTCGACGAGATCCGCCAGACCAAGGCCAAGGGCTACCGCACCCTGGTCACCGTCCTGACCAAGAAGATGGCCGAGGACCTGACCGAATACCTCAACGAGCAGGGCATCGCCGTGCGCTACATGCACAGCGACGTCGACACCATGGAGCGGATCGAGATCATCCGCGACCTGCGCCTGGGCATGTTCGACGTCCTGGTCGGCATCAACCTGCTGCGCGAGGGCCTGGACATCCCCGAATGCGGCCTGGTCGCCATCCTCGACGCCGACAAGGAAGGCTTCCTGCGCTCGGAGACCTCCCTGATCCAGACCATCGGCCGCGCCGCGCGGAACGTCGACGGCAAGGTCATCCTCTATGCCGACCGCGTCACGGGCAGCATGGAGCGGGCCATGGAGGAGACCGCCCGCCGCCGCGAGAAGCAGCACGCCTACAACCTCGAGCACGGCATCACGCCCGAGAGCGTCAAGCGCGACATCAAGGACATCCTCGACAGCCCCTACGAGCGCGGCGACCGCATCCTGGTGCCGATCGGCGGCATCGGCGAGGGCAAGGACGCCAAGCCGTTCAGCGGCGACAACTTCAAGGCCGCCCTCAAGGACCTGGAAGCCAAGATGCGCGAGGCCGCCGCGAACCTGGAGTTCGAGACCGCCGCGCGGCTGCGCGACGAGATCAAGCGGATGAAGCTGATGGACCTGGAGTTCGCCAACGAGGCGCTTACGGCGCCGGGCGAGGCGGTGGACAAGGCGATGCCGAAGCGGGTGCGCGCGGAGCTGAGGGCGGAGCAGGCGGAGGCGTTTCGGAAGGGACGGCTGTAGAGAACGTCCCGAAAATAGACTACGCTGGAGAATAATCTGATCCCACGACGAGAATGAACACATCCGCAAAAACGTTAGGATAAATTCTTCGCGCTATATCGTAAATAACAAACAAGAATGGGGGAGCTTATGCGTAAATTTACTACATATAAGATATTTGTTGGCGGCCCTTCCGATGTCGCCAACGAGATTGAAGCAGCAAGGGATATTATTTCGGATATTTCGTTGCTGACAAAGCCGATTGGCCTGTCGTTTGAAACATTCTATTGGGCGGAGGACGCAACTCCCGGCCTAGCGAAAGAAGCCCAAGCGAGAATTAATGATCAAGCCGACGGGTACGACGCCTTAATTGCCATTCTTGGTGCCAAGATTGGATCTCCGACAAAAGATCATATCTCTGGAACGGTGGAAGAAATTGAGAACGCCATAGATAATTCTAAGGATAGCTTTTTTAGACAAGACTCAGTTCTGACCTTCTTCAAAAATGTCAGCGTAAATGCAAACGATCCAAATCTTAAATCTCTATTGCTAATACAAGAATTTAAGGCATCCCTCGGTCATAGGGGGATATTATTTAAAGAATTTGATGATGAAATTGATCTAAGACACTCTATTCTCAGATCATTTGGAAGTCTTATAAAGCGCCATATCGACGATATAGAAAGTTCAAAAGAACTCGTCGAACCAGTTGGAAGCGAACCCGCGCCATCTGAACCCACATCAGATGAATCCATCTACGATCCGCAGGATGATGATCTAGGTATAATGGATTTAGACGCCATTATAGCGGAAAAGATGTCTATAGCAACACATAATTCCGAGATTCTTACAGGTTCTATAGAACTTTTAAGTAACAAGACTGGTGAATACATAAAGGAATTAACCATAGCTACGGAATTAAAAGATGTTTCTATGGGAAAAAAGATTCTCAACAATATATCCGACGAAATGATAAATTGCTCAAAGATTATTAGAGATACAGTCCCATCTATTAAAGACAATTTCGACTCAGGAATGAAATATACGAAGAGATTAATCGAAATTAGATTAATGGATTCCAAAGAAGATACTGAAGACGACTCCAATAAAGGAACGGTTGAGGCCGTAGCGGGAATGATACCGACCTCCGCAAATAATGCGGAGATATTTCGCGAATTTCAACAAACAATACATCAAATGCCAAGAATGACTAAGGAGATCAATATAGCAAAAAGGGTTCTGATTAACGAGATCGGGAACGTAATATCCCTATTTGAGTCAATTAATAAGTCGGCTATTGAAATATTGGATTTCTATGCTGGACTTAAGGCGAGATAGTTCGCTACAGAACCTTTGATATTTCGGGTAACTTCCCACACCTTATCCTTGAGTAGCGCGGTGCGAGGAGGAAGGGATGCCCACGCCCCTACTCCACCCCCGCCACCAGCTCCGTCGCCTTCACGCCCAGCGTCCGGGCCAGGCCGAAGATCGTCGTGGCGCTGGGGTTGCGTTCGCCGCGCTCCAGGAAGCCGACATAGTTGCGGTGCAGGCCCGCGCGCTCGGCCAGGGCCTCCTGGCTGAGGCCCAGCGCCTTGCGATGACGGCGGATTTCGCGCCCCAGGGCGAGGAGATCGTCTTTGTCGGCCACGCCGGACCGTTGCCTTGGTCGGCGTTGCGTTCTACATACTGTCAGTGTGTATTTTCTCAACCCTGAGGCAAGCGCATCATGAAACCCACCGCCGGCCCCCATCCCGTCGACGTCCATGTCGGGCCGGCCGTGCGATGGCGGCGGAAGCTGCGGGGGTTGAGCCAGCAGGCGCTGGCCGAGCGGATCGGGCTGACGTTCCAGCAGGTCCAGAAGTACGAGACCGGCGCCAACCGGATCAGCGCCTCGGCCCTGCACGCCATCTCCGGGGCGCTGGAGGTGCCGATCGCCTTCTTCTTCGACGGCCTGCCGGAGACGGTCGCCGGCCTGCCGGCGAAGGAGGGGCTCGAACCCGAGGCCTCGCTGACGGCGCGGATGCTGGTCGCGCCCGGCGGCCTGGCCCTTGCCGAGGCCTGGCTGGACCTGCCGCCCGGGCCGCTGCGCCATCGGCTGGCGGCATTGGTCCAGACGACGGCGGCGGCGTTGCGGGGCTCGGCGGCGTGAGCTGGATGCGCGCCGGGGACGCGCACTCACGGCACGGCGCCGGTGCGCTTCGCTCGGGGCCCAAGGTGAGTGCGTGTCCCCCAAGTCGTCCGCTGAGGTCGGGATCCAGGCCCACCGGCGCCCTGGGCGACGTAGGGGACACGCACTCACCTCACGGCCGTGAAGCAACCGGCAAGGCCTTGCCGTGAGTGCGCGTCCCCAGCCCGCGAGGGAGGGGCCGATCTTGGCGCCCGTCCCTCCCCCTTGTGGGGAGGGTGGCGGCGAAGCCGACGGGTGGGGGATCGGTGCAGGGGGGTTGACGGGTCTTGATCTGGTGAGTCAGCAGCCCCCACCCGACCCTGGCCCCGCCAGGGCCACCCTCCCCACAAGGGGGAGGGAAGGAGCGTTTGCGCTCGGCGGATAGCGGACAGAGTTCAGCGATTTCAACACCCTGAACTTTTTCGACCCGATTTGTCCTCACCCTCCCAGACCGCCCGTATCCTTGACCCACCTCGTCGCAGGGAAAGGGCGCATGGCCAGCGACCGATGCGGCGGCGGGGGGCGATCGAGCGGGACTGGGCTGGAGGGGGTTACTCCAGCGTGTCCGGGGAGCCTGGCGTTGCAGGCCCCGCCCGCCGTCGGCGTGGCTGGGGATCGGCGTGCGTGTCTCATGATCCGCGTCCCCCAGCGCCGGGTCTCGTCGGAAACGACGGGCCGGGTGTCCGGCTAAGCCTCAACAGGGCTGCCTACCGGACGCTGGCGGATAACGAGCGCGCGGAGCGATCGGCTTCGTCGAAACGGTTACAACACACAGAACTCCGGACGTCGTCCGGCGCTCCGCGTCCCTTTCCAGCTCACAGCCAGACTGGCGTGGGATCACACCCACTTGCCCCCACCTGGCGGCTTCGCCGCCTGTCCGCCCCCATAGGGGGCGGAGGACGCGTGCTCACCCCCTCTTCCCCCTCCGGGGGAAGACGACCGCGCAGCGGTCCGTAGGGGGCAAGGGATCGCCGCACAGTCCTCAAGAGAAGGAGCCCTCCATGACCCGACCCCGCCCCAAGACGCCCGAGCCCCCGAAGCAGGGGCGGCGCCCCCGCCTCGCCAAGCCCCTGCCCCTGCATCTCAGGACGCCCGAGGAACAGGCCCGGTTCGAGGTCCTCTATCGCGAGATCGACCGGCGGCTGGCCGCCCTCCAGGCCGCGCGGGACGCGGCGGCCGCGCGGCGATGAGCCCTATTCTCCCCGCTTCAGCCGCTCGCGATACGCTCCCGAGCTCGCCACATAGCCCTCGGCGTCGCCATAGGCCTGGTAGGTCCGGTAGCGCTCGTGGCTGCCCTTGACCTTCAGGGCGTGCTTGATCGGGCACCAGTACTGCTCGGTGCGGGCGGTGATCTCGCGGGCGTAGGCGATGACGCCGTTGCCGTAGCCGCAGAACACGCAGTTGAGCTTCTGCACCGGGTTCAGGTAGCCCAGCCGGTGGCGGTCGATGACCACGTAGTCCGAGCGCTTCACCCGGGCGATCCCCCAGGCCGTGAAGCAGCCCAGCTGGTAGAGGCTGACGCTGAGGTCGAGGATGGCGAGCGGCAGGGCCATGCCGTAGATCAGCGGCATGGTCAGCAGGGTGGGCCAGGGCGTGCGGGCCACGTTCAGGCCCTTGCGGTGGGCGCGCTGGCGCCGCAGGGCGTCGGCCTTGAAGCAGGGCTTGCCGTCCTCGATCGTGAACCCGGCCTCCGCCGCCCGGGCCGCGTCCCGCGCGGCGAACGCCGCCTCGATCTCGGCCTCCACGGCGCGGAGGCGGTCGATGAGCTGGTCGAGGGATTGGTCGGGCATGGGGGACTCCGCTTGCCGGAGACCATGGAGCGAGTCGCCGCTTGCCCCCACCTGGCGGCTTCGCCGCCTGTCCGCCCCCGCAGGGGGCGGAGCCTCGCGCTCTTCCCCCTCCGGGGGCGGAGGGCCGAAGGCCCAGAGGGGGCAAGTGTTCGCCGCGCCACGGCCCAGCTCTTGCTCCTCCCAACCCACAACGACCCATTTCGAGACAAGGCCGCCGCCATGTTCGCCAAGAAGAAAGACACCGCCCCCGCCCCGGCCTTCACGCCGCTGGCCCAGAACGAGCCGGTCCAGCTGGTCTCGCCGGTCCAGGCCCCCGTCCCGCCGCCCCGTCCCAAGCCGGCCTCGATGCTGGCCCAGGGCGTGGCCATCAAGGGCGACGTGATGGGCGACGGCGAGGTGCACCTGGACTGCGTGGTCCAGGGCGACATCCGCGTGGGCAAGCTGGTCCTGGGCCCCAACGCCCGGGTCGAGGGCTCGCTCCACGCCCAGGTCATCGAGATCCACGGCCGCGTGACCGGACAGGTCTCGGCCAAGCAGGTGCGCCTTTATGGGACGGCCGTCGTGGACGGCGACATCACCCACGAGCAGCTGGCCATGGAGAGCGGCGCCCAGTTCCAGGGCCGCAGCCTGAAGTTCCAGCGCCAGGCCCCGGCCCCGACGGGCGCTGCTCCGGCCCCCGCCGCGTCCCAGGCGCCGGCGCCCGGCGTCCAGTCGCCGGCCATGGCCGTCTATCCGGGCTGATCGCGCGTTGAGGTCTCGGGCGGCGCGGCGAGGGCATGGGGTCTTTGCCGTCGGCCGCCGACCGCGCTAGGATTTGCCATGCGTTCCCTGGTCCAGAACCCGCGTTTCCTGGTTCCGATCCTGCTCGGCCTGGTCGTTTCCGGGGCCGCCGGCTGCTCGCGGACCGACGACCGCGCCGGCGCGCCGGGCGCGGCGGGCTCCGGCCCGGTCCCGGCGACCGCCCAGGACGCGGCCCCCGCCGCGGGCGGGCCGACCACGCTCAAGCCCGGCCTCTGGAAGACCGTGACCCAGTCCCCCGGCGGGCCCCAGGAATCGACCCAGTGCGTGGCCGAGGGCTTCGACCCCGGCGCCGAGGCGGCCCGCAAGGTCTCGCCCTGCGGCAGTCCCCGGATGACCCGCACCGTCGACGGCTTCCGCATCGACCTGGCCTGCCAGAAGAACCACATCGACTACGTGCTGACCGGCACGGCGCGCGGCGACTTCGTCACGACGGCGCAGACCGACCTGCAGCTGGTCGTCTCGGCCTTCGGACGCCGCCAGACCCTGCACGCCCAGGCGACCAGCACCTACCAGGGCCCGTGCGAGCCGGGCGCCCAAGTGGCGGGCAAGGCGGCGGGCCAGGAACCGGGCCAGGAACCGGGCCAGGAACCGGGCAAGACGGGCGCCCGATAGCCTCCGAAACAGGCGCCGGAATCCCCCTGGGCGCGAAGCTGTGGCAGGCAGGACACTTAACCCGTCCGATCGCACGGATCAGGCGAAACCCGGGGAACGGCCGCGCTCCGACGCACCTTGTACTCTCGAGGGCCGGCGCCGCGTTTGGACGCCGCCCGAGGAGCGAAGACGTCCATGAACGGCCCGCTTTTGACCGTGGTCCCCGACCAAGTCGAGCCCGTCGAAGTCTACAATCTGAGCCGCGGTCCCGAGACCACGACCCAGCGCGTCCGGCGTTTGCAGCAGGAGGCCCGCCTGCTGGCCCGCGAGCAGATCGAGGCCATGGGCCGCGACCTGGACGACCTGGCCGCCCGGGCCCACGAGATCGCCGAGGGCGGCGACGCCTACGCCGTGGGCGTGCGGGAAATGGCCTCGCGCCTGGCCGCCGACCTGCCGCAGAAGGCCCAGGGGCTGCGCGCCATCCTGAACCGTTCGGGCAAGGACTAGGCGCCGGCGAAATCCCGGGCGGAAGGACGCGGCGGGCTGGTCAAACCGTCACATCGGCGCGCTAGATGGCCGACATGACCCTGCTGACCCGACGCGCCCTCACCACCGCCGCCCTGGCGGGAACCCTGGCTCCGGGCCTGAGCTTCGCTCGCGCCCCGAAGACGCCGATCGTCATCGCCCACCGGGGCGCCTCGGGCCTGCGGCCGGAGCACACCGCGCTCTCGTACGACCTGGCCATCGACCAGGGCTGCGACTTCATCGAGCCGGACCTGGTGCCGACCAAGGACGGCCACCTGATCGCCCGGCACGAGAACGAGATCGGCGGCACCACCGACGTCGGCTCGCGCGCCGAGTTCGCCGACCGCAAGGCGACCAAGACCATCGACGGCCAGTCGGTCACCGGCTGGTTCACCGAGGACTTCACCCTGGCCGAGATCAAGACCCTGCGGGCCCGCGAGCGGCTGCCGCAGCTGCGGCCCGCCAATCCGAAATACGACGGCCAGGCTCAGCTGCTGACCTTCGACGAGGTCGTGGCCATCGCCAAGGCGGGCAGCCAGCGCACGGGCCGGACGATCGGGGTTTACCCGGAGATGAAGCACCCCAGCTACTTCGCCGGCATCGGCCTGCCGGTCGAGGATCGCCTCGTGGCCCTTCTCAAGAAGAACGACCTGGACTCTGCGACGGCTCCGGTCTTCGTCCAGTGCTTCGAGGTCACGCCGCTGAAGACCATCCGCGCCAAGACCAAGGCGCGCCTGGTGCTGCTGACCGCCGGCGAGGGCGGCCCGGCCGACCTGCCGAACGTGACCTATTCCCAGCTGGTCAGCCCCTCGGGCCTGAAGGAGGTCGCGCTCTACGCCGACGGCCTGGGCCCGGAGAAGACCCAGATCGTGCCGCAGGACGCCAACGCCCTGCTGCCGGCCACCTCGCTGGTCAAGGACGCCCACGCCGCCGGCCTGGTCGTCCACCCCTGGACCGTGCGGGCCGAGAACTACTTCCTGCCGGCGTCCCTGCGCCGGGGCGACGCGACGGCGGCCGACTACCTGGCCCAGCCGGGCGACGTGACCGCGGTCTTCAAGGCCCTGTACGCCGCCGGCGTCGACGGCCTGTTCAGCGACTTCCCGGGCCTGGCGGTCGCGGCGCGGGGCTAGACCCGCGCTTGACCCCGCGAGGGTCGCGAGCGGATGCTGGCGCGATCCAAGGGGGGGACGTCCATGCGTGCGAAGATCCTGGCCGCCGGCCTGATGGCGGTCCTCGTCCCGGGCCTGACCCAGGCCGACATGGCCGCCCCGCCTATCCTGGCCATGGGCCTGTGCGCCTCGGGCGCGGGCGACGTCGCCGCCGCGGCCTCGCCGCCGCGCCGGACCGAGCTGATGAACGGCTACGGCAAGGTCCACTGGGAGATCGCCACCGCTTCGCCCGAAGCGCAGGCCTTCTTCGACAACGGCCTGGAGCTGGGCCACGCCTTCGCCCACAAGTCGGCCCTGGCCGCCTTCGAGGAGGCTTCGCGCCGCGATCCGGACTGCGCCATGTGCCTGTGGGGCCAGGCCTGGGCCGGCGGGGCCACGATCAACTTCACCGTCGACGCCGAGACGCAAGCCAAGATGGCCGCCCTGATGGCCCGGGCCACGACCCTGGCCGCGAACGGCCCGCCCCGCGAGCGCGAGCTGATCGCGGCCATGACCCTCCGCTACAGGAACGGCGGCGGCAAGGGTCCCGGCGACGACGCCTACGCCAAGGCCATGGACGCCCTGGCCCGCGCCCATCCGGGCGACAACGAGTTGGCCGTTCTGGCGGCCGACGCCTTGATGGTCCCGGCTTCGCTGCGCAACGCCAAGGGCAACCTGCCCCGCGCCGTCGAACTGCTGGAGGGCGCGCTGAAGCGCGATCCCGACAACGCCCCGGCCATCCACTTCTATATCCACGCGACCGAGATGAGCGGCTTCACGGCCCGGGCCGAGCCCTATGCCGACAAGCTGGAAGGCCTGGCCCCGTCGGCCAGCCACCTGGTCCACATGCCCTCGCACACCTACTACTGGGTGGGCCGGTACGAGGACGCCCTGCGGTCCAACGCCCAGGCGTCCAAGCTGGACGAGGCCAACGCCAAGGCCCAGGGCTTCACGGGCGACGGCGCGGCCTTCAACCTGTTCTATCACGGGCACAACGTGCAGTTCGGCATCGCCGGCGCCCTGATGTCCGGCGACGCGGCCGGCGGCCTGGCCCTCGCCCGTCCGGCCGTCGCCAACGGTCCCAAGCTGAAGCCCGACGACGCCTGGAACCAGATGGTGGCCGGCGCGGCCTACGACCTGATGGGCCGCTACGCCCCGACGGACGAGGTGCTGGCCCTGGCCGACCCGGGCCAGCCCTATCTGCGGGCGATGTGGCGCCACGCCCGCGCCGAGGCCCTGGGCCGCGACGGGGACATCGCCGGCCTGCGCCGCGAGGCCGCCCTGGTCGAGATCGACAAGGGCCAGCTGAAGGCCTTCGGCCGCTACGCCGGCCAGATGGCCGAGGTCACCCGGCTGGCGCACCTGGTGCTGGAAGGCCGTGCGGCCATGCTGGACGGCCAGCCCAAGGTCGCCGCCGGCTTCCTGCGCAAGGCGGCCGAGCTGGAGGAGAAGCGCTTCGCCGACATGACCGATCCGCCGATCTGGTATCCGGTGCGCCGCAGCCTGGCGGCCGCCCTGCTGGCCTCGGGCGACGCCCAGGGCGCGGCGACGGAGGCGCGCGCCGCCCTGGTCCGCCGCACCGGCGACCCGGTCGGCCTCAGCGTCCTCTCCCAGGCCGAGCGCAAGCTGGGCCAGGCGCAGGCCGCCGACCAGCATCTGGCCCAGGCCCGCAAGGGCTGGATGGGCGGCGACCTGTCGAAGCTGCCCCTGGCCCAGAGCTAGCCCGCTTGCGCCGAGCGAAGGGGCGAGGCAGCTTGCCCGCCTTCTTCGTTCCGGAACGCCTTCGATGATCCTCCGCCTCGCCGCCGCGACCGCCGCCCTGGCCCTGCTGGCCGCCCCCGCCCTGGCCGCGCCAAACGAGGGCGCCAAGCTGGACGTCATCGCCCAGGACTTCGTGCGCCTGACCCTGGAGGCCGGCGAGCGCGAGCCGGGCTATGTCGACGCCTATTACGGCCCCGCCGAGTGGGCGGCCGCCGCCAAGGCCAAGCCGCGCGAGGTCCCGGCCCTGCGCGCCGAGGCCGACCGCCTCGCCGCCGCCCTGAAGGCCGTCGACGGCAAGGCGCTGAGCCCCGACGAAGTCCGCCGCAAGGCCTTCCTCGCCGGCCAGGTCAAGGCCGCCCAGACCCGCCTGGCCATGCTGGCCGGCCAGAAGTTCAGCTTCCAGGACGAGGCCGAGGGCCTGTTCGGCGTGCGCCCGCCGCTCAAGCCGCTCAGCGCCTACGACCCGATCCTGGCCAAGATCGACAAACTGGTGCCCGGCGAAGGCGACCTGGCCACGCGCGTCAGCGCCTTCCAGGCCCGCTACACCATCCCGACCGACCGGCTGGAGCCGGTGATGAAGGCCGCCATCGCCGAGTGCAAGGCGCGCACGGAGGCCCACATCGCCCTGCCCAAGGGCGAGCGCTTCGACCTCTCGTTCGTCACCAAGAAGCCGTGGAGCGGCTACAACTGGTACAAGGGCGACGCCCACAGCCTGATCGAGGTCAACACCGACCTGCCCACCCCGATCAGCCGCGCCGTCGACCTGGGCTGCCACGAGGGCTATCCCGGCCACCACGTGCTGAACGCCCTGCTGGAAGAGAAGCTGACCAAGGGCAAGGGCTGGGTGGAGTTCAGCGTCTACCCGCTGTTCTCGCCGCAGTCGCTGATCGCCGAGGGCAGCGCCAATTACGGGATCAAGCTGGCCTTCCCGGGCGAGGAGAAGCTGAATTTCGAGCGCAAGACGCTCTACCCGCTGGCCGGCCTGGACCCGGCCACGGCCCAGACCTACGACGCGGTGACCGGCGCCATGGCCGACTTGGCCAGCGTCCAGAACACCATCGCCGACCTCTACCTGTCCGGGAAGCTCGACAAGGAGGCCGCCGTCGCCGCCCTGGCCAAGTACGCCCTCAGCTCGCGCGCCAAGGCCGAGAAGTCGCTGAGCTTCATCGAGGCCTACCGGAGCTACGTGATCAACTACAACCTCGGCCAGGACATGGTCCGCGCCCACGTCGAGCGCGCCGGCCCGTCGCAGGACGCCCGCTGGACGCGGATGGAGGCGGTGATCTCGCAGCCGACCACGCCGGCGGATTTGGCGAAATAGACGACGAGGGGGACACACACTCGCTCCAGGGACCTAGCCGGATCAGCAAGGCCTCGCCGCGAGTGTGTGTCCCCACCTTCACCCCCCTACGGAAGAGGGCTTAGCACCCGTCCCTCGTCGGCGCTCGACGTACCGTCCACCGCGGCCGCGTAGGCCTCGGCGACCGCCTCCGGCCCGGCGCCCTCGACGATCCGCAGCCAGCGCGGCGCGTCGGCAACAAACGGGGCCCAGGCGGCGTCGTGGCGCTCGTCCAGCCCGCCCGCTCCCCAGTCGGTCGCGCGCTTACGGATGCGGTCCGGCGCGAAGAAGAACGCCGGCTTGGGGCCGGGCATGACGCCCGCCCCGCGCTCGCCCTCCCAGTGCGTGCCGCCCACCAGGCAGGAATAGGCCAGGGCCTCGCCGAACCGCTCGTGCGCCGCCCTCAGAAGAGCCGCGTCGCCGGCGAAGTCGACCAGCACGACCGGTTCCTCGATCGGTGCGGTCGCCAGGTCCTCGTAGACCACCACCTGGTCGTAGAAGCCCAGCCCCTCGACGAAGGCCCGGTTGCGGGCCGAGGTCAGGCCGACGACCTTGGCCTTGCCGCGTTGCTTGAGCTGGAAGGCCAGGCTGATCGCGGTCTTGGACGAGGCGCTGGTCAGCACCACCGACCGCGCCCCGAACAGCGCGTTCTCGTCCAGGAAGTCCTCGATCAGGAAGCCGGTGATGAACAGCGGCCGCAGCAGGGCCCGGTGGTCCTCGGACGGATCGGCCGCCCCGACCGCCAGGTACTGGTTGTAGACCGGCGGCAGGCCGTGGCGATGCGGCGCGATGTCGGCGAAGCCGGTCCGGGTCTTGCGCGGCGTCACGGTCAGATGGGTCGACATCGGCCAGTAGCCGTAGAACCGCTGGCCGACCGCGAACTCCGGATGGCTGGACGCCTCGACCCGCGCGAAGCCCCAGACCGGGATCCGGCCCCAGCCCTCGGCCGCGGGGAAGAAGTCCCAGTAGCGCATGGCCTCGCCGAACAGGGCGTAGGTGATGTTGTTGGAGGTCAGGGCGAAGCGTTCGATCGCCAGCCGCGCCTGGCCCTCACCCAGTTCGGACGGCGGGGCCTCCACGACCTCGGCCCGCCGCAGATCGCCCTTCGACACCACGAAATCCCAGGCTTCCATCGTCGTCGCTCCTCTGCTGGCGACCATGGTAGGCGCGCCTCGCGACAAAACGTCAAACGTTTGTTTGAATCGATCCGGCGAACCGCCGCTTCATTGTCACGGGAGACAATGTTTTCGTTGCGACGCCGGGCGCGAAGCCCCAAGTCCGACCCATCTGTCCAGCTCGCGATCGGACCGCGCCCATGACCGACACGCCCCTGCCCCTTCGCCATTTCCTGCTGGCGCTGGCCGTGGTGGCGGTCTGGGGAACCAACTTCGTGGTCATCCGCGTGGCGCTGGATCACCTGCCGCCGCTCTTGTTCGCCGCCCTGCGCTTCACCCTGGTGCTGTTGCCCATGGCGTTCTTCGTCAAGCGGCCCAACGTCCCGTGGACCAACCTGGCGGCCTACGGCGTGCTGATCGGGGCCGGGCAGTTCGGCCTGCTGTTCGTGGCCATGAAGGGCCACATCTCGCCGGGCCTGGCCTCGCTGGTGGTCCAGACCCAGGTGTTCTTCACCATCGGCATGGCCATGAAGATCAGCGGCGAACGGGTGAAGGGCTTCCAGATCGCGGCCCTGCTGCTGGCCGCCTCGGGCATCGTGCTGATCGCCGCCCACGGCGGCGGGGCGGCCACCCCGCTGGGCGTGATCCTGGTGCTGGGCGCGGCCGCCAGCTGGGCCGGCGGCAACATCGTCGCCCGCCAGGCCGGCACGGTGAACATGCTGGCCTATGTGGTCTGGGCCAGCCTGTTCTCGATCCCGCCGCTGTTTGCGATGTCGCTGTGGCTGGAAGGCTGGCCGGCCATCGTGGCGGGCGTCGCCCACGCCGACGCCCTGACCTGGGGCGCGGTGGCCTGGCAGGCGGTGGGCAACACCATGTTCGGCTACGCGGCCTGGGGCTGGCTGCTGGCCCGCCACCCGGCGGCGACGGTCACGCCCATGGCCCTGCTGGTCCCGGTGTTCGGCATGGGCGCCTCGGCGATCCTGCTGCACGAGAGCCTTCCGGGCTGGAAGCTGCTGGCCGCCGTGCTGGTGCTGGCCGGGCTGGCGGTGAACATGCTGTGGCCGAAGGTCCGGATGCGGTTCCTGGCGCCGGCCTGAGGCTCTCCAAAAACCGCTCATCCCGGCGAATGCCGGGACCCAGATGGAATGGCTTTGAGGCTGACGCCAAGCGCTCTGAGCCTGTCCAACCCGACGCACCGCTATGGGATCTGGGTCCCGGCGTTCGCCGGGATGAGCGGAGTTGGAGGGTTATCCACAGCCCCAAACCAGTTCTGGACGAACCGTTCATGCGACGTGCGAAAATCGCACATTCCGCCTATGCTGACGCCAAGCCGCCATGCGTTTCGACGACCACTTCCTCGACGAACTGAAGCAACGCCTTCGCCCTTCCGACGTGATCGGGAAGACGGTGAAGCTGCGGCGGCAGGGGCGCGAGTATGCGGGGCTGTCGCCGTTCACCAAGGAGAAGAGCCCGTCGTTCTTCGTCAACGACGACAAGGGCTTCTACCACTGCTTCTCCAGCGGCAAGCACGGCGACATCATCTCCTATCTGCAGGAGACCGAGCGGCTGACCTTCACCGAGGCGGTCGAGCGGCTGGCGGCCGAGGCGGGCATGGCTCTGCCCGAGCCCGACGCCCGCGCCGCCCAGGAGGACAAGAAGCGCGCCGGCCTGTCGGACTGGATGGAACTGGCCGCCGCCTGGTTCGAGGGCGAGCTGCGCCGCCCCGTCGGCCAGGCCGCCCGCGACTATCTCAAGCGCCGGGCCCTGCCGGAGGACCAGTGGAGCCGCTTCCGCATCGGCTTCTCGCCCAACGGCCGCACGGCGCTGAAGGACTATCTGATCGCCAAGGGCGCCAAGCCGGCCGAGCTGGTCGACGCCGGCCTGCTCATCGCGCCCGAGGACGGCGGCCAGCCCTATGACCGGTTCCGCGACCGGATCATCTTCCCGATCACCGACACCCGGGGCAAGGTCGTCTCGTTCGGCGGCCGGGCCATGGATCCCGCCGCCCGGGCCAAGTACCTGAACGGGCCGGAGACCACGCTCTTCCACAAGGGCCGGCTGCTGTACGGCCTGTACGAGGCTCGGAAGCTCCTGCACGCCGCCCAGGCCGCCGCCCCCACCGAACAGACCCCGATGCTGGTGGTCGAGGGCTATATGGACGTCATCGCCTGCCAGCGGGCGGGCCTGCCGGCCGTGGCGCCGATGGGCACGGCCATGACCGAGGAGCAGATGGAGGTGCTGTGGCGCCTGCATCCCGAACCCACCCTCAGCTTCGACGGCGACAAGGCCGGCCAGCGCGCCGCCAGCCGGGCCATCGACCGCGCCCTGCCGCTGCTCAAGCCCGGCCGCTCGTTCAAGTTCTCGATCGTGGTCGGCGGCAAGGACCCCGACGATGTCCTGCGCGAGCAGGGGCCGGCGGCGCTGAAGAGCCAGCTGACCCAGACCACGCCCTTCGTCGAGGCGCTGTTCAACCGCGAGCGCGACCTGGAGCCGCTGGACACGCCCGAGCGCAAGGCGGGCTTCAAGCAGCGCCTGCGCGCCGCCGCCGGGACCATCGCCGACAAGGACCTGTCGGCGGCCTATCGCGACGACCTCTACGCCAAGCTGGACGCGCTGTTCCCCAAGCCCAACGCGGGCGGCGGGCAAGGCGGCGGCGGGTCCTGGGGCGACGGCGGCGGCCGGCCGTTCGTCCCGCGCGGCCAGTGGCGGGGCGGCCGCGACCGGGGTCCGCCCGATCCGGGCATCCGGGGCGTGGCCCGGGCCGAGATCACCACCCGGCTCAAGCCCTTCCACGCGGCGGTGGCGATCGCCGCCCTGCGCCATCCGGCCTGGGCGCGGCCCTATGACGAGGCGATCGAGCGGGTCGGCTTCGGCGATCCGCGCCTGTCGACCCTGGCCCACGAGCTGTTCGAGGCCCTGGCCGACGACATCGGCGACGACGCCCCGTTCCGCGCCATCCTGGAGCGCAAGGGCCTGGGCGATCACGTCGCCGAGGTCGAGCGCGTAGCCTCGGCGATCGACGCCCCGTTCCTGGACCCGAAGATGGAGCCGCACCGGGCCAAGGCCCTGTGGTCGGCCTGCTACGAGGCCCTGGTCGAGATCGGCGACAGCGAACGGGCCCTGGAGGCCCTGCGCCGCGAGGCCGTCACCGCCGGAACGCTGGCCGCGACGCGCGACCTGCGCACCCGCATCGGCGCGCTGGAGCGGCAGATCAGCGGGCTGGAGTTCTGGCAGGCGGCTTCGTAGGGCGCGCCCGCCCAACCTCCGCACCCGTTGAAATAGAACGATACTGATCACTACCCATCTTGACTCCTGCGTCATGCAACGCCATCTGGCGACTCAAGGATTTGCCACGCAGCTGATTGACATCGCCCGGGCCGCCGTCGCGCGCGCCCTCCTTGAAACAGGATGTCACCCTCGCCGCCCCCAAGTCCCAGTGGCTGCCGAAAACCCCTCAAGGGCCGACGCTGACCGCGCGTGAAGACAGCCCCTCCGCAAAGAGCCCAGCTCGCGGAGCGTTAGGTCATGGTTCTTTCGCGCGTCTCAGGCGTTTCTTGAGAATATTTTCAGCGGTTGGCTGGACAGCTTGCACGGACGACGGGGCGCAAAGCGCGGGCGCCCCATCACGGACACATTTCTCGACGCGCGCCACGTTTCGGCGCCGCGTCGTTTCGGAGACCTGAATGAGCAACAATTCCTCGGCCGAGACGGAAGCGCCCGAAGCCACCGGCGGCGATGGTCCCCTGCTCGACCTGACCGACGCCGGCGTAAAGAAGTTCATCAAGCAGGCCAAGGCGCGCGGCTACGTCACGATGGACGAGCTGAACAAGGTCCTGCCGTCGGAAGAAGTGACCTCCGAAGCCATCGAAGACACCCTCGCCATGCTGAGCGAGATGGGCGTCAACGTGGTCGAGGCCGAAGAGGACGCCGAGACCTCGGAAGGCGGCGAAGTCGTCGCCCGCGAGGACAACCAGGCGGTCATCACCAGCGACAAGCCGGCGGCCTACGACCGCACGGACGATCCCGTGCGCATGTACCTGCGCGAGATGGGCTCGGTCGAACTGCTGTCGCGCGAGGGCGAAATCGCCATCGCCAAGCGCATCGAGGCCGGCCGCGACACCATGATCCGCGGGCTGTGCGAGTCGGCCCTGACCTTCGAAGCCATCATGGTGTGGCGCGAGGAACTGGGCACGGGCCGCATCCTGCTGCGCGAAGTGATCGACCTGGAAGGCACCTACGCCGCGATCAACGGCGTGGCCGCCGCCCCGGCCGCCGAGGACGAGCCGGCCGAGCCGGTCGACGAGGAAGCCGGCGGCGAACCCAAGGCCGAGGGCGAAGGCGAGGACGACGACGACTTCGACGACGGCGCCGGCCCGACGGTCAGCGCCATGGAAGGCGAGCTGCGCGAAGGCGTGATGGCCATCCTCGACGCGATCGCCGGCGAGTTCGAGACCTTCCGCAAGCTGCAGGACAAGCTGGTCGGCAGCCGCCTGAAGGGCGAGGACCTGTCGGACAACGACCGCAAGGCCTACGAGGCCCTGTCGGCGACGATCATCCAGCACCTGAAGACGCTGAAGCTGAACAACAACCGCATCGAGGCGCTGGTCGAGCAGCTGTATGCGATCAACAAGCGCCTGATCGGCCTGGAAGGCCGCCTGCTGCGCCTGGCCGACAGCTACGGCATCAGCCGCGGCGAGTTCCTGAAGGCATATTTTGGTTCCGAGCTGAATCCGAACTGGGTCGACCAGGTGAAGGCCATGGGCGTGCGCTGGACCAAGTTCGTCGAGAACGACCTGAACTCGGTCAGCGACATCCGCCAGGAGATCGCCGCTCTCGCCACCGAGACCGGCGTGCCGATCGACGACTATCGCCGCATCGTCCAGACCGTTCAGAAGGGCGAGCGCGAGGCCCGTCAGGCCAAGAAGGAGATGGTGGAAGCCAACCTCCGTCTCGTGATCTCGATCGCCAAGAAGTACACCAACCGCGGCCTGCAGTTCCTGGACCTGATCCAGGAAGGCAACATCGGCCTGATGAAGGCCGTCGATAAGTTCGAGTACCGCCGCGGCTACAAGTTCTCGACCTACGCCACCTGGTGGATCCGTCAGGCGATCACCCGCTCGATCGCCGACCAGGCCCGGACCATCCGCATCCCGGTGCACATGATCGAGACGATCAACAAGATCGTCCGCACCAGCCGCCAGATGCTGCATGAAATCGGCCGCGAGCCGACCCCGGAAGAGCTGGCCGAAAAGCTGGCCATGCCGCTGGAGAAGGTGCGCAAGGTCCTGAAGATCGCCAAGGAGCCGATCAGCCTCGAGACCCCGATCGGGGACGAAGAGGACTCGCACCTGGGCGACTTCATCGAGGACAAGAACGCCATCCTGCCGATCGACGCGGCCATCCAGTCCAACCTGCGGGAAACCACCACCCGCGTGCTGGCCTCGCTGACCCCGCGCGAAGAGCGCGTGCTGCGCATGCGCTTCGGCATCGGCATGAACACCGACCACACCCTGGAAGAAGTCGGCCAGCAGTTCTCGGTCACCCGCGAACGCATCCGCCAGATCGAGGCCAAGGCCCTGCGCAAGCTGAAGCACCCGTCGCGGTCGCGGAAGCTGCGGAGCTTCCTGGACTCGTAAAGGGTTTGGTAGGTTCGAACGTCGAACGCCCGCTCCGGAAGACCGGGGCGGGCGTTTTCGTTAGCTGTTCTCTGTGTCGCGGCCGTCAGGCTCGCGAGCAACGCCCTTGAATGGTCCCTCCGAGGACTTGCGTTCCATGAAGTGGCCTGTCCTCTCGTCCCGCTTCTGCCAGTCGCCATTCTCATGCTGAAACTGGGTGCGCCCAGTCACAGCGCCACGTCGAAATCCATCACCGGTATTCTTGGCCATTGAAACCTCCCAAACGGGAACATTTAAGGAACAATGAGCACGAATCGGCGACCGGTCAAGACAGGTCAGCAGGCCAGAAAAAAGGCGGCCCCTTTCTGGGCCGCCCGTGAAGATCGACGAAATGATTGGCCTACTTGTTGACCTTCGCGTCGGTCGAAGCGCTGCCGCCGACCGAGGCCGAGGCCCCGTCGCGCGAGGCCGAGCCGGAGAGGCCGACCGAGCCGGCGCCGTTGGCCCCGCCCAGGTTGCTCCCGGCGCCGGTCGCGGCCCCGCCGTTCAGCGAACCGGACACGCCGTTGGTCGACAGGTCGCCGGCCGCATTGGCCGCGCCCGAGGCGTTGGCGGTCGCCGAGCCGGCCGTGTCGGTGGCCGAGCCCACGACCGCGTCGGCGGCCGAGCGGCCCTTCCGGGCCGTCCGGCCGGCGGTGTCGCGCGTGGTCTGCACCGCGTCGCCGGCGCGCTGGCGCGTGCGTTCGGTGGTGCTCTGCAGATGGGAGGTCAGGCCGCTGGTGTCGGGATTGACCTGGCCCGCGCCGCTCAGCGAACCGCCCGCCTGGCCCGTCAGCCCGCCGACCGTGCCGCCCAATCCTCCGGTGAGACCGCCCGACGCGCCGCCGGATCCGCCGAGGATCTGGGCCTGCGCCATGGGGGCGGAGAGCAGGACGACCGCGGTGGCGGCGCCCGTCAGGAAGGAAATCTTGCGCATCTTGTTCTCCTATCGATCGACGACTCCGACGGTCGCCTCTCGAACGGTCAGAACGCGGTTGCGGCCATTTCCTTCCGCGCGGCGAAGATTATTTTCGCTGCCGGAAAGGTTACCCGCCTCCGTTTTCAACCCTAGGGATTTTCAGGGACCGACGAACTGGCGACCCGCCCGCCACGCGGCTAAAGTGCGGGGAGAGACCAAGGAGGCCAGCCATGACCGTTCCCGACGAAGAGCTCTTCGCCTTTGTCGATGCCGAGCTGCCGCCCGAGGCCATGGCCCGGATCGAAGCGGCCATGGCGACCGATCCGCAGCTGGCGCTGAGGGTCGAGACCCAGCGCTCGCTGCGCCGGCTGCTGTCGGGCGCCCATGGGGGAGGCGCGCGCCCGCCCGAGGTCCGCGGCGCGGGAACGGCCCCATCGCCTCCCGAGGCCAAGGAGGCAGAGGTGATCGCCTTCCCGGGCGCCCAGGCCAAGAAGGACAAGGTCAAAAAGGACAAGGCCAGGACGAAGGAAACGATCCGGCCGCGCGACGCCAGGGCGCCCAAGCCCCGCGACGAGTCGGGTCGGGGTTTCCCCACCTGGATCGGCTTGGCCGCCTGCCTGCTGGTCGGCCTGGCGATGGGACGGCTGGCCGCGCCGCCGCCGGTCACCCTGAGCGGGGCCGACGATCCGCCCCCGATCGCCGCCGGACCGCTGGCCAAGATCCTGAACACCGGCGCCTCGGGCGTCGCCGAGGGGCCGGTGCGCGTCGCCCTGACGTTCAAGACCGCCTCGGGCGTCTATTGCCGCGCCTTCCAGGCCGCCGGCCGCGCGCCCGTGGCCGGCGTCGCCTGCCGGGAGCAGGACGCGTGGCGCGTGCGGGCGGTCGTTCCGGACAAGGCCGGCTCGCCGCTGCCGGCCGCCGTCCTGACCCTCGTCGACGCGATGTCCGCCGGACTGCCGCTGGACGCCGCCGCCGAGGCCAAGGCGCGAACGAGCGGCTGGAAGCCGGCGCGATAAAGGGGGGCCGCCCCCCGGCGGAGCCGGAGGGCGGCGGGTCCGAGCCCGCGCAGGGGGGAATGCGGGATGGGCTCGAACCGGCTGGCGCCGGGCGCGGCGTCCTAGGCGATCATGTCCAGGAGGGCGCCCGTCATCTCGTCGGCCGTCCGGATGACGGCGGCGTTGGCCTTGAAATCGGTCTTGGCCGAAACCTGTTCGACGGCCTCGTGGGCCAGGTCGATCTTCTGCGGGTTTTCGGTCTGCTCCGCGCCCCAGGCGACGGTGCGCTGGGCGCTGGCGGTGAAGCGGTCGGCGGCGGCGAACATGCCCGCGGCGGCGGTGTTGAGAACCTGCACGACCCTCTCCCTGACCCATCTGATTGGGGGTTGCCGGGTCAATGTGTGGCGCTTCGGTTAAGCGCTGTTCACCAAACGAGGTGAAGTTACACGGTTAATCGCGGAATCCCGCGCGCCGGCGGGAGCCCGCTTCCGCGATCGCCGAACCTAGACGCTGATGTCGACGAGGACCCCGGCCAGTTCGCCGGTGGCCTGGCCCAGCGCCGCGCCGGCCGCGGCCGTCATCTTGACGTTGGTCTGGGCGACGGCCAGCTGAGTCAGATCGACCGGCGGCCGCGCCTGCGGGGCGGCCGGGCGCTGGGTGGCGGCGCTGAAGCTGGCGGCGGCGATATGCACGGCGTCTTTCCCTCAAGGTCCCCGCCAACCTCGTCGCCAACCGTTAAACCCGGCTGACCAAACAAGGTAAACGCCGCGCGCCGGCGGGATAACGCGTTCTTTCGGCGGGACTTTTCCGGGAAAATTACAAAAGGTTCAGGTTCGAAAACCTCGACAAGCCGCCTTCCTCTGGCCAAGGTTCGCCCCTTTCGCGGGCCACGCCCGTATTTGGAGCCTGCCTTGATGCCGTTCTCCCGTCGCGCCGCGCTCGCCGGCGTCGCCCTGGCGCTGATCGTCCAGCCCGCCCTCGCCGCCCCCGCCGCGAAAGCAAAGCCCGCCGCGACCAAGCCCGTGGGCTTCACGCCCTCGGCCGACGCCATCAAGGCCCATATGAGCTTCCTGGCCGACGACCTGCTGGAAGGCCGCGAGGCCGGCACGCGCGGTTACGACATCGCCGCCAACTACGTGGCCGCCCAGTACGCGCTGATGCATGTGAAACCGGCCGGCGACAACGGGACCTACCTGCAGCAGGTGCCGCTGACGGCCTTCCGCGTCGCCAATGAGGGCGGCGTCTCCTACACCGGCGCCGACGGCAAGTCGGGCGCCCTGACCTTCGGCGAGGACTACCTGCCCTCGGCCCAGGCCCGCCAGGAAGAGACCAAGATCACCGCCCCGCTGGTGTTCGTCGGCTACGGCATCGTCGCCCCCGAACGCGGCCGCGACGACTACGCGGGCCTGGACGTGAAGGGCAAGATCGTCGTCATCCTGAACGGCGCCCCCACCGGCCTGCAGACCGAGATCCGCGCCCACTACAGCAACGTCAACACCAAGCGCGTCGAGGCGGCTAAGCACGGCGCGATCGGCGTGCTGACCCTGCCGACCACCGCCTCGGAAAAGAACCGCCCGTTCGCGCGCGGGATCGGCAACTACCAGGAATGGCGCATGACCTGGAACGACGCCCAGGGCGTGGCCAACGTGCGCGGCGCCTCGGCGCCGGGCCTGGCCACCCTGAGCCTGAAGGGCGGCGCCAAGCTGTTCGCCGGCGCCCCGACCTCTCTGGACGCCGTGCTGGCCGCGGCCGAGACGCCGGAAGGCCTGGTCAAGGGCTTCGACCTGCCGACCAACGTCACCATCCAGCTGAAGACCGAGATCGAGAAGCGCCAGAGCAGCAACGTGGTCGGCCTGATCGAGGGCTCGGACCCGACGCTGAAGGCCCAGACGATCATCCTGTCCGCCCACCTCGACCACCTGGGCATCCACGGCAAGGACGCCGACAAGATCAACAACGGCGCGCTGGACAACGCCTCGGGCGTGGCCACCCTGCTGGAGGTGGCGCGCGGCTTCAAGGAAGCCAGGACCAAGCCCAAGCGCTCGATCGTGCTGCTGGCGGTGACGGCCGAGGAGAAGGGCCTGATCGGCTCGGACTACTTCGCCAACAACCCGACCGTGCCGCGCGCCGGCATGGCCGCCGACGTCAACCTGGACATGCCGATCCTGCTGTACGACTTCCAGGACGTCATCGCCTTCGGCGCCGACCGCTCGTCGATCGGCCCGGCCGTGGCCCGCGCCGCCGGCCGCGTCGGCATCGGCCTGTCGGCCGACCCGCTGCCGGAAGAAGGCCTGTTCACCCGCTCGGACCACTACCGCTTCGTCGAGCAGGGCGTGCCGTCGGTGTTCCTGATGACCGGCTTCAAGAACGGCGGCGAGAAGGGCTTCAAGGACTTCCTGGCCACCCACTACCACAAGCCCAACGACGACCTGAACCAGCCGATCAACTACCAGGCCGGGGCCCGCTTCGCCCTGGTCAACTACGAGATCGCCCGCGAACTGGCCGACGCCCCGGCGCGCCCCAGCTGGAACAAGGGCGACTTCTTCGGGAACCTGTTCGGGAAGAAGTAGCGTCTAGGACGCCCCCTCCGTCACGAGGCTTAGCCCTCGCGCCACTTCCCCCGTGAAACGGGGGAGGTGGCGGCGAAGCCGACGGAGGGGGCGTCCCACGACCTTATCCATCCTTGACCCCGCCCGCGCCCGGCGCGATCTAGATCGCTCTGACAAGCCGGAGGCCGGACAGGTGAAGAGCGTTGGCGTCCTGCTGAGGATCGGCCTGATCGTGCCCGCGATCATGGTGGCCGACGTCCTGGTGGCCCAACACCTGTTCCCAGGCTTCGACGCCGGCGCCCAGTTCATCAGCGAGCTGGGCGGCCCCAAGGCCCCCAATCCGCAGATCTTCAACATCGGCATGATCCTGGCCGGCCTGGCCGGCGTCGCGGCCGGGTCCGGCTTCGCCCACGCCCTGGAGCACGCCGGCGGCCGTCGCCGGGTCTCGGCCTTCGCGGGTCTGTGGGTGGCGATGACCGGCCTGGGCGCGCTGTTCGCCGGCCTGTTCCACTGGCCCGACCCGATGCACCGCGCCTGCGGCGTGGGCCTGGCCATCCAGTTCGCCCCGCTGTTCACCGCCTGGGCCCTGTGGGGCAAGCCGGCGCATCGCCGCTTGGCGCGGTTCTCGCTGGGCTGGTTCTTCTTCCTGCTGCTGGTGCTGGCCCTGCTGACCGGGGTCTGGAACGTGCGGACCGGCAGCGACGTCGGCTTCTGGCAGCGCGGCCACGCCTTCCTGGGCCTGCTGTGGCTGGCGATCGCCGCCTTCTGCCTGGACCGCCACTGGCGGGCGCGCGACCTGATCCCGCCCCTGCCGGTCGCCGACGGCCAGATCGAGGCCGAAACCGAAGCCGAGCCCGACTACGCCCCCGCCGCCTCGTAGGTGACGATCAGGTCGTCCGACGCCAGGGCGTCGCCCTTCAGCGCGTTGACCAGGTCGGTCGCGACCGTCTTCTCGTCGAACGGCAGGCGCTCGGCCAGGGCGAAG
The DNA here is from genome assembly GCF_000712075.1 of Caulobacter sp. UNC358MFTsu5.1. Taxonomy (GTDB): domain Bacteria; phylum Pseudomonadota; class Alphaproteobacteria; order Caulobacterales; family Caulobacteraceae; genus Caulobacter. Next base: position 684,348 of record NZ_JONW01000005.1, read on the forward strand.
ATCTGGATGTGATAGTGATGGACGCCGTGGCCGACCGGCGGGCGCGGACCGAACCAGCCCACGCTCCCGTTGTCGTTGATCCCCTGGGTCGCGCCGCCGATCAGGCCCAGGCTGGCCTCGTTGGGCAGGCCTTCCGGCAGGCTGGTGGCCTCGCCGGGGATGTTCCAGATCAGCCAATGCACGAACGGCTTCTCGCGCGGGGCGTCGGGGTCCTCGACGATGATGGCGTAGCCCGCCGCGCCCTCCACCGCCGTCCAGACCAGCGGCGGCGAGACGTTGTCGTGATAGGCGCTGTGCCGGTCGGCCAGGCAGCCGTCCAGGTCGGCGGCCGTCGTGGTCAGGACCAGATCGTCCTCGCCATAGGGCTGGACCTTCTGGGTGGCGATCGCGGCGCCGGAATGATCGGGGGTCTGGGCGTGGGGCATGGCCGTCCTCCTGGGCTCACAGGAGAACCCTCCGGACGCCGGGCGGGTTTCAACCGAGGCTGGACGGCGCCTTGCGACGAAGGCGGATCAGTCGGCGCACGCCGATCCAGGCGGCGGTGACGGCCACCGCCAGGACGATCGCCAGGATGGTGGCCGGAAGGAGAAGCAGGCTGGCGCTCGGACAATGGGCGTTGAAGCCGCACGGATCGACCGGCGTCAGCTTGTGCGACTGCATCTTCTCAGGCGCCGCCACGCGCTCTTCTGCAATCGTGGTCGATGCGGTCGGCGTCATCGAGCGGCCCCTTCCCGGTCGGATGACGCCATCGTCGGGGCAGCCGGCGTGGAAGGCAACCCGAAGGGGAGAAGCCTACCGCCAGGCGTAGTTGAAGCTGAGGCTGATCCGCTGCTCCTCGGCCTGGTTGGGCGTCACCTCGTGGCGCAGCCAGCTTTCCCACATCAGGATCGAGCCCGGCTCGGGCTGGACGTAGACGAACGGCTGAAGCGTCTCGGGCGCGTCGGCCTCCCGCGTCGGGGCGGCCATCATCATCGGCAGGCGCGGGTCCTCGAACTTCAGGGCCGAGGCGCCGGGCGGGATGGTCACATAGACGGTGCCGGAGATGACGCTGTGCGGGTGGATGTGGCCGGTGTGCTGGCCGCCCGGCTCCAGGATGTTGATCCAGAAGCTGTCCATGACCAGCTTGCCGCCGGCCAGGTCGAAGTGGAGCGCCTTGGCGAAGGTCGCCGCGTGTTTGTCGAGCTTCTTCTTGAGGTCGGCGAACAGGCTGTCGCGCTGGGCCAGGTCGTCCAGCGAGGCGTAGGAGGTGTAGCCCAGATAGCCCTTCTTCTCGGCCCAGGCCTGGCCGGCCTCGTCGTCCTCGGCCACGGCGATGCAGGCGTCGTGCAGCTCGTCGATGAAGACCTCGAAGCCCTTCTCGCCGGCGAGGCTGGCTTCATAGAGCGGCGTGACGAAGAGCGGGCGCGTGGTCATGGGCTGGGTCATAGCTCTCCGCACGATTGACGACAAACCCTGATTGGAACATCATGAGAACATGGCTGACGGCGATCACACCCTGAAGATCAATGCCGAGCTCGCGGAGCGGCTGAAAGCCGTGTCTGGCGACCTCGGCAAGAGCGTGGACGAATACGCCACCCAGCTTCTCGACGCCTTCACCGGCCTTGATCCGCGCAAGCATGACGAGGCCTATTGGGAGGAAGTTCAGCGCATCTGCGATGAGACTGAACGTGACGGCGGCGTTCCCTGGGAACAGGTGGAAGCCAAACTGCGAAATTTCGGCCAGAAGCGCTGATCGGTGCGCCGTATTGAGCTCTCCAGGCTCGCTTGGATCGATCTCGATCGCCTGGAAGCTTGGCTTGCCGTCAACGGGGCGCCTTACGCCGCGGATCTCGGCGTCACATTACGCGACGCTATCGCCAGCCTACGGGAATTTCCCGAACGGGGTCGTCATTCCGGCTTCGGCGAATTGCGCGAGTTGATCGTGCCGTTTCGCACCTAGAGCTATGTGATCACCTATTCCGTGACTGTCAGCAGCGTGATTGTCGCGCGCATTCATCACGGCTTCGAAGATCGCTGAACCTCCCAGACTCGCCTATATGTCGCTCGTGAACGACGCGACCACCGACACCCCCGCCGCCAACGCCCTGAAGGGCGCCGCCCTGATCAAGGACGAGGTCACGCGCCTGCCCGACGGGCCCGGCGTCTACCGGATGATCGGCGAGAACGACGAGGTCCTCTACGTCGGCAAGGCCAAGAGCCTGAAGAAGCGCGTCGTCCAGTACGCCCAGGGCCGCTTCCACACCAACCGCATCGCCCACATGGTCGACGCCACGCGGGCGATGGAGTTCGTCACCACCCGCACCGAAGCCGACGCCCTGCTGCTCGAGATCAACCTGATCAAGTCGCTGAAGCCGCGCTTCAACGTGCTGCTGCGCGACGACAAGAGCTTCCCCGAGATCATGATCCGCCGCGATCACGACGCGCCCCAGCTGCGCAAGCATCGCGGCGCCCACACGATCAAGGGCGACTATTTCGGGCCGTTCGCCAGCGCCGGGGCGGTGAACCGCACGCTGAACACCCTGCAGAAGGCGTTCCTGCTACGCTCGTGCAGCGACAGCGTCTACGAGACCCGCTCGCGGCCCTGCATGCTGCACCAGATCAAGCGCTGCGCCGCCCCGTGCACCGGCCTGATCGGCAAGGACGACTACCAGGCCCTGGTCGACCAGGCCGAGGCGTTCCTGCGGGGCAAGTCCCGCGCGGTGATGGCCAGCATCGCCCAGCAGATGGAGGCGGCGGCTGAGGACCTGGAGTTCGAGCGCGCCGCCCGCCTGCGCGACCGCATCCGCGCCCTGGCCTCGGTGGCCCAGGAGAGCCAGATCAATCCCGAGACCGTGGACGAGGCCGACGTCGTGGCCCTGCACGTCGAGGGCGGCCAGGCCTGCGTCCAGGTGTTCTTCTTCCGCGCCGGCCAGAACTGGGGCAACCGCGCCTATTTCCCGCGCGTGACCGGCAACGCCGAGGAAGGCGAAGGCGAGGGCGAGACCAGCACAGAGGAGCAGCGGATCCTGACCGCGTTCCTCGGCCAGTTCTACGACGACAAGCCGATCCCGCGCCTGATCCTGACCAACCTCGACCCGGCCGACCGCGACCTGCTGGCCGAGGCCTTCTGCCTGAAGAGCGGCCGCAAGGTGGAGATCTCGACGCCCAAGCGCGGCGAGAAGGCCGACCTGGTCGGCCACGCCCTGACCAACGCCCGCGAGGCCCTGGGCCGGAAGATGGCCGAGGGCAGCGCCCAGACCAAGCTGCTGGCGGGCGTCTGCGAAGCGTTCGGCCTGGAGGCCCCGCCCGAGCGGATCGAGGTCTACGACAACAGCCACATCCAGGGCACCAACGCCGTCGGCGGCATGATCGTGGCCGGGCCCGAGGGCTTCATGAAGGGCCAGTACCGCAAGTTCAACATCCGCTCGACCGAGCTGACGCCCGGCGACGACTACGGGATGATGAAGGAGGTGCTGCGCCGCCGCTTCTCGCGCCTGGTCAAGGAAGAGGAAGAGGGCGACAGCGACAACCGCCCCGACCTGGTGCTGGTCGACGGCGGCAAGGGCCAGCTGGACGCCGCGCTGGAGGTGATGGCCGACCTGGGCGTCGACGACATCGCCATCGTCGGCGTGGCCAAGGGCCCGGACCGCGACGCGGGGCTGGAGCGGTTCTTCCTGCCGGACAAGGTCCCGTTCATGCTCGAGCCCAAGTCGCCGGTGCTCTACTACCTGCAGCGCCTGCGCGACGAGGCCCACCGCTTCGCGATCGGCGCCCACCGCACCCGGCGCTCGATGGACCTGAAGAAGAACCCGCTCGACGAGATCGAGGGCGTGGGTCCCGGCCGCAAGAAGGCCCTGCTGCACGCCTTCGGCTCGGCCAAGGGCGTGGCCCGGGCGGGGGTCGAGGACCTGATCAAGGTGGAGGGCGTCAGCCAGCCGCTGGCCGAACGGATCCACGCGTTCTTCCGGAAGGGGTAGCGGGGCCAGCACTTGCCCCCACCTGACCGCTTCGCGGTCTGTCCGCCCCGTAGGGGGCGGAGCCTTGCGCGAGGCTCTTCCCCCTCTGGGGGAAGACGATCGCGAAGCGATCCGTAGGGGGCAAGTGCTGGCCGCACCTACTCCCGCGCCGAAAGCTCCAGCCAGTCGAACTCCTCCTCCAGCGCCCGATAGGCGTCGTCGCCGATCTCGCCGCGGTGGCGCAGGTCGGTGAGGGTCCGGCGCGAGACCTCGACCACCCGCCGGCGCAGGGCGTTGTCGGCCGACTCTCGGGCGTTGCCGCCCTGCCGGGTCTGGCTGAGGGCGTCGCCGTATTCGCGGCGCAGGGCCTCGGCGGCCGGACTGTCGTCGCCGTCCAGCTCGAGCAGCATGGCCTTCAGGGTGGCGGCGCGGGCGATCTTCAGCTCCTTGCGCACCGGATCGTCGTCGGGCAGCGGCAGCACGGCCAGCAGCGGCTTCAGGGTCAGGCCCTGGATCACCAGCGTGCCCAACACCACGGCGAAGGCCGCCAGCTGGATGAAGTCGCGATAGGGGAAGCCCTCGGGCAGGGCCAGGGCGGCGGCCAGGGTGACCATGCCGCGCATGCCGCACCAGGCCACCACCAGTCCGCCGGACGCCGTGGGCGCGGCCATGCTGGACCGGGCCAGGCGCACGCCGAACCAGTGGTTCTTCAGCCGCACCCCGGTGTTGTAGCTCATCACCCAGGCGATGCGGATGACGATCACCGCCGCCAGCACCACCCCGGCCCCGCGCAGATAGGCCGCCCGCTCGTGCGGCGACAGCCCTTCCAGGATCGGGCCGATCTGCAGGCCGATCAGGGTGAAGGCCAGGACGTTCAGCACCACCGTCACCGACTCCCAGACCGCGAAGGACGGCACCCGCAGGCGGGCGGCCATCGGGCGGCTGGTGCGCCGGGCCAGGGCCACGCCGTAGACGACGATGGTGATCACCCCCGACAGCCCCAGCCGCTCGGCCAGGATCCAGACCCCGAAGGTCGAGACGAACTGGATGATCACCGAGCTGGGTACGTCGCTGAGCCGGCCCAGCAGCGGGGTGGCCGCCTTGGCCAGCAGCCAGCCGACGGCGACGCTGCCCACCGCCACCAGGGCGAACATCGGGGCGGCGTGGACCAGGCTGAAGCCGCCGGCCGCCGCCCCCACCGCCAGGCGGTAGATCAGCAGGGCCGAGGCGTCGTTGAGCAGGCTCTCGCCCTCCAGGATCTTGAGGATGCGGTGCGGCGGGCGCACCTGGCGCAGCACGGTCAGGGCCGCCACGGCGTCGGGCGGGGCCACCACCGCGCCCAGGGCGATGGCGGCGGGCCAGGGCATGGCGGGGAACAGCAGCCGGGCGACCACGGCGACGCCGATCGTGGTCAGGCTCACGGCGATCAGCACCAGGGCCGACACCGGCCGCCAGTTGTCCCTCAGGTCGCGCAGCGAGGAGTCGTAGGCCGCGTCCAGCAGCACCGGGGCGATGAACAGGGCCAGGATCAGCTCCGGCTCCAGCTCCAGCCTCGGCGCGCCCGGCATCAGGGCTACGGCCGCTCCGCCCAGGGCCAGCAGGGCCGGATAGGGCGCGCCGATCCACCGGGCCAGCGCCGACAACAGCACCGCCCCCAGCAGCAGGGCCAGGATCCATTCGAAGACCAGCATGGGCGTAGCGTCGCCGCTGCGGGGCGAATTGGCAATTGGCTGAGGTTAGGGCGACGAACACTTGCCCCCTACGGACCGCTTCGCGGTCGTCTTCCCCCGCAGGGGGAAGAGCGCGAGCCTCCGCCCCCTATGGGGGCGGACAGGCGGCGAAGCCGCCAGGTCGGGGCAAGTGGCCGCGCCCGCTGAGCCCTACGCCGCCCAGCGCGCTCCGGCCCGCCCCAACCGGAACCGTCCCACCAGCGCCGACAGACGCTCGCCCTGGCCCGCCAGGGCCTGGTCGGCGGTGCGGGCCTGGGCGACCATGGCCAGGTTCTCCTGGGTGAAGCGTTCCAGCTCGGCGACGTCGGCGTTGACCGCCGTCAGGCTCTGGGCCTGTTCGCGCACCGAGGCGGCGATGCGGGTGGCGGCGGCGTCGATGTCGGCCATGCGGCCGGCCACGCCGGTCAACGCCTCGCCCGTGCGGCCCACCAGGCCGACGCCGGCGGCGACCCGGGTCCCGGAATCGCTGATCAGGCCCTTGATCTCCTGGGCCGAGGTCGCCGAGCGCTGGGCCAGGGCCCGCACCTCCTGGGCCACCACCGCGAAGCCGCGGCCGGCGTCGCCCGCCCGCGCCGCTTCCACGCCCGCGTTCAAGGCCAGCAGGTTGGTCTGGAAGGCGATCTCGTCGATCAGGCCGACGATGTCGCCGATGCGGCGGGCCGAGGCGTCGATGTCGCCCATGGTCGAGGCGGCCTCGCCCACCACGGTCCCGCCCTGTTCGGCCTGGGTGCGGGCCGTGGCGACCAGGCGGCGGGTCTCGTCGGCGCCGGACGAGGTCTCGCCCATGGCGCCGGTGATGGCGTTCAGCGAGCCGGCCGTGCGCTCGACCCCGGCGGCCTGGCGCGCGGTGCGGTCGGCCAGGGCGCCCGAGGCGTCGCTGAGCGTGCGGGCCGCCTCGCCGATGGCGTCGCTGGCCTCGGCGATCTCGCCGATCGCCGTCTCCAGGCTCTCGACGGCGGTGTTGAAGTCGCGGCGCAGGGGCTCGTAGACCTCGGCGAACGGCCCCTGGATGCGGCGGCCCAGGTCGCCCTCGGCCACGGCGGCCAGGGCCGCGCCCACCTCGCGGACCACGGCGGTCTGCTCGTCGATCGACAGGCTGAGGGCGGCGGCGCGGTCGCGGTCGGCGTCCGCGGCGCGGCGCAGGGCGTCCTGCTCGTCGCGCAGGGCCTGGGCCCGCTCCAGCTCGGCCCGCAGGGTCTCCAGCGCCCGGGCGATGGCGCCGATCTCGTCGGCGCGGGCGGTCTCGGCCACCGGCTGGTCGTAGCGGTGCTCGGCCAAGCCGCGCACGGTCTCGCGCAGGCCCAGCAGCGGCCGGGCGATCAGCCGGCGCGAGGCCACGGCCAGCACGCCCAGGGCGGCCAGCAGCATCAGGAGGCCGCCGATCGCCATGCCCACGGCCAGCTTGCGGGCCGGGGCCATCAGAGCGTCCTCGGTGACGTCGACGACCATGGCCCAGGTCGCGCCCGAGGCCAGGCGGATCGGGGCGATCAGGCGCTGGGCCGGACGCCCCTTGATCTTCACGCCCTCGACCACCGCCGGACGGCCGTCGGCCATGGCCTTGCGGACCACGTCCAGGCCGGGATCGGCATAGGCCTTCATGCGCAGCGCCGCGTCGGGGTGCGAGACCCACAGCCCCTTGGGCGAGACCAGCATGGCCCGGCCGTCGTCGAAGGGCTTCAGGGCGTTCAGGCGGGCGGCGATGTCGTCCAGGGCCAGGTCGGCGCCCATGACGCCCACGGTCCTGCCGTCGACCACCACCGGATAGGTGATCGAGGTCATCAGGACCATCTTCTGCGCGCCGCCGTCGGCCACGTTGTCGGAATAGGGCTCCAGGATCGCCGGGCGGCCGCTGGCGAAGCTGGTGGTGTAGAAGTCCTCGCCGAACTCGGCGTCCTCGCCCTGCTCGGCGGTCAGGCTCTGGCCGTCGCGCACCCAGTAGCCGACGAACCGGCCCAGCGGGGTCGAACCCAGGTCGGCGCGGCCGGCGACGGCGGCATCGTCGCCCAGGGCGTCGGGCTGGAACATCAGCCAGCCGCCCAGCATGGCCTTCGAGGCCGTCGAGACCGGCTTGAGCTGGGCCATGTAGACGGCGCGGTCGCGCTGGCCCGAGGCGTAGGAAGCCGCGAACATGCCGGCGGCCGAGCGCACCACGGCGTCGGCGTCGTCCAGGTCGTTCTTGACGCCCTGGGCGGTCTCCTGGGTCATGCTGGCGGCGTAGCGCTGGGCCAGGGCCTGGACGGCGTGGCCGCTCTGCCACGAGATCAGCAGCGACCCCAGCAGCAGCAGCGCGCCCAAGGCCGCCCCGCCCGCGGCCATCAGCTTGCCCGCCAACGACAACCGCCCAAACGCTCCGGTCATCCGTCCGTCCCCCGACTCAACTCGAACGGCGGAGAAGAGCGGGCAAACCTTGCGGAACGCTGAACGGCGAGCGCCGCTATTCGACGCTGAACGCCAGCCCCGCCTTGGCCTGCAGCCGCTCCACCAGCTTGCCCCGCAGCGCCGCGCCCGGCGTCCAGATCCCCCCGGCCACCTCGGGCGAAGCGATCAGGCACAGGGCCGTCTCGGCGATCATCTTGCTGGTCGAGCCGTAGCCGGGATCCTTGTCGCCCTTGACGCCGGCCCGGACCTGGCGGCCGTCGTCGGCGATGGCCACGAACAGCAGGTCGTAGAAGCCGGCCTCGCGCTCGGCCTTGCTGGGCCCCTCGCCCGGCTTGGGACCGCCCTCGGCGCCCATGCTGGCATTGGCGGCGGTCACGGCCTTGGCGGCGGCCTCGCCCGCCTCGCCGGGGCCGGTCAGCACCATCTCGTCATAGACGAAGTCGGCGCCGTACGGCTGGTCCATCAGCCAGTTGGAGCGGTGGACGTTGCGGGTGTTGATCGCCGCCATCACGAACGGGGCGGTCCAGGCGTCCAGGTCGTCGTCATGGGCCACGGCCGCCCCGTGCGGCTGCTTCGGCCCGGCGAAGTCGGGGGTCAGGGCGAAGGGGTCCTTCAGGTATTCCAGGACCTGGGGATCGCGGGCCGCCGCGGCCAGCGTGGCCTTCAGGCTGGCCGCCGTGCCGCCCGAGAACGTGCCGCGCATGGCCCTCACCCGGCCCTTCACCCGCGCGGCCGGGGCGCCGAACGTCTTGGCCGCCGCCTGCTGGACGAACCAGACGCCCAGCTCGAACGGGATGGAGTCGAAGCCGCAGGAGAAGACGATCCGCGCCCCGCTGGCCTGGGCCGCCTTCTCGTGGGCGTCGATCATCTGGCGCATCCAGGCCGGCTCGCCGCACAGGTCCAGATAGTCGGTCCCGGTCTCGGCGCAGGCGGCCACCAGGTCGGAGCCGTAGAGCTGGTAGGGGCCGACGGTCGTCAGAACCGCCTTGGTCCGCGCGACCATGCGGCGCAGCGAGGTCGGGCTGTCGGCGTCGGCCACGATCAGCGGCGTGTCGACCGGAGCCCCGATCTCGTCGCGGACGGCGACCAGCTTGTCGGCGCTGCGGCCCGACATCGCCCAGCGGACGTCCGGATGGTGCCTGGCGAAGTGCTCGGCCACCAGCCGACCGGTGAAGCCGGTCGCGCCGTGGACGACGACGTCGAATTCCGCGTTGGGGTTCATGGGGTGCGCCTCCCGATGTTTCTTATGGTTGGAGGCACAGTGGCGCGGATGGGGGGAGAGCGCAAACGACCGTTTGAGCTTCCAAACCGTTGTCATCCCGGAAGCCTCGCAGAGGCTGTCCGGGACCCAGGGGACTGGGCGGATGCGGTGCGGTTCACCTGGGTCCCGGACAAGCGCTGCGCGCCTTCCGGGATGACAACCCTATCGGATCGAAGGGTTAGGCCGCGGCCTTCGGCTTCAGCCCCAGCAGCCCCAGGAAGCTCAGCCCCGCCGCCGCGGCCAGATAGACCCCCACCGGCGCCAGGCCGCCCTTGTCGGCCAGGGCCTGGGCGATCATCGGGGCCAGGCCGCCGCCCAGGATGCCGCCGAGGTTGAAGGCGGCCGATGCGCCGGTGTAGCGCACCCGGGCCGGGAACAGGTCGGGCAGGAAGGCGCCCAGCGGTCCGTAGACGAAGCCCATGACCAGCAGGCCGATGGCCAGGAAGGCGCCGATGGTCGGCAGCGAGCCGGCGACCATCATCAGCGGCAGCAGGGCGCCGACGCCGACGGTCATGGCGCAGCCGGCCATCAGCACGCGGCGCGGGCTGGTGGCGTCGGCCCAGTAGCCGGCGACGACGATGCCGCCGGCCATGAACAGGATGGCGATCAGCTGGGCGCTGAGCATGGCCGTGCGGCCGTAGGCCAGGTCCTTGGCGCCGTAGCCCAGGGCGAAGGCGGTCATCAGATAGTAGACAGCGAAGCAGCAGATGGCCGCCAGGGTCCCGCACAGGGTGGCCTTCCAGTGGTCGCGCAGCAGCTCGCCCAGCGGCACGGCCGGCGGCGCCTCGTGGGCGATGGCGGCGGCGAAGGCGGGCGTCTCGGTCAGCTTCAGGCGGATCCACAGCCCCACCCCGACCAGCACCACGCTGCCCAGGAACGGCAGGCGCCAGCCCCAGGCCAGGAACTGCTCGGGCGTCAGGACCAGGCCCAGGATCAGGAACAGGCCGTTGGCGGCGATGAAGCCGACCGGCGCGCCCAGCTGCGGGAACATGCCGAACCGGGCCCGCCAGCCGGGCGGCGCGTTCTCGACGGCCAGGAGGGCCGCCCCGCCCCACTCGCCGCCCAGGCCGAAGCCCTGCCCGAACCGCAGCAGGCACAGGAGCGTCGGGGCCAGCCAGCCGGCCATGGCGTAGGTGGGCAGGAAGGCGATGGCCAGGGTCGAACCGCCCATCAGGACCAGCGAGGCCACCAGGGTCGACTTGCGCCCGATCCGGTCGCCGAAATGGCCGAACACCGCCGCGCCCAGCGGCCGGGCCAGGAACGCCACGCCCAGGCTGGCGAAGGCGGCCATCTGCTGCAGGCTGGGCGACTTGGACGGGAAGAACAGCTGGCCGAACACCAGCGAGGCGGCCGTGGCGTAGATGTAGAAGTCGTAGAACTCCACCGCCGTGCCGACGAGGCTGGCGGTCAGCACGCGGCGTGTGGAGTTGGTCGCGGTCGCTTGCTTCGCCTCAGTCGTGCGCATGTTCGTCATGTCCCCGAAACTCGGGCATGGCTTGGCGTTTGAAAGTCGCGCCGTCAACCGCGAGCCTGCAAGATTCGCCCTTCAGAAGGCCCGTTCCGCCTCCGTCACGCAGAAATCCGACCTTGATTTGGACCGACGGAGACAAGTGTTTGCACGGGCGACGACCGCGCCCCGCGCCGAAGACGACACCTTCCGACGGTCGCTCCGGTCTGCTAGCGATTGTGTGGGGGAATTCATCCATGCTCGACATGCGTCCAATGTTTGGGTTCGCGTTGGCCTTGCTGGCGGCGTGTGCGACTTGGGCGCAGGAGGCCCCGCCCATCGACGCGCCATCGGCGCTCCACGGCGGCGAGTTGCGCGCCTTGCCGGCCCAGCGCCTCGTTGGCGAACGTCCCCATCCGCCCGCGAGCGTCGCGCGCGGCGAGACCATTGTCGGCTTTCCCTTCGCCTTCAATCGCACCGCCGTGCTCAGCGAAGACGTCGCCATTCGCAATCGGTACGTCAAAGGCGTGTTGGCCCAGGCGGGCAGTCCGGGCTTCTTCGCGGGGCTTCTGCGTCAGGACGGGACCGGCGCGATCGGGGAAGTCTGGTGCTTCCTGAACAAGCCCGACAGTGATCCGAGCAAGATCGCCTGCCTAATGACCGCAGGCGAGGAGTCGACCTACATCCCTGGCAATCCGTACGTGCTCGTTGGCAAGGTTCAAAAGCGTGACGCCGTTCTCCACGGGACCAAACCTCGCTTCGAGGAAAAGCCTGTCGCAATTCCTGGCGACCTCCGTCTGGAGTATCGGTTCGACAGCTGGACCTCCGACTATGCGGAGATCGAGGAACTCGCGGGCGGAAGCCGGGTGATGCTGCGCCCGTTGCGGCGACAACCCGATGGGCGAGCGTTGCTGAAGACCTTGGCAGGCGACTTCTGGCTGGCTCCGGTCGCCGGTGATCCTGCCCGGGCCGACGTAAGCCCCGCCGCCCCATAGCCCTTCCCGGCCTTCATGCGTTAGAACCTCCGCCATGAAAGCCCTGCCCAACATCCTGACCTCCGCGCGCCTGGTCATCGCCCTGTTCATGTTCGTGGCCCTGGCCGCGGCGGCCGGCGGCGTGCCGTGGCTGAGCGACCAGCTCAGCGTCGAGCAGTGCATGTCGCTGGAGCGCTGGGCGTTCGTGGCCTTCGTGGTCGCGGCGGTCACCGACTTCTTCGACGGCTGGCTGGCGCGCAAGCTGGACGCGGTCAGCATCTGGGGCGCGATCCTCGACCCGATCGGCGACAAGATCCTGGTCTGCGGCGCCCTGCTGGGCCTGATGGCCCTGGGCCCCAATCCGCTGGTGATCCTGCCCGCCGGCCTGATCCTGTTCCGCGAATTCGCCGTCAGCGCCCTGCGCGAGGTCGGGGCCGGCAAGGGCGTGAAGCTGCCCGTCACCCTGCTGGCCAAGTGGAAGACCACCCTGCAGCTGGTGGCCATCGGCGCCGAGATGATCCTGGCCTCGTGGGCCGCCTTCCACCTGCCGACCGACGCGTCGGTGGTGACCCCCGCCACCTACGGCGCCCACGCCCTGCTGTGGCTGGCCGCCGTGGTCACCCTGATCACCGGCGCCCAGTACTGGGAAGCGGCGCGCAAGGCGCTGGTCTAGCGGTCGTTTCCAGATCGATCGAAGCTTCAATCCGTTGTCATCCCGGAAGCCCCATAGGGGCTGTCCGGGACCTAGCTTCTTCGCTGGCCGCCCTTTCCCGCCGCCAAGGCCGCGACATAGGCCTCCATCAGCCGCACCAGCTCGTCCTCCAGCGCTTCGGGGTCAAGGTTCAGCTCCGGCTCGGCGGCGGCGGCGCGCAGCAGGCCGATCACCGCGTGGGTCAGGACGAAGGCCGTCTCGGGCGTCAGCTCGACCTCCAGCCGCGCCTTGCCGGCGATGGCGGCCAGGAACGCCTGGTGGTGGTGCAGCAGCATGCCGTCCCGGCTCTGGCGGAACAGGGCGTCCAGCAGCACCTGGCGCGTGGCGGGCGAGCCCTCGACGCCGTTCATAAGCGCCCGGACGATGGTCCGCACGCTGCCCAGGTCGGGACGCTCGATGACCGTCCGCGCGATGGCGTCGCGCACCGCGGCCGCCCGGCGCTGGGCCAGGGCCGCCAGCACGTCCTGCTTGCCGCCGAAGTACTGGTACAGCGTGCCGATGCTGACCCCCGCCCGCTCGGCGACGTGATTGGTGGTCAGCCGCTCGACCCCGTCGGCCTCGAGAAGTTGAAAGGCCGCGTCCAGGATCGCCTCGATCTTGGCCTCCGCCCGCGCCTGGCGCGGCGTTCTGCGTTGTCTTTCAGCCACTTGCCGGGTCCTCGACCGCGCCCAATCCCGCCGGCCGGAAGGCGAGTAGGAATGTGAGCAATGCTTACATAACCTGATCGGCGACACCAGGATCCCGAGCGGGTCCGTCGCACCAGGAACACCGATGAGCCTCTCCATCGACCAGGTCCGCGCAAAGGTGGCGTCGCAGAAGACGCTGCTGCCGGCGCTGTACGGGAACGTCGACTTCGACACCACGCCCGAACGCTTCACCTGGGACCCGGCCCTGGCCGTGGTCCGCGACCGCCAGCCGATGGGCGTGGAGGTCACCCAGGAGGACCTGGACCGCGTCCACGCCTACACCATGCTGGGCGACGTGGTGGCCGACGCCTACGCGAGCTTGATCCCCCAGTTCGGCTTCCGCCGGCTGATCGACCTGCTGACCCGCGCCTGCGACCAGGGGATCGCGGCCGTGCCCGACGCCCCGCCCGAGCTGGTCGCCTTCATCGCCGCCATGGAGGCCACGCCCGACTGGGTCGACATGGACCTTGTGCGCGAGGGGGCGCGGCTGGACCTCAACGCCACCGCCCACCTGGCCCCGTTCGCGGTGCGCGGGGCGTTCATCGCCACCTTCCTGAACAAGTACTCGGCCCTGCCGATGGCCCTGACCGGCACGCTCAGCAACGACAGCGCCGCCCGGCGGGTCAACGAGACGGCCACTTTCTTCGCCACCACCGTCCTGCCCGGGGCGCTGGAGCGGCATGGGGCCGGGTTCAAGGCCGCGGCCATGGTGCGGCTGATGCACTCGATGGTGCGGTTCAACGCCCTGCGCTCGGGCCGCTGGGACGTGGGGGTCTACGGCGTGCCGATCCCGCAGGTCGACCAGATGCCGGCCGGGCTGATCCCGATCTTCCTGATGTCGTTCGACATCATCGGCAAGGGCCGCCGCCGGTTCACGCGCGAGGAGCGGGCCCGGGTGGAGCTGGCGCGCTACCGCTGCTTCCTGCTGGGCCTGCCCGAGGACCTGCTGGCCGACACGCCCGAGGGGGTCGTGCGGGCCATGACCGCGCGCAATTCGACCCTGCGCCAGGGCTTCGACGACGCCACCTGCGGGGCGCTGATCCGCGCCACCATGGCCGCCTACCTGCCGCCCGACCGCTCGCCCGCCAACCGGCTGCACGACCGGATCGAGCGCCGCTTCGCCAAGGTGTTCTTCCTCAAGCATTTCATGAAAGGCGACCGGGCGGCGGCCGCGCGGATGGGGGTCGAGGTCACCCCGGCCGACCGGCTGGTGTTCGGGGCCGTGGCCCTGGGCGTGGTGACGGAGATGGCCGCCTTCCGCGCCGCGCGCCATGCGCCGGGCCTGCGGGAGATCAGCGAGGCGGTGCTGGTGCGCCGTGTCCGTCGCCTGCTGGCGCGGTACGGGCACGCGGAATATGTGACCGACGCGGCGCGGTACCGGCCGGCGCACGCGGCGGCGTGATCCTCCGCCCCCTATGGGGGCGGACAGGCGGCGAAGCCGCCAGGTGGGGGCAAGTGTTCGCCTCTACTCGGCGGCCAGCAGCGGCGCGTCCTCGTCCTCGACCGCGTCGGGATCAGTGGGGCCGTGCAGCAGCCAGTCGGTCTCGGGCGCGTCGTGACCCGCCCGGGTCCGTTCCGCCCGCATCACCAGGGCCAGCCAGCCGGCCCCCGCCGTCAGAAACACCATGATCGCCTCCGAAGCGCTCCGTCGTTATTGAGAATGACTATCAACAGCGACGGAGGCAAGGCGTCTTTACGGCGCGGCTTGGCTTATTTCGGAGAGACTTAGGCCGCCTGGGCGGCGGCGGCCTTGCGGCGGGCGGCCGCGGCGGCGCCGCGCTTGAGGGTGGCCGCTTCCAGGCTGACCTGGCGGCGCTTGGACGCCTCGAGTTCGAGCACGGGCAGGACTTCCGCCGCGGCCAGCCGCTGGGCCGGGGTGCCCACGACGTCCAGCCGGCGGGCGTTGCCCAGGAGCGTGAGCAGCTCCCGGTCGTTCAGCAGAGGAATCCGCTCGATCAGGGTCATGGTGCAGTCCTCGAAACTCAGCAATTCCCGCAATAGCGCGAGAGAATTTGCTTAACGTTCAAGGCGCTGCTTGGGGTCCAAAACTAATCGCGATTCAAGACGATTCACGAATTCACTTGCTCCCCACGGTTTGGAGGCCCATGGTGCATTATCGAATTCGCTGCCGTTCGGCCTGCTTTTCCATGCTCTCTTCGCGAGAGCGCCGGACGCGCCTACCGACCCCCAACGAAATTTGATCGACGCGCGGAACTCCTCCGCCGACGAATATTGACTGCAAGGACTACCACTATGGCTACCGGCACCGTGAAATGGTTCAACGGCACCAAGGGCTTCGGCTTCATCCAACCCGACGACGGCGGCGCTGACGTCTTCGTCCACATCTCGGCCGTTGAACGCGCCGGTCTGCGCGGCCTCGACGAAGGCCAGAAGATCACCTACGACCTGGAACAGGACCGCCGCAGCGGCAAGATGGCCGCGGGCAACCTGCAGGCTTAATCGCCTCGAAGGTTCGAAAGACAGATGGGTCGGCGCCTGGCGCCGGCCCATTTTTCTTGCGCGCTCCCCCGGGGCGCGACAGGGTTCTCCGCAGCGAGCGTTCAGCCCTCCCCCATGAGCCCCATGCGCCCAGCCCGCCTTCTCGTCATCGTCCTGGCCGCCCTGAGCGTGACCGCCTGCGGGTCGCTGTCGCGCGACGCCTACACCGCCAGCGACCTGGCCGGGCCGCCGCCCCAGGGCCTGGCCGAGCTGCGCTTCAACGCCAGCGACAGCGACGCGGCCATCCGCTTCGCCGAACCCGCCCGCAAGCGCGCCTCGGCCCAGCGCACCTTCGACGTCCTGGCCCTGTCGGGCGGCGGCTCGAACGGGGCCTACGGGGCCGGGGTGCTGGCCGGCTGGACCAAGCGCGGCGAGCGGCCGGAATTCGACATCGTCACCGGCGTCTCGACCGGCGCCCTGACCGCCCCCTTCGCCTTCCTGGGCCCCAGCTGGGACGACCGCCTGGCCGAGGCCTACACCGGCAAGGCCGCCGGCAAGGTGCTCAAGCCCCGCGGCCTGGGCCTGCTGTTCCACACCAGCGTCTACAGCGCCTCGGGCCTGCGGGCCCTGGTCGACGCCAACGTCACCGATGACCTGCTGCAGGCCATCGTCGCCGAGCACAGGCGCGGCCGCCGCCTGCTGATCGCCACCACCAACCTCGACACCGAGGAGACGGTGATCTGGGACATGGGCGCCATCGCCAGCCGGGGCGACCCGGCCTCGCGCCAGCTGTTCAAGGACGTGCTGGTGGCCAGCGCCAGCATCCCCGGCGTCCTGCCGCCCACCCTGATCGAGATCCCGAGCCCCAATGCCGAAAAGGGAGGCCGGCGGCTGTCGGAGATGCACGTGGACGGCGGCGTCACCATCCCGTTCTTCGTGGCCCCCGAGTCGCTGCTGCTGTGGACCGCCGCCAAGGGCCAGGTCCGGCCCGGGCGGCTCTACGTGATCGTCAACGGCAAGGTCGGCGGGGCGTTCGGCTTCACCAAGGGCAACGCCGGGGCCATCGTCGGCCGCTCGTGGGACGCCATGAGCAAGGCCCTGATGCGCACCCACCTGGCGGCCAGCAGCGCCTTCGCCCGCCGCAACGGCGGCCAGCTGCTGTACGCCGCCATCCCCGACAGCGCCGACGTCGACACCTCGGGCCTGGACTTCGCCAGCGACAACCGCGAGGCCCTGTTCCGCATGGGCTACGAGCGGGCCCAGGCCGGCTGGGCCTGGAGCCTGACCGACGAGCCCGCCGAAGTCCCGCCCGGCGCGCCGACCGTGCCGGCCCCGCCGGTGATCAGCGGCCGGTAGCCGGCGGCGCGCGCCGTCAGCTCTTCCTCGCCGCACCTCGCGCGGGCGACGGACCGGCGAGGGCGACGGTGGACGACGCCGCGCCATAGCGCTTGTCCGCCAGCGAAGCGCAAGCTTCCACCGCCAACTTCGCCTTGACGGCGTGGCGATTGTACAGCCGCTGGCAAACCCAATCGGTGAGCTTCGCGCACTTGCGGCCCGACCAATCCTTCGCCGTCAGATTCGCGATCTTGAAGACCTTGACCGACGGCGTCAGGACTGGGGGCCTGCCCGCCGGTCTGTTTCCCGCCGCTCGGGGCGCCTGGACGCGTGGCTTGGCCGGATCATCGACAAGGCGAACGCTCTTCACCTCTTGGGCGGCCTTTTCCAGCCGCGCGAACTTGTTCTCGAGATAGAGCGAACTGGTGAGCTCGATCTCGACCGTGCTCAAGCAGTCGTTGAGTTTCTTCGTCTCCTGCAGGGCGGTCCATTCCACCGCGCCAGGGCCATCGCCCCGGCAATGCCGCAGCAGCGCCTTGGCGTCGCGCCGCTTGCCGGCCACGTCGAGCCGGTAGGCCTTGGTGAGGCATGCGTCCAGCCGGCTGAAGGAAGAAGTCATCAGGTCGAGGGACGGCCGGAACAGCTGGCTGGTCCCGTAGCCCAGATAGTCGATCATGCTGGCGCGGAAGGCGAAGCCGTTGAGATTGTAGGCGAGGTAGGCCTCCTGATAGGCCTTCCAGCGCGCTTCGCGCTCCGCGGCCTTGCCGCCGTCCTCGATCGTCGACCGCACCAGGGCCACCGCGGTGCGCCGCGCCTCGTAGGTCTTGCTGAACGCCTCGATCAGGTCACTGCGCCGGATCTCCAGGTCGGCGATGCGTCGGGCCTCCTCGGCCGCCCGCCTCTGTTCGTCGGTGAAGTGGTTGCTGACCAGGCCGCCGACCACGCCGGTCGTCAGCAGGGTGAGCAGGGCGACCCCCAGGCTGGACTTGAAGAAGCCGTCGATCGCGGACAGGGCGCCGGGCTGGGGCTTTTCGGGCGCGGCTTCCCGCGTCAGCGTCACGACGACGTGGACGGGCGGGACGGCATCGTCGGCGGGGGGCGAAGGACCTGTCATGAGCGGTTTCCAGGCGGGGGCGATCGACCGAGGCGGGAGGCCCGATCACGGCGCCGCTTCCCGCCCAAGATGCCGCGCCGGGCCCGGTCCGCCTGTGGCGAATGCCACGCCCAGGAGGTCTATTTCACCAGACCGGGACCGGCGGCCCGGCGGCGGGGTCCGGCGCGTCGCCTCGCCGAACCCCGCTCCCCGACTCTAGGGTTGCGCCGGACCGACTCCCTCTCTAAACGGGCGGCTTAACCTGCAAGATGGTCGGCAGCGGGCGCGCGGATGTGCGCGACCGTGTCTCTGCGCGCGAGTCTCCTGATATGCCCAAAAGAACAGACATCTCCTCGATCCTGATCATCGGCGCCGGTCCGATCGTCATCGGCCAGGCGTGCGAGTTCGACTATTCGGGCGTTCAGGCCTGCAAGGCGCTGCGCGCCGAGGGCTACCGGATCATCCTGGTCAACTCGAACCCCGCCACGATCATGACCGATCCGGACGTGGCCGACGCGACCTATATCGAGCCGATCACCCCCGACATGGTCGCCAAGATCATCGAGAAGGAGCGGCCCGACGCCCTGCTGCCCACCATGGGCGGCCAGACCGCGCTGAACACCGCCCTGGCCCTGGAAGAGGCCGGCGTGCTGAAGAAGTTCGGCGTCGAGATGATCGGCGCCAAGGCCGAGGTCATCGACAAGGCCGAGGACCGCCAGAAGTTCCGCGACGCCATGGACAAGCTGGGCCTGGAATCGCCCCGCTCCAAGGCCGCCCACACCATGGACGAAGCCAAGGAAGGCCTGGAGTTCGTCGGCCTGCCGGCGATCATCCGCCCCTCCTTCACCCTGGCCGGCACCGGCGGCGGCATCGCCTACAATGTCGAGGAGTTCGAGGAGATCGTCGCGCGCGGTCTGGACCTCTCGCCCACGACCGAAGTCCTGATCGAGGAAAGCGTCCTCGGCTGGAAGGAATACGAGATGGAAGTGGTCCGCGACACGGCGGACAACTGCATCATCGTCTGCTCGATCGAGAACATCGACCCGATGGGCGTGCACACCGGCGACTCGATCACCGTCGCCCCGGCCCTGACCCTGACGGACAAGGAATACCAGTGGATGCGCGCGGCCTCGATCGCCGTGCTGCGCGAGATCGGCGTCGAGACCGGCGGCTCGAACGTCCAGTTCGCCGTCAACCCGGCCGACGGCCGCATGGTCGTCATCGAGATGAACCCGCGCGTGTCGCGCTCGTCCGCCCTGGCCTCGAAGGCCACCGGCTTCCCGATCGCCAAGGTCGCCGCCCGCCTGGCCGTCGGCTACACCCTGGACGAGCTGAAGAACGACATCACCGGCGGCGCGACCCCGGCCTCGTTCGAACCCAGCATCGACTACGTCGTCACCAAGATCCCGCGCTTCGCCTTCGAGAAGTATCCGGGCAGCGAGCCCCTGCTGACCACCGCCATGAAGTCGGTCGGCGAGGTGATGGCCATCGGCCGCACCTTCAAGGAAAGCGTCCAGAAGGCCCTGCGCGGCCTGGAGACCGGCCTGGCCGGCTTCGACGAGGTCGAGATCGCCGGCGCCGATGATCCGGACACCGGCCGCGCGGCCGTGATCCGCGCCCTGGGCACCCCGACGCCGGACCGCCTGCGCGTGATCGCCCAGGCCTTCCGCCACGGCCTGACGGTCGAGGAGGTCAACGCCGCCTGTTCGTACGAGCCGTGGTTCCTGCGCCAGATCGCCGAGCTGATCCGCCAGGAGGGCTGGGTCCGGGCCGGCGGCCTGCCGACCGACGCCCAAGGCTTCCGCGCCCTCAAGGCCCAGGGCTTCTCCGACGCCCGCCTGGCCAAGCTGACCGGCTCGACCGAGAAGGCCGTGCGCAAGGCCCGCCATGACCTGAACGTCCGCCCGGTGTTCAAGCGCATCGACAGCTGCGCCGGCGAGTTCGCGGCCACCACGCCCTACATGTATTCGACCTACGAGACCGGCGCCCTGGGCCAGGTCCCCGAGTGCGAGAGCCTGCCGACCAACCGCAAGAAGGCGGTGATCCTGGGCGGCGGTCCCAACCGGATCGGCCAGGGCATCGAGTTCGACTACTGCTGCTGCCACGCGGCCTTCGCGCTGGATCAGATCGGCATCGAGTCGATCATGGTCAACTGCAACCCCGAGACCGTCTCGACCGACTACGACACCTCCGACCGCCTGTACTTCGAGCCCCTGACGGCCGAGGACGTGCTGGAGCTGCTGCACGTCGAGATGGGCAGCGGCGAGATGGCCGGCGTCATCGTCCAGTTCGGCGGCCAGACCCCGCTGAAGCTGGCCCACGCCCTGGAAGAGGCCGGCGTGCCAATCCTGGGCACCACCCCCGACGCCATCGACCTGGCCGAGGACCGCGAGCGCTTCCAGCAGCTGCTGAACGGCCTGGACATCGCCCAGCCCGAGAACGCCATCGCCCGCACCTGGGACGAGGCCCGGGCCGAAGGCGACAAGATCGGCTTCCCGTTCGTGATGCGCCCGTCCTACGTGCTGGGCGGCCGCGGCATGGAGATCATCCGCGACCACGAGGCCATGGAGCGCTACATCGCCGGGGCCGGCGAGATCTCGCTCGAGCACCCGATCCTGCTGGACCACTATCTGAGCCGCGCCACCGAGGTGGACGTCGACGCCCTGTGCGACGGCAAGGACGTGTTCGTGGCCGGCGTGCTGGAGCACATCGAGGAAGCCGGCGTCCACTCGGGCGACAGCGCCTGCTCGATGCCGCCCTTCTCGCTCAGCGCGCAGACCGTGGAAGAGCTGAAGCGCCAGACCGTGAAGATGGCCCTGGCCCTGAACGTCCGCGGCCTGATGAACGTGCAGTTCGCCATCGAGGAGCCGCACAGCGCCAATCCGCGCATCTACGTGCTGGAAGTGAACCCCCGCGCCTCGCGCACCGTGCCGTTCGTGGCCAAGACCATCGGTCGCCCCGTCGCGGCGATCGCCGCCAAGGTGATGGCCG
Source organism: Caulobacter sp. UNC358MFTsu5.1 (assembly GCF_000712075.1). Lineage (GTDB taxonomy): Bacteria > Pseudomonadota > Alphaproteobacteria > Caulobacterales > Caulobacteraceae > Caulobacter. Next base: position 705,330 of record NZ_JONW01000005.1, read on the forward strand.
GCGAGACCCTGGCCAGCTTCGGCCTCAAGGACGTCCCCTACGACCACATCGCGGTCAAGGAAGCGGTCTTCCCGTTCGCCCGCTTCGCCGGCGTCGACACGGTGCTGGGCCCGGAAATGCGCTCGACCGGCGAGGTCATGGGCCTGGACTGGATCCGCGAGGGCGAACAGGGCCTGGGCCCGGCCTTCGCCCGCGCCTTCGCCAAGAGCCAGCTGGGCGGCGGCGTCACCCTGCCCACCGCCGGCACGGCCTTCGTCTCGGTCAAGGAAAGCGACCGTCCGTGGATCGTCGAGCCGGTGAAGCTGCTGCAGGCGGCGGGCTTCAAGGTGCTGTCCACCGTCGGCACGCGCGGTTACCTGGCCGAGCAGGGCGTCGAGGTCGAGCTGGTCAAGAAGGTGCTGGAAGGCCGCCCGCACATCGTCGACGTGATGAAGAACGGCGGCGTGCAGCTGGTGTTCAACACCACCGAGGGCAAGCAGGCCCTGGAGGACAGCTTCGAGATCCGCCGCACGGCGCTGATGATGAAGGTGCCCTACTACACCACCTCTGCCGGCGCCCTGGCCGCCGCCCAGGCCATCTCCAGCGCCCCGGCCAAGGCCCTCGAGGTCCGGCCGCTGCAGAGCTACGCGTAAGCCTCTTTCCACGACTGGGGACATGCACTTGTGCGTGTCCCCAACCGTTGAACCGACTTCAAAGGCGTGATGCCTCCGCGCCCGTATTGGGGACACGCACAAGTGCATGTCCCCGGCGCGAAGGCCGAAAGACAGAACCGCCGCGATCCGCCGAAAGGCCGGTCGCGGCGGTTTTCGTTTGCGAGACCCCTCGCCCGACGGTCTTCCGGACCGCCGCCCCCTCCCGCGAGGGGAGAGGGATGACCGCGCCGTTGCGGCCTTCGGTCCACCATGGTCAAGTTCTGGCGCAAAGCCGGAGAACTCCTTGCCGAAGCCTAGCCGCGCCCACGGAGCCGCCGTCCTGACCGCCCTGGTCCTTGCGGCGTCCGCCTGTTCGCCGACCACGCCGGAGGACGCGGCCCGGACCGCCGTCCAGGCGGCCGAGGCGGCGAACAGCGTCCCGTCGGAGGCCGTCGGCGGCCGCCTGTCGCCCGCCGAACTGGAAGGGGCCAAGCAGGGCGTGCTGCGCGGCTATCGTGAGGACGCCACCAGGCTGGCCATCCACTACGCCATGGACGACCACGCCGAGCCGGCCGAGCGTCGCCGCTGGCTGGGCCTGGCGGCCGGCACGGGATCAAGCCTGGCGATCCTGCGCGACGTCTATTTCCTGGCCCACACCGGCGAGCCGGGCGACTGCGTGAAGGCCCGCGCCCTGGTCGCCGAAGGCAAGGCGCTGTTCACCCGCGAGATCGCCGCGGCCAAGGCCAGGAACCTGCGCGACGCCAAGGTCCAGGCCCTCACGGACCTGCAGGACCTGGAACGCGAGATCGCCCACGACGCCTGCGGAACGGGCGGGGCGTAGAGTTATCCACAGGATCGCGAGCGGGGACATGCACTCGTGCGTGTCCCCAACCGCATCATCGACGCGCCAGGACGAGAACCGCCGCACCTGCCTTGGGGACACGCCGCAAGGGCATGTCCCCGACCTCTATCCCCGCGAATTCCGAATCCGCCCTCAACGAAATCAACGCGCTACACGAAAATACAAGTTTCCGATCCCCACCCTCCAGGACGGCCGCACACTAGCGGCATGACCCAAGCTCAAGACACCCCCACCTGGTGCTTCACCTTCCAGCAGAAGCTGATGGACGCCCTCGACGCGGCCTGGGCGATCCTGGAGCGCAGCGACGACCCCGCCGAGATCCGCGCGGCCCGCGACAAGGCCAAAGCCGTCGGCGACCTGGCCGCCATGGCCCGCAAGGTCGCCCTGATCGTGCCGGCCGCCCGATCCCGGGTCTCGCCGCCCTCGATGCTCGACGCCGCCGCGGCCCATCTGCACGCCGCCCAGTCGGTGGCCGACGTCGGGACGATGGTCCGGACGCCCAATCCGGCGCCGAGGGCGATCGACAAGCTCAAGGGCGGGCGGCGCGGACGGTTGTGAAGCCGGCGCGTAGGGCTTGCGCGCCGACGGGTTGCCGGGAACAACACGCAGCGACCGCACCGGCAACAGGGCTGACGTCAGCCCAGCCGCCGGCGCGTATGGTTTCGAGGGGCAAGTTCGTGGGTTTCACAAAAGAAGAAGGCCGGAAGATCATGGTGATCCTGGCCGTCAATTGGTTGGCCTGCGCCGTTCTTTCGGGCTTTCTCTTCATTCTGTCGCGACACGACCCCTTGCAGGCTTTCATCAAGTGTTTCGCCGTGTGTTGCGGAGCGGTCGTGGTGGCGTATCTGGTGAAGCGAGACCTCATTTCCGCTCTGCTGACGCTTGGCGGCGCGGTGGTCTTGTTTTCCCTGACGGTGATTCTGCATTCGGCCTTGCTGCCGCCGGATGTGGTTCCGATCTCCGGCTGAGGAGACGGGCGTCCGGGCCCCGAGGGAGCGACGAGTTTCTGACCATGACGACCTATACCGACGAAGCTGTCGCCGACCTGGCCCGCCGCCTGCTGGACCACAGCCTGCCCAAGGACCAGTGGACCCACGCCGCGCACCTGACCGCCACCCTGCGCCTGGTCCGTACACGGAACGAGGGCCTGGAGCGCGACATGCCGCGCATCATCCAGACCTACAACGTCGCGGTCGGCGGGGTGAACGACGACCACAGCGGCTATCACGAGACCATCACCCAGGCCTACCTCGCCGCCATCCGCGCCTTCGTCGCGACCCTGCCGGCCGGGACCTCCGACAGCGCGGCGGCCGCCCGGCTGCTGGCCACCCCGATGGGCGACAAGGCCTGGCCCCTGACCTTCTGGTCGCGCGAGCGGCTGTTCAGCGTGGCGGCCCGCCGGGGCTGGGTCGAGCCGGACCTGCGCCCGCTGGAGGCGCCTGTCGGGACCCCCGCATGATCCTGTTCGTCGCCTTCTATCTGGGCGTGCTGAACCTGCTGACCTTCGCGATCTTCGGCTTCGACAAGGCGGCCGCGGCCGAAAAGCGTTCGCGTGTGCCCGAGCGCGCCCTGCTGACCCTGGCCGCCCTGGGCGGCAGCCCCGGCGCGTTGGCGGCCCGCCCGGTGTTCCGCCACAAGACCCGCAAGCAGCCGTTCAGCGCCTGGCTGACCCTGATCGTGTTCGTGCAGGTGGTGGCGGTCGTGATCGGGCTGGTGGTGTGGCGCAGGAGCCTGACCGGCGCTTGACGCCCCCGCGCCGCGCCGCCACGACAGCAGTCGAGGCGCAACCGGGGGAAGATCGTTGGGGCGGAATACGATGATAACGGGCCTGCTCGCGACCGGCCTGCTGGCCATGGCCGGCCCGGCCGCCGCCGCCGCCGCCGCCGCCGACTATGGGCTCGTCGGCAAGACCGACCAGGCCGTCATGCTGATCGACCGCTCGACCGTGAAGGAAGACGGCCACATCCGCTCGGCGCGCGCCCTGATCTTCAGCCGGGACCGGCGCTTCGACCCTAAGGAGGCCTATACGATCCTGGCCTATCAGTTCGATTGCTCGGCCCTGACCTCGAAGGTCGACCGCATCCTCGTCTTCGATGAAGCCGACGCGGTGATCAGCAACGACAACACCGCCGCCTCGGCGTTTGAGCCGGAAAAGCCAGGCACCCTGGGCCGGGAAGCCCTGTCCATCGTCTGCGGGACCAAGGACTACCCCATCGCCAAGAGCCTGAGCCTGCCCGTCGCCAAGGCGGTGGCCGACGCGTTCCTGCATCCGGCGGCCAAGTAGCGGGTCGAGCCCAGGGGGGCCGCTCCGCCCTTGACGGACCTCCACGTCACCCTGCCACCCTGCGCGCAACGCCTCGGGGAGCCCGCGCCATGATCGTCGTCCATCACCTGAACAATTCGCGCAGCCAGCGCGTGCTGTGGCTGCTGGAGGAGCTGGGGCTGCCCTACGAGGTCAAGCGCTACCAGCGCGACGCCAAGACCATGCTGGCCCCGCCAGAGCTGCTGGCCGTGCACCCGCTGGGCAAGTCGCCGGTGATCACCGACGGCGACAAGACCATCGCCGAGACCGGCGCCATCGTCGAATACATCGTCCAGACCTACGGCCAGGGGCGGCTGGTCCCGGCCGCCGGGACGCCCGAGCGGCTGCGCTGGACCTACTGGCTGCACTACGCCGAGGGCTCGGCCATGACGCCGCTGCTTCTGAAGCTGGTGTTCACCGCCCTGCCCAACCGCGCGCCGGGCCTGCTGAAGGGGCTGGTCAAGAGCATCGCCTCCAAGGCGCAGAGCGGCTTCGTCGACCCGCAGCTGAAGAGCCACATCGACTACTGGGACGCCGAGCTGGCCAAGACCGCCTGGTTCGCCGGCCCCGACTTCACCGCCGCCGACATCATGATGAGCTTCCCGCTGGAAGCCGGCGCCGCCCGGGCCGGGGCCGCCTCGCGCCCGCGCGTCAAGGCGTTCCTGGACCGCATCCACGCGCGTCCGGCCTACAAGCGCGCCCTGGAGCGCGGCGGGCCGTACGACTACGCGTGATCTGAAAACCCTCTCTCTTTGAGAGAGGGAGGGGCCCATGGCGAAGCCATGGGAGGGTGAGTGGTTACACCCTCACCGAATGAAGCGCGGCTTTTCATTGGGTTTGCGAGAAGCCCCAAGATCCTTACTGGCGGTCGTCTTGGTCTCGGCGGACCGCATGGAGCCTTCTCCGGCCAGCGGTGAAACCACTCACCCTCCCACCGCTTCGCGGCGGGCCCCTCCCTCTCTCTAAGAGAGAGGGGTTGCTTAGGCCGCCCCCCCTGCGACACGGCGTCGCCGTTAAGCTTGGTTAAGGGTTCCCTCACACCCCGGTCGCCATGCTCCCCGCTTGAATCGCGCGGAGAGCGTTTTGGACCGGGGCACGGCAGAGAGCATGCGGGGCGCGACCTCGACCGCCGGCCTGGTCCTGGCCGTCTGCGCCACCATCCTGACCACCCTGTTCGCCACGGTCGCCGCCGGCGCCGCCCCGCGCGATCCCGCCCGGGTCGCGGCGGTGTTCCCGCCCTGGTGGACCCCGGCCCAGACCGCCTCGGCCGCCGCCTCGGCCGGCCAGATCGCCGGGGCCGGCGGCGTCCCCTTCATCCTGATCCTGCGCGGCGAGCCCGACGCCCTGGGCCCGCGCCTGCGCGCGGCCGGGGCCTGGCTGCTGCTCGACCCCGACGCCGCCGGGCGCTGCTCGCCCCAGGACTCGCCTGTGAGCTCGCCGCTCGCCCCGGAGACCCGCTGATGCGCCTGACCTTCTCCAACCTCGACGCCCAGCGCCAGGCCGGCGCCCGGATGATCGCCCTGCTGACGGCGCTGATGATCCCCGTGGTGATCGCCGCCAAGCTGATCCTGGGCGGACCGTTCGTGGGCCTGGCGATCGCCAGCGTCGGCGCCGCCGCCCTGGGCGGACTGGCCCTGAAGCTCAGCGCCAACGGCTCGCTGGGCCGGGCGCTGTCGGGCGTGGCCCTGATGGCCCAGGTCTCGCTGCTGGTCGCCGCCGTCGACGGCCACGCCTGGCAGATCGACATGCACATGGCCTATTTCGCGGCCCTGGCCCTGCTGGTGGTCTATTGCGACTGGACGGTGATCGCCGCCGCGGCCGCCACCGTGGCCGTGCACCACCTGGGCCTCAGCTACATCCTGCCCGCCGCGGTGTTCCCCGGCTCGGCCAGCCTGGGCCGCGTGATCCTCCACGCCGTGATCCTGATCGTCGAGGCCGGCGCCCTGATCGGCATCAGCGCCAGCGTCAACCACATGTTCGGCGTGGCCGAGCGGGCCCGGGCCAAGGCCGAGGCCGCCATGGCCGAGGCGCGCGAGGCCGACCAGGCCGCCGAACACGCCCGCCGCTCGGAGGAGACCGGCCGCGTCGCCCACGCCGCCGTCCAGGCCGAGGCCGAGCGCCAGCGGGCCGACATGGTCGACGCCCTCGCCGAGAGCCTGTCGCGCCTGGCCAAGGGCGACCTGTCGGTGCGGCTGGTCGAGCGCTTCGCCGAGTCCTACGAGCAGTTGCGCGCCGACTTCAACCAGGCGGCCGGCAAGCTGTCGGACGCCCTGGTGGTGATCGACGACCGCGTGGCCGGCGTGCGCCGGGGCTCGGACCAGATCGCCGACGCCGCCTCGCACCTGTCGCGCCGCACCGAGCAGCAGGCCGCCAGCCTGCAGGAAACCGCCAGCGCCATGGACGAGATCACCACCACGGTCGGCCACACCGCCGACGGGGCGCGCCGCGCCGCCAAGGTGGTGGCCCAGGCCCGCGAGGACGCCCGCCGCTCGGGCGAGGTGGTCGACGAGGCGGTCGGGGCCATGGGCGCGATCGAGACCTCGGCCACCCAGATCTCGCGGATCATCGGGGTGATCGACGAGATCGCCTTCCAGACCAACCTTCTGGCCCTGAACGCCGGGGTCGAGGCGGCCCGGGCGGGCGACGCGGGGCGCGGCTTCGCCGTCGTGGCCCAGGAAGTGCGCGGCCTCGCCCAGCGCTCGGCCGAGGCGGCCAAGGAGATCAAGGCCCTGATCACCACCTCGACCAGCCAGGTCGGGACCGGGGTCGATCTGGTGGGCCGCACGGGCCAGGCCCTGGAAGGCATCGTCGCCCAGATCGCCGAGATCGACGGTCTGGTCAGCGAGATCGCCGCCAGCGCCCAGAGCCAGGCCGAGGGGCTGTCGCAGATCAACACCGCGGTCAACCAAATGGACCAGGTGCTGCAGCAGAACGCGGCCATGGTCGAGCAGACGGCCGCCGCCACCCAGACCCTGAACGGCGACGCCAGCGACCTGGCGGGCCTGGTCGGGCAGTTCCAGCTGCCCCGGAAAGGTCATTCGGAACAAGCGGCGCGCCGACGCGCTTGATCCTGGCCCGTAACGGGGTCAAGCTTCGCTTTCAGGCCGGGTACTTGCTTATCGCTAACGCGGCGCCTATCCTCTCAGCCCCCGGTCGTGCGCGCCAACGTCCGGGAGTCTTCCTCCCTTTGGGCGAACCGAGCTAAAATCCGCAATGGAAAAAGTGCCGATGACCGCCGGGGGTTACCAGACCCTCGACGAAGAACTGAAGCGTTTGAAGACGATCGAACGGCCGGCGGTGATCGCCGCGATCTCCGAGGCGCGGTCGCATGGCGATCTGTCGGAGAACGCCGAGTACCACGCGGCCAAGGAACGCCAGGGCTGGATCGAAGGCCGCATCGCCGAGATCGAGGACAAGATCGCGCGCGCCCAGGTCATCGACGTCTCGAAACTGTCGGGCAAGCAGGTGAAGTTCGGCGCGACGGTCAGCGTCGTCGACGAGGACACCGAGGAAGAGGCCCGCTACCAGATCGTCGGCGAGCACGAGGCCGACGTGAAGTCGGGCCGCATCTCGCTGAGCTCGCCGCTGTCGCGCGCCATGATCGGCAAGGAAGTCGGCGAGGTGGTCGAGGTCAACACGCCCGGCGGCGTGAAGGCCTACGAGATCCTCAAGGTCGAGTGGGTCTAGCTTAAGCCCCATTCCAGGGACATTTGCGTGCGACGCGTCGAGCGGCTTAGCTTGGTCGACGCGTCGCTTTGCTATGGCCGGGATCACCGACGTGGTTGAAACCAAGAAGAACGCGGGGGCGACGCCGAAGGCCGCCCCGAAGACGAGCAAGCCGCGTAAGGCTCCGGCCGGGGCGGCTCCCGCCGCGTCCAAGCCGGCCGCCGCGAAGGCCGATGCGCCCAAGGCCGCTCCAAAGGCCGCCGCCAAGACGGCGACGTCGAAGGCCGCCCCCAGGGCCGCGAAGGGCCCCAAGGCCGAAACGCCCGCACCAGTCGCGCCCCAGGCCGCGCCGAAGCCCGCGCCGCGCCGCAAGGCCGCGCCGAAGGTCGTCGCCGAGACGCCGGCGCCCGAAACCGCCGCCCCGCCCGTTCCCCAAGCGCCCGTCAGGGAGCCGATCACCATCTGGGCCATCTCGGACGGCCGCGCCGGCATCGAGGCCCAGGCCGTGGGCCTGGCCGAGGCCGTGGCCCGCCAGGTCCCCGCCGACATCGTCGTCAAGCGCGTGGGCTGGAGCGGCCGGACCGGCCGCCTGCCCTGGTGGGCCAACTGGCTGCCGCGCCGCTGGCTCACCCCCGAGAGCGAGATCGCGCCGCCCTGGCCCGACCTGTGGATCGCCGCCGGCCGCGCCACCCTGCCCCTGTCGATCCGCGCCAAGCGCTGGTCGGGCGGCAAGACCTATGTCGTCCAGATCCAGGACCCGCGCGTCCCGGCCAACATGTTCGACCTGGTGATCCCGCCCAAGCACGACCGCCTGACCGGCGACAACGTGCTGCCGATCACCGGCTCGCCGCATCGGGTCACCAGCCAGCGGTTGGACAGCGAATACGAGAAGTTCAAGGACCGCATCGACACCCTGCCCCATCCGCGCGTGGCGGTGCTGCTGGGCGGCAAGTCCAAGGCCTTCGACCTGTCGGCCCTGCGCGCCGCCGAGATGGCCCACCAGATCCAGCTGCCGCTGGAGCAGGAGGGCGGCAGCCTGCTGATGACCTTCTCGCGGCGCACGCCCGACCAGGCCAAGGCCCTGCTGACGGCCCGCCTGCGGCACCTGCCCGGCATGATCTGGGACGGCACGGGGCCCAACCCCTATTTCGCCTTCCTGGCGGCGGCCGACTACATCCTGGTCACCGAGGACTCCACCAACATGGCCACCGAGGCCGCGTCGACGGGCAAGCCGGTGTTCATCCTGAAGATGGACGGGACCAGCCTGAAATTCCGCCTGTTCCACCAGGAGCTGGAGAGCATGGGCGCGGCCCGCCCCTACGGCGGGGCCTTCCACGGCTGGGCCTACGAGCCCGTCGACGAGACCGGCCGCGCGGCGGCGGAGGTCGTGGCGCGGATGGACGCTCGGGACGACGGCGCGACAAGCGCCTAGGGCGAGCTGAAGCGCGGCTTGCGCGTCAGGATTGTTCTCGTTATGTTCACGACATGACGGAACCCGCCATTGCAGCGCCACGGCCAGGCAAGGCCGCTCGCAACGAAATGAGGAAGGCCTTGGCGACCACGGGCAACGCCCTGTCGATCGCCATGCTGGTGACGGTCTTCCTGCAGCCCGTGTCGTCCGGTCGCGCCGTGGGGCTCGCCGGCGTCTCTGCGGTCGCCGCCTTCGTTGCCTTGCGGGTCGCCGCCCATTATGTTTTGCGCAAGATGGAGGACTGAGCATGGATCCGATCTCCATACCGCTGACGTTCCTGCTGGCCGGCGCCTTGGCCTATGGCGTCTACTGGGCCTTCAGCAAGTTCGACCGCCGCTGATCCTCGCTGTCCTCCAGGCCCGCATGGGTTCCGAACGCTTGCCGGGACGGCCGTCGATGCCGCTGGCCCGGGCGCCGCTGATCGTGCGGCAGATCGAGCGGATGGCGCGGTCGCGGCGAGTGGACCGGCTGGTGGTCTCGACCACCACCGACCCCGCCGACGACGTGCTGGAGGCCGTGGTCCGGCGCGAGGCGATCGCCGTCCATCGCGGTCCGCCGCAGGACGAACTGGCCCGCCTGGCCGGCGCCCTGGAGGCCTATCCGGCCGACCACGTGGCGCGGGTGGGCGACGACAGCCCGCTGATCGATCCCGAGCTGATCGACGCCACCCTGGACCTGCACCTGGCCGAAAACGCCGACCACACCACCAACCGCTCGCCCGGCGCGGCCTGGCCGGCCGGCCAGGGGGTGGAGGTGATCACCGCCGACGGCCTGCGCCGACTGGCCGCCGAGAGCGCGGCCCTGCGGCTGCGGGACGGCGACGCCGATCCGACCCCGCCGGCGCCCGACCGCTGGTCGTCCCTGGCCCTGCTGGCCCAGCCCGATCAGGGCGAAGTGCGCTGGGCCGTCGAGAGCCCGGCCGACTACGCCTTCGTGGCGGCGGTCTATGACGCGCTGTACCCGGCCAACCGGGCCTTCACCTCGGCCGACGTGCGGCGCCTGCTGGAGACGCGGCCCGACCTGGCGACGTTCGGCGGGGTGCGGCGGCTGTGAGCGCCCCCCGCATCCTCTTCGTCGCCGACGCCGGGCCCACCGTGGGCGGGGGGCACGTCATGCGCAGCCTGACCCTGGCGCGGGCCCTCCAGGGCGAGGGCGCGGCCTGCGCCTTCCTGGCCCCGCCCGCCGTGGCGGCGGTGCTGGACGCGTTCGGGGCCGACGTCGCCCGGATCGCGACCGACGCGGCCGCGCCGGCCGAACTGGCCTCCGCCGCCGCCCTGGCGGCCCGCGGCTTCGACGCCGTGGTCGTCGACCACTACGGCCTCTCCGCCCCCGACCACCGCGCGATCGCCGCCGGCAAGCCGGTCCTGGTCATCGACGACCTGGCCGACCGGCCGCTCGACGCCGACCTGGTCCTGGACTCCGGCCCCGCCCGCAAGGCGGCCGACTATGACGGCCTGGTCCCGGCCCGCGCCGAGCTGCTGCTGGGACCCAACCACGCCCCCGTCCGCCCGGCCTTCGCCGCCCTGCGCAAGGAGGCCCTGGCCCGCCGGGCCGAAGCCGGGCCGGTGCGGCGCGTGCTGGTCTCGCTGGGCCTGACCGATGTGGGCGGGATCACCGGCCGGGCCGTGGACCTGATGCTGCCGCGCCTGGGCGGGGCCGTCGCGCTGGACGTCGTGCTGGGCGCCGGCGCCCCCAGCCTGCCGGGCCTGCGCGACCTGGCCGTCCGCGAGCCGCGCCTGGCCCTGCATGTCGATACCCAGGACATGCCGCAGCTCACCCTGGCGGCCGACCTGGCCGTCGGGGCCGGCGGCTCCACCAGCTGGGAGCGCTGCGTCCTGGCCCTGCCGACCCTGCTGCTGGTGCTGGCCGCCAACCAGCGCGAGGCCAGCGCCGCCCTGGCCGGGGCCGACGCGGTCCTGGCCCTGGACGTCGCCGATGCGGACTTCGAGACCGCCTTCGCCGAGGCCTTCGCCCGCCTGCTGGCCGAGCCCGATCTGCGCGATCGCCTGTCGGCCGCCTCGGCGGCGGTCTGCGACGGCCGCGGCGCGGCGCGGGTCGCGCAGCGGTTCCTGGACACAATCGGCCGGAAACACCCTGGATAACGCCGTTCACCTATCCCATCTTGGCTGTAACCCAAGGGGAGCGGACATCATGAGCGGACAAGGCAAGGGCTCGGTCGTCGTCACCGGCGCCTCCACGGGCATCGGCTGGGCGGTGACCCAGGTGTTGACCCAGCGCGGCTTCCACGTGTTCGGCAGCGTGCGGAAGGCCGCCGACGCCGAGCGGCTGACGGCGGCGTTCGGAGCGGCGGTGACGCCCCTGGTGTTCGACGTCACCGACGAAGCCGCCGTGCGCGCCGCCGCGCGGACCGTCGAGGCCACGCTGGACGGTCGCCCCCTGGCGGGCCTGGTCAACAACGCCGGCATCGCCGTGGCCGGGCCGCTGCTGCACCTGCCGGTCGACGAGTGGCGCAAGCAGCTGGAGGTCAACCTGACCGGGGTGGTGATCACCACCCAGGCCTTCGCGCCGCTGGTCGGGGCGCGCAAGCCGGCCGGCGACAAACCGGGCCGGATCGTCAACATCGGCTCGGTCGGCGGCCGCAACGCCAACCCGTTCATGGCCCCCTACTGCGCGACCAAGTTCGGGTTGGAGGGCCTGTCGGAATCCCTGCGCCGCGAGCTGCTGCCGTTCGGCGTCGACGTGATCGTGGTCGCCCCCGGGGCGGTGGCGACGCCGATCTGGGACAAGGCCGACGAGACCGACACCAGCGCCTACGCCGACACCGTCTACGCCCCCGCCCTGGACCGGCTGCGGGCCTACATGCTGTCGATCGGCAAGAACGGCCTGCCGCCCGAACGGATCGGCGAGGCGGTCCACACCGCCCTGACGACGCCCAAGCCCAAGGTCCGCTACACGATCACGCCCCAGCCGATGCAGATGCTGATGGCCGACGTCCTGCCCAAGCGGACCCTGGACCGGATCGTCGGCAAGCGGCTGGGCTTGCTGCCGTAGGGCTGATCGCCGAAGGGGCGGGTTTCCCCTTCGGCGACCGCCTGGTCCTACAGCCCGTCGTCGAGCGCGCCGGCCAGGACGCGATTGTGGTTCACGTCACGATAGGCGCCGCCCGACAGGGTGGTGACGGACGTCCCGTTGATGATGATCGGCGTCGCGACCGTGCCGGGATTGATGTTGTAGTCGCCGATCGTGTTGTAGGTCGAAGAGCCGTCCAGCCGGATGCCGCAGGCGATCCCGCCGGGACCGTCCAGGATGCCGTTGTTGATCTTCACGCGGCTGGCCCCGTTCGTCAGGGAGACGCCCGTGGTCATCGGCTGGTCGGCATGTGGTTCGCACGACACCGAGACGATCCCCAGCGAGGACGCATCGACGGCGATCCCGGTCTTGGCGCCGGTGATGTTGCATTCGACGATGAAGCGCGCCGAGCCGCCTTCGACCGACACCGCCGTATGGTCGGCGTAGTTGGCGCCGCCCTTGGCCTCGAACGATCGGCCGATCGTCACCCCCGAGGAGGCGATGATCTGCACGCTGGGACCGAGCGCCGGATCGGCCAGGCCGGGGGCCGAATAGCCGTCCACCACGGCCAGCTTGGAACCCGCCGGCAGGTTGATGATCCGCAAGCCGGTCTTCTTCCAGCCGTCCAGCACGCAGAACGCGACGTGGATGTCGAAGGCCTGGACGCCCGTGGCGACCGGGGCGGCGATGTCGAAGGCGTGGGACCCGCCCGCGGTCTCGACGCTTTGCCAGAAGCCGTCACGCAGGTCGGCGCCGTAGACGTAGACGCCCCAGGCCTCGCCCTGATAGCCGCCGTTGACCACGTCCACGACCCGCTTGTAGCTGGACCCGTTGGCCGAGGCGTTGGCGAAGCCGGCGATCGTGCAGTCCGACACCACGCCGAACCGGCGGTTCGCGGCGCCCGTCTGGGCGCTGCGCGTGGTCAGGATGTCGACCCGCGCGCCGGAGGTCTGGGCTTCGTAGTAGTCGATGGGATTGTCGGCGAACTCGCCTTGGATCAAGGCGTTCGTGGCGAAGCGATGGACGAAGCCCCGGCCGCCGGTCGGAATGGGATCGACGAAGGTCGCGGTGCTTACCGCGTCGCGAAGGACGCCGATGCCCACGTGCTGGCATTCGTCGATCGGAGACGAGGTGGAGGCGTTGAAGCCCGGCTGCAGCGTGCCGTCGATCCCCGTGACATCCCCCGTCGGCGACGCCGTCACGAACACCGTGCCGAAGCGGCTTTCACCGACGAACCGGATGTAGCTGCGGTTGATCGGGACGTAGTCCGACACCAGGAACGCGCCGGCGGGGAAGCGGACGGTCCCGCGCAGGGTGATGCTTTCGCGGGCCGCGCGACGAGCCGCGTCGTTGACGGCGGCCGAGGCGTCGGCGCCGAAGCCCCACCATTCGGGACGCACGGCCTCGACGGCGCCGTCGGCGAAGATCACCTTCCCGGCGCCGGTGAAGACCCGCTCGCGCGGCGCATCGAACGGACCGGTGAAGGTCAGGGTCGCGCCCGAGGCGATGTCGAAGACCGCGCCGGGCAGCAACTGGATCGCTCCGTGTACGGTCGTGTCGGCGGCGATCGGATGGGATGAAGTCATGATGGTCATAATATGATTTCCAAAAATGGCTGGTGAGCCGACGCGGAGGTCCGCGCCGGCGTCAGAATGTTCTTGTTTTGTTCTGACAAGGGCCAAGGTGCGGCCTCCTTCCGACAGTTCGGGACGTACCCTCCCGTGACGCGTCAGGTTGAAGACCGGCTCCCTCGGCGCTCTCTCACGACGGCTTGGATCGGAACGCCGCGCGCAGGTCGCTGGTGAAGAACTCGGGCTGTTCCCAGGCCGCGAAGTGGCCGCCCTTGGGATGGCGGTTGTAGAAGACCAGCTTGGGGAACGCTTTCTCGGCCCAGCTGCGCGGGGCCTGGTAGAGCTCGTCGGGGAAGGCGCTGACCGCGACCGGCACGGTCACCCCCTGGGGCGCGAAGAACGGCAGCTTGTTCTCCCAGTAGAGCCGGGCCGAGGACACCGCCGTGTTGGTCAGCCAGTACAGGCTGACGTTGTCGAGGATGTCGTCCCGCGTCAGGCCCTCGGGCACGCCGTCGAAGACCCGGGCGATCAGGGCGTAGCTGAGGGCGTCGTGATCGAGCATCCAGGCGGCCAGGCCGACCGGCGAGTCCGCCAGGGCGTAGAGCGTCTGCGGCCGGCCCGTCATCTCCTGGGCGTAGCCCAGCCCGTGCTTGAAGAAGAAGTCCAGCTGGTCCCAGGCCCGCTTCTCGTCGGCCGAAAGGCCGGCCGGCGGCGGCGCGCCGGAATTCAGCGCGGCGGCGATCTCGGGGGGCACGGCCGAGGGCATGTTCAGGTGGACGCCCAGCACCTTGGTCGGGGCCAGCACCGCCATCTGTTCGGTCACCGGATCGCCCCAGTCGCCGCCCGAGGCGTAGAACTTGTCGTAGCCCAGGCGGCCCATCAGCACGGTCCACGCCTTGGCGATGCGGACGGGGTCCCATCCGGTCGCCGTCGGCTTGGCCGAGAAGCCGTGGCCCGGCAGGGACGGGATCACCACGTGGAAGGCGTCGGACGGCTTGCCGCCGTGCGCCGTCGGGTCGGACAGCGGATCGATGATCTTCAGCTCCTCGATGATCGAGCCCGGCCAGCCATGGGTGAGGATCAGGGGCGCGGCGTCGGCGTGCCTGGAGCGGACGTGGATGAAGTGGATGTCCAGCCCGTCGATCTGCGTCACGAACATCGGCAGGCCGTTCAGCCGGGCCTCGACCTTCCGCCAATCGTAGTCGGCCGCCCAATAGCGGGCCAGCTTCTGCATGGTGGCCAGCTGCACGCCCTGGGTCGCGTCGCCGACCGTCTCGCGCTCGGGCCACCTGGTGGCGAGGATCCGGCGGCGCAGGTCGGACAGGGCGTCGTCCGGGGCGTGGAACTGGAACGGCCGCACGGCGGCGTCGGCCGCCGGGGCGGCGGCCAGGGTGGTGGTGGCGTTGGTCATGGCGATCGCGGCTCCTGCAAGCGTGGTGGCGATCAGGGCGCGACGATCCGGCCCGTCAGATTTCGCCGACATGGATGCCCCCTGTCGAAATGGACGCCCGGCGTGGAAAGGCGTCGTCGAAGATGGCGGAAAGCCAGTCATCGACGCTTCGCGGAAAGTCCACACGAACGTTCAGATTGATTTTTATGCAATTGTAGTCATGCAGGCGATGTATCCGCGCGCCTACGCCGCGTACTCGCTCAGAAACTCGGCGGAGAACTTGCGCCCAAACCTGCCGATGGCAAGATATATGCTTCACACGTTTTCGTGTTTACGGCGCCGCTTCGCGCCGACACGAGCCTGAAGCCTCAGCGCGCATCCTGGGCGAAACCGCAGGGCGAAGGGCTCCGGCGCCCTCGGCCGGGAACCATGCCCGGACAAGCAGGCCCCGCGCCTCAACCCCCATAGCGCAGGGCGGACTCTTTCCATCATAAAGGGAGAAGTCAGGAACTTGGCCGGGGGCGGACGGGAATGGCGGACCAGACATCACAGGCGCGAAGCGCCGGCGCCGACACCGGGAGCATCGCGGGCAACGCCGTGGGCGACCAGGCGACGGCGGACGATCGCCTGGGCTTCACGCCCTATGTGGAAGCGATAGCGCGTTTCCTGACCTCCAAGGCCACCAAGCCGCCGCTCACCATCTCCATCGAAGGCGAATGGGGCAGCGGCAAGTCCTCGTTCCTGCTGCAGCTGGAGCGCGCCATCGGCGGCGTGCGGATCCGGACGCCCCTGTCCCGGCGGCTGCCGAGATGGGCCGGCGGGCTGGGCTCCGCGGCGGTCACGCACAAGCACACCGCGCTGAGCGTGCGCTTCAACGCCTGGCGGCACGACAAGCAGGACGCGCTCTGGGCGGCCTTCGCCCTGGCCTTCGTCAAGTCGCTGCGCACCGAGGTGGGCCTGATCCGGGCCTGGCGGGGCGATGTGCTGCTGTTCTTCAAGCGGTTGAACGGCTGGGCGTTCGCAGTCTTCCTGCTGTCGCTGCTGGCGATGCTGCTCGGCGCCTTTGAAGCCTGGCATCTGGTGAAGACCCACCCAAACCAAGCGGGATTGCTCCTGGATTGGCTGGTGGCGGTCAAGCCGGACAAGTCGACAACGTCGACCGAGCAGGACTTCGCACCGGCGCTGCGCCAAGCCCTGTCCACCGGGGGCTTCGGCGCGATCGCGGCCATTGGCCTGGCCGGACTCTACAAGTACCGGACGTTCCTCAAATCACCCCTCACCCTGCAGCTGGAGAAGTACATCTCCAAGCCCGACTACGAGGGTCACACCTCGTTCATCGAGGAGTTCCACCTGGACCTGAACCGGCTGGTCGAAGCCTATGCCGGCGACCGGCGGGTCTTCATCTTCATCGACGATCTGGACCGCTGCGACGTGCCGCGCGCCGCCGACCTGATGCAGGCGATCAACCTGATGATCGGCGACACCCGGAACCTGGTCTTCATCATCGGCATGGACCGCGAGAAGGTCGCCGCCGGGATCGCCCAGAAATACAAGGACATCCTGCCGTTCCTCCGCGACAGCGCCCACTGGAAGCCGAACGACGAGAAGGACAACTATACGCCGCTGTATTTCGGCTACGGCTATCTGGAGAAGTTCATCCAGATCAGCTTTTCACTGCCCATCGCGGCCGACGAGGCGGCGCTGGAAAGCTTCTTCAGGGACGACCCGCCCCCTCCGCCTGGTTGGGGCGCACGGCTCTGGGCCTATTGGAAGCCGAGGCTTCCCCGGCTTCCAGGATCCGCGCCGCCGGAGGCCGCGGAAGCGGCTGACCCGACGCCGCCATCCGGATCGGCGCCGATATCGCCGGAGGCGGCGGCGGAAAGGGAATATATCCGGCTCGAAGTGGATCGGGACTCCGAACGGGTCCGCGACATCGTCAAGGCGGTCAGCGGCCTGTTCGAATACAATCCCAGGCGCATAAAGCAGTTCATCAACACCTTCCGCCTGGCGCTCTACATCGCCAGCGACCTGGGCCTGTTCGACAAGGAAGGCGCGCGCGGCCCCGACGCCACGCCCGAGCAGATCGGCAAGTTCGTCGCCCTGCTGCTGCGCTTTCCCGACCTTCGCTTCGTCCTGGACGAGGACCGGAGCCTGCTCCGCAAGCTCCAGGAAGCCGCGTTCACCTGGCCGGAGCAGCGGAACCTCGCCTATCATTGGCTGGACAAGCCGGGGGCCGTTCAACTGCTCAAGTTCGGATGCGAGCCGGGCCGGTCTTCCGACCAGTACTCGCTGGCCGCGTTCGACATCAATCGGCTGTTTTCCGTCCTGCCCCGCGTGGCGGGGCCGCTGGACGCCTCGAGCACCGAGCTCTCCATCTTCGATGAGTTGGCGCGCCGGTACGACGATATCCGCAGGTCCGAACCGAGCAGCAACGCGCGCACGGCGAAGATGACCAACGTCGCCGAAGAAGCGATCAGCCAGGCCGGTCGATTGTCGCCGTCATCGGCGACCGCGGTGCTGGCCCGCCTCGCGGTCGGCGCCCGGTCCGGCCGACGCCTGATGCGGATCCTGATCGCCTCGGCCCACCGGACGCCGGCCAATCTCCCCTGGCTTCTCGACTACAACGGAAACTTCGTGAGCCCGTTCGAGCACTTCTGGTGCATCCAGACGCTCATCCTCCACACGGACCTGATGAGCCAGGATCAGCGTGCTCGGGTCGCCGCCAGCCTCACGTCGCACTGGCTGGCGATCAGCGCCGATCCCGGCCGGATCCGCGCGGCGCAGGAGTTGCGCAGACTGGTGACGTCGCGCCCGCGCTCCGGATCAGCCTCGGGGCCGACCTCCGCGCCGGCTTCGTCGTCGGCGAAGACCGCGGCGCCGTCCGCGAAAAGGCCGGCGACGAAGCGGTCGGCCGCTTCGTCGGAGGCATCGACGAAACCCATGAAGAAGTGAGCGGTCTTGCCTAGCCCACCATGTCCCAGGCCAGCGGTTCTCCCCGCTTCAGCGCGCGTGCGGCCGGGCGGCCCAGCACGGCTTCGTAGTCGGCGGGCGGCAGGCCGTTGCCGGGGCGGACCGAGCGGACATTGGCCTTGGTCAGGGCCTCGCCGGCGGCGACGTCGGCGGTGACGTAGAGCGAGCGGCGGAACTGGCGGTTGCCGCGCTCGCTGCCCAGCAGGTCGTAGTTGACGCCGCCCAGCGCCTTCCAGGCGTTGCGGGTGTCGTCGCACAGGGCGCGGAACTCGGCCGGTTCGAGGGAGAAGGCCGCGTCCGGGCCGCCGTCGCTGCGGGCCAGGGTGAAGTGCTTCTCGACCGCGCAGGCGCCCAGCGACACCGCCGCCACCGAGGCGGCCGTGCCGGGCGTGTGGTCCGACAGGCCGATCGGGCAGCCGAACCGCTGGGCCATGTCGACCACGGTGCGGACATTGGCGTCCTCGAAGCTGGCCGGATAGCTGGAGACACAGTGCAGCAGCAGCACCCCGCCCGCCCCGGCCTGCAGGGCGGTGTCGAGGGCGGTCTGCATCTCGGCCAGGTTGGCCATGCCGGTCGAGATGATCAGCGGCTTGCCCTGGCGGGCGGCGTAGCGGATCAGCGGCAGATCGACGGCCTCGAACGAGGCGATCTTGTAGGCGGGGGCGTCGAGCCCGGCCAGGAGGTCGACGGCGGTCTCGTCGAAGGGGCTGGAGAAGATCGTCACGCCCCGCTTGGCGGCACGCTCGAAGATCGGCGCGTGCCATTCGTAGGGGGTCTGGGCCTCCTGGTAGAGCTCGTGCAGGCTGCGCCCGTCCCACAGGCCGCCGTGGATCTTGAACTCGGGGCGGTCGACGTCCAGCGTGATGGTGTCGGCGGTGTAGGTCTGCAGCTTGATGGCGTCGCAGCCGGTGTCGGCGGCGGCGTCGACCATTTCCAGCGCCCGCTCCAGGCTGCCGTTGTGGTTCCCCGACAGCTCGCAGATCACGTAGGGCGGATAGTCGGCGCCGATCCTGCGGCCGGCGATCTCGATGTAGGGGGCGGTCATGGTGCGGACGTCTCACGCGGGACTTTCGCCCATATTAACCCTGAAATCGTGGACGAGGCGTCAACTCCCGGGCCCTCCCCCTGTGGGGGAGGCGATCGCGCAGCGATCGGTGGGGGGAGTTATAGAGCGGTTGATACCGACCACTGCCCCCTCCGGCCCTTCGGGCCACCTCCTCCACAGGGGCAGGGACTTGGGCCTCGCCCGGAGTCGCGCCCAGCCGGAATCGGCCCTATATCTGCGGCCATGTCGACTCCCGAACCCCGCCACACCCGCTGCCTGATCATTGGATCGGGTCCCGCCGGCTACACCGCCGCCATCTACGCCGCCCGCGCGCTGCTCAAGCCCGTGCTGATCGCCGGCATCCAGCCGGGCGGCCAGCTGACGATCACGACCGACGTCGAGAACTATCCGGGCTTCGCCGACGTCATCCAGGGCCCCTGGCTGATGGACCAGATGAAGGCCCAGGCCGAGCACGTGGGCACCGAGTTCGTCAGCGACATCGTGCTGAGCGCCGACCTCTCCAAGCGTCCGTTCCACATCAAGACCGACAGCGGCCAGGAATGGTTCGCCGAGACCCTGATCATCGCCACCGGCGCCCAGGCCAAATGGCTGGGCCTGGAGAGCGAGAGCAAGTTCCAGGGCTTCGGCGTTTCGGCCTGCGCCACCTGCGACGGCTTCTTCTACCGCAACAAGGACGTGGTCGTGGTCGGCGGCGGCAACACGGCCGTCGAGGAAGCCCTGTTCCTGACCAGCTTCGCCAGCAAGGTGACGCTGGTGCACCGCAAGGACGAGCTGCGGGCCGAGATGATCCTGCAGGAGCGCCTGCTGGCCCACCCCAAGATCGAGGTGATCTGGGACAGCGCCATCGACGAGGTCCTGGGCGACAGCGACCCGATGGGCGTCACCGGCGTGCGGCTGAAGAACGTCAAGACCGGCGAGACGCAGGAGGTGAAGTGCGACGGCGTGTTCATCGCCATCGGCCACGCCCCGTCGTCGGAGCTGTTCAAGGGCCAGCTGGAAACCGGTCCGGGCGGCTATCTGAAGGTCAAGCCGGGCACCACCTCGACGGCCGTGCAGGGTGTCTACGCGGCCGGCGACGTCACCGACGACGTCTACCGCCAGGCGGTCACCGCCGCCGGCATGGGCTGCATGGCCGCCCTGGAAGCGGTGCGCTTCCTGGCCGAGGAAGACCACAAGAAGGCCCACCACCCGATCAGCCACCACGAGGCCGAGAAGATCGGCGTCTGGTGATGCTGATCCGGGAGGCGGCTTCGGAGGACCACGCCGAGATCCACGCCGTGGTCGCCGCCGCCTTTGACCGGACCCCCGAAGGCCACCAGGGCGAGGCCGACCTGGTCGACGCCCTGCGCGCCGACGGCGACGCCCTGGTCGAGCTGGTGGCGGAGGAAGACGGCTTCATCGTCGGCCACCTGCTGTTCAGCCGCCTCGAGACGCGACAGGGGGCCACCGACACCGGCGCGCGCTTCGCCGCCCTGGCTCCGCTGTCGGTGCTGCCCGCGCGCCAGAGGGACGGGATCGGCCTGGCCCTGATGCAGGTCGGTCACGAACTGTGCCGCAAGGCCGGGGTCGAGGCCGTGATCGTGCTGGGCCATCCCGACTACTATCCGCGCGCCGGCTATTCGGCGGCGGCGGCCACGACCGTGACCGCGCCGTTCTCGGGCCCGTCGTTCATGGCCCTGGCCCTGACGCCGGGCGCGCTGGACGCGCCGACGACCATCGCCTACGCGCCGGCCTTCGGGCTCTAGAGCCCGGTCAACAGTTTCTTGAGCAGCGCGTTCAGCTGCTGCTGCTCGGCCTCGGTGAGCACCGAGATCATCTGAGTCTCCATCGCCACCATGCGGCCGATCATCTCGTCGATCACCCGCTTGCCCTCCGCCGTCAGTGCGATCTGGCGGCCGCGGCGGTCCTTGGGATCGGGCCGGCGCTCCACCAGGCCGGCGCGCTCCAGCCGGTCCAGCCGGTTGGTCATGCCGCCGGACGAGATCAGGGCCGCCTCATAGAGCTGGGTGGGCGAGAGCATGTAGGGCTCGCCCGAGCGTCGCAGCGGGGTGAGCACGTCGAACTCGCCCACGTTCAGGTCGGCCTGCGCCAGCAGCGGGTTCATGTGGTCGCGGGTCACGCGCGCGGCCGCGTCCAGCAGCCGCCCGATGGTCTCCACCGGCAGCATGGGCAGGTCGGGGCGCTCGCGGGCCCACTGGTTGGCGGCGGTTTCGGCTCGGTCCAAGGCGCATGATCCCTTGATCCAAAGTATCTTGATATCAAGATACTTTGGATCTACAAACTCGACCGCGCGACAATAGGGCCGCGCGCCGGCCCCGGAAAGAGCGCCGGCCGCTTGGGGAGACGACCATGTCGAAGATGCTTTTCGTGAATCTGCCGGTCGTGGACCTGGCCCGATCGACGACCTTCTACGAGGCCCTGGGCCTGAGCCGGAACCCGCAGTTCAGCGACGAGACCGCCGCCTGCATGGTGCTGTCGGAGACGATCTTCGTCATGCTGCTGACCCACGACAAGTGGCGCACCTTCACCGACCGTCCCATCCCGCCGGCCACCTCCAGCGAGGTCATGCTGGCCGTGTCGTGCGACAGCCGCGAGGCCGTGGCCGCCATGGTCGACGCCGCCGCCGCGCACGGCGGGACGGCCGACGTCAATCCGGCCCAGGACTACGGCTTCATGCTCAACCGCACCTTCACCGACCCCGACGGCCACGTCTGGGAAGCGGTGTGGATGGACATGGCGGCGGCGGGCAGCGCGGCCTAGTTCAGCAACCTAATTCAGCGGATTGACCAGGCTGGGCGGGCGCGGCTTGGGCGGCGGCGGGGGCGGCGCCGGCGGCGGGGCGGCCTCCACGGTCTTGACCGTGGTGTCGACCACCGGCGTCTCGAGCGCGCCCAGGGCCTTGTTGATCTTGTCGATCTCCTCGGGCGTGGGCAGGCGGCGGCCGCCGCGCATGGCGGCGGCGGGATCGCCGGTCATCGGCGGCAGGATCTCGACCACGCCCTCGGGGCTGACGATCTTGGCCGGCTCGCCGGTCGCCACCGGCAGGACCCCGCCCGAGGCGGCCACGGCGGCCATCGAGCCGGGCGGCGCGGCTTCCAGGGTGCGCGGATCGGCGCCCATCAGGATGTCGGCCGACACCGTCTCGTCGCCCGAATAGCGGCCCCGGAACGCCGCCTGGGTCCCCGACGGCCCGGTCCAACGATAGAAGACGTGGGTCCCCAGGGTGCGCAGCTTGACCAGGGTGGGCGCCCAGTACGGATAGACGTAGGCCGCGTGGTAGTGGGTGGCCGCGCCGACGTCCTTCATCACGAAGCCGGCCAGGGCCCGCCTGGCGACGATCTCGGCGTTGGTCCAGACGACGGGGCTGATCTGCCGCTGCAGCGAGCCGTCGCAGGTGAAGCTGAACTGGCAGCCCGTGCCCCGCGCCGCGCCCTCGTAGATCACGCCGCAGATCGACTTGGGATAGCCCGGGTGGCGCACCCGGTTGATCACCGTCTGGGCCACGGCCTGCTGGCCGGCGACGGGCTCGAATCCGGCCTCGAAATAGACCGCCTGGGTCAGGCAGTGCAGGGCCTTGTCGCGCTCGGCCTTGGCGCCGGTCAGCATGAAGGGCCGCGACGCCTCCAGCGGCAGGGGCGAGGCGGCCTTGAAGCCGTTGATCACCCGGGCCTCGTCGAAGTCCGGCTCGCGGTCGCCCAGGCGGGGGATCAGGTGCAGGTCCAGCTTCTCCCAGCCGCGCACCCGGCCCCAATAGTCCTTGTGCGGGCGGGGATCGTGGCGACGGGCCAGGGCCAGCATGGCCGGGTCCATGTCGGCGGTGTAGCGGGCCAGGCCCGCGTCGGACAGGCTGCCGGCCAGCCTGGCCACGCCCGCCGCCCGTCCGGCGCCGGCCGGCAGGTAGTAGGTCGCGCACGCGGAAAGGCCGCCGACGGCGATCAACGCGCCCCCGACGGCCTTCACCAGCCTGTATCGGCCTAGGTCGAGCACGCGTGCTCCCAAACGATCACTTCCCGCCGAGCGTGGAACGGATCATCCAGGCGTGCTTCTCGTGGGCCGCCAGGCGCTGGGTGTAGAGGTCGGCCGTGGCCTCGTCGCCGGCCTCGTCGGCCGCGCCGAAGGCGTCGCGCAGGGTGGCGATCACGGTCTCGTTGTCGGCCAGCAGTTCCTTGAACATGCCCTCCCACTCCTTCTCGGCGTCGCCGTCCTTGATGCTGGAGAGGTTGCCGAACGCGCCGTAGCCCATCGGGGCCAGTTCGCCCAGTGCGCGAATCCGCTCGGCGATGGAATCGAGCGCCGTCCACTCCTCGGTGTACTGGCCTTCCAGCAGCACGTGCAGCGCCTGGAAGTTCGGACCCCGCACGTTCCAGTGGTAGCCGTGGGTCTTGAGATACAGCGCATAGCTGTCGGCCAGGACCTTGTTCAGGCCCGCGACGATGTCGGCGCGCTGCTTCGTCGTGAAGCCGGTGTTCGGGCTGGCGGCCATGATGATCTCCCGTGTTGCGTGTTCTAGGTAAGCGTGTCCATGCTCATGGCAAGCCGTTAGCGTATGGAGTCCCATGAAGATTGAAGATCCGCACGCAAAAGCTCGGGGGCCGGTTTCGCCCGACGCGATAAGCGCGTGGCTTGTCTCGAGGATCCCGCCCTCGCCGGCGCACGCCGCCCTGGTGACGCTGGCGGCCATCGTCTTCGCGATCGGATTCCGGCTCGCCGTGATGGGCACGGGGAACGACCTGGGCGCCACCCAGCCGTTCTTCCCCGCCGTCATCGTGGTCACGCTCTACGCCGGCTGGCGCTGGGCGCTGGCGCCCATCCTGGCCTGCATGGCCTTCGCGTGGTGGTTGCGCATGGGAGCCGGCGGCCATCCGCCGGACGGCGCCCGGATCGGGGCGTTCGTCCTGTTCCTGTTCTCGGCGGCCGTCACCACCGCGGTGACCCAGGTGCTGAGGAGCAGCCTGATCAGCCTGGCCGACGCGCGCCGACGCCAGGTCGAGGCCGAGGCCCGCCTGCAGGTCACCCAGGCCTCGGCCGGGGTCGGCCCCTGGGAATGGGACATCCAGGACGACGTGCTGAGCCTGTCGGCCACCGCGCGCCGGAACCTGGGCCTGGCCATGGACGCGCCGACGGACATGGACACCCTGACCGAGCTGGTCCACCCCGACGACCGCCCCCTGGTCCGGAGCCGGATCCGCGAGGCGATCAAGCACGGCCCCCACTACGAGGTCGAATACCGGCTGGCCAACCATCCCGACGGCGAGCGCTGGATCCACGGCCAGGGCCAGGTGGTCCGCGACGAGGCCGGCCGCGCCCTGCGGGTCATGGGCGTCAATTTCGACGTCACCCAGCGCCGCCGCGCCGAGGACAGCCTGCGTGAGAGCGAGGCCCGCTTCCGGTCGCTGGCCGACAGCGCCCCGGCCCTGATGTGGATCAGCGGCGAGGACGGCGTGAGGGTGTTCGTCAACACCGCCTATGTCGAGTTCGCGGGGGTGTCGTACGACGAGGCCCTGGTGCTGGACTGGCGCTCGCGCCTGCACGCCGACGACCTGAACCGGATCCTCAAGGCCCAGATCGCCGGCGAGGCCTCGCGCAGGCCGTTCAGCCTGGAGGGCCGCTACCGCCGGGCCGACGGTGAGATGCGCTGGCTCAAGTCGTTCTCGCAGCCGCGCCTGGGCTGCGGCGGCGAGTTCATCGGCTTCATCGGCATCGCCTTCGACTTCACCGACACCAAGGAGGCCGAGGCCAAGCTGACCGGGCTGAACGAACTGCTGGCCGACCGCGTGCAGGAGGCGCTGTCGGAGCGCGACGAGGTCCAGGCCGCCCTCACCCAGTCGCAGAAGCTGGAGGCCATCGGCCAGCTGACGGGCGGGGTCGCCCACGACTTCAACAACCTGCTGACCGTGATCATCGGGGCGCTGGACGTGCTGGAGCGCAACCCCGCCGACGACCAGCGCCGCAGCCGCATGCTGCAGGCGGCCCAGGCCGCGGCCCGGCGCGGCGAGAAGCTGACCCACCACCTGCTGGCCTTCGCCCGCCGCCAGCCGCTGAACCCGGAGATCTGCCGGATCGACGCCATGATCGGCGAGAGCGAGGGGCTGCTGCGCCGCGCGGTCGGCGAGGGCGTGGAGCTGACCCTGGACCTGAAGGCCGGCGGCCGCACCACCCTGACCGACTCCGGCCAGTTCGAGGCCGCCCTGCTGAACCTGGTGGTCAACGCCCGCGACGCCACCCCGCAGGGCGGCCGGATCGCCGTCTCGTCCCAGGGCCTGGACCTGGCCGAGCCGCGCGGCGAGCTGCCGGCCGGGCGCTATCTGAGCATTGCGGTGGCCGACACTGGCGCGGGCATGGACGCCGAGACCCTGCAGCGCGCCTTCGAGCCGTTCTACACCACCAAGCCGGTGGGCAAGGGCACGGGCCTGGGCCTGTCGCAGGTCTACGGCTTCGTGCGCCAGAGCGGCGGCGAGGTGACCATCGAGTCGGCGGTCGGCAAGGGCACCACCGTGTCCATGCTGCTGCCGGTGCGCGAGGCCTTCTCGCCGGTCGAGGTGCTGGCCGTCCGGCCGCCGGCCACCCGCGCCAGCTCGCACGTGCTGCTGGTCGAGGACGACGTCGAGGTGGGCGACCTGATCTCGGCGATGATCGACGAGCTGGGCCACATGGTCAGCCGCGCGGCCAACGCCGACGAGGCCCTGACCATCGCCCGCGCCGACCCGACCCTGGCCCTGGTGATCACCGACGTGATCATGCCGGGCGGCAAGAGCGGGGTCGACCTGGCCATGACCCTGGCCCAGGAACGGCCGGAGCTGCCGGTGCTGCTCAGCTCGGGCTACACCGGCCAGGAGCTGGTCCGCGCCCACGACACCCCGTGGCCGCTGCTGAGCAAGCCCTACGCCCTGGACGCCCTGGCCCAGGCCATGGCCGACGCCTGGGACCGCCACGCGCCGGTCCAGGCGACGACGAAGAAGAGCGGCAAGGCGAAGGTGTAGGGAAGGTCTTCCTACGTTCCCATTTGATCCGTCATCCCGGGCCTTGTGCCCGGGACCCCTGGTTCAGCTCGCACGTGAGATGCAAGCGGTTCGCCAGCGAACCGCCCCTCCCGCACTTGCGGCGGACAGAGGGGTCCCGGGCACAAGGCCCGGGATGACGAACCGAGGGGCGTTGGAGAAACCTACGAAACTTCCGCCGCCAGCGCCGCGGCCACTTCCCCCATCACGCCCGACCAGTCGTTGTAGTCCGGCGGCGAGAAGACCCGGGCCTGCGGGTACCAGGGGTAGGCCTTCGAGCCCAGCCGGGTCCAGGCCGCCGCGCCCGTCAACAGCCAGACCGGCGCGCCGCACGCCCCGGCCAGGTTGAAGGTGGCGTTTGAGAAGCCGATCGTCAGGTCCACGGCGCGGCAGAGGGCGGCGACGTCGTCGAGGTCGTACTTCAGGTCGATCCCGCGCGGCTCCCAGATCTCGACGCCGAACCGCTCGCGGGCCAGAGCCATCTCGGGCTCGCAGTCGCCGTACTGCAGGTTGACGAAGGTGACCCCCGGGGTCTGCAGGATCGGCCGCCACTGCTCGAACGGCGAGAACTGCCGGCCCCGCTCGGCCTGGAGGCTGAGGCTCTTCCACAGCAGCCCCACCTTGCGCCCCGGCGCGGCGGCCAGCTGGTCGCGCCAATAGGCGACCCGCTCGGGATCGGCGACCAGGTAGCCCGTCTCGCGCGGGAACGCGTCCTCGGTGGACCGGAAGGCGGTCAGCAGCGACGCCATCGGCGTCCACAGGTCGATGGCCGACCAGTCCTCGATGAACGGCGCCGACCAGTAGACCCGCCCCTCGTGCCGCACAGTCCGGTGGGGCGTGACGGAGGCCTTGGGGAAGCTGCGCTTGAACAGCGGGACCAGGCGGTACTCCACGACGATGCTCAGCAGGCTCTCGTCGCCGACGGCGGCGATGGCGTCGCGCAGGACGTTGGCGAACAGCACCTCGTCGCCCAGCCCCTGCTCGCCGCAGACCAGCAGCCGCTTGCCGGCCAGGCTCTCGCCCGGCGTCCAGCGCGGCTTGGCGACCACGAAGGTGGCCACCTGCAGGAGGTCGGGCGACAGCCGCGCCTCGTAGGCCTCCCAGCCTTCGCGCAGGCGGCCCAGGGCCAGCAGCGCCGTCGCGCGGGCGAACCGCATGGTGGCCAGGTCGTTGGCCTCGGCCTCCTCCCCGTTGCGCAGCGCCGCCTCGCAGTCCTCCAGCGCCCCGGCCGCGTCGCCCAGGTCCTGCCGCGCGAACGCCCGGTTGTGATAGGCCTTGCCGTAGGTCGGCAGCAGCCGCAGCGCCTCGTCGAAGAAGGTCAGCGAGGCCGCGCCGTCGCCGCGGCTGACCAGCACCGTGCCCAGGGTGTTCCACAGGCCTTCGGCGCCCGGGTTCTGCATAATCGCCGACCGCACCAGCTCGATCGCCTCGTCGGAACGGTCGGTGTCGCGCAGCGCGCAGGCCAGGTTGTTGATCGCCTCCAGATCGCCCGGACGGCTGGCCAGGAAGTGGGTGAAGAACTGGACCGCCAGCTCGGGCAGGCCCAGGCGGAAGGCCAGGCGTCCCAGGTCGCCGGCGACGGGCCCGTGGTCCGGCAGCAGCTGCAGCGCCGCCTCGTAGCAGCGCATCGAACTGCCGAAGTCGCCCAGCTTCTCGCGCGAGACGCCCAGCACGTGCCAGGCGATGCCCTGGCGCTCGTCGCGGCCCAGGGCCTCCAGGGCCAGGGCCTCGCCCCGGCCGTAGTCGCCCGCGTGCAGCGCGCGGATCGCCCCGTTCAGCAGCTCGACCATGTCGAGGTCGCCAAGGTGGTCGACCGCCGTCTTGAGCTCGTCCAGGGCCTGGGCCGAGGCCGCGTCGCCCAGGCTCGGCGCGGCCATCCCGGGCACGATGGGAGCGGCGGCCTCGAAGGCGTCCGACGCGCCCCGCAGGCGCGCCATCAGCGCGGCCTGGGCGTCGGCGGGCTTTGAGGTGGCTTCCATGTCGGACCCCTGGGAAACGAACGCTTCGGCGGACCCTAGCCCCCGCCTCTTAACCTTGTGTTGGTGGATGTACCACGGTTGGGACCCGTCGCGGGCCTGCGCGCCGAGGCCCTCCGGTTACGCCGTGATCGGATTTTCATGCTCACGCTTTGCAATCCGCGTCGGAAGGTCTATATGTGATCCATCCCTTTTGCTCAATTTCAGCATAAGGGGCGACGTCGGAGCGGGATTTAACGATTTGTCCTCCGTTTCCGGCGTTTTTTGAGGTTCTGGAAATGCTCAGTTTGAGCATAAGAGAGGATCACATGGCCGACGGCTTCGCGCCCCTCGCCTTCACGCCCGACGTCGAAGCGGCGACCGCCCAGATGTGGGACAAGGTGAAGCACCATGTCACCCCGCTCGAATGGCAGCTGCACGCGCCGCTGATCGCCGAGATCAATCGGCTGAAGCGCGAGAAGAACGCCGTCATCCTGGCCCACAACTACATGACGCCCGAGATCTTCCACGGCGTGGGCGACTTCGTCGGCGACAGCCTGGCCCTGGCCCGCGAGGCGGCCAAGTGCGACGCGGCGGTGATCGTCCAGGCCGGCGTGCACTTCATGGCCGAGACCAGCAAGGTGCTGGCCCCGGAAAAGAAGGTGCTGATCCCCGACCTGAAGGCCGGCTGCAGCCTGGCCTCCTCGATCACCGGCGCCGACGTGCGGCTGATCAAGCAGCGCCACCCGGGCATCCCGGTGGTGACCTACGTCAACACCACCGCCGACGTGAAGGCCGAGACCGACATCTGCTGCACCAGCGCCAACGCCGTGCAGGTGGTGGAGTGGGCGGCCCGCGAGTGGGGCGTCGACAAGGTGATCCTGATCCCCGACGAGTTCCTGGCCCGCAACGTCGCGCGCCAGACCAACGTCAAGATCATCGCCTGGGCCGGTCGCTGCGAGGTGCACGAACGCTTCACCGCCCAGGACATCGCCGACATGCGCTTCGCCTGGCCGGAAGCCGAGATCCTGGCCCACCCCGAGTGCCCGGCCGAGATCCTGGAGGCCGCCGACTTCGCCGGCTCGACGGCGGCGATGAACGACTATGTCGCCCTGCGCAAGCCCAAGCAGGTGGTGCTGATCACCGAGTGCTCGATGGCCTCCAACGTCCAGGCCGAAAGCCCGGGCACCCAGTTCATCGGCCCCTGCAACATGTGCCCGCACATGAAGAAGATCAGCCTGCGGAACATCCACGACGCCCTGGTCCACGACCAGTTCGAGGTGACGATCGATCCGTCGATCGCCATCCGCGCCAAGCTGGCCGTCCAGCGGATGATCGACCTGCCGCCGCCGACCGTTCCGGCCCGCTACGACCTGGTCAAGGCCCAGCACCACGTGGACGTGGAGCTGATCTAGAAGCCTCGCCTCGCTCGCGTCCCAAGTTCCCGGCCCTTCCCCGTTCCGGAAGGGAGTGGAGTGTGAAATGACCGACCGCGTCACCTTCGATGGCCCCGTGATCCTCGGGGCGGGTCTGGCGGGCCTGACCGCCGCCCTCGCCGCCGTGGATACGGGCGGCAAGGCCCTGGTGCTGTCGCCCACGCCCCTGGCCACCGGCTGCTCCAGCGCCTGGGCCCAGGGCGGCATGGCCGCGGCCCTGTCGGACGAGGACGCCCCGGCCCTGCACGCCGCCGACACCATCGCCGCCGGCGCGGGCCTGTGCGACCCGACCGCCGTCGAGCTCCTGACCACCGAAGGCCCCGCCGCCGTGCGGGCCCTGGCCGCCCTGGGCGCGCCGTTCGACCGCCAGCCGGACGGCGGCTTCGTGCTCAGCCTGGAAGCCGCCCACGCCAAGGCCCGGGTCGCCCGGGTCGGCGGCGACGGGGCCGGCGCCGCGATCATGGCCGCCGTGATCGCCACGGTCCGCGCCACGCCCGCCGTCGAGGTCCGCGAGAACGCCCGCGCCCGCCGCCTGCTTCAGGACGCCACGGGTCGCGTGGTCGGGCTGATCGCCGAGATCGACGGCGCCCTGGTCGAGATCCTGGCGCCGGCGGTGATCCTGGCCACCGGCGGCGTCGGCGGCCTCTACGCGGTCACCACCACGCCCGCCCAGGTGCGCGGCGAGGGCCTGGGCCTGGCCGCCCTGGCCGGGGCCGAGATCGCCGACCCCGAGTTCGTCCAGTTCCACCCCACGGCCATCGACATCGGCAAGGACCCCGCCCCCCTGGCCACCGAGGCCCTGCGCGGCGAGGGCGCGATCCTGCGCGATCGCGACGGCCGGGCCTTCATGGCCGACTACCATCCGGCCCGCGA
The DNA here is from genome assembly GCF_000712075.1 of Caulobacter sp. UNC358MFTsu5.1. Classification (GTDB taxonomy): domain Bacteria; phylum Pseudomonadota; class Alphaproteobacteria; order Caulobacterales; family Caulobacteraceae; genus Caulobacter. The sequence continues at coordinate 735,552 of NZ_JONW01000005.1, forward strand.
GCTGGCCCCGCGCGACGTGGTGGCCCGCGCCATCCACGCCGAGCGCGCGGCCGGTCGCGGCGCGTTCCTGGACGCGACCCAGGCCGTGGGCGCGCACTTCCCGCACGAGTTCCCGGCCGTCTTCGCCGCCTGCATGGGCGCGGGGATCGATCCGCGCGTCCAGCCGATCCCGGTGACGCCGGCCGTGCACTACCACATGGGCGGGGTCGCCACCGACCTGGACGGCCGCGCCAGCCTGCCGGGCCTCTACGCCGCCGGCGAGTGCGCCTCGACCGGGGTGCAGGGCGCCAACCGCCTGGCGTCCAACAGCCTGCTGGAAGCGGCCGTGTTCGGCGCCCGCGCCGGCCGCGCCGCGGCCGCGGAACGGGCGATCGGCGGCGAGCCGGTCAGCCTGGAGCCCCTGCCCGACCTGCCCGAGGCGGCGCTGCAGACCCTGCGCAAGGCCATGAGCCGCGACGCGGGCGTGATCCGCGACGCCGAGGGCCTGGAGCGGCTGGCGACCCAGATCGAGGCGCTGGAGCCCGCCTACGGTCCCTGCCCCACGGTGGTCGCCGCCAAGCTGATCGTCCGCGCCGCCCTGGCTCGCCAGGAAAGCCGAGGCGGCCACTACCGCGCCGACTTCCCCGCCACGGCCTTGCCGGAGCGGACCTTCGTCACCTTGCAAGACCAGGAAACGGGCCGCGCGGTCCGGTACGCCGCCGAATGACCACGCCCCTCGACGACCTCCTCGTCCGCCCGATCATCGAGATGGCCCTGGCCGAGGACCTGGGCCGGGCCGGCGACATCACCGGCCAGGCCTGCATCGATCCTGACGCCCGCCTGTCGGTGGTGTGGGCCGCGCGGCAGGACGGCCGGATCGCGGGCCTGTCTTGCGCCCGCCTGGCCCTGGCCGCCCTGGACCCGACCGCCCGCTTCGAGGTGGTCACCCCCGACGGCGCCGACGCCGCGCCGGGCGCGATCCTCGCCCGGGCCGAAGGCAACGCCCGCGCCGTGCTGGCCGCCGAGCGCACGGGGCTGAACCTGCTGGGCAAGCTGTCGGGCATCGCCACCCTGACCCGCGCCTATGTCCGCCTGGTCGAGGGCACGAAGGCGACCATCGTCGACACCCGCAAGACCACGCCCGGCCTGCGGGCGCTGGAGAAGTACGCCGTGCGCTGCGGCGGCGGGATCAACCACCGCTTCGGCCTCGACGACGCCATCCTGATCAAGGACAACCACGTCGCCGCCTGCGGCGGGGTGGGCGAAGCCGTCCGCCGGGCCCGCGCCTTCGCCGGCCACCTGGTGAAGGTCGAGGTCGAGGTCGACGGCCTGGACCAGCTGGAGGACGCGCTGAAGCACGGCCCCGACGTGGTCATGCTGGACAATTTCAGCCTCGACGACCTGAAGACCGCCGTGTCCCTGGCGCGCGGCCGCGCGGTGCTGGAAGCCTCGGGCGGCGTCAACCTGACCACCGTGCGCGCCATCGCCGAGACCGGCGTGGACGTGATCAGCGTGGGCGCCCTGACCCACTCGGCCCTGACCCTGGACATCGGCCTGGACGCGGCCTAGCCGAGGCGCGCCCGATACAGCGCGACCGCGTCCTGCCCGGCCGGAAAGTGGAGCCGGCCCGAGCGGTCGTGAAGGGCCGCCCACACCGCCTCGGCGACGTCGATCTCGCGCGTGGTCATGGCGGGCTTGGCGAAGCTTTCGAAGATCGGACCGGCGAAGTCGGCATAGGCGGCCGGGATCAGGTCCTCGACGCGGATGTCGGTGTTCTGCGCGAAACGGGTCGTCGGGCCGTATCCCGGCTCCACCAGCTTCACCCGGACGCCGAAATGGCCCAGCTCAAGGGCCAGCGAGCCCGAAAAGCCCTCGATGGCCTGCTTGCTGGCGGTATAGGCGGCCGCCAGCGGCATGGCGGCCAGGGTGACGGACGAGGTCACGTTGACGATCACGCCGGATCGGCGCTCGCGCATCTGGGGGATGACGGCCTGGCACATGGCCATCACGCCAAAGGTGTTGGTGTCGAACACCTTGCGGATGTGGGCCATCGGGGTCGCTTCGAACGCTCCGACGACCCCGACGCCGGCGTTGTTGACCAAGGCGTCTATCGGGCCGGCCGCCGCCACGGCCGCGGCGATGCTTTCCGGGCGGGTTACGTCGAGCGGCAGAACCCTCAGCATCTCCGAACGCGGCAAAGCGGCCGTGTCGGGCTTGCGCATGGTGGCGACGACGTTCCAGCCCTTGGCCAGGAAATGGCGGGCCGTCTCGAGGCCGTAGCCCGAGGACGCGCCGGTGATCAGGATGGTGGGCATGGTAGCCTCCAGTTGCTTGGACGCCGCCTTCCTAAGGCCCATTGTCGGGACGATCGATAATCAGAAGTCCAAAATTAGTTTCCAATCATCCAAATCCGCCTGCGGAGAAGCCTAGGCCGTTTCCCCGCCGCCGTTGCGAGCGAACCGACCGGGCGAACAACCCAGCCGCTTGCGGAACGCCGTGCTGAAGGCGCTCGCCGACTCGTAGCCGATCTCGTCGGCGATCCGGTCCAGGGTCTTGGCGCCGCCCATCAGGGCGTCCTTGGCCAGCGCCATGCGCCAGCGCGCCAGGTATTCGATCGGGCCGCAGCCCAGGACCTCGCCGAACCGCGCGGCGAACGCCGAGCGCGACAGCCCCGCGACCTTAGCCAGGCCCGCGACCGTCCAATGGCTCCGCACGTCCGCGTGCATGGCGCGCAGAACCCGGGCCAGGACCGGATCGCGCAGCCCGTTGAGCAGGCCAGCCCGATCGTCGTCCCGCGCCACGCCGCGCCAGCGCAGGGCCTCGACGAGCAGGACCTCCAGCATGCGCTGCAAAATCATGTCGCGACCGGGCTCCTCGCGCGCGCACTCGTCCCGGATCAGCGCAATCACCGCGCTCAACCTGTCCGTCCGCCCCTCCGAGGCCGGGATCAGGATCATGCGCGGCAACAGGGCGAGCAACAGCTGCGCGTTGATCCGCTCGATGCGGAAGGCGCCGCCCAGTGATTCAAAATCGGCTTCGCCCTCCGGATCACCGTGCCGCACCGGCGCGTTCGTCGGCTCGCGAAGGACACCGCCGACGCCTGGATGGCTGCTCAACGCGAAGGCCGGCGTGGACGGCAGCAGCAGGAAGTCGCCCGCCGTCATCCTGAAAGCGGGCTGGTCCGCGAAGGCGATCCAGCACTCTCCCTTCAGGACGATCGTGAAGCCGGGCGCATCGTGGTCGGCGTAGCGGACGCCCCAGCGCCCCCGCCCGGTGATCGGCTTTGAGAGGACCGAACTCGGCCGAAGCAGCGCGACGATGTCGCTTAGAGGATCCATTCGGACGATCAGACACTAGATTGCACCGCTGAATTATCAGCCATCCAGCAGGGCCTGTCACCAGCGTCGCGCGTCACACCGCGACATTCCGCCCCACCGCCTCCGCGACAGCGGTTTCTTAACCCTGTTCAGTCATAGGGTAACGGTCCCAAGCCTGGGGGACGGGGGCCGGAGCGCGTCGGGGTCTTGCAGCCAAGTCAGTACATCAATCTGGACAAGGCCAAGGCGCTGGTCGTCGACGACAATCCCCAGTCGCTCGACATCCTGATCGGCGTCCTGACCAGCTTCGGGCTGCGCAACATCACGCGCAAGGCCGACGGCAAGGAAGCCCAGGAAGAGCTCAAGTACACGGCCTACGACCTGGTGCTGCTGAACGGCCCCCTACCCGAGATGGACGGCTACGACCTGACCCGCTGGCTGCGCCGCGAGGCCGACGAGGCCAATCGCATGACGCCGGTGATCATCGTCACCTCCCACACCCGCCGCAGCCAGGTCGAGAAGGCCCGGGACTGCGGCGCCAATTTCATCGTCACCAAGCCGATCTCTCCGGCCGTGATGCTGGAACGCATTCTGTGGGTCGCCCGAGGCGACCGGATGTTCATCGAATGCGACGCCTATATCGGTCCCGACCGCCGCTGGCGGAACCTCGGCCCGCCCGTGGAGTTCCCGGACGGCCGGCGCCGCGACGATCAGTCCATTGAACTGGGCGAGCCCGAAGGCGCAAACATGAGCCAGGACGAGCTTGACGCCCTGATTAAACCTATGAAGTCGATTGCATGACCCAGGTCAAAAAGAGCCGCATGAAGCCCCGCCTGGGCCAGCTGATGAAGCAGTCGGGCGGCATGTACGTGGCCGAGGCCCTCAAGCGCGCCGACGCCACCATGGAAACCCTGCGCGAGCCGTCCCTGACCGGGATCGACGACTACATCACCGCCCTGGACGCCTTGCTGGTCTCGGGCCAGGACGAGGCGGCGGTGATCGAGGGCCTGTACGCCCGGGCCGGCGACATCGTCAGCCTCAGCGGCGCCGAGCGCAACGAGGCGGTCCAGATCGCCGCCCGCTCGCTGTGCGACCTGCTGGACGAGGCCCCGGGCCTGACCCCGTCGATCGTGGCCGGGATCAAGGTCTACATCGCCTCGATCAAGCTGCTGCACCGCGCGCCCGACAATCCCGACCTGCAGCAGCCGATCCTGCAGGGCCTGGCCGCCGTGCTGGAAAAGCACCGCGGCGAGAACCGCTCCGCCGCCGACTAGGCCTTCGCAGCATCCCGCCGGCGCTTGGCAGACAAGCACTCGCGGCCCTGCTTGCGCCATGCCACGCCTTCGCCGACGCGGAGGGACCCGGCATGAGAGCGGCCAGCCTGATCATCATCCTCGCGGCCCTGCCCCTGGCGGCGGCCGACGCACCCGCGCCCAGCCCGGACTTCCCCGACGGCTATCGCGACTGGCGGCACGTCTCGACCGGACTGATCGGCCCGCACGCCCCGGCCTACGCGGTCAACGGCGGCTTCCACCACATCTACGCCAACCCGGCGGCCCTGGAGGGCTATCGCGAGGGCCGGTTCCCCGACGGGGCGGTGCTGGTCTACGACCTGTTCGAGGCCGTCGACAAAGGCGGCGACGTCACCGCCCAGGGGGCGCGACGGCACGTGGACGTGATGGTCAAGGACAGCCGCCGCTTCGCCGCCACCGACGGCTGGGGCTACGCCGAGTTCGCGGCCGGCGAGCGCACGCCCCGGCCGGGGATCGCCGCCAGCCAGGACACGACCTGCCACGCTTGCCACCAGCGGGCGGCGGCGCGGGACTTCGTGTTCAGCGGGTTGCGGGACTAGCTTTCAACGCCCGCAAAACGGTTGTCATCCCGGAAGCCTCGCAGAGGCTGTCCGGGACCCAGGGGACTGGGCCAAGGCTTTGCGGTTCACCTGGGTCCCGGACAACGCTTCGCGTTTCCGGGATGACAACGGTGATTACCGCTTCCCCCGCAGCCACGGCGCCAGGCGGTCCTGCAGGGGCTGGTCGATATAGGTGTGGAACAGCCAGGCCGCGGCGATGGCGATCGGGAACGAGGCCAGCCACATCAGCCACTGCCAGCCGATGCCGATCGGCACGGTCTCGATCAGCTTGTGCACCGCGCTCCAGTAGATCACGCCGACGAAGATGTGGGTGATGAACAGGGCGAACGACAGCTTGGCGCCCTCCTCGATCCAGGCCCGGGGGTGCTTGACCGGCAGGCGGCCCGCGCCCAGCACGATGGCGGCGATGGCGGTCAGGCAGGGGATGTCGAACAGCAGCTCGTCGGGCAGGGCGTAGCGGTCCAGCGGCTGCATGGCCACCAGCACGACGACGCCGCCGACCAGCAGGGCCTTGGCGGCCTTTTCCGACGGCCAGTCCATCTCGACCGCCCGCGCCAGGCAGACGCCGAGGATGAACAGCGGCAGGGCGCGCACGACGCCGAAGCGGAACTGAAGGTCCGACAGGGCGTGGTCGAACACGGTCCGCGCGATCACCTCGCAGGCGGCGAAGGCCAGGGCCCCGACCAGCGGCAGCACCCAGGGGTGGCGCACCTTGTCGGCGGCCCGCCACAGCCAGGGGAACACCGCGTAGCAGACGATCAGGGCCGAAAGCGACCAGCTGGGCAGGTTCCAACCGTCGCTGTTGAAGCCCCAGGCGTGGACCAGCAGGGCCTGGACCGGCAGCTGGTCCCAGGCGAAGCGCGAGGGCTTGTGGGCGTCGGTGCCCAGGGCGTTCAGCACCAGCACCAGGGCGGCCATCATCAGCAGCACGATCAGGTGCCCCGGCCAGACACGGCCGACCCGGCGCACCCAGAAGCGGCCGTGGCTGATCCGCCCGGTCAGGGTGGAGGCCCCGTAGGCCCGGCCCAGCACGTAGCCCGACAGCATCAGGAAGAAGTCGGTGGCCAGGAACCCGCGCGAGAACACCTGGCCGAAGCGCTCGATCCGCATCGGGCCCTCGGCGCCGAAGTGGTAGATGACGATCAGCAGCGAGGCGAGCAGCCGCAGCAGGTCCAGGGCGCCGCCACGCGTCGAGGCGCGGACGGGCCTGACCGCGACCGGCTCGGCGACCGGTTCGGACTCCGGAAGGGGGGATTGGACGGGTACGTTCACAACGTCCGTGCCTTAACAAAGCCGGGCGGCTCGGGAAAGCGCGCGCAGCCCCTGTGCGCGCGTCATGGCGACACAGCCTGGGACTGTGGCGGAATAGCCCCGCCCCTTCCTTCTCCCCGTCATCCCGGGCCTTGTGCCCGGGACCCCTCCGTCCGCCGCAGGTGCGGATGTGTGGCGCACCAGCGCGCCATTGCACTTCACGTGCGAGCTGAACCAGGGGTCCCGGGCACAAGGCCCGGGATGACGGACGGGGATATTGAAGTTGGGAGGAACCGCCCCATCTGTAACTCCATCAGTATCTAATCGGACGCCCCGCCCATGACCGCCCGCCTGCCCGTCCTGTTCCTCGGCCACGGCTCGCCGATGAACGCCATCGAGGACAACGCCTGGAGCCGCGCCTGGGCGGCGCTCGGCGCCGAGCTGCCGCGCCCCAAGGCGGTGCTGATGATCAGCGCCCACTGGGAGACGCGCGGGGCCAGCGCCGTGAGCGCGGCCGAGCGCCCCGAGACCATCCACGACTTCGGCGGCTTCCCCCAGGCCCTGTTCGAGGTGCGCTACGACGCGCCCGGCGACCCGGCCCTGGCCCAGCGGGTGGCGCAGGTGCTGTCGCCCGACCTGGTGGTCCAGCATCCGACCCGGGGCCTCGACCACGGCGCCTGGGGCGTGCTGAGGCCGATGTACCCGGACGCCGACGTACCGGTGGTGCAGCTGAGCCTGGACCGCGGCCGGCCCGACCGCTGGCACTACGAGGCCGGCAAGCGCCTGGCCGCCCTGCGCGACGAAGGCGTGCTGATCGTCGGCAGCGGCGACATCGTCCACAATCTGCGGGCCGTGAATTTCCGCACCGGCGAGACCCCGGAGTGGGCCCCGCGCTTCAACGAGACGGCCAAGGCCCTGATCGCCGCCGGCGACCACGACCCGCTGATCGACTGGCGCGGCCTGGGCCCCGACGCCGAGGCCTCGATCAACAGCGCCGAACACTACCTGCCCCTGCTCTACGTGCTGGGCGCGCAGGAGAAGGGCGAGCCGGTCTCGTTCTTCACCGACGACGTGTTCGCGGCCATCTCGATGACGTCGGTGCGGGTGGGATAGCGTCCGCGCATCCTTTCCCGTCCCACCGGGTTTTCCCCGCATGACCTACCACCTGCATTACTGGCCCACGATCCAGGGGCGCGGCGAGTTCGTGCGGCTGGCGCTGGAGGAGGCCGGCGCGGCCTATGTCGACGTGGCGCGCGGCGGCAAGGATGAAGGCGGCGGCGAACGGGCGCTGATGGCCGACATCGGCGACCACGACCATCCGTCCTTCGCCCCGCCCTATCTGGTCGACGGCAAGCTGGTGATCGGCCAGACGGCCAACATCCTGCTGCACCTGGGCGCCCGTCACGGCCTGGCGCCGAAAGGCGAGGCCGGGCGGCTGTGGGTCAACCAGCTGCAGCTGACCATCACCGACCTGGTGGCCGAGGCCCACGACGTCCACCACCCCGTGGGCATGGGCCTCTACTACGAGGACCAGAAGGCCGAGGCGGCGCGACGGGCGGAGGAGTTCCGGACCCAGCGGATGAAGAAGTACCTCGGCTGGTACGAGACGGTGCTGGAGAAGGCGCAGAAGGGCGGCTGGCTGACGGGCGCGGACCTGACCTATGCCGACCTGTCGCTGTTCCAGGTGGTGGAGGGCCTGCGCTACGCCTTCCCGCACGCGATGAAGCGGCTGGAGCCGAAGCTGAAGCGGGTGGTCGCCGTGCGCGACGCGGTGGCCGAGCGGCCGAACATCGCGGCCTATCTGAGCTCGGAGCGGCGGATTCCGTTCAGCACGGAGGGGATCTTCCGAGCTTATCCGGAGCTGGATCCAGCCTAGGGCGTGACCACCACCGTATAGCTCAATGCCGTGTTTTTCGCCCTGGCCGGCGTCTGTTCGTCGCTGACCATCAGTTGACGGAAACGGCCGGCGCGCGCGGCTTCGACGGCGTCGCCGTTGGTGATCAGCGGCCTGGGACCCGCGTCCGTACGGGAATAGAACCACTCCCGCGCGAAGGTGTCGGCGCTGTAGGGCTTTATCGGCCCGACGACGCCCTCCGCGAAGGTGATCACGGCCTTTGGGTCGTCGACCCTCGCGAAGACCCGGCACACCTTGTAGCGGACCCGGATCCTTTGCTTGCCGTCGGCTCCCAACAGGTCGCCGGGGTTTTCGCTCACCAACAGAAACCTGTCGCCCGACCGTCTGGCCTCGATGAAGGTTTCATTGCCTTGGGCGAAGCCCTTCGTGGGGAATTGGGCCCAACGGCGCTTCTCCGCCTCGGCGAGCGCTCCCTCCCGGCTGGCGTTGGTGGCCATGCACATCGTCCGAAAGTCGGAAACGAGCGTCGCGGAGGACACGGTTTGCCCCGCGGCCGCCAGCGGCGTCGCCGTCGCGGCCAATACCGTCAGGCATAGGAGCCGACCCGCGACGTTGCGCCTCGCGTCGGCGCGCTCTGGGTTTGGAAATGCCATGTCGGATCCCGCTCGATTACGGTCAAGCTTACCGTCCGCCCGAGCGTCCGCAAGCGAAAGAGATCGACATGTTCGCGCAGGTTGAGCTGCTGGATCGGCGGCCTGGCTGAAAAGACCCCAGCTTGGCCGGACTCGGGAACGCCCGCCTAGCTCGACGGGCTTCCGCCCGCCACCACGTCCACGCGGCGCCAAGTCTGCGACTTGCACAGGAAGCCGCCGATCAGGCAGCCCTTGGCCTTCATGGTGGTGGCGTCGGGGAAGTCGGCGGTGCCGTTGAAGTTCATGTTCAGGTCGGGCACGAACACCTTGCCCTTCCAGCTGCCGTTCTTCTGGAGCTGGAAGTCGCGCAGCAGCTGCAGGCCGACCAGCTCGGGCGTGCCGCCCTTCCTGGCGTCGGCCTTGGCCTCGTCATTGGCCCAGACCACCACGCCGCAGGCGCGACCGCCGCCGCACGGCTTGATCTCGACATGGACGCTGTTCTTGGGATTGCGCCAGACGCCGTAATTGAACGAATCCTCGGCCAGGGCGGGCGAGGTCAGGGCGGCCATGAGGCCGGCGGCCGTGGCCAGCCCGACGAGGAACGACTTGATCCGACGCATGCACGAGGTCTCCACCTGAGATCGTTGTGATGCAGGTTCGCGTTCGGATCAAGTCGGGGCGGCTTCTCCATCCCGCTCATCCCGGCGAATGCCGGGACCCAGATGGAATGGCTTCGAGGCTGACGCCACGAACGCCGAGCCCCTCCAATAGGCCACACGGTGATGGGATCTGGGTCCCGGCATTCGCCGGGATGAGCGGATATTGAAAGCGCTCACGCGCCCACCGCCAGCGCCTCGCCCGCCTTGCGCGCCGCGGCCCAGCGCTCGTCCATGCCCCGGCCGTAGAGGGCGGTGATCCGCTCCAGCACGGCCGGCGGGGCGGTCTCCGGGCGGCCGGCGTGGAAGGGCGGGTCGGGGGCGTATTCGACGGCCAGCTGGATGGCCTGGGCCGTCTCCTCGCCGGCGATGTCGGCCACGATGGTCAGGGCGAAGTCGATGCCGGCCGTCACCCCGCCGCCGGTGAAGACGTTGCCGTCGCGCGCCACCCGGGCCGGGTCGGGCGTGGCGCCGAACAGGGCCAGCTGGTCGCGCCAGGCCCAGTGGCAGGCCGCCCGCTTGCCCCGCAGCAGTCCGGCCGCCCCCAGCACCAGCGAGCCGGTGCAGACCGAGGTCACGTAGCGCGCCCCGGCCGCCAGCCGCCGGATCTGGTCCAGGAAGGCTTGGTCGGCCATGGCCTGGGTCGTGCCGAAGCCGCCGGGCACGCACAGCAGGTCGCAGCGCTCGACCTCGGCCAGGCGCGCTAGGCGGGCGAACACCAGGCCGTCAGCCTCGATCTCGCCGCCCGCCTCGCTGGCGACCGTGACCTGCGCGCCGGGCAGGCGGGCGAGGATCTGGTGCGGACCGGTGAAGTCCAGGTGGGTGACACCGGGGAACAGGGCGAACACGATGTGGAACGGCGCGGGTTTGCTCATGGGAGCCCTCCTGTTGACGCCGCAGCATCGCCCGCCTAGCGTCTGACCGAAATGACATAGTTCCCTCGAAACCCGCCACGACCGTCCAGAGGCGCCCGCAGGAGCGAGCATGACCCGCGACATCGGCTTCCTGATCTTCCCCGACTTCCAGCTGCTGGACGCGGCCGGGCCGATCGCGGCGTTCGAGATCGCCGGGCGGCTGGTCCCCGGCGCCTATCGCCTGCACCTGCTGGCCCGCGAGGCGGGGGCCGTGCCCAGCTCGTCCGGCGTGGCCATGACCGCCAAGGCCTTCGCCGAGGCCCCGCCGCTGGACACCCTGATCGTCTCGGGCGGCGAGGGCACGCGCAGCCCGGCCATCTGCGAGGCGACCCTGGCCTTCGCCCGCGCCACCTTCCGTTCGGCCCGGCGCACCGCCAGCGTCTGCTCGGGGACCTATGTCCTGGCCGCCGCGGGCCTGCTGGACGGCCGGCGGGCCACCACCCACTGGCAGCGCTCCAAGGACTTCCAGCGCCGCTATCCGACCGTGCGGCTGGAGCCCGACAAGATCTTCGTCCAGGACGGGGCGCTGTGGAGCTCGGCCGGCATCACCGCCGGCATCGACATGGCCCTGGCGATGATCGGGGCCGACCTGGGCGAGGAGGTCGCCCGCCGCACCGCCCAGCAGCTGGTGGTCTATCACCGCCGCCCCGGCGGCCAGTCGCAGTTCTCGGCCCTCCTGGAAATGCGCGGCGGACGGTTCGACGGCCTGCTGGCCTGGGCGCGCGAGAACCTGGCCCTGCCCCTGAGCGTCGACCAGCTGGCCGAGCGGGCGGCGATGAGCCCGCGCAACTTCGCCCGCCAGTTCGCCGTCGAGACCGGCAGCACCCCGGCCAAGGCGGTCGAGCGCCTGCGAGTCGAGGCGGCCCGCGCCCTGCTCGACAACCAGCCCCTGCAGGTCGAGGACGTGGCCCTCGAGACCGGCTTCGGCGACCAGGAGCGCATGCGCCGCGCCTTCCTGCGGGCGTTCGGCCAGCCGCCCCAGGCCCTGAGGCGCGCCGCCCGCGCCTCGCAACCGAATGTTGCAGCGGCGCCATAGCTCGCAATAATACAGTCAAGCTAGGCAACCTGAGATTTACGACACCGGTGAACCCCTCTACCGGGGCTAGGTCCGATCACGGACCAGTACCTATATTTTTGGGGGGACTACCTATGCGTCTGTTCATCACCACCGCCGTGGCCGCTCTGGCCATGGCCGGCGCCGCTTCGGCCCAGACCGCCGGCCCGGCGCCCGCGCCGAAGCCCGCCGCGCCCGCCGCCGGCCAGTACATCTCGGTCTCGGGCGGCCTGGTCGGCAAGACCGACTACGACGTCGGCTTCGCCGGCGGCTACAAGGCCAAGGCCGACGTCGACGCCGGCGCCCAAGGCGCCGTGGCCTGGGGCTCCACGATCGGCAACGGCTGGCGCGCCGAGATCGCCCTGGGCTACCGCAGCCAGGACAGTGAAACCGTCGTCACCTGGAACGGCACGAAGATCGGCGCCACCGACGGCAAGGTCGAGGCCCTGAGCATCGACATCAACGGCTACTACGACTTCCCGGTCTCGGGTCCGGCCAAGCCCTATCTGGGCGCGGGCATCGGCGTGGCCCAGGTCAAGTTCAGCGACGACCTGATCGACGACAAGGGCGACGCCCTGACCCTGCAAGGCATCGCCGGCGTCAGCTTCGCCGTCTCGCCGACGATCTCGCTGTTCGCCGAGGGCCGCTACCAGTACACCGGCTCGATCAAGATCAAGACCACCAGCCCGTCGGGCGAGCAGAACTCGCACCTGAGCATGACCGGCCCGGCCGCCTTGGTCGGCGCGCGCTTCGCGTTCTAAGAGAACGGGGACAGGCGTCAGCGCCTGTCCCCAACCTCGACCTCGCTACGCGCCCCGTTCGGCCGCCATCCTCGCCACCTCGGCCTTCAGGATGTCCAGCGCCTCGGTATTGCAGCGCAGGATCTCGACCATTTCCTGCTGGCGCAGATCATCCAGCTTGTCGTGCAGGCGCATGATCTCCAGCTCGGCCCGCAGATTGACCACATAGTCGTGCTCGGCGTTCAGCCGGTCCTTCGTGGCCTGGCGGTTCTGGCTCATCATGATCACCGGCGCCTGGATCGCGGCCAGGGTCGACAGGATCAGGTTGAGGAAGATGAACGGGTAGGGGTCGAACGCCAGATGCAGGGGCTTGAGGCCCAGGTTCAGCCCGATCCACAGCGCCAGGCACAGCGAAAAGCCGCCGATGAACGCCCACGAGCCGCCGATCGCCGCCACCGTGTCGGCTAGGCGGTCCCAGTAGCCGCGGTCATCGACGACCAGCGCCTTGTTCAGCCCCGTCGGCGCCTCGGCCGCGATCAGGTCGATGACGCTGCGCTTGACGTCCGTCAGCTCGGCATAGGGCGTGGCCAGCAGCTCGCGGGACAACTGGTCGAGGCGTTGATCGGGGGTCATGGGCGTCCCTGATGTGAAGGTTTCTAGAAGATGCGTCTTGAACGATCGCGCGCAAGCTCCCGCGATTGACGTCCGTGTCCGCGCGGCGCGAGGGTGCCCTGGTCGGCTTGACGACACAGTCCAGAGCACAAGGAGAAATCCCCATGGCCCACAAGTTCCACATCAAGAAGAACAAGGCGGGCGAGTTCGTCGCCTACTTCGTCCACAACAGCGAGACAATCTTCTGGACCGAAGGCTACAGCTCGAAAGCGGCGGCCAAGAACGCCATCGAGTCGATCAAGAAGAACGGCCCCGACGCCGAGGTGGACGATCAGACGGACTGATATCGACGACGGGGACACGCGCCGGCGCGTGTCCCCACTCGAACCCTTGACCGCCCTGCCCTCCCGGGCGTCTGATCAGCGATAACAAACCAGAACGGGAGGGGCGCGTGAGCGCAGCAGCGAAAGGCCGCAAGGCCGTCTTCATCACCGGAGCCGCCAGCGGCATCGGCCTGGCCAGCGCCAAGCGCTTCGCCGCCGAGGGCTGGTTCGTGGGTCTGTCCGACATCGACGTGACGGGGCTGAAGGCCGCCCTGGTCGCCATCGGGCCGGAGAACGGCGCGACCTTCCGGCTGGACGTGCGCGACCGCTCGGCCTGGTCCTCGGTGCTGGCCGACTTCGCCAAGCTGACCGACGGGCGGCTGGACGTGCTGCTCAACAACGCCGGGGTCGCCAAGTTCGGGCCGTTCGACAGCCACGGGGACGCCGACATCGACCTGCAGCTGGACATCAACATCAAGGGGGTGGTCACCGGCGCCCGGTCGGCCCTGCCCTGGCTGAAGGCCACGCCGGGCTCGCGCCTGATCAACATCTCGTCCTGCGCGGGCCTGTACGGCTCGCCCGGCCTGGCAGTCTATTCGGCCACCAAGTTCGCGGTGCGCGGGCTGTCGGAAGCCCTGGACGTGGAATGGAAGCCCCACGGCGTCGGGGTGGCCTGCGTGATGCCGTGGTTCGTCGACACGCCGATCCTCAACGCCGGCGCGCCAGGCAGCAACGCCAACATGTCGGACGTGCTCAAGAGCGGCGGCCTGCCGGTCTATCCCGTGGAGGACGCCGCCGAGGTGATCTGGCGCGCCGTCCACGGGAAGGAACTGCATTACTTCGTGGGCAAGCGGGCCAAGCAGATGCGCTTCGCCAGCAACCACATGCCCGGAGCGCTTAGGAAGCAGCTCCGGTCCCGGCCGATCCTCCAGCAGACTTGATCGTCTCGCCGGAGGTCTTGGTCGGGTGCATGGCCGGGGCCGAGGCGGGCTCGGGGACCGGGCCCAGCGGGCCGCCCATGCCGCCGGCGGCGGCCGGCTTGTCGGGCGAGGAGATCACCACGGCGCTGGCCAGCTGGATCGGCGCGGCCTTGCCGTCGGCGACCGAGGTGGTCGGCAGGCTGGCCAGGGTCACAGTCGGCAGCTCGTCGGCCGTCGACGGCCGCGGCGTGCGGCTGAAGGCGTCCGGCGCGCCCGAGCGGCCGCCGAAGCGGTAGAACACGTGCATGCCCACCTGGGCGACGCGCAGCAGGCGCGGGCCCCAGCCCGGCGCGACGCCGGTGGTGTGGAAGTGGGTGGCGGCGCCGACCTCGCTCATCACCGCGCCCGACAGCGCGCGGGTGGCGACCTTCTGGGCGCGGGCCCAGGCGCCGCGATCGCGCGGGGCGCGCATCGAGCCGTCGCAGGCGAAGCTGAACTGGCAGCCGGTGTGGGTGTAGGCGCCCTGGAACACGACGCCGCAGATCGATTTCGGGAACGAAGGGTGGCGTACGCGGTTAAGTACGACTTGAGCCACGGCCGCCTGGCCGTTCGGGGTCTCGCCGCGGGCCTCGTAATAGACCGCTTCGGAAAGGCACTCGAGTTCACGCGAGCTTTCCAGGGCGTTGGTCAGGCGGAACGGGGCCACGGCCGGATTGAACGGGCCGCCGAAGCTGGCGCGCAGCATCAACGGCTGGCGATCCTGGTCCGATTGCTGGCGCTGTTCGAGACGCTCGACCAGCAGGGCCGATTGCCGGTCGCGCTGGGCGCCGCCGGCGACGGTGTAGGGATCATGGCGGCGGGCGATCGCGAGAGCGCCGGCGTCCATGCGAGACGCGGCCTGGTACAGCGCCGCGTCGGAGAAGTTCCCCTCGGCGCCGTCGGCCAGGCGAGATACGCGAGCGTGCTGACTGGCGGTCTGGGCCATGCCCCCCGCAAGGTAAACGCCGCCGAGCGCCACACCGGTGGCGGCTCCAACCAATACGGCGCCGATCAGCGCGCGCGCGTCTGCGCACGTCTGCGACTTGATAAACAAAACTCGTGTCCTGCGCGGCGAGGGCGGTCCGCCCCCCGACAAAAACGCCCTCGGAAAACCCGGAAAAATACTGTCGGGCAGTCCTGAAAGCGGAGGCTCGGCCGGTTCACGATGGTGGCCGAAGTCCTACTTATGGACCGCCTTATGACGCATCCGTGACCGACTCGCAAGCGCACGCGGCGCCACGGCTTGAATTTTGGGCGACCGCGCGTCAGACACAATGGTTAATGCTTTGATTACAAGGAAAAAACGCGACAGTCCCGAGAATCGGCGCGGAGGCGAATATTCGCGTGTCGCGACAGACTTCCACCCCCTCGCTCTCAAAGGAACCCCAGTGGCGCGACGCCGTTACTCTAGCGGGAAGGTGTAATTGTCTCGGAGGACATAATGTCTGCTCTACGCTGGGTTCCGCTGTGGGTTGCGGCGGCGTTAACCCTGACGGCCTGCGGCCACAACATGGAGCAGAGGGCGGCCACCGGGGCGATCGCCGGCGCGGTCGTCGCCGGGCCCGTGGGCGCCGCCGTGGGGGCCGGCGCCGGGGCCGTGGTCGACAAGGTCTCGAAGTAGGGAAATCCCCTAGACGACCACCTAGGCGACGGCCGAGACCGAGGGCCGATCACCCCTGAACAGACGCCACAGCTCGACCGCGATCTTAACCGTAAGCACCACCATCATCACCGTGGCGGTGAGGTGCAGACTGAGGTCCAGCGCGGTCTGCAGGCCCGCGATCGCGTCGGTGTGCGGCTCGACGCCGTCCAGGGGCGCGACCACGACGATGCGTCCCACCCGCCACAGCACGGCCGCCAACGCCAGGCCGGCCAGGCCGCACACGACCTCCAGCGCCGCCCGGATCCGCACCCAGCCGGGACGCAGCAGGCCGATCAGGCTGGAGACCAGCTGCACGCCCGCCCAGGCCAGCAGCGGCCAGTACAGCGTCGCCCAGATCGAGGCCGGCTGCAGGACCATGTCGCTGTCCGTTACGCGGTTGGACCACGGCGCGGGGACGACGCCCGTCCACCACAGCACGAACAGCGTGGTGAGGATCACCTCCAGCAGGGCCTCGAAGCGCCGGCGGTTCGGCCCCTTGCGCCCGAAGCCCTTCCCGGTCGCCCCCAGGGCGTCCAGGCGCGGCAGGTCGGCGACCTTCCAGTTCGTCAGGCCGTCCAGCGGGATCCAGCCGCGCTCGATCGCGAAGCCCAGCACCGTGGCGACGCCGATCATCGTGAAGGCGGCCGAGATGAAGCTGGACAGGAACTGGGCGAAGACGCCGGGCGCCTGTCCGGGCGCGGTGATCACCGTGATCACCGCGGGGATCGCCGAGACCACCGCCGCCACGACCAGCAGCGCCTTCACCCCGAACATGTAGAACGGATAGATCTCGGGCCCGATCAGGGCGCGGGTGGTCCCGAACCGCCCCGCCACAGCGATCGGATGGCCGAACGCCTTGAGCAGGGCTTCGCGCTCGGCGGCGGTCAGCGGCCGCCCCAGCTCGGCCTCCTTCTCCTCCATTCGGTTGAGCAGGGTGTCGCGCAGCTCGGCGACGATGTCCTCACGCTGGTCCTTGGGCAGCAGGGCCGCGACGGCGGCCAGATAGCGATCGAGCAGGTCCATGTCCTGGCCTCCTTCGTCAGATCAGGTTTTGCAGGGTGTCGTTCATCGCCCGCCACTCGGCGGACAGGCGGGCCAGCACGGCCTCGCCCTCGGACGACAGGCGGTAGAAGCGCTTCTTGCGCTTGTCTTCCTCGCGCCACTCGCTGGTCAGCAGGCCCTGGCTCTCGAGCCGGCGCAGCATCGGATAGAGGGCGCCTTCGTCGATCTCCAGACCCACCTCGGCCAGGGCCTGGCGCAGGCTGTAGCCGTAGCGCTCGACCTTCAGCTGCGCCAGCACGGCCAGGATCAGCGTCCCGCGCCGCAACTCCTGGCGCAGGGTTTCGAAGATGTCGGCGTCTTGCGGCATGGTGTACGTCACATGGTGTGCGTCACTTGGTGTGTGACGTACACTGTGTGCCACACAGTTAAATGGCGAGTCAAGTCGGGCGAACGACGGTCCCCCGCGCACCGGCGGAAACCTCTAAGGTTTAGCTTGCCGCTCCAGCACGGCGGCGCGCGCCTCGGTCTGCTTCAGCAGGCACCGGGTGACCTCGAGATTGCCCTGCAGCCCGACGCGGACGTCGGGACCGACGTCGAGGACGGCGTTGCACTGGGCGTCGCGCGTCTTGATCCACGCCCGCTGGGCGTTGCGCAGCGCCGTCCGCCCGGGCTCCGGCTGGGCCAGGGCGGCCTGGTAGGCCCGGTTGAGGCGGGCGTCCTGCGCGTCGAGCAGCTCGCTGATGCACTCCAGGACCTCATAGGTCTCGCCGTCGCAGCGGGCGGCCTCCTGGACGGCCGTGACCGGCGCGGGCTTGTGCGCCGGGTAGCGGTCCAGTTCGTCCGCCCGTTCCCCGGTTCGGTAGTAGTAGCAGGCGTTCATCCGGACGTAGGTGCGGTTGTCGTAGTTGGCGGCGTCGGAAGGTTCGAGATAGTCGACGCAGTCGAGGTCCCGCCAGTCGATCCAGGCGCGCTGGGCCTTGCGCAAGGCCTGCTTCCGCACCGGCGTGTCCAGCCGGCCGAGGGCGGCCTTGTAGACGGCGTTCAGGCGGTCGTCCTCCTTGTCCGCCAGGTTGCTGAGGCATTCCCGCGCCCCGCTGACGTCGTCCCCGTCGATCCGATCGACGCACTTGGCCGCTTTGCGCACCCGGGCCTCGCCGTCGCCCTCCGCGCCGACGGGCTTGAAGACCTCGGTGCGGGGACGGCGATCGTGGTCCAGCTCGTCGGCCCGCTGCCGCGTCCGTGCGTAAGCGCAGGTCGCCGCCCGCACGGGGCCCTGCGTCTCCATGCCGGCCTGGCCGATATAAGAGGCGCAGTCGGCGTCGCGGAAGGCGACCCAGGCCGTCTGCATCTGCTCCAGGTCCAGGCGCTGCATGTCGTTCATGCTGGTCATGGTCGCGTCGTACGCCCTGACGAGACGCGCCTCTTCCTGGGCGGCCAAGGCGCGGATACAGGCGGCGATCCGGCTGGCGTCGCCACCGCCGTCGGCCGTACACCGCTCCACCGGCGTGACCGCGCCCACGGGCTTGGCGGCCAGGACCGTGGTGGGCGCGCTGGCCAGCAACAGCACGGCGGCGAGGGCGACAGACCGGATCATCACAAGCTCCACCAGGGGTGGCGCAAAGCTAGACCGTATTTCGCGGAAGGCCAGAGAACGCGTTACCCAAAACGAGCCGCGTCGCCGCCTAGGCCGACGGCGTCAGCCGCCGCAGCCTCGGAACGGCGGGCGCGTCCAGGTCGCCCTCGGCCACCGGGACCGTGATCTCGACGGTGAAGCGGCTGCCCTCTCCCAAAGCGCTCTCGACCCGGATGTCGCCCGCCATCAGGGTCACGATCTGCCGGCTGATGCTGAGGCCCAGGCCCGTGCCGTCCTTGCGGTCGACCGCCTCGCCCGCCTGTTCGAACGGGCGGAAGATGCTCTCCAACTGGTCATGCGGGATGCCGACACCGGTGTCTTCGACGACGAAAGCCAGGCGCGCGGTTTCGGCGTCGCCGCCCAGGGCCAGGACTCGCAGGTCGATCCGGCCGCCGGGCGTGAACTTGACCGCGTTGCCGACCAGGTTGATCAGCACCTGGCGCACCCGCTTCTCGTCGGCGTCGACCAGTCGGGGGACGCCGGGCGCGATCTCGACGGCGAAGTCCAGGCCCTTCTCCTCGGCCGGCAGGCGGAACATCTCGCCCACCCCTTCCACGCAGGCGTGCAGGTCGAAGGGCGCGGCCAGCAGGTCGAACGTCCCGGCCTCGATCTTGGCCACGTCCAGGATGTCGCTGATCACCGCCAGCAGGTGCTCGCCGCTGGCCTGGACGGTCTTGACCGCCGCGCGCTGCTTGGCGTTCAGCTCGGTGCGGCCCAGCCAGTAGGTGTAGCCGATGATGGCGTTCAGCGGCGTGCGCAGCTCGTGGCTCATATTGCCCAGGAAGCGCGACTTGGCGTTGCTGGCCGCCTCGGCTTCGGCGTGGGCGTCGGCCAGCAGTTGGGTCCGCCGCAGATGCTGCCGCTGCCGCGCCTCGTAGTCGTGGCGCACGTGCAGGAAGCGGTAGACCAGGAACCCGGCCGAGCCCACCAGCCAGACGCCCAGGATGATCAGGTAGAACTGCTCGGTCGACAGGTAGGCGCCCTGGAAGGTGATGTCCTCGACCGTCACCGCCAGCTTGTCGCCCGCCCTGGCGCCGCTGGTGGCGATGGCCACGGACTGGACCAGCTTGAAGTCCGGCGCGGCCTGGGCCGCGGTCAGGCCGTGACTGGCCAGCCACCAGTCCTCGGCCGCCAGCCGGCTGAGCGGCACGCGGACCACGTTATGGCCCTGGACCACCGGGATGTCGGTCGCCAGGTGCATCGGCTCGCCCTTGAGCTTGTCGCGCACGGCGCGGCCCGGCTCGGGCTTGACGATCAGCCTCAGGCGGTCGGCGGGGCCCTGGTAGGAAAAGCGCAGGGTGGCCGTCTGCAGGTGCGAGAAGTCGAGCCCGCCGCCCACGCGCGCCAGGTCCAGGCCGTAGCCGCAATAGGGATAGGCCGTCCCCTGGCGGATCTCACACGACCACGACAGCGGCCGGGCCGGATCGACCGAGACGGTGGACCCGCCGCCGCTCTCGGCGTCGGAATAGCCGTAGCCGGCGAACCGGCCCGATTGCGGCGACAGGACCAGCGTCTGGTTGGTGATGGCGCTCTTGCCCAGCACCGCGGCGAACGACACGGCCACCAGCAGGAAGACCGCCGCCTCCAGCCGCAGATTGGCGTAGCCCAGCCACGGCTTGCGGGCCTGGCCGGCCGCCGGCGCGAGATCCGTTGGTTCCTGCACGACGCTCCCCCGGGCTTCCCGCCCCGAACAGGGAAGCACTCAAACTCCACCGTAGGATTAATCCCAGCAAAGTTTCCTCAAGGTTTATCGCCGGACGGATGCGACGTTTTGGCGTCGCCCCCTAGGTCTTCCGCATGGGCGCGAAATAGGCCTTCCGCTCGCCCTCGGCCTGGGAGGCCGAGGCGTGGATGCGCAACAGGTCCTTGCGGGCCAGCAGGCCCACCAGCCGGCCGCTGGTCGGGTCGGTTACGGGGATGCGGCCCTGGCCGGTGGCCAGCATCACGTCCACCGCCCGGGCGACCACGTCGTCGGGATGGGCGACGGGCAGGGCCGCGTCCGAGATCCGCTCGGCCACGGTCTGGGCTTCCAGGCCGCCCTCCACCCGCCAGGCCAGGGCGTCGGCCCGCGAGGCCAGGCCCACCAGCCGGCCCGAGGCGTCCACCACCGGATAGAGCTGGTGGCGGCCGGCCTGCAGCACCTCGACGGCCGCCGGGATCGGCAGGTTGGCGGGCAGGGTGTCGACCGCCTGGACCATCACGTCGGCCACCCGGACCAGTTCGTAGGGATCGACGCCGTACTCGCGGGTGATGTGGCGACCGCGGCGGGCGATCTTCTCGGTCAGGATCGAGCGCTTGAGCAGCAGCACCGTGGTGGCGTAGGCGGCGGCCGAGGCCGCCAGCAGCGGGGCCAGCATCCGCCAGTCGCCGGTCAGCTCGACCGCGAAGATCACCGCCGTCAGGGGCGAGCGCATGGTCCCGCCCAACATGGCCGCCATGCCCAGCAGGGCCCAGAAGCCGGGGTCGCCCGGCAGCACCTGGCCGACCAGCCAGCCCATCGCCCCGCCCAGGATCAGCAGCGGCGCCAGCACCCCGCCCGAGGTCCCCGACGACAGGGCGACCAGCCAGATCGCCGCCTTGACCGCCAGCAGCACCAGCACCGCCTGGACCACCAGGTGTCCGGTCAGCAGGTCGCGGATGACGTCGTAACCCACGCCCAGGGCGCGGGGCTCGATCAGCCCGCCCAGGCCCACGCCCAGCCCGCCCAGGGCCGGCCACCACATCCAGTGGATCGGCAGGCGCTCGAAGGCGTCCTCCAGGCCGTAGAGCAGCTTGGTCAGCAGGCCCGACTGCAGGCCGGCCAGCACGCCCAGGCCGGCGCACAGGCCAAGACCCCACCAGGGCAGCAGCGGATCGGCGTCGAACGGAAACAGCGGCCCCGTCCCGAACAGCAGCGGCCGCCAGGCGGTGGCCGCCACCGCCGCGACGGCGACGGGGATGAAGCTGCGCGGCCGCCATTCGAACAGCAGGAGCTCGACCGCCAGCAGCACGGCGGCCACCGGCGTGCCGAAGATCGCGGTCATGCCCGCCGCCGCCCCGGCCACCAGCAGGGTTTTCCGCTCGGCCGCGCTGAGGTGGAAGAACTGGGCGAACAGCGAGCCGATCGCCCCGCCGGTCATGATGATCGGCCCCTCGGCCCCGAACGGCCCGCCCGTGCCGATCGAGATCGCCGACGAGATCGGCTTGAGCACCGCCACCTTGGGCGACATCCGGCTGCCGCCGATCAGGATCGCCTCGATGGCCTCCGGGATGCCGTGGCCGCGGATCTTCTCCGAGCCGAACCGCGCCATCAACCCGATGACCAGCCCGCCCAGCACCGGGGCGGCCACCATCCAGGCCGAAGGCGTCAGCGTGTCCAGCGAGCGGGAGACGACGTCCAGGCGTCCGAACCAGACCAGGTTGGTGGTCAGGGTGATCAGGCGGATCAGCACCCAGGCCGCGCCCGCCCCGCCGCTTCCCACCACCAGGGCCATGGCCGCCAGCATCAGCAGGCGGCGATCGGCGGTGAAATCGCCCAGGGCCCGGCGCGGGGCGGGCGAAGCGCCGGGAGGGGCGCCGGAAGCGGCGTCGGATTTGGCGTTGGCGGCTTTCATGCTTTCCTCTAGGTCGGCCCCTTGTAGAAGGGCCAGTATGTCGTATTACGACATTTTCCAAGGGGAGAACGAACGGTTGGGCGAGAAGATCGGCGAGAAAAGCGGCGACGGGGCCAGCCTGACGCGGGCCCAGTACGTGGCGCTGGCGACCTTCCGCTACGAGCTGCGCCGCTTCATGGCGTTCAGCGAGACCGCGGCCCACGGCGCGGGCCTGCCGGCCCAGCAGCACCAGGCCCTGCTGGCGATCGCCGGCTTCGACGGCGAGGGCGCCCCCACCGTGGGGACCCTGTCGGAGCGGCTGATGATCGCGCCGCACACGGCCACCGAACTGACCTCGCGGATGGTCGAGGCCGACCTGATCAGCAAGGTCCCCTCGGCCGAGGACCGCCGCAAGGTCCGGCTGGCCCTGACGCCCAAGGCCGAGTCCCTGCTGGCCGACCTGAGCGCCGCCCACCTGCGGGAGCTGAAGTCCCTGGAGCCCGCCCTGAACGCCGCGCTGTCCCGCCTGACGCGCGACCGCGCCTGACATCGAAAAGACCATGCGACAGACCCTCGTCCAGGCCCTGCGCGGCCGCGCTCCCCTTCGCGCCCAGGACCTCCTGCGGTCCGGCCTGGGGGCGCTGCTGGGCATCCCCGTCACCGGCCTGCTGGCCCACCTGATCGCCAGCGGCAAGGCCTCGGCCCTCCCCCTGCTGATCCCGCCGATCGGCGCCTCGGCCGTGCTGGCCTTCGCCGTGCCGGCCAGCCCCCTGGCCCAGCCCCGGTCGATCATCGGCGGCAACATGGTTTCGGCGCTGGCCGGGGTGACCTGCGCCCTGGCCTTCCACGGCCATCCCGCCCTGGCGGCCGCCATGGCCGTGGCCTGCGCCATCGTCGCCATGGGCCTGCTGGGCTGCCTGCACCCGCCCGGCGGCGCCGTGGCCCTGGGCGCGGCCCTGGCCGCCGGTCCGGTCGGCGCGGCCTCCTACGCCTATGTCTTCGTGCCGGTCGGCCTGTGCTCGACCCTGCTGGTGCTGAGCGCCATGGCCTACGCCAGGGCCGTCGGACGCTCGTACCCGCACCGCGTGCCGCCGCCCGCCAACGTCCACGCCACCCAGGACGCCCCGCCGCTGCGCCGCGTCGGCTTCACGCCCCAGGACATCGACAACGCCCTGGCCCACTACGGCGACCTGCTGGACGTCGACGCCAAGGACCTGGACGCCCTGTTCCGCGAGGTCGAGCTCCAGGCCCACCGGCGCATCCACGCCCACATCCTGTGCAGCGACATCATGTCCCGAGACGTGTTGAGCGTGGACCTGCACCAGAGCGCGCAGAGCGCCCTGGCCTACATGCGGGCCCACGACCTGCGCTCGGCCCCGGTGGTCGACAACGAGCGCAGGGTGGTGGGGATGGTGCGCCGCGCCGAGCTGCAGACCGGCCGCGACGGCCCGGTCGAGGCGGTGGTCGACCCGTTCGTGCACAAGGTCCGCCCCGGCACGGCCATCGAGGCCCTGCTGCCGATCCTGTCCAGCGGCGTGGCGCACGAGGCCATGGTGGTGGACGAGCACCGCGTGCTGCTGGGCATCATCACCCAGACCGACCTGCTGGGCGTGCTCTACCGCGCCCACATCGTCGAGGCCGTGGCGCTGCAGCGGGCCGAGGACGCGGGGTCGTTCGACCCGGCGATCTGAAGCGCTCCTTCTGTTGTCATCCCGGAAAGCGCGCTGCGCTTGTCCGGGACCCAGGTGACTGGGCGAATGCGGTGCGGCGGCCCCTGGGTCCCGGACAGCCCCTGCGGGGCTTCCGGGATGACAACTTTTTTGGGCCCTTTGAAGAAGCTCTAGCCCTTCGGCGGGATCCACCCGAAGAAGTCGCCCACCCCGGTCAGCAGGAACTGCATGCCGATACAGATCAGCAGGAAGCCGAAGATGCGGGTCATGGCGTCCATGCCGCCCTGGCCCAGGAATCGGACCATCAGCTCGGCGGCCCGCAGGATCACGAAGGCGATGACCAGGGTCACGGCCATGCCCAGGATCACCCCGCCGTAGACGATCACCCACTTGTCCGGATAGTTGCCGCGGATCGCGGCCGCGGCGCTGAGCACCACCGAGATCGAGCCCGGCCCGGCCAGGCTGGGCATGGCCAGGGGCGTGAAGGCCACGTCCAGTTCCTGGGCCTGGCTCTCGCTGGCCACGGCCTCGGCGGTCGACGGCTTGGGGAACAGCATCCCAAACCCGACGCTGAGGATGATCAGCCCGCCGGCCGAGCGGATGCCCGGGATCGAGATGCCGAAGAACTCGACGATGGCCGAGCCCAACAGCAGGAAGGTCGCCAGGATGGCGAAGGCGTAGACGCAGGCGCGGATGGCCTGCTGCTTGCGCTTCTTGGCGTCGAACCCCGCGGTCAGCGACACGTAGAGCGGCGCCGTGCTGAACGGGTTCATGATCGGGAACAGCGCGCCGATCGTCAGGATCAGGGCTTCGGCGAAGATCGGAATGGGCGTGCTCCCGCGGATCGGCGGCGCGACGGATTTCGCGCGTCGCCGCGAGTCTGACCGTGGGCGGACCGTCCAGGCCATCCAGCGCAGACCTGATAAGCGCCGCCCAAACTCCGCATTCGCGGCCTCGCCGCCCTTGCCCGCAGCGGCCGCGCCGGGCAGAACGGTCGCGTGGCGTATCGGGGGCGAACCATGCGGACTGTTCTTCACGCGGCGGCGTTCGCCGCGATCCTGGCGCTGGCCGGTCCGGCCCTCGCCCGCGACACGCAACCCCGGCTGCCCGCGTCGGCGGCCTCGCCCGTGGACGAGGACCTGCGCCTCGCCTTCCAGGACGCCAACGATCACATCGAGCGCGGGGAATACCTCCAGGCCTATGGGGCGTTGGAAACCCTGACCGGCAAGCCGACCTTCCAATCCGCCACGAGCGCGCTGCGCCATGCGACCTGGTTCCTGATGGCCGGAACCGCGGGGGAAGCCCGCGACTGGCCCAAGGCCCGGGCGGCGATCGAGAAGGCCGTCGCCTTTTCGGAAGCCGACGCCACGGACTGGCAGGTCCGCATCCAGATCGCCCGCTCCAGCGGCGACACGGCCGACGGCCTCAGGAGCATCGCGGTCATGGCCCGGCGCTTCCCGAAGGGCCTGACCGCCCTTTCGGACGAGGACATCGGACGCTGGTTCGATCGCGCCAAGCTCGAGACCGACCAGGACCTGGCCTTCGACTTCGTCGACGCCCTGCTGACCCACTGGACGCCCAACGACCCGTTCGTCGACCCGTTCGTCGAGCTGAACGGCATGCGGCAGGTCCAGGTCGAGGGCCTGCTGCGCCAGGGCCGGACGGCCCAGGCGATCGCGGCCACGCGGAAGATCGACAATCCCGACGTCCTGATCGCCATGCGCGCCGACAAGCGCTTCGACGCGCTTTCGGCGGCCGATCCCGCCCTGCTGGACCCCAAGCCCGCCGCCCTGCGGCAACTGGCCAGGATCGACGCGCTCTACCCCGCCCACACCGACCTGCTGTCCGGCGTCGACGCGCGGACCAGCGCCCTGCTGGACTTGAATCGAGGCGAGGAGGCCCTGGCCTTCGTCGAAACGGCCATCACCCGCGCCCAGAAGGATCCCCGCGCCTTCAAGGACATCGACACCCGGCTGGGCTGGACGATCAACCTCAAGAACCTCGCCCTGGGGTCGCTGGGCCGCGACGAGGAGGCGCTCGAGGCCCTCGAGACCGCAGCCCGGGTGCCCGAGAAGGGCAAGGCGAACATCAACCAGACCCTCAATCTCGCCGGCCAGCAGATGCGGATGGGCCGCTTCAAGGCCGCGCTGGCGACGGTGGCCTCGGTGCGCGACGACCGCCTCAGCCCCTACGGCAGGGCCGTGGACCTGCGGATCACCGCCTGCTCCGCCACCCAGCTCGGCGATCTCGCCACCGCCGACGAGGCGCTGCGGCAATTGCGCGGCGTGAAGCTGGAGGCCAAGCGGCAACTGGAGGACGCCTTGCTGTGCCGGGGCGACCTGGACGGCGCGGCGGCCATGCTGATCGAGCGGCTGCAAAGTCCCGTCCAGCGCAACCTGGCGCTGGCCGGCCTGCAGGTCGCGCCGCTGCGCCCCTCGCCGCTTCCGCTGGACGTGACGCTTCGGCAGCGCATCGCCGAGCTTTGCGCCAGGCCCGACGTCCGCGCCGCCATCGACGCGGTCGGCCGCGTGATCAGCTACAGCCCCGAGGACCTGTGGCCGCCGAAGCCGTCGGCGGCGGGCAAGGCGCGCTGAGCCGTCCAGCCGGTGGTTTGACATTTCGCGGCCGGGCTGGCGCCCTGCCCGCATGACGGAGCTCTTCCGCCTTTCCGGCGCCGTGCGGCGCGACCCCGAGATCGAGGCCTGGTTCGCCGCGCCCCACCACGACCTGCGCCGCCTGGCCCAGCCGTGGTTCGAGCGCCTGCGCGCGGCCGGGCCGGACGTCGGCGAACTGCTGCACGACGGCCATCCCACCGCCTGCGTCGGCGGCGCGGCCTTCGCCTATGTCGACGCCTTCAGCGCCCACGTGAACCTCGGCTTCTTCCACGGCGCCGACCTCCCCGATCCGGCGGGCCTGCTGGAAGGCGCGGGCAAGCGCATGCGGCACGTGAAGGTCCGCTGGGGCAAGCCGGTCGACGAGCCGGCGCTGGAGGCGCTGATCGCGGCCGCGTACCGGGACATCAGGGCCCGGCTGGAGGGGGAGTAAATAGTTGTCATCCCGGAAGCCTCGCAGAGGCTGTCCGGGACCCAGGGGACCGGGCGAGGGCGGTGCGGTTGTCCTGGGTCCCGGCTCTACGCTTCGCTTCGGCCGGGATGACACCTGATTTTCAATCCGGCATGGCGTCGTACTGCGGCAGGTCCAGGGGCTTGACCCAGTGCAGCCGGCGCATGTCGAACATCTCCAGCTTCGGCGCGATCAGGTCGGGCTGGTCCAGGCTGCCCAACTGGACGAAGACCGTTCCCGGGAACGTCTCGAGATTGTCGGTGAACACCCGCGAGCCGCACTCCGGGCAGAAGTTGCGATCCAGGCCCTTGCCGGAATTGGCGATGTAATGGAACGCCTTGGGCTGGCCGCTGAGCAGCTCGAAGTCGTCGGCCGGCACGCCGAAGAAGGTCGCCATCTCGCCGCCCGACGCCCGCTTGCAGTCGTTGCAATGGCAGTTGGCGATGAAGCTGGGGTCGGTGTCGAACTGGAACTTCACGGCGCCGCAGGCGCACTGGGCCGTATACTTCTTGGGCATGTCGTCTCCGTTCGGTCTGACGAGGAAGGCGAGAAGTCACGCAAGGGTACGGGCGGCGATGCTTCCATCGCTCCGGTCGTCAGGCAAGCGGGATCAGCGGTCGAACTTGGTCGACAGGATGATCGACGACGTCGTGCGCTCCACGCCCGCCACGTGCCCGATCCTGTCCAGCACGGTGTCCATCTCGGCGACGGTGGCCGTGGCGGCGAAGGCGATCATGTCGTAGTCGCCGCTGACCGAGTGCAGCAGCCTCACCTGCGGGATGGCGCGCAGGGCGGCCTCGACGGCGCGGGCCTCCTTGGGGCCGATCTTGATCATCACGTGCACCCGCACCGCCCCGTGCTCCAGGTCGGGCGCCAGGCGGGCGCCGTAGCCCAGGATCACCCCGTCGCGCTCCAGCCGCTCGATCCGGCTCTGGACCGTGGTGCGCGAGCGGCCCACCCGCCGGGCCAGGTCGGCGGTCGAGGCCCGGCCGTTGTCCTTCAGGGCGGCGATCAGCTTCTGGTCGATGGAGTCGATAGGCATTTCGTCGAGGCTTCCCTACATATCGCCGAAACTTAGACTGCGAACCGACGAAACCGCCACTAGGATTCGACGAAACGGCGGGGATGATGTCCGCCCCTGGAGGTTCACCGCCTGTGCTGGACAAAGCCCATCAAGAGGCCCTCGCCCTGATCGTCGGTCCTCACGGACTGATCGTCGAGGCGGCCGACCGCGCCGCCTACGAGACCCCGGCCCGCTACGCCGGCGGGACGGCGGCGGCCGTGGTGCGTCCGGCGACCACCGCCCAGGTCTCGGCCGCGGTCGGCTACTGCGTGCGCCACAACCTCCCCTTCGTGCCCCAGGGCGCCAATACCGGCCTGGCCGGCGGCTCGACGCCCGACGCCGGCGGCGCCCAGGTCGTGCTGTCGCTGGATCGTCTGACGGGTCCGCTGGAGATCGACGCCGACGACCGCACGGCCACCGTCGGCGCCGGCGTGCGCCTGTCGACCCTGAACGCGGCGCTGGAGCCGCACGGCCTGTTCCTGCCCATCGACCTGGGCGCCGACCCGTCGCTGGGCGGCATGGCGGCCACCAACACCGGCGGGGCGCGGTTCCTGCGCTATGGCGACATGCGGCGGCATGTCCTGGGCCTGGAAGTCGTGCTGGCCGATGCGGCGGGCACGGTGCTGACCCTGTCGCACGGCCTGCGCAAGGACAACGCCGCCGTCGCCCTGCGCCAGCTGTTCGTCGGCGGTTGCGGGGCGTTCGGGGTGATCACCAAGGTCACCGTCGAGGTCCACCACCGCCCGCGCCAGAGCGCCACCGCCCTGCTGGTCCCGCGCGACGCCGACGCGATCCTGCCGCTGCTGCTGGCCTTCGAGGCCCAGGCCGGATCGAGCCTGACCGCCTTCGAGGGCATGTCGAAGGCCGCCATGACCCGGGCCATCGACCACGTGCCGTCGCTCAGCAATCCCTTCGCCGGCGGCGTCCCCGACTACGCCGTGCTGGTCGAGCTGACCCGGACCTGGGCCCCGCGCGAGGGCGAGGCGAGCCTGGACGAGGTGCTGCAGCAGATCGCGGGCGACCTGCTCGAACGCGACGACACGCCCCTCGCCGACGCCCTGTTCGGCCCGGCCGAAAAGATGTGGGCCCTGCGCCATGGGCTGTCGGAAGGGCTGCGGGCCAGCGGCCCCGTCTTGGGGTTCGACCTCAGCTTCCGCCGCCGCGACCTGGCGCGGTTCCGCCGCGAGGCGGTGCTGATGCTGGAGGCCGACTTCCCCGACTTCGCCCTGTGCGACTTCGGCCACGTGGCCGACGGCGGGGTGCACTTCAACCTGGTCGGCTCCACCGATGCCGAACGTCGCGCGGCCCTGCGCGAGGCGGTCCTCGGCCTGGCGGTCGACGGCTTCGGCGCCAGCTTCAGCGGCGAGCACGGCCTGGGCCGCGCCTTCCAGGACGCCTACGACCGCTTCACGCCCCGGCTGGTGCAGGACTACAGCGCGGCCGTGGCGGCGGTGTTCGGGACGGGGTCGGCGAGCGTGCGGCTGGGGCCGGTCAGCGGGGCCAATTGAACTATGACCTTTACTTCAACCGCTCATCCCGGCGAATGCCGGGACCCAGATGGAATGGCTTTGAGGCGGGCTCCTCGAACTCAGAGCTGATCCAGCCCGACACACCGCCAAAGGATCTGGGTCCCGGCATTCGCCGGGATGAGCGGATCAGAAAATAGATTTCCAGGACTGCCAGCATGACCACCCTGCCCTCCGCCGTCGCCGAAGCCCGCGCCATCCTGCAGCGCCTGGGCGTGACCGCCGCCCTCGACGGCGGGATCCTGGCCGCGCGATCGCCGGTGACCGGTGAAGTCCTCGCCAACCTCGTCGAGCACACCCCGCAAGAGGCCAAAGCCGCCATCGACGCGGCCCACCAGGCGTTCCTGGCCTGGCGCAAGGTCCCGGCCCCGCGTCGCGGCGAACTGGTACGCCTGCTGGGCGAGGAGCTGCGCGCCGCCAAGGCCGACCTGGCCGCCCTGGTCACCCTAGAGGCCGGCAAGGTGGTCTCCGAGGGGCTGGGAGAGGTGCAGGAGATGATCGACATCTGCGACTACGCCGTGGGCCTGTCGCGCCAGCTGTTCGGCCTGACCCTGGCCACCGAGCGCCCGTCGCACCGGATGATGGAGACCTGGCACCCGCTGGGCGTGGTGGGCGTGATCAGCGCCTTCAACTTCCCGGTCGCCGTCTGGTCGTGGAACGCGGCCCTGGCCTTCGTCAGCGGCGACAGCGTGGTGTGGAAGCCGTCGGAGAAGACCCCGCTGGTCGCCCTGGCGACCCAGGCCCTGTTCGAGCGCGCGGCGGCGAAGTTCGGCCCCGACGCGCCGGCCGGCCTGTCGACCCTGCTGATCGGCGGCCGCGAGGTCGGCGAAGCCCTGGTCGACCACCCGAAGGTCCCGCTGGTCTCGGCCACCGGCTCGACGGCCATGGGCCGGACGGTGGGGCCGAAGCTGGCCGCCCGCTTCGCCCGCGCCCTGCTGGAGCTGGGCGGCAACAACGCCGCCATCGTCGCCCCGTCGGCGGACCTGGACCTGACCCTGCGCGGCGTGGCCTTCGCGGCCATGGGCACGGCCGGCCAGCGCTGCACCACCCTGCGCCGCCTGTTCGTGCACGACAGCGTCTACGACGCCTTCGTCGGCCGGCTGAAGACCGCCTACCCTTCCGTGCCCGTCGGCGACCCGCGGGCGGCCGGTGTGCTGGTCGGCCCGCTGATCGACAAAGCCGCCTTCGACGCCATGCAACGGGCCCTAGACGCCGCCCGCGCGGCCGGCGGCCGGGTGATCGGCGGCGTCCGCGTCGATGTGGCCGGACCGGACGCCTTCTACGTCGCTCCCGCCCTGGTCGAGATCGACCACCAGGCCGACATCGTCAAACACGAGACCTTCGCCCCGATCCTCTACGTGATGCGCTACACGGAGCTGGCCGACGCCATCGCCGAGCAGAACGACGTGGCCCAGGGCCTGTCGTCGTCGATCTTCACCCTCAATGTCCGCGAGGCCGAGCTGTTCGTCTCGGGCGAGGGCAGCGACTGCGGTATCGCCAACGTCAATATCGGCCCCTCGGGCGCCGAGATCGGCGGGGCGTTCGGCGGCGAGAAGGAGACCGGCGGCGGCCGCGAGGCCGGCTCCGACAGCTGGAAGACCTATATGCGCCGCGCCACCAACACCGTGAACTACGGGACCACCCTGCCGCTGGCGCAGGGGGTCACGTTCGAGGTGTAAGCCCTTTGCCTCCCACCACCGTTGTCATCCCGGAAAGCGCGCAGCGCTTGTCCGGGACCCAGGTGAACCGCACCGCCTTGGCCCAGTCCCCTGGGTCCCGGACAGCCCCTGCGGGGCTTCCGGGATGACAACGGATTTAATCGCTTCCGCCCATCACCGGACCACCCCATGAGCCACCTCTCCACCCTCGTCGCCTCGGCCGTCGGCCAGAAGGCCGCCGCCGCGATCCTTGACGTGCTCGAGATCGACCCGGCCCTGACCGCCCAGGCCGAAGGGCCGGTGTCGCGCGCCGTGTTCGCCATGGCGCTGAACGCGGTGCTGTTCCACGACATCATGGGCCGCGTGCCGCTAGGCGCGGCCTACGTCCAGGAGCGACGCGCCGAGGGCCACAAGCTGGTGTTCGACCACGGCGCCCTGCGCACCATCGACTTCGGCGACGGCGTACCGACCGGAGCCTTGCCCGCCGGCCACCTGGCCTTCGCGCGCATCCTGGAGCCGCTGGGCTACGTCCTGGCCGACCTCTATCCGCTGGACCGGCTGAAGATGACCGGCCGGGCCTACGCCCACGCAGACCTGCCCGAAGCCATCCCGCAGTTCTTCATCAGCGAACTCCACGTCGAGCGCTTCTCGCCGGCCTTCGGGGTGATCGCCCACGCGGTGTTCGACAGCACCGCCGACGCCTTGGGCGTGGAGGCCCAGCGGGCCCTGGCCGCCTTCGCCACCGAGGGCTCGTGCGGGCTGGACACGGCCCGCGCCGCCCTGCCCCAGGTCGTCGCCGCCTTCGCCCGCACCCACGGCCCGCTGCGCCTGGAGCACTACCGCGCCCTGCTGGCCGAGTCGGCCGAGGCCGCCTGGATCGCCACCGAGGGCCAGGCCTTCAACCACGCCACCGACCGGGTCCCCGACGTCGAGGCCGTGGCCGACGCCCAGAAGGCCCTGGGCCGTCCGGTCAAGGACACCGTCGAGGTCTCGGGCTCGGGCCGCGTGCGCCAGACCGCCTTCAAGGCCCAGCCGGTCGAGCGCGCGTTCCTCACCGATGCGGGCGAGACGACCCTGACCGTCCCGGGCTCGTTCCACGAGTTCATCTCGCGCGACCGGTTCGTCGACGAGACGGGCGTCGAGCGCCTGGACCTGCGGTTCGACAGCGGCAACGCCCAGGGCATCTTCAAGATGACCAAGGCGGGATGACACAAGAACCGCTCATCCCGGCATTCGCCGGGATGAGCGGATTTGATCCTACTCCTCCAGCGCCGTCGCGATCGCCATGCGCAGCTGGCGATCCGAGACCGGCTTGAACAGCAGGCCGGCCGGGTGGTCCTGGTGGATGCGGTCGATGGTCGACTGCTCGCGCGAGCCGGTGATGAAGATCACCTTCGAACCGACCTCGGCGTGGATGGCCAGGGCCGCGTCAACGCCGTCCTGTTCGCCGCGCAGCCGCATGTCCATCAGCACCACCTCGGGGCGGAACATCATGGCCAGGGCCAGGGCCTCGTCCGCGTTGGTGGCCGTGCCGCAGACCGACAGGTTCATGTCCTCGACCTGCATGCACAGGCCCTCGGCCACCAGGAACTCGTCGTCGACGACCAGCACCGTGGACTTCTGGAGGGCGACGGCGTTCACGCGGCCACCTCGCCCGCCAGGGGAGCGGCGGCTAGGGGGGCGGAGGCTAGGGGCGCGGCGACGCGGATCTCGCTGCGGGTCAGACCCTGCTGGCTTTCGACCATGATTGTTCCTTCCATCTGCGCGACAAGTCCCTGGATGATCGTCGAGCCCAGCGCGACCTTGGGGCCCTCGCCCCTGGGCGCCTTGGGGCTGTAGCCCCGGCCGTTGTCGGCCACGACGAGCAGCAGCTCGCCCGCCTCGGTTCGGCTGAGATTGACCTCGATCTCGCCGCCGCCGTCGGGGAAGGCGTGCTTGAGCGAATTGGTGACCAGCTCGTTGACCAGCAGGCCCAGCGGGATGGCGAAATCCAGGCCCACATCCAGCGGGATGGCCTCGACCGACAGGGACACCGCGTCGCCCGCCCCGCCCTCGACGATGTTGCTGGACAGCTCGCTCAGGAAGGGGGCGATGTCGAAGGTCTTCAGGTCGCTGGAGCTCATCAGCTGCTGGTGCACCAGGCCCAGGGCGAAGATCCGGTCGCGCAGGCCGCGCAGGGCCTTGCGGGCGTCCGGATCGGTGATCTGGCGCGTCTGCATGACCAGCAGGCCGTCGACCATCTGCAGGTTGTTCTTCACGCGGTGATAGACCTCGCGCAGCAGCAGGTCGCGCTGGGCCAGGGTGGCCTTCTGCTCCTCGACCACGCGGGCCAGCTCGGCCGTGCGCTCCTCGACCCGGCGCTCCAGCTCGGCGGCGGACGGCAGGGCGGCGATCTTGGGCAGCAGCGGCCACAACAGGGCCGCCGTGGCGATCGACAGACCCGCGGTGACCAGCTTGATCAGCCCCTCGATCCCGTAGGCGGGCGCCCACAGGGTCAGGATGGCCATCAGGTGGGTGGTCCCGCAGGCCAGGATGAAGGCCACGAACAGATAGGCCACCCAGCTGTACTTGATGTCGGGCCGCATCTTCACGAAGGCGGCGATGGCCAGGGGGATCGACAGGTAGGCCAGGCCGATCACGGCGTCCGAGCCGGCGTGCAGCGCCACCAGGCCGGGAGCCCAACTGAGACAGAAGCCGTGGGGCGTCAGTCCCGTCGGATTGAGCAGCCAGTCGACCCACGACATGTCCACGCCTCCTGCCCAGCGCGCCGTTTCGACGGCGCGGCGATCAAAAAGCCCCCCGGCTCATGAAGGCAGAAAACGACAGGTTCAGGTAGTATTTTCGCGTGGAGCTTGGTTACCCGCCGCGCCGGGACGGTGAGGGCGGAAACGGAAAACCGGCCGGCTCGGGGGGCGAGCCGACCGGTCCTTCGGCGACCGGTTCCTGGGGGGAGGGACGAACCGGCCGCGGGGCCTTCCGAGCGTCGACGTGCGGGGGGCGAGACGCGGAAGGCGTGGGAATTCAAGCGCGGGATCGGACCGTCCGTCTTGGACGATCCGATCCTGCCGGGCCTAGCCGAACAGCTTGGCCGCGGTCTTGGCGACCAGCTCGCCCTGGTGGCGGGCGCCGGCCAGTTCCAGTTCGCTGGGCTGGCGCGAACCGTCGGCGCCGGCGATCGTGGTGGCGCCGTAGGGCGCGCCGCCGGTGATCTCCTCCAGCGTCATCTGGCCCTGATGGCTGTAGGGCAGGCCGACGATGGTCATGCCGAAGTGCAGCAGGTTGGTGATGATCGAGAACAGGGTGGTCTCGTTGCCGCCGTGCTGGGTGGCCGACGAGGTGAAGGCCGCGCCCACCTTGCCGTTCAGCGCACCGCGGGCCCACAGGCCGCCGGCCTGGTCAAGGAAGTTGGCCATCTGCGAGGCCATGCGGCCGAAGCGCGTGCCCACGCCCACGACGATGGCGTCGTAGTTCTCGAGATCGGCGATCGTGGCCACCGGGGCGGCCTGGTCCAGCTTGTAGTGCGACTTCACCGCGATCTCCTGCGGCACCAGTTCCGGCACGCGCTTGATGTCCACGGTGGCGCCGGCGGCGCGGGCGCCTTCGGCGACGGCCTCGGCCATCTTCTCGATATGGCCGTAGGCGGAATAGTAGAGGACGAGAACCTTGGCCATGAGGGCCTCCTTATGGGGAAACTAGGGACTGGGAGATGGCCGGGGACAGGCGCATGCGCCTGTCCCCAGTCGGGAAGGGTTAGAGTTCGGCGGCGTCGACGAGCACCAGCTCGGCGTCTTCCAACGCTTTCACGCGGATGACGGCCTCGTCTTGGATGGCCGCGCCGTCGCGGGTGTTCAAAGCCACGCCGTTGACCTCGACCTTGCCGCTCGACGGGACGAGGTAGCCCTTGCGGTCGGCGCCGATGGCGTACTCTGCGGTCTCGCCGGCCTTCAGGGTCGCGCCCAGCACGCGGGCGTCGGTGCGGATCGGCAGGGCGTCGCCGTCGTCGGCGAAGCCGCTGGCCAGGGCCACGAACTTGCCGCTGCGGTCACCCTTGGGGAACGGCTTGGCGCCCCAGGCCGGGCCTTCGCCGCGCTTGTTGGGGATGATCCAGATCTGGAAGATCTTGGTCACGCCCGGCTCGAGGTTGTACTCGGAGTGGCGGATGCCGGTGCCGGCGCTCATCACCTGGACGTCGCCCGCCTCGGTGCGGCCCTTGTTGCCCAGGCTGTCCTGGTGAGTGATCGCGCCTTCGCGGACATAGGTGATGATCTCCATGTCGGCGTGCGGGTGGGGCGGGAAGCCCGTGCCGGCCGCGATGGTGTCGTCGTTCCACACCCGCAGGGCGCCGTGATGGACGCGCTTGGGGTCGTGGTAGTCGGCGAACGAGAAGTGGTGCTTGGCGTTCAGCCAGCCGTGGTTGGCGCCGCCCAGGCTGTCGAAGGTTCTGACGTCGATCATCGTCTTGTCTCCTGGAGACCGGGCCCCGGGTGAAGCGGTGGGGCCGTCTCTGTTGAGGAGAAGATGGCCTCTTGCGTTCACATCCGAAATGGAAATGATCGAAACAAACCATTTCTAAAAGTGCACCATACAAATCCGCTCATCCCGGCGAACGCCGGAACCCAGAGGGATTGGCGATGTGGCTGACGCGAGGCGCTCTGAGCTCCTCCAATCAGCCTCTCGGCTTTGGGATCTGGATCCCGGTATTCGCCGGGACGAGCGGAGGAAAGGAAGACATGAAACTCCCCGACTTCGAGGCCTGGGCCGTGTTCGCCAAGGTGGCAGAGACCGGCTCGTTCGCCCGGGCGGCCGAGCAGCTGAACCTGTCCAAGGCCACGGTCTCCAAGGCCGTCACCCGGCTGGAGACCCGGTTGGGGGCGACGCTGTTCCACCGCACCTCGCGCCGGCTGTCGCTGACCGAGGCGGGCAAGGCCTCGCTGCACCGGGCCAGCCACATCCTGGCCGAGGGCGAGGCGCTGGAGGCCGAGGCCTCGGCCCAGTCGGCCACGCCGCGCGGCCTGGTGCGGGTGGCCGCGCCGATGTCGTTCGGCATCGCCCACCTGGGCCCGGCCCTGCCCGAGTTCTTCGCCCTCTATCCCGAGGTGTCGGTCGAGCTGTCGCTGTCGGACCAGCTGGTCGACATCGTCGAGGAGGGTTTCGACCTGGCCCTGCGCATCTCGGCCCTGGAGGACTCCAGCCTGCTGGCCCGGCGCCTGTGCCCGGTGCGGGTGATGCTGGTCGGCTCGCCGGCCTATTTCGACAAGCACGGCCGGCCCGCCCACCCCAAGGACCTGACCGCCCATCGCGGCCTGTTCTACACGGGCAGCCGGTCCAAGGACGTCTGGCGGTTCCAGCACGCCGAACACGGACAATACGCGGTCAGCGTCCCCTCGCCCCTGCGGGTGAACAACGCCGACATCCTGCGGCCGTCGCTGCTGGCCGGCCTGGGCCTGGCCATGCAGCCGGACTTCCTGGCCTGGGAGGACGTGAAGGCGGGGCTGCTGGAGGAGGTGCTGCCCGACTGGGCCCCGCCGCCCATCGCCCTGCACCTGGTCACCCCGCCCAGCCCGATCCGGCCGGCCCGGGTGGAGGTGCTGATCGCGTTCCTGGCCAAGCGGATGGCCAACGCGCCGTGGTCGGGGTGAGGGGTTTCCACCCCACCCTTCAAACCGTCATCCCGGGCCTCGTGCCCGGGACCCCTGGTTCAGCTTCCACGTGAAGCGCTTTCGCGCGCGAACGCGCCACACCCCTGCCCTTGCGGCGGACGGAGGGGTCCCGGGCACAAGGCCCGGGATGACGATAGTTTAGAGAGGCGGCGGATCAGATCTCTCGAAAGAGGATCAGGCCATCTTGTGCTTGTCGCTGAGGCACTCGCCGATGGCGCGGGCGCAGCCCGGCAGGCCCAGGGCGCCGATGAACGACATGGCCACCGCGCAGACCAGCATCACGGGTTGGAAGATACGCATGCGATTTCTCCACAGCCAGTTCGTTCACAGGGCGTGCTTAAACCCAGATAAGGTCGAAGCTTGACGTTTGTTCCCTTGCTCGGGGCGTGCACGTCGGAAAAGCTCAGCGTGCGGCAGATATGTCTCACCCGTATGTCAGTCTCCCAACGCATAGGCGACACGAGCGGCCTCAATTCGCCGTAGTTTGGCGTGCAGAGGCTCCCAATCGTCGGCCTCCGCGATCGGCGCCCACAGGGCCTCGACCTCGTCGATCAGCATCTCCTCGGGCTCGGGACGGCCGAAGACGGGACTTTCCAGCCGTTCTGAGCGGTCGGGCTCGAATTTCGCCAGCGCACGGCGGAAATCCAGGAACGGCTCCTGGGCGTAGAGCC
Organism: Caulobacter sp. UNC358MFTsu5.1; assembly: GCF_000712075.1. Taxonomy (GTDB): domain Bacteria; phylum Pseudomonadota; class Alphaproteobacteria; order Caulobacterales; family Caulobacteraceae; genus Caulobacter. The sequence continues at coordinate 772,877 of NZ_JONW01000005.1, forward strand.
CGGCGCGCGGACCGGCCAGGGCGCGGGCCGCCGACGCCTCGCCGCCGAACCAGTCGAAGAAGAACGGCTCCCAGCGCAGTGATTCGCCGCCCTCGCGACCGCCGACCGCCAGGGCGGTGAACGCGGCCTGGACCAGGGCGATATCCTCTTCCGCCGAGCGGGACTTCAGGCCCAGGCGGTTCAGCATCGCCGCGCGCAGGGCGTCGCGATAGAGGTCGGAAAAGCCGTTGAGGGCCGCGATCAGCCCGGCGTCCTCGCCGACCTGGGCCAGGCAGGCGGCCAGCTGCTGCAGGTCCCAGAACACCGCCTCGGGCTGGCGGCCGAAGCTGTAGAGCCCCGAATGGTCGAAATAGGCGGCCGTGAAGTTCGGGTCGTTCTTCGGCAGGAACCGCCAGGGCCCGTAGTCGAAGCTCTCGCCGGTCACCACCATGTTGTCGGTGTTGAGCACCCCGTGCACGAAGCCGGCGGCCATCCAGCGGGCCAGCAGGCGGGCGCTGGCGGCGACGACCTGTTCCAACAGGACCCTGGGCCGGTCGGGCAGGTCGGCGACGGCGGGGAAATAGGTCTCGACCGCGTGATCGACCAGGGCCGCGATGTTGTCCGGCCGCTCCAGGTAGGCCTGGCGCTGGAAGGTCCCGAAGCGGATGTGGCTGTGCGACAGCCGGGTCAGCACGGCCGAGCGCGTGGGGCTGGGCTCGTCGCCGCGCACCAGATTCTCGCCGGTCTCGACCAGGGAGAAGGCCCGCGAGGTGGGCACGCCCAGGGCCTCCAGCATCGCGGCGGCCAGGATCTCGCGCATCCCGCCCTTCAGGGTCAGCCGCCCGTCGCCGGCCCGCGACCACGGCGTCTGGCCCGAGCCCTTGGTGGCCAGGTCCAGCAGCCGGTTTGTTCCCTGTTCCCGGAGCTGGGCGAACAGGAAGCCGCGCCCGTCGCCCAGGTCGGGGTTGTAGCTGCGGAACTGATGGCCGTGATAGCGCATGGCCAGGGGCCCGGGCTGGTTGCCCGGCAAGGGGCGGAAACGCGCGAAATGGTCCAGCCATTCGGGGTCGGTCAGGCCCTCCAGCCCCACGGTCGCCGCGGCGCGGTCGTTGCGGAAGCGCAGCAGCGTTTCGGGGAAGTCGGCGGGCGCCACCGGGTCGGCGAACTCCGGGCCGAGGCGCATGAAGACCGGATCGGGGCGGTAGGCGGCGGAGACGGGCATGCCCCGACATGAGCCGCCGCGCCCTCCGGCGCAAGCGCCCGCCGCCGTCGGGACCGCGTTTCGAACCAACAGAACATCGGGGATGGTGGCGTAACGCTGTCGCATCCGGGCAACAGGAGGCCCGCCAACCTTTAATTCACAAGGTTTTCCCTTGCCGAGCACCCAGCGGGGCCATAACCCTTGCGTGTCTATTCGAACAAACGTTCGGGTCACGACCAATCAACAAGGCGGGGCGATGCAAGCGCCTCACCACAACGAACCGAGGTAGGAAATGCGCTTTACTCAGGTGCTTTGCGGCACGGCGTCCGCCGTCGTGCTCGCCGGTCTGACCCCGCTGGCGGCTCAGGCCCAGGATACCGCCGCCAACGACATCCCCACCGTCGACAGCATCGTCGTCACCGCCCAGAAACGCGAACAGAACCTGCAGGACGTGCCGGTGGTGGTCACCGCCGTCGGCGCCAAGCTGCTGCAGGACACCGGCGTCAAGGACATCAAGGACCTGACGATCCTGACGCCCGGCCTGACCGTGACCTCCACCACGTCGGAAGCCTCGACCACCGCCCGTATCCGCGGCGTCGGCACCGTCGGCGACAACCCCGGCCTGGAAAGCTCGGTCGGCGTCGTGATCGACGGCGTCTATCGCCCGCGCAACGGCGTGTCGTTCGGCGACCTGGGCCAGATGGAGCGCATCGAGGTCCTGAAGGGTCCGCAAGGCACCCTGTTCGGCAAGAGCACCTCGGCCGGCGTCATCAACATCGTCACCAAGGAGCCGGAATTCGGCTTCGGCGCCGAGGCCGAGGCGACGATCGGCAACTTCAACGCCCACGGCCTGGCCGCTTCGGTCACCGGTCCGCTGTTCGGCACCGAGACCCTGGCCGGCCGCCTGTACGTCGCCGCCCGCGAGCGCGACGGCTACAACGACGTGGTCACCGGCAAGGGTCCTAGCGACCGCGACCAGGACGCCGACCAGGGCTTCTACACCGTGCGCGGCCAGCTGCTGTTCGTGCCGGACGACAAGTCCTCGTTCCGCCTGATCGGCGACTACACCAAGCGCGACGAGAACTGCTGCGGCGCCGTGCAGATCCGCACCGGCCCGACGGCCAACATCCTGGCGATCGTCAACGGCGGCGCGGCCCTGGCCAACCCGGCCAACCCGTACGACCGCGTCGCCTATTCGAACCGCGGCGCGCCGTCGTCGGTCGAGGACAAGGGCGTCTCGCTGGAAGGCAAGATCGACACCGACTTCGGCGAGATCACCTCGATCTCGGCCATCCGCAACTGGCGCACCGACAACGGCCAGGACTCCGACTTCAGCACGGCCGACCTGGCCTATCGCGTGAAGGACGGCACCAACTACGCCGAGTTCACCACCTTCAGCCAGGAACTCCGCCTGGCGGGCCAGACCGACAAGTTCGACTGGCTGGTCGGCGCGTTCCTGGCCGACGAGCGCCTGGATAACAGGGCCAACTTCCTCTACGGCAACAACTACGAGCAGTACCTGGGCCGCCTGCTGTCGCTCTCGGCCTCGCCCGCCACCGGCGGCCTGCCCAACTTCGTGGCCACCCTGCTGAACCGCGCGCCCAACACCAGCTTCGTCGGCGGCCAAGGCCTGCACGACCGCTACCAACAGCGCGCCACCACCATCGCCGGCTTCACCAACAACACCTGGCACGTGACCGACGCCTTCGACATCACGGCCGGCCTGCGCTACTCGATCGACGACAAGAAGCTGGACACCTACCAGACCACCAGCGACGGCGGGATCGCCTGCGCCACGGCCCTGTCGCCGGCCGGCCAGCTGCGCATCGCCACCCTGGTCGGCGCGGCCAACGCCCCGACCGTGATCGGCAACCTCTGCCTGCCCTGGGCCAACCCGCTGTTCAACGGCCGCGGCACCACCCAGAACCGCAAGGACAAGGAGTGGAGCGGCACGATCAAGGCCTCGTACCGCTTCTCGCCCGAGGTGTTCTCGTATGCCTCGTACGCCCGCGGCTACAAGGGCGGCGGCTTCAACCTGGACCGCACCCAGTCGGCGAACGGCCTGCCCAGCGGCGGTCCGGGCGTCGTCCCGATCCTCGACACCTCGTTCCCCGCGGAATTCGTCGACAGCTACGAAATCGGCCTGAAGAACACCCTGTTCAATCGCACGGTGCTGTTCAACATCACGGGCTTCTACCAGAAGTTCACCGACTTCCAGCTGAACACCTTCCTGGGCACCTCGTTCGCGGTCCGGTCGGTCCCGGAAGTGACCTCCAAGGGCGCCGACGTGGACTTCATCTGGTTCACCCCGGTGCACGGCCTGTCGATGCAGAGCGGCCTCAGCTACTCCGACACCAAGTACGGCGACCAGGCGATCCCCAACGACCCGACCAACGCCCTGGCCCTGCTGCCGGGCAGCCGGATGTCGCTGGCGCCCAAGTGGTCCGGCTCGGCCTCGGTCACCTACGAGACCCCGGTCGGCGGCGACATGAAGGCCCGCTTCAACCTCGGCGCCAAGTACTCGTCCGACTACAACACCGGTTCGGACCTGTTCCCGCCGAAGGTCCAGAAGGACTACACCGTGGTCAACGGCCGCGTCGCCCTGGCCGCCCAGGACGACAAGTGGACCGTCGAGCTGTGGGGCCTCAACCTGTTCAACGAGAAGTACGAACAGGTCGCGTTCAACGGCTTCCTGCAGGGCTCATCGGGCCTGTCGGCGACCAACAAGGTCTACAACCCGGCCGCTGACACCATCACCTACGATGCGTTCCTGGGCGCGCCGCGCACCTACGGCCTGACCCTGCGGGCCAAGTACTAGGACCCGGAAAATCCGCTCTTCCCGACGAAAGCCGGGACGAGCGGAGATGGGACGAAAAGCCAGAGGGCGATCCGGGCGACCGGGTCGCCCTTTTCGTTTGGCCTTTTGTTTTGGCTGCGCTTTCAACGAATCTCAAAGCACCTCACCTTGAGCCGGGGCTCGACTGCGGAGGCGCATCGCATGAAGACCGTCCGGCTGCTCGGCGTCTGGGTCTGCCTGCTCCTGGGCCTGGCGATCGCCAACCTGGCCCTGCGAACGCCCCCGCCCCTGCCGGCGAACGCCCCCGCCGACCAGTTCTCCGCCACGCGCGCCATGGCCGACGTCCGGGCCATCGGCCAGAAACCCCACCCGATCGGCTCGGCCGAGATCGTCCGGGTCCGCGATCACCTGCTCTCGCGCGTCAGCGGCCTGGGGCTGGAGGTGCTGGTGCGCCCCGGCGAAGGCGTGCGGGACGCGGCCAAGTGGTCGCCGCGCTCGGTGGCCGTCGGCGCGGTGCAGAACATCGTCGCCACCCTGCCCGGGACCGACCGCGAAGCGCCGGCCGTGCTGGTGATGAGTCATTACGACACCGTGCCCAACTCGCCCGGCGCGGCCGACGACTCGGCCGGGGTCGCCGCCGCCCTGGAGATCGCCCGCGCCCTGAAGGCCGGCCCGCCCCCGGCCCGCGACGTGATCTTCCTGTTCACCGACGGCGAGGAGCCGGGCCTGCTGGGCGCCGAGGCCTTCTTCGCCCGCGACCCGCTGCGCGACCGCGTGGGCGTGGTGGTCAACATGGAGGCCCGGGGCGACGCCGGCCGCGCGGCCATGTTCCAGACCGGCGCCGACAGCGGCGAGCTGATCCGGCTCTATGCGGCCAACGCCCACCAGCCGACCGCCAACTCTCTGGCCGCCGCCGTCTACCGGCGCATGCCCAACGACACCGACTTCACCCACGCCCTGAGGAAAGGCCTCCCGGGGCTGAACTTCGCCTTCATCGACGACCAGCTGGCCTATCACACGCCCCTGGCCACGCCCGACCACCTGAACCAGGGCAGCCTGCAGAACCTGGGCGACCAGGCCCTGCCCGCCGTCCGCGCCCTGGCGATGGGCGCGAGCCTGCCGGCCAAGTCGCCCGACCTGATCTATTCCGACGTCCTGGGCCGGGTCCTGGTGGCCTATCCGGTCGAGGCGGGCTGGGGGATCCTGGCGGCGGCCGGCCTGCTGATCCTCTTCACCGGCTTCCGCGCCCTGCGCGGCAAGGCCGTGACCTTCGTCGAGATTCTGCGCGGGATCGCCGGCTTCCTGCTGCTGTCCGCCGCCGCCGTGCTGGCCCTGCACCTGGCCGGACGCCTGATCGGGATCACCGACCAGCAGCGCTATTACGCCGTCCTCGGCCAGTTCAACGCCCTGCTGCCCGGCGCGGGGATCCTGCTGATCGGAGTGTGCCTGACCGTGCTGGTCCTGCAGGCGCGCGGCCTGGCGCGCATTTGGGGACGCGTCTGGATCAGCCTGGCGGCCCTGGCCGTGGGCGGGGCGTGCAGCCTGGTCGGCGGGTTCGACCCCGTGGGCCTGGGCCTGGGCGGGGCCGTCGTGGTCCTGGCCTGGCTGAGCCTGGGCCGGGGCGTGGGCGTGTTCGGCGCCTGGCTGGGCGCCCTGCTGGTGGTGCTGGCCCTGGCGGTCACGGCCCAGGCGATGCTGCCCGGCGCCTCGGTGATGATCGCCTGGCCGCTGCTGGCCGCCAGCCTGGCCGCCGCCCTGGTCATGGCCGTGGGCGGGACCCGCGACCGCCGGGTGGCCTGGCTGCTGACCCTGGCCATCGCCCTGGTCGCCGTCGCCGTCGTCGCCCAGCTGGGCGCCTGGGGAGCCTGGACCTTCGCGGGCGTCGGCCTGATGGAGCCGGCCGTGCTGGCGGTGTTCGCGATCCTGGCCGCCCCGGCCCTCCTGCCCCTGGCCTTCGACTTCGCCGCCTATCGCTGGGCCCCGATCTTCGCCGGCGTGGCCACGGCGGCGGGGATCGGCCTGCTGCTCTACGCCGGCCTGGGCGACGCCGGCCCGACCCGCCCGAAACTGGCCGAGGCCAGCCACCTGGCCGACCTGTCGACCGGCACGGCCTGGCGGGTCTCGCCCCAGCCGCGCCTGGACCCGTGGTCGACCGTGGTGCTGTCGGACAACGACGCCAAGCCCGTGCGCCAGGCCTATCCACCCCTGTTCCGCGAGCCGGTGTGGATGGCCCCGACGGCCGTGCTGCCGGTCGAGCGGCCGACCCTGGTCATCGACCGGGCCGGCGACCGCCTGCTGGTCCGCGCCGTGCCGACCCTCGGCGCCGAGGTCCTGGCCCTACGCCTGAAGTCCAGCGTCGCCCTGGACCAGCCGCGCCTGAACGGCCGCCCGATCGCCCTGCCCAACACCGCCGGCCAGTGGAGCAGCCTCAGCTACCACGCTCCGGACCCGAACGGCGTCACCCTCAGCTTCACCGCCCGCGCGGCCGGCAAGGTGGAGGTGGCGGTGATCGAGATCCGCGACGGCTGGCCACGCGGGGTGTCGGCCATTCCCGCCAAGCCGGCGGGGCTGATGGCCAGCGGCTATTCGGACAAGACCATCGTGCTGGACCGCGGAACGCTGGCGTGGCCGGCTTATGTGGAGGGGGACGAGTAGCGGCCGGGGACATGCGCTCGCGCGTGTCCCCACCAGCTAGCGCCACCCCACCAAATAGACCCGTCATCCTCGGGCTTGTCCCGAGGACCCCTGCTTCAGCCGAGAAGAACGAAGATCCGTTGCGCTGTGATGCTGCGGTTTGACCCCGACCGACAAACTGGCGGACAGAGGGGTCCTCGGGACAAGCCCGAGGATGACGAATTTAGAGGCGCGAATGAGCGCTTGGGGACACGCGCGAGCGCATGTCCCCGGCCTCAGATCACGATCACGCCCTCACCAGGCTCCGCCACATACAGCCCCTCCACCACCTTGGCCCGGCGCTCCAGCGTCGCGCGCTGGTTCACATAGCCCTTGTCGGTGATCTCGCCGGCGTCGATGGACGGCGGTTCGGTCAGGATGGTCACGCGGGCCACGCGGCGCGACGAACCGCCGGCGGCGGCGTTGAAGGCCCCGATCCGTTCGCGCAGGATCGCCGTCAGCTTGTCCAGCGGCGTGCCCGGCCCCTCGTCGGCGACCAGGGCGGCCAGGCCGGCGGGCGAGGGCCAGACCATGGCGGCGATGAACGGCTTGTCCTGGCCGGCGATCACCGCGTCGTGGATGTAGGGGCTGCAGGCCGCCACCAGGTCGGGACGCAGAACCCCGACGCTGACCCAGGTGCCGCTGTCCAGCTTGAAGTCCTCGGTCACCCGGCCGTCGAACACCAGGCCCTTCGAAGGGTCGTCCGGATCGACGAACCGCGCCGCGTCGCCCAGCTTGTAGAAGCCCTCCTCGTCGAAGGCCGCGGCGGTCTTCTCCGGGTCCTTGTGATAGCCGCCGGCCACGGTGGGGCCCTTGACCCGCACCTCGTACTTGGCGCCGGCCGGGGCCAGCTTCAGGGCGATGCCGGGCAGCGGCAGGCCGACCAGCCCGACCCGCTCGGTCAGCCAGTGGACCACGGTCACGCCTTGCGTCTCGGTGGCGCCGTACATGGTGGTCAGGGGCACGCGGTGGCCGGTCTCGGCCACGGCCAGGGCCTGCATGCGGGTGTAGACGTCGTCCGACAGCGTGGCGCCGCCATAGCCCATGTACTTCAGGTTCTTGAAGAACGCCTTCCGGAGGACGGGATCGCCCTCCATCGCCCCTGCCAGCATCGAGAAGGCGATCGGGGCCGAGCCGAACACCACGGGCGAGACCTCGTAGAGGTTCTTGATCGTGGTCTCGAACATGCCCGGCAGCGGCTTGCCCTCGTCGATCCACAGCGTGCCGCCGGCCCATAGCACGCCGTTGAAACCGATGTTGCCCGCCGAGATGTGGCTCCAGGGCATCCATTCCAGGCTGTTGGGAATCTCGTCGGTGGGCTCGTCGGTGCGCAGGCCTTCCTGGCCGGCGATGACGCCCGCCATCATGGCGTGGGTCTGGGGCACGCCCTTGGGCATGCCGGTCGAGCCGGAAGTGAACAGGTACTTGGCCACCGTCGCGGGCGTCAGGCTCTCGCGCTTGGCGGCGACGTCGCGCGGGGGGGGGGCGGCGACGGTCGCGAACGGGATCGCCCCCTCTCCGGTCCCGTCGGCGGTGACCAGCAGCAGGTCGGGCTTGATCGCCTTCAGGGTGGCGATCGCCTTGTCGAACAGGGCGCCGGACTGGGCGAAGACGACCTTGGGCGCGACCTTGTCGAAGCAATGCTTGAGCTTGCCGTGGTCGGTGGACATCAGGCTGTAGGCCGGGCTGACCGGGGCGGCGGGCGCCCCCGCGCCATAGGCCCCCAGGGTCATCAGGGCGTGCTCGATCGAGTTGCCCGACAGGATCATCACGCTGTCGTCGGCCGTGACGCCCTGGTCCAGCAGCCACTGGCTGATCCCCTCGACCGCCCGCTGGGCCTCGCCGTAGGTGACCCCGCGCCACGGACCGTGGTTCGGCTCGCGCTGCTTCAGATAGGGCCGGTCGGGATGCTGGGCGGCGCGTTCGGCCAGCAGGTGGCTGATCGTGCGCGGCCCCTCGCCGGGCGGATGGTTGGACGTGATGACGATGCTGCCGTCGGGCCGGCGGTCGACGCTGACGTCGGGGCCCCTCATGGCCAGGGGCTTGAACGGGGCGGTGCTGGCGTCGCGCGGGGTCGACGCGCCGTCGGCCGGCGTCATGGTCTCACTCCCTCGGGTTATCGTTGTTCCCTTGACCGTGCGCCCTGGGCGCGGGCGCGACAAGGTTTCCGTTTGGGGAAGCGAGAGAGGTTTTCCCTCCCCACGAGGGGAGGGACGGACCCAAAAGCTACTCCGCCGCGGCCTTCGTCCCGTAGCCGAGGATGGCCTTGGTCTCCAGGAACTCGCCGAAGGCGTGGTCGCCCCATTCGCGGCCGTTGCCGCTCATCTTGTAGCCGCCGAACGGGGCCATCAGATCGGGGCCGGCGCCGTTCAGCACCACCTGGCCGGCGCGCAGCTTGGACGCCACCGAGCGGACTTCCGACTGGTCGTTGCCCGAGACATAGGCCGCCAGGCCGTATTCGGTGTTGTTGCCGATCTCGACCGCCTGGTCGACGCCGTCATAGCCGAGGATCGCCAGCACCGGGCCGAAGATCTCTTCCTTGGCGATGGTCATGTCCGAGGTGACGTTGGCGAACACCGTCGGCTTCACATAGTAGCCGGTCTCCAGGCCTTCCGGCTTGCCGGGGCCGCCCGAGACCAGGGTCGCGCCCTCGTCGACGCCCTTCTGGATCAGGCCCTGGATCTTGTTCCACTGCACTTCCGAGACCACGGGACCCAGCTTTGAGTTGCCGTTCGGGTCGCCCACGGTGTGGGCCTCGGCGGCGGCCTTGGCGATGGCGATCACCTCGTCCATGCGCTTGGACGGGACCAGCATCCGGGTCGGGGCGTTGCACGACTGGCCCGAGTTCATCATCACCGAGGCCACGCCGCCCCCGACCGCCTTCTGGTAGTCGGCGTCGTCGAGGATGATGTTGGGGCTCTTGCCGCCCAGTTCCTGGTGCACGCGCTTGACGGTCGGGGCGGCGTTCTTGGCCACCTCGACGCCGGCCCGGGTCGAGCCGGTGAACGACACCATGTCGACTTCCGGATGCGAGCTGAGCGCCGCGCCCACCGTGGGGCCGTCGCCGTTGACCAGGTTGTAGACGCCGGCCGGCACGCCGGCGGCGGCCAGGATCTCGGTCCAGATCCAGGCCGAGAACGGGGCCACTTCCGAGGGCTTGAGCACCATGGTGCAGCCGGTGGCCAGGGCCGGCGCGACCTTGCAGGCGATCTGGTTGATCGGCCAGTTCCACGGGGTGATGAAGGCGCAGACGCCGATCGGCTCCTTCACGAGCCGGGTCGTGCCGCGGTCTTCCTCGAACTTGTAGTCCTTGAGCACCTGCAGCGAGGTCTGGACGTGGGCGATGCCCATGGCCGCCTGGGCGCGCTGGGCCAGCCACGACGGGGCGCCCATCTCCTCGGTGATGGCTTTCGCCATGTCCTCGAAGCGCTTCTGGTACTCGGCGATGATCCGCTCGAGCAGGTCGATGCGCTCCTCGCGGCTGGTCTGGGAGTAGGTGGCGAAGGCCTTGCGGGCGGCGCGGACGGCCAGGTCCACGTCGTCGGCCGTACCCAGGGTCACCCGGCCGGCGACGGCCTCGGTGGCCGGATTGATCACGTCCACAGTCTTGGAGCCTTTCGGCTCGACCCACTGACCGTCGATGTAGAACTTCAGGTAGTCGCGCATGCCGTGCTCCTCCGGGCTGGGGCGGCTCACGTCCGGAAGGACGGCGGCCCTCGTTCAAACATCCATTTTAATGATCATTGATCACTGGGGAAGGGCCGATCGTTCGCCCCTCACCACATCGGGTCGCATTCGGCGCCATGCAACGCCTCGACGATGCGCCGGCGAGTGCTGGGCGTGGTCCCGTCCGGCAGGGCGTCGGGGGCGAACCAGCCGACCTTGTGGATCTCGCCCTGGGCGTTGGCGGCGCACGGCGCCCAGGCGTGGACTCGGTAGACCAGCACGTGGTCGCCGGGATGGCGCGGCTCGTTGCTGTGCACCGAGACCAGGCTGGGCCGGCCCAGCACCCGCACCCCGGCCTCCTCCTGCATCTCGCGGGCCAGGGCCGTCTCGGCCGTCTCGCCGCGCTCGACCCCGCCGCCGGGCAGGTACCAGCCGTGGACATAGGTATGCTCGATCAGCAGCACCCGCCCCTCGGCGTCGGTGACCACCCCGCGCACGCCCAGGGTCAGGCCCCGCCGGGCGCGGAACCAGGCATAGACGAAGGGACGGGTGAACGGTTCGACACGGCGGCGCCAGAGCATGGCGGAAACCTAGGGCTCCGCGCGCACCAGCGCCAGCACGTCCGCCAGCCGATAGCCGGCCGTCGCGATCCGCAGCTCGGCCAGGTCGCGGGCCGTGGCCCAATAGCCCTTCGGGAGCACGGGCGCCTCGGCCCGCGTCCTGCCGGTGGCCAGGGCGCCGTCCCGGTAGGCCACGGTCTTGGCCAGGACCCAGCTCTCGTGCTCCCAGGTCAGGAAGGCGCGGTAGGGGTCCGGACCCAGGCCGCCGCCGGTCGGACGAGGGTGGGCCGCCTCGGCCGCCGCGGCCAGAGCCTCGGAGCCGACGTCCCGTCCGCCCGGCCGGTTGGGAACCCCGTCCCAGAACTCGTGCAGGTCGACCGACGGACCGCCCGGCGCCCAGCGCACATAGGCGATCGTGCCGGCCCGGTCGGTCTTGGGGAATGTCCACGACATCCAATGGCCGGCGTGCAGCGGCTGATGCAGGTCGCCGACCCCGTGCATGATCCAGCACAGCGCGACCGCGCGGTCGGCGCGCGGCGCCCTGGGGTCGCGGGCGATCGCCAGGTTGTCGCGGAAGGCGCGCTCGCCATGGCCGAACGACAGCGGCATCACGAAGCGCCAGGGCGAGACCACCTTGACCGCGTAGTGCCAATCGGGACGGTCATGGGGGCTGCCGCGCGTGTCGTCGGGCCAGCGGGCCATCAGGGCGAACAGCCGCCGCTCGCGCGCCCGGCCCGTCAGCCCGGCCAGCTGGCGCTCGAAGGCGGCGTGGTCGGGATGGTCGCGCATGAGGGCGACGATCGCGGCCACGGCCTTGGGATCGCGCTCGGCCAGGACGTCATAGGCGATGTCGCCGGTCGCCATGTGCCCCTGGTCGTTCCAGGCCAGGGCCGGCGCGGGCGCCAGGGCGGCCACGGCCAAGGCCGCCGTCGCCACGGCCGCGATCAGGCTTCTGCGCATGTCCCTCCCCCTTTTCCGCCCAGCAGGCCCCCGTCGCCCCGCCGGGTCAAGCGCCGCGCGACGCCCAGCCTTGCGGTCGGCGTCGCGCGAGGCTAAAGCCCGCATCACCTTTCAGTCTGAAAACGGATTCAAGCTCATGGTCGCGATCGGCGTCATCGCCATCTTCCTGGTGGTCATCCTCGGCCTCAACAAGTTCGAATTCGGCCGTTTCGACTAAGACCATGACCGAGCGCGGCGCGGCCCTGGTCACCGGCGCCGGCCGCCGGATCGGCCGGGTCCTGGCGCTGGAAGCCGCGCGCGCCGGCTTCGACGTCGCCGTCCACTACCGCACGGCTCGAGATGAAGCCCAGGCCGTCGCCGACGAGATCGCCGCCCTGGGCCGCCGGGCCGTCGTCCTCGACGCCGAACTGACGGACGAGGGCCAGACCGCCGCCCTGATCGGCCGCGCCGCCCAGGCCCTGGGCCCCGTCACCCTGCTGGTCAACAGCGCCTCGACCTTCGAGGACGACCGCCTGGCCACGGCGACCCGGCAAAGCTGGGACGCCCATCTGGACGCCAACCTGCGCGCCCCGGTCGTGCTGGCCCAGGCCTTCGCCGCCGCCCTGCCCGCCGGCGCCCCCTCTTCAAATGGCGGCCAGATCGTCAACATCATCGACCAGCGCGTGCTGCGGCCCAATCCGCAGTTCTTCAGCTACAGCCTGTCCAAGGCCGGCCTGTGGTGGGTGACCCAGACCATGGCCCAGGACCTGGCGCCGCGCGTGCGGGTCAACGCCATCGGCCCCGGCCCGACCCTGGCCTCGGTGCACCAGGCCTCCGGCGAATTCGAGCGCGAGGCCGCCGGAACCCCGCTGGAACGGGCCGTTTCGCCGGGCGACATCGCCGCGGCCCTGCGCTACCTCATTGACGCAACGTCGGTCACGGGCCAGATGATCGCGGTCGACGCGGGCCAGCATCTGGGCTGGCGCACCCCCGATGTCATCGGTTCCTGAGAGTCTCGCCTTGGCCGCCCAACCCCTGACCAACCTTCCGAACGAAGCGACCCAGCCCACGCCGGCCCGGGTCATCGTCACCAAGGTGTTCGTGCGCGGCCTGAAGGTCGACGCCTGGATCGGGGTCTATGACCACGAGCACGGCCGCCAGCAGCCCCTGGTCATCGACGTCGAGCTGGACGTCGCCGCCAGCCACTGCGAGGACCTGGGCGACACCGTCAACTACGAGACCATCCTCCAGGCCGCCCAGGCCATCGCCGCCGAGGGCCATATCGACCTGGTCGAGACCTTCGCCGAGCGCCTGGCCCAGGCCAGCTTCGCCGACAGCCGCGTGACCCGCGCCCGCGTGCGGGTGGAAAAGCCCCTGGCCCTGGCGCCCCACGCCGCCGCCGCCGGGGTGGAAATCACCGCCGTCCGGGGGTGATGGCCACGCTGTCGCACAGCGCCCGCCTCGTCCCCTTCCAGCCGGAGACGGTCTGGACCCTGGACGGCGCGGACCTGGTCGAGCGCCGCGGCCGGCAGGAACGCCGCTTCCCCCTCTCCGCCCTGACCGCCTTCCGCCTGTCGCGGCCGCGCGACGGCGACCGCCACCGGGCCCTGACCCTGGTGTTCGGCCGCCGCCACAAGCTGCTGCTGCCGTCCCAGAGCTGGACCGGCCCCGGACGCTTCGAGGACCGGCTGGCCGGCTTCTCGCTGTTCGCCCGCGCCGTCGCCGCGGTGGCCGCCGACCTCGCCCCGCCGGGCGGGCGCGGGCCCCGTTTCGAGCTGGCCGGGGGCCTGAACGTGCGCGAGGGCCTGACCTGGGTGATGGGCCTGCTGGCCCTGGGCACGGCGGTGCTGCTGCTGCTGGCCTTCACGCCCGGCATGGCCGGCGTCGCCCTGGCCTTGGCCGCGCGCATGGCCTTCCTGCTGATCCTGCTGATGGCGGTGCTGCCGTGGCTGGGACGCGGCCAGGGACTGGACCCCCACGCCCTGCCCGAGGCCCTCCTGCCGAGCGCTTAGCGCCCTCCCTCTCCCCTTGCGAGGGAAGGGAGCATGACGCGACCTTCATTTGCGTTCGCGGCCGATATTGGCGACCATCGTTCCATGAGCCAGACCGATCCCGCCGCCGACCCGACCGCCGACCCCGCCGTCCCGCCCGCCCTGCAGGACGACAAGACCATGCCGCTGGTCGTCTACGCCCTCTATCTGGCCGGCCTGATCTCGGCCGGACTGACCGGGGTGGTGGGGGTGATCCTGGCCTATGTCAGCAAGGACGCCGCGCCCGACTGGCTGCGCACCCACTACGTCTTCCAGATCCGCACCTTCTGGCTGGCCCTGCTGTTCTCGGTGATCGGCGGCGTGCTGACGCCGGTCGGCATCGGCTTCGTGATCCTGCCCGCCGTCTGGGTCTGGACCGCCGTGCGCTGCATCCTCGGCCTTTCCTGGCTGTTGAAGATCCAGCCCTATCCCACGCCCCGCAACTGGATGATCTGAATGAGCGACGCCGCCGAAAGCCCCGCCCGCGCCCCCGAACGCCTTGGGGAGGACAAGCTCCTGCCGATCGTGGTCTACGCCCTGTACCTGCTGGGCTGCTTCAACGGCCTGACCATCCTGGTCGGATTGATTGTCGCCTATCTCAACCGCGAGACGGCCGGGCCGATCAACGCCAGCCACTACACCTTCGCCATCCGCACCTTCTGGCTGTCGATCTGGTGGTTCCTGATCGGCATGGCGCTGTTCCTGGTGGGATTGGCCCTGGCGGTGCTGCTGATCGGCATCCCGATGCTGATCGCCGGCGGCACGATCATGGGCGCGATCGGCGTGTTCTTCGTGGTCCGCTGCATCGTCGGCCTGGTCTATCTGCTGCAGGGCCAGGCCTATCCGCGGCCAAACGCCTGGCTGCTCTGACCCCGGCTTCCGTTAGGTCATGGGCGTTTCCCAGGCGCCCGGGTCGCCCGGCGCCCGATATGGCGGCGCTTGGCCCCGCCCCTTCCCCTGGCGGTTGAGACGGCTCGACGCCGGAGCGGCCCTGCGCTGACCTCCTCCTCCTTACGAACGGGTCGTGGAGGGGACGACATGCTGGCTCGGCTCGTGGGGGTCGTCCTCGGGACGATCCTGGCGACATCGGGGTACGTGATCGCGGGTTTCGGCGTCCTGGGGGATTGGGCGCAGAACCTGGATCTCGGTCCCTTCGAGCCGCACCGTCCGTTCGTGGGCTGGGCGGCGGCGATCACGGGGGTAGTGCTCCTCGTCGCCGCCCTGACCCCGCGTCCCAAGCCCAAGGCGCGGCGCAGGCCGGCGCCGGTGGACCTGGAGCCGGTCGCCGAACCGGTCCTGGCCGTCGAGCCCGCGCCCGAACCGGCGCCGGTCGTCGCCGCGCCCGTCGCGCCGCCTGCCCCGCCCCCTGTCGCCACCCCGATCGTCGCGGCCGAGCTGCCGCCGCCCGCCCCGGCCGAGACCTTCGAGGGCCTCCGCGCCCGGCTGGTCAGCCTGAGCCGCCAGGAAGCCTGGTCCCAGGCGGCCCAGGCCCTGAACCACCTCCTGCGCATGGCCAGGGACGACCGCGAGAAGGCCGTGTCGCGCCGCGACCTGGGCGACTTCGCGCGCGGCCAGGGCCGGCTGGACGACGCCGCCGAGGCCTATGAGGAGGCGGTCAGCTATGCCCGCGCCGCCCGCGCCGCCGCGCCCCGGGGCGACTTCGCCGCCGACGAGCTGCTGGCCGGCGCCCTGTCGGGGGTCGGCGACGTGGCCGAGATGGAGGGTCGCCTGAACGAGGCCCTGGCCGCCTTCGAGGAGGCCCTGGCCCTGCGCCGCTCGCACGGCGGCCGCGAAGCCGCCGATCCCAACGCCCGCCGCGCCCTGTCGGTGTCGCTGGAGCGCCTGGCCGACCTGCGCGAGGACCGGGGGCACCGCATGCGAGCCCTGGACCTCTATCGCGAGAGCTACGACGTGGCCGCCCGCCTGGCGGCGGCCGACCCGGCGCGGTTCGGGGCCGACCTGGCGTCCACGCGGGCGCGGCTGGCGGAGCTGGAAGCGAAGGTGGCGGGGTAGCTTCGCCCCACCGCTCGCCCTACCGCTTGATGCTCAGCAGCTCCTCCAGCATCTGGTCCGCCGTGGTGATGATCTTCGAACAGGCCGAATAGGCCCGCTGGGTGGTGATCAGGCCGGTGAACTCGGTCGACAGGTCCACCGTCGAGGCTTCCAGGGTCGAGGGCGCGATCGAGCCCGCGCCGCCGTCGCCGGGCGTCTTGAGGCTGAAGCCGCCGCTCTCGTTGGTCACCCGATAGGCGTTGCCGTTGACCGCCTTCAGCCCGTCCGGGTTGGAGAAGGTGGCGATGGCGACCTGGGCGATGCGGCGGGTGACGCCGTTGTCGAAGATGGCCGAGACATAGCCCTTATCGTCGATCTCGATGTTGGTCAGGTTGCCGAACGCCGTGCCGTTGGTGTTGACCGACTGCACCACCGACTGGCTGTTGAACTGGGTCAGGCCGCCCGCGGCGTTGGCCAGGTCGATCTGGATGTCCTGGCTGTCGATGCCCAGGCCGTCGGCCCAGCGCGGGCCCGTGCCGGTGGCCAGCGGATCGGACGCGCCGATGCTGATCGAGGTCGGGTTGGTGGTCCCGAACAGCCCGCCGGTGCTGGCCAGCTTGCCGTCGTTGGTGAAGGTGATCTTGCCCGAGCTGATCAGGCCGTTGGCGTTGTTGTCCAGGTCGCCGGGCTTGGCGCGCAGCTCGGCGTACCACTCGTTGGGACCCGGCCCCTTGATCAGCGACAGGGTGATGGTGCGCTGACCGCCCTTGGAGTCCGAGACCGGCAGCTGGATCTCGAAGTCCGGCTTGACGCCCTTGGTCGGGTCCAGGGCGTAGTCCGACATCGAGTTGGTGGCCGGGTCGTAGGCCCCGGCGGCGACGGCGTCGGCCTTGGTGGTCATGCCCAGGTCGGACAGGTTCACGGTCTGGCCGGCGGTGGTCAGGGTGGTGACCGGAACGGTCGCGCCGGTGGGGAGGTAGCCGGTCAGGGCGCCGGTGGTGGGGTCGTAGGTGGCCGTGCCGGTGGACACCACGGTTCCCGCCCGGCTGATCGACACCGAATACTGATTGCCGGTTCCGGTCGGGCTGTAGGTGACGGCGTAGTCCACGGCGGGCGTCGCCGCGGGGGTTTCCGGCACGGCGGTCTTGGTCACCTTGGCGTTGGCGGCCGCCGACACCGTCTGCTCGGAGCGCAGGTTGGCGTTGATCCCGGCGCGGGTGGTCTTCTCGGCGGCCCCGCCGACCGTGGCGACGTTGATGGACGACAGCCGCGACAGGTCCGAGGGGTCGGTGGTGATCATGCCGGTCACCGGGTCGGCCAGCCAGCCCTGGAGGTAGAGGCCGGCGTCGTTCTGCAGGTAGCCCAGGTTGTCCAGGGTGAACGAGCCGGCGCGGGTGAACGAGCGGGTGTCGGTGGGCGACAGGCCCTCGGGCTTCTCGGTGGTCACGAAGAAGCCGGCGCCCGAGATCGACAGGTCCAGGTTCGAGGTCGTGGCCTGGGACAGGCCCTGCTGGCTGACGAACTGGTGGGTCTTGGCCCCGACGCCGCCGGCGCTGTAGCTGCCGTTCTTGCTCTGCGAGGTGACCATCGACGAAAAGTTGGCCGAGCTGCGCTTGTAGCCGACGGTGTTGACGTTGGCGATGTTGTCCGAGATCGCCGCCAGGCTCGAGGAATTGGCGAGCAGGCCGGAAACCCCGGCCAACATGGCGCTGTTGATGCTCATGACGTGTGGAACCCCATCCGGTTATCGTTGGCCGGACGCGGTGCAAGTCATGTGCGAAAGGCGGAAGCTCCAGGTAATGAGTAGTATAGATGGTTAATATAATCGCCGTTTACTATGTTTCGAGATCTTCTGCCGGGTAGGTTTTGCCAGGCGGCGCGACCGCACCATCTTATGGTTAACTGCGGCGGGCCATAAAAAATCCCGGAGAGCCGAGCCCTCCGGGATCTGCATTTCAGTAAGAGCGCCAGCTTACGCCGGCACGAGCTCCCGCCGCACCAGGGCGGCGTAGGCGTCCATCAGCGACAGCGACAGCTGGCCCGGGGTGAACTTGAACTCGCCGATCTCCGACACCGGGGTGACCTCGGCGGCGGTGCCGACGATGAAGCACTCGGTGAAGGTCGACAGCTCGGCCTTCTCGATGTGGCGCTCGATCACCTGGATCCCGCGTTCCTTGGCGATCTGGATCACCGTCTGGCGGGTGATGCCGTTCAGGATGCAGTCCGGGATCGGGGTGTGCAGCGCGCCGTCCTTGACGAAGAACACGTTGGCCCCGGTCGCCTCGGCGATGTAGCCGCGGTAGTCGACCATCATCGCGTCGGCGAAGCCTTCCTTCTCCGCGGCGTGCTTGGAGATGGTGCAGATCATGTAGAGCCCGGCGGCCTTGGCGGCGGTCGGGATCGTGTTCGGGGCCGGACGGTCGTACTTGGCCCAGGTCAGGCGGATGCCCCTGGCCTTGGTCGCCGGGTCGAAATAGCTGGGCCAGTCCCACACGGCGATGGCCACGTGGATCTTGGTCTGCTGGGCCGACACGCCGATCATCTCGCTGCCGCGCCAGGCGATGGGACGGACATAGCAGTCGGTCAGGCCGTTCTTGGCGGCGGTCGCCTTGCACGCCTCGTCGATCTCGGCCACCGTGTAGGGGATCTTGAAATCGAGGATTTCGGCCGATTTGAACAGGCGCTCGGTATGCTCGGTCAGCTTGAAGATCTCGCCGCCGTACATCCGCTCGCCTTCGAACACCGACGAGGCGTAGTGAAGGCCATGGGTCAATACGTGCACCTTCGCGTCCCGCCAGGCGACGAACTGGCCGTCCAGCCAGATCCAACCATCGCGATCGTCGAAGGGAACGAGAGACATCGGTCCAAGACCTCCTTATTTGGAACCCGGCTCTTAGACGCCCCGAGCCGGCGAAGGTCAAATAAAATGGACGCAAGCTGATGGCCGGGCCGCTTTCACCCGGCCCTTCCCCCGGCGGGATCGGGGGATCGACCGACCCCCGCCTGATCCTGGGCGAGGAGCAGCTGGACAGCGGGCTGGAGCTGCTGCTGCTGGCCGAGGCGGGCCTATGGGCGGCGGTCGACGCGGCCCTGGAGGGCGAGGGGCCGGGCCTGGGGCGCTCGCACTGGCGCGCCGCCTTCCTGCTGCGCCGCCGGCCCGGCATCGGCGTGCAGGACCTTTCCAAGCTGACCAGCCTTTCGAAGCAGGCGGCCAGCAAGACCCTGTCGGACCTGCAGCGCCTGGGCCTGGCCCGCAAGGCGTCCGGCGACCTGGACGCCCGCCGGCGGCCGGCCGAGCTGACCCCCGAGGGGATCGCCTTCGAGTACCGGGTGGCCGAGCGGCTGCGCACCCTGCTGGGCCGCGCCTACCGCACCGGGGGCCTGGACGGCGTGGCCGGGACGCGGCGCATCCTGGCGGCCCTGGCCGGACCGCGCCAAGGTGTCGGCCTCAATCGTCGGGACGGGCTATGACCCCAGAAGAACGCGCCGAGCGCCATCTGCTGGTCGTCGACGACGACGACCGCATCCGCACCCTGCTCAAGGAATTCCTGGCCCGCGCCGGCTTCCGGGTCAGCGCCGCCGCCGACGCCGCCCACGCCGACCGGCTGACGGGCGCGATGGACTTCGACCTGCTGGTGCTGGACGTGATGATGCCCGGCGAGGACGGTTTCTCGTTCACCCGGCGGCTGCGGGCCCGGGGCGGCGAGGCCGGCAGGACGCCGATCCTGATGCTGACCGCCCGCGACCAGACCAGCGACCGGATCGAGGGTCTGACCCACGGGGCCGACGACTACCTGGCCAAGCCGTTCGAGCCGCGCGAACTGCTGCTGCGCATCGAGTCGATCCTGCGCCGCTCGACGCCCAAGCCGTCGGGGCCGCGCGCCCTGAGCCTGGGGGCCTGCGCCTTCGAGCCCGAGCGCGGCGAGCTGACCCGCGACGGCGAGCCGATCCGCCTGACCGAGGCCGAGGTCGCCCTGCTGCGCCGCCTGGCCAAGGCCGCCCACGCGCCCGTCGACCGCCTGGAGCTGGCCCGCGACACGGTCGACGCCACCGGCCGCGCCGTCGACGTCCAGGTCACCCGCCTGCGCCGCAAGATCGAGCCCGATCCGAAGAACCCGAGATATCTGCAGACCGTGCGCGGGATCGGCTATCGGCTGGCGCCGGACTGATGTTCCGCTTCCGCACCCGCCTCTACATCCCCCG
This sequence comes from Caulobacter sp. UNC358MFTsu5.1, assembly GCF_000712075.1. Lineage (GTDB taxonomy): Bacteria > Pseudomonadota > Alphaproteobacteria > Caulobacterales > Caulobacteraceae > Caulobacter. Next base: position 792,917 of record NZ_JONW01000005.1, read on the forward strand.
CCAGATCAAGCGGTGGCTGCCGACCTCGCTGTTCGGGCGATCGCTGCTGATCATCGTCCTGCCGGTGGCGGTGATGCAGATCGCCGTCACCTGGGCGTTCTTCGACGCCCACTGGGAGACCGTCACCAGCCGCCTGTCCGAAGGACTGGCCGGCGACGTGGCCTGGGCGGTGCAGACCTACAAGGACGATCCCTCGCCCGAGGCGCTCGACAAGATGGCCGAGCGGGCCGAGGAGTCGATGTCGCTGTCGATCGCCCTGCAGAAGGGCCGCAAGCTGCCGACCGGCCAGCGGCCCTCGCTGTTCGCCTCGCTGGACCGCTCGCTGCGCACGGCCCTGGACGACCGGCTGGACGACCCGTTCTGGTTCGACACCACCCGCTATCCCGGCCACGTCGACATCCGCGTGCAGGTCAAGGAAGGCGTGCTGCGGATCATCGCCCCGCGCGACCGCGCCTTCGCCACCCAGGGCCACATCTTCATCCTGTGGATGGTGGTGGCCACCCTGCTGCTGACGGCGGTGGCCATCCTGTTCATCCGCAACCAGGTGCGGGCCATCGAGCGCCTGGCCGACGCGGCCGACGCCTTCGGGCGCGGCATCGACCAGGCCGCCTTCAAGCCGCACGGCGCGCGCGAGGTGCGCCAGGCGGCCTCGGCCTTCCTGGCCATGAAGGCCCGAATCCAGCGCCATATCGAGCAGCGCACCGCCCTGTTGGCCAGCGTCAGCCACGACCTGCGCACGCCCCTGACCCGGCTGAAGCTGGAGATCGCCCTGGCCGAGCCCAGCCCGCAGTTGGAGGCCATGGCCCGCGACCTCTCCGAAATGGAGCACATGATCGACGAGTACCTGGCCTTCGCCCGGGGCGAGGGCGGCGAGGAGGCCCGCCAGGTCATGCTGCGGCCGCTGATCGAGGGGGTCTGCGAGGGCGCCCAGCGGGCCGGGGCCAAGGTCGAGGTGTCGATCGGCGACGACCTGTCGGCCATCCTGCGGCCCCAGGCCTTCAAGCGGGCCCTGGCCAACCTGATCGACAACGCCGCCGCCCACGGCGAGACCGTGCGGGTCTCGTCCACCGCCGCCCCCTCGGGCGGCGTGTGGATCTTCGTCGACGACGACGGCCCCGGCATCCCCGACGACCGCCACGAGGAGGCCTTCCGGCCCTTCAACCGCCTGGACGAGTCGCGAAACCAGAACGAGAAGGGCGTGGGGCTCGGCCTAGCCATCGCGCGGGACATGGCGCGCGGGCTGGGCGGCGAACTGACGCTGCAGAAGTCGCCGATGGGCGGGCTGAGGGCGGTGCTCAGACTTCCGGGATGAGCGGATCAAATTGGGGACATGCACATGTATATGTCCCCAGCCGCCCCTACCGCATCGCCGCCTCGATGAATCGCGGCCCCGGCGCTTTCATCGCCCGGGCCATCGCCTCGTCGAACGCCTCGGCCGTCTCGACCCGTTCGGCGGGCACGCCCAGGCCCTGCGCCACCGACACCCAGTCGATCCTCGGATCGCCCAGGTCCAGGAGCCGCGACGCCGCCGGGCCCGGCTCGCCGCCGCCGGTGCGGCCCATCTCGATGCCCAGGATGCGGTAAGCGTGGTTGGCGAACACCACCACCGTCACGTCCAGCCGCTCGCGGGCGATCGTCCACAGGCCCTGGACTGTGTACATCCCCGCCCCGTCGCCGTTCAGGCTCAGCACCTTGCGGTCGGCACAGGCCACGGCCGCGCCGATGGCCAGGGGCACGCCCTGGCCGATGGCCCCGCCGGTCAGGGACAGCCAGTCGTGGGCCCGGGCGTTGCGGGTCTGGGTGAAGATCGGCAGGCCGGCGGTCACCGCGTCGTCCGAGATGATCGCCCCGGCCGGCATATGGCGGGCGATGGACGCGCCCATGGCCCAGGCGTCCAACTTGCCCGAAGGGGCGGCGGCCGGGGCGTAGGGCTCGACCGCACCCGCCGCCGGCGCGTCCAGCGCCTGGGCCAGGGCGTCCAGGGCGGCGGTGGCGTCCGTGGCCCGGTCGCACAGGGTCAGGGTCGCGCACCCGTCGGGGACCAGCACGCTGGGCCGGTCGGGATAGGCGAAGAAGGCCACCGGCGCGGTCGTGGCGACCAGCACCATCAGGTCGACGCCCTCCAGGTCCTTCAGGGCCTGCTCGCCGAAATAGGGCAGCTTGTCGGGGCGGAAGCGGCCCTCGCCGCGCGCCTGACGGGCGGTGAAGGTGTCGGTCAGCACCCGTACGCCCGCGGCCGCGATCCGCCCGGCGGCGGCCACGGCGGCCTCACCGCACGCGCCAGAGCCGAGCAGCAGCACGGGCTTGGCGGCCGCCTTCAGGGCCCTGGCCACGGCGGCGACGGCGGCGGGGTCCGGGGCGCGGAACCTCGGCCGCTCGACCGTCGGCCCGGGGACGCTGGTCTCGTTCCAGGCGCTGTCGGCGGGCAGGATCAGGCACGCGTTGCCGCCCGGCGCGCCGAAGCTGGCGGCCACCGCCTCGGCGGCCAGGGGACCCACGGCGTCGGCGCTGTCGGCCGACTTGACCCACAGCGAATTGGGCGCGGCCAGGGCGGCGATGTCGGAGTTCAGCGGGGCGTCGTACTGGCGATGGTCGGTGGCGTGGTCGCCGACGACGTTGACGATGGGGGTGTAGGCCCGTCGGGCGTTGTGCAGGTTGGCCGCGCCGTTGGCGTAGCCCGGCCCCAGGTGCAGCAGGGTGCAGGCCGGCGTCCCGGTCATCCGCCCCCAGCCGTCGGCCGCCCCGGTCGCCACGCCCTCGAACAGGCACAGCACGCTGCGCATGCGCGGCTCGCGGTCCAGGGCCGCGACGAACTGCATCTCGCTGGTGCCGGGATTGGCGAAGCAGGCGGTGACGCCGTTGTCGGCCAGGGTGGTGATCAGGGCGTCGGCGCCGTTCATGGTCTTCTCCGTACCGTTCGCGCGAAGCTTCCGACATTTCGGGAGACCCGCCAACGGGGTTGCGGGTTCACCCTCGGGGAAGGTTGCGGGGACAGTGCTGTCCGTCGCAGTCTGGCCCGCGCCGAAGCGTCGCCGAAGAGCGGACCGGCAACGGGGAAACTGAATGTCTCGATCAAATCTGGCCAAGGCCGTCCTGGCCGCCTCGGTCCTGGCCGGGGTCAGCTACGTGGCGGCCTGGAGCCTTCCTCTGTCGCCCGCCGCCGAGCTGACCTGGAAGGGCCTGGGCGTCGGGCTGCTGGCGGTCTATGCCGCCCTGAACGTGCGCAGCCTGGACGGCTGGCTGCTGACCCTGGTCATGGCCTTCGGCGCCCTGGGCGACGTGCTCTTGGGCGCGGCCGGGCTGACGGTGGGGGCCCTGGCCTTCCTGGCCGGACACCTGGTCGCCATCGGCCTCTACCTGCGCAACCGCCGGCCCCGCCCGTCGAGGAGCCAGGTCGCCCTGGCCGTGATGCTGGTCCCCGCCGTGGTGGTCATCGCCTTCCTGCTGCCCGCCGACCGCGCCGGCGCGCCGGGCGTGGCGGTCTACAGCCTGGGCCTGGCCCTGATGGCGGCGACGGCCTGGCTCAGCCGCTTCCCGCGCTTCCGGGTCGGGATCGGGGCGCTGATGTTCGTGGTCTCCGACCTGATCATCTTCGGCCGCAACGGCCCCTGGCCGGACAACTTCGCCACCGGCCTGGCGGTGTGGGGGCTGTATTATTTCGGGCAGTTGCTGATCTGCGTGGGGGTGGTGAGGGCTCTGAGCCTGAAGGAGGGGACACACACTCACGTCGAGGCCTAGCCAGATAAACGCCGATCGTGGGGTGAGTGTGTGTCCCCCAAGTCGTCCATGGCCTCAGCCGAACACCATCACCCCGTCGTCCGGCTCCTCGGCGAACAGCCGCTCCAGCTCCGCCGGACGCCGCTCCCGAGCCAGGGCCTGGTTGATGTAGCCCTTGTCGGTCAGCTCGCCGGACGCCGCGTCGGGCGCGCCGTCCAGGATCAAGGCGCGGGTCACCTTGCCGCCGCCCTTGGCCAGGCCGTTCAGGCGCTCCAGGCCGTTGCGGATCGCCGCCTTCACCGCCGCCGGATCGCCGATCCGCAAGGCCGCCTTGGGGTCGAGGAACAGCATCAGCCCCACGCCCGCCCGGCCCTCGCCGCAGACCACCGCGTCCGACACCGCCCCGGCGATGGCCGACACCGCCGCCACCCGCAGGGCCCCGGCCACCACGAAGGTGCCGTTGGCCAGCTTGAAGTTCTCGACCAGCCGGCCGTCGAACACCAGGCCCGCCGACGGGTTCAGCCGGTCGGCCAGCTTGGCCGCGTCGCCCAGGCGATAGAAGCCGTCCTCGTCGAACGCCGCCGCCGAGGCCTCGGCCATGCCGAGGTAGCCGGGCGAGACCTGCGGGCCCTTCACGCGGATCTCGAACTTGTCGGGCGGACCGTCGGCCACGGGGACCAGCTTCACCGACGTGCCGGGCGTGGGCAGGCCCACCATGCCCGAGCGGGCGTTCAGCCAGTGGATGTTGCAGGCCGTCGGGCCGGTCTCGGTGGCGCCGTAGCCGGCGGCGAAGGTCACCCGGCAGCCGATCGTGCGCAGGGCCACGGCCTGGACCCGGTCGAGGATCGACTGGGCCATCGACGCTCCGCCGTACTGCAGCACCCGCACCTTCTCGAAGAACTTCGTCGCCAGGGCATGGTCGCGCTCCAGCTCGCCGACCAGCAGGCCCCAGCCGGCCGGGACCATGTTGTGATAGGTCGTGGCCACCTCGCGCAGGTTCCGCACGGTCTCGTCGAAGCGGCCGGTCACCGGCTGGCCGGCGTCGATGTACAGGGTCCCGCCCCGGTGCAGCACCATGTGCAGGATGGCGTTGGCGCCCAGGCTGTGGCTCCAGGGCGCGGAATTGACCAGCACCGGCGGGTCGGGGTCCTCGTAGCAGGCGGCGATCTGGGCGGCGTTCAGGGCGATGTTGGCGTGGGTGCAGATCACCGCCTTGGGCAGGCCCGTCGAGCCGGAGGTCAGCAGCAGCTTGGCGGTGTCTTCCGGCCGGCAGACGGGCGAGACGGGGTCGCCGGCGGCCAGGACGTCGAACGTCGTGTCGCCCTCGCGCGCGTTGCGGCTGGCCACCACCGGCAGCCCCTCCAGGAACGGCGCGGCCAGGGCGTCGGCGAAGGCCTCGGCGTCGTCGACATAGACCGCCGCCGGCTTCAGCCGCTCGACCGCGAAGGCCAGGCGGGTGAGGTCCGCGCCCTTCAGCCCGTACTGCGGCGAGACCGGAGCGATCGGCGCGCCCAGGCTCATGGCGGCGTAGCCGATCAGGGCGTGGTCGACGCCGTTGCGGGCCAGGATCAGCAGCGGCTTGCCGCGCGCGAGGCCCAGCCGAGACAAACCGCCGGCCAGCCGGGCGGCCTGGTCGGCGGCCTCGGCGTAGGTCACCGTCCGCCAGCCCTGGGCGCCCGGCCCTGGCCGCTCGGCCAGCCAGACGCGGTGCGGCGCCTGCGAAGCCCAGCGGGCCAGGGGCGCGGTCACGGTCTGGACGGTGCGGGAATAGGGGGTGGGGTTCTTGAGGATCAGGACGTCGCCGCGTCGCTCGACCTCCAGCGCCGGGGGCGCGTAGCGGGCGTCGCGGAACGGTGCGTGGGTCTCTGACGTCCCATCCATGAGTCGAAGTGTTAACCACGGTGGAGCGGGTGGCAATCCCACCCTTTGAGTCGATGAGCTTGCGGAATCCCTCTCTCTGAGAGAGAGGGAGGGGCCCGCCGCCGATAGTCGGTGGGAGGGTGAGAGGTTTCACCGCTGGCCGGTAAATCCAAGGCCGTTGAGCACTCCCAAAAAGGCCGCACAGACCATCACAACCGCTGCAGTGCGTCTTCTTCAGAGCTTGGTTCCGAGAGACTGTAACCTCTCACCCTCCCACCGCTTCGCGGCGGGCCCTCCCTCTCTCTATGAGAGAGGGAAATTCAAGGCATCTCCCCTTCTACGCTCCAGCCACAGCCGCTCGGCCGGGGCCGGGCCCAGGGCCAGGGCGCGGTCGTAGGCCTCCAGCGCCTCGCCGCTCCGCCCCAGCCGCGCCAGCAGGTCGGCGCGCACCGCGTGGAAGGGGCCGAAGTCGCGGAAGGCGGTGGAGTCCAGCCAGTCGACCTCGGCCAGGGCCAGGGCCGGGCCCGAGACCTCGGCCACCGCCACGGCGCGGTTCAGCCGCACCACCGCGTCGTCGCGCCAGCGCAGCAGGGCGTCGTAGAGCGCCAGCACCGTCGGCCAGGGCGGCGGCTCGTCCAGGTCGGCGCGCGCGCACCAGGCCGCGTGGATGGCCGCCTGCAGCTGGCGCGGACCGGGCCGCCGTCGGCCGGCGGCGCGGCGCAGCAGCTTTTCGGCGTCGACGATCAGCGGCCGCCGCCACAGGGCCGGGTCCTGTTCGGACAGCGGCGTCATCGCCCCGGTGTCGTCCAGCCGGGCCGGACGGCGGGCCTCGGCGTAGCGGACCAGGGCGGCGAAGGCCAGGCACTCGGGCTCGTCGGGCAGCAGGTCGGCCAGCACCGCGGTCAGGTCCAGCATCTCCTGGGCGTAGCCGGCGTGCTGGCCCGCCCCGGCCGCGTCCTCGTGGGCCTTGGCGTAGGCGATCTCCAGGGTCGACAGCACCGCCCCGATCCGCTCGGGCCAGGCCTCCGGGCCGGGCACCTCGAAGGCGATGCCGGCCTGGGCGATCTTGCGCTTGGCCCGCACCAGGCGCTGGGCCAGGGTCGGCTCAGGCACCAGGAAGGCCCGGGCGATCTCCTGGGTGGACAGGCCGCAGACCAGGCGCAGGGTCAGGGCCGCGCGGGCGTCGGGAGCCACGGCCGGGTGGCAGCAGACGAAGATCAGCCGCAGCCGCTCGTCGGGGATCAGGCGCGCATCGTCGACCATGACGTCCTCCGCGCTGGGGGGCTGGGGCGGCGGATCCGGAACCAGCCGGGTCCGCACGCCGCGCCGCCGCAGCATGTCCAGCGCCCGCCGCTGGGCGACGCTGTAGAGCCAGGCGGCGGGGTCGCGCGGCTCGCCGTCTTTCGGCCAGGCCTGGGCCGCGTTCAGGCAGGCCTCGGCGAAGGCCTCCTCGGCCAGGTCCAGGTCGCGGAACTTGGCGGCCAGGGCGGCGATCACCCGCCCGCCGTGCGCCCGCGCCGCCTGATCGAGGAGGCTCCTGGCCATGGGGGCTCAGGTGGTCCCGTCGATGATCGGCCGCACCTCGACCGAGCCGTCGCCCTGCATCGGCAGCTTGCGGGCCCAGGCCAGGGCGGCGTCCAGGTCGGGGGCCTCGATCACGTAGAAGCCGCCCAGCTGCTCCTTGCTCTCGGCGTAGGGCCCGTCATGCAGCGAGCACTGGCCGGCCACGCGGCGCACGGTGGTGGCGGTGGCTGTGGGCTTCAGGCCCGCGCCGCCGCGCAGCACCCCCTTCTGCGCCAGCTCGCCGGCGAAGGCCTCGTGCTGGGCGAAGATCTCGCGCCAGGCCGGGGTGTTCTCCTCGCCGTACAGGGCCTCGTCCTCGTAGATCACCAGAGCGTATTGCATGGGTCTGTTCTCCTTGACGACCGGGCCGGCCACGCGCCGCCGATCATGCACCAGAGACGCAGGCCCCTCATCGGACTCGACATTCGCCCTTTCGAATTATTTTCGAGGGCCGGTTCAGTCCGGACTATGGGCGATCGCGCGGACCTCGACCTTGCCGCCGGGGATGTGCGGGATCTTGCGCGCCCAGGCCTCGGCGGCGGCCATGTCGGGCGCGTCGATCAGGTAGAAGCCGGCCAGCTGCTCCTTGGTCTCGGCGAACGGCCCGTCGTGGACGATCTGGCCGTCGGCGTTGGTGGTGATCGTGCGGGCGGCCGGAGTGTTGGCCAGGCGCGCCGCCGACCAATCCATGCCGCTGGCCCGCAGCTCGCCCTGCAACACCTCGTGCCGCGCGACGATGTCCGGCAGGGCGGCCTGGCCCTCCGGTCGAGCCCAGTCGGCTTCCGAGGAATAGATCAGCAGCAGGTACTTCATCGGACCCTCCATCGGCGCGCGACCCGCGCCCTCGGCGATAGACGCGCGAGGCGGGGCGGATTCGACAGGGGGCGAGGAAAAAAGTCGAGGGCAATGCGGCGAACACTTGCCCCCTACGGGTCGCTTCGCGACCGTCTTCCCCCATAGGGGGAAGAGCCGCGCCGAGCGCGAAGGCTCCGCCCCCTACGGGGACGGACAGACCGCGAAGCGGTCAGGTGGGGGCAAGTGGGTGTGAGCCTAGCTCGCCAGCGTCTCCAGGAACCGCACCGGCGCGCCCGTCCCTTCCGCCACGATCTCGTCGTCGCGCATGACCACGGTCCCGCGCACGATGGTCGCCACCGGCCAGGCCTTGGCCTCGAAGCCGTCGAACGGGGTCCAGCCCGAGCGGGTGGCCATCCAGTCGTGGGTGATGGTCCGCTTGGCCTTCATGTCGACGATGGTGAAGTCGGCGTCGAAGCCCTCGGCGATGCGGCCCTTGTCGGCCAGGCCGAAGATGCGGTTCACGCCGTGGCTGGTCAGGTCGACGAAGCGCTCCAGAGTCAGGCGGCCGTTCGCGACATGGGTCAGCATGATCGGCACCAGGGTCTGGACGCCGGGCATGCCCGAGGGCGAGGCCGGATAGGGCCGGGCCTTCTCCTCGCGGGTGTGGGGGGCGTGGTCGCTGCCCAGGACGTCGGCGATGCCGGTCTCGATGCCGCGCCAGACCCCGGCCACGTGCTCGGCCGAGCGGATCGGCGGGTTCATCTGGGCGAAGCCCTTCAGGCGCTCATAGGCCTCGGGGGCCACCAAGGTCAGGTGCTGGGGCGTGACCTCGACGCTGGCGACGTCCTTGTGCTTGGCCAGGAAGTCGATCTCCTGGTGCGTCGTGACGTGCAGCACGTGGATGCGCTTGCCCAGGCTTTTCGCGATGCGGACCAGGCGCTCGGTCGACTGCATGGCGGCCTGGGCGTCGCGGACCTCCGGGTGGCTGGTCCAGTCGCCCGGACGGGCCAGGGCGCGGCGCTCGGCCAGGCGGTACTCGTCCTCGGAGTGGAAGGCGGCGCGGCGGTTGACGTGGCGCAGCACGTTCTCGACGCCGGCGTCGTCCTGCACAAGCAGGGTGCCGGTCGAGGCGCCCATGAACACCTTGATGCCGCAGCAGCCCGGCAGGCGCTCCAGCTCGCCCAGGAACGTCGCGTTCTCGTGGGTGCCGCCGACATAGAAGGCATGGTCGGTGTGCATGCGGCCCTTGGCGCGGGCCAGCTTGTCGGCCAGGGCGTCGGGGTCGGTGGTGGTCGGCTCGGTGTTGGGCATCTCGAAGACCGCGACCACGCCGCCCAGGGCCGCGCCGCGCGAGCCGCTCTCCAGGTCTTCCTTCCACTCCAGGCCCGGCTCGCGGAAGTGGACCTGGCTGTCGATCACCCCCGGCAGGACGGTCAGGCCCGTGGCGTCGAACACCTCGCCGGCGCTGGCTTGCGAGAGGTCGCCGATGGCGACGATCTTGCCGTTGCGCACGCCGATGTCGGTGAAGCCCCGCCCCGCGTGATTGACCACCTCGCCGCCGCGCACGATCAGGTCGAAGGTCTGGGTCATGGAGCGGCTCCTGCCGAGTGCTGGGGAGGGGTTTGAGGCGGTCTAGGAGCCTGCCCCAGCCGCCGCAAGACCAAATATCGACATTGACCCCCGCGCGCGACGAGCGCACGTCCCGTCAATCTTTTCAACGCGACGAGGCTCCCATGGACTTTTCCCGACTCCAGACCGCCAGCAAGGTCACGGACGAGTGGAAGTATCCGCAAGGCGCGCCGAACCGGACCGGCATGCTGCAGGTCGACAGCGGCCCCGACCACACCCTCTACTGGGAGGAATACGGCGCGCTTCACGGCGAGCCGGTGATGTTCCTGCACGGCGGTCCGGGCGGGGCCTGCGCGCCGGTGATGTCGCGGTTCTTCGATCCCAAGCGCTATCGCGTGATCCTGTTCGACCAGCGCGGCTGCGGGAAGAGCGCGCCCACCGTGGCCTCGCACGGCCCGGCGGTGGCGCTGCAGAAGAACGACACCGACCACCTGGTGGCCGACATCAACCGCCTGCGCGACGCCCTGGGAATCACCGGCCGGATGCACGTGTTCGGCGGCAGCTGGGGCAGCACCCTGGCCCTGGTCTACGCCATCCGCCATCCCGAGCACGTGGCCTCGCTGATCCTGCGCGGCATCTTCCTGGGGACGCGCGAGGACCTGCTCTACATGTACCAGGGCAACGCCGCGGTGTTCGACAAGACGCCCTACGCCCTCAGCGAACCCGGCGCCTACGTGACCTATCCCGACGAATGGAAGGCCTTCGTCGAGGTCATCCCGCCGGAGAAGCGCGGCGACGTGATGGGGGCCTACAAGGCGATCTTCGATGGCCGCCCCACGGCCGAGGCCGACAAGCAGGCGCAGCTGCGCGCGGCCCTGGCCTGGTCGGTCTGGGAGGGCGCGATCTCGAACATGATCCCCGAGCAGGGCGACCCGGGCAAGTTCGGCGAGGCCGACTTCGCCCTGTGCTTCGCGCAGATCGAGGCCCACTTCTTCGCCCGGGACCTGTTCCTGGAGCCCGACTACATCGCGCGGAACGTCGACAAGATCGCCGGCCTGCCGATCCACATCGTCCACGGCCGCTTCGACCAGGTCTGCCCCCTGACCCAGGCCTCGCGGCTGGTGGAGGCGCTGGCGGGCGTGGGGGTCAAGCCGGAGACCTACGTGCTGACCAACGCCGGGCACAGCGCCATGGAGGGCCAGACGGTGATCGCGCTGACGGCGATCATGGACGGGCTGGGGAAAATCTGAGAGCCGCCCCATATGCCCGTCATCCGTGGAGGTGTTCCGAGGGTGACGGGCGTGAGGGCGCCAAGTGCGACCGGCGAAGCAAGGAGGTCGGCGTTGCCTCCATGGCCAAGCTCGCCCATCCTCGGGAGATGAAGCGCATCCTGCTCCCGATGCTCGCCCTGGCCGCCGGTCTGCTGTCGACCAGCTGCGGGGGCCACGTGCCCGCCGCCCTCCCCAGGGCCGAGGCCGCGTCGTGTCGGGCGGGCGGCGGCTACGAAAGTCGGGCGGCCTTCGGATACCCGATCTGCCAGCATGACTACGCCGACGCGGGAAAGGTCTGCAGCGGCAAGAACGATTGCCAAGGCGGCTGCCTGTTCGACTCGGTTCAAGGCCCGGCGACGCCGGTGGGCACGGCGGTCATCGGACATTGCCAGCCGACGGCGTACTATCCGGGCTGCTACGCCCGGGTCGAGGGCGGGAAGACGTCCGGCCCGGAAATCTGTTTCGACTGAACCGATCCCGGGTCAGCCGGGGTCGCGACCTTCGTCGGCATGAGCGGAGCTAGGAGCCGCGTCCTCGAGAACCGGCGTGTCGACCTCGGGCTCCGCCACATCCTCCAGCACCGGCTGCAGCTCCGGCTCCAGGCCGGCGTCCTCGGGCGTGGCTTCGATCGGCGCCTCGGCCGGTTCCTCGACGGACGCCGCCTCCTTGGCCGCCTTCACCTCGGCCAGGAGGGCCTTGGCCGCCTTGACCACCGTGGTGACCGGCAGGTCGCTCATGTGGCGGATGGCCTGGGACAGGTCGGGGTCCACGGCCAGGAACTGCTCGAAGCTGCGCGGGCCGCGCACGGCCTTGGTCCACGGTCCCCATGGGCCGTAGCGGCGCTCGTCCGAGGGGCCGAACAGGCCGATCGTGGGAATGCCCGCGGCGGCGGCGATGTGCATCAGGCCGCTGTCGTTGCCGATGAACAGGTCCGCCCGCTTCAGGGCCGCATAGGCGGTCAGGAGGTCCACCTTGCCGGTCAGGTCGATGTAGCGGCCGCGGGCCGAGGCCATGCGCAGCTCCTCGACCATCCGCTCGTCGCCCGGACCGCCCAGGATCATCAGCCGCCCGCCTTCCAGCGGACCGCCGGGCCCCAAGAGCTGCTGGGCCGTCTGGGCGAAGCGCTCGATCGGCCAGATCTTGCCCACCCAGTTCGAAGCCGGGCCCACGGCCAGGATCGGCCCTTCCGGCTCGCCCCGGCGCGTGGCCAGCAGTTGGTCGGCCAGGGCCTGGACCTCGGGGGTGATGTAGAGGTGCGGGGCGGGCGGGTCGCCCTCCAGCTTCAGCACGCGGGCGGCGTCGATCACCTTGTGCAGGACGTCGGGCGACTTCTTCCAGATCGCCCGCTTCTCGCGGCGCAGGAACAGGGCCGTGCCGCTGCCGCGCAGGTCGACGACCAGGCCCCACTTCTTGTGGCGCACCTGGTTCCACAGCTTGAACCAGTGCCCCTTGCCCTTGCCCTTCTCCATGACGATCACCCGGTCCAGGCCGGGCACATGGGCGAACAGCGGCGCGGCCAACGGCCCGGAGACGATGGTGAAGCGGGCGTTGGGAATCTGGTCGGCCAGGAAGCGGATCAGGCCGGACGACAGCACGGCGTCGCCGATCCGCGTGGCGGTGATGAAGAGAATCGGGAAGGCCCGCTGTGTCATCCGTCCTTGTATAAGGCGGGTCGCGAGTCGGCGCATCCCTCGATAACGGCTCAGCTTTCCGTTCTTTGGCGGCGCCCGGGAGAGGTCAGGGCCGACGCCGGATCGTCACGAAACGGCGCCAGGATGCCCCGCACCGGACACCGGAGCGGACCTCGATGACCAGCATCTCTCCGTATCGCGTTCTCTTTCTGTCGCGGCGCGACACCGCCCGCAGCATCATCGCCGAGGCGATCATGAACCAGAAGGGCGCCGGACGCTTCGTCGCCTTCAGCGCCGGCGTGGCGCCGGGCGACAAGGCCGACCCCGTGGCCCTGCGCGCCCTGGCCCGGGCCGGCTACGACGCCTCGGACCTGAAACCCCAGTCGTACAGGGCCTTCGCCAAGGCCGAGCCGATGGATTTCGTCTTCACCCTCAGCGACACCGCGCGCGGCGAGCCCATGCCCGAATGGCCCGGCCAGCCGGTCACCGCCCACTGGGCCTGCGAGGACCCGCTGCGGGCCGAGGAGGATCCGGTCGAGATCGCCCTGGTCTACGCCCGCATGCTGGGCGGGCTGGAGCGGCGGATCGAGACCTTCATGCAGCTGCCCTTCCAGTCGCTGGACCGCATCAGCCTGACCCACCAGGTGGACGCCATCGGCAAGGCGTAGCGGCCGCGTTCCGTCGCCCCCAACCGTTGTCATCCCGGAAGCCTCCAGAGGCTGTCCGGGATGACAACCGAAATTCAAAGCTCCAATCGCGCCCAAAGGCTCGAACGCTGGCGGGGACCAGAGCCGGGGCCTATATCGGCGGGGTGAACCAGATCGCCGCCTTGCCCTCGCGGGCCGTCATCGCCGTCTCGGGCCCCGACGCCCGCAGCTTCCTCAACGGCCTGCTGAGCCAGGAGGTCGAGACCTTGGCGTCCAGCGAACTGCGCTTCTCCGGCCTGCTGACCCCGCAGGGCCGTCTGCTCTACGACCTGTTCGTGGCGGGCGTGGAGGACGGCCTGCTGCTGGACGTGGCGGCCGAGCACCGCGACGCCATCCTGACGCGCCTGACGATGTACAAGCTGCGGGCCAAGGTGGAGCTGGCGGCCAGCCCGCTTGGCGTGTTCGCGGCCTGGCCCGCGGCGGGCGGTTTCCCGGACCCGCGCCTGCCCGCCCTGGGCTCGCGTCTCTACGCCGAGGACCAGGCGACCACCGCCACGGAGGACGACTACGAGGCCCACCGCCTGGCCCTGGGCGTTCCCGGCCCCGCCGACTGGGGGACCGACAAGACCTACCCCATCGAGGCCGACTTCGACCTGCTGAACGGCATCGACTTCAAGAAGGGCTGCTTCGTCGGCCAGGAGACCACCAGCCGCATGAAGCGGCGCGGCACGATCAAGAACCGCATGCTGCCCATCGTCTTCGACGGCCCCGCCCCCGCCTTCGGGACCGAGGTGCTGGCTGGCGAGCTCCGGGCCGGCGAGGTGCTGTCGGGCCGCGACGGCCGGGCCATGGCCCTGCTGCGCCTGGACCGCATCGAAGGCGCGGACCTGACGGCGGACGGCCGCGCGGTGACCGTGGACCGGCCGGACTGGCTGCCCGCGGCCTGACCCCCGCGACCATGGACGATTTTTAAGATTCATTCGCATTGAGCGAACGCCGTCGTCCGGTCACTCTCCCGACAACGTGAGGTTGGGAGCGGCGGATGAAGCGGCTGGTCGGCGTGATCCTGGGCGGCTGCGCCCTTTTCCTGGCGGCCGGGGCCCAGGCCGCGCCGACCGCTCCGCTCTCTCCCCTCGACCACGGCCTGCGCCCCAGCGTGCTGGCGGCCGGCCAGGCGCCGCCGGGCTGGTCGCTGGCCGAGCGCATGGCCTTCCACAAGGTGCCGGGCGTGGCCATCGCGGTGGTCCGCGACGGCAAGGTCGTGGCCGTCGCCGGCTATGGCCTGCGCGAAGCCGGCACCGCCGACAGGGTCGACGCCGACACCCTGTTCTCGGTGGGATCGATCAGCAAGGTGGCGACCGCCACGACCACCCTGCGCCTGGCGGTCGCCGGCCGGCTGGACCTGGACCGCGATGTCGACGACTACCTGAAACGCTGGAAACTGCCCGCCTCGGACGCGGTCCCGGACCCGGCGGTCAGCCTGCGCATGCTGATGTCCCACACCTCGGGCCTGGGCGTGCACGGCTTCGCCGACTACCAGCCCGCCGAGCCGCTGCCGACCCTGGTCCAGGTGCTGGACGGCCGGAAGCCGGCCAAGAACGAGGCCGTGCGGTTCAAGACCGCCCCCGGCCGGGTCAGCGACTATTCGGGCGGCGGCGTCACCGTGGAGCAGGCGACGATCGAGGACGCCACGGGCCAGCCGCTGGCCGCCTTGGCGCGAACGCAAGTGTTCGGCCCCCTGGGCATGACCCGCAGCACCTTCGAGGGCCCCCAGTCGGCCGCGCAGGGCAACATCGCCAAGGCGCATGGCGGCGACGGCGTCGTCCGGGCCGCGCCGCGCGGCTGGGAAAGCTTCGCCGAGGCCGGGGCCTCGGGCCTGTGGACCAGCGCCAACGACCTGGGCCGGCTGGTCGGCGGCCTGATCGAAAGCTACCAGGGACGTTCGGACTTCCTGCCCCAGCCCCTGGCGACCGCCATGCTGACCGAGGTATCGCCCGGCCCGTTCGGCCTGGGGCCGCGCCTGGGCGGGGCCGGACCCGGCCGCTACTTCTTCCACCTGGGCGCCAACGAAAGCTACCTGGCTTTCCTGGAGGGCTATCCCGAGACCGGCGACGGCTTCGTGATCCTGACCAACGGCGCCAACGGCCTGGCCCTGATCGCCGAGGTGCGCAACGCCTTCTCCGACGCCGTGGGCCAGGGCGCCCACCCGCCGCTGCGCACGATCAAGCCCCGCCTGCCGCCCGCGGCCGACCTGGCCGGCGACTACCGCCTCGACCCCGCCGTGCCGATGGACGTCCGCCGGGCCCTGGCCGACAGCTTCGAATACGACGCCCTGAAGTTCACCGTGGCCGGCGACGGCGTCGAGATGACCCTGCCCGGCCAGGACAAGCCCGCGCCGCTGCTGACCCTGGGCCCCGCCCAGTTCGCGCAGTCGGGCCTCTACGTCTTCACCTTCGAGTTCCGCCGCGACGCCTTCGGCAAGGTGCGGGGCGTGACGGTGGCCATGCCCGAGACCGGCTCGACGGCCTACTATGTCCGAGAGTGACGAAGCGCGGATTTGTTCTTGAAAAGTTCCATATGATCGGGCCAAGCTCCGCCCCATGACCGAGATCCATCGCTGCACCTGGCGCGGCATGAACGGGGACCCGTTCTACGAGGCCTATCACGACACCGAATGGGGCGTGCCGGAGTACGACTCCCGCGCCCTGTGGGAGAAGCTGGTGCTGGACGGGTTCCAGGCCGGGCTGTCGTGGATCACCATCCTGCGCAAGCGCGAGGCCTTCCGCGCCGCCTTCGCCAATTTCGATCCGGACAGGGTGGCCCGCTTCGGCGACGCCGACCGCGCCCGGCTGATGGCCGACGCCGGCATCATCCGCTCGAACGGCAAGATCGACGCGACGATCGCCGGGGCCCGGATCTATTGCGACATGCGCGAGCGGGGCGAGGACTTCTCCGAGCTGCTGTGGGGCATGACGGGCGGCAAGCCGGTGCAGAACCACTGGCAGGGCGGCGACGTCCCGGCCCAGACGCCCCTGGCCGTCGACATGGCCAAGATGCTGAAGGCCAAGGGCTTCAAATATTGCGGCCCGGTGATCGTCTACGCCTTCATGCAGGCCACGGGCCTGGTCAACGACCACCTCGTCGGCTGCTTCCGCCACGAGGAATGCCGCAAGCTGGCGCGGTAGGGACATCGCTTTTCCCTCCCCTTTATGGGGAGGGGGGACCAGCGAAGCTGGTGGGTGGGGCCTGCTGGCGCATCAAACCCCACCCGACCCTGGTTCCGCCAGAGCCACCCTCCCCACGAGGAGGAGGGAAGGACGCCGAGACTCTCGTCACGGTCCTGTCAGCCTTCCGACGCTCCACTGTTGCGGGAATCAGCCATTCGGGCGCAGTGGGGAGCTTCACCATGCGCCTTGCCCGTTTCACATCCCGACGCCTCGCGGCGCTCACGGCGACGCTGGTCGCCGCCACGGCCGGACCGGTTGTGGCTCAGCCGGCCGACGACCTGCGCGACCGTCTCTACGACTGGTCGGACGGGGTGCTGGTGGTGGCGCACCGGGCCTGCCACGCCCCCGCGCCCTCGCGCGGCATGCCCAAGGCCGTGCCGGAGAACTCGCTGGCGGCGCTGGACCGCTGCGTGGCCCTGGGCGTCGACATGGTC
Organism: Caulobacter sp. UNC358MFTsu5.1; assembly: GCF_000712075.1. Classification (GTDB taxonomy): domain Bacteria; phylum Pseudomonadota; class Alphaproteobacteria; order Caulobacterales; family Caulobacteraceae; genus Caulobacter. The sequence continues at coordinate 809,631 of NZ_JONW01000005.1, forward strand.
GAGATCGACATCCGCCGCACGGCCGACGGGGCGCTGGTGCTGATGCACGACCCCACCGTCGACCGCACCACGAACGGCCGCGGCCGGGTGTCCGACCTGACCCTGGCCCAGGTCCAGGCGCTGCGCCTGGACGCGCCGGGCGGCGGGCCGACCGAGGCGCCGCCTACCCTCGAGGCGTTCCTGGCCCGGGCCCAGGGCCGCATCCTGATCAATCTGGACGTCAAGGAGCCGATCGCCGAGCAGGTGGCCCAGGTCGTCCTGGCCAGCGAGACCGCCGGCCAGGTGCTGGTCAAGGCGCGGCCCGAGGCCGGCGCCGCGCCCATGGCCGACCTGCCGCCCTATCGCAGCCTGGCCTTCATGCCGATGGTCGGGGCCGTGGGCGGGCGCGCCCTGGGCGATCCAGCCGGGATCGCCGCCCTGCAGGTGCTGGCCGAGAACCGCGTCCCGGCCATCGAGCTGTGCGACCTGCGGCGCTCGGAGTTCAAGGCGGTGCGGGCCCAGGCGCGGCTGGCGCGGGTGCGGCTGTGGAGCAACGCCCTGGCCCGCAAGGGACTGAAGGGCGTCTGGGCCCGGGCCTGGGCCGGCGGGGCGGCGGCCGACGGACGCCACACCTGGCGGCGGCTGATCGACGACGGCGTCAGCGTCATCCAGACCAACCGCCCGGCGGCCCTGCTCGACTATCTCGACGCCCGGGGCCTGCGCGGCAACGCCCCGCCGGTCGTCAACGCGGCGCTGTAGACGTCGGACCTTTTCGCGACCGCCCGAAACGGATTATGAGCGGGGCGTGACCAAGTCCTCCGCCCTCGCCCGAACCGGCCCCGACATGATGCTGGAGGCCGCCTGCGGCCCCGGCCACGTGTGCGGCGTGGACGAGGCCGGGCGCGGGCCGTGGGCCGGGCCGGTCAGCGCCGCGGCGGTGATCCTGGACCCGACGCGCATCCCCGCCGGCCTCAACGACTCCAAGAAGCTGACCGCCAAGGCGCGCGCGGCGCTGGAGATCGAGATCAAGTCGGTGGCGGTCGCCTGGTGCGTGGGCCTGGCCAGCGTCGAGGAGATCGAGGAACTGAACATCCTGCACGCCGCCGGCCTGGCCATGCGGCGCGCGGTCGAGGGCCTGGGGGTGACGCCCAGCTTTGCCCTGGTCGACGGCAACTACCGCTTCCCCCTGCCCTGCGAGGTCAAGACGGTGGTCAAGGGCGACAGCCTGTCGTGCTCGATCGCCGCCGCCTCGATCCTGGCCAAGGAGGCCCGCGACCGGATCATGGTCGAGATGGACGGCGTCTATCCCGGCTACGGCTTCGCCGGCCACAAGGGCTACCACGCCGCGATCCACGTCGAGGGCCTGCGCCGCCTGGGCCCCTCGCCGATCCACCGGATGAGCTGGGCGCCGGTCAAGCTGGCCCTGGCGGGGGATCTGCTGGACGGCGCGGCGTTCGAGGACGGGTTGGAGGGGTAGGGCCCTTCTCCGCCATCCTTTCGCCCGTCATCCTCGGACTTGTTCCGAGGACCCCTGTGTCCGCCCCCCCTGTCCATGCAAGCTGGGGCGCAGCAGCGGCGCTCTCCTCGGCCGTCGGCAACATAGCTGAACGAGGGGTCCTCGGAACAAGTCCGAGGATGACGGCGAGAATGTTCTTGAATTCAATCAAGAGCTTGAGTCCGGCCAGACTCAAATCCACAACCAAAGGCTGGGTTAACAAGCGGGTAACCACGTCCCTCAACACACTATTTACTAGCTAGACTCATGATTCCGCTCAGTGTTTTTGACGGGAAGCGGACATGTCCTTCGGGCCTGAAACCATCATCCAGGGCGACTGCATCGAGGCGATGAACGCCCTGCCCGAGAAGTCCGTGGACCTGATCTTCGCCGATCCGCCCTACAATCTGCAGCTGGGCGGCGACCTGCTGCGTCCCGACAATTCCAAGGTCGACGCCGTCGACGACCACTGGGACCAGTTCGAGAGCTTCGCCGCCTACGACAAGTTCACCCGCGAATGGCTGAAGGCCGCCCGCCGGGTGCTGAAGGACGACGGCGCGATCTGGGTGATCGGCAGCTACCACAACATCTTCCGCGTCGGCGTGGCCGTGCAGGACCTGGGCTTCTGGATCCTGAACGACGTGATCTGGCGCAAGTCCAACCCGATGCCCAACTTCAAGGGCACCCGCTTCGCCAACGCCCACGAGACCCTGATCTGGGCCTCCAAGAGCCAAGGCGCCAAGCGCTACACCTTCAACTACGACGCCCTGAAGATGGCCAACGACGAAGTGCAGATGCGCTCGGACTGGACCATCCCGCTGTGCACCGGCGAGGAGCGCATCAAGGGCGCCGACGGCAACAAGGCCCACCCGACCCAGAAGCCGGAGGCGCTGCTCTATCGCGTCATCCTGTCGACGACGAAGCCGGGCGACGTGATCCTGGATCCGTTCTTCGGCGTGGGCACCACCGGCGCCGCCGCCAAGCGCCTGGGCCGCAAGTTCGTCGGCATCGAGCGCGAGGCCGAGTACATCGCCCACGCCAAGGAGCGCATCGCCAAGGTCGTTCCGATCGCGCCGCAGGACCTGGACGTGATGGGTTCGAAGCGCGCCGAGCCGCGCGTGCCGTTCGGCACGATCGTCGAGGCCGGCCTGCTGAACCCGGGCGACACCCTGTTCTGCTCGAAGGGCTCGCACGCCGCCAAGGTGCGGGCCGACGGCTCGATCACCGTCGGCGACCTGTCGGGCTCGATCCACAAGGTCGGCGCCCTGGTGCAGTCGGCCCCGGCCTGCAACGGCTGGACTTACTGGCACTTCAAGACCGACAAGGGCCTGGCCCCGATCGACGTCCTGCGCTCGCAGGTGCGCGCGGGGATGAACTAGCCGCCGCTCAGGCCTTTCCTCCCTGGCGCTTCACCGCGCGCAGATAGGCCTCCTGCCAATAGTCGCCGCCGACGTGGTCGACCCTGTCGACCCGCCAGAAGCCGAACTCGTTGACGGCGTAGGCGGGCTCGAAATAGCGCAGGCTCGTCGCGTCCTCGATCGAGTACACAAGGTTGTACATGACCTGGAAGACCTTGTCGGACAGGCGCACGGCCAGCAGGGCGTGGCCTTCGGGCGGGCGGGTCAGCAGGGTCATGCCCATGACCAGGAACAGGTTCTCGCGCGCGTATTTCAGCCGCTTCAGCCCCCAGCGCTTGACCAGGGCGATGTCCTCGCAATCGCCGCCCTCCTTCAGGGTCGTGTACGCCTCGGCCCACACGTCTTCCGGCCCGTCCTTCCTCCTGGCGACGTTCGCGTTGACATAGGTGTTGACCGCCTTGAGCTGATCCATCTGCGACAGGTTCTTCGCCGCCAGCTGGTCAAGAAATTCCCGGTATTTCCGGATCGGCCGCTCATTGCTGGTTTCCATCAACGGCTGGCGCGCATCGACCCTGGCCGTCAAGTTCTTGAGCTTGGCCGCCACGTCGGGCGGCGGCGGAATCTTGATGGTGATCCAACCGCCCACCAGCGTGTTGGCGCGGGACGCGGTGGGCAGCATCGCGGCCAGGAGGCCCGCCCCGGCCAGCCGGTGGAAACGCCGGCGTCGAACGTCTTGGATTTCCGGCATGCCGACCACGCCCAACGCTGTTTGGAGCGTCAGGCTAGGAGGCCGCCGATCCCGCGCCCATCGGGGGTTTACCGCAGCCGCCGTATCCCTTTCGCCGGAGGGCGCCGAGCGTTTAGGCGCCCCCGTTCAGCCAGAACACCCGAAGGGCGTCGGCCCCGCCGAAATACTGGTCGCGATCGCAAGGACCGATCCCCGGCGCAGCGTGCGGCTGCGGCCCGTTGACCCCGTCCGTGTACTGCCACAGCGTCCAGCCCGACCAGTTGGGCGGCACGACCGCGGCCGAGCCGTACTGGGCCAGCCAGAACCAGCACAGGGACAGCACCGGGTCCTTCTCGTTCCCCAGCAGCTCCTTGACGTAGTTGCCCGAATAGAGCCCGGGCCAACGGCCGGCCTGGTCGCTGATCCGCGTGACGAAGGCCCGGGCCTGGTCCAGGTTCATGCTGGAGCCGTTCGGGTTCTGCTCGAAATCCAGGACCAGCAGCATGCCGGCGTTGTCCGGCCCGACCGTCTGCAGGAAGTGATCGGCCTGGGCGACGGGATCGTCGCCGGTCCCGAAGTGATAGGCGCCCCACATCAGGCCCGCGGCCTGAGCGGCGGTCCGCCGGACCGCGTAGTCGGGATCGACGAAGCCCAGCCCCTCGGTGGCCTTGTGCAGCACGCCCGTGATCCCGCCGGCGGCGGCCTGGACAAAGTTCGGGCTGGCGTTGTGGTGCGAGAGGTCGATGACGGTGTTGATGGCCATGGACGGGCTCCTCGGCTCGTGATGGGCGCGAGCTTGCCACCAAAGCCGGAAGTTGTCCCTCGCCGAAACTCGCCCGATCAGAGCAATCGATCGGCGGCCCGCGCGGCTTTCAAGAACACGCTGGGCAGGGCCGACAGGCCTTCGCGCGGGGTCCAGACGACGTCGCCCTCCACGAGCTCGGCGCCGTTGCTCTCGGCCCGCAGCACCCACAGGGTCAGGGCGAAGTGGGTGAAGACGTGCTCCACCACCCCGACGTCGCGCCAGACGCCGGAGCTTGGAGCGGCCTCGGCGGCTTCCACGTCCGTCCACGGACGATCGCGCCAATCGCTGGTCGGCAGGCCCAGCATGCCGCCCAGGAGGCCCTTGGGCGGGCGGCGGACCAGAGCGACCGCGTCGCCGCGCGTCAGGACATAGGCCACGCCGTGCCGGCGCGGGCGGTCGGCCTTCCGGGTCTTGCGCGGATAGGTCTCGGGCGCGCCGGTCTTGAGGCCCTCGCACCAGGCCGAGATCGGGCAGCGGTCGCACAGCGGCCCCTTGGGCCGGCAGACCGTGGCCCCCAGGTCCATCAGGGCCTGGGCCCAGTCGCCGGGACGCTCGTTGGTGACCAGCTGGCCCGCCAGCCGCTTCAGCTCCGGCTTGACGTCGGGAACGGGCTCCTCCACCGCGAACAGCCGGGCCATCACCCGCTCGACATTGCCGTCGACGACGTTGGCCTCGCGGTCGAAGGCGATGGCGGCCACGGCGGCGGCGGTGTAGGCGCCCACGCCCGGCAGGGCGCGCAGCCCCTCCTCCGTGTCGGGGAAGACCCCGCCGTGATCGGCGGCCACGGCCCGGGCGCAGGCCAGCAGGTTGCGGGCCCGGGCGTAGTAGCCGAGGCCGGCCCAGGCGGCCATCAGCTCGCCGTCCTCCACCGCCGCCAGGTCCGACACGGTGGGCCAGCGCCGGGTGAAGCTCAGGAAATAGGGCGTGGCGTGCGGCACGGTGGTCTGCTGCAGCATCACCTCCGACAGCCAGACCCTGTACGGGTCGGAGCGCCGCCCGGCCTTGCCCGCCGCCGGGCCGGTGCGCCAGGGCAGGTCGCGCGCCTGGGCGTCGTACCAGGCCAGCAGGGCGGCGCGGAGGGCGGGGATGTCGAGCATGGGACGAGCTATGCAAAACCCCTCTGTCGTTGTCATCCCGGAAAGCGCGCAGCGCTTGTCCGGGACCCAGGACAGCCGCAGGGCAGCCGCACCGCCTTCGCCCAGTCCCCTGGGTCCCGGACAGCCTCTGCGAGGCTTCCGGGATGACAACTTTTTGCATCATGTTTGCATCGTGGCCCTGGCTATCTCTGCTAACCTGAACCCATGCGCCGTCGCCCCCTGCCCACCGCGGAAGAAGCCCTCGAGATCCTCAAGCGCCGCCGCACGCGTCCGCAGGTGCGTCCGCCGCCCCCGGCCGGCAAGTCGCTGGCCCCGCTGATCAAGAAGCTGGACGAGAAGTTCGGCCAGGGCCCGGGCGTCCTGCAGGCCCGCTGGAAGGAGATCGTCGGCGAGACCCTGGCCCGGCGCACCGAGCCCGTCCGGGTCATCAAGAGCCGCACCGGCGACGGCGGCACCCTGGAGCTGCGGGTCGACGGCCCCGTGGCCTCGCTGATCCAGCACCAGGCCCCGCAGATCACCCAGCGCCTGGACCTCCTGCTGGGCAAGGGCGCGGTGACCAAGCTGCGCATCGTCCAGGGCCCGGTGAAGGTCCAGGCCGCCCCCGTCGCCGCCCGCCCCCGCAGGAAGCCGCCGCTGGACGCCGCCCAGGAGCGCGACCTGGCCGACAGCCTGGCCGACCAGCCCGAGGGCGGCCTGAAGGACGCCCTGTTGAAGCTGGGCCGCGGCGTGCTGCGCGACCCGCGCTGAGCGGCGTCTCTGGATTGACAACCACGCGTCCGATAGGCTGATGCCTCGCCTTATCCGCGCCCTTTTCACGCGACTAAAGAATCGCGCTTAACTTCACTGTTCACGCCTCTTCCAGGGAAGATCACATGCGTCCGTTGACCCGCCGGCTCCTGACCGTCGCCGCCCTCTCCGCCACACTGGGCGCCACGCTCGCCGGCTGCGACAAGAAGGCGGCCGTGACCGCCGACGACATGTCGCTGGGCAACGCCAACGCCAAGGTCACGGTCGTCGAGTACGCCTCGACCGCGTGCCCGCACTGCGCCCGCTGGAACGCCGACGTCTTCCCCGCCTTCAAGGCCAAGTACATCGACACCGGCCGCGTCCACTACGTGGCCCGCGAGTCCCTGACCGGCGATCCGCGCCTGGCCGCCGCCGGCTTCCTGATCGCCCGCTGCGCCGGCAAGGACAAATACTTCCAGGTCGTCGACGCCCTGTACCGCGCCCAGGAGCGCATCTACCAGAGCGGCGACATCCGCGGCGAACTGCAGGGCGTGGCGCAGGCGGCGGGCCTGAACGAGGCCCAGTTCAACGCCTGCGTCAACGACGAGAAGGCCCTCAAGGCGCTGAACGATCGCGTCGAGCGCACCGCCAAGGAAGACAAGATCACCGGCACCCCGACCTTCATCGTCAACGGCAAGAAGGCCGGCGGCGACGACGGCGGCGAGCAGACCCTGGAGCAGCTGAGCACCCTGATCGACCAGGCCGAGGCCGCCGCGAAATGATCCTGAGCCGGCGCGCCCTGATCGGAACGGGCCTCCCGGCCCTGGGCTGGGCGGCTTCGGGCGTGGCGGTCATCGCCATGCCGACGGTCGCGCGCGCCGCGCCCCTGCCGCCCGCCGAGGGCGACATGGGCCTGGGTTCGCCCAAGGCCCCGGTGCAGGTGGTGGAGTACGCCTCGCTGTCGTGCTCGCACTGCGCCCACTGGAACAACGACGTGTTCCCGGCCTTCAAGAAGCAGTTCATCGACACCGGCAAGGTCCGGTACGTGTTCCGCGAATACCTGACCCAGCCCTACGAGTTCGCCGCCGCCGGCTATCTGCTGGCCCGGCGGGTGGGCCCGGCCCGCTATTTCGAGGTCATCGACGCGATCTTCAGGCAGCAGACCGCCATCTTCGAGAGCGAGGACCTGTGGGGCGGGCTGCTGAAGATCGGCAAGAGCTTCGGCCTGACCGAGGCCCAGTTCACCGCCGCCCTGGAGGACAAGAAGGCCCTGGAGGTCGTCAACGCCCGCATCACCAAGGCCGGCGAGCGCGACCAGATCGAGGTGACCCCGACCTTCTTCGTCAACGGCGAGCGGATCGAGGGCGGCCAGCCGATCGAGATCTTCGCCGCCGCCATCGCCAAGGCGACGCCCAAGGCGGGTCCCAAGCCCGCCGCCGCCCCCAAGTCGGCCGCGAAGCCGGCCAAGGGCTGAGAGGCGGGCGCGCGCCGTGCAATTCCAGCGCCTGCGCCTTTCGGGATTCAAATCCTTCGTCGAACCGACCGAGTTCCGGATCGAGCCCGGCCTGACGGGCATCGTCGGGCCCAACGGCTGTGGCAAGTCCAACCTGCTGGAAGCCCTGCGCTGGGTGATGGGCGCCAATTCGGCGAAAGCCATGCGCGCGGGCGGCATGGACGACGTGATCTTCGCCGGCAGCGGCAACCGCCCCGCCCGCAACCACGCCGACGTCACCCTGACGATCGACAACAGCGACCGCACCGCGCCCGCCCAGTTCAATGACGACCCGACCCTGGAGGTCGTGCGCCGCATCGACCGGGGCGAGGGCTCGACCTACCGCATCAACGGCCGCGAGGTGCGGGCCCGCGACGTCCAGCTGCTGTTCGCCGACGCCTCGACCGGCGCCAACTCGCCGGCCCTGGTCCGCCAGGGCCAGATCAGCGAGCTGATCGGCGCCAAGCCGCAGAACCGCCGCCGCATCCTGGAAGAGGCGGCCGGGGTCTCGGGCCTGCACACCCGCCGCCACGAGGCCGAGCTGCGCCTGCGGGCCGCCGAGGCCAATCTCTCGCGCCTGGAGGACGTGGCGCGCGAACTGGAGACGGCCCTGGGCCGGCTGCGTCGCGAGGCCCGCCAGGCCGAGAAGTACAAGCGCCTGTCCGCCGAGATCCGCGCCGTGCAGGGGGCCGTACTCTACGCCCGCTGGACCGAGGCGCGCGACACGCTGGAGCGCACCCAGTCCGAGACCACCCAGGCCGCCCGCGCCGTCGAGGAGACCGCCCGCGCCGCCGCCACGGCCCAGACCGCGATCCTGGCGGCCGAGACCGCCATGCCGCCGCTACGCGAGGAGGCCTCGATCGCCCAGGCGATCCTGGGCCAGCTGGCCATCCAGAAGGACCGCGCCGAGCGCGAGGCCGAGGCCGCCCAGGCTGAGTTCGAGCGGCTGTCGGCCGACCTGACCCGCATCGACGACGACCGGGCCCGCGAGGCGCAGGGCCTGCAGGACGCCGTCCAGGCCCTGGCCCGCGCCGACGCCGAACTGGTCGAGCTGCGCGCCCAGATCGCCGCCGCGCCCGCCCGGGGTCCCGAGTTGGCCGCCGCCGCCAAGGCCGCCGAGGACAATCGGGCGAAAGCCGACGCCGAGGTCGAACAGCTGGCCGCCCGCGCCGCCGCCGAGGACGCCCGGGCCCGCGCCGCCGCCCAGCGCCTGCAGGAGGCGGAGAGCCGCCTGGCCCGCACCGTCCGCGCCCTGGACCAGGCCAAGGCCGAACGCGCCGCCGTCGGCCCCGTGGTCGACCCGGCCGCCGCCGAGGCCCGCCAGCGCTTCGCCAACGCCGAGGCAGGCCTGGCGTCAGCCCGGCAGGCTCTTGAAGACGCCGAGGCCGTCCGCGTGAAGGCCGCCCAGGCCGAGGCCCAGTCGCGCGACCTGGCCCGCAAGGTCGAGGACCAGCTGGGCCGCCTGCGCACCGAGGCCCGGGGCCTGGCCCAGCTGACCGCCCCGCGCGCCAAGAGCGGCTTCTCGCCGGCCCTGGACGCGGTGACGCCCGAGAAGGGCTACGGCGCGGCCCTGGCCGCCGCCCTGGGCGACGACCTGGAAGCTGCCCTGGACCCCCGCGCCGCCTCGTTCTGGGCCGGCGCCGACGCCAAGACCGTCGCCTGGCCCGACGGCGCGACGCCGCTGGCCCCGCTGATCAAGGCCCCGCCGGAACTGGCCGCCCGCCTGTCGCACGTGGCCGTGGTCGAGCGGGCCGACGGCGACCGCCTGGCCAAGGGCCTGCCGGTGGGCGCGCGGCTGGTCTCGAAGGAAGGCGACCTGTGGCGCTGGGACGGCTTCGTGGCCCGGGCCGACGCCCCCAAGCCCGCCGCCGTGCGGCTTGAGCAGCGCACGCGCCTCGCCGAAGTCGAGGCCGAGATCGACCAGGTCGCCCCGCGCGCCGAGGCCGCGACCGCCGCCCTGAAGACTGCCGCCGACGCCCTGCGCGTCGCCGAAGAAACCCTTCGGGACAAGCGCCGGGGTCCGCCCGAAGCCGAGCGCCTGCTGACCGGGGCCCGCGAGCAGGTCGCGCGCTACGAGCGCGAGGCCGCCCAGCGCGAGGCCCGCGCCCAGTCGCTGGACGACACCATCGCCCGCTTCGAGGCCGAGCGCGCCGAGGCGCAGACGGCCCTGGACGCCGTCCGCGCCGAGAGCGCCGGGACCGAGAGCGCCGAGGACCTGGCGCCCCGGCTGACCGCCGCCCGCCAGGCCGCCACGGCCGCCCGCGAGGCCGCCGCCGCCGCCCGTTCGGCCCTGGACCAGGAGACCCGCGAAACCGCCGGCCGCCAGCGCCGCCTGGAGAGCCTGGAGCGCGACCACGCCGACTGGACCAAGCGCCGCGAGGCCTCGGCCAAGCGCGAGACCAGCCTGGACGCCGACCGGATCAAGGCCGCCGCCGCCCTGGAGGCCGCCCGCGAGGCGCCGACCGTCCTGGCCGAGAAGCTGGTCGTGATCGTCGAGCAGTTCGCCGCCGCCGAGGACCGCCGGGCCAAGGCCTCGGACGCCCTAGAGGCCGCCGAGACCGCCCGCCTCAACGCCGACCGCGCCGCCCGCGCCGCCGAGCAGGCCGCCTCGGAGGCCCGCGAGAAGCGCGCCGGCCTGGTGGCCACCCTGGACGCCGCCCGCGACCGTTTCGCCGAGGTGGCCACGGCCATCCGCGAGCAGGCCCGCATGGAGCCCGAGGAGCTGGGCCGCCACGTGGCCGGCGAGGCCGTGGCCGTTCCGAAGGACGCCGCGGGCGTGGAAGCCCACCTCTTCGCGCTCGAACGCGAGCGCGACGCCATCGGCCCGGTGAACCTGCGCGCCGAGGAAGAGGCCAACGAATACGCCGCGCGCCTGGAGACCATGCGCACCGAGCGGGCCGACCTGTCGGGCGCGGTGGGCAAGCTGCGGGCCGGCATCGAGGAGCTGAACGCCGAGGGCCGCGAGCGCCTGCTGGCCGCCTTCGAGGTGATCAACGCCCACTTCCAGACCCTCTTCCAGGCCCTGTTCGGCGGCGGCCAGGCCGAGCTGCGCCTGATCGAGAGCGACGACCCTCTCGAGGCCGGCCTGGAGATCTTCGCCTGCCCGCCCGGCAAGCGCATGGCCAGCATGAGCCTGATGAGCGGCGGCGAGCAGGCCCTGACCGCCAGCGCCCTGATCTTCGGCGTCTTCCTGGCCAATCCGGCCCCGATCTGCGTGCTCGACGAAGTCGACGCGCCGCTGGATGACGCCAACGTCGACCGCTACTGCAACATGCTGGACGAGATGCGCCGGCGCACCCGCACGCGGTTCATCGCCATCACCCACAATCCGGTGACCATGAGCCGGATGGACCGCCTGTTCGGCGTGACCATGGCCGAGCGCGGCGTCAGCCAGCTGGTCAGCGTGGACCTGTCGACCGCCGAGCAGTTGGTCGCGGCGCAGTAGGCTTCAAAAGAAAAACGCGCCCCTCGCGGAGCGCGCCTTTCGTCTTTTCGCCGTATCCGAAACCGCTATTGCAGCTTCGAACCGACTTGGCTGATCGCCGCGTCGACGAGACCGTCCGAGGCGCCGGCCGCGAGGCGGGCGACCAGGATCTGCTCGGCGGCCTGGGCGGCGAGGTCGACAGCGGCCGACTTGACGTCGGCGGCGGCCTGGGCCTCGGCCTGGGCGATCTTGCGCTCGGCCATTTCGGCGCGGCGGGCGATCTGCTCTTCCAGCTTGGCCTTGGCTTCCGACGCGATCAGCGCGGCGTCGGCCTTGGCGGCTTCCAGCATGCCGGCGGCCTGGCGTTCGGCTTCGTCCCGTTGAGCCTTCACCTCGGCGAGCAGGGCCTGGGCCTCTTCCCGCAGCTGGTGAGCCTCGTCGAGTTCAGCCTGGATCTTCTCGGCGTGGGCGTCCAGCGCCTTGAACAGGGCGCCGGGCAGGACCTTGAGCACGACCAGCAGGCCGATGAACAGGGCCAGGCCGATCAGGACCCACAGCTCGGGGTTGGCGAGATCGAAGAGGGCTTCGTGTTCCATCGTCGTCTCCTTAGGCCAGCGAGGCCTTGAGCTCGGCGGCCGAAGCCGCCTTGCCCGTCAGCTTCTCGACAATGGCGCCGGCCGTTTCCGAGGCCACCGTGCGGACGTGGCCCATGGCCTCGTCGCGGGCGGCCTGGATGCGGCCTTCGGCGGCGGCCAGCTTCTCGGCCAGCACGGCCTCTTCCTTCGCCTGACGCTCGGCGGCCTCGGCCGAAGCCTTGGCCTTGGCGTCCGCCGCGGTCTTCTGGGCCTTGGCGCGAGCCTCGGCCACCTCGGCGGCGGCCGCGCGGGCCTGCACCTCGGCTTCGTCCTTCAGACGACGGGCGTCGGCGATGTCGCCGGCGATCTTGGCCCCGCGGGTCTCGATCGCGCCGCTGACCCGAGGCAGGAGCGCCTTGGACAGCACCGCGTAGAGAACGGCGAAGATGAGCACGAGCCAGACGATCTGGCCGCCCCAGTGCTGGAACTGCAGCTGGGGAAGCCCGCCGCTTTCCTGCCCGTGGGGGGCCTCGGTCGACTCGACCGTGCCGTGATGTTCCGTCGCCATGGGCGAAGAAGCCTCTTAGTTTGGAGCCCGCCCCAACGCGGGGAAGGCTCGAAGAACGGTTCTGGGGCGCGTCGGTCCGCCGGACCGGCCGCGCCCCAGGGTTATCACTTCGAGAACAGGATCAGGAAGGCGATGACCAGGGCGAAGATGCCCAGGGCTTCGGTCAGAGCCATGCCCAGGAACAGCATCGGGCGCTCTTGAGCGGCCGCGGTCGGGTTGCGCAGGGCGCCTTGGAAGTAGTTGCCGAACATGATGCCGAGGCCGATGCCCGCGCCGATCATGCCGAGCATGGCCAGGCCGGCGCCGATGAACTTAGCGGCGGAAGCGTCCATTGTTGAGACTCCTTAGGGAAGACTGTGTTGGTTGATAGACTAAAGGGTGATCAGTGGCTGTCGAGGTGCACGACGTCGTTCAGATAGACGCAGGTGAGCACCGCGAACACGAAGGCCTGGAGGAAGGCCACCATGAACTCTAGGGCCGTCAGGGCGACGACGGAGGTCAGCGACAGGATGCCGATCGGCCAGTAGATCGGGGTCATGGCCAGCAGGATGGCCACGAAGGTCGCGAAGATCTTCAGCACCACGTGGCCGCCCAGCATGTTGCCGAACAGACGGAGGGCCAGGGTGATCGGGCGGATCAGGAACGAGATGATCTCGATCGGCACCAGGATGACGTAGAGCACCGGCGGCACGCCCGACGGGGCGAACAGCTTGAAGAACTTGAGGCCGTTCTTGGCGAAGCCGACGCCGATGACCGTCAGGATGACCATCAGGCCCAGGGTCAGGGTCACGGCCAGCTGCGAGGTCGAGGTGAAGCCCAGGAAGTTGCCGGTCCAGCCGAACAGCATGCCTTGCAGGTTGGCGAACAGCACGAACGAGAACAGGGCGAAGACGAAGGGCAGGTACTTCTTGCCGTCGTGGCCGATGATCGAGCTCGTCAGGCCATCGACGATTCCATAGAGCATCTCGCCCACGGTCTGCAGGCGGCCGGGAACCACCGCGCCCTTGCCGGCGAAGCTGTAGAAGGTGACGATCAGGAACGCCGACAGCAGCATGGCGGCGACGGAATTGGTGATCGACATGTCGATCACGCCCAGGCCCGGGACAGTGAAGGACGGCAGCTCCACGATCTTTTGGATCATGAACTGGTGCATCGGGTCGATCGGCGTGGCCAAGGCCCTAGTCTCTCTTCTGCTTGGGGGCGGTGGACCCGCCTCCCGTGTTCTCGTCGTCCGTGGCCCCCGGGGCCTTGGTCGACGCCTGCGCGCTCAGTTTCATCGCCTTGCGGACGATGGTGTAGATCGAGATCCCCATGCCGATCAGCAGACCGCCGACCATGCCCCAGGGCCCCGTGCCGGCGTAACGGTCGAGCAGCCAGCCGAAGCCGAGCCCCACCAGAACGCCCCCGATCAGATCCGCCAGGAGACGATAGCCGTCCTGGGACGATTTCTCGTGCTCGGCGCGCCCCGGTTGCTCCGCCGCTTTCCGCGCCTCGAAGGCGGCGATCCGAGCGTCGAGGCTCTGCGGAGCCTTGTCGTTCGGTTCGTCGGCCTTGGGCATGGGTGCGGTCAGGTCCGAAAACGCCCGCGGCCGCCCCAATAGAGGCGGATTTCCGGCCGGCTTGATCGCGGCGGAACCTATAGGGCGCGCTGCGGTGCGTCAAGGTTGGGCGGTATACTCTCAAGTCGCGGTTTTATAAGGGATTTTAGGGTTTTTCGAGCCGAGTGTCGGAATCATCGCGCCCTTACGTGATCGGCGAACGCGGGTTCCGTTGGGTGACCTCCACCTTCTTCCCTCCCCTTTATGGGGAGGGGGACCAGAGAAGCTGGTGGGTGGGGCCTGCTGACTCATCAAACCCCACCCGACCCTGGCTGCGCCAGGGCCGCCCTCCCCACAAGGGGGAGGGAAGCGCGCTTTCGCGTCCGGCCAAGATTCCCCTCGCCTGATTTGTCATACCAACCCTATGGTACCGCAACCAAGTCCGAGCGCCTCGACGCGCCGGCGGGCCTATCGAGGGAAGAAACCAGCCATGATCCGCGTCACCCGCAGTCTGCTCGGCGCCGCGGCGCTGTGCGCCTTGCTCGCGCCCGCCGCCTGGGCCGCCCCGGCCAGGCCCCAGCCGGCGGCCGCCTACAAGAACTTCCGCGCGGCGATCTACATCGCCGTCAACGACGCCAAAGCCCTGTCGGACAAGGCGGTGTTCGACGCCCAGTTCGAACGCGCCAGCCGCCAGCTGCGCTTCGACAAGGTCTATCTGGAGGTCTACCGCAGCAGCAACTTCGCCACCGACGAGCAGATCGAGCGGGTCAAGGGCTGGTTCGAGGCGCGCGGCGTGCAGGTGGCCGGCGGGATCACCCTGGCGACCGGCGGCGAGGGCGGCCAGTTCGGCACCTTCGACTATGAGAACCCCGCCCACCGGGCCGAGTGCGAGAAGGCCGTGCGCCTGGCGGCCAAGCACTTCGACGAGGTGATCCTCGACGACTTCTTCTTCTACACGTCCAAGAGCCCCGCCGACATCGCCGCCAAGGGCGACCGCTCGTGGAGCCAGTACCGCCTGGAGACCATGCGCGCGGTCAGCCAGGACCTGGTCCTGGGCCCCGCCAAGGCGGTCAATCCCAAGGTGCGGGTGATCATCAAGTACCCCAACTGGTACGAGCACTTCCAGGGCACGGGCTACGACCTGGAGAAGCAGTCGCAGATGTTCGACGGCATCTACACCGGCACCGAGACCCGCGATCCGGTGATCACCGACCAGCTGCTGCAGCAGTACGAGAGCTATTCGATCATCCGCTACTACGACAACATCCGGCCCGTCGGCTCGAACGGCGGGCCGGGCAACGGCGGCGGCTGGGTCGACACGTTCTCGACCCTCTATATCGACCGCTACGCCGAGCAGCTGTGGGACACCCTGCTGGCCAAGGCGCCGGAGATCACCCTGTTCAACTGGCGTCCGATGAACGAGCCCAAGGCGGTCGAGCCCGGCGCCCGCCCGTGGAGCGACAAGGCCACCAGCTTCGATTGGAAGGCCATGGTCGCCAGCTACAAGCCGTCGGGCCGGGCCGGCGACCCGGGTCCCGGCTGGGGCCGCGCGGCCGGCTGGTCGCTGGAGAAGATCGACAAGGACCTGGGATGGCTGGGCAAGCCGATCGGCATCGCCGCCTACAAGCCCTACCAGTCGTCGGGCGAGGACTTCCTGCACAACTACCTGGGCAATGTGGGCATTCCGATCGAGCTGTCGCCCAACTTCCCCAAGGGCGCGGACGTGGCGCTGCTGACCCAGGCGGCCGCGAAGGACCCGAAGATCGTCGAGGAGATCAAGGGCAACCTCCTGGCCGGCAAGACGGTGTTCATCACCTCGGGCCTGCTCTCGGCGCTGCAGGGCAAGGGGATCGAGGACATCCTCGAGGTGCGCGACACCGGCCGCAAGGTGGCCCTGCACGACTTCCTGAACGGCTACGGCGCGGGCAACGGCGAGAGCCTGAACGACCCGAAGCGCGAGACCCCGCCGGTGCTGTTCCCGGAACTGGCCTTCTACACCAACGACAGCTGGGGGATCATCCGGGGCGTGGCCAACGCCAAGGGGTTCCCGATCCTGCTGATGAACCGCTACGGCGGCGGGGTCCTCTACGTGATCACCATGCCGGAGAACCCTGGCGACCTCTACAACCTGCCCCAGGGCGTCACGACCGAGATCAAGCGCTACCTGCAGCGCGACTTCCCCGTGCGGCTGGACGCGCCCGACCGGGTCAGCCTGTTCGCCTACGACAACGGGACCTTCGTGGTGCAGTCGTTCCGCGACGACGACACGGACGTGAACCTGTCGCTGCTGGGAGCGGGGGTGAAGCTGCGCAACCTGTCGACCGGCCAAGTGGTCGAGGCCAGGCCCGCCGACGGCAAGGCCGACGCCTGGCGCCGCCAGGGCGTGCCGGTCCGCACCGAGTTCGCCGCCCGGGTCGCGCCGCACAGCTACGCGGTCTACCGGATCGAGAAGTAGCCGGCCAAATCCCCGGCGCGACGGGACCTGTGTCCTTTTGCGTCGGGGATGATCAATTGCTTTTCGCGGCGTTTTGGGGTCTTAGGGGCGCACTTTCCACCAACCAGAAGATTCATGTCGCACCTGAAGAACACCGGCTTCGCCGATCGCATCACCGCCGCCGCCGAAGCCAAGAAGGCCATGCTGGCCAAGATGAAGGTGAAGCCCACCGTTCAGGATCCCAACTTCGAGCAGCGCCACGCCGAGCGCGAAGCCGAACTGGAACGCGTCCGCGCCGAGCGCGCGGCGGCCAAGGAAGCCGCCCGCCTGGAAGCCCTGGCCAAGGAAGAAGAGGTCCTCGCCGAGAAGCGCAAGGAGCGCAAGGAGCGCAAGGCCCTGACCGCCGCCGAGCAGAAGGCCCGCCGCGACGCCAAGTACGCCGCCCGCAAGGCGCGCCAGAAGTAATCCAACGACTACCGCTCGCCTTTCGCGTGGTCCCGACCCGTCTGTAAGGGCGGGCCACGTGAGGGCTTGAGTTCATGCACGTCGATTTCGCCCTGCTGGCCACGATGTTCGCCGTGGCCATGGTCGCCGGGGCGTTCGACGCCATCGCCGGCGGCGGCGGCCTGCTGACCGTCCCGGCCCTGCTGCTGACCGGCATGAACCCCGTCGCGGCCCTGGGCACCAACAAGCTGCAGGGCGCGGTCAGCGCCATCTCCTCCACCAGCGCCTTCGCCCGGCGCGGCCTGATCGACTGGAAGACCGCCCTGCCCGTGGCCGGCGGCGCCGCCGTCGCCGGCCTCTGCGGCGCCCTCTGCGCCAGCCTGCTGTCGCCGCGCGTGCTGGCGGCCCTGGTGCCGGTCCTGCTGATCGTCATCGCCCTCTATTTCGGGTTCTCGAAGGGGCTGAAGGGCGAGGACGTCCATCCGCGCCTGACCGTGCCGGTCTTCGCCTTCTGCGTGGCCCCGCTGATCGGCTTCTACGACGGGATCTTCGGCCCCGGGGCCGGGGCCTTCTACATGGTGGCCATCGTCACCCTGCTGGGCTACGGCGCGCTGAAGGCCACCGCCCACACCAAGCTGGCCAACGCCGCCTCGAACCTGGGCAGCCTGTCGCTGTTCATCCTGAAGGGCGCGGTGATCTGGCCGATCGGGCTGGTCATGGCCGCCGGGGCGTTCCTGGGCGCGCAGGTCGGCTCGCGCCTGGCCATGCGGTTCGGCGCCCGGCTGATCCGGCCGCTGCTGGTGGTGATGTCGTGCGCCATGGCGGTGAAGCTGCTGAGCGATCCGGCCAATCCGCTGCGGCACGCGGTCGTCGGGCTGTTCGGCGGCTAGGGCCTAGGGCGTCAGACCGGCTGCTTCTTCAGCCAGCGCCGGCGCAGGTACTTGCGGCCGCGCTTCAGCACCCGCCAGGACGCCTTGCGCAGGAACAGCTTCTCGGAGCGCAGCAGTTGCTGCCAGGCCACCAGCATGATCTCGGGCTCCCGGCGCATCAGCCGGCGGATCGGGAAGATCAGCTTGGGATGGCGGCGCTGCCAGCGCAGGAAGCGGCGCTTGGCCTGGAACGAGTTGCGCAGCACGATCATCAGGCCGACGACCAGCAGCGGCAGGCCCAGGTGGCCCGGCAGGGGCGTCAGCACCACCCCGGCCAGCAGCACGAGCACGCCGAAGGCCAGCGCCGCCCAGCGGGCGACGCGGCCCGCGGTTTCACGCAGGACCAGGGCCAGACGGCGACGGCGGCGGTAGAGCCTCGAAGGCAGTCTGGCGAGCGTTTCGGCGGTCGAGCTCACGGACGCTTCTTGAGCGCGGAGCGCTTGAAGGATTGGCGCCAGCGCTTGGCCACGCGCCAGCGGCGCGGGATGACCAGGCGCTCCATGCGCAGGACCTGCTGCCAGGCGACCGGGAACACTTCCGGCTCGCGGCGCAGCAGGCGGCGCAGCGGGAACAGCAGCTTGGGGTGGGCGTGCTGGAAGCGCACGAACTGCTTGCGGGCCCGGAACGAGTTGCGCAGCACCAGCATCAGGCCGGCCACGGTCAGCGGCACGCCCAGCGGGCCGGGCAGCGGCGCGATCAGGAAGCCCGCGACGATCAGGATCAAGCCCAGCGCCACCAGGACGACGCGCGAAATCCGCCCGAGAAGCTCGCGGGCGAGTTCATCGGCGACGGAGAAGCGCACGGGCGGCATGGCGAGGGCGAGGTTCATAACGGGGCGAAACGGGTTCCGTGGTCCGTTCGATCCCGGCGACAGACCGGCCTCCTCGGCTCACAGAACCCGATATGAGAACGGGGCGCCCTTCCGTAAAGGCGCCCCGTTGTCGCTTTGTACGACTGTGACCGCTATTCCGCAGCCAGTGGCGCGGCGGCCACAGGTTTCCACCGCAAGCGTGGTTTACGCGCGGCAAGGGTCTCGTCCAGGCGCTTGAGCGGCGCGTGGTACGGGGCGCCCTTGAAGCGCTCGACCTCGCCGGCCCCATCCTTGTTTTTCAGGGCCGCCCCGGCCAGGGCGCGCAGCGCCGTGACGAAGCGGTCCAGCTCCTGCTTGCTCTCGGTCTCGGTCGGCTCGATCAGCATCGCGCCGTGGACGACCAGCGGGAAGTACATGGTCATCGGGTGGAAGCCCTCGTCGATCATCGCCTTGGCGAAGTCGAGCGTGGTCACCCCGGTGCCTTCCAGCCAGGCGTCGTCGAACAGGGCCTCGTGCATGCACGGGCCGTTCGGGAAGGCCGGGCTCATCAGGTCCGACAGGCGGGCCTTGATGTAATTGGCGTTCAGGACCGCGTCCTCGGCCACCTGGCGCAGGCCGTCGGCGCCGTGGCTGAGCATGTAGGCGTAGGCGCGCACGAACATGCCCATCTGGCCGTGGAAGGCGCTCATCCGCCCGAAGGCCTGGGCGGCGGGCCCCTTGGCCTCTTCCACCAGGTGGAAGCCGTGCTCGTGGCTGACCACCCACGGGGTGGGGGCGAACGGGGCCAGGGCCGCCGACAGCACCACCGGACCCGCGCCCGGACCGCCGCCGCCGTGCGGGGTGGAGAAGGTCTTGTGCAGGTTGATGTGCATGGCGTCGACGCCCAGGTCGCCCGGGCGCACCCGGCCGACGATGGCGTTGAAGTTGGCGCCGTCGCAGTAGAAGTACGCCCCGGCCGCGTGGGTCAGGCGGGCGATCTCGACCACGTCGCGCTCGAACAGGCCGCAGGTGTTGGGGTTGGTGACCATGATGGCGGCCACGTGGTCGCCCAGCTTGGACTCCAGGTCGGCCAGGTCCACGCGCCCGTCGTCGGTCTGGGCGATCTCGACCACGGTGTAGCCGCAGAAGGCCGCCGTGGCCGGGTTGGTGCCGTGGGCGCTGGTCGGGGCCAGCACCGTCTTGCGGTGGCCGTTGCCTGCCGCCTCGTGGGCGGCGCGGATCGCCAGCAGGCCGCACAGCTCGCCGTGGGCGCCGGCCTTGGGCGACAGGGCGACGGCCGGCATGCCGGTCAGGGTCTTCAGCCAATGCGCCAGGCGGTCCATCAGCTCGATGGCGCCCTGCACCGTCGACTGCGGCTGCAGCGGGTGGATGTCGGAGAAGCCCGGCAGGCGCGCCATCTTCTCGTTCAGGCGCGGGTTGTGCTTCATCGTGCACGAGCCCAGCGGATACAGCGCCAGGTCGATGGCGTGGTTCTTCTGCGACAGGCGCACGTAGTGGCGCACCGCTTCCGGCTCGGACAGGCCCGGCAGGCCGATCGCCGAGGCGCGGACCAGGTCGCCCAGGTCATCCGCCGCGGGGGCGTCGGGCAGGTCGACGCCGGTCTTGTCCCAGGCGTCCAGTTCGAAGATCAGCGCCTCGTCCTGCAGCAGGCCGCGGGCCCCGGTCAGGGTCGGGTGGACGTAGTCGTTGGCGTCGGTAGCGGTTTCAGGACGGGTCGGCCGTCCGACGGAATTCATGCTCATTGGGCCAGCACCTTGCTCAGGGCCTTGGAGAAGAGGGCGATGTCGCCGTCGGGCGTGGTCTCGGTGGCGGCGACCAGCAGGACGTCGTCCAGGCCGGCGGCCGGGTCGAGGCGCGAGAAAGGCACGCCGGCGATGACGCCGTTGGCGGCCAGGGTCTCGACCAGCTCGGCCGCGTTGCCCGGAACCTTGATCGCGAACTCGTTGAAGAAGCGCGGGGTCAGCACCTGCACGCCCGGCACGGCCGCCAGGGCGTCGCGCAGCTTCACGGCCTTCTGGTGGTTGACCAGGGCCAGGCGGCGCAGGCCCTTCTCGCCCAGCAGGCTCATGTGGATGCTGAACGCCAGGGCGCACAGGCCGCTGTTGGTGCAGATGTTCGACGTGGCCTTGTCGCGGCGGATGTGCTGCTCGCGGGTCGACAGGGTCAGGACGAAGCCGCGACGGCCCTCGGCGTCGACGGTCTCGCCGCAGAGGCGGCCCGGGGCCTGGCGGACGTATTTTTCCTTGCAGGCGAACAGGCCGACATAGGGACCGCCGAAGTTCAGGCCGTTGCCGATCGACTGGCCCTCGGCCACGACGATGTCGGCGCCCATCTCGCCGGGCGACTTCAGCAGGCCGTACGACACGGCCTCGGTGGTGACCACGATCAGCAGGGCGCCGGCGGCCTGGGCGGCGGCGGCGATCTTGGTCACGTCAGTGGCGGTGCCGAAGACGTTGGGGGTCTGGACGACCACGCAGGCGGTGTCGGCGTCGATGGCGGCGATCACCGCGTCCTCGGCGTCGATGGCGGCCGGCAGGCGGTCGGTGGTGACGCCGGCGGCGTGGGCCAGGGTCTCGACCGTGCCGACATATTGCGGGTGCACGCCGCCCGACAGCACCGCCTTGTTCCGGCGGGTGACGCGGGTGGCCATCATCACCGCCTCGGCGGCCGCGGTGGAGCCGTCATAGAGCGAGGCGTTGGCCACTTCCATGCCGGTCAGGGCCGCGACCTGGGTCTGGAACTCGAAGAGTACCTGAAGAGTGCCTTGGGCGATTTCCGGCTGGTAGGGCGTGTAGCTGGTCAGGAACTCCGACCGCTGGATGATGTGGTCGACCGTGGCCGGCACGTGGTGGCGATAGGCCCCCGCCCCCACGAAGAACGGGCCTTCCGAGGCCGCGCGGTTGCGGCGCGACAGGGCCAGCATCTCGCGCTCGACCTCCAGCTCGCCGGCATGGAACGGCAGGTCCACCGGCTGGGCGCGGCGGGCGACGGCCGGAACGTCGACGAACAGCTCGTCGATCGACTCCGCGCCGATGACGCCGAGCATGTCGGCGCGATCTTCGGGTGTGAGGGGGAGGTAGCGCATGATCTTGATTCCGCTCATCCCCGCGAAAGCGGGGACCTAAGCTGAGGAGGCCGCATGGATCCCCGCTTTCGCGGGGATGCGCGGAGTTATTAGAGCGTGCCGAGGAAGGCTTCGTACGCGTCGCGGTCCATCAGGGCGTCCAGCTCGGCGGCGTTGCTGAGCTTGACCTTGGCGAACCAGCCGCCGGCTTCCGGCAGGGCGTTGACGGTCTCGGGGCTGTCGCTCAGCGTCTCGTTGGCCTCGACCACCTCGCCCGACACCGGGGCGTAGACGTCCGAGGCGGCCTTGACGCTCTCGACCACCGCCAGCTGGTCGCCCTGCTTCACGGTCTTGCCGACTTCCGGCACCTCGACGAACACCACGTCGCCCAGCTGCTCGGCGGCGTAGGCGGTGATGCCGACGGTGGCGATGTCGCCGGCGACTTCGACCCACTCGTGGTCCTTGGTGAACTTCATGGTCTTGGCCCTTTTGACTTAAAGTTTGCGCACGTAGCGGGTGGGGACGAACGGGCTGGCGACGACCTCGGCGGCCGCCGGCTTGCCCCGGACGATGACTTTCAGCTTGTCGCCGAGAACCGCGAATTGCGGGGGCACGAAGCCGATGGCGATGGCGCCGCCGTAGCTGGGGCCGAAGCCGCCGCTGGTGACCTTGCCGATGACGTTGCCGTCGGCGTCGGCGATCTCGGCGCCTTCGCGGGCCGGGGCGCCTTCCAGCACCTTCAGATTGACGCGCACGCGCTTGAGGTCGCCGGCCAACTCCTTAGCGATGCGGTCGGCGCCGAGATAGTCGCCGGCCTCGCGGCGGCTCTTGCCGACGGCGAACGGCATGCCGGCCTCGATCGGCGAGACGGTCTCGTCCATGTCGTGGCCGTACAGCGGCAGGCCGGCCTCCAGGCGCAGGCTGTCGCGGGCGCCCAGGCCGATGGCCTTGACGCGCTCGTCCTCCAGCAGGGTGTTCCAGATGCGCGCGGCTTCGGTCGCGGGGACCGAGATCTCGTAGCCGTCCTCGCCGGTGTAGCCCGAGCGCGAGATCAGGACGTCGGTCCCGAAGGCGGTCACGGCGGCGCTGTCCATGAACACCATGCCGGCGGCCTCGGGGATATGGGCGGCCAGGACGGCGGCGGCCTCGGGGCCCTGCAGGGCCAGCAGGGCGCGGTCTTCCAGGCGCTGGACGGTCGCTTCGCCCTTCAGGGCTTCGGCGATGATCGCGTAGTCGTTGTCCTTGCAGGCGCCGTTGACGACGATGAACAGGCCGTCGTCGTCGGGGCGGGCGGTCATCAGGTCGTCGATCACCCCGCCCTCGGCGTTCAGCAGCACGGCGTAGCGCTGCTTGCCGGGCTTGAGGCCCTGGTAGTCGGCCGAGACCAGCTTCTCGAAGCTCTTGGCGGGATCAGCGCCGCGCAGCCGGGCCTGGCCCATGTGCGAGACGTCGAACAGGCCCGCGTGCTCGCGGGTCCACAGGTGCTCCTTCAGCACCCCGTCCTTGTACTGCACGGGCATGTGGTAGCCGGCGAACGGCACCATGCGGGCGCCGGCGGCGACGTGCGCGTCGTACAGCGGGGTCTTCTTGAGGTCTTGCTCGGACACGCTTTGGGCTCCAATCGGGGTCGGCGACGCCGCCCGGCTCTCGCCAGGTGGTCTCGCCCCCGCTGTCCCTTTGACCTGAGAGATTCCGGTCCAGCCAGCTGAACCTTGCTCCTTCGGCGGGCAGCCGTTTCCGACTGCCTCTTTCCAGCGTTCCTAAACCCGCGCGGTCCTTTTGCCTGAGCGTTTCCGGGGCGGTTGCGCCTTCGGCCTCGGGACGAGAATCCCGACGTCTCCCGCGAGGGTCGAGGCGTGTTTGGGCGACGGTGCGGGCGGAGTCAACGGGGAAGGCGCGGGGGTGTCGCCTATAGCTTGTCGCCAACGTCGATCGCGGCGCCCCTGATCTTTCAACCGTCATCCTCGGACTTGTTCCGAGGATGACGATCTAAAATAGAACGGGTGGAAACGCCCTCAGGCCGTCAGCAGGCGCGGCAGTTTGAAGGTCACCGTCTCGCGGGCCTCGACCAGTTCCTCGACGGTGACGTCGTAGCGCGTGGCCAGGGCCTCGATCACGCCCTGGACCAGGTCCTCGGGGGCCGAGGCGCCGGCGGTGAGGCCCACGCGGGACACGCCCTCGAACCACGACCAGTCGATGCCGCGGGCGTCGTCGATCAGCCGGGCGTCCCGGGCGCCGGCCCGCTTGCCGACCTCCATCAGCCGCACCGAGTTGGACGAGTTCCGCGAGCCGACCACCAGGATCAGCTCCGACGCGCCGGCCAGCAGCTTCACCGCCTCCTGGCGGTTGGTGGTGGCGTAGCATATGTCTTCCTTGTGCGGCGCGGCGATGCCCGGGAAGCGCTGCTTGAGCAGGTCGACCATCTCGGCGGTGTCGTCGACCGACAGGGTGGTCTGGGTGAGGAAGGCGACGTTGGCCGGGTCCTTGGGGACCCAGGCGCGGGCGTCGTCGATGTCCTCGATCAGGGTGACGGTCCCCTCGGGCAGCTGGCCCATGGTGCCGACGACCTCGGGGTGGCCGGCGTGGCCGATCAGCACGATCTCGCGCCCGGCGTCGAAATGCTTCTGCGCCTCGACGTGGACCTTGGAGACCAGCGGGCAGGTGGCGTCCAGATAGACCATCTCGCGGGCCTTGGCCGCGGCCGGCACGGTCTTGGGCACGCCGTGGGCCGAGAACACCACCGGACGATCGTCGGGCGCCTCGTCCAGTTCCTCGATGAACACCGCGCCCAGGGCCTTCAGCCGATCGACGACGTGACGGTTGTGGACAATCTCGTGGCGCACATAAACCGGCGCGCCGAACTTCTGGATCGTCCGCTCGACGATCTGGATCGCCCGGTCGACGCCGGCGCAGAAGCCGCGCGGACTGGCCAGCACCACGTTGAGTTCGCGGCGGCCGGGGCTGGAGATGGGCGAGTGGGCGTTCATGGCGCCGAACCTAAGGGTTCCGAGCCCCCCGCGCCAGCGTCCGGCCGCCCCCTGGACGAAAAGTCCGCCGCATCCTGTTGAAACCTGCTGTACATTGCGACGTCACGCATATGCCTTTATCAGGCTCCATGACGCTGGCGGGGATTTCCCGCTCAAGCTTTCCTTCTCGAACCGGACGTTTCATGCGCCGCAACCTTTCCGTCGCCCTCAGCGCCCTGATGGCCCTCTCGATCGCCGCGACGGCGACGACCGTTCACGCCCAGCAGGGCGGGCGTCCCGGCGGCGGTCAAGGCGGCGACGACGACCAGGCCGCCAAGAAGAAGAAGCGCGACGACGAGTGGAACCAGCCCAAGGCCCCGCTGGCCCAGCTGCGCAACGCCGGCCCGTGCCCGTATGTGAAGGTGCTGTACGACGCCAGCCGCTATGTCGAGTTCAAGGACGGCAAGGAATCGGCCGCCCAGGCGATGTACACCGGCGAGATCCAGGGCCTGTCCTCGGGCTGCGCCTACAAGAGCAACGACCCGATCAAGATGCAGGTCCAGATGCTGTTCGAGATGGGGCGCGGTCCCCAGGCGACCAGCGACCAGAAGACCTATCGCTATTGGGTCGCGGTGACCGAGCGCAACAAGAGCGTCCTGGCCAAGGAATATTTCGACCTGCCGGTGAAGTTCGCGCCGGGCCAGGATCGCGTCTATGTGAACCAGACCCTGAACACCATCACCATCCCGCGGGCTGACGAAAAGGTCAGCGGCGGCAATTTCGAGGTCCTGATCGGCTTCGACGTGACCCCGGAAATGGCCGCCTTCAACCGTGACGGCAAGCGCTTCCGCGTCAACGCCGGCCAGACGCAGCAAGCCCAGACCCAAACCGGAAACACGCCCAAGCCATGAGTGATTTGAAGCGGTCCCTGAGCGAGGCGGCCGCGGCCGCCTTCCAGGCCGCCGGACTGTCCCCCGACTTCGGTCGCGTCACCGCGTCCGACCGGCCCGACCTGGCCGACTTCCAATGCAACGGGGCCCTGGCGGCCGCCAAGAGCGCCAAGCGCAATCCGCGCGAGATCGCCGTGCAGGTCGTCGACATCCTGAAGACCGACCCGCGCCTGGCCTCCGTCGAGATCGCCGGCGTCGGCTTCATCAACATGCGCGTCAGCGACGACGCCCTGGCCGCCCGCGCCAACGAGATCGCCGCCGACCCGCGCGCCGGGGCCGAGCCCCTGGCCAATCCGCGCCGGGTGCTGGTCGACTACGCCGGCCCGAACGTGGCCAAGCCGATGCACGTGGGCCACCTGCGCGCCTCGATCATCGGCGAGTCGGTCAAGCGCCTGTACCGCTTCCGCGGCGACGACGTGGTGGGCGACGCCCACTTCGGCGACTGGGGCTTCCAGATGGGCCTGCTGATCAGCGCCATCATGGAGGAGGACGCCTTCATCCGCGCCCTCCTCGAGCGCCTGGTCGAGGCCCCGCGCGGCTTCTCCAAGGCCGACGAGGAAAAGGTGATGGCCGAGTTCGCCCAGCGGGTGTCGCTGGAGGACCTGGACCGCATCTACCCCGCCGCCTCGGCGCGCCAGAAGGAAGATCCGGAGTTCAAGGAGCGGGCCCGCAAGGCCACCGCCGAACTGCAGAACGGCCGCTTCGGCTACCGCCTGCTGTGGCGTCACTTCGTCAACATCAGCCGCGTGGCCCTGGAGCGCGAATTCCACGCCCTGGGCGTCGACTTCGACCTGTGGAAGGGCGAGAGCGACGTGCAGGACCTGATCGCCCCGATGGTCCGCCAGCTGGAGGTCAAGGGCCTGCTGGTCGACGACCAGGGCGCCCGGATCGTCCGCGTGGCCCGCCCAGGCGAGACCAAGAAGAAGAAGCTGCCCGACGGTTCGGTGGTCGAGGTCGAGAGCCCCGACCCGCTGCTGGTCGTCTCGTCGGAAGGCTCGGCCATGTACGGCACGACCGACCTGGCCACGATCCTGGACCGCCGCAAGAGCTTCGACCCGCACCTGATCCTCTACGCCGTGGACCAGCGCCAGGCCGACCACTTCGAGCAGGTGTTCCGCGCCGCCTACCTGGCCGGCTACGCCGAGCCGGGCGGTCTGGAGCACATCGGCTTCGGCACCATGAACGGCAGCGACGGCAAGCCGTTCAAGACCCGCGCCGGCGGGGTGCTCAAGCTGCACGACCTGATCGAGATGGCCCGCGAGAAGGCCCGCGAGCGCCTGCGCGAAGCCGGCCTGGGCGCGGAGCTGTCGGACGAGGCCTTCGAGGACATCGCCCACAAGGTGGGCGTGGCGGCCCTGAAGTTCGCCGACCTGCAGAACTTCCGCGGCACGTCCTACGTCTTCGACCTGGACCGCTTCACCAGCTTCGAGGGCAAGACCGGCCCGTACCTGCTGTACCAGTCGGTGCGCATCAAGAGCATCCTGCGCAAGGCGGCCGAGCAGGGCCTGTCCTCGGGGGCGGTGATCGTCGGCGAGCAGGCCGAGCGCGACCTGACCCTGCTGCTGGACGCCTTCGAAGGCGCCCTGTCGGAGGCCTACGACAAGAAGGCCCCCAACTTCATCGCCGAGCACGCCTACAAGCTGGCCCAGACCTTCTCGAAGTTCTACGCCGCCTGCCCGATCCTCGGCGCCGACGACCCCGCCGTCCGGGCCTCGCGCCTGGCCCTGGCCGAAACGACGCTGAAGCAGCTGGAACTGGCCCTGAACCTGCTGGGCATCGACGCTCCGGAACGGATGTAAGATCCGCCGGGGCGCTCGAAGTCCTCGAGCGCCCCGGACGGACTTCAGCTTTTCTCGGGGACGACCGATGAAAAGCAGGCCTTCGCGCTCTTGACCGCCAGCGCCCGCTCCCGCATCCCCGCGCCATGGCCGTCTACACCGACATCACCGACGACGAACTCGCCGCCTTCCTGGCCGACTACGACCTGGGTCAGGCCGTGGCGTTCAAGGGCATCGCCGAGGGGGTGGAGAACTCCAACTTCCTGCTGGAGACCGAGACCGGCCGGTTCATCCTCACGGTCTACGAGCGGCGCGCCAAGCCGGAGGACCTGCCCTATTTCCTGGACCTGCTGACCTGGCTGGCCGACCGCGGCTATCCCAGCGCCAAGCCGATCGCCGACCATTCGGGCGCCACGCTGAAGACCGTCCGCGGCAAGCCCGCCGCCCTGGTCGAGTTCCTGCCCGGTCTGTCGGCCCGCCGTCCGACCGTCGCCCACTGCCGCGAGGCCGGCGAAGGCCTGGCCTGGCTGCACCTGGCCGGCGAGGGCTATCCGGCCCGCCGCGCCAACGACCTGGGCCAGCCGCACTGGGCCCCGCTGTTCTCCAAGCACCGCCAGGCCGCCGAGGGCCTCAAGCCCGGCCTGGCCGCGACCATCGACAAGGACCTGGCCGAGCTGGCCCTGTCGTGGCCGCGCGGCCTGCCGTCGGGCGTGATCCACGCCGACTATTTCCCGGACAACGTCTTCTTCAAGCCGGACGGCAAGTTCGCGGCGGCCATCGACTTCTACTTCGCCTGCGACGACGCCTTCGCCTACGACATCGCCGTGACCCTGAACGCCTGGTGCTTCGAGTCCGACGGCAGCTTCAACATCACCGCCGCCCGGGCCCTGATCGCCGGCTACGAGCGCCGCCGGCCGCTGAGCCCGGCCGAGCGCGACGCCATCCCGATCCTGGCGCGCGGCGCGGCCATGCGCTTCTTCCTGACCCGCCTGGCCGACTGGGGCGCGACCCCGGCCGGGGCCCTGGTCAAGCCGAAGGACCCGCTGGAATACGAGCGCAAGCTGGCCGTGCACCGCGAGGGCCTTTCCCTGTTCGGGGCCGGCGCGTGACCCCCAAGCTGGTGATCTATACCGACGGCGCCTGCCGCGGGAATCCCGGCCCCGGCGGCTGGGGCGCGCTCTTGATGTACGGCGACAAGAAGAAGGAAATCTGCGGCGGCGAGCTGGCGACCACCAACAACCGCATGGAGCTGATGGCCGCCATCCAGGCCCTGGAAGCGCTGAACAAGCCGACCAAGGCCGAGCTGCACACCGACAGCCAGTACGTGATGAAGGGCGTCACCCAGTGGATCCACGGCTGGAAGGCCAAGGGCTGGAAGACCGCCGACAAGAGCCCGGTCAAGAACGTCGACCTGTGGCAGCGCCTGGACGCCGCCCGGGCCCGCCATGAGGTCGACTGGCGCTGGGTCAAGGGCCACGCCGGCCACGTCCACAACGAACGCGCCGACGAACTGGCCCGGCTGGGCATGCTGAAGGCCCTGGGCGAGCGGGGCTAGCCCGGCCGGGGACACGTCCGGTCGGGGACATGCCCTTGGGCGTGTCCCCATCAGCATTCACGGAGCCAGGCGTTGGGGACACGCCGCGAGGGCGTGTCCCCGTCACTACGCCGCCAGCTTTCCCGGCTCCGCGCCGGTCGCGAAGGCCAGGCCCTCGTCCTCCCAGCCGGTGACGCCGCCGATCATCAGCTTCACGGGGCGGCCCAGGGTCGCCAGCTTCAGCGCGGCGCGGTCGGCGCCGTTGCAGTGCGGGCCGGCGCAATAGACCACGAACAGGGTGTCGGCCGGCCAGGCCGCCATGCGCGGGGCGTCGATCTCGGCGTGGCGCAGGTGGATCGCGCCCGGCACGTGGCGGCGGGCATAGGCCTCCGGCGAGCCCACCACGTGCAGCAGGACGAAGTCCTGTTCGCCGGCCTTCATGGCGGCGGCGACGTCGGAACAGTCGGTCTCCAGGGCGAGGCGGGCGGCGAAGTGGGCGGCGGCGACCGGGGACGCGGCGGCGGGGATGGCGGAAACAAAGCTCATGACGACCTCCTGGGTTGGCGAGGAAGACTTGCCCCAGCCGGCTCTCCGGCGTTAGCTGGCAGGATAGACATCGACCGTAAAGATCATGCCAAACGTCACCGCCCCCGCCGGGCCCGCCAACCGCCGCGTCGTCGCCCTGGCCTATGACGGCCTGTGCACCTTCGAGTTCGGGGTGGCGGTCGAGCTGTTCGGCCTGCCCCGGCCCGAGATGGGTCCGGACTGGTACGCCTTCGCCACGGCGGCGATCGAGCCGGGACCGCTGCGCGGCCTGGGCGGGGTGCAGGTGGTGGCCGACGGCGGGCTGGAGCTGGTCGAGCAGGCCGGCACGATCATCGCCCCCGGCTGGCGCGGCGCCGACACGCCCGTGCCCCGGCCGCTGATCGACGCGCTGCGGGTCGCCCATCGCAACGGGGCGCGGGTGATGTCGATCTGCTCGGGGGTGTTCGTGCTGGCGGCGGCCGGCCTGCTGGCGGGTCGGCGGGCCACCACCCACTGGCGCTATGTCGACAAGCTGCGCGACCTCTATCCCGACATCGATGTGCTGCCCGACGTGCTCTATGTCGACGAGGGCGACGTCATGACCTCGGCCGGCAGCGCCGCCGGCCTGGACCTGGGCCTGCACCTGGTGCGCCGCGACTTCGGGCCGGAAGCGGCCAACAGCGTGGCCCGGCGGCTGGTGATCCCGCCCCATCGCGACGGCGGCCAGGCCCAGTTCATCCAGCGGCCGGTGCCCGCCGCCCACGAGGCCTCGCGCCTGTCGCCGATCCTGGACCGCATGCGCGCCGACCTGGCCCGCGAGCACACGGTCAAGGCCCTGGCCGACGCGGCGGGCATGAGCCCCCGCACCTTCCTGCGCCGCTTCGAGGCCGCCACCGGCACGACGCCCGCCCGCTGGCTGCTGGCCGAACGCCTGGCCCGGGCCCGCGACCTGCTGGAGACCACCCCCTTCGGCGTCGAGCAGATCGCCCAGGCCGTCGGCTTCGGCGCCCCGGCCCTGCGACATCACTTCAGGAAGTCGCTGGCGACGACGCCCCAGGCCTACCGGGCCCGGTTCGGGGGTTAGGGCGGCGCACCCTTCCGCCGCCCCCGGCCCACGGCTAAGCTTGCCGCGCGAAGCGTATCGAGGGGTCGTTACCGATGAAGTTCTTGTTCCGGACCGTTCCGGTGGTCGCCGTCCTGGCCGGCGCCGCGCTGGCCGCCTGCGACCAGACCCCGCCGCCGGTCGAATTGACCGGCAAGGTCAAGGAGGTCGTCGATCGCACCAAGACCACCCAGGCGACCTACGCCGTCTACAATTGGAACGAGGAGTCACGCAGCGGAACCCCGGTCCTGGAATGGGGGGCGGAATTCCACTCGGGCGACAAGCATCGGGTGGAGACGCCGCGAGATCGCGTGATCGCCGACTGCAAGGCGCAAACCGGAGCGGCGCTGTCGTTGACCACGGGCAAGACGGTCGAAGGCCCCTTCGTGGCCCGCGCCGCCTGCGGCATCAACACCAACAAAGCCTTCCTGGCGATCGCCTGGCAGGGGCAGGTCAAGACGCCGTTCGGGACGGCCGACCATGTCCGCCTGGTCGATAAGGACGACATCCGCACCTACGACGTCACGCAGGCCGGCGTGATCGTGCGCTCGACCTACGCCCAGAACAGCCCCGAGGGCCGGCTCGGTCTGTCGTCGGAGGCGGTCAGCGTCCTCTCCGAACTGCCGGCTACGGACATGTTCGACAAGGCCTCGCTGGTCAGGAGCTATGTTCCAGACCGCTTCAAGACGGCGCCGAACCTCTAGGCGCGCTCCTCCATCTCCAGAGGCCCTGGACTCCATTGCCAAGCTTCGAGCGATCCCGGCATATCCGCGACATGAGTATCGACAAGACCACCGCCGTGGGGATTTCCAAGCTCCTGTCGTTCTGGCTGCGGCATCGCCCCGACGAGGGCGACCTGGTCCTGGACGGCGAAGGCTGGACGTCGGTCGAAGCCGTGCTGAAGGCGCTGGAGAAGGCCGGCCGGCCCGCCTCCCCGGAAGCCCTTCGGCACGTCGTGGACACCAGCGAGAAGAAGCGCTTCGAACTCTCCCCGGACGGCGCGCGCCTGCGGGCCCGGCAAGGCCATTCCGTCGAGGTGCAGGGCGATTGGGTCGCCGCGCCCCCGCCCGAGGTGCTGTTCCACGGCACGGTCGAGCGCTTCCTGCCCGCCATCCGCCAGGAGGGCTTGCGACCGATGGCGCGGCATCACGTCCACCTGTCGCCGGACATCGACACCGCGCGCCAGGTGGGCGGCCGGCGGGGCGACGCCGTCATCCTGCGGGTGCTGAGCGGCGAGATGGCGCGCGCCGGCCACGCGTTCTTCCGGACGGGGAACGGGGTCTGGCTGGCCGCGGCCGTGCCGCCGGAGTTCCTGGAAAACGCCTGAGCGGCGGCGGCCCAGACCGACACAACATCACCCGTCCGCAACGAACCGGCCGCGAAATGACCTTGGTCGCGCCGTTGCGAAGTCGGGTTCGGATCCCAATCTCTCTTTCGACGCGGACAACCCGGCTCCTCCCCCCGGCCGGCCCCAGCGTCCTGTAAGCGCAGCGCCCGTGCCCTCCCCCCTCGGCACGGGCGCTGTTTGCGTTCAGGGCCTGGCCAGACCTTTTCTTGGCAAGCCCGACCTTGGTCGGCGTCTGTTTTCCCTGGTAACGCTACCACGTCGCGCTATCCTGCGGCCCGACACCCTCGCCCGTCCCGAGAGCGGAGGGTCGCGCGGGAGTGAGACGATGATGCGAGCCCTGGCTTGCGCCCTGATCCTGCTGTCCGGCGGAACGCCCTGCGCGGCCCGGGCCGAGGCGGCCCGACCGCCCATCGTCTCGGTCTCGCACCTGGCGGTCCACGCGGCCGACCCGGCCAGGAGCGAGGCCTTCTACGTCAAGGGCCTGGGCGCGGTGAAGGGGCCCGATCCCGAGAACCCGGCCGGCGCGCGCTACTATTTCAGCCCGACCCAGTTCGTCGAGGTGCTGCCCCTGCCGCCGGGTCCGTCCCGGATCGACCGGCTGGACCACGCCGCCTTCAACACCCCCGATGCGGAAGGCCTGCGCCTGTACCTTGAGGCCAAGGGCGTGACCGTGCCGGCCAAGGTCGAGACCGGCGCAGACGGCGAGCGCTGGTTCGACGTGACCGATCCCGAGGGCGTGAAGGTCCAGTTCGTCCAGCCGCCGGCCAAGCCGCCCGCGATCGCGGTCAATCCGCTGTCCAGCCGGATCATCCACGTGGGCTTCATCGTCCACGACCGGGCCAAGGCCGACGCCTTCTATCGGGGCGTCCTGGGCTTCCGGCCCTACTGGTTCGGCGGCATGAGCGACGACAAGCCCAGCTGGGTGTCGCTGCAGGTTCCCGACGGTTCGGACTGGCTGGAATACATGCTGGTCGCCCCGCCAGACGGCCGGGGTCCGCCGCCCGGCATGAGCCAGGCCACGGCCGGGGTGCTGGACCACTTCTCGCTGGGCGTGCCCGACACGCGGCTGGCCTACACCCTACTGTGGAACGGCGACCGCCTGGAGGGCCAGAAGGAGACGCCCAAGATCGGCCGCGACGCCAAGTGGCAGCTGAACCTGTTCGACCCCGACGGCACGCGGGCCGAGATCATGGAGTTCCACGCCATCGGCAAGCCCTGCTGCTCGCCGTTCACCGCCGACGATCCGAAACCCTGACCGGCCAGCCGAAGGAGCCCTCCATGCCCAGCCGCCCTTCCCGACGCGATCTGATCGCCGCCGCCGGCGTCGCCGCCGCCCTCGCCCCGGCCGCCGCAAAGGCCCAAGCCCAGGAGCCCGCCATGCCCACCTCCGACAAGATCGGTTTCGCCATCGTGGGCCTGGGCAAGCTGAGCCTGAACCAGCTGATCCCGGCCCTGAAGATCGCCAAGGGGGCCAGGCTGGCCGCCGTGGTCAGCGGCCATCCGGAGAAGGCCAAACGAGTGGCCGCCGAGAACGGCCTGCCCGCAGACGCGGTCTACGGTTACGACGACTACGACCGCATCGCGAAGGACCCGCGCATCCAGGTCGTCTACATCGTGCTGCCCAATTCGATGCACGCCGAGCACACGATCAAGGCCTTCAAGGCCGGCAAGCACGTGCTGTGCGAGAAGCCGATGGCCACCACCCTCGCCGACGCCGAGGCGATGATCGCCGCCGCCAAGGCCGCCGACCGCCACCTGATGATCGCCTATCGCTGCCACTACGAGGCCCAGAACCTGGACGTCATGCGCCGCCTGCGGACGCGGTCGATGGGCAAGGTCCGGCAGATCAACACCACCATGGGCCGGCAGGCCGACCTCTCCGACCCGTCGGACGTCTGGCGGCTGGACGGCAAGATGTCGGGCGGCGGGGCCCTGGGCGACATGGGCGTCTACGGCGTCAACGCCGCCCGCTACCTGCTGAACGAGGAGCCGGTCGCGGTCCAGGCCTGGGCCCAGACCGACCGGTCCGATCCCCGGTTCAAGGAGACCGAGGACCTGATCAACTGGCAGTTCCGCTTCCCCTCGGGCGTGATCGCCAACGGCTCGACCTCGTTCGCCTACGCCCCGACCATGGCCTTCGAGGTGATCTGCGAGCAGGGCCGGCTGGTCGCCGACCCGGCCGCCTTCTACGGCGGCAACCGCCTGACCGTGGTCAAGGGCGGCCAAGCCCTGCCGCCGGTCCCCGCCCCCGCGGGCGACCAGTTCGCCCGCGAGATGGACTGGATGGCCGACGTGGTGCGCGGCAAGGCGCCGATGGTCTCGCCCGGCGAGGAAGGGCTGCAGGACATGCGGCTGATGCAGGCGATCCTGGAGTCGGCCGCCAAGGACGGGGCGACGGTGAAGACCGACTGGGGGTACAGGCGGGCGGTGGACCCGGCCGGAGTGGTGGACGTGGCGAAGGCTTGACCGACCGGGGACATGCGCTCGCGCGTGTCCCCAAATCTGGCAGTGCGTCTGGTGGGGACACGCCCAAGGGCATGTCCCCGGTCGGCGTTACGTCCCCCGCAGCAACCGCCACCAGCTCTGCGCCAGCTCGTCCAGCAACGGCTCCAGCGGCGCGGACGCCCGCTGCACCACCATCACGTAGGACAGCCGCTCGAACTGGACGAGCTGCATCAGCATCCGCGTGCGCGCCGCCGGCAGCTCTTCCGCCGAGAACCGGCCCAGATAGTTGGGCATGGCGTCGATGAACAGGTTGATGAAGCGCAGGTAGTCGTCGGCCAGGTCGGGGTCGGCGACATTGGCCTCGGTGGCCACGGCCAGCAGGTTGCGGCGTTCGTCGGTCTGCTCGGCCATGCCCTGGGCCAGCCAGGCGCGGACCTCTTCCAGGCTGGGGTCCGGGATCGCGTCCAGCGCCGCGAAGGTGGCCTGGATGTTGGGGACCAGCCGGTCGCCGATGGCGTTGGCCACGTCCTCCTTGTTGCGGAAGTGCAGATAGAAGGTGGCGCGGTTGGCGCCGGCCTCGGCGGCGATCTGCTCGATCGTCACGGCGCGAAAGCCTCTCCGACCAAAGAGCGCGACGGCGGCGTCGATCAGCCGCTCGCGGGTCAGCTGGCGCTGGGCCTCGCGCAGGCCGCCCGTCTTCTCCGCCGCCGCTCTCGCCAAACCGTCCTCCGTCGCGCCTAGGGCTGGGGACAGGCGCATGCGCCTGTCCCCTTCAGCAAACTGCCATGCGCCCGGATTCGACGCCAGTCGATTGACACGACACCTGTCGTCTGAACTACTCGATCCCAGCCACGCGGCGGAGCTCGCGGGCCGAAAAGGGAGGAAGCGCATGGCCATGCAGCTCGTCAGCGAGACCGCCATGGACGGGATCGAGGGGCCCGGCGCCCCCACCCTGTTCCCCACCCTCGACGGGGTGGACCTGTCCAACATCGAGCAATTCACCCGCGGCCAGCCCTATGGCGACTTCGCCAGGCTGCGGGCCCAGGCCCCGGTGATGTGGCATCCCGAGCCCTATGGCGGCCCGGGCTTCTGGGCGATCACCCGCCACGCCGACATCATGGCGGTCGAGGCCGATCCCCAGACCTTCTCGTCGCGCAAGGGCGGCATCCTGATGGCGCACGGCGATCCGCAGAAGCGCCACGCCCTGCTCTACCGCGCCTCGATGGACACCATGATCAACCTCGACGGCGCCGAGCACATGCAGCTGCGCCGCGAGCACATGCCCTACTTCACCCCGGCCTATCTGCGCGCCCTGACCGAGACCGTCCGGGCCGAGATCGGCCGGCTGCTGGACGAGATGGCGCCCCTGGGCCGCTGCGACCTGGTCGAGATGTTCTCGTCCAAGCTGCCGCTCTTCACCCTGTGCGAGATCCTGGGCGTGCCGGCCGAGGACCGCGGCAAGTTCCTGAAGTGGATGCACTATCTGGAGATGGCCCAGGACCTGGCCCTGAAGCAGGCCCTGGCCCCGATCACCCCGACGCTGGAACTCATGCAGTTCGTCCAGGACTTCAACACCAACGTCGAGGAGATGTTCGAGTACGGCCGCACCATGCTGCTCAAGCGGCGGGCCGATCCCCAGAACGACCTGATGAGCGCCATCGCCCGCGCCCAGGTGGACGGGACCCTGCTCAGCGACGAGTACCTGGACGGCTCGTGGCTGCTGATCGTCTTCGCCGGCAACGACACGACGCGGAACACCCTGTCGGGCACGATGAAGCTGCTGACCGAGTTCCCCGACCAGAAGGCCCGGCTGATCGCCGACCCGTCGCTGATGACCGGGGCGGTCAACGAGTTCATCCGCATGGTCAGCCCGGTGATCTACATGCGCCGCACGGCCACCCGCGACGCCGAGATCGCCGGCCAGGCCATCCGCGAGGGCGAGAAGGTGGTCATGTACTACGGCGCGGCCAACCGCGACGAGGCGGTGTTCGCCGACCCCGACCGGCTGGACATCACCCGGCCCAACGCCGACAAGCACATCGCCTTCGGCTACGGCCCGCACGTCTGCATCGGCAAGCGCGTGGCCCAGATCCAGCTGGAGGAAGCCTACCGCCAGATCCTGGGCCGCTTCCCCGACATCCGCTGGACCGGCGGGATCGACATCGCGCCCAACAACTTCGTCCACGCGATCAGCAAGCTGGAGGTCGAGTTCACCCCGGGCGGGCGGGCCTGAGCATGGCCCTGACGCGCGGGGACGATTATCCGATCCACCAGACGGCCGAGCCGGTGGCCTATGCCGGCACCGACCGCAATTTCTACGACCGCTACTTCTTCAACGGCTACGAGGCGACAGGCGACGGCGACGCGATGTTCGCCGCCGCCTTCGGGGTCTATCCGCACCTCAACGTCGCCGACGCCGCCTTCTGCTGGATGAAGGACGGCCGCCAGGTGAACCTGCACGCCAGCCGCTGGCTGGAGATGGAGCGGATGGACCTGTCGGTGGGGCCCATCGCCATCGAGGTGCTGGAGCCGCTGCGGCGCCTGCGGATCACGGTCGAGGCCCCCGACCAGGGGATCAGCGCCCAGATCACCTTCGAGGGCCGGTCGTTCCCGATCGAGGAGCCGCGCTTCACCCGCCGGATCGGGCCCCGCACCCTGTTGGACTACACCCGCCTGACCCAGAACGGCCGCTACGACGGCTGGATCGAGGTGGACGGCGTGCGTCACGACGTCTCCGGCTTCGTCGGCACCCGCGACCGCTCGTGGGGCGTGCGGCCGGTCGGGGCGCGCGATCCGCAGGAGATGGCCCCGCAGGTCCTGCCGCAGTTCTTCTGGCTGTGGACCCCGTGCGTCTTCCCCGACGGCGACCTCTTCTTCCACACCAATGACGACGAGCACGGCCGGGCCTGGAACCGGCGGGCGGTCTGGGCGCCGCTGGGCTCGGAACGCGACGGGGTCACCGACTTCGACACGGTCAGCTACTCCATCGGCTGGCGCTCCGGTACGCGACACGCCGACTTCGGCATGATCAGCCTAGGGGGCGGCAACGAGATCACGCTCGAGCCCCAGGCCGAGTTCTTCATGCTGGGCCTGGGCTACGGCCATCCGGTCTGGGGCCATGGGCTGAACCACGGCAGGCTGAAGGTCGAGCGCGAGGACCTGGTCCTGGCCGACCTGGACCGCACCCTCCCCTTCCACCTGCACGTCCAGGCCCTGTCAAAGGTGACCTGGCGGCGGCCGGACGGCGGCGCCAGCGTCGGGCGCGGGGTGTTCGAGCAGCTGGCCCTGGGCCCGCACACGCCCTCGGGCTTCAAGTCGATCCTGGACATGGCGCCATGAGCGGGCTGCAGGCCGGCCTCGAGGCCTACCTCACCGACCTGTGGGGCGCGCCGACCTCGGTGAGCAACCTGTCGCGCATCCCCGGCGGGGCCAGCCGCGAGACCTATCGCCTGGACGCCGACACCGGCGGGGTGACGCGCGGCATGATCCTGCGTCGCGACCCGCCGGGCAGCCTGATCGAGACCGACCGCCGGCTGGAGTTCCTGGCCTATCGCACCGTCCACGGCCACGTGCCCGTCCCCCAGGCCGTCGCCCTGGAGGAGGACGGCGGGCCGCTGGAGCGTCCGTTCTTCCTGATGGAGCGCATCGACGGCGGGACGGTGCCCTCGCCGTTCGTGTTCGATCCCTACGCCGAGCACGCCGCCGCCCTGGGCGCACAGTTCTTCACCACCCTGGGCAGGCTGGCCGCCCTGCCGCACGAAGGGACGCCGATCCGCGAGGTCGCCGAGGCCCCCGCGCCAGAGGACTGCTGGCGCATCGCCCTCGACCACTGGTCCGGCGTGATCGAGGCCGACGAGCAGCATCCGCAGCCGATCGTCCGCGCCGCCGTCCGCTGGCTCTATCGCCATCCGCCGCCGCCGGCCCAGCGGGTGTCGATCGTCCACGGCGACTACCGCACCGGCAACTTCATGCACGATGGGGCCGGGACGATCCTGGCGATCCTGGACTGGGAGATGGCCCATCTGGGTGACCCGATCGAGGACCTGGGCTGGGCCTTCGACCCGTTGTGGAACCACTTCGACGAGAACCGGGTCGCGGGCCTGGTCCCGCAGGCCGAGGCCATCGCCTTGTGGGAGGCGGCCAGCGGCCTGAAGGTCGATCCGAAGGCCCTGGCCTGGTGGTCGCTGTTCAACGCCGTGAAGGGTCAGGCGATCTGGACCTCGGCGGCCAAGGAGTATCGCGACGGCGGCTTCACCGACCCGATCCTGGCGATCTCCGGCTGGTACACCGCCCGGCGGCATGACGTGATCCTGGCCAGGCGCCTGGCCCAGCTGGAGGGGATCTGATGACCCCGGCCCTGCCCGACATCCTGCGCGGCAACTTCATGGCCCTGGCCATCCCCGGACCGCCCGAGCAGCAGGGCGAGTTCATGACCGGCCGCGTCGGGGTGATCGCCCTGCTCTCGCTGCTGGCCGCCCAGGAGGTGGAGCGCGGGACCCAGGCCCGGGTCTGGGAGAACGCGGCCATTTCCGCCGTGCTGGCCGAGGCGGCCGAGACCTACGGCGTCCAGTACGCCGAGATCGCCTCGACGGGCCCCGTTGACCTGTCGCTGGAGGCCCTGGACCGCGCCAACGCCGCCCTGCGCCGGGGGCTGATCGCCCTGCACGAGGCCGTAGAGGCGGCCGGCGACCTCCTGCGGCACAAGATGATCGTGGGGCTGTACGGCCAGATGGCCGAGCGACGGAACCTGGAGCTGCCGCCGTTGCCGGCGCGGTAAATTTTCCTCCCCCGTGGAACGGGGGAGGAGAAACTTCGGCTCATATCCCTCATGAGCCCTAGCCAAGTTCGCGCCTGCGCCCCATCTGCCACGCGCGGCTTCGCTCCGGGAGGGGGCGGACGCAGCCCAGGAATCCCATGGCGATCATTTCCGTTTCCGGTCTGACCAAGACCTATGCTTCCGGCCATCAGGCCCTGAAGACCGTCGATCTCGAGATTCGGAAGGGCGAGATCTTCGCTCTCCTGGGTCCCAACGGGGCCGGCAAGACCACGCTGATCAGCATCATCTGCGGCATCGTCAATCCCAGCACCGGCGTCGTCACGGCCGACGGCCACGACGTGGTCAAGGACTACCGGGCCGCCCGGACCAAGATCGGCCTGGTGCCCCAGGAGCTGAACACCGACGCCTTCGAGACCGTCTGGGCCACCACCCGGTTCAGCCGCGGCCTGTTCGGCAAGCCCCGCGACGACGCCCATATCGAGAAGGTCCTGCGCGACCTGTCGCTGTGGGACAAGAAGGACGCCAAGATCATGACGCTGTCGGGCGGCATGAAGCGGCGGGTGATGATCGCCAAGGCCCTGAGCCACGAGCCGACCATCCTGTTCCTGGACGAGCCCACCGCCGGCGTCGACGTCGAGCTGCGCCGCGACATGTGGGAGATGGTCCGCAAGCTGCGCGAGAGCGGCGTCACCATCATCCTGACCACCCACTACATCGAGGAGGCCGAGGAGATGGCCGACCGGATCGGGGTGATCAGCAAGGGCGAGATCATCCTGGTCGAGGACAAGGACGTGCTCATGCGCAAGCTGGGCAAGAAGCAGCTGACCCTGCAGCTGCAGAGCCCGCTCACGGCCGTGCCCGCCAAGCTGTCGGACTACGCGCTGGAGCTGGCCGCCGACGGCCACGAGCTGATCTACACCTTCGACGCCCAGGCCGAGGAGACCGGCATCGCCGGCCTGCTGCGCCGGCTTTCGGAGGAAGGCGTCGACTTCAAGGACCTGCACACCAGCCAATCCTCGCTGGAAGAGATCTTCGT
Source organism: Caulobacter sp. UNC358MFTsu5.1 (assembly GCF_000712075.1). Lineage (GTDB taxonomy): Bacteria > Pseudomonadota > Alphaproteobacteria > Caulobacterales > Caulobacteraceae > Caulobacter. Next base: position 849,558 of record NZ_JONW01000005.1, read on the forward strand.
CAGCCTGGTGAGGGACGCGAAATGAACATCCACGCCATCCAGTCCATCTACCGCTTCGAGATGGCCCGCTGGTTCCGCACCCTGGCCCAGAGCGTGATCTCGCCGGTGCTGTCGACCAGCCTCTATTTCGTGGTGTTCGGCTCGGCCATCGGCTCGCGCATGCAGGCCATCGACGGGGTCAGCTACGCGGCCTTCATCATCCCCGGCCTGATCATGCTGTCGCTGCTGGGCGAGAGCATCTCCAACGCCTCGTTCGGCATCTACATGCCCAAGTGGGCCGGCACCATCTACGAGCTGCTGTCGGCGCCCGTCTCCTGGATCGAGACGGTGATCGGCTATGTCGGCGCGGCGGCGACCAAGTCGGTGTGCCTGGGCCTGCTGATCCTGGCCACGGCCCGGGTCTTCGTGCCCTACGAGATCGCCCACCCGTTCTGGATGCTGGGCTTCCTGGTGCTGACGGCGGTGACCTTCAGCCTGTTCGGCTTCGTGATCGGGGTCTGGGCCACCGACTTCCAGAAGCTGCAGATCGTGCCGATGCTGGTGGTCACGCCCCTGACCTTCCTGGGCGGCAGCTTCTATTCGATCAGCATGCTGCCGCCGATCTGGCAGAAGATCACCCTGTTCAACCCGGTGGTCTATCTGGTCAGCGGCTTCCGCTGGAGCTTCTACGGCGTGTCGGACCTGAACCCGATCGTCAGCTTCGGCGCCACCCTGTGCTTCCTGGCCGCCTGCCTGACGGCGGTGTGGGCGGTGTTCAAGACGGGGTACCGGCTGAAGGTCTAGGACGACGAGAAACTGACCGGGGACATGCCCTTGTGGCGTGTCCCCAAGTTTCGCACGGAGCCTAGTCTTGGGGACACGCCGCAAGGGCATGTCCCCATCCGGTTCACCGCACCGTCAGCACCGCGCCCTCGACGGCCACGACCTGCACCTTCTGGCCCGCCGCCGGCGCCACGCCTTCGGGGGCCACGGCGGCCCATTCCTTGCCGTCGACGAACACCCGGCCCTTGCCGTTGGCGAAGCCGTCCAGCGCCTCGCCGTCGCGGCCGACCAGGCGCAGCGACGGGTCGTTGAGGTCGGGATTGCCGGCGTCCAGCACCGGCCGCAGGAACCGCCGGGCCAGATAGGTGGTGGCGATGGTCAGCACCGCGAACAGGCCCAACTCCACCGGCAGGCCCGGCTGGACCGCCAGGGTCAGCAGGCCCACCAGCAGGGCGCTGGCGGCCGGCCACAGCAGCCAGCCGGTGCCGGTGGCCACCTCGACGGCCAGGAACACGGCCCCGACCGCCAACCACACCCAGAACGGATGCGTCGCGTAGAACAGCATCAGGCCGTGCATGGCGTCAGCCTCCGCGCTTGGGCGTCGGCGGCACGGCCGGGCGCGCCCCGCCGTCGTCGCCGCCCAGCGTCTTGATCAGCTGGGCCACGCCGGCCACCGAGCCGGTCAGGCCGGCGAAGTCGGCCGGGACGATGACCGTCTTCTGCTGCGGGCTCTTGGCCAGTTCGGCGAAGGCCTCCACGTACTTCTGGGCGATGAAGTAGTTGATGGCGTTGACGTCGCCCTTGGAGATGGCCTCCGACACGAAGGCCGTCGCCTTGGCTTCGGCCTCGGCTTCCCGTTCGCGGGCCTCGGCGTCGCGGAAGGCGGCTTCGCGGCGCCCCTCGGCCTGCAGGATGGCCGACTGCTTCTGGCCCTCGGCGCGGGCGATCTGGGCCTGCTTCTCGCCCTCGGCTTCGGTGATCACGGCGCGGCGCTCGCGCTCGGCCTTCATCTGGCGGGCCATGGCGTTGGTGATGTCGGCCGGCGGCGTCAGGTCCTTGATCTCGATCCGCGCCACCTTCACGCCCCAGGGGCCGGTGGCGTGGTCGATGGTCGACAGCAGGCGGGTGTTGATCGCGTCGCGCTGGCTGAGCACCTCGTCCAGCTCCATCGAGCCGACCACGGTGCGCAGGTTGGTCTGGGCCAGCTGGGTGATGGCGTACATCAGGTTGTCGACTCGGTAGGCGGCTTGCGAGGCGTCCATCACCTGGATGAAGACGATGGCGTCGACCTTCACCGACACGTTGTCCTTGGTGATGACCTCCTGCTGAGGCACGTCCAGCACCTGCTCCATCATGTTCACGCGCCGGCCGATGCTCTCGACGAACGGGGTCAGGATGCTGATGCCCGGCTTGAGGGTGCGGGTGTAGCGGCCGAACCGCTCGACGGTGAACTCGCGCCCCTGGGGCACGATCTTGATGACGTTCACGACCAGGAAGATCGCCAGCGCCACGAGCACCAGCGGAACCAGATAAGACAGCACTTCAAGAGCCTCCCACAACCATTGGAAGGCAGCCTAGCGCCTGGCTCAGTTCTCCGCCACGGAATCCGGCGCCGCTTGGTCGGGCGAGGCGCGGGTCACCATCGACTTGGACAGCTTGGCGGCCAGGGCCTGGCCCTTGCGGGCCACCTGCTGCTCGGCCTCGCGGCTGGCCTCGTCGCACTGCGGGAACTGGCCCTGGCGGGCGGCGAAGCCGGTGTTGAACCGCTCGCGCAGCTGGGCGTCGAAGGCCTGGTCGGCCTTCTCCACCTCGGTCAGCCGGACCATGCGCGAGCGCCAGTACTGGTCGCCGCCGCCCTCGCAGACCTGCCGCAGGGCGTGGCTTTCGCCCAGGGTGAAGGCCAGGTCCAGCAAGGATTGCCGCTCGGTCGGCCCCCGGTCCTGGGCGACGGCGGCCCCGCCTCCGAACAGGACGGCGCAGGCGAGCAAGGCGTTGAGCGGCAGGCGTTTCATGGCCGGCACTATCTCCGCTGGCCGCGCCGTTGTCACGGTTCCGCGCGCCTCACGCGAACCGTGCGGATGCACAAAAAGACTCGAACAGGCCTTGCGATGGCCACGGATCGGAGCGACCCTGTGGATAACGTGGGGAACAACACGCGCAGGGAGGCCGACATGGCTGAAGTGCATTACGGCGTGGTTCGCGTCGGAGAAACCTGGGCCATCATCGGCGACCAGCTGAGGGTGGGCGCCTACGCCACCCGCCGCCAGGCCGAGACCGCCGCCCGCCGCCTGGCCGAACAGGTCACCGGCGTGGGCCTGCCGGTCCGCATGCACCTGCAGGACGACCTGGGTCAGTTGCACCAGCCGACCCTGCTGAGCTAGGCCGCCTCCACGTCCCCATCGCCATCCCCGCCGTACAGGAAGCCCCGCACGGCCCTCCAGACCTGCACCAGCGAGGCCGCGAAGCCGATCACCGAGGCCACGACCTGGAACAGCGCCCACACGGCCGTGGCCAGCGGGCTCTCGGTGAACAGCGAGACCAGCGGATAGATGATCTGGCTGACGGCGATCCGGAAGCCGGCATAGGCGGTGGAATATTCGATCACCGCCCCGCCGATGGCCGCCACGACCAGCACCGCCAGGACCGGAGCCCACAGCAGCGGCAGGACCAGCAGCAGGCCCAGGGCCGTGACCAGGCTCTTGGTCGCCAGGCCAGCCCGCGACAGCGCCGTGGCGCCGACCCCGTAGGCCATGGCCGCGCCCAGCAGGACGAAGGCGGTCGGCAGGATCCAGTCGGCCACGTCCACCAGGTCCAGCCCCGCCACCAGGCTGGCGCCGGCGGCGATGATCAGCGCCAGCAGGAAGCCGCCCAGCCACAGGGCGCTGTACTGGCCGAGGCGATGTCGGATGACGGCGCGGTCCCGCATGTCGTCTCTCCCCCAAGAGCACTGAGTTAACCAAGCGTCGCCGGACGGTGACTCGGAACCCGGCCGGCGTCGACAGGAAACTGATCGCCGCGTCGCGCGCTATCGTCTCGACGAGCTTGACTGGCCTCCAGGAGGCGACCATGGCCGACACCGCCGAAATGGCTGTCGCGAATACGATCCCCCCGCCGGGCTGCGCGGGCAACCGCCTGCTGGCCGCCCTGCGCCCCCATGACCTGGCGCTGCTGGCGCCGTACCTGTCGCCGATGACCCTGGCCGTCGGCCAGACCCTGTTCGAGGCCGGCGAGGACGTCGTGACGACGGTCCTGCCCTGCTATTCGACCATGGCCTCGCTGCTGGTCGTCACCCGTGACGGCGACGAGATCGAGGTCGCCTCGATCGGCCGCGAGGGCGCGGTCGGCGGCATCGTCAGCGCCGGCTTCAAGCCCGCCTACGGCCGGGCCGTGGTCCGCATCCCAGGCGCGGCCCTGGGCATCCCGACCAACCGGCTGGAGGAGGCCAAGCTGCGCTCGCCGGCCCTGGCCGACCTGTTCGCCCGCTACGCCGACGTGCTGCTGGCCCAGATGATGCAGTCCTCGGCCTGCAACGCGTTGCACAGCATCGACCAGCGCATGTGCCGCTGGCTGCTGTCGACCCACGACCGGGCCAACGACGCCACCATCCGCCTGACCCAGGAGACCCTGGCCGACATGCTGGGCGTCCAGCGCACCACGGTCACCGCCGTGGCCAAGGCCCTGCAGGACGAGGGCCTGATCCGCACCGGACGGGGCCGGATCGAGATCCTCGACCAGCCGAGACTGGAGCGCCGGGCCTGCGAATGCCACGCCCAGGTCGAGGCGCACTTCCAGCGGATGCTGCCCGAGGTGAAGGTCTGAGGGGTTTCGGCGGCGAACACCTGCCCCCTACGGATCGCTTCGCGATCGTCTTTCCCCGCAGGGGGAAGAGCTTTCAGCGAACGCGGCGCAAAGGCTCCGCCCCCTACGGGGGCGGACAGACCGCGTAGCGGTCAGGTGGGGGCAAGTGGGTGAGCCACTACCCTTTCAACCCAGCCACCCGCCCGATCGCCGCCTCGGCCTCTTCCATGATCCGCCGCACGATCTCGCCCGCCGGCAGCACCTCGCGCACGCCCCCGGCGCTCTGGCCCATGGCGAAGCACGAGCGGTCCGGGTCCAGCCCTTCGATCTGGCCGCCGATGCCGCCCATGGCCCCGGCCTGGATCGAGGCGATGGCCTGCTGCGGGAAGGGCAGGATGTCGGCGGGGCGGGACTCCCAGTCCTCGACCCAGGCGTTCTTGCGCACCCGCATCGGCTTGCCGGAATAGGAGCGGGTGCGGACGGTGTCTTCCTCGGACGCCTCGACCACCGCCTGGCGATAGAGATCGCCCGCATGGGCCTCGGCCGAGGCGATGAAGCGGGTGCCCATCCAGACGCCCTGGGCGCCCAAGGCCAGGGCGGCGGCCAGGCCGCGCCCGTCGAACAGGCCGCCGGCCGCCACCACCGGGATGTCGACCGCGTCCACCGCCTGGGCCACCAGCGGCAGGGTGCCGACCAGGCCGGTGTGGCCGCCGCCCTCGCCGCCCTGGCAGATCACCGCGTCGCAGCCGGCGGCCTGCGCCTTCACCGCGTGCTTGACCGCCCCGCACACGACCATGACCTTCAGCCCCGCCCCCTTCAGCTTCTCGATGATCGGCAGGGGCACGCCCAGGCCCGCGACGAAGGACGAGGCCCCGCCCTCGATGATCGCGTCGACCGAGGCGGTCAGGGCGTCGGGCGTGGCGGCCAGCAGGTCGACGCCGAACGGCTTGTCGGTCAGGTCGCGGACCTGGGCCATCTGCAGGCGGATGAAGTCGGGACTGGTGCCGGCCATGCCCAGCACGCCGTAGCCGCCGGCGTTGGACACGGCCGCGGCCAGCTGGGCGTACGAGACCCCGCCCATGCCGGCCAGCAGGATCGGATGCTCGACGCCGAGCAGGTCGCACAGCGGGGTGTGCAGGGTCATGGGGGTCTCCTCCCGGGCTTTTGGGGCCGGATTTTCGGGGAGGATGGGCGCTTCTGCAGGGGGCGGAAAGCGTGCCGCGAGGGCAGGCGTGTCACGCTGGAGCTTCGTCCCTCCCCCTTGTGGGGAGGGTGGCCCTGGCGGAGCCAGGGTCGGGTGGGGTCAGCTGAATTTCAGGCGAGGCCGCAAGCCCCGCCCACCGGCTTCGCCGGTCCCCCCTCCCCACAAGGGGGAGGGACAAGAGCGATATCTAGTCCCGCCGCAGGACTTCCGGCTGCGCCTCGGCTTCCGACGTCCAGAAGCAGGCCGCCATCGAGGTCAGGATCATCGCGATCAGGGCCAGCATGCCGCGCGGCGGCGTCAGGCCCACGATGTCTTGCGGGGTCATCTCTCGTTTCCTCTGGCGACGCCCGGATCTTTCGCCCGAGCTGTCGACAGGGAAAGCTTCTCACCGGCCCGAAGGTTCCGCAAGTCCCTTATTTATAACGGGAATTCGTGGACCCGGCCGTCCAGTTTTCGTCTTCCGTCAGAAGATCGAATAGGCCCCGTCGATCACGAAGGTGTCGCCCGAATGATAGCTGGACGCGTCGGAGGCCAAGTAGACGGCCACGCCGCCGAAGTCGGCCGGCTGGCCCCAGCGGCGGGCCGGCACGCGCGGGATCACCTTCTCGGCGAAGGCCGGGTTGTCCTGGGCGCCCTGGGTCATGTCGGTGGCGATCCAGCCGGGCAGGATGGCGTTGGCCCGCACGCCCCAGCGGGCGTGCTCGACGGCGACCGACTTCATCATCGAGATCACCGCCCCCTTGGTCGCCGCATAGGCCTCGTTGCGGGCCGCGCCCTCGATGGCGGCCAGCGAGGCGATCCCGACGATCGAGCCGCCCGGATCGCCGCCCTCGGCCCGCTCCACCATGTGCCGGCAGGCCTCGCGGAAGGTGAAGAACACGCCGTCCAGATTGACCGCCAGGGTCTTGCGGTAGGTCTCGGTCTTCATCTCCACGAAGCTGGGCGCGCCGTAGCCGACCCCGGCGTTGGCGAAGACGGAGTCCACGCGGCCGAGGGCGGCCACGGCCTCCTCCATGCCCTCGCGGACCTGGTCCTCCTGGGAGACGTCGACCACCTGGGCCTTCACCCGGGTCCCGTGCTTGAGGAGCTCGACCTCGGCGGCCTGGTTGCGCTCGGCGTTGCTGCCCCAGATGACGATGTCGGCCCCGGCCTGGGCCAGGGCGGTGGCCATGCCCAGGCCGATGCCGCGATTGCCGCCGGTGACCAGGGCCGTGCGGCCGGTCAGGTCGAAGGGTTTGTAGGCCATGCGCGTTTCGCTCCCGAACGTTTGTTTGGATGGGAGCTGCTGAGGGGCGGAACGTCAAGGCTTCCGCGACGAACACTTGCCCCCTACGGACCGCTTCGCGGTCGTCTTCCCCCGGAGGGGAAAGAGCAGCACCTGAAGGCTCCGCCCCCTACGGGGGCGGACAGATCGCGTAGCGATCAGGTAGGGGCAAGTCGGTGACCTACCTCGCCCCCGGCATCGTCCCCGGCCGGATGTACGGCAGCACGTGCGCCACATAGTCCGGCTTGCCCAGGGCCACGCCCTTGTGGCGCAGGATGTCGTAGGCGGTGACCAGATGGAAATAGAACTGCGGCAGGGCCCAGTCGCGCAAGAACTGCTCGCCGGTCATGTCGAAGACGATGCCGTTGGGCATGACCAGCTCGATCGCCCGCTCGGCGGCGCCGTCGAAGGCGCTCTGCGGCGTCGCCGTCAGCTTGTCGACCGTCGCGGCGATCAGGGCCTTCAGCGCCGCGAAGTCCAGGGCGACCTCGGCCAGGTCGGGCGGCGTCTGGCCGGTCAGGCGCGCGAGCGTCTGGCGGGCCTGGTGGCAGCTGAACCGCACCTGGTCCGACAGCGGGAACATGTCGGGCGCCAGCCGAGCATCGATCAGGTCGGCCGGCTGGAGGCCCTGGGCGGCGGCGAACGCCTCGCCCTTGTCGAGCTGGCCCGACAGGTTGCGCAGCATCTGGGTGAAGGTGGGGACGGCCAGGGCGTGGAGAGTCATGGCGGAGGTCTCGATCGACGCGGACGGATTGGACCTACGTTAGCCCTATCGAAGGCTCATCCGATAGGGCGACTGAATGATCGCCGAGGTCACCAGCATCACCAGGAGGAAGAAGACGAACGCCGATCTTGTCAGCCAGAACAGCGCCCGCAAAAGTCCGTCCTTGGTGCGCCCGAACAGGATCATCCTGAGATGGCCTCGCACCATCTCGGGACCGGACGCCTTTGCATCGTGACGATAGCCGCCCTTGATGTTGTCGATCCCGACGACATGGGCGCGCCACAACGCCATGAGCATGAAGGCGAAATAGAAGGCCGCGAAGGTCCCGGTCAGGCGCTCCAGCGGCAGCCTTGCGAGTTGGGCCAGCATCCTCCTATTCCCCGAACCGCTCGAACGTCTCAGCGATCACCTCGCGCGTCACGTCCCACTCGACCATGGCCAGCGCCTCGTCCAGCGACACGAACCGCGCCTCGGCCGCGTCGTCGCCGGCCACCGGCTCGCCCGACACCCACCGCGCCGCGTAGTCGATCATCACATAGTGCCGCGTCGTCTCGCCGGTGGTGCGCGACGTGAACAGGCCGTCGACCACGTCGACCAGGCCCAGCAGCTCGGCCTGCACCCCGGTCTCCTCGGCCAGTTCGCGCAGCGCGGCGACGACCGTGGTCTCGCCCCGCTCCAGGCGTCCGCCGGGCAGGCTCCACTGGCCCAGGCGCGGCGGGGTGCCGCGCTTGATCAGCAGCACCTGGTCGCCGCGCAGGCAGATCACGCCGACGGTGGGGACGGGATATTCGGCGGCGGGCGCGGCGGGCTGGACGGCGGAAGCGGAAACCATGGCGCGCCTGATACGCCCCCGACGGGTCGGGTGGAAGGCCCCTCCGCCCGGGGACATGCCCTTGCGGCGTGTCCCCATCAGTTCGCGCCGCGCCAACTTGGGGACACGCCGCAAGGGCATGTCCCCCGCTCCGCTACGGAACCCCGTCCTTCGGATCGAAGCTCGAACTGACCCCCACCTGGGTCAGGCAGTGGCCCAGCCAGTCGTCGGCCGCCTTGCGGCCACGCTCGCGCAGGTCGGTCAGGAAGCTCCACTCGGTGTCGAACTTGCTGCCCAGCGACAGGTCGGCCAGGGCCTTGTCGGCAGTGATGGCGTGCATCAGCATCCGCCGGTAGCGGCCGCGGGCGTTGTCCTTCAGCAGGCCCTCGTCCAGCAGCTTGCGCACGAAGCCGATGGCCCGCAGCTCGCTGGCGAGCGCCGCGTTGAAGGTGATCTCGTTCAGCCGGTCCATGATCTCGCCCGGCGTCTTGGGCGTCTCCTCGCGGACGAACGGGTTGAGGCTGACCAGCAGGATGTCGTCGGGGGTGTCGTCGTAGAACAGCGGCCACAGGGGCGGGTTGGCCAGGAAGCCGCCGTCCCAGTAGGGCTCGCCGTCGATCTCCACCGCCTGGAACACCTGGGGCAGGCAGGCGCTGGCCATGATGTGACGGGCGGTCAGCTCGGTCTCGCGGAACACCTTGGCCTTGCTGGTGCGCACCTGGGTGGCGGCGATGTACAGCTTGATCGGCGAGCGTTCGCGCAGGGCCTTGAAGTCGATCTCGCCCTCCAGGGCGTCGTGCAGCGGGTTCAGGTTGAACGGGTTGAACTCGTAGGGGCTCATCGACAGGGCGAAGGTCTCGGCCAGCCGCCAGCCGGGACTGTTCTTGATCCAGTCGGCCCCGCCGGCGAAGGCGCTGGTCCAGATGCTGGTGTCGCCGAACACGTTGCGGCCGCCGTTGCGGTTGACCTGCTTCCAGAACCGCTCCAGTCGGGCCTTGGCCCCGTCCCGCCCGCCGTCGATCAGGCCCTGGGCCAGGCAGACGGCGTTCATCGCCCCGGCCGAGGCGGCGGTCACGGCCAGGATGTCGAGGTCTTCCTCCTCGAGCAGGCGGTCCAGCACGCCCCACTCGAACGCCCCGTGCGAGCCGCCGCCCTGCAGGGCCAGGCTGATGGGCTTGGGGCCCGAGGGCTTCTTCTTGAACGGACCGATGGGCATGCGGACTCCGTCATACGATCGGGGACATGCCCTCGCGGCGTGTCTCCATCAGCTAGCGCCGAGCCAGGACTTGGGGACACGCCCGAGGGCATGTCCCCGGCCGGGACTACTGCGCCGTCCAGCCGCCGTCGACGCTGAAGGCCGCGCCGTTGGCCGAGGCGCCGGCGTCAGACACCAGGTACAGCAGGATGCCGTTCAGCTGGTCGAAGGTGACGAACTGCTTGGTCGGCTGAGCGGCCAGGATCACGTCCTTCATCACCGCCTCTTCCGAGATCCCGCGGGCCTTGGCCTGGTCGACGATCTGGGCCTCGACCAGCGGGGTCTTCACGAAGCCCGGGCAGATGGCGTTGCAGGTGACGCCGAAGGTGGCCAGCTCCAGGGCCGCCGTCTTGGTCAGGCCCAGTATGCCGTGCTTGGCGGCGACATAGGCGGCCTTGAACGGCGAGGCCACCAGGCCGTGGGCCGAGGCGATGTTGACGATCCGCCCGCGCCCCTGCTCCTTCATGATCGGGATCGCCGCCCGCGTGGCGTGGAAGGCCGACGACAGGTTGATCGCGATGATCAGGTCCCACTGGTCGATCGGGAACTCCTCGATCGGGGCCACGTGCTGGACGCCGGCGTTGTTGACCAGGATGTCCAGCTCGCCGAACTCGGCTTTGGCGGCCTTGACCATGTCGGCGATCTGGTCGGGTTTGGTCATGTCGGCGCCGTGGTACAGCACCTCGACCCCGTGCTTCTCGGCCAGCTCGGCGCGGGTCTTCTCGATGGCGGTCATCTCGCCCAGGCCGTTCAGGACGATGTTGACGCCCTGGGCCGCCAGGGCGTCGGCCAGGGCGTGGCCGATGCCGCTGGTCGAGCCGGTCACGATGGCGACCTGCCCCTGCAAACCGAAATCCACGGCCATCGCGAGCTCCCTGACAATCCTGCCAAATTTGCTGCATCGCAGCATATAGCTCGCTGTTGCGATGAGCGAGCCCTTATAAATTCATCGGTAGATGAATTCAGGGCTGGAGGCGAGCGAAAACCCAGTCGGCGGGCGTGGAGAGGTCGGCGCGGAACTTGTAGCCGTCCAGGTCGAAGGCCTTGAGGTCGGCGGCCTTGTCGATGCGGTTGTCGATGGCGAAGCGGGCCATGCGGCCGCGGGCCTTCTTGGCGAAGAAGCCCAACACCCGCAGGGTGTTGCCCTTCTCTTCCTTGAAGTGGCAGGTCACGGTCGGCAGCTTCAGGGCCTTGGCGTCGACGGCGCCGAAATATTCCTGGCTGGCCAGGTTCACCAGGGTGGGGTCGGCGTGGCCCTCGGCGGCGGCGTTCAGGGTCTTGGAGATCGCCTCGCCCCAGAAGTCGTAGAGGTTGGAGCCCTTCTTGGTCTTCAGCCGCGTGCCCATCTCCAGGCGGTAGGCCTGCAGGGCGTCCAGCGGGCGCAGCACGCCGTACAGGCCCGACAGGATGCGCAGGTGGTCCTGGGCCCAGTCCAGGGCCGGGCGGTCCAGCTCCCGCGCGTTGAGGCCGGCGTAGACGTCGCCGTTGAAGGCGATGACCGCTTGCAGGCCCTCCTCGACAGCGGCGTCGAAGTGCTGAAAGCGCTCGCGGTTCAGCTCGGCCAGCTTCTCGGAGATGTGCATCAGTCGGCGCAGGTCGGCCACCGTCAGCTTGCGCGTCACCTTGGCCAGCTCGGCGATCTGGGGTTTCAGCTCGGGCGTGGTGAGGGGCAGCACCTTGTCGGGGGCGGTGAAGTCCAGCGACTTGGCGGGGGAAATGACCATCAGCATGGCGGTCCAGATAGAGGCTCGAGCGGGCCGAAGCTAGTGCGTGACGGCCGAAAGTGGGGCCGGTTTCGGCGCCCGTCACGCACCGGGTCTGGAGTGCGCGGCTGGACAATGGCGGCGCTCGCCGCGATGTTGCCCGCCCTTTCGACGGACACCACCGATGCCTCAGCTTCTCGGCCTCACCGCCGCCCTCCTCTGCCCGCTGGTCATGTTCGTGGGCCTGTTCGTCGTGCTGCGCACGCCGGCCCTGAAATGGCGCATCGCCTGGGCGGTGCTGTGCTTCGTCGGGATCGGGGCGTTCTGGATGCGGGCGTCGGACGGCGCCTGGGGCTTCGTGCCGGCCGCCATCAACATCCTGGGTCCGGGCCAGCAGGTCGGCTACTTCAAGGCCACGGCCCCGCTGGGCGCCATCGCCGCGATGTTCGTCTGCGTGAGCGTCCGCCGCGCTCAGCAGGCGGCGGCGGCGAAGCGGCGGGACGAAGACGCCGCGTAGAAAGTATTTCCAATCCGCTCATCCCGGCGGATGCCGGGATGAGCGGGATCAAGAGTTAGAACAGCACCCGCGGGTTCATGATCCGTTTGGGATCGAGCGCCGCCCGCACGGCCCGCAAGGCCTCGACCTCGACCGGGCTCTTGTAGCGCAGGGCCTCGACCGACTTCATCGCCCCCAGGCCGTGCTCGGCGCTGATCGAGCCGTCCATCGCCGCGACGATGTCGTGGACCACCCGCGCGCCCTCGTCGCGCAGGGCGTCGTGCGGATCGTCGGCCGCCCCGTCGGCCCTCAGCACGTCGTAGTGCACGTTGCCGTCGCCGACATGGCCGAAGGCCACGACCCTGACGCCCGGCGACAGCCTTTCGACCGCCATCGTGGCCTGGTCGATGAAGTCGGCGACCTTCGACACCGGCACAGAGACGTCGTGCTTCCAGGCCGCGCCCTCGGGCTTCTGGCCGCCGGACTGATTCTCGCGCACGGCCCAGAAGGCATGGGCTTGGCTCTCGGTCTGGGCGACCGCGGCGTCCTGGATCAGGCCCGTCTCCAGCGCCCCGGCCAGCAGCCGCTCCATGGCCGCCTCGGCCGCGCCGGGCTCGCCCGAGGCCGTCTCGATCAGCACGTACCAGGGGTGCACGGCCTCCAGCGGCTCGCGCAGGCCGGGGATGTTCTTCAGCGCGAAGGCCACGCCCAGGCGGCCCATCAGCTCGAAGGCCTCGACGGCGCCGCCGGTCTCGTCCTTGGCCTTGGCCAGCAAGGCGATGGCGTCGTGCGGCGTGGCCACCGCGGCGATCGCCACGCAGCGCGAGGCCAGCAGGGGATGGAGCTTCAGGCTGGCGGCGGTGATGATCCCCAGCGTGCCCTCGGCCCCGATCAGCAGGTGCTTGAGGTCGTAGCCGGTGTTGTCCTTGCGCAGGCGTTTCAGACCGTTCCAGACCTCGCCGTTGGGCAGCACGGCCTCGACGCCCAGGATCTGCTCGCGCATCACGCCGTAGCGCAGCACCGCCGTGCCGCCGGCGTTGGTCGAGGCCAGGCCGCCGATGGTGCAAGACCCTTCCGAAGCCAGGCTCAGCGGGAAGCGGCGATTGACCGACAGGGCGACCTCGTGGGCCTTGGCCAGGGTGACGCCGGCCTCCAGCACCATGACGTCGTCGAAGGCGTCGACGTCGCGCACGGCGGTCAGCTTCTCGGTCGACAGCAGGACCTCGCCCTGCGGGATCTGGCCGGCGACCAGGCCGGTGTTGCCGCCCTGCGGGGTGATCGCCACGCCCTCGGCGGCGCAGATGCCGACCACCGCCGAGACCTGTTCGACCGTGCGCGGCAGGGCCAGCAGCGGCGTCTGGCCCGACCAGCGGCCGCGCCACTCGTTCAGCTTCGGCGCCAGCCGGTCGGGGTCCTGGCTCCACCCGCCTTCGCCGAGCACGGCCTTGAGGCGGGAAACGACGTCGGCGGGAACGGGCTTGGTCATGGCGCGGAGGATACGCTTCCGAGGCCGTCGCTGCCAGTATATACTCCAGTCTATACCGGAGACGCCGATGGGCATCCTGATCAAGAACCCCGAGGCCGAACGCGCCGTGCGCGAACTGGCCGAACTGACTGGCGAAAGCCTGACGACCGCCGTCGAGATCGCGGTGAAGGAGCGGCTGGAGGCCAAGCGCGCGGCCGCGCCGAAACACAAACCGCGCAGCGTCGCCGAGATGGACGCGATCACCTGGAAATACCTGACGCCGGAAGCTCGCGCCGGGCTCATTCCGCCGATCACGAAAGCTGATTATGACGCGCTCAACGCAATCCCCGGCGTGGATGACGAATGAGGCTGGTTGTCGATACCTCAGCCCTGGTCGCAATCGCACTACGCGAGCCGGACCGAGGTCCGTTTGTCCAAACCCTGGAAGCCGCTGACGAAATCCTGATCTCACCCATGAACTACGTCGAGACGGGCGTGGTTCTGACCACGCACGGACTGTTCAGCGCGCGCGACGCGATCGACGCCTGGCTCGCTGACTATCGCGTCCAGGTCGCGTACGAGCCCGCGATCGAAGCCGCGGCGCTCGACGCCTATCTCACCTACGGCAAGGGTCGCCATCCCGCCCGCCTGAACCTGGCCGACTGCTTCGCCTACGCCCTGGCCCAGCAGCTGGACGCCCCGCTGCTCTACAAGGGCGACGACTTCCCGCTGACCGACGTCCGCTCGGCGCTGGACGCCTAGTCCGCCGCCGGGTCCGGCAGGCCGCGAACGTCGCGCCAGTATTCCTCGCGGACGTCGTCGTCGATCGTCGGGGGATCGCCCGCGCCCTTGTAGAGGCGGTCGTCACCGCCCTTGCGGGCCTTGGCGATCCAGAAGGGCTGACCGGTTTCGCTGTCGCTGAAATTGGCCTTCAGGCCCGAATTGCGCAGGGCCTGGAACGTGCGGCCCGCGTAGTACAGCGTCTCGCCGGTCTTCGAGAGCCGGACCCGCCCGATCCGCGCCGGACCGTTCAGGCCCTTGGACTTGTCTTCAAGGTACATGATGCGGAATTTCATCCGCCCTTATCCCACGAACCCGGCCGCCCGTCTCAGTCGGTCGTTGATCGCCTCGCCCAGGCCTTCGTCCGGAATCGGCGCGACGGCGATGCCGACGGGTTTCGTGCGGTCGGCGGCGCGGAGGAAGGCGAACAGGTTCGCGGCGGCCTCGGCCAGGTCGCCCGACGGGCTGAGGTTGAACACCCCCTCGCCGTCCGGCCACGGCCCGAACGCCAGATACGCCTCGCCGGCCTCCGGCGCCGTCGCGTCGATCCGCACGGGGGCGTCCGGCGCGTAGTGCAGGGCTAGGCGGCCGGGCGAGCGCTTGGCGTCGTTATCGGCCTCGGCCAGCGGGCCGACCACCGCCTCCAGCTGGGCGCGGGTCACGGCGCCGGGGCGCAACAGGCGGACGGGACCGTCCAGCACGGCCACGACCGTGCTTTCCAGCCCCACCTGGCAGGGCCCGCCGTCCAGGGCGGCGGCGGTCTTGTCGCCGGTCTCGGCGAAGGCGTCCTCGAAGGTGGTCGGGCTGGGCCGGCCCGAGCGGTTGGCCGACGGCGCCACCACCGGTCCGCCGAACGCCGCCAGCACCGCCCGCGACAGCGGGTGGCCGGGCACGCGGATGGCCACGGTGTCCAGCCCGGCCCGGGCCAGGTCGCAGACGGCGGTCGTGTCGCGCACCGGGGCGACGATGGTCAGGGGGCCGGGCCAGAAGGCGGCGGCCAGGGCCTGGGCGCGGTCGTCGAAGGCGGCGATGCCCGCCGCCGTCTCCACGTCGTGGACATGGGCGATCAGCGGGTTGAAGCGCGGCCGGCCCTTGGCCTCGAAGATGGCGGCCACGGCCGTGGGGTTCGAGGCGTCGGCGCCCAGGCCGTAGACGGTCTCGGTCGGCAGCAGCACCAGCCCCCCGTCGCGGAGGGCCCGCGCCGCGGCCTCTATTTCCGCTTGGCCGTGATGGCGAAGCTGACCTTCACCTTGCCGCCGATCTGATCCGTGGAAGCCCATTCGCCCTGTCCAACCCCGAACGCCGTCCGGTCCAGGGTGGTTACACCGCGCGCAATGGCCGTGTCGCCGTCGATCTTCAGGGTGAAGGGCAGGCTGAGCGGCTTCTTGACGCCGCGCAGGTCCAGGGTCCCGTCGGCGACGAACTTGTCTTCGCCGGTCTTGCGGAACTTGGTCGCGGTGAAAGTGGCCTTCGGGTGGGCGGCGGCGGCGAAGAAGTCGTCGCTGGGCAGGCTCTGGTCGCGCTGGTCGTCGCCGGTGGCGGCCGAGGTCATGTCGATGCTGACCGTCAGCTTCGAGCGGTCCAGCGCCTCGGGCGAGAACAGGATGTCGGCGGTCCAGCGCTTGAACTGGCCGTCGATGGCGTCGCCGGCCCAGGTGGCCGAGAACGACAGGGTCGAGCCCTTGGCCACGGACCAGGCGACCGGGTCCTTCAGGGCGTTGTCGGGCGCGGCCGGGGCGGCCGCTTCCGGCGTCGCCGCGGGTGCGGCCGGCGCGGCGGCGGCCGACGGCGGCGCGGCGGCCGGCGCTTCGGCGACCTCGGCGGGGGCGACCGGAGCCGGGGCGGCGTGCTTGATCGCCGGCCTGTAGGCGTAGCCCGCCGCGACCACGGCGATCAGCCCGACGGCGGCCAGCCAGGCGCGGGGCTCCAGCCAGCCCGGCTTGGCGCCCGGCGCCATGTGGCCCAGCACCTCGTCGCGATCGAGGATCTGGTGCTTGGCCACCGCGCCCAGGTGCAGGGCCAGCAGGCCGTAGGTCAGCTTGACCAGCAGGCCGTGACCGACCTCGCCGGCCTCGTGCCAGGCGTGCTTGGGACCGGCGGCCAGCTCGGGCAGGCCCGGGATGTGCGGCCAGGGGATGGTCCCGTAGAGCAGGGTCGGGATGTCCAGCTTGCTGGCCGACACCATGATCCAGCCGGTCACCGGCAGGCCGATCATGATCACGTAGAACGCCACATGGACGACCTGCGAGGCGATCGTCTCCCAGCGCGGCTGGTTCACCGGATGCGGCGGCGGCTTGTGGAACAGCCGCCAGGCCAGGCGCGCCAGGCTGAGCAGCAGGATCGTGATGCCGATCGACTTGTGCAGCTGGAAGATGGCGTAGGTGGCCGGCCCCTTGGGCTCGTCGCCCATCCGCCAGCCCAGGATGATCTGGAAGACGATGGCGGCGGCGATCAGCCAGTGCAGGATCACCGCCACGGTCGTGTAGCGCGGAGGACGACCCGCCGCCGAGGCGGTCTCGATAGGCGCTTCGGCGGTCATGGTCGTCCTCGTCTCAAGCTAAGTCCGGGTCCGGACCAAAGCCCGGACCCATGTCGTTTCCAAGGCCAAGCTCGCGCCCGGCCCCACGCCCTACTTCTTCGGATTGAACTCGACTTCGATCAGCAGATCGACGTCGTCGCCGACCATCGGGACCAGGTGGGTGAAGCCGAAGTCCGAGCGCTTGATCTTGCCGGTGGCCGAGAAGCCCATGATCTGCGAGCCGAACGGGGTCTTGGCGTAGCCGTCATAGACCACATCCAGGGTCACCGGCTTGGTCACGCCCCGGAAGGTCAGGTCGCCGGTCAGCTTGCCCGGCTCGACCTTGGTCGAGACGAAGGTGATCTTCGGATACTGGCCGGCGTTGAAGAACTTCGGATCCGTGCCGATTTCCTTGTTGAAGTCCGGCAGGCCGGTGTCGACGGCGGCGGCGTCGATGGTCACCGAGATCTTGGTGTCCAGCGGCTTGGCCGGATTGTAGTCGTACGAGGCGTCCACCGACCCCTGCGCGAAGCGGAAGGTGTATTTCGAGGCGCCGAAGTGGCGGACCTTCATGGTCACGCTGGTGTGGCGCTTGTCGATCGTCCAGGTCCCGGCCGGGGCCTGGGCCGGGTCGGTGACGGCGGTCTGGGCGGAGGCGACGGCCGGCAGAACGGCGAGCGGCGCGGCCAGAAGGGCGCCGGCCAGAAGGGCTGAGGCGTAGCGGCGGTTCATGGGGACAGTCTCCAAACTGTAATTGCAGCAGTTGCTGAACCCCCAACTTAGGAAGCTTGACCCGAGGATGAAGAGACGGCGCTTCACGAAGCCGTGATCGGCGCGGCTTTGCACCGCGCGCCCCAGCATCTAAACGAAGTTCACCTGAGCTCTCCGCCCGATCGGACCCCTGCCATGACCTACCGCGCGCCCGTCCGCGACCTCGCCTTCGCCCTCAAGCACGTGGCCGGCTTCGACCGCCTGGCCGCCGCCTTCCCCGAGGCCGACGCCGACACGGTGGAGGCCGTGCTGGAGGCGGCCGGGGTGTTCGCCGGCGAGGTGCTGGCGCCGCTGAACCGAGCCGGCGACCTGGTCGGGGCCAAGCTGGAGAACGGCGTGGTCCGTTCGGCGCCCGGCTTCGCCGACGCCTACCGCCGCTTCGCCCAGGACGGCTGGACCGGTCTGGCGGCCGCGCCCGAGCACGGCGGCCAGGGCCTGCCCAAGACCCTGGAGGTGGCGGTGCTGGAAATGGTCCAGGCCGCCAACATGGCGTTCGGCCTGTGCCCGATGCTGAGCCTGGGGGCCATCGAGGCCCTGGCCCACCACGGCTCCGACCGCCAGAAGGCCCTCTACCTGCCCCGCCTGGTGTCGGGCGAATGGACGGGGACCATGAACCTGACCGAGCCCCAGGCCGGTTCGGACCTGGCCGCCCTGACCACGATGGCCACGCCGGACGGGAACGGCGGCTACACCCTGTCGGGCCAGAAGATCTTCATCACCTGGGGCGACCACGACGCCGCAGACAACATCCTGCACCTGGTGCTGGCCCGCACGCCCGACGCCCCTCCGGGCGTGAAGGGCATCTCGCTGTTCCTGGCCCCCAAGGTGATGGTCGCCGAGGACGGCGCCCTGGGCGCGGCCAACGACCTGCGGGTCGGCGGCCTGGAGCACAAGCTGGGCATCCACGGCTCGCCCACCTGCGTGATGCTGTACGAGGGCGCCAAGGCCGAGCTGGTCGGCCAGCTGGGCGCGGGCCTGGCCCACATGTTCACGATGATGAACGCCGCCCGCCTGCAGGTCGGGGCCCAGGGCACCGCCATCGCCGAGCGGGCCTACCAGCAGGCCCTGGACTTCTCGCTGGAGCGCGCCCAGGGCCGCTCGGCCTGGACCGGGGCCTATCCCTCGCGCCTCTACGACCACCCCGACATCCGCAAGACCCTGGTCCTGATGAAGGCCAAGATCGAGGCGGCGCGCGGCATCTGCCTGTCGACCGCCGTGGCCGCCGACCTCTCGACCCACGCCGCCGACGAGGCCGAGCGGGCGACCGCCAAGCTGCGCGAGGAGCTGCTGACCCCGATCGCCAAGGCCTGGTCCACCGACGTCGGCGTCGAGGTGGCCTCGCTGGGCGTGCAGGTGCACGGCGGCATGGGCTTCATCGAGGAGACCGGTGCGGCCCAGCACTATCGCGACGCCCGCATCGCCCCGATCTACGAGGGCGCCAACGGCATCCAGGCCATCGACCTGATCGGCCGCAAGCTGGGCCTGTCGGAAGGCCAGGCGATCGCCGACCTGATGGACGACATGCGCGACACCCAGGAGGCCCTGGAAGCGGCCGGCGGCGCGCTGGGCGGTTTCGCCCTGCGCTTCAAGGCGGCCCTGGACGCGGTGGGTTCGGCCACCGTCTGGCTGGTCGAACGCCGGGCCAAGGCCATGCCCGACGCCCTCTCGGGCGCCACGGCCTATCTGAAGCTGCTGGGCGACACGGTCGGCGGCTGGATGCTGGCCAAGGGCGCCCTGGCGGAACCGCAGGGCCTGCGCCTGGCCCTGGCGCGGGTCTATGGCGAGAACGTGCTGGCGACCGTGCCCGGACAGGCGGCGGCGGTCACCGGGGGATCGGCGGACCTCGAAGGGGTGACGCCGGAGATGCTGGGCGCACACTGACTTGCCCAAAGAAAAAGGACCGGGGACATGCACTTGTGCGTGTCCCCAGCCCCTTGTCTCCGTGCCTCGGTTGGGGACACGCGCGAGCGCATGTCCCCGGCCTGGTTACAGCTGGCCCAGCAGGTAGTCCGCCGACGAGACCTTGAATTCGCCGGCCTCTTCCACGTTCAGGCTCTGGACCACGCCGTCCTTGGCGATCAGCGAGTAGCGCTGCGAGCGCAGGCCCATGCCGAACTTGGAGCCGTCGAAGTCCAGGCCGATGGCGCGGGTGAACTCGCCGTTGCCGTCGGCCAGCAGCAGCACCTCGTCGGTGATGCCCTGGTCGGCGCCCCAGGCCTTCATCACGAACAGGTCGTTGACCGACACGCAGGCGATCACATCAACGCCCTTGGCTTTGAGTTCCGCCGCGTGCTCCTTGAAGCCCGGCAGGTGCTTGGCCGAGCAGGTCGGGGTGAAGGCGCCGGGCACCGCGAACAGGGCCACCGTCTTGCCCTTGAACAGGTCGTCGGTCGTGACCGGGGCCGGGCCCTCGGCCGTGCTGGTCATGAAAGTGGCCGAAGGAAGCTTGTCGCCAACCTTGATCGTCATGTGCGGTGTCCCTGAGTGTCTGGGTGTTCGTTGAAAGCGCGCAACGGAGATAAAGGCGCCGAGACCGATCGCCAAGGGCAGGTTGGACTTGAAACCGACGCGTTCCGAACCGATCCTCTAGTCATGGACACGTCTCGCGAGGCTCACCCAGGCAAGGACAAATCGGGGAACGGCGCCGGCTTCCTGGCCGGACAGATGCTGGTGGCCATGCCCGGCATCGAGGACCCGCGCTTCGAACGCGCCGTGCTCTATGTCTGCGCCCACGACGCCGAGCAGGCCATGGGGCTGGCGGTCAACCGTCCGGTCGAGGGCCTGACCCTGTTCGAGCTGCTCAACAATCTAGGGGTGGCCCCCGAGATCGAGACCGGCGGAGACCTGGTGATGCTGGGCGGGCCGGTCGAGCGTGAGCGCGGCTTCGTGCTGCACACCGACGACTACGTCTCGCCCGACTCCACCGTGCCGGTGGCCGACGGCCTGGCCCTGACCGTCACCCGCGACGCCCTGGACGCCCTGGGCAGCAAGGTCCGCCGCCCGCGCCACGCCATACTGGCCTTGGGTTATTCCGGCTGGGGCCCCGGCCAGCTGGAGCAGGAACTGCGCGACAATGTCTGGCTGATCTGCGACGCCGACGAAGCGCTGCTCTTCGGCGACGACTACGACAACAAATGGACCATGGCCCTGGCCAAGATCGGAATCACCGCTGATCACCTGTCGTCGCAAGCGGGTAGAGCTTGAGTACTTCGTCAAGACGACGACGGGCCAAAAACCAGTAATTCACCTTATTATACTGACCGGCGTGAGCGCGTATACTCCGCCATAGTCACGCTGTTGCTTTTCAAGCCGTCATTGGGGGACCCGGCTCGCGCGCGCATGCGGGACGTGTGGGTCAGGACAGTGGCATGGCTTACCTTCGTCTCATATCGCCGTCGAACGACAACTGGGCGACCCGGGACGAACGCAACCCGCCGCCGGACACCTGGGGCCAGCGCCGCTACGGCGTGATGCCCCCGCCCCGCCGCCGGTTCGCCGGTAACATCCTGCTGGGCATGATCGCCATGCCGATGGGCGTCTGGGGCCTGTGGCTGCTGCTGGGCGCCGAGCCGGCCGGGACGACGCCCCAGCCGCTGGTGTTCCAGGTCCCGCCCGCCCAGGCCACGCCGGCGGCGTCGCCCGGGGCCTCACCGGACATGTTCGGGACGGTCGCCGTCGCCGACGCCCCGCGCGGCCTGAAGATCGTGCTGACCACCGACGCGCGCCCCGTGACCCATCCGGAAACCTGGGGCGCTCTCCCGACCGCCGCCGGCGCGCCGGTCGTGGCCTCGCCCCTGGCCGACGTCGTGCCGGTCGAGGACGCCTCGGCCTGCCGCGACGCGCCCACCCTGGCGGCCCAGATGACCTGCATCGACCCCACCCTGCGCGAGGCCGAGCAGCGGATGACCCTGGCCTACGAGGCGGTGCTGGCGGCCGGCGTGTCGCCGGCGGCCCTGGGCCGCTCCCAGGCCCGCTGGCTGGCCACGCGCGAAGCCATGGCCCAGACCTCGCCCGAGAACCTGCTGACCGCCTACCGGCAGCGGGAAAGCCAGCTGCGCAGCTATGCGGTGGCGTGGGAGCAGCGGACGGGGTCGGTGGGCCAGACGCCGCCTCCCAAACCCGTCATCCTGGGCTTGGGTTCGAAGCCCCCCGCGACCAGCGCCAAGGGCGTCGGCGGGGAAGCCACGACCTGAGCGATATCCAAATCCGCTCATCCCGGCGAATGCCGGGACCCAGATCCTAAAGCTGGGAAGCTGACTGGATGGGCTCAAGGCTCATGGCGTCAGCCACACCGCCATTCCATCTGGGTCCCGGCATTCGCCGGGATGAGCGGAGGAAAGGGCGTTACCCCCGCGCCTTCACCGGCGCGGCGCCGTCGACATAGGCCTCGTTCAGATAGACCTCGGCCTCCTGCGGCGACAGGGCGGGCGCGTAGCCGAAGCCCTGGCCGTAGTCGCAGCCCAGCGACTGCAGGGCGCGGGCCATCTCGGCGTTCTCGACGCCCTCGGCCACGACCTCCAGGTCCAGGTCCTGGCCGAGCTTCACCACCGAGCGGACGATCTTGGCCGAGCCGGCGTTGCTGCCCATGGTCCGCACGAAGTAGCGGTCGATCTTCAGCGTGTCGAACGGCAGGCGGGTCAGGTACGACAGCGACGAGAAGCCGGTGCCGAAGTCGTCCAGCGCCAGGCCGGCGCCGGCCTCGCGCAGGGTCTTGAGGATCACCGCGGCCCGCTCGGGATCGCGCATGATGTCGCTTTCGGTGACTTCCAGCTTCAGGGCGCCGCGCGGCAGGTCGTGCTCCTTGAGCACCTGGCGCACGTCGTGGACCAGGCCCGGGCGATCGATCTCGCCGGTCGACAGGTTGACGCTGACGGTCAGGGCGCCGACGGCCGGGTGCGAGGCGCGCCAGGCGGCCAGCTGGGCGGCCGAGGTGCGCATCATGTGCTCGCCCAGCTCGCTCATCAGGCCCATCTCCTCCACCAGCGGGAGGAACTCGTCCGGCGGCAGCATGCCGCGACGCGGGTGGATCCAGCGGGCCAGGGCCTCGAAGCCCGACAGGGCGCCGGTCGACAGCCGCACCACGGGCTGGAAGAAGGGGGTGATCTCGCCGCGGCCGATGGCGCCGCGCAGGTCGGCCTCCAGGGCCAGGCGCGACAGGCCGTCGGTCTCCATCGAGCGGCCGTAGGCGGCGGCCCCGCCGCGGCCGGCCGAGGCGGCGGCCTCGACGGCGAGCTCGGCGCGGCGCAGCAGTTCGGCCGCCTCGGGGGCGTCCTCGCCGCCCTCGGCCGAGACGGCGCCGATCGACAGGGTCGGGTGGATGTCGAAGCCGGCCACCCGCAGGGGCTGCTCCAGGGCGGTGCGCAGCAGCTCGGCGGGCTCGAAGCCGGCCGGGTCGCACAGCACCGCGAACTCGTCCTCGCCGATCCGGCCCAGCAGGGCTTCCGACGGGAAGGCGGCGGCCAGGCGCGAGCCCAGGGCGGCCAGCACCAGGTCGGCGCGCTCGTGGCCCAGGGCCTCGTTCAGGCGGCGCAGGCGGTCGACGTCGGCGACGACCAGCTCGTGCACGCCGGTGCGGCCCAGCCGCTCGCGGGCCTGGGCGATGAAGCTCTTGCGGTCCAGGAGGCCCGTCAGGCTGTCGCGCTCGGTGGCGGCGAACTTGACCTCGGGGGCGATGACGCCGGCGGCGCGCACCCCGTCTTCCAGCCACGTGCCGCGCCAGATGCAGATCTCGCCGTTGCGCACGCGCAGGCGGGCGACGATCTCGCTGCCCGGCGGGCGGACCTTGAGGATGTCCTCGGCCTGGGCGCGGTCCTGCGGCAGGGTGAGGGCGCGGAAGGCGGCGGAGGAGCAGTCGGGGGCCAGCGGTCCCAGGCCCAAAGCCCTGGCCGCGCCGTTGACGCGCAGGCGGTCGGCCTCGGGCTCCCAGAGCCAAAGCGCGACTTCGGCGGCGCCCAGGGCCTCGAGGGTGGCCGTGGCGTCCCATACGCGTCGCTGACTGATCTTGAACGACATGCCCTGATCCCACGCCCCAAGGGCGCAACGCACGGGCGAGCGCGCTAACTCCGCGCGACCATCCCGAACAGACGATGATCTCGCCACTCGCCGTTAATTTTCAGATAAGCGGGCGCATATCCCTCTTCGGAGAAGCCGGATTTCAGCAAAACGGCGGCCGAAGGCTGGTTTTCCGGCATGCAGGCGGCCTCCAGCCGGTGCAGCCCCAGCTCGCCGAACGCGAAGGCGACCGCCGCCCGGACGCCGTCCTGCATGTAGCCCTGGCGGGCGTGGGGCTGGCCGATCCAGTAGCCCATCACCCCGCACTGGGCGACGCCGCGGCGGATATGGAACAGCCGCACCCCGCCGATCAGGGCCCCGTCGTCGCGGCGGAACATGAAGAACGGGAAGGCCTCGCCCAGCTCCAGCTCGCGGGCGTAGGCGGCCAGCCGGGCGCGGTAGGCCTGACGGGTCAGGTCGTCCTCGGGCCAGGTCGGCTCCCACGGCTTGAGGAAGGCCGCCGACTGGGCGCGCAGCTCGGCCCACGGCTTGTAGTCGTGCAGGCGCGGCAGACGCAGGAACACCTTGTCGCCTTCGAGGCGGGGGCCGGGATCGGGCTGGAAGAGGCGCAGGAAGGCGGTCAAGGCGGACAGGGTCTCGTTGAGACGCGCACCTTCGGGGGTCGAGCCGCCCGAGGCAAGAGGTTGCAGTTATCCACAGGGTCGCAGGTCGGGGCCGAAGGTGGGGACACACACTCACCCCACGGCCTCGCCAGACCTTCCCCCGCCTTGCCGTGAGTGTGTGTCCCCCAAGTCGGCCGCGGCGCCTCTATCCCCGCGACTTCCAAACCCGCCCTCAACGAATTCAACGCCCTACACGAAAACGCACGTTTCCGATCCCCACCCTCCGGGGCGGGCGCATCCTATCGGCATGATCCAGACCCAACACACCCCCGCTCCGCCCCTGACCCCGGCCATCGCCTGGCGCCAGGCCCTGCAGACCAAGCTCATGGACGCGCTGGACGCCGCCTGGGCGATCATCGAACGCAGCGTCGATCCCGTCGAGATCCGCGAGGCCCTCGACCGGGCCAAGGCCATCGGCGCGATCGCCGTCATGGGCCGCAAGGTGGCCCTGCTCGAACCGACGCCGCGAACGACGCCGGCCAAGGCCGAGCACGCGCCGCGGGCTCTGGAGAAGCTGAAGGGCGGCCGGCGCGGACGGCTGTGAGCGTCGCCCCCCTTTGAATCCCTCTCTCTTTGAGAGAGGGATTCCGGAGGCGGCCTACTTCATCCGCTCGTACGCATACTGCCCCGAGCCGCCCCATTCCTTGGTCCAGTGCGGGGCGACGGCCATGATCTGGGCGGCGGTCGGATAGGCCGAGAACTGCAGGCCGCCGTTCGCGCCCGCCATGGCCAGGTCGAACTGCACCACCCCGTCGGAGCCGGCCTTCCAGTGGCCCGTCCATTTCGGCGTGTCGGTGATCTTCTCGCGATAGGCGACCGCGCCGTCGGTGGTGAAGTTGAGGATGGCGTTGTGGCGCTTCTGCTCGACCCACAGGCCCAGGATGTCGCGCTCGGCCTTGGTCTGGGCCTGGGTCTTGGCGGGCCGGATCACGGCGCCCGGCGGCAGCCGGATGGGCGGGCGCGGCGGAAGCTTGATCACCTTGGGCGGCACGAAGGTGGCCGGGGCGTCGGGCGTGGTGGTCGGCGTCTCGCCGGGCGCCGGCGGGGTCGGGACGGTCGCCGTCGCGTCGCCCGCCGCCGGTGGGGGCGTGGCGGGCGTGTCGGCCGGCGGGGTGGTGGTCTGCGTGGTTTCCGTCGTCGTGGTGGTGGTCGGCGGAGCCGCGGGCGGCGTGGCCGGGGTCTCGACCTTCGGGGCCGGCGGCTTCTCGGCCTCCTTCTTGTGGCAGGCGGCCAGCGCCAGCGCGCAGAGGCCCACGGTGATCCAGCGTCCCGTCATCTCGTTCCCTCCGAAGGCGTTCGTCGCCCAAGGAGCCATTCAAGCACAAGTCCTGATTGAGATGGACACTTTTTACGAGAGCTTGGCTGTTGACGCTTCCTCCCTCTCCCTTTGGGAGAGCGGTTTCTAAGCCAGCGCCGCCCCGAACACGTCCCCCGCCTTCAGCGCCGCCTTGGCGCCGAGGATGGCGCTGGCGGCCTTGCCGGGGCCCAGGATCGTGCGGCCCAGGCGCTGGAGGTCGTCGACCGTGACCGCGTCCACCGCCTGGGCCAGCTCGGCCGGGGTGTAGAGGCGGTCGAACATCAGGGCCTGGCCGGCGGCCTGCTCGGCGCGCGACAGGGGCTGTTCGCGGGCCATGAACATGTGGGCCTTCAGCTGGGCCTTGGCGCGGGCCAGTTCGGCGTCGTCGATGCGGGCGGCCAGCAGGGCGATCTGCTCGGCGCAGACCTTGGCGGTCTCGGCCGCGTCGCCGGCCGCGCAGCCGGCATAGACCCCCAGGGCGCCGGCGTCGGCGTAGGTGTCGGCGTAGGCGTCGATATTGTAGGCCAGGCCGCGCTTCTCGCGGGCCTCCTGGAACAGGCGCGACGACATGCCCCCGCCCAGGGCCTCGGCGAAGATGCGCAGGGCGAAATAGTCGTCCTCGCGGGCGCTGACGGCCGGCAGCATGAACACCAGGTGCGCCTGCTCCAGCTTGCGCGCCTCGCTCTTGCGGCCGCCGATGAAGCCGGCGGGATCGCTGGCCAGGGCGCCGGGGGCGGCGGGCATCGCGCCGAATTCGCGGCGGGCCAGGTCCAGCACCTCGTCGAGGTCGACGGCGCCCGAGCAGCTGACGATCAGCCGATCGGCGGCGTAGAGCTGGCCGCGCCAGTGCGACAGGCCCTCGGGGGTGGCGGCATTGACGCTGTCGACCGTGCCCAGGATCGGCCGGGCCAGCGGGTGGTCGCCCCAGGCGGCGGCCTGGACCAGGTCGAAGACGTAGTCGTCGGGCGCATCCGCCGCCTCGGCGATCTCCTGGGCCACGACCTGCTTCTCGCGGACCAGGTCGCCGGCGTCGAGGGTGGGGCGCAGGACCAGGTCGGACAGGACCGACATGCCCAGGGGAAGGCCGCCCTTCAGGGCGCGGACCTGGAAGCTGGTGCGCTCATAGCCGGTGGCGGCGTTGATCTGGCCGCCCTCGGCCTCGATCACCTCGACGATGTCGCGGGCCGAGCGTCCGCCCGCCCCCTTGAACACCATGTGCTCCAGCAGGTGCGACCAGCCGGACCGCGCCGGATCCTCGTAGGCCGCGCCGCGCCCGGCGACGACGGAGAGGGCGATGGTCTCCAGGCCCGGCATCGGGTCATGGACGACGCGGACGCCGTTTTCGAGGGTGTGGAGGGTGGTGGCGATGTTCATCTGCCCACGCACATAGCGGGGCGGAGCCCCGGGCGCCAGGGCGGCGCGTGCGGCCAAGCGCCTCTCAGCGCCCCAGGAGCCAGGCGGCGCCGGCCAGGAGCCCCAGCGCCAGCAAGCTCCAGAGCCATCGCCGCGCGGCCGCGCGCGAGCGCTTCTCGACCAGCGTTTCGTAGAAGGGCGCGACCGTGGCCGTCGGATCGATGCCGAGCGTCACGCCGTGCGCCGGGCCCCAGTCTTCCAGCTCGGTCTTCAGCGTGGCCCAGAGATCGGCCGCCCAGGCGGGCGCCGAGCCGCGCCAGACGTCCTCGGGCGGGAGATAGGCGACCCCGGCCACCAGTTCGAGGACGAACTTGCCCGCCGGTCCGACGACGACCAGCTCTTCCTTCCACCGCCCCTCGAAACGGAAAGTCCGCGTATCGCCCATCTCGCCCCCCAGGCGCCTGGTTCAGCTCGCCGCGAACATCCGCACGAAGGCCTTCACGGTCTCGGCGTCGGCCGGCAGGCGGTCGAACTTCTCGGGCTTCTTCGACAGATCCGGGGTGGCGCGCGGGGTGGCCGGGACGACGCCGGCGGCGGCCGACACCGCCTCGGGGAACTTGGCCGGGTGGGCGGTGGACAGCACCACGACCGGGGTCGCCGGGTCGGCCAGGCGCAGGCCCTGGGCGGCGGCGACGCCGACGGCGGTGTGCGGGTCGATGACCTCGCCGGTCTCGTTCAGGGTCGACAGGATGGTCTTGGCGGTGTCGGCCTCGCTGACCGAGGCGCCCTGGAACAGCTCGCGCATCTTGGCGTGGGCGCTGGGCGGGATGTCCAGCACGCCCGTGCCGGCGAAGGCGCGGAAGGCGCGGCCGGTCTCGACCCCGTCGCGGCCCACGGCCTCGAAATAGAGGCGCTCGAAGTTGGAGGCCACCTGGATGTCCATGGCCGGGCTCTGGGTGGCGGCCACGGCGCCGCGCGAATAGCGGCCCTCCTCGAAGGCCCGGGCCAGGATGTCGTTGCTGTTGGTGGCCGCCACCACGCGGGCCACCGGCAGGCCCATGCGGGTGGCGACATAGGCGGCGTAGGCGTCGCCGAAATTGCCGGTGGGCACCACGAAGGCCACCTTGCGGGCCGGGGCGCCCAGGGCGACGGCGGCGGTGAAGAAATAGACGCTCTGGGCGGCGATCCGCGCCCAGTTGATCGAGTTGACGCCCGACAGGTCGACGGCGTGGCGGAACTGGTCGTCCTGGAAGGCCTGCTTGACGATGGCCTGGCAGTCGTCGAACGAGCCCTGGATCGAGACGCAGGCGACGTTGGCGTCGGTGGCCGTGGTCATGAACCGGCGCTGGACCTCGCTGATCCGGCCTTCGGGGAACAGGGCCACGATGCGGGCGTGCGAGCGGCCGCGGAAGGCCTCGACGGCCGCGCCGCCGGTGTCGCCCGAGGTGGCGCAGATGATGGTCATGGTCCGCGCCTGGCGCGACAGGACATAGTCGTAGAGCCGCCCCAGCAGCTGCATCGCCACGTCCTTGAAGGCCAGGGTCGGGCCGTGGAACAGCTCCAGCAGGAAGCGGCCGGGGGCCAGCTGCTTCAGCGGCGCGACGGCGGCGTGGGCGAAGGTGGCGTAGGCCTCGTCGCACATCTGCTGCAGGTCGTCGGCCGGGATGTCGTCGCCCACGAACTTGCCGACCACGGCGGCGGCCACCCGGGCGTAGGGCTGGCCCGCGAAGGCGGCGATCTCTTCAGGGCTGAAGGTCGGCCAGCGCTCGGGCACGTACAGGCCGCCGTCGGGGGCCAGGCCCGCCAGGACCGCGTCCAGGAAACCGATCGAGGGGGATTCGCCCCGGGTCGAAACGTAGCGCATCAGGATCTCATCTTCCGCCAGAGCATGGCGGCATAGATAAACAGCAGGGTTACGGCAAGACCGAACCACGTAAGCGCGTATTCCAGGTGCCGATTGGAAATTTCTGCCGGCAGCGGCGCGGGGGTCAGGCCGGGGGCGGCGGGCGTCTCGTGTTCGACGACGATCATCATCGGCTCGAAGCGCTGTCCGGTGATGATGATCTCGTCGACGACGGCGTCGGCGCCCTCGGCTTTCGGGCTGGGAGGCGGGGCCGCCTTCTCGATCTCGGCCTGGCTGGGCATGGCCATCTTGGGCATGGCGGCGGTCCGCAGGATGCCCGTCAGCTGGACCGGCGGCGCGGAGGCGAAGGCGGGCGCGGTCATCGCGCCGCTGGACGCCTCGATATAGCCGCGGTCCACCAGGAACACGGGGCCGTTCGGTCCCTGGGGCCGACAGGTGTCCATCGCCCGCCAGACGATCTCGCCGTCGCGCAGGGCGTAGCGCGGCGGGATCGGAAAGCTGAAGCCCCCCTCCGGCCGGCAGGTCGTCGTGACCCGCGTCCACTCCAGGTCCTTCGGCGCGCGATGGGCCTTGAGCACCACGTCCAGCGGCTGGGCCGGCGCCGTCTTCAGCGCCTCGATCCGCTTCAGCAGGCCTTCCTTCCAGTGCAGGCGCTTCACCTGCCAGGTCCCCAGGCCGCACAGGATGGCGAAGGCGATCAGGGTGGCGATGGTCAGGCCGATCGGGAAGCGGCGGTCTTTTGGAGCGGGAGCGTCAGACATCGTGGCGGCCGGCCTCGGAGGCGTGGTTGGCGATATGGGCGGCGACCATCAGGCCCTTGGCGGGGCGCATCAGGGCCAGGCAGGCGATCAGCGTGACCGGCAGCCAGACGACCAGCAGCAGCCACACCGGCCAGGCGAAGGCGAACATCGAGAACAGCGCCCCGAAGGCGCACAGGAAGCCGGCGATCAGGATCACGAAGGTCGCCGCCCCGTCGCCGGTCTCGTGGGCGCCCAGGTCGAAGCCGCAGGCCTCGCAGGTGCGCGAGACCTTCAGGAACCCGTCGAACAGCATCCCCTCGCCGCAGTTCGGGCAATGGCCGGTCGCGCCGGCGAGGTAGGGGTTGGTCTTGCTCATGGGAGAGGGTCCGGAAAAGAAAAAGGCCCGGAACACCGCTTGGCGTTCCGGGCCCTCTCGAAGCGGATGATCTAGTGCGGCGAGCCGCCGAAGATCACGTAGATGAAGGCGAACAGGAACAGCCAGACCACGTCCACGAAGTGCCAGTACCAGGCGGCGGCCTCGAAGCCGAAGTGCTGCTTGGGCGTGAAGGCCCCGTTCAGCAGGCGGATCAGGCAGACGATCAGGAACAGGGTGCCGACGAACACGTGGAACCCGTGGAAGCCGGTGGCCAGGAAGAAGGTCGAGCCGTACAGGCCCGAATTGGCGGCCGCTTCCGAGTAGAACAGGTGCTCGTGGTTGATGTGGCTGTACTCGTAGACCTGGATGGTCGTGAACAGCGCGCCCAGCAGGATGGTCAGGATCAGGCCCCACTTGGCGCCGTTGCGGTCGCCTTGCTGCAGGGCGTGGTGCGACCAGGTGATGGTCGTGCCCGACAGCAGCAGGGTCAGGGTGTTGACCAGCGGCAGGTGCCAGGGCGAGACGGTCTCGACGCCGGCCGGCGGCCAGGTGGCCCAGGCGGCGCGGACTTCCTCGATGCCCGACAGGGTGCGGTGATGGTGGAACAGGGCCATCTCGAAGAAGATCCAGAACCACGCCACGAAGAACATCACTTCCGAAGCGATGAACAGCACCATGCCGTAGCGCAGGCCGATCGAGACGACGGGGGTGTGGTCGCCGGCGTTGGCTTCCTTCACCACGTCGCGCCACCAGCCGAACATCGTGTAGAGCACGCCGGCCAGGCCGGTCGCGAACAGCCACCACTGGCCCTTCTCGATGCCGAAGACGCCGCCCTTGATCCAGGCGATCAGGCCGATGGCCATCAGCGTGGCCGAGGCCGAGCCGACGAACGGCCACGGGCTGGGGGGCAGGATGTGATAGTCGTGTTTGACGGCGCCGTGGGCCATGTGCGTGCTAACCCTTTAATCCCTCGGAATGCCCCGGCAAGTTCCCCCGCCCGACGCACTCATGTGTGAAACGCTATAGCGCCCTCGGCGGCTTGCCGCCAAGGGGTTCGACGATACGGGGCGGCGAGGCCGCGTCTTTCTTCCCGGGCGCGTCCGGAACGGCCGGGAAGAAGGTGTAGGACAGGGTGATCGTCTGCTTGTCCTTGGTGTCGGCGTCGGTGACGAAGCCGGGATCGACGAAGTAGACGACCGGGAACTCGACCGTCTGGCCGGGCTCGATGGTCTGGTTCGAGAAGCAGAAGCATTCCAGCTTCTGGAAATAGGCGCCGGCCTGCTCGGGCACGACGTTGTACAGCGCCCGGCCGGTCAGCGGTTTGTCGCCGTGGTTGGTCACCTTGTAGAAGGCCAGGCCGGTGTCGCCGATGCGGATCTGCTGGCTGGTCTGCATGGGCTGGAAGTCCCACGGCAGGGTCCGGACATTGGCGTCGAAGCGGACCTCGACCTTGCGGTCCAGCACCTTGGTCGGCTTGGCCACGGCCTTGCGCACCGTGCCGTCGAAGCCCGTGGCCTGGCAGAACAGCTTGTACAGCGGCACCGCGGCGTAGGCGGCGCCGACCATGCCGAAGAAGGCCAGGCCGCACAGCAGGGCGACCTTGCCGTGGCCGCGCTTGGCCGGACGGTCGGGCGTGCCGACCTTGTTGTCGGCCTCGATCTTGGCCAGGTCCTCGGGCGACAGGCGGTCCTTAGAAGTGGGGGCCAACATTGCCTCCCAGCTTCACGACGGTGACCACGAACACCAGGATGACGAACGCCGCCAGGCCCAGGCCCAGGGCGATGTTGCGGCCGCCGCGCGCCTTGGCGGCGGGATCGAGGTCCTTACGGCTCATAGCGGCAGCTCCAGGGTGGGCAGGCCCAGCACCGCCTCGGCCAGCAGGGCGGCGAACAGGGCGAACAGGTAGAGGATCGAGAAGGCGAACAGGTTGCGGGCGTTCTTGGCGCCGCCGGCCAGGGCCTTCTTGTCGGCGGTCTCGTTCTTGGGGGCCGGCGCCTCGTCCTTGACCTCGTAGAGGTCGCGGTCGGCGGGGCGCGGGTCGGCCGCGTCGCCGGCGTTGCTGGCGAACACCCGCCAGGCCAGGACCAGGAACACCAGACCGCCCAGGCCCGAGACGGCCAGATAGAGCCAGCCGCCCAGGCCGGTGAACACCGGGGCCACGCAGATCGGGATCAGGATCAGGCTGTAGAGCAGGACCTGCTTGCGGGTCTCCTTGGCGCCCTTGACCACCGGCAGCATCGGCACGCCCGCCTTGGCGTAGTCGGTCGAGATGTACAGCGACAGGGCCCAGAAGTGCGGCGGGGTCCACAGGAAGATGATCAGCACCATCAGCCAGGCGTTCAGCGGCGCGTGGCCCGTGGCCGCGGCCCAGCCGATGGCGGGCGGCAGGGCGCCGGCCAGGCCGCCGATGACGAT
This sequence comes from Caulobacter sp. UNC358MFTsu5.1, assembly GCF_000712075.1. Classification (GTDB taxonomy): domain Bacteria; phylum Pseudomonadota; class Alphaproteobacteria; order Caulobacterales; family Caulobacteraceae; genus Caulobacter. The sequence goes on from NZ_JONW01000005.1 coordinate 881,828, forward strand.
GTTCTGGGCCGTCCAGCGCTTGAGCCACATGGTGTAGACCACGGCGTAGAACACGATGGTGAAGGCCAGCAGGCCCGCGGCCAGCCAGTTGATCGCCACGCCCATCAGCATGACCGACAGGATGGACAGCACCACGCCCAGGGTGGCGGCTTCCTCGCCCTTGACCAGGCCGGCGGGCACCGGACGGCCGCGCGTGCGGCGCATCTTGGCGTCGATGTCGGCGTCGTACCACATGTTCAGCGCGCCCGAGGCCCCGGCCCCGACGGCGATGCAGAACACCGCCACCGCGCCCAGCAGCGGATGGATCGGGGTGCGGGCGGCCAGCAGGCCCGTGAGCGCGGTGAAGACGACGAGCGACATCACCCGCGGCTTCATCAGCTGGAAATAGTCCTGCCAACGGGCGTGGCGGACCGTTTCGGTCGCCTCGGCGTCGGGGTTCAGGACATGCCCAGAGAGGACGGGGGTACGGGCCATAATACTTAAGGGTCTTCAGGTCTTGATGGGCGAAGGGCGCGGGCTGGATTTTCATCCGGCCCGCGCCCCCGCGTTTAGGCGTGTCTTAGTCTACCAGGTTCAGTGGCTGTCGGCCTTGATGACCGGCGGATCGCTGAACTGGTGGAACGGCGGCGGCGAGGACAGGGTCCATTCCAGGGTGGTGGCGCCTTCGCCCCACGGATTGGCCTCGGCCTTGCGGCGACGGACGGCGGCTTCCAGCAGGATCACCAGGAACACCACCACGCCCACGGCCGTGATCGCGTAGCCGATCGACGAGATGTAGTTCCAGTGCGCGAAGGCGGCCGGGTAGTCGACGTAGCGACGCGGCATGCCCTGCAGGCCCAGGAAGTGCTGCGGGAAGAAGATCAGGTTGACGCCGACGAACATGATCCAGAACTGCACGCAGCCCAGGAATTCGTTGTACTTCACGCCCCACATCTTCTCGAACCAGTAGAAGAAGCCGGCGAAGATGGCGAACACCGCGCCCAGCGACAGCACGTAGTGGAAGTGGGCGACGACGTAGTAGGTGTCGTGCAGGCTGTAGTCGATGCCGGCGTTCGACAGGACCACGCCGGTCACGCCGCCGACGGTGAACAGGAAGATGAAGCCGATCGCCCACAGCATGGGCGTCTTGAAGCTGATCGAGCCGCCCCACATCGTGGCGATCCACGAGAAGATCTTCACGCCGGTCGGAACCGCGATGACCATCGTGGCGGCTACGAAGTAGGCGCGCAGGTTGATGCTCATGCCGACGGTGTACATGTGGTGGGCCCACACGATGAAGCCGACGAAGCCGATGGCGACCATGGCGTAGGCCATCGCCAGGTAGCCGAAGATCGGCTTCTTGGAGAAGGTCGAGACGATGTGGCTGATGATGCCGAAGCCCGGCAGGATCAGGATGTACACTTCCGGGTGGCCGAAGAACCAGAACAGGTGCTGGAACATGACGGGGTCGCCGCCGGCGGCCGGGTCGAAGAAGTGGGTGCCGAAGTTACGGTCGGTCAGCAGCATGGTGATGGCGCCGGCCAGGACGGGCAGCGACAGCAGCAGCAGGAAGGCGGTGATCAGCACCGACCAGGCGAACAGCGGCATGCGGTGCAGGGTCATGCCCGGCGCGCGCATGTTGAAGATCGTGGTGATGAAGTTGATCGCGCCCAGGATCGACGAAGCGCCGGCCAGGTGGAGGGCCAGGATCGCCAGGTCCATCGACGGACCGGTGTGGCCGGTGGTCGAGAGCGGCGGATAGATCGTCCAGCCGCCGCCGAAGCCCTTGCCCGGGCCGCCGTCGACGAACATCGAGGTCAGTAGCAGCACCCAGGCGGCGACCAGCAGCCAGAACGAGATGTTGTTCATCCGCGGGAAGGCCATGTCCGGCGCGCCGATCATGATCGGGACGAACCAGTTGCCGAACCCGCCGATCATCGCCGGCATGACCATGAAGAAGATCATGATCAGGGCGTGGGCGGTGACCACGGCGTTGTAGCCGTGCTTGGACTGCTCGATCAGGCCCAGCAGGCTGACCGACGAGTTGGGGCCGAAGATCTGGATGCCCGGCTCGGCCAGTTCCCAGCGGATCAGGCCCGACAGGGCGCCGCCGACCAGGCCCGCCATGATGGCGAACAGGATGTAGAGGGTGCCGATGTCCTTGTGGTTGGTCGAGAAGAACCAACGCGCGAAGAAGGGCGGTTTTTCGTCGGCGCTGTGGGCGTCGTGGTGATCGATGTCAGCGGCGTGAGCCATCGGACTTAATCCTGCAATCGTATCTTAGGCCGCCGGCGCGGCGGGAGCCGCGGCCGGAGCGGAAGCGGGGGCGGCGGCCGGGGTCGCGGCGGCGGGAGCGCCGGCGGCGGGGGCCGGAGCGGCGGCGGCGACCGGAGCGGCCGGCGGCGCGGTCTTGGTCTTCACCCAGGCGTCGAAGTCGGCCTGGCTGACGACGTGGATCTCGATCGGCATGTTCGAGTGGTCGACGCCGCAGAGTTCCGAGCACTGGCCGTAGTAGACGCCGATCTTGTCGGCCTTGAACCAGGTTTCGTTCAGGCGGCCCGGGATGGCGTCGGTCTTCAGGCCGAAGGCCGGCAGGGCGAAGGCGTGGATGACGTCGGCGCCGGTGACCTGCACGCGGATCACCTGGTTCACCGGGACGACCATCGGCTTGTCAGCGGCCAGCAGGTACGGCACGCCCTTGGCGTCGGCCTCTTCCTTCTTCAGCGGCACCGAGGTGATCTCGCCGATCTTCTGGTCGGGATATTCGTAGCCCCAGTACCACTGGTAGCCCGTGGCCTTCACCGTCAGGTACGGCTTGGGCATGTCGTTGTAGGCGAACAGCAGCCGGAACGAGAAGATGGCGATGATCATCAGGATCAGCACCGGACCGACGGTCCAGATGATCTCGACGGTGGTGTTGTGGCTGAACTTGGCCGGGACCGGGTTGGCCTTGGCGTTGTAGCGGATCACGATCCAGATCAGCAGGCCCAGGACCAGCAGGGTGATGGCCGTGATGATGGGCATCAGGATGTGGTTGTGGAAGGCGATCGCCTCGTACTTCAGCGGCGAGGCCGCCTGCTGAAGGTCATAGGCGCCGGGGGTCGGCTGACCCAGCAGTTCGGCGCCCTTGGCGAGGGCTTCCCCCGCGAACACGCCCGAAAGGGCCATCGTCGTGGCGGCGACGGCGGCTACGCCCGTCAACTTCCGCCGCATCCCCTGAATTTGCGCCTTCATATCCCTCACGGCCCGTTTCGGCGGCGATTTGGCGTCGCGATCAACCCCACGCCGCGCCGACATGCACAATACGACCAGCGACACGGGACTTAGGCAATCGACTTCGTCAGGCGACGGGGAATCGAAGGCTTCTCGTCCCGGCGTCTCTGGCCGGTCGCTGGCGTGCATACGCGCTCCAATCCCGGTTGCCAAGCACCAGAGGCGTTCCCTCGGACGCCTTGCGCTGGGTCAAGGCTTTCCACCTGAGAACCACTCTCAACAACCCCTCCTTCAGGGCGATTTCGAGCTACGTACCATTACTAACTTGTAACGCCAGCTACCTTGCAATCAACACTACCTTGCGTCACAAGAGTGACCAGCAACGGGAACCTAGCGCCGTGACGGAAGCCATCGAAGTCCAATTGAAGAAGGGGGTGCTGGGACTGTGCGTCCTGGCCCTGCTGTCGAAGGCCGACAGCTACGCCTACGAGATCGCCAGCAAGCTGGCCAAGGCCATCGATATGGGGGAAGGCACTATCTACCCCCTGATGCGCCGCATGCAGTCGGACGGCCAGGTCGAGACCTATCTGGTCGAGTCCCAGGCCGGTCCGCCGCGCAAATACTACCGCCTGACCGAAGCCGGTCGGAGCAGCTTCACGGCCCAGAAGGCCGAATGGGCGGCCTTCAGCTCGGCCGTCGAAAACATCCTGGGAGCCGCCGCATGACGCGCGCCGAATTCCTCGCCCGCCTCAAGCGCGGGCTGGCGGGCATGCCCGCCGCCCAGATCGCCGACATCGTCGCCGACTACGAGGCCCACTTCAACGACGCCCAGGAGGCCGGCCGCAGCGAGAGCGAAGTCGCCGCCGCGCTGGGCGAACCCGAAAGGCTTGCCCGCGAGCAGCGCGCCGAGCAGGGGGTCAAGCGCTGGGAGGAGACCAAGAACCCCTCGGCCGCCGCCGGGGCGATCTTCGCCATCCTCGGCCTGGGGGCGCTGGACATCTTCATCCTGGCCCCCGTGCTGATGGGGATCCTGGGGACGCTGTTCGCCTTCTTCATGGCCGCCATCGCCATCTTCATCGCCGGCGGCGCGGTGGCCACGATCGGTCCGTTCGCCAGCCAGCCCGGCGGTCCCGCCGTGGCCTTCCTGCTGGGCATCGGCCTGATGGCCGGGGCCACGGCCTGGGCGTCGGTCACCGGCCTGCTGAGCATCTGGCTGGTCAACGGCCTGGTCTGGTTCGGCCGCCTCCACTACCGGCTGCTGAAGCCGGCCATCGAAACCCAGGTCTGAGGGGACCGCCATGATCCGCAACCTGACCATCGTCGCCGTCGCCAGCTTCGTGCTCGCCGTCGGCTGCTTCGCCGGGGCCGCCGCCCTGGGCGGGCCGGAACTGCTCAAGCACGGCTGGAACTTCCCCGCCGACTGGAACATCGACATCAGCGACGACCATGACCACGTCCGCGTGGGCCACGGCTCGGACGACGGCGACGGCGGCGACGCCACGACCCGCGACCTCGCCTGGAGCGGCGCCGACTCCCTGCAGATCGACGTGCCGGCCGAGGTGACCTTCACCCAGGCCGCCGCCGGGGCGGGCGGCAGCGTCAAGGTGACCGGGCCCAAGGACCTGGTCGACCGGGTGACGATGGAGAACGGGCGCCTGGGCCTTCGCGACGGCGACGGCGACATCGCCTTCCACGCCCGCCGCGACAGCGACCAGCTGTCGATCGAGGTGATCGCCCCCGGCGTGCGCAGCTTCACCGTCAACGGCAGCGGCGACCTGCACCTGAAGGCCTACGACCAGCCCGACCTGGCCCTGGAGATCAACGGCAGCGGCAATGTCGAGGCCGAGGGCAAGGCCAGGAAGATCGACCTGCGGGTCTCGGGCTCGGGCGAGGCGGACCTGCGCAGCCTCGACACCGGCGACGCCAAGATCGCCCTGGCCGGCAGCGGCGAGGCCCACGTCGCCCCGCACGGCGCGACCGAGATCGACGTGGCCGGCAGCGGCGACGTCTACCTGACCAGCAAGCCGACCGTGCTCAGCTCGAACGTCGCGGGCTCGGGGGAAGTGCACCAGGACTGGTGATAAAGGAGGGGACACACACTCGCCCAAACCATCTTGCCGGTCCGGCATGGGCATTTGAGCGAGTGTGTGTCCCCCGTTTCGTCTCCCATCCCCGCGCCGAATCGTCGCCGGGGTGATGACGTCGGCGGATGAAACGCTTACCTGTGACGCCATGAACGCTCCCATCACCGCCCCCTCCCTGCTCGCCTCGGCCGACGTCGATCCCGAGCGCGCCCGCGCCATCCTGGGCGAGGCCCTGGCCGGGGCCGACGACGGCGAGCTGTTCGTCGAGCGTTCCGAGAGCGAGGCCTTCGTGTTCGACGACGGCCGGCTGAAGAGCGCCTCCTACGATTCCGGCGAGGGCTTCGGCCTGCGCGTGGTGGCCGGCGAAACGGCGGGCTACGCCCACTCCGCCGAGATTTCCGAAGCCGCCCTGGGCCGCGCCGCCGATTCGGCCAAGCTGGCCCGCCGCGGCTATGCCGGCGTCAGCGCCGAGGCCCCGCGCGCCACCAACGAAAAGCTGTACGGCGAGGACGATCCGGTCTCGTCCCCCGCCTTCTCCGACAAGGTCTCGCTGCTGCAGGAGATCGACGCCTTCGCCCGGGCCCGCGATCCGCGCGTGGTCCAGGTGATGGCCTCGATGGCCGGCGAGCGCCGCGTGGTCGAGATCCTGCGCGCCGACGGCAAGCTGCTGCGCGACGTGCGCCCGCTGGTGCGGGTCAATGTCCAGGTCACCGTCGAGAAGGACGGCCGCCGCGAGGCCGGCTCGTCGGGCGCCGGCGGCCGCGCCGGCTTCTCGGCCTGGATTTCTCCGGACAAGTGGCAGGCCCAGGTCGACGAGGCCCTGCGCATGGCCCTGGTGAACCTGGACGCCGTGGCCTGCCCGGCCGGCGAGATGGACGTGGTGCTGGGCCCGGGCTGGAACGGCGTGCTGCTGCACGAGGCCGTCGGCCACGGCCTGGAGGGCGACTTCAACCGCAAGGGCATCAGCGCCTTCTCCGGCCGCATCGGCGAGCGCGTGGCCGCCAAGGGCGTGACCGTGTTCGACGACGGCTCGATCCCCGGCCGCCGCGGGTCTCTGACGATCGACGACGAGGGCACCCCGACCGAGCGCACCGTGCTGATCGAGGACGGCATCCTGGTCGGCTACATGCACGACCGCATGTCGGCCCGGCTGATGGGCATGAAGGCCACCGGCAACGGCCGCCGCCAGTCCTACGCCCACATGCCCATGCCGCGCATGACCAACACCGGCATGCTGGCGGGCAATGACGATCCGGCCGAGATGATCGCTTCGATGAAGAAGGGTCTCTACTGCGCCAATTTCGGCGGCGGCCAGGTCGACATCACCAACGGCAAGTTCGTCTTCCAGTGCACCGAGGCCTACCTGGTCGAGGACGGCAAGATCACCGCCCCGGTCAAGGGCGCCACCCTGATCGGCGACGGCCCCTCGGCCCTCACCCGCGTGACCATGATCGGCAACGATTTCGACTTCGACCCCGGCATCGGCGTCTGCGGCAAGCAAGGCCAGGGCGTGCCGGTGGGCGTGGGCCAGCCGTCGCTGAAGATCACCGGCCTGACCGTGGGCGGGACGGCGGTCTAGGAAACACCCTCTCTCATAGAGAGAGGGATTTTGGACGGCGTAACCCTCTGAATCCCCAAACAAAACCACCCACCGCCAAGGTGATCGGCGAAAACATTTCACAAATGTAATCTACCTTTCGGTTTTGTAACTAGGCCGGAAGCGTCCGCACGCACAGGTTCGCGGCCAACAAAGCGGGGGCGCTTTGGGGGTGAACGCGTCATGAGTCTGGCTTCCGTCATTTTCGCTCTGGGCCTGGCCGCGCCGGAAGCCCAGGCCGCGGCGCCGGCCGCGACGCCCGAGGTCCCCGCGCCCGCGGCCGACGCCCAGCGCGGCGTGATCAGCTATCCGCCCAGCTTCTTCGCCGAGCAGCATCCCAGCACCGCCCTGGACATGGTCAACCGCCTGCCCGGCTTCCGGCTGGAGAGCGGCGACAGCGCCCGCGGCTTCGCCGGCACGGCCGGCAACGTGCTGATCAACGGCGAGCGCCCCACCACCAAGAGCGAGACCCTGCAGGACATCCTGACGCGCATCTCGGCCACGGCCGTCGAGCGCGTCGAGCTGATCCGCGGCGGCGCGCCGGGCATCGACATGCAGGGCCAGACGATCCTGGCCAATGTGGTGATCAAGTCGACGGTCCAGGTCGAGAAGGTCGCCAACCTGCAGACCTACCTCTATCCCGACGGCCTGTTCGGCCCGCTGCTGGAGTTCCAGGCCTCGCGCCGGGACGGGATCAACGAGATCGAGGGCTCGCTGAAGGGCACGGTCGACCGCACCGACCAGACCTTCGACGGCGGCGCCCGGGTGACCAGCTTCCCCGACGGCCGCCCGACCATCAAGGAAGCCCTCAAGGGCTACGACCAGATCCAGAACTATGTGGCGCGCGGCGCGATCCAGCGGGCGGCCCCGGGCGGCAAGATCCGCGTCAACGGCAAGATCGAGTACTTCTCGTTCGACCGCGACGTCGTCTACACCCAGTACGAGCCGGGCCCCGGCCGCCAGGACAGCGGCGAGACCGACAAGAACTGGACCGGCGAATTCGGCGCCCGCTACGACGCCAAGCTGTCGGGCCGCACCGACCTGCAGCTGGTGTTCCTGCAGAACCTGGGCGACGAGCGCTACGGCTCGACCTTCGTCGCCCCAGGGCGCGACGAGGTCTATCGCGAGCGCGACAAGACCGGCGAGAGCATCCTGCGCGGCGAGCTCAAGCAGCGCCGCTCGACCGCCCTGTCGCTGGAGGGCGGCCTGGAGGGCGCCTACAACTTCCTGGACGGCGAGATCGGCTACACCGCCAACGGCGCGCCGGTCGACATCGGCCCGCCCCACGTGAAGGTCGAGGAGCTGCGCGGCGAAGCGGCCGGCAAGGCGGTCTGGCGCGCCAATCCCAAGCTGAACGTCGAGGCCGGCGCGCGACTGGAGGTCTCGCGCATCACCCAGAGCGGCGGCGTGGACCTGGAGCGCAGCTTCTTCTACCCCAAGCCCCGGGTGGTGGTGACCTGGAACCCCACCGGCGTCGACCAGCTGCGGATGCGGATCGAGCGCGAGGTCGGCCAGCTGGACTTCGGCGACTTCATCGCCTCGGCCGACCTGACGGCCGGCAGCCAGGACGGCGCCGACGCCAACCTCGAGCCCCAGCGCTCGTGGGTCGGCGAGGTGGCGTGGGAGCGGCGGTTCTGGGGCGCGGGCTCGCTCTCGGCCACCCTGACCCACTCGGAGATCCAGGACGTCGTCGACTACAAGCCCCTGCCCGGCGGCGGCGACGCGCCCAGCAACATCGGCGACGGCCGCTCCGACCAGTTCGTGATCGCCGCGACCGTGCCCACCCAGAGGCTGGGGATCTCCGGCGGCCAGGTGAAGGCGCGCTTTTCCTGGTTCGACAGCGAGGTCACCGACCCGGTCACCTTCGAGAAGCGCCGCATCACCAACGCCACGCCGTTCGTCTGCAGCGTCAGCTTCGTCCGCGACATGCCCGGCGGCAAATGGAGCTGGGGTGTCTCGACCAGCTGCGCCAACGAATACAGCCGCTTCCGCTTCAACGAGGTCCGCACCCAGCGGGCCGAGCAGTATTTCGAGGGCTTCGTCGAGTGGAAGCCCCGCCCGGACCTGACGGTGCGCACCACCCTGTCCAACTGGACCTCGCGCAACGTCACCCGCGAACGGACGATCTACCAGGGCTCGCGGGCCGACAACGTGGTCGACAAGATCGAATACCGCAGCCTGCCGTTCGAGCCCTACCTGTTCATCCAGGTGCGCAAGCGGCTGGGCTAGGCGCGCCCCGCCGAAGGGAACTGCGCGTTTCGCATCGGGGTTAGTCCTCTGGCGGACCCGGGCTTGAGGTCCGAGTCGCGGAACGCCTCCCAATGCCCCGCACGTCCCCCAAGCCCCGCCTCGTGATCGCGCTGGCCGTCGTGGTCCTGGCCGGCCTGGCGGCGGGCGGATGGTGGTGGGCCTCCCGGCCCGATCCGGCGGCGATGAACGTCTATCCCGGCGTCAGCGGACCCCGGCCCGTCACCCGGATGGTCGCCCCGCCCCGCGCCGAGATCGCCCAGTTCGACCGGGGCGGCGACCATCGGCTGGCGATCCTGGTGACCGACCCGAACTCGGGCTGGCTGGGCCTGGTCCGCGGCCTGCGCGCCCAGGGCGTGCCGATCACCGTCACCCAGGACGTCGCCAAGGCGCTGAGGCACAAGGTGGTGCTGGTCTATCCGATCATCTCGGGCCGGGTGCTGACCGCGCCGGACCTGCGGGGCCTGGCCGGCCACGTCCGCGACGGCGGGACGGTGCTGGCGTTCAACCTGGCGGGCGGCGGGCTGGACGAGCTGTTCGGCGTCGGTCCGGGGCGCGAGGGCAGCGAGCGCACGCGCCTGACCTGGACCACCGCCGGCGCGACGCCCGAGGAGACGCAGATCGTGATCTCCGGCCATGGCGAGGCCAAGGTCGAGAGCGTCGGCTACGCGCCCGGCACGGCCCAGGTGGCGGCCCGCTTCGACGACGGCTCGGTCGCCGCCAGCTGCCGCACGGTGGTGGGCCAGGCCTGCGTCCTGGGCGTGGACCTGGGCAACCTGGCGCAGCGCGCCATGAACGGCCGCGCCGAGTCCATGGCCCGCAGCTATGTCAACGCCTACGAGCCCTCGCTGGACACCCTGTTCTGGTGGATCAAGGACCTCTATGTCGCCGGCGAGCCCATGCCCTGGCTGGTGTCCAGCGCGCCGGCGGGCAAGACGGTGTCGATCCTGCTGACCCACGACGTCGACTACGGACCGTCGGTCGGCAACGCCCTGGCCTATGCCGCCATGCTGCGCCAGCGCGGCCTGAAGGGGACGTTCTTCGTCCAGACCAAGTACATGAAGGACTTCAACGACCGGCCGTTCTTCGACGCCGCCGCGATCCGCGACGTCCACGCCCTGGTCGAGCAGGGCATGGAGGTCGGCAGCCACACCGTGGCCCACGCCGGGGCCTTCGAGGCCATGCCGCTGGGCACGGGCCGCGAGCGCTATCCCGGCTACCGTCCGTTCGTCCAGGACGTCGCCACGGTGCGCAAGGGCTCGGTGCTGGGCGAGTTGCGGGTGTCGAAGTTCCTGCTGGAGCGGCTGGCGGGGGCGCGCGTGGTGTCGTTCCGGCCCGGCCGGCTGTCCTATCCGTTCACCTTGCCCCAGGCCCTGACCGCGACCGGCTATCGCTACTCCTCGTCGATCACGGCCAACACCGTCCTGACCCACCTGCCGTTCCAGCTAACCCAGGACCGGGCCGACGGCGCCCTGACGCCGATCTTCGAATTCCCCGTCACCATCGAGGACGAGGCCAAGCCGCCGCTGGACCAGAGGCTGGACGCGGCGGACGCGGTGATCGCCCGGATCGCCCGCCGCCAGGGCGTGGCGACGATCCTGATCCACCCCAACGTCACGGCCGGGAAGCTGGACTTCGAGACCCGGCTGACCGACCGCTGGCGCGATCGCGCCTGGATGGGGACGGTCGAGGCGTTCGGCGACTGGTGGTCGGCCCGCGACGGGCTGGAGGCCGACGTCTCGCCGCGCGGCGACGGCTGGGTCCTGGACGTCGCCGCGCCGCGCGGGGCCTCGGGCGTCGAGATCGTGCTGCCCAAGGCCGGGGGGCGGAAGGTGGCGCTGGCCCTGCCGGCCGGGGGGCGAACCTCGGTGGCGATCCCATGAGACGCGGGCGCCTGGCGATCCTGGCCGGCGGCCTCGCGGCCCTGCCCGCCACGGCCGGCGCCCAGACCCTGATCTGGTCGGACGAGTTCGACGGCGCGCGCCTGGACCCCGCCAAGTGGACGCCCAGCCAGGACTGCTGGGGCGGCGGCAACGACGAGCGCCAGTGCTATGTCGACGACGCCCAGGCCCTGCGGGTCGCCGACGGGATGCTGAGGATCACCGCCCGTCGCCGGGCCGTGACCGGTCGCGCCAAGCCCCTGGGCGATCCCTCGGCCGAGCAGGTCGGCCGGCGCTACGCCTCGGGACGGGTCCAGACCCGGGGCCTGGCCTCGTTCCGCTACGGCCGCATCGCCGTGCGGGCCCGGCTGCCGGCGGGCCAGGGCCTGTGGCCGGCGATCTGGATGCTGCCCGAGCACGACAACTACGGCCCCTATCCCCGATCGGGCGAGATCGACATCGCCGAGGCCGTGAACCTGGGCGTGCGCTGCCCCGGCTGCCGCGACCGGGTGCAGGGGGCGGTGCATCACGGCCCCAGCCTGGCGGCCAACCGCATGTGGAGCGGCGCCGCCCGCCTGGGCCCCGTCGACGGCTTCCACGTCTTCGCCCTGGACTGGACGCCCGAGCGCATGACCTGGTCGCTGGATGGCAAGCCCTATTTCAGCCAGCCCGCCCGCAAGCCGTTCGACCAGCGCTTCCACCTGATCCTCAATCTGGCGGTCGGCGGCCGCTGGCCGGAGATCACCGGCCGGAAGGGCGTTGACGACAAGGCCCTGCCCGCCACGCTGGAGGTGGACTGGGTGCGGGTCTACGACCGGCCCTGACGGGCGGCCCTACTTGTTGACGATCTTGATGATCCGCTTGGACGACGGGCGGCCCGACAGGCCCTTGCCGGGGGCGTAGGTCACCGTCAGGTCGCCGCCCTTCAGGCTGGCGCCGGGCTTGTGGCCCTCGGCCAGCAGGACCCGGGTGACGCGGGCCAGCAGGTTGCGGTCGCCGTCGCGGGCCATGCGCTCGAAGGCCTCGGCGGTGACGGTGGCGGTGTCGGCGACCAGGACCGAGGTGGCGGGGGTAGCGTCGTCGACGGTCTCGAACGCCACCCGGTGCTGAGCCGCGCGGCTGGCGCGGGCGCTGGCCTGGACCAGGCGCTGGAACAGGGCGTTGACCGAGATGAACGGCGGCGGCTGGATCGAGCTGGCCTTGCCCATCAGGGCGGCGGCGTCGCCGGCCGGGCGCTCGGTGGTGAACAGGGTCATGCCGCCCAGCTTGCTGGCCCGCAGGACCGGCTCGCCCAGCTCGTTCTTGTAGATGGTGTCGCCGCGCGGCGCGGGCTGGGGCGACAGCACCCAGATCTCGGAGCTGTTCTCGAACTTCAGCAGCGGCTGGGGCGCCGCGCGGTCCAGGATGAAGGCGTCGCCGGTCTCGGCGGCCACGTAGCGGGCGACGGGCGGGGCGGGCGACTTGCGGGTCTCGCTGCCGCGGTGGCCCAGGAAGGCGTCGCGCAGGCTCGACTGCGCGTGGGCCGCGCCAAGGGGAACCGCACCGACGATGGCCGCGAGGGCGAACGCCAGCAGGATCGCCCAGCGTCCTGGCCCCGTCGTCACCGCCGATTGACTCTTCATACCCAGGGTCATGCCCCGCGAGTGGGGCGAATCTTGGACCCAGAAGACCTTGTTGCCGCCACGCAATTTCCCGAAGGACACTCTGAAATGCTTGGAAGAATTTCCCCGCCGGCCGGAATCTTCAAACCGGCGGGGAGTCTTCGTCAAGTCGTCATGTCTTTTTGACGCGGCGTGTGGCGTTTAGGTCGCGTCTGGAGGGGAAGGTTCGCGGCTCCATCGAGGCCGTGAATTCAGATTGTCATCCCGGAAACGCGAAGCGTTGTCCGGGACCCAGGGCAACCGCACAGCCTTCGCCCAGCCCCCTGGATCCCGGACAGCCCCTGCGGGGCTTCCGGGATGACAACGGGATGAGGGGCTTCAGGCCGCCCTACGCCGCCATGTACTGGCCGCCGTTGATGGTCAGGGTGGCGCCCGTCACGAAGCCCGCGCGCTCGCCGGCCAGGAACGAGACCACGTCGGCGATCTCCTCGCCCTTGCCCAGGCGCCCGACCGGGATGCCGGCGATGATGCTGGCCAGCACGGCCTCGGGCACCGCCGCGACCATCTCGGTGTCGATATAGCCCGGGCAGATCACGTTGACCGTCACGCCCTTCTTGGCGTTCTCCTGGGCCAGGGCCTTGGTGAAGCCGATCAGCCCGGCCTTGGCGGCCGAGTAGTTGGTCTGGCCCATCTGGCCCTTCTGGCCGTTGATCGAGCTGATGTTGATGATCCGGCCCCAGCCGCGCTCGCGCATGCCCTCGATGACCGGACGGGTCATGTTGAAGGCCGAGTCCATGTTCACGCGGATGACCTCGGACCACTGGTCGTAGGTCATCTTGTGCAGCATGCCGTCGCGGGTGATGCCGGCGTTGTTGACCAGCACCTCGACGGGCCCGAGCTCGGCCTCGACCTGCTTCACGGCGGCGGCGCAGTCGTCGAACGAGCCGACATTGCCCTTGACCACCATCACGCCCAGGCTCTTGGCGCAGGCGGCCGCGGCCTCCTCGTTGCCGGAATAGCCGGCCGCCACCTTCAGACCATCGGCGACGAGCCGCTCGCAGATCGCTCGACCGATGCCCCGGGTGCCGCCGGTCACGAATGCAACTCTCGCCATGATGATCTCCGCTGTGTTCCCCGATGGTTGCACGCGGGGGACGCCATGGGACAAGCCCTCATGGCGTCCGTCATGAAAAATTTGCCGAAACAGCCAATCAAAACAGACGTCTGATCGGCGTGGTCGTCAAACCGCCTCGACGCACATGGCCACGCCCATGCCCCCGCCGATGCACAACGTGGCCAGGCCCTTCTTGGCTCCCGAGCGCTTCATCTCGTGGACCAGGGTGGTCAGGATGCGCGCGCCCGAGGCGCCGATCGGGTGGCCGATGGCGATGGCCCCGCCGTTGACGTTGACCTTGGCCGGGTCGAGGCCCAGCTCGCCCACCACGCACAGGGCCTGGGCGGCGAAGGCCTCGTTGCTCTCGATCAGGTCGAGGTCCGAGGCCTTCCAGCCGGCCTTCTCCAGCGCCTTCTTGGAGGCGGGGATCGGGCCGGTGCCCATGATCTCGGGCTCGACGCCGGCGTTGGCCCACGAGGCGATGCGGACCAGCGGGGTCAGGCCGCGCTTCTTGGCCTCGTCGGCGCTCATCAGCACCAGGGCCGCGGCGCCGTCGTTCAGGCCCGAGGCGTTGGCGGCGGTGACCGTGCCGTCCTTGGTGAAGGCGGGCTTCAGGCCCGAAACGGCGTCGATCGTCACCCCGTGGCGGATGAACTCGTCCTTATCGACGACCGTGTCGCCCTTGCGGCCCTTGATGGTGACCGGGACGATCTCGGCGTCGAACTTGCCGGCCTTCTGGGCGGCCTCGGCGCGGTTCTGGCTGGTGACGGCGAACTTGTCCTGGGCCTCGCGGGTGATCTGCCAGCGGGCGGCGATGTTCTCGGCGGTCTGGCCCATGTGGTAGCCGTGGAAGGCGTCCCACAGGCCGTCCTTGATCATGGTGTCGACGAAGCTGAGGTCGCCCATCTTCTGGCCGTTGCGCAGGGCCTGGGCGTGCGGGGCCTGGCTCATGCTCTCCTGGCCGCCCACCACCACGATGTCGGCGTCGCCGGCGGCGATCTGCTGGGCGCCCAGGGCCACGGCGCGCAGGCCCGAGCCGCACAGCTGGTTCAGGCTCCAGGCCGGGCTCTGCACCGGGATGCCGGCGTTGACCGAGGCCTGGCGGGCCGGGCCCTGGCCGGCGGCGGCCTGCAGCACCTGGCCCAGGATCACCTCGTCGACGTCGGCCGGCGCGATGCCCGCCCGCTCGACGGCGGCCTGGATGGCCAGCTTGCCCAGCTCGTGGGCCGGCAGGCTGGAAAGGGCGCCGAGGAACGATCCGACCGGCGTGCGGGCGGCGGAAACGATGACGATGTCGCTCATGGCGAAATAGCTCCCGTGACGTGTTTCCGGGCGCTTCTCGCATCTGCGGCGCCCATGATTTTGCAGTGCGGCATAAACTTGCACAAAGCCGTGGCGTTCGTCACGCGCACATTTTCACGGGATGTTGCGAGCTCCAAGCGCCGCCGGTACTGGCGCCTCGCCTTTGCATTCGCGATAGTGCGATGCGAAAAGGCGGAGACAACGCTGTCCTAGGGAACGAAATGTCCGAGAACAACGAAAACGGCGAAACGCCCTCGGCCAAGGCCGGTGAGAAGGGCGCGGGCCAGAAGGTCGTCATCAAGAAGTACGCCAACCGTCGTCTCTACAACACCGCGTCTTCTTCCTACGTCACCCTCGAGCACCTGTCGGACATGGTGAAGGAGGGGATCGACTTCGTCGTGTATGACGCCAAGACCAACGACGACATCACCCGCTCGGTCCTGACCCAGATCATCTTCGAGGAAGAGAATCGCGGCGGCGGCCAGAACCTGCTGCCGATCCAGTTCCTCCGCCAACTGATCGGCTTCTACGGCAATTCCATGCAGGCCTTCCTGCCCAGCTATCTGGAAATGTCGCTGGAGAGCTTCACCAAGCAGCAGGAGCGCATGCGCAGCCAGTTCGCGGGCCTGACCCCCGGGGCCCTGGGCGCCAAGGGCATGCCGGGCATGGGGGTCTACGAGGAGCAGATCCGCCAGAACATGGCGCTGTTCGACCGGGCCATGAAGATGTTCTCGCCGTTCGCCTACGCCCGGCCCGAGGACGCCGCCGCCCCGCCGCCGCCCGCCGAGCCGCCGCCCGCCGCCCCGGCCCCGCCGCCCAGCGAGGACTCCCTGGCCGACCTCAAGCGCCAGCTCGAGGCCATGCAGCAGCAGATCGAGAAGCTGGCGACCAAGCCGTAGGGCCGCGCCCGCGATCTATTTCAAAAACGAACCGTCATCCCGGGCCTCGTGCCCGGGATGACGGCCAAAGGGTGGGTGCTAACGCCCCTTAACCAAGCAAACCCACCCGTCCTTAACCGTCGTGGACCACAACTCTTCACCATGAACGGTCCGATCGACCCCATCCGACGCGCGCAAGCCGCGCGCCGGGCGCTGCCCGCGCCCCGCGACGCCGACCGCCCCGAGGCGGACGGCGAGGAAGACGTGACGTTCGTGCGCGACGAGCAGCCGGCTCCGCCGCCGCCCCGTCGCGGCGCCTTCGCGACCTTCGCCGCCCACCTGATGGGCCAGAGCGGCCAGAAGCGCGGCCTGCGCGGTGGGCAGGAAGTGCTCGACGCGGCGCGTTCGACCTATCTCGGCACGGAATATTCCGGCCCGGCCGACCGCCGTCCCAAGGCGGGCCTGATCAAGAAGACCGAGATCTAGGCTTTCAGGCGGGCGATCTCCGCCTCCAGCGCGGCCACCCGCGCCTCCAGCGAAGCCACCTTCTGCTCCAGGGAAACCGCCTCCTTCGGCAGGGCCGCCACGTGCGCCCCCACGCCCGCCCGGCGCGCGGCCTCGGCCAGCGGAACGCCCAGCAGCTCGGCGAAAGCGGCGATCTGGGCCGCCGTCAGCTCGCGCTGGTCCTTGTAGGCCAGGGTCAGTTCGTCGGTGGTCATGCCGGCCACGGCGGCCAGCACCGCCCGCGTCAGCCCCCGCTCGGCGAGCCGCGCGTCGTACCAGAGCTGGTCGAAGAACAACGCCATGGGACCAAGGCTAACGCAGGAGGCGGCGTTGGCGCCAGTCTTGCTTGGTCGCGAGGGACTTCAAGCCTCGAGACCCATCATGCTGCTGACCGCCGTGACCCGCTTCTTCGACATCGCCGTCGTGACCCTGATCTTCACGGCCCTGACCTGATCCGACCGGGGACATGCCCTTGGGCGTGTCCCCATCAGCATGCACCGAGCCAGGACTTGGGGACACGCCGCG
Source organism: Caulobacter sp. UNC358MFTsu5.1 (assembly GCF_000712075.1). GTDB lineage: Bacteria > Pseudomonadota > Alphaproteobacteria > Caulobacterales > Caulobacteraceae > Caulobacter. Next base: position 898,752 of record NZ_JONW01000005.1, read on the forward strand.
AGGGCATGTCCCCGGCCGCGCCTAGACGTTCTCCAGCAGCATCATCGTCCCCTGGCCGCCGTCGGCGCAGATGCTGACGATGGCCTTCTCGCCCTTCGGCCGGGTGGCCAGTTCCTTGACCGCCTGGCTCAGGATCCGCGCCCCGGTCGCCCCGAACGGGTGGCCGACCGCCAGGCTGCCGCCGGTGGGGTTCATGCGCTCGCGCGGGAACTTGCCGAGGTCGGTCTCGACCCCCGCCTTGGTTCGCCGGAACGCCTCGTCCTCCCAGGCGGCGATGTGCGACAGCACCTGGGCGGCGAAGGCCTCGTGGATCTCCCACAGGCCGATGTCGGCGTAGGTCAGGCCGTTGCGGGCCAGGAGGCGCGGTACGCCGTAGGCCGGAGCCATCAGCAGGCCCTCGTGGCGCAGGTCGATCGAGGTGACCTCGTAGTCGACCACCTTCACCCGCGGGGTCTTGGCCGGCAGGCGCGCCAGCCCGGCCTTGGACGCCACCCAGATCGCCGCCGCCCCGTCGGTCAGGGGCGAGGAATTGCCGGCCGTCAGGGTGCCCTGGCCGCTGGTCTTGTCGAAGGCCGGCGCCAGCTTGGCCAGCTTCTCCAGCGTCGAATCCTTGCGCGGGATGGTGTCGCGCTTCAGGTCGCCGATCGGGATCACCAGGTCGTCGAAGAAGCCGGCCTCCCAGGCCGCCACCGCGTGCTGGTGGCTCTCGAAGGCGATCTGGTCCTGGTCGGCGCGCGAGAGCTTCCATTCCTTGGCGGTGATCTCGGTGTGCTCGCCCATCGACAGGCCCGTGGTGCGGTTGGCGACCTTGGGAATCCAGAGCTTCAGGTCGCTGGGCTTCAGCCGGCCCAGCTGGGCCAGGCGCGCGCCCGGGGTCTTGGCCGACTGGAAGCCCTTGAGCCAGTCGGAGAAGCCGATGCTGGCCCCGATCTGCACCTTGCTCATGCTCTCGACCCCGCCCACCAGGGCCAGGTCGCGGCCGCGCCCGTCGATCATGCCGGCGGCCTCGATCACCCCGATCATGCTGGTCGAGCAGGCCATGATCGTCGAGAAGGCCGGGATGGTCGGGTCGGCCCCGGCGTCCAGCAGCACCTCGCGGGCGATGTTGCTCCAAGTCAGGTTGGGGATCACCGTGCCCCAGATGGCGAAGTCGGGACGGGCGCCTTGGGCCAGCATGGCCTGCACCACCGGAACCGACAGGGCGATGGCGTCATAGCCCTTCAGCGGCCCGTCGACCTTGGCGAAGGGGGTGCGGACCCCGGCCGCCAGCCAGATGTCGGGTTTGGACGCCATGATCGTGATCCTTCGCGGAAAGCTACGATGTCAGCATCGACGGGCTTGGCCGCAAGGTCTTGTCGAAATTCGTGGCGGGGACATGCCCTTGCGGCGTGTCCCCATCAGCATCCACGGAGCCAGGACTTGGGGACACGCCCAAGGGCATGTCCCCGGCGGGCCCTAGTGCGCGTCGCTGAAGTCGATGTCGCGGCGGGCCGAGACGATGGTCACGATGAAGCCGGCCAGCACGTCCAGCAGCACCATCACCGTCAGCAGGAAGAACACCGAGGTGCCGAAGGCCGGGGCCAGCAGGAACTCGACCAGGCAGACAATGAACAGCACCATCGACAGCGAGTGGTTGATGATCGCGATCTTGCGGCTGGTGGTCGACTTCAAGAGCTCGACGAACAGCACCACCAGCGAGGCGGCCAGCAAGAGGTCGCCCAGGCTGACGGCCCAGTCGGCCTTGGAGGTCATGTGGATCGTGAACAGCTGCTCGGCCAGCCGCGCCTGGGCGGTGGTGGCGTTGAAGCCGCCGGCCAGGGTCAGGACGATCAGGTTGTAGACCAGCACCGGCAGGGCCAGCAGCGGAAACGCGGCGAACATCTCTGGCTCTCCCCCGAAGGCCGATTGAGGAACGATGGTTAACCGGTTTTGCGGATTCCCGAAAGCCGGCGCCGCTCAGCGCGCGAGCCGGTCCCGCAATACCCGCGCTGAACCGGGGACATGCCCTCGCGGCGTGTCCCCATCAGCATCCGCCGAGCCAGGACTTGGGGACACGCCCAAGGGCATGTCCCCGGCTCAGGCCTCGTCCACGCCTTGCGGGTTGCGGGCCCGGGTCTGCAGCCACATCACGCCCAGCAGGTCGGACACCGAGGCCTTGAGCCGGCCGAAGTTGGTGTATTTCGACACCCCGCTCTCGCGGTGCCGGTGGTTCACCGGCTGGAACGCCACCTCATAGCCCTCGCGCAGCATCAGGGCCGGGATGTAGCGGTGGATGTGATCGAAGTAAGGCAGGCGCAGGAAGGCCTCGCGGCGGAAGGCCTTCAGCCCGCAGCCGGTGTCGTTGGCGGTGTCCTTCAGCAGGCGCTTGCGCACCCCGTTGCCGAACTTGGAGGCGAAGCGCTTGGCGTTGCTGTCCTGGCGCTTGACCCGCTCGCCGCCCACCAGGGCCAGCTCCGGCGGGCCGGCCTTCAGGGCCTTGGCCAGGCGCGGCGCGTCGGCCGGGTCGTTCTGGCCGTCGCCGTCCAGGGTGACGACGATCGGGGCGCGGGCGGCCAGCACGCCGCTACGCACGGCGCGGCTCTGGCCCGAATTCTTGCGGTGGGACAGCACCCGCAGCTGCGGGATCTCGGCCTTCAGCGCCACCAGCAGGGCCTTGGTGTCGTCGCGGCTGGCGTCGTCGATGAAGATGATCTCGTGGTTCTCGCCGGCGAAGGCGGCGGCGATTTCGCGCGCCAGGGCGGGCGCGGCGCCCCCTTCGTCGAAGACCGGCACGACGACGGAATAGTCAGGAGCTTCCGAGGAGATGGGGGAGGCTTGAGCGTTCATCGGCCTCTAATACCCGAAAAATAGCCAGAAAGAAGGATCGTGCTATTCCAGTATGATGACGCTTGAATCTCGCCTGGATGACTGGAGCCGCGGTTGGCGCGGCCCGCTGTTCGCCGCCCTGGTGGCGCTGATCGCCGGACTGCCCGGCCTGTTCGCCATGCCGCCGCTGGACCGCGACGAATCGCGCTTCGCCCAGGCCACCGCCCAGATGCTGGAAACCGACGACATGGTCGTCATCAAGTTCCAGGACCAGCCGCGCTTCAAGAAGCCGGTCGGCATCCACTGGCTGCAGGCGGCCAGCGTCACCGCCTTCTCGGCGGCCGAGGACCGGGGGATCTGGGCCTATCGCATCCCGTCGCTGCTGGGCGCCATGCTGGCGGCGGCGGCCTGCGCCTGGGGCGCGGCGGCGCTGCTGAGCCCCAAGACCGGGCTGCTGGCCGGCGGCATACTGGGCGCGACCATCCTGCTGTCGACCGAGGCCTTCATCGCCAAGACCGACGCGGCCCTGTGCGGCTTCACCACTCTGGCCATGGCCGCCCTGGCGCGGATCTACGCGGCGCACCTCGCCGGCGAAAAGGTCCCGCGCTGGACCAAGCTGGCCTTCTGGATCGGCCTGGCCATGGGCGTGCTGATCAAGGGTCCGGTCGGGCTGATGGTGGTGGCGCTCAGCGTGGTCGCCCTGTGGATCTGGGACCGCAAGGCCCCGTGGATCAAGGACCTGGGCTGGGGCTGGGGCGTCACCGTGCTGGCGGCCATCGTCCTGCCCTGGGCGATGGCGATCACCGTGGCCACCGACGGCGCCTTCTGGTCCTCGGCCGTCGGCGGCGACCTGGCCCCCAAGCTGGCCGGCGGCCAGGAAAGCCACGGCGCCCCGTTCGGCAGCTACGCCCTGGCGGCGTTCCTGCTGGTGTTCCCGGCCACCCTGCTGCTGCCCGCCGGCCTGGTCCAGGGCTGGACCGGGCGCAAGGAGGCGGGCGTGCGCTTCGCCCTGTGCTGGCTGATCCCGACCTGGCTGGTGTTCGAGCTCCTGCCGACCAAGCTGGTCCACTACACCCTGCCGGCCTTCCCGGCCCTGGCCATGCTGATGGCCGCGTCCCTGCGCGCGCCGCTGGGCCGGATCGCGCGGGGGATCGGCGCGGTGCTGTCGGCCCTGGCCGGCGTGCTGTTCGCGGGCCTGATCGGCTATCTCTACAAGGAACACGGCGACCCCGGCGACCTGCCGGTCGCGATCCTGACCGCCCTGCTGTTCCTGGCCGCCGGGGTGGTTGGCGCGGTGCTGGTGATGCGCAAGACCGCCGCCACCGCCCTGGTCGCGGCGGGCGTGCTGGGCGTGCTGGCCCACGGCGCCCTGGTGGGCCTGTTCGTGCCGCGCCTGGAGCCGCTGCTGCTGTCGCCCCGCCTGGAGACGGCGCTGGAGACGGCCGATCTGGCCCCGCGCGGCGGCGCGCCCGGACCGGTGGCCGTCACCGGCTACGCCGAGCCCAGCATGATCTTCCTCCTGGGCACCACCACCCAGCTGACCGATCCGGCGGGCGCGGCCAAGGCCGTGGCCCAGGGCCGCCCGGCCGTGGTCGAGGGCCGCCAGGAGAAGGCCTTCCAGGCCGCCCTGACCGCCCTGGGCCAGACCGCTCGGCCGGCCGGCGTCGTCGAGGGCTTCGACTATTCCGACGGCGACAAGGAGCGCCTGACGCTCTATCGCGGCGCGCCGATCCGCCCTGATGACGAGGCCGGCGACGAGGACGCGCCCGAGCAGGAGACCCGCCCATGAGCCGCTTCATCCAGATCGTCGAGGTCGGCCCGCGCGACGGGTTGCAGAACGAGAAGCTGTCCCTGACCGTGGCCGAGAAGCTGGACATGATCCGGCGGCTCGAGGCGGCCGGCGCCCGGCGCATCGAGACCGTCTCGTTCGTCAATCCCAACCGCGTGCCGCAGATGGCGGGGGCCGAAGAGATCCAGGCGGCCCTGACGCCGGATCTGGACCACTCCCGCATCGGCCTGGTGCTGAACATGCGCGGCTGGGAGCGCTGCGTGTCGGCGGGCTGCGACGAGGCCAATGTCGTGGTCTGCGCCACCGACGGCTTCGGCCTGGCCAACCAGGGCGCGACGGCCAGGCAGCAGCTGGACGCGCTGGGCGCGATCTGCGAGCGCCGGGCGCTGGAGGGCGGCCCGCCGATCACCGCCACGATCTCTGTGGCCTTCGGCTGCCCGTTCGACGGCGAGGTCTCTGAAGACCAGGTCGTGACCCTCGCCCGGGCCGCGGCCCTGTTCGGCGTGGCCGAGATCGCCATCGCCGACACCATCGGGGTCGCCGATCCCTGGACCGTCCGCCGGCGGGTGGAGGCGGTGCGCGAGGCCGCGCCCGACACCCGCCTGCGCCTGCACTTCCACGACACCCGCAACACCGGCCTGGCCAACGCCTATGCCGGGGTCGAGGCCGGGATCGACGTGCTGGACGCCTCGGTCGGCGGCCTGGGCGGCTGCCCGTTCGCCCCGAACGCCACCGGTAACATCGGCACAGAGGACCTGGTCTACATGCTGGAGCGCGGCGGCTACGAGACCGGCTACGACCTGGACGCCCTGATCCAGATCGGCCGCGACGTCAGCGAGCGCCTGGGCAAGGCCCCCGCCTCGTCCCTGGGAAAGGCCGGCAAGTTCCCCGCCTGACGTCGCTACTTGTAGTGACAGGGCGAAGTTGACTCATCTCCTGGGTGATCTTCTAGTCCGCCGCGCCGCGACCGCCAGGAAAGGGGGCGCGATGAACGGGGGACCGCCATGACCACCACCATCACCTTCCACGACGACTTCCCCGCCGGCTGCCCGTCGGCGGCGGGCCCCTACCGCAACGGGGGCCTGGTGTTCACCAATTCGGTGGGCAACGCCTGGTGCAGCCCGTTCGTCAACGACTTCGTCGGCACCTACGGCTCGCCCAGCCAGCTGTTCGTCAGCCGCGACGACGGCGGGACCTTCGACTTCGCCTCGCTGCAGGTGTGCAACCCCAACACGGCGATCCCGCCGCAGGTCACGACCTTCGTCGGGACCCGCGCCGACGGCTCCACGGTCAGCGCCCAGTTCAGCACGCCGAACGGCGACACCACGCCCCAGACCTTCGCGCCGACGGGCTTCGACGACCTGACCAGCCTGGTGGTCAGCCTGGGCTTCGTGGCCTTCGACAATTTCGTCTTCGAGGGCGTGTCGGCCAAGACGGTGCTGTTCGACCAGGACTTCCCGCCCGGCTGCCCGTCGGCCTCGACCGCCTACGCCTCCCAGGGCCTGACCTTCACCAACTCGGCCGACAACACCTGGTGCAGCGGCTTCGTCAACGGCTTCGTCGGCAGCTACCAGGCGCCCTGCACGGTGAGCGTCGCGCCGGCCGCGGGCCAGACGTTCGATTTCCTGTCGCTGCAGGTCTGCAACCCCAATCCGGCCATCACCGCCCAGCCGGTCACCTTCACCGGGACGCGTCCGGACGGCTCGACGGTCAGCGCCACGTTCTCGACGCCGTCGAACAACACCGCGCCCCAGACCTTCGCGCCCGAAGGCTTCGGCGGCCTGGCCTCGCTGACGATCGCCCTGGGCTTCGTGGCCTTCGACAACTTCGTGTTCGCCGACTAGCGGCGGCGCGGGCCTAGATCGGCCGCCCGGTGATCTTCCAGAGCAGCGGGCGGGTGATGCTCATCAGCAGGATGGCCGGGGCCAGCAGGACGGCGATCACGTAGCGCTGGACCGTGTCGGCCCGCTTGATGAAGTAGCGCGACAGGCCCACGCCCTTGTGGAACTCGACCTTCACCGGGTGCTCCAGGCTGGTGTGGCCCAGGTGGACCACCTGGGCCGCCGGCTGGAACAGCACCTCGCCGCCGGCCTGGCGCGCGCGCCAGCACAGGTCGATGTCCTCGACGTGCAGGAAGTAGCCCTCGTCGAAGCCGCCCAGCGCTTCGAAGTCCTGGCGGCGCAGGGCGAAGCAGGCGCCGGAGATGGTCGGCATCGGGACCGGCCCGTCGGGCGTGGGCTCGTGCTCGCGGTGGATCTCGAATTTCTGCAGGCCCGGGAACCGCGAGGTCAGGTGGCCGAAGCTGAGCAGGGTGGTGACCGGTGTCACCTCGCCCCGCCGGCCGCCGCGCTGTTCGGTGCCGTCGGTGTTCATCACCCGCGCCCCGACCACGGTCGGGACCGGCCGGTCCTCGAAGGCCGCGACCAGCGCCTCGACGCAGCCGTCCTGCAGGTTGGCGTCCGGATTGAGGAAGACGATGTATTCGCCCCGCGCGATCTCGGCGCCCATGTTGGCGCCGCGCGCGAAGCCGACATTGCCGTGGCCCTGACGCAGCACGACGCGCGGCTCGGCCATGCCCAGCTTGCGCAGCCGCTCGGCCTCGTTCTCGGGCGAGCCGTTGTCGATGATGACGAACTCGTCGACCTGGGGCTCGTCCAGGACGTGCCGGATGCTGTCGACCAGCGCTTCTCCCGTCTTGTAGACGACCATAACGACCGAGATGCGCGGCCGGATCGGCCGCGCACCCGTAACGAAGGTCGAAGGAGAGGGAAGAATGCTGTTCATCAGGCCTGCGCCAACTCCGCGGGCGCCGCCGCCGTGCGAGCCCGGGCGAGGTCGGGCGGCGTCGCTTCCTCGGTCAACGCGCGGACGGCGTCTTCCAGCGACAGCACCCTCTGCCCTTCGCCGCCGAGGCGACGCAGGGCGACTTCTCCGTTCTCGGCTTCCTTACGCCCGACCACTGCGATCACCGGTACTTTCGCGAGGCTGTGTTCGCGAATCTTGTAGTTGATCTTCTCGTTCCTGAGGTCGACCTCTGCGCGAATGCCGGCCGAAGTCAACCGATCGGCCACGCGCTGGGCGTAGTCGTCGGCGTCCGACGTGATCGTGGCCACCACGACCTGGGTCGGCGCCAGCCACAGCGGCAGGGCGCCGGCGTAGTTCTCCAGCAGGATGCCGATGAAGCGCTCGAACGATCCCAGGATCGCGCGGTGCAGCATCACGGGCCGATGCTTGGCGCCGTCCTCGCCGATGTACTCGGCGCCCAGCCGCTCGGGCAGGACGTAGTCCAGCTGCAGCGTGCCGCAGGTCCATTCCCGACCGATGGCGTCCTGGACGATGAAGTCCAGCTTCGGCGCGTAGAAGGCGCCGTCGCCCTCGGCGATCACCGGCTCGACGCCGGCCAGGCGGGCGGCCTCGGCCAGCATGCCCTCGGCCTTGTCCCAGAACTCGTCAGAACCGGCGCGCAGCTCCGGACGCGTGGCCAGGGCGATGTACTTGGTCGTCATGCCCAGGTCGCCGTGGATCATCCGCGTCAGGCGGATGAAGCGCTCGGTCTCCTCGACGATCTGGTCCTCGCGGCAGAAGATGTGGGCGTCGTCCTGGGTGAAGGCGCGCACCCGCATCAGGCCGTGCAGGGCGCCCGACGGCTCGTAGCGGTGGCAGGCGCCGAACTCGGCCATGCGCATCGGCAGCTCGCGGTACGACCGCTGGCCGACGTTCCAGATCTGCACGTGGCCCGGGCAGTTCATCGGCTTCAGCGACAGGACCTCGCCCTCGACCGTCTCGCAGACGAACATGTTGGCGCGGTACTTGTCCCAGTGGCCGGACTTCTCCCAGAAGTTCTTGTCCAGCACCTGGGGCGTCTTGACCTCGATATAGCCGGCGCGATCCAGCTGGCGGCGCATGTAGGCCTCCAGCGTCTGCCACAGCTTCCAGCCCTTGGGGTGCCAGAAGACCATGCCGCGGCCTTCTTCCTGCATGTGGAACAGGCCCAGCGACTTGCCCAGCTTGCGGTGGTCGCGCTTCTCGGCCTCCTCGATGCGCGTCAGATAGGCTTCCAGGTCGGCTTCGCTGGCCCAGCTGGTGCCGTAGATGCGCTGCAGCTGGGCGTTGTTCTGGTCGCCGCGCCAGTAGGCGCCGGCCAGCTTGGTCAGCTTGAAGGCCTTGCCCACGTGCTTGGTCGACGGCAGGTGGGGGCCGCGGCAGAGGTCCTTCCAGTTCCCCTGGCGATAGACCGTGATCGTGTCCGTGGCCGGCAGGTCGCGGATGATCTGGGCCTTGTAGGCCTCGCCGATGTCGTCGAAGTGCTTGATGGCCTCGTTGCGGTCCCAGACCTCGCGCGTGATCTTCTCGTCGCGGTCGACGATCTCCTTCATGCGCTTCTCGATCACGGCCAGGTCGTCCAGGCTGAACGGCTCGTCGCGGGCGAAGTCGTAGTAGAAGCCGTCCTCGACGTTGGGGCCGATGGTCACCTGGGTGCCGGGGAACAGCTCCTGCACGGCCTCGGCCAGCACGTGGGCCGTGTCGTGGCGGATCGTGTCGAGCGCCTCGGGGGCCTCGCGGGTGATGATCTCGAACTTCTTGTCGCCGGCCAGCAGGTCGGGCGTGATCGGGCGGTCCAGGTCCAGCAGCTGGCCGTCGATCTTGATCAGCAGGGCCTTCTTCTCGAGCGATTTCGAGATCGAGGCGGCCACGTCGCGGCCGGTCGAACCGTCAGCGTACTGGCGGGCCGAGCCGTCGGGGAAAATCAGGTCGATCATTCTTCACAGTTCCACTTGCGCGGCGCGCGGGGCGGGGGCGGAGGGTCGTACCCGTGTCCGCCTAACGGATTGCAGCGGCAAATCCGTCCCACCGCGAGCCAGGACCCCTTCAGGGGCCCATGATCCTTGAGCGCCTGGGCCGCGTATTCCGAGCAGGTCGGCAGATACCGGCATTGGCGCCCGATGAAGGGCGACAGCGTCGTCTTGTAGGCCTTCAGGCCCAGATCGACGGTGCGTTCGTAGAGTGTCATGCCGGCGCTTTCGCGGACGGAGTCGGGACCTTATCGACTAGCGAAAAGACCCGATCAAGCGGCGCCGACGCGGCTAGTTCGGGTTTGGGCCCCGCCTGTGGCCTCGCGGACAGCTTCGACCGCGGCCTCGAACGCCAAAAGCGTCGAGGCGTGACGGGCGGGATAGTCCTTGACCGGCTCCAGCACGGCGAGCTCCGAAAATCGACCCGTGGGAGCGGGACCGTTCGACTTGAGCATAGCGCGCAAGGCGTCGCGGGCCAACTCGATCTCGGAAAGATCGGCCCCGATCACCTGGGCGCCGAGGATCGCCGCCGAGGCCTGGCCCAGGGCGCAGGCCGTCACGTCCTGGGCGAAGTCGGCGACCTTGCCGTCCGCCACCGTCACGTCGACGACGATCCGGCTGCCGCACAGCTTGGCCGTCTTCTCGGCGCTGGCGTCCGGCGCGGCCAGGCGTCCGGCCCGGGGCATGTTGGCCACCAGCCCCAGGATGCGGGCCGAATAGAGGTCGTCGATCATGCCGCTTATGTGGGGCTGCTCTGGCGTTCCGACCAGAGGGCCTCGGCCCGCGCCTTGACCGCCTCGCCCATGCGGGTGAAGGCCGCCTTCAGGCGACGCCGCTCGTCGCGGGGGACGAAGCGGACCAGCGGGCCCATGAACAGCTCGCCGTTCGAGAAGGTCGAGCCGACGTCGCTCATCTTCTCGATCTCGAGATAGCGGATCGCCGTGACGAAGCCCTTCAGCCGCTTGGTGCGCCAATGCAGCTGCTCGTAGGGCACCCAGTCCTGGACCACCGCCTCGACCGCCACGGGCGCGCCGTTCTCGACGACGACCAGGTCGAACCGCAGGGGCGTGCCGATGCGCATCTCGCCCTCCATGCGCGGATGGACGGGGTTCCAGTCCTTCCACGAGGCGAAGTCGGAGACCACCTCCCAGACGATCTCGGCGGGGGCCTGCACCCCGGTTCGGAATTCTACGGCGCGTTGCATGGGTGTCCGTCTAGCACTGTCAATCGATGAAGCCCAAGCCGCTGGCCTTCTGGAAGACCGGCAGGTCGAGGGAGGGCGGGTCCTGTCCGGCCTGGCTGAGCAGGCCGTGGACCTGGCCGCGGTGGTGGGTCTGGTGGTTGAAGATGTGGGCCAGGGCGGCCCACAGCGGCTGGGTCACGGTCGCGCCGTCGGCCTTGCGGGTCCAGCGGAAGACGCCGGCCAGCGCCTCGTCGGTCAGGCCGGCGACGTGGTCCGACAGGGCCGCGTCCTCGTGGGTCCGCGCCGCGCGCAGGGCGGCCAGGTCGTGGAAGACCACCGCGTCCAGGGCGTCCGGCGGCAGGGGCTCGCCCCGCAGCCGCGCCAGCCACATGCGGTCGGTGACGATCAGGTGGTTCAGCGCGCCGTGGATCGAGCCGAAGAACGCCCCGCGATCGGCCAGGTAGTCGGCCTCGTCCAGCAGGGCGCAGGCCGCGTGGATGCGGTGGTTGGCCCAGGCGTTGTAGCCGGCGAACATCTGGAAGTAGGCGCGCATTCACAAACCCCGCTCATCCGGGCGAACAGATTATGCCTGTAATCTGATCGCGAACCAAGCCGCCATCGTTCAGGTCGTGGTCGAGGCGGCTGGAATTTCAGTTGTCATCCCGGAAGCCTCGCGGAGGCCGTCCGGGACCCAGGGGACTGGGCTCATGCGGTGCGGTTCACCTGGGTCCCGGACAAGCGCTGCGCGCTTTCCGGGATGACAACGGATGAGATGGGCCGCAACCGCGGAAAGCCTAGTCCTTCATGCGCCAGGTCGCCCCGGCCGGACCGTCCATGACCACCACGCCCAGGCCGTCCAGCTCGGCGCGGATGGCGTCGGCGGCGGGCCAGTCCTTGGCGGCGCGGGCCTCGAACCGGCGCTTGAGCAGGTCCTCGACCTTGGCCTTCAGGTCGTCGTCGGCGTCGCCCTCGAACCAGGCGTCCGGATCGGCCTGCAGGAAGCCCAGCAGGCCGGCGGTGGCCAGCAGCCGGCCCTTGTTGGCCGCGATCGCCGCCTCGTCGCCGGCCGTCACCGCGCGCTCGATGGCGCTGGACAGCTCGAAGAAGCCCGACACCGCCAGCGGGGTGTTCAGGTCGTCCGACAGGGCGGCCAGCACGTCGTCCGAGGGCTCGGACTCGCCGGCTTCGACCGTCTTGGCGCGGCGCAGAGCGCCGTACAGGCGGTCCAGCGCCTTCTTGCTCTGCTCGACCAGCTCCGGCGTCCAGTCCAGCGGCTGGCGGTAGTGGCCCGACAGCAGCGCCCAGCGGATCACCTCGCCCGGGGTGGTCTTCAGGAGCTCGTGCGGGATGATCACATTGCCCAGGCTCTTGGACATCTTCTCCCCGGACATATCCAGGAAGCCGTTGTGCAGCCAGTAGTTGGCCAGGACCGGCGCGCCGTGGGCGCAGCGGCTCTGGGCCAGCTCGTTCTCGTGGTGCGGGAAGGTCAGGTCGATGCCGCCGCCGTGGATGTCGATCGTCTGGCCCAGCTGCTTGTCGATCATGGCCGAGCACTCGATGTGCCAGCCCGGACGGCCCGCGCCCCAGGGGCTGTCCCACTCGGGCTCGTTCTCCTTGGACGGCTTCCACAGCACGAAGTCGGCGGGGTGGCGCTTGTAGGGCGCGACCTCGACGCGGGCGCCGGCGATCATGTCGTCCAGGTCGCGGCCCGACAGCGCGCCGTAGTCGGCGAACGACTGGGTGTCGAACAGCACGTGGCCCTCGGCGGCGTAGGCCTTGCCGTTATCGACCAGCCTGCCGATCATCTCGACGATCGGGCCCATGTGCTCGGTGGCCTTGGGCTCCAGGCTCGGGCGCAGGGCCAGCAGGGCGTCGGCGTCCTCGTGATAGGCGGCCAGGTAGCGGTCGGTGATGACCTTGATCGCCACGCCCTCGTCGAAGGCCTTCTTGTTGATCTTGTCGTCCACGTCCGTGACGTTGCGGGCATAGACCACCGCGTCGGCGCCGTAGACGTGGCGCAGCAGGCGGAACAGCACGTCGAACACCACCACCGGCCGGAAGTTGCCGATGTGGGCGTGGTTGTAGACCGTCGGCCCGCAGACATACATCGTCACCCGGCTGGGATCAGCGGGAACGAAGTCGCGCTTTTCGCGCGCCATGGTGTCGTGAAGCTTGATGGTCATGGGAAGGGAGCGGCCTGACGTCGCGGGAGTGTTGCGGGGATACGGATCGGCCCCATATAACGAGAGCACGCGCGCACGACCATTCTTAGTTGGTCCTAATGCGCGCGACGGGTGGCACGCGTAATTCCAGGACGAAAGGCGTCCTGGCGCAACTCAGCCCGTGGAAAGACCCTTCCCGCACATGGACGCACTGACCCGCGAGCGAACCCTGATCGGTCTCGATACTGACACCGGTCTTGATCTTGAACCCGCCCAGCGCCCCACCCGAGACGAGGCCATGGCCGCCGTCCGGACCCTGCTGGCCTGGGCCGGCGACAACCCCGACCGCGAAGGCCTGCTCGACACGCCCCAGCGCGTGGTCGACGCCTACGGCGAGTGGTTCGCCGGCTATCACGGCGATCCGGCCACGGAGCTGTCGCGCACCTTCGAGGACGTGCAGGGCTATGACGACATGGTCATGCTGCGCGGCATCGACGTGCAGAGCCACTGCGAGCACCACATGGCGCCGTTCCTGGGCAAGGCCTGGGTGGCCTACATGCCGACCGGCAAGGTCGTGGGCCTTTCGAAGCTGGCGCGCCTGGTCGAGATCTTCGCCAAGCGTCTCCAGACCCAGGAGACCATGACCATGCAGATCGCCGACGCCATCGAGGACCACCTCAGCGCCGCCGGCGTGGCCGTGCTGATCGACGCCGAGCACCAGTGCATGTCGACGCGCGGCGTGCACCACCACGACGTCTCGACGATCACCACCCAGTTCCGCGGCGCGTTCAAGACCGACAAGGTCCTGCAGCAGCGCTTCATGGACCTGGTGACGCGGAAATAGTACGCCGCTCCGGCCGGGGACATGCGCTCGCGCGTGTCCCCATCAAGCCCAGACCGCGTTTGGGGACACGCCGCAAGGGCATGTCCCCGGCTGGGAGCCGGAGAGCGCTTACGATGTTGAAGACAGGGCTGGCGGCTCTGGCCGTCGCGATGATGGCGGGCACGACCATGGCGGAAACCCCGAAGGCTCCCTGGGACTCGGATATCCTTCCCCCGACGCTCGCCTGGCATGGCGCCAGCGAGAAGCTGGTCGCCAAGCCCTCCGATCCCTGGATCACGCCGTCCGAGCTGACCGGCCTGACGGCTTCGCCCAACTATGAAGAGACCCGCGCCTGGCTCGAGAAGCTGGCCGCCGCCTCGCCCCTGATCCGCATGGAGGTCTTCGGCAAGTCGCCCGAGGGCCGCGACCTGCTGGTGCTGTACGTCTCCAAGGACGGCGACAAGTTCGATCCCAAGAAGCCCGTGCTGCTGGTCCAGGCCGGCATCCATCCGGGCGAGATCGACGGCAAGGACGCCGGCATGATGCTGCTGCGGGACATGGCGTTCCACGGCAAGGACGCGCTGCTGGACAAGGTGAACCTGGTCTTCGTGCCGATCTTCAGCGTCGACGGCCACGAGCGCGCCTCGCCCTACAGCCGCCCCAACCAGCGCGGCCCGGTGATCCAGGGCTGGCGGCACACGGCCCAGAACCTCAACCTGAACCGCGACTACGGCAAGCTGGACGCGCCGGAGATGCGGGCGATGATCGGCCTGATCAACAAGGTCCAGCCCGACCTCTACATGGACATCCACGTCACCGACGGCGAGGACTACCAGTACGACGTCACCTATGGCTGGGCCGGCTATCTGGGCGACTTCGCGCGCTCGAAGGCCACCAGCGCCTGGCTGGACAACACCTACCTGCCGGCCACTCAGGCCGGGCTGAAGGCGGCGGGGCACGTGCCCGGCCAGCTGGTCTTCGCCCTGGACGACCGCGACCCGAAGAAGGGCCTGGGCTCCTCGCCGGCCTCGCTGCGCTATTCCAACGGCTATGGCGACGCGGTGGGCATGGCCACGGTGCTGGTCGAGAACCACTCCCTCAAGCCCTATCGCCAGCGGGTGCTGGGCGCCTATGTACTGCTGGAAGAGAGCCTGAAGGTCCTGGCCAGGGACGGCGCGGCCCTGCGCGCCGCCGAGACGGCCGACCGCGCCCAGCGCCCGACCGTGGTCGAGGCCAATTTCGGGACCGGCTTCGGCAAGGGCGGCGGCGACAAGCCGCTGCGCACCGTGTCGTTCCTGGGCGTGCAGTACGAGACCTACGACTCCCCCGCCACGGGCGGCAAGGAGGTGCGCTGGCTGGGCAAGCCCGATCCCAAGCCCTGGTCCCTGCCGCTGTTCGCCGCCGAGCCGTCGCTTCAGCTGACCCCGCCCAAGGCCTATTGGATCTCCTCGGCCAAGCCCGACGTGATCGAGCGCCTGCGCGTCCACGGCGTCCAGATGGAGACCCTGGCGGCGCCGAAGACGGTGTCGGTCGACATGATCCGCTTCACGTCGCCCAAGATCGCCCCCCGCGCCAGCGAAGGCCATGTCGAGATCGACGCCGGCCCGGTCACCCACGAGACCCGCTCGGTCACCTGGCCCGCCGGCTCGGTCCGCGTCAGCACCGACCAGCCGCTGGGCGAACTGGTCACCCTGCTGCTGGAGCCGGAAAGCGACGAGAGCTTCTTCGCCTGGGGCATGTTCCCCGAGGTGCTGCAGCGGGTGGAATATATCGAGGGCTACGCCCTGGCCCCGCTGGCCGAGAAGATGCTGGCCGCCGATCCCAAGCTGAAGGCCGAGTTCGAGGCCAAGCTGGCCGCCGACCCCAAGTTCGCCGCCGATCCCGACGCGCGCCTGGGCTGGTTCTATGCGCGCACGCCCTATTACGACGACCACTACAAGCTCTACCCGATCGGGCGGGAGCTTTAGGCGTGGGTCGCCGGTTCACGCGCCTGGCCATCGTCGCGGCGGCCTTGGCGTCGATGGGCTGCAACTCCGCGCGCGCAGCCGGCCCGAAGGGCTTCCCTCTGGAGTATAGCGGCGAGACCCGGTTCTCCTGGCGCTATCCGAAAGCCGAGGGCGACGCCCTTACGGTGAACGAGGACGTTCGCCGGCGGGGCGGAGTCGACTGGGAACAGTTGTCGCTCGTCTGCCAGCCCGACGGCGCGCTGAGGGTCGAGGTGCGGCGCATGTTGCTGTCGTCGGACGTGCCGCTGATGATCGATGCGGCCGACTACACCCGATTGGCCGTGTCGTCGGGGACGTTCCGCCTCGAGACGACCCTGACG
Organism: Caulobacter sp. UNC358MFTsu5.1; assembly: GCF_000712075.1. GTDB lineage: Bacteria > Pseudomonadota > Alphaproteobacteria > Caulobacterales > Caulobacteraceae > Caulobacter. Next base: position 914,633 of record NZ_JONW01000005.1, read on the forward strand.
CCGCGCGGCAACGGTTTCGAACGCTGGTCGCATGGCGTCTTCCCGGGCGGAGCCCGGTCCGTGTCGCAGCTCCTGTCCGGACCGCCGCTGGTCTTCACCGGCGTGAACCGCAAGCCGCGCGCGGCGCGCACGGCGCGCGACGAGGATCTTGTCGAGACCTTCCCCGCCCCCAATTGGAACCGGACCGCGGCCTTCCGCGCGGGCTGCGCCAAGGTCTCCTCCGCCCGGGACGCCCGGTAGCGTCCCTTCAACCCAGTCGCCTCCCCGACGAGCCATCTTGCCAGCTTGGCCGAACGCTGAGCCTTATTCGGCGACATTCGATCCCGTTTCACGAGTACCCCGATGGACACCATCGCTTCCGGACACGCCGCCGCCCTCTGGGTGGGGCTGCACGTCCTGCTCCTGCTGACCCTGTCGCTGCTGGTCGTGCGCCTGCGGCAGAAGCACAAGGTCGCCCTGGGCGACGAGGGCATCCCCGAGCTGGCCCGCGCCATCCGCGCGTTCGGCAACGCCAGCGAATACATCCCCGTCGGCCTGGCCGCGATCATCGTCCTGGCCCTGGTCGGCGCCCCGCCGCTGGCGATCCACGTGGTCGGCCTGGTGCTGTTCGCCGGCCGCCTGATCCACGCCGTGGGCCTGTCCAACAGCGGCGGCGCCTCGATCCCGCGCGCCCTGGGCATGATCTGCACCTGGGTGGCCTACATCTTCGGCGCGGTGGCCCTGCTGTTCTACGCGATTGGCTAGGCGGTTTTCGCGCGAAGTGGACCTCTACCCGCGCTGAGAAAGCGCGCAGGGATGTCTCGAGCCCACACCCTGGACGTCGAGGATCCCAGATGCGCGCCTTCCGCCCCTTCCGCGCGAGCCCGTTGCTGCTGGGCCTGGCGCTTGTCCTGATCCCCGCCGCCGGGTTCGCCCAGATCGCGCCCCCCGCCGTGGCCGCGCCGGCGCCGCGCCCCGACGGCCAGCACGATTTCGACTTCGAGTTCGGCGACTGGACCACCCATATCCGGCGCCTGGAGCATCCCCTGACCGGTTCGACCAGTTGGGTCGAGTACGACGGCAGCTCGATCGTCCGGAAGGTCTGGGGCGGCCAGGCCAATCTCGGCGAGATCGACGTCAGCGGCCCGGCCGGCCGCATCCAGGGCCTGAGCCTGCGGCTCTACGATCCGGCGACCCGCCAGTGGTCCATCCGCTTCGCCAACGGCCGGGACGGCGACCTGGGCGCGCCGATGATCGGCGGCTTCCGGAACGGCCGCGGCGAGTTCTACGACCAGGAGACCCTGGGCGGCCGGTCGATCTTCGTCCGCTTCATCTTCTCCGGCGTGACCGACAGGACCTTCGCCCTGGAGCAGGCGTTCTCGGCCGACGGCGGCAAGACGTGGGAAGCGAACTGGATCGCGACGTTCGAAAGGGTCCGGTCGGCGGCCTGATCCTGGGTCGCGGGCGGCGTCGGTCAAACCCGCCTTGCCCCGGCCCTCCCCCCTCGTCCATAAGACCGCATGGACGAAAACCTGTTGCATGACGTGCTCGCCGCCGCGCGGACCGCCGGCGCCGACGCCGCCGAGGCCGTGTTCGCGCAGCGCCAATCCCTTTCCGTCAGCGTCCGCCTGGGCGAGCTGGAGGAGGTCGAGCGCGAGGAGTCCCGCGACATCGGCCTGCGCGTCTTCGTCGGCCGGCAGAGCGCGACGGTGTCGGGCTCGGACATCTCGGCCGAGGGCCGCGCCAAGCTGATCGACCGGGCCGTGGCCATGGCCCGCCTGGCGCCGGAAGACCCCTACGCCGCCCTGGCGCCCGCCGACCGCCTGGCCCGCGCGCCTTTCCGCGACCTGGACCTCTTCGACCCGACCGAGCCCTCGGCCGAGACCCTGGAGGCCCAGGCCCGCGAGGCCGAGGCCGCCGCCCGCGCCGTCGAAGGCGTGACCAATTCCGACGGCGGCTCGTCGTCGTGGAGCGCCTCGACCTGGCGGCTGGTCACCAGCGAGGGCTTCTCCGGCCCGCACCAGGCCAGCGGCTTCGGCGTCTCGGCCTCGGCCATCGCCGGCGAGGGCGCGGGCATGGAGCGCGGCGGCGAGGGCCGTTCCACCCGCCACGCCGCCGACCTGCCCAGCCCGACCAGCATCGGCGCCAAGGCCGGCGAGCTGGCGGTCGCCAAGCTGAACCCGCGCAAGCTGGACTCGACCACCGCCCCGGTGATCTTCGAGAACCGCCTGGCCATGTCGCTGCTCAGCCCGCTGATCGGCGCGATCTCGGGCCCGTCGATCGCCCGCGGCACGTCGTTCCTGAAGGACAAGCTGGGCCAGCAGATCTTCGCCAAGGGCGTGAACCTGCTGGACGACCCGTTCCGCCTGCGCGGCCTGGGCTCGGCCCCGTTCGACGACGAGGGCGTGGCCTGCGAGGCCCGCGCCCTGATCGACGACGGCGTGCTAACCACCTGGCTGCTGAACATCAGCTCGGCCAAGCAGCTGGGCCTGGAAAGCACCGGCCACGCCTCGCGCGGCCTGGCCGGCCCCTCGGGCGTCTCGACCCATAACCTGACGCTGCAGCCGGGCGACAAGGACCTGGCCGGGCTGATGGCCGACGCCGGGACCGGCCTGCTGGTGACCTCGATGTTCGGCCCCTCGCTGAACGGCAACACCGGCGACTGGTCGGTGGGCTGCTCGGGCTTCTGGTTCGAGAACGGCGTCTCGACCGGCCCCGTCACCGAGATCACCGTGGCCGGCAATCTGATCGACATCTACGCCCGCCTGGTCCCCGGCTCGGACCTGGAGCTCCGCGGGGCCAGCAACAGCCCGTCCCTGCTGGTGGACGCCCTGGCGATCGCCGGAAAATGACCACGGACCTGGACCTGATCCTCGCCGCCGCGCGCGACGCCGGAGCCCTGGCGCTCTCGGCCCGCGCGCAGGGCCTGAAGGTCTGGTCCAAGGACGGCGGCTCGCCGGTCACCGACGCCGACTTGGCGGTGGACGCCCTGCTGAAGAAGACCCTGGGCGAGGCCCGGCCCGACTACGGCTGGCTGTCGGAGGAGACGGTCGACGCTCCCGCTCGACTTGCGACGCCGCGCCAGTTCGTGGTCGACCCGATCGACGGCACCCAGGCCTTCATGAAGGACAAGCCCTGGTTCGCCGTGTCGATCGCCGTGGTCGAGGCCGGCCGCCCGGTCGCCGGCGTGGTCCACGCCCCGGCGCTGGACGAGACCTATGTCGCCACCCTGGGCGGCGGGGCCTTCCTGAACGGCGCGGCGATCAGCCCCAGCGACACCGACGACCTCGAGGACGCCGCCATGCTGGGCGACGCCAAGATGTTCGTGCATCCGGCCTGGCGCGAGCCGTGGCCGCCGATGCGGGTCGAAAGCCGCAACTCGATCGCCTATCGCCTGTGCCTGGTGGCCGCCGGAGCCTTCGACGCCGCCGTCGCCCTGTCGCCCAAGAACGAGTGGGACCTGGCCGCCGCCGACCTGATCTGCGCCGAGGCCGGCGCCCTGCTGACCGACCACAAGGGCCGCGCCTTCACCTACAATCGGGCAAATCCGCTGCTTCCGAGCGTCGTTTGCGCCAATCGCGCGCTTCACCCGTTGATCCTGTCGCGCGTCGGGCATATCGACCTGCCGCAACGATAACTTCCGCGCAGGAAATTCCACGCCATGAGCGACAAGCAGCTTCTTCACCTCGTGATCGGCGGTGAACTGAAGAACGTTTCCGATATCGAGTTCCGCGACCTGTCCCAGGTCGAGTTCGTCGGCGCCTACGCCAACTACGCCGACGCCCACGCCGCCTGGAAGGCCAAGGCCCAGGCCACGGTCGACAACGCCCACGCGCGGTACTTCATCATCCACGCCCACAAGCTGCTGGATCCGAGCCTGGATTGATCACGGATGTTGGGGGGCGAACACTTGCCCCCTACGGACCGCTTCGCGGTCGTCTTCCCCCGGAGGGGGAAGAGCCTCGCGCCTTAGGCTCCGCCCCCTACGGGGGCGGACAGGCGGCGAAGCCGCCAGGTGGGGGCAAGTGGGCGAGCCCCCCTACTCCCGCCGCAGAATCCCCTCCGTCACGATCCCGCCGATCATCCCGGCCCGGAAGTCGGCCTTGATCTTCACCGGGTCGTAGTCGGAGCTCTCCACCCACTGGGTGAAGGTCAGGCCCTTGGGGGCGGCGTCCTTCAGGTAGCGCTCGAAGGTGTAGTCCAGCACGCCGGTCTTGCCCTGCTTGATGTGCAGGTACTTGAACGACAGCTGCTCCATCGCCTCCTCGATCGGCAGGCCCAGGCGGTAGTGGCAGTAGAGCACGCTCATGATGCCCGCCCGGTCCGCGCCGGACTTGCAGTGCATCAGGGCCGGATATTCGATGCTCTCGAACAGGTCGCGCGCGCCCAGCACCCGCTCCTTGATCGGCACCTCGCGCGAGGTGATCACGAAGTCGACCATCTTCAGGCCGACCTTCTCGCAGGCGTACTTCTCCAGGGCGTAGAAGCTGCCGTCGAACCCGCCGCGCAGGTTGATGATCGTCTTGACGCCCTTCTTCTTCCACTCGGCCAGCTGGTGCGGCCACGGCTGGTTGGTGCGGACCAGCTCGGGGCTGATCCAGTGGTCGTTCTTGAAGCCCAGGCGCAGATAGGCGTGATCGTGCCAGAGGTACGAGAGGTAGGTCTTGAAACGTCCCCAGCGGGTGGTCGTGTCGTAGCCGGGCAAGACGGATATCCTTCGTGGAAAGCGCGCTAGATAGGCGCCACAGCCCTGTAATGCAAAAGCCACAGCGCCGCACCCCCGCCGCAATGACAAGCCACAGGGCGTTGACACCCAACGCGCGAAATCCGACCCCTGCCGCATGACCGACCCCGCCGCGCCTCCGCTCACCAACCGCGTCCTGGCCGCGCGGATCTGGCGCGACTACCTCAAGCCCCGCTGGAAGGGACTGACCGTCTCGATCGTCAGCGCCGCGATCATCGCGGCCCTGAGCGCGGCCCTGACCAAGATCATCCAGCCGGCCATCGACCAGCTGATCACCCATCCCCAGGCCGGGGCCCTGCTGCGCATCCCCCTGCTGATCGCCGCCCTGGCCGGGGCCCGCGCCCTGTTCCAGGTGGCTCAGGCCACCGCCATCAACCGGATCGGCAACGGCGTGGTCGGCGACGTGCAGGTGCGGCTGTTCGGCAAGCTGGTGCGCTCGGACCTGGCCCGCCTGCGCGGCGCCCACTCCGGCTCCTACGTCTCGTCGGTGCTCTATGACGCCACCCTGATCCGCGAGGCCGCGACCAGCGGCGTGGTCAACTACACCCGCGAGTTCCTGACGGTGATCGGCGCCCTGGTGGTGATGTTCCAGCTGGACCCGATCCTGGCGACCGGCGTGCTGGTCATCGCCCCGCTGTCCAGCCTGATCATCCGCCGGTTCTCGAAGAAGACCACCAAGGCCGCCAAGGGGGCCATGGGCGAGACCTCCAACCTGTCGACCGCGATCATGGAAAGCCTGGACGGCATCAAGATCGTCAAGATGGAGAACCGCGAGGCCTATGAGGAGGCCCGCGTCGCCACCGTGGTGGAGCGCCGCCAGCGCCACCTGATCAAGGGCAGCAACGCCAAGGCCATGGCCGCGCCCTCCACCGAGCTGTTCACCACCCTGATCATCGCCGCCGTCTTCGTCTACGCCGGCTGGCGGGCGACCAGCGGGGCCGGCGTGCTGGGCGGGACGCTGACGGCCGGCGCCTTCTTCGCCTTCCTCAGCGCCCTGATCATGGCCGCCCAGTCGCTGCGCCAGGTGGCCAACCTGCAGACGGTGTTCACCGAGGGCTTCACCGCCGCCCGCCGGCTGTTCGCGGCCCTGGACGTCGAGCCGACCATCACCGATCCCGCCGACGCCAAGGTCCTGCCCGCCGGCGACGCCGCCATCGCCCTGGACCATGTCGACTTCGCCTACGGCGCCGACGCCCCGGCCCTGTCGGACGTCAGCCTGACCGCCCACCGCGGCGAGACGGTCGCCCTGGTCGGCCCCTCGGGCGGCGGCAAGAGCTCGATCCTCAACCTGATCCCGCGTTTCTACGACGTGACCGGCGGGGCGGTGACCATCGACGGCCACGACGTGCGCTCGGTGACCCTGGCGTCCTTGCGCGACCGCATCGCCCTGGTCACCCAGGAGCCGTTCCTGTTCGACGACACCATCCGCGCCAACATCGCCTACGCCCGCCCCTCGGCGGCCGAGGACGAGATCGAGGCCGCGGCCCGCCAGGCGGCGGCGCACGAGTTCATCGGCGACCTGCCCCTGGGCTACGACACCATCGTCGGCGAGGCCGGGACGCGGCTGTCGGGCGGCCAGCGCCAGCGCATCGCCATCGCCCGCGCCTTCCTCAAGGACGCCCCGATCCTGCTGCTGGACGAGGCCACCAGCGCGCTGGACACCGAGAGCGAGGCCCAGGTCCAGGCGGCGCTGGAGCGGCTGATGGCCGGCCGCACCACCATCCTGATCGCCCACCGCCTGTCGACCGTGAAGGGCGCCGACCGCATCTACGTGATCGACCGGGGCCGGGTGGTCGAGACCGGGACCCACGGCTCGCTGGTGCGCCAGAAGGGCCTCTACGCCCGCCTGGCCAAGGCCCAGGACCTGGACCACGTCCCCGCCGCCCCTTCTGAAGATCGGGGAGCCGCCGAATGAGGCCCCTGCGTTGGCCGCTGGTGATCCAGGTCGTGTCGTCGATCTTCGCCGGCTATTCCAAGCTGGTGTTCCACACCCTGCGCATGACCCGCGAGGGCCAGGAGCACGCCGAGGCGGTGTGGGCCCAGGGCCGCGAGACCGGCTCCGGGGCGATCCTGTGCTTCTGGCACGCGCGCATCCCGATGTCGCCGCTGACCTGGCCGCAGAGCCCCGACCGCCAAGACATGCGGGCCCTGATCTCGCGCTCGGCCGACGGCGAGTTCATCGCCCAGACGGTCGAGAAGCTGGGCTTCCCCGCCATCCGCGGCTCGTCGACCAAGAAGTCCGACCCGGCCAAGAACAAGCACGGCGAGCAGGCCTTCCGCGACATGATCAAGTGGGTCAAGGACGGCGGCGGCATCGCCATCACCCCCGACGGCCCGCGCGGCCCGGCCGAGCGGATGGAGAAGGGCACCCCGTCCCTCGCCCGGGTGACCGGCGCTCCGGTGATCTTCGTCGGCCTGGCCGCCAAGCCCTGCATCCGCCTGGGCTCGTGGGACCGCACCGTGATCCCCCTGCCCTTCGCCAAGGCCGCCATGGTCTGGAGCGCGCCCACCGGCGCCGGGCGTGGGGACGATCCGGACGCCCTGGTCGAGGCCTGGGCGGCTCAGCTGTCGGCCGTGACGCGGCGGGCGGAGGCGTTGGTGGGGCTGGAGCCGGACGGTAGCTGACCGGGGACATGCCCTTGCGGCGTGTCCCCACGGCCTGACTCCGAGCCTGTTGTTGGGGACACGCCGCGAGGGCATGTCCCCGGCGACAGCACGGCGGCGAACACTTGCCCCCTACGGACCGCTTCGCGGTCGTCTTCCCCCACAGGGGGAAGAGGCTCCGCCCCCTACGGTGGCGGACAGACCGCGAAGCGGTCAGGTGGGGGCAAGTGGGTGCGCCTCGGGGCATGACGGTTGAAAGGCCCGCCCCTTGGTGGAATGTAGACCCCATGCCGAACGCTCACGATCACAAGCACGATCATCACGGTCATGATCACCACGATCACGCCCACGACCACCATGATCACGATCATGATCACGGCCATCACCACCACGGCCCCGGCGGTCACCACCACGCGCCCAAGGACTTCGGCAAGGCCTTCGCGATTGGGGCGGCGCTGAACATCGGTTTCGTGCTGGCCGAGACCGTCGCCGGCCTGATGACCCACTCGCTGGCCCTGCTGGCCGACGCCGGCCACAACCTGTCGGACGTGCTGGGCCTGTTCATGGCCTGGGGCGCGGTGATCCTGGCCAAGAAGGCGCCGGGCGGACGCCACACCTACGGCCTGCGCAAGGGCACGATCCTGGCCTCGCTGACCAACGCCGTCTTCCTGCTGGTGGCCGTCGGGGCCATCGCCTGGGAGGCCGCCCGCCGCTTCGCCCATCCCCAGCCCATCGAGGCCGGCCCGGTGATGATCGTCGCGGGCATCGGCATCGTCATCAACACCGCCACGGCCCTGATGTTCATGAAGGGCTCCGAGCACGACCTGAACATCCGCGGGGCCTTCCTGCACATGGCCGCCGACGCCGCGATCTCGGCCGGGGTCGTCGTGGCCGCCGCCGCCATGTGGGCCACCGGCTGGCTGTGGCTGGACCCGGTGGTCAGCCTGGGCATCGTGCTGGTCATCGTGCTGGGCACCTGGGGCCTGCTGCGCGACAGCCTGGACCTGGCCCTCGACGCCGCCCCGCGCGGCATCGACCCCAAGGCGGTCAAGGCCTGGCTGGCCGAGCGCCCCGGCGTGACCGAGGTCCACGATCTGCACATCTGGGCCATGAGCACCACCGAGACGGCCATGACCGCCCACCTGGTGCGCCCCGAGAACCCCGACAACGACCGGTTCCTGCACGACATCTGCGGCGAGATGTCCAAGCGGTTCAAGATCGGCCACGTCACCATCCAGGTCGAGTCGGGCGGCGTGGCCACCTGCCACCTGGCCGGCGCGGACGCGGTGTGAGCCTTCCCCTGTCCCTGGCGCTGTACCGCGCGGCGACGACCGCGCTGGAGCCGTTCGCGCCCCTGCTGCTGGACCGCCGCGCCAAGGCAGGCAAGGAGGACCGCGCGCGCCTGCACGAGCGCCTGGGCCGCCCCGTCGCCGCGCGTCCCGACGGGCGGCTGATCTGGCTGCACGGGGCCAGCGTCGGCGAGAGCCTGTCGATCCTGCCCCTGGTCGAGCGCCTGCGGACCGAGCGGCCGGACGTCGCCGTTCTGGTCACCTCGGGCACCGTCACCTCGGCGCAGCTCCTGGCCCGCCGGCTGCCGGAGGGCGCGGTCCACCAGTTCCTGCCGGTCGACACGCCCGGCGGCGCCCGGCGGTTCCTGGACCACTGGCGGCCGGACCTGGCGGTGTTCGTCGAGAGCGAGCTGTGGCCCAACCTGCTGCTGACCGCCAAGGCGCGTGGGGTCAAGCTGGCCCTGGTTTCGGCCAAGCTGTCGGACAAGAGCTACGCCGGCTGGCAGGCCCGGCCCTTCGCGGCCTGGGAGCTGTTCAGCGGCTTCGACCTGATCCTGGCTCAGGACGGCCGCGCCGTCGAGCGGCTGACCAACCTGGGCGGCACGGTGGCCGGCGAGGCCGACCTGAAGTTCGGCTCGGACGCGCTGCCGGTCGACGCGGCGGCCCTGGCCAGCCTGCGCGTGCGCCTGGGCGACCGGCCGCTGCTGCTGGCCGCCAGCACCCATCCGGGCGAGGACGAGATCGTGCTGGAGGCCTGGCGCGCCCTGCCGGACCGCCCCCGCCTGGTGATCGTCCCCCGCCATCCCGACCGCGGCCCCGTCGTCGCCGACCTGTCCCTGACGACCGGCGCCACGGTGGCCCTGCGCAGCCGCGAACCCGACGACAGCGCCGACGTCATCGTCGCCGACACCCTGGGGGAACTGGGCCTGTGGTACCGCCTGGCCGACCTGGCCCTGGTGGCCGGCAGCCTGGTGGCCGGGATCGGCGGCCACAACCCTCTGGAGCCGGCGCGGGTGGACTGCCCGATCGTCTCCGGTCCCCATGTCGAGAACTGGCTGACCGCCTATGCCGACCTGCGCGACGCCGACGGCGTGGCCTTCGCCGACGCCTCGGTGCTGGGCGCCCGCCTGGCCGACCTGCTGGCCGGGCCGGAAATCCTGAAGCTGCAGGCCGACCGCGCCCAGGCCTTCGTCGCCCGCCGCGACGCCGAGGCCCGGGCCGGCCTGGACCGGATCGTCGCCCTGCTGGACGCGGACTCCCCCTTGGAGACTGGGGCATGAAGCTGGCCACGCCCCGCTGGTGGTACCGCCGCGACGGCGCGCCCAGCCCCGTCACCCGCGCCCTGCTGACGCCGCTGTCGTGGATCTGGGCCGCCCAGACCGCCCGCCGCATCGCCCGCACCCAGCCGCGCGGCGCCGACTGCGCGGTGATCTGCGTGGGCAACTTCACGGTCGGCGGGGTGGGCAAGACGCCGATCGTCCGCGAGCTGCTGCTGACCCTGACCCAGCGCGGCCGCCGGGCCCACGGCCTGTCGCGCGGCTACGGCGGACGGCTGAAGGGGCCGGTGCGGGTCGATCCCGGCCGCCACGGCGCCAAGGACGTCGGCGACGAGCCGCTGATGCTGGCCCAGGACTTCCCGATGTGGGTGTCGCGCGACCGCGTGCTGGGCGCGCGCAAGGCCGCCGCCAACGGCGCCGAGGTGGTGGTCATGGACGACGGCCACCAGAACCCCGACCTGCGCAAGACCCTGTCCCTGGTGGTGGTCGACGGCGAGACCCGCGACGACGAATGGCCGTTCGGCGACGGCAAGGTGTTCCCGGCCGGGCCGATGCGCGAACCGCTGGCCGTCAGCCTGGCCCGCACCGACGCGGTGATCGTGCTGCTGCCCGACGACCTGCCGGAGGCCGATCCCCAGCTGCTGGCCCTGTTCGGCGACACCCCGGTGCTGATCGCCCGGCTGGAGCCCGCCGTCCCGCCGCCCAAGGGCCGCCAGGTCGGCTTCGCCGGCATCGGCAAGCCCTGGAAGGTCGAGCGCGCCCTCAAGGCCGCCGGCTGCCACCTGGTGGACTTCGCCCCCTATCCCGACCACGGCGACTATGATGAGGCGACGCTGCAGTTCCTGGCCGACCGCGCGGCGACCTACAGCGCCGGGCTGGTCACGACCGAAAAGGACTGGGTTCGGCTGCCGCAGGAATGGCGGGACAAGGTGACGCCTTGGCCGGTCCGGGCGCGGTTCGAGGACGAGGAGGCGTTGGCCAAATTGCTGGAGTCAGCGGGGCTTTAGTCACTTGCCCCCACCTGGCGGCTATGCCGCCTGTCCGCCCCCGCAGGGGGCGGAGCCTCGCGCTCTTCCCCCTCAGGGGGAAGACGACCGCGTAGCGGTCCGTAGGGGGCAAGTATTGGCCGCCTAGGCGCCAGCCTTTCTGGCGAACTCCCACGCGCCCCTGGCAAGAACGGGCACCCGGGCCTCCATGATCTCGGCATGCGCGCTGGCGGCGGTCCCGTCCCGCACCCGGCCCACGATGCCCTGGCAGATGCCCGCCAGGCGGAACAGGTTGTAGCTGAAGTACCAGTCCAGGTTCGGCAGGCCGTCGCGGCCGGTCAGCTTGCAGTACTGGGCCACGGCCTCGTCGATGGTGGGCACGCCGTAGGCCTTCAGGTCCTTGATCTCGGCCAGGCCGCCGCGCTGGTCGGACGGCATCACCCAGTTCATCAGGAAGTAGCTGAAGTCGGCCAGCGGGTTGCCCAGGGTCGACAGCTCCCAGTCCAGCACCGCCACCACCTTCGGCTCGGTGGCGTGCAGGATCATGTTGTCCAGCCGATAGTCGCCATGGACGATCGAGGTCATGTCGTCGGGCGGACAGCTCTTTGGCAGCCACTCCATCAGCCGGTCCATGTCCTCCAGCTGGCGGGTCTCGGACGCCTTGTACTGCTTGGTCCAGCGGTCGATCTGGCGGGCGAAGTAGTTGCCCGGCTTGCCGTAGTCGGCCAGGCCCACGGCGGCGTAGTCGACGTTGTGCAGGGCCGCCAGGGTGGCGATCTCGGCCTCGTAGATCGCCCGGCGCTCGGCCGGCTGGTAGTCGGGCAGGGTCCCGTCCCACAGGATCCGGCCTTCGACATTGTCCATCACGTAGAAGATCGTGCCGATCACGTCCTCGTCCAGGCACAGGGCGTAGGCCTTGGCGACGGGGAAGTTCACCTTGTTGAGGCTGGAGATCACCTTGAACTCGCGGTCCACCGCGTGGGCGCTGGGCAGCAGCTTGCCCGGCGGCTTGCGGCGCAGGACGTACTTCTTGGCCGGGGTGACCAGCTGGTAGGTCGGGTTCGACTGGCCGCCCTTGAACTGGCGCACCTCCAGCGGGCCGGCATAGCCCTCGACATGAGCCTCCAGCCAGGCCGCCAGCTTGACCTCGTCGATCGCGTGGCGCGGGTCGACGGGCTTGGTCCCGGAGTTCAGGTCCTGGGCGGACTGTTCGGCGGCGGCCATGCGCTTTCTCCCCAACGCTTGTTTGAAAGCGACATTAGAGCGTGCGGACGGCGACGCAACCCTCTCGGCGCCCCGCCCAAAGCCGAGTACAAGAGCCGGGTCGAAAAAGGGCCATGGACCGGAAGAGGTAAGCCCGGTCGCTCCGAACTTCGGGGAACCTGTACCCACGCCTCACGGCAGGGACCCACGGCGAGACGACGGCGCGATCACGCGCCGCCGGCTCGGCGTGCGTGGTCCTGGTCAATCCCGATCGAACCTCCGTGCGCCGCGCCTCAACCGAAGGAGAGCGCCATGCGCCTGAACCATATCGACCTGCCCGTGCCCGACGTCGCCGCGACGCAGGACTTCTTCGTCACCTGGCTGGGCTTCGTCCACGAGCGGACCCTGGGCCAGGACGGCCTGGCCATCCTGCGCGATCCCGCCGGCCTGGTGCTGGTGCTCAGCCGCCTGCGCCGCGACGGGGCCCAGACCTGGCCGATCCCGTTCCACATCGGCTTCCATCTGGACAGCCGGGCGGCGGTGTCGGACCTCCAGGCCCGCATGGCGGCCGGCGGCCTGGCCGTCGAACCGCCGGCGATGCAGCACGGGGCCTTCGCCTTCTACCTGACCGCGCCGGGCGACATCCTGGTGGAGGTGGCGCACCGGGGGTAAACCTCTCCCGTTGTCATCCCGGAAAGCGCGCAGCGCTTGTCCGGGACCCAGGTGAACCGCAAAGCCTTCGCCCAGTCCCCTGGGTCCCGGACAGCCCCTGCGGGGCTTCCGGGATGACAACGAGTTTTGCGTCCTCGCCCGTCAGCCGTGCTGGCTCAGCGCCCGCCAGCCGATGTCGTTGCGATAGAACCCGCCTTCCAGCGAGATCGTGCCCAGCGCCGCATAGGCCACGTCGCGGGCCTCGTGCAGGGTCGCGCCCAGGGCGCAGACGTTCAGCACCCGGCCGCCCGAAGCCACCAGACGGCCCTCGGCGTCGCGGGCCGTGCCGGCGTGGAAGATCTCGGCCTCGTGGCCGTAGTCGGACTCCGCGCCCTGGATGACGCCGCCGGTGACCGGCTTGTCGGGATAGCCCTGCGCCGCCAGCACCACGCAGATCGCCGCCTCGTCGCGCCAGACCGGGGCCGGAGCCGAGGCCAGGTCGCCCTTGGCCGCCGCCAGCAGGACCGGGACGATGTCGCTCTCCAGCCGCAGCATCAGGGTCTGGCATTCGGGGTCGCCGAAGCGGGCGTTGTACTCGACCAGCTTGGGCCCCTGCGGCGTCAGCATCAGACCGGCATAGAGCACGCCCACATAGGGCGAACCCTCGGCGGCCATGCCCTCGACGGTGGGGACGATCAGCTCGCGCCAGGCCTGGTCGACCAGGGCCTGGGTCAGGACGGGCGGCGGCGAATAGGTGCCCATGCCGCCGGTGTTGGGGCCCTCGTCGCCGTCATAGGCGCGCTTGTGGTCCTGGGCCGCGCCGAAGAACACCGCCGTCTTGCCGTCGCAGATCGCGAACAGCGAGGCCTCCTCGCCGTGCATGAACTCCTCGATCACCACCCGGGCGCCGGCCGAGCCGAAGCGGCCGCCCAGCATGTCCAGTACGGCGGCGTCGGCCTCGTCGCGCGTGGCGGCGATCACCACGCCCTTGCCCGCCGCCAGGCCGTCGGCCTTGATCACGAACGGGGCGGTCAGGGTGTCGAGGAAGGTCCCGGCCGAGGCGGCGTCGGTGAACACGCCGTAGGCCGCCGTCGGCAGGTCGTGGCGCTTGCAGAAATCCTTGGTGAAGGCCTTGGAGGTCTCCAACTGGGCGGCCTTCCGGCTGCCGCCGAAGCAGGGGATCCCGACCTTGGTCAGTTCGTCGGCCAGGCCGACCTCCAGCGCCGATTCCGGCCCCACCACCACCAGGTCGGCGGCGATCTCCCGCGCCAGGGCGACCAGGCCAGCCACGTCGGTGACCTTGACCGGCTTCAGCTCGGCGACCTGGGCGATGCCCGGATTGCCCGGCGCGGCGACGAGCCGCCCACAGAGCGGCGACTGGGCGATCTTCCAGGCCAGGGCGTGCTCGCGCCCGCCGGACCCGACGAGGAGGATGTTCAGCTTTTCCATGAGGCCGGGGTGTCGCGTGGCCGGGCCGCGCGGTCAAGACGAATGACGGTCGAACTCGACGCCGACGACCGAGGGCGACAAGGACGCTTATAAGTTGAAGGTTGACACAACTCTCTTATCGAGAGCAGCTTTCCGCCACAACCATAAGTCACGGGGGAAGCGCCATGTCGCTCGACAAGATCGAACACGTCGTCGTGCTGATGCTGGAGAACCGCACGTTCGACAGCCTGCTGGGCTGGACCTACGAGCGGGACGCGCCGGCCTTCATCCCGCCGGCCACCGCGCCCTATCGCGGGCTGCAGGGGGTCAATCTCGACAACTTCGTCAACACGGCGCTGAACGGCACGCTCTCCGCCAAGCCCACGCGTGGCGTGACCGGCTTCACGGTGCCCGACTTCGCGCCCGGCGAGTCGTTCCAGCAGGTCCTGACCCAGTTCTACAACACCCAGTCGCCGCCGCCGAACACGCTTCCCAGCATGAAGGGGGTGCTGGAGGACTTCGTCCAGGTGCTCAAGCACCGCAAGCTCAGCGACGCCGACATCCGCCGCCTGGGGCCGATGGTGATGCAGAGCTTCACCCAGGCCCAGGCGCCGGTCCTGAACCAGCTGGCCCGCCACTACGCCGTCAGCGACGCCTGGCACGCCTCGGTCCCGTCCCAGACCAATCCCAACCGCTCGTTCCTGATGTGCGGCACCTCGAACGGCATGATCAACAACGGCGACCTGGAGACCGATCCCCGCGCCAAGAAGATCCAGGAACTGGTCGGCATGGCGATCGGCGACGACCGGGTCAACGCGCCGACCATCTTCAACGCCCTGGCCACGGCCGGGGCCGACTGGGCCGTGTTCTACGAGACCAGCTACCTGCCGCAGAAGATCTCGACCCTGCTGAACGAGGTCACCACCATCGCCCGGTTCATCCCGGGCATCCGCCAGATCTTTGACGCCCTGTCGCCCTACACCGACTACCTGAAGAGCCTGACGTCCGGGAACCTGGACTCCTGCTACACGTGGCGGCTGTTCCCGCAGATCAAGGACAAGATCCCCGGCGCGGCCTCGCGCTTCCGCAAGACCAGCGACTTCCACTACCTGGCGCGCTCGGGACGGCTGCCGAAGTTCAGCTACATCGAGCCCTTCTGGTCGATCGCCCACAGCACCGTCGATAACAAGGGCTACGAGAACCTGTTCTCGGCCCTGGGCAACGACTACCACCCGCCCGGCAGCGTGCTGGCCGGCGAGCAGTTCGTGAAGGAGATCTATTCCAGCCTGATCGCCAACAAGGCGGCCTGGGAAAAGACCCTGCTGCTGATCACCTTCGACGAGTTCGTGGGCTCGTTCGACCACCAGACCGCCGACCTGAAGGCCGGCAAGGTCAAGCCGCCGTGGGGCTCGGGCAAGCCGCCCTACGAGAACAGCGCCAAGTTCAAGTTCGACCGCCTGGGCGCGCGGGTGCCGACCATCGTGGTCTCGCCCTATGTCCAGAAGGGCTCGGTGTTCCGGTCCAGGACCGAGACGCCGTTCGACCACGCCTCGGTGATCACCACCATGATGGAGAAGCTCAAGCGCCCGGACCTGGTGCCCCAGTTCGGCGAGCGGGCCAAGAACGCCCCCAGCTTCGCCCACGCGGTGACCCTGACCACGCCGCGCACCGACCCCATCCTGCCGTTCGTCGACGTCCAGCGCCGCGCCGGCGAGCCGGTGCTGTACGGCCAGACCTTCCACCTGAAGAACCAGAACGGGAAGTACCTGGCGCCCGCCTACTGCACCCTGAAGGTGGCCGGCGGCGGCTCGGTGCTGTCCCAGGCGATCCTCGACCTGCTGGTGGCCTACGACATCGCCGCCTATTTCCCGCGGCTGGACGACAAGAAGGCGCCGGTGTCGTTCGTCACCCAGGCCACCGATCCGCCGACCGAGATCCACAACGGCTCGAAGGTCCTGCTGGTGTCGCGCGAGCCCGGCCCCGGGGCCCGCAACATCCTGGGGGCGTGGGCCGACTCCCACGACTGCTACTACCACGACGAGTATCTGGAAGGCGTCAATCGCGACAAGCAGACCTGGGTGATCCGCAAGCTGGACAATCCGGGCGGGCCGCTGCGCTACGGCGAGCGGATCCATCTCGACAACGTGCACTTCCGCGACCAGCGGCTGACGCAGGACAGCCGGTGGTTCATGGGCGAATGGATCACCACCGAGAAGAACGGCAACTACTGGACCGTCGAGCCGGGCCCGGTGGCGGTCTGATCGCCGGCGCCCGCCCTAGGCGGGGCGGCGGGGCACGGCCCGCAGCGCCAGATAGACCCCCGCCGCCGTCGCGAACGACGGCAGGGTGGCGCCCAGGTCGGGCGCCTGCCGGGTCAGGACCTGGTAGGCGCCGACGCCGACCGCCCAAGCCAGGAGGCCGGCCAGGTTCAGCGCCCCGGCGGCCTCCGCCCGGCGGCGGCGGACGATGAAGTGGTCGGCCAGCAGCACGCCGAACAGCGGCGCGAACACCGATCCGATCAGCAGCAGGAAGGTCTCGTAGCGGGCCATCGGGGCCAGCAGGGCGATGGCCGTGCAGACCACGCCGAAGCCCACGGCCAGGCGGGCGGGCCCCACGCGCACCAGGGTGGCGGTCGAGACGGCGGCCGAGTGGATGTCGGCGAAGGTGTTGTCGGTCTCGTCGATGACGATCAGCAGCAGGGCGATCCCGCCGCCGCTGGCCGCCAGGGCCGACAGCAAGAGGCCCTCGCCGCCCCCGGCGACCAGGGCGTAGGCCGCGCCCAGGCCCATGAACCAGACATTGGCCAGCAGGTAGCCGACGAAGGCGCCCCGGAACATGCCGCGCGGCGAGCGGCCGAAGCGGGTGTAGTCGGCGATCAGCGGCAGCCACGACAGCGGCATGGCCACCACCAGGTCGACCCCGGCCCCGAAGCCCATCTCGCCCGTCCCGGCCCGGGCCATCAGGGCGCCCAGGTCATGCTCGGCCAGCAGCCGCCAGGACAGCCAGCCGGCGCCGGCCAGCAGCAGCCACAGGCCCCAGGCCCGGAGGAACCGCCGCACGAACGACACCGGCCCCATCACCGCCAGGCCGGTGGCCAGGGCGCCGAACGCCAGGGTCCACAGCAGGGGGGACGCCGAAGGTCTGCTTGACCAGGGCGTCGGCGGAGTCGCGCATGGCGATGATCTCGAACGCGCCCCAGCCGGTCAGCTGGACGGCGTTCAGCACGGCCGGGACCGCCGCCCCGCGCGCGCCCAGGGCCAGGCGCAGCGACCCCATGGCCGAAAGCCCGGTGTCGGCCCCCACCACCCCGGCGGCCGCCAGCAGCAGCGCCCCCAGCACCGACCCGACGACGATCGCCGCCAGGGCCGCGCCCAGGCTCAGCCCCGGGACCAGGAACGCGCCGGCCTGCAGGACCAGCAGGCCGATGCCCAGGCTGAACCACAGGGAGAACGCGTCGAGCCCGCCCAGCGCCCGGCGCTCGGCGGGGACGGGGGTCAGGGGGTCGTAGGCGTCGGGGGCGTCGGGGGCGGAGTCGAGCTGGGCCATGGGCCGGGTGTAGCAGGTGGGCGCATCGGCGCGAAAGCCGAGGCGGGCTACGAGCGGGGACATGCCCTTGGGCGTGTCCCCAAGTCCGGGCGCGGCGCTTGCCGATGGGGACACGCCCAAGGGCATGTCCCCGGCCCGCGCTCGCCCCATCGTCCGTCATCCTCGGACTTGTTCCGAGGACCCCGGCTTCAGCCGCGAAGGAGGGTGATCAGGGATTTGAGCAATGGGGCCAGGCGATGCGGGCTTCGGGATAGCCGCCCTGCACCGCTCGCCGATACCAGGACACGGCTTCCTCGCAGCTCTGTTTCACGCCGCGTCCTTCCTCGTACGCCCGGCCGACGTTGATGTAGGCCTCCAGCGCATGAGCGTCGGCCGCCTTGCGAAACCAAACCAGGGCTTGGGCATAGTCCTGCGGAACGCCGTCGCCGTGTTCGTACAGGGTCCCAAGATTGTTCTGCGCCGCGGTGTTCCCCTGCTCCGCCGCCTTGCGATACCAGGCGGCGGCCTTGGCATGGTCCTGCGGCACGCCCCAGCCCATCAGATAGAGGCGGGCCAGATAGGATTGCGCGGTGGGATCGCCTTGCTCGGCGGCGGGCGTCCAGAGCTTCAGCGCCGTCGCGTAGTCGTTCCGCTTGGCCGCCTCCAACCCGTCCTCGACGGGTCCGGCATAGGCCAGGCCATGGCAGGCGGCGGCCAGAGCCAGGCCGACCAAGGTTTTCAGGATCGTACGCGCCATCTGTTCCCCCAAAGCACTGGGCAAGGGACAACAGCTGACGCGTCGATGCAACCGGGAGCTTACGCCGCGTCGAGATCCAGCGAATATCCCGCCGAACGCACGGTCCGGATCGGATCCCCGTCCACGTCGCCGTTCAGCGCCTTGCGCAGACGCCCGATGTGCACGTCCACGGTCCGGGCCTCGACATAGACGTCCGAGCCCCAGACGGCGTCCAGCAGCTGTTCGCGGCTGAACACCCGGCCCGGGTGCTGCATCAGGTAGTCGAGCAGGCGGAACTCGGTCGGGCCCAGGTGGACCTCCTTGCCCTGGCGCTTCACGCGATGGGCGACGCGGTCGATGACGATGTCGCCGACCGTGATGCGGTCGTCGGCCAGGCCCGGGCGGATACGGCGCAGGACGGCGCGGACGCGGGCCGTCAGCTCGATCATCGAGAACGGCTTGACCACGTAGTCGTCGGCCCCGGTGTCCAGGCCCCGGATGCGGTCGCTCTCCTCGCCGCGCGCCGTCAGCATGATGATCGGCACGTTGCGGGTTTCCGAGCGGCCGCGCAGGCGGCGGCAGACCTCGATTCCCGAGACCTTGGGCAGCATCCAGTCCAGGATCACCAGGTCGGGCGCGCGCTCGGAGGCCATGGTCAGGGCTTCCTCGCCGTCGCCGGCCACGCCGACGACGTAGCCTTCCTTGTCGAGGTTGTAGTGCAGCAGGGTGGCCAGGGCGTCTTCGTCTTCGACCACCAGAACGTAAGGAGTCACTTCGGCCGGCCCTCTTCGTTACTTCGACAGCTCGAGCTTGGGACGCTGGGAGATGATCTCCTCGCCGGTCAGCTCGAAATGGATGATCTCGGCGATGTTGGTGGCGTGGTCGCCGATGCGCTCGAGGTTCTTGGCGACGAACAGCAGATGAGCGCACGGATTGATCGTCCGGGGGTCGCCCATCATGTAGGTCAGCAGTTCGCGGAAGATGGCGTTGTAGTGCTCGTCCACCTCCTCGTCGCGGCCCCACACGCCGATGGCGCGCTGCAGGTCCGAGGCGGTGTAGGCGTCCAGCACGTCCTTCAGGCGGCCCTGGACCAGGCGGCCCATGCGCTCGATCGAGCGGGTCAGGGCGCTCATCGGGTCGGCCTCGGTCAGGATCAGGGCGCGCTTGCCGATGTTCTTGGCCATGTCGCCGCAGCGTTCCAGGCTCATCGAGATCTTCAGGGCGGCCACGGCGTGGCGCAGGTCCACGGCCATCGGCTGGCGCAGGGCGATCAGCTTGAAGGCCTTGCGCTCGATCTCGGCCTGCAGGGTGTCCAGCCGCTCGTCGCGGGCCACCACCTGCTGGGCGAGGGGCGCATCGCGGCGGGCGATGCACTCGATGGCGTCGGCCACCTGGGCCTCGGCCAGGCCGCCCATGCGGGTGACCTCGGCCGTGAGGTGGTTCAGCTCTTCGCCGTAGGACTTGACGGTATGCTCGGTCATGTCTGGTCTCGATCCCTGCCGGTTAGCCGAAGCGGCCGGTGATGTAGTCTTGCGTGCGGGTGTCGCGAGGATTGGTGAACATCTCCTCGGTCGGGCCGCTCTCGACCAGCTTGCCCAGGTGGAAGAAGGCGGTCTTCTGCGACACGCGGGCGGCCTGGGCCATCGAGTGGGTGACGATGACGATGCAGAACTGGCTGCGCAGCTCGTCGATCAGCTCCTCGATCTTGGCGGTGGCGATCGGGTCGAGGGCCGAGCAGGGCTCGTCCATCAGGATCACTTCCGGGCTGACGGCGATGGCGCGGGCGATGACCAGGCGCTGCTGCTGGCCGCCGGACAGGCCGGTGCCGGGCTGGTGCAGGCGGTCGGAGACCTCGTTCCAGAGGCCGGCCTTCTTCAGGCTGCTCTCGACGATGGCTTCCAGCTCGTCCTTGCGCGAGGCCAGGCCGTGGATCTTGGGGCCGTAGGCGACGTTCTCGAAGATCGTCTTGGGGAACGGGTTCGGCTTCTGGAACACCATGCCCACGCGCGAGCGCAGCACCACCGGATCGACGCTCTTGGCGTTGACGTCGCTGCCGTCGATCTCGATCGAGCCCAGCACCTTGGCCGACGGGATGGTGTCGTTCATCCGGTTGATGCAGCGCAGGAAGGTCGACTTGCCGCAGCCCGACGGGCCGATGAAGGCGGTGACGGACTTGGCCGGCACGTCCAGGCTCACGTCGAACAGCGCCTGTTTCTCGCCGTAGAAGACGTTGACGTCGCGAGCGCGGATCTTGAACTCGCTGGTCGTGGCGTGGCCGTGGCCGGCGGGGATCGCCGAGGCCAGGGTCGGGGCCCCAGAGTGTTGGGCGGCGGCGAGGGTGTCGTCGCGGTTTTCGGTCGGCATGGCGTGTCCCAGCGAAAGGGGAGAAGCGAGGGGATTGAGGAAGGTCATCGGTCTACCACCGGCGTTCGAAGCGGCGACGCAGGATCACGGCGGTGGCGTTCATCAGGATCATGAACACCAGCAGCACGATGATGGCCGCGGCGGTGCGTTCGTGGAAGGCGCGTTCCGAGGCGTTCTCCCAGATGAAGACCTGGACCGGCAGGACGGTGGCCGAGCTGGCGAAGTTCTCGGGGGCGCCGGGCACGAAGGCGACCATGCCGATCATCAGCAGCGGGGCGGTCTCGCCCAGGGCGTGGGCCAGCGACAGGATGGCGCCGGTCATCACGCCGGGCATGGCCAGCGGCAGCACGTGGTGGAACACGGTCTGGGCCTTGGAGGCGCCGACGCCCAGGGCGGCTTCGCGGATCGAGGGCGGCACGGCCTTCAGCGAGCTGCGGGTGGCGATGATCACGGTCGGCAGGGCCATCAGGGCCAGCACCAGGCCGCCCACCAGCGGCGAACCGCGCGGCACGTGCAGCCAGTTGATGAACAGGGCCAGGCCCAGCAGGCCGTAGACGATCGACGGCACGGCGGCCAGGTTGTTGATGTTGACCTCGATGATGTCGGTCCAGCGGTTCTTGGGCGCGAACTCCTCCAGATAGACCGCGGCCAGCACGCCCACCGGGATGGCGATCATGGCGGTGATGAACAGCATCATGGCCGAGCCGATCACCGCGCCCCAGACGCCGGCCTGCTCGGGCTCGGTCGAATCGGAGTTGGTGAAGAACTTGGTGTTGAAGCCGGTCTGGACGGTGCCGTCCTTCTTCAGCCGGTCCAGCCAGTCCAGTTGCTGATTGTCGAGCTTGCGGTCTTCCTCGGCGGTCGAGCGCTTGATCTCGCCCTTGTAGTAGAGATCGGCGTCGGCCTTGACCGAACCGGTGACGTTGACCGTCTTGCCGATCAGCGAGCGGTCCTTCTTGACCATCTGGAGCAGCTGGTTGCCGAAGTCGCGCGAGGTCAGGTCCATGATCTTGCCCGACGTCGTGCCCAGGTCGTCGTCCTGGACGCCCAGCTTCTTCATCATCGCCTCGGCGACGATGTAGTCGTAGTTCACGCCCTCCAGGGCGTTCACGTCGATGCGCTCGGGGTTCAGGTAGACCGGCACCGTCAGGGTGTGGGTCTCGAAGGTCGAGTAGCCCTGGGCCACGATGCGGCCGACCAGCACGACCAGGAAGATCATGGCGACGACGATCGCCGCCATGCCCTGGGCGCGGAACAGCTTCTCGGAGCGGTGGCGCTTCTTGAGCAGCGCGTCGCGGGCCGACTCGGCCGGGCGAGCGGCGGGAGCGCCGGGGGAGATGCCCGATGGGGACAGGGAAGCGTCAGTCATATTGTTCCCGGTACTTCTGGACGATGCGCAGGGCGATGATGTTGAGGCCCAGGGTGACCACGAACAGGGTCAGGCCCAGGCCGAAGGCCGACAGCGTCTTGGGGCTGTCGAATTCCTGGTCCCCGGTCAGCAGGGTGACGATCTGGACGGTCACAGTGGTGACGGTGTCCAGCGGGTTGGCGGTCAGCTTGGCCTGCAGGCCGGCGGCCATGGTGACGATCATGGTCTCGCCCACGGCGCGGGACACGGCCAGCAGCATGGCGGCCATGATCCCCGGCAGGGCGGCGGGCAGGACCACCTTCTTGACGGTCTCGGACTTGGTCGCGCCCATGGCGTAGCTGCCGTCGCGGAGCGACTGGGGCACGGCGTTGATGATGTCGTCCGACAGCGAGGAGACGAAGGGGATCAGCATGATGCCCATCACCACCCCGGCCACCAGGGCCATCTGGTTCTGGACCTGCATCAGGTACTGGGCGATCCCGTCCAGCGGGCCGCCGGCCATCTGCTCGCCGATGCCGTTGAAGAAGGCGCGGAACAGCGGGCCCACGGTCAGGGCGGCGAAGAAGCCGTAGACCACGGTCGGCACGCCGGCCAGGATCTCCAGAAGCGGCTTGATGGTCGCCCGCATGCTCCGGCCGGCGTATTCCGACAGGTAGATGGCCGAGTAGAGGCCGATCGGCGCGGCCACCAGCATGGCGATCAGCATCACCAGGAAGGTGCCGGCGAACAGCGGCACGGCTCCGAAGGCGCCCGACGAGGCCACCTGATCGGCGCGCATGGCGATCTGCGGGGCCCATTCGGTGCCGAACAGGAAGCTGAGCGGCGAGACGCTCTCGAAGAAGCGCCAGCTCTCGTAGATCAGCGACATCACGATGCCGAGCGTGGTCAGGACGGCGGCGATCGAGCAGGCGATCAGCACGCCGGCGATCCAGCCCTCGACCCGGTTGCGGGCGCGGAACTCGGTGTTGATGCGCGGGGTGGCCAGCAGGAAGCCGGCCAGGGCCAGCAGGCCGGCCAGGCCCAGGACCGAATAGCTGACGATGCCGTCGATGCGCTTGGCCTCGACGACCTTGGCGTCGAAGGCGGCCCGCAGCGGACCGTCATAGCTGACCTCGCTGGCGGCCTGGCCGGTGGCCACGGCGTTGACGTCGCTGAAGAACACGTCCTGGCGGTCGGGGGTCAGGGCCTGGACCGCCGCCGGCCGCTGGGCCTGCAGCATGGCGTCCTCGACCCGGCCGCCGAAGGTGGCGCCCAGCAGCAGCAGCAGCGCCGCCGGGGCGCCGGCCCACAGGGCGGCGTACAGGCCGTAATAGTTCGGCAGCGAGTGCAGCTTGGCCTTGGAGCCGCCGGAGGACTTCAGCGCGCGGCTTCGGCCGGCCATGAAGGCCGCGCCTGAGAACAGGGCGAGGAACAGGAGCGAGAGCCAGGTCAGCATGCGTGCGGCGGGGTCTTGCAAGGGATGCGGTGACGGCGCACGACGCGCCGTACCGCCCACGCCGATCTATGCCGGGCGGGCGCCGACCTTATGCGACGTTTTCACGACAGTTTTGCGACAGCGCCCGGGACGGCGTCCGGCGCGGGGGTCTCCGAGGGCCCGCCGGAGGGCTCGGACGAGGTCCGGGCCATGGGGAAATAGACCCCGAACGTCGCCCCTTCGCCCTGGACGCTCTCCACGGTCATGCCGCCGCGGTGGCGGTTCATGATGTGCTTGACGATGGCCAGGCCCAGGCCGGTGCCGGACCGCTCGCCGCTCTTCTGGCCCTCGACCCGGTAGAATCGCTCGGTCAGGCGCGGCAGGTGCTCGCGCGCCATGCCGGGACCCCGGTCGCTGACCCGCAGGGAGGCGTAGCGCTCCTCCACCGCGTGGTCGGGGGTCAGCAGCGACATGCGGGCGGCGACCGGGTCGCGCGGCGCGGCGGCCATGTCGGCGGTCAGGCCCGAGAAGATCTCCACCCGCACCACGCCCTCGCGCGGCGTGTACTTGATGGCGTTGTCGACCAGGTTCTGGATCACCTGGACGATCTGGTCGCGGTCGCCCTCGACCACGGCGGCCCCGCGCGGCGGCAGAACGGGGTCGAAGGTCACGGCCTTGTCCTTGGTCTGGGGGGCCAGGGCGTCCAGGACGTCGATCGTCGCCATGGCCAGGTCCACCTGGCCCAGCGGCGGGATGTGCTCGTTGAGCTCGATTCGCGACAGGCTCATCAGGTCGTCGATCAGCCGCGCCATCCGCTCGGCCTGGGCCTGCATGATGCCCAGGAACCGGTCGCGCGCGCCGACGTCGTCCTTGGCGTGGCCGCGCAGGGTCTCGATGAAGCCCGACAGCGAGGCCAGGGGCGTGCGCAGCTCGTGGCTGGCGTTGGCCAGGAAGTCGGCCCGGGTGCGCTCGCTGCGGCGGGAATCGGTCTCGTCGCGCAGCACCAGCAGCGCCAGGCGCGATCCGCGCTCGTCCACGCCCAGCGGCGCGCAGTGCGCGGCCCATTCGCGGCCCTGGGCCCCGCCGCCGACATAGTCGACCGAGCGCCGCACGCCGCCGAACAGGCTCTCGTCCACCGCCTCCAGCACCTGCGGGCTGCGCAGGGCCGAGACCAGCAGCCCGCCGCGCGGCTGCAGCTTGAACAGCTCGCGCGCCGCGGCGTTGGCGAACACGAACCGCCGGCCGGTCAGGTCGTCGGCCTCCTCGGCGGCGATGACCATCAGGGGATCGGGCAGGGTCTCCAGAATCAGGCCGAACGGCGGCGGCTGGTCCAGCGCGGCCGGAACGGGCGCCGGGACGGCCTGGTCGGCGGATCGCCTCAGGGCCCGGCGGGCCAGGACATAGCCGGTGACGCCGCTGGCCAGGGCCAGGGGCACCGCCGCGGCGGTGTTGGCGCCGCCCGCCGCCGCCAGGGCCAGAAGGGCCCCGGGCCCGGCCAGGACAACGCCCCAGACGCCCAGGGGCGTGCTGGCGGACCCGTCGGAACGGGCTGACGAGGACGGCGAGGCCATCGGCATGCGGCAGTCTCGATTACGGCGAAGGGAGGATTCGGCGATCCAGATATGGCGCCCTGTGAACGCTTGCGATAGACCGTCAAACGCCTCGTAGCGCGACGTTGACGGAAAGCACCGCAATTTCGCCGCAACGTGCCGCAATCTGGGGTCTGGGTTTATCTCTAAGGTGTCGTTCGGAATGCAGCGCAAGGTCCTGGTCGCGACAGTCGCAACCGCTCCTCTCCTGGCCATGGCGTTCGGCGCTTATGCTGAGACGGTCATCACAACGGCCCGCACGACGCCGATCGCCACCGCGACGGCCTCGTCGACCAATACGGCCGACGACGTGAAGGTCGACACGGGCGGGGGGATCACCCTGACCACGGCCGGCCCGATGGTCACCGTGAACAGCAACAACAAGGTCACCCTGGGCGGCAACGGCCTGACCTCGGTCGGCGTCGACAACTCGACGGGCGTCCTGATCCAGGGCGGCACGACCGGCTCGGTGACCAACAACGCCGCCATCAGCCTGACCGAGGACTACACCCCGACCGACGACGACAAGGACGCCTCCGGCGCGGCCAAGCCCGACGGCGACCTGGACGGTCCGTTCGCCAAGGGGACCAACCGCTACGGCATCCGCCTGGTCGGCCCGGGCGTGTTCACCGGCGACATCGTCCAGAGCTCGACCGGCTCGATCACGATCGAAGGCAACAATTCGGCCGGCATCTCGCTGGAGAGCGGCCTGGTCGGCAACCTGACCACCGGCGGCGCGATCACCGTCACCGGCGACAACACCTACGGCGTCCACGTGGCCGCCCCCGTGACCGGCAAGGTCTCGATCAACGGCTCCACCAGCGTGACGGGCCTGAACGCCACCGGCGTGGCGATCGACGGCGACGTCAACGGCGCCTTCGTCGTCCAGGGCGGCGTGAGCGCGACCGGCTACCGCTACACCACGCGTCCGTCCACCAAGGAACTGCGCGCCATCCTCGACGCCGACGACCTGCTGCAGGGCGGTTCGGCCGTGCGGGTCACCGCCAATGTCAGCGGCGGCGTGCTGCTGGACGTCCCGCCGCTGGACCTCGACTCGACCAAGACCGACGAGGACGGCGACGGCGTCGCCGACGCCAGCGAAGGCACGGCGGCCCTAGTCAGCTACGGCGCCGCCCCCACCCTGCTGATCGGCTCGGACACCCATTCGGTGGCCATCGGCGCGGTGGGCACGGGCGACAACGCCTACGGCCTGGTCAGCAAGGGCGGCGTCACGGCCAACGGCGTCTATGACGGCGTCTCGGCCACCGCGATCCAGATCGGCGGCAACGCCGGCCAGACCACCACCCTCGCCGGCGGCGCGCGGATCGACAGCACGGTCACCGCGACCGCCTACGAAGCCACGTCCACCGCCTTCCAGGTCAAGGCCGGCGCGTCGGTCCCGACACTGTGGAACAAGGGCCAGATCTCGGTCTTCGGCATCTCGGAAGGCAATTTCGACGCCCGCGGGGTCGCCATCGACGCCGGCGCGACCATGACCACCCTGCGCAACGCCGGATCGATCGCGGCCACCCTGGGTGGCGAAAAGGGCAACGCCTATGGCGTGATCGACAATTCCGGCACGCTGACCACCATCGAGAACACCGGCCGGATCAGCGCCTCGGTCGTCGCGACCGACGACGCCGACGACAAGGACGACGCCGACAACGACGCCACCAACGAGGTGATCACCGGCAAGGCGATCGCCATCGACGTCAGCCACAACACTTCTGGCGTCACCCTGACCCAGAACGGCGTCAACGACGGCGACGACGGCAAGGACGGCGTGGCCGACCCCGACGCGGACGGCGACGGCGTGGACGACGCGGACGAGCCGTCGATCGTGGGGGCCATCAACTTCGGCTCCGGCGCCGACACCTTCAACGTCCAGAACGGCGTCGTGATCGGCGACATCAGCTTCGGCGCCGGGGCGGACGCCCTGAACATCAGCGGCGGCGCGGCCGTGGTCGGCGCGCTGCGCGACTCGGACGGCCAGCTGGCGATCAATGTCGGCAAGGGCTCGCTGGGCCTGGCCAACGCCGAGACCATCAACGCCACCAGCCTGACCCTGGGCGCGGAAAGCAAGCTGCTGTTCACCGCCGACCCGGCGTCGGGCACGAACACCCACCTGGTGATCTCGGGCGCGGCCAACATCGCGTCCGGCGCCCAGCTGGGCCTGCGGCTGAACAGCCTGCTGACGGCCCCGACCAGCTACACCGTCATCACGGCGGGCACGCTGACGGCCGGCACGATCAACCAGGACCTGCTGGGCGGCACGCCGTACATGTACGTGGCCAGCAGCCGCGTCGACACCAACAACGTCTATCTGGACGTGCGCCAGCGCACGGCGGCCGAGATCGGCATGAACAAGGCCCAGACCTCGGCCTTCGACGTCACCAACGCGGCGCTGACCAAGGACGCCAACATCGCCAAGGCCTACCTGGCCCAGACCACCCACGACGGCTATCTGGGCCTCTACGACCAGATGATGCCCGACCAGGGCGAAGGCTTCTTCGCCGCCATGCAGGACGTCACCCACGCGATCGCGACCGCCACGGCCTTCCGGCCCGATCCGGGCGACCGCTACGGGCCCGACAGCCTGTGGGTCCAGGAGATCAACACCCTGGTGCGGCGCGACACCGACGCCTCCATGGGCTCCGACACCCAGGCCTTCGGCTTCGTCGGCGGCTACGAGGCCATGGGCGACGCCGGCGGCGCGCTGGGGCTGACCCTGGCCTTCGTCAGCATCGAAGAGCACGACATCGCCGCCAAGGTGGGCGAACAGACCACCGGCAACTACCTGCAGCTGGGCGCCTACTGGCGCCGGGCGATCGGCGGCTGGCGCATGAACCTGGGCGGCGGCGGCGGCTACGGCTGGTACGACGGCGACCGGACGTTCAACACCGGCGACCTGGACGGCAACGGCACGGCCGACGTCCAGCTGCACAACACCGCCAAGTGGAACGGCTACACCTTCAACGCCTTCGCCGGCACGGCCTACGAGGCCAAGTTCGGCGGCCGCTACTTCGTCCGCCCCGAAGGCTATCTGAACTACCTCTATCTGAGCGAGGGCGAGCGCAAGGAGTCGGGCGGCGGGATCGGCTTCGACCAGATCGTCCACAAGCGCAAATCCGACGGCCTGACCGGCGACGTCGGCATCGTGCTCGGCGCCGACTACGGCCGCGACCTGTGGTGGCGTCCGGAAGTGCGGGTCGGCTATCGCCAGCTGCTGGCCGGCGAGATCGGCGACACGACCTTCAGCTACACCTACGCCGGCGCGCCCACCGCGACCCTGGCGTCGGCCAACGACAAGGACGGCGCGGTCACCCTGGGCTTCGCCCTGCGGGCCGGCACGCCGATGTCGTATCTGGCGCTGGAAGCCAACGCCGAGGCGGCCAAGAAGCAGAAACGCTACAATCTCAAGCTCACCGGCCGGGCAATGTTCTAGTCTTCGGGCCGCCCCCTGGACTTCGGGGGCAAACATGACGAACACTGACGAATAGGCCCGCGCTTCGGCGCGGGCCTTTTTTCGTTCGGGAATCCAGTAGCTTGACCATACGGCGACATCGGCCTCGCCGAGGGGGCCTGAAGGAAAACTCAAAGCCCCGCGCCCTTATCTCTATTTAACACGTAGGAATAATCGTCTTTTGTCCACCGCAACAGCGACGCCGGCCGGGCGTCGAGAGGGGAAGACCATGACCAGAACACAGAAAGCCCTGCGCGCGGCCCTGATCGGCGGAGCCTCGCTCGTCGCCATGACCGGCGCGGCGCAGGCCCAGACCCTGACGCCCGAGCAGCAGCAGGCCCGCATCGAGGCGCTGGAGGCCCAGATCGAGGCCCTGTCCGGCCAGATCGCCGACCTGAAGGCCGCGACCGCCGCCAGCCTGAAGGACGTGCGCGCCGCCCAGTCCCAGACCACCGTCAGCGTCGCCAACGGCAAGCCCACCATCGCCTCGGGCGACGGCGCCTTCAGCGCCAACATCCACGCCGTGATGCAGCTGGACGCCACCTGGTACAACCAGGACAGCAACCTGCCGGCCAACACCGTCGGCCGCGACCTGAACAGCGGCACCAACTTCCGCCGCGCCCGCCTGGGCGTCGACGGCAAGGCCTTCAAGAACTTCGACTACGGCATCCTGCTGGACTTCGGCGGTTCGGGCACCGACGGTCCGGGCGCGCTGCAGGAGATCTACCTCCAGTACAACTACGCGCCGTTCAAGGTGAAGGTCGGGGCCTTCGCGCCGAACCTGGGCCTGGAAGACGCCGCCTCGACCAACGGCTCGCTGTTCCCCGAGCGCCCCGCCGGCGCCGAAGCCGCCCGCGGCCTGGCCGGCGCCGACCGCCGCATCTCGCTGCAGGCCCAGGCCGTCGGCGAGCGCTGGATCGTCTCGGGCGCCGTGACCGGGGCCAAGACCGGCGACGGAGCCACCTTCGACGAGCAGCTGGGCTATGTGGGCCGCGTCGCCTTCATCCCGTTCAAGGGCTACGACTGGCTGACCCATGTCGGCGTCAACGCCAGCAAGATCGCCCAGCCCGCCCAGATCGCCGCCGGCGGCGCCTATCCGATCACGGTCGAGGATCGTCCCGAGCTGCGCACCGACGGCACCCGCCTGGTCAGCTCCGGCGCGATCGACTCGTCGGGCGCGCGCCACTACGGCTTCGAACTGGCCGCCCAGAAGAAGAACTTCCTGATCCAGGGCGAGTACTTCGACATCGCGCTGGACCGCCGCAACAAGCCGGCCAACGTCACCGATCCGAAGTTCTACGGCTGGTACGTGGAAGGCGGCTGGGTGCTGACCGGCGAGCAGCGCAAGTACAATCCCGCCAACTTCGCCTTCGACGCCCCGGCCATCGACAATCCCTTCGATCCGAAGAAGGGCCAGTGGGGCGCCTGGGAACTGGCGGCGCGCTACTCGGTGCTGGACGTCAACCACCACGAATACGCCACCGTCGCGGCCGACCGCGTGCGCGGCGGCGTGCAGGAGATCGCCACCGTCGGCCTGAACTGGTTCCCCAATTCGGTGACCAAGTTCTCGCTGGACTATCTGGACGTCGACGTCGACCGTCGCGACGCCAGCGGCGCCCAGATCGGCCAGAGCTACAAGGCCGTCAACCTGCGCAGCCAGTACGCGTTCTAGGAATAGGCGGACCGGCGTCCCCGCGTCGCGGGGGCGCCGGCCGGCGCCTCCCGCGGCGTCGCCAGTCCGGGCCAGGCTGGTCGCAAAGCGTTCAAAAGATCCACCTTCTCACGCGAGCAACATCGCCATGATCAAAGATCTCAAAGCCCCCACGCGTCGCGGCCTCCTGGGCTCGGCCACCGCCGGCGCCGCGGCCCTGGCCGTCCCCGCCGCCCTGGCCGGTTCGGCCCACGCCCAGGGCGCCAAGCCGGTGACCCTGCTGAACGTCAGCTACGATCCGACCCGCGAGCTCTACAAGGACATCAACGCCGCCTACGCCAAGTACTGGAAGGAGAAGGTCGGCCAGGACCTGACCATCAACCAGTCGCACGGCGGCTCGGGCAAGCAGGCCCGCTCGGTGATCGACGGCCTGCAGGCCGACGTCGTCACCCTGGCGCTCGCCTACGACATCGACGAGATCTCGGCCAAAGCCAAGCTGCTGCCGGCCAACTGGCAGTCGCGCCTGCCGCAGAACTCGACCCCCTACACCTCGACGATCGTGTTCCTGGTCCGCAAGGGCAACCCGTGGAAGATCAAGGACTGGGGCGACCTGATCAAGCCGGGCATCGACGTGATCACCCCCAACCCGAAGACCTCGGGCGGCGCGCGCTGGAACTACCTGGCCGCCTGGGCCTGGGCCCTGAAGCAGCCGGGCGGCAACCCCGCCAAGGCCGAGGCCTTCGTCACCGAGCTGTTCAAGCACGTGCCCGTTCTGGACACCGGCGCCCGCGGCGCGACCACCAGCTTCACCCAGCGCGGCCTGGGCGACGTCCTGCTGTCCTGGGAGAACGAGGCCTACCTCGCCCAGGAGGAACTGCCGGGCAAGTTCGACATCGTCTATCCGTCGCTGTCGATCCTGGCCGAGCCGCCGGTGGCCCTGGTCGACAAGAACGTCGACCGCCACAAGACCCGCGTCGTGGCCGAGGGCTATCTGAACTTCCTCTACAGCCCCATCGCCCAGGACCTGATCGGCAAGAACCACTACCGCCCGCGCAACGCCCAGGCGGCCGCCAAGTACGCCGGCAAGTTCAAGTCGATCCCGCTGGTGACCATCGACGACACCTTCGGCGGCTGGAAGAAGGCCCAGGCCACCCACTTCAACGACGGCGGCGTCTTCGACCGGATCTACAAGCCCCGGTAAGCCGGCCTCGACCTTCCAGACCCTGGCGGCGGGAACCTTCGGGTTTCCGCCGTCCTGCGTTTCGCGGGACGGCGTTTTGGGTCAATGTCTGGAACCCGACCGCCAAAACGGCGTTCTGGGGAGCCACGGGGCATGTCGTAAAGGTCGGGCGTCCAGCGAATGACGGACATATTGCGGTCGGAACGGGCGGCGGAAGAACTGGCGGCTGAGCATGGGGCCGGCGATCCGTTCGCGGCGGCGATCCGCGCCACCCGCATGGCCATGATCGTCACCGACGCCCGCCAGCCCGACCATCCGATCATCTTCGCCAACAACGCCTTCCTGGCCCTGACCGGCTATCACCGCGACGAGGTGATCGGCCGCAACTGCCGCTTCCTGCAGGGACCCGACACCGATCCGGCCGCGATCGAGAAGCTGAGCGCGGCCGTCGCCAACGGCGAGGATATCGCCATCGACATCCTCAACTACCGCAAGGACGGCTCCACCTTCTGGAACGCCCTCTACCTGTCGCCGGTGCGCGGCAAGGACAGCGAGATCGTCTACTTCTTCGGCTCCCAGCTGAACGTCAGCGACAAGAAGCGCGTGGAGTTCGAGCTGGACGACACCCGCGACCGGCTGGAGGCGGCCGTCGCGGCCCGCACCGCCGACCTGACCCAGGCCCTGCAGCAGAAGACCGCCCTGCTCCACGAGGTCGACCACCGGGTCAAGAACAACCTCCAGCTCATCTCGTCCCTGCTGCTGCTGCAGAACCGCCGGGTCACCGATCCGGGGGTCAAGAACAGCCTGCGCGGCATGCTGGAGCGGGTCAGCGCCATCGCCACCGTCCACCGCCGCCTGTTCCAGAGCGAGGACGTCGAGCGCTTCGACGTCTCGGCCTTCGTGCGCGACCTGGTCAGCGACATGATGGGCGCGGCCCGGCGCGACGACATCAAGGTCAGCCTGGACCTGGAGCGCATCGACATCGCCGCCTCCAAGGCCGCGCCCCTGGCCCTGGTGATCAGCGAGCTGTTCTCCAACGCCCTGCGCCACGCCTTCCCGCCAGAGAGCATGGGGGCGGCCGTGGACGGCCGCGCCGGTGAGATCCTGGTGCGGATCACCCGCCAGGACGCCGAATTCCGGATCGAAATCGCCGACAACGGCGTTGGGGTGGAGAATTCCGCGTCGTCGGGCGGATTCGGTCTGACCATCGTCCAGCTGCTGTGCCAGCAGTTGAAGGCGCGCTCGGAGACCACGCCCGCCGATCCCGGAACCCGCGTGGTGGTGCACCTGCCGGTCAACGGCGTCCATCACTGAGACAAGGTTTGGATTAGGTGATGACCGAGCGTCCGCTCGACGTTTTGATCGTGGAAGACGAGGTCCTGCTGGCCACGGAACTGGAGTTCCTGGTCGAGGAGGTCGGCTGCCACGCCGTGGGCCTGGCCATGAGCTCGGACGAGGCCAAGGCCCTGGCCTGCGACCTGCGCCCCGACCTGGCCCTGGTCGACGTCCACCTGCGCGACGGTCCGACCGGCGTCGAGGTGGCGCGCACCATCCACGACGACTGCGGCGGCGTGGCCCTGTTCATGACCGCCAACGTCAAGCGCCTGCCCGACGACTTCGCCGGCGCCTGCGGGGTGATCGGCAAGCCCTATTCCGAGCACGGCGTGAAGACCGCCCTGACCTATCTGACGGTTTGCCTGCGCGAGGGCCAGGCGCCCGGCCCGCCGCCGGTCGGCCTGGAACTGGCCCCGGCCTACGCCCAGCGTTGGGGCCTGCCGGGCCTCGCCCGCGCCACCGGCTAGGCGATGGGCGTTCCGCTGATCGCCTCGGTCGTGGGCACGGCCGCCGCCCTGTTGTCGATCACCAGCTTCGCCCCGCAGATCGTCAAGATCTGGAAGGAGAAGGACGCGGAGTCGGTGTCGCTGCGCACCTATCTGGTCACCGTCACGGGCTTCGCGTGCTGGATCGCCTACGGCGTGCTGATCAAGGCCTGGCCGGTGATCGCCTCCAACACCGCCTGTCTGCTGATGTCCGGCGCGGTGCTGGCCCTGAAGTGGCGGTTCGGACGCAAGGACTCCGATCGATAACAACGTTACTTGATCCGGGAAGCGCGACAGTAGAGGCTGGGTCGGATCGCAGCGGCCGTTTTCGGGGGAGCCGCTCGCACCCAGGGGCCTTCCATGAACCGGAAACATCTCGCCGGCGCCGCCGTCCTGGCCGCGCTCCTCTCGACTTCGGCCTGGGCGCAGCAGTCGCCGGCTCCGGGCAGCCTGGAGGCGATCCAGGCCCTCCAATGCGACGCCAAGAAGGCCCAATGCAGCTTCAAGGCCTGCCCCACGGGCCAGAGCCCCGTCATGACCACGGCGCCCTGTGAGTGCGTCTGCAAGGCCGGCGAGGCCAAGCCGCCGATGACGCCGCTCCCGCCGCCGCCGTTGGTCCCGGTCCCGCCTCGCCCCTGAGCCGCCGTTTTTGGTGACAGGGGGGACGGGGTCCGCTATCGAGGCGCGCCTTTCGCCTTACAGGACCGCCGCCTTGACCGACGTCGCCGAGGAAGCGGGCTGGGCCACGGCCAAGACCCTGGCCGAAGCCCTGCCCTATATCCAGATCTACGACCGCGAGACGGTGGTCATCAAATATGGCGGCCACGCCATGGGCCAGGAGCAGGTGGCCAAGCTGTTCGCGGCCGACGTCGTGCTGCTCAAGCTGCTGGGCGTGCACCCCGTCGTGGTGCACGGCGGCGGCCCGCAGATCAGCCGCATGCTCGACAAGGCCGGCGTGAAGTCGACCTTCGTCGACGGGCTGCGCGTCACCGACGAAGCCACCATGGAAGTGGCCGAGATGGTGCTGTCGGGCGCCATCAACAAGGAAATCGCCAGCTGGATCACCCAGGCCGGCGCCGAGGCCGACGTGCGCGGCGTGGGCCTGTCGGGCAAGGACGCCCGCCTGATCACCGCCGAGAAGGTGACCCGCACCCGCAAGGATCCGGACAGCAACATCGAGCAGGCCGTCGACCTGGGCTTCGTGGGCGAGCCGACCAAGGTCGACCCGCACCTGATCCAGGCCCTGCTGACCTCGGAAACCGACTACATCCCGGTGATCGCCCCGATCGGCGTCTCGGCCCAGGGCGAGACCTTCAACATCAACGCCGACACCGTGGCCGGCGCCCTGGCGGGCGCCCTGAAGGCCAAGCGGATGCTGATGCTGACCGACATCAAGGGCGTGCTCGACGCCAACGGCGAGCTGATCCGCCAGATGACGCTGGACGAGGCCCGCGAGCTGATCACGTCGGGCGTCGCCACCGGCGGCATGATCCCCAAGCTGGAGAACGCCATCCACGCCGTGGAATCGGGCGTCGAGGCCGTGGTCATCCTGGACGGGCGCCGTCCCCACGCCATGCTGGTCGAACTGTTCAGCGAGCATGGCGCGGGTACGCTGATCTCGAAATGACGGTCGATCTCGCGCATGTCGAGACCTGGCTGTTCGACCTGGACAACACCCTCTATCCGGCCGAATGCGAGTTCATGGCCCTGATCGAGGGCAAGATGACCGACTTCATGGAGCGGACCACCGGCCTGCCCCGCGAAGAGGCCCGGGCGATCCAGAAGCGCTACTACCTCGAGCACGGCACCACCCTGGCCGGGCTGATGGCCCATCACGGCCTGGAGCCCAAGGCGTTCCTCGACGAGGTGCACGACGTCTCGATGGACCGGCTGACGCCCGACCCGGCGCTGCAGGCGGCCGTGGCGGCCCTGCCCGGCCGGCGCCTGGTGTTCACCAACGGCTCGCTGGGCCACGCCGAGCGGGTGTTGGCGCACCTGGGCCTGGCGCACCTGTTCGAGGACGTCTTCGCCATCGAGACGGCCGACTACATCCCCAAGCCCGCCATGGCGACGTTCGAGAAGGTGGTGGCCCGCCACGCCTTCGCCCCGCCGGCCACGGCCTTCTTCGAGGACAGCGAGAAGAACCTGGCCCCCGCCGCCCTCATGGGTATGACCACCGTCCTGGTCGGCGCCCACGCGGCCGCCTCGACCGCCGACTTCGTCCATCACCGCACGCACGACCTCGCCGGGTTCCTGACCTCGGCGCGCCTGAAGGAAGCCTGACATGACCGCCCTGACCCTCGCCGACCTGCAAGCCGAAGTCGAAGCCGCCTGGGAGGCCCGCGACGGCGTCTCCACCGCCACCACCGGCCCGGTGCGCACGGCGGTCGAGGAGACCCTGCTGCTGATCGACGCCGGCAAGGCCCGGGTGTCGGAGAAGATCGACGGCGAGTGGACCACCCACCAGTGGCTGAAGAAGGCCGTGCTGCTGTCGTTCCGCCTGAACCCCAACAAGGTCATGCACGCCGGGACCCTGGGCGGCGCCGTGGGCCCGTGGTGGGACAAGGTCCCCAACAAGTTCGACGGCTGGGACGCCCCGCAGTTCGAGGCCGCCGGCTTCCGCGCCGTGCCCGGCTCGATCGTCCGCCGCGGCGCCTATGTCGGCAAGAACGTCATCCTGATGCCGTCGTTCGTGAACATCGGCGCCTATGTGGACGACAGCACCATGGTCGACACCTGGGTGACGGTCGGCTCGTGCGCCCAGATCGGCAAGCGCGTCCACCTGTCGGGCGGCGTCGGCATCGGCGGCGTGCTGGAGCCCCTGCAGGCCAACCCGACCATCATCGAGGACGACTGCTTCATCGGCGCCCGTTCGGAAGTCGTCGAGGGCGTCGTCGTCGGCGAGGGCAGCGTCCTGTCGATGGGCGTGTTCATCTCGGCCTCGACCAAGATCGTCGACCGCGCCACCGGAGCGGTCCACATCGGCAAGGTGCCGCCCTACAGCGTCGTCGTCCCCGGCAGCCTGCCCGACCCGAAGGGCGGCCCCAGCCTGTCGTGCGCCGTCATCGTCAAGACCGTGGACGCCAAGACCCGGTCGAAGACCTCGATCAACGACCTGTTGCGCGACTAAGCGTCGAAGACGAGGGCGTCCATGATCCAGACCCTGGACGCCCTGCGTCGCGGCGCGCTGGCGGGCGCGCGCGAGCTGACGCTGCGCGAGGGCCTGACCGAGTTCCCCCGCGAGATCCTCGACCTGGCCGACACCCTGGAGGTGCTGGACCTCAGCGGCAACGCCCTGACCGGCCTTCCCGACGACATCGGCCGGCTGGGCCGCCTGCGGGCCCTGTTCTGCTCGAACAACCGCTTCGACCGCCTGCCGCCCGGCCTGGGCGACTGCGCGGCGCTGAGCCAGCTGGGCTTCCGAGGGTGCGGCCTGCGGGAAGTCCCCGCCGAGGCCCTGCCGCCCGCCACGCGCTGGCTGACCCTGACCGACAACGCCGTCGAGACCCTGCCCGACGCCCTGGGCGAACGGCCGGCGCTGCAGAAGCTGCTGCTGGCGGGCAACCGCCTGACGGCCCTGCCAGAAACCCTGGCGGGCGCGGCGAACCTGGAGCTGCTGCGCCTGGCCGCCAACCGCCTGGAGGCCCTGCCCGCCTGGCTGGCCGAGGCGCCGAGCCTGGCGTGGCTGGCCTGGGCCGGGAACCCGTTCGACCAGGGCGAGCCCAGCGCCCCCGAGGCGATCGCCTGGTCCGTCCTGAGCGTCGAGCGCCTGCTGGGCGCGGGCGCCTCGGGCGAGGTCCATCGGGCCCGGTGGACCGACGGCGCGGCGGCCCGTCCCGTGGCCCTGAAGCTGTTCAAGGACGCCATGACCAGCGACGGCCTGCCCGAGCGCGAGATCGCCGCCTGCCTGGCCGCCGGCGCCCACGCCAACCTGACCGGCGCCCTGGGCCGCCTGGCCGATCATCCCCACGGCGCGCAGGGCCTGCTGATGCCGCTGTTGCCGGAGGACTGGCGGGCCCTGGCCGGGCCGCCCAGCCGGGCCAGCTGCAGCCGCGACGTCTACGCCCCGGAACTGAGGCTGGACCTCGACGTCGCCCTCCGCCTGGCCCGGGACGTCGCGGCCGGCGCGGCGCACCTGCACGCGCGCGGCCTGTCGCACGGCGACCTCTACGCCCACAACACGCTGTGGGACGGCGCGACCGGCGCGGCGGTACTCAGCGACTTCGGCGCCGCCTCGTTCCTGCCGGGCGGTCCCGGCGACCCGCTGGCCCGGCTGGACGTCCTGGCCTGGGGCCGGCTGCTGGGCGAACTGCTGGAGCGGACCGCGCAGCCCGCCCCGCCCGCCGTCCGGACCCTGCTGGCCGACTGCTTGAATCCCGCCCCCCACGCCCGGCCGAGCCTGGCCCACGCGCTGGACGTCCTGGCCGCCTGACGAGCCCCCTGACGGGGACATGCCCTCGGGCGTGTCCCCAAGGCTTGGCTCGCTGGATGCTGATAGGGACACGCCGCGAGGGCATGTCCCCGGCTCCGTCCCCGCCTAGTACGGCGTCCCGTCCCTGTGGCGGTAGATGTCCTCCCCCGCCCGCGCCACCATGTCGATGTCGCTGTAGGTGCAGGTGTCCTGGTCCGGCCGGCGCGAGCCCATCTCCAGCAGCACGGCCTCGCGGTCCGAGCGGTTCTCCAGGTGGTGGCCGTTGGCGACCCCGGCCTTGAAGCCCGCGCAGTCGCCGGCCCGCAGCACCGTCTCGGTTCCGTCCTCGACCAGCACCACCTCGCCCTCGACCACCCAGACGAACTCGTCCTCGGCGCTGTGCCAATGGCGCTGGCTGCTCCACTGGCCGGGCGGCAGGCGCATCAGGTTGACGCCGAACTGGTCGAGGCCGGCCGCGTCGCCGAGAGCCCGGCGGCGGCGCTCGCGGCACGGCGCGTCGTGCGGCGGCGGGTAGTTGCTTCCCACGCGCAGCGGCGCGGCTTCGATGTCGATCTTGGGCATGGCGATCCGTGGAAGAAGCTTGCGCGGTTTGCGTCGGGCCTGAGGTAAGCCTAAAGCCAGGACAATGACTGACAACAGCCTCGCCCCCACCCTCGATCCCGTGGCCCTCGCCCAGGCGCTGATCCGCCGTCCGTCCGTGACCCCGGCCGACGAGGGGGCGATGGACGTGCTGCAGCGGCAACTCGAAGCGCTCGGCTTCAACTGCCGCCGCATGAAGTTCGGCGAGATCGAGAACCTCTACGCCCGGCGCGGGACCGCCCGCCCGAACCTCTGCTTCGCCGGCCACACCGACGTGGTGCCCGTGGGCGACGACGCCGCCTGGACCGCCGGGCCGTTCGAGGCCGAGATCAAGGACGGGGTCCTGTTCGGCCGGGGCGCGGTCGACATGAAGAGCGCCATCGCCGCCTTCGTCGCCGCCGTCTCGCGCCTGCCGCAGGACCTGCCGGGTTCGCTGAGCTTCCTGATCACCGGCGACGAGGAGGGCGTGGCCGAGGACGGCACCGTCAAGGTCGTCCAGGCCCTGGCCGCCGAGGGCGAGGTCATCGATCATTGCATCGTCGGCGAGCCGACCAGCGCCAATCTGCTGGGCGACATGGTCAAGATCGGCCGGCGCGGCAGCATCAACGCCTGGATCGCCGTGGACGGCAAGCAGGGCCACGTGGCCTATCCGCACCGCGCCGCCAACCCGATCCCGGTGATGGTCGACATCCTCACCCGCCTGCAGAGCCGGGTGCTGGACGACGGCTATACCGGCTTCCAGCCCTCGAACCTGGAAGTCACCACGGTGGATGTGGGCAACACCGCCACCAACGTCATCCCCGCCTCGGCCAAGGCCCGGATCAACATCCGCTTCAACCCGGCCCACAAGGGCAAGGACCTGGCCGCCTGGATCGAGCAGGAGTGCCGCGAGGCCGCCGAGGGCTTCTCGGGCCGGGTCGAGGCGCTGTGCAAGATCAGCGGCGAGGCCTTCCTGACCGAGCCGGGCGCCTTCACCGACGTGATCGTGGCCGCCGTCGGCGACGCCACCGGCCGCGTGCCCGAGCTCTCCACCACCGGCGGCACCAGCGACGCGCGGTTCATCCGCAGCCTGTGCCCGGTGGTCGAGTTCGGCCTGGTCGGCTCGACCATGCACCAGGTCGACGAGCGGGTCCCGGTCCAGGAGGTCGAGGCCCTGGCCGACATCTACCAGGCCCTGATCGGCCGTTATTTCGCGGCCTTCGCCTGATGGGCCGCGCCGCCCTGGCTAGCTGGCCCTTCTGGGCGCTCGCCTCGGCGGTCTTCGCGGCCCTGACCGCCATCCTGGCCAAGGTCGGGATCGACGGCGTCGGCTCCAACCTCGCCACCTTCATCCGCACGGTGGTGATCCTGGGCTTCGCCGGCCTGATCCTGACCGTGGCCGGCGAGTGGCGCGCCCCCGGTTCGATCGCCCCGCGCTCGTGGATGTTCCTGGTGCTGTCGGGCCTGGCCACCGGCGCCTCGTGGCTGTGCTACTTCCGGGCCCTGAAGCTGGGCGAGGCGGCCAAGGTCGCGCCGGTCGACAAACTCAGCGTCGTGTTCGTGGCGATCATCGCCGCCGTGTTCCTGGGCGAGAAGCTGTCGGCCCTGAACTGGCTGGGCGTGGCCCTGATCGCGGCGGGGGCGGTGCTGGTGGCGGTTCGGATCTAGAGACGCGCATGGACGAGCTTTCGATCGCCGACGTCCTGGCCGAGGTGGCCGTGCTGGTGAAGCCGTACTTCGGCAAGGGCCGCCCCGCCGACTACATCCCCCAGCTGGCCTGCGTGCCGCCGACCAAGTTCGGCATGGCCGTGCGGCTGGTCTCGGGCGAGGAGGCGGTGATCGGCGACGCCGACGAGGGCTTCTCGGTCCAGAGCATCACCAAGGTCTTCTCGCTGGGGCTGGCCCTGAACCGCTTCGGCGACGAGGTCTGGACCCGGGTGGGCAAGGAGCCGTCGGGCACGCCGTTCAACCACCTCTCCCAGCTGGAATCCGAGGAGGGCGTGCCGCGCAACCCGTTCATCAACGCCGGGGCCATCGCCGTCTGCGACCAGCTGATGGACGTGTTCAAGGACCCGCCGGCCCTGGTGCGCGGCTTCGCGGGCTTCCTGGCCGGCGAGGAGGTCGAGATCGACGAGGCGGTGGCGGAGTCCGAACTGGCCAACGCCTGGCAGAACCGGGCCATCGCCAACCTGATGCGCGGCAAGGGCACGATCCACCACGACCCCGAGGCCGTGGTCGCCGCCTATTGCCGCCAGTGCGCCCTGACCATGAGCTGCCGCCAGCTGGCCCGCGCCATGCTGCCCCTGGCGGCCGGCGGCTTCTCGCCGATCGTCGAGGAGACGATCTTCCCCGAACGCCTGTCGCGCCGCCTGAACGCCCTGCTGCTGACCTGCGGCATCTATGACAGCGTCGGCAGCTTCGCCTACCGCGTCGGCCTGCCGGCCAAGAGCGGCGTGGGCGGCGGCATCGTCGCCATCGTGCCGGGCAAGGCGGCGAT
Organism: Caulobacter sp. UNC358MFTsu5.1; assembly: GCF_000712075.1. Lineage (GTDB taxonomy): Bacteria > Pseudomonadota > Alphaproteobacteria > Caulobacterales > Caulobacteraceae > Caulobacter. The sequence goes on from NZ_JONW01000005.1 coordinate 955,392, forward strand.
CGCCGTGTGGTCGCCGGAGCTGGACCGGTTCGGCACCTCGGTGGTGGGGACCGTGGCCCTGGAGCGGTTCAGCCAGCTGACCAACTGCTCGGTGCTTTAAGGGCGTCTACCTAGTCTTGCGCTGGATCAAGGTGGCCGCCGGCCTCGCCGGAGAAGCTTCGCCGTACTTGCAACGGAGAGCTTTCATGCCCCCTTTCCTCACCCTGGTGGTCGCCGCCTTCGGCGCCTTCATGCTGGCCCTGGCGGTCGGCCAGATCCAGACGGCGCGGGCCGAGCGGGCGAAGAAGCGGTGAGATTGGCTCGAGGGATCAGCTCAAAACCGTTGTCATCCCGGAAGCCTCGTAGAGGCTGTCCGGGACCCAGGGGACTGGGCTGATACGGTGCGGTTCACCTGGGTCCCGGACAAGCGCTACGCGCTTTCCGGGATGACAACCGTGGGGTGGGCATAAAGAGGCTTGGGCTCTTCGCCCCTACTCCCCCTCGTACCCCACCCCCGTGAGGTACAGCCCGTCCGACGGCGCGACCGGCCCGCAGGCCGTGCGGTCCCTGGCCTCCAGGGCGGCCTTGAGGTCGTCGGCGGTCCAGCGGCCCACCCCGACCTCGACCAGGGTGCCGGTCATCGACCGCACCTGTCGGTGCAGGAACGAGCGGGCCTCGAACACCAGATGGACCTCCTCGCCGACGCGGCTGACGCGGGCCACGTCCAGGGTCTTGAGCGGCGACTTCGCCTGGCAGGCCATGTCGCGGAAGGTCGTGAAGTCGTGCAGCCCGACCAGGGCCTGGGCGGCCGCGTGCATGCCCTCGGCGTCGAGGGCTTTCTTCATGTGCCAGACCTTGCCCTTGTCGAGGGCCGGCGGGGCGCGGCGGTTGAGGATGCGGTAGAGGTAGCGCCGCTCGTCGGCCGAGAACCGGGCGTGCCAGCCCTCCGGCGCGACCGACGCGTCCAACACGCTGACCGCCTCGCGCGTCAGGTGGGCGTTCAGGGCGTTCATCACCGTCTCGGCCGGCCAGTCGCGCTCGAGATCGACATGCACCACCTGGCCCGTCGCGTGGACGCCGGTGTCGGTGCGGCCGGCGGCGGCCACGCGGATCTCCTGGCCGGTGAAGGCCTTCACCGCCGCCTCCAGCGCCCCCTGCACCGACGGCTGCGAGGCCTGGGCCTGGAAGCCGTTATAGGGCCGGCCGTCATACTCGATCGTCAGGCGGTAGCGGGGCATCAGGCCAGGACCGTTCCGGCCGCCAGCGGGAAGCCGCGCAGGAAGACCTCGGCCTCCTGCACGCCCTTGCCCTCGCGCTGGGCCTTGAGCAGGCGCACCGCGACCTCCCCGCAGGCGATCAGCAGGGCGTCGTCCAGCACCGCGCCCGGCGAGCCGTCGGCGTCCTCGACGCGCGACAGCAGGGCCTTCACGCGGACAGGGCCCTTGTCGGACGGCGCCTCGAACCAGGCGCCGGGGAACGGCGACAGGCCCCGGATGTGGCGGTCGACCTCGGCGGCCGGACGGGTCCAGTCGATGCGGGCCTCGGCCGACTTGATCTTCTTGGCGTAGGTCACGCCCTCTTCCGCCTGCGGGACCTCGCGGGCCGCGCCGCGCTCGATGGCGGCCAGGGCGACGGGCAGCATGCGCGAGCCGACGGCGGCCAGCTTGTCGTGCAGGCTGCCGGCGGTCTCCAGGGCGTCGATCCGCACCTGCTCGCCCATCAGCACCGGGCCTTCGTCCAGGCCCTCGCTCATCCGCATCACCTGGACGCCGGTCACCGCGTCGCCGGCCATGATCGCCCGCTGGATGGGGGCGGCGCCGCGCCAGCGCGGCAGCAGGCTGGCGTGCAGGTTGAAGCAGCCCAGGCGCGGGGCCTCCAGCACGGCCTTCACCAGGATCTGGCCGAAGGCCACCACCACGGCGGCGTCCAGGTCGAGCGCCTGGAAGGCCGCGATCTCCTCGGGGGTCTTCATCGAGACCGGCGTGCGCACCGGCAGGCCCAGGCTTTCGGCGAAGGCGTGGACCGGCGAGGGCTTCAGGTCCTGGCCGCGGCCGCGCGGGGCGGGCGGCTGGGAATAGACGCAGGCGATCTCGTGGCCGGCGGCGACGAGCTCGGCCAGGCAGGCGACGGAGAAATCGGGGGTTCCGAGGAAGGCGAGGCGCATGGCGGACGTTTAGACGGCATGACCGTCCTTAGGAAGCAGGGGTGCGACATGAGTCGGAACCTCGACCATGGACCGCCGTTCTATGGGCGACGCCATTTCCAGGAGGAAACGCCATGCGCTCCATCACCCTCTTCGCCGTCGCCGGCCTGGCCGCCCTGTCGCTGGCCGCCTGCTCGGACGAGCACGCCACCCAGATCAAGGAAGGCGCCAAGGCCGCCGGCACCGAGATCAAGCAGGCCGCCGTCGACATCAAGAACGACCCCGACGTCAAGGAAGCCGGTACGGCCCTGAAGGAAAGCACCGAGGAAGCCGCCGCCGACGCCAAGGTCGCGGCCGGCGAGGCGGTCGACAAGGCCAAGGAAGCCGGCGCCAAGGCCGGTCAGGAAACCAAGGAAGCCGCGGCCGACATCAACGCCGACGCCAAGAAGGCCGGCTCGAACGCCAAGAAGGAAGTCCACGAGGCGACGAAGTAGGCGTCGGCGCGCGAAGAAGGGGACACACACTCACGGCAAGGCTTGCGCCGACTGGGCGCGGTCGTGGGGTGAGTGTGTGTCCCCCACGTCGTCCGCTGAGTTAGGCCGCGCGGCGGGCCTTCTTGACCTTGCTGATCGCCCGGTCGCGCTTCAGGCGCGACAGGTGGTCGATGAACAGCACGCCCTTCAGGTGGTCCATCTCGTGCTGGATGCAGACGGCGAACATGCCGTCGGCCTCTTCCTCGATCGGCTGGCCCTGGTAGTCCAGATAGGTCAGCTTCACGCGGGCCGGGCGCTCGACGGCGTCGTAGACCTCGGGCACCGACAGGCAGCCTTCCTCGTACGAGAACAGCTCCTCGGACTCCCAGGTGATCTTCGGATTGACGAAGTAGCGCGGGGCCGGCTCCTCGCCCTCGCGGGCCAGGTCCATGACGATCACGTTGACCAGCTCGCCGACCTGCACGGCGGCCAGGCCGATGCCCGGGGCGTCGTACATGGTCTCCAGCATGTCATCCATCAGGGCGCGCAGCGCGTCGGTGACGGCGGGCACGTCCTTGGAGACCTGCTTCAGGATCGCCAGATCGGCGGAATTATCGACGGTGAGGATGCGACGGATGGCCATAACGACTGTCAGGTAAGCGCCGCGCCGCCCGGGGTCAAGGCGACGGAGGGACGCGGCCCGTGGCCGCACCTCCTCAAAAATCCGCTCATCCCGGCGAATGCCGGGACCCAGATGGAATGGCGGTGGGACGGACGCCACGACCTCAGCGCCCTTCCAATCAACCGCTCCGCCTTAGGATCTGGGTCCCGGCATTCGCCGGGATGAGCGGAGATGGAGGGCCCTAGGACTTGGCCTGCAGCTTCGGCGTTTCGTCCGCCGCCAGCTTGATCAGCGGCCGCACCGAGCCCTCCACCGGGGCCAGCTCGCTGATCTCCTTGCCCTCGTGGTCGACCGACAGGTCCTCGAAGCGGCGGGCCTGGGTCAGGACCTGGCTTTCCAGCGAGCCGACGAACTGGTTGTAGCGGCCCACGGCCGCCTCCAGCGCCTTGCCCACCGAGCCGGCGTGGGCGCCCATCACGGCGATGCGCTTGTAGAGCTCGCGGCCCACCGCGACGATGTTGGCGGCGTTCTTGGCCTGGTCCTCGGCCCGCCAGCCGTAGGCGACGGCCTTGCACAGGGCGAACAGGGTGGTGGGGGTGACCAGCAGCACCCGGCGGTCCATGGCCTCGGTCATCAGGTCGGGCAGGCGGTCCAGGGCGGCCGCGAGGAAGCCGTCGCCGGGCACGAACATGGCCACGAAGTCGGGCGAGCCCTCGCTGGCGAACTGGTCCCAATAGGCCTTCGCCGAAAGGCCCTGCATGTGGGCGCGGACGCTGGCGGCGTGGCGGGCCAGGGCGCTTTCCCGCAGGTGCTCCTCGGTCGCCTCCTGGGCCTCGAGGAAGGCGTTCAGCGAGCACTTGGCGTCGATCACGAACACCCCACCGCCCGGCATCTTGACCTTCACGTCGGGGCGGCGACGGCCCTCCTCGCTCTCGACGCTGAACTGCTCGACGAAGTCGAAGCGGCTGTTGAGGCCGGCGGCCTCCAGCACGTTGCGCAGGGTCTGCTCGCCCCAACGCCCCTGGACCCCGGCCCCGCGCCGCAGGGCGGCCGACAGCTTGCGGGCCTCGAACTGGGTGGCGGTCGAGGCCTCCATCAGGGCGGCGATCTGGGCCTTGAGGCCGCCGGTCTCTTCCGCCCGCGCCTTCTCGACGGCGGTGACCTGGGCCTCGAACTTGGCCAGTGTCTCGGCCACCGGCTTGAGCTGGGCTTCCAGGCGCTGCTGGCTGAGCAGTTCGCGGCTCTTGAAGTTCTCCTCGGTGCGCTTGATCAGGGCCTCGGCCACCGTGTTGGCGGTCATGGTCGCCTGCTGGGCGGCCTGGGCGCGGATCAGTTCGGCCTGGGTGGCGGCCTGGTCCTCCAGCAGTCGCGCCCGCTCGCCGGCCTGGACCAGTTGCTCGTTCAGTTGCCACGCCTTGGCCTCGGCCCGGGTGGCGCGGCCCAGGGCCCAGACGGCGAACGCCCCGGCGGCGACGGCCGCGACCAGCAGCACCAGGGCGAGGATCAGGAACGGATCGGAGAAGTTCATGCTCCGTTCTTAGCCGGAGTCGCGGGGTCCAGAAAGAGGCGCTCTCGAAAGCCCGACGACGAGCGGCTAGAGAGGGGCCATGTCACGACTCTGGATCATCGGACCCGGCGCGGTCGGCAGGACCCTGGGACGACTGTTCCATGACCGGGGCGTCTTCGCGGTCTCCGGGATCGTCGGGCGGACCCGGGAGGGCGCCGAGGCGGCGCGGGCCTTCATCGGCGGCGGCCAGGCGGCGGACGCGGCCACGCCCACGGCCGGCGACGTGGTGATGATCTCCACCCGCGACGGCGAGATCGACGCGGTCGCCGCCGCCCTGGCCGACGGCGTCGATCCGGCGGGGCTGGTCGTCTTCCACTGCAGCGGGGCGCGGGACCTGGCGCCGCTGGAGCCCCTGCGCCGGCGCGGGGCGGCGGTGGCGGCCCTGCATCCGGTCAAGGCCTTCGCCGATCCGGCCCGCGAGGTCGCCACCTTCGACGGCGTGGTCTGCACCCTGCAGGGCGATGCGGCGGCCCTGGCCGTGCTGGCCCCGGCCGTGGCGGCCATCGGCGGCGCGCCGGTGGTGCTGCCGCAGGGCGTCGACCGGCGGCTCTATCACGCGGGGACGGTGTTCGCCTCGAACTACCTGGCGGCCCTGGTCCAGGCCGGGCTGGACGCCCACGCGGCGGCGGGGATCGACGGCGAGACGGCCCTGAAAATCCTGTCGCCCATCCTGCGCGACGCCCTGGGCGCGATCCTGGACAAGGGCCCGGTCGCCGCCCTGACCGGGCCGATCGCGCGGGGGGATGCGGCGACGGTCGCGGCGCAGGTGGAGGCGCTGGCGGCGCGGGACGCGGGGCTGGCGGAGCTCCATGCGGCGCTGGGGCGGAAGACGGTCGAGCTGGCGCGGCGCAAGACGCCGGGGCTGGCGCTGGGGGCGGTGGAAGAAGTGTTGGATGCCCGCTAGTCGCCCTAGGCATCCTTCCCCGCTCATCCCGGCGAATGCCGGGACCCAGATCCTATGGCGGAGCGGATGATTGGAAGGGCTCGGCGCGCATGGCGTCAACCACACCGCTAGTCCATCTGGGTCCCGGCATTCGCCGGGATGAGCGGATCAGAAAAGCAGCAACTCAGGAACGGAAAGCTAAGCCCTAAGCCGGCCGACGCGCCCGCAGCGCCTGGGCGATGGTCCCGTCGTCGAGCCAGTCCAGGTCGCCGCCCACCGGCACGCCTCGCGCCAGCATGGTCACCGACACGCCCGTCGGGGCCAGGCGGTCGGCCAGGTAGTGGGCCGTGGTCTGGCCGTCGACGGTGGCGGGGAGGGCCAGGATCACCTCGGCGATCTCGCTGGCGTTCGCCCGGCCCAGCAGCTCGCCCACCCGCAGCGCCTCGGGACCGATGCCGTCCAGGGCCGACAGCAGGCCGCCCAGCACGTGGTAGCGGCCCTTGAACGAGCCGCCGCGCTCCATGGCCCAGACCGAGCCGACCTCCTCGACCACGCACAGCAGGCGGTTGTCGCGGGTGGCGTCCGAGCAGATGGCGCAGGGGTCGGAGGTGTCGAGCGAGCCGCACACCGAGCAGGTGCGCACCTTGGCCTGGGCCTCGACCATGGCCGCCGTCAGCGGCGCCAGCAGGGTGTCGCGCTTCTTCAGCAGGGCCAGGGCCGCGCGCCGGCCCGAGCGCGGACCCAGGCCCGGCAGCTTGGACAGCAGGGCGATCAGGCGCTCGATCTCGGGTCCGGCGGAGGCGGCCATCAGGGTTTCGCGACCCGCGTGACCTGCGAATAGACCACCCGCCACTGGCCGTCGCGCTTGGCCCAGGTGTCGACGAACCGCACGACGAGCGCGAAGCGCTGGCCGCCGTCGGTCCCGGTCATGTTGACCCGGCCGCCCAGCAGGGCGGTGTCGCCGAACACCTTCTCGACCGGCTCCTCGATCGTGAACGGGTCCAGCTTGAAGCCGGGGGCCACGTAGTCGGCGATCAGCCGCGCCTTGTCCTGGACCTGGCCCGCGCCGTTGACCAGCACGTAGTCGTCGGCCACCAGCCGTTCCAGCGCCGCGCGGTCGCCGTTCACCTGGGCCGCGTCATAGGCGTGCGCCGCCGCGGCCAGGTCGGCCGGCAGGGGCGCGGCCAGGGCCGCCAGGGGGGCGGTCGCCGGAACGACCAGCGCCAGGGCGATAAGGGCTGCGCGAAGGTGGAGCATTCGATCTCCTGCTTTCTGATCCGCTCATCCCGGCGAATGCCGGGACCCAGATGGAATGGCTTTGAGGCTGACGCCAAGAGCGCTGAGCCCTTCCAATCATCCACACTGCCTTGGGACCTGGGTCCCGGCATTCGCCGGGATGAGCGGTCGTAAAATGAAACCCTAGAACTTCATGCCCGGCAGGCCGCCCATCATCCCGGCCATCGGGCCGGCGGCTTCCTGCAGCATCTGCTCGCGCTGGCCGTTCAGCTTGGACAGGGCCACGGCGTGGGCGGCGACGATCAGGTCGGCGATCACCTCGCCCTCGCCGGGCTGGATCAGCTCTTCGTCCAGCACCACCTTGACCAGCTCGCCCGAGCCCCGGAGCGTGACGGTGACCATGCCGCCGCCGGCGGTCCCTTCGGCCGTCAGGTCCAGGATCTTCGCCTGAGCGTCGGCCAGCTTCTGCTGCATGGCCTGGGCCTGCTTCATCAGGCCGCCGAGGTCTTTCATGGGGTCACTCCAGGTCTTAGGGGACGCGCGCGCGTCATTCTTCCAGTTCGTCCGGCTCGATCGGCGGCGTCTCGGGCGTCATGATCGTGCGGACCTCGACGATCTCGGCGCCGGGGAAGGCGTCCAGCACCGAGGCGACGAAGGGATCCGAGCGGATCGCGTCCATCTCCTCGCGCTGCTCGCGCTTCTGGCGTTCCATCAGGCTCTCGGCCCCGCCGCCGCCTTCGGCCGCGACCAGCCAGGGCTGGCCGGTCCACTCCTTCAGCGCGCGGACCAGGCGTCCGGCCAGGTTGCCGGGCGCGCCGGGGGCGGCCTCGAAGGTGATCGCCCCGGGGCGGAAGCTGATCGGGCGGACATATTGCTCGACGTCCAGGCGCAGGCCGATGTCGCGCTTCTCGGCGATCAGCTTCACAACGTCCTCGAACGAGGCCAGCACCGGCGCGGCCGGGGCCATCGGCGCGGCCATCACCCGGGCCTGGGCGTTCAGGGCGCCGCCGGGCGCCCCGCCGCCGCCGATCGAACCGCCGCCGCCCCCACCGGGACCGCCGCCCACCGGCTGGCCGTCGCGCAGGGCCTTCAGGGCTTCCTCGGGGCCGGGCAGGTCGGCGGCGTAGCACAGGCGGATGATGGCCATCTCGGCCGCGGCCATGGCGTCGGGCGCGCGGCGCACCTCGTCATGGGCCTTGAGCAGCATCTGCCACAGGCGCGCCAGGGTCCCCGGCGAGGTCTGGGCCCCGATGGCGGTCAGGCGCGCGGCCTGCTCCTTGGGCATCGACAGGGCGTCCGGCCCCAGGGCCTTGGCCACCGAGGCGGAATGGCAGTGGTCCAGCAGGTCCAGCATGACCACCGCCGGATCGGCCCCGAAGCCCCAGAGGGCGCGGAAGCCCTTCAGCGACTCGCCGGGCTTGCCGCTCATGACGTTCTCGAACAGGGCGATCGTCTGGCCGCGGTCGGCCAGGCCCAGCATGTCGCGGACCACGGCGGCCGTGACGGTCGAGCCGCGCTCGCCCTGGACGATGGCCTGATCCAGAAGGGAGAGGCCGTCGCGCACCGAACCCTCGGCGGCGCGGGCGATCAGGGCCAGGCCGTCTTCCTCGACCTTGGCCCCCTCCTTGGCGGCGATCCGGCCGAAGTGCTTGACCAGCACGTCCGGCTCGACCCGGCGCAGGTCGAAGCGTTGGGTGCGCGACAGGATCGTCACCGGCACCTTGCGGATCTCGGTGGTGGCGAAGATGAACTTGGCGTGCGGCGGCGGCTCTTCCAGCGTCTTCAGCAGGGCGTTGAACGCCGCCGTCGACAGCATGTGCACTTCGTCGATGATGTAGACCTTGTAGCGCGCCTCGACCGGGGCGTAGCGCACCCCGTCCAGCAGCTCGCGCATCTCGTCGACCTTGGTGCGGCTGGCGGCGTCCAGCTCCAGCACGTCCATGTGCCGGCCTTCGATGATCGCCTTGCAGTGCCGCCCTTCGACGGTCAGGTCGACCGAGGGGCCGTGGACGGTGTCGGTCTCGTAGTTCAGGGCCCGGGCCAGCAGGCGGGCGGTCGTGGTCTTGCCGACGCCCCGCACGCCGGTGAGCATGAAGGCGTGGGCGATGCGGCCGGTCGAGAACGCGTTGGCCAGGGTGCGGACCATGGCCTCCTGGCCGATCAGGTCCTCGAAGGTGCGCGGCCGGTACTTGCGCGCCAGCACGGTGTAGGCGGCGTCGGGATCGCTGAGGCTCTCGGCCGTCGGCGGCGCGGCCGGCGCCGGGGCGGCGGGCGCGGAGTCGGGCGTACCGGCTTGCAGCGGCTCGTCAGCAGGAGGACCGCCGAAGATGTCGACGGTGTTCTCGTCGCGTTCGGCGGGCTCTTCATCCCACGGCGGCGCGGAATCGGTCGTGAGGTCGTCGTGGTCGGCCATGGCGTGAGTGTAGTGTGCGGAAGGGCGCAGCAAAAGGCTCGCGCCGCGCTTGGGGCGTTGTTGCTGTCGGAATTTGGGGAAAGGTGGAGACCGGCAGACGACCCGGAGCGAAACTCGTTGTGGCTGCTGCCTCTCGGCCCTGACCAGGTTGGCGAGGACTCCGCCCGTCGCCGATCTCCGAGGCCTATATCGCGACTCAAGGCCCGCGATGCAAGTCACAAGCTCCGGAGCCGTGACGACTCTTCGTCGCGGATGTTAGAGAATCGTCATGGCTCTTTCGATCATCACCAACATCTTCGCCGGCAATCCGCTCGACCGCGCCAGCGAGCGCCGGGGCGACGAGGCCTGGCTGGCCGAGAAGGCCGACGACCCGCACTCGCTGGCCGTGGCCATCTGGAACGGCAAGGCGCTGGTCGAGGACATCACGGACGAGGAAGGCAAGGTCAGCGGGGCCCAGATCGCCTATCTGCGCGCCGACATGGCCAAGGACCTGTCGGCCACGCCCGAGCGCCTGCTGTTCCTGGGGCTGTGGAAGGACATCGCGGTGTTCGCCGTCGACCTGGAGGGCGGGGCCGATCCGGCCGAGGGGCCGCTGCAGGGGCTGGGCCGGTTCGAGGAGCTGCGCGGCGTCGCCCTGACCCTGCCGCCGCCCGACGCCGGCATCCTGGCCACGGCCAAGTCGATGTTCGAATGGCGGCGCAAGCACAAGTGGTGCAGCAACTGCGGCCAGGAGACCAACGTCACCGACGGCGGCTGGAAGCGGCAGTGCTCCTCGTGCCAGACCGAACACTTCCCGCGCACCGACCCGGTGGCGATCATGCTGGCCCTGCACGAGGGCCGCTGCCTGCTGGGCCGCCAGGCCGGCTGGCCGCCCGGCATGTACTCGGCCCTGGCCGGCTTCGTGGAGCCCGGCGAGACGATCGAGGAGGCCTGCGCCCGCGAGCTGATGGAGGAGGCGGGCCTCACCGCCGTCGCCGTCCGCTACCACTCCAGCCAGCCCTGGCCGTGGCCCTCGTCGCTGATGATGGGCCTGATGGCCGACGTCGACAGCGACGTGGCCGCCCCCGACCAGACCGAGCTGGAAGCGGTGAAGTGGTTCACCAAGGACGAGGCCAAGGCCCTGATCCGCGGCGAGCTGGAAGGCTTCTTCGCCCCGCCGCCCCTGGCCATCGCGCACCAGCTGATCAAGGCCTGGGCGGAGGGGGAGGACTAGATCCTCCCCCACAGGGGGAGGTGGCCCGAAGGGCCGGAGGGGGTTTCACCCGCCGGCTCGGCAAGCCCCCTCCGTCGCTCCGCGACACCTCCCCCAAGGGGGGAGGATCTTCTAGCCGAACAGCACCAGCAGCTCCCGCACCACCATCCACGCCAGGGCGATGGTCGACAGCGAGAACAGCAGGAAGCGCACCAGCACGATGTTGACGCTGACCTGCACCAGGCTGTGCAGCACGCGCAGGGCGACGAAGGCCCAGGCCAGCTTGACCGCCAGGGGATCGCCGTGGCCGGCGACCTGGATGGCCAGGGCGGCCGCGTAGAAGATCGTCGGCTGCTCCATCAGGTGGTTGTAGTTGTCGGCCGCCTGGCGGGCGGGCGCGGGCAGGCCGTTCAGGCTGCCCGGAAAGGCCGCGTCCTGCGGCTTGATCCCGGCCTTGCTCATGGCCGGCATGCGCTGGACGTACATCCACAGCCAGATGACCAGCGACCAGGCCACCAGCGCCATCACCGGCGCGATCAGGGTGTTCATTGTCGTTCCCTCCCCGGAACTCTTGCTTATTCCGGGAAGGTTAGTCGCGGAACGCCGTTATGGCGAAGCCTGCCGCGACGTCAGGCCCGGTCAGGCGAGATCAGGCGAGATCAGGCCGCGGGCGAGAAGCGCGCCCTGATCGCGGCGGGGACCGCGCCGAGCAGCAGGCCGACGCCCAGGGGCGCCAGCGCTTCGGCCAGGCTGGGCGCGATCACGATCAGTTCGCTGGTGTGCGTGGCCTGCACGGCCCGGACGATGGACAGGATCGTGAACAGCGTCGCCACCAGCCCCAGGCCGGGCGGCAGGAGGCCGAGGATCGACAGCGCCGAGGGATCGTCGGCGCGCCCTTTCGTCAGGCTGCCGACCACGAGGGCCGCGATCCAGATCCCCAGGCCGATCAACACCAGATAGATCATCTTGGTCAGCAGGCCGGCCGTGATCACCAGGAGGCCGAAGGTGGTCAGCGGATTGGCCGGCATGCCCGCCCAGATCGCCAGGCCGATCGCCCCGACCAGTACCGCGCCGCCCGCGGGGCCCAGAATCCACGGCAAGCTCTTCATCACTCTAGTCCCCCGAGGGCGGCCGGAAGCGACCGCGCCAAGGTCAAGCTAGAGACAACCGCCGAGGGTCGCAACGCCGCCTAGACGCGATCCCGGAACGGGTCGGCCGGATAGACGCCCAGCACCTCGAACTTCTCGGAGAAGAACTTCAGCTCGTCGAAGGCCAGGGCCAGGGGTCGGTCCTCGGGACGGCCGTCGACCTCGGCGTAGAAGAAGGTGGCCGTGAAGGCCCCGCCCTCCATGTAGCTTTCCAGCTTGGTCATGTTGACGCCGTTGGTCGCGAACCCGCCCAGCGCCTTGTAGAGGGCGGCCGGCAGGTTGCGGACCTTGAACACGAAGCTGGTCACGCAGCGGTGGGTGAACGGCGGCGCGGCCGGCGACTTGTCGGCCGTCATCACCAGGAAGCGCGTGGTGTTGTTGCGCTCGTCCTCGATGTCCTTGGCCAGGATGTCCAGGCCGTAGATCTCGGCGGCCAGGGCCGGGGCCACGGCGGCGCGGGTCGGGTCGGGCTTCAGGGCCAGGGCCTTGGCGGCGCCCGCCGTGTCGCCGGCGCTCTCGTGGGCCAGGCCCAGCTTCTTGAGGCTTTGGCGGCACTGGGAAAGCGCGATCGGCATCGAGCTGGCGATCTTCACCGTCTCCAGCGTCACGCCCTTGTTGGCCATCAGCTGGAAGCGGATCGGCTTGAAGCGCTCGCCGATGATCTGCAATCCCGAAGCCGGCAAGAGATGGTGGACGTCGGCCACGCGGCCGGCGATCGAGTTCTCGATCGGGATCATGCCCAGCTGGCAGGCGCCCGACTTGATGGCCTCGAACGCCTCCTCGAAGGTGGCGCAGGGCACGGCCTCGTAGTCGGGGAAATAGGTGCGGCACGCCTCGTGGCTGTTGGCGCCGGGTTCGCCCTGGAAGGCGATCTTCTTGAGGATGCTCATGCTGACTTTCCGGCCGCGTAGGCGCGGGCCGCTTCAAGGTCGGAAGGATTGTCGACGGAGATCGGGGCCTCGGCGGCCACGGCGGCGCGCAGCTGCAGGCCCAGTTCCATGGCGCGCAGCTGCTCCAGCTTCTCGCGCTTCTCCAGCGGCGAGGGCGGGGCGGCGTTGAAGGCTTCCAGCGCCGCGCGGCGATAGCCGTAGATGCCGATGTGCCGCCAGATCGGCGCGTCGCCGTAGAGGGTGGAGCGGGTGAAATAGAGGGCCCGACCCGACAGGCCGTCCTGCTCCATGGCGAGCACGGCCTTGACGACGTCGGGATTGGACCGGTCGGCGGGCGAGGCTTCCGGCGCGACCACGGTGGCGATGTCGCAGCCCGGATGGGCGCTCAGCAGGTCGGCGCAGGCGCTCAGCACCGAAGGCTGCACGAACGGCATGTCGCCCTGCAGGTTGATGACCACGTCGTGGCGGCGCTCGGGATCCAGCTCCTCCAGGGCCGCCAGGATGCGGTCCGAACCCGAGGGCAGGCCCGGATCGGTCAGGACCGCCGTGCCGCCGGCCTTCCGGACCGCATGGACGATCGAGATGTCGCCCGCCGCCACGGCCACCGGGCCGATTCCCGCGGCCTGGGCCTGGCGCAGCACGCGCACGATCATCGACACGCCGCCGATGTCGGCCAGCGGCTTGTCGGGGAGGCGGGTGGCCGCCATGCGGGCCGGAATGACGACGATGGGGTTCATGAGAGGCCGATGCGGGGTCAAAACCGTTGCTGCCCGGTTGCGCCCCGGGCGGTAGCGTGTAAGAGACGCGAGCGCAACATGGAGCGCGCGGGGGAAACCTCCGGGCGCGGAATTCGGGCCTGTCGTCGGACGGCCCCCAAGAGGCTGGTAAGGCTTTAGATGAGCGACCTGACGTTCAACAAGATCTTCGGCGGCGTCCTGCTGACGGGCCTGATCATTTTCGGTCTCAAGGAAGGCTCGGACATCGTTTTCGCCAAGCACGAGCTGGAAAAGCCGGGCTACGCGATCGCCGTGGCCGAAGAGGCCGGTGAAGGCGGCGCCGCCGCCGAGGTCGCGCCCGACTGGGGCAGCGTCCTGACCCCCGCCAACGTCGCCGCCGGCCAGGCCGTCAGCGCCAAGTGCGCCTCGTGCCACAACTTCACCGCCGAGAATCACACCGGCCCGGGCCTGTTCGGCGTCGTCGGCCGCAAGCCCGGCACCCACGCCGGCTTCGCCTATTCGTCGGCGATGGTCGACTACGGCAACAAGAACCCGGTCTGGGACTACGACAAGCTGGACACCTTCCTGAAGGCGCCGGGCAAGGACGTCTCGGGCACCAAGATGACGTTCGTCGGCCTGAAGAAGCAGGAAGACCGGATCGCCATGATCGCCTACCTGCACAGCCTGGGCTCGACCCTGCCGATCCCGGCCCCGAAGCCGGCCGGCGCTCCGGCCCCGGCCGCGGGCGAAGCCCCCGCGGCTCCGGCCGCCGGCGCTCCGGCTGCTGGCGCGCCCGCCGCCGCCGGCGCGCCCGCCACGGCGACCCCGGCCCCGGCCGCCGCCAAGTCCTGATCCTTTCGGGACGGACCGAGATCAAAGGCCGCGAAGTTCGCTTCGCGGCCTTTTTCTTTGCCTCGGCCACTGCCTGGTTTGGGGGCGCCGCGCCCCTTGCAGACGGCGTGGGGCCGTCCGCAGCAAAGCTGGGCTTGCGGCCTTTTCCCATTCCGTGAGTAGAGTATCGGACCGTACCGCTTCACCGGAACCGTTCGACCATGATCCTTCGCCCGCTGGCCGCCGTAGCGCTCGTCGCGACGCTGATCGCCGCCCCCGCCTCGGCCTTCGCCGCCAAGGCCCCGACCGTCGCGCTGAAGTCGCTGGCCGACCTGCCCACGCCGCTGCCCTACCCCTATGACGAGAAGGCCGACGCCGAGGCCGACGTCGCCGCCGCCCTGAAGCGCGCCAAGAAGGCCCACAAGCTGACCCTGATCGATTTCGGCGGCAACTGGTGCCCCGACTGCCGGATCTTCGCCGGCCTGATCGAGCAGCCCGACCTGAAGAAGTGGGTCGACAAGCACTACGAGGTCGTGACGGTGAACGTCGGCCGCTACGACAAGAACATGCAGATCCCGGCCCGCTACGGCGTCGACAAGTTGAAGGGCGTGCCCAGCTTCCTGGTGGTCGACGGCAACGGCAAGCTGGTCAACGACGGCGCCTTCTTCGCCCTGACCGACGCCCGCCACATGACCCCGCAGTCGATCGCCGACTGGCTGGCCCAGTGGCCGAAGTGATCTGAACGGCGGAGGGACGCCCCCTCCGTCGCCAGCTAGGGCCGCCGCCACCCCGTCACGCCGCCGCCGCCCGCCGCCTCGACGCGGGCGATCGCCTCGGCCAGGGGTTCGGCGGCCACGGCCATGTGGTGGGCGTTGGCGTGCAGGATCGTGTCGGGGTCCAGCAGGATCGCCACGTGGCCCTTCCAGAACACCAGGTCGCCGCGCCGGCGCTCGGCCTCGGCGATGGACGCGAAGAAGGCCAGCTGCATGTCGGTGTCGCGCGGGATCGCCCGCCCGCAGGCCGCCAGGGCCTGCTGCACCAGGCCCGAGCAGTCCAGGCCCAGCGATTCGCGCCCACCCCACTGGTAGGGCGCGCCAAGATAGCCCTCGGCCACCGCCACGTAGTCGGTCAGGGCCACGCCCACGGGCGCCAGGTGGGCGGCGACGAACCAGCCCGTGCCCTCGCCCTTGGCGAAGCGGCCCTCGGTCGCCTCGATCGTGGTCAGGGCGTTCAGCGAATAGAGCCCCGCCGGCCGCGCCTTGATGTTCGGCTCGCCGAAGGCGTAGGTGCGCGGAACCGCCACCTGGTGGGTGGCCGGTTCGCCCAAGGCCGCCAGCTCGGCCTGGGCCACGAAGCCCACATAGCCGTCGCGCCCCGCCTGGCCCCAGGCGAAGCCGTCCTGCACGTCCAGCACCCGGAACAGCTCGCCGAACAGCAGCTGGTCCCACTGCTCGGCCCTCGGGTCGGGCGCCTTGCGCAGGGCGGCGGTCGGGACCGCCACGCGGCGCACGGTCGGGGCGGCGTAGCGCTCGGCGGCGACCAGGCCCTGCAGGTCCAGGTCGGCCAGGTCGGGCCGGGCCAGGGTCACCCGGGGATCGAAACCGCTCATGCTTCAGCCTTCGGGAAACGCGATTTCAGCATGCCGTACAGCCCCCTGATCACCTGGGCCTCGCCGCCGGACGCGAAGCCCGGCCGCGCCTTGGGGTTCCAGGCGAAGATGTCGAAGTGCGCCCACGCGCCCGTGGTCGGGGCGAAGCGCTGCAGGAACAGGGCGGCGGTCATCGAGCCGGCCTGGGCCCAGGCGTCGGGATCGTTCTTGAGGTCGGCGATGTCGCTCTCGACCGCCTCCCGGTATCCATCCCACAGGGGCATGCGCCAAACGGCGTCGGAGGCGACGCGGGCGCCCTCCTCGATCTCCAGGGCCAGGTCGTCGTCGGGCGTGTAGAACGGGATCACCTGCGGGCCGAGGGCCACGCGCGCGGCGCCGGTCAGGGTGGCCAGGTCGATCGTCAGGACCGGCTCCAGCTCGGCGGCGCGGGCCAGGGCGTCGGCCAGGATCAGGCGGCCCTCGGCGTCGGTGTTGCCGACCTCGACGGTCAGGCCCGCCCGGGTGTCCAGCACGTCGCCGGGCCGCATGGCGTCGCCGGCGATGGCGTTCTCGACCACCGGGACCAGCACGGTCAGGGCCACGGGCAGGCCCGCCGCCATCACCATCCGCCCCAGGGCCAGGACGTGGGCGGCGCCGCCCATGTCCTTCTTCATCAGCCGCATGCCGCTGGACGGCTTGATGTCCAGCCCGCCGGTGTCGAACACCACGCCCTTGCCGACGAGCGCCACGCGCGGGTGGGCTGCATCGCCCCAGGTGATCTCCAGCATGCGCGGCGCGCGGGCCGGGACGGCGGCGCGGCCCACGGCGTGGACGGCCGGATAGTTCCGCTCCAGCAGGTCGTCGCCGACCACCACGTCCAGAGTCGCGCCGTAGCGCTCGGCGATCTCGCGGGCGATGGTCTCGATCTGCAGCGGCCCCATGTCGTTGGCCGGGGTGTTGACCATGTCGCGGGCCAGGGCGCAGGCGTGGGCGACGGCGCGGACCTCGTCCAGGTCGAGCGTCTCGTCCGCGACCAGTCGTCGCGGCTCGTCCTTGCCCCGGGTGCGGTAGCGGTCGAAGCGGTAGGCCCCCAGGGCGAAGGCCAGGGCGATCTGGGCGGCGTCGAGGTCGTCGGGGACGGTGGCCAGGCGGTAGTCGCCGGCCGGCAGCCGGGTCGGCAGGGCCCGGAACAGCATCGGCTCGACCTTGTCCCGCGTCCCAAGCCCCAGCAGCACGCGGTCCACGGCCCCTTGCGGCGTCGGCAGGACCAGCACCTGGCCGGCCTTGGCCTTGAAGTCCTCCAGGGCCACGAAGCCCTTCACGAAGCTGGGCCGCGCCTCGACGAAGGCGTCCAGCTGGTCCTCGTACAGGCAGTGGATGGGCGTCGGCGCGCCGTCCTCCGGGGAGCGGGACGAGGAGGCGATGATCGGTTCCGACATGGGCGGGCCCTGAAGGTGGAAATTATGCTTAACGATTCCTTGAGGGCCGCGCGCGAGGATGCGGGACCGTCGGGAGATTCCTCTTCATGTGTCGCAAGCGCGCGCTCCTCGCAACCGTTCTCGCCCCCGTTGTCGCTCCCATGGTCGTTGGCCTCCTCGCCGCGGCGCCGGTCCAGGCCGCCGACAAGCGGGCCAAGGACGCGCCGCAGCCCGCGGCCGCCGCCGCGCCCCAGGCGCCGCGCAAGGCCACGCCGGCCGAGCGGGCCGAGGCCCAGCGCGCCGATCCGCTGACCCGCATGGCCTTCTGGTCGACCGAACTGGAGCGCGACGGCCGCGACGTCGAGGCGGGCGTGGGCCTGTCCCAGGCCCTGCGCGCCCTGGGCCGCTACGACGAGGCCGCCGACGCGGCGGCCGGCATCCTGATCTTCGCGCCCGACAACTACGACGCCCTGATGGAACTGGCCCGGGCCAACGTGGCGCGCGGCCAGGGCTTCTACGCCATCGAGCCGGGCCGCAAGGCCGCCGCCCTGCAGCCGCGCGACTGGCGGCCCCTGTCGCTGCTGGGCGTGGCCTACGAGCAGGCCAAGCGCGACGACGAGGCCCTGGCGGCCCACCGCCAGGCCGTGGCCCTGGCCCCGAACGAGGCCGTGCCGCTGAGCAACCTGGCCATGCACCTGGCCTCGAGCGGCGACCTGAAGGGCGCCGAGACCGCCCTGCGCCAGGCCGCCGCCCTGCCCACCGCCACCATCCAGGTCCGCCAGAACCTTGCCCTTGTGGTCGGGCTGCAAGGCCGCATGGACGAGGCCGAGAAGCTGGCCCGCCAGGACCTGCCGCCGGAGTCGGTCGACAACAACCTGGCCTGGCTGCGCGCCGCCATCGGCCAGGAGAGCGCGACGCGGTCGTGGAGCGCTGTGAAGGCAGGGGGTTGATCCAGCCTTCCCTCCCCCTTGTGGGGAGGGTGGACGCGAAGCGGACGGGTGGGGCCTGCTGACTCGCCCTGCTGACTCATCAAACCCCACCCGACCCTGGCTCCGCCAGGGCCACCCTCCCCACAAGGGGGAGGGACGGGTGCCGGCCGCCCCCTACCGCTGTTTCAGCACGTCCTGGATCTTGATGATCGCCGGGCCCATGATCACGATGAACAGCACGGGCAGGAAGAACACGATCATCGGCACGGTCAGCTTGGCCGGCAGGGCCGAGGCCTTCTTCTCGGCGGCCGACAGGCGCAGTTCGCGGTTCTCCTTGGCCATCACCCGCAGGGCTGCGCCCAGCGGCGTGCCGTAGCGCTCGGCCTGGATCATGGCCGTGGCCACCGACTTGATGCCCGGATGGTTGGTCCGGCGGGCCAGGCCCTCGTAGGCCAGGCGGCGTTCGGGCAGGTAGCTGAGCTCGGCGGTCAGCAGGCCCAGCTCCTCGGCCAGCTCCATCGAGGCCGAGCCGACCTCGGACCCGACCTTGGCGATCGCCGCCTCGATCGACATGCCGCTTTCGACGCAGATCAGCATCAGGTCCAGGGCGTCCGGGAACGCCTGGACGATCGACTCGCGGCGCTTCTGGGCGATGTTGGAGATGTAGAGGTTGGGCGCGTAGTAGCCGGCCGCCAGGGCGACGAAGCAGGCGGCGATCTTCTGCATGGCCAGCAGGCCGAAGTCGTTGATCAGATACAGGTAGAACGCCACCACGGCCGAAAACGCGAACGGCATCACGAAGCGGAAGAAGTAGAAGGTCGAGACCGGCTTGGGCCCGCGGAAGCCGGCCTGGGCCAGCTTGTCGACGACCTTGGGGTCCTCCAGCAGCTTGGACAGCTGCAGGCGGTCGACGACGTTCTTGTACATCCCCTCGTCGGCGTGGCGCAGGCTGCCGCCGCCGCCCTTCTGGGACAGGGCCTCGCGCGAGCGGCGGCGCAGCTCCTCGCGGCGGTTGGCCACCGACTTCAGCCGGCCCTCCAGGCCGTTGCTGCTCATCATCGGCGCGGCCAGGGTGACGATGGTGGCGAACACCACGATCGCGATGAAGGCGCTGAACAGGGTCTGGGGATTGGTGAGCAGATCGATCATGGCCGCCTCCCCCTAGAACTTGAAGTTGATCATCTTGCGCATCACGAAGATGCCGCAGGACATCCAGAAGGCGGCGATCATCAGCATGATCCGGCCGCGCGGATCGCTGAACATCGGCGCCATATAGGCCGGGGCGGTGATCGAGATCATCGTCGCCACGCCGGGCGGCAGGCAGCCGATGATGAAGGCCGACGACACGGCTTCGGCCGACAGGGCCTTGATCTTCTCGCCCATCAGCTTGCGGGCCCGCAGCACGGTCGACAGGTTGCCCAGCGCCTCGGCCAGGTTGCCGCCGGTCTTGGACTGGATGGTCAGGACGATGGTGAAGAAGCGCAGCTCGTTGGTCGGCATGCGCTCGTACATGCGGTCCAGGGCCTGCTCCATCGACATGCCCATGCCGGTGTTCTCGGTCAGGATGCGGAATTCGCCGGCCAGGGGCTCGGGGCATTCCGTGCCGATCATCCGCAGGCAGTCGTGGACGGGCAGGCCCGACTTGATGCCGCGCACGATGATGTCGATGGCGTCCGAGAAGGCCTCGGTGAACTTCTTGGTGCGGGCCTTGGCCATCATGCCGATGACCCAGCGCGGCAGGCCGAAGCCGGCGGCGAAGGCCGCGCCCAGGGCGATGATCGGCATCTGGCGCAGCAGAAGCAGCATCAGCCCGACCAGCACGCCGACCACGCCGCTGATGATCCAGAACATCTGGACGTTGTCGCCCAGGCCGGCGGCGCGCAGGCGCGCGGCGATGGTCAGCGACGCCTTCTTCTTCTGCTGATCCTGTTCCTTCAGGGTCTTCAGCAGCTGCTTGCGGCGGGCGTCGGGGGTGTTGGCGGCGGCCTTGGCGCGGGCGGCCACGGCCTGGCGGTCGCCGGCGATCAGCTGGGCGCGCTTGACGGTCTTGGCCGAGGCGCCGCCGCCCCCGCCGGCCAGCACGAAGCCCAGCCCCGCGATGGTGATGAAGCCGAGGACGCCGGCGAGGATGATCAGCATGGCCCTATTCCGCCGCGTCGAGGGCTTCGGCCAGCTCGCGCTCCAGGCCGTAGTAGCGGGCGCGGTCCCAGAAGCGGGGCCGGCCGATGCCGGTCGAGCGGTGCTTGCCCAGCACCCGGCCCTCGGCGTCTTCGCCGTTCATCTCGTAGACGAACAGGTCCTGGGTGACGATCACGTCGCCTTCCAGCCCGACCACCTCGGTGATGTGGGTGATCCGGCGCGAGCCGTCGCGCAGGCGGGCGGCCTGGACGATGACGTCGACCGAGCCGACGATCATCTCCTTGATGGTCTTAGAGGGCAGGCCGTAGCCGCCCATGGTGATCATCGACTCGATCCGGCTGATCGCCTCGCGCGGGCTGTTGGCGTGCAGCGTGCCCATCGAGCCGTCGTGGCCGGTGTTCATCGCCTGCAGCAGGTCGAACGCCTCGGGGCCGCGGACTTCGCCGACGATGATCCGCTCGGGACGCATCCGCAGGCAGTTCTTGACCAGGTCGCGCATGGTCACCGCGCCCTGGCCTTCCAGGTTGGGCGGACGGGTTTCCAGGCGCACCACGTGCGGCTGCTGCAGCTGCAGTTCGGCCGCGTCCTCGCAGGTCACCACCCGTTCGGTCGGGTCGATGAAGGCGGTCATGGTGTTGAGCAGGGTGGTCTTGCCCGAGCCGGTGCCGCCCGAGATGACGATGTTGCAGCGGCAGGCGCCGATGACGCCCAGCACGCGGGCCCCTTCCGGGCTGATCGACGCGAAGTCGACCAGGTTCTTCATCGTCAGCTTGTCCTTCTTGAACTTCCGGATGGTCAGGGTGGGACCGTCCAGCGCCAGGGGCGGGGCGATGACGTTGACGCGGCTGCCGTCGGGCAGGCGGGCGTCGCAGATCGGCGAGCTCTCGTCGACCCGGCGGCCGACCTGGCTGACGATCCGCTGGCAGATGTTCATCAGCTGGAGATTGTCGCGGAAGCGGACGTTGGTCAGCTGGACCTTGCCGCCCACTTCGATGAACACCCGGTGCGCGCCGTTGACCATGATGTCGGCGATGTCGTCGCGGGCCAGCAGGGGCTCCAGCGGGCCGTAGCCGAGGACGTCGTTGATGATGTCCTGGACCAGGTGCTCCTGCTCGGACACCGACATCGAGACGTTCTTGATCGCCACCAGCTCGGCGACGATGTCGCGGATCTCCTCGGCCGCCGCCTTCAGGTCCAGCTGGGCCAGCTGGGACAGGTCGATGGTGTTGAGCAGCGCGTTGAAGATCGTGGTCTTGGTGGCGTGGTAGTAGTCGCTCTGCTCGCGGACCACGTTGGCGGTCGGCGGCGCGCCCTGGGCGGCGCGCAGCTGCTCCAGGCCGTTGGTGGGCTTGGGGCCGGCGGCCTTGGCGGGCGCGGCGGTGCGGGCCGGGGCGGCGGCGGGCGCGGCCGGCTCGGCGGCGGGATCGACGCGCTGCGGGCGCGTGGCGATGGCCGGCCCGTCGTTGGAGACGGGCGGCGGCGCCTGCTCGGTCCGAACGGCGGCCTGGTCGCGCTTGCCGAACATGCCCTACTTCTTCTTGAACAGGCTGGAGAGGATGGACGTCTTCTGGGCCGCCGGCGGTTCGCGGCGGCTGATCAGTCGCGCCAGGTGGTCGATGCCCTCGGCCGCCTTCGACTTGGGGGCCACCTCGGCGACCATCTGACCGTTGTTGGCGGCCTGGCCGAAGGGCTTGGGGTCGAACGGCAGCACCAGGGACGGCGTCAGGCCCAGGGCCTCGCCGAAGTCCTTGACCGGGATCTCGGGACGGCCGGGCACGCCCACCTGGTTCAGCACCAGGCGCGGCGGCGCGTCGTTGGGCCGAGCCTGGCGGACCAGGTCGACGATGTTCTTGGCGTTGCGCAGGGAGGCCAGGTCTGGCGTGGCCACCACGACCAGGTCGTCGCTGCCGATCAGCACCTGGCGGGTCCAGGCGCTCCAGCTGTGGGGCAGGTCCAGCACCACGAACGGCGCGACGCCGCGGATCTTCTGGGTGACCTCCTCGAAGGCGTCGGCCGGGATCTCGTAGTCCTGGTCCAGGGCGCCGGGCGCGGCGAACAGGCTCAGGCGGTCGCCGCAGCGGACCATCATGCGGTCCATCAGCACCGGGTCCAGGCGGTCGGGCTGGGTCAGGGCGTCCAGCACGCCCTGCAGCGGGTCCTGGTTGAAGTCGAGGCCGGCCGTGCCGAACGGCAAGTCCAGGTCGACCATCACCGTGGCGGCCTGCACGCGCTCGGCCATCGACCAGGCGAAGTTGTGGGCCAGGGTCGAGGACCCGACGCCGCCCTTGGCGCCGACGAAGGCGATCTGCCGGCCGACGAACGGCGCGGAGGGGTCGGCATACAGGCTGGAGACCGCGCGGATGATCTGCAGCGGGCCCTGGGGCTGGGTGATGTACTCGCTGACCCCGCGCCGCATCAGCTCGCGATACAGGGCGATGTCGTTGGTCTGGCCGATGACCACGACCTTGGTGCCCGGGTCGCAGACCTGGGCCAGGCCGTCCAGCAGGGCCAGCATGCGCGGCGCGGCGTCCAGGCTCTCGACCAGCACCAGCGAGGGCGTCGACTGGTTCTGGTAGTAGTCGACCGCGGCCTCCAGCCCGCCGGGACGGGCGAGGGTCGAGGC
This sequence comes from Caulobacter sp. UNC358MFTsu5.1, assembly GCF_000712075.1. GTDB lineage: Bacteria > Pseudomonadota > Alphaproteobacteria > Caulobacterales > Caulobacteraceae > Caulobacter. Next base: position 978,182 of record NZ_JONW01000005.1, read on the forward strand.
GCGGGCCATGCGGCGGTCGGCCGAGGCGGCCTCGACCAGGGCCACGGTCTCGGACCGGGCGCAGAAGGCGTGGATGGTGATGCGCGGCACGGCCGCCTCGCCCATGTCGGCGTCGGCGGCGGCGAGCACCTCCTGCACCATCGCCTGGGTCGAGCCGACCGGGTGGGCGGTCGGGGCCACCGGCTCGGCGGCCTCGATCGGCACGTCGCGGACGGCGGTCGGCGCGGGCGCCGAAGCGGCGGCGGCCGGAGCCGGCTGGGGCGTATAGGGCGGCGCCGAGGGCGGCAGGTCGGCGAACGGCGCCGAGGCGGTTTCGCGCGGCCGCACGGGCGGGAAGTCGGCGAACGGGTCGTCGGCGCCCGCGCCCACGGCCGAGGTCGGGGCCGGCGCGGCGCGCCAGGGATCGCCGCCCGCCGGCGCGAAGTCGTCGTCGGCCTCGAAACCCAGGTCGAAGGGGTCGTGATCGTTCCGCCCGGCCATCAGTTGACGGCCTTCGAAACGACGCCGTTGGACTGCTCGTCCTTGGCCGACGAGGTGACCTCGCCCTTGCGGTACTTGTCGAGCACGGTGGCGCGGCGGCCGGAATCGATCGGCGTCTCGTTGCGCGGGCTCAGCAGGTCTTCGGGATTGGCCACCTGGGCGGCCATGTTGGCGGTCACCGCGCAGCCGAAGTTCTCGTAGGCGGTGTTGTTGCGGGTGGCGGTGATGTTCTCCCACCCGCCGCACTGCGGGACCTCGGCGGTGTAGCGCAGGAAGCCGACCTTCAGCGGCGCGCCCGGCGCGCCGGCGGCGTCATAGCCGGTCACGCGCACGGAGGCCGGAGGCGCGCCCATGGAGATCAGGTGCTGGCGCGCGGCCACCGCCATGCGGCCGGCGATCTCGCCGCCCGTGCCGCCGATCGGGGCCGAGACCACGATCTCGCGCGCCTCGGCCGACATCCAGCGGCCCACCAGCCCGTCCAGGGCCTGGGTCTGGGCGGCCGACAGCCCTTCGGCGTGCGGGGCCAGCAGCACCTCGTCCGGATGCGACAGGACGTGGACGCGATCGTTCCACTGCGAGGTCTCGGTGCGCGGCGGCGGCGCCTCCGGCTCGAGGCCGTGCGAGGCGCAGGCCGACAGCAGGACCAGGACCAGGCCCGCGGCGGTCAGGTTCGGAAGAAGATGGGGTCGCGTCATGTCCGCGTTCTCACTCGATCACGTAGCCGACGGGGCCCTGGTAAGCGCGCCCGTTGTTCGCGCCGGCCGGCGCCTTGACCACCTTGTTCAGCCGGCCCAGCAGGACCGTGCTCATGTCGCTCGCGGTCTGCAGGCCGTCGGCCGGGGTCTGCAGGTTCTGCGGCTTGGTCGGGTCGACGATGTAGGGGGTGATGATCACCACCAGCTCGGTCTCGCCGTTCTGGTAGTCGCGCGACCGGAACAGCGCGCCCAGGATCGGCAGGTTGGTCATGCCCGGCAGGGCGTCGATGTTCTGCTTGGTCTGCTGCTGCAGCAGGCCGGCGATCATCAGCGAACCGCCCGACGGCAGCTCGACCGTCGTCTCGGCCCGCCGCACCGTCAGGCCCGGCACCACCAGGCTCGAGCCGCCGCTGGTCCCCGCCGACAGGGTGAAGGCCCCCGCGCTGCTCAGTTCCGAGACCTCGGTCGACAGCTTCAGCGAGATGCGGCCGCCCGACAGCACGACCGGCGTATAGCCCAGGCCCACGCCGTACGGCTTGAACTCGATGCTGACGCGGCCGGCGGTGTCCAGGCCCGTCGGCACCGGGAATTCCCCGCCGACCAGGAACTTGCCCGCCTCGCCCGACACGACGGTCAGGTTGGGTTCGGCCAGGGTCCGCACCAGGCCCACGCGTTCGAAGGCCTGGATCATGCCCTTGCCCGAGTTCAGGCCCGCGCTGCCGGCGGTGTCCTTGACCGTCGCCGTGTTGCCGTTGGTGACCTTGATCGGGTTGCCGTTCGAATCGACGGCGTCGAAGACCGTCGAGTGGACCACCTGGTAGCAGGTGCCGCTGACGCCGGCGGCGCAGGGCACCACCATCTGCGGCTGCTTGGTGGTGTCGCGGGCCCAGCCGCCGACGACGCCGCCCAGCAGGCTGTTGTTGACGCCGTAGGTCGGGGTGAAGCCGAACTTGTACTGGGTCTCGCCCAGCTGGCCGAGCACCACGCTGGAATCGACGCCCAGCTGCTTGATCATGTTGCGCTGGACTTCGACCACCCGAACCTTGAGCATCACCTGGTCCTTGCCGGCGATGGTCAGCATGTTCAGGACGTTCTCGGGCTTCTCGACGAACTTGGCGGCGATCTGCGAGGCCACGCCGGTCTCGTTGGCGTCGGCGACCGAGCCCGTCAGGATCACGCTGTCGCGGATCGCCTGCACCTGGATGTGGGCGTTGGGCAGCACGCGGTGCAGGGTGTCCTCCAGGGCGGTGGAGTCCTGCTCGACCCGAATGGCCAGGCTCAAGATCTTCCGCCCCGAAGCGTCGAAGAACACCGCGTCGGTCGAGCCCAGGGCCATGCCCAGCACATAGATGCGGCGCGGGCCGCGCAGCACGGCGTCGGCCACGGCCGGGTTGGTCACCAGCATGTCGCGCACGTCGACGGGCAGCTCGATGATCGCCGACTTGCCGCGCGACAGCGACAGGTTCTGGGCGCCCGAGGCGGTCAGGTCGATGCGCAGCACCTGGTCGGCGGGCGCGGCCAGGGCCTGCGCCTCGACCGGGCGCGGGGCCGCGGCGCGGGGCTGGGTCGCGTAGAAGTGGGTGCCGGCCGCCGGGCCGTCGGCCAGGGCGGCGGTCGTCGGCGCCAGCGCCAGGAGCGCCGCGAACGAGGCGGAGAGGAGCCGGCGGATCATGGGCGGACCGAGATGCTGGAGGTCTGGCCGCCGCGATTGATGCGGACGACCGAGGAGTCTTGCGAGACGACGGCGCCCGAGGGGCCGCCCAGGTCGGTGTAGGCGCGCAGGGTCAGGGTCACCGGCCCGCCGGCCTTGGCGCGCGACAGGGCCTCGGCCTCGACCGGGCCGACCTCGAGGGTGGCGGTGGAGGCGACGATGGTCTTGGCGTCCTTCTTCTCGGCCGCCGTGGTCTGGTCCAGGGCCAGGACGCGGACGTTCTGGATGACGGTCTCGGCGACGACCTGCTTGCCGCCGCCATCGCCCTCGCCGACGGTCGTCTGCTCGTGGGTCTGGATGACGTCGACGCGGTCGCCCGGCAGGATGAAGCCGCCGACGGCGGTCTCGGAGGTGATCGGCACGGCCATGGCCCGCTTGCCCGGGCCCAGGACCACCGACAGGTAGCCGCCTTCGCCGCCGCGCACGATCTTGCGGGCCGTGATGGGTTCGCCGGACAGGATCGGGTCGCGCACGATCGCGCCCTCGACGGCCTTTTCCGGGCTGACGCCGCCGATCATCTCGGCCGCGTCGCCGACCGCCTTGGCGGCCTTGGCGGAGACCTTGGTCGGCGCGGGCTCGGCCGCGCCGTTGGTGATGAAGGCGGCGTTGACGGTGTCCGAGGGCCAGGGCTGCCAGGCGACGTCGCCGCCGGTCAGGCGGTCGCCGATGGCCAGGTCGCGCTTGGCGACCAGGACCTGGGTCATGGGCTTGCTGGCCGGAGCGGCCTCGACGACGGGAGCCGGCGCGGGCTTGCCGCCCATCGCCTTCTGCATGACCACGGCCAGGCCGATGGCCGCGACGGCGGCGACCAGGACGATCATGACGCGTAGAGGATTCATACGGACGGGCTCTGGCGACGGAAACGAAAGGTCGTGCGAGCCGCCTTCAGGCGATCACGCGCAAATCGTCGAACGGCCCTTCTGGCCGCGTCGCACACTCGCGCGACCATGGTTAACAGCGGCTAAAGGCTCAGCTCCGAAAGGCCGGGCCGGGGGCGCGACAGGCTGACGCGGGGCGCCGGCTGTCGAAAGCCTAGGCGCCGACCGCCAGGGTCAGGGCGCCTTGCGGGAAGGCCATCAGGGCGCCGACCGCGATGGCCACGCCGTAGGGGATGTCGCCGTCCTTGGCGCCCAGCTTGCGGACCCAGGGCGGGCTGCCGGCCAGGACCGGCTCGAACCAGCCCGAACGCAGGCTCAGCAGGCCCAGGGTCAGGGCGCCGCCGGCCAGGGCGGTGACCAGCATGAACGGCCCGGCGGCGGGCCAGCCCAGCCACAGGACCACGGCCGCGAACAGCTTGGCGTCGCCGCCGCCGATCCAGCCGGCCGCGAACATGCCCATGCCGACCAGCAGGGCGGCCAGGCCGGCCGCCAGGCACAGGCCCAGGGTCGCCAGCGAGGCGCCGCTGACCAGGGCGACCGGCGCGAACGCGGCGATCAGGGCCAGGGAGATCCAATTGGGGATCGTGTAGCTGGTGGCGTCCTTCAGCCCGGCCACGACGACCAGGGCGGGGAAGACGAGCAGCAGGGCGAACTGAAGGGTCTGCATGGCGGCCTTGCCGTTTCAATCGGCGCCAGCTTGCCCCGATCGCATGAAGCAATGGTTTCCCGCGCGGCGAAAATCCCGCCGCGGGGCCGGAATAGCGAAAGGTCCGGCGAAGCCTAGCCGGCCTTGAAGATGTCGGCGCCCTTCTGGAAGGCGTCCTTCACGTGGCCGCCCATCACGCCGACCACGCCGACGATCACCACGGCGATCATGGTGGCCATCAGGGCGTATTCGATGGCGGTGGCGCCGGAGTCGTCCTTCAGGAAGCGAATTGCGAACTGCCGCATGGCTGAGTTCCCGATCAGGAAAGGGGAAAAAAAAGGCCCCGGCATTGCTGCCGAGGCCCTCTTTTTCGAGCGGTAGCGGATTAGGAGGCCGAAGCGCCCGTGACCGCGTCGTCGGCCTTCTTGAAGGCGTCCTTCAGGTGGCCGCCCAGGGTGCTGACGATCGTGGCGATCACGACGGCGATCAGGGCGACGATCAGGCCGTACTCGATGGCGGTGGCGCCGGATTCGTCCTTCAGGAAGCGGGTGACAAACTTCGACATGGTGGATCTCCTGGTCAGTAAGTGGATCTGGGCTCTCAAGCCGTGTCGACTTGCTCACCCCCGAAAACACGATCAATTTCGCCCAGCTCGCTTAATGGCCAGTAAACACCGGATAGTTTCGCGAATTTTTTCGTTGGTTTATTTTAGTTTACCATTATTTTCTTTTAACTATGCCATAACGCAAGGGACGAAAACCCCTTATGCATCAAGGTTTTCTCAAGTGTCGGAAAGAATACACAAGCAACGCGCTTAGTTCTTTATTGACCATTCCGAGGCATCCTCGCGGTGTACAAAGCCTGGGAAGACATCGTCATGCGCCGCCTGACTCTCGCGCTCTGCGCCGGTCTGAGCCTCTCCATCGCCACGGTCGCCGTCGCCGACAGCCCGTCCGCGCCGCTGTCCGTCAGCGCCGGCGCCGCCGCGCGGATCGTGCTGAGCGCGCCCGTGCGCGACATCGTGGTGGGCGATCCGGCGGTGGCCGACGTCAGCCTGGTCAACGACCGGACCCTGGTGGTGATGGGCAAGAAGGCCGGCGCGACCACCGTCCTGGCGTTCGACGCGCGCGGCCGCGCCCTGGCCGACCGCGACGTGGTGGTGTCCGACATCCCGACCCAGGCCGTCGTCGTCCAGCGCGGCGCCAGCGCGGCGACCTATGCCTGCGGCGACCGGTGCTCGCTGCTGAGCGCCACCGCCGCCCCGCCCGCCCCGGCCGCGACCCCGACCACGCCGTAAGCCCGTTTCCGTCCCCTGGTCGCGGCGACCTAAACCACTGATTAGGGACGCCTGGCCTAGATTGCGCGCCTGACGTTCCTCAAGGGCGCTGACGCGTGGCCGATCGAACCCGACATTATCGCCGCCTGCTGGCCCGCCTGGGCCTGCTGCGCCGCTTCGCGCGCGACGACGACGGCGCGGCGGCGGTCGAATTCGCCTTCGTCTCGATCCCCTTCCTGCTGCTGGTGTTCGGGATCATCGAGCTGGGCATCGCCTTCCTGGTGTCGATGAGCCTGGAGAACGCCCTGATCATGGCCGATCGCAAGATCCGCACCGGCGACGCCCAGAACACCACCAAGGAACAGTACCTGAAGGACGTCTGCGCCCAGATGTCCTGGCTCGGCGATTCCTGCGCCAAGTCGATCACCCTGGACGTCCGCGTCCTGCCGTCGTTCGCCGACGCCAGCAAGCTGAAGAAGCCCGTGACCGGGTCGACCTGCTTCGACACCGGCGGCCCCAGCTCGATCATGCTGGTGCGCGGCTACTACAAGTGGCCCCTGATCACGCCGCTGCTGCAGCAGGCGGTGGGCGGCACGGCCGGCGACCGCGAGGTCACCTTCGCCACGGTGTTCGTCAACGAGCCGTATTCGGAAACCCCGGTCGCGATCAAATGCTCATGACCGGCCGCCTCATCCGTTTCTGGCGCGATCGCCGCGGCGTCTCGGCGGTCGAGTTCGCCCTGATCGCCCCGCTGCTGCTGCTGTTCTATTTCGGCATGGCCGAGCTGACCGAGGCCATGATGGCCCAGCGCCGGCTGAGCCACCTGACCGCCTCGATCGGCGACGTGGTGGCCCGCGACACCCAGTTCAGCAACGCCCGCCGCGACGACGTGTTCACCGCCGGCAAGGTGATGATGGCCCCGTTCCCGACCTCGACCCTGCGGATGTGCGTCTACAGCGTCGTCTCCAACGCCGCGGGCAAGGACACGGTCGCCTGGGTCGAGAAGTCCAACTCGCCGACCAACTGCCCCGCCGCCAACGACGTGGTCGACATCCCGGTCTCCGTCCTGCCGGCCAGCCAGAGCGTGATCATCAGCAAGGCCAGCTACGAGTACGACACGGTGTTCAAGACCGTCGTGCCCGAGACCATGACCTTCCGCCGCACCTTCTATCTGCGGCCGCGCCTCTCGGACCAGGTGACGCGCGTCCCCTAGGACTCGCGGAGCGCCTCGGCCAGCCGCTCGACCAGGGCGTGGGGACCGAAGGTCTCGCCCTCGAAGCGCCGCGCCGGGCGCACCCCGATCAGGCTGTTGGTCAGGAACACCGCCTCGGCCTCGTCCAGGGCCTCGGCGCCGGTCGACACCTCGTGGACGTCGACGTCCAGGCTCCGCGCCGCCGCGATCACCCGTCGCCGGGCGATGCCTTCCAGCACCCCGCAGTGCGGGGCCGGGGTGAACAGCGAGCCGCCCTCCACCCAGAACAGGTTGGCCGCCCCAGCGCAGGCCAGGTCGCCGTGGTTGTTGCGGATCACCGCCTCGTCGGCCCCCGCCGCCTTGGCCTCGGCCCGGGCCAGGACGTTGTCGAGATAGGACAGGGTCTTCAGCCGCGCGGCGGGCGAACCCTCGTTGCGGCGGGTCCTGGCCAGGACCAGGTCGACCGGCGTGGTCACCGGCGCGGCCGCGGCGGCGCTCGCCGCCAGGCGGAGCACGGGCGCGGCGGGGCGATCCAGGCCCCGCCCGCCCGAACCGGCCGTCAGGGTCAGGCGCACGGCGGCGCGGACCTCGGCCAGGCCGGCCCGCTGCGGCGCGGCCAGGCAGAGGGCGCGGGCCTGCTCCCGGTCGAAGGCCGGCAGGCCCAGGGTCTCGCAGCCGGCCGCCATCCGCGCCATGTGGGCGTCCAGATGCGGCAGGCCGCCGCCGGTCCACAGCATCGTCTCGAACAGGCCGTCGCCGAGCAGCAGCCCGCGATCATCCAGAGGAAAGGCGTCCAGGGGGAAGGCGTCGGGAGAGGTCATCCGCGGGGCGGCTCCATCAGCGCCCGGCGCAGGGCGGCGAACTTGGCTTCGGTCTCCAGGCGCTCGGCGTGGGGATCGCTGTCGGCGACGATGCCCGCTCCGGCCCTCGCCTCCAAGCGCCAACCGTCCGCATCCTGTTCCAGGCCCACGGTGCGGATCAGCACGCTGGACTCCAGCGCCCCGTCCGCCCCCGCCCAGAACAGCGAGCCGCAATAGGGGCCGCGCGCGGTCTCCAGCTGGGCGATCACCTTCATGGCCTGGACCTTGGGCGCGCCGGTGATCGAGCCGGGCGGGAAGGCCGCGCGCAGCAGGTCGGCGCTGGTCAGGCCCGGGGCCAGCCGGCCGGTCACGGTGGAGACCAGGTGATGGACGTTGGCGAAGGTCTCGACTCGGAACAGCTCGGGCACGGCGACGCTGCCGGGCGGGCTGACCCGGGCCAGGTCGTTGCGCATTAGATCGACGATCATCAGGTTCTCGGCCCGGTCCTTGGCGCTGGCCGACAGCTCGGCGATCAGCCGGGCGTCCTCGGCCTGGTCGGCGCCGCGCGGGCGGGTGCCCTTGATCGGCCGGGTCTCGATCGACAGGTCGCCGCCGGTGACCTTCAGGAACCGCTCGGGCGAGTTGGACACCAGGGCCCGGCCCGGCAGGCGCAGATAGGCCGAGAACGGGGCGGGGCTGTCGGCGCGCAGGCGGGCGAACAGGTCGAACGGGTGGGCGCCGGCCGCCAGCCGCCCGGTCCAGGCGCGGGCGATGTTGGCCTGGAAGATCTCGCCGCCGACGATGCGCTCGACCACCTGGGCCACGGCGTCCTCGTAGGCTTCGCCGTCGCCGACCGCGAGGCCGTCGCACAGCACGCCCTCGTGCACCGGCGGCGCGGGGGCGTTCAGCCAGGCCAGGGCCGCCTCGGCCCGGGCGCGGGCGAAGCTCTGCGATCCGCCCCGGCCGACGGCCAGCACCCGGCGCTGCAGATGGTCGAAGGCCAGCAGGGCCGGATAGCGGGCGCAGGCCAGGTCGGGCCAGCCGGTGCGCGCCAGGTCCAGGTGCTCCACGCGGTCGCCCAGCTCGTAGGCGGCCAGGCCCACCACCCCGCCCTGGAACGGCGGACCGTCGAGGTCGGCGCCCTGGGGCGGCCCGATCAGCTCGGCCAGAGTGGCGAACGGGTCGCGCGACTCTTCAGCCGTGACCGTCAGGGTCTGGTCCGGCTCGCGCAGCAGATAGGACCACCGCCCCGCCTGGCCGCCCGAGATCAGGGCGCAGGCGAAGGGTTCGTCCCGCCACGGGGCCGCGGCCCAGACCGGGTCGCGCCAGGGGGCGCTGATGAGGACGACATGACGCATCGGCGGGTGATACCGCCGCGGGCGTCGCGGCGCTACGCCTCGCGTTCGCCGCCCTTGACCATGAACAGCACGCAGAAGCCGGCCAGCAGCAGGGCCGCCACCGGCACGAAGCCGCCGACCTGGGTCTTGAACACCGCCGTGGCCAGGGCCACCAGCAGCGAGCCCAGCCACATGGTCGCCGTGCCCGACAGGGCGTAGAGCCCGAAGAAGGCCGCCGTCTTGTCGGGCGGGCACAGCCGGATCAGCAGGGTGCGGCTCGACGCGTACTGGGCGGTGACGAACACCGCGATCAGCAGGCCCAGGCCCAGATAGATCAGCTCGGGCACGGTGCGGAACAGCGGCCCGTTCCAGACCGGCGCGTGGGCGGCCGGGTCGTAGGCCCAGAAATAGAGGATCTTCTCGCGCCCCATGCCCAGGCTGCACAGCAGCACCGCCAGCGAGCCCGCGATCTCCAGCTGCACGGCCTTGCGCGGGCCCAGCACCTTGTCGAACCACGGGGCGATCAGGCCGCCGCCCACGCCGAAGATGCTGAGCGAGATGCCGTAGGCCAGCATCTCCAGCGCGCCCCAGTGCATCAGGCCGGCGGCCAGCAGGCCGCCGAAGACCAGCAGGGCGGTCATGCCGTCGTTGTAGAGCAGCCGCCCGCCCAGGAAGAGGGCGATGTCGCGGTGGCCCTTCAGGTTGGCGAAGATGTCGCGCAGCATGCCGATGCCGTCCCGCGCGCTGGCCATCCAGCCGCGGCCGGTGCGGGCCGCGTCGGGGGTCCACAGGAAGAAGGGGATCGCGCCCAGCAGCATCACCGCCGCCGCCAGCGGGCCGGAAATCCGGCTGGGCTCGTTCTTGGCGGGGTCCAGGCCGAACAGCGGGGCGTGCGGCACGCCCGGCCAATCCACCTGGCCCGGCAGCACCATGCCCCACAGCATGAAGACCAGCAGGGCCACCGACAGGCCGTTGGCCACGGCGTAGCCGAGCCCGGAGATCAGGGCGGCGCGCCCGGGGGCCGTCCCGGCGGCCCGGCCCAGCAGCGAATTGCTCAGCACGTCGGCCAGATTGTAGGCCACGCCCAGCACGATCAGCAGGCCGCTGGTCACCCACAGCGGCAGGCCGCCGGCGGGCATGGCCCACCACAGGGCGACCAGGGCGGGGACCATCACGGCGGTCGTCAGGCCCAGCATCGACTTGCGCGGCCCGTACTGCTCGATCATCGCCCCGATCAGCGGCGCGGTCAGGGCGGTCAGCAGGCCGTAGATGGTCGAGATGTTGGCCACCACCGCCTGGCCCTGGACCGGATCGCCGACCAGCACCCGCGAGAAGTAGGGCGAGAAGATGTAGATGGTGATCAGGATCACATAGGGGTCTCGCGCCCCCTGCTGCAGGATCCAGGCGAGCGCGCCGCGCGACAGGCCCGACTTCAGCGGGGCGACCGGCTCGCCTTCGCTGGGGACCGCCGCGGCGGCCGAGAACTCACTCATGCGGTTCCACCCTCGTCACAGGGCCGTCGTCTGACGCGGCGGCTTGGGAGGAGCGTGGCGATTAAACGGGTGTTTGTCACGTCTGTTCGTGTTTCATCGGGCATGGCCGAAACTGGACCAGCGGAATGTCCGCTGAGGGTGGTTAGGAGACCTCGGCTGGACCGAACACGGCATCGTGCCAGAACATGCTCGGCTTGCGAAACCAAGCGCGAGCGGCCCCCTCACCGAACAGTGCGAGTTGGCGCATATCCACGCCATACCGGTGGAACAACGCGATAAACTCCCTGAGTTCGCCGTCGTCCGGCGCACGCGACAGCGTGATTGTCAGGTTCGATCCGAGCCCATCGTAGCGAGCAACGCAGTCGATCCGATCTAGCCACGCGAAGAACGCGCCCTCATCCAAAGGGCTGTAGTAGATGACGCTGGTTGCAACGAAGGTCTGTGACGGGGCGGACATTCCGCGACCATGCCTGGTCAAGGCAGCCGATTGCAACGTCCGCCTAGAGTGGATTGCAGACCCGACCTCGCTAAGCCAAGCTCGGCAGATGAAACGACCAACCGAACACGCGATCACAGGCTGGAAAGCGATCCTACTAGCGCCAATACTCATACCAGTCGGGCTCATTGCGCAACTTTGGTCCAACGGGGAGAAACTGGATCGAACCCCGGAGGAAGTAGCCAAGTTTCTCCGCGACTTCTTGGCCGGCACCAGTGACGAATGGGGTTGGGACGGCTTTGAAACCACACCGATCAAGGACCCTGAACTCGATTGGGTGCGGAAGCGCGCCGCGATGGCAGCGCCGCCCAATCCAGATCTAGCGGTGCTTCGCGATCTGCTGACCGAGACAGAACAGATCATAGAGCAACGGGCAGGTGCTGCGCCGATCGGACTGGTCCAGCTATTCAGAGATTCCGCTGCCGGCGCATCCTATCTGACTCTGCCTCTCCATCCTGGAAGAGGGACATGGGGCTGCGTCGCGAACACCATTCCACTCGACCAGATTATCGAGGGTTACAAAGGGCCGGACGTCAATCTCGACTTTGATGCCCAGGGCCGCCTGATTGGTATCGAAGTGCTCGCTGCATAGCCTCAGCTAATGTCCGACTAGGGTGGAAGTCGGGCGCAACGCAAAGTAGCTTGGCCGCATGCGTAACGCCAAACGTACACAGGATGGGGTCGTATCCGTCGATGGAGCCGAGTTCACTTGGCGGCTGCATCGCGAACCCCAGTGGTGCACGACAGACGGGTGGCGTGGGCTGGTATTAGCGGTGCGCCACGTGGACGGTCAGCGTGAGGCACTAGTCGAATGGCCAATGCCCAGGTCGGGTAGCCACAGCGTGCCATACCGCCAGCGGCCTAAGCTCGATACGCCGCTTCTGACCCAAGGTGTACGCACAGCCCTTGATGCAGGTTGGGACCCGCTTTCAAGAGGCAAAGCCGTGGCGGTGCTGGTCGAATAGCCAATATCCGACTTGGGTCGTAAGCCGCCTCCCCCTACAGCAGAATACTCGCCCGCACGGCCTCGCGGCCCGCGGCGTCCAGGCCCACGGCCTGTTCCAGATAGCCGTCGAGCGAGCCGTGGCAGGCCTTCATCTCGGCCAGGGCCGTGGCCAGGTACTGGGCCTCGACGCCCATGGCCGCGCGCATGGCCGCGTCGGTGGGGCGGCGGCCCAGCTCGGCCTCCAGGCGGTCGGCCAGCTGCGGTCCGCGCCGGGCGAAGCGCTCCTCGTTGTTGGTCAGCAGGTAGTCGTCGACGATGTCGTCGTCGCCCACCCCGGCCAGGTGGTGGGTCAGGGCGGCCAGCAGGCCCGTGCGGTCCTTGCCCGCCGCGCAGTGGATCAGCACTGGGCCGCGCGCCGCGCCCAGGGCCTGGAAGTATCGGCGGAACAGGTCCAGGTGCCGCTCGGCGAACGGGGCCCGGCGGTAGTACTCGACCAGGTAGCCGCGGATCGAGGCTTCCGACAGGTCGGACTCGCGCAGGAAGGCGTGCCAGGGGTCCTCGCCGGTGACGCCCAGGTCGTTGTCGATCACCTCGGCGGCGAAACCGTCCCAGCGCCGCGACGGATCGCGCTCGCGCTCGTTGGGCCGGCGCAGGTCGACGATGGTGCGGAGGTTCAGCCCGGCCATGGCGACGAGGTCGTCGTCGGTGGCCTCGGCCTGGTGGGCGGCGCGGAACAGCAGCCCCTTCTTCAGCCGGCCCTGGCCGGCGGCGTAGTCGCCGAAATCGCGGAAGTTCTCGACGCCTTGCAGGACGATGTGACGGGTCATGGCGCGCTTGTTAGCGCCCCAGGGTGACGAAAGCGAGACGGCCGTTACGGCGCGCCGTCACCCGCCGCGGGTGACCTCGACCGTGCGCCAGGCCGAGCGCGGATCGTGGGCGTAGGCGACCGAGCTCCAGCCGTCCTTTCGGGAGACATGCCAGCCGACGAACGGCCAGCCGGCCGGCTGGGTCAGGGTCCCCTGGTCGTCCGGCCGGCCCAGCGGCGCGCCCAGCACGATCTGGCCCGGAAGCGCGCCCGCCATGGCCCGGACGTCGTCCTGCTGGAAATAGACCCGGCACATCGACGTGCCGCCCGTGTCGCCGACCGCGATGAACGCCGGCCGGCCGCCCAGGGTCACCCGCTTGACCACCCGCCAGTCATCGGCGCCGTTCCCCCGCACCAGGGCGGGCACGGCGTCGCCGCGCACGGTCTCGCCGACCGAGCGGCGGGCCTCGCGCAGGATCGCGCGGGGCGAGGCCGGGGCGAAGCAGACGTCGCGCACGACGGCGACGGCGCTGGACCGCGTCACCTTGGGCGCGAGGTCGTCCATCCTGTCGGAGGCGAAGCCCGCCCCCACGAACATGACGGCGGCGACGGACAGGGCGAGGGAAAGGACGTATCGGGCCATGAACCGGAGGTTGTTCCGGCCCACCCTGGAAATCAAGAGGCTGGACCGTTCGGCCCCGGCCGCGCCACTCTGCCGCCATGACCGACCTGCACCGCTTCCAGAGCTTCGACGGCGTCTCCATCGGCTACCGCGTCCTGGGCGATCCGGCCGGCTGGCCGACCCTGATGCTGCACGGCTTCCTGGCCAGCGCCGAGACCAACTGGTTCCTGCCGGGGATCGCCGCCGCCGTGGCCGGTTCCCTCGCCAATGGCGGCCGGCGGGTGATCGCCCCCGACCTGCGCGGCCACGGGCGCTCGGACGCCCCGACCGATCCGGCCGCCTGGCCGCGCGACGTGCTGGCCCTGGACCAGGCGGCCCTGATCGCCCACCTGCATCTGAGGGACTACGACCTGGTCGGCTATTCGCTGGGCGCGCGGACGGCGGTGCGGATGCTGGTGCGCGGGGCGCGGCCCCGCAAGCTGGTCCTGGGCGGCATGGGCGACAGCGGGCTGATGGCGGCCGGGGCCCGGGCGGCGATGTTCGAGGACAGCATCCGCCACGGCGACGCGGCCAAGGACCCGCGCGCCGGCCGCCGGGTCCACGCGATGATGGCGGCGGGCGGACTGAAGCCCGAGGCCATGCTGGGCGTGCTGGCCTCGTTCGTGGCGACCTCGGCGGAAGAGATCGCGGCGATCGACGTGCCGACCCTGGTGGTGGCGGGGCAGCGCGACGACGACAACGGCTCGGTCGAGGGGCTGGCGGCGATGATGCCGGACGCGCGCGGGGTCAGGATCCCGGGGGATCACCTGAGCGCGGTGATGGAGCCGGCGCTGGCGGGGGTGATCACAAGCTTTCTGGAGGACAGCGGCGGCTAACACTTGCCCCCTACGGGTCGCTTCGCGACCGTCTTCCCCCGGAGGGGGGAAGAGCGCTCCGCCCCCTACGGGGGCGGACAGGCGGCGAAGCCGTCAGGTGGGGGCAAGTGGGTGGGCCACCTGCCCCCTTCATGATCACCTGAACGGCGGCTCGTCGAACGCCCGCAGTTTCCGCGAGTGCAGGTTCGGGCCTTCTTCCAGCAGCAGCTTGCAGGTCAGGATGCCGATCTGCAGGTGTTGGCTGATCGCCCGCTCGTAGAATGCGTTCGCCTGGCCCGGCAGCTTGATCTCGCCGTGCAGCGGCTTGTCCGAGACGCACAGCAGCGTGCCGTACGGCACCCGGAAGCGGTAGCCCTGGGCGGCGATGGTGGCGCTTTCCATGTCGATGGCCACGGCCCGGCTCTGGTTGAAGCGCAGGGCCGAGAGGCTGTGGCGCAGTTCCCAGTTGCGGTCGTCGGTGGTGACCACCGTGCCGGTGCGCAGGCGCTTCTTCAGTTCGGGGCCGGTGTCGCCGCTGATGGCCTTGGACGCGTCGTAGAGGGCGCGCTGGACCTCGGCGATCGACGGCACCGGGATCTCGGGCGGCAGCACCGCGTCCAGCACGTGGTCGTCACGCAGATAGGCGTGGGCCAGCACGTAGTCGCCGATGGTCTGGGTGTCGCGCAGGCCGCCGCAGTGGCCGATCATCAGCCAGGCCTGCGGGCGCAGCACGGCCAGGTGGTCGCAGATGGTCTTGGCGTTGGACGGGCCGACGCCGATGTTGACCAGGGTGATGCCCCGGCCGCCCGGGGCCATCAGGTGGTAGGCCGGCATCTGGTGCTTGCGCCAGGTCGACTCCGCCACCGCCAGTTCGGGATTGGCGGTGTTGGCGGTGATCATCAGACCGCCCGAGCAGGACAGCGCCTCATAGGGCGAGCCCTCTTGGCCCAGCTGCTCGATGCTCCAGCGCACGAACTCGTCCACATAGCGGTGGTAGTTCGTGAACAGGATGAACTGCTGCACGTGCTCGGCCGGGGCGCCCGTGTAGTGCTTCAGGCGGGCCAGGGAGAAGTCGGTGCGCAGGCCGTCGAACAGGGCCAGCGGCCGGGCCTCCTCCATCGCCGGGTTCCAGACCCCGTCGGCGATCTCGTCGCCGATGAAGGCCAGGTCGGTGGTCGGGAAGAAGCGGGCGATGTCCTCGCTGCGGACGTCGGCCTGGTTCAGGTCGATGCTGGCGTCCAGCACGTAGGGATAGGGGATCTCCTGGCTGGAGCGGTCGATCTCGATCTCGACGTCGAAATCGTTGAGCAGCAGGGTCAGCTGCTCGACCAGATAGTCCTTGAACTGCTCGGGCTTGGTGATGGTGGTGGCGTAGACGCCGGGCCGGCTGACGCGGGCGTACGACCGCGCCAGCTTGGGCGGCAGGGCCTCGGGGTCGTAGACCAGCCGAAGCTCGGGATAGGCGAACGTGCCGTCGAACCGCGTCTGCGGGTCGGGCCGGGTTCCATGTTCGAGATAGGCGCGAAGCGCGGTCCGCAGGGCGTCGACGGCGCGTTCGTATTCCTGATTGAGCCGCTCGACCGCGGCGATTGCTTTTTCTTGGTTTGACATGGCGCCCTATATCAGCGTTCCGCCGTCATTTCCAGGCCAGGGCCTGAAGGTGCGCTCCAGGGCATGGACGAAGCCCAATTCGTCGGCCACAAGGGGCGCAATGACCCGCACGGCGACGTGAGGAGAAAGGCTTCTCCCACGTCTTACCAAGACGCCAAGACCATACGGTCGAGCCCGCGCGCTCGACGGGGGAGCCCATGAATAGACGTTTCGCCTTCCTGATCATCGCCGCCATGGTCCTCGGGGTCCTGGTGGGCTGGGCCTGCAACCAGTACCTCGACGCCGCCCAGACCGCCGAGGCGGTCAAGTGGTTCAAGATGGGCACGGACCTGTTCCTGCGGCTGATCAAGATGATCATCGCCCCGCTGGTCTTCACCACCCTGGTGGCCGGCATCGCCCACATGGAGGACGCCGCCGCCGTCGGCCGGATCGGCGCCAAGACCATGGGCTGGTTCATCAGCGCCTCGGCCGTGTCGCTGCTGCTGGGCCTGCTGATGGTGCACCTGCTGCACCCCGGCGCGGGCCTGGTGCTGAACGAGATGACCGACGTGGCCGCCAAGGCCCCGGCCGCCTCGACCGAGACCTTCACCCTGCAGGGCTTCATCACCCACCTGGTGCCGGTGTCGATCTTCGACGCCCTGGCCAAGAACGAGATCCTGCAGATCGTGGTGTTCAGCGTGTTCGTCGGCACCGCCGTGGCCTCGCTGGACAACAAGGCCCCGCAGATCATGGAGCTGGCCGAACAGGGCGCCCAGATCATGCTGAAGGTCACCGGCTTCGTGATGAAGCTGGCCCCGCTGGCCATCTTCTGCGCCCTGGCCTCGACCATCGCCGACCAGGGCATCTCGATGCTGGTCGTCTACGGCAAGTTCGTGGTCGGCTTCTACGCCACCATGGGCACGCTGTGGCTGCTGCTGTTCCTGGCTGCCCTGCTGGTGCTGGGCAAGCGCGCCCTGCCGTTGTTCGGCGCGATCCGCGACCCGGCCCTGCTGGCCTTCTCGACCGCCAGCTCGGAAGCCGCCTATCCGCGCATCCTGGACGCCCTGCCCAAGCTGGGCATCCGCCGCCGCATCGTCTCGTTCGTCCTGCCGCTGGGCTATTCGTTCAACCTCGACGGCTCGATGCTCTACTGCACCTTCGCCACGGTCTTCATCCTGCAGGCCCACGGCGTGCACCTGACGGTCCAGCAGCAGATCTTCATGCTGCTGCTGCTGATGGTGACCTCCAAGGGCATCGCCGGCGTGCCGCGCGCCTCGCTGGTGGTGATCATGGCCACCCTCACCTATTTCGGCCTGCCCGAGACCTGGATCGCCCTGGTTCTGGGCGTCGACCACCTGCTGGACATGGGCCGCAGCGCCACCAACGTGGTCGGCAATTCGGTGGCCGCCGCGGTGGTCGCCAAGTGGGAGGGCGAGCTGGACGATCCGGAGCCGGAACCCGGGCCCGCAAAGGCCTAGAACCCGTTAGCGTGGCAATTGACTTCGGGGGGGAGAGGACCAATCTCTCCCTCGAGGGACATTCGGTCAGGGAGACCGCCATGAACACCAAGACCATGATCCGGGCCGGCCTGCTGACGACGGTCCTGCTGGCGGCCGCCGCCCCGGCCCTCGCCGCCGCCGAACCGGCCGCCAAGGCCCCCGCCGCCAAGCGCAGCTGCTTCTACATGTCCGAGTGGGACAACTGGTCCGCTCCGGACCGCGACACCCTCTACCTGAAGGTCCGCAACCGCGACGTCTACCAGGTGGACCTGTCGCACGGCACCAGCATGCTGACCTCGCCGGGCGTGCACCTGGTGTCGATCCAGCGCGGCGTCGACTCGGTCTGCAGCCCGCTGGACCTGGACCTGCGGGTCTCGGACGGCTGGGGCATGGCCATGCCGATCATGGCCAAGAGCATCACCAAGCTCACGCCCGAACAGATCGCCGCGATCCCGAAGAAGGACCGGCCGTAAGGCGTTCGCGGACGGGGACATGCACTTGTGCGTGTCCCCAGGCTTCGAGCGCTTGAGTGGGGACACGCACAAGTGCATGTCCCCGGCTCGGAAACACACCCCTACGACGCCGCCGCTTCCAGCAGCGCCACCACCATCGCATTGACCGGGGTGGCGATCCCGTGTCGCGCGCCCAGGCGCACGATCACCCCGTTGCGGGCGTCCAGCTCCATGGGACGTCCCGCCGCGCGGTCGGCGTGCAGCGAATTGACCCCGTCGGCCGGGCCGGCGCGATAGCCTTCGACCACCGTGTCGGGCAGGTCGTCGGGCAGGTCGGCGCCCTCGGCCCGGCCCACCGCCACGCATTCGCCCACCAGGGCCCGCATGATCCGGGCGATCGGCTCGCGCCGGGCCACGCCCGAGGGCTTGAGGGTCAGGGCGTTGACCGCCCCGGCGCAGTTGAGGGCCAGCTTTTTCCAGGCGGCGGTCTTGAAGTCCGGCGTCGTGGCCACCTGGATCGGCGTGTCGGCGAACAGCTCGACGAAAGCCTCGCCGTCGAATCCCTGCGGAACCAGGATCGAGCCGTCGCGGCGCTGGCGCACGCGGCCGGGGGCGCTGCGCTCGGCCGGGATGTCGACCACGGCCGGGGTGATCCGTTCGGCGGGCACGTACGGCGTGAAGCGCTCGACGTGCTCGACGCCGTTCTGCAGCACCGCCACGCGGGTCTCCGGCCCCACCAGCCGGGCCAGCCAGGCGCCCGTGGCCGCCGCGTCGTAGGTCTTGGTGGTGACGATGGCCCAGTCCACGGGCGAGGCCTGGTCCGGCGCGGTCAGCACGCGCGGCGTCGCCGTCAGCGTCCCGCCGGGCGTCTCCACCTCCAGCCGGTCGAAGGCCGTGCGGGCGCAGACCTCGACCGTCAGCTCCGGGTTCCGGGCCAGCCAGGCCGCCACCGTGGCGCCCACCGCGCCGGGACCGATCACCGCAATCCGCATATCCGCACTCCAGACAAAGAAACGCCGCCCTCTCTCGAGGGCGGCGGCATGTTATCCCCGTTGTCCCTGCTCTTATTCTGCCGGCAGGGTGTTCTCAGAGCGCTTTTGCAGCATGGTGTCGAAGCTCGACCACACGCCGTCGGCGCCGTGCCATTGGCCCTGGGTGGCGGCCTTGGAATATTCCGTGGCCCGGGCCTCGAAGAAGTTGGCGTGCTCCACGCCCGACAGCAGCGACTGCAGCCAGGGCAGCGGGTTTTCCTTGATGCCGTAGACTTCCGGCAGATGCAGCTGGCGCAGGCGCCAGTCGGCGATGAAGCGGATGTACTTCTTGATGTCGTCCGGGGTCATGCCCTGGATCTCGCCGGCCTCGAAGGCCAGGTCGATGAACTTGTCCTCCATGGTGACAACGGTCTTGCAGCAGTCGACGATGTCGTCGGCCACGGTCTTGGTCACGGCGCCGGTCTCGGCGTTGAAGGCGTGGTACAGCTTGATGATGCCTTCGCAGTGCAGGCTCTCGTCGCGGATCGACCACGACACGACCTGGCCCATGCCCTTCATCTTGTTGAAGCGCGGGAAGTTCATCAGCATGGCGAAGCTGGCGAACAGCTGCAGGCCTTCCGAGAAGCCGCCGAACATCGCCAGGGTGCGGCAGATGTCGGCGTTGGAGTCGACGCCGAACTTCTGCATGTAGTCGTGCTTGTCGCGCATGGCCTCGTATTCCATGAACGCGCCGAACTCGCTTTCCGGCATGCCGATGGTCTCGAGGAGCAGGGCGTAGGCCGCGATATGGATGGTCTCCATATTGGCGAACGACGACAGCATCATCTTCACTTCGGTGGGTTTGAAGACCCGGCCGTAGCGTTCCATGTAGTTGTCGGCCACCTCGATGTCGGCCTGGGTGAAGAAGCGGAAGATCTGCGTCAGCAGGTTCCGTTCCTTGTCGTTCAGCTTGACGGCCCAGTCCTTGAGATCCTCGCCCAGCGGGATCTCCTCGGGCATCCAGTGCACCTGCTGCTGCTTTTTCCAGAACTCGTGGGCCCACGGATAGCGGAAGGGCTTATACGCGGCGGACGGAGTCAGGAGGCCGGGGGTGGTGATCAGCTTGGCGGACATCGAGGACGGCTCCTGGGCAGGCGGACGCGAATCGGACGGACGATTAGACTCTCTTGGTAGCGCAGTCGTCGGGATCATCTAGTGGCCACGACGTCGCAGCACACAACATGTTGTGGGCAGATTGGGTAACGAAAGATGAATCAAGCTTACACCATCTATGGCGCGCTTGGCTCGGGCTCCGTGCCCGTCGAAGCGACTTTGACGCTTCTGAGGCAGCCCTACGCGGTCGTCGAGGCGCCCACCTGGGAGGGCGCGGCCCAGCAGGCCAAGGTGGCGGAGGTCAATCCGCTGAAACAGATCCCGGCCCTGGTCACGCCCGACGGCGAGACGATCACTGAGAGCGCCGCCATCCTGATCTGGCTGGCCGACCGCCATCCGGAGGCGCGGCTGGCTCCCTCGCTCGATTCGCCCCTGCGCGGCCAGTTCCTGCGCTGGATGGTGTTCGTGCCGGCGGCGATCTACTCGCTGTTCTGGGTGCGGGACGACCCGTCGCGGCTGGCGGGGCCGGACGCCGAGCTCGGCGCGCGGATCAAGGCCGCGACGGCCGACCGGATCGCCGAGTGCTGGGGGATGATGGAGAGCCAGCTCACGCCCGGGCGCTACCTGCTGGGGGACGAGCTGACGGTGCTGGACCTGTACGTCGCCGTGGTCAGCCGGTGGGGCGCGCGGCGCAAGCGGTTCTACGAGGTGGCGCCGCGGATGGCCGAGGTGGTGAAGCGGGTGGACGCCGATCCGAGGCTGACGGCGTTCTGGGCGGCGCGGTTTCCGTTCGTGGACGGGTGGGAGAGCAACGGGGCGGCGGGGTGACAGCATAGGCCAGTCCCTCCCCCTTGCGGGGAGGGTGTCGGCGAAGCCGACGGGTGGGGGATCGGTGCAGGGTGCTGGACATAAGCTGACTTCAAGACTCAGCAGTCCCCCACCCGACCCTGGCTCCGCCAGGGCCACCCTCCCCACAAGGGGGAGAGACAGCCTGAAGGCTACGCCCCCAGCCCCTTCAACAAGAACCCCCGCACCTCGCGCGCCGTGGTCTCGCTCAGCTCGCCCAGCACCCCGCGCGCCTCCACCGGCAGATGGGCCGCCGGGTCGCCGTCGGCTTCGAACACATAGTGCTCGAACAGGGCCCGCCACGCCTCGCGCTGCGGGATCGGCAGGTGTCGGACATTCTTGAGGGCGTGGACGAAGGCGTCGAACGGCGAGCCGGCCAGGGCGGGCGCCTGGCTCCACCAGTAGTTCACCAGCAGGTTCAGCGCCCCGAGCGCCTGGACGTGGTGCCACCACATGGTCGGGATGTAGATCGCGTCGCCCGGCCCCAGCTCGGCGACCAGGGCGTGGTCCATCGCCTCGGCGAAGCGTGGGTATAGCTCAAGGTCGGGTTCTTCCAGCGACACCATGCTGATCGGCCGCCCGGCGGGGGTGAAGTCCAGCGGACCGATATAGAGATTGGCCACCTGGTCGGGCGGGAACAGGGTGAAACGCCGCCGCCCGCCCACCACGCAGGCGAGGTTGTCGGAAAAGTCGTGGTGGGTCTGGATCGTGGTGGCGTTGCCCAGCCACAGGCGCGGCGTGACCTCGGGACCCAGCAGGTCCAAGGCGTTCTCGCGCTCGAAGCCGGGCAACAGCGGCGGGATCGGGGTGGAGCCGACATAGAGGCACGGCGGCGCCGGATCGCCGGCCACGTTGAGCAGGCCGGCCAGCACCTCGCGCAGGGTTCCCTGCCAGGTTTCGAAGTTCAGGCCGCGCGCCGTGTCGTCATAGAAGAACCGCCCCCGGATTTCCGGCTGACCGATCAGGGCGGCCACCCGCGCGCCTCGGTCGAAGCCGGCCAGGTAGCGGGCCAGGCCCATGTCCGTGGCGGCGGCCCGCACCGCCGGCCAGTCGGCGACCAGGCCGCGCAGCACCACCGGGCGATGGGCCGCGACGACCTCGTCGGCGAACCGGGCGGCGTCGATGTGGGCGAGTTCTGGAACGGGACGCAACGGACGCATTGCACGGCTTCGACGCGGGAAAGGCGGCACGCTAGGGCGATGAGCGCATCGCTCGATTGCAGATTGTTTCCGCATGGAAACAACCTTGAGCGTCAGCGCCGTCTTCCGATCTGGACCCGCCCGGCCAAGCTGCTAACACCTCTCCCATGCTGACCGATCCCCTGTTCTACGCCGTCGCCATTCCCGCGGTGATCCTGCTGGGCCTGGCCAAGGGCGGGTTCGCCGGGATCGGGGTGGTGGCGGTGCCGCTGATGGCCCTGGTGGTCTCGCCGGTGCTGGCCGCCTCGATCACCCTGCCGATCCTGCTGGTCCAGGACGTGGTCAGCGTCTGGAGCTTCCGGAAGACCTGGGACAAGGGCCTGCTGATCCTGATGCTGCCCGCCGCGGCGGCGGGCATCTTCCTGGGCTGGCTGCTGGCGGCGCGAGTGTCGGTGGCGGCGGTCGAGCTGTCGATCGGCGTGATCTCCATCGCCTTCTCGCTGCAGCGCCTGTGGGCCGAGCGCGCGGTCAAGGCGGCGGAAGTGATCGAGGCCGGGCCGGCGCGGCCCTGGCTGGGCGCCCTGTGCGGGGCGATCGCCGGCTTCACCAGCCAGGTGGCCCACGCCGGCGGTCCGCCGTTCCAGATCTATGTCCTGCCCCGCCGCCTGCCGCGCGACGTGTTCATCGGCACCAGCGCCATCTTCTTCGCCGTGGTGAACTGGATGAAGGTGCCGGCCTATGTCGCCCTGGGTCAGTTCACGCCCCAGGTGCTGACCACGGCGGCCGTGCTGCTGCCCCTGGCCCTGGCCTCGACCTGGGCGGGCGTGTGGCTGGTGCGCCGCGTGCCGGCCGAGGGCTTCTACCGGGTGATCTACGTCCTGCTGATCGCCGTCGGGGCCAAGCTGGCCTGGGACGGGGCGCACGGCCTGATCGGCTAGGGGCGATCCCGGGGCCGCTCGTCGATCGTCCGGCGCTGGGTCACACTATAGAGCCAGGCCAGGCTGGCCGCCGACACCGCCAGGCCCAGAGCGGTCCGCGTGGGGCCCAGCCACAGCCACGCCCCCAGCAGGCCGACAACGCAGACCGCGAAGCTGGCCAGCAGGGCGGCCGCGCCTTTCCAGTGGATCAGGTTTAGCGAATAGCCCTCGCCCAGATCCCGGATCGCGAACCAAGGTCGTCGGGTCATCAGGTCGCTCCGGCCGCTCGCCCCGACCCTAGCATGCGAACTCTGACGGAATCATCGCGGCCGGACGCGCCTGGCCCTTTCCTCGCCACGATGATCGGCGTTTATATGTCACCGATCGCGCGTAGAGTTGGGGCCATGACCGAGACGACCAGCATCATTCCCGTCACGGACGTCGCCCAGGTTCCGGCGGTCGCGCCCGCGACCCACTATCCGACGGCCGGCGCCAAGTGCGCCGACCTGGTGGTGCACCTGGCCGGCCTGGCCTGCGCCCTGCTGGGCGGCGGCATCCTGCTGGGCCTGGCCTTCGGCCTGGGCTCGCTGAGCCAGGTGGCGGCCATCGCCGTCTACACGGTGGGCCTGATCACCATGCTGTCGCTGTCGACCGCCTACAACTTCTCCAAGGCCCGCTGGCGGCCGCTGCTGCGCCGCTTCGACCACGCCGGCATCTTCGTGATGATCGCCGCCTCCTACACGCCCTTCACCACCCAGAACCTGCACGGCTGGTGGGCGATCGGCATGACCGCCGCCGTCTGGACGGTGGCCGGCGTCGGCGTGCTGGCCAAGCTGTTCCTGCCGGGGCTGGACAAGCGCTTCTGGGTCGGCCTGTACCTGGCCCTGGGCTGGCTGGTGCTGGTGGCCATCAAGCCGATGATCGCCGGCATGGGCTGGGTGGCCCTGCTGCTTTTGGCCATCGGCGGCGTGATCTATTCGACGGGTACGGTGTTCTACCTGATGAAGCGGCTGAAGTTCCGGCGGGCGATCTGGCACGGTCACGTGATCGGCGGCGCCGGCCTGCACTACGCCGCCGTGCTGGTCGGGGTGGTCCTGGCCTCGAGCGGACACCCCTGAGCCTGCCTTGAACACCCCCTCTGATCCCAAAAACGCCGTTTCGAACTTCTTCCGGGATCGCGCCGCCAACAGCCAGCGGGGCAAGCGCCTGCCGGCGCCCCTGACCCAGCCGGACAACCAGGTCGAGGCGCTCGGCTTCCCCGGCGTGCGGCTCAGCGTCGACGAGGCCGACGAGGCCCTGCGCAACGTCGCCGACCGCCTGGCCCCGGCCCGGCCGCTGCTGGGCCGCGACGATTTCAACATCCTGGCCCTGTCGGGCGGGGCGGCCGGCGGGGCGTTCGGGGCCGGCGCCCTGGTGGGCCTGAGCAAGGCCGGGACCCGTCCCCACTTCGCCATCGTCACCGGCGTCTCGACCGGGGCCCTGATCGCCCCCCTGGCCTTCCTCGGCCCCGACTGGGACGACCGCCTGACCGACGCCTATGTCGGCGGCCACGCGGCCGAGCTCCTGAGCCTCAAGCGCCTGGGTCCGACCCTGGGCCCCAGCCTGTTCCGCGGCGACTCCCTGGACGGGCTGGTCGCGCCGTTCATCGACCTGGAGATGATCGAGGCCGTGGCCCGCGAGCACGCCAAGGGCCGCCGCCTGCTGATCGCCACCACCAACCTGGACAGCCAGAAGGCCACGATCTGGGACATGGGGGCGATCGCCACCCAGGGCGGCGACGGGGCCGTGAAGCTGTTCCGCGACGTGCTGGTGGCCTCGGCCACCCTGCCCGGCCTGTTCCCGCCCAAGCTGATCGACGTCGAGGCGCCGGACGGCGAAGGCGGCATGGCCCGCTATCAGGAAATGCACGCCGACGGCGGCATCGCCGCGCCGCTGTTCCTGATGCCCGACGCCTTGCTGCGCTGGCGCGAGCTGGGCCAGCGCCTGCGGCGCGGGCGGGTCTATGTGATCTTCAACACCGTGCTGGATCCCGCGCCCCGCACCACCCAGCCGGGCGTGACCTCGATCATGGGGCGCAGTTTCGAGACCATGCTGCGGTTCTCGTACCGCCAGGCCCTGAGCGTCGCGGCCGGCTTCTGCGCCCGCCACAACCTGCCGCTCTGGTCGGCCTCGATCCCGACCAGCTTCGAGAACTTCAACATGATGAAGTTCGAGACGGCCCAGATGCGCCAGACCTTCGACGACGCCGAGGCCCTGGCGATCAGCGGCCGGCTGTGGTCCAGCGCCATCCCCGCGTCCGAACCGCTGTGGCGGGGCCTGTTCAAGCGGCAGCCGACCGCGCGGGACCGGACGGTCAAGGATCCCATCCTCGTGCCTTCGGCCGACCTGACGCCGGCGGAGGATCCCGTGGCGAACAGGGGCCCCGACCTGGAAGAGCCTATTTCTTGAGGTAGCGGGCGCGCAGCTTGTCGACGTTCGGCGGCGTGGCGCGGAAGTCGGACGCCAGGCCCAGGCGGGCGTTGCACGACGGGCAGCGCACAGAGTCCGTGTCGGCCAGTTCGGCCGGCGGGTCGAAGCGCGTGCCGCAGGGCTTGCACTTGAAGTCGCCGGTCGGCGGCGGCGCGGGGGCCGGCGGCGGCTCGGGCGCCATCACCACCACGCGCTTCTTCGCGTCCGGCCGCTGGATGCGCTCCAACGGCGGCGGGCCGCCCGGAGCGGCGACGCCGCTCTTCAGGCTCAGGATCTTGCGGGGGCGAGGGGGCTCGCTGTCGCTCATGACGCTTGACGGCTCGGTGAAGGACTTGGGGCGGGAAGGATCGGCGCTAGCTGCATGATCTGGACCCGAAACTCAAGCGCCCAGCGCGCCAATCGCCGCCGACGGCCTACCAGTGCGGCTTCAGACTGAACGAGAAGGCCACCATTTCGTCCTTCTGGGTGGCCATGCCCATGATCTGGTCCTTGGCCCTGATCTTGCGGTGGACATAGCCGAACGAGGCCTGCATCGGGCCCTTGCGCCAGGCCACGCCGGCCTGGCCGTCGCCGACCAGCTTGCTGGAGGTGTCGGTGCTGACACCGGCTCCGCTCCAGTCGCCGTCGCCGCTGCGCAGCATGTTCATGCCCACGGCCTGGCCGCTGGCGGCGGCGAACAGGTACCAGCGGCCCTGCTGGCCGAACTCGCGGCCGTCCTGGACGCCCAGCGAATTGACGACCTTGTCGCCCATCTTCTTGCCGAACCGCACCGTGGCGCCCGCCTCGGCCGAGCCGCCGGCCCCGCCGAAGCCGAGGCCCGCGTGCGGGGTGACGTCCAGGGCGTACTTGCCGGCGTCCACCGAGACCGCCGCCGGCCAGCCGCGGGTGACGGTGACGTCGACGTCGCGGTCCTCGAAACTGTCCTCGTCGGGGCGGACCAGCGACAGGGGCCGGGTCCGGCTGGCCGAGGCGACGCTGGCCACGGAAACCCGCACCGAGTCGACGGCGTGCTCGCCCTCGCCGACCACGACGGCGTCGGAGCGGTAACTGACCGCGCCGCGGCCCGCATAGTAGCGGTTGGCGTCCAGCAGGGCCGCGTCGCCGTAGGCGCCGGCGGGCGAGAGGGCGAAGGTCGGATCGGTGGCGCGCTCGGTCCGGGCGGCGGGCGCCTCGGCGAAGCCGACGGCGGCGGGCCGGACGCTGCGGACGCCCAGATCGACCGGCGCGGCGGCGCGCATGTCGACGATGAAGCTCGGCGGGGTCTTGCGGGCGGTCTCGGACGACTTGGCGGGTTTGGACGGTTTCGCGGTCTCAGCCTGCGCGGCGATCGCCACGCAGCTGATGGTCACTCCCGCCACAAATGCCGTGCAAGCACGCATTCCGGTCCCCAGAACCCTTTCCCCACGAAGAGCCTAGCCCGAATTCGGCCGGCGTCCATGGGACAAAACCCCACGTCATCAACATTTCGCACTGGGGTATGGTTCCCGACGAAAAAACGGCGCCGCGGAAGCCGCGACGCCGTGTTTCTTCAAGGAATTCTTAAGGTTTGCCGTCGGCGGCCTATTGGCAGGCCAGGCATTCCTCGTAGTCGGTCTTGGCCGGGGCGTCGAAGCCGTTGGCGGGACCCGCCAGCGCCACGTCCGAACCGGCGTAGGCGGCCCGCTGAACCGACTTGGAGCGCAGGTAGTACAGCGACTTCACGCCGCGCTCCCAGGCCTGCCAGTGCAGCATGTGCAGATCCCACTTGTCGACGTCGCCGGGCAGGAAGATGTTGACCGACTGGCTCTGGCAGATCTCCGGCGTACGGTCGGCGGCCAGTTCGACCACCCAGCGCTGGTCCAGTTCGAAGGCGGTCTTGTAGACGTCCTTGTCGTCCTGGCTGAGGAAGTCCAGGTGCTGGACCGAGCCCTCGTTCTCCAGGATCGAGCCCCACACCGCGTCGGTGTTCTGGCCCTTCTCCTCGAGGAGCTTCTCCAGATAGGGGTTCTTCACCGCGAACGAGCCCGACAGGGTCTTGTGGGTGTAGATGTTGGCCGGGATCGGCTCGATGCCGGCCGAGGTGCCGCCGCAGATGATCGAGATCGAGGCGGTCGGGGCGATGGCCAGCTTGTGCGAGAAGCGCTCCTTGGAGCCGCGCTCGGCGGCGTCCGGGCACGGACCCTTCTCCTCGCCGATGGCGATCGACGCCTTGTCGGCCTCGCGGCGCAGGTGCTTGAACATCCGCATGTTCCAGCTCTTGGCCAGGGCGCTTTCGAACGGCACGTTCTGGCTTTGCAGGAAGCTGTGGAAGCCCATCAGGCCCAGGCCCACCGAACGCTCGCGCATGGCGGCGTAGGCGGCGGTCGAGGCGGCGTCGGGCGCGCGGTCGATGAAGTCCTGCAGGACGTTGTCGAGGAAGCGCATGACGTCCTCGATGAACGTCGGGTGGTCGCGCCACTCCAGGAAGGTCTCGGCGTTGACCGACGACAGGCAGCAGACGGCGGTCCGCTCCTGGCCCAGGTGGTCGGTGCCGGTGTGCAGCATGATCTCGCTGCACAGGTTCGACTGGCGAACCTTCAGGCCCAGCTCCTGCTGGTGCTTGGGCATGGCGCGGTTCACGGTGTCGGAGAAGATCAGGTAGGGCTCGCCGGTCTGCAGGCGCAGCTCCAGGACCTTCTGCCACAGGGCGCGGGCGTCGACCTCGCGCAGGACTTCGTTGGTCTTGGGCGAGCGCAGGCCGAACTTGTGGCCGTCACGCACCGCATGCATGAACTCGTCGGTGATGTTGATGCCGTGGTGCAGGTTCAGGGACTTGCGGTTGAAATCGCCCGACGGCTTGCGGATCTCGAGGAACTCCTCGATCTCCGGGTGGTGGATGTCCAGATAGACGGCGGCCGAGCCGCGACGCAGGCTGCCTTGGCTGATGGCCAGGGTCAGCGAGTCCATCACGCGGATGAAGGGGATGATGCCCGAGGTCTGGCCCTGGCCCTTGACCTTCTCGCCGATCGACCGGACGCCGCCCCAGTAGGTGCCGATGCCGCCGCCGTTGGCCGCCAGCCAGACGTTCTCGTTCCAGACGCCCAGGATGCCGTCCAGGCTGTCGTTGACCGCGTTCAGGAAGCAGCTGATCGGCAGGCCGCGCTCGGCGCCGCCGTTCGACAGCACGGGCGTGGCCGGCATGAACCACAGCCTGCTCATGTAGTCGTAGACGCGCTGGGCGTGATCGGCGTCATCGGCGAAGGCCGTCGAGACGCGCGCGAACATGTCCTGGTACGACTCGCCCGGCAGCAGGTAGCGGTCCTCCAGCGTGGTCTTGCCGAAGTCGGTCAGCAGGGCGTCGCGCGAGCGGTCGACCTCGACCTTGCGCACCAGCGCCAGCTTGGGGCGTTCGCGCATCTCCGAGGCCGGGCGCGCTGCGGACGAAATCTTGGTCGCTTCACTAGCCGACATGAGCAAAACCCGTTGAATGACGTGCGTTTTCCGGAAGCGTCAGCTTCACTGGAACTCGCTACATATTGTGGGCCTTGAGCCCCCTGAACCCATATATGGGGCCACAGAGACCTCATCTTCGTCAACGGGAAGTAACGCTCTTCAGGCGAGTTTTTCGTTAACAACTCACTAACGCCCCAAGGTTCCTGGGGTCTATCAAGGGGTTGCATCGCAAAGAAAGTTTGGCCCGATTTTTGCGTCACGGCGTTCGCCCAAACGCTCCGCCACCGGAGGGCCGGGGCGTCTCGATTCCAGATTCGAGGAAAGGGGCGCGCGGGAAAAAAGCTGGGGGCCGAAAGGGGACCGATCCGCCTTGCGTTCGCGCCGCCCCAGTCGCCAAATGGCCAGGCTTGAACCGAGGGGACCATCACCATGCGCCGCGCCCTGCCCGCCCTGTTGCTGGCGGCCCTGCTGGCCGCCCCGGTCGTCACCGCCGCCGCCAAGGCCCGCGACATCGGTCGCCACAGCACCCTGGCCCAGGTCGACGCGGCGATCCGCAAGGTCGCGCCGGTCGGCGGCGACGTCGATCCGGCCCTGGCCTATCTGCGGGCCAATCATGTCGAGCACAGCGACACCCCCGGGACGCGGACCGTCTACGCCATCGTCCGGAACATCCGGGGCGGATCGATCCTGTCGCTGGTCGAGAAGTCGGCCTCGATCCGCATCCTGTACGACGAGCAGCGGCACGTGACCGAGGTCGACGTCCACGCCGACTACACCAGCCTCTGAGGCGGGACCTGGGCCCGGCGCACGGCGCCGCCCCCTCCGTCACGCCGCGTATCCGCGGCGCGCCGCCTCCCCCGCTGCGCGGGTGAGGACGCAAAAGAAAAGGGCCCGGCCTTTCGGCCGAGCCCTCAACTTCAGTACCGGATCGCGATCTTAGAAGTTGATCGAGATCGTGGAACGGCGGTTCAGCGGTTCCTTCACACCGTCGCCGGTGGCGACGGCCGGGGCGCTTTCACCCTTCCAGTCAACGGCCAGGGTGTCGGCGGCGACACCGGCGCCGACCAGGGCGTCAGCCACGGCCTTCGCACGACGCTCCGAGAGCTTGGCGTTGTACTTCGGCGAGCCCGAGGTGTCGGTGTGACCGACGACCACCAGCTTGGTCGCATGACCGTCCGTCGCGTACTTCGCGGCTTCCGAAACCACCGACTGGGCTTCCGGCGTCAGCACGTACTGATCGAACGGGAAGTAGACGATGAACTCGCGAGCCTCATACGCCGGCGGAGGCGGCGGGGGAGGCGGCGGGGGCGGAGGCGGCGGCGGCGGGGGAGGCGGCGGCGGCGGCGGGGGAGGCGGCGGCGGCGGCGGCGAAGCGAAGGAGTAGCGCAGACCCACGGTCAGCGATTGGTCCTTGTACTCGCCGGCGAAGGCGCCGGGTTGGATCGCGCTGCTGCCGACCGACTGCCAGCCGTGCTCTTCCGTGGCGAACCAGCGGTAGGTCACGTCGACCTTCAGCTTGTCGGTCGCCTTGATCGAGGCGCCGGCGATGGCTTGCCAGGCGATGGCGATGTCGTCGTCATCGACGGTCAGGTTCTGGATGGCCGGGTTCGAGGCGGTGATCGGGCCCACGCCGCTGAACTGACCCAGGGCGCTGACGTCCAGGCGGTTGATGCCGAGACCGGCGCCGATGTACGGGTTGATCCACGAGTCCGGCGCGAAATCGTACAGGACGTTGACCATCAGCGACCACGAGTCGATCGAGCCCGAGGGGCTGCCGCAGGTCGGCGAAGCGGCCGAGCGGGTCACGCCGGGGGTGCAGAGGCCGATCGGCTGTTGACGGACCGGGTTGCCGCGAACCGAGGTCAGATCGCCGGGGCGATAGCCGCCTTCCAGTTCAGCGCGCCAGTTCGGGTTGAACTGGTAGCCCAGGCGGACGAAGCCGGCCCAGTCGTCGTCCGTCGACCAGGTCCAGTGCGCGTGGGCGCCGTCCCGCAGGTTCAGGTCCGATTCGGTGGAGATGCCCTCGGGCCAGTGGTAGCCGAGGTCGACCGCGCCGTACCAGCCGGTCTCTTGGGCCGAAGCGGCGCCAGCGGCGAACACCGCGGCCAGAGCCACTCCCGCCAGGAGTTGGAGTTTCATATCAAGAGCCCTCTATTGCCCTGCAACGGCCGAGACCGACCGAGCATTGTTATACCAAGGCGCACGATCCGCGAAAGTGTCAGCAGAGCAACACCCGTCCGCTTTCGAGCGCCCTTTAGAGATGACGCCGCGAAAACGTGCCGCCCCCACGAAATCAACTTCCGAGCGTATCCGCTGACTGTCTCGGAAAAAGCGCCAGCATAATATCGGTTCGCACGTGAATCCGCGCAGCGCAAGGCCTTGAGCACGTTTTGGACCTCGCGGCCGCGTAAAATCGTCGCAGCCGTGCACGAACTCCACAGTTCCCGCACACGGGCGCCGGGTACCTCAGTCGAGGGTGCGCCGATAACGCGACATGGCCGCCGCGGCGATCGCCACGACAAATACCGCCAAGGCGACAAGACTAGTCCACAGGTCGTGAACATCCAGTCCTTTAAGTAATGAGCCGCGCACCACCCGCAGGAAATGGGTCACGGGAATCACGGTCCCCAGCACCTGGGCCCAGCCCGGCATGCCCCGGAACGGGAACATGAAGCCCGATAGCAGGATCGACGGCAGGATGTAGAAGAACGACATCTGCACGGCCTGCAGCTGGTTGCGGGCCACGGTCGAGATCAGGAAGCCCAGCGACAGCGAGCCCAGGATGAACAGCACCACGCCCAGGGCCAGGGCGTCCCAGCCGCCGCTCATGGGCACCGAGAACAGCACCCGCGCCAGCACCAGGATCACCACCGTCTGGATCAGCCCGACCACGACATAGGGCGACAGCTTGCCGATCATCACCTCGATCGGCCGGGCCGGGGTGGCCAGCAGGCTCTCCATGGTGCCGCGCTCGTATTCGCGGGTCATGCCCAGCGAGGTCATCATCACCAGGGTCATCGACAGCACCACGCCCAGCAGGCCGGGCACGATGTTGTAGGCGGTGATGGCCTCGGGATTGTAGCGCCGGTGGATCACCACCTCGAACGGGTCCTCCCCCGTCTTGGCGGCGGCGCCGACCAGGTCGCGGGAAAGCGCCGTACGCGGAAGGTTGGCCAGGGCGGCGATCGCCCCGCCGGTGGCCCCGGGATCGGAGGCGTCGGCCTCGACCAGGATCTGGGCGTCGTCGCCGCGCACCACGCGGCGGGTGAAGTCCGCGGGGATGGTCAGGGCGAACTGCACCTCGCCCCGGGCGATGGCCCGGTCCAGCTCCTCGGGCGAGGCGGCCTCGTGGACGATCTTGAAATAGCCGTTGTGCGCCAGGGCCGAGAGGGCCGAGCGCGCCATCGGCCCGTGGTCCTGCACCAGCACGGCCGTGGGCAGGTCGCGCGGGTCGCTGTTGATGGCGTAGCCGAACAGCAGCAGCTGGACGATCGGCATGACCAGGATCATCGCATAGGTCAGCCGGTCGCGGGTGAGCTGGATGAACTCCTTGGTCAGCACCGCCAGGATGCGGCTGGCGGACAGACCCCGGCCTGGAGCCCCCGGATCGGACGACCGGGCGCTCATTGAAAGTTGTCCCGCGAGGCGGCCATCAGCTGGATGAACACGTCCTCCAGGGTGGGCGAGACCTCGCTCCAGGTGAACGGCGGCTTGCGGTAGGGGGCGATGGCGGCCTCCAGCGCCGCGCGGTCCCGCCCGCTGACGTGCAGGGCGGCCCCGAACGGCGCGGCCATGGCCACGCCCGGCGCCTTGGACAGCTCGCGGCCCAGGCGGTCGGCGCCCGCCCCCTCGGCGCGGAAGGTGACCAGGCCCGACTGGCCGATCACCTCATCGAGGGTCCCGCGCGCCATCAGCTTGCCGTAGGCGATGTAGGCGATGTCGTGGCAGCGCTCGGCCTCGTCCATGTAGTGGGTCGAGACCATGACGGTCAGGCCCTCGGCCGACAGGGCGTGGATCTCGTCCCAGAACTCGCGCCGCGCCTGGGGGTCGACGCCGGCCGTGGGTTCGTCCAGCAGCAGCAGGCGCGGCTCGTGCAGCACGCAGGCGGCCAGGGCCAGGCGCTGCTTCCAGCCGCCGGAGAGGCTGCCGGCCAGCTGCTTCTGGCGGTTGGCCAGGCCCAGCCGCTCCAGCGCCGCGTCCACCCGCGCCCGCCGCCGGTCCAGGCCGTAGATGCGGGCGGTGAAGTCTAGGTTCTCGCGGATCGACAGGTCCTCGTAGAGCGAGAACTTCTGGGTCATGTAGCCGGTCTGGCGCTTGATCTCGTCGGCGTGGCGACGGAAGTCCAAGCCCAGCACCGTGCCCTCGCCCGCGTCGGGGGTCAGCAGGCCGCACAGCA
The DNA here is from genome assembly GCF_000712075.1 of Caulobacter sp. UNC358MFTsu5.1. GTDB lineage: Bacteria > Pseudomonadota > Alphaproteobacteria > Caulobacterales > Caulobacteraceae > Caulobacter. The sequence goes on from NZ_JONW01000005.1 coordinate 1,011,216, forward strand.
TGCGCAGGGTGGTGGTCTTGCCCGAGCCGTTGGGGCCCAGGAAGCCGGTGATCTTGCCCGCCCCGACCTGGATGGTCAGGTCCTGGACCACGTGCTTGTCGCCGTACGACTTGTCCAGCCCGCGCACGTCGACGGCCAGGTCGCCGGCCGCATCCACGACAGGCTTGGCGGCGGCGCTCACTTGCCCGCGCCCTTGAGCGGCACGACGTCGACCGGCAGGCCGGGCGGCAGGTCGGTCGGTCGATCCGGCAGGGCCTCGACCAGGAACACCAGCCGGTCGCGGGCGTCGCGGCTGTAGATCACCGGCGGGGTGAATTCGGCCCGGGGGCTGACGAAATTGATCCGGGCCTGGAGCCCGCTCTTGCAGCCGTCGCATTCGAAGGCGATCCGGGTCCCGGGCCGGTAGAGCGCGACCTCGGCCTGGGGCACGTAGAACCGCAGCCGCACCCGGTCGTCGGCCAGCAGGGCCACCACCGGCTGATTGGCCGCCACCCATTCGCCGGGCTGGTAGAAGACGTCCTGCACCCGGGCCGCGGTCGGGGCGCGGGGGCTGATCTGGTCGAGGCGGTCCTGGGCCAGGACCAGCTGGTCGCGGGCCGCGGCGGCCTGGCTGCGGGCGGCGCGGACGGCGTCGGGCCGCGCGCCCAGGGTCCCGACCTCGCGCTGGCGCTCCACCGTGCGGACATTGGCCTGGGCGGTGCGGAGCGTCGCCCTGGCCTGGTCGAGACGGGCCTGGGCGTAGAAGCCCTTGGCCGCGAGCGGCGCCACGCGGTCGTAGTCGGCCTGGGCCTGGGCCAACTGGGCGGCGGCGGCGGCGCGCTGGGCGTCGTAGACCGCCAGCTCGGCGGGGCGCTGGCCCTTCTCGGCGTCCAGGGCCTGGCTCTGCGCGGCGGCGGCCTGCGAGGCGGCCTGGTCGCGGGCGGCGACCAGCTGGGCGGCGTCCAGGGCGAACAGCGGCTGGCCGGCGGCCACCCGCTGGCCGCGCTGGACCGACACGGTGCTGACCGGCCCGGCCGCCGAGGCCCCGACATAAAGCGTCTCGCCCTCGACATAGCCCGACAGCCGCCGGGGGTGGGCCGTGCCCGGTCCCCACAGCCGCCAGGCGACGAACCCGACCAGCCCGACCGCGACGACGGCCAGGACGACGCGAACCTGAGGCTTCATGCGCGCCCCTCCCCCGTTTCGACCAGCATGCCCTTCAGCACGGTGTCGGCGTGCTGGGCCAGCAGGGCCTTCAGGTCGATCGGCTTGACCCCGACCGGCTCGAACACCTCGCGCCACAGCACGCCCAGCAGCAGCGGCCCGGCCAGGCTGAAGACGTAGAGCTGGGGATCGCCGGGCTTGACCTCGCCCCGTTCCTGAGCGGCGGCCACGGCCCCGCCGACGGCGCCCAGCATCACCGACACCACGTCCTCGTGCCAGACCTTGGCCAGCTCCGGGAAGTTCCGCGACTCGCCGATCACCATCTTGGCCACCGCGCCCAGCCGTCCCTCGGTCAGCACCTCGGCGACACGGGCGAAGACCAGGCGGATCAGGTGGTCGAACGGCATCTGGCTCTGGCCGACGAAACCGGCCACGGCCTCCAGGTTCGGGGCGATCGTCTCGCGCACCACCGCCCGGAACAGGTCCTGCTTGGTCTCGAAATAGAGATAGAGCGCGCCCTTGGAGACGCCCGCCCGGGCGGCGATGTCGTCCAGCCGCGCGGCGGCGAAGCCCTTCTCGGCGAACACGGCCAGGGCCGCGGCGATGATCTCGCCGGGCCGGGCCTCGCTGCGTCGTCGCCACTTGGGTTGGCCGGGCTGCATGGGCGGTCTCGATATATAACTGACCCGTCAGTTATATATGAAAGCGGGACGCCTCACAACCGTTCCCCCAGACGCTCGAAAAGCCGCGCGGTCAGGGCCGGCCGGGCCGCGTCCGTGGCGCAGGCCGCCACCGGGGCCAGGACGCCGATCTCGCTGGTCGCCAGGAAGGCCGCGTCGCTGGCGTCGCCGCAAGCCCAGTCGTAGATCGCGCCCAGATAGTTGGAGTAGATCGCCCGCCCCAGCCGGTCCGGATCGACGGCGCCCGACACCTGGCCGGCGGCCTGGGCCTGGACCATGGCCAGGACGGCGATCTCGGCCGCGTCGCGCCCCAGATGCGTGCCCTCGAACAGCACGCGGGGGATGCGGACCAGGACCTGGCGGTAGAGCCGGGCGTCGTCGACATACATCCGCGCCGAGACCCGCCCGGCCTCCAGCGCCAGGTCGACGCCGGTGGCGACCGTGCCCGACAGCGCCGCCTCCACCTTGTCCAGCGCCACGTTCATGACGGCCAGGGCGATCGCGTCCAGCCCGCCGATCAGGTTGTAGATGGTCTGGGGCGAGACCTCGGCCGCGGCGGCGATCTGGCTCAGCGGAACCTTGTCGATCCCGTGCTCGCGCCACAGGTCGCAGGCGGCGGCGATGATCTTGGCGCAGCGGCGCGCCTTGCCCCGCGCGCGCAGGGCGAGGCCCAGATGTGGATTGGGGCCCAAATGTGGATTGGGTTCCATTTTCATTGCCGTGGCCATTTTTGGATTGTATTCCAATTTTCAACAAACGGAACCATACGGCGGTCCCTGGGACCCCGATTTCGGGAAGCACGTCCTTGGGCATCTTCGACACCCACGCCGGCCTGGCCGCCCGCTACCAGGCCGCGCGCGCCGCCGGCCGCATGCCCACGGGCGTGGTGATGGAGCGGCTGCTGTCGGCCAGCGAGGCGATCATCGACGGCCGCCGGGTGGTCACGGCCGGCACGCACAACTATCTGGGCCTGGCCTTCGACGAGGCCTGCATCGAGGCCGCGGTCGCGGCGGTGCGGCGCGAGGGCACCGGCACCTGCGGCTCGCGGATCGCCAACGGCTCGTTCTCGGACCACGTCGCCCTGGAGCGCGAGCTGGCCGCCTTCCACGGCATGCGCCACGCCATGATCTTCTCGACCGGCTACCAGGCCAACCTGGGGGTCATCTCGACCCTGGTCGGCGCGGGCGACTTCCTGCTGCTGGACGCCGACAGCCACGCCTCGATCTACGACGCCTGCAAGCAGACCCAGGCCGGCGCCATCCGCTTCAAGCACAACGATCCCGACAGCCTGGACGCCCGCCTGCGCCGCCTGGCCGGCGAGCCGGGCTTCAAGCTGGTGGTGGTCGAGGGCATCTATTCGATGCTGGGCGACATCGCGCCCCTGAAGGCGATCGTCGAGGTCTGCCGCAAGCACGGCGCCTACCTCTTGGTGGACGAGGCCCATTCGATGGGCGTGCTGGGCGCGCGCGGCTGCGGCCTGGCCGAACGGGAGGGCGTGCTGGACCAGGTCGACTTCGTCGTCGGCACCTTCTCCAAGAGCCTGGGCGCCGTCGGCGGCTACTGCGTTTCCAACCACGAGCAGTTCGAGATCCTGCGGCTGGCCTGCCGGCCCTATATGTTCACCGCCTCGCTGCCGCCGGCCACGGTCGCCTCGACCCGCGCCGCCCTGGCGGCGGTCCAGGCGCGGCCGGAGCTGCGCGAGAAGCTCTGGAGCAACATCCACCGCTTCCACGACGCGCTGAGCGCCGCCGGCTTCCAGCTGGGCGCCGCGCCCAGCCCCATCGTCGCCGTGCGCCTGGAGTCCGAGGCCGCGACCCTGTCGATGTGGCGCGCCCTGCTCGACGCCGGCTACTACGTGAACATCGGCCTGCCGCCCGCCACGCCGTCGGGCGAGAGCTTGCTGCGCTGCGCGATCTCGGCCGGCCATTCGCCCGCCCAGATCGACGGCCTGAGCGCGCGACTGATCAGCCTGGCCCAGGCCCACGGCGTCCTGCCCAACGCTCGACCGAGGGTGGCGCTTGGTCTAGCTTGACCTTATGCGCGCCTTCCCGATCTTCGCCGCCGCCCTGGCCAGTCTCGCCTTCGTCGGCCCCGCGTCGGCCCGGGACGACGGCGAGGCCGCCCGCTGCGCCGGCTATGCCGCGCGGTTGGACGGGTCGCTGGGCGAGCGGTCCGGCGTCGCGGCCTACCGTGCCTGGGCGCTCTTCCTGGACGGCTACAATCCGATCCCGTTCAGCCCCGCCGCCGTCTCCAACGAAGTGGCCCGCCGATGTGGCGACGCGGCCGAGAGGCCCCGCGCCTTGATGTTCCTACAGCATTTCCTGGCGGCGACCGGCGACCTCGACGCCGCCGAGGCGATCGCGCGCGAAGCGTTGGCGACCGTGCCGTCCAAAGGGTCGCGCAAGACCCTGGCGCGCCTGCGCCTTCGTCGTGGCGACGAGGCCGGGGCCCTGGCCCTGGTCCGTCCGGACGCCCGGCCCGGGTTCGCGGACCAGCGCATCCTGGCCGAGCTCTACGATGACCTCGGCCGCGAGCTCGGAGGCGACGCCGATCAGCGGGCGACCCTGCCGTTGCTGGCCAAGGGCGAGGCGTACTGGCGCGCGGTGGCGGCCGCCGATCCCAGTCGGGAAAGCCAGATGGGCCTGGCGCGGATCATCAGCCAGCAGGGCTATCCGCTGGAACGCCTGGGGCAGGCCCGCGCCGCCGCGGACGCCTACGGCCGCGCGGCCGTGATCGTCGAGGCGCTGCGCGCCCGTCCGCTCGACCGCTTCGACGAACAGTCCTTGAGCGCGGCGTTGATGACCCTCTACGTCTCGCGGGCGCGCGCCCTCGCGGACGCGGGCGATCGGGCCGGAACGACGGACGCCGCGACCAAGGCTTCCGCCCTGATCGACGGCGAGGTCTTCGCCCCGCCGGGCAGCGGCCTGGACGGGCAGATCGCGACGGGTCGCTGGGCCGGCGATCCGACGGCGGGCTCCACGGCCGACGCCTTCCGCCAGATCGGCGCGAATCTGGTCAAGGTCGGCGCGCCGGACGCGGCCCTGCCCTTCCTGCGCTTCGTCGCCGACTTCCGGGCCCAGGCCGCCCGGGCGGAGGGCCGCCCCTATGGAGGCCGCGACCTGGTCCGGGTGGCCGAGGCCCAACGGCTGGCGGGCCGACCGGCCGAGGCCATGGCGACCCTCGAAGGCGCGCTGCCCCTGCTGCGCGCACCCACGCCCGACCTCATGCCCGGCGTCGGTCAGATCTTCGTCGCCGAGGGCTTGCTGGAGAAGGGCCTGGCCCTCGACGCCCTGGGCCGTGGAGCCGAGGCCTGCGCCGCCTTCCGCGAGGCCCGCGTCACCTTCAGCCCGGAGCCGACCCATTATCCGATGTCGGGCCCGCTGCTGACCCAGCTGGACGAGGCCGCGGCCCGGCCGGCCTGCGCCAAGCCGCTCTAGCTAGCTCCGCCCCGCGTCGCGCAGCCGCTTGCGGCGGCCGCCCAGGGCGTCCGGGCGGTTCAGCACCTTGCGGTATTCGTCGCGGCGCTCGTGGATCGAGGCGATGACCAGGCCCATGGGCACGCCGATGTCGACCAGCACGGCTTCGGACAGCTGGAGCGAGGCCTCGATGGTCTCGGGCACGGCGTCGGTGGCGCCCAGCTCGTAGAGGCGGGCGGCGTGGCGGGCGTCGCGGGCCCGGGCGACGATGGTCAGGTCGGGGCGATGGCCGCGCGCGGCGGCCACCACCGCCTCGGCCGCTTCCGGCGAATCCATGGTCACCACCACGGCCCGAGCGTAGTCCAGGCCGCAGCGCTCCAGCAGCTCGACCCGCGAGGCGTCGCCGAAATAGACGCGGTGGCCGTTGCGGCGGCCCTGCTGGACGAAGCCGGGATCGCGGTCGATGGCGATCCAGGGCAGGTCGTGGCGGTCCAGCATGTCGCCGACCAGGCGGCCGACGCGGCCGTAGCCCACCACCAGGACCCGTCCCTCGGGCTCCTCGCCCTGGTGCTCGGGGACCTCGGGCGCCTCGCTGACGGGGGCCGCCGCGCGTTTGGCCAGGCGGCCGCCGATCCCCGCCAGCAGCGGGATCAGGAACATGGTCAGGGTGGCGGCCACCAGCACGGCCTGGCCGACCTGGTCGGAGACCACGCTGGCGCCCATGGCGTTGTCCAGGATCACGAAGGCGAACTCGCCGCCGGCCGCCAGGGTCAGGGCCGCCTCGATCGCCGCGCGGCTGGACAGGCCCATCAGCCGGCCCAGCCCCATGACCATCACGCCCTTGACCCCGATCAGCCCGGCGGCGACGGCCAGCACGAAGACCGGCGAGGCGACCAGCAGCGACAGGTCCAGGCGGATGCCCAGCGACACGAAGAACAGGCTGAGCAGCAGGCCCTTGAACGGCTCGATCTTGACCTCGACCTCGTGGCGGTACTCGGTCTCGGCCAGCAGGATGCCGGCCACGAAGGCGCCCAGGGCCATCGACAGGCCCGACAGCGACGCCACCAGCCCCGCCCCGATGATCACCAGCAGGCAGGCGGCCATGAACATCTCTTCGCTCTTGGCCTTGGCGACCGAGCGCATCATCGGCCGCAGGGCCAGGCGGCCGAACAGCACGATCACCCCCAGGCCGATCGCCGCCGGGCCCAGGGCCAGCAGGTCGCCCAGGCTCAGCGCGCCGTCGCCCCGGCCCAGCACGGCCAGGGTGATCAGGATCGGGGCCACCGCCAGGTCCTGGAACAGCAGCACCGAGAAGGTCGCCCGTCCGCCCTCGGAATGCAGGCGCTTGCGCTCGACCAGCACCGGCACGGCGATGGCGGTGGACGACAGGGTCAGGGCCGCCCCGATGGCGAGGGCGGCCACCGGCTGCTGGCCCAGGGCCATGGCGATGCCGCCCAGGGCCAGGGAGCAGCCGATCATCTGCAGGGCGCCCAGGCCGAAGACCAGCTTGCGCATCAGCCGCAGCCGCTCCCACGACAGCTCCAGCCCGATCATGAACAGCAGGAACACCACCCCGAACTCGGCCAGCTGGCCGATCTCCTGCGGGTTGTCGACGGTGACGTAGTCCAGCCACGGGAAGCTGTGGCTCAGGGCCCCCAGGCCGAACGGCCCCAGGATGACCCCGGCGATCAGGAAGCCCAGGATGGGGTTCAGCTTCAGCCGCTTGAACAGCGGCGCGACGATGCCCGCCGTGGCCAGGAACAGCACCAGGTCCTTGTAGTCCGCCGGCGACATCGCGTGGTTCACGTGGTGGGGCCCCCTCTTGGTCGGTTCCTAGCTGGCGAGTTTCAGTCTGACGCCCGCGCCGGCGTCATCCGGCGGGATCAGCGCGACGCCGCCGGTTTCCAGCGCGTCGATCAGCAGGCGTTCGGTGCTATGGTGCAGGGCGTGGCGCTCGGTCTCGAAGTCCTTGACCGTGCTGCGCGAGACGCCGGCCCGGTCGGCCAGGTCGCCCTGCGACCAGCCCAGCAGGCCGCGCGCGCCGCGGCATTGGGCCGGCAGGAGAATTTTTGCGTGGGGCATCTGGCGCTCCCGGGCTTAGTCACCCATATTGGTTGAGTACGCCCGAAAATGTTGACCGTCAAGGAGCGCCTTTGCATCACACGTCCCTGATCGCCACCATCTGCGCGGGCCTCGGCCTCGCCTTCGTGTTCGGCGCCATCGCCAACCGCTTCAAGCTGCCCGTGCTGGTCGGCTACCTGGTGGCGGGCGTCGTCGTCGGACCGTTCACCCCCGGCTACGTGGCCGACACCGAGCTGGCGCCGCAGCTGGCCGAGATCGGGGTGATCCTGCTGATGTTCGGCGTGGGACTGCACTTCTCGGTCAAAGACCTCTTGGCGGTGCGCAAGATCGCCATCCCCGGCGCGGTCGTGCAGATCCTGGCGGCCACCCTGATGGGCGTCGGCCTGGCCCACCTGCTGGGCTGGACCCTGGGGGCGGGCATCGTCTTCGGCCTGGCCCTGTCGGTGGCCTCGACCGTGGTGCTGCTGCGCGCCCTGCAGGAGCGGCGGCTGATCGAGACCGACCGCGGCCGCATCGCCGTCGGCTGGCTGATCGTCGAGGACCTGGCCATGGTGCTGGCCCTGGTGCTGCTGCCGGCCCTCTCGGGGATCCTGGGCGGCGAGGCCCCGCCCCCCGGCCCCGGCGGCGTGCTGGGCGCCTTCGCCATGACCCTGGGCAAGGTCGCCGCCTTCGTCGCCTTCATGCTGATCGTCGGCCGGCGGGTGATCCCGTGGATCCTGCACCGCATCGCCCACACCGGCTCGCGCGAGCTGTTCCGCCTGGCGGTGCTGGCCATCGCCCTGGGCGTGGCCTTCGGCTCGGCGGCCCTGTTCGGCGTGTCGTTCGCCCTGGGGGCCTTCTTCGCCGGCATGATCATGGCCGAGAGCGAGCTCTCCCAGCAGGCCGCCAACGAGACCCTGCCCCTGCGCGACGCCTTCGCGGTGCTGTTCTTCGTGTCGATCGGCATGCTGTTCAACTGGTCGGTGGTGCTGCGCGAGCCCCTGGCCGTGCTGGCGACCCTGGCCATCATCGTGGTCGGCAAGTCGGTGGCGGCCTATCTGATCGTCGTCTTCTTCAAGCGCCCCACCAGCGTGGCCCTGACCATCTCGGCCAGCCTGGCCCAGATCGGCGAGTTCTCGTTCATCCTGGCCGGCCTGGGCGTGTCGCTGAAGCTGCTGCCCAAGGAGGGCCAGGACCTGATCCTGGCCGGCGCCATCCTGTCGATCCTGCTGAACCCGCTGCTGTTCGCCATCCTCGACAAGGTGCTGGTCAAGCTGGAGAAGCGGGCCGGAGTGGTCGCCCCCGCCGTCGCGGCCCAGCCGCACGGGGTGCTGGTCGGCTACGGCCGGGTCGGCAAGGCCGTGGCCGAGGGGCTGAAGGGCCGCATGCCGCTGGTGGTGATCGAGGACGAGGGCGAGCGGGCCGACGAGTTGCGCGAGGCCGGCTTCGAGGTCATCCAGGGCAACGCCGTGCGCCCCGAGGTGCTGCTGCAGGCCGGCCTGGCCGAGGCCACCCACCTGTTCGTCGCCGTGCCCAGCCCGTTCGAGGCCGCCCGGATCATCGAACAGGCCCGCGCCGCCAGCCCGGCGGTCAAGATCATCGCCCGCGCCTATACCGACAACGACGTCGACCTGCTGACCCAGATGGGCGCCACCCACGCCCTGATCGGCGAGCAGGAGATCGCCCGGGGGATGCTTGCGTTGGCCCCGAGGAAGGCCCCGCCCCCGGCTTCGGTGCACTGAGGCCCGGGGACATGCCCCTGGGCGTGTCCCCACCCAGCGCCCGGACTTGGGGACACGCCCGAGGGCATGTCCCCGCCCCCCTTAGGGGATCGCGTCGCATTGACCAAAGCCGCGCCAGCCCCTACTGGCGATCTCACCATGAGCCCCCGCCGAGCCCAATCCTGGGACAAGTCCCGGACGACCTGGCCCATCGCCCTGCTGGCGATGCTGGCCCTGCTCGTCCAGGCCCTGATGCCCGCGGCCGCCATGGCCCACGACGCGGCCGGCCAGTCGGTGATGATCTGCACCGCCGACGGCGCCAAGGTCGAGCAGGTCGCGGGCGACGTGATCGGCAAGAAGGCCCCCGCCCCAGATTCAAAAGGGGGGTTCGCCGGCCTGCCCTGCGCCCAGTGCCTGGCCGTGGCCCTGGCCACGACCACCCCGCCCGACGTCGCCGTCGCGCCGGTGCTCTACGGCGTCCACGTCGCGCCCGCCCCCGTCGCCGCCCTGACCGGCGTCGCCCTGGCCCGCGCGCCCCCGCGCCCGCCGGGACAAGGTCCGCCCACCGCCTGATCGCCTGACCCTCGTTGCGCGCGTCCACGGCCGAACGCCGACGACGCGCGTCGTCACGCCTTCAGACCTCGGGACACCCCCATGCCGCCCTCCTTCCGCCTGGCCCTCCTGGCCGGCGCCGCCCTCTGCCTTCCCCTGTCGGCGCACGCCGCCGAAAGCGGCGTCGACCAGCGCACCGCCGTCGACTCGGTGATCGTCACCGCCCGCGCCAATCCCGAGGACCCGCCCGTCGTGGCCGCCGCCCGCCGGCGCCTGTCGGAGACCCCCGGCGGGGTGTCGGTGATCTCGCAGGAGGCCTTCATCGACCGCCAGGCCCTGGCCCTGGACGACATGCTGCGCGACGCCCCCGGCGTCTACGCCCAGCGCAAGTGGGGCGGCGACGTGCGCATCTCGATCCGCGGCTCGGGCATCGGCAACGCCAACCACAATCGCGGCCTCTTGCTGGCCCAGGACGGCGTGCCGCTGAACGAGGCCGACGGCTACGGCGACAGCCAGATCGCCGACCCGCTGAACACCCGCTATGTCGAGGTCTATCGCGGCGGCAACGCCCTGCGCTTCGGCGGCGCCCTGCTGGGCGGGGCGATCAACATGGTCACGCCCACCGGCAAGGACGCCGGCTTCGAGAACCAGGTCCGCGTCGACGGCGGCTCGTTCGGCCTGCTGCGCGAGCGCGTCGCCGTCGCCCGCCAAAGCGGCGACTGGGACGTCTACGCCGCCGCCACCAACCAGACCGGCCAGGGCTGGCGCTCGCAGAGCCAGCAGAACATCCAGTTCGGGTCCCTGAACGTCGGCCGGTCGTTCGGCCAGGACCGCGAGGTCCGCTTCATCGTCAACGGCTCCAACATCAACCAGGAGATCCCCGGCGCCCTGACCCTGGCCCAGTTCCAGGCCGATCCCCACCAGACCGCCGTCGCCAACGCCAACGGCGACCAGGGCCGCAACCAGCGCGGCGTGCGCGGCTCGCTGCGCACCACCTGGCGACTGACCGACGGCCTCGTCTTCCAGGGCGCGCTCTATGCGGTGTGGAAGGACCTGGACCATCCGATCTTCCAGGTCATCGACCAGCAGAGCCGCAACTACGGCGCCTTCGGCCGGTTCGACTGGGACGGCGAGCTGGGCGGCAAGAAGGCCGACGCCTTCTTCGGCGCCTGGTACCGGACCGGCGACATGGACTCCAACTTCTACGTCAACGTCCGCGGCGCGCGCGGCGCGCCGACCTCGCGCACCCTGCAGAACGCCGACGCGGTCGATGTCTTCGGCGAGGGCCGGCTGTTCGTGACCGACCGCCTGGCCGTGGTGGCCGGCGCCACCTGGGGCCAGGCGGGCCGCGACTACACCAGCTTCGCCGTGCCGGGCGTCCCGACCACCTTCAACCTCAAGGCCGACAAGACCTACGACTGGATCGCGCCCCGCATCGGCCTGCTGTGGCAGGACGAGGCCGGCAGCCAGGTCTTCGCCAACCTCACCCGCTCGGTCGAGCCGCCGAACCTGGGCTCGATGTCGCCGACCAACACCGGCTTCGCCCCGGTCGAGGCCCAGGACGCCTGGACCGGCGAGATCGGCGCGCGCGGCCACAAGGGCCCGTTCACCTACGACGTCACCGCCTATCGCGCGCGCCTGAAGAAGGAGATGCTGCAGTACACGGTCAACGCCTCGATCCCGGCCTCGACCTTCAACGCCGACAGGACCATCCACCAGGGGATCGAGGCGGCGCTGGACTGGGCGGTCGCCCCGCGCTGGCGCCTGCGCCAGACCTGGACCTGGTCCGACTTCCGCTTCGACGGCGACGCCCAGTACGGCGACAACCGCCTGCCGATCGTGCCCGAGAGCTTCTACCGCGCCGAGGTCCGCTACGACGACCCGCGCGGCTGGTTCGTGGCCCCCTCGGTCGAGTGGTCGGCCACCGACCAGTGGATCGACTACGCCAACACCAGGCGGGCGCCGAGCTACGCGATCCTGAACCTGAACGCCGGCTGGAAGGTTACGTCCTCGGTCTCGCTGTTCCTCGACGCGCGGAACCTGGCCGACAAGGCCTACGTGTCCAACACCCAGGCCGCCCTGACCTGGACCGCCGCGACCGCCACTCTGTGGCCGGGCGACGGCCGGTCGGTGTTCGGCGGCGTCACCGTGAACTTCTGAGGGAGGAGGACGTCATGAAAGCTCCGATCATCGCCCTGCTGGCCCTGGCGGCCGGCGCCGCCGCCCCCTCGCTCGCCCTGGCCCACGTCGTGGCCGCGCCGGGCGAGGCCAAGGCCGGCTCCTATTCCGCCGTCGCCTTCCGCGTGGGCCACGCCTGCGCGGCCGGCGACGCCACGCTGAAGGTGCGGGTCGAGGTGCCCGACGCCGTCGCCTCGGCCCGCCCCCAGCCCAAGCCGGGCTGGACGATCGCCGTCGAGAAGGACGGCGACAAGGTCACGGCCGTCACCTGGACCGGCCGCCTGCCCGACGACCAGTTCGACGACTTCGCCCTCTTGATGAAGCTCCCGGCTCAGCCCGGCTCGCTGGTCTTCCCGACGATCCAGACCTGCGAGAAGGGCGAGAGCCAGTGGACCGAGATCCCCGATCACGAACGCCCCGGCGAGAAGCTGACCCGCCCGGCGCCGACCGTGCGCCTGACCCCCGCCGCCACCGACCAGGCGCCCGCCATGCCCGACATGCCGGGCATGAAGCACTAGTGCAGAGTTAGAGCCATGAACCGTTTCGCCCTCGCGGCCCTCGCCGCCCTCACCATTTCCGCTCCTGCTGCCGCCGGCGACTACCGCGCCGGCGGGATCGAGGTCCGCCGCCCGTGGACCCGCCCCGCCCAGGCCGGCATGAACGGCGTCGGCTACCTGACCGTGGCCAATGTCGGCGCCAAGCCAGTCAAGCTGATGGCGGTCGAGACCCCCGCCGCCCGCTCGGCCACGATCCACCAGTCCAGCATGGCGGGCGGCGTCTCCTCGATGCGGGCGGTCACCAGCGGCCTGACCATCGCCCCCGGCGCCAAGCTCGAGTTCGCGCCGGGCGGCTATCACCTGATGCTGATGGGCCTGAAGAGCGCCCAGACCCTGGGCGGCAAGACGCCCCTGACCCTGGTGTTCGCCGACGGCCGCAAGATGCGCATCGACCTGTCGGTGGAAGCCGGCCCGCCCAAGGCCGACCCGATGGCCGGGATGCATATGGGTCACTGAGGGGGGGGCTCTAAATCCCTCTCTCTTAGAGAGAGGGAGGGGCCCGCCGCGAAGCGGTGGGAGGGTGAGTGGTTTCGCCGTCGGCCGGAAAATCCCGATTCCTTCCGTTGCGTGGTCTCGAAGGGCGAGCTCAAGCTTGTTCCATGGACGCGACCGCCAACGCCCGCCGCCTTCGCCGGAGCCAGACCCCGGCCGAGAAGCAGCTCTGGAAGCTGGTGCGCAACCGCCAGCTGGGCGGCTTCAAGTTCGTGCGGCAGTTTCCCATAGACCGCTACTTCGCCGACTTCGTCTGCGAGGCGGGCAAGCTGATCGTCGAGCTGGACGGCCCGGCTCATGACGGGCGCGAGGACTATGACCAGCGTCGCACGCAGGTGCTGGAGTTGTTCGGATACATGGTCCTGCGGTTTCCCAACGATCGGGTCCTGACCGATCCCGGCGCCGTGGGCGACGACATCCTGGCCGTGCTTCGTTCGGACAGGGTGTAACCACTCACCCTCCCACCGCCTGCGGCGGCGGGCCCCTCCCTCTCTCAAAGAGAGAGGGTGCTAAGAGAGGGGGAAACCCAAACATGACAAAAATGTAAGGGACGAAACGCCCCGGGACGGCCAAGTTGCGATCCACTTCTTCCCGTGGAACGGACTTTCATGAAACGAACCTGGTTCGCAGCCGCCGCCATGGCCGCGCTGTCCCTGTCGGCCTTCGGCGCGCAAGCGCGTGAGGACCACGACCACACCTGCATCGACGACGCCTGCACCCTGCAGTCGCTGTTCGTCGCCGCCGACACCCCCGCCGCCGGCGCCCCGACGATGTCGCTGGAGTCGCCGCGCTACGGGACCTGGGGCTTCGACGCCGCGGGCATGGACCGCTCGGTCAAGCCGGGCGACGACTTCTACAAGTTCGCCAACGGGACCTGGGACGCCAACACCGCCATTCCCAGCGACCGCACCCGCTACGGCAATTTCGACAAGCTGTCGGAGCTGTCGGAGGCCCGCACCAAGGCGATCATCACCGAGGCCGCCTCGGCCAAGAACCCCGACGCCGACACGGTCAAGATCGGCGCCGCCTACACCGCCTTCATGGACGAGGCCCTGGCCGAGAAGCTGGACGCCAAGCCGATCGCCCCGGAACTGGCCGACATCAAGAAGGTCGGGACCAAGGACGACTTCACCGCCCTGATGGGCCGCAGCGCCACCACCGGCTTCTCGGCGATCCTCAACCTGGGCATCGGCGCCGACGCCAAGAACCCGACGCGCTACGCCGTCTACGCCTCGACCGGCGGCCTCAGCCTGCCCGACCGCGACTACTATCTCGACGCCAAGTTCGCCGAGAAGAAAACCGCCTACGAGGCCTATGTCGCCCAGATGCTGACCCTGATCGGCTGGGACAAGCCCGCCGAGAACGCCAAGGCCGTGGTCGCCTTCGAGACCCAGCTGGCCGAGGCCTCGTGGACCCGGGCCGAGCGCCGCGACCGCGACAAGACCTACAACCCCATGACCCCGGCCGAGCTGCAGGCCCTGACCCCGGGCTTCGCCTGGAACCGCTACCTGGTCGGGACCGAGCTGCCCAACATCGACCGCGTGGTGGTGACCACCAACACCGCCTTCCCGAAGTTCGCCAAGATCTACGCCGACACCCCGCTGGACACCCTGAAGGCCTGGCAGGCGTTCAAGGTCGCCGACGGCGCCGCGCCCCTGCTGTCCAAGCGCTTCGTCGACGCCAACTTCGCGTTCCGCAACAAGACCCTGGCCGGCCAGCCCGAGCTGAAGGCGCGCTGGAAGCGCGGCGTCGCGACGGTCAACGGCGAGCTGGGCGAGGCGGTCGGCCGCGTCTACGTGGCCCGCTACTTCCCGCCGGAATCCAAGGCCAAGATGATCGACCTGGTCGGCAACATCCGCGGCGTCCTGAAGGCCCGCCTGGAGACGCTGGACTGGATGTCGCCCGAGACCAAGGCCCAGGCCGAGGACAAGCTGGCCAACTTCACCGTGAAGATCGGCTATCCCGACAAGTGGCGCGACTATTCCAAGCTGGTGATCAAGGCCGACGACGTCTACGGCAACGAACTCCGCTCCAACGCCTTCGAGTGGCGCCATGACGTCGAGCGCCTGAACGGGCCGGTCGACAAGAGCGAGTGGGGGATGACCCCGCAGACGGTCAACGCCTACTACAACTCGGTCAACAACGAGATCGTCTTCCCGGCCGCCATCCTGCAGGCCCCGTTCTTCCATCCGGACGCCGACCCGGCCGTCAACTACGGCGGCATCGGCGGGGTGATCGGCCACGAGATCAGCCACGGCTTCGACGACCAGGGCCGCAAGTCGGACGGCAAGGGCGTGCTGCGCGACTGGTGGACCGCCGAGGACGCCGCCAAGTTCAAGGCCCAGGCCGACAAGCTGGGCGCGCAGTACGGCGCGTTCGAGCCCCTGCCCGGCGCCAAGGTCAACGGCGCCCTGACCATGGGCGAGAACATCGGCGACATGGGCGGCCTGGCCTTCGCCCTGCAGGCCTATCACGCCTCGCTGGGCGGCAAGCCGGCCCCGGTGATCGACGGCTTCACGGGCGACCAGCGCGTCTATCTGGGCTGGGCCCAGGTCTGGCGCGCCAAGATCCGCGACGACGCGCTGCGCCAGCAGGTTGTCAGCGACCCGCACTCGCCGGCCTATTACCGCGTCAACGGCACCATCCGGAACCAGGACGGCTGGTACGGCGCCTTCGACGTCAAGCCGGGCGACAAGCTGTACGTCGCGCCGGAGGACCGCGTCCGGATCTGGTGATGCGTCGGGGACATGCCCTCGCGGCGTGTCCCCACCCACGCACGGCCGCCGGACGGCTGGCTTGATCTGATGCTGATGGGGACACGCGCAAGCGCATGTTCCCCAGCCCGGAAATGCAAAAACGGCGGCCCGCCTCGCGGAGCCGCCGTTTTTATCGTCTGCGTCAAAAACTTGAAACCAGGGCCCAGAAACACCAAACCCGTCGCGGGGGATAATCGCGACGGGTCCAGCTATTTCTCGATCATTCGATCTAGGTGGGCGTTTCCTCCCCGAAACGCCGAAGGAAGGGAGCTCTCTTTGGGCTCGTTTCTTCCTTGCAAGGGTTAGAAACGGCAAATCCGAGATGGTGTCAACGGCAACGATCCGGATTCCGTAAGGGGAAACGAAAATTTTTGACACAAAACCGTTAGATTGGACCGTCGGGTCAAACTTACCGTCGTTCTCTCACGATATTTTTGACAACTCAGTCAAAACTTACCGATTCAGCGCCTCCCGGAGCTTGACCAGGACGGCCGAGCGCGACTCGAAGACATAGTCGGGACGCGAGACCGTCACCGGCTCGACTCCGGCCGCGCCCAGGGCGGCGGCGGCGTCGAACAGGTCGGCGGCGCCCAGCAGGGCGCCGTTGGCCCGCCGGGCGCCCTGGCCGACGAACGGGGCCACGGCCGCCTGGCCCGCCGCGTCCTGCTCGGCCGGCCACACCAGGGTGGCCATGTTGCGCGCCCGGCCCTTGGCCTCGACCACCGACAGCAGCCGGGCCAGCGACTCCAGCTGGTCGGCCGTCCACGGCGTGATCAGCGAGGCGGTCAGCTGGGCCTGGCTCTTGAGGATCACCCCGTCGCTCAGCACCTTCAGGCCGTTGGCCGCCAGGGTCGCCCCCGTGGTGGTGATGTCGACCACCAGCTCGGCCGCCCCGGCCGCCGGGGCCCCCTCGGTGGCCCCGCTGCTCTCGACGATCCGGTAGTCGGCCACGCCGTGGCGGGCGAAGAAGGCCCGGGTCTGGGTGACGTACTTGGTGGCCACCCGCAGGCGCCGGCCGGTCTTGGCGAGATGGGCGTGACCCACCTCGTCGATGTCGGCCATGGTGTCGACGTCCAGCCAGCTCTTGGGGGCGGTCACCACCAGGTCGGCGCGGCCGAAGCCCAGGGCTCGCAGCAGCATGACCCGGGCGTCCATGTCGTCGCCGCGCTCGCGCAGCAGGTCCTCGCCGGTGACGCCCAGGTGCAGCTCGCCGCTGTCCAGACCCGCGGCGATGTCGCCGGCCGACAGCAGCCGCACCGACACGCCGGGCAGGCCCGACAGCTCGGCCGAATAGCCGCGCGAGCCGCCCGACATCTCCAGCCGGAAGCCGCACTCGGCCAGCCAGGCCTCGACCTGCTCCTTCAGCCGGCCTTTTGACGGGATGGCGAAGATCATCTGCCCATTCACTGGAGTACTCATTCGCCGCCCCCCGCATAGGCTCGCGCCGGGCGCACCATGCAGCCCACGGCGCCGGTCTTGGTCTCGGCCCCCACCCTATTCTCCCTCAGCCGGGCCGGCAGGCCGTCGTAGCGGCCGCCGGCGGCCACCGGGCGTTCCTCGTCCAGGGCCGCGCTGCGCACCTCGAACAGGAAGCCGTCGTAATAACCGAAGGCCCGTCCGAAGGCGGCGGCCAGGGTCATGCGGTCCTCGGGCACGCCGCGCGCGACCAGGCCCGCCAGGCGCTTGCGCCAGCCGTCCAGGGCCGCGTCCAACGCGCCGCGCTCGCGCCCGCCCAGGGCCGAGATGGCGTCCAGGGCCGCGCCCGGACGGTCGCCGACCGCCAGGAAGGCCCGCACGGCGTCGGCCTCGCCGGCCGACAGCGACCCGGCCTTGGCGGCCTGGGCCCGCTCGACCAGGCGATGGGCGATCTCGGCGGGACGGCGGCCGCCCACCGGCTCGATGCCGGCCAGGCTCCACAGCTCCTGCAGCACCGCCGAGGCCTCGGCCTCCGGCAGGCCCGCCAGCAGCGCCGCGATCCGGCCTCCCTCTTCGCCCATTGCTTGTCCGAGGGCCGACGATCCGCCCTCCAGCTCGATCTTCAGCTGGCGGGGCTTGGCGAAGGCCCGCTTCAGCCGCGCGCCCAGGGGCGGGGTCAGGCCCAGGCTGTCGACGAAGGCCCCGAACAGGCTGACGTCGCCCAGCAGCAGGGTCAGGTCGCCCCGCCCTCCGGCCACGGACGACGCCCAGGCCAGGGCGGCGATCTCGGCGTCGGCGGCCACGGGATCGCCGGCCTCGAAGGCCTCGACCCCGATCTGCAGGAACTCCTCGGCCCGGTCCGAGCCGCGCGGCGCGACGCGGAACGCCTTGCCTTCGTAGAAATACCGTCCGGCCCCGTCACCCGCCGCCAGGTGCTGGCGCGCCACGGCCACGGTGAAGTCCGGCCGCAGGCAGGCCTCCTCGCCCGCATCGCCCGACACCACGAACAGCCGCGAGCGCATGGCCTCGCCGGCCAGGTCCAGCAGCAGGCCCAGCGGCTGCAGCACCGGCGCGTCGGTCGGCCTGGCGTTCGCCAACAGGAAAGGCGCGCGGATGGCGTCGAGCGCCTCCGCCGGGATGGAACGCTCGAGCCTCATGCCTTAGCCCCCGATGATCTTCTGGACCGCCGCGACCAGCTCGCCGCGCGGGATGGTCTGCTGGCCCGGCCGCTCGGCTTTCCAGGCGGCGTTGTCCGCCACGCCCGACGCCAGTTCGCGGCCCAGGTCCAGGTCCTTGATGGTGACCGTGCCGGCCGCGATCTCGTCGCCGCCCAGCATGATCGCCGCCGGCGACAGCCGCCGGTCGGCATATTTCATCTGCGGCCGCATGCCCGAGGTTCCCAGATAGACCTCGGCCGGGATCCCCGCCGCGCGCAGCTCGCCGGCCACGGCGAAATACTCGCCCATGTGGGCCTGGTCGAAGGCGATGATCACCACCGGGCCTCGTGCGACCCCTCCGGGTTCGCGTCCTGCCGCCCGCAGCGCGGCCGCCAGGCGCGAGACCCCGAACGAGAAGCCCGTGGCCGGGGTCTGCTGGCCGGTGAACCGCGCCACCAGGTCGTCATAGCGCCCGCCGCCGCCGATCGAGCCGAAGCTGACCTTGGCGCCCTTGTCGTCCGTGGTCGACAGCAGCAGCTCGGCCTCGAACACCGCGCCCGTATAGTACTCGAGCCCCCGGACAATCGACGGCTCAAAGAGCGCCTGGTCGTCGGCCACGCCCAGGCTCTTCAGGGCCGCGTCGATCTTGGCCAGTTCGTCCAGCCCCTCGTCGCCCTCGGCCGAGCCGCCGATGACATTGGCGATCTTCGCCAGCGTGTCCGAGCGCCCGCCGCTCCCCGCCTGGACGAAGTCCAGCACCGAGTCGACCGCCCTGCCCACCAGGCCCGCGCCCTTGGTGAAGGCGCCGCTCTCGTCCAGCCGGCCCTCGCCCAGCAGCAGGCGCACGCCTTCCACGCCCAGGCGGTCCAGCTTGTCGACCGCGCGCAGCACGGCCAGCTTCTGGCCGTTGGTCTCGACCCCGGCCGCGGTCAGCAGGCCGTTCAGGAGCTTCCTGTTATTGATCTTCAGCACCGCCGCGCCGCGCGGCAGGCCGGCGGCCTGCAGGCCCTCGACGGCCATGGCGATGATCTCGGCGTCGGCCTCGGGACGGGCCGAGCCGACGGTGTCGGCGTCGCACTGGATGAACTCGCGGAACCTTCCTGGCCCCGGCTTCTCGTTGCGCCACACCGGCCCGAAGGCGTAGCGGCGGAACGGCTTGGGCAGGGTCTCCCAGTTCTGGGCCGCGAACCGCGCCAGGGGCGCGGTCAGGTCGTAGCGCAGCGCCATCCACTGGTCGTCGTCGTCCTGCAGGGCGAAGACGCCCTCGTTGGGACGATCGCTGTCGGGCAGGAACTTGCCCAGGGCGTCGGCATATTCGAACGCCCCGGTGTCCAGCGCCTCGAAGCCGTAGCGCTCATAGACGGCCGACACCGCCTCCAGGATCGCCCGCTCGGCCCGCAGGTCGCGGGCGCGCTTGTCGGCGAAGCCGCGCGGATTGCGGGCCTCGGGGCGGAAGGTGTTGTCGCTGGTCTCGTCGGTCATGGCGCGCGTCGGATCCTTAGAACTTCAAGGTCTCGACGGATGGCGCTCGTACTCAAGCCCCATCCGCCTTGGGCGGGGCTCGGGCTGGGCGGTCGCTTTAGAGCGAACGGACCCGGCCGATCCCGCGAGGCGAGGTCGGATGGTGGTGGTGGCCGTGATGGTGCGGCGTGCGGGTCATTGCGGTGGGGCTTGTAGCGGATGAGGGGCGGTGGGGGAAGGGGTGGGGTGAGGCGAGCGGAACATTGGAAGTGACACGGCGGAGGCGTTCAACCCGTTATGGAAACCACCGACACCTAACGTCAGCACCGTCAACGCGAGCCGGTGAATATATAAATCGAGCAGATGACACTTTAAATCCCCAAAATTCGCACAATGATCCTATGGCCTACAGATTATTTTAAACAATCAAACCAATCCAATCGTTATCGACACTGAATCTTAGAAGACCACCCTGACCATCCGAGACCCAATGCTCCACATATTCGTTGGCATCATTAAAAACTGAAAAGCCATCACCCCTGTGCACAGCAATTCTCCAAAGCGAATTTTGCTCATCGAACGCCAACGTAATTTTGTCGTTCACACGAAGAACATATCCCAGCCTGTTTATGTCCGAGTCATAGACAAACGGACCGCCAAAAGATCGGTTTACTCTTGGATTGATGCTCGAATTCACCCTCGGATTTATAGAGGAGTTTAATCTTGGATTAATAGCAGAATTGACCCGATAATTTATTGCCGAATTGACCCGAGGATTTATAGCGCTATTTACCCGTGGATTTAGAGAACTATTCACGCGCGGATTTATTCGCGAATTGACACGAGGATTTAGACTACTATTGACGCGAGGGTTTATTCTCGAATTGGCGCGAGGATTATAATTACTATTAACGCGTGGGTCCTTTGCTGCGTAGTTCGATGCGACCGGCTGGCTGGAACGATTGAGATCTATAAGATCTGCAAGCAAGGCATATTCGTCCCCAGCCTCGTCGAGGCCCAAGCTGAAAACTATCCAGGCATCTAAACTTTTCCAAACGCAAATATCTTCGGCAGAAAGATTAGATATGTTGTTTGACTCATTAAGGTCATCTGGAGAAGCAGACGAAATAAACGCGACAAAACGTTTGATTGCGTCCAGGGATGCCGCGCTCGCACTAGCAGCCTTGCCGGCGAAATTTGGCGTTGGAACGTACTTCACCGAAGCACCTTCTTAAATGATGCCATAGCCGCTTCAAACTCCACCGTATCGCCGTTGCGTATCCTGATTTTTGCCGCTTCAACAGCATCTGGCAGCAATTGACTTCGAACATAAGCTATACAAAAAACACTATCTGAGAATTTCAGTATTTCCACCTCAATTTTATGTATTGAGTCGTAGTATAAATAGTTCAACAAAGCAAAAAAGATCAAAATATATAGATTATAACTTTTGAAGGCGAACAGCCAATTGACTCGATTTTCAATTGTAATTTCATTAATTAGCGCGCCCGAGACAAGACCGGTACTGATCGCAAGTAATACCGACAGCGCGGTTCGCCATCGTGGCGAAGCCGCTATCGCCCTCAGCGCTCTTCGTACAGTTGCGATCATCACCCACCCACAACTCAGAACGCTACAGCGATTGTGGACCCTTCGTCGAGAGAAGCCTTGAACGACCTGTCAAGCCGAGGCGCTTTGTTCGAGCGAGCACCCGTGCGCTGAAGGACCGTCACTCATACGGCAGACGTGGACCGAACAAACCCGCCCATCGCCAGCCTCCTCAATCCCGCCGGCACCTTGGCCGTTAACGGCGGATAGGGCGGCCTAGCCGGAGAAGAATGCCCTCCATCCTCCTTTCACCACGGGAATACACCCACTTCGCCCCCAACAAATTCAACGCCTTACGCCCGCCAAGCCAAGCATAGACCCAAACTTATCCTACACCTCCAAAACGCCCGCATACTAACCCTCGCCCCACCACCGGGGAGGCCGTCCAGCTGGCGACCTGGCGGGTGGCGGGGGCGGTCGAGCGGGTAGCGGTCGTCGGGGTCCTTCGGGGCGCCTTCGCGGCGGTCCCGGGCAGGTTCCTCCCAAGCGGGGGACGAAGCCCGGGCGGCGGAGGATCGGCGGGCGCGGCAGGCGCGGGCTGAAATCGCCCGCGCGGTCCGGATGGGTTCGTCACCCTTCCGCCCGCCGGGGGCCTCCATCGGAGCGGGTTAATAATCCGCGACCCGAAGGCTCTCGTCCACCGGCCGCGCGGAGCGTTCGGATCCTGTCGAAACGGTACACTCCCAAACTCTACACCGGGCATGGCCCGGACGCTCCGCCGCCTCCCCACCCGCCGGGTTTCCCGGACGGGGACATGCGCTCGCGCGTGTCCCCGGCAGATGCAGTGCGTGATTTGGGGACACGCCCGAGGGCATGTCCCCGGCTTCTTCCCCAGCCAAGTCATTCAAGGAGATTTCGAATGAGCAGAGGCAAGCCGCCCACCCCCGCCAATGACCACCTGGCCGCCTTCGGGAAGGCGGACGATCTCGACAGCCTCACCGACGCGGAGATCGAGGCCCGGCTGGCGACCACGGGCCAGACGCTGATGCGGGAGCTCAACTTGAGGCTCCTGCGCAATCGCGAGCGGACGCTGGCCCGGATGGCGGCGGAGGCGGGCAGGGACCGTCCCTGATCTTTCGGGGACACGCCGCGAGGGCGTGTCCCATCATTGAGCGTTTTGGGGACACGCCGCGAGGGCGTGTCCCCGGCCGCGCTTCAGTGTTTCCCAGGTTCATCCAAGTCTTAACGACGTCTTTACTGATTTATCCACAACCGCCTCACAGTCCACGAACATGAACACCATGTAATGTGACACCGATGTAACGCACCTTTCCGGCTTGTAACTTGAGATGAACGTCCGGGGTCGGCAGTTATCGCCTCATCTGAGGGGATGACACGATGACCAAGACCATGCTGCTGGCGAGCGCCGCCGCCCTGTTTTTCACCGCCGGCGCGGCTCATGCCGCCCCTGGCGCCGCTGATGCGCCGCAGGCCGCCCAGGCCCCGATCCCGACCGGCCCGACCGCGACAGCGCCGCTGGACGACTCGGCCCAGAAGGGCGTGCTGGTCTTCACCCCCGACTTCTTCGCCGCCCAGCGCCCGAACACCGCGCTGGACATGGTGGACCGGGTGCCCGGCTTCACCGCCGACGACGGGGCCGGGACGCGCGGCTTCGAGGGCTCGGTCGGCAACATCCTGATCAACAACAACCGCCCGGCCTCGAAGAACGACGCCGGCACCGACGTGCTGGAGCGCACGCCCGCCAGCCAGGTGGAGCGCATCGAGCTGATCCGCGGCGGAGCGCCCGGCATCGACATGCAGGGCTATTCGGTGGTGGTGAACGTGATCCTGAAGACCACCGCCAGCCGCCAGTCGATCGTCACCTGGAACGCCTCGCTGTTCGACGGCGGCCACGACGTCTACGGCGGCAGCTACCAGTTCACCGCCAAGAACGGCGACCGCAGCTGGAGCGTGCTGCTGAGCGACGGCACTTCGACCAGCGACTCCAACGGCGTGGGCCGCGACATCATCCGCGACGCGTCGGGGGCGGTGAAGTCCGACCTGCCGTTCGCCAACGACGGCTATGGCGGCGGCGACTCGATCCGCCTGAACTATTCGGGCCCCGTGGCCGGCGGCAAGCTGGAGGCCACGGCCCAGTACGGCATCCACGACTGGCAGGAGTGGCAGGAGATCGGGGTGACCGGCGGCCCGGACCGCTCGTACAGCGACTACGCCGAGGACACCAAGTCGGGCGAGCTGGGCCTGACCTACATCCGCCCGCTGGCGCCGAAGTGGACGCTGGAGAGCCGGCTGATCCACCAGTTCGAGAGCTTCGAGAACGAGGCGACCGGCCGCGAGAGCTCGCTGGGCGTGGCGGCGCCGGAGGCCCGGTTCACCTCCGAGGGCGACTCGTCGGAATCGATCCTGCGGGCCCTGGTCCGCCACGAGCGCAGCGCCGCGATCACGATCGAGGCCGGCGGCGAGGTGGCCTACAACATGCTGGACACCCAGCAGGCCTTCACCCTGGGCGGGACGGCGGTGGACCTGCCCAGCGCCTCGGTCAAGGTGGAGGAGCTGCGCGGCGAGGCCTTCGTCAAGGGGACCTGGCGGGTGAACCCGCGCCTGACCCTGGAGGGCGGGCTGCGGCTGGAGACCTCGACGATCAAGCAGTCGGGCGACGCCTCGGCCAAGGAGAGCTTCTTCTATCCCAAGCCGCGCTTCCAGGTGACCTGGACGCCCAAGGCCAACCACCAGGTGCGCTTCCGCTTCGAGCGCGAGCTGGGCCAGCTGGACTTCGGCGACTTCGTGGCCTCGTCCGACTTCGACGACGGCAACGTGCACGGCGGCAATGTGGACCTCAAGCCCGAGCAGCGCTGGATCTCGGAAGTGACCTTCGAGCGGCGGTTCTGGGGCGAGGGCATCGTCTCGATCGGCTACCGCCACGACGAGATCATCGACGTGATCGACCGCCTGCCGCTGGACGGCGGGCTGTCGGCGACGGGCAACATCGGCAACGGCACGCTGGACAAGCTGTCGGTCAACATCGTGGTGCCCACCGACAAGTGGGGGATCAAGGGCGGCCGGTTCACCTTCAAGAACGACTGGAACGAGACCCACGTCACCGACCCGACCACCCACCAGGACCGCCCGATCTCGGACGTGCGCCCGACCCAGGCCAATATCGGCTTCCAGCAGGACATCACCGCCTGGAAGACCCAGTGGGGCATCAACTGGCTGCCGAAGCTGGGCCTGGAGACCTTCGATCCGGACCAGACCAGCGGCTGGCGCGGGGCGGGCTATCTGGAAGGCTTCGTCGAATACAAGCCCACCCCGACCCTGTCGCTGCGCGCCCAGCTGAACATCTGGGACGACTTCGTGATCCGCCGCACGGTCTATGCCGACCGCGCCCCGCCGCGGCCGGTGGCCTTCACCGAGGAGCGCGACATCAACCCCAACACCTTCGTGACCCTGAAGCTGCGGAAGACGTTCTAGCCGCCTGGACCTGATTGGAGCGCCTCATCTCAAGTTGTCATCCCGGAAGCCTCGAAGAGGCGGTCCGGGACCCAGGGGCCGCCGCACTGCACCGGCCCCTGGGTCCCGGCTCTTCGCTTCGCTACGGCCGGGATGACAACGGATGGACGCTACTGGGGCGGCCCGCCCGGCCCCTGGAAGTCGAAGGCGGCGTCCTTGCGCTTGCCGGCCCCGAAGGTCCAGGCCAGGCTGACGCGGAGCATGCGGGCGTCGACGTCGCGGACCACCAGGCTCTTCAGGGCCGGCGTGTCGATCACCTCCTTGTTGCGGTAGAGGCCCAGGACGTCCTGGACCGTGACCACCAGCGACAGGCGATCGTCGATCTTGCGGCGATAGCCCAGGTCGATCCCGGTCGAGGACATCGTGTAGCCCTGGGCGGTCAGGCGCTTGCCGTTGACGAAGCCGTTGACCTGCAGCAGGTCCTTGGCCGTGGCCTGCCAGCTGAGGCTGGCCCGGCCCGAGGCGGCGGTCATCGAGCGCTTGTCGGCGAAACCCAGATTGGCCGCGTCCAGCTCGGACCAGAACAGGTTGGAGCTGAGATTGTAGGTCAGGGTCTTGGAGAGCTTGCCGTTCAGCACCAGCTCCAGCCCGCCGTTGCGGCTCTGGGCGACATTGGCCTTGGTGGTGACGAACACCCCGCCGCCGACATCGGCGACCACGTCGCTCATCACCTTGTCGTTCAGGCGGTAGTACAGGGTGGCCATGGCCAGCAGCGGGGCCTTGCGGTACTGCCAGCCCAGCTCGAACGACTGGGTCTCCTGGGGCTTCAGGTTCGGATTGCCGATCCGGTAGTTGAGCGGGTCCAGCATGAACGGGACGGGGCTCAGGTCGAACGGGCCGGGGCGCTGCAGGCGTTCGCTGTAGCTGGCGGTCAGCTTCTGGCGCTCGCCCAGCGGGTAGGACAGGTGCAGGCTGGGCAGCCAGTCGGCCGTATCGTTCTCGTCCCGGCGGTCGGGCGTGGCCAGGTCCAGCTGGGACTTCTCGTAGCGCAGGCCGGCCAGCACGGTCAGCGCGCCCACCGGCCGCTCGTAGGTGGCGTAGGCCTGGCTCAGGGTCTGCTCGTACAGGAAGATGCTGGTCAGCAGCGGGTCGGGGACCAGCGCGTCCAGGGCCGCGCCCCGGAAGCCCCGGTTGGTGTAGCCGTTGTCATCGAACTGCAGGTCGAACCCCAGCTTCAGCGTCCGCCCCTCGCCCACCGGCCGGACATAGTCGCCCTTCAGGTCGGTCTGGCGGACGTCGTAGCCCAGGCGCTGCTGGTCGAAGGCGCTGGAGGCCGCCGGCAAGGTGTTGACGGTATGGCCGGTCCGGACCCGGTTAT
This sequence comes from Caulobacter sp. UNC358MFTsu5.1, assembly GCF_000712075.1. Classification (GTDB taxonomy): domain Bacteria; phylum Pseudomonadota; class Alphaproteobacteria; order Caulobacterales; family Caulobacteraceae; genus Caulobacter. Next base: position 1,037,203 of record NZ_JONW01000005.1, read on the forward strand.
CGTCCGTGACGTCATAGCTGAGCTTCAGGGTCAGCTCGTGGCCGTCGCCGTCGAACTTGCGGCGCAGGTTGCCGCTGACCGAGGCGTTGTCGCGCCGCTGGCGGACGGTCAGGTCGCGGTCATAGGCCTGGGTCGGATCGCCGGCGCCGTCCTGGCGGTCCGTGCTGGACCGGGTGTCGACCGCCAGGTCGAAGCGCGACAGCCGCGCCTCGCCGCCCAGCCGCAGCGTGTCGGTCAGATCGTAGTCGACCGAGCCCTGGCCGGTGACGCTCTCGAAGTCGAGCTGGCTCGTCCCGCGCGTCTCGCTGTCGAGATCGGCCTGCCGGCGATGCTCGTATTCGACTTGGTCGGTGGCGTCGCGGCGATAGCCCAGGTCGCCCGAGGCCGACAGCTTGCCGCCGTTGTAGCCGACATTGCCGCTGATCCCGCCGCGTCCGGAATCGCCGGTGGTCAGGCGCAGCCCGCTGGTGCGGCCGGCCCCCTTGGCCTTCTTGGTGATCAGGTTGATGACCCCGCCCGTGCCGTCGCCCCTGAACTCGGCCGAGGGGTTGGTGCTGACCTCGACCCGGTCGACGCGGTCGGCCGACATCTGCTGCAGCGCCTGGCCGCGCCCTTCGCCCTGGAACAGGCTCGAGGACTTGCCGTCGATCAGGATGGTCACCGACGAGTCGCCGCGCAGGCTGACATTGCCCTGCAGATCGACCTCGACCGACGGGATGTTGCGCAGGGCGTCGGCCACCGTGCCGGCCTGGCTGGAGAGATCGCTGGAGACGCTGTAGCTGCGCCGGTCGATCGAGGTGCGGACCTGGGGCGCGTCGGCCTTGACCTCCACGGCGCTGACGCCCGTCGCCGCCTCGGCGGGCTTCGGCGGCGCCGCGACGGGCGTGGACGCGGGAGTCGCCGCCGGAGCGGCTTGAGCGGCGGCGAGCGCCGCCCAGACGAGGCCGATATGCACGTGAAGATCCCCCTGGGAAAGCCGCTGGCGGGCGCGGCGGAATGGCTTATGATACAGCTGTACTTTCGACTAGAATACAAATGTACTTTCGGTAATGGAGGCGGCACGTGCGGATTTCGGGCGCGGAGAGCCAGGTGATGGAAGCGCTGTGGCGATGCGGACCGCTGACGCCGGACGGCGTGGTGGCGGAGGTGGGCGAGGCCCACGACTGGGCGCCGGGCACGGTCAAGACCCTGGTCACCCGCCTGCTGCGCAAGGGCGCCATCGCCGGGTCGCGCGAGGCGGGCGGCTATCTCTATCGCCCCCTGATCACGCGCGACGACTATGTGCAGTCCGAAAGCCAGGGCCTGGTCGACCGGCTGTTCGGCGGCGAGGTGGCCCCGCTGGTCGCCCATTTCGCCCAGCACCAGGCGCTGACGGCCAAGGACGTCCAGCTGCTGAAGGACCTGATCGCGGAGATCGAGGACGATGGCTGACCTGCCGGAGCTCGGAGAGATCCTGCTGCGCGCCAACCTGGCCCTGGCCGTCGCGGTGGCCGGGGTGATGGTCCTGCGCCTGCCCGTCCGGCGGCTGTTCGGCGCGCGGATCGCCTACGGCCTGTGGATCCTGCCGCCGCTGGCCGTCCTGGCCATGCTGGTTCCGGCGCGGCTGGTGACGGTGCGCCTGGCCGCCGCCGCGATGGAGGCCACGGAGACGGCGCTTCCGTCGGCGGGAGCGGTTCCCGGCGCCGCGCCGTTCGACGCCCTGCCGTGGCTGGTCGGGCTGTGGCTGGCCGGCGTGGCCGCCTGCCTGGCCTGGCAGACCTGGCGCCAGCTGCGGTTCGCCCGCGCGGCTCGGGCCGGACGGGCCGGGCCCGCCGTGGTCGGCCTGCTGCGGCCGCGCGTCGTGACCCCGGCGGACTTCGCCCAGCGCTACACTCCGGCCGAGCGCGAGGTCGTGCTGGCCCACGAGCAGGTCCACCTGGAGCGCGGCGACCCGGCGATCAACGCCGGCCTGGCCCTGCTGACCTGCGTGAACTGGTTCAATCCGGCGGCCCACGCCATGTCGCACTGGCTGAAGATCGACCAGGAGCTGGCCTGCGACGCCCGGGTCGTCGCCGCTCATCCCAAGGCCCGCAAGGCCTACGCCCAGGCCATGCTGAAGACCCAGCTGGCCGCCCGCCCCATACCGCTGGGCTGCCACTGGTCCAGCCACCCCCTGGCCGAGCGCGTGCGGTTGCTGACCCGCCCGGCGCCTAGTCGCGCGCGCCGCCTGGCCGGGGCCGGCCTGACCGTGACCCTGGCCCTGGCCGGCGCCGTGGGCGCCTGGGCCGCGCGTCCGGCCCGGCTGGCCCTGGTCTACGAGACCCCGGCGGCGTCCGCCCCGGAAGGCGCGGCGATCCGGCGCGCGGCCTATTCGCCGTCGGCTCCGCGCGCCCCGTCGCCGCCCGCCCGGCCCGCCAGGCCCCACGGACCGGCGGCCCGGACCGAGGCGAAGGCGACCGCCGAACCCCTGGTCGCGGCCGCCGCGCCGACCCTAGAGCCAATCCGCCCGCCGGGCCTTCAGCGCCCGGCGCGCATCATCCAGGCGGTGGCCGACCGCTCGCTGGTCCAGCCCGGCTCGGCGGTGCGGGTCGTGGCCAGCGGCCTGGCGCCGGACGGGATCGCGCTGTGGTCGGACTTCACCGCCTTCGGCTCGCAGCGGCTCTATCGCAAGGGCGCCTACGAGCGGGGCGGCAGCCGCTATTCGGTGTTCACCAGCGTGGTCCAGGAGGGCGAGCGCCTGCGGGTCACGGTCAGTCTGGGCCGGGCCTTCCGGCCGGAACTGACCGGCTCGATCGATCTCCTGCCTGGCAAGACGGGCATCGTCCGCATGCCGACCGGCCAGGCCATGGTCGTCACCGCCACCGTCCGCCCCGAGACGCCGGAGGAGGTCGAGGAAGGCCGCCGGATGATCGAGCACGGGGACGCGGGTTGGGGGTGACTTCCAACCCGCTCATCCCGGCGAATGCCGGGACCCAGATGGAATGGCGGTGAGGCTGACGCCAAGAGCGCCGAGCTCTTCCAATCAGTCACCCCGTTTTAGGATCTGGGTCCCGGCATTCGCCGGGATGAGCGGATCGAGTGGGGACTGATCCCTACTTCTTCAGCCGCGAGATCAGCGCCGTCGTCGACGGATCGTGGCTCCCCACGGCCCCGCTCTCCAGCTCCGGCAGGATGCGGCCGGCCATCACCTTGCCCAGCTCCACGCCCCACTGGTCGAAGCTGTTGATGCCCCAGATCACGCCCTCGACGAAGGTCTTGTGCTCATAGAGGGCGATCAGGGCGCCGAACGCCTGGGGCGTCAGGCGGTCCATCAGCACCAGGGTCGAGGGCCGGTTGCCGGCGAAGGTGCGCTGCGGGGCCAGGGTCGCGATCTCGGCCTGGGAGACGCCCTTGGCGGTCAGCTCGGCGACGACGTCCTGCGTGGTCCGGCCCACCATGAAGGCCTCGGCCTGGGCCAGCAGGTTGGACAGCAGCTTCTCGTGCATGCCGGCCGGGCCCTCGTCGGACTTCGCCACGCCGATCAGCTCCATCGGGGTGATGTCGGTCCCCTGGTGCATGCACTGGAAGTAGGCGTGCTGGACGTTGGTGCCCTCGTCGCCGAACACCACGGTGGCGGTGCCGCGCTTGACCGGCTTGCCGTCCGGACCGACCGACTTGCCGTTGCTCTCCATCTCCAGCTGCTGGAGGAACGAGGCCAGGCGGCGCAGGCGGTGCGAATAGGGCACGACCGAGCGGGCCCGGCGGTCCAGGCCGTTGCGGTTGAAGATCTGGGCCAGGGCGATCAGCACCGGGGCGTTGACCTCCAGCGAGGCGGTGCGGAAGTGCTCGTCCATGGCCGCCGCGCCGTCCAGGAAGCCCTGGAACACCTCCCAGCCGCAGGCCACGGCCACCGACAGGCTGACCGACGACCACAGCGAATAGCGGCCGCCCACCCAGTCCCAGAAGCCGAACACGCGGTCGTCGGCCACCCCAAAAGCAGCCGTCTTGTCCAGCGCCGTGGAGATGGCGGCCAGGTGCTGGTTGGCGCCGGTCTCGCCCAGGGCCGCGGCCAGCCAGGCGCGGGCGGCACCGGCGTTGGCCAGGGTCTCCTGGGTGGTGAAGGTCTTGGAGACCACGATGACCAGGGTCTCTTCGGGGTCCATGTCGGCCGTGGTCAGGGCGAACTCGGCGCCGTCCACATTGGCCACGAAGCGCAGGTCGATCGACGGCTTCACCGGCCGCAGGGCGTCCCACAGCAGGCGGGGACCCAGGTCCGAGCCCCCGATGCCGATGTGCAGGATGGCCTTGAACGGCTTGCCGGTGGCGCCCTTGATCGCGCCCGAGCGGACGGCCTCGGCGAAGGCCTTCATCCGGCCGCGGACGGCCTCGACCTCGGCCATGACCGGGACGCCGCCGGCTTTCACGTCGGCGTCGGCCTTGGCGCGCAGGGCGGTGTGCAGGACCGCGCGGCCCTCGGACGAATTGATCGCCTCGCCGCCGAACATCGCGGCCCGGGCGCCCTCGACGTCGGCCGCGTGGGCCAGGTCGAGCGCGGCCTCGAGGCCGGCCTCGTCCCAGGCCTGCTTGGACAGGTCGACGTGCAGGCCGGCGACGTCCAGGGTCAGGGTTTCGAGACGCCGGGGCTCGGCCTCGAAGAACTCGACGATGCGCTTTTCGCCGGCGGCCTTGGCGGCGGCTTCCAGGCGGTTCCAGGCGGCGTCGAGATCGGCCATGCGGCGTTCCTTCACACTGAGTCGATGCGGTTTGGTAAATCGGCGTTTACCCGGGCGGGCTTAGCAAACCCCTGCCGCCACGTCATGGCAGACCAATGACGTTTTTTGCGGGAGGTCCCCATGTCGTGTGACGCCGTCGCCTTTTCGGCCATGCTGTTGTTCGCTTCGTTCAGTCCGGACGCACAGGCAAACGCCGCCCCGGCTGTCGTCCAACAAGGCCAGCCCCCAGCTTCAGTGGCTGGCGAGCCGCTGTTCGTCGACATCGTCGGCCGGGCCAGGAAGCTGAAGGCCCAGACCGAGGCCTACCGCGCCGCCCTGCCCAAGGACCCCGCCGCCGTCGCCGCCGCCCTGAAGGGCTGGGACGCGTTCGGGGTGAAGATCGGCGAGCTGTCGGACCTGGACATGAAGGGCCACGTCACCCTGAAGGAGCGCGGGGCGGTCGACGACCTCAAGTGCATCCTGCGCGGCATCAGCCAGGACCTGCCCGAGAAGCTGAAGGCGGTGGCGCAGGCCAAGACCGTCAAGGATCAAGACCTGGCGTTAAGGGACATGGTCTATCTGCTGAACGACAACGTCGAGGTGATCACCGCGCCGCCGCAGCCGGCGGCTTAAAGAACCCGCTCATCCCGGCGAATGCCGGGACCCAGATCCCAAGGCGTGGGGTCTGACGGGATGGGCTCACAGCGCAAGGAACCCACCACTCCGCTATTCCATCTGGGTCCCGGCATTCGCCGGGATGAGCGGGTCTATGGGAAACCTAAGCGTCCTTGTACTTCACCGAGCACCCGTACGGCTGGCTGTAGGCCACCGCCACCTTGCGCCCCGCCTTCACGTCGTTGAGCGCCGCGGCGACGTAGTTCTTGGCCGTCTTCAGGTCCTCGACCTTGGCGCTGGGCGTATCGTCGATCGCGCCCTCGTAGACGATCTGGCCGTCGCGATCGATGACGAACATGTGCGGCGTGGTCTTGGCCTTGTAGGCCGTGGCCACCGTCCCCTGCGGGTCCAGCAGCAGGGTGGTCGGCTTGGCGCCCTTGGCGTTCATCCAGGTCCTGGCGGCCGCGCCGTCGGGGAAATAGCCCTGCTTGCCCGGCGCCGACGAGGCGATGGTCAGCCAGACCACGCCGTCGGCCGTGGCCGCCTGCTGCAGGCCCTGCATGTTGCCGGAGTAGTGCTTGCGGACGTAGGGGCAGCCCTCGTTGACCCACTCCAGCACCACGACCTTGCCCTTGAACTCGGACAGCGAGCGGGTCTTGCCGTCCACGTCGACGGCGGTGAAGGCGGGGGCGGCCTTGGCGTGGGCCAGGGACGGGATCGCCAGCATCAGCGCGGGCAGGCCGGCGGCGACGAGACGGCGGGTGATCGGCATGGCGTTTCTCCCAGGATGAAACCCCTCCGGGGCGGAGGATTCCACAAAACCCCGTTCCGCGAAAGACTCGCAAAAACTCCACGCCGCCTGCACGGCCTCATCGCCGCACCTTCGCCATCGACGCTTGATAAGGCGCAGCTCGTTGTCCAGAAGACCGATCATGCCGCCGAAGTCCAAGATCTCCGCCGTTCTCGTCACCCTCGGCCTGGCCTTGGCCGGCTGCGCCACCGAGACCAAGACCACGGTCTTCGTGCCGGTCGTGGCGCCCACCCCGCCCAGCTCGCTGACGCCGCAGCCGGTGATGCTGTTCAACCAGACCAAGGACGGCCGCAAGCTGTTCACCCTGGACGCCGAGTTCCCCTATTGCGACGTCGAGACCGGCAAGGTGATCGTGGTGCCGCGCTGGTACGTCACCGACTTCGCCAGCGTGCCCTGGTACGGCCAGGGCTTCGTCGACCCGCAGGGGCCGACGGCGCGGGCGGCCATCGTCCACGACTGGCTCTACACGATCGGCGAGCCGGGCAAGCGGCAGGAGGCCGACGACATCTTCCTGCGGGCGATGCTGAAGTACGGCGTGCCGCCGTTCCAGGCCAACATCGCCTACAAGGCCGTGCGCATCGGCGGCGAGAAGGGCTACGGCCTGCCCACGGACTGGCGGTTCACCGATCCCAAGCGCCAGGACCTGTTCCAGCCCGCGCCGTTCGCCAAGCCCAGGACCGGGGCCGTGCGCGTCATGCCGCGCTGCCAGGGCTTCGGCGCCCTGATCCAGTCGGGCTGGCGGGCCTATCCCCTGCTGGTCCAGGTGACGGCCCCGCCGCCGCCCGTGACGGTGACCCGCACGCCGCTGGACCAGGTGAAGGAACGCCTGCCGTTCGGCGGCAAGGGCGATAAGAAGAAGTAGGATCGAGGCTCACCTACTTGCCCCCACCTGGCGGCTTCGCCGCCTGTCCGCCCCCTTAGGGGGCGGAGCCACTCGCGCGGCGGCGGCGGCAGGGCTCTTCCCCCTCCGGGGAAGACGACCGCGAAGCGGTCCGTAAGGGGCAAGTGTTCGCCGCTCTAACCCTTGGCCGCTTTTTCGATGGCCTCGATCACCAGTCCCTCGGTCAGCAACTGCGGCAGCACCACCGGCTCGCCGCTCCCCTTCGGATAGACCAGGTACAGCGGCACGCCCGCGCGGCCGTGCTCGGCCAGGGCGGCGGCGATGGTCGCGTCGCGCTTGGTCCAGTCGGCGCGCAGCAGCACCGCGTCATGGGCCTTGAAGGCGTCGACCAGGCGCTGGCCCTTCAGGGCCGTGCCCTCGTTGACCTTGCAGGTCACGCACCAGTCGGCGGTGAAGTCGACCATCACCACCTTGCCCTGGGCCTGCAGCGCCTTGACCTTCTCCGGACTCCAGGCCTCGGCGGCCAGTCCGGGACCGGCCGCGCTCGAGGCCGGCGGCCGCTCGTCATGGAGGGGGGTCACCTGGGGCTCGCCCCGGGCGGCGACCCAGACCAGGGCGATCACCCCGGCCAGGCTGACCAGGGCGATCACCAGAGGCGCGACCTGGCTCTTGCCCAACGCGCCCCGCGCCTGGGCCAGGCCATAGAGCCAGGCGGCGAAGGCGATCAGGACGGCGGCGGCGAATATCATCGCCAGCGGGATCGGCCCGGTCTGCTGGCTGAACACCCAGGCCAGCCAAGCGGCCGTGGCGTACATCGGGAAGGCCAGGCCCTTCTTCAGCACGTCCATCCACGGACCGGGGCGCGGCAGGCGGCCCAGCAGGCCGGGGATGAAGGCCAGCAGCACGAACGGCGCGGCGAAGCCCAGGGCCAGGCCCAGGAAGACGGCCAGCGACAGCAGCGGCGGCTGGGTCAGGGCGTAGCCCAGGGCCCCGGCCATGAACGGCGCGGTGCAGGGGGCGGCGACCAGCACCGCCAGGGCGCCGGTCAGGAACGAACCGGCCACGCCGTCGCCGCCCGCGCCCGCGCCCGAGGCCGCGTTCTGCACCGAGGCCCCGACCTCGAACACGCCCGACATGTTCAGCGCCACCAGCAGCATCAGCAGGGCCAGCCCCGCGACCACGGCCGGCGACTGCAGCTGGAAGCCCCAGCCCACGGCCGCCCCGCCCGCCCGCACGGCGATCAGCAGGCCGGCCAGGGCCAGGAAGGTGACGACCACCCCGACCAGGAAGGCCAGGCCCTGGACGCGGGTCTTGCCGGCGTCGTGGGCGTGGGCGGTCAGGCTGGCGGCCTTCATCGACAGGATCGGGAAGACGCAGGGCATCAGGTTCAGGATCAGGCCGCCCAGGAAGGCGAAGGCCACGGCCAGGGGCAGGCCCAGGCTCGCGCCCCCATCGGCGCTATTGGCGGTCCCGCGGGCCTTGGCCGGCGCGGCGGGCGGCGCGCCCAGGCCGCCGGCTTCGGCCGGGATCGTCCCGGGCGTGGCGGTGACCTCGTAGGCCACGCCGTTCAGGGCCAGCACGCCGGACAGCTCGGTCGGCTTCTGCTCGGCCTGGGTGAAGTCGTAGCCGGGGGTCAGCGACAGGGTCAGGCCCTCGGGACCGCGCTCGATCGCCTGTTCGGGCGGATGCTCGATGGCCTTGCCGGAATAGGGATAGAAGAACGCGCCCGACACGTCGGCGCCCTTCAGCGGCGCGCCGGTCACGGCCAGCTTCAGCACCGAACCCTGCAGCTGGAACACCGCCTTCAGCCCGGCCGGCTTGGGGGCCTTGGCCAGGGTCTCGGCGACCTTGGCGCCCCATTTCGGATCGGTCCCGGGCATCCCCGCCACCACGGGCAGGGTCAGGGTGACGACGGCGTCCTCGGGCACGCAGACCTGTTCGCAGACCAGGAAGGCGGCGGCGGCCTTCAGGGTGACCACCGAGCCGACCTGGGCGTTGGCCGGCACGCTGATCGGCACGGGCAGCAGCACGTCGCCCGTATAGGCGAAGTCCAGCAGCGGCCCGACGCGGCTCTTCTCCGGCGTCGGCCAGACGATGTCGCCGGCGGTCCAGCCGGCCGGGAGGGTCCAGACGATGCGGGTGGCGTCGCCCGCGTCGCCGGGATTGCGCCAATAGGTGTGCCAGCCCGACTGGATCTTCTGGCTCAGGGCCACATAGACCGTCGAGCCCGGCGCGACGCCGGCCTCCTGCGAGACCAGCTCGACCTCGATATGCCCGGTGTGGACCGGATCGGCCTTCGCCGGAGGCGCGCCCAGGAACAGGGCGACCATCAGCGCCGGTACGACGGCGAACAGCTTGCGAAGCGACATGAACGGGTTCCAGGCCAGGTCGAGAGCACGACACATGACCTCTCCGAGCGCTCTCGACAATGGCCAAGCCGCCGTGATCAGGTCGTAGACCCGCGTTCGCAAGAGAGTCGCCCGTCCATGCCCGCTTCCTTCGACGACATCGAGATCGGCCAGGTCGTGTCCCTGGGGACCACGGTCGTGGACGGCAAGGCGCTGGAGAGCTTCTGCGCGGCGTTCCAGCCGGGCTGGCCCGCGGCCAGCGGCGCGCCCGACACCATGGTCTTCGCCATCTGGTCCAAGCTGGACAGCGAGGCCAGCGCCGCCTGGCCCCAGACCAAGCGGGTCGGCGTCGACGCCCTGCGCTGGCTGCGCAACCCGCCGGCCGGCGAGCTGCTGCGCGGCCGCATGACGGTGATGGGCAAGGACCCGGTCGGCGACGGCAAGGGCATCGTCATCGCCCAGCACGACCTGCTGGACGAGGCGGGACGGCTGGTCTTCTCGTGCCTGACGCGGAGCATCTTCGCGCGGTAGGCGGCGACCGAAGCTGGGGACAGGCGCATGCGCCTGTCCCCGACCGCGCAAAGAAAAAGGCGGCGGCCCCTCTCGGAACCGCCGCCTCTTCAACGCCGTGAAGCGTCTAACCTAGTTCAGTGCGCCGTTGGCGGCCGTCTGCTGCTGGCGCAGGGTGGCCATGGCGATCAGGCGGTCCCAACCGATCAGCGAGACCAGGTGGGCGTAGATCTGGGCCAGGGCGCCGCTGGTCTGCAGTTCCTTGACCTTGTCGGCCGACAGGGCGTTCAACTTCTCTTCTGAGACGCCGTAGTACTCGGCCACGGTCTGGGGCTCGCCGGCCTGGCCGTTGGCGTCGACCGGGGTGAAGATGGCCTTCTTCAGTTCGAAGAGGTCGTTGTCCTTCAGCAGCTGCACGAACGAGTCGGTGCGGCGGCGCTCGACTTCGAAGTCGTCGCAGAACTTGATGCAGTTCTGGGTGTATTCGGTGGGCTCGCCCTTGTCGTCGAACAGCGGGGTCTGGCCGCCTTCGGCCAGCAGGTCGCTGCCGCGATCGATGCAGACGATCATGCGCTCCTGGGCCTCGTCATTGGCCAGGACGAACGGATAGCGGCGGATGTAGGCGGGGATGTAGCAGCCCGGCTCGAAACCGCCGTCGGCGGCGATGAACAGGTTCTCGCCGGTGTTGAGGCCCATGACGGCCAGCGGGACGCGGTCCTCGCCGGCGAAGATCACCGGATAGCTCAGGGCGGCCGGGGCGAACTCGGTGACGGCCAGCGGCACGGCGGTGCCGCTCAGGGCGAAGCTGTAGGGCTTGTCCTTGTGGACCAGGCCGAGCTTGGCGTGCTGCTCGCGGTTCAGCGGCTCCGGCGAGGAGTAGAACAGGACGTTGCCGGAGATGCCGCCGGCGGGTTGGGTCGTTTCCATGAACAGCTCGACAAAAAGCTAATGAGACGGACGCCTATTGCGTTTAGGCGTCCTTAGAAGGGTCCGGCGCTTCTAGCCGATCCGGAGGGGCCTCGCAATCGACCCCTCCGCCTTACGGTTAAGTCGGGCCGCCGTTTCGCTCAGTACGCGAAGGAAGCCCGGTAAACGCTGTCATGGGTGGAGCGTTATCGAGGAGGCGAACCCGCCCTTTCCTCTTTCGTCGTCATCCCGGAAAGCGCGGAACGCTTGTCCGGGACCCAGGGGACTGGCCGAAGGCGGTGCGGGCCACCTGGGTCCCGGACAGCCTCTTCGAGGCTTCCGGGATGACAACCCTGGGGGATCGGCAAGCTCGTCCGCGATCCTAGAACTTCCAGGCCACGCCCGCCCGCACCGAGCGGCCCGGCGACGGGGCGATGTCCTTGAGGAACGAGACGTGCTCGCGGATCTCCTCGTTGGTCAGGTTGCGGCCGTCGATGAACAGCCGCAGCGGGGAGTCGGCGATCGGCTTGAACGTGGCCTTCAGGTTGACCACCGTGTAGCCGTCGGTGGGCAGTTCGAAGGTCGCCACGCGATCCTGTTCGGCCACCCGGCGCACCTCCAGGGTGGTCTCGACGCGCGGCGCGGTCCAGACCACCGAGCCGCCCAGCGACCACGGCGGGATGCGGGCCGGGACGCCGGCGTCGGTGCCGCCGTGCACCCAGTCGAAGGTGGTCTCCAGGCGGATCGACTGGCTGGCGCCGCGCCAGGCCTCGTAGCTGGCCTCCAGCTCGGCCCCGTGGAAGTCGGCCTTGGTCTGGAAGTACTGGTAGACGGGCAGGTCGTCCTCGACCGCGCCGGTCGGGGCCTCCTCGATGAAGTTGTCGTACTTGGCGGCCCACAGGTGGCCCTCCGCGCGCAGGCGGTCGCTCTTCCAGCGGACCGTGGCCTCCAGCGAGGTGACGGTCTCGGAGTCCAGGCTGTCGTCGCCCACCTCGAAGCCGCCGGTGCCCGGGTGCGGGCCGTTGGCGAACAGCTCGAACTCGGTCGGGGCCCGGCCGTTGCGCGACAGGGTCAGGGCGGTGAACAGGGCGTCGGTCGGCTTGTAGAACACGCCCAGCGAGGCCGAGACGTTGTCGAAGTCGCGCGTCTCGGTCGGAGTCCGCAGCTCGCGGGTGTCGAAGCGCAGGCCGGCGTCGATCCCCCACTGGCCGCGGTCCAGCCGCTGCAGGGTGAAGATCCCGTACTCCTTGATGTCGGTGGAGGGCACGAAGGCCTCGTCGCCGATCGCCTCGAAGTGGCGGTCCAGGGCCTGGAAGCCGATGGCGCCCTGGTGGCCGTCATGCTCGCGGTGCACCAGCTCCACGCGGCCTTCCGTGCCGTGCGACAGGAAGCGGGTGCCCACCTCGCCGTCCTCGACGCTGACCTCGGCGTGCTCGTAGTCGGCGTAGCCCAGCGAGACACGGACCTTCTCGAACCACGGATTGTCCAGTTCCTGCTCGCCGCGCAGGTCGTAGCGGGTCTGTTGCAGGTGGATCGAGACCGGGCCCTCGGCGTCCGGATCGATCGGGGCCAGGATCTGCTCGTAGGGCACGCCGTAGGTGGTGTCGGTCTTCTTGACCGACGCCCCGATGAAGCCCCGGTCGTGGACCCAGGAGACGCCCGCGCCGTAGGCGTCGACCTCGACGTCGGTGTTCTTGACCACGTGGTCGGGATCGACCGTCAGGCCGTCGCGGGCCGCCAGGCGGTCGGAGACGGCGGCGGTCGGGATCGAATAGTCGTCGGTGCGGCGGCTGGAGAAGTCGGCCGCGAACACGATCGGGCCCTTCCCGGCCTTGACCGCGCCGCTGTAGGCGTAGCCGTCGTCGACGCTGGAGGCCGAGGCCGACAGCCGGCCCTCGGGGCCGTTGGCGGCGGGCGTCGAGGGCACGCGGTCGTCGATCATGTTGACCACCCCGCCGATGCCCGAGCCGCCGTAGGCCAGGGTGGAGGGGCCGCGCAGCACCTCGATGCGCGAGGCCTCGCCCGGGTCGCTGGCCACGGCGTGGTCGGGCGACAGGGCGCTGGCGTCCACCTGGCCGACGCCGTTCTGCAGCACCATCACCCGGGGGCCCGACAGGCCGCGGATCACCGGGCGCGAGGCGCCGGGGCCGTAGAAGGTGGAGCGCAGGCCCGGCAGGCCGTTCAGCATGTCGCCGATGCCGGCCGGCGGGGCGACGTCCAGCTGGTCGCGGGTCACGACGTTGACGCTGCTGGTCACGGTGTCCAGCGACACGGCGTAGGGGGCGGCGGTGACCACCACCTTGTCGACCGCGTTGGGGGCTTCGGGCGCGTCAGGCGCGGCGGCGGCGTCGGCGGGCGGCGGCGTCTCGGCGGCGTGCGCCAGGGGCGCGGCGAGGGCGAACGCCAGCAGGCTCGCGGCGGAAAGCAGTACGCGACGGGGCATGGGAAATCCTGAACCTTGACCGGGGGAGCGGCTTGGCCGAAGTGTTATGAAATAACATTACGAGTCGTCAAGCCGCTTCTTGCCAAAACCCGGCTTGACGCGGCGTCTCGTCGCCGTTCTGTGGTCGGATGACCGATCGGAGGCCGCCCATGACCCGAAACGCGATGCTCGTCGCCGCCTTTTCAGGCGCCCTGCTGATGGGCTGCTCGCCGGTCCAGGACCTGTTCTCCAAGGCCGGCCCGGCCGCCGCGCCCTATGCGGTCAGCCCCAGCACCGCCAGCTGGACCAAGCCGCCGCCCGGCTACCTGACCACCGGCATGAACCTGGACGGCGCGACCATCGTCGGCCCGCCGCCCGAGCCGAAGTCGACGCGCGGCCGGGCAGACCGCAAGATCTTCAACCAGACCCGCAAGCTGGCCGGCGGCCCGGCCTGGGACAAGGCCATCGCCGACGCCGACCTGTCGGGCGCGCATGGCTTCAAGAGCTTCTCCTGCGCGGCGGGCGTCAATATCGGGCCCGAGGCGACGCCGGTCCTGGCCAACATGCTGCTGCGGATGACCGACGACGCCGCCACCCTGTACCAGCCGGCCAAGGCGGTCTTCCAGCGCAAGCGGCCGCCGGTGGGCAACAAGAAGCCGATCTGCGTGCCGCGCGAGAAGTGGATCGAGACCGACGGCTCGTATCCGTCCGGGCACGGCCTGATCGGCTGGTCCTGGGCTCTGGTGATCTCGGAAGTCGCCCCCGAGCACGCCAGCGCCGTCCTGGCGCGCGGCCGCGAGTTCGGCGACAGCCGCATCGCCTGCGGCGTGCACTTCCAGAGCGACATCGAGGCGGGGCGCTACCTGGGTTCGGCCATGGTCTCGCGGCTGCACCAGGACCCGGCGTTCCTGAGCGATCTGGAGAAGGCCAAGGCCGAGGTGGCGGCGTCGAAGGCCGCCGGACCTCCGACCGGATGCCCCGCCGCCTAGCACTTGCCCCCTACGGATCGCTTCGCGATCGTCTTCCCCCGGAGGGGGAAGAGCCGCGCCGCGTTCGAGGGCTCCGCCCCCTACGGGGGCGGACAGACCGCGAAGCGGTCAGGTGGGGGCAAGTGGGTGCGCTAAGGATACACCCTAGGCCGTCCCACGAACACCACGTGCGGCTTCAGCGGATCGCCCTCCGCCACGCCCGGATGCTCGAAGTCCCGCGCCGGGTCGTAGGCCATGCCCAGCCGCCGCATCACCGCCTGGGAGGCCAGGTTGGTGCGCGCGGTGAAGGCGATGATCTCGGCGATGCTGAGGTCGAAGCCGTAGTCGAGGGCCGCGCGGGCCGCCTCGGTGGCGTAGCCCTGGCCCCAGGCGTCGGGAGCGAAGCGCCAGCCGATCTCGACCTGGCCGGCCAGCAGCGGGTTCTCCTCGGGCACGTGCCAGATGCCGGTCAGGCCGATCACCCGCCGGTCGTCCCGGCGCTCGACCACGTAGAAGCCGAAGCCGTGCTCGGCGAAGTGGGCCTGGACGCGGTCGACGAAGTGGTCGCTCTCGGCCCGCGAGCGCGCGCCGCCCAGCCAGACGCCCACCGCCGGGTCGGCGTTGATCGCCGCGATCGCGTCGCGGTCGGCGTCGACCGGCGCGCGCAGGACGAGCCGGCCCGTCCCTATCACTTCAAGCCGCCGATCACGCCGGCCGGCCGCTGGCCAGGGCGCCGTAGAACTCCGGCCGCCGGTCGCGGAAGAAGCCCCAGGCCGCCCGGTGGGTCTGCAGGAAGTCCAGGTCGAAGGTGGCGTTGACCAGGCCCTCGTCGCTGCGGCCCAGCTCGCTGACCAGGTCGCCGCGATGGTCGGCGATGAAGGACGAGCCGTAGAAGGTCTGGCCGCCGTTCGGATAGCCGTCCCACGGCTCGAAGCCGATGCGGTTGGCGCCGACCACCGGGATCACGTTGCTGACCGCGTGGCCCTGCATGGCCCGCCGCCACGGCAGGGCGGTGTCCAGGCTGGGGTCATGCGGCTCGCTGCCGATGGCCGTGGGGTAGAACAGGGCCTCGGCGCCCATCAGCGCCATGGCGCGGGCGGCCTCGGGGTACCACTGGTCCCAGCAGATGCCGACGCCCAGGCGGCCGAAGCGCGTGTCCCAGACCTTGAAGCCCGTGTCGCCCGGCCGGAAGTAGTACTTCTCCATGTAGCCGGGGCCGTCGGGGATGTGACTCTTGCGGTAGAGGCCCAGCAGGCTGCCGTCGGCGTCCGCCATGACCAGGCTGTTGAAGTAGTGCGGCCCCTCGCGCTCGAAGATCGAGATCGGGATCACCACGCCCAGCTCGCCGGCCAGGGGCGCGATGGCCTTGACCACCGGGTGCTCGCGCCACGGATGGGCCTCGGCGAACCAGCGCTCCTCCTGGGCCACGCAGAAGTACGGGCCCTGGAACAGCTCGGACGGCAGGATCACCTGGGCGCCCTTGGCGGCGGCCTCGCGGATGAAGTGCTCGGTCTTCTTGATGTTGGCGGCCAGGTCCATGCCGTACGAGGTCTGGATGGCGGCGACGCTGAGCGTGCGGGTCATTCGGACTACTCCGGTTCTTGCTGGCTGATGCAGTGGAACGAGCCGCCGCCGGTGAGGATGGCGGTCGAGGGCAGGCCGATCACCTCGCGCTCGGGGAACAGCCCGCTGATCACCTCGACGGCGAAGGCGCCCGACTCCTCGGCGTAGATCGGCACGATCACCGCCTCGTTGGCGATCAGGAAGTTCATGTGCGAGGCCGGGATGATCTCGCCGTCCTCGTCGAGGACGCGGCCCGGCGACGGGATGCGGACCACCTGCAGGGGCGAGCCGCGGCTGTCGGTCATGCCGGCCAGGGCGCGGGCGGTCTCGGCGTAGACCTCGGCGTTGGGGTCGTCGACGCCGAAGGCCATGGGGCAGGCCACCACGCCCGGCGCGACGAAGCGGGCCAGGTTGTCGACGTGGCCGTCGGTGTGGTCGTTCAGCAGGCCGTCGCCCAGCCACAGCACCTTCTTGGCGCCCAGGGCGGCGGTCAGGGCGGCCGTGGCCTTGGCCTCGTCCCAGTCGCCGTTGCGGTTGGCGTTCAGCAGGCACTGGCGGGTGGTGAGGATCGTGCCCGTGCCGTCGTGGTCCAGGGCGCCGCCCTCCAGCACGAAGGCGTTGCGGGCCAGGGGCGCACCCGAGGCGGCGGCGATCTGCTCGGCGACGATGTCGTCGCCCTCCAGCTGGTACTTGCCGCCCCAGCCGTTGAACTTGAAGCCGGCCGCGACGGCGCCCTTGGCGGTCTCGGTGAAGATCGGACCGGTGTCACGCAGCCAGATGTCGCCGAACTGGCCGCGGACGATCTCGACCGTGGTGTCGCCGAGAAGCGCGCGGGCGGCGGCCTCGGCCTCGTCGCCGACCACCATCAGGCGCACGCGCTCGCCGCCCGGACCGGCCAGGGCGCGGGCCAGGTCGGCCACTTCCTGCTGGGCTTGCTCGAGGTCTTCCTGCCACAGCTCGGCGTGGCTGGGGAAACCCACCCACATGGCGCGGTGCGGAGCCCACTCGGCGGGGACGGTCGTGGTCATGAACGGAACCTGGATCGAAACGGGAGGCGCAAATGGGCCGGGACGGCCCCGGGGTCAAGCCGCCCTTCTAGCAAACTGGTGCGACAAAAGAAAAAGGGCGGTCCGTTTCCGGACCGCCCTTCCGTCTTTGACCGAGAGGTCAGCCTCGAGAGGCCGATTAGAACTCGGTGCGCAGGGTGAACTGAACCGTGCGCGGCGAGCCGATGTAGTAGGTCGGCGCGCTGGCCGCCGAACCCGTCAGGGCCACGGCGTTGGTGCGCGAGCTGATCGAGCCGAAGTAGGTCTCGTTGAACAGGTTGTTCACGTTCAGCTGGGCGTAGGTCTTCTTGGCGAAGGGCAGGTCGTACGACAGCGACATGTCCCACACGGTGTAGTGCGGGGCGACTTCGTCGTTCACGTCCGTCGAGTAGCGGTTGCCGGTGTACTTGCCCTGGACGCCCATGTGCAGCGCCTCGGTGATGTCCCAGTCGACGCGGCCGCCGAAGGTGTACTTCGGGGTCTCGACCACTTGCTTGCCCGACAGCGGCAGGAGGGCGCCGGCGGCGTTGAGCACCAGGTCGTCCTGGATCTCGCTGTTGTTGTACGAGAACGAGCCGGTGACCGTCAGGTATTCCGCGACGGCCCAGGCCGCTTGCGTGTCGAAGCCCCAGGCCTTCACGTCACCGACGTTGCGGTCGATGCTGATGTTCAGGTCCGGATCGAAGGCTTGCACGATGCGGTTCTTGTAGTCGGTCTTCCACAGCGCGGCGGTGGCCATGACGGTCGGCGCCGAGTAGCGGTAGCCCAGGTCGTAGGTCTTGGTCGTTTCCGGACGGGTGTCGGCCGGGGTGCCGACGCCGTTTTCCAGCGTGGCGGTGTAGAGGTTGTCGGTACGCGGCGAGGAGAAGCCCTCGGCGTAGCTGACGTACACGGTGTGACCGCCGCCGATGTCATAGGTCGCGCCGGCGTTCGGCAGGACCTTGTCGTACTTCACAGTGGCCGACCACGGCTTGATGTAGCGCAGGTTGGCGGCCGTGCCGGTGGCGAACTGCACGGTGCCGTCGGTGTTGGTGACGACCGGCGCCTGGGTGGTGCAGCTGACGGTGAAGCCCGAGATGACGGTCGTCAGGTTCGTGGCGTTCTGCGTGTAGCAGTACTGGTTCAGCTCGCGCTTGAAGAAGGGCGCGCGCACGCCGAGGTTCACGGTCAGGCGGCTGTCCATGAACTTGCCGCGGTATTCGGCGGCGACCTGGTTCAGCTGGGCGATCGAGAAGCGGTCGCGAGCGCGCAGATAGCTGCCGTCCGAGGTGTAGATCTTGGCGCCGTGGCCGTCCTTGCCGCCGAACACGTTGGTCGTGTTGCCTTCGGCGTCGAGGGCCGTGTACTCGCCGGTCTGACGGTGGCGGCCGTAGTCGCCGGTGTAGGCGACGCGGATGCGGTTGTCGTCGTTCAGGTCCCAGATCAGCGAGCTGGTGACCGTGTAGCGGCGGGTGTTGGTGACGCTGGGCGCGAAGAACGCGACGGTGTCGAGCGTGTCGCCGTCGCCGTTCAGGTCCTTGGCGGCGCCGTTCGAACCGCGGACGCGGCCGTCGGTTTCAGCCACGGTGGCCAGCTGCGAGCCGCCGTCGGCCAGGGTGTACTGGAACGACGGGTCGATCGTCAGGCGCAGGTTGTCGGTCAGGTGGAACAGGGCCGAGCCGCGGACGCTGCCGGTGTTCGACGGGTTGACCTGGCGGCCGTAGTAGTCCGAGCAGTTGCCCGGGATGGCCGGGGCGGTCTCGGTGATGGTGCGGGTGCCCGCGTTGATCACGCGGTTGGTGCAGGTGGCGGTGTAGTCGAGGTTCTTGCCGAAGGCGTTGAACTCGGCCAGCGTCAGCTGACGGATGTTGTTGTTGCGGTTCTCATTGTAGTTCACCGCGAGGCTGACGAAGTCGCCGCGATCGCCGATGTCCTGGATGATGCGGGCGTTGACCTGCTTCTTCTCGAGCGAGCCCGGGCCCTTCCACTTGTCGTACTTCTGGTACGAGCCGGCCACGAAGGCGCGGGTGCCGATCGGACCGAAGTCGCCGGTTTCCAGCATCAGGAAGGCGCGGCGATAGTTGTCGTCGCCGATCGAGGCGTCGGCGATGCCGCCGAACTCATGCGCCGGCTTGCGGGTGATGTAGTTGATGGTGCCGCCGGTGGCCGAAGCGGTCGGGCTGTCGACGTCGGTCGTGCCCAGGTTGACGCTGGCGCGGTCGATCAGTTCGGGGTCCAGCTGCTGGTTCGGATAGACGGCGTAGTTGCCGGTGTCGTTCAGCGGCACGCCGTCGAAGGTGACCGAGACGCGGGCGCCGTCGAAGCCGCGCAGGCGCAGGTTGCCGCCCGACGAACCGTAGGGGTCGTTGTTGGTGAAGCTGACGCCCGGCAGCAGGTTCAGCGACTGGAACACGTTCTGGCCGGTGGACTGGGTCGCCAGGAAAGCGTTGTCGACCGAGGCGCGCGACTTCGGCAGCGTCTCGACGATCTGGCCGGCGACGGCGCGCTGGCCGGCGGCGGTCACGACCACGCTGTCGACTTCGTTGGCTTGCGAGCCGGTCGACTGGGCGAAGGCGGCGGTGGCGCTGAGCAGGCAGCCGACCAGAGCGGTCGACGCCAGACAGGCGAGCTTTTTCGTCATCATCTTGATCTATCCCCTCGTTCAAGTCGCAGCGGGGTGCATGAAGCCCGCCGGACCACTCATTAAGAGGCTCTTTAGCGACGTATTTAGAAGGTTTGGTGACGGAAAGGCCACGATCGCGGATAAACACGCTTCGGGGGCCCCGCTTGCGGAAGATTTAGTCAGCGTCCTCTTACTTATGCGGGAGAAATCGGCGTGGCCCTTGATGAAACAGCGCGGGCGACTCGAGCGCGAATCGAAAGGCTGACCCTGATCTTGATCGGGGTCCTGACGATTCTGAGGGTCGTGGCGCTGTTCGTCACACCCCTGGAGTTGTACCCGGACGAAGCCCAGTACTGGCTGTGGTCCCGCCACCTCGATTTCGGCTATTTCTCCAAGCCTCCGGTCATCGCCTGGCTGATCTGGGCGACCACGGGAATCGGCGGCGACGCCGAGGCCTGGCTGCGCATCGGTTCGCCCCTGCTCAACGCCGCCACGGCCCTGATCATCGCCCGCATCGCCACGCGGCTGTACGGCGACGAACGGGGCGGGACCTGGGTCGGCGCGGCCGCCGCGGCGATCTTCATCCTGATGCCGGGGGTCCAGCTGTCGTCGGTGCTGATCACCACCGACACCCCGCTGCTGTTCTTCCTGGCCTTGATGATCTGGGCCTGCGTCAGCTTGCCGCACGCCTCGCCCCGCGTCCGCATCTGGGTCGCCGCCGGCATGGGCGCGGCGCTGGGCATGGCGTTCCTGAGCAAGTACGCGGCGATCTACGCCCTGGCCAGCCTGGCCGTGCACCTGTTCCTCTCGCGCGAGGCCCGTCGCGCCTGGACCCCGGCCATGGCGGTCGCCTTCTTCACGGCCCTGCTGGTGGTCTTCGCCCCCAACATGATCTGGAACTACCAGCACCACTTCTCGACGCTGGAGCACACCGCCGCCAACGCCAACTGGAAGTCGGGCAAGCTGTTCAACCCGATGGAGCTGATCCAGTTCGTCGGCTCGCAGTTCGGGGTGTTCGGGCCCGTGCCGTTCGCCGTGCTGGGCGGCGGCGCCCTGCTGCTGGCGGTCCGCAAGCGGCTGGCCGCCGCCGACATCACCCTGCTGTGCTTCGCCCTGCCGCCGCTGGCGACGGTGGCGGCCCAGGCCTTCGTCTCGCGCGCCAACGCCAACTGGGCGGCCGCGGCCTATGTCGCCGGCTCGGTGCTGGTCGCCGCCTGGCTGCTGCGCTGGGACGCCCGCCGCTGGCTGATCGGCGGCCTAGTCCTGCAGGGCGTGCTGGCCGTCCTGTTCCTGACCTGGGTGATCGCTCCGCGCACGGCCGACGCCATGGGCATGGGCAACGCCTTCAAGCGGGCCCGCGGCTGGGACCAGACGGTGCAGGCGATCATCGACCGCTCGCGCGAGGAGCAGGCCCTGCACGGCGGCCTGACCGCCGTCGCCCTGGACGACCGCTTCCTCTACAACGTGGCCGCCTATTACGGCCGCGACTATTTCGGCACGCCGGCCGCCCCGCCGCTGAAGATGTGGGTGCACGAGATCGCCCCCCGCAACCAGGCCGAGGCCGAGGCCCCGCTGGACGCCGGGCTGGGCCGCCGGGTGCTGATCGCCAGCCTGGAAGGCACCTATCGCGGCAAGATCCAGCAGGACTTCGCGACGACGTCCGACCTGCAGATCGTCCGCGTGCGCCTGGACAGGAAGCGCTCGCGCCGCACCGACCTGTTCATCGCCCAGGACTTCCGGCCCGTGCCGCGCGACCCGGTGACGGGGCTGCCGCCGGATACGCCGTGGAAGGATCCGGGGAAATAGACGATGACTCCCTCCCCCTTGTGGGGAGGGTGGCCCCGAAGGGGTCGGGTGGGGTTTGATGAGCCAGCCTTTCGGCGCTGGAGGCCCCACCCACCAGCTTCGCTGGTCCCCCCTCCCCACAAGGGGGAGGGAGACGGTCGCCCTAGAGGGCGACCTCGAACGCCGCCTCGGTCTTGGCCTTCACTTCATCCACCGTCACGTCCGGCGCCAGCTCGATCAGCCGCACCGGCGTCTTGCCGCGATTGATCTCGAAGACGCCCAGCTCGGTGATCAGCAGGTCGACCACGCCCGCCCCGGTCAGGGGCAGCGAGCAGCGGTGCAGCAGCTTGGGCGCGCCGGACTTCTCGCAGTGGTCCATGACCACCACCACCCGCTTGACGCCGGCCACCAGGTCCATGGCCCCGCCCATGCCCTTGACCATCTTGCCGGGCACCATCCAGTTGGCCAGGTCGCCGTTCTCGCTGACCTGCATGCCGCCCAGGATCGACAGGGCGATGTGGCCGCCGCGGATCATCGCGAAGCTGTCGGCCGACGAGAAGTACGAGCTGGAGTCCAGCTCGGTGATCGTCTGCTTGCCGGCGTTGATCAGGTCGGCGTCCTCCTCGCCCTCGTAGGGGAAGGGGCCCATGCCCAGCATGCCGTTCTCGCTCTGCAGCGTCACCGACATGCCCTCGGGGATGTAGTTGGCCACCAGGGTCGGGATGCCGATGCCCAGGTTCACGTAGAAGCCGTCCCGCAGCTCCTTGGCCGCCCGTTCGGCCATCTGGTCGCGCGTCCAGGCCATTACACCGACTCCTTCGGACGGGTGGTCACGCGCTCGATGCGCTTCTCGAACTTGGCGCCCTTGATCAGGCGGTCGACATAGATGCCGGGCGTGTGGATGTTGTCCTTGTCCAGCGCCCCGATCTCGACGACCTCCTCGACCTCGACGACGGTGGCCTTGCCGGCCGTGGCCATCATCGGATTGAAGTTCCGCGCCGTCTTCCGATAGACGAGGTTGCCCTCGGCGTCGGCCTTCCAGGCCTTGACGATGGCGAGGTCGGCGACGAGGCCGCGCTCCATCACGTACATCTCGCCGTCGAACTCGCGCGTCTCCTTGCCCTCGGCCACCAGGGTGCCGTAGCCGGTGCGCGTGAAGAAGGCCGGGATGCCCGCCCCGCCGGCGCGGATGCGTTCGGCCAGGGTGCCCTGCGGATTGAACTCCAGTTCCAGCTCGCCGCTGAGGTAGAGCTGTTCGAACAGCTTGTTCTCACCCACATAGGACGAGACCATCTTCTTGATCTGGCGGTTCTCCAGCAGGATCCCCAGGCCGAAGCCGTCGACGCCGCAATTGTTGGAGATGACCGTGAGGTCCTTCGTCCCCGCCTCGCGGATCGCCGCGATCAGGTTCTCGGGAATGCCGCACAGGCCGAAGCCGCCGGCCATGATGGTCATGCCATCGAATAAAAGACCCGCCAGCGCTTCGGCGGCTGTGGACTTCACCTTGTCGACCATGGTTCCTCCCGGAGCGACGTTCGCCGATTGCTCTGGACCGGCGGGCGGAGAAATTCAACTCTTGATGAATAAAATTTCGATGCGTGGAGTGAAGGCGTGACGGATCAGGCTAACCCTGGGGAAGCTATCATCGGCGGCGTGACGCCCGCCACCTCGGGCGTGCTTTTGACCCTGGCGCATCCGGCGCTTGAACGGTCTCGCGCCAACCGCGCCCTGGCCAAGGCGGCCAAGGGGCTGGACGGGGTCACGTTCCACGACCTGTACGAGACCTATCCGGACTTCGCGATCGACATCGAGGCCGAGCAGGAGAAGCTGTTGAACCACGACGTGATCGCCGTGCAGTTCCCGCTCTACTGGTACTCGACGCCGGCCCTCCTGAAGGAGTGGTTCGACCTGGTCTGGCTGCACGGCTTCGCCTACGGCCTGGAGGGCAACGCCCTGGCCGGCAAGCGCCTGTTCGCCGCCTGCACCACCGGCGGGGCGGCCAAGGCCTATCACGCCCACGGCTACAACCGCTTCACCCTGGACGAATATCTTCGCCCCCTGGAGCAGACCGCCTATCTGTGCGGCATGGTCTGGGAGACGCCCTTCGTGGTGCACGGCGCGGCGGTCAAGGACGACGAGGAGCTGAAGGCCGAGGCCCAACGCTACCGCGCCCGCATCGCCTCGCTGCTGACCGTCCCCGCCGACGCCGAACTGGGGGCCTGAGCCATGCCGTTCCTGCTGCAAGCCCTGGTCTATCTGGGCGCCGCCGTCATCTCCGTCCCGATCGCCAAGCGCCTGGGCCTGGGCTCGGTGCTGGGCTACCTGATCGCCGGTGTTGTGATCGGGCCGTTCGCCCTGTCGCTGGTCGGCGAGCAGACCGACGTGCGGACCTTCGCCGAGTTCGGCGTGGTGATCCTGCTGTTCCTGATCGGGCTGGAGGTCCAGCCCTCCACCCTGTGGGACATGCGCAAGGCGATCTTCGGCTTCGGCGGCGCCCAGGTGGTGGGCACCTCGGTCGCCATCGCCGGCGTCTCGATGCTGCTGGGCCTGCCCTGGCAGACGGCCCTGGCCGTGGGGATGGTGCTGGCCATGTCGTCCACCGCCATCGTGCTGCAGACCCTGGACGAGAAGGGTCTGAGGCAAGGCCCGGTCGGGCGCGCGGCCTTCGGCATCCTGCTGCTGCAGGACCTGGCGGTGATCCCGATGTTCGCCCTGTTGCCCACCCTGGCGACCATCGCCCCGCCGGTCCACGCCGAGGCGGCCGGCGGGCATGGCGGCGCCAGCCTGATCGCCCACCTGCCGCCGTGGGCCCAGGGCCTGTCGGTGCTGGTGGCCGTCGGCGCCGTGGTCGGCGGCGGCCGCTACCTGGTGCGGCCGATCTTCCGCTTCATCGCCGAGGCCCGCCTGCGCGAGATCTTCACCGCCGCGGCCCTGCTGATCGTGGTGGGCGTGGCCAGCATCATGCAGATGGTCGGCCTCTCCCCCGCCCTCGGCGCGTTCCTGGCCGGGGTCGTCCTGGCCGAGAGTGAGTTCCGCCGCGAGCTGGAGACCGACATCGAGCCGTTCCGCGGCCTGCTGCTGGGCCTGTTCTTCATCACCGTCGGGGCGGGCATCGACCTGAGGCTGGTGGCCAGCCAGCCCCTGACCCTGATCGGCCTGGTGCTGGGCCTGATGGTCCTGAAGTTCGCGGTGATGTTCGGCCTGGCCCGGCTGTTCGGGGCCCCTGCCCGGGGCGCGGCGGCCGTCGCCACCGCCCTGGCCCAGGGCGGGGAGTTCGCCTTCGTGCTGCTGACCTTCACGGTCGGGGCCGGCGTGATCGGCGCGACCCTGGCGGCCCTGCTGACCGCCGCCGTCGCCGTCTCCATGGCCCTGACCCCGGTGGCGATGATCCTCTACGAGCGCATCGCCCAGATGTTCGACGCGGCGATCCCCAAGGTGACGCCCGACACCGGGGCCTTCGACGACAGCGAGCCCGACATCATCATCGCCGGCTTCGGCCGCTTCGGCCAGATCACCGGCCGCCTGCTGACCGCCAACGGCTTCCGCTCCACCGTGCTGGACAGCGACATCGAGCAGATCGACCTGCTGCGCCGCTTCGGCCGCCGCGTGCACTACGGCGACGCCACGCGGATGGACCTGCTGCGCGCCGCCGGGATCGAGCGGGCCCGGATGCTGATCGTCGCCCTGGACGACCGCGAGAAGACCGTCGAGCTGGTCGAAACCGCCCGCAAGGCCTTCCCCGACCTGGTGATCCTGGCCCGGGCCTGGGACCGCCGCCACGCCTACGACCTCTTGGCCAACGGCGCCGACGCGGTCGAGCGCGAGACCTTCGAGGCGGCCCTGGCCCTGGGGACCACGGCCCTGCAGAAGCTGGGCTACCGCGCCCACCGGGCCCACCGCGCCGCCGGCATCTTCCGCCGCCACGACCGCAAGTCGTTCGAGGACCTGCGTCCCGTCTGGGGCCAGGAGGAGGCCTACATCCTGGCCTCGCGCGACGCCGCCCAGACCATGGACAAGCTCCTGACCGCCGACCTGGCGCGCCTGCGCCCCGGCGACGGCGCGGGGGCCTGGGACACCGCCAGCCTCGACGAGGAGCTGAAGGAACGCGCCGAACGCGAAGCCGCCCGGCGCGAAGAGGCGAAATAGAGTCGGGAACCGGACTCTGTCGCGGGGGCTTCCCCTTTCCGGAGGAAGCCAGGCGATGCGGTACTATTTCCAGCTCAGCGACGGCCACGTCCTGACCGACGAGGAGGGCGAGGTGTTCGACGACCTCGACGCCGCCAAGGTCGAGGCCGCGCGGATCGCCGGCGAGTGGCTGCGCGACAACGCCGACGAGTTCGCCCAGGACGGCGCCCTGCTGGTCGAAGTGCTGGACGAGCGCCGGGCCGTGCTGGCCACCGTCGCCGTCGAAGCCGACGCCCCGACGGGCACGATGCACTAGCCCCGGCCGGGGACATGCCCTTGGGCGTGTCCCCAACGTTCGCTGGGCTTGGATGGGGACACGCCCAAGGGCATGTCCCCGGCCGTGATCCCTACAGCAGCCAGTCGCCGACCACGTGGTGCTGCGGGTCCAGATAGCCGCCCTGGGTCAGGCCGGCGATCGTCCAGTTGTCGAGAATCACCGTGCCCATGCCCACGGCGGTGATCTGCACCGCGTCGACATGGTGGTCGCCGTTGGTGTCGACGTCCTTGAAGCTGGGCTTCAGCAGCTGGTCGATCAGGCCGTTGAGCACGGTCTGGGCCCGCGACGGTCCGCCGAAGTCGAACAGATCGCCCAGCTGTTCGCGCAGCGGGGTGACGATGCGGTCCTGGCCGGGGTTGAAGTCGGTGATGTGGTCGGTCCCCGACAGCAGGCCGAAGACGAAGTCGTCGGCGCCGGCCCCGCCGGTCAGGATGTCGTTGCCCAGGCCCCCTTCCAGGGTGTCGCGGCCCGTCCCGCCGTCCAGCCGGTCGTTGCCCAGACCGCCGATCAGGTGGTCCGACCCGCCGGCGCCGTTGATCACGTCGTTGAGCAGGCCGCCGGTGTAGGTGGTGTCCTTCTCGCCGGTGTCGGTGAAGCTGTTGGCCTTCAGCAGATTGCCCGACAGGGTGCGGTTGTCGCCCGCCTCGCCCACCGTGATCGAGACGGTGATCGGGGCGGTGAAGCCGCCGTGGCCGTCCGAGGCGGTGTAGGAGAAGCTGTCGACCACCGAATGGCCGGCGGCCAGCTGGTCGAAGCTGTCGGCGTCGGCCACGTAGCGGACCTGGCCGTTCTCGATGCTGATCGAGGCGCCCAGGGCCGACTTGGCGCCCGACAGGGCCGCGATGGCCAGGGCGTCCAGGTCGACGTCGTGGTCGTTGGCCAGCACGTTGACCAGGATCGAGGCGTCCTCGGCCACCGAGGCCGCGTCGGCCGCGCCGACCGGCGCGTCGTTGACGGCGTCGACGCCCAGCTGGACCGTCACCACGCCCGACACGCCGCCATAGGCGTCGTGCGCCGTGTAGGTGAAGGCGTCGGCCCCGTTGTAGTCGGCGTTGGCCGTGTAGATGAACGAGCCGTCGGCGTTCAGCACCAGCGTGCCATAGGTCGGGCCCTGGCCCAACACCGCCGTCAGGGCGTCGCCGTTCAGGTCGCTGTCGTTGGCCAGCACGCCGTGCGCCGCGTCCACCGTCAGGACCGTGTCCTCCGAGACCGTGAACACGGCGTCCAGCGTCGCCACGGGGGCGGTGTTGATGAACAGCTGGGACAGGATCGCGTCGTGGTCGGTGGGCTGGTCGATCGCCGCCTGGCCGGTGTTGAGGTGGACGTTGTCGAACACCGCCCCGTCCTTCAGGCTCTGCGAGACCAGCAGGTTGTCGATCTGCTGGGCGTTGCCCTCGAAGATGTACGAATAGCGCTCCTCGGGCGTCAGGGTGCGGGCCAGGTTGTACAGCGCGCCGTCGGCCTCCAGCAGGGTCAGGCTCTGCTCATAATAATAGGCGTTGAAGTCGCCCATCACCGCGATGTGGGCGTCCGGGTTCGCGGCCAGCAGGCCGGCGACATAGTCGTGGACGGCCGTGCTCTGATCGGCGCGGCGGTCGTCGCCGCTGTTGGCGGCCGGCTGGTTGGCGCCGAACAGCGGGTCGCTGCCGCCGCGCGAATAGTTGTGCACGTCGATGGCGGTGATCGTCTCGCCCCGGAACACGAAGTCGGCGGCCAGCGGATTGCGGCTGTTGTTGAAGGCGTTGGCGGGGCCGGTGGTGTCGGTGACCAGCCGGGCCGAGCCCTCCACATACGTCACGCGGTCGGCCAGATAGAGGAAGGCGTTGCGGATGTTGCCGTTGCTCTCGCCGCCGGTGGTGTTGTTGGCGGTCGGGGCGATCTCGATCCAGCTGTAGTGCGGGCCGCCCGCCGCCTCGATGGCCGCCACCAGCTTGTTCAGGGTGTCGGCCCCGCTGTAGTTCGTACCGTTGCCGGTGCCGTCGGCGTCCTGGATCTCCTCGACGCCCAGGATGTCGGGCGCGCCCAGGTTATGGGCGATGTCGGCCGCCAGGGCCGCGAACTTGGCGTCGGAGTCCTGGGGCGAGATGTTTTCGAGGTTGTAGGCCCCGATCGTCAGGTGGCTGTCGTCGCCGGCCAGGGTGGTGACCTCCAGCGGCACGGCGCCGCCGCTGGTGGTGGTCTCCACCGACGTGGCGATCACCTCGTACTCGCCGCCGAAATAGCTGACCACGCCGGTGACGTCGCCCAGGTGGTCGCCCAGCACATAGGCCGAGTTGAAGCCCGGGTTCACGCCGCTGTCGGCGTAGACCAGGATCCGCTCGGGATTGTTGTCGCCGTCCGACAGGGTGACCCCGCCGCGGCTGTTCAGGCCCGTGGCGTTCGCGCCGTCGTCGGCCACCACCCAGGTCTGGCCCTGGTAGGTCGCGCCCGTCGACTGGGCGTTGTGGATCGTCACGACCATGCCCTCGACCGACTCGTAGAAGTCGATCCCGTCCGTCGCCGGATCGAAGGTGGAAAGGTGGTCGTCGTCGATCACCGTGGTCGGGATGGCGCGGCCGCCGGCGCCCAGCACCGTGGCGGCCACCGTGCCCGTGCCGATCACGCTGATCGTCGGAGCGGTGATCTCGGTGATCGTCAGGTTGGTGGCGACGCCGCCGTTATATTCATCGACCGTGCCCGTCACCTTGACCAGGTCGCCGACGTGCACCGTCGGGATGGCGTTGGTGAACACGAAGACGGCGTCCGAGGTGGCGTCGTCGCCGTCGCCGTTCGGGTCCTGGATCCAGAAGCCGCGCGAGCCGGTGGTGTCGATGGCCGTCACCACGCCCTGGGTCGAGACGGTCTGGCCGTCATAGGCCGAGATGTGGCCCGCGCCCTGGATGTCGTAGATGGCCACCGGGGCGAAGTCGTCGTTGACGATCGCGCCCTGGCCCACGCCGTCGACGATGGCGGCCGCGCCGCTGGCCACCACCAGGTTGGAGAGGTTGACGCTGAAGGCCTCGTTCGGCTCGGGCGTGGCGTCGCCGTGGACGATCACCGAGATCGTCTGGCTGGCCGGGCCGCCGGCCGTGAAGGTCAGGGTCCCGTGGGTCTCGTTATAGTCCGAACCGTTCTGGGCCGAGCCGTCGGCGGTGGCGAAGTCCACGGTGAAGGCGCCGGTGGTGTTGGTGCGGGTGACGGTGAAGGTCATCACCTGGTCGCCGCTGTCGCCCTCGGTCAGGGTGACGTCGCTGATCGAGACGTTGGCGCTGGGCACGCCGCCGTCGGTGACCGTGAAGCCGGTCTTGTAGGCCACCGGATTGCCGTCATCGAGCGACCAGTTGGCCGCATTGGCGATGGCCGACAGGATCTCGGCCTTGGTCCCGGTGGTGGTCCCCACATAGGCGCCGTTGTCCAGCGAGAAGGCCAGGGCGGTGCTGCCCGCCGCCAGGCCGGTCGGGATCGCCGAGGTGTTAGAGTTGGTGG
Source organism: Caulobacter sp. UNC358MFTsu5.1 (assembly GCF_000712075.1). Classification (GTDB taxonomy): domain Bacteria; phylum Pseudomonadota; class Alphaproteobacteria; order Caulobacterales; family Caulobacteraceae; genus Caulobacter. The sequence goes on from NZ_JONW01000005.1 coordinate 1,066,217, forward strand.
CGTCGCCGGCGTAGGTGGCGTTGCCGTCGGCGAAGTCCAGGGCGAACAGCGGCGTCGCGCTGGCGGCCGAGCCCTGATAGGCGATGATCTGGTCGCCCGAGGTGGACGGATTGAACGAGCCGGTCAGGCCCGTGACCGTGATCACCGTGCCCGCCGCCGCGCCGCCCGCCGGCGCGGTGTAGGTGAAGACACCCTCGCCGCTCCGGAAACCGCCCGCCGCGAACCAGCCGTTGTCGGTGAAGCTGATCACGGTGCCGGCGTCGATCGCCTGCAGCAGCACGAACGAAAACGACTTGCCGGCGGTGTCGGCGCTGTAGCCGATCAGGGCGAGATCGCCCACGGTCAGGGTGGTCATGCGTTTCCTCCGAAGGGGGGTCTTGTTCTAGGTGATCGCCGCGGGTCGGGAGTGGATGGACGGGCCGAGTGTTCTAGGCGCTTTCAGCACGGCCGCGATCTTCGACCAGCCTATGGACGCTCGATGACAGGACGATGTCGAAGTTTTCAGCATTCCGCAATCGAGAGCTTGCGGCTCAGCTTTCGGAAATCCGGATTTCCGATCTGAATATAAAGTCGTGGCGAATCATTATTTACATGCTCAGCACACCTCTCCCGGATAGACTTCCGTATTCGACCTTAAAAAGGACCTCGCCGGGTCCACGGATATTTCGAATATCCTCGATACGCCAACCTCGGGGACGACTGACGGCGCCCCTCGCAATGCCTGGGGCGGGCGGCGAAGATTGCGGCCGGAAGCGCGCGATGTCCGATCGGAAAGAAAAACTTACTTACTTGATCGGAAACCAGACGCCGGAGCGCGCTCCGCGCCGCCGCCCGATTGCTGGGCGCCGTCTTGAACCCTCTCCAGAGGGAGAGGGAGGGGCCCGCGCCGCGGGCGTGGGAGGGTGAGGGGTTACATCCTGTCGGGTTTGGCTGCCGCCGCATTGCCGGCGCGCCGTCGGACGTCGTAACCCCCCACCCTGCCCTCTCCCTCTGGGAGAGGGTTCCAATGGGCGACTTACGCTCGGCGGATAGCGGATGAAGTTCAGCGTTTTCAACGCCCTGGATTTTTTCGACCAAACTTATCCTCCCCCTTCCAGACGCCCGTATCCTTTACCCACCTCGACGCGGGAAAGGGCGCATGGCCAGCGACCGATGCGGCGGCGGGGGGCGATCGAGCGGGAAGCTCCTTCGGCGGTCCGAAAGGATCAAACCCCATCCATCTGGTGCCGGCTGGGCTCGGAACACGGATACAGCGTTGGATGGGGGCCGGTTGAGCAGCAGGCGGGCGGTGAGACGCTCGCGGTCCGGGACCGGGTGTCGTTGACCTAGCCCGCCCGTCGGAGGCTTCAAGGCGGCGAGGTTCGAACAGAGCTCAGCGCCGCCGCGCTTCCGGACAACGACCGCGCGGAGCGATCGGGCTTCGTCGAAACGGTATTCTCTAATTTCTTCCGGACGATGTCCGGCGCTCCGCGTCCCTTTCCATCAGCTCACAGCCGGATTGGCGTGGGATCACACTCCCTTGCCCCCAACCTGGCGGCTTCGCCGCCTGTCCGCCCCCGTAGGGGGCGGAGCCTTCGCACCCGCGCTCTTCCCCCTCCGGGGGAAGACGACCGCGAAGCGGTCCGTAGGGGGCAAGCAGTCGCCGCTCTCGACTCAGAAAGAAGGCCCCCCACCGCACGATGTTCTCCGCCGCACACCCGTCGTTAAGCCGCTCCCGCTAAGCTCCGCGCCCATGAACGACCGTCCTTCCTCCGCCGGGGTCACGCCCGAACAGCTGGCCACCCTCAGCCACGAGTTCCGCACGCCGCTGAACGGCGTGCTGGGCATGGCGCGGCTGCTGGAGGGCACGCGGCTGACCGCCGAGCAGAAGGCCTATGTCGGCGCCCTGCGCGAGAGCGGCGACCACCTGCTGTCACTGGTCAACGACGTGCTGGACTTCGCCCGCCTGGGCGCCACGGCCATCGAGCTGCACGCCGCCCCGGTCGATGTCGAGAACCTGCTGCGCCAGGTGGCCGAGCTGCTGAGCCCGCGCGCCCACGAAAAGGCCATCGAGATCGCCTGGGCCGCCGCGCCCGGCCTGCCCGCGATCCTGGCCGACGAGGGCCGACTGCGGCAGGTGCTGCTGAACTACGCCGGCAACGCCATCAAGTTCACCGAGACCGGCGGGGTGCTGCTGAGCGCCGAGCTGGTTTCCGACGGTCGCATCCGCTTCAACGTCCGCGACACCGGCCCGGGCGTCGCGCCCGAGGCCCGCGCCGCGATCTTCGAGGCCTTCGTCCAGACCGATCCCTCGCACCAGGCCCAGCTGGGCGGGGCGGGCCTGGGCCTGGCCATCGTCGCCCGCCTGGCCGGCGCCATGCACGGCGAGGCCGGGGTCGGCGGCGAGCTGGGCCAGGGCGCCGACTTCTGGTTCGAGGCGCCGTTCGAGTTCGCCCCGACCGAACCCACCGACCTTCCCCTGACTGGCCGCGTCGTGGCCGTCGCCTCGCCCAACCCCATGGTCCGCGAAGCCGCCCTGCGCCAGGTCCGCGCCAGCGGCGGCCAGGCCCTGGCCGGCGAGACCGTCGCCGCGGCCCTGAAGGGCGCGCCCGCCGACGCGGTGCTGCTGCTCGACGCGGCGCTGTCGGGCCCGCGCGGCGCGCTGAAGGCCCCGGCCGGCCGCGCCTGCGTCGCCCTGCTGACCCCCGACCAGCGCGACCGCATCCCCAAGCTCAAGGCCTCGGGCCTGGGCTATCTGATCAAGCCGCTGCGCCGCGCCTCGCTGATCGCCCAGGTGCTGGCGGCCCGCCCTGTGGCCAAGGCCGCGCCCGTCGAGGCCGCGCCGCTGGCCCCCGCCCACGAGGACGACCGCATCGCCCCGGCCGCCGCCCCCGGCGTCCGCGTGCTGCTGGCCGAGGACAATCCGATCAACGCCCTCTTGGCCCGCGCCCTGCTGGAACGCGAAGGCTGCAAGGTCGACCGCATCGCCAGCGGCGACGAGGCCGTCTCGGCCCTGTCGCGCGGCTTCTACGACCTGATCCTGATGGACCTGCGCATGCCGGGCCTGAACGGCATCGAGGCCACCAAGGCCCTGCGCGAACGCGGCGTGACCACGCCCATCGTCGCCCTGACCGCCGACGCCTTCGACGAGGACCGCCGCGCCTGCCTGGCGGCGGGCATGAACGACTTCCTGGCCAAGCCCCTGACCTCGCCGGCCCTGCGCGGCGTGCTCACCAATTGGGCCCGCCTTGGACAGAGTGGGCTCGGCTGGACGAAAGCGGCGACACGCGCCAAGGTCGCCGGCTAATGGCGGGGCGGCTTCCCCGCTTCGGGGACCGCCACGCATGACCGACGACGCCAAGGCCGCAGCGCCGCAGAAGAAGACCCTTCTCCAGACCCTGGCCTTCTTCGGCGAACGCCGCAGCCTGGTGATGCTGGGCCTGGGCTTCGCCTCGGGCCTGCCCTTCATGCTGATCTTCGACACCCTGTCGCTGTGGCTGCGCGACGCGGGGCTGTCGCTGGCGGTGATCGGCTTCTTCAGCCTGGCCACCCTGAGCTTCTCGTTCAAGTTCCTGTGGGCCCCGCTGATCGACCGCACCAGGGTGCCGATCCTGCACGGCCTGGTCGGCCATCGCCGCGCGTGGATGCTGGTCTGCCAGGCGGTGATCATCCTGGGCCTGCTGGGCATCTCCGGAACCAACCCGGCCGCGAACCTGCCGCTGATGGCCGCCATCGCCGTGATCGTCGGCTTCGCCACCGCCACCCAGGACATCGTCATCGACGCCTGGCGGATCGAGGTGGTCGACACCGACCGCCAGGGCCAGATGGCCGTGGCCGTGCAGTGGGGCTATCGCGGGGCGATGATCATGGCCGGCGCCGTGCCCCTGATCCTGGCCGAGCGCTTCGGCTGGAACATCTCGTACCTGGCCATGGCCGGGGCGATGCTGGTGGGCGTGATCTCGACCCTGCTGGCCCCGCGGGAAGAGGCCCACGCCATCCGGCCGATCCACACCGACGGCGTCAACCAGCCCAAGGCGCTGGAGATCATCGAATGGCTGGCGCGCCTGGCCATCCTGGTGGCCGGCGCCCTGCTGGTGGGGTCGGGCCTGTCGGGCGACGCCAGCCTGCTGTCCAAGGTCGTCGGCGGCGACGCCCTGGCCGAGGCCTGGAAGAACAAGCAGAACGGCGTCTTCCTGCAGCTGCCCGGCGTCGCGCTCGGCCTGGCGGTCATCGCCGTCGCCGCCTGGCCGGTCCCCGGGATCAAGACCAAGCCCGGCGTCTATCTGTCGACGGCGCTCTATTCGCCCCTGAAGGAGTTCCTGACCCGCTTCTCGGGCGTGGCCGGCCTGATCCTGGCGGCGATCTGCGTCTACCGGGTCTCGGACTTCGTGCTGAACATCATGAACCCGTTCTACCGCGACATGGGCTTCACCCTCACCGAGATCGCCGAGATCCGGAAGGTGTTCGGCATCATCGCCTCGATGGCGGGGGTGTTCCTGGGCGGGGTGGTCGTGGCGCGCTTCGGCCTGATGCGGGCCCTGATCATCGGGGCCTTCGCCCAGCCGATCAGCAACCTGATGTTCGCCCTGCTGGCCATGAGCGGCCACGACACCCGCATGCTGTTCGCCTCGATCTGCATCGACAACATCGCCGGCGGGGTCGCTGGCACCGCCCTGATCGCCTACATGTCCAGCCTGACCACGGCGGGGTTCACGGCCACCCAGTACGCGCTGTTCTCGTCGCTCTACGCCTTGCCCGGCAAGCTGATCGCCTCGCAATCGGGCCGGATCGTCGAGGCTTCGGCCGTGGCGGCCGAGCACGGCGGGCCGATCGGCGCCCTGAAGGGCCTGTTCACCCGCCTGCCGCCCGAGAGCTTCACCGCCGCCGGCGCCAAGCTGGGGGTCGGCCCCGCGGCCATGGCGGCGGGCTACACCGCCTTCTTCATCTACACCGCCCTGATCGGCCTGGTGGCCATCGCCCTGTCGTTCGCGGTCGCGGTCCGCCAGCCGGCCCACATGGCGGCCAAGGCGGCGGCGGAGGGCTGATGTGCGGCCGGGGACATGCCCTTGGGCGTGTCCCCAAGTCCTCGTGCGGCGCGAGCTGATGGGGACACGCCCAAGGGCATGTCCCCAACCTCAGGCCTCGCTCTTGAGGCACACCACCTGGGCCACGCGCAGGTCGCGGCGCAGGCCGTCGGCGACGCGGCCGTAGTTCTCGGTGGTGATCGACTCGCCCAGGGCGAAGCTGGCCGGACGGCGGCGGCTCTGCTTGAGCAGGTCCTCCACCGTCTCCTGGGCGGTCGTGTAGATGCGGCCCCGGCGCGGCGATTCCGCCACCGTGACGCCGATCACCCGGCCGGCGCTGTCCAGGGCCGGCGCGCCCGACAGGCCCGACAGCGTGCCCTTCAGATTGTCGGTGCGGCCGACCTCGGCCCAGACCAGGACCGGCTCGATGCGGGCCCCACGCCCCCGGATGACCAGGTTCTCGCGGCCCAGCAGGCGCGAGGTCACCTCGCCCGGATGGCCTTGCGGGAAGCCCGGGTGATAGGCCCGCTCGCCCCGGCGGGGCGGCTCGGCCGCGGCGCGCAGCGGCACGGCGGGCGCCCCGCCCTCGGTGGTCAGGATGGCCGCGTCGCCGGACGGGTCCAGGGTGATGCGGGCGGCCACGCCCCGGCCGTCGGCCACGACGATCGCCGCCTCGCGGCAGCCGTCCACCACGTGGCGGGCGGTCAGCCAGGAGCCGCCGTCGTCGACCGAGAAGGCCGTGCCGCTGCCGGGCTGGCCCTTCTCGGGCACCTGGACGACCACCGACGGATCGAACGGCGAGGCCGGCCCCAGCGGCAGGCCCACGTCGCCGGGCACCGGCGGCGGCGGCGGCGGGGCGTCGGAACGCTCCTGCCGGCCGATCGCGACGACCAGCAGGGCGCTGACCACCGCCCCGTAGATCAACCAGTCCGGAAGTTTAGGGAAATGCACTGGACCTGCCCCGGCCTTTCCCGCCTCAGCCCGCGACCGCGGCGGCGAGGATCAGGGCGGTGGCCAGCTTGGCCCCGACCAGCAGGGCGGCGGCGGCCACCTCGCCCTCGTTGATCCGCTCGGGCAGGCCCTTGAGCAGCATGTCGGTGATCCGGAAGACCAGCAGCTGGACCACGATGGTCGAGACGCCCCACAGCACGATCTCCAGCGGCGACACCGAGGCCGACAGCGAGGTGGCCAGCGGGATGGCCAGGCCCACCATCACCCCGCCCAGCGACAGGGCGGCGGCGGCGTTGCCCTCGCGGATCAGCTTGATCTCCTTGTGCGGGGTCAGGAGGCAGTAGAGCGCCGTCCCCACCACCAGCATCGCCAGGGTGATGGCGGCGTGCATCAGGGTCAGCGGCAGACCGCTGGCGAAGGCCTGGATCTCGGGCGACTGGAGCTGAGGCGGCATGAAACAGGAACCCCCGGAACTGAAGACGGCATTGCTAGCAGGGATCAAAGGTCCTGCGAAGCCGGGGACATGCCCTTGCGGCGTGTCCCCATCGACATCCACCGAGCCAGGACTTGAGGACACGCCGCAAGGACATGTCCCCAATCGGAGACGTTACTGGACGAACCTCGTCACCGACCAGCCGTAGGCGCGGATCCGCCAGGCGCCGTCCTCCAGCACCTGGGTGAACGACCAGCCGCCGTCCTCGTCGAACGGCTTGCCGTCGCGCACGCCGGTCCAGCGGGTGGGCAGGGAGAAATAGACCGTGTCGCCGGTGCGGCCGAAGTCCTGGGGCGGGCCGAACGTGTGGCGCAGGTCGCCGATCGCGCCCACGTGGCGGGTCATCAGCTCGCGCCAATGGGCCAGGCCCGCCTGGCCGGTGAAGACATGCGGCGGGAAGTTCTCGAGGATGACCACATCGCCGGCCGAGAACACGCCTTCCAGCATGCTCGTGTCGGCCGTTTCCAGGAACCGCGCCAGCGCCTTCGGGCCGACCATCATGGCGGCGTCCGGCGCGGCGGGCTCCGTCGCCATCAGGCGGCCGCCTCGTCCTCGTCTTCGTCCAGCACGCCGGCCATGGCCGCCATCGACAGCTTGCGCATGGCCGAGGCGCGGACCTTCTCGCTCTCGCTCTTCAGCTGGCCGCAGGCGGCCAGGATGTCGCGGCCGCGCGGCGTACGGATCGGCGAGGAATAGCCGGCTCGGTTCAGGATCGCCGCGAAGGTCTCGATCGCCGCCCAGTCCGAGCACTGATAGTCGGTGCCGGGCCAGGGGTTGAACGGGATCAGGTTGACCTTGGCCGGGATGCCCTTGATCAGCTTGACCAGGGCCCGGGCCTCGTCGGGGCTGTCGTTGACGCCCTTCAGCATCACGTATTCGAACGTCACCCGGCGCGCGTTGCTCAGGCCCGGATAGGCGCGGATGCCGGCCATCAGCTGGTTCAGCGGGTACTTCTTGTTCAGCGGCACCAACACGTCGCGCAGGGCGTCGTTGGTGGCGTGCAGGCTGATGGCAAGCATGGCCTGGGTCTTCTCGCCCAGGGCCTCCAGCTGCGGGACCACGCCGGAGGTCGAGACGGTGATCCGGCGACGCGAGATGGCGATGCCCTCGTTGTCGCTGATGATCTCGATGGCGTCGGCCACCTGGCCCATGTTGTAGAGCGGCTCGCCCATGCCCATGAACACGATGTTGCTCAGCAGGCGGTCGTCCTTGTCGGACGGCCATTCGCCGAGGTCGTCCTTGGCGATCTGCACCTGGGCGACGATCTCGGCGGCGGTCAGGTTGCGGACCAGGGCCTGGGTGCCGGTGTGGCAGAAGCTGCAGTTGAGGGTGCAGCCGACCTGGCTGGAGACGCACAGGGCGCCGACGCGGCCGACCGACGGGATGTAGACGGTCTCGACCTCGATGCCCGGAGCCATGCGGATCAGCCACTTGCGGGTGCCGTCCTTGCTGACCTGGCGCTCGACCACCTCGGGCCGGGCGATCGTGAAGCTGTCGGCCAGGCGGGCGCGGGTTTCCTTGGCCACGTCGCTCATCTGGGCGAAGTCGGTGATCCCGCGGTGATGCACCCAGCGGAATATCTGGGTGGCGCGCATCTTGGCCTTGCCGTGCTCGACCACGCCGCTCTCGGTCAGGGCGGCGACCATCTGCGGCCGGGTCAGGCCCGACAGGTTGATCAGGGGCTTGGGCGCATCAGCTTGAGGAGCCATGCGCGACAGGTCGAGGGTGACGCTCAAGGGGAGGTCCGGGGACAAGGGATTTTCAGGATCGAGGCGGGGATATAGCAGTTCCCGACGCTTTTTCCAAAAGGACGGGGCGTCGCGGCCCCGATGTCTTGACGCTCGCGGGCAAGCCGCCTCCCATGTCGCCATGGATCCTGACGGATCGCCGAAGTCTGGGGAGGCTCCGATGAAGACCCGCCTGCTGGCCGCCTGCGCGGCCCTCGCCCTGTGCGCCGGCGCCATGGCCGCGCCCGCCGTCCACGCCCAAACACCCGCCGCAACCGCGCCGACGCCCGAGGAGGCCAAGGCCTTCGTGGACGGCGCCGAGAAGGAGCTGATGGCCATGGGCGAGTACGCCGCCCGCATGGCCTGGGTGCAGGCGACCTACATCACCGACGACACCAACTGGCTCAACGCCAAGGTCGACGCCGAGGCCAACGCCATGGCCGTGCGCTACGCCAAGCAGGCCGCGCGCTTCGACAAGACCCCGGTCGACGCGGTCACCCGCCGCAAGCTGAAACTGCTGAAGGCCGGCCTGGTCCTGCCCGCCTCCGACCGGCCCGGCGCGACCCAGGAGCTGGCCGACGTCCAGGCCCGGCTGCGGGCGCTCTATTCCACCGGCAAGGTGACGATCGACGGCGAGACCCTGACCCTGGACGACCTGGACGACCGGCTGCGCACCGAGCGCGACCCGGCCAAGGCCAAGGCCATGTGGGAAGCCTGGCACGCGGTGGCCAAGCCGATGGCCGCCGACTATCCCAAGCTGGTCCAGCTGGCCAACGAGGGCTCGGTGGAGCTGGGCTACAAGGACACCGGGGCCCTGTGGCGGTCGTGGTACGACATGGAGCCCGACGCCTTCGCCGCCAAGACCGACGCCCTATGGGCCCAGGTCGCGCCGTTCTACAAGAACCTGCACTGCTACGTGCGCGGACGGCTGAACGCCAAGTACGGCGACGCCGTCCAGCCCAGGACCGGCCCGATCCGCGCCGACCTGACCGGCAACATGTGGGCCCAGAGCTGGGGCAACATCTACGACATCGCGGCCCCGCAGGGGATTCCCGGCCCCGGCTACGACCTGACCCAGTCCCTGGTCGCCAAGGGCTATGACGCCACGAAGATGATGAAGACCGGCGAGGGCTTCTACACCTCGATGGGCATGGCCCCGTTGCCCCAGACCTTCTGGGAGCGCTCGATGATCACCCGGCCGCGGGACCGGGAGGTGGTCTGCCACGCCTCGGCCTGGGACGTCGACAACGACCAGGACATCCGGGTGAAGATGTGCACCCGGGTCAACGCCGACGACTTCTACACCGTGCACCACGAGCTGGGGCACAACTTCTACCAGCGCGCCTACGCCGGCCAGCCATTCCTCTTCCGGGGCGGGGCCAACGACGGCTTCCATGAGGCGATCGGCGACTTCGTGGGCCTGTCGGCCCTGACCCCGACCTATCTGAAGCAGATCGGGGTGATCGACGCCGTCCCCGGGGCGGACGCCGACGTGCCCTATCTGCTGAAGATGGCGATGGACAAGATCGCCTTCCTGCCGTTCGGCCTGCTGGTCGACAAGTGGCGCTGGCAGGTGTTCTCCGGCCAGGTCGATCCGGCCCACTACAACGAGGCCTGGTGGAAGCTGCGGACCCAGTACCAGGGCGTCGTTCCGCCCGGACCGCGCCCGGCCGACGCCTTCGATCCTGGAGCCAAGTTCCACGTCGCCGACTCCACCCCCTACACCCGCTACTTTCTGGCCCAGGTCTATCAGTTCCAGTTCTACCGGGCCGCCTGTCGCCAGGCCGGCTGGAAGGGTCCGCTGAACCGCTGCTCGGTCTATGGCGACAAGGCCGTGGGCAAGAAGTTCGAGGCCATGCTGGCCATGGGCCAGTCCAAGCCCTGGCCCGAGGCCCTGGAGGCCTTCACCGGCGAGAAGGACTTGGACGCCAGCGCCATCGCCGACTATTTCGCGCCGCTGAACGCCTGGCTGATCCAGCAGAACAAGGGTCAGTCCTGCGGCTGGTAGGCGCCTGAGACGGGCCCAAACGGCGCGGCGATTCACCATCGTCGTTTGCGGCCCGTTCACCGTCCTCGGCGACAATGCCCGATCTCTGGGGAGTCGGGCCTTGCTCATGACCATGTGGAAACGGCTTGCGACGCGTCTCGCGATGCGCCCCCTGGCGCGCCTTGGCCACGACGAGCGCGGGGCGATCGCCGTGCAGTTCGCGCTGCTGCTGATCCCCATCGCCATCCTGACCTTCGGCCTGATCGACCTGAGCCGGACCAGCGTCCAGAAGCGCCAGCTGCAGGACGCCCTCGACGCCGCGACCCTGATGGCCGCCCGCTCGACCGCGACCACCGACGCGGCCCTGGACACCGTGGGCGACGCCGCCCTGGCCACCGAGATGGCCGGCCTGGGCGTGGCCCTGGGCCCCAGCAACTCGACCTTCGCCCTGGGCCCGAACAACACCGTGGTCGGCACGGTCCAGAACGTCACGATCAAGCCGATCATCGCCAACCTCTGGAGCACCGGCGACAAGACCATCACGGCCGGCTCGACCGTGATGCGCTCGGTCAACAAGCTGGAAGTGGCGCTGGTGCTGGACAACACCGGCTCGATGGGCAGCACCCTGAACTCGGGGACCAAGAAGATCGACGCCCTGATCACGGCGTCCAAGTCGCTGGTCGACGTCCTGGCCGCCGCCGCGGCCCGGGCCAGCGAGACCGACGCGGTCAAGATCAGCGTCGTGCCGTTCTCGATGACCGTGAACGTCGGCTCGACCTATCAGAGCCAGACCGCCTGGCTGTCGGGCAAGATGCCGGCCACCGGCTACGGCACGGACGTGTTCGCCACCAACCAGAACCGCTTCACCCTGCTGTCGAACCTGGGCCTGACCTGGGCCGGCTGCGTCGAGAGCCGGCCCGCGCCCTACGACGTCACCGACGACGCGCCCAGCAGCTCGACCCCCGCCTCGATGTTCGTGCCGTTCTTCGCGCCCGACGAGCCGGACGACAACACCGTGGGCGTCAACCAGTCCAGCACGACGCGCTATCGCGACGCCCGCACCCAGAACACCTCGTATCCGATCGAGAACAACTGGCTGCCCGACGGGGTCTCGCCCAGCGGCACCTCGGCCACCGCCTGGACCAGCCGCTCGACGCCGATCGCCAAGTACGGGACCAGCAACAAGAACAACGTCCTCAGCGTGGCCAAGAGCGGGACCGACTACGGTCCCAACGCCGGCTGCGGCCTGACCAGCGTGATGCGCCTGACCAATGTGCGCACCACCACCCAGCGGGACCTGGTCAAGGCCAAGCTCGGCCAGATGATCGCCGACGGCAACACCAACGTCGCCATGGGCCTGGCCTGGGGCTGGCACACCCTGTCGAAGAACGCGCCGTTCGCCGACGGCGTCGATCCGACCACCAGCGCCGGCAAGAAGACCACCAAGGTGATCGTGCTGCTGACCGACGGCGACAACACCAACGACACCGTCAACAACCCGAACAACTCGATCTATACGGGCTACGGCTACATCGCCCAGGGTCGCCTGAAGAACGCCAGCGGCGTGGCCCTGACGGCCAGCTCGACGGCCACCAATCGCCGCGACGCGATCGACGCCCGCGAAAAGTTGCTGTGCCAGAACGCCAAGGACAAGGGCGTGGTGATCTACGCCATCGGGGTGGGCGTCTCGGATCACTCCAAGGGCATCCTGCAGCAGTGCGCCACCAAGCTGGACATGTACTACGACGTGACTAGCGCCGATCAGCTGACCTCGGTGTTCAACACCATCGCCGGCTCGATCCAGAACCTGCGGATCACGAAATAGAAAAGGCTCGGAGCGCTGCTCCGGGCCTTTTTCTCTCGATCCGCCTACCCACAACATCCGTCATCCCGGGCCTTGTGCTCGGGATTCCTCTGTCCGACGCGAGTGCGGAGGGGTGGCGCGCCAGCGCGCCATTTCACTTCACTTGCAAGCTGAACCGGGGGTCCCGGGCACAAGGCCCGGGATGACGGTGCAGGGGGACGGACTCGGAGCGACCGAACGATCTCGGACCCGAGTCCCACAGCCTAGGCCAGCTTGATCTCGCGCAGGCGCTGCTGGAGGAAGGCGTCGGCGGTGATCGGCTCGGGATAGCGGTCCGGGTTCTCTTCCGTGACGCAGCTGGGCAGGGTCTTGATCAGGTAGTCCGACGCGAAGTGCAGGAAGAACGGCGTCGAATAGCGCGGCACGTTGCGGCGCTCGGGCGGCGGGTTCTGCACGCGGTGGATGGTCGAGGGCAGGACGTGGTTGGTCAGGCGCTCCAGCATGTCGCCGATGTTGATGACGATGCAGCCCGGCGGCGGGTTGATCGGCAGCCACTGGCCGTCGCGGTCCAGGAGCTCCAGCCCGCCCTCTTCCGCGCCCATCAGGAGGGTGATGGTGTTGATGTCGCCGTGGGCGCCGGCCCGTACGCCGGTGGCGTCCTTGGGGATCGGCGGATAGTGCAGCAGGCGCAGCACGCTGTTGCCGTCCTTGACGGTCGGGTCGAAGAAGTCGCGGCCCAGGTCCAGATAGGTGGCGATGGCCTTGAGCACCCGCACGCCCAGGCTGTCGAGCGCGCCGTACAGCCAGCCGACATTGTGGTGGAAGCTGGGAATCTCGGCCGGCCAGACGTTGTCGGCCATGTTGGCGCGGAACGGGTGGCCGGGCGGCAGGTCGCGGCCGACGTGCCAGAATTCCTTCAGGTCGTGATGGGTGGCGCCCTTGGCGGTCTCGATGCCGAACGGGATGTAGCCGCGCGAGCCGCCGGTGGCGCCGGCGTACTGCTTCTTGGTCTCCTCCGGCAGGGCGAAGAAGCCCTTGGCGTCGGCGATGGCCGCGTCGATGCGGGCCTGGTCCAGGTCGTGGTCGGAGACCACCGCGAAGCCGTAGCGCTGGAACGACGCGCCCAGCTCCTGGGCGAACCTGTCGAAATCCTTCGAGTACAGGGTGAACGAGACGGGTTCGATGGCGGATGCGGACACGGGCGTGGGCCTCGATATTTAGTAAGAGCGGACTTACTACACCGGCAGCGCCCCGGCGCGAAGTCCCGTTCATGCTGGCGTCATGCGCGCTGTTGGAACTTGACCATTGGCGATGCGTTCAGCCTCGCAATCGTTCAAGACGCCAAGGATCACGGGCGATACCCCAGGATCAAGGCCGCAAGAGGGAAAAGATCGAGATGATGAAGAAGACCGCGCCCTGGATCGCGCTGGCGGGCGCCGCCGCCCTGACCGCCGCCTGCACCACCACCGATCCCTATACCGGCATGCCCGTGCGCAACAACACGGGCACAGGGGCCCTGACGGGCGCCGGCGTCGGCGCGGTCCTGGGCTACCTGACCAACACCAACAGGGGCGAGCAGGGCCGCAAGAACGCCCTGATCGGCGCGGGCATCGGCGCCCTGGCCGGCGGCGCGGTCGGCAACTACATGGACCGTCAGCAGGCCGACTTCCGCCGCAGCCTGGAAGGCTCGGGCGTGATGATCCGCCGCAACGGCGACCAGATCGTGCTGATCATGCCCAGCGACGTGACCTTCGCCGTCGACAAGTCCGAGGTCCAACCGCAGTTCACTCGCGTGCTCGACGACGTGGCCCGCACGCTGAACGCCTATCCGCAGACGACGATCGACGTGGTCGGCCACGCCGATTCCAGCGGTCCGGACGACTACAACCAGACCCTGTCGGAACGCCGCGCCAGCGCGGTCGCCGCCTATCTGACGAGCGCCGGCCGGGTCCTGCCCGACCGCGTCTTCGTGGCGGGCCAGGGCGAGCGCCAGCCGATCGCCAGCAACGACACCGCCGAGGGCCGCGCCCAGAACCGCCGGGTGGAGATCATCCTGCGGCCGCTGACGAAGTAGGGCTGCGACAACGGCCGGGGACATGCCCTTGCGACGTGTCCCCAACCGCCTGGCGCCGTGCGAGCTCTGGGGACACGCCCAAGGGCATGTCCCCGGCCCCGGCTCAAAACACTCCGGCCGCCCCGCTCAGCGCGTTCGTCCGCCGGTGGGCCAGGGCCTCGGCCACGTGCACGCGCTTGACGCCGGTCGCGCCTTCCAGGTCGGCGATGGTGCGGGCCAGGCGCAGGACGCGGGTCCAGCCGCGGGCGCTGATCTGGCCGGCCTCGGCGGCGCGGGCCAGCAGGCCGCGCCCGGCCTCGTCGAGATCGGCGATCTTCTCCAGGAAGCGCCCCTCGGCCCGGCCGTTCAGGGCGTCGGCGCCCACCGGCGCGCTTCCCAAGTCATGGGCCATCGCCTCGGCCCGCTCCTGCTGCAGCCGCCGGGCGCGGGCCACGCGGGCGGCGGCCTCGGCCGTGCCTTCCGTGGGCGGCGGCAGGGCCAGGTCGGCGGCGGTGACGGCCGGCATGTCGATCGCCAGGTCGATGCGGTCCATCAGCGGCCCGCTGACCCGGCCCTGATAGTCGCGCAGGCAGCGCGGAGCCTTGCCGCACGCCCCGCGCCCGGCCCCGCCGTGGCCGCAGCGGCAGGGGTTCATCGCCGCCACCAGCTGCACCCGGGCCGGATAGCGGACGTGGGCGTTGGCCCGGGCCACCATCACCTCGCCGGTCTCCAGCGGTCCGCGCAGGCTGTCCAGGGCCTGGACCCCGAACTCGGGCAGCTCGTCCAGGAACAGGACGCCGTTGTGGGCCAGGGACACCTCGCCCGGCTTGGCCTTCAGCCCGCCGCCGGTCAGGGCCGCCATCGAGGCGCTGTGGTGCGGGGCGCGATACGGCCGGGCGCGGGTCAGGGTCCCCTTGGCGATCAGCCCGGCCACCGAATGGACCATCGAGGTCTCCAGCAGCTCGTGCGAGCTCAGGGGCGGCAACAGCCCCGGCAGCCGCTGGGCCAGCATCGACTTGCCCGAGCCCGGCGGGCCGCAGAACAAGAGGTTGTGCGAGCCGGCGGCGGCGATCTCCAGCGCCCGCTTGGCGTGCTCCTGGCCCTTGACGTCGCACAGGTCGCGGACCGCCTCGCCCTCCACCACCGGACCCGGCGACGGGGCCGACAGGATCTGGCCACCCCGGAAGTGGTTGATCAGGGCCACCAGCGAGCGCGGGGCCAGGATGCGCGTGCCGCCGGCCCAGGCCGCCTCGGGCCCGCAGGCCTCGGGGCAGATCAGGCCCAGGTCCATCGCCCCGGCGGCCATGGCGGCGGGCAAGGCCCCGGCGCAGGGCGCGATCCGTCCGTCCAGGGACAGTTCCCCCATCGCCGCCCAGCCGTCCAGCGCGTCGATCGGGATCACGCCCATGGCGGCCATCACGGCCAGGGCGATCGGCAGATCGTAGTGGCTACCTTCCTTCGGCAGGTCGGCCGGGGCCAGGTTGGCGACGATGCGCTTGGGCGGCAGGGACAGGCCCAGGCCGGCGAATGCTCCGCGCACCCGCTCCTTGCTCTCGGCCACCGCCTTGTCGCCCAGACCGACGATGACCATGACCTGGGCGCCGCCCGTCAGCTGCACCTCGACGTCGACCCGGCGCGCCTCCACGCCCTCGAACGCCACCGTGACGACCTTTGCCGCCATAGGGATTCCGCCCCTTTGTCCACCCATTTATCCACAAGCCAAGCATGGCCGTTGGAGCGGAGCAAGAACGAAAAACGAACGTTTCAGGAAAGTGTGACGATTCAGTCGTCTAGAAGTAGTTCCTAATCCTCAGGTAGAGCTTAGTTCGGCGATCCGATCCCAGAGGATCGCCGCGGCGTCGGCGCCGCCGAACCGCTTCAGCTGCTGGGCGCCGGTCGGCGAGGTGACGTTGATCTCGGTCAGGTACTCTCCGATCACGTCGATGCCGACGAACAGCAGGCCGCGCTTCTTCAGCTCCGGGCCGATGATCGCGCAGAGCTCCAGGTCGCGCGCGGTCAGGTCCACGGCCTCGGCCCGGCCGCCCACCCGCAGGTTGGACCGCACCTGGCCGGCGGCCGGCACGCGGTTGACCGCGCCCACCGGCTCGCCGTGCACCAGCAGGATGCGCTTGTCGCCCTTGCTCACGGCCGGGACGAATTTCTGGGCGATCACCTGCTCGCGGCCGATCATGGCGTGCAGTTCCAGAAGGGCGTCCAGGTTGGGGTCGTCGGCCAGCAGCCGCGCCACGCCCGAGCCGCCGCCGCCGTAGAGCGGCTTCAGCACGATGTCGCCGTGCCGGGCGCGGAAGTCGTAGATCGCCTCGTGGTCGCTGGTGATCAGGGTCGGCGGCTGGACGCCCGGGAAGTCGGTGACGAACAGCTTTTCCGGCGCGTTGCGCACCTCGGCCGGATTGTTCACCACCAGGGTGTGGGGGTGGACCTTCTCCAGGAAGTGGGTGGCGGTGATGTAGGCCATGTCGAACGGCGGATCCTGGCGCATCAGCACCACGTCGACGTCGTCCTTCATGTCCAGGATCACGGTCTCGCCCAGCTCGGCGTGGGCGCCCTGGGTCTTGGTCAGCTTCAGCGGCTGGGCGCGGGCGAACACTCGGCCGTCCTCCATCGACAGCTTGTCGGGCGTGTAGAACCACAGCTTGTGGCCGCGTTGTTGCGCTTCCCACATCATGAGGAAGGTGGTGTCGGTTTCGATGTTGATCCCCAGCACGGGGTCCATCTGGACGGCGACTCTCAGCGACATGGGGACTCCGGACGGGCTTGGATCGACTTGGGGGATCGGCTTGGGCGGCGCGGGAGGTCCCGCGCCGCGATTGCCTAGTTAAGGCGGCCCGGCCGCGAATGCGAGGGGCGTCAGGCCGTTGCGCCGCGCCGGCGCGTCGTCACGGCCAGCAGGATCGCCGAGACCAGGAAGTAGAACGCCCCGAACGCGGCGTAGGGCGCGACGACGGCGATGGCCGGCATGGCGGGCGCGGCGGCGCTCTTGATGAAGAAGCCGCCGGCCAGGGCCGACTGGGCGCCGCTCAGCACCATCGCCCACTGGGCGCCGTAGGTCCGCCAGCGGCGCACGCCGACGGCCAGCTGCAGCAGGCCGGCCAGCACCGCCCAGACGCCGAACAGCACCAGCACCAGGCGCGGATCGATCCGCAGGGCGGCCAGCACGCCCAGCGCCACCGCGGCGCTGACGGCGGTATTGAGGGCCTGGGGGATGTTGGCGCGGAAGCCGCCGTTGGCCTGGGCGTCCCGGGCGTTCGCGAAGGCGTCCCAGGCCGGATAGAGCACCAGCAGGACCCCCGCCGCGACGGGATTGGCCACGCCGATCGCGAAGGCGGCCGCCACCCAGGCGGCGGCCACGACGGCGCGAAGGAGATAGTAGCGCACGAGCGCGCCGGCGTCGGTGCGCGAGGAGGAGGTGTTGTTGGCCATGCTGGCCTCCGTCAGGGCTGGGGTCGCGGGATTGCATCAATGTCGCGACATTTGATGTCGCGACATATGAGTTGACCTAGCCGGTCCACGCGACCCCTGTCGAGTCATTATTTGTCACGACATATATTTTCACGCTAAGGCGAAGGGCGCTTCCCAGGAGTCCACCCGTGTCGAACACCGACCGCGCCCTCACGCTCGACGACCAGCTCTGCTTCTCCTTGTACGGGGCGAGCCTGGCGATCAACCGCGCCTACAAGCCGCTGCTCGACGCGCTGGAGATCACCTATCCCCAGTACCTGGTGCTGGGCGCGCTGTGGGAGGTCGACGGCCAGAGCGTCGGCGCGATCGCCGAGCGCCTGGGCCTGGACTCCAGCAACGTCACGCCCCTGGTCAAGCGCATGGAGGCGGCCGGCTTGCTGTCGCGCCAGCGCAATCCCGACGACGAGCGCCAGGTGGTGGTCAGCCTGACCGACCACGGCCGCGACATGCAGGCCCGTAGCACGTGCCTGGGCCAGACCCTTTTCGCCTCGGCCGGGATGAGCGTCGAGCGGCTGATCCAGCTGAACAAGGACGTGCAGGCCTTCCGCGACTCGGTGGCGCGGTTCGTGGCCGAGCGGCCGGAGCACTGAGGTCGGGGACACGCCCTTGCGGCGTGTCCCCGGCCGCCAGGTTGACGTCGCGGCCCGCTTGAACGGCCGGGCGGCCGGGCCCACGCTCGTTTCGAGGAAACGCTCACAGCGAGGCCAAGCCCATGAAAGCCATCCAGATCGCGGCCCCCGCCGGCCTCGACGCCCTGCGTCTGGTCGACCTGCCCGAGCCGGGCCCGCCGGGACCGGGCGAGATCCTGGTCCGCGTCCGCGCCAGTTCGCTGAACTATCACGACTATCTGGTGGCGCTGGGCGGCATCCCGACCGCCGACGGGCGCATCCCGATGTCCGATGGGGCCGGCGAGGTGCTGGCGGTGGGCGAGGGCGTGACGGGCTTCGCGGTCGGCGACCTGGCGGTCTCGACCTTCTTCCCGCGCTGGCTGGACGGCGAGGCGCCGGACGACGGCTTCGTCGGCGTGCCGGGCGACGGGGCCGACGGCTACGCCCGCGAGCGGGTGGTCGCCCCGGCCACGGCCTTCACCCGCGCGCCCCAGGGCTGGGACCCGGCCGAGGCGGCGACGATCACCTGCGCCGGCGTGACGGCCTGGCGCGGCCTGGTCGCCGACGGCGCGCTGAAGGGCGGCGAGACGGTGCTGGTGCAGGGCACGGGCGGGGTGTCGATCTACGGCCTGCAGATCGCCAAGGCCTTCGGCTGCACGGTGATCGCCACCTCGTCGTCCGACGAGAAACTGGAGCGGCTCAAGGCCCTGGGGGCCGACCACCTGATCAACTACAAGTCCGAGCCCGAATGGGGCAAGGCGGCGCGCAAGCTGACCGACGGCCGGGGGGTGGACCACATCCTGGAGATCGGCGGGGCCGGCACCCTGCCGCAGTCGATCGTGGCGGCGCGCAACGGCGGCCACATCGCCCTGATCGGCGTCCTGGCCGGGGTGGCGGGACCGGTGCCGACGGTGGCCATCATGGGCAAGCAGCTGAAGGTGATCGGCCTGACGGTCGGCAGCCGCCGCCACCAGCTGGACCTGGTCCGCGCCATCGACGTGGCGGGCTACCGTCCGGTGCTGGACCGGCGCTTCCCGCTGGAACAACTGGCCGACGCCTTTCGCCACCAGGCCTCGGGCGGCCACTTCGGCAAGATCGTGGTGGATATCTGAGGACGGGGACATGCCCTTGCGGCGTGTCCCCAGCCGCGAGCTCCGCGCCAGGACATGGGGACACGCCCAAGGGCATGTCCCCGGTTAGTTCAGTCGCAGCCGCACGCGCTCGCGCGCCGCCCGGGCCGCGATGGCCGCGCCGCCGTCCAGGACCTGGGCGCGGGACAGAGCCTGCAGCGCGCCGGCCAGGGCGCCTTGGCCCTCCCGGGCGGCGGCGACGTCCAGCCAGGGGTGGTGGTCGGTGGGGTCCAGCAGGGCCCGACGCAGGGCCGAGCGCTCGGCGCGGTGCCAGTCGCGGGCCTGCTGGGCGCGGGCGAAGATGGTGTTCTGTAGACGGATCAACACGGCCCGGTCCGAGATCGGGCTCATCAGCACGTCCAGCTTGGCGGCGACGTCGGGCATCAGGCCGGTGCGCAGGGCCCGGCGCGACAGTTCGGACGGCAGCACCACCCGCCCCTCGCTGAACGGGTCGAGCGCCAGCGGCCCCTCCTCGGTCTCGATGCGCAGCAGGAAGTGCCCCGGGAAGTCGACGCCGTGCAGGTCCAGGCCGCAGGCCCGGCCGGCGTGCAGGTAGAAGACGCCCAGGGTCACGGGCAGGCCCTTGCGGCGGTCGGCCACGGCGATGACGTCGGCGTTGTCGGGATGGTCGTAGGTGATCAGGTCACCCGATAGGCGCAGGTCGCCGGCCATGGTCTCGGCCAGGGCCTCCTCGGGCGACTCGCCCTTCAGCCGCTCGGTCAGGCGGGCGATCGAGGCCTTGGCCATGTCGAGCACGGGGGCTAGGTCGCGGTCGGGATCGTCGTGCACCGCGCAGGCCAGGGCGGCGTCGAACAGGGGGAAGGCCTTGTCCGAGCATTCCCCGGCGCTGGTCAGCAGGGCTTCGGCCTCTTCCCGCGTCATCGGTCACCCGCCCAGGCGTTGGGGACGTGGCGCGGGCGACGGCCGGGGGCCAGGGCGATCAGGTCCAGGCGCACCGTCGCGTCGCGCAGGCCGGCGCGGTGGGCGGCGATGTGCGCGCCGGCGCGCCGCAGGCGAGCCCTCTGCTCGTAGGTCACCGCTTCCAGCGCGGCCTCCAGACTGGTTCGGCTCTTGACCTCCACAACGGCCAGCACGCCGCCGCGTTGCGCCAGCAGGTCGATCTCGCCCAGCGGCGTGGCCAGGCGGAAGCCGAGGATGCGATAGCCCTTGACCATCAGCCACAGGGCCGCGACCACCTCGGCGCGCCGTCCCGACAGCCGCGCGGCCGCCCCGCGCGCCTGCCGTTCCGGCCGGATCGGACGTTCTGGGCGGGCGGGACGGGCTAGGCTCATCCGGCCTCCTTCAGGGCCAGGGCCTGGCGGTAGAGGTCTTTGCGCGACAGGCCCAGGGCCTTGGCGACCTCGGACGCGGCCTCGCCCAGCGGCAGGCGGGTCATGGCCTCGCGCAGCGCGGCCTCGGCGTCGTCGGCGCTGGCGACCTTGTCCTCGCCGGGCCCGACCAGGATGACGATCTCGCCCTTGGGGGCCTCGAACCGCGGATCGGCCGCCAGGACGTCGAGCGGGCCCCGGATGCAGGTCTCGTAGAGCTTGGTCAGCTCGCGGGCCACGGCGCCGGGGCGCGGGCCGAACACGGCGGCCATGTCGGCCAGGCTGTCGGCCACCCGCGAGGCGCCCTCGTAGAAGATCAGGGTGGCGCGCGTGTTGGCCAGCTCCTCGAAGAACGTCTTGCGCGCGGCGGTCTTGGTCGGCGGGAAGCCGGCGAACAGGAAGCGGTCGGTGGGCAGGCCGGCCAGGGTCAGGGCCGCCAGGGCCGCCGAGGCGCCGGGGATCGGGAACACGGCGTGGCCGGCCGCGATGGCCGCCTGGGCCAGGCGCGAGCCGGGATCGGAGACCATCGGCGTCCCGGCGTCCGAGACCAGGGCGATCCGCTCGCCAGCCTCCAGCCGCTCCAGGATGCGCGGTGTCTCGCGGTCGGCCACGTGCTCGTCGTAGCGCTGCAGCTTCTTGGAGATGGCGTAGGCGGCCAGCAGCTTGCCCGACACCCGGGTGTCCTCGGCCAGCAGGACATCGCAGCCGTTCAGCACGTCCAGGGCCCGCAAGGTGATGTCGCGCAGGTTCCCGATCGGCGTCGCCACCAGATACAGCCCCGGCGCCAACGGCGCGTCGGACAGGGCGGGCGGAGGAAGCTGGCGGCTCAAGGGCGGACTTTCCGACAGACTGGGCCCGAGGAGACTGGGGACCGACACGAACAAAGGCGCCGACGACGCGGGTTACGCAAGACCATGGTCGACAGGGTTATCAGGTCGCGAGCATTCCTGTCAGCCGGTCCAGGACAAGACGGCCGGACCGTGTGGCGCGGAGCCTGATCCTATCGTCCACGAGAAGATCATCTTCAACCAGGGATTTCACCCTGGGCGTGTCCGGCGACAGGCCCAGGGGTGCGACCTCGGCGAAGGCCACGCCGTCGTCGATGCGCAGGCCCAGCAGCAGCCGCTCCTCGGCCGCCTCCAGCGGCGTCAGCGCCTCGCGCTCGAAGCCGACGCCGGTCTCGGCGACCGCGCGGACATAGTCGGCGATCCCCCGACGGGCCGTGGTGGCCAGCTTTCCCTCGGCCAAGGTCAGGCGACCGTGGGCCCCGGGACCGACGCCGACATAGTCGACGCCGCGCCAGTAGACGAGGTTGTGGCGCGACCGGGCGGCCTGCCCCCGGGCGTGGTTGGACACTTCGTAGGCGTCGAAGCCGGCGGCCTCCAGCACGGCCTGGGTGGTCTCGAACAGGGCGGCGGCCAGGTCTTCGTCGGGCGGGACCAGCTTGCCCCGGCCCACGGCGCGGTCGAAGGCGGTGCCCGCCTCGATGGTCAGCTGGTAGGGCGAGACGTGTTCCGGGCCCAGGGCGATCAGGGTCGACAGCTCGGCCGTCCAGGCCTCCACCGTCTGGCCGGGCCGGGCGTAGATCAGGTCGGCCGACAGGCGCGGGAAGGCCTTGGCCGCCACGGCCAGGGCCCGCCGGGCCGAGCCGGCGTCGTGGTTGCGGCCCAGGAGCTTCAGCGCCGCGTCGTCCAGGGCCTGGACGCCCAGCGACAGCCGCGCCACCCCTGCCGCGGCCAGGGCCTCGAAGCGGTCGGTCTCGGCGTCGGTGGGATTGGCCTCGAGGCTGATCTCCAGGTCGTCGACCGGGGCCCACAGCGCCTTGGCGGTCTCGATCACCCGCGCCACCTGGGCCGGGTCCATCAGCGAGGGCGTGCCGCCGCCGAAGAAGATCGACAGCAGCCGGCGCGGACCGGTCAGGGCGCGCTGGGCCTTGAGGTCGGCGACGATGGCGTCGGCCAGGGCCGCCTGCTCGTCGGTCCGCCCCCGGTCGCGCACGACGTTGAAGTCGCAATAGGGGCAGATGCGCGAGCAGTAGGGCCAGTGGACATAAACCCCCAGCGGAGGAGCGTCGATCATCTCGACGCCTCGCAAAGGTTGTCATCCCGGAAGCGCGCAGCGCTGTCCGGGACCCAGGTGAACCGCACTGCCTTCGCCCAGTCCCCTGGGTCCCGGACAGCCTCTGCGAGGCTTCCGGGATGACAACGAAGGGGGGTTCTATTCAAACAGCGCCGCCTTCAGCTTGGCGAAGGCCACGGCGCGGTGGCTCATGGCGTCCTTGGCGGCCGGGTCCATCTCGCCGAAGGTCTGGTCGTGGCCGCTGGGGATGAAGATCGGGTCGTAGCCGAAGCCCCGGTCGCCGCGCGGCGGGAAGGTCAGGATCCCGTGGACCTCGCCCTGCACCACCACCGCCGGCCCGCCGTTGGGCCACGCGACCGCGAGGGCGCAGGTGAACCAGGCCGAGCGGTCCTCCGAGCCGGTCTCCTCGATGCGCTCGGCGACCTTGTCCATGGCCACGGCGAAGTCCTTGGACGGGCCCGCCCAGCGCGCCGAATAGATGCCCGGCGCGCCGTCCAGGGCGGCGACCGACACGCCCGAATCGTCGGCCAGGGCGATGTGGCCCGACAGGTCGGCGGCGTGGCGGGCCTTGAGCAGGGCGTTGCCGACGAAGGTCGTCTCGGTCTCGTCCGGCTCGGGCAGGCCCAGGGCGCCGGCCGCCAGCACCTCGAAGCGGCCGTCCAGCAGGGCGGCCAGTTCCTTGGCCTTGCCCGGATTGTGGGTCGCCGCGACGAGCTTCGTTCCCGCTTCCAGCTTCAGCGTCATCGCGTCTCTCCTCGGAAATCATGCCAACGAGGCTTCTACTCCCCCATCTGGCCGGGCGCCCGCAAGGTTCGTGTTCAGACGGGGACATGCACGTGTGCGTGTCCCAACAACAGGCCAAAGCGTTTCGGCTTTTCTTCCGATGCCGTGCACCTGGTGGGGACACGCACAAGCGCATGTCCCCGGCCCGCGCGTCGCCATGGTGGCCCCGGCGCCACACCTTGGATAATCCGTTCGGTGAGCGCGATCATTACAGAGGTTTAATATCGTTTATCGATAAGCGACATTGGCGGTCGTGGAATCGCTCCCTATGTTCGCCGCATGGGAGAAACGCCATGTCGGCGCGGTCCCGCCCCACCCGATCCGAAGGCCCGCCATGTCCGCCGCCAGACTGTTCCGCATCGTCGACGCCGTCGCCACCCGCCTGGCCACGCTGACGCTGATCGCCGGTCTGCCGCTCGCCGCCGTGACTTTCGCGATCAAGACCTTCTGACCCCGGCCGAGAGCTCGCCTTTGACCCGTCCCGATCCGCCGGGGCATGGTCGGCGTTTCTGTGTGAGGGGAAGGGGAAGAGCGGATGCGCGCCTTGGGGCCTGGCTCGGTGTCGAGCTTCCTGAAGATTATTCTCGACGTGATCTATGTGGGCCTGTGGGTCTGGGTCAGCCTGCTGGCGATCTTCACGGTCGCGGTGCTGCTGCTCAGCTTCAATCCCGAACTGATCACCTCGAAACTGCATATCGGCAGCTCGGTCGACGAGCTGATCAGCAAGGGGCCGCTGTTCGCCGGCGCCCTGGGGGCCTGGGCCCTGCTGTCCGGCGGCTGGATGGTGATCGTCGAGCGCCTGCGCCGGGTGTTCTCCACCCTGACCGCCGGCGACCCGTTCCATCCGGACAATGTCCGCCGCCTGCGGGTGGTGGGCCTGGTCCTGGCCGCCCTCGAGATCGGCCACTACATCTTCGCCGCCCTGGCCAAGTGGCTGGCGCCGGACACCAAGATCGTCGACGGCTCGTTCAGCCTGAGCGCCTGGTTCCCGGTCCTGGTGGTGTTCGTCCTGGCCGAGGTCTTCCGCGAGGGCGCGCGCCTTCGACGGGAGGCCGAGCTGACCATCTGACCCCGCGGAGACTTTAGAATCCCATGGCCATCCGCGTGCAACTGGACCGCATCCTGCTGGAACGGCGGATGTCGCTGACCGAGCTGTCGGACCGGGTCGGCGTGACCATCGCGAACCTGTCGATCCTCAAGACCGGCAAGGCCCGCGCCGTGCGCTTCACGACGCTGGACGCCCTGTGCAGGGAGTTGAACTGCCAGCCGGGGGATCTGATGACCTACGAGCCGGGACCGGGAGAGGCTCACGAGGAGGACTAAAGGGTTTTCCCTCCCCCTTGTGGGGAGGGAAAGATCTTCTATTTCGAAACCGCTTCGCGCTGCTTCACGAACAGCTCGCCGATGCCCTTCTCGGCCAGGGCGAACAGCTGCTCGAACTCGGCGCGGGTGAAGCCGCGCTTCTCGCCGGTGGCCTGGATCTCGACGATGTCGCCGGCGTTGGTCAGCACGAAGTTGCTGTCGGCTTCGGCGCTGCTGTCTTCCTCGTAGTCGAGGTCGAGCACCGGGGTGTCCTTGAACACGCCGCACGAGACGGCCGCCACCTGGCCCAGGATCGGGTCGGTCTTCAGCACGCCTTCCTCGATCAGGTAGTTGACCGCGATGCGCAGGGCGACCCAGGCGCCGGTGATGGCGGCGGTGCGGGTGCCGCCGTCGGCCTGGATGACGTCGCAGTCCAGGCTGATCTGGCGCTCGCCCAGGGCCTTGAGGTCGACCACGGCGCGCAGGCTGCGGCCGATCAGGCGCTGGATCTCCTGGGTGCGACCGCTCTGCTTGCCGATCGCGGCCTCGCGGCGGCCCCGGGTGTGGGTGGCGCGCGGCAGCATGCCGTATTCGGCCGTGACCCAGCCCGAGCCCTTGTTGCGCAGCCAGCCGGGGACGCTTTCCTCGACCGTGGCGGTGACCAGCACCTTGGTGTGGCCGAAGCTGACCAGGCACGAGCCTTCGGCGTAGCGGTTGACGCCGGTTTCCAGCGTGACTTCGCGCGTTTGGTCGGCGGCGCGTTCGGACGGACGCATGGGAAACTCCGGGGCTTTGCGTGATAGGATGGGGCCGCTTATCCTAGTTAAGACGGTCGTCCAATCCCGTCGAAGCCCGAGACATCCGGGTGAGGCGCGTTCGAAGGCTACATGACACAGCTCTTTTCGGGGTTTTCCGCACAGACTCCCAGCCTCACGGACCTGGACGCCCGCGCCCGCGACATCTTCCGGCGGGTGGTCGAATCCTATCTGGAGACCGGCGAACCGGTCGGATCGCGGACGATCTCGCGCGGCGGGGTGCAGCTGTCGCCGGCCTCGATCCGCAACACCATGCAGGACCTGGCCCAGCTGGGCCTGCTGGACGCCCCCCACACCAGCGCCGGCCGCATCCCCACCCATGCGGGCCTGCGGATGTTCGTCGACGGCCTGCTGGAGGTGGGCGACATCGGCGAGGAGGAGCGGCGCATCATCGAGTCGCGCCTGTTCGCCCACGGCCGCTCATTCGAGGAGGCCATGGGCGAGGCCAGCGCCATCCTGTCGGGCCTGGCCGGCGGCGCCGGGGTGGTGGTCGCCCCGGTCCGCGAGGGCGGGGTCAAGCACGTGGAGTTCGTGGCCCTGGGCGCCGACCAAGCGCTGGCGATCATGGTGTTCGACGACGGCGCGGTGGAGAACCGGCTGATGCGGCGCGCCGCCGGCGTCACCCCGGCCGCCCTGCAGGAGGCCTCGAACTTCCTCAACGCCCGCCTGCGCGGCCGCACCCTGAACGAGGCCAAGGTCGAGATGGCCGCCGAGCTGGACACGGCCCGGCGTGAACTGGACGCCGCGGCGGCGCGTTTGGTCGAGGACGGCCTGGCCGCCTGGAGCGGCGGCGAGGACCCCGATCGCGCCCTGATCGTGCGGGGCCGCGCCAACCTGCTGGCCGACGCCAGCGCCCGGGAGGACCTGGAGCGCGTGCGCCGGCTGTTCGACGACCTGGAGCAGAAGGGCCAGCTGATCGGCCTGCTGGACGACGTGAGGACGGCCGAGGGCGTGCGCATTTTCATCGGGGCCGAAACGCGACTCTTTTCGCTTTCGGGTTCCTCCCTGATCGCGGCGCCCTATATGACGGGCCGACAGAAGGTGCTGGGGGCGATCGGCGTGATCGGCCCCACCCGCTTGAACTACGCTCGGGTGATCCCGCTGGTGGACTATACCGCCCGGGTGCTCGGGCGGATGATGGACGGATGAGGACTAGATGACCGACGAACAAACGCCGGCCGAGGACGTGGCCTTCGAGGCCGACGACGCCGCGCAGGAAATCGAGGCGCTGCAGCTGGAAGTGGCCGCCCTCAAGGACCAGGCGCTGCGTTTCGCCGCCGAGGCCGAGAACACCAAGCGTCGGGCCGAGCGCGAGATGAACGACGCCCGCGCCTACGCGATCCAGAAGTTCGCCCGCGACCTTCTCGGCGTGGCCGACAACCTGTCGCGCGCCACCGCCCACAGCCCGCGCGAGTCGCAGGACGCGGCGGTCAGCAACTTCATCATCGGCGTCGAGATGACCGAGAAGGAGCTGCAGAGCGCCTTCGAACGCAACGGCCTGAAGAAGATCGACCCGGGCAAGGGCGAGAAGTTCGACCCGCATCTGCACCAGGCGGTGATGGAGCAGCCCTCGGACGAGGTCGCCGCCGGCGGCGTCATCCAGGTTCTGCAGGCCGGCTACGAGCTGATGGGCCGCCTGGTCCGCCCGGCCATGGTCGCCGTGGCCGCCAAGGGCTCGACCGGCCCGGACGCCCCGGCCGAACCGACCGCCGCCCCCAACCCCTACGCCAGCAACGGCGCGGATACGGGCGGTTCGTTCGACACCAAGGCTTAGTCTCAACCGCAAAATCCGTTGTCATCCCGGAAGCCTCGCAGAGGCTGTCCGGGACCCAGGGGACTGGGCGAAGGCAGTGCGGCGGTCCTGGGTCCCGGACAAGCGCTGCGCGCTTTCCGGGATGACAGCATTTGGAGTGCGGGAGAGCGCTCAGCTTTCTCCCTCGATCAAATCCGCCAGCCCCTTGGCCCCCGCCACCACATCCGCCCAGGTCGTGTCGAAGTCCTTGTCCTCGCCGTAGTACGGATCGGCCACCGACTTGCCCTGGCGGCCTTCGACCGCGTCCAGCAGCAGCAACAGCTCCGCCGTCGCGTCAGACGGCCGGATGCGCTTCAGGTCGGCGAGGTTGTCGCGATCCAGCGCCACGACGTGGGTGAACCGGCGGAAGTCCTCGGGCTTCACCTGCCGGCCGCGGTAGTGGGCGATGTCGACGCCGTTGCGCAGCGCCGTCGCCTGGGCCCGGCGGTCGGGCGGGTGGCCCACGTGCCAGGACCCGGTGCCGGCCGAATCGATCTCGACCTCCAGGCCCCGCCGCTCGACCTCGCGGCGGAAGGCCGCCTCGGCCAGGGGCGAGCGGCAGATGTTTCCGAGACAGACGAACAGGACGGCGGGACGCGGCACGGGCAACCTTCGGCGATGTGCGGGCCGCTTGCGCGCGGCCTCGGCAGGCCCAACATGTAGCCTCGCCCATTCTCCTGACGAAAGGCCGACTTCCCATGACCACGCAAACCGCGATCCTCGCCGGCGGCTGTTTCTGGGGCGTCCAGGACCTGCTGCGCCGCTATCCCGGGGTGATCAAGACCCGCGTCGGCTATTCCGGCGGCGACGTGCCCAACGCCACCTACCGCAACCACGGCACCCACGCCGAGGCGATCGAGATCGTCTTCGACCCGGCCGTGATCAGCTATCGCCGGATCCTGGAGTTCTTCTTCCAGATCCACGACCCGACCACCCTGAACCGCCAGGGCAACGACAAGGGCCTCAGCTACCGCTCGGCGATCTTCTACCTGGACGACGAGCAGAAGCGCGTGGCCGAGGAGACCATCGAGGACGTCGACGCCTCGGGCCTGTGGCCGGGCAAGGTGGTGACCGAGGTCGCCCCCGCCGGACCGTTCTGGGAGGCCGAGCCCGAGCACCAGGATTACCTGGAGCGCATCCCCAACGGCTACACCTGCCACTTCATCCGGCCGGACTGGAAGCTGCCGACCAAGGCCGAGCGCGCCGGCGTCGGCTAGTCCGCCCGCCGCGCTATCGCTCCAGTGCGCATTTCGCCGCGGCCGGGCCTTCCCCCGGTCGCGGTTTGCGCTAATGTCGCAAGTCCATTCATTGCGGGGCCACGGGGGGATTCTCTCTGACGGCGGCGGCCCTGGGACCTGGACCGAGATATGAAGCTTACCATCGAGCGGGCGGCGCTGCTGAAGGCGCTGGGTCACGTGCAGAGCGTCGTCGAACGCCGCAACACCATCCCGATCCTGTCGAACATCCTGCTGTCGGCCGACCGCGACACCCTGTCGTTCTCGGCCACCGACCTGGACATGGAGATCATCGACGAGGGCCTGGCCCAGATCGACCAGCCCGGCCAGATCACCGCCCCGGCCCACACGCTCTATGAAATCGTCCGCAAGCTGCCCGACGGCTCGGACGTCTCGCTCAGCTTCAGCGGCGACGACCCCCGTCTGGTGATCCAGGCCGGCCGCTCGCGCTTCAACCTGCCGGTCCTGCCGGCCGGCGACTTCCCGGTGATGAGCAGCGATGGCCTGTCGGGCCGCATCTCTGTCGACACCAACGAGCTGATCCGGCTGATCGACAAGACCCGCTTCGCGATCTCGACCGAAGAGACCCGCTACTATCTGAACGGCCTGTACCTGCACACCGTCAACGACGGCGGCGTGACCAAGCTGCGCGCCGTGGCCACCGACGGCCACCGCCTGGCCCTGGCCGAGATGGACGCCCCTGAGGGCGCCGCCGGCCTGCCCGGCGTGATCGTGCCCCGCAAGACCATCCAGGAGGCCCGCCGCCTGATGGAATCGGCCGGCGAGCAGGTCGACCTGCAGATCAGCGCCCAGAAGATCCGCTTCGAGTTCGGCCGCGCGGCCCTGACCTCCAAGGTCATCGACGGCGCCTTCCCGGACTATCTGCGCGTCATCCCGCGCGACAACGCCAAGATCCTGACCCTGGACAACGACCTGTTCGCCAAGGCCGTCGACCGTGTTGCCACCATCTCGGCCGAGAAGAGCCGTTCGGTGAAGCTGGCCGTCGAGCCGGGCCGCATCACCCTGACCGTGCGCAACATGGAGGCCGGCCAGGCCGTGGAAGAGGTCGAGGTCGACTACGACGGCGAGGCTTTCGAGATCGGCTTCAACGCCCGCTACCTGCTGGATGTCTGCGGTCAGATCGGCGGCCCGATCGCCGAGTTCCGCTTCGCCGACCCGGCCTCGCCCACCCTGGTGGTCGATCCGACGGACCCCGGCGTGAAGTACGTGCTGATGCCGCTGCGGGTCTAAGCCCCGCCGACATCGCCGGAAGGAGAACGGGCGCCGCGTGCGCCCGTTTTGCTGCCTGGACCACACCAGATGTGTGTATTCGCACACGAATGGCGCACCTTACGCCACATCGGCGCGAGGCGCCTCGCGGCAAGATCGCGGTCGAACGTGACCACGGTCTCCCGAGGTTCCCATGGCCAGAAAGACGCACGAGACGTGGCAGTTGCGGCTTCTGCCGCTGATGATGGCGTTCGTCGTCGGGGCGGCGGTGTTCTTCAGCGCCGTCGTGCTGTGGCGTTTCGTGGCGATGGACGACCAGTTGGCCGCGCCTCGGGGCGGGATCGAGGCCCTGGGCGCCCTGCCCGCTGGACTGGGCGACGACGCCAAGGCGGCCCTGGCGCTGGAGCGCTACCTCATCGAGCGGCGCTACGACCAGGCCTCGCTGATCGTGCGGGCCCGCCTGTGGACCCGTTTCGTCGGCTTCATCACCGGCATGCTGCTGGCCCTGGTGGGCGCGACCTTCGTTCTGGGCAAGCTGGAAGAACCCCAAGCCAGCCAGGCCTCGGGCACGGCGGAAGTCGCCGGCCACAAGCTGGGTTTCGCCCTTTCCAGCGCCTCGCCCGGCATCGTCCTGGCCATGCTCGGCACGGTCCTGATGGCGCTGACCATCGCCATCCCCGGCCAGGCCAGCACCCAGGACGCGGCCATCTACTACCACGGCGGGAACCCGCTCGGCGTCGTGGCCGATCCGGGCCTTCCAGACCCCTCGCCCCCATGCCCGCCAGGCGAGACCGATCCCTTCAAATGCCTGCCCGAGCAGGTCCCAGAGAGCCAAAGGAGCAAGTCATGACCCATTCCCTTCGCGGGCCGGGAGCGATCGCTCTCGCCCTGATCCTCACGGCGTCCCTGCCGGCGGCGGCGGCCGCGGCCGAACCCGCCGAGGTCGCCCAAGGCGGCGCCTACTTCAACAGCAAGAACTATGAGATGGCCTTCAGGACCCTCAAGCCGTACCGGGCCAGGACGCCCGGGACGCTGAAGGTGGACTTCATGCTCTCCGCCAGCGCCTGCCGGATCGACTATCCGGGCCTGCCGGCCTGGGGCAAGTCCGGCCTGACGTTCCTGCCCACCCGCTACAAGGTGGACGCCCCGACGAACCAACTCATCGAATGGTACAAATCGAACTGCGGACGGGGCGCGCAGAAGCCGACGAACTACGCCGCCATGACCGGCGGCACCTCCGGGACCTTCATGGAGGCCTTCCTGAAGGACCTGGCGGCTTCGAGCCTGGACAAGGGAACCGCCGCGACGGCGGCCGACGCGACCCTCGCCGCCCCGGGGAACACGGCGTTGCGCGACGCCGGCGCGACCAGCGCCCTGCGGAACGGTTCGGTCCAGGCCCCGGCGGCGGCCAAGCTCGGCGCCGCCGGGGCGCTGAACCGGCAGTAGGACCGCTCGCACACATGCGAGCATGACCTCCGCGACGCCCGTCGCGCGTCGGCCTTCATGTCCTAGAGATGGAAGGGAAGGCGCACGACGGACGTCCTGGGACCACGCCCCGGTCCGAAGACGGCCTTCAGGCGATGCCCAGCACCCGCACGGCCAGCCACAGCGCGCCGCAGACGATCGCCCAGCCGGTGGCGACGCCGAGTTCCGGGTGGTCCCGCCACCATTGGCGCCGAGCGCCCAAAGCCTTGAGTTTCACGTGCCCCCTCCCCAGGGTTTGTTACCGTTATTCATGCGCGACATAATGACTCGCGCAAGCAACCTCCGGTGTTACGCGATCGTCACATATTGGCCCGTTCTTGTCGCCCCCGTCGCCCATGCTAATGTCCGTTTCATAAGAAAACGGGAGAAGCGCATGGCGAAGATCAGCTACATGACGGTCGGCTCGAACAAGCTGGAGGCGGCCAAGGCCTTCTACGACGACCTGCTGGGCTCGATCGGCATGAAGGGGGTCTATGACCATCCGTCCGGCGGGCGGCTCTATCGCGGCAAGGGCACGGGCCTGTTCGGGGTGCTGGGTCCGTACGACGGCAATCCGGCCTGCGTCGGCAACGGCATGATGGGCGGGTTCGACTTCGAGACCCGCGAGGAGGTCGACGCCTTCCACGCCCGGGCCATCGAACTGGGCGGCTCGTGCGAGGGCGGCCCGGGCGAGCGGATGCCGGGCGCCTATTTCGCCTATTTCCGCGACCTCGATGGCAACAAGCTGTGCGGCTACAAGTTCGGCTGACGCCACCAGCTGAGCTGGCGCCATGGCGATGAGGCGGAAACGGGCGCCTGGGAGCGCCCGTTTTTGCTCCCGAACTCGATGTGCGCAATCGCACATAAATGGAGAGAGGCACGTCACAGCCAGCCGGGCGGCGTCGAGGCACGGTCACGGCCGGACCAAGGAAGCCCTCCGCGACGGCGACGCCCCGATCGTCCGCGCGGGTTCCTTAAAGCCAAGGAACAGCCCATGACCTCTCGCCTCAAATCCGGTCTGGTCGCCGTCGCCCTGATCGCGGCCTGCCCGCCCGCTCCCGCCCTGGCCGCAAAGGCCGCCAGGCCCGTCGATCCTCCCGAAGTCCAGCGAGGCCGGGCCTTCTTCGAGAACTGGGAGTACGAGCGCGCCTTCAACACGCTCGTGCCCTACCGCCACAAGGCGGGCGGCACGCCGCAGGTCGATTTCCTGATCGCCGCCAGCGCCTGCAAGATCGCGCAAAAGGACCTGCCCGCCAGGGGCAGGGTGGCCCTGGCCTCCCTGCCGGATCGCTACGAGGGGACCAGGGCGTGGGAGGCGTGGCGCCAACCCGCCAGCGAAGCCCTGCGCACCTGCGGCCAGGACCTGCAAAGGCCGATCTTTGTCGCGGGCTCGGCCGGCGTCTCCGGCAAGTTCATCGGCAAGCCCCCGGAGGACTCGACCCCGCCGCCCAGCGCGATGGTGGACGAGGCCCTGCCCGAGCCCGCCGCGCCGGAGGAGGAGGTCGCCGCGGCGGCCGAGACCGCACCGCAGGCCGCTCCGCAGAAGGGGACCAAGTCGAACTCCCGGAAGCTGCGCAACGCCATGGCCGGCATCGCCGCCACCGCGGCCGCCGCCTTCCTGAGCAGCCTGGCCGAGAACGCCGGCGCGGCGGCGGCGGAGAAGTTCAAGGATCCCGGCGACCAGGAGGCCGACAAGTAGAAGGTTCCGCACGTCTGGAGCGGGCCCTTGATGCCGATCCGGACCTGAGCCCCTATATCCTCGCCGGACGCGTTCGGCGCCGGCGAGGAGCATCTCATGAGCATGGATTTGAGCGGCCGCGCGGCCCTGGTCACCGGCGCGTCGTCGGGCTTCGGCGAGGCCGTGGCCCTGGGCCTGGCCAAGGCCGGCGCCAAGGTGGCCCTGGCCGCCCGCCGCGAGGACCGCCTGCGCGACCTGGCCGCGCGCATCCAGGCCGCCGGCGGCGAGGCCCACGTGATCGTCGCCGACTTCACCCAGGAAGACCAAGCCCAGCGCGCGGTCCGCGAGGCCGAGGCCGCGTTCGGTCGGCTGGACATCCTGATCAACAACGCAGGGGTCATGTACCTGGAGCCCGTGGCCACGGCCGACCTCGCCCGCTGGCGCTCGATGCTGGAGCTGAACCTGCTGGGCCTGATCGCCGCCACCCAGGCCGCCCTGCCCGGCATGACCGCCCGCAAGGACGGCCACATCGTCAACATCGCCTCGACCGCGGCCCACGTCGCCAATCCGATGGCGGCGGCCTATTCGGCCACCAAGTTCGGCGTGGCGGGCTTCTCGGAAGCCCTGCGCAAGGAGGTCCACAAGGACAATATCCGAGTGTCGGTGATCTCGCCCGGCATGGCCGCCACCGAGCTGCGCGACCACATCGCCGTGCCGGCCGTCCAGAGCGCCGTCAACAAGTCGGCCGCCGCCATGCGCCAGCTGACCGCCGAGGACGTGGCCGACGCCATCCTCTACACCGTCAGCCGCCCGCCCCACGTGATGATCAACGAGATCCTGATGCGCTCGACAGACCAGGAGCGCTAGGCCTGGCCCGAGCCAAGATTCCGTCTCCATCCCAACGCGCGTCCGCCACGATCCAGGCGCAGAGCGGTTGCATCCCGCAAGGAGATCGCCATGCGCCTGGCCTGGGAAAGACTCGCCGCCGTCCTCTTCAGCGGAGCCGCCTGGCTCCTGGTCCTGCTGGTGGGGCCGCACCTGGCCCACGCCCTGCGCGGACCGCCCCGCCTGGTGGCCCACGCCGGGTTCAGCCGGCGCCGCGACCAGGGCTGATCGCATTTAGCGCTGCGGCGCGAATAGGCTAGAACCCCCCGGTGAGCCGCGCCGCCCTGCTGTCCCTAACCCTGACCGACTTCCGCTCGTACGAGCGCGCGACCCTGCGGCCGGACGGCGCCAGCGTGTATCTGTTCGGGGCCAACGGGGCGGGCAAGACCAACCTCTTGGAGGCGATCAGCCTGCTGTCGCCCGGCAAGGGCCTGCGCGGCTCCAGCCTGACCGAGGTGGGCCGGCGCCTGCCCGGCGAGACCGTCGGCCGGGCCTGGGCCGTGGCGGCGGAAGCCCAGTCTGGCGAAGACGAGCCCGTCCGCCTGGGCACCGGCGTCGAGCTGGCCGGCGCCGCCCGCCGGGTCGTCCGCATCGAGGGCGAGACCGTCCCGCCCGGCCGCCTCGCGGACCACGTGCGGCCGATCTGGCTGACCCCGGCCCAGGACCGGCTGTTCCTCGAGGCCGCCTCCGAGCGCCGCAAGTTCTTCGACCGCCTGGTGTTCGCCGGCGAGCCCGACCACGCCCGCCACGCCAACGCCTACGACAAGGCCCAGCGCGAGCGCATGCGGCTGCTGACCGACGCCGCCGAGAGCGGCCAGCCGGCCGACACCGTGTGGCTGACGGCGCTGGAGGCCCGCCTCGGCCAGGCCGGCGCCCTGATGGCGGGGGCCCGGGCCCGCACCCTGCTGGCCCTGCAGGCCGAGATCGACACCCGCGGCGACCGCCCCTTCCCCCGCGCCCGCCTGGCCCTGACCGGCGAGTGGGAAGCCATGGCGCTGGAGGGCGCGGACGCCGCCGAGATCGAGCATCGCCTGGCCGCCGCCCTGGCCGCCGCGAGGCCCCGCGACGGGGCCGCCGGACGCGCCCTGACCGGCCCGCACCGGGGCGATCTGGCCATCCATCACGTCGACAAGGACCGTCCGGCCGCCGAATGTTCGACCGGGGAGCAGAAAGCGCTGATTCTGAACCTGGTTTTGGCGCAGGCCTCGCGACTTTCGCGTGCGAAGGACGCCCCGAATCCTATAGTGTTGCTCGACGAAGTCGCCGCGCATCTCGACCTGAAAAGGCGAGCCGCCCTGGCCGACGAAATCACGGCGCTCGGCCTGCAGGCTTTTCTGACAGGCACCGACGAGTCGCTGTTCGACCATCTGAAAGGTCGGGCTCTGGGCGTTCGCGTCAGCGAACGGGGCCTGACCGCATTGGAAGACGTATGACCGAAGAGACCAAAGGCCAAAACTCGGAAGATCGCCTGACGACGGCGGACGGCTCGGAGATGTCGGCCCCCGAAGTGATGACGGGCGAGTACGGCGCCGATTCCATCAAGGTGCTCAAGGGCCTGGACGCGGTGCGAAAGCGCCCCGGCATGTACATCGGCGACACCGATGACGGCTCGGGCCTGCACCACATGGTCTACGAGGTGGTCGACAACGCCATCGACGAGGCCCTGGCCGGCCACGCCACCAAGGTGGAGGTGATCCTCAACGCGGACGGCTCGGTGACGGTCACCGACGACGGCCGCGGCATCCCGGTGGGCATCCACGAGGGCGAGGGCGTCAGCGCGGCCGAGGTCATCATGACCCAGCTGCACGCCGGCGGTAAGTTCGACCAGAACAGCTACAAGGTCTCGGGCGGCCTGCACGGCGTGGGCGTGTCGGTGGTCAACGCGCTCAGCGACTGGCTGGAACTGAAGATCCACCGCGACGGCCACAGCCACCAGATGCGCTTCGAGCGCGGCGACGCGGTGACCTCGCTGAAGGTGACCGGCGACTCGCCCGTCCGCACCGAGGGCCCCAAGGCCGGCGAGGTGCTGACCGGCACCGAGGTGACCTTCTTCCCGTCCAAGGACACCTTCGCCTTCATCGATTTCGACCGGAAGACCCTGGAGCACCGCCTGCGCGAGCTGGCGTTCCTGAACTCGGGCGTGACCATCTGGTTCAAGGACGAGCGCGACGCCGAGCCGTGGGTCGAGAAGCTGCACTACGAGGGCGGCATCGAGGCCTTCGTGCGCCACCTGGACAAGGCCAAGACCCCGCTGCTGAAGACCCCGATCGTCATCCGCGGCAAGAAGGACAAGGTCGAGGTCGACCTGGCCGTCTGGTGGAACGACAGCTACCACGAGCACATGCTGTGCTTCACCAACAACATCCCCCAGCGGGACGGCGGCACGCACTTGTCGGCCTTCCGGGGCGCGCTGACGCGCATCATCACCAACTACGCCGAGAGCTCGGGCATCACCAAGAAGGAGAAGGTCAATGTCGGGGGCGAGGACGCCCGCGAAGGCCTGACCTGCGTGCTGTCGGTCAAGGTGCCGGACCCCAAGTTCAGCTCGCAGACCAAGGACAAGCTGGTTTCGTCCGAAGTGCGGCCGGCCGTCGAGAGCCTGGTGCAGGAAGGCCTGGCCACCTGGTTCGAGGAGCACCCGAACGAGGCCAAGGCCATCGTCTCCAAGATCGCCGAGGCCGCCGCGGCCCGTGAAGCGGCCCGCAAGGCCCGCGAACTGACCCGCCGCAAGAGCGCCCTCGACATCACTTCGTTGCCGGGAAAGCTCGCGGATTGCTCCGAACGCGACCCGGCCAAGTCCGAGATCTTCATCGTCGAGGGCGACTCGGCCGGCGGCTCGGCCAAGCAGGCCCGCAACCGCGACAACCAGGCCGTCCTGCCCCTGCGCGGCAAGATCCTGAACGTCGAGCGCGCCCGCTTCGACAAGATGCTGTCGTCCGACCAGATCGGCACGCTGATCACGGCCCTGGGGGCCGGCATCGGCCGCGACGACTTCAACCCGGACAAGGTGCGCTACCACAAGATCGTGCTGATGACCGACGCCGACGTCGACGGCGCCCACATCCGCACCCTGCTGCTGACCTTCTTCTACCGGCAGATGCCGGAGCTGATCGAGCGCGGCTACATCTACATCGCCCAGCCGCCGCTCTACAAAGCCGCCAAGGGCAAGTCGTCGCGCTACCTGAAGGACGACGCCGAGATGGACGCCTTCCTGGTGGACGAGGGCGTGGACGGCGCCGAGCTGGACCTGGCCGGCGGCGAGCGCCGCACCGGCGCGGACCTCCTGGCCCTGGTCCAGCTGGCCCGCCAGGCCAAGGGCAACATCGATCGCCTGGCCCAGCGCGCCCCGGCCTTCGCCGTCGAGCAGGCGGCCCTGGCCGGCCTGTTCGGCGACAAGCCCGACATCGCCGCCGCGGCCAGACGCCTTGATCTGTATGCGGAAGAAGGCGACGGCCCGTGGTCGGGCGAGCGCGGCGACACCGCCTTCGTCTTCAAGCGCATCCGTCGCGGCGTCACCGAGACCGTGGTCCTGGACGACGGCCTGCTGCACGCCGCCGACGCCCGCCGCCTGGCCGAACGCGCCGGCGCCCTGGCCGAGGTCTTCTCGGGCTCGGCGATCTTCCGCCGCAAGGACAAATCGACCACCGTGCGCGGCCCGCTCGACCTGGTCGGCGCGGTGCTGGACGCCGGCCGCAAGGGCCTGTCGATCCAGCGCTACAAGGGCCTGGGCGAGATGAACCCCGAGCAGCTGTGGGAAACCACCCTCGACGTCGAGGCCCGCACCCTGCTGCAGGTCCGCGTCAACCACGCCGACGACGCCGACGACATGTTCAGCCGCCTGATGGGCGACCTGGTCGAGCCGCGGCGGGAGTTCATCCAGGAGAACGCCCTGGACGCGGAGGTGGACGTCTAGCGTCGGCCTCGCCGACGACCGAAGCTCGAGGGGTCGGCGCGAGCCGGCCCCTTTCGCGTTTTCGGACTTCCAGGCCGGCGGCCTCAGTCGTCCGTGAAATAGTCCGCGATCGCGGCGTCCACGGACTCCAGTTCGAACCCCGGCGAGCCGGCGCGTTCCAAGGCGTGGCGGATCTGCCAGGCGCTGCGGCCGACGTGGATGCCCATGCCGCGCAGCTCCTCGACGATGGCGGCGCGGGTGGCGTCGTCGACCGACTTGTTGTTCTCCAGCCGCGCCTGGTCCAGCCGCCAGCCGAAATAGGTGTCGGGCGTCAGTTCGATCACCGCGCCGGGGGCCGGCAGCCATTCGTAGATGGCGCAGCGGCGGTCGACGGCCGCGTCCACATAGTTGGCCAGGCAGTTGCGGTAGCGGCGGGCGGCGTCGCGGATGGCCGCCACGGTCTCCAGCGGCCGCAGACGCTCCGTACCCGGATGAGGCGGCTTGGGCAGTTCGCGGCGGAAGTCGTCGGCCACCAGGTTGAACAGGGTCTTGGCGGTGGGCGCGCGGGTCCAGACGGCGATCCGCTCGGCCAGCACCGCCTCGGGCAGGCGGCGGGCCAGCAGGGCATGGGCCTCGGCCAGCAGCTTGGCCTGGGCGGCGCTGACCCGCACGGCCGCCCCGCCGGCGTCGCGCAGCGGTCGCGGCAGGGCGCCCAGGGTCCGCACCTGCAGCGGATCGATCCGGTCGGCGTGGCGCAGGGTCTTGGCCGGCTTGGGATCGGCCAGCAGGGCGACCAGGACGCGGTAGTCCTCGGGCGTCCAGGCGATCTCGCCCAGCCGCTCCAGCGCCCGGGCCAGGCCCTCGGGGGCCGGATCCAACACCAGGCGCACGGCCTTGCGCAGCGGGGCCTCGAGCAGCAGGTCGACGTCGACCGGCGGCCGGCCCCCATGCTTTTCGGCGGCCTCCGTCGCCAGCATCAGGCAGATCAGGTGTCGTCGCGCCGTCGGGGCGGTGACGAAGGGCGTATGCGGCGCGGGCCACAGGGCGGCCAGCACGCCCGCATAGGCGGGCGCGATCAGGCGCAGCAGGGGCGAGGCGAGCTCGGTCGCCTGGGCCAGAACGAGGGTGGTCATCGATAGCTCCCGGCGACGGCCGGGGCGGTCGTCGCTAGCGGTGTTGGTGGTCTTGCGGACGAAGCGGGCGCGGCTCGCACGACGCGCGCCATCGCACCGGGATCGGTGGCTTGTATGGCTGGGCGGCGTTCAAGGTCATGCGGCGGCGGCTTCCTGAGTTGGGCGCTGGACGGAAG
The DNA here is from genome assembly GCF_000712075.1 of Caulobacter sp. UNC358MFTsu5.1. Classification (GTDB taxonomy): domain Bacteria; phylum Pseudomonadota; class Alphaproteobacteria; order Caulobacterales; family Caulobacteraceae; genus Caulobacter. The sequence goes on from NZ_JONW01000005.1 coordinate 1,105,245, forward strand.
GCGCTGATCTCACGAATCGTCGGGCGCGGACAAGGCGTCCGCGCGGTCGGAGGCGACTTGGCCTCGGCCTTGTGGCTCGAAGGACACGGTTCGATGAACGCGACCGGCCGACCGCGCCTGTCGGGCGGGCGCTTGCGCGGCTCCTCGTATAGGCATACATATAGCACGCTATATACATTTGAGGCCGCCATGACCCAGGACACCCTCGCCGACCTCGGACCCGCCTTCCTGGGCAGCCGGCTCAAGCGGCTTTCCGACCGGCTGCAGGCCGAGGCCACCGCCGTGCTCCAGGCCCACGACCTGCCGATCCAGCCGGCCCAGCAGGTGGTGCTCGGCGCCCTGAAGCGCGACGGCGCCCTGACGATCGGGGCCCTGGCCCAGCGGCTGGGGATTAGCCAGCCGACCATCACCCGCACCGTCCAGGGCCTGGTGGACCAGGGGCTGCTGGCCGTCAGCCGCGAGGCCCGCGACATGCGCCACAAGACCCTGTCCCTGACCGACGAAGGCGCGCGGGTGATCGGCGACGCCCAGCGCGAGGTCTGGCCGCGCGTGGCCGCGGCGGTGTCGCAGCTGTGCGGCGGACGGGAACAGGCCCTGCTGGACCAGATCGCGGGGGTGGAGGCCGGGCTGGATGCCCGGTCGCTGCTGGACCGCGTCCGGGCGGCCGACGGCCTGACCGTCCTCGACTACGCCGACGACCTGGCCCAGGCCTTCCACGACATCAACGCCGAATGGATCTCGCGGATGTTCGCCCTCGAGGAGAACGACATCCGCCTGCTGGAAGACCCGCGCGGCCTGATCATCGACAGGGGCGGGGCAGTGCTGTTCGCCCGGACGCCCGACCTGGGCGTGGTGGGCACCTGCGCGATCATGCGGATGAAGGACGGTTGGTACGAGCTGACCAAGATGGGCGTGCTGGAGGCGGCGCGCGGCCGCAAGGTCGGCGAGTTCCTGCTGGCGGCGGCGATCGAGCGCGCCAAGGCCATGGGCGTGGCCGACCGGCTCTACCTGCTGACCAACAAGAAGTGCGCGGCGGCCATCCATCTCTACGAGAAGCTGGGCTTCCAGCACGACGCCGAGATCATGGCCCTGTTCGGCAGCCGCTACGAGCGGTGCGACGTGGCGATGCGGTATCGGGGTTAGGCCGAAACCTGCGCCGCCACGGCCTTCAGCACAGTCTTGGCCGCGTTCGGGTCCAGCCGGACCTGCAGGCCGCGCTGGCCGCCGTTGATGTAGACGCGATCCTCCGCCAGGGCGTCGGCCTCGATCACCGCCGGCAGGGCCTTCCTCTGGCCGAAGGGGCTGATGCCGCCGACCTTGTAGCCGCTGAACCGTTCGGCGTCGGCGGGCTTCATCATCTGGGCCGACTTGCCGCCGACGGCGGCGGCCAGCTTCTTCATGGCCACCTCGCGGTCGGAGGGCACGATGACCAGCACCGGCTTGCCGTCGACCAGAGCCATCAGGGTCTTGAGCACCCGGCCGGGATCCTCGCCCAGGGCCGCGGCGGCGGCCAGGCCGATGCTGTCGGCGTCCGGGTCGTAGTCGTAGGCGTGGACGGTGAAGTCGACCCCGGCCTTGGTCAGGGTCTGGGTGGCGGGCGTGGTGCGGGACATGGCGTCACTATAGCCAAGCCCGCCCGCGCCGAGCCAGAGCCAGGACACCCACACTTAGGCAAACCCTCCGTTGTCATCCCGGAAGCCTCGCAGAGGCTGTCCGGGATCCAGGGGACTGGGCCAATGCGGTGCGGTCCACCTGGGTCCCGGACAGCCTCTGCGAGGCTTCCGGGATGACAACGAAAGGGTGAGCCCTACTTCGGGCAGATCGCGTCGCCCTCGTTGGAGGCCAGGCGCACCTCGGTCAGCGAGACCCCGAACGGCGCGGTCGTGCCGATCACGAACGGGGCGGTGACGTGGTCCATCTTGGCGCCGACCGCCTGGAAGCAGGACAGCTTGATCTTGGCGCTGCGCCATTCGCCCGGCTTGGCGGCCTTGACCAGGTTCGAGACGTCCAGGGTGCCGGCGCACGAGGCGTCGTCGGCGCAGCCGATGCTCATCGTCACCGGGGCGGCCGGCGGGGCGTCGATCCGATAACGGACCATCACCGCCATATCGCCGGTGGTCTGGCGCGACAGGTCGACCGGCGGACCGTGGATGGCCAGCATGCCCTGGCCGGTCCAGGCGACCTGACGGGCGTTCTCCTGGGCCCCGGCGTCGATCGTCTTGACCGATCCCGCCCCCAGGAAGTCCATCCGCCACGGCGCGGGCAGGCGGCCGTCGACGAAGTAGCGGTCGACGCTGCCGGCGGCGGCCACGTTGCCCGGGTCCTCGGCCAGGGTCCCGACCTGGCCGGGCTGGGCGTAGGACAGGCCGTAGCCGTAGGCGAACTGCGGGTCGTAGCCGGGCTGGCCGCGGTTCAGCGGACCCTGGTCGGCGCGCTTGGGCCACGAGAAGCCCAGCTTGCCCTGGAAGTCGCGGGCGGGCTTGCCGCCCTTGCCCGCCACCAGCACGTCGGCGACGCCGCCGCCTTCGCTGCCCGGCAGCCAGGCGGCCACGAAGGCGTCCGAGGCGTTGATCTCGGGGTTCACCCACAGCGGGCGGCCCGACAGGAACACCGAGACGACCGGGATCCCCTGCGCCTTCAGCTTCTTGAGCAGGGCCAGGTCGGTCTTGTCGCCCAGCTGATAGCCCAGGTGGGCGACGTCGCCTTGGAACTCCGCGTAGGGGTCTTCGCCGAACACGACGATGGCGACGTCGGGCTTGGTCTTGAACTGGCCGTTCGGCGCCAGCTCGGCCTGGCCGCCGGCCGCCGTCACCGCCTGCTCGATCCCGCCCCAGATCGACTGGCCGTGCGGGAAGTCGCTGTTCTTGTTGCCCGTGCCCTGCCAGGTCAGGGTCCAGCCGCCCGAGGCCTTGCCGATGTCGTCGGCGGCGCCGGCCACCAGCACCCTGGCGCCCGGCTTGACCGGCAGCACGCCGTCGTTCTTCAGCAGCACCAGCGACTTGGCCACGGCCTCGCGGGCGATGGCCCGGTGATCGGCCGCGCCCAGGCGGTCGAGCTTGCCCTGGACGGTCGGCGCCACGCGCTCGAACAGCCCGGCCTTGACCTTGACCCGCAGGATGCGGCGCACGGCGTCGTCCAGCCGCGCCATCGGGATCTCGCCCGACTTCACCTGGACCAGGGTGTTGTCGTAGAGGCCCTTCCAGCTGTCGGGGGCCATGTACATGTCCAGGCCCGCGTTCATCGCCTGCGGGCAGCTGGTGTTGGTGCAGCCCGGCAATTGTCCGTGGGCGTTCCAATCGCTGACCACGAAGCCCTGGAAGCCCATCCTGCCCTTGAGCACGTCGGTCAGCAGGGTCTTGTTGCCGGTGATCTTCTGGCCGTTCCAGCTGGAGAACGAGGCCATCACCGTCAGGATGCCGGCGTCGATGCTGGGCGGATAGCCCTGGGCGTGGATGGCCACCAGCTCCTGTTCGGAGATCCGGGCGTCGCCCTGGTCCTTGCCGTCCTCGGTGCCGCCGTCGGCCAGGAAGTGCTTGGCCGAGCCGGCGATGTGGCCGGCGCCCAGGGTCTGGCCGGGCTTCAGCTCGCCCTGCAGGCCCAGGGTCATGGGGCCGGAATAGGACTTCACCACCTCGGGATCCTCGGCGTAGCCCTCATAGCTGCGGCCCCAGCGGTCGTCGCGCGGCACGGCCACGGTTGGGCCGAAGGTCCAGTCGCCGCCGACCACCGCCACCTCCTCGCCGGTGGCCTGGCCGATGCGGCGGATCAGGGCGGGGTCGCGCATGGCGCCCAGGCCGATGTTGTGCGGGAAGATCGTGGCCCCGACGATGTTGTTGTGTCCGTGCACGGCGTCGATGCCGAACATGATCGGGATCGGGGTGTGGCCGGGGCGCGGGGCCAGGGCTTCCTCGCGATAGGCGTCGACCAGGTCGATCCAGGCCTTCGGCGGGGCGCGGTCGTCGCCGCCGGGCGCCGAGTTGCCGCCGGCCAGGATCGAGCCCAGCGGATATTTCTCGAGATCGGCCGGGGTCATCGAGGCGATGTCGCCCTGGATGGTCTGCCCGACCTTCTCCTCGACGCTCATCTTGGCCATCAGCTGGGTGATGAAGGCCTCGGTCTTGGCGTCGGTGATCGCCGCCGGGCTGGCCGCCGCGGGCCACTGCGCCGGATGGGCGACGGTCGACGCCGCCGGGTTCGACTGGGCGAAGGCGGCCGTGCCAGCCAAGCCGGTCGAGGCGACGAGGGCCGAAATCAGCAGGCGACGAGGCGAAACGGTCATTCAACACCTTCGAGAAGCGGCCCGCGCGACAGGTGCGCGGGCGGACATTGCGCGGCAAAGAACCGGCGCGACGGGGAGAACGTCGTCGCGCCGGAGTTTGGAGAGCCCCCGATGAAGGGCATCCAGTCGCGCCGACGTCGGAGGGGTCTGACGGCGGCGTGTCGTCCCCGCCGACGGATCGGCGCTGGAATGGGACGCAGAGGAATTCTTGTGACGCCGCTCGCCGCTGTCGGGCGCGCTGGCGCGGGCTCTAGGTGTTTCCTCCCTGATACGGAGGCTGCCGCCCCTCTTCACGGCCTTGACTGCACCATGGATTGACAGCGCTGTCCAGAGATTTGATAGCGGTACCTTGCCGGGCGGCGTCAGGCCATGGCGGCCTCCGCGGCCCACATGCCGTGGCGTTTGAGATAGTCGGCGTGGCCGGGCATGGCCTCGACCCGGCGGGCGACCAGGGCCTTCATGTTGCGGAAGCCCTCGGCGATCGCCCGGCTGTCCTGATCCGCCACCAGCGGCGAATAGGACCGCGGATGCACGCCCTGCCCCAGCAGCACCGCCAGCCAGGAGGTCGGAGTGAACATCTCGTCGGGATGGATGACCAGCTGGCCGCGCTCGCGGAACAGCTCGATCCGCTCGGCCAGCGAGTCCGGGATGGGCATCTGGCGCACATAGGACCACAGGGCCGCGTCGTCACGGACGGTGGCCTTGTAGTGCAGGACCAGGAAGTCGCGGATCGTCTCCATGTCGACCTGGATGCGGCGGTTGTAGACGTCGCGGTTGGCCGGCGAGAACGACCGGTCGGGGAAGTGCTGCAGCAGCTTGTTGATGCTGGCCTGGATCAGATGGATGCTGGTGGACTCCAGGGGCTCCATGAACCCGCTGGACAGGCCGATGGCGACGACGTTCTTGTCCCACATCTTGCGGCGGCGGCCGGTGTTGAACCGCAGCAGGCGCGGCTCGGCCAGGGGCTCGCTCTCCAGGTTCGCCGTCAGGGTCGCCACGGCGGCCTCGTCCGAGATGAAGCGGCTGGAATAGACGTAGCCGTTGCCGACCCGGTGCTGCAGCGGGATGCGCCACTGCCAGCCGGCCTCGCGGGCGGTCGAGGTGGTGTAGGGCGACAGCGGTCCGCGCAGGGCGCAGGGCGCGGCGGCGGCCCGGTCCATCGGCAGAAGGTCCGACCAGTCCTCGTAGCCGGCCTTCAGGGTCTGCTCGATCAGCAGGCCGCGGAAACCCGAGCAGTCTATGAACAGGTCACCCTCGACGACCTGGCCGGACTTCAGCCGCAGGGCGGTGACGAAACCGGTCTCGGGATGCTGGTCGACCTGGACGACCTCGCCCTCGGTGCGCGCGACGCCCAGCGTCTGGGCGAAGCGGCGCAGGTACTGGCCGTAGAGAATGGTGTCGAAATGATAGGCGAAGCCGAAGGTCGACATCGGGTCGCGCGGATCGTCGCTCTGCCGGTCGAACCGGCCGGCCTTGGCGGCCTGGGCGCACAGCGAATAGTCGGCCAGGTCGAGGGCGCCGCCCTCGTGGTCCAGCTTCAGCCAGTACTGGAAGAAGTGGCCCAGCTCGGCGTTGAGGCCGTAGACCCCGAACGGATGGAAATAGGACTGGCCCAACCGGCCCCAGTCGCGGAACTGGATGCCCAGCTTGTAGGTGGCCTGGGTCTCGCGCATGAACTCAGCCTCGTCCAGGCCCAGCATGGCGTTGAAGAGGCGGATCGGCGGGATCGTGGCTTCACCGACGCCGACGACGCCGATGTCCTGGGATTCGACGACCTGGATGCGGTAGCGGCGGTCGAGGCCGCGCGCCAGGGCGGCGGCGGTCATCCATCCGGCGCTTCCGCCCCCGACGATGACGATGTTCTGGATCCAGTTTCCGTCAGACATCTCGCCGTCCCTCCAGCTTGGTGACGTCCCGTCGCCCGGCGATCCTGAGCCGGGCGGCGGCGACGCTCAAGGGCGTCGGCCATGGCCCCGCGAAGGGCCATGGCCGGGCCTTGCCTCGGCGCTAGCGGCCGAAGCGGTAGCGGAGTCCGAACGTCACGCGGCGGTCGCCCGACACGAAACGGAAGGGCAGTTCGGAGAACTGCAGGTAGGCCTTGTTGTCTTCCTTGGTCAGGTTCGAACCCTCCAACGTCACCTTCAGGTCCTTGGTGATGTCGTAGGCGATCTGGCCGTCCAGCTGACCATAGGCCTCGTTGAAAATCCCCAGCCTGTGGGTGTCCGGGTTGGCGCCGAAGCTGAAGGCGCCCAGGTAGGCCTTGTCACGCCAGGCGTAGGACAGGCGGGTCGAGAAGGGACCGCGCTCGAAATAGCCCAGGACGTTGAAGGCGTGCTTGGACACGCCGGGGATCGGCAGGTTCTTGGAGAAGTCGGTGAACTCGGGCGATTTGGAGTCCGAGTAGGTGTAGTTGGCCGTGAAGCCGAACCCGTTCTCGAACGCGTACTGCGCCTGGGCTTCCAGACCCTTGATCTCGCCGCCCTCGCCGTTGACCACCGAGTCGAACGTACCGGTCGTGGCCCCCGCCACCGACTGGTCCTTCACCGTCACCGGGAAGGTCTCGGGGACGATGAACGAGTCGATGCTCTTGTAGAACACGCCCGCCGAGACCAGGCCCTGGCTGCCGAAATAGTGCTCCCAGGTCAGGTCGAACTGCGACGCGCGGAACGGATCGAGGTCCGGGTTGCCGCCGCTGCCGTTGGTGTAGAGGAACTTGTCGAAGTTCGGCCCCGGGGTGGACGAGCGGGTGAAGTTGTACGACGCGCCCTGGCCCAGCTGGAACAGGTTCTGGGCGGCCACGACGCGGGCGCCGCTGGCGCGGACCTTGTCCTGGTCGGTGACGTTGAACACCGCGTTGATCTGCGGCAGGACGTCCGTGTACTCGCGCACCGTCCGTTCGCTGTCCGGGTTCTTCAGGATGCCGTTCCAGCTGTCGGTGCCCCACCACAGCGGGGTCACCGGCGTGTTGGACGAGTCGATGACCAGCTTGGTGTGCACCACCCGGACGCCGGCGTTGATGTGGTAGCCGTCGTCGCCGAGGTCGGCCATCACATAGCCCGAGGTCGTCTCGTCCTTGATTTTGAAGGACTCGATCGGGTCGCGGTAGAAGGCGAACTTGGTCGACGGATACAGGCCCTGGATCCAGCCGACCGGGTTCTTCATCTGCCCATAGTCCTGGAAGAGCGCGTTCACGCCGTGGACGTTGTCGGTGACGGCGCGGTTCGGGGCCGTGGCTGCGGTCTGGTACGGCGTGTTCACCGCGACCGAGTTGCCGAAGCGCGAACAGCCGTAGAAGGCGATGTCGCACTTCTTCAGGCCGATCGCGCCGTCCTGGAAGTAGCCCAGCGGGGTCCAGTCGACGAACACCCCGTGGTCGGTGGTGCCCTGGGCGCTGGCCGGCAGCTCGCCCTTGCCCGAGAGGTCGTTCAGGTAGCGGCCGTAGTCCGAGGTGACCTTGTCTTCCGAGTAACGCAGACCGGCGCTGAGCAGCATGTTTGCGCCTTCGCCGAACTCAGGACGGTAGTGCAGGTCACCGGTGATGGCCTTGTTGTCCAGCTCGGTCTTGTCGCCGAACGCCCAGTGCGACTTGAAGAACACCGAGCTCGGCGTCGTCATGGCGGTGGCTAGGTTGGCCGCCGGCGTGAACATCGGATAGGCGCCGTTCGTGAAGCTATAGGTCGCGGTGGCCGGGGCGGTGGCGTTAGGGGCGAAGCCCGCGACGCCGTCACGCACGGTGTACTGCGTGTAGCGCGTATCGACCTGGGCCGAGTTGGACTTGTAGTCGGTCTTCGACCAGGCCGCGCGGGCCTCGCCGCTCCAGCGGTCGGTCCCCTTCCAGTCCAGGGCGAACTGCACGTTGTCGGTCTTGGACTTGGCGTTCTTGGCGAAGGTGTCGCCTTCCGAGGAATTGGCGGTCACCGTGCCCGACTGCAGGACGTCGTTGCTGCTCTTCACCAGCCCCTGCGAGTTGTACATCGCGTTTTCGTTGGCGTAGGCCCACTTCAGCGAGTGCTCGCCCGTGAAGATCTTCAGGTCCGAGTGGAACCAGTCGGCCGTCAGGGTCACGGTGTCGGAGATGTTCCAGTCCGCGTTCAGCGAGAAGGCGGTGCGCTTGCGCTCCTGGTGGCGGTTGTTGCTGTAGCGGTATTCCGGCGACCAGAGGTTGGTCGAGCCGGTCTGGACCTGGTTGTTGCCCGTCGCGGTGGGGCGGTTCAGATAGGCCCAGCCGCCGCGGTTCTCACCGCTGAGCACCTCGGTGTTGATCCAGTTCTCGTCGTAGGTGAAGCTGCCCAGCAGCCCGAAGTCGGGCGTGATCTTGTAGCCGATCACCGCCGAGAGGTTCGGCTTCAGCTTGCCGTCGGTCGAGCCCTGGTTGCCCGCGACGTCCAGCGACGCGGTGAAGTCGTCGCTCATGTCCAGCGCTTTGCGGGTCTTCAGGTTGACCGTGCCGCCCAGGGCGCCGGCCAGCTGATCGACCTGGGGCGACTTGATCACGTCGACGCCGGCCAGCAGGTTGGACGGGATGCCTTCCAGCGAATTGGTCTGCTTGAGGTTGCCTTCGCCCAGGCGGAACGCTTCCAGGCCCGACAGGAAGGTGTCGCCGTTCAGCAGGGTGATGTTCTGGTCCAGACCGCGGATGCGGACCTTGGTGCCCTGGCCGTTCTCGCGGTCGATCTGCACGCCCGGCAGGCGCTGCAGCGACTCGGCGATGTTCTGGTCGGGGAACTTGCCCATGTCCTCGGCCGTGATCGACTCGATGATCTGGTCCGAGTTCTTCTTCAGGCTCAGGGCGTTGGCCAGCGAGGCCCGGAAGCCCGTGACGACGACTTCATCAACCTGGGATGGTTCCTCGTTCTTGGCCGGCGCGGCCTGGGCCAGCGCCTGCCCGGCGCTCAGCAGCACCATGGCCGAGGCGGCGCTGAGCAGAGCCGTGCGCGATCGATAAGACTTTGTAGTCATTGTGCATTCCCCTGATGTGCGGCAGCAGTTCTCGTTCTCGATCAGCAGAGCCGAACGAGCCAAGATGCGGAGTTTGAGGGATGCGTGCGCATCCTCCCGTGGATTTCCGGCTTATTTTTGAGTGCCGGTAGCCTCAACCTATGGAGAACCGACAGCGCTGTCAACAGCGCTGTCAGATTGGACGGGAAATTCCGAAACTGATTTTCGTTATGCGACTTTCAGGTCACGCCTGCGGCGCGCCCAGGGGACGCGGTCAGGCCAGGGCCTGGGCGATGGCCGCCAGGGCCACGGGCTCCATAACGGCGTAGCCTTCGCGGGTTGGATGCACCCCGTCATAGGCCAGGCCCGGCTTCATGCCGCCCGCCCCGTCGTCCAGCACGCGGGTGTAGTCGGCGACGACCGCGCCCCGCTCGGCCGCATAGGCCCGCAGCCAGGCGTTCAGGGTGCGGACCTTGGCCGTGGGCCCCAGGCCGGGCTTCCAGGGAAACTCGGCCACCGGCAGGATCGTCGACAGGATCACCGCGATCCCGCTGGCCTGGGCCAGGGCGGTCATGGCCTGGAGATCGGCCTGGGTGGCGGCCGGATCGTAGGGCCCGGCGTTCTGGGCGATGTCGTTGACCCCGGCCAGAATGTGCACCGCCGCCGGCTTCAGGGCCACCACGTCGGGCCAGAACCGCACCAGCATCTGGGCCGTCACCTGGCCGCCGATGCCCCGGCCCAGGAAGCCGTTGTCGGCGAAGAAGGCCGGATGGGAATCGCGCCAGCCCTGGGTGATCGAGTCGCCGATGAACACCACCCGCCGCCGCTCGGCCGGCAGGGTTTTGTCCGCCGCGTTCTCGGCCGCGTAGCGCTGGAGGAACGGCCAGTCGGTGCGCAGCCGCTCCTCCTCGCTGGGCCAGGCTGGGGCGGGGGCCGGCGTCTGGGCCAGGGCCAGGCCGGGAACGGCGAGACCCGCCGCCAGCAGAGCGCGACGATCCAGCATCAGCGCGCCTCCCCGATGGTCGCCGCCGTCGGGACGACGTTCCAGCCGCGCAGCTCGACCTTGGCCCCCGCCCGCGCCGCGCCCGGATAGCGGACCTCGACCGTCCGCCGCTCGCCGGGCAGCAGCGAGACATAGTTGTCGGCGTAGTAGGCGGGCAGGATGCGATCGCCCTTGGCGTCGACCAGGGTCAGCTTGCCGTTCAGGGCCGGGGCCGAGCCGGTGTTGGCCAGGGTCACGGCGACCACGGTCTCGGCGCCGCCCCCCGACGACGAGGCCGCGATCGACACCGGCTGGGCGGCCATGGCCGACAGCTTGCGCTCGCCCTCGGCGTCCCGGGCCACCCAGTAGAGGTTGCTGGACAGCGCCGTCCCGTCGGCCGCCGCCAGGTCCAGCCGCACCACGGCCGCGCCCTGGCTCAGCGGACCGGAAAGGTCCAGCGTCTCGCCCAGGGTCACGGCGTCGGCGGCGGCGTCGATCCGCGCGGAGCGGTCGTCCAGGACCTTGCCGTCCAGGCCCAAAACCCGCGCCCGCAGGGCCGCCCCGGCGATCGGCGTCAGGCCGTTGTTGACCACCGCCAGCCGATGGTCGGCCAGGCTCATCTGGACGTGGACGGGCTCGGCGGCCTTCTGGGTCCCGTAGTACGCGGCGTGGGTGTCGTAGTCGTGGCTGAGGATCTGCCACATGGTCGACGGCCAGGCGGGCTGGGTCATCCACAGCAGGCGGCCCGACGACTTGGTCCACAGCTCCTGGTTCATGCCCTCGAAGATCGCCCGGTGCGTCTCGTAGTTCATCAGCTGGGCCTTGCGCTCGAAGTCCTCGAGGCTGGTGGGCGCGCCCAGCTTGGCGGTCATGGCGTCGAGGAAGGTCTTGGTCGCGCCGTTCCCGGTGGGGTGCCAGTCGTGATAGGCCCAGACGTCGCTGATCGGCCAGCGGTCGGGCGCGGGCACGGCGGCCTCGAAGGCCTCCAGGGTCGGGAACGACGGCGTGCCGACCTCCACCGAAAAGCCCTTGGCGTGCTCGGTGAAATAGGTCTCGGGCTCACGGTAGTTGTAGGGCCCGCTGTTCTGCAGGTTCACCCGGTTTGAGCTGCCGGTGTACCAGCGCGTGCCGTCCAGGTCGTGGACCAGCGCCTCCAGGCCCTCGTTAAGGATGGGCTGCGGAATCCCCTCGTTGCGCCCGAACCACAGGGCGATCGAGGGGTGGTTGCGGTAGCGACTGATGACGTCGGCAGCGTTGGCCAGGAACAGCGGCACGTCCTGCGGCTCCAGCTGGTAGTCCTGGGTCGAGGCCCAGAAGTCGTTCAGCACCAAGAGGCCGTACTCGTCGGCCAGGTCGTAGAAGACGTCCTCGGTGTTCTGCCCCACCCAGTTGCGGATGACGTTGAGGTGGGCGTCCTTGTGCAGGCGGAAATAGGGCTCCAGCCGCTCGCGCTCGACGCGCTTGCGCCAGTCGTCCGTGCCCCAGTTGCCGCCCCGCGCGGCGATCTTCACGCCGTTGACCTTGAGGACCAGGTAGGGCGTCAGGCCGGTGTCCGGCACGTCCTTCACCGCCGGCGAGGTCTCGCCCGCCTTGGTCAGCGACGTGGCCCAGCCGCCCTCGACCTTGCGCACGCCCTCGTGGCTGCCGTCGGTGACGTCCTGGCCCAGCTGGCGGGCCTTGGCGTAGTCGACCTCCACCCGCCGCAGCTCGCCCTTGGAGTCCATCAGCGACAGCTCGTAGGTCATCTGGCGCAGGCCGATGCGGCTGTCCTTCTGGTCGCTGATCCGGCCGTCGACATTGGCCAACACCCTCAGGCCGTACAGGATCTGCCGGCCGTAGCCGTTGGGCCACCAGAGCTTGGGGTTGCGGATCGACAGCTGCGGGAAGTCGGCGGGCTTGAACACCACTTCGCCCTGTCCGGGCGCCAGGGTGACCGTCTTCTCCACCGCCACGTCGTTGAAGGCGGCCCGCACGGTGGCCTGGATTGGGGCGGCGGTCAGGTTCTCGACCGGCACGGCGATCTCGACCTCGGCGACGCTGTTGTCCGCCTTCGGCAGGGTGGTGACCACATGGGTGTCGCCGATCCGCACCGGGCCGGTCGAGGTCAGCACCACGTCCTGCCACAGGCCGGTATTGCGGTCGCGGACGCTGGGGATCCAGTCCCAGCCCTCGCTGGCGATGAAGGTCGGGCCGTCCAGGGCCTGCATCCCGCCGTTCTCGCCGACCCCGGCCGTCAGGCTCTCCTCGTGGGCCAGGCCCGGGTGCGGCGGCGGCGAGACCTTGACCGCCAGGGCGTTGACGCCCGGCTTCAGCTTGCCGGTGACGTCGAACCGCCCCCGGAAGAAGGCGCCCTTCAGCACGCCCAGCTTCTCGCCGTTCAGCCAGACCTCGGCGGCGTAGTTGACGCCCTTGAAGACCAGCGCCTGGTGGCGGCCGTCCTGGTCAGTGGGCGCCGTAAACTCGGTCCGGTACCAGTAGTCCTGCTTGTTCAGGCTCTCGGGGATGGCCGTGTTGTTCAGGCCGTAATCGGGATCGGGATAGACGCCGCGATCGACCAGGGTGGTCAGCACCGTGCCGGGCACGGTGGCGGCGTACCAGCCCTTGGCGTCGTAGCCGGGTCTGGACAGCGCTGTCCCGACCTCTTCGTTTTTAGGGGCCGTGACCTTCGGCGCCTCGACCAGCGACCAGCGCTTCAGGGTCCAGGCGGCGGCGCCTTCCGAGGCGGGAGCGGCGACCAGGGCCGGGCCGGCATAGGGCGGCACGGCGACGGGCTTGGAGAACGGGGCCTTGGTCTTGGGCCGGGTCCAGGCGTCCTGCGGCGTGACCTGGCCGTACATCTGGCGCACCTGCACCGGCCAGGTCGGGCTGCCAGGCTCGTAGACAGTCAGGGCCGGATCAGGCTTCGCGGCCGCCAGGGCCTTGACCTGGACCGGGCTCAGGGCGCCCGCCTGGGCGGTGAAGCCGGCGACCTTGCCGCCGAACGGCGCGCCCGGCTTGCGCGGCCCCAGCTGCACGGTCGCGGCCGAGGCGACCGGCCCCGCCGGCCCTTCCGCCACCTTGGCCCCGTCGACATAGAGCGCGACCTTGGCCCCGTCCGACACCGCCGCCACGTGGGTCCAGCCGCCAGGCTTCAGCGCGCTCGGCCCCTTGACGACCGTCGCGCCGGTCAGGACCGCCGGCGCGCCGTCCTCGAGGACCAGGAACCGTCCGCCGCTCGCCGGGTCGCCGACCCCGGCCACCACGACGCGGCCGGACGAGGCCGTCGCGGGCGAGATCCAGCCCTGCAGCGACCACGGTCCTTGCGCCGGCAGCGGGCTTCCCGCCAAGGGCTTCGACAGCCCGTCGCCGCCGCGCGGCAGGTCGGCGTTGTAGGGGCCGTAGACGGCCTGGGCGGCGGCCGGCGAGGCGGCCAGCACGGCGCCCAGGGCGACGGACGTCGCCAGCAGCGACAGGCGGAGTCGGGCGAACTTGGTCGTCATGTCTTCCTCCTCGAGCCGGCCTCTCTCGGGCCGATCTTTGTGGTCTTCAGGGACGCGGTAGGCGGCGGCAGAACGCGCCGCGATCGTCTCTCGTGACGTGAGGTCCGGACGGGGTGAAGGTGATCGCCTCGACCGCCGCCCCCTGGGCTGGCCAGGGCGTCAGCCCCGGTCCGTTGGGATCGCCCGTCCTGGCGAAGTTGGTCCAGTAGGCGCCCAGGCGCGGCCATTGGCCTTGCGTCGTCCCGGCCGGCGGGGCGTCGAACACGAAGGGCAGCTCCGAGCCGTGCCGCACCGGCCCCGCGCCGGGCGCGGCCACGGCCAGCTCGTAGCGCCAGACCCGTTGGCCGGCCGCGACCTGCCGCGCCGCCGCCCAGATCGCGGGACAGCGGAAGCCGGTGTCGGTCGCGATCTGGTCGGCGACCGCCTCGGAGGCCGGGGCGTCGCCGACGAGCCCGTAGAGTCCCAGCGCTTGGTCGGTCTCCGCGCCATACTCGGCCTTCACCCAGGCGCGGGCGTTGGCGGGGCCTTTGTACAGGGACAGCTCGCTGGCGCTGTTGCCGATGATCAGCGGAACCCGCGCCTGCCGGCCGGCGGCCAGGGTCGCGGCCGGCGCCTCGCGGATCACCGCCCCGTCGACCACGGCCTGCAGCCAGACGAAGCCGTCGTCGGCGATCGGCGGCTTCAGGCCGTCGGAGGCGTCCAGCACGGCCTCGCCCGACGCCGCCCGCATCGCCGCCAGGTCCTTGGCCCCGAGAGCGCGGGCCAGGTCCCGGCCTAGCTTTTCGTTGTCGGCCAGCGTGCGCGGCGGCAGGCCGAAGCCCGCCGTGCCGCTCTGCTCGATCGCCTTGTGGAACAGGCCCCGCGCCTGCGGGGCCAGCATCAGCAGCCCCACGTCCTGGCCGCCGGCGGAATGGCCGAACAGGGTGACGTTGGCCGGATCGCCGCCGAACCGGGCGATGTTGTCGCGCACCCAGCGCAGGGCCGCGACCTGGTCCATCAGGGCGTAGTTGCCCGAGGCTCCGCCGCCCTCGGCGGTCAGGTCCGGATGCGACAGGAAGCCGAAGGCGCCCAGACGGTACTGGATCGAGACCAGCACCACGCCCTGCTCGACCAGGCCGGACTCCACCGTGCCCCGGGCCGAGCCAGCGCGGTTGGCCCCGCCATGGATCCAGACCATCACCGGCAGGGGCGCGGCCGGTTTCAGCGCAGGCGTACGGACGTCCAGATAAAGACAGTCCTCGCGACTGGCGGCGGCGTCCCTAGCGTTCCAGCCGTACGAGCGTTGCTGGCAGGGCGCGCCCGAGAGCAGGGCGTCGCGGGTCCCGCTCCAGGCCGCGACCGGAGCCGGCGGCTTCCAGCGGCGATCGCCGACCGGCGGGGCGGCGAAGGGCACGCCGCGGAACACCGCGCCCGCGCCGCGCGCCTCGCCTCGGACCGCACCGCCGGTGACCGTGACGACCGGTCCGTCGGCGGCCATGACCGAGCCCGCCGCCCCGAAGGCCAGCAGGAGGGCCAGGAGGGCGGCGCGGCGGTCAGGCCACGGCATGGGCTTGGGCTTCGGCCTGGGTCCACAGGCGGGCCGCACCGCGCACCCCCGAGGAGTCGCCCCACTTGGCCGGAGCCAGCCGGGCGCGCCAGCCGTCGGAAAACACGTGCGGCTCGATGAAGGCGGGCAGGCGCTCGTAGAGCTCGGCGACGTTCGACATGCCGCCGCCGAACACGAAGGCGTCGGGATCGACGATGTCGGCGATCACCGCCAGGCCTCGGCCCAGGCGGTCGAGATAACGGTCGAAGCTGGCCCGGGCCCCGGCGTCGCCGGCCCGGGCGGCGGCGACGATCTCCTCGCCGGTCAGGGCCTGGCCGGTGCGCTCGGCATGGTCGCGGCGGAAGCCCGTGCCCGAGATCCAGGTCTCCAGGCAGCCGTGGCGGCCGCACCAGCAGGTCGGGCCGGGCGACTCCTCGGGCTTGGGCCAGGGCAGCGGCGTGTGGCCCCACTCGCCGGCCACGCCGTTGGCGCCCTCGACCAGCTTGCCGTCGACCGCCAGCCCGCCGCCGCAGCCGGTGCCGATGATCACCGCGAACACCCCGGCCAGACCCGCCGCCGCGCCGTCGACGGCCTCGGACAGGGCCAGGCAGTTCGCGTCGTTGGCCAAGCGCACGGGACGGCCCAGGCCCGCCTCCAGGTCCTCGCGGAACCGGCGGCCGTTCAGCCAGGTGGAGTTGGCGTTGCGCATCACGCCGGTGCGCGGCGAGACCGAGCCCGGCGCGCCGACGCCGATCGAACCGCGGCCGCCGGCCTGCTGCTCGGCCTGGGCGATCAGGTCGCGCACCGTGACGATGGCCGCGTCGTAGGATCCGGGATTGGGGGCGCGCACGCGGGCCAGGAATTGGCCGTCGGGGGACAGGGCGGCGGCCTCGATCTTCGTGCCGCCAAAATCAACGCCGACCTGAATCAAACCCGGTTTCCTCCAGCGGCCCTTTGCAGGCTTGTCTTAGCGGCGCCGAGGCGCGCTTCACAGCCTGCGTCATAGTCGGCGACGACGAATAAAGAAAGCAATTTAAGTTATTCCCGATAGCGGCGCCGCTATCGCCATCGGCCGCCGCGATGATACTAGGGCGTCTGGTCGAAGGTCATCGAATGCCGTCCTTGGAAGTCTCGCGGAAATCGAACCGGAAGCGCACCGCCGGCGCCAGCCTGTCGGGGGCCAATCTCGAGCGGGTCGGCGACCACAACCAGCGGGTCATCCTGCAGGCCATCCGGGTGGGCGGACCGATCACCCGGGTGACCCTGGCCCAGATCACCGGCCTGACCCCGCCGGCCGTGGCCAACATCACCAAGCGCCTGCTGGACGACGGCCTGATCCTGGAAGCGGGCCGCGTCCAGGGCGCGCGCGGCCAGCCGGCCATGAACCTGACGATCAATCCCGACGGCTGCCTGTCGATCGGGGTGAACATCGACCGCGACCACATCACCGTCGTGATGCTGGACCTGCTGGGCGCCGTGCGGGCCAGGGCCAGCCAGGAGATCGACTTCCCCCTGCCCGCCGACGTCGCCAAGTTCTGCAAGGTCCAGATCCGCAAGATGCTGGCCGCCTGGAAGGGCCCGCCGCCGCGGCTGTCGGGGATCGGCGTGGCCCTGCCCGACGACCTGGGCCGCGTGGACCTGCCGCACCGGCCCGAGAACTACGACGTCTGGAGCACGGCCGACATCGGCAAGCTGATGGCCGACATCGTGCCCCTGCCCATCTTCCTGGAGAACGACGCGGCCGCGGCCGCCCTGGGCGAGCTGCAGTTCGGCCACGGCCTGCGCCGGCCCAGCTTCTTCTACGTCCTGGTGTCGTCGGGCCTGGGCGGCGGCCTGGTGATCGAGGGCGACTATTTCCGCGGCGCCCAGGGCCGCAGCGGCGAGATCGGCTTCCTGCCGGTCAGCTCGCCGGAGACGCCCGCCAAGGCGCTGCAGGAAGTGGTGTCGCTGTCGGCCCTCTACGCCCACCTCGAGGCGGGCGGGATCGCGGTGACCCGCCCCGACCAGCTGGGCGAACTGTCGGCCAAGGGCCAGGCCCTGGTCGAGGACTGGATCGCCCTGTCGGCCCGGCTGCTGGTCCAGCCGTTCGTGTCGATCAGCTGCCTGGTCAATCCGCAGGCCATCTATGTGGGCGGCCGGCTGCCCACCGAGCTGCTGGACCGGCTGGTCGCGGCGGTCAACGACCGCCTGGCCGCGATCGCCGACGTGCCGGCCCTGGCCCGGGTCGAGCGGGCCGCCACCTCGGCCGACGGACCGGCCGTGGGCGCGGCCCTGCTGCCGTTCATGGCCCAGCTGCTGCCGTCACGAGCGGCGCTGATGAAGACTGGCGCGGCCTGATAATCAGTCTACGGACTATCTAACCATAATTCCCGCTCATCCCGGCGAATGCCGGGACCCAGATCCCATAGCGGTGTGGAGGATTGGATGAGCGCCGCGCTCTTGGCGTCAGCCCCAAAGCCATCCCATCTGGGTCCCGGCATTCGCCGGGATGAGCGGTGTTGGGGTCATCAGATAGTCCGCTGGGCGGTCACCGGCTGCCCCTTCCGGTGCTGGGCGTCCAGCATGACGATGGCGCGGTGGGCGGCGCGGATCGCCCCCTCCTGCCAGGCGCCGACGTGGCTGAGATACTCGCCGGCGAAGTGGATCGGCCCGTCCGGCTGACCCAGCAGGTGGTAGTCCGGCTCGTCGTCGCTGGCCCAGCCCACCCCGATGCCGAGGTTGTAGGGCACGGCCGCCCACTGCACCTGCATGGGCTTTTCCAGCAGCTGGCCGCAGCCGGGGTGCATGGCCTCGATGACCTTGCGGGTGTGCTCGATCTGGGCGGCGCGCGGCATCTTGGCCAGCTCGTCCGCCGCCCGGCCGCCGGCATAGGCGCCCAGCAGCACCCCGGTCTTCGAGTGCAGGCCGTAGCTGGGATACCAGACCATGTTGCTGGGCCCCTTCACGAACGAGAGGCCGCCGTAGATCTGGTACTTGGGGCCCTCCCAGAAGCGCGGGGCCTGCCAGCCGATCTTGATGCTGTCGCGATAGGGCGTGCGGGCGATGGCGGCCTTGTAGGCCGGGCTGAAATCGGCGTCGATCTTGGCCAGCACCGGCAGGGGGATGGTCGAGATGCAGTAGTCGGCCTCGATCGTCAGGTCCTGGTTGGCGACCTTGTCGTGATAGGCGATCCGGACGCCCTTCGCGGTCTTGCGGATCTGGCGCACCTCGCACTGGCGCTTGATGATCTTGGGACCCAGGGCCTTGGCGAAGGCGTGGGGGATGGCGTCCATGCCGCCCTTGGGCTGGAACATGGTGGCCTGCATGTCGATGGTCTCCTCGAACAGCACGCCGTTCCAGAGGTCCTCGTCCAGCAGGGCCTTCAGGCTGATCGGGTCGTAGGGCGTGGCGCGCTCGTCGCCGGCTCCCGGCTCGATCTTCAGGCCGGCCCGCTGCGAGCCCTTGTAGAAGAGGTCCGGCGACAGGTCGCCGTAGGTCTTCAGGAAGGCGACCATCCGCTGCTTGTCCTCGGCGGTCAGGTCCTGGTCCAGCGCGCCCTTGTTGATCGCCTTGGCCAGCAGTTCGGAGACGTGGCCGCGGGTGTCGTTGATCGCCGTGCGCATCTGGATCGGCTTGCCGCCGTTGGCCTCGGGGTTCAGCAACAGGGCGCTGCGGCTGGTGTTGACCTCGACCTCCAGCTCCACGCCCAGCTCGCGGCAATAGCCCAGGACGATCTGGTGGTGGCTGGGCAGGCGCGCGGCGCCGGCGTTCATGTACTGGCCTTCGTCCCAGGCGCAGACCTGGCGCGAGCCGTCGGTCATCTCGATCTTGTCGCCCCGCCGCACGGTCCAGACGCGGCCGCCGGTGCGGGCCCGGGCCTCAAGGATCGTGCAGTCGTAGCCGGCCTTGCCCAGCTCCCACGCCGCCGCCATGCCCGACACGCCGGCGCCCAGGATCACCACCTTGGCGCCGTTCCCGCCGCCGCCCTTGGCCAGGTCGGGCGGCGCGCCGGCCGCGAAGGCCGTGGAGGGCGCCAGCAGGCCCAGCGCCTGCATGGCGGTGAAAGCGGCGCTGTAGCCGCCGGCGGCGCCGATGGCGTGAATGAAGCTGCGACGGCTGACCGGCATGCATGACCCCTTTTTGCCTGTTGGTTGGGGCCATGCGAGGCGGCGGCTTCCGCTGGGTCAATCGGGCGGCGGCCCCGGCGCGCGTTTGCGGGCGGGGCGCCGCAGCAGCTTGCGGCCGGCGCCGCATTTCGCGGCGCGGGCCTGCCGTCCGTGCGCGCTGGTGCAAGACCCCGGGCGCGCACGGACAAGCGGCGGGACCTAGACCGGCGGCGGGTTCACCTGCCTGAATCCCCCCTCCCGCCAGTAGGGATAGTGCGGATAGGCCGGGGTGACGGCGCTGGCGGCGTCGAGACGCGCCACCTGGTCCGGCGTCAGGGTCCAGCCCACCGCGCCCAGGTTCTGGCGCAGCTGCTCCTCGTTGCGGGCCCCGACGATCACGCTGGACACGGTGGGCCGTCGCAGCAGCCAGTTGATGGCGATCTGCGGCAGGGTCTTGCCGGTTTCGGCGGCGACGGCGTCCAGGGCGTCGACCACGGCGTAGAGGCGCTCGTCGTCGACCGGCGGGCCGATGTCGGCGGTTTCGTGCAGGCGGCTGACCGCCGGCAGGGGCTGGCCGCGGCGGATCTTGCCGGTCAGCCGGCCCCAGCCCAGCGGACTCCAGACCATGGCCCCGACGCCCTGGTCGATCCCCAGCGGCATCAGCTCGTGCTCGTAGTCGCGACCGACCAGCGAATAGTAGGCCTGGTTGGCGACGTAGCGCGGCCAGCCGTGGGCGTCGGCGACGGCCAGCGACTTCATCAGCTGCCAGCCCGAGAAGTTGGAGGCGCCGACGTACAGGATCTTGCCGGCCCGCACGAGGTCGTCCAGGGCCGACAGCACCTCCTCGATGGGCGTGAAGGCGTCGAAGGCGTGCAGTTGCAGCAGGTCGATGCGGTCGGTGCGCAGGCGCTTGAGCGCCGCCTCGACGCCGCGGACCAGCCGCAGGCGCGAGGTGCCGCCGTCCAGCGGACCGTCGCCCGTGGGCAGGCCCAGCTTGGTCGAGATCAGCGCCTGGTCGCGCACCCCTTCCAGGGCCGCGCCGAGAATCTCCTCCGAGGCGCCGTTCGAAT
This sequence comes from Caulobacter sp. UNC358MFTsu5.1, assembly GCF_000712075.1. GTDB lineage: Bacteria > Pseudomonadota > Alphaproteobacteria > Caulobacterales > Caulobacteraceae > Caulobacter. The sequence goes on from NZ_JONW01000005.1 coordinate 1,125,603, forward strand.
AGACGTCGGCGGTGTCGAACAGATTGACCCCGGCCTCCAGGCAGATCTCGATCAGGCGGCGGGCCGCCTGCGCGTCGGTGTCGCCCCAGTGGCTGAACAGCGGGCCATTGCCCCCGAAGGTGCCGGCGCCGAAGCTGAGGGCCGGGACCTTCAGCCCCGATTTTCCGAGTTGGCGATATTCCATGATCCGACGTCCTTTTAGATCAGAGGGCGGCGACGCGGGGAACGCGGCGCTCAAATGAAAGGCTGAAGGCGGCCAGGGCAAGGGCCGACAGGGGCACGGCGGCGGCGACCAGGGGCACGGCGGCCAGGCCCGGACCGTGGGCGATCACCGCCCCGCCCAGCCAGGCGCCGAAGGCGTTGCCCAGGTTGAAGGCGGCGATGTTCAGGCTGGAGGCCAGGCCCTGGCCCGCGCCGCCGGCCTGGGACAGCACCCGCATCTGCAGCGGGGCGACGGTGGCGAAGGCGGCCGCGCCCAGGCCGAAGGCGGCGACCACCGCCCCGATGCGGTCGTGGAAACCGAAGGCCGAGGCGACCAGCACCAGGGTCAGGATGGCCAGGCTGCCCAGCAGGGCGGGAGCCAGGGCCTTGTCGGCCCAGCGTCCGCCCACCAGGTTGCCGCCGACCAGGCCCGCGCCGAACACCAGCAGGATCGGCGAGACGGCTTCCTTCGAGAAGCCGGCCAGCTCGGTCAGGATCGGCTGGATGTAGGTGAAGACCGCGAACACCCCGCCGAAGCCGAGGACCGTCATGGCCAGGCCCATCTGCACCTGCGGGCGGGCCAGGACGGCGAACTCCTCGCGCAGCGGGGCGGGCTCGGCGACGTCCTTTTCGCGCGGGACCAGGGCGGCCAGGACGACGAAGGCGACGAGACCGATCGCGCCCACGGCCCAGAAGGTGGCGCGCCAGCCGAAGGCCAGGCCCAGCCACGAGCCGAAGGGCACGCCCAGCAGGGTGGCCAGGGTCAGGCCGGTGAACATGATCGCGATGGCCGAGGCCTTGCGCTGCGGCGGGACCAGGCTGACGGCGACCAGCGAGCCGACGCCGAAGAAGGTGCCGTGGGCCAGGGCGGTGACGATCCGCGCGGCCATCAGCAGGCCGTAGGTCGGGGCCAGGGCGGCGGCGACGTTACCGATCGTGAAGATGGCCATCAGCACCAGCAGGGTGGTCTTGCGGGGCAGGCGGCGGGTGGCGATGGTCAGGATCGGCGCGCCGACGAACACGCCCAGGGCGTAGCCGGTCATCAGCAGCCCCGCCTGCGGGATCGAGACCCCGAGGTCGGCCGAGACCTGCATCAGCAGGCCCATGATGACGAACTCGGTGACGCCGATCCCGAAGGCGCCGACGGTCAGGGCGTAGAGGGCGAGGGGCACGACAGGAACTCCGAAGGATTTCGAACCGCCGAGATAGTGCCCGCCGCCATCATGAATTAGATTGGAGGAAAGCACCGCACCTGTGAGTTGAAGTCAAAGATGGCCAGGCTGGAGATCAATCGCTCGGGCGAGATGGAGGTGTTCGCCCGGGCCGTGGAGCTGGGCGGCTTCTCGCCCGCCGCCCGCGAGCTGAAAATGACCCCCTCGGCGGTCAGCAAGCTGATCAGCCGGATGGAGGCGCGGCTGGGCGCGCGGCTGATCAACCGCTCGACCCGCAAGCTGACCCTGACGGCCGAGGGTCAGCTGTTCCACGAGCGGACCCTGCGGCTGCTGGCCGACCTGGACGAGGCCGAGAGCGCGGTGGCCGCCAACACCACCCCGCGCGGCCGGGTGCGGATCAATTCCAACGTGCCGTTCGGCCTGCACCACCTGCTGCCGCTGGTCCCGCGCTTCTCGGCGGCCTATCCGAAGGTGATCCTGGACATCGTGCTCAGCGACACGGTCGTGGACCTGATGGACGCCCGTACCGACGTCGCCATCCGGGTGGGGCCGATGCGCGCCTCGCAGCTGATGGCCCGCAAGCTGGGCGAAAGCCCGATGGCCGTGGTGGCCTCGCCCGACTACCTGGCCCGCCACGGCGCCCCGAAGACGCCGCGCGACCTGGCCGCCCACAACTGCATCGGCTTCAACTTCACCCGCCATTGCGACAAGTGGCCGTTCCTGGACGGCGGCGAGCGCCTGTCCCTGCCGGTCCACGGCGACGCCACGGCCGGCGACGGCGAGACCTCGCGCCAGCTGGTCCTGGTCGGCCAGGGCCTGGCCCGGCTGTCGCACTTCCACATTGGCCCCGACATCGCCGCCGGCCGGCTGGTCCCCGTGCTGGAGGCCTACAATCCCGGCGACGTCGAGGAGCTGCACGCGGTCTATGTCGGCCACGGCGGCCAGCTTCCCAGCCGGGTGCGGGCGCTGATCGACTTCCTGGTCGCGGAAGTGGATCTGCACGGGGTGCGCGCCGCCCAGAGCTCCTAGGGAAGAACGGTTGTCATCCCGGAAGCCTCGCAGAGGCTGTCCGGGACCCAGGGGACTGGGCTGAGGCCTTGCGGTTCACCTGGGTCCCGGACAGCGCTTCGCGCTTCCGGGATGACAACCGTTTGAGAGAGCCCGCGCCCGGAGCTGCCCTACGGCTTTGGCTTAGGCGCCGCCGCCGGGTCGACATAGACCGTGTCGGTCGGGCCTTGGCCGAAGATGTAGACCACCACCGGCTCGTCGCGGGTCAGGGCGAAGTGATGGTCGCCCGCCGGCTCGGTGTAGAAGCTGCCCGGCGGCAGCGCCTTGACCCTGGCCTCGTCGGCCTTGTCGCCATAGCCGAAGAACCAGGTGCCCGAGATCACCACCGCCGTGCGCTCGTCGCGGTGGCTGTGGGCGGCGATCCGGGTGTTGGCCGGGGCCGACAGCCGGATCGTGTAGGGCCCGGGCTTGGTCGGGTCGCCGGCCAGGACCGAGGTCTGGATGCCGGCGACGCCCGAGGAGCCGGGACCGGCCCCGCCCTGGGCCAGGGCGGCGGCCTCGGTCGGAGTGAGGCGCAGCTCCGGGCTGGGGGCGGCGCCGGCGCCCGTCGCGGTCAGCAGGACCGCGACGAAGGCAAGCGCGAGGGTCTTCATGGGGGCCCTCACAGGGGCTTGTCCAGGAACGGCCGCACCAGGGCGATCGTGGCCTTGGGGTTCTCTTCCATGATCCAGTGGCCCGAGGCCGGCACCACGCCCTCGGTGACGTTGTCGGCGGCGGCGCGCATGACCGTGGCCATCATCGGACCGAACGACTTCTCGCCGCCCAGGGCCAGCACCGGCATGGTCAGCTTGCCGTACTGGGCGAGGAAGGCCTTGTTGTCGATGGCGTCCTGGTCGAAGGCGTGGAACTGCTCGAAGCCGGCGTGCATGGCGCCGGGCCGGGCGTAGAGCGCGGCGTAGTGGGCCCGGGCGTCCTCGGTGAAGTTGGCCGGATTGGCCGAGAACTCGTTCCAGAAGCGGTCCAGATAGATGCGCTCGCGACCGGCGACAAGGCGCTCCATGTCGGGGCCGCCGAACCGGAAGTGCCACAGTAGCGGGTTCTTCAGGACCTCTTCCCACGGACCGATACCCGGCACCGGGGCGTCGATCAGCACCAGGCGGGTGACGCGCTTCTGGTTCTGCACCGTGAGGGCGTAGGCGACCATGTTGCCGATGTCGTGGGCGACCACGTCGGTCTTGTCGATCTTCAGCGTGTCCATCACCCCGATCATGTCGGTGGCTTGCGTCTTCTTGTCGTAGCCGCCGGCCGGCTTGGTCGACAGGCCCATGCCGCGCAGGTCGGGGACCACCACGGTGTGGTCGCGCGCCAGGTCGGCCGCCATCGGCGCCCACATGTCGCCGGTCTCGCCGTAGCCGTGCAGCAGCAGGACGGCCGGCCCGTGGCCGCCGACCCGGACGTGGATCGTCGTGCCGTTGGTGGTGATCTCCTGGGTCTTGAACGACGCCGGGAAGGCGGGGAGTTCAGCGTGGGCGACATTCGCCAACGACAGCAACGCGACGACCCATAGCAACAGACGCTTCATGGCGAACCTCCTGATTTCGATACGCCTATCTGCGCCTTGCTCCGCCCAGGCGGATTGGACGATTCCGCCGGGACTCGGCGTTTTCCGTCGGGCCGCCTCGTCGTCGCCGGCCTGGCGACGACGACTTGGTTCGGACGCCCGACGCTCGGGCCGTCAGGCCAGGGCGCGCTTGTAGAGCGCCAGCAGGTTGGCCCACGCCTTCTCGGCGGCGGGTTCGTTGTAGACGGCGCTGCCCTTGACGGTCCAACCGTGGGCCGCGCCCTCGAAGACCTCGACCTGGGCCGGGCGCTTGGCCTCGGCGAAGGCGGCCTTCAGCTTGTCCTTCACGGTCGGGTCCTGCTTGTCGTCATTGTCGGCGACCTCGATCAGGTACTCGGCGTGGGTCTTGGGGATCAGCAGGTGCGGGCTGGTCGGCTGGTCGGTGAACAGGCCGCCGCCGTGGAAGGTGGCCACCGCGCCGATGCGGTTCGGGACCGCCCCGGCGGTGCGGAACGAGAGCGGGCCACCCATGCAGTAGCCCTGGACGCCGGCCTTCTTGGCCTTGTTGGTCTGGGGCTGGGCGTCGAGGAAGGCCAGATAAGCGACGGCGTCGCGGTCGGTGCCCTCGGGCGTCACGGTGGCCCGCAGCGGGGTCAGCTTGGCGCGGTCGTCGGGCTTGGAGAAGTCGAAGGTCCCGTCGATCACCGGCGCCTTCTTGGCCCGGTAGTAGAGGTTGGGCACCAGCACCACATAGCCGGCCGCGGCCAGCCGCTTGCCCATGTCGCGGAACGCCGGACGCAGGCTCAGCACGTCGGGCCAGATCAGCACCGCCGGCCATTTGCCCTTGCCCTCGGGATAGTAGAGGGCCGCGTCGGCCACGCCGTCGGGCGTCTTGATCTCGACGTCCTTCTCGACGACCGGGCTCTGCGCCCCGGCCGAGGTGGCGGCGACCCCGCCCAGGGCGGCGGCGGCCAGGCCGAAGGCGCGGCGCGACAGGCGGGGATCGTGGACCAGGCCGGGGTGGATATCGTCGTCACACATGCGAGCAGTCTCCGTCGGAGCGGGCGGGGATGGGGTGAACCCATTACCGCATGACCCAACACCAGAAATGTTTCAACGAGGAAACAACGTTCGACGAACCGGACCTGGCGCGCGACCGACGACCCAGCCGGCCGGCGGATCATCCGTGTTCGGCCAGGTCGAAGATGCGCGTCGCCGGCGTCCACTTCTCGCCCGGCGCCGCCCAGGGCAGGGTCTTCTGCAGGGCGCCCATCATCGCCTCCCAGGCCTGGACGTCCGGATCGGCGGCGTCCGCCGCGGCCTTGGCCTCCGGCGAGAAGTCCGGCCCGGTCTCCATGATCATGAACAGCCGCGGACCGGTCAGCCAGATCTGCATCTCCAGTATGCCCGCCGCCCGGATCGAGCGGATCACCGCCTCGGGCGGCCCGCCGGGCGCGTGCCAGCGCCGGTAGGCGGCGATCGTCTCAGGGTCGTCGTGCAGGTCCAGCGCCAGGCAGTGCCGCATCCGGTGTTCCTTCCCTCGTGCCGTTTTGTTTTCATATTTGACGCGACACATCACATGTGATGCTTTTCGTTCCAGACAAACGGGAGCGGGTCAACCGCCCCCAAGGGAGGAACCCGCCTTGGACAACAGTCCCCCGCAACGGACGGCGCTGGCGCCGTTGATCCTGATCGTCGCCCTGTTCTTCCTGTGGGGGGTGGCCAACAATCTCAACGACGTCCTGATCCCGCATCTGAAAAAGGCCTTCTTCCTCAATGACCTGCAGTCGGGCCTGGTGCAGATGGCCTTCTATCTGGGCTATTTCTTCCTGGCCCTGCCGGCCAGCGTGGTGATGCGCCGTTGGGGCTACAAGGCCGCGGTGATCGTCGGCCTGCTGCTGTTCGGCCTGGGCGCCCTGCTGTTCTACCCCGCCGCCGAGGTCCGGCAGTATTCGTGGTTCCTGGCCGCCCTGTTCGTCCTGGCCTCGGGCCTGGCCTTCCTGGAGACCTCGGCCAATCCGTTGATCACCGTGCTGGGCGACCCGGCCAAGGCCGAGCAGCGCCTGAACTTCGCCCAAGCCTTCAATCCGCTGGGCTCGATCACCGCCGTGGTCGTGGGCCGCCAGTTCATCCTGTCCGGCGTCGAGCCGACCAAGGCGGAGTTCGCGGCCATGACGCCGGCCCAGCTGGACGCCTTCCAGACGGCCGAGGCCCATTCGACCCAGGTTCCCTATCTGGTCATCGCCGGGGTGGTGCTGGCCTGGGCGCTGCTGGTGGCCCTGACCAAGTTCCCGCACCAGGCCGGACGTCCCGATCCCGGCGAGACCGATGCCGGCCTGCCGGCCGCCCAGGCCATCCCCGCCCTGCTGGCCCGGCCGCGCTTCCTGTTCGGGGTGGCGGCCCAGTTCTTCTATGTCGGCGCCCAGGTCGGGGTCTGGAGCTACATGATCCGCTACGCCCAGCACGAAGTCCCGGGCATGGGCGAGAAGACGGCGGCGGCCTATCTGTCGTGGTCGCTGGTCGGCTTCATGGCCGGACGCTTCCTCGGCACGGCCGCCATGAGCCGGGTGCGCCCCGCCCTGCTGATGGGCCTGTTCGCGGCGGTCAATGTCGGCCTGACCCTGACGGCCGCCCTGGTCGGCGGCAAGACCGGCCTCCTGGCCCTAGCGGCCACCAGCGTCTTCATGTCGATCATGTTCCCCACCATCTTCGCCGGTTCGCTGAAGGGGCTGGGCCCGCTGACCAAGACCGGCTCGTCGTTCCTGGTGATGAGCATCATCGGCGGGGCGGTGCTGACAGCGGCCATGGGCGCCCTGTCGGACGCCAGCGCCATCAACTTCGCCATCCTGGTGCCCTGCGCCTGCTTCGCCGTGGTCGGACTGTTCGGCTTCACGGCCGGCCGCGCCACGCGCGAGGACCTCCGGACGGCCCCGGTGGGAGCCCACTAGGCCATGATGGACGCCCTGGTCTGCGCCGCGCCCGGCGAACTGGTCCTGGAACGCCGCCCGATCCCCGATCGGGCGGCGGACGAGGTGCTGATCCGGGTGCGGCGCGTCGGGATCTGCGGCACCGACATGCACATCTTCCGGGGCGCCCAGCCGTTCCTGGCCTATCCCCGGGTCATGGGCCACGAGCTGTCCGGCGAGGTGGTCCAGGCGCCGGACGACAGCGGTCTGGCGCCGGGCGACCCGGTCTATGTCATGCCCTACATGTCGTGCGGGACCTGCGCCGCCTGCCGCAAGGCCAAGCCCAACTGCTGCATGAACATCCAGGTGCTGGGCGTCCATCGCGACGGCGGCATGGCGCAATACCTGGCCGTGCCCGCCGGCTTCGTCCGGAAGGCCGAGGGCGTGACCCTGGACGAGGCGGCGATGATCGAGTTCCTGGCCATCGGCGCCCACGCCGTGCGCCGGGCGGGGATCACGCCCGGCCAGTCGGTCCTGGTGGTCGGGACCGGCCCCATCGGCATCGCCGCGGCCCTGTTCGCCAAGCTGCAAGGCGGGGTCGTCACGGCGCTGGACGGCCGCCGCGACCGCCTGAAGTTTTGCCGGGATCATCTGGATACGGATCATATCGTCGACCTGGGCGCCGACACGCCAAAGGTGCTGGCCGAACTGACCGGCGGCGACTTCTTCGACGTGGTGTTCGACGCCACCGGCGCGCCCAAGGCCATGGAGGCCGGCTTCGCCTATGTCGCCCACGGCGGGACCTATGTGCTGATCTCGGTGGTCGGGGCCGACATCACCTTCTCCGACCCCGAGTTCCACAAGCGCGAGACCACCCTGCTGGGCAGCCGCAACGCCACGCCCGAGGATTTCGACGCCGTGGTCGCGGCCATGCGGGCGGGCCGGGTCCCGACCAAGGCGCTCAACACCCACGCCGCCGCCCTGGCCCAGCTGCCGCAGGTGCTGCCCGGCTGGATGGAGCCGTCGGCGGGCGTCATCAAGGCGATCGTCGCATGCTGATCGACGCCCACCAGCACTTCTGGCGCGTGGGTCGGAACGGCTTCTCCTGGCCGACGCCCGATCTCCTGGCCATCCACCGCGATTTCGGCCCGGCCGACCTGGCGGAGGTCGGCGCGCCCGTCGGCCTGACCGGGTCGGTGCTGGTGCAGTCCCAGGCCGACGACCGCGACACCGACTGGCTGCTGGACCTGGCCGCCGACGAACCGCTGGTGCTGGGCGTGGTGGGCTGGGCCGACCTGAAGGCGCCGGACGCCCCGGACCGCATCGCCGCCCTGGCCCGTCGCCCCAAGCTTCGCGGCCTGCGGCCGATGCTGCAGGACCTGGACGACGACGCCTGGATCGCGTCGCCGGACCTCGACCCCGCCCTGGACGCCATGGTCGCCCACGGTCTGTCGCTGGACGCCCTGGTCCTGACCCGCCACCTGCCGCACCTGCTGGACCTGGCCCGCCGCCGGCCCGACCTGGCGATCGTCGTCGACCACGGCGCCAAGCCGCCCATCGCGACCGGCGAAGACGCCGAGGCCTGGGAACGCGGGATCGACGCCCTGGCCGAGCTGCCGCAGGTGTTCTGCAAGCTGTCGGGCCTGCTGACCGAGGCCGGGCCGGCGCAGCCGACCGACGCCCTGGCGCCCTATGTCCGCCGGCTGGTCACGGCGTTCGGCCCCGAGCGCCTGATGTGGGGCAGCGACTGGCCGGTGCTGGACCTGGCCGGCGATTACGGCGGCTGGCTGGCCCTGGCGAAGGCGCTGAGCGGCCTGACCGATCCGGCCGATCTGGCGGCCCTGTTCGGCGGGACATGCCGCCGCTTCTATCGGATATAGGGCCATGGCCGAGTCCGAAGACACCCTCTCCAAATACCGCGCCCCCGCCCTGGAAAAGGGCCTGGACGTCCTCGAGCTGCTGGCGGCGCGGGGCGGGCCCCTGGGCATGGTCCAGATCGCCGCGGCGCTGAACCGCTCGGTCAGCGAGCTGTTCCGCATGGTCCAGGTGCTGCAGCACCGGGGCTACATCGCCGACACCCCGACCGGCGAAGGCCTGGTCCTGACCGACAAGCTGTTCTCGCTGGGCATGGCCCGGGCCCCGACCCGGACCGTGCTGGAGGCCGCCCTGCCGGTGATGCGGCGGCTGTCCGACGCCATCGGCCAGTCCTGCCACCTGGCGGTGGCCAGCGCCGACCAGATGGTGGTGGTGGCGCGGATCGAGGCCCCCGGCAACCAGGGCTTCTCGGTGCGGGTCGGCTACCACCGGGCCATCGTCGAGGCGACCTCGGGCCTGGTGCTCTACGCCTTCCAGCCCGAGCCCGTGCGGGCCGAGTGGCGCGCGCGGCTGGAGCCGACCGTCGCCCCGACCGCCTGGTCCGGTTTCGAGGCGCGGGCCAAGAAGGCCCGGGCCGACCGGCACGTCCTGGCGCCCAGCGACGTGACCCGGCTGGTGCTCGACCTGTCCGCGCCGATCTTCGGGCCCGACGGCGTCGCCGCGGCCCTGACCTCGCCCTATGTCGAGACGCCCACGTCCCTCTCGGTGCCCGACACCATCGCGGCCATCAAGGCGGCCGCCGACGAGATTTCCGTCGAGCTCGGAGGCCCGACCCCGTGAACCTGGCCGATCCCCTGCCTGTTTCCCGCGACCGCCCGGCCAACCGGCTGGGCCTGCCGCCGCTGGGCTTCGGGGCCGCTGGGATCGGCAACCTCTACGCCGCCGTGAGCGACGCGGCGGCGCGCGAGGCGGTCGAGGCCGCCCTAGCCGCGGGCCTGACCTATTTCGACACCGCCCCGCACTACGGCTTCGGCCTCAGCGAGACTCGCCTGGGCGCCATCCTGCCGCCGACGGCCAAGGTCTCGACGAAGGTCGGCCGGCTGCTGCGTCCCGCGCCCGAGGCCGACCCGGCGGCCGAGCGCCACGGCTTCGTCGCCGCCGCGCCGTTCGAGCCGGTGTTCGACTATTCCTACGACGGTGTCATGCGGTCGTTCGAGGCCAGCCTGAAACGCCTGAAGCGCGACCGCGTCGAGGTGCTGCTGGCCCACGACCTGGGCCCGGTCACCCACGGCGCCGACGACGCCATGCGGCGACGCCAGTTCTTCGAGGGCGGCTACAAGGCCATGCGGGCCTTGCGCGACGGTGGGGCGACGGACGCCATCGGCCTGGGCGTCAACGAGTGGGAGATCTGCGACGCGGCCCTGGACGAGGGCGATTTCGACGTCTTCCTGCTGGCCGGCCGCTACACCCTGCTGGAGCAGACGGCGCTGGACCGCTTCCTGCCGCGCTGCGCGGCCCGGAACGTGTCGATCATCGTCGGCGGCCCCTTCAATTCCGGCGTCCTGGTCGAGGGCGTCAAGGCGGGCGCCCACTACGACTACGGCCCGGCCTCGGCCCAGGTGCTGGATCGGGTCCGCCGGCTGGAGGCGGTCTGCCGGGCCCACGCCACGCCCCTGGCGGCGGCGGCCCTGCAATTCCCGTCGGCCCATTCCCAGGTGGTCAGCGTCATCCCGGGCCTCTCCAGCCCGGACCAGGTGCGCCAGGCCCTGGCTTGGGCCGGCCACGCCATTCCCGACGCCCTGTGGGACGATCTCCGCGGCGAGGGCCTGCTGCATCCCGACGCGCCGACGCCCCGCGCGGCGGGGAAGGCTTGAGAAGGTTTCGATGAGTCTGATCCTGCTGCATCCCGACGACAATGTGCTGGTGCTGAGCGCGCCGGTCCGCGCCGGCCAGGTCCTGACCATCGACGGCCAGGCGGTGACCGCCGGGACCGACGTCGGGGTCGGGCACAAGCTGGCCCGCCGTGCCCTGGCGGTCGGCGACAAGGTGCTGAAATACGGCGCGCCCATCGGCTCGATCACCGCCCCCGTGGCCGCCGGCGGCCACGTCCACCTGCACAACATGAAGAGCGACTACATCGCCAGCCACACCCGGCAGGCGACGGGTTCGGAAGGACATTGACCATGACCCAGACGCTGCAAGGCTATCTGCGGTCGGACGGCCGCAAGGGCATCCGCAACGTGGTGGCCGTGGCCTATCTGGTCGAATGCGCCCACCACGTGGCCCGCGCGATCGTCACCCGGAGCGACGACGCCGACGTCCACCTGATCGGCTTTCCCGGCTGCTATCCCAACGCCTATGCGCTGAAGGTCATGCAGGCGATCACCACCCATCCGAATGTCGGCGGGGTGCTGCTGATCTCGCTGGGCTGCGAGAGCTTCAACCGCGAGCAGCTGCGCGCGACCATCGAGGCCAGCGGCCGTCCGGTCGAGACCCTGGTGATCCAGGAGAGCGGCGGCACCGCGAGCACGATCGCCAAGGGCCTGGAGGCGGTGGCGCGCCTGCGGGCCATCGCCGCCGAGACGCCGACGGCGCCCATGGCGGTCTCGGAGCTGGTGATCGGCACGATCTGCGGCGGCTCGGACGGCACCAGCGGCATCACCGCCAACCCCGCCGTCGGCCGCGCCTTCGACCGCCTGGGGGCGGCGGGGGCGGCCTGCGTGTTCGAGGAGACCGGCGAGCTGGTCGGCTGCGAGCGGATCATGGCCGACCGGGCGATCACGCCGGAACTGGGCCTGGAGCTGGAGCGCAGCGTCCAGAAGGCCGAGGCCTACTACACCGTCATGGGTTACGGCAGCTTCGCGCCCGGCAACGCCGAGGGCGGGCTGACCACCCAGGAAGAAAAATCGATGGGGGCCTATTCCAAGTCCGGATCGGCGCCGATCGTCGGGATCCTCAAACCCGGCGACCTGCCGCCCAGCGGCGGGCTCTACCTGCTGGACGTGGTGCCCGACGGCGAGCCGCGCTTCGGCTTCCCCAACATCTCGGACAACGCCGAGATCGTCGAGCTGATCGCCTGCGGCGCCCACCTGACCCTGTTCACCACCGGCCGCGGATCGGTGGTCGGCTCGGCGATCTCGCCGGTGATCAAGGTCTGCGCCAATCCCGAGACCTACCGCAAGCTGGCCGGCGACATGGACGTCGACGCCGGGCGGATCATGGAGGGGCGCGGCACGCTGGACGAGGTCGGGACCGAGATCCACGACCTGGTGCTGGCCGTGGCCGGCGGCCGGCGCACCGTCTCCGAAGCGCTGGGCCACCAGGAATTCATCCTCACCTACAAGGCCTTCGACCCGATCGGTCCGGCCTGCCTGCCGCTGCGGCGGACCAGTTAGCGAGTAACGACGATGGGAAGACTTTCCGGCAAGACCGCCCTGGTCACGGCCGCCGCCCAGGGCATCGGCAAGGCCAGCGCCGAGCTGTTCGCCCGCGAAGGCGCGCGGGTGATCGCCACCGACGTCAACGAGGCCCTGCTGGGCGAGCTGCAAGGCTGCGAGACCCGCCGCCTGGACGTGCTGGACCCGCGGGCCATCCTCGACCTGGCCGCCGAGCTGGGCCCGATCGACGTGCTGTTCAACTGCGCCGGGGTTGTGCACAGCGGCACGATCCTGGACTGCGACGAGGCCGCCTGGGCGTTCTCCACCGACCTGAACGTCACCGCCCAGTACCGGATGATCCGCGCGTTCCTGCCGGCCATGCTGGCGGCCGGCGGCGGCTCGATCGTCAACATGTCGTCGGTGGCCAGCTCGATCAAGGGCGTGCCCAACCGCTTCGCCTACGGCGCCACCAAGGCCGCGGTGATCGGCCTGACAAAGGCCGTGGCGGCCGATTTCGTCGGCCAGGGCGTGCGCTGCAACGCCATCTGCCCGGGCACGGTCGAGACCCCGTCGCTGAACCAGCGCCTGGCCGACACCGGCGACTACGAGGCCGCCCGGGCGGCCTTCACCGCCCGCCAGCCGATGGGTCGCCTGGGCAAGCCCGAGGAACTGGCCCAGCTGGCGCTCTACCTGGCCAGCGACGAGTCGGCCTTCACCACCGGCCAGATCCACATCATCGACGGCGGCTGGATCAACTGATCCGACCCAGGGTCTTGTCGACCAGGCCGTCCAGGTCGCCGGCGTCGTCGCCGAACAGGGTCAGGTCGTCGGCGCTGGCCTGGGCGAACAGCGCCACGGCCTCGTCGGACGCGGCCAGCAGGGCGACGGCGGCCTGCGCCTCGTCGGGCGGCCAGCGCTCAAGATCGGCCCCCAGGCTGGCGAGGCTGGCTTTGAACCGGGCGATATCCATGGCTACAGATCTTCTTCTGTCTCTGGAGATTGGTCTTCAGCGCCGCACGCCCCCGTTTGAGGAGCGACCGCACCGCCTGTTCCGAGCAGTCCAGGACGTCGGCGATTCTACCAACGTCCAGCTCCTCGAAATAGAACATAGTCAGGGCCTGGTTCTGGGCGGCCGGCAGGCGTTCCAGGGCCAGGCGCAGGCCCTTGGCGCTTTCCATCCGTTCCAGACGGACATGAGCGTCTTCCGGGGCGTCCTCGGGCCGCGCCACGCGCTGGTCGGCGTCGGCCAGGCGGGCGATCACCTCCTGCGGCTCGGGCGAGGCCTGGGAGACGCCGCGTAGCGAACGACGCCGGTCGATGGCCTTGTTGACCGCCACCCGGTGCAGCCAGGTCGAGAACCGCGCCTCGGGCCGCCAGTCCAGCCGCGCCCGCCACACCGCCACGAACACCTCCTGGGCGACGTCCTCTGCCTCGTGCACGTCGCCCAGCACGTTCAGCGCCAGCCGCCGCACCAGCCGCATGTGGCGCTCGACCAGCAGGCGGAACGCGCCCGGCTCGTCGCCGGCGCAGGCCAGGAACAGATCCTCGTCCGAGCGATCGTCGGGAAGAATGTTGTTCGTCGAACCAGGCATTGTTTCGGTCCAATCCAGAGCTTGTCTGAAAATAGGACAGGCAAAACAGGGGCCACATTTCGAATAACTGCGTTAGTAAAATGGCCGGATATTTGGCGGCAATATTATTGCCTTACTATTGTTTCCCTCTGAGACATTTGCAAAACGGTTGAAGCAGGTCCAGCATTTTTTGATACAGAGGCGACATACTGCTTCGGCGAGAGGCCTCGGTGAGCGTTTCCAGCAAGGAACGGTAAAACCGGCGAAGCATCGCGCCGTCCTGTCCGGCGGCCGAAAAATCCAGGCTGGTCGACAGCACCATCAGGATCTGGGTCGCGCGGGCGGCGTGACGGCACATTTGATCCAGCGCCCCGGCCTCGTGGGCCGATTTTGCCGAGGCGATCGCGCGGTGCAGCTCCTCGTGCACGGCGGCGAGCACGTCGCGCGGGTTCTGGTTGAGATTGCGCGCGGCCGCGTAGGCCCCGAGGGCTCTTGCGTTAGTCGTCGTCATCGCTGGTGCTGGCTCCGAGAATGGCTTTGATCTGCTGTTGAAGAAGCTTGGCGGCCGAGAGCTCGCTCTCCATGGTCGCGTACCTGGCGACCAGCTTTGTCCGGTAGTCCTCGGCGTCGGTCCGGATGTCGTCGGCCTTGCTGGTCAGGTCGGTGTCGATGGTTTCCAGGCTGGCGATCTGGGTCTGGATCGTGCCGTTGGTCGTGTTGGCGTAGCCGCCGAGCAGGCTGGTGACCTGGTTGGCGAAGCCCTGCTGCACCTTGACGGCGATCGCGCCGCTCGTGGCCGGCGACAGGGCGAAGGATAGCCCCTCGTAGATCGTGCCCTTGGCGCCGGTGATCAGGCTGCCGACCACGGTGAACAGACCGCTCTTGCCGCCCACCGTCACGTCGGTGATGGCCCCGTCCACGGCGGTGACGTCCAGGCTGAAGTCGAACGACTGGGTCGTGGCGTTCTTCATCAGCTTCAGGCCCGCGTTGTCGGTCGAGAAGCTGGTCTCGAAGAAGCCGGCCACGCTGGAGAGGTCGGTCAGCAGCAGGTTGTCCAGGGTGGTCTCGCTGGACAGCTGCAGCTGGTTGTTGGAATCGAAGGTGAGCCCCAGGTCGGACAGGTCGGAGACGTCGTCGCCGGACGAGGCGGGCGAGCCCGACAGCACGGCCGAAAGCTGGCGGTTGACGTCACGCAGGATGCTGTCGGCGAACAGCACCGCATCCTCGGGCACCGTGCCGTCCGAGCCCACCGTCTGGTTGGTCGCCACGAAGGCGCGCAGGGCGTTGTAGGCGGTGATGAAGCCGGTGATCGCCGTCTTGATGTCGTCGTAGTTGGCCTCGACGTCGAGCGTGATGGTCTGGCCGGCCGTCGTGCCCTGCAGCAGCGAGATCGACAGGCCCGGGATCACGTCGGTCAGCTCGTTGCCGTCGCTGGTGATGGTCTGCTGGTCGACGGTGACGATCGAGGGCTGGGCGGCCTGGAGCTCCGAGGCGAAGGCGCCGGTGGAGTCGGTCAGGCCGATGCCCAGGGCCACGTCGTCACCCGACGTGGCGGCGACGGTGATGGCCTGGTTGGTGTCGCTGGTCGACAGCACCAGCCGCGCGCCGGTCCCGGTGCTGATCACCGTGGCGGTCACCCCGCTGGTCGCGGTCTGGGCGTTGATGGCGGTCGACAGGTCGTTCAGCGTCATGCCGCTGGTGACGGTGATGTCGACGGCGGTCCCGTTCGCCGCGCCGATCGACATGACGCCATCCAGCCCCAGGGCCGTCTTGGCCGAGGCCTGGGTGGCCGAAGCCACCTTCTGGGCCTTGGCCAGTTGGGTGACGGTGATCTCGTACGAGGCCGCGACCGCGTCGCTGTCGGCGCTGACCGCCAGGATGTCGGTGGCGTCCGCCCCGTCCGAGGCGGTCAGATAGGCCTGCTTCTCGTCGAAGGCGTTGGTGGTGGTCGAGATCGCGCTGTAGGTCGACGAGGCCAGGCTGGACATCGAGTCCGACACCGCCTGCAGCAGCGACTGCAGGGTCTGGTAGGACGAGATCTTGGTCTTGTTGGCGGTGACCTTGGCGTCGATCGTGTCGGCGCGGGCGGTCTTCTGGGCGACGGCCGCGTCGATGATGGCGTCGGTGTCCAGGCCCGACACCGTGCCGGTGACGTAGCTGGTCGAGCCCGAGGTCGAAACGCTGCTGGTCGTGGTCATGGTTGGCCTATTGGGGCGGGCCTGCTGGGAGGACGGGGAAAAGCGGCGGGAGGGTCAGGGAGGCCCTCCCGCCGAGGTCACGGACGCCGGCGGGGAGCCGACGGCGTCCGTCGATGGACCTACTGCAGCAACTTCAGCAGCGACTGGCTCATCTCGTTGGCCTTGCCGAGAGCGGCGATGGCGGCCGAGGTGAGGGTCGAGGCGTTGGTGTAGTTGGTCTGCTCCGAGGCGATATCGACGTCCGAGATCGCCGATTTCGCCGACTGCAGGTTCTCCAGCGAGGTGGAGATCACGTCGCCGCGGTAGTCGAAGCGCGACAGGGTGGCGCCGACATTGGCCCGGGCCTCGGAGACCTGGGTGATGGCGGTGTCGATCGCGTCCATCGCCGTGGCCGCCGAGGCGGCGCTGGTGATCGACGTCGCGTCGATGCCCAGGGACGCCGTGTCGGCGGCCTCGAGCTTGACGCTGATCGTGTCGCTGCTGCTGGTGCCGACCAGGAAGTCGACGCCCGTACCGTTGGTGTAGGCGCTGGTTCCCGTGCCGGCCGTGGCCGTCCAGGTGACCGTGTTGACGGAGTCCGCCAGCAGGTCGTCGGCGGTGGCCTTGGCCGTGCCGGCGGCGTTCAGCAGGAGCGCGCCGGTGTCGTCGACATAGTCGCCCACCTCGACGGTGGTCGCGGTGCCGTCGGCCAGATAGCTGACGGCGCCCAGGCTGGTGTTGCCCGTGGCCACCTTGAAGTAGTCGGTGTCCAGCGTGCCCGCGGAACCGGCGGTTCCCAGCGTGGTCGTCACCGAGGTCCCGCTGGAAGACAGCAGGGCCACCCCGTTGAAGTTGGTCGTCGACGCGATGTCGTCGATTTCGTCCTTCAGCTGGGTGTATTCGGCGTTGATGTAGCTGAGGTCGTCGGTGCTGGAGCTGCCCGACTGCGCCTGGGCCGTCAGCGACTTCATCCGTTGCAGGATGTCGGCGATGTTGGACAGGGCGCCGTCGGCCGTGTTGAGCACCGAAGTGCCGCTGGTGACGTTGGTGGCGGCTTGGTTCAGCACGGTGATGTCAGCGTTCATGGACGTCGCGATGGCGAGACCCGAGGCGTCGTCCTTGGCGCTCACGATCCGCGAGCCGCTCGACAGCTTGGCCAGGGATTCGCTCTGCGCGGCGCTGTTGGTGTTCAGGTAGCGCAGGGCGGTGTTGGCCGCTGTGTTGGTGGAGATGACAGGCATTTTCTAATCCGGCTCTCTAGCTAGAGGCCACGCCGGACGACCCGGCGCGGGAAGCCTCCCGCCGTTCTGCGCGGCCAGGCTTCACCGGGTTGAACGAGACCCCCTCGCCGGATGGGGCGGACTATTTTCGCCTGCGCCAGAAGGTGGGGACACACACTCACCCCGAAGCCTCCGCCAGGGTCGCTCAGGCCTTGCCGTGAGTGTGTGTCCCTCTCTTCGACCCGGCCTTTCGAGGCGATCAAAAAAACACCGCCCCATCCGGCGCCCCCGCTCCGTTGAACCCTGCGAACGACGCCGCCCGGCGTCATTGGAGGGTTCCCATGACCGCCATCGCCTCGACCACCAGCGCCGCGACCACGGCCGCCACCAGTTCGTCGTCCAGCACGACGGCCCTGGGCACCACCGACTTCCTGAAGCTGCTGATGACGCAGCTGACCAACCAGAACCCGCTCGATCCGCAAGACCCCACCGAGTTCACCAGCCAGTTGGCGACCTATTCGGGCCTCGAGCAGCAGATCAACATGAACACGACGCTGTCGACGATGTCCGACAACATGTCGTCGCTGCTGACCCAGGTTCAGCTGCTCGCTTCCGGCCAGAGCTAGGGGCGCGCGCGATGAGCCTTTCCTCCGCCCTCTCGACCGCGGTGTCGGGCCTGTCGGCCCAGAGCATGGCCCTGGCCGCCATCTCCGAGAACATCGCCAACTCGTCGACCACCGCCTACAAGACCAAGGAAGTCGACTTCCAGTCGCTGGTCACCGGCGCCATGGGCTCGGCCAAGTCGACCAGCTCGGTGGTCGCCAAGGCCAGCCAGGCCCTGAACGTCGGCGGGGTGATCTCCTCGACCGCCACCTCGACCAACGTCGCCATCGACGGCGCGGGCTTCTTCGTGGTCTCGGCCCATCCGGGCGACACCTCGTCGGACCTGGTCTACAGCCGCAACGGCAGCTTCTCGACCGACGCCGACGGCTATCTGGTCAACAGCGAGGGCTACTACCTCCAGGGCCTGCCCACCGACGCCGACGGCAACGTCCTGGCCAGCAACGCCAGCGACCTGTCCAGCCTGCAGGCGATCAACTTCAACTCGATCGGCGGCACGGCCAAGGCCACCGAGAACGTGACGATGTCGGCCAACCTGCCGGCCGACGCCACGACGGGCCAGTCCTTCACCACCAGCATGGAGGTGATCGACTCGCTCGGCGTCAGCCACACGGTCGGCCAGACCTGGACCAAGACCGCCGACAACACCTGGTCGCTGGCCCTGGCCAATCCGACCCTGACCTCGGACGGGACCACCACCTCGGGCGTGATCAGCCCGTCCACGGTGTCGGTGACCTTCAACACCGACGGCAGCCTGGCCTCGACCAACCCCTCGCCGGTGGCGATCAGCATCACCGGCTTTTCGACCGGGGCGGCGACCAGCGGCATCACCCTGAACCTGGGCACGTCCGGCGGCACCGACGGCCTGACCCAGTTCGCCTCGACCTCCTCGACCCTGTCGATCACCCCGACCATCGAGCAGGACGGCGCCAACTACGGCGAGCTGTCGGGCGTGACCATCGACGCCAACGGCCTGGTCACCGCCAATTTCGACAATGGGGTCAGCCTGGCGATCTACCAGATCCCGGTCGCCACCTTCAGCAATCCCAACGGCCTGACCCACGTCTCGGGCACGGTCTATGACGAGAACACCAACGCCGGCCAGGTGCACGTCAACCTGCCGGGCGACGGCAGCTCGGGCACGCTGGTGGCCAGCGCCCTGGAGGGCTCGACCACCGACATCGCCACCGAGTTCAACAAGATGATCATCGCCCAGCAGGCCTATTCGGCCGCCTCGCAGGTGATCACCACCACCAAGGGGATGTTCGACACCCTGATCCAGGCCGTGCGCTGATGGGGACGATCGAACGCCTGAGGCTGCGCGCCGAACGCTCCCGCCGGGTCGGCGGCGAGGCCCCGCTGGTCGCCACGGTCGAGGAGGCCCGGGCCCTGGCGCGCGGCGTGGCCGAGGGCCTGGCCGCCGCCCCCGAGGCCGACCACCTGCTGCTGCTGGCCAGCCTGCACGAGGTGCAGGCGGCGCTGGGCGCGCGGCTGGCGCGGCTGGACGCCGAGATGGGCGAGGGCCGCGAGCGGATCGGCGCGGTCAACCGCGGCCTGTCGGCCCACACCCGCTACTCCAGTCGTTTGTCGCCTCGCGGCGACGGGCCTCGCAAGGGCTGACCGCCATGTCGCTGTCCTCGATCATCGGCGCGGCGGGCTCGGCCCTGACGGCCTCGCAGTCCCGGATCGCGGTGGCCAACCTCAACGTCGCCAACGCCGACGACGCGACCTACACCCGCAAGACCGTCACCAGCGCGGTCAGCACCACGACCCAGACCCTGTCTGACGCCACGATCCTGCGGGTCGCCGACGCCTATCTGAGCAAGACGGTGCTGAAGACGGCCGCCGCCGCCGGGGGCGACGCGGTGACCGACAATTACCTGCAGTCCTACGACGCGGCCCTGGGCTCGACCGCCACCGGCGACGACGTCTCCAGCTTGGTCTCGGCCTTCCAGACCGCCCTGACGGCCCTGTCGTCCGGCGTCGACGCCACCAGCAAGGCCCAGCTGGTCTCCGACGCCTCCGACCTGACCCAGGGGATCAAGAGCCTGTCGGGCGAGGTCCAGGCCCTGCGCACCCAGGCCAACACCCAGATCGAGACCACGGTCGGCACGATCAACCAGACGCTCAAGAGCCTGGCCTCGCTGAACGACCAGATCGCCACCGTCACCGCCCAGGGCGGCGACACCACCAGCCTGGAGGACCAGCGCGACGCGGCCCTGACCACCCTGTCGGGCCTGATGGGCGTCAGCAGCTACGTCACGGCCGACAACCAGCTGCGGGTCTACACCACCGGCGGCGACGCCCTGCTGGGAACCACCGCCGCCACACTCAGCTACACCGCCTCCAGCCAGCTGGGCGCGGGCGCGACCTATCCCGGATCGATTTCCGGCATCCTGCTGAACGGCAAGGACATCACCGCCGGCCAGTCCACCGGCGCGCTGGGGGCCCTGGTCACCCTGCGCGACCAGACCCTGCCGGCCCAGCAGGACCAGCTGGACCAGCTGGCCGCGACCCTGATCACCCAGGTCAACGCCGTGACCAACGCCGGAACCTCGGTCCCCGCGCCCGCCAGCCTGACGAGCTCCGGGACGGTCTCGGCGTCCGACGCACTGTCGGCGACCGGGACCCTGCGGGTGGCCGTGACCGACTCCGCCGGCAAGGTGGTCTCGACCCAGGACCTGGACCTTTCCAGCTACGCCACCGTCGGCGACCTGGTGACCGCCCTGAACGGCGTCTCGGGCCTGACCGCCGCCATCGGCTCGGACGGCAAGCTGACCATCGCCACCACCGACAGCGCCAACGGCGTGGCCCTGGCCGACGACGGCGCCGCGATCTCGGCGAGGTTCGGCTTAAACGACCTCTTCACCGGCTCGACCGCATCAGACATCGGCGTGTCGACCAGGCTGGCCGGCGACGCCAGCGGCCTGCCGACGGCGGCCCTCTCCACCACCGCGACCCTGGCGACCGGCGACCTGGCCCTGGCCTCGGGCGACAGCACGGCGGCCGACGCGCTCTCCAGCCTGCTGACCACCGCCGTGTCGTTCGCCGCCACGGGAAGCCAGGGCGCCAAGACGGTGAGCCTGGCGTCCTACGCGTCGGGCTTCGTCTCCCAGGCCGCGGCCCTGATCTCGACCGCCTCCACCACCAGCGCCGCCTCAACCGCCGCCAACGACGCGGCCATCTCGCGGCTGCAGAACCTGACGGCGGTGAACGTCGATGAGGAGCTGGCCAACATCACCCAGTACCAGACCCAGTACGAAGCCAACGCCCAGCTGATCTCGATCGCCAAGGAGCTGTTCGAGACGCTGGTGAACATGGTGAGCTGAATGCTGAACCGCGTCGCCAGCTTCGCCCATACCAGCGCCATGACCGCGGCCAGCCTGAAGGTCCAGGCCAAGCTGGCCGACCAGCAGACCCAGACGGCCTCGGGCCTGAAGTCCCAGACCTATGGCGGGATCGCCCAGAGCACGGCCAGCATCCTGACCCTGGGCAACCAGAGCGCCCGCCTGACCGCCGACAACACCGCCGCGTCGTCCGCCGCCGCCTATGTCCAGGCGGCCTATTCGGCCGTGGGCGAGATCGCCGACCTCGCCACCACCATCAAGACCCAGCTGGCCTCGATGATGAGCAGCTCGACCCTGGACGCCGGCACGGCGGGCCAGTACGCGGCCGACTGGCTGACCGACCTGCAGGCCCTGCTCAACAGCCAGCAAGGCGGGACCTACCTGTTCTCGGGCCAGGCGACCGACGCCGCCCCGGTCGATTTCACCGCCGCCGGCTACGATCCGACGGCGGGGGCGGACACCACCTATTACGGCGGCTCGGCCACCGGGCGGACCTTCTCCGGCTCGGACGGCCAGACGGTGTCGCTGTCGGTCTCGGCCGGTTCGTCGGCCTTCGAGCAGCTGGCCCGGGCCATCGCCACGGTCGCCGCCGACCCGACGGACACCGACGCCATCGCCAGCGCCTACGCCCTGACGGGAACCGCCCTGACCGGCGTGGGCACGCTGCAGGAGACCATCGCCATCCAAGCCTCGTCCCTGCAGACGATCACCGACCGCAACACCGCCAAGATCGACGCCATCGACGCCCTGGTCACCGACCTGAAGGGCGCGGACCTGACGCAGGCGGCGGTGCTGACCACCCAGTACCAGACCCAGCTGGAGGCCCTCTACTCGATGATCAGCACGCTCTCGTCGCTGAGCCTGAGCAAGTACCTCTAGGGCGCCCGCACGCGTGCGCGAGCGGTCAGCCTGTCGATTTCATTGGGGAAATGGCGCACCCGACACGATTCGAACGTGTGACCTTTGCCTTCGGAGTGGATTCTGGAGCTTTTCGCCACCATCCTCCATGGCCGCCGAACGCCCTATATCACGTTGAATATACTCGACAAAATGCACATATAGGCCCACCATTTCCTCGCTATCACACGCCACGATTTCCGGAAGCATGCTGCCGCTGAGCTTCCGGATTTTCGAAGGCAAAGGTCAACGAGGAGAGTAGAGGTGAGGCTTTCCATCCGAACCGTCGAAGGCCTGGAGCCAGGCGACACCGACTACTTCGTCTGGGATGACGAGCTGCCGGGCTTTGGGGTTCGCGTTTACGCCTCGGGCCGCAAGACCTATCTCGTCCAGTACCGGTCGAGTCGGCGCACACGAAGGCTGACGCTCGGGATCCACGGCGCCCTTACGCCCGAGATGGCCAGGCGCGAGGCCAAGATTCATCTCGGCGACATCGCCAAGGGCGGTGACCCGGCCGAGGAGAAGAAGACCAACCGCAACGGCATGACCGTCCGCGAGCTTTGCGAGCGCTACATGGAGGATGCTGAGATCGGCCTCGTCCCCGGCAAGCGGCGGATGCCGAAGAAGGCGTCCACCCTCCAGGCTGACCGGAGCCGCATAAGCTCACACATCGCGCCGTTGCTCGGCACGCGGCTGGTCAAGGAGGTCACGCGCGCCGACATCCATCAGTTCATGCGCGACGTCGCTCTTGGAAAGGCGCGCCGCGATCGCAAGACCAAGCTGAGGGGGCGTTCGATCGTGCGCGGCGGTCTGGGCACAGCGGGGCGCACCTTGGGCCTACTCGGCGGCATCTTTACCTACGCTCAGCGGATCGGCGTGATTGAGAACAACCCTGTTCGGGGCATCCCCAAGCCGGCGGTGAACAATCGCTATCGGCGTCTCAGTGCCGCGGAGTACCGGACGCTAGGCGAAACGCTGCGCGAGGCCGAGGAAGAAGGGCACAACGAGATGGCCCTGACGATCATCAAGTTGCTGGCGCTGACAGGTTGCCGGCGCGGCGAGATCGAGAAGCTGCGTTGGGAGGAGATCGACGAGGCGGGCCGCTGTTTCCGGTTGGCGGACACCAAAGAAGGGCGTTCGATCCGCCCGATGGGCCCGGAGGTCTTTGCCTTGCTCAATCATCGGCGGCCTGCCGACGCCAGGGGTTACGTCTTTGAAGGCGACGTCGCCGGCAAGGCCTTCGACGGCGTGCCCAAGGTGTGGGGCAAGACGATCCGCAAGCAGCTGATGGATGTGACGCCACACGTTTTGCGGCACAGCTTCGCCAGCATGGCGAATGATCTCGGCTTTACCGAAGCGACGATCGCCGCGCTCCTTGGCCATGCCGCCGGCACCACGACCAGCCGCTACGTGCACAGCGTCGACACCGCCTTGATCTCGGCGGCGGAGAAGGTCTCAGGGCATATCGCCGGTCTGCTGCGCCATGCCGATGAGCAGCAAGGTCTCAAGTCGCTGTTTGAAAAGTTCGGTGAAGCGACAGCGGCGTGGGGCAAGGCCGTTTAGGTCTTTGACTGCCTGTTGACGCCCTGTGGACGGTATCGGGCTTTCAGGCGCAGGAATATCGGGACATCGGGCGCAGGCCGTATCGGGACATCAGGCGCGCAGATTGCACCTAAGCCATTCAGCTTGATGGGAAATTTCGACGCCTAACTTAAGAGTCTAACTGTCTAACTTGTTGGTGGAGGGCCAATGGCTTTCCATTCGACCGAGAAGCAATCGTCTTGAGCTTTTCCCGGTTGGTGAGCTTTGCGGAGCTAGCGCCCGATGACGGCGCTTGTGCGCAAGATTATTGCGCGCATTGGCATAAGATTGTGGGCGTGCTTCGCCGGGCATAGTTCCAGGCGGTTCACCTCTTGGCTCTGGCGGCGAGATGACCCCAGGGGCGCTGGCCGCTCAGGGCGATAAAGGCGACCGCAGAAAGTCCTAGTCGGCCTTTCGGCGGGGCGAGGTTTTGGCTTAGCAGCCGCCGGCGTCGCCTAAGCGGATTTTGCGGGCGGCCGCGGAGCCCGTTTTGCCTCCTAGGCGGCGTCCAGGTGGCTCTCGATGCGACTCAGAGTCTCGACCAGCACATCGCGATCTTGCGCCGATACGCCGGCGAAGAGTTGCTTCGCAATCGTCAGTCGATGCTGTTGACACCTACGCGCGGCTTCCTCTCCCTCGGCAGTGAGGATCAGGCGCTGACGGCGCGCGTCGGAGGGATCGGGAGACTGCCTCAGCAGACCGTAGCCGACCAGGGACCGGATCAGTTTGCCAATCTGAGCTTTGTCGCGCCGCGTTTCACGCACCACATCCAGCTGCGTGCAATTCTGCCGCGCCAGCACAATGCGCAGCACGTGCGCTTCCATAAGCAACAGCTTCTGCCCTTCGGCGCTTAGAGCGGCCGACATTCTGGCCTTCACCAGATCCATCACGCCGCCTAACAGGTCCAGCGCTTCGACCTCAGTGTCAGCCATCAGAACCCTCACAGTCGCAGAATTTCATCACCGGTACGGCTCCAACTGGTTGACAATGTCTACTTCTCGCAATTAGTAGAGTTTATCTACTAATTGCCTTACGGCAAGCGCTGGCACGCGAAAATCGAGAGCCCATCATGACCAAGTCCCGCGAGGCCGAGGAACACAAATGCGTACGTCCCCCTGAACAACACGTCGAAGACCTGCGCCTGAAATTGCTTCGAGCGCCCCCGGCGATGCTCATCGGCGGGCGGTGGCGACCAGCGTCTTCTCGCAGCGCATTCGAGGTGGAAGATCCTTCGACAGGCACGCTGGTCACGACAGCGGCGGCTGGCGGGCACGAAGACATCGAACTCGCGGTTCGCGCAGCACGCAGCGCCTTTCACAACGGTCCCTGGTCGCGCCTGTCGGGCGCCAGGCGGATGGGGCTCTTGATGGCTCTCGCCCAGGCGCTTGAAGAGGATGAGCTCGACCTTTCGTTTCTTGAGGCGATCGACACGGGGCACACGCTCTCGTCGATACGGAACGGCGACGTGCCCCTGGCGCTACGCGCTTTGAGAGACAACGCAGGGTGGGCGGCGAAGATATCCGGCGAGACCCCCATGCATCCGGCCGAGCAGGCCGCCTTCAGTTACTACATACGCGAACCGATCGGCGTGGTGGGCATCATCACCCCGTGGAATGCGCCGCTTTTGATGGTGCTGCAAAAGCTGAGCGCCGCCCTGGCGGCAGGCTGCACGGTCGTTATCAAGCCGTCCGAATTGGCGCCGCTGTCGGCGCTGCGGATCGGACAGGCGTGCGACAAGGTCGGCATTCCACCCGGCGTGGTGAACATCGTGACGGGCACGGGGGAGGAGGCTGGGCGTGCGCTGACCGAGCATCCTGACGTCAACCTGATCAGCTTCACCGGCTCGACGGTGGTGGGAAAGTCGATCATGGCCGCAGCCGCCAGCACCAACCTCAAACGCGTCGTGCTTGAACTGGGCGGTAAATCACCCGTCCTCGTTTTCGCTGACGCAGATCTCGACAAGGCGGCTCGGTCCATCGTCAGCGAGATCACCTTCAAAAGCGGCCAGTACTGCGCGGCAGGCTCCCGGGTTTTCGCCCAGGCCTCGATCCAGGACGCACTTCTGACTCGGATGCGCGCCATCATGGACGGTATGCGCATCGGGCCAGGAACGGACGCGAACACGGACATGGGGCCGATGATTTGCGCCAAGCAACGTCAGCGGGCCGCAGAGATCATCGGTCACAGCATCCAGGCCGGCGCGTGTGTTGTTCGAGGTGGCCACGCCCGCGTTGGCGGTGGATACTTCTTCGAGCCGACGATCCTGACGAACGCTTCGGCTCAGATGCGGGTCTCCCGAGAGGAAATCTTCGGCCCGGCTTTGGTCGTCACGCCCGTCCCTGACGAGGCGAGCCTCGACGAAGTCGCCGCCCTGGCCAATGACTCGATCTACGGCTTGTCAGCGAAAATCTGGACGCGCCAGATCAGGATCGCCCACGGGCTGATCCACCGTCTGGAAGCCGGTCAGGTCGTCGTCAACGGCGGTGGAGGCGAAGAGGTCCTTCCCTTCGGAGGCGTCAAGCAATCGGGTTACGGCCGGGAAAACGGCAGGAACGGCGTCGACGCCTACACCGAAATCAAGTCGATCCGGCTCGGATTCTGAAGGCGAGGCAATTCCCCAGGCGGCCCGGACGTGCGGGCCAATCGGCTTGCGGAAACCCCTTGTAACGGATGGGCTGGGCCGATTGTGGTCCTTTCAGCAGAGGCGTTGACCGGCCTCGTCCTCCACGCGGCGCATCAACGAATATTGCATCACCGTAGAACTGCTACGAGGTCCAGTAGCTTCTGCCGATGCCAGCGGCTATGTCTTTGAAGGCGATGTGGCGGGCAAGCAATTGACGGACGTGACGCTACAGACTCATGGGGCAATGCGGCATAGGCGCAGGATGCAATTGGCCCCTCGGTCCGGGATCGAGAGCGTTCCCGCCGCTAGAGTGGTGAGGATGACTGACGGCGCCGTTCGACGACGACCCCTTCACCCACGTTTGATCCGAAAATCTCGCGCCGTTTGGTCAAGCTGTCGCTCTCGAGAGTTAGTCTCGGGATTAGTGGGCGCGTCTCGAGCCTTGTATCGCCTCCTACGGGTTATCGGCGCCAGAGCGACACGCCCTCTTTCTGAAGGCAGCGCTGCACGGCGGGGCGCTGCTCGAGACGAAGCGAATGATCGGTCCAAGCTAAATAGTCCCGCCGCATGTCCAGGCCCATGCGGTTTCCCCATCTGTAAAAAACAAGGAGATATGGATCGACGATAGAATAGGACTCGCCAACGGCCCAGATCCGGTCTGTTAGGGCGCTCTCAATCCGGGCAAAATCCGCAGCCAAATGCTGGCGGCCCTTGAGGATAATAGGCTCGGCCGCAGTGCTATCGTCGCAGAAATAGTCTGGCCGCCAGATCATTCTGACCGACACCGCGTGTACATGACCAGATAGCCAGTTGAACCACTCGATCGAGCGAACGAGATTCTCGCCCGTCGTGTCTAGCAGGCCCGCGTCGGGCCGCGCTAAGCCGAGATGAACAAGGATGGCCGGCGCTTCGGTAATTACAAGATTTCCGATCATCAGGACGGGGACCCGCCCCTTGGGATTTAAGGTCCTGAACCAAGCCTCGTGCGTTTCAGGATGGCCCGGCGACATCAAGGCGATCGTGTAGGGCTCGCCAATTTCCTCCAGGATCACATGCGCGGCGAAGGAGCATGATCCAGGCGCGGCGTGAAGGGTATAGTGCGCCTTGGCTTGGTCCATTGGAACAGGATTCCTCTTCAATGCGGAGCAACGGTGAGCGCCTTGACGACCTGTTCTGTCGGGGGTGGGCTGCAGGCGTTCTGCTCCAGCGAAACAAGTCGCGGGATTCATAGCGGTCCAGTCAGGTGGCGTTGAGATCGAGGCACAACGCCCGCTCGTCCGGATACCATCCGACTTTATGATAGTGTATAACTTGGGTTGTATTTTCGATCTCCGGAGTCACCTCCTGCAGAGGAAGGTCGTGCCATCCCATCGCGATAAAGAGATCGCCGGTGTCCTTGCTGAACGTGAATAATCGCCTGACACCCGACAGCCGGGCGCGCGCGATAATCAATTCGACCAAGCGCCAAGACAGTTTGACGCCGCGCGCCGACGGATCGACCGCCAAGCTTCGCAACAGACCAGCATCGCCATCCGGTTCCAGGCCGCAGACGCCGACCACCGATAGGTCGCGGACCGCGACGATGTAGACACTGCCTGGCGAGAACAATCCGACTGTGGACAGCCCGCACGCCTCAATGAGGGCGCTGACACGTGCGAGATCAGATCGCCTGTGGGCGTCCCTGAAAGCAAACCTCACTGCGCCTCCATCGTCGGCCGTCCCTTCTGTGACAAGGTGGTCGGTTGCGCGCAGCCCCGCCTTACGATCGGGTCCAAAGTGCAAAGCTGTGCCTCAACAGAATGGCGCAAAGCCCGTCTCGCTGCTTTCAACCAGCGACTAGGATCCAGAATAGGCATGTCCCCGGATGCGCGCGTTGATCGAAGGGGCGCTTCGTCAAATTTTGGAACGACTGCATCCGTTCGAGCCCGTTGCCTCTGACCAATAGCGCCCGCAGGTGGTTGCGAGGCCGGACGTATTCCGCGCTCGTCGAACCCGCATGGTCCGGCGAAGAACTCTTTCGCAGAGGACGTCTAGGCCTTGCCGGGCCTAAGAAAGCCAAGGCTTTCGCCAGCCCTGGCTTCCCGGCGCCGGCGTGTCCGACTCCCTTCAAGTCGGATGTGAGGCTCGTCAGGGCAGGGGGGGAGGAGACCCTCGCTCCTTGCGGTACAGCCTATGATCTATCGCTTGATTCCTACTAACCATAGGAATATGGGTGGCGCATGGCGAAGAAGGGACTTAATAAGGCGGTAGTGGTCGATTGCGCCGCCCGACTGGCGGACGCAGAGGGTATTGTCGGACTGTCGATGGCGCGGCTGGCCAAGACGCTGGGGATCGCCTTGCCAAGCCTCTACGCCCACGTGCGCAGCCTCGAGAACCTGCGTCAGGAAATTTCCCTGGCGGTGAACGCCGAGCTCTCGCGCCTTATGGGTGAGGCGATCCAAGGCCGTTCCGGGCGCAATGCGATTTTTGCTCTGGCCCGAGCTTACCGCGCCTACGCTGTAACCCACCCCGGCCGCTATGCGGCGGCCACGTTGATTGCGCCGGACTTTTCAGATCCTCGCGCCGTTGAGGTCGCCAAAGCCTGCGCAAACGTCGTCTACGACGCACTTCGCGGCTACGGGCTAGAGGGCGACGACCTGACCCATGCGGCGCGTTTTTTCCGAGCCGGCCTGCACGGCTTCGTCAGTATCGAAGGCCAAGGGGGCTTCGGACTGGACCTCGGCGTTGACGCCTCCTTCGGGTCTTTTCTAGCCGCAGCCGATCGCGCCTTGAACAGTTGGGAGCTAGCCCGCCCGTGACCCAAAGCCTTATGTTTGAGGACGCCTTTGAAAGCACCGCCACCGCCTCAACCGTCGTCTATCGTGTCCTTTCGCCTGCCGCGCCCAACGCCGGCGAGCGCCTGCCGGTGATCCTGCACCTTCATGGGGCGATGTCGTCTTCGGCGTTCCTGGAGGTCGCCAAGCCGATCTACGATGCGGCCTGGTTGAACGGGACGTTGCCGCGCGCGATTGTCGCCTGCGCCTCGACGCCGACAATGGGCGGATTCTACATTGATCGTCCGGATGGCGCGGCATGGGAGCGGTTGGTGGCGACCGAACTGCCCGAGCGCTTGGCCGCGCGCTTTGCGCTCACCGAAGCCCGCGCCGCCATCGGCTTTTCGATGGGCGGTTACGGCGCCCTGAAGTTGGCCTTCCGCCAACCGGAGCGCTACCGCGCGGTCGCCGCCATGTGTCCCGCGATCTTCCCTGCGGAGACTTCGGTCGAGGTTCCGGAGAAAAACCGTGGCTCCGTTCTCGGGGAATTGAACCTCGCCATGGGCGAATCCTCGGACGACTATTCCAACAATTGCGTCCAGGCGCTTCTGCGCCGCAACCACGAAGACATTGCCGCCTCCGGCGTGCGGATTCTCCTGGAATGTGGCGAACGCGACGAACTCGGTCTCCACGATGGCGCGATGCATTTGCATCACCTTCTGATGGAGCTGCAAGTCGATCACCTGTGGCATTCCTTGCCGGGAATTGGGCATGCCGACGCCGGAACGACACGGCTGGAGAAAGCCTTGGCTTTCTTGGGTCGGGCCCTGGCCGAGACGGCCTCCACCGAAGAGTTCTTCGACGGACTATGCTGAGGTCTACAAGCGCGGAGCACATCTGGCCTCAAAACCATAAGGCCGCGCAACGCATACGCTCCCAACGTGTCGCATGGATCTAGAGTTGGCTTCGCCGACGAGGAGCCAACGTCGCTTTTCCAGAGGCGGACCAGCGGCAGCTCCTGGCGCGTAATCCTCGAAGCTTTCCAGGTTCTTCACGTCGTCGCTGCCACCTGTCGTGTGAGCTGCTCTGCGGAACGGTTGCGCATTCCCGCTCGGGTTACCGAACCTTAAGTATCGTGCCCAAGTCGCTCGTGCTTAGACAGATCGCATGATCACACGGCGCAATTTCTCCCTGGTGCTGTCCGGCGGCCTGGCAGCGCCCGCAATCCTGGCGGCGGCCCCGGTTCCTGCACTCCGCCGCGCGGAGGCTCGTCGATTGCAAAAGTACGCCGAGACGACCCACCCGCGCGGATGGGAAGCCGCTGCGGATCCGGCCTGGCGGTCGGGTTGGGACAGGCTCGCGGCCGACGCGGATGACCTGACGACGGAGGCCTGGGTGATGGGCCTCATGGCTCGGTTGGCTTGGTTCCGCGACGGACACACGACCATCTACACTTATATGGTCAAGCTCCCAGGCTTCGACCTTGACCTGCCGATCACAGCCAGCCCCTTCTTCGACGGCCTGTACGTCACCGCCGCCAAGGCGGAGGGCGCGGCGTTGCTGGGCGGCCGGATCGTGCGGGTCGACGGGGTCGCCGTCGAGCAGGTCCTGCGCGCCTTCGCAGCCGTATGGCCTGCCAACAACGCCGCCGGGGCCTATCACCACGCGGGCCTCGCCCTGAAGCCTGCGGTCCTGCGAGGGGCGCGACTGGCCGGGCCGGCAGCCGCGTCAGCGCCGGTCACACTCGAGGCGGAGGTCCAGGGGTCAGTCGTCAAGGTCGCGCTGACGCCGCGTCCGGATGGCGGCGATGCGCTGGTCGCACTTTCACGAAAGCTCTGGCCGGTCGAGACCTGGCGGCCGGGCGCCCAGGCCAACTTCGTCCGTGCAGACGGCAAGGTGCTGGTCATCGCCTTCGATCGCCTGAGCGACAAGCGCGACTCGATCTTGGCTTTCGTGCGCGACGCCTTCGCGGCGATGGAAACCCCTGAGATCGAACGTGTCGTGCTGGACCTGCGCCGCAACGACGGCGGCAGCAATCTCATGGGCGAGGGCCTGAGGAGGCGCCTTGAACGGTCCCGGTTCAATCGGCCCGGCGGCCTTTACGTGCTCACCAGCGGGAAGACCTTTTCCGCAGCCCAGAATCTGACCTCGCGGATTGAGCGGGAGACCTGGGCGGTATTCGTGGGCGAACCCAGCGGCGGCGCGCCTAACCACTACGGCGATGCCATGCCGTTCCAGGCCGACGGGTTCCCGGCGTATGTCTCGACCCTCCCCTGGTTCGACTCCGACCCCTTGGACAAGCGCATCTGGACCATGCCCGACGTCCTGGTCCCGCTGCGATTCGCGGACTGGGCGGCCGGCCGGGATGCGGCGATGGAGGCTGCATTCGCCCATGTCGACAACCGGACGCTTGATGACCTGAGCGAAGCGCGCACCATGTATTCCGACCGCCCCAGCCAGAAGACGGAGTGGAAGCCGTTCTGGATGTAACTTCGCACCGTCGGTGGCTTGGCCATGAGGAGGCCGCCTTCGGCGACGTACCAAAAGGCGCGTCCCTGGAGCCCTGCCAACGGCAGCGACTGGCGCGAGGTCGCCGCGGAAGCGGACGCTACGACCGACTGAGAAGGAGGGGGCGCTTGTTCTCGATGTCCGACAATGGCCGCAAGCAGGAAATAGCACCCGCTCTAGAAGCGGACTCTCAATGCGAGCAGTTAGACTGCGCGAACTGACCAGCCTACGTGGCGCTGGCCTATCATAGCGTCCGAACAGACCTGCCGAAGCCAAATAAACGTGTCCCGGGTGAGGTTCTGTAGATCTCGCCCGAGACAGTCCGCTTCAGGTTCTCCGCCGCCACTCAGGCCCTCGATTGATCATTCTTGCGCCGTAAGCTCAAGGTCTTCAAACCCTAGCCCTTGGTTGCGAGAGTCCGCAATCGGTCGGAGAGCCCGGATCGAGTAGCCACTTGAGCGTGCCGCTCTGATCTAGGCGCACCAGCGTAGCGCCCGGCCGAAGAAACGCCATCGCGGTGATGGCCAGATAAAAGGAGCGCCATCGGTCGGCTCTCATGTTGTTGTGGTCGTTGGGTTTTTTGCGACGTCGCTTTTCCCACCATGCCGTCGCTTTTCCGAAATGCCGAACTCTTTCAATGTCATTTCCGCCAGCGGCTAGCTGACAGCCGAACGACGATGGCTCGGCATATCGGCAATGACGACCTCCTGAGTTTCGGGCTCCCAAACATAGTAGATGCGAAGGCAGCGCTTCGGGTCTCGCGTTCCCGAGCTGTCCTTGATGTGCCAGTCAGCCGTCATACGGCGCCGTTGCCAGTCGAATTCAAACTCATCGTTCCCGCACCGTGAGTTCCTGACGCCGGCCTCGATCACGTAGTCGCGGAAATCGCCCGATGCCCCGTCAATTCGACCCTGCCGGTACTCGGTAGCGAGCCACAGAAGACAACGCGCCGCCAACCCGACATCCTCGAACTCGGGATCCCGAACACCCCTTCGCGCGGCGGACGCCAAGGCCACCCGCCCAGCTAGGGCAACGTCGCACCAGCCAGCGAAGTCCGCCCAACTGGCTGGCAGTTCGATCTGTTCGGCGGGCGCGCCGAGCGCGCTGATCTGTTGGAGCAACTGGTCAATTCGATAGGCAGAAGCTCGTAGCTGCGCTTCGGCGTTGGCAGCTCGCTCCTCTGCCTCCTGGGTGCTTTCGCTAAAGAAGTCGAGCATGGCTTGGGTGTCGGCGACTTCGCCCTCCAGCGCTTCAATGCGGGCTCCGGCAGCCGCGAGCTGTTCACTATCGCTGGCGCCCTCGTCGCTAAGATGTATCTGGCGGGCACGAAGGCTCGCGTTGCGAATTCCAGTGAAGGAGAGAACTCGATGGCCAAGCCGGCTGCGGAAAATGCTCTCCCGCGCAGCAAGAATTCGCATCCATCGGAGGCTGCGAGCTTGATCTTCTCGGGTGTAAAGCTCCTCCGGCCTGGCAAGGCGATGCTCGAACGGACGGGCGTTCTCATTGAAGCCGGGCAGATAAGCGCGAGCCGCGCCGTTGAATACCGCACGCGGTCTTTGAAACCGATCGCGGATGCGCCAGGTCAAAGCGTCTGGGACAATCGCCACGATTGCGATCCCGGCGGTCGCCCTCGCAAGCGCGGCGGCGTCCACGTTCGGGCCGGCCGCACCTTCCGCCACCGTGAGTACGAATACAGGCACGTCACGATCGGGCGAGGCCATGACATCTAGCAGGTGCGCCATCTCGCTATCTCGCTCGATCCGCCATGGCTCAACTTCCATGTCGAGCCCTCCGCGACTCAGCCCCAGTGACGAAATCAGCTGAAGAACGAAGCCCGGCGCGTGCGGCTCGATATTGAGATCCTGCTCATTTGTGCTGGCCAGCAAGCGCGTGCTGAAATGGGCGGCTCGGCCGTCTAACCCGACGACTACCTCAGTCGTCCAGACGCGGCCTGGGACAAATTTGTCTGGATCGTCCGCGCGGATTGCCCAGATATCCGAGCTTTCGTATTGGATGCGAATGCCGGCACTGTTCCGCCCGCCGGCTAGGTACTCGAAGCTTTGGAATTGCCATGCTTCCTCTGGCAGCTTTCCGCCTGACCGGTTTTGGGCCCACTTGAGCACCTCCCGTCGCGCAAGATCAGCTGACGCGGACGAATCCGATCCGCCCAGGGTGCCAACGACACGCATGATCTCGTGCTCGCGAACGACACCGAGCCTGCTTGGCCGTTGAACGAAGGTCTTTGCTGCTTCCATGGTTCGCCCCCTAGTGGGGACGTTACACAACTGTGACGCTTTAGGCAGGCGCAAAGCCTATCGACGCGTGTCGTGGAGGTGCCAGGCGGCCGTCAGCCCCTCAAGGGCGGCTACCGCCGTCGCCGGCGGCGATGGCCTAGCGGCCACCCTTGACCGCCCGCCGGTCGTCCGGCTTTGGCTCGGCATGCGGCTTAAGCCGCTTCAGGGAATG
This sequence comes from Caulobacter sp. UNC358MFTsu5.1, assembly GCF_000712075.1. GTDB lineage: Bacteria > Pseudomonadota > Alphaproteobacteria > Caulobacterales > Caulobacteraceae > Caulobacter. The sequence goes on from NZ_JONW01000005.1 coordinate 1,159,407, forward strand.
TCTTCCCTGGCTGTTCAGCCATGGCGCCAGAAATCCCGACTCCGCTTATGGCTGCTGACTCAGATGTGAATCGCGGCCTTGTGCTGTCGGCTTGCAACCTGCGCTCGAAAACGGAAACTGGCCTGGATGAAGCAGAGCCTCGACCATCTCCCCGCCGGCAAGCGCCGCGAACTGGAGTTCGTGGTCGACACCCTGCGCGCGGCGTTCGCCGGCGCCCTGTCGCACCGGACCATGCCGCGCTTTCGCAACGCCAAGCTACTCAAGATCATCCTGTTCGGAAGCTACGCCCGTGGCGACTGGGTCGAGGATCCGGTCGGCCGGTACTTCTCCGACTTCGACATCCTCGTCGTCGTCAATCATGAGGACCTCGCCGACGTCCCTGAGTTCTGGACCAAGGCCGAGGAGGCGCTGATTGACGCCCTAGCGTCGGGCCAACACCTGCGCACACCCGTCAGCGTGATCTACCATGCCCTCGACGACGTGAATGAGCAGCTGACGCTCGGGCGCTACTTCTTCACGGACATCGTCCGCGACGGCGTCGTGCTGTTTGAGGAGCCCGGCCATCCGCTGACGACGCCGGCGCCGCTGTCGGCCGCCCAGGCTCTGCAAGAGAGCCGGGACTACTACGAAGAATGGCTCCAGAGCGCCGACCAGTTTGTGCGGCAGTACCGCCACGCGGTCGACGATGGCGCGCCGAAGATCGCCGCGTTCGATCTGCACCAGGCCGCCGAGCGCTACTATCACACGCTGTTCCTAGTCCTAACGCTCTACAGTCCCAAGACCCACAGCCTGAACCAACTGCGCAAGCTGGCCGAAGGCCTGGACCCGGCCATGGCCCAGGTCTGGCCGGGGCAGAACAAGTTCGAGCGCCGCTGTTACGAACTGATCCGCGAGGCCTATGTGAAGGCCCGCTATTCGCGCCACTACCGCATCACCGCCGAGCAACTGGCGTGGCTGGAAGAGCGGATCGGCGTGCTACGGGAAATGGTCCGCGAGCGGTGCGAGAAGCGTCTGGCTGAGCTCCAGAGCGCCGCCTGAAATGAAGCCGCCGCCCGTGCCTAGGTCTGATCGCCGAGATTGCGACTGCACTAGGGTCTGGCGTCCAGATCCCCTGAAGCGGACCAAAGGCCCAACCTGACTCATAGGAGAACTTGGCTAGGGCCGCTGTGGTCAGCTAAATCTCGTCGTCGCCATGGGCGATGACGCGAGTAACTGGCAAGCCATCGACTAGGTTAGCATTCCGGGGAGCGCTTTCGCTCAGGGCGGCAAATGGGCCGACTCATTGATATGGGCTAGCGTTGCCACATGTTCGAAATCACCGGCGAGGATGTCGCCCGCCTTTCCGACGCTGACCTGCGGACTTTAGTCGCCCGCCTGTGTCTGGCTGAGCTGCGCGCGCAAGGTGCGCAACTTTCGGCGGTTACCGCTGGCGGGGCCCAAGACGCGCCGGACGGTGGCCTGGACGTTCGGGTCGAGCTGGCGGTCGGGCTTGCTCGCCATGATTTCGTTCCGCGAGCCAAGACCGGCTTCCAGGTCAAGCGACCGGACATGCCGCGCGGGAAAATCCTTGCCGAGATGCGGGCCGGCGATCATCTCAGACCCGTCATTTCCGACCTTGCTGCCTCCGATGGGGCCTACGTTATCGTCAGCGCCCAAGGCTCGGTCGCCGACGGTCCGCTGGCCGACCGGCGCCGCGCAATGCGCGACGCCATCGCGGACGATCCGAACCAGGCGAGGCTACACACCGACTTTTATGATCGGGAACGCGTGGCTACGTGGTGCAACGAGTACGTTGGCGCCGCCGCGTTCGTTAGGGCGCGGACGGGACACGAACTTGCCGGCTGGCGCTCTATTGGTCGCTGGTCCGACACCGGAGTCGCGGTCGATGGCGGCTATCTGGTCAGCGACTTTGCATGCCTCATCGACGAGCGGCAGGATCGCCGCGAGCGCCTGATGGTTCTGGACGGCATCGCGAGACTTCGATCAAGTCTCGGCCAACCAGGACATTGCGTGCGTCTCATCGGCCTTTCGGGCCTTGGCAAGACACGGCTCGCCGAGGCGTTGTTCGAAGACGGTGTGGGGGAAGCTCCGCTCGATCCCGCCCTGGCCGTCTATACGGACTATTCGTCCGAAACGACGCCTTCCGCTGTCGATATGGCGCTGCGGTTGGTCGCGGCGGACCGGCGCGCCATCCTGATCGTCGACAATTGTAACCCGGCCACGCACGCCCAAGTCGCCCGGATCTGCGGCGAGGATGGCAGTCAGGTCAGTCTGCTGACGATCGAATACGACGTCCGTGACGATGAGCCGGAGGACACCGATGTCTTTCGATTGGCGGCCGTGTCACCGGAGCTGGTGGAGACCTGGCTAGAACGAACGTTCCCGTCCATGCCTCAAGTCAACCGCTCGCGTATCGCCGAGTTCAGCAACGGCAATTTCCGGGTCGCCCGGGCGTTGGCTTCGACCCTGCGCGGCGGCGAGAGCCTGGGTCAGCTGCGGGACCAGGATCTCTTCGAGCGCATCTTTCAACAGCGTAACGTGGCCGATCGATCCCTGCTGCGCGACGCCGAGGCATTGTCGCTCGTCTACTCGTTCAATGGCGAAGACCTGGCCGACGGCGGAGAGCTGGCCGCGCTGGCGGGGTCGGCGGGCCGTTCGCTGAGGGACTTGCGCGAGAGCATGTCTGATCTGGTCGATCGGGGCCTGGTCCAGTCGCGCGGCCGATGGCGGGCGATGTTGCCCCAAGCCCTGGCAAATCCCCTGGCGAGTTCGGCCATTCGTCGAATGCTGCCGTCCGAGATTGAGACCTTCTTCGATACCGCACCCCCGCGGCTGCTACTGTCGTTCACACGTCGGCTCAGTTATCTCCACGACAGCGCCGACGCCCGCGCCTTGGTCGAACGCTGGCTCTCACCTGGCGGACGCTTCCATCGCCTACCGACAGACGATGATTTCGTCCTGGTGCAGAACTTGGCGCCAGTCGCGCCGGATCTGGTGCTAGCGCGCATGGCCGAGCATCTAGCCGGACCCGACGTGGGGGAAATCCTGCGGCCCAACAACATCCACCGTCGCCCATGGATCGATCTTCTCAAGTCGTTGGCGTTCGAGGTTGCCCATTTCGATCAGGCGGCCTGTTGCTTGGCGATGTTCGTCGCCGCCGAGGTTGAGCCGTCCCGCCACAGTTCAGCGAAAGATGCCTTCAGGGAGCTTTTCCAGCTCTATCTGTCGGGCACACGCGCCGAGCCGGCGCAGCGCCGGCGTCTGATCCGTGCGATGCTCGAGGATAGCGAGGCTCCCCTGGGTGTCGCGGGGCGTGAAGCTTTGTCAGCGCTTTTTGAGATCGGCCATTTCTCCGCCAGTTCGAGTTTCGATTTCGGGGCGCGGCCGCGCGACTTCGGCTGGACCCCTGCGAACAACGAAGAAATTCGAACCTGGTACAACGAGGCTATCGCCCTGGCGCTCGACCTGCTGCCCGTTCCACAGGCCAAGGACTTCTTGGAAGATAACCTGAGAGCGCTCTGGACCCAGGGCGCCAGTCACGACCTGCTGGAAAGCGTCTGCCAGCGTCTGGCCGCCGACGGTGGTTGGAATGGCGCATGGTTGGCCTTGAGATCCGCCCTCAAGTTCGACGGGGAAGGCATGCCTGCAGATGTTCGAGAACGGCTGGAGCGGCTAATCGCAGCCCTACAGCCTGTCGGCCTGCTACCACGGGCCCGCGCCATCGTCCTGATGATCGGCACCGGTAGATTTGACCTCGACGAGCAGGATTATGACGACGAGGGCGAGCTGATCGCCAGCACGCCGTCGGCCGCAGAACAGGCGCGGGCGATCGGTGCGGCCATGGCGACGGACGAGGCGGCCCTTGCGGCATTTCTGCCTGAGGTGATTGTCGCGCAAACGCCGCCGCGCGCCTTCGAGTTCGGTGAGGGTCTCGGCGGCGCGGTGTCCGATGTGCCCGGCGCCTGGGCTCGACTTGAGGCGGGCTATGGCGCTGTGGTCGCCGACTACAAGAACCCGACCGTCCTGGGCGGCTATCTCAACGCCGCCCTGGCTCGAGATCCAGGCTTCGTCACCGGTGTCCTCGACGGTGCGGCGACGTCGCAGCATCTGGCGCCGCATCTGGCCTACTTCCAAGGGGTGGTGGGCCTGGACGACGGGGCGTTTCGCCGGATGACGGCGGCGCTCAATTCGGGAATGGCCCAGCCCAATCACTACAGCCGGCTGTCGATCCGGCAACTGACGCCCGCCCGGGTCGGCGAACTTGCGACGTTCTTGGAAGCCCTCAACGCGTACGAAGATGGCGCGGTGGTCGGGGTCGAAATCCTGCATGGGTCGTTGCGGCGCAACCCGACCTTGTCCGAGCAGACCCTTGCGTCCCTTACAGAGGTCGGACGGGCCTTGCTGGCGCGTGTTGATTTTGCACCGCGCGGGGTGATGTTCGACCACGCCCTGGAGACTTTGCTGGTGCAATGCCTGCCGGGAGCGGCCCCGGACGTCGCTCTGGCGATCTGCGAGAGGGCGCGCGCGACCGTTGCGGAAAGTCGCGGCAGCGCATTTACGCCCCGGAAGCGCATCCTGGGCCGTATCTTCCAGGCGCAACCGGTCTTGGCTCTCAATCTATTCCTGCTGGAGCCGCCCTCGGGCCTGCGGATGCTCTTCGACTATGGGGTGCCGAATGGCTCGCCCGTCGCCACGCTGCCGGCAGGCGTCCTTTGTGATTGGGCGGACATTGATCCAGCCAATCGCTGGCCTCGACTGAGCAGGACCCTGCTGCTTTTCGAACCCCGGAACGTTGAGCGTCAGGTCAACCCGTCGCCCCTCTTCATGGCGGTTCTGCAAAGGGCACCCGACCCGGCGGCGTTCCTCGGGGCCTACCACAGCCGCCTTCAGCCAGGCAGTTGGGGCGGTTCGCTGGCGGAAATCCTAGAGGGGCGCCGGCGCGCCATTCTCAAGGCCGGCGATCCGGCGCTCACGGCATGGGCCAGAGCGGCCGAGGCCGAACATGTCGCCTGGGTGCAGGCAGAGCGCGATCGGGAGCATCGACGCGAAGAAAGTTTCGAATAGTCTCGCAGCCTTCGCTGGCGCTTCCCGGGTCGGCGAGCTGATCATTCAGAAGAATTGTGATGCGACGCCCTCGCTCGCTACTACCGATCAACTGCGCGGCTTTCTGCAGGGCTGGGGTCAGGCCGACCCTGCGCCCAGCGCCTCCGAGCCATCGGACTATCGACCCGTCTTCAGACACAGCGACGACCAAGTGGCCCTTGCCACTCTGAAGGGGCGGAGTCGAAATCCGGACTACTGAAGCTGCGCCTTTGATGGTCCTTCACTGTATCGTGCCGATGACACACACCGGCCGACAATACCAAAGCCGTGATCGCAAAAAGGGGCGTCACCCGCGAATCCGACTAGCCTAAAATCTCCAGCAGGATCGCCGTTTCCTTCTCGATGAGGACCGCGTTGGCTTCGGCGTAGAGGTCGACGTCGACGCCATCGGCGGCGATAGACAGGATCAGCGAATAACGACCCTTGTCGGCGTGGCGGCCCTTGCCCAGGTGGCTTTTCCACCATCCAGGCGCGGGGTGCACGGCGATGGCGTCGTGATTGGCCAGGTCCGAGGCCTTGCCACGCCAGAGGTCGCAATGCAGCGAGCCGGCCGACACCGCCTTGGGGCCGAGCAGCCAGTTCGAGCCGGCGCCGTCATTCTCCGCGCCGCCGTCCTCGCCCTCTAGGTCCCATTCGTCATCGTCGAGCTCGACTTCGGCGTCGGCCTGCATCTGGCTGAGGCGAGCGCGGAAGTCCGGCTCGCTTTCAGTGCGCTTCTTCAGCGCGAAGCGGAGGCCGAACGAACGATAGGTTTCCGGCCGAGTGGCGCCCTTGCCGGTAAGGTTGGGCTCGATGAAGTAGGAGAGGGTGATCTTGAGCGTCACGGCCTGGTCGCCCAGATCTGCCAAGGCCGTCTTCGGCCAGGGCAGGTCGTAGAAGTGGACCTCGTTATAGACGGCTGCGCCCGCGCCCATCGCGTAGGGTTGGATCTCGCCCTGGGCGATCATCGTGAAATCGTTCTTGGCCGAGGCTATGGCGGCATCCAGCTGCGGGACGCCGAACCCGACCTGGCGCAGGAGCTTGATCTTGTCGCCCTTCGAGCCGGTCTTCCACTTTTTGCCCCGGCCGATCAGCTTGCGTCGGATCGGTTCGGGCCAGCGCGCCGACTGCACGATGAGGGCGCGGTAGGTCTCGGGCCAGTAGCCGGGAAGGGCTGCTTCTAGTTGGCCTTGGAAGTGGCCGGCTACGCCGACGGCGGCGCTGGTCGCCCAGAAGGGCACGAGCGGCTCTGTCGTGACGTTGTTGCCGGCGCTGAGCAGCGAGAGCGCCGGATGCCGGTCGCAATAGCCCTCACCGTCGACAGACATGTTGCCAGCCTCGAACAGCACCTCGGGCTTGATGGGAAGCAGGTCGGTCGGCAGTTCATGCGAAGAGGTGCTGAAGGGGCTGACCTCATTGGCCCCGACAAAGGGAACGTGGTCGCCAGCGTCGTCACCGATCTCGATCTTAGTGGTGTAGCCACCGATGGTCAGAGCGTTCCAGCTTTGAGCTGGATCGTTGATCGGTCCGCCCTTGTCGACCTGATTGGCCGGGCCGCCGATGACGTTGCCGGCCGCCACGAGCATCAGGCGCTTGGGCGCGTCCTTGGCCGACCGGGCGCCCTCCAGCTCACCGCCGATGGTTCCGGCCGCGATCTGATCCAGCGCGCCGCTCCAGGAGGTCGGACGGCTGGCGTCGGCGTCGAGATAGCAACTGGCCAGGCAGAACGATCGAGCCGCGTTCGGGCGAGAAATCTCGACCAGGCCAACGGCCGCTTGGGTCACGACCCCGTAGCTTGGCGGCGGCGTGCGGGGTACGCCGCGCGGCGGCAGCAGCTTCACCGACTCCACCGAATGCGTGAGTTCGAGATACCGCGTGTCGTTCATGGGGTGTTCGAGATCCCCGTGAAGCGCCAAGCTCGCCACCGCCGTGCCATGGCCGCCGCGAGGATGGTGGTCATCCACGCCCCAGGTCTCGTCCACGGCCAGGGCAATCGCCAACCCATCGGCGAGCAGTGGGTGAGCGGCGGCGACGCCGGTGTCCAGAACACAAATGGTCGGCGCGTTGGACTTGGCCGGGATGATTCGTCCGGCCAGGTCCTCGACGAAGTCGTGCTGCGTCACCAGGCCATCACCGATCGTCAGGAACGGCTCGATCGTTCCCAGGCCCGGCCGGACCTCTTCGATCGCGCCCGGCGCGCGGATTGCGAATGCCAAGGCCTGCCGAGCGGTCGCGTGAATGAAAACGACGGTCGTGTCGGGGAACAGCAACTGTTGGGGATGGACGTCGAGGCCGAAGTTGCGCGCTGCGGCCGCCAGCGCCTTAGGTAGGGCGCCGATGTCACGCACCCAAAGCTCCCACCAGCGCTGGGCCGGGGCGTTAAAATCGGTGCCCGGGTCGAAGAGCTTGGCGGTGTCGGCCGTGGCAATACGCTCGACCTTCTCGAACTGCGCCACATAGGGGCGGTCGCGATTGCCGGGGTTCGTATAGTCTCGCAGCCGCCGGGTCAGGCTCTCGCGGGCGTCGTCCGGCACGAAGACGATCGACTCCTCGGCGCGGTCCTCGGTCCGCCGCGAGCTGAGGATCACAACGTCCTGGCCGGGTAGCTCGAACGACAGCGGGATCTTGCTGGGGCCCTTGCGGTCGGTGTCGGGGGCCAAGGTCTCCAGCGTCACCAGCACACCGGGCTTGAGGCCTTCGAGCTTCAGCCGTGCGTCGGTCTCGGGCGGCGGCAGATGCGGCAGTGCGGCCGCCAACTGTTCGAGCAAGGCCGCGCCGTGGGCGGCGTAGTCGTCGCGCAGCGGTTTGGCGTCCATCTTGCGCTTCGGGGCCGCATAGGTTCCCTCGCGCCGGACGTTATTCAGCGAGAGGTGGGGTTTGGGGCCGTCCTGGTCTTGCGCAGCCATTGAGCGTTCCGCACGATTCGGGAGAACCGATCATCGGCGGTTGTGAAGCTTGGCTCAAGACACGGTATGGAAGCGGTCTCGGAAGGCTTTGCGATCACGCAGCATGGCGGCCAGGTGATCGGCCGAAATCTCGGTGTGGCCGTCGAGGATGGCCTCGCGCACGGCCGAGTCGGCCGCGCGCACTATCTCGCCTTGGCTAAGGCCCCCCAGGTCCTCCCGCAGGCCCTTCAGGGCCTTGGCCGCTAGCTTGAACTTGCCCAGGCGGGTCTTGAGGATCGCTATGCCTTCGTCGGCGCTCGGCAGGCTGTACTCGATCACTTCGTCGAAGCGGCGGGCCAGGGCGTGGTCGAGGACCTCGACGTGGTTGGTGGCGGCCACGACGATGCTGTCGGTGCTGTTGGGCTCTTCCATGAAGGAGAGGACCGAATTGAGGATCCGGCGCATCTCGCCCACATCGTTCGGGTCGCCGCGGCGCGCGCCGACGGCGTCGAACTCGTCGAGCAGATAGACGCCGCGCACGCTGGCGACCTGGTCGAACACCAGCCGCAGCTTGCTGGCCGTCTCGCCCATATAGCGGCTGAACACGCTCTCCATCTTGACGGTGAATAGCGGCAGGCGCAGTTCCGCGGCCAGGGCCGCCGAGGTCATGGTCTTGCCGGTGCCGGGCGGGCCGATCAGCAGCAGATGACTGGCCGGGGTCTGGCCGTGCTCGCGCAGGGTGGCGCGGGCTTCCTGCTGGCGTACCACGCGCGACAGCTTGTCGGCCGTCGCCGGGGCCAGGACCATGCCGGACAGGCGCGTCTTGGGGTAGCTGCTCTCGACGATGGTCTGCAGCTCGCCGCGCGGGCGCGCCATCGGGATCGGCGCGGCCGCCATCGGGGCGGGGCGGCGAGCGTCGCGAAGGCGCTGCACGGCCTTCTTCAAGGCATTGGCGTCGTCGGCGTGGCCGGCGCGAGCCTCGGTGGCGGCGATCGACAGGGCGATCGACAGCAGGCGCTCTTCGTCGCCTTCGGCATGGGAGTCCAGGAGCGCAAGAATGTGCCGTATCGTCATCGGAGCGCTCCCTTTCTCTGATGCCCGCGCAAGGATAACGCGAGTCTTGGTTAATGGCGGGTATTCAGAATTCTGGCGCGTGCCTTTAGCCGAAAACGTGACCGTGGGCACAAACATAATTTGATCGTGCGTCAGAAACGGTCAGCAGCCCGGTTCGCTCCGGATATGGGAAATGATGGGCGCATCGTGCGCCTCGGCCTAGGCAGATCAATGTTCGCCTATTGAAATGGGGTCGGTCGCGTTCGGACGATGGGAGTCCGGTTTTCGGAGGCAAGCCAAGGTCAGCTCCTGGCGCGGATCAGCCTTTCGGGCGTGGTGAACTGCGCTTGCCGCGCTTGGATGAGGTTAACCATTTCGCGGTTCGGCGAGGTCTGGAAAAGGTCGGCCACGCAGCCTCTCTCGCGAAGGTCCTTAGCGAGCTGGGCAACGGTCACACCGCGGGCGGGTCCCCAGGTTCGCGCAGGCGAAATTAGAAGTGTCACGACGAGTTCGGCTTGCCAGGCCTGCGGCGCCGCCCTGAGTAACCATATCTGCGACGGCAGAACTCACCGAGCGGCCTCGGCTGCTCGGCGCAGCACGCGTACGTCTGGAGAAGAGCCAGAAAAGGCGAGGGCATCAGACCGAAGCCTGACGCCCTCTTTCGTTCCCTCGTCCAGTCTGCTGAAGCGCTCGGTCCGTAGAGCGAGGCTTAGCGTGCTAGTCACCCCGAGGGCGTGTGACCAACAACCGGACCTTCAGAATTACACGAGACAAGCTGGGTTGAAAAGCGGTCCAGGTCGGCCCTGCGCAGCTTGCCAACCGGATCGCTAGGCACTCGAGCCCCCAGATGACGATCGGCGCGGCCGCAACGGCCAAGCCGGCGCCTGGGGCGGCCATGCCCACCAGCACTGCCCCGACGACAACCGCGCCGGGCAACCACCAGATCATCCTACGCGCGGCCGCCGTGTACGCCTTGGCCAGCGGGCGCCCGGCGCTGTCGCCGGCCTTGGGGGGCTCGGTCCTGTTGTGAAATAGAGCTGCGGATACCGAACGCACGACGGAGGTGTTGGTCAGGTAGTTGATATGGCTCGTGTACAGATTCAGATTGGTCGTGTTCTCGACGGCGTGGTTTTCGATCGTGGCCGAAAGGACCCTTCCTCCATCGATCTGGTTTCCCAGCGGGCTAAAAAGCGGATCGCTGACGATGTCGACCGGATCCCAGATGTTGAGCCAGCGCAGGGTTTGGACCCCGTCCTTGAAGAAGGGCTCCTGGGACAGGTTTCCCAGCAAATCGTCGTTGAGACGCCCCTCGCGATAGGTGCCGCCTTCGCGGGTTTGGAAGAAGTAGAAGATCTTGTCGATCGGCGAGCCGAGCGTGAACAAATGGCTCACCTTGCTCAGGTCCACGGCTTCAGGGCTCCCGGCCCTGGCGACGTTCCTCTGCCCGATCAGCGATAGCGTCTCCAACGTGATCGCCGTGCCAAGGCTGTGGGCCACGATAACGATGCGTTCGCAGTGTTCATCCCGCGCGACATGTTCGAATAGCGCGCGGGTCTGGGCCAGGATCTGCCGCCGGCGCTGGAATTCCACATCCCGATCTTGGACGTTGTTCCAGATGAACACGTCGGCGAAGGTGTCCGATAGAAACCGGCTGCCAGCGAAAGCGCCCGCCGCCAGGACAAACATAAGAAACGACAGGCCCCCCACCGACGTCGCGTCGCGTCCGCCGGTCATGACGACCTGACCAATCAGTTGGGCCACCAGGTAGAGGGCGGCTGCAGTGATCAGGCCGATGTGCTTGGCCAGACCCGTCGCCAGAATCTCCACGGGAAGGCGTGCCTGGTCCCAGAGCGGGACGGTTGCGCGCACCAGCGGTCGCCGGGCGTCGTCGACCTTTTTGGAGGCAAACTCGCTGAACGCCTCCGCGCCCATGGGCTGGCGCGGCCTTTCGCGCTCGAACCTTGCGCCTTCCGCGCCGCGGAATCGATGGATCGCCGAAAGCAAACTGGCCTTCACATACTCACGATGTCCCACGGTGGCGCCGGCTTCCGTTGGCTTGGCGGCGAACAGCTTGTGAAGCCTGGCGATCCGAAGACGCTTGGATTCGCGCCACGATCGCTCGGCGATCTCCCTGGGCTTGCTCAGACGCGCTAAGGCCCAGCCCGCGACACGCCAGGCTTGAGCGCCGCGCGCGGTGACGGGCGACCAGTAGGCCTCATAGGCGCGGATAGGTTTTCCACGCCCCCAGGGCCTGGGCCTGGAAGAGCGGTTTGATCGGATTTTGAATTGATCGAAGGCGACGTAAGAAACGTCGTCCGGGTCGCCAACTCGAGATGGTTCGGTCCGGTTTTCGACGTTTCGCACCGCGCCGCCGCCTGTAACCGAATAGTGATCCTCGAACGCCTTGAGCAGGCGGCCGAGGTTCTCATTTCGCGCCTGAGGACCCATGCCATGGACGAAGATCACCGCCGTGTGCTTTTCGACAGGTGTGTTCGTCTGAGGCGTCTGCGCCATTCAAGGGGCCCTCCGGACCGGTTTCGACCTAAGGTACAGCTTGATAGCGGCGGGTTGCTCCCCTGGCGCGCGATTTTTCGCCGGCTGTACGGGGGCGGAGTCCTATCGGGCTCACGCTTCGCCAGGTCGTGATTCTAAGGGTCGATCTTGTTCGTTCACTGGCGCGCTAAATGTCCGGTTTCCGGAGGTGCGCTAACGGCAGCAACTGGCGCAAACCGGAACGACCAATCTCGCGCAGCACTTTAGCCTTCGCTTGCTTCCCGATTTAACAAGCCAGCCCGCAGCCGAGGCTATTCGGATATGTCAGCTTGCTTCCGGCCTGCTTCCGGGAACTCGCTTCGCAGCCGGCGCAAGAGTGTGCCATGGCTAATATATTGATTTTACTGGAGAAAATGGCGCACCCGACACGATTCGAACGTGTGACCTTTGCCTTCGGAGGGCAACGCTCTATCCAGCTGAGCTACGGGTGCTTCCGCCTTGCGGAAGCGCGGTCTTAGCCGAAAGGCCGCGCCTGCGCAAACGGGTCTTTGCTAGCCTTTGGCGAGATAGACGAAGCGGACCACGAACAGCGCCGCCAGGATCAGCAGCAGCCAGTCGCCCTTGCCGATCTTGCCGGTCAGCAGGCGCAGCGCCGCGTAGCTGGTGATGCCGAAGGCCAGGCCGTTGGCGATCGAGAAGGTCAGCGGGATGGTGATCAGGGTCAGGAAGGCGGGGATGGCCACGGTCGGGTCGGCCCAGTCGACGTCGACCAGCGACCCCACCATCAGGGCGCCCACCAGGATCAGGGCCGGGGCGGTGGCGGCGGCCGGGATGGCCTGGACCAGGGGCGCGAAGAACAGGGTCAGCAGGAACAGCACGCCCACCACCACCGCCGTCAGGCCGGTGCGGCCGCCGGCGGTCACGCCCGAGGCGCTCTCGATGTAGCTGACCACGGTGGAGGTGCCGGCGGCCGCCCCGACCATGGTCGCCGCCGAGTCGGCCAGCAGGATGCGGTTCAGGCGCGGGATCGAGCCGTCGGGGGCCTGGAGGCCCGCCTTCTTGGTCACGGCCACCAGGGTGCCGACATTGTCGAACAGGTCGACGAACAGGAAGACGAAGACGATCTCCAGCATGGCCAGGGCCATGCCGCCCTGCAGGTGGAAGGCGCCGCCGATGTCCATCTTGAAGGCCGTGGCGGTCAGATCGGCCAGGCTGGACGCGCCCGGCGCGATCTTGGCCAGACCCAAGGCCCAGCCGGCGGCGGAGGCCAGCAGGATGCCGATCAGGATCGCGCCCTTGACCCGCCAGGCCTGCAACACCGCGATCAAGACGAGCCCCAGGATCGCCACGGCGGCGGTCGGGGTGGTCAGGTCGCCCAGGGCCACGGTGGTGGCCGGGTGGGGGACGATGATCCCCGCCTCCTTCAGGCCGATGAAGGCGATGAACAGGCCCACCCCGGCGGCGACGGCCGAGAACAGGGGCTTGGGGATGGCGGCCACGATCATCTGGCGCACGCCCACCAGGGTCAGGACCAGGAAGGCCACGCCCGACAGGAAGACGCAGCCCAGGGCCGTCTCCCACGGCACGCCCATGCCCTTGACCACGGTGTAGGTGAAATAGGCGTTCAGCCCCATGCCCGGCGCCAGGGCCAGGGGATAGTTGGCGACCAGACCCATCAGGATCGAGCCGAAGCCGGCGGCCAGGCAGGTGGCGGCGGCCACGGCGGCCACCGGCATGCCGGCCTCGCCCAGGATCGCCGGATTGACCACCACGATATAGGCCATGGTCATGAAGGTGGTGACGCCGGCCAGCACCTCGGTGCGGACGTTGGTTCCCTGGGCCTTGAGGCCGAAGAGGCGTTCGAGCATGGCTTAGCGGCTCCCGGCCGTGGGGATTTCGGACGCGTAGCGGTCCCAATGGGCGGTCAGCTCGCGGACCACCGGCCCGCCGACCGCGAAGGTCGCCAGGAACGAGGCCTTCAGGCTCTCCTCGTGGAACACGTGCGGCAAGCTGGTCTGGCCCAGCGGGGCCCGCGAATAGTTGCTGCCGGTGCGCAGCACCAGGACGCGCCGGCGGTCGATCTTTCCGGACGCGGCGTGGGCGTCGAGCACGTCGAGGATCCCCTGGTCTTCGCAGTCGGTCATGGTGAAGGTTCCGGCCCCGTCGGTCCAGAGCTTGACCCAGTCCTGCGCCCACTGGGTGCGGCGATGGCCGTGCCAGAAGCGCACCGTGCCCAGGGCGTCGCCCTGCAGCACGAACGGCGGCCGCTGGCCCTGGGGCGCGTCCTTGTACGGCGCGCGCACGGCCTGCAGGGCGGCGTTGTCGGGCAGCTTGACGTCCTTGGTCAGGGCGTAGGCCCAGTCGACCAGGCCCCGGTCCAGGGTCCAGACCATGGCGCTGGAGCCCTCGGCCTTGCCCTTCACGTTCGGCTTCTCGGCGTCGTTGGAATAGAGGCCGTAGGGCCAGCCGGCGGGGATGTCGCGGTCGTCCACCTCGTAGATCGGGTCGGCGTCGACCACGTAGCGGGCCCAGGCGGCGCTGCCGACCGAGGCGGCCTGGGGGTCGACCCCGGCGATGCCGGCGACGATCCAGTAGGCTTTGGAAAGGTCGAACTGGTCCGACAGGATCAGGGCCGCCACGCTGTCGCGCGCCCGGCCGCGCATGTCGCTGACGATGGCCAGCACCCCGTCGTCGGAATAGCGGGCCACGTGGCGCACGCCCGGGATGGCGATCTCGTGCTTCAGCGGCCAGCCCTCGACCCAGGGCTGGAACTCGCCCGCGAAGTCGCCGGTGTCGGCCCCGATCTCGAAGGTGGTGACGACCACGACCTTGACCGGGATGCGGTCAGCGGCCTGGGCCTGGGCCTGAGCCAGGCCGAAAGCGAAGACGACGCTCAGCGCCAGGACGATCCGAAACCACAAACCACGCATGAAAGGCCCCGCCAGAAATCCGCGGGCAACCTCCACCGATGCGGCCGGGGATGCAATCGGGGATCGACGGGAGAGGACGGGATGGGCCTGTCGGCGCCCAGGCGGCGAACACTTGCCCCCACCTGACCGCTTCGCGGTCTGTCCGCCCCCCATGGGGGGCGGAGCCTTCGCGCCGGAGCGCTCTTCCCCCTCCGGGGGAAGACGACCGCGAAGCGGTCCGTAGGGGGCAAGGGGGTAAGCTGCTACGTGCTCAGCGGATCCTTGGCGTTCGGATCGCCATAGGTCAGCGACACGAACACGTCCTCCAGGTCGGGGTCTTCCGTCGCGATGTCCTTGATCTTCAGGCCCTCGGCGCGGACGGCGGCCAGCACCTGCTCCACGCTGGACTGGCCGGTGCGGTACGAGACGCTGAACGCCCCGGCCCCGCGCAGCTTGGTCTCGAAGCCCGGCAGCAGCGGGGCGGCGGACACCGGCTCCTCCGGGGTGACCACCACGTTGCGGATGTCCATGCGGCCCAGCAGCTTCGGCGTCGGCTCGCAGACCACCACCTCGCCGCGGTTGACGATGGCGATCTGGTCGCACAGCTCCTGGGCCTCTTCCAGGTAGTGGGTGGTGAGCACGATGGTCACGCCCAGCTCGTTCAGGCCCGTCACGTACTGCCACAGCTGGCGGCGCAGCTCGACGTCGACCCCGGCGGTGGGCTCGTCCAGGATCAGCACCGGCGGCTGGTGGACCATGGCCTTGGCCACCATCAGGCGGCGCTTCATGCCGCCCGAAAGCTGACGGACATAGGCGTTGGCCTTGTCGCCCAGGCCCAGGGCGTTCAGCAGCTCGTCGGTGCGGCGCTCGTTCTTGGGCACGCCGTAGAAGCCGGCCTGGACCTCCAGCGACTCGCGCGGGGTGAAGAAGACGTCGGCGGCCAGTTCCTGCGGCACCACCCCGATGGCGGCGCGGGCGTCGCGCGGGCGCTCGTCGATGTCGCGGCCCCAGATCCGCACCGTGCCGCTGGTCTTGCGGGTCAGGCCGGCCAGGATGTTGATGAAGGTCGACTTGCCCGCGCCGTTCGGCCCCAGCAGGCCGAAGATCGAGCCCCGGGGCACCTTCAGGTCGATGCCGTTGAGGGCGCGCTTCTCCGGAGCGGTCTTGCTGGCGGGATAGGTCTTGAACAGGCCTTCGGCTTCGATCGCGTACGCGGGCAGGTCCATGGAACGTCCAGATGCGGCCCGCCGAACCAAGAAGGCGGACGATAGGGAAGGGAACGGGCCCCGTACGAATTGACGGCGGCGCGACAGGTCGCATAGGTATGCCTCCATCGCCGCCACGCCAAGGCCGCGTCTGGATTTCAAGGGTTTTCGAAACATGGCGCGCAAGGCCAAGTCCACCGCTCCCACCGCCATGGAGCCGACGATCGTCGATGTCGGCGCCGGTCCCGCGCCGGAAACCATCATCGTCCGCTCGCATCGCATTGCCTGCGACGGCGTCGGCGGAGCCTTGGGCCACCCGCGCGTCTGGCTCGAGATGGGCGCGGCCGGGTTCGTCGACTGCTCCTATTGCGACCGCCGCTTCGTGGCCTCGACCGCCGCCGGCCACGACGAGGACGAGCAGCTGGCCCCCGGCGTCTACGAAGGTTCGGGCGGCCACTAGTGACCGAACCCGTTTCGCCGGCCCAGCGCGCCGAATCCCTGGCCAAGGCCTGGGAGGCCGCCGAGTGGCCGCACGAGGCCCCCGTGCTGCGGGCCATCGCCATGCCGTCCGACACCAACCCCGAAGGCGACATCTTCGGCGGCTGGCTGCTGTCGCAGATGGACCTGGCGGCGGCCTCGGTCGCCTTCCACCGCGCGGCCGGCCGTTGCGCCACCATCGCCATCGACGGCATGACCTTCATCAGCCCGGTGTTCGTCGGCGACGAGGTCAGCCTGTTCGCCAGGCTCGTTCATGTCGGCCGCACTTCGATCAAGGTGCAGGTCGAGGCCTGGCGCCGCCGCCGCGACGGCGAGCAGGCCCACAAGGTGACCGAGGGCGTCTTCACCTTCGTGGCCATCGACGAGAACCGGAAGCCGCGGCCCCTGCCTTAGGGCGACGAAGTCTTTCACCCACTGCTTTTCAGCCGTCATTCCGGGCCTTGTGCCCGGAACCCCTTTGTCCGCCGCAGGTGCGGGAGGGGCGGACCGCTGGCGGTCCGCTTGCGCTTCACTTGCGAGCTGTACGAGGGGTTCCGGGCACAAGGCCCGGAATGACGGCCGTTGATATGGAAACGTGATGGACGAATAGAGGGATGGCCCATGTCATCTGGATCAATCGTCTAGACACCGCCTCCCCCCGCGCGCCATATCCGCCCATGCGCGACCACGACGCCGACGTCATCATCGCCGGAGCCGGCATGGCCGGAACCACCCTGGCGCTCGCCCTGGCCTCGGCGGGGGTGAAACCCCTGCTGGTCGATCCCCAGCCGTTCGACGACCAGCTGGCGCCGACCTTCGACGGCCGCTCGTCGGCCATCGCCTATTCCTCGTTCCGCCAGTGGCGGGCGATCGGGGCCGGCGAGGCCCTGGCGCCGCACGCCCAGCGGATCGAGCAGATCCTGGTCACCGACGGCAAGGCCCCGGGCCCGGCCACGGGCGGACCATCGCCGTTCTTCCTGCGCTTCGATTCCAGCGAGATCGCCGACCGCTCCGAGGGCGAGCCCCTGGGCTATCTGATCGAGAACCGCCAGATCCGCGCCGCCCTGTCCAGGACGGTGGTCGACAAGAAGATCACGGTGCTGGCCCCGGCCGCCGCCAGGGGGCTGGAGGTCACGCCGGCCGGCGCGACCGTGACCCTGACCGACGGCCGCACCCTGTCCGCGCCGCTGGTGGTCAGCGCCGAGGGCCGCAACAGCATATTACGTAAGGCCGCGGGCGTCGGCGACATCGGCTGGAGCTACGGCCAGAGCGGGGTGGTGGCCACCGTCCGCATGCAGCATCCGCACCAGGGCGTGGCCCACGAATACTTCCTGCCCAGCGGTCCGTTCGCCATCCTTCCGCTCACGGACAATCGCGCCAGCCTGGTCTGGACCGAGAGCACCGACCGGGCCGAGGCCCTGCGCAACGCCTCGCCCGAGGCGTTCCACGCCCACCTGATGCGGCGGTTCGGCGAGTTCCTCGGCGCGGTCGAGATGGCCGGCCCGACCTTCGTCTATCCGCTGTCGCTGTCGCTGGCCGAGCGGCTGGTCGCCCCGCGCCTGGCGCTGATCGGCGACGCCGCCCACGGCGTGCACCCGATCGCCGGCCAGGGGCTGAACCTGGGCCTGAAGGACGCCGCGGCCCTGGCCGAGGTGGTGGCCGAGGCCCTGCGCAACGGCGAGGACATCGGGGCCGAGGCGACGCTCGAGCGCTACGCCCGCTGGCGGCGGTTCGACAATGTCAGCAACGCCCTGGCCTTCGACGGCTTCGTTCGCCTGTTCTCGAACGACAACCCGCTGCTGCGCCTGGCGCGCGGCGTGGGCATGGCGGCGGTCAACCGCATCGCCCCGGCCCGGCGCTTCTTCATGCACGAGGCCGGCGGCGGGGTGGGCGATCTGCCCAAGCTCTTGCGGGGCGTGGCGCTGTAAAAAGAGAGACCTTCCCTCCCCCTTGTGGGGAGGGTGGCCCTGGCAGCGCCAGGGTCGGGTGGGGCCTGCTGAGCCAACCACCCTGCACCGATCCCCACCCGTCGGCTTCGCCGCCACCCTCCCCACAAGGGGGAGGGAAAGACGACGCGCTAGACCTTCACGATCCAGCCCCTGCGCCGCATGTAGGCCAGCACCATCCAGATCAGGCCGACGAAGATCGCCACCGGGATCAGGGCCGCCGTCCGGTCGCCGACGACCGGCGTCGCCCAGCGGTACGGGATCTTCAGCATGTGGGCGGTCAGCATGATCGAGGCCAGCATGTGCAGGCTGTAGGCGAAGACGGCGTTGATCCCGAAGTCGGTCAGGAAGGTCGTCCCCGGCGGCCGCAGGGCCTTCACGTCGACGACCTGATGCAGGCCGGCCAGCAGGACCAGGGCGATCCCCGTCGACAGCAGCACGAAGCTAGAGGTCCACAGCTCCTTGGAGATCGGGAACACCACGCCCCAGACGAGGCCGGCGGCGATCGCGGCGACGCCCGCGACCAGCAGGCCCGACGACCCACGCTCCTTGCTCGATTTGGGCGCCAGCAGCCACTCCCCGGCCGCGACGCCGAACAGGGCCTGGGCGATGGCCGGCAGGGTCGAGAGCAGCCCCTCGGGGTCGTAGCCTAGCGGGCCGGGCACGTAGACGTGGGCGCCCAGCACCAGCCGGTCGAACCAGCCGACGAAGTTGGCGCCGGGCTTGAGCAGGTCGGTCGCGCCGTCCGGGAACGGCGCCAGGGTCAGGGGCCAGTAGAGCAGCAGGATCGCGGCGGCCAAGGCCAGCCGGGCGCGCGGCCCCACGGTCTTGTAGAGGACGCCGGCGGCCAGGAAGGCCAGGGCCAGGCGCTGCAGCACGCCCATCGGCCGGAACAGCACGCTCTCGGGCGTGGCCATCCAGTAGAGGTTGGACAGGATCAGGCCCAGCAGGAACAGCCGTCCGGAGCGGACCAGCAGACGGCGCAAAGTGGCGCCGTCCAGGCCGTTTCCTCGGCCGGCCAGGGCCAGGGGGATAGACACCCCGGTCATGAACACGAAGGCCGGGAACACCGCGTCGGCGACGGTGAAGCCGCGCCAGGCGGCGTGCTCCAGGGCGGCGAACTGGGCGTAGCCGCTGACATAGTGCAGGTAGGACGCCGAATTGACGACGATCATGCCCACGATCGTCAGCCCACGGAGCACATCCAGGGAAGCCAGACGAGGCGGACGCCCTTCCACCGGCTAGTCGTCCAGGCTGCGGGCTTCCTCGGGCAGCATGATCGGCACGCCGTCGCGGATCGGATAGGCCAGCTTGGCGGCGTTGCTGATCAGCTCGCCCCGGGCGCGGTCGTAGAACAGCGGCGCGCGGGTGACAGGACAGACCAGCACCTCCAGCAGGCGCGGGTCGAGATCGGCGGGCGGCGGAGGCGGTTGGGCGGTCATGGGGGGAGTTCTAAGCGGTTTCGAGGCGGTTGAGAACCTTCACCGACCCTATCAACCGTCATCCTCGGACTTGTTCCGAGGACCCCTGTTTCAGCCGAGAAGAACGAGGATCCGTAAGCGGTGAGGCAGCGACTTTTGCTCGGACCGACAGCGCGGCGGCGCGAGGGGTCCTCGGAACAAGTCCGAGGATGACGGCTGTGAAGCTACTGGATCATCGTCGGGTCTTCGTCGTCGCCCGCGGCGTCGATCTCCAGCAGGGCCACCAGGGTCTCGCGGCGCTCGGCCAGGGTCGGGGCCTCCAGCAGGGCCTGCTTCTCGACCGGCTCGAACGGTAGGGCCATGGCCAGGCTGTTGATCAGGGCGTCCGACGGGGCGGCCTCGGCGCTGGACCAGTCGATGGCCAGGCCGCGATGGTCCAGATAGCGGCGCAGGGCCTCCAGCAGGGGCGAGGGGTCGCCGGCGCTCGCCGCCTGGGGCGAGCCTTCGCGCAGGTCGGCCTCGAAGGCCGCGAAGTCGGCGCGCACCTGGCGATAGGGCGAGCGGGCCGGCAGCTCGTCGCCCACCCGGAACCGGCAGACGCCCGTCAGGGTGACCAGATAGCGGCCGTCGCTGGTCTCGGCGAAGCTGGTCACCCGCCCCGCGCAGCCCACCGGGGCCAGGTTGGGCCGCTCGACGTCGCCGCCAGGACGGGTCTGGACCATGCCGATGATCCGCTCGCCCGACATGGCGTCGTCGAACATGTTGAGGTAGCGCGGCTCGAAGATGTTCAGCGGCAGCTGGCCGCCGGGCAACAGCAGGGCGCCGTCCAGCGGGAACACCGGGATCACCAGCGGCAGGTCGTCCGCCCTTCGATAGGATCCCGGCATGGTACGCTCCCTAACTGAAGAGGATGGAGGAGAGGCGCTTGCGGCCGGCCTTGGCCACCTCGGACGCGTAGCCGGCGGCCTCGAACACGGTCAGCAGCTGCTTGCGGGCCGCCTCGTCGTTCCAGGCACGGTCGCGTTCGATGATGGTCAGAAGATGGTCCGAAGCGGCCTGAAGATGGCCGGCGCCGGCCAGGGCCTTGGCCAGCTCGAAGCGGGCCTCGTGGTCGTCGGCGTCGGCGGCCAGGCGCTTTTCGAACGGCGCGGTCTCGGACGGGGCGTCTTCCGCCAGCGCCAGGGCGGCGCGGACGCTTTCCAGGTCCGGGTCCTTGGCGCCGGCCGGGGCGGTGGCCGCGACTTCCGCCGCGCCTTCCAGGTCGCCGCCGGTCAGGTAGCATTTGGCCAGGCCGCCGATGGCCTTGACGTTGGCCGGGCCCATCTGCAGCACCTGGGCGAAGGCCTGGGCCGCGCCGCCGACGTCGCCCAGCTCGACCGACTCCTTGGCCATGGCCAGCAGGGCGTCGACGTCGCTCTCGGCGGGCGGGCCGGCCAGGCGGTCGACGAACGACTTGACCTGGCTCTCGGGCAGGGCGCCCTGGAAGCCGTCCACCGGCTGACCGTTGACGAAGGCGTAGACGGTCGGGATCGACTGCACGCGCAGCTGGCCCGAATAGCCGGGGTTCTTGTCGACGTCGATCTTGACCAGCTTGACCGCCCCGCCGGCGGCGTTGACCGCCTTTTCCAGGGCCGGGGTCAGCTGGCGGCACGGGCCGCACCACGTGGCCCAGAAGTCGACGATCACCGGCTGGGTCTTCGACGCCTCGATCACGTCCGCCATGAAGCTGGCGTCCGTGCCGTCCTTGATGTGCGCGCTCTTTGGCGCGCCGCCGGCCTGGATGGGAGGAGGGGTGTCGCCGATCAAGGCCATAGGTCTCTCGTAACTTGGGTAGGGGAACGCTCGAGCCGCCAAGATGGTCCTTCGCATGGCGCGGTGCAATCGGCGCCACGTGAAACGGCCTTGAGCGCCGCAAGCTTAAGTGGTGAGGTCCCACCGAACCTCGCGGGGCTGAGATGAAACGACGGGCGGCGATCTTGGGAATGGGACTCACCCTGGCCGCCGGAGCGGCGTTCGCCCAGGAGACGACCCCATCGCCGCTGAACCGCCCGAACTTCTGCAAGGCGCTGAATAGGTTCGCCTCGGCGTCGCCTCATGATCGTTCGGCGCTGTTCTTTTGGCCGCTCCCGAGCGACGACACGATCGTCATGCGCGCGGCGATGGGGGCCAAGCCCATGGATGCGGCCGCGCACGGGCTCTACGCCGCCTACAGCCAGGAGACCCACTACATCCCCCTGGCCGAGCTCAAGACCCGCCTGGACCAGTGCTCGAGCGTCAAACTCGGCCGGGTGCGCCTCGAGGTGTCGGAGGCGGCCTGCGACGGCTACGGGTCGGACCAGCCTTGCCTGAGCATCCGCAGGGCCGCGCCGCGCTGAATCCTAGGCGACCACCGCCATCGCCGCGAAATCGACGATCATCGGCTCGATCCCCAAGGCCGCCAGGAACCGGCGGAAGCCGTCCTGCGAAACGGCCGTTGTGGCGTCGTTGGCCATCGGATGGAAGTTGACCGGATCGGCCCGGGCCAAGGCGGCGTCCAGCACGAAGCGCACGCGATGCCCGGTATCGTTGATCAGGCCGAAGGCGGTGACCGAGCCGGGCGTCACGCCCAGGGTCTCGACCATCAGTTCCGGGCTGCCGAACGACAGCCGGGCCGAGCCGATCACCGTGTGCAGGCGCTTGAGGTCGATCGCCGTCTCGCCCAGGGCCGAGATCAGCCACAGCTGGCCCTTGGCGTCCTTGAGGAACAGGTTCTTGGTGTGGCCGCCGGGCAGGGCCGCCTTGATCTCCAACCCCTCCTCGACGCGGAACACCGGCGGGTGGTCGAGCGTGGAATGGGCGACGCCGTGGGCGTCCAGGAAGGCGAACAGGTCTGCGCGGGTCTTCATACGGGACTTCCTAGCCGAGCCCGAGCCCGCTAGACCAGACTCAAGCTAGGCCCAGGAAGAAGAGACCGGCATGGAACTGGAGTGCTACCCCACCGAGGCCCGTCCGCCCGAGATCGTGCCGGGACGGCCCCAGCGGGCCTGGATGGACCATTTCGCCGACCGCCATCCCTATCGCTGCCTGCCCCTGACCATGGCCAACACCACAGGCTGGGAGATCCTGTGCCCGGTCGGCTTCACGGCCACCTGGGACGGCGGGGCGCACCAGAACTGCATCACCTTCCGCGCCGATCACCCGCATCCGGGCTTCGACGACTTCGTGAAGTCGCACTTCTCGCGCGGGACCATCACCTTCCACACCGGCTACCTGTTCCGCACGCCGCCGGGCTGGTCGATCTGGACCATGGGCCCGCCCAACCACGTCAAGGACGGCGTCCAGCCGCTGGCGGGGCTGGTCGAGACCGACTGGCTGCCCTTCCCCTTCACGATGAACTGGATCTTCACCCGCCCGGGCACGATCCGCTTCGAGAAGGGCGAGCCGTTCTGCTTCTTCATGATGATCCAGGACAAGCCGCTGGAGCAGGTGCAGCCGGTGATCCGGTCGATGAACTCCAACCCCGACCTGCGCGGCCAGTACGACGCCTGGGCCGCCAAGCGCGGCGAGTTCAACGCCCGCATCTTCAAGCGCGAGCCCGAGGCGATGAAGGAGGCGTGGCAGCGCTTCTACTTCAAGGGCGAGTTCCCCGAGGAGATCGAGGCCCCGGCCCCGCAGACCCACGTCAACAAGCGCCGGCTGAAGCCGCCGAAGGTCGGGTGATGAAGACGCGCGAGCACCGCACGCCGCTGTCGATCTGGATCATCGTCGCGATCTGGTCGCTCATCGGGCTGGCGCCGATCGCGCGCCTTGTCAGCAGCGGAGCCGTAGCCGTCGTGAGCTTCACCGTGCTCATGCCGGTCGTCTGGCTGGCGTATCACGCCCTGGCCTTGACCCGGTTGAGCCGATGGCCCGTCGTGCTGGTCGCCGGCATGGCCGGGACGTCGATCCTGGGACGGTACCTGACGCACTACGATTGGCGCGCCCATTATCCGATGCTGGGCGTCTTCATCATCCTGATCCCCTCGGCCCTCTACCTGAGCTGCACCCTGCCCCATTGGTGCAAGATGAACTGGTCGATCTTCGGTCGGCCGTATCGGCCGGCCGCCGAGATCGAGGAAGTCTTCGCCTAGGTCGACCGCCGTTCCCGGACCTCGCGGAGCGGCCGGCCGGCCGGAACCTCCCCGCCCCGCACCTTGGCCACGCCCAGCCGCTGGGCCAGGTAGATGCCTGAATGGCCGCTGCACAGGTAGGCGGTGAAGCAGGCCACGGCGAGATAGGCGGTCTGGCCGCCGCCGAACAGCTCCACCCCCATGATCGTGCAGGCCAGGGGCGTGTTGGCCGCGCCGGCGAACACCGCCACGAAGCCCAGGGCGGCGAACAGGTCGGTCGGCGCGCCCAGCGCCCACGACAGCGCGTTGCCCAGGGCCGCGCCGATGAAGAACAGCGGCGTCACCTCCCCGCCCTTGAAACCCGAGCTCAAGGTCACGACCGTGAAGACGATCTTCAGCAGCCAGCTCCAGTGGTCGATCCGACCCGCCTCGAAGAAGCCGGCGATGGTCGGGTCGGCCGGGTTGTTGGAGAAGACGCCCAGGCCCAGATAGGCGCGCGTGCCCAGGGCGTAGACCAGGGCGATGACCATCAGGCCCCCGACCACCGGCCGCAGCGGGGCATACGGGATCAGGCGCTTGAACAGCGCGCCCAGCCGGTGCTGGGCCTCGGCGAACAGCAGACCCGTCAGGCCGAAGGCGACGCCGGCCGCCGCGACCTTGGCCAGCAGCAGCGGGTCCAGCTCGGCGACGACCGTGCGGACGGCGTAGGGCGCGTGATGGACGCCCCAGGCCCGGCAGGCCCAGTCGCCGACCAGGGCGGCGAACAGGCAGGGGATCAGCGCCTCGTAGCGGACCTGGCCCAGGGTCAGGACTTCCAGCGCGAAGACCGCTCCCGCCACCGGCGTGCCGAACACCGCGCCGAAGCCGGCCGCGATCCCGGCCATCAGCAGGACGCGGACGCCCGCCGCATCGAGCCGGAACAGCCGCCCGAAGGCGCCGGCCAGGCTTCCGCCGATCTGGACCGCCGTGCCCTCGCGTCCCGCCGAACCGCCGAACAGGTGGGTGACCACGGTGGCGACCAGGACGAACGGCGCCATGCGCAACGGCACGCCGCCGCCGGGCTGGTGGATCTGCTCGACGATCAGGTTGTTGCCGCCCTCGGCCGCCCCGCCCTTCCAGCGATAGGCCAGGCCCACCAAAAGCCCCGCCAGCGGCAGGCCGAACAGTAGACAGGGGTGGACCAGGCGCGTCCGGGTCGCCAGGTCCAGGCTCCACAGGAACAGGGCGCACAGCGAACCGACCGCCGCCGCCATCGGCGCGAGGATCGCGGCCCAGGCCAGCACGGCCTTGAGATGACGCCAGCGCAGGCCGGCGAAGGCCTTCAGGGCGGCGCGGTCGAAACGGGGAGAAGCAGGCAGTTCAGACACGATTCCTCTTTCTCGCGGCGTACCGCGGTCGGGTAGGAATCATCGGCTCCTTCCTGAGGAGCGGTTCGGCATGACGCCCGGCGGAAATCCATCACCGTGGCCGGCTTCTAGGCGACCACGGTGAGGCCTGTCAAATCCGCTATTTCAGCGCATAGGCGATGACCTGGTCGCCGATCGGGGTCTCCATGAAGTGGTGGCCGCCGGTCATGATGACCACGTACTGCTTGCCGCCGACGTCGTAGGTCATGGGCGTGGCCTGGCCGCCGGCCGGCAGCTTGTCCTGCCAGACGGTCTTGCCGGTCTTCAGGTCGATGGCGCGGATCAGGTTGTCGGTGGCGGCGGCCACGAACACCAGCCCGCCGGCCGTGACCACCGCCCCGCCGTTGTTGGGCGTGCCGATGTCCAGCGGCAGGTGCGAGGGGACGCCGAACGGACCGTTGGTGCGCGCCGAGCCGAACGGGCGGTCCCACAGGGTCTTGCCGGTGCGCAGGTCGATGGCGCGGATGCCGCCGTATGGGGGCTCCTTGCACAGCAGGCCGGTCAGGGGCAGGCGCCAGCCGGCGTTGACGTCGATGGCATAGGGCGTGCCCACCTGCGGATCGCCCGCGCCTTCCGCGCCCTTCTTCATCGAGCCGCCGCGGGCGTCGCCGCGCGGGGTCCAGCCCTTGGCGTCGGCCACGGCGCGCGGCACCAGGCGGTTGTAGTTGGGCATGTCGTTGTAGTTGGCGACGATCACGCCGCGGCTGGAATCGACGGCCACGCCGCCCCAGTCCGACCCGCCGTTGTAGCCGGGATACTCGACATAGCGGCGGTCGGCGACCGGCGGGGTGAAGAAGCCGTCGTACTTGGCCCGCTTGAACTGGATGCGGCAGATCATCTGGTCGATCGGCGACATGCCCCACATCTGCTTCTCGGTCAGGTCGGCCTTGCGCAGGCTGTGGTACAGCGAGAACGGTTGGGTGGCCGAACGCTGCTCGGGTTCGAGCCCGCCCTGCGGCACGGCGCGTTCCTCCACGCCCGTCAGCGGACGGCCGGTGCGGCGGTCCAGCACGAAGATGTCGCCGCGCTTGCTGGGCAGCACCACGGCCGGGACCGGGCCGCCGGCGCTGGGGAAGTCGACCAGAGTCCCCTGCGAGCCCAGGTCGTAGTCCCAGACGTCGTTGTGCACGGTCTGGAAGCTCCAGCGCGGCTTGCCGGTAGTCACGTCCAGGGCGACCAGCGAGGTCGAATACTGCTTCTCCAGCGCCGAGCGACTGGAGCTCCAGTAGTCGGCGGCGCTGACGCCCAGCGGCAGGTAGACCAGGCCCAGGGCCTCGTCGCCCGTGGCCGTGGTCCACATGTTGGGCGTGCCCTTGGTGTAGGTCTGGCCCTCGGGCGGCAGGGTCGTGATGTCGGGACGGGTCATGTCCCAGGCCCAGCGCAGGGCGCCGGTGACCGCGTCATAGCCCTGGATCACGCCCGACGGGGCGTCGCGCCGCTGGCCGTCCAGCACCTGGTGGCCGGTGACGACCACGCCGCGCACGATGGTCGGGGCCGAGGTGATCGACAGCATGCCGGCCGCCGAGGGGCCCATGCCGACATTTGTCGAGACCTGGCCGTTGGTCCCGAAATCGGCGCACGGGACGCCGGTCCGGGCGTCCACCGCGATCAGC
Source organism: Caulobacter sp. UNC358MFTsu5.1 (assembly GCF_000712075.1). Taxonomy (GTDB): domain Bacteria; phylum Pseudomonadota; class Alphaproteobacteria; order Caulobacterales; family Caulobacteraceae; genus Caulobacter. The sequence goes on from NZ_JONW01000005.1 coordinate 1,185,985, forward strand.
CGGGCGTCCAGCGTGCCCTCGATGATCCGGGTGGAGCAGGCCTTGGCCGGATCGGCGCCGGGCACGGCGTAGTACGACACGCCCCGGCAGGCGGCGGTGTAAGGGATGGCCTCGTCCGGCACCTTGGGGTCGTAGCGCCAGCGGGTCTGGCCGGTGGCCGGGTCGATGGCGATCATGATGTTCTTGGGCGTGCAGACATAGAGCATGTTCCCCACCTTCAGCGGGGTGTTCTCGGCGCCGTACTTCCCTTGCGCCGCCGCGCTGGGCATGTCGCCGGTGCGGATCATCCAGACCCGGGCCAGGTTGCGGACGTTGTCCGGGTTCAGCTGGTTCAGGGGCGAATAGCGCTGGCCGGCGTAGGTGCCGCCATAGGCCGGCCAGTCGGCGCCCACCCGCATCAGGGAGGGATCGTTGTCGGTCATGGCCGCGATGGCGGGCAGCGGCCCGTCGACCTTGGCCTTGTTGGCGCCGGCCACCACCACGCCGCCCACGATCAGGAAGACCGCCAGGCCCGCGAAGCCGATCAGCGATTTCTTGCGGCCCTCCGGCCCCGGATCGACGGTCGGCAGGACGGCCAGCACCAGGACCAGCAGCACGGTCGGGGCGATCACGCGCGGGACCAGGGCCCAGCCGTTCAGCCCCACCTCCCACAGCGCCCACAGCACCGTGGCGACGAACACGCCGACATAGATCCAGGCCCCCAGGGCGCGCCTCTGGATCAACAGGACGCCCGACACCAGCAGGCCCAGGCCGGCCAGCACGTAGTAGGGAGAACCGCCCAGCACGGCCAGCCAGGCGCCGCCGATCGCCAGGACCAGGCCGATCAGGGCCAGGACGACGCCCAGGACCACGGCGACCCAGGCGCCCGCGCCCTTTCGAGAAGATGCCAGGGACGCCATCGCCATGCTCCGAAACCGAACTGTCGTGTACTGGACCGAACATGTTCAGCGAGGCTTCGGTTCCCCCGTCGCGAGACCGATCGCGGCGCATCGCGAATAGATCATAGAGGACTCTGCTTGACAGAGCATTTGGACATGATAACTCTGCATCACAGAGCGCTCTGGGCGCGAAGTTCAACGGAGGGTGCGATGGGCATTTCCAAATCCGAGGCGGCGTCGGCCCTGACCGACATCGAGACCGCTGCCGGCCGCAGCCGGCTGATGAAGGGCTATCATCACGCGGCCCCGATCCTGATGGTGTGGGGCGTCGTCTGGGCGGCCGGCTACACCGCCATGGGCCTGCTGGCGCCCGAGCGCTGGGGCGTGCTGTGGCTGGTCCTGGACGTGATCGGCGTGGGCTCGACCATGCTGCTGGCCCGGCGCGGCAAGGGGACGGCGGCGCCCGGCCAGGGCTGGAAGATCGCGGCCGGCGTCCTGGTGATCCTGGTCTTCTTCGCCGGCACCTTCGCCCTGTTCCGCCCCGAGTCGACCGACGCCGCCATCGCCTATCCGGGCCTGGTCACCGGCCTGGTCTATGCCGGGATCGGCATCGCCTTCGCCCCCCGCTACCTGTGGATCGGCGCGGCGCTGTTCGCGGCCAGCCTGGTCGGCTTCTTCTTCTTCCAGCCCTGGCTGACCTTCTGGATGGCCGCGGCCGGCGGCGGGTCGCTGTTCGTCTCGGGCCTGTGGATGCGGGGAGCGTGAGCGTGGCCGAGTTGGACGAGCTTATCCACCAGCCCCTGCGGCTGAAGATCATGGCCGCGCTGCACGCCGAGCGCGACGCCGAGCCGGTGGAGTTCTCGCGCCTCAAGGCCGCCACCCAGGCGACCGACGGCAATCTGGGCAGCCACCTGACCACCCTGGAGAAGGCCGGCTATGTCGAGATCACCAAGGACTTCGTCGGCAAGCGGCCCCGCACCCGCGCGGCCCTGACCCAGACCGGCCGCAAGGCTTTCCGCCGTCACGTCGACTACCTGCGCGCCGTGGTCGAGGGCGTGGACGGCGACTAGGGGCCTCTCCTCCCCCCGCGCAGCGAGGCGTGGGGGGTCTTTTTGCGCGCCGCCCCGTGCAATGGGCGCGCCAAACGGCGTTACGTAGCCCCCCTTAGGGGGCGTCCGTTAGGGGGCGGCCCCGAATTTCGCCTGTCCTCGGCCGGGCGTACCAAGGCGTCATGACCGGCCCGAAGCGGACCGGCCCTTTCGGGGAACCATCATGACCAGCCCAGCCATCGACCTGACCGTCCACCACAAGCCCGCCGGCGTTTCGGACCGCGTCGCCCATGGCTTCGTCAAGCTGCTGCGCTTCTGCGCCGACACCTTCTTCGCCAAGCGCTACGGCCACCGGGCCGTGGTCCTGGAAACCGTGGCGGCGGTGCCCGGCATGGTCGGCGCGACGCTGACCCACCTGAAGTGCCTGCGCCGCATGGAAGGCGACAAGGGTTGGATCAAGACCCTGATGGACGAGGCCGAGAACGAGCGGATGCACCTGATGACCTTCATCGAGGTCGCCAAGCCCACCCTGTTCGAACGCTTCGTCGTCGTGGCCGCCCAGTGGGTGTTCTACCTGTTCTTCTTCGGCCTCTACCTGGTCAGCTCCAAGACCGCCCACCGCGTGGTCGGCTATTTCGAGGAAGAGGCGGTGATCAGCTACACCCACTACCTGGCCGAGATCGACGAGGGGCGCAGCGCCAACGTGCCGGCGCCGCAGATCGCGCTGGACTACTGGAACCTGCCCGCCGGCTCCACCCTGCGGGACGTGGTCGAGGTGGTCCGCGCCGACGAGGCCCACCACCGCGACGTCAACCACGGCTTCGCCAACGAACTCCGCGGCCTGCCGCAGGGCGAGATCGCCCCCTGCCCGCCGCACGTGGTGCTGGAGCCGAACTGGAAAGCGGCGGCCTGACGCCAGCCTCCCAGCTCAGGCCCCGCGCGCGCCCCGAGGAGTCCCCCTCGGGGCGTTGCGCTGTCTCCAAATGTTGTCATCCCGGAAAGCGCGCAGCGCTTGTCCGGGACCCAGGTGAACCGCAAAGCCTCAGCCCAGCCCCCTGGGTCCCGGACAGCCTCTGCGAGGCTTCCGGGATGACAACGGTTTTAGTGTTGATTGGGCGAGCGCCCTAGACCGCCTTCACCGCCGAGACGATCGACTTGACCACCTTCCTGACCAGGGCCGGGTCGTCGCCCTCGGCCATGATGCGGATCAGGGGCTCGGTGCCGGACGGGCGGACCACGATGCGGCCCGAGCCGTTCAGCTGGCTCTCACCGTCGGCGATGGCCTCCTTGACGCTCTTGTGTTCCAGCGGCTTGCCGCCGGCGAAGCGGACGTTCTCCAGCAGCTGCGGCACCGGCTCGAACTGGCGGCCCAGGGCGCTCATCGGCTTGCCGCTCTCGATCAGCACCGCCAGCACCTGCAGGGCCGCGATCAGGCCGTCGCCCGTGGTCGAGAAGTCCGACAGGATCACGTGGCCCGACTGCTCGCCGCCGATGTTGAAGCCGCCCTCGCGCATGCGGGCCATCACGTAGCGGTCGCCGACGCTGGTGCGCTCCAGCTTCAGCCCGTTGTCGGCCATCAGGCGCTCGAGGCCGAGGTTGGACATGACGGTGGCCACCACCCCGCCGGCCTTCAGCTTGTCGGCCTTGGCCAGGGCCAGGGCGATGATCGCCATGATCTGGTCGCCGTCGACCACCACGCCCTTCTCGTCGCAGATCACCAGCCGGTCGGCGTCGCCGTCCAGGGCGATGCCGATGTCGGCGCGGTACTCGCGCACCAGCCGGGCCATGGTCTCGGGATGGGTCGAACCGCACTCGGCGTTGATGTTCGTGCCGTTGGGCGCGACGCCGACCGGGAACACCTCGGCGCCGAGTTCGTAGAGGGCCTCGGGCGCGACCTTGTAGGCCGCGCCGTGGGCGCAATCGATGACGATGCGCAGGCCCGCCAGGCTCAGGTGACGCGGGAAGGTCGCCTTGACGATCTCGATGTAGCGGGCCTGGGCGTCGTCGACGCGCTTGACCCGGCCCAGGTCGCGCGGCGAGGCCAGGCCTTCCTGCAGGCCCTCGTCCATCAGGGCCTCGATCTTCAGCTCCTGCTCGTCCGACAGCTTGTAGCCGTCCGGACCGAACAGCTTGATGCCGTTGTCGGCGAAGTCGTTGTGCGAGGCGCTGATCATCACGCCCAGGTCGGCGCGCATCGAGCGGGTCATCATGGCGACGGCCGGGGTGGGCAGCGGGCCGAACAGCCGCACGTCCATGCCGACGCTGGCGAAGCCGGCCACCAGGGCGGGCTCGATCATGTAGCCCGACAGGCGGGTGTCCTTGCCGATCACCACCAGGTGGCGGCGGTCGTCCTGGGATCGGAACAGCTTGCCCGCCGCCAGGCCGACGCGCAGGGCGACCTCGGCGGTCATCGGGTGCTTGTTGGCCTGACCGCGGATGCCGTCGGTCCCGAAATACGCGCGCTTGCTCATGTTCTCGACTTTGTCTTGATCCGGTCTCGATCGGGCCGCGAAACGATCCGAAATGCAGATTTATGAGGGCCGCCGATAAGCGAATGCTAAAGGCGGCGCTCGAAATATCCCGCGACGGTAGCAATAGTCCTCACCGCTGCGTTCTACAAAGGATCATGGCCCATGTGCGGCATCATCGGCATCGTCGGCAAAGCCCCCGTCACGGAACGCCTGGTCGACAGCCTCAAGCGGCTCGAGTACCGCGGCTATGACTCAGCCGGCGTCGCGGCGGTCGTGAAGGGGAAGGTCGAGCGCCGCCGGGCCCAGGGCAAGATCAAGAACCTGGAAGCGGTGCTGGCCGAGCAGCCGCTGGTCGCCCAGAACGGCATCGGCCACGTCCGCTGGGCCACCCACGGCGCGCCCAATGTCAAGAACGCCCACCCCCACACCGCCGGCCGCGTCACCCTGGTGCACAACGGCATCATCGAGAACTTCGCCGAGCTGAAGGCCGAGCTGGCCGCCACCGGCCGCACGTTCGAGAGCGACACCGACACCGAGGTCATCGCCCAGCTGATCGACGCCGAGCTGGCCACGGGCCTGGCCCCGCTGGACGCCTTCAAGGCCACGCTGGACCGCCTGACCGGCGCCTACGCCCTGGCCGTGCTGATCGAGGGCGCCGACGACCTGATCCTGGGCGCGCGTCGCGGCAGCCCGCTGGTGGTGGGCGAGGGCCAGGGCGAGATGTTCCTGGGCTCGGACGCCCTGGCCGTGGGCCCCTTCACCAACCGGGTGATCTATCTGGAGGAAGGCGACTACGTGGCCATCGACCACGACAGCGCCCGCATCTTCGACGCCTCGGGCGCGCCGGCGACCCGCCCCGTGAAGGTCGTCCCCGCCTCGGCCGTGATGATGGAGAAGGGCAACTATCGGCACTTCATGGAAAAGGAGATCCATGACCAGCCGGAGGGCTGCCAGCGCACGATCTCGGCCTATGTCGACGCCCTGACGGCCCGCGCGGCCATGCCCGGCGACATCGATTTCAAGGCGCTGGAGCGCATCCAGATCGTCGCCTGCGGCACGTCCTACATCGCCGGGGTGATCGGCAAGTACCTGATCGAGCAGCTGGCCGACCTGCCGGTCGACGTCGAGATCGCCTCGGAATTCCGCTACCGCCAGCCGGCCCTGCGCCCGGGCTCGCTGGTCATCGCCATGTCGCAGTCGGGCGAGACCGCCGACACCCTGGCGGCCCTGCGCTACTGCAAGGCCAAGGGCATGAAGAGCGCCGTGGTGGTCAACGCCCAGGAATCGACCATGGCCCGCGAGGTCGACGTGGTCTGGCCGATCCACTGCGGCCCCGAGATCGGCGTGGCCTCGACCAAGGCCTTCACCGCCCAGGTCAGCGTGATGATCGCCCTGGCCGTCGCCGCCGCCACGGCGCGCGGGACGATCGACGCGGCCGAGGAGCAGCGGATGGTCCGGCTGATGCTGGAGGCCCCGCGCCTGATCGCCGAGGCCATCGGCCTGGAGGATGCCCTCAAGGAGATCGCCGTCGACATCGCCAAGGCCCGCGACGTGCTGTTCCTGGGCCGCGGTCCGATGTCGGCCCTGGCCCTGGAAGGCGCGCTGAAGCTGAAGGAGATCAGCTACATCCACGCCGAGGGCTACGCCGCCGGCGAGCTGAAGCACGGCCCGATCGCCCTGGTCGACGACAAGACCCCGATCATCATCCTGGCCCCCTTCGACAGCTATTTCGAGAAGTCGGCCTCGAACATGAGCGAGGTCATGGCGCGCGGCGGCCAGGTGGTGTTCATCACCGACCCCGAGGGCGCCAAGCACGCCCCGGCCGGCGCCCGCGTCGTCGTCACCGCCCCGGCCAGCGACCCGCTGGTCTCGACCCTGGTGATGTCGGCCCCGATCCAGCTTCTGGCCTACCACGTGGCCGTGGTGAAGGGGGCGGATGTGGATCAGCCGCGGAACCTGGCGAAGTCGGTGACGGTGGAGTGAGCCGCCCACATCCGACTATCCTCGCGAAAGCGGGGATGATCGGATTTTGGAATTATCCCGCCAGCTTCGACTTGCGCACCGAATAGCCGAAATAGACGACGCACGCCGCCGCGGCCCAGGCGGCGAACAGCAGCCAGGTGTCCAGCGGCAGGCCGACGATCAGGTAGGCGCAGAAGGCGACGCTGGCGACCGGCACGAGCGGATAGAACGGCACGCGATAGCCGCGCGGCAGGTTCGGCTGGGTGCGGCGCAGGATGATCACCCCCAGCGAGACGATGGCGAAGGCGATCAGGGTGCCCATGCTGGTCAGGTTCACCAGGGTGTCCAGCGGCACGAACGCGGCCAGCAGGGCGATGAAGGCCGCGACGATCCAGGTGTTGAGGTCGGGGCTCTGGGTCTTGCGGTTCACCCGCTGGAACACGGATGGCAGCAGGCCGTCGCGGCTCATGGCGTAGAGGATGCGGGTCTGGCCGTACATGACCACCAGGGTGATCGAGAAGATCGAGACGATGGCCCCCACGCAGAGGATCAGCGAGGTCCAGGCCTGGCCGGTCAGGTTGCGCAGGATCACCGCCAGCCCGGCTTCCTGCCCCGCGAACGCGGTCCAAGGCTGGGCCCCGACGGCGGCCAGGGCCACCAGGATGTAGACGCCGGTGACGATCAGCAGCGACAGGATGATGCCCAGCGGCAGGGTGCGGCGCGGGTCCTTGACCTCGTCGCCGGCGGTCGAGACCGCGTCGATGCCGATATAGGAGAAGAAGATCGACGAGGCCGCCGCCCCGATCCCGGCCACGCCCATCGGGGCGAACGGCGTCAGGTTGCCGGCGTGGAAGCCGCTGAAGGCGATGACCACGAAGAACAGCAGCACCAGCAGCTTCAGCACCACCAGGATCGCGTTGACGGTCACCGACTCCTTCACGCCGCGCAGCAGCAGGACCAGGCAGGCGCCGACCAGGACCACGGCCGGCAGGTTGAACACCCCGCCCGCGCCCGGGGCCTTGGCGATGGCGTCGGGCATGCGCCAGCCGATCAGGTCGGAGAACATCTCGTTCAGGTACTGCCCCCAGCCCACGGCGATGGCCGAGGCCGAGACGGCGTACTCCAGCAGCAGGCACGCCCCGACGAGAAAGGCGGTGAACTCGCCCAGGGTGGCGTAGGCGTAGCTGTAGGACGAACCCGACACGGGGATGGTCGAGGCCAGTTCGGCGTAGCACAGGGCCGTCAGGGCCGCGGTGATCCCGGCGATCACGAACGAGACGATCACGGCGGGACCGGCGGCCGGCACGGCCGTGGTCAGGGCCACGAAGATGCCGGTGCCGATGGTGGCCCCGACGCCGAGCATGGTCAGCTGGAACAGGCCGATCGAGCGGTCCAGGCTCTCCTCGGGCAGATGCTCGCCGCCTTCGGCGATGACCCGGCCCACGGGCTTGCGGCGAAGAAGGTCGGCCGCGCGAAACTGGCCCATGGAGTCCCTCGAAGTCTTTGGGGGGGTCTGGAAAACGGCGGCAAACTAGCCTCGCCGGGCCCGCGACATCAACTTGCCTTCGCGGGATTCGCCGCCGAAGCTGGGCCGAAGGCGGAGGAAGCCATGTCCATCACCATGACGCCGATCGGCGTGGTCCGCGGCGGTCGCGACGTTCCCGAGGACGACGACTGGGGCCAGAGCCGGGCGCGCATCGACCTGGACCCGGCCCGCTTCGACGCCGAGGCCCTGGCCGGGCTGGACGCCTTCAGTCACGTCGAGGTGGTCTATGTGTTCGACCGCGTGACCGACGACCAGATCGTCACCGGCGCCCGCCATCCGCGCGGCAACACCGCCTGGCCCAAGGTCGGCATCTTCGCCCAGCGCGGCAAGAACCGGCCCAACCGCATCGGGGTGACGGTCTGCGACATCGTTTCGGTGGACGGCCTGTCGCTGGAGGTGCGGGGCCTGGACGCCATCGACGGCACGCCGGTCCTGGACCTCAAGCCGGTGATGGCCGGCTTCGCCCCGCGCGGCGAGCACCGCGAGCCCGATTGGGCGCGGGAGATCATGAAGGACTACTGGTAGGCCAGCTTCATTCGTACACGAGGTTTTGGGCGAAGAACGGCAGCATGTCGGTATAGACCCGCCCCGTCGGGCCCCAGGTGCGATCGCCCCAGCCGCCCACATACTCCTCGGCCTCGTGCGGCACGCCGAACTCGACCAGGGCCCGCGAGAAAGCCTGGTTGGAAACCACGTGGTCGGGATTGGGGTCGTTGCGGCCCCAGTCGAACTTGAAGCCGCGCAGGGTCTTCAGGTTGTCGGCGTAGCGCGACAGGTTCTGGCCCAGCAGGAAGCTGTTTTGAAGCTTGGCGGTCAGGGCCATGTCGACCGCGATGCGCCCGTCCGGACCCTTGCGCGCCGGCAGGTCGGCATAGAGCGGCGGCTTGTCGGGATTGGGCAGGTGGGCCTGGTAGATCGCCACGAACAGCTGCGAGAAGCCGTCGGCCTTCAGATCGTCCAGCGACTTGGCGTTCTGGATCAGGTCCCAGTTGGGCCGCGAGGACATGGTCTGCAGGCCCAGGCCCGTGCCCACCGGGTGGAGGGCGTAAACCGAACCGAACACGTCGGCGTGGCGCATGCCGAAGGCGATCGCGCCGTAGCCGCCCATGCGGTCGCCGGCCAGGCCGCGCGAGTCCCGGGTCGCCAGGGTCCTGAACTGCTTGTCCGTCCACGGAACAAGGTCACGGACCATGAAGTCGTCCCAGCGGCCGGTCACCGGCGAGCTGGTGTAGATCGAGCTGCCCAGCGAGGTGCTGAAGTCGGCGGCGACCACGATCACCGGCGGGATCGCCCTGGCGGCGATCGCCTTGTCGAGCAGGGCGGCGAAGCCGTCCCGGTCGAAGGCCGCGCGCTCGTCCTCGAACAGGTTGTGCAGGTAGTAGACGACCGGATAGCGCCGGCCCGAGGCGTCGTAGCCGTCGGGCAGATAGACCCGCACCCGCCGCTGCGGACTGACGCCGATCTTGTTGCCGTCGAAGGCCTTGGACGCGACGACGAAGTCGCGCACCTGGCTCTGGGCCAGGGCCGGCGGTGCCGCCAGCAGGGTCATGAAGGCCGCCAGCAGCAGGCCGAGCCGGATCATCGGGACTCTCCGTGTCACACCCAGGGAGAACGCCACTCAACTGAAGGTCATCAGCGCCTCGCAATCAGGCGCATTTGCGGCGCCGCTAGCGCCGCTCGCCCTCGAACATGTAGTCGCGGGTGATCGGCAGGGCGCCGACCTTCTTGGCCACCTGGATCTGGAAGACCATGTGGCCGCCGTAGCGGAAGCCCAGCTCGGCCCCGCACAGGTAGAATTCCCACATCCGCCGGAACCGCTCGTCGAACATGGCGGGGATGTCCGGATCGGCCAGGAAGCGCATCCGCCAGTGCTTGCAGGTCTCGGCGTAGTGCAGGCGCAGGATCTCGATGTCGGTGATCCACAGGCCCGCCGCCTCGACGGCTTTGACGATCTCCGACAGGCCCGGGATGTAGCCGCCGGGGAAGATGTACTTGGCCGTGAAGGCGTTGGTCGCGCCGGGACCGGACATGCGGCCGATGGCGTGGATCACCGCGCTGCCGTCGTCGGCCAGCAGGCGTTTCACGGTCTCGAAATAGGTCTGGAAGTTGGGCGCGCCGACGTGCTCCAGCATGCCCACCGAGACGATGCGGTCGAAGGTCTCATTGAGGTCGCGATAGTCGGTCAGGCGGAACTCGACCTGGTCCGACAGCCCCGCCTTCTCGGCCCGCTCCTTGGCCAGGGCCAGCTGCTCGGTCGACAGGGTGACGCCGGTCATCCGGGCCCCGTGGTCGGCCGCCAGGGTCAGGGACATGCCGCCCCAGCCCGAGCCGATGTCCAGCACCTTCATGCCGGGGGTGATGTTCAGCTTGGCGCCGATATGGGCCTTCTTGGCGGCCTGGGCCTCCTCCAGCGTCATGTCGGGCCGCGCGAAATAGGCGCAGCTGTACTGCATGTCGGTGTCGAGGAAGCGCTTATAGAGCTCGTTGCCCACGTCGTAGTGGTGGGCGACGTTGCGGCGCGAGGCGATGCGGTCGTTGACCGACTGCACGGTGCGCTTGATCGCCTTGCGGGCCCGGGTGACCGGCGTGCCGCGCTTGGGCGTGCGCCCGCCGCTCCTGCCGACGATCTCCAAGAGGTCCCACAGGGTCCCCTGCTCGATCTTCAGGTCGCCTTCCATGTAGGCCTCGCCCAGGCCCAGGCTGGGATTGGCCACCAGGCGGCGCAGGCCGCGGGCGTTGACCCGCATCGTCACGGGCGGGCCCGAGCCGTCGCCGGCCTTGGTGGTCGAACCGTTCGGAAGGTGGATGGTCAGGTCGCCGACCTTGACCATCTTTTTCAGCAGAGCTTCGATCATGGCCGCGAAGCTAAACCCAGCTTCGCGGCCGAGAACAGGCCGAAATTTTCATCCGCCCACCCTTGAAAATCGAGCCCCGAGGACCACGGAGGCGACCCGGTCAGCGCTCGCTGTCCAGGTGCGCCATCTGGGCTTCGGCGTAGCGCGTGCCCGCCGCGGCGTCGCGGGGCACCGCCCGCTCGATGGCGGCCAGGTCGTCGGCCGACAGGGCGACATCCAGCGCGCCTAGCGACTCGGCGAGACGCGCGCGGGTGCGGGCCCCGACCAGTGGCACGATGTCGTCGCCTTGCGCCGCCACCCAAGCGATGGCGATCTGGGCGACGCTGACGCCCTTGGCCGCCGCGATGGCGCGCAGGGCCTCCACCAGGGCCAGGTTCTTGTCGACATTGTCGCCCTGGAAGCGCGGGGAATAGGCGCGGAAGTCGCCCCGGGCCTTGCCCTGATCCTTGTCCCAGTGGCCGCTGATCAGGCCGCGCGACAGCACGCCGTAGGCGGTCATGCCGATGCCTAGCTCGCGCAGGACCGGCAGGATCTTGTCCTCCACGCCTCGGGTGATCAGGGCGTACTCGATCTGCAGGTCGACGATGGGGTGGACGGCGTGGGCCTTGCGGATGGTCTCGACGCCCACCTCCGACAGGCCGATGTGACGCACGAAGCCCGCCTGGACCATCTCGGCGATGGCCCCGACCGTGTCCTCGATCGGCACGTTCGGGTCCAGGCGCGCGGGGCGGTAGATGTCGATGTGGTCGACGCCCAGGCGCTGCAGCGTATAGGCCAACGAGGTCTTCACCGCCGCCGGGCGGCCGTCGAAACCGATCCAGCCGGCCCCGGGGTCGCGCTGGGCGCCGAACTTGACGCTGAGGATCGCCTTGTCGCGCTTGCCGCCCTTCAGCGCCTCGCCGATCAGCATCTCGTTGTGGCCCATGCCGTAGAAGTCGCCGGTGTCGATCAGGGTGATCCCGGCCTCCAGGGCGGCGTCCAGGGTGGCCAGGCTCTCGGCGCGGTCGGACGGGCCGTACATGCCCGACATGCCCATGGCCCCCAGGCCCAGGGTCGAGACGACGGGACCGGTCTTGCCGAGTTGACGCGTTTGCATGGGGAAGTCTCCGAAGGGGGCGTGTTCGATGGCGGGGACTATGCGCCGCCGCCTCGCGTGCGATAATCCGTTCATCACCGCACGAGCCGTTCGGAAAATCGTACAATGGCCAAGCCCGACCTCGCCGATCTCGACGCCTTCACCGCCGTGGCCCGGGCCCGCGGCTTCCGGGGCGCGGCCGCCCAGCGCGGGGTCTCGGCCTCGTCGCTGTCGGAGGCCCTGCGGCGGCTGGAGGCGGACCTGGGCGTGCGCCTCCTGAACCGCACCACCCGCAGCGTCACCCCCACCGAGGCGGGCGAGCGGCTGCTGGCCCGGCTGACCCCCGCCCTGGCCGACGTCTCCCTGGCCCTGGACGAGGTCAACGCCTTCCGCGACAGCCCGACCGGCGTGCTGAAGCTGAACGTGCCGGGCGCGGTGTCGCGGATCGTCTTCCCCGACCTGATCCCGCGCTTCCTGGCGGCCCATCCCGGGGTGCGGCTGGAGATCACCGCCGAGGACGCCTTCGTCGACGTGCTGGCGGCCGGCTACGACGCCGGCGTCCGCTACGACGAGCGGCTGGAGAAGGACATGATCGCCGTGCCCCTGGCCGGGCCGCAGCGGTTCGTCGTGGTCGGCTCGCCGGCCTATTTCGCCGCGCGCGGCCGGCCGAGCCATCCGCGCGAGGTGCTCAACCACCCCTGCATCCGCCACCGCTTCCCCAGCGGAGCCAGCTACGCCTGGGAGTTCGAGAAGGACGGCGAGGTCATCCGCGTCCAGCCCGAGGGCCCGCTGGTCACCAACAGCGGCGAGCTGGAACTGGCCGCCTGCGAGGCGGGCGTGGGCCTGCTGGCCACCTTCGAGGGCTTCGTCGCCCACGCCATCGCCGCCGGACGGCTGGAGACCGTGCTCGACGACTGGCTGCCGCCGTTCAGCGGGCCCTATCTCTACTATCCCAGCCGCCGCCACATGCCCGCGCCGCTGCGGGCGTTCGTGGACTTCGTGAAGGCCGAGCGGAAATAGGGCGTGCAGAACCCGTCCACGCCGGGTGAAATCTTCCCCGAACGTGCCGCGCTAAGCGTCGCATTAGAAAGCCTGTCCTTGCTTATGCGCCTTCCCGGGCGTAACGGGTCCGCTCCCGCCGCCGACGGCGGGATCAAGTTTGAAATTGGAGGCTGCGATGGGTTACCGGGTCGCCGTGGTCGGCGCCACGGGCAATGTGGGCCGTGAGATGTTCAACATCCTCGAGGAAGTGAAATTCCCCGTGGACAAGATGCATGCGATCGCGAGCCGCAAATCCATCGGCGTGGAAGTCTCGTTCGGCAGCCAGATCATCCGCTGCGAGGACCTGGAGACCTTCGACTTCTCGACCGTCGACATCGTGCTGATGAGCGCGGGCGGGGCGATCTCGAAGGCCTGGGGCGAGAAGATCGGCGCGGCCGGCGCCATCGTCATCGACAATTCCAGCCACTTCCGGATGGATCCGGACGTGCCGCTGGTGGTGCCGGAAGTGAACCCGGACGCCGTCAACAGCCTGCCCAAGAACATCATCGCCAACCCCAACTGCTCGACCGCGCAGTTGGTGGTGGTGCTGGCTCCCCTGCACGCCGAAGCCAAGATCAAGCGGGTGGTCGTCTCGACCTACCAGTCGGTCTCGGGCGCGGGCAAGGAAGGCATGGACGAGCTGTGGGAGCAGACCAAGGGCGTCTACGTCCTCGGCGCGCCGCCGCCCAAGAAGTTCACCAAGCAGATCGCCTTCAACGTCATCCCCCACATCGACGTCTTCATGGAAGACGGCTTCACCAAGGAAGAGTGGAAGATGATGATGGAGACCAAGAAGATCCTGGATCCGTCGATCAAGCTGACCGCCACCGCCGTGCGCGTGCCGGTCATGGTGGGCCACGCCGAGTCGGTGAACATCGAGTTCGAGACCCCGCTGGACGAGGACGACGTCCGCGAGATCCTGCGCGACGCCGACGGCGTCCAGGTGGTCGATAAGCGCGAGGACGGCGGCTACATGACGCCCAAGGAAGCGGCCGGCGAGTTCCCGGTCTATGTCTCGCGCATCCGCACCGACCCGACGGTCGAGAACGGCATCGCGCTCTGGTGCGTGGCCGACAACCTCCGCAAGGGGGCGGCCCTGAACGCCGTGCAGATCGCCCAGCTGCTGCACGAAAAGGGCCTGATCAAGCAGAAACTCCCGGCCTAAGCCGCCGTCCGCAACAAGCGGGTGGACGATTTCAGGGGCTCCCGGGACATCAGGTCCCGGGAGCCCTTTTCATTTGCGATCTACGATTCGAGGGGACACGAAGCGATGTCGGCGGACCTGACCAAGAGCCCAGCCACGAACCAGGACGAGGCCCGGACGGCGTTGATCGCCGGGGTGGGCTGCTACCTCCTGTGGGGCTTCCTTCCGCTCTATTTCCACCTGCTGTCGAACCTGGGCGTGGGCCCGTGGGAGATGGTCGCGCACCGCACCCTGTGGGCCGCGCCCTGGGCCTTCCTCGCCGTGCTGCTGGCCCGCCAGGGCGGCCAGGTGGCGGCCGTGCTGCGCCAGCCCCGCACCCTGGGGATCCTGGCCCTGAGCACGGCGGCGATCTTCATCAACTGGTCGATCTACGTGTTCGCGGTCACCGCCGGCCACGTGATCGAGGCCAGCCTGGGCTATTACATCAACCCGCTGATGAACATGGCGGCCGGCGCCGTGCTGTTCCGCGAGCGGATCAGCCGCGAGGGGGCGATCGCCATCGGCCTGGCGGTGATCGGGGTGGCGATCCAGACGGCGGCCCTGGGCCACCTGCCGATCATCTCGCTGGGCGTGGCCCTGAGCTTCTGCGTCTACGGCATCCTGCGCAAGCAGGTGAAGGCCGACGCCCAGACCGGCCTGTTCATCGAGTGCGCCTACCTGGCGATCCCGGGTCTGATCTACGTCCTGCACCTGCAGGCGACGGGCGCCGGCCACTTCGCCACGGGCGCGGGCGTAACCACCCTGCTGGCCCTGGCCGGTCCGGCCACCGTCGTGCCCCTGGCCCTGTTCGCCTGGTCGGCCCGCCGCATGCCGCTCAGCGCCATGGGCTTCCTGCAGTTCATCGCCCCGACCCTCCAGTTCCTGATCGGCGTGGCGCTGGGCGAGGCCTTCACCCCGCTGCGGGCCCTGTCGTTCGGCTTCATCTGGGCGGGCGTGGCGGTGTTCGCCTACGGGGCGTGGAAGCGGACGCGAGCGGTGGCGGCCTGAATCGGCGGGCCGGGGATGACGGGGCCGGGAAGTCGGCTAGGCTGCCGGGCTCCAGGAGAGTCCGCCGCATGCCCACCCGACGTTCCCTGCTCGCCGCCGGCGGCGGCCTGGTCCTCACCGGCGCCCTGACCGGCGCGGCGCGCGACCCGCTGGACGACCTGCTGGCCGGGGCCGGCGATCCGGGCGCCGCCGTTCCGGGCCTGGCGGGCGCGGCGTTCAGGGACGCGTCCAGGCCCGGCGCGACGACCGTGGCGCGCGGCCTGGCCGACGTCGCGACCGGTCGCTCGATGACGGCGGACTCCCCGGCCCGCATCGCCTCGATCTCCAAGCTGGTCACGGCCCTGGGCTTCATGACCCTGGTCGAGGCCGGCAAGGTCGGGCTGGACGACGACGTTTCCGACATCCTCGGCTGGTCCCTGCGCCATCCGCGCTTCCCCAAGGCGACGATCACCCCGCGCCGGCTGATGTCGCACACCAGCGGCCTGCGCAACGGCCCCAGCTATCCCGTCGCCTTCGGCCGCCCGCTGAGCGCGGCCCTGACGCCCGGCGGCGCCCAGTGGGGCGACGGGGCCTGGTTCGGGCCGGCCGGCGAGGCCCCGGGCGACTGGTTCGCCTATGCCGACGTCAACTTCGCCGTGGTCGCCCAGCTGATAGAGCGGCTGTCGGGCCAGCGCTTCGACCGTTTCATGACCGCGCGGGTGCTGGAGCCGCTGGGCGTCCAGGCCGGCTTCAACTGGAGCGGCGTCGCCCAGGCGGTCCGCGACCGGCGCGCGGTGCTCTACCGCAAGGCCCCGTCCGACGACGGTCCCTGGGATGCGGCCGGCCCCTGGGTCGCCCAGCTCGACCAGACCCTCCCGCCCGCCCCCGAGCTCGCCGTCCGCGTGGCGCCCGAGGCGGCCGGGCGCGCGCTGGACAGCTACCAGCCCGGCGAGAACGGCTTCGTCTTCGGACCGCAGGGCGGCCTGCGGGCCTCGGTCGTCGACCTGGCGGCGATCGGACGGCTGCTGGCCCGGCGGGGCGCCCCGATCCTCAGGCCCGAGACCTTCGCCGCCATGACCACGCCGACCTGGCGCTTCGATCCGGCCCGCCCGAACGGCGAAGGCTATGGCGGCCTGATCCGCGCCTACGGCCTCGGCGTCCAGACCCTGACCGGGACGGCGGGAAGCGACGATCCTTTCGACGGCTGCGAGGGCTGGATCGGCCACGCCGGCGACGCCTACGGCCTGACCTCGGGCCTGTGGGTCCATCCGACGAAGGGCCGGGGGATGGCCTATCTGCTGACCGGCCAGGCCGCGCCGCTGGCGCGCAACAAGGGCCGCTCGAAGCTGACCCGCCAGGAAGAGGCCCTGGCCGGCCGGCTGGCGCGGGCCTGACGACGCCGTCGGACGGGGCATGGCGCCGGGCGCGCGCCTGGGCCATGCTCGCGGCCATGGCCGGCCCGCATCATCCCCCCTGTGACGAAGGCGTGATCCGCGCCGCCCGCCCCGAAGCCTCCGCGCCGCGCAAGCGCCTGGCCCTGGCGGCCACGGTGCTGGGCTCGAGCATGGCCTTCATCGACGGCTCGGTGGTCAATGTCGCCCTGCCGGCCATGCGCGCGGCGCTGAAGGCCGACCCCGCCCAGGTGCAGTGGATCGTCAACGCCTACCTCCTGCTGCTGGGCGCCCTGGTGCTGATCGGCGGCTCGGCCGGCGACCGCTACGGTCGGCGGCGGGTGTTCGTGATCGGGGTCGGCCTGTTCGCCGCCGCCTCGCTGGGCTGCGCCCTGGCTCCGGACGCCGGCTGGCTGATCGCCGCCCGCGCCGTCCAGGGGATCGCCGCGGCCCTGCTGGTCCCGGCCAGCCTGGCGATCCTGGGCTCCACCTTCGACGACCAGGAGCGCGGCGGGGCGATCGGGGCCTGGGCCGGGTTCGGCGCGGTGACCACGGCGATCGGGCCGGTGCTGGGCGGCTGGCTGGTCGACCATGTCTCGTGGCGCGCCATCTTCCTGATCAACATCCCGCTGGCGGTCGCCACGGTCTGGCTGGCCCTGGCCGCGGTGCGCGAGAGCCGCGACCCCGAGGTCGAGCGCCTTGACTGGCGCGGCGCGGTCCTGGCCGCCGCCGGCCTGGGCGCGGTGACCTGGGGCCTGACCGCCGCCGGCGAGCGGGGCTGGACCAGCCCGGCGGTCTGGGGCGCCCTGGCGGTCGGCGCGGCCCTGCTGGCCGGCTTCGTCGTCAGCCAGGCCCGCGAGGCCCATCCGATGATGCCGCTGGCGCTCTACCGCTCGCGGACCTTCAGCGGCGCCAACCTGCTGACCCTGGCGCTCTATTTCGGCCTGACCGGGGCCCTGTTCTTCCTGCCCTACGAACTGATCGCCCGGCACGGCTACGCGGCCGCCGCGGCGGGGGCGACCCTGCTGCCGTTCTCGCTGGTCATGGGAACCCTGTCGGGGATGGCGGGCCGGCTGGCCGACCGGTTCGGGGCGCGGCCGATGCTGACGGTGGGTCCGATCCTGGCGGGGATCGGCTTCGCCCTGCTGGGCGGGCCGTGGATCGGGGCGGGCTTCTGGACCGGCGTGCTGCCCGGCCTGCTGACCGTGGCCCTGGGCATGACCATCGCGGTCGCGCCCCTGACCAACACGGTGATGAGCGCCGTGGCCGCCAGCCATGCCGGCGTCGCCTCGGGGATCAACAACGCCGTGGCCCGGATCGCCGGCCTGCTGGCGGTGGCCATACTGGGCCTGATCTATTTCGCGCCGGGCCCGTCCGGCTATCCGTGGGTGATGGGGATCAGCGCGGCGACGGCGATCCTCGCGGGGATCGTCGGGGCGCTGACCATCGAGGGAAAGCCTAGCAGAAAGGCCTAGAACCGCTTGGCCACGCCCACCGCCAGCTCCAGGTCCGGCGTGTCGTGGTTCAGCCCCACATAGGCCGAGGCGTCCAGCTGGACGTCCTTCAGCGCGGGCGGGGTCCACGCGGCCGTCAGGTCGAAGCTGGCCGAGGTGACGTGGCCGGACGGGTCCTCGTCGCGATCGGCCCACAGCTCCACGCCCAGGGCCACCGGCCCGAACGACCGCCCGATCCCGACCGCCCCGCCGAAGCCGGCGTGACGGCCCGAGCCGTCGGCGTCGGCGCGGACGTCGACCTCGGGCGACAGGGCCAGCGACCAGTCGGCGTTCAGCGGCAGGGAGACGGGCAGGATCAGACCGCCCAGCCAGGTCCCGTCGCCGATCTGGTCCGATCCGACCGGCGCGGTGACGAAGGGCTGCAGGGCGACCGAGACGCCGTCGCCGCCCGGGTTCTTCAGCGACCAGCGCAAGGCCAGGCCCAGGTCGCCGACGCCGTCGGCGGTGGCGCTGGCGCCGCTGGCGCGGTCCTTGTCGTGGATCCGCTCGTAGGCGTTCCAGCTGAGCTGACCCTCGACGCGGTCGGACAGGCCCAGCCGCAGCTCCAGCGTCCCGAAGGAGGTGTCGTCGCTCGACGTCCCGTCGCCTCGGGTCCAGGCGCGGTCGGCCAGGCCCAGCTCGGCCTGGAAGCGGCCGGCGTCCAGCACGCAGGGCGGCGAGCCCTTGCCCGGCCGGTCGGCGCAGAAGTCGCGTCCGGTGTCTTGAGCGTGGGCGGTCGAGGCCAGGAGCCAGACGAGACCGGCGACGCTGACGATTCCGGCCTTGGCCATGTCCGCCTCCCTAGAGCGCCGTGTACGCCGCCTGGATCAAACGCACGGCGCGCGGATCTCCGATCAGCTCGGTGCCCTGCTTGTTCATCACATAGGCCCCGGACACGCCGCGCGAGGGGTCGGCGAAGGCGCACGAGCCGCCCCAGCCGCTGTGGCCGAACGCCTCGGCCGTCGGGCCGTAGAAGAAGTTGGGCGTGTTGCGCATGAAGCCCGCGCCCCAGCTGATCACATAGGGCAGGACCAGGTCCTGGCCGACGATCCGCTCGGCGCTGGCCAGGGCGATCACCGCCGGCGACAGCACCGGGACGCCGTCCAGCTCGCCGCCCGAGGCCAGGGCGCCCATCAGCCGGGCCAGGGCCGGGGCGGTGGCGTGGCCGTTGGCCGAGGGGATCTCGGCCCGGCGCCAGTCGGCGGTGCCTCGGCCACCGGGGGCGGCCCACTTGGTCATGAAGGCGGCCTTCACCGCCTCGTTCATCGCCCCGAACTTGGGCAGGGCGGTGGGGCGCATCAGCTCGGCGCAGCGGGCGTGCTCGCTGTCGGGCAGGCCGATCCAGATATCGAGGTCCAGCGGCCGGGCCAGGTCCTCGCGCAGGGCCGTCCCCATGGTCCGGCCGTCGACGCGGCGGAAGATCTCGCCGGCCGTGAAGCCGAAGGTCACCGGGTGGTAGCCGCTGGCCGAACCGACCGGCCACAGCGGGGCCATGGCGGCCAGCTTGGCGGTGGTGGCCTGCCAGTCGAACCAGATGGCCGGGTCGGTCTCGTCCGGGAAGCCCGACAGGCCGTCCTGGTGCGACATCACCTGGCCGACCGTGACGTCCTGCTTGCCGTTCTGGGCGAACTCCGGCCAGACCGAGGCGACGGTCTGGTCGTAGGACAACCGACCCTGGTCCACGAGGCGGGCGATCAGCAGGGCGGCGACGGCCTTGGTGGTCGAGAACAGCGGCGTCAGGGTGTCGGGCCCGAAGGCGACCTCGCGCTTGCGGTCGGCGAAACCGCCCATCAGGTCGACGACGACCTCGCCGTGGATGGCCAGGCTGAAGCGCGCGCCCAGCTCGCCTCCATCCTCGAAGTTCGCCGCGAAGGCGTCGCGGACGGCGGAGAAGCGGTCGGGGCAGAAGCCGGTGATGTCGACGGTCATGGGTGTGCTCTACTCCACCGCCGTTCAGCTTGTCACCCGCCACCACAACACCGTCATCCCGGGCCTTGTGCCCCGGGATCCCTGGTTCAGCCCGCACGTGAAGCGCTTTGGCGCGCTGGCGCGCCACACCTCCGCCCTTGCGGCGGACAGAGGGGCCCCGGGCACAAGGCCCGGGATGACGGGCTGAATTTGTGGTCGCTGCCGTTAGGCCAGCCGCTCGATCCGCACGGTGGGCGAGGTCTGCTTGATCCGCGCGGCCATGGCCACGATGGGCAGTTCGGGCGCGTTCCAGATGTTGGCCGCCGTCACGGTCTCGGCCACGCCGCCCACGGCGCGGGCCAGGCCGTACGAGATGGTCTGGCCCTCCAGGATCGAGGCGGCGTAGAGGGCGGTCAGCAGGTCGCCGGTGCCGCTGGGCGAGCGCTCGGCCTTGGCGTGGGCGGCCAGCCAGGCCTCCTTGCGGTCGACATAGACCACGCCGATCTCGTTTCCTCTGTGTACGGACGACACCAGGGTCGGCTTGCCGAGCAGGCGGCCGGCGCGCACCGCCGCGTGGGGGTCGCGCGAGTCCGTGCCGGTCAGGCGCTGCAGCTCCCAGGCGTTGCAGGCCACGATGTCGGCGCGCGGGATCAGGTCGCTGGCGATGGCCTCGGCCACCTCGGCGGGGACATAGAGGCCCTTGCCGGCGTCGCCCATGGTGGGATCGACGATCACGGTCGGCTTGCGGGCCGTCGCGCCCTGCGGCGGGTTCTCGCGCGGCGTGGCGCGGACGGCGTCGATGGTCCGGGCGGCGGCGCGCACCTGGGCGGCGCTGGCGAAATAGCCGGTGATGACCATGTCGGTCAGGCCGAACAGGCCGTTGGCCTCGATGCCGTCCAGCATGCCCTCCATCACCTCGATGGGCGCGGGCGCGCCGCCGGGGATGCCCCAGCCGGGATGGCGGCCGAACAGCACGGTCGGCACGACCATCGAGTCGATGCGGAACTGCACGAGGGCGGCGGCCTGGGCCGACGCGCCGACCCGGCTGCCGGCGACATGGCTGGAGATGATCAGAGCGAGCGGCATGACTAGCGGCTTAGCCGAGCATTGGGGACTTGAATAGGGCAAGCTGGGCCATGATCGGCGACTGACCGCATAACATCGGTATGTCTTTGCCCGAGCATCCCAGACCTTGTTCAACCGCCCAACGAAGAGGCCGCCGCGAAGCGGCGCCCGGCGGGCGGCGGCGTTGACTCGCCAAGCCTGACCATGGACAGGCTAAGGCCATGCTTGGTTTCATTTCGGACGGCCCTCTCCGTGCGGGCGCGACGCGCCGCTGCCGCCAATGCGGTTTCCGATCCGCCGTCGCCTCGTCGTTCCGCGTCGAGCGCGGCGGCATGTTCGGCCGTCGGGGTCACGTCTGCTTCGGGTGCAAGCCCTATCAGGCCGGCCCCGATCGCGCCTACTGGCATAGCTGGTTCTTCCAGCTGTTCACCTCGGCCGCGATCGCCTGGTGGTGCAGCCTGGACGGCGGCTTCGCTTTCGGCGTCCTGCTCTGGCTGACCCTGGTCCTCGCCCGCCCGCTGGCCATCCTGGTCCACGAATCCGGACACGTCCTGGCCGCCAAGGCGGTCGGCTTCGACGTGGTCGACGCGCAGGTCGGCCGCGGCCCGGTGGCCTTGGCGCACCGCGCCTGGGGCGTCCGGTGGTCGATCCATCGCTACGCGGCGCTGGGCGGGATGACCCTGTTCATCCCGCCCGAGGGGGCCAGCCGTTGGCGCAGCGGCGTGAGCTACGTCGGCGGCGCCCTGGCCAACCTGGCGGCGGCGGTCGTGGCGGCGGCGCTCTTTCCGTTCGCGGACGGCGCCGCGGGGGGCCTGGCGGGGGCGGTCGTCGTCGGCTGGCTGTTCCTGAACCTGCTGATGGCGCTCAACGCGCTGTGGCCGAGCAAGGGCGTCGACCACCCCTCGGACGGCGCCCTGATCCTGGCGCTGCTGCGCAAGCCCGCGCCCGACGCCAACGAGCGGTTCCCCCTGCTCCGCCAGACCCAGCGCCTGACCTTGGCCGGCCGCTTTTCAGAGGCCGCCGACGCCTTCGAGGCCCAGCTGAAGGTCTGGCCGAACGATCCGTACGCCCTGGGCATGGTCGTCCACTGCATCTCCCTGGCGAAGGACGATCGCGCGGCGCTCGCCCGCTATCGCGCCCTGGCCGCCGAAGCGCCGGCCGGACCGCCCAGGCCGTTCGACTGGCATGCGTACATGGCCGGCTGGATGGCCGGCAATATCGCCTGGGCGGCGATCAACGCCGGACCCGACGCCGATCTCGACCTCGCCGAACGGCAGCTCCAGGTCGCCCTGTCGCTGCTGCCCGACGTCCCGGCCATCAAGGGGACCCATGGCGCTTGGCTGGCCGCCCGGGGGCAGGCCGACATCGGCGAGGGCCTGCTGGCTCAGGCGCTTCCCGAGCTGGAGACGCCCAGCGACAAGGCCGCCTTCGCCCGGCGGCTGGCCGAGGCCCGGCGGGCGCGCGCGGACGCCGTCGGCGCGGCCGAGGCCGAGCGGCTGGGCGATCACATCCTGAGCCGTGCGCTGGAGCGCCCGGCCGTCTAGCAAAAGGGCCCGCCGCGTTTCCGCGGCGGGCCCTTCCGGCTTGGCGGTGAGGCCAGGCTTAGTAGCGGTAGTGACCCGGCTTGAACGGACCCTTCACCGGCACGTCGATGTAGTCGGCCTGTTCCTTGCTCAGCACCGACAGCTTGGCGCCCAGCTTCTCCAGGTGGAGGAAGGCGACCTTTTCGTCGAGGTGCTTGGGCAGGGTGTAGACGTCGTTCTTGTAGGCCGACTTGTTGGTCCACAGTTCGATCTGGGCCAGGGTCTGGTTGGTGAACGAGGCCGACATCACGAACGAGGGGTGGCCCGTGGCGTTGCCCAGGTTCACCAGGCGGCCTTCCGACAGCAGGATGATCTTCTTGCCGTCCGGGAATTCCACGTGGTGGACCTGCGGCTTGATCTCGTCCCACTTGAAGTTCTTCAGGCCGGCGACCTGAATTTCCGAGTCGAAGTGGCCGATGTTGCAGACGATGGCGTTGTTCTTCATCCGACGCATGTGGTCGACGGTGATGACGTCCTTGTTGCCGGTCGCCGTCACGTAGATGTCGGCCTTGTCGGCGACGTCGTCCAGGGTCTGGACCTCGTAGCCTTCCATCGCCGCCTGCAGGGCGCAGATCGGGTCGATTTCGGTGACGATCACGCGGGCGCCGCCCTGGCGCAGCGAAGCGGCCGAGCCCTTGCCCACGTCGCCGTAGCCGCAGACCACCGCGACCTTGCCCGACAGCATGACGTCGGTGCCGCGACGGATGGCGTCGACCAGCGATTCACGGCAGCCGTACAGGTTGTCGAACTTCGACTTGGTGACGCTGTCGTTGACGTTGATGGCCGGGAACGGCAGCTCGCCCTTGGCGGCCATCTGGTACAGGCGGTGCACGCCCGTGGTGGTTTCTTCCGACACGCCGCCGATGGCATCGCGGATCGCCGAGTAGAAGCCCGGCTTTTCGGCCAGGTAGCGCTTCATCACGGTGTAGAGCGCTTCTTCTTCCTCGTTCTGCGGGTTGTTCAGGATCGAGGGATCCTTCTCGGCCTTCGGGCCCAGAACGCACAGCAGGGTGGCGTCGCCGCCGTCGTCGAGGATCAGGTTCGGATAGCCGCCGTCATGCCATTCGAAGATCTTGTGGGCGTATTCCCAGTACTCGACCAGGTTCTCGCCCTTGAAGGCGAAGACCGGGACGCCGGCGGCGGCGATGGCGGCCGCGGCGTGGTCCTGGGTCGAGAAGATGTTGCACGAGGCCCAGCGGACCTCGGCGCCCAGCGCCGTCAGGGTCTCGATCAGCACGCCGGTCTGGATGGTCATGTGCAGGCTGCCGGCGATGCGGGCGCCCTTCAGGACCTGGGCCGGGCCGTATTCGGCGCGGGTGGCCATCAGGCCGGGCATTTCGGTCTCGGCGATGGCGAGTTCCTTGCGGCCGAAATCGGCGAGCGAGATGTCCTTGACGATGTAGTCGGCCACGGTCGGCTCCTGCGGTCGGGGGATGGTCTTGGGCGGTCTATACCGCGCCCGGGCCCTTCTCGCAATTAAGGCATAAGGATTTCTTTATATGCCGAGCCGACAGACCGCCCGCCGCTAACGCACCTCGGCGTGGAACGCGGTCGGCCAGTCGTAGCCGTAGCCCCGGCAGACCGGCATGACCGTCGCCTCGGACAAGGCGAAGACCTCGCCGCTCCAGACCCAGGCGGTGGAGTTGCCGCAGTCGCCGACCCCGCGCCCCTTGCTGTAGGACGACAGGACGCGGGTCTTGGGATCGTAGTCGGCGTTGGTGGCCAGGCCGTCGTCGACGCCCTCCAGCGGCGCCAGGATCGCTTTCCCCGCCTTGTCGACCACCACGAACAGCGAGTCGAAATTGTAGGCCCCGCCGCTGCACGGGACCTGCCACAGAACCTGGTCGGCCGACAGGCGATAGGCCTGGGGCTTCTGGCTTTCCCAGTCGGGCCCGACGTCGCATTCGGCCTTGCGCAGCAGGGCCTGGACCGGCGCGGGCGGCTTGGACGGCAAGCCGGTCTGGGCGGCGGCCGGGGCGGCGCGCAGCACCGGAACGGGCGGCGGGGCGGGGACGCCGGAAGCCGGGGTCGCGCCCTTGGCGACCATGGCCGTCACCGTGCCGACCCGCTTCTGCTGGTCGTCGGCGTAGCGCAGGGCCGCGACCATGCCGGCCAGCGACACCTGGCCCACCGTCCTGTCGCCGGCCCGGATCGTCAGCACCGCGCCGTTGCGCGCCGCGCCCAGCAGCGGTCCCACCTGGGCGTCGTCGAGCACGACGGTGAAGCCGCCGGCCTCGCTCAGGGGCTTGGACCGCGCGGTCAGCACCACCTTGCCGTCGACCGCCAGGACGGGCGGCTTGCCGCCGAGGCCGGCCTCGCTGTCGGACTGGTCGATCTCGACCTTGGCCGGCGCGCCCGCCGCGGCGGCGCGGGTCAGGCGCAGGACGGCCGGCAGCTCGCCCTCCTCGGACCCGAAGCCGACGACCGTGCAGGCCCGCAGGTTGTCGCAGACCACCGTCCAGTCCTTGAAGCTCTCGACGCCGTCGGCGCGGGCCGCGACCGGGGCCGCGACGGGAACCAGGGCCAGGACGGCCAAGCCCAGGGCCGGGATTTCGATCTTCATGCGACGCCTCCGATAAAGAGGAACGATCACCAGAACCGTTTGGCCTCGACGAAGCTGACATAGGCGCCCTGGGCGTCGGCCAGCAGCTCGGCTTCGTGCTCGGCGCCGCCCGCCGTCAGCCGTCCGGCGGCGAAGGCGGCCTCGGGATCCTCGCACGACAGGGCCACCTCGCGGGCCAGGGCCTCGCGCCCGGCCAGGTCGTTCAGCAGGCCCAGGGCGTCCTGCAGATCCTTGGTCGCCTCGACGAAGCCGGCCAGGCGCTTGGGATGGTCGGGGAACAGCCCGCCCAGGTCCTCGACGGCGTAGCGCAGCTTCTTGCCGCGGATGCGCAGGTGGTGGCGATCCTCGGGGCTGAGGGAGATCAGGTCGCGGCCGTCCTTGCGGATACGGCGGCGGCGCTTGTCCAGCGCCTTGGCGGCGAAGGCGGCGGCGGGCTTCTCGCGACGTTTCTTCAGCCGGGCGTCGGTGGTCCAGGCGCCGGCCTCGAGCCAGGCGGCGGCGTCGATGGCCAGGGCGCGGAAGCGGGCGCTGTCCACGGCCGAGTCGGCCTTGGCGTAGGCCTCCGTCTGGGCGGCCAGCAGCGCCTTGCCGAACGCCGCCAGGGCCCGGGCCTCGTCCTGGACGGCCTCGCCCGGGTCCTCGCTCGGCTCCTGGGCCGTCTGGCGCTCGACGGCGGGGCGCCAGACGTCGGCGATGAACACGTCCAGACCGCGCGCCGCGCCCAGGGCGTCGGCCAGCCATTTCAGCTCGGCCTTGACGTGGAGGGCGGCCGGATCGCCGGCCAGGGCCTTGAAGGTGGACAGCAGGGCGCGGAACCGTCGGGCCGCCACGCGCAGCCGATGCACGCGCTCGGGACCGGGACGGGCGCGCAGGGCCTCGGCGGCGGCGCACAGCCGGTCCAGGGCCGCGCGGCCCAGGGCCTGCAGCGCCTCGCCCGTGGTCGCGTCGGGCTTCAGGGACGCCTCGGCGCGCGGGCCTTCCGGCTCGCCCAGGGCGAGGGCGTAGCCACGCTCGGCCTTGCTGACCAGGGACAGGCGCAGCGGCGCGTGGGCGGCCAGGTCGCGGGCC
This sequence comes from Caulobacter sp. UNC358MFTsu5.1, assembly GCF_000712075.1. Classification (GTDB taxonomy): domain Bacteria; phylum Pseudomonadota; class Alphaproteobacteria; order Caulobacterales; family Caulobacteraceae; genus Caulobacter. Next base: position 1,212,103 of record NZ_JONW01000005.1, read on the forward strand.
AGGTCGAACAGCACGCGCGGCGCGCCGGCCTTCAGCTCCAGCTCCAGCTCGCTGACCGCCGCGCGGCGGTCGTCGGCCAGCAGCTCGCCCTGGTCCAGGGCCGCCTCGATGGTCGCCCCGTCACGCTCGACCAGCCGGGTCACGCGCCGGACGTTGGTGGCGAACACCGGGGCCAGGGCGTCGCCGTTGATGACCTGGGCGGCCGGGGTCTTGGCCAGCAGCTCGCGGTCGGGCTCGGGCCCGGCCACCGCGTTCTCCCACTCGCCCCGGGCGAACACCCCGCCGGACGAGGCCGATTTCAGGGTCTGCTTGCGGCCGTTCTCGCCGTCGCGGATGCGCAGGCCGAAGCCCGCCTTGCGCAGGGCGTGGTCGACGGTGTCGAAATAGGTGGCGTCGAGCTGTCGAACCGCCTCCCGCCCCTCAAGCCGGGCCAGGATCGCGTTCGAAGACTCCGGGGCGATCAGGAACTTCAGCTCGATTTCGTGATCCATGCGACAATTATAACTTGGCCGACGGCGTTTGGCTGCATCGGGCCGTGACGGGGTGCGCACGTTGGACGTGCTTGCCATTCCCTTTGACCGAGTCCAAACCTGCGCGCCATGAGCCAGATCAACGCCGCCCAGCCCCGTTACGATTGGACCCTCGACCAGGTCGAGGCCCTGTTCGACCTGCCGTTCATGGAGCTGGTGTTCCAGGCCGCGACCGTGCACCGGGCCTGGTTCGACCCGTCGGAAGTGCAGCTGTCGCAGCTGTTGTCGGTCAAGACCGGCGGCTGCGCCGAGAACTGCGGCTATTGCAGCCAGTCGGCCCACTTCAAGACCGGCCTGAAGGCCGAGAAGCTGATGGACGCCGACGTGGTGATCGCCAAGGCCCGCGAGGCCCGCGAGGGCGGGGCCCAGCGCTTCTGCATGGGCGCGGCCTGGCGCGAGCTGAAGGACCGCGACCTGCCCAAGCTGGCGGCCATGATCGGCGGGGTGAAGGCCCTGGGCCTGGAGACCTGCGCGACCCTGGGCATGCTGACGCCGGAACAGGCGAAACAGCTGAAGGACGCCGGCCTCGACTACTACAACCACAACCTCGACACCGGCCCGGAATATTACGGCGACGTGGTCTCGACCCGCACCTACCAGGAGCGCCTCGACACCCTGGCCTATGTCCGCGACGCGGGCATGAGCACCTGCTGCGGCGGCATCGTCGGCATGGGCGAGACGCGCCGCGACCGGGCCAGCCTGCTGCACCAGCTGGCCACCCTGCCCAGCCATCCCGACAGCCTGCCGATCAACGGCCTGGTGCCGGTCAGCGGCACGCCGCTGGGCGACGCCATCCTGAAGGACGGCGCCAAGGCCATCGATTCGATCGAGTTCGTCCGCACTATCGCCGTGGCCCGGATCGTCTGCCCCAAGTCGATGGTCCGCCTGTCGGCCGGTCGCGACGACATGAACCGCGAGCTGCAGACCCTGTGCTTCCTGGCCGGCGCCAACTCGATCTTCGTCGGCGGCAAGCTCTTGACCACCCCGCTGCCGAACATGGACGACGACAGCAAGCTGTTCCACGACCTGGACCTGCGCCCGATGGGCGCGAAGGCCCCGGAAGCGGTGGCGGCGGAGTAGATTCAGATTTCCCTCCCCCTTGTGGGGAGGGTGGCCCCGAAGGGGTCGGGTGGGGTCTGATGACTCAGGGGTGGCGGCGAAGCCCCACCCACCAGCTTCGCTGGTCCCCCCTCCCCACGAGGGGGAGGGAAAAGCGACTTCTATCTTTCCTCGTCGAACCGGTTCGAGACCAGTTCCGTCAGCGCGTCGAGCGCCGCTTCGGCCTCGGGGCCCTCGGCGGCGATGTCGATGGTGGAGCCGATGCCGGCGGCCAGCATCATGAGGCCCATGATCGAGCGGGCGTCGACGCTGGTGCCGTCGCGGGCGACCGTCACCTCGGCGTCGAAGCCGGAGGCCAGCTTGACGAACTTGGCCGAAGCGCGGGCGTGGAGCCCCCGCTCGTTGACGATCTCGACCGTGCGCGCCGCCATGCGACTCATTTTTCTCCCGCCAGCACGTAGGAGGCCACGGAGATATATTTCCGTCCAGCCTCCTGGGCGTGGGCGACGCAGGCCTGCAGGTTCTCGCGCTGGCGCACGCTGGCCAGCTTGATCAGCATCGGCAGGTTCAGACCGGCGATGACCTCGGCCTTGGTCTGCTCCATCACCGAGATAGCCAGGTTCGAGGGCGTGCCGCCGAACATGTCGGTGAGCAGAATCACGCCGTCTCCGTCCTGATCGACGGCGGCGCACGCCTTCAGAATGTCCGACCGGCGACGCTCCATGTCGTCTTCCGGGCCGATGCAGATGGCCTTCACCGCGCTCTGCGGTCCGACCACATGCTCCATGGCGGAGACGAACTCCTCCGCCAGCCGCCCGTGCGTGACTATCACGAGCCCGATCATGCCTGATCTCTCAAACGGGATCCCCATAACCCGTGGCGGCAGGGAGGCGCCGCGCGGGCCGTCTTGATACGCTTGTTAGTCGGCGACTCCAAGATGCTCGAACATCCGTCTGATTTTCCCGGGGGCGCCGGGTTCCAGAGGCCACAGGTCCAGAACGCGCGTGGAGACGCCTTCGATGACTTCGAACATGGGGGCCGGCAGCCGTTCTACCGCCTGCGGCCGATCCACGCACCGCACCAGGAGGTCGATTCGGCAGAAGGGCCGGCTGGCCTGGGGCAGCACGCCCAGGCCCCGCGCCTCGATCAGGCCGACCAGCGCCTCCGGCGCGCGGCCGTAGAGCCCGCCGCCCGAAACGAACACCTGGGTGCGGTCATCGGCGACCAGCACGAAGCCCTGATCCAGGGCCCGCAGCGCCAGATCGCTCTTGCCGACGCCCGACGGACCTTCGATCAGCGCGCCGCGCCAGGTTCCCGCCATCCGGCGGGCGATCAGGCCGGCATGGCGGATCATTCGCGCGGGCCGCCGTGATGGTGGGGGCCGTGGGCGCCGGCCTCGGGCAGGTCGACCCGGAACCGGGCCCCGATCACCTTGCCCTCGGCGTCCTTGCGGTTCTCGGCCCGCATGGTCCCGCCGTGCGCCTCGACGATCTGGCGGGCGATCGACAGGCCCAGGCCCGAATTGCCGCCGAACGCCTTGCCCTTCGGCCGCGAGGTGTAGAAGCGCTCGAAGATGGTCTCCAGATTGTCGGGCGGAATCCCCGGGCCGTCGTCGTCGACCGTGACGATCAGCCGGTTGTGCTGGTCGCGCAGGCCGGGATCGCGGCTGAGCGTGACCCGCACCTCGCCGTCGGCGGCGCTGAACGAGCGGGCGTTGTCGATCAGGTTGCGGAACACCTGGCCCATCGGGGTCTCGCGCGCCACGATCCGGGCGTGCTGCGGCGCGCGCTTGGCGTCGAAGGTCACCCGCACGCTGCCCGGGGCCTCGCCCGGACGCAGCTGGGCCTCGTAGAGGTGGATCACCTCGGCCAGCAGCAGGTTCAGCTCGAACGCCCGCGGCGCCTCGCGCGACAGCTCGGCGTCCAGCCGGGAGGCGTTGGAGATGTCGGTGACCAGGCGGTCCAGGCGGGTGACGTCCTGCTGCAGGATGGCCAGCAGCCGGGCCCGGGCGGCCGGGTCGGTGACCAGGTCCAGGGTCTCGATCGCCGAGCGGATCGAGGTCAGCGGATTCTTGATCTCGTGGGCGACGTCGGCGGCGAAGCGCTCGATGGCGTCCATCCGCTCCGACATCGAATCGGTCATCTCCTCCAGGGCGCGCGACAGGTCGCCCAGCTCGTCCTTGCGGTCGGAGATGTCGGGCAGGGAGATGGCCCGGGCGCCGTCCAGCCGCACGCGGTCGGCGGCGCTGGCCATGCGCAGCACTGGCTGGGCGATCAGGCGGTTCAGCAGGAACGACGAGATCAGGGTGGTGGCGATGGCGATCAGGGCGAAGGGCAGCAGGGCCTTGCGCTCGGCGGCGATGATCTGGTCGATATCGCCGGCTTCCAGGGTCAGCACGCCCAGCACGGCGCGCACGTGCTGGATGGGGATCGACACCGACACCACGCGCTCGCCCATCTCGTCGATGCGGGTGCCGGCTACGGGCTCGCCCAGCTTGGCCTGGGCGATCTCGGCGGCCAGGGCCTCGCGGGCGGCCTTGGCGACCTCGGGCTTGGTGTCGGTATCCCGGGTCGGCAGGCCGAAGGCCGGCTGGCCGGGCTTGCGGGCCGGCGGCAGGACCTTGGACTCCACCCGGTCGGCGACGACGTAGCTGTCGGCCAGCTGGTTGCCCTGGGCGTCGAACAGCCGCGCCCGCTGCGAGCGGGGGATGAACAGGCTCTGCAGGATGTCGCTGGCCTGGTCGGGGGCCAGGCGCGGCTCGGGGTCTCCGACCGTGGCGGCCAGGTCGATGACGTTGGCGATCAGCTCGCCCTGGGTGGTCAGGCTGTCGATGCGCGTGTTGATCAGGCCGCTGCGCAGCTCGTTGAGCACCAGCGCCCCGCCCAGCAGCACCGCCAGGGCCAGCAGGTTCAGGCCGATGATCAGCCGGCCCAGGCGCGAACCCCTGGGCCAGGCGAACTTCGGCCACGTCAGGCGCCGTTTCGGCTTGCCCTCAGGCCCGCTGTCCGAGGCCATCTTGCGATCAGGATTCGCGATATCGGTAGCCGACGCCATACAGGGTTTCGATGGAATCGAACTCCGGATCGACCTGGCGGAACTTCTTGCGCATGCGCTTGATGTGGCTGTCGATGGTGCGGTCGTCGACATAGACCTGATCGTCGTAGGCGGCGTCCATCAGGTTGTCGCGGCTCTTCACGAAGCCCGGGCGCTGGGCCAGCGACTGCAGCAGCAGGAACTCGGTGACCGTCAGGCGCACCGGCTTGCCGTCCCACAGGCTGTCGTGGCGCGCGGAATCGAGCGTCAGCTTGCCGCGCTTCATGATCTTGGAATTGGCCGCGCCCGGGGCGGCGCCGGCGGCGTCCTCCTCGTCCGGACGGGCCCGGCGCAGCACGGCCTTGACCCGCTCCAGCAGCAGGCGCTGGCTGAACGGCTTGTGGATGTAGTCGTCGGCCCCGAGGTTGAAGCCGAGGATCTCGTCGATCTCGTCGTCCTTGGAGGTCAGCATGATCACCGGGATCTCGGTGGTCTGGCGCAGGCGCCGCAGCACTTCCATGCCGTCCATGCGCGGCATCTTGACGTCCAGGATCACCAGGTCGGGCGCCTGGCTCTCGACCGCGTCGAGACCGGACGCGCCGTCGTAGTAGGCCTTCACGACATGGCCATGGCTTTCCAGCGCCAGCGAAACCGAGGCGACGATGTTCTCGTCGTCGTCGATGAGAGTAATATCGGCCATCGAGCCCTATGGGTCCTTTCGCGGATTTCCTGTCGATACTATCGACCGGCGTCGCCCGCTACAACGCGCGGGGCGGCTAAGCTTTCCCGTTCTTTTGCGGCTCCAGCGTGGCGCGAATGCGGCGCGCCCCGACAACCCGCGCGGCGGCAACCTCACCTTAAGGTCTTGTATCCCATAACGGAGTCTCGGGGAGCCCTTTGCCTATGAGCGACCAAGTCCATTACGAGCTGTTCGTGCGCCGCAAGCCCGGCGCGCAATGGACGCTCGACATGGCGACCGAGATCCGGACCCACGCCCTTCAGACCGCCGAGGAGGCTCTGGAGCAGGGCCGTGCGGTGGCCGTGCGCGTCAGCAAGGAAACCCTCGACCCCGAGACGCGCGAATACAAGTCGATCGCCATCTTCACCAAGGGCCAGGTCGACGGCGGCAAGCCCAAGAAGCAGCAGGAGGACCTGGATCCCCTCTGCGTCCAGCCGTCCGACCTCTACACCGCCCACGCCCGCGACCGCATCGGCCGGCTGCTGGAGGGCTGGCTGGACCGTCACAACGCCACGCCGTTCGAGCTGCTGCACCGTCCCGACCTGGTCGAGAAGCTGGAAGCCTCCGGCACCGACCTGCAGCACGCCCTGCAGAAGATCGCCATCCCCGAGGCCGAAGCCCGGGGCATGTCGGTCCACGAACTGATCCGCACCTTCCAGGGCCTGGTCGAGCGCACCGTCGCCAACCTGATGAAGGCGTTCAAGAAGGGCGACCTGCCGGACCTGGACAAGGAAGGCTTCGCCCGCGCCGCCGAGCGCCTGGCCATCGATCCCGACCGCGCCTTCCTGCTGGGGGCCGGCGTCGCCGCCTCGATCGCACCCGGCAAGAACTGGTCCGAGAAGATCGCCCGCCTGCTGGACCTGGCCGACGCCGCGCCCAGCGAGCCCAAGGCCCGCGCCGCCGCCCTGGCCGCCATCGAGACGCCCCTGGCCGAGATCATCGGCTCCAAGGCCGGCATGGCCGACCTCCTGGGTGGTCAGAAGGAGGGCGGCGAGGCCGACCTCGGGACCACACTGGCCGCCATGACCCGCCTGGCGGGCGGGGCGCAGGTCGAGGCCCTGATCCGCGTCGAGACCGGCGTGCGCAACTGCATGCCCGAGCTGTCGGGCACGGCCCGGCGCCTGTGCGAATGGCTGAGCGGCGAGGAATTCCCCGCCGTGCGCATGTCGATCGCCCAGCGGGTGCTCAAGGAACTGAACGGCGTGCGCCGCCTGAAGCCGGCCGACGCCGAGCAGGAGATCGAATATCTCCGCGCCCTGGCCATGAGCCTGACGGCCGCCGCCGGCCGCATCCTGCCGCCGGAAGACATCACCAGCGCCTTCACCACCCGGTCCAAGACCCTGCTGAACGGCGAGTTCATCGAATCCCTGCTCGGCCGCGACCGCTCGTCGCGCGAGGAGGTGCAGATGCTGATCCGCCTGGCCGAGAACGTCATGGGCGCGGTCAACAAGCGCACGGCGGCCCGCTGGCTGTCGGCCAACGTCCTGGCCCTGCGCTTCGAGCGCGAGCTGCGCCAGGGTCCGGACTCGGCGGCCGCCAAGCTGGCCGCCCTGGCCGCCCTGCAGAAGGCCCTGGTCCGCTCGGGCCTGGTGGTCGAGGACTACGAGCCCCTGTGCGCCCGCCTGGGCGAGGTGGGCGGCATGATCGAGGCCGACGCCCGCCTGGTCGCCATGCTGGTCCGCGCCCCGGCCCCGCTGCCCCAGAAGATGTCGGTGCTGATCAAGCTGGCCATGGGCGAGGCCGGCCCCACGGGTCCCGTCGCCGACCGGGCCAAGACCGAGGTGATGAAGCTCGCCCGGGCCCCTGAGGCCCGCGAGGAGCTGGCCAATTCGCCGGAGACGATGGACCTGCTCAAGGGCATGGTTCAGCAGAAGGCGGCGGCTTAGCAATCTCGCCCTCTTTCAAAGAGAGAGGGATTCTCCCAGCGCCTCGACCACCCTGTCCACGTCCCCGTCCGCCATCGTCGGATAGAGCGGCAGGGTCAGGCAGCGCGCGTACCAGGCGTCGGCGCCGGGCAGGTCCAGGGCGCCGTAGCGGCTCTGGTAGTAGGGCTGGCGGTGCACCGGGATGTAGTGGACCTGACTGCCGACGCCGCGCGCCTTCAGCGCCTCAACCACCGCCAGGCGGGTCGTGCCCAGGGCTTCGAAATCGATCAGCACGGTCAGCAGGTGCAGGGCCGGGTCGGACCACGCCGGGCTCTCCGCCAGGCGCACGGCCGGGGCCAGGGCCGCCAGCTTTTGCCGATAGAGCGCGGTCAGCGCCTTCCGGCGGGCGACGAAGCGGTCGAGCTTGGCCAGCTGCGAGATCCCCAGGGCGCACAGCACGTCGGGAATGCGGTAGTTGAAGCCCAGCTCGGGCATCTCGTACCACCAGGGCTCGGCGCCGGCCGGCCGTTGCATGCCGTGGCCGCGCAGGCTGCGGGCCCGGGCCGCCAGGGCCGCGTCGTTGGTGGTCAGCATGCCGCCCTCGCCCGTGGCCAGGGTCTTGACCGGATGGAACGAGAAGCTGGCGAAGCTGGAATAGGCGCCGTCGCCGACCGGATGGGCCGCGCCGTCGAAGGTCCCGACCGAGCCCAGGGCGTGGGGCGCGTCCTCGACCAGGGTCGCGCCAGCCGAGGCGGCCAGGTCGCGCAGGGCCGGCAGGTCGCAGACGTCGCCGCGCAGGTGCACCGGAAGCACGGCGCGGACCCGGCGACCTTCGGCGCGCTTCAGGGCCTCGGCCAGGGTGTCGGGCGTCATCAGGCCGCTGTCGGGATCGACGTCGGCGAACACCACCTCGGCCCCGACGTAGCGGGCGCAGTTGGCGGTGGCCAGGAAGGTGACCGACGGGGCGATGCAGACGTCGCCCCCCTTTCCTTCATTGGCGCCGACCCCCAGGGCCATCATCGCCAGGTGCAGGGTCGCCGTGCCGTTGGCCACCGCGATGGCGTGCTCGGCCCCGACCTTGGCCTTGAAGGCCGTCTCGAAGGCCTCGACGGTCGGGCCGGTGGTCAGGAAGTCGGCGCGCAGGGCCGCCGCGACCGCCGCCACGTCGTCGTCCTCGATGGTCTGACGGCCGTACGGCAGGAACGGCGGGCTGCTCATCAGGCCTTCTCGGCCAGCATGGCGTTCAGGCCGTCCTCGCTGAGCCAGTCGTCGTTGCTGTCGCTGCTGTAGCTGAAGCCCTCGGCCACGTCCTTGGTCCCCGCCTCGCCCCGGAAGGCCTTGCGCGGATATTCCACGAAGGTCGGCTCGATCACGTAGCGGTCGGCCAGCTCGACGGTGGCGCGGGCGTCGTCGGCGCTGATCATCATCTCGTGCAGCTTCTCGCCGGGGCGGATGCCGATGATCTTCACGCCGGCGGCCGGCGACATGGCCTTGACCAGGTCGGGCATGGTCATGGACGGGATCTTGGGCACGAAGATCTCGCCGCCGCGCATGATCTCCAGCGACGACAGCACGAACTCCACGCCCTCGTTCAGGGTGATCCAGAAGCGGGTCATGCGCGCGTCGGTGACCGGCAGCTCGGTCGCGCCCTGGCTCAGCAGGCGCTTGTAGAGCGGCACCACGCTGCCGCGCGAGCCGACGACGTTGCCGTAGCGGACCACCGCGAAGCGGGTGCCGATGTCGCCCGACAGGTTGTTGGCCGCCACGAAGGTCTTGTCCGAGGCCAGTTTGGTCGCGCCGTACAGGTTGATCGGGTTGCAGGCCTTGTCGGTCGACAGGGCCACCACCTGCTTGACGCCGTTGTTGAGGCTGGCCCAGACCACGTTCTCGGCGCCCAGCACGTTGGTGTGGATGCATTCCGAGGGGTTGTATTCGGCGGCCGGCACCTGCTTGAGGGCCGCGGCGTGGATGACGATGTCGACGCCGCGCAGGGCCAGGGTCAGGCGCTCACGGTCGCGCACGTCGCCCAGGAAGAAGCGCATCTTGCCGTAGGTCGCCTCGTCGAACTGCTCGCGCAGCTCCAGCTGCATGTCGCTCTGCTTCAATTCGTCGCGGGAATAGACGATCACCTTCCGCGGGTTCGCCCGCTTGAGCACGGTTTCGATGAAGCGGCGGCCGAACGACCCGGTGCCGCCGGTCACCAGGATGACCTTGCCGTCCAGATCGAGCTTTTTCGGTGAAAAGCGCCCCAATTTCAGTCTCCTACGCCCCCGCCGCGAACCGCAGGCGACCTGCCGCGCTCGGGACGATTCATGGTTAACGGCCCTTTGTGCCCCGCCAGACGTAAAGAGGACGTCAACCACGTCGTGTCACAAGGGGCCATGCGCCGCGCCCTCCTCATTCCCGTCCTGTCGCTGCTGGCGACCGCCAGCCTGGCCGCCCCGCCCGCCTTCGCCGGTCACGGCAAGGAGGAGAAGAAGGCGCCGCCGACCTATTTCGCCCTCCAGCCGCTGACGGCCACGACCATCCGCCGCGACGGCCGCCGGGGCGTCATGACCCTGGAGGCCGGGATCGAGGCCAAGGACGCGACCCTGATGGAGCGCGCCCAGCAGTCCGAGCCCCGCCTGCGCGCCGCCTTCGCCCAGGTGTTGATGACCTACACCGCCGGCATGCCGCGCGGCGCTGCGCCGGACCTGAACTATCTGGGCGACAAGATGCAGGACGCCGCCGACAAGGTGCTGGGCCGCAAGGGCAGCAAGGTGCTGCTCGGTTCGGCGATGGTGAACTAGGGCGCCGACTTCTTCCGCCGCGCCTTGAAGAACCCCCGCAGCAGGTCCGCGCTCTCCTGGGCCATCACCCCGCCGGTCACGTCCGGCCGCCAGTGGCAGGTGGGCTGGGCGAAGAATTTCGGGCCGTGGACCACCGCCCCGCCCTTAGGGTCCTCGGCCCCGAACACCACCCGGCCGATGCGGGCGTGGCTGATCGCCCCGGCGCACATGGCGCAGGGCTCCAGCGTCACCACCAGGGTCAGGTCGGTCAGGCGGTAGTTGCCCAGCTTGGCCGCCGCGATCCGCATCGCCGCGATCTCGGCGTGGGCCGTGGGGTCATGGGCGCCGATCGGACCGTTGCCGGCCCGGGCGATCACCTCGCCGGTCTTCGGATCGAGGATCACCGCCCCCACCGGCGTCTCGCCCGCAGCGGCGGCGGCGCGGGCCTCCTGGAGCGCGAGAGCCATGGCCCCCAAATCCCCGGCGTCTTGATCCTGGGGGGGATCGGTGCGCATTAGAAAACCGCCCATCGTGAGATGCGCCCTGCCCTTGAAGGACGACGCCATGACCGAGAAATACCAGCCCCACCTGCATGACAACGCCCTTCTGGGTCAAGACGACCACGAGTTCGGTCTCGACGGCGAAGGCGGCGACGGCGAGCGCGTCGCCAAGATGCTGGCCCGCTCGGGCGTGGCCTCGCGGCGCGAGGTGGAGCGGCTGATCGAGGCCGGCAAGGTGGCCCTGAACGGGACCGTGCTGACCACCCCCGCCGTCAAGGTCCGCCCCGGCGACATCCTGACCGTCGACGGCAAGATGATCGACGAGCCCGAGCCGACGCGCATCTTCCGCTATCACAAGCCCACCGGCCTGCTGACCTCGCACAACGATCCCAAGAACCGGCCGACGGTGTTCCAGGCCCTGCCGCGCGACCTGCCGCGCGTCATCTCGGTGGGGCGCCTGGACCTCAATTCCGAAGGCCTGCTGCTGCTGACCAACGACGGCGAGCTGTCGCGCGCCCTGGAGATGCCGCAGAACGCCTGGCAGCGCCGCTACCGGGTGCGCGCGTTCGGCGTGACCACCCAGGAGAAGCTGGACCGGCTGAAGGACGGCATCACCATCGAAGGCGTGCGCTACGGCGCCATCGAGGCGCGGCTGGACAAGGCCCAGGACAAGGCCGGCGGCCGGAACCTCTGGATCACCGTCTCGCTCAGCGAAGGCAAGAACCGCGAGGTCCGCAAGGTGCTCGAGGCCATCGGCCTGAAGGTCAACCGCCTGATCCGCCTGTCCTACGGCCCGTTCGCCTTGGGCACGCTTCTGCCGGGCCAGGTCGAGGAGGTCGGCCCCCGGGTGATCCGCGAGCTGCTGGAAGGCATCATCCCGCCCGAGAACATGCCGCAGGGCGACAAGCCCCGGTTCATCGGCGTGGCCGAGCCGCTGAAGGCCCCGGGCCAGGCGGGCGGCGGCGACGTCCAGCGGCGCGGCGTGCCCCGGGTGGGCAAGATGACCCAGGTCTCCATCCTGCAGCCCGAGGAGAAGGCCGAGGACGAGAAGTTCGTCCGCAAGCCGGGCTGGGCCAAGCCGAAGAAGAAGCCCGTGATCGCCCACAAGGCCGGCGCGGCCAAGCCGGGCGCCGGGAAGACGGCTGCGGGAAAGACGGCTCCGAGCAAGCCGGGCGCGCGTCCGGGCAAGAAGTCGATCGAGACCAAGATCGTCGGCCCCCGCGCCCTGTCGCCGCGCGAGGCCGCCGACAAGCGCATCCGCGAGAAGGCCCTGGCCGAAAAGGCCGCCGACAAGCGCGGCGCGGCGCAGGGCAAGGACGCCCGTCCCGCCTCGGCCAAGCCCAAGCCCGGCGCGCTGCGGGCCGAGGGCTACAAGCCGCAGGGCGCGGGTCGCGGCGGAAAGCCGGGCGGGGCGCGTCCGGCCGGCAAGCCCGGCGCGCCGCGCGGCAAGCGCTGATCGATCAGGCCGCCGCCCTAGGTCGCCGCCCTAGGTGGCCGCGAAGCGGGTCCAGCGGCGCAGCGGGGCCCACCGCGCGGCGATCTCGGCCAAGGCGACATAGCCGGCCAGCATCAGCGGGGCGATGACCAGGGTCTCGGGCGGGAAGCCGTGCGGCGGGTCGGGCTTCAGCGCCATCGGCTGGACGAACAGCAGGATGACGATGTTGTTGGCCGCATGGGCCCCGATGGCGAACTCGATCCCGCCCAGCCGCAGGGTCATCCAGGCCAGGCCCACCCCCATCGCCAGCCGCACCAGGAAGGCGTCGAGATTGGGATCGAAGTGAATGGCCGAGAACAGCAGGCCGCTCAGCACCAGCACGGCGCGGGGGTCGGGGAACCAGGCCCCGACGATCTTGATCAGCCAGCCGCGGAAGACCAGCTCCTCGGCGGCCGCGGCGATCAGCAGCAGGACGACGACCAGGGCCAGATAGGTCAGCCGGACGCCCAGGTCGGGGCCGATCGCCAGGATCGGCGCGCCCGGGGCCTTGGGATCCAGGGCCGCCGAGGCCAGCAGCAGCGGCCCGATCGTCACCGCGAACAGGCCCAGGCCCAGCAGCAGCAGCCGCCAGCGGAAGCGGGGGGCGGCGGTGAAGTACGTCCGCAGCCGGCGGCGATGCAGCAGGGCCGCCGCGCCCACGAAGGCCAGGGCCATGGCGCCGTTCACGACGGCCAGCAGGCCCAGCACGAAGGCCACCTCGGTCAGGCCGGTCGGCGCCTCGCCGCGCCCGATCATCTCCATCAGGCGCTCGACCGACTCCACGCCCCCGCCGACGATCGCGAAGGCGACGAACACGACGAGGCCCGCGATCACCGCCGCCAGCAGGGCCGCGATCACGCCGATGGGCACGGTCAGCAGGAGCGGAACGACGCGCCGGTCGGCGGGCGTCAGATCGTCCAGGAACGGCGACTGTCGAAGCTCTGCTAGCACCACGGTCCTTGGATCCGGTTGTGGATCATCGCTAGGCGTTCGCCGCCCGCGACGCAAGCGGCGCGACACGCGACTTGCCCCGCCAGCCGGCGCGCGGCACACAACGCAGGCAACATGGGGCGACGACAGGGCGGGGCGAGCATGACCGACATCACCGACAAGGAAGCGCAGCACCTTCATCGCCTGATCCTGTTCTCGGACGCGGTGTTCGCGATCGCCATCACCCTGCTGGCCATCGAGATCCATCCGCCCGAGCACTGGAGCAGCGTCGGCGACCTGCTGAGCCAGATGCGGCACAAGCTGATGGCCTACGCCGTCAGCTTCGCCGTCGTGGGCGTCAACTGGATCGCCCATCGCCGCACCTTCTCGCGCCTGCGCCGGGCCGACGGCGTGCTGGACGTGCTGAACCTCCTGATGCTGGGCCTGCTGGCCCTGCTGCCCCTGGGCACCGAGATGCTGTGGGAGAACGGCACGGCCTCGTCGGTGGTCGTCTATGTGGCGCTGGTGACTGCCATCGGCCTGGCCCACGCCCTGGCCTGGGGTTACGCCGCCATGTTCGCCGGACTGTCCGAACCGATGCCGACCGGCGAGAAGGTCTATGTGCTGCTGCGCGTGGCCCTGCTGCCCGGCCTGATGTGCGGCCTGACCTTCCTCAGCATCATCACCCAGACCTGGTGGGGCTGGCTGGGCATCGCCGTGGTCGTGGCCGGACTGTCGATGACCAACCGCCTGATGGCCCGGAGCGGCGCGCTCCCCGCCGTCCCGGCCGCCGAGGACTGAGTCTTGCGCATCGTCTCGGGCCAGTATCGCGGCAAGGCCATCGTCACCCCGCCGGGGGCCAACACCCGCCCCACCTCCGACCGGGCCCGCCAGGCCGTGTTCAACATCCTCGAGCACGCCGCCTGGGCGCCGGAGCTGCACGGGGCGCGGGTGATCGACGTGTTCGCCGGCTCCGGGGCCCTGGGCCTGGAGGCGATGTCGCGCGGGGCCGCCTTCTGCCTGTTCGTCGAGACCGACGACAACGCGCGCGGCGCGATCCGCGAGAACATGGAAGCCTTCGGCCTGTTCGGCCAGGCCCGGGTGCACCGGCGCGACGCCACCGATCCGGGCCCGCGCCCGGGCAGCGTCGGCGCGCCGTTCGACATCGCCTTCCTCGACCCGCCCTACGCCAAGGGCCTGGGCGAGAAGGCCCTGGCCGCCCTGGCCGCCGGCGACTGGCTGTCCCCCGGCGCCGTCGTGGTGTTCGAGCGCGGCCGCGACGAGCCCGATCCGGCGCCGGAAGGCTTCGAGCGGTTGGACGCCCGGGAGTACGGGGCGGCGAAGGTGTTCTTCTTCCGGCTGGCGTGATCAAAAATCCGCTCATCCCGGCGGATGCCGGGACCCAGATGGAATGACTCCCGAGCTGACGCCATGAGCTCGGCGTTCTTCCAATCCGCCACACCGATATGGGATCTGGGTCCCGGCGTTCGCCGGGATGAGCGGGCTATTTTTTGACCTTCGCCGGGGTGGTCTGGGCCACCTTGACCGGGGCGCCGTCGCTGCGGGCCTCGGCGACCAGGCTGGCGCAGTCGGCGTCCTTGGCCTCGCCGCCGGTGACGAAGGGCAGGATGGCGGCCAGGGGCGAGACAAAGGCGCCCAGCGCCGCGGCGATCCCGCCCTGGGCCACCGCCCCGCCGGTCTCCAGCCCGACCTTGGGCGACATGAACGGTCCCTTGATGGTGATCGGGATGAACAGCCGGACCAGGCGCGGCTTCTTGCTGTCGCCGTCGATCCTCAGGTCCATGCGTTCGTTCTGCAGGTCGATCGTGCCCTTGCCGCGCGCCAGCACCACGCCGGTGTCGGCGACGATCTGGTTGGAGGTCATGACGCCGTCCTTGACGTTGAAGTCGGCCACCGCGCAGCGGACGCTGGTCTCCTTGTCGCTCTTGCTGAGCAGCAGGAGCAGGCCCTTGGAGGCGTTGACGCCCAGCAGCTCGGCGAAGGCCTGGCGGATCTGGCCCTTGGGCGAGACCAGGGTCACCTGGCCGTTCGCGGTCGAGGCGGCGCGGTGCACCGAATTGCCGTAGCCGGTCAGCTTGGCCCGGGCCATCACCCCGCCCTCGACGGCCGGCTTACCGTCGTTCTTGATGGTGATGAAGTCTTCCAGCTTGGCGTTGGTCAGGCGCAGGTCCAGATCGGTGCGCGGCACCTTGGGATTGGCGTCCAGCCGAACCTTTCCGGCCAGGTCGCCGCGCGAGAAGGTGAAGGCGATGGGATCCATGGTCAGCACGCCCTTCTCCAGCGTCAGGTCCAGCCGGACCTTCTGAAGGGGCAGGTTCGGCGCGTTGACCGCCAGGGCCCGGTACTTGACCTTGGCGTCCATGGCCTTGACGCGCTCGACCTGCAGGGTGGCGTCGGGCAGCAGGCGCTGGGTGGCGTCGCGCTGGGCGGCCTCGACCTTCTGGCCGGCCGAGGCGGTCTCGCCCCTGCCGGTGGCCGGCGCCGCGCCGACCAGGCTGCCCAGGTCGTCGAAGTCCAGGCGCCGGGACTGCAGGTCGGCCTCCAGATAGGGCCGCTCGCGGCCCGTCAGCACGAACAGGTCGCCCGAGACGTCGCTGTCGCCGATCCGCCCGTTCAGCTTCTTGAAGTCGAACCGCTGGCCGTTGCGGGTCAGATGGCCGCTGATCTTGTAGGGCGGGGTGTTGGGCAGGGTCAGGCCGGTCAGGGCGTAGAGGCGGTTCAGGTCCGTGCCCGAAACGCTCAGCTGGGTCTCGAACAGGCCCAGGTTGAACGGCTTGGTGATGTCGCCCTTGGCCAGGACGTGGGTCGAGCCCGCATCGACCCTGGCGTCGAACGGATAGGGCCGGTTGGGCGAGATGTTCAGCAGCGGGCCGCCGGTGACCAGGGCGGTGAACGGCGAACGGTTCAGCTGGCCCTTGCCCTCCAGCACGAACCGGCCGCGTCCATCGGCGGTGGCGTGTTCGTTGGAATTGACCGTGCCCAGGAAGAAGACGTCGCGCTGCTGGTCTTCGTAGCGCAGCTGGCCGTCATTGATGATGAAGTGCTGGATGGCCGGCAGCTTCAGCGGCGTCTTGGGGGCGTTGGGGTCGCCGAACGTCCAGTTGGCCTTGCCCGAGCCGTCGCGCAGCAGGCGCACGTCCGGCCGGTCCACCGCCAGCAGCGGCAGGATCACGTCGCCCTTCAGCAGGGGCAGCAGCTTGATCTGCACCGCGATGCGGTCGACCTTGGCCATGGGCGTTCCGGCCGGCGAGCCCTTGGGATCGGCCTTGGCCGCCCAGTCGGGCTGGGCGATGCGCACCCCCAGGGCCTCGGCCTTGGGCGAGAACGACCAGGGATGGACGCGCAGGTCGCCGGTGATCACCACCTCGCGGTCCAGCCGCGCCGAGGCGAAGCGGCCCAGCGGGCCCCGGAACCAGTTCCAGTCGAAGATCACCAGGAAGACGACGATGGCGATCGTCAGCAGGATCGCCCCGATCATCCCCCAGCGCGCACGCGGCGGCAGACCGCGCAGACGCGCGATCAGGTTGGGGGGCGGCGGATTGGGGGCGAGCGTCGTCAGGGCGGGAACCTCCGGATACCCGTCCACAACGCGCGGACGGGGTCCTTATGTTCCGAAAACGGTCAGTTCCCGCCCCGGGGCGGCCTCGGCGGCGGCTAGTAGACCAGCCGCAGGCTGCCCACGCCGATGGCGGCCAGCACGAAGGCGACGATCGCCACGATCTCGTAGGCCTTGAAGAGCGGCTTGCTCGGTTGGCGCATGATGAAATTTCCCCCGTCCCGATTTGATGCGTGTGGTCCCCCCTCACGCAATCTCCGGGCCAAAAACATGAGTCTTCACGGCAGCTTGCCCGGCCAGACCAGGAAGCCGCCGGCGTCGCGTCCCGCCACGCGGTAGACCGGATAGGGCGCGACCGGGTCCGACGGCGCCGGGTCCGGAAGGATCCGGGTCCAGCCGCCGTAGCGGTCGCCGCGCAACGGCTGGTCCTCCACGTCCAGCGGCCGCTCGTATGCCCAGCGGTCGAAGTCGCTCCAGACCGCCCGGGCCTCGCACTCGACGCGGTCGTAGCGATAGGCCCCGCCCGGGCCGGTGACCCGGCGGACGGCGCAGTCCTGCGGCCGATCCGCGGCCGACGCGGCGGCGCCCGTTCCGCCTACGGCGGCGACGAGACCCAGCAAAAGCAGCGCACGGCGGATCATGGCGAAAACTCCAGAAGGTTAACAAACCAGAGCCCCTGCGTGCTTTCGCGCGCTTTCGCCTTCAACGCGAGCTTGGCCATGAAGATTCTTCGGGCGATTGCCAGACGCGGCCGCCCGCCCTAGCTTTCGGTCAAACAAGTGTTTGAGGCGGACATGGCGATCGAGGCGGTGATCTGGGATTTCGGCGGGGTGTTCACGACCTCGCCGTTCGAGGCCTTCCGGCGGTTCGAGCAGCAGCGCGGCCTGCCGCAGGACTTCATCCGCCGGGTCAACGCCGCCGATCCCGACGCCAACGCCTGGGCCCTGTTCGAGCGCAACGAGATCGACGCGGCCGCCTTCGACGCCCTGTTCCTGGAGGAGGCCACGCGTCTGGGCCACGCCGTGCGCGGCGCCGAGGTGCTGCCCCTGCTGTCGGGCGACGTGCGGCCGCGCGTGGTGGCGGCGCTGAAGGCCTGCAAGGCGCGGTTCAAGGTGGGCTGCATCACCAACAACGTCGTCACCGGCCACGGCACGGGCATGGCCGGCTCGGCGCAGAAGGCCGAACAGATCGCCGAGATCTTCGCCCAGTTCGACGCGGTGATCGAAAGCTCCAAGGCCGGGGTCCGCAAGCCCGACCCGCGCATCTACGAAATGATGTGCGAGCTGATCGGCGTCGCCCCGGAGCGTTGCGTCTACCTCGACGACCTGGGGGTCAACTGCAAGCCGGCGGCGGCCCTGGGCATGACGGCCATCAAGGTCTCGACCGAGGACCAGTTGCTGGCGGACCTTGCGGCGGCGACCGGTTTGGCGTTCTGAGGGGGAAACCCTTTCCGCCGCAGGAGCCCGCCATGACCCGCCCCGCCAAGATCGGCGCCGCCGCCGCCCTCTCCCAACTGCAGGGCTGGGCCTCGGTCGCCGACAAGGACGCCATCGGCAAGACCTTCAAGTTCACCGACTTCAACGCCGCCTTCGGCTTCATGACCCGCGTGGCCCTGATGGCCGACAAGCTGGACCACCATCCGGAGTGGTTCAACGTCTACAACCGCGTCGAGGTGGTGCTGACGACGCACGACGCCGACGGGGTCAGCGAGCTGGACGTGACGATGGCGCGGTTCATGGACGAGATCGCGGCCTAGCGCCCCCTCCGTCGGGCTGCGCCCGCCACCTCCCCCGTTGCACGGGGGAGGAGAGGCTGGTTCGCTTCCTCCTCACCCGCGAAGCGGGAGAGGTGGCGCGCTGCGAATACGCAGCGCGACGGAGGGGGCGTCCAGAGCCGCCGTTTCCCCCTTCCGTCCCCGCCCCATCCAGTTCAAACTAGCGTTTGAATTATAACGGGAGGACGCCGCAGATGGCGCAGAGCACGGGCCGGGTCGCCGGCAAGAAGGCCTTCATCACGGGCGGCGCCCAGGGCCTGGGCGCGGCGGCCGCGCGGCGTCTGGCCGAGGAAGGCGCCAAGGTCAGCCTCGCCGACATCAACTTCGCCGGGGCCCAGGCCGTGACCGACGAGATCAACGCCGCCCACGGGGCCGGCACGGCCTTCGCCTTCCAGCTGGACGTCACCCAGGAAGACCAGTGGATCGAGGCCCTGGAGAAGGCCGACGCGGCCATGGGCGGGATCTCGGTGCTGCTCAACAACGCCGGCGTCGCGGGCGACAAGCCGCTGGAGCAGATGGAGTTCGACCTCTGGAAGAAGATCATGTCGATCAATGTCGACAGCGTCTTCCTGGGGGCCAAGCACGCCCTGAAGTACATGCGCGCGCACCAGCCGGGCTCGATCATCAACATCAGCTCGATCGCCGGCCTGATCGCCAACCACAATTCGCCGGCCTACAACGCCTCCAAGGCGGGCGTTTGGCTGCTCAGCAAGAACATCGGCCTCTACTGCGCCAAGATGGGGCTGGATATCCGCTCCAACTCGATCCACCCGACCTTCATCGACACCCCGATCCTGGACCCGCTGAGCCAGCGCCTGGGCAAGGAGGAGGCCCACGCCAAGCTGGGCCGTCAGATCCCGCTGGGCCACATCGGCGAGCCGAACGACATCGCCAACGCCGTGCTCTACCTGGCCAGCGACGAGAGCAAGTTCATGACCGGCGCCGAGCTGAAGCTGGACGGCGGGATTTCGGCGATGTGATCATCGGGGACATGCCCTTGCGGCGTGTCCCCATCCGCTAGCGTCGAGCCAAGACTTGGGGACACGCCGCAAGCGCATGTCCCCGGTCCCGCCTACCGCGGCGCCCGCTTCGCCAAAATCCGCTGCAGGGTCCGCCGGTGCATGTTCAGCCTGCGCGCCGTCTCGGAGACGTTGTGGCCGCACATCTCGTAGACCCGCTGGATGTGCTCCCAGCGCACGCGGTCGGCGCTCATCGGGTTTTCCGGCGGGGCCGGGGCGGCGTCCTTGGCGGCCAGCAGGGCGCGGGCCACGTCGTCGGCGTCGGCCGGCTTGGACAGGTAGTCGATCACCCCGGCCTTCACCGCCGCCACGGCGGTGGCGATGTTGCCGTAGCCGGTCAGCATGATGACCTTGGCGTCGGGGCGGACGTCGCGCACGGCCTCGACCACCTTCAGTCCGGTGCCGTCCTCCAGCCGCATGTCGAGCACGGCGTGGGCCGGGGCCTGGGATTTCAGGGCGCTCATCGCCTCGGCCACCGAGGCGCAGAGCGTCACCGCAAATCCGCGCTGTTCGAGGGCTCGGCCCAATCGCGTCCGTAGCGGCGCGTCGTCGTCGAGGAGCAGCAGGGACTTGTCGGGCAAGGCCGCGACCATTTCACCGATATCCGCCATGAAATTCAGCGCCTCCCAACGCCGACACTCAACCGGGCCACGAGCGAGCTATCTTGTTGCCCATTTCCCGAGTGTCGCAAGTGTTTCATCACAGCTCGCTCGCACCGATGATGGCCGGCGCCTCCAGCGCCGACCTCGGCCAGCGCGCCGCGACCACCGCGCCGCCGCGCCGACCGTTCTTGAAATCCACCGTGGCCCCAGTTCGTTCCAGCAGGGTCTTGGCGATGAAGAAGCCCAGGCCCATGCCGATGTGGCCGGTCCTGGACCCTTCCGCCCCCGGGCGGGACGTCACATAGGGCTCGCCCAGCTTGGCCAGGATCTCCGGCGAGAAGCCCGGGCCGTCGTCGCGCACCTCGATCACCACGGCGCGGGCGTCGAAGCGGGCCACGACGATCACCTCGGCCCGGGCGAAGTCGACGGCGTTCTCGACGATGGTCGTCAGGGCGTGGAGGATCTCGGCGCGGCGCCAGATGTCGGGCGCGGAATCGCCGGGCGGGCCGTTGACCACCGCCTCCACGCGGATGCCGTGGATCATGTGCGGCTCGA
Organism: Caulobacter sp. UNC358MFTsu5.1; assembly: GCF_000712075.1. Lineage (GTDB taxonomy): Bacteria > Pseudomonadota > Alphaproteobacteria > Caulobacterales > Caulobacteraceae > Caulobacter. The sequence goes on from NZ_JONW01000005.1 coordinate 1,232,528, forward strand.
TCACCTCGTGCACCAGCTGGACGAGGCTGATGCGCTCGTGCACGGCGTCCTTGGCCTCGGGCATCTCGGTCAGCCGGGCCAGGATCTCGCGACAGCGGGCGGCCTGGCCGATCATCAGCTCGGCGTCCTCGCGGGTCTGCTCGTCGGGCGCGTTGCGGATCATCTCGCGGGCCACCACCGAGATCGTGGCCAGGGGCGTGCCCAGCTCGTGGGCGGCGGCGGCGGCCAGGGCGCCCAGGGCCGACAGGCGCTGCTCGCGGGCCAGCACGGTCTCGGTGACGTTCAGGGCCAGCTCCATGCGCGCCGATTCGGTCGCCGCCTGCCAGGCGTAGGCCCCGGTCACCGCGATGCCGAGGATGCGCGACAGCACGATGGTCATCAGGGTCAGGCCGCCGGGCACGGGCCCCGGTCCCGCCGACGGCCGGTAGGGCAGCGGCAGGTTGAAGAAGGCCAGGATCACGCAGGCCGCCACCGCCAGGACGCCGATGGCCGCGGCGAACCGGGCCGGCAGGGTGGCGGCGGCCAGGGTGACGGGCGCGATCAGCAGCAGGGAGAACGGATTGATGATCCCGCCGGTCAGGTACAGCATCCCCGCCAGCTGCAGGGTGTCGAAGGCGATCTGGGCCGTGGCCTCGACCTCGCGCGCCATCCGCTGGCCGCCGAAGGCCAGGCCGATCAGCACGTTCAGCCAGGCCGACATGGCGATCAGCGAGAAGCACAGGGCGTAGGGGACCTTCAGGTCCAGGACGAGGCCGGCGATCAGCACCGCGGCGGTCTGGCCGACCACCATGATCCAGCGCTGGGCGATCAGGGTGCGGACCCTCAGGCGTCCGCGACGAAGCCCCGGACCCGCCCAGGACCAGTCCTCGTCTTGCGCCGCCTCGACGTCAGGCTTATCGAGCCCCGGTCGAGGCGAACTGTGCGGCGCATTCTTGAGAGACGCGTCTGCCATGTCGCACCTTAAGGCCAGAAATTCTCCCCTGGCGAGAGCGAAAGGTTCAACGCCCATGCCGCGTCATCGGTTGTTCGCGATTCTGGCAGGCCTCGTGGCCGTGCTGGTGGCCGGCGGGCTGATCTACAAGACCGGCGTTCTGGACAAGGCCCCGCCCCCGTCCCTGGTGGGCGGCCCGTTCCAGCTGGTCGACCAGAACGGCCAGCCGACCACGGAAGCGGCGCTGAAGGGCCAGTGGAACGCGGTGTTCTTCGGCTTCACCTACTGCCCGGACGTCTGCCCCGGCACCCTGCAGGCCCTGGCCGCCGCCAGCGACCAGCTGGGCCCCAAGGCCAAGGACCTGAAGATCGTCTTCATCTCGGTCGATCCCGGCCGCGACAATCCCGAGCAGCTGAAGACCTTCCTGTCGGGCCCCACCCTGCCCAAGAACATCCTGGGCCTGACCGGCACGCCCCAGCAGGTGGCGGCCGCCGCCAAGGCCTATCGCGCCTACTACAAGCAGGTCGGCGACGGGCCGGACTACAGCGTCGACCACTCCACGGCCATCTACCTGATGGATCCCAAGGGCCGGTTCAGCAAGGTGATCGCCTACAACCTGCCGCCCGAGGAGATCGCCCGGCAGATCAAGGACGCCATGGAAGGGCGCTGACCGGCGCCCGCGACGCTGTACCGCTACCGGAAGGCGGTACCTTCTTAGGGTTTGGCGTGTTATGTTGCATTGCAACATTCTGGATGCGCCATGCTGTACGCCCTGCACGAGGCCAGTTTCTACGCCTCCACGCCCCTGCGCTTCGCGGCCCTGGCCGCGCGCGACTTCTGGGGCTCGCCCCTGAACCCGGCGGCCGACACCGATCTGGGCCGGCGCATCCACGCGGGCGCGGACCTGTTCTCGAACGTCACCCGCCGCTACGGCAAGCCGGACTGGCGCGTCGACACGGTCAAGATCGGCCAGGTCGACGTGCGCGTGCGCCCGACCGTGGTCTGGGAAAGCCCCTGGGCGCGGCTGATCCAGTTCGACCGTGACATGGCCGACATGCGCCGGGCCGGCAAGTTCGCCCTGGACCCCGCCGTGCTGATCGTCGCCCCCCTGTCGGGCCACTACGCCACCCTGCTGCGCGGCACGGTCGAGGCCTTCCTGCCCGACCACGCGGTGTTCATCGTCGACTGGATCAACGCCCGCGAGGTCTCGGTCCTGCAGGGCCGTTTCGACTTCCACGACTATATCGACCACATCCAGCAGATGCTGCGGCTGCTGGGCCCGCGCCCCAACGTCGTGGCCGTCTGCCAGCCGGGCCCGCCGGTCCTGGCCGCCGCTGCGCTGATGGCCGAGGACAACGACCCCTCGCGCCCGGCCAGCATGACCTTCATGGGCTCGCCCATCGATGCGCGCCTGTCGCCGACCGTGACCAACCAGCTGGCCGAGGAAAAGCCGTTCACCTGGTTCCAGTCGAACATGATCTACACCGTGCCCGCGCCCTATCCGGGCATGGGCCGGCGCGTCTATCCGGGCTTCGTCCAGCTGGCCAGCTTCATGAGCATGAACGCCGAGAAGCACCAGCAGGCGCACCAGCGGTACTTCCAGGACCTGGTGAAGGGCGACGGCGACAGCGCCGACAAGCACCTGGAGTTCTATGACGAGTACCTGTCGGTGCTGGACCTGACCGAGGAATTCTACCTCCAGACCATCGACATCGTCTTCCAGCAGTACCTGCTGCCCAAGGGCGAGCTGGTCCATCGCGGCCGGTTGGTGCGGCCCGAGGCGATCACCGACATCGGCCTGATGACGGTCGAGGGCGAGAACGACGACATTTCCGGCATCGGCCAGACCCAGGCGGCGCACGCCCTGTGCTCGTCCCTGCCCGAGTCGATGAAGGAGGACTACGTCCAGCCGGGCGTGGGCCACTACGGGGTGTTCAACGGCCGCCGGTTCCGCGAGGAGATCTATCCGCGCGTCCGCGACTTCATCCTGAAGAACGATCCGAACTTCCAAAGCTAGGCTTGAGCTTCGCTGACGAAATCTGCGAAACAGGGCCATGTCCGACGCCCCTGTTTCGCTGATCGATCGCCTGGCCGGCCTGGCCTTCAGGACCAAGCTGTTCGCCACGGGCGTGGTCTACATGCTGGTCATGTTCGCACTGTCCGAAGCGACCGGCGACGACCTCGTCCCACGTCTGTGGTTCGCCACGACGCTGCCCGTCGTCTGGGGACTGGCCTTGCTGGCCCAATGGCTGTCGATGCGGCCTCGCCCCGCCTTCGCCGAGGCGGTCGCCGGCGTCGTCGCCTCGGCCCGTCGACGACCTTTCGTCGCGGTGTTCTACGCCGCCGCCGCCGTCGCCATCGAGGCGCAGACGATAGCCTGGGCCCTGGGCCGTTCGTTGATCCCCGACCTGTAGCGCGGCCCCCCTTGCACCTGGACCGTTGCGGCGCGATCTAGAGGACATGAACCTCTTCCGCCCGCAGCGCTACGCCGACGGTGACCGGCTGGACGTGCGCGGCTGCGCGGTGCGGCTGAAGGTCGACGGCCGGGCGCGGCGGATCTCGCTGCGGGTCGACCGGGCCAAGTCCGAGGTGGTGGCCCTGGCCCCCTCCCCGCGCCGGCTGTCCGAGGCCGTGGCCTTCGCCCACGAGAAGGCCGACTGGATCGCCGGCCAGTTGGCCGCCCTGCCCAATCGCCAGGTCATCGCGCCGGGCGGGATCCTGCGCCTGCTGGGCAAGCCCTATCGGCTGGAGGTCGGCCCCGGCCGGCCGAAGATGACGGAAGACGCCCTGATCGCCCCGGACGACAGCGCCTGGGGCCTTCGCATCCTGCGCCTGGCCAAGCGCGAGGCCCTGACCCGCCTGACCGAGCGCACCGCCCACCACGCCGCCGCCCTGGGCCGGCCCATGCCCTCGGTGGCCATCGCCGACCCCAAGGCCCGCTGGGGCTCGTGCCGCCCGGCCCGCCCCGGCCATCCGGCCGCGATCCGCTACAGCTGGCGACTGGTCCTGGCCCCGTTCGAGGTCGCCGACTACGTCGTGGCCCACGAATGCGCCCACCTGATCGAGGCCAATCACGGACCCCGGTTCTGGGCGCTGTGCGAGAAACTGTCGGGCGATCCCGCGCCCCACCGACGCTGGCTGCGGGCCCACGCGGCGGAGCTGCACGCGATCTCGGCCTAAATCCAGTCTTCCCTCCCCCTCGTGGGGAGGGTGGACGCAAAGCGGACGGGTGGGGTCTGCTGACTCGTCTTGCTGACTCATCAAACCCCACCCGACCCTGGCTCCGCCAGGGCCACCCTCCCCACAAGGGGGAGGGACAGGCCGATTAGTACGGCAGCTGCTCCGGCGCGGGCGTCCCCGGAGCCGGGGTTTCCGCCGCCGGGCCTTCGGGCGCGGCCGAGGGGTCCAGCAGGGCGCCGATCGGGTCGTCGCCGGCCGGGGGCGGGGGCTCGATGACGCCGCCGGGGATCGGGGTGGCCTTCAGGCGCGGCAGGGCCGCGGCCATGAAGTTGCGCCAGATCTCGGCCGGGGCGCCGCCGCCGGTGACCTTCTTCATCGAGGTGTTGTCGTCCTTGCCGGTCCACACCGCCGTGACGAAGCCGCCCGTATAGCCGACGAACCAGGCGTCGCGGTAATCGCTGGTGGTGCCCGTCTTGCCGGCGATGTCGTAGCCCGCGACCTTGGCCCGCGCGCCGGTGCCGTTGGCCACGACCTGGCGCATCATCTGGTTCATGTACTGCAGCGACGGCGAGCCGATCACCGCCGGGCGCTGGGTCTTGTCGACGCTGTGGTCGTACAGGACCTTGCCGCTGGTCGTGCGGATGCGCTCGATGCCGTAGCCCTTGGCCAGGAAGCCGCCGTTCGAGAACGGGGCGTAGGCCTGGGCCATCTCCATGGGGCTGACCTCGACCGCGCCCAGGGCCATCGACGGGTCCAGCTGGATCTTGCTGGTGATGCCCAGGCGGCGGGCGGTGTTGGCGACGTTGCTGGTGCCCACCTCGCTGGCCAGGCGCGCGGCGACGGTGTTGATCGACTGGGCCAGGGCCGTCTGCAGGGTCATCGGACCCAGGTACTTGTTGGTGTAGTTCTTGGGCTCCCAGTTGCCGATCTTCACCGGCTCGTCGACCACCATGACCGACGGGTTGCGGCCCTGGTCCATGGCGGTCAGGTAGACGAACGGCTTGAAGGCCGACCCGGCCTGGCGGCGGGCGCTGGTGGCGCGGTCGAACTGGGTCTCGCCGTAGTCGGCGCCGCCGACATAGGCGCGGATGCGGCCTTCGCCGTCGATGGCGACCAGGGCCGCCTGCTGCACGCCCTGGGTCTTGTGGCCCTCGACGCCGACCTGGACCGAGCGTTCGGCGGCCACCTGGATCGGCAGGTCCAGGGTGGTCTCGACCACCAGGTCCTCGGTCGGCTCGCCGACCAGCGAGCGCACCTGGGCGTCGACATAGTCGGTGAAGTACTGGGCGCGCTGGTTGGCCAGGGTGGCCGAGACGCGGACGGGTTCGGCGAAGGCCTGGTCGCGCTGCTCGGCGGTGATGGCCTTCATCCGCACCATCTCGTCCAGAACGATGGTGGCGCGGCGGGCGGCGCGGTCGCTGGCCGAGACCGGCGAGTAGCGGGCGGGGGCCTTCATCAGGCCGGCCAGCAGGGCGGCCTCGCCGACGGTCAGCTGGCTGGCGGGCTTGTTGAAGTAGCGCTGCGAGGCGGCCTCGATGCCGTAGGCCCCGGCCCCGAAATAGACCCGGTTCATGTAGAGGGCCAGGATCTGCTTCTTGCTGAACTTCAGCTCCAGCCAGACGGCCAGGATCAGCTCCTGGGCCTTGCGGCGATAGTTCTGGGCCGGGCTGAGGAACAGGTTCTTGGCCAGCTGCTGGGTGATGGTCGAGCCGCCGCGCTGGGGTCCGCCCTCGTGGCTGAGGTTCCAGATCAGCGAGCGGGCGATGCCCCAGGGGTTGAAGCCGATGTGGTGGTAGAACTGGCGATCCTCGATCGCCACGAAGGCGGCCGGCACGTATTCGGGCAGGGCGTCCAGGTCGACGGGCGGCGCGTACTGGCTGCCGCGCACGGCCAGCAGGGCGCCGGACCGGTCCAGATAGCTGATCGAGGGCTGGCGCTTGACGTCGTACAGCTTGGAGGTGTCGGGCAGGTCGCTGGCGAACACCGCGAAGAAGGCGACGATGAAGATCAGGCCCCAGACGCCCAGCACCATCGTCCAATAGAGCAACGCCTGCAGCGGCGTGCGCTGAGGTTTCGCCGGCTTGTTCCCGCCGAAGACGCCGTTGGCCATGTCAGTCCTTGATCCCGAAAGGGCGCGAAGTCCCGGGGCCGCGCCGAAATCCGTTTAGCCGAAGCTCACAAAACGCGCGACAAGATTGACGAGGGATGAACGGCCTTCGGTGCGGCCCAGTGGGCGCCTTGCGCGCGGCGCGTGTTCATGGTTCGTTTCAGCCTGTGGTCGCGACCGGGGAGGCTGGCGACCGTCCATGCAGGGGCCGTGCAGCCGATGTCCGCTTTCAAGCCGATTTTGGGGGCCGGATCATGGCGCCGCGCTTGGCCTGGGCTCCGCGCGCTGTCAAAAGACGCCCGTGTACGACCAGCCTGATTCCGTCATCGACCCCTCGCCGCCCTCGCTCGACGCGGCGCGCGAGGTCCTGCGCCGCACCTTCGGCCATTCGGACTTCCGGGGCCTGCAGGCCGGGGTGATCGGCGAACTGCTGGCCGGGCGCAGCGCCCTGGCCGTGCTGCCCACCGGCGGCGGCAAGAGCCTGTGCTACCAGATCCCCGCCCTGGTCCGTCCGGGCCTGGGCCTGGTGGTCTCGCCGCTGATCGCCCTGATGGCCGACCAAGTGGCGGGCCTGCAGCAGGCCGGCGTCGCGGCCGAGCGGCTGGACAGCAACACCCTGCCCGCCGAGCGGGCCGAGATCTGGCGGCGGATCGACGACGGGCGGCTGGACCTGCTGTACCTGTCGCCCGAGGGCCTGATGCAGCCGTCGATGCTGGAGCGGCTGTCGCGCCTGCCCCTGTCGCTGGTCGCCGTCGACGAGGCCCACTGCGTCAGCCAATGGGGCCACGACTTTCGGCCCGAATACCGGATGCTGGGCCGCCTGGCCGAGGTGTTCCCGCACGCCCCGCGCCTGGCCGTCACCGCCACCGCCGACGCCCGGACCCGCGACGACATTCGCTCGGAACTGCGCCTGAAGGGCGCGGCCGAGTTCGTCGACAGTTTCGCCCGCCACGAGCTGGCCCTGAACGCCGAGCGCAAGAAGGGCAAGGGCCACGACCGGGTCATCGAGCTGGTCACCGAGCGGCCCAACCGCGCCGGGGTGGTCTATGCCGGCAGCCGGGATTCGACCGAGAAGCTGGCCGAGAAGCTGATCGCCGAGGGCATTCCGGCCCTGGCCTATCACGCGGGCCTGGACAAGGCCGTGCGCGCCCGGCGGCTGGAGGAGTTCCTGGAGGCCGACGAGGCGGTGATGGTGGCGACCATCGCCTTCGGCATGGGGGTCGACAAGCCCGACGTCCGCTTCGTGATCCACGCCGATCCGCCGGCCGCCATCGAGGCCTATTGGCAGGAGATCGGCCGGGCCGGCCGCGACCGCCAGCCGGCCGAGGGCATCACCCTCTACAGCTCCGCCGACCTGGCCTGGGCCGTGCGCCGCATCGAGGCCCAGAGCGCGCCCGACGAGGTCAAGGCGGTGCAACTGCGCAAGCTGCGCCAGTTCTACGCCATGCTGGAGGGCGTCACCTGCCGCGCCGCCGCCGTCCGCCGCTATTTCGGCGAGGAGGGGGTCGAGCGCTGCGGGGTCTGCGACATCTGTGTTGCGCCGCCTGTCGGCGTCGATGCGACGCAGGCCGCCCAGAAGGCGCTGTCGGCCGCCCACCGCATGGGCGGACGGTTCGGACGCGGCCGCCTGGTCGACCACCTGCTCGGCAAGACCAAGGACGTGACCCAGGCCGAGGCGACCATGTCGACCTTCGGCATCGGCAAGGAATTCAGCCCCCAGGGCTGGCGCGACCTGATCGACACCCTGGTGTTCGAGGGCCTGCTGCGCGAGGACCCCAACGACGGCCGGCCGCTGATCGGCCTGGGCGACGGCGAGGGCGTGCGCCAGGTCTATCGCGGCGAGCGGCTGGTCTCGCTGCGCCAGCAGCCGATCACCGCCGACGGCCAGGCCAGGTCCGGGGCGGGCAAGACCGCCCGCAAGCGCCAGGCCCTGACCGTGCCACTGGAGGACCAGGCCCTGTTCGAGGCCCTGCGGAGCTGGCGGCGCGAGGAGGCGGCCCTGCAGCACGTGCCGCCCTACGTCATCTTCCACGACGCCACCCTGGCCGAGATCGCCGCCGCGCGGCCGGCCACCGCCGCGGCCCTGGCCAAGGCCGGCGGCGTGGGCCAGGGCAAGCTCGACCGCTATGGCGAGGCGGTGCTCAAGGTGGTGCGCGACAACTAGAAAAGGACGGCGGCGCCGCAAGCGCGAGAAACGTTTTGCCGCCGGGCGTGTTAAGAGTGTTGACCCCATCTCCTCCATGGATTTCGGCACGGGATTTCGCATGACCGACTTCACGATCAAGACCGCCACACCCGCCAAGACCCGCGCCAAGCGCGCCAAGGCCGCCGTGGACAAGGCCGTCGAGACGGTGACCGAAAAGGCCCACGTCGCCGCCGAGTACGCCGCCGAGAAGGCTGGGGTCGCCCGGTCCTTCGCCGCCGAAAAGGCCGAGGTCGGCAAGGCCTGGAGCATCGAGAAGGCCAAGGCGGCCCACGTGATCGCCGAGGAACGCCCCGTCGCCGTGGCGATCGGCGCGTTCGTGGCTGGCGCGGTGTTCGGTTTCCTGCTGGCCCGCAACTTCGACCGCTAGACCCGGCGTCAGAGCGTCAGCCGCTCGGCGTTGACGCCGGCGGCGCGCAGGGCGGCCAGCCGAGCGAAGGCCAAGGTCAGCGCCTTGCGGCGCGCCGGGGCCAGGGGCGCGACCGGCGCCTCGCGCACGATCGCCCCGCCGAAGCCGTCGGCGACGATCAAGCCCGGCTCCTCGGGCAGGATGCCTTCCGGGAAATCCGGCGACACCGAGAAGTAGAAGGCGTCGCAATAGGGGGCGTATTCGGGCCATTTGCGATCGACCCGGAAGTCCTCCAGCCCCGACTTCACCTCGACGATCAGCACATCCCCCTTCGGCCCCAGGGCCATCACGTCGGCGCGCCGCCCGTTGGGCAGGGTGACTTCGGCCAGGGGCGCGTAGCCCAGCGACACCAGGAACCGCGCCGCGCCCCGGGTGACGAGGTCGGTGGTCTCGGGCCGCGTGCGGAGATCGACGATGATGTCCATGCCGAAAACATGTTCCAGCTTTGTTCGCGGATCAAGAGGTCAGTAGTGGTAGCGGCATTGCGCCACTTCGAACCGCTGGTCTTCGCCCCAACCCACGACCCGATAGACGAGCCGATCTTCCAGCGTGATCCGCCGGGACCACCAGCCCTTCAGGTCGCCCTTCAGCGGTTCGGGCTTGCCGGTGCCCTTGAACGGCGTGCGCAGACATTCCTTGATCATGGCGTTCACCCGGTCCAGCACGGTGCGATCGGCGGCCTGCCAATGCAGGTAGTCTTCCCAGGCCTGCTCCGAGAAGACGAGCTTCACGGCTCGATCAGCGTCCGCTCGACGCCTTGCCCGGCATCGAGCTCGGCGATCGACTTACGCAGACGCTCGGCGTTGGCCGGCGACGATAGGAGGTGCAGCGTCTCTTCCATCGCATGCCAGTCCGACAGCGAGACCATCACGACAGACTCCGCCTTCTGGCGGGTGATCACGACCGGAGCACGGTCATCGACGACCCGATCCATGACCTCCTTGAGGTTGGCTCGGGTGTCGGAATAGCTGAGCACGTCCATCGGCAAAGCCTCCAAAATCACGGATTATATGTACTGATATTTGTACAAATTCAAGATGGCGTGCCGACCTCAACGTCGTTAGCTTGCTCGCGAAGCGTCACCTGACCCGCGAGCCGAACGCCATGAGCCTCACCGCCATCTTCCTCAATATGCTGCCCATCTTCCTGCTGATCGGCGTGTGGATCTTCTTCATGAAGAAGATGGGCAAGGCCTCGCCGGCGGTGACCACCCAGCTGGACTGCATGACCGCCCAGCTCGAGGAGACCCGACGGATGAACCAGACGCTGGAGCGGATCGCCGTCGCCCTGGAAGAGCGCCGAGGCGCCTAGCGCGACCCGTGCCGGGTCACCCGCAGCCTCGAGGTGTCGTAGCCCATCGCCCGGGCCCGGTCGGTCAGGGCGCTGAGCTGGGCCGGCGTCGGCGGTTCGCGGGTCAGCAGCCACAGATAGCGGCCCGAGCCCTCGCCGACGATCGACCAGCTGTAGTCGTCGGCGTGGTCCAGCACCCAGTAGTCGCCCAGGAAGAACGGGCCGAAGAACGAGACCTTCAGCTTGGCCGAGGTGGTCGCGTCGGCGACCTTGGCCTTGCCCTCGCTGACCTTGGCCGGGCCGGTCGGGCCGCCCTGGCGGCAGGTGTTGAGCACCCGGATCAGGCCGTCGGGACGTTTTGAGTACTCGGCCGTGACGCCGTCGCAGCCCTTCTCGAACCGCATGTCGTAGCGGGCCGCCTCGTACCAGCGCCCGGCGTAGCGCTCCAGATCGACCGCCTTGGCCGGCTGGGGTGGGTGCGGATTGCCGCTGGGCGGGGCCATGCAGGCGGCGACGGCGACCGCGGTCAGCAGCAGGGCGGCGACGAGGCCGGAGGCGTGGAGCGTCCGCATCTCAGGCCGGCGGCTGCTGCGGATATTCCAGCTTGGCGTAGCCGAGGCTCTTCACCCGCTCCAAGGCCTGGGCCTTGACCCCCTCGCTCAGCACCGGCCGACGGGCCAGCAGCCACACATAGTTGCCGCCCGGTGTGGCCATGATCGCCCACGAATGGTCGTCGGCGCAGTCCAGCACCCAGTATTCCTGCTTCTTCAGCCCGCCCAGGAAGCTCATGGTGAAGCGGGTGTTCTGGCTGCCCGCCAGGATCTTGCCGGTGGTGTCGAACGCCTTGGCCGCGCCGCTGGCCGAGCCCCTTCGGCAGACCTGGTGGACGGCGAAGCCGTCGGCGCCCTTGCCGGTGAACTCGGTGGTCGGGGCCTCGCAGTCGCGCTGGCCGGCGTTGGGCGTGCGGGCGATCTCGTACCACTTGCCCGAATAGAAGCTGGTCGGGATGGCCTTGGCCGGCGGCTTGGCGGCCGCCAGCGCGCCCCCGCCCGCGAACAGGCCCGCGGCGAGCAGGCTGACGGCGATCGAGATCGAAAGACTGCGCATGACGCCCACCTTGCCCCACAAGTCGTCCACAACGCAAAACGCCCCGCCGGGGTTCCCTTTGAGGGGTCCCGGCGGGGCGCTTGGTTCAGGCGATAGGAGGCCTATTCGGCGGCGATGGTCACCGGCGCGACGCGGTCCTTGAAGTTGATGGCCTGCAGGTGGCGGATGCCTTCCTCGGCGATGTCGTCGCCGACCATGCGGTCGCCCTCGCCCTTCAGCTCCTCGATGTCCACGTACATGGCGTAGAACGCCTTGGTGCGATCGGTGATGATGCCGGCGTTGAGCAGGGTCTTCACCAGCACCCGGAAGATGTTGGTCTGCTCCTTCATGTTCTCCCGACGCAGGTCGTCGGTCATGATCTTCCCGTACTCCTCGACCACCTTGTCGGGGTCCAGGCCAAACTCGCGATAGAGATCCAGCTGCTGGTGCGGCGAGACCAGGTTGAACAGCAGGGTCTGGAAGCAGTGCGCCGCCCAGTCCTCGATGATCGCGTGCTCCTCGGGGCTCAGCTTGGGCACCGTGCGGTCGGCCCAGATCTTCCCGAACTTGTGGTGGAAGGCCTCGTCGGTCATCACCAGCTGCAGCAGCTTCTTGCCGACCGGGTCGTTGATATTGTTGAAGAAGGTGGCGAAGGCGCCCATGGCCAGGCCTTCCACCAGCATCTGCATGCCGATGATCTTCTTATAGACCTCGGGCGCGCCGATGATCTCGACCAGCAGGGTCTTCAGGGCCGGCCCGCATTCGACCGGCTTGCCCCAGCGGGCCTTGATGTACTTGGCGAAGGCCGTGACGTGGCGGGCCTCTTCGCGGGTCTGGTTGGCGGCGTATTCCTGGGCGCCCTGGTCCTTGAGCACGTGGCACAGGCTGGCCGACAGGTTCAGCGCGCCCTGCTCGCCGTGCAGGATCGACGAGAAGCTGCGCAGCACCGACTGGTTGATGAAGCGGATGCGCTGCTTGGGATCGGAAAGGTGGTCGGAGACGTAGTCGGTGGACAGGGCGATCACCAGGTCCTCGGGAACCAGCGCCTGGTTCTCCATGTCGAACGGCTCGTCGAAATCGATATAGGCCTTGTCCAGCGGGTCCCAGAAGTGGTCGTGGGTGGCCGAGATGATCTTGTCGAAGGCGCTGGAGCGGTTGCCGTAGCGGTCGAGTTCGAGCATCGACTCGAAGTCGTCCGGCGCCACCGCGTCGTACATGGCGTCCTTGGTGATGTTCTTGTCCGTCGCGCTGGTCATCCTTGGGGGCTCCTCGCCTAAAGGGGCTGGACAGGCCCCGTCTAACGCGGGTCTCTGGCCTATCTAAACACTGTCAACTCAAAGACGCGGCGGGGTCAAATTAAAAATGACGACTGCGTCAGGTTCGCAAATGGGCCCGGGGCCCCTGGGGAAAGCACGGCCATGGGGCTCAACGTCTTCGTCCTGACCGGCGCCGGCATCTCGGCCGAGAGCGGCCTGGGCACCTTCCGCGACACCAGCGGCATCTGGACCCAGTACGAGCTTTCCGAGGTGGCCACCCCCGAGGGTTTCGCCCGCGACCCGGCCAAGGTGCGGGCCTTCTACAACGCCCGGCGGACCAATCTGGAGGGCGCGGCGCCCAATGCGGCGCACACGGCCCTGGCCCGGCTGCAGGCGGGTCTGGCCGCCAAGGGCGGGCGTCTGTTCCTGTGCACCCAGAACGTTGACGACCTGCACGAGCAGGGCGGCTGCGTCGATGTGGTCCATATGCACGGCGAGCTGCGGGTGACGCGCTGCCACGCCTGCGGGGCGACCTGGCCGGACCTGGATCCGCTGAACGCCGACATCGGCTGCCCGGCCTGCGGCCGCGTCGGGACCGCCCGCCCGCACGTGGTGTGGTTCGGCGAGGAGCCGCTGTTCCTGGACGCGATCGGCGACGCCCTGGAGGAGTCCGACCTGTTCGTGTCGATCGGCACCTCCGGCTCGGTCTATCCGGCCGCCGGCTTCGTGGCCGAGGCGCGGCGGCTCGGGCTCCGAACCTGCGAGCTGAACCTGGAGCCCTCGGACAACGCCCGGGCCTTCGACGAGCGGCGCTATGGACCGGCGACGGAGGTGGTGCCGGCCTGGGTGGAGGAGGTGCTGGGCGGGTAGGACCTCACCCTAGTCGCGTATCCACCCATCGAAGTAATCGGTCTCGGTGAGAAGGTCGGGTTCGCTGGAAACGACCGCCAGCGTGGCGTCGGGAGACACGGGCGCCTTGTCCTCATGACGCAGGCAGATGAACGCCTGGCCATCCCAACCGAAGGTTACCGCTCGGCAGGTCGCTGCCGATCGGACCGTGCCAGCACATACAGCGTTCGGGTCGATCGATCGCCGTATGCGGTCTAGCAAGTCCTCTTCCGACAGGAGGGGGATCAGGTGCGGTTCGGCCAGGTCTTCGTGAAAATGGCCCGCATCGGCGGCCGCTCCGGGATCGCGCCAATCGACGACGAACTGGAAGACGTCTCCTCCACTCCGCAGGCTGTCGAATGTCATCTTGGCGATCAGCGAAATGGACGCCTGCGTCCTTTCGGCCGGAACGTCATCACCATAGAGCTCGAACGCGGGAAAAATCGCATAGGCCTTCATGCCGTCAATCCGTCGGCCATGGTCGAGGTTCGCAACAGCGTCACGACGCTCCTACCCCTCCAGCCCCGCCAGCACCTTCGGATCCCGTTTCGCCAGCTCTACGATCCGTTCGATCAGGGCGTCCTTGCTCTCCAGCGCCAGACCGTCCCTCAGCCGCGCCAGGCGCTCGCGGACATAGCCCCGCCCCGTGCCGTCCAGCAGGTTGGCCGCCACGACCACGGCCGCTTGGTGCTTGCAGGCCCCGAACTTGTCGAAGCCCGGGCAGGTGCAGGCGCCCTCGCCGTCCGGGGCGCGCAGGGTGACGACATAGAGGTCGCCGGCGCTGCCCTTCACGTGGGCGGTGACCGCGTCGTCCTCGATGGCGACCAGGTCGACCGACCCGGCCTCGGCGATGGCCGCGCCGCTCTCGAACCAGCGCTCGTCCATGCGGCCCCGCCACGCATCGGCGTCAAAAAGCGTGTCGCCGTGGCTCATGCGTCGTCCTCGATGCGGTGGATGTCGTCGTCCGACAGTCCGAAATGGTGGCCGATCTCGTGGACCAGCACGTGGGCGATCAGTTCGCCCAGGGTGACGTCGCCGCGCTCGCACCATTCGTCCAGGATCGGGCGGCGGTACAGGAACACCATCGACGGCTGCGGCGTGGGGTCGAACAGCGAGCGGCGGGCCAGGTCGACGCCCTGGTAGAGACCGGTCAGCTCGAACGGGTCCTCGATGCCCAGGTCGTCCAGCACCTCGTCGGAGGCGAAGTCGTCGATGCGGAACACCACGTCGCCGGTCTGGCGGCGGAAGTCGGCGGGCAGGTCGTCGAAGGCCCGGCGCGCCAGGGCGGCGAAGTCGTCCAGCGAGGGGGCCATGCGTTCGGTCCAGGTCATGGTCGGTACATAGGCCGGAGGGACGGCGCCGGAAAGCCTCCGCGACCGCCACGCTCATCGCGCTCTGGCCACGCGCGGCCTAATCTGTGAAGCTGATTCGCTAACCATGACCGTAGCCAGGGGCCGACGCCAAGCCTGATGACCTCGTCCGACCTGATCTTGGCCGCGACGGCCGGCGCGGTCTGCCTCGCCCTTTGCGCCACCCTGTGGGCGATGTCGCAGCGGCGACGCTTCGAGGACCACCTCGCCCGCCTGAAGGCCCGCGCCGTCCGCCTGGAGACCCGGCTGATGGACAGCCAGGGCGCGGCCGAGGCCTTCGAGAGCGCCGTGGTCGTCCTCCACGACGACGGCGTCGACCTAGTGTCCGGCGAGGACGCCCTGGCCGCGTGCGCCGAGATCCTCGACGTCGCCGCCGACGCCCAGGCCGTGGTCCTGGCCCTGACCGAAGCCGATCCGTCCCACGCCCAGAAGCTGAAGGCCCTGTTCGAGCAGGGCCAGTCCTGCGCTTTCGAGGCCCGCGGCCCGCGCGGCGGCGTGGTGGTCGAGGGCCGGGCGGCGGGGACGCGCGCCTGGCTGCGCCTGTGCGCGGCAGCCGCCAGCGAGACCGGCCTGCCGGACGCCGGACGCTTCGCCGCCTTCATGGACGGCCTGGTCGAGCCGGCCTGGATCTCGGGCGCCGACGGCGCGCCGGTCTGGGGCAACGCGGCCTATCTGCGGGTGGTGGGGGTCGAGACGGCCGCCGACGCCTCGCGCGACAACAAGTCGATCGACCGGGCCGCCGACGCCCTGGCGGTCGAGGCCGCCAAGGCCGGCGAGCTGCGCGAACTGGTCCGCTGGGTGCCGCTGGACGGCCGCCGCCGGGCCCTGCGTTTCTCGGCCCAGCCGCTGGACGGCGGCGGGGTCGGGGTGTTCAGCAGCGACGTCACCGAGGTCGAGGACATGCGCGACGCGCTGAAGAAGCACGTCGCCGCCCACGACGAGACCCTGAACCACATCGCCGACGCGGTGGCGATCTTCAGCGCCGGCCGCCGCCTGGCCTTCCACAACACCGCCTTCGCCGAGCTGTGGGGCCTGGAGCCGGCCTGGCTGGCCGAGCGCCCGACCCACGGCGAGGTGCTGGACCGCCTGCGCCAGCGCCGCCGCCTGCCCGAGACGGTCGACTACGCCAAGTGGAAGGCGGCGGAACTGGCCCGCTACGAGGACCTGGGGCCCCAGGCCGACGAGATGTGGGACCTGCCCGACGGCCGCACCCTGCGCGTCGTGCGCCAGCCCCACCCGCTGGGCGGCATGCTGGTGCTCTATTCCGACATCACCGGCGAGCTGCGGCTGAAGGCCCAGTACAACGCCCTGATCCAGGTGCAGCAGGCCACGCTGGACAAGCTGAACGACGCCGTGGCGGTGTTCGGCTCGGACGGCCGCCTGCGCCTGCACAACGAGGCCTTCGAGACCTTCTGGAACGTCTCGGCCCAGGCCCTGGAGGCGGCGGTCGACTTCGAGGGCGTGGTCGAGCTGTGCGTGCCGCGCCTGCACGACCTGAGCTTCTGGCGCGAGCTGAAGGGCCGGGTGGCCGATCCCGACCCGCAGATGCGCGCCCCGACCTCGGGCGAGACCCGCACCTCGGACAACCGCATCATCGTCTATCAGAGCCGCCCGCTGCCCGACGGCGCCACCCTGATCGCCTTCGCCGACGTCACCGACACCCGCCAGCTGGAAAGCGCCCTGGCCGACCGCTCGGCGGCCCTGACCGAGGCCGAGCGGCTGAAGCGCGACTTCGTCGGCAACGTCTCGTACGAGCTGCGCACGCCGCTGACGACGATCATCGGCTATTCGGAGCTGCTGGAGCGGGCCGACGGCCTGACCGAGCGCGGGCGGGGCCACGTGGCCTCGGTGCGCGCCGCCGCCACCCAGCTGGCCCGCTCGATCGACGACGTGCTGGACATGGCCCAGATCGACGCCGGCGAGATGGCGCTGGAGATCGAGGACATCCGCGTGGCCGGCCTGCTGGCCGACGCCCAGGAGCGTTCGCTGAACGCCGCCCAGATCGGCGGGGTCACCCTGTCGGTCGAATGCGACAAGGACGTCGGCCTGATCCGCGGCGACCACAAGCGCCTGTCGCAGATCCTGGACCACCTGATCGAGAACGCCCTGCGCCAGACCCCGCCGGACGGGGTGGTCACCCTGTCGGCCCGCCGGGCCCTGGGCGAGGTGCGGCTGGACGTGTCCGACACCGGCCGCGGCGTGCCCTTCCACGTCCAGGCCCACATCTTCGATCGGTTCGTGGGCCGGGATCGCGGCGGGCCGGGCCTGGGCCTGGCCCTGGTCAAGGCGCTGGTCGAGCTGCACGGCGGCTGGGTGGCGCTGGAAAGCGAACCCGGCGCGGGCTCGACGTTCACCTGCCACCTGCCGGAGACCCAGCAGCCGGGGGCGGCGCAGCCGGAGTTCGGGTTCTAGGGCAAGGTTTGGGCGGCGAACACTTGCCCCCTACGGACCGCTTCGCGGTCGTCTTCCCCCGAAGGGGGAAGAGCGTTCGGCTCCGCCCCCTTCGGGGGCGGATAGACGGCGAAGCCGTCAGGTGGGGGCAAGTGGGTGAGCCACCGCCCCCAAAAAGACAATCCTAGTGCTGGCTTTCCGGCAGCCGCACCACCAGCCCGTCCAGGGCGTCGCTCACCTTGATCTGGCACGACAGGCGGCTGTTCGGCTCGACGTTCTCGGCGAAGTCCAGCATCGACTCTTCCATGGCCGACTTCTCGCCGGTCTTGTCCAGCCAGGCGTCGTCCACATAGACGTGGCAGGTGGCGCAGGCGCAGGCGCCGCCGCAGTCGGCGTCGATGCCCGGCACGTTGTTCTTCACGGCGCCTTCCATGACCGTCAGGCCCGGCTTGACGTCGATGACGTGGTCCGTGCCGTCGTGCTCGATGTAGGTGATCTTGGCCATGGGTCCCCTGAACTGGCTTTTGAACGGTCGTTTTACGCCGCTACTTCTTTCATGGAAATCGTGGTGTCCGCCAGCTTCTCGATGCTGACGGGCGTGCGTTTGGCGATCAGCTGCTTGCCGGCCATGAATTCGGGCGGCGCGTTGACCGCCTCGACGGCCTGGACCAGGTCGCCCTTCAGGTGGAAGACGGCGAACTTGGCGGCCGCCACGTCGCCACGCACCACTTGGCGGTCGGTGTCGAACGGCAGGCCGGCGATCTGCAGTTTCAGGTCGTACTGGTCCGACCAGAACCACGGGATCTCGTGCGGCGGCATGGCCTTGCCGGCGATGGCGGCGGCGGCCTGCTTGGCCTGCTCCAGGGCGTTGGGCACGCTCTCCAGGCGGAACTG
This sequence comes from Caulobacter sp. UNC358MFTsu5.1, assembly GCF_000712075.1. Lineage (GTDB taxonomy): Bacteria > Pseudomonadota > Alphaproteobacteria > Caulobacterales > Caulobacteraceae > Caulobacter. The sequence continues at coordinate 1,250,533 of NZ_JONW01000005.1, forward strand.
GCGGTCGTAGGTGGGCAGCGGCCGGTGGGTCAGGTCGCCGATCGCGAACACGAACGGGTCGGCCGTGCGGGCCTCGATGTCGACCACCACGCCGTTGGCGCACTCCAGGCCCGCGTCGCGGGCCAGCTCCTCGTTCGGGACCGCCCCGACCCCGACCAGGGCCGCGTCGCAGGCGATGACCGAGCCGTCGGCCAGCCGCACGCCGGTGACGTGGCCGTCGACCCCGTCGAAGCCCGCGACGTTGGCGTCCAGCACGAAGGTCACGCCGCGTTCGCCGTGATAGTCCTGGAAGAAGTTGGACAGGGTCTCGCAGGCCACCCGGGCCAGGACGCGGGGCTCGCGCTCGATGATCGTGGCGTGGCCGCCCAGGGCCATGGTCGAGGCCGCCGCCTCCAGGCCCACATAGCCGCCGCCCACCACCGCCAGCCGCTTGCCGGGGCCCAGGGCCGCCTTCAGGGCCTCGGCGTCGGCCGCCGTGCGCAGAGCCAGGACGCCGGCCAGGTCGGCGCCGGGGATCGGCAGGGCCCGGGCCCGGGCGCCGGTGGCGAGGATCAGGTAGTCGTAGGGCAGGGTCTCGCCCGAGGCGAGGCTGACGGTCTTGGCGCCGCGGTTGATCGAGACGACCACCCCGCCCAGGCGCAGGGAGACCCCGGCTTCCTCGTACCAGCTGCTGGGCTTGAGCTGCAGGCTGTCGGCGTCGGCCTCGCCCTTCAGCCAGGCCTTGCTGAGCGGCGGGCGCTGATAGGGCAGCAGGGGCTCGTCGCCGATCAGCACGATCGGGCCGACATGGCCGTACTGGCGGAGGAAGGCCGCGGCCGAACCGCCGGCGTGGCCGGCGCCGACGATGACGACGCGGGCGTTCAGATCCCCGGTTCCAGCTTCACTCCCAATGCCGCTCAACGCCAAAGTCCTCCCGTTCGAGCAAAGATGACGGTGGCGTCACCTTTTTGCAAGCCGATCGGCCTTGGGCTCGAAGACCAGTTTTTACCGATCTTCTGCGGCGATGGAACAGGCCTCGTCCCGAGCCCGTCGAAGGACGAGGTAGGGAGCCGTGGTCCTTAGACCACGCGCTCCACCAGCATCTTCTTGATCTCGGCGATCGCCTTGGCCGGGTTCAGGCCCTTCGGGCAGACCTGGGCGCAGTTCATGATCGTGTGGCAGCGATAGAGCTTGAACGGGTCCTCGAGGTTGTCGAGGCGGTCGCCCGTGGCTTCGTCGCGGCTGTCGATCAGCCAGCGGTAGGCGTGCAGCAGGGTGGCCGGACCCAGATACTTGTCGCCGTTCCACCAGTAGCTGGGGCACGAGGTCGAGCAGCAGGCGCAGAGGATGCACTCGTAGAGGCCGTCCAGCTTGGAACGGTCTTCCGGCGACTGCTTCCACTCGGTGCGCGGCTCGGGCGTGACGGTGTGCAGCCAGGGCTCGATCGAGGCGTACTGGGCGTAGAACAGCGTCAGGTCCGGGATCAGGTCCTTGACCACCGGCTGCGACGGCAGCGGGCTGATCTGCACGGCCTTGCCGGGCGTGTCGGCGTGGCCGTGGGTGCAGGCCAGGGTGTTGCGGCCGCCGATGTTCATCGCGCACGAGCCGCAGACGCCCTCACGGCACGAGCGGCGGAAGGCCAGCGTCGGGTCGATGGTGTTCTTGATGTAGAGCAGGGCGTCCAGGACCATCGGGCCGCAGGCGTCGACGTCCACCTCGTAGGTGTCCCAGCGCGGGTTGCGGCCGTCTTCCGGGTCGTACCGGTAGACCTTGAACGAACGCGTGTTCTTGGCACCGGCCGGGGCGGGCCAGGTCTTGCCGTTCTGGACGGTGGAGTTCTTCGGGAGGGTGAGCTGAACCATCGATCGTACCCTCAGTACACGCGTTGCTTCGGCGGGATGTAGTCGATGTCCTTGGACATCGTGTAGCTGTGCACCGGCCGGAAATCGATCTTCACCTGGCCGGTCGACTGGTCGAGCCAGGCCAGGGTGTGCTTCATCCAGTTGGTGTCGTCGCGCGTGGAGAAGTCCTCGCGGGCGTGGGCGCCGCGGCTTTCGGTGCGGTTCACCGCCCCGGCCACGGTGACGACGGCCTGGCCGATCAGGTTGTCGAACTCCAGGGTCTCCATCAGGTCGGTGTTCCACACCAGGCCCCGGTCGCTGACCTTGATGTCCTTGGCCTTGTCCCAGACCGCGCCCAGGCGCTTGACGCCGCTTTCCAGGCTCTCGCCGGTGCGGAACACCGCGGCGTCCTCCTGCATGGCCTTCTGCATCTCGAGACGCAGGGCCGCCGTCGGCGTGCCGCCGTTGGCGTTGCGGAAGCGGTCGAAGCGGGCCAGGTGGCCGTCGGTCATGCTGTCCTTCAGCTCGGGCTGGGTGGCGCCGGGCGTCAGGATCTCGGCGCAGCGCAGGGCGGCCGCGCGGCCGAACACCACCAGGTCGATCAGGCTGTTGGAACCCAGGCGATTGGCGCCGTGCACCGACACGCAGGCCGCCTCGCCCACGGCCATCAGGCCGGGGATCACCTGGTCGGGGTTGTCGCCCGACTTGGTCACGACCTCGCCGTGATAGTTCGTGGGGATGCCGCCCATGTTGTAGTGGACGGTCGGCAGGACCGGGATCGGCGCCTTGGTCACGTCGACGCCGGCGAAGACCTTGGCGGTCTCCGAGATGCCGGGCAGGCGCTCGTGCAGGATCTTCGGGTCCAGGTGGTCCAGGTGCAGGAAGATGTGGTCCTTGTTGGGGCCCACGCCGCGGCCTTCGCGGATCTCGATGGTCATGGCCCGGCTGACCATGTCGCGCGGGGCCAGGTCCTTCACCGACGGGGCGTAGCGCTCCATGAAGCGCTCGCCCTCCGAGTTGGTCAGGTAGCCGCCTTCGCCGCGGGCGCCCTCGGTGATCAGGCAGCCGGCGCCGTAGATGCCGGTGGGGTGGAACTGCACGAATTCCATGTCCTGCAGCGGCAGGCCGGCGCGCAGCGCCATGGCGTTGCCGTCGCCCGTGCAGGTGTGGGCCGAGGTGGCCGAGAAGTAGGCGCGGCCGTAGCCGCCGGTGGCCAGGATGACCATCTGGGCCTGGAACCGGTGCAGGGTGCCGTCGTCCAGCTTCCAGGCGGTGACGCCCCGGCAGACGCCGTCTTCCATGATCAGGTCGAGCGCGAAGTACTCGATGAAGAACTCGGTGTCGTGGGCCAGGGACTGGCCGTACATCGTGTGCAGCATGGCGTGACCGGTGCGGTCGGCCGCCGCGCAGGTGCGCTGGATCGGGCCTTCGCCGAAGTTCTTGGTCATGCCGCCGAAGGCGCGCTGGTAGATCTTGCCGTCCACGGTGCGCGAGAACGGCACGCCCCAGTGTTCCAGCTCGTAGACCGCCGCCGGGGCGTTGCGGGTCAGGTACTCGATGGCGTCCTGGTCGCCCAGCCAGTCCGAACCCTTGACGGTGTCGAACATGTGCCAGCGCCAGTCGTCCTGGCCCATGTTGCCCAGCGAGGCCGAGATCCCGCCCTGGGCGGCGACCGTGTGGCTGCGGGTGGGGAACACCTTGGTGACGCAGGCGGTCTTCAGGCCGGCCTGGGCGCAGCCGAGCGCGGCGCGGAGGCCCGAGCCGCCGGCGCCGACGACGACGACGTCGAAGCGGTGATCAATGAACTTGTAGGCCGACATCAGAGGGCTCCGGTGAAGGCGACCTTGAGGATCGCCACGACCCCAAGAGCGCCGCCGAGGACGCAAACGAAAAGATTGGCGAGGACCAGCACGGTCTTGGTCGTGAAGTCCGGGACGTAGTCCTCGATCACCACCTGCACCGCGCCCTTCAGGTGGACCAGGGCGACGACGATCAGCAGGCTGAGCAGGACGGTGTTGTGCGGGATGGCCACCCATTCGGCGGCGCCGTCGAAGCCGAGGCCGGCCAGGCGCAGGGCGGCGAACACGCCCCACAGGGCCAGCGGGATCAGGGCGATGCCCGAGACGCGCTCGGTGACGAAATGGCCGACGCCGTGGTGCGAGGCGCCCAGGCCGCGGGCCCGGGACATCGGCGTGCGGAAGCGGGCGGAAGACGACTTGGCCATGATCAGAGCGCTCCGGTTTGGGCGGCGATCACCCAGACGACGATCGCGCCGACCACCGCGAAGGCGATGGCGGCCGCGCCGGTCATGTCCGCCGTCTTCGGCGTGAAGCCCTTGCCGGCGTCCCAGAAGGTCTGACGCACGGTGTAGGCGATGTTGTAGAGCACGGCGACGGTCAGGCCGAACAGCACCAGCTTGCCCAGCGGCGAGCCGAGGCAGCCGGTGTAGCAGGCGTAGGCCTGCGGACCCGAGGCCAGGGCCAGGGCCCAGCCGGCCAGCAGCAGCACGCCGACATAGAGGGCGAAGACGGTGGCGCGATGCAGGATCGAGCAGGCCATGGTGATGTGCCAGCGCCAGACTTGCAGGTGCGGCGACAGGGGGCGCTCGGGCAGACCCCCGCTGGTCTCGGTCATGGTTGTGTCCAACCCTTTAGCTTTGTGCGTTGCGGGATGCTTTTAAGCGCGACGCCCCGGGTGTCAACGCGGGCGCCCTTGTTGAGAAACGTTCTCATGACCGAGAGGATGGGCGCGGCGGAATACAGGCGCCGCAGCGCGCGGGGGCGCCCGCACCGGGTCGATCGCCGTTCGCCGAGCGCGTTCAACCTTTCGTTCAAACCTAGACAGTAAACGGGCCGTTGACCAAGTTGGGGTGCGTTCAATGGCCGCAGGGATTTCAACGGACGCGCCGGCGCCGGCCGGCTGGCGACGGACGCTCGGCGCGCTGTTCGACGTGCTGCGCGTCGCGGGCGGCGACACCGGCGGCATGGGCGCGCGGCTGGTGTTCTCGGCCGTCGTCTTCTGCGCCACCCTGCCCTATTCCAGCGACCACGCGCCGTACTTCTGGATGGCGGCCATGGCCGTCCTGGCCGTCGCCGAGGCGCGGACCACTGCAACGGGACGGGGCGGCGCCGCCGACCTCTTCGCCTGGATGCAGAGCGCCGGCTACGGCCTGGCCGGCTTCTATCTGACCTTCTTCCAGGTCGGCGCGGCCCAGACCTTCGGCGTGACCCTGTACGGCGTGGTCATGTTCGAGATCCTGGTGCGCGACTACGCCCGGCCCAAGCGCCTGCTGACCAACCTGACGCCGATGCTGGTCTCGATGGTCGTGGTCCAGCTGGGGGCCAGCGCCCGGCTGATCCAGCGCGACCAGCCCTGGCGGATCGCCACGGTGCTGGCCACCACCTACCTGGTGTTCCGCGTCTTCCGCTCGCTGCAGATCGACCTGACCCGGGCCCGTCGCGAGCTGGCCGAGGCGCGGGGGCGGGCCGAGGCCGACGCCCGCACCATCCGCGAGGCCCACCGCATCGCCCTGATGGCCGAGGACATGGCCGGGGTCGGCCACTGGCGCATCGACGTGGCCAGCGGCGTGACCACCTGGTCCGAGGGCGTGTTCCGCATCTATGGCCGGGAAACCTCGGCGGGCGTGCCCGACCGCGAGGTCCAGCTGACCCATTTCCCCGCCGACGACCGCCCCCGCTGGCGGGCCGAGCTGGAGACGGCGGCCGAGACGGGCGAGCCGTTCGAGTTCGAGACCCGCCTGACCCGGGCCGACGGCACGGTGCGCGACATCGTCAGCCACGTCGCGGTCGAGCTGGACGCCGAGGGCCAGGTCGCCACGCTGTTCGGCGCCCTGATGGACGTCACCGAGTCCCGCGCCCGCGAAACCGCCCTGCTGGACGCCAAGCTGCGCGCCGAGGCCGCCGCCGAGGCCAAGGCCGAGTTCCTGGCCAATATGAGCCACGAGATCCGCACGCCGCTCACGGCGATCAACGGCTTTTCCAGCCTGCTGGCCGACATCGACGACCTGTCGCCCGACGCCGGCCTCTATGTCCGGCGGGTCAGGACGGCGGGCATGACCCTGCTGACGGTGGTCAACGACATCCTGGAGTTCTCCAAGCTGGAGTCCGGCCACGTGGCCCTGTCGCCCCAGGCCTTCGCCGTGGCGCCGTTCCTGGACGACGTCATGGCCCTGTTCGCCGAGCAGGCCCGCGCCAAGGACCTGGCCCTGTCGCTGGATCTCGACCCGGGCGTGCCCGCGGCCCTGGCCACCGACGCCAACCGCCTGCGCCAGGTGATCGTCAACCTGGTCAGCAACGCCATCAAGTTCACCGAGGCCGGCGAGGTGCGGGTGGGCGTGCGCCATGCCGACGGCGTCTTGCACGTGTCGGTGCGCGACACCGGCTGCGGCGTGCCCGAGGACAAGCGCGACGGCCTGTTCCAGCGCTTCTTCCAGGCCGACGGCTCGATCAGCCGCCGCTACGGCGGCACGGGCCTGGGCCTTTCGATCTGCAAGGGCCTGGTCGAGCTGATGGGCGGCTCGATCGCCATGGAGCCCGCCCCGGGCGGCGGCTCGATCTTCGCCTTCGACGTCCGCGCCGACGAGGCTGCGGCCGCCCCGACGGGCGCCAACATCGAACGCGCCGGACCCGTCGCCGTCGCCCAGGTCCTGGTCGTCGACGACGTGGCGGTGAACCGCGAACTGGTGCGCGCCATGCTGCAGGCCGTCGGCCACGAGGTCTCGGAGGCCGCCAGCGCGGCCGAGGCCCTGCGCCTGACCGCCTGCGAGCGGTTCGACCTGATCCTGATGGACCTGCAGATGCCGCAGGTCGACGGCTTCACCGCCGCCCGCGCCGTCCGCGCCCAGGACAGCGCCAACCGCGACACCCCGATCATCGCGCTGAGCGCCGACGTCCTGCCCGAACACGTGGCGGCCAGCGCCGAGGCCGGCATGAACGGCCACATCGGCAAGCCGATCTCGCCGGCCGAACTCCTGGGCGCCGTCGAGCGCTGGACGGGGGTGCGGGTGGGGGGCGAAGACGTCGAACGGGAACAGGCGTAAGGCGGACGTCGCCTTTCCCTCCCCTTTATGGGGAGGGGGGACCAGCGAAGCTGGTGGGTGGGGCTTCGCCGCCGCCCTTGAGTCATCAAGCCCCACCCGACCCCTTCGGGGCCACCCTCCCCACAAGGGGGAGGGAAAGCTGGAGAGGCGCCCCTACCCCCGAAACACCGTCAGCGCCGCGTGCTGCAGCAGCATGATGGTCTTGGCGTCGCGGATGCGGCCGTCGGCGACCATGGCCAGGGCCTCGTCGATCGCCAGTTCCAGGACCTCGATGTCCTCGCCCTCGTCGGGATGGCCGCCGCCGTCGCCGATCCGCATCGAGGCGTCGTAGGGCGCGACGAAGAAGTGCAGGATCTCGGTCACCGAGCCCGGGCTCATGAAGGCCTCGAAGACCTTGGTCACTTCGCCCAGCCGGTAGCCCAGCTCCTCCTCGACCTCGGCGCGGATGCGCACCTCGGGCTCGGCGTCGTCCAGCAGGCCGGCGGCGGCCTCGATCAGCAGGTCGTCATAGCCGTTGACGAAGGCCGGATAGCGGAACTGCCGGACCAGCAGCACCGTGCGCCGGTCCAGGTCGTAAGGCAGCAGCACCGCCCCGTTGCCGCGGTCGTAGACCTCGCGAGCCTGCGTCTGCCAGGTCCCGTCGCGGCGCTTCCAGTCGAAGGTGGCGGCCTTCAGGACGTACCAGTTGTCGGAGAGCAGCCGGGTCTCGTGGACGCGGACACGGTCTTTCACGCTCATGGGTTCCTCGTCCTCATCACTCTGCCGATCCCAGGCCCATTCTTTTCAACCGTCATCCCGGGCCTTGTGCCCGGGACCCCTCTATCCGCCGCAGGTGCAGCGGTGTGGCGCGCCGGCGCGCCAATCTATCTCACGCGTCAGCTGACCCAGGGGTCCCGGGCACAAGACCCGGGATGACGGTGATGGGGAAGGCTCCGCGCTCGAATATCGATCAATCCTAGTCCCGCACCCGCGCCACATAGTCGGCCGAGCGCATCTCCTGCAGGCGCGACACGGTCCGCTCGAACTCGAACGAGCCGTCGCCGGCCGGATACAGGGCCTCGGGCTCGCCGTGGGCCAGGGCCACCAGCTTGGCGTCGGCCTCGTAGAGGGCGTCGACCAGGGTGTTGAAGCGCTTGGCCGCGTCGCGCCGGTCCGGGGTCAGCAGCGGCACGTCCTCGAGGAACAGGGTGTGGAAGCGCTCGGCGATCGCCAGATAGTCCTGCGGCCCCAGGGCCTGCTGGCAGAGGCTGGCGAACGAGGCGCGCAGCAGGCCGCCGGCGGCGCGCGGGAAGTGCATCTTGCGGCCCAGGACCTCGATCTTGGCGCCGGTCTCCTCGGCTCCGTCCAGCATGTCGGCCCACAGGCGGTCGAACTCGGCGAGGTTGGCCTTGTCGTCCGGGGCCAGCCAGGTGCGGGCGGCGCGCAGGCGGTCCAGCCGGAAATCCACCGGGCCGCGCACGGCCACGATCTCCAGCTTCTCCTTCAGCATCTCGATGAACGGGACGAAGAGCTGGCGGTTGAGGCCGTCCTTGTAGAGGTCGTCCGGCGGCCGGTTGGAGGTGGCCACCAGGGTGACCCCCTGGGCGAACAGGGCCTCGAACAGCCGGCCCAGGATCATGGCGTCGGCGATGTCGGTGACCTGCAGCTCGTCGAAGCACAGCAGGCGGGCGTCGGCGGCGATCAGGTCGGCGGTCGGGGCGATCGGGTCGTCGCCCTTGTGCTGGCCGAAGCGGGCCTTGCGCTCGGCCGCGTCGCCCTTGCGCCAGGCGTTGATGTGCTCGTGCACCTCGGCCATGAACGCGTGGAAGTGCGCGCGGCGCTTCTTGGCGACCGGGGCGCTGTCGAAGAACAGGTCCATCAGCATAGACTTGCCGCGCCCGACCGGTCCCCACAGATAGACGCCCTTCTGGCCCTTGGGCTTGCGGCCGAACAGCGAGAAGCCGGGCTCGCCGGCGTTGTCGAGGTCGGCCTCCAGCCGCGACAGGGCGTCGACCGCGGCGGCCTGGGCGACGTCGGGCTTGATCTCGCCCTGGGCCAGGCGCTCTCGGTAGGCGGTGCGGACGGACGTAGGCATCGCCACGGGGGTTAGCGCGCCGAGGACGGCGGGGGAAGAGCCAACAGCCCACCGAGCCCATCGCGCCCTCTTCCCGTTGTCAGCCCGGAAGCGCGCAGCGCTTGTCCGGGACCCAGGGGCGGCTGCACGGCTTTGGCCCGGTCACCTGGGTCCCGGACAGCCCCTGCGGGGCTTCCGGGATGACAACCTGTTTTGAGGCGCCGGCATCCCTAGGCCCGCCCCGCCGTCCGCATCCGGCCGCGCATGAACTCCACGAACGCCCGCAGCGCGGCCGAGGCGCCCAGGCGGCTGGGATAGTAGAGGTGCCACGAGGTCGGACCGGCCAGATAGGCGTCCAGCACCCGCTCCAGCCGGCCGTTCAGCACATGCCCCATGGCCAGGGGCTCGGGCTGGTAGGTCAGGCCCAGGCCGTCCAGCGCGCCCTTCATCAGCAGGTCGAAGTCGTTGACGCTGAGCGGGCTCTCGACCGCCACCTGGAACTCGCGGCCGTCCTCCTCGAACTCCCAGCGGTAGTTGTTCATCCGGGTGGTCTGCAGGACGTTGAGACAGGGATAGCCCTTCAGGTCGCGCGGGTGCTCGGGCCGGCCCCAGCGCTGCAGCAGGGCCGGGGCGCCGACCACGCAGAACCGGAACGGGTGCGACACCCGCACCGCCACCATGTCCGGCGCGATCATCTCGCCCATCCGCACGCCGACGTCGAAGCCCTCCTCGATCAGGCTGACCTGGGCGTCGTCGACCACGATCTCCAGCTTCACGTCGGGATAGGCGCGGACGAAGTCGGTGATGACCGGGGCCAGCACCATGCGCAGCGCCAGGCGCGAGGTGGTCAGGCGCACCGTGCCCGCCGGACCCTCGCCCAGCGATCGCGCCGAGGCCGTGGCCGCCACCATCGCCTCGACCGCCGGCTGGGCGCCGTGCAGGAAGCGCCGCCCAGCCTCGGTCAGTCCCACCTCGCGGGTGGTGCGGGCGAACAGCGACACGCCCAGCCGGGCCTCCAGCTGCTTGACCGCGTGGCTGACCGCCGCCGGCGTCACGCCCAGGTCGGCGGCGGCGACGGTGAAGCTGCGTCGCCTGGCCACGGTGGTGAAGGCGACGACGCCGTCCAGCAGGTCGCGCTGCATTATCAAGCCCTGTTTGAAACGACGTTCAAACTATCAAGGATTATCGCGGACGGGTCGAGCCCTCATCTTCCCCGTCACGAGGCGAGGACGCTCCAAAGCCCTCCCCGACAGCCAAGGAGATTTCCCATGTCCGCCAACATTTCCGGCAAGGTCGTCGTCGTCACCGGGGCCAGCAGCGGCCTGGGCGAAGCCACCGCCCGCCACCTCGCCGCCCAGGGCGCCCGCCTGGTGCTGGCCGCCCGCCGCGTCGACCGCCTGGAGGCCCTGGTCGCCGAGATCACCGCCGCCGGCGGCCAGGCGATCGCCGTCCGGACCGACGTCACCGTCAAGGCCGACGCCGACGCCATGATCGCCGCCGCCGTCCAGGCCTTCGGCCGGGTCGACGTGCTGGTCAACAACGCCGGCTACATGGCCATCGCCCCGATGTCGGCGCGCCTGACCGACGAGTGGGACAAGATGATCGACATCAACATCAAGGGCCTGCTGTACGGCGTCGCCGCCGCCCTGCCGGTGTTCGAGGCCCAAGGCTCGGGCCAGTTCATCAACATCAGCTCGATCGCCGGCCGCAAGGTCTTCAGCCCGGGCGGCACGGTCTACAGCGGCACCAAGTTCGCCGTGCACGCCATCTCGGAAGGCCTGCGGCACGAGGTGGGCTCCAAGGTCCGCGTGACGGTGATCTCGCCCGGCGGGGTCAACACCGAACTCAAGCACGGCAGCTCGGATGCGGACTCGCTGAAGGCCCTGGACGCCTTCTACGAGATCGCCATCGGCCCCGACGCCATCGCCCGCGCCGTCGCCTATGCGGTGGAACAGCCGGCCGACGTCGACGTCAGCGACATCGCCGTCCGTCCGACCGCCCAGGATTTCTAACAACCCTCCCGCGGTCGATGCGCGCCCCCGGTCATGAAACGTGACCGGGGGCGAGGTCGTTTGGTCCCTGAAACGTCAGAGGAGACCGTCATGGCCCAGCCCGAAGACCGCACCCCGTCCACCGTCGCCCCCGAAGGCGAGACCCGGGCGATCTACGAGGACGACGACAACCTGGAGCTCGACGCGGGCGCCCCGCCGCGCGACGGCGACCTCGACCATGTTCACGGCTCCAAGACCCGCCGGGCCCGCAAGGACGAGATCAGCCGCCGGCCGGTCTAGACCTCGCCGATCATCCAGACCTCGCCGCGCACCACATGCGGCGGGCCGAAATCGAAATCGCGCAGCTCGGTGGCGAAGCCCCGCTCTCCGAAACCCGGCGGGAGCCGAAGGTCCCAGCGTCGGGCGAGGCTGGCCTCGACCGGCGTCCAGGTCTGCTCCTCGTCGTCGCGCGGCGCGAAGGCGCGGAAATAGGCCTCGTCGAAGAAGACGCACACCTCGCTGCCGAACATGTGGGGCAGGTTGATGATCGCCGCCACCCGCGCGCCGGCCAAGCCGGGCGGCCGCCGGTCGGCCAGGGTCCTGGCCGCGTCGATCAGCACCTGGGCCGCGCGGCTCTGGAGCGCCGGCCGCGCCGTCGGCCCCGAGACCAGCGCGTAGGGCAGGGCCAGCTTCCAGTGGAAGTAGCCGCGGCCCTCGTACGGCTTCCAATCGAAGCCCTCGCCCAGGCCGGCGGCCCAGGACCGGAGGCGCCGCATGCGGCGCACGACGTCGTAGCGCGGCCTTTCCGACAGGACGGTGTCGAGGACCCGCACTAGGCGCCCAGGTCCTTCCGCACGAACCGGTAGGTCTCGCGCCGCTCGCAGGCGCAGGCCTTCATCGTGCCGTCCTTGGTCCACCAGACCAGCAGCGGATAGGCGAAGCTCACGCCGTTCTCCTTGAGCAGCGGCCGCAGGTCCTCGACGGTCTTGCGGCCGGCCTCGATCACGGCGGTGCGGGCCACGTCGCCGTCGGCGGGGGCGATGCCGGCGGCCGTCCAGGCCTCGACCGGGGTGGCGTCCCATTTCTCCGACAGCGCCCAGCTGCGGTTGACCCACATCTCGGCCACGGTGGCCCGCTCGGCCGGCGTGGATTTCGGCACGCCGTTGCGGTCGGCGCGGGCGATCTCGATCAGCCGGGTGTCGACCCCGGCCTTGTGCAGGCCCGGATATTCCTCCTGCTTGAACCGCACGCAGTCGGGGCAGGTGCGGAAGCTGACCATGTACAGCTTCTGGCCCTTCAGCCCCGGCGACACCCAGCCGGCGGTCTCCAGGATCTTGGCGATCTCCGCCTGGTTCCGGGTGATCGTCTTGGGCCGCCAGCGCAGGTCGTAGTTCCAATAGGCCCAGACCCCCGCCCCGACGGCGGCGATGACGACGGCGGCGACGAGCCAGCGACCGAAACGCTTCATGCGAGAACTCCCCTCTTCCGACCCCAACGTCCGACGTCGCGGCCGGTCCGTCAAATTTCCAGCCTCGCCTTGGAACCGCGCCCGGCCTTCTCTAGACTCGGCGGATGACCATGCAGCAGGCCCAGGACACGGCCCGCCCCCACATCATCGACACCCTGATCGCCGAGCGGGCGCCGAAGCTGTGCGGCTCGCCGGCCTGGCCGCTGGCGCGCGGGCCGGTGCACGCCCTGCTCAGCTACGGCAAGGCGCGCGCCCTGGCCGAGGCCGTCGCCCCGATGAGCGGCCGCGAGGCGCTGGACTACGTCTCCGGCCTGCTGGCCCTGGCCGTCGATGTCCGGGGCCTGGAGAACCTGCCGGCCAAGGGCGCGGCCCTGGTGATCTGCAACCACCCGACCGGCATCGCCGACGGGGTGGCGGTCTACGACGCCCTCAAGGCCCGCCGGCCCGACATCACCTTCTACGCCAACGCCGACGCCCTGCGGGTGTGCCCGCGCCTGGACGAGACGCTGATCCCGATCGAATGGGTCGAGGCCAAGCGCACCCTGGCCGACACCCGCCGCGTGCTGGAGCGCACCCGCGCGGCGCTGAAGGCCGAGCAGGCCCTGATGATCTTCCCGGCCGGCCGCCTGGCCACGCGCGTCGAGGGCCGGCTGACGGACAAGCCCTGGCAGGCCTCGGCCGTGTCGATGGCCCGCTGGAGCGGGGCGCCGATCGTGCCCATGCATCTGACCGGCCCCTGGTCGACCCTGTTCCACCTGTTCGACGGCCGCTTCCAGGAGCTGCGCGACATCACCCTGTTCCACGAGATGCTCAACAAGCGCGGGCGGCGGTTCTCGCTGATCGTCGGCCGGCCGATCCCGGCCAGGGCCCTGGACCCCGACGCGGCCATGGCCACCGGCGCCCTCAAGCACTTCGTCGAGCGCGTGCTGCCCACCAACCCCGACGCGGTGTTCGGATGATCGAGATCGACCTCCCTGATGAAGCCGCCACCCAGGCCCTGGGTCGGAAACTCGCCCTTGTGCTGCGGCCCGGCGACGCCCTGTGCTTGAGCGGCCCTCTTGGCGCCGGCAAATCGACGCTGGCCCGCGCCCTTATCCGCGCCCTGACCTCGCCCGACGAGGAGGCGCCCAGCCCCACCTTCACCCTGGTGCAGTTCTACGACGGCCCCGACTTCCCGGTCGCCCATTTCGACCTCTATCGCCTGACCGACCCGGACGAGGCCTACGAGATCGGGCTGGAAGAGGCGCTGGAGGACGGCGCGGCCCTGATCGAATGGCCCCAGCGCCTGCAAGGCCGCCTGCCGGCCGACCGACTCGCTATAGACATCAGCCCCACGGGCGAGGATGGACAGGCGCGCCGCGCCACCCTGATCCCGCATGGAACCTTCGAAGGACGCAACCTTGAGCTCTGACCGCGAAACCCTCAAGGCGGCCTTCCTGGCCAAGGCCGGTTTCGGCGACGCCCGCCGCGAGCTGCTCAGCGGCGACGCCTCGACCCGCGTCTACGAGCGCCTCCACCGAGGCGACGAGCGGTTCATCTTCATGGACCAGCCGCCGGCCCTGGAGAGCGTGGTCTGTCCGCCCGGCGCCGGCGAGGCCGAGCGGATCGCCCTGGGCTACAACGCCGCCGCCCGCCTGGCGGCCGGCTCGGTCGCCGCCTTCGTGGCCACGGCCGCCTATCTGCGCGCGCGCGGCCTGTCGGCCCCGGCCGTCCTGGCCCACGACATCGAGGCCGGCCTGGCGGTGCTGGAGGACCTGGGCGAAGGGCTCTACGCCACCCTGATCGCCGAGGGCCAGGACGAGGTCCCGCTGTACGAGGCCGCCGTCGATGTCCAGGTGGCCCTGCACGCCGAGAGCCCGCCCGACGTGCTGACGGCGGAAGGCGGCGTGTCGTGGCCCCTGCTGACCTACGACACCCTGGCCCTGAAGATCGCCACCGACACCTTCCTGGAATGGTGGCCGAAGTTCGCGGGCATGCCCGCCTTCGGCCCCGAGGCCGTGGCCGAATGGGACGCCCTGTGGGCCCCGGTCTGGGTGCGCGGCGAGGCCGGCGCCAGCGTCTTCACCCACCGCGACTATCACGCCCAGAACCTGCTGTGGCTGCCCGGTCGCGACGGCGTCGCCCGCGTCGGCCTGCTGGACTTCCAGGACGCCCTGCGCGCCCACCCCGCCTGGGACCTGACCCACCTGCTGCAAGACGCCCGCCGCGACGTCTCGCCCGAGCTGGAACAGGCCATGCTGGACCGCTACCTGGCCGCCCGGCCGCAGGTGGACCGCGCCGCCTTCGTCGCCGACTACCGCGCCCTGGCCGCCTCCAACGCCGCGCGCATCCTGGGCCGGGTGTTCGCCCGCCAGGCCCTGCTGGGCCGGGCGCACTACGAGTCCTACATGCCGCGCACCTGGCGCTATCTGGAGCGCAACCTGCAGGACCCGGCCCTGGCCGGGCTGAAGGCCTGGTTCGACAAGTATGTGCCGCCGGAGTTCCGTCGGTGAACGCCGCCCCCCAAGCCCCGAAGATCGCCATGGTCCTGGCCGCCGGCCTGGGCACCCGCATGCGCCCCCTGACCGACGACCGGCCCAAAGCCCTGGTCGAGGTCGGCGGCAAGGCGCTGATCGACCACATGCTGGACCGCCTGGCCGCCGCCGGGGTCGAGACCGCCGTGGTCAATGTCCACTATTTCGCCGACCGGCTGGAGCAGCACCTGGTCCGCCGCGCCGAGACCCATCCGCTGCCGCACATCGTCATCTCCGACGAACGGCCCCAGGCCCTGGAGACCGGCGGCGGCGTCAAGCACGCCCTGCCGCTGCTGGGCGACGCCCCGATCTGGGTGGCCAACATCGACTCCGTCTGGATCGAGGACGCCTCGGCCATCGAGGCCGTGGCCCGGGCCTGGGACCCGGCCAGGATGGACGTCTGCCTGATGCTGGCCTCGACCACGGAATCCCTGGGCTTCCACGACACCGGCGACGTGTTCCTGGGCGACGGTGTGGTTCGCTTCAAGGACCCCGGCGAGACCGCGCCCCTGGTCTATGTGGGCGTCCACATCTGCAAGCCCCAGGTCGTGGCCGACGGCCCCGAGGGACCGTTCTCGCTGCTGCCGATCTGGAAGGCCCTGGCCAAGGACCACCGCGTGCACGGCGTGGCGCCGCAGGGCGTGTGGATGCACGTCGGCGACCCGGGAGCCCGGGACGTGGCCGAGGCCCGGCTGGCCAAACACAGCGAAGTGGGCCGCAGCTGACCATGGCCGGCCCCTTCGACACCCCGGGGCCGCGCTGGTTCTCGATCCCCGCCCACCGGCCCTTCGTCGAGGACCTGGCGCGCGGGCTGCTGGACGCCCTGGCGCCGCTGGGGCCCGAAGCCCTGCCCGCCGCCACCGTCCTGACCCCCACCCGCCGGGGCGCCCGCGCCCTGGCCGACGCCTTCCTGGCGGTAGGCGGAAGCAAGGCCCTGCTGCTGCCGCAGATTCGCCCCCTCGGCGACCTGGACGAGGGCGAGCCGCCGTTCGAGCCGGGCGAGCTGGCGCTGGACCTGCCGCCCGCCGTCTCGTCGCGCCGCCGTCGGTTCGAGCTGGCCCGGCTGGTCGCCGACCACGCCCACCTGCTGTCGTTCCAGCCCCAGGCCGGCCAGGCCCTGGAGATGGCCAAGGCGCTCTCCGAATTCCTCGACAGCTGCCAGATCGAGGAGGTGGTCACCGACGACGGCCGCCTGGACGGTCTGGCCGAGGGGGACCTGGCCCAGCACTGGCAGGTCTCGGCGCGGTTCCTGAAGGCGGTGCTGACCGCCTGGCCCAAACGCCTGGACGAGATGGGGCTGATCGACGTCAGCGACCGGCGGGTGCGGCTGCTCAACGCGCTCTCCGATCAATGGGAGCTGAACCCGCCCCAGGGCGTGCTGGTCGCCGCCGGCTCGACCGGCACGGCCCCGGCCACCGCCCGCCTGCTGCGGGTGATCGCCAACCTCCCCCAGGGCGCGGTCGTGCTGCCGGGCCTGGACGACGGCCTGGCCGACGACGCCTGGGACCAGATCGCCGGCGTCCAGGGCGAGCAGCATCCGCAGGGGGCGATGAAGCGCCTGCTGGACGGGGCCGGGGCCACCCGCGCCGACGTCCGCCCCTGGTGGCCCGAGGCCGACAGCCGGGGCCGCTGGCGCCGCCGCCTGATCAACGAGGCCCTGCGCCCGGCCCAGGCCACCGCCGACTGGCTGGCCCAGATCGACCGGCTGCGCGCCGAGGCCCCGGGCCTGGACCCGATCAAGGAGGGCCTGAAGGGCCTGTCCCTGGTCAACGCCCGCACCGAGGAGGAGGCGGCCGTCGCCTGCGCGCTTCTCTTGCGCGAGGCCCTGGAGACGCCCGGCCAGACCGCCGCCATGGTCACCCCCGACCAGGAACTGGCCCGGCGGGTCAACGCCCGGCTGGTGCGCTGGGGCGTGATCCCCGACAGCTCGGCCGGCGCGCCCCTGGCCGCCAGCGCCGCCGCAATCCTGGCCCAGCATGTGGCGGGCCTGGCGGTCGATCCGCTCGATCCGGTCCGCCTGCTGGCCGTGGCCAAGCATCCGCTGCTGCGCGGCGACCTGGACGTCGCCCGCGACCTGGAGCGATACGGCCTGCGCGGCCCCGCCCCCCGAGACGCCGCCCAGCTGCGGGAGCGGCTGGCGAAATATCCGGACGCCAAGGCCCTGGTCGAACGCGTCCTGGCCGCCGCCCATCGCGTGGCCCTGCCCTATGTCGCCGATCCGAAGGCCGGTGCGCCGGCCGAGGCCGCCCGCGCCCTGGTCGAGGCGCTGGAGGCCCTGGCCGATCCCACCGACCTGTGGGCCGGCTCGGCGGGCGAGAGCCTGGCGGGCCTGTTGTCGTCGCTGATCACCGACGGGGTCGCCCTGCCGCCGGCCTCGGCCCAGGGCTTCGCCGACCTGTTCGACCGCATGGTCAACGAGGAGACCCTGCGCACCGGCGGCGCCACCCATCCGCGCCTGCGGATCTTCGGGGCCATCGAGGCGCGGATGGTGCGGGCCGACCGGTTGATCCTGGCGGGCCTGGAGGAGGGGATCTGGCCGCGCGGCGCGCCGATCGACCCGTTCCTGTCGCGGCCGATGCGGGCCAAGCTGAACCTGCCGCCGCCCGAGCGCCGCATCGGCCTGACCGCCCACGACTTCGCCCAGGCCGCCTGCGCGCCCGACGTGATCCTGGTCCACAGCGAGCGGCGCGGCGGCGCGCCGGCCGTCGAGAGCCGCTGGCTGTGGCGGCTGAAGACCCTGGCGCGCGGCGCCGGCCTGACCCTGACCGAGCGCCCCGACGTGCTGGCCTGGGCCCGCGACCTGGACGCCCCCGGCCCCTACGAGCCGATCAAGCGCCCCGCCCCGACCCCGCCGGTCGCCGACCGCCCGCGCAAGATGGCCGTCACCCGGGTCGAGGCCCTGACCCGCGACCCCTACGCCGTCTGGGCCCGCGACATCCTCAAGCTCTATCCGCTGGACCGTCCCGACGAGCCGGTCGAAGCCCGGGCGCGCGGCACGGCGATCCACGCCGCGTTCGAGAAATTCGCGGAGGACCATCCAGGGCCCGTCCCCGCGAACGCCGCCGAGATCTTCGCAGGCCTCTATCTGGGCGAGCTGGAAAAGGCCGGCATGCCGGCCGCCGCCCTGGCCCGCGAACGCGCCCTGGCCCGCGAGGCGGCGCTATGGGTGGCCGAGCTGGAGACCCGCCGCCGCGCGGGCGCCGAGCGGATCGTGGTCGAGGCGGCCGGCGAGCTGACCTTCGACATCGGCGGGCGGCCGTTCACCGTCACCGCCAAGGCCGACCGCATCGAGCCCACGGCCGACGGCCTGGCCCACATCCTCGACTACAAGACCGGCGCCGCGCCGTCGAAGAAGCAGGTCGAGACCGGCTTCTCGCCCCAACTGACCCTGACCGCCGCGATCCTGCGCGAGGGCGGCTTTCCGGACATCGGCCCGCGCGAACCCGGCGACCTGACCTATCTGCGGGTCACCGGCCGCAAGCCGGCGGGCGTCGAGGAGGTGCGGGCGACGGCCGGGATCGAGGCCCAGGAGGCGGCGATCAAGGCCCTGAACGGCCTGCGCGAGCTGATCGAGCGCTACGACAACCCGAAACAGCCGTACCTGTCGCGCGTGGCCCCGCAGTTCGTGCACGACCACACGGGCGATTACGGCCACCTGGCGCGGGTGTTCGAATGGTCGACCAGCGGCGATGACGGGGAGGGCGGGGAGTGATCGGTTCGCCCAACCAGATCCTCCCCCCCTGGGGGAGGTGGCCCAGAGGGCCGGAGGGGGTTCATCCCCGCCGGCTCAGCAAGACCCCCTCCGTCGGCTTTGCCGACACCTCCCCCAGAAGGGGAGGATCTTGATGTCCTCGATGATCGACCCCCAGCGCATCGCCGCCGACCCGGCCATCTCGGCCTTCGTCACGGCCAACGCCGGTTCGGGCAAGACCAAGACCCTGATCGACCGGGTCGCGCGCCTGCTGCTGGCCGGCGCCGAGCCCGAGGCGATCCTGTGCGTGACCTACACCAAGGCCGCCGCCGCCGAGATGCAGCGCCGGCTGTTCGAGCGCCTGGGCGAATGGTGCGTCACCCCCGACGTCAAGCTGCGCGAGCAGCTTGGGGCCCTGGAGGGCCGCGATCCCTTGAGCTTCGACCACATCGCCCTGTCCAAGGCCCGGGGCCTGTTCGCCAAGGCGCTGGAGACGCCGGGCGGGCTGAAGATCCAGACCATCCACGCCTTCTGCGAGAAGCTGCTGCGGCGCTTCCCGCTGGAGGCCGGGGTCTCGCCGGGCTTCCAGGTGATGGACGACAGCGCCTCGGCGGCCATCGCCCAGGGCGCCCTGCGGCAGGTGGCGACCTGGGTCACCGACCACGACGATGCGTTCGCCCAGGCCTACGCCCGCTTCTCGGTGGCCCTCGACTTCGCCAGCTTCGAGGCGATGTTCGCCGCCTTCGAGGCCCAGCGCGGGGCGGTCGGCGAGTATCTGGAGCGGGTCGGCGGCCTGGCGGGCGCGGTCGAGGACGTCTGGAAGGTCTGCGGCTTCCACTATGGGCCGAGCAGCGTCGAGGCCGTCGTCGCCGAGGCGATGGCGGAGCTCGACCGAGACCTCTGGCGCTCGGTGGCCGACGTGCTGCTGAACGGAACCAAGACCGACATCAAGTGCGCCGGCCAGTTGCTGGCGGTGGCGACCGATCCGGACGCCGACCTCGACCAGGCCCTGGCCGCCCTGTTCACCGAGAAGGGCGCCGGCACGCCCGCGACCTGGCCGGCCAAGACGTCCGGGCTGAAGAGCCGGGAGGACCTCCGCGCCCGCCTGCTGGCCGAGCAGGAGCGGCTGGAGGAGGCCCGCGAATGGCTGCGCGCCGCCCGGGTGGCCGAGGACAGCGCCGACGCCCTGCGCCTAGCCGCGCTCTATGTGACCAGCCACCAGATCGAGAAGGACGCCCGCGGGGCCCTGGACTTCGCCGACCTGATCGACCGCACCCGCGTGCTGCTGACCCAGAAGGTCGACGCGGCCTGGGTGCTGTACAAGCTGGACGGCGGCATCGACCACATCCTGCTGGACGAGGCCCAGGACACCGCCCCCGAGCAGTGGGCGATCCTGCGGGCCCTGACCTCGGACTTCTTCGCCGGCGAGGGCGCCGTGCGCTGGCGTTCGCAGCACGCGGGCGAGGCGCGCGACCACCGCACCCTGTTCGTGGTCGGCGACGAGAAGCAGTCGATCTATTCGTTCCAGGGCGCCGATCCCCAGCGCCTGCTGGCCGAGACGCAAGGCTACATCGCCCAGATCACCGCCGCCGAACGGGTCGGCAAGGCCGTGCCCCTGACCATGTCGTACCGCTCGACCGTGGAGGTGCTGAGCTTCGTCGACGCCCTGTTCTCGGCGCCCGAGACGCGGTCCGGCGTGCCCGCCCCGGCCGGCGAGGACCTGGTGCGCCACCAGCCGTTCCGCGTGGAGCACAAGGGCTGCGTCGACCTCTGGCCGCTGGAGCGCGAGCTGCCCGGCGAGGAGCGCGAGGCCTGGGACGCCCCGCTGGACGCCGAGAGCGAGCAGGGCGCCAACCGCCGCCTGGCCGAAAAGATCGCCGCCGAGATCCAGGCCCTGATCCGGCGCGGCGACGCGGTGTTCGACAAGGAGACGAAGCTGTGGCGTCCGGCCCATCCGGGCGACATCCTGGTGCTGGTGCGGCGGCGCAAGGCGCTGTTCGAGGAGGTGCTGCGGGCCCTGAAGCGGCGCGGCGTGCCGGTGGCCGGGGCCGACCGCCTGAGCCTGTCGGCCCACATCGTGTTCGACGACCTCCTGGCCCTGGGCCGGTTCTGCCTGTTCCCCGACGACGACCTGACCCTGGCGGCCCTGCTGAAGAGTCCGTTCTGCGGCCTGTCGGACGACGACCTCTACGCCCTGGCCAAGGGGCGGTCCTCGACGCTGTGGCGGGCGGTCAACGACCGCGCGGCCGAACGGCCGAACTGGTCCGCCGCCCGCGACCTGCTGCGCTGGGCCCTGGCCGAGAGCCGCCGCAAGCAGCCGTTCGAGTTCTACGCCCTGCTGCTGGGCCGGGTGGACGACAGCGTCCGCTCCAACCGCGCCAAGGTGCTGACCCGCCTGGGCGAGGAGGCCGCCGAGGCGCTGGACGAGTTCCTGGCCCAGGTCCTGGCCGCCGAGCAGCGCGGGGTGCGCGACCTGGAGGCCCTGGTCGCCGACTTCGCCAGCCTGGACATCGTGGTCAAACGCGAGATGGAGGGCGCGCGCCACGAGGTGCGGGTGATGACCGCCCACGGCTCCAAGGGCCTGGAGGCGCCGATCGTCTTCCTGCCCGAAACGACGATGAAGGGCGGCGCGCGCGGCTCGCCGCTGATGCGCACGGCCGACGGCGGTTTCCTGTGGTGCGCCAGCAAGGCCAACGACTGCGCCGCGTCGGCCGAGGCCCGCGAGATGCGCGAGAGGAAGGACGCCGAGGAGGCCCTGCGGCTCTACTACGTAGCCCTGACCCGGGCGCGGGACCGCCTGGTGCTGTGCGGCCGGATCGACGCCCGCACCAAGGACGAGAACGTCGGCGGCTGGTACGCGGCGGCCCGCGCGGCCTTCGCCCACGAGGACATCGCGCCGGGCGTGCGGGAGATCGACGACCCTTCCGGTATGGGGGGCCGCCTGCGCTTCGGCCCTGACCCGATGCGCGCCGAGGCCCTGGCTCCGCGCCTGGCGTCCGCGCAGGTCCCCACGCCCGCCTGGACCCTGGCCCCGGCCGCGCCCGAGACGCCCGCCGCCCGCTACGCCGCCCCCTCGACCCTGGAGGACGAGGCCCGGGGCAGCGCGCCCTCGCCCCTGGCCCAGGTGTCGGGCCTGGGCCGCTACCGGCGCGGCGAGATCGTCCACCGGCTGCTGCAGCTGCTGCCGGACCTGGAGCCCGCCGCCCGCCGGGCCGCCGCCGCGCGGCTGCTGGCGGCCGAGCGCGACCTGACCGACGACCAGCGCGCGGAAATGGCGTCCGCGGCCTTCGGCGTGCTGGAAGACGACCGCTTCGCCGCCGTGTTCGGCCCCGGCTCGCGGGCCGAGGTCTCGGTGGCCGGCGGCGCGGCGACCCTGCCGGCCGAGCTGCGGATCGCCGGCCGCGTGGACCGGCTGGTGGTGACGCCCGAGCGCGTCCTGGTCGTCGATTACAAGACCAACCGCCCCTCGCCCGACCGCATCGAGAACGCCGATCCGGCCTATCTGGCCCAGATGGCGGTCTACGCCGCCGTGCTGGCCGAGGTGTTCCCCGACCGCCCGATCGAGGCCGCGATCGTGTGGACCGACGGTCCCAAACTCATGGCGGTTCCAGAAAAGGTGATGGCCGCCGCCCTGGCCCGGTTGTTCTAGATCATTGCCGAGGGGGACCAGGGCCCCTAAATCTTGGCGCAAGACGGGGAGCGAATCCCCAGCCCGAGCAGTTTTCTAACGCGCCCCGATCGTCCGGGCGCAGATGGAGCCAAACGATGAGCACCGTGACGGTGACCGATGCGTCCTTCGAAAAGGACGTCCTGCAGGCCGACAAGCCGGTCCTGGTCGACTTCTGGGCCGAATGGTGCGGCCCGTGCAAGCAGATCGCCCCGGCCCTGGAGCAGATCTCCGAGGAACTGGCCGATGCCGTGACCGTGGCCAAGGTCAATATCGAGGACAGCCCCACCACCCCGTCGCGCTACGGCGTGCGCGGCATCCCGACCATGATGCTGTTCCGCGGCGGCCAGATGGCCTCGATGAAGGTCGGCGCCATGCCCAAGGCCAAGATCCTGGAGTGGCTGAACGAAGCCGGCGTGCACCAGCCCGCCTAGGCTTTAGCCGCCTCCACAGTCCGATTGTAAGCCGCCCGTCTCGTTCGCGAGGCGGGCGGTTTGCGTTTACGGCTCCAGAGCCGGCCTAAGACCATGGTCGCAGTAGGAACGGCCGCGAAAATGTGAAGGCTGGGCCGCGAAGGCGAGCCGCGCGCGCCGTTCGGGAGGCTCCCCATGTTCGTCCAAGCCGTCGTCCTCGCAGCGCTCCTGGCCGGGGCGACGCCCGCGGCGCCGGCGCAGGCCCCGTCTGCGGTCGCCGGCGCGCCGGCGACGGTCACGCTCTGGCCGCGTGGCGCGCCCGGCGTGGGGCAGAGGTCAAGCGAGCCCGAGATCGTCGAGAACACCTATGTGCGCAACGTCCACAGCCCGTCCCTGACGGTGTTCCCCGCCGACCCGCGCCACGCCAACGGCGCGGCGGTCATCATCGTGCCGGGCGGCGGCCATCGCATGCTGGTCTTCGTCAACGAGGGCTCCGGACCGGCCAAGGCGCTGAACCGCTACGGCGTCACCGCCTTCGTCCTGAAGTACCGGCTGGCCCGCGAGGCGGGGTCGACCTATGCGATCGACCGCGACGCCGCCGCCGATCTGCGCCGGGCGGTCCGCTGGGTGCGGGCCAACGCCGCCCGCTACGGGGTGGACCCCCGCCGCATCGGGGTGATGGGCTTCTCGGCCGGCGGCGAGCTGGTCTCGCTGGTCGCCGACAACCCCGCCCCGCAGGAGCCGCCCTCGGGCGACCCGCTCGACGCGGTCAGCGCCCGTCCCGACTTCCAGGTGCTGGTCTATCCCGGCCCGCTGGGCGTCCCCGCCCAGGCCGCCGCCGGCGCCCCGCCGGCCTTCATCGCCGCCGGCTCGCTGGACGCGTGCTGCGCCGAACCGGCCCTGACCCTCTACGACCAGCTCCGCAAGGCCGGGGTGTCGGCCGAGCTGCACATGTTCGCCGACATGGACCACGGCTTCAACATCGCCGCCCACTCCGAGAGCCTGTCGATCCTGCACTGGCCCGACCGCCTGGCCGACTGGCTGGGCGACGGCGGCTGGCTGCACGAACGGCCCTTGACCGACCCCAAGCCCTTCAAACCCTAATGCCGCCGCCAATCACCGGGACCACGACCATGGACATCGGACGCCGCGACCTCCTTCTCGCCGCCGCCTCTCTCGCCGTCGCCTCGGCCGGGGGACGGGCCCGCGCCGCAGGCGACCGCAAGGTCGGCTACGCCATCGTCGGCCTGGGCTATTACGGCCTCAACGTGATCCTGCCGCAGTTCGTCAATTGCGAGCACAGCCGGGTCACGGCCCTGGTCAGCGGCGACCCGGCCAAGGCCCGCGCGACCGCGGCGAAATACGGCGTGCCGGAGCGCTCGATCTATTCCTACGAGACCTTCGACAAGATCCGCGACAACCCCGACGTCGACGTCGTCTACGTGATCCTGCCCAATTCCATGCACGCGGAGTACACGATCCGCGCCGCCAAGGCGGGCAAGCACGTGATGTGCGAGAAGCCGATGGCGACCTCGGTCGCCGAGTGCGAGGCGATGATCGCCGCCTGCAAGGCGGCGGGGCGCAAGCTGATGATCGGCTACCGCTGCCACTTCGAGGCCACCAACCTGGAGGCCATGCGCCTGGCCCGCGCGGGCGCCGCCGGCAAGACCCGCTATGTGCGCTCCGAGCACGGCTTCGTGCAGGGCGACCCGTCCAAGTGGCGGCTGAAGAAGGCCCTGGCGGGGGGCGGATCGCTGATGGACATGGGGGTCTACAGCCTGCAGGCCGCCCGCTACATGACCGGCGAGGAGCCGATCGCCGTCACCGCCCGCGAGTCCACCGATCGCGCCGATCCCCGGTTCACCGAGGTGGAGGACATGATCGAGTGGCTGCTGAAGTTCCCCTCCGGGGCGATCGCCAGCTGCCTGTCGACCTACAGCGCCAACCAGAACCACGTGCTGCTGATGGGCGACAAGGGGCGGATCGAGCTGGAGCCCGCCACCCGCTACGACGGCAATCGCCTCTGGACCGGCAAGGACGGCCGCTCGCAGGAGATCGCGCCGCCGCCCGGACCGGCCAAGACCCAGTTCGCCGGCCAGCTTGACCACATGGCGGACTGCATCGCGGCCGACCGGTCGCCGATCGTCTCGGGCGAGGAAGGCCTGCGCGACATGCGGATCATCGAGGCGATCTACCGGTCGGCGCGCGAGGGGACCACGATAAGGCTCTAGGGCGGCGTGGACGCCGCCCCCGCCTACTTCTTCCCCGGGGTGACGATGAACGGCGAGACCGAGACCGGGGGCGTCTTCTTGTCCGCCTTGGGTTTGCGGACTTCCTTGTTGGACTTCTTCTGACCCTTGGCCATCGTGGTTTCCTGCCTGGACGCTCGCGCGCCAGGGAGGTCCGGCAGGCCGAGCCGCCCTCCGGCGTGGCCGCACCCTAGGGCCTGGGCGGGCGAGGACCTAAGGGTTTTGCCGGGGACGCGCACTCACGGCAGGGCCTTGCCGGCTTCGCGCGAAGGCCGGGGGTGAGTGCGTGTCCCCCAAGTCGTCCGCTGGGTTCGGGAGCTGGCCCTCTGGCGCTGTGACCGAAGGAGGGGACACGTACTCACGCCACGGCCGGGGCTCGACCCGCAAGGCCCTGCCGTGAGTACGTGTCCCCGTCGTTGCGGCGGAGCCGGATCAAGCCGCCTTCTTCGCGGCCTTTTCCTTCTTGGGCTTCTTGTCCTTCTTGCCGTGGGCGGCCTTTTCGGCCTTCGGGGCCTTGGCCTTCTTGGCCTTGGCTTCCGGTTCGGCGTGGACGTCGGACACGGCCATGTCGGCCAGCAGCTCCAGGAAGCCCTCGCGCTTGCTGGGCTTGAGCAACGCGAGAATGCGGGCGTCGGCCATGGCCACCTTGGGGCGGCTCTCCTCCAGCACGGCGGCGCCGGCGGGGGTCAGGCTGACGGTGTTGGCGCGGGCGTCCTGGTCGGAGCGGTGGCGCTCCAGGTGGCCCTTGGTGATCATCCGGGCGACCATGTCGGCCAGGGTGGAGCGGTCGATGCCGGTGGCGCGGACCAGGCCCGTCTGGGTGACGCCCTCGTTCTCGGCCACGGCGGCCAGCACCGCGTACTGGCGCTGGGTGACGCCGCCCGCGCCGCTCTCCTCGGCGTAGATGTCGAGGGCCAGTTGCAGGACCCGGTGAAGGAGGTGACTGGGCGACCGGGCCAGGGCCCCGCCGTGCTCAGCCTTGGCTTCGCCCCCATCGCGTTTAGCGTCGCCCTTGGTCTTGGCCATGGTCCGTCGTCCCTCGTTTCCGCCGACGGACCTTTATGTACCACGCTTAGACGTCGTTTTGACGACAGACGGTCCGTGGGCTGCCGATTAGGTTTGCCCAACACCGCTCATCCCGGCGAATGCCGGGATGAGCGGATCGATGAGATCAAAGCCCGGACTAGAACCCCGCGTCTGGCGGCTCGGGGGTCTTGGCCTCGTCGCCCTTGGCGATGTGCTTCATCATGAAGGGCACCTGGCTGAGCGAGAACAGCAGGGCCAGGGGCAGGAGGCCGATGCGGAACTTGACCCACATGTCGGTGGTCTGGGTCAGGCGGACCAGCTCGTTGGCCGCGGCGGCGAAGGCGAAATAGCCGCCGTAGCGCAGGGTCAGGGTGCGCCAGGCCGCGTCGGGCAGGTGCACGGCCTCGCCCATCAGGGCCTTCAGCGGCGCGCGGCCGGTGACGACGCCGCCGATCATGAAGACGGCCAGGGCGGCGTTGACCACCGTGACCTTGACCTTCACGAACACGTCGCTGTGGAACACCAGGCCCAGGGTCCCGAAGATCAGGGCCATGACGCCGGAGAACAGCGGCAGCAGGGCCACGCGGCGCTCGACCACATAGCCCAGGATCAGGGCCAGGGCCGAGGCGGCGACCAGCACCCAGGTGGCGGTCTGGAAGTTCTTGGTGGCGAAGAAGGCGACGCCGAACGCGACGGGCGCGCCGTAGTCGATGGCGGTGCGCACCCAGGCGGCGTTCTTCTTGGCGGGGGCGGGAGGCGTGTCGGTCATCGGCTAGTCCTCCAGGCCCACCAGCGAACGCGAGAAGGCCCGGGCGTCGAACGGCTGCAGGTCGTCGACCCCCTCGCCCACGCCGATCAGCTTGATCGGGCTGTCGCTGGCGCGGGCCACCGGCACCAGCACCCCGCCGCGGGCGGTGCCGTCCAGCTTGGTCATGACGATGCCCGAGACGCCCACCTGGTTGCCGAAGATCTTCTCCTGGGCCAGGGCGTTGCGGCCGACCGTGGCGTCCAGCACCAGCAGGGTCTCGTGCGGGGCGTCGGGATCGACCTTCTTGAGCACCCGGATCACCTTGAGCAGCTCGTCCATCAGGCCCTGCTTGTTCTGCAGGCGGCCGGCGGTGTCGATCAGCACCACGTCGTGGCCCTCGGCCTGGGCGCGCTCGACGGCCTCGAAGGCCAGGGCGGCGGCGTCGGCGCCGGGCGGCTTGGACATGAAGTCGGCCCCGGCCCGGTCGGCCCAGACCTTCAGCTGCTCGACGGCGGCGGCGCGGAAGGTGTCGCCGGCGGCGATCAGCACCTTGGCCTTCTTGGCCGTCAGGTCGGACGCGATCTTGCCCAGGGTGGTGGTCTTGCCCGAGCCGTTGACGCCGATGAACAGCACCACATAGGGCTTGGGGCCCGACAGCGGGTCGAACACGCCCTCGCGGTCGGTCAGCTCGGCGGCGACCAGCTCGGCCAGGGCCTCCTTGACCTCGATGTCGGTCGACGACTTGCCGAACCGGGCCTTGCCGAAGGCGTCGGCGATGCGGGCGGCGATCTGGGGCCCCAGATCGGCCTCGATCAGCATCTCCTCCAGCTGGTCCAGCTGCTCCTGGTCCAGCGGCTTCTTGGTGAAGGCGCCGGTGACCTGCTCGGTCATCTGCTGGGACGACCGGGCCAGGCCGGCGGTCAGCCGCTGGAACCAGCCTTTTTTCTGCTCGGGCTTTTCGCTCATGGTGTTCCTTTAGCTGGCCGTGGCATGAAACGCCAATGGACGCGCTTTCGACCACGTTATTCTGGCTGGACTACGCCGCCGTCGCCGTCTTTGGGGCGACGGGCGCGTTGGCCGCCGCCCATCGCAAGCACGACATCATCACCTTCGGCTTCTTCGCGGCGATCACGGGCGTGGGGGGCGGCACCTTGCGCGACCTGCTGATCGACGCGCCGGTGTTCTGGATCCAGCGGCCCGGCTACGTGATCGTCTGCCTGGCGGCCGCAGTCGGGGTCTGGCTGCTGGGCCAGCGCGGCTGGCGGTTCCGGGCCCTGCTGTGGCTGGACGCCCTGGGCATGGCCGCCTACTGCGTGGTCGGCACGGCCAAGGCCCTGAGCCTGGGCGTCCATCCGTTCACGGCGATCGTCATGGGCGTACTGACCACCGCCTTCGGCGGGGTGATCCGCGACGTGCTGGCCCACGAACCGAACCTGCTGCTGCGCCGCGAGATCTACATCACCGCCGCCCTGGTCGGCGCGACGGTGTTCGCGGTGCTGACGGTGCTGCACGTCGCCTTCTGGCCGGCCGGCCTGGCCGGCTTCGGCGCCGCCTTCGGCCTGCGGGCCTGCGCCATCAAGTTCGGCTGGAGCCTGCCGGGCTTCCGGCAGGGCGAGGACGAGCCCGAGTGAGCGGGGAAACGGAAGTCGTCATCCCGGCGCGGACGGTCGTGAACGTGATGACGTTCGCCGCCGCCCTGCCGCTGGCCGTCGTGACCCTGGGCTTCGGCCTTTACTTCCTGATCTTTCCCGACGCCGCGCCGGCCGCTCCCGGGGTGCGGATCCCGTTCCTGTCGCCGGCCACGTCCGATCTCGTCGTCGTCACCCTCGCCCTGTCCTGGTTCGCGATCTGGCTTTGCGCCCGGGGCTTCGGGGCGCTGCTGCGGGCGCTGGACCGCCGGCCGCTGCTGGTCGCGGACGCCGAGGGGCTGCGGTTCGATCCCACCCTGCGCCGCGAGACCGTGCCCTGGTCGGCGGTCCGCCGCATCCGCCAGACGGGCTGGAGACGGCCCTACAACCTCACCTTCGAGCTGCGGCGGCGGTTCTGGGCGGTCGAGGCCCCGCTGACCGCCCGACGGGTCCACATCGGGGCGGCGCATCTGGACAACTACGGCTGGGTCCCGCCGGACCTGATCGAGCGGCTGGAGCGCCTGCGGGTCAGGGCGTCTCATGATCCGGGTGCTGGCGGCTGACCACCGCCACGGCCGGGCCGCCGGCGGGCGGGCGCACCGGCAGGTCGGCCAGGTGCTCGGTCCAGGCGGGACGGCTCTCGACGGCCAGCTGGACGCCGGGCTCGACCTTGGACGGATCGTCGAAGGCGAAGGTGGCCAGGTCGATCTTGTCGGCGCTCCATTCGAAGGAGAGGGGCGTGCCGCAGGCGGCGCAGAAGCCGCGCTTGACGGCGTCGGAGCTCTGGAACGTCGAGCGCTGGCCCCGGGTCCAGGTGAGGCCCTCGACCTTCACCGTCACCAGCGCCCCGAACGGCCCGGCGAAGGCCTTCTGGCACATGCGGCACCAGCAGATCGAGGCGCGTCCCGGCTGGCCCTCGACCCGGAAACGCACGGCGCCGCACTGGCAGCCTCCGGTCAGGGACGTCCCGGTCAGAATTGGCGCGTCGGTCATGGCGAACCTCGGGGCTTGCGCGGCGGGATCGCCAGCACCGGGACCGGCGTCAGGCGGAAGGTCACTTCATAGGCGTCGTGGTCGGACAGCACCGGCCCGCCGGTGGTCGAGCCGTCGAACCGCGCCTCCACCTGGACCGGCCGGATCGCCACCCGGTCGCCCTGCTTGAAGCCGATCAGGTCCTGGGTGTCGAGCCAGGGCGCATCGCCGTCGGCGCTGATCTTGGCGTCGCAGCTGTCGGGCGTCTGGAAGCAGACCTGGCTGACCACGTCGAACGGATAGCGCTGCATCACGTAGTCGTAGCGGTCCGGGGCGTGCATGACATTGAAGTCGCCGCCGACGATCAGGGGCGCGCCCGGCGTGCGGTCGGTCTCCATGAAGTGGCCCAGCTCCTCGGCCTGGAGGTGGTGGGCCATGCGGTTGCGGTTGCGCGGCACGCCCGAGGCGCCCTTGGAATTGAGATGGGTGTCGGCGATCTCGACCGGCGTGGGCAGGCCCGGCACCTGCAGGCTGACCAGCATGACGCCCTTGTTGGCCAGGCAGTCCAGGCCCGCGCAGTAGCGGTAGGCGTGCGACTTGACCCAGTTGATCGGGTGGTCGCTCAGCACCCAAAGGCCGCTGGAGCCCCACTTGCCCCAGCCCTCGCCCTTGCGGATGTACTTGACCTTCTTGTAGCGCGGCCGGTCGTCCTTCGCGAACGGGTTGGGATCGCGCTGCTTCTTGCGCGGGCCCTTGGCGACGTACGGATAGCCGGACAGCTCGATCAGGTCGGAGACCTCGTCGCGGAACCCCTCCTGCAGCAGGACGACGTCGGGCTGCAGGCCCTTCTCGCGCAGGGCGGCCAGCTCGCGGCCGATGGCCTTGAGCTTGGAGCCGCGCCCCATCCGCACCGGCCAGGGCAGGCCCTCGACATTGTAGGTCATCACGCTGAACTCGACCGGCTGGATCGGACCGCTGGGCGTGAAGGGGGTCGGCGGCGTCTCCTCGGTCGTCGGGGCCGGGATGGCCGGCACGATCGGGATGTCCTGGGTCCTGACCTGGGCGAAGGAGGCCGCGGCCGGCGACAGCAGGGTCGCGGCGAGCACGGCGGTCAGGACGCGACGGACGATCATCCCTGGGCGGCGAGCTCCGCGATCACCCGCGCGCCGTCATGGCCGACCACGCGGAAGGCGGCGATCTCGCCCTGGGGGGCGGACCCATCGAACGCGATCTCGGTGAAGTCCTCGGCCCGGGCCACACCGTCGCGCTCGACCAGGCCCGACAGCACGCGGCCGACCTGGCGCTGGAGGTGGCGCTCGAGCCCGGCCTGGCCCGCCTCGCGCAGGCGGCGGGCGCGGTCCTTGATCAGCGGCCCCTTCACCGGCGGCATGCGGGCGGCGGGCGTGCCGGGGCGCGCGCTGTAGGGGAAGACGTGCAGGAAGGCCAGACCCGCCTCCTCGACCAGCTTCAGAGTGTTCTCGAAGGCCTCGTCGCTCTCGGTCGGGAAGCCGGCGATCAGGTCGGCGCCGAAGGCGGTGTCGGGGCGCACGCGGCGCACCTCGGACACCAGCCTCAGGGCGTCCTCGCGGCTGTGCCGGCGCTTCATGCGCTTGAGCACCAGGTTGTCGCCGGCCTGCAGGCTCAGATGCAGATACGGCATCAGGCGCGGCTCGGTCTCCAGCAGCTTGAACAGGTCCGGATCGATCTCGGCCGCGTCGATCGACGACAGGCGCAAGCGCGGCAGGTCGGGGACCATGCGCAGGATGCGGCCCACCAGCTGGCCCAGGGTCGGTTGCCCGGGCAGGTCGGCGCCCCACGAGGTGACGTCGACGCCGGTCAGCACCACCTCGCGATAGCCCTCGGCGGACAGGCGGCGCACCTGCTCGACCACCTCGCCGGCCGGGGCCGAGCGGGAGTTCCCGCGGCCGTAGGGAATGATGCAGAAGGTGCAGCGGTGATCGCAGCCGTTCTGGACCTCGACATAGGCCCGGGCGCGATCCTTGAGGCCGGCGATCAGGTGACCGGCGGTCTCCTTGATCGACATGATGTCGTTGACCCGCACGCGGGTGGAGGTGTCGAGCAGGGCGCCCGGCGCGGCCTTCTCGGCGTTGCCCAGCACCAGGTCGACCTCGGGCATGGCGGCGAAGGCGGCGGGGTCGATCTGGGCGGCGCAGCCGGTGACGATCAGCCGGGCGTCCGGCCGTTCGCGGCGGGCCTTGCGGATCGCCTGGCGGGCCTGGCGCACGGCCTCGTTGGTCACCGCGCAGGTGTTGAACACCACCGCGTCGGCCAGGCCGTCGGCCGAGGCCCGCGCCCGGATGGCCTCGGACTCGTAGGCGTTCAGCCGGCAGCCGAACGTGACGACGTCGACGCCGTCGGGCCCCGACATCGTCGTGGCCGGTCCGCCTTCCTCGCCCACTTCAGGCTTGGGCGTGGGGGGACGGGAGATGAGCGTATAGGTCGTCACGGCTTCTCAACGCCCGAAGCGATGAATTCCGCGAAGGCGTCCTTCCAGTCGGGGTGCCAGCGCGACAGGGCCGGGCGGTTCTCGATGACGTCGCCCATGGCCCAGGCCATGCGCTTCTCGTCCAGCGCGCGCGGCACGTCGTTGTCGGGGCACAGGATGTAGAAGTCGCCGCGGGCGATGCTGTCGAGCATGAACTGCACGGTCTGCTCGGGCGTCCAGGCGCCGTCCGGCTTGGGACCGCCGCGGCGGGTCATGCCGGTGAAGACGTAGCCGGGGATCAGCAGGCGGGCGTCCACCTGGCAGTCGACGATCTCGCGCAGGCTGTGGGCCAGACCTTCGGTCAGGGCCTTCACCGCCGACTTGCTGACGTTATACGCGGTGTTCCCCGGCGGCTGGGTGATCCCCTGCTTGGAGCCGGTGTTGATGATCAGGCCCGGACGGCCGCTGGCCGCCATTTCCTCGCCGATCACCTGGACGCCGTTGATCACGCCCCACAGGTTGACGTCCAGCACGCGCTTCCACGGATCCTCGCCCGAGAAGGCGTCGCCCCCGCCGCCCACGCCGGCGTTGTTCATCAGCACGTCGATCGCGCCGAACGTCTCGACGGCCGCGTCGCGCAGGGCCTGGACCTGGGCGCGGTCCGAGACGTCGGTCTCGACGGCCAGGGCCTTGTCGCCGATGGCGTCGGCGGCCTTCTTCAGGGCCCGGCCCATGATGTCGGCCAGGACCACGTTCATGCCCTGGGCGGCGAAGGCCTGGGCGGCGGCCAGGCCGATGCCGTCGGCCGCGCCGGTCACCACGGCCGTCTTGCCGGGACCGATGGCGGGATGGATCGTCATGCGGCCACGGGCTCCGGCAGCTTGCCGACGAACTCCATGGTCACGGGACCGGTCATGATCACGTGGCCGTCGTCCTCGCGCCATTCGATGGTCAGGGCGCCGCTCTCGAACTCGACCTTGGCCTTGCGGTCGATCAGGCCGCGACGCACGGCGGCGACCTGGGCCGCGCAGGCCCCGGTGCCGCAGGCGGCGGTCAGGCCCGCGCCGCGTTCCCAGACCTTCAGTTCGATGTGGTCGCGGGAGACGACATGGGCGAAGCCGACGTTGACGCCTTCGGGGAACAGCGGGTGATGCTCGACCAGGCTGCCGGTCTTGGTGGCGAACTCGTCGCTGACCGGGGCGTCGACGAAGAAGACGACATGCGGATTGCCCATCGACACGCAGACCGGGGTGTGGACCCACGGCGCGTCGATCGGGCCGACCTGCAGCTCGACCCGGGCGGTGTCCATCTCCTCGGAGAGCGGGATCTGGGTCCAGTCCAGCCCCGGCCGGCCCATGTCGACGGTCACCAGCTTGTCGCCGGCCATCACGCCCGACAGGCGCCCGGCCACGGTGTCGAAGGCCACGGCGTCCTTTTTGGCCGACTGCATCAGCAGCCACGCCACGCAGCGGGTGCCGTTACCGCAGGCGCCGGTCTCCTCGCCGTCCGAATTCCAGAACCGCACATAGGCCGAAGCGCCCTCGGCGCGCGGCGGGTCGATGGCGATCACCTGGTCGCAGCCGATCCCGCCGTCGCCCCGTTTCGCGATCGCGCGGATCTCGTCCGGGGTCGGATTGAAGGGCTGGGTCAGGGTCTCGATCACGACGAAGTCGTTCCCGAGCCCGTTCATCTTGAGGAAGGTGCGGCTCATGGCCGGGCTATATAGTGGAAAACCGCGCGCGAGTCAGAGGCTGGGGTCGACTGCGGCGTTTTGAGCGTGGGTTTTCGGGAGACATGCACTCACGACGAAGCGTCATATCCCCTCTCTCATTGAGAGAGGGAGGGGCCCATGGCGAAGCCATGGGAGGGTGAGTGGTTACACCCTCGCCGGATGAAGCACGGTTGTTCAGCCGGTCTTCGACGTGAAGAGCCCCGCCTTTCAACCGTCATCCTCGGACTTGTTCCGAGGACCCCTCTGTCGGCGGGTTTGTCGGTTGAGGAGAGGCCGCGACCTCGCCGCTCCACGGATCGTCCTTCTGCGCGGCTGAAGCAGGGGTCCTCGGAACAAGTCCGAGGATGACGGACGGTGGAGGTGAGCGCAGGCCGGGGACATGCCCTTGTGGCGTGTCCCCAGGTTTCGCACCGAGCCCGGTCTTGGGGACACGCCGCGAGGGCATGTCCCCGCGCGGGGATCGAGCCGCCTTTATCCCCGCTAGCGGCGGGAAAGGACAGGACCGCCCTGCTGACCTGGCGGGAGGAGATCAAGTCGCATCGGCCGGGCCTGCTGGCGAGCCGGGCCGACGCCATGAATCCGTGATCGGTCTGGCTCGAACACCGAAAGACAGACAAAGATCGGCCCGCATGGGTCTCGACCCCGTCTCTCGTCGTTCTATGGTCAAGCCCCATGCGTCGCCGCGGGATGGTCCGTTTGACAGCCGAGAACACCGACGGCCTGCGTCTCAGAGCCCGACTGCGCGCCCTCTATCACGGCGCCTCGCCCACCTCGGTGCGGTTCCGCTACGGGATCATCGTCATCGACCTGGCGATCATCGCCTTCTTCGTCGCCGCGCCGCTGATGCGCCGGCACGGCTGGACCTTCTATGCGATCGACTACGGGGTGGCGGCCTTCCTGGCCCTGGACCTCCTGGCCCGGGCCGTCGCCCACGGCGAGATCAAGGCCTGGCTGAAGAAGCCGATCACCTGGATCGACCTGTTCGTGCTGGCCACCCTGCTGTTCCCGGCCTGGCTGTTCAATTTCGGCTTCCTGCGGGTGGTGCGGCTGTGGACCCTGATCCACAGCGAGTTCTTCTGGCGCACGGTCGGCCGGCGATACGACGACACCCGGGTGGAGCAGATCACCCGCGCGGCCTCCACCCTGGTGACTTTCGTCTTCGTGGTGACGGGCTTCGTCTATTCCAGCTTCGCCGGACGGCACGCGGGCATCGGCGGCTATGTGGACGCCCTCTATTTCACCGTCACCAGCCTGACGACCACCGGCTATGGCGACGTCACCCTGCCGGGGGTCTGGGGCAAGCTCCTGTCGATGGCGGTGATGCTGGGCGGGGTGTCGCTGTTCATCGGCCTGATCCAGTCGATCCTGCGGCCGCACAAGGTGACCTTCCCCTGCCCGTGCTGCGGCCTGCGCAAGCACGACCCCGACGCCGTGCACTGCAAGGCGTGCGGCCAGGTGCTGAACATCCCCAACGACGGCGATTAGCCGAGCGAGGTCTGGCGCCCGGCGGCTTTTGCGATACCGTCACGATCCATAAAGCGCCGCTTCGCGCGGTCACCCCTGTCACGACAGTCGCCGGATCCCCAGATGCGCAGTCTGCTTCTCGCCCTCCTCGCCTCCACGAGCCTGATGACCTTCTCCGACGCCCAAGCCGCCGATCCCGCTCCCGCCAACACCGAAGCCCGCACGCCCCTGGCCGAGCTGGGCAAGGACGATCCCTACAAGTGGATGGAGGAGATCGAGGGCGAAAAGCCGCTGGCCTGGGCCAAGGCCGAGAACACCCGCAGCCTGGGCGTGCTGCAGGGCGACAGCCGCTACGCCGGCCTGGAAGGCCAGGCCCTGGCCATCCTCAACGCCAAGGACCGGGTGCCCGGCGTGTCGTTCGCCGGCGACGGGACCCTGCGCAACTTCTGGCAGGACGCCGACCACGTGCGCGGCCTCTGGCGCGCGACCACGCTGGACAGTTACCGCACCGCCACGCCCGCCTGGGAGACGATCCTCGACATCGACGCCCTGGCCAAGGCCGAGAACGCCAACTGGGTGTTCAAGGGCGCCGGCTGCCTGCCGCCCGACGAGACCCGCTGCCTGGTCACCCTGTCGAACGGCGGCAAGGACGCGGTGACGATCCGCGAGTTCGACACCAGGACCAAGGCCTTCGTGCCCGGCGGCTTCGTCCTGCCCGAGGGCAAGCAGAACGTCAGCTGGCTGGACCAGGACACCCTGCTGGTGGCCCGCGAATGGGAGCCGGGCCAGGTGACCCAGTCGGGCTATCCCTACGTGGTCAAGACGCTGAAGCGCGGCCAGGCCCTGGCCGAGGCCAAGGAGCTGTTCCGGGGCACGCCGGAGGACGTCTCGGCCTCGGCCTACACCCTGACCGACGCCGACGGGAAGGTCGTGGCCGTGCTGGCCAATCGCGGGGTCAGCTTCTTCGAGGCCGAGACCCATCTGCTGACCGACAAGGGCGCGGTGAAGCTGCCCTTCCCGCTCAAGCACTCGATCCAGGGCTATGTCGCCGGCCAGCTGGTGATGTCGCTGGAGCAGGACTGGCCCGAGAAGGGCTTCAAGACCGGCGACCTGATCAGTCTGGACCTGGCGGCCCTGAAGGCCGACCCGGCCAAGCCCGCGCCCGTCCTGGTGCTGCGCCCCACCGCCAGGCAATCGGTCGAGAGCGTCACCACCACCCGCGACAAGCTGGTGGTCGGCCTGCTCGACAACGTCACCGGCGCGGCCCTGGCCTACAGCCACGGCCCCAAGGGCTGGACCTCGCAGAAGCTGGCCCTGCCGGCCAATTCGACGATCGGCCTGGGCTCGGCCTCGCAGAAGGACGACCGTCTGTTCGTCAGCGTGACCGGCTATCTGACCCCCTCGACCTACTGGCTGGCCGACGCCGCCTCGCTGAAGCTGGAGCAGGTCAAGGCCTCGCCGGCCCGCTTCGACGCCTCGACCCACGTGGTCGAACAGTTCGAGGCGACCAGCAAGGACGGGACCAAGGTCCCCTACTTCGTGGTCCGGCCCAAGGGCGTGAAGTACGACGGCCAGGCGCCGACCCTGCTCTACGCCTATGGCGGCTTCCAGGCCTCGATGACCCCGGCCTATTCGGGGGTGATGGGCAAGCTGTGGCTGGAGCGCGGCGGCACCTATGTGGTGGCCAACATCCGCGGCGGCGGCGAGTTCGGGCCCGCCTGGCACAACGCCGGCCTCAAGGAGAACCGCCAGCGGGTCTATGACGACTTCTTCGCCGTCTCCCAGGACCTGATCACCCGCAAGATCACCTCGCCGCGCCGGCTGGGGATCATGGGCGGCAGCAACGGCGGCCTGCTGATGGGCGTGGCCCTGACCCAGCGGCCCGAGCTCTACAACGCCATCGTCGTGCAGGTGCCGCTGTTCGACATGATCCGCTACACCCAGATCGGGGCCGGGGCCTCGTGGGTGGGCGAGTACGGCGATCCGACCATCCCGTCCGAGCGGGCGGTGATCGCCAAGTACGACCCCTATTCCAACCTCAAGGCCGGCCAGAAATATCCGGAGGTGTTCATCGAGACCTCGACCAAGGACGACCGCGTCCACCCGGCCCACGCCCGCAAGGCGGCCGCGCGGCTGGAGGCGTTGGGCTATCCGGTGCTGTACTACGAGAACATCGACGGCGGCCACGCGGCCAGCGCCAACCTGGCCGAGACGGCCCGGCGCCAGGCCCTGGAATATGTCTACCTGTCGAAGAAGCTGATGGACTGACGGGGCATGGACGGCCCGGAGCGTCATGTTTTCCGGGCCGTAAACCCTAGTTCAATCTATCGGGGCCAGTATCCGTCCTCGAATTTCCGGCGTCCGCCGGATCGAGGTTTGCCTTGAAGATCGACGTCTTCCCCGCCCTGGAACTGCCCGCGGAGGTCGCCGCGGCCTGGTCGGCCGTCCAGGCCGGCGAGCCGCGCCTCGACAGCCCGTTCCTGTCGCCCCAGTGGGCCCAGGCCGTGGCCCGGGCGCGCGGGCCGACCAACGGCGCCAGGGTCGCGGTCCAGTCCGACGCCGCCGGCCGTCCCTCGGGCTTCCTGGCCGTGCGCAAGCGCGGCTCCACCGCCATGCCGGTCGGCGCGCCGATGAGCGACTACCAGGCCCTGGTGGCGCGCGACGGCTTCCGCGCCGATCCGCGCGCCATGCTCCGGGCCCTCGGCGTCTCGCGCTACGACTTCTGCCACATGCTGGCCGACGACCCGGCCTTCCAGGGCTGCGCCCGCGGACGGGACGTCTCCTGGGTGGTCGAGGTCGCCGACGGCTACGCCGCCTACGAGGCCGAACGCAAGGCGGCCGGGGTCGGCGCGCTGAAGGACATCGACAAGAAGCGCCGCAAGGTCGAGCGCGAGGTCGGCCCGACCCGCTTCACCGCCCTGTCGGACTCGCGCGCCGACTACGACCAGCTGATCGCCTGGAAGCGCGCCCAGCTGGCGGCCACCGGCCAGACCGACCTGTTCAAGTCCGCCTGGGTCATGCGGCTGATGGACGAGCTGCTGGAGACCCGCGATCCGGCGTTCGGCGGCGGGCTCTACACCCTGCACCTGGGCGACGAGCTGGCGGCGGTGCATTTCCACCTGCGCGGCGGCGCCACGATCCACGGCTGGCTGATCGCCCACGACCCGAAGTTCGAGCGCTATTCGCCGGGCCTGCTGCTGTTCCAGGACATCCTGAAAAGCCTGGACGACGGTCCCTACAAGCGCCTGGACCTGGGGGCCGGCGACTACCGCTTCAAGCGTGAGCTGTCGAACCGCCAGCAGGGCGTGATGTTCGGATTCCTGGGCGCGCCGTCGGTCTCGACCCTGGCGCGCACGGCGGTCTACGGCCTGCGCGAGGTCGCCGAGGCCCTGCCCCTGGGGCCGGTCTCGGCCCTGCCGGGCAAGGCGATGCGGCGGCTCGACGTCCTGCGCGGACTGAGCTGACCGTCGGTCGTCTTGGAAGCCTCGATCAGGACGCGCGTGCGATCAGGGCGATCACACCGGTCCAGAGCATGAGATTGACCGCCGAAATAAGCAGAAGCCAGGCAAGGCGGCTCTGACGGCCGTCCTGCCGCGCGCGAAACGCAACGCCGCGAACCCCATGACCCATGGTTTCCTCCAAAGCTCTCTACTGGAGCTTGAGTCGGATGAAACTCCCGTTCCCGGGCACGCGCAAGCAAGTTTGATCGGCTGTCCCAGGACAATCTCGAAATTGTGACGCCGACCGTCCGCGGGGCCGCGCTAGGGCGCGACCCCGTTGATCCGAAGGGCCGGCGGATCGATGCGACCCGCCTCCCAGGCCCGGGTCCAGCCCAGGCGTTTGACCGGCTCGCGGAAGGCGAAGCGCAGCAGGTGCTCGGCGACCACGTCCTCGAGCTTGGCCAGCCCCTCCAGGTCGACCGCCTCGATCGTGACGTCCAGGCCCTCGGGGTCGGCCAGCATGCTGCACGTGCCCAGCGGCAGCGGGATCAGGGCCGAGACGTCGTCGTACGTCACCTCGAACCTGTGACCCCAATGCTTGGCCAGCTGGATCATGTAGCGCGTGGCCTTGTCAGTGTTCAGGCGCGCGTGGCTCTGCATCGGTCAGACCCCTTCGATGGCCGCGGCCGCGTCGTCCATGACCTTGGCGATCGCGGCCACCTGTTCGGGGGTCAGCGAGCCGGAGGTCAGCTTCAGGCGCAGGGCGGTCTTGAGGTTCTCGCGGGCCCGCATGATCTGCGGCGAGAAGGCGGCGCTCTGGGCGGCGGCTTCGGCCATGCGGGTGAACAGGCCGTGGACCGGCTGGCTGTTGCTTTCCAGGAAGGCCTGGCCTTCGTCGGTGATCGTGTAGAGCTTCTTGCCGCCGCCGGCGTCGGCCGCGGTGACGTAGCCCAGCTCTTCCAGCAGGGTCAGGGTCGGATAGATCACGCCCGGGCTGGGGGTATAGGCGCCGCCGGCGGCGGTCTCGACGGCCTTGATCAGCTCGTAGCCGTGGCTGGGCTTGTCGGCGATCAGCTTCAGCACGACCAGGCGCAGGTCGCCGTGGTCGAAGAACCGGCCCATGCGGCCGCCGCGACGATGATGGCCTTCATGGCCGCCGTGGAAGCCGAACGGATGGCGGCCGAAATGCGCGCCGTGGGGACCGCCGTGGCGGCCGTGGTGGGGATGATGACGTCCAAACATGTGTGTTTTAGATCCTGTTTCGTTATATCGGACTTACAGATATATCGGATTGAACGATCGTCAAGACCGTTTTTCGATATATCTGATATCAGTCTAAGAAAAAGGGGCGCGCCACGATGGCGCGCCCCTTCGTGAAGCCTAGGCTCCCGGCGGAACCGGGAAGCCGCGGTTGCGCATCAGGGCGCCGATCTTCACGTCCCGGCCGCGGAAGCGGCGGAAGGCCTCGCCCGCGTCGATGGTGTTGCCCACGCTCATGATGTCGTCGTGCAGGCGCTTGGCCACGTCCTTGTCGTAGAAGCCGCCGGGCGCCTCCTCGAACGCCTCGGCCGCGTCGGCGGTCAGGGTGTCGGCCCAGATGTAGTCGTAATAGCCGGCCGAATAGCCGTCGCCCGAGAAGATGTGGCCGAACTGCGTGGGCCGGTGGCGCATGACGATCTCGGACGGCAGGCCGATCTCGGCCATGGCCGATTTTTCGAACGCCGCCGGGTCGATCGCTTGGCCCTTGGTCGCCAGGTGGATCTTCATGTCGTAGATCGCCGAGGCCAGGTACTCGACGGTCGAGAAGCCCTGGTTGAAGGTCTTGGCCTTCTCGATCTTGGCCACCAGCTCGTCGGGGATCGGCTTGCCGGTCTGGTAGTGGACGGCGAACTGGGTCAGCACGGGCTTGGTCGGCAGCCAGTGCTCGTTCAGCTGGC
This sequence comes from Caulobacter sp. UNC358MFTsu5.1, assembly GCF_000712075.1. Classification (GTDB taxonomy): domain Bacteria; phylum Pseudomonadota; class Alphaproteobacteria; order Caulobacterales; family Caulobacteraceae; genus Caulobacter. Next base: position 1,290,850 of record NZ_JONW01000005.1, read on the forward strand.
TGGGGAACTCGACGAAGTCGCGGGCCACGTTGGTGCCGGCCAGGCCGGGATAGTTCACATCCGAGTTCAGGCCGTGCAGGGCGTGGCCGAACTCGTGGAACATGGTCGAGGCGTCGTCCCACGAGATCAGCACCGGCTCGCCGGGCTTGCCCTTCACGAAGTTGCAGTTGTTGGAGACGATCGGCGTGACCACGCCGCGGAACTTCTCCTGGGTGCGGTACTCGCTCATCCAGGCGCCCGACTGCTTACCGGCCCGGGCGTAGGGGTCGAAGTACCACAGGCCCACGCGCTGTCCGCCCTTGGTCACCTCCCAGACGCGCACGTCCGGATGGCAGACGGGCACGTCCTTGATCTGGGTGAAGGTGAAGCCGTAGAGCTGGCCCGCCGCCCAGTGGATGGCCTCGCGCAGCTTCTCCAGCTGCAGGTAGGACTTCACCACGTTCTGGTCGAGGTCGTAGCGCGCCTTGCGCACCTTCTCGGCGTAGTGGCGGTAGTCCCAGGGCGCGATCTTGAAGGTCGCGCCTTCCGCGTCGGCCACCTTCTGCATGTCGGCCACTTCTTCATGGACGCGGGCCACGGCGGGCTTCCAGACCTGCATCATCAGGTCCATGGCCGCGTCCGGGGTCTTGGCCATCTGGTCGTCGGTGATCCAGTGGGCGTAGGTCGGGAAGCCCAGCAGCTGGGCCTTCTCGGCGCGCAGCTTGAGGATGTCGGTGATCACCGCCTTGTTGTCGTGGGCGTCGTTGTTGTCGCCGCGCGACACCCACATCTTCCAGCCCTTCTCGCGCAGGTCGCGACGGTCGGAATAGACCAGGAAGGGCTCCATCGACGAGCGGGTGTTGGTGATGAGCCACTTGCCCTTCAGGCCCTTCTCCTCGGCGGCCGCCGCGGCCCCGGCCTTCACCGAGTCCGGCAGGCCGGCCAGGTCGCCCTCGCCCAGCTCCAGGGTGTAGCCCTCCTCGTCGGCCAGCTCGTTCTGGCTGAACTTGGTGTAGAGGCTGGCCAGGGCCTGGTTGATCTGGCCCAGGCGGGCCTTCTTGGCGGCGTCCAGCGCCGCGCCCTGGCGGGCGAAGCTGTTGTAGACCACCCAGGTCAGGCGTTTCTGCTCGGGCGTCAGGTTCGCGGTCTCGCGGGCGTCGTAGACGGCCTTGATGCGGGCGAACAACTGCTCGTTCTGGATGATCTCGTCGCTGAACGCCGCCAGCTTGGGCGTGCTTTCGGCCTCGACCTTCTGCATGGCCGCGTCGTTCATGGTCGAGGTGAACACCCCGAACAGCGCGCCGACCCGGTTCAGGGTCCGGCCCGAGTCCTGATAGGCCGCCAGGATGGTCTCGAAAGTCGGGGCCGAACGCTTGGCGGTCAGGGCGAACAGCTCCTGGCGCTGCTCGGCCATGGCGGCTTCGAAGGCCGAGGCGAACAGCTCGGGCTTGACCTTGTCCAGCGGCGGCAGGCCGCCGTGCGGCCCGGTCCAGGGCGCCAGCAGCGGGTTGCCGGACGCGGCGGCGGGGGTGGCGGCTTTGACGATCATGGGCATCAGGGCGGTCGCGCTGGCGGCGGCGAGGAAGGAACGACGCTTCACGGCGGGTCTCCGGAAAATGGGAAGCTGGACCCTAGAGCGTCGCGCGGTCCCAAGGTAAGCGCTTTCGCGCGGAATTCGTCCCATGGAAGATGAATTCGACGACAGGAACTCGCGCCCGCCCGTTCCGCCGGGGCCGGTTCGTGCGCGATCGGGACTGCACGGGTTCGGCGCCAGAATCTCAAGCGGGCCGCGTGGACGGCCGGGCGAGGGCGGGGTAAGCCAGGATCATGTCCATCGGCGTCTTCGACTCCGGCGTGGGCGGCCTCACGGTCCACCGCGCCCTCGTGAACCGTCTGCCCCAGGCGGACTTCACCTATCTGGCCGACCAGGCCAACGCCCCTTATGGCGGGCGGCCCGGCGAGGAGGTCGTCGCCCTGACCAAGGCCGGCTGCGAGCGCCTGTTCGACACGGGCGCCAGCCTGGTGGTCCTGGCCTGCAACACCGCCTCGGCCATCGCCCTGCGCCGCCTGCAGCAGACCTGGCTGCCGGGCTACCGCAAGTCGCTGGGCCGGCCGATCAACGTGCTGGGCATCATCGTGCCGACCATCGAGGCCGCCACCGGCCTGCCGTGGGAGCACGAGGCCGAGCGGCGCGGCGACAAGGTCGAGCAGCTGGACGTGCTGGGCGTGTTCTCGACGCAAGGCACGACCAATTCGCGCGTCTACGAGATCGAGATCGACAAGCGCAAACAGGACATCGCGGTCTTCTCCCAGCCCTGCCCGGACCTGGTGCCGATGATCGAGGCCGACGCCGGCGTCGTGGATCTGGCCAAGGCGGTCGACGGCTATGTCCAGGCGCTGAAGACCCGCATCGGCCGCTATCCCGACCGCGCGGTGCTGGGCTGCACCCACTACGAGATCATCGCCGACATCTTCCGCGCCGCCCTGCCGGCCGGCACGCCGGTGATCCACCAGCCGGCCTCGACCGCCGACGCCCTGGAGCTCTACCTGCAGCGCCACCCGGAGTTCGACCCCGGGACCGGCGGTTCGCGCAAGTTCCGGACCACCGGGACGCCGGGCCCGCAGAACGGGCTGGTGGAGAGCTTCTGGGGCGGGCCGCTGGCGTTCGAGAAGGCTTAGAGGCGGCTTACCCGAGCGTCCGGGCGGCGAACGCTTGCCCCCTACGGGTCGCTCCGCGACCGTCTTCCCCCAAAGGGGGAAGAGCCTCGCGCCTCAGGCTCCGCCGCCTATGGGGGCGGACAGACCGCGAAGCGGTCAGGTGGGGGCAAGTGGCGACTTGACGCCGAGGCCGCACGCGCCACCCTTCCTCCAAACGGGAGGGGCCACCTCATGAAACACCTGCTGATCGCCGCCGCGCTGGCCCTGGCCGCCACCGCCGCCCGCGCCGAAGTCGTCGACGCCCAGCCCAACGGCTTCGAGGTCAAGCGCGTCGCCGTGCTGAACGCCCCGGCCGACAAGGTCTACGCGGCCCTGGCCCAGCCGTCGCAGTGGTGGAGCAAGGACCACACCTGGTCGGGCTCGGCCGCCAACCTGTCCCTGGCCCCGATGGCCGGCGGCTGCTTCTGCGAGAAGCTGCCGAACGGCGGGTCGGTCATGCACATGACCGTGGTCTACGCCCAGCCCGGCCAGGCCCTGCGCCTGTTCGGCGCCCTGGGGCCGCTGCAGATGTCCGGCGCGGCCGGCCACCTGGGGTGGGCCCTGGCCGAGAAGGACGGCAAGACCACCCTGACCCAGACCTTCGACGCCGGCGGCTACATGAAGGGCGGGCTCGACAAGATCGCGCCGGGCGTCGACGCGGTGCTGGGCGAGCAGCTCGACCGGTTCAAGGCCTATGTCGAGACGGGCAAGGCGCCGTAGGGCCTCGAAACGCTGCTATCCCGGACAGCCCCTGCGGGCTTCCGGGATGACACCCGTTGGGGCGCCTATTTCTGCCAGCTGGCCTTCTGGCTCATCAGCCACGAGAAGTCGGCGGTCAGCTGACCCGACTGGTTCCCCTTGCCGGTCTTGGGATCGTACGAGGTCCAGACCCCGGCCGACGAGTGGCAGCCCATGCAGCTTTCGGTCTGGTAGATCAGGGTGTTGATCCCGGGGGTGATCGGCTTGCCCTGGTTGTTCAGCACCGAGTTCCAGACGGGCGGCTGGGCCGCGCCCGAGGCGGGGCAGGCCTGGCCGTTGGGCAGCTCCTCGCCGTGGCAGGCCTCTTCGTTGCCCTTCTGGAAGTAGGTCTCCATCGTCACGTTGGTCAGGAAGACCGGGGTCGGGTTGCCGCCGGGCTTGTTGGTCACCGCGTTGGGCAGGCCGCCGTTCCACGGGGAGGGCGGCGCCGTCGGGTCGGTGGGCCACTGGGTGTCGATCAGCTGGTAGTACTGCCAGACCGAACCCTGGGCCTTGAGCGCCGCCTGGGCCTGGCGGTTGAGGGCCACCTTGTCGCCGGGGATCGGGATTCCGCGCCAGGCCTGGGTCGGGATGCGCGGATAGACGCCGGACTTGTCGGCCTGGGGCAGCTGGTCGACCGCGCAGATCGGGCAGTTGGGGTCGAAGAACGACGGCTGCAGCTTGGGATGGGCCACCGTGTCGACGTCCAGGTTGTCGACCTGTTCGAAGGTGGACCAGATCCATTGCGGCGAGGTGGTGCTCTTGTGGCCGATGTGCATGCCGACCAGGCCCACGGTCACCTTGCGCTCCAGCTGCTTGCCGTCCGGTCCCTGGTCGATGATCACGGCGGGGCTGGTGTAGAAGCGGCTGAAGTCGTCCTTGCCCGCCTTCAGGATCCGCCAGGCGAACTTCAGTTCGAACGAGCCGCTCCAGTCCTTGCCCGGCGTGCCCAGCGGCATGGCCACGGTCTTGCCGGCCTTGGAGAAGGCGACCTGGCCGTTGATGTTGTAGAGGCTGTTGTCGCAGAGATAGCCGACCTCGTTGGGGTCGATCATGATCTCGTAATAAACGAACTCGCCGTTCTGATCGATCATCGGGCCCGAGAAGGCCTGGTTGATGTCGCTCAGGTCGCCCAGGTTGGCGGCGTTCAGCTCGCCCACGGCCGACAGCACGCCCAGGAACCGGGTCGCGCGCGGATCGGCCTTGACGGCCTGGGCCGAGAACGGAAGCAGGCCCTTGCTGACCGGCTTGGCCAGGTCGCTGCGCACCAGCGTCAGGGTCCGCGCCTTGGGCGTCTGACCGCAGGCCGCGGGCCGCGCGCCGTCGGTCTGGAAGATCGAACTGGAATTGTGCCACAGCGTCCAGTGCGGCTGGCCGAACTTGGTGTCGGTCAGCTTCGGCGCCGCCACGCCCTGGCTGTTGGTGGGCCAGTTCAGCGCCAAGAACATCTGCCAGGAATAGAGGTCGAACTCGCGCTGCACCTCGGAGAACTTCTGGACCTTCTCCAGCTGCTTCTTCAGGGCGATATCGACGTCACCCGGCATCTGCGGCGTCAGTTTCGGCGCGAAATTGGGGAAGGCCGCCAGATAGGCCGGCTTGGCCGGCGGCGCCGCGTCGATCGCCTTGGCGGCGAACAGCGCGCCCCCGCCCGCCAGGCACACCAGGGTCGCGGCCAGCGCCCGCCAGCCGATCTTCCGTTCCGTTCCCGAGATTTTCATCACGCCCTCCGCCCGTTGTCGCTCCGCCCGTTGTCGGCCGGGTCCGCGCAAGGCCGCGCCATGCGTCATGGGCCCGAGCTTCGCCACAGGCTGATCACTCAAAAGGAGAAACGTCAACACATAAACGCTATGGTAGATATGCCCGGTCTTTCAGGGGCCTCGAAAGTCCGGGCGAAGAACCAGCCGCGCCAGGGTTTCGCCCCATGGCGGAGCCCAGCCGCGAGTCGAAAGATCGGCGCGAAACTTCGTCGCCGAGGGCCTTCCAATGATCGACGCTTTCGCCAAGTGGCTGGAGGCCGCCCCGACCTGGCAGATCGGCCTGGTCCTGCTCGCGGCCATGTTCGTGGCGTCGCTGTTCGGGGAATGGCTGAGCGGGCGCACGGCCAAGGCCAAGACCAAGGATGGGGACGACGGCGGCAAGGAGGGCTACATCGTCTCGGCCACACTGGGCCTGCTGGCCCTGCTGATGGGCTTCACCTTCTCGCTGGCCGTCGACCGCTTCGAGGCCCGGCGACTGCTGGTGCTCGAGGAGTCCAACGCCATCGGCACCACCTATCTGCGCACCCAGATGCTGGAGCCGGTCGACCGCGCCCGGATCAGCAAGATGCTGGTGGATTACACCGACAACCGGATCGCCCTGGCCAAGGCCCCGATCGACCAGGTCCCGTCGCTGCTGGCCAGGAACGACCAGATGCTGACCGACCTGTGGACCGCGACCCTGGCCGCCTGGCCGTCGATCAAGGGCCTGGACTTCTCAAGCGCGTATCTGGACAGCATGAACAACATGATCGACCTGGACGCCGCGCGAAAGGCCGCCCGGCTGGCCCGGGTGCCCAGCGCGGTGTTCTTCGTGCTGTTCGTCTACGTGATCACCTCGGCCGGCGTGCTGGGCTATGCAGGCGCGAACAAGGAAGGGCGCGGGGCGACCGCGTTCCTGTTCATCCTGCTGACGATCTCGCTGCTGCTGACCCTCGACATCGACCGCCCCCGCAGCGGCCGGATCACGGAAAGCCAGGCGCCGATGGAACGGCTGAAGGCCACGCTGGCCAGCCAGCCGCCGGAGGTGTTCGACCGGTTGTCGACGGGGAAGACCCCGCCGCCCGCCGCCGTCCCGAAACTGGAAACGGCGATACCGGGCCGCTGATATCAAAACGCCCCTGGTCCGGGCCGGACCAGGGGCGTTCTCGATCTCTTCGCCTAGCGTGATTTTTTCACGCGCCGGCTTTCCCTTCGCTCGAAGCGCCTCAGCCGGCGGCCTGGACGTCGTCGCCGGTGGCGCCCAGCAGGGCCATCTGCAGGCGCGAGCGGTCGCGGCGAGCCGATTCCAGGGCGCCTTCGGCCAGGGCGGCCTCCGAGCGGATCCGTTCGATCTCGGCCTGCATCTCGGCGATCTTCTCGTCGTGGGCGCGGCGGGTCTCGTCTTCCGAGGCCTGCAGGGCCTCGAAGCGGGTGCGCAGTTGGGCGGCGCGTTCCTCGGCGCGCTTGAGCGCCTTCTCGTGGGCCCCGACGGTCTTGGCCAGCTGGTCGGCGCGCTCGATCGCGGCGGCGCGGGCGGTGTCGACGCCGGCGTGACGGCCGCGCAGGTCCTCGACCTCGTCCTCCAGGTTGCGGACCCGTTCCAGGGCGCGCTCCAGGGCGACGTTCAGGTCGCCGGCGCGGCGCTCGACGGCCTGCTGCTGGGCGCTGGAGTCGTTGAGGCGGGCCGAGATCTGGCCGTTCATCTCTTCCAGCTTGTCGGCGCGGCCGGTGGCGGTCTCCAGGCGGGTCTGCAGGGCCAGCACCTCGGCGCGGCCGGACTCGACCTGGGCTTCCAGGCCGCGGATCGTGCGGGCGCTGTCGGCCTGGACGGTGGTCAGGGCGTTGTCGGCGGCCAGGACGCGGGCGCGCTCGGCGGCGACCTGGGCTTCCAGTTCGGTCTCGATGCGCGACAGGCGGGCCACGTCGGCGCCGGCCTGCTCCAGGCGCTTCTTCAGGGTGCCCAGCTCTTCGACCTGCAGGGCCATCTGCTGCTTGGCGGCAGCCAGGAAGGCCTCGGACTCGCCGCGACGGGCGTCGATGTCCTGGGTCTGGACGCGCAGGGTCTCGACGTCCTGGGTCAGGTGCTCGGCGCGGGCGGTGGCGTCGCGCAGCGAGGCCTCCAGGCCGCCGACCTTCAGCTCGGACTGCTGCAGGCCGTTGCGCAGGCGGTCGATCTCCAGGGCGCCGTCCTCGAGGGCGACGTCCAGTTGCTGGCGGCGCGCGTCGGATTCGGTCAGGGCGGCTTCGGAGGTCGCCAACTTGGCGGACAGCTCGCGTTCCTCGGCCTGGGCGGCGGCCAGCAGGCGGGCGGCCTGTTCGTGGGCGGCGCGCAGGGCGATCAGCTCGGCGTGCTCGGCGCGGCGGGCCTCGAACTCCTCGGCGACCGGGGCGCGGATCTCGGAGAGCAGCGGCTCGATGGCGCGCAGGTGCTCGACGACGCGGCTGATGCTGTCCAGCCCGCCGTGGATGGTCTCGTAACGGACGCCGATCGCCTGGGTCGCCTCGATCAGGCCGGCGCCGTCGCCCTCGGGGCGATCGTTCTCGGCGGCCAGCATGACCGGCTTGACGCCGCCCTTGGTGTTGCGATCGCCCTTAGACAGCAGCCTCATGTCGTGCCCACCTTCTAACGATCTGCGGAAACAACGCCCGTCGCGTTGATTCGACCCCTGGCCGCGCAGAATCATTTGCCCATTCGTTAACAGGATAGCCCGCGGTCAAGATTGCTGTCGAGGTCAAGATCGCGCGTTCGGCGAGAGGCGCATTGACGCATCGCCGAACGCACGAAAGCCGCCGCGACGGCCCGGAAAGGGCGGTCGCGACGGCTTTCTGGCGCGGTTCGAGAGGCTTCCGCCTCGCGGGTCAGGCGGCTTCCTGCTCGGCGGGAACGGCCGGCTCCAGGCGGATCATGTAGTCGAAGGCCGACAGGGCCGCCTTCGAGCCCTCGCCCATGGCGATGATGATCTGCTTGTAGGGCGTGGTCGTGGCGTCGCCGGCGGCGAACACGCCGGGCAGCGAGGTCTCGCCGCGATGGTCGACCTCGATCTCGCCGCGCGGGGTCAGGGCCACGCCGGTGTCCTTCAACCACTCGGTGTTGGGCACCAGGCCGATCTGCACGAACACGCCTTCCAGGTCGACGGTATGGACCTGGTCGTGGTTGCGGTCCTTGTAGGTCAGGCCGGTGACCTTGGCGCCGTCGCCCAGCACCTGGGTGGTCAGGGCCGAGGTGACGATGCGCACGTTGGGCAGGCTGGCCAGCTTGCGCTGCAGGACGGCGTCGGCCCGCAGCTGGCTGTCGAACTCGATCAGGGTCACGTGGGCGACGATGCCGGCCAGGTCGATAGCCGCTTCGACGCCGCTGTTGCCGCCGCCGATCACCGCCACGCGCTTACCCTTGAACAGCGGGCCGTCGCAGTGCGGGCAGTAGGCCACGCCCTTGTTCTTGTACTCGGCCTCGCCGGGCACGTTGATGTTCCGCCAGCGGGCGCCGGTGGCCAGGATCACGCTGCGCGACGCCAAGCTGGCGCCGTTCTCGAGCTTCACCTCGATCAGGCCGCCCGGGGTCTTGGCCGGGACCAGGCCCACGGCCTTCTGCAGGTTCATGATGTCGACGTCGTAGTCCTTGACGTGCTGCTCCAGCGCCGAGGCCAGCTTGGGGCCTTCGGTGTGCGACACCGAGATGAAGTTCTCGATGGCCATGGTGTCCAGCACCTGGCCGCCGAAGCGCTCGGCCGCCACGCCGGTGCGGATGCCCTTGCGGGCCGCGTAGATCGCCGCCGCGGCGCCGGCCGGGCCGCCGCCCACGACCAGGACGTCGAAGGCGTCCTTGGTCTTGATCTTCTCGGCGGCGCGATCGGCCGCGCCGGTGTCCAGCTTGGCCAGGATCTGCTCAAGGCTCATGCGGCCCTGGCCGAACGGCTGGCCGTTCAGCAGGATGGTCGGCACGGCCATGACCTGGCGCTCCTCGACCTCGGCCTGGAACAGGGCGCCGTCGATGGCGACGTGGCTGATGTTGGGGTTCAGGGCGGCCATGGTGTTCAGCGCCTGGACCACGTCCGGGCAGTTCTGGCAGCTCTGCGAGAAATAGGTCTCGAAGCGGAACTCGCCCTCCAGGGCGCGGACCTGGTCCAGCACCTCGGCGTCGAACTTGGGCGGGTGGCCGCCGACGTGCAGCAGGGCCAGCACCAGCGAGGTGAACTCGTGGCCCAGCGGCAGGCCGGCGAAGCGCACATCGGCGCTTCCGTCGGCGCGGGCGATGGCGAACGAAGGCTTGCGGGCGTCGTCGCCGGCCAGGTTCAGGCTGACCTTGTCGGAGGTCTCGGCCACGGACTCGAGCAGCGCGCGCATGTCCTTGGAACCCTGGCCCTCGCCCAGCGAGGCGACCAGCGTGATCGGCTGGCGCAGGTTCTGCAGATAGGCTTTCAGCTGGGTCTTCAGACCATCGTCCAACATGGCGGGGCTCCGACTGCGGGGCGCGCAAATCCAAGGGGGAGGGAGACGCGGCGCCGGATTTTGGAATTTGGTGGGCGTCGCCGCCGGTTCCGTGGGCTGACGGAACCGGCGGCGCGCCGTGCCGCGGCCCGAAGGCCGCGACAAGCCGAGGAAGGTTTAGATCTTGCCGACCAGGTCGAGCGACGGGGCAAGGGTCTTTTCACCCTCTTCCCACTTGGCCGGGCAGACTTCGCCCGGGTGCGACGCGACGTACTGGGCGGCCTTGATCTTGCGCAGCAGTTCGATGGCGTTGCGGCCGATGCCTTCGGCGGTCGTTTCGGTGAACTGGATCACGCCTTCCGGGTCGATGAGGAAGGTGCCGCGGTCGGCCAGGCCGACGCCCGGGCGCATGACTTCGAAGTTGTTGGTGATGACGCCCGAGGGGTCGCCGACCATGACGTACTGGATCTTGCCGATCGCCGGCGAGCTGTCGTGCCAGGCCTTGTGCGAGAAGTGGGTGTCGGTCGACACCGCGTAGATCTCGACGCCCAGACGCTGGAACGTGGCGTAGTTGTCGGCCAGGTCTTCCAGCTCCGTCGGGCAGACGAAGGTGAAGTCGGCCGGGTAGAAGAACACGACGGACCACTTGCCCTTCAGGTCGGCGTCGCTGACCTCGACGAACTTGCCGCCCTTGTAGGCCTGGGCGGTGAAGGGTTTGATCTGGGTGTTGATCAAGGACATGAAGTTCTCCTGCAGGAATTGCGAGGAGCCTTGTAGGGAAGGGAAATCGATAGGGCCAATCGATTGTTTCATTCTCGATGATAGGGTCACTCTATGCGTCGGCTCGCCGGCCTTCGCAGGTGCAGCAGAGAAAGCGCCAATTGTCTTTTGATTTCCGATAGATCGGCCCTATCTAAGCATCATGCTCCCGACCCTCCGCCAGCTGCAGTATCTGAAGCTCCTGTCCGAGCACGGCTCGTTCAGCCGGGCGGCCGAGGCCTGCCACGTCACCCAGCCGACCCTCTCGGCCGGAATCCAGGAGCTGGAGAAGATTCTGGGCGCCCCGGTGGTCGACCGGGCCCGCTCGGGCGTCATCCTGACCGCCGCCGGCCAGGAGGCCGTGCGCCGGGCCGAGGCGATCCTGGCCCAGGCGGAAGACCTGGTGCAGGCGGCGCGCGGCGCGGGCCAGCCCCTGGCGGGCCGCTTCCGCCTGGGCGTGATCCCCACCGTCGCCCCCTATCTGCTGCCTCGCGCCCTGCCCGCCCTGCGCGACCAGTTCCCCAAGCTGAAGCTCTATCTGCGCGAGGACCTGACCCATCGGCTGATCGCCGCCCTCAAGTCGGGATCGCTGGACGCCGCCCTGATCGCCCTGCCCTACGACATGACCGGCCTGGAATGGGCCCATGTCGAGGACGACGAGCTGCTGGCCGCCGCCCCGGCCAACCACCGCATGGCGGCCTTCGACCGCGTCGATCCCGACAGCCTGCGCGGCGACGACATGATCCTGCTGGAGGACGGCCACTGCCTGCGCGACCACGCCCTGGCCGCCTGCGGGCTGGAGCCGCCGCGCGGGGCGGGGATCGGCGACGAGGAAAGCTTCGCCGCCACCTCGCTGCCCACCCTGGTGCAGATGATCGGCTCGGGCCTGGGCGTGTCGTTCCTGCCGTCGATGGCGGTGGCGGCGGGCCTGGCCCAGAACGCGCCGGTCACCATCCGCCCCCTGAATTCAGACCATTCCAGCCGCGAGATCGTCGTGGCCTGGCGGGCGGGCTCCAGCCGGGGCGCCGAGGGCCGCCTGCTGGCCCAGACCCTGCGCGACCTGCCGCCCGCCGCGCTTTCGCCACGGCACTAGGATACCTATCCTCTAGCCACGCTTTCTGGAGACGAGGACGGTCATGGTTCGACGGATATCGGCGCTGATCGGCGGCGCGGCCCTCGCCCTGGCCGCCTCGGTCCTCCCCGCGACGGCCCAGGCGCCCGCGCCCCAGACCGTCCAGCTGGTCCCGCAGGATCCCGGCAGCGCCGTGGTCGAGGAGCTGTGGGTCGTCGCCCGCCCGCCCGGCCCGGCCCTGTGGCTGGTCGAGAAAGGCCAGGCCAAGCTCTATGTGGTCGGGTCGGCCCCGCCCCTGCCGCACCAGCTGAAATGGGACAGCCCGCGCCTGGACCGCGCGCTGGGCGAGGCCAGCCTCGTGCTCGTCCCGCCCGAGGCCTCGGTCGGCCCGCTGCAGATCACCAAGTTCTTCCTGACGGGCGGGGGCGGCGTGCGCCAGCCGTTCGGCAAGAAGCTGGAGAACCGCCTGCCGCCCGACCTCAAGACCCGGTTCGTCAACGCCCGCGAGCAGGCCCAGCGCACCGCCGTGCCCTACAAGGACTGGAAGCCGGCCGTGGCGGGCTTCATCCTGCTGTCGGACTTCCGCCAGGCGGCGGGCCTGTCTGAGGCCAAGCCGGTCAGCACCATCGAGCGCATGGCCAAGGCCAAGGGCGTCAAGGTCAAGGCGATGAGCCAGTACCGCCTGGGCCCGATCCTCGCCAGCGCCGGCAAGCTGTCGGACGAGGCCAACCTGGCCTGCCTGAACGACGCCCTGACCGAGCTGGAATACGACGCCCAGCACAACACCACGATCGGGACCGACTGGGCCAACGGCGACCTGGCCAGCGTGCGGGCCCGCTATTCGACCTCGGCGATCCAGCGCTGCGTGGCGCGCGCGCCCGGCGGTCCCGGCCTGCTGGCCCAGCAGATCGGCCAGTCCGCCGACGCCCTGAACGAGGCCCTGACCCGCCCCGGCGTGACCGTCGCCGTGGTCGACCTGGCCTTCCTGCTGCCCGCCAACGGCGTGCTGGACCGCCTGAAGGCCTCGGGCGCGACCATCACCTCCCCGGCCGGCTAGGAGACCGCCGCCATGCGCCTGCTCGGCATCGACCACGTGGTGATCCGCGCCCGCGATCCCGCCCTGATGGAACGCTTCTACACGCAGGTGCTGGGCTGCGCGGTCGAGCGCCGCCAGGACGCCATCGGCCTGGTGCAGCTGCGGGCCGGGGCCCAGCTGATCGACCTGGTCGACGTCGCCGGACGGCTGGGCAAGATGGGCGGCGCCGCGCCGGGCGCCGACGGCCACAACATGGACCACCTGTGCCTGCGCGTGATCGACTTCGACGTCGAGATCGTCCGCGCCCATCTGGAGGCCCACGGCGTGGCGATCGGCGACGTCGGCGAACGCTACGGCTCAACTGGCGAGGCGACCTCGCTCTACCTGACCGACCCCGAGGGCAACGGCCTGGAGCTGCGCGGCTAGCCGGCCTCGACCGGGGCGTGAACGCCCCGGCCGAAACCGCGTGGACCAGATCAGTAGGTCAGGCGACCGTTGTTGTTGCCGATGTTGTTCAGCGGCAGGCTGGTGGCGTTGCTGCCGCCTCCGCTGTTGCGGCACAGGGCCGACAGGGTGGCGCCCTGGGCGTTGGCGGTAATCTGGATGTTGCCGCAGCTCTTCTGGAAGGTGCTGTCGCCGCTCCCTTGCTTGAGCGTGCCGTTCTGGTTGGTGATGCCCGTCAGCACCAGCGACGAGCCGGTCGCCGAGCCGTCGGCGCGCAGGCACATGGCGCTGACCGTCGCCTGGCTGGCAGCGCTGTAGCCGAAGGCGATGTTGGAGCAGGTGTTCTGGAAGCCGCTGGCCGCGGCCGCCGGCGAAGCCGCGCCCAGAACCAGCACCGAACCGACCCCGGCCAGAGCCATGGCGGTCGCGCCGGCGAGATTGAAGATCTTGGACATGGTGTCCTCCCTTTTGTTGCCCGCCGCGACGGGTTGTCCATCGCGGAGAATACGCGCAATACGCGTATGATTTGATATCACAACTTCTGAGAGCTGCATCAAGGCCTAAACAACCCTGGCCTTCAAAGCTCGCCCGGCGTCGCGCTTTGACTCCCCGCCCCCTTTCGTGCATAAGCGCGCGCTTCCGGCGCTTTATCAGCAGCGCCTCCACCGTCACGACCCCGGCCTGTTAGCGCAGGATCCATCCGGACGAGGACGGCGAGGACCCCCATCGACGTGATCGTCCATGGGGGCTGATCGCGTTTGGTCACTGTTCTTGACGTGGGTTCCGCATGTTCGACGGCCTTACAGAGCGACTTTCAGGGGTCTTCGACCGCCTCGGCGGTCGCGGCGTGCTGTCCGAGAAGGACATCGACGAGGCGCTGCGCGAGGTCCGCGTCGCCCTGCTGGAAGCCGACGTCGCCCTGCCGGTGGTCAAGGACTTCATCAGCAAGGCCAAGGAGAGCGCCTCGGGCGAGGCGGTCATCCGTTCGGTCAAGCCGGCCGACCAGGTGGTCAAGATCGTCTATGACGGCCTGGTCGACATGCTGGGCGGCGAGGTCCCGACCGGCCTGAACCTGGCCCTGAACCCGCCGTCGGTGATCCTGATGGCCGGCCTGCAGGGCTCGGGCAAGACCACCACCACCGGCAAGCTGGCCCTGCGACTGAACAAGATCGAGCGCAAGAAGGTGCTGGTCGCCTCGCTCGACACCCGCCGCCCGGCCGCCATGGAACAGCTGGCCATGCTGGCCAAGCAGGTCGAGGTCGAGAGCCTGCCGATCGTCGCGGGCCAGAGCGCCGCCGACATCGCCAAGCGCGCCCTGACCGCCGCCAAGCTGGGCGGCTACGACGTCTTGATCCTCGACACCGCCGGCCGCACCACCCTGGACGAGGCGATGATGAGCGAGGCGGCGGAAATCGCCCGCATCGCCACGCCGTCCGAGACCATCCTGGTCGCCGACAGCCTGACCGGCCAGGACGCCGTGCGCACGGCCAAGGCCTTCCACGAGCGCCTGCCGCTGACCGGCCTGATCCTGACCCGCGCCGACGGCGACGGCCGCGGCGGCGCGGCCCTGTCGATGCGCCACGTCACCGGCCTGCCGATCAAGTTCCTCGGCGCCGGCGAGAAGATCGACGCGCTCGACGTCTTCGACGCCCGCCGGGTGGCCGGCCGCATCCTGGGCCAGGGCGACGTCGTCGCGCTGGTCGAGAAGGCCGCGCAAGACCTCGACGTGGCCGAAGCCGAGCGCATGGCCAAGAAGCTGGCCAAGGGCCAGTTCGACCTGAACGACCTGTCGGCCCAGCTGAACCAGATGCAGAAGATGGGCGGCATGCAGGGCATCATGGGCCTGCTGCCGGGCGTCCAGAAGGTCAAGAAGCAGATCGCCGAGAGCGGCATCGACGACAGCATCTTCCGTCGCCAGCAGGCGATCATCGGCTCGATGACCAAGCTGGAGCGCAAGAAGCCCGACATCCTGGCCGCCTCGCGCAAGCGCCGCATCGCGGCCGGCGCCGGCGTCGACGTCGCCGAGGTCAACCGCCTGCTCAAGCAGCACCGCCAGATGGCCGACATGTTCAAGGCCATGTCCAAGGACGGCGGCAAGGGCATGGCCCGCATGGCCGCCATGATGGGCGGCGGCGACATGGCCCGACTGAAATCCATGGGCGGCGGCAAGATGCCGACGCCCGATCCCAATGCAGCGGGAGGCCAAGGCCTTCCGGGGCTGCCCGGCATGCCGGGTCTCGGGGGCGGCGGCGACAAGCCCAACCCCCTCTCCGGCCTGGGCCTGCCCGGCTTCAACCCGTTCAAGAAATAGAACTTTAGACCAAGGACTACGAAAATGCTGAAGATCCGTCTCGCCCGTGGCGGCGCCAAGAAGCGCCCCTACTACTCGATCGTCGTCGCCGACAGCCACTCGCCCCGCGACGGCCGCTTCATCGAGAAGGTCGGCACCTACAACCCGCTGCTCAAGAAGGACGACGCCGCGCGCGTGACCCTGAAGGTCGAGTCCATCCAGGAGTGGCTCAAGAAGGGCGCCCAGCCGACCGACCGCGTCGCCCGCTTCCTGGCCGCCCAGGGCCTGACCACCTGGACCCACGGCAACAACCCGCAGAAGGGCGCCCCGGGCAAGAAGGCCCAGGAGCGCATCGCCGAGCGCGCCCAGCGCGACGAAGAGCGCGCCGCCGCCGAAGCCCAGGCCAAGGAAGACGCCAAGGCCGCCGCTGAAGCCGCCGCCGCCGCGGCCGCCGAAGCCGCCGCTGCTCCGGCTCCCGAGCCGGAAGTCGTCGCCGAAGAAGCCCCGGCCGCCGAAGTGGCCGCTGAAGCCGCCGCTGAAGAAGCCCCGGCTTCGGAAGAAACCACCGAAGGCTAAGGCTTTCGGAAGCGCCGCCGCCGGAACTCCCTGGCGGCGGCGTTTTCTTTTGCGCGCTTCCGCACCATGACCGCATCGTCCCCGCAGACCCTGATCCTGGTCGGCCGCGTCGCCGGCGGCTTCGGCGTGCGCGGCGAGGTGCGGATCACGACCTATACCGAAGACCCGCTGACCCTGACCAAGTTCAAGGTGCTGTCGCGCCAGGACGGCTCGCCCGCCCTGACCCTGGCCAGCGCCCGGGTGGCCAAGGACGGCGTCGTCGCCCGCTGCGCCGGGATCGACACCAAGGAGGCCGCCGACGCCCTGCGCGGCCTGCGCCTCTACGTCCCCCGCTCCGCCCTGCCGGAACCGGAGGAAGACGAATTCTACCTGGCCGACCTGATCGGCCTGACCGTGCGCCACGTGGCCACCAACGACCTGATCGGCAAGATCAAGAGCGTCCAGAACTTCGGCGCCGACGACCTGCTGGAAATCACCCCGGCCCTGGGCGGCCAGACCTGGTACCTGCCCTTCACCCGCGCGGCCGTGCCCGAGGTGAAGATCGCCGAAGGCCTCGTGCTGGCCGATCCGCCGGCCCTGGTGGGCGAGCCCGAAGGCCCGGTCGAGGACGACGATCGCTAGGGCCCAGGCCCTTGTCCGCATGAAAAATAGGTCATGACAGAGGCTTAACTGGCCTTGTCCGCCGGTCCCCGCCATCTCGTTTCGAACCGAACGGAGGGGGAATCTGTCTTGCGTAAAGGACTCTGGCTGGCGGCCGCGACCGCCCTGCTTTTCACCTCGGCCCAACCGGCCCTGGCCGCCGAGGAGCTGACCTCGAAACAGGCCGGCCAAGTGGTCGACACCCTGGTCGCCGAGCTGAACGGCTATTTCGATCCCGCCAAGGCCCAGACCGTGCAGGCGGCGCTGAAGGCCCAGCGCGGGCAGTTCGTCCGCATCCACGACCGCGCCGCCCTGGCCGACGCGCTGAGCGCGGTGACCCTGAAGGTCTCGGGCGACCAGCACATGAAGGTGACGGTGACCACCGCCAACGCCCAGGCCGTCCGGCTCAGCGACGCCGACGAGGTCCTGGTCGACAAGCGCCTGGCCTACGGCCTGATGGCCGCGCGCCGGCTGCCGGCCAATATCGGCTATCTGAAGCTGCGCTATTTCGAGCAGGGCGAGGAGGGCGCGGCGATGATCGACGCGGCCCTGGGCCTGCTGAAGGACACCGACGCCCTGATCATCGACCTGCGCGAGAACACCGGCGGCGGCGGGGCGACGGACGAGCGGCTGCTGGGCCAGCTGTCGCGCGCGCCGCTGGTCATGGAGGCGATCCGCTGGCGCGATCCCGACGGCAAGACCACGACCCTGTCCCGTCATGTCCGCCAGGGCCCCGGCGACCCGCTCTACGCCGACAAGCCGGTCTATCTGCTGGTGGGCGGCCAGACCTTCTCGGCGGCCGAGGCCTTCGCCTACACGATGCAGGCCAACAAGCGGGCCGTGCTGGTCGGAACCCGCACGCGCGGCGGCGGCAACCCGGCCAACCGCCCCAAGCCGAACCTGGGCTTCGGCCTGGTGGCCTTCATCCCCAACGGCCAGGTGGTCCATCCGCTGACCGGCGGCGGCTGGGAGGGCGTGGGCGTCAAGCCGGACGTCGAGACGCCGCTGGACGGGGCCCTGACCGAAGCCTACCGCCGCGCCCTGGCGGCGGCCAAGCCCCTGGTCTCGACCCCGAAGTCCGAAAAGGA
Organism: Caulobacter sp. UNC358MFTsu5.1; assembly: GCF_000712075.1. Classification (GTDB taxonomy): domain Bacteria; phylum Pseudomonadota; class Alphaproteobacteria; order Caulobacterales; family Caulobacteraceae; genus Caulobacter. The sequence goes on from NZ_JONW01000005.1 coordinate 1,308,332, forward strand.
ACGGGCCGACGCCGTCGCCGACCCGGCCAAGGCCCTGATCGCCGACCAGGCGCTCTAGGCGGCTACTTGCGCACCCGCATCAGGCATTCCTGGGCCACCGAGGCCACCAGCTTGCCGTCGCGGGTGAACATCTGGCCGCGCACCAGGCCGCGGCCGTGCGAGGCTGAGGGGCTGTCCTGCGAAAACAGGATCCAGTCGTTGAAGTCGAAGGTGTGGTGGAACCACATGGCGTGGTCCAGGCTGGCGGCCTGCAGGCCCGGCGTGGTCCAGATCAGGCCGTGCGGGCGCAAGGCGCTTTCCATGAAGGCCATGTCCGAGGCGTAGGCCAGGGCGCATTGCTGGGCTCGGACGTCGTCGCCGATCGGCGCCTTGGCCCGCATCCAGACCTGCTTGGTCGACGACTTGGGCACGGGCTTGGTGGGGTGCTGAGGATCGACCCAGCGCAGGTCCACCGGGCGGGGGAACTCGGCCAGCTTGACGAACCGCGGATGCAGCTCGTCGCCCAGCGAGCGCAGATATTCCGCCTCGGTCGGCAGGCTCTCGGGATCGGGCGCGTCGGGCATGTCGGCCTGGTGCTCCAGCCCCTCCTCGGGGGTCTGGAACGAGGCGGCCAGGTTGAAGATCTGCTCGCCGTGCTGGATCGCGGCCACCCGGCGGGTGGTGAAGGTGCCGCCGTCGCGGGCCCGCTCGACCTCGTAGAGGACCGGGGCGTTCACGTCGCCGGGGCGGATGAAATAGGCGTGCAGCGAATGGCAGATGCGGTCGGGCACGGTGCGGTAGGCCGCCATCAGGGCCTGGGCGATGACCAGCCCGCCGAAGATGCGGGGAAAGCCGTCATTGGGGCTGACGCCCCGGAACAGGTTCACCTCGATCGGTTCGAGGGTCAGGATTTCGGCGAGGTTCTCGGGCGTGCGCATGGGGGTTCGTTAGGCGCGCAGGCGGGACAGGGCAAGTCGTGAGCTTGCGCCGGGGCGATGCGCTCACCATCGTTGCGTCATGGCCACGCCTTTTCCCCCGCCCATCGTCCACCACCCCGCCTTCCGCGCCGAGATGCCGGCCGGCCACCGCTTCCCGATGGACAAGTTCTCGCGCCTGGCCGCGGTGCTGGAGGCCGAGGGCGTGGCGGGCCCGGCGGGCTTCGTGCTTCCCGAGCCGATCGACCTGGAGAGCCTGCTGCTGGTCCACGACGAGGCCTATGTGCGCGGCGTGATCGATCTGACCCTGCCGGCCGAGGTGGCGCGGCGGGTGGGTCTGCCCAACACCGGGTCGGTGGCGAAACGGGCCCAGGCCGCGGTGGGCGGCACCCTGGCGGCGGCGCGCCTGGCGCTGGCGCACGGGATCGCCTGCAACACCGCCGGCGGCAGCCATCACGCCCAGGCCGACACGGGCGCGGGCTTCTGCGTGTTCAACGACGTGGCGGTGGCGGCGCGGCGACTGCTGGCCGAGGGCGCGGTCGGCCGGGTGCTGGTGGTCGATCTCGACGTCCACCAGGGCGACGGCACGGCGCGGATCTTCGAGGGCGATTCCAGCGTCTTCACCTTCTCGATGCACGCCGAGAAGAACTTCCCGGCCCGCAAGGCGGTCAGCGACCTGGACGTCGCCCTGCCCGACGGCACGGGCGACGCGGCCTATCTGGAGACGCTGGGGGAGGTCCTGCCGGACCTATTGGCCCGGACGGCGCCGGACCTGGTGTTCTTCAACGCCGGAGTCGATCCGCACGCGGACGACAAGCTGGGGCGTCTCAGCCTGAGCGACGAGGGCCTGGCGCGGCGCGAGGCGTTCGTCCTGGGCTCATGTCTGGAAAGGGGGATCCCCGTGGCGGGGGTGATCGGCGGCGGATACGACGCCGACATCGATCGATTGGCGCATCGTCACGCCCTTCTCCACCGGGCGGCCCGAAAGGCTCTCGAAGCCTGAGGGGTCGCTCTCCGGTGGAGGCTACGCGGCGATCACTTAGAAGCTCGAGACGAGCGAACCGGCGATCACGACGAGGGGCAGCATGGCCAGGACGATGCTGGCGAAACCCGAGAAGGCGTTGTTCGAGAAGGTCATTGTCTTGGTTCCCTGAAAGTCCGGCGCGACGACCGCGTCCGGTGATCAGGGGTATAGGCCCGCGGGATGGTGAACACCCGTTACCTTTGCTTCATGAAGCGTTTTTAAGAAACATTGATGCCGCCAACCCGCATTACAGAGGTGTAATGTGATTGTTTTCGATCGTTACAGTGGAAACTTTTACCGTTGATACCATCGTTCGGCGGGTCGATCACTCGTCGGCGGAGGTCAACAGGAAATGACCGCGCAGGGCCGCGATCGGGGCGGCGCGCTGCTCCTGCCAGGCCTCGACGTGCACATTGGCGATCCGTCGGCCGACCTTCTTGATCTGGGCGCGGGCGAAGGTGGTCAGCGGACGGCCCGAGCGCAGGTACTCGATCGAGACGTCGATGGTCCGGGGCTGGCGCTTCAGCGGCTCGGCCACCGACAGCTGGGCCAGGGCCGTCATCTCCATGAAGGCGCCCAGCACCCCGCCGTGGATGGCCGGCAGCAGCGGATTGCCGACGATGTGGTCCGAGAACGGCAGGATGGCGGTCATCTCGTCGCCGGCCAGTTCGGCGTGCATGCCGATGAACCGGGCGTAGGGGATCGAGCCGAGCACGGCGCTGAGGCGGGTGGCGGCGTCGGTCATACGGCGTCTCCCTGTCCGCCCGACGCCTTGGCGCGGGGCGGCTTGAGGTTGGCGCCCGGCTTCTTGCCGGCGCTGGAGTCCAGCATGAAGGCGGCCTGGGCGGCGGCGATCGGGTCGTCGGGATCGTCCTCGTAGGCCACGGCCCGCACGAAGGCGACCGAGCGGGTGACCTTGTAGCAATGGGCCCGGGCCAGCACGTCGCGCCCCGGCTGGGCCGGCCGCATGTAGTCGATGCGCAGGTCCAGGGTGGCGATCGAGGTCCATTCGGCCAGGGCGGCGTGCACCGCCTGGCCGCTGGCGTGGTCGAGCAGGGTGGTGACCACCCCGCCGGCGATCACCCCGGTCTCAGGGTCGCCGACGATCTCGGGACGGTACGGCGCCTTGAGGATGGCGACCGCGTCGCCGATCTCCAGGGTCACCAGGCCCAGGGCGCGTGCCTGGGGACTGCCTGCGTTCATCGCGTCGGCGATGAACCGGTGCTGTTCGTCACTGCTCATGGGGATAGGTTTATAGCCAGGCGCGTTCCCATATCCAGCCGATGAAACCGCAGGACCTGATCTGTCCGAAGCCCGACGGGCTCTACTGCCCGCCCGGGGACTTCTATATCGACCCCGTCCGCCCCGTGGACCGGGCGGTGATCACCCATGGCCACGCCGACCACGCGCGGGCCGGACATGGCGTGGTGGCGGCCACCCCCGAGACCCTGGCGATCATGGCCGAGCGCTACGGCGAGGACTTCGCCGGCCAGCGCCACCCGGTGGTCTATGGCGAGACCTTCACCCACAACGGCGTCGAGGTGGGCCTGGTCCCCGCCGGCCACGTGCTGGGCTCGGCCCAGGCCGTGGTGCGCTGGAAGGGCATGACCATCGTCGTCTCAGGCGACTACAAGCGCCGCCGCGACCCCACCTGCCCGGCCTTCGAGCCCGTGCCCTGCGACGTGTTCGTGACCGAGGCGACCTTCGGCCTGCCGGTGTTCCGCCATCCCGACGACCGGGGCGAGATCGCCGCCCTGCTCAAGTCGGTCGAGCAGTTCCCCGAACGCAGCCACATCGTCGGGGCCTACGCCCTGGGCAAGGCCCAACGGGTGATCCGGCTGCTGCGCGAGGCGGGCTGGGACAAGACCATCCACGTCCACGGGGCGATGGACCGGCTGAACCGCCTCTACGGGCGGCACGGCGTGGAACTGGGCCTGCTGGCCCCGGCCACCACGGGCGCGAAGAAGGACTTCGAGGGCGCGATCATCGTCGCCCCGCCCTCGGCCCTGGCCGACCGCTGGAGCCGGCGCTTCCCCGATCCGGTCGACTGCTTCGCCAGCGGCTGGATGCGCGTGCGGGCCAGAGCCCGCCAGCGCGGAGTCGAGCTGCCGCTGATCATCTCGGACCACGCCGACTGGGACGAACTGACCGCCACCCTGGACGAGCTGCGCCCCGGCGAGGTGTGGATCACCCACGGGCGCGAGGAGGCCCTGGAGCGCTGGTGCGAACTCCAGGGCATCCCCGCCCGGGCGCTAAGGCTCGTCGGCTATGACGAGGAAGAGGGCGAGTAGGCTCAGCTGATCAGGTCGGGACCGCCGGACGGCGGCGTGGACCCGGCCGAAACCGTCTTCTTCTTGCCGCCCATCACCTTGCGGACCCAGGCCGTGACGCTGGCGAAGGCGGCCGCGATGACCACGAAGCCCTTCTTCAGCACGATCAGCAGGATCGCCAGCAGGCCGAACTTCTTGGCCGCGGCCAGGCCCAGGCCCGCCGCCACCAGCCCGGCGACGCCGAACTCGGCGGCCTTGTCGCCCTTGGCATGGTCGGCATAGGTCGAGCCGGGATCGAAGACCGCCGCCTGGGCGATGCTGCCGGCGGCCGCCCGGACGTCCTGCAGGTCGCCCATCGACGAGATGACGTTCAGGCTCAGCACGCCCTGCCGGTTCAGCAGGCGGATGTCGTAGTTCAGCGAGTGGGCCTCGCCGCCGCCGATCGCCAGGTCCTGGGCCCAGATCACCAGGTGACGCGTGGGATCGTAGGAGGGCTGTTCGGCCCAGCCGGCCAGGTGGATCGTCGGATAGCCCGCGTCCTTGCGCCGGGCGTTGGACTCGTCCTCGGACTCGCGCAGCTGGTCCAGCAGCTTCTGCTGGTCGATCTTGCGGGCGTCCTTGTCGGAGACGTAGCCGACGTCCTGGTAGGTGACCACCGCGCCCCACGACGCCGCCTCGAGCGGCTTGAACCGCGTCGGGACGATCATGCCCAGCACGCCTTCGCCGGCCTCGGGCGGGTTGCCCCAGCCCTCGGTCAGGACGCGCTTGGCCGCCGCGGCGTCCAGGAAATAGTAGTCCGGACCCAGGTTCAGCTTGGCGTGGGCGTCCGGCAGGGCGATCTGCCCGGTATGATGCTGGAGCCGGTCCTGCCAGGAGATGTCCGGCTGGGACGCGGCGATCGGCGCCGGCGGTTGATCCGAAGCAAAGGCCGACGCGGCGGCGCCGACGAAGACGACCGCCACGACGGGCGCGAGAAACTGACGCAAAACAAACCCCCAAAGATTCCCCACGGCGAAGCTAGCGGAGGTTGTATGGCTTGGCCAGGGAGGGGGCTATACGACTTTGAAGGTCGCCCGGGCCCGCGCCACCGGCTTGTCGTCGGCCCGCACCGTGGCCTCGGCGTAGCAGAGGCTCTTGCCCGGCTTGATGAAGTCGGTGTCGAAGGCCAGCCACTGGCCCAGCTGGGCGGCGGCGATGTAGTCCAGGCCCAGCGAGACGGTGATCAGGCCCTTGCTGGGGATCTTCAGCCGGCTCAGCACCACGCCGCACGACAGGCCCATGGCGTTGTCGGCCAGGGCGGCGATCAGGCCGCCGTGCGGACCGCCGCGCGAATTGGTGTGCGGCTCGCGCACCTCCACCGCCAGCACCCAGCGATCGTCGCGGATGTCGGCGAAGATCGGCTCCCACGGCGTGGTCAGCGGGCTCTTGCGGGGATGGGGGACGAAGGGTTCGGGCGGGGTCATGGTCGCCTCCTGTCCGGCGTTCGGACCCCATCATTCAAACAGATGTTTGAATTGACTTCAAGCGGCGGCGGCGTGCTAGCGTCAGCCTGTCCCGAGCGGGACCGGATCGGGGGATCGCATGGCCAATCGCAACGGCGCCGGCGCGCTGAAGCTCGACGCCGACAAGGTGGTGCTGACGCTGGATCACCTGAAGGCCCGGGTGACCGAGCGGTTCCCGGCGTCCGGCCTGGCGGAGGTCTGCGACCAGCTGACGGCCGTGGCCCGGGTCACCGCCAGGCGGGCCCGGCGGCTGTCGCGGCCCTATCTGGGCCTGCGGACCCTGGTGGCCGTGATCGCGGTCCTGGCGCTCGGCGCGGAAGCCGCGCTGATCGGCCGGCTGGACTGGCTGGCCAGCCTGCGCAACGCCGGGGCCCTGAGCCTGGCCACCAGCCTGGAGCCGGCCGTCAACCTGCTGCTGCTGTCCGGCGCGGCGATCTGGTTCCTGGTGTCGCTGGAGTCGCGCTGGAAGCGTTCGCGGGTCCAGAAATCCCTGCACGAGCTGCGGTCGTTCGCCCACGTCATCGACATGCACCAGTTGACCAAGGACCCGACCCTGGTGCTGGGCCCGCGCACGGCCTCGTCGCCCGCCCGCGAGATGAGCCGCTTCCAGCTGGCCCGCTACCTGGACTACTGCGCCGAGATGCTGGCCCTGACCGCCAAGCTGGCGGCGCTCTACGCCGGCGAGACCAACGACCCGGTGATCGTCGCCGCCGTCAACGACATCGAGACCCTGACCTCGGACCTGGGCCGCAAGATCTGGCAGAAGATCATGATCCTGGGCCAGCTGGACGAAAGCCGGGCGGGCTGAAGTCCGCGACTTGAACCGAAGCGCAAGCGCGACATTTCTTTCCCATGCGCGCCTTCGCCCATCTTCTCGACCGGCTGTCCCTGACCAGCTCGCGCAACGCCAAGCTGACCCTGATCAAGGACTTCCTGGCGGAGACGCCCGATCCCGAGCGCGGCTGGGTGCTGGCGGCCCTGACCGGGGCGCTGTCGTTCAACGCGGCCAAGCCGGCCTTCATCCGCAAGGCGGTCGAGAGCCGGATGGACGCCCAGCTGTTCGCCTGGTCCTACGACTATGTCGGCGACCTGGCCGAGACCGTCGCCCTGGTCTGGCCGGAGAAGCCCGGGGCCAACCGCGAACCCGATCTGTCCGAAGTGGTCGAGAGCCTGCGCACCGCCTCGCGGGCCGAGGTTCAGCGGCTGATCGAGGGCTGGCTGGACGCCCTGGACGCCGACGGACGCTGGGCCCTGCTGAAGCTGATGACGGGCGGCCTGCGGGTCGGCGTCTCCGCGCGGCTGGCCAAGCAGGCCTGCGCCGACTTCGGCCAGGTGGAGATCGGCCAGGTCGAGGAGGTCTGGCACGCCATGGCCCCGCCCTACGGCGACCTGTTCGCCTGGCTGGAGGGGCGGTCCGAACAGCCCTCGCCCGACGCGCCGGGCCGCTTCCGGCCGGTGATGCTGGCCCAGGCGATCGACGAGGCCGTCGACTTCGCCAAGCTGGACCCCGCCGACTACGCCGCCGAATGGAAGTGGGACGGCATCCGCGTCCAGGCGGTCAGCGAGCGGGGCGAGAAGCGCCTCTACACCCGCACCGGCGACGACATCTCGGCGACCTTCCCCGATGTGGTCGAGGCCCTGACCTTCGAAGGGGCGATCGACGGCGAGCTGCTGGTGATGCGCGACGGCGCGGTGGCCAGCTTCGGCGACCTGCAGCAGCGGCTGAACCGCAAGACGGTGGACGCCAAGCAGCTGCAGGCCTTCCCCGCCGGCATCCGCGCCTACGACCTGCTGCTGGACGGCGAGACCGACCTGCGCGGCCTGCCGTTCGCCGAGCGGCGGAAGCGACTGGAAGCGTTCGTGGCGAAAGCCGCCAGCCCGCGCATCGACCTGTCGCCGATCCGGCCGTTCGCGACCTGGGACGAGTTGGCCGCCCTGCGCGCCGCCCCGCCGGCGGGCGACCCCGTCATCGCCGAAGGCCTGATGCTCAAGCGCTGGGACAGCGTCTACGAGCCGGGCCGCCCCAAGGGGCCGTGGTTCAAGTGGAAGCGCGATCCCCGCCTGATCGACGCGGTGCTGATGTACGCCCAGCGCGGCCACGGCAAGCGGTCCAGCTTCTACTCCGACTACACCTTCGGGGTCTGGCGCGAGGACGAGACGGGGACGCGCCATCTGACCCCCGTCGGCAAGGCCTATTTCGGCTTCACCGACGAGGAGCTGAAGCAGATCGACAAGTTCGTGCGCGACCACACGGTCGAGCGCTTCGGGCCGGTGCGCTCGGTGCGGGCCGACCTGGAGTTCGGCCTGGTCTTCGAGGTGGCCTTCGAGGGGCTGCAGCGCTCGACCCGCCACAAGTCCGGCGTGGCCATGCGCTTCCCCCGCATCAACCGCATCCGCTGGGACAAGCCCTCGCGCGAGGCCGACGAACTGGCCACCCTGGAGCGGATGCTGGATTGATCTTCAAATTCGGCTCATCTCGAAACGGTCAAGCTTGAGCCAAACTTGACAATAGACCCTAGTGGCCGCCCCCGACGCCCTCCAGGGCCGGCGCGCCGGAGCCCGCGTGGAACATCCGGCCCCGCTCGGTGATCAGCACGGCGACCAGGCCGGCCAGGCCGAAGCCGGCGAAGCCCAGGGTCAAGGGCACGGTGGTGCCGTCGAACAGCTGGCCGATCCAGAAGCCGAACAGCGCTCCGCCGATCGTGGTGATGAAGCCCTGCACCGAGGCGGCCGTGCCGGCCAGGTGGCCCAGCGGCTCCATGGCGATCGCCCCGAAGTTCGACATCACCATGCCGAAGCAGAACATCATGCCCGCCTGCAGCAGGGAGAAGGTCCAGAGGGTCTCGTGGCCGCTCACGGCGACCAGGGCGTGGACCACCGCGAAGCCGAGATAGCCCATCAGCGAGACGTGCGAGACCAGGCGCATGCCCAGGCGCTCGACGATGTGCGAGTTGAGCAGGGACGAGACCGCGATGCCGCCGGCGATGGCCGCGAAGATCAGGGTGAACAGCTTGCCCGCGCCCAGCACGTCGACGAACACCTGCTGGGCCGAGTTGAGGAAGCCGAACAGTCCGCCCAGCACCAGGGTGGCGGCCAGGGTGTAGCCCACGGCGATCCGGTTGGTCAGGCACACCTTGAAGGCCGCCAGCACGGGTCCGATCTCCAGGGGCGTGCGGTCTTCCGGATGCAGGGTCTCGGGCAGCTTGACCCACGACCAGGCGATCACCGCCAGGCCGAAGATCGCCAGCACGCCGAACACCCACGGCCAGGGCGCGACCAGCAGGATGGCCTGGCCCACCGAGGGGGCGATGATCGGCACGCCCAGGAAGACGATGAACGACAGCGACATCACCCGCGCCATCTGCCGGCCGCTGTAGCAGTCGCGGACGATCGACACCGACAGCACGCGCGTGGCGGCCGCGCCCACGCCGCACAGGGCGCGGGCGATCAGCAGCATCGGGAACGAGGTCGCGAAGGCGCACAGGGCGGCGAAGACGACATAGAGCGACAGCCCGACCAGCAGCACCGGCTTGCGGCCGTAGCGGTCGGCCAGGGGGCCGTAGACGATCTGGGCCGCGCCGAAGCCCAGCAGGTAGGCGGTCAGGATCCACTGCCGCTCGTTGTCGGTCGCCACGCCCAGGGCGTGTCCGATCTGCGGCATGGCCGGCAGCATCGAGTCGATGGCCAGGGCGTTGGTGGCCATCATCGCCGCGATCAGGGCGACGAATTGGCCGAACCCCATGCCTGGGTGTGGGCCGGGGCGGATTGCGGCGGGACTGGACGACATGACGCTCTTCTTCACGGGCCGGACGCCGAAGCGCCGGCGGGCGCGAGACGCGATGGTCGCGATATAGGTCAGGCTTGGCCGTCCGCCAAACGGGTCCGGGTCTAGGAGCCCATCTGGAACTGGATGCTCACCGTCTGGTCATCGCCGACCTTCGAGGCGCCTTCCTGCGACTGCCCCACGCTGGCCACCCGCAGCAGCGGCTGCGAACCGGGCTGGGCGGGCGGCGCGTTGCGCAGGACGCCCAGGGCGGGCTGAGCGGTGGTCAGGGCCTGATGGAAGGCCGCCGCCCGGCGCAGGGCCAGGCTGGCCGCCTGCTGCCCCTCGGCGCTGAACGCGTCGAGATTGGTCTGGGCCACGACATTGACGACCGACAGCTTGGGTCCCTCGTCCTCGCAGCCCGCGCCAGGAGCGACGCCGTAGCCCAGGCAGGGAAGGCGCTTCATCAGGACCTGGGCCACGTCGCCGGCGATGCGCCGGCCGTCGGCCGACAGGTCGGCCGTTCCCGGCGAGAACAGCTGGTCGGCCCGGAAGGCCAGGGAGCCGCCGGAGGGGTCGCTGGCCAGCGCCACCTTCATGTCGCGCAGATCGGCATCCAGCGATTGCATCAGCAGCTTCTGGGCGTCGGCGACCGAAGCGGTCGGCGCGCCGGCCTTGGGCGGCGAGAAGCCGAAGCAGCGACGCTCGCCCGCCGCGCCCGCGCCGGTCTCCGACAGGGCGGTCTCGGGCAGGCACACCACCTGGGCCTTGTAGTCGATCTCGATGTCGGCCGTCTTGGGCTGGAGGTTCGCGGTCGTCTGCAGCAGGGCCGCCGTCTCCGGATGCTTGGCCGCGGTCAGCTTGGCGGTCGTCGAGCGGAACTCGAAGGCGAAATAGCTGAGCATGATGATGAAGATGAAGATCACCCCCACCATCATGTCGGTCATCGAGACGTAGTAGCTTTCGCCTTCCTCGACATCGACGGTCCGGCCGCGCTTGCGCCCCATCAAACCGCGCCCACGCGGGCGGGCTTGCCGGCCAGGGCCGCCTCGATGCGGCCCAGGACGGCCAGCTGCTCCAGCATCACCTTCTCGGGCGGGGCGAAGCGCACGCAGGCGTCCAGCAGCGCGAAGAAGTGGGCCTCCTGCGCCTCGATGGCCTGCCGGCGGCGGCGCGCGGCCAGCCGCAGGATGATCGAGGCCAGCACCCCGGCGATCGAGGTCCAGAACTTGGTGGCGGCGATGGTGAGCAGATTGATCAGCGCGCCCTGCATGGCCGCGCCGCCGCCGCTCATGGCCGAGGTCGCCTCGGTCAGGGCCGCGACGATGCCCATGAAGGTGATCACCAGGCCGATCGCCACCATGATGTTGGCCCACCATTCCAGGGTGCGGGCCGGGGTGTCGGCGAGCTCGAAGGCGTCGGAGGCGTGGATGGAGGCCGCCAGGCGTCCGTCCTCGGTCGGGGTCAGCTGGCTGCGATAGTGCGCCCAGCCCAGTTCGAGGACGGGATGGGCGATGCCGCCCAGGTGCTTGTCGATCGCCTCGAAGGTTTCGGCGAAGGCCTTCTGGCGATCGCCGCGCAGGTCGTCGAGCAGGTCGGCGCGACGGCGCAGGTCGTTCATCAGCGGCGTGTATTCGAAATGTCCGGACTGGAAGATCAGCCCCACGGCGAACACCAGGATGGCCCCGGCCATCAGGAGCGCGGCGCCAGGCATGCTGAACACCGCGACTACGAACGACGTCACCGGATCGTGCATCTGAACCTTCGAATCAACCTCCGGCCACAATACCCCGGGGTGAGGCCGGAATGGGGCGGAGTTTAACCGTTGAAGGCGCGGATCGAGTCGATGATGCGCTGCTGGTCGCCTTCCGCCAGGTACGGATGCATCGGCAGGGCCAGCACGGTCTCGGCCTTGGCCTCGGTCACCGGCAGGCCGCCGGCCCCGCGCGGGAAGTCGGCGTAGGGCGCCTGCACGTGCATCGGCACCGGATAATAGACCGCCGTCGGGATGCCCTGGGTCTTCAGATGGGCGGCCAGGCCGTCGCGGTTGTCGTGCTCGATCACGTACTGGGCCCAGACCGAGACGCCGCCGTCGATGACCTTGGGCGTGGCGATCACCGCCCCCTTCAGGCCCTCGGCGTAGCGGTTCGCCACGACCTGCCGCAGGTCGATCTCCTCCTGGAAGATGGCCAGCTTCTCGATCAGGATCGCCGCCTGGATCGTGTCCAGCCGCGAGTTCATGCCGATGCGGGTGTTCAGGTACTTGGTGTCGTGGTCGAAGGTGCGGCCGACCAGGTCGGGGGCCACGGCCTTGCCGTGCACCCGGAAGCTGTCCATCAGGTCCCACAGGTCCTGGTCGTTGGTCAGCACCGCGCCGCCGTCGCCGTAGCAGCCCAGGGGCTTGGCCGGGAAGAAGCTGGTGGTGGCCACGTCGGCCCAGTGCAGCGGATGCTTGCCGTCCAGGGTGCAGCCGAAGCCCTGGGCGCTGTCGGAGACCAGCTTCAGGCCTTCGCGGTCGCAGATGGCCTTGATCGCCGGATAGTCGGCGGGCTGGCCGAACAGGTCGACGGCGATCACCACCTTGGGGGTCAGCTGGCCCTGCGCCTTCACGCCGGCGATCGCCGCTTCCAGCTTGGCCGGATCGAGGTTGAAGGTGTCGGGCAGCACGTCGACGAACACCGGCGTCGCCCCGACCCACGGCACGACTTCCGGCGTGGCGGCGAAGGTGAACGACGGGCAGAACACCGCGTCGCCCGGACCCACGCCCCAGGCCATCAGCGGCAGGGCGATGGCGTCGGTGCCGTTGGCGCAGGACAGGGCCAGCTTGGCCTGGCCGAACGCCGCCAGCTTGACCTCGAACTCGCGCACCTGCGGGCCCATCACATAGGCGCCGCTGTCGAGGACGGCGGCGATCGCCGCGTCGATCTTGGCGCGGATCCGGCGCTGCTGCGCGGCGAGGTCGATGAAGGACATGCTCATGGGCGGCGCTCTTAGAGGCGGATCGGCTCGGTTTCGAGCCAATTGATGTAACGGAGTGTTTCCACAGGACGAAGCGATACCGAGCGGGGAACGCGTCTTCGGCGTGGTTCGTTGACGGGTCGGCGCGGGGGCGCCATCGAGAGAGTCATGCAGACCAAGCCGAGCCTGATCCCCGCCGACGCCACGCTCCCCTCCCTCGCCAATGTGAAAGCCGACGAGACGATGTTCGGGCATTTCCTCGACTGGCTGGGCAAGCTGGCGGTGAACCTGGTGGTCGCCACCCTGATCCTGGTCGTCACCTTCTGGGTGGCCGGCTGGCTGGCGGGCGTGGCCCGGCGCGCCCTGGGCCGGGTGCATCGCAAGAACCCCGACCCGACCCTGGAGAGCTTCGTCTCGTCCCTGGTGCGCTACGCCGTGGTGGCCGTGGGCCTGGTGGCGGTGCTGCAGCAGCTGGGCGTGCAGGCCACCTCGATCATCGCCGTGCTGGGCGCGGCCTCCCTGGCCATCGGCCTGGCCCTGCAGGGCGCGCTGTCGAACGTGGCGGCCGGGGTGATGATCCTGCTGTTCCGGCCCTACAAGGTGGGCGACGTGATCGAGACCTCGAGCCGCAACGGCACGGTCAAGTCGCTGGACCTGCTGTTCACCGAGATCGCCACGCCCGACAACGTCAAGGTGATGATCCCCAACAGCAAGGTGTTCGGCGACGTCATCCTCAACTACTCGACCCACCGCAATCGCCGCGCCGACGTGGTGTTCAAGGTGCCGCTGAAGACCGACCTGGTCACGGTGCTGCAGAAGATGCGCGAGCGGGCCGAGGGCGATCCGCGGGTGCGCAAGGACCCGGCGGTGATGATCGAGGTCGTGGACCTCAGCGAGGCCTTCGCCCAGGCCGCGATCCGCGTCTGGACGGCCAAGGAGGACTACGGCCCGGTCAAGACCGACCTGATGCTGGCCGCCCACCTGTGGGCCGAGGACCCGACGCGGGAGCTGCCGCCGCCGCGCAAGTCCAAGGCCCCCGACCCGTCGCCGGCCATGCCCGGCGACGCCGGGCATCACCTGTTCAGGTTGCCAAAGCCTCGGAGAGGTCGGCAATCAGGTCCTCGCAGTCCTCGATCCCCACCGACAGCCTGATCAGGGTGTCGGAGATGCCCAGGGCGGCGCGCTGATCGGCCGGGATCGAGGCGTGGGTCATGATGGCCGGATGCTCGATCAGGCTCTCGACCCCGCCCAGGCTTTCCGCGAGCGTGAACAGCCGCGTGCGCTCCAGCATCCGCCGGGCGGTGTTCACGTCGCCCTTCAGCTCCACCGAGATGATCCCGCCGAAGCCGCCCAGCATCTGGCGCTTGGCCAGCTCGTGCTGCGGATGGCTGGGCAGGCCGGGATAGATCACCCGCTCGACGTCCTTGCGGGTGGACAGCCACCTGGCGATGGCCAGGGCGCTGTCGCAGGCCCGCTGCATCCGTAGGGCCAGGGTCTTGACCCCGCGCAGGGCCAGGAAGCTGTCGAACGGCCCCAGCACCGCCCCGACGGCGTTCTGCAGGAACTTCAGCTTCTCGGCGATCTCGGCGTTGTCGCCCACCACCGCCACCCCGGCCACCACGTCGGAGTGGCCGTTCAGGTACTTGGTGGCCGAGTGCATGACGATGTCGAAGCCCAGCTCCAGCGGCCGCTGGACGAACGGGCTGGCGAAGGTGTTGTCGGCCACGGTGATCAGGCCGTGCTTCTTGGCCAGGGCCGCGATGCCGGAGAGGTCCGCCAGGCGCAGCATCGGGTTGGTGGGCGTCTCGACCCAGATCATCTTCGTGGCCGGCGTGATCGCGGCCTCGATCGCGGCCAGGTCGCCCATGTCGACGAAGCTGAACGTCAGGCCCGCCGAGCGCTTGCGCACCTTGTCGAACAGCCGGAACGAGCCGCCGTAGAGGTCGTCGCTGGCGATCACGTGCGCGCCGCTGTCCAGGATCTCCAGGATCGTCGAGGCCGCCGCCAGGCCCGAGGCGAAGGCGAAGCCGGCCGCGCCGCTCTCCAGGTCGGCGATGCAGCGCTCGAAGGCGAAGCGGGTCGGGTTGTGGCTGCGGCTGTACTCGAAGCCCTTGTGCTCGCCCGGGCTGGACTGGACGTAGGTCGAGGTCGCGTAGATCGGGACCATCACCGCCCCGGTCGTCGGATCGGGGAACTGGCCGCCGTGGATCGTGCGGGTGGCGAAGGCCAGGCGGTTCTTGCCGGGAACGTCGGTCATGGGGCGACTCTCACTGGAGGGCTAGGACGGTTTGTAGCGAATTTCCGGTGCGGGAAGCGACCGCCGCGGCGCAAAGGCCCGGGATCTCGGGGCTCAAAAAGCTTCCGGATGCTGTTGAGCGCGCCAAGGGGCTGTGTCAGATACCACCTTGGATAGATTATTGAGTAAGGCCGTGGTTTCAATGCCTGTTGAGTTTCGCACAAACCTTTTCTTCCTTCATATTCCAAAGACCGCTGGAACCAGCTTCGTGGACACCCTGAAGCCCTGGTTTCCAGAATACAGCCGTGCGAACTATATCGAAGGCCTGTCGCCGAACGACCGAATGGAGTTGTCCGGCAAGCAATTCATATCGGGACATATCTTCTTCGACGAAATCCGGCGTCTTCCGTATATTTCGGAGTATTCTTTGGTTTCGGTTTTCCGGGACCCCTATGCTCGCCTGGCGTCCCATATCCGATACATGGATCGCTACAATCAGACCGAGTATGAGGCGGCCTTCAACCACCTTGGCGACGATCTGAAGGCGATCGTCAGGACCATCGGGCAACTGGATTTTCAGCGACCGGACGATTTGGAGCGCCTGTTCGCCAAGCTCCCGGCCTGGGGACGCGCCGCCTACGAGAACTGCCAGACCCGCTTCCTGGTCTGCGACCTGGAATCGACCGTCGCCTCGCCGTACGAGGACCTGCCGGACGGCGCGCTCGACCTCGCCCTGGAACGCCTGGAGTCGCTGGACCTGATCGGCATCAGCGAGGCGCTGGACACCACGGTCGGACGCCTGGCCGCGCTTCTGGGCCGACCGACCGCCCTCGCGCCGCGCTCGAACACCGCCTCGTCCGCCCGAGCGCTCGACCACACCGATCCGCGCATCCGCGAAGTGATGCGCCCGCTTCTCGGCCTTGACGAGGCGGTCTACGCCCGCGCCAAGACGCTGTTCGACCAGCGCCTCGACGTCGCGATCTGACAGGCGGCGCCCCGAGCGCGCCCCAAGGTCCATCAGGCGCTCATGCGCAGGTGGTTGATCAGGTCGACGCGGGTGA
This sequence comes from Caulobacter sp. UNC358MFTsu5.1, assembly GCF_000712075.1. Taxonomy (GTDB): domain Bacteria; phylum Pseudomonadota; class Alphaproteobacteria; order Caulobacterales; family Caulobacteraceae; genus Caulobacter. Next base: position 1,324,060 of record NZ_JONW01000005.1, read on the forward strand.
TCACGCCCACGAACTCGTCGCCGTCGCAGACCAGGGCCACCTCGTCGCGATCGAACACTTCCGGCAAGGCGTCGACGCCCTGGGTGGATTGCAGCGTGTTGACCGCCTTGGTCATCGCCTTGCCGACCAGGGTCTTGAACTTGGGGCCCCGATCGTCGTCCGCGCCCTCGACGGCGGCCAGGATGTCGCTCTCGTCCAGGATGCCGACCAGCTTGCCGTGGTCCACCACCGGCAGCTGGCTGATATCGCTGCTGCGCATGCGGTTGTAGGCGGTCAGCAGGGTGTCGTCCGGCCCGATGGCGATCACCCCGCCGTCGGCGTAGCGCTTGGCGATCAGGTCGCGCAGGTCGCCATGCAGCTCGCGCTGATCGAAGCCGTGGGCCGCCAGCCACAGGTCGTTGAACATCTTGGTCAGGTACTTGGCCCCGGTGTCGCAGACCAGGGTGACCACCCGCTTCGGCTCGGTCTGTTCGCGGCAGTAGCGCAGGGCCGCCGCCAGCAGGGTGCCCGAGGACGAGCCGGCCAGCACGCCCTCCTTGCGCAGCAGCAGGCGGGCGGTGTCGACGCTCTCGCGGTCGCTGATCGAATAGGCGTGCTTGACGAAGCTCATCTCGGCCACGGCCGGGATGAAGTCCTCGCCGATGCCCTCGACGATCCACGAGCCGGCCTCGCCGTAGCTGCCGGTGGCCACGTATTCGCAGAGGATCGAGCCGACCGGGTCGGCCAGCACCATCCGCGTCTTGGGCGAGTGCTGGGCCATGAAGCGGCCGATGCCCGTCAGGGTGCCGCCGGAGCCGACGCCAACCACCACCGCGTCGACGTCGCCGTCCATCTGCTCGAAGATCTCGGGCGCGGTCGTGGTCTCGTGGGCCTTCGGGTTGGCCGGGTTCTCGAACTGGTTGACGTAGATCGCGCCGGGGATCGACTGGGCCAGGGTCTGGGCCATGTCCTGGTAGTAGTCCGGGTGGCCCTTGCCGACGTCGCTGCGGGTCAGGCGCACGTCCACGCCCATGGCCCGCAGGTGCAGGATCTTCTCCCGCGCCATCTTGTCGGGCACCACCAGGATCAGCTTGTAGCCCTTCAGGGTCGCCACCTGGGCCAGGCCCAGGCCCGTGTTGCCGGCCGTCGCCTCGATGATCGTCCCGCCCGGCTTGAGGCTGCCGTCCGCTTCCGCCGCCTCGATCATCGAGCGGGCCACGCGGTCCTTGATCGAGCCGCCGGGGTTCTGGTTCTCGAGCTTCAGGAACAGCCGGCAGGGGCCGGTGTCGAGGTTGCGGACCTCGATCATCGGCGTGCGGCCGATCAGATCGAGCGCGGAACCGACGACCGGAGGAAGGGCGGATTTGGGGTCGTTCATGGCGCAACTCGGCGACAGAGAGAAATGATCTCCCTATCTAGGCCGGTTTTGTGAAAGCGCAAACAGCGTTACGCGAGCTTGGCCGCAACCCCTTGCCGGGCCTAGAGCGTGGCGGCCGAAAGTGTGAGCGGTTTCGGCGCCCGCCACGCTCTAGATGCTTGATCTGAGCCTTTTAGACGCCTCACATCGTGAGGCTAAAGGCTCAGGCTCCGCAGGCGCCGAGCCGATCCATCCGCCATTCGCGGGCGAACTTGCGGCCCACCACGGCGTCCTCGAACACCACCTTGCGGCGCTCGCCCGACAGGTCCGGGGCGTCGTGGATCATCACGAAGGGGAAGCCGTTGCGGGCCAGGAAATCCCGGACGAATCCCGAGAAGCGCAGGGCCTCCTCGGCGGAGGCGATGCAGATCTCGACGGCGAGGTCGGCGGCGTTCATGGCGCGCTCCCGAAAGCGGTTACTGGGAGCCTAACGCATGAACTCGCAAATGCGAACAACCTTCGCAGGTGCAAAAATAAAACGGCCCCGGATCGCTCCGGGGCCGCTCGAGGGATCGGAGGCGGTCGGAACCGCCTGGAGGATCGCCGTTACAGGATGGATTGGCCCGTGCCGGCCCAGTCCTTCAGGAACTGCTCCAGGCCCTTGTCGGTCAGAGGATGCTTGAACAGATCGCCGAACACGGCCGGCGGGATGGTCACCACGTCGGCGCCGACGATGGCCGCGTCCTTGACGTGGGCGACGTTGCGCACCGAGGCGGCCAGGATCTCGGTCTCGTAGCCGTAGTTGTCATAGATGGCGCGGATGTCGCGGATCAGGTCCATGCCGTCGAAGCCGTAGTCGTCCAGGCGGCCGATGAACGGCGAGACGAAGGTCGCGCCGGCCTTGGCGGCCAGCAGGGCCTGGGTCGGCGAGAAGCACAGGGTGACGTTGGTCGAGATGCCCTCGCCGGCGAAGGCGGCGCAGGCGATCAGGCCGTCGCGGGTCAGCGGGATCTTCACGACCACGTTGGGGGCGATGCCGGCCAGCTTCTTGCCCTCGGCGATCATGGCGTCGGCGGTGGTGGCGGCGACCTCGGCGCTGATCGGGCCCGGCACCAGGTCGCAGATCTCGGCGATCACCTCGAGCATCGGACGGCCCGCCTTGGCGATCAGGGTCGGGTTGGTGGTCACCCCGTCCACCAGGCCGGTGGCGGCCAGGTCGGCGATGACCTTGGTGTCGGTGCTGTCGAGGAAGATCTGCATGGGTCTGCGCTTTGTTTTGGGGGTTTCAGGCTCGTTTATCCGCCCAGGCCCTCCGCGCCAAGCGGGGAAAGTCCCTAGGACGGGTTCGGCGGGAACCGGTCGCCCAGGCTTTCGCGCAGGAAGGCCAGCAGGTCGCCGCCGCGGAACCGCAGGCCCTCGACCCCCGCCCGGCGGGCCGCCTCGACGTCCGAACCCTTGTCGCCGACCAGCACGGTCTCCTCCGGCGCCAGCGACCAGTCGGCCAGGCCGCGCAGGATCATGCCGGGATTGGGCTTGCGGTCGGGATGGTCGGGATGGCGATAGCGCGCGTCGACGGCGTCCTCGTGATGGGGCGCGACATAGAAGGCGTCGATCCGGCCGCCCGCCTCGGCCAGTCCGGCCTGCAGGGCGTCGTGAAAGAGGTCGACCTGGGCCTCGGTGAAATAGCCCCGCGCCACGCCCGACTGGTTGGTGACGACCAGCACCTTCACGCCGGCCGCGTTCAGCGCCGCCACCGCCTGGCGCGCGCCATCGACCCAGTCCAGCCGTTCGGGCTCGCAGACATAGCCGTGGTCGAGGTTCAGCACCCCGTCGCGATCGAAGAAGACGGCTTTCAGCGGCGCTTTTCCGGACATGGTCCCGCCTTACGCCAGGGCCGGCGACGCCACAAGACGGGCAAGGCGCGCGGGGTTGGCGAACCCGGGCGCGACGGCCTAGAACGGCCCCAGCCTACGATCTCCGCCCCAGGGCCGCCCAAGGATCACCGATGACCGACGACTTCGCCCGCCTCGTCCGCCTGCGCGACGAGCTCAAGGCCTGGGCCCTGGAGCACGCCTTCCCGGTCTGGTGGGAGGTCGGCGCCGACAAGGTCCAGGGCGGGTTCTTCGAGAAGATCGCCCTGGACGGGACGCCGGTCGAGGCCCCGCGCCGGGCCCGGGTCCAGCCGCGCCAGATCTATTCCTACGCCGTGGCCGGCCTGCTGGGCTGGGACGGCCCGTGGAAGCGGGCCCTGGAGCACGGGCTGGACTTCTATCTGGGCAAGTACCGTCGCCCGGACGGCTTCATGCGCACCCTGGTGGCCAGCGACGGCTCCCCCCTGGACGACAAGGTCGACCTCTACGACCAGGCCTTCGGCCTGTTCGGCCTGGCCATGGCCAGTTCGGTGCTGCCCGAGCGCGCCGACCTGCCGGCCCTGGCGGTCGACCTGCGCCAGGCCCTCTACGCCAAGCTCAAGCACCCCGTGGCCGGCTTCGAGGAGAGCAACCCGCGCACCCTGCCCCTGCTGTCCAACCCGCACATGCACCTGTTCGAGGCCAGCCTGGCCTGGGTGGAGGCCGGCGGCGACGCCCAATGGCGGGCCATGGCCGACGAGATCGCCGAGCTGGCCCTGGCCAGGTTCATCGATCCGAAGAGCGGCGGCCTGCGCGAATACTACGACGGCGACTGGAACCCCGCCCCCGGCGTCCAGGGCCGGATCGTCGAGCCGGGCCACCAGTTCGAATGGGCCTGGCTGCTGCTGCGCTGGGGCAAGCTGGCGGGACGCGACGACGCCGTGGCCGCCGCCCTGCGCCTGATCGCCATCGGCGACGGCCCCGGCGTCGATCCGGCCCGCGGCGTGGCGATCTTCTCGCTGCTGGACGACATGAGCGTGCACGACGACGTGGCGCGGCTGTGGGCCCAGACCGAGCGGATCAAGGCCGGGGTGCTGGCCGCCCTGACCACCGGCGACGACCGCTGGTGGACCACCGCCGCCGAGGGCGCCGAGGGGCTGATCAAGTATTTCGACGTGCCGGTGAAGGGGCTGTGGCGCGACAAGCTCCAGGCCGACGGGACCTTCGTCGACGAAGCCGCGCCGGCCAGCTCGTTCTACCACATCGTCTGCGCGATCCTGGAGCTGGACCGGGCGGTCAGCGCCAGATCGTGACCAACAGGACCGACGCCGGGCCGGCGGCGGCGGCGGTCGGGCTGACGAGCTCGAGACGGTCGCCCGCCGTTGCGGCGCGGCCGTCCAGCGTCACCTCGCCGGACAGGACCTGGACGCTGGCGGCCGGCAGCGTCGCCGCCGCGCCCGCCTCGAATCGCCAGAGCTCGACGCCGGCCTGGTCGGTATAGGTCACCGACCGCCGCTCGACCCCGCCGCCGCTGACCGTCGAGTGACGCTCGGCCAGGTCGCGGCCCTTGGCCTTGAGCCCGTCGACCAGCGCCTTGACCGCCTGGGCGTCGTCGCGGCGGCAGACCAGGACGGCGTCGGGTTCGGCGACGATCATCAGGTCGCTGACCCCGATCGCGCCGACGAAGGGGCCGGTCGAGCGGGCCAGGACGCCGGTGGTGTCGACCAGGGTCACGTCGCCCTGGGCCGCGTTGCCGGCGCCGTCCTGCGGCGAGGCGCCCCAGATCGCGTCCCAGGCGCCCAGGTCCGACCAGTCGAAAGCGGCCGGCACGACGGCGGCCTTGTCTGTGCGCTCCATCACCGCGTAGTCGATCGAGATGCTGGCGGCGCGGGCGAACCCCGTCGCGTCCAGCCGCACCAGACCGGGCTCGACCACCGCGTCGGCGAACGCCGCCCGGGCGCCCTCGGCCACGGTCGGCTCGAATCTGCGGAGCTCGCCCAGCAGGGTCGCGGCCTGGAAGGCGAAGTTGCCGCTGTTCCACAGATAGCCCTCGGCGACGTAGCGGCGGGCGGTCTCCAGGTCGGGCTTCTCGACGAAGGCGGCGACCCGGAACACGCCCTGGTCGGCCGGCTCGCCCGGACGGATGTAGCCGAAGCCCGTGGCCGGGCCGGTGGGCCGCACGCCGAACGTGACGATCAGGCCCTGGCCGGCCGCGGCCGCCGCCACCCGCGCGGCCTCGCGGAACGCCTCGGGCTCGCCGACATGGTGATCGGCGGCCAGCATCAGCATCACCCCGCTAGGATCCAGGCGCTCGACCAGGACGGCCGCGGCGGCGACGGCCGGGGCGGAATTGCGGGCCTGGGGCTCGACCAGCACCGTGATCGCGGCCCCGATCTCGCGGGCCTGGTCGCGGACCATCTCGACCATGCCCGCCCCGGTGACGACGATGACGTCGCGGTCCTGGGCCAGGTCGCGGACCCGCAGCAGGGTTTCCTGGAAGCTCGAATGGGCGCCCAGCAGCTTCAGGAACTGCTTGGGGCGGTCGGGACGGGACGCCGGCCACAGGCGCGTGCCCGCGCCGCCGCACAGGATGACGGGAAAGATGGCGGTCACGGAATCTTCCCCGAGGGCGCGTCGTCGAGCTTCGTCATGCGCCTTCCTAGCACGCCGCAACCCGACCGGAACACGGGACCGCCCCGCTGACTCAGGCCGGGGTTCCCGCCCGCAGCTCGGCCAGCCAGACGTCGGCCGTCGCGTCCGACGGCATCCGCCAGTCGCCGCGCGGCGACAGCGCCCCGCCCGACGAGATCTTCGGCCCGTTGGGCATGGCCGAGCGCTTGAACTGGTTGGCGAAGAACCGCTTCAGGAACAGCTCCAGCCACCGCTTGATCTCGGCCAGGTCGTAGGCGCGCTTGGCGCCCTCGGGAATACCGACCGGCCACGCCCCGGCGGCCGCGTCACGCCAGGCGGTCCAGGCCAGGAAGGCGATCTTCGAGGGCGCCATGCCGTAGCGGGTCAGGTAGTAGAGATTGAAGTCCTGCAGGGCGTAGGGCCCCACGAAGCTCTCGGTGGCCTGGACCTCCTCGCCCGGCACCAGTTCCGGCGAGATCTCGGTGGCCAGGATGTCCTCCAGGAGGTCGCTGGTCGCCGCGTCCACGTCGCCCGAGGCCGCCACGAAGCGGATCAGGTGCTGGATCAGGGTCTTGGGCACGCCGGAATTGGGATTGTAGTGGCTCATCTGGTCGCCGACCCCGTAGGTGCACCAGCCCAGGGCCAGTTCCGACAGGTCGCCGGTGCCCACCACCATGCCACGGTGATGGTTGGCCAGGCGGAACAGGTAGTCGGTGCGCAGGCCCGCCTGGACGTTCTCGAAGGTCACGTCATAGACCGGCTCGCCCTTGGCGAAGGGGTGGCCCAGGTCGGCCAGCATTTGCTGGGCCGCCGGGCGGATGTCGAGCTCCTCGGCCGTGACGCCCATGGCCCTCATCAGCTTCCAGGCGTTCGACTTGGTGCCTTCCGAGGTGGCGAAGCCCGGCAGGGTGTAGGCGCGGATGTCCGAGCGCGGCCGGCCCAGCTGGTCCATGGCCTTGGCGGCGACGATCAGGGCGTGGGTCGAGTCCAGGCCGCCGGAGACCCCGATCACCAGGCTCTGGGATCCGGTGGCCTCGACCCGGCGGGCCAGGCCCTGGACCTGGATGTTGTAGGCCTCGTAGCAGTTCTCGGCCAGCTTGGCCGGGTCGGACGGGGTGAACGGGAAGCGTTCGATCGGCCGCTCCAGGGCCAGGTCGCCGGCCGGCGGGACGAAGTCCAGGCCGACGATCCGGAACGGCGCGGCGGGCGGGTTCAGGGCCATGGAGTCGCCGTAGCTGCCCACCCGCATCCGCTCCTGGCGCAGCCGCTGGACGTCGACGTCCGCGATGGCCATCACCGGTCCGGTCGAGAACCGCGGGCTCTGGGCCAGCAGGGTCCCCATCTCGTGGATGTCGACATGGCCGTCCCACGCCAGGTCGGTCGAGCTCTCGCCCGCGCCCGCCGCCGAATAGACATAGGCCGCCACGGCCCGCGCCGACTGGCTGGCGCACAGCAGGCGGCGGGTCTCGGACTTGCCGATGGTGATGTTGCTGGCCGACAGGTTCAGCAGGATCTCGGCCCCGGCCATGGCCTGGGCGGTGCTGGGCGGCGCGGGGGTCCAGACGTCCTCGCAGATCTCGACCCCGACGGTGAACGCCACGTCTCCCCCGGAGCTCGGGGCGTTGCGCAGCAGGATGTCGGTCCCGAACGGCACGGCCTGGCCAGCCAGGTCCAGGGTGCGGCCGACCACGCCCGCGCCCGGCGTGAACCAGCGGCGTTCGTAGAACTCGCGATAGTTGGGCAGGAAGCTCTTGGGGATCACCGCCCGCACCCGGCCGCCCTGGATGGCGACGGCGGTGTTGTAGAGCCGGCCGTTGTCGCGCAGCGGCGCGCCCACCACGACCAGCGGCGAGAACGACGCGCTCTCTCGGGCCAGGGTGGCGATGGCCGCCTCGACGGCGTCGAGCAGGGCGTCCTGTTGCAGCAGGTCGTCGATCGTGTAGCCGGTCAGGCCCAGCTCGGGCAGCACCAGCACCGCCACGCCGGCGTCATGGGCCTGGCGCGCCAGGGCCAGGGCGCTCTGGGCGTTGGCGGCCGGATCGGCCAGCCTGACCTTGGGAACCGCGGTGGCCACCCGGACGAAGCCATGGCGGTAGGGCGAGAAGAACGAGGGAGAACTCAAGCGACCCGGCCTTTCGAGGTTATGCTAAAAATGAGCATAAGTCAGTCCCCAGCTATAACGCCTGCGGACGTTGTTGCATAGCGCCCACGCGAGGGGGCCGGTAGGTCTCGCGGGCGGGCTCGCGGGTTGACCCCGGGGGGTCATCGTGCGACTCGCGCCTCGCGCAGCCCCGCCAAATCAAGAACAAGCCGGAAGCCCCATGCCCGTTTCGCCCGTCAAGATGGCCGACGCGATCCGCGTCCTTTCCATGGACGCCGTCCACAAGGCCAAGTCCGGCCACCAGGGCATGCCGATGGGCATGGCCGACGTCGCCACGGTGCTGTGGGGCAAGTTCCTGAAGTTCGACGCCAGCAAGCCCGACTGGGCCGACCGCGACCGCTTCGTGCTGTCGGCCGGCCACGGTTCGATGCTGCTCTATTCCCTGCTTCACCTGACCGGCTTCAAGGCCGTGACGATGAAGGAGATCGAGAACTTCCGTCAGTGGGGTTCGCTGACCCCGGGCCACCCCGAGGTGCACCACACCCCGGGCGTGGAGACCACCACCGGCCCGCTGGGCCAGGGCCTGGCCACCGCCGTCGGCATGGCCATGGCGGAAGCGCACCTAGCCGCCCGCTTCGGCAAGGACGTCGTCGACCACCGCACCTGGGTGATCGCCGGCGACGGCTGCCTGATGGAGGGCGTCAGCCACGAGGCCATCAGCATCGCCGGCCGCCTGAAGCTCAACAAGCTGACGGTGCTGTTCGACGACAACAACACCACGATCGACGGTGAAGCCACCATCGCCGAGACCGGCGACCAGCTGGCCCGCTTCAAGGCCGCCGGCTGGGCGGTCAAGGCCGTCGACGGCCACGACCACGGCAAGATCGCCGCCGCCCTGCGCTGGGCGACCAAGCAGGACAAGCCGACCCTGATCGCCTGCAAGACCCTGATCTCCAAGGGCGCCGGTCCCAAGGAAGGCGACCCCCACAGCCACGGCTACACCCTGTTCGACGACCAGATCCGCGACGCGCGCCTGGCCATGGGCTGGGACGCCGCGCCGTTCACCGTGCCGGACGACATCGCCAAGGCCTGGAAGAGCATCGGCCGCCGCGGCGCCCGCGTCCGCAAGGCCTGGGAAGCCGTGGTCAAGGCCTCGCCCTTGGCCGACGACTTCGCCCGCGCCATGAAGGGCCAGCTGCCGGCCGACGCCTTCAAGGCCCTGGACGCCCACATCGCCGAGGCCGCCAAGACCAAGCCGGGCAACGCCACGCGCGTCCACTCGGGCGCGGCCCTGGACCAGCTGATCCCGACCGTCATCGACATGGTCGGCGGCTCGGCCGACCTGACCGGCTCGAACAACACCTTCGTCAAGGGCATGAAGCCGTTCGACGCCCCCGACTACGCCGGCCGCTACGTCCACTACGGCGTGCGCGAGTTCGGCATGGCGGCGGCCATGAACGGCATGGCCCTGCACGGCGGCGTCATCCCCTATTCGGGCACCTTCCTGGCCTTCGCCGACTACAGCCGCCCGGCCATCCGCCTGGGCGCCCTGATGCAGGCCCGGGTGATCCACGTGATGACCCACGACTCCATCGGCCTGGGCGAGGACGGCCCCACCCACCAGCCGGTCGAGCACGTGGCGTCCCTGCGCGCCATCCCGAACCTGCTGGTCTTCCGTCCGGCCGACGCGGTCGAGACCGCCGAATGCTGGAAGATCGCCCTGCAGCACGAGACCACCCCGTCGGTCATGTGCCTGTCGCGCCAGAAGGTCCCGGGCGTGCGCGGCGACGCCGACGAGAACCGCTCGGCCAAGGGCGCCTACGAGCTGCTGGCCGCCGAGGGCGGCGAGGCGGCCGTGACGATCTTCGCCTCGGGCACCGAGGTGTCGGTCGCCGTGGCGGCGCGCGACATCCTACAGGGCCAGGGCAAACCGACCCGCGTCGTCTCGACCCCCTGCTGGGAGCTCTTCGAGCAGCAGACCGACGCCTACAAGGCCTCGGTGATCGGGACCGCCCCGACCCGCGTCGCCGTCGAGGCCGCGGTCCGCATGGGCTGGGACCGCTTCATCGGCGTGGACGGCAAGTTCGTCGGCATGACCGGCTTCGGGGCCTCCGCGCCGTTCGAGCGCCTGTACAAGGAGTTCGGCATCACAGCCGAAGCCGTGGCGGCGGCCGCCGCCGGCTGACGTCCGCCCGCCTCACGGGAGCGGCTTCAAAAGCATCAGGCCCGCTTCCATCCGCCCCCTGATAATCCAGAAACGCGGCCCGCCGGTCTTTCTCCCCGCGGGTCGCGTCTCGGGATGGACAATATTTAAACAAGCCGTTACGCGTTTGGCGGGAGCTCGCATGGCCCGCGCCAAGCGAACGATAATGATCGCCAATAACATATATCCAACTGGGGTCTGATAGTCGATGAAATCGCTAAGCGCTCGGGTGTTGATGCTTCGCATTAGAGAGCGACAGTGGATCAAGGCGATTTCTTCCAGCGATCTATTCGATCGTGAGTATTATCTTTCGTCACACGACGATGTCCGGCTCGATGGCATCGATCCGATTTTGCACTATGTGAGATACGGCGCCCAGGAAGGCCGCAACCCTTCACCGACCTTCAGCACCCAGTTCTACCTGAACGGCAATCCAGACGTCGCCCGTTCCGGCATCAATCCGCTTTATCACTACCTGAAGTACGGCAGATCCGAGGGGCGCGTCGCCACTGATCTGAGCGCCCAGGTCGAATATATTGTCGCGAGCGGACTGCTGGACCGCGATTTCTATCTGCGGACCTATGCCGACGTGGCGGCGGCCGGCATGGATCCGGCGGTCCACTATCTTTCCAGCGGGCACCGGGAAGGCCGCAATCCGAGCGGCCTCTTCGACACCCAACAATACCTGGCCGACAATCCCGAAGTCGCGGCGCAGGGCGTCAATCCCCTGATGGACTTCCTGGCGCGGGGCGGCCGGCGCGACGACCTGGCCGGCGAGACCCGGGCCCAGATGCGCCTGGTCTCGACCAGCGGCCTGCTGGATTCCGCCTACTACCTGGCCCGCCACCCCGAGGTGGCCGCCGCGGGGGTCGACCCCATCTGGCACTATATGGAGCGGGGCTGGCGCGAGGGGCATAACCCCAGCGAGAAGTTCTCGACCCGGCGCTACCAGCGCCGCTACCTGCAGGACGACAGCGTGAACCCGCTGTTGCACTACCTGCTGATCGGGCGCGGCCGGGGTTACGAGATCTCTCCGCCGCTGTCGCGAAACCACGAAACCTGGGGATCAACGTCGCGCCAGGACTGGACGGTGCTGTTCCAGGAGAGGCTGGCCGAGCGGGTGAAGGCGCTCGAAACCATGGACCTCGGCCGGGTCACCAAGGGCGCCGCGCCGACCTTCTCGATCATCACGACGATCTACGACACCGACCCCAAGTTCCTGGACGCCCTGGCCCGGACGATCCAGGCCCAGGCCTATCCGTTCTTCGAATGGGTGATCCTCGACAACGGCTCGAAGACGCGGAAGACGATCGACGCCTGCGTCGAGATCGCCGCGCGCGACCCGCGCTTCCGACTCTTCCGGGTCGAAGACAACCTGCACATCATCGGCGGCAATCGCTACGTCTTCGAACGGGTCAAGGGCCACTACGTCGTGCCCGTCGACTCCGACGACATCCTCTATCCCGACTCCCTGGCCCTGTTCGCCAAGGCGCTGAGGGAGGCCGGGGACGAAAAGCCCGTCCTCATGTTCAGCGACGAGCAGAAGGTCGACGAGGACGGCGAGCCCGTCGAACTGATCTGGCGCTGGGACTTCGCGTTCGCGCACGCGATGGCCACGGCCCCGGCGGCGCACCTGATGGTCTATTCGACCGCCGTGGGCCGCGAGGTCGGCGTCTATACCGACGACTACGCACGCGGGTCGCACGACTGGGACACGGCCCTGCGCATCACGGAGAACGGCGGACGGGCCGTGCATGTCCGCGAGGTGCTGTACGGCTGGCGCATGCACGCGGAGTCCACCGCCCTGGCCACCTCGGCCAAGGACTATATCGGCGGCTCGCAGTACGAGGTGATGGAGCGGTCGCTCGCCCGCCGGGGCCTGCAGGACAAGTTCCAGGCCGGCTCGCTGTTCGAGGGCGTCGTCGGCTGGTACGCCACCCGGCGCAAGGAAATCCGCGACGTCGGCGTCCACGTCGATCTCGTCCTCCAGGACATCGACGATCTCGACACCCTCCGGCACAATCTCGACATGGTCGCCGGGGCCGCCACGGTCCGGCGCGTGCTCTATCCGACCCGGCTCAAGGACCAGGTCCAGGACCTGATCGCCGACGCGGGGCTCGTGACCAAGGCGTACGGCTCCGACAGCGCCCTGGCGACCCTGATCAACCAGGCGCCGGCCAAGGCCTTCGCCAAGGTGATCGTCTCGTCGAAGGTCGCGATCCAGAACCGCCGGGCCCTCTGGGAAGCCGTGGGGACCCTGGAGCTGGACCTCAATTGCGGCGTGGTCGGCGGACCCGTGACCGACGCGGAAGGCACGGTGTTCAGCGCCGGTCTCCTGGCCGGCCTGCAGGGCTTTGTCGCCTCGCCCTTCTACGAATGGCTGAAAACCGAGACGCCCGGCCACATCTGGTCGATCGCGCGACCGGTGACGGGCCTCCCGGCGTTCTTCCTGGCCATCCGCGCCGACCTGCTGAGGCAGGGCCTGTCCCTCAAGGGACTGGACGTCGACGACGCCCTCCACGGCCTGGAGCTGGGCCTCGACGCCGCCGCCATGGGCTATGGCGTCGTCCACGTGCCGGAGATGGAAAGCATTTCCGAGCAGGCCCTTCCCGAACTGATCGGGGCGGGCACCCCCGAGCGCACGCGCCTGCGGCGCAAGTTCGCCGGCATCCTGGACCAGGGCGCCTTCCCGAGCGTGCTCTCCCGTCAGGCGAACCGCTTCGGCATGCTGCGGCGGCCCGAGGAGCAGCTCCTCTCGACCGCGGTCGATCCGAAACTGTTCGCGCCGGCCGTGCCCCTGTCGCTGCGCGTGAGCCGCGACCCGACGGGCCAGCCCACGATCAACCTGCTGCTGCCGGCCATCCGGATGGCCAGCATGTCCGGCGGCCCCAACACCGCGCTCAACCTGGCCTACCGCCTGGGCAAGGTCGGCTTCGCCGTGCGCCTGATCTCAACGGACGCGCCCATCGACGCCGACCATGAGCCGATCTGGCGTCACATCCAGGCGATCTCCGGCGTCGAGGAACGCCTGCCCAACGTCGAGCTCGTCGACGCCTCGGACCGCCGCAAGACCATCACCATCCACGAAAAGGACCTGTTCTTCGCGACCGCGTGGTGGACGGCCCAGATGGCCAAGGCCGCCTCGCCGCTGGTGGGCGGACGGCCGTTCATCTACCTGATCCAGGACTTCGAGCCGATCCTCTACCCGGCCTCGAGCCACTACGCCCTGGCCCTGGAGACCTACGGCCTCGAGCACATCCCGGTCGTCAACACCAAGCTGCTGAGCGACTTCCTGGTCGAGAACGGCATCGGCCGCCACGCCGATCCGGCCTTCGCCCGGACCGCGATCTCCTTCGAACCGGCCGTCTCGCGCGACGATTTCCATCCCGAGCCCCGCAAGGGCAAGAAGCGCAAGCTGCTGTTCTACGCCCGGCCCAACACGGGCGTGCGCAACCTCTACGAACTCGGCGTCGCGGCGCTGCAGATGGCGATCGCCTCGGGCGACCTGGGCGCGGGGTCCTGGGACTTCGTCGGGATGGGCGAGCCCTTCACGAGCGTCCCGCTCGGCCAGGACGCCACGCTGGAATGCGCGCCCTGGCTGGGCTTCGACGCCTATGCCAGCCAGATGCGGCAGGCCGACATCCTGCTGTCGCTGATGATGTCGCCCCACCCCAGCTACCCGCCGCTGGAGATGGCGGCGTGCGGCGGCCTGGTGGTCACCAACGAATACGCCAACAAGGACGCGGAGCGGCTGGCGGCCGTCTCGTCCAACATCATCGCGGTCCCGCCGACCGTGGAAGCCGTGGCCGCGGCGCTGTCGCGCGCCGTCGACCGGCTGGAAGACGTCGAGGAACGCCACGAAGCGGCCAAGCTCGACCTGCCCCACACCTGGAGCCAGGCCCTGGCGCCCGTGCTGGAGGCCCTCTCCCGGCGGCTGATCGAACAGGGCGTCAAGCCCGACGCCCTGGAGATCGGCAAGAACGAGCCCCGCCGCCTGCCCCTCCCCGACCCGGAACGCGGCGTCGACGAGTACAACGCCTATCTCCGCGAGGCGCTCGCCGATCGCAAAGGGCTGTATCCCGCCGTCCAGGAAACCGGGCTGCTCAGCTTCGTGACCACGGTCTGGAACACCCCGCCCGCGTTCCTGGACGTGCTGGCGCGCAGCCTGGAGAACCAGGAGGGCGGCGCGGATTTCGAGTGGTACATCCTCGACAACGGCTGCACGCGCCCCGACGTCATCGCCTACCTGGCCAAGCTGGCCGAGAAGCCCTACGTGCGCCTCGAGCGCGTCGAGAAGAACCTCGGCATCATCGGGGGCATGCGCCGCTGCCTCGAGCGCGCCAAGGGGCGCTATATCCTGCCCCTGGACTCCGACGACTACCTGACGCCCGACTGCGTCCGCATCGTCACCTGGCATCTGCGGAAGCACGGCTATCCCGCGCTGGCCTACACCGACGAAGACAAGCTCATGGGCGCCGAGCTCAGCGGCCCCTACCTGAAGCCCGACTGGGATCCCGTCCTCTTCGTCAACTCCTGCTACATCGCCCATCTCTGCGCGATCGACCGCAAGATGGCGCTCGAACTGGGCGCCTATACCGACGCCGAGGCGGAGGGCAGCCACGACTGGGACACCTTCACCCGCTTCGCCCTGGCCGGCCACACGCCGCGGCACATCCCCGAAGTGGTCTACAGCTGGCGCATGCACCAGCAGTCGACGGCGTCGAACATCAATTCCAAGCCGGTGGTCTTCGGCTCACAGCGCGCCGTGCTCACCCGCTTCCTGAAGGGCCACGCCAAGGGCAAGCTCTTTGAACTGACGAAGAACCCGATGTTCGGCGAGACGCCGGACTGGTGGCTGCGCCGCCGTCGCGCGCCGGCCGCGCCGGGCCTGACCACGGTCGTGGTCTCCAACGGCTCGTCGCCCAAGAAGCACACGCTGCGCGTGCCCGCCAAGGTCGACCACCAGGTCTTCCACGTCGACCTGGCCAAGGGTCCCCACGCGCTGGTCGAACACGCCCGCGCCGCGGCGAAGGAAGGACGCCTGTTCCACGTCATCGCGGACGAGGTGGCGCCCGACAACGACGAGTGGTTCCACGAGGCCGTCGGCCATTTCGAGCTCTTCCCGGACGCCGTCATGATCGGGGGACGCATCCACTCCTACGGCGAGGTGCTCGCCGCCGGCTACGTCTTCGGCTTCGGCAAGGGCTGCGAGTGCCCGGACCGCGGCCGCCGCCTCGCCGACCCGGGCTACGCCGCCCAGATGTGGAAGCAGCATTCGGTCAGCGCCGTGTCGGCGCTGCACGCGGTGATCAAGCCGGACTTCCTGATCCGCGCCCTCGAGGAGATCGCGCCCTGGGGGCCGTCGACCGCGATGCTCGGCGCCTGGCTCGGCGCCAACGCGCGCAAGCACGGCGAGCGGGTGATCTATTCGCCCTTCGTCTCGGGCGAGACGGGGATCGACTGGGACAGCCTGGTCCAGGACGCGGAACACGCGCGGTTCGCGTCGTACGCCGCCGACATCATCCCCGAACGCCAGCTGCTGCACCCGGACCTGGGCCTGACCCGGGCGACGGCCTATCGCCCGGTTCGCCGCTCCAAGTCGTCGGCCTCGCCGGCGGCCTATCCGGTGTGGCACGACCTCCAGGCCAAGGCCCGGACGGCGGTCGCCCCGGGCGGTCCGGTCAAGACGCGCTTCTCGCTGCTCACGACCCTGTACATCCGCACCGACGAGGCCCTGTTCCGCCGCACGGCCGAGACCGTGTTCGCGCAGCGCGACGTCGGTTTCGAATGGGTCATCCTGGCCCACGGCCCGATCAGCAAGGGCCTGAGGGCCTACCTGCGCACCCTGGCCAACGATCCGCGGGTCAAGCTGCACTATCTCGACGAGAACCTCGGCATCATCGGGGGCATGCAGCACGTGCTCGCGGCGGCCAAGGAGGACTACATCCTCCCGCTGGACGGGGACGATCTGCTGACGCCCGACTGCCTCAAGCTGCTGGCCCAGGCCATCGAGCACGCCCCGAATCCGCCGGCCTTCCTCTACACCGACGAGGACATCGTCATCGGCGAGGCCCTGCAGGCGCCCTACCTGCGCCCGGCCTGGGATCCGGTCCTCGACCTGGAGAACTCCTGGATCTGGCACGCCTGCGCGTTCCGTCGCGACCTGGCCCTGAGCCTGGGCGTCTATACGTTCAAGCCGAGCGAATACTGCCACGACTGGGACACGGCCTACCGCTTCTCGCGGGCGGGCCACCCGCTGGTCCACGTGCCGTCGATCGTCTACCACTGGCGCCACCACCAGGGCAGCACGTCCAACAACGGCGAGACCAGCAACGGATCGTCGAAGTCGGTCCAGGCCCTGCTGGCCGCGAAGATCGAGGACCGCGGCCTGTCGGCGGTCTGCGAGGTCGCGCCCTTCCCGATCTTCCGCGGCGCCGAGGAATGGTGGATCAAGCGCAACGCCGAGAACCTTCCCGACATCGTCGCCGTGGAGGTCTCGGCCTCTGACGCCCTGGGTCCGTTCACCGTCGGGCGCCGCGCGCGCGGCAAGGCCGTCCCGGCCTCGGCGTTCGTCGAGCAGGTGCGCGGCGCCAAGCCCGGCGACCTGGTGCTGATCCACTCGACCAAGGCCCAGAAGCCCCGCCAGGAGCTCCTGCTGGAAGCGGTCAAGATGTTCGAGTTCCACGACGACGTCGCCGTGGTCGCCGGACGGCTGGTGAACGACGTGGCCGTGGTCGCCGCGGGCTGGATGGCCGACGGCCAGGGCCACCTGCACGCGCCCTACGATCAGCTGGCGCTGACCGATCCCGGGCCCTTCGTCCTTGGCTGGAAGCCGCAGACCATCTCGGCGGGCGTCATCGACCTCTGCCTGGTCAGGGCGGACTTCCTGCACGAGGCCCTCGCCGCGGCGCCGGCCGGCCTGGCCCCCGCCGAACTGGGCCTGTGGCTGGGCGCCTTCGCGGACCGCTCGGGCCGCCGGGTCGCCTACAGCCCCCTGATCGAGGGCAAGGTGCGCGGCCGGCCGCTCCATCCGACCGACAAGGCGAGCGTGCAGGTCGCCTGGAACGCCTTCACCGCCGGCTCCGCCGCCGGCGGCGAGGCCACCCCCGTCCGCGGCGCGGGCGGCTACGGCCTCAAGCGCTTCATCTGACGCGAAAACGGCGCCGGAATCCTGGATTCCGGCGCCGCCCGCGGTCGTCCTGTCCGGCGATGCGCGCCGATCAGGCCTTGCTGATGATCAGGGCGTCCTGCCCGCCCTCGGGATAGGGCCAGTAGCCCGACCACGACCCCAGGGCGATGCGCTCCAGCGTCAGGCCGGACGCGCCGACCAGGGCCTTCAGGCGCTCCTCGTTGTAGGCTACCGCGCCCAGGGGGTGCTGCGGATCGTTGATCAGGCAGCCCTCGCCCCAGGGATGCTCGAACCTCAGGTCGAAGGGCGTCAGGTTGGTCTCCCGCGCCTTGGCCAGCACGGCGTCGTTGTAGAGGAAGCAGGTCAGGAAGGCCCGGCCGCCGGGCTTCAGCACCCGCTGGAACTCGCCCAGATAGTAGGTGATGTAGTCCGACAGCATGTGCGTGAAGACGGACCAGGCGAAGACCCCGTCGACGCTGTTGTCTTCCAGCGGCATCTTGAAGGACCGCATGTCCTCCGTGCCCGTCGGATTGTGCAGCTGATCCGCCACATTGTAGTGGTGGAAATTGAAGTTGGGATGGCGCGGCGTGAGGTTGGCCGACAGCCAGGCGATCGAGTCGCCGATGATGTCCACGCCGTCGTAGCGGCCCTCGGTGATGATCTCGGTCAGCGGGATGGCGTCGCGGCCGATGCCGCAACCGATTTCGAGAAGCCGTGAATCGCTCTTGATCCCGAGATAGCGGCGCAGGTCGGCGATGTGGGCCGTGGAGATCGCATCGAACGAGTCGGGGCCGCCGCCCGTCAGGTTCACTAGTCGTTCAGGGAGGTCATAACCTTTGAAGTTAAAGGTGTTTTCTGACATTTCTGCTCTCTACCGAAGAAAAAACGACGCATCGGGACCAAGATTTCAGACAAGTTATAAGTTGAGTGGGGCCTCGAGCAACGAAAGTCTTTGACGCCTTCGGAGGCGACGGCGGATCCGGTTCAGGCGCGGGGCGCCACGAACAGCTTCTCCGTGAACGCCGGGATGACCTCGTCCACCGCCTCCAGCACGGTGGACCATCCGGCGGGGGCCGGCAAATTCGTCGACCGGAAGTCGAAGGCGTCGTGCTCGTTGCGCCAGACCGTCCAGTTCTTGGTGTAGATCGCCTTGGAGGCGGCGCTCATCATGTTCATGTAGGCGGCGATCTGCTCGGGCCTCATCTCGTGCAGGGCGGAGATCGCCGCAAAGCAGTCGACGATGCCGGCGGGGACATGCCGCAGCTGGTCGATCGTGAAGATCGCGATGTCCGCGGCCATGACCTCGTCGGCGACCTCGTCCCAGCGCGCGAAGGGCCGCCAGCGGAAGATCTTCCGATCGGGAAGCGCCTCCGCCAGATGCCATTCCGCCACCGCCAGGGCCGGCGGGATGTCGAAGATCCAGTAGCGCAACGGCTTCAGCTGGCTCGCGACATAGCCCAGCCGCCCGTATCCCGCCCCGATCTCGGCCAGGATGGGGCGCTCGCCTTCGAGGACGGGCCGCATGCGGGTGAACTCGCGCAGCGAATTGGCCAGGTCCTGCGAAACGGCCCGGCCCTGGACATTGATGGGAATGGGATTGCCGACCGCCGCCTCGGCCAGCTTGTCGCCGTCGCCCGGAGCCGCGCGCTTGGTCGCGTGCCACCACAGCAGGCCGACGAACAGCGTGTAGCCGCGCGCCGCGCTGGGCGAGAGCAGATAGCTGGTGTCGTTGATGCTGAGCACCGCCGGATCGCCGAGCAGCTCGGCCTCCAGCGGCAGGGCGCTGGGATCGTCCGCCCATTCGCGCAGCAGGCTCTGCATCTGCGGGTCATTGGGGCCTTCGACGGCCCAGTTGAAATAGTTCTGCGCCAGAGTCCGCTTGAAGTTCTCGACGCCGTGCCGCGACAGCAGCGCCTCGTTCTGGCCGCCGATGTCCGCCCAGAAGCGTCCAGCCTGGAACAGTTCGGGTCCGGCCTCGAGCAGGCGGCGCATCGCGGTCGAGCGTGCGAGGAGCGCCTCGGTCACCGCCGGCTGTCGGGGTTTCATCGGTTCGTGAGTACGCATTGAGCTTCCTTGGCGGACTTGGTCCTCCGCCCTTACCGCAGAATCATCACGCTTTCGCCTGGCGACGTTTGTCATTAGGCAGGGGTTGATCAACGAATCGAAGCTTGCCGGGAGCTTGCGTGATGACGGCATCGACTTCCCCGCCCGTGCGCCCGCCGATCGGCGCGTTCAAGCCCTACTACCGCGACGCCGACCTGACCGCCGAAGAGCAGCAGATCGTCGACCGCTTCCACGACCTCTACTATTCCAAGCTCGACGGCGGCGTGGGCCTGCACACGATCGTCCTGGCCTGGATGGGCCACGAGATGTTCAAGTGCCCGATGGACCTCTGGCTCTATCAGGAGCTGATCGTCCTGCGGCGACCGAACCTGATCATCGAGACGGGGACGTACAAGGGCGGCAGCGCGTTGTACCTGGCGTGCATCTGCGACATGGTCGGCGAGGGCTCGGTCGTGACGGTCGATATCGACGACACCCATCGCGCCATCCAGCCGCAGCATCCGCGCCTGCGCTATGTCAGCGGCTCGAGCACGGCCCCCGAAATCTTCGCCCAGGTCGCCGCCCAGGCCGCGGCGGCCGGTCCCGAGGTGATGGTGATCCTCGACAGCGATCATCGGCGCGACCACGTCCTGGACGAGCTGCGCCTGTACAGCGAGCTGGTGCCCGTGGGCGGCCTGCTGGTCGTCGAAGACACCAACGTGAATGGGCATCCGACCTATCCCGAGTTCGGACCGGGCCCCTGGGAGGCCGTCGACGCCTTCCTGGCCGAGAACCCCCGGTTCGTGGCCGATCGGTCCTTCGAACGCTTCCTGCTGACCATGAACCCGCGCGGCGTCCTGCGGCGCGTCGAATAGCGACGCGAACGCCCCCCTCCCACCTACGGAACGTCGAGTTTCATGTTCTCCGTCCTTATCCCCAGTCGGAATCGACTCAACCTGCTCAAACTCGCCGTCGAGTCGGTCCGGCTGCAGGATTTCGGCGACTTCGAGATCGTGATTTCCGACAACGCCTCGGACGACGACTATCGCGGCTATGTCGACGAGCTCGGCGATGCGCGCGTGCGCTATCTGCGGTCGGATTCACCGCTGTCTGTGACCGAGAACTGGAATCGCGCCCTGGAGGCGGCCCAGGGCGACTATGTCGTCATGCTGGGCGACGACGACGCCATGGCGCCGGGCTATCTCAGCCATCAGGCGTGGCTGATCTCGGCCTTCGATCGACCCGACGTGCTGTACGCCAACTGCTACCACTACACCTATCCCGGCGTGATCGCCGGCGCGCCGGACGGCTATCTGGCGACGGTCGACAACAGCGTCCTCTTCCACGATCGCAACGCGCCCTACGAGGTGGACCTGGACTGGGCGCGACGCCTGGGCGTCATGGGGCCCGCCTTCCGTCACCAGATCAGCTTCAACGCCCAGCACTACATGTACCGGCGCGACTACATCCTGTCGCTCGCCGACCTCGGACCGTTCTACCAATCGCCCTATCCGGACTACTATGTCAGCTTCCTGACCTTCCTGACCGCGGCGCGGATCATCGCCGATCCGCACCCGCGCATGATCATCGGGATCGCCAAGCAGTCGTTCGGCTTCTACTTCATGAACCAGCGCGAGGAGGAGGGACGGCTCCAGTTCCTCAGCGCGCCCGTCGACACCGCCTTCCTGTCAGGCGGCGACCCTGCCGTCGTCGAGGCGATCGAGCGGCCGGGGGTCGCCCACGTCCGCAACTGGCTCCTGGCCGCCCTGCAGCTGAAGCAAAGGCTGGCCGGACGCATCGAGGTCGCGGTGGACCTGCGCCGGTACCGACGCCTGCAAACGATGGAGATGGCGCTCCTGGCCGGCTACGAGACCCGCGAGCCGCGCCGCGCCTATTACGACTACATGCGGGGCCTGAGGGGCGCCGACCTGGCCTTCGCGCGACGCGCCCTGCGCTCGGCCATGACGGTCAAACGCCTCAAACTGCCCGACACCCGCTCGATCATGTGGGGCTATCAGAGCCTTCTCAACACCTACCATCCCGCCACCGTCGCCTATCACGGGATCCCGAGCCACCAGGACATCCTCGACGCCGTGCGGTGGCTGGCCCTCCCGGCCGAGGCCGCGCCCGAGCCCGAGCCGGCGACCGCCGCCCCCAGCCTGGAAGAGCAGCTGGCGCGGAGCCAGTCGCAGCTCCAGTCCCTCAACGAGGCCCACGCCGCGCTCGCCCGACGGGGCGATGAACTGGCCGCCGCCGCCGAGCAGGCCGCCGGCGAGACGCTAAGGCTGGCCGCCGAGCTTGAATCGACCGTCCGGTCGCGGAAGGCCGGCCAGGAACGCGAACGCCTGCTGACCGCCGAACGCGACGAACTGCTGGGTCAGCGCGCCGCGCTGGAACGCTCCCTGCCCTGGCGCGCCACCCGGACCCTGCGGGCTTTCCTGGCGCGCCTGGACCGGAAGCCGCCGGATCTCACGCCGCTCTAGAGCGGCGCCGCGCGGCCCGGAAAACCGGCGGCGAGCGACGGCGTCCCGCGGCGCGTCCGTAAATTGAAGACCGCGCGGTCGCTGTCGCAAAACTTTTACTCAACGAGACCGCCAAAAGCCCAGATCGGGCCTTTTTTCCTCGGTTGTCATTCTCGCGCGGGCTCCGCTATAGGGTACGGACGAGGCCTAAGTGCTTCGGCTCAAAATGGGGATGAGAATACTCGTGCGCTCAGATGTACCTGTCTTCATTTTGTGCGGCGGCCTCGGCACCCGCCTGCGGGAACAAACGGAGTTTCGCCCGAAACCAATGGTCCCGATCGGCGGTCAGCCGGCGCTTTGGCACATCATGCGCCTCTACGCGCATTTCGGCTTCCGTAAGTTCGTCCTCTGCATGGGATATCGCAGCGAAGTCATTCGGGAATATTTCCTGAACTTTCATCGCATGACTTGCGACGCGACCGTTCAACTGGGCACCGACCAGGTGACGTTCCATTCCGTGGAAGGCCTCACCTCCGAGGCGGATTGGGAAGTGACGCTGGCCTATACCGGCGAACTGACCATGACCGGCGGCCGCGTGTTCCAGGCGGCCTCGCGCTACCTGGGCGACGCCGAGCATTTCGCCGTGACCTACGGCGACGGCGTCACCGACGCCCACATCGGCAACGAGTTCAAGGATCACGTCGCCACCGGCAAGATCGGCACCGTCCTGGGCGTCAATCCGCCGTCGCGGTTCGGCGAGTTCAAGTTCGACAACGGCGAGGCCTTCGGCTTCGAGGAAAAGCCCGAGATCGAGGATCACTGGATCAACGGCGGGTTCTTCTTCTTCAAGCGCCAGTTCATGTCCTACCTGAACGACGATCCGGCCCTGGTCCTGGAGCAGAACCCGCTGCGCAAGCTGGCGGCCGACCGCCAGTTGAACGTCTTCAAGCACAGCGGCGAATGGGCCTGCATGGACACCCAGCGCGACGTCGAGACGCTGAACAAGGCGTGGACCGAAGGCCGGGCGTTCTGGGATCCGTCGCACCTGCCGCCCCGCACCTAAATCAGGCCAGTCATGTCATCCTCGTCCATCGCGCCCGCGTCGGGTCCGAAATCCGCCGACGCCGCGCTCCTGGGAGTCCCCAATCCGGCCTTCTGGGCGGGCCAACGGGTCTTCCTGACGGGCCACACCGGGTTCAAGGGCGGCTGGCTGGCGTTGTGGCTGGCGCAGATGGGCGCGACCGTGCGCGGCTATGCGCTGGCGCCGTCCACGAGCCCGTCGCTGTTCGACGTCGCCAAGGTCGCCGAGGTCACCGAGAGCGTCATCGGCGACATCCGTGACGCCGAGCGCCTGAACGCCGAGATCCAGGCCTTCAAGCCCACCGTGCTAATCCACATGGCCGCCCAGGCCCTGGTGCGTCCGTCCTATGACGATCCCGTCGAGACCTATTCGTCGAACGTCATGGGGACGGTCCACGTCCTGGAGGCCTCGCGCCGCTGCCCCAGCCTGGGCGCGACGATCATCGTCACCAGCGACAAGTGCTACGAGAACCAGGAAGTCATCTGGGCCTATCGCGAGACCGATCGCCTCAACGGCCACGACCCCTACAGCAACAGCAAGGCCTGCGCCGAGCTGGTGGCCTACGCCTACGGCCGCAGCTTCTACCACCAGCTGCCCGACCACGCCCTGGTGTCGGTGCGCGCGGGGAACGTGATCGGCGGCGGGGACTGGTCCAAGGACCGGCTGCTGCCCGACCTTCTCGAAGCGTTCGCCGCCGGGCGCGAGGCGATCATCCGCCGCCCCAAGGCCGTGCGCCCCTGGCAGCACGTTCTGGAACCGCTCTCCGGCTATCTCGTCGCGGCCCAGGCCAGCTTCGGGCGCGGCTCGTCCGAGAACCTGGCCTGGAACTTCGGCCCGCGCGAAAGCAGCAACCAGCCCGTCGGCACGCTGGCCAAGGTGGCCAGCGCCCTCTGGGGCGACGCCGCGAAATTGACCATCCAGGAAGATCCTAACGCCGTGCACGAGGCCGGGCTGTTGACGCTCGACTCGACCAAGGCGCTGATCGAGCTTCAATGGCGGCCGCGCTGGAACCTCCACGACGCGGTCGCCAACACCGTCGCGTGGCGCAAGGCGTTCGGCGAAGGCGCCGACATGGGCGCCGTCACGCGTCAACAGATCCAGCAATACGTCGCGACCGCCGCGGACGGCGCCGCTCAATAAGATGTCTACGGGAACCCTGACGATGCACGTTTCTCAGAGCTGCAGGCATTGCGGCCAACCAGTGAATGTGGTGATGGCCGATCTCGGCGCCACGCCGGTTTCCAACGACTACCTGCGCCCTGAAGCGGTGGACGGGCCCGAGCCCTATTATCCCCTGCGCGCCCTGGTCTGCGAAAGCTGCAAGCTCGTCCAGCTGCAGGACTTCTTCAAGGAAGACGACCTGTTCCGCAGCGACTACGCCTATTTCTCGTCGTTCTCGACCAGCTGGCTCAAGCACTGCGAAACCTACGCCAACGCGATGATCGCCCGCTTCGGCCTGGGCGCCGACAGCCAGGTCGTCGAGATCGCCAGCAACGACGGCTACCTGCTGCAGTACTTCAAGCAGAACGGCGTCAAGGTGCTGGGCGTCGAGCCCAGCCTGTCGGTCGCCCAGACCGCCATCGACAAGCACGGCATCCCCACCGAGGTGGCCTTCTTCGGCTCGGCCACGGCCCAGGCCCTGGTGGACCGCGGCGTCCAGGCCGACCACATGGCCGCCAACAACGTCCTGGCCCACGTGCCGGCCATCAACGACTTCCTCGACGGCTTCCGCATCCTGCTGAAGCCGCAGGGCGTGATCACCTTCGAATTCCCGCACCTGCTGCGCCTGATGGAGCAGTCGCAGTTCGACACGATCTATCACGAGCACTTCAGCTACATCTCGCTGCTGGCCGCCGAACGCATGCTCGACGTGGCCGGCCTGCGCGTGTTCGACGTCGAGGAGCTGCCCACGCACGGGGGCTCCCTGCGCCTGTTCGTCTGCCACAAGGACGCGGACTACGCCCAGGAGCCGCGCGTCGCCGCCGCCCGGGCGGCCGAGGACGCCGCCGGCCTGGGCGACATCGACACCTATCGCAAGTTCAGCGACGCCGTCCGCAAGGTGAAGCGCGACCTGCTCAAGCTGCTGGTCGAACTCAAGGAGGGCGGCGCCCGGATCGTCGGCTACGGCGCGGCGGCCAAGGGCAACACCCTGCTGAACTACTGCGGCGTCGGCGCCGACATGATCGACTACGTGGTCGACATGTCGCCGCACAAGCAGGGCCTCTACCTGCCGGGCACCCGCCTGCCGATCCTGTCGCCCGACCAGATCCAGAAGGACCGTCCCGACTACGTCCTGATCCTGCCCTGGAACATCAAGGACGAGGTCATGTCGCAGCTGGACGGCATCCGCGCCTGGGGCGGCAAGTTCATCGTCGCGATCCCCTCGCCCCGGGTCCTGTGATCCCATGCGGAAGCTCGACGAACCTCTCGCGGGCTGCAGGCTGCTGGAGGGACCGATCTTTCATGACGAGCGCGGCTATTTCCGGCGGCTGAACACCGCCGGCGACGCCGTCGCCAACGGCATGCCGGAGAGCTTCCGCCAGCAAGGGGCGTCCTTCAACCTGCAACGCGGCACGGTTCGCGGCCTGCATTTCCAGAAGGCGCCGTTCCTGGAGCACAAGCTGGTGCAGTGCGTGCGCGGGGCGATCTTCGACGTGATGGTCGACCTGCGCCCGGACTCGCCGACCTACGGCCGGCATTTCGCGGCGGAGCTGTCGGAGACCAACGGCCACATGCTGTACAGCGAGCCCGGTTTCGCCCACGGCTTCCAGGCCCTCACCGACGACTGCCTGGTGCTGTACCAGATCTCGCCCGACCTCGTTCCGGGCGGCGCCGGCTCCGTGCGCTGGGACGATCCCGAGCTCGGTATCGCC
Organism: Caulobacter sp. UNC358MFTsu5.1; assembly: GCF_000712075.1. Classification (GTDB taxonomy): domain Bacteria; phylum Pseudomonadota; class Alphaproteobacteria; order Caulobacterales; family Caulobacteraceae; genus Caulobacter. Next base: position 1,349,769 of record NZ_JONW01000005.1, read on the forward strand.
TGGCCGCTGGACGCCGTGAACGTATCGGAAAACGATCGCCGGGCGCCTTTATTTCGACAGCATGATCCGGCCCTAACCGCGCCGCGGCCTTAAGCACGAGAACCGTTTTGGCTTCGTCTGTCCTCTTCACGGGCGCCAGTTCCTTCACCGGTCTTTGGTTCGCCGAGGCCATGGCCGAGCGCGGCCTGCGCGTGGTCGCGCCGCTACGGGGATCCGCGGACTCCTACGAGGGCGTGCGCAGTCGGCGGGTCGAACGTCTGCAGGCCTGCGCCGAGGTGGTGTTCGACTGCCCGTTCGCCACCCCGCGCTTCCTCGAACTGGTCGAGGCCGGAACCTGGGACGCCCTGGCGCACCACGCCGCCGACATCGACGGCTACAACGGGTGGAGCTTCGATCCGGTCAGGGCGGTCCAGCGGAACGCCGCGGGCGCCGATGTCGTCTTCGCCAAGATGGCCGAGCGCGGCGCCAAGGCCGTCGTCGTCACCGGCACCGTGTTCGAGGCCGGTTCGGGCGGCGCGCCCGGGTCCCTGGCCGCCAACCCCTACGGACTCTCGAAAACGCTCACCACCGAGACCCTGCGCCATTTCGCGGCCTGGTCGAACCTGCGTTTCGGCCGCTTCGTCATCGCCAACCCCTTCGGCCCGTTCGAAGAGCGGCGCTTCGGCTGGTACATGTTCAAGACCTGGCTTTCGGGGAACGTCCCGGTCGTGCAGACGCCCGATTATGTACGTGACAACGTTCCGGCGCCCGTGATAGCCGCCGCGTACGCGGACTATGTCGAGGCCATGATCAACGAACCGGCGACACCCGCCGCCCGGCGGCCTTCCGGATACGTCATGAGCCAAGGCGCGTTCGCGCAGTTGATGGCCAAGGAGGCGTCCCATCGCCTGGGGCGCGATCTGTCCGTCGACTTCGCGCGGCAGATCGAGTTCTCCGAGCCCTATCTTCGCGTGAACGACGAGTTCAGCTTCGATCTCGCGGACATCCCACGGTTCTGGGATCAGTACGTCGAATACTACTCCGCACTGCACAAATCTGGAGACCTGAATTGATCGACCTTACTATCGGGTGCGCTGCGGATGAGTAATCCTTCGAAGAACGGCGCTCGACGCCTGATGCGTCTCACGCCGACCAACGCGTTCATCGAGCTCGGCGACTCCCTGGGCCTGTGGCGCCTGTGGCTGTCCATGGGCTGGTCCGACATCAAGCAACGCTATCGCAACTCGGTGCTGGGGCCGTTCTGGCTGGCCAGCGGCCTGGCGCTGACCATCGCGGGCATGTCGCTGCTCTACAGCCAGATCCTGCACGTCGCCTTCCAGGACTTCGCGCCCTATCTGGCGGCCGGCCTGATGATCTGGTCGTTCATCGCCAGCGTCGCGACCGAGAGCTGCCATAGCTACGTGCTGGCCGAGGGCCTGATCAAGTCGCTCCAGGTCCCCTACTTCGTCTACATCTTCCGGGTCGTGGCGCGGAACCTGATCGTCCTGGCGCACAACCTGGTCGTGGTGGCGATCATCTGGGTCGTCTTCGGCAAGGTCATGGACATCAAGCCGCTGGAGACGCTCGCCGGCATCGCGCTGCTGACCCTGTTCTCCATCGGCATGGCCACGGTCTTCGCGTCGCTCGGCGCAATGTTCAAGGACTTCATCCAGATCGTCACCCAGGTGTTCCAGATCCTGATCTTCGTGACCCCGGTCTTCTGGCTCACCAAGGCGATCAGCCCCCGGTCGGCGTTCCTGCACCTCAATCCGTTCTACTACCTGATGGAAGTCGTGCGCGAGCCGCTCCTCGGGACCACACCCACCGCCTTCGTCTTCACGGGAGCCGTGGGCTTCACCTTCGCCAGTCTGATCGCGGGCATCATCGCCTACGCCGTCAGCCGCAAGTCGGTCGTGTTTTACGTATGAGCCCAGAACGTCTTATCTCGCTGCGCGGCGTCACCGTCGATCTGCCGGTCCAGGAAACGCGCGCTCGATCGTTGCGCAAGGCCGCCCTGGGCATCGCCGTCGGCGGCGTCCTGATGCGGTCGCGCAACGACCAGGTCACCGTCCGCGCGCTCACCCAGATCAATCTGGACGCCCACAACGGCGATCGCATCGCCCTGGTCGGGTCGAACGGCGCGGGCAAGAGCACGCTGCTGCGGGTCCTGGCCGGGATCTATCCACCCACCTCGGGCACGATCACCACCTCGGGCACCATCAGCGCGGTCTTCGACAGCTCGCTCGGCCTCGACATGAACCTGAGCGGTTACGACAACATCGCCGTCGCCTGCCGCTACCGCGGCATCGACCGGGCGACGATGGAATCGCTGCGCCCCTCGATCATCGAGTTCTCCGGGCTGGGCGGGTTCATCCACCTGCCCATGCGCACCTACTCGCTGGGCATGATGGCGCGTCTGGCCTTCGCCGTGACCACGTCGATGACGCCCGACATCCTGGTGATGGACGAGTGGCTGGCGACCGGCGACGCCGCCTTCATGGAGCAGGCGCAGAGCCGGCTGCACGAGCTGGTCGACGAGGCCCGGATCCTGATCCTCGCGACCCACTCGATGTCCCTGGTCAAGACCCTGTGCAACAAGGTCGCCGTGCTGGACCACGGGCGGATCGCCTATTTCGGCCCGATCGAGGACCTCCCCCCCGGCGTCTATCCGCCGCTGGCCTGAGGCCTCGCCGACACCAAAGAGCGCCCCGCGGTCAGCCGATCGCGGGGCGCTTTTGCGTTCGCCAGCCCGGCAGCGTGCTCCGGCTGCGGTAGACGCCCCAGGACTGGCCCGCCAGAAGGTCGCGCTCGGGGCGCTGCAGGGCGTCGAAGTGGCGGGTCTGGTTGTCGCCGACCAGGAGATTGGTCTGCCGGCCCTGCCGGAAGCCGTCGGACCACGGCCACCAATCGATATCGTAGCCCCGCCCGTTGCGCCCCACCGTCAGCACGCGCAGATCGCGCGCCAGCACGCGGTTGGTCATGCTGAGCGCGCCGCTCTCGAACATGAAGGCGTCGCGCCGGCCCTCGATGGCGACGTCGGCAGTGATCGCGTGCAGCAGGGCGACGTCGAGCATGAACCCGTTGGTCCGCAGGTGCGGGTTGGGAAAGGCGGGGAAGTCGGGATCGATGACGTGGAGGCTCTCGTAGGACCCCGTGGCCCCGACCAGCCCCACGCCGGGCGCGTCCAGGTTCCGGTCCAGCTTGAGCAGCCAGCCGTCGCAGAGGATCTGGCTGTGGCTGTTGAGGAAGCACACCCGGGGTTCGTCGATCCGCCGGCTCATGGTCAGGTAGGCGCCGATGTCGCGTCCGGCTTCCTCGACGACCACCGGCACGTGCGGGACGGTCGCGCACAGGACGGCCGCCTCGGCCACCGCCGCCTCGGTGTCGAAGCCCTTCAGGGCGATGTAGAGCCGGTGGCCCACGCCCGCGTCGAAGGCCGCGTAGGACGCCAGGAACCGGCGCGCGTGGGCGCGCCAGCCGGCGTCCTCCCAGCGGAGCAGGAACACGACCGCGATGGTGGGGCTTGGGGTCATGGGTTGGACAACTTCATCGCCACGCGGTGGGTCGCCGGCCGCGTCGTCAGGGCGTCCTCGCGGTAATAGGGATCCCGGGCGCAGGATTCCGGCCAGGTCTGCTGATGCCAGGTCACCGCTTCGGGCCTCGGCGCGCGCCATCGGGCCATGGAGAGCTCGGCGCCGGGCGTGTGCGCGATCAGCCGGCCGCGCCGGGCCAGCTTCAGGCAGTAGTCGAGGCCCTCCAGGTCCGGACCCAGTCCGTCCACGAATCCGCCCACGGCGATGAAGTCATCGACGCGGGTGGCGAGGCACGCCCGGCTGACCCCCAGCACGTTGCGCGGCACGAGGGGCGCGACGCCGGCGGTCTCGACGCGGATCGGAGCGGGCTCCCCGTCGTCGTTGGTCAGGCCCACATGCCGCATGCCGGTGGCGCGATCGACGAGGACGGGCCCCACCGCCGCCACGGCGCCGTCCGCGAGCGGCGCGACCAGGGCCTCGATCCACGCCGGCGACGCGCCAGTCAGGTCCTCGTCGACGAACACCAGCACGTCGTGGCGATCCGCCAGCCCGCCCAGCCAGGGGGCGGGGGGAGCGGGCGCGACGGTCTTCGCCGACGGCCGGACCTCGTGCACGATCTCGACGAAGGGATAGTCGGTCGGCGGCGGCGGACGGCCCGAGCCGCGCCCCCGGACCACCAGCAGGACCCTCGGCTGGGCGTCGCCGGCGGCGGGCGGCGGCGACGTTTCGGTCGCGACGCGTCCGGCGTCCGCCAGCAGCCCCTCGGCGTCGTCGGCGGGGCGATGCAGCAGCACGCGGGGTATGCTCGCCACGCGCGCGCCGTCGGGCCCGACGGCGCGGACCAGCCGCAGGCGATCGGCCGGACCGGCGTATCCCAGCCGATTGGAGAACGCGGCCGCCCGGCCCAGATAGTTGGCCGCCGCCAGATAGGTCGGGCTCCAGTCGGGCTTGAAGAACGGCTCCCGCCCCACGCCGTCGGCGTCGATCAGGTCCTCGTCGCCATGGAGGACGTCCAGGGCCGGGTCCGCGTTGATACGGTCCGCGAAGGCGTAGAGGGCGTCCTCGGCCAACCGGTCGCCAGCGCGCAGGAACATCCTGTAGCCCGTTCCGTCGCGCGCCGGCGGCGGGGTCTCGCCCTCGGCCAGATCGTGGATCTCCAGGTCCGGATAGATCTGGGCGGCCAGGGACGCGCGGGTGGCTTCGGAGTCGCCGCCTCGCGCCGCCTCGACGAAGACCTCGAAGCGCGGGCGCGCGGTCATCAGCGGCAGGTGCGCTTCGAACTCGCGCCTTTCCAGGGGCCGCCAGGCCGCCGCCAGGTCGGTCCAGGCCGCGTAGTCGACACGCTGCGGCAGCGGCTGGCGCAGCCCCAGCGACAGGAACAGCGTCGTCGAAAGCGCGCGCCAGACGCCGGGATGGAGCTCGACCTCGACACGGATCAGGTGCGCGCCGCGGTTCAGTTGCAGGGCCAGTTCGAAGCCGCAGGCCTCGGCGTAGGGCGGCGAGCGGTGGAAGGCCTCGCGCACGTCCGCGCGGGCCATCACCCGAACGGGATAGAGCGCCCGATTGACCTTGATCCGCACGCGGGGCGGATCGACCCGGTCCTTGAGGACGGCCCAGCCCCTGAGCACGCAGCGCCCCCGAATGGCGCGGAGCGGACGCTGTCCTCGCGGTTCGTCGATGGCGTAGAGCAGGCGGTCGGGCGCGGGCGAGCCCCGGAACAGCATGAAATAGAAGCGTCGGATCAGCGCCTTGGCGGGCCCCGGCAAGGACTGGAACATATTCGGCGAAAACCTTGCTTCCGACATACGACCCACGCGGCGCGGCCTTCCCGGCGCTGGACGTCCCTCTACTGGCTGTCCCCGGCCAGGGCAAAGCAAATCGCCGGATCGGACGGCGGCGCGCCGGAGCGCACAACGGAGTTGGCGCGACGGACGATTGGTTGTTACAGCAACGCGGCGCGTCGGTCCCGGCCGGCGGCGCTCATGCTTCGGCGACCACCAAGGCCTGCGTATCTTCATGACCCTCGACATCACCGCCATCCGCGCCGCCGCGGCCCGCCTCGCCGGCCAGATCGAGCGCACCCCCTGCCGCTATTCCAAGACCCTGTCGAAGATCACCGGCGCCGAGGTGTGGGTGAAGTTCGAGAACCTGCAGTTCACCGCCGCCTACAAGGAGCGCGGGGCGCTCAACAAGCTGATGCTGCTGTCCGACGCCGAGAAGGCAAAGGGCGTCATCGCGGCCAGCGCGGGCAACCACGCCCAGGGGCTGGCCTATCACGGCGCCCGCCTGGGCGTGCCGGTGACCATCGTCATGCCCAAGACCACCCCCTTCGTGAAGGTGCAGCACACCCGCGACTTCGGGGCCAACGTGGTCATCGAGGGCGAGACCTACGACGACGCCGCCGCCCATGCGCGCAAGCTGCGCGACGAGCAGGGCCTGACCTTCGTCCACCCGTTCGACGACTATGACATCATGGCCGGCCAGGGCACGATCGCCCTGGAGATGCTGGAGGACGCCCCCGACCTGGAGGTCCTGCCGGTGCCGATCGGCGGCGGCGGCCTGATCAGCGGCGTGGCCACGGCGGCCAAGGCCATCAAGTCCGACATCCACATCATCGGCTGCGAGCCGGCCATGTACCCGTCCTTCACCGCCAAGATGCGCGGCGTGGCGGCCCATTGCGGCGGCCAGACCATCGCCGAGGGCGTGGCGGTCAAGACGGTGGGCGAGCTGACCTACGGCGTGGCCCGCCCCCTGATCGACGACGTGCTGCTGCTGGAAGAGCCGCACATCGAGCAGGCCGTGGCCCTCTATTGCAACGTCGAGAAGACCATCGCCGAAGGGGCCGGCGCGGCCTCGCTGGCGGCCCTGCTGGCCTATCCCGAACGGTTCCGCGGCAAGAAGTGCGGCCTGATCCTGTGCGGCGGCAACATCGACACCCGCCTGCTGGCCTCGGTCCTGACCCGCGAGCTGGTGCGCGCCCAGCGCCTGGTGTCCCTGCGCATCGTCGGCGACGACCGCCCGGGCCTGCTGTCGACGGTGGCCAGCGTGATCGGCGGCATGGGCGCCAACATCATCGAGGTCAACCACAACCGCCTGGCCCTGGACGTGCCGGCCAAGGGCGCGGAGTTCGACATCACCATCGAGACCCGCGACGCCCAGCACACCCAGGACGTCATGGACGCCCTGCGCGAGAAGGGCTACCCGCCGCGCGCGGTGTGACCAGATCCTCCCCCTCTGGGGGAGGTGGCCCGAAGGGCCGGAGGGGGACCGACCGCGCGGACCCCCTCAGTCGCTTCGCGACAGCTCCCCCAAGAGGGGGAGCATCCTTCTACAGCAGCCCCTTGATCATTTCCCGGGCCGCGTCGGCCAGGTCCGGGCGCTTCAGGGCCAGGGCGACATTGGCCCGCAGCAGGCCGATCTTGTCGCCGCAGTCGTAGGTCTCGCCCTCGTATTCCAGGGCGTGGAAGTCCTGGGTCTGCAGCAGGGTCAGCATCGAGTCGGTCAGCTGGATCTCGCCGCCCGCGCCCTTGCCCTGCTTTTCCAGCAGGTCGAAGATTTCCGGCTGCAGGATGTAACGGCCCGAGATGAACAGGTTCGAGGGCTCGGTGCCCTTCGGCGGCTTCTCGACCATGCCGGTCATGCGGTTCAGGCGGCCTTGCTGGCCGTCCAGGGCGACGATGCCGTACTGGTGGGCCATGCCCTCCGGCGCCGGCTCGACCACGACGATGTTGCCGCCCTTCTGGTCGTAGGCCTCGATGGCCTGGGCCAGGGCGGGCTTGCCGGCCGACATCACCATGTCGGGCAGCATCACCGCGAACGGCTCGTCGCCGACGATGTCGCGGGCGCACCACACCGCGTGGCCCAGGCCCAGCGGGGCCATCTGGCGCACGAAGCTCATCTCGCCCGGACGGGGCAGCTCGTCGCGCAGCTCCTTCAGCAGGGCGGTCTTGCCCTTGGCCTCCAGCGCCGCCTCCAGTTCGACCTGGTGGTCGAAATAGTCCTCGATCGCGCCCTTGTTGCGGCCCGTCACGAAGACGAAGTGCTCGATGCCCGCGGCCCGACCTTCCTCGACGATGTAGGACAGGATCGGCCTGTCCACGACGTTGAGCAGCTCCTTCGGGGTGGTCTTGGTGCCGGGCAGGACCCGGGTGCCGAAGCCCGCGACGGGAAGGACGGCTTTGCGGACGGGTTTCATGAGGGCCTCGTGAGCAGTCACTGGGTGGGGACGGTTTCTAGGGCGCGCCGCGATATCGCGCCACCACTGTTCTGTGACTGTCCGTGTCAAAACGAGGGCCGCCCAAAATCGGCGCGCGACAGACCGCGAAATGGTCTAGCACGGACGAATAATCGTCGGAGCCCGTCGTCCCATGGTCCGCCCCCTCGCGCTGGTCCCCAAAATCGCCCTCGCCGTCGCCCTCGGCGCGACCCTGGCCCTGTCGGCCTGCGGCCCCAGCAAGAAGCAGCAGGAAACCCTGGCCGCCGCCCAGGTCTTCATGAACCAGAACGCCAAGCAGCCCGGCGTCGTCACCCTGGCCGACGGCCTGCAGTACAAGATCGTCCGCTCGGGCCCCCTCGACGGGGCCAAGCCCAACCCGACCGACGAGGTCAAGGTCAACTACGAGGGCAAGCTGGTCGACGGCACGGTGTTCGACAGCTCCTACGAGCGCGGCCACCCCGAGTCCTTCCCGCTGCAGGGCCTGGTGCCCGCCTGGAAGGAGGCCCTGGTCATGATGCGGCCCGGCGACGAATGGATCCTCTACGTGCCGCCCGAACTGGGCTACGGCGCCCAGGACAAGGGCCCGATCCCCGGCAACAGCGTGATGATCTTCCGCATCGAGCTGATCGACGTGCTGTCCTCGAAGATCCAGGCGCCCAAGCAGAAGGCGCCGGTCTAGAGCGCGTCCGCGTTCGCAGGAATCTCGCCCCCTATCCGTTGTCATCCCGGAAGCCTCGCGGAGGCTGTCCGGGACCCAGGTGACCGGGCCAAGACGGTGCAGCCGCCCCTGGGTCCCGGACAAGCGCCGCGCGCTTTCCGGGACGACAACTGTTGGGGGCGCTGGGGTTATCCCCGTCTAGACCTTCGGCACGGCCATCCCCCGACGCACGGCGGCCCGCTCGCCCACCCGCTCCAGCCAGGCGCGCACCGCCGGCAGGGGCGGACGGTCGGGCTGGATCTTCTCCAGCCCCTCCAGGGCCGCCACGGTCCAGGGATAGGCGGCGATGTCGGCGATCGAATAGTCGTAGCCGGCCAGGTAGGGGACCTTCTCGAGCCGCCCCTCCATCACGCCCAGCAACCGCCGCACCTCGTCGGCGAAGCGGTCGATGGCCAGCTCGATGGGCTCGGGGGCGCGCAGGGCGAAATAGCCCAGCTGGCCGGCCATGGGCCCAAGACCCCCCACCTGCCAGAAGGTCCATTCCAGCGCCGCCACCCGGTCCGGACCCGAGGGGGCCAGCAGCTTGCCGGTCTTCTCGGCCAGATAGACCAGGATCGCCCCGCTCTCGAACACCGACTGCGGGCCATCCGGCGCGTCGTGGTCGACGATGGCGGGGATCTTGTTGTTGGGCGAGATGCTCAGGAAATCCGGCGCGAACTGCTGGTTCTGGCCGATGTCGACCGGGTGCACCGTGTAGTCCAGGCCCAGCTCCTCCAGGACGATGGGGATCTTGCGGCCGTTGGGCGTGGTCCAGGTGTAGAGGTCGATCATGGGGGCGCCTTCGGGGGCTTGTCTGTCCGGGCTCGAAGCATAGAACGCGAACGGAGCCGATCGGGGCTCAGTCCCGGTAGGCGCGGGCCGGCGGGCGCGCTAGGGTCGCGCCATGGTCCCGTCCTCCCAAACCGCGCCGCCCGTCGCGTCGTCCCCGATCTCGTCCTCGGAGACCCTGGCCGCCCGCGCCGTCGACATCCTCTCCACCCTGGTGGCCTTCGACACCACCTCGCGGCTGTCCAACCTGGCCCTGATCGAGTGGGTCGAGGCCTATCTGGCGGACCTGGGGGTCGCCTCCCGCCGGGTGCCCAACGCCGACGGGACCAAGAGCAACCTCTTGGCCAGCATCGGTCCGGCGGTGGAGGGCGGCGTCGTGCTGTCGGGCCACACCGACGTGGTGCCGGTTGACGGCCAGCCGTGGAGCAGCGACCCGTTCGTGCTGACCGAGCGCGACGGACGCCTGTACGGCCGGGGAACCTGCGACATGAAGGGCTTCCTGGCCCTGGCCCTGGCCGCCGCGCCCGATCTGGCCCGCGCCGAGCTCGACCGCCCCGTCCACCTGGCCTTCTCCTATGACGAGGAAGTGGGCTGCCTCGGCGCGCCGGACATGATCGCGGTGATCGCCGACGAACTGCCGCGCCCGGCCCTGGTGGTGGTGGGCGAACCCACCGACATGGTCGCCGTGCGCGGCCACAAGGGCATCGCCAGCTTCCGCGTCACGGTTACCGGCCGCGAGGCCCATTCCAGCCTGACCCACCTGGGCGTTTCGGCCAACATGGTGGCCATCAAGCTGATGAACCACCTGGTCGAGCTGTCCGAACGGCTGGAGCGCGAGGCCGACCCCGCCTCGCCGTTCACCCCCAAGGGCGCGACCCTGACCATCGGCCAGGTCAACGGCGGCACGGCGGTCAACATCCTGGCGCGCGAATGCGTGTTCATCTTCGACCTGCGCGTCCCGGCGGGCCTGGAGCCCAAGGCGATCCTGGCCGAGTTCTTCGCCCTGGCGGAGACGCTGGACGCCCGGATCAAGGCCAAGGCCCCCGAAGGCGGCGTCCGGGTCGAGACCCGGTCGATGACCCCGGCCTTCGCGCCCGAGGTCGACGGCGCGGCCGAGGCCTTCGCCCGCCGCATCGCCGGCGACAACGGCCCGCCGCGCGTCGTGCCCTACGCCGCCGAGGCCGGCCAGTTCCAGGGCGCGGGCTTCTCGACCGTGATCTGCGGCCCCGGCTCGATCGACCAGGCCCACCAGCCCGACGAATATGTCGAGGTCAGCCAGATGGAGCGCGGCGCGGCCTTCATGCGCCGGCTGGTCGAGGACCTGTCCCGGGCCTGACCCGGCGGCCTATCGGGCCGAGGGCCGGTAGCGCCTGATCACCAGCCGCCGGCCGAAGAAGGCCACCGGGTCCAGGGCCATGACCCGCAGGATGTCGAGCGCGCCGGCCTTGCGGGCGGCCTGGACCTGACGACGCGAGACCAGGATCGGGTCGAGGTCCTGGCGCTTGAGGGCCGCGCGGACGCCCCGCCAGGCCGGACCCGCGTCGCCCCGCCGCCAGTGCAGCAGCAGGAGGCCGGCCGTCACCGCCACGTGCAGCGGCAGGGTCAGCCACAGCAGCGCCAGCGGCGTGTTCTTCAGGAAGGTCCAGACGCGGTTGCGCGAGCCGTGGAAGACCGAGAAGTCCGACCGCACCCCGGTGCTGGCCGAGCCCACGTGCTCGACCACCGCCGCCGGCAGCAGCAGGGTCGGCTCGCCCGCCAGCCGCAGGCGGTAGCCCAGGTCGACGTCCTCGCAATAGCAGAAGAACCGCTCGTCGAAGCCGCCCAGCTCCAGGAACAGCGCGCGGTCGATGATCGTCGCGGCCCCGCAGGCCGAGAACACCTCGCCCTCCAGGAGGTCGGCCGGACGGCGGCGACGATAGCCGCCGCGGAACGGGATGCCGGCCGAGGTCATCACGTCGCCGGCCCCGTCCATCAGGTCCGGCTCGTCGGCCACCATCTGCAGCGAGGTGAAGCAGCGCACTTCCGGATGGCGACGGGTCCCGGCGACCAGGGCCTCCAGCCAGTCGGGCCGGGCGTAGGCGTCGGGGTTGAGCAGCACCAGCCAGCGGCCCCGGGCCTGCCCCGCCGCCAGGTTGTTGCCCGCCGCGAAGCCGAGATTGGCCCCCGGCTGCAGGAACCGGATCGCCGGGTCGGCCGCCGCCGCGGCCTGGGGCGCGCCGTCGGTCGAGGCGTTGTCGACCAGCAGGATCTCGAAATCGGTGAAGGTCTGGGCCCGCAGCGCCTCCAGGCAGCGCGCCAGGGTGGGGCCGCTCTGGTAGGAGACGACGATCACGCTGACCGTCGGTCCAGGCTCCCTCTTGTCATCGCCGCTCGGGCAAGCCATGCCTGACGAACTCATTTCTCGAAGGGTTGAATCGTGAAGATCACGCCGTTGGCGATTCCCGAGGTGCTGCTTATCACGCCCGCGCGCCATGGCGACGAGCGGGGTTGGTTTTCGGAGACCTTTCGTCAGTCGGCGTTGACCGAGGCCGGTTTCAAGGGCGGCGCGTTCGTCCAGGACAACCATGTGCGCTCGACCACGCGCGGCATCCTGCGCGGCCTGCACTTCCAGAAGCCGCCGCACGCCCAGGACAAGCTGCTGCGCTGCGTGCGCGGCGCGATCTTCGACGTGGCCGTCGACATCCGCCGGGGCTCGCCGACCTTCGGCCAATGGGTCGGGGCCGAGCTGTCGGACGACAACGCCCGGCAACTGCTCGTGCCCAAGGGCTTCGCCCACGCCTACTGCACCCTGACCGACGAGTGCGAGGTGCTCTACAAGGTCACCGACTACTACGCGCCGCAGTCCGAGGGCGCGCTGCGCTGGAACGACCCGGCCGTCGGCGTCGCCTGGCCGATCCCGCCCCAGCAGATCTCGACCAACGCCCGCGACGGCGCGGCCCCGTTGCTGGCCGACCTGGACACGCCCTTCACCTACGGCGAGGCGGCGCGGGCCCTGGTCTGAGCCGGCCTTCGCTCCCCGACCGGCGATCCGTCGCATCGAGGTCGAGGGAGAGGGCATGGTGGCTATCGAAGCTATCCGGCAACTGATATTGCGTCCTTTGCGTGCATGCGGACCAAGCGGATGCAAGCGTTCGAGGGCGTCGTTTCGCCGACCTAAAGGAATTAGGGCGTGAAGATACTTGTCACCGGGGGCGCGGGTTTCATCGGGTCAGCGGTCTGCCGCCATCTGATCGAGAATACCGGCGATCAAGTCGTCAATGTCGACAAGCTGACCTATGCGGGCACGCTCACCTCGGTGGCCGAAGTCGCCGGCTCGCCCAACTACAGCTTCATCCAGGCCGACGTCGCCGACCGCGCCGCGATCAAGGCGATCTTCGAGACGCACAAGCCCGACGCGGTGCTGCACCTGGCCGCCGAGTCGCACGTCGACCGCTCGATCGTCGGCGCCGGTCCGTTCATCGAGACCAACATCGTCGGCACCTACGTGATGCTGGACTGCGCCCTGGACTACTGGCGCGGCCTGGCCGGCGAGGCCAAGGCCGCCTTCCGCTTCGTCCACGTCTCCACCGACGAGGTCTACGGCTCCTTGGGCGCCGACGGCCTGTTCTCCGAGACCACCCCCTACGCGCCGACCTCGCCCTATTCGTCGTCGAAGGCCGCCGCCGACCACCTGGCCCTGGCCTGGTGGCACACCTACGGCCTGCCGGTGCTGGTCTCCAACTGCTCCAACAACTACGGCCCCTACCACTTCCCCGAGAAGCTGATCCCGCTGATGATCCTCAACGGCCTGGATCGCCGTCCGCTGCCGGTCTACGGCGACGGGGCCAACATCCGCGACTGGCTGTTCGTCGAGGACCACGCCCGCGCCCTGCGCATGATCCTGGAAAGCGGCCGTCCGGGCGAGAAGTACAATGTCGGCGGCCGCAACGAACGGACCAACCTGCAGGTCGTGCACGCGATCTGCGACCTGCTCGACGAGCTGGCGCCGTCCGCCGAAGGCTCGCATCGCGACCTGATCACCTTCGTCGCCGACCGTCCCGGCCACGACCACCGCTATGCGATCGACGCCACCAAGCTGGAAACCGAACTGGGCTGGAAGGCCCGCGAGACGTTCGAGACCGGCATCCGCCGCACCGTCGAATGGTATCTGGCCCGGGCCGACTGGTGGGGCCCGCTCCGCGAAGCCTATGACGGCCGCCGCCTGGGTCTCCTGACCGCCAAGGCCAGCTGAGGCCATGCCGGCTCCCATCCTCGTCTTCGGGCGCAACGGGCAGGTGGCGCAGGAACTGGCTCGGCTGGCCGACACCAGCGGCCGCGCCATGAGCTTCGCCGGACGCGAGACCCTCGACCTGGCCGATCACGGCGCCATCGAGGGCCTGGTGGCGGCCGTCGCGCCGGCGGCGGTGATCAACGCCGCGGCCTATACGGCGGTGGACCGCGCCGAAACCGAGACCGAGGCCGCCTACGCCCTCAACCGGGACGCCCCCGCGGCCATGGCCCGGGCCTGCGCGACCCGCGGCCTGCCCTTCGTGCATTTCTCGACCGACTATGTCTTCGACGGCGCGCTGGAGCGCCCCTATGTCGAGACCGACGCCACCGGCCCCACGGGCGTCTACGGCGCCAGCAAGCTGGCCGGTGAACAGGCCGTGGGCGCCGTCGGCGGCCTCGCCGCCGTGCTACGCACCTCCTGGGTCTACAGCCGCCACGGCGCGAACTTCGTGAAGACCATGCTGCGGCTGGCCGCCGACCGCGAGGAGCTGGGCGTGGTCGCCGACCAGCTGGGCCGCCCGACCTGGGCCCGCGACTGCGCCGAGGCGGCCTTGCGCACGGCGGACGCCCTGGCCGGGACGCCGACCCTGGCGGGCGTCTACCACCTGAGCGGCGCGGGCGACGCCACCTGGGCCGACCTGGCCTCGGCGGTCTTTGACATCTCGGCCTCGCGCGGGGGCCCGAGCGCCCGCGTCCGGCCGATCGCCACGGCCGACTATCCCACCCCCGCCCAGCGTCCGGCCAATTCGCGCCTGGACTGCGGGAAGTTCGAATCCGCGCTGGACTGGCGCGGCCGCCCCTGGCGCGACAGCCTGGCCGCCTGCATGACCGAGATGGAGCTCTAGTTGTCCATGAAGGGTATCGTCCTGGCCGGGGGCTCCGGCACCCGCCTGCATCCGCTCACGCGGGCGGTCTGCAAGCAGCTGTTGCCGATCTACGACAAGCCGATGGTCTACTACCCGATCAGCACCCTGATGCTGGCCGACATCCGCGACATCCTGATCATCTCCACGCCCAAGGACATCCCGCTGTTCAAGGACCTGCTGGGCGACGGCTCGGCCTGGGGCGTGCGGTTCCAGTACGCCGTGCAGGAGACGCCGCGCGGCCTGGCCGACGCCTTCATCGTCGGCCGAGAGTTCATCGGCGACGACAAGTGCGCCCTGGTTCTGGGCGACAACCTCTATTTCGGTCACGGCCTGAGCGAGATGCTGGCCGAAGCCGCCGCCTCCGACGTCGGGGCGACCGTCTTCGCCTACCATGTGCACGACCCCGAGCGGTACGGCGTGGTCGATTTCGACGCCGAGGGACGCGCGGTCTCCCTGGAGGAGAAGCCCGAAAAGCCGGCCTCGAACTGGGCGGTCACGGGTCTGTACTTCTACGACAACCAGGTCGTCGAAATGGCCCGCGACCTGCCGCCCTCGCCGCGCGGCGAGATCGAGATCACCGACATCAACCGGCTCTACATGAACCAGGGCCAGCTGTCGGTCTCCAAGCTGGGGCGCGGCTATGCCTGGCTGGACACCGGCACGCACGACAGCCTGGTCGAGGCCACCGAGTTCATCCGCGCCATCGAGAAGCGCCAGGGCCAGAAGGTCGGCTGCCCCGAGGAGATCGCGTTCGCCAAGGGTTGGCTCTCGCCCGACCAGCTGGCCGCCCTCGGAGAGGCCATGGGCAAGACCGAATACGGCCAGTACCTGGTCCGGCTGGCGCGGGGCTAGGCGGCCCCGGTCCACTCCGCCCGCACGGCCTCGTCGTCCTCGATGGCCGTCGCCGCGAGCCGCGCGAACGCCTCGGCGTCCAGCAACCGCCTCGCCGCCCACACCGCCGCGCCGCGCACCACCGGCGAGGGGTCGGCCAGCAGGGGCTCGACCGTCCGCATCGCCCCGGGATCGCCGCTGTTGCCGATCGCGTAGAGCACGTTGCGCACGAAGCGGTCGCGGCCGATGCGCTTGACCGGGCTCTTGCTGAACAGGGCCCGGAACGACGGGTCGTCCAGTCCCGCCAGCTCGGCCAGGGACGGACCCTTGAGGGTCTCGCGGGCGTGGAAGGCCATCTCGCTGGAGAGGCTGGCGAACTTGTTCCAGGGACAGGCCGCCAGGCAGTCGTCGCAGCCGTAGATGCGGTTGCCCAGGGCCGGGCGGAACTCGGTCGGGATCGGGCCCGACAGCTCGATCGTCAGGTACGAGATGCACCGCCGCGCATCCAGGCGGTTGGGCGCGGGGAAGGCGTTGGTCGGGCAGATGTCCAGGCAGGCGCTGCACGAGCCGCAGTGGTCGCGCTCGGGCGGATCGGCGGGCAGGTCCAGGGTGGTCAGCACGCTGCCCAGGAACAGCCACGAGCCGAACTGGCGCGAGACCAGGTTGGTGTGCTTGCCCTGCCAGCCCAGGCCGGCGCGCTGGGCCAGGGGCTTCTCCATCAGGGGCGCGGTGTCGACGAACACCTTCACCTCGCCGCCGAACCGGCCGTGCATCCAGCGGGCCAGGGCCTTGAGCCGCTTCTTGATCACCTCGTGATAGTCGTCGCCCTGGGCGTAGACGCTGATCGCGGCGCGGGACCGGTCCTCCAGGGCCAGCAGCGGATCGTGCTCGGGGCCGTAGTTGACGCCCAGCACCACCGCCGTCGTCGCGTCCCGCCACATGGCCGTGGGGTGGGAACGCCGGTCCAGCGTCTCCTCCATCCAGCCCATGGCCCCATGGAAGCCCTCGGCCACGAATTCGCGCAGCCAGCCGCCGTTGGGCCAGGCGTCGCTGGCGCTGGCGAACCCGCAGGTGTCGAAGCCCAGCCGAAGGGCTTCGGCTCGGATATCGTCCCGCAAGGTCTCGTTCGGGTGGCTAGAAGTCGAGATCGTCATAGTGCGCGACCGGCGCCAGGCCCGGCCAGCGATCGGCCAGGATGGGTCGGAAGGCGGGCCTGGACTTCAGCTTCATGTACCAGGTCTTGGTGATCGGGAAGTCCTTCCACGGCACGTCGCCGAAATAGTCGATCACCGACAGGTGGGCGGCGGCGGCGAAGTCGGCCAGGCTCATGCGGCGGCCGGCCAGCCAGTCGCGGGTGTTCAGCAGGCCTTCGATGTAGTCCATGTGCGCGCGCAGGGCGTCGCGGCCCCGGCGCAGCGACGACAGGTCCGGCGCGCCCAGCCGCAGCAGGCGCTTCTCCATCTTCTCGTGCAGCAGGAAGCCGTTGACCTCGTTGTCGAACTTTCGGTCGAACCACTGCAGCAGGCGGCGCGCCTCGGCCCGCTCGCCCGGCTCGCGGCCCAGCAGGGCGGGCTCGGGGTCCTGCTCCTCGATGTGCTCGAGGATCGCGCGGCTCTCGGCCACCACCGTGGTGCGCTGGTGCTTGGTCTCGACCAGCACCGGCGGCACGCCCGACGGGTTCAGCTTCAGGAACGCCTCCGGCCCTTCCCAATAGCGGACCTGCACCTCGACGAACGGCAGGCGCTTCTCGCCCAGGGCGAGGCGCACCTGGCGCGAGGCCGGGTCCAGGGGGAAGTGGTGAAGGGTTCGTTCGACGCTCATGCCCACGCGCATTCAGGCTGCATCGTTCGATCGATGCGCCGTTTTGTTTAACAAGAACTTGCTGAACGCCGGTCTTCCGCCGACTTCACGGCCAAAATCAGGTCGTTGGACCTGACTCTTGACCTGGACCGCGGACCTTAACTCTTAAGGTCAAGCTTTGGCGTTCATCCGGCCGATCAGATTGGTCGTGCTCTGGCCCGCCTTCAGCTCGGCCAGCAGCACCTTGCCGCCATAGGCCAGCACCACGTCGGAGCCGACCACGGTCTCCACCGTGTAGTCGGCGCCCTTGACCAGCACGTCCGGGCGGAAGGCCTTGATCAGGTTCAGCGGCGTCTGCTCGTCGAACAGCACCACCAGGTCCACGGCCGACAGCGAGGCCAGGACGGTGGCGCGGCCGCCCTCCTTCTGCACCGGCCGGGTCGGGCCCTTCAGGCGCTGGACCGAGGCGTCGGTGTTGAGGCCGACGATCAGCCGGTCGCAGGCGGCCTTGGCCTGGGCCAGCAGCGAGACGTGGCCGGGGTGCAGCAGGTCGAAGCAGCCGTTGGTGAAGCCCACCTTCAGCCCCCGCGCCCGCCAGCCGGCGACGATGGCCAGGGCCCCGTCCAGGTCGGCGATCTTGTCGGCGATGGGGTCGGCGTGCTCGCCCCGGGCCGCCTCGACCAGCTCGTCGGCGGTGACCACGTCGGTGCCCAGCTTGGCCACCACCAGCCCCGCGGCCAGGTTGGCCAGGCGGGCCGCATCCAGCGGACGCGCGCCCTTGGCCAGCGACAAGGCCAGGGTCGCGGCCACGGTGTCGCCGGCGCCCGAGACGTCGAACACCTCCAGGGCCGTGGCCGGCAGGTGGACGGGCGCCTCGCCGCGCACGGCCAGGGTCATGCCCGCCCCGCCCCGGGTGATCAGGGCGGCGGCCAGGTTGGGGGCCGTGGCCAGGATGGCGTCGGCGGCCTCGGCGGCGGCTTCATCCCCGGCCCCGGCGATCCCGGTGGCCTCGGCGGCCTCGCGGCGGTTGGGCTTGATCAGCGTGGCGCCGTCATAGCGGCTGAAGTCGCGGCTCTTGGGATCGACGATCACCGGCTTGCCGGCGGCGTTGGCGGCGGCGATGGCGGCCTTCAGCACCACCGGCGTCAGCACGCCCTTGGCGTAGTCGGACAGCACCACCACGTCGACCTCGCGCAGGTGAGCCTCGAACGCCTTCAGCAGGGCCTGGCCGTCGGCCTCGCCCCGGTCCTCGCGATCGGCGCGCAGCATCTGGTGCGAGCCGGAGATGTAGCGGGTCTTCTCGGTGGTGCGGCGCTTGGCGTCGACGATCAGGGCCGCGTCCAGGCTGGGTTCGCGATCGATCAGGCCCAGCAGCGTCCGGCCCGCGTCGTCGTCGCCGACCACGCCCACCAGCACCGCCCGGCCGCCCAGGGCCGCGACGTTGCGGGCCACGTTGCCGGCCCCGCCCAGCATCGCCGTCTCGCGCTCGATGGCGATCACCGGCACCGGGGCCTCGGGCGAGATGCGGTCCACCGCCCCGTAGACGAAGCGGTCCAGCATCACGTCGCCCAGCACCAGCACGGTGGCGCCCGAAAAGGTCGGCGGAAGCTTGGCCAGGGTGTCGTCCATCAGGTCGGTCGCTCTAACGTCTCGGAAGAAGCGCCATTTGGCCCCGCGGAGCCGTCGGGGCAAGCCTTCAGAACGGCTCGACCTCGCTGAAGGCCCCCGCGTGCGGCTCGGCGAGGCCGCGCGGGTCGGGATGCAGCAGGATGTCGGCGGTCGGGAAGGCCTCCAGCACCCGCGCCTCGGCCTCGACCATCAGGGTGTGGGCCAGGACCAGGGGCGTCTCGGCGTCGAAGTCCATGTGGGCCTGGACGTGGACGAACGGGCCCGAGGCCCGGGTGCGCAACTGGTGCACGCCCATCACCCGGGGGTCGGCGGTCAGCAGGACCAGGATGCGGGCGCGGTCCTCGTCGGCCAGTTCGCGGTCCATCAGCTGGTGGCTGGCCTCGCGGAACACCCCCATCGCGCCCCAGACCAGCCAGGCGGCGACGACCAGGCCGGCGGCGGCGTCCACCCAGGTCAGGCCCAGGAACCCGGCGGCGGCGATGCCGGCCAGGCTGACGGCGTTGGACGCCAGGTCGGCGGCGTAGTGGGCCTTGTCGCCCGACACCGCCACCGAGCGGGTACGCTTCATCACCTCGGCCTGGGCGCGGATCAGGGCCAGGGTCAGGAGGATCGAGACGACCATGACGCCGATGCCCAGCCCTTCGGCGGCGATCGGCTTGGGATGCAGCAGGCCCCGGATGGCCTCCTGGCCGATCAGGGCGCCCGAGGCGAAGACCAGGCCCGCCTGGGTCAGGCTGGAGAAGGCCTCGGCCTTGCCGTGGCCGAACCGGTGCTCGGCGTCCGGCGGCTCGGCGGCGTAGCGCACGGCGTAGAAGGTGATCAGCGAGGCGATCAGGTCCAGCCCGCTGTCGGCCAGCGAGGCCAGCATGGCCACCGAATGGCCGGCCAGCCAGGCCGCGCCCTTGATCACGATCAGCACGGTCGCCACCCCCACCGACAGGGCGGTGACCCGGCGGGTGAGCTTGGCGGACTCGGCGGCGGTCAGGGCGGGGACGGGAGCAACGGACATGCACGCTGTTTAGCAAGGGCGGCGATGCAGCCCCAGCGAGAACGACTCGCGGTGGACAAAGGAGGGGACACACAATCACGGCAAGACCATGCAGGATCGGCTCGGACCGTGGCGTGAGTGTGTGTCCCCCGTTTCACCCCCTAGGCCGCCGCCTTGGTCCTGGGCCCCACATAGACCGACTGCGGGCGCACCAGCTTGCCGGTGGCCAGCTGTTCGCGGGCGTGGGCGATCCAGCCGGCGGTGCGGCCCATGGCGAAGACGCAGGTGAAGCTCTTGGGCGGCAGGCCCAGGGCCTCCAGCAGGACAGCGGTGTAGAACTCGACATTGGTGTCCAGCGGCCGGTCGGGCTTGTGGTCGCGCAGGATCCGCAGGGCGGCCTGCTCGACGCTCTCGGCGAAGGCCAGGCGGCCGGGCACGGCGTTGGACGTCTGGGCCAGCTGGCGGATCGCCGCCTTCAGCGCGTCGGCGCGCGGGTCGCGGACCCGGTAGATGCGGTGGCCGAAGCCCATCAGCCGGTCGCCGCGCGCCAGGGACGCCAGCAGCCAGGCCTCGGCGTTGTCGGGCGCGCCGATGGCGTCCAGCATCTCGATTACCGGACCGGGCGCGCCGCCATGCAGCGGGCCCTTCAGGGCCGAGATCCCGGCCAGCACCGCCGAGGTCAGGCCGGCGCGGGTGGAGGCCACCACCCGGGCGGCGAAGGTCGAGGCGTTCAGCCCGTGGTCGCAGACCGTGACCAGATAGGCGTCCAGCGCCCTCGCCTCCCCGTCCGTGGCCGGGACGCCGCGCGTCATGCGCAGCATGTCGGCCGCGTGCGACAGGGCCGGGTCCGGGGCGACCGGCGACTGGCCGCCGGCGACGCGCAGCACGGCGGGGGTGAAGACGGCCGGGGCGGCCAGCAGCAGCAGGGCCGTGTCCAGCCCGTCGCCGTCGGGCAGGCGGGCGATCAGGGCGCGGACGGCCTCGACCGGATCGCGCCGGGCCAGGCCCTCGTCCAGGGCGGCCACCTCGGCGAAGGCGCGGGCGCGGGCGGCGCCGAGGGCCGGGGCAAGGTCGGACGGCAGGTCGTCGAAGAAGCCGTCGAGCAGCAGGTGGGCGACGCCCTCGAACCCGGCGCGGTGGGCCAGGTCCTCGACGGCGTAGCCCCGGATCGTCAGGCGACCGGCCTGGCCGTCGACGTCGGACAGCACGGTGTGGGCGGCGACGACGCCTTCCAGACCTTCCGCGACGAAGCCGGCATGTTGGGCGGCAGTAAGACCCTTGGACATGGATGAGGTCTCCTTTCGCCGCGCAATCCACGACTCCGGAGCTTGATCGTCAATCTTGATCAATGTAATCAATATAAATGGCCGAATGGATCGACGCGGAACAGGCGATGGCGACGCTGGGGGTGCGGGCCCAGACCCTGTACGCCTATGTCAGCCGGGGCCGGGTGGGCGCGGTCGCCCATCCCGACGATCCGCGCCGCAGCCTCTATCGCGCCTCCGACGTCGCGGCCCTGGCGGCCAAGAAGGCCCGGGGCCGGCGCGCCGCCGACGTGGCGGCCGAGGCCATCGCCTGGGGCGAGCCGGTCCTGCCCTCGGCGATCACCACGGTCGAGGGCGGGCGGCTGTTCTATCGCGGCCAGGGCGCCGTCGACCTGGCCCGCATGCACAGCCTGGAGCAGGTGGCCCGCCTGCTGCGCGGCGGCCACGGCGCGCCGCTGACCGGTCCGGAGCCCAAGAAACCCAAGAAGGGCGAGACGCCCCGCGCGCGCCTGTTCTCGACCCTGGCCGCCCGGGCCGGGATCGACCCGCCCGCGCGGGGCCGCGCGCCCCTCGCCCTGGCCATGGAGGCGGCCGGACTGCTGGAAGCCGCCGCCGACGCCGTGGCCGGCTCGATCGGCGACGGCCCGATCCACCAGCGCCTGGCCGAGGCCTGGGGCCTGGACGCCCAGGGCGCCGACCTGGTCCGCCGGAGCCTGGTGCTGCTGGCCGACCACGAGCTGAACGCCTCGACCTTCGCGGTGCGGGTGGCGGCCTCGACCGGGGCGTCGCTGGCGGCGGCGTCCCTGGCCGGGCTGGCGGCGCTGTCGGGGCCCCTGCACGGCGGCATGGCGGCGCGGGTCGAGATGTTCGTCGACGAGGCCGAGCGGCGCGGACCAGCTCGAGCCGTGGCCGAGCGCCTGGCCCAGGGGGCGGCCATGCCGGGCTTTGGCCATCCGCTCTATCCAGACGGCGACCCGCGTGCGGCGGCCCTGCTGGACGCGTTCAAGGTCCCGCCGATGCTGGCGGAGCTGCGCGCCGAGACGGAAGGCGCGACGGGCCTGGCGCCGAACATCGACTTCGCCCTGGTGGCCCTGGCCCGCACCCTGGCCCTGCCGGCGGACGCGCCGTTCAGCCTGTTCGCCGTCGGACGGATGGCGGGCTGGCACGCCCACGCGATCGAGCAGCTGCAGACGGGAAAGCTGATCCGGCCCCGGGCGCGGTATGTGGGCGTGCGGCCGGCGTCCTGATCCCTACGACCCGGGCCCGTTCAGGTCCTGGAGCCCCTCACTGATCTTCAGGAACGCCTCGATGTCGCTGTCGCGCACGACGAAGGCCTTGTATTCCGGACCTGCGCCGCACCGCTCCACGGCGGCCCTGATCGTGCGCCGCAAGGCGTCGCGGACCAGCCGGACGCGCGCCGCACCGGGCCTGTTCAAGGCCCTTAGCGAAAGGCCCGATTGGCTGACGAGAGGCGAGCAGCCTTGGACGCCGTCGACAACCGTATAGGCCTCGTTCGCCGTCCGGACGATGATCAGCCGCGCCCCGCCGACCGAAGCCCTGGCGGAACAGCCTTCGACATGGTTCCAGCTCGTGAAGCTTCCGTCGCGTACGCACGTCAGCGCCCACGGACCGATCTTCCCAAGATCATGGGGATCGTCCCAACCCGGCCCGGGCTCGGCCTGGATCGTCGCCGCCGCGACCAGGATCATCAGGGCGGACAGCATGGACCTCTTCGGTTGAGAGGCCCATGCTAACCCATCTGCAAAGTGGCGCTAGGCCCGCTCGTGCACGGCCTCTTCCGCCGCCAGCGGCTGCGGCAGACGCGAGACCATCTCCTTCGGGCACACCTGCCAGAACAGGTCGCGCACGCGGTCCCAGTCGCGGATCAGGCTTTCGGCGAAGGCCGAGTCCGTTTCGCGGGCGTGTTCGGCCAGCAGCGAGCGCAGCACGCCTTCCCAATAGGGCGAGGCCAGGCGCTGGACCAGGATGCTCTCGGGATTGACCTGGCTCTCGAACCGGCCGTGCTGGTCCAGGACGAAGGCCATGCCGCCGGTCATGCCGGCCCCGAAGTTGCCGCCCGTCGGGCCCAGGATCACCACCTGGCCGCCGGTCATGTACTCGCAGCCGTTGGCGCCGCAGCCCTCGACCACCGTGGTGGCGCCCGAGTTGCGGACCGCGAAGCGCTCGCCGGCCTGGCCGGCCGCGAACAGACGGCCCGAGGTGGCCCCGAACAGCACGGTGTTGCCGATCAGGGTGTTGGTCTCGGGCGCCGCCAGGCCGCGGGCCGGCTTGATGACGATCGTCGCGCCCGACAGGCCCTTGCCGACATAGTCGTTGGCCTCGCCGGTCAGCTCGATGCGCAGGCCCTGGACCGCGAAGGCCCCCAGGCTCTGGCCGGCCGAGCCCTTGAGCTGGACGGTCAGGTGGCCGGCGGGCAGGCCCTTCATGCCGAACTTGCGCACGATGTGGCTGGACGTGCGCGAGCCGATCGAGCGGGCGGTGCTGCGGACCGTGTAGGTCAGCTGCATCTTCTCGCCGCGCTCCAGCAGAGGCGCCGCGTCGCGGACGATCTGGGCGTCCAGGGTGTCCGGAACCGCGTTGCGGCCTTCGACCGTGCAGTAGGGCTTGTTCTGGCCGGGGTCGGCGCGGACCAGCAGCGGGTTCAGGTCGAGGTCGTCCAGGTGCTCGCCGCCGCGCGACACCTGCGCCAGCAGGTCGGTGCGGCCGACGATCTCCTGCAGGCTCTTGAAGCCCAGGCCCGCCAGGATCTCGCGGACCTCTTCGGCCACGAAGCTGAACAGGTTGATGACCTTCTCCGGCGTGCCGGTGAACTTGGCGCGCAGGGCCTCGTCCTGGGTGCAGACGCCCACGGGGCAGGTGTTGGAGTGGCACTGGCGAACCATGATGCAGCCCATGGCCACCAGCGAGGCGGTGCCGATGCCGAACTCCTCGGCGCCCAGCATGGCGGCGATGACCACGTCGCGGCCGGTGCGGATGCCGCCGTCCGTGCGCAGCACCACCGAGTGGCGCAGGTTGTTCAGGGTCAGGACCTGGTTGGCCTCCGACAGGCCCATCTCCCACGGACCGCCGGCATACTTGACCGAGGTCTGCGAGGAGGCGCCGGTGCCGCCGACATTGCCGGCCACCAGGATGACGTCGGCCTTGGCCTTGGCCACGCCGGCCGCGATCGCGCCGATGCCGGTGGCGGCCACCAGCTTCACCGTGACCCGGGCGATCGGGTTGATCTGCTTCAGGTCGTAGATGAGCTGGGCCAGGTCCTCGATCGAATAGATGTCGTGGTGCGGCGGCGGGCTGATCAGCATCACGCCGGGGGTGGCGTGGCGCAGACGTGCAATCATCTCCGTGACCTTGAAGCCAGGAAGTTGCCCGCCCTCGCCGGGCTTGGCGCCCTGGGCGACCTTGATCTCGATCTCGCGGCACTGGTTCAGATATTCGGCGGTGACGCCGAACCGGCCCGAGGCCACCTGCTTGATGGCGCTGTTGGGGTTGTCGCCGTTCGGCAGGGGCTTGTAGCGCGCCGAGTCCTCGCCGCCCTCGCCCGACACCGACTTGGCGCCGATACGGTTCATGGCGATGTTCAGCACGCCGTGCGCCTCGGGGCCCAGGGCGCCCAGGCTCATGCCGGGGGTGACGAAGCGCTTGCGGATCTCGTTGACGCTCTCGACGTCGTCGGTCGAGATCGGGTTGCGATCCGAGCGCCAGTCCAGGAGGTCGCGCAGCTGGATCGGCTTCTGGGTGCGCAGGCCGTTGGACCAGCGGCGATAGAGCTCGAAATCGCCGGTGTCGCAGGCGCTCTGCAGGGTGTGGATCAGGCGCGCCTCGAAGGCGTGGGCCTCGCCCGACCGACGCAGCTTGTACAACCCGCCGACCGGCAGGGTCACGGCCGGCTCGCCCCAGGCCTTGCGGTGCAGCTCGACCGACTTGGTCTCGATGCCGGCCAGGCCGATGCCCGAGATGCGCGAGGGCATGCCCGGGAAGAACTCGGCCGCCAGGGCGCGCGACAGGCCGACGGCTTCGAAGTTGTAGCCGCCGCGGTACGAGGAGATGACGCTGATGCCCATCTTGGAGATGATCTTCAGCAGGCCGCCCTCGATGGCCGTCTTGAAGTTGATGCAGACGTCGCGCAGCGACTTGTCGCCGACCAGGCCGCGCTCCAGGCGGTCCTGGAAGCTTTCCTGGGCCAGATAGGCGTTGACCGCCGTGGCGCCGACGCCGACCAGCACCGCGAAATAGTGCGTGTCCAGGCACTCGGCCGAGCGGACGATGATCGAGACGTACGACCGCAGGCCCTTGGCCACCAGGTGGGCGTGGACGCCGCCGGTGGCCAGGATCATCGGCAGGGCCACGCGCTCGGCGTTGCTGCCCTCGTCGGTCAGGACGATGGCGCCGCAGCCGCGCAGCACCGCATCCTCGGCCTCGGCCCGGATGCGGTCCAGGTTGGCGCGCAGGGCGTCGCCGTCGCGCGCTTCCGGGGCCGGCAGCGGCATGGTGCAGTCGATGACGGCGACGTTCTTCTGGCCCAGCAGGCCATGGATGCGCTCGTACATGCCGGTGGTCAGGACCGGGCTTTCCAGCACGTAGACGTCGGCCTGGGCCGCGTCCTGCGCCAGGATGTTGCCCAGGTTCTTGAACCGGGTCTTCAGGCTCATGACGCCGGTCTCCCGCAGGGGGTCGATCGGCGGGTTGGTCACCTGGCTGAAGTTCTGGCGGAAGAAGTGGCTGAGCGGCCGGTACTTTTCCGACAGCACGGCCAGGGGCGCGTCGTCGCCCATCGAGCCGACGGCTTCCTTGCCTTCCTCGACCATCGGGGCCAGGACCATTTCCAGGTCCTCCAGCGAGAAGCCGGCGGCGGCCTGGCGGCGGGTCAGCTCCTCGCGGCCGTACTTGCGCGGCTCGGGGCCGGGGCCGATCTCCTTTTCGAGATCGACCATGTTGCCCAGCCAGTCGGTATAGGGGTGGCGGCCGGCCAGTTCGTCGATGATCTCGTCTTCGCCGTAGAGCTTGCCGCCCGCCAGGTCGATGGCGATCATCCGGCCCGGCGAGATCGCCAGCTTGCGGGTGATGCGGCTTTCCTCGACGCCGCACATGCCGGCTTCCGAGCCCATGATCACCAGGCCGTCGTCGGTATAGGCCACGCGCAGCGGGCGCAGGCCCGAGCGGTCCTTGCCGGCCACGACCCAGCGGCCGTCGGTGGCGCACAGGGCGGCCGGGCCGTCCCACGGCTCCATCACCGCGTTGCAGTAGCTGTAGAGGGCCTTGTGCTCGGCCTTCTGGTTGGGGTTGGAGGCTTCCGGCACCAGCAGGGTCTTGGCCATGGGCGCGTCGCGGCCGGCCCGGACCAGCACCTCGAAGGTGTTGTCCAGGTTGGCCGAGTCCGAACCGCCCGGCTGGATCACCGGCTTCACGTCGTCCCCGAACTCGCCGAAGGCGTCGGCCGCCATCTTGATCTCGTGGGACTTCATCCAGTTGATGTTGCCCTTGATGGTGTTGATCTCACCATTGTGGGCCAGCATCCGGAACGGCTGGGCCAGGCGCCATTGCGGGAAGGTGTTGGTCGAATAGCGCTGGTGGAAGATCGCCACCGCCGCGGCGAAGCGATCGTCCTTCAGATCGGGATAGAACTCGTCGATGTGTTCGGCCAGGAACATGCCCTTGTAGATCAGGGACTTGGCCGAGAACGAGCAGATGTAGAAGTCGCTGATGTTCTGGGCGTGCACGCGCTTCTCGATGCGCTTGCGGCACAGGAACAGGGCGCGCTCCAGGGCCTCGCCCTCCAGGCCCGCCGGGGCGGCCAGCATGATCTGCTCGATTTCCGGACGCGTGGCGTTGGCCTTCTCGCCGATCACCGAGGTGTCGACCGGCACCTGGCGCCAGCCGTAGATGTAGAAGCCGAAGCGAAGCGCTTCCGCCTCGACGATCGTGCGGCAGGCCTCCTGGGCGCCCAGGTCGGTGCGCGGCAGGAAGACCTGGCCGACGGCGATCGGACCCTGGCGCAGGGCGTGGCCGGTGCGGCGCACCTGGTCGACGAAGAAGTCCTGCGGGACGGAGACCAGCACGCCGGCGCCGTCGCCGGTCTTGCCGTCGGCGTCGACCGCGCCCCGGTGCCACAGGGCCTTGAGGGCCTTGATCGCCAGTTCGACGACCTCGCGGCGCGGCTGGCCGTCGATGGCGCAGACCAGGCCCACGCCGCACGCGTCGCGCTCGGTCGAGGGGTCGTAGGCGTGGCCGTCGATCAGGGCCTGGCGGTTCTTCAGATAGAGGTCCATCTCGCTCATGGTCTTGGTTCCTCTCTCTTATTCCGCCGCGATCAGCGCGGGGGCGCCGACCTTGGCCTGCAGATAACGGTGCATGGCGTCGGCGGCGTCGCGGCCGTCCTTGATCGCCCAGACCACCAGCGAAGCGCCGCGCACGATGTCGCCGGCCGCGAACACGCCGTCCAGATTGGTCATCTGGTGGCGGACGTCGGCCTTGACCGTGCCCCAGCGCGTGACCTTCAGGTCGGGCGCCGACCACAGCTCGGGCAGGTTCTCGGGCTCGAAGCCCAGGGCCTTGACCACCAGCTGGGCCGGACGGTCGAAGTCGCCGCCCTCGATCTCTTCCGGGGTCTGGCGGCCCGAGGCGTCCGGGGCGCCCAGGCGCATGCGGATGGCGCGCACGCCCGTCACGGCCTCGGCGTCGCCGCCCAGGGCGCGCGGCGCGGCCAGCCATTCGAAGGTCACGCCCTCTTCCTCCGCGTTGGCGACCTCGCGCAGCGAGCCGGGCATGTTGGCCTTGTCGCGGCGATAGAGGCAGGTGACCGAGGTCGCGCCCTGGCGGATCGCCGTGCGCACGCAGTCCATGGCGGTGTCGCCGCCGCCGACCACGACCACGTCCTTGCCGGCCGCGTTCAGCTCGCCGCTGTCATAGGCCGGGACGTCGTCGCCCAGCGTCTTCTTGTTGGAGGCGATCAGGTAGTCGAGCGAGGCGACCACGCCCTTGGCGCCCGAGCCCGGCGCGACCAGGTCGCGCGCGGCGTAGACGCCCACGGCGATCAGCACGGCGTCATGCTTTTCGCGCAGGTCTTCCAGCGTGGCGTCCTTGCCGACCTCGAAGCCCAGCTTGAATTCGACGCCGCCGTCGGCCAGGCGCCGGGTGCGGCGCTCGACGACGTCCTTCTCCAGCTTGAAGCCGGGGATGCCGTAGATCAGCAGGCCGCCGGCCCGGTCGTGGCGGTCGTAGACGGTGACGGCGTAGCCTTCCTCGCGCAGCTTCTCGGCGGCGGCCAGGCCGGCCGGGCCCGCGCCGATGATCCCCACCGACTGGCCGCGGTCGGCCTTGGCCACGAGCGGCTTCACCCAGCCCATCTCCCAGGCCTTGTCGGTCAGGTAGCGTTCGACCGAGCCGATCGTCACGGTGCCGTGACCCGACTGCTCTATGACGCAGTTGCCTTCGCAGAGACGATCTTGCGGGCAAATCCTGCCGCAAACCTCCGGCATGGAGTTGGTGGCCTGCGACAGCTGGTAGGCCTCTTCCAGGCGGCCCTCGGCCGTCATCCGCAGCCAGTCGGGGATGTTGTTGTGCAGGGGGCAGTGGGTTTGGCAGAACGGCACGCCGCATTGCGAGCAACGCGAGGCCTGCTCGGTGGCTTTCGCGTCGATGAAGTCGGCGTAGATCTCGTGGAAGTCGCCGTTGCGCTCAGCCGCCGAACGCTTTTCGGGCGTTTTGCGGGCCACGGTCGTGAATTTCAGCATGCGCTCGGCCATGCGACTTCCCTCGTCCCCGCTGCCGGGGAAAAATTTGCGTGCGCGGGCCTCATACGGACTCTTCGCGGCAAGAAGAATGCGTTTGTCAAATTCGTGGACAAATTTATCTGTGATGACCGTGGGGTTATTGCGAGCAACTCGCAGCTATGACCCTATATGGTCTACTTAGTGGATAAACGACTTGTTTACCGTGTCGGGCGCACGCCCGGGGCGGGGTTTCAAGAGGCCGCGCGCCTAAAGGAATGACGATGCCGGATTGGCTGATCGCGATCGTGTTGGGCCTGGTCGAGGGCCTGACGGAATTCATCCCCGTCTCGTCGACGGGGCACCTGCTGCTGACCAAGATCGCCCTGGGCCTGACCGATCCGGCCTGGGACACCTTCATCGTCCTGATCCAGCTGGGCGCGGTCCTGGCGGTCGTGGCGGTCTATTTCCAGCGCCTGTGGAATGTCGTGGTCGGCCTGCCGACCAAGCCGGAAGCCCGTCGCTTCGCGCTGAGCGTGATCATCGGCTGCATCCCCGCCTTCGCCGCCGGCCTGCTCCTGCACGGGGTGATCAAGCACTTCTTCGAGAACCCGTTCCTGCCGCAGGTGATCTGCGCCTCGCTGATCGTCGGGGGCGTGATCCTGCTGATCGTCGACAAGAAGGCCCCCGCCCCCAAGGAAATGGACGGCATGGCGCTGAGCCTGAAGACCGCGTTCCTGATCGGCCTGTTCCAGTGCCTGTCGCTGCTGCCGGGCGTGTCGCGCTCGGGCTCGACCATCGTCGGCTCGATGCTGATCGGCGTGGACCGCAAGGCCGCCGCCGAGTTCAGCTTCTTCATGGCCATCCCGATCATGGTCGGCGCCTTCGCCCTGGACCTGCTCAAGAGCTACAAGGACATCGACACCAGCCACGCCGGCACCATCGCCGTCGGCTTCGTGGTGTCGTTCCTGTCGGGCCTGCTGGTGGTCAAGACGATGATCGCCTTCATCGGCAAGCGCGGCTTCGCGCCGTTCGCCTGGTGGCGGATCGTGGTGGGGGTGATCGGCCTGGGGCTGATCTACATCCCGAAGTGATCTGAGCGGGGACATGCCCTTGCGGCGTGTCCCCATCAGCGCGCGCCGAGCCAAGGCTGGGGACACGCCGCGAGGGCATGTCCCCGTCCGCTGAACGAAAAAGCCGCGCCCAGTCGGAAGACCGGACGCGGCTTTTGCTTTTCTCCCGTAGGAGAGGAGAGTCCTAGAACGCCCCCGCCGGAACCTCGGCGTACTGGCCGCCCTTGCGATAGCGGTAGAGGTAGGACGGGACCACCGCCTCGACGGCGGTCGGGACGACGCCGGCCTCGGCCAGGCCCGGCAGACCCTTGTCCGCGACATTGTCGCTCTTCAGCGACTCGACCTGGTCCGACGTCAGCGGCGGGTTGATCGGCGACAGGTCGCCGACCTTGCCGATCAGGCCGGCGGCGAAGAACGGGATCGGGGCCAGGACGCGGTTGCGGCCGGTCTCGACCAGGATCAGCTCCATCAGCTCCTTGAAGCTGTAGACGGCCGGGCCGCCCAGCTCGTAGGTCAGGCCCTCGGCGGCCGGGCTGGCGACCGCCTTGGCGATCACCGCGGCCACGTCGCCCACATAGACCGGCTGGAACTTGGTCTCGCCGCCGCCGATCAGCGGCAGGGCGGGGAACAGGGCGGCCATCTGGCCGAACTTGTTGAAGAACTTGTCCTCGGCGCCGAACACGATCGACGGGCGGATCACCACCGCGCCCGGGAACGCGGCGCGGACGGCGGCTTCGCCCTCGGCCTTGGTGCGCTGATACTTGGACGAGGACTTGGCGTCGGCGCCGATGGCCGAGACCTGCACCAGGCGCTTGACGCCGGCGGCCTTGGCCTGCTCGGCCACGGTCTTGGCGCCCATCACGTGCAGGGTCTGGAACTTCTGGCGGCCGTTCTCCCACAGGACCCCGACCAGATTGACCACCGCCTCGGCGCCGTCGACCGCGCGGGCCACCGACGGGGCGTTGCGGACATTGGCCTGCACGACCTCGATCTGGCCGACATCGCCCAGCATGCGCATGCGATAGGCGAGGTTGGGATTGCGCACCGCCACCCGCACGCGATGGCCCGCCTTGGCGAGCGCGCGTACGACCTGGCCGCCGACGAAGCCGGAGCCGCCGAACACCGTGACCAGACCTTGCATGCGAAAACCTCTCTTCAAGTCGTGAGGCGGGGGATAGACGACCGCGAGGGCCTTCGCAATCGAAGCTGAAAAAAAGGCTGCGATTAGCGATTGACGCGGCCAGAACCTTTGCATAAACGTCCCGGCCTCGCGGCGGTCCACGGATCGCTCCGCAGGCCCAGGTGGCGGAATTGGTAGACGCGCTGGCTTCAGGTGCCAGTGACTGAAAGGTCGTGGAGGTTCGAGTCCTCTCCTGGGCACCACCCCCTACCAACCTTCGAAAGAAGGTCGGGGTGGCGCCGAAGCTCCCGGAACTCCAGGGGGCTCGAAAGCTTCCAAGACATGCTCACAAAATGATCCTGGCCCCCACGGGGGCCTAGCGACGGTTGTGACCAGGCGTTAGATATCCTGTTCATTCGGCCGACAGGGTCGGCGCCCCATTATTCAGGCGCATTCGGAATTCGCAGCGTCCGCGCGACGAGACCGAGGGCGCGGAGACGAAGAGACTTGGCCAACTTCCTGCATGAAGGCGATCTGCCCGCCGGCGTCTTCGACGGCGCGACGGCGGTCGCCATCGATTCCGAGACCATGGGCCTGCGCCTGGGCCGCGACCCGCTGTGCGTGGTCCAGCTGTCGTCGGGCGACGGCGACGCCCACGTGGTGCGCCTGGACCGCTCGACCTACGACGCGCCCAACCTCAAGCGCCTGCTGACCGATCCTTCCGTCGTGAAGCTCTTTCACTTCGGCCGCTTCGATATCGCCATGTTCCTGTTGCACTTGGGGGTCATGACGGCCCCCGTGTACTGCACCAAGATCGCCAGCAAGCTGGCCCGCACCTATACCGACCGCCACGGCCTGAAGGACGTGACGCGCGAGCTGGTCGGGGTCGAGCTGTCCAAGGTCCAGCAGAGCTCGGACTGGGGCGCCGACACGCTGTCGGCCGACCAGGTCGCCTACGCGGCCTCGGACGTGCTGCATCTCCACGCCCTGCGCGAGCGCCTCAACGCCATGCTGGTCCGCGAAGGCCGCATGGCCCTGGCCCAGGCGGCCTTCGACTATCTTCCCCACCGCGCGGCCCTGGACCTGGCCGGCTGGGAAGACGTCGACATCTTCGCGCACAGCTGAGGCGGGCGGGATGACCACCCTCGAGGCCGACCGGGCGGGATACAGGCGGGACTTGCGCCGCTGGCGCCGCCGTTCGCGCCGCGTCCACCTGGCGCGGGTGGTGCTGCCGGCCGCCATGGTCGCCCTCCTGGCCACCGTGGGCGGCCAGGTGGCCTGGCGCTCGTTCACCGCCGGCGACCGCCGGCCGGCCGAGAGCAAGGCCCAGATCCGGATGGTCACGCCGCGCTTCTACGGCCAGTCCAGCGACGGACGGCCGTTCATCATCACCGCCCGCTCGGCGGTGCGCGACGAGAACGACCTCAAGCGGGTGTTCCTGGACGCCCCGACCCTGACCCTGGGCGTGGGCAGCCCCGCCCCCACCCGCTCGACCGCCGACCGCGGCGTCTATCGCGAAGACACCCTGATCCTGCAGCTGTACGGCAACGTGCGCATGGACGACGGGGCCGGCTATCGATTCGCTTCGGACGAGGCCCTGGTCGACACGCGCAACGGCAACACCACCGGCGAAACCACGCTGCAAGGCGAAGGTCCAACTGGACAGGTGCAATCCAACGCCTACTCCGTATATGACAAGGGCGACCGCATCATCTTCCGGGGCGGCGTCAAGACGCGCATCGACCGGAAGACGGGTGAGGCCGTTCCCGTGCAGGCCCAAAGTCCGGGTCAGAACACGGGGACGCCGGAATGAACATGAGGACGTGGTTGATGAATCGATGGATGGCGCCGACGGCGATCGCCTTCAGCCTGCTGAGCGGCCCGATCCTGTTGGGCGGCTCGGCCATGGCCCAGACGACGGCCCCCGCGCGAGGCAACGACTCCAGCGCGCCGGTGGACATCTCCGCCGACGAGCAGGAGGTCATCAACAGCCAGTGCAAGACCATCTTCCGCGGCGCGGTCGAGGTCCTGCAGGACAAGGCCCGCATGCGGGCCGCGACCATGACCGTCTACAACCGCCGCAAGACGCCGGGTAAGACCTCCTCGCCCACCGGCAACAACGACTGCGGCGACGTCGACCGCGTCGAGGCCGACGGCAACGTCTTCTACGTGACGCCCGAGCAGACCGTGCGCGGCGACCACGCCGTCTACGACTACGCCACCGACACCATCGTGGTGACCGGCGACGTCGTGGCCGTCCAGGGCCAGGACGTGGCCCGGGGCGACCGCATGACGATCAAGACCAAGACCAACGACGTGAAGATGGAATCCAACGCCACGGGCCGCGGCAAGCCCCGTGTGCGGGCGGTGCTCTATCCCGACCAGAACAAAGACAAGAAGCCCGCCGCCGGCAAGCCGTAGGATCTCATGGCGTTTTCGATGCAATCCCTGAACGTCGACGCCACGGCCAGCGAAGGCCTGTTCGTCGACGCCATCGGCAAGTCGTTCGGCGACCGCCCGGTCGTCAAGAGCGTCTCCCTGCGCCTCAAGCGCGGCGAGGTCGCGGGTCTGCTGGGCCCCAACGGCGCCGGCAAGACCACCTGCTTCTACATGATCACCGGCCTGGTCGCCGCCGACTACGGCTCGATCTACCTGGACGGCGAGGACATCACGTCCCAGCCGATGTTCCAGCGCGCCCGCATGGGCGTGGGCTATCTGCCGCAGGAAGCCTCGATCTTCCGGGGCATGACGGTCGAGCAGAACGTCATGGCCGTGGTCGAGATGCGCCAGAAGGACCAGCGCAAGGCCCGCGACCATGTCACCGAGATCCTGGAAGAGCTGCGGATCACCCACATCCGCAAGTCGCCGGCCGTCGCCCTGTCGGGCGGTGAGCGCCGCCGCGTGGAAATCGCCCGCGCCCTGGCCAGCGAGCCGTCGTTCATGCTGCTGGACGAGCCCTTCGCCGGCATCGACCCGCTGGCGATCTCGGACATCCGCGAGGTGGTCAGCTACCTGAAGAACCGCGGCATCGGCATCCTGATCACCGACCACAACGTCCGCGAGACGCTGCAGATGGTCGATCGGGCCTCGATCATCCACGCCGGCGAGGTGCTGTTCGAAGGCGCCCCGCAGGAGATCATCGACAACCCTGAGGTCCGCCGCGTCTATCTGGGCGACAGCTTCGACGAGCGCGTCTAGGCTCCCTCACCGCGCCCGCCGGGCAAGATTTAACAGGCCGGGCGTTCCGTCACCGGAGCGCGCGGCTTTTTCGTTGCGGCTCCAGAAAACTAAAAACGTCGCCATATCAGTGACTTGACGCCCGATGTCGGGAAAAACGCCGGCCTTCGCGGACGGAAGGTCGCAGTGGCCCGCTTTTTGCTGGCGTTGGCGCCCCGTTAACCAAACTGGCCGTTCAATGGCGATCAACAGGTTCGTTGATTTGCCCAGGAGGGCGCATTGGCTCTCGGCCATAGATTGGAGCTTCGGCAAGGCCAGGGCCTTGTCATCACGCCGCAGCTTCAGCAGGCGATCAAGCTCCTGCAACTGTCCAACCTCGAGCTCGACGCCTTCGTCGAGGCCGAGCTGGAGCGCAATCCCCTGCTGGCGCGCGACGACGGCCCGGCCGAAACCGAGCGCGCGGCCGAAGAGCCCGCCGAACGCGCCACCGAGAACCTGGGCCTGGACGCCGTGTCCGACAGCGCCGCCAGCAGCCAGATGGACGCCACGCCCGACGACGTCTCGCCCGGCGAGCGCGCCACCGGCGACGGGACCGAAGCGCGGGCCGAGCAGGCCGGCGGCCAGATCGACTGGTCGCGGACCGGCGGCGGCGGCAGTTTCGAAGGCGACGACAATTACGAAGGCGCCCTCTCCCGCGCCCCGACCCTGGTCGAGCACCTGACCGAGCAGCTGGTCGTGGCCGGCCTCTCGGCCGCCCGCAACGCCGTGGCCGCCGTGCTGATCGACGCGGTCGACGAGGCCGGCTACCTGCGCGCCGACCTGCTGGAGGTGGCCGAGCGCCTGGGCTGCGGCCTGGCCTTCGTCGAAGAGGTGCTGACCGTCCTGCAGGGCTTCGAGCCGGCCGGCGTCATGGCCCGCGACGTGCGCGAGTGCCTGGCCCTGCAGCTGAAGGACGTCAACCGCTACGATCCCTGCATGGCCGCCCTGCTGGACAATCTGGACCTGCTGGCCCGGCGCGACATGAACGCCCTGCGCAAGGTCTGCGGCGTCGACGACGAGGACCTGCGCGAGATGGTCGCCGAGATCCGCGCCCTGACCCCTCGCCCCGGCGCGGCCTTCCACAGCGACCCGCCCCAGACCCTGGTCCCCGACGTCCACGTGCGCGAGACGCCCGGCGGCCTGTGGCACGTGGAGCTGAACACCGACACCCTGCCCCGGGTGCTGGTCGACCAGCGCTACCACGCCCGCATCGCCAAGGGCGCGCGGACCGACCAGGAGAAGACCTTCGTCTCCGACAGCTTCGCCACCGCCAACTGGCTGGTCAAAAGCCTCGACCAGCGGGCCAAGACCATCCTGAAGGTCTCCAGCGAGATCGTCCGCCAGCAGGACGGCTTCCTGGCCTACGGCGTCGAGCACCTGCGGCCGCTGAACCTGAAGACCGTCGCCGACGCCATCGGCATGCACGAGTCCACCGTCAGCCGGGTGACCTCCAACAAATACATCGCCACCCCGCGCG
Organism: Caulobacter sp. UNC358MFTsu5.1; assembly: GCF_000712075.1. Classification (GTDB taxonomy): domain Bacteria; phylum Pseudomonadota; class Alphaproteobacteria; order Caulobacterales; family Caulobacteraceae; genus Caulobacter. Next base: position 1,385,244 of record NZ_JONW01000005.1, read on the forward strand.
GCGTGTTCGAGCTGAAGTACTTCTTCACCTCGGCCATCCAGTCGTCGGAAGGCGGCGAGGCCCACTCGGCCGCCAGCGTGCGCCACAAGATCAAGGGCCTGGTCGAGGCCGAGAAGACCGAGGCCGACGTCCATTCCGACGACCGGATCGTCGAGATCCTCAAGGAAGCGGGCGTCGACATCGCCCGCCGGACGGTGGCCAAGTACCGCGAGGCCCTGCGCATCCCCTCCTCGGTCGAGCGTCGCCGCCTGATCAAGGAAACCGCCTAGGTCGAACGACGGCGCCCTTTCGTCCGTCACGCGCTTGCCGCATGCTGCGAACGGCCGCGCTCCGCGTTCTGTGAAGACGCGGCTGAAGGCGAAGCATGACCACCGAGAGTTTGTCCGACGTCATCGAGGGGTTCGGCGAGGACACCCGTCCCGTCCTGACCGTCGGCCAGATGCTCGAGCAGTTCGACAGCCGCGCCTTCGGGGCCATGCTGCTGGTGTTCGGCCTGCTCAACTGCCTGCCCCTGCCCCCCGGCTCGTCGACGATCCTCAGCCTGCCGATCTTGTTGCTGGCCCCGCAGATCGCCTGGGGTTCCGACATCCCGTGGCTGCCGCGCAAGCTGATCCACCACCCCCTGAAGCGCGACGAGCTGCGCGGATTGTTCCGTAGACTGACGCCGATCGTCCGCCGGATGGAGCTGGTCACCCGCCCCCGGCTGGGCTTCCTGTTCGGCCCGGTCGGCGAGCGGCTGATCGGCGTGGTCTGCACCCTGCTGGCCCTGGTGCTGGTGCTGCCAATCCCGCTGGGCAACCTGGCGCCGGGGGCCACGGTGGCCGTCCTGGCCCTGGCCCTGCTGCAGCGCGACGGGCTCCTGGTGCTGCTGGGATACCTGATGGCCGCCGTCAGCGTGGGCCTGCTGGTGGTCAGCGCCGGGGTCGTGGCGGCCGCCGTCGAACGCCTCCTCCACATGATTCCGGGGCTGCTTTAAGTCGCTTTTGCGACGCTTGACACCGAGCCGGGACAGGCGCGTTGATAGGCCATGCAAGTCCAAATCTCCGGCAAGCATGTCGACGTTGGTGAGGCTCTGCGAGCGCGAGTCTCCGACGAAATCGCCCTGAGCATCGGCAAGTATTTCGACCGCGGCGGTGACGCCGATGTCGTGATCAGCAAGGAGGGCTTCGCCTTCCGGGTCGATTGTTCGGTCAAGCTGGCTTCGGGCCAGCAACTGATCAGCCACGGAGCGGGCGGCGACGCCCACGCGGCCTTCGACGCCGCCCTGGCCAAGATCGAGACGCGCATCCGGCGCTACAAGCGACGACTTAAGAGCCACTCGATCGCCGCCTCCGCCAAGCAGGCGGAAAACGCGGCGATGTACGTGCTGCGGGCTCCGGACAGCGACGATGTCGACGACGACGACTGGAGCGTCGAGGAGGAACATCCCGCCGGCGCGCCGGCCGGCATGATCATCGCCGAGACCCAGGCCTCGCTGAAGATCATGACCGTTTCCATGGCGGTCATGGAACTGGACTTGACCGAGTCCCAGGCAATCGTGTTTAGGAACGCCGCCCACGACGGTTTGTCGGTGGTCTACCGGCGGGCTGACGGAAATATCGGCTGGATCGACCCCGAACGCACCAAGTCGCTGAACGGGCACGCACCGGCCGTTAGCTGATCGAACCTCGGGTCGGTCGGCGCGTTCTGGTAGGCCCCGTCTCTCAAGCTTGGAGTGTCCGGGGCTTGAGGCGGCGACATGCGCGACGACCGACTGCGAGCGAGTTCCACACCATGACCATCGGCGATCTACTGGAGCCCGGCGCGGTCACTTTGCGGGTCAGCGCCGCCAACAAGCGTCAGGTCCTCGGCGTGATCGCCGACGTCGCCGCCCGCGCGTTCGGCGTCGACGCCCACGAAGCCCTGGAAGGCCTGGTCGAGCGCGAGAGCGCCGGATCGACCGGCGTGGGCCAGGGCGTGGCCCTTCCGCACGCCCGCCTGGCCGACATCGACCGCGTGCGGGCGGTGTTCGTGCGCCTGGAGACCCCGGTGGCGTTCGGCGCGGTGGACGACAAGCCCGTCGACCTGCTGGTGGCGCTGTTCGCGCCCAAGGAAGCCGATTCCAGCCACCTGCGCGCCCTGGCCCGCGTCTCGCGCCTGATGCGCCAGCCCGAGCTGCGCGAACAGCTGCGCAAGGCCCGCTCGGCCGACGCTGTCCACGTGATGCTGACCCAGGCCCACGAGAGCAAGTCCACGGCGGCGTGAGGGCATGAACCCCTCTCTCATAGAGAGAGGGAGGGGCCCGCCGCGAAGCGGTGGGAGGGTGAGAGGTTACAATCTCTCAGGATAACGCTCCGACGAGACAGCATGGAGTGGCGACCGCCTCGACGGTGGCTAGCTGGGTCAATTCGAGGACTTCAACAGCCCTGGATTTGCCGGCCGGCGGTGAAACCTCTCACCCTCCCACCGCCTGCGGCGGCGGGCCCCTCCCTCTCTCAAAGAGAGAGGGATTCCATCCCTAAACCCGCTTCATGCTCAGGATCTTCACCGGCGGGTTCAGCATCTGGCCCTTCATGGCCGGGTACAGGGCCGGGCCGTCGGCCTTCAGGGCCAGGATCTTCTTCACGACGTCCAGCCCCTGGACCACGCCGCCGAAGGCCGCGAAGCCCTCATTGTCGCCTTTGCCGCCCGGTTGCGCATCCAGATAGGGCTGCGGGGTGGCGCAGATGAAGAAGTCGCAGGTGGCCGTGCCGGGCGCGTTGCGGGCCATCGAGATGGTCCCGGCCCGATGCTTGATCCCGGTCAGGCGGGTGCTTTCGTGGGCGATGGGGGCGAAGCGGCGCACCCGGTCGGGCGGCCCGCCCTGGATCGAGCCGGCGCCCTTGACGCCCTTGGTCTTCGACGCGCGGTAGAAGGTCCCGCCGTCGTACTTGTGCGCGTCCACATAGCGCAGGAAGTTGGCCGAGGTGATCGGAGCCTTCCGGTCCTCCAGTTCGACGACGATCGTCCCGTGGTCGGTCTGGATCGCCACGCGGGGCTTGGGCGGCGCCGCCCAGGCGGGGGCCGCCACCAGCAGCCCGGCCAGGCCCAACATCCCCCGGCGGCCGATATCCGTGTCGCTCATCCGTCGTCCTCGCCTGTCTCCGACCGTGACGGCTTACCGCGCCCGGGCGCGATCGTCGACTGGCCGCGCCCCGGCTTGTTGGCCCTCGCGCCGGACTGCTAAGGACCACCGACCGACGATCCGTCGGCCACGGGGGCCTATTCGATGTTCAAGACGCTTTTCGTCGCCGCCGGGCTGATGGCCCTGATCGGCGCGCCGACCGCCGCGCAAGCCCAGCTGCAGACCGAGCCGCTGGCGGAAGGCCGCCCCTGCGCCTATGCCGACGTCGTCGGCCTGTGGGAGAGCCAGGTGATCGTCGCCAAGGAAGCCGGCGCGGAAGAGCTCAGCGCCCGCCTTCCGCGCGACTACATGCGGTTCAAGGCCGACGGCGGGATGATGTATTACGGGACCGACCGCGCCGAGACCGACGTCCCGACGATCCAGAAGAAGCTGGACGACTTCGACGCCACGGACGGGGCGACCTACCAGGCCGAGATGCTGTCGCCCGGCCTGCTGCTGCTGCGTCGGGACGGCGCGCCGTTCCAGGGCTTCACCTGCACGGCGACGACCGACGCGGCGGGCAAACCCACGTTCGTCCTGACCCATCTGAAGGGGATGCCCGCCCTGCGGCGGGTGCAGCGGCGGCTCGACTAGAGCCCCGCTCGGGCCGGCCTGGAGGGACCGGCCCGGATCGTAGGGCTTAGTGCACCGAGACCGGCGCCAGTTCGTGGGCGAGGGCGGCGGCGACGGCCGCGTCCTTGTCGGTCAGCACGGCCAGGCGCGCGCCGTCGGCGCGGAACACCGCGTACAGGGTCTGGTCGGGCGACAGGTCGACCTCGTCGGTCACGCCGACGGGGACGTCGGCCAGGATCTCGGCCGCCTTGATCGGCCGGACGTAGACCAGGTCGGGTGCGCCCAGGGCCGCGAAGGCTTCGGCGGAGAAGAACGGGGTAGCGGGGTTAGGTGTCATAAGACCACCTCCTTCGGAAAGGGAACGCCCCGTGTCGCGTCTCGGTTCAGACCGCGACCGTGGGGAACATCCTGGGAAAAGCTTGACTGGAACGGCTTCGGACCTCAGCCGACCGAGCGGATCGGGATGCGGCGGACCAGCCGTTCGGGTTCCGGACGGGCCAGGTCCACGTGCAGAAGGCCGTGCTCAAGCGTGGCGGCCGTGACCTCCATGCCCTCGGCCAGCACGAAGGTGCGCAGGAAGCCTCGGGCGGCGATGCCGCGGTGCAGATAGGCCTTGTCGGCCTCGGGCTTGCCCTCGCTGTCGCGCCGTCCGGCCACCACCAGCTGTCCGCCTTCGACGGTCACCTGCAACTGGTCGGGCGAGAAGCCGGCCACCGCCAGGGTGATGCGCACCCCGCCGTCGTCCGATTGCTCGACATTGTAGGGCGGATAGCTTTCGGCGGCGGCCTTGGCCGCGCGCTCGATCAGGTCTCTGGTGTGCTCGAAGCCCAGCAGGAAGGGGCTGTCGAACAGGATCGTCCGGGTCATCGCGAAGTCCTCGCTCAAGCGACTTCGTTCGCCGGACACGACCCAACAGCGGCGCCGCGTCCAACGACGTGACAGTTACGTGGCGATGCGCGGGGGCGGGTTCAAGACCGTGCGTGGAGATGGGGACACACACTCACGGCACGGCCGTGCGAGGTCGGCCGAAGCCTTCGCGTGAGTGTGTGTCCCCTCCTTCGTCCGCCTACTTCTTCGTCCAGCCGCCATCCAGCGGCTTCCAGTACTGGCCGGGGGCCAGGCGGGCGTAGAGCTGCTTGGCGGTGGCCTGGCCGGCGGCTTCGGCGGTGACGCCGGTCTTGCTGGCGGTGTCCTTGTAGACGGCCGCGCGGCCGGCGTTGATCTCGGCCACGGCGGCGCGGGTGGCGGCGTCGCCGCCCGAGACGATGCCCAGGAAGCCGTCGGCCTGTTCGCCCACCGTGCCGGCGGCCTTGCCGGCGTCGACGGCGGCCTTGGCGGCGGCGGACTGGGCGAAGGCGGGAACGGCCAGGGCCACGGCGCCCATCGAGGCGGCCACGGCCAGGATCGTCATGGTCTTGCGGATCATGTCGGTTCCTCTCTTAGAACAGGTTGGGGTTCTGCTGGATCAGCGTCTGGACTTCCTTGTCCAGTCGCACGCGCACGTCGGCGTCCAGCTTGGCGTAGATGTTGATCGGGTCGACCTTGACCCGCACCGTCGGGGTGCACGCCGCGAGGGCGCCCACCGCGAGGAGGGGAAGGATCAGGGCGCGCTTCATGGCGGGTGTCTCCAGTTCGGGGGAAATCTGACGATTCAACGCTGAACCGTTGCTGAACGTGGCGCGGGCTCCGGGGCGGGGCCTGGGGCCGGCTCCGGAACCGGCGTCGGAACGGGGACGGGGACGGGGGCCTCCGGCGCGCTTTCCTGCCAGCCGCGCTTCCAGGCCGCCAGAAGCTCGTCGAAGTTCAGCGAGGTGTCCAGGGTCAGGTCGACCGGCGTCTTGGCGGGCAGGGGGATGCGGCGGTTGAAGGCGCTGCCGTTCAAGAGTTCCATCAGCCCGATCTTGGCCTTCTCCGGCACCTTCGGATCGTGCTCGCCCTTGATGTGGAAGAGCACGCCCAGCCGGCCCTTGTCGGTGCTGCTCACCCCGGCCTCCAGGGTGTCGAACCGCAGGTTCTCCATGGCCTGGTAGGCGAAGTCCTGGATGGCGTTGACCGGCGCGTCCTTCTTGACGGTCAGGGGGTCGTTGGGGTCGACGCCGCCCTGGCCCGCCTGCACGCCGGTCAGGGCCGTGCGGGCGATCGACAGGCGACCAGGGCCGGTCGCATAGACCTTGCCGTCGACGAAGCGGAAGCCGGCCTGGTCCATCTCGAACGGCAGGCGGCCGTCGATCGTCGCCTCGACAGAGACCTTGTCGGCCAGGGACGAGCCGGCGACCAGCTGGCCCAGGTCCAGGCCCGCGATGTCGACCACGCCCTTGGTCGCGCCCTTGCCGTCCAGGGCCAGGTCCAGCGGCTCCAGGGTGATCCTGCCCTTCGACGCCTCGAAGGTCGCGCCTTCCAGGTGCAGGGCCTCCGCCCCGAGGGCGAGGCTGGCCCGCACCGACTGGATCGGCACGATGGCGTCGACGCTGTCGACGGTCAGCACCTGGCCGGGCGGGCTGGTCAGGGGGGCCAGGCTGTCGAAGACGATCTCGCCCTTCAGCCGGTGGACCTGGCCCAGCGGGCTGCGGAAATCCAGGCCCGGGGTCGAGACCTTGCCCTGGCTGGTCAGGACCTCGTCCGCCCAGTTGAAGCGCCCGGTGAAGACGACGGGGCCCTCGGCGTCGCGGGCGATCGCGGCCAGGGGCGTCAGGCCCAGGGGCTGCAGTCCGCCCTTGGCGAAGACCAGTTTCGTGGCGTCGATGTCGGCCTGACCCCGGCCGCTGGCCACGTCGTGGCGGATGGTGACCCGGCCCAGCGGGCGGCCGTCCAGGGTCTTGCCGTCCAGCCCGCCGGTCCACTGGCCGCGCGCCAGGTCGACCTCGCCCGTCGCGGCGATGGTCTCGAAACGCTTGCCCTCGGTGGAGGCCTCCACGACGCGGCCGCCGGTGACCTTGACCTGGGCGGTGTCGAAGCCGCGGCCGCCGCCGACGAAGCTGGCGTCCACGCCCTCCAGCCGCGCCTGGGCGACATTGACCATCGCCGCGCCGTCCCTGATCAGGGCCGACGCCCGCCAGACCCCGCCGGCGGCGACCACCAGCGGCTGGGCGGCGGGGCAGAGCTTGAACGTCACGTCGCTGATCGGCGGCTCGCCCATGGCGATCGCGCGGGCGGTCATCGGCGTGCAGCCGTTCAGCCGCAGGATCAGCCCGCCGCCGGCCAGCTGGGCCCGTCCGGACAGGGTCCCGGCCACGCCCATGAAGGGCGGGACGTCCAGGCTGCCCACCGCCGTGAGGTCGCTGGTCAGGCCCGAGGCGTCGGAGCGCCAGCGGGCCGCCGTCAGGGCGATCTCGGGCAGGCCGCCGCCGCCCAGGGTCAGCGCCGCCCGGCCCTCGGCCGTCCCGTTCCCCGCCGCCGCCAGCGGACCGCCGGACGCGCTGAGCACGGCCTTGGCGCCGCCGGGGGCGGTCAGGGCCACGGGGCGGGGCAGGGACAAGATCGTCCGGCCGCCGGTGATCCCCAGCTTCAGGGCCGGGGCCGAGAGCTCGAAGCGCGACAGCGCCCGGGCCGCGGCCTGGCCGTAGGCGGGATTGGGCAGGGCGGCGCTGATCCGGGCGGCGTCGGGACCGCTCATCGCCCCGTCGGCGTCGGCCCGGCCGTCCAGGGCCAGGGCGATCCCGTCGGTCCCCGCCGAGAACCGGCCCTTGCCGTCGGCCGCCAGGCTGGACAGCACCACGCCGCCCGCCGCCACGCGCCCGCCGCCCAGGGCCACGCTCAGCGGGCCGCCGATCGAGGTGCGGGCTTTGTCCGACACCAGGGTCAGGCTGGGCGACTGGACCTCGAGCGCCGAGCGCGACAGGGCCGCGGGCCCCGCCACCGCCCGGTCGGCGTTGGCGGCCAGCCGCGTACGGGCCGAGCCGCGCAGGCCGGAGGCGTCATAGGTCAGGGCCAGGTTCGACAGGTCCAGGTCCGCGCCGATGTCGCGGCTGTCCAGGCCCGCGCCGGCCGTCAGGCGCTCGCCGCGGGCGTGCAGGGTGGTCTTGCCGGTCAGGCCGCCGTGCTTGAGGTCGCCGCTCAGCAGGCCGGCCACCACCAGGTTGGCCTCCAGCCCGCCCAGGCTGGCGGCCTCGACCTCGGCGCCCCGGGCCGTCAGGGCCAGGCGCGCCTCGGCCGGCCCGACCATCGAGAGCGCCTTGAGGTCCGGATAGGTCAGGTCGGCCTGCAGCGAGCCTTGCGCCTCGGTCAGGTCCAGCTGGCCGGCGCTGAGGGTCTTCAGGCCCAGCTGGACGTCGAGGTTCAGCCGGTCGCCGCGCTTGCGGGCCCGGAGCACGGCGCCGTCGGTGTCGAACGACAGGGACGGCGTGGCGTAGTGCATCGGACCCAGCCGGCCGTCGAAGCGCAGCAGCCGCCCGTCGTCCAGGCTGGCGTCGCCGGTCAGGCGGGCCGGGCCGCCGGGGGTGCGCAGCAGCACCCGGGCGTCCTCGATCAGGATCGCCGGGCCGGGCGTCTCCGGCTGAGCCGGCGACTTCAGCGCCTGGTCGATCATCGGCTGCAGGGTGCCGAAATTCAGGCCGTTGGCGTCGAGCTGGGCGTTCACCCGGGGCCGCACCAGCCGCACGGCGCGGGTGTTCAGGGCGAACTTGCCGCCCGTCCAGGGCGAGGCCAGGTCATAGGCCACCTCGATCCGCTCGGCCGAGAACACCGGGGCGTTCTTGGGGCCCAGGCGGATGGCGCCGGCGAAGCCGGTGGCGTCCAGGTCGTCCAGGTCGAGGGTGGCCTCGATGCCCTTGTCGTGCAGCCAGGCCAGGGCCAGCTCGCGGCTGATCTCGCGGCGGCCGGCATAGGTGGCGAAGCCCAGCGCGATGAAGGCGAGGGCGGCCAGCGACATCGTTTCCAGCACGATGTCGATCAGGGTCGCGCCCGCGACCTCCACGATCTCGGCGGGGGAGGACGTCTCGGCGTCGGGTTTCGTCTCTGGCGGTGGGGGCTCGGCCATCAGGGCGCACAATGCCGCAAGCTGCGGCGATTGTTAGGCCCCTTAGCGCCTTCAAGCGCTGCAAAGGCCGCCCCGCTGGAAGAAGGCGCAAAAAAACAAAGAGATCTGGAGCGCATCTGCGCTCTAGTTTTGAAAGCCCAGCACATCCTGCATGTCGTAGAGGCCGGGCGGCTTGCCCTTGACCCACACGGCGGCGGCCACGGCGCCCCGCGCGAACAGGCCCCGGTCGGTGGCCGAGTGCGACAGGGTCAGCACCTCCTCCTCGCCGGCGAAGATCACGCTGTGCTCGCCGATGATCCCGCCGCCGCGCACCACGGAGAAGCCGATGGCCCCCTCCTTGCGCGGCCCGGTCATGCCGTCGCGGCCGCGGTCGGCCACCTGGCCCAGGCCCACGCCGCGCCCGTCGGCCGCCGCCTGGCCCAGCATCAACGCCGTACCGGAAGGCGCGTCGACCTTGCGCTTGTGGTGGGCCTCGTAGACCTCGACGTCCCAGTCGGAAGCAGGCAGGGCGGCCGCGGTCTGGCGCACCAGGCCCATCAGCATGTTCACGCCCAGCGAATAGTTGCCCGACTTGACGATGGCGACCTTGGTCGCCGCCGCCGCGATGCGGGCGTTCTGGTCGTCGGTGAAGCCGGTCGAACCGATCACCAGGGCCGGTCCGCCATGCGCCGCGGCATACTCGGCCAGGGCCACCGAGGCCTCCGGAATGGTGAAGTCGATGGCCACGTCGACGCCCTTCAGGGCCTGGTCGCGCTCCACGATCCCCTCACCGGTCGCGCCGGGACGGTCGAAGCGCGAAAAAACCACCGCGTCGGATCGCCCGGCCAGGGTCTTGGCCAGGGCCTGGCCCATCCGCCCCAGGGCCCCCGCGAGCGCAATGGTAACGGTACCTTTTTGCGGAGCTAAGTCGTTCTGGCTCAAGGCGATCTCCCGGGGTCGACGCGGGCGGTAGTCTCCCGACACGCCCCCTCAGGTCAAGCCAAACTCGGCTCGGATGACAACGTTGGACAGGCGTAATCCCAAGAAGAACAAGCGTTTGCGGCCGAAAACTTACGCCGAGTAAGGTTGTGACGCCCCCGCCCGGTCGCTACGGTGCGCCCATCATAAGGACGCGTCGCATCGTTCGACCCGTCCACACCGTGTGACTAGCAGGACAGTACAGGACAGGGGGACGCCGCATGAGCGACGCGGAAAAGAAGACCTTCACCGACGAGGAAGCGCTGAACTTCCACCGCTATCCGACCCCCGGGAAGATCGGCGTCGTCGCCACCAAGCCGATGGCCACCCAGCGCGACCTGAGCCTGGCCTACTCCCCCGGCGTCGCCGTGCCGGTCCACGCCATCGCCAAGGACCCGGACGCCGCCTACGACTACACCTCCAAGGGCAACCTGGTGGCGGTGATCAGCAACGGCACCGCGATCCTGGGCCTGGGCGACCTGGGGGCCCTGGCCTCCAAGCCGGTGATGGAGGGCAAGTCGGTCCTCTTCAAGCGCTTCGGCGACGTCGACTCCATCGACATCGAGGTGACCACCAAGGACGCCGATGAGATCATCACGGTGGTCAAGAACATCGGCGTCACCTTCGGCGGCATCAATCTGGAGGACATCAAGAGCCCCGAGTGCTTCCGCATCGAGACCGAGCTGCAGGAGCTGCTCGACATCCCGGTGTTCCACGACGACCAGCACGGCACGGCGATCATCTGCGCCGCCGGCCTGATCAACGCCTGCCACATCACCGGCAAGAAGATCGAGGACGTGAAGGTGGTGCTCAACGGCCCCGGCGCGGCCGGCATCGCCTCGCTGGAGCTGATCAAGGCCATGGGCGTCAAGCCCGAGAACGTGATCGCCGCCGACTCCAAGGGCGTGCTCTATCGCGGCCGCACCGAGGGCATGAACCAGTGGAAGAGCGCCCATGCGGTCGACACCCCGCTGCGCACCCTGGCCGAGGCGGTCAAGGGCGCCGACGTGCTGCTGGGCCTGTCCGCCAAGGGCGCCTTCACGCCCGAGATGATCGCCAGCATGGCGCCCAACCCGGTCATCTTCGCCATGGCCAACCCCGACCCGGAGATCACCCCGGAGGAGGTCCACGCGATCCGCAAGGACGCGATCATGGGCACCGGCCGCAGCGACTATCCCAACCAGGTCAACAACGTCCTGGGCTTCCCCTACATCTTCCGCGGCGCCCTGGACGTGCGGGCCCGGCGCGTCAATCACGAGATGAAGATCGCCTGCGCCAACGCCCTGGCCATGCTGGCCCGCGAGGACGTGCCCGATGAAGTGGCCGCCGCCTATCACGGCCGCCAGCTGAAGTTCGGCCCCAACTACATCATCCCCTCGGCCTTCGACCCGCGCCTGATCTGGTACGTGCCGCCGTTCGTGGCCCAGGCGGCCATGGACACGGGCGTGGCCCGCAAGCCCATCGCCGACATGGACGCCTACCGCGCCAGCCTGGCCCAGCGCCTGGACCCCACGGCGGGCTTCCTGCAGAAGATCAGCGGCGCCGTGCAGGCCAATCCCAAGCGCATCGTCTTCGCCGAAGGCGAGGATCCGTCGGTGATCCGCGCCGCCTACGCCTTCCAGACCGGCGGCTTCGGCAAGGCCATCCTGTGCGGCCGCGAGAACCTGGTGCACGAGAACATGAAGGTGGTCGGCCTCGACCCGGCCACCGCCGGGCTCGAGATCGTCAACGCCCGCCTCAGCGACCGCAATCCGGACTATGTGGACGCCCTCTACAAGCGCCTGCAGCGCCAGGGCTACCTGCGCCGCGACGTCCAGCGCCTGATCAACCAGGACCGCAACAGCTTCGCCGCCTCGATGGTCACCCACGGCGAGGCCGACGGCATGGTCACCGGCGTGACCCGCAGCTTCGACCAGGCGCTGGAGGAGGTGCTGCGCGTCATCGACCCGGCCCCCAACGGCCGGATCATGGGCATGTCCGTCGTCCTCGCGAAGGGCCGCACCGTCTTCGTGGCCGACACCAACGTCACCGAGCTGCCCGACAGCGACGAGCTGGTCGAGATCGCCCTGGAGGCCGCCCGCGCCGTCCGCCGCCTGGGCTTCAAGCCGCGCGTGGCCTTCATGAGCTACTCCACCTTCGGCAACCCGATGGGCGAGCGCTCCGACAAGGTGCGCGAGGCCGTGGCCATGCTCGACGAGATGGACGTCGACTTCGAATACGAGGGCGAAATGCCGCCCGAGCTGGCCCTCGACCCGGAAAAGCGCGCCAACTACCCGTTCATGCGCCTGACCGACAGCGCCAACATCCTGATCATGCCGGCCATCCACTCGGCCTCGATCGCGACCAAGCTGGTGCAGAGCCTGGGCGGGGCGACGGTGATCGGGCCGGTGCTCCTGGGGCTGAGCCACCAGGTGCAGATCGCGCCGCTGTCGGCGTCGGTGTCGAAGATCCTGAATATGGCGATGATGGCGGCGTACGAGCCGGCGGGGGATTTGGAGGCGGGGGAGTAGGGGGATGACAGATCGAAGCTCGGACCCCGTCGGCCTGGCTCCTATCTCGAAGTTTCTAGCCGGCGTTACGCCCTCTATACCGGCCTTTACGGCTGGCGCGGTAGTTTGTTCACTTGTTTATACTCTTGGATATTTCCATTTTTCTGGAATCTACTGGATATCTTCCTTTACGCTTCTTGATTTATTTTCCAGAACCTGGTCCGTCCTTCCGTCGTACACATTAAGCCTGATCCTTACTGGGCTAACATATCCCTATTTAATGAAGATATCTGAGAGGCTTAGGCGCAACCGCACTTCACCCACCGATGAAGCCCCCGAAAAACGATCGCTGCTTTGGAATTTGATCGCTGCACTCTGCGCCGTTTTGAGCTTTTCGTCTGCTATATTCCTGCTGTATGCGCTAAAGTCCACAAATCCATACGAATATTCGGTTCGAATTTACTATATTGCATACTTCATACACGCTGTATTTCTAATTAACTTCTTTGGCCTGACAATCTCAAGCATGAGATTAATCTTAGTACCGCTTATATGTTATGTAATAATATCCATCACTTTTATTGACGGCTTAATGTCTGGCATTCGCGCAATTACAGAAGAAGGCAATGCTTTGGTTGTATATGGCGACCATAGATACTGTGGGAAATATCTTATGAATAGCGAACGAGGGATTTTACTCTACGATCCGATACACAAGAGCGTAAAGTTCATACGGCAAGATCAAATTCACACCGTTGAACGCCCGGTTCAATGCAGTTTGCCAAAGGAATGGCAGCCTAAGACCTCGAACAGCAATGCCGCCAAAGTCAACGCAGCAAAGGACAAAGGCGTGCAGGCCCATTGAATCACCATCCACCCCTCAGCGGATGACGCCGCGTCCTGAAACCCTTGGTGGAATGGGAGCTCTGGGGTCTGACCGTGTCAAGGATCGCCTCTGGCGACCGCGTCGCGGCGGCGCGACGCGCCGTCCTTGACACGGTCAGACCCCAGAGCAGGCTCGCCATCATGGATTTCAGGGCGCGGCCTGGCCGCCGTGGGCGGTCCGGCTGGGTGAGGGGGGACGAACCGGACGGGGACGCGCACTCACGGCACGGCGTCGCTCAGTTCACTCAGGGCCAGGTGTGAGTGCGTGTCCCCCAAGTCGTCCGCTGAGCTTGGGGGCTGGTCCTGTGGCGGCGTGGCCGAAGTGGGGGACACGCACTCACCCGGGCTTCGGAGCAGGTCTGGCGAGGTCTTGCCGTGAGTGCGCGTCCCCGGCTGGGCGACTTATGCTCGGCGGATAGCGGATGAACTCCAGCGAAATCAACGCCATGGACTTTTTCGACCAAACTTGTCCTCACCCTTCCCCGCGCCCGTATCCTGAGGTCACCTGAAGGCATGGGGAGGGCGCACGTACGGCGACCGATGCGGCCTTCGGGGGTGGACGAGCGGGAAGGCTTGTCCGTCGTGTCGCCTTCGGGAGACGCCCTGGGTTGGAGTTGGAGCAGGTTCGCCCCAGCCGCGACGAAGCTTCGGCGCTCGGGGAGACGGACCGAGCCGCCAGGCCCGGGCTGAAATCGCCCGGGCGGTCCAGGACGCGCCAACGTCCTGCCCGTCGGGGGCGTAAAGCGGGAGCGGGTTAAAACCCCGCGTCCCGAACGCTCACCGGATAACGGCTCCGCGCGAAGCGCCTGTCTTCGTCGAAACGGTATTCAAAGCTGCAAATCATCCGGGCGAGGCCCGGGCGCTTCGCACCCTTCCCACCAAGCTCGCAGCTTCTAGCGCGGGAGCGCGCCCACTTGCCCCCACCTGACCGCTTCGCGGTCTGTCCGCCCCCGTAGGGGGCGGAGGACGCGCGCCGCGCCGGCGGCTCAATGCGGTTTCAGCTTGCCGATCAGGTGCTCCGCCAGCCGTATCGCCAGGGTGATGATCGTGAAGGTCGGGTTCGAGATCCCCGCCGAGGGGAAGGCCGAGGCGCCGGAGACGTACAGGTTGTCGAGGGTGTGGACCTTCAGGTCGGCGTCGACCACCCCGTCCGCCGGCAGGGCCGACATGCGGGCGGTGCCGATGTGATGGCCGTTGACCACCACCTGGCGGGTGATCGCCGCCCAGTCGGGGAAGGTGACCCGGCCGCCCAGGCCGGCGACCGACGCCTGGAACAGGGCCGTGGTCTTCTCGTAGGTGACCTGGTCGCGGGGGTCGAGCTTCCAGGTGATGTGGGTCTGGGGCTGGCCGAAGACCTTGTCGCGATACTTGGGGTCGGTGGCCAGGGCGATCTGGCTGCCCGGATTGGGAGCCATCTCGTAATAGTACTGGCCGCCGTTCCACCAGAACCAGCAGCTGCCGATCCCCAGCTTGCGCTGCTGCTCGGCGTCGGGCTGGAAGCGGCCGGTGACCCCCACGCCGTTGGCGTCGTTGAAGGTGGCCGCCCGGGCGCCGGCCATGCCGACGCCGTCCATCAGCCGCTGCTGGTCGTAGGTCAGGTAGCTGCCGCTGACCCCGATGACGTTGCCGCTCAGCGGGTGGCACATGAAGGTCTTGCCCACCTGGCCCGTCTCATTGCCCGCGTCCGACAGCAGCAGCAGGCGGGCGTTCTCCACCGCCCCGCAGGCCAGGACATAGACGTCGGCCTTGACCGTGAACTCGGTGGCCTTCTTCGGCACCGGATTGCTGTCGTCCATGCTGGCCACGCGCAGGCCGTTCACCTGGCCGCCGGCGTGGTCGATCTCCAGCAGGCTGGCGTTGAGGATCACGTCGCAGGCGCTCTGGCCGATCGTGCCCTGGCCCTCGAAGGTGCGGGTGGCGAAGTTGGTGCCGGGCATGAACTGGTACATGGCCACCTCGAAGCCCGGCAGCTTGGGCACGTCGGCGTGCAGGACCTTGGCCCAGTACTCGGCGGTGAAGTCGTCGTGCAGGTCGCAGAAGGCCGCGGCCTTGCTGTAGAACGGGTCGAGGTCGGCGCGGGTGATCGGCCAGCCGGGGAATCCCGGCCGCTTCTCGAAGCTGACCGCGTCCAGCGGCCGCGACTGGCCGCCCCAGTGGGTGGAGGTGCCGCCGAAGAACCGCTCGCGCTCCGACGGACCGCCCCGCACGCCGGGATAGCGCAGGATCAGGAATTCCCGCTCGTTGCTGGTGAACAGCCCGTCGGCCAGGCCGTCGTAGAGCAGGGCCTTGTCGGCCTGGCTGGCGGTATAGCCGGGATAGACGCGCGAGCCTTCGATCAGCGTGACCTTCAGCCCCGCCTTCTGCAGGAACCAGGCCGTGGTGATGCCCGCCGGGCCGGAGCCAATGATGCAGACCTGCGTGCTGACCGTCTCGCCGTTGGCGATGTCCTTGCCGTTCCGGATCATGTTCCACCCTTGAGTTGAGCAGAGTCATGATTGCTATTTTTAGATGCGTCAGGCAAGCGTGCAACCGACGATGGAGGCCCGTAGGGTCGCGATCCGGCGCTGCGCGGGATTGCCCCATCGACAGCCGGCCCCGCCTGGGCATGATGGGCCCACCGCGAACGAGTCCGAGTAAAGGAGCGCGATGACCGCGCGATCCCCGACCGAGACCCAGGACGCGCCTCAGACCGCGCCGGAGGTCGGGGCCGCGCCCTCGCCCCTGGCCGCCTCGCCCAGCGTGACCACCGCGCTGAAGCACGCGCCGATGGGCATCGCCATCTTCGACGAGCAGATGCGCTACCTGGCCGCCTCGCGGCAGTACCTGACCGACCAGAACATGTCGCCCGACACCCCGCTGCTGGGCCGCCGCCACTACGACGTCTTCCCCGAGATCCCGCAGTTCTGGCGCGACAAGCACGCCCAGGTGCTGGCCGAGGGGGTCGAGCTGCGCGACGACGAGGGCGAGCGCTATGTCGACCGCAACGGCGACGTCCACTGGGTACGCTGGTCGATGGCCCCCTGGCGGCACGACGACGGCCGGATCGGCGGGCTGGTGCTCTATACCGAGATGGTCACCAAGGCGGTGGAGGCCAAGCACCGGCTGCAGGCCGCCGAGGCCCGCTACCGCGCGGTGTTCGACCAGGCGGCCATGGGCGTGGCCCGGGTCTCGGGCTCGGGCCGGTTCCTGGAGGTCAACGACCAGTTCTGCGCCATCACCCGCCACGACCGCGAGACCCTGCTGGCCTCGACCTTCATGGACATCGTGCGCGGCGAGGACACCGTCACCGCCGTGGTCACCCAGGGCCAGGCCCTGTTCGCCGGCGAGATCGACACCTACACCGTCGAACGCCGGGTGGCCGGCGACCGCGACGACGGGGTGGTCTGGGTGCACGTCACCGCCTCGCGAGTGGATCCCGGCGGCGACGCGCGGCCCTACCTGGTGGTGATCATCTCCGACATCACCGCCCGCAAGCAGGTCGAGGCCGAGCAGCAGCACTACCAGGGCCAGCTGCGGCTGCTGATCAACGAGCTGAACCACCGGGTGAAGAACACCCTGGCCACGGTGCAGTCGATGGCCAGCCAGACGCTGAAGAACGAACCCCACCCGCTGGTCGCGTTCGAGAAGTTCGAGTCCCGGCTGATGGGCCTGTCCCAGGTGCACGACGTGCTGACCCGCGAGAGCTGGCACGGGGCGGGGCTGTGCGACGTGGCCGAGCGGGCCCTGGCGCCGTTCACGCCGCCGTCGCCCGACGGCGAGCCGGGGTGCAAGCGCCTGGTCATCGACGGCCCGCCGGTCTGGCTGGCGCCGGGCGGGGCCCTGACCATGGCCCTGATCTTCCACGAGCTGGCCACCAACGCCCTGAAATACGGCGCCCTGTCGAACAGCGACGGCAAGGTGGTGCTGAGCTGGACCTACGACGCCGACACCCGCGACCTGGCCCTGACCTGGACCGAGACCGGCGGCCCGCCGGTGGTCCCGCCCACCCGCCGCGGCTTCGGCTCGCGGCTGATCGAACGCAGCTTGCGCGGCGAGTTGAAGGGCGCGGCCACCATGGACTACCGGCCCGAGGGCCTGGTCTGCGCGATGCGGGCGACGCTGTCGGAGGCGGTGGAAGGGGTTTCGCCGTTGGGAGGCTAAGCGGCGAACACTTGCCCCCTACGGACCGCTTCGCGGTCGTCTTCCCCCGCAGGGGGAAGAGCGCGGGTGCGAAGGCTCCGCCCCCTACGGGGGCGGACAGGCGGCGAAGCCGCCAGGTGGGGGCAAGGGGGTGAGCCGCTGACCCCTTGCGCTGGCCCTTCCCCGCACGTAACTCCCCCGTCATGACCACCAAGGCCAAGATCTGCGGGCTCTCCACGCCCGAGACCGTCGCCGCCGCCGTGACCGGCGGCGCGGCCTTCGTCGGCTTCGTGTTCTTCGCCAAGAGCCCGCGCAACCTCGAGCCCGAGGCCGCCGCCCGCCTGGCCCAGCCCCTTCGCAACGGCCCGGTCAAGACCGTGGCCGTCACCGTCGATCCCGACGACGCCCTGGTCGACCGCCTGATGGCCACGCTGAAGCCCGACCTGATCCAGGTGCACGGCAAGGAGACCCCCAACCGGGTCCGCGAGATCGCTCAGCGCTCGGGCGCCGGGATCATCAAGGCCTTCTCGGTCTCCTCGCCCGCCGACGTCGACCAGGCCGGCGCCTTCGACGGCGTGGTCGAGCACCTGATGTTCGACGCCCGCCCCGTGGAAGGCTCTGCCCTCCCGGGCGGAACCGGCGCAAGGTTCGACTGGAGCCTGCTGGCGGGCCGGCGATTTTCTCGCCCGCATTTCCTGGCCGGAGGGCTGGACCCGTGGAACGTGGCCGAGGCGATCAAGGCTTCCGGCGCGCCCCTGGTGGACGTTTCCTCTGGCCTTGAGCGGGGTCCCGGCCTAAAGGACCCGGCTCTGATCACGGCGTTCCTGGACGCCGTCAAACGCGCCTGACGATTTGCCTGACCCTTTGGAAGTGCTCGTGAACGCCTCAGCCAAGCCCCCGGAACGGCCCAACGACTGGTCCGCCTATCCCGACGCCAAGGGCCGGTTCGGCGACTACGGCGGCCTGTACGTGGCCGAGACCCTGATGCCGCTCGTGCTGGAGCTGGACCGCGCCTACACCGAGGCCAAGAACGATCCGAAGTTCCAGGCCGAGCTGAAGGGCTACCTGACCCATTATGTCGGCCGGCCCTCGCCGCTGTATTTCGCCGAACGCCTCAGCAAGCACCTGGGCGGCGCGAAGATCTATTTCAAGCGCGAGGAGCTGAACCACACCGGCGCGCACAAGATCAACAACTGCATGGGCCAGATCCTGCTGGCCCAGCGCATGGGCAAGACCCGGATCATCGCCGAGACCGGCGCGGGCCAGCACGGCGTGGCGTCGGCGACGGTGACCGCCCGCTTCGGCCTGCCCTGCGTGGTCTATATGGGCGCCGTCGACGTGGCCCGTCAGAAGCCCAACGTGTTCCGCATGAACCTGCTGGGCGCGGAAGTGCGTCCGGTGACCTCCGGCGCGGCGACCCTGAAGGACGCCATGAACGAGGCCATGCGCGACTGGGTCACCAACGTGGCCGACACCTATTACATGATCGGCACCGCCGCCGGCCCGCACCCCTATCCGGCCATGGTCCGCGACTTCCAGGCGGTGATCGGCAACGAGACCCGCGAGCAGATCCAGGAACTGGAAGGGCGCTTGCCCGACGCGGTCGTGGCCTGCGTGGGCGGCGGGTCGAACGCCATCGGCATGTTCCACCCGTTCCTGGCCGACGAAAGCGTCAAGATCTACGGCGTCGAGGCCTCGGGCCACGGGCTGGACACCGACAAGCACGCCGCCTCGCTGACCGGCGGCCGTCCGGGCGTCCTGCACGGCAACAAGACCTATCTGCTGCAGGACGACGACGGCCAGATCCTGGACGCCCACTCGATCTCGGCCGGCCTGGACTATCCGGGCATCGGCCCCGAGCACTCGTTTCTGCACGACATCGGCCGGGCCCGGTACCTGACCTGCACCGACGACGAGGCCCTGAAGGCCTTCCAGCTGTGCGCCGAGCTCGAGGGCATCATCCCCGCCCTGGAAAGCGCCCACGCCCTGGCCAAGCTGCCCCAGCTGGCCAAGGAGATCGGCGAGGGCGGCGTGATCGTGCTGTGCCTGTCGGGCCGGGGCGACAAGGACATCTTCACCGTGGCCGACGCCCTGGGACGGACGATCTAGATGACGACCAGCTATCGCGACGCGGGCCGCTTGGAGCGCGCCTTCCAGCGGGAAAACAACCACCGGGCCCTGTTCATCGCCTATGTGATGGCCGGCGATCCGGACCTGGAGACCTCGTTCGAGATCCTGAAGGGCCTGGCCGACCACGCCGACGTCATCGAGCTGGGCATGCCCTTCTCGGACCCGATGGCCGAGGGCCCGACCATCCAGCTGGCCTCGCAGCGCTCGCTGGCCGCCGGCACCAAGATGCGCGACGTGCTGGGGCTGGTCCGCCGGTTCCGCGAGATCAACACCACGACGCCGATCGTGCTGATGGGCTATCTGAACCCGGTGCTGTTCCACGGCTACGAGGCCTTCGCCAACGACGCCTCGGACGCCGGGGCCGACGGGGTGATCATCGTCGACTGCCCGCCCGAGGAGGCCGGTCCGCTGACCGACGCCCTGGAAGCGGCCAAGATGAACCTGATCCGCCTGGCCACGCCGACGACCGACGACGCGCGCCTGCCGGCCGTGGTCGCCCGCACCTCGGGCTTCATCTACTATGTCTCGGTGGCCGGGGTGACCGGCGTGCTGGAGGCCGACGCCGAGACCGTGCGCCGTCCGGTGGAGCGCCTGCGGGCCGCCTCGGGCCTGCCGGTGGCCGTCGGCTTCGGCATCAAGACCCCCGAACGCGCCGCCCAGGTGGCCCGCGTGGCGGACGGCGTGGTGGTCGGCTCGGCCCTGGTGGACGAAATCGCCGCCGCGGCCAAGGTGAACGAAAACGTGACCGAGAAGGTTCTTCTCAAGGCGTCGGAGCTGGCTAAGGCTGTGCGATCGGCGCGACTCGAATTGGCGTGAGGCTGAAGGCTATGGCGATGGCTGAACCCCAGGGGCCCAAGAAGGGCGACAAGACGAAGGCGCCGGCGGAGGGCCGTCGCGGCGGCTGGCTGTCGCGGATCGCGCCCGGCGTGCGCGGCGCGTTCGCCAAGCGCGAGACGCCCGAGAACCTCTGGGTCAAATGCCCCGATACGGGCGAGATGATCTACCGCTCCGACCTGGAGGCGGCCCTGTGGGTCACCCCGGCCGGGCGCCACATGCGCATCGGTCCCGAGGCGCGCTTCAAGTTCACCTTCGACGACGGCGCGCATGAGGTCCTGCCGACCCCGCCCGTGGTCGAGGATCCGCTGCACTTCTCGGACGGCAAGTCCTACAAGGACCGCCTGGCCGCCGCCCGCAAGGCGACCGGCGAGCAGGACGCCATGGCCATCGCCTACGGCAAGGTCGGCGGCGTCGACGCCGTGGTGCTGGTCCAGGACTTCGCCTTCATGGGCGGTTCGCTGGGCATGGCCGCGGGCGAAGGCTTCATCGCCGCCGCCGAGGCCGCGATCAAGCGCCAGGTCCCGCTGGTGGTGTTCACCGCCGCCGGCGGCGCGCGGATGCAGGAAGGGGCCCTGTCCCTGATGCAGATGGCGCGCACCACCCTGGCCATCAACGAGATGAAGGACGCCGGCCTGCCCTACGTCGTGGTCCTGACCGACCCGACCACCGGCGGCGTCACCGCCTCCTACGCCATGCTGGGCGACGTCCACCTGGCCGAGCCGGGCGCCCTGATCGGCTTCGCCGGTCCGCGCGTGATCGAGCAGACCATCCGCGAGACCCTGCCGCCGGGCTTCCAGCGCTCGGAATACCTGGTCGAGAAGGGCATGGTCGACCGTGTGACGCCGCGCAAGGAACTGCCGGCCGTGCTGGGCTCCATTCTCGGGACCTTGATGATGGGGCGCGCCCTCAAGGCGGCCTGAGCCGAAAGATGCTCCCCCTCCGGGGGAGCTGTCGCGAAGCGACTGAGGGGGTAGGGCGGCGGCCGGCCCCCTCCACCCCTTCGGGGTCCCCCTCCCCCAGAGGGGGAGGATCTTGAGACGATGACCGACCACCTCCGGGCCCACGACGCCGCGCTGGCGCGGCTGCAGGCCCTGCATCCCAAGCTCATCGACCTGTCGCTGGACCGGATGCTGCGGCTGTGCGCGGCCCTGGGCGATCCGCAGACCAAGCTGCCGCCGGTGATCCATGTGGCCGGCACCAACGGCAAGGGCTCGACCGTCGCCTATCTGCGGGCCATGGCCGAGGCGGCGGGCCTGCGCGTCCACGTCTTCACCTCGCCGCACCTGGTTCGCTTCGCCGAGCGCATCCGCCTGGCCGGGACCCTGATCACCGACGAGCACCTGGGCCAGGTGCTGGAGCGGGTCGAGACGGCCAACGCCGGCCAGCCGATCACCTTCTTCGAGATCACCACCGCCGCGGCGTTCCAGGCCTTTTCCGAGGTCCCGGCCGACCTGTGCCTGGTCGAGGTGGGGCTGGGCGGGCTGCTGGACGCCACCAACGTGGTCATGCCGGCCGTCAGCGTCATCGCCCCGATCGACATCGACCACCGCGAGTTCCTGGGCGACACCCTGGGCAAGATCGCCCAGGAGAAGGCCGGGATCATCAAGCCGAACGTCCCGGTGGTCAGCGCCCGCCAGCGGGAGGAGGCCGAACGCGTCGTCGAGCGCGAGGCCGACCTGTTCGAGGCGCCCCTGACCCTGATGGGCCGCGACTTCGACGCCTGGAACGAACGCGGCCGGCTGCTGGTGCAGATGCCGGACCGCCTGCTGGACCTGCCCGCGCCCTCGCTGCCCGGCGAGCACCAGTACGCCAACGCCGGCCTGGCCGTGGCGGCCCTGTTGGCCCTGGGCGACGCGCGGATCGACGAGGCGGCCATGGCCCGGGGGATCGCGGCGGCGACCTGGCCCGCGCGGTTCCAGCGCCTGACCGCCGGTCCCCTGGCCGACACCGCCAGGGCGGCCGGCGCCGACCTCTGGCTGGACGGCGGCCACAATCCCCACGCCGGCGCGGCCGTGGCCCGGGCCGTGGGCGAGCTGGCGGGCCGCGACGGACGCCCCGTGGCCCTGATCTCGGGCCTGCTGGCCAACAAGGACGCCACCGGCTTCTTCGCGCCGTTCGCGCCGCTGGGGGCCAAGGTGTTCACGGTGACGTTCGAGGGGCATGCGGCCGCCAGCGCGGCCCAGACGGCGGCCGCCGCCGAGCTGGCGGGCCTGCGGGCCCATGCCTGCGACAGCGTCGGGGCGGCCCTGGAGAAAGCGCTGGCGATCGAACCGACGCCGCACGTGCTGATCTGCGGCTCGCTCTACCTGGCGGGCGAAGTGCTGGCGATGAGCCCGGAGACTTGGCCGGTCTAGGGGCCCGTCTAGGGCCGATCTAGACCAGGATGTTCAGCAGCGAGCCCGGGCGCAGGATCTTCTGCGGCTGTTCGGTGGGCTGGACGAACGGGCGGGCCGGCGGCTGGCGCTGCGGCTGGGCCTGGGTCTGCAGCTGGACGGCGATCGGCGGGGCCGTGGGCCGGGTCGCGGCGGCGTCGCTGACGGCCGCCTGGAAGAACGCCGCCGCGCGCGAGCCGCCGGCGCCGCTCGAACCCTGCGTCGAAGCAGGACGTTGCGGAACGGTCGGCAGGCCGGTGGGGCGGATCGTGCTCATGGACGCGACTCTATCATGGTTAACGCAAGGTCGGCGAGCATGGTCAACGCGCGGTTAATGGTCGCGGTTCGATCCCCGGAAACCGGGGAAAAAGCTCGGGCGAAACCCGGAGAAAAATGAACGGCAGATGAAAGTCGGGTTGTCGACGCCGTTCAGGGAGCGGGGGTTAGGGTGTCCTCAAGGTCGACCCGGATCGGGGCCGGGCGATCGGTCGGAAAAGATTTGAAAGGGACACCCGATGCGTACCGCCACCAAGACCACCGTTTCGCTGCTGGCCGCCGCGACCGCCGCGATCAGCCTGGCTTCGGCCCCGAGCTTCGCCTCGGCCCACGACAGCCGCTACTACCGCGACCACCACCGCTACGAGTCGCGCTACGACCGCCACTACAGCCGCTATGACGCCTGCCGTCAGGACCGCAAGCGCGGCAAGGCGACCGGCGCGATCCTCGGCGCCGTGGCCGGCGGCCTGCTGGGCAACTCGGTCTCGAACGGCAACCGCACCCCCGGCACCCTGCTGGGCGCGGGCGTCGGCGCCTACGCCGGCAGCCAGATCGGCAAGGGCCACCGCTGCTAACGGCGCGAGCCGCTTGACCTGAACGAAGGCTCGGATCGTCGGAAGCGATCCGGGCCTTTTTCATGCCTAGCGCAGCTTCTTGAGCAGCGCGTCGACGTCGGCGTCGGTCAGCGGGCCGCTGTGCTTGGCCAGGATCACGCCGTCGGCGCCGATCAGATAGGTCTCGGGCACGCCAGTGACGCCGAACTCGATGCCGGCCCGGCCGTTGCGGTCCATCAGCTTGACGGCGAAGGGATCGCCCAGCTCGGCCAGGAAGGCCTGGGTCTTGGCCGGCTCGTCCTTGTAGGCGACGCCGACCAGGGTGACGCCCTTGGCCTTCAGGGCCATCAGCTGCGGCGCCTCGACCCGGCAGGGCGCGCACCACGAGGCGAAGAAGTTGATCAGGCGGGGGCCGGAAGGGGCGTCATGGACCGCGACCATGGCGCCGGTGTCGAGGTCGGGCAGGCTGACGGCCGGGACGGGCTTGCCGACCAGGGCGTGGGGCTGGACGCGCGGGTCGTGCTTGAGGGCGTAGCCCGCGAACAGCACCGCCAGGCCGGCCAGGACGATCAGCGGCGTGAAGCCGATCCAGCGCTTGATCACCGCTTCGCCTCTTTCGAAACCTCTTTCAGCGCCTGCAGCCGCTCGGCCTCGCGCCGCCAGCGGCGGGCCGAGGCCAGGCTGTCGGCGATCATCCAGACGAAGGCCGCCGCCGTCAGGGCGAAGGCCGGCCAGACATAGACGGCGTACTTCCCGGCGTCGAAATCGAAGTGCATGCCGTCAGCCTTCCGCCTGCTGCAGGGCCAGGGCCCGGGCCTTGCGCCGCCAGACTTGGCTGCGGATCCGCACCAGCCAAAGCGAGCCGAACGCCGACAGATAGGCCAGGGTCATGATCAGCATCGGCCAGGCGTAAACCGCCGGCAGGGCGTCGCCCGGCTTGGCGAACAGGGTGGAGCTGCCCTGGTGCAGGCTGTTCCACCATTCGACCGAGAACTTGATGATCGGCAGGTTGATCACGCCCACCAGGGCCAGGATCGCGGCGGCGCGGGCGGCCTTCTGCTCGTCCTCGAGGGCCGAGCGCAAGGCCAGATAGCCCAGATAGAACAGCAGCAGCACCAGCACCGAGGTCAGGCGGGCGTCCCACACCCACCAGGTTCCCCACATCGGCTTGCCCCACAGCGAGCCGGTGGCCAGGGCCAGGACGGTAAAGGCCGCGCCCAGCGGGGCGCAGGCGACGGCGGCGGCGTCGGCCAGGGCGTGGCGGAACACCAGGGCCAGGAAGCTGGCGACGCCCAGGCAAAGATAGATGAACATGCAGATCACTGCCGCCGGCACGTGGATGAACATCATCCGCACGGTGTCGCCCTGCTGGTAGTCCTCGGGGGCGGCGAAGGTCAGCACCAGGCCGACGACCGCCAGCACCGCGGCGATCGCGCCGAACATCGGCGCGGCCCAGCGCGAGAAGGCCATGAACCGCTCGGGGTTCGTCAGGAAGTCCAGCGGGTGGTGGTGTGGATCACGGGCGCCCATTCCCAACGCCTTAGAAGACCTGGAGGGCGCCCGCAATCGTGGAGGTTACCTAGCCAGCCCCCTTTCAGTCGGCCTTCGGCGGAGCCGGCGGGCGACCCGGGCCGCCCTTGAAGCGCCGGAACTCGGCGTGGCGGATCATCGGGCCGTGGCCGCCGACCATCGGACCCAGGGTGTCGAAGGCCTTCTTCTGGCTGGGCGACAGGGCGGCGTAGAAGGCGCGGGTGGCGTCGATGCGGGCCTTGGCGCGGTTCAGGTGCTCGGTCTCGCGGTCCAGGCGCTCGGGCGTGGTCAGGGGCTTGGGCTCGGCGTCGGCGACGTCGCGCTTGGGGCCGTCCTTGTCCCAGCCCTTCGGCTCGGTCGCGGCCAGATAGGCCTTCAGGGCCCCGTCCTGGTCGGCGCGCAGCTGCAGCACGTCGCGCAGGTGCTGGGCGCGGGCCTCGGGGTCGAGGCGGCGATGATGGCGCATCATCGGCGGGCCGCCGGGACCGTCATGGGCCATGGGCGGCATGCCGGGCGGCGGCGGGCCGTCCTGGGCGACGGCGACCGCCGCGGTGGTGGAAAGGATGATCGCGGCCGCGGCCATCAGGGCGAGGCGGCTCGTTGGCAAGCGCATGGGTCGGCTCCGTGGAAAGTCCCTTGGACCGGAACCTCGGGTCCCCGTGTAACGCTGGAATGTCAGAATCCCGGGCGAATGTTGCAGGACTGACGGACAGGCTTCGCATAAGGCTTTGACAGCGCGCCGGATTTTCGCGGCGACGCGCGTCCGGGAGCTTTCGAGATGCTGTACCTGCTGGCCAAGGCGGCGATTTCCGGCGTGATCATCGCCCTGGTGTCCGAGATCGCCAAGCGCCAGCCCGGCTTCGGCGCCCTGGTCGCCTCGCTGCCGCTGATCTCGATCCTGGGCATGATCTGGCTGTGGCGCGACACCCACGACGTCGGGCGGATGGCGACCCATGTCGAGGCGACGTTCTGGTACGTGCTGCCCTCGCTGCCGATGTTCCTGATCGTTCCGGCCCTGCTGCGGCGGGGCGTCAACTTCTGGGTGGCGCTGGGGACGGGTTGCGCGGTGACGATCGGCCTCTATCTGGGCATGACGGCAATCGGTCCGCGCCTGGGCCTGAAGCTGTGACTGCCGCCACGTCCTGACAGCAGGACCGGCTAGATCGTCCTATCGCCCCCGCCGCGAACGCCGCTAGAAGCCCGGTCCATGCAAAGCCCCTCCAAAAAGATCGCCTTCGTCGCCCTGATCCTCGCCGGGGTCTGCTGGGGGCTGGGCTTCCCGCTGGGCAAGCTGGTGCTGCGCGAGACCGACGCGGCGCACATGGTGCTGCTGCGGTTCGTGGTGGCGGCCGTGGTCGCCGCGCCGTTCGCCCTGCGCACCCCCGAGGCCAGGGCCCTGTTCAAGTCGCCGGTGATCCTGGCGGCCGGGGCGCTCTACGGGATCGCCTTCATGGTGCAGTTCGAGGGCCTGGCCCATGTCAGCGTCACCCTGGCGGCCTTGCTGGTCGGGGCCATGCCGGCCCTGATCGCCATCTCGGCCAAGCTGCTGGGCGAGAAGGTCAGCCGCGCCTCGTGGGGCGGGGTGGCCGCCGCGACCCTGGGCGCCGCCCTGATCGCCGGCAAGCCCGACGGCGCCGGCTCGCCCCTGGGCGTCTTCCTGTCGCTGGGCTCGCTGCTGATCTTCCTGGCCTGGCTGATCGTGCTGCGCCGCGCGCCCAAGGCCCCGACGCCGATGGCCATCCCGGCCGTGACGGTGATCGTCGCCGCCGTCGTGATCCTGCCGATCGCCTGGGTGATGCACGGCCCGCCGAAACTGGCGCTCAGCCCCATGGCCTGGACCGGCATCCTGGGCCTGGGCGTCCTGGGCACCCTGCTGGCCACCGCCGCCTGGCAGTTCGGCTCGGCCCGGGTGGGCAGCGCCAGCGCCGGGGTGTTCATCAACATCGAGCCGCTGATGGGGGCCTGCGTCGGGGTGCTGCTGTTCGGCGACCACCTGACCTGGGCCCTGGCGGCGGGCGGGCTGATGATCATCGCCGGCAGCTTCGCGGTGGTGCTGGGGGAACGGCATGCGCCGCCGGTGACGGCGAGCGCCGGGCCGATATAAAAATCCCCTCTCTCATAGAGAGAGGGAGGGGCCCATGGCGCAGCCATGGGAGGGTGAGAGGTTACACCCTCTCAGAACGAAACTCTGACGATGACGACTTGGGTTGATCGCTCGATGCGGAGGTCTGGACCGCCCTTTGCCCAACCGCTCTGGATTTGCCGGCAGGCGGTGAAACCTCTCACCCTCCCACCGCCTGCGGCGGCGGGCCCCTCCCTCTCTCTATGAGAGAGGGGTTTCGGCGCTAATCCAGCGCGTTCCGGCACGCCGCCGCCATGGCGATCGGGCCCAGGGCCACCGCCGCCGTGCTATAGGCCAGCAGCAGGAACAGTCCGCCCGTCCACGGCAGGCCGCCGGCCAGGGCGTCCAGGGCGCCGGCCCCGAAGATCACCGGCGGCACGTAGAGCGGCAGGACGATCACCGCCACCAGCAGGCCCCCGCGTTTGGAGCCGAGGGCCAGGCTGGCGCCCAGTCCGCCCAGGAACGAGAAGGCCAGCCCCCCGGCCAGGGCGCAGGGGATCAAGAGCGGGATGATCGACGACGGCGCCCCGAGCGCCAGGGCGGCGACGGGGGCGGCCAGGGCCAGGGGCGCGCCGGCCGCCAGCCAGTGGGCCAGGCACTTGGCCACGGCCACGGCCTCCAGCGGCGCCGGCCCCAGGGCCAGCAGGTCCAGCGCCCCGTCCTCGAAATCGCGCTCGAACAGGCGCTCCAGCGACAGCAGCGCCGCCAGGGCCAGGGCCAGCCAGGCGATGCCGGGGGCCAGGGACGCCAGCCGCTCGGGCGCACGGCCCGCCGCCAGGGGCAGCAGGGTCACGACGCAGGCGTAGAAGGCCAGGGCCAGCAGCGGTCCGCCGCCATTGCCCCAGGCCAGGGCCAGTTCGCGGCGCAGGAGGATCAGGAACGCTCTCATCCCCCGATCTCCACCACGCGGCAGGGCACGGGCAGGGGGTCGTGCACGGCGGCCAGCACCATGCCGCCGCCGGCCAGGTGCTGGGCCATCAGGCCCCCGAAGCCTTCGCGATGGCCGGCGTCCAGCGGGGCCATGGGTTCGTCCAGCAGCCACAGCGCGCGCGGGCTGGCCAGGAGGCGCGCCAGGGCCACGCGGCGGCGCTGGCCGGCCGACAGACGGCGGATCTCCAGGCCCAGCAGGCGGTCCAGGTCGAGCTTGGTCGCGGCCGCCCGGGCCGAGGCCTCGGTCCCGCCGGTCCACAGGGTCTGGAACAGGAGTTCGTCCCAGGCCGAGCGCGTGGATTTCAGGCCATCGTGGTGGCCCACCAGGTGCAGGGCGTCGGCGCGCGCCACCTCGGCCTCCAGCGGACCGGCCTCGCCCTCGAAGCCGACGGTCCCCTGGGCGGGACGCAGCAGTCCGGCCACGGCGCGCAGCAGGCTGGTCTTGCCCGCCCCGTTTCGCCCGGTCAGGGCCACGGCGTCGCCGGCCGAAATCTCCAGATCAAGGCCCGAGAACAGCCGTCGCTCGCCGCGCACAAGACTTAAGTCCTTGATGCGAATAGCTCTCAACATGGGCCCGAAGACCTCAAGACCCTGTCCTGTGCATGGACGTTGCCCCTGACCGAGGCTAAGAAGCCCTCGGCCGTCACCCTCCGATTTGGATGGGATGAACGCGGCGCGGGGATGGACGCTGTGGGTCCGCCTCGAGCGCGCGCTCCCGGGAGTGGTTTTCCGGCGGCCGTGGACAGAGAAGGGATCCTTCCAAATGGCGTCAGTCGACAGCCTCAAAACCCGCCGCGAACTCGTCGTCGGCGGTAAGACCTACGTCTATTACAGCCTTCGCGCCGCTGAGGAAGCGGGTCTGAACGGCGCCGGCAAGCTGCCGGTGTCGATGAAGGTGCTGCTGGAGAACCTGCTGCGCTACGAGGACGGCGTGTCCGTCAACGAAGCCGACCTCAAGGCCGTGGCCGCCTGGCTCGAGAACAAGGGCGGCGTCGAGCACGAAATCAGCTTCCGCCCGGCCCGCGTGCTGATGCAGGACTTCACCGGCGTTCCGGCCGTCGTCGACCTGGCCGCCATGCGCGACGCGATGGTGTCGCTGGGCGCCGACCCGGCCAAGATCAACCCGCTGAACCCCGTCGACCTGGTCATCGACCACTCGGTGATGGTCGACAACTTCGGTTCGCCCAAGGCTTATGACGAAAACGTCGCCAAGGAATACGAGCGCAACATCGAGCGCTACCGCTTCCTGCGCTGGGGCTCGTCGGCCTTCAACAACTTCCGCGTTGTTCCTCCGGGCACGGGCATCTGCCACCAGGTGAACCTGGAATACCTGGCCCAGACCGTCTGGACCGCGGCCGTCGACGGCGCCGAAGTCGCCTATCCCGACACCGTCGTCGGCACCGACAGCCACACCACCATGGTCAACGGCCTGTCGGTCCTGGGCTGGGGCGTGGGCGGCATCGAGGCCGAGGCGGCCATGCTGGGCCAGCCGATCCCGATGCTGATCCCGGAAGTCATCGGCTTCAAGCTGAACGGCGCCCTGCCGGAAGGCGCGACGGCCACCGACCTGGTGCTGACCGTCACCCAGATGCTGCGCAAGAAGGGCGTGGTCGGCAAGTTCGTCGAATTCTACGGCGACGCCCTGGCCAGCCTGACCCTGGAAGACCAGGCGACCATCGCCAACATGGCTCCGGAATACGGCGCCACCTGCGGCTTCTTCCCGATCTCGGCCGCGACCATCGCCTATCTGAAGGGCACCGGCCGCGACGCCGCCCGCGTCGCCCTGGTGGAAGCCTACGCCAAGGAGCAGGGCCTGTGGTGGGAGCCCGGCGTCGCCGAGCCGACCTTCACCGACACCCTGGAGCTGGACCTGTCGTCGGTTCTGCCGTCGCTGGCCGGCCCCAAGCGTCCGCAGGACCGCGTGCTGCTGACCGAAGCCGCCGCCAAGTTCGCCGAATCGCTGGCCGGTGAGTTCGGCAAGGCCGAGGCCCCCAACGCCCGCGTGCCGGTCGAAGGCGAGAACTTCGACGTCGGCCACGGCGACGTGGTCATCGCGGCCATCACCTCGTGCACCAACACCTCCAACCCCTCGGTGCTGATCGCCGCCGGCCTGCTGGCCAAGAACGCGGTCGCCAAGGGCCTGAAGGTCAAGCCGTGGGTGAAGACCTCGCTGGCCCCCGGCTCGCAGGTGGTCACCGACTACCTGGCCAAGGCCGGCCTGACCAAGCACCTGGACGCCCTGGGCTTCAACCTTGTCGGCTACGGCTGCACCACCTGCATCGGCAACTCGGGCCCGCTGCCCGAGAACATCAGCAAGGCCGTCAACGAGGCCGACCTGGTGGCCTGCTCGGTGCTGTCGGGCAACCGCAACTTCGAAGGCCGCGTGAACCCGGACGTCCGCGCCAACTACCTGGCCTCGCCGCCGCTGGTGGTGGCCTACGCCCTGGCCGGCTCGATGAAGATCGACCTGGCCAACGAGCCGCTGGGCGAAGGCAAGGGCGGCAAGCCCGTCTACCTGAAGGACATCTGGCCCTCGAACGAGGACATCGCCGCCCTGCAGCGCAAGTCGGTGACGGAAAAGATGTTCGCCAGCCGCTACGGCGACGTCTTCAAGGGCGACAAGAACTGGCAGGGGATCAAGATCACCGGCGGCCAGACCTACGCCTGGGAAGGTGACTCGACCTACGTCCAGAACCCGCCCTACTTCCCGAACATGTCGATGACCCCCGCTCCGGTCACCGACATCGTGGAAGCCCGCGTCCTGGCCGTGTTCGGCGACTCGATCACCACCGACCACATCAGCCCGGCCGGTTCGATCAAGAAGACCAGCCCGGCCGGCCAGTACCTGATCGACCACGGCGTCGATCCGCTGGACTTCAACGGCTACGGCGCCCGCCGCGGCAACCACCAGGTGATGATGCGCGGCACGTTCGCCAACATCCGCATCCGCAACAAGATCACCCCGGACATCGAAGGCGGCGTGACCAAGCACTTCCCCTCGGGCGAAGTGATGTCGATCTACGACGCGGCCATGAAGTACCAGGACGAAGGCCGTCCGGCCGTGGTCTTCGGCGGCAAGGAATACGGCACCGGCTCGTCGCGTGACTGGGCCGCCAAGGGCACCAAGCTCCTGGGCGTCCGCGCGGTGATCTGCGAAAGCTTCGAGCGCATCCACCGCTCGAACCTGGTCGGCATGGGCGTGCTGCCCCTGCAGTTCATCCAGGAAGGCTGGCAGAAGCTGGAACTGACGGGCGAGGAGATCGTCTCGATCCGCGGCCTGCAAGACCTGGCCCCGCGCAAGCAGCTGATCGTCGAGCTCTACCGCCCGACCGACGGCCGCATCGCCCGCTTCCCGGTCCGCTGCCGCATCGACACCCCGACCGAGCTTGAATACTTCAAGAACGGCGGCGTGCTGAACTACGTGCTGCGCAACCTGGCCAAGGCCGACTAAGCGTCCGCACGGACCGCTCTTCGGAGCGTCGAAAAGACGAAGCCGGGTCCGAAAGGCCCGGCTTTTCTTTGGCTGGTCGGCCGTGCCTCCTTCGAGGCGCGCTCAGGCCCGCTTGCTGTGGTCCTCATCCCGAGGTGCGAGGCGTAGCCGAGCCTCGAAGGACGCACGGCGCCCAACCGCTGGTTTCAGGCCACGGTTCGCGTTGAAAGGCCAAAGAAGCCTCCCTTCACGGCCTCGTGAACGGCCATCCGCCGCGATCTTGGCCTAAATGCCCCGCACATGCGTCAGGCCCTGCTCTTCCTCGCCCTCACCGCCCTTTCGGGATTTTCCGCCGCGCCCGCGTTCGCCGCGAAACCGCCGGTGGTGGTCGAGCTGTTCACTGCTCAAGGTTGCTCGTCCTGCGGCAAGGCCAACCAGGTCGTCGCCGACATGGCCGACGACAAGGGCGTCCTGGCCCTGACCTATTCGGTCGACTACTGGGACTACCTGGGCTGGACCGACACCTTCGCCAAGCCGGCCTTCGCGGCCCGCCAGCGCGCCTACGCCACCAAGTTCTCGCTGCGCGACGTGCCGACGCCGCAGGTGGTGGTGGCCGGTCGCCAGCAGGCCTCGGGCGCCAAGGCCGAGGCGGTCGAGACCCTGGTCAAGGACGCCGCCAAGGCCGCGTCCAACCCGCCGGACATGGAATTCCTGGGCGACGGCCGTCGCGTCGCGGTCGGCTCGGGCCCCGCGCCGCGCGGCGGCGGCGAGGTCTGGCTGGTGCGCTACGATCCGCGCGAGCAGGACATCGCCGTCAAGCGCGGCGACAACCGGGGCCAGACCCTGGTCCACCGCAACGTCGTGCGCGAACTGGTCCGGCTGGGCCCCTGGTCGGGCCGGCCTAAACTGTACCGCCTGCCGGCGGCCGGCGACGACGCGCTGAAGACCGTGATCATCGTCCAGGGCGCCAAGGGCGGCCGGGTGATCGGCGTGCTGCAGGAAGCGGCGGAGAAGTAACCCCCGAGACCTCCCCAGGGGAGGACCCCAAAAAGAAAAGCCGCGCGGGGAGGGGACACCGCGCGGCTTCTTAGGGGAGGGGAATGTCTAGTCCGTCGGCCGACCGGAGCCCGGATCAGGGGGCTGGGGGGCAATCAGGGTCCGGACCCGAGGCATCCGATCGACCGACCCTGACCTTTTCGCCCGGCAAGTCGGCGCTGGAAGGGCGCGATCAAGGTCGTTTCGCGGCGGTTCGTGTCCGACGTGTGTCGAAGCGCCAGCACGACGCACACGCGAAGACCCCGCGTGGAGAGGGGCGCCACGCGGGGTCTCGAGCGATATCTTGGGATAGTCTGTCGGCCGACCGGCCCACGATCGAGGGGGCTGGGGGGGCTGTTCAGGATCCTGAACCGCAGGATGTCCGATCAGCCGACACCCTCAAGATCATGGGGCAAGCGGGCGCGGACGGGTCGAAATTAAGGTCATTTCGTGTCCGGTCACGTCGAGCCGGAAATTATCAAGCGTCACTGTAGCGCGCCGGCAACGCTCCGAAGACCCCGCATGGCGACGCTCGCCTAGGGGCCTGATTTGGGTTTAGGCTTCGTCCGATGGCCCTGGATTCCCGACCTGTCGCTGGTGTCGTTTTCTTCGAGCGTCGCGAGATCGACCAGCTCCTGCGGCTGTATGGCCGGATGGTCGCGGCGGGCGAATGGCGCGACTACGGCATGGCCGGCCAAAGCGACCACGCGGTGTTCTCGGTGTTCCGCCACGCGGCCGAGGCGCCGCTCTACCGCATCGAGAAACGCCCGGCCCTGGCCCGCAAGCAGGGCGAGTGGGCGGTGATCGGCCAGGGCGGCCTGACCCTCAAGCGCGGCCACGACCTGGCCCAGGTGCTGCGCATGTTCGACAAGGGCCGGTTCAAGGTCGTCGACTGATCCGCCGCGCGTGAGCGGATCAAGGCTGATCCGGCGTTTCCATGGGACCGGGCCCAAGCCGGGCCCGACAGGGAGCGCCGCATGATCGCCGAACCCCTTTCCGTGGCCCATCTGCTGGCGCGCACCTGGTGGCTGGTCTTGGCGCGCGGCGTGGCGGCGATCCTGTTCGGCGCCCTGGCCCTGCTGTGGCCGCATCTGACCCTGCTGATCCTGGTGATCCTCTACGCGGTCTACGCCCTCGGCGACGGGGTGTTCGCCCTGGCCGAGGCGGTGCGCGGCGGCGGCTGGATCCCGCGCTGGTGGCTGGTGATGCTCGGGATCGCCAACCTCGTCGCGGGCGCCGCCGCCCTGCTGTGGCCGCACCTGACCGCCGTCCTGCTGATCATCCTGATCGGCGCCTCGGCCGTGGCGCGCGGCCTGCTGGAGATCATCGGCGCGATCCACCTGCGCAAGGTCATCGACAACGAATGGTCGCTGATCGGATCGGGCGCGATCTCGGTGCTGTTCGGCGTGGGGGTGATCCTGGCGCCGCGGGCCGGCGCCGTGGCCCTGGCCTGGCTGATCGCCCTGTGGGCCATCGCCCTGGGCGTGCTGATCGTGATCCTGGCCTTCCGCCTGAAGCGGCTGCGCCACCGGCTCTAGGCAAGAAAAAAGCCCCGGCGGTTTCCCGCCGGGGCCGGTCGTCGGTCCTGGGCCCGCGATTATCGGCGGCTGCCGAAGATGCTGAGCAGGAATTGGAACAGGTTGATGAAGTTCAGATAGAGCCGCAGCGCGCCGTAGTTGGTGGCCACGGCCATCGACTGGCGGTCGCCGCCCAGCTGGTAGTAGGTCATCTTCAGGTTCTGGGTGTCGTAGGCGATCAGGCCCGCGAAGACGAACACGCCGACGATGCTGATGATGAAGCTCAGGCCCGGCAGCTGCAGGAACACCTGGGCCAGCGAGGCCAGGACCAGGCCGATCAGGCCGATCAGCAGGAAGCTGCCGAAGCCGGTCAGGTCCTTCTTGGTGGTGTAGCCGAACAGGCTGAGGCCGCCGAAGGCGATGGCGGTGACCAGGAACGTCGTGAACACCGACTGGACCTGATAGACCAGCAGCCACAGGCCCAGGCCCGCGCCGATCGAGGCCACCAGCGCCCAGTAGAGCGCGCCGGACGAGCGGGCGGTCGGATTGCGCATGGCGAAGATCGACACCAGGATCATGGCCAGCGGCGCGAACCGCAGCACCATGCCCAGCACCGTGAAGCCGGCCAGGCGGCCGTCCGGGGTCAGGACGTACAGCAGGTTGGCCACCGGCGCGTAGGCGGTGGTCAGGAAGGCCAGGGCGGCGGACAGCAGAAGACCCAACGCCACCTTGTTGTAGACGCCGAGCATGAAACTACGCAGGCCGGCGTCAACCGACATGTCGGCGCGATCCGCGGGGATCGAGCGCGCGTAGCCGCGGTTGAAGTCGCTCATCGGGGTAAAGCCCTTCGCAAAAAGCATCGCGCCCGTGCTTGGACGCTCCCCGAATATCGGGGCCGCGCCAGGATCATGCAAGATGTTGCGCTTTCTGCGGCGGGCGACAGCCTCTATTCAGGTCCCGCGCATCTATCGATGGGGATCACATGGATTACGTGGAACTCGGCCGGACCGGCATCCAGGTCTCGCGCTGCTGCCTGGGCACCATGACCTGGGGCT
This sequence comes from Caulobacter sp. UNC358MFTsu5.1, assembly GCF_000712075.1. GTDB lineage: Bacteria > Pseudomonadota > Alphaproteobacteria > Caulobacterales > Caulobacteraceae > Caulobacter. Next base: position 1,420,172 of record NZ_JONW01000005.1, read on the forward strand.
CGCAGAACAGCGAGGCGGAGGCCCATGAACAGATGGACTACGCCCTGGGCCAGGGCGTGACCTTCTGGGACACCGCCGAGATGTATTCCAGCCCGCCCAATCCCGAGACCCAGGGCAACACCGAGCGCTACATCGGCTCGTGGCTGAAGAAGACCGGCAAGCGCGGCGAGATCGTCCTGGCCTCCAAGGTGGCCGGCCGGGGCGCGGCGTTCGGCGGACTGTCGTGGATGCGCCCCGACGGCGGTCCCACCCGCCAGACCAAGGCCCAGATCGACTACGCGGTCGAGCAGTCGCTCAAGCGCCTGCAGACCGACTATCTGGACCTCTACCAGCTGCACTGGCCCGACCGGCCGGTGCGGGTGTTCGGCGGCCAGACCTTCAAGGACTACGAACAGGACTTCGAGGCGTTCGGCGACATCCTCGAAGCCCTGGACGCCCACGTGAAGAAGGGGACGATCCGGTCGATCGGCGTCTCCAACGAGTTCCCCTGGGGCGTGATGCGCTTCCTGGCCGAGGCCGAAACCAAGGGCCTGCCGCGCATCGCCTCGATCCAGAACGCCTATCACCTGGCCAACCGCACCTTCGAGTACGGCCTGGCCGAGATCGCCATGCGCGAACAGGTGGGCCTGCTGGCCTATTCGCCCCTGGCCCAGGGCCAGCTGACCGGCAAGTACCTGGACGGCAAGCTGCCCGAGGGCTCGCGCAAGGCGCTCTACAACCGCATGCAGCGCTACGAGGGCCCTGGCGCCGAGCCGGCGATCCGCGGCTATGTCGACCTGGCCGCCCATTTCGGCCTCGACCCGGCCCAGCTGGCGCTGAAGTTCTGCGACACCCGCGAGTTCGTGACCGCCACCATCATCGGCGCCACCTCGATGGACCAGCTGAAGACCGACATCGCCGCCTTCGACCTGACCTGGACCGAGGAGATGGAGAAGGCCGTCAACGCGTTGCACGCCCTGCAGCCGAACCCCTGTCCGTAGGGCGGCCTAAGGGGTGTCTTCCGTCTTCTTGCCGGTCAGCCAGTCCCACGGGAACATGATGACGACCGTCGTGGAGGCCGTCGCCAGACCGTCGGCGGTCTTGAAGGGCGCCTTGAGCAAGCCCATGGCGTCGCGCATCGCCTTCTCGGTGGCCGGCGTGTAGTCGTCTCCGCCGAACTGGCAGCCGTCCAGCAGGCCTTCGGTGGTGACGGTGCATTGGGCGAAGGTCGTGCCCTCGGATCGCTGGGCGGCCGCCACCAGACGTTTGTTCTGCTTCGCCGTCGGCTTCTGGAGCCACATGAAGAAGTGGCCCTGGCACATTCCCGTCCCATCGGGACAAGGAATGACCGGCGCCTTCGGCGTGTCGGCCGCCTCGACGGACGGCGCCACGACCGCCGGCTGGGTCCCGATGCGCGTCAGGACCATGGCCATGTCGCCTATTCCCGGCTGCTCCGGCGGGGCCAGGAAGACGACCGGGATGGTGATCGTGCCGCCGCCCACCGGCTCACCGTTGACCGTCTTGGGCTTCATCTGGAAAATCCCGCCCAGCGACACCGCCGCCTCGCCGAAGCCGTAGCCCTTGGGGCTCTCGTTCTTGGCCTTGCAGTCGACCAGGGCGCCCTCGGCGGTGATCTCGCAGGCGATCGTCGCCCGCCCCGAGACGTTCTCCGCCTTGGCCTTGGCGGGATAGAAGCGCTCCATGTCGTCGCCGGTCGGCTTCACCGCCCAATCGGGACGCGTGATGATCTTGGCCGGCGCTGCATTGGCCGCGGCCGCGCCGAGACCCAAGGCCGACGCGAAAAACACCGCGCCCCACGACAGTCGTTTCATGTTCATGCCCCCAAACCCCTGGGATCGGAGCTAGCAGCGCCGGGGCGGTCCCGCAACCGTCGGACGCGGTCGCCGCCCGCCCTTGTCCACCGAGGGCCGTCCGCTAAGTTCGCCCCATGATCCGCCTGTTCACCGCCATCGCCATCCCGCGTGACCTCGCCGAAGACCTGGTCCCGCGCCAGTACGGCATCGACGGCGCCCACTGGCGGCCGGTCGAGGCCTTCCACATCACCCTGCGCTTCGTCGGCGACGTGCCCGAGCCCGACGCGGCCGACCTGACCGAGGAACTGGCCAAGATCCAGGTCCCGGCCTTCGACCTGCGGATGGCCGGGGCCGGCCATTTCGGCGAGGGCGACGACATCCACGCCGTCTGGGCCGGGGTCGAGGACAGTCCGAAACTGGCCCGCCTGCAGCACGCCAACGAGGCCGCCGCCCGCCGCGTGGGCTTGAAGCCCGAGACCCGCGCCTACCGCCCGCACGTCACCCTGGCCTATCTGAAGCGCCCGCCGGTCCCCGAGGTCGCCGCCTGGATCCAGGGCCACAACCTGCTGCGCTCGCCGCCGTTCCGGGTGGACCGCTTCGGCCTCTATTCCAGCTGGCAGACCAAGCACGGTTCGGTCTATCGCCTGGAGGCCGAGTTCCCGCTGAGCTGAAGCCTGGGCCCAGGCGGAGCTTAAACGTCCAAGAACAGCGTTCGGCCTTGCGGTTTGATCAGGCGGCGCGCCAGATCAAGGCGACGCTCGCCGCAACCGGAGATACGCATGTCGCTCTACCTGTTCGCCCTGCTGATCGGGGTGGTGGCCGGCCTTCGGGCCCTGACCGCTCCCGCCGCCGTCGCCTGGGGCGCGCATCTGGGCCTGATACCGCTTCAAGGCACGCCTTTGGCGTGGTTGGGGGGCTCCATCGCCACCTGGGTGTTCACCGCCCTGGCCGTGCTGGAGCTGGTCGGCGACCAGCTGCCCAAGACCCCCAGCCGCAAGGTCCCGGTGCAGTTCGGCACGCGCATCGCCAGCGGAGCCTTCTGCGGCGCCGCCATCGGGATGCTGGGCGGGGCCTGGATCGGCGGCGCGATCGCCGGAGCCGTCGGGGCGGTGATCGGCACCCTGGGCGGGGCCGACGTCCGCGCCCGCCTGGCCAAGGCCTTCGGCAAGGACCTGCCCGCCGCCCTGATCGAGGACGTGGTCGCCGTCGGCGGCGCGGCCCTGATCGTCCTGGCCACCAAGTAGGATCACGTCATGGCCTCCGACACCGCCCAGGCGTTCGACGCCATCATCATCGGCGCCGGCCAGGCCGGACCGTCCCTGGCCGGGCGGCTGACCGACGCCGGCTGGACCGTCGCCCTGGTCGAGCGCAAGGACGTCGGCGGCACCTGCGTCAACACCGGCTGCATGCCGACCAAGACGCTGGTGGCCAGCGCCTACGCCGCCCACCTGGCCCGGCGATCGGCCGAGTACGGGGTGACGCTGGGCGGCGGCGAGGTCGGCGTCGACATGAAGCGGGTCCACGACCGCGCCCGGACCGTCACCCTCAACGCTCGGGGCAATCTGGAAAAGTGGCTGGGCGGCATGAAGGGCTGCACGGTCTTCCGGGGCCACGCCCGCTTCGAAGGCCCCGACACCGTCCGCGTGGGCGACGAGCTGCTGACCGCGCCGAAGATCTTCCTCAATGTCGGCGGCCGGGCCAACGCTCCGCCCATGCCTGGCCTGGACGACATCAGCTACCTGACCAATGTCGGGATGATGGAGGTCGAGGCCCTGCCGAAACACCTGGTGATCGTCGGCGGCAGCTATATCGGCCTGGAGTTCGCCCAGATGTACCGGCGCTTCGGCGCCGATGTGACGGTGGTCGAGATGGGCCCGCGCCTGATCGGCCGCGAGGACCCGGAGATTTCCGACGCCGTGCGCGAGATCCTCGAGGCCGAGGGCGTGAACATGCGCCTGAAGTCGGAGTGCATCAGCTTCGCGCCCTGTCCCGAGGGCGTCTGCGTCCATGTCACTTGCGAGGAGGGCGCGCCGCAGGTCATCGGCTCGCACGTTCTGCTGGCCATCGGCCGCAAGCCCAACACCGACGACCTCGGCCTGGAGAAGGCCGGGGTCGAGCTGGACAAGCGCGGCTACGTGGTGGTCGACGACCAGCTGAAGACGACCAATCCCGGCGTCTGGGCCATGGGCGACTGCAACGGCAAGGGCGCCTTCACCCACACCGCCTACAACGACTTCGAGATCATCGCCGCCAACCTGCTGGACAAGGATCCGAGGAAGGTGACCGACCGCATCACCTGCTACGGCCTGTTCATCGACCCGCCCCTGGGTCGGGTGGGCCTGACCGAGGCCGAGGCCCGCGCCACGGGCCGGCCGCTGCTGGTGGGCCAACGCCCGATGACCCGGGTCGGCCGGGCGGTCGAGAAGGGCGAGACGCTAGGGTTCATGAAGGTGGTGGTCGACGCCGAGACCAAGCAGGTCCTCGGCGCGGCGATCCTGGGCCTGAACGGCGACGAGGCGATCCACGGCATGGTCGACCTGATGTACGCCAAGGCCCCCTACACGGTGATCCAGCGCGCGGTGCACATCCACCCGACCGTGTCGGAGCTGATCCCGACGATGCTGGGGGAATTGAAGCCGCTGGAATGACCCTTCGACCGGGGACATGCACGTGTGCGTGTCCCCAGCCGCTTCACGGGCGCCGAGCCAGACTTGGGGACACGCGCAAGCGCATGTCCCCGGCCCTACGCCACCGCGTGATCCTTCAGCACGCCCAGCGGGACCACCGCCAGCATCTCCTCGTGCGTCGCCTCCAGCACCACTTGCGGGGCGACGCCGGCGTCCAGGGCCTCCTTCCAGCGGCCGGCGCACAGGCACCAGCGGTCGCCGGGGACCAGGCCCCGGAAGGCGTATTCCGGGCGCGGGGTCGACAGGTCGTTGCCGGTGGCCGCCGAGAAGGCCAGGAACTCCTCGGTCATCACCGCGCACACCGTGTGCAGGCCCAGGTCGTGCGGCCCGGTCTCGCAGCAGCCGTTGCGGTAGAAGCCCGTCACCGGGTTCAGCGAGCAGGGCTGGAGCTCCTGGCCCAGCACGTTCTTGGCGTTGTCGTCGTAGCGCGTGGTCATGGCGCGAGCTTAACCCCGTTCTGGGGAATCTGGACACCGTTCCGCTGTTAAGACGTGTGACGACTTCCGGCGGCGGCGTTCAGATGCTTAAGAGGGAGGAACGAGACTAAGGGAGCCTCATGTCCGATCTCGCCCGGCCGCGCCGCAGCGCCCTCTACATGCCCGCCTCCAACGCCAAGGCGGTGGAGAAGGCGCGCACGCTGGACGCCGACGTGATCATCCTGGACCTGGAGGACGCCGTCGCCCCGGACATGAAGGACGCCGCCCGCGAGGCCGCCGTCGCCGCGGTCAAGGCCGGCGGCTTCGGCCCGCGCGAGATCGTCGTCCGCACCAACGGCCTGGACACCCCGTGGGGCGAGGCCGACCTGAAGGCCGTCGCCGAGGCCGGGCCGGACGCGGTGCTGGTCCCCAAGGTCAACGACGCGGCCGACGTCTACGCCTACCAGGCCGCCCTGCACGCAGCCCCGGCCCACACCCGGCTCTGGACCATGATCGAGACCTGCAAGGCCGCCTTCCACCTGTGGGAGATCGCCGCGGCGTCCAAGACCACCCGCCTGACCGGCTGGGTGATGGGGGTCAACGACCTGGCCAAGGAGATGCGGGCCCGCCAGACGCCGGGCCGCGAGGCCTTCCTGCCGATCCTGTCGCTGTCGGTGGCCGCCGCCCGGGCCCACGGCCTGGCCGTCCTGGACGGGGTGCACAACGACATCGAGGACCTTCCCGCCCTGGAGGCGGTCTGCGGCCAGGCGGTGGATTTCGGTTTCGACGGCAAGACCCTGATTCACCCCAAGCACCTGGAGATCTGCAACCGGGTCTTCTCGCCCACCGCCGACGAGATCGCCTGGAGCCGGGCGGTGATCGCCGCCTTCGCCGCGCCCGAGAACGCCGGCAAGGGCGCCCTGCGCGTCGAGGGCCGGATGGCCGAGCGCCTGCACCTGGTCCAGGCCGAACGGCTGGTGGCGGTGGCCGCCGCCATCGCCGAACGCTCGGCCGCCTAGACCGGAAGCCTGATGCGCGCGCTCCTGATCTCCCTGCTGGCCTTCTCCGCCGCTCCTGTCCTGGCTCAGGAGGCGCCCGCCCCGGCCGCGCCGGTCCAGGCCGCGGCTGTCCAAGCCGATCCGAACGCCACGCCGCTCGTGCCCGCCCCGCCGGCCGCCGACGCGCCGGTCTCGGCCGACCAGGCCGTCGATCCCCTGGCCGACCTGATCGCCCAGAGCGGTCCCCAGACCACCGACGAGGAGGACGCCGCGCCCCAGGCGCCGGCCCCGCCGCACAAGCCGACCATCCTGCCGATCCCCGGGCGCGATCCCGACGAGATCGATCCCAACCACGCCATTCCGCAGGGCGGCTACGTGCCGATGGCCGAGGCCTACGACCTGCGGGTCAAGGGCTCGATCCTGGCCGCCCAGGGCCTGCAGGGTCCGCTGGACGGCGGCTGGTCGATCGAGGGGCCGGACGGCGCGGCCCTCTACCGGCTGCAGCTGGTCGACAAGGTCGGCGGCTATGACGGGCTGGAAGGCGCCTGGCGCGACGTGCGCCGGCCCGGGACGGTGGGCTCCACCGGCCTGATCGACTTCGTCGACCGCTCGTACGGCGGCTTCCTGGCCCGGTTCTCGCCGCGCCCCGGCCAGCTGGCCACCCTGGACCTGACGCCGCGCGGCGACGGGTCGTGGAGCGGCAAGCTCAACGAGAACGGGGCCGAGACCCTGGTCACCGCCCGTCGCGTGGCCCAGGCCACCCTGCCGCCCGGCTACGTCCCCACCGGCCGGGGCCCGGTGATCTGGGGCTCCCCGCGTCCCGCCGCGCCCCGCGTCGCGGCCGAAGCGCCGGCCAAGGCCGCCGCCTGTCCGACCAAGGGCAAGAAGGGCAAGGCCCTGAAGGCGGCCAAGGCCAAGTGCGCGGCCGCCGCCAAGAAGGCCGGCAAGGGCAAGGCGACCACCGCCAAAGGCAAGAAGGGCGCGAAGGGCAAGGCCGTCGCCTCGAAGGGCAAGGGCTCGGCCAAGGGCAAGGCGACCTCGAAGAGCTCGACCAAGAAGAAGAAGCGCTAGGCCGGGCGCAGGCCGCGCAAGGCCATCGCGACCATCGCCCGCAGATCCTCGCGGTCGGCGTTGCCGCGCGCGGCGATCTTCAGGCCCGACCGCACGGTCAGCAGGAAGGCCGCGGCCTGGTCGGGATCGATATCGGCCGCCACCTCGCCCGCCGCGACGCCCGCCCGGAGGCGCCGCGCCAGGGCCGCGCGCAGGGCCTGGCCGCTGGCGTCGTTGATGGCGTTGATGTCCGGATCGGCGCGGCCGAACTCGGCCACCGAGCCGACGCCCAGGCAGCCCTTCTGCGGATCGGCCCCCGGACGGGCGAAGGCCAGCAGCGACGCCTCGATCGCTTCCAGGCACGGCAGGTCGGCGTCCAGCGGCGCGACGATTTCGGCCAGGCTCTCGGCGTTGTGGCGCTTCAGCGCCTCCAGGAACAGGCGGCGCTTGTCGCCGAACGCGCCGTACAGGCTCTGGCGGGCGATACCCATCTGCTCCAGCAGGGTCGCGGTCGACGAGCCCTCGTAGCCGTGGCTGGAGAACACCTTGATCGCCGAGGCCAGCGCCTCGTCGCGATCGAATTCCATCGGTCTGGCCATGCGCCTTCCTAGCATATTTGACCGATCTGTCCAGAATATTCTTGACTGAACGATCCATAATGCCCTAAGGCCGCGCCGTTACGGACCGATCAGTCAAGAAAGAGACATCCGATGGAACGAGAACAACAGGGCAAGGTCGCCCTCGTGCTGGGCGGCTCGCGCGGCATCGGCGCGGCGATCGTCGAGCGCCTGGCGGCCGACGGGGCCCAGGTGGCTTTCACCTACGCCAGCTCGCCGGAGAACGCCGAGACCCTGCGGGCGGCGATCGAGGCCAGGGGCGGGACGGCTCTGGCGGTCCGGGCCGACAGCGCCGACGCCGACCAGATCAAGGCGGCCGTCGACCAGACCCTGGCCCGCTTCGGTCGGCTGGACATCCTGGTGGTCAACGCCGGGATCCTGCAGCGCGGCAGGATCGACGAGGTCCGATTGGAGGACTTCGACCGCATGGTGGCGATCAACATCCGCGGGGTGTTCGCCGCCCTGCACCACGCCGCGCCGCACCTTTCCGACGGCGGCCGGATCGTCACCATCGGCAGCAACGTCGCGGTCCGCATCGGGTTTTCGGGCAGCAGCACCTACGCCATGACCAAGGCGGCCGTGGCGGCCCTGGTCAAGGGCGCGGCCATCGACCTGGCCCCGCGCGCCATCACGGTCAACAACATCCAGCCCGGCCCCACCCTGACCGACATGACCTCGGACTATGTCGAGATGGTCCGGCCGCTGATCCCGCTGGCGCGGATGGGCGAGCCCCGCGAGATCGCCGGCCTGGTCGCCTATCTGGTCCGCGAGGAGGCCGGCTTCGTCACCGGCGCCAGCCTGACCGCCGACGGCGGGCTGTCGCTCTGATCGAAGAGCCCGTCCGCGAAGCTCCGCCTTCCTCCGTCATCCCGGACCTTGCGCCCGGGATGACGGAGGCGATGTGCGCTGGCTCTACAGGCCCAGCGCTTCCCGCGCCGCCGCCAGGGCCCGTGTCATCACAGCAGCCTCGTAGGCTTGGGCGGGCGAATGCCCCCACACCGGTCCCGGCCAGGCGGGATCGCCGACCCGGCGGCCCAGGACGTGGACGTGCAGCTGGGGCGTGACGTTGCCCAGGGCGCCGACGTTCAGCTTGTCGACCGCCAGGCCCAGCACCTCGCCCACGGCGCGGACCGCCGCCCCGGCCAGCACGGTCTCCTCGATCAGCCGCGCGCGGGCCGCGACCGACAGGTCCTCCAGCTCGCGCGCGCCGGCGAGGCGCGGGATCAGCACCACCCACGGATAGCGGGCGTCCAGCTGCAGGCGGGCGTGGCACAGGGGCAGGTCGCCCAGCTCGGCGGCGGTGGCGACGAAGGCCGGATCGAGGACGAACTCAGCCATGACGCTTCGGGACCGCCGCCCAATGGTCGAAGTCCAGGATCACGCCCGAGGCGTAGGCCCCGGCCTCGTCCTTGTCCGGGAAGTCGCCGCACGGCCGGTCCACGGTCGCCACCAGCCGCAGGCGCAGGGCGCCGACGCCGGGACCCAGGTCGGCCTTGTCCAGCACCTGCGACCAGGCGAACACCGTGCCGCCCGCGAAATAGGGGCTGACGTGCCGCCCGCCGTTGATGGCCAGGATCAGTCCGGCGTTCTGCAAGCCGTTGAACGACAGGGCCTTGGCGGTGGAGATCACCACCCCGCCATAGACTAGCCGCCGGCCCGAAGGGTCCTTGGCCCGTTCGAATTGGTTGAAGTGGACCTTGGCGGTGTTCTGCCATAGCCGCGTGGCCATCTGGGCCTCGGCCTCTTCGACGGCCATGCCGTCGACATGGTCGATCTTCTCGCCGATTTCGTAGTCCTCGAAGGCGTGCGGGGCGCCGGCGTGGGCAAAGTCGTAGCGCTTGAAGTCCAGCCCCGGGGGCGGCGTCAGATCGGCGGCGGCCACGGCGGCGGCCAGGTCCGGGACCGACTGCCCCTCGACCACCGCGGCGGGATCGCGCTTCTTCACCATCACCCAGCGTACATAGCTGAGCACCGCCACCCCGCGCTGGTTGGTCCCGGTGGTGCGCACATAGACCACGCCGGTCTTGCCGTTGGAGTTCTCCTTCAGCCCGATCACCTCGGACCTCGCCGACAGGGTGTCGCCCGGATGCACCGGGGCCAGGAATCGGCCCTCGGCGTAGCCGAGGTTGGCCACGGCGTTCAGGCTGATGTCGGGTACGGTCTTGCCGAACACCACGTGGAAGGCGACCAGCGGGTCGACCGGGGCGGTCTCCAGCCCGCAGTCGCGCGCGAAGACGTCGGACGAGAACAGCGGGAAACGCGGCCCGTATAGCGCCGTGTACAGCGCCACGTCGCCGGCCGTGACCGTGCGCGGGGTGGCGTGGACGATCACCTGGCCGAGCCTGAAATCCTCGAAAAACCGTCCCGGATCGGTCTTGCTCACGGCCAAGCCTCCTTATCGTTGTTCATGCCGTTTTGCCGCACCGCAGCGAAAGGGGAAAGAGGGCTTCAAAGAGGGCTTGAGGCCGAGCCTTTGCGGGCGTAGACCCCGCCGCGACATTTCTTGTCCAACAAGCCTGATGGAGACCCCATGGCTCGCGCGAAGATCGCCCTTATCGGCGCCGGCATGATCGGCGGCACCCTGGCCCACATCGCCGCTCGTGAAGAGCTGGGCGACGTGATCCTGTTCGACATCGCCGAGGGCACGCCCCAGGGCAAGGCGCTCGACATCGCCGAAGCCTCGGCCGTGTTCGGCAAGGACGTGGCCCTGAAGGGCGCCAACGAGTACGCCGACATCGCCGGCGCCGACGTCTGCATCGTCACCGCCGGCGTGCCGCGCAAGCCGGGCATGAGCCGCGACGACCTGCTGGGCATCAACCTGAAGGTCATGAAGGCCGTCGGCGAAGGCATCAAGGCCCACGCCCCGAACGCCTTCGTCATCTGCATCACCAACCCGCTGGACGCGATGGTCTGGGCCCTGCAGCAGTTCTCGGGCCTGCCGAAGGAAAAGGTCATCGGCATGGCCGGCGTCCTGGACTCGGCCCGCTTCGCCTACTTCCTGTCCGAAGCCACCGGCGTGTCGGTGGAAGACATCCACGCCTGGACCCTGGGCGGCCACGGCGACGACATGGTGCCGATGGTCCGTCACTCGACGGTCGGAGGCCTGCCGTTGCCCGAGCTGGTCAAGCAAGGCTGGCTGACCCAGGAGAAGCTGGACGCCATCGTCGAGCGCACCCGCAAGGGCGGCGGCGAGATCGTCGCCCTGCTCAAGACCGGCTCGGCCTTCTACGCCCCGGCTGAATCGGCCATCGCCATGGCCACCAGCTACCTGAAGGACAAGAAGCGCGTCCTGCCCTGCGCCACCTACCTGACCGGCCAATACGGCCTGAAGGACCTATACGTGGGCGTGCCGGTGGTCATCGGCGCCGGCGGCGCCGAGAAGATCGTCGAGTTCGAAACCAACGACGCCGAGAAGGCGATGTTCGCCGCCTCGGTCGCTTCGGTCCAGGGCCTGATGGAAGCCTGCAAGGGCATCGACAGCTCGCTGAAGTAGGCTTTCCAAGCCTTCGAGATACGGAAAGGGCGGCTCCGACGGGGCTGCCCTTTTTCGTGCAACGGGCCGCGAACCCGAACGACCCAGGATTGTCTTCCCTGTCGAAGCCGTACAGTTTCGCCGCTTCGGGGGTTTCCATGGCGCGCAGCACCATCTTCATCGTCGCGGCGGTCGCCGCGCTCGCGTCGGGCCAGGCTCATGCCGATCCTCGAGCCAACTGGCCCATGGGGTCGGACTGGCTGCACAAGCCGACCGGCCGGGATATGGCCAAATACTATCCGGAGAACGCCGCGCGCGACTCCGTCGTCGGCCGCGGGATCATCGATTGCGACGTGACGGCCAAGGGTTTGCTGGACCACTGCCGCGTGGTCGACGAATTCCCGACCGGCTACGCATTCGGGGAAGCCGCCCTGAAGCTGGGCCGCATTTTCCGCGTCGATCCGAAGACGGTCGATGTCACCGATCCGACCCGCAACCGGGCCATCGTGCCGATCATCTTCGCCGACCAGAACAGGCGGCCGCCGTCCAGCAGTTTCCTCGCCGGCAGCAACGCCATGGTGCTGACCCTCGGCGTCGCGCCGAAGACCCGCAACGCCGTCCCGTGCCCGACCGCTGAAAAGCCGGACCAGTTCTGTGCGTTGCACGCACTGGAGTGGAAGCAGCAGCCCTGGCTGGCCCTGACCCTGCCGGCCCTGGACGGCGTCGACATGACGGCCGGCGTCAGCCTGCTCCAGTGCCGGGTCTCGGCCGAAAGGCGGCTGACCCAATGCGTCGCGAGCGGCGATCCGACGCCCGCCGCGCAAAAGGCGATGCTGGCCGTGGCCGACATGATGGTGGCGCCGGAAAAGGCGCTCGACGGCGCGCCGGTGGGCGACGGCCCGGTGGTGATCCCCTTCGAGTGGTCGAAGATCACCCCGCTGGCCCGGGCCTTGAAGCGACCCTAGTGGGCCGCCGAGGTCTCGCCGCCTTCCTGCGAGATCTCCTCCAGCGTCCGGCCCACCTGCTTGGCGCCGTAGTCCTTGGCCACGTCGCCCAGCGACAGGATGCCGGCCAGGTTGCCGGCCTCGTTGAGCACGACCAGGCGGCGGATCTGGTGGTTGGCCATCTTGGCGGTGGCGTCGGCCAGGACGTCGTCCTCCTTGACGCTCTGGACCTCGCCCTCGCTCATCGCCTCGGAGATGGGGCTGTCGAAACTGCGGCCCTCGGCGACCACGCGCAGGACGATGTCGCGGTCGGTGACCAGGCCGACGACCTTGCCGCCTTCGACGATCGGCACGGCGCCGGTTTCGACGTGGGCCATCACCTGGGCGACCTTGCGCACGCTGTCGGTGGGGGCGGCGGTGCTGACCTGGCTGGTCATGGCGTCGCTGACTTTCATGGGAAGGCTCCTGAGGGGAGTGAATTGAACCCCTGAGAAACCCCGATGCGGCGGGCCCGTTCCGTCCGGTCCCGCTTTGCCGCTTCCGCGACGCAGGCTAGACCGGCCCGGCCTCATCCCCCGGAGCTTCCATGTCGATCACCATCCACCAGGCCAGCGTTCCCGTCTTCGTCCAGGGGCTGAAGGGCCTCAAGGGCGTGCTGGCCAAGGCCGCCGCCCATGTCGAGACCCGCAAGCTGGACCCCGACGCCCTGCTGAAGGCGCGGCTGTTCCCCGACATGTTCCCGCTGCTGCGCCAGGTGCAGATCGCCACCGACTTCGCCAAGGGCTGCGCCGCGCGCCTGGCCGGCCAGGAGGTTCCCGCCTGGGACGACGTCGAGACCGGCTTCGGCGACCTGATCGCCCGGGTCGATCGCGCGATCGCCTATGTCGAGGGCCTGGACCCGGCGGCGTTCGACGGCGCCGAGGATCGCGACATCACCCTGACGCGGCGCGGCGAGACCAGCGTGGTCAAGGGCTTGGCCTATCTGCAGACCCAGGCCCAGCCGAACTTCTTCTTCCACCTGACCACCGCCTACGCGATCCTGCGCAAGAACGGCGTCGAGATCGGCAAGAAGGACTATCTGGGCACGGCCTGAGGACGCGGTTCCGGCGACGATCAAGGCCGCCGCCGGAACGCCCACACCAAGGTCGCCAAGGCGGTGAACACGCCCGCGACCGCCGACAGGATGATCGGCAACTGACTCAAAAGCTCCTTGTCCATGACCAAGCGTCCAACTGACCCGCCAACAGCGGCGGGTTACGCGCCAGGATGACTCCCGCCCACGACGAGTCCGGACGTATGTTCTCTTTTTGTTCTATTCCGAGACCTGTTAGCCGACGTCGACGCCGCGGCGGTCTTCCCGCATCTGGAGAAGGACGCAAAGCGCGAACAGCAGGACCAGCACCGGGGCCACATGGCTCGCGTGACGGTACAGCAGGGCGTTCAGGTGCGTGAAATAGAAGGTCGTGCCCTTAAGGGGCAGACCGTAGAGGCGGCCGGTAGCCGGATCGGCATGGCCCACCGCCGCCGTGAACTGCAGGACGGCCGGGATCATGAAGGCCACGAGGCCCAGGCTCCCGAAGATCGACGCCAGTATCCTCGCCAAGTTCGTCACCCTCCGACGCGACCTCAAACCACAGGCAAACCCGATCATCGTAAATACGCCTTAACCCTCTTGCGGCAAAACAGGGGAGTCTACGAGTGCAAGGTGACTTCTGATGGCGCGAGCGGCGCGGCGATCGAGCGTTGAACTGGTCTGGGACGCGGTGCGGTACGGCTGGGCCCAGCCGTGGTCGGCGCGGTTCCGGGGCGGGGTGATCTGCGTGGTCGGCGCGGGCCTCTTGCTGTCGGTCGCCACCTACAACGCCGCCGATCCCAGCCTGAACGCCGCCACCGGCCAGCCCGCCACCAACGCGCTCGGCGGAGCCGGCGCGGCCCTGGCCGACGTGGTCATGCAGTCGATGGGCCTGGCCGGCTGGATGGCCGCCGCCCTGATGCTGGTGTTCGGCATGTCGCGCGTCACCCAGCCCGACCCGGCCGCCCACCGCCGCGACCTGCGGGTCCGCGCCGCCGTCGGCGGCCTGGGTCTGCTGGCCCTGGCCGGCCTGCTGGCCGCGCCGCCCAAGCCGGTCGCCTGGCCGCTGGCCAAGGGTCTGGGCGGGTTCTGGGGCGACGGCGTGCTGAACCTGCTGGCCGGCCTCCTGGGTTTCGCCCGCCTGCCCGGCGCCCACCTGATCGCCGCCCTGCTGCTGGCGATCGGCGCGGCCGTGGCCCTGGGCTACGCCATCGGCGTGCGCCGCATCGATCCCGAGGCGATCGGCGACATGGTCCACGGCCTGATGCAGCCGCGCGAGCGCGCGCCCGCGCCGCAGCCCGTCGCCGCCCCCGAACCCGCCGCCCGTCCGCGCGCGCCGCGCAAGGCTCCGGCCCCGGTGATCGAGGTCGAACCCCAGGCGGCCGCCGCCGCCGTGGCGCCGCGCAAGGCCGCCAAGGCCGCCCCGCCGCCGGTGGAGGACGACGACGACTTCGAGCCCAGCTTCGAGCCGCGGCCCCTGGCCATCGCCCAGCCCAAGACGCCCGCCAAGTCCAACAACCGCGAGCAGCGCGAACAGCAGAAGGCCTTCGACTTCGAGGCCGAGGGCTTCCAGCTGCCCGAGCTGGCCATGCTGGCCAAGCCCAAGCCGCGCTCGGCCGAGTTCGACGAGGAGGCCCTGCGCCAGAACGCCCGCCTGCTGGAAAGCGTGCTGGCCGAGTTCGGCGTGCGCGGCCAGATCGACCAGATCCGCCCCGGCCCCGTCGTGACCATGTACGAGCTGGTGCCGGCCGCCGGCACCAAGACCGCCCGCGTCGTGGCCCTGGCCGACGACATCGCCCGCTCGATGAGCGTGATCTCGTGCCGCGTGGCCGTGGCCCAGGGCCGCAACGCCATCGGCATCGAGATGCCCAACCAGCGCCGCGAGACCGTCTATCTGCGCGACCTGCTCAGCAGCGCCGACTACGAGCGCGCCAGCCACAACCTGCCCATGGCCCTGGGCGAGACCATCGGCGGCGACACCTACATCGCCGACCTGGCCAAGATGCCCCACCTGCTGATCGCCGGCACCACCGGTTCCGGCAAGTCGGTCGGCGTCAACGCCATGATCCTGTCGATCCTGTACAAGCTGCCGCCCGAGAAGTGCCGCTTCATCATGATCGACCCGAAGATGCTGGAACTCAGCGTCTATGACGGCATCCCGCACCTGCTGGCCCCGGTCGTGACCGATCCGAAGAAGGCCGTGGTGGCGCTGAAGTGGACCGTCCGCGAGATGGAGGACCGCTATCGCCGCATGTCCAAGATCGGCGTGCGCAACATCGGCGGCTTCAACGAGAAGGCCAACGAGGCCCTGGAGAAGGGCGAGCACTTCGAGCGGACCGTCCAGACCGGCTTCGACGACGCCGGCCGCCCGATCTACGAGACCGAGAAGATCCGCCCCGAGCCCATGCCCTATCTGGTGGTGGTCATCGACGAGGTGGCCGACCTGATGATGGTGGCCGGCAAGGACATCGAAGGCGCCGTCCAGCGCCTGGCCCAGATGGCCCGCGCCGCCGGCATCCACCTGATCATGGCCACCCAGCGCCCGTCGGTCGACGTCATCACCGGCACCATCAAGGCCAACTTCCCGACCCGGATCAGCTTCCAGGTCACCAGCAAGATCGACGCCCGCACCATCCTGGGCGAGCAGGGCGCCGAGCAGCTGCTGGGCCAGGGCGACATGCTCTACATGGCCGGTGGCGGCCGCATCACCCG
The DNA here is from genome assembly GCF_000712075.1 of Caulobacter sp. UNC358MFTsu5.1. Lineage (GTDB taxonomy): Bacteria > Pseudomonadota > Alphaproteobacteria > Caulobacterales > Caulobacteraceae > Caulobacter. The sequence goes on from NZ_JONW01000005.1 coordinate 1,435,933, forward strand.
CCTGCACGGCCCGTTCGTCAGCGACGGCGAGGTCGAGGCCGTGGCCAAGTTCCTGCGCGACCAGGGCATCCCCAACTATCTCGACGAAGTCACCGCCGGCGGCGACGAGGAGCAGGAAGAGGCCATCGAGGGCGCCTTCGCGGGCGAGGGCGGGGCCAACGACCTCTACGACCACGCCGTGGCCGTGGTCACCCGCGACCGCAAGGCCTCGACCAGCTACATCCAGCGCCGCCTGCAGATCGGCTATAACCGCGCCGCCTCGCTGATGGAGCGGATGGAGAAGGAGGGCGTGGTCGGCCCCGCCAACCACGCCGGCAAGCGCGAGATCCTGGCGCCGCCCCCGCCGCCGATGTAGGGGCGGCCCGGCGCGGCCGGATCGTTTATGGCTCCGCTTGCGTTGTAGGCGCGTGACGGCCGAGGTCGTCGCGCCCGATCATCGCCCACGGAGCCTCGCCCATGACCCGACCGCGCACGCCGTTCCTCGCCCTGACCCTGGTGATCGCCGTGGCGGGCCTGAGCGCCTGCGACAAGGAAGCCGGGCGCAAGCAGGAAACCGTCGGCAAGGTCGAATCCGGCCTCGGGACGGTCGTCGGCGACAAGGACCTGAAGGCGCAGGGCAAGGAAGACAAGGTCACCGGCAACGTGAAGCAGGGCGACCTGAAGGGCGCGGTCAAGGACGCCAAGAAGTAGGACCGTCCCACCGCCTGAAACCTCGGCCGTTCGACGGCGTTTCTTTCGCCTCCAACCTCCCGAACCTGAACGGCGCTTCATCGGAGCGCCGGAAAATGGTCGCGCGAGAGCCTTTCGCTCGTCGCACGCTCAGGGCAAAGGTTGACGTCTAGGAGATCGCATGACCAACACGACCCGCCGCCTGATCCTCGCCGCCGGCCTCGCCCTGGCCGCCGCGCCCGCGTTCGCCGCCCAGACGGCGGCCCCCAAGCTCTCGGCCGAGGACCAGGCCTTGGTCGACAAGGCCACGGCCTATATCCAGACCCTCGGCTCGGCCAAGGGGCGCTTCATCCAGACCGACGCGCGCGGGACCCAGACCCAGGGGACCTTCTACCTGCAGCGTCCCGGCAAGGCCCGCTTCGCCTATGACGGCCCCAACGGCCTGCTGGTGGTCAGCAACGGCAGCAGCGTCAACATCTCCGACCCCCGGCTGAAGACCTTCGAGAGCTATCCGCTCAGCCGCACGCCCCTGGTCCTGCTTCTGGCCCGCGAGGTGCGGCTGGACCGCGGCGTGACCATCACCGGCGTGCGCAAGCTGGCGGACGGTTTCAGCATCCAGGCGGTGGACGCCAAGAAGGAGACCCGCGGCCGCATCGAGCTGAACTTCAGCAGCGGCCCCGACCTGGTCGGCTGGACCGTCACCGACGCCAAGGGCGCGGAGACCCGCGTGCGCCTGGTGGACTTCGAAAAGACGTCCGGCCTGGACCCGAAACTGTTCGTCCTGAATGACCCCCGTCGTCGCGTCGGCAAGCCCTAGTTGTATTTTGGCCGTTCGACGCGGCCGAAATGCGACAATTTCACAACATGCAAGATGTTAACGCGATTGTCCTTGACTTAGATTCTCGCCGTGGCAGATTTAACACGCATGGCGAAGAGCGCCCGACCCGCCCTTCGCAACCGTGCCGGACCTATCCCCTCCCGGCGGCGGCATGAGAGACCCGACTTTCGCCCAGACACTTCGTGTCTGGGCGTTTTTCGTTGTCGCCGGCCGTTTCGAAGCTCTAGAGGAACGGCATGCGCCTCCGTATCGCCACCTGGAACGTCAATTCCGTCCGCCTGCGCGCCGAGCAGGCCGCCCGCTTCGTCGACGAGCAGGCCCCCGACGTGCTCTGCATGCAGGAGATCAAGTGCCAGGAGGGGGAGTTCCCCCGCGAGGCCTTCGTCGCCATGGGCCTGCCGCACATCAAGGTCATGGGCCAGAAGGGCTGGCACGGCGTGGCCATCGCCTCGCGCCTGCCCTTCGAGGACGTGCCGACGCTGATGAACTGCCGCGAGGGTCATGCCCGCTGCGTCGCGGTCAAGGTGGCCGGGGTCGACATCCAGAACTTCTACATCCCGGCCGGCGGCGACACGCCCGATCGCGTCGGCAATCCGAAGTTCGACCACAAGCTCGACTTCTATGAGACCCTGACCGCCGCCCTGAAGAAGCGTGACCCCAAGGCGCCGCTGATCGTCACCGGCGACCTGAACATCGCGCCCGGCGAGAACGACGTCTGGAGTCACCGCCAGATGCTGAAGGTCGTCAGCCACACGCCGGCCGAGCTCGAGGCCTTCGACGCGATGATCAAGTCGATGGACCTGCTGGATTTGCCGCGCCTGGCTGTGCCCGAGCCGGAAAAGCTGTTCAGCTGGTGGAGCTACCGCGCCGCCGATTTCCGCAAGTCCAACCGCGGCCTGCGCCTGGATCACATCCTGGCCAGCCCCGGCCTGCGCGACGCGGCGATCGTCGACGGCAAGGTGTCGTCGAAGGTCCACGACACGGTGCGCGAATGGGAACGTCCCAGCGACCACGCCCCGGTGACCGCGGATTTGCGGGTTTAGGGCCACCGCTCTTCCGGCTGTCATCCCGGAAGCCCCGCAGGGGCTGTCCGGGATGACAACTATTGGGGGAGGCGCCTAGCTCGCGGACACATCTCGCGCCGCCACCAGCTTGCGGATGTTGTCGGCGTCCTCGGCCGTCGCCGGGTTGTAGACCACCAGGCCCAGGTCCGGCCGGCCGTCGACGGCGAAGGCGGAATATTCGAAGGCGATCGGGCCAAGCACCGGATGGCGCAGGCGTTTGACCCCCTCGCCGTAGTGCCGCACGTCGTTTTCGCGCCACAGCCGGGCGAACTCCGGACTCGTCCGGCTCAGGTCCTCGACCAGGGCCTGGACCTCGGCGCCGGCCCCCGCCCGCGCCGCGTCGGCCCGGAAGGCGGCGACCACGAACCGCGCCACGCTGTCCCAATCGAACTGGGCCTCGCGCACGCGCGGATCGCCGAAGATCAGCCGCAGGATGTTGCGCTGTTCCGGGGGCAGGGCGCCGTAGTCGGTCAGCACCGCCGCGGCGGCCTTGTTCCAGGCCACCACGTCCCAGGTGGCGGTGCGGATCAGGGCGGGGCTGGCCTCCAGGGCGTCCAGCACCCGCTGCAAGCGCGGCGTCACCCCCTCGGACTTGGCGTAGCGCACCTCCGGCGGACGCCCCAGGCCCAACAGGAACAGGTGCTCGCGCTCGACATCGGTCAGCAGCAGGGCGCGGGCGATGCGGTCCAGCACGTCGGCCGAGGGCGCGCCGCCGCGTCCCTGTTCCAGCCAAGTGTACCAGGTGGCGCTGATGTCGGCCCGCTGGGCGACCTCCTCGCGCCGCAGGCCCGGCGTGCGCCGCCGCCCCGTCGGCAGGCCGAAGTCGGCGGGATTCAGCCTGGCCCGGCGCCCCTTCAGATAGGTCGCCAGGGAGTCCCGAGGCGCGGGCGTCTCGATCCTGTTAGTCATTATACCCTGATAATCTCTCGTCTTTTACCGGCATAGCATACGCGCCAAATGACCTCCGTCGAACATCGGAGAGTTCCCATGCGTGTTTTCGTCACCGGCGCCACCGGCTTCGTCGGCTCCGCCGTCGTCCAAGACCTGATCGCCGCCGGCCACCAGGTTCTGGGCCTGACCCGGTCCGAGGCCGGTGCCCGGCAGCTCGAGGCGGCCGGAGCCCAGGTCCACCAGGGCTCCCTCGAGGACCCGGACAGCCTGGCGCGCGGCGCCGCGGCGGCCGACGGGGTGATCCACACCGCCTTCAACCACGACTTCTCGCGGTTCGTGGAGAACTGCGAACAGGACCGCCGGGCCATCGAGACGATCGGCGCGGCCCTGGAGGGCACGGAGCGGCCGCTGCTGGTCACCTCGGGGACCCTGCTGCTGGCCGACGGCCGCCTGGCGACCGAGGACGACCGGATGCCCGTCGGGCCGGGCCATCCCCGCCAGTCCGAGCCGGCGGCCGCGGCCCTGGCGGCGCGTGGGATCAAGGCCTCGGTCGTGCGGCTACCGCCGTCGGTGCACGGGGCGGGCGACCACGGCTTCGTGCCGCATCTGATCGGCCTGGCCCGGCAGAAGGGGGCCGCGGCCTATATCGGCGAGGGCCTCAACCGCTGGCCGGCCGTGCACCGCTTCGACGCCGCCCCGGTCTACCGGCTGGCGCTGGAGCGCGGCGAGGGCGGGGCGCGCTACCACGCGATCGGCGAGGAGGGCGCGCCGTTCAAGGCCATCGCCGCCGCGATCGGCGCGGGGCTGGGCGTGCCCGTCGTCAGCGTGTCGCCGGACGAGGCCGCCGACTGGTTCGGCTGGTTCGCCCGCTTCGCCGCCGCCGACGCCCCAACCTCCAGCGCCTGGACCCGGGAGGTGCTGGGCTGGACGCCGAACCAGCCGGACCTGCTGACCGATATGCAGCAGGCGGGGTATTTCGCGGGGTGAAGAGGGCGTCTCGCACCCTCTCCCAGAGGGAGAGGGAGGGACCCGCGCCGCAGGCGTGGGAGGGTGAGGGGTTTCACCCTGTCGGGTTTGGCTGCCGCCGCACTGCCGGCGCTCCGTCGGACGTCGTAACCCCTCACCCGGCCCTCTCCCTCTGGGAGAGGGTTCCGAGTGGGCGACTTATGCTCGGTGGATTGCGACTGAAGTTCAGCGTTTTCAACACCCTGAACTTTCTCGACCTGATTTGGTCCTCACTCTTCCAAGCAGCCTTATCCTTTACCCACCTCGACGCAGGGAAAGGGCGCATGGCCAGCGACCGATGCGGCGGCGGGGGGCGATCGAGCGGGACTGGGCTGGAGGGGGTTACTCCAGCGTGTCCGGGGCCTTCCATCGTTGGGGAGCCCGCCCGCCGTCGGCGTCGAACGGGGACAAAGCGCGTGTTTGCCCTTAGGCCCGCGCCCCCGGCGGCCGGGAAAGCTGGAAACAGCCGCCCCGGGTCCGGCTAAGCCTCAACAGGGCTGCCCACCGGACGCTGGCGGATAACGCATCGCGCGGAGCGACTGGCTTCGTCGAAACGGTACAAAACACAGAACTCCGGACGTCGTCCGGCGCTCCGCGTCCCTTTCCATCAGCTCACAGCCATTGGCGTGGGATCACACTCCCTTGCCCCCACCTGGCGGCTTCGCCGCCTGTCCGCCCCCGTAGGGGGCGGAGCCGCCTGCGCGAGGCTCTTCCCCCTCCCGGGGACGACCGCGAAGCGGTCCGTAGGGGGCAAGGGGTCGCCGCCGCTAGTCCTCGAAGACCAGCACATGCTTGCCGCCCTCAGGCCGGAACGTCGCCCCTTCAAGCGCCTGGCGATGATCCTCGAGCGTCCAGCGGCCGGCGATGCGGACCTCGATCTCGGGATCGGCCAGCTCGGCCAGGACGCTGGCCAGATAGTCGGCGTCCCCCGGGGCCGGCGGATCGAAGAAGTAGCGGTAGACGTAGGAGCGGATTTCCTGCAGGTCCATCAACACCTTGAGCGCGCCGGCCTGGAAAGGCCGCAGATCGTAGGCGCCGACCACGACCGCCCGGCCCTTGAAGCCCAGGGCCTCAAGGAGTTGGGTCAGGACCTCGCCGCCCACGGCGTCGACGACGCCGCTCAGGCCCTGGCCGCCCGTCGCCGCCCGCACCGCCTCGGCCAGGGGGACCGCGAGGTCGGCCAGGGCGATCACGGCCTCCGCGCCCAGGGCCGTCAGGTCGCGGTCCTGGATCCGCCGGCGCACGATCGCCAGCACCCGCACACCGCGCCGCCGGGCCATCTGGATGACCAGGCTCGAGACCAGCGAATGGCCGGCCGTGACCGCCAGCCATTGTCCCGGCCCGACCTCGCTGGCCGTCAGGACGTCGCGGGCGGTGATCGCGGGCATCAGCTGGGCGGCGCGCTCGGCCGGATAGTCGGCGGGCAGGGGGATCAGGGCCCGTGCGTCGATCGCCGCGAACTCGGCCCAGACGCGGCCGGCGCTGAACGCCACCAGCATCCCCGGCGCCAGGTCGGCGCGGCCGCCGGTCTCGACCACCCGGCCCACGCCGTGGTTGCCGACCACCTGGCCGGGCAGGACCGGCCGCTTGGCCTCGGGATATTGGCCCTGGGTGAAGAAGAAGTCGCCGGGGTGGATCCCGGCGGCGACCATCCGCACCAGGGCCTCGCCCGGACCGGGACGGGGCGCGGGGACCTCCCGCAGTTCGACCACGTCGAGAGGCGGACCGAGACGATCCTGGACCAGCGCTTTCATCGGACTTGCTCCTGTCGGACCCGCCATCTCGCGGGGTGGAGGTCAAATGCGAGCGACCGCCGATCGGGACAATCGACCCGGATGGAGCGCTGTTTTCCAGATGAGCAACAATCCCGCCTTGCGTCCCCGGCCGCCGATCCCGATCTGCGGACCGGACTTCGAGGGAACGGCGATGCTGGGATTCGACGACGCGGCGATCTTCCTGAAGGTGGCGCGGGAAGGCAGCTTCATCGCCGCCGCCCGGGCCCTGGGCCTGCCGACCAGCTCGGTCAGCCGCCGGGTCGCCGCCCTGGAGGCGCGGCTCAAGGTCCAGCTGCTGCGGCGGACCACCCGGGCGGTGGGCCTGACCGACGACGGCCGGGCCTTCGTCGACCGCTGCGCGGCCGCCATCGACGAGATCGAGGCCGCGGCCAAGGGTTTCGACACCAGCGAGGCGCGGCTCACGGGACGGCTGACCGTCACCGCCCCGCACCATGTCTGCAACGAGGAATTCGCGCCCAACCTGCTGGCCTTCGCCGCCGGCCATCCGGATCTGGTCATGGACCTGCGGTTGACCAACGGCGCGCCCGACCTGATCGAGGAGGGGATCGACGTGGCCTTCCAGCTGGCCCCGCTGCCCGAAGGTCGCCACGTGGCGCGCAAGCTGTGGTCGTCGCCCTACATGATCTGCGCCAGCCGCGACTTCGTCGACCGCCATCCCGAAACCCGGCGGCTGGACCATCCCCGGCGGCTCTGCCCGCTGCCGGCGATCCTCACCCCGCCGATCCGCAACTGGCGGTTCGTCCATGCGGGCGGCGAGACCTACGCCATGGCCCCGCGCACCCTGGGGGCGTCGGTGGACGATCTGTCGATGGGCGCCCTGGCCGCGCGCCAGGGCCTGGGGGTCGCCTATCTGCCCAGGGGCCTGGCCGGCCGCTTCCCGGACCTGGTCGAGCTGACGTTCGGGGATTGGCGCGTCGAGGACCGCGAGCTCTACGCCCTCTATCCGGCCACCCGGCAGCTGTCGCCCAAGGTCCGCGCGGTCATCGACCACGCCCTGTCGACCCGCGCCGCGCATCAGTCCAGGCCGGCGGCCTAGCCCTCGGCGGCCACGACGCCCACGCCGAACTGGATCCAGACGGCCTTGTCCTTGAGGTTCTTCTTCACGAAGGCGGCGTGGATCTCGCGCTCTTCCTCGGTCGAGCGCGGGGCCAGCGGCCGGGCCCGGGCGCCGTACGAACCGGCGCGGGCGACCGAGACGGCGTTGACGGCGACCGCGTGGGTCAGCTCCAGCGCCCGTTCCTTGCCGCCCTGCAGCTCGAGATAGACCTCGGCCAGCAGGTGGGCGTCGATCAGGGCCCCGTGCTTGTCGCGGCTGTCGAGGCTGATCTTGAACCGCTTACACAGCGCATCGAGCGAGTTGTACATGCCCGGGAAGCGCTTCTTGGCCATGGCCAGGGTGTCGACCCAGCTGCTTTCGTGGATCGGCGCCCGACCACACTTCTCCAGCTCGAAATTGACGAAGCTGCGGTCGAAGGCGGCGTTGTGGGCGATGACCGGGGCGTCGCCGACGAAGTCCAGGAACCGGTCGGCGATCTCCTCGAACTTCGGCTTGCCCTTCAGGAAGGCGCTGGACAGGCCGTGCACCTTCTCGGCCTCGGCCGGCATGTCGCGCAGCGGGTCGCAATATTCGTGGAACGACCGCCCGGTGGGCATGTAGTCGACCACCTCGATGCAGCCGATTTCGACCAGCCGGTCGCCGGTCTTGGGGTCGAAGCCGGTGGTTTCGGTATCGAGGATGATTTCCCGCGCCATCGGATTTCAATGGCCCTGTTCGCGGCCGCCTTCAAGCGGAGCGGCGGCGCGCAGGCGAGTCAGGATGTCGCGGACCTGTTGACGGGCGTGGTCCAGGCCCCGGCCGGTGTCGATCACGAAGTCAGCGCGGGCGCGCTTCTCGGCGTCGGGCGTCTGGCGGGCCAGGATCGCCTCGAACTTGGCGAGGTCCATGCCCGGCCGGGCCAGGACCCGCTGGCGCTGGACGTCGGCGGGTGCCGAGACCACTACCACCTTGTCGACCTTCTTCTCGCCGCCGGTCTCGAACAGCAGGGGGATGTCCAGCACGACGACGTCGGCGCCCTGGGCCTGGGCGTCCTCGAAGAAGCCGATCCGGTGGGCGCCGACCAGCGGGTGGACGATGGATTCCAGCACCGCCAGGGCCTCGGAGTTGCCCATCACCGCGGCGCTGAGCCTGGCGCGGTCGATGGCCCCGTCGACCACCACGCCCGGAAACGCCGCCTCGACCGGCCCGACCGCCGCGCCGCCGCTGGCGTAGAGCGCGTGGACGGCCGCGTCGGAATCGTAGACCGGCACGCCGGCCTCGACGAACATCTGCGACGTCGTCGACTTGCCCATGCCGATCGAACCGGTCAGGCCCAGGACGATCATTTCGCCGCGTCCCCCAGGTGGGCCAGGGCCAGGGCGCGCACGTCGACCTGGGCCGGCGGCGCGACGCCGAAGAAGGCCTCGAAGCTGGGGACGGCCTGGCGCAGCAGCATCTCCAGCCCGTCCACCGTGCGGCGGCCGGCGGCCTCGGCGCGGCGCAGGAACTCGGTGCGGAGGGGCTTGTAGACCATGTCGACCACGACCGCGTTCTTCGGCGTCAGCGCCAGGTCCGCCGCCGGGCCCGCGCCGCCGCCCAGGCCCAGGGAGGTGGCGTTGATCACCAGGCCGGCCTGGGCGAGCAGGGCGTCCAGCTCGGTCTCCGAGGCGGCCTCGACCACGCCGCCGATGGAGGTGGCGATCGCCTCGGCCCGGGCGAAGGTGCGGTTGACGATGCTGACCCGGGGCGCGCCGGCCAGGGCCAGGGCGGCTGCCGCGCCCCGCGCCGCGCCGCCGGCGCCCAGGATCACCACCGGCGAGACGGCGATGTCGAAGCCCGGCGCCTGGACGGCGATGGCGCCGATCAGGCCCGGACCGTCGGTGTTGTCGGCGGTGATCGTGCCGTCGGCTTCGAAGATCAGCAGGTTGGCCGCGCCGGCCAGCTTGGCCAAGTCGCTGCAACGGTCAGCGCAGGCCAGGGCCTGCTCCTTGAACGGTATGGTGACGTTCAGCCCCCGGATCGCCCCGCCGCGCAGGCCCTCGGCGAAGGTCTCGAAATTGTCCTCACCCGGTCCGAACGGGACATATGCGGCGTTCAACCCGGCTGCGGCGATCCAGGCGTTGTGGATCACCGGGCTCATCGAGTGGCGGATCGGCTGGCCACAGACGCCGGCGACGATGGCCGAACCCGTCACGCTCATGCCTCGAGAGCTCCATGCAAGCGAAGGAAATCAAGCAGGCCGGTGATCGGCAGGCCCAGGATGGTGAAATAGTCGCCGTCGATGCGGTCGAACAGCTGCACGCCCTCACCCTCGAGGAAGTAGCAGCCGACCGACGACAGGATGTCGGGAGCGTTGCGCGCCAGATAGCCGTCCAGCCAGGCGTCGCTGAAGGGCCGCACCGACAGCTTCGCGGTCTCGACCACGCGCCAGATCGGGCGGCCGTCGCGGGCCACGACCACGGCCGAGTGCAGCTTGTGGACCTTGCCGCGCAAGCGGAGCAGCTGGTCGCGGGCGGCCTCGACCGTATCGACCTTGTCGAACAGCACGCCGTCCAGGTCGAGCGTCTGGTCCGAGCCGATCACCAGGCCGGCGCGCTTGGTCGAGACCTTGAACGCCTTCAGTTCGGCCAGGGCGTCGGCCACTTCGCGCGGCGAGGCGCCCTCGGCCAGCAGCCCGGCCTTGGCGGCGTCCTCGTCGACGCCGGACCGGACGGCCTCGAAGGCGACGCCGGCGTTGCGCAGGATCGTCTGTCGGGCCGAGCTGGTGGACGCCAGGGTTACGGGGGTGCGGGACGATGACGTCATCCCAGGACCTCGACCTGGCCGCGGCCGCCCGACAGCAGGTTGATGATCGCCGCCGCGGTCTCCTCGACCGATCTGCGGGTCACGTCGATGATCGGCCAGCCCTGGCGCTCGAACAGCCGGCGGGCGGCGATGATCTCCTGCCGCACGGCGTCGGTGTCGATATAGTCGCTCTCGCGGTTCTCCTTCAGCGACAGCAGGCGGTTGCGGCGGATCTGGATCAGCCGCTCGGGCGTGGTCATCAGGCCGACGATCAGGGTGTTCTTCAGGGTGAACAGCTCGTCGGGCGGCGGCCGGCCCGGGACCAGCGGCACGTTGGCGGCCCGCACCCCGCGGTGGGCCAGATAGATGCAGGTGGGCGTCTTGGACGTGCGCGACACGCCCACCAGGATCACGTCGGCCTGGGTCAGGTCCTGGCCGCCCTGGCCGTCGTCGTGGGCGATGGCGTAGTCCAGGGCCTCGATCCGGTCGAAATAGTCGTTGTTGAGCGCGTGCTGAGCGCCGACCCGGGTCGAGATCCGCGCGCCCAGATAGCGCGACATGGCGCTGACCACCGGGTCGAGGGCGGCGATGCACGGCATCTCCAGCCGTCGGCAGCCTTCCTCCAGCGCGGCCCGCAGGCCCGGGTCGATGATCGTGTGCATGACCACGCCCGGCGCGCCGGCGATCTCCTCCAACGCCCGGTCGAGTTGGCGCGTGGAACGCACCAGGGCGTAGATGTGTTCAATCGGCAGGATGTCGGTGAAACGCGCGCAGACCGCCCGGGCCATGGCGTTCAGGGTCTCGCCCGTGGAGTCCGACACCAGGTGGATATGGAAGTAGGTCGCGAACCTTGGCGCGGCTCTTTCACCCTCAGGGGCGCCCGCTTCCTGTGGATCATCTGTTAAGGGTTGGTTAACCACTGGCTTGGCCCTTGGGGATGAGCGGGGGTGAATCCGGGACAGTCACGGCGCGTCGAACTGACCCTGTGTTAAACGGTCACATTGATGCCGGACAATCCCCAGTCTCGGATGAGCTCCGCAGCCGGTGCGTTTCCGATTCCCCCAGAGCGGGGATGAGCGGACGCTCATGGTTACGGCGCTGTTCACCATCTTAACGTTTCATTAGGAATTACGAAGGCCTAGCGCACTATCCCCATAGTTCACAGGCGCGAGCCCACATGTGGGTCACGTTGGGATGGTTTTCGGATCGGCAGGGGGCATGGTGCGCCGCACGCGGGTTTTCCCCGTTTGGCACTTACCCACCATCTCCTACAATCTTCCTTAAAATCTTCTTAAAGAGAGAAGGAAGAAGGAAGAAGGCCTCCGGGGAGATACGGGCTTGAGCCCACGGGCCTGAGGGGATTTAAGGCCTGCATGACCTCGCTTCCCAAGCCCAAGCTCCTTTCCGTCCTGGATGGCCAGAAGGCCGAACGTCCTCCCGTGTGGTTCATGCGGCAGGCGGGTCGCTATCTGCCGGAGTACCGGGCCGTTCGCGCCACCGAGCCGACCTTCATCGATTTCTGCCTGAACCCGGAGAAGGCCGCCGAGGTCACCCTGCAGCCCCTGCGGCGGTTCCCGTTCGACGCGGCCATCGTCTTCGCCGACATCCTGCTGATCCCCCAGGCCCTGGGCCAGAAGGTGTGGTTCGAGGCAGGCGAGGGGCCCAAGCTGGGCGAGCTGCCGTCCATCGAGTCGATGCGCGACCTGACGGGCCAGGCCGGCCAGGCCTTGGGCGCGGTCGGCGAGACGTTGAGCCGTGTCCGGTCGGCCATGGATCCCGAGCGGACCCTGATCGGTTTCGCCGGCGCGCCCTGGACCGTGGCGACCTACATGATCGAAGGCGCCTCCAGCGACCGTTCCGGGGCCCGGACCTTCGCCTATCAGCACGCCGACAAGCTGGACGCCCTGATCCAGGTGCTGATCGACGCGACCATCGACTACCTGGCCATGCAGGCGGCTTCGGGCGCCCAGGTGCTGAAGCTGTTCGAGAGCTGGGCCGAGGGCCTCTCCGAGCCCTTGTTCGAGCGCCTGGTGACCAAGCCGCATGTCGCCATCATCGAAGGCCTCCGGGCCCGAGGCGTGACCACGCCGGTGATCGGCTTCCCGCGCGGGGCCGGGACCCTGGTCGAGACCTACGCCAAGGTCGCGCCGGTCCAGGGCGTGGCGCTGGACACCCAGGCCTCCGCGGCGCTGGGCCAGTCGATCCAGAAGACCAAGGCCATCCAGGGCGCGCTCGATCCGCTGCTGCTGCGGGCCGGCGGCGACGCCTTGATCGCGCGGGTCGACCAACTGCTGGAACAGTGGGGGCAGGGTCCCTACATCTTCAATCTGGGTCACGGCATCCTGCCCGACACGCCGATCGCCCACGTCGAGGCGGTGCTGGCCCGGGTCACCGGGAAATGACCAACGCGATGGGGACGAAACGGAAGATCGCCGTCGTCCTGTTCAACCTGGGCGGACCCGACGGGCCGGACGCGGTGCGGCCGTTCCTGTTCAACCTGTTCCGGGATCCGGCGATCATCGGTCTGCCGGCGCCGCTGCGCTATCCGATCGCCGCCCTGATCGCCGCGACGCGCACGAAGCTGGCCAAGGAGAACTACGCCCTGATGGGTGGCGGCTCGCCCCTGTTGCCGGAAACCGAGAAGCAGGCGAGGGCGCTGGAGGCCGATCTGGCCGAGCGCTTCCCGGACGCCGAGACCCGTTGCTTCATCGCCATGCGCTACTGGAAGCCGCTGACCAACCAGACCGCCAAGGCCGTGAAGGCCTTCGCCCCAGCCGAGGTGGTGCTGCTGCCGCTCTATCCGCAGTATTCGACCACGACGACCGGTTCGTCGCTGAAGGCGTGGAAGCGCGCCTACCGCAAGGGCCCGGGCCGGGTGTCGACGGTCTGCTGCTATCCGACGGACGAGGCTCTGGTTCAGGCGCATGCCGACCTGATCAGGGCCGCCTACGACAAGGCCGGACGTCCCGGTCCGGCGCGCCTGCTGTTTTCCGCTCATGGCCTGCCTGAGAAGGTGATCCTGGCCGGCGATCCCTACCAGAGCCAAGTCGAGGCCACGGCCGCGGCGGTGGCCGCGAAGCTGGGCGAGGGCTGGGGCTGGCGGGTCACCTATCAGAGCCGGGTGGGCCCGATGAAGTGGATCGACCCCTCGACCGAGGACGAGATCCGCGCCGCCAGCAAGCAGGGCCTGGCCCTGGTCGTCACGCCGATCGCCTTCGTCTCGGAGCACATCGAGACCCTGGTCGAGCTGGATCACGAATATCGCCAGGTGGCCTTCGAGAACGGCTGCCCGGTCTATGTCCGCGTGCCGGCCCTGGGCGTCGCGCCCGGGTTCATCCGCGGCCTGGGCCGCGCCATCCAGGGCGTGCTCGGCGCGCCGGACCGCTTGGTCACCGCCTGCGCCTGGCGCTGCGGCGGCGACCGCACCCAATGTCCGAACAAACAGGGAGCTTCGGCGTGATGGATTTCCTGGCCGGTCATTTCGACCTGATCCGCGGCCTGCACATCATCTTCGTGATGGCCTGGATCGCCGGCATGCTGATCCTGCCGCGCCTCTTCGTCTATCACATGAAGACCGAGCCCGGTTCGGAGATGGACGCGGTCTTTAAGCTGGCCGAGCTGCGCACCCTGCGGATCATCATCAATCCGGCGATGATCCTGGCCCTGCTGATGGGCCTGCTGCTGGCGATGATCGACACCCAGCGGCTGGGGCCGGACTTCTATCTGAAGCCCTGGGCCCTGACCAAGATCGCCGCCCTGCTGTTCCTGTTCGCCTGGCACGGCTTCGTCTCGAAGGCCCGCCGCCAGTTCGCGGCCGGGACCAACACCCGCTCGGAGAAGTTCTGGCGGATGACCAACGAGCTGCCGTTCCTGGCGGCGATCGTCATCGTGCTGTCGGTGACGACCAAGTTCCTGGGCCACTAGCTCGGCCACCCGGTCAGGCGGCTTTGCTTGACCGGCGGGGCCGCTTGTGGTTCCCATCCAGACAGACAGGTCGCCTGCGGCCTGTTCCCGCCTCTTACGGACCGGCGCTCGTCCTGACGCGCCCCCGGAGCCCAGCTCCGAAGGTCTGTCCCCCGATCGATACGCGCCGTCGTCATGGCGCGACCCGCTCGCCGCCCCTCGCGACGAGTCCGTTTTAGAACCAAGGCCCGGCTCGCGGTTTCGCGGGCCGAGCGACGTTGAGTGTCATCATGACCGACCAGACTGATACCCAAGACAATCCCGAGCTCGAACCCGTCGTCGACACGACGGTCGAGCCGGCCGCCGACACCGCCGCCAACGGCGACGACAACGGCGACGAAGACTCCGAGATCAGCGCCGCGGTGGCCGCCATGGGCCTGACGCGCATGTCGCTGCAGGAGCTGAAGGAGAAGTCGCCCGCCGACCTGCTGGCCTTCGCCGAGACCTTCGAGGTCGAGAACGCCAACTCCATGCGCAAGCAGGACATGATGTTCGCGATCCTGAAGACCCTCGCCGAGGAAGGCGTGGAGATCTTCGGCTCGGGCACCATGGAAGTGGTGCAGGACGGCTTCGGCTTCCTGCGCTCGCCGGAAGCCAACTATCTTCCGGGCCCGGACGATATCTACGTGTCGCCCTCGCAGATCCGAAAGTTCGGCCTGCGCACCGGCGACAGCGTCGAGGGCGCCATCCGCTCGCCGCGCGAAGGCGAGCGCTACTTCGCCCTGACCAGCGTCTCGAAGATCAATTTCGAGAGCCCCGAGAACGTGCGCCACAAGGTGCACTTCGACAACCTGACGCCGCTGTATCCCGAAGAGCGGCTGAACATGGAACTGCCCGATCCGACCATCAAGGATCGCTCGGGCCGGGTCATCGACATCGTCGCTCCGCTGGGCAAGGGCCAGCGCTGCCTGATCGTCGCCCCGCCGCGCGTCGGCAAGACGGTGATGCTGCAGAACATCGCCAAGTCGATCGAGACCAACCACCCCGAGTGCTACCTGATCGTCCTGCTGATCGACGAGCGCCCGGAAGAAGTCACCGACATGCAGCGCACGGTGAAGGGCGAGGTCATCGCCTCTACCTTCGACGAGCCGGCGACCCGCCACGTGCAGGTCGCCGAGATGGTCATCGAAAAGGCCAAGCGCCTGGTCGAGCACAAGCGCGACGTCGTCATCCTGCTGGACTCGGTCACGCGCCTGGGCCGCGCCTACAACACCACCGTCCCGTCGTCGGGCAAGGTGCTGACCGGCGGCGTCGACGCCAACGCCCTGCAGCGCCCCAAGCGCTTCTTCGGCGCCGCGCGCAACGTGGAGGAGGGCGGCTCGCTGTCGATCATCGCCACCGCCCTGATCGACACCGGCAGCCGCATGGACGAAGTGATCTTCGAAGAGTTCAAGGGCACCGGTAACTCGGAAATCGTCCTGGACCGCAAGGTGGCCGACAAGCGCATCTTCCCGGCCATCGACGTGCTCAAGTCGGGCACCCGCAAGGAAGAGCTCATCACCCCGCGCGACCAGCTGCAGAAGACCTACGTCCTGCGCCGCATCCTCAACCCGATGGGCGCCTCGGACGCCATCGAGTTCCTGCTGGAGAAGATGCGCCAGTCGAAGACCAACGGCGATTTCTTCCAGAGCATGAACACTTAAGCTTGGTGTTTCACGTGAAACATGAGGGGCGGCCGGTGCGAACCGGCCGCCCTTTTTGTTTGCTTGCTGGGCCTGGGCAGCGACCCCTGGCCCCCTACGGACCGCTTCGCGGTCGTCTTCCCCCGCAGGGGGAAGAGCGCGGGTGCGAGGGCTCCGCCCCCTATGGGGGCGGACAGGCGGCGAAGCCGCCAGGTGGGGGCAAGGGGGTGAACCACGGCTTTTCAGCCTCACGCGATCTCTCGCTGAAGGTATGGAAAGGGCTGCGGAGCGCCGGACATCGTCCGGAAGAAATTAGAGAATACCGTTTCGACGAAGCCCGATCGCTCCGCGCGGTCGTTATCCGGAAGCGCGACGGCGCTGAGTTCTATTGGAACCTCGCCGCCTTGAAGCCTCCGGCGGGCGGGCTGGAGCAACGATCCCCAGTCCCGGACCGCGAGCGTCTCACCGCCCGCCTGCTGCTCAACCGGCCCCCATCCAACGCTGTATCCGTGTTCCGAGCCCAGCCGGCACCAGATGGATGGGGTTTGATCCTTTCAGACCGCCGAAGGAGCTTCCCGCTCGATCGCCCCCCGCCGCCGCATCGGTCGCTGGCCATGCGCCCTTTCCCGCGTCGAGG
>NZ_JONW01000006.1 GCF_000712075.1 Caulobacter sp. UNC358MFTsu5.1
AAATTAGAGAATACCGTTTCGACGAAGCCCGATCGCTCCGCGCGGTCGTTATCCGGAAGCGCGACGGCGCTGAGTTCTATTGGAACCTCGCCGCCTTGAAGCCTCCGGCGGGCGGGCTGGAGCAACGATCCCCAGTCCCGGACCGCGAGCGTCTCATCGCCCGCCTGCTGCTCAACCGGCCCCCATCCAACGCTGTATCCGTGTTCCGAGCCCAGCCGGCACCAGATGGATGGGGTTTGATCCTTTCAGACCGCCGAAGGAGCTTCCCGCTCGATCGCCCCCCGCCGCCGCATCGGTCGCTGGCCATGCGCCCTTTCCCGCGTCGAGGTGGGAGCATTATGCGGCCGCCGGGAAACCCTGCGGGGAATAAAGATTTAGGTCAGCGATATCAGCGGCTTGTCCGCCGCAGTGACGGGGACATGCGCTCGCGCGTGTCCCCAACCGCCTGGCTCGGCGCGAACCAGGGGACACGCCGCAAGGGCATGTCCCCGTCGGCGGGCGGCCTACGGGACCAGCAGCGTCGCCCCGGTGGTCCGCCGACCCTCCAGCGCCTCGTGCGCCGCCCGGGCCTCGGCCAGGGGGAAGGTCTGGCCGATCTCGATCTTCACCGCGCCGGACGCCAAGACCGCGAACAGGGCCGCCGCGCTCTCGTCCAGTTCGGCAGTGGTGGCGATGTAGTCGAACAGGCGGGGCCGCGTCAGGAACAGCGACTTGGTCCCCAGTTCCAGCGGCGCGATCGCGGGGGCCGGGCCCGAGGCGTTGCCGAAGGTGGCCAGCATGCCCCGCCGGCCCAGGCTCTTGAGGCTGGCCTCGAAGGTGTCCTTGCCGACGCCGTCATAGACCACGGCCACGCCCTGGCCGCCGGTGATCTCCGCCACCCGCGCGGCGACATCCTCCTCGCCGTAGAGGATCACGTGGTCGGCGCCATGGTCGCGGGCGAGGGCGGCCTTGGCCTGAGAACCGACCGTGGCGATCACGGTCGCGCCCAGGGCCTTGGCCCACTGCACCAGGATCGACCCGACCCCGCCGGCGGCCGCGTGGATCAGTACGGTCTGACCGGGCTCGACCTTGTGGCAGCGCCGGACCAGGAACTCGGCGGTCATGCCCTTGAGCAGGACGGCCGCCGCGGTCTCCAGGCTGACGGCGTCGGGGACCTTCACCGCCCGGTCGGCGGGGACGACCGCCGCCTCGGCATAGGCGCCGAGCGTGCCGTTGTAAGCGACGCGGTCGCCGGTCTTGAACCGGGTGACGCCTTCGCCCAGGGCCTCGACCACGCCGGCGGCCTCCAGGCCCAGCACGACCGGCATCTTCATCGGATAGAGGCCGGAGCGGTGATAGGTGTCGATGAAGTTCAGGCCGACCGCCTGGTGACGGACCAGGATCTGGCCGGGACCGGGCGAGGGGACGGGCAGGTCGACAGCCTCGAGCACTTCTGGGCCGCCGGTGCGGACGGCTTGTATGGCCAGCATGACCGTCAGCCCAGGTTGGACTTGAAGAAGGTCAGACTGCGTCCGCCCGCCTTGGCCGCGTCGGCCGCGTCGTAGTGCGCGCCGCCGACCCGGGCGAAGGCGTGGTCGCGGCCGGGATAGGTGTGGACCTGGATCTGCGGGTGGTCCTTCAGCGCGGCCAGGATCACCTTCTGGGCTTCCTTCGGCACGAACTGGTCTTCCTCGGCGATGTGGATCAGCAGGGGCTTGGCCAGCTTCTCGGCCTCGGCCACGTACTTCTCGATGCCGACGCCATAGTAGGCGACGGCGGCGTCGACGTCGGTGCGGGTGGCGGTCAGGAAGGCCAGGAGGCCGCCCAGGCAGAAGCCCACGGCGCCGACCTTGCCGGTGACGCCCGGCAGCTCGCGGACGGCGGCCACGGTGGCGGCGATGTCGGCGACGCCGTTGTCCACGTCGAACGCGTTGTACAGTTCGAAGGCCCGCTTCCACTCGGCCTCGCTCTGGTCGGTGATGTCGATGCCGGGCTCGATCCGCCAGAACAGGTCGGGGCAGACAGCGACGAAGCCTTGTCCGGCCAGGCCGTCGCAGATGTCGCGCATCACCTGGTTGACGCCGAAGATCTCCTGGATGACGACGACGGCCGGCGCCTCGGCGGCTGAGGGACGGGCCACATAGGCGGAGAAGTCGCCGTCGGGCGTGGTGATCGTGAGGGTCTCGCTCATTGGGGCTCTCCGTATCGTGGCGTATCGGGGGGGTCGCGCGGCGTCGATGGGACTTTCGACCGAAGCGCTCTAACGTGCGCCGATGCGGTCGCGGCATAACAACATCGTGCTTCGACGGCAGGGAACCCCAGATCATGAAGATGACCATTGAGATTGACTGCACGCCGGTGGAGGCCCGCGCCTTCCTGGGCCTGCCCGATGTGAGCGCCCTGAACGACCACCTGGTCAAGGAAATGCAGGATCGGATGACCGCCAACATGGCCATGCTGGCGCCCGAGGAGCTGATGAAGAACTGGATGGCTTTCGGTACCGGAGCCCAGGACCAGTTCCGCAAGCTGATGACCGCGGCGGCCGGCGCGGCGATGACGGGCATGGGCGGCAAGTCGGAATGAACGACACGATCTACGCGCCGGCGACAGGCGCGGGCAGGGCGGCCGTGGCGGTGGTCCGGGTGTCTGGACCGCGCACCGCCGACGCTGTCCGGGCCCTGGCGGGAAGCCAGCCCAAGCCGCGCCGGGCCGCGCTGCGCCAGCTGACCCATCGGGGCGTGGCCCTGGACGACGCCCTGGTGCTCTGGTTCGAGGGCCCGGCCAGCTATACCGGCGAGGACGCGGCGGAGTTTCACGTGCACGGCGGCAGGGCGGTGGTCGAGGCCCTGCTCGACGCCCTGTCCGCCGAAGGGCTGCGCCTGGCCGAGCCGGGCGAGTTCACGCGCCGCGCCTTCGAGAACGGCAAGCTGGACCTGACCCAGGCCGAGGGCGTGGCCGACCTGATCGACGCCGAGACCGAGGCGCAGCGTCGCCAGGCGCTCGGCCAGCTGGGCGGCGCCCTGAGCCAGCGTTACGACGCCTGGCGCGGCCTGTTGGTCCAGGCCTTGGCCATGCTGGAGGCGGCGGTCGACTTCCCGGACGAGGAACTGCCCGAGGACGTGGCGGCCCGCGCGCGTCCCGGCCTGGAGGCGCTGGAGACCGAGATCGGCGCGGCGCTGGCCGATGCTTCACGGGGACGGCGTGTGCGGGACGGCTTCCGCATCGCCCTGGTCGGCGCGCCGAACGCCGGCAAGAGCACCTTGCTCAACGCCTTGGCGGAGCGCGACGCGGCCATCGTCACCTCCACGCCGGGTACGACCCGCGACATCATCGAGGTCCCGCTGACCCTGGGCGGCTACAAGACCCTGCTGGCCGACACGGCAGGACTGCGCGAGACCGAGGACGCCATCGAGGCGGAAGGCGTGCGGCGGGCCCGCGCCTGGGCGGCTGGCGCCGATCTGCGTCTCTGGGTGATCGACGCGGCGATGTTCCACGTGAAACAGGACAACGACCTGGGCGTGCTGCGGTCGGGCGACTGGGCGGTGATCAACAAGATCGACCTCGTCGACGCCTATCGCCTGGAGGAGCTGCGCGAACTGCTGGCGGTCCAGGGGCTGCGGGTGATCGAGCTGGCGGCCCGCAAGCCCGGCGGGGCGGAGGCGGCGAGGGCGGCTTTGACGACTCACGTGGTCGACGCCCTGTCTGGGGCCGAGTTCCCGGCCGCCACCCGCATCCGGCACGCCGAGAGCCTGACCGAGGCTCGCGGCTATCTGCAGCGCGCGCTGTCGGATGTCGGGCTGGAAGTGGAGTTGGCGGCCGAGGACGTTCGGCTGGCGGCGCGGGCACTGTCGCGTATCACCGGCCGGATCGATCCCGAAGATGTGCTCGACCGAGTGTTTTCAAGCTTCTGCATCGGGAAGTGATGTTTCACGTGAAACATCGCCTTGAACTATCCACAGGGTGATCACAGATGTCTCCGGCGTGTTTCACGTGAAACACCCGGGACCGACTCGCCGCTGCGGGGAGTCTCGCGTATAAGGCTAATGCGCCCCCGCCGAGACGCCAATCTCGGGATGGGGGCGTTCGCATTGAGGCGCGCAAGCTTGTCCAACACCTGGGATGTCATTGTCATCGGCGGCGGTCACGCCGGCTGCGAGGCGGCGGCCGCCTCGGCGCGCGCCGGCGCGCGCACCCTGCTGCTGACCCACAAGCGCGAAACCGTGGGCGAGATGTCGTGCAATCCGGCCATCGGCGGCCTGGGCAAGGGCCACCTGGTCCGCGAGATCGACGCCCTGGACGGCCTGATGGGCCGTATCGGCGACAAGGCCGGCATCCAGTATCGCCTGCTGAATCGCTCCAAGGGCCCCGCCGTGCGCGGGCCGCGCTCGCAGATCGACCGCAAGCTCTATCGCGAGGCCATGCAGGCCGAGCTGTTCGCCTATCCGAACCTGGACGTCGTCGCGGCGGCGGCCGAGGACCTGATCGTCGAGGACGGCGTGGTCGCCGGGGTCGTGGACGGGGAGGGCGGGGTCTACCGCGCCTCGCGCGTGGTGCTGACCACCGGCACCTTCCTGAAGGGCGTGATCCACCAGGGCGAGACCCGCATCCCGGCCGGCCGCGTGGGCGACGCCCCGTCGATCGGCCTGTCCGACCGGCTGTACGCCCTGGGCTTCGACATGGGCCGCCTGAAGACCGGCACCCCGGCGCGCCTGGACGGCAAGACCATCGCCTGGGATCGCCTGGAGATGCAAGCGGCGGACGAGCAGCCCGAGCCGTTCTCGTTCCTGACGTCTCACGTGGACGTGCCGCAGATCCAATGCGGCATCACCTACACCACGGCGGAGACCCACAAGATCATCGCCGAGCGCCTGGGCGAGTCGGCCGTCTACGGCGGCCGCGCCACCGGCATCGGCCCGCGCTATTGCCCGTCGATCGAGGACAAGGTCGTCCGCTTCGCCGACAAGACCAGCCACCAGGTGTTTCTGGAGCCGGAAGGCCTGGACGACGACACCGTCTATCCGAACGGGATCTCCACCTCGGTCTCGGCCGAGACCCAGCTGCTGTTCCTACGCACCATGCCGGGCCTAGAGAACGTCGAGGTCATCCGGTACGGCTACGCGATCGAGTATGACTATGTCGATCCGCGCGAGCTCTACCCGACCCTCGAGACCAAGCGTCTGACCGGGCTCTACCTGGCGGGCCAGATCAACGGCACGACGGGCTACGAGGAAGCCGGGGCCCAGGGCCTGATGGCCGGGCTGAACGCGGCGCTGGCGGCGCAGGGCAGGGACGCCGCCGTCTTCGCCCGCGACGAGGCCTATATCGGCGTGATGATCGACGACCTGGTCACCCGGGGCGTCACCGAGCCCTATCGGATGTTCACCAGCCGGGCCGAATTCCGCCTGATCCTGCGGGCCGACAACGCCGACCAGCGCCTGACCGACAAGGGCCTGGCCCTGGGCGTGGTGGGTCCCGTGCGCGCCGAGGCCTGGGCCGCCAAGAAGGCCGAGCTGGAGGCCGTCCGCGCCTTCGCCCGCTCGGTCACCCTGACGCCGGGCGAGGCCAATCGCGCCGGCTTCAAGGTCAATCACGACGGCCAGCGTCGCGACGTCCTGGCCATGCTGGCCCTGCCCGACGTGACCCTGGACGGCCTGACCGCGGTATGGCCCGAGATTTCCACGTGGAGCCCGATGGCCCGCGAGCAGATCGAGATCGAGGCAGCCTATGCCGGCTATCTCGACCGCCAGCGCAACGACGCCGAGGCCTTCCGCAAGGAAGAGGACCTGCGTCTGCCGGCCGACCTGGACTACGGCCTGGTCGGTAGCCTGTCGAACGAGGTGCGCGAGAAGCTGGCGCGGGTGAAGCCCCTGACCCTGGGCCAGGCGGCGCGGATCGAGGGCGTGACGCCCGGCGCCCTGACGGCCCTGCTAGCCCACGTCCGCCGCTCGAAGGCCGCTTGATGTCCGCGGCGTCGGCCCCCCTGATCATCGAGGAACTCGACCCCGTCGACGCCGCCGCCTTCCAGCGGCTGACCGCCTGCACCGACACGCAGCTGGCCGACCTGACGCGGTTCCAAGCCCTGCTGGCCGAGTGGAACGAAGTGATGAACCTGGTGGGCCCGGCGACGATCGCCACCTACTGGAACCGTCACGCCTGGGACAGCGCCCAGCTGCTGACCTTCGCGCCCGAGGCCAAGACCTGGGCCGACCTGGGCGCGGGCGCGGGCCTGCCCGGCGTGGTGCTGGCGATCCTGTTGAAGGACACGCCCGGGGCCAAGGTCCGCCTGGTCGAGAGCATGGCCAAGCGCTGCCGCTTCCTGCGCGTCGTGGCCGACGCGCTGGAGCTGCCCGTCGAGATCCACAACGCCCGCGCCGAAGAGCTAGACCTGAAGGTCGACGTCGTGACCGCGCGGGCCTGCGCGCCGATGGTCAGACTGCTCGGGTACGCCCAGCCCTACCTGAAGCGCGGCGCGGTCGCCTGGTTCCTGAAGGGACAAGATGTCGCTTCGGAGCTGGCCGAAGCCGCTACATATTGGAAATTCGAGTCGACCCTGCGGCCGTCCCTGAGCGACCCGCGAGGCCAGATCGTGCAAGTGAAGGGGCTTAAGAGTGTCCGTAAAGTCTGACCAACCGCTGCGCGTCCTCGCCATCGCCAACCAGAAGGGCGGGGTCGGCAAGACCACGACCGCGATCAACCTGGGCACCGCCCTGGCGGCCTGCGGCGAACGCGTGCTGCTGATCGACGCCGACCCGCAGGGCAACTGCTCGACGGGCCTGGGCATCACCCGCCTGCAGCGTCGCACCACCCTGTACGACGTGCTGATGGGCGAGGCCCCGGTGGTCGATGCCGCCGTGAAGACCGAGCTGCCGGGCCTGGACGTGATCCCCGCCGACGCCGACCTGTCGGGCGTGGAGATCGAGCTGGGCCAGCAGGCGCGCCGGTCCTACCGCCTGCGCGACGCCCTGGAGCCGCTGCGCGCCAACGGCCCCTACACCTATGTGCTGATCGACTGCCCGCCGTCGCTGAACGTGCTGACGGTCAACGCCATGACCGCCGCCGACGCGGTGTTCGTGCCGCTGCAGTGCGAGTTCTTCGCCCTGGAGGGCCTGACCCAGCTGATGCGGACCATCGAGCGGGTGCGCGGCAGCCTCAATCCCAAGCTGGAGATCCAGGGCGTGGTGCTGACCATGTACGATCGCCGCAACAGCCTGTCGGACCAGGTGGCGCGCGACGTGCGCGATCACTTCGGCGACAAGGTGTATGACGCGGTCATACCGCGGAACGTCCGCGTGTCGGAGGCGCCGTCCTTCGGTAAGCCCGTCCTGCTCTACGACCTCAAATGCGCGGGCAGCCAGGCCTACCTGCGGCTGGCGCGCGAGGTGATCAGCCGCGAGCGCAACCGTCAGGCCCAAGCGGCTTAGAAGTCCGCCTGAGGATAACCATCCAAGTCATTGTCGAAATTGAGTGAAGAGCGCGTGAGGGAGTCGGTCGTGGTGGGAGAGCCGGGGATGTCCGAAGGTCGTCGTGGTTTGGGTCGGGGCCTGTCCGCCTTGCTGGGCGAGGTCGATTCCGCTCCGGCCCAGGCGCCCGGTGACACCAGCGCCGGTTCGCGCGAGGCGCCGATCGAGCTGGTACGACGCAACCCCGATCAGCCGCGCCGGACCTTCCGCGAGGAAGACCTGGTAGAACTTTCGGACTCGATCCGCGAGAAGGGCGTCCTGCAGCCGATCCTGGTGCGTCCGGCTCCCGGCGCTCCCGGCGAGTACCAGATCGTCGCCGGCGAGCGGCGCTGGCGCGCGGCCCAGCGGGCCGGGCTGAAGACCATCCCGATCATGGTCCGCGAGCTGGACGACCTGGCCGTGCTCGAGATCGGCATCATCGAGAACGTCCAGCGCGCCGACCTGAACGCGATCGAAGAGGCGCTGAGCTACAAGGTCCTGATCGACAAGTTCGGCCAGACCCAGGAGATCATCGCCCAGACCGTGGGCAAGAGCCGCAGCCACGTGGCCAACACCCTGCGCCTGCTGTCGCTGCCGGACTCGGTCCAGCACTACGTCACCTCGGGCGAGATGACCGCCGGCCATGCCCGCGCCATCGCCAACGTGCCCGACCCGGCCGCCCTAGCCCGGGAGGTCATCGACAAGGGCCTGTCGGTCCGCGACGCCGAGGCGCTGGCCCGCCGCGCCCCGACCGCCGACGGCGAGGCCCGCGCCAAGTCGAGCGGCGGCCGCCCGCCCCGGACCAAGGACACCGACACCCAGGCGCTGGAAGCCGACCTGTCGTCGGTGCTGGGCCTGGACGTCGAGATCGACCATCGCGGCGGGACCGGCGCCCTGACCATCCGCTACGCGACGCTCGAGCAACTGGACGACCTCTGCAACCGGCTGACGCGAGGCCACTAGAGGGCCTCGCGGAGGGTCCTCTGTGGCGCACAGAAGGACGTGCGACCGTGTCCCTGGTCGAGCTGTTCCCCAGAATCGAGGCCGCCACGGTCTCGATTTCCGGACAACACACTGAAAAACAAATGGAAATGGCGCGATCGGCCGGGAATTTGGTCGAGGCGTTACAGGGCCGAAATCGGCACATTCCTGTGGATGAAGCCTCGGCGGGTTTGACGAATCGTCCATTCGCCGATCCGGCGGGCGAGGGGAGACCCTAGAGACCCAGCCGCCGCGCCTTGCCGGCGATCTGCAGCGCCAGGCGCTCGGAGATCAGCTGGTCGGGCGAGCCGGAGGTCTTGCAGGCCTTGTCGGCCGCCAGGACCTCGGCCTGCACCACCAGCAGCTGGTCCAGGGTCCAGGCCCTGGCCTGACGCAGGAACTCGCGCTCCTGCTTCCAGAAGATACCGGAGGCCTTGGCGGCGGCCGCCAGGTCGACACCGTTCTTGTGCAGGGTCAGGGTGCGGCGCAGCTTGCCCAGGTGAAAGCCCATGGCCCGCACGGCGGCCGGTCCGCCCTCGCCCTCGGCGGCGGCGCGGCGCAGGCCCGCCTGGGCGGGGCCCACGCGACCGCCGAACGCGTCGGAGGCCGCGTCGAACAACGAAGCCTCGGGCTCGACGCCCAGGAAGTCGGTCAGGTCGGCCGGGGTGGCGACCACGCCGCTGCCCGGGCCGAGATAGAGGGCCAGGCGCTCGACCTCGGCGCGGGCCACCCCGCGCTCCTTGGGCAGGCGCGAGACGAACAGGTCCAGGGCCTCGCCGTTCAGGCTGACCTTGTCCTTGGCCAGGGTCTCGCGGGCCAGGCGGGCCAGGTCGCCGGCCTCGTCCTCGTAGCAGGGGATCACCGCCGCGCCGGCGGCCTTCTCGGCGACCTTCCTCAGGGTGGAGTCGCGGCCCAGGGCGCCGGCCTCGATCAGGAAGAAGGCGTCGGGGTTCAACTGGCCCTCGACGTGGCGCGTCAGGGCTTCCGCCGCCTGCTTGTCGGGCCCGCCCTTCTCGCCGGTCAGGCGCAGGCGCACCAGGCGGCGCCCGCCCATCATGGAGAGCGCCGAAAGCTCGTCTTCGAGCTTGCCGGCCTGGCTGTCCAGGTCGCTCTCGGTCAGCTGGGCGGTGTCGAACGGATCGTCGGGGTTCGCGAACAGCCTCTTGGCCAGCTGGTCGGCGCGATCACGCACCACGCCGCGGTCGCGACCGTAGATGACCACGGCGCGGATGTCGCCGGCGGGATCCCGCAGGAAGCGTTCGATGTCCGGCCGCTTGGACAGGATCATGATCAGCGTACTCGAGCGAAGTGGATACCGGTTCGCGTGAAGAGGACGCGCGAAAACAAAGTCTATCCTAGGCCTTGGACTTGCCCGCGATCCAGGTCGCCAGCTCCAGCTGGATCCGCCGGGCCAGCTCGGTGGCGGCGCGTTCCTGGCTGTCCTGCTGGGCGGCGATCGAGGCGTAGGGCTGGTCGGCCGAGTCGTAGGTCACCGCCGCGCTGGTCGTGCCCGACTTCACGTCCTTGCCGGTCTTGGAGTCCA
Organism: Caulobacter sp. UNC358MFTsu5.1; assembly: GCF_000712075.1. GTDB lineage: Bacteria > Pseudomonadota > Alphaproteobacteria > Caulobacterales > Caulobacteraceae > Caulobacter. The sequence goes on from NZ_JONW01000006.1 coordinate 9,943, forward strand.
CCAGTCGCCAATGGGCGGTCAGGTTCAGCTCGTAGCGGTTGGCGACGTTGTCGACGCGGACGCCGCGCGCGTAGCGCTGCTCCTGGACCGAATAGATGAACTTGTGGGACGGCAGGACGTTGGCGTCCCGCGCGAAGGCGTCGTCCAGCTTCTCGCGCAGCAGGTAGCCGGCACGGCCGGGCGGGGCGACCACCTCGATGGCGCTGAGCCCCTTGGTGACCGTCTGGGGGCCGTACAGGGGGGTGAAGCCGCAGCCGGCGAGGCCGAGGGCCATGACCGCGAGAAAGGCGGCCGGGAGGGTCTTGGAGAGCGGGAAGCGCTTCATGGATCAGCCGGCCACGATGTTGACGATACGGTCTTTCACCACGATCACCTTGCGAACGGTCAGGCCCTCAAGGTGGGCCATGACGTTGTGATCCGCCAGAGCGATTTTCTCGACCTCGGCCTCGGCCGTGCCGGCCTTGACCTTGATCTCGCCGCGGCGCTTGCCGTTGATCTGGATCGGCAGCACGCGCTCGTCGTCGGCGGCCAGGGCGGGATCCGCCTTGGGCCAGGGCGCATCGACGACCATGCCGCTCTTGCCCAGCTGGGCCCAGGCTTCCTCGGCCAGGTGGGGCGTGAAGGGCGAGATCAGGCGGGCCAGGATCTCCAGGGCCTCGGCGCGGGCCGCCAGGACGCCTTGGGAGGCGCCTTCGGCCGGCGCGGACTTCAGCATGTTCAGGAATTCGTACAGGCGGGCCACGCCGCTGTTGAAGCGGAAGCCCTCGATGGAGTCGGTGACGAAGCCGATCAGGCGGTGCGCGCCCTTGCGCAGGGCCACGGCCGCCGCGTCGGCGTCGTCATGGGCGAAATCGCCGGCCGGCTGGCTCTCGAACTCGTTCCAGACCCGGTGGGTGAAGCGCCAGGAGCCTTCGACCCCGCTGTTGGTCCACTGCACGTCGCGTTCGGGCGGGCTGTCGCTCATCACGAACAGGCGCGCGGCGTCGACGCCGTAGGCCTCGAAGATGTCCTCGGGGGCGACGACGTTCTTCTTGGACTTCGACATCTTCTCGATGTCGCCGATGACGATCGGCTCGCCGGTCTTGGCGTGCTTGGCCGAGCGGCTGGCGCCTTCGACCGAGACGACCACGTCCGAGGGCTCGACCCACTCGCCGGCCGCGTTCTTGTAGGCCTCGTGGGTGACCATGCCCTGGGTGAACAGGCCGGCGAACGGCTCCTCCACCGAGACCAGGCCCTCGTCCTTCAGGGCGCGGGTGATGAAGCGGGCGTACAGCAGGTGCAGCACCGCGTGCTCGACGCCGCCGATATACTGGTCGACGGGCATCCAGTGGTCGGCGGCGGCCTTGTCGATCGGCTCGGCGGCGGTCGGGTCGGTGAAGCGGGCGAAGTACCAGCTGCTGTCCACGAAGGTGTCCAGCGTGTCGGTCTCGCGCTCGGCCTTGCCGCCGCAGCTGGGGCAGGTGGTGTGGCGCCAGGTCGGGTGGCGCAGCAGCGGGTTGCCCGGCTTGTCGAAGGCGACGTCGTCGGGCAGCACCACCGGCAGCTGGTCTTCCGGCACGCCCACGGGGCCGCAGGCCTCGCAGTGGATCACCGGGATCGGGCAGCCCCAGTAGCGCTGGCGCGAGACGCCCCAGTCGCGCAGGCGATAGACCGTCGCGCCCTGGCCCTGGTCCATGGCCTCGATGCGGTTGATCGCCTCGGTCTTGGCGGTCTCGATGTCCAGGCCGTCCAGGAATTCCGAGTTGAAGATCGCGCCGGGGCCGACATAGGCCTCCTTGCCGACCTGGAAGGTCGCGGCGTCCTCGCCCGGCGGCAGCACCACGGGCAGCACCGGCAGGTCGTACTTGCGGGCGAAGTCCAGGTCGCGCTGGTCGTGGGCCGGGCAGGCGAAGATCGCGCCCGTGCCGTAATCCATCAGGATGAAGTTGGCGATCCAGACCGGCAGGGTCTGGGTCGGGTCCAGCGGGTGGACCACGCGCAGGCCGGTGTCGCGGCCCAGCTTCTCGGCGCCCTCGATGTCGGCCTCCGAGGTGCCGCCCTTGCGGCATTCGGCGACGAAGGCGGCCACGGCCGGATCGGCCGCCGCCAGCTGCTCGGCCAGCGGGTGCTCGGGGGCGATGCCCACGAAGCTGGCGCCGAACAAGGTGTCGGGCCGGGTGGTGTAGACTTCCAGGCCGGCGTCATGGCCCGCCGGCGCCTTGCCGTCGAACTTGAAGGTGAACCGCAGGCCCTTGGACCGGCCGATCCAGTTCTCCTGCATGATCCGGACCTTCTCGGGCCAGCGATCCAGGGTCTTCAGGCCGTCGATCAGGGCGTCGGCGTAGTCGGTGATCCGCAGGAACCACTGGGTCAGCTTGCGCTTCTCGACCGTCGCGCCCGAGCGCCAGCCCTTGCCGTCGATGACTTGCTCGTTGGCCAGGACGGTCATGTCGACCGGGTCCCAGTTGACCGAGGCTTCCTTGCGATAGACCAGGCCGCGCCTCAGCAGGCGCAGAAACCAGGCCTGCTGCTTGCCGTAGTATTCCGGGTCGCAGGTGGCGAATTCGCGCGACCAGTCGACCGACAGCCCCAGGGCCTTCAGCTGCTCGCGCATGGCGGCGATGTTGTCGTAGGTCCAGCCCTTGGGGTGGACGCCGCGCTCCATGGCCGCGTTCTCGGCCGGCATGCCGAAGGCGTCCCAGCCCATCGGGTGCAGCACGTTGAAGCCCTGGGCGCGCTTGTAGCGGGCCACGACGTCGCCCATGGCGTAGTTGCGCACGTGGCCCATGTGGATGCGCCCCGACGGGTAGGGGAACATCTCGAGCACGTAGTACTTCGGACGCGCGTCGGGGGCGATCGGCGTCAGGAAGGTGTTGGCGGTCGCCCAGGCGGCGCGCCACTTCGGCTCGGTGTCTTTGGGATTGTAGCGGGCCATGAAACCAGACTGTTCGTGCGGGGGCTCGCGCCCTCAGGCGCGGTCCGCGGAACTCATAAGCGGTTTCGGCCTGGGCGCGGTTCTAAAAATGCGAACGGGAGCCTTTTGTCGCGCGGACAAAGGGCTCCCGCGAAGAACCAGGGCGGGCCCTAGTTCTTGATGTTGGAAAGTCGAAGCTGACGGGCGCGGGTCAGGATGGCGTTCTCGATGTCGGTCGCCGTCTGCTCGGTGGCGGCCGTATCGGTCCAGCCGCCCGAGGCGTCCTTGACCTGCTTGAAGATCGTGACGTTCAGGCCGTCGGCCCGCAGGCGGGTGTCCAGGATGTAGACCGTCGCCTTGAAGCGCTCGTCCGGCTTTTCCGGATTGGTGTACCAGTCGGTGACGATCACGCCGCCGTACGGGTCGGCCGAGGCCAGGGGCATGAAGGCCAGGGTGTCCAGGCTGGCGCGCCACAGGAAGCTGTTGACGCCGATGGCGCCGGCCTGCGGGGCCGACTTGCCGCCGCCACGTCCCTTGAAGGGATTGAACCCCGGCTCGTCGCTTTGGGTCGTGAACTGTCCGCCGCCCTTATTGCCGCCGCAGGCGGAAACCCCGGTCAGAACGGTCAACGCCAGAACGCCAGCGGCGACGCCGCGCAACACCGACCCACGCTCAAACGCCATAGTACCTCGCTCCAATGTATCACCCGGCGCCTTCGCGCGACCTGGCGCGCCCCCGCAGCCGGAAGCCGGTCTATAGCATGGTCGCGCTGCGTCAAAACAGGAATCGCGTGGCACGACCGCCACAGGCGCCGCTTGAATCGACTCCTGCGGCGTCTGGCGCAATCCAACTGCGGTTGACCGCGTTGTACTAGGGCCTTTAATCGATATTCAGGGAGCCCGCTCCTATATAGGGTTTTGACTCTACGAGGCGCGGGTTGAGGGATTGGGTTCGAGTAAGATGTTCGCCGCACGGTACTTGATGGCAGGAGCCGCCGCGCTGATCCTGGTGGGATCGGCTTCGAGCGTCTATGCCCAGAGCAAGCCGCGCACGAGCACGCCCGACTTCGCCGTGAAGAGCGACTTCAGCGCGCCGACCCCGACTGGCCCCTTCAATCCGCAGCAAGGCCCGAAGAAGTCCCTCAAATGGGACGACAAGAAGGGCAAGTGGGGCCTCAAGCTCGATCTCGAACAGCCCGTGGGCCGCGAGATGGAGGGCCGAGACGTCCAGGCCGGCGCCTACTACAGCGTCACCCCGTCGATCCGCGTCGGCGGCGCCGTGGCCCTGGGCGACCAGAACCCGGCCCTGGCGGCCCGCAAGAACGAAATCCAGGAGCCCGCCCCGCGGGTGAAGCTGGAAACCGCGTTCAAGTTCTAAGCTCGGCTAGGCGCTGAGCGCCTCCACCGCCGCGATCCCGACAATCCCCGTATCCAGCAGGCGCTCGACCGTGTCCGCGCGCACGCCCCCCAAGGCGTAGACCGGCGTCTCGACCGCCTGGACGATCCGCTCCAGGCCCTCGACGCCCAGCGGCGCGCCCGCCGAAGGGCTGCGGCTGGGGAAGACGGGCGAAACCACCAGGGCGTCGACGCCCTGGACCGCGCCCGACCGCGCGGCGGCCGCGTCGTGGGCGGCCAGGGTGATCAGCCAGTCCGGATGAGCGGCGCGCAGTCCGGGCGCTTCGGCGGCCAGGCGTTCCGGCAGGTGGACGCCGTCGGCCCCGATCGCCAGGGCCAGGCCCGCATCGGCCCCGACCAGCAGCGTCAGGCCGCGCCGCCGGGTGATCTCCCGCAGACGCGCGCCGCGCATCGCCGCGTCCGGCGCTCCGAAGGCGCGGAACACCACGGCGGACTCGGCGGGCAGGCGTTCGGCGACCGCTTCCGGATCGGGCGTCCGCTCGGGATCGGTGAAGAACAGCAGGTTCGGCAGCGCCTTTCCGCGCACCGGCCATGGGCGAAACCGCGCGGCCGTTCTAGACAGGGCTTCCATCTCGTCGATCGCCTGTTCGCCCCGGTTCTCGCCCATGCCTGACGCCTATACCTCGGTTCTGTCCCGTATCCAGGCCGCCGCCCTGGCCGCCGGTCGTCCGGCCGACGCGGTCACCCTGGTGGCGGTGTCCAAGCTGCAGCCCTGGGACCATATCGCGCCTGTTCTCGCCGCGGGCCAGCGGGTGTTCGGGGAAAATCGCGTCCAGGAGGCCATGGGCCGCTGGAGCGAGCGCCGTTCGCAGGTCGAGCTGCGCCTGATCGGACCCCTGCAGACGAACAAGGCTGGAGATGCCGTGGCCTTCTTCGACGTGATCGAGAGCCTCGACCGCGAGAAGTTGGCCCGGGTGCTGGCGGACGAGATCCAGGCCCAGGGCCGGGCGCCGCGCCTGTTCGTCCAGGTCAATACGGGCGAGGAGCCCCAGAAGGCGGGCGTCGCGCCCAGCGAGGCCGACGGCTTCATCGCCCTTTGCCGGGACCTGGACCTGCCCGTGGAGGGCCTGATGTGCATCCCGCCGGCCGACCTGGACCCGGCCCCGCATTTCCGCCTGCTGGGCCAGATCGCGGCCCGCAACGGCCTTTCCAAGCTGTCGATGGGCATGAGCGACGATTTCGAGACCGCCATCGCCTGCGGCGCCACCTCGGTGCGGGTCGGCTCGGCGCTGTTCGGCGCGCGGACCTAGCCGGCCGCGATCTCGACCGCGTCGCCCGGCCTGGCCGCCGCCAGCAGGGCTTCGACGTCCTCGCGCGCCAGGGCCACGCAGCCCTCGGTGCCGGGATAGCCGTCGCGGGTCAGGTGCAGGAAGATCGCCGAGCCCAGGCCGGGGACCGGCGGATCGTCGTTGTGTCCCAGCACCACCACGAGGTCGTAGACCCGGTCATCGCGCCACAGCCGCTCGGCGCTGGCGGGGTAGGGCAGTCCGACGGGCCGGTTGTAGGCCGGGTCGCCCGGAGCGTCGCACCAGCCGTCGTCCGCCGCCATCGGCCGGATCTCCAGCGCCGTCGCCGGGCCGTCCGGATAGACGTCGGGCCGATAGAGCACGTGGCGGATCGGCCAGGTCCCTGCCGGGCTGCGGTTGTCGCCTTCGCGCTTGTCGGCCGCGGCGATCACGCCGGCCTTGCCCAGGGCGGCGCGCCGGACCTGTCCGTCCCAGGCGATCTGGCCGTCCCAAGGGTCGGAGCCATCGGGGCGGGCGCGAAAGATCGTCAAGACGGGGTCTCCCAAGGCGTTGTCTCTAAGAGCGTCATGCGACGCCAGACGAGAACCGCCTTGGCGCCGGGGGGCGCAGCGGTGCATGTTCCCGCTCATGGCGCAACGCAAAACCCTTCTCCTGGTCGACGACGACGATGATCTGCGCGGGGCTCTGGCCGAGCAACTCGCCCTCCACGAGGAGTTCGCGGTCGCCGAGGCTCCGACGGCCGGCGAGGGCGTGCGGATGGCCAAGGAGCTCAAGCCCGACCTGGTCCTGCTGGACGTCGACCTGCCCGACATGGACGGCCGCGAGGCCTGCCGCCTGATGCGCAAGAACGGCGTCACCGCGCCGGTGATCATGCTGACGGCCGCCGCCAGCGACAGCGACACGATCCTGGGCCTGGAATCGGGCGCCAACGACTATGTGACCAAGCCCTTCCGTTTCGGTGTGCTGCTGGCCCGCATCCGCGCCCAGCTGCGCAGCTACGAGGCTTCGGAAGACGCCCTGTTCCGTATCGGTCCCTACGAGTTCCGGCCCTCGGCCAAGCTGCTGATCGACGAGAAGCAGAAGAAGGTCCGGCTGACCGAGAAGGAAACCAACATCCTGAAGTACCTCTATCGCGCCGGCTCCAAGCCGGTGTCGCGCGAGGAGCTGCTGACCGAGGTCTGGGGTTACAACGCCGGGGTCACCACCCACACGCTGGAGACCCACGTCTACCGCCTGCGCCAGAAGATCGAGCCCGATCCGGCCGTGGCGCGGATCCTGATCACCGAGATGGGCGGCTATCGGCTGCAACCGTGACTACGATCGGGGACAGTCGCATGCGACTATCCCCAGCCCAGCAAAAAGCCCCGGCCGCCAAGCGGCCGGGGCTTTTGTCATTCAGCGCTGCGTTTGGGATCAGGCGTTGCCGACCACCACGCCTTCGCTCTGGGCCTTGCGGGCCGCGTAGACGCCGGCGAAGTCGATCGGGTCGATCAGGAAGGGCGGGAAGCCGCCTTCGGTGGTGACGTCCGAGATCAGGCGACGGGCGTAGGGGAACAGGAAGCGCGGGCACTCGATCAGCAGCACCGGCTCCAGCTGGTCTTCCGGCACGCCGGCGATGTGGAACAGGCCGCCGTACATCACTTCGACGTGGAAGACGGGCTGGTCGTCGCGGGTGGCGCGGGCCGACAGCTTCAGGTCCACCTCGAACAGGCCGTCCTGGCGGCCGCGGGCGTTCATTTCCACGCCCATGTCGATGGCGGGCGGAGCGCCGCCGGCGCGCAGGGAGTCGGGGGCGTGCGGGCTCTCGAACGAGAAATCCCGGACGAATTGGGCGATGATGCGGATGCCGGTTTCGCTGGCCGCGGTGTCGTCCTGAGCGGCGGGCGGAGCGGCGGTCGTGTCGGTCATGTGCGATAAATCCGTATTCGGCGTCGAAATTGGCCGCTAGGAGAGAGCCGGGCTGCTAACACGCGGGCGGCTGGCGCGCAACGCCAGGCGCCTGACGCGCGAGCCCGTAATCGCCTATATAGGCAGGATGTTTCGTCCAGGTCGCGCACCTTGGCCAACGAGCGGAAAATATCGTGTCTAACGTGTTCGAATGGGTTGTCCTGGCGGTTTTGGCCGCGGTCATCCTCTATCAGCTCTACGCCACCCTGGGTCGCCGGGTCGGCCGCCAGCCCGAGGACGCCCCCGCGGTGGTCCCGGCCAACGGGCCGGCGCGCGACCTGAAGGCGCTGGAGACGCCGCCGGAAGCCCTGTCGGGCCTGGCCGCCCTGCGCGCCCGCCAGTCCGATTTCGACGTCGGCCATTTCCTGAGCGGCGCCCGCCAGGCGTACGAGATGATCGTCAAGGCGTTCACCGCCGGCGACCGCGAAACCCTGCGGCCGCTGCTGTCGTCGGACGTCATGGGCAATTTCGAGGCCGCCATCGCGGCCCGCGAGGCCCAGAACCGCGTCGAGAGCGCCGAATTCCTGGTCACGCCGCGCACCGACCTGGATTCCATCACCGTCGAGGGCGACGTCGCCAAGGCGGTGGTCCGCATCCTGGCCGAAATCCGCACCCGCTCGACCAGCGCCGAGGGCGAGGCGGTCGACGATCGCCGCACCGCCGACCTCTGGACCTTCCAGCGCGACCTGAAGAACAAGAACCCGAACTGGACCCTGGTCCGCGTCGACGTCGCGGAGGCGTGATGCCGCGCCTTCCTGGTGTGCGAGGGGGGCTTGGCGCCGCCTTCGCCCTTCTGATGCTGGCGGCGTGTACGACCACGTCCGTGACGCCGACGGCGCCCGTCACGCCCACGGGCCCGACCCAGCCCCCGGTCACCCCGCCCGTGACGCCGGCCGAACCGGCGCGTCCCGTGTCGTTCGAGGACCTGCCCGGTTGGGCGCAGGAAGACCACCTGGGCGCCCTGGACGCCTTCCGCCAGGGCTGCGGCGTGGCCAAGGACCCGGCCATGGCCGAGGTCTGCCGCCAGGCCCGGGCCGAGCGGCCGGGCAACGACGCCGACGCCCGTCGCTTCCTCGAAACCCATTTCCGCCCCGAGGCCCTTCCCGGCCAGGGCCTGCTGACCGCCTATTTCGCCCCGGAGTACGAGGCGCGGATGTCGCGCTCGGCCGAGTTCAGCGCGCCGATGCGCGGCAAGCCGGCCGACCTGGTGACTGTGGACCTGGGCCAGTTCAATCCCGGCGGCGTGGGCCAGAAGATCGCCGGCGAGGTCACCGGAGAAGTAGGGGGCGGCCAGGTGGTCCCCTATCCCGACCGCGCGGCCATCGAGGCCACGACCGAGACCCGGCCCCTGGCCTGGATGCGGCCGGAAGACCTGTTCTTCCTGCAGATCCAGGGCTCGGGCATCCTGGTGCTGCCGGACGGGCGCCGCGTGCGCGCCGCCTTCGCGGCTCATAACGGTCGGCCGTTCGTCGGCATCGCCACGCCCATGCGCGATCGCGGCCTGCTGCCCGACAACAACACCTCCGGCGACGCCATCCGCACCTGGCTGGCCGACCATCGCGGGCCCGAGGCCGACGCGATCATGCAGCTGAACCCGCGCTACGTGTTCTTCCAGACCCTGCCCGACGACGGCCGCCAGGCCGTGGGCGCGGCGGGAATCCCGCTGCCGGCCGGCCGGGCCGTCGCCGTGGACACCAGCAAGCACGCCCTGGGCGAGCTCTTCTGGCTGGACGCCGGCGCGCCCAAGCTGAGCGGGGCCTTCCCGACCTATCGCCGCCTGGCGCTGGCCCTGGACGTGGGCGGGGCGATCAAGGGCGACGTGCGGGCCGACCTCTACACCGGCACGGGCACGGCGGCCGGGGCGGAGGCGGGGCGCGTGCGCCACGACCTGCGCCTCTACCGTCTGGTCCCCAAGGGCTGATCGAGGGGCTGAGGTGACCAAGCGACCGCCGTCCGACGACGAGGGCCTGCGTCTCTGGCGCCTGGTGGCCTCGACGGTGACGGGCCGCGGGCCCGAGCGACCGGAGAAGATGCGGGTCAAGGCCAAGCCGCGCCCGGCGGCCAGGGCCGAGCTCCTGGCCCATGTCGCCGACGTCTCCCCGCCGACCCACCTGGCCTCGATCGCGCCGCTGCGCATCGATCCGGCCGAGATCAGGACGCTCAGGCCCAAGGTCGCCAAGCCGCCGCCGGGCCGCATCGAGCCCAACCGCAAGCGCCGCATCGCCAAGGAGCACGATCCGATCGGCGCCCGGCTCGACATGCACGGCCTGGACCAGGACCGCGCGCGGGCGACCTTGGAGGCCTTCGTGCGGCGGGCCTGGGACGACGGCCACCGCGCCGTGCTGGTGATCACCGGCAAGGGCAAGGTGGGGCACGGCGTCCTGAAGCAGCGCACGCCGGAATGGCTGGCCGATCCGGCGCTGAGGGAGATGATCGCCGGGGTTTCGGTGGCGGACCAGCGCCACGGGGGCGAGGGGGCGCTGTACGTGGCGCTGAAGCGGAAATCTTAGAAGTCTTGGGGGCGATCACTTGCCCCCTACGGATCGCTTCGCGATCGTCTTCCCCCGCAGGGGGAAGAGCGCCGTGGCGGGCGCCGGCGCGAGGGCTCCGCCCCCTACGGGGGCGGACAGGCGGCGAAGCCGCCAGGTGGGGGCAAGGGGGTGAGCCGCTAGACCCGCGAAGCCTTCTCGGCGATCCCGGAAGTCCCCTCGCGGGCCGCCAGCTTGTCGGCCACCGCGTCCAGCGAGACGCCCGAAGCCGCCATCAGGGCCAGCCAGTGGTACAGCAGGTCGGCGCTTTCGGCCGCCAGGGCGTCCGGGCCCTGAGCGACGGCGGCGATCACCGTCTCGACGGCTTCCTCGCCCAGCTTCTTGGCGGCCAGGGCAGGATCGTTCAGCAGCTTGGCGGTGTAGGACACGGCCGGATCGCCGCCCTTGCGGGCCTCGATCGTGGCGGCCAGGCGCTCCAGGACCTCGAACAGGCGCGTGCCGGTTTGGGTTTCCATTAGGCGGCCCCCTTCAGGTCGTCCAGGCGCACCGGGATGCCGGCGTCGGCCATGGCCCGCTTGGCCTCGCCGATGCTGATCTCGCCGAAGTGGAAGATCGAGGCGGCCAGGACGGCGGCGGCATGGCCGTCGCGGGCGGCTTCCACCAGGTGTTCGGTCTTGCCGGCCCCGCCCGAGGCGATCACCGGCACGGTCACCGCGCCCGTCACGGCCTTCAGCAGCGGGATGTCGTAGCCGATCTTGGCCCCGTCGCGGTCCATCGAGGTCAGCAGGATCTCGCCGGCGCCGCGCTCGACCACCTTGGCGGCCCACTCGACCACGTCGATGCCGGTGTCCTTGCGACCGCCATAGGTCCAGACGTTCCAGCCCGAGCCGTCCTCGCGCGCCTTGGCGTCGATGGCCACCACCACGCACTGGGCGCCGAAGGCGTCGGCCCCGGCGGCCACCAGGTCGGGGTTCTCGACGGCGGCGGTGTTGACGCTGACCTTGTCGGCGCCGGCCAGCAGCAGGCGGCGCATGTCGGCCACCTGGCGCACGCCGCCGCCCACCGAGACGGGCATGAAGCAGACCTCGGCGGTGCGCGAGATCACGTCCAGGATCAGGCCGCGGCCCTCGCTGGAGGCGGTGATGTCCAGGAACATCAGCTCGTCGGCGCCGGCCGCGTCATAGGCCCGCGCCTGCTCCACCGGATCGCCGGCGTCGCGGAGGGAGACGAAGTTGACCCCCTTGACCACCCGGCCGTCCTTGACGTCCAGGCAAGGAATGATCCGGGTCTTCAGCATCAGGCGGCCGCTATGGTCAGGGCTTCGGCCGGCCGGATGGTGCCGGCGTAGAGCGAGCGGCCCAGGATGGCGCCGGCGATCTCGACGCCCTGGCGGGCCTTCAGCCGCTCGATGTCGGCCACCGAGGCCACGCCGCCCGAGGCGATGACCGGAATCGACACGGCGTCGGCCAGCTCGCCCACGCCCTCGACATTGACGCCGGTCAGGGCGCCGTCGCGGCTGATGTCGGTGACGATCAGGGCGGCCACGCCCACGTCCTCGAAGCGCTTGCCCAGGGTGATGGCGTCCAGGTCCGACAGGCCGGTCCAGCCGTCGACCGCCACCTTGCCGTCGCGCACATCGACGGCCACGGCGATCTGCTCGGGCCACAGCTTGGCGGCCTTGCGGACCAGCTCGGGGTCGTGGACGGCCACGGTGCCCAGGATCACGCGGCTGACGCCCGCCTCGATCCAGGCCTCGACGCCTTCCAGGGTGCGGATGCCGCCGCCCAGCTGCACGGGGATCGACACGGCTTCGAGGATCGACTGCACGGCGGCGGTGTTGACCGACTTGCCTTCGATGGCGCCGTTCAGGTCGACCACGTGCAGCCACGAGAAGCCGTCGCGCACGAAGCGCTCGGCCTGGTCGGCGGGGCTGTTGTTGAAGACGGTGGCCTTTTCCATGTCGCCATGGAGCAGGCGCACGCACTGGCCGTCCTTCAGGTCGATGGCGGGATAGAGGATCATGGGCGCCATTCCAGGAAGTTGGCGAGCAGGGCGAGCCCCGCGGCTTGGGATTTTTCGGGGTGGAACTGTACGCCCGCGACGTTGCCCTTGGCCACAGCGGCCGTGAACAGCCCGCCGTGGTCGCTGACGGCGACGATGTCGGCCGGGTCGGCCGGGGTCAGGGCGAAGGAGTTGGCGTAGTACATGTGGGCACCGTCCGGGACGCCCTGGAACAGGACGTGGTCGCGCGCGAAGGCGATCGCGTTCCAGCCCATGTGGGGGATGGTCAGCGACGGGTCGCTGGGCTCCAGCTTCTTCACCTGGCCCTGGATCCAGTCCAGGCCCGGCGTGACGCCGAACTCCAGGCCTTCGGTGGCCAGCAGCTGATGGCCGACGCAGATGCCCATGAACGGGACGCCGCGACCGTGCACGGCCTCGTTCATGGCCTCGTAGACGCCGGTGGCGTCCAGGCCCGCGCGGCACGAGGCGAAGGCGCCCACGCCCGGCAGGAACACGCGGTCGGCGGCGGCCACGACCGAGGGCTCGGCGGTGACAACGATGTCAGCGTCGATCCCATGGCGGCGGGCCGCCTCGCGCAGGGCTTTCTCGGCCGAGCGCAGGTTGCCCGACCCGTAATCGATCAGGGCGACGGTCTGCATGAAATCAGCTTCCTACAGCACGCCCTTGGTGGAGGGGGCATGGCCGCCGGTCTTGGGGTCCAGCTCGACCGCCTGGCGCAGCGCCCGGGCCAGGGCCTTGAAACCGCTCTCGGCGACGTGGTGGGTGTTGTCGCCGTACAACGTCTCCAGGTGCACGCAGGCTCCGCAGTTCATCGCGAAGGCGTGGTGGAACTCCTTGAAGAGCTCGGTGTCCATCTCGCCGACCTTGGGCCGCTTGAAGTCGACCTTCCAGATCAGATAGGGCCGGTTGGACAGGTCGATGGCGCAGCGCGTCAGGGTCTCGTCCATCGGGATATAGGCCGCGCCGAAGCGCCGGATGCCCTTGAAGCCGTCCAGCGCCTTGTTGATCGCCTGGCCCAGCACGATCCCGGTGTCTTCCACCGTGTGGTGCATGTCGATGTGCAGATCGCCCTTGGTCTCGACCTTCAGATCGAAGCCGCCGTGGCGCGCGAAGCTCTCCAGCATGTGGTCGTAGAAACCGATGCCGGTGGAGATCGTCGAGGCGCCGGTCCCGTCGAGATCGATCCAGACCCGGATCTGGGTCTCCTTCGTCTCGCGGACCACTTCAGCGGTGCGGGCCATCTGCGTCCTTACAGTCCGTTCTTGGCTCTAGAGGCCGTTCTTGGCGGCCAGTTCCCGCAGGCTGACCTGCGGGCGCGGACCGTAGTGGTCGATCACCTCGGCGGCGGCCAGCGAGCCCAGCTGGCCGCAGACCGGCAGCGGACGCCCCTGGGAGAGGCCGTAGAGGAAACCTGCGGCGTATTGGTCGCCCGCGCCGGTCGTGTCCACGACTTTTTCCACCGGATAGGCCGAGATTTCGTGCAAGGCCGCTCCGGAGGCGACGATCGAGCCTTTTTCGCTGCGGGTGACCGCGGCGATCTCGACCCGGCTGGCCAGGGCCTTCACGGCGGCGTCGAAGTCGGTGGTCTCGAACAGCGAGCAGATCTCGCTCTCGTTGGCGAAGACGATGTCGCACTGGGTCTCGATGAAGCCCAGCAGGCCGCCGCGGTGGCGGTCGACGACGAAGCTGTCGCTGAGGGTCAGGGCGATCTTGCGACCGGCGCCGTGGCTCAGGGCGGCGGCCTTGGCGAAGGCGCGGCGGGCTTCGGGCGGGTCGAACAGATAGCCTTCCAGGTACGAATAGCTGGCGGCCTCGATGATCGCCGGGTCGACGTCGGCCGGGTTCAGCTCGACGCAGGCGCCCAGATAGGTCGACATCGTGCGCTGGGCGTCCGGCGTGACGTTGATCAGGCTCTGGGCCGTGGCCGGGCCTTCGGCCAGCGGCGGGGTGGTGAAGGCGCAGCCGATGGCCTGCATGTCGTGGCGGAACACGCCGCCCAGCTGGTCGTCGGCGACCTTGCCGATGAAGGCCACCTTGCCGCCGAAGCTGGCGACGCCGGCGGCGGTGTTGGCGGCCGAACCGCCCGAGGCCTCGATGGCCGCCGACATGACGTCGTACAGGCTGGCCGCGCGGGCCGGATCGATCAGGGCCATGGAGCCCTTCACCAGGCCCTCCCGCTCCAGGAAGGCGTCGTCGCACTGGGCGATGACATCGACGATGGCGTTGCCGATGGCGGCGACGTCGTAGAGAGCGGTCATGGAAGGCCTTTTTCGAATGGGCGACGCGCGCGGAGTACCGGATCGGGGCCCGCAAGGCAACGCGAGCCTTGCCCCGGCGATCACGGCGTTCTACCGCCAGAAGTATGACCGACGTCCTTATCCTCGCCCCCGCGCCCGACGAACCCCGCTTCGCCAACAGCTGGTCGCCGCTGTTTGAGCGCCTGGCGGCGCCGCTACGGGCCCGAGGGCTGGAGGTCTCGGCCGCCAGCTGGGTCGACGCCGACACGGCCGGCGCCCGCGTGGTGCTGCCGCTGCTCAGCTGGGGCTATCATCTGCGGTCGGAGGAGTGGTTCGCCCGGCTGGACGCCCTGGAGGCCGCCGGCGCGCGCCTGGCCAATCCGGTGTCGGTGCTGCGCTGGAACACCACCAAGACCTATCTGGCCGATCTGGCCGCCAAGGGCGCACCCGTCGTGCCGACCCATGCCGTGGACCGCCTGACCCTGGAGGCCCTGGACCACGCCCGCGACGTGTTCGGCGTCGACGTGCTGGTGACCAAGCCGCAGATCTCGGGCGGCTCGCAGGACACGGTCAAGCTGCGCCACGCCGACGGCCTGACCGGCTGCACGACCGGTCCGGCCCTGATCCAGCCGTTCCTGCCGGCCGTGGGCGAGGAGGGCGAGCTGTCGCTGTTCTATTTCGACGGCGTGTTCAGCCACGCGGTGACCAAGGTGGCCGTGGCCGGCGACTTCCGGGTCCAGCCGCAGTTCGGCGGCCAGGTCAGCGGCGTCGCGCCCGAGCCCGAGGCCCTGCACGCGGCCGAGATGGTGCTGAAGGCGGCTGGAGCCCCCCTGACCTACGCCCGCGTCGACCTGATCCGGGGCCTGGACGGCGCGCCGCAGCTGATGGAGCTGGAGGTCATCGAACCGGACCTGTTCCTGGAGCACGTGCACGACGACGGGGCGGCGTTCGCGGCGGCGGTGGAACGGGCGCTGTAGCTCGCCCACTTGCCCCCACCTGGCGGCTTCGCCGCCCGTCCGCCCCCATAGGGGGCGGAGCCTTCGCACCAGCGCTCTTCCCCCTCCGGGGGAAGACGGTCGCGAAGCGATCCGTAGGGGGCAAGTGTTCGCCGCCTATGCGCCGAGGAATAGTTCTCTAGACGGGCACAGGTCCGCGATCCGGCAGATTTCGCACTTGGGCTTCCGCGCCACGCAGACATAGCGCCCGTGCAGGATCAGCCAATGGTGCGCTCGGGTCTTGAAGCGGTCGGGCACGATGCGCATCAGGTCGTCCTCGACCGCGTCCGGCGTCTTGCCGGCCGACAGCTTCAGGCGGTGCGAGACGCGGAACACGTGGGTGTCGACGGCGATGGCCGGTTCGATGTCCAGCTCGTTGAGCACCACGCTGGCGGTCTTGCGGCCCACGCCGGGCAGGCTTTCCAGCGCCTGGCGGTTCAGCGGCACCTCGCCGCCGTATTGATCGACCAGGATGCGGGCGGCGGCGATGACGTTCTTGGCCTTGGTGCGGAACAGGCCGATCGAGGCGATGTAGGGCACCAGCCCCGCTTCCCCCAGCTCCAGCATCTTGGCGGCGCTGTCGACCTCGGCGAACAGCGGGCCGGTGGCCTTGTTCACCTGCACGTCGGTGGCCTGGGCCGATAGGGCCACGGCGGTCACCAGGGTGTAGGGGTTGGAATAGTGCAGCTCGGTCTTGGGGTGGTGCTCCAGGCTCTCGAACCGCGAGAACAGCACCTCGACGCGCTCGCGCTCGGCCGGCGAGACGCGTTTGGCGGCGGGGCGCTTCTTCACGAGGGGCTTGGAGGGTTTGCGAGCGGGCTTGGCCATGGGCGGCGACCATGCCGTGATGCGCGCCTCTCGCCAAGGCGTGGGGCGAAGCCTAAATCAGCGCCATGGCCGCGCCGCTGTACATGGACGCCGTGATCAAGCCGAACCGCTCGATGAGCCGGCGCGGGCTGTACGTCGTGCTGGGCGTGATGATCGCCTTCAACCTGATGGTCGCGGTGTTCCTGCTGGTGGTCGGCGCGCCGCCGGTGCTGCCGTTCCTGGGGCTGGACGTCCTGGCGGTGGTGCTGGCCATGCGGGCCAGCTTCCGGGCCGCCGAGCGGTCCGAACGGGTGCGGGTCACCGCCGAGGCCGTGACCGTCAGCCGCGAGGACGAGAAGGGCGCGCGGGTGATCTGGACCTCGCCCACCGCCTTCACCCGCGTCGGCGTCGACCAGCCGGGCGAGCACGAGACCCGGGTGCGGCTGATGATGTCGCGCAAGCGCCTGACCCTGGGCCGCGCCTTGAGCCCGCCCGAGCGGGTGGACTTCGCCCAGGCGCTGGAGCGGGCGATCCTGAAGGCCCGCGCTGAACGGCACGCATAGGGCCGCAAGAACCGGGCGGACGGCGTTCGCCCAAACCACTATCTTCTCCCCCATGGCCCTCGATATCTCCCCCTCGCAAGCCTTCGCCCACCTGACCGAGCGGTCGGCCGACTACGACCGCATGGCCAAGGCCCTGGCCTGGCTGGCCGACCGCTGGCAGGAACGCCCGTCCCTGGACGAGGCCGCCCAGGCCGTCGGCCTGTCGCCGTTCCATTTCCAGCGGGTGTTCAGCCGCTGGGCCGGGGTCAGCCCCAAGACCTTCGTCGCCGCCATCGCCCACGCCGAGGCCCGGCGGTCGCTGGAGGAGGGGGCCAGCGTGCTCGACGCGGCCTACGACGCCGGCCTTTCGGGCCCCTCGCGGCTGCACGACCTGTTCATCGCCCAGGAGGCGGTCACCCCCGGCGACGTGCGCCGGCGCGGGGAGGGGATCAGCCTGACCTGGGGCTGGGCGCCCACGCCCTACGGCAAGGGCCTGTTCGTCATGGCCCCGCGCGGCCTGGCGGGCCTGGCCTTCTCGGACGGCGACGACGCGGCGACCTTCGACGACATGCACCGGCGCTTTCCGGCCGCCGACTGGCGCCGCGACGACGAGGCGGCGGCCCAGACCGCCATCCACGCCTTCCACGGCGGCGACCAGCCCCTGCCGGTGGTGCTGATCGGCTCGCCGTTCAACGTCCAGGTCTGGAAGGCCCTGCTGCGCATCCCGCCCGGCCAGACCAGCACCTATGGGGAGATCGCCGCCTGGGCGGGCAAGCCCCGGGCCTACCAGGCCACCGGCGGGGCGATCGGAGCCAATCCGATCTCGCTGCTGATCCCCTGCCACCGGGCCATCGCCAAGGACGGGCGGCTGACCGGCTATCATTGGGGCCTGGGCCGCAAGGCCGCGATCCTGGGCATGGAGGCGGTGGAGGCCGGCGCCCGGCTTTCGGCCTGACGCTCCAGGGCCTAGTCTCGCCGAGACCGCCCTCGAGGAACCGCCCATGACCGCCTCGATCAAGGCTTCGGCCAAGGCCTACGAGACCTGGCTGGGCGCGGCCCTGGGCGGCGACCTGGTCGAGGCCGATCTGGCCAGGAAGCACGACAAGATGCGCCAGGGCGCGTTCGCGTTCCTGCGGGCGACCTATTGGCGCTGGGCCGAGACCGTCCTCGAGGTCTGTCCGGACCTGGCCTCGGCCCCGCCGGTGCTGGCGATCGGCGACACCCATGTCGAGAATTTCGGCTGCTGGCGCGACGCCGAGGGCCGGCTGGTCTGGGGCGCCAACGATTTCGACGACGCGGCCGTCATGCCCTGGCCGCTGGACCTGGTGAGGCTGGCGGCCAGCGCCCTGCTGGCCCGCGACGGCAAGGACCCCGACGCCGGCGACATCTGCGACGCCGTCGCCGAGGGCTATCGGCAGGGTCTCCTCGCGCCCGAGCCGTTCATCCTCGAGCGGGACCACCGGTGGCTGCGCGAGGCGGTCATGCTGCCCGAGAAGGAACGCACCCGGTTCTGGGCGAAGTTCATGACGACCGAGGCGCGGCCGATCGGGGCCCGCTACGCCCAGGCCCTGCGGGGCGCCTTGCCGGATCCGACGGGACCCTTCGAGACCTTCCCGCGCACGGCCGGCGTCGGCAGCCTGGGCCGGCCGCGTTTCGTGGCCCGGGCCGACTGGCGGGGCGGCCCCGTGCTGCGCGAGGTCAAGGCGGTGGTCGTCTCGGCCTGGACGCTGCGCCATGGCGGCGACCCGTCGATCCGAGGCGGCGAGCTGGCCGAGGGCCGGTTCCGGGCGGTCGATCCGCACTACCGCGTCGCGGACGGCCTGGTGGTCCGCCGCCTGTCGCCCAACAGCCGCAAGATCGAAGCCGAGGACTCGGCCGACGATCTGCTGTCGATCGACATGCTGACGGCTATGGGCCGCGAGATCGCCGCCTGCCACGCGGGCGACCGCGCGGCCGTGGCGGGTCACCTGGCCAGCTTGCAGTCCGGCTGGCTGCGCGGCCACGCCAAGGCGGCCGCGCGCGGGGTCGAGGACGACTGGCGGGACTTCAGAGGATGAAGCGGCTCAAGTCGGCGTTGCCCGCCAGGGCGCCGATGCGGTCGTTCACATAGGCCGCGTCCACGGTGACCGTCTCGCCGGAGCGGTCGGCGGCCGAGAAGCTGATCTCCTCGACCACCTTCTCCAGGATGGTCTGCAGCCGGCGAGCGCCGATGTTCTCGACCGAGGCGTTGACCGCCACGGCCGCGTCGGCGACGGCGTCGATGGCCTCGTCGCTGAACACCAGGGTCACGCCCTCGGTCAGCATCAGGGCCTGGTGCTGGCGGATCAGGTTGGCTTCCGGCTCGGTGAGGATGCGGCGCAGGTCGTCGCGGGTCAGGCCCTTCAGCTCCACCCGGATCGGCAGGCGGCCCTGCAGCTCGGGCAGCAGGTCCGACGGCTTGGCCACGTGGAAGGCGCCCGAGGCGATGAACAGGATGTGGTCGGTCTTCACCGGCCCGTACTTGGTCGAGACCGTCGTGCCCTCGATCAGCGGCAGCAGGTCGCGCTGCACGCCCTCGCGGGAGACGTCGGCGCCGCCGCGCTGGCTGGAGGACGCGACCTTGTCGATCTCGTCCAGGAAGACGATGCCGTGGTTCTCGGCCAGTTCCAGGGCCTCCTGCGTCAGGGCCTCCTGGTCCAGCAGCTTGTCGCTCTCCTCGGCGATCAGCGGGGCCCAGGCGCCGACCACGGTGGTCTTGTGGGTCTTGGTGCGGCCGCCGCCGCCGAACGACTTCATCATCTCCGACAGGTTCAGCACCGAGGCGCCGGGCTGGCCGGGGATCTCGAACATGCCGCCGCCGCCGGTGTCGGCCAGCTGCAGCTCCACTTCCTTGTCGTCCAGCTCGCCGGCCCGCAGCTTCTTGCGGAAGCTGTCGCGGGCGGCGCTGGCGCCGGGACCGGTCAGGGCGTCGAGGATGCGCTCCTCGGCCGCAGCCTCGGCCTTGGCTTTCACGCCCGCCCGGCGCTTGTCGCGGACCATGGACAGGGCGCTCTCGACCAGGTCGCGGACGATCTGGTCGACGTCGCGGCCCACATAGCCCACCTCGGTGAACTTGGTGGCCTCGACCTTCAGGAACGGCGCCTGGGCCAGCTTGGCCAGGCGGCGGGCGATCTCGGTCTTGCCCACGCCCGTGGGGCCGATCAGCAGGATGTTCTTGGGGGTGACCTCGTCACGCAGGTCGTCCGGCACGCGGCGCCGACGCCAGCGGTTGCGCAGGGCCACGGCCACGGCTTTCTTCGCCTCGATATGGCCGACGATGTAGCGGTCCAGCTCGGAGACGATTTCGCGGGGGGAGAATTCGGTCATGTGTCGTTGATCAGGGTCTCGAAGATCAGGCGCCACCCTTCGGCGCGCCTTTGCCAGACATGCATATAGTGCGCGGCGACGGGTTTGGGACCGTCGGCCGTCCATTGCGCCTGGCCGTGGATCCAGACCAGGTCGCCGGCGCTGGAGGCTCCGCCGCCGACCGGGGTCAGGGTCAGGGCGGCGGGACGCAGCTTGCGGCGGCCTTCCAGGTCGTCGACGGCCAGGGTCTTGGTCCCGCCGGGACCGGTCAGCAGGGCGTCCGGGCTCAGGACCGCGTCATAGGCGCCCGCCGCGTCCTGGGCCGCGGCCTTGGCGAGCCGGTCCTCGGCGGCGCGGGCCTGGGCGAAGCCGGCGGCCGGGCTTCCCGCGCCCTTCGTGGCCGTCGGGCCCTGGGTGGAGGGGGTGGCGGGATCGGGGCCCTTGCCGCCGTCGGCGTCGCCGCCGCCGTCATAGACCCACTTCCAGGTCCCGTCGGGTTCCTTGCGCCAGATGGTGGCGTAGTAGGCGCCGCGCTTGCCGTTGATGGCCCAGGGGCCGACCGACAGGCCCAGGTCGCCCGAGCGGGCGATGACCACGCGCTGCGGCCACCATTCCAGCTTCGGCGTCTTGCTGGAGGGCCGCGCCGCGTACAGCGCCTTGGCGCTGACCGGCCCGGGCGAGAAGACGATGGCGTCGTCGGCCATGTGGGCCAGGAACGAGTCCCGGATCCCCAGGGCCGCGCCGTCGGCCGCGAAGGCGCGCTCGGCCTTCTCGATCTCCCCAGGCGAAGACGAGGCGGGCGACGGGGTCGCGGCCAGGGCCGGCGTGGCGGCCAGCAGGGCGCAGGCGATCAGAGCGGTCTTGAGCATGAAGGGTCCCTCCCGCCCGCAGCTAAGCGCGCGGACGCGCCGTCCGCTCGTGAATTCGCCGTAACTTGAAGGCCTTACAGGCTTTCGACCGTCAGGTTGCCGTTGGTGTAGACGCAGATCTCGGCGGCGATGGCCATCGCGCGCCGGGCGATCTCCTCGGCGCTCAGGTCCTGGTCGATCAGCGCCTTGGCCGCCGCCAGGGCGTAGTTGCCGCCCGAGCCGATGGCCGCCACCGAGCCGCCGCCCTGGCTTTCGCCCGGCTCCAGCACGTCGCCGACACCGGTGACCGTGTAGATCGAGGTGGCGTCGGCCACCAGCAGCATGGCTTCCAGCCGGCGCAGGTAGCGGTCGGTGCGCCAGTCCTTGGCCAGGTCCACGCAGGCGCGGGCCAGCTGGTCGGGATACTGCTCCAGCTTGGCCTCCAGCCGCTCGATCAGGGTGAAGGCGTCGGCGGTGGCCCCGGCGAAGCCGGCCACCACCTTGCCGCCGGCCAGGCGCCGTACCTTGCGGGCGTTGCCCTTGACGACGGTTGGGCCCATGGAGACCTGTCCGTCGCCGGCGATCACGGTCTGACCGTTCTTGCGCACCGCCAGAATGGTCGTGCCGTGCCAGTCGGGGAAGGAATTCGAGCTTTGCATGGCTTCGCATGTGGCGAGGCGGACGTTGAGGGTCAAGCGCGATGAGCTTTTCCGAGGCCGAGGTCGAACGCTACGCCCGCCATCTGGTGCTGCGCGAGATCGGCGGGCCGGGCCAGCAGAAGCTGAAGGCGGCGCGGGTTCTGGTGGTCGGGGCCGGGGGGCTGGGCGCGCCCGCCGCCCTCTATCTGGCCGCCGCCGGGGTCGGCACCCTGGGCCTGGTCGACGCCGACACGGTCTCGCTGTCGAACCTGCAGCGCCAAGTGCTGTTCGCCACCGCCGACACGGGCCGGCCCAAGGTCGAGGCCGCCGCCGAACACCTGACGGCCCTGAACCCGCACCTGACCGTCGAAACCCATCCGGTATGGCTGGGTGAGGCCAACGCCCGCGCGGTCATATCGGGGTATGACCTGGTGCTGGACGGCACCGACGACTTCGCCACCCGCTTCGCCGTCAGCGACGCCTGCCTGGCCGAAGGCAAGACCCTGGTCAGCGGCGCCCTGGGCCGCTGGACCGGCCAGGTCGGGGTGTTCCAGGGAAAGCCCTGCTACCGGTGCCTGGTGCCGGAGATCCCGCCCGACGCCGAGACCTGCGCCCTGGTCGGGGTGGTCGGGGCCCTGGCCGGGGTGATCGGCTCGATGATGGCGCTGGAGGCTGTGAAGACGATCACCGGCGCCGGCCATACCCTGACCGGACGCCTCCTGATCTACGACGCCCTGGCGGCCGAGACCCGCACGGTGCGGATCGGCGCCGACCCGGCGTGTCCGAGCTGCGGGGGCTGACCCGCTACAGCATCGACGGGATCACTCGGTCCGGCGGGCGGTGGCCGTCCATGAAGGTCTTCACGTTGACGATGACCTTCTCGCCCATGTCGACGCGGCCTTCGACCGTGGCCGAGCCCATGTGGGGCAGGAGCACGACGTTGGGCAGCTTCAGGAGCTTGGGGTTGATGGCCGGCTCGTGCTCGTAGACGTCCAGTCCCGCCCCGGCGATCTCGCCGCGCGCCAGCATGTTGGCCAGGGCCCCTTCGTCGATCACCTCGCCGCGGGCAGTGTTGACGATGATGCTCTGCGGCCGCAGCAGCTTGAGCCGGCGGGCCGACAGCAGATGGTAGGTGGCCGGGGTGTGCGGGCAGTTGACCGAGATGAAGTCCATCCGGGCCAGCATCTGGTCCAGGCTCTCCCAGTAGGTGGCCCCGACCTCCTCGGCGATGCGGGGGCTGACGGGCTTGCGGTTGTGGTAGTGCACCTGCATGCCGAAGGCCTTGGCGCGGCGGGCCACGGCCTGGCCGATGCGGCCCATGCCGATGATGCCCAGGCGCTTGCCCCACAGGCGGCGGCCCAGCATCCAGGTCGGCGACCAGCCGTGGAAGCCGCCCGCCTTGACCACCTCGGCGCCTTCGACCACCCGGCGCGAGGCGGCCATGATCAGGGTCATGGTCAGGTCGGCGGTGTCCTCGGTCAGCACGCCGGGGGTGTTGGTGACGATGATGCCCCGGGCGTTGGCCGTGGCGACGTCGATGTTGTCGACGCCGGCGCCGAAATTGGCGATCAGCTTGAGACGGTCGCCGGCCCGCGACAGCAGGCGGCTGTCGATGCGGTCGGTGATGGTGGGCACCAGGACGTCGGCCTGGTTCATCGCCTCGACCAGTTCATCGGCCGTCAAGGGTTTGTCGGTGACGTTCAGCTGGGTGTCGAACAGCTCGCACATCCGCGTCTCCACCGGATCGGGGAGTTTGCGGGTGACGATGACTTTGAGCTTGCGAGCTGACATGAGCGGTTCGAAAAGCCTTCGCCTGCTGGGTGTTTCCCCAAACGGGGTTTCCGGGCGGGTGTTCGAAATCTGTAGCAAAGGGGCCCCATGCGGCCAAGCAACATGCCGACGAATTGCAAACATCGTTCGCTCGGCGCCCCGGTGATCGCCGCGATCGGGTTGATCGCGTTCGCGGACGGGGCTCAGGCCCAAGCGCCGAAGGTCACGCCGTCGGGCATGGAGGTGCCGCGCTACGTGTCGCTGAAGTACGGCGAGGTGAACGCGCGCGTCGGGCCCGACGAGGCCCATCGCCTGCTGTGGATCTACAAGGTCCGGGGCCTGCCGGTGCAGGTGGTGGCCGAGACCCGCGAATGGCGGCGCATCTGCGATCCGGAAGGCAACCTGGCCTGGGTGCACAAGCGCACGACCGACGGCCGCCGCACGGCGATGCGGGTCCAGGCCACGCCGCTGCCGCTGCGCGCCCAGCCCAAGGCCGGGGCCCGCGTCACCGCCTATCTGGCCGGCCGGGCCACCGCCAATCTCGATCGTTGCGAAAAGGGCTGGTGCAAGCTGAAGGCGGACGGCGAATCGGGCTGGGCCCCGCAGGACCAGATCTGGGGCGCGGCCCCCGGCGCACAGTGCAAGGAATAGGGCGTTTTCGCCCCTGGGCAGCGTTTGACGATCACAGGCGTTACCGAAAGTAACATTGAGGCGCGGCCCGCCGCCGTGCTAGGGCGAGGCCATGCAACAAAGTTCCTTCACCTACGACGAACTTCTGGCCTGCGGCCGTGGCGAACTGTTCGGCCCCGGCAACGCCCAGCTGCCCGCGCCGCCGATGCTGATGTTCAATCGCATCGTCCGCATCGAGGCCGAGGGCGGCAAGTACGGCAAGGGTTATGTCGAGGCCGAGTTCGACATCAATCCCGATCTCTGGTTCTTCGCCTGCCACTTCATCGGCGACCCGGTCATGCCGGGCTGCCTGGGCCTGGACGCCCTGTGGCAGCTGGTCGGCTTCTTCCTGGGTTGGTCCGGCGGTCCCGGCCGCGGCCGCGCCCTGGGAGTGGGCGAGGTGAAGTTCACCGGCCAGGTGACTCCGGACATCAAGAAGGTCACCTACAAGATCGACCTCAAGCGCGTCATCATGCGCAAGCTGGTGATGGGCATCGCGGACGGCGTCATGGAGGCCGACGGCAAGGTCATCTACGAAACCAAGGACCTGAAGGTCGGCCTGTTCACCGCCGATCAGATGGCGTCCTGACACCGTCGCAGGGTCGGCCGTCCTAGAGCCGACCCCTTCGGGATCAGGGGAAGAGAAGAGGATTATTCATGCGTCGCGTCGTCGTCACCGGACTGGGAATCGTCTCGTCCATCGGCAACAACGCCAATGAGGTGCTCGCCTCACTGCGTGAAGCCAAGTCCGGCGTGGTCTCCGCGCCGGAATACGCGGAACTGGGCTTCCGCTGCCAGGTCCACGCCACGGTCAAGCTCGACAGCTGGGAAGCCCTGGTCGATCGCCGCGCCGCGCGCTTCCTGGCGCCGGGCACCGCCTATGCGCACATCGCCATGGAACAGGCGATCGCCGACGCCGGGCTGGAAGAGGCCCAGATCTCCAACGAGCGCACCGGCCTGATCGTCGGTTCGGGCGGCCCGTCCACCCGGGTGATCGTCGAGGCGGCGGCCACGACCCAGGAAAAGGGTCCCAAGCGGATCGGTCCGTTCGCGGTGCCCAAGGCGATGAGCTCGGGCCCGTCGGCCGTGCTGTCGACCTGGTTCAAGATCCGCGGGATCAACTATTCGATCAGCTCGGCCTGCGCGACCAGCGCCCACTGCATCGGCGCGGGCGCCGAGCAGATCCAGATGGGCAAGCAGGACATCGTCTTCGCCGGCGGCTGCGAGGAGCTGGACTGGACCCTGTCCAACCTGTTCGACGCCATGGGCGCGATGAGCAGCAACTTCAACGACCGCCCGGCCGTGGCCAGCCGCGCCTACGACAAGGACCGCGACGGCTTCGTGATCGCCGGCGGCGCGGGCATCGTCGTCCTGGAAGAGTACGAGCACGCCAAGGCGCGCGGGGCCAAGATCTACGGCGAAGTCGTGGGCTACGCCGCCAATTCCGACGGCTACGACATGGTCGCCCCGTCGGGCGAGGGCGCGGCGCGCTGCATGAAGCTGGCCATGGCCCAGGCCGGCGGCCGGACCATCGACTACCTGAACCCGCACGGCACCTCGACCCCCGTCGGCGACAGCAAGGAGATGGGCGCTGTCCGCGACGTGTTCGGCGACAAGGCCCCGCTGATCTCCTCGACCAAGTCGCTGACCGGCCACAGCCTGGGCGCGGCCGGCGCGCAGGAGGCGATCTATTCGATCCTGATGCTGGACAACGGCTTCGCGGCCGAGAGCGCCAACATCGAGACCCTCGACCCCGAGTTCGCCGACCTGCCGATCCTGCGCGAGCGCTCGGACAAGCCGCTGACCACGGTCATGTCCAACAGCTTCGGCTTCGGCGGCACCAACGGCACGCTGATCTTCAGCAAGGCCGATTGAGCCTGACCGCGCGCCCCTGATGGCCCGGAAATGACCGCGCGCCAGGCCTTCGACCTCTACCAGGCCGGACGGCCGGCGGAGGCGGCGGCCTTGTGCGAGCGCCTGGTCCGGGACGATCCCGGCGCCATCGCCGCCTGGCACGTGCTGGGCGTGTCGCGACTGGCCCTGGGGCTGACGGTCGAGGCCCTCGAGGCGCTCGACGGGGCCCTGGCCCTCGATCCCGCCCGGTCCGGCGTCCTGTCGGCCCGCGCCGCCGCCCTGGTGGCGCTGGAGCGGTTCGAGGAGGCCCTGCCGGCCTGCGCCGCGGCCCTGGCGGCCGACCCCGACAATCCGCCGGTCCTGAACGCCCAGGGCGTGGCCCTCCGCCGCCTGGGACGTCCGGTCGAAGCCCTGTCGGCCTATGATCGCGCCCTGGTCCTGTCGCCGGGCTTCGGAGACGCCCTGTCCAACCTGGGGGCGGCCCTGACCGATCTCGGCCGGTTCGACGAGGCCCTGGCCGCCCACGACCGGGCCTGCGTGGCCGCTCCACGCGACCCCAAGACCCTGGCCAACCGCGCGGCCCTGCTGACCCTGCTGGGGCGTCCGGTCGAGGCGGCGCGCGACCTGGAGGCGGTGGTCGCGCTCGATCCCCGCCATCCCCGCGCCCTGGGCGACCTGCTGCACGTCCGCCGCCAAGCCTGCGACTGGCGCGACGACGCGACCCTGCGCCGGGCCGTGCGGAGCGAGCTGGAGGCGGGCCGTCCCGCGATCAGCCCGTTCGCCGCCCTGTCGGTGTTCGACGACCCGGCCCTGCACCGGGCCTGCGCGGCCCTGGTCGCCCCGTCGCCCGTCGCGGCGCCGCCCTGGCCCGAGCGCTCGCCGGCCGCGCGGATACGCGTCGGCTATCTGTCGGCCGACCTGCACGATCACGCCACCGCCCGGCTGATGGCCGGGATGCTGGAGGCCCACGACCGGGTGCGGTTCGAGATCCTGGCCCTGTCCTACGGCCCCGACCTGGGCGGGGCCCTGCGCGAGCGGATCGACGCGGCGTTCGACCGCCGGATCGACGTGCGCCGGATGTCCGACGCCGCCGTCGCCGCCCTGGCCCGCGAGCGGGACGTCGACATCGTCGTCGACCTGAAGGGCTACACCCAGGACGGCCGCCCCGGAATCCTGGCCCACCGCGCCGCGCCGATCCAGGTCAGCTGGCTGGGCTATCCGGGGACCCTGGCCGCGCCCTATGCGGACTATGTGATCGCCGACGCGGTGGTGCTGCCGCCGGGCGCCGAGGCGGACTGGAGCGAGGCGGTGGTCCGCCTGCCGCTCTACCAGCCCAACGACGCCTTGGCCGAGCCCGACGGGCCCCCGCCGACGCGGGCCGAAGAGGGTTTGCCGGACGACGCGTTCGTGTTCGCCTGCCTGAACAACCCCGCCAAGATCACCCCCGAGGTGTTCGCCGCCTGGACGGCCGTGCTGGACGCCGCGCCGGGCTCGGTGCTCTGGCTCTACGAGGGCGGGCCCGGGGCCGTCGACAACCTGCGGGGCGAGGCCGAACGGGCGGGGATCGATCCCGGCCGGCTGGTGTTCGCCCGCCCGGTCCCGCCCGCCCGGCACCTGGCGCGGCAGGGGCTGGCCGACCTGATGCTGGACACCTGGCCCTACGGCGCCCACACCACGGCCAGCGACGCCCTGCGGATGGGCGTGCCGCTGCTGACCCTGCCGGGACGAAGCTTCGCCAGCCGGGTGGGGGCCGGGCTGCTGACAGCGCTGGAGCTGCCCGAGCTGATCGCGCCGGACGCACAGGCCTATGTCGCCGAAGCCGCCCGCCTGGCCGGCGACCGTGTCGCGCTGGAAGGCCTGAAGACCCGCCTGGACAAGGCCCTCCGCGAGACCTCGGCGTTCGATCCGGCCGCCTTCGCGCGGGGGCTGGAGCGCGCGTTCGAGGCCATGGTCCGGTCGCGCGCGGCCGGTTCGCCGGCCCGGAGCTTCGACATCGATCCCGTCTGAAAGGTTTCCCAGGAGGAAACCTCCTGCTAGCTAGCGCTCACGAATTCTAGGAGAGCCGACCAATGGCCGACGATTACGCATTCCCCAAGGGCGAGCTGATGCGGGGCAAGAAGGGCCTCGTCATGGGCGTGGCCAACCACAATTCGATCGCCTGGGGCATCGCCAGCCAACTGGCCGCCCAGGGCGCCGAGATGGCCTTCACCTACCAGGGCGAAGAGCTGGAGCGCCGCGTGCGCCCGCTGGCCGAGAGCATCGGCGTCAAGACGATGATCCCGGCCGACGTCACCGACGACGCCTCGATGGACGCGGCCTTCGCCGAAATCGAGAAGGTGTTCGGCACGATCGACTTCGTCGTCCACTCGGTGGCCTTCGCCAACAAGAACGAGCTGAAGGGCTCGTTCGTGGACAACACCACCCGCGAGGGTTTCCTGCTGGCCATGAACATCTCGGCCTTCAGCTTCGTGGACGTGGCCAAGCGCGCCAGCAAGATCATGCCGAACGGCGGCTCGCTGATCACCATGACCTATCTGGGGTCGGAGCGGACCATCCCGAACTACAACACCATGGGCGTGGCCAAGGCGGCGCTCGAGGCCTCGACCCGCTACATCGCCCGCGACCTGGGCCCCAAGGGCATCCGCTGCAACGCCATCTCGGCCGGCGCCATGCGCACCCTGGCCCTGGCCGGCATCTCGGGCGGTCGCGGCATGATCGCCCAGGGCCGGGCGTTCTCGGCGATGAAGGAAGACACCTCGATGGAGGGCGTCGCCGGCGCGGCCCTGTGGCTGGCCTCGGACCTGGGCCGCTCGACCACCGGCGAGGTGGTCCACGTCGACGCGGGCTTCCACATGATGGGCATGCCCGACGAGGCCGAAGCCTAGGATACGAAAAAGGCCCTCGCTTCTCCGGCGGGGGCCTTTCTTCTAGACGGCGTAGGCCTTCATGAACCGCTCGGCGGCTTCCCGGGCCAGGCGGCGATAGTCGTCCGGCGTCTTGTCGGACGGCAGGCGCAGCAGCGAGCGCATCTGGGCCTGGCCCATGACCATGCCGGAGAACAGCTCGGCGGCCTGCTCGAAATCCTCGACCTTCATCCGGCCCAGCTCCGTCTCGGCCTTCAGGAAGGCGGCCAGCTGGCGGCGGGCGCTGAGGGGGCCGGCCTCGTAGACCTCCTGGGCCACGTCGGGCATCTCGCCCGCGCCCAGCATGACCACCCGCATCATCGAATAGCTCTTGTTGGTGATCACCGTGTCCAGCAGCGAGAGGGCGTAGGCCTCCAGGGTCTCGGTGGGATTGTCCACGGCGCCGGGATCGCGAAGCGGGGCGGTGATCGACTCCACGCGGCGGTGCATCAGGGCCCGCATCAGCTCGGCCTTGGAGCCGTAGTGGTTGTAGACGGTCTGCTTGGACACGCCCGCCCGCTTGGCGATCGCCTCCATGGGCGCGCCCAGGCCGCGCTGGCCGATCACCTCGACGGCGGCGTCGAGGATGGCTTCGGTCTTGGCGACGTCAATCTGTCCGGCGACTCTGGGCATCAGTGGGCGTCCGAGGGCGGGGGAGGGGCGTTCTTGGCCGGCTTGGCCAGTAGCGAGACGATGGCCGCCAGGAAGCAGCCGTAGGCCAGCAGGGTGAAGCTGTCGCCGAAGGCCAGGACCGTGGCCTGCTGGCTCAGCATGCCGCTGATCGCCTTGCGCGCCGCGCCGTCGGGATCGGCCACGCCCAGTTGCTGCATGCGCGCGGCCAGGCCCGCCATCATCCCGGCCGCATTGCTGCCTTGGCCGACCTGGTCCGACAGGCCCATGTAGTAGAGCGCCGTCTGGTTGGTGATGGTCGTGGCCAGCAGGGCCAGGCCCACCGCCCCGCCGGTGTTGCGCGACAGGTTCACCAAGCCCGAGGCGTTCTTGACCATGCTGGGCGGCAGCGTGCTCATCGTCACCTGCTGGGTGGCGATCATGGCGATCATCACGCCGACGCCGCGGCAGGCCTGGACCCCGGCGAACTGCCAGAAGCCCCAGTCCTTGGTCACGCCGTGGGCCATGTACATGCCGAAGCCGGCCAGCATGAAGCCGATGAACATCGGCACGCGCGGGTCCATCTGGCGAACCAGGCGGCCGGCGATCGGGCCGGTGGCGAACATCGACAGGCCCGAGACCACCATGGTGGTGCCGACTTCCGACGCGGAGTAGTGGCGCACCCGGCCCAGGAACTGCGGCAGCAGGAAGGTGCCGCCGAACAGGCTGGCCCCGGACACGGCCGTCATGGCCACGCCGATGCTGAAGTTGCGGTTGGCGAAGGCCCGCAGCTCGACGATCGGGTTGCGGTAGCTGAGCGAGCGCCAGATGAAGACCGCGCCGGTCACCACGGCCGTCACGGTCAGGGCCAGGATGCCGCTGTCCTCGAACCAGCCGTCCTTGGAGCCTTCCTCCAGCACGAACTGCATGCTCATCAGGAAGACGGCCATGACCGCCAGGCCGAACCAGTCGAAGCCCTTGGCCAGGCTGGGGTCGCCCTTGTCGAACTGGCCCCAGCGGGCCACGCCGAACAGCACGATCAGCCCGGTCGGCACGTTGATGAAGAACAGCCAGCGCCAGCTGAGCCACTCGGTCAGGTGGCCGCCCAGGGTGGGGCCGACGGTCGGGGCCAGGGTGACGATCAGGCCCATGATCACGCTGGCCGTCACCCGCCGCTCGGGCGGGAAGGCGGTGAAGGCCACGGCGAACACCGTCGGGATCATCGCCCCGCCGATGAAGCCCTGCAGGGCCCGCGTCAGGATCATCATGTCGATCGACGAGGAAAGACCCGTCAGCACGCTCATGACGATGAAGCCGGTGCACGAGATCAGGTAGACGCGCTGGGTGCCCCACAGCCGCGACAGATATCCCGAAAGCGGGATCATCACGACCTCGGGGATCAGGTAGGCGGTCTGGATCCAGCTGACCTGGTCGGCGCTGGCGCCCACCCCGGCCTGGATCTGCGGCAGCGACGCCGCCACGATCTGGATGTCGAGGATGGCCATGAACTGGCCGATGACCATGGCCCCGAAGCCGAGGAACAGCTTGCCCCAGTCGACTTCAGGGGCCGCCGCCGGCTTGGGCGGGGCTGCGGTCTGGGTTCCGGCGGGGAGGGCGGCGTCGGCCATGGCGGCGATCCTGCTACGGTCTTTGGCCAGGGCGCCTTAGCGCGCCTGGCCTCCCGTCTGGTCCTTCTGGGCGTACTGGCCCGCGTCCGGCAGGCCGGCCTGGGCGAAGGTCGGACCCGAGCGGTCGCGCACGTCGACCTTGACGTCGACCGACAGGCCGGGGCGCAGGGCCGAGCCCAGCTCCGACTTCTCGACGATGATCTTCACCGGCAGGCGCTGGGTGATCTTGGTGAAGTTGCCCACGGCGTTCTCGACGGGGATCAGGGCGAACTCCTGGCCGGTGGCCGGGGCGAAGCTGTCCAGCTTGCCGTGGATCACCGTCTTGCCGAAGGCGTCGGCCTTGATCTCGACCGGCTGGCCGACGCGCAGGCGGGCCACCTGGGTCTCCTTGAAGTTGGCGACGACATAGCCCTGGCCGACCGGGACGATCGACATCAGGGCCACGCCGGGCTGCACCAGCTGGCCGGGACGGACGCTGCGGGCGCCGACCACGCCGGCGGCGGGCGCGCGGATCACGGTGCGGTCCAGGTCGATGCGGGCCTGTTCGACGGCGGCGCGGGCCGCGGCGGCCTGGGCCACGGTCTGGGCGCGGGCCGAGCCCAGCGACTCCGCCGCGCGGCGTTCGGCTTCGAGGGCGGCCTGGGCGCTCTGGACGGCGGCGGCCGACTGGGCGGCGCTGGCCTGGGTGGTCTGGACCTTCTGGGTCGAGACCCAGCCCTGCTTGGCCAGGGCGTCGTAGCGGATCAGGTCGGCCTTGGCGCGGCCCTGGTCGGCCTGGGCGCTGGCGACGCCGGCGGCGCGCTGTGCGATCATCGCCTGCTCCAGGGCGGCCTTGTCGTCGACGCCCTTGATGGCGGCTTCCAGGGCCTGGGCGTTGGCGATGGCCTGGTCCAGCTTGGCCTGCAGCGGGGCCGGATCGATGCGCGCGACCACCTGGCCGGCCTCGACCCGCTGGTTATCGGCCACCAGGACCTCCGCCACGTAGCCGGAAACCTGCGGGCTGACCTGCACGGTGTCGGCCTGGACGAAGGCGTTGTCGGTGCTCTCGTAGCGCTGCTTGTCGACGAACCACAGTCCGCCGCCCACGACCAGGGCGGTCAGGGCGACACCGCCCACGATCAGGGGAACAAGCTTCTTCTTCGACGCGACGGCCATGGACGTGATGATCCTGAAAACAACTTGATTGGCCGGGGCGATATATCGGCGCTTCGTCCCGGGCAAGGGATAAATGGACGCACCCGTCCAAAAATCAACCGGACCCGGCGCGAAAGTTCGAAGCCGCGTCAGCCTGTGGCGCCGCGGTCGCTATCGGCGTTGCCGGAGCGTGTCTTCACCGCCCTTTCTCGCGGAGGGCGAATCACCTCTTAATCTTCGGGCGCCGGCGCAACCGGGGGAGCCGCGCGCGCGTATTTCCAGGGACGGAGCCGTTCGCTCCGCCCGTCATCGAGGAAGCGCCCATGAACGCCCCGACGCACGATCGCGGCCCCTTGTCGATGTTCCGCCCCGTCCTGTGGCTGGCGGCCGCCGCCTTCGCGGCCGGCTTCGGCGGCTACCTGATGATGTCGCCCGCCCTGCACGCGGGCTGAACGCGCCTCTCGACCGACCTCAGCCGGCGGACTTGGGGAAGCGCGTGGTCCAGCCGGGCGGCGGCGGCCCGGCCGCCTCGGCGATCCGCTGGTTGAACGACCAGGCATGACCCTCGTGATCGGCCGCGTCGTAGCTGCGGTCGCCGAAGAAGAACGTCTCGGGCTCCCGCAGGATCGTCGCGCCCGCCGCTCGCGCCCGGGAGCAGTGGGCGTCGATGTCCTGCAGGATCCTGAACCGCACGCCCTGGGTGGCGGCGCCGACCGTCCTGGGGCTGCGCAGCCATGGCCGCTCCGGCCCGACGGCGACGACGGTTTCGCCGAAGCCGATCTCGGCGAACATCACCCGCTGGGCGTCGTCCCGCACGACCATCCGGGTCTGGAACCCGAAGGCGGCCTCCAGCCAGGCCAGGGCCCGTTCGGGGTCCTCGTAGACCAGCTCGGCGGTGACTTCGATCTCCTCCGGTCCGGCCATCGCTTTCCCCGCCCTCGCCCTGTCCGGCCTAGCGTCCGCCGGTCGAGCCGAAGCCGCCCGCGCCGCGCGCCGTCTCGTCCAGGCTGGTCGTCAGGCCCCACGAGGCCTGGACCACGGGGGCGATCACCAGCTGGGCGATGCGGTCGCCGCGGCGGATGGTGAAGTCCTCCTCGCCCAGATTGATCAGGATCACCTTCACCTCCCCGCGATAGTCGCTGTCGATGGTGCCGGGGGTGTTCAGGCAGGTGACGCCGTTCTTGGCGGCCAGGCCCGAGCGCGGCCGCACCTGGGCCTCGAAGCCCAGCGGCACGGCGAAGGCCAGGCCCGTGGGCACCATGAAGCGCGAGCCCGGCTTCAGCACCAGGGGCGCGTCCTCGTCCACGGCCGCCCGCAGGTCCATGCCGGCCGCGCCGTTGGTCTCGTAAGCGGGCAGGGGCAGGCCCTGCGCGTGGGCCAGCTGGACGACGGGGATGTGCGGTGCGGTCATGAAAGGCTCGTTTCTAGAGGTATTGGGCTATGCGTTGGGCGAGGTCGTGGGCCACGGAGTCCTTGGCGGCCCGCGTCCAGCGTTCGGTCTTGTCCTTGGAGATCAGCAGGACGGCGTTCTCGTCGCCGCCCATCACGCCGGGCTCGGTGACGTCGTTGGCGATGATCCAGTCGCAGCCCTTGCGCGCCAGCTTGGCGCGGGCGTGGGCCTCGACGTCGTTGGTCTCGGCCGCGAAGCCGATCACCAGCCTGGGCCGGTTGGGGCCCGAGGCGGCCAGGGTGGCCAGGATGTCGGGGTTCTCGACGAAGGTCAGGGCCGGCGGCCCGCCCTTGTCCTTCTTCAGCTTGGTCCCGAAGACCTCGTCGATGCGCCAGTCGGCGACGGCGGCCACGAAGACGCCGACATCGGCGGGCAGGGCGGCCTGGCAGGCGGCCAGCATGTCGCGCGCGGTCTCGACGTCCACGCGGTCGACGCCCAGGGGCGTGGGCAGGGACACCGGTCCGCTGACCAGGGTGACCCGCGCGCCCAGCTTGGCCAGGGCGCCGGCGATGGCGTAGCCCTGCCGGCCGCTGGAGCGGTTGGTGATGCCGCGCACCGGGTCGATCGGCTCGAAGGTGGGGCCGGCGGTGACCAGGGCGTGCTTGCCGGCCAGCGGCTTCGCGGCTGGCCCTTCGAGGGCGGCCATGATCGCTTCGAAGATCACCGGGGGCTCGGCCAGGCGGCCCGGACCGAACTCGCCGCAGGCCATGGCGCCCTCGTCGGGCCCGACGAACAGCACGCCGTCCGTCTTCAGGGTCTCGATGTTGCGCTGGGTGGCGGGGTGCAGCCACATCCGCACGTTCATGGCGGGGGCCATCAGCACCGGCTTGTCGGTGGCCAGCAGGGTGGTGGACGCCAGGTCGCCGGCCAGGCCGTTGGCGCACTTGGCGATCAGGTCGGCCGTCGCGGGGGCCACCACCACCAGGTCGGCCGAGCGCGACAGTTCGATATGGCCCATCTCGGCCTCGTCGGTCAGCGAGAACAGGTCGCTGTAGACCTTGTCCTCGGCCAGGGCCGACAGGGAGAGGGCGGTGACGAACTCGGCGCCCGCCTTGGTCAGGATCGGCCGCACGCCGACGCCGGCCTTGCGCAGCAGGCGCGTCAGCTCCAGCGCCTTGTAGGCGGCGACGCCGCCGCCGACGATCAGAAGAACGCGCTTCTCGGTCATGTCATCGGCCTCCGGGCGTCTCGCCCTCAGGCGCATAGAGCGACGCGGCGCTCAGCGTAAGCCCCCTCGCGCAAAAACCTTAACAAGGACTCGACATCCGTTCCGTCTTCGTTCTTAATCGTCAAAGTAGAGGAAAAGCTCGGAGATCGATCATGACGGTACGGTGCGCGTCCTGGTTTTCCGCCCTGGCGGCCGCGGGCCTCGCCCTGGCGCTCGCGGCCTGCGACGGCGGCGCTTCGGCGGTGAAGGCGCCCAAGGGGGGCGGTGTCGCCTCGGCGGCCGAACCCGCGTCCGACCGCGACGCGCCGTCCTTCAATAGCGGAGCCTATGAAAGCGGGTCCACCCGGCCGGACCCGCGCGACGCCCCGGTCCGCAAGGTGGCGGGCAAGCCGATGTGGGCCGCCAACCGCACGCGGACGGCGGAGGAGAACGCCCAGCGCGGCTTCGAGCGCTACGGCGCCGACTTCGCCGCCGCCGATGTCGACGACTATGTCCGCAAGACCCACGCCTTCGTCGGCCATCCGCCGGCGGGGGCGGAGACCCTGCAACGGGCGAACGGCGACACCCTGATCTACGACCCGAAGGGCAATGTCTTCGCGGTGGTCACCAAGGCCGGGGCGCCGCGCACCATGTTCAAGCCCGACGACGGCGCAGCCTACTGGGCCACGCAGAAGTCCAACCAGACCCGACGGACCGCCGCCGCGCGCGACCGGACGTCCGGCCCCAGCGACAGCTAAGTCATCGCCATCGCTCAGGCGCGCCTTGGGGGAGGCGCAAGGGGAGGGCGGCGCCTGGCGCGTCTTCCCCGCCACCCGGTCGGCCCGGCGGCGATCGGGACCCAGGGGCGGTGCGGGGCCGCCCCTGGGCGCTTGGCGTTGACGCCCTCTCCGAGAGGGAGGGGCCCGCGCGAAGCGGGGGAGGGGCTATGGCGTCGGCTAGGCGTGCGTGACCGTCAAACCCGAAGGCTCCGCCCCCTACGGGGGCGGACAGACGGCGAAGCCGTCAGGTGGGGGCAAGAGGGTGCGCCTCTGGCGTCCGCTAAGCCGCGGGGGGAGTATAAGAGGCGCTCTAGCGACGGCCTGGCGTGAGGGGGTTCGGGCCTCGCCCCTAGCCCAGCCAGACGCCTGCCGCGAACGCCAGGCCCGCCACCGCGGCCCCGGCCAGGAACCACAGCAGCGGTCGGGCCGGACGGGGTTCGACCACGGCGACCGCCGGGGCGGGCGGCGTCTCGGCCAGGCGGGCCAGGGCCCTGATCGCCCGGGCGGCCTCGTCGGCGAACTCGCGGACCTTGGCGGCGGGCGACAGTTCGCGGGCGATCCAGCGGCGCACCACCGGGTCGGCGGCGGCCCACAGGTCGTGGGTCGGGTCGATGCGGCGGGCCACGCCCTCGACCGTGACCATGGTCTTCTGCAGCAGCACCAGCTCGGGGCGCAGGGCCATGTCGAACAGGGCGGTGATCTCGAACAGCTGGGCCAGCAGTCTGCCCATCGACACGTCGCTGGCGTCGCGGCCGAACACCGGCTCTCCCACCGCCCGCAGGGCCTGGGCGAAGGCGTCGCGGTCCTGGTGGGCGGGCACGTAGCCGGCGTCGAAATGGATGGCGGCCACGCGCGGATAGTCGCGGTTGAGGAAGCCGTACAGGATTTCGGCCAGGTACTTGCGCTCGGCGGAACCCAGACGCCCCAGGATGCCGTAGTCGACCGCGACGATGGAGGCGGGCGCGCTGACGAACAGGTTGCCCTCGTGCAGGTCGGCGTGGAACAGGCCGTGGTCCAGGGCCTGGGCCAGGAAGCCCCGGGTGACGGCCTCGGCCAGGGCCTTGCGGTCCAGGCCCGGCTGTTCCAGGGCGGCGGCGTCCGACAGCGGCAGGCCCGCGGCCCAGGTCAGGGTCAGGAACCGCTTGCCGACGCCGTCCCAGACGACGTCCGGGGCGCGCATGTAGGGATCGGCCTTCATGGCCTCGCCCAGCTCGGCGCAGCCGGCGGCCTCGAAGCGCAGGTCCAGCTCCAGGTCCAGGGCCCGGATCACCACCTCGA
The DNA here is from genome assembly GCF_000712075.1 of Caulobacter sp. UNC358MFTsu5.1. Lineage (GTDB taxonomy): Bacteria > Pseudomonadota > Alphaproteobacteria > Caulobacterales > Caulobacteraceae > Caulobacter. Next base: position 46,568 of record NZ_JONW01000006.1, read on the forward strand.
CGAACTCGCGGGGCCGCAGGCGACGGCTGGCCGGGACCAGCCGCTGGGCCAGGGCGGCGGCCAGGCGCAGGGCGGCGGTGTCCTGGGCGACCTGGCGTTCGACGCCCGGCCGCAGGACCTTCACGGCCACCTTCGTCCCGTCCGCCAGGGTCGCCGCGTGGGCCTGGGCCAGGGAGGCGGCGGCGATCGAGGGCTCGACGTCGGCGAACAGGGTGTCGACCGGCCGGCCCAGGCCCCGGGCGATCTCGGCCTTGGCCACGTCCAGCGGGAAGGCTGGCAGGCGATCCTTCAGGTGCGACAGGTCCTCGGCGAAGGCGGTCCCGAAGATGTCGGCCCGGGTCGACAGGAACTGGCCCATCTTGATCGCGGCCGGACCCTGGCGCTCCAGCACACGCGCCAGCCGCTCGCCCGGCCGGCCCTTGCGCGCCGCGCCGCCCGCGAACAGCCGCAAGGCCCGCCCGGCCAGGCGCGCCGACGGCGGCAGGATGGGCTCCAGCTCGCGCGGGACCAGGGCGTCGGCCCGGATCAGGGCCCAGCCGGCGGCGATCAGGCGCAGGGACGCGGCGACCCGGCTCATGCGGCGGAGGTCTCGATCGACAGGCGGCGGGGCGAAGGCGGGATGGATTTCATGTCCCGGCCTGAAAGCCCGCTCCGCGCGCTCCGGTCAAGGCCGCTTTCGCCACCGGCCCGGCGCGAGCCACGAAAAGCGGCGCTGGAGACCGCTTTCGGCTTTGGCGGAGCCCGGCGCGGATCGCTGGAGCGACCAACCCGCGGCGAGGCATTCGATGGTTTCGTCGCGAAAATAGAAGAGGAAGTGTCGCGCCTCCGACGTGTCGGGAGCGATGATTTCCCAGTCCAGGGCATCGGCGCGCGGCTCGACCGGCGTGATCTCGTAGAATTCGCCCCAGCTGGGGGCCTGGCCGCTGAAACGACCTTGGCCGGCGAACCACGCGTGATCGTTCGTCGCGTCCCAGCGCCAGCGACAGCAGCCCTCGAACCGGAGCGTCGCCGTTTCCCCGTCTTCCGCCTCGTGGGCCTGGGCGTTCAGGAGGAAGCGGAGCTCCAGGGCGTCGCCGGCGACCGTGGCCTGCAGGCTCGGCGCATTGGGATCGGCGTTCCAGTCGGAATTGAGATGCCGGAAGGACAGGGATGTCATGCCGGAAGACTGCCCGGGATGGGATCGGCGATCCACCCCGCCCCGAGCGCCTAGCCCTTGGCGTCCGGCGCCGGGTCGAGCGGCCAGACCTCGACGACGCCCTGCGCCACCGCGCAGGGGCTGCGGGCCGCGATCGCGATGGCGGCATCCAGGTCCGGCGCCTCGATCAGGGCGAAGCCGGCGATGGGCAGGGCGGCGGACAGGAACGGACCCGGCGTCACCTCCACCCCGGCGGCGTCGGGGTTGCGCACCTGCACGGGCGCGCCGGCCATGCCCATGACGTCGCCTTCGCGCACCCGTTCGGCGTCGGCCGCGTGGGCCGCGTCCCGCACGGCCTTCGGCGTCCGGTCGTAACCGGACCTGTCGCCATAGCCGATGGTGATGAACCGGGGCATGCGGGTCTGAACGCGAAGGTCCGCCGACGGTTCTCGACGAGCGTCCGTTCGCCGCCGCCCGATCAGCGCGGGTCGAGGGAAAACGGCGGCGCGCCCAGCTTCTCGACGCGCGGCCCGTGGCGGCCGCCGGCGAACGCGGTCGCGAGGAAGGCCGCGATGCAGGCCTTGGCCGTCTCGAGCTCGACCAGGCGGGCGCCCAGGGCGAGGACGTTGGCGTCGTTGTGCTGGCGGCTGAGCGCCGCGGACACCGGCTCGCTGACCAGGGCGCAGCGGCAGGCCGGATGGCGATTGACCGCGATGGAGACGCCCACGCCCGAGCCGCACAAGGCGACGCCCCGTTCGGAGCGGCCGCTGGCGACCTGCTCGGCCAGCCGGTAACCGAAATCGGGATAGTCGGCCGGCGCGTCGTCCTGGGGACCCAGGTCGGCCACCTCGTGGCCTTCGCCCGCCAGCCACGCGGCCAGATCGGCCTTGAGCGCGATCGCGGCGTGGTCCGAGGCGATGGCGATGCGCATGGGTCCCGTGTCGATCCCGACCGCCCTAGAGCGCCCAGCCCTGGTGCATGGCCGCGACGCCGCCGGTGAAGTTGGTGACCGTCACCCGCTTGAAGCCGGCGTTCTCCATCATCCCCGCGAAGGTCTTCTGGTCGGGGAAGCGGCGGATGCTCTCGACCAGGTACTGGTAGGCGTCGCGGTCCTTGGCCAGCCACTCGCCGAACTGCGGGATCAGCTTGAAGGAATAGGTGTCGTAGATCTTCGCCAGGGCCTCGGTCGTCGGCTTGGAGAACTCCAGGCAGATGAACCGGCCGCCGGGCTTCAGCACCCGCCGCGCCTCGCGCAGGGCCGCGTCGATGTCGGTGACGTTGCGGATGCCGAACGAGATCACATAGGCGTCGGCATAGGCGTCGGGCAGCGGCAGGCGCTGGGCGTCGCCGACGGTCCAGGTGATCTCGGGCGCGCCGCCCTTCTCGATGCCGGCGCCGATCATCTCGGCGTTGTAGTCGATGATGTTGATCAGGGCGTCCGGGCCGCCCCGGCGCTCCTGGGCCTGGCGCGCCATCTTGGCGAAGCGGCGGGCCATGTCGCCGGTGCCGCCGGCGCAGTCGATGATGATCTCGCCCGGCTGCGGGTTCAGGCGCGCGGCGACCGCGTCCTTCCAGAGCCGGTGCACGCCGCCGCTCATCACGTCGTTCATCAGGTCGTAGTTCTTGGCGACCCGGTCGAACACCCCGCGCACCAGCCCGGCCTTGGCCGAGGCGTCGACGTCCTTGAATCCGAAGGTGGCGGAGGCCCTGGTCATGCGTTCGCTCGATATCGTCCGGCTTGTGTCGTCCGGCTCTTATAACCGTCAGCGCCTGCCCGTCACCGGTTTTGCTTGGGCCGGGCCTAGGAACCGGGCGCGCGATGGCCGATATCTGGCGCCCCCCACCGCCTTTGAAGCCTTCCCAGCCGAGGTCCCCTTGCCCGAACTGCCCGAAGTCGAGACCGTGCGCCGGGGCCTCGAGCCCGTGCTGGGCGGCGCGCGCCTGGCCCGCGTGCGCGCCAACCGCCCCGACCTGCGCTTCCCCCTGCCCGAAGGCTTCGTCCAGCGCCTGACCGGGGCGAAGATCCTGCGGCTGGATCGCCGCGCCAAGTACCTGCTGGCCCCGCTCGACCGGGGCGACACCCTGGTGATGCACCTGGGCATGACCGGGCGGTTCGAGATCGCCGCGCCGGAGGGGACGACCCGCCCCGGGGACTTCGCCCGCCAGGTCACGCCCGACGACAAGCATGCCCACGTCGTCTTCGAGACCGAGGCCGGCGCGACCGTCACCTATTACGACCCGCGCCGCTTCGGCTTCATGGACCTGGTCGCCACCGACCGGCTGGACCGCCACCCCTGGTTCGCGACCATGGGCCCCGAACCGCTGGGCGAGGCGTTCGACGCCAAAACCCTGGTCGCCGCCTTCAACGGCCGCAAGCAGGGGCCCAAGACCCTGCTGCTGGACCAGAAGACCGTCGCGGGCCTGGGCAATATCTATGTGTGCGAGGCCCTGCACCGGGCCCACATCTCGCCGTTCAAGCCGGCCGGGATGATCGCCGGCAAGCGGCTGGGTCCCCTGACCACGGCGATCAAGGACGTGCTGGCCGAGGCGGTCGAGGTCGGCGGCTCGTCCCTGAAGGACTTCGCGGCCGCCGACGGGGCCCTGGGCTATTTCCAGCACCGCTTCCGGGTCTACGACCGCGAGGGCCAGCCCTGCCCGACGCCCGGCTGCAAGGGGACGATCGCCCGCGAGGTCCAGGCGGGACGGTCGACGTTCTTCTGTCCGGTGTGCCAGGTTTGAGGGCCCTTTTCTAACGTTTCGGTGCGCGGACCCCCTCCGGTCCTTCGGGCCACCTCCCCCTCCGGGGGAGCTGTCGCGAAGCGACTGAGGGGGTCTTCACGCACGGCCTCTCAGCCTCACGCCAAATGGCTGTGAGCTGGTGGAAAGGGACGCGGAGCGCCGGACATCGTCCGGAGGTCTTTGAGTTGTAACCGTTTCAACGAAGCCGACCGCTCCGCGCGTTCGTTATCCGCCAGCGTCCGGTAGGCAGCCCTGTTGAGGCTTAGCCGGACACCGGGTCCGTCGTTTCCGACGGGGCCCGGCGCTGGGGGACGCGGATCATGAAGACGCACGCGCCGATCCCCAGCCACGCCGACGGCGGGCGGGGCCTGCAACGCCAGGCTCCCCGGACACGCTGGAGTAACCCCCTCCAGCCCAGTCCCGCTCGATCACCCCCCGCCGCCGCATCGGTCGCTGGCCATGCGCCCTTTCCCCGCGACGAGGTGCTTGTGAGTCTACGGGAGGTTTCAGCGCGGCGGCGGATGTGACGCTGCTTTTTCCGCGAGGCGTTGCGGACGTTGGGGTTGCGAGCGTGCGGCGCGGGGATAGAGGCGTATCGATCCCCGCCGGGGACGCGAACTCACGCCCGAGCCTTGGGGTGATCCGCCGAGCGCAGGGTGAGTGCGTGTCCCCTCCTTCGCGCACGACGTCGCGGGACCAATCCCAAGCTCGGTGGACGACTTGGGGGACACGCACTCACCCCACGCTCCGGGCGGACCCGGCCCGCGTCTCGCCGTGAGTGCGCGTCCCCGGCTTCCGCCATCTCTCCGGCCGCGCCCGGGCAAGAGGGCTCCCCAACGCCGCGCGCGCCTCTATAAAGGCGGCGCTCAACAGGAGACCGTCGATGGCCGAGTACCAGACCCTGATCGTGGAAGCGCCGCAGAGCGCGCCCGGCGTGACCCTGATCCGCCTGAACCGGCCCGAGGCCCTGAACGCCCTGAACACCGCCCTGCTGGCCGAGCTGGCGGCCGCCCTGGCCGCGGCCCAGGCCGACGAGGCCGTGGGCTGCGTCGTCGTCACCGGCTCGGCCAAGGCCTTCGCGGCCGGCGCCGACATCAAGGAGATGTCCGACAAGTCCTACGCCCAGATGTTCAAGGACGACTTCTTCGCCGCCGGCGCCCGCGCCATCGAGGGGACCCGCAAGCCGATCATCGCCGCGGTGGCGGGCTACGCCCTGGGCGGGGGCTGCGAGCTGGCCATGATGTGCGACTTCATCCTGGCCGCCGACACGGCCAAGTTCGGCCAGCCCGAGATCAACCTCGGCGTCGCGCCCGGCATCGGCGGCACCCAGCGCCTGACCCGCCTGGTCGGCAAGTCCAAGGCCATGGACATGATCCTGACCGGCCGGATGATGGGCGCCGAGGAAGCCGAGCGCGCGGGCCTGGTCTCGCGGATCTTCCCGGCCGACACCCTGGTCGACGAGGCCCTGGCGGTGGCCGCCAAGATCGCCGCCCAGTCGCCCCTGGCCACGGCCATGAACAAGGAGCTGGTCAACGCCGCCTACGAGACGACCCTGAGCACGGGCGTCCAGCTGGAGCGGCGCCTGTTCCACTCGCTGTTCGCCTTCGAAGACCAGAAGGAAGGCATGGCGGCCTTCGTCGAGAAGCGCAAACCGGCGTTCAAGGGGTCGTGAACGGCCGTTTGAGGGGCGCGCGAGATTATGGCCCGTCTGTGGATTGACCCCGGGCGGTCGTTCCCGTATATCCGCGCGCTCTTGATTTCTCCTGCTTCGCGGCCGCCCGCGCGGCTGTCCGTTTGAAGGTCCGAACTAATGGCCAATAATCCCGGCGCCAAGAAAGCGATCCGCAAGATCGCCCGTCGCACCGAAGTGAACACCGCTCGCCGCTCGCGCGTGCGCACCTTCCTGCGCAAGTTCGAAGACGCCCTGGCCGCCGGCGACAAGGAAGTCGCCAAGGCCGCGTTCATCGAAGCGCAATCGGAACTGATGCGCGCCGTCTCCAAGGGCGTCGTCCACCCCAACACCGGCTCGCGCAAGGTTTCGCGCCTGGCGGCCCGCTTGAAGAAGCTTGATCAGGCCGCTGCCTAATCCAGATTCTCGCCGAACGCTGTTCGGCTAGCGAAATCAAAGACTTAGAGAAGCCGGTCGAGGAAACTCGGCCGGCTTTTTCTATTGCGTTTTTCTAAAGCTCAGATTGTCCACGAGACATTCCGTTGGGTGAACATCGGGCTCTGAAATTGCATTCCCTTGGCCCGCGAGGACGTCTGTCGAGTCAACAGAAATATCCGCCGACGGACTCAAGTTTTCCGTTTGACCGGCCCGGGCCGCTGGCTAATTTGAACGTCTCAACGCTCTTCCAGTCCATGGAGATCACTGGCGGCGGCGGAACCCTTGCGTTCGCCGATTAACCCCCTGTGTCTGCCGGACAATGAAGGCTTGAGACGCGGTCGTGCGCCATGGGGGGCGGCGATCGGGGATGACACGACATATCGAGGCGGTGACCGATGACGACCAAAGGCGGGGTAGTGACCCAAGAGTTTTCGGCTGCGTTCTCCACTGTCGCCGGCGAGCCCGCGGGCGTCGTCTGGAACAAGGTGTGCGTCGTGCTGAAACGCGAACTGGGTGACGCCGCCTTCGGTTCGTGGATCGCGCCCGCCGCCCTGCGTGAAGGCCAGGCCGGCGACGTCGTGGTGGTGACTCCGACCGGGATCGCGCGCGACTGGATTCGCCGCAGCGCGTGGCGTCGCGTCAGCGAGCTGTGGGCCGCCAACGACCCGACCGCCCGTCGCCTGGACCTGAAGTCGCGCCTGGAGTTCGAGGCCGCCGGCGGCGCCGTGAGCGCGCCCGCGTCCTATGAAGCCAAGGCCGAGCCGATCGAGATCGTGCTGCCGGTGTCCAGCGACGTGCCCGCCCTGACGCCCGCCGCCGGCGCCAAGGCTTCGCCCGTCCAGGGCCTGCAGGAACGCTTCACCTTCGACACCTTTGTGCCGGGTCCGGCCAACGAGTTCGCCCACGCCGTTGCGCGCCGCGTCGCCAGCTGGGCCGACGGCCACTTCAATCCGGTGCTGTTCCACGGCCCCTACGGCTTCGGCAAGACCCACCTGCTGAACGCCCTGGCCTGGGAGGCCATGCGCCAGGCCCCGACCAAGCGCGTGGTCTACCTGACCGCCGAACGCTTCCTGTCGACCTTCGTCCGCGCGGTGATGGATCGCCAGACCGCGGCCTTCAAGGAAGAGCTGCGCGGCGCCGACCTGCTGATCATCGACGACGTGCACTTCATCGCCGGCAAGCAGTCCAGCCAGGAAGAGCTGTTCCACACCCTGACCGCCCTGGTCGAGGACGGCCGCCGGGTGGTGTTCTCCTCGGACCGCGCCCCGGCGGCGATGACCGAGATGGACGCCCGCCTGCGCTCGCACCTGCAGGCCGGCCTGGTCTGCGGCCTGGAGCCGGCCGACCGCGCCCTGCGCATCGGCATCCTGGAGCGCAAGCTGCAGGCGCTGTCGCGCCAGCACGGCTTCGACCCGACCCTGCGCACCGAGGTGATGAACTTCCTGGCCGACCGCTTCACCGACAGCGTCCGCGAACTGGAAGGCGCGCTGAACACCCTGTCGGCCCGGGCCGGCGAAGGCGTCTCGCGCCTGACCCTGGACGAGGTCCAGGCGATCCTGCGTCCGCACCTGCGGGCCGGCGAGAAGCGGATCACCATCGACGACATCCAGAAGGCCACGGCCGAGCACTACGGCATGAAGCAGGCCGACCTGCTCAGCGAGCGCCGCAACCGCGCCATCGCCCGTCCGCGCCAGGCGGCCATGTGGCTGGCCAAGCAGCTGACCACCCGCTCGCTGCCCGACATCGGCCGGCGCTTCGGCGGCCGCGACCACACCACCGTCCTGCACGCCGTGCGCCGCATCGAGGCCCTGCGCGCCGAGGACCCGGCCCTGAGCCAGGACCTGGAGACGATCACCCGCAAGCTGCGGGGGTGAGGGTTTTCGAACGCTGACATGACAAGGGGCCATCCTTCGGGGCGGCCCTTTTGTTTGTGCGGTGAGCACTTGCCCCCTACGGACCGCTTCGCGGTCGTCTTCCCCCGCAGGGGGAAGAGCGCGAGGCTCCGCCCCCTGCGGGGGCGGACAGGCGGCGAAGCCGCCAGGTGGGGGCAAGTCAGCGAGCCGCCGTCGCCCGTCTCAGCGTGATGTTCACCCGCCCTCCCCCCGGCACGAGGCTCGACGAGCCCGGCAGGATCCGGTCCACCCCGTGGAAGGCCAGCCGCGCCGGTCCCGACAGGCGGCAGACGTCGCCCGACGACAGCCTCAGCGACTTGGTCGGGTCCTTGCGGCTGGTCCCGCCGATCCGGAACACCGCCGTGTCGCCCAGCGAGATCGACAGCACCGGGAAGCGCGGGTCGGCCTCGTCGCGGTCCTGGTGCAGGCCCATGCGGGCGTCGCCGCGATAGAGGTTGATCAGGGCCGAGTCCGGCGGCGTCCCGGGATCGCCCAGCTCCGCCCACAGATCGAGCAGCGCCCGGGGCATGGCCGGCCAGGGCCGTCCGGTGCCCGGATGGCGGTCGGCGTAGCGGTAGCCGGTCTTGTCGCTGGTCCAGCCCAGCGGGCCGAAGCTGGACATGGCCACGCTCATGGCCTTGCCGTAGGCGGTCTCGTAGTGGGCCGGCGGCGCGACGTCGCAGGCCGCCAGGGCCAGGCGCGTCAGATCGTTCTGGGCCTTGGGGTCCAGCAATCCGGGCCAGAGGTCGAAACCCGGTAGAACGCTGATCGGCTTAATCATTACGGAGATTTAATGCGCCAGACGCCGTGGGACAGTGTTGGTTTGCGCCCGGGGGCATCCTGCCGAACAATTTTTGCAATCCAAGGCCGTTCATGCGTCGACTTCTCTCCTCCGCGGCTGGCGCCGTGCTCGTTTTTGCCGCCGGTTCGGCCCTGGCCGCCGCCGCTCCCCCCCAAGCCCCGGCGAAGTCGGCCGTCACCGCCGCCAACGTCACGACCCAGCTGCCGCGCGGCGTGGTCCCGACGCACTATGATCTGGCCTTCACGCCCGACGCCGACAAGCTGACCTTCACCGCCTCGGTGAAGATCGCCGTCGAGGTGGTCAAGCCGACCACCACCATCACCCTGCAGGCCGCCGACCTGGAGTTCGTCAAGGTCGAGATGGCCGGGGTCGGCGCGGCCAAGGTCAGCGTCGACGCCGAGGCCCAGACCGCCACCTTCACCTTCGACAAGCCCGTCAGCGCCGGCGCCCACGTCCTGGCCATCGACTACAGCGGCAAGATCTACAAGCAGGCCGCCGGCCTGTTCGCCCTGGACTACGACACCGACCAGGGCAAGAAGCGCGCGCTCTACACCCAGTTCGAGAACAGCGACGCCCGCCGCTTCATCCCCTCGTGGGACGAGCCGTTCTTCAAGGCCACCTACGACGTCCAGGTGACGGTCCCGACCGGCCAGATGGCCATCGGCAACATGCCCATCGCCAAGACCGAGGAGCTCCCCGGCGGCAAGTCCAAGGTGACCTTCGCCACCTCGCCCAAGATGTCGACCTACCTGCTGTTCTTCGGACTGGGCGACTTCGACCGCGCCACCGCCAAGGTCGGCGACGTCGAGATGGGCGTGATCACCAAGAAGGGCGACCTGGCCAAGGCCGACTTCGCCCTGAAGTCCTCGGGCCCGATCCTGCAGTGGTACAACGACTATTTCGGCGCGCCCTATCCGCTGCCGAAGCTGGACCACATCGCCGCCCCCGGCCAGAGCCAGTTCTTCAGCGCCATGGAGAACTGGGGCGCGATCTTCTACTTCGAATACGCCCTGCTGGACGATCCGGCGATCTCCACCCAGGGCGACCGCCAGAACATCTACACCACCGTGGCCCACGAAATGGCCCACCAGTGGTTCGGCGACCTGGTCACCATGCAGTGGTGGGACGACCTGTGGCTGAACGAGGGCTTCGCCTCGTGGATGGAAAGCCGGGCCACCGAGCACTTCCACCCCGAGTGGAACAGCCAGCTGGGCTCGGTCGCCAATCGTGAATACGCCATGGGCCTGGACTCGCTGGCCACCACCCACCCGGTCGTCCAGCACGTCGAGACCGTCGACCAGGCCAGCCAGGCCTTCGACGCCATCACCTACGAGAAGGGCGAGGCCGTCATCCGCATGCTGGAGGGCTATGTCGGCCCCGAGGCCTGGCGGTCCGGCGTGCGCGCCTACATCAAGGCCCACGCCCACGGCAACACCCAGACCGACGACCTGTGGATCGAGGTCGAGAAGGCCGCCGGCAAGCCGATCACGGCCATCGCCCACGACTTCACCCTGCAGCCGGGCATCCCGCTGATCACGGTCGACGCCGGCGCCTGCGCCGCGGGCAAGACCCCGGTCACCCTGACCCAGGGCGAATTCAGCCGCGACAAGCCGACCAAGACCCCCCTGGCCTGGCGCGTGCCGGTCTCGGCCCAGGTCGCCGGCTCCAGCAGCGTGGCCAAGACCCTGGTGGTCGGCGGCAAGGGCTCGCTGACCGTCGACGGCTGCGGCCCGGTGGTCGTCAACGCCGGCCAGTCCGGCTACTTCCGCACCCTCTACACGCCCAAGGCCTTCGCCGGCGTCTCGGCCAACTTCGCCAAGCTGCCGGCCATCGACCAGCTGGGCGTGATCTCCGACGCCTGGGCCCTGGGCCTGAACGGCCAGCAGGCCGTCACCGACGCCCTGGACCTGGTCATGGCCACCCCGGCCGACGCCGATCCGCAGGTGTGGGGCAAGGTCGCCGGCGTCCTGACCAATGTCGACGGCATGTACGAGAGCGCGCCGGCTGACCGGGCCGCCTTCCGCAAGCTGGCCATCGCGCGCCTGGCGCCGGTGTTCCAGAAGGTGGGCTGGACGGCCCAGCCGGGCGAGGCCGCTCCGGTGGCCACCCTGCGCACCACCCTGATCAACGCCCTCAGCATCCTGGGCGACCCAGCGGTGATCGCCGAGGCCAAGCGCCGCTACGCCGCCGACAAGACCGACCCGACCGCCGTGCCCGGTCCGCTGCGCAAGGTGATCCTGTCCTCGATCGGCCGCAACGCCGACGCGGCCGCCTGGAACGCCCTGCGCGAACAGGCCAAGGCCGAGAAGACCCCGCTGATCCGCGACCAGCTCTACACCCAGCTGGCCTCGGTCCAGGACGAGGCCCTGGCGGCCAAGGCCCTGGACCTGGCCCTGAGCGGCGAGCCCAGCGAGACCCTGGCGGCCAACATGGTCTCCAAGGCGGCGCAGCTGCACCCCGACCTGGCCTTCGACTACGCCGTCGCCCACAAGGACGCGGTGAACGGCAAGGTCGACGCGGCCTCGGCCACCAAGTTCATCCCAGGCCTGGCGCGCGGTTCGGCCGATCCGGCGATGATCGGCAAGGTCCGCGCCTATGCCGAGGCCAACCTGCCGGCCGGCTCGCGCGGCGAGGCGGAAAAGTCGGTGGCCTCGATCACCGACCGCATCAAGTCCCGCAAGGCCGCCCTGCCGGCGATCACCGCCTGGGTCGCCAAGAAGGGCTGAAAACCCTTGGAAACCTCGGGGGCGAACATGGTCCCTGAGTGGATTCAGCGAACGCGAGGTGAGGCTTTCGGGCCGCTCTTGGCGTCTATCTGACGGAAGGGCCGCGCTTTTTCGAGCGCGGCCCATTTCGTCGCAGGTCAAGATTCCCCTTCATTCGCTGCGGGATTGGGCTTGCAGGCTGGCGCCTATCCCCCATATCGGCTTTCGAAGCGGGGTTGACGGGCTCGTCAACTTCGATTGAACGAACGCTTTCCCTTCGTACGTCGTTGTGTAGACGCCGTCTGGAGGGTGAGGATTTGGATCAACCGTTAGAACGCGACCAGACGGGGACGGCTCGAGAAAAACCGGGGCGCTTGCCTTAAGGCCCTTGTCACCGCCGTCCGCCAATCAGGAGCTGCAGGTCTCAACATGAGCAAGATTATCGGTATCGACCTTGGCACCACGAACTCGTGCGTGGCCATCATGGACGGTAAGACCCCGAAGGTGATCGAGAACGCCGAAGGCGCTCGCACCACCCCGTCGGTCGTCGCCTTCCTCGAAGACGGCGAGCGCCTTGTCGGCCAACCCGCCAAGCGCCAGGCCGTCACCAACCCCACCAACACGCTGTTCGCGATCAAGCGCCTGATCGGCCGCAACGCCAGCGACCCGGTGGTGGAAAAAGACAAGGGCATGGTGCCCTACGAAATCGTCAAGGGCCCGACCGGCGACGCCTGGGTCAAGGCCCACGGCAAGGACTACAGCCCGCAGGAAGTGTCGGCCTTCATCCTGCAGAAGATGAAGGAAGCCGCCGAGACCCACCTGGGCGAGCCGGTGACCAAGGCGGTCATCACGGTTCCGGCCTATTTCAACGACGCCCAGCGTCAGGCCACCAAGGACGCCGGCAAGATCGCCGGCCTTGAGGTCCTGCGCATCATCAACGAGCCGACCGCGGCGGCCCTGGCCTACGGCCTCGAAAAGAACGACGGCAAGAAGATCGCCGTCTACGACCTGGGCGGCGGCACCTTCGACGTCTCGATCCTGGAGATCGGCGACGGCGTCTTCGAAGTGAAGTCGACCAACGGCGACACCTTCCTGGGCGGCGAGGACTTCGACCTGCGCGTCGTCGACTACCTGGCCGACGAGTTCAAGAAGGAACAGGGCGTCGACCTGCGCAAGGACAAGCTGGCCCTCCAGCGCCTGCGCGAAGAGGCCGAAAAGGCCAAGAAGGAGCTGTCGTCGACCGCTCAGTACGAAGTGAACCTGCCCTTCATCTCGATGAACGCGTCGGGTCCGCTGCACCTGAACATCAAGCTGTCGCGCTCCAAGCTGGAAGCCCTGGTCGAAGACCTGATCGCCCGCACCATCGGTCCGTGCGAACAGGCCCTCAAGGACGCCGGCCTGAAGAAGAGCGACATCGACGAAGTCATCCTGGTCGGCGGCATGAGCCGCATGCCCAAGGTGCAGCAAGCCGTGCAGGACTTCTTCGGCCGCGAACCCCACAAGGGCGTGAACCCCGATGAAGTCGTGGCCCTGGGCGCCGCCGTCCAGGCCGGCGTGCTGCAAGGCGACGTCAAGGACGTGCTGCTGTTGGACGTGACCCCGCTCACCCTGGGCATCGAAACCCTGGGCGGCGTGTTCACCCCGCTGATCGAGCGCAACACCACCATCCCGACCAAGCGCTCGCAGACCTTCTCGACCGCCGACGACAACCAGTCGGCCGTGACGATCCGCGCCTTCCAGGGCGAGCGCCCGATGGCCGTCGACAACAAGTTCCTGGGTCAGTTCGACCTGCAGGGCATCCCGCCGGCGCCGCGCGGCGTGCCGCAGATCGAGGTCACCTTCGACATCGACGCCAACGGCATCGTCAACGTCCACGCCAAGGACAAGGCGACCAACAAGGAGCACTCGATCCGCATCCAGGCCAACGGCGGCCTCTCGGACGCGGACATCGAGCGCATGGTCAAGGAAGCCGAGGCCAACAAGGCTTCGGACGAGAAGAAGAAGGCGCTGGTCGAGGCCAAAAACCAGGGCGAGGCTATCGTGCACTCGACCGAGAAGGCCCTGGCCGAGCACGGCGACAAGGTCGGCGCGGCCGAGAAGACCGCGATCGAGACCGGGCTCACCGATCTGAAGAGCGCTTTGGAAGGCGAGGACGTCGAGGCCATCCAGGCCAAGACCCAGGCCCTGATCCAGGCGTCGATGAAGCTCGGCGAGGCGATGTACAACGCCCAGCAGGGCGGCGCTGAAGGCGGCGACGAAGCCGCCGCCGATGACGGCGTCGTCGACGCTGAATTCGAAGAAGTCGACGACTCCAAGCCGTCGGCGTGACCATGGGTCGCGGGGCGGTGCGCGTGACTTCGGTTCCCTCCGCCCCCACCTTCGGGGACAAGGCTTCCGCCTGCCGCTTGCGGCCGGGCGGGAGCGCTCCCACCTCTCTTTCCAACATGGCTAGTGATCGACCCTGACGATGCGCGACTATTACGAAGTCCTGGGCGTGGCCCGTGGCTGCGATGACGCCGCCCTCAAGGCCGCCTTCCGCAAGATGGCCATGGAGCACCATCCTGACCGCAACGGCGGTTGCGAGAACGCGGCTGGTCGCTTCAAGGAAATCAACGAAGCCTATTCGGTGCTGTCGGACGCTCAGAAGCGCGCCGCCTACGACCGCTTCGGCCATGCCGGGGTGAACGGTCCGCAGGGCGGGCCCGGCGGCTTCGGCGGCGCCGACGCCAGCGATATCTTCAACGACGTCTTCGGCGACGTCTTCGGCGAGATGTTCGGCGGCGGCCGCCGCCAGTCGAACGGTCCCCAGCGCGGCCAGGACCTGCGCTACGACCTGGAGATCACCCTCGAGCAGGCCTATGCGGGCGCCGAGGTCGAGATCAAGGTTCCGGCCGCCATCACCTGCGAGGTCTGCGACGGCTCGGGCGCCAAGCCCGGCACCAGCCCGACGGTCTGCGGTTCGTGCGGCGGCGCCGGCCGCGTGCGGGCCACCCAAGGTTTCTTCGCGGTCGAGCGCGCCTGCCCCCGCTGCGGCGGTTCGGGCCGCCTGGTGCTCGACCCCTGCCAGAGCTGCCACGGCCACGGCCAGGTGCGCCGCGAGCGCGTGCTGTCGGTGCGCATCCCGGCCGGCGTCGATGACGGCGCCCGCATCCGCCTGGCCGGCGAAGGCGACGCCGGGGCCCGCGGCGGTCCGCGCGGCGATCTCTACCTGTTCCTGTCGGTGATCCCGCACGAGCTGTTCGAGCGCGACGGCCTGGACCTGCTGTGCACCGTGCCGGTGCCGATGACCGTGGCCGCCCTGGGCGGCGAGATCGAGGCCCCCTGCCTGCTGGGCGGCGAGAACTGCGACGGCAATAGCCGCCAGACCGTCAAGGTCCCGGAAGGTTCGCAGACCGGCAAGACCGTCCGCCTCAAGGGCCGCGGCATGCCCTCGCTGCGCAGCCGGCAGCGCGGCGACCTGGTGGTCGAGCTGTTCGTGGAAACCCCGACCCACCTCTCCGCACGGCAAAAGGAGCTCCTGCAGGAGCTGGCCGGCCTGTGCGGCGAGAAGCAGAACCCCAAGTCGGCCAACTTCGTCGGCAAGGCCAAGCGCTTCTGGGAAGAAGTGACGGGCAACTAGCCCGACGCGCGCGACCGACGTCTCCGATACAAATTCGGGTTGCAAAACCTGAAGATGCATACTCCCATGGCGTGCGCATTCGGCGCAGTGTCAAAGGGGTTGTTCAGTGAAGATTCGTCGGAAATTGGCGTTGTTCGGTGTCGCCGTCGGCCTGGCCGCGGGCATGTCCATGGTCAGCGCGCCGGTCGTCGCCGCGCCCACCTACTGCCAGCAACAGGCCTGGTGGTTCTGCGATCCGTCCTACACCCGCGGCACCACGGAATGGTGGGCCTGCGTCGACAACTACATCGCCAACTGCGTCTACAACGGCTGCATCGAGAACGGCTCGAACCAGTGCGTCGCCAACCGCATGCCCAAAGCCCTGCCGCTGCAGAAGCTGAAGAAGCTCCAGAAGGCCGCCTAGGCTTTCGACGGCCGCCGCCCCCGCGGCGGCCGTCACCGCCCTCGACATCGGCGATCACGGGGTCCGCAAGGCCGATCTGGTGGGTTTTCGCGGGATTAGTCCCCAGGGCTTGTGGATATCCCTTGCCGAAGTCTTAACGGAACGCGCGACGCTCTGTACCTTCCGGCCCGATGAACGCCCCCGCCTCCCCCACCGTCCAGACCTATGACGCCACCGGCGCGACGCCGGTGATGCAGCAGTTCTTCGAGATGAAGGCGCGGCAGCCCGACGCCCTGATCTTCTTCCGCATGGGCGACTTCTACGAGCTGTTCTTCGACGACGCCTACAAGGCCGCCGCCGCCCTGGGCATCAGCCAGACCTTCCGGGGCACGCACAACGGCCAGCCGATCCCGATGGCCGGCGTGCCGCAGCACGCGGCCGAGGCCTATCTCTCCAAGCTGATCCGCATGGGGTTTAAGGTCGCCGTCTGCGAGCAGATGGAAGACCCGGCCGAGGCCAAGAAGCGCGGCTCCAAGTCGGTGGTCCGCCGCGATATCGTCCGCGTCGTCACCCCCGGCACCCTGACCGAGGACGGCCTGCTGGACGCCCGGGGCGCCAACCGCCTGGCCGCCGTGGCCGTGCGGGCCGGCCAGGCGGCCGTGGCCGCCGTCGAGCTGTCCACCGGCGAGGTCGAGTGCTTCCTGGTGGCCAAGGACGCCGTGGCGGCGATCCTGGCCGCCCTGGCCCCGTCCGAGACCCTGGTCGCCGACCGCCTGCTGTCGGACGAGCACCTTTCCCAGACCCTGAAGATCTGCGGCGGGCTGATCCAGCCGATGCCCTCGGCCCTGTCCGAGCCCCAGGCGTCGGAGACCCGCGTCAAGCGCCTGTACGGCGTCGACACCCTGGACGGGTTCGGCGGGCTGTCGCCGGCCGAGATCGGGGCCCTGGGCCTGATCGCCGCCCACCTGGAGATGACCCAGGCCGGCAAGCTGCCGGCCCTGCGCGCCCCGCGCCGCGCGGCCGAGGCCGACGTCATGGCCATCGACCCGGCCACCCGTGGGAGCCTGGAGATCGACCGCACCCAGGGCGGCGACCGCAACGGCTCGCTGCTGGCCGCCATCGACCGCACGGTGACCGCCGGCGGCGCCCGCCTGCTGGCCTCGCGCCTGGCCCGGCCGCTGCTCGACCCGGCCGCCATCGACGCCCGCCTGGACGCGGTGGAGTGGTTCGTCGACCACCGCAGCCTGCGCGAACGCCTGCGCGAGGTGCTCAAGGGCGCCGGCGACATGGCCCGCGCGCTTTCCCGCCTGGCCCTGGGCCGGGGCGGCCCGCGCGACCTGGGCTGCCTCAAGGACGGCCTCAAGACCGGCGAGAAGCTGGCCGGCATGGTCGGCGGCTCGGGCGACCCGCTGTCGCCGCCGCCCGCCGAGCTGGAAGGGGCGCTGAAGGCCCTGACCCCGTCGCTGCAGGAGGGCCTGTCGCGCCTGCTGGCCCAGCTGGAGCAGGGCCTGGGTCCCGACCTGCCGGCCCTGGCCCGCGACGGCGGCTTCGTGGCCCCCGGCGTCCGTCCCGAGCTGGACCAGGCCCGCGCCCTGCGCGACGACAGCCGCCGCGTGGTGGCCGCGCTGGAAGCCCGCCTGATCCAGGAAAGCGGCGTGCCGCTGAAGATCCGCCACAACGGCGTGCTCGGCTATTTCGTCGAGGCCACGGCCGGCAAGGCCGATCCGCTGTTCCAGCCGCCGCTGAACGCCACCTTCATCCACCGCCAGACCCTGGCCAACCAGGTGCGGTTCACCACCGTCGAGCTGGCCGACCTGGACGCCCGCATCGCCCAGGCCGCCGAGCGGGCCCTGGCCATGGAGGTCGCGGCCTTCGAGGACTGGCGCGCCGAGGCCGTGGCCCTGGCCGAGCCGATCCAGCTGGCCGCCGAGGCCCTGGCCCGGCTGGACGTCGCCGCCGCCCTGGCCGAGTGGTCGGAAGACGCCGGGGCCGTGCGCCCCATCGTCGACCGGTCCCTGGCCTTCGACGCCAAGGCCGCCCGCCACCCGGTGGTCGAAGCCGCGGTCAAGCGCGCCGGCGACCCCTACACCCCCAACGACTGCCGCCTGGACGCGGCGGGCGACATCGGGGCGCGGCTGTCGATCGTCACCGGCCCGAACATGGCCGGTAAGTCGACCTTCCTGCGCCAGAACGCCTTGCTGGCCATCCTGGCCCAGTCGGGCTGCTACGTGCCGGCCAAAAGCCTGCGTCTCGGCGTGGTCGACCGCCTGTTCAGCCGCGTCGGGGCCGGCGACGACCTGGCCCGGGGCCGCTCGACCTTCATGATGGAGATGGTCGAGACCGCCGCCATCCTGACCCAGGCCAGCCCGCGCAGCCTGGTGATCCTGGACGAGATCGGCCGAGGCACGGCCACCTATGACGGCCTGGCCATCGCCTGGGCCTGCGCCGAGGCCCTGCACGACGTCAACCGCTGCCGCGCCCTGTTCGCCACCCACTATCACGAGCTGGCCACGCTGGAGACGCGGATGGCCCACGTCTCGAACCTCAGCCTGCGGGCCAAGGAGTGGAACGGCGACCTGGTCTTCCTGCACGAGGCCGCCGCCGGCCCGGCCGACCGCTCGTACGGCGTCCAGGTGGCCAAGCTGGCCGGCGTGCCGCCCCAGGTCGTGGCCCGCGCCAAGGAGGTGCTGGACCGGCTGGAGAGCAAGACCGAGTCGCCGGCCAAGCTGGACGAGCTGCCCCTGTTCGCCGCCTCCGCGCCCGTCGCGGCGCCTGTTCAGGCGGCGCCCAGCCGCACGGACGCGGCGCTGGAGGAGCTGGACGTCGACGGCATGAGCCCGCGCGAGGCCCTGGACGCCCTTTACCGTCTTAAGGCTCTGCTCAAGGCTTGAGATCATATAGGTAGGGCGCGGGTCGCCTCGCCGGGTTTTTGGTCGGGTTCGGCGATCGCGTTCCGCAAGCCTATATTGGTGCCATGCCCCGTCGCCTTCGCCCCACCCCGCTGGAACATGTCGTCGACGGCCACGCCCTGCGCGCGCGCCTGTCGGCCGCCGCCCTCGACCTGATCGGCGACGAGGCCGGCCAGCGGGCCCGCGCCATCGAGATCCTGAAACAGGCGCTGTTCCGCGGCCGGATGATCGCCAAGGAGCGGCTGGAGAACGGGGCCGGCGGCCTGGAGACGGCCCGCCTGCTCAGCGGCGTCACCGACGAGGTGATCACCGCCCTCTACGACTTCACCACCGTCCACGTGTTCCGGGCCCGCAACCCCACCGAGGGCGAGCGCCTGTGCCTGCTGGCCGTGGGCGGCTACGGCCGGCGCACCCTGGCGCCGTTCAGCGACATCGACCTGCTGTTCCTGCGCCCCTACAAGCAGACGCCGCACGCCGAAAGCGTGATCGAGTACATGCTGTATGCGCTGTGGGACCTGGGCTTCAAGGTCGGCCACGCCTCGCGCACGGTCGAGGAGTGCGTCAAGCTCTCCAAGGAAGACTACACGATCCGCACCTCGATCCTGGAGGCCCGCCGGCTGACCGGCGACGAGCGCCTGGGCGAGGAGCTGAAGAAGCGCTTCCGCGACGACGTCATGAAGGGCACCGGCGCGGCCTTCGTCGCCGCCAAGCTCAAGGAGCGCGACGACCGCCAGGCCCGGGCCGGCGCCAGCCGCTACATGGTCGAGCCCAACGTCAAGGAGGGCAAGGGCGGCCTGCGCGACCTGCACACCCTGATGTGGATCGCCGAGTACCTGCACCCGGTCGACCGGCCCGAGGACGTGTTCAAGCTGGAGGTGTTCGACCGCCGGGAGGCCAAGGGCTTCATCCGCGCCTTCGACTTCCTGCACGCCGTGCGCGCCCACCTGCATTTTGCCACCGGCCGTCCGGAAGAGCGCCTGACCTTCGACCTGCAGCCCGAGATCGCCCGCCGCATGGGCTACGGCGACCGCGGCGACGCCCCGGCGGTGGAGCGCTTCATGCGCCGCTACTTCCTGGTGGCCAAGGAGGTCGGAGCCCTGACCCGCGCCTTCTCGGCCAAGCTGGAGGCCGAGCACTTCAAGCACGAGCCCCGGGGCATCTCGCGGTTCCTGCCCGGCGGCGGCAAGCCCAAGCGCAAGGCCCTGGACGTGGCCGGCTTCTACGAGGACGGCGGCCGCCTGAACATCGACGGCCCGCAGGTGTTCGAGGCCGACCCGGTCAACCTGATCCGCCTGTTCAAGACCGCCGACGACCGCGATCTGGACCTGCACCCGGACGCCTTCACGGCGGTGACCCGCAACCTGCACCTGATCACCTCGAAGGTCCGCCGCGACCCGCTGGCGACCCGGGCGTTCCTGGACCTGCTGGCCTACGGCAAGCGCAGCTACCGCACCCTGACCCTGATGAACGACGCCGGCGTGCTGGGCCGGTTCATCCCCGAGTTCGGGCGGGTCGTGGCCCAGATGCAGTTCAACATGTACCACTCGTACACGGTGGACGAGCACACCCTGCGGGCCGTGGGCCTCATCGGCGACATGGCCGCCGGCCGCCTGGTCGACGACCACCCGCTGGCCGTCTCCATCATGCCGCTGATCGAGGACCGCGAGGCCCTGTTCCTGGCCATGCTGCTGCACGACACCGGCAAGGGCGGGGTCGGCGGCCAGGAGAAGGCCGGGGCCCGCAGCGCCCGCAGCGCCTGCGAGCGCCTGGGCGTGGAGCGCACCAAGGTCGAACTGGTGGCCTGGCTGGTCGAGAACCACCTGGTCATGAGCGACTTCGCCCAGAAGCGCGACGTGGCCGATCCGGGCACCGTGGCCGCCTTCGCCCGCATCGTCGAGAATCCCGAGCGCCTGCGCCTGCTGCTGGTCATCACCGTCGCCGACATCCGCGCCGTGGGGCCGGGCGTGTGGAACGGCTGGAAAGGCCAGCTGCTGCGCGAGCTCTACAACGCCACCGAAGCGGTGTTCCGAGGCGGTCGCGGCAGCGACGCCGCCGCCAGCGTCCAACGCCACCAGGAGGCCGCCGCCGAGCAGGCCCGCGACGTGCTGGTCCAGGCCGACCCCGCCGCCCAGGGCTGGGCCCAGGCGATGGAGGCGGCCTATTTCGGCGCGTTTTCGCTGGACGACCTGAAGGCCCACGCCGAGTTGGCCCGCCGCGCAGCGATCCAGGGCGGGGCGGCCGCCGAGGGCCGGGTGCCGGCCGGCGCCAACGCCGCCGAGATCGTCATCGCCGCCAAGGACCGGCGCGGCCTGTTCGCCGACCTCGCCCTGGCCATCTCCTCGCTGGGCGGCAACGTCGTCGGCGCCCGGGTCTTCACCTCGCGCCAGGGCCAGGCCCTGGACGTCTTCCATGTGCAGGACGTGACCGGCGCGGCTCTGGGCTGCGAGAACCCCCGGGCCCTGCGCCGCCTGGCCGACGCCCTGGAGGCGGCCGGCCGCGGCGAGCCGGTGGCCGTCGAGCCCCGGCGCGGCGCGGAGCTGTCACGCACCGCCGCCTTCTCGATCGCCCCGACCGTGGTCGTCGACAACGAGGCGTCCAACGAGGCCACGGTGGTCGAGGCCTCGGGCCGCGACCGGCCTGGTTTGCTGCAAGCTTTGGCCCGCACCCTGGCCGACAACGGCCTGTCCATCCAGTCGGCCCACATCGACGGCTACGGCGAGCGGGCGGTCGACGCCTTCTACGTCCAGACGTCCGAGGGCGGTAAGGTCGAGGACGCCAAGAAGGTCTCGGCCCTGAAGGCCGACCTGCTGGCGGCCTTGGAGCAGAACGAGGCCGGCGCGCCGAACACCCGCCCGGGCCTGAAGCGGGCGCGGGCCAGCGTGGCGCGGTAGCAGAGGCTAGACGATCTCGACCGATACGACCTTGAATACGCCGTCGTCGCTGATCTCTCCCAGATGAATAAATGCGGAGAGGCAATCCGAGAACTCGTCGGATAGAGCTAACCCTTCTTTGTCGTAGTCATTTACCGCGACGAGCGTCAGTACGCCGTCGTTGAAGGAACAAGTGACCTGCTGATGCCAGGTCCGTTCCTCGCGAAAATGCTGCTCGATGTCTTGTGCCGCCTCCGGGCCGGCTGCCGCGCTGATGCCCCCGGCGATCATCGTGATCTTGAACATGCTTACCTTTGCTTCGCGCGAGCCAGCATCCGTCCCGGATGAGACCGCGCCTTAAATCCTTGGTGGATCGGAGCTCTGGCGTCTGACCGTGTCAAGGACGACGCCGGCAAACTCGGCTTTCCCTCCCCCTTGTGGGGAGGGTGGACGCGAAGCGGACAGGTGGGGGATCGGTGCAGGGTGGTGGGGAGCTTGAATTGCTGAGCCGGCAGGCCCCATTCGACCCCGGCCGCCAGGGTCACCCTCCCCACGAGCGGGAGGGAAACGCCCAACTTGCTTGCTCAAGCTTGCCGCACCGCTAACATCGCCGCCATGAAGCGCTTCGCTCCCCTGGCCCTGGCCGTCGTCGTCGCCTCCAGCCTGGTCCTGGCCCTGGGGTTCGACGCCCGGGCGCAGATCCATCGGCAGATCTACCCCGCCCCGACCGCGCCGCTCAGCCTGTCGGGCCTGCCCGAGGGGGCGGCGTTCGTGACGGTGACCACGGCCGACGGCGTGGTGCTGAAGGGGATCGAGGTCCCCCCGCGCGACGGCAAGCCGACCTTCCTGATGTTCCACGGCAACGGCTCGGCCGCCTCGCGCAGCATCGACTGGCTGGCGCCGCTGATCGCCGAGGGCTACGGCGTGGTCGCGGCCGAATATCGCGAGTACAGCGGCAATCCGGGCCGGGCCAACGAGACGGGCCTGGCCGCCGACGCGGACGCCTTCTACGCCCGGGCGCGCACGGTGGCCGGCGGCGGCAAGCTGATCGTGGTCGGCCACAGCCTGGGCGGCGGGGTGGCCCTGGGCCTGTCGCGGCGCCAGACCCTGGACGCCCTGGTGACGATCGGCACCTTCTCCAGCCTGAGCGACATGGCTCCGGCCTTCGCCCGCCCGCTGCTGACCGACCGCTACGACAACAAGGGCGCCGTCGCGATGCTGGACGAGCCCTATTACCTGGTCCACGGCGACGCCGACGAGGTGGTGCCCTTCGCCCAGGGCAAGGTCCTGCAGGCGACGGCCGTGGCCGACCATCGCCGGGGCGCGATGTTCACGGTCCACGGCGCCGGCCACGCTCCGGACACGCCGACCGTGGCGGCGATCCTGCGGGCCGTGGTCGCCAAGACCGAGGCGAACGGCGGGGCGATCAAGGCCGAACTGCCCGGTTCGGTGGCGCTGGCGCCGTTCTAGGGTCGGCGGCGCGCCCTCCTGCCCCCACCTGACGGCTTCGCCGTCTGTCCGCCCCCGTAGGAGGCGGAGCCTCACGCTCTTCCCCCTCCCGGGGGAAGACGACCGCGAAGCGGTCCGTAGGGGGCAAGTGGGCGGTGCACGGAAAACCCTCGGCGAATCCCCAAGCCCTCGCTTGACGGCCCACCATCCAGCCCGCAGAAGCCATTCGTGACCGACAGCGCCCCCCCGAACGCCCCCACCCCGCAGACCGCCCCCGCCAAGAAGGCCGGCGGGCTGCTGAAGTCGTCGATGATCTATTCCGGCCTGACCCTGATCAGCCGGTTCATGGGCTTCGCCCGCGACCTGGCGGTCTCGTACCGGATGGGGGCCAGCGCCACCCCGGCGGCCGACGCCTACAACGCCGCCCTGGCCTTCCCGAACCTGTTCCGCCGGTTCTTCGCCGAGGGGGCCTTCGCCGCCGCCTTCGTGCCGGCCTACGCCAAGTCGCTGCAGCGCGACGGCGAGGAGAAGGCCGACATCCTGGCGGCCGACGCCATGGCCACCCTGGCGGCCTCGACGATCATCATCACCGTGATCTGCCAGCTGGCCATGCCCTGGCTGATGATGCTGATCAGCCCCGGCTTCGGCTGGGGCACCGAGAAGTACAAGCTGGCGGTGCTGCTGACCCAGATCACCATGCCCTACCTGCCGTGCATGGCCATCGTGGCGCACCTGTCGGGGGTGCTGAACGCCCGCGACCGCTTCATCCTGTCGGCCGGCGCGCCGATCCTGCTGAACATCTTCACCCTGGCTTTCATCCTGCCGCAGACCAGCGCCGTGGGGGCCGCGACCTGGGGCTCGGCGGGCGTGGTCGTGGCCGGCGTCGCCCAGGCGGCCCTGCTGACCTGGGGCGTCAACAGGTCCGGCGCCCAGGTGCACTGGCGGCTGCCGCGCCTGACGCCCGAGGTGCGCGAGCTGATCGGCAAGGCCATCCCCGGCGCCCTGGCGGCCAGCGCCACCCAGGTCAACATCTTCATCTCCGGCAACCTGGCCAGCCACGTGCCCGGCGGCCGCTCGTGGCTGGCCACCGCCGACCGCCTGTACCAGCTGCCGCTGGGCCTGGTGGGGGTGGCGATCGGCGTGGCCCTGCTGCCGCGCCTGTCGCGGGCCGTGAACAGCGGCGACGGCGACGACGCCCAGAGCGCCATGGACCAGGCGATCACCCTGGCCATGGCCCTGACCATCCCCGCCGCCGCGGCCCTGGTCGCCATGCCCGGCTTCCTGTCGGACGCCCTCTACACGCGCGGCCAGTTCACCCCCTTCGACGCCAGCCAGACGGCGGCGGCGCTGTTCTTCTACGGCCTGGGCACCCCGGCCTTCGTGCTGCAGCAGCTGTATTCGCGGGCCTTCTTCGCGCGCGGCGACACCAAGAGCCCGATGCGCTTCGCCCTGATCTCGGTGGCGCTGAACATCGGCCTGGGCATCGCCCTGTTCAACCTGATGGGCGTGAAGGGCATCGCCGCGGCCACGGCCGTGGCCTCGTGGATCAATGTCGGCCAGATGGCCTTCGGCCTGTCGCGCAAGGGGCACTACAACCCCTCGCTCCAGACCTGGTCGCGGGTGAGCCGCATCCTGGCGGCCAGCGTGGCCATGGGCGGGGCCCTGGCGGCGGCCTCGCACTGGCGGCCGCTGATCGAGGCGCCGCTGCGCGAGCTGGGCCTGCGCGGCCACACCCTGGGCGCCAAGGAGTTCGCCCTGCTGCTGACCGTGCTGGTCGGCGGGGCGCTCTATCCACCCCTGGTCCTGCTGTTCGGCGGCGTGACGCCGTCGGAGGTCAAGGGCCTGCTCAAGCGGGGCAAGGCGTAGGATCGGGGACATGCCCTCGGGCGTGTCCCCAAGTCCTGGCTCGGTGCGCGAACATGGGGACACGCGACGAGCGCATGTCCCCGGCTCGGGCCTTGCCCTTCAAGCCCCGGCCCGGTAACCAGCGTGAATGGCTCCGATCGGTTCTTCCGCGCCGCGATGGCGCAGCTTCCTCTGATCCCGACCGCCGCGTTCCGCACGCGGCTCGCGTTCCCACGCGTCCGCCATACCGCTTTCGATATCCAAGGCTGAAGCCATGACCGACCACACCCCTGTCCCCTACACGGGCCCCACCCGCGTGCTCTCCGGCGTCCAGCCGTCCGGCGCCCTGCACCTGGGCAACTATCTCGGCGCCCTGGTGAAGTTCGCCCGCCTGCAGCACGAGATGGACACCTTCATCTTCGTGGCCGACCTGCACGCCATCACCGTGTGGCAGGAGCCCGAGGCCCTGGCCCAGCAGACCCGCGAGATCGCCGCCGCCTACCTGGCCGCCGGCCTCGACCCGAAGAAGGCGACGATCTTCCCGCAGTCGGCGGTGCGCGAGCATTCCGAACTGGCCTGGATCTTCCAGTGCGTGGCCCGCCTGGGCTGGCTGGACCGCATGACCCAGTTCAAGGAGAAGAGCGGCAAGCACAAGGAGCGCAGCTCGGTGGGCCTCTACACCTATCCGGTGCTGCAGGCGGCCGACATCCTGGTCTACAAGGCCACCCACGTGCCGGTGGGCGAGGACCAGAAGCAGCACCTGGAGCTGACCCGCGACATCGCCGGCAAGTTCAACCACGACTTCGGGGTGCAGGGCTTCTTCCCGCAGCCCGAGCCGCTGATCCAGGGCCCCGGGGCGCGGATCATGAGCCTGCGCGACGGCTCGGCCAAGATGAGCAAGTCCGACCCGTCGGACTACAGCCGCATCAACCTGACCGACGACGCCGACGCCATCGCCGGCAAGGTCAAGAAGGCGCGCACCGACCCGGAGCCGCTGCCCGAGACCCTGGACGAGCTGTCGGCTCGCCCCGAGGCCGACAACCTGGTGGGCATCTTCGCGGCGCTGTCGGGCCGGACGAAGGCCGAGGTGCTGGCCGACTACGCCGGCAAGGGCTTCGGGACCTTCAAGCCGGCCTTGGCCGAGCTGGCGGTCGAGAAGCTGGCCCCGGTCGGCGAGACCATGCGCCGCTACCTGGCCGATCCGGCCGAGATCGACGCCATCCTCAAGGCCGGCGCCGAGCGGGCCTCCGAGGTCGCCGCGCCGACCGTGGCCGAGGTGAAGAAGCTGGTCGGGTTCTGGGGAGCCTGAAGACCGTCACGCGGCAGGCCCAGCTTCAAACCTGGGCGCCGCGTGAAGCTTCCTTGAAATCGCCATGGCCACGCTTGCAAGGCGTGGCCGGGCGCGACTAGGACCTGTCGCAGGGTCGGGGCTTTTTAGCGATCGCGTGAGCGTGTCGCAGGAGCGCTCGATGCTGCATCGTAACGATATCGATGGCCTGCGGGCCGTCGCCATCCTCCCGATCCTTCTCTTCCACGCCGGCCTGACCCAGATGTCGGGCGGATTCATCGGCGTCGACATCTTCTTCGTCATATCCGGCTTCCTGATCACCTCGATCATCGTCCGGGAGGCCAAGACCGGCGCGTTCTCGCTGGCGACCTTCTACAAGCGGCGGGTGGTGCGAATCTTCCCCGCGCTGTTCGTCACCCTGGCGCTGGTGCTGCTGGCCGGCTGCCTGCTGATGCTGCCCAGCGAGGTCGCGCCCCTGGGCGAGAGCGCGGCGGCGGCGGGCGGCTTCGTCTCCAACATCTACTTCTGGAAGACGGCCGACTATTTCGCCGGCTCGGCCGACCTGAAGCCGCTGCTCCACACCTGGTCGCTGGGCGTGGAGGAGCAGTTCTACATCTTCTACCCGCTGATGATCATGTTCGTGCTGCGCTTCCTCAAGCGCTGGCTGGCCCTGGCCATCGGCCTGGTGACGCTGGGCTCGTTCGCCGTGAGCCTGGTGCTGGTGGTGATCGGCCCGAACGCCGCCTTCTACCTGCTGCCCAGCCGGGCCTGGGAGCTGGGGATCGGCGGCCTCGTCGCCGTCGGCGCCTTCCCTGTCCTGCGCGGGGCCTGGCTGCGGGCCCTCGCGCCGCTGCTGGGCGCGGTCCTGATCGCGGCGGGCCTGGCCTTCATCCGCGCCGACAGCCCGTTCCCGGCCCCCTGGGCCCTGCTGCCCTGCCTGGGCGCGGCGCTGATCATCGCCTATGGCGAAGGCTCGTTCGTGGGGCGGGCGCTGTCGATCCAGCCGCTCCGCTGGATCGGCGCGATCTCGTATTCGCTGTACCTGCTGCACTGGCCGATCATCGCCTTCTATCGGCTGCAGACGGGCATCAGCCTGACCCCGGTGGAATCGTCCTGCCTGGTGGCGGCCAGCATCGCGGCGGCGGCCCTGTCGTACTACCTGGTCGAGCAGCCCGTCCTGCGCCGGTTCCGGAGCGGCCCGGCCGGCAAGATCCTGGGCGTCGGGACCGTCGCCCTGGCGGCCGGCCTGGCGGCGTCGGCGGTGGTGGCGGTCAACGCCGACAACTGGCGGACCTATACCCCCGAGGCCAAGCGGATCATGAGCTACGCACGCTATGTCGGCACCGAGGAGCACACCTACCAGTACCGTCCGGACCGGTGCTTCATCGAGAGCACCAGCCGCCGCGGCTTCGATCGGGCCTTCTGCCTGAAGCACAGCCCCGACAAGCCCAACCTCGTCGTCCTGGGCGACAGCCATGCGGCCCAGTACTGGCGGGCGATCGCCCTGCGCTTCCCCGACAAGAACGTGATGCAGGCCACCGCCTCGGGCTGCCGTCCGACCCTGCACACCCAGGGCGAGAAGCGCTGCACCGACCTGGTGGGCTACGTGCTGGGCGACTTCCTGGCCCGGGGCGGCGCCGACGCCGTGGTGCTGTCGGGCCGCTGGAAGGACAGCGACGTGGCCAACCTCGTGGAGACCGTGCGCTTCCTGAAGTCCAAGCACATCCCGGTCACCGTCATCGGCCCGACCGTGGAATACGACGGCGAGTTCCCCGAGATCCTGGCCCGCGCCCTTCTGCAGGACGGGCGCGGGTCGGTCTCCACCCTGCGCCTGACCCAGCCCAAGACCATGGACGAGAAGCTGGCCGCGCTGATGAAGGCCGAGGGCGTGCCCTATGTCTCCGAGCAGAACATCGAGTGCCCCGCCGACCGCTGCATGGCCTTCGCCCCCGGCGAGGTGCCGTTCCACTTCGACTACGGGCACATGCCGCTGAGCGCGGCGCGCTACGTGATCTCCAGGGCCAACATCTAGAGCCGGCCGGGAATCCGCACCGGCAGGCTCTCGTAACCCTTCACGAAGCTGGAATAGACCCGCTTGGGCTCGCCCATGACCTCGATCTTCGGGAAGCGCTTGAGGATCTCCTCCCAGATGATCTTCAGCTGCAGCTCGGCCAGGCGGTTGCCCACGCAGCGGTGGATGCCGAAGCCGAACGACAGGTGGCGGCGGGCCTGCGGGCGGTCGATCAGGAAGGCATTCGGGTTGTCGATGACGGTGTCGTCGCGGTTGCCCGAGACGTACCACATCACGACCTTGTCGCCCTTCCTGATGGTCTTGCCCGACAGCTCGAAGTCCTCGATGGCCGTGCGGCGCATGTAGGCCAGCGGGGTCTGCCAGCGGATGATCTCCGAGACCATGTTGGGGATCAGCGACGGGTCGGCCCGCAGCTTGGCCTCTTCCGCCGGGTTCTGGCTGAGGGCCAGCAGGCCGCCGGTGATCGAGTTGCGGGTGGTGTCGTTGCCGCCGACGATCAGCAGGATGATGTTCCCCAGGTACTCGAACGGCGGCATGTTCCGCGTGGCCTCGCCGTGGGCCAGCATCGAGATCAGGTCGTTGCCCGGCTCGGTCGAATTGACCCGCTGGTTCCACAGCTCGGTGAAATAGGCCAGGCACTCCATCAGCTCGGCCCGGCGCTGCTCCTCGGTGTCGACGATGCCGGCGCCCGGCACGGCGGTGGAGACGTCGGACCAGCGGGTCAGCTTGCGGCGCTCCTCCCAGGGGAAGTCGAACAGGGTGGCCAGCATCTGGGTGGTCAGTTCGATCGACACCTTGTCGACCCAGTCGAAGGTCTCGCCGATCGGCAGGTTGTCGAGGATCCCGCCCACGCGTTCGCGGATCGTGCCCTCCAGCAGCGCCAGGTTCACCGGCGAGACGATCGGGCTGACGGTCTTGCGCTGGATGTCGTGCTTGGGCGGGTCCATGGCGATGAACATCGGCAGGACGAAGTCCTCGTCGAAGTTCCTGATCGTGATGCCGCCGAAGCTGCTGTCCGACGAGAACACCTGGTGGGTGGTGTCGACGGTCATGATGTCGTTGTAGCGGGTGATCGACCAATAGGGGCCGTGCTCGCTCTGCGCGCAGTAGTGCACCGGGTCCTCGGCCCGCAGCCGCTCGAAGAACGGCCAGTGGGCGTCGGCCTGGAACAGGGCGGGATCGGCGACGTCGATCTCCTCCAGGGGCATCGAATAGGCCCGGGCGCGCGCCGCCTCCTTCTGGGCGTCGGCCGACAGATCGATGGCTCCGTCGCTCATGGCGACCTCCCAAGAAAATGAACAAGCAAACAACTGTTTCGAGGATGGAGCCATAACGCGGTTCGTTTGTCACGATGACGCAAGCGGCACCCGGCCTCTTGCCCGGGGGGCGCCGAAGGTCCATTTCTCCGGCATGTTCATCCAGACCGAAACCACGCCCAACCCCGAGGTCCTGAAGTTCCTGCCCGGCCGCGAAGTGCTGGGCGAGGGCGCTCGGGAATTCCGCACCGCCGAGGAAGGCGACGCCTCGCCCCTGGCCGAGGCCCTGTTCCGGCTGGGCGACGTCGACCGCGTGTTCTTCGGCCCGGACTTCCTGACCGTGACCAAGGCCGAGGGCGCGGAGTGGCCGCACCTGAAGGCGCCGATCCTGGCCGCCATCATGGACCACTTCACCAGCGGCCGCCCCCTGCTGCTGGACCAGATCGAGAGCGGCCACGACGAGGACGGGGTCTACGACGAGGAGACCTCGCAGATCGTCGCCGAGATCAAGGACCTGCTGGACACCCGCATCCGCCCGGCCGTGGCCCAGGACGGCGGCGACATCGTGTTCTCCAAGTTCGAGCCGGCCACCGGCGTGGTCTGGCTGCACATGCGCGGCGCCTGCTCGGGCTGCCCGTCGTCCTCGGCCACGCTGAAGGCGGGCGTCGAGAACATGCTCAAGCACTATGTACCCGAAGTGACCCGGGTGGAGCAGACGCTCTAGGACCCTCGGCGTGCGCGCGCCTATCGTGCGCGCCTGGGCAAGGGAATGCGTCCTGGGCGCCTTGCCAGCGCGGTCCCGCGTCCTTATCGTAACTGTATAAGTTGCAATTATATCGCCCATAAGGATCGCTGATGGCCAAGCTCGCCGACACGGCTCTCGACCAACTGTTCACGACCGCCCGCACCCGCAACGGCTGGAGCGACACGCCCATCCCCGAAGCGGTCCTGCGCGAGCTGTACGATCTGGTGAAGTTCGGTCCGACCGCCGCCAACAGCACGCCGGCGCGCTTCGTGTTCGTGCAGAGCCCGGACGCCAAGGCCCGGCTGGCGGCCCTGTCGTCGGGCTCGAACGGGGCCAAGATCCTCAAGGCGCCGGTGACGGTGATCGTCGGCTACGACCTGGACTTCCCCGAGACCCTGCCCAAGCTGTTCCCCAACGCGCCGGGGGCCAAGGACTGGTTCCCCGATCCCGTGACCAAGGAGTGGGGCGCGCTGCGCAACAGCTCGCTGCAGGGCGGCTACTTCATCCTGGCCGCGCGGGCCCTGGGCCTGGACACCGGCCCGATGTCGGGTTTCGACAACGCCGCCGTCGACAAGGAATTCTTCGCCGGGACGAACATCAAGTCGAACTTCATCGTCTCGATCGGCTACGGCACCGAAGAAAACCTCTTCCCGCGCAACCCGCGCCTGGACTTCGAGGAAGCTGCGAAGATCGTCTGATCCCGCTCTGAGCATCCAATCGTTGTCATCCCGGAAAGCGCGGAGCGCTTGTCCGGGACCCAGGTGAGCCGCAAGGCGTCAGCCCAGTCCCCTGGGTCCCGGACAGCCCCTGCGGGGCTTCCGGGATGACAACCGTTTGTGCTGGTGGCGAACCCTCGGGGCTGGGTGCTAGAACGCACCCATGACCCAGCGCCTCGCCCTGATCGCCGCCCCGCTGCTGCTGCTCGCCGCCTGCGGCCCCGCCAAGCAAGCCGACAAGGCCCCGCCGGCCGCCTCGAGCGCCGAAGTCCCCAAGTCCGGCCCCGTCGCCGTCGCGGTCACCCCCTATGTCGGCGGGCCGCTGCACGTGCGCGCCGACGGCGTGGGGCCGATCACCGGCGAGACGGCCTTCGACGAGGCCACCATCAAGGCCCTGTTCCCCAAGGCGGTGGTCAAGAGCGCCTTCATCCACACCGGCGAGGGCCCGCCCGGACCGATCCTCACCCTCGAGCAGGACAACACGCCGCTGCTGGAGATCGGCAAGGGCGCCGAGGGCGGCATCGGCGAGATCCGCCTGGCCGGCGGTCCCGTCGAGGGCCCCAAGGGCGAAGCCCTTCTCGCGAAGTGGGGCGACCTCGGTTTCGACATCGTCCAGTGCCGGGCCGGAGAGGGCCGCACGGTCAACCAGGCCGTCTGCGTGCGCCCCGAGGCCCCGACCGTGGCCTATGTGTTCGGCGTGCCCGGCTGGACCAAGGGCGGCCTGCCGCCGGTCGAGGTGCTGAAGGCCAAGGGCCAGCTGAACGAATTCGTCTGGCGTCCGGCCGAGCAGGCGGCCGTCGGCGCGGCCTGATCCGATGTTCCGACGCCTGATCCTCGCCGCCCCGCTGCTGGCCCTGGTCGCCTGCGGCCCGGCGGGCAACGCCCAAGCCGACAAACCGCAAGCCGGCAAGGCCGCCTCGTCGGCCGCGCCCGCGCCCGCCGTGGTGACGCGCAAGGCCGCCGACGGCGCGGTCGACCGCTTCACGCCCTATGCGGGCGGGCCGCTGGCCCTGGACGAGTTCTCGGTGGGGCCGATCATGGCCCAGACGGAGTTCTCGCTCGACGCCATCCAGCAGCGCTTCCCCAAGGCCAAGGTCACGCCCTGGAACCTGGCCAAGGACCCCGGCGCGCCGTCCTACCTGGCGGCCATCAGGGTCAGGCAGGACGACGGGCTCGTGGAGGTCTCGGCCAATCCCGGCACGCGCACCGTCGGCGATATCCGCATCACCGGCGGCACGCCCCAGGGCCCGCGCGGCGAGACCCTGGGCATGAAGTGGGCGGACGCCGACATGGACTATCCGCGCTGCTGGATGGGCAAGGACCTCGACGCCCACGCCGTGATCTGCACCCAGCCCGGCGAGCCCGTGCTGCGCTACATCTTCGCCGTGCCCGGCTGGACGCAGGAGACGATGCCGTCCGAGGCCGTGCTGCGCGAGAAGGCGACGCTGCGCGCGTTCTTCTGGCGTGGCGGGGCGCCCGTCCAGTGATCCTCTCGATAGACACCTGCCTGGCCGCCAGCTCGGTCGCCATCCTGGACGGCGACACGGTCCGCGCGGCCCGCAGCGAGCCCATGACCCGCGGCCACCAGGAGCGCATCGCCGTCATCGCTCGCGAGGTCGCGACCGAGGCGGGGGTGAAGTTCGCCGGCCTGACCCGCATCGCCGTCACCGTCGGCCCCGGCTCGTTCACCGGCCTGCGGGTGGGGCTGTCGTTCGCCAAGGGCCTGGCCACGGCCCTGTCGATCCCCTGCGTGGGGGTCAACACCCTGGAGGCCCTGGCCGCCTCGGCCCCAAGGGAGAATGGCGTCTCCGGCTTCGTGGCCGGCGTGCTCGACGCCAAGATGGACCAGGTCTATCTGCAGGTCTTCGACGGCGGCACGGCCCTGATGGCCCCCGACGCCCTGGAGGTCGGCGTGGCCGCCGCGCGCCTGGCCGAGCTGTGGTCCGGCGGTCCGGCGACGCTGGTCGGCTCGGGCGCGCCGCTGGTCGCCGAGGTGCTGCCGGGCGCGACCGTGCTGACCCCGGCCTTCGCCGACCCCGTCGCGATCGCCCGCCTGGCCGCCGCCCGTCCCGTCCCGACCCATTCGCCCCGGCCGCTCTATCTGCGCGCGCCCTACGCCGTGGCGCCGGCGGCATGATCCTGCGTCCCGTCGGGCTGGAAGCCTGCTTCACCCTGGCCGACCTTCACGATCGCGCCTTCGACCGGCCCTGGTCGGCGGACGAGTTCGAGAGCCTGCTCAAGAGCCCCGGCGCCTTCGCCGTGCTGGGCGAGGCGGGCGAGCCGGAAGAGGCCAAGGGCTTCATCCTGTGCCGCGCCGTGGCCGGCGAGGCCGAGATCCTGACCGTGGCCGTCGATCCGGCCGCCCGCCGCCGCGGCTGGGGCGCGGCCCTGGTCGAAATGGCCGTCGGCGTCGCCAAGGAGGCCCGCGCCTTCGAGATGTTCCTGGAGGTCGCGGCCGACAATATCGCGGCGATCAAGCTCTACGAAGCCACCGGTT
The DNA here is from genome assembly GCF_000712075.1 of Caulobacter sp. UNC358MFTsu5.1. GTDB lineage: Bacteria > Pseudomonadota > Alphaproteobacteria > Caulobacterales > Caulobacteraceae > Caulobacter. The sequence continues at coordinate 79,556 of NZ_JONW01000006.1, forward strand.
TTGAGCGTGTCGGCCTGCGAAAGGGTTATTATCCCCATCCGGATGGGGCCAAGGACGCCGTGGTGATGCGTCGGGCGCTTAACAGCTAGCGACCAAGCCCCTATCTTGCCCGCGAATCTTGCAGGAGACGCCACAGTGGATCGCCTCGAAAAGCTCTGCATCGAAAAGGGCATGCGCATGACCGACCAGCGTCGGGTCATCGCCCGCGTGCTGTCGGCCGCCACCGATCACCCGGACGTCGAAGAGCTGCACCGTCGCGCCCACGCCGTGGACCCGCACATCTCGATCGCCACGGTCTACCGCACCGTCCGGCTGTTCGAGGAAAGCGGCATCATCGAGCGCCACGACTTCCGCGACGGCCGCTCGCGCTACGAAGAGACGCCCGACCACCACCACGACCACCTGATCGACATGAAGACCGGCAAGGTCGTCGAGTTCGTGGACGAGGAGATCGAGGCCCTGCAGAACGCCATCGCCAAGAAGCTGGGCTACAAGCTGGTGGACCACCGGCTGGAGCTTTATGGCGTGCCGATCGAGGAGTGATCCTCGCACTTGCCCCCACCTGACCGCTTCGCGGTCTGTCCGCCCCCTTAGGGGGCGGAGCCTCGCGCTCTAGGCTCTTCCCCCTCTGGGGGAAGACGACGCGAAGCGGTCCGTAGGGGGCAAGTGTGGCGCCCGCGTCCTTGCATGCAGGGCCCCTCGCGCTCATAACGCCCCGCATGAGCGAGACCCCGAAAAAGCGCCTCTATATCAAGACCTACGGCTGTCAGATGAACGTCTACGACAGCGAGCGCATGGCCGATGTCCTGCGTCCGCTGGGCTATGGCGTGGTCGATGACCCCGAAGGCGCCGATCTGGTGGTGCTCAACACCTGCCACATCCGCGAGAAGGCCACCGAGAAGGTCTATTCGGAGCTGGGCTACATCAAGCAGATGAAGGGCCGCAAGGCCGAGGCCGGCGGCAAGATGACCATCGCCGTGGCCGGCTGCGTGGCCCAGGCCGAGGGCAAGGAGATCATGCATCGCCAGCCGGCGGTCGATCTGGTCGTCGGCCCGCAGGCCTATCACCAGCTGCCCGAGCTGATCGCCCGCGCTCACCGGGCCACCGGCGAGCGCCTGTCGGCCGACTTCGCGGCCGACGAGAAGTTCGACGCCCTGCCGGCCGAGCGCCACGTGACCGGCGTGACCGCCTTCCTTACCGTGCAGGAGGGCTGCGACAAGTTCTGCACCTTCTGCGTGGTGCCCTACACCCGCGGCGGAGAGTGGTCGCGGCCGCCGCAGGACATCGTCGAGGAGGCCAAGCGCCTGGCCGACCAGGGCGTGCGCGAGGTCACCCTGCTGGGCCAGAACGTCAACGCCTATGACGGCGGCGGCGAGACCCTGGCCAAGCTGGTGCGCCGCCTGGCGAAGATCGATGGGCTGGACCGCATCCGCTACACCACCAGCCACCCGCGCGACATGGGCGAGGACCTGATCGAGGCCCACGGCGAGCTGCCGCAGCTGATGCCCTATCTGCACCTGCCGGTGCAGGCGGGGTCGGACAAGATCCTCAAGGCCATGAACCGCGACCACACGGCCGAGAGCTATGTGCGGCTGATCGAGAAGATCCGCGCCGCGCGGCCCGACATCGCCATGAGCGGCGACTTCATCGTCGGCTTCCCCGGCGAGCGCGACGGCGATTTCGAGAAGACCCTGGACCTGGTCCGCGAGGTCGGCTTCGCCTCGGCGTTCTCCTTCAAGTACTCGCGCCGCCCCGGCACCCCGGCCTCGGCCATGCCCGGCCAGGTGGACGAGGCGGTCAAGGCCGAGCGCCTGGATCGGCTGAACGCCCTGCTCGACGAGCAGCAGAAGACCTTCAACGCCGCCCAGGTCGGCAAGGTCCTGGCGGTGCTGTTCGAGAAAAAAGGCCGCAACCCCGGTCAAATCGTCGGCCGCAGTCCCTATCTGCAAGCGGTCCACGCCGTCGGGTCCGATGACCTGATCGGCAAGATCGTTCCCGTCCGCATCGAGTCGTCGGCCAAGATGAGCCTTGGCGGCGTGCTCGAGAGCCAATCCCAGCTGGAGTCCGCTTGAGCCGCACGCCTGAGTTCCTGCCCCTGTCCGACACCGCCGTCCGCGCCGTTTCCGGCCCGAACGGCCGTCACGCCGCCCTGATCGAGGACGCCTTCAAGGTGTTGATCGAGACCCCGGGCGGCGGGGTGACGATCACCGGCGACGTCAAGGCGCGGGCCGGCGCCAAGCGGGCGATCCAGGCCCTGGCCCACCGGGCCGACGCCGACGACGAGGTGGTCGAGGCCGATGTCCGCGTGGCCGTCGGCGAGGCCCACAGCGCGTCCGGCCAGGCCTCGCCCCGCGCCGTGCGCAAGGGCAGCGTCTCGCCCAAGACCAAGGGCCAGGCCCGCTACATGGAGGCCATGGCCAGCCATCCGCTGTGCTTCGGCCTGGGCCCCGCCGGCACCGGCAAGACCTTCCTGGCCGTGGCCCAAGGGGCGGGCATGCTGCTGCGCGGCGAGGTCGATCGCCTGATCGTCACCCGCCCCGCCGTCGAGGCCGGCGAGAAGCTGGGCTTCCTGCCGGGCGACTTGAACGAGAAGGTCGATCCCTACATGGCCCCCGTCTGGGAGGCCCTGACCGACATCATGGGCGCCGACCAGCTGCGCCGCCGCCGCGAGAAGCTGGAGATCGAGGTCGCCCCGATCGCCTTCATGCGCGGCCGCACCCTGAGCCACGCCTTCGTCATCGTCGACGAGGCCCAGAACTGCTCGCGCCTGCAGATGAAGATGGTCCTGACCCGCCTGGGCGAGGGCGCGCGGATGGTGGTGACGGGCGACCCGACCCAGGTCGACCTGCTGAACCCCCGCGACTCCGGCCTGGCCCACGCGGTGTCGATCCTGGAAGGGGTCGAGGGCGTGGCGGTGTCGCGCTTCACCTCGGCCGACGTGGTGCGCCACCCGCTGGTCGAACGCATCGTCAAGGCCTACGACGCCGACGCCCTGCAGACGACGACCCGCTAGAATGACCATCACCGTCGACATCGAGATCGAGGACCAGGCCTGGACCCAGGCCGAGCCGGAGGTCGAGGCCCTGGTCTGGCGCGCCGCCCAGGCCGTGCTGGACGCCCACGAGGACATCGAAGGGCAGGGGATCGTCATCCTGCTGGCCGACGACGGCAGCGTCCAGGCGCTGAACCGCGACTTCCGCCAGAAGGACTACGCGACCAACGTCCTGTCCTTCCCTTCGCCGCCCAATCCGGAAGGCCAGATCGGCGACATCGCCCTGGCGTTCGGGGTCTGCGCCCGCGAGGCGGCCGAGCAGGGCAAGCCTCTTGCGCACCATTTGCAACATCTGGTGGCGCATGGGGTGCTTCATCTCTTAGGATACGACCATCAGGACGACGGCGAGGCCGAGGCCATGGAAGCGTTCGAGCGCGAGATCCTCGCGGGCTTGGACATTCCCGACCCCTATGCCGAACCCGCGTCGACCGAGGGATAACCAAGCAGGGCATGCCCAGCGACGACCAGAGTTCCCCGCCCGCCGGTTCGACTCGCTTGAGTCGGGGCGTGCGGGCGTTCTTCCGTAAGATGCGCAAGGACCTTGCCGGCCGGCGGGTTCCGGGCCTGGCCGAGGCGACGCGTCCGGCCGATCCCGCCCTGGCCCACGAGGTCGACCTGGTCGACCAGGCCGAGGCCTTCCAGAGCCTGCGGGTGGCCGACGTGATGACGCCGCGCGCCGACATCGTCGCCGTCGAGGTGAGCACGCCGTTCGAGGCGCTGGTGGCCCAGTTCACCGAGGCCGAGCATTCGCGGATGCCGATCTACCGCGAGACCCTGGACGACCCGGTCGGCGTGATCCACGTCAAGGACGTGTTCCGCCTGCTGGCCGCCGACGACAGGCGGCCGGGGCCGTCGGACCAGATCCTCCAGCGGCTGCGGCGCGAGGCGCTGTACGTGCCGGCCTCGATGCGGGCCGCCGACCTGCTGCTGCGCATGCGCACCAGCCGCATCCACATGGCCCTGGTCATCGACGAGTTCGGCGGCACCGACGGCCTGGTGACCATGGAGGACCTGATCGAGGCGGTGGTCGGCGAGATCGACGACGAGCACGACGACGCCCAGGTCTCCAACATCGTCGCCCGTCCGGGCGGCCTGTTCGAGGTCGACGCCCGCGCGCCCCTGGAGGACCTGGAGGCCGCCCTCGACACCGATCTGGCCCCGCCGGACATGGAAGAGGACATCGACACCGTCGCCGGCCTGGTCGTGGCCCTGGCCGGCCGCGTGCCGCAAAGGGGCGAGGTGATCGCCCACCCGGCGGGCTTCGACCTGGAAGTGGTCGAGGCCGACCCGCGTCGCGTGCGCCGGGTGCGGGTGCGTCCGGCCGTGGCCCTCGAGTCTGGCGTGGAAGCGGCCGAGCCGCCCGGCCGCGTGGCCGCTTCGTGAACCTGCCGGCCCTGCCGAAGCCGACGCCCTGGCGGGTGCGCGGCCTGGCGCTGCTAGCGGGCCTGGCCGCCGCCCTGGCCCATCCGCCGTTCGGGGTCCTGCCGGGCCTGCTGGGCTACGCGGTCCTGCTGTGGCTGCTCGACACGATCGACGGCCCCCGGCCGCTGCGCTCGGCCTTCCTGCGCGGCTGGCTGATGGGGCTGAGCTATTTCGCCCTCTCCACCTGGTGGATCGCCGAGGCCTTCATGGTCGACGCCGCCAACCAGGGCTGGATGGCCCCGTTCGCCGTGGCCGCCATGGCCGCCGGCATGGCGCTGTTCTGGGGGCTGGGAGCGTTGCTCTACCGCCTGATCCGTCCCGCGGGCGTGCGGCGGGTGCTGGTGTTCGCCGGCGCCTTCGCCCTGCTGGAATGGACCCGCGGCCACATCCTGACCGGCTTTCCCTGGAACCTGCCGGGCGAGACCTGGCGGGCCGGCTCGGCCGTGTCGCAGTTCGCCGGCGTGGTCGGCGCCTACGGCCTGACCTGGATCACCCTGGCCATCGCCGCCGTCCCGGCGGTGTGGCGCGACGGCAAGCGCGGCCGGATCGCGGTCGGCGCGGCCGTCGTCGCCCTGGTCGGGCTGTTCGTCGGCGGGTCGCTGGCCCTGTCCCGGCCGCCGTCCGCGCCGGGGCCGGCCCTGACTGTCCGCGTCGTCCAGGCCGACATCCCCCAGGAGTCGAAGTGGGACGCCCAGCGCTTCGCCCAGATCGTCCAGGCCTATGTCTCGCTGACCGCCAAGCCCTACGCCGGCAAGCCCGCCGACATCGTCGTCTGGCCCGAGGGCGCCCTGCCGCTGGCCATCAACGACTACATGGTCCCCGGCAGCTGGGTGCGGCAGGACATCGTCGCCGCCCTCCGGCCCGGTCAGCTGATGCTGCTGGGCGGCTACCGCTACGAGGGGCCGCCCGATAAGCCGGTCTACTACAACAGCCTGGTCGCCCTGCGCCGCACGGCCGACGACGTCGTCGTGGTCGGGATCTACGACAAGCACCGGCTGGTGCCGTTCGGGGAATATCTGCCCGCCGACGCCCTGATGACCAGGATCGGCTTCAAGAGCATGGCCCACCTGGGCGACGGCTTCGCCACCGGGCCCAAGCCCGCGCCGCTGCGGGTGGCGCCGGACCTGCTGGTGCAGCCGCTGATCTGCTACGAAAGCCTGTTCCCGCGCCTGGCCAAGCCGGTTCCCGGGGTGCGGGCGATCGTCAACGTCTCGAACGACGCCTGGTTCGGAGTCACCTCCGGGCCGCTGCAGCACCTGAACCTGGCCAGCTATCGCGCGATCGAGACCGGCCTTCCGCTGATCCGCGCCACGCCCACGGGCGTCTCCGCCCTGATCGACGCGCGGGGAAGAATTTTGCCCGGCGCCCGCTTGAAACTTGGCGAATCAGGGGTGATCGACGGTAAGGTTAGCGAAGTCGGTTCGCCGACCCTGTTCTCCAAGCTTGGGCACTGGCCGTTCGGACTGCTGCTTTTGGTTTCATTCCTCGCCGCGATTCGCGTTCCAGGAGGTCGAGGCTTGGAAAAAGGTCTAAACTGAAACAGACAAGCTTTCAGATACCCGTGGCTTCCTCCCAGTGATTGAAACGGCATGAACACGATTCCTGAAGAACGTTCCCCCAATCCGGTCGATCTGCACGTCGGCGCCCGGATTCGCATGCGCCGCAAGATTCTCGGCGTCAGCCAGGAGCGTCTGGCGGACGACCTGGGCCTGACCTTCCAGCAGGTGCAGAAGTACGAGCGGGGGGCCAATCGCGTCAGCGCCTCCAAGCTGTACGAGATCGCCAAGAGCCTGCAGTCGTCGGTGTCCTACTTCTTCGAGGGCTTGGCCGATCCGACCGACCTCGAGGGCTTCGAGGAAAACGGCTCGGAGCAGTTCGTGCACGACTTCCTGATGACCCCGGAAGGTCTGGAACTGGCCGCGCTGTTCCCGCGCATCGGCAAGTCCCGCGTCCGTCGCCGCATCCTCGACCTCGTCCGCTCGATGGCCGAGGACATGATCGACGAAGACGCCGAGGCCTGATTTCAGGCCGATCTGGACCTGGGCGGCGCAGGCCGCCAGGGCGTGGTCGCCGGAAGCGCTTGTCGGTTTCGGCGTCCGCCACGCCCTAAAGGCTTGATTCAGGGCCTTTTTGGACGCCTCACGGGGTTCCATGTGAGGCTAAAAGGCTCCGGGGCGTCTTGCGGACATAAACTTATCTTTATATGTTCCGCCTAGTCCCTCGGGCAGACCGTCCGCGTGGGCGACGTCATGTCCGGAGCTGACCCTTGAGCCGTTCTTCCTACATCTTCACCAGTGAAAGCGTTTCCGAAGGCCATCCGGACAAGGTCGCCGATCGGATCAGCGACACCGTCGTCGACGCCTTCCTGTCCGCCGACCCCGAAGCGCGTGTCGCCTGCGAGACCCTGGTCACCACCAATCGCATCGTCCTGGCGGGCGAAGTGCGCGCCGGCAAGCCGGGCGGCGACAAGGCCGCCAACAAGCAGCTGACGAAGGACATCATCAAGTCGCTGGAGCCCAAGGTCCGGGCCGCGATCAAGGACATCGGCTACGAGCAGAAGGGCTTCCACTGGGAGAAGGCCAAGTACGCCTGCTACCTGCACGGCCAGTCGGCCCACATCGCCCAGGGCGTGGACGCTTCGGACAAGAAGGACGAAGGCGCCGGCGACCAGGGCATCATGTTCGGCTACGCCAGCACCGAGACCCCGGAGCTGATGCCGGCCACCCTGCAGTACAGCCACAACATCCTCAGCCGCCTGGCCCAGCTGCGTCACAGCGGCGAGCTGCATGAGCTGGAGCCCGACGCCAAGAGCCAGGTGACCCTGGAATACGACGCCAGCGGCAAGCCGGTCCGCGTCGTCTCGATCGTCGTGTCGCACCAGCACAAGAAGAAGATCGACGGCAAGTCCGCGACCTCCAAGCGCGTGCTGGACCTGATCAAGCCGCACATCCTGCCGATCTTCCCGGAAGGCCTGATCACCAAGAAGACCCAGTGGCTGGTCAACCCGACCGGCCGCTTCGAGATCGGCGGCCCGGACGGCGACGCCGGCGTCACCGGCCGCAAGATCATCGTCGACACCTACGGCGGCGCGGCCCCGCACGGCGGCGGCGCGTTCTCGGGCAAGGATCCGACCAAGGTCGACCGTTCGGCCGCCTACGCCTGCCGCTACCTGGCCAAGAACGTCGTGGCCGCCGGCCTGGCCGAGCGCTGCACCATCCAGATCGCCTACGCCATCGGCGTGGCCCAGCCGGTCTCGTTCCACGTCGACCTGCACGGCACGGGCAAGGTCGATCCGGCCCAGCTGGAAAAGATCCTGCCGCAGCTGATCGGCGGCGCCACCCCGCGCGCCATCCGCGAGCACCTGCAGCTGAACAAGCCAATCTACGCCCGCACCGCCGCCTACGGCCACTTCGGCCGTACGCCGGACAATCAAGGCGGCTTCTCGTGGGAGAAGACCGACCTGGTGTCGGAGCTGAAGGGCCTGGCGTAAGCCATGAGCGGCCCCCGGAGAGAAATCTGGGGGCCGTCCTATACCGAAGCCGAACTCGACGCCGCCCAGGCGCGGTTCGGCTTTTTCTTTCCGCCCGACCTGCGGGCGCTGCTGCTGAAGCACCGGATCGCCGGCGCCCTGGACTGGACCCGCGATCACGAGAAGCTCGCCGAGAGCTTCGCCTGGCCCTACGAAGGCCTGCTGTTCGACGTGGAGGAAAGCGACCTCTGGTGGCCCGAATGGGGCCCGCGTCCCGCTGATCCCGCTGAGCGGGCGGCCGTGCTGCGCCGGGTCGTGGACGCCGCGCCCAGGCTGATCCCCGTCTACGGCCATCGTTACATGCCCGAGACGCCGCGCGAGGCGGGCAACCCGGTCTTCTCGGTCTATCAGGCCGACATCGTCGTCTATGGCCGGGACCTGGACACCTATATCGACCACGAGTTCTTGACCGATCCTCTGGATTTCAATCTGGAGGACGAGGGCAGGACGATCCCGTTCTGGTCGGAGATGGTCCGCCGGGGATATTCGACGGCGCCCTAGCTCCCGGGCCGGTCAGGCGCTAAGACCCCGCCCCATGACCAACCCCCAGCAACCCCACGGGCCGCTGCGCTCGTTCGGCCGCCTGAAGTCGCGGCCGGTGAAGCCGCGCCAGCAGGCCCTGCTCGACAGCCTGCTGCCGACCATCGCCGTGCCCCAGGCCCCGTTCCAGCCGCGCGACCTGATGCCGGAGGCCACGGAAGTCTGGCTGGAGATCGGCTTCGGCGGCGGCGAGCACATGGCCGCCCAGGCCGGCAAGCGCCCCGACGTGCTGGTGATCGGCGCCGAGCCCTTCGTCAACGGCGTGGCCAGCGCCGTGCGCCATGTCGAGGAGCAGGGGCTGAAGAACGTCCGCATCCACGAGGGCGACGCCCGCGACGTGGTGGGCTGGCTGCCCGACACCTCGGTGGACCGGCTCTTCATCATGTTCCCCGATCCCTGGCACAAGGCCCGCCACAACAAGCGCCGCCTGATCCAGCCGGCCTTCGTGGCCGAACTGGCGCGGGTGCTGAAGCCGGGCGCGGCCTTCCGCTTCGCCACCGACTGGGCCGACTATGCCGAGTGGACGGTCGAGCGGGTGCTGGCCGACCCAGCCTTCCGCTTCGCCGACGCGGACGCCGACCGCAACGCCGCCCCGGCCGACCATGTCACCACCCGCTACGAGGAAAAGAAGCTGGGCGACTGCGCGCCGGTGTTCCTGGATTTCGTGCGGACCTAGCCTACCAGCGGTCCAGCCCCGAGCGGTCCGGCGTCTCGCGCATGCTGGCGGTCAGGTGCGGCACGATGAAGTCGATGAAGGCCCGGATGCGCGGGACCTGCCGCAGGTCCTGACGGGTCAGCACCCAGAACGAGGCCTGGCCCGGGATGGTGACCGGCTGGCACCAGACCAGGTCGGGATGGCGGTCGCCCAGGCCCGAGGGCAGGGCGGCCAGGCCCAGCCCCGCCGCCACGGCGTTGACGATGTTGTTCATGGTGCTGCAGCGCAGGGGCCCGGCGCCGCCCGCGGCCTCGCGCAGCCAGGTCAGGGGCGGCAGGTCCTTCAGGGCGCCCTCGCCGTCGACCACGGCGTGGCCGGCCAGGGCCTCGCGGGTGGTCGGCGCGCCGTGCGCGTCGGCGTAGGCCCGGCTGCAGAACACGCCCCAGTAGTCGTCGGCGACCTTGCGGGCCACCAGGCTCGAGGATTCCAGGCCGTAACTGGCGCGCAGGGCGATGTCGGCCTCGCCCTTCTCGATGTCCAGGAAGGCGTCGGTCAGGACCAGGTCGATCTGGATGTCGGGATAGAGGCGGCGGAACTCGCCCAGGGCCGGCACCACGCCGATGGTGGCCAGGGCCTCGCTGGTGGTCAGGCGCACCACCCCGGCCATCTCCCGGCGCCGGGCGGCCAGGCGATGCTCGACGGCGAGGGCGGCCTTCTCCACCGCCTCGGCGTGGGCCAGCAGGTCGGCGCCCGCCTCGGTCAGGTTGGCCCCGGCCCGGTCGCGCTCGAACAGCTTGACCCCGCCGGCGGCCTCCAGGGCGTCCAGCCGCCGCGCGACGGTGGTCTGGTTGACGCCCAGGCGCTTGGCGGCCCCCAGGGTGCTGCCGGCCCGGGCCACGGCCAGGAAGTGGCGAAGATCGTTCCAGTCGAACATCCGGCCATTCTGCGAAATCGCAGAGCCGGTTTGCAAGAACACTGATCGCCGAATGTCGCGCGCGCCGCTAGTGGGACGCCCTTGTTTCCCCCGCAAGGCCGCCCGCCCCGGGCCGCAGGAGCTCCGATGTCCTATCTTCCGGCCCACGCCGCCGCCCACGATCTCTATGGCGCGATCCACAAGGGCCTGCGCTACGCCCACGCCCGCCTGCTGACCCGCCTGGGCGCCGTCGCGCCGGACGACGGGGCGGCCGTGGCCGAGCTCCTGGCCGACCTGCGGGCTCATCTGGGCGCCCGCGCCTGCCAGATCGACTTCGAGCGGCGCGAGATCCTGGTTCCCCTGGAGACCCGCGCGCCGGGCGCGGTCACCGAGCTGGCCGAGGGGCACGCCCGCCGCCTGGCGCACCTGCCGATCCTGGAGACGCTGGTCGCCGAGGTCGAGCTGGCCCGGCCCCGCCAGCGCGACGCCGCCCTGCACGCCCTCTACCTGGCCTTCTCGCGGTTCGTGGCCGAGGACCTCGTCCAGATGGCCGAGGAGGAGGAAGAGTTCTCGCCGGTGCTGCAGGCCCTGTTCACCGACGCCGAGCTGGTCGCCATGGAAGCGCGCATGCGCGGCGCCCTGCGCGACGAGGACCTGATCGACTTGGCGCGGATCATGGCGCCGGCCGCGCGGCCGAACGAGCGCCTGGCCCTGCTGCGGGCGGTGCGCGCGGACATGGTGCGCCGGGCCGACCCGCCGGAGGGCTTCGCCGCGCTGCTGGCCCTGGGCGTGCGGCCCGCCCTGGCCCCCGCCGACTAGGCGGTGCTGGAAGCGGGTCTCGCGGCTTGAGGCGCGCGAACGAAAAAGGCCGGTCCCTGGGGACCGGCCTTTGGTGTCTCAGTAGCTCTCGTCGTGGCGCTTGATCGCGGCGCGGATGATCTCGGCGGTCTCTTCCGGATCGGCCCAGCCGGTGATCTTGGTCGACTTGCCCTTTTCCAGGTCCTTGTAGTGCTGGAAGAAGTGGGCGATCTGCTCGGTCAGGATCACCGGCAGGTCGCGCCAACTGGTCACGCCCGTGTAGAACGGGTGCAGCTTGTCGACCGGCACGGCCAGGATCTTCTCGTCCGACCCGGCCTCGTCGACCATCATCAGGGCGCCGATCGGGCGGCAGCGGATGATCGCGCCGGGCACCACCGGGGTCGGGCCCACGACCATGATGTCGGCCGGGTCGCCGTCGTCGGCCAGGGTGTGCGGGATGAAGCCGTAGTTGGCCGGATAGAACATCGCCGTGTGCAGGAAGCGGTCGACCATCAGCGCGCCGCTGGCCTTGTCGATCTCGTACTTCACCGGCTCGCCGCCTTGCGGGATCTCGATGACGGCGTTCAGGTCGTACGGCGGGTTCACGCCGACGGCGATCTTGGAGAGGTCCATTGTGACTCTTCGTTTGGGAAAGGTCCCGCGGGGAGGCGGGCCTGCGCGGGGGCGCTTATAGGCCACAAGTGCTGCGGTGCGGAAGAGGCGACGAACTTGACGCGAGGCCGGATGCGTCCGAAGCCTTCCGGAGGAGGCGCTGTGGATGATGCTGCGGAGATGTATGGGCTTTGCCTCGGCGATCGGCGTCGTCCTTTTGTCGGATCCTGCGTTTAGTCAGGCGTCGGACTATGTTCGGACCGATCCCCACGTCAGACTGAGAACACAGGCGGGCTTGCCCGTCGCAAGTGCGGTCGGCGATATCCGCATTCTCAACGAGGCCTATCTCGCCGGCGGTGGCGCGAGCAGCCTCGTCGCGCGTCGCGGGCGGTCGGGACGTTGGACGGTGTCGTTTGTCATCCAGAGGCCCGGCGATCCGACCCAGTCCTGGACCTTGGGGCGAACGACAGCGGCCGCCCTGGAAAAGGTGCTGGACGATCCGGGCGCCTTCGCGCCTCAACCTGCCCCCGCCGAGTTCGCCAGCTGCCTGGACCCGCCCTTCACCCGCACGGAGGTGAGCTGGAAGGGGCGAACGGAGGTCATCCAGCAGGACTGCGGGACCTGGGGCGCGGTCGCCCGTATCCAGAATCTTCTGGAATCTGGCATGCCGGACTAGGGGCTTCCAACCGCCCGAACATCGCGCTATATAAGCCCTACATCGTCCGTTAGCGCTGATTGGCGCTTTCGAGCGGCGGCCCGAAAGGCTGCCGCTTTTTCTTTGGCCGCTCGCCAGCTTGAGCGTGTCGGCCCCAGTGAGTTGAGACAAACGTGCGCGGCAAGACGCGGGAAGACCTGGACCTGATCGAGCTGCTCGATCCTGTCGCCGACAGCGTCGGCTACGAGATCGTGCGCCTTCGCCTGATGGGCGGCGCCGAGCAGCGTCGCCTGCAGATCATGGCCGAGCGACCCCTCCTCGAGGATGGGACGGGCGGCGACATGAACGTCGAGGATTGCGCCAAGCTGTCGCGCGCCATCTCCGAGGTGATGGACGCCGCCGACCCGATCGCCGGCGAATACACCCTGGAAGTCTCCAGCCCGGGCGTCGACCGCCCGCTGACCCGGCTGAAGGATTTCGACACCTATGCGGGCCTCGAGATCCGTATCGAGCTGGACCGCGTCGCCGAGGGCCGCAAGCGCTTCAAGGGCGAGCTGGCCGGCGTCGAGGACGGCCAGGTGGGCCTGAACATCGAGGGCGAGGACGACACCACCGTCTATTTCCCGTTCGACTGGATCGTCGAGGCCAAGCTGGTGCTCACCGATCAACTGATGAAGCGGGGCGCCGAACAGCGCGCCGCCCGCGTCAGCGCCGAAGGCGATGACGCCGACCAAGATGATGTCGGAGCCGAGGGCGACGACAGCGATATTGACCTGTCCGAAAGTGAAGAGGACTGACCATGGCCATCGGCATTTCCGCCAACCGCCTCGAACTGCTGCAGATCGCCGACGCCGTCGCGCGCGAAAAGGGCATCGAGAAGGAAGTCGTCATCGAGGCGATCGAGGACGCCCTGCAGAAGGCCGCCCGGGCCCGCTACGGCGCCGAGCACGATATCCGCGTCAAGATCGACCCGCGCACCGGCGAGACCACCCAGAAGCGGGTGATCGAGGTCGTGCCGGACGACTTCGAGCTGGAAGGCGAGATCGGCAAGGTCCAGCTGTCGTCGGCCAAGCGCACCTGGCGCGACGCCGAGGTGGGCAAGATCTACGAAGAGGCCCTGCCGCCGTTCGAGATCGGCCGCGTCCAGACCCAGATGGCCCGCCAGGTCGTCATGCATAAGGTCCGCGAAGCCGAGCGCGAGCGCCAGTACGACGAGTACAAGGACCGCGCCGGCGAGATCGTCAACGGCAGCGTCAAGCGCGTCGAATACGGCAACGTCATCGTCGACCTGGGCCGCGGCGAAGGCATCATGCGCCGCGACCAGTCGATCCCGCGCGAGAACTTCAACGTCGGCGACCGCATCCGCGCCTACATCTACGACGTCCGTCGCGAGACCAAGGGCCCGCAGATCATGCTGTCGCGCGCCCACGGCGGCTTCATGGCCAAGCTGTTCGCGCAGGAAGTGCCGGAAGTCTACGACGGCGTCATCGAGATCCGCGCCGTGGCCCGCGACCCGGGCTCGCGCGCTAAGATGGCTGTGATCTCCAACGACTCCAGCATCGACCCGGTCGGCGCCTGCGTCGGCATGCGCGGCTCGCGCGTCCAGGCCGTGGTGGCCGAGCTGCAGGGCGAGAAGATCGACATCATCCAGTGGTCCGAGGACGAGGCGACCTTCATCGTCAACGGCCTGGCCCCCGCCGAAGTCTCCAAGGTCGTCATGGACGAGGAAGACGAGCGCGTCGAAGTGGTGGTGCCGGACGAGCAGCTGTCGCTGGCCATCGGCCGTCGCGGCCAGAACGTCCGCCTGGCCTCGCAGCTGACCGGCTGGCAGATCGACATCATGACCGAGAGCCAGGAAAGCGAGCGCCGCCAGCGCGAGTTCTCCGAGCGCACGGCCCTGTTCCAGGAAGCCCTGGACGTCGACGAAGTCATCGCTCAGCTGCTGGTCACCGAAGGCTTCGCGGCCGTCGAGGACGTGGCCTATGTCGAGCCGCACGAGATCGCGGCCATCGAGGGCTTCGACGACGAGACCGCCGAGGAACTGCAGACCCGCGCCCGCGAATTCTTGGAAAAGGAAGCCGCCGCCCTGGACGCCAAGCGTCTGGAGCTGGGCGTCCAGGACGAGCTGCTGACCATCGAGGGCGTGACCCTGCCGGTGGCCGTGGCCCTGGGCGAAGGCGACGTGAAGTCGATCGAGGACCTGGCCGGCCTGATCCCGGACGACCTGCGCGGCTGGTTCGAGACCAAGGACGGCGAGCGCGTGCGTGAAGCCGGCATCCTGGACAGCTTCAACCTGTCGCCGGAAGACGCCGAGGCCCTGATCATGCGCGCCCGCATCGTCATGGGCTGGGTCGAGGCCCCGCCGGAACCGGAATACGTCGAGGAAGAGGAAGGCGAGTTCGAGGAAGAGGCGGGCGACGAGCCGGCCGAGGCCTCGGAGGAAGAAGCCCCCGAAGCCGAAGACGAAGCCAAGGAAGACTGATCTGGATCCCGGGCCTCCGACGCAAGTCGGAGGCCCGGCGCCTTTAGAGACCCCCAACCAAGCCCTGATGACCGACGCGACCGCCCCCAAGACCCACGCCGAGGCCAGCCGCCAGCGCAAGGACATCGTCCTGGGCTTGGCGACCGACGAGGCGCGCCTGGTGCGGTTCGTGGCGGGCCCCGACGGGACGGTGGTCCCGGACGTGGCGCGCAAGCTGCCCGGCCGCGGCATGTGGGTGGACGCCACCCGCGAGGCGGTGACGACCGCCGCCAAGAAGGGCCTGTTCTCGCGCTCGGCCAAGGCCAAGCTCACCGCGCCGGGCGACCTGGCCGACCAGGTGGAACGGCTGCTGGTCCGGCGGGTTCTGGACGGGCTGGGACTTGCACGGCGCGGCGGAACGATTATCTCAGGCTTCGAAAAGGTCTCCTCGGCCCTGGCCTCGGGACAGACCGCCTGGCTGATCGAGGCGTCCGACGGCGCCGCTGACGGTCGCCGGAAGATCCTCACCGCGGTCCACAAGGCCCCGAACAGCCCCAAAATCTGCGGGATGTTCACGTCCGACGAATTGGGTTTGGCCTTGGGTGGGGAGAATGTGATACACACGGCGCTCCTTGCCGGGCGCGGCACTGATCGCTGGACTTTGGACGTCGAGCGGTTATCAGGCTTCCGCCCACTCCTTCCCTCGAGTTGGTCGGCGAGTTGGCGCGAGGAGCCCTAGGCCCCTGGCCTCGACGAATGGCTTTCATTCGTCGTCGACAGAGGTCTGGAACTTGAAATGAGGAGCGTGATCCGCTCCTGAGCGAAGGGTCGGGAAACGCGCTTTCTTCGGAAAGTACGTCCAGGCCCCTTTCTCGTATGGATCGAACGTTTTTTGGCCGGCCCCCCGGCGGAAGTACAAGCGAGCGCATGAGCGACGAGAACGATAACGGTCGGCCTGGTTCCAACCCCGGCGGGCGAGCGCCCATCACGCTGAAGCCCCGTCAGGGCTCTGTCAGCGCCGGCGTCGTGAAGCAGAGCTTCAGCCACGGCCGCACCAAGACGGTGGTGGTTGAAACCAAGCGCGTGCGCCCGCACGCGCCGCCGACCGGCAACCTGGCCGCGCCGTCCTCGGCCGAACGCCGGCAAGGCGACGCCCCGCGTCAGCCGTCGTCGTCGCAAGGCGGCGGTTCGGCCGGCGGCCTCTCGCAAAGCGAGATGGTGGCCCGCCAGCGCGCCATCGAGGCCGCCCGCGAGCAGCAGGAGCGTCAGGCGGCCGACCGCCGCGCCGCCGAGGCCCGCGCCGCCGCCGACGCGGCCGCGGCTCGCGAAGCCGCCGCCAAGGCCGCCGCAGCCGCCAAGGCCGCCGCCGCGCCGCCCCCGGCTCCCGAAGCGCCCGCCGCTCCGGTCGCCCAGGCTCCAGCCGCCCCGGCTCCGACCCCCGCTCCGGCGGCTCCCGCGCCGCAAGCGCCGGCGACTCCGGCTCCCGCCGCGCCGCCGGTGCGCGCCGAGGCTCCGCGTCCGGCGCCGGCTCCGGGCCAGACCCGCACCTACGAGCCCAGCCGCGACCGTCGCGACGACCGGGCCTCGACCACCACCTACCGCCCCGGTCCGGGCGCCCAGGGCGATCGCCCGCAGGGCGACCGTCCCCAAGGCGACCGTCCCAGCTTCGCGGACCGGCCGTTCAACCAGCGCGCCCCGCGCCAGGACGGCCCGTACAACCAGCGCACGCCGCGTCCCGACGCCGGCGCGCCGCGTGGTCCGCGTCCCGAGGGCGGCTTCCGCAACGACCGCCCGCAAGGCGACCGGCCCCAGGGCGATCGTCCGCAGGGCGACCGTCCGGCCCAGACCGTGCGCTATTCGGCCCTGGCCCCGCGCCCGGCGCCCGGCGCCCGTCCGGGTCCCGGCGGTCCGCGCGGCGCCCGTCCGGGCGTCCCGGCCTCGGCTCCTGCCACGCCCGAAATCCAGCGCGCCACGCGCTCGGCCCCCCGCCCCGGCGGCGACGTCAGCCGTCGCCCGGACGAGGAGGACGATCGTCGCAAGGCCGCGGCTCCCGGCAAGGCGGTCAGCCGCGCCAAGGGCGCCCCGCAGCGCCGCGAAGGCCGCCTGACCATCCAGACCGTGGCCGGCGACGGGGACTCCGCCGACCGCATGCGCTCGCTGGCCTCGGTTCGCCGGGCCCGTGAACGCGAAAAGGAAAAGCGCCGCGGCGGCGTGGCCGAACAGGCCCGCGTCTCGCGCGAAGTGGTCATCCCCGACGTCATCACCGTGCAGGAACTGTCCAACCGGATGGCCGTGCGCGGCGTCGACATCATCAAGTTCCTGATGCGTCAGGGCGTGATGCTGAAGATCAACGACGTCATCGACAACGACACCGCCGAGCTGGTGGCCACCGAGTTCGGCCACACCGTCAAGCGCGTGTCGGAAGCCGACGTCGAAGAAGGCTTCATCGGCGCCGAGGACATCGACGATCACCTGGAGCCCCGGCCCCCGGTCGTCACCGTCATGGGTCACGTCGACCACGGCAAGACCAGCCTGCTGGACGCGCTGCGCAAGGCCGACGTGGCCGGCGGCGAGCACGGCGGCATCACCCAGCACATCGGCGCCTACCAGGTGCGTCTGGAAAACGGCCAGAAGGTCACCTTCCTCGACACCCCGGGCCACGCGGCGTTCTCGCAGATGCGGGCGCGCGGCGCGAACATCACCGACATCGTCATCCTGGTGGTGGCCGGTGACGACGGCGTCATGCCCCAGACGATCGAGGCGATCAAACACGCCCGGGCCGCCGAGGTCCCGATCATCGTGGCCGTCAACAAGATGGACAAGCCGGGCTCGGATTCGACCCGGGTGACCAACGAGCTGCTGCAACACGAGATCGTCGTGGAAAGCCTGGGCGGCGACACCCAGATCGTCGAGGTCTCGGCCAAGACCGGCCAGGGCCTGGACGAGCTGATCGAGCGCATCCTGCTGCAGGCCGAAGTGCTGGACCTGAAGGCCAACCCCGACCGCACCGCCGACGGCGTGGTGATCGAGGCCAAGCTGGACAAGGGTCGCGGCGCGGTTTCGACCGTCCTCGTCAATCGCGGCACGCTGAAGCGCGGCGACATCGTCGTGGCCGGCAGCCAGTTCGGCCGGGTCCGCGCCCTGCTGAACGAACGCAACGAGCAACTGACCGAAGCCGGTCCCGCCACCCCGGTCGAGATCCTCGGCCTGGACGGCGTGCCGTCGCCGGGCGACAGCTTCGCGGTCGTGGAAAACGAAGCCCGCGCCCGCGAGCTGACCGAGTACCGCATCCGCCTGAAGCGCGAGAAGTCGATGCATCCGGTCGGCGCGGGCGCCACCAGCATGGCCGACATGATGGCCAAGCTGCAGGACAAGAAGCTGCGCGAGCTGCCGCTGGTCATCAAGGCCGACGTGCAGGGCTCGGCCGAGGCGATCATCGGCTCGCTGGAGCAGATGGCCACCGACGAGGTCCGCGCGCGGATCATCCTGTCGGGCGCCGGCGCCATCAGCGAGAGCGACGTGATGCTGGCCAAGGGCGCCGGCGCGCCGCTGATCGGCTTCAACGTCCGGGCCTCGGCCCAGGCGCGTGCGCTGGCTGAACGCGAAGGCGTCGAGATCCGCTACTACGCGATCATCTACGACCTGCTGGACGACATCAAAGGCGTGCTCTCGGGCATGCTGGCGCCGATCCAGCGCGAAACCTTCCTCGGCAACGCCGAAGTCCTGCAGGCCTTCGACATCTCCAAGGTGGGCAAGGTCGCCGGCTGCCGCGTCACCGAAGGCGTGGTCCGCAAGGGCGCCAAGGTCCGGATCATCCGTCAGGACATCGTGGTGCTGGAACTGGGCACGCTGCAGACGCTCAAGCGCTTCAAGGACGAGGTCAACGAGGTCCCGTCCGGCCAGGAGTGCGGCATGATGTTCGCGGGCTTCCAGGACATCAAGGTCGGCGACACCATCGAGTGCTTCACCGTCGAAGAGATCAAGCGCCAGCTGGACTAAGGTCCGCCGGAGCTTTGACGAGACAGAGGGCGCGGACCGCGAGGTCCGCGCCCTTTTTCCTTCTCCCGCGTGGGAGAGGGCCCGCGTGACGCCGGACTGGAAATCGCCCGATTTCAGGCCTAACCCTAGCGCCATGCGCATTCGAGCCCTCTTCGCCGTCGCCCTCGCCGCCGTCTCGCTGTCGGCCTGCGCCACGGCCACCCGCTACGACGCGGCCGGCGACGTGCACGCCCTGCTGGTGGCGATCCGCAACAACGACCACGCCGCCTTCGACGCCCGCGTCGATCGTCCGGCCCTCAAGGCCGAGATCGAGAGCGAGCTGGTGCGCAAGGCGCGCGCCTCGAACCTGGGCGGCTGGCAGGCGGCGGCTATCGCCCTGGCCGGCCCCGCGGCCAGCCTCGCCGGCGACGCCCTGGTCCAGCCCGAGACCTTCCGCTACGCGGCCGATTATTACGGCTACACCCCCGACCGGCCGATCCCCGACCGCATCAGCATCGCCGCCGGCCTGCGCTATGTCGGCTCCGACCAGGTGTGCGCCGCCAAGGACAAGAACGGCCCGTGCCTGCTGACCTTCACCCTCGAGAACGGAACCTGGCGGCTGTCGGGCTTCGATCCCGAGATCGCCAAGCGTCACCTGAAGCTGTGAGGCGAGGGGTGTCGGGGGCGGCCCGCGGGACGGGCCTGAAGGTCGCTCTGGGCCTGGTCGTCGCCTGCCTCGCGGCGGGGACGGCCCATGCCGAGCGCAAGATGTACTCCTATGATCCGGTCTCGGCCGACGCCAAGCGGCTGACCGGGGCGGGCCTGACCGTGCTGTTCGACAAGAAGCTGACCAGCACGCGGGTCCAGAAGGTGATCGCCACGGGCGTGAAGGTGCAGGGCCGGGTGACCGACGGCCGCGAGAAGGACCTGGGCCCGGGCGGGCTGAAGACGGTCCAGGGCGCCGATCCCGACCTGTCGCTGTACGAGATCGATCCCAAGTACGAGCAGGGTCGGATTTTCATCCGCGCCTTCTGTCCGGGCTCCACGCGGCTGTGGCTGAGCTTCAGCCGGCTGGCGGTGTATCGCGACCTGCGCGTCCAGGCGTTCGGCGACGACCCCAAGGGCGGCCCCGCCCGGCTGTGCGGCACGCTGGACTTCTCGTACCGGGGCGAATGGAAGCTGCCGGGCGGCAACCTGCCCGACCCGATGGAGGACTGGACCGGCGGCAACGGGCCGGGCTGAGCCCGTACGGTTTTCTTTGAGAACGGCGTTCGCCCTGTGTCATGCTCGCCAAGAGAGCAGGGGGCGGGCATGGCGAAGATCCACGACGACGCGCTGGCGGGGTTCACGAAGTTCGACTTCCACGACGGGCGCTGGACGCGACCGGTCTACCGCATCGGGTCCGGCCCGGCGGTGATCGTCATCCATGAGATCCCCGGCCTGCACCCCCAGGTGCTGCAGTTCGCCCGCGACGTGGCGGCCGAGGGGATGACGGTGTTCTGCCCCAGCCTGTTCGGCAAGCCGGGCAAGCCCGCCTCGAACGGCTACGTCACCGCCACCATGCTGAAGCTGGCCTGCGTGGGCCGGGAGTTCGCGATCTGGGCGGGCGGCCGCTCCAGTCCCATCGTCGACTGGCTGCGGGCTCTGGCGCGAAAGGCCCACGCCGAATGCGGCGGCAAGGGCGTCGGCGCGGTGGGCATGTGCTTCACCGGCGGCTTCGCCCTGGCGATGATGACCGAGCCGTCGGTCGTGGCCCCGGTCCTGGCCGAGCCCTCCCTGCCGGCGGGCCGCAAGAAGGGCGGCGAACTGGACGTCTCGCCCAAGGAACTGGCCGTGGCCAAGGCGCGGATGGAGGCCGAGGACCTGTCGCTGATCGCCCTGCGGTTCGAGGGCGACGTGCTGGTCCCCTGCGCCCGCTTCCAGACCCTGGAGCGCGAGCTGGGCGCCCGTGTCGAGGCCATCACCCTGCCGGACGCCGTGGCCAAGCAGGGCACGGGCCGCGATCCCCACTCGGTTCTGACCATCCACCTGGACCGCGACGACCCGGCCGGCGAGACGATGAAGGTCCACCGCAAGGTTCTGGACTTCTTCAAGGCGCGGACGGGGGCCTGAGATCCGGAAGCCTATTCAGGCTTGGGCTGCCATAGCTCGATCTTGGTGCCGTCGGGATCGAGGATCCAGGCGAACTTGCCGCTGGGGTCGGTGTCGTCGCGCTTGAGGACGGTCACGCCCTTGGCCTCCAGGCGAGCGAGGAAGGCGTCCAGGTCGTCGACGGCGAAGTCGATCATGAACTCCCGTGTCGACGGACTGGTGTAGCTTGAAGCGCTGGGAAGGGCGTTCCAGGCGACGGCGGGCGGATGTCCCGGTGCGTCGTATCGCAACGCCGCCCCGCCCCAGGGCTCGACCGCGATGCCGAGCACGTCGCGATACCAACGGGCCAGGGCCTTGGGGTCCTTGCTCTTGACGAAGACGCCGCCGACGCCGGTGATGCGTCCGGCGGGCTCGGCGTGAACCGCCGACGACGAGGCAAGCGTGAAGAGTAGGGCTGACAAAATCAGGCCCGCGCGCCGCAACACCATCCTTCGCCCCTCCGACGCAGCTCCCGGCCCAGCCTAGCGCTCAGCGTCCGACGCGTCCAACGGCTGAGAGGCCGCCCGCGGCCAAGACCTTTCCCGCACTGGACTTTTCCGCCCCACGCGCCTAGACACCCCGCCTTCCATTTCTCCCCGCGCTACCGGCGTTCGATCCGCCGGCCGGGCATCGAGGCGACCGCGCCATGAAGCGCCACACCGAAAACAAGAAGGGCGGACCCGTCGGTCCGTCGCAGCGCCAGCTCCGCGCCGGCGAGCTGATCCGCCACGCCCTGGTCGACATCCTGCGCGAGGAGGAGCTGGCCGATCCCGCCCTGGCCGGCGTGTCGGTGACGGTGTCGGAGGTGCGCATGAGCCCCGACCTCAAGCACGCCATCTGTTTCGTCGAACCCCTGGGGGCCGGCGTCACGGGCGAGACCGAGCAGCACATCGACGCGATCATCAAGGCGCTCAACCACGCGGCCAAGTTCCTGCGCGGGCGCCTGGGCAAGTCGATCGACATGAAGTTCACGCCCGACCTGAAGTTCATCCACGACGAGAGCTTCAATTCGGCCGCCTACATGGACCGCCTGTTCGAGGATCCGCGCGTGCAGGCCGACGTGCGCCGCCTGTCCGACGTCATGGATGACGAGGACTAGGCCATGGCCCGCCGCAAGAAGGGCGACGCCGTCTCGGGCTGGGTCTGCCTGGACAAGCCCTACGACCTGACCTCGACCAGCGCCGTCAGCCGCGTGCGCCGGGCGTTCAACGCCCAGAAGGCGGGGCACGCCGGCACCCTTGATCCTCTGGCGACGGGCATCCTGCCCTTGGCCCTGGGCGAGGCGACCAAGACCGTCCCGTTCCTGATGGACGCCGACAAGGCCTATCGCTTCATGATCCAGTGGGGCCGCTCGACCACCACCCTGGACCGCGAGGGCGAGACCACCGACAGCAGCGAGGTGCGCCCCACCCGCGAACAGGTCGAGGCCGCGCTGCCGGCCCTCGTCGGCGAGATCGACCAGGTGCCGCCCAACTATTCGGCCATCAAGGTCGACGGCGAGCGCGCCTACGACCTGGCCCGCGAGGGCGTCGAGTTCGAGCTGAAGACCCGCAAGGTCACCGTCCACGCCCTGCGCGTCACCGCCGCGCCGGACGCCGACCACATCGAGCTGGAGATGGAATGCGGCAAAGGCACCTATGTCCGCGCCGTGGTCCGCGACCTGGCCGCCGCGCTCGGCGCCTGCGGCCACGTCGACCAGCTTCGCCGGACGCGAGTCGGCCGGTTCAGCGAGGATTCGGCGATAGGCCTGGAAACCCTCGAGAATTTAAGCTATGAGGCCCGGCTGTCGGAGGCATTGCTTCCGGTCGAGACCGCGCTGGACGACATCCCGGCGGTGGCCGTGACCGATGAAGACGCCTTCCGGCTTGCGCAAGGACGCGCCATCGTTCTGCTCCCAAGGCAGGTGGAACAGCTGAAAGCCGAGCTCACGCCCGGCGATCGCACCGTTTCCGCCATGTCCGGAGAGAGGTTGGTGGCCTTGTGCGAGATGCGCGCCGGAAAGCTCAATCCGGTGCGGGTCTTCCAACTCACCTGAGCGGAGACAAACCGATGTCGATCACTGCCGAGCGCAAGAGCGCTCTTATCGTCGAGCACGCCCGCACCGCGGGCGACACCGGCAGCGCCGAAGTCCAGGTCGCGATCCTCTCCGAGCGCATCGCCAACCTGACCGAGCACTTCAAGACCCACAAGAAGGACAACCACAGCCGTCGTGGCCTGCTGAAGCTGGTTTCCCAGCGTCGCTCGCTCCTCGACCACCTGAAGAAGTCCGACGAAGGCCGTTACGCGGCCCTCATCGAGAAGCTGGGTCTGCGCCGCTAAGACGCAATTCCGCCGTCCTACTCGCGTAGGGCGGCGGAACGCTTTTCAGGCTTTTGGTTTCGAGACAGGCCGAGACCAACAGTCGATCCGGGTCGCTTCCATTCAGGATAAGCATCCGACGTACGTCCGAGGGTTTTCCATCCTCAAACCCGCCTGTCGAACTGGATGAGGATCATCGGGCCGCTCCAACTGCTTTTGTAAGCACGGCCGTCCGCCCCTGTCCGCCCCCGATGGGAATCCGCCCACGGGAACCGAAAGAAGAAAAATGTTCGACATCAAACGCAAGACGATCGAGTGGGGCGGCAAGACGCTGGTCCTCGAAACCGGTCGCATCGCCCGTCAAGCCGACGGCGCCGTTCTGGCCACCATGGGCGAAACCGTCGTCCTGGCCACCGCCGTGTTCGCCAAGAGCCAGAAGCCGGGTCAAGACTTCTTCCCGCTGACGGTCAACTATCAGGAAAAGACCTTCGCGGCCGGCAAGATCCCCGGCGGCTTCTTCAAGCGCGAAGGCCGTCCGTCGGAAAAGGAGACCCTGGTCTCCCGCCTGATCGACCGTCCGATCCGCCCGCTGTTCGTCAAGGGCTTCAAGAACGAAGTCCAGGTGGTTTGCACCGTGCTGCAGCACGACCTCGAGAACGATCCCGACATCCTGTCGATGGTGGCCGCCTCGGCCGCCCTGGTCCTGTCGGGCGCCCCGTTCATGGGCCCGATCGGCGCCGCGCGCGTCGGTTACGTTGACGGCGCCTACGTGCTGAACCCGACGCTCGACGAGCAGAAGGACAGCAAGATGGACCTGGTCGTGGCCGGCACCGCCGACGCCGTGATGATGGTTGAATCTGAAATCCAAGAGCTCTCGGAAGAGATCGTGCTGGGCGGCGTCAACTTCGCCCACAAGGAAATGCAGACGGTGATCGACGCGATCATCGAGCTGGCCGAGCACGCCGCCAAGGAACCCTTCGAGTTCGAACCGGAAGACACCGACGCGGTGAAGGCCGAGATGAAGGGCATCGTGGGCGCCGACATCGCGGCCGCCTACAAGATCCAGAAGAAGCAGGACCGCTACGAAGCGGTCGGCGCCGCCAAGAAGAAGGCCGTCGCGGCCCTCGGCCTGTCGGACACCAACCCGGCCGGCTACGACCCGCTGAAGCTGGGCGCCATCTTCAAGGAACTGGAAGCCGACGTCGTGCGTCGCGGCATCCTGGACACCGGCCTGCGCATCGACGGCCGCACCGTCGACAAGGTCCGTCCGATCCTGGGCGAAGTCGGCATCCTGCCGCGCACCCACGGCTCGGCCCTGTTCACCCGCGGCGAGACCCAGGCGATCGTGGTCGCCACCCTGGGCACCGGCGACGACGAGCAGTTCATCGACGCCCTGGAAGGCACCTACAAGGAATCCTTCCTGCTGCACTACAACTTCCCGCCCTACTCGGTCGGTGAAACGGGCCGCATGGGCAGCCCGGGCCGCCGCGAGATCGGCCACGGCAAGCTGGCCTGGCGCGCCCTGCGCCCGATGCTGCCGGCCAAGGAAGACTTCCCCTACACCATCCGCCTGGTCTCCGAGATCACCGAGTCGAACGGCTCGTCCTCGATGGCCACGGTCTGCGGTTCGTCGCTGGCCATGATGGACGCCGGCGTGCCGCTGGTCCGTCCGGTCTCGGGCATCGCCATGGGCCTGATCTTGGAAAAGGACGGCTTCGCCGTCCTGTCCGACATCCTGGGCGACGAAGACCACCTGGGCGACATGGACTTCAAGGTGGCCGGCACCAGCGAGGGTCTGACCTCGCTGCAGATGGACATCAAGATCGCCGGCATCACGCCGGAAATCATGAAGCAGGCCCTGGCCCAGGCCAAGGACGGTCGCGCCCACATCCTGGGCGAGATGAACAAGGCCATGGACGCCCCGCGTGAAGAGGTCGGCGACTTCGCCCCGAAGATCGAGACCATCACCATCCCGACCGACAAGATCCGCGAAGTGATCGGCACCGGCGGCAAGGTGATCCGCGAGATCGTCGCCACCACCGGCGCCAAGGTCGACATCAACGACGAAGGCATCGTGAAGGTCTCGGCCTCGGACGGCGCCAAGATCAAGGCCGCCGTGGACTGGATCAAGTCGATCACCCAGGAAGCGGAAGTCGGCGCGATCTACGACGGCAAGGTCGTCAAGGTCGTCGACTTCGGCGCCTTCGTGAACTTCTTCGGCGCCAAGGACGGCCTGGTCCACGTCAGCCAGATCAGCAACGAGCGGGTGGCCAAGCCCTCGGACGTGCTGAAGGAAGGCCAGATCGTGAAGGTCAAGCTCCTGGGCTTCGACGATCGCGGCAAGACCAAGCTGTCGATGAAAGTCGTCGATCAGGAAACCGGCGAAGACCTGTC
The DNA here is from genome assembly GCF_000712075.1 of Caulobacter sp. UNC358MFTsu5.1. Classification (GTDB taxonomy): domain Bacteria; phylum Pseudomonadota; class Alphaproteobacteria; order Caulobacterales; family Caulobacteraceae; genus Caulobacter. The sequence continues at coordinate 104,993 of NZ_JONW01000006.1, forward strand.
CAAGAAGACCGAAGTGACCCCGGAGGAAGCCGTCAACACCTGAGGGTGATGGCGTCTCCATCGTGAGGCTTCAGCAGCGGGCGGCTCCGAAAGGGGCCGCCCGTTTTGCGTTTGGGGGCGCTTGCCCCATCTCAACATCCGTCATCCCGGGCCTTGTGCCCGGGACCCCTGGTTCAGCTTGCACGTGAAACGCCATGGCGCGCGGGCGCGCCACCCTTCCGCACTTGCAGCGGACAGAGGGGTTTCGGGCGCAAGGCCCGGAATGAGGGCGAGTAGGAGGGAGCGAAGAAGAAGGGCCCCTAACCCTTCTTCTTCGGCTTCGCGGCGATCGCCGGCGCCATCGGCGTCACCGTCACCACGGCGTCGTCGGCGGCGCCGTTGCCGCCCCGGCAGGCGGCCAGCTTGAAGTCCAGGTCCATGCAGACCCAGACCTCGGTCAGGCGGCCTTCCTTGACGCGCACGTTCAGGCCCTCGGCGGTCATGCCGCGATTGCCCTTCAGGAACGCCCTGCGGATCTCGCCCGCGGTCATCGTGCCCTCGGGACCCGGCTGGAGGTCCGGGACCTTCAGGCCCTGGCGCACCTCGCGGGCCTTCTTGAAATAGGCCTCCGGCGTGTCCCACTGGCAGGCGCCGTGGGCCTGCCACTCGTGCTGCAGCAGCCAGGGCGAGGGGGTCATGCAGAGATTGGCCAGCACGGTCGCCGCGCTCATCGGCGGGCTGGGCTTGCAGTAGCGCGGGTGGATCTTGTCCGGCCCGTTCGGCCACAGGCCGTGCACGGTGAAGCCGAAGCTGTTGGTCTGACACTGGATGATCTTGTTCGACTCCGGGATGCCCGCGCGGCAGGCCTCGGGCGACCAGAACAGGGCTAGCAGATAGGCGGCGGTGGGGACGTCGGTGTGGATCTCGCCGGCGGGCGGCTTCTCGGCGGGCGCCGGGATCACGCTGGGCGGGACCGTGCAGGCCTTCAGGCTGGAGGCGTGGGCGGCGCCGGCCAGGGCCAGCGAGGCAAGGGCGGTGGCGATGACCTGGAAGGCCTTGGACGACATGGCAGAACTCCAGCGCTAGCTGACGCTTCTCTAGCACGGCTTGGCCAACCTAAAACTCCGCTCATCCCGGCGAATGCCGGGACCCAGATCCCTTAGTGGCGAGGGATGATTGGAGGGGCTTGGCGCTCGTGGCGTCAGCCTCGAAGCCATTCCATCTGGGTCCCGGCATTCGCCGGGATGAGCGGATAAAGAGAGATCAGCGCCGCGCCTCGGTGGCCATCCGCACGGCCAGGCCGCCCAGGACCGTGGCCATCAGCCAGCGCTGGATCAGGGCGAAGCTGGGGCGCGTGGCCAGGAAGGTCGCGATGGTCCCCGCCGCCAGGCAGATGCAGCCGTTGACCGTCAGGCTGATGACGATCTGGCTGCCGCCCAGGGCCAGGGACTGGCCGAAGATCGCGCCCCGGTGCGGGTCGATGAACTGCGGCAGCAGCGACAGATAGAGCATCGCGGCCTTGGGGTTCAGCAGGTTGGTCAGGAAGCCCATGCTGATCAGCTTGGCGGGGCTGTCCTTGGGCAGATCGCGCACCTGGAACGGAGAGGCCCCGCCCGGCTTGATGGCCTGCCAGGCCAGCCACAGCAGGTAGAGCGCGCCGCCGAACCGCAGGATGTCGTAGGCGATGGGCGCGGCCATCAGCAGGGCGGTGATGCCCAGGGCCGCGCAGACCAGATAGACCACGAAGCCGGCGGCGGTGCCGACCAGCGACACGATCCCGGCCCAGCGTCCCTGGCAGATCGAGCGGCTGACCAGATAGATCATGTTCGGCCCGGGGGTCAGGGCCATGCCCAGGCACACGAGACAGAAGGCGATCCAGGTCTTGGCTTCGGGCATGGGCGGACTCCGCGTCAGAGGTGGGCGCCCAGGCGAACGGCTCGTGACGTCCGCGCTCCCTCAGGGTGCTCCCTGTGATCGCCAGTCACGCGGACGCCGGTTGTGTACACCGGTTCGCGGTGAAGGTTGAGGCCAGCTTTGCTGAAGGCGGCCGGGACGCGCCCTGACAGGGCCGGGGACATGCCCTTGGCGTGTCCCCTGATCTCGCGGCGCCGGCATTGGGGACACGCGCGAGCGCATGTCCCCGCTCCGCGTATTTCTGCGAATGATTATCATTGCACACTGGCAACGCTCCAGATAAGAACGCGTCGCAATTACGACAAAGGGCCGCGCTCCTCCGACGGCCTTGCTGGGGTTTTTCGATGAACAAGAGTTCCAAGCCCGCCGTCGCCGGCGTCCGCAGCCAGACCCGCGCCGCGCTGGGCGTCGCCGCCGTCGCCGGTCTGGCCGGCCTGTCCCTGGCGCCCGCCGCTTTCGCCGCCGCGCCCGAGGCCGACGCCGCCGCCGACGCGGCGATCGCCACGGCCGGCCCCGCCGACAGCGCCACCGAGGTCTCGGGCGTCAAGGTCGACGGCAAACGCAACGCCGAGGTCCAGTCGCCCAAGCTGACCGCGCCGCTGGTCGACACGCCCAAGGCCATCACGGTCATCCCGCGCAAGATCATCGAGCAGACCGCCGCCACCTCGCTGCAGGACATCCTGCGCACCTCGCCCGGCATCACCTTCGGGGCGGGCGAGGGCGGCCAGCCCCTGGCCGACCGTCCGTTCATCCGTGGCCAGTCCAGCGCCAACGACGTCTTCGTCGACGGCCTGCGCGACAGCGGCGGCCAGACCCGCGAAGTGTTCAACCTCGAGCAGGTCGAGGTCGTGAAGGGCCCCGACAGCGCCTACAGCGGCCGCGGCTCGGGCGGCGGCAGCATCAACCTGACGTCCAAGAGCCCCAAGGCCGACGATTTCGTCCGCGCCTCGATCGCCGGCGGCACCGACAGCTACGTCCGCGCCACCGCCGACCTGAACCACCAGATCAACGACAGCGTCGCCGTCCGCCTGAACCTGCTGGGCACCCAGGGCGACACGCCCGGCCGCGACGCCGTGGACTTCGACCGCTGGGGCGCGGCCGCGTCGATCGCCGCGGGCCTGGATGGTCCGACCCAGATGACGCTGAGCTACTACCACCTCGACAGCAACGCGATGCCCGACTACGGCATCCCGCTGTTCACCAAGGTCCCCGGCGTGCCCCGCACGGACTCGGGCATCCTGGACGTCGACTACAGCAGCTTCTACGGCCTCAAGGCCCGCGACTATCAGAAGACCAAGGCCGACATCGCCACCTTCGCGGTCGATCACGCGATCAACTCGAATCTCGGCGTGCGCCAGGTGGTCCGCTGGTCCAAGACGCTCAACGACTACATCGTCACCAATCCCGGCGACGGCGGCGCGGCCCAGCTGATCGGCGGCCAATGGTGGATGAAGCGCGGCACCAAGACCCGCTGGAACCCGGTCGAGACCATGGCGGCCAACACCGACTTCCACGGCAAGTTCGACACCGGCGCCTTCAGCCACAGCTTCGACCTCGGGATCGAGCTGAGCCGCGAGGAAAACCTCAACGCCACCTATTCGACCTACACCACGTCGGGCTCGGCCTGTCCGGCGGGCTTCAACATGGGCACCAACGCCACCAATCTGGGCCAGGGCGACTGCACCCTGGTCTACGCCCCCAATCCGAACGACCCCTGGACCGGCATCATCAATCGCAGCCCGGCCAACCGCAACGTCTCCAAGACCGCCGCGATCTATGGCTTCGACACCATCAAGTTCGGCGACAGGTGGCTGCTGAACCTGGGCCTGCGCCACGACCATTATGAGAGCGCCGGCTACGACTACGCCAGCTTCACCCAGAACCAGGGCGCGTTCTCGGGCGGCACGATCACCTACCGCCAGGGCGAGTGGGATTTCACCAGCTACCAGGCCGGTCTGGTCTTCAAGCCGACCGAGGACTCCAGCCTCTACATCTCATACGGCACGGCCTCGACCCCGCCGGGCGTCCAGGGCGGCGACCAGAACAGCAACGGCATCACCGGCACGGTCGGCACGACGCCCAACCAACTGCTGGAGCCGGAAGACACCGAAAGCTTCGAGGCCGGCGGCAAGTGGACGCTGTTCAACGACACGCTGGCCTTGTCGGGCGCGGTCTTCAAGACCACCCGCAAGAACGCCCTGATCCAGATCAACAACGGCGTGTTCGCCCAGGTGGGCGAGACGCAGGTCAAGGGCGTGGAGCTGGGCATCTCGGGCAACATCACGCCCAAGTGGCAGGCTTTCGGCGGCTACACCTACATGGACAGCGAGCTGGTTCATGGCGCGGTGACGATCCAGTCGGGCACCGGGGCGATCATCCCCAACATCAACGAGGGCGACCCGCTGGCCAACACGCCCAAGAACAGCTTCAGCCTGTTCACGACCTATCGGGTGACGCGCAAGCTCTCGGCCGGCGGCGGGGCCTACTACGTCTCCAAGATGTTCGGCGGCAACCAGGGCGGCGCGGGCGGCGGGACCAACGCGGTCTACGCGCCCGACTACTGGCGCTTCGACGCCTTCGCCAGCTACGTCGTCAACGACAAGGTCGACCTGCAGCTGAACGTCCAGAACGTCGGCGACGAGCGCTACATCATGCGCACCAACGGCGTCCACCACGCCGACCCGGCCCCCGGCCGGCAGGCGATCCTGACCTTGAACGTCAAGTACTGAGCCTTCTCCTCCCCGGAGTGCTCGTCCTGACGTTCAAAGCCTCGCCCGGGAGCGGCCCCTCCCGGGCGAGGCCATATCTCTGCCCACCATTTATCCTTCGGATAAATGGCGGATTTTCAAAGGTTTAGAGCGCGACGGGCGCCAAAACCGGCTTCCACTTTTGGCTGTCGCGCTCTAGGAGTCGGGTCATGATGATCCAGATCCCCGACGTCCTGACGCCCGACCAGGTCGCCCGCTGCCGCGCGGTGCTGGACGCCGCCGAGTGGATCGACGGCAACGCCACCTCGGGCTTCCAGGCGGCGATGGCCAAGAACAACCAGCAGCTGCCGCAGGACGGGGCGGCCGCCCGCGAGGTCGGGGCGATCATCGTCCAGGCCCTGCAGGCCAATCGCCTGTTCGTCGCGGCCGCCCTGCCACACACCATCCTGACGCCGCTGTTCAACCGCTACGGCGCGGGCATGGGCTTCGGCGACCACATCGACAATTCGATCCGCCGCGACCCGGTCACCGGCCAGACCCTGCGCACCGACCTGTCGATCACCGTCTTCCTCAGCGACCCCGAGGACTACGACGGCGGCGAGCTGGTGGTCGAGGACGCCTATGGCAGCCACGTGGTCAAGCTGGAGGCGGGGGCGGCGATCCTCTATCCGGCCTCCAGCCTGCACCACGTCACCGAGGTGACGCGCGGCGTGCGCACCGCCAGCTTCTTCTGGATCCAGAGCCTGGTGCGCGACGACGCCAAGCGCGCCCTGCTGCTGGACATGGACGTGTCGATCCAGCGCCTGTCGATGGCGGTGGGGACCGACGACCCGTCGGTGCTGTCCCTGACCGGGAGCTACCACAACCTCCTGCGGATGTGGGCCGAGGTCTGACGCACGGTCGGCGAACAATGATCGCCGACGCCAACCATAAGTTTACCCTTGAGCTTCACCATCCGCGCTCCGTCCCTTGGAGCCGCGATGACCTCGCCCCCCAAATCCCCACGGTTGAGCGATGCGGAAAGCGCGCAATGGTTCTTCGACCATTCGCACGACCTGTTCGCCGTGGTGTCGAGGGGGCGGTTCGCCACGGTCAATCCGGCCTGGACCCGGGTGACCGGCTGGACCCGCCAGGAGCTGATCGGCCGGCCGGCCTCCAGCTTCGTCCATCCGGACTCGCGCCAGGACTTCATCGAGACCGCCGGCCTGATCCGCGCCTCGGGCGAGGCCGTCAACCGCCTCAAGGTGACCTGCAAGAACGGCGGCTGGGTGTGGCTGGAGGGGCGCTCGCGCCTGGGGCCCAACGGCGAGATGATCGGCGCCCTGCGCGACGTCACCGCCGACATGGCCCGCCGGGCCGAGATCGCCGCCGCCCGCCAGACCCGCGAACTCCTGGCCTCGTCGGCCGGCATCGGGGTCTGGAGCTACGAACCGCACGGTCAGCACATCGAGTGGTCGCGCGACATCTTCAACGCCACGGGCCTGGAGCCCGAGGACGTGGCCCAGCCCGACCAGTTCTTCGACCGCCTGGACCCCGCCGAGCAGGAGAACCTGCGCGCGGCCTTCGACCAGGCGGTGCGCACCGGCGAAGGCGGCACCATCGAGCACCGGCTGCGCGGCGCCGGGGACCAGTGGTTCACCTACCGCGCCACCTTCCGCACCGAACCGCGGGCCGATGGCCTGTTCGCCCTGAAGGGCATCTCGCAGAACGTCACCGACGTGGCCCGCACCCGCGACGCGGCCGTCTGGGGCGAGCGCCAGGCCCGGCGGCTGGTCGAGGAGGCCCCGTTCGCCGTGGCGCTCTACGACCGCGACCTGCGCCTGCAGGTGGTCAGCCCGCGCTTCCTGGAGATCTTCCAGGCCACCGAGGCCCAGATCATCGGCCGCAGCCTGCACGAGCTGACCTCCGGCAGCCGCCGGCGCTTCGTCCGGGCCGTCGAGCGCGCCCTGACCGGCGAGACGATCGTGCGCCGCGAGGACCAGCTGCACGACGGCCTGGGCCGCAGCCACACCCTGCGCTGGGAGGCCCGCCCCTGGTGCGACGCCCAGGGCCGGATCGTCGGCGTGATCACCTATATGGACGATGTCACGGCCCTGTCGGAGGCCCGCCGCGAGGCGCGCGCCAACGCCCGGCGGCTGCGCGTGGCCCTGGGCGCGGCCCATGCCGGGGTCTACGAGATCGACCACGCGGGCAAGACCTTCTGGGGCTCGCCGGAGTTCCATCGCATCCTGGGCCGCCGGGTCACCTATGACGACGTACGCAGCGCCGTCTGGCCGATGATCCATCCCGACGACGTCACGGCGGTCTACGACGCCGCCGAAAGCTGGCGGGGGAACGAAGGCCATCTGGACTCCCGGGGCCGCTCGTTCGACGTGCGGGTGATGACACCCGACGGCGACGGCAAGTGGATCCGCATCTTCCACGAGGTGCGCAGCGACGCGAGCGGCCGCATCCGCAAGGCCTTCGGCCTGATCCTGGACATCGACGAGAAGAAGCGGGCCGAGCTGGCCCTGGTCGAGGCCGAGCGCGCCGCCCAGGCCGCCAACGAGGCCAAGGCCCAGTTCCTGGCCAATATGAGCCACGAGATCCGCACCCCGATGAACGGGGTGCTGGGGGTGATGCATCTGCTCAAGCGCGAGAAGCTGCCGGGCGAGGCCGACAACCTGCTGGGCGAGGCCCTGGCCTGCGGTCGGATGCTGTCGACCCTGCTGGACGACGTGATCGACTTCTCGCGGATCGAGGCCGGGCGGCTGGACGTCACCCAGGAGCCGGTCGATCCCAGCGAGCTGGCCGCCAGCGTGGCGCGGCTGCTGCGCGGCCAGGCCGAGCACAAGGGGCTGGAGCTGCGGGTCGACGCCCCGGACCTGGGCCTGATCCTCACCGACCCCAGCCGGCTGCGCCAGGCCCTGTTCAACCTGGTCGGCAACGCCGTGAAGTTCACCCTGTCGGGCTCGGTGACCCTGCGGGTCCGCCGGCAGGAGGGACCCGAACCCCGCGTCGCCTTCGAGGTGATCGACACCGGGGTCGGCATCGCCGCCGAGGCCCAGGCGCGGCTGTTCGAACGCTTCCAGCAGGCCGACGCCAGCACCACCCGCCGGTTCGGCGGCTCGGGCCTGGGCCTGGCCATCACCCGGCGCCTGGCCCAGATGATGGGCGGCGAGGTGGTCTTCACCTCGCGCGAGGGCGTCGGCTCGACCTTCCTGCTGACCATCGCCGCCCCGCCGGCCCAGGCCCGCGCGGCCGAGGCCGAGATGGCCGACGGCCTGCTGCAGGGGCTGAAGATCCTGGTGGTCGAGGACAACGCCACCAACCGCCTGGTCGCCCGCCGCATCCTCGAGCAGCTGGGCGCCAAGGTCGAGACGGCCGAGGACGGGCTGGACGGCGTGACCACGGCGGCGCGGGGCTTCGACCTGATCCTGATGGACGTGCAGATGCCCGGCATCGACGGGCTGGAGGCCGCCCGCCGCATCCGCAACCTGCCGGGCCCGGCCGCCAAGACGCCGATCATCGCCCTGACCGCCAACGTCCTGTCGCACCAGCGCGCCGCCTACCTGGCCGCCGGCATGGACGGCGTCGCCGCCAAGCCGATCTCCCCCGCCGCCCTGATCACCGAGATCGTCCGCCTGGCCGGCGGCGAAGCGGCGGACGCGGCGGCTGTGGCCTAGGCGATCCTCCCCCTTTGGGGGAGGCGGCCCAGAGGGCCGGAGGGGGTTTGCCCGGCCGATTGAGCAAGACCCCCTCCGTCGCTTCGCGACACCTCCCCCGGAGGGGAGGATCTGCCTTCCCTCGCCGTCGAAAACCGCTAATGCTCCTCCCCAACAATTGGGGGAAGCCAACGGATGACGGCCCAGGATCAGGCTGAGGATCGCGCGTCCATGCGCACGGTGGTGGCGGCGTCGTCCGCGGGCACCGCCTTCGAATGGTACGACTTCTTCATCTTCGGCAGCCTGGCCCAGGTGATCTCCAAGACCTTCTTCACGGGCCTGTCGGAGACGGCCGGCTACGTGGCCGCCCTGGCCCTGTTCGGGGTGGGCTTCGCGTTCCGGCCCCTGGGCGCGCTGGTGTTCGGCAAGATCGGCGACCAGGCCGGCCGCAAGGGCGCGTTCCTGGCCACCGTGCTGCTGATGGGCGGGGCCACCTTCGCCATCGCCCTGCTGCCCACCTACCAGCAGGCGGGGATCATCTCGCCGATCCTGCTGATCGTCCTGCGCTGCGTGCAGGGCTTCGCCCTGGGCGGCGAATACGGCGGGGCGGCGATCTACGTCGCCGAGCATTCGCCGCCGCACCAGCGCGGCCGCTCGACCGCCTGGGTGCAGAGCTCGGCGTCCCTGGGTCTGTTCGCGGCGTTGCTGGTCATCCTGGCGACCCGCTGGTTGCTGGGCGGCGTCGCCGGGCCGGCCGCCTTCGACGCCTGGGGCTGGCGCATCCCGTTCGCCGTCTCGATCGGCCTGCTGGCGGTGTCGGTCTGGATGCGCCTGAAGCTCAGCGAAAGCCCCACCTTCGCGCGGATGAAGGAGGAGGGCGCGGCGTCCAAGGCGCCCTATGCCGAAGCCTTCGGCCAGTGGAAGAACCTGAAACTGGTCCTGCTGGCCTTCTTCGCGGTCATGTCGGCCCAGGGCGCGGTCTGGTACACGACCTTCTTCTACATCCAGACCTTCATGGAGAAGTTCCTCAAGATCGCGCCGGGCACGATCAACGGGCTGATGATGGCCGCCGCCGCGGTCAGCGCGGTGCTCTACGTGGTGTTCGGCGCCCTGTCGGACAGGATCGGGCGCAAGCCGGTGATGCTGGGCGGCATGGTCCTGGCGCTGGCGTTCTACTTCCCCGGCTTCCATCTGCTGGAGCGCGCCGCCAACCCGGCCCTGGCCGAGGCCTCGGCCCGCGCGCCTGTCAGCGTCACCGCCGACCCCAAGGACTGCGCCCTGCAGTTCGACCCGATCGGCAAGGCCGCCTTCGTCTCGTCCTGCGACATCGCCAAGAGCGCCCTGGCCAACGCCGGGGTGTCCTACGCCAACCACGCCGGTCCGGCCGGCTCGGCGGCGGTGGTCCAGATCGGCGAGACCCGGATCGTGTCGAAAAGCGCCAAGGGCCTGCCCGCCAAGGAGGCCAAGGCGGTGAAGACCGCCGGCGAGGCCGCCATCAAGGCCGCCCTGGCCCGGGCCGGCTATCCGGCCAAGGCCGACCCGGCCCGGCTGAACTGGTGGGGCGTGTTCGGCGTGCTGATGGTCTTCGTCGTCGGCGCCACCGCCCTCTACGGGCCGCTGGCCGCGGCTCTGGTCGAGCTCTTCCCGACCCGGGTGCGCTACACCGCCCTGTCGCTGCCCTACCACATCGGCACGGGCTGGATCGGCGGCTTCGTGCCGTTCAGCGCCTTCGCCATCGTGGCGGCGGTGGGCAATATCTACGCCGGGCTCTGGTACCCGGTGTTCTTCACCCTGATCAGCGTGCTGACGACCCTGTTCCTGCTGCCCGAGACCAAGGACCGGGCTCTGGACTAGTCTCGCATGTTGTCATCCCGGACAGCCTCTACGACGCTTCCGGGATGACAACGGTTGGGTCTCTTTAGATCGCTTCAACGCTGACCGACGCCGCCCCCAGCGCCTGGACCAGGGCCGGGTCGACCGGGGCCACGATCAGCCGGACGATCTGCTTGCCCTCCTGGGCCAGGGTCACCAGCGTCTCCGCGCCGGCCTGGGCCGGATCCAGCCGGTGGACGTCGCGGCGGGCCATGTTGACGATGTCGGGATCGGCGGCCTCGTCGGCGATCAGCACGTCGGCGGCGCCCAGGGCCCGCAGGGCGCGCAGGGTCAAGAGGTCCGAGGGGCCCTTGCCGGCGATGAACCGCACCTTGCCCTCGCGGCCGACGCCCTTGGCCAGGGCCTGGCGGAACAGCTGGCCGGCCTTCTCCATGTCGCCGGCCATGGCCGCCTGGGCGGCCTCGCCGGCCACGGCGTCGCGGAGGAAGGCGCGGCGCTCGTGCATGGCGGGCAGGGCGCCGCGCACCTCGTCCTGGAACTTGCGCAGCAGGGCGGCCACCCGGCCCGAGCCCTCCGGCACCTGGGCCTCGATGTCGTTGCGCAGCTTGGTGGCCAGGGTCGGCGAGGCGCCGCCCGTGCCGACGGCGGCCACCACCTCGCCGCGGTCGATCACCGCCGGGGTGTTGAAATCGCTCATCGTCGGCCTGTCGACCACGTTGACCAGCACCCGGGCCGCGCGGGCCGCGCTGGCCGCGCTCTGCAGGAAGACCTCGTCGTCGCCCGCCACGAAGGCCAGCACCGCCCCGGCGTAGGTCCCCGGCAGGAAGGCCGCGTGGCCGTCGACCCGCACCAGCGTGGCCGGCGAGCCGTCGAACAGCCGCGCCTTGTTGTCGGCGGCCTCGCCGCTACCGGCGATCACGACCTTGCGGCCGGCCAGGGGGAAGTAAGCGGGGAAGGAATCCAAGGGGCGGGTCCTGACGGGAAACAAGCGAACGGCGGTCAGGCTAGCCTGCCTGAACCAAGATTTCACTGGCGGGTTTGGGTCTTAGCAGTGTTAGATTCCGCCGAGCCGGGCCGTCGGACCCCGTTTTTCGCTTGGGAGGCGAAAGCATGACCTCGACGTTGGATATCAACGGCAAGTCGGTCGCCGTGAAGGCCGCCCCCGAGACGCCCCTGCTGTGGGTGCTGCGCGACGAGCTGGGCCTGACGGGCACCAAGTTCGGCTGCGGCATGGCCCAGTGCGGGGCCTGCACGGTCCACGTCAACGGCGACCCGGTGCGGTCGTGCGTGACGCCCATCGCGGCCCTGGCGGGCGCCAAGATCGCCACCATCGAGAGCCTGGGCGGGACCCACCCGCTGCAGCAGGCCTGGGTCAAGCACGACGTGCCCCAGTGCGGCTACTGCCAGTCGGGCCAGATCATGTCGGCCGCCGCCCTGCTGGCCAGCACCAAGTCGCCCAGCGACGCGGACATCGACAACGCCATGAGCGGCAACATCTGCCGCTGTGGCACCTACCAGCGCATCCGCGCCGCCATCAAGGACGCCGCCGGCCTGACCGCCGCGCCCGTGGTCGCCGCGCCAGCCGCCGCCAAGCCGACAGCCTCCAACGACATCGACGACGAGATCGCCGCCGCCTCGGGCTCGACCGGCCGCGGAGTGGGCCAATGAACGGGCCGTTCCGGAAACTCGACCGCCAGGACGGCGTCAGCCGCCGCGACCTGGTGGTCGGCGCCACCCTGGCCGGCGGGGCCCTGCTGGTCGGCTGCTCGCCCGCCGATCTGATGAGCGCGGGTTCGAAGGTGGATGTCGGGGCCTTCGGACCGTTCATCCGGTTCGATCCGGACGGCGCGGTGACCGTGCTCTCCAAGCACATCGAGTTCGGTCAGGGCAATCACGCGGGCCTGGGGGCCATCGTCGCCGAGGAGCTGGACGCCGACTGGAGCCGGGTGAAGGTGCTGCACGCGCCCGCGAACGCCAAGCTCTACGCCAACGGCGGCATGGGCATCCAGCTGACCGGCGGCTCGTCGGCGATCTCCAACTCCTGGGAGCAGCTGCGCAAGGCCGGGGCCGGCGCGCGGGCGATGTTCGTGCAGGCGGCGGCGACGCGCTGGAACGTTCCGGCCGATCAGATCACCGTCAAGGACGGCGTCGTCAGCGGCGGCGGCAAGAGCGCGGGCTTCGGCGAACTGATCGCCGACGCCGCCAAGGTGGCGCCGCCCGAGAACCCGACCCTGAAGGACCCCAAGACCTTCACCCTGATCGGCACCGACCGTGTGCGGCGCAAGGACAGCCTGATCAAGAGCAACGGCTCGGCCCGCTACACCCAGGACGTCCAGCTGCCGGACATGCTGGTGGCCATGGTCGCCCACGCGCCCCGCTTCGGCGGCACGGTGAAGAGCTTCGACGCCGACGAGGCCAAGAAGGTGGCCGGGGTGGTCGATGTCTACGAGATCCCGACCGGGGTGGCGGTGGTCGCCGACAACACCTACGCCGCCCGCATGGGCCGCGAGGCGCTGAAGGTCGAGTGGGACGAGGGCAAGGTCGAGACCCGCGGCTCGGCGACGATCGCCCAGCAGTGGCGCGACATCGCCGCCGGCAAGGGCCCGGCCGACCTGAAATGGGAAGCGTTCGACTCCAAGGGCGATGCGTCCGTCGCCTCGGGCGGCAAGGGGAGCGAGGTCTTCGAGACCACCTACGACTTCCCTTACCTGGCCCACGCGACCATGGAGCCGATGAACTGCGTGGCGATCGTCGACGGCAACAAGGTCAAGCTGATCCACGGCTCCCAGGCCCAGACCCTGGACCAGATGAACGCGGCCAAGATCGTCAAGACCCTGCCGGGCTCGGTCGAGATCGAGACCCTGTACGCCGGCGGCTCGTTCGGCCGGCGCGCCAACTTCCCGTCCGACTACGTGGCCGAATGCGTGACCATCGCCCAGAAGGTCGGCAAGGGCCGGCCGGTCAAGTTGGTCTGGACCCGCGAGGACGACATGCGGGCCGGCTTCTTCCGGCCGCTGGTCCACCACGCCGTGCGGGTCAGGGTGGACAAGGACGGCTATCCGGCCAGCTGGCGCCACCGGATCGTCACCCAGTCGATCATGAAGGACTCGCCGATGAAGGCGAAGGGGCCGGACCAGACGGCGATCGAGGGGACGGCGGGCTCGCCCTATCTGAAGGCCACGCCGATCGTCGACGCCCAGCTGGCCACGCCGGAGGGCGGCGTGCCGGTCCTGTGGTGGCGGTCGGTGGGGGCCACCCACACCGCCTTCGTCATGGAGCACACGATCGACCAGCTGGCGCTGAAGGCCGGCAAGGATCCGGTCGAGTACCGGCGCGTCCTCTACGCCAAGGCCGGCGAGCATGGCGCGCGGCACCTGGCGGCGCTGAACCTGGCGGTCGAGAAGGCCGGGCCGACGCCCACCCCCGGCTTCACGCGCGGCGTGGCGGTGCACGAGAGCTTCGGCTCGGTGGTCGCCCAGGTGGCCGAGGTCAAGCTGGTGGACGGCGAACCGCGCGTCGGCCGCGTGGTCACCGCCATCGACTGCGGCCTGGCGGTCGCGCCCGACCAGGTAGCGGCCCAGGTGGAAGGCGGCACGTGCTACGGCCTGTCGGCGGCCCTCTACGGCGAGGTCACCCTGACGGACGGCCGTGTCGACCAGAGCAATTTCGACACCTATCGGGTGCTGCGGATGAACGAGGCGCCGGTGGTCGAGACCCATGTCGTGCCGTCGGGCAATCCGCCCAGCGGGGTGGGCGAGCCGGGCACGCCGGTCATCGCCCCCGCGGTGGCCAACGCCCTGCTGGCGCTGTCCAAGACCCCGACCGGCCGCCTGCCCTTCGTCCGCGCCCAGGCCTGAGCGTCGCGCGACCGGCGGTGGAGGCCGCTCGGCTTAGCGAAATTCGATGCGGTTTTGATGGGACGCGCCCCGTTGAAGCGCGTTCAGTCAAGTCTTGCTGGACGTAAGGCGAGCCGCGAACCATTTTAGCGGCATGGTGGACTCCGGCGACAACCTGGGCTTCGAGCGTCTGACTCCTCGCGAGCGGGAGATCCTGCGGCTTATCGCCCAGCATCGACAGTCCAAGGAAATCGCCCGCCTGCTGCGGCTCTCGCCCAAGACCGTCGAGATGCACGTGCTCAGCGCACGGCGCCGGCTGGCCGGACTGAACCGCCGCGACGCCGCCCTGGCCTTCGTGGCCTGGGAAACCGACCCCGGTAATGACTACCGTAAGCAATCGGCCGAGCTAGCCACGGCCCAGTCAGAGGTCTTTTCTCGCTTCAACAGCGAGAGCAGCCATGACGAAATCTTCGACCAACACTCCCAACCCGGCCTCGGCCTTCTTCATCGCGAGCTGGCAGTCCCTGGAGGAAGGCCTGACCCTGATGGCGGGTACGCCGGAACGCGGCCGGCTGGTGGCGGAAACGGTTTCGGCGCTGCGCAAGGCGCAGGCGGCGGGCGATCCCCCGGGCAAGCTGCTCCTGAGGGTCCTGGCCGCGACGGCCTTCCTGGCGGACGACACGCCGCTCCGTATGGAAGGAGCTGGCGCGATGACCTGACCCCCTTGCAGTGGCTGGGTCTGATCCTCGCGGTCGCCACCCTGGGCGGTATCCTGCTCGGGACGGTCACGATGGGGGCCCACGAATTCCTCTACGCCCTTCAGCGGTTCCGCGAGGGCTGGAGCCCGCCTCCGGCGCACTGACGCCGACCTTTCCAACAACATTTCATCGACTTGAACGTGCGGGGGGGACCCGTGCGACCGGGAGAGTCATGCCATGAAACGAACCGAAGCCGCCCGTGCCGGCGCTGAAAAGCTGATGCGCGCCGAGGCCGCGATCGACGCCGCCCTGCGCGAAACCGCCGAGCTGATGGGCCTGCTGCCCATGCTGCGGCTCGAGACCAAGCTGTCGGCCGTTCTGGGTCAGGAAGCCGTCGCCAACCTGGGCGAAACCCTGGCGCACATCGTTTCCGCCCGCCGGACGATCATCGAGACCCACAGCGCCCTGGCCACCGTGCGCAGCCAGATCGGTTGCGGCGCCATGGCCGGCGGCGACCTGCCCAAGGGTCCGGAAGAACCGCGCACGAGCGGCCTGCACGCCGTTCCCGGCGGCCTGGCCGCCTGATCCGATTTCACCTCGTCCGTGCACGGCGCGAGCCGCGCCCGACCCATGAAAGATGACGTGCAATGAGCACCGCCCAGACCGTTCAGCAGCCGCAGGACTCGACGGCCGACGAGCTGAAGGAATTCCGCCAGCACCTGCGCACCCTCGGGCCCGTCCAGCGCCGGATCCTGTCCGTGCTGATGCCCCAGCTGGTCGCCCTCGACGAAGCCGGCGACACCGACGGCGCGCTGAGCATCATCGAGGAGGTCAAGACCATCCTGTGGGAAGGCCGTCGTACGCGGCACTGACCATAGGTTGCTGTTCTCCGAACCACGCTTGCGGCATGGTGGCGCTCGAACTTGGTTTCGAGCGCCACGGCCGTGCAGATTCACGCTGTCATTTCCCTGATCCTGGCCATCCTGGTCTGCGGACTGGCGATGTGGCGCGGCGATCGCAGCGCCCGTTGGATCGGCACGGCCTTCCTCGCCGACTGGCTGGGCTCCCTGCTGGTCTATCGCCCCCACGTCCAGAGCGCCGACTACGGCGTGCTGATGATCGACATCGTGACGCTGGCGGCGTTCGTCTGGATCTCGATGCGGACCCGGCGCCTCTGGACGATCGTCGCCTCGGCCTTCATGGCGATCATCGTGGCCTCGCACGTGGCGGTGATGATCGACCTGCGGGTGACCATCAACACGCTGAAGGCCAGCATGGCGATCTGGAGCTACGGGGTCCTGGCGTGCATCGCGTTCGGGACCTGGGCCGGCTGGCGCCGGCAAGGCCACGCCCCCTCCTGAGCGGTCACCGGTCGCGGGCCAGGTCCTCGGGACGGTCGACATCGAACAGCACGCCGTCGTCCGGGCCGTCGACCAGCGCCAGGCGCCCGCCCAGCGCGGCCAGCACCTCCCGCGCGCCGACATCGCCCTCCAGGCGCCGCAGGGCGGGATAGCAGGCCCTTCCGAACAGCACGGGATGTCCGCGCCGCCCCGCGAAGCAAGGCGCCACGGCGTCGACGCCCGGGCGCAGCGCCCGCGCCAGGTCGCGCGCCAGGCCTGGCGGAACACACGGCATGTCGCCCAGGAACACGAAGACGCCGTCCGAGTCCGGAGGCAGGGCGGCGATGGCCGTTCGCAACGAGGCGCCCATGCCTTCGGCGGCGTCGACCGCCACGACGATGTCGAGATCGTCCGGCCGGCCCAGCCGCGCGGCATGGCCGGCGGCCGCCTCGGCCAGGTCCGCGTCGCCGTCGGTGACCAGCAGCACGCGCCGGGCGGGGGCCGCGAAGGCCGCGTCCAGGGCGCCGGCGATCAGCGGCCGGCCCTCGAACGGGGCCAGCAGCTTGCGCCCTCCCGAAGACCCGGCGCCGTGCCCAGCGAAGCGGCGCCCGGCCCCCGCCGCCAGGACCACGGCGTCGCACCGCGCGCTTTTCCTTTCCGCCATCACGTCCCACGCCTATCTTACGGACCGACATGACGCCCTACGACGCCAGCCCCGCGCAAGCGGTCATCCGATCCCCGCGCCTTATCGACGGTTTCGGCCGCGCGGTGACCTATCTGCGCGTCTCGGTCACCGACCGCTGCGACCTGCGCTGCACCTATTGCATGGCCGAGCATATGACCTTCCTGCCGAAGGCGGAGGTCCTGTCGCTGGAGGAGCTGGACCGCCTGGCCTCGGCCTTCGTGGGCCTGGGCGCGCGCAAGCTGCGCCTGACCGGCGGCGAGCCGCTGGTGCGCAAGGGGATCATGACCCTGGTCGAGCGGCTGTCGCGGCATCTGCGCTCGGGCGACCTGGACGAGCTGACCCTGACCACCAACGGCACCCAGCTGGCCGCCCATGCCGCCGACCTGGCCCGTCTGGGCGTGCGGCGGATCAACGTCTCGCTCGACACCCTCAAGCCCGACCTCTTCCGCAAGCTCACGCGGGGCGGCGACCTGGCCAAGGTGCTGGCCGGGATCGACGCGGCCCTGGCCGCCGGCCTGCGGGTCAAGATCAACGCCGTGGCCCTGCGGCACGACAACGCCCAGGAGCTGCCGGCCCTGATCCAATGGGCCCACGGCCTGGGCGCCGACATGACCCTGATCGAGACCATGCCGCTGGGCGAGGTCGAGGTGGACCGCACCGACCAGTACCTGTCGCTGAGGGACGTGCGCCGCGACCTGGCCTCGTTCTGGACACTGACGGACCTGGCCTACGCCACCGGCGGGCCGGCCCGCTACGTCCGGGTCGAGGAGACCGGCGGGCGGCTGGGCTTCATCACCCCGCTCAGCCACAATTTCTGCGAGGCCTGCAATCGGGTCCGCCTGACCTGCACCGGCACCCTGCACACCTGCCTGGGCCGCGACGACGCCAGCGACCTGCGGGCGGTGCTCCGCGGCGGGGCCGACGAGGCCGGCCTGGAGCGGGCGATCTTCGCCGCGATCGGCGCCAAGCCCCAGGGCCACGACTTCCACATCGACGCCGCGCGCCCGGCCGTGGCGCGCCACATGTCGACGACGGGGGGCTGACCGTGGCCCGGGTGCTGCTGTTCGGACGCCTGGCCGACCAGGCCGGCTGGCGCGAGCGCTCCGTCGAGGCCGGATCGCTGGCGTCGCTGCGCCAGGCCCTGGCCGCCGCCGACCCGGACCTGGCCGAGGCCCTCGGCGGTCCCGGCGTGCAGGTGGCGATCGACAAGGCCATCGTCCGGGGCGAGGCGACCCTGGCCGCCGCGACCGAGGTGGCCTTCCTGCCGCCGATGAGCGGCGGATGACCGCCTTCCCCTCCATCAGCCTGACCGCCCATTCGTTCGAGCCTGGGGTCTTGTTGACGAACTTCTGCGCCGGCCGCGACGAGACCGGGGCGGTGGCCAGCTTCGTCGGCCTGGCGCGGGCCGAGCACGGACGGGCGACGGTCCTGGAGCTGGAGGCCTATCCCGGCTTCACCGACGCGGCGATCGCCCGGTTCGCCGAGGAGGCCAAGGCGCGGTTCGACCTGCACGACTACCGCATCGTCCACCGCATCGGCCGCATCGCGCCGGGCGAGGCCATCGTCTTCGTGGCCACGGCGGCGGGTCATCGCCGCGCGGCCTTCGAAGCCTGCGACTTTCTGATGGACTGGCTCAAGAGCCGCGCGCCGTTCTGGAAGAAGGAGCACGGCCCGGACGGCGACCGCTGGATCGAGCCGACGGCTCAGGATAGGACCGACGCCGAGCGTTGGGACTAGCAAGCGTTTTCGAGCGAAGTGGACGCCGGTTCGCGTGAAGAAAACGCGCAAGACCAAAGCGGGATTTGGGAGAACGGAATGTCGGCAGGTCTCACCCCGGGCGGCGGTATCAAGCCGGAGCTTCCGTTCAAGCCGGTGCGGGTGGCGATCCTGACCGTGTCGGACACCCGCGACGAGTCCAACGACACCTCCGGCCAGCTGCTGATCGATCGGGTGAAGGACGCGGGCCATGACTTCGCCGGGCGGGCGGTGGTCCGCGACGACATCGACAAGATCCGCCGGACGGTGCGCGACTGGATCGCGAGCGGCCAGGTCGACGCCGTCGTCACCACCGGCGGCACCGGCCTGACCGGCCGCGACGTCACGGTCGAGGCCCTGGAGCCGCTGTTCGACAAGAAGATCGACGGCTTCTCGGTGGTGTTCCACCTGGTCAGCTACGCCTCGGTGGGCCTGTCCACCCTGCAGAGCCGCGCCACGGCCGGCCTGATCGACGGCGTGTTCGTCTTCTGCCTGCCGGGCAGCAACGGGGCGGTGAAGGACGGCTGGGACAAGGTCATCTCGGCCCAGCTCGACAGCCGCCACAAGCCCTGCAACATGGTCGAACTGATGCCCCGACTCCTGGAACAATAGAGCTGCTGGAACAGTGACCCGCCTGACCCACATCGACGACCAGGGCCGCGCCCGCATGGTCGACGTCTCGGACAAGGCCGAGACCGTCCGCGAGGCGATCGCCGTCGGCTTCGTGCGGATGCGCCCCTCGACCCTGGAGCTGGCCATTTCCGGAACCGGCCAGAAGGGCGACGTGCGCGCCGTGGCCGAGATCGCCGGGGTGATGGCGGCCAAGCAAACATCAAACCTCATCCCGCTTTGCCATCCCCTGGCCCTCAGCAAGGTCGAGGTCTCGGTCGAGCCGGCCGAGGGCGGGCTGGCGGTGATGGCTAGGGTCAAGCTGAAGGGCCAGACCGGCGTGGAGATGGAGGCCCTGACCGCCGTCTCGGTGGCCTGCCTGACGATCTACGACATGCTCAAAGCGGCCGAGAAAGGCATGGTCATCGAGGCCGTGCGCCTGGTCGAGAAGACCGGCGGCAAGTCGGGCGACTGGCGGGCCGACTAGGGTTCGAGACAGGCCCGCGCCATCGCCACCAGCCGGTCGGCGCCGTCCGCGCCCGTGACGTCGATGCGCTCGAAGTCGTCGCCCTCCAGGCGGATGTCGGCGAACAGCCCCTTGGGGTCCTCGTGGAAATGCAGGAAGGCCCGGGACTTGCGGTAGAAGGTCCCGCGCTGCTTCTCGACCAGGCCGGGCAGGGCGCGGATCTGGGCGATCAGCGGCTCCAGCCGATCCAGCGCCTGGGGACCCGCGTGCTTCATCAGGACCGCCGCGCCAGGGCCGGTTGCCCATGCCGCGTGGCCATGATCTCGCCGATCACCGCCACGGCCACCTCGAACGGGGCCTTGCCGCCCAGGTCCAGGCCGATGGGGGCGCGCAGCTTGGCCAGGTCGCGCTCGGCCACGCCCGCCGCGCGCAGGCGATCCAGCCGCTCGCCCAGCCGCCGCCGCGCGCCCAGCAGGCCGACATAGGGCGCGGCCGAGGGCAGGGCGGCCAGTAGGGCCTGGTGGTCCACCACCTCGTCGTGGCCGCAGATCGCCACGGCCGTCCAGGCGTCCAGGCCGACGGCCGCCACGGCGCTGGCGACGTCGTCACGGCGATAGGCCACGCCGGGCAGGGGCGGCGGGGCGAGCGGACCCTTGGGCCGCACCAGGGTGGTCTGGAAGCCCGACTGCGCGCCCAGGCCCGCGACGGCCAGGGCGGTGGGGTCGCCGCCGAACACCACCAGCCGGGGCGGCGGATCGAACCGGCGGGAGAAGGCCTCGGGCCAGGCCTCGACCTCGCCGGCCGCGGGCGCGCAAACCCGCCGCTCGCCGTCGGTGATCCAGACGGCCGGAAGCCGGGCCTGCGCCAGGACCAGCAGGTCGCGGGCCGCCGGGT
This sequence comes from Caulobacter sp. UNC358MFTsu5.1, assembly GCF_000712075.1. GTDB lineage: Bacteria > Pseudomonadota > Alphaproteobacteria > Caulobacterales > Caulobacteraceae > Caulobacter. The sequence goes on from NZ_JONW01000006.1 coordinate 125,354, forward strand.
CGTCCGGGGTGATTCGCTCGACCAGGATCTCGATCCGCGCCCCGCACAGCAGGCGGATGTCGGGCCAGGGGCTGCCCTCGCCATAGACCAGGCGCCGAGGACGGCCGTCGGCGATGCAGGCCCGGGCGTGCGCCTCGACGTCGGCCTCGATGCAGCCGCCCGACAGGAAGCCGGCTCGGCTGTCGACGCCGAACACCATCTGCGTGCCGACCGGCCGCGGCCCGCCGTCTCCGAGATCGATGATGGTCGCCAGGGCCGCCGGACCCCGCGCCAGGGCGTCCGCCAGGGCCGGCCGCATGTCGTCCGCCAAGCCGTGCAGCGGCCAGTCAGACGGCGCGGCGGAGGGCGCGGAAGACACGTCGGCGGCGGCGTGATCGGGCAGGTCCATTGCCAAGCATGTTAACGCCTCGGCAAGTTTCCAGAAACGCCTTCTTCAAACCTTGGGGCGTACGCTGACCGACATTGGTGTTCAGTCCGCACGGATTTCCATGTCGCTTTCCGTTTCCAAGCTCGGTCTCGCCGCCGCCCAGTTCGGACTGGACGGCATGAGCGCGTCGCCGCGCGCCCGATCGCCGGAAACCGAAGCTCGCGACATCCTCAGCATCGCCGCCCGCGCCCGCCTGTCGGTGCTGGACGTGTCGGGCAACTACGGCCGCGCCGAGCAGGTGCTGGGCGACCTGATCCCGCGTCCCGTGCCGTTCCGCGTCACCCTGTCGGCCGCCCGCGCCGATCGCGGTCCCGATTTCGTCGAGGCCGAGGTCCGCGCCTCGCTGCGCCGTCTGGCCCTCGAGCGCGCCGACGCCGTCATCGTCTCCTCGCCGTCGGAACTGTTCGGCCCGCACGGCGCGGCCGTCTGGGACCGCTTGGCCCGCCTGCGCGACCAGGGCCTGTTCGCCAAGATCGGCGTCGCCGCCCACGCCAGCGACGATCCGGTGGGCGTCGCCCGCCGCTTCAAGCCCGACATCCTGCAGGCGCCCGCCTCGCTGCTGGACCAGCGCCTGCTGGCCGACGGCTCGCTGCAGCGCATCGCCGGCATGGGCGTCGAGGTGCAGCTGCGCTCGATCTTCCTGAACGGCCTGCTGTTCCTGCCGCCCGACCGCGTCCCCGCCCAGCTGAAGGGGGCCTCGGGCCGCCTGTCGAAGGTGCGCCGGATGATCGCCGAGGGCCGTTCCGATCCGCTGCAGGCGGCGCTGGGCTTCGCCCTGTCGCGCGTCGAAGCCAGCGCCGTCCTCGTGGGCGTCACCTCGGCCGCCGAACTGTCGGCCGTGGTCGCCGCCGCCTCCAGCCCGCCGCCCGACCTCGACTGGGACGACATGGCCATCGACGATCCGGTGGCCCTGGACCCGCGACGTTGGGTCGCCTGACGACCGGGCGAATCGAAGCTCAGCCTCAAGAAATGAGCTGAGACATAAAGAGGGAGCCGAACGCCATGATCCTCGCCGTCGTCCAGGCCCGCATGGGCTCCAAGCGCCTGCCCGGCAAGGCCGTCGCCACCCTCCAGGGTCAACCGATGATCCTGCGCCAGCTCGAGCGGCTTCGCGCCGCCCGCCGCCTGAACAAGATCATCGTCGCCACCAGCAGCGACGCCGCCGACGACGGCCTGGCCGGCCTGGTGGTGTCGCGCGGCTACGCCGTGCATCGCGGCTCGGGCAGCGACATCCTGGACCGCATCGCCCGCTGCGCCGAGGCCGCCGGCCCGGTCAGCCACATCGTCCGCATCAAGGGCGACGCGCCGTTCGTCGATCCGGCGGTGGTGGACGAGGCCGTCCGCCTGGCCCAGGTCAGCGGCGCGGCCTACACCTCCAACCGCGTGGAGCGCACCTATCCGGCCGGCCTCGAGGTCGAGGTTGTCACCGTCGAGGCCCTGCGCATCGCCGCCGCCGAGGCCCGCGATCCCCTGGCCATGATCTCGCCGACCGCCGCCATCCGCGAACGGCCGGACCGCTTCCGCCAGGCGCACCTGAAGACCCACCGCGACTGGTCGCACTACGACTGGCGGGTGAAGACCCCGGCCGACCTGGCCTTCGCGCGCTCGATCTACGACGCGCTCTATGCGGCCGACCCGGGCTTCTCGATGCACGACGTGCTGGACCTGGTGGAGAGCCACCAGGACCTGGGCCGGTTCGCGGCCTAAAGAAAAACCCTCTCCCAGGGGGAGAGGGTTTGTTGCCTACTTCCAAGCCCCGTACGGATCGACCGACGTCTTGCCCAGCGCCTCGGCCACGGCCGGGTGGGTCAGCTGGCCGTTCAGCACGTTCAGCCCCCGGGCCAGGTGGACGTTGGTCTTCAGCGCGTCCAGGCCGTGGTCGGCCAGGGCCAGGCCGAAGGGCAGGGTAGCGTTGCCCAGGGCTTCCGACGAGGTGCGCGGGGCGGCGCCGGGCATGTTGGCCACGCAGTAGTGGACGACGCCGTCGACCGTGTAGGTCGGCTCGGCGTGGGTGGTCGGATGGCTGGTCTCGAAGCAGCCGCCCTGGTCGATCGACACGTCGACCAGCACCGAACCCGGCTTCATCTTGGCCAGGTGCTCGCGCTTGACCAGCTTGGGCGCGGCGGCCCCGGCGGTCAGCACCGCGCCGATGATCACGTCGGCCTTGAGGATCTCCTCCTCCACGGCGGCGATGGTCGAATAGCGGGTCAGGATGCGGCCCTGATAGAGGTCGTCCAGTTCGCGCATACGCGGGATCGAGCGTTCCAGCACCACCACCTCGGCGCCCAGGCCGGCGGCCATGCGCGCGGCGTTGGAGCCGACCACGCCGCCGCCCAGCACGGCCACCCGGGCCGGGGGCACGCCGGGCACGCCGCAGAGCAGCAGGCCCATGCCGCCGTTGTGCTTGAGCAGGGTCTCGGCGGCCGAGAACACGGCGATGCGGCCGGCGACTTCCGACATCGGAGCCAGCAGCGGCAGGCCGCCCTTGGCGTCGGTCACAGTCTCGTAGGCGACGGCCGCGCAGCCCGAGGCCAGCAGGCCCTCGGTCTGGGCCGGATCGGGCGCCAGGTGGAGGTAGGTGAAGAGGATGTGGCGGGGGGTCAGGCGCTCCCACTCGACCTTCTGGGGTTCCTTGACCTTGATGATCAGTTCGGCGCCCGCGAACACCGCGTCGGCGTCGGGCGCGATGGTCGCGCCGGCCTTGACGTACAGGTCGTCGCCGTAGCCGGCCCCGAGGCCCGCGCCGGTCTGGACCAGCACCGAGTGGCCGTGACCCACATACTCGCGCACGGCGGTGGGGGTGAGGCCGACCCGGTGTTCGCCCGGTTTGATCTCGGAAGGCACTCCAACGCGCATGTTTGTCTCCTCCAAAAGACGTTTGTCGCTGGTTTACGCCTGAGCCAACGCAGGTTCCGGGGGGATTTCGTGCGACGAGAACCGTGATATGCAGGAATCCATCGCCAAGGAGCCTTTGCGTTGAAGAAACCTGCGGCAAACCTCGACGCCTTCGATCGCAAGCTGCTGAACCTGCTCCAGCGGAAGGGCCGGGCCAGCTATGTGGAAATGGCCGAGGCGGTGAATCTTTCCGAGTCCGCCTGCCTGCGCCGGGTGAAGGCGCTGGAGGAGGCGGGCGTGATCGGCCGCTACGCCGCGGTGATCGACGAGCGGGCCGTGGGCCTGCCGCTCAGCGTCTTCGTCACGGTCACCCTGTCGTCCCAGGCCGAGGCGACGCTCAGCGCCTTCGAGAAGGCGATCTCGCACGTGCGCGAAGTGGCCGAATGCTACCTGATGACCGGCGGCTCGGACTATCTGCTGCGGCTGGTGGTGTCCGACGTCGACGACCTGGAACGGGTGCACGCCCGGGAGCTGACGCGCATCCCCGGCGTCGTGCGGGTCAGCTCGTCGATCGCCATGCGCACCGTGGTCAAACGTGTCGAATTGCCGCTCTGAGGCCGACCCAGCGTTGCGTCGTGGTTAACCCTTTCCTGCCAGGAATGGGATCGACCTAACCGCTTTGCTCGTCGGGGGATGAGATGGTTTCGAGACGTCTGCTGCTGGGCGCCCTGGGCGTCGGCCTGGCCGCGCCCGCCCTGGCCTGGGCCGAGGGCGACAATCCCGTGGCCACGCCCTCGGTGCTGAGCCGCAAGGGTCGCCGCACGCGCCGCGCCCTGAAGACGCAAGCCACGGACAAGGCCGAGCTCGACAAGGCCCTGGCCCAGGTCAAGCCGCTGGAGGACCCCAACGCCGTCGAACCGGCCGAGGTCCATCCGCCCGCCGTCAGCCCCGACGAGGCCCTGGGCCGTCTCAAGCAGGGGAACGCCATCTTCTCGCGCGGCGGCGCCAGCATCGCCCTGCCGACCACCGCCCGGATCGCCGAACTGGCCCAGGGCCAGCGGCCGTTCGCGGTGATCGTCGGCTGCAGCGACAGCCGCACCGGCCCCGAGCTGATCTTCGACTGCAATCTGGGCGAACTGTTCGTGGTCCGCGTGGCCGGCTCGACGGTCAGCCAGGAGGGCCTGGGCTCGATCGTCTACGCCGTCGAGCACCTGGGCGCGCCGCTGGTGGTGGTGCTGGGCCACACCAAGTGCGGCGCCGTGGGCGCGGCGGTGGACGTGGTGACCAAGCACGCCGACCTGCACGGCGCCCTGCTGAACATGGTGCTGCCGATCCTGCCCGCGGTGACCGAGGCCCAGGACAAGCATCCGGCCGACCTGCAGGACGCCGCCATCCGCCAGAACGTCCGCGACGTCGCCGCCCGCCTGAAGGTGGCCGACGGGACCCTGGCCGAGAAGCTGTCCGAGGGCCGCCTGAAGATCGTCTCGGCCACCTACGACCTGGCCACCGGCGTGGTGGCGTTCGACGCATAACTTGTTCGGCCGATCCCGTTGACCCCTTGCCCGGCTTAGGTTCAAGTCTCCCGACACGCTAAAGTTGGGGAGATCTGGGATGTCGACGGACGAGACTCCGCCCGAAGGCGGTCGCGGCGCCTCCTCTTCCTGGTCCGATCGTTGGGAAGCCCTCAAGAACAGGATCCCGCCCCAGCTGAAATCCCCGCTCGTCGCCGTGGGCGCGGCGGCCCTGGTCGTCGGTTTCGGCGGCGGCTTCGCCGTGGGCAAGGTCGCCGACCTCGGCTGGTTCGGCCACAAGTCGGCGGTCACCGCCGAGGCGCCCAAGGGCCAGGCCTGGTCGCTGTTCGGCAAGCCGCGCGACAAGAACGCCCCGCGTCGCGGGATCCCCAAGCCCGAGGGCTTCGCCGTCTGGCAGAGCCGCATCGACAGTTCCGGCGCCGAGCCGATGGCCTGCGTGCGGATGAGCAAGCCGCTGGACCCGTCCAAGGCCTATGCCGACTTCGTGCTGATCTCGCCCGACCTGGGCCGCCAGCCGGCCGTGCGGGTCAAGGACGACGAGCTTTGCATCGGCGGTGTCGGCTTCACCGACCATCGCGTCACCCTGCTCAAGGGCCTGCCCGGCAAGGGCGGCGAGACCCTGGCCGCCAACGCCGACGTAGATTTCACGTTTGGTGAAAAGCCTCCGTATGTCGGCTTCGCGGGCGACGGCGTGATCCTGCCGCGCGAGGAATCCGACGGCGTGGCCCTGGAGACGATGAACGTCTCCAAGCTGGCCATCGAGGTCTGGCGCGTGTCGGACCGCAACCTGGTGCGCAAGTCGATCAGCGCCCCCGACCCGACCGGCGAGGGCGACTGGAACAGCGACTACGGCGACGACAGCCCCAACGACGAGGGCCGCCAGGTCTGGAAGGGCGTGATCAATGTCGACGGCGCGGCCGGCCAAAAGGCCACGACCGTCTTCCCGCTGGGCGCGGTGCTCAAGGAGATGAAGCCCGGCGGCTATGTGATCAAGGCGCGCGACGCCTCGGGCGGCCGCGATCCGGACGGCGAGGGCGACCCGTCGCCGGCCCAGGCCCGCCGCTGGATCATGTTCACCGACATGGCCCTGATCGGCTACGACGGCGCCGAATCCCTGGACGTGGTGGTCCGCTCGCTGAAGACCGCCAAGACGGTGTCGGGCGTGCGCGTGGCCCTGGTGGCCAAGGACGGCGAGGACCTGGCCGTGGCCAAGACCGACGCCGACGGCCGCGCCCGCTTCGCCCACGCCCTGCTCGAAGGCGACGGCGCGGCGCGGGCCAAGATGGTCATGGCCTATGGCGACCAGGGCGACCTGGCGGTGCTGGACTTGGACCGTTCGCCCGTCGACCTGTCCAAGCAGGGCGTCGGCGGCCGCACCGAGTCCGACGGCGGCCGGGCGCTCTCCACCGACATCGACGGCTATCTCTACGCCGACCGCGGCATCTATCGCCCGGGCGAGACCGTGCACCTGACGGCCATGGTCCGCGATCGCCTCGCCAAGGCGGTCAACGACCGCAAAGGCTACATTCTCGTGAAGCGCCCGTCGGGCGTGGAGTTCAAGCGCTATCCGTTCAGCCGCGCCGACGCCGGCGCTGTGCTGGCCGACATCGCCCTGCCGAGAAGCGCGCCGCGCGGCCGGTGGTCGGCGGTGCTGAAGATGGAAGGCAGCGACGCCGAGGCCGGTTCGCTGAGCTTCAGCGTCGAGGACTTCGCGCCGCAGCGCCTGGCGGTCACCGCCACGGGCCAGGAGTCCGTGCCGGTCGCGGCCGGCCAGGAGCGCAAGATCGACGTCTCGGCCCGGTTCCTCTACGGCGCGCCGGGGGCGGGTCTACAGACCCAGGGCGAGGCGCGGCTGCGGCTCGATAGCGACCCCTTCCCGCAATACAAGGACTTCGAGTGGGGCGACGACCTGACGCCCTTCGACGAGAAGTTCATCGAGCTGGGCACCACCGTCACCGACGGCGACGGCCACGCGATCCTCAACCTCGGCACCACCGAAGCCGGCGACACCGCCCAGCCGCTGGTGGCGGCGGTGACCGCCTCCGTGTTCGAGCCCGGCGGCCGTCCGGTCCGCGAAGGGCTGGAGCTGAAGGTGCGCGGCAAGCCCGTCTACTACGGCGTCAAGGTCGAGCAGGGCGACGCCGGGCGCGGCGATCCGCCGGTCAGCCTGGAGATGATCGCGGTCAACGCCGCCGGAGCCCGCATCGCCTCGACGGCGACCTACACCCTGATCAGCGAGAACTGGAACTACGACTGGTTCCAGCAGGACGGCCGCTGGCAGTGGCGGCGCACCAGCCGCGACGCGGTGGTGGCCAAGGCCACGGTCAATATCGGGGCCGGGGCGCCCGCGCGCTTCAACCGCCGCCTGGGCTGGGGCGATTACCGCCTGGTGGTCGAGGGGCCGGACGGCGCCAAGACGGTGACCAAGTTCTCGTCGGGCTGGGGTTCGCCGGCCAAGGAGGGCGAGGCGCCCGACTTCGTCCGCGTCAGCGCCGGGACCAAGGCCTACGCCCAGGGCGACACGGTGGAGATCACCCTGAAGTCGCCCTACGCCGGCCAGGCCCAGGTCGCCGTCGCGACGGATCGCCTGATCGATTTCAAGACCCTCAGCGTTGGCGAGAACGGCACGACCGTGCGTCTGAAGACCTCGGCCGCCTGGGGCGGCGGGGCCTATGTGATGGTCACCGTGATCCAGCCGCGCGACCCGGTCAGCTCGCCCAAGCCCAAGCGGGCCCTGGGCCTGATCTATGTCCCGCTGGACCCCAAGGGCCGCAAGCTGACGGTCGACATCGGCACGCCGGTGAAGCTGGACTCCAAGGCCCCGGTCGACGTGCCGATCAAGGTCAACGGCCTGGGCTTCGGCCAGAAGGCCAAGGTGACGATCGCGGCGGTGGACGAGGGCATCCTGCGCCTGACCCGCCAGGACAGCCCCGACCCGGCCAAGTGGTACTTCGGCAAGCGGGCCCTGACCCTGAACTATCGCGACGACTACGGCCGCCTGCTGGACCCGAACATGGGCGCCCCGGCCAACGTCAATTTCGGCGCCGACGAGCTGGGCGGCGAGGGGCTGACGGTGACGCCGATCAAGACCGTGGCCCTGTGGTCGGGCGTGGTCGAGACCGGCCTGGACGGCAAGGCGGTGGTCAAGCTGCCGGCGGCCGACTTCAACGGCGAGCTGCGGATCATGGCCGTGGCCTGGACCGACAGCGCCGTCGGCTCGGGCTCGAAAGCCATGACCGTGCGCCAGCCGGTGGTGGCCGACCTGAACCTGCCGCGCTTCCTGGCCCCCGGCGACAAGCCGATGGCGACGCTGGAGCTGCATAACGTGGAGGGCAAGGCCGGGGCCTATACGGTCGAGGCCAACGCCACCAACGGCATCGCCGTGGCCTTCCGGAAGGTGATCACCCTGGTCCTGGGCCAGCGGATCGCCGAGAAGATCCCGTTCCTGGCGCCCAACGTCACCGGCATCGGCAAGGTCGGTTTCAAGGTGGCCGGACCCGGCTTCCAGACGGCCAAGGACTATCCGATCCAGACCCGCCTGGGCTGGGGCGACGTGGTGCGCACCACCACCGAGCTGCAGCAGCCGGGCATGAGCTACACGCCCGACGCCCAGCTGCTGTCGGGCCTGGCGGCCGGCGACATCACCCTGCAGGTCAGCTACTCGCCGTTCCGGGGCTTCGACCCGTCGGCGATCGCGGTGGCCCTGCAGCGCTACCCGTACGGCTGCACCGAGCAGATGGTCTCGACCGCCTATCCGCTGCTGTACGCCCAGAGCCTGTCCAGCGACCCCAAGCTCAAGCGGAACCCGGAGATCCTGTCGGCGGCGGTGGGCAAGCTGCTGGACCGCCAGACCCTGGACGGGGCCTTCGGCCTGTGGCGGGTGGGCGACGGCGAGGCCGACGCCTGGCTGGGCGCCTACGCCACCGACTTCCTGGTCGAGGCCAAGGCCCAGGGGATCGCCGTGCCGGACGAGGCGATGGACAAGGCGCTGAACGCCATGCGCCAGATCAGCCGTCCCGACGGCTGGAGCTCGGTCTCCTACCGGCTGGAATATCCCGAATGGTGGGGCCGCACGCCCGACGACTCCAAGAAGGCCACCGAGCGCATGCGCCGGCGCGCCTCGGCCTACGCCCTCTATGTGATGGCCAAGGCCGGCCGCGGCGACCTGGCGCGGCTGCGCTGGTGGCACGACGTGCAGATGAAGGACGAGGACCAGCCCCTGGCCAAGGCCCAGGTGGCGGCCGGCCTGGCCCTGATGGGCGACCAGGCCCGGGCCCGCTCGGCCATGCGCCAGGCGGTCAAGTCGCTGGGCTGGCGCGACGACAGCGACTGGTACCAGAGCCCCCTGCGCGACGTGGCCGCGGTGACCGCCCTGGCGGTCCAGGCCGGCCAGGGCGACATCGCCCGCCAGCTGCAGGGCCGCCTGGAGAACGTGGTCCGGGACCCCGACGCCCTGAACACCCAGGAGCAGGCGGCGGTGCTGTCGGCGGCCTACCAGCTGCTGAAGGCGGCCGGTCCGATCGCCATCGACGCCCAAGGCGCCACCGCGCTGCCTCCGGCCGGCGGCGCGCCGCGCTGGGCGGTGGGCAAGCTGTCCGACGCGCACTTCACCAACAAGGGCAAGGGCGCGCTGTGGCGGACGGTCAGCGTGCGCGGCACGCCGGTCGCCGCCCCCGGTGCGGCGGCCAACGGCCTGTCGGTGTCCAAGCGGCTGTTCTCGATGAGCGGCGGCGCGATCGATCCCAGCCAGATCCACCAGGGCGACCGGGTGATCGTGCTGGTCACCGGCCGGTCGATGCAGGCCCGCTCGACCGCCCTGGTGGTCGACGACGCCCTGCCGGCCGGCTTCGAGATCGAGACCACCCTGGGCGCCGACGACGCCCAGAACGGGCCGTTCAAGTTCCTGGGCGAACTGACCAACCCCGACGTCCAGGAAAGCCGCGACGACCGCTACATCGCCGCGCTGGACCTGGGCGGCGAGAAGCCGTTCGCCATGGCCTATGTGGCGCGGGCGGTGACGCCGGGCGAGTTCTTCCTGCCCGGGGCCGTGGCCAAGGACATGTACCGGCCCAGCCTGAACGCGCGGTCGGAGGCCGGGCGGATCATCGTGGCGCCGGGAGGATAAGGGATTGATACTTGCCCCCACCTGACGGCTTCGCCGTCTGTCCGCCCCCGTAGGGGGCGGAGGCCGAAAGCATCGCGCGCTTCTTCCCCCTATGGGGGAAGACGACCGCGAAGCGGTCCGTAGGGGGCAAGTGTTCGCCGCGATGTATTTCCGATGATCACCATCCCCCGCCTCACCCGCGTCCTGGTCGCCTTCATGGCGCTCCAGGTCGTGCTGTTCGCCCTGGGCGCGGCCTTCCCGCCGGACATGGCCCGCGCCCGGCGCTCGTCGCCCGTGGTGCTGGACCATCGCGGCGCCTGGCTGCGGGCCCTGCCGGTCGAGGACGGGCGCTGGCGGGTGCGGGCGGATCTCCAGCGCACCGACCCGACCTTTCAAAAGCGCCTGATCGCCGTCGAGGACGCCCGGTTCCGCCGGCACCTGGGCGTCGATCCCCTGGCCCTGGTCCGGGCGATCGGCTCGGCGGTGGTCCACGGCCACGCCACCTCGGGGGCCTCGACCCTGACCATGCAGACCGCCCGACTGCTTGAGCCCCGGCCGCGCAACCTCCCCTCCAAGCTGATCGAGATGGTGCGCGCCGCCCAGCTGGAGGCCCGGCTGACCAAGGACGAGACCCTGGCCCTCTACCTGACCCTGGCGCCCTACGGCGGCAATCTGGAGGGGGTGCGGGCGGCCAGCCTGGCCTATTTCGGCCATGAGCCGACCAGCCTGACCGACGGCGAGCAGGCCCTGCTGATCGCTTTGCCGCAGTCGCCCGAGGCGCGCCGCCCCGACCGTCATCCCGAGGCCGCCCGGGCGGCCCGCCGCGCGGTGCTGGACAAGATGGTTCGCGCCCACGTCCTGACCGACGCCGCCGCCGCCGAGGCCGACGCCGAACCCCTGCCCAGGCGCGCGCCGTTCCCGGCCCTGGCCTGGCACGCGGCGGGCGAGCTGGCCCTGGCGGCGCCCCCCGGCCAGCCCAGCGTGGTCTCGACGATCGACGCCGACCTGCAGACCCGGCTGGAGCCGATGGCCGCCGCCGTCGCCGCCGCCCAGGGACCGGACGTCACCGCCGCCATCCTGGTGGTCCAGATCAAGGGCCGCGCCGTGCGGGCCCTGGTCGGCTCGGCGGGGCGCGAGCGGCCCGGCGGCTGGATCGACCTGACCCGCGCCGTGCGCTCGCCGGGTTCGGCCCTGAAGCCCTTCATCTACGCCTTCGCCTTCGACGACGGGGCCCTGGCGCCGGACACCCAGATCGACGACGCCGCCACCCGCTTCGCCGATTACCAGCCCGAGAACTTCGACCACGTCTTCCACGACAAGGTCACGGCCCGCGAGGCCCTGGCCTATTCGCTGAACGTGCCGGCCGTGGCCACCCTGGAGAAGATCGGCCCCGACGCCTTCGCCGCCCGGCTGGAGAGCGGGGGCGTGAAGCTGGTGCGGCCCAAGACGGCGATCAAGGCTTCGGGTTTGGCCCTGGCCCTGGGCGGGGCGGGGATCACGCCGCGCGACATGGCCGTGCTCTACGCCGCCCTCGGCGACGGCGGAGCGGCCAAGCCCCTGGCCTTCACCGAGGCCGAGGCCAAGGCGCGCGAGCGCATGGGCGGGACCCGCATCGTCCGGCCCGAGGCCGCCGCCCAGGTGCTGGACATCTTGCGCGAGGCCCCGGCCCCGCGCGGCCGGGCGCCCTCGGCCCTGACCCGGGGCGGACCGGCCATGGCCTTCAAGACCGGCACCTCGTACGGCTTTCGCGACGCCGTGGCGGCGGGGGTGGTCGGCGGCTACGCGATCATCGTCTGGACGGGTCGGGCCGACGGCGGGGCGCGCGGCGGCCTGACCGGCCGCGACGCGGCCTTGCCCCTGCTGTTCGACGTCGCCGACGTGCTCGACGCCCCGACGATCGCGCCCCGGCCCATCGCCCCCAAGGCCGCGCCGGGCGCCCTGCAGCGCCTGCGGCAGGCGTCCGAAGGCCCCCGCCTGATCTTCCCGCCCGACGGGGCGACCGTGCAGGTCGACAGCGTCGGCGCCGGCTCGCGCGGCCTGGTCATGGCGGCGGGCGGCGAGGACCTGACCTGGTACGTGGCCGGCGCGCCTCTGTCGGCCGACCCCGTCAGCGGCAAGGTGATCTGGCGTCCGTCCGCGCCGGGCTTCTACCGGCTGAAGGTGGTGGACGGGGAGGGCCGCGCGGCCTCGGCGCGGGTGCGGATCAAGGCGCCGACCGGCTGAAAGTTGCCATTTGGCAGCTTATTTGCTATATTCTGCCAAAGAGGTAATCCCGATGTCCCTCGTCACCCTGGTCGACACCGAACCCAAGGCCTTCGCGCCCGAGCCGATCTCGGACGCCGAGGGCGCCGCCATGTTCCGCACTGCGGTCAACCTGCTGAAGCTGTGGGGCGTGACCGACGACGAGGCCGCCGTGCTGCTGGACCAGCCGGTGCGCACCTATCGCCGCTGGAAGGCCGGCGAGATCGGGCGGATCAACCGCGACGGCAAGGCCCGGCTTTCGAACCTGATGGGCGTCCACAAGGCCTTGCGGCTGATCTTCCAGGAGCCCCAGCGCGGCTACGCCTGGATCAAGGCCCCCAACGCCGCGTTCGGCGGTCGCTCGGCCCTGCAGGTGATGCTGGGCGGCGAGTTGACCGACCTGATGCGGGTGCGCCGCTATCTGGACGCCGAGCGCGGAGCCTGGTGATCGATCCGCAGGCCATCCCGCGCGCGCCGGTGTCCTGGCGCGGGGCGGTCCGCATCATCCGCAGCGCCTGGCCGCCGATCGACCTGTTCGAGGACATCGCCGATCCCGCCGACTGGCCGCTGCTGATCGCCGCCGAGCAGAAGACCAATCCGCGTCTGATGGAGACGATCGGCAATCTCGACCTCGTGCCCCAGGACCGCTGGGTGGCGGGCGCGGGGGCCAGCTACCTGATGGCGCCGTTCACCCATGTCAGCCCCGACCGGCCCAGCCGGTTCAGCGCCGGGGCGTACGGGGTGCTGTACGTCGCCGACCGCTTCGAGGTCGCCCTGTCGGAGACGATCCACCACCACGGGCTGTTCATGGCCGCCACGGCCCAGGCGCCGGGCTGGACCTCGCAGTTCCGCGAGATCGTGCTGGACGTGCGCGGCGCGCTGCATGACCTGCGCGGCGGGGATCCGGCCTTCGCCCCGGCGCTCGATCCGGACGTCTACGGACCCGGCCAGGCCCTGGGCGCGAGCCTGCGCGCCGCCGGCTCCGAGGGGGTGGTCTATCCGAGCCAGCGCCATCCGGGCGGCCAGTGCGTGGGCCTGTTCCATCCGGACCTGGCCGCGAACCCCGTGCAAGGCCGCCACCTGGACTACCACTGGGATGGCGTCCGCGTGGACCTGATCCGCGAGCCGGCGACGGGGAAGGTGTTCCGGGTGGAGACGGCGAGCGGCCACTGACGAACACAACCCTTGCGGTTTCGGCCCGGGCGCGTAGTGTAATTTACATGCGTAATCAAATCTACCGCTCCATCGTCGCCGCCACGCTGGGTCTCGGCGTCTTCCTGGCCGGCGCCGCCCGGGCGGGCACGGTCGAGACACGCACCCCCTTCGGCAGGATCGAGATGGTCGAGGAGGTGCGCAGGCGCGATCCGGGCGAGCCGCCGATCATGCATGTGGCGACAGAATGGACGAGGCTGCACCTGCGCTGGCGCTCGCTGGACGGCGTGGTCGCCCTCGACGTTGTGGACGACGGGTGGAGGATCAAGGCCAATATCGAGGTGAGGATCGGACAGGCGTCCTGTCTGTCGAGCGCCGACTACCTGCAATACAGCGGGGTGGCGGGCGAATACGACATCGCAGGCGAGGTCCGCGCCCTGATCGCGAGGCTTCCCACGAGCGGATGCGCCTTCTTCTCCCGCGAGGCCTCGGCGGGTTACGTCCGGACGCTGGCGGACGGCGTCCATGACTTCGCCGTCGCCGAGGACGGTCTCCGGGCGCGGGCGGGCGACCTCTTCAAACGGCCCCCGACCCGCTGCCTGGCGCCGCTACCGTCGCCGCGTCCGAAGAAGGGCCAGCCGGAGATCTTCATGGCCCTCGACCCCTTCGAACTCCCGCCTTGCCGGAAGGTGGGCTGACCGCCTCAGCAGGGCCCGCCGACCGCCTTCTGGTAGTCCTCGAGGCTGGAGATCCCGACCTCCAGGTCGGTCACCAGGCCGTTGGACAGCGAATAGACCCAGCCGTGCACCGACAGGGTCTGGCCGCGCGCCCAGGCGTCCTGGACGAAGACGTCGGCGGCGACGTTGCGCACCTGGCGGGCGACGTTCAGCTCGCACAGGCGGTTGAGCATCGACTTCTCGTCGCCGATGGCGTCGAGCTCGTGCTTGTGCTCGGCATGGACCTCGCGGATCGGGTGCAGCCAGTGGTCGACCAGACCCCGGCGCTTGCCGTCGATGGCCGCCGCCACGCCGCCGCAGCCGTAGTGGCCCACGACCATGATGTGCTTGACCTTCAGCACGTCGACCGCGAACTGCAGCACCGACAGGTAGTTGGCGTCCTGCGGCGGGGCCAGGTTGGCGACGTTGCGGTGCACGAACAGCTCGCCCGGGTCCAGGCCGACGATCTCGTTGGCCGGCACGCGGCTGTCGCTGCAGCCGATCCACAGGTATTCGGGGCTCTGCTGGCCTTCCAGGCGCTTGAAGAACTGGGGGTCGGCCTCGGTCTTGCGCAGCGACCAGGCCAGGTTGTTGCTCTTCAGGTCTTCAAGCATGGATGGCGTCCGGCTGTTGGTTGGGGTGGGCGGCGACGAAGGCCGGGTGTTCGAGAGCGCGGGCGGCGACCGCGCGCAGGGCGGGGAACGGCGAAAGGTCGGTCTTGAACCGCTCGGCGTTATAGACCTGGGGAACCAGGCAGCAATCGACCAGGCCGGGCGTGTCGCCGAAGGCGTACTGGCCGCCGTGCTCGATGATCCTCGCCTCCAGGGCCTGGAAGCCGTCGGTGATCCAGCGCTGGATCCAGGCCTCGCGGCCGGGCTCGTCGACGCCCAGGCCGGTCAGGGCCCGCAGGATGCGCAGGTTGTTCACCGGGTGGATGTCGCAGGCGATAACCTGGGCCATGGCCCGGGCCTGGGCGCGGGCCATCGGGTCGGCCGGCAGCAGGGCCGGTTCGGGCCGGACCTCGTCCAGCCACTCCAGGATGGCCAGGCTCTGGGTCAGGACCCGGCCGTCGACCACCAGGGCCGGCACCAGCTTCTGCGGATTGAGCGTCGCGAAGGCCGGGCTCTGGTGCTGGTTGTCGACCAGGCTCACGGGCGCGGTCGCGTAGGCCAGGCCCTTGAGGTTCAGGCCGATCCGCACCCGGTAGGCGGCGCTGGATCGCCAGGCGCCGTGCAGGACGAGCTTCATCGCCGCGCTCCTAGACGAGGGTGAAGGTCAGCCGACCGACGCCCTCGACGGCGCCCTCGACCCGGTCGCCCCGGCCGATGGCGGCCACGCCCTCGGGGGTGCCGGTGAAGATCAGGTCGCCGGCGGCCAGGGTCCACAGCTTGGAGGCCTCGGCGATGATCTCGGGGAGGGTCCAGATCATGTCGGCGATCTGGCCGGCCTGGCGCGGCTGGCCGTTGACGGTCAGGGTGATCGCGCCGTCGGGCTTGGCCTGGGCGGCCGGGACGATGGCGCTGATCGGCGCGCTGGCGTCGAAACCCTTGGCGGCGTCCCAGGGATGGCTCTTGGCCTTGGCGGCGGCCTGCAGGTCTCGGCGGGTCAGGTCGACCCCGACCGCGTAGCCGAACACGTGGGACAGGGCCTCCTCGACCGCGATGTTCGCGCCGCCCGACTTCAGGGCGACCACCAGCTCGATCTCGTGATGCAGGTCGTGGGTGGCGACCGGGTAGGGGACCTTGTCTCCCGTCACCACCGCGTCGGCGGGTTTGGCGAAGAAGAACGGCGGGTCGCGCGTGTCGGCCCCCATCTCGCGGGCGTGGGCCGCGTAGTTGCGGCCGACGCAGAGGATCCGGCGGACGGGGAAGACGGAGTCGCTCCCTTCGACCGGAACCGTGGATTGGGCGGGCGGGGGGAAGGCGAAGTGCGTCATGGCGCCTGATTAGACCCAAACCCGCTTTGCCAAAAGTCACCTTCGCGAGGACATGATCCTGCAACACGCCGGCCATGGGATGTGTCTAAACGTTCTTTCACTTGCCCCGACCTGCGACGACAAGGCATGACGGGTAGGCAATTGTGGCGAAAACCCGCCATGTCGACGTCGAAGGGGCCCGGGACCGACGATGCTGATCATCGAGAACCTGACTCACGTCTACGCCAACGGCGTGAAGGCCCTCGACGAGGTCAACCTGACGATACCTGGCGGCATGTACGGCCTGCTGGGTCCGAACGGCGCCGGCAAGTCGACCCTGATGCGCACGGTCGCCACCCTGCAGGCCCCCACCTCGGGCCATATCCGCTTCGGCGACATCGATGTGCTGAAGTCGCCCGACCAGCTGCGCCGCACCCTGGGCTACCTGCCGCAGGACTTCGGCGTCTATCCGCGCGTCAGCGCCTACGACATGCTCGACCACATGGCCGTGCTGAAGGGGATCGCCGACGGCAAGGACCGCAAGGCGGTGGTCGAGAGCCTGCTCAACCAGGTCAATCTGTGGGACGTGCGCAAGAAGGCCATCGCCGGCTTCTCGGGCGGCATGCGCCAGCGGTTCGGCATCGCCCAGGCCCTGATCGGCGACCCGCGGCTGATCATCGTCGACGAGCCCACCGCCGGCCTCGACCCGGAAGAGCGCAACCGCTTCCTGAACCTGCTGGCCGAGATCGGCGAGAACGTGGTGGTGATCCTGTCCACCCACATCGTCGAGGACGTTTCGGACCTGTGCCAGGCCATGGCGATCATCTGCAACGGCCGGATCGTCAAGGAGGGCGCGCCCGCCGACCTGGTGCGGCAGCTGGACGGCCGCATCTGGAAGAAGGTCATCGACAAGACCGAGCTCGAGGCCGCCAAGGACCGCTATCAGGTGATCTCCACCCGCCTGCTGGGCGGCCGCACGGTGATCCACGTCCTGGCCGACCAGGATCCGGGGGCCGGCTTCACCCCGGTCGAGGGCGGGTTGGAGGACGTCTACTTCTCCACCCTGTCCAACACCCGTCGCGCGGCCTGAGGGCGTCTCGATGTTTGGCAAGATCGCGGGCTTCGAACTCCGCTACCAGCTGAAGTCGCCGGTCTTCTGGGTGGTGGCGGTCATCTTCTTCCTGCTGGCCTTCGCCATCACCACGGTCAGCAACTTCTCGATCGGCCTTGGGCCCAGCGACCACCGCAACGGCCCCTACGCCCTGGCCCAGGCCTGCATCGTCTTCTCGCTGTTCTACATGTTCGTGACCACGGCCTTCGTGTCGAACGTGGTGGTGCGCGACGACGAGACGGGCTTCGGGCCCATCCTGCGGGCCACGCGCCTGACCAAGTTCGATTATCTGTACGGCCGCTTCACGGGGGCGCTGCTGGCCGCGGCGATCTCGTTCCTGGTGGTGCCGGCGGCCATCTGGCTGGGCTCGCACATGCCGTGGGTCGACAGCGAGCTGCTGGGCCCCAACCGCTGGGACGCGTACCTGTTCGCCTACGGCGTGGTGGCGCTGCCGACCCTGCTGCTGACCTCGACCATGTTCTTCGCCCTGGCCACGGTGACCCGGTCGATGATGTGGACCTATGTCGGGGTGATCGCCTTCCTGGTGGTCTGGGTGGTGGCCAACATCGCCCTGAACAAGCCGGAGTTCGAGCACGCCGTGGCCCTGTGGGAGCCGCTGGGCGGCTCCGCCTACGGCCTGATCAGCAAGTACTGGACGGTCAGCGAGCGCAACACGGTGGTCCCGCCCCTGGACGGGGTGCTGCTGTTCAACCGCGTCTTCGTCCTGGCGCTGTCGGCCGTCTTCCTGGTGGCCGCGCATTTCGGCTTCCGCCTGCAGTCGCCCGAGCTGTCGGGCAAGGCGCGCAAGGCCCGTCGCCGCCAGAAGCGGGCCGAGGCCGCGGCCGAGACGGCCCCGGCGACCCTGGCCGGCCCGGTCCTGCCCCGCTTCGACGGCCGCTGGGCCTGGGCCCAGCTGGTGGCCCGCACCCGGCTGGACATGGGCCAGGTGTTCAAGAGCCCGGCCTATTTCGTCCTGCTGGCCCTGGGCCTGTTCAACGCCGCCGGTTCGCTGTGGTTCGCCACCGACGACACCGGCTACGGCGGGTCGATCTATCCGCTGACCCGCATGCTGCTGAACCCGCTGATCGGCTCGTTCACCCTGATCCCGGTGATCATCTCGATCTACTACGCCGGCGAGCTGGTCTGGCGCGAGCGCGACCGCAAGACCCACGAGATCATCGACTCCACGCCCGTCGCCGACTGGGCCTTCGTCGCGCCCAAGGTGGCGGCGATCTCGCTGGTGCTGATCTCGACCCTGCTGGTCAGCGTCCTGGCCGCCGTGATCAGCCAGGCGGCCCACGGCTATTTCGGCTTCGAGTTCGACAAGTACCTGCTGTGGTACGTCGCGCCGATGTCGGTGAGCCTGGTGCTGACGGCCGTGCTGGCGGTGTTCCTGCAGGTGCTGAGCCCCCACAAGTTCGTCGGCTGGGGCCTGATGGTGCTCTACATCGTGGCCGGCATGACCTTCTCCAACCTCGGCTGGGAGCACCGCCTCTACAACTACGGCGGCGGCGGTCTGGTGGGGCCGATGGTCCCGACCTCCGACATCAACCGCCTGGGCAAGTTCTGGATCGGCGCCTGGTGGGTGCGGGTCTACTGGAGCGCCTTCGCCGCCGGACTGGTGGTGCTGGCCTACGCCCTCTGGCGACGCGGGACCGAAACCCGCCTGTGGCCGCGCCTGCGCCGCCTGCCCCAGCGCCTGACCGGCAAGGCCGGTCTGACCTTTTCGGCCGCCATCGTGGTGTTCGTGGCCTGCGGCGCGTTCATCTACGTCAACACCAACGTCTGGAACCCCTACCGCACCCGCATCGACAACGAGAAGTGGCAGGCCGACTACGAGAAGACCCTGCTGCGGTTCGAGAACACGCCGCAGCCGAAGATCGTGGCGATGAAGCTGGACGTCGACCTCTATCCGCACGATCCGCGCATCGACACCAAGGGCGTCTACACCCTGGAGAACCGCAGCGGCCAGACGCTGAAGGAGATCCACGTCCGCTTCGACCGCGACCTGAAGGTCAAGGGGCTGTCGATCGAAGGGGCCCGCTCCAAGCAGACCTTCGACCGCTTCAACTACCGGATCTTCGCGTTCGACACGCCGATGAAGCCCGGCGAGCGGCGGATGATGAGCTTCATCACCGAGCGCGCCCAGAAGGGCTTCCGCAACCGGGGCGACGACACCCGGGTGGTCGACAACGGGACCTTCATCGACAACACCGAGATCGCGCCGATGCTGGGCATGAGCCGCGACGGCCTGCTGCAGGACCGCGCCAAGCGCCGCAAGTACGGCCTGCCGCCCGAGCGCCGCATGCCCAAGCTGGGCGACATCGCCAGCCGCCAGTTCAACGGCCTGCGCCACGACGCCGACTTCGTGTCGTCCGACATCACCGTCACCACCGACGCCGACCAGACCCCGATCGCGCCGGGCTACGAGGTGTCCAACCAGGTCCAGGGCGACCGGCGCACCGCGCGGTTCGTGACCGAAGCCCCGATCCTGCCCTATCTGTCGATCCAGTCGGCCCGCTACGCCGTGGCCCGCGACCGCTACAAGGGCGTGGACCTGGCGATCTATTACGACCCGCACCATCCGTGGAACATCGAGCGGATGAAGACCGGGATGAAGGCCTCGCTCAACTACTACCAGGCCAATTTCAGCCCCTACCAGTTCCGCCAGCTGCGGTTCCAGGAGTTCCCGGGCTACGCCGATTTCGCCCAGTCGTTCGCCAACACCATCCCGTGGTCGGAGAACCTGTTCTTCATCGCCAAGTACGACGATCCCGAGAAGATCGACATGGTCACCTATGTCGGCGCCCACGAGATCGGCCACCAGTGGTGGGCCCACCAGGTGATCGGCGCCGACCAGCAGGGCGGCACCATGCTGAGCGAGACCTTCTCGCAGTACTCGGCGCTGATGGTCATGAAGCGGATGTACGGCGAGGCACAGATCCGCAAGTTCCTGAAGTTCGAGCTGAACAGCTATCTGCGCGCCCGCGGCGGCGACCCGCTGGAGGAACAGCCCCTGGCCCGGGTCGAGAACCAGCCGTACATCCACTACCGCAAGGGCTCGCTGGTCATGTACCGGCTGCAGCACGAGGTGGGCGAGGACACGGTCAACCGGGCCCTGCGCAAGCTGATCGCCGACCACGCCTTCAAGGGCGCGCCCTATCCGACCACCCTGGACTTCCTGGCCGCCCTGCGCGCCGAGGTCCCCGCCGACAAGCAGGGCCTGATCACCGACCTGTTCGAGAAGATCACCCTCTACGACCTGAAGACCAAGACGGCGACCACGCGCAAGCTGGCCGACGGCCGCTTCGAGACCACCCTGACGATCGAGGCCAAGAAGCTGTACGCCCAGGGCCGCGGCCAGGAGAGCGCCGCGCCGCTGGACGAGGTGATGGACGTCGGCCTGTTCTCGATGGAGCCGGGCAAGAAGGGCTTCGGCCCCGACAAGGTGCTGGCCTTCGAGCGGCGGCGGATCAAGTCGGGGACCCAGACCCTGACCTTCGTCACCAAGACCGCGCCCCGCAACGCGGGGGTCGACCCCTACAACTTCGTCATCGACCGCAATGGCGACGACAACGTCGCCAAGGTCCAGATGCGATGAGCGGCGACGGGCCGAGCGCCGAGGCCCTGAGGCTGGACCCGGCGGCGCTGAACGCCTTCCTGGCCAAGGCCTTCCCGGAGGCCGGGCCTTATCTTCCGGTGGTCCTGGAGGCCGAGCCGGGGCGGGTGCTGATGCGCCAGGCCTTCGCCAGCCGGGCCCTGCGGCCGGGCGGGCTGATCTCGGGGCCGACCCAGATGGGCATGGCCGACTCGGCGGCCTATGCGGTGATCCTGGCCCATATCGGCGAGGTGGCCATGGCCGTGACCTCGTCCCTGACCATCCACTTCCTGCGCGGGGCCAAGCCGGGCGACCTCTACGCCGAGGGGACCCTGCTCAAGCTGGGCCGGCGCATCGCCACGGTCGACGTGCTGATCTGGTCGGAATCGCGCGAGCGAGCCGCCGCCAGGGCGACGGTCGCCTACGCTATCCCGTAGAGGGACGGAGCGCGCTTTCGCGCGCTCCTTTCGTTAGTTCACGAAGCCCTTCTTCAGGCCTTCGGCCATGTTCAGGTGCTCCTGCACGGCCGGGGCCGTGGCGGCGGCGAAGGCCTTGATGGCGGCGGTGTCGCCGTCCTGGGCGTAGCGCTGAAGCAGGTTCAGGGCCGCCTGGTGGGCGTCGACCTGGCTGTCGGCGTACTTCTTGTCGAAGTCCTTGTCGTCGGCCTTGGTCAGGTCGTCGAGCTTGCCCTGCAGGTCTTCGGGCAGGGCGGTCGGCGGCGTGATGGCGGCGCCCGAGGCGGCGATGGCGGCCTTCAGGTCCTCGGTGGTCTTGGTGTGGGCCTTTTCCATCTTGGCGGCGAAGGCCTTGACCTCGGCGTTGGTCGAGCGCTTGGCGGCCAGCTTGGCGGCTTCGATCTCGAACATGTCGCTGGCGGCGGCCTTGGCGACGAACACGTCGGCCTTGGTCTCGTCCGACGGGGTCGGGACGGTGGCCGACGGGTTGGCGTCCGGGGTCGCGGCCTGTTCGGCCGGGGTGGCGGCGCCCTTGGTCTCGTCGGGTTTCTGGTTGCAGGCCGCGACGCTGAGGGCCGCGATGGCGGCGCCGACGATGAGAAGCTTACGGGTCATGGCTTTCTTTCCCTGCGCGTTTTTCTAGAACGTTGAGTGTCCGGAGGCGCCGCGCTTGCGCCGAGGCATAGAAAACTTCACGTCGCCGTGATGGTTCCGTGAGCGCCCGCGGGGCGGAAAAGGGGAGTGTGGGCATGGCCGAAGCGCCGCTGAACGGCTTGCGGGTCGTCGAGATGGGATCGCTGATCGCGGGGCCCTTCTGCGGCCAGGTGCTGGGCGATTTCGGCGCCGAGGTGATCAAGCTGGAGGACCCCAAGGCCGGCGACCCGATGCGCCAGTGGGGCCGCACCAAGCCCAAGGGCCATTCGCCCTGGTGGCCCGTGATCGGCCGCAACAAGACCTCGGTCACCCTGGACCTGCGCGCCCCGGAAGGCCGCGAGGTGGCCCGCGCCCTGATCGACACGGCCGACGTGGTGGTCGAGAACTTCCGCCCCGGCACGCTGGAGAAGTGGGGCATGGGCTACGCGGACCTGGCCAAGACCAATCCCGGCCTGGTGATGGCCCGGGTCTCGGGCTTCGGCCAGACCGGGCCCTATTCGCACCGCGCCGGCTACGCCCTGATCGGCGAGGCCATGGGCGGCCTGCGGCACATCACCGGCGAGGCCGACCGGCCGCCGGCCCGGGCGGGCATCTCCATCGGCGACAGCCTGGCGGGGCTGAACGCCGCCCTCGGCGTGATGATGGCCCTGCACGCCCGCCAGCGCACCGGCCGGGGCCAGGTGGTCGACGCGGCGATCTACGAGAGCGTGCTGACGGTGATGGAGAACCTGATCACCGAATACGACCTGTCGGGCTATGTCCGCGAACGGTCCGGCGCGATCCTGCCCGGCATCGCCCCGTCCAACGTCTATCCCACCCGCAGCGGCGAGCTGATCCTGATCGGCGCCAACCAGGACACCCTGTTCAAGCGCCTGTGCGACGCCATGGGCCGGCCCGAGCTGGCGACCGACGAGCGCTATCGCGACCACGCCGCCCGGGGCGTCAACCAGACCCAGCTGGACGCCACGATCGGCGGTTGGACCGTCGAGCACGACATCGAGCACCTGCTGCCCCTGCTGGAGGACGCCGGCCTGGCCGTCGGCCGGGTCTATCGCGCGCCCGACATGCTGAAGGATCCACAGTTCGCCGCCCGCGAATCGATCGTCGAGGTCGCCCACCCGGTGTTCGGCACGGTGAAGATGCAGAACGCCTTCCCCAGGCTGTCGGAGACCCCCGGCGGGGTCCGCTGGCCGGGGCCGGCCCTGGGTCAGCACACGGACGCGGTGCTGCGCGACGTGGCCGGCCTGTCGGACGAGGCGATCGCCGGGCTGCGCACCAAGGGAGTGATCTGAGATGACCGCGCCGCTGCACACCGGGGGCTGCCTGTGCGGGGCCCTGCGCTACGAGGCGCGGGGCGCGCCGCTGTACATGGGCCACTGCTACTGCGCCGACTGCCGCAAGGCCTCGGGCTCGGGTTTCATCCCGTTCATGGCCTTCGCGGCCCAGGACCTGACCTTCAGCGGCCCGACGCGGATCTTCACCAGCGAGTCGGCGCGCGGAACCCCCGCCGTGCGCAACACCTGTCCGGTGTGCGCCAGCCTGGTGTTCGGCGGTCCGGTCGGCGAGACGGACTCCCACACGATCTACGCCGGCTCGCTGGACGACCCGACCGCGTTCCGCCCGACGGTGGCGATCTTCGTCAAGGGACGGCCGGACTGGGCGGTGGTCCCGGAGGGGCTGGAGATGTTCGAGGGGTTGCCGGGGTGACGGGCCGGGGACATGCCCTTGGGCGTGTCCCCAGACAATCGGGTGCGAAACTTGGGGACACGCGCGAGCGCATGTCCCCGGTCGTGCTTCTACCGCCCCGTCACCGAGGCCAGCGCCCGGGCGATCTGGTGGACGTTGTAGGGCTTCCTCACGATCGGGGCGTCGAAGCCCATCGGGGCGGCCTTGTCGGCGTAGCCGGTGGCGAACACGAACGGCCGGCCCTCGCGGCGCAGCACCTCGGCGACCGGGGCCACGGACTGGCCGTTGAGGTCGGCGTCCAGCACGGCGGCGTCGAACGACAGCTCCAGCATCTGCAGCGCCTCGGGCAGTTCGGCGGCGCAGCCCACCACCTCGACGCCGGAGTCCTCCAGCCCCGCCTCCAGCTCCATGGCCAGCAGCAGCGAGTCCTCGACGATCAGCACCCGCAGCCCCGCGATGTCGCCGGCCTTGAAGCTGTCGTCGCCGCCGCCCACGGTCTCGACGATGCGTTCGTCGGGCGCGGGGTCGAGGGGGTTCGGCGCGTCGGGCTCGGGTTCGTCGACCAGGGCGTCGGCGGCGGCATGGATGCGGGCGGTGACGCCGCTGCGCTTGTATTCGACGGTCGCCTGGCCGCCGAGCTCGCGCCCGACCACGTCCTCGATCAGGGTCATGCCGAAGCCGCGGACCTCGGGCGGCGTGGTCATCGGCCCGCCGGTCTCCAGCCATTCCAGATTGAAGCCGCCCCCCGGGGCCGCGCGCCAGACCACCTCGACCCGGCCGCTCTCGACCGACAGCGAGCCGTACTTCACGGCGTTCACCGCCAGCTCGTGCAGGGTCAGCGACAGGGCCGCCGCGGCGCGGGGCGTCAGGAACAGTTCCGGCCCGTCCCAGCGGGTCTGGTTGGGGGCCAGGCCCCCCAGTTCGGCCGCGGCGATCCGGGCCAGGGTGGCGCCGCGCCAGCGGGCGGCGCTGAGCAGGTCGTGGGCCGAGCTCATCGCCTTGAGCCGGCCGTTGAAGGCCTTGAGGAAGCCGTCCAGCGACGAGGCCTTGCGGGCCGACTGGCCGGCCACCGACTGCACGGCGGCCAGGATGTTCTTGATGCGGTGGTCCAGCTCGGTGAGCAGGTTCTCGCGCTGCTCGTCGGCGTCGCGGCGGGCGGTGACGTCCTGGACCACCCCGATCAGACGCAGCGGCTTGCCGGCCGCGTCCTTGACCAGCAGGCCGGCCACCCGATTCCAGATCACCCGGTTCGGGTCGGACGACACGCGCCGGAACTCGACCTCGTAACGCCCCTGGGTCCGCAGCTGGGACTCGACCTCCTCGCGGATCTCGTCGCGTTCGTCGGGGTGCACGAAGCCGTACAGGGCGTCGCCGCCCTCGGCGGGGGTCACGCCCTCGGGAAGCTCGGTGATGCCGGCCATGCGCGCGCTGACCCGGACGGTGTCGGCCACGATGTCCCACACGAACTCGCCCAGGTTGGCGGCGTGCAGGGCCAGGGCGATGCGTTCGCTGTCGAGCGCGCGTTCGGCGACGTTGCGCGCCGTCTCCGCGTCGTGCAGCAGCTCTTCCATCGCCAGGGCGGCCAGGTCGGCCAGGGCGTCGGCGAGGCCGGGGTCGACGGCGTCGCGCGGGGCGGGGTCCTCGACGGTGAGCAGGCCGACGATCTCGCCCGACGCCGTCTTCAGCGGCGCGCAGGCGAAGAAGCGGCTGTCGGCGCACCAGGGGCGCAGGGGCTGGTCGGGGTCGTCGGCGAGGTCGTGGCTGGAGACCACGCCGCTCTCGCGCAGCCGGTCGGACAGGCCGGCGGGGCGCGGCTCCTCGACATGGTCGAAGCCGACCTTGGCCTTCAGGAAGACCCGGTCCTTGCCGATCAGGCGGATGGCGGCGCGGGGGGCGGCGAACAGGCGCGAGGCCAGGCGGACGATCCGATCGAAGCGGGGGTCGGCCGGGTCGCCGTCGAAGGCGCGAAGGGCGTCGAGGGCGCGCAGCCGCCGCGCCTCCTGATCATCTGCCAGCGTTCCGCCCGCATCGTCCATGATTCGAACATAGACCGGGTTCGCGCAGGGCGCGAGATCGATAAAGGCCAAGCTCCCCGATCGCGTCGAAGATCGCCTGTGGTGAAGCTCCAACCTTGGCGCTACAATGGAACTTGTCGCCTCGGCTTTGCGTTGTGCGGGCGCAGCTTCGCGCTGCCCGCCCCCCACAAGCCCGAGCCGCGAACCGGAGATCCTCATGCCCGACAACAGCCTGAACCCCGCCCTGAATGAAGCAAGCAAGGCCTCGTCGAACGCCGGCGCGGCCTTCGATCACGCCGAGCGCAGCTTCGGCGAAGCCGCCAGCGCCGCCCGCGCCAATCTCAGCGAGGCCGCCGCCTCGGCCAAGGCCAACCTGTCCGACGCCGCCAAGCGCATCGAAGCGTCGCTGACCCAGGGCCTCGAGACCCTGCGCGCCCAGACCCGCACCTACACCGACACCGCCGGCCAGTCGGTCGACGAAGCCAGCCGCTATGTCAGCGAGCGCGTTCGCGAGCGCCCGATCACCGCCACCCTGGCCGGCCTGGGCGTCGGCGTTCTGCTGGGCCTGCTGCTGGCCGGAAACCGTAGCGGCCGCGACAAGTGATCTTCGGGAAGACTCTGACGACCCTGGCAGCGGCCGCGGCGATCGCCGCGGCCGCTGCTGTGAGCGTGGTCTCCGCCGCCTTCGCGCTGTTCGCGGTGCTGGCGCCCCATCTCGGCTCGGCCGGGGCGGCGGCGGTGGTCGCCGCGGTGGCCGCGGCCATCGTCGGGATCGCCGGCCTGATCGCGGCCCTCAAGGCCGAGGAACGGTCCAAGCCGGCTCCCGCGCCGGACGCCCTGGCCTTCGCCGAGAAGGCCATCGAGATGGTCAAGGAGCGTCCGATCCTGACCGTCGGCGCCGGCCTGGCGGCCGGGATCATCGCCTTCCGCAATCCGGCCCTGGCCGCGATCGTCGCCAAGGCGTTGCTGGATTCCCAGAAGCCGCCCCCGCGCTGAGGCGGGTCCAGGCGACTTTCGACAAGACGAGCTTTTCCCGCCTCTGGTTTTCTGGGCCTCCCCGCCCATCTTCCGGGGGCGTTTTGCCCTGGAGCGATCATGTTCAAACTCCCCGACCTCCCCTACGCCTATGAAGCCCTGGAGCCGACCATCTCGGCCAACACGCTTCATTTCCACCATGACAAGCACCACGCGGCCTATGTGAACGCGCTCAACGGCCTGCTGCCGGAAGGCGACACGCGCCCGCTGGAAGCGGTGATCCGCGAGGCCAGCCCCGGCAAGGTGTTCAACAACGCCGCCCAGATCTGGAACCACCAGTTCTTCTGGGAATGCATGAGCGCCGACAAGGCCGGTCCGGGCGCCGAGCTGTCGGCGGCCATCGCCGAGGCCTTCGGCGACCTGGCCGGCCTGAAGGAGAAGTTCGTCGCCGAGGGCATTGGCCACTTCGGTTCGGGCTGGGTCTGGCTGGCCGTGCAAGGCGGCAAGCTGGTGGTGATCTCGACCCACGACGCCGACGACACCCTGACCAAGGACGGCATCACCCCGCTGCTGGTCTGCGACGTCTGGGAGCACGCCTACTATCTGGACCACCAGAACAACCGGAAGGGCTTCCTGGAAGCCTGGTTCGACGTCCTGCCCAACTGGGCGTTCGCCGACGCCCAGTTCGCCGCGGCCAAGGGCCAGGGCGCCGTCTGGACCTACCCCGCCTAAGCGGTACCGGATCTCAGACCTTGAGCGGCGCGACCTCGGTCGCGCCGTTTTCGTCTGGGGGCTTGGGGACGCAGCGGCGCGGCACGGACCAGGTTCGGAAGGTCACGAACTCGGTGCGCTCGAAGGCCAGGGCGGTGATGCGGATGTCGACGTCGTTGACCTCGATCACGTTGAAGCCGGGCGGCACGCCGCGCTCGCGCACCGACAGGGTGCCCGAGCCGACCGCCTGGGTGCAGCCGTCCGAGAACGGATAGGGATGCACGAACGGCGCGTGGATATGGCCGGTCAGGACCAGGTCGACGCCCGCCTGGGCGAAGGTCTGGGCGGCGGCGGTGCCGCCGTGCACCTTGGCGGTCATGGGGCCGCCGATCATCTCGATCAGCGGATGGTGGCAGACCACGATCTTCAGGGCCCCCGGCGCGGCGCCCTTCAGGTCGGCGCAGACCTCGCGGACCTGGCGGCGCGACACCGCGCCCTTGGACCAGTTGGCCCGCAGCTGGAAGGCGCGGGCCGAGTTGAGCGTGACCACCGTGGCGCGCGGATCGTCCCAGTCGCTGTTCATCCGCGCGCCGAACCGGTCCTCGTAGCGCCGCCAGGGGGCGACCAGCCGGGTCAGGATCTCGCGCGGGCCGGCGAACGGGACGTCGTGATTGCCGGGCGAGACCAGGCGCGGCTGCGGCAGGCGGTTCAGCCAGGCCAGGGCTGCGTCGAACTCCTCGACCTTGCCGTCCTTGGTCAGGTCGCCGGCGGCGATCACCAGGTCGGGGCGCTCGGCGTGGATGCGCGCGACGGCCGCCTCGACGGCGGCCTTGTGCTCGCCCCCGAAGTGGATGTCGGAGACCTGGACCAGCTTCAGCGGGGTCATTTTGCGGTCGCCGTGGGCGTGGGGACCAAGGCGCGGAAGGCCTTGGGTCGGAAGCGGATGCTGACGGTGTCGTCCAGCCGCGCGGGCTCGCCGTCCAGGATGGCCGGGATCCGCCCGCCGGCCCAGACCTTGCCGATCCGGCAGCGGCCGACGATCACCGACGGGTCGTTGCGCCAGTTGCCGGTCACCGTGTTGACCCCCAGGCGGAAGATGTCGAGGGCGCCGGCGGGGTCCAGGGCGGCCGCTTCCAGGGCCTGGTCTTCGGAATTCAGATCGGTCGACACCAGCGGCGTCATCAAGCTCAGGGCTTCGGTCTTGCCCTTGGGGCGGCCGTCCAGGACGTAGCGCAGGCGGCTGGAAAAGGCGCGGCGCAGGGCCCGCCGGGCCCGCAGCAGGGCCAGGTCGGCCCGTCCGGCCCGCGCCGCCTCGCGGGCGTCGGCCCACAGGGCGGGACTGCCCAGGATAGCGGCGACGAAGAAGAGGCGGCCGTTGATCTCGCCGCCCGAGATCATCCGTTCGTGACCGCCCTTCAGGCAGTCGGCCATCGCCTGCTGCCAGGGCACGGCGCCGTACAGGGCGTGGGGCAGCATGTTCATGGTGCCGCCGGGCAGGGGCGCGACCAGGGGACCTTCGGGGCCCGCCATCTCGGCCGCGGCCCGGGCGGTGCCGTCGCCGGCGACCACCAGCAGGGCGTCGGGCTTGGCGTCGAGGGCGTCGCGCAGGCAGGCGGTCAGCTCGCCTTCGCTGGGGGCGTGGACCCGCCCCGTGACCCCGTGCTCGGCCAGGATGGCCTCGGCCTGGGCCGGGGCGTCCTTGCCCACCGAACCGGAGGCGATGTTGGTGACGACTTCCACACGCATGCGAAATTCCAGAAGGCGCGGCCGTGCGCGGGGAGGCCCGAAGGAAACGGCGGCGCTTGAGCGCGGTTCCCGGAACCGTTGTCGTGGCGAGGTCGTTTGCCTGCTTGGGACAAGCTCGAACGGAGAGCCACGATGAACAAGACTTTGATCGCCCTCTTGGGCGTCGGCGTGCTGGCCAGCGCTTG
Organism: Caulobacter sp. UNC358MFTsu5.1; assembly: GCF_000712075.1. Lineage (GTDB taxonomy): Bacteria > Pseudomonadota > Alphaproteobacteria > Caulobacterales > Caulobacteraceae > Caulobacter. Next base: position 154,412 of record NZ_JONW01000006.1, read on the forward strand.
CACCGCCACGGGAAACACCGAACGCAACGCCGCGGCCGGCGCGGGCCTGGGCGCCCTGGCGGGCGCGGTGGTCGGCAACAATGTCGGCGGCGGTAGCGCCAGCACCGGCGCCTTGGTCGGCGCGGCGATCGGCGGCACGGTCGGCGCCGTGAAGGGCTGCCGCGAGGACGGCGGCTGCGGCGCCACGAACGTCAATCGCCGTCAGTACTATGACGAGCGTGCCGGACGGTATTACTACTATGACTCGCGCAGCGGTCGTTACTACTGGGAAGACGGCAGCCCCCGTTAAGTCGGGCCCGGCCTGAAATCTTCAGAAGGCGGTCGACTCGTGTCGGCCGCCTTTTGCGCGCCGTGACGTCAGAGAGGGCAAACGATGAAGAAAGTCGGATTGGCGATTGTCGGCGTGGCGGTGCTGGGGGTCCTGGCGACGGGATGCGCGAGCAAAAGCCCGTGGCCCAAGTCGAGGTCCCAGATCGTGCAGACGGCGCCGAGCTGCGAGGACTTCTCGGTCCAGATCTATTTCGAGAGCAAGTCGGCCAAGCTGACCAACGAGGCGCGCTCGGTGCTCAAGGGAGCCGACGCCCTGGCCACGGGCTGCAAGGTGGCTTCGGTGCGGGTGATCGGCCTGGCCGACGCCGTGGGCTCGCCGGACGCCAGCCTGGCGGTGTCCAAGCAGCGGGCCGACATCGTGACGCGGGCCCTGGCGAAGATGGGCTACGGGAACGTGGAGTTCGACGTCGGCGCGGCTGGAGACGCCGGCGCCACCACCAGCGACGGCGAGGCCCGTCCCCTGCGGCGACGCGCCGACATCCGGTTCGATCTCGACGGCAAGCTGTAATCGTCGCGGCGACCCCTCTTCGGGCGCTTGAGGGCATCAAAAAAGGCGGATCCGAAAGGGTCCGCCCGAAGGGCAAAGAGGGGGTGCGGAGGCGACAGGCTGGCTTTCACCAGCCTCAAGTCGGGGGGGCGTCGCCGCCTCCGCAAATCGAAAACGTGGCTCCCCCGACCGGGTTCCCGCCGATCGAAACTTTTTTCGCCTTTCCCGCGATTATTTTTTCAGGGGCCCGCGAACCCCTTCCGGCAAGGGCCGAAGGGAACGTCGCCAGGGACGGGACGTTGATTTTCCAGGAGGCCGCCCGGCCTCGCTCTGGGGAGCTACGTCGTGATCCGCACCTATCAGACCGAACACGGTGGACTGGCCTTCGAAAGCACGCTGACGCGCAAGCAGAAGGTCCGGCGCAACCGCGTGGCGGCCCTGGCGGTGATCGCCGCGGTGGCGGCCTCGGCGGCGCTTCTCCAGCGCTTCAACGACAACCTCGCTCCCAGCGGACCGGCGGCGCCGGACGTCGGGACCTATTCCGCCGCCCGCTAAGGAGGCCCTCAATGCCCGCAGACCTCGAACACCCTCATCCCGCCGTCAACGCCACCCGGGCCCGCCAGGGCCGCTGGGGCAAGCATGTCTTCTGGGTGCTGGTCATCTCGACCGTCCTGGCCGCCGCGGCGCTGTTCGGCGCCTGGGGCCTGCGCTCGGGCGACCTGGCGTCGGTCGAACACACCAAGGGCGCCACGACCCAGGGCGAAGCCCAGCAGTATTCGACCGAGCAGGCGCCGGTGAAGCAGACGCCGGCCGGCTGATCCCCTCCGCGTCCAACGACTAGCGCGCACGAAAAAGGCCCCGGTTCGCACCGGGGCCTTGATCGTTTCGGAACCTGACGTGGATCAGGCGGCCTTCTGGGTCCGGCGCGGATGGAAGAACAGCGCCTGGCCGATCGCCGCCTTCACCGTTTCCGGCTGGAAGGGCTTGGTGATCAGGAAGGTCGGTTCCGGACGCTCGCCGGTCAGCAGGCGCTCGGGGAAGGCGGTGATGAAGATCACCGGCACGTCCAGGCGGGCCAGGATGTCCTTGACCGCGTCGATTCCCGACGAGCCGTCGGCCAGCTGGATGTCGGCCAGCACCAGGCCGGGCGTGCGGCGGGACACGGCGTCGACCGCCTCGCCGCGGGTGGCGGCAATGTCGATCACGTCATGGCCCAGTTCGCGGACCAGGGCCTCGATGTCGGCCGCGATCACCGGTTCGTCCTCGATGATCAGGACTTCGGTGGCCAGTTCGGCGTCGATCTCGCTCTGGGCCTCGGCGATCAGGCGCTCGACCTCGGCGAAGTCGCAGTCGAGAATCTGCGAGGCCTCGGTCGGGGTGAAGCCTTCCAGGGCGGTCAGCAGGAACGCCTGGCGGGACCGCGGGGCGATCCGCATCAGGCGCTGCGAGGCGTCGTCGGCGGCGTTGGACTGGTCGTCGCGCCGCGCTTCCAGCTGGGCGCCCGAGGACAGCCAGATGGCGTGGAAGACGCGATACAGGGCGACGCGCGGCGACAGGTTGGCGTCCAGCGACCGCTCGCCGGCCGCCAGGGCCTCGAGCGCGACGCGGACATAGTGGTCGCCGGTCGTCTGATCGCCGGTCAGGGCGCGCGCGTAGCGACGAACGTAAGGCAGGTGCGGCGCCAGCCGGGCAAGAAGACTCATGACCCCTCCCGTGTGAGTGTCTTCGGGTACAAAAAAGCCGGGGGTGCGGTAAAGCTACGCCGTTCGGCCATCCGAACATAAACGCAACCCCCAGGCCCCGGTTCCATGACAGGTTCCGAAGTCCGAAGAATTTTGCCATCATATGCTCAAGCTTGTGGAACCCCATACGGAATCCGACGTTGTCATCCGGCGTACACTCATTCGGCCAAAGGGGGCGGGCGCCGCGTCTTGTCGGCGTCGAGGACATGATCGAACACGTACCCATGGAAGATCACCGCAAAGGGGCGGCCGCGCTGGACGAAGCGCGGCTCCGTCAGCAGGCTATCGGCGTCAAGCTTCGTCAGATGTTCGACGAGGTGGTGAACGAGCCGGTCCCCGACGAGTTTCTGGACATCCTGCGCAAGGCCGAGACGCCTTCGGGAGAGCGGTGAGCATGAGCGAAGCGCAAGTCGGCCGCTCGCCTTTCGACCCGGCCCGCGACGGGACCTTCAAGAAGGAGCTCGTCACGCTCATCCCGCATCTGCGGGCCTTCGCCAGGACCCTGACGGGCGATCCCACCGCCGCCGACGATCTGGCGCAGGACGCCATGATGAAGGCCTGGGACGCCCGCGCCAGCTTCCAGCTGGGCACCAACATGAAGGCGTGGACCTTCATGATCCTGCGCAACCAGTTCTATTCCGAGAAGCGCCGCTCCTGGCGCCAGAGCCAGCTCGACCAGGAAGCCGCCGAACGCACCCTGGTGGCGGTCGACGATCCCGAGGCGCCGGTGGCGCTGGACGAGCTGCGGCTCAGCCTGGCCATGCTGCCGCCCGAACAGCGGGAAGCTCTGATCCTGGTCGGGGCCGGCGGCTTCGCCTACGAGGAGGCGGCCGAGATCTGCGGCTGCGCCGTGGGCACGGTGAAGAGCCGGGTCAGCCGCGCGCGGCGCGCCCTGCAGGCCATTCTCGAGGCCGGCGCCTATGACCGCGACGGCGCCGCCGCCGGCGACGCCATGTACGCCATCCTGGCCGACGCGGAGAGACTGAGCACCCTGCGGTGAAGTCTCTTCTCGGGCGAGGGGCCGGGGCGGTCGGGTCCATTCGGGTCCGACTGGCCGGCGCGCTGTTCCTCGCGCTCTTGCCCGTCCTGATCCTGGGCGTCCTGCAATCGGTGTTCGCCTTCAAGGCCGAGGCCGACTCGCGTCGCCAGAGCCTGGAGCTGGCGGCCGGGCGCAGCGCCGCCATCGCCCGGGCCCGCATTGAGGCCGCCGGTGTCCTGCTCCAGACCCTGGGGCCGGGCTCGGTCGGGCTGGAATGCGCCCAGCGGCTGGACACGGTGAAGGAGCGCCTGCCGGGCTACGCCAACCTGATCCGGTTCGACGCCTACGGCCGGGTGTCCTGCGCCGCCGGCACCACGCCGCCCGATCCCACCCGCGCCAGCCGCCGCTGGTTCCAGCGCCTGGCCGCCGGATCGCACATGGTCGTGGCCAGCATCCCCGGCGTCGACTACGCGGACGAGCCCGCCGTGCTGACGGCGGTGCGGGCCGAGACGCGCGACGGCCGCTTCGACGGCGCCATGTCCGCCGTCCTGACCCTGTCGACGATCCAGCCCGAGACCGCCAACCGCTACCTGCCGGGCGGGGCCGAGGTGGCCCTGGCCGATTCCGAGGGCCATGTCTTCGCCGCCACCAACCGGCGGGCGTTCGGCACGCCGACCATGGCCTGGCGGGAGCAGGCCGTGAAGAGCGGCTCGGCCCTGTGGTCCGGCCGCGACGCCGACGGCCGGCCGCGCGACTTCTCGGCCGCGCCCCTGGTCGGCCAGGAGGTGTTCGTCATCCTGTCGGCCAAGGCCCCGGGAATCGCCTCCTGGGCCTGGCTGAACCCGATGCTGCGCCTGCTGGCCCCGCTGCTGGCGTTCGTCCTGGCCCTGGCGGCCGTGCTCTACGCCACCGAGCAGGCGGTGATCCGCTGGATCGTCTATCTGCGCCGGGTCGCGGCCATCTACGCCCGCGGCCGCTTCACCGTGCGCCCCCTGCAGGCCGAGCGCGCGCCGCCCGAGATCCGCGAGCTGGCCGCCACCCTCGACGACATGGCCGCCGGCATCGTCGCCCGCGACGCCTCGCTGCGCGACAGCCTGGGCGAGAAGGACGCGCTGATGCGCGAGATCCATCACCGGGTGAAGAACAACCTCCAGATCATCTCCAGCCTGCTGAACATGCAGCAGCGGGCCCTGACCGACCCCGCCGCCCGCACGGCCCTGAACGACACCCGCCAGCGCATCACCGCCCTGGCCCAGATCTACCGGGCGCTCTACCAGGGGCCCGACCTCAAGCGGGTGGACCTGCGCCCGTTCCTGGAGGAGCTGACGGCCCTGCTGCTGGCCGGCGACATGTCGACCGGCGGTCCGATCCGCACCGAGGTCCACGCCGACCCCCTGGTCATCGACCCCGACCGGCTGGCGCCCCTGGCCCTGTTCGCGGTCGAGGCCATCACCAACGCCCAGAAGCACGCCCTGGCCGAGCGGGGCGGCACCCTGACGGTCGACTTCTTCGTGCGCGGGGAAGAGGCCGAGCTGGCCATCGGCGACGACGGTCCCGGCGCGCCCAAGGGGCCGGTCGAGGGGGTGGGTCGAACCCTGATGACGGCCTTCGCCCGCCAGTTGCGCGGCAAGCTGCTGTTCGAGACCTCGGCCGCCGGCGGATTGCTGGTGCGCCTTGTGTTCCCAACGCCCGAAGCCCCGTCGGCCGAGCCCGCGACGGCCGGAACCTAGCTGGGCCGCCAACGTTCAAGTGGGGCAACACCTCAGACGCCCAATTGGGGCGATCACCGGAGAAGACCCATGCGCAAGCTCATCGTTCTGGCCGCGATCGCCGCCAGCCTCACCGTCGCCGCCTGCAACACCGTCGAAGGCGCCGGCAAGGACGTCTCGTCGGCCGGCCAGGCCGTCAGCGACACCGCCAAGGACGCCAAGTAGTCCCGAATTCGAGGTCTAGGAGCCGGTTCCGCCGGCTTCGGGATCAAGCCCGTCGGTCCCCAGGATCGGCGGGCTTTTTCGCGCCCGCCGCCCGGGTTATTCTACTTTAGATTTTATTACAGAAATGCAATTTGAAGACGATCCGGAAACGGTCGGCGGGGCTTCGTTACAATCGATCTCAGCCGTGGCGCACCGGTTACAAATCTCGTCCAAATCCAGCCTGGATCGATATCCGCCAGCCAAGCCGAGGCTTCACCTTGGAGGTTCTTTCCACGGGTGAGAGCTCCGATTTGCCGCGTCCGTCCTCAGCGCCGATCTTCGTCCACAGCGGCTGGCGATGCTCCAGCACCTATGTCTGGCGCCGTTTCCGCGCCGTTCCCGAGGTGATGGCCTTCTACGAGCCCTGGCACGAGCAGCTGGCGACCCTGACGCCCGAGCGCATCGCCCGGGAGCGGCCGGAGACCAGCGGCCTGCGCCACCCCACCGACGGCCTGCCCTATCTGCAGGAATTCCAGGACCTGCTGGGACCCGAGGGCGGCGTCCCCGGGTTCGAGACGCGCCTGGCCCTGGACGACTATTTCCTGCCCGTCGATCAGGAGGACCCCGGCCAGGCCGCCTATGTCGAGACCCTGATCGAGGCCGCGCGGCGCGAGGAGCGCACGCCGGTGCTGGCCTGCTGCCGCACCCTGGGCCGGATCGGCTGGCTGCGGCGGCGGTTCGGCGGCACCCACATCGTGCTGATCCGCGATCCCGTGCAGCAGTGGCGGTCGTTCTATTCGCTGCGCAAGCGGCCCCGCCCCACCTATTTCGAGCTGTGCCAGTACGTGATCCTGTCCGAGACGGCCGGCGGCGAGGCCGGGGCCAGGCGGCTGGGCCTGACGGCGGGCAAGGGCGACCTGTTCGAGCGGATCGCGGCCGTGCGCAAGCGACTGAAACGCGCGCCCGCCCGGACCTCGTTCGCCGCCTTCCTGGCCGTCTACGTGCTGTCCTATGTGGCGGCCCTGCCGCGCGCCGACCTGGTGATCGACGTCGACCGCCTGGGCGCCGATCCGCAATACGCCCGCACCATGTCCACGGCGATCGAGGTGCTGACGGGGGTGAAGCTCGACTTCGGCGACTGCCGCACGCCCGCACCGCACGCCGGCAAGCTGGCCGTCGACTACCGCAAGGAAGCCGTGGCGATGATCGAGACGTTGGACCTCTCCGCGGCCCTGACCGCGCCGGGGCCGGTCCAGACCCTCTATCGCAAGCTGGTCAAGGCGCTGCCCGAGCGCGCGCCGGCGACGGTCTGGGATCAGGCGCTGGCGTTCTGGCGCGATCGCGGCGCCAAGCTGGGGACGGCCCGGGCCTGACGATCAGGCCGCGGCGCGGGTGAACAGGCCGGCGCGTCCGGCGATGGCCCGCACGGCGCCGGTGACGCCCTCCAGGGACTCGCCGCTGCCGACCAGCAGCACGCCGTCGTCCTCGAGCCGCGCGGCCAGGCTCTCGATCACCCGGCCGTGCAGGCTGGGGTCCAGGCCGGGCAGGACGTTGCGCAGCAGGATGACGTCGAACTTGCCCATCGAGGACAGGTCGGCCAGCAGGTTAATCCGCCGCCAGCGCACGGCCTGGCGGATGCGCGGGCTGATCGCCCACATCTCGTCCTGGTTCTCGAAGTGCTTGACCAGCAGCCGGATCGGCAGGCCGCGCTGCACCTCGAACTGGGTGTAGAGGCCGCTCTGGGCCTTCTCCAGGCAGCGGTCGGACAGGTCGGAGCCGAAGAACTCGAACCGGGCGCCGGGCGCCAGGTCGCGAGCCTCCTCGGCGGTCATGGCCAGGGAATAGACCTCCTGGCCGGTCGAGCAGGCGGCGCTCCAGATCCGGATCGGCCGCTTGCGCACCAGCTTGGACAGGGTCGGCAGCAGCTCGTCGCGCAGCTGGGCGAAGACCTCGCGGTCGCGGAAGAAGGCGGTCTCGTTCAAGGTCAGGGCCTCGACGACCGCCCAGATCAGCCGCTCCTCGCGGTGGGCGCGCAGGGCGGCGACAATCGCGTCGATCGACTCGAAGCCTTCGCGGCGCGCCAGGGGGTTGAGCCGGCTCTCGACCAGATAGGCCTTGTCGCTCTCGATCCGCAGGCCGGCGCGCTGGCGGGCCAGGGCGGACAGCAGGTCCATGTCCTCGGGCGTCACAGCAGGCCCGCCTCGGCGAATTTCGCCGCGATGATGTCGCCGTCGAACGGTTTCATGATGTATTCGTCCGCGCCGGCGTCCAGCGCCTCGCGGATGGCCTCGATCTTGTTCTCGACGGTGCAGAAGACCACGGTCGGACCCTGTCCGCCCGGCTCCTGGCGCAGATGGCGCAGGAACTCGATCCCGTTCATCACCGGCATGTTCCAGTCCAGGAGCACGGCGTCAGGCATCGCGGCCCGGCACCAGGCCAGGGCTTCCAAGCCATCCGCGGCCTCGGCGATCTCGAAGCCTATGTCTTCCAGGACGCGCCGGGCGACTTTGCGGATCACCCGGCTGTCGTCGACGACGAGACAGGTCTTCACGGCACGCTCCACTCCAATCCCCCCAGCTTGCCGCCGAGGGTGTTAAGGAGCGGTGACGGCGGGGCCGTTCCGAGGGGATTATCGCCAGAAAAAGATCAGGCGGGGACCCAGGCGGCCAGGGTGACCTGGTCCTCGCCCAGCTCGACGCCGATCTGGCCTCCGGCCGCCCGGACCAGGGCGTTCAGATAGGCCGCCTGCACCCAGGGGCCGCCCAGGCCCTCGGCCAGAGGCTCGCCCTTCAGGCCGGCCAGGATTTCGGGACGAAGGCGGGCGCGCGGGCCGGCGGCGTCGGCGGTGATCGCCACCCGGTCGCCCGTGACCACGGCCCGCAGCGTCGCCTTGCCGCCGGCCGGCAGGGCGCTGGCGGCGATCTGGGCGATGTTGAGGATGGCGCGGGCGCTGGCCTTGTTCATGGTCGACGGCGGGATCGCCCACTCCAGCGTCGGGCGCACATGGGCGAACACGCCCTGGGCCAGCTTCTCCAGCTCGCGGGAGTCGAAGTTCTCGGCCGAGGCGGAGGCGCCGAACGCCACCCGCGTGAACTGCAGCAGATCGGCCAGCTTGCGGGCGCTGGACGAGATCAGGCTCATGGCGTCCTCGCGCATGTCCTGGGCCGAGGGGTCTTCCAGCAGGTCCAGGCCCGAGACGATGGCGCTGGCCGGGCTGATGAAGTCGTGACAGAGGCGCGCGGCCACCAGGGCGGCGAAGTCGGGGCCGTTGACGTTCAGCTCGGGAGCGTCAGCGGGAGCGGCAGGGGCGGCGGCGTCGGTCATGGCGCGATCTTTGGCGTGATTTGGCGGTTTGGCAAACGCCGCCGGACGAAACGGGGGCTGGTTTACCGGGGTTCGGCGGCCTATCAGGGGCCCGTCATGGATCCCTTCATCGAACCCGGCGTCCTCGTGCGCCATCCGGACCGCCCCGACTGGGGCCTGGGCCAGGTGCAGTCGGTGATCGGCCATCGCGTGACCGTCAATTTCGAAGACGCCGGCAAGCACACCATCGACGCGACGCGCGTCACCCTGGTCTTTGTCGGCGACGACCCTCGGGGAAGCTGAATGAGCTACACCAACCTGGCCGACTACGGCCGCGACCTGGCGACGATCGTCGAGGCGGCGGCGGAGGTCATACTGCCGTTCTGGCGCACCGAGCTGGACGTGGTCCGCAAGGCCGACGAGAGCCCGGTGACCGAGGCCGACAAGGCCGGCGAGCGGCTGATCCTGGCCCGGCTGGCCGAGCGTTTCCCGGACATCACCGCGATCTCGGAGGAGCACGCCAGCGAGTTCGGCACGCCCGAGTCCGTCGGCCCGCGCTTCTTCCTGGTCGATCCGGTCGACGGCACCAAGGCCTTCGTGCGCGGCGATCCCAACTTCACGGTCAATATCGGCCTGATCGACCACGGTGTTCCGGTGGCCGGCGCGATCTGCGCCCCGGCCACCGGCGAGGTCTGGTTCACTTCGGCGCAGGGCGTGCTCAAGCGCGAGGCTCCTGGCGGCGCCGAGACCCGGGTCCAGGCCCGGCCGTGGCCCGAGGGCCAGGCCCTGGCCCTGGTCAGCCACACCATGAAGGAGGAGCGGGCGGCCGAGCTGGCGGCCCAGTACGGCTTCTCGCTGCGCGCCCCGATGGACAGCTCGATCAAGCTGGTCCGCATCGCCGAGGGCGCGGCCGACATCTATCCGCGCCACGGGCCGACCATGGAATGGGACACCGCCGCCGGCCACGCCATCCTGGCCGCCGCCGGCGGCCGCTTCACCACGCCCGAAGGCGAGGTCTTCACCTACGGCAAGGCCGATCAGGGCTTCCGCAACGGCTGGTTCGTGGCGCGCGGGGCCTAGGCCGTCCGGTTCAGGGCGCCGCCCAGTTCGGAGGCCGTGCGGTCGCTGAGGCTGTCCATGGTCGACCGCAGCAGGCGGGCCAGCAGGATCTCACCGGCCGTCGGCGCTCCGGGGTCGTCGGCCGCGCCCAGCTTGAAGAGCCGCGGCTGCGCCTGGACAGCCGCGCGCAGTTCGTCGACGGACAGCTTCGCGTCGCCGTCGCGATCGGCCGATCGCATCAGGTCGTCGACGGACCCCGTGTCGAGGTCCTGGGCCTTGGCCGCCGCCGCCAGTTCCCCGGCCGACACGCCGCCGTCGCCATCGCCGTCGGCCGCCGCGCTCAGGACGCCGACGGCCTGGCCGGAGTCGCCGATCCGGCGGATTTCCGGCGCCGCGGCGAGCTTGGCCGCCAGCTCGTCGACGGACAGCCGCCCGTCCTTGTCGGCGTCGGTCCAGCCGAACCTGTCGGCGTTGACCTTCTCGACCGGGTCCCAGACCGCCTTGCCGTCCGCGCCGATCCGGCCGGAGCCGACCCTGGTCGAGGCGATGGCGGCGTATTCGTCGAGGGACAGCGCGCCGTCGCCGTCGGCGTCCGCGCGCGAGACCAGCCAGCCCGCGACGCCCTTCTCGTCCTGGACGCCCAGCAGGGTCTGCAGGTTCTCGCGGTCCAGCAGCCTGGACGCGCCGAACTCGCCGACGTCCAGGGCGCCGTCGCCGTTGCGGTCGAACGCCGAGACCAGGGCCTGCTTGTCGGCAAGCTTGTCCTGGCCGTTATTGCCGAGCTTGGCGATCTCGTCCGCCGAGACCTTGCCGTCCTGGTCGGCGTCGAACGCCTTGAACACCTGGTCCTTGACCGCGAGCTGCATAGCCCCGCCGGCGATATCGTAGGCTTTCGGGAGCGAGACCCGGTTTTCGCGCAGGAAGGCCCGCAGGTCGGCGGTCGCCCCGCCGGTGACGCTGATGTCCATCGCTCGTCCTCCTGTCGGGGCGAACGCAGCAAGTTCGGCGCCAGAGGTTGTATCGGGGCCTAGGCGTCCTTTTCCGCCAGGCTTCGGCAGAAGGCCGCCGTCTCGTCGTCGGCCGGGTACATGCACTCGATCCGCAGCTCTTCCAGCGTGATGTCGCGCGAGGTGCCGAAGGTGGTCAGGGTCGAGAAGAAGGTCAGGCGGCGGTCGCCCTTGCGGAAGGTGACGGTCATCAGCGGCAGGGGCGTGGCCCCCAGTTCGCGGTGCTCCCAGCGGGCCGGCACGTCGGGATAGGCCAGCACCTCGTCCAGCAGGGCGCGGGACGTCTTGTCGGTGGCCGCCTCGTGATGCAGGTGGCCGATCAGGTCGCCCGCCACCTCCTCCCAGTTCTCGACGAAGGGCCGCATGTCGGCCGGGTCGAAGACCTGGCGCATGATGTTGCCGTGCGGCTGGGCTCCGTCGCGCAGCCAGCCGAACACCCGCAGCAGGCCCTGACTGGTCATCAGCACGTCCCAGTGCCGGTTCACCACGAAGGCGGGATAGGGCTCGTGCTGGGCCAGGATGCAGTCGATGGCCCGGCGCATCAGCGCCATCTGCGGGTCCGACAGCGGGGTCTCGCGATAGCCGGGCGCGTAGCCGGCCACCACCAGCAGGGCGTTGCGGTCGCGCATGGGCATGTCCAGCGCCCCGGCCAGCAGGGCGACCAGCTCGCGGCTGGGCCGGGCCTTGCCGGTTTCCACATAGCTGAGGTGGCGGGTCGAGATCCCGGCCTCCAGCGCCAGATCCATCTGGCTCATCCGCCGGGCGGCGCGCCACTGGCGCAGCAGGTCGCCCAGCGGGTGTTCGTTCCCGGCGGGGGCGGAGCGGGGCGGGGGCGAGGTCATGGTGTTCATAACCTCACTCTAACCGGCCGGGGCATGATCGCCATAACCTGCCAGGTCATGGAGCCGGTGATCCGGCGCTCCTAGTCCTTCGGCGAACCGGAGCCGCCGCGCTCCCGCCCAAAGGATCGGACCATGCAAAGACGACAGTTCCTGACCGCCGCGACGGGCCTGGCGACCTTGGCCGCAGCCGGCGCCGACGCCGGCGCGGCCTGGGCCGAAGGCGCCCCGCCCCGCGCCGAGGACGACGCCAAGGCCGCCCGCGCCTGGAACGCCGACCGCCGCCGCCTGCCCACAAAGTTCGGCGATATCGCCTATGTCGAGCGCGGGGCCGGGCCGGTCGCCCTGTTCCTGCACGGCTTCCCGCTGAACGGCTTCCAATGGCGGGGCGCCTTCGATCGCCTGTCGCCGCATCGCCGCTGCATCGCGCCGGACTCCCTGGGCCTGGGCTTCACCCGCGTGGCCCCGGGCCAGGGCGTGGCGCCATCCGACCAGGCCGACATGCTGGCGGCCTTCCTCGACGCCCTGAAGATCGCCACGGTCGACCTGGTGGCCAACGACAGCGGCGGGGCGGTGGCCCAGATCTTCGTCACCCGCTTCCCGCAACGGGTCCGCACCCTGCTGCTGACCAATTGCGACGTCGAGCCCGACAGCCCGCCGCCGGCCCTGCAGCCGGTGCTGGCCCTGGCGCGGGAGGGGACCTATCCCGATCAGTGGCTGGTTCCGTGGTTCAAGGACCCCAAGTTGGCGCGTTCGCCGGAAGGCTTCGGCGGCATGTGCTTCTCCGACCCCAGCCAGCCCACCGACGCGGCGATCGCCATGTATTTCGGCCCGCTGGTCGCCACGGCGGCCAGCAAGGCCCTGGTCAACGCCTACACCCTGGGGCTGGACCCCAATCCCCTGGCGGGGATCGAGGCGTCCCTGCGGCGGTGCGCGGTCCCGACCCGCATCGTCTGGGGCATGGCCGACGACATCTTCGACAAGCGCAGCCCCGACTACCTGGCCGCGATCCTGCCGAACGCCAAGGGCGTGCGCCGCCTGCCCAAGGCCAAGCTGTTCTGGCCGGAGGAATATCCGGACGTGGTGGCCGAGGAAGCGTTGAGGCTGTGGGGCGGGTGAACGCCTAAATCCGCTCATCCCGGCGAATGCCGGGACCCAGATCCAATAGCGGTGTGACTGATTGGAAGGGCTCACCGTTCGAGGAACCCGCCTCAAAGCCATTCCATCTGGGTCCCGGCATTCGCCGGGATGAGCGGATAAAAATGCTCAGCGCTTCTTCGGCTTGGCCGCGGGCTTCGCCGCCGCCGGCAGGGTCACGCCCAGCGGGGCCGCCGGCGGCTTGCAGTGCATCTGCAGGCCCACGCCCTTCAGGTAGCCGCGCCGGATCGAGCCGGCCAGGATCGCCGCCTGGACCTCGTTGGCGTTCTTCTCGGCCCCGCTCAGCTTGCGGACCCAGGAACGCAGCGGGGTGAGGCCATGGACCACCGTCTCGCCGATCTCGGTCGCCGACATGCCGGTCTTGAGCTTGGTGGATTCGGCGTCGAGGTCGGGCTGCAGTTCGGCGTCCAGGGCGTCGACCGCGTCGAAGATCGTCTTGCAGCTGAGCGGCGAGGGCAGGGCGTAGGCGTCCTTGCGGGCGTCGATCAGCACCTGCGGGATCTTGTCCTTGATCACGCCCACGTCCTTGAGCGGCGAGGCGGCCACCTTCGAGGCGTCCTCTCCGATCTGCTGGACCTTGGACGGCTCGGTCTGGGCCAGGGCCGGGGTCGCCAGCAGCAGGGCCGCGGCGCAAACGAGAGGGCCGGCGAGGGCGGGACGGGAAAACGGTTTGATAGGTCGCATGAACAGGCCTCCGAACACGGAAGCACTCTGACCGGCAAACCGATGCAGGGCGACGTCGTTTTTTACCGTGGAGGTTGCGTCCGCGATTTCGCCGCCGAACCGGGCGCCGGACATGGAAACGGCCGCTCCCTTTAGGGAAGCGGCCGCTTTGGTGGAGCTAAGCGGAGTCGAACCGCTGACCTCTTGAATGCCATTCAAGCGCTCTACCAGCTGAGCTATAGCCCCAAGGTTTTCCCAAGTTTTCCCGGCGGGAAGCGTTGGTATTCCTCAGTTTCTCCGGCGGTTCCGAGTGGGTGGCCCCCGAAGAGGCGCGGAACCTATGCCGGGAGGATTTTTGGATCAACCCTCCCGGCGAACTTTTTTCGGAAAATTTTTCGGACCGTTGTTCGATCAATTTTCCGAAGAGGGCGGACGACCTCAGTCGTCGTCGTCCGCGCCCGGCAGACCTTCGATTTCGTCGTCGAGGACGTCTTCGTCGTCTTCGTCCTCGAGGAACGGAACGTCGTCGGCTTCGTCCTCGGCGAGATCCTCGTCTTCCGAGAAGTCGACGCCCAGGTCGTCGCCGCCCGGAGCCGGCGCGACGGTGGGATCGCTGTCGTCGTCGTCGGTCTCGACGACTTCCTCGGCGGCCTCGTCGATTTCCGGGGTCTCATCGACCTCGTCCTCGTAGCCGTCGACCTCCTTCGGCGCGACGACTTCCTTCTCGTCGTCGGCGTCGTAGTCCGGCGTGACGGCGCGGGCGCGCACGCGGCGCGACTTCAGGGCCTCTTCAGGATCGAACGTCTCGCCGCATTTGGGGCACACGGCCGGGCGGCGGTTCAGATCGTAGAACTTCGATTGGCAGTTGGGGCAAATCTGTTTTGCGCCCAATTCGGGATTGGCCAAGGCGGCGACCCTTTGATCCAGATGGGAAAAGCGGCCGGTCACTTGCCATGACGAGGGGCCGCTGTCAAAAGCAAACCCCTCGCGAAAACCACCATGACCAAGGAGCCGGTTTCGGCATGACGACGGCTGGACTGAAGAGCACGCCCGGCGGAGCCTTGCGTGGAACCGTTCGGGCCCCCGGTGACAAGTCGATTTCGCACCGTTCGATGATCCTGGGCGCCCTGGCGTCGGGCACCACCACGGTCGAGGGTCTGCTGGAGGGCGCCGACGTCCTGGCGACCGCCCAGGCCATGCGTCACTTCGGCGCGCGGGTCGAGCAGGAGGGCGTGGGTCGCTGGCGGATCGAGGGCCAGGGCGGCTTCGTCGAGCCGTCGGACGTGGTCGACTGCGGCAACGCCGGCACCGGCGTGCGCCTGATCATGGGCGCGGCGGCGGGGTTCCCGCTGTGCGCCACCTTCACCGGCGACAATTCCCTGCGCGGCCGGCCGATGGGCCGGGTCCTGGACCCGCTGGCCCGCATGGGCGCCACCTGGCTGGGCCGCGACAAGGGCCGCCTGCCGCTGACCCTGAAGGGCGGCAACCTGCGCGGGCTGTCCTACAAGCTGCCGATGGCCTCGGCCCAGGTGAAGTCGGCCGTGCTGCTGGCCGGCCTGCACGCCGAGGGCGGGGTCGAGGTGATCGAGCCGGAGGCCACCCGCGACCACACCGAGCGCATGCTGCGGGCCTTCGGGGCCGAGGTGATCGTCGAGGATCGCGACGGTGCGCGCCACATCCGCCTGCCCGCCGGCCAGAAGCTGACCGGAACCCACGTGGCCGTGCCGGGCGACCCGTCGTCGGCGGCCTTCCCGCTGGTGGCCGGCCTGATCGTCCCCGGCTCGGAAGTGACGGTCGAGGGCGTGATGCTCAACGAGCTGCGCACGGGCCTGTTCACGACGCTGCAGGAGATGGGCGCGGACCTGGTGATCGCGAACGTCCGCGAGTCCAGCGGCGAGCAGGTCGGCGACATCACCGCCCGCTACTCCCCGGACATGAAGGGCGTCGTGGTGCCGCCCGAGCGCGCGCCGGCGATGATCGACGAATATCCGATCCTGGCGGTGGCCGCGGCCTTCGCCGAGGGTTCGACCGTCATGCGCGGCATCGGCGAGATGCGCGTCAAGGAAAGCGACCGCATCGCCCTGACGGCGGCCGGCCTGAAGGCCTGCGGCGTCACGGTCGAGGAAGAGCCCGAGGGCATGACCGTCATCGGCACGGCCCGCGCCAACCATCCGGTGCGCGGCGGCGGCAAGGTGATCACCCACGGCGATCACCGCATCGCCATGAGCCACCTGATCCTGGGCATGGCCGCGCAGGAACCCGTCGAGATCGACGAGCCCGGCATGATCGCCACCAGCTTCCCCGGTTTCGCCGAGCTGATGCGCGGCCTGGGCGGCTCGATCGCCGAGGCCTAGGGCGATGGCTTTCGTCATCGCCGTCGACGGTCCCGCCGCCTCGGGCAAGGGCACGGTCGCCTCGCGCCTGGCCGAGCTCTACGGCTATCCGATGCTGGACACCGGCCTGCTCTACCGCGCCGTGGGCGTGCGTCTGCTGGACGCCCACGGTGACCTGGACGACGCTGTCGCGGCCGAGGCCGCCGCGCGGGGCCTGGACCTGGCCGAGCTGGAGAACCCGGCGGTTCGCACCCGCCACGCCGGCGAGGCCGCCAGCCGGGTGGCCGTGCATCCCGGCGTGCGCAAGGCCCTGTTCGACCTGCAGCGCGACTTCGCCCTGCGCGAGCCCGGCAGCGTCATCGACGGCCGCGACATCGGCACGGTCATCGCCCCCGAGGCCCCGGCCAAGCTGTTCGTCACCGCCAGCCCCGAGGTCCGCGCCGACCGCCGCTGGAAGCAGCTGGTCGGCCAGGGCGAGGCCGTGACCTTCGACGAGATCCTGGCCGATATCCGGAAGCGCGACGAGCGCGACGGCGGCCGGGCCAGCGCGCCGATGACGCAGGCTCCCGACGCCGTCTTGCTTGATACGTCGGAAATGACTATATCCCAGGCCTTCGATGCGGCCCGCCGCATCGTCGAGACGGCGCGCGCCCGGTGGGGAAACCCCAAGGGCTAATCCACCGCCCGCCTCGCCGCCGCTCAGGACGCGGTGGTTCGCATCCGAAAAATCTCACAACCCGGAATCCCGAGAACCGTCATCCGACGGCGCTCACCGCAGGGCTTCCCACAACCTAGAGACCAAAGATCAGCATGGCTGACGATATGAGCTTCAACCCCACGCGCGACGATTTCGAAGCGCTCCTCAACGACTCCATGGGCGGCCGCGACTTCGCTGAAGGCACCGTCGTCAAGGGCAAGGTCGTTGGGATCGAGAAGGACTTCGCGATCATCGACGTCGGTCTGAAGACCGAAGGCCGCGTCCAGCTGAAGGAATTCGGCGTCGACGAGACCGGCAAGGCCACCGTGAAGGTCGGCGACACCGTCGAAGTCTTCCTGGAACGCCTCGAAAACGCCCTGGGCGAAGCGGTCATCAGCCGCGAAAAGGCCAAGCGCGAAGAAGCCTGGACCCGTCTGGAAGGCGTCTACGCCAAGAACGAGCCCGTGCTCGGCGCCATCGTCGGCCGCGTCAAGGGCGGCTTCACCGTCGACCTGGGCGGCGCCTCGGCCTTCCTGCCCGGCTCGCAAGTCGACATCCGCCCGGTGCGCGACGTCGGCCCGCTCATGGGCAAGGAACAGCCCTTCGCCATCCTCAAGATGGACCGTCCGCGCGGCAACATCGTCGTCTCGCGTCGCGCCATCCTGGAAGAAGCCCGCGCCGAGCAGCGCACCGAACTGGTGTCGCAGCTGCAAGAGGGTGAAATCCGCGAAGGCGTCGTCAAGAACATCACCGACTACGGTGCGTTCGTCGACCTGGGCGGCATCGACGGCCTGCTGCACGTCACCGACATGAGCTGGAAGCGCGTCAACCACCCGAGCCAAGTGCTCGCCGTGGGCGACACCGTGAAGGTCCAGATCGTCAAGATCAACCCGGACACCCAGCGCATCAGCCTCGGCATGAAGCAGCTGCAGTCGGATCCGTGGGACGGCGTTGAAGCCAAGTACCCGGTCGGCGCCAAGTTCACGGGCCGCATCACCAACATCACCGACTACGGCGCCTTCGTGGAGCTGGAAGCCGGCGTTGAAGGCCTGGTGCACGTCTCGGAAATGTCCTGGACCAAGAAGAACGTCCACCCCGGCAAGATCGTCTCGACCTCGCAGGAAGTCGACGTGGTCGTGCTGGACGTCGATCCGTCCAAGCGCCGCGTTTCGCTGGGCCTGAAGCAGGCCCTGGCCAACCCGTGGGATTCCTTCCTGGAAACCCACCCGGTCGGCTCGACCGTCGAAGGCGAAGTCAAGAACGCGACCGAATTCGGTCTGTTCATCGGCCTCGACAACGACATCGACGGCATGGTGCACCTGTCGGACATCGACTGGAGCGCGTCGGGCGAAGAAGCCATGGCCCGCTACAAGAAGGGCGACATCGTCAAGGCCAAGGTCCTGGACGTCGACGTCGAGAAGGAACGCATCTCGCTGGGCATCAAGCAGCTGGGCGGCGATCCGATGTCGGGCGACACCTACCGCAAGGGCCAGACCGTGACCGTCACCGTGACCGAAGTCACGACCGGCGGCATCGAAGTGCGCTTCGGCGAGGACGACGCCCAGATGACCGCGTTCATCCGCAAGTCGGACCTGTCGCGCGACCGTCAGGAACAGCGCCCCGAGCGCTTCGCCGTGGGTGACCGCGTCGACGCTCAGATCACCAACATCGACAAGGCGGCTCGCCGCGTCTCGATGTCGATCAAGTCGCTGGAAATGGCCGAAGAGAAGGAAGCCATCGAGCAGTTCGGCTCGTCGGACTCCGGCGCTTCGCTGGGCGACATCCTGGGCGCGGCCCTGCGCGAGCGGGCCACCAAGGACTAAGCTTCGCTTACCTGCGAAGACTAGAGCTTAGAGACGGCGGCCGGAGCGATCCGGCCGCCGTTTTCTTTTGCCCGCAAGCTTGCTGCGACGGCTTAAGGTTGTGGTGCGCGCGTACGCGCCGCGTGGCTTTGGGGGCGTCGTCGTGCTGAAATCCTTGGCGGCCGCGGCCGCGATCCTCGCCTGGGGTCTGTTCGGCGCGGGCTCGGCCCTGGCGGACGACAAGCCGATCTACGCCCCGCCGGCCAAGTGGGTGCAGCCGGCCCCGATCCCCGCCGCGCCGGACGAGACCCCGCCGCCGGCCATCCAGACCCTGCTGGACGACAACCAGGCCTTCGCCGACGCCCAGGGGATCACCTACTACAACCGCCGGGTCGTGCGGATCACCAAGCCCGAGGGCCTGGCGTCGTCAGGCTCGCGGTCCATGACCTGGGATCCCGACCGCGAAACCCTGACCCTGCACGGCCTGTCCATCGTGCGGAACGGCCAGACGATCGACCTGCTCAAGGGCGGCAAGGACGTGCTGGTCCTGCGGCGCGAGAAGAACATGGAGCGGGCCATGCTGGACGGACGGATGACCGCCAGCATCCAGCTCAACGACCTGCAGGTCGGCGACGTCGTCGACTGGTCCTACAGCCTCAAGCACAGCGAGCCGCTGTTCGGCGGCGCCAGCAACGATTCCGAGCGCATGGCGTGGTCGGGCGTGGCCTCGCGCTATCGCGTGCGGCTGATCTGGCCCGACGGCGTTCCCATGGCCTGGAAGGTGATGCCCGCCTTCCCCGAACCCAGGCTCCTGGCCGCCGGCAAGACCCACGAGCTGCTGGTCGACGTCGCCAACGCCACCGCGCCCAAGCCGCCGGTCGGCGCGCCGACGCGGTTCCTGCGCGTGGGCCAGCTGGAGGCCTCGACCTTCCGCAGCTGGGACGAGATCTCGGCCCGCATGGCGCCGCTGTTCGCCGAGGCCTCGACCCTGTCGGCCGACTCGCCCCTCAAGGCCGAGGCGGCCGCGATCGCCGCCGCCAGCCAGGACCCCAAGGTCAGGGCCTTTGCGGCCCTGCAACTGGTCGAGGACAAGACCCGCTACCTGTTCCTGGGCATGGGCGACGGCGGCTATCGCCCCACCCCGGCCGACCTGACCTGGTCGCGGCGCTTCGGCGACTGCAAGGCCAAGACCGCCCTGCTCTTGGCCCTGCTGCGCGAGCTGGGCGTCCCGGCCGAGCCGGTGCTGGTGTCGACGGGCGGCGGCGACGGCCTGGACCAGCGCACGCCCAGCGCCGCCCAGTTCAACCACGTCCTGGTGCGGGCCCGCATCGACGGCGCGGTCTACTGGCTGGACGGCACCCGCACGGGAGACCGCGGCGGCCTTTCGACCCTGCGCCCGCCCGGCTATCGTTGGGGCTTGCCCATCCAGGCGAGCGGGACCGGCCTGGTCGAGATCGAGCAGCCGCCGCTGAC
Source organism: Caulobacter sp. UNC358MFTsu5.1 (assembly GCF_000712075.1). GTDB lineage: Bacteria > Pseudomonadota > Alphaproteobacteria > Caulobacterales > Caulobacteraceae > Caulobacter. The sequence continues at coordinate 174,197 of NZ_JONW01000006.1, forward strand.
CGCGCCGGACAGCGATCTGACCTTGCGCATCGACGCCTCGGCCGGCCTCGACGCGCCGGCCCCCACCACGATGACCATGATCGTCCGCGGCGACGCCGCGCGGTCGATGGCGCGGGTGACCGAGGCCGCCAGCCGCCCCGACGTCGAGCGCGCCCTCAAGCAGGGCCTGTCCTCGGGCCTCAGCTGGATCGAGTTCAAGACCGTCGACTGGGCTCGCGCCGACGACGGGACCATGACCCTGACCCTCACGGGCGACGCCACCCTGGACTGGCGCCTCAACGACGACCTGGGCGTGCGCGAGTTCCAGATCCCGGGCACGGGCGACGGCCAGGCCAAGGCCCTGCCTCGCCGCGAGCCGGGGCCGAACAGCGAGGCGCCCTACGCCGTGGCCTATCCGACCTTCTCGCGGACGGTGACCGAGATCGTCGTGCCGCGCGCCGGCGCGGGGTTCAGCGTCAAGGGCCCTAACAGCGACGAGACGATCGGCGGAGCCCGCAGCGTCCAGACCAGCGTGCTGTCCGGCGGTGTGGCCCGGTTCGAGCGGACGACCTCCAGCCAGGTCCGGGAAATCCCGTTCGCCGCGGCCGAGGAGACCAACCGGCAGCTGCGCAAGGCGGCGTCGGAAGCCAAGATCGTCCGGGCGCCGAAGGGGCTTTGAGGTCGCCGTGGCCTGTCGCCTGCCCGACTCAAAAGCCCGCGTTAGGCAAGCTTTCCCCTTGAAGACTCAGGCTTGCTTGGGCAAAGGTCGCACGCGCGTCGGGCCCTCTCCCCCTAGGGCTGCTTTGGCGCGTCGGGGATATCGATGATCAAGTCCGAACTCATCGCCAGGCTCGCGAACGAGAATCCGCACCTGACCCAGAAGGATGTCGAGCGCGTCGTCGGCGTCATTCTCGAACGCATGATCGGTGCGCTGGAAGAAGGGGGCCGCGTGGAGCTCCGGGGCTTCGGCGCCCTTTCGGTGCGCTCGCGCCCGGCCCGCGCCGGCCGCAACCCCCGCACCGGCGAGACCGTCGACGTGCGCGCCAAGCATGTGCCGTTCTTCAAGAGCGGCAAGGAACTGCGCGGCCGCCTGAACGCCGACGAATAGACCCCCACGAGCCGATCCCCGGGCGCTTGACCCCCGGAGGCGAACGCGTTCAGCTCTTCCGACCCCCAGTCGGAAGAGGTTCGGCATGAGCATCGTCAAGGAATTCCGCGAATTCATCGCGCGCGGCAACGTCATCGATCTGGCCGTCGGCGTGATCATCGGCGCGGCCTTCAACTCGATCGTCAAGAGCCTGGTCGACGGCGTGATCATGCCCCCCATCGGCCTGGCGACCGGCGGACTGGACTTCTCGAAGCTGCAGTGGGTGCTCAGGCCCGAGAACCCGGCGACCGAGACGGTCGAGCTGGTGGCGATCCAGTACGGCGCCTTCATCAACACCGTGATCCAGTTCCTGATCGTGGCGCTGGTGGTGTTCCTGCTGGTCAAGCTGGTCAACCAGATCCGCCGCGCCGAAGCCGGCGACCCCGCGCCCGAAGCGCCGCCGGCGCCGACGCCGGAGGAGAAGCTGCTGACCGAGATCCGGGATTTGCTGGCGAAGAAGGGCTAGACCCTTTGATCCGCTCATCCCGGCGAATGCCGGGACCCGGATGGAATGGCTTTGAGGCTGACGCCATAAGCGCTGAGTTCTTCCAACTCGCCACATCGCTATGGGATCTGGGCCCCGGCATTCGCCGGGATGAGCGGAGGTTCGGGTTTTAGACCCCCAACGCCGCCAGCACCTCCCGCGCCGCCCGTTCACCCGTCTCCCACGCCCCGTGGGCCGTCGAGAACGCATGGGGCGAGCACGCCTCGCCGGCGAAGAACAGCCGCCCGTCCACCGGCGCGGCCAGGACGGCGCGCTCGCCGGACCGGCCGGGCAGGGCGTGGGAGTAGGAGCCGCCGGCCCAGGGATCGGACGCCCAGGCGGTCTTGGCCAGCACCGACACCCGGCTTCGCAGGCCCGAGCCGTAGACGCCGACCAGTTCCTCGATGGCGAAGGCGGCCGACGCGCCCGGGCCTTCGGCCTCGAGGGCGCGGGCGTGGGCCCCGCCGAAGAAGGCCTCGATGATCGGCCGCCCCAGCGGGCGCAGGTGATAGGCGCCCGTCGCCGTACGGTCGGGCGCGCCATAGACCATGGACTCGGCCGCGAAGGCCTCGGGCTCGTCCAACTTCAGGAACACCTTGTCGGCCACGCCCAGCGGCAGGCCCTCGGCGGCGGCCAGCTTGGCGGGAAGCTCGGGCAGGATGCGCAGGCCTCCGGCCGCCAGGACGGCCGTGGGGACGCAGATGACGGCCGCCCGGGCCTGGACCACGCCCTTGGGCGTCTCCAGCCTCAGGCGCGGGCCGTCGTGGCGCAGCAGCGACACCGGGCAGCCGTCGAGGATGCGCACGCCCTGGGGCGCCAGGCCGGTGATGCCGGTCCCATAGCCCTCGACCACCCGCCAGTTGACCTCGCTGTCGTCGTAGGCGGCGTAGTCCTTGACCGAGACCAGGTCGAACGCCTCGCCGTTGTAGTAGCTGCTGAAGGCGTTCAGCAGCGGGTTCCAGGGGGCGCCGGGCTCCAGCAGGTCCGAGGCCGGCCGGTCCGCCGGTTCCCGGGCCGCGACCTCCACCCGTTCGTCGAACGCCGCGAAGGCCGCGCCGTAGGCCTGGCGCTCCTCGGCGGTCAGGGTGGGCGTGGCCTGGGGGCTGGCCCAGGGCGGCGGGGTCTTGTCGATGGTCAGGCCCGAGGCGGCGATCGGCGCGACCAGGGGGTTGCGGTCGGCCGAGTGCAGCCACTCGCAGCCCAGGTCCAGGCGCAGGCCGGCCAGGGGCACGGTGTGGGCGCGGCCGCCGATGCGGTCCTGGGCCTCCAGCACCGCCACGTTCAGCGGCGCGGCCGCCAGGGTCCGGGCGGCGGACAGGCCGGCGGCGCCGGCCCCGATGATGGCGACGTCGATGTCTGTCATGGGATTCCCGTCTTGGGGACCTCGGTCACGAAACGGCCGGCTCGGCCACGGGCGCCTGTTCGGGCTCCAGCTCGATGGACTCGCCGGGCTTGAGGCCGCAGGCCAGCAGGCTGGACCACACCGTCTCGGCGCTCTCGGCGAAGCGGAAGAGCTCCAGGTCGGCGGCGTTGATCATGCCGTGCTCGACCAGGGCGTCGAAATTGACCACCGAGCGCCAGTAGGCCTCGTCGAACAGCACGATGGGGATGCGCGGCGCCTTGTCGGTCTGGCGCAGGGTCAGGATTTCGAACAGCTCGTCGAAGGTGCCGAAGCCGCCGGGGAACACCACCAGGGCGTTGGCCCGCATCGCCAGGTGCATCTTGCGCATGGCGAAGTAGTGGAAGCGGAACGACAGGTCCGGCGTGGCGTAGGGATTGGGCCGCTGCTCGTGCGGCAGGGTGATGTTGAAGCCCACCGAGGGGGCGCCGGCGTCGAAGGCCCCGCGGTTGGCCGCCTCCATCACGCCGGGGCCGCCGCCCGTGGCGATGACGTTGTCGTGCACCCCGTCGCTGGCGTGGATGGCCCCGCCGCGCTCGGAGGCGATGCGGCCGAAGCGCCGGGCCTCGGCGTACCAGCGGGCCTGGCTTCCGGGCCCGTCCTCGCGCACTCGGGCGCTGCCGAACACCACGATGGTCGAGCGCACGCCCCAGGCCTTGAGCGCCTCGTCGGCCTTGGCGAACTCCAGCAGGAACCGCACGCCCCGCATGGATTCGCCCAGCAGGAAGTCCTGGTCCAGCGCCGCCAGCCGGTACGACGGCGAGGCCATCTGGTCGGTTGGTTCGGGGATGCTGGTGTGGTCGCTCATCTGGTGCTCCGAACGCGTTGCCCCCCGAAGCCTCCATAGCCCGAGCCGCCCGGTGGGGACATGCCCTTGGCGTGTCCCCACCGGGCTTAGGGGCTACTTTGCCTTCTTCGGCGTCGGAGCCTTCTTCAGCGTCGGGCTGTCCAGGTCCAGCTGGTCGATCGGGATCTGCACGGCGCCGGGCAGGGCCGTCCTGACGTCGGCGCCCATGGTCTTGGCGTCGCCGACCACGATCACGCTGGCCTGGGCCGGGTCGAGCACGGCCTTGGAGAAGGCCTGGACGTCGGCGGCGCTGACCGCCTCGACCTTGCCCGTATAGGCCTGGATCTCGTTCAGCGGCACGCCGTAGATCGCCAGGTTGCCCAGGATGTCGGCCAGGCCGCCCGAGGTGCCCAGGTCGCGGCCGAAGTCGCCCACCAGCACCGACTTGCGGGCCGCCAGCTCGGCGCTCGAGGCCGGTTCGGCGGCCAGGCGGGTCAGCTCGCCCTTGACCAGCCCCACCACCTGGGCGGCGGACTCGTTCTTGGTCTGGACGCTGGCCGAGAAGCCGCCGATGGCCGCGCGCGGCGACAGGCTGGAGCCGGCGCCGTACGACAGGCCGCGCTTGATGCGGATCTCCTGGTTCAGGCGCGACGAGTAGCCGCCGCCCAGCACGCCGTTGGCCACCAGGCCGGCGTAGTAGCGGGGGTCGGCGCGCAGGATGGCCGGCTTGGTCACCGTGACCGCGGCCTGGCCCGTGCCGGGCAGGTCGATGATGACGTTCTTGGCCGTGTAGCCGGTCGGACCCTTGACCGGGGCCGGCGGCGGACCGGCGGGCTTGGCCCAGCCGCCGAACGCGTCTTGCGCCAAGGCGAAGCCCTGTTCGGGCGTGAGGTCGCCGGTCAGCACCAGGATGGCGTTGTCCGGGCGCCAGTTGGCGGCGTGGGTCTTGACCAGGGCGTCGCGCTGGATCTTCGGCAGCGAGTCGGGCGTGCCGCCCGCCACATGGCCGAAGCCCGAGCCGGCGTAGATCACGGTGGGCACGACGAAGCCGGCCACGGCCCCGGGCCGCTGGTAGCTGACCGACAGGCCGTCCAGGGCCTCGGTCTTCACGCGCTCCAGCTCGTCGGCCTTGAAGGTCGGGTTCTGGGCGACGTCGGCCATGATCGCCAGGCCCTGCGGGGCCTTGTCGGCGATGACGCTGAGGGTCAGGGACGAGGCCTCCCAGCCCGAGCCGGCCTCCAGATTGGCGCCCAGGGCCTCGGTGGCGGCGGCCACCTGGGTGGCGGTGCGGGTCTTGGTGCCCTCGGTCAGCAGCTCGGCGGTCATGGCCGAGACGCCCGCCAGGCCGGCCGGGTCCGAGCCCGAGCCGCCGCGCACGGTCAGGTCGGCGGTGATCAGCGGCAGGTCGCTGGACTTGGCGACGATCACCCGCAGGCCGTTGGCCAGGGTCTTCTCGACCGGCGCGGGCAGGACCGGCGACACCGGCGCGCCGGGGGCGGGCGGAGCCACGCGCTGCCCTTCCGGCGCCAGGGCGGTGACCGGCCCGCTGTAGGTCACCGAGGCCACCTTCGGCGGGGCGGGGAACGGGTCGGGCGCGCCGGCCGGCTTGGCCGATTCCGGCAGGTAGCGGACCGTCACCTTGCGGTCGTCGGCCAGGTACTTGGCGGCCACGCGCTGGACGTCGGCGGCGGTCACCGCCTGCAGGGCGGCCAGGTCGGTGTTGGCCCGCTCGGCGTCGCCCTCGGTGCGCAGGGCATATCCAAGCGCGAAGGCGCGGCCGTCGATGGTCTCGCGGCCGCGCACGGCGTCGGCCAGCAGTCCGGCCTTGGCCTCGGCCAGCTCGGCCTCGGTGGGCGGGGTCGTGCGCAGCTTGGCGACCTGGGCGCTCAGCGACGCCTCGCCCTGCTCGACCGTCTTGCCGCCGGCCATGACGGCGCCGACGTAGAACAGGCCCGGCTGGGCGTTGCTGGGCGCGGACGAGAAGATCTGCTGGGCGATCTTCTGGTCGTAGACTAGGCTGTCATAGAGCCGCGACGACTTGCCGGCCGACAGGACGGCGTCCAGCACCGCCAGGGCGGGGACGTCCGGATCGGCGGCGGCCGGGGCCAGCCAGGTCATGGCCACGGCCGGCAGCGGCACGTTGGGACCGTAGGTGGTGACGACCTTGGAGGCGGTGCGGGCCGGCTCGACCACGGTCACCTGTTTGATCGGCGCGGCGGGGACCTTCAGCGGCGCGAAATACTGGTCGATCCAGGCGTTCAGCTGCGCCTCGTCGAAATTGCCGACCACGATCAGGGCGGCGTTGTCGGGGCGGTAGTATTCCTGGTGGAAGGCGCGCACGTCGTCGACCGTGGCCGCGTCCAGCTCCTCGATCGAGCCGATGCCCGGGCGGTGGTAGGGGTGCTTGTCGAACGAGGCCTTGGTGATGTTCAGGGCGAAGAAGCGGCCGTAGGGATTGGCCAGCACCCGTTGGCGCAGCTCTTCCTTGACCACGTCGCGCTCGGACTTGAACACCGCCTCGTCGATGACCAGCGAACCCAGGCGCTCGCTCTCGGCCCACAGCAGCCGCTGCAGGTGGTTGGCCGGCACGACCTCGTAATAGTTGGTGAAGTCGTCGTAGGTGGAGGCGTTGTTGAACCCGCCCACGTCCTCGGTCAGCCGGTCGAAGAACTCGTTGGGCATGTTGCGCGTCGACTTGAACATCAGGTGTTCGAAGAGGTGCGCGAAGCCGGACCGGCCCTCGGGGTCGTCCTTGCTGCCCACCCCGTACCAGACCTGCACCGTCACGTTCGGCGTGGTCGCGTCGCGCGAGGTGTAGACCTTCAGGCCGTTGGCCAGGGTGCGCTGCTTGTAGACGATCGGCGGCACGGCCACGCCGGCCGTCGCCGCCGGAGCCGGCTTGGTCTGGGCATGGACGAGCGGGGAGAGGGCGGTGGTCGAGAGGGCCAGCGCGACGAGGGCGGCCTTGGCGGCGGGACGGATCATGAGGGACGGCGCTCCGGAAACGGCAAGCCGCGACCCTAGCATCCGGTACCGGGGCGCCAAGCTTACCGTCTTGTCATGAAAGCCGTCCGGCATAGCCGAAGATCACGCCCAGCCACGGATGGGCGACCAGGACGCGGAAGCGGTAGACGCCGTCGCGCGCGAAGGTCCGGGCCCGGACGCGCGGCGCCCAGGCGCGGGGCAGGGGAAGGGGCCCCGCCCGCCAGCCGTCGAAGATCCACGAGAAGCCGCCCGGATAGGGCGCGGCGGTGAACCGGAAGGTCAGGGGCGCGACGGTCTCCTCGAAGGTCCAGGGATCGCCCCGGGTCGGCCGGATCACCGAGCCGAAGGTGCGGTCGCCGAACCGGCGGGTCCAGCGCTCGCCGCCGTCCGTCGGCGCGATCGTCACCGTCGTCGCGTGCAGGCCGGCCGGCGGCATGCCCTGCAGCCGGCGGACCAGGGCGGGCAGGCCGGGCGCGCCGCGGCCTCGGGCCTGTCCGGTCAGGGTGACGGGCGCGACGCCGGCATGGGCGTGGCGGACGCCCTCGGGCAGGACCGGCCAGGCCTCGCCCAGCAGGCGGGGGAAGAGGCCCGGCGCGTCCGGGCGCTGGCGCTCCAGCCCGGTGCGGATCGGCAGGTCGCGCAGCGGACGCAGGATGGCCTCGAGATCGACCAGGCCGACGCAGGGCGCGGCGCGGGGCTGACCCAGGCGGCCGTCGAGCAAGGCCCGCAGGACCGCCGCCGCGGGGGCGGCCGGGGTGTGCGGCCCCGCGCCGGCCTCGGCCCACAGGCCCCAGCGCGCCAGGCGATGGATGCCGTCCGCGTCCAGTCCCTCGGCCTCGACCACCATGCCGCCCCGGTCCGAGCCGAGCGGCGCGACCAGGCCCGCCGCCCCGCTGAGCAGGACGGCCAGGGGCTCGAGCGTCGAGACCAGGCCCATCCACCGAAGCCCGCTCAGCGCCCACAGGCCCAGGTGCAGGACGGGCAGCTCCAGCCCGGCCCGGAAGACCGCGTCGCGGCGGACGTGGAACCGGGCGGGCAGCAGGTCGAGGTCGGGCGTTTCAGCCAGGCTGGTCCAGCGTCGGCCCAGGCCCGGGAAGGCGGTGCGGCGCGGGCCGCTCCAGCCGGGGCGGGTGGTCCAGCGCCCCTGGGCGAACACCCGCACCGGCGCCCCGGCCCAGGCCAGGATGGCGCGGACCACCGAGAGTCCTCGGGGAGCTCGCGCGCCCGGTGAGATCGCGGCTTCCACCCGGTCGATCCGGGTCCAGCCGGCGGTCAGGACGTCCAGCGCGGCGTGGCTGAGGGCCGGGGTCGAGCTGGCGCCGGTGATCGCCCAGCGTCCGGCGGCGCGCGCCGCGTCGTCCAGCGCCGCCGGGAAGCCGGCCACGAAGTCGCGGGCGTCGGCCAGGTCGACATAGTGGGCGCGGGCCGCCAGCACGGCGCGAGGGAAGGCGTGGTCCTGGCCCTGGAACGGTCCGGCGGCGTCGATCACCGCCCACGGGGCCAGGGCCGGCAGGCCCCTGGGGTCCAGGCGATCCAGGCGGGCGAGCTCGATCCTCGCGGCGGGCCTGGTTGCGGCCAGGTCGGCGGCCACGGCTTCCAGCCGGGACAGGTCGCGGGCCGCCAGCACCAGGACGATGTCCGGCCAGCGGGCGATCATCGCCGCCAGGCGTCGGCCGAAGACGCCGCTGGCGCCGACCAGGACGATGCGTCTGGACCCGGCGGTCATGACGTCGTCTTCATCGAAGAGGGGGCTCCAGCACGAAGCGGGCCTTCTGCTCGGGCGTGGGCAGCATGCAGGTCGAGCGCTTGCCCATCAGCCGGTAGCGGTTGGCGGCCAGCCAGTCGTAGGCGCCGTCCAGCCAGGACCTCGGCAGGACGCCGACGACCGCCAGCCACGACCAGGGCCAGCCCAGTCGGCGCAGCAGGGCCAGCACCGCCGCGCTCTTCTCCAGCGCCAGGCCGCGATCGAGGAACAGGAAGCTGGTCGGCTGGTCCGGGTCGATGCCGTGCTCCAGGGCCAGCCGCCGCCCGTAGGCCGACTGGATCGGGGTGAAGCGGATCAGGCCCTTGCGGTCGATGGCCAGCACCGCCCGGACCGAGCCCGAGCACAGGTTGCAGACGCCGTCGAACAGCCACAGCGCGTCAGGGATGGGCGCGTCGGGCGCTCCCACGTCTTCTGGACTCATCGCGCCGCCGCCACGCTCTCGCGGCGCAGGGCCCGCAGGGCGGCGGGCACGTCGCGGCGCATGGCCATGGTCGTCACGCCGTTGGGCAGGCCGAAGGGCGCGGTGGCCCGGTTCTCATAGGTCACGCGGGTGGCCTTGCCGCCCTCGCGCGGCTCCAGAAGCCACTGGCCCTCGCAGTCCTTGATGTCGCCCGCCTCGCAGCGGAACGTGATCCGCCGATAGGGCTCCAGGGTCAGGCGCGAGGTCGAGTGCAGGGCCGGCAGCAGGAAGCTCCACTTGACCACGTGCTCGCGCAGTTCCACCCGGTCGCCGGCGTCGCGCGACAGCACCCGGCAGCTCTTGACGCTGGGGGTCATGCGGGCGGCCCGGTCGCAGTCGAGGATGGCGGCCCAGACCGTCTCCGGCGGGGCGGCGATGTCGATCATCGCCCGCACCTGACCGCCCCGGCCGCTGGGGTCGGTGTGGGCCTCCAGCGCGACCTCGCCGCTCTCGATCTTGTGCAGCCAGTCGGGGTTGGGCTCCTGGGCCCTGTTGTCCCGCGCCATGGCGGCCGCGGGGGCCGCCAGGACGAGGAACGCGACGACGAAGGCTCGGCCAAGCATGGGCCGAGCCTAGCCGAGTTTCCCGCCCTAGCGCATCAGGCCTTGGCCCTATTTTTCACCAGATCGTCGACCACCGACGGGTCGGCCAGGGTCGAGGTGTCGCCCAGGCTGCCCAGCTCGTTCTCGGCGATCTTGCGCAGGATGCGGCGCATGATCTTGCCCGAGCGGGTCTTGGGCAGGCCCGGCGCCCACTGCAGGACGTCCGGGGCGGCGAACGGCCCGATCTCCTGGCGCACCCAGAGGATCAGGTCCTTGCGCAGCTGGTCGGTGGCCTCGACGCCCGACTTCAGGGTGACGTAGGCGTAGACGCCCTGGCCCTTGATGTCGTGCGGATAGCCGACCACGGCCGCCTCGGCGACGGTGTCGTGGGCGACCAGGGCGCTCTCGATCTCGGCCGTGCCCAGGCGGTGGCCCGAGACGTTGATCACATCGTCCACCCGGCCGGTGATCCAGTAGTAGCCGTCGGCGTCGCGGCGGCAGCCGTCGCCGGTGAAGTACTTGCCCGGATAGGCCGAGAAATAGGTGTCGAAGAAGCGGCCATGATCGCCGTAGACCGTGCGCATCTGGCCCGGCCAGCTGTCGGTGATGACCAGGTTGCCCTCGGTCGCCCCCTCCAGGACCTTGCCCTCGGCGTCGACCAGCTGGAGCTTGACGCCCGGCAGGGGTTTGGTGGCCGAGCCCGGCTTGAGGGCCGTGGCGCCGGGCAGGGGCGACACGAGGATGCCGCCGGTCTCGGTCTGCCACCAGGTGTCGACGATCGGCAGGCGGTCCTTGCCGACCACGCGGTGGTACCAGAGCCAGGCTTCCGGATTGATCGGCTCGCCGACGCTGCCCAGCAGGCGCAGGGACGAAAGGTCGTTCCTGGTCACCCAGTCGTCGCCCTCGCGCATCAGGGCGCGCAGGGCCGTGGGGGCGGTGTAGAAGATCTCGACCTTGTGCTTGTCGATCACCTCCCAGAAGCGGGCGGGGGTCGGATAGTTGGGCACGCCCTCGAAGATCAGGCTGGTCCCGCCGTTGGCCAGCGGACCGTAGACGACGTAGCTGTGGCCGGTGACCCAGCCGACGTCGGCCGTGCACCAGAAGACCTCTCCGCGGCGGTAGTCGAACACGACCTCGTGGGTCCAGCTGGCCCAGGCCAGGTAGCCGCCGGTGGTGTGCAGCACGCCCTTGGGCTTCCCCGTCGAGCCGGAGGTGTAGAGGATGAACAGCGGGTCCTCGGCGTTCATCGGCTCGGGCTCGCAATCGGCCGAGACGGTGTCCTTGACGTCGTCCCAGACGATGTCGCGGCCGTGGACCAGCGGCACGTCCGCGCCCGTCCAGCGCACCATCAGCACCTTGCCCACCCAGGGGCAGTGCTCCAGGGCCTTGTCGATATTGGCCTTCAGCGGCACGCGCTTGCCGCCGCGACGGCCCTCGTCGGCGGTGATCACGAACCGCGAGGCGCAGTCCTGGATGCGGCCGGCGATCGAGTCCGGCGAGAAGCCGCCGAACACCACCGAGTGGATCGCCCCGATCCGCGCGCAGGCCAGCATGGCCGCGGCCGCCAGCGGGATCATCGGCAGGTAGATGGTGACCCGGTCGCCCTTCTGGACGCCCTCGGCCTTCAGCACGTTGGCCATCCGGCAGACCTGCTCGTGCAGCTCGCCGTAGGTGACCTTGAACGAAACGCCCGGCTCGTCGCCCTCGAACACCAGGGCCACGTCGTCCTTGCGGTGCGGCAGGTGGCGGTCGATGCAGTTGGCGCTGACGTTCAGCACGCCGTCGGCGTACCAGTGGATGCGGAAGTCGTCCTTGGCGTAGGAGACGTCCTTGATCTTCGTCGGGGCCTGGATCCAGTCCAGCCGCCCGGCCAGGTCGCGCCAATAGCCCTCGGGGTCGGCCTCGATCCGCGCCAGCGCGGCCTCATAGCCGGCGGCGTCGATATGGGCCTTGCCCGCCCAGTCGTCGGGAACCGGAAAAACCTGTCCGTCGCTCACGCCGTCTACTCCCTTAGGCTTGTTGCGGCGGAGTTATGCGCGGCGGTGTGGCGGAAGCAAGAAGACCAATAGTGTTTTTCAGCCTGTTCAGGTCCTCCCCCTGTGGGGAGGTGTCGGCGAAGCCGACGGAGGGGGGAGTGATCCGGCCGCTCGGCACTATCCCCCCACCGATCGCTTCGCGATCGCCTCCCCCAGAGGGGGAGGGCCTGGGTGCATGCCTCACCCCGGCTGCTTGGTCGTCCGCAGATAGGGCTTGTGGGTGGTCCAACCCGCCGGGAACAGGCTCTTGGCGTCCTCGTCGCTGACGGCGGGCACGATGATCACGTCCTGGCCCTGATTCCAGTCGGCGGGCGTGGCCACCTTGTGGGCGGCGGTCAGCTGCATGGAGTCGATGACCCGCAGGATCTCGTCGAAGTTGCGGCCCGTGGTCATCGGATAGACCAGGATCAGCTTGATGGTCTTGTCGGGCGCGATGATGAAGACGTTGCGCACCGTGGCGTTGTTGGCGGCGGTCCGGCCGTCCGAGCCGCCCGCTGTGTCGGCCGGCAGCATGCCGTAGAGCTTGGACACCTTCAGGTCGGTGTCGCCGATCATCGGGAAGTTCGGGGCGGTCCCTTGCGTCTCGGCGATGTCGGCGGCCCACTTGGCGTGGTTCTCCACCGGGTCGACCGACAGGCCGATCACCTTGACGCCGCGCCTGTCGAACTCGGGCTTCAGGCGCGCCACGGTTCCCAGCTCGGTGGTGCAGACCGGGGTGAAGTCCTTGGGGTGCGAGAACAGCACCACCCACTTGCCGTCGGCCCAGTCGTGGAAGTGGATCGGGCCCTCGGTGGTGTCCTGGGTGAAGTCGGGCGCGATGTCGCCGAGCTTGAGCGTCATGGCTGTCTCTCCTGGCCGCAAGAATGGGGTCGGCTTCACCCGGGGATGGGCGTAAAGCCGTCCTCAGTTTGTAGGCGCGCGCCCTCCCCAGCGCCGCCCAGGATTTCTCGCGGAGTTTCCAGCCATGCTGCTCGCCCTTTCGACCTGGCCCGAGATCGAGGCTTACCTGGCGACCTCGAAGACGGTGGTGGTGCCGATCGGGTCCAACGAGCAGCACGGTCCCACGGGCCTCCTGGGCACCGACTGGCTGTGCCCGGAGATCATCTCGCACGAGGCTTCGAAGCTTTCGGACACGGTGCTGGTGGCCCCGACCTTCAATGTCGGCATGGCCCAGCATCACCTGGCCTTCCCGGGCACCATCTTCCTGCGGCCCTCGACCTTCATCGCCGCGATCGGCGACTGGGTGCGCTCGCTGGGCGCCCACGGCTTCGAGAAGATCTATTTCCTGAACGGCCACGGCGGCAACGTGGCCTCGATCGAGGCGGCGTTCTCGGAGATCTACGCCGAGTACAGCTTCCGCAAGGAACGCGCGCCCTTCGCCCTGAAGCTGAAGAACTGGTGGGACCTGAAGGGCGTGATGGGCCTGGCCAACCAGCAGTTCCCGACCGGCCACGGCAGCCATGCGACGCCGTCGGAGATCGCGGTGACCCAATGGGGCTATCCCGACACCATCAAGACCGTCGACTATTCGCCGAAGATCGCGCCGACCGGCCCGATCCGCGAGGCCCTGGACTTCCGCGCCCGCTACGCCGACGGCCGCATGGGTTCGGACCCGGCCCAGGCCACGCCCGAGAAGGGCGGGGCGCTGGTGGCCCAGGCGGCCAAGTCGCTGATCGAGGATTTGGCCGAGTTCTCGGCGGAGGCGCGGGTCTAGGTCGTGGATGGGGACAGGCGCATGCGCCTGTCCCCAATCGTATCTACCGCGGGATTTCCGCGATCTTCGTCAGCGCCACCTGGCGGTATACGGCGGTGATCTCGAAATAGCGGCCGAAGGCGTTGAAGAACTGGTCGGTGGCCTGCTTCACGCCCGGGCCGCCGATCTCGCTGATGTCGTGCCAGTAGTCGTCCAGCACCATCATGCCGCCCACGCTCAGAAGGCTGGCGCAGAAGCACAGGTCGATCAGCACGGCCAGGGCCGTGTGGCTGCCGTCGACATAGATCAGGTCGAACTGCTCGCCGGCGGCCAGCATCCTGGGCAGCTCGTAGGTCGAGAAGCCCTTGTGGGCCGTCATCGACCGGAAGCCGGTCTTGGCCATGTTGCGGCGGAAGCGCGGCTCGACCGCGTGGTACTTCTCTTCCGGGTTCAGGGCTTCGTCGAACCAGGGATCGATCACGGTCACGTCCAGGCGCCCGGGGATCAGCCAGTCCATGAAGGCCAGGTTGCGGCCCTCATAGGCCCCGATCTCCAGGTAGCGGATGGCCGCGTCGCCGCGCTTGGCCGCGAAGTCGCGCAGCAGCGGGGTCACGAACGGGATGTTGTTCGAGGCCCAGCCCGAGGTGAACTCGTAGCCGACCGTCTCGCTGTGGGCGTTGAAGGCCTCGACCACGGCGTGGTCGCGCTTGGCCAGCATCGTGCGGGCCAGGGTGGCGGCGAAGCGCGGGTTGATCTTGGTCAGCGAGCGCAGCTTGTCGCCGGCCCCGCGCGCGTCCTCGGCGTCGGTCAGGGCGGCGTCGAAATTCGGATTGGACCCGTCGGCCATGGCGCGGCTTCCCCGTTTGCGTCGGCGGGGACCGTAAGCCCAAGGGGTTAAGGAACGGTCAGGTGAAGCTGGCGATCGGCCGATTCTGCAGGGTGCTCCAGCCGGTGTGCAGCGAGCCCCTGCCCGGCGTGTTGTAGGTCCACAGCATCTCCGAGGGGGCTAGGGTCAGGCGCTCGACGGTCGAGCCGTCGGCCTGGCCCTGCAGCTGGATGTCGGCGATCACCGCGTCGCGCAGGGCGATGCTCAGCGCCAGGGCGCCGTTGCTCACCCGATGCAACCAGGTGGGACGGTCGTGACCTTCGCCCAGGGGTCTGGCCCGCAGGCAGAACTCGTAGAGTTTCACCGACAGGATATCGACCGGCTTGACCACGGTGAACGTCGTGGCCGGCGGCGCTGTCGCGGAGGCGGGGGCCTTCAGGTCCTGGCCGAAGGCGGTCAGCTGGACGCACAGGCTGGGATCGAAGCCGCCGATCACGGCGGCGGGCAGGCCGTCGATCCTGGGATTGGCCGGGGCGTAGACGATGTCCGGATCGCCCGGCTGCAGCAGAATGATGTCCATGGCGCGCCCCCTGTGGCGCGGACCCTAACCTTGGCCGCAGCGTTTGGCGACCGGCGTTCGCTCAGGCGGTGACGACGGCGCCGTCCACCATCCGCACCGGCCAGGGCGTCAGGGCGACGTCCTGGCAGGGACCGGCCACCATCGCCCCGTCCTCGATCCGGAACAGGGCCGCGTGGCCGGCGCAGAGGATCAGGTCGTTCTCGCGGGTCAGGAACCGCCCGTTCGGCCCGGCCAGCGGCCAGCCGGCGTGCGGGCAGCTATCGACATAGCCCACCACGGCCTCGCCGCGCCGGACGACGAAGCCGGCGAACACCGCGTCGTCGGCGCGGAAGCGAAAGCCCCGCGCGCCGGGCGAGGCGATCTCGTCCAGCGGGCACAGCACGGTCCCAGGCGCGGGGCGGGCCGGATTGTCGGGGTCGGTTCGTGACATGGGCTCGTTCAAGATTCCCCCACCCGTTGTCATCCCGGAAGCCCCGGAGGGGCTGTCCGGGACCCAGGGGACTGGGCGGAAGCGGTGCGGTTCACCTGGGTCCCGGACAACGCTTCGCGTTTCCGGGATGACAACCTTTATTGCCAGGGAAGTTAGACCGCGCCCACCGCCAGCCGCCACGGATTGATCGTGACGCTCTCGAAGATGTCGGCCTTGGTGTAGGGGTCGTTGTCGGCCTGGGCCTGGGCGGCCGAGATGTCGTCGGCCTCGACGATCAGGATCGAGCCCACCGGATTGCCGTCGTCGCCCAGCAGGGCGCCGGCCAGCTTCAGGACCTTGGACTGCGCCAGGTATTCCAGATGCTCGGGCCGGGTGGCCAGGCGGGTCTCGAGCGCGTCGGGCTTGTCCCGGCAGACGATGGCGAACAGCGGCATGGTGTTCCTTTCAGGATGGAGGTGGGGACACACACTCTCGCGTCTGTCCTTGCAAGATGATCGGGGATCGTGGGGTGAGTGTGTGTCCCCTGTGTCGTCCTAGGCTTCGGCCTTCAGCGGCCGCGACAGCAGGCCCAGGATGGCGCTGTCGACATCGACCTCGCCGGCCAGGATGGCGGCGACGGCCTCGCAGATCGGGGTTTCGACGCCCAGCTTGCGGGCCAGGGCGCGCACGGCGGGGGCCGAGGCGACGCCTTCGGCCACCGAGACCTTGCCGGCCAGGGCCTGTTCCAGGGTCTGGCCGGCGCCCAGGGCCAGGCCGACGCTCATGTTGCGCGACTGGCTGCTGGAGCAGGTCAGGACCAGGTCGCCCAGGCCGCACAGGCCCGCGACGGTCTCGGCCTTGCCGCCGGCCGCCACGGCCAGGCGGGTCAGCTCGGCGAAGCCGCGGGTGATCAGGGCGGCGTGGGCGTTGCGGCCCAGGCCCTTGCCCTCGGAGATGCCGCAGGCGATGGCCAGGACGTTCTTCACCGCCCCGCCGGCCTCGGCCCCGATCACGTCGGCGGCCCAGTAGGGACGGAAGGTCGGGATGGCGATCGCCTCGACGATCTGCTTGCCCAGCGTCTCGTCCTCGCAGGCCAGGGTGGCGGCGGCGGGCAGGCCCTTGGCCACCTCGGCGGCGAAGCTGGGCCCCGACAGCACGGCGATGGCCACGCCCGGCAGGGCCTCGGCCGCCACCTCGGTCATCAGCTTCAGCGAGCCCTGCTCGACGCCCTTGGAGCACAGCACCACCGGGACGCCGGGCTTCAGGTGCGGCTTCAGGGCGGCCATGGCCGAGCGCAGGTGCTGGGCCGGCGGCACGGCCAGGATCAGGTCGCAGTCGGCCAGGCCGGCCATGTCGGCCACGGCGGTCACCGACGGCTCGATGGCGATGCCGGGCAGGAAGACGCTGTTCTCGCGCCTCGTGTTGATCGCCTCGACCACCTCGGGCTCGCGCGCCTGGATCGAGACCTTCAGGCCGGCCCGGGCGGCGACCTGGGCCAGGGCCGTGCCCCAGGCTCCGGCGCCCACGACGCCGACGTGCTGAAAGGTCATGCCTTGGCTCCCTTGCGACCGAAACTGTTGCTCGGATTGGATAACGCCGCCGCCTCGTCCAACGGCCAACGCGGACGCGCCACGGCGTCCAGATCGTCGGAGATCCCGACCGCCAGCCGCTCGGCCCCGGCCAGGGCGATCATGGCGGCGTTGTCGGTGCAGTAGGCCAGGGGCGGGGCGTCGAAGGTGAAGCCGTTGTCGGCGCAGTTCTTCTGCAGGGCCGCGCGCACCGCGCCGTTGGCCGCCACCCCGCCGGCCACGACGAAGCGCAGGACCTGGCCCGGATAGCGCTCGGCATAGGCCTTCATCGCCCGGTCGGTGCGCTCGGACAGCTGGCGGGCGATGGCGAACTGGACCGAGGCGGCCAGGTCGGCGCGCTGCTGCTCGCCAGCCTGATCATCTGGGATCTTCTCGGCCAGCCGGGCGGCGGCGGTCTTCAGGCCCGAGAACGAGAAGTCGCAATCCTTGCGGCCCAGCAGGGCCCGGGGCAGGTCGAATTTGGAGGGATCGCCGGTCGCCGCCAGCTTCTCCAGGGCCGGGCCGCCGGGATAGGGCAGGCCCAGGCTCTTGGCGATCTTGTCGAAGGCCTCGCCGGCCGCGTCGTCGATCGTGGTGCCCAGGCGCGTGCAGGCGCCCACGCCCGCCACTTCCAGCAGCTGGCAGTGGCCGCCGGAGACCAGCAGCAGCAGGAATGGATAGTCGATCGACGCCCCCAGCCGGGCCGAGACCGCGTGGCCCTCCAGGTGGTTGACCGCCACCAGCGGCAGGTCGCGGGCCAGGGCCACGGCCTTGCCGAACGCCAGGCCCACCATCACCCCGCCCACCAGGCCCGGCCCGGCCGTGGCGGCCACGCCGTCCAGGGCGTCGAAGCCGATCCCGGCCGCGCGCATCGCCTCGGCCGCCACCGCGTCGATGGCCTCGACATGGGCGCGGGCGGCGATCTCGGGCACCACGCCGCCGAACGGGGCGTGCTGTTCGAACTGGGTGCCGACGATCGACGACAGCACCGTAACGCGGCCGTCTTCGTCCCGGCGCACGACGGACGCGGCGGTCTCGTCGCAGCTGGTTTCCAGTCCGAGTACGGTGAGGCCCATTTTCCTTAAGGGGGTCATTCGGTTGCGGGCGCTTCGCCGCTCCTGTAGCAGCGAAGGCGTCTTTCGATCTTGCAGGTAACGTTCGAACCTTGTCCCGGCAACCCATCCGTATCGGCGCGCGCGGCTCCAAGCTGTCGCTGGCCCAATCCGGCCTGATGCAGGCCCGCATCGCCAAGGCCCTGGGTTGGGACGGCGTGAGCGACATCGAGGCCTACGCCCAGCTGATCCCGATCGTCACCAGCGGCGACCGCATCCAGGACCGCCGCCTGATGGAGATCGGCGGCAAGGGCCTGTTCACCAAGGAAATCGAAGAGGCCCTGCTGGACGGCCGCATCGACTGCGCCATCCATTCGCTGAAGGACATGCCGGCCGAACTGCCGCCCGGCCTGGTGCTGGCCGCCACCCCGGAACGGGAAGACCCGCGGGACGCCTTCATCAGCCACGTGGCCGAGCGGCTGGAGGACCTGCCGAAGGGCGCGCGCCTGGGCACCGCCTCGCTCCGTCGACAGGCGCAAGCCCTGCACGTGCGCCCCGACCTGGACGTCGTGATGCTGCGCGGCAATGTCGACACGCGCCTGGCCAAGCTGGAGCGCGGCGAGGCCGACGCCATCCTGCTGGCCCAGTCGGGCCTGAACCGCCTGGGCCTGGGCCACCTGACCCGGAGCTGGCTCGACCCCCTGGCCGCCCCGCCCGCGCCGGGCCAGGGCGCCCTGGTCATCGAGACCCGGGCCGACGACGTCGACTTGCCGTGGCTGCAAGCGGTGCGCTGTCAGGCCACGACCCTGGCCGTCGCCGCCGAGCGCGGGGCGCTCTACGCCCTGGAAGGCTCATGCCGCACGGCGGTCGGCGCCCACGCCAGGCTGGACGGCCTGGCGCTGACCCTGATCGTCGAGGCCCTGACCCCGGACGGCGCCCTGCGCTTCCGTCGCGAGGGCTCGGTCGTGCTGTCCAGCGAGGACGCCGCCGACGAGGCCCGGGCCCTGGGCCTGGAGCTGGGCGCGGCCGTCCGCGCCGAGGGCGGTCCGGCCCTGATCCTCACGGACTAGGGCGCATGGTGATCGCCGCGCCGAGGATCTGGATCACCCGGGCCCTGCCGGGCGCGGAGGAGACGGCCGGGCGGCTTCGGGCCATGGCGCTGCCGGTGCTGGTCGATCCGTTGCTGGCGGTGGTTCCCCTATCGCCGTCGGTCGATCTGGACGGCGTGGCGGCCCTGGCCTTCACCAGCGTCAACGGCGTTGAAGCCTTCGCTCGCCTGAGCGCGGTCCGCGACCGTCCCGTCTTCGCGGTCGGCGAGCGCACCGCTCGCGCCGCGCGCGAGGCCGGCTTCGGCGAGGTGGCCTCGGCCGACGGCGACGTCGGGGCCCTGGCGGCCCTGATCACGGCGCGGGCGTCGGGGATCGGGGGCGAGGTGCTGGTTCCGGGAGCCTTGGAGCCGGCCGGCGACCTGATCACGCCGCTCGTGGCGGCGGGGCTGAAGGCCCGGCGCTTGGCGGTCTACGAGACGGTCGAGCGCGACCCGGCGCCGGAGACCCTGGACCAGCTGGGAAGCCTGGCGGCGGTGCTCCTGCATTCGCCCCGCGCGGCGGGCAAGCTGGCGCGGGTGCTGGAAGCGCGTCCCGCGCCCAGTCTTCGGGCGCTGTGCCTGTCGCCGTCCGTGGCCGCGCCGCTTGAGACGCTCGTGCAAACCGGGCGGCTGGACTCCGTGACGTCCGCGCCGCACCCGACCGAAACCGCGCTGCTGGACCTGCTGACGACCTAAGCTGAACATTGCGCGGCGCGGCGGCGTGGGGCACGAATGGCGCATGACGCTCGCGACCGATCCCGTTGAATCCGACGCCCCGCGCGACCCGGCGCTGTATGGGCGTCGCCGCCTCCTGGGGCCGGGCTTCTGGGCGCTGATCGCCTTCGGCCTGATCTGTGTCGCGGCCGGCGCCGCCCTGGCGCGATTCGGTCCGACCTGGTTCGCCGGCGCCAAGACGCCGCCCGCGGCCCAGCAGCCGGTCGCCGGCTTCGCCCCGCCCGCCCAGACCGGGCCGGGCCAGCCGTCCTACGGCGCGCCCAGCGTCGCGGCGGTCCCGCCGCCGGCGTCCGAGGACGTGGCCCAGCTGGAGGGGCGCGTGTCGGCCCTCGAGACGGGGCAGCAGCGGGCCCTCGACGCGGCCGGCGCGGCCCTGGCCGCCGCCACCCTGGCCGACGCCGCCCGCGGCGCGCGGCCCTTCACCGAGGAACTGGCCGGGATGGAGCGGGTCCTGCCCCTGTCGCCGGACCTGCGCGCCCTGGGGCGCCTGGCCCAGCAGGGCGCGCCCACCCGCGCGGGCCTGGCCGACGAGTTCGAGACCCTGGCCGGCCGCACCGCCGTCGCCGCCCGCGACCCCGGCCGCAACGCCGACTTCCTGGCCCGGCTGCGGCACGCCCTGTCCAGCGTCGTCTCGATCCGCCAGGTCGGCGCGACCCAGGGCAACAAGCCGGACGCCGTCCTGGCGCGGGCGCAGAAGCTGCTGAACGAGGGCGACATCGAAGGGGCGCTCAACACCCTGGAGAGCCTGCCCGTCCCGGCCCAGACCGTGCTGGCGACCTGGCGCGCCGCCGCCGAGCGCCGGATCGAGATCGACCGCCACATCGCCGCGATCCGCGCCGACGCCCTGGCCGGCCTGGTCCAGGCCAGCCACGCCCCGATGGCGCCCGCCCAGGTCCCGTCCTATTCGCCGCCGGTCGCCGTCCCGCCCCCCGCGCCGGTGGCTCCATGATCCGGGCGGCGTTCGTCTTCTTCGTGGTCGCCGCCATCGCGGTGGCGGTGGTGGCCCTGACCGGCGAGCCGGGCGCGGCCAGCCTCGACTGGATGGGCTGGCGCGTCGAGATGACGGCCGCGGCCGCCGCCCTGCTGACCCTGTTCACCGCCCTCCTGGCCACCATCCTGTGGCGCGGCCTGCTGTGGGTGGTCGAGGCGCCGCAGCGCGCCGCCCGCGCCCGGGCCGAGGCCAAGCGCAAGCAGGGCGTCGAGGCCCTGTCGCGCGGCTTCCTGGCCGTGGCGGCCGGCGACGGCTCCGAGGCGCGCCGCTTGGCCCAGAAGGCGTCCGAGCTGGCCGAGGACGCCCCGGCCCTGGTCCGCGTCCTGGCCGCCCAGGCCGCCGAGGCCGCCGGCGACCACGTCGCCGCGCGCCAGGCCTACAACGCCATGCTCGGCTTTCCCGAGATGCGCCTGGCCGGGCTGCGCGGCCTGATGCAGACCGCCCTGGCCGAGGGCGACAAGGCCCTGGCCCTGCGTCACGCCGAGACCGCCTACGGCCTGGCCAAGACCGCCCGCTGGGCCTGGCGCGCCCTGCTGGAGGCGCGGCTGGAGGCCGGCGACTGGACCGCCGCCCTGGAGCTGGTGCGCGGCGCCCTGGACCGCAAGATCGTGCCGCCGCTGGTGGCCGAGCGGGCCCGCGCGGCCCTGCTGGCCGCCTCGGCCGCCGACCTCGAGGATTCCGACGACCCCAAGGTCCTGGCCCAGGCCCTGGACTTCGCGACCCAGGCCGCCAGGCTCAAGCCCGAATTCGCGCCCGGCGTGGTGATGGCCGCCCGACTGCAGGCCGCCGACGGCAAGGCCGCCAAGGCCGGGACCCTGATCGAGACCGCCTGGAAGCAGGCCCCGCACCCGGCCCTGTGGCTGGCCTATCGCGACCTGAAGACCAGCGAGACCCCCAAGCTGCGCGCCGCCCGCCTGGCGTCCCTGGCCAATCTGAAGCCCGAGGCCCGCGAGAGCCGGCTGCTGAAGGTCGAGAGCGCCCTGATCGGCGGCGACCCGATCGCCGCCCGCGCCGCCGCCCGCCTGCTTCCCGAGGAAGAGCTGACCGCGCGGATCGCCGGCCTGATGGCCCGCGTCGCCTATGCCTGCGGCGAGGCCGACGAGGCCCGCGCCTGGGTGGCCCGGGGCGTGGCCGCCCCGCAGGAGCCCGACTGGTCGGACCTGGACCCCGAAGGCCGCGCCTTCGCCTACGCCCGCGACGACTGGGCCCGGCTGACCGTCAGCTACGCCGAGACCGGCGAACTGATCCATCCGCGGTTCGAGCGCCGCGAGCGCACGATGAGCGAGCTGCCGCAGCTGCCCTCGGCCTACGCCGAATCCACGCCGTTCGTCCGAGCGGCCGAGACCGGCGGAGCCCTGATGCCCATCCCCGACGACCCCGGGATCGGGCTGGGACTCGACCCCGCCGGCTTCGACGCGGCCCCGTCTCCGGAGCCCGAACAACCCGCTCCGGCGCCCCGTCGCAAAACGGGCGCACGCCGACGCTTGGCAAGCGGCCCTCGCGCCGCTAAATAGGCCCCTCCTCGCGCCGGGTCGGTGATTTGGCGCCGGGAACACCAGTGTCTTCCGGGCTTCCCGTCTTTCCGGGGAAGGGCCTGGAGACGAAGCGCGCCGCTTTAGCTCAGCTGGTAGAGCACCTCATTCGTAATGAGGGGGTCACAGGTTCGAGTCCTGTAAGCGGCACCACCTTCCCAAAGCTGTGTCGCCGCCGCCCATCCGCCTCGAAAAGCGGCGCTGGGCCTTGGGGATTGCGCCTTTTGTGGAAGGCGTCTCCCGATTTCACGGCCGGCTCGTGATCTGTTGCGGTTCTTCCAAGAAACGTTCAAAAGCTTCTGCTAGTGTGCAGTGCAGCAATCCCTCGCCTGACAGGTGAGCGCCAGGGGCACCTGACTTTCGGGTCGGGTGGCCGGATGCCTGGTTCTTATGGTCAAGCTAGCGGTGTCATCTTGGCATGTTGAGACAAACGACGCCGACATCCGTTGATGGACAGTGGAGAGTCATCGCTCTTCTGTACGAGGCAAAACGTCGGCAGATATGGTAAATTTCGCGCTGTATAATGCTTCAAGTTTAGTCTGACGTCGGTCTTTTGCCTTGGAATGCGTCAAAAAAGCATCGGATAGGCTGTTTCGCGCACCAAGATGCTTAACTGGTCGTAAATAGTGCTGGAGTGTTGGCCGTCACGGCACTATGGTCCGGCGAAATTCAATACCGAGAGGGGCTCCGCCATGTTCTCACGTAAATTTGGCGTTGTTGTAGCCGTAAATATCGCAATGGTTGTGTCCCCGGTGATCGGGGGCGTGGCTTTCGCGCAGGTCGCCAGCGTCGCGACGGCGCAGAGCCTGCAGGGCGTGATTTCCACCGCGGCCCGCACCGCGGCCGCCCAGAGCGGCTTCCAGGCCTTGGCCGCGGATGCGAAGACGGCGGCGATCGTGACTTCGGTCTCGAACGCCCTGTCGCTGAGCGGCGCGTCTTCGGAAGTAATCGCCGACGCGCTCATCCAGGCGGTCGCCGACGGCACCATCAGCGCCGGCGTGGCCCTTTCGGTCGCCGCCGCGGTCGCGCCGGACATGGCCGCCAAGATCGCCGCCGCGCCGGCGGTGGTCGCCCAACTGTCCAGGACCGGCCAATCGGCCACCGTCACGGCGTCGACCAACGCCGCCGGCGGCGTCAGCGTCCTGGTGGGTCTGACGGGCGCGGGCGGCGGTGGCGGCGGGACGGCCGCCTACGATCCGTGCGCCGGCGTCATCGCCGCGTATTGCGGCGGCTAACAACGGCGGTTCGAGCCGGGTCCGCGTGTGTTTGTTGCGGACCCTGAGGGCTTCGCCGACCGAAAAAGGTGGGGATTTAATCGATGAAACTTCTGACTTCCGCTGCCACGGCGGCGTTCTTCATGCTGGTCGTTCCGCATGTCGCGAGCGCCCAGGACCTGGGCTCGAACTTCAAGCGGGACCGCAACGTGACCGTCCGCGAGCGCCCACGCCCGGACTACGAAGCCAAGGGCATCAAGGCCGGCGGCTTCACGGTCTATCCGCGCGTGACCGGCAGCGTCGAGCGCAACGACAACATCTACGCCACGGCGATCGCCGAGCAGGACGACACCATCTGGCGCGTGAAGCCGGAAGTGGCCATCCGTTCGGACTGGTCGCGCCACGCCCTGGGCGCGTTCGCCTCGGCCACGATCAATCGCTATTCCGACTTCGACACTGAAAACACCGAGGAATACACGGTGGGCGTCAACGGTCGCGCGGACATCACGCGCGGGTCGAACGTCACCGGCTCGCTGCAATATCAGAAGCGGACCGAGCCCCGGACCTCGCCGACCTCGCCCCTCGCCGCCGCGACGCCGGTCGAATACAGCCTGGTCACCGGCAGCGTGATCGGCGTCAAGGAATTCAACCGCATCCGCCTGACCGGCCGCCTGACCGACCGGAACTACAACTACGACGACGTGCGCAACATCGCCGGCGGCGTGCTGGACCAGGACGCGCGCGACCGTAACGAAATCTACTACGGCCTGAAGGCGGAATACGCCGTCAGCCCCGACACCGCGCTGTTCGGCTCGATCGTCGGCAACACCAAGAACTACGACCTGGCCACGTCGGGCCGGGATTCGGACGGCTACTCGGCCACCGTCGGCGCCAACTTCGAACTCTCCAGCCTGGTGCGCGGGGAAATCGAGATCGGCTACATGGACCAGAGCTACGACCTGCCGATCTACGACGACATCGACGGCGTCAGCGCCAAGGCCGAGGTCGAGTGGTTCCCCACCCAGCTGACCACGGTCACCTTCGACGGTTCGCGGACCATCGAGGAAGCGGTCGCGACGGGGTCGCAGGGCTACATCTCGAACAACGTCTCGGCCTCGGTCGATCACGAGCTGCTGCGTAATGTTCTGCTGTCGGCGGAAGCCAGCTACGGCAAGGACGACTATCAGTCGATCGATCGTAACGACAAGCGCACCGGCGCCAGCGCCGGCGTGACTTATCTGATCAATCGCAATGTCGGCGTTTTCCTTACGTACACCTATCTGAAGCAAGAGTCGTCCGGCGGACAACGGGGGTCGTCCTTCTCGGACAACAAGTTGGCGGCCTCAATCGCGCTGCAGTTCTGAAATACGTCTCCCGTAGCGGAGACGCCTGTCGAGAGTATCCATGGACGGTTCAGCCTTCGAGACCCGCAGCGCTCCGGCGCCAGAAGCGGAGACCGCGTCGTTTGATCTGAATGTCCTGATCGCGACGTTCCGTAGGCGGCTTCGTCTCTTCGCGGCGGTGGCGCTGGTCGTCGTCGTCGCGGTGATGCTCTACACGCTGCAGGAGACGCCCCGCTACACGGCGACGGCGCAGGTCATGCTGGACGTGCGGACCGAACAGGTCACCGACATGAGCGCGGTCCTGTCCGGTCTGCCGGCCGACTCCTCGGTGGTCGACACCGAGGTCGAGGTCCTGCGGTCCCGGTCGCTGGCCGCCCGCGTGGTCAAGCAGCTGCACCTCGACGAGGATCCGTATTTCAATCCCTACGCCCCGGGCGCCCGCGGCGGTCGCTCGCTGCTGCCGTTCCTGAAGAAGGCGGCGGCGCCGAGCGCCCAGGTCTCGCCGATCGAGCAGCAGCGCCGGGCCGAGATGGTGGTCGACAACGTCCTGCAGGGCCTGAAGGTCCGCCGGTCGGGCCTGACCTACCTGATCGTCATCGACTACACCCACCCCGACGCGGCCCAGGCGGCCAAGCTGGCCAACGCCTTCGCCGACCTCTACCTGACCGAACAGCTCGAAGCGAAGTTCGACGCGACCAAGAGCGCCAACGAGTGGCTCGACGGCCGCGTGGCCGAGCTGCGCGACCAGCTGCAGGAGGCCGAGGCGGCCGTCCAGCAGTACAAGATCGCCAACAACCTGCTGAGCGCCGAGGGCGCGACCCTGACCGAGCAGGAGATCTCGGGCCTCAACACCCAGCTCGCGACCGCTCGCGCCGAACAGGCCGAAACCGACGCGCGCCTGGCCACGGCCCGCAACCAGCTGGCCCGCGGCAGCAACGGCGAGGATGTTGGCGAAGCCCTGACCTCGCCCGTCGTCCAGCAGCTGCGCAAGCAGCGCGCCGAGAAGAGCGCCGAAGTCGCCGACCTCGCCGGCCGCTACGGCGACCGCCACCCCGACCTGCTGAAGGCCAAGCGCGAGCTGGCCGACATCGACAGCCAGATCCAGGCCGAGATCGGGCGGATCATCTCCGCCCTGGAAGCCAAGGCCCAGGTCTCGCGTCAGCGCACGAACTCGATGGCCGGCAGCGTCGCCTCCTCGCGCGGCGCCCTGGCCGGCAACAACCGCGCCAGCATCCGCCTGGGCGAGCTGCAGCGGAAGGCCGACTCGGTCCGCACGCTGTACGAGACCCTGCTGGCCCGCTTCAAGCAGACCTCGACCAACCAGGGCATCGAGCAGGCCGACGCCCGCGTCGTGTCGAAGGCCAAGATCCCGACCCGGCCCAGCTATCCCAAACCCTCGCTCAACCTCGCCCTGGGCATGATCATGGCCCTGGGCGCCGGCGCCGTCGCGGTCGTCCTGGCCGAGGTCCTGGTGGCCGGCCTGTTCACCGAGGACGAGGTCGAACGCCGACTGGGCCTGCCCTATCTGGGCTCGGTGCCGCTGCTGAGCTCGGCGGCCGAGGCCAAGATCTCGCGCACGACCAGCCCGGCCGACTACCTCCTGGCCAAGCCGCTCTCCAGCTTCGCGGAAAGCTTCCGCAAGCTGCGCGCCGCGATCCTGTTCTCGAAGGTCGGCGAGCCGACCAAGGTCATCGCCATCACCTCGTCCCTGCCGGGCGAAGGCAAGACCACGACCACCTTCTCGCTGGCCCGGACCCTGGCCAGCGCCGGCTCCAACGTCGTCATCGTCGATTGCGACCTGCGGCAGAGCGCCATCAACCGCTTCCTGAAGGCGCCGCCCTCCGTGGGCCTGCTGGAAGTGCTCAACGGCGTGGCGACCCTCGACCAGGCGCTGATCGACGACGCCAGCGGCGCCAAGATCCTGCCCTTGGCCAAGGCCGCCTACACGCCGCGCGACGTGTTCGGCTCGCCCGCCATGCACCGCCTGCTGGCCGAGCTGCGCAGCCGCTTCGACCTGGTGCTGCTGGACACCGCGCCGCTGCTCGCCATCGCCGACACCCGGGTGCTGGCGCCGTCGGCGGACGCCGTGGTGATGCTGGCGCGCTGGAAGAAGACCCCGGTCAAGGCCATCCTGTCGGCCCTGTCCCTGCTGAAGGGCCGCGGGATCTTCGTGGCCGGCGTGGCCCTGACCCAGGTCGATCTGAAGGCCCAGAGCCGCTACGGCTACGGCGACGCGAACTACTATTACAAGAGCTATCGCAAATACTATGCCGAGTGACGTCGCCGGCCGCGCGGTCTCCAAAGGCCGCGCGGCCCGTCGTCCTCGCAAGCTGATCCCGTCCGAACGGGCGGCGATCGTCGGCCTGCTGGCGGTCGTCTTCCTGGCGGTGCTGGCGTTCGGCGCCAGCGACGTCGCCACCGCCGCGGTGTTTTCCGGAGTCTACGCCCTGTTCCTGCTGGGCCTGGTGGCCCTCTGCGGCTGGGCCCGGCGCGACGTGGGGCGGCTGGCGGGCCTGCGGATCCAGGCGTCGCTGTTCCTGGTCCTGCTCCTCGCAGTCCTCTGGCCGCTGACCCCCTGGGGACCGGGCGGGCCGCACCCGGTGTGGCGCTACCTCGCGCCGAGCGGCGGCAGCCTGACGATCGACCGCTCGGCGGTCCTGCTCAACATCCTCCAGTTCCTGGGCCTGGCCTGCCTGTTCCTGGCGGCCCGGATCATCGGCAGCTCCGAGCCGAGAGGCCGCTGGTTCTTCCGGATCGCGGTGCTGGTGATCGGCGCCTACGGGGCCATGGCCTTCGTCGACTATGTGGCCCAGCGCGGCGCGCCCCGACTGACGGCGACCCTGCTCAGCCCAAACACGGCCGCGACGGTGTTCGGCGGCGGCCTGCTGCTGGCCCTCGCCGCCCTGGGCAACCGGCTGCGCCGGCTTTCGGGGCTGTCGGCCCTGATGCGCGGCGACATCGAGGCGACGGCCAGCCTCGCCGCCGCGGCGGTGATGGCCACGGCCCTGCTGCTGACGGCGTCGCGGGCCGGCGCGGCCGCGACCCTGGTGGCGGTCGCGCTGTTCCTGGTTTGGGAAGCCATCGCCCAGCGGCAGAAGCTAAAGGTCGCCAGCCTGCTCGGCGGGCTGGCCCTGGTCCTGTTCGTGGCGGGCCTGGCCCTGCGCAGCTTCAACCCGTTGGCCGACCGCCTGGAACTCGCCAACGGCGACGTCGCCGTGCGGGCGGCGATCTTCGCGCCCCACTACGAGGCCTTCCTCTCCAGCCCGTGGTTCGGCTTCGGCCTGGGCAGCTTCGTCAGCATCAACCAGCTGATCACCACCAGCGCCTCGTTGCCGACCCTGTTCAACGTCCGGGCGACGCATAACCTCTATCTGCAATGGCTGGAGGAGGGCGGCGTCGTCGGCTCCCTGGCCATGCTGGCGCTGTTCGTCGCGATCGTCGCGCCCGTCGTGAAGCGCGGCCTGCAGCCCGGCGCGGTCGGCGCCTGGTCGCGCGCCGTCGTCTGCGGGGCGGTGCTGTTCCTGCTGCACGGGATCACCGACTTCGCCCTGCAGGTCCCGGCGGTCCAGGCCCTGGCGGCCATGGTCCTGGGCGTCGCCGTGTCGCTGGGCGCCGGCCGTACGCCCGGGTCTTCCCAAGCGACACGGCCCTGGCCGACCTGGGGAGCCCAGGCCCTGGCCGGCGGCGTCGGCCTGGCCGCGCTCCTGACGGCGCCGCCCCTGCTGGCGGCCAAGCTGGGCGGGGACCTGTCGGCCTGGCCGACCGCGCCCGCCGAGGCCCTGGCGGCCGGCATCGAACGCGGCCTGGCCCAGTCCCCCTCGCCGGCGCGGCTGACGGCGCTGAAGCGTCTGAGCGATCGCGAACTGGACCTGCGGCCGGCCTCGGGCTCGGCCTGGCTGCGCCTGGCGGCGATCGAGGCCGCCCGGGGCGACCAGGCGGCGTCGAACCTGGCGCTGGAACGCTCCTTCGCCGTCGCGCCGCTGCAGAGCAGCCTGTTCACGCGCCGCGCGGTGTTCGCCTACGAGCACTGGGACGTGCTCAGCCAGTCCGCGCGCGAACAGACGGTCTATCAGCTGCGGGCGGAATGGATGCGGGTGCCCTACGCCAAGCCCCTGATCCAGATGGCCAACCAGTTGCGCAATCCCGCCGGCCGCGTCGGCCTGGCCCTGCAGATCGCGGTCCTGCGGATGCAGCATCCGCCGCCGCCGCCGAAGGCGCGGGTTTCGAACTAGAGGATCGCGGAAGGTCGGCGCTCAGGCGGCCGAAGGCCTCGTCCGTGGACGGCGCGACGCGGGCGCGAGCCCTGCGCCGCGCGTGACGCCTCAGTAGGCGTTTTCGGCCAGCAGGAGGTGGGGGATGGTCATCAGCATGATCCGGATGTCGGACATCAGGGTCCAGCTGTCGATGTAGTCGATGTCCGACTTCACCCGGTTGGCCATGTCCTCGATGTCGTTCGTGGCGCCTCGCAGGCCGCGGATCTGGGCCAGGCCGGTCAGGCCGGGACGGGCCTGGAAGCGCAGGTTGTAGGTGGGGATCAGCGTCTCGTAATATCGGTCGTGCGCCTGGGCGTGCGGCCGCGGTCCGACCAGCGACATGTCGCCCTTCAGGACGTTGAGCAGCTGCGGCAGCTCGTCGACGCTGGACGAGCGCACGAGCTTGCCGATGAAGGTGATGCGATCGTCCTGGCGCTGGGCCTGGACCACCTTGTCGCCGTTCTCTTCGCAGCGCATCGAGCGCAGCTTGTAGATGGTGAAGGTGCGACCGTTCAGTCCGCCGCGGGTCTGCCGGAAAAGGGCGGGCCCGGGGGACTCAAGCTTGATCATCGCCGCGACGATCAACAGCAGCGGCGCGAAGAAGATGAGCAGCAAGCCCGCGACCAGAATATCGAAGCACCGCTTAAAAGGGTCCGTGGCCACCGGAGGAGCCATATCAACGCCGTCTCGCTGCAACGCTTCTGTATTAAAACTTCCGGTCATTAATCGATCTCCCGGACGCCGTGTCGATCCTGAAGCTAGCCAACGCCGTATCCCTACCGCACCGCAGCGACATCGTCGCTCATAAACTGGAGCTTAACCATAAAATATAATAAAGATGCGTAAGGGATGTTCGTTCACGGCCTCTTAGCCAGCCTTCTGTAGGGTCAGTGCTAAGAGGAGCATCCACCAATGCCGACGATCGTGGCTGATATCGATATCCGTTCGAGCTCTACGCTGGGCGCGGCCAAGTCGCGCCGGCTTCCGCGTCTGATCGGTCTGGGCGCGGCCGCCCTGGTCAGCCTGGCGCTGTGGTGCGGTCTCTTCGCGATCATCGGCGCGCTGCGCTAGCACGCCGCGCGACCCTCGCGGGTCCTTCGCACAATCAACCTAATTCGAACGCGTCGACGAATCCGTCGGCGCGTTTTTCGTATGCGGCGGTCGCCGCGCCGCGACTCCGGTCGAAACGCGAAACGCCGGCCACGAGGGCCGGCGTCTCCAAGTCATCGTTCGTGCTCGCGCGCGAGGCGCCGGTGGCGGACGAGGATCAGCTGATCGACACCCAGTCGGAACCGCCGGCGGTCTGACGTTCCACCCAGCGATAGTTCAGGTCCTGCCAGGGCGTGGCCCAGGGCGTCAGGTTGTCCAGCACCATGTCGCCGCTCTCCATGGCGACGATCAGCACCGCGTGGCTCTCGCCGCGCGCCGTGACGGCGACGGCCATGGACAGCGACTGGGCCGGCACGCCCGCGGCGATCAGCCGGCGGCGCTTCTCCAGGGCGTAGTCCTCGCAGTCGCCGTACATCTTGCCGTCGATGACCCGGGGCAGGGACCAGTATTCCAGCAGGCCGTAGAGATCGAAGTCGTCGGCCTTCTGGACGTCCTTGTTCACTTCGCGATTTATGATGTTGATCAGGCGAAGCTTGTCCTTGGCCACCAGGCGCGGGCCCGAGGCCTCGGCCAGGGCGACCGGGGCCGTGGCCGGGGCGGCGGGGCGCATCTCGCCGGCCGCCACGAAATCGGCGTCGATCGCGGGGCGATAGGCCGCCAGTTCGCTGAAGGCGAACAGGGCGGGCGCATCCGCGTCGGTTTCCGCCGTGGCTTCGGCCCCGTGCGGGACGCCGCCGCGCCAGCCGCCCAGCGACGAGGTCGCCAGGATCGTCGAGGACGCGAGGGCGGCCGTCTCCTGGGCGCCGGCCGGACCGCACGCGGCGCTGTCGCGTCGGCACAGGTCGAGGAAGCCGGGCGGCGCCGACACGGCGGCCCCCTGAGGCATGAAGGACCGCGAGCCGGCATGAGCCATGCCGGTCGCCAAGACCGCCGCGCTCAAACTCGCGTACTTAACAAGATGTCGCAGCTTCACAACGACCCCCGACAGAAGAATTGCGGGGGTTAATTTGGCTCTAAACTATAAATTAGCGCCGAAATAACTCAGTTGTTTCCCTTTAAACACTTTTGGTAATCTTGAAATTAACAATAATGAATCAATAAATCGCGTGGTTAAACTTCCGTAAAATAGGTCAATAAATCTCGCGTTAATTTGCGCTGTCGGTGGTTGAAGGGTCGGGGCGTGTGGGGCAAGTTGCCGCCGATGATCGCCCGTGACCGCCGGGCGGCGAGTGATCCGGCAATGCCCTTCAAGTTCTTCTCCTCGAAAACGCAGTCGAAGCCTTCGGCGCCCTCCACCGGAGGGCGGCTCGTCTATGCGATCGGGGACGTGCACGGTCACCTGGACCTGCTGGACCAGCTGCTCGACCTGATCGTGCAGGACGCCGCCGCTTCGGGGCGGGACCAGGTCCCGGTGCTGATCCTGGTGGGCGACTATGTCGACCGGGGGCCGGAGTCGCGCGGCGTGATCGATCGCCTGATCGCCCTGGGCGAGGCGGCGGCGAATCTGGGGCGGTTCGAGGCGCGCTTCCTGCTGGGCAATCACGAGCAGACCCTGCTGGCCTTCCTGGAGAGCCCGGAGGGCGGCCCCGCCTGGGCGGAATTCGGCGGCGGCGAGACCCTGGCCTCCTACGGCGTCGCCCCGCCGCCGGGGCGTGGGGACCCCGAGAGCTGGAAGGCCGTCCAGGCCGAGTTCCGCGGCAAGTTCCCGCCGCAGCACGAGGCCTTCCTGCGCCGCCTGGAGCTGTCGGCCCGCTACGGCGACTATCTGTTCGTCCACGCCGGCGTCCGGCCGGGCGTGCCGATCGAGCAGCAGGATCCCGAGGACCTGGTCTGGATCCGGGGGGATTTCCTCTCCGAACCGCACCGGCTGGGCTGCGTGGTCGTGCACGGCCACACGCCGAGCGAGACGCCATTTTTAGGCCCGGATCGCATCAATATTGACACGGGCGCCTACGCGACCGGCGTGCTGACGGCCGTCAAGCTTTCCGGCGAGGCGCCCGTTATTCTTAATGCACGAAAGATCCGCCGCCCTTAAATCGCCGACCTTGTCCTGACCAAGTGTACGTGCGATGAGGCCATTCGAGGGACTTGTATGTTCAGAGACTCGACCAAATGAAAATTGTGCGACTGATCGCCAACAGCGCTCTGGTTTTACTCGCCAGTATTCTGGTCTCGATGCCGACGCTTGCTCTGGCGCAAACCGCGACGCCGCCCGGCGCCGTCATTGACGCCAGCGTCGTGGACTACAAGCTGGGCTCGGGCGACAAGATCCGGGTCACCGTCTACGGCGAGCCGTCCCTGTCGGGCGAGTTCTTCGTCAGCGGAAGCGGCATGACCTCGCTGCCGCTGATCGGCGACGTCAAGGCCGTGGGCCTGACCGTTCGCGAGTTCCAGGACGCGGTCCAGAAGGCCCTGAGCGACGGCTACCTGCGCGAGCCGCGGGTGAGCGCCGAGGTGCTGAACTTCCGGCCGTTCTACATCCTCGGCGAGGTGATGAAGCCGGGCACCTATCCCTACACCTCGGGGCTGACGGTGCTGAATGCGGTGGCGACCGCCGGCGGCTACACCTACCGGGCCGAGAAGAAGCAGGTCTTCATCAAGCACGACGGCCAGACGACCGAGACCAAGATGCCGCTGGAGCCGTCGACCACGGTGGCCCCGGGCGACACGATCCGCATCGGCGAACGCTTCTTCTAGGATCGGATTTCGGTCCAGTACTTCATTCGGGCGCTTCCGCGATCGCGGGAGCGCCCGATGTCGTTTTGGGGCGTGGGCGGATTCGGAACGTCCGCCCGGCGTGGCTTCCCCCAGATTGTCCAGGCCCGGATGCAACCTCGCGACGTTGCGACCCAGCGTCGCGCCGCCTGGTTTCGCCGCGCTGCGACAAAATGTCCGTTGGCGGAGGATTGGACGGCCCCGCTTGGCTCGGCTTCAGAATTTGAAGTCCGCGGAACGTGTCATTTCATCAGAAACCAAAGTCCATGACGGGGGTGATCGCCTTCTCTTTAACTGTTGAAGAACATGTTGCATCGCGATGCGATGCAATTAAATGCGTACTTCCCGAGTGATGTGATCTTCTATACAAGATATATCTTGGTTGTATTGCAGTAATTGCGCCTTTGTCGGCTACATTACATAAGAATATATCGACGTTATCCGATTTCCGGTTATGGCCTTGTTTACGCCTCCCGCGACATCAGCCCCCTCATGAAGCCCGGAAGAATTTCGGGCAGGGGATACAAGAATGTCGAAAAGAAACACTCGGGGCGTTGTCGCGCTCTGTGCACTGGCCCTCGCCGCCGCGCCGCTGAGCGTGGCCCACGCCGACGCCGCCAAGGACGTGCAGGTCGCCGGCCGAGCCCTGACCTTCCTCGAGAACGGCCCGACCGGCAAAGCCGTGCTGGGCGTCGTGTTCGATCCGTCCAAGCCCGCCTCGGTCGCCGAGAAGAACGCCGTGATGGCCGCCATCGGCGGCGGCATGAGCGCCGGCGCCGTGACCCTGACCGCCAAGCCGGTCGAAGCCTCGGCTGTCCCGGGCGTCAGCGGCGTCGCCGCCCTCTACGTCACCACCGGCGTCAACGTCGGCGCGGCCGCCAAGGCCAAGAAGATCATCACCATCGGCTCGGATACCTCGTGCGCCACCAGCGGCGCCTGCGTGATGAGCGTGTCGGCCGACCCGAAGGTCGAGATCGTCGTCAACCGCGCGGCCGCCGCCGCCGTGGGCGCGGTCTTCAAGGCCGCCTTCCGCATGATGATCCGCGAAGTCTGATCCCGTCCGAGCCCAGAGAACCAATCATGAAAAAGACCCTCCTGGCCGGCGTTTCGGCTACCTTCATCCTCTCCATGGCCGCCACGGCCGCCCACGCCCAGTCGATCGACTACGGCGCGATGGAGCAACTGTTCAACGAGCCGGTCACCACCAGCGCCACGGGCTCGCCCCAGCGCTCGACCGAAGTGCCGGTCGCGATGGAGATCATCTCCGCCGACGACATCAAGCGCTCGGGCGCCGTCGACCTGCCGACCATCCTCAGCCGCGTGGCCGGCCTGGACGTGCTGAACTGGGGCGCCGGCGCCTCGGACGTCAGCGTCCGCGGCTATGACCAGGCGATGTCTCCGCGCCTGCTGGTCCTGATCAACGGCCGCCAGGTCTATCTGGACCACTACGGCTACACCGCCTGGGCCACCCTGCCGGTGCAGCTGTCGGAAATCCGCCAGATCGAAGTCGTCAAGGGCCCCAACAGCGCCCTGTTCGGCTTCAACGCCGTGGGCGGCGTGGTCAACATCATCACCCAGAACCCGAAGTTCGACAGCGCAGGCTCGATCAACCTGACGGGCGGCACGAACGGCTACGGCGAACTGTCGGTGGTCAAGTCGGTGAAGCTGGGCGACCGCTTCTTCGCCCGCCTGTCGGCCGGCACGGCCCAGATGGACGAGTACGGCCGAGCCGGCTCGACCGTCCTGGCCAGCCAAGTGACCGATCCCGCCCGGGTCTCGGCCAACCTCGACACCATCACCCAGCTGACCGAGAAGACCGAACTGCGGGTCGAAGGCTCGTGGTCGAACGTCCAGGTCAGCGAGGCGGTCTCCAACTACAGCTACTCGCCCAGCAAGTACGTCACGACCTCGGTCAAGGCGACCCTGGCGTCCGACACCAAGCTGGGCCTGCTGCAGGCCTCGGCCTACGAGACCAACCTGACCGCCAAGCAACTGGTCGCCAGCCAGCAGGCGCGCTTCGAGAACAAGCTGGACGTCGTCAGCGTCCAGGACCTGTTCAAGATCGGCGCGCAGCACACCTTCCGCATCGGCGGCGAATACCGCAAGAACGAGGTCAACACCGCCCCGCTGGCCGGCGGCCAGCTGAGCTACGAGGTCGTCTCGGTCTCGGGCATGTGGAACTGGGCGATCAGCGACAAGCTGGCCGTCACCGCCGCCGGCCGCTACGACGACCTCTCGCTGTCGCGTGAAGGCACGTTCCCGGCCGGCTATCCGGCCGTGACCAACGCCTACTGGGACCGCTCGATCAAGAAGGCGTCCTACAACTTCGGCGCCGTCTATCGTCCGACCCAGGCCGACACCTTCAAGCTCACCGCCGCGCGCGGCGTACAGGTTCCGACCCTGGTCGACCTGGGCGCGGTGCAGCTGCGCGCCACGGCCGGCCCGTACACCGTCGGCGTGATCGGCAACCCGACCCTGGCGCCGTCGATCGTGACCAACTACGAGATCGGTTACGAGCGTCCGCTGCCGGGCCTGGACGCCAAGGCCGGCGTCAGCGTCTTCCGCCAGAAGACCGAGGACGTGAAGGGTCAGCCCACCTCGGGCCAGATCGACGTCATGCCGACCGCGCCGGGCGTCCTGCCGCTGCTCAGCTATCGCAACATCGGCGACAGCAAGATGTGGGGCGTGGAACTGACGGCCTCGGGCAAGATCGAGGGCGGCTTCCACTGGAGCGGCGACTGGACCTTCACCGACGTCGACGACGAGGCCGCCGCCGGCTTCTCGCCGCAGGTCCGCCTGGCCGCCTTCTCGGCCACCACGCCGGAAACCCGCGCCAACGTCTCGTTCGGCTGGGCCAACGCCCAGTGGGCCGCCGACGGCTTCTTCCACTACACCGGCGACCACAAGGCCTATCTGTCGACCGGCGCGCTGGTCAGCGTTGAGGACTACGTGACCCTGGGCGGCCGCGTGGCCCGCACCTTCGACCACGGGATCACCCTGGCGGTCAGCGGCCAGAACCTGACCGACGGCCATCAGCGCCAGACGGCGGGCCTGGAAGTCGAGCGTCGCGCCTTCGTGACCCTCAGCAAGGCCTGGTAAGCGTCTCGCTCACCGGAAACGAGGAGGGCCCCGTCGCAGGACGGGGCCTTTTTTGTTTGGGCCCGGCCCGCAAGGGGCGAGGGCGCGGCCTTTCGCCTCTTGCGGGCGGCGTCAGGAAGCGCGATCACCGGGAATACAAGCAATGACACCGGTTAACCTGGCGGTCGCCAACGGCTGCTAGGACGGGGTCAACAAGATCTGTCTGGGGAGTGACATCAGGTGACCAAGGCGCTTTTCCTGGCCTCGGCCTGTTCCTTGATCCTGGCCGGCGCGGCCCAGGCCCAAGTCCAGGCCAAGCAGCCCGCCCTGCTTTTCCACGTCTCGGCCGACAAGGGGCTGAACGCGGACGTCGCCGTCGGCGACCCGATCCCCAACTTCGCCGACAAGGTCACCCCCATCGCCGACGGCAAGGCCGGCAGGGGGCTGCACGCCGAGGACGACGGCGTCCTGTCGTGGAACGCCCCCGGCAACATCCAGGCCCAGCGCGGCACTTTGTCGTTCTTCTGGCGCTCGGGCTATCCGGTCGGGGTCGCGCCCTTCGTGATCTTCCGCGTGGGCTACGCCGACCACACCAGCTGGGACATGGCCTTCCTGCGCATCGACTGGAACGGCCACGGCTACGACGCCTTCGTCACCGACAACGGCCTGGCCCGCACGCGGGTGTCGTTCAAGCTGGACAAGCCCCCGGCGCCGGACGCCTGGACCCACCTGGCCTTCACCTGGGACGAGACTCAGGGCGTGCAGCTGTTCGTCGACGGCAAGCCGGCGGCCCGTAAGGAGACCAAGGCGGTCTACGACGCGGGCCTGGACCAGTTCGGCATCGCCGGCCGGGTGGTCGCCCCGCACCAGGTGCAGAGCCGCTACAACTTCCTGCGCGGCGGCGACATGGACGAGATCCGCGTCTACGACCGGGCGCTGGACGCCACGGCCGTCGCGGCCCTGGCCCGCAACGAAACGCCGGCGGCCGCGGACCCAACGGTCAGCCTTGACGACCCGGCCATCCGCGCGGCCTGGCGCCAGCGCTACGGCTGGAACCGCTCCGCCGACCTGCCGCCCTACCTGGCCGACGCCTCGACCCGCATCCGCAAGGTCGAGTTCGCCGACGCCAAGGACCTCAAAGAGTGGATGTGGAAGGGGACCGACGGGATCTCCGAGACCACCTGGCCCGGCGTCTACAACCGCTCGCGTCTGCCCGGCCGCAACGACTATTTCCAGCTGCCCGACTGGAACGTCTATGTCGACGGCGGCAAGACCCTGCGCCTAGCCCTGCCCGACGAGCCGGTCAACCGCGTCGAGATCCAGGGTCCGGCCTATGGCGACCTGAGCTGGGCCGCCTCTGACGGTGCGAAGGGCGCCAAGCTCGCCACGCGCGCCAAGGACCAGCAGCGGACCGTGACCAGCTTCGCCCAGCCGCTGAAGGGCGGGGTGCTGAGCTTCACCAACGTGGCCCAGGAGACCCCGATCCAGGAGATCTGGGCCTATGACGTCTCGGCCGGCCAGGAGCCGAAGGACGCCTTCAAGATGACCTACACGGTGCGGGTCGACGCCGCGCCGGACTATCTGAACCTCAAGGACCTGAACGGCTACATCGCCGGCCGCTTCCCGGCGGCCGAGCGCTCGACCGTGGTCGCCCTGCCCGAGGGCGCGCCCAGCCGCAAGCGCGCGGGCGGCGAGGCCAAGGGCCTGCCGATCGTCCACGTCCTGATCCCCTCGGGCTTCGGCGACGCCCCGGCCGCGCAGGCCCTGGCCCGCAACTGGGCCTATGGCTGGGAGAACGCCCGCGACGGCCTGGACGGGATCGCCATCGACATCCCGGCCCTGAAGGTCACGTCTGATGACGGCGGGCTGGTCCCGCTGAACATCCAGGTCAAGGACCCGATCTGGCCGGGCCGCAACATGATCGACGTCAGCGTCTCGGTGAAGCCGGGCGAGGCCCGCACCGTGTGGCTGGACCTGCGCGACCGCATCCTGACCGGCGACAGCCTGTACCTGACCATCGCCGCCGACAGCCCCGACTTCGACGCCAAGGCCCTGGACGGCGCCAAGATCCGCCTGGTGCTGAAGGACCGCGACCAGGCCAAGGCCGAGCACGTCGCCGATCGCCTGAACCAGGTGAAGGACAACTGGGCGTTCCTGGTCGAGGAGCACACCACCTCCAAGCGCCAGGGCCTCTATCGCCGGCTCTACGCCGACATCTCCGACCTGCTGCGCGTCGATCCCGACAACCAGATCGGCCGCGAATACTGGGGCGACATCACCTATGGCAGCCAGGGCTGGCCGGCCTTCGACCAGCCCAAGGCGCCGGCGGGCGTTCCGCTGTGGGCCTTCCGCCAGACGGAAGACCTCAAGCAGGTGACCCAGTTCGTCGACTGGTGGATCGACCAGCGCCAGGTCGAGTACGGCGACTTCGGCGGCGGCATCTCCGACGACACCGACCTGACCCAGCAATGGCCGGGCCTGGCCCTGATGGGCGTGCAGCCGGACAAGATCACCGCCTCGCTGAACCGCCTGACCGACGCCGTCTACAAGAACGGCATGTTCACCAACGGCCTGTCGACCATCGTGACCGACGAGCTGCACGCCTACGAGGAGGGCATCAACAGCAACTCCGAGGCGATGTACGTGAACTACGGCGACCCGCTGGCGGTCGAGCGGCTGTTCACGACGGTCAAGGCCCTGCCGCGGGTGATCGACAAGAACCCGGCCGGTCACGTGCACTTCAACACCAACTGGTACAGCGGCGCGCTGTCGTACCGCGAGGGACCGTGGGAGTGGCAGAAGCCTTACTCGTTCGGCGTCGTGCACCCCGCCATCCTGATCGGCGACTACAACGGCGACCCGACCGCCCGCGACCTGGTGATCGGCCTGGCCGACGGCTACCTGGCCCACGCCAAGCCCGACGGGACCCTGCCCAACGAGATCAACTGGCGCAGCGACGCCGAGCGCGGCGGCACGGTGCTGCAGGGCTCGGGCGCCGACGGCCCGTTCCAGATCTTCTGGTCGGCCTGGCGCATGACCGGCGATCCCAAGTACCTGGCCCCGATCAACTGGCGGATCGCCAAGAACGGGATCAAGTCGCTGCAGAGCATCAACGACAACGCCCTCACCGCCATGAACCTGGGCGAGGCCAACAAGGACGCGATCCTGAAGCAGGCCGCCAAGGGCGGGGCGCTGGAGCGCTACGCCGCCTGGACCCTGACGGGCGACAAGAAATACCTGGAGGCGCTCTACGCCGACGAGATCCAGTGGAACGCCCAGCACATGTACATGCACACGGAGGGCCACTGGTGGTCCGACCGCGTGGAGCTGCCCAGCGACGTCCTGCAGCGCTCGCGCCTGGGCGGCATCGCCAACAAGCGCGGCCAGATGACTCCGGGGCAGGTGGTGTCCTGGCGGTTCGACGGCGCCGACGGCGCGGACGTGGCGGTGCTGGTCAAGGACGCGACCAAGACAGGCTTCAAGGTCTTGGCCTATAACCTGACCGACCATCCGGTGACCGCGACCATGACGGGCTGGAACGTCGCGCCCGGCCAGTGGAGCCTGGCCCAGGGCGTGGACGCCGACGGCGACGACGCCATCGACGGCGCGGGCGAGACCCGCTCGGTCGCCTTCGAGCGCAGCCTGGGGACCAAGGTCGTCCTGGCCCCGCGCCAGACCACGGTCATCGACATGACGCTGGCCACGGCGGGCGACGACCCGGCCAAGCGGGCGGACCTGGGGATCGGCCGCGGCGACGCGGTGGTCAAGGGCGGGACCGTCACGGTCAAGGTGCACAGCCTGGGGGCGCAGGACGCCGCCGCGGCGCGGCTGGAGTTGGTCTCGGCCGACGGCAAGGTGCTGTCCTCGGCGCCCGTGCCGGTCCTGCGCGCGCCCAAGGACCTGATGCCCAAGACCGCCTCGGTGAAGCTGTCGATCCCGGGCGGTAAGGCGACGGGCCTGCGGGTGCGGATCGTCACGACCCAGCCGCAGATCACGGCGCTGAACGACGAGGTCGGGCTCTAGGGCTAGGACGTTGGCGTTTTGAAACTCAAGTCGTCATCCCGGAAAGCGCGCAGCGCTTGTCCGGGACCCGGGTGAACCGCAACCACGTCAGCCCAGTCCCCTGGGTCCCGGACAGCCCCTGCGGGGCTTCCGGGATGACAACCATCTAGGCGTGGATCTTTTCGGGGAGAGGCCGCTTTCCCGCGCGCCCTAGTCCCAGTCCTTGATCTTCTTCTTCCGCCCCAGGGCGAAGAGGCCCGGATAGGGCCCCTTGCCCGTGCGGTAGAGGCACCAGTCGTCGTCCTTCTTGCAGTCGCCGTCGAAGGCCGCCTTCTTGTCGGGGTCGATGGCGGCGTAGAGCGCCGGGCCGTTCTTGTGCCTGGCCCCGATCGCCTCGTTGCAGGCGTCGCGCTCGGCCTTGGTCAGGTGGACGATGTCGGCCTCGGTGCACCCGCTCTCGCGGGCGGCCTGGCGCAGGGCCTCGCCGCCGCCGGTCAGGGTCCCGCGCGCGGTGAAGCCGGGCGGGGCGACGATGGCTCCGGACGCGGCGGGCGCCGGTGAAGGCGCGGGCGCCGGCAGGGACGGGGGCGGCGGCCCCCGGAAGGTCGGGACGTGCAGCGGCGCCGACTGGGGACGAGCGGCGGCGGGATGCTCCGGCGCATGCGCCCGGTCGGGCGCCATCAGCTGGACCACGACGCTGCGCGGCTCGACCAGGACCGGCGGCGCGGGCACCGCGATCAGCAGCGCCCAGCCCAACAGGCCGTGGAAGACCAGCGACGCGCCGCCGACCACCAGCCAGCGTCGCCGGGCGGCGGACTTGGGGCGTCGGCGAGACGGCCGCGTCGCGGGCATGCCGACCTCCTTGGAACCCCCTGGGGACGTCCCGGGGGCGCTCCTCGTCCCGGTCTCCGACGATGATGTCTGTCGAGCCGGTTCTCCGGCGGGATGCGTCAGGGACAGGCTCGATCTCACGGGCCGAGCTCTATCGCCGGCGTGGGGCGGGACCATGGCCGCGACAAGTCGGAGCTGAAACGAACGAAGCCCAACGATCGACGCAAACAAAAAGGCCCGGCGTCGCCGCCGGGCCTTTCCGTTGTCGTCGA
This sequence comes from Caulobacter sp. UNC358MFTsu5.1, assembly GCF_000712075.1. Lineage (GTDB taxonomy): Bacteria > Pseudomonadota > Alphaproteobacteria > Caulobacterales > Caulobacteraceae > Caulobacter. The sequence goes on from NZ_JONW01000006.1 coordinate 215,072, forward strand.
AGGCTGACCGCTAGGCGGCGGCCTTCGTCTTGACGCCGAAGCGGCTGTAGAAGGTCTCGCCCTTGGCGGCCATGTCGCGCAGCAGCTGCGGCGGGGCGAAGCGCGCGCCGTACTTCTGGGCCAGGGCGTCGCAGGCCTCGACGAACTTGGCCACGCCCACGCCGTCGATCAGGCTGACCGGGCCGCCGGTCCAGGGCGCGAAGCCCCAGCCCAGGATGGCGCCGACGTCGGCCTCGCGCGGGTCGGTGATGACGCCCTCCTCGAAGCAGCGGGCGGCTTCCACGGCCTGGCGGTAGAGGAGCCGGGTGCGGATCTCCTCGATGCCGGCCTTGTCGACCTCGGCGATCTTGGTCGGCGCCAGCTGGGCCAGACCCGGCCACAGGGTCTTGGGGCCGTTCTCCGGATAGTCGTAGAAGCCCTTGCCGTTCTTGCGGCCGTAGCGGCCCTCGCCCTCGACCATCTTCTCGATGATCGTGGTGAAGGGGCGCTCCTCGTACTTGTCGCCGAGGTCCTTCTTGGTCTGCTGGGCGATCTTGTAGGAGAGGTCCAGCGCGACGTCGTCGTGCATCTCCAGCGGACCGCGCGGCATGCCGGTGGCCCGGCCGACATTGTCGATGATGGCCGGGGCGTAGCCGTCGGCCAGCAGCTCCATGCCTTCCTGCACGAAGGTGCCGAAGCAGCGGCTGGTGTAGAAGCCGCGGCTGTCGTTGACGACGATCGGGGTCTTCTTGATCTTCAGGACGTAGTCGATCGACTTGGCCAGGGCCTCTTGGGAGGTCTGCTCGCCCATGATGATCTCGACCAGGCCCATCTTGTCGACCGGCGAGAAGAAGTGGATGCCGATGAACGAGGCCGGACGGACCGAGGCCTTGGCCAGGCCGGTGATCGGCAGGGTCGAGGTGTTGGAGCCGAAGATCGCGGTGTCGGCCAGCTGGGCTTCGGCCAGCTTGGTGACCGACGCCTTGACGTCGCGGTTCTCGAACACGGCCTCGACGACCAGGTCGCTGCCCTTGACGTTGGCGTAGTCCGACGTCGGGCGGATCAGGGCCAGGATGGCGTCGCCCTTCTCCTGGGTCATCTTCCCGCGCGAGACGGCCTTCTTGACCAGGCCCTCGGCGTAGCCCTTGCCCTTGGCGGCGGCTTCGTCGGTCTGGTCGATCAGCACGGTTTCGATGCCGGCCATGGCTTGGACGTAGGCGATGCCCGCGCCCATCATGCCGGCGCCCAGGACGGCCACCTTCTTGACGTCGTAGTGCGGCACGCCGGCCGGCCGGCCCGAGCCCTTGCCCAGTTCCTGCAGGCTGAGGAACAGGGTGCGGATCATGCCCTTGGCCTGGGGCGACATCATCGTCTTGAGGAAGTAGCGGGTCTCGATCCGCAGGGCGGCGTCGAACGGCACCTGCGTGCCCTCATAGACCGCCTTCATGATGTTCAGCTGGGCGGGATAATTGCCGTAGGTCTGCTTGCGCAGCATGGCGTTGCCCATGATGAACACCTGGCTGCCGCCGGCCGTGTAGGGGCCGCCGCCGGGGAGCTTGAACTCCTTCTTGTCCCACGGCGCGACGGGGTCGCCCTTGGTCTTGATCCAGGTCTTGGCGGCCTCGACCTCGGTCCCGGCCGGCACGACCTCGTGCACGACCTTGTTGGCCAGGGCCTCGGCCGGCTTCATCGACTTGCCTTCCAGCAGGTACGGCGCGGCGGCCATCACGCCCATCAGGCGCGGCAGGCGCTGGGTGCCGCCGGCGCCCGGCAGCAGGCCGACCTTGGCTTCCGGCAGGGCCAGTTGGATCTTCGGATTGTCGGCCACCACGCGGTAGTGGCAGGCCAGGGTGATCTCCAGCCCGCCGCCCATGGCCAGGCCGTTGATGGCCGCGGCCACGGGCTTGCCGCAGGTCTCCAGGGCGCGGAACGCCTTGTTCAGGGCGAAGCCGGCCTCGAAGGCGGCCTTCAGGCCCTCTTCGCCTTGGCCGCCGCCGCCCAGGCCGCCGGAGCCGCCCAGTTCGCCCAGGTCGGCGCCGGCGCAGAAGCCGGTGGTCTTGCCCGAGGTGATCACAGCGCCCTTGATGGCGGCGTCGGACTTGATGGTCTCGACCACCTCGCCGACTTCCTTGATCACCGAGGCGGTCAGGGTGTTCATCGTGCGGCCGGGCACGTCGAAGGTGACCAGGGCGATCCCGTCGCCGTCGACCTCGATCTTGAAGTTTTCCATTGTGGTTAGCTCCGTGTGTTTTCGGAGGCCTTGGCGGCGGCGTGCCACCAGCCATGGCCGGTTGTTTTGTCGGCGAAGAAGCCGTCCAGATTTTCGGTTCGAACCCAGTCTTCGAGAGCGCGGCGCGGGCCGGCGACTAGCGTGAAGAAGCTGTCCCAGTCGACGACGGCCAGGGCGGTCTTGCCCTGGTCGTAGAACGAGACCCGGTCGGACCAGCCCTCCACCTTCGCGACGGGGACGATTTGTCCGTCGTCGAACTCGGGTTGGACCACGACCTCGGCATGACCCAAGCTCTCGAACCAGCGCCGGAGCGCTGGCAGGAGTAGGGGCTGCATCTGACCCTCGGACGGTAGGAACAGGCCCTCCCGTCGAGCAAAGGCCACGAAGGCGTCCCGCTTGATCTCATGTTGCGGGCGAATGGCCCCGATCAGGCTGAGTTGGACCTCGCAGAGTTCCGCCGCTCCGCCGGTTAGGCCGGCGCGCTCTGCCACCTCTTTCCAGGTCACGACCTGGAGATTGGCAGGGTCGCTGATCTCGTCGGGCGAGACCGCCGAACCTGCGTAGAGCAGGCGGCTGTCCGCCTCGAGAGCCTTTGCGACCTCGTCGACAGCGCCGTCGCCCTGGAAGGAGACCAAAGAGGTGTTGCCTTCCGGGATGATCGTTCGACCATCCTCGAATGGGTTGCGCCCTTCCACCCGCGCGAACGGATGGAAGGCCACGAACACCGCCTCGAACACGCCGTCCCAGGTGGTCAGGAACGGCGCGTCATAGGACGGATAGGCCATCAGAGGATCGAAGACCTGCGCGGTCATGACGTGGGTTCGCCGCCTCTAGACGCGTTCGATGACCGTGGCGGTGCCCATGCCGGCGCCGACGCACAGGGTGATCAGGGCGGTTTCCTTGTCCGAGCGCTCCAGCTCGTCGACCATGGTGCCCAGGATCATCGCGCCGGTGGCGCCCAGCGGGTGGCCCATGGCGATGGCGCCGCCGTTGACGTTCATCTTGTCGTGCGGGATGTCCAGCGCCTGCATCATGCGCAGGACGACGGCGGCGAAGGCCTCGTTCAGCTCGTAGAGGTCGATGTCCTTGACCTCCATCTTCAGCTTCTTGAGCAGCTTCTCGGTGACCAGCGACGGGCCGGTCAGCATGATCGAGGGCTCGCTGCCGATCGAGGCCGCGCCCTTGATGCGGGCGCGGGCCTTCAGGCCCAGGGCCTCGCCCATTTCCTTGGTGCCGATCAGCACGCCGGCGGCGCCGTCGACGATGCCCGAGCTGTTGCCGGCGTGGTGCACGTGGTTCATGCGCTCGACCTGCGGGTAGCGCTGGACGGCCACCGCGTCGAAGGCCATCTCGCCCATGCCCGTGAAGGACGGGTTCAGCGAGGCCAGGGTCTGCATGGTGGTGGCGCCGCGCACGGTCTCGTCATGGTCCAGGATGGTCAGGCCCAGCTGGTCCTTCACGCCGATCACCGACTTCTTGAAGCGGCCGTCGGCCCAGGCGGCCGCCGCGCGCTTCTGGCTTTCCACGGCGTAGGCGTCGACGTCGTCGCGCGAGAAGCCGTAGAGGGTGGCGATCAGGTCGGCCGACACGCCTTGCGGCATGAAGTAGGTCTTGAACGCCGAGGACGGGTCCGTCGGCCAGGCGCCGCCGTCGCTGCCCATGGGCACGCGGCTCATGCTCTCGACGCCGCCGCCGATGGTCAGTTGGGCTTCACCGGAAGCGACCTTGGCCGCGGCCATGTTCACGGCTTCCAGGCCCGAGGCGCAGAAGCGGTTGATCTGCACGCCGGCGACGCTCTCGGCGTAGTCGGCGGTCAGGACGGCGGTGCGGGCGATGTCGCTGCCCTGCTCGCCCACGGGGGCGACGCAGCCCAGGACGACGTCGTCGACCTTGGAGGTGTCCAGGCCGTTGCGGTCGCGCAGGTTTTCCAGAACCTGGGTGGCCAGGGACAGGGCCGTGATCTCGTGCAGAGACCCGTCCTTCTTGCCCTTGCCGCGCGGCGTGCGCACGGCGTCGAAAATGTAAGCGTCGGCCATTGTATGGCTCCTTCCTGCGTAGGCTTGGATGGTTCGTTAACCAAAAAGGCGTCTGATTCCGCTGGTTTGGAGATCAGGACGATGACGGCAGCGGAGCGTGCGACGGACGCGGCCCACCCGGCGGTGAGCGACTTCATCGCGCGCGGCTATCATGTGTTCGGCGGCGGCGTGGACCCGGCGGCGGCGAGCGCCCTGCTGGCCAGGATCCGCGCGCTGCGGACGTTCGATGCGGACCTCTTCCTGTCGGAAGCCGAGTTCGACGCCGACCCGCAATATATAGGGGTGAACCCCGCGCCCGGCAGGAACCTGCTGGAGCGTTTCGAGGACGACCTGGCCTTCGTCGAGAAGGATCCGGCCATCGTCGAGGCCGTCACGGCCCTGCTGGGCGACGACTACGAGATCCTGCTCAAGAAGCTGATCTGCGGCGTGCCGGCCAGCGTCGTGCCCGACTGGCTGAAGGCCCGCATCGCCGGCAACCCGGTCAACAACCTGGGCGCCTATGTGAGGCCGCCGTTCCGCGACATCACCTATTTCTACGGCATCGACTTCCACCAGGACCTGATCGACTACAAGGACCGGGAAGCCGATTTCCTGACGCTGTACATCTACCTGCACGACGTGGGGACGCACGACGCCCCGCTGTTCCTGCTGGAGGACAGCCACAAGCTGGGCGGGACGCTGTTCCCGCACGACCTGACGAAGAACGAGGCCGGCTGGCTCTATCGCGACGGGCGCGGCCACGAGGTCCAGACCCGCCAGCACCTGCTGACCGGCAAGACCGGCTATGCGGCCATGTGGCACGCCTGCACCCTGCACGGCACCCAGCCCGACGCCGCCGACAACGAGCGCCTCAGCCTGCGCTACCTGATCGCCCGCAAGCCGGGCGTCGCCGCCCCGGGCATGGACGCGGTCAACGCCACCCTTCAGGGCCCGCTCAGCCTTGAGGCCACGCGCAAGGACCTGGACGCGCGCGGCGCGGCCCAGATCAAGGCGAACAGCGTCAACAAGGCGTAGGGCCAGGCTCATTCCCTATTTCCAGGTGCCGATCGGCGACTTGGCGATCGGCGCGCAGGCCAGGCCGCGGGCCGTGGCCTTGGCGCTGTAGGTGACGCGCTGGCCGAACTCGGGCGCGGGCAGGTAGCAGGCCTTGAAGCCGGGCGTGGTCACCTGCAGCGACCAGTCGGCCACCTTCGAGCGCAGCAGGTTGTTGCACTGGTCGACATTGGCCTTCAGCGGCAGCTCGAAATCGCCGGGGAACTTCGCGCCGGGCTTCTTGCCCACCAGCTTGCCCGAGAAGAACAGCGGGCGCGGACCGGAGGCGCGCACGCAGACGACCGCCGCGCGGGCGTCGGCCGCCGGAGCGGCGGCGTGCTGGGCGGGCGGCGGCTGGGGCGGCGGCGCGACGATCAACGGCATCAGCGGGTCTCCTTGCAGGTCAACGGGCCCAGGAAGCTCTTGCGGTAGATGAAGGTCAGGCGCTCGCCCGGCTTCAGCGGCCGGGTGGGGCGGCAGATCGTCTCGCCGTGATGCTGGCCGCCGCCGACGGACTGTCCGCCGCGGATCACCAGCTGGGGCTTGGCCAGGGTCATGCCGTCGACGTCCGCGCAGCCGGTCTGGCCGGCGTCCACGGCCGGGAACGGGGTCTCGGCCAGGGGTTCGCGATAGTTGAGGCTGGTCCCTTCCAGCTTGGCCGAGGTCAGCTTGGAGCGGCCGTCGCGCACCAGACCGGACACGGCCGTCTCGGTCGCGTTGGTCAGGCACAGGACGACGGCGGCTTCGATCAGCATGCTTAGAGCGTCCTCGCGATCAGCAGCTTCATGATCTCGTTGGTCCCGCCGTAGATGCGCTGCACGCGGCTGTCGCGGTACATCCGGGCGATCGGATATTCGTTCATGAACCCGAAGCCGCCGAACAGCTGCAGGCAGCGGTCGACGATCTTGTTCTCCAGGTCGCTGACCCAGTACTTGGCCATCGAGGCGGTGGCGGCGTCCAGCTTGCCGGCCAGGTGCTGCTCGATGCAGTGGTTGACGAAGACGCGGGCGACGGTGCCCTCGGTCTTGCATTCGGCCAGCACGAACTGGGTGTTCTGGAAGTCGAGGATCGCCTTTCCGAACGCCTTGCGCTCCTTGACGTAGGCGATGGTCAGCGCCAGGGCCCGCTCGATGGTGGCGATGCCCTGGACGGCGATGTTCAGCCGCTCCTGCGGCAGCTGGCCCATCAGCTGGAAGAAGCCCTGGCCCTCGTCGGTCCCCAGGAGGTTCTCGGTCGGGACCTTCACCTCGTTGAAGAACAGCTCGGACGTGTCCTGGGCCTCCTGGCCCAGCTTGTCGAGGTTGCGGCCGCGTTCGAAGCCTTCCGCTCCGTCCGTCTCGACCACCAGCAGCGAGGTGCCGCGCGCCCCGGCGCTCGCGTCGGTCTTGGCCACCACGATGATCAGGTTGGCGGTCTGGCCGTTGGTGATGAAGGTCTTGGAGCCGTTGATGACGTACTGGTTGCCGACCTTCTTGGCCGTGGTCTTGATGGCCTGCAGGTCGGAACCGGCGCCGGGCTCGGTCATGGCGATGGCCGCCACCAGCTCGCCCGTGGCCAGGCGCGGCAGCCAGCGCTGCTTCTGCTCCTCGGTGCCGTAATGGGTGATGTACGGCATGACGATGGCGTTGTGCAGGCTGATGCCGAAGCCGTCGACGCCCTTCAGGCCCAGCTGCTCCATCAGCACGACCTCGTGGCGGTAGTCGCCGCCGGCCCCGCCGTATTGCTCGGGCGTGGAGAGGCCGAGCAGCCCGGCCTCTCCCGCCTTGGTCCACATGTCGCGGTCGACGCAGTGGTTCTTGCGCCATTTCGCGACCGTCGTTTCAGAAGCGTGCTCGTCGAAGAACTTGCCGACCGCGTCCTCGAAGATCGCGATGTCCTCTTCGGCCATGAAGGCCGGCTTTTCGACGTTGAGCACGCTCATGATCAGAAGGCCTCCGCGGGCAGCGCCATCAGGGTCGCCGAACCGGTCTTCAGCTTGGCCAGATGCGCCCCTGCGTCAGGCAAGATGCGCTCGATGAAAAATTTCGCCGTGACGATCTTGGTCGTGAAGAAGGGGTCGGTCGATCCGGCGGCGATCTTGGCGTTGGCCGCCTTGACCATCAGGGCCCACATGTAGGCCAGGCCGGTCAGGCCGAAGAGGTGCATGTAGTCGGTCGAGGCCGCGCCGGCGTTGTCGGGGTTCTGCAGGCCGTTCTGCATCAGCCACATGGTGCCGTCCTGCAGCTGGGCCTTCACCCCGGCCAGGGCGTCGATGAACGGCTTCAGCTCGGCGTCGCCGTCGTTCTCGCCGATGAACTGGTCGATCTCCTGGAAGAAGGTCATCACGCCGCGGCCGCCCTTCGACGCCAGCTTGCGGCCGACCAGGTCCAGGGCCTGCACGCCGTTGGTGCCTTCGTAGATCAGGGCGATGCGGACGTCGCGCAGGTACTGGCTGGCCGGGAAGTGCTCGGTGAAGCCGCTGCCGCCGTGCACCTGCATGGCGTCCGAGCAGACCTGGAAGCCCTTGTCGGTCAGGTAGCCTTTCAGCACCGGCGTCATCAGGCCCATATAGTCCTCGGCCTTGGTGCGCACGGCCTCGTCCGGGTGGCTGTGGGCCAGGTCGCCGTGCAGGGCGGTCCAGAACAGGAAGGCGCGGCCGCCCTCGATCAGGGCCTTGCTCTGCAGCAGCATGCGGCGGACGTCGGGGTGGACCAGGATCGGGTCGGCCGGGCCGTCGGGGTTCTTCGGGCCGGTCAGCGAGCGGCCCTGCAGGCGGTCCTTGGCGAAGGCGGCGGCGGCCTGGTAGGCGGCCTCGGCCTGGGCGATGCCCTGAAGGCCGACGCCCAGGCGGGCCTCGTTCATCATCACGAACATCAGCTTCAGGCCGCTGTTCTCTTCACCGATCAGGTAGCCGACGGCGTCGTCGTACTGCATCACGCAGGTGGCGTTGCCGTGGATGCCCATCTTCTCTTCCAGGCCCACGCACTTGACGCCCTCGTTGCGGGCGCCGACCGAGCCGTCTTCCTTGGGGAAGAACTTCGGCACGATGAACAGCGAGATGCCCTTCACGCCGGCCGGGGCGCCCTCGATGCGGGCCAGCACCAGGTGGACGATGTTGTCCGACATGTCGTGCTCGCCGGCGCTGATCCAGATCTTCTGGCCGGTGATCTTGTAGCTGCCGTCGCCCTGCGGGACGGCCTTGGTGCGCAGCAGGCCCAGGTCCGTGCCGCAATGCGGCTCGGTCAGGTTCATGGTGCCGGTCCACTCGCCCGAGATCATCTTGGGCAGATAGGTCTCTTTCTGCGCGTCGGTGCCGCCGGTGTGGATGGCCGAATAGGCGCCGTGGGCCAGGCCCGGATACATCGAGAAGGCCATGTTGGCCGAGCTCGACATCTCGCTGAAGGCCAGGTTGACGACGTGGGGCAGGCCCTGGCCGCCATAGGTCGGGTCCGAACCCAGGCCCGTCCAGCCGCCTTCGCACAGCTGCTTGTAGGCTTCCTTGAAGCCGTCCGGCGTCTTGACCGTGAAGTCGCTGTTCCAGACGCAGCCCTGCTTGTCGCCGACATGGTTCAGCGGGGCCAGGACCTCGCCGGTGAACTGGGCGGCGGCCTCGAGGATCTGCTCGACGGTCTCGAACGGCGCGTCGGCGAAGCCCGGCAGGTTGCCGTGCTGGTCGATGTTGAGCACGTCGCGCAGGATGAAGGCATGTTCGCGAACGGGCGGCTGGTAGGTCATGAAACGGTCCTGGTGAGTCGGATCAGCGGGGGCGGATCAGTGGGGGAGGAGAGAGGTGGCTCCGCGTCTTGCTCCGGTGTTGGAGGAAGAACGCGGAATCTTGTCTACTTGCCCATTGCCGCGTCGCCGTGACCGTCCAGCCGGGCGCGCAGCACCTGGTCGTAGTCGGCCGCGCGGGGCAGCAGGTCGGGGCGGATCTCGGCCAGGCGCCGCTCGAGGCGGGCGCAGGCTTCGCGCAGTTCGATCAGGGCGCCGTCGATGTCCTCGCGCTGCTGCTCCAGCGCGGTGGCGCGCTCGCGGAACTTCTTCAGCGACCGGGCCATCTGGGCCGCGCCGTCGTCGTTCTCGTCGTAGAGGTCGAGCAGTTCGCGGATTTCCGACAGCGACAGGCCTACGCGCTTGCCGCGCAGGATCAGCTGCAGGCGGACGCGGTCCTTGTGGGAATAGACGCGGTTGAGGCCTTCGCGGGCCGGAGTCAGCAGGCCCTTGTCCTCATAGAAGCGCAGCGCGCGAGGCGTGGCTTTGAACTCGTTGCACAGCTGACGGATTGTAAAGGTGCGCTCTGGGCGTCGCAGGTCTGCCAACATTCGAACCCTCCCTGGGCAGGCCCGACTTCTGCGGCCGAGCCGGTTGGTTATCGTCGATCACCATATGCCCGCGACATTCCGTCGTCAACGTTTACGTAAACGTCAACTTGGCCGTGGCGCGATAGGTTTACTTTCCTAGGGACGAGGCATATTTTCCGGGATCACGGCGAGGAGGCCCAAGCCATGTCGTCTCTGTCGCATACCGAGATCTGGACCGCGATCGACGCTCTGGCCGAGCGCTTCGACATGAGCCCTTCGGCCATGGCCAAGATGGCCGGGCTGGACCCGACGGCGTTCAACCGCTCCAAGCGCGGCGAGGGCGACTCCCGCCCGCGCTGGCCCTCGACCGAGAGCCTGGCCAAGGTGCTGGAGGCGACGGGGGTCGGCTTTTCCGAGTTCGCGGCCCTGACCGAACGGGCGCCTCCCGGGCGCGTGTCGGGGCCCAGTCCGCGCGCCGTGCCGCTGATCGGCTTCGCCCAGGCCGGGGCAGAGGGGCTGTTCGACGAGTCCGGCGCGCCGACCGGCGCCGGCTGGGACGAGATCGATTTTCCGGGTCTGGGCGACGAGGGCGTCTACGCCCTGGAGATCACCGGCGACGCCCTGGCGCCGGTGTATCGCGACGGCGACCGCCTGCTGGTCTCGCCGTCGGTCGAGCCGCGCCGGGGCGACCGGGTGGTGGTCCGCACCACCGGCGGGGACCTGCTGGTCAAGGAATTGGCGCGGATCACGGCCCGCAGCGTGGAGCTGGCTTCGCTGGGCGGCGACGGCCGGGTCCAGGCGCTGGACCTGGCCGAAGTGGTGTGGATCGCCCGGATCCTGTGGGCCAGCCAGTAGGCCCTGGATCTAGATCAGGTGCGCGGGCAGCTGGCGTGCTTGCTTTGCAGCCAGGCGGTCAGATCGCCTTCCCACGGGGCGTCGCACGAGATGTCGACGCGATAGGACTTCCAGTTGTCGTTGTGGGCGGCTTCGACGTGCGCGGCGGGGAACTGGGCGGCCAGTTCGCCGAGCAACGAGTCGAATTCCGAACGGTCGGAAGGGCGAAGGGTGAAGCAAGCCATGAGACTAACCTTGGTTTTGACGCAACCAGACTAGACTCCAAATTGCGGACAGACCCTTAACCGGCAATTTAACTCTTGTTCATCTATCGGGTCACGGTGTCGCAGGCGGCAATACGCGCTCAGGGCGCGGGCGCCGCGGGCAAGATCAACGACCCGGTGGTCAGCAGCGCCGCCACATGTTCGCCGAAGAAGAACAGGACCACGAGCGCGGCCATCGTGAGCGGCCCCAGCACGCGCTCCATCAGGGTCGTCTCCGACCGGTCCCGCACCAGGAACTTGGCCGTCGGGAGGAGGATCATGCAGAGGGGAATGGTGATCAGCCAGCTGTTCGACGCCAGTTGCTCGTGGGCGCTGACGCAGACGTAGCGTCCGTGGTTGACGAGATGGCCGACCGGACAGCCGCTCGGGTCGGCGACGACCGGCTTCGTCCGATACATCAGGCTGAAGAAGCCGAACGTCAGCGGGACCAGCGGCCCGCAGAGGCAGAAGCCGAGGAAGGCGACGTCGCCGAGCGCCCAGCGAAGCCGCTGCGTCCGGTTCGCCACGGCGCCGCTCAGCGCTTCAGGTCCAGCGCGCCGTTGGCGTGCCAGGCCCAGGCGTGCTCGATGATCGCGTCCAGATCGTAGCGCGGCGTCCAGCCCAGCTGTTCGCGGGCCTTGCGGTTGTCGGCCACCAGGCTGGGGGCGTCGCCGGCCCGCCGCCCGGTCAGCTCCAACGGGAACGGCCGGTTGGATCGCCGCTCGATGGCCCCGACCAGCTCGCGCACCGTCGTGCCCGTGCCGGTGCCCAGGTTGAAGACCGCGCTCGCCTTGCCGCCCAGCAGCCACTTCAGCGCCAGGACGTGGGCGTCGGCCAGGTCCAGCACGTGGATGTAGTCGCGCACGCAGGTGCCGTCGCGGGTGTCGTAGTCGCCGCCGAACAGCATGAACTTGTCGCGCTCGCCCCGGGCGGCGGCGATGGCCAGCGGGATGGCGTGGGTCTCGGGCTCGTGCTTCTCGCCGATCCGGCCGGCGGGATCGGCCCCGGCGGCGTTGAAGTAGCGCAGGGCCACCGAGCGGAAGTCCTTGTAGCGGGCCAGGTCCTGCAGGACCTGCTCGACCATCAGCTTGCTGCGCCCGTAGGGGTTCAGCGGGGCCTGCGGGTGCTTCTCGTCCATCGGCACATAGACGGGGTCGCCGTAGGTGGCGCAGGTCGAGGAGAACACCAGCTTGTCGACGCCGGCCCGGCGGGCGGCCTCGATCAGGGTCAGGGTCCCGCCGACGTTGTTCTCGTAGAAGGCGCCCGGCTCGGCGACCGAGAAGCCCACCTCGATGAAGGCGGCGAAGTGGATCACGGCGACGGGCTTGTGCTTGGCGAACACCGCGTCCAGCCGCGCCGCGTCGCGGATGTCGCCGACCTCGAGCGGGCCCCACTGGACGAACGACTCCCAGCCGTTCGACAGGTTGTCGTAGACCACGGGGGTGTAGCCGGCCTCGGCCAGGCGCAGACAGGTGTGCGAGCCGATGTATCCGGCGCCGCCCGCCACGAGAATGGTGTCGCCCAAGATCTGGATCCCCAACTGCCTCGAACGGCGAATGAACGCCCGACGCCCCAGCGTCAATGCGTGACGGCGAAAGGACGGGACGCTCGGGGTCCCGCCGCTCGCCGCGTCAGCGTCAGCCCAATTTTTCCTCGATCAGCGCCGTCGTGCGGTCCAGGCCGAAGATCGCCGCGAACGAGCCGAAGCGGGGGCCCTGGCTCTGGCCCAGCAGCACCTCGTAGAGGGCCTGGAACCAGGCGCGCAGCGGGTCGAAGCCGTGGTCCTTGCCGACCGCGAACACCTCGTTCTGGATCAGCTCGGCGTCCTGGCAGTCGGCCGGCAGGGCCTTCAGGCGGGCCAAGAGGTCGACGATCGCCGCGCGTTCCTTGTCGTCGGGCGCGCGGAACGCCTTCGTCGGCTTCACGAAGTCGTCGTAGTAGTTGATCGCGTAGCCGGCCAGGCGGTCCAGCAGCGGCTGGCTCTCGGGCGTGGCGCCCGGGATGTAGCGCGACAGGAAGCCCCACAGGATCGCCTTGTCCGAGGCGTTGGCCGCCGAGACCAGGTTCAGCATCAGGCTGAACGACACCGGCGAGCCGTACTGCGGCGGGCGGCCCGAATGGACGTGCCAGACGGGGTTGTCCAGCTGCTTGACCGGCTCCTGGCGCGGATAGGCGTCCAGCTGCTGCAGGTACTCGTCCGTCGCCTTGGGGATGACGTCGAAATACAGCTTCTTGGCCGACTTGGGGCTCTGGAACATGTAGTACGACAGGCTCTCCGGCGCGCCGTAGCGCAGCCAGTCCTCCATCGACAGGCCGTTGCCCTTGGACTTGGAGATCTTCTGCGAGTTCTCGTCGAGGAAGAGCTCGTAGTTGAAGCCTTCCGGGGGAACCCCGCCCAGCGCCTTACAGATCTGGGCGCTGGCCTTGACCGAGTCGATCAGGTCCTTGCCGCTCATCTCGTAGTCGACGCCCAGGGCGGTCCAGCGCATGGCCCAGTCGGGCTTCCACTGCATCTTCACGTGGCCGCCGGTCACCGGGACCTCGACCTTGGAGCCGTCCTCGTCCTCGAAGACGATCGTGCCCTTGTCGACGTTGCGCTCCAGGGTCGGGACCTGCAGCACCTTGCCGGTCGAGGGGCTGATCGGCAGGAAAGGCGAATAGGTGGCGCGGCGCTCCTCGCCCAGGGTGGGCAGCATGACCTTCTGGATGGCGTCGAAACGCTCCAGGGCGGTCAGCAGGGTCGCGTCGAACAGGCCGCCCTTGTAGCACTCGGTCGACGAGACGAACTCGTACTCGAAGCCGAAGCCGTCCAGGAACGCGCGCAGGCGGGCGTTGTTGTGGGCGCCGAAGCTGTCGTGGGTGCCGAACGGGTCGCGGACCACGGTCAGCGGCTTGCCCAGGTCCTCGATCAGCGGCTGCTTGTTCTCGATGTTGTCGGGAACCTTGCGCAGGCCGTCCATGTCGTCGCTGAAGGCGATCAGGCGCGTGGGGATGGCGTCGTCGGTCAGGGCGCGGAAGGCGCTGCGGACCATGGTCGTGCGCGCCACCTCGCCGAAGGTGCCCAGGTGCGGCAGGCCCGACGGGCCGTAGCCGGTCTCCAGGATCACCGGTTTGGCCAGGGCCGGAAAGGTCTTCACGGCCTCGTCGGCCTTGCCGCTGTTGATCAGCGTGGAGGCGAGGTCGCGTTCGGCGTCGGACAGACGCAGGCGCAGGATGCGGGCGAGCAGGGCGCGCGCCTGCTCGAACGGCCAGGCGCGAGCGTCGCGGGCGAGGGGGGAGAGGCCTTCAAACATGCCGCGCGGTATAGGGGGAAGTCGCGGCGGTGGCTAGGGCGTGGGAGCTCACCCCCTTGCCCCTACCCGGCGGCTTCGCCGCCTGTCCGCCCCCGTAGGGGGCGGAGCGCTCTTCCCCCTCCGGGGGAAGACGACCGCGAAGCGGTCCGTAGGGGGCAAGGGTTGACCGCCGCTAGCCCTTCAACGCCGTCGCCACGACCTCGCGCGCCTCGGCCTGCACCGTCTTCAGATGATCCGGACCCAGGAAGGATTCCGCATAGATTTTGTAGACGTCCTCGGTGCCCGACGGGCGGGCGGCGAACCAGGCGTTCCTGGTCGTCACCTTCAGGCCGCCGATGGCCTCGCCGTTGCCGGGGGCCTTGGTCAGGATGTCGGTGATCGGCTCGCCGGCCAGGTCCTTGGCGGTGACGTCCGACGGGCTGAGCGCGCCCAGGCGGGCCTTCTGCTCCCGGTTGGCCGGGGCGTCGATGCGGGCGTAGGACGGCGCGCCGTATTGGTCGGTGAGACCCTTGTAGAGCTGGCTGGCGCTCGCGCCCGTCTTGGCCTGGATCTCGGCGGCCAGCAGGGCCAGCAGCAGGCCGTCCTTGTCGGTGGTCCACACCGAGCCGTCTTTGCGCAGGAACGAGGCCCCGGCCGACTCCTCGCCGCCGAAACCCACCGAGCCGTCCAGCAGGCCGGGCACGAAATGCTTGAAGCCGACCGGCACCTCCAGCAGGCGGCGGCCCAGGCCCGCCACCACGCGGTCGATCATCGAGGACGAGACCAGGGTCTTGCCCACGGCCACGTCGGGGCCCCAGGCCGGGCGGTTGGCGAACAGATAGGCGATCGAGGCCGCCAGATAGTGGTTGGGGTTCATCAGCCCGCCGTCGGGGGTGACGATCCCGTGGCGGTCGGCGTCGGCGTCGTTGCCGGTGGCGACGTCGTATTTCGCCCCGCCGGCCATGATGTCGATCAGCTTGGCCATGGCGGCCGAGGACGAGCAGTCCATGCGGATTTTGCCGTCGGTGTCGAGCGGCATGAAGGCCCAGCGCGGGTCGACGGCGTCGTTGACCACGGTCAGGTCCAGGCGGTGACGGTCGGCGATGGCGCCCCAGTAGGCGACGGCGGCGCCGCCCAGCGGGTCGGCCCCGATCCTCACCCCGGCCGAACGGATCAGGTCCAGGTCCAGGATCGTCGGCAGGGCGTCGACGTACTGGGCCAGGAAGTCGTGGCGCTTGGCGCCGGCCAGGGCGCGCTCGAACGGGATGCGCTTGACGTCCTTCAGCCCGCCTTCCAGCAGCTGGTTGGCGCGGGCGGCGATCACCGAGGTGGCCTCGCCGCCGGCCGGACCGCCGGACGGGGGATTGTACTTGATGCCGCCGTCGCGCGGCGGGTTGTGCGACGGGGTCAGCAGGATCCCGTCGGCGCTGCCCGGCGCGCGCCGGTTGTGCTCGAGGATGGCCAGCGACACCGCCGGCGTCGGGGTGAAGCCGTCGCGCGAGTCGATCAGGGTCTCGACCCCGTTGGCGACCAGCACCTCCAGCGTCGTGCGCCAGGCCGGCTCGGACAGGCCGTGGGTGTCGCGGCCGACGAACAGCGGACCAGTGATCCCCTGGCTGGCGCGATACTCCGCGATGGCCTGGGCCACGGCCAGGATGTGGTCCTCGTTGAATGCCGCGTCGAAGCTGGAGCCGCGGTGGCCGGAGGTGCCGAAGGCCACGCGGTGGGCGACATTGGCGGGATCGGCGTGGATCTCGAAATAGGCGCGGGTCAGCGCAGCGAGATCGATCAGGTCTTCGGGTCGGGCCTGACGGCCGGCGTGTTCATGCATGCGGGTACCCTTATCGATCACCGGTCTGTGGTTCAACGCCCGGCGCCGCGTCGGACGCGAACGCGGCGACCGGCGCCGCGTGGCGAGGCAGGGGGCTTGTATCGGAGGCTGATGACGATCGCCCGACGCCGGGCGTCAGAACGCCTCGGCCACGATCGACCCGTCCGGCAGCAGGGCCGCGCGCTTGAGGCCGCTGGAGGCGAAGGGCATGGCGACGTTCCCGTCGCGGTCCACCGCGATCAGGCCGCCGTGGCCGCCCAGGTCGGCGACGCCCTGGATGGCGGCCCGGGCGGCCGCCTCCAGGCTCTCGCCGCCGAAGCGGACGCGGTGGGCGATCTGGGCGGCGACCGCGGTGCGGATGAAGTACTCGCCCTGGCCGGTGCAGGACACCGCCGCATGGCCGTCGGCCCAGGCCCCGGCCCCGATGATCGGCGAATCGCCCACCCGGCCCGGCAGCTTGCCGAACACCCCGGCGGTCGAGGTCGCCGCCGCGAGGCGGCCCTCGGCGTCGCGGACCACGCAGCCGACGGTGCCGGTGGGCAGGACCTCAGGGGCGTGGTTGGCCTCGAAGGCGCCGGCATGGGTGAACCAGGTCGCGGGGTCGTCGATGGTCTTCAGCCCCTGCTCGCGGGCGAAGGCCATGGCCCCCTCGCCGGCCAGCATCACGTGCGGCGTCCTCTCCATCACCGCCCGGGCGGCCAGGATCGGGCTCTCGAAGCCCTGCAGGGCCGCCACCGATCCGGCCTTCAGGGTCGCGCCGTCCATCAGGCTGGCGTCCAGCTCGTATTCCCCGTCGGCGTTGGGCGAGGCGCCCTTGCCGGCGATGTAGAGGCCGCTGGCCTCCAGGGCGACCACGGTCTCGACCGCCACGTCCAGGGCGCGGGCCCCCGCCGCCAGCCGGTCGCGCGCCGCCTCGACCAGGCCGCGCATGTGGGCGATCTCGACGCCGTAGTCATGGCCGCGCTTGGGCCCGGCGCCGCCGTGCAGGGCGAGAGTAAAACGTTTGTTTGACATTCTGCTTCCTTGGCCGGCGGGCGTGCGCTAGCGTCCGGCTCCTTAACGAAGAACGCGCAACGAAGACAGCGGGAGAGAGACGAGATGAAGGCGGTGCTCAGCAAGACCGTGGGCGGACCCGAGACCCTGGTGCTGGAGGAGCTTCCCGATCCCGTCGCCGGTCCGGGGCAGGTGGTGCTGGCCGTCAAGGCCTGCGGCGTCAACTATCCCGACGTGCTGATCATCGAGGACAAGTATCAGTTCAAGCCCGAGCGGCCGTTCGCTCCGGGCGGCGAGGTCTCGGGCCTGGTCACCTCGGTGGGCGAGGGCGTCACCACCCTGAAGGTCGGCCAGCGGGTGCTGGCCTCGACCGGCTGGGGCGGCATGGCCGAGCAGGTGGCGCTGGACGCCAACCGCTGCACCCCGATCCCCGACAACATGCCCTTCGACGAGGCCGCCGCCTTCATCCTGACCTACGGCACCTCGTACTACGCCCTGAAGGACCGCGGCCGTCTGAAGGCCGACGAAACCCTGCTGGTGCTGGGCGCGGCCGGCGGGGTGGGCCTGGCGGCGGTCGAACTGGGCAAGGCGGCCGGGGCGCGGGTGATCGCCGCCTGCTCCAGCCAGGAGAAGGTCGACCTGGCCATCAAGCACGGGGCCGACGCCGGCGTGGTCTATCCGCGCGGCCCGTTCGACAAGGACGGACAGAAGGCCCTGGCCGAGCTGATCAAGGGCGCCTGCGGCCCGAACGGCTGGGACGTGGCCTATGACGCGGTCGGCGGCGACTATTCGGAGGCCACGATCCGCGCCGCCGGCTGGGGCGGCCGCTTCCTGGTGATCGGCTTCCCGTCGGGCATCCCCAAGATCCCGCTGAACCTGACCCTGCTGAAGTCCTGCGACATCGTCGGGGTGTTCTGGGGCGCCTCGGTGGCCCGCGATCCCAAGGGCCACGTCCAGAACGTCCGCGAGCTGATGGACCTCTACGCGGCCGGCAAGATCAAGCCCTACGTTTCCGAGCGCTTCCCCCTGGCCAAGGCCGGCGACGCCATCGCCCACCTGGCCAGCCGCAAGGCCATGGGCAAGGTCGTGGTCGTCAACGAATAACTTGCGACATCTGCGCGCATGTCGATCGTTGTTCGCCGAAGCGGAAGTCTTCGAAGACTACGATCGACATGCGGCGTCAGGACTTTAAATGGTAAATCGTTCTTGAAACGAAATTTCAAGGTTAAGCGTCGCTAAGCATCCTTCTTGGGAAACGGCTAAGCCTGTTCCTGTAGACCTGTGCTCCAAGTCGTCGGAGTCGGGCCAAGATGTTTCTTCCAGCGAGGGACGCATTCTCTCCAGAGGTGCGTCAGAACTTCCGTCTGAACCGCCGCCCGGAAGAGCGGGTGCAGGTTCTCGGCGGTTCGATGGACCTGGTCCGTCCCGAGGAAGTCTTCCACTTCGTGGCCGGCAAGATCGCCGCGCGCGAAAGCGCCGTGGTCGCCAACCACAACCTCCACAGCCTGTACCTGATCCGCAAGGACGAGCGGATCGCCGAGTTCTTCCGCAAGTCCGACCTGATCGAGGTCGACTCGGTGCCGGTGATCTTCTGGGCGCGCATCGTCGGCCGGGCCAGCCGCCGCTTCCACCGCTGCACCTACCTGGACTGGCGCGACGCCTTCTGGGAGCGGGCCATCCGCGAGAACTGGAAGGTCTTCTTCGTGGGCGGCGCCCCGGGCGTCGGCGAGAAGGCGGCCGCCCGCATCCGGGCCGACTGGCCGGGCGCGCAGCTGGCCACCCATCACGGCTATTTCGACGCGACCTCCGGCTCGGCCGAGAACCAGGCGGTGGTCGACGCGATCAACGCCTACCGGCCCGACATCGTGCTGGTCGGCATGGGCATGCCGCGCCAGGAGATCTGGGTCCTGGAGAACCAGTCCAGGCTGGGCGCCTGCGTGACCTTCACGGTCGGCGGGGCGTTCGACTACGAGGCCGGCGTCCAGCGTCCCTCGCCCCGCTGGATGGGGCAGGTGGGCATGGAATGGCTGTTCCGCCTGGCCGTCGACCCCCAGCGCCTGTTCACCCGCTACTGCGTGGAGCCCTGGCACCTGATGGGGCCGGCTATACGCGATTTGGGGAAAGCGATTGCCAGGCAGGCCGCTTCCCGCAAAGGGTCCGAAGCCCCCCGTGCCGAGTATGCGCGGGCGGCGGATTTAGCGCGCTCTGACAGTCTGGGGGGACGATGAGCTTGAAGATCTATCTGCCGCCGGCCGGGAAGGTCGAACGGCCCCGCCTGGCGCAGCGCGTCGCGGCGGTGTTCGGCCTGGCCGGTCTGGTCCTGGCCTGGGCGGTGTTCCTGCTGCCCTGCGCGGTGTGGCTGCTGTTCAGCCTGGCCGCCAGCCGCCTGCAGCCGGCGCTCGCCCGCCAACAAGCCTGAACGCTGTTCACTTATTTCTAGCCATGCGCGCTCCGGCGCGCCAGGATGCTCGCGCCTGACGCAGCGGCCCGTTCCTCGAGAGGTCGCGCGCGGCCAAAGGGAGCGGCGCATGACGGGACGTCTGGACGGCAAGGTTGCGGTGGTCACCGGCGGGTGCTCGGGCATCGGCCTGGGAACGGTGGAACTGTTCGTGGCGCAGGGCGCGAGCGTCGTCGCCGCCGACCTGCAGGCCGAGAAGGGGGCGATGCTGGAGAAGCGTTTCCCCGGCAAGGTCCGCTTCGCGCCGTGCGACGTCACCCACGAAAGCCAGATCGCCGCGGCGGTGGAACTGGCGCAGGAGGCCTTCGGCGGCCTCGACATCCTGTTCAACAACGCTGGCATGGGCGGCGCGCCCAACGGCGTGGCCGACATGACCGCCGAGGGCTGGGACGCCACCTTCGCCCTGCTGCTGCGCGGGCCGGTGCTGGGCATGAAGCACGCCCTGCCGCTGATGCTGGAGCGCGGCGGCGGCAGCATCATCAACACCGCCTCGATCGCCGGCCTGCAGGCGGGCTTCGGGCCCCTGGCCTATTCGACGGCCAAGGCGGCGGTGATCCACATGAGCAAGTGCGCGGCGGCCGAGCTGTCGCCGCTGAAGGTCCGGGTCAACGCCATCTGCCCCGGCCTGATCGCCACCTCGATCTTCGGCGCCTCGATGGGCCTGCCGCGCGAGGTCGCCGACCAGATGGCCGCCCGCGTCGCCGAGGTCGGGCCGAAGATCCAGCCGATCCCCAAGGCCGGCCTGCCCGACGACATCGCCCGCGCCGCCCTCTACCTGGCCAGCGACGATTCAGAGTTCGTCACCGGCACGCACATCGTGGTGGACGGCGGGATCACGGTCGGCGGCCGCCACGCCTGGGACCGCGCCTCGCCCTCGCCGCTGCTGTCGGCCATGGGCATCACGCCGGAACAGGCCGAGCAGATGCGGGCGGCGATGATCGCCTCGCAAACCCAGTGAGCCTGGCCCAGTGAGCGTGATCGCCGCCGGGCGGACGTTCGGGTCCCGCCTGACGCCGAACCTGCGCGGAGCCTTGTGGATGCTGGCCTCGGCGGTGCTGTTCACCGCCATGACCACCCTGATCAAGTATCTGGGAGCGGGCTATCCGGCCGCGCTGCAGACCTTCTACCGGCAGCTGGCGGGGGCGGTGATCCTGCTGCCGCTGGTGGCGCGCGACTGGCGCGGGGCCCTGCGGACCACGCGGCCCGGCATCCTGGTCTTCCGGTCCAGCGCCGGGGTGCTGGCGATGATCCTGGCCTTCTACGCCTATCAGGAACTGCCGCTGGCCGACGCCAACGCCCTGTCGTTCACCCGCACCCTGTGGCTGGTGCCGCTGGCGGGGCTGGTGCTGCGCGAGCCGGTCGGACCCCTGCGGATCGGCGCGGCCCTGGTCGGCTTCGTCGGGGTGCTGGTCATGCTGAAGCCGGGCGGGGCGGGCGCTGCCCACTGGCTGGGCTGGCCGCAGGCGGCGGCCCTGGCCTCGGCCCTGCTGTTCGCCCTGACCATCACCGGCATGAAGGTGATGACCCGCGACCATTCGCCCTTCACCCTGCTGGTCTACGCGGCCGGGCTGGGCCTGGTCTTCTCGATCCCGCCGGCCCTGTTCGTCTGGCGCTGGCCCACCTGGCCGGACCTGGGCCTGCTGGCCCTGATGGGCGTGATCGGCACCCTGACCCAGGGCTGCTACATCAAGGGCATGGAGGCGGGCGAGGCGGCGGTGATGGCGCCGATCGACTATACCCGCCTGGTGTTCGCGGTGGTCGCCGGCCTGGTGCTGTTCCACGAGACGCCCAGTCCGGCCGTGCTGCTGGGCGCGGCGATCGTCGTGGCCTCGACCCTCTTCATCAGCTGGCGGGAACATCAGCTGTCGCGGCGCAAGGGCCTCGCCGAGGCCGTGGACTAGGCCTTCAGAACACGGCCTTATAGCGAAACGCTTTTTTTGCATCTTCCCCGGTATTCATAGGACGAATGCCCTGGGGGACCTGCGCTTGCTGAAGGTTTTGACCTGCCTGACGACGGAGCATGACCTGCGTTTGGTCGTGGTCGCCGGACTGATCTGCTTCGCCGCCTGCTTCACGGCGTTCCGGCTCTATTCGCGCATGCGCGGAGCCAAGGGCGTGGTCCGGGCCGCGTGGCTGCTGCTGACCGGCCTAGTGGCCGGATCGGGCGTTTGGGCCACCCACTTCATCGCCATGGTCGCCTACAGCCCCGGCCTGAAGACCGGCTACAGCCCTTCGGGCACCCTGCTGTCGCTGATGATCGCGGTGCTGTTCATGGCCGGCGGCTTCGCCGTGGCCTCGGCCCAGCGCACGCGGACCAACGACTTCGCCGGCGGCCTGATCCTGGGCATGGGCATCGCCGCCATGCACTACACCGGCATGTCGGCCTTCGTGACCCAGGGCTTCGTGCAGTGGGAGCAGGCCGTCATCGCCCTGTCGGTCCTGGCCGGCGTCGTCGGCGCGGCGGGCGCGCTGCAGCTGGCCGGCCGCGCGCGCAGCCTGCTCAAGCAGCTGGGCGGCGGCGCGATCCTGACCCTGGGCGTCTGCGCCCTGCACTTCATCGGCATGGGCGCGATCACCATCGTGCCCGATCCTTCGATCAACGTGCCCGACCAGATGCTGTCGGGCGCGATCCTGACCCTGGCCGTGACCTCGATCACCGGCATGATCATCCTGGGCGGCCTGGGCGCGGTGGCCATCGAGTCCTCGACCAGCCGCTCGGCCCTGGACCGCATCCGCCGCCTGGCCAACGCCGCCTACGAGGGCATCGTGGTGGTCCAGGACGGCCGCATCAACGACGCCAACGCCGCCTTCTGCGAGCTGGTGGGCCTCGACCTGGACGGCCTGCTGCGCTCGCCCCTGTCCAACCTGCTGACCTTCGACACCGACGGGCCGCCCCGCGAGGGCGTGCGCCGCGAAGGCGTGCTGCAACCGGCCGACGGCGGCCGGGCGATCCCGGTCGAGGTGTTCTCGCGCCTGATGGACGACGGCGCCCGCCAGGAGACCTCGGGCCTGACGGTGCTGGCGGTCCGCGACCTGCGCGAACGCCGCTCGGCCGAGGAGAAGATCCGCTATCTGGCCGAACACGACGGCCTGACCGGCCTGCCCAACCGCAATTCGCTGCAGGCCCGCCTGGCCGCCGCCCTCGACCGCGTCGAGGCCTCGGGCGAGAGCCTGTCGCTGATCTGCATCGACCTTGACCACTTCAAGGAAGCCAACGACCTGCACGGCCACCTTGCGGGCGACGCCCTGCTGGTCGAGACCGCGCGTCGTCTGCAGGACAGCCTGACGGCCCCGTCCTTCGCGGCCCGCCTCGGCGGCGACGAGTTCATCGTCGTCCAGGTGGCCGCCGGCGACCAGCCCGCCGCCGCCGCCGAACTGGCCGGCCGGCTGCTGGAGGCCCTGGCGGCCCCGGCGACCCACGAAGGCCAGGAGCTGGCCATGGGCGCCAGCCTGGGCGTGTCGCTGTTCCCCGACGACGGCCGCACCGCCGAGGCCCTGCTGGCCAACGCCGACATGGCCCTGTACCGCGCCAAGGAAAGCGGCCGCGGCGCCTATCGCTTCTTCAAGCGCGAGATGGACGAGTCGATCCGCGAGCGCCGGACCCTGGCCCGCGAGCTGCGTCAGGCGATCGCCGACGAGGACCTGGTCGTCTACTACCAGCCGCTGGCCAAGGCGGCCGACGGCGAGGTGTGCGGCTTCGAGGCCCTGGTGCGCTGGAACCACCCGGTGCGCGGCATGGTCCCGCCGCTGGAGTTCATCCCGGTCGCCGAGGAGAACGGCCTGATCACCCAGCTGGGCGAGTGGGTCCTGCGTCGCGCCTGCGCCGACGCCGTCACCTGGGAGCGGCCGCTGCGCATCGCGGTCAACCTGTCGCCGCTGCAGCTGAACCAGCCCAACCTGCCGACCCTGGTGCACGAGGTGCTGGTGGCCACCGGCCTGTCGCCCAAGCGGCTGGAGCTGGAGATCACCGAAAGCGCCCTGTTCAAGGACTATCAGCGGGCGCTGGACAACCTGCGCCGGCTGAAGGCCCTGGGCGTGCGCATCGCCATGGACGACTTCGGCACCGGCTTCTCGTCCCTGTCGACCCTGCAGTCGTTCCCGTTCGACAAGATCAAGATCGACAAGAGCTTCGTCGAGAACATCCACCGCCACGACCGCGCGACCGTGATCGTCCGCGCCGTGCTGGGCCTGGGCCGCAGCCTGGAGATCCCCTGCGTGGCCGAGGGCGTGGAGACCCAGGAGCAGATCGACTTCCTGCGCGGCGAGAACTGCGCCGAGCTGCAGGGCTACGCCATCGGCCGCCCGTCGCCCGTCGACGCCATTTCAGCCTGGACCCTGGCCAGCGCGACCTCGGCCTACAAGCCGGAAGCCGCGCCGAAGAAGCCGCGCCGCCGCAAGGCCGCTTAGAGCAGCTTACCGCCGCCGCGACATGCCGCCCAGCAGGCCGCGCATGATCTCGCGGCCGGCCTGGCTGGCGATCGTGCGGACCAGCGAGGTGGCGAACGCCTCGGCCACGGACTGGCGGCTGGACGCCCGGGGACGCGGCGCGGCCCGGGCCTCGCGCGCTTCCTCCCGTTCCCGGACCTTTTCGGCGGCCGCGCGCTGGCGCTCGGCCTCGGCCGCCGTGGCGGCGTCCTGGGCCTGCCGCTGGGCCTGGACCGCGCGGCCCTGCAGGATCTCGTAGGCGGACTCGCGGTCCAGCGCCTGGTCGTAGAGCCCGGCGACCGGGCTCCGGGCGATCAGGGCGGCGCGCTCCTCCGGCGTCAGCGGACCCAGGCGCGAGGCCGGCGGGCGGATCAGGGTCTTCTGGACCATGCAGGGCGCGCCCTTGGCGTCGAGGGTCGAGATCAGCGCCTCGCCCACGCCCAGGGCCTGGATGGTGTCGGCCGTGTCGAAGGCGGGGTTTTCGCGGAACGACTGGGCGGCGGCCTTCAGGCCCTTCTGGTCGGCCGGGGTGTAGGCCCGCAGCGCGTGCTGCACCCGCGCGCCCAGCTGGCCCAGCACGGCGTCGGGGATGTCGGCCGGGTTCTGGGTGACGAAATAGATGCCCACGCCCTTCGAACGGATCAGCCGCACGACCTGCTCGATCTTCTCCAGCAGCGGCTTTTCCGCGTCGTTGAACAGCAGGTGGGCCTCGTCGAAGAAGAACACCAGCTTGGGCTTGTCCGGGTCGCCCACCTCGGGCAGCTCCTCGAACAGCTCCGACAGCAGCCACAGCAGGAAGGTCGAATAGAGCTTGGGCGACTGGATCAGCCGGTCGGCCGCCAGCAGGTTGACGTAGCCGCGCCCGGCTGCGTCGGTGCGCATGATGTCGGCCAGCTTCAGGGCCGGTTCGCCGAAGAAGTTCTCGGCCCCCTGGCTCTGCAGGGTCAGCAGCTTGCGCTGGATCGCGCCCACCGTGGCCGGCGAGACGTTGCCGTATTGCGTGCCGATCTCGGCGGCGTGGTCGGCGACGTATTTCAGGGCCGCCTGCAGGTCCTTCAGGTCCAGCAGCAGCAGGCCGTCCTGGTCGGCGACGTGGAAGACCACGGTCAGCACGCCCTCCTGCACGTCGTTCAGCTCGAGCAGCCGCGACAGCAGCACCGGGCCCATCTCGGAGATGGTGGTGCGGATCGGGTGGCCCTTCTGGCCGAACAGGTCCCAGAACACCACGGGCGGGGCGGACGGGGTCAGGGCCAGGCCCATGGACGCGGCGCGCTCCTGCATCTGGGCGTTCGGCGCGCCGGTCATGGCCACGCCGGAGAGGTCGCCCTTCACGTCGGCGGCGAACACCGGAACGCCCGCGTCGGCGAAGGCCTGGGCCATGACCTGGAGGGTGACGGTCTTGCCCGTTCCGGTCGCGCCGGCCACCACGCCGTGGCGGTTGGAGCGGTCCAGGCGCTGGGTCACCGGCCCGTCGCCGGCCCCTCCCTGGCTGAGCCCGATGAGGATTTCGCCTTCGCCGATCGCCAGGGTCATACGCAACGTCCTTCACATTGGGGACTTAAGCCTAGCCCCGGCCTTGCGCGCCGCCAATCGGCTCGCGCAATGTGGCCCCAGTCTTTATGCAGACGCTCTAGCCGACGCCGACCGAGAAAGAGATATCCCCGATGGCCATTCCCGCGTCGATCACCGGTCGCAACGCCCTGGTGTTCCTGGCGGTCATCGCCGGCGGCGCGGCGCTGTACTGGATGCAGGACATCCTGACGCCCCTGGCCATGGCCGTGTTTCTGGCCGTGATGATCGACAGCTTCGCCCGCGTGCTGATCGAACGGGTGCCGCGCTTTCCCAAGGCCCTGGCCCTGCCCAGCGCCATCGTCCTGTCGATCGGCATGTTCGCCGGCGCGGTCTGGGTGGTGACGTCGAACGGCGCGGAGTTCGTGAGCCAGATCCGCGACTACGCCCCGCGGCTGAACGAGGTGATCGCCAAGGTGGCTTCCCTGGTCGGCATCAAGGTGGCGCCGACGATCGGCGACCTGATCAACCAGCTCAATCCCAGCAAATACGCGGGGGCCGCCGCCCAGAGCCTGCAGAATTTCGCCTCCAGCGCCATCTTGGTGCTGATCTATCTGGGCTTCATCATCGCCTCGCGGCGGGGGTTCAGTCGCAAGATCGTCGCGCTCTATCCCCACCATGCCGAGCGCGACGGCGCGATGCAGCTGTTCCAGCGCATCCGCAACGGGGTGGAGCAGTACCTGTGGATCCAGACCGTCACCGGCCTGATGATCGCCGTCGCCGCCTGGGTGGTGATGATGCTGCTGCGCCTGGACAACGCCCTGTTCTGGGCCTTCCTGATCTTCGTGGCCGCCTACATCCCGATTATCGGCGGCGCGATCGGCTGCATCCTGCCGCCGCTGTTCGCCCTGGTGCAGTTCCCCGACAGCTTCTGGCCGGCCCTGATCCTGTTCGGCTGCCTGGAGCTGATCTTCTTCGTGGTCGGCAACGTGATCTATCCGCGCATGCAGGGCGACAGCCTGAACATGGACCCGACCGTCGTCCTGCTGTCCCTGGCGGTCTGGGGCGCCCTGTGGGGCGTGACCGGCATGTTCCTGTCCACGCCCCTGACCGTGGCGGCGATGCTGATCCTGGCCCAGTTCGACGGCACGCGCTGGATCGCCATCCTGCTGTCGGAAGACGGCGATCCCAGCGGCGACAGCCTGAACCGTCGGGCGCCGGGCGCCTCCGGCAAGCCGCCGTCGGACAAAAAAGCCGGCGCGGAGTCGTCTTCGCGACAGAAGTCGACCAAGGGGGCTTAAAATCCCAAATGGCCTTCCTATCTACATCCTGTCGGCA
Source organism: Caulobacter sp. UNC358MFTsu5.1 (assembly GCF_000712075.1). GTDB lineage: Bacteria > Pseudomonadota > Alphaproteobacteria > Caulobacterales > Caulobacteraceae > Caulobacter. Next base: position 241,552 of record NZ_JONW01000006.1, read on the forward strand.
GCCCCCCATGCCGACCCCGCGCGACGCAGACCGTTTTCCTGGAGCGTCCGACGCGGAATCGCCCGCCTCCCCCCGGCGGGCCCGCGCCGCCGGTTCCCCCCAACCGGCGGCGCTTCCGTGTCCGCCGCCTGGGATTTCCGCCTTGGTAAGATATTCCGTGCTTTTCCCTGGTTAAGGTTGAAACCTGGCCGGGAAGGGCTAGGTTGTCGCCAAAAATTCGCGAGGAAATCCCATGGTCGGTGCAAAACTTGACCCCAAGGCAGCCGCTACCCCTTCGAGCGGCTTGGTTTCGGCCTTCGGCAAGGCCCTGGGGCAGGAGACGCTCACCGCACCGCAGGCCCAGTTCGCCGCCCAGGTCCAGGAGGACTGGTCGGCAGAGGAGCTGCCCGGCTTCGAGGCCGGCGACATCGCCCACGCCCTGGTCGACTTCTGGCGCTTCGGCGAAGCCGCCTGCGAGCCGCTCTGCATCCGCGTCCGCCCGGCGGTCCGGGCCGCCCCTGGCTTGGATGGCGGTACGGACCTGAAGAGCGACCTGTTGGAGATCGTCCAGCCCGACCGTCCGTTCCTGGTCGACAGCATCATGGGCGCCATCGCCGAGCAGGGCTTCTCGGTGCGGGCGATGTTCCACCCGGTGATCGCGACCCCCGCCGGCCGCCGCTCGATGATCCAGGTCTATCTGGCCCCGGTGGGCGAGGACCGTGAGGCCGCCCTGGTCGAGGCCGTCCGCGACGCCCTGGCCGACGTCCAGCTGGCCGTCGACGACTTCGACGCCATGAAGGCCCTGATCCGCCGCACGATCGACGAACTGCGCGCCTCCAAGGCGCCGATCGCCGAGAACCAGCGCGAGGAAAGCCTGGACTTCCTGGACTGGCTGGAGGGCGACCGGTTCGTGTTCCTGGGCGCCCGGGTCTACGAATATCCCCGCACGCCCGACGGCGGCTACGCGGCCGAGGAGCCGCTGTACCAGCCCGAGGGCAGCCTGGGCGTGCTCCGCGACCAGACCCTGACCGTGCTGCGCCGGGGCAGCGAGCCGGCGATCCTGTCGCCCCAGGTCCGCGACCACCTGCTGCTGGGCGCGCCCCTGGTGGTGGCCAAGTCGAACCTGCGCTCCAAGGTCCACCGTCGCGGCTACATGGACTATGTCGGGGTGCGCCGGTACGGCGCCGACGGCAAGCCCTCGGGCGAGGTCCGGTTCGTGGGCCTGTTCACCGCCGAGGCCTACGAGACGCCCGCCCACGAGGTGCCGGTCATCCGCCGCAAGGTGAAGCACGTCCTCAAGGAGGCCGGCAAGGATCCCGAGGGCCATAGCGGCAAGCGCCTGCGCAACATCCTGGAGACCTGGCCGCGCGACGAGCTGTTCCAAATCTCGGAAGACGAGCTGCTGTCGATGGCCATGGGGGTGCTGCACCTCTACGACCGGCCGCGCGTGCGGTTGTTCGCCCGGAACGATCCGTTCGACCGCTTCATCTCGGTGCTGATGTTCGTGCCGCGCGAGCGCTACGACAGCGGCGTGCGCGAGCGGGCCGGCAAGATCCTGGCCGACGCCTACGAAGGCCGGGTCAGCGCCTACTATCCCAGCTTCTCCGACGCGCCCCTGGCCCGCGTGCACTATGTGATCGGCGTGACGCCGGGCAAGCACGGCGAGCCGGACCTGGCCGCGCTGGAAGCCGCCGTCGCCGAGACCGCCCGCACCTGGGAGGACCGCTTCGAGGCCGCCGTCCGCGACGGCGGGGCCCCGGGCCGCGTGGTCCAGACCCTGGCCCGCTGGCAGGCCGCATTCCCGCCGGGCTATCGCGACCAGTACGACGCCGCCGAGGCCCTGGCCGACCTGGCCGTGGTCGACGACCTGGCCGCCGACGAGGCCGTGCGGGTCCGCGCCTTCCGCCGCGCCGACGACGACAAGCTGACCTTCCGCTTCAAGCTCTATCGCCCCGGCGCCGCCGCGCCCCTGGCCGACGTGCTGCCGATCCTGGAGCACATGGGCCTGAAGGCCCTGATCGAGGACGGCTTCAAGCTGACCCCGGGCGGTGAAAAGCTCTGGGTCCACGAATTCGTCCTGCGCGACGAGCGCGGCGAGCACCTGTCGTTCGGCGACATCAAGACCGCCTTCGAGGCCGCCTTCGTCGCCATCTGGACCGGTCGCGCCGAGAGCGACGGCTTCAACCGGCTGGTGCTGGAGCTGGGCGTCGGCTGGCGCGAGGCCGCCCTGGTCCGCGCCCTGGCCCGCTATCGCCAGCAGTCGGGCCTGGACCCCAGCCAGGGCGTGCAGGAGCAGGCGCTGTCGGACAACCCGGGCGTCACCCGCCTGATCCTCGACCTGTTCCGCATCAAGTTCGACCCGGCCGTGCACGCCGACCTGGCCGCCCGCGAGGAGCAGGCCAAGGCGGTGCAGGCCAGCATCGTCGAGGCCCTGCAGGCGGTGGAGAGCCTGGACGCCGACCGCGTCCTGCGCCGCATCGCCGCCCTGATCGGCGCCATTCAACGGACCAACTTCTTCCAGGTCGGCCCCGACGGCGAGCCCAAGCCCTACATCAGCTACAAGATCGCCTCGCGCGAGCTGGAGGACCTGCCGGCTCCCAAGCCCTATCGCGAGATCTACGTCTCGGCCCCGCACGTCGAGGGCGTGCACCTGCGCTTCGGCCCCGTCGCCCGCGGCGGCCTGCGCTGGTCCGACCGCCGCGACGACTTCCGCACCGAGGTGCTGGGGCTGGTCAAGGCCCAGCAGGTCAAGAACGCGGTCATCGTGCCGGTCGGCTCCAAGGGCGGCTTCTTCCCCAAGAACCTGCCGCGCGGCGGCGACCGCGACGCCATCCAGGCCGAGGCGATCCGCGCCTACAAGACCTTCCTGTCCGGGCTGCTGGACATCACCGACAATATCGACGCCGACAACAAGATCGTTCCGCCGGCCGGGGTGATCGCCCATGACGGCGAGGACCCCTATCTGGTCGTCGCCGCCGACAAGGGCACGGCCACCTTCTCCGACATCGCCAACGGCGTGGCCGAGGACTACGGCTTCTGGCTGGGCGACGCCTTCGCCTCCGGCGGCTCGGTGGGCTACGACCACAAGGTCATGGGCATCACCGCCCGCGGCGCCTGGGAAGCGGTCAAGCGCCACTTCCGCGAGCTTGGCAAGGACATCCAGTCCGAGCCGTTCACCGCCGTGGGCGTGGGCGACATGTCGGGCGACGTGTTCGGCAACGGCATGCTGCTGTCCAAGCAGACCCGGCTGCTGGCCGCCTTCGACCATCGCCACATCTTCCTGGACCCCGATCCGGACGCGGCCAAGTCGTGGGCCGAGCGCGACCGGATGTTCAAGCTGCCGCGCTCGTCGTGGGACGACTACGACAAGAGCCTGATCTCCCAGGGCGGCGGGGTCTTCGCCCGCTCGCTGAAGACCATCCCGCTGTCGCCGGAAGTCCGGGCCCTGTTCGAGATCAAGGCCGAGAGCGTCTCGCCGGCCGAGCTGCTGACCGCGATCCTCAAGTCGAAGGCCGAGCTGCTGTATCTCGGCGGCATCGGCACCTATGTGAAGGCCAAGGGCGAGACCAACGCCGAGGCCGGCGACAAGGCCAACGACGCCATTCGCGTCAACGGCGCCGACCTGCGGGTCAAGGTGGTGGGCGAGGGCGCCAACCTGGGCCTGACCCAGGCGGGCCGCATCGAGTTCGCCCAGGCTGGCGGCCACATCAACACCGACGCCATCGACAACTCGGCCGGCGTCGACAGCTCCGACCACGAGGTCAACATCAAGATCCTGACCGGGATCCTGGAGCGCGGCGGCAAGCTGACCCGCGAGAGCCGCAACCAGCTGCTGCCGACCATGACCGACGACGTGGCCAGCCACGTCCTGGCCGACAACTACGACCAGACCCTGGCCCTGTCGCTGATGGAGAGCGACGCGGTCTCGGAGGTGGAGTCCCAGGCCCGGTTCATGGCCGAGCTGGAGGCCAAGGGACGGCTGGACCGCAAGGTCGAGGGCCTGCCCGAGGCGGCGGCCCTGGCCGAACGCGAGAAGGCCGGCAAGGGCCTGACCCGGCCGGAAATGGCCGTCCTGCTGGCCTACGGCAAGATCGACCTGTTCGACGACATCGTCGCCTCCCAGGCGCCCGACGATCCGTGGTTCGAGGCGACGCTGAAGGGCTACTTCCCGCCGGCCCTGGGCCAGTACGGCGAGGCCATGCAGCAGCACCGCCTGCGGCGCGAGATCATCGCCACGGTGCTGGACAACCAGATGATCAACATGTGCGGCCCGACCTTCCCGAGCCGCCTGAAGGCCGCCGCCGGCTGCGACACCACGGCCCTGGTCATCGCCTTCGCCGCGGCCCGCGAGATCCTGGGCGTCGACGCCCTGTGGGACCAGGTCTCGGCCCTGGACGGCAAGGCCTCGGCCGGCGGCCAGCTGGCGCTTTACAAGGCCCTGGCCTACGCCCAGCGCAGCCTGACCTTCTGGCTGGCCCGCCGGGCGTTCAAGGACAAGTCCACCGTCAAGCAGCTGGTCGAGGCCTACGGGCCGTCGGTCAAGGCGCTGTCGGGCCTGGGCACGGCGATCCTGTCGCCGTTCGAGCAGAAGACCGTGGCCAAGCGGGCCAAGGCCTATGTCGCCGACGGCGCGCCCGAGGCCCTGGCTCTGGCCGTGGCGGCCCTGCAGCCGGTGACCACGGCGGCCGACCTGGTCGACCTGGGCAACGCCTCCAGCTGGTCGGTCGAGAACGTGGCCCGCCTCTACCACCAGGTGGGCGCGGCCTATGGCTTCGACCGCCTGCGCTCGGCGGCCGGTTCGTTTGTCGGCGGCGACGCCTTCGAGCGCCTGGCCGTCCGCCGCCTGATCGAGGACATGCTTAGCGAGCAGACCGCGATCACCCAGGCGGTGCTGAAGTTCGCCGCCAACGCCCAGGCGGGCGACGACGAGGCCTCGGCCAAGGCGGCGGTCACCTCGTGGGGCGCCCTGCGCACCGAGGCCGTCCGCGCCGCCAAGCGCACGGTCGAGGACATCGAACAGGCCGGCGGCGGCTGGACCTTCGCCAAGCTGACCATCGCCAACGCCGCCCTGCGGGGCCTGGCGAGCGCGTCGTAGCCCGAATTGGGGACACGCACATGTGCGTGTCCCCAGCCGGAGAAGCTTCGCGTATAAGCGTCTCTCGTTCGGGGGACGCGTGATGGACAGAGGCGATCGGCAGCGGGCCGCGTGGGCGCTCTACGAGTGGGCCCAGCAGCCGTATTGGGCGCTGATCGCCACCTTCATCTTCACCCCCTATTTCGCCGCCGGCTTCGTCGGCGACGCGGCGCGGGGCCAGAGCCTGCTGGGCTACGCGGGGGCGGTCACGGGCCTGCTGATCGCCGTGTTCAGCCCGCTGGTCGGAGCCAGCGTCGACGCCCGGCGCAATCCGCGCGTCTGGCTGATCGGCCTGGCGATCCCGTTCGTCCTGGCCAGCGCCGGCCTGTGGCTGGCCGTGCCGGGCGATGCGAGCCGCATCCTGCCGATCCTGATCTGCCTGGTCGTGGCCGGGCTCTGCGCCGAGCTCAGCGGTTCGGTGATGAACGCCCTGTTGCCCCTGGTGGCCAAGCCCGGCCAGGTGGGGCGGCTGTCGGGCTCGGCCTGGGCCCTGGCCTATGTGGGGGCGCTGGTCAGCCTGTTCGTGGTGCTGCTGGGCTTCTCCCTGCCCAAGGTCCCGATGCTGGGCCTGTCCAAGGCCCTGCACGAGCCCGACCGCATCGTCGGGCCGCTGGTGGCCGTGTGGTTCCTGGCCTTCTCCTGGCCGCTGATGCTGATCGCGCCCCAGCCGCCCAAGATCGCCGGCCAGAAGCCGCTGGCCGAGCTGTGGGCCACGGTGCGCTCGTTGCCGCGCCGCCCCTGGATGCTGCGCTTCCTGATCGGCCGGATGCTGCTGGGCGACGGCATCTCCAGCTTCATCGCCTTCGGCGGCGTGCTGGCCGCCGGCCTGTTCGGCTGGACCACCACCCAGCTGGGTCTCTACGCCATCGCCCTGTCGGTGGCCGCCGGGATCGGCACCTTCATCGGCGGGCGAGTCGACCAGAGGCTGGGCTCGAAGGCCACGGTGCTGATCGCTGCGGGCGTGGTGCTGTTCGGGGCGTTCGGCGTGGGGCTGGTCGGTCGCGACACCCTGGCCTTCGTGATCCGGGTCGCGCCGCCGGTCGCGGGCGGCGGCCTGTTCGCCAGCCTGCCCGAGCGGGTGTTCCTGGGCTTCTCGCTGTTCGTCGGCCTGACCTTCGGACCGGCCCAGGCGTCCTTGCGCGCCTGGATGGCCCAACTGGCGCCGGCGGGCGAGAGCGGGCGGTGGTTCGGCCTCTACGCCCTGTCGGGCAAGGCCACGGCCTTCCTGGCCCCGCTGGTCATCGCCGTCGGCACCCGCTGGATCGGCGACCAGCGCGTCGCCGTGGCGGTCTCGGCCCTGTTCCTGGCGACCGGCGCCGTCATCCTGGCCCGTGTGCCGCGCCAGGGCCCCGAGGCCGCGTAACCCAGGGTTGTCGCCGGCGCGAAGTCGGTCCAGGATCGCCGCCGATTGGCGCGGGTAGGCGTTTCGGGGGCGTGCATGGTCAAGGAACGGATTGGTCTGCTGGACTCGCTGCGGGGTCTGGCGGTGCTGGGCATCCTGTTGTGCAACATCCCGATCGCGGCCGAGCCGCACTCGGTGGCCACCAGCCTCACCCTGTGGCCGCTGGGCATGGAACCCGCGTCGGTGGCCGTCTGGTGGGTCACCCAGGTGTTCTTCCAGCAGAAGTTCTATTCGATGTTCGCCATGCTGTTCGGCGGCTCGATCCTGATGGTCGGCGGCGACGGCGCGGGCGCCGACGCCGGGGAGCGCCGGCGGATCCTGATCCTGCGCCTGGTCAGCCTGCTGGCCATCGGTCTGTTCCATGGGTTCGTGATCTGGCAGGGCGACGTGCTCAACACCTATGCGGTGGTCGGCCTGCTGGTGCTGTGGGCCCGGTCTTGGCCGGCCAAGCGCCTGCTGCAGGCGGGGATCGCCGTGCACCTGTCGCTGTCGGGCTGGTCGGCGTGGAAGCTGCTGCAGCACGCGGCCCAGGGCGGCGCGGACCCCTCGGCGGCCGAGATGGCCAAGTTCCTGGGCAAGGTCCACGCCGACAGCGTCCAGTACGCCGGGACCTTCCAGCAGTCCTTCGTCCAGAACGCCCGGGACTTCTGGGACTTCACCTTCAGTTCGTTCACCACCTGGCCGCAGACCTGGCCGATCCTGGTGCTGTCGCTGATGCTGATCGGCATGGGCCTCTACAAGCTGGGCGTCCTGAGCGGCAAGGCGTCCGGCGGCGTCTACAAGGCCCTGATCGGGGCGGGTCTGGGCGCCCTGGCGATCGTCGGCATGGCCGAGACGCTCTACATGGTCCTGCCCGATCATCCCTGGGCGCCGCGCGCCCTGGCCCGCTGGCTGCAGAGCGCCACCGCGCCCGTGGTCAGCCTGGGCTATGTGAGTCTGATGGTCATGGCGACGCGGACCCGGGTCTGGAAGGCGATCCCCGCCGTCCTGGCCCCCGTGGGCCAGATGGCCTTCACCAACTACCTGACCCAGTCGATCCTGATGACGGCGCTGCTGTACGGCGGACGCGGGCCGGGCCTGTACAACAGGCTCGACCGGCCGGGCCTGGCCGCCGCCGTCGCGACGATCTGGCTGATCCAGATCCTGTGGTCGCACTGGTGGATGGCCCGCTTCACCATGGGGCCGCTGGAATGGCTGTGGCGGCTGGCCTATCGCGGCCCCATGCCCCTGCGCCGGGCGCGCGGGGCGGCGACGGTCCCGGCCTAGCCGGACGTCCCGGTCAGCCTGCCGGGCGCGACTTGAGGAAGGTGTCGATCGCGGTGTTGATCACGCTGACGGTCACCGCGTCGCGCAGGCGCTGGGCCTCGGCCTGGCTGATGCCGGCGGCGGTGTAGCCGGCGATCTCGGTCAGGTCGGTCTCGCCCTTCACCAGGTTCTCGAATTCGGCCTGGGTCAGCTGGCCCGCCGCCAACTGGCCCGTCCAGAGCGCCAGATTGACCTTGGCCTTGTCGAGCGCGGCCTCGGCCATGGCTTTCACCTGGTCGGAATAGCCGTCGAAGCTGTCCTTGCCCAGGACGGTGAGGTTGGCCTTGGCGGCCGCCAGGAAATCGTCGAACTGGCTCATGACGCGCCGCCTTCCTCGGGTTGGCCGCAAGAGGTGGTCTGGGCCTTGTTGGCCTCCAGGCACAGGATGTAGTCGAACGCCCGGCCGATCTGGATCTTCTTCTGGTCGCGGAAAGCCGGACCCAGCGTGCCCTGGCTCTGCCACAGGGCGATCGTGCCGCCGTAGAGCGCGCGGTTCGGGTCGCGCAGCACGTCCCACTGCCGGGCCGACAGGGCGTTGAGCGGATCGGCGGCCGCCGCGCTGGCCGCCGCGTCGATCTTCGCGGTCAGGGCTGTCACCTCGGCGGCGTGGTTGGCGTAGGGATCGCCCGCCACGTCCAGCAGCGACAGGGTCTGGGCCTTCAGGCTGGCGGCGGTGGCCTGGGCGACGGGATTGGGCGGCGGGGCCACGGGCGCGCAGGCGACGGGCGCCAGCAAAAGGGTCAGGACGAGCGCGGACCGCGCTATCGACGCCAGCTTCATGAGAGACCTCCCGCGAGACGACGCAAGCCTGGCACACAATCGCGCCATCCACAATCTTCACGGGAGTGACGTGGGCGCCGGACCGGGCTCAGAGGTTGCGGACGATGCCCAGCGCCTTGGCGAAATAGGTCTGGGTCTGGCTGAACAGGTCCGGGCGGTAGCGGGCCCGCGGGTCATTGGCGCGGTCGTCGTCGAAGGCGTGGGTGGCGTCGGGATAGAAGACCGTGTCCACCGCCAGGCCGTCGCGCTTCAGGCGCTCCAGCGCCTTCTGCGGATATTTCCAGCCGACCACCTGGTCCTTGCCGCCGACCACGGAGAACACCTTCGGGCCCTGGCCCCAGCCGCGGCTGGCGGTGAGGGAGGGGTAGGCCGCGTACGGATAGACCAGCAGGGCGCCCTTGACGCGGGTCCGCAGCTTCAGCGGATCGGCGTCGGCGATCCCGGTGGCGCGGGCGGCGTTCACGCCGATCGCATAGCCGTCCATGATCGACCAGCCGCCATGGCTCCAGCCGGCCAGGAACACGCGCTGGGCGTCGGCCCAGGGCTGGCGCTCCAGCCAGGCCAGCATGGCGAAGATGTCGGCCGAGCGCTTGAGGCCCTGCAGCGTCATGCCCGTGCAGACGAACAGCTTGCCGTCCAGGGTGGACATGCCGCGCGGCTTGAAGCTGTCGACCACCACGGCGGCCCAGCCGGCCTGCACCGCCACCTGGGCGTAGGTCTCCAGGAACGGGGTCTTGCCGCCGCAGCCGTGCAGGATCAGGGCGACCGGAAACGGACCCGGTCCCGCGGGCTTGAAGACCTTCGAGGCGTCGGCGACCTTGGTTCCCCAGTCGGCGCTCAGCATAAGTCGGCGCTCAGCATGCGATCCTACGGCGCCCCCGCGCGAAAGTTCCGGCGGTCAGCATGGTCGAACGGCGGCGGAAACTCAATTTCTTTGGCCGTCTGGGGTCTGCGGCCCGAGACCTCAGATTTCCTGGTTGTACGCGCCGACCCGGTCGCCCAGGCGCGGCTTCACCTCCTGGCGGAACAGGGCGCGCATGTCGTCCTCGGAGCGGGTGCTCTCGACCACCACCACGACCTCGGGCTTGTTGGACGAGGCGCGGACCAGCACCCAGGAGCCGTCCTCCAGCTGGACCCGCGCGCCGTTGACGGTGATCACCTCGGTGATCTTCCGCCCCAGGATCGAGCCGCCGGCCGCGAACAGGTCCTGGTATTCCTTCACCACCTCGTCGACGACGCCGTACTTCGCCTCGTCGGCGCAGCGGGGGCTCATGGTCAGGGAGGTGAAGGCCGTGGGCAGGGCCTTGCGAAGGTCCGACAGCTTCACGCCGCGATTGCGGTCCAGCATGGCCAGGATGGCGGCGGCGGCGCTCAGGCCGCAGTCGTAGCCGCGGCCCAGATCGCCGTTCATGAAGAAGTGGCCGCTCTTCTCGAAGCCGGCCAGGGCCCCCAGCTCGGCGCTCTTGCGCTTGAGGTAGCTGTGGCCGGTCTTCCAGTAGACCACCTTGCAGCCGTGGGCGGCCAGGATCGGGTCGGTGGCGAAGAGGCCGGTGGATTTGACGTCGACCACGAAGGTCGCGCCCGGGTGCAGCGGGGCCAGGTCGCGGGCCAGGATCAGGCCCATCTTGTCGGCGAAGATCTCGACGCCCTCGTCGTCGACCACGCCGCAGCGGTCGCCGTCTCCGTCGAAGCCGAAGGCCAGGTCGGCCCCCTGCGCGCGCACGGCGTCCGCCATCGCGTGCAGCATGGCGGCGTCTTCCGGGTTCGGATTGTATTTCGGGAAGGTGTAGTCGAGCTCGGCGTCCAGGCCGATCACCTCGGAGACGCCCATGCGCCGGAGGCCGTCGACCGCGAAGGCGCCGGCCGTGCCGTTGCCGCAGGCGGCGATCACCTTCAGCGGCCGGGTGAGGCGGACGCGGCTCGCGACGTCGGCCAGATAGCGCTCGGCCTCGCCTTCGACGCGGACCAGCTTGCCGCCGTCGCGTTCGACGAACTGGCCGGAGAGCACGATCGCCTTCACGCGGGCCATCTCGTCGGGGCCGAAGGTCAGGGGCCTCTGGGCGCCCATCTTCACCCCGGTCCAGCCGTTCTCGTTGTGGCTGGCGGTGACCATGGCCACGCAGGGGATGTCCAGGTCGAACTGGGCGAAATAGGCGGTGGGCGATAGGCTGAGGCCGATGTCGTGCACCTCGCAGCCGGCGCTCATCAGGCCCAGGGTCAGGGCCTGCTTGATCGACAGCGAATAGCTCCGGAAGTCGTGGCCGACCACGATCCGGGAATGGCCCAGCTCGTGGATGTAGGTCCCCAGACCCAGACCCAGGGCCTGGACGCCCAGCAGGTTGATCTCGGACCCGAACAGCCAGCGCGCGTCGTATTCCCGAAACCCCGTGGCCTTGACCAGGGGCTCGTTCTCGTAGGCGACGGTGTTGGGAACGAGGTCGGCGCGGGGTGTGGGGAGCATCGAGGCTGCTTCGAAAGTCTTCGTACAGCCCTAGCTACCACACCCCGCCCGCTGTCGCAGACTAGTGTCGGAACACCCGCACGCCGGTGAAGGCCATGGTCAGGCCCAGCTTGTCGGCGGCCTCGATCACCTCGGGGTCGCGCATTGAGCCGCCCGGCTGGATGATCGCCGTCGCCCCGGCCTCGGCGGCCTGGATCAGGCCGTCCGCGAACGGGAAGAAGGCTTCCGAGGCGCAGGCGCAGCCCTTCAGGTCCAGGCCGAAGTCGGCGGCGCGCAGGGCCGCGATCCGGGCCGAGTCCTTGCGGTTCATCTGGCCGGCCCCGACGCCCAGGGTCTGGCCGGCGCGGGCGTAGACGATGGCGTTGGACTTGACGTGCTTGCCGACGGTGAAGGCGAACAGCATGTCGCGCACTTCCTCGTCCGTGGGCTGACGCTGGGTGACGATCTTCAGGTCGGAGGCGGTGATGCGCGCGTCATCACGGGATTGCACCAGGAAGCCGCCGGCCACCGACTTGAAGGTGTCGCCGGTCGACAGGGCGTCCGGCAGGCCGCCGGTGACCAGCAGGCGCAGGTTCTTCTTGGCGGCGAACACGGCGACGGCGTCGTCGTCGGCTTCCGGGGCGATCACCACCTCGGTGAAGATCTCGACCATGGCCTCGGCCGCCTCGCGGGTCAGGCGGCTGTTGACGGCGACGATGCCGCCGAAGGCGCTGGTGGGATCGCAGGCCAGGGCCCGCTCATAGGCCTCGCGCTGGGTCTTGCCGACGGCCACGCCGCAGGGATTGGCGTGCTTGATGATCGCCACGGCCGGGCCCTGGGCCGGATCGAACTCGGCGATCAGCTCGAAGGCCGCGTCGGTGTCGTTGATATTGTTGTAGCTGAGTTCCTTGCCCTGCAGCTGGGTGGCCGTGGCCACGCCCGGACGCGGGTTGGGGAAGGCGTAGAAGGCCGCCTTCTGGTGCGGGTTCTCGCCGTAGCGCATGGTCTGGCGCAGTTCGCCGGCGATGCTCTTCCGGGCCGGGAAGTCCTGACCCAGCTGGGCGGCGAACCAGCCGCTGATGGCCGCGTCGTAGGCCGCCGTGCGGGCATAGGCGCGAGCGGCCAGGGTCTTGCGCAGGACCAGGGTGGTCCCGCCGGCCTTCAGGGCCTCCAGCACTTCGGCGAGGTCCGATGGGTCGGTGCAGACGGCGACATAGCCGTGGTTCTTGGCCGCCGAGCGGATCATGGCCGGGCCGCCGATGTCGATGTTCTCGACGCACTCCTCGTAGGAACCGCCCTTCGCGACCGTGGCCTCGAACGGATAGAGGTTCACGTACAGGATATCGATGCCGCCGATGCCGTGGTCGGCCATGGCCTTGGCGTGCTCGGGGGCGTCGCGCACGCCCAGCAGCCCGCCGTGCACGATCGGGTGCAGGGTCTTGACCCGGCCGTCCATCATCTCGGGGAAGCCCGTCAGGTCCGAGACGTCCTTGACCGGCAGGCCGGCCGCGGCGATGGCGGCCTTGGTGCCGCCGGTCGAGACCAGCTCGACGCCCGCCTCGTGCAGGACCTTGGCGGCCTCGACCAGGCCGGTCTTGTCGGAGACCGACAGCAGGGCGCGCTTGGGGGCGACGAGATCGGGGGCGGACGGATAGTCGGGGGCGGCGGGCACGGCGGACTCCTGGCTGGTCTGGTTGGACGAGAAAACGGAGCCCAGGCGCGCGGCATATGAGGTCCGCGCTCCCCGATGGTTGCCCATCACTAGCGCCAGTCACGCGAACGCGCGGAAAATACGGGGGAGGCGAGAGGAGTCAATCGGGGTCGGGGCCTCCTCCACAGGGGGAGACCGGGCTACCCCAGCCGCACCGGCAGCACCGCCCGCGCGCCGTCCGCCGCGAAGGTCAGTTCCGGCCGGCCGCCCAGGTCGCCGGCCAGGCCGCGCTCCAGCAGGCGGGTGCCGAAGCCCCGGCGTTCGGGGGGGCGCACCGGCGGCCCGCCGCGCTCGGTCCATCTCAGGACCGCCCGGTCCTCGGCCGTCTGCTCCCAGGCGACGTCCACCCGGCCTCCCGCCGCCGACAGGGCGCCGTACTTGGCCGCGTTGGTGGCCAGCTCGTGCACGGCCAGGGCCAGGGACAGGGCGGTGCTGGCGCCCACCCGCAGGGCGGGGCCGCTGACCGCCACCCGGTCGGGATCCTGGTCGTCGACGAACGGCGCCAGGCCCTGGCGGACGATGTCGTCCAGCGCCGCGCCCTCCCAGCTCTCGCGGGTCAGCACGTCGTGGACGGCCGACATCGCCAGCAGCCGCCCGATCAGCCGCTCGCGCACGGCCTCGACCGCCTCTTCCGGCCGCAGGGTCTGGCGGACGATCGACTGGACCGAGGCCAGGGTGTTCTTCACGCGGTGGTTCAGCTCGTTGATCAGCAGGCGCTGACGGGCCTGGGCCGTCTTGGTCTCGGTCATGTCCATCGCCATGCCGATATAGCCCTGGAACTGACCCTGGGCGTCGATCTGCGGCCGGGCGTTGGCGACCATCCAGCGATAGTTTCCGTCGCCTCCCAGGAACCGCGCCTCGAAGCCGTAGGCCGTCGGCCCGCCCTCGGCGGTGCGCGCCGCCGCCCGTCGGGCGCCGACCCCGGGGATGTCGTCGGGATGGATCAGGCCGATCCAGGCGTCGCCCAGCAGGTCGGCCGGCGCCACCCCGGTGTATTCGCCGAAGGCTTCGTTGGCGAAGGTGATCCCGCCCTCCACCGAGGTCATCCACACCGGGGCCGGCGCGGAATCGGCCATGGCGCGGAACCGGGCCTCGCCCTCGCGCAGGCGTTCCTCGGCGCGCTTGCGTTCGGTGATGTCGGTGTGCACGCCGATCCATTCGCGGATCGAGCCGTCGGCCTCCAGGGCGGCGACGGCGCGGATGGCGAAGTCGCGCCACACCCCGTCGTGGCGACGCACCCGATGCTCGAAGGTGAAGGGGCCGCCCCGGGCGACGGCCTCGTTCCACGCCCGGATCGTCGGCTCGGCGTCGTCGGGATGGACGGCGTCGGCCCAGCCGAAGCCCTGATAGTCGTCGTGCGCCTGGCCGGTCAGGCTGGCCCAGCCGGGCTGGTCGCCGACCATCCGGCCCGAGGCGTCGTTGGTCCACAGGATGCCGTCGACGGCGCCGATGGCGGCGCGGAACCGCGCCTCGCTGGCGGCCAGCCGTTCATGCACCTCGACCCGGTCGGTGATGTCGCGGATGAAGCCCAGGAACAGGGGAGCGTCCGGATCGCCGAACGCGGCCAGGGACACCTCGATCGGGATTTCGCTGCCGTTCTTGCGCACCGCCATCAGCTGCGAGCCCTGGCGCGCGGCCGGCGGCTCGGCCAGGGCCAGGCGCTTGGTCAGCAGTTGCCGGTAGTGGGCCTGATGGCGCAGCGGGGCCAGCAGGTCGATCAGGCCCCGGCCCAGGACCTCGTCGCGCGGCCAGCCGAAGGCCGCCTCGGCGCGGGCGTTCCAGTCCAGGATCGCGCCCTTGGCGTCCATGACGATGACGGGGTCGATCGCGGTGTTCAGGATGGGCCGCAGGGCGGCGAGGCTCGACATCTGCCCCTCCCTCAGCCGACGCGGTCGAAAACAGCTACAGGACAGGGTGGGAGCTGTGAATTCCGCGCTCCGACGGGCGCGTGGGACGTAATGTCGCAGGGGATCAGTGATCCGTCGCCCGGGCCAGCTTCCAGCGGATCTTCGCCCCCTTCTCGGGACGGACCTGGCTCTTGAGCACGATGGCGCCGGCGGGGCGGGCGTGGCCGTGGTCGAAATGGGCCGAGGGGGTGATGGCCACATCGACCGCGTCGTTGCGCAACCACCAGCCGACGTTGGACGGCCCCTTGATCAGCACGCTCTTGCCGTCGCGCGCCAGCGAGGCGCGGGCGTCCGGATGCAGGTGGAAGGTGACCGAGAACGGCAGGTAGCGGCGCGGGCCGTCGGGATTGGCCGAGCCGATGGGGATCAGGCTGTCCTCGCCGCGCAACTCGTCGGCCTTGAGGTCCAGGTACAGCCGCCGGGCGTGGGTCAGGCCCAGGCGCCGCCAGCCGTCGTGGACGATGTCCAGCCACACCCCGACGTCGGCGTCGTGGCGCTTGACCTCGACCTCGGTCGCGCCGTCGACCAGCCACGGGCCCAGGGCGTCGGCGCGCCAGCCCGACAGCGGCCGGCCGGCCGAACCGTCGCCCACCGAGACGGTCGAGGCGGCGGACGAAAGCCGGAAGGCGTTGGCGCCGGTCGCTTCCGGACTCCAGCCGCAGCTGGTGATCAGCCGGTCCTTGCCGAACACGATCTCGACCGCGGCCGGCTGGGCGCAGGCGGTGACGCTGAGCACGCCCGTGGCCGGCGGCCCGGCGTCGGCCATCACCTGGAGGCTGCCGCCCTGCATCTTCTGATAGCCGACATGCGGCGCGCTCTGCGGCGGGCGCGGGCCGTGGTCGTCATGGGCCAGGGCCGCGGCGATCCGCTTCGGCTCGATCGCCTCGCCGCCCTGGAACGCGGCCAGATGACCGTCGGCCAGGGCGAAGAAGCGCACCGACGAGCTCAGGCGGTCGATGGCGCGGGTCAGGGCCTCGGGGACGGGACGGCCGCGCTGGCCCAGGGCGTCGTCCAGGGTCAGCAGGTCGAACAGCAGCTCCAGCCCGGCCTCCGGCGAGCGGCTGGCGTGGCCGCCGTCGGGCAGGACGACCAGGTCCAGCAGGGCGTGGACGCGCTTGAGGCCCTGGGCCGTCAGCCGGTCGCTGGCCTTGCCGGTCAGGGCGCAGCCGGCGATGGCCACCACCACGGCCCGCTCCAGCCGGCGCTCGGGCGCGTCGGAGGCCTTGAGCAGCTGGCGCGCGCCGCGGGCGATGTCCTGCGTCATGGCCGAGATCTCGGCGTCGGACGCCTCGGGCGCGAGGGCCTTGGCGGCGCAGGCCAGGTGGAAGGTGCGGCGCTCCAGCCGCTCGCCGCTCCACGAGAAGGCGTTCCAGGTCCCGAACACCCGCCGCCAGTCCTGCAGCAGCCGCAGGGCCAGGCGCGCCGATCCGGGGCCGGCGGCCAGCAGGTGCGGCAGCCAGTCGAAGCCGTGCAGGGCGGTGGCGAACTGGCGGGTCGGGCTGGGCTGGTCGAAGGGGTCGCCGGTCTCGCCCAGCCGCAGGGCGCCGCCGTCCAGCACCAGCAGGCCGTCCAGCAGTTGGCGGCCGCGGTCGGGATCGACGGGACGGGGGTCGTGGGGATGGCCGGCCAGGCCGACCGGCCTGGGCCGGCTGATCGAGGCGCGGTGCGGCGGCGAGCCGAACCATTCGCGTTCCAGGTTGCCCTTGATCGCCGCGCCGAGGGCCTTGAGCGTCACGCCCTTGGTGCGGGCTCCGCGGCCACGGGCTCCAGAGCCACGGGAGGAGGGGCCGCCGGCGAGGGCGGAGGACTTGCGGCTGGAACCTGTCGCGGGAGCCCCCTCCATGCCGCTGGATCAGCCGCCCTTCAGGGCGCGGATGTTGCCGGCATAGGCGGAGGGGCCGCCCTTGAACACCGCCGAGCCGGCGACCAGGGCCGTGGCCCCCGCCGCCACGCACTGCGGGGCGGTGACCGGGGTGACGCCGCCGTCGACCTCCAGGATGATGTCGAGGCCGGCCTTGTCGATCATCCTGCGCAGGGCCTCGACCTTGCGCAGCTGGCCGGGGATGAAGCTCTGGCCGCCGAAGCCGGGATTGACCGACATCACCAGCAGGAGGTCGACGTCCTCGAGAATCCACTCGACGTGGTCGATCGAGGTCGAGGGGTTGAAGACCACCCCGGCCTTGGCCCCCAGCTCGCGGATGCGCTTGAGGCTGCGGTGCAGGTGCGGGCCGGCTTCCGGATGGATGCTGATCAGGTCGGCGCCGGCGGCGCGGAAGGCCTCCAGGTACGGATCGGCCGGGCTGATCATCAGGTGGACGTCGAACGGGATCTTGGCGTGCGGCCGGATCGCGCGAACGACATCCGGGCCCAGGGTGATGTTGGGCACGAAATGGCCGTCCATCACGTCGACATGCACCCAGTCGGCGCCGGCCGCCTCGATGGCGGCGACCTCTTCGCCCAGCTTGGCGAAGTCGGAGGCGAGGATGGACGGGGCGATCAGCGGCGCGGTCATGGGTCCCTGGCTTAGCTGTGTCGGGCTCACGCCACAAGCGAGTGCTTCGCCCGGAAGCTTAACGCACTCATCCGCCTCAAGGTTGTCGTCCGCAAGCGCGGAGCTTGGGCCGGGACGCCGGCTTTCCAGGCTACCGTTTGACGAATCGCGCCGCGAAGAAGCCGTCCAGTCCGCCCTCGCGGTGGTGGGGCAGGATTCGCAGCGTGCCGCGCGCCGTCAGGCTGGCGGCCGGGGCGCCGCCTTCCTCCGGGGCGATGGGGTCCAGGGCCATGTCCGGACGGCGGGCCAGGAAGGCCTCGACCTGGGCCTCGCCCTCTTCCGGCTCCAGCGAGCAGACGCAGTAGACCAGGCGGCCGCTGGGCTTCAGGCGGCCGGCGGCGCTGTCGAGCAGGCGGCTCTGGACGGCGGCCAGGCTGGCCACGTCGCCGGGGCGGGCGGCCCACAGCACGTCCGGATGGCGGCGGAAGGTGCCGGTGGCCGAGCAGGGCGCGTCCAGCAGCACGGCGTCGAAGGTCCGCGCGTCCTCCCAGGCCCCGGCGTCGGCGGCGACCACCTCGGCGGTCAGGGAAAGGCGGGCCAGGTTCTCGGTGACGCGCTGCAGGCGGGCTGCCGAGCGGTCGACGGCCACGGTCTGCGCGCCGGCGGCGGCCAGCTGCATCGTCTTGCCGCCGGGCGCGGCGCAGAGGTCGAGCGCGGTCTGTCCGGCCTTCACGTCCAGCAGGCGGGCGGGGATGGCGGCGGCGGCGTCCTGCACCCACCAGGTCCCCTCGTCGAAGGCCGGCCAGGCCGAGACGTCGCCCCGGCGCTCGGTGCGCAGCGTGCCGCCGGGCAGGATCTGGCCTTCCAGCCGGGCGGCCAGGTCGGCCGCGTCGGCGCCGGGCTTCAGCGACAGGTCGGTGGCCGGCTCGAAGGCGATCTGGCCGGCGACGGCGTCGGCGGTCTCCTTGCCCCAGGCGCCGACCCAGCGGGCGTAGAGCCACGGCGGGGCCAGGTCCTCGGCGGCGTCGGACAGGCCGCCGTCGCGCAGGAGGCCGCGCAGCACCGCGTTGACCAGGCCCTTGAACGGGCGGCTGGTCTTGTTGGCGCCGGCCAGCTCGACGCTGGTGGCGACGGCGGCGAAGGCCGGCACCTCCAGGAAGAAGGCCTGGGTCGCGCCCAGGCGCAGCAGGTTGCGCACGCGCGGCGGCGGCTCCTTGGCCAGCTTACCGGCCAGGGCGCGGTCGATGGGCCCCAGATGGCGCAGGGCGGCCATGGCGAGGGCGCGCGCGAAGGCCCGCTCGCGCGGTTCCAGAAAGCGGAAGGCGTTGGCCGAGGCGGCTTCGTCGAGCCCGCCGCGCCGCGACAGGGCCGCGTCGATGAGGGCAAGGGCGCCTTCCCGTGCCGGGAGGCCGTCGTTGAGTTCCTGAGTCACCCGCTCGCCGTGCCCAAAGGCGACGGCGAGCGCAAGCGGAATCAGGCCGCGGCCGGTTTGCGCACCAGGCTCGTGATCACCGTCACGCCGAACAGCAGGAAGCCGGCGACGGTGCAAAGCCCGCCCACCGCCAGCAGCGGCCCGTAGATCGAGACAGGTCCGACCTGGCCCAGATACATGAAGAGGCCGCTGATCATGCAGATCACGCCCACGTTCGACAGGGTGAAGTTCGTCAGCTTGACCCAGTTGGGCACGTTCTGGCCCAGCAGGGCGTAGAAGGCGCCCATTAGCGCCAGGCTGACCCAGCCCAGCAGGTTCAGGTGGGCGTGGGCGGAATAGGTGGCGTGGTTCTGGGTGATGCTCATCGTCAGGCCCCAGCAGACGCCGATCATGGCGTAGGTGGCGGCGGCGGCGAAGAAGGCGTGAGGCCAGCGGCTGGTGGTCATGGAAACTCCCCCGAGTTGCAGAACGCGGTTATTCGGAAGCCGGGGGTTGAACACCAGAAGGATTTCGCGGGCAAGAGGGACGATGTTAAACCTTGGTCATGTCCGAGCTTCCCTCCCCCCAGCCCGACCTTCCGCCCGGCGCCGCGCCGGACAAGCCGCTGACCCCGGCCGCCCGCCGCGCGCTTGAAGAAGCCGCGGCCCGCCGCGCGGCCGAGCACGCCGCCGCCTTGCCCACCGAGGAGGGCGGCCGCGACGGTCCCGAGCCGACGCGGTTCGGCGACTGGGAGCGCAAGGGCGTGGCGGTGGATTTCTAGGGGCGAAGCCCCGTTCCTCCCCCTGTGGGGGAGGGCCTCGCTGGCGAGCGCTAGTGGCCCGCCATCTCCGCCACCACCTTCAGCGCCGCCTCGCGCGGGTCGTTGGCCGCCGTGATCGGACGGCCGCAGACCAGGTGGCTGGCGCCGGCCTTCAGGGCGTCGGCCGGGGTGGCGGCGCGGGCCTGGTCGTTCTTGGCCGACCAGAAGGGGCGCACGCCCGGCGTCACCACCAGGAAGTCGGGGCCGGCGATCTCGCGGGCCAGGGCGGCTTCCTGCGGGGACGAGACGATGCCGTCCACCCCGCACTCCACCGCCTGGCGGATGCGCCGGGCCACCAGGTCGCGCGCCGAGAAGGCGTAGCCCATCTCGATCAGGTCGGCGTCGGTCAGGCTGGTCAGCACGGTGACGGCCAGGATCTTCAGGTCCGAGCCGGCCTTGGCCTTGACGGCGGCCTGCATCACCTGCGGCTCGGCGTGGACGGTCAGCAGGTCGCAGCCGGCCCCGGCCAGCACCCGGGCCGAGCGCTCCACGGTGGCGCCGATGTCGTGCAGCTTCCAATCGAGGAAGATCTGCTTGCCCTCGCCCTTCAGCTGGCGCGCCAGGGCCATGCCGTCGGTGGCCAGCAGCTCCAGGCCGATCTTGTAGAACGACACCGCATCGCCCAGGGTCTCGACCATTTGACGGGCCTCGGCTGTGCTGGGCAGGTCGAGCGGCAGGATCAGGCGCGGATCGGCGGTCATGGCGGTCCCCTTGGGGTTGGCGCGCGCGTTCGCATCACCCTAAGAAGGATGCGGATCCGCGCGAATTGAAGGCTAAGCACCCCGAATGAGCCAGGCTGAGCTCGCCGTCAACTTCTTCGTCGCCCTGTTCGCCCTGATCGATCCGATCGGCAACGTGCCGCTGTTCGCCGCCGCCACCCTGGGCGCGGCCGCCGCCGGCCGCCGGATGGTGGCGGTCTATATCGGCCTGTTCGTCGCCGCCTTCCTGATCTTCTTCTTCTTCACGGGCGTCAGCCTGCTGGAGTTCTTCGGCATCTCGATGCCGGCCTTCCGCATCGCCGGCGGCATCATCCTGTTCATCCTGGGCCTGGACATGGTGCGCGACGACTTCACCACCATGTTCGCCGACGCGGCCGAGGGCGTGGAGGGCCAGTCGGCCCGGGTCTACGCCAAGCAGCGGTTCGAGCGGCTGATCGTGCCGTTCGCCATGCCGCTGCTGATCGGGCCCGGTGCGATCTCGACCGTGATCATCTACGCCAGCGAGGCCCGGCCCCTGGGCCTGGCGGGCCTGGCCGCCGGCGTCGGGGTGATCGCCGCCGTCTCGGTGGTGCTGGTCGCCGTGTTCTGGGCCGCGCCGGTGATCAGCAAGGTGCTGGGCCGGATCGGCATGAGCATCGTGGTGCGGGTGCTGGGCCTGATCCTCTGCGCCCTGGCGGTGCAGTTCGTGCTGATCGGCGTGGGCGACGCCACGCGGGGCCTGATCCGGGCCGACGCCAAGGCGCCGTACGCCGAGCACAGGTAGCGGACGAAGAAACACGCGCCGCATGGCGTCGGTGTGAAATCGGAGACGGTCGGGAGCGAGCGTGTGTCCCCCGTGTCGTCCTAGACCTTCCGGAACCGGCTTCCCTGGCTGGCCATCAGGGCCAGGGCCCAGTCGTCGGGGACCAGCTTGGCGATCGCCGCGATGGCCTTGTTGGGCGAGCCGGGCACGCAGATCGCGCGATTGGCCTCGGCGGCCTCGTAGCCGGCGGCGGCCACCTCGTCGGCGCCCAGCCACAGCCAGGTCGGCAGGCTCTGGCTGACCTGGGCACGGGTGCCGTTGACGTCGTGGAATTCCGAATAGGTGAAGCCCGGGCACAGGGCGCTGACGTGCACGCCCGCCGCCTGGTTCTCCAGGTGCAGGCTCTGGGAGAACTTCACGAGAAAGCTCTTGGTCGCCGCGTAGAGGGTGTGGCCCGCCGCGCCGGGGGCCAGGCCCGCCAGGGAGGCGACGTTGACGATGCGGCCGAAGCCGCGCTCGACCATGCCCGGCAGCACCTTGTGGGTCAGGCCGCAGACCGAGACCAGCAGCACCTGCAGGAAGGCGCTCTGGTCGGCCCAGGTGGTCTGGGCGTAGGCGCCGGACAGGCCGTAGCCGGCGTTGTTGACCAGGGCGTCGACCACCCGGCCCTCGGCCTCGATCGCCGCCAGCACCTGGTCGACGGCCTCGGCCTGGGCCAGGTCGGCGGCGATCGGATAGGCCTCGACGCCGAACCGCAGGCGGATCTCGGCGGCCAGGGCCTCCAGCCGGTCCAGCCGGCGCGCGGTCAGAGCCACGTCGTAGCCGTGGCTGGCGTAGATGCGGGCGAAGGCGGCCCCGATGCCGGCGGAGGCGCCGGTGATCAGGGCGAGACGGCGGGCCATGCGGCGAGTGTCCAGCGAAACGGTGAAACTTGGCCGGAGTCGAGCACGGGCGGGCGTTTGGTTCAAGGCGGGGCGGCGGCGCCTTGGCCTGATCACGGCCTCGGGGGTCATGACCTCGAATTAAGTCGTCTCCCGCCGGAGCCGTCGCTATCTCTGGCCGCACCCCTTTTCGAGAGTAGTGAAGCATGCGCGCATTTTCGATCCTCGCCGCCGCCGCCGCCGCCCTGGGCCTTGCCGACGCCGCTTCGGCCGCGTCGTCGATCGACATCACCAACGCCGTCGCCCGCGTGACCGTGATCCCCGAGGTGCGGAGCGACGTGAAGGTCGATATCCAGAATTCCAACCCCAGGCTGCCGCTGCAGGTCCGGCCATCGGGATCGCGCATCGTGATCGACGGCGGACTGGCGGGCGGCGTCGACGGCGACCGGATCAAGGGCTGCGACGTCGAGGACGGCAAGCCCGTCGTCGCGGTGCGCGACATCGGCGACGTGGCCTGGGCCGACATGCCGCAAGTGGTGATCCACGCGCCGATGGGCGTCGAGCTGGCCACCAGCGGCGCCGTGTTCGGCGAGGTCGGTCGCACCGACAGCCTGGAACTGTCCAACGCCGGCTGCGGCGACTGGACGGTGGGTGACGTCAAGGGCGCGTTCGAACTGAACCAGGCGGGCCCGGGCGACGCCAAGGCCGGCCGGGCCGGCGAGGCCGAGGTCCACATCGCCGACTCGGGACATCTGACGCTCCAGGGCGTCGACGGCGACCTGAAGATCTTCGTCGCCGGCTCGGGCGGCGTGGCGGCGACCAGCGTGGGCCGCAAGTTCGAGGCCCATGTCGCCGGTCCGGGCCGCGTCAGCGTGGCGGGCGGCCGGTCGACCGAGGTCGAGGTCAGTATCCTGGGAGCGGGCGAGGTCGACTTCAACGGCGTGGCCGGCAAGGTCTCGGCCTCGGTCTCGGGCTCCGGCAGGGTGGTGGTCGCCAAGGCCGAGGGGCCGGTCAGCAAGGCGGTCGCCGGGTCGGGCCAGGTTGTGGTCGGACCGTAGGCCGGCGACGCCCCCTCCGTCACGACGCGTATCCGCGTCGCGCCACCTTCCCCGCTTCGCGAGGGAGGAAGGGGGAGGGGACGCTCGGGCTCAAGCGTCCCCTCGGGCGGCGCCGGAGCGCCGCGGGCCCGTCCTTCGGGCTGGGGGATCAGGAAGGACGGGCGGACTTCGTTACGCCGCTTCGCTGAGCGCCGGCTGGGCGCCGCGCGTCCAGCGGACGGCGGCCTCGGCGATGCGGACGCCGAACAGGCGGGCGGTCTCGCGGTCGCCGGCCGGCGGGGTGATCTCGGGCGAGGCGTTGTCCGACTGGGCGGCCAGGCCGATGAACGAGCCGACGCGGTTCAGCGTGTCGGGGCCGCGTTCGGCGGCGGTCACTCCGGGAGGGGCCAGGCCCAGGTTCACCCAGTTCATGCCGTGCTGGGCGGCCAGGATGGTCAGGCTCTCCAGGGCGTGGCCCTTGTCGCCCGCGAAGCTGTGCGAGTTGGTGAAGCCCGCGGCCAGCTTGTCCTTCCAAGCGCCGGTGAAGAAGACGCCGGCGGTGGCGTCGGCGAACACTTTGAACACGCCCGAGACGTCGCCCATGTAGGTCGGGGCGCCGAACACCACGGCGTCGGCCGCGGTGATCTGTTCGATGATCGAGGCGAAGTCCTGGGCGGCGTTCTCGATCTTCAGCAGCACCGGGGTCTGGCCGGCGTCGCGGACGCCTTCCGCGATCTTGTCGGCGAGGACGGCGGTGTGGCCGTAGCCCGAATGGTAGACGATGGCGACCTTGGTCATTGGAATGAGCCCTAGTTGATGGTTGGTTTCGCAACTGAAACCGTGACGATTACGTATGATCGTCTCGGGCGGTTTCCAGGGGATCGGCAACAGAAGGTGATGCAGTTATTCTGCAAGCCGATTCAGCGCCGGTAGGGTCGGTTTCGGGCGAACGGCGGAATCTGGGGGCTGATCAACGCTTCAACCTTGTGACAACGTTGTCATTATCTTATTTAGCGCGATAACCAGACAACAGCATCAGCTGAAGGCGCGCCGTCCCAAGGCATCCTTGGGGGCGCGTCCCGGGCCGTCCTGCGGCGTGTGTATCGAAAGGCGGCGATCGTGAGCTCCAATCCTGTCCCTGACGTCCAGCAGGTGAAGGTCCATGCGCCGGGCGCGGTGCTGGCGGCCCTGGCCCTGGGCGGGTTCGCGATCGGCACCACCGAGTTCGCCTCGATGAGCCTGCTGCCGGACTTCGCCGCCGGCCTGGGCGTCGACGCGCCGACGGCGGGGCACGCGATCAGCGCCTACGCCCTGGGCGTGGTGGTCGGGGCGCCGGTGATCGCCGTGCTGGCCGCGCGCCTGCCGCGCCGGATCATCCTGGTGGCCCTGATGGCGGTGTTCGCGGTCGGCAACCTGCTCAGCGCCCTGGCGCCGACGTTCGGATGGATGATGGCGTTCCGCTTCTTCAGCGGCCTGCCGCACGGGGCCTATTTCGGCGTCGCGGCCCTGGTCGCCGCCAGCGTCGCGCCGCCGGAGCGAAGAGCTCAATCGGTGGCCATGGTGATGATCGGCCTGACCGTGGCGACCATCGTCGGGGTGCCCATGGCCAATGTGGTCGGCCAGTGGATCGGCTGGCGCTGGGGCTTCGTGATCGTGGCCATCCTGGCCGCGATGACCGCGACGGCCGTCTATGTCTTCGCGCCACGCGCCCCGGCCGACGCGGGGGCCAGCCCCCTGCGCGAGCTGGGCGCCCTGGCCAAGGGCCGGGTGTGGCTGACCCTGGGCATCGGGGCGATCGGCTTCGGCGGCATGTTCTGCGTCTACACCTACCTGGCCTCGACCATGCGCGAGGTGACCCACGCCTCGGCCGCCCTGCCGGTGGTGCTGGCGGTGTTCGGGGCCGGCATGACCGTCGGGACCCTGGCCTGCGCCTGGGCCGCCGACCGCGCCCAGATGCCGGCCATCGGCGGGGTGCTGCTGTGGAGCGCCGCCGCCCTGGCCCTCTATCCGATGGCGACCGGCACCCTGTGGACCCTGATCCCCGTGGTCTTCCTGATCGGCTGCGGCGGCGGGCTGGGCGCGGTGCTGCAGACCCGGCTGATGGACGTGGCCGGCGACGCCCAGACCCTGGCGGCGGCCCTGAACCACTCGGCCTTCAACTTCGCCAACGCCCTGGGCCCGTGGCTGGGCGGCCTGGCCATCGCGGCCGGCATGGGGTGGACCTCGACCGGCTATGTCGGCGCGGCCCTGGCCCTGGGCGGCTTCACGATCTGGGTCGTGGCGGCGCTGGACGTGCGGCGCGAACGCCTGGCGCTGGCGGCGGCGGAGTAAGACACCCTCCCCCCTGTGGGGGAGGCGGCCGAAGGCCGGTGGGGGGGATAAGGGCGGCGGAAGCCTGATCACGCCTCCCTCCGTCGGCTGCGCCGACACCTCCCCCACAGGGGGAGGACCTTAAGCCGCTAAGCCGCGGCCTCGGTCGCCGCGCCGTTCAGCAGGTCGGCCACCGAGATCGTCGACAGGCGCTCGGCCACGGCGGTGTCGGCGGCGATCATCGCCCCGCGGACGGCGTCGGGGATCTTCTCGCCGACAGGGCAGCCCTTCACGCCCTTGGGCGCGACGCCCAGGTGGGCGCAGCCGTTCACGGCCCGCAGCACGACGTCCAGGGTGATGGTCTCGGGGGCCTTCAGCAGCCAGGCCCCGCCGTTGGCGCCGGCGCGCGCGCCGATCAGCCCCGCCTTGCCCAGCATGGCCGTCACGCGACGCACCACGACCGGGTTGGTCGGGACCGAGGCGGCGAGCTCGGCGCTGGCCACGGCGCGATCGGCCGAAAAGGCGCTCTTGTGCGCCAGATAGGCCAGGGCGTGCGCGGCGACGGGGAATTTCTGACTGTCTGACATTTTTCCGTGGCAGGACCCTAAGGGCGTCGTTCGTGCGTTCAACCAAAAACTATCGTTGTTATCCCGCTTCAGGTCGCGATTGAACCGGAGCAGGATTGGGTGTATCGCGCCCCGCTTGATCGATATGGGGCTCCGCACCGCGTTTTGCGAGGGCGACCCCGGAGGGATTGAATGGCTTCCGAAGCCTCTGGCGCTCCTGCTGCAGACAGCGCCGCCCCGTGTGATGTCCCTCCGCAAGCCGGCCATGACCTGAAAGGGCATGGCTTCCTGGCGCTTGCGCTCGGCGCCGTGGGCGTCGTGTTCGGCGATATCGGGACCAGCCCGCTCTACGCCATGCGCGAGGCCCTGGCCCATTCGCGCAGCACCACCGCCACCGAGCACGCCGTGCTGGGGGTGGTGTCGCTGGTGCTGTGGACCCTGACCCTGTTCGTCACGATCAAGTACGTGATCTTCTTCATGCGGGCCGACAACAAGGGCGAGGGCGGCACCCTGGCCCTGATGGCCCTGGCCCAGAAGGCCCTGGGCAAGGCGGCGCGCAAGCGCTCGACCGCCGTGTTCTTCCTGGGCGTGATCGGCGCGGCGCTGTTCTATGGCGACGGCATCATCACCCCGGCCATCTCGGTGCTGTCGGCGGTGGAAGGCATGAAGGACGCGCCGCATGTCGGCCATGCCCTGTCGGCCTACGTCCTGCCGATCTCGGCCGGCATCCTGGTCGCCCTGTTCCTGGTGCAGGCCAAGGGCACGCACCGCATGGCCGCCCTGTTCGGCCCGGTCATGGCCGCCTGGTTCCTGATCCTGGGCGGGCTGGGCCTGTTCCACCTCGTCGACGATCTGTCGATCCTGCGCGCCTTCAATCCCTGGTACGGCGTGCGTTTCCTGCTGGAGAACGGCTTCCTGGGCTTCGTGATCCTGGGCAGCGTGTTCCTGGCGGTGACCGGCGCCGAGGCGCTGTACGCCGACATGGGCCACTTCGGGAAGAAGCCCATCCGGGCGGCCTGGCTGTACCTGGCCTTCCCGTGCCTGGCCCTGAACTATCTGGGCCAGGGCTCGCTGGTGCTGGATCACCCGGCCTCGCGCCACAATCCGTTCTGGGACATGGTCCCGACCTTCGCCTACTGGCCGGTGCTGCTGATGGCCACCGTGGCCACGGTCATCGCCAGCCAGGCGGTGATCACCGGCGCGTTCTCGATGACCCAGCAGGCGGTGCAGCTGGGCCTGCTGCCGCGCCTGGACATCAAGCGCACCTCCGAGACCCAGGCCGGCCAGATCTACGTCCCGGCGGTCAACACCTTCCTGCTGATCGGCGTGCTGGTGCTGCTGATCATGTTCCAGAGCTCGCACAAGCTGGCCAGCGCCTACGGCATCGCCGTGACCGGCGCGATGTTCGTCGACACCCTGCTGGCTTATGTCGTGCTGCGCCTGGTGTGGAAGTGGAGCCTCTGGCAGACCGCCGCCCTGCTGGTGCCGCTGGCCATGATCGACCTGGTGTTCATCGCCTCGAACGCGCTGAAGATTCCCGACGGCGCCTGGCTGCCGCTGGTGTTCGGCGCGGTGCTGGTGCTGATCATGTGGACCTGGACGCGCGGCGCCCAGATCCTGACCGACAAGACCCGCCGCGACAGCGTGCCCCTGGTCGACCTGATGGAGATCCTGCGCGCCCGGGCCCCGCACCGCGCCCCCGGCACGGCGATCTTCCTGACCTCCGACCCGGACATGACCCCGGTCGCCCTGATGCACAACCTCAAGCACAACAAGGTGCTGCACGAGCGCAACGTGGTGCTGACCGTCCGCACCGCCGAGACCCCGCGCGTCGCCGACGAGGACCGCGTGCGCACCCAGGCGATCAACGCCGACTTCAAGAAGGTCGAGATCTTCTACGGCTTCATGGAAAGCCCGAACGTGCCCAAGGCCCTGGCCATCCTGCGCAAGCAGCAGGGGCTGAAGTTCGACATCATGGCCACCAGCTTCTTCCTGGGCCGCCGCTCGATCGTGCCGTCGGCCAACAGCGGCATGCCGCTGTGGCAGGACCGGATCTTCATCTTCCTGATGAAGAACGCCACCAACCCGACCGACTTCTTCAAGATTCCGCCCGGCCGCGTGGTCGAACTGGGCGCGCAGGTGACGGTCTAGGCCATGGAAGCGGCGCTGCGCATCCTGGGCGACGGCCTGTCGATCGCCGCCCTGGCGATCATCGCCTCCACCGCCCAAAGCGCCTGGAAGCGCATCCCCAAGGGCGCGCGCATCCCCATGCAATGGGGGCTGGACGGCCGGCCGACCTGGCGGGCGTCCAAGGGCGTGGGCCTGCTGGCGATCCCGGTCCTGGCGATCCTGATCCTGCTGTCGTTCACCCTGACCCAGCTCACCTATCGGGTGGACGGCGCCAGCGCGGTGATCGTGCTGTGCGTGCGCGCCACCCTGGCCGCCGCCCTGGCGCTGAGCCAGCTGGTGCACCTGCGCAAGGTCATGGAGACCTTGAGCGACGAAGGCGATCTCTAGGGCCGATCTTTGGGATCGGCCAACACGCCGTTTCAATCGTCGTGAAACCGCGCTAAACGCCCCGCGACCCGGTGTTTCTCAGAAGGAGAGACGCTTGCGACTTTGTGTTTCCTCGGAAGGACCCCCTCATGGCCGACAAGTCCGTGAAGAAGGTCGTGCTCGCCTATTCGGGCGGCCTCGACACCTCGATCATCCTCAAGTGGCTGCAGACCGAATACGGCGCTGAGGTCGTGACCTTCACCGCCGACCTGGGCCAGGGCGAAGAGATCGAGCCGGCCCGCGCCAAGGCCCTGGCCGCCGGCGTGAAGCCCGAGAACATCTTCATCGAGGACGTGCGCGAGGAGTTCGTGCGCGACTACGTCTTCCCGATGTTCCGCGCCAACACCGTCTATGAGGGCCAGTACCTGCTGGGCACCTCGATCGCCCGTCCGCTGATCGCCAAGAAGCAGATCGAGATCGCCCGCAAGACCGGCGCCGACGCCGTCAGCCACGGCGCGACCGGCAAGGGCAACGACCAGGTCCGTTTCGAGCTCGGCTACTATGGCCTCGAGCCCGACATCACCGTGATCGCCCCCTGGCGCGAATGGGACTTCAAGTCCCGCGAGGCCCTGCTGGACTTCGCCGAGAAGCACCAGATCCAGATCACCAAGGACAAGCGCGGCGAGGCGCCGTTCAGCGTCGACGCCAACCTGCTGCACAGCAGCTCGGAAGGTAAGGTCCTGGAGGACCCGGCGGTCGAGGCCCCCGAGTTCGTCCACATGCGCACGATCTCGCCCGAGGACGCGCCGGACAAGCCGACCATCATCACCATCGACTTCGAGAAGGGCGACCCGGTCGCCATCGACGGCGTCAAGATGAGCCCGGCCACCCTGCTGACCAAGCTGAACGAGCTGGGCCGCGACAACGGCGTCGGCCGCCTGGACCTGGTCGAGAACCGCTTCGTGGGCATGAAGTCGCGCGGCGTCTACGAGACCCCCGGCGGCACCATCCTGCTGGCCGCCCACCGCGGCATCGAGAGCATCACGCTGGACCGCGGCGCGATGCACCTGAAGGACGAGCTGATGCCGAAGTATGCGTCGCTGGTCTACAACGGCTTCTGGTTCTCGCCCGAGCGCGAGATGCTGCAGGCCGCCATCGACTACAGCCAGGCCAAGGTGGCCGGCCAGGTGCGGGTCAAGCTCTACAAGGGCAACGTCACCGTCATCGGCCGCACCAGCCCCTACTCGCTGTACGACCAGGACCTGGTCACCTTCGAGGAAGGCAAGGTCGCCTACGACCACCGCGACGCCGGCGGCTTCATCAAGCTGAACGCCCTGCGCCTGCGCGTCCTGGCCAAGCGCGACAAGCGCCAAGGCTAAGGCGCGTCCAAATCGGCCTGGCGTTCCCGAGCGGACGCCAGGCCGTCCGGCGTCCTATTTCAGCGGGATGACCGGCATGGCGGTGCCCGGCGACGTGTTGTCGTCGACGTGGTTGTTGCCATACGACAGCAGGTTGGTAGTCGACGAATTGATGCCCACCCCGTTGCCGGTGACCATCGAGCTGCCCACGCGGATGACCGCGCCGGTTCCCGAAAGGTTGACGCCGACGCCGTTGTTCACCGACGCCGAACGGTCGATGTTCAGCGAGACCGCGCCGCTGCCCGCCGTCTGGGCGACCACGAAGCCCGAATAGACGTTGCCGGCCGCCGTGGTGTCGACCGCCGCGGCGGTGATGGCGCCGGTCCCCGCGATGGAGTTCTCCAGCCGCAGCCCCAGCACGTTGTTGACCAGCCGCGTGGTGCTGAAGTCGACCGCCGCCGACCCGGTCCCGGTGGGACGCACCAGCACGCCGCCGCCGGTGGTGCCCGATCCGTTGCTCTCGACCGTGGTGTCCTGGATGTTCACGCGCCCGGCCGTGCTGGGTTGCACCAGGATCCCGTAGTTCGAGAAGCCCGAGATGCTGACGTTCTCGACGCTGAGCGAAGCGCCGGAATTGAACACGATACCGTTCACCCCGGTGCCCACGCCGTTGAACGTGATCCCTCGAATGGTGATCTTGTCGGTGGCCGCGGCGTTTATGACGAAGCCGTTGGTGCCCGCCGCCAGCACGCCGGCTTCCCCGGCGCCGTCATTGGCGATGGTGATCGCCTTGGTGATCGTCAGGGCGCCGAAGCCGCCCGGATCCAGGGTGTTGATCTCACCGCCGGCCGCCGTTTTCGAAATGGCGCCCGCGAAGGTCTTGCAGGGGGCCGTGCGGCTGCAGGGGTTGGCGTCGTCGCCGACGCCCGAGACCCAGGTTCGGGTCGCCTGGGCGCTGGCCGGCGCGACGTGGATCAGGAGCGCCAGGCTCGCGGCGCCGAGTATCGATAGAGCGGATATTTTCATGATCGCCTCCCCGATTGGCAACGATCGTCTCGCCTGTGAACGATCTTCAAGCTCAACCGTTGGGAACAGTACCGTTCCAACTCCCGCAAAAGGCAACTAGTTTCGAACCTAAGCCTTGGATCGAGGGGAACAGTCCGTGATAGGATCGCCCGACAAGCACGGTCGGCGGGGAGGCCGGCGTGCGGGAAAACCATCCGGACACGGAACGATGACACGCGCGAGGTGTGCATGCTGGTTCTGATCACGGCTTTTCCCAAGAGCGGATCGACGTTCTTGTCCTCGGTGATCGCTTCCCTGCCGGGTTTCGGTCGCGCCACCTTCGCCGACTGGGCCGGCACCCTGCCGCTGGTCGCGCCCGACGGCCTGCCCAGTTCCAGCCGCCGCGAGCAGGAGCTGTCCCATCGCCTGATCGAGAGCCTGGCGGGCCAGAACCTGGTGGCGCAGCATCACACCTGCGCGTCGGAATACAGCCTGCGGGTCATCGACGGCTACGCCATCACCACGTTGGTGCTCGTGCGCGACATCCACGACTGCATGGTCAGCCTGGCCGAGCACATCGCCACGGAAAGCCCGGAAATCCCGTGGGCCTATTTCGATCAGAGCATCTGCCAGCGGGACTTCCACTACCGGGTCGACGCGGTCGTCGACCTGGTCGCCGCCTGGTACCTGAAGTTCTACGCGTCCTGGATGAGCACCCGTCCGGCCAACGTCTTCCACTACGAGAACATCGTGCTGGGCGGCGCCGAAGGGGTGCGCGATGTGCTGGATCGATCCGGCCTGCTGGCGCGTGAACCCCAGACCTTCGCGGCCGCCGACCTCGAACAGCGGGTGGCCCAGGCGCGCGGACCCGACAATCGCTTCAACGTCGGCGTCAGCGGCCGGGGCGCCCAGCTGCTCAGCGCCGCCAACCGGGCCGCCATCGAGCGGATGGCCGGCTACTATCCGGAGATCGACTTCCGGCCGATCGGCATCGGCGCCGAGGCCTAGGTCCGGCCGTTCGTCAGCTCGCCGCGGTCCCCGCCGGCTGCACCAGGCTGGGCGCCAGGTTCACGCCGGTCTTGTTGTAGATCACCCAGCCGATCACCCGGAACGTCGCATCCAGCAGCTGCTGGGCCAGGACCAGGGTCATGAACTTGGTGAACTGCAGGGTCTGGTTGAAGGCCAGCTGCTGGTTGCGCATGATCATGTCGGCCGCTTCGGCCGGGATCTGCTGGTTGGTCAGGGCGACCTGGGTCTGCAGCGTCGCCTCGGCCAGGCTGCGCAGGTAGCCGGCCACCACCGACTTGTTGGCGTTCCACCACTGGGTGGACACCCCGCCCAGCTCGTCCTCGAGGGTCGAGACCAGCTGGTCCACGTTGTCGATCCGCAGGTTGGCGAAATCCAGCATCGGTCAGTCTCCCCCTGGGCCTCTAGTTGTTCTTCATGGCGCCGACGGCCTTGGCCGCCTGGTCGCAGCTGACCATCATGGCCTGGGTGGCGCCGGTGTTCGGGACCACGCCGTAGGTCTGGTGCAGTTTCGCCAGGCCCGAGACCTGGGCGCTGCAGCCCTTGATGAAGCCGACGGTCATGTCGCGCGCCTGTTCGGCCCGCTTGCCGGCCACCGGGGCCGAGGCGGCGCGCACGGCCACCACGGCCAGGGCCCCCTGGATCGTGGCGTAGGTGTCGACCGTCGCGGGATAGGTGGCCTTGTCCTGGTAGAGGCCCATCTCGGCCTGGGCCGCCAGCTTGGCCACGCTCTCGTAGGCGCTGGTGGTCTTCTCATCCAGGGTGGCGTCGTAGGGCGGGGCGAACAGCGCGCAGGCGCTCAAGGCCAGCGCCAGACCGGCGACGCCCACGGTGCGGATGGCTTGGGCCAGGTTCATGTCGTGTCTCCCCGAAAGCCAACCATGGGCTGCAATCGCGTTCCGCTCAAGCCGCCTTGCCTACTCGCCCGGCCGGTAGTTGCGTTCGACGTGACCCGTCAGTTGGTCCGGGTAGAAGTAGGCCGGCCGCAGGGCCCCGTCGGCGTAGCGCTGGGCCTGGTCCAGGAAGTGCTTCGACTTCGGATCGCCGCTCTCGCCGCCCGCCGACACCGCCAGGGCCTTCACCCGCGGCCCGAACTCGACCACGGCCACGAAGCTGTTGCCGCTGGTCCCGTAATACTTCTTCGTGCCCGGATAGCGCTTGGCCCCGAACGAGGCCAGCGACCCCCACTGGCCCGAGGCGAAGGGCACCGGGATCGAGGCCTTGGCGTCGTCGAAGGTCTGGACGATGGCGCCGTCGTTGCGCTGGAAGCGGTTGATCGTCCCCCAGGGCGTGCGCCAGTCGCCGAAGTCGGCGCTCAGGCGATCCGAGGCCTCGGCCAGGGCTTCCAGCTTCTGGGCCGGGGTCGTGCGTTCGGCCATGTACTTGTAGACCGAAACGCCCTCCTTCCGGGCCTGGGGCGCCGACTTGGCCCACAGTGCCTCGCCCCAGAACACCGCCAGCGAGGTCTCGGTTGAGGCCGCCGACCACTTCAGGTCCCAGGCCTTCAGCGCCGCCATCTGGGCCGCCAGCCGCGCCTTCGTCGGATCGCCGTCGGGCGTCGCGTCATAGGCCTTGGACAAGGTCGGGATCAGATCGGCGAAGGCGGTCAGGTAGGGGTCGTAGGCGGCCTGGATCAGGGTGGGCAGGGTGAAGTCCTTGCGGGCGCTCAGGACCCGCGTGGCGTGGACCCCGCGCGGCGTCTCGCCGACGCTGTCCATGTAGCGCGGATAGTCGGCCGGCTTGGGGCTGTAGGGACCGGCGGCCGAATAGGGCCAGTTGTTGGTGTTCATCAGCCAGCCGTTGGGCGGGTTCTTCAGGTGCGGCGCCTCGGACAGGGCGTGCAGGCCCTTCCAGTCGGCGGCCGGGTTCGCGCCGTCGACGGGTTTGGTGTAGTCGAAGCGGTCGTCGCGCCGGGGGATGAACTGCGGGTGCAGATAGGCCACCTCGCCCTTGTCGTCGGCGAACAGGGTGTTGTTCGAGGAATTGGCCTTCAGCTCGGCCACCTTCAGGAAGCTCGCATAGTCCACGGCCTTGGTGCGCAGGAACGACTGCTCCAGCGCCTCGACCGGCTTGTACATCATGGCGAAGGCCACCCACTTGCCGTCCGCCGCCCGGACGATGGGACCGTGGTGGGTGCGGTAGGTGGTGAAGCTCTTCTTAGCCAGCGAACCGTCGGCGGCGCGATAGGCGATCTCGACCGCGCGTGTCTCGACCGGCCGCTGTTCGGCTCCGTATTTGTAGAAGAGCTTGCCGCCCTGGCTCTGGATCGTCTCGGCGAACTCGTCGACCACGTCGACCGTGCTGGAGGTGTGCATCCAGCCGGCGTGGGCGTTGAAGCCCTGATAGACGAAGAACTGGCCCCAGGTCGCCGCGCCATACGCGTTCAGCCCCGCGTCGCTGGTCACCTGCAGCTCGGAGCGGAAGAAGAACGAGGTGTGCGGGTTGATCAGCAGCAGGGCGTGGCCGTCCTTGGTGTTGGACGGGGCGATGGCGAAGCCGTTCGAGCCGGTGGGTTCGCGGAACGCCACGGCCTGGGCGAACTCCCGCGCCCGGACCTCGGTCGAGGCTTGCATCCGGGGCTTGCCGTAGAAGGCCTCCAGCTCGCCCAGCGAGATCCGCTCGACGTCGCCGCCGATGCTGCCCTCGGTGAAGCTCAGCGCCATCCACGGCTCGAACCGGGTCAGCACCTTGGGCTTCACGTCCGGATGGGTGGCCAGGTAGTAGTTCAGCCCGTCGGCCCAGGCGTCCATCAGCGCCTTCAGCCAGGCGGGGCTCCTGTCGTAGCGGGCCTGCAGGTCGGCCGGATCGACGAACAGCCGCATCCGCAGATCCTGCCAGACCGCCTTCTCGCCTTCAGCCTCGGCCGTGCGGCCCAGATTGGTCAGGTAATTGGCCTCGATGCGCGGGAAGTCGTCCTCGGCCTGGGCGTAGATCATGCCGAACACCGCGTCGGCGTCGCTCTTGCCGTGGACGTGGGCGATCCCCCAGTCGTCGCGGGTGATCTGGACCCGCTGCGCCGTGGCCTGCTGGCGGGCCAGGTCGCCGGCGGGCTGGGCCAGGGCTGTCGAGGAAAGGGCCGGCCCGGAGAGCGCAGCGCAGGCGGCCGACAACAGAAGCAGTTTTCCGATACGCAAGAGAGGCCCTCCCGATCCAGGGAGCGGAACGTCGGGCGCCGCGCGACCCTTGTCCAGGTCCGCGCGGGCGTGCGACGCGATCCGGCGGACCCCGCGCGAAAAGCGGGCGGGTCGGCGTCAAAGGATGTCTGGAAGGTCCTTGGTGGAGCCGAGGGGAATCGAACCCCTGACCTCCTCATTGCGAACGAGGCGCTCTACCATCTGAGCTACGGCCCCAAGGAAGCGCGGAGATACGTTGGGGCGGCGGCCTCGTCAAGCGCCCGGTTGGCCGATCTGCGGCCTTTGCTTGCCAGGGCCGCCAAGGCGCGGCAATGAAGCGGGACACTCGGACGGGAAGCCCATGGTCGCCATCATCAACTTCGTCTTCTTCATCGCCGGCGCGCTGCTCAGCCTGCTGTGGTGGGCGATCATCATCTCGGCCGTGCTGAGCTGGCTGGTGGCGTTCGACATCATCAACCTGCGCAATCCCTATCTCCGCCAGATCGCCGAGTTCCTCGACCGGGTGACCGATCCGGTCCTGCGGCCGTTCCGCCGCATCATCCCGCCGCTGGGCGGCGTCGACATCAGCCCGATCATCGTGCTGCTGATCATCACCGGCGTGCGGGTCTATCTGCTGCCGGCCCTGCACGACGCCCTGGTGGGCCTGGTCACCGGCGGCAGCTACTACTGATCCCATGTCGTCCAAGGTCCGCCTGGCGGTCCGCCTCACCCCGCGCGGCGGGCGCGAGGCCGTCGACGGCTGGGCGGTGGACGGCGAGGGGCGGCCCTATCTGAAGGTGCGGGTCGCCGCCCCGCCGGTCGAGGGCGCGGCCAACGCGGCGCTGCTGGCCCTGCTGGCCAAGACCCTGGGCTTGGCCAAGTCGTCCCTGTCCATCGCCTCGGGCGCCGGGGCGCGGCTGAAGCTGGTCGAGATCGAGGGCTGCGACGCGTTGTCGCTGGAGCGGGTCCTGGGGCGGCCGCCGGACGGCGTTTCCTGATACGTCCAGGCAAGCCGTGATCACGAATCTCATCCCGCCATCGCCCGCGAGTTGAAAATGCCCCTTCAGGGCGGGAATGCGGGCAGGTTCCGTCCGTGGTCGGTCGAAAACCCCGCGAACGAATCAGGGTCTTTCACCCCCTCTTAGCGACGATGTTTCATGCTATGGGCATTCCGCGCGTGGTGGGGACCACGTGACACGGGGGGCTGTGTGGACGACGGACGGCATCAGTCTGCTGAGGTGAGGGCGGCGCTCGCGCGGCGCGGCAACCTGTACCTGCGTGTCGTCGCCACGGTGATGATCGCCCTGATGCTGCACGTCTTCATGGGCGCCAGCTGGACCTGGCTGTGGGCGGGGACCTATTCGGCCGCCCAGCTGCTGGAGCTGATCCTGATCCGCCGGATGGTGCGCCGGCCCAATCCCGGCCGCGCCTTGCGGTTCGCCGTCGCCGCCATGCCGGCGGTGACCTCGGTCATCTTCGGCTTCCTGTCTCTGCCGCTGTTCGCCTCGTCGGTGCGGTTCGCCCCCACCCTGGGCGGCATGCTGCTGGCCGGGGCCCTGCTCAACGTCATCGTCGTCAATTCCAGCCTGAGGTCGGCGACGATCTCGGCGGCCGCGCCCCACGTGGTCTATCTGCTGATCGTGCCGTTCGTGGCCCGGGCGGCCAATCCGCACGCCCCGCTGGCCAACGCCCTGTGGTTCGGGGTGGCCCTGCTGATCGTCTCGGTGTTCGTCGCCGCCCGCACCCTGGAGCGGGCCCTGCGCGCCGAGGCCGCGGCCAAGGAGGAGGCCGAGCGCCGTCGTCACGAGGCCGAGGAGGCCGTCGCCGCCAAGTCGGCCTTCGTGGCCATGATCAGCCACGAGCTGCGCACGCCGATCAGCGCCATCCTGGCCGGGGCGGCGCGCCTGCACAGCGACGTGCCCGAGGCCGCCTCCAAGCTGCACGCCCAGCTGATCGGCGACGCCGGGGCGATGATGCGCACCCTGCTCAACGACCTGCTGGACCTATCGCGCCTGGACGCCGGGCGGATGGCGGTCGAGCAGGCCCCGTTCGACCTGCGCCAGGCCATGGCCGACACCCTGCGGCTGTGGCGACCCGACGCCAACAAGAAGGGCCTGCGCCTGCGGGTCGAGGGCGCGGCGCATCTTCCGAGGTGGGTGGCCGGCGACGCCATGCGCCTGCGCCAGGTGCTGAACAACCTGCTGTCCAACGCCATCAAGTTCACCGACCGCGGCGCGGTCACCGTGCGCCTGTCGGCGCGCGAGGCCGACGATCACCTGGTGTTCGAGGCGGTGGTCGCCGACACCGGGCGCGGCCTGACCGAGGACCAACTGGCGCGGCTGTTCACGCCCTTCGACCAGCTGGCGTCCAACGTCGCCCGCGAGCACGGCGGTTCGGGCCTGGGCCTGGTGATCAGCCGCGAGCTGGCCCGGCTGATGGGCGGCGACCTGATGGTGACCAGCAGGCCCGGCAAGGGTTCGCGCTTCCGGCTGGAGGTGCGCGTCGAGGCGGCCGAGGCCCCGGGCTCCCAGGCCGGCGGCGTCGTCGTCGAGGGCGCGCGGGTGCTGGTGGTCGACGACCACGTGGTCAACCGCCGGGCCATCGAGCTGGTCCTGCAGTCGTTCGGCATCCAGCCCACCCTGGCCGAGTCCGGCGAGCGGGCCTTGGAGCTGCTGCAGTCCGAGGTGTTCGACGTCATGCTGATGGACGTCTACATGCCCGGCATGGACGGCCGCGACGCCACGCGCCAGCTGCGCGCCGCCGAGGGGCCCAACCGCGACATCCCGGTGATCGCCGTCACCGCCTCGGCCACCGCCAAGGACTGGGAAGCCTGCCACGCGGCCGGGATGAACGCCCACGTCGCCAAGCCGATCGACCCCAGCCAACTGCACGCGGCCCTGAGCGAGGTGCTGCCGACGGGGACGGCGCGGGCGGCGGCCTAGGCGGAGCCAGCCCCCTCCGGCCCTCCGGGCCACCTCCCCCAGAGGGGGAGGATCTATGCCGCGCCAGATGCTCCCCCTCTGGGGGAGCTGTCGCGAAGCGACTGAGGGGGTCTACGCGGGCGGGGTCTCGTCCAACAACTTCGCCAGCCGCCCCTTCAACCCCTCCCGATCCTTCATCTCGCACTCCCACACCGTTTCCACCCGCCAGCCGGCCGCCGCCAGGTCGGTGCGGTTGCGCGCGTCCCGGGCGACGTTCCGCGCCACCTTGGCCAGCCAGTAGTCGCGGTTGGCCTTGGGCACGCGCGAGCCGCGCGGGCAGTCGTGGCCGTGCCAGAAGCAGCCGTGGACGAAGATCGCCAGCCGGCGGCCGGGCATGGCCACGTCGGGCGAGCCGGGCAGGTCCTTGCGGTGCAGGCGGTAGCGCGCGCCGAGATCGGTCAGCAGCCGGCGCAGCAGCAGCTCGGGCTTGGTGTCCCGGCTCCTGACCCGGGCCATCACGGCCGAGCGCTTGGCGGGGTCGAAGACGTCCGTGGACTTGGGGGCGGTCATGGCCGTGTAACGCGCGGGAACCGTCCCAGGCGCAGGGTCCCCGTCAGCAGGCGCGCCGCCACCTGCTTGACGCCGGGCAAGCCCGACATCGGGGTGAAGATCCAGTCGCGCACCGCGGGCCAGAAGCCGCCGTGCGACTGGAACAGCGGGGTCAGGGCCTTGGACGCCACCTGGTAGAGGGCCGTGTGGCGGCGGCGGTCGGCCTGCCAGGCACCAACCGAAACGGCGACGGGGCGGCTGTCGCGGCCCAGGCGCTCGGCCAGCTCGACCGCGTCCATCAGAGCCAGGTTCGCGCCCTGTCCCAGCTGCGGGCTGGTGCCGTGGGCCGCGTCGCCCAGCAGGGTGCAGGCCTGATGGTTCCAGCGGCCCACCGAGACGTCGCGATAGAGCGCCTTGGAGAAGCCGTTCCAGTCGTCGCGTTCGGCCAGCAGGGCGGCCAGGTCGGGCCACAGGGGTTTGAGGCGCTGGTCGCGCCAGGCGGCGAAGTCGCCGGCCAGGAAGGCGTCGAGGCCGGCGACCGGCACGGACCAGAACATCGCCAGGCCGGTGGGCGACAGGCCGTCCGGATCGCGACCGACGGGCAGGGCGCCGACCATCACCTCGGCGCGATGGTAGATCTGGCGCAGCGCCCCGCCGAACCGGTCGCAGGGATCGGCCACGTGGGTCCAGACCGCGCCCCACGGATAGACCGGCGCCCGGGCGCCGGGGCGCAGGACCGGCCGCAGCGGCGAGGCCGAGCCGTCGGCGACCACCGCCAGGTCGAACGGTCCCCAGGACCGGCCGCGCTCGTCGTGCAGGATGGGGCGTGCGGGGTGCTCGATCCGGACGATGCGGGCCCCGGTCACCACCTCGACGCCCGCGCCGGGCAGGGCGTCGTGCAGGGTCTGGAACAGCACGCCGCGATGGATGCCGACGCCGTGCCCCCCGGGCCGCCAGTCGTTGTAGTCCAGGTCCATGACCTTGCGGCCGCGGCTGTCCTGGCCTTCCAGCCGACCGACCACGGCGCCGGCGGCGCGGACCTGTTCGTCCAGCTGGAGCGCACGCAGGGCCGCCAGGCCCGTCGGCTGGAGGAGCAGGCCCGAACCCAGCGGGCGCGGGGCCTCGAAGGCCTCCAGCAGGGTGACGGCGTGGCCGGCGCGCGCCAGGGCGAGGGCGGCGGCCATGCCGCCCACCCCGCATCCGACGATCCCGACGCGCACGCCCCCGCGTTCCGCCTAGGTCCGGGTCAGAGGCCTTCGAACAGGGCGGTCGACAGGTAGCGCTCGGCGAAGCTGGGGATGATCGCCACGATCAGCTTGCCGGCGTACTCGTCGCGCATGGCCAAGTCGAAGGCCGCGGTCAGGGCCGCGCCCGAGCTGATGCCCACCGGCAGGCCTTCGGTCGAGGCCGCCTTGCGGGCCATGGCGAAGCTGTCGTCGTTCGACACCTGGATGACCTCGTCGATCACGCCGCGGTCCAGGATGCCCGGCACGAAGCCGGCGCCGATCCCCTGGATCTTGTGCGGGCCGGGCGCGCCGCCCGACAGCACGGCCGAGGCTTCCGGCTCGACCGCGACCATCTTCACCGACGGCTTGCGGGCCTTCAGCACCTGGCCGACGCCCGAGATGGTGCCGCCGGTGCCCACGCCCGAGACCACGGCGTCCACGGCGCCGGCGGTGTCGTTCCAGATCTCTTCCGCCGTCGAGACGCGGTGGATCAGCGGGTTGGCGGTGTTCTCGAACTGCTGGGGCATCACCGCGCCGGGGATGGCCTCGATGATCTCCTGGGCGCGGGCGACGGCGCCGCGCATGCCCTTCTCGGCCGGGGTCAGCTCCAGCTTGGCGCCCAGCAGCAGCAGCATCTTGCGGCGCTCGATCGACATGCT
Source organism: Caulobacter sp. UNC358MFTsu5.1 (assembly GCF_000712075.1). Taxonomy (GTDB): domain Bacteria; phylum Pseudomonadota; class Alphaproteobacteria; order Caulobacterales; family Caulobacteraceae; genus Caulobacter. The sequence continues at coordinate 281,540 of NZ_JONW01000006.1, forward strand.
TTCCGGCATGACCAGGGTCAGCTTGTAGCCCTTGGCGGCGGCCACGAAGGCCAGGGCGATGCCGGTGTTGCCCGAGGTCGGCTCGACGATCACGCCACCCGGCTTCAAGAGACCTTTCGCCTCCAGGTATTCGATCATCGCCACGCCGATGCGGTCCTTGACCGAGGCCAGCGGGTTGAAGAACTCCAGCTTGGCCACGACCGTGCCCTTGGGCTTCAGCTCGGCGGTCAGGTTGGGCAGGCGGACCAGCGGCGTGTCGCCGACCGTGTCCAGGATCGAGTCGAAGATCTTGCCGCGCCCGGCGCGCTTGAACCGCGCGGCGTCGTAGATCGAGGAGGCGTCGTCCATGGGAAGTCTCGCTTGAGAAGGATTTAACCCACCTTAGGCCGTGGGTTTTGACGTGTCAGCGGCTCATTCGGCCGCCAGAGGCGCAGATTTTCTTGAGGCCAGCGGAGTCAGCAGCCGCTCGGACAGCCAGCGCACCACCGGGGCGGCCACCCCGTCGCCGATCACGTGCAGGCCGGCCGTGGCGCTGCGGGGCAGGCGATAGCCGTCGGGCAGGCCCATCAGCCGGGCGCCCTCGCGCGGGGTGACCAGGCGCGAGCGTACCTGGCCCTTGTCGATCACCAGCAGGGTCTGGCGCGAGGAGCCGCCGCGCGGCGTGCGCAGGCAGCCAGCCAGGCCGTCGAAGCGCACCTCGGCCCGCTGGTCGCCGCCGCGCATGCGCCGGAAGACCGCGCCGACCGCGCGCTCGCCGCTCCGGATGCGCGCGTCGACCGAAGCGCGGTGCGACGGGGCCATCAGGTCCAGCAGGGCGGCGGTGGCCTCCTCGCCGCGCCATTCGACCTGATCGTCGGGCTCCAGCACGGCGGCGAGGTCGGCGTTACGGGCGGGCGGGGCGTCCAGGCCCCACCAGATCCAGCGCTCTTTCAGATCGGCCGGCAGGCGGGCGGCGGCCTCGCGCACGGCCCGGCCGTGTAACGGGCTCTGGCCCTCCAGGCCGTCGACCGGCAGGCGGGTGGCCACCACGAAGACGCGCGGCCGCGACTGGGGCACGAAGTGCGAGGCGTCGATCTCGAGGGCGCCGAAGCGATAGCCGCGCGCCGCCAGCAGGCCGCACAGGGCGGTGAAGTCGTCGCCCCGGTGCGAGGTCAGCAGGCCCACCACGTTCTCGACCACCACGGTGTCGGGCGCGCGGCCCTGGTCGTCCAGCGCCTCGATCAGCTTCCAGAAGCCGAAGAAGGCCGATGATCGCTCGCCCGCCAGGCCCTTGCGGGCGCCGGCCAGGCTGAGGTCCTGGCAGGGGCTGGACGCCCAGGCCAGGTCGGCGCGGCCCGGCAGGTCGTCGGCGGTCAGGTCCCAGACGTCGCCTTGGTGGAAGTGCCCCTTTCCATCCTTCATGCCGAGGCCGGGAAAGTTGTCGGCGTAGGTCGCCGCCTTGACGGCGTCGAAGTCGTTGGCGAAGGCGCAGTCCCAGGCCTGGCCCAGGCCCAGGCGGGCCATGCCGCCGCCGGCGAAGAACTCGAAGAAGGAGAGGGGAGAGGCGTTCCGATTCATCGCGGGGGAGTCTAGCGTGAGCCGCCCTCCGGAGGATAGCGCCGCATGCTTCGAACCCTCGCCGCCGCCCCTTTTGCCCTGAGCCTGGTCCTGGCCCTCGCCGGATGCGGGGAGTCGCCGATGGGCGCCTCCGAGGGCGCCTCGACCGCGCCCGCCGACGCGCCGGCCTCGACCCCGCCCGGACCGGACTTCTCCGGCGACTTCCAGCTGGTCGGGACCGAACCGTTCTGGGGCGGGCGGATCCAGGAAGACGGCCTGACCCTGTCGCGCGCCGGCCAGCCCGACGTCAGCGCCGCCAACGCCGGCGTGAAGGTCGAGGGCGACGTCGGGGTGTGGGGCGTGGGCGGCCTCGTGTTCCGGCTGCATCCCGAGCCCTGCACGGACGGCATGTCGGATCGCAAGTACGACTACCGCGCCGAGGTGACGATCAACGGCCAGGTCCTGAGGGGCTGCGCGTCGTCGCCGCTGGGGCTGGAGGACCAGCCGAGGCCCTGACGGGGAAGGCTAGTTCCCGACGTCCATCAGCTCGTAGTGACCACGCGCGTCGAGATTCTGATGCACGCCGCCCGGCACGGGCAGCAGCAGGCCGATCGAGACGGCGGCGACGGTGGCGAGGGCGAAGAGGGCCTTGACGGTGGAGGCCATGGCGGCGGGGTCCTGGTTGCGATCTCCACCGGGATAGGCGGCCGATCGGCAACAAAGATGGTTGCTGTTTGTCGGCGTTCAAGAGGGGCGGCGTCGCCCGCGGCCGCCGCCGCCGGGCCTTGGTCGGCAAGCGGAGCAAGACGCCCCGCGGGAGAACATTTGTTCGCCCAGTTCTGCGGCTACCGGCGCTCCGGCGGGCCGGAGAGTTCCACGCTTCTGTAGAGCGCCACGGCTGATTTCGCCGAGACTTTGACCATTTGGAGGCTGTGCACAAATGTCACGTGAATGCACTTGCACCTCTAGGCCAAGCGGGCGATAGCAGCCCGAGAAACTCTTGTCCGATCAACTTGGATCGGGAACCATAACGTGGGGATATCATGCGCGTAGCGATGATCGGCACCGGCTATGTGGGTCTGGTGTCTGGGGCGTGTTTCGCCGATTTCGGTCACGTGGTGACCTGCATCGACAAGGATCCGAGCAAGATCGAGCGCCTTGAGAAGGGCGAGATCCCGATCTTCGAGCCCGGTCTGGACGACCTGGTGGCCCGCAACGTCCGCGAAGGCCGCCTGTTCTTCACGCTGGAAGGCGCCCAGGCGATCAAGGAAGCCGACGCGGTGTTCATCGCCGTGGGCACCCCCACCCGCCGCGGCGACGGCCACGCCGACCTGACCTACGTCTACGCGGCCGCCGAGGAGATCGCCGGCCTGATCGAGGACTTCACCGTGGTGGTCACCAAGTCGACCGTGCCGGTCGGCACCGGCGACGAGGTCGAGGCGATCATCAAGAAGGTCCGTCCGGACGCCCAGTTCGCCGTGGTCTCCAACCCCGAGTTCCTGCGCGAAGGCGCCGCGATCGAGGACTTCAAACGTCCCGACCGGGTCGTGGTCGGCACCGAGGACGAGCGCGCCCAGGCGGTGATGCGCGAGCTGTACCGCCCGCTGTCGCTGAACGAGACGCCGATCGTCTTCACCGGCCGCCGCACCAGCGAGCTGATCAAGTACGCGGCCAACGCCTTCCTGGCGATGAAGATCACCTTCATCAACGAGATGGCCGACCTCTGCGAAAAGGTCGGGGCCGACGTCCAGCAGGTGGCCAAGGGCATCGGCCTGGACAAGCGGATCGGCAGCAAGTTCCTGAACGCCGGCCCCGGCTACGGCGGTTCGTGCTTCCCGAAGGACACCATCGCCCTGGTGCGCACCGCCCAGCAGTACGGCGCGCCGACCAAGCTGATCGAGACCACGGTCGCCGTGAACGACTCCCGCAAGAAGGCCATGGCCGAGAAGGTCGCCGCCGTGCTGGGCACGGACGACCTGGCCGGCAAGATCGTCGGGGTCCTGGGCGTGACCTTCAAGCCCAACACCGACGACATGCGCGACGCCCCCAGCCTCGACATCCTGCCGGCCCTGCAGGCCAAGGGCGCCAAGGTCCAGGCCTTCGACCCGGAAGGCGCCAAGGAAGCCTCGCACATGATGCCGGGTGTCACCTTCGTCTCGGGCCCCTACGAGGCCGCCCAAGGCGCGGACGTGCTGCTGATCCTCACCGAGTGGGACCAGTTCCGCGCCCTGGACCTGACGCGCCTGAAGGGCCTGCTCAACGCCCCGGTCGTCGTCGACCTGCGCAACGTCTACAAGCCGGCCGAAATGGTCCGCGCCGGCTTCACCTACGCCTCCATCGGGCGCGGCGCATGAGTCAGGGGCCGGTCATCGTCACCGGCGCCGCCGGCTTCATCGGCATGCACGTGGCCGAGCGCCTGCTCGACCGCGGGGAGACGGTGATCGGCGTCGATGTCTTCAACGACTACTATGACCCGACCCTGAAGGCCGCCCGCGCCGCCCGTCTCGACGGGCGGCCGGGGTTCACCATGGTCCGCCTCGACATCGCCGACGACGCGGCGGTGATGGAGCTGGTCCGGTCCAGCGGGGCCAAGCGGATCGTCCACCTGGCCGCCCAGGCCGGGGTGCGCTACTCGATCGACAACCCGTTCGCCTACCAACGCTCGAACCTGGCCGGCCACCTGTCGATCCTGGAGGCCGCGCGCCACAACGGCGTGACCCACCTGGTCTACGCCTCGTCCAGCTCGGTCTACGGCGATCGCCCGCAGTCCCTGGCCGGCGGCGAGGGCGCGGGCTTCAAGGAGACCGACGCGGTCGACGCGCCGGTGTCGCTCTATGCGGCGACCAAGCGCGCCAACGAGCTGATGAGCATCAGCTACGCCAAGCTCTACGGCTTCCCGATGTCGGGCCTGCGGTTCTTCACCGTCTACGGCCCGTGGGGACGCCCCGACATGGCCTATTACGGCTTCACCCAGAAGATCCTGAAGGGCGAGCCCATCGAGGTCTATGGCGAGGGCAGGATGGCCCGCGACTTCACCTATATCGACGACATCGTCGACGGGATCGTCGGCGTGCTGGACCGTCCGCCGGCCCAGGGCGGCCACGAGATCTACAACATCGGCGACAACGATCCCGTCGGCCTGATGGACATGATCACCACGCTCGAGAAGGCCATCGGCCGCGAGGCGGTGAAGATCATGCGCCCGATGCAGCCGGGCGACGTCACCGCCACCTACGCCGACATCACCAAGCTCAACGCCTTGACCGGCTACAAGCCCAAGGTGAAGCTGGAGGAGGGGCTGGGCCGGTTCGCCGCGTGGTGGAAGTCGCGCTGACCTAGTCCAGCGGCGGCGGATTGGCCCGGAACACCTCGGCCGGAACCGTGGTCATGTTGTAGGACCGCCAGCAGGCGCCCACCCGCTTGAAGCGGCCGATGCCGGCGTCGCCGTTCGAGACCTTGTCGCCCTTGTAGGCCGAGTGGGTCGCGGTCCAGTAGTCCAGCCCCGCGCTGAGCAGGTAGTTGGCCTTGTCGCGGTCGTCGACGCCGGACTCGTCGGGAACCAGCCGGGCCTGCACGGTGACGAACACCCCGCCCAGCCTGTCGTGGTCGAACGGCTTCTTGCCGCTGGTCGGCCAGAAGTGGAAGTTCCGGTCGGGGATCATCCGCACCAGGGTCCCGCCGTCGGGCGCCGGCTTGGCGTCGGCGGCAATGGCGGGCTTGGAGTGGAAGTCCTCCGGGAAGGCCCGGCCCGCGACGTTCTCCGACGCCTGCACCTGTTCCCAGCGGCCCGTCGTCCTGTCGAGCAGATAGGTGCGGTAGCGGCGCAGCTCGACCAGGGTGTGGCTGGAAGTGCTGGGATCGACGCTCTGCCACAGCTGGCCCCAGCCCTGGACCGCGCCGTACCGCGGGGGCGGCTTGCTGCCGTAGAAGATGCGCGGCTTGACCGCGTAGGTGGGGTACGAGCGGCCGGTCTTCTTGTCGGTCCAGATCAGCTTGGCGCCGTGCGGCAGGGTCTCGCTGTGCAGCTTCATGTCGCTGAGCACGGTGTCGACGTCGTTGGCGGCTTCCGGGCAGGTCGCGTCGCCGGGCCGGGCCTGGGCCGCGCCTGCCCAAAAAAGACCCAGCAGGCCGAGTGTCATGACGAACGAACGCATGGCGAGCTCCTGATTAAACCGAGACAACGACGAATCCGCCAAGCTTCGTCACACAAAGGTGCTAAGGCGCGTGGCGTTGGGTGCATTGCAGCATCGATGATCATCAAGACGATAAAACGGCCCGAAACGATGTCCATTTCAGCCCCCCTCGTCGGGGCGCCGGAAAGAAGTTGACCCGGCGACGGGTTATGGGGGATGAGGGGCCTCAGTGCTGACAGCTTCGGGGGCGGTGACTTGACTGGATTTATGTCATTTTTTCAGCATATTTCCATTCCTCATCGCGACCCGAATGAAGCGTCCGTTATTCTATTCAATAGCTGGACGTTCTTCTTCTTTATGCTGGTGGCCTATCCCGCCTTCCTGGTGGTGCGGCGCCATCTGACACTGCGCAATATTGTCCTCTGCCTGTTCAGCTACGTCTTCTACGGCTGGTGGGACCCGCGTTTCCTGATCCTGGTGGCCGTCTCCACGTCGGTCGACTACATGGCCGCGCTCGGCGCGGCCGGTAAGCTGGTGTCCTGGACGGACCGCTGGAAGGCCGCCGCCTGGCTGATCGGCGTGACCCTGCTGTCGCTGCTGTTCTCGCCGCCCGGCAATCTCTGGATCGTGCCGGCCGCGTTCGGCGGGACCGCCGCGGTGCTGGGCGTGACGGCGCTGTTCGACCGCATGGAAGAACGCCGCCGCCGGGTCGCCTGGCTGTGCCTGTCGCTGTTCACGAACCTCGGCATCCTGGCGTTCTTCAAGTATTTCAACTTCTTCTACGAGTCCCTGCACGACGCGATCAGCCTGGCCGGTTTGAACATCCCGCGCCTGGGCCTGGAGGTCGTGCTGCCCGTCGGCCTGTCGTTCTACACCTTCCAGGCCATCAGCCGGACGATCGACAGCTTCCAGGGGCGCTACGACCCGCAGTACTCGCTGGTCAACTACGCGGCGTTCCACGCCTTCTTCCCCCAGCTGGTCGCCGGTCCGATCGAGCGCGCCTGGCACCTGATGCCGCAGTTCGAACGCATCCTGCCCCTGGACATGAACATGGTCTGGTCGGGCCTCCGGGTGTTCATCTGGGGCCTCTATATGAAGCTCGTCATCGCCGACAACATCGCGCCGGTGGCCAACCAGGTGTTCGCCGGCCACAGCGACGGGTCGGCCGGGGCGGCGATGGCCGGGCTGCTGGCCTTCACCTTCCAGATCTATTGCGACTTCGCCGGCTATTCGAACATGGCCCGCGGCGTGGCCCGGATGCTGGGCTTCGACCTGATGGTCAATTTCAACCTGCCCTACTTCTCGCGCACCCCGTCCGAGTTCTGGCAGCGCTGGCACATCAGCCTGTCGCAGTGGCTGCGCGACTATCTGTACATCCCGCTGGGCGGCAACCGCGCCGGGGTGTCCAAGACCTATCGCAACCTGATGCTGACCATGCTGCTGGGCGGGCTGTGGCACGGCGCGGCCTGGACCTTCGTGGTCTGGGGCGCGATCCACGGCGGCATCCTGGTGATCTTCCGGTTCTTCAAGATCGACGACGTGGCCAAGGACGCGCCGAACGGTCCCAAGGGCTGGGTGATCAACATCGGCCTGTGGGCGGCGACCATGCTGCTGGTCGTGCTGGCCTGGGCCTTCTTCCGCGCCCAGAACCTGGGCGAGGCGACGCGCGTCCTGCAGCAGGCGGTCGGCGGGCTGGACGGCTACAGCTGGGCGACCTTCGGGCCGGTGATCTCGTTCATCTTCCCGCTGGTGCTGGTCGAGGCCTGGCAGCGCTGGAAGAAGAACATCGAGTTCCTGAACGCGGGGCCGTTCATCGTGCGCTACACCACGACCATGGCGACGCTGCTGGCGATCATCGCGCTCAGCGCCAGCCAGGCCCAGCCTTTCATCTACTTCAACTTCTGAGGGGCGCCAGGTGTCTTCCGTGTCGCAAGAAACCGCATCGCCCGCCGCGTCCGACCGTCCCCTGGCCGCGCGCCTGGCGCTGGGCGCGCTGAAGGTCGTGGGACTGGTCGTCTACACCCTGCTGTTCGCCGAGCTGTTCATCCGGCTGGTGGTGCACCAGCCGATCCTGCCGCGCTACGTGACCGACACCCCCTGGGGCGTGCGGGGCAACATCCCCAACGCGCGGTTCTGGCAGCGCACCTCCGAGGTGACGGCCGCCTTCCACTACAACAGCCAGGGCATGCGGGACGACCGGGTCTTCCCGCTGGCCAAGCCGGCGGGCGTCTGCCGCGTGGCCCTGTTCGGCGACTCCTACTTCGCCGGCTTCGAGCTGAAGTATCCCGACACCTACGCCCACCGCCTGGAAGAGGCCCTGCGCCAGCGCGGCTACAAGGTGGAGGTCCTGAACTTCGCGGTCAGCGGCTTCGGCACCGCCGAGCACAACCGGACCTATGAAGGCTTCGCCAGGAAGTTCTCGCCGGACCTGGTGCTCTACGAGTGGCACCTGACCGACTTCGACGACAACGTCCGCTCGGGCCTCTATCGCCTGAAGGACGGCCAGCTGCAGCCGGGAGGGGCCACGTTCCTGCCGTCGATCAGCGTGCAGAACAAGCTGATGAAGTCGAGCGCCTATCGTTTCTTGGCCGACAACAGCCAGCTCTACAACTTCCTGCGCGAGAACCTGGCGCGCTACGCCAAGCGGGCGCTGAAGGTGGTCAACGCCAAGGCGGCGGGCGACGAGGAAGGCGGCGGCGCCGGCAACCTCGGGGCGGCGGTCTACGCCAAGGCCTCGCCCTACGCGGTGTCGCTGTCCCAGGCGCTGCTCGACCAGGCCAAGGCCTCGGCGGCCCGCGACGGCGCCGGCTTCTACGTGATGGAGATCCCGCGTCCGGTGTCGCGGACCCAGTTCGAGCCGTCGATCACCCAGATGTCGCCCCAATTCCTGGGCACGCTGAACCTGATCCAACCGACGCCGCAGCTGACCGCGGCCGGCCGGCCCGATCGCAAGCTCTATCTGGAGCACGGCGCGCAGCACCTGTCGCCCGACGGCGTCGGCGTGATCCTCGCCGCGTCCCTCGACCGGATCGCCAGCGATCCCCGACTGCAAAGGTGCCATGGCGACCCGTCCTGACATCGTCGCCCGCGCCGCCGGCCTGCTCCTGCGCCTGACGACGGGCCTGACAGTGGGACTGGCGGCGGGATCGGCGGCGGCCTCGCCCGCGCCGATCCGGATGATCCTGGTCGGCGACTCCACGGTCGCGCCCCATTCCGGCTACGGCGACGCCCTGTGCGCGCGGATGGCGGTCGAGGCCACGTGCGTGAACACCGCGCGGGGCGGCCGCAGCTCGGCCAGTTTCCGCGCCGACGGGTCGTGGGACAGGGTGGCCCGCCTGCTCGGCCGACGCGGGCCCTGGACCGCGACCTACGTGCTGGTCCAGTTCGGCCACAACGACCAGCCCGGCCGGCCGGGCCGCTCGACGGACGTGGCGACCACCTTCCCCGCCAACATGGCCCGCTACGTCGCCGACATCCGGGCCGCCGGCGCGCGCCCCATCCTGGTGACGCCCTTGTGCCGGCGGATGTTCAAGGACGGCGAGCTCCAGGACACCCTGACGCCCTGGGCCGACGCCACCCGCCGCGTCGCGGCCGAAGCGGGCGTTCCGGTCATCGACCTGCACGCCGACAGCTGCCGGGCGGTGCGCGGCATGGGCCCCGAGGCGTCCCTCGCGCTCGGCGCGGGAACGATCTCGCCGCCCGAGCCCGACGGCCAACCCGCGCCGAAAGGCCGGCCTCGGATCGACTACACGCATCTGGGACCCGACGGCGCGGCGACCTTCGCCAAGATGGTCGCCGGCGAACTGGCGCGCGCCGAGCCGCGCCTGACGCCCTATCTCGAGGACGGCCGATGAGCGCATCTCTCGCCCGCGTTATGGAAGCCGTCGGACTTTCTCTGCTAGGGGAGGGCCCGGCGGACTCGGAAGGATCGGCGATCGTCATGCACAGTGTTCGGACGGCCCGCTTCCCGCGCGACGAGGGGAGCCTGACATGACCGCCATCGACGCCGTTCGCCGGGGCGGCCGCAAGCTGGCCGACAGGATCGCCGCCGCCGAACCCAACGCCGACCTCGTCTGGGGACTGGTGCTGGGCACGGTGGTCCGGGTGCTGGGCCAAGCCAACTTCCTGAGCCTGTTCTACGGCTACGGCGCGCAGGGCGGTAACCCGCTCATGAAGATCTCGCCGGGCACCTACATCATCATGATCGTCTTCTGCCGGGCCTGGAACCGCAAGAGCCCGCCCGGCATGGAGACCTTCAAGCTGGCCGCCTCGATGGTCATGACCATCGTGGTGGGCGGCGTGGCCTGGGCGATGGTGACCGGCCAGGCGGTGGCGGTCGGCTATCTGGTCGACTCCTACGCGGTCGCGGCGGCCGGCCTGTTCATCCTGGGCAAGGTGGGCGCGGAGGGGCGGACCAAGGTGTACGCCGCCCTGATCTGGGCCCTGCTGTTCAACGCCCTGCTGCTGTTCCCCGAATTCATCCTCAAGCGACGCTTCGTCCCGGCGCCGCTGGAAGGCGCCCGCGGCATCTTCCGGCCGGCCGCGCTGCTCAATCACCCGCTGATGAGCGGCCTGATGTACGCCACCGCCGCGCCGCTGGTCATGCGCTGGCGCAAGCCGTTCCTGGTCAAGGCCGGGGTGTCGCTGCTGTTCGTGCTGTGCGTGTTCTTCTCCGGCGCGCGGGTCTCGACGGTGCTGGCGGGCGCGGCCTTCGTGCCGGCCGCGCTGATCGCCCTGGGCAAGGAAAAGCCCAAGAGCCAGATCGGCCAGACCTGGCTGGTCAGCCAGTCCCTGCTGATCGCGGCCCTGATCCCGATCGTGGTGATCGTGGCCATCGCCAGCGGGGCGCTGGATCGCATCGGCGGCGGGCTCTACGACAAGAGCGCGGCCACCCGGGTCTGGCAGTTCGGCATGATCCAGTATCTGAGCCCGCACCAGCTGATCTTCGGGATCGGCAACACGACGGCCGCCGACTGGTCGGTCCGCCTGTTCCAGACCCCCAGCGTCGAGAGCGCCTTCGTGCTGGGCGTGTTCATGTACGGCATGCCGTTCACGATCTTCTACCTCGGCATGGTGGTGGTGATCGTGGCGTGGTTCGCCCTGCGGGGCGACACCCTGGTCAAATTGTCGGCGGTGATCTTCCTGACGGCGGCGATGTCGAACAACACGCTCGGCGCCAAGAATCCCGCGGTGTTCTATTTCCTGATGTTCGCGGGATCGACCATGACCCATGCGGTGCGGCGCCTGCCCAGGCTGCGGATGCCGTGGTTGGTGACCGAACAGCCGCCGGACCTGATGACGGCCCAGCATAGCCGCGACCTCGGTTCCCGGACCTTGCCCGGCGGGGATCCTCCCCGCTCGTCGATCTAATCCAGCACAGGCTCCATTGTGGCGAAGACCGACGCGAACTACCTCTTCGTGATCAACTCCCTGGCGGGCGGCGGCGCGGAGCGGGTGATGACCACCCTGCTGGCGCGGTCGAAGGACCGCGCGCCGGACGGGCGTCTGCACCTGGCCCTGCTGGACAACGAGCCGGCGGCCTACACCCCGCCCGATTTCGTGACCGTCCACCAGCTGGACGCGCGGGGCGGCCAACTGGCCAGCATCCGCCAGCTGCTGAAGCTGGTCCGGACCCTGAAGCCCAGGCTGATGCTCAGCTTCCTGACCCGGGCCAACGTCGCCGCCGTGGCCGTGGGCCGGCTGACGGGCGTGCGCTGCGTGATCAGCGAACGGGTCGACACCGCCTCGCACTTCAGCACCACGCGCCTGAAGGCGGTGAAGATGCTGACCGTGCGCACGGCCTATCGCCTGGCCGAGCGCATCATCGCCGTCTCGGCCGGCGTCGCCGACAGCCTGGTCGAGAACTTCGGCATCGCCCGCGACAAGATCGTGGTGATCGAGAACCCCGTCGACGTCGAGGCCATCCGGGCCAAGGGCGCCGAAGCGCCGTCGATCCCGCTGGAGCCGCCGTTCGTGGTGGGGGTGGGGCGCCTGGTGCCCAACAAGAACTTCCGCCTGCTGATCGACGCCTTCGCCGCCTCGGGCGCGCCCGGCAAGCTGGTGATCCTGGGCGAGGGGCCCGAGCGGCCGGCCCTGGTCCAGCGGATCGCCGAGCTGGGCCTGACCGACCGGATCGCCTTGCCGGGCTTCGCGGCCAATCCGTTCGCCGTGGTCTCGCGGGCCGAGATCTTCGTGCTGCCGTCCAACGCCGAGGGCTTCCCCAACGGCCTGCTGGAGGGCATGTCGCTGGGCGTGCCGGTGATCTCGACCAACTGCGCCTCGGGACCGTCGGAGGTGCTGGCCGACGAGCCGCGCCGCCCGCTCGACGACAAGGTCGCGGCGACCTACGGCGTGCTCACGCCGGTCGACCGGGTCGACGCCATGGCCTCGGCCCTGCAACTGCTGCAGGACCCCGAGCTGCGGCGGCGCTACGGCGCCCTGGCCGAACAACGGGCCCGGATGTACTCGCCGGAGATGGCCACCAGCCGCTACTGGGCCGTGCTCGAGCCGGACGCTCCGACGGGCTGACGCCGGCGCCAGGCCCCTTCGCGTCAGGCCCCTTCGCCTCAGGCCTGGGCCGGGGCGCGCTTCAGCAGCTTGCGGGTGAGCTTGTCCACCGGGCCGCGGATCAGCTTGGGGCGCAGCAGGACGGCGGCGACCGCCCAGACGGTCAGGCCGGCGGTCGCGGCCGCGGCGAACACCGCCAGGGCCGGCAGATGGGCCGGCAGGGCCATCCAGGTCAGGTGGCCGACGCCGCCGCCGATCACGCCCAGCGCCACGGCCTTGGCCAGCTCGACCATGTTCAGGCGGGCGTTGATGAACCGGCGCGACAGCAGGTAGCTGGACATCAGGCCGCAGAACGATCCCAGCAGGAACGACAGGGCCGCGCCCAGGGCGCCCAGGCGCGGGATCAGCAGCAGCGAGGCGGCGACGGTGACCAGGCCCGCCGGGGCGTAGGTCGAGAACTGCAGCCAGTTCTTCCGCGTGGCGTGGAAGATGTTGTCGAAGACATAGGCCTTCAGGCTGATGCACACCGCGCCGGCGGTGATTATCGGCAGCAGGTGGATGGCCGCGTCGCGATAGGCCGGCGGCAGGACGGCGTTGGCGATCGCGTGCGACAGGCCGGCGCTGAAGCCCAGCACGGTGAACTGCAGCACCGTCATCAGTTCGAAGGCGTTGCGGACGAACTGCGCCGCGCCGTCGACGCCGGCCTGGTCGTGGCGGCGCATCAGCTCGGGGAAGCCGCCCTGGTTCATGGCGTTGCCGATGATGTCGCTGGGCGTGCGGGCGATCGAATAGGAGGCGGCGTAGATGCCGACGCTGGCCGCGCCGCCCAGCAGCTTCAGGAACACCCGGTCGGAGCTGGCCACCATGTAGGACACGAAGGTCAGGGCCACGATCGGCAGGCCGTATTCGATCCGGCTGCGATAGCTGGCGCCGACCGCGCCGCCGGCCGGCAGGGTCAGGGCGCCGCGGGTCAGGACGATGGCGGCGAAGGCCCCCGTCACGGCCGCGTTGGCCAGGGCCACCGAGGCGAAGTCCGGATGCAGGCCGCTGGCGATCCAGCCCGAGCACAGCAAGCCGGCCGCCCGGGCGGTCTCCAGGGCGCTCTGCTCAAGCTTGCGGCCCTGGAGCTGCAGGGTGGCCAGGCCCAGGCGCAGGGCCGAGTTCGAGACGACATAGGCTGCGACGGCGACGGCGAAGGTCAGGGCGCGGCCGGGCGCGATCCAGTAGGCGACGCCCAGGCCGACCAGGCAGGCCAGGCTCATGAAGGCCACGCTCAGCCGGGCCGACTTGACCAGGCCGTCGCGCCACACTGCGGGGGTGGAGATGTCGCTGCGCAGCAGGGAGAAGCGGATCCAGTTGGACGATCCCATGTCCAGCATCTCGCCGACCAGGGTCACCAGGGCGTAGAGGCCGAACTCGGCCGGTCCCAGCCGCCGGGTCAGCAGCAGGACCAGGATGAACGCCGCGGCCCGGGGCGCCATGATGGCGGGGGCGTAGAGGACGGTGGACTTGATGATCATCGAAACCTGGGGCGCTCGAGAGGCGAAGGATCAGCGCTGGGCGCCGCGGGGCAGGATGTAGGGGTCGAGGAAGGCGAAAGCCGGGCTGGACACGGTGTTGGTCCGGATATGGCTGACATCGTAGTAGAGCGGCGTTCCGTCGGTGACGAGCGGGCAGTCGGCGCCGCACAGGTGGTCCAGCGGATCCACCAGGACCGCGCCGTCCGGGCCGCCCAGGCTATCGACCAGCTGGTTCGGATAGGCGGCCGTCTGGCGCATCTGGCCGGTCGGCACGCCGAAGTCGTCCAGCGCCCGGGTCCGGTAGAGGCGGGCGAACAGGCGCTTGGGGTCGGCTTCGGAGGCCTGGGGGAAGGTCTTGGTGACCATCACCTCGGCGCCCTTGGCCCGCAGGTCGCGGATCACCAGGCCAAGGCGCGCGAAGGCGGCGGTGGCGTCCTGCAGATAGACCGTCTCGTCGCCGCTGGCCCGGCAGGTCAGGCCGCGCTCGAAGCACACCCGGCCGCGGGAGGGCTCGCCCTCGGCCTTGTTGAAGCTGCCCAGCCACGAGGCGACGATGGCCACGCGCGGATAGTTCCCCGTCTTGGCCATGGCCAGGGCCTCGTCGGTGGAGGCGCCGCAGTTCTTGATCGAGCCGCGCAGCTGGACGCCGGGCAGGGGCGCGCAGCCGGGGCGGGTGACGAACACCACGGCCGGGTCGGCGGGGCCGCGCGGCAGGGTGCGGTAGCGAGGCGCGATCTCCTCGCTGTAGGAGTCGCCGATCACGAAGGTCTCGACCGGTCCGCCGCCGCCCTGGCGGCAGATGCGCAGCCCCGTGCGGGTCACGTGATAGGTCGCGCAGGACTTGGGGAAGCTCCAGTCGCCGGCGGCCACCTTGATCCGGTCGGCGGCGGCCACCACCGTGGGCTCGCTGCGCGGGAACTTCAGGGCTTCCAGGCCGCGGGTGGCGAAGACGCCGGCGGTCAGCACCAGCAGGGCGGCGATCGCGCCGTTGAGGATCACGCCGGGCCGGGCCGAGGGGCTGCGGCGGTCGAACAGGCGGCGGGTCAGCTTCTGCTCGATCAGGACGTAGGAGAGCCAGCCCAGGGCGATCGACAGGACGACGCCCGCGACGATCGCCAGGGCGGTGTTCTCGACGGCGAAATAGGTGAAGCCGGCGATCACCGGCCAGTGCCAGAGATAGATCGAATAGGACCAGCGCCCCAGCGGCTGCACGCCCGGCAAGCGGGTCCAGCCGGCCGAGCCGTGGCCGGCGGCGATGACCAGGGCCGCACCCGCCACGGGGATCACCGTCGCCAGGCTGGGCCAGGCCGTGCCGCCGTTGAAGGCCAGCACCGAGGCCAGGATCAGCGCCAGGCCGACCACCAGGGCGGCGGTCTTGGCGCGGCGGCCCAGGCGGTCGCACGGCGCCAGGGCGACCAGGCCGCCGGCGATCAGCTCCCAGGCGCGGGCGGGCAGCAGGAAGAAGCTGGTGCGCAGCAGGGCGTCGTAGCGGGTCAGGGGCACGGCCGCGCACAGCAGCAGCGACAGCAGGCCGATGGCGACCAGCACCGCGATCTTGCGCCCCCGCAGCGGCGCCCAGGCGGCGATGATCACGAACAGCAGCGGATAGAGCAGGTAGAACTGCCATTCGACCGACAGCGACCAGGTGTGCAGCAGCCAGTTGGCCTCGGACGCCCCGCCGAAATAGCCGCCCTGGGTGGCGTAGTCGAAGTTCGACAGGAAGGTGATCGAGCTGGCCACGCTGCGGGCCACGCCGCGCAGGCTCAGGGGGTCCAGCCAGATCGAGGTCCCGATCAGGATGGCGAAGCAGACGGTCCAGAGGGCCGGCACGATCCGGTAGAACCGGTCGGCGTAGAACGTCCAGACACTGAAATTGCCCTGGGCCTGCCGCTTGGTGACGATCTGCGTCATCAGGAAGCCGGAGATGACGAAGAAGACGTCCACCCCCACGAAGCCGCCCCAGGCGTAGGGCAGGTGGAAATGGTACAGCACCACCGAGGTCACGGCGATGGCCCGAAGGGCGTTGATGTCGTGCCGGAAGGCCAGCTTGTCGTGCGGGGACGGCGCGGCCGCGCCTGAGCTGGTCATGTGTGGGTACGCTCGAATAGCCGGAGGCGACTTGCGAGCCCAGATAGAGGCTCGCACCAAACCGGGTCAAGTGAAGCTAAAACAACGGCCAAAGAGATTTGCTGGACGTGTGAACGTGATCATCAATGCATCAGCTGTCGCCAAACCGTGCGACGCTGTTTATCGCCAGACTTGGACCGAACGGCGGCGGCGCGCGGCGTTCGCGACGACCATCGGGTTCGGTCCTTACGGTAGAGTTTCGACGGGTAAGAGGATCGGATGATCAAGAAGGTGTTCGCCAAGCTCTACGATCGGGTGCTGTCCGTCGTGCTCAAGGGCGACGTCTATGCGCGGCGCTGCGGGGTGAAGGTCGGGCAGGGATGCCGGATCCTCAGCCACAATTTCGGGACCGAGCCGTTCCTGATCGAGATCGGCGACCGGGTCACGATCTCGGGCTACGTGAATTTCGTGAACCACGACGGTTCGGGCTGGCTGATGCGCGACGAGCGCGGCCGCCGCTTCACCTATCGCCGGATCCGGATCGGCGACGACGTGTTCGTCGGGGCGGGCACGATCATCCTGCCGGGCGTGTCGATCGGCAATCGGGTGGTGGTCGGGGCCGGCAGCGTGGTCACCCGGTCGATCCCCGACGGCTGCGTGGTCGCCGGCAACCCCGCCCGGCTGATCACCACCTACGACGCCTTCGAGGCGCGGGTGCTGAAGGACTGGCCGGCCGACGCCGACCTGCCCAAGGACGTCGACTACGAGGCCCGCGTGCGGGCGGTGATGGACGAGAGCTTCAAGCCGCCGATCGCCGTGGCGCCCGAGACGCCTCAGGCCGCCCGCGGCCGGACGACGGCCAGGTAGCGGTCGACCACCTTCTCCGGCGAGAACTCCAGGCCGCGATCGACCAGCAGCTGGCTCGGCAGCGGATTGTCCAGCGTGTCGGCCATGGCCTTGGCCAGGGCCGAGACGTCGTCGACCGGCGGCAGCAGGCCGTAGCGGCCGTTGTCGAGGATCTCGGCCGGGCCGTGCGGGCAATCGGTGCTGACCGTCGGCGTGCCGCAGGCCAGGGCCTCGACCAGCACGTTGCCGAAACCCTCGAACCGCGAGCTGAGCACGAACAGGTCGGCGCGGCGTAGGTACTTGGCGGGGTTGGCCTGGAAGCCGAGGAACTTCACGCGGTCGTCCAGGCCCAGGGCCTGGACCTGCGCCTTCAGCGGCGCCTCCAGGGCGCCCACGCCGCAGATCGCCAGCCGGGCCGGACGCCGGGCGGCCAGTTCCGCGAAGGCGGCGATCAGGGTGTCGAAGCCCTTCTGGGCATGCAGCCGGCCGATCGCCAGGACCACCGGCTCGTCGGTGTCGAAGAACGGGTCGTCGACCGGCTCGGCGGCCTGGGCCTCCAGGTTCTCGGGCGCGGCGGGATTGTAGAGCACGTTGATGCGCTCGCGCGGGAAGCCGGCGACCTTGGCCATGTCGTCGGCGATGCCCTTGGACACCGCCAGGACGCCGTCGGCCATCGGCAGCACGAAGCGGTAGAGCAGGGGCACCAGCCCCAGCTTGGCCTGGCCGGTCTGGCTGGACTGGGAGCTGAGGTTGTTGTGCTGGGTGACGAACACCCGGGTCGGCTTGCCCGCCAGCCGGTTGGCCAACACCGCGACGGTGTTGTGGTAGCCCAGGCTGGAGATCATCAGGTCGGGCCGGGTCTCCCGCAGGTATTTGACCATCGGCAGCAGGCTGTTGACCGTGCGCGGCGCCTTCAGATCGACGACCCGCACCCCTTCGGGGATCTGGGCCATGTACTCGCCCTTGGTCTGGCACAGCACCAGGTCCACGCGGTAGCCGCGCCGCAGCAGCTCGCGGGCGATCACCAGACGCATCTTCTCGGCGCCGCCCGAGGCCATGCTGTTGATGTGCAGGGCGATCAGCGGTGCCGGCTGGGCCGCGACCTCGGATTGGGACGCCATCAGGTTCTGCCGCACACTTGGTTGTAGAAGCTGGCGGTCCGTCGGGTGACCTCCTCCCAGCGGTACTTCTGGAGCTTGTCGCTCCAGTCGATCCGCCGTTCGGCCTGGCCGCCCATCACCGCGTCCAGCGCCTGGGCCAGGCTGTCGGTGTCGCCCAGCGGGTAGTAGCAGGCGGCCGGCAGCTCGATCTCGAGATTGGGCGGGATGTCGCTGGCCAGGATCGGCAGGCTCGCGGACATCGCCTCCAGCATGGCGATCGGATTGCCCTCGTGGCTCGAGGGCAGGACGAACAGGTCGGCGCCGGCGAAGGCGGCGGCCAGGTCGTCGCCGGTCTGGTGGCCCAGGCAGTGGATGCGCGAGCCCGGCGCGGCGGCCTGCAGGATCTCGGCCTCGTAGGGCGAGGCGGTGACGGCCGAGCCGACCAGCACCAGCGACCAGTCCGGATGCTTGTCGCGCACCTTCTCGAACGCGCGCACCAGGTCGATCTGGCGCTTCTCGGGCACCAGGCGGGCGACGTTGAGGATGTATTTCTGGCCGGGGTCGACGCCGTTGGGCCAGGTCTTGCGCGGGGCGGGCGTCGGCGGCACGCCGTTGGGCACGTGCTCGACGCGCTGGCGCGGATAGTCGGTCCGCAGGCGGTTGGCCGCCAGGCCCGAGACGCTGATGATGCCGTTGGAGAAGCGGCCCGCCATCTGTTCGCCCAGGCGGATCATGGTCTTGGCGAACTTGCTCCACTTCTCGCGATTGTAGTCGTCGCCATGGTGGGTGACGACCACGCGCATGCCCATCAGGCGGCCGAGCGGGGTGACCAGGGCTGGGCCGATCGCGTGGACGTGCAGCACGTCCGGGCGCCACCAGGCCGCGGCGAACACCCCGATCGTCGAGTGGATCAGCGCCTCCAGGTGCTTGTCCTTGGGCGCGGGCAGCGACCAGCGCTTGACGTTGGCCGGGTCGACCGGGTCGTCGGGCGTGACGTAGGGCGCGCGTTCCAGGACCAGCACCTCGGCGTCGCCTTCAGCCAGGCGATGGGCGAGGTGCTTGATGTGGGTCTCGACGCCGCCGTGTCCGCCGTGAAGGCTCCGGAGCCCGAGCATCGCGATGCGCAAGCGCCGCTTGGATTGTGTCATTGCGGCTCAAGTCTTTCGAGCCCGACGACCAGCGCCGAGCATCAAGTCCAAGGGTGATCACGAGGTAGTCAACCGGCCCCTTCACTGTCAACGCCAAGAGGACAGCGCCCCACGGCCTGAAGTGAAATTGCCAGTTTTGCCGCTTTTAGAAGCATTCGCGCCGGATGGCCATGAGGTTGTTCATGGCCGGCGCCGCGACGGGGGAGCGGTCTTGTGGAACGTACTATCGCCCGCCTCGATGACGCTTTTTTGGGGCGAGATCACGCGCGAAAAAAGGCGCGTCCGAGCCGGACGCGCCTTGATAGCTCCGTAGGGATCAATCCGGGATCAGAAGATCTCGAACAGACCGGCGGCGCCCCACCGAAATCGGCTTGCCGATTTCGGCGTCCTCAAGTGATGGGCGCCGTCGTCCGGCCTGTTCGGGATCAGAAGATCTCGAACAGGCCGGCGGCGCCCATGCCGCCACCGATGCACATGGTCACCACGCCCAGCTTGGCCTTGCGGCGCTTGCCTTCCAGCAGCAGGTGGCCGGCGCAGCGGGCGCCGGTCATGCCGAACGGGTGGCCGATGGCGATCGAGCCGCCGTTGACGTTGTACTTCTCCGGGTCGATGCCCAGGCGGTCGCGGCTGTAGAGGCACTGGCTGGCGAAGGCCTCGTTCAGCTCCCACAGGTCGATGTCGTCGACCTTCAGGCCGTGGCGTTCCAGCAGGCGCGGCACGGCGAAGACCGGGCCGATGCCCATCTCGTCGGGCTCGCAGCCGGCGATGGCGAAGCCTTTGAACAGGCCCAGCGGCTCGAGGTTGCGGCGGGCGGCCTCCTTGGCGTCCATGATCACCACGGCGGCGGCGCCGTCCGACAGCTGGCTGGCGTTGCCGGCGGTGATGAAGTTGCCCGGACCCTTGACCGGCTCCAGCTTGGCCAGGCCTTCCAGGGTGGTCTCGGGACGATTGCACTCGTCCTTGGTGACCACGTAGTCGACCAGGCTCTCTTCCTTGGTCTCCTTGTTGACCACCTTCATCTTGGTGGCCATCGGGACGATCTCGTTGTCGAACAGGCCGGCGGCCTGGGCGGCGGCGATGCGCTGCTGGCTGCGCAGCGAATATTCGTCCTGGTATTCGCGGCTGATGTTGTAGCGCTTGGCCACGATATCGGCGGTGTCGATCATCGCCATCCACAGGGCCGGCTTTTCCTTCATCAGCTTGTCTTCGGTGATGTGGAAGCGGTTCATGTGGCCGCCGCCCTGGACCAGCGAGATCGACTCCACCCCGCCGCCGATGGCGACCGGGGCGCCGTCGTTGCGCACGTAGTTGGCGGCGGTGGCGATGGCCTGCAGGCCCGAGGAGCAGAAGCGGTTGACGGTCTGGCCCGAGGTGGTGACCGGCAGGCCGGCCCAGATGGCCGCGTTGCGGGCGACGTTCATGCCGGTGGCGCCTTCGGGACCGCCGCAGCCCAGGACCACGTCCTCCACTTCCGGGCCTTCCAGGCCGGCGCGCGACACGGCGTGCTGGATGGCGTGGCCGGCCATGGCCGCGCCGTGGGTGTTGTTGAACCCGCCGCGGTTGGACTTGGCCAGGCCCGTCCGGGCGTAAGAGACGATGACCGCTTCGCGCATTGGGCGCACTCCCCTTTAAACGTTAGTTTGAATTGGCGGCCACCCTAGACCGGGATTTCCGCCGGCGAAAGGTCACGCGAACGTAAAGCGGGCGACGCGCCGATAGCGGTAACGCTTGGCAGGAAAAGGCTCCGAGCTTGACTGTAGCGTGATCCCGCTCGCCAAGAACTCATTGGACATTGTTGCCCGTAATCCACGCGCACGGGGAAAGATCATTGCGCCTCGGCAATGGTCTGGTTTGGCGTTGACTTTCAATGATTCGAGCAAGAACGCTTAGGTTGTGGCCGAAAATTATAATTTTAAATGGTCGCTGAAAACCGAAAGCGGGAGGAATTCATGCGTTCTGTAAAGCACCGGCGGCAGGCATGGCTGGCCGCGTCTGCGCTGGCGGCGGCGTCGATCGCCGCGCCCGTGGCCGCCCTGGCCCAGCAGTCCAACACCAACAACACCGTCGAGGAGCTGGTCGTCACCGCCACCAAGCGCGACGCGACGATCCTGGACGTGCCCTTCTCGATCAACGCCCAGACCGAGGCCGACATCCAGAAGAGCGGCGCGGTGACGCTGGAGGACCTGTCGCGCAACGTGGCCGGCCTGACGATCCAGAACCTGGGGCCGGGCCAGAGCCAGGTGGCCGTGCGCGGCGTCTCGGCCGGCCAGGTGGTCCGCGACCAGCCGGGGGTGAAGGAGCAGGTCGGGGTCTATCTCGACGAGTCGGTGATCTCGCTGTCGCTGTTCACGCCCGACGTCGACCTGTTCGACCTGAACCGGGTGGAGACCCTGCGCGGGCCGCAGGGCACGCTGTTCGGCTCGGGCTCGGTCGGCGGCACCATCCGCTACATCACCAACCAGCCCAAGCTGGGCGCCTATGACGGCACGGTGGAGGCCAATTTCAACGTGCTGCAGGGCGGCGACGTCGGCGGCTACCTGAAGGGCGTGGTCAACCTGCCGCTGTCGGACAAGGCCGCCCTGCGGGTGGTCGGCTACGACACCGAATACGCCGGCTTCGTCGACGCCCTGGGCGAGGGCGGGACGCGCAAGAAGAACGTCAACGACGGCTCCCGTCGCGGCGGCCGGGTCTCGCTGCTGCTGCAGCCGACCGAGGCCATCAGCATCACCCCGCGCCTGGTCTATCAGGAGATCAAGGCCGGCGGCTTCAACCGCCAGGAGGCGTTCAACCTGTTCGCCAACCCGTTCACCACCACCCGCCCGGCCATCACGATGGGCGAGCGCGAGCAGTACCTGCTGCTGGACGAGAGCTTCGGCGACAAGACCTTCCTGGGCGACCTGACCGCCACCTTCGGCTTCGACACCGTCGAGCTGACCTCGGTCACCAGCTACATCGACCGCAAGATCGACGTGAACCGCGACGCCAGCGCCCTGACCGGCAGCGTCTCGGTGGACCTGGGCTTCCCTGACGCGGCGGTCACCCTGCCGTCCAAGCTGGTCGACACCACCGACCTGGAGCAGTTCACCCAGGAGGTGCGGCTCAGCTCGCACAGCGACAGCCCGCTGCAGTGGCTGGTCGGGGCGTTCTATTCGAAGGTCGACCGGGTCTATAACCAGCGCCTGCCGACGCCGGGCTACGACGCCTATACCGACGCCACCCTGGGCGCGGGCACCTCGGCCGCCGTGGCCAACGGCTTCCCGGCCAACTCGCCCTACAACGCCTCGCTGCCCTACGACATCAAGCAGAAGGCGGTGTTCGGCGAGGCCAGCTACGAATACGGCAAGCTGACCGTGACGGCCGGCGGCCGCTACTACGACTTCAACGAGGAGCGCCGCTTCACCTCGGGCGGCCTGTTCGCCAACGGCGACGACCAGACCGACAAGACCTCGTCCGATGGTTTCACCCCGCGCCTACTGCTCAGCTACAAGGCCGACGCCGACCTGACCTTCAACGCCCAGGCGTCCAAGGGCTTCCGGCTGGGCGGGGTCAATGACCCGCTGAACCTGCCGCTCTGCTCGCCGCAGGACGAGGCCATCTTCGGCGGTTACCAGAGCTATGACGACGAGACCCTGTGGAACTACGAGGGCGGGATGAAGTCGCGGATGGGCCGCGTCAGCTTCAACGGCGCGGTGTTCTACACCGACATCAAGAACCTGCAGACGACCCTGGACGCCGGCTCGTGCTCGTCGCGCGTGGTGTTCAACGTGCCCAAGGCCCACACCATGGGGGTCGAGGGCGAGCTGACGGCCCGCCTGGCCAACGGCTTCGACCTGGGTGTCTCGGGCAGCCTGGTGGAGGCCGAGTTCGACTCCACGGTCACGGACGGCACGGGCGCGGTGATCGGCGGCATCCGCGACGGCAACCGCCTGCCGTCGGTGCCGAAGTTCCAGATCTCGATCAACGCCACCTATACCCGCAGCCTGACCGAGACCATGGACGGCTACGTCACCGCCTCGTTCCAGCACGTGGGCAGCCGCTACACCCAGCCCAGCGACCAGGAGGACAACCCGCGCGACTTCGTCTCGGGCCTGCCGTTCGGCGGGGCCTCGGGCGACGACGCCACGACCCTGAACCTGAAGCTGCCCAGCTACGACATCATCAACCTCAGCGCCGGCGTGCAGATGGACAACGGCCTGGACGTCATCGTCTACGTCAACAACGTCAACGACGAGAACGCCCTGCTGTCGTTCGACCGCGAACGCGGCGGGCGGGCGCGGCTGGGCTACACGATCGGCCAGCCGCGCACGGCGGGCCTGACGATCCGCAAGTCGTTCTAGGTGGGGCCGGGGACATGCCCTTGGGCGTGTCCCCATCAGCATCCACGGGGCCAGGACTTGGGGACACGCCGCAAGGGCGCGTCCCCGGTTGGGGGGCGCGTCCCCGGTCCTATTTCGGCTGCGGTTCGGCCAGCAGGTCGGCGTGGCGGTGGATCATCTTCCAGTCGCCGTCCTCGCGGCGGAAGATCTCGGTCACCCGCAGGTGCATCTCCACCGGCTGGTCCTTGCCCGCGAACAGCACGCTGGCGTGCTGCAGGCCGGTCCAATAGGCCAGCTCGCCGCTGGCCTGGCTGTGCAGGATCTCCAGGGTCGTCTCGCCGCCGGGCGCCATGCTGCGCGCGCCGCGGGCGTTGACGGCGGTCACGTGGCCGGCCCCCTGCTCGCGCCCCCCGCCCGGCGGGAAGAAGCTGGCCGGATTGGCCTGGGCGGCGATCTCGCCCAGCGGCCCGGCGTCGCCGTTCACATAGGCCTGGGCCACGGCCCGGCGCCGGTCGAGGAAGGCGGTGAAGTCGTCCTGGTCGCTCATCGGATCCTCCTGGTCGTCACGCCCAGAACGCGCGACGGCGGCGGATGTAGCCCGCGCGGCGGTCCTATCGTGGCAGCACCGTCAGACCGTCGGGCAGCTCGTTGACGTCGCCCGGGCGCGGCGGGACGTGGGCGGCCAGGATCGCGCCGGTGCGGGCGATGGCGGCCACGAAGCCGTCGGCCACGGCTCCGCGCTTGAGGCCGGCGACCAGGTCGGCCACCACCGCGTCCCACACCGCCGCCGGCGCGGCGGCGTGGATGCCGGCGTCGGCGATCACCTCGACGCGGTGCTCGGCCAGGGCCGCGAAGATCAGCACCCCGGTCCGCTCGCGGGTCAGGTGCAGGTCCTTGGCCAGGAAATAGTCCATGGCCGCGTGGCGGACCCGCGCCGTCTTGACCGGCCCGGGGATCAGGCCCCGGCGCACGGCGGGGATCGAGACCAGGGCGGCCGTGACCGCGAAGATCGCCGCCTGCAGGCCGACATAGGTCAGCAGGGCCGAGAGGATGGCCACGTCGTGGGCGGCCTCGTGGCCGACGCTCCAGCCGCCGAACAGCCGGCTCAGCATCTCGGGGCGGAAGCCCGCCAGCAGGGCCAGGGCCGGCAGCAGCAGGGCCGCGCTGGCCGCCCAGATCAGCGGCACGGCGCGGTCGTCGCCGACCTCTGGGGCCAGCACGCAATAGATCTCGCCGGCGGTGGTCTTCTCGGCCTCGGCCACGGCCTTGGCGATGCGTTCCTGGTCGGTCTGCGAAAGCGTGTGCATCACCAGCTCCCCGAAGATCCGCCGCCGCCGAACGAGCCGCCGCCGCCGGAGAAGCCTCCGCCGCCACCGCCGCCGCCGGAGAAACCGCCGCCGCCGCCCCGGCCGCCGCTCAGCATGCCGTTCAGGATGATCCAGGGCAGGGCCGAGCCCAGGCCGCCGCGCCGGCCGCGCCGGCTGAACATGTTGCTCAGGATCACGATGACGATGAACAGCACGATCAGGACCAGGATCGGCGAGGGGCCGGTGTTGCGCTCGGCCTGTTGCGAGACCTTGAACGCCTGCTCGGCCTTGGCCCTGGCTTCCTCGTCGGGCAGGCCCAGCTGCTGGATGATCGCGTCGGTCCCGGCCGTGACCCCGCCCTCAAGGTCGCCGGCCTTGAACTTGGGCAGGATGGCCGTCTGGATGATGACGCTGGACAGGGCGTCGGTCAGGATCGGCTCCAGGCCGTAGCCGACCTCGATCCGCACCTTGCGCTCGGCCGGGGCGACGATCAGCAGGGCGCCGGTGTTGGTCCCCTTCTCGCCGATGCCCCAGGCGCGGCCCAGCTGGTAGCCGTAGTCCTCGATCTCGTAGCCCTGCAGGCTGGGCACGGTGGCCACCACCAGCTGGCGGCCGCTGGTCTTCTCCAGGTTCTCCAGCTTGGTCGTCAGCTCGGCTTCGACCTGCGGCGACAGGATGTTCGCGCCGTCGACGACGCGCCCGGTCAGGGGCGGGAAGGTCGGGGCGGCGGCCAGGGCGGACGTGGGAAGAGCGGGGAGGGCGAAGAGGAACAGCGCCAGGAAGACGAGCACATAGCTCCTCACCCGCGCGGCGGGGGAGGTGGCGCGATGCGGATACGCATCGTGACGGAGGGGGCGTCGAGCGGGCGCGTCGCGGCGGCGGGACGCCCCCTCCGACCGCTGCGCGGCCACCTCCCCCGTTTCACGGGGGAGGAGAGATGCGCCCGGCGCGATCACCTAGTTCCCCGGGGCGGGCTGGGTGCTGGCCGCCGGGGCCGGCGGGGCGCTGAAGTCGATGCTGGGCGCCGACTGGGCGTTGGCCGTGGCCTGGAACAGCTGGGCCGGCTTCTGGCTGCCGTACAGGGTCTTGGCCCAGATGATGCTGGGGAAGGTCCGCAGTGTGGTGTTGTAGACCTGGGCGGTGTTGTTGTAGTCGCGCCGGGCGATCGAGATGCGGTTCTCGGTGCCCTCCAGCTGGCTCTGCAGGGCCAGGAAGTTCTGGTTGGACTTCAGCTCCGGATAGCTTTCCTGGATCATCATCAGCCGGCCCAGCACGCCCGACAGCTTGTCCTGGGCGGCGGCGTACTGCTCGAACTGCGCCGGGTCGGTGATGGTCGAGGCGTCGACCTTGACCTGGGTGGCGCTGGCGCGCGCCTGGGTGACCTCGACCAGCACGCCCTTCTCCTGGGCCGCGTAGCCCTTCACCGTCGCCACCAGGTTGGGGATCAGGTCGGAGCGGCGCTGATACTGGTTCTGCACCTCGGCCCAGGCGGTCTTGGTCGCCTCGTCCTGGGTGGGGATGGTGTTGATCCCGCAGCCCGCCAGCAGGATCGTGGCGGCTAGAACAGGCGCGAGACGGGTGAGGGTTCTGAGCATGCGCATGGAAGTCCCTTCGAACCGGGTTGGATCCAAGTATGGCGGCGTTCCAGGCACACTAACGACGCGCGTCCCGCCGATGCAAACGCGATAACGACCTGAGCTTGTATTTTCACGCAATGCGCGCGCTTGTCATCATGGAAACGTCAGGCGCGTAGGGACGGTCGAAGGCGCGGCCCCACGGGTTTCCACGCCCTGGCTCCGGGGTCTCCCCGATTGCGGGCGGTCGCCGTCGCCCTTGATCCTGTGGGGGTCCACAGGAAGGGCGCGTCATGTCCGTGATTGTAAACGCCGACAATTTCGTCCGGGCCGAAACCGACAACTACATGCTCGGCTTCGTCAGGAACGGAGCGCTCGGGAAATTCTCCCACGTCAGGGAGCCGGCCGCGATCGACAAGCAGGATGTCGTCCGGCTCAATCGCGACACGCTGTACAGTCAGGGACTCTTCGACCTGGACGCCGGCGACGTGACGATCACCTTGCCCGACGCCGGCGCGCGGTACATGGCGCTGCAGATCATCGACGAGGACCACTATACGCACGGCGTCGAGCACGCGCCGGCCCGCAGGGTCCTGACCAAGGCCGACATCGGCACGCGATATGTCGCCGCGCTGGTGCGCACGTTGGTCGATCCGACCGACGACGCCGACGTGAAGGCGGTTCATCGGCTGCAGGACGCGGTGACCGTCACCCAGGCCGGGGTCGGAGCCGCCGATTTTCCCGATTGGGACCAGGCCAGCCTGACCCAGGTTCGCGACGCCCTGAAGGTGCTGGGCTCGGGGCTCTCGAACTTCGAGCACGCGTTCGGTTCGCGGACGGAGGTTGATCCGTTTCGCCGCCTGGTCGGCGCCGCCGCGGGCTGGGGCGGCAATCCGGACTCCGAGGCGATGTACATCGGCGGTCAACCGGAGGCCAACGACGGCCGGACCGTCCATCGGCTGACGGTCAAGGACGTGCCGGTCGACGGCTTCTGGTCGATCAGCATCTATAATGCGGCCGGCTATTTCGAGCCCAACAGCCGCGACAGCTACACCATCAACAGCATCACCGCCGACAAGGACGCCGACGGCTCCATCACGGTGCGGTTCGGGGGATGCGAGGGCGGTGGCCCCAACTGCCTCTCGGTTCCCCCCGGCTGGAACTACCTCGTGCGCCTCTATCGGCCGCGCGCGGAAGTGCGGGAGGGACGATGGGTCTTTCCGAAGCCCGAGCCGGTGGCGGGATAAGACCTACACCCCCTCGGCCGCGAACGCCGCCTTGCGCGGGCCGATGTAGCCGAACAGCCAGGCGGCGACCTTGCGCATCTGGATCTCCTCGCTGCCCTCGGTGATCCGGTAGCGGCGGTGGTGGCGGTAGATGTGCTCGAACGGCTTGTGGCGCGAATAGCCCAGGCCCCCGTGCACCTGCATGGCCCGGTCGGCGGCCTCGCAGCACAGGCGGTTAGCCCAGTAGTTGCACATCGAGACCTTGTCGGAGAGCCGCTTCTCGACCTCCGGCTTGGTCATCTGGTCCATCTCCCAGGCGGTCTTGCGGATCAGCAGGCGCAGCATCTCGGCCTGGGTGGCCAGCTCGACCAGCGGGAACTGGATGGCCTGGTTCTCGGCCAGGGCCTTGCCGAACGGCTTGCGCGTGCGCGCGTACTTGACGCTCTCTTCTATGCAGAAGACCGCCGCCCCCAGGCTGGAGGCCGCCTGGCGGATGCGGTTCTCGTGCACGAAGTGCTGGGCCAGGGCCAGGCCGCCGCCCTCGGGACCGAACATCGCCCCGTCCGGGACCCAGACGTTGGTGAAGCTGACCCGCGGGTGGTCTGTGGGCATGTTGAAGGTCCAGAGGTACTCCTCGATCTTCACGCCCGGCGCATGGGCCGGCACGAGGAAGCAGGTGATCCCCCGCGCGTCGCCGTCCTCGCCGCCGGTGCGGGCGAACAGGGCGCAGTGGGTGGCCACGTGCATGCCGGTGGTCCACATCTTCTCGCCGTCGATCCGCCATCCTGGTTGGCCGTGGCGCTCCTCGCGGACGGCGCGGGTCTCCATGAAGGTGGCGTCCGAGCCGTGGTTCGGCTCGGTCAGGCCGAAGGTCGGGCGGAAGGCGTGGCGGTCCAGCATGTCGGGGATCAGGTGCTGCTGGTCGGGCCGGCCGAAGTCGCGGATCATCAGCACGAACGGATTGTTGCCGACGATCGAGTGCTCGTTCTGCAGGTCGTTGAACAGGCCCAGGCCCTTGGCCGCCAGGTGCTCGCGGATCACCGCCATCCAGAGGTTCGAGCCGTCCTGGCCGCCGTACGTCTTGGGCAGGGCGAAGCGGTAGTGGCCGGCGGCGTCGGCCAGGCCCCGGGCCTTGGCCAGCAGCTCTTCCCACTCGCGCCGGGGCAGGCCGCCGCCGTCCCAGTCGGTGCGGGCCCATTCGCGGCGGTGGTCGAAGAAGCGCTCGTTGTCGTGCTCGGCCTGCAGGGGCGCGATGGTGTCGGCGATGAACGCGTCCAGAGTCGCCAGATATGCCGTCAGTTCCGCCGGCGGATTGAAGTCCATGACCGCGTCTCCTCGAAGCTTCTGTGAGCCTTGAAAAGCAGCATGCGCCCCCCTTCGGGCGGACGACAACCGTGACGTGGGGGAACGCGCTTGGCGGGAGCCCGGGCCCCTGGTTAGGGTCGGCGCGGTCAGTATGGGGAGGCGTCCATGATCACGACGAGCAGTCGGCGGGCCATGCTGGCGGGACTGGGCGGGCTTGGCGCGACCAGCCTGGCCGGCTGCGTGACCCAGGGCGGAACCGCGAGCGGCCTGATCGCCCCGTCCCGGCCCGCCTTCGTCGTGCCGCCGCTGGCCCCGCTGCGGATGAGCGTCGACCGCATCACCAAGATCACCGTCTGCCTGCGCCCGTTCCGAGCCGCCGGACCCCGCCTCGACGTCGAGCAGGTCGCCGGAAAGCGGGTGGTGCACAACTACGGCCACGGCGGCAGCGGCTGGTCGCTGTCGTGGGGCTCCAGCACCATCGCCGCCGGCAAGGCCCTGGAGGGCGGGACCAAGGAGGTCGCGGTGATCGGCTGCGGCGCCCTGGGCCTGACCTCGGCCCTGCTGCTGCAGCGGGCCGGCGCCAAGGTGACGATCTACGCCAAGGAGCGCACGCCCCAGACCCGCTCGTTCCGCGCCACCGGCACCTGGTCGCCGGACTCGCGCGTCGCCGACGCCGACAAGGCAGCCCCCGGCTTCCCGGCCCTGTGGGAGGAGATGGCCCGCGCGTCCTACGCCGCCTACCAGACCCTTCTGGGCCTGCCGGGCGAGCCGGTGTCGTGGAGCGACCGCTACACGCTGCTCGGCGGCGGGGCCGGCGGTCCGCGCGGGCCCCGTCCCGCCGGGTCGGTCCATTTCGCCGAGTACGGCGAGCGGCTGCACGACATCGTGCCCGGCTTCCAGGACCTGCCGGCCGGGTCGCACCCGTTCCCGGTCGAGCGGGTCCGGCACGGGACCTCGATGCAGTTCAACGTCAGCGACCTGGCCCACATGCTGACCAACGACTTCCTGGCCGAGGGCGGCCGGATCGTGGCCATGACCTTCGACACCCCCGCCGACCTGGCGCGGCTGAGCGAGCCGGTGGTGGTCAACTGCACCGGCTACGGCGCGCGGGCGCTGTGGAAGGACGAGACCATCACCCCGGTGCGCGGCCAGATCGCCTGGCTGGCCGCCCAGCCCGAGGTCCACTACGGGGTCTACTACAAGCACGTATCGGTGCTGCCGCGGCCGGACGGGATCGTCGTGCAGTATGTCGGCGACAGCGACATGTGGGGCTACGGGATCGACGTCGAGCGACCCGACCGGGCCGAGGCGGAGAACGCCGTGACGACCATCGCGAGCCTCTACGAAAGGGCGTGAGCGCCGCGCCGTTTTCTCCAGGACCCCGCCGTTTCCTCAGCGCGGCCGGGCCGTTTCCGGAAAAGGCGCCCGTTTCACTAAAAAATGCTCATGCGAAATAATTTTCGCTTGCGCAATTTCTGAACGCTGATATCTAAGCAGTGCTTAGTTCTGATCCGAAGCATCGGTGGGGATACCGATGCCGACATCCCCGGGTTGGAGCGACCAGTACAGCTTATCGCCGATCATTCGATCTCCACTCCCCTGTACACGCTGGAGGGCTCTCTCATGAAGCTCCAATCCCTGGCGGCTGCCGCCGCCCTGACGACCTGCCTGTTCGCCGGCTCGGCCTTCGCCGACGGCCGCATCGCCGTCGCCCTGCAAAACCCGGTCGCCGCCAAGACCAAGGTCGTCGCCGGCGGCGCCGTCTTCGTCTGCGACGGCGCCGAGTGCGTCTCGACCGCCGCCCCGTCGCGGGCCCTGACCGCCGTGGCGTGCAAGGCGCTCGCCAAGGAAGTCGGCCCCGTGGCCGCCTTCGGCGGCGACACCAAGTCGCTGGACGCCGACGACCTGACCCGCTGCAACGCCTCGGCCAAGGCCGGCGTGCAGACGGCTTCGAAGTAAGTCGTCTCTTATCTACCCGGACGCTTTTGGGGCCCCGCCCTGTCCGGCTGTTTCCTCGAGCATTCGCCTATGGGGCGGCGGACCGGTTCCGCCGCCCTTTTTCTTTGTCCGGGTTGGGACTATGGGACCCTCATGAGCACCTCGACCGCCGCCCTGCTGGAAGACGCCCTGCGCGAGATCGCCGGGCCCGACGCCGAGCCGACCTCGATGACCGTCGACTACGGCGCGTCCGTCGCGGACGGACCCTTGGCCGGCAAGGCCTGGGTCGAGCGCTCGACCCGCAGCCTGGTCTTCGCCCAGGCCGAGCTCCGTACCGACGACGGAAACCTGGTCGCCGCCGCCTCGGCGGTGTTCCGCAGGGTCACCCAAGCGTAGCCGGACCTGTTTTACGAAAAGCCGTCGCTCCTTACGCATTGGCCTTGGTTGCGACTGCGAAGGCTGCGTGTTATCAGGCGCGCGGCTTCGGACAGGGCAGCGCGTCAGCGCCGGCCGTCCATGCGCTTTTTCCAAGCGCGCTCAAGCCTTTAAGCCGGGATGAGGGTTAATCTTCTTGTCCGCGGCGATTGCAACGCACCGGGCGGAACAAGTGGCGGACGAAACCAAGGCGACGGATGCGGGTCAGCGCTATGCGCAGTCCCTGTTCGAACTGACGATCGAGAGCAACCAGCTGACCAAGGTCGAGGCCGACCTGAAGTCTCTGCGGGCGATGGCGGCCGAGAGCGCCGACCTGCGCCGGCTGATCGAGAGCCCCGCCTTCTCGGCCGAGGACAAGGCCAAGGGCCTGGTGGCCGTGGCGACCAAGGCCAAGTTCCAGCTGCTGACCGCCAAGTTCCTGGGCCTGGTGGCCAGCAACGGCCGCGCCGGCGACCTGATGGGCGCCATCAGCGCCTTCGTCGAGCTGTCGGCCCAGCACCGCGGCGTCGTGACCGCCGAGGTGGTCACCGCCAAGGCCCTGACCGCCGCCCAGCTGAAGGGCGTGTCGGCCGCCGTCGCCACGGCCGTCGGCAAGACCCCCGAAATCTCGACCCGCGTCGATCCGTCCATCCTGGGCGGCATCAAGGTGCGTGTCGGCTCCCGCCTGTTCGACGCCTCGCTCCGTTCGAAGCTCGATTCCCTGAAATTCGCCCTCAAGCGCGCTTAAGCGTATAAGCGCGCCCAAAAAATAGATCGCAGAGAGCCCAAGACAGCCATGGACATCCGCGCCGCCGAGATTTCGGCCATCCTCAAGTCGCAGATCGCCAATTTCGGCGAAGAAGCCGCCGTCTCCGACGTCGGCCAGGTGCTGTCCGTCGGTGACGGCATCGCCCGCATCTACGGTCTGGACAACGTCCAGGCCGGCGAAATGGTCGAGTTCCCGAAGGCCGGCGTGAAGGGCATGGCCCTGAACCTCGAGCGCGACAACGTCGGCGCCGTGATCTTCGGCCAGGACCAGGCCATCAAGGAAGGCGACGAAGTCCGCCGTCTCGGCGAGATCGTCGACGTGCCGGTCGGCCGCGGCCTGCTGGGCCGCGTCGTCAACCCGTTGGGCGAGCCGATCGACGGCAAGGGCCCGATCCAGTTCACCGAGCGTCGCCGCGTCGACGTCAAGGCCCCGGGCATCATCCCGCGCAAGTCGGTGCACGAGCCCGTGCAGACCGGCCTGAAGTCGATCGACACCCTGATCCCGGTCGGCCGCGGCCAGCGCGAGCTGATCATCGGCGACCGTCAGACCGGCAAGACCGCCGTCGCCATCGACACCATCCTGAACCAGAAGGCCGCCAACGCCGGCAAGGACGAGAGCGCCAAGCTCTACTGCGTCTACGTCGCCATCGGCCAGAAGCGCTCGACCGTCGCCCAGATCGTCAAGACCCTGGAAGAGCACGGCGCCCTGGAATACACGATCGTCGTCGTCGCCTCGGCCTCGGAGCCGGCCCCGCTGCAGTACCTGGCCCCGTTCTCGGGCTGCGCCATGGGCGAGTGGTTCCGCGACAACGGCCTGCACGGCCTGATCATCTATGACGATCTCAGCAAGCAAGCCGTCGCCTACCGCCAGATGTCGCTGCTGCTGCGCCGCCCGCCGGGCCGCGAAGCCTATCCGGGCGACGTGTTCTACCTGCACTCGCGCCTGCTGGAACGCGCCGCGAAGCTGAACGAAGACAACGGGTCGGGCTCGCTGACGGCCCTGCCGATCATCGAAACCCAGGCCAACGACGTGTCGGCCTACATCCCGACCAACGTGATCTCGATCACCGACGGCCAGATCTTCCTGGAAACCGACCTGTTCTACCAGGGCATCCGCCCGGCCGTGAACGTCGGCATCTCGGTGTCGCGCGTCGGCTCGTCGGCCCAGATCAAGGCCATGAAGCAGGTCGCCGGTCCGATCAAGGGCGAACTGGCCCAGTATCGCGAGATGGCCGCCTTCGCCAAGTTCGGCTCGGACCTGGACGCCTCGACCCAGAAGATGCTGGCCCGCGGCGAACGCCTGACCGAGCTGCTGAAGCAGCCGCAGTACGCCCCGCAGTCGGTCGAAGAGCAGGTCTGCGTGATCTACGCCGGCACGCGCGGCTATCTGGACAAGATCCCGACCTCGTCGGTTCGCCGCTTCGAGACCGAGTTCCTGGCCCGCCTGCACAGCGCCCACAAGGACCTGCTGGACGGCATCCGCACCAAGAAGGCCCTCGACAAGGACCTGGAGAACACGCTGAAGAGCGTGCTCGACAGCTTCTCGGCGACCTTTGCCTAGCTGATCGATGGCTGATCACCCCAAATCCTTGGACGCATGGTCCGGCGAGTTCGGCGACCGCTACACGCAACGTAGCGGCGCCACCGTCGAGGCCGTCCGCGGCCGCACCCGGGTTTGGGGCGAGGTGCTTTCGCGCATGACCGGCGACATGCCTAAGAGCGTCCTGGAAGTGGGGCCGAACGTCGGCCTCAACCTCCTGGGCATCCAGGCCCTGTCGGACATGGAGCAATGGGCCATCGAGCCCAACGCTTCGGCCCGCAAGCAGCTGATCGAGAACGGCGTCCTGCCGGCCGAGCGGCTGTTCGAGGGTTTCGGTCACAGCATCCCGCTGGCCGACGGCGCGGTGGACATGGCCTTCACGGCCGGCGTCCTGATCCACGTCGATCCCAGCCAGCTGGAGGCGACGATGCGCGAAGTGCACCGCGTGGCTTCCAAGTACGTCTTCTGCTCCGAGTATTTTTCGCCGAAGGCTGAAACGATTACCTACCGTGGCGAACAAGATCTTCTGTTCAAGAACGATTTTGGCTCGCTCTACATGGATATGTTCCCAGATCTGCAGTTGGTCGATTACGGGTTCTTCTGGAGAAGAACGACCGTGATGGACGACAGCACCTGGTGGTTGTTTAGGAAGGTCTGATAGGCGGATGGCAAGCCTAAAGGAAATGCGCAATCGGATCTCGAGCGTCAAGGCGACGCAGAAGATCACGAAAGCGATGCAGATGGTGGCGGCGGCCAAGCTGCGCCGGAGCCAGGACGCGGCGGAAGCCGCCCGTCCGTACGCTCGGCGCCTGTCGAACGTCATCGCCAACCTGGCCGCCGGCGTGTCCGGCGACGGGGCTCCGGCCCTGCTGGCCGGCACCGGCCGTGACGACCGTCACCTGGTGATCGTCGCCGCCGCCGACCGCGGCCTGGCCGGCGGCTTCACCTCGTCGATCGTCCGCGCCGCGCGCGAGCGGATCGACACGCTGATCCGCGACGGCAAGGACGTGAAGATCGTCTGCGTCGGCAAGAAGGTCACCGCCCAGCTGAAGCGCCCCTATGGCGACAAGGTGGTAGAGAACTTCGACCTGTCGGCCTATCGCCAGTTCACCCTGTCAGTCGCCCAGCCGATCGCCGACGTCGTCATCCGCGCCTACGAAGGCGGCGAGGTCGACGTGGTCACCCTGTTCTACAGCCGCTTCAAGTCGGTGGTGCAGCAGGTCCCGACCGCCCTGCAGCTGGTCCCGGCCGTGGTCGAGGGCGCGGAAGCGACCTCGGGTCCGGCCGCCGTCTACGAGTACGAGCCCTCGGAAGAGGCCATCCTCGAGACCCTGCTGCCGCGCAACCTGACGGTCCAGATCCTGTCGGCCCTGCTCGACAACATGGCCGGCTTCTACGCCAGCCAGATGACGGCGATGGACAACGCCACGCGCAACGCGGGCGATATGATCAAGCGCTACACCCTCGAATACAACCGTTCCCGCCAGGCTCAGATCACCAAGGAGCTGATCGAGATCATCTCCGGCGCCGAAGCCGTCTGATCCTGAACCCAACCATAAAACGCCGCACGAGCCCGTACGAAAGACCCTGAACGCCATGGCCAAGACCCCCGCTAAGGCTCCCGCCGCCGCCGCCAAGCCGGCCGCCGTGAAGAAGCCCGCCGCCCCGAAGGCTGCCGCCGCTCCGAAGGCCGCCGCCGCCGCTCCCGCCAAGAAGGCCGCCGCGCCCAAGGCTCCGGCCGCCGCCAAGGCTTCGGCCCCGAAGGCCGCCGCCTCCATCGGCGCTGCCACCGGCAAGCTGGTGCAGGTCATCGGCGCCGTCGTCGACGTCGAGTTCGAAGGCCCGCTGCCGGCCATCCTGAACGCGCTTGAGACGGTCAACACCGCTTCGGGCCAGCGCCTGGTGTTCGAAGTCGCCCAGCACCTGGGTCAGAACACCGTCCGCGCCATCGCCATGGACGCCACCGAAGGTCTGGTCCGCGGCCAGGCCGTGCGCGACACCGGCGAGTCGATCCGCGTTCCGGTCGGTCCCGGCACCCTGGGCCGCATCATGAACGTCATCGGCGAGCCGATCGACGAGCAGGGCCCGATCCAGTCGGACATCTTCCGCACCATCCACCGCGACGCCCCGTCGTTCGCCGACCAGACCAACACCGCTGAAGTGCTGGTCACGGGCATCAAGGTCATCGACCTGATGTGCCCCTACACCAAGGGCGGCAAGATCGGCCTGTTCGGCGGCGCCGGCGTCGGCAAGACCGTGACGATGCAGGAACTGATCAACAACATCGCCAAGGCTTACGGCGGTTACTCGGTCCTGGCCGGCGTGGGCGAACGCACCCGCGAAGGCAACGACCTGTATCACGAGATGATCGAGTCGAACGTCAACGTCGACCCGAAGGCCAACAACGGCTCGACCGAAGGCAGCCGCTGCGCCCTGGTCTACGGCCAGATGAACGAACCCCCGGGCGCCCGCGCCCGCGTCGCCCTGACCGGCCTGTCGATCGCGGAATACTTCCGCGACGAGGAAGGCAAGGACGTGCTGCTGTTCGTCGACAACATCTTCCGCTTCACCCAGGCCGGCGCCGAAGTGTCGGCTCTGCTGGGCCGCATCCCCTCGGCCGTGGGCTACCAGCCCACCCTGGCCACCGAGATGGGCAACCTGCAGGAGCGCATCACCTCGACCAACAAGGGCTCGATCACCTCGGTCCAGGCCATCTACGTGCCCGCCGACGACCTGACCGACCCGGCCCCGGCCGCTTCGTTCGCCCACTTGGACGCCACCACCGTTCTGTCGCGCGACATCGCCGCCCAGGCCATCTTCCCGGCCGTCGATCCGCTGGACTCGACCTCGCGGATCATGGACCCGCTGGTGATCGGCGAAGAGCACTACAACGTGGCCCGCTCGGTCCAGGAAGTGCTGCAGCAGTACAAGGCCCTGAAGGACATCATCGCCATCCTGGGCATGGACGAGCTGTCGGAAGAGGACAAGCTGACGGTCGCCCGCGCCCGTAAGATTCAGCGCTTCCTGTCGCAGCCGTTCCACGTCGCCGAGCAGTTCACCAACACGCCGGGCGCCTTCGTCCAGCTGAAGGACACCATCCGCTCGTTCAAGGGCATCGTGGACGGCGAGTACGACCACCTGCCGGAAGGCGCCTTCTACATGGTCGGCCCGATCGAGGAAGCCGTGGCCAAGGCCGAGAAGATGGCTGGCGAAGCGTAATGACCGACGAACACGAGCTGATCAATTTCTGCTGCGAAGAGCTCGAGGATGCGGTGTCTTCGGATCCCGAAGACGCGCTGATCGAGCACGACAGCGGGTTGATCCTGCTCAATCTGGGTCATCGGGAAGAGGGTGGTGAAACCGGCGTCGTGCTGGCCACCATCCGCTTCTGCCCGTTCTGCGGGACCGAGATCCAGACCGACGAAGACATCGAAGCGGCCCTGGGCGCCGTGGAGACTCATGACTGATGGCTAAGCTGCACTTCTCCCTCGTCGCGCCCGAGCGCGAACTGTTTTCGGCGGACGTCGACCAGGTCGACGCCCCCGGCACGGAAGGCGATTTCGGCGTCCTGCCGAACCACGCGCCGTTCATGACCACCCTGCGCGAAGGCCGGGTCACGGTGCGCGACGGTTCGACCGTGCGCCTGTTCGACATCCAGGGCGGCTTCGCGGACGTCGGTCCCGACGGCTTCACGATCCTGGCCGAACACGCGGTCGAAGCGGTCTAAGCGCCGGCTTCATCGCTGAAGGCAAGACGGCCCGGGCGCGAGAGCGTCCGGGCCGTTTCGCGTTCGGGGCGGACCCGGAATCCAGGGCTGGGCGGCTCGGGAGACGGGGCGCCTGTCGCCGGGTATTTCCCGCGGGCGGATCGGGTTCCCCCGGAGTGCCGGTCTCGGGCGCGGCGGCTAGCCTCCCCGGAAATACCGGCAGACGCCCTGGAGCAGATCGAGATGGCCTCATCCTCGAACGGTTCGACTCGCCCGAACATCATCGCGATCATGATCGACGACATGGCTCCCATGGACCTGTCGGCCTACCACCGGGGCGTCGGGGCGGTGCGCACGCCCAACATGGATCGCCTCGCCAGCGAAGGCATGATGGTCTCGGACTACTACGCCCAGCCCAGCTGCACGGCCGGCCGCGCCGCGTTCCTGACGGGGCAGTATCCGATCCGCACCGGCCTGACCTCGGTGGGCCAGCCGGGCAGCAAGGTCGGCCTCCAGCCCAAGGACGTGACCCTGGCCGCGCTGCTGAAGGACAGGGGCTACGCCACCGCCCTGTTCGGCAA
This sequence comes from Caulobacter sp. UNC358MFTsu5.1, assembly GCF_000712075.1. GTDB lineage: Bacteria > Pseudomonadota > Alphaproteobacteria > Caulobacterales > Caulobacteraceae > Caulobacter. Next base: position 319,072 of record NZ_JONW01000006.1, read on the forward strand.
GAGCCACCTGGGCGACCGCAACGAGTTCCTGCCGACGGTCCACGGCTTCGACGAATTCAAGGGCTTCCTCTACCACCTGAACATGATGGAGATGCCCGAGCAGCCGGACTTCCCCAAGGACCCGGACTTCGCCGGGCGGCCGCGCAACATCATCCACAGCAAGGCCAGCGACGTCGACGATCCCACCGAGGACCCGCGCTGGGGCCGGGTGGGCAGGCAGACGATCGAAGACCTGGGGCCGCTGAGCAGCACGCGGATGGGCACGATCGACGACGAGTTCACCGACGACGCCATCGCCTATGTGAAGGCCCGCAAGGCGGACGGGAATCCCTTCCTGCTCTGGTACTGCCCCTCGCGCATGCACCAGCAGATCCACGTCTCCAAGGACTGGCTGGGCAAGAGCGGCCACACACCCTATTTCGACGCCGTGCTGCAGCTGGACGCCCTGGTGGGCAAGCTGCTGGACGCGGTGGACGCCGAGGGCCTGGCCGACGACACCATCGTGCTGCTGACCTCGGACAACGGCGCCAACCTGGCGCACTGGCCGATGACCGGCTCGGCCTCGTTCCGCGGCGAGAAGGGCACCACCTGGGACGGCGGCTTCCGCGTGCCGATGCTGGTGCGCTGGCCCGGCAAGATCGCGGCGAACAGCTGGACCGACGGCTTCATGACCAGCGAGGACTGGGTCCCCACCCTGCTGGCGGCGGCCGGCGACGCCACCGTGAAGTCCGACCTGCTCAAGGGGCGGAAGGTCGGGGGCGTGGAGGTCAAGCTGCACCTCGACGGCTACAACCAGCTGGACCTGCTGACCAAGCCGGACGGCAAGTCGGCGCGGCGCGAGTTCTTCTACTTCGCCGAGACCGAGCTGACGGCGGTGCGGATCGACGAGTGGAAGATCCACCTGGCGATCAAGGACAAGTGGCTGGAGGCGGCCAAGAAGCTGCCCGGCGGCATGATCGTCGACATCAAGGCCGACCCCTACGAGCGCAGCCCCGAGACCGGCGGGCACTTCCTGTGGATGAAGGAGAAGTCCTGGATCATGCCGATCCTGATGCCGCCCATCCAGGATTTCATGCAGAGCCTGCACGCCTTCCCGCCCTCGCAGGAAGGCACGGGGATCGGCGCGGCGGCGATGCTGTCGGCCCTCAAGAGCCAGGGGCCGCACGACTAGCGCGGGGCGTCAGAGCTTGAGCGCGTCCGCGGCGCCGGCCCGCTTGCGCCAGGCCGCGTACGGGATCGAGACGACGATGTTGACCACCAGGAACAACAGCACGGCGGCGACCAGCGCCTTGGCGTCGGGGTAGTTGACGTGGGCGACGGCCAGGGCCAGGCCGGGGTGCCGGGACGCGGTCGCCAGGGCCAGGACGGTGCGGTCGCTGGGGTCGGGTCCGCCCAGGGCGTGGCCCACGGCCAGGCCGACGACCACGAAGGCCACGAACGCCAGCACCGTCCCGTCGCCCACCAGGCCGGCCATGTGCCGCCACTGGCTGACCAGGATCAGCAGGGCGACCACCACCAGCAGCAGGAGGCCGGCCTTGGAGACGATCGGCGCCAGCTTCGCGGCCAGGGCCGGCGCGAAATAGGCCAGGGCGATCCCGGCCAGCAGCGGGATCAGGATCGTCACGGCGACCACGGACGCCACCTTGGGGGTCGCGATGCCCAGCGGCAGGCCCGACACCCGCTGGATCAGCTCCAGGGCCAGGGGGACCCAGAGGATCGACACCAGGCCCATGGTGGCCAGCAGGCTGATGGCGTAGCTGGCGTCGCCCCCGGCCTTGAGCTGCTTGCGGGGCAGGATCGGCGGCGTCGGGGCCAGCGACAGGGCGATCAGCATGATGGCCACCGGCGCGGACAGGCCCACGAACTTGACCAGCAGCACCGCCACGATCGGCATGACCAGCATGATCGCCAGCGCCGATCGCGCCGCCAGGGCCGGATGCCGGACCAGATGGACAAGGTCCCTGGGCCGGGCGCTCAGGCCCAGCGCGAAGACGATCGTCACGATGCTGATCTTGACGCCCAGGGGAACCAGTTCCGCCAAGGTCATCGAATCCTCCTCGTAGGAGCTCCAGGCTTCGCGCGCCGGAACGCCCCCAGTTTCCCGTCGCCCACCCCGCGCCGCCATACGGCAAAGACCTCGTTCGGCCCCCGCAATTCCCGGTTTCCGGTCCCGGAGCGAAGTTGCAGAGATAACGATGTTCTCCCGATGGTGGATTGCGGCTAGTCTGGGGGCCGCGCCCGTCGGCGCCGGGGGAGTCGCGATGCGCGTCCTAGCCACCATCCTGACGCTGGCCGGTTTCCTGGCCGTCGGTTCGGCCCAGGCCGTCCCGACCTATCGGCAGCAGGTCGTCGATGTCTTCAAGAGCGTCTGCCTGCCGGCCGGGACCAATGTCGCGGCGATCGCCTCGACGGCCGCCACCTTCAACTGGCAGCCGGCGCCGGCCTCGATCAAGGCGATGTGGCAGGGACCGGCCACCAAGGTCTGGGTCTCGCCCCAGACCGCCCGCCTGTACCTGGCCCAGTCGCCGCAGGACGGCTACTGCCAGGTCGGCTACTACGACGGCGCCCAGCCGGTCACCGGCGACCCGGCCGCCTTCTCGACCATGCTGCGCAACATCATGATCCACGCCGGCATCGCCGTCGGGTCGGGCTTCGTGAAGACCGCCGAGGACAACCAGCTGATCCAGAAGGGCACCTATGTCTCGCCCGCCTATCCGAACCTGAAGATGTACGTGGTCGTCGCCAACTTCCCCGACGCGGCGACCTTCGTGCTGAGCACCGCCAAGCCCTGAGACCATCGTCGAAGGCAAAACGGCCCGGACGCGAGGGCGTCCGGACCGTTCGGCGTTCCCGAGGGGACGCGGCCTAGAGGAAGAAGTCGCTCGTCGTGAACGAGGTGACCCCGAGGACGTGGACGTAGAAGTCGGCCAGGCCGTCGCCGTTCACGTCGCCCTGCAGGACGGCCTCTCCGCCGGAGACGTCGTAGCGCAGCTGGCCCGAGACGCCGGTGAAGGCCGAGGTCCCGATCAGGGTGAAGGCCTGGTCGTCGTTGAGGTTGGTCCGGGCGTCGATCGTAGCGAAGTCGATCTTGTCCACGCCGCTGATGAAGTCGGTGATGATGTCGTGGTTGATCTCGGCCACGGCGTTGAAGTCGAAGTCGTCGGCCCCGCCGCCGCCGGTGATCACATCGTGGCCCAGTCCGCCGATGATGCGTTCGCCCGTGGACGAGCCGATGAAGACGTCATCCCCGCCCCGCAGGTCGGTGAAGGTGATGCCCGACACGGCGATGGCCGAGAAGTCGAAGGTGTCGGCCCCGTCGGTGAAGCCCATGCCGGTGTGGCTGGTGCCGTTGGCGCTCTCGGCCGCGACGGCCTCGATGCCGGTCATCGAACTGATGTTGATGACCGCATAGTCGGTGGCCGCGACCAGGGTGTCGTAGCCGTCGCCGCCGTCGACCGCGGAGATGCCGGCGCTCTGGTAGAAGCTGATCTTGTCGTTGCCGCCGCCGGTGTAGATCAGGTCGTTGCCGCCGTTGCTGACCACGTTGTCGGCGCCCGCCGAGCCGTAGACGATATCGTTGCCGAGGCCCGCGTCGATCATGCCGACCTGGGTGACGGCGATGTTGCGCAGGTCGATCACGTCGACCTTGTCGGGGCCGAGGTCGGAACCGATGATCCGGGTGTCCGAGAAGACGTTGCCCTGGATCGCCTCGATGCCCTCCAGGGTGCTGTAGATGATCCAGACGCCGCTGTCCTGCGCCACGACCGTGTCGTAGCCGGCCCCGCCGTGGACCACGTCCAGGCCCTGGTTGTTGCTGACCCGGATGATGTCGTTGCCGTCGCCGGTGTCGATGTAGTCGTTGCCGGTGCCGCCGTCGACGATGTCCGCCCCCGCGGTCCCGTAGAAGGTGTCGTCGCCGGCGTTCATGTGGATCAGGCTCAGGCTGCCCGTCACGGTGATGTTGCGCAGGTCCAGGGTCTCCGAGCCGAGGCCGCTGATGATCTGGACATTGCTGAAGCCGCCGGTCGAGATCTCCTCGACGCCGGTCATCGCGGCGATCTGGAACGCCGACCCGTTGGCGCTGGCCAGCAGCCTGTCCCAGCCGGCCCCGCCGTCGATGGTGTCGTAGCGGTTGTCGGGGCCGCCCGAGACGAAGGTGTCGTTGCCCAGTCCGCCCGAGAGGGTGTCGGGGCCGGCGCCGCCGTCGATCACGTCGTTGCCCGCGCTGCCGACGATGACGTCGGCCTGGTTGCCGCCGACGATCTGGGTGACGCCGGTGATCTCGACGTTGGTGAAGTCCCAGTTGGCGAAGGACAGCAGGTTCGCCAGGCCGATCTGGACGTTGGTGAAGCCGCCGGAGCTGATCTTCTCGACGCCGGTCAGGCTGGAGATGGCGATCATCGTGTTCCGGGTCGAGGCCCGGATCTCGTCGTAGCCGGCCCCGCCGTCGAAGACGTTCTGGCCGGAGGTCTCGTCGACCAGGAACAGGTCGGCCCCGCCGCCGCCGTACAGGGCGTTGTAGCCCTCGCCCCCGACGATGACGTCGTCGCCGTCCAGGCCGTAGATCGTGTCGTTGCCGTTCTGGCCGTACAGGATGTCGGGCCCGTTGGTGCCGTAGATGGTGTCGTGGCCTTCGCCGCCGGCGATGGTCAGCGTGCCGGTGCTGGCCACGCCGCTGAAGTCGAGCAGGTCGTTGCGGTCGCCGCCCTGGAAGCCGACGTTGGCGAACCCGCCGGTGTTGACGGCCTCGATCCCCGCCAGGCCCCGGAAGTTGACCACGAGGTTGCCGGCGGTGAACCGGATGGTGTCCGTGCCGGCGCCGCCGTCGACGATGTCCCAGCCCTCGTCGCGGCCGATCAGGAAGGTGTCGTTGCCGCCGCCGCCGGTCATGACGTCGTCGCCGTAGCCGCCGATGATGATGTCGTCGCCGACCCCGCCGTTCAGGGTGTCGTTGCCTTCGCCGCCCGTAAGCTGCCAGTCCTGGACGTCGGGTACGGTGAAGCCGTCGTTGCCCGCCGTGCCGGTCCAGTAGCTGTCGAGCTCGTCGATCAGGTTGACGACGATGTTGCCCGTGCTGGCCAGCGAACCGTCCGACGCCTGGACGGTGATCGTGTGGCTGGCCTGGGTGTCGTGGTCGAGCAGGCCGGCGTTGGCCACGGTGACCACGCCGGTCGTGGCGTTGATGGCGAAGCGGCCGCCGGCGTCGTTGGTCAGGCTGTAGGTCACCGTCCCGCCGTGCGGGTCGGGCGCGCCGACCGTCAGGCCGCCGACCACCGTCCCGTTCGTGGCGTGCTCGGACACCAGGGTGGGCGCGCCGTTGGTGTCGGTGGGCGTGGCCGGGGCGGCGTTCAGCACGTCGATGGTGAAGGCGGCGCTGGCCGATTCCGAGCCGCTGGCGGCCTGGACGACGATCTGGTGCGAGGTGGCCGCCTCGTAGTTCAGCAGGTTGGCGTTGGCCACCGTGACCACGCCCGTGGCGGCGTTGATGGCGAAGCGGCCGCCGGCGTTGTCGAGCAGGCTGTAGACCAGCGGGCCGCCGTGGACGTCGGCGGCGCCGAGCGACAGGCCCGACACCACGGCCCCGTTCACCGCGCCCTCGGAGATGGTGTTGGCCGCGCCGTCGCCGTCCACCGGCGCGTCGTTGGCGACATTGGCCACCGCGATGGTGAAGGCCTGGCTCGAGAACGCGCCCTGGGCGTCGGTGGCGCGCACGACGATCTGGTGCGAGGCCGCGGTCTCGAAGTTCAGCAGGCCGGCGTCGGCCACGGTGACCACGCCGGTCGCGGCGTCGATGGCGAAGCGGCCGCCGGCGTCGTCGGACAGGCTGAAGCTCACCGCCCCGGTCTTGGCCTCGGTCGCCGAGGCCGTGATCCCGACCAGGTCGCCGTTCGCCGCGCCTTCCGAGACGCTGTCGGCGGCGGCGTCGACATCGGTCGGCGCGGTCGGGGCCGCATTGGCCACGTCGATGGTGAAGGTGGTGTCGGCCGCCGAACCGGCGGTCCCGTCGCTGACGCGCACGACGATCTGGTGCGCGGCGGCGACGTCGAAGTCCAGTAGGCTGGCGTCGGCCACGGTGACCACGCCGGTGGCGGCGTCGATGGCGAAGCGGCCGCCCGCGTCGTCGGTCAGGCTGTAGGTGAGCGTCCCGCCGTTCGGGTCGGTCGCGGCGATCGCCAAGCCGGCCACGACCGTCCCGTTGACCGCGTCTTCGGACACGGTGTTGGCGGCGGCGTCGGTGTCCGCCGGCGCGGTCGGCGCGGCGTTGGTCACGGCGATGGTGAAGGTCTCCGAGGAGACGTCCGTCCCGTCGCTGACCTGGACGACGATCTGGTGGGAGGTCGCGGTCTCGAAGTCCAGCAGGCCAGCGTCCGCCACGGTGACCACGCCGGTGGCGGCGTCGATGGCGAAGCGGCCGCCGGCGTCGTCCAGCAGCGACCAGGTCAGGGTGTCGCCGTCGGCGTCGAGGGAGCCCAGCGAAAGGCCGGCGACGACCGCGCCGGTGAGGGCGTCCTCCGAGATGGTGTTGTCGCCGCCGTCGGCGTCGATCGGCGCGTCGGGGGCGGCGTTCAGCGCGTCCTCCTCGGCCAGAAGGGGGTCACCGTAGCCGAGGGTATTGATGGACATGCCTACTCTCCACACTGAAGGCTTCGCGCACAGATTGTGTAGCTCAAGGTTGCATGGGCCCCGAGGGGCGCCTAGAGCTGGACTGTGGGGTGCGACGAAACAGCTGTGGAGCGATGCGGAGGCGCCAGGTCGAGGCGCGATGGCCTGCTTTTCGTCCCTGAGGCGCTAGGCCGCACCCCTCCGGCGAGAAAATTACACCTGTGACCCATTCTCCGCCTTAATCCGTCACCATAAGGGTTGCGAGGGAACGCCTGTCGGTTTTAATGCCGACCTCTTGCCTAACGGGGATAACTCGACCATGCGCCTTGCGCTCGCCAGCCTGATTGCCCTCGGCGCGGTTTCGACCGCCGTCGCCCAGGAGCAAACCGCTCCGACTGCCGCTCCCGCTGCTGCTCCGGCCGCCGCGCCGGCCGCCGCGCCCGCGGCGCAGACGCCCGCCACCCCCGCTGCTCCGGCCGACACCATGACCGCGACCCCCGCCGTGGCCGCGCCGCCGGCCGGCCAGGCTCCGGAATATGTCGCGCCGACCCGCGGTCCGCCGACCACCGACCCCGTCTCGCTTCAGCTGCTCGGCGTGCTGGACAAGGTCTGCAAGCCCGCCGTCGTCGGCGGCGACATGCCGACCCTGGCCAAGGCCGCCGGCATGAAGAAGAAAAAAGAGCAGTGGGTGATGGATATCGGCAAGCCGTATCTGATCGCCGTCGACAACCCCGGCTCGAACAAGAACGTCTGCACCGTCACCATCCAGTACGCCCAGGGCGACGCCCAGGCCCAGGCCCTGGCCAACGCCCTGCACGACTGGGCGACCTGGGAGAACAAGCCGCAGCTGCGCCTGATCCGCAACGACCTGACGGTCAGCGACGTCAAGCGCCTGACGGTCTCGTGGGACGACGCCTGGGCCGACGGCCACGCCGGCCTGGTCTACATGCGCCTGAAGAAGCTGGACGACAGCTCGATCGGCAAGAACTACGAGCAGGCCCAGATCCTGTACTCGACCACCAGCCGCTAAGGCGGCCGGCGACGGGAGGCTTGCCCTCCCGTCCGATGGTCCTATCTAGTCAAAAGGCGCGGGGACGACCCCGCGCCTTTTCCTTTTTTCCGGGGACGACCCCGCTCACCTCTTCGCGAGGTCAACAGGAGCAGGTCATGGCCTGGATCATCCTCTTCGTCGCCGGTCTGTTCGAGATCGGCTGGGCCGTGGGCCTGAAGTTCACCGAGGGCTTCACCCGCCCCATCCCCACCATCCTGACCGCGATCAGCCTGGTGGCCTCCATGGGCTTGCTGGGCTGGGCCGTGAAGTCGCTGCCGCTGGGCACGGCCTATGCGGTGTGGACCGGCGTCGGCGCGGTCGGCACGGCGGTCGTCGGCATCCTGCTGTTCAAGGAGCCGGCCACGGCCGGGCGGCTGGTCTGCCTGGCGCTGATCGTCTCGGGCATCCTGGGGCTGAAGCTGTTCACGCCGGCCCACTGAGGGGCCCACCGGGGCTCAGGGCGCTCGCCGGGCGTCAGCAGCAGGCCGGCGTTCCGCAGGCGCAGGCCGCGGCCGATGCTGGCCGTCCACCAGACGATGAAGGGGGCGGCGACCAGGCTGGCCGCCGCCACCGCCAGCCACGGCGACAGGCTGGAGCCCATCGCTGGTCCGATGATCGCCAGGCCCAGGCCGATCAGCATCTCGGGCCAGTGGAAGGCCAGGGCCGCGCGGCCGCGCAGCCGGCCCTCGTCGCGCTGCTGGGCCGACCAGCCGGCGTCGCGGCCCAGGGCCACCGACAGCAGGGCGCGGGTGTGGGCCGCCATGATGATCGGCGCGGTCAGGGTAGAGGCGACCGTCTCCAGGCCGACGCTGGCCAGGGCCCGCCAGGCCCCGCCGAACCGCCGCGCCCGGCCCTCGGCCAGCATCATCCCATAGGACATCAGCTTGGGCGCCAGGACGAAGGTCAGGCTGACGGCCAGGACGATCGCGCCGGCCAGCGGATAGCCGCCGCCGTCGTCCGTCCCTGCCTCGGGCGCCGACAGCAGGGCGCCGGTCACCACCAGGGCGATCCACAGCGGCGCCAGGGCGTAGCTCAGCACGCCGCGCGCCAGGTGCAGGCGGCTGACCGGATGCAGGCCCCGCGCGCCCAGGACGCCCAGGTGCTGCAGGTTGCCCTGGCACCAGCGCCGGTCGCGGATCAGGTGGTCGATCAGGGTGGGCGGGCTCTCCTCGAAGCTGCCGCCCCAATCGTCGTTCAGGGGCGCGGGCGCCAGGCGCACGCCCCAGCCGGCCCGGCGCAGGAAGGCGGCCTCGACGAAGTCGTGGCTCATGATGTGGCCGCCGAACGGTTTTCTTCCTTTGAGGTGCGGCAGTCCGCTGGACTGCGCGAAGGCCTCGACCCGCAGGATGGCGTTGTGGCCCCAGTAGTTGCCCTCGGTCCCGCTCCACCAGGCCACGCCCCAGGCCGCCAGCGGGCCGTACAGGGTGTTGGCGAACTGCTCCAGCCGGCCGAACACCGTGCGTCGCCCGACGATGGCCGGGGCAGTCTGGATCAGACCCAGCGACGGGTCGGCCTCCATGGCGGCGGCCAGCCGCCACAGGGTCGGGGCGTCCATCAGGCTGTCGGCGTCCAGCACCACCATGTGGTCGTAGGCCCCGCCGTGGCGGCGCACCCAGTCGGCGACGTTGCCGGCCTTGCGGTCGATGTTCTCGGGGCGATGGCGGTAGTAGGCGCGCGGCCCCGCGCCGCCCCGGCGGAAGGCGGAGAAGCCCCGCCGCTCCTCGGCGATCACCTCGGGCCGGCGGCTGTCGCTGAGCACGACGATGTCGAACATCGGCGTCAGGCCCAGGGCGTGCAGTCCGGCCCGCATCGCGGCCAGGCGGCCGAAGAACGGGCCGACGTCCTCGTGATAGATCGGCGCCAGCAGCGCCGTGCGGCGCGTCAGAGGCCGCAGCGGGGTCCGGGCCATGGTCCGCTCCCAGGCGCCCGGCCGCCGCGACAGCCACAGCCCGCCCAGGCTGGCGGCGAACGAGAAGGCCATCCAGCCGAACAGCACCAGGATCAGGGTGAGGTGGGCGACCTCCAGCGGCTCCAGCCCGTCCTCGGCCATGGCCGCGGTCACCGCGAACACCGCCAGGCCGGTCGAGCCGGCGCAGAAGGCGGCCAGGGCGGCGCGTCGCCGGCCCAGGCCCGGGACGGCCGCGAAGCGGGCCGGCCGGGCCGGCTGATGCAGCGGCTGGTCGGGCATGGCCAGGGGCGCCGGCGGCGGGGCGGCGTCGTCGAGATCGCGCGGATCGTCGAACGAACGCGCCTCGGCCCGGCGTCGTTGTAGGCTGTCGGTATAAGCGTGCATACAGACCTCGTCGGCGCAGAAACTCGTCCTGTGCGTCAAGGTTCCTGAAGTGTAGGCGCTTTGTTGCTTTAGTGTTTCATCGCTGAATTTCTAAGCAACGCGGCCTTTTATACTATCAAAGTTCCGCCACTTCGCCGTGTATAGACCAGATGCTCGCCGCGAAACCGCCGCATTCGGCGGGGCGGGCGAAACCGCTTCAGGCGGCCGCGCGGTTCTCGTCGGCGATGAAGTCGAGGCAGGTCTCGGCGACCTCTTCCCAGCCGGGCTCGCCGGGCAGCCAGTGGCTCATGGCGGGGAAGACCTCGCAGGCGCCGCCCAGGCGGGCGGCGGTCTGGCGGACGGTGGCCGGCGGGTGGACCACGTCCTGGCCGCCGGCGATCGCCAGGGTCGGGGCGCCGACGGGCCCGACATTGGTGGTCATGAACGGGTCCATGAACCAGTTCAGCGTCTCCCACAGCGCCCGGCCGCTCTCGGCGACCATGCGGCCGTAGAGCGCCTTGCGGCGATCGCGGGGCAGGCGGTCCAGGCTGTAGCGGCGCACCACGCCGTAGTCGGGCTCGACGGCCTGCAGCCAGTAGGGGCCCAGGGCGTAGAGGCTGACGGCCGAGGCCGCTTCCTCGATCGTCGCGCCCGAGACGCCCCAGGGCGGGGAGGGGGCCAGCAGGATCAGACGCGAGACGGGCGCGCGGCCTGCCGCCATCTGGGCCACCAGCCCGCCCATCGAGTGGCCGATCAGCACCGGCGGCTCGTCGCAGGCGCGGCACAGGGCCGCGATCTGCCGGGCGTAGTCGGCCATCGACCGGCCGGCCACCAGCGACCCGTCGCCGTGCCCCAGCAGGTCCGGGGTCTGGACGACGTGGCCGGCGGCTTCGAACGGACGGCGGAACGCATCGAACGTCCAGCCGCCGCAGAAGGCGCCGTGCACCATGATCACCGGAGTCGCCACGCGTCTCGCCCACCCCTCGGCCAAAGCGCCGAAGGGTCCAGCCTACACGCTACTTCTTCGGCGCGGGTGAAGATTTGGCGGTCGACTTTGCCGCAGGGGGCTTGGCCGCCTTAGGGGCCGCCGCAGCCTTGGCCGCCTTGGGCGCAGGCTTGGCGGCGGGCTTGGCGGCCGGCTTCGGCGCGGCGGCCTTGGCCGGGGCCTTGGCGGCGGCGGGCTTGGCCGCGGCCTTCGGAGCAGCCGCCTTCGGAGCGGCGGCCTTGGCGGGCGCGGGCTTCGCGGCCGGTTTCGCCGCCGGCTTGGCGGCGGCGGCCTTGGCCGGAGCCTTGGCGGCGGCGGGTTTCGCCGCGGCCTTCGCGGCGGGAGCGGCCTTGGCGGGCGCGGGTTTCGCGGCCGGCTTCGCGACGGGCTTGGGCGCGGCGGCCTTGGCCGGGGCCTTGGCGGCGGCGGGCTTGGCCTCGGCCTTCGGCTTGGCGGCGGCCTTCGCTGCGGCCGGCTTCGCGGCCGGGGCGGCCTTGGCGGTCGCGGGCTTCGCGGCGGGCTTGGTGGCGGCGGCCTTGGCCGGAGCCTTGGCGGCCGGCTTGGCTTCGGCCTTCGGCTTGGCGGCGGCTTTCGGCGCGGCCGGCTTCGCGGCGGCCTTGGCGGCGGCCGGCTTCGCGGCGGCGGGCTTCGGGGCGGCCGGAGCGGGCTTCGGAGCCGCGGGCTTGGCGGCCGGGGCCGGGGCCGGGGCCGGGGCGGCCGCGACCGGAGCCGGGGCGGGCGTCGGCGCGGGAGCCGGGGCGGGCTCAGCGGCCTTCACGGGCTCGGCCTTGGCCGCCGGGGCGGGCGCCGGAGCCGGGGTCGGAGCGGCTTTGGGCTTGCCCGTCAGCCAGGCGAGGACGTCGTCGAGAATGCTCATCGTGTTTGGCTCGTCTATCAGGTAATGGGCGTTGTTGGGGTAGATCTTGAGGTCGGCGGCCGGGTATTTCCGGCCGACGAGGCGCACGTCCTCGAGAGGCGTGGTGCGATCCAGAGCGCCGGCCAGGACCAGCACGGGGACGGTCACTTTCGCGGCGTCGACATGGGCGGTCCTGTTCGGATCCTTGTGCGGCCAGGCCAGGTCGGCCAGCACCTGGCCGCTGTCGTGGACCATGGTCGCGTACAGCGCGTCGTGGCGCGCGGGCGGCACGACGTTCATGACGCCGAACTTGAAGCCGGTCTTCCACATCTTGCCCGCCCGGGTCTCGGGCTTGGACTGCAGGGCCATGTTCAGGAAGGTGAAGACCGGCGAGAGCTTGGGCTTGCCGCGGGCGTCGGCCGGCGAGGCGGGGGCGAACAGCACGAGGCGTTCGGCCAGGCCGGCCTCGGCGATCTTCTGGGCGATCAGCCCACCCATGGAGTGGCCGAAGACGATCGGCTTCTTGCCGTCCTCCTTGGCCAGGGACTGGGCCAGGGCGCTCATCTCGGCGACGTAGTCGGCCAGGGTCAGGCCCGCCAGGCCCGCCCGGGGACCCTCGACCGTCCGCACGGCCGAGCGGATGGTCGGCGCCACCACGCGGTAGCCTTCGGCCCGCAGCCTCGCGGCCATGGGATCCCAGACGTCCCCAGCGCAACCGTAGCCGTGGATCAGCAGGATCGTGTCCGCCATTCCATACTCCCCAGCGCCGGATTTCAGCCCCCGAGCGCGAACCCACTGAACGCGGAAACGACCTGTTCGTACACCGCGCGTTTGAAAGGTACGATCAGTTCGGGCGTTTCGTCGAGAGCGCCCCATTTCCAGGCGTCGAACTCGACGTGGGCGTCGGCCTCCAGATCGATCTCGGATTCGTCGCCGAGGAAGCGGAAGGCGAACCAGACCTGCTTCTGGCCCTTGAATCCACGGGCTTTTTTCGACGCGGCGAAGTCGGCGGGGAAGTCGTAGATCAGCCAACCCTCGGTGCGGGCCAGATACTCGATCGAAGTGACGCCGGTCTCTTCGGCCAGCTCGCGACGCGCCGCGGCCAGCAAATCCTCGCCCTCGTCGACTCCCCCTTGCGGGAATTGCCAGTTGTGGGGCGGCGGCTGGTTGTGCCGTTTGCCCAGCCAGACGCGGCCGTCCGGGTGGAACAGGACGACGCCGACATTGGGACGATGATCAGGATAGTCGGAGGTTTCGCTGCGGCTCATCGCTTGGCCATGGCCGAGGCGGGGGCCAGTTGCAAGCCCCTCCCCGACAGGCCGGCGGCCCACAGGCGCACCTGGTTGATCGTCACCGGATAGGCGAAGCCCGAGCCCAGGGCCTGGCCGCGGCCGGCGGCGCCGACCTCCAGCATCTTCAGCTGGCCGTCGATCGAGCCGGCGGCCAGCTCGTCGTCGATGATCCGGTCGGCCGAGGCGCGGGGGATCGGACCGCCGCGCAAGGACGCCTGGCCGTCGTCGATGAAGGCCAGGCCCCGGGCCTTCAGGGCCAGGGTGAAGGTGGTCATGGCCGTGTCGCTGGTGACGAAGCGCGAGCCCAGATAGTTGGTCAGGCCGTAGTAGCCGGTGGCCCGCGACATCAGCCATTCCATCTTGCGCACCGTGTCCTCGGGGCGGTTGGAGGCGATCAGGGTGTAGGGGCCCGGGTCGTTGGCCGGATAGTCGACCGGCTCCATCGGCGCTTCCAGCAGCACCTCGTGGCCATGGCTGCGGGCCAGGTCGATCCAGCCCTGCAGGCCCTCGGAATAGGGCGCGAACGACAGGGTGATCTCGGGCGGCAGGGTCTCGATGGCCTGGCGGGTGGTCTGGGGGTTCAGGCCCAGGCCGCCGATCACCAGGGCCACGCGCGGACGGCCGTCGGCGGTGAACGGGCGGGCATAGGCTTCCGAGGCCATGCGGCCGTCGGGGGCGATCACCGGCAGCGAGCCGCCGCCGGGACCGGGCGCGTAGAGGCCGGCGATCGGCGCGGCGGGCAGGGGACCGGACGCCGAGGCGGCCGGCGGCGGGGCGGCGATCGCCGGGCCTTCCGCCTCGGCGGCGTCGTCGTGGCCCAGGAACGGCAGGTTCGACAGGTCCAGGGCGCCCGGCAGCAGCGGCGCCTCGCCGTCGCGCTCGGGAGTCAGGGCGTCGCGCCAGCCCTCGGGGACGTTCTTGGTGGCGCCCACCTTGTCCAGCGCCACGCGCACCAGGGGCGAGCCCTTGTTGGGGTCGCCGGTGACCAGCACCAGCAGGGCCAGGCTCAGCAGGAACAGGAAGGCCGCGGCGCTGGCGCCGATGAAGGGGTTGGCGGCGGCCGCCAGGACCTTGGCGCGCAGGTCGCCGCTCTCGCGTCCGGACGCGGGCGCGTCGGCGCTATAGGCGGGCTTGCGGGAGAAGGTCACGGCCATGCCCTGGGATTTAGCCCGGAAGCGCCGAACATATGGTTAATGAAAGGTGCGACGGAATGGCCCGCCGCCTCTCCGTCCCGTCACTTCGGCCGGGCGCCCTGGCCCGCGACATGGATCCCCAGGCTGGCGCCGACCAGGCGTTCGCAGGTGGCGGGGTCCTGGTTGCTGGGATAGCCGGCCAGGCAGGTCTTGGCCGGGTCGGGCGGGACGTTCAGGAAGGCGAAGCCGCCGCCGGACGCCTGGACCATGGTGCTGGAGCCCCCGCCGTCCAGGTTGACCGCGGCGGCGGCGCCCTGGTGCAGCATCACGGCCGCCGCCTCGTCCAGGGTCAGGCCGGTGGACGCCTTGTCCAGGGCGACCAGCCACAGGGTCTTCCGGTCCTTGGAGAGGCCGGCCAGGGTGCGGGCGTTGGGGCCGAAGAAGTCGGTGCTGGAGCCGCTGAACGGCCCCAGGCTCTTGCCGCCGAACACCAGCATGTGGCTGCCGGTCACCGCCGTGACCACCGGAAATTCGATCGCCTGGGGGGTGTTGGAATAGAGGATCCGGACCTCGCCGTCCTTCATCTGGACTAGGCTGGCGTTGAACGGATAGTCGGCCTGCCAGCCGGTCGGCTTGGCGCCCTGGGGCGACTGGGTCACGCCGCCGCTGACCTGCCAGCCGCACAGCTGGGTCGGCCAGCCCTGTTGCGCGGCCGAATAGTAGCAGCAGTTGGCGGCGAACAGGTTGGCGTTGACCGCCAGGGCGGCCTTGGTCGCGGTCAGGAATTGGGACGGCAGGGTCAGGCCGAACGTGGCGCTGCTGGCGGCGGCGGACGAGTCCAGGGTGATCGAACCCGAGCCGACGTCGATGCTCAGCACATGGGCCAGGGTGGTGTGCTGCGGCTGCTGGGCGCTGCAGACGACGGTCACCGCCTGATAGGAGACGCCCGGGAACAGGGTCTGGGGCGAGGTCGGGTTCTGGTACTGGCAGTTCGTGGGTGGCGGCTGGGCGTTCGCCGTGGCGGCCGCAGAGACGGCCAGGATCGCGAAAACGAAGGCGAGCGCCGCTCGCAGCATCACCCGTGGCATCGGACGCCCTCCCCTGGAGCGCCAACTCTACTTCGAATTGCAGCGCTCGTCCCGGGCGAAAGCCGCGATCCCCCCAACTCCCGTCATCCCGGGCCTTGTGCCCGGGACCCCTCTATCCGCCGCAAGTGCGGAGGAGTGGCGCGCTGGCGCGCCAAGGCGCTTCACGTGCGGGCTGAACCAGGGGTTCCGGGCACAAGGCCGGAATGACGGGAGTTTTAGGGAGGGGCGATCGACTAGGCGTCGTCCGGGCTTCAGCGCGCCATCTCCACTAGCGCCCGCTCCAGCGGGGCCGGCGAGACGCGGATGGTCCCTCGGAAGGGCTGCTCCATGTCCATGACCAGGTAGAGGGTCCCGGCGATCAGGGCGGCCGAGACCACGAAGATCACCACCACCAGGGCGTTCATCGGCGCCTGGTAGCCGAAGCCCGAGAAGATCACGATCAGCCAGGCGGCCAGCACGAAGACGAACGCCCCGCCGCCGACGGCGTCCTTCGAGCGGCCGGTCACCTCCCAGCGCGCCTCGAACAGGGTCTCCAGCTGGGTGCGGGCGTCGTCGCGGATCTTGCGCTGGTCGACATTGGCCGGGCGCAGCTTGCGCAGGCCGTCGCTCATTTGGGAGAACAGCACGTCGCTGCTCGCGACCTTGGTGGTCGCCGCCGCCCGGTCGGGCCAGGCGTCGTGCAGCACCTGGCGGGCGTAGAGCCGGAGCTGCTCGCGGGTCGGGTCGGCCTCGGGTCCGTATTCGCTGAGCGTCAGGTCCAGCACGATCAGCTGCGAGGCCAGGGCGTGGACGCTGCGGTCGGTCTCCTCGAACGTGGTGCGGGCCGAGGTGATCATCACCCCCAGCACCAGCGAGGTCATCAGGGCGAAGATGTTGGAGACGGTGCGCACCACGTTGCCGGCGGCCTTGGCGCGCTGGTCGTGCTCCACCCGCTCGCAGACCAGCAGGGTGATCAGGGCGGCGGCGGTCAGGGCGACGAAGACGCCGATCGCCAGCAGGACATCGTTGGAGGCCATCACGCTCCCGTCCGGATGTTTGAATTGGCGGCCCGCCGAAACGAAAAAGGGCCGGCGCTGGGCCGGCCCTTCCCGTTATTTCTTCTCGACCGGCGGGGCCTTGCCCGCCGCGGCCGCCGCCTTGGCGGTGACCTCGGCGATCTTGGCGGCCGGCTTGGGCAGCTTGGGCACCGCCTGGACCGAGCCGGCCTTCAGCACGGCGATGGCGCGGTCCAGCTGGAAGTCGCCCTTCTTCTCGTCGAAGCCGGGCGGCGGCGCTTCGGCGGGCGTGTGCGGCGCCACGCGGGTCTTGCCCTCGTCGGCGTTCAGCGCGTTCTTGAAGCTGGCCTCGCTGAACCACACGCGGTTGGCGATGTCCTGGGCCTGGTCCTTGGTCTGGGCCACTTCCAGGTCGGGCGCGATGCCGGTCTTCTGGATCGAGCGGCCCGACGGGGTGAAGTAGCGCGCCGTGGTCAGCTTCAGGGCGCCGTCGGCCCCGCCGCGCAGCGGGATCACGGTCTGGACCGAGCCCTTGCCGAAGCTGGTGATGCCCACCAGCTCGGCGCGGTGACGGTCCTGCAGGGCGCCGGCGACGATCTCGGCGGCCGAGGCCGAGCCCTGGTTGATCAGCACCACCACCGGCAGGCCGTTCAGCAGGTCGCCGGGCTTGGCGTTGTAGCGCTGGATGTCGCGCGGGTCGCGGCCGCGCTGGCTGACCACCTCGCCGCCGTCCAGGAACACGTCCGAGACGCCCACGGCCTGGTCCAGCAGACCGCCGGGATTGTTGCGCAGGTCGAAGACCAGGCCCTTCATGTTGGGGTTCTTGGTCTTCAGCTCGGTGATCGCCGCCGTCAGGGCGTCGGTGGCCTTCTCGTTGAAGCCGGGCAGGCGCACGTAGCCGTAGTCGCCTTCCATGCGGGCGATGGCGGCCTTGGGCTTGATGATCTCGCGCGTCAGCTTGACGTCGAACGGGTCGGTCTTCTCGCGGGCGATGGTCAGGGTCACCGACTCGCCGGCCGGGCCGCGCATCTGCTTGACCGCCTCGTTGACCGTCAGGCCCAGCACCGACTGGCCGTTGACCGAGGTGATGTAGTCGCCGGCCTGGATGCCGGCGCGGGCGGCGGGCGTGCCGTCCATCGGCGAGATCACCTTGACCACGCCGTCTTCGCTGGTGACCTCGATGCCCAGCCCGCCGTACTCGCCGCGGGTGGTGTCCTGCATGTCCTCGAAGCTGTCGGGCGACAGATAGCCCGAGTGCGGGTCCAGGCTGGTCAGCATGCCGTCCAGGGCCGCCTCGATCAGCTTCTTGTTGTCGACCTCGGAGACGTACTGGGCGTCGACCGTCTGCAGGACGTCGCCGAACAGCTCCAGCATCTTGTAGGTCTGGCCCTTGGTCGAGCTGGTCGCCTGGGCGATGGGGCTGATGTAGGCCATGGTCCCCGCGCCGAGGACGAAGGCCGAAACACCGATGAGCAGGTACTTGCGCATGTGGCCTGGAAGGCTCCCTGGACGACGCTAGGCGTCGCATTGAAAGGTCTCGCTCAGCCCGTTACTGAGGCGAAGCCTTGTTCATTTAACGGCCATCATCGCTGAAAAAGCCGTTTACCGCGATCCCTGTTTCAACCAGCGCTCCGGATCGACCGGGACGCCGTCTTCACGGACCTCGAAATAGAGTTCTGGCTCCGAAGAGCCCTGATTAACCATCCGGCCAACCGTCGCGCCGGGTGCGACAGATTGTCCGGGTCCGACGGAAACCTCGTCCATTCCCGCCAGCACCAGATGGTAGGCGCCCTGGGCGCGCAGGATCAAGACCGTCCCCCAGCCATTCAGCGGTCCGGCGTATTCGACCACGGCGGCGGCGGGGCTGGCCACGACGTGACCCTTTTCCGTGCGGATCGTCAGGCCCGTGGCGCGGCCGCCGGTGGGCATGGTCTGGCCGAACCGCCGGGCCAGCGGCCCGGGCGCGGGAGAGCTCAGCTTCAAGGGCCCGGTGGCGGGCTTGGGCGCCAGGCCGTCGGTCAGGGCGCCCAGCGTGCCCTGGTCGTCGCCGGTCAGGGCCTCCTGGGCGTAGGCGCGCTCGAGCTGGGTCTTCTCGACGATCATCCGCTCCAGCTCGCCGCGGCGGTCGGCGACCAGGCTCTCGGCGGTGAACAGCTGCTCGGAGGCGGCGGCGGCCTCGCGGCGCAGGGCCGAGACGGCGCGGGCCTGGCGGGCGTAGCCGTCGGCCCGGGCCTGCAGCTCGGGGGTCATGGCGCGGATCAGGATCGCGGCCCGCACCGCGTCGCGGGCGTCGCCGGGGCTGACCAGCAGGGCCGGCGGCGGATCGCGGCGGAACAGCTGCAGGGCGCTGAGCAGCCGGGCCAGCTGGCCCCGGTCGCGGCCCAGCTCGGCGGTCAGGGCCGATTCGCGCTGGTGCAGGGCCTCCAGCCGGGCGCGCTTGAGGTCGACGTCGTCGCCGGCGTCCACCCGCTGGCGGCCCAGGGCGTCCAGTTCGCCGCGCAGGTCGGCGATCTCGCGGCGGGTGTCGGCGGCGGCCTGCTCGTCCCTCTGCTTCTGGCTGACCTGGGCGGCGACCACGGTCGCACCGCCGAGCGCGAGGCCCAGCAGGCTTACGACGATGATGGCGACGCGACGCGACATGGGTCGATCAATGCCCGGATTGGGGTGCAGCGACAACCGGTCTCGTCCGCCCTTTCAACCCTCAACGTCCGTCATCCTCGGACTTGTTCCGAGGACCCCTAGGTCCGCCGTGTTGTCGTTCGCGGATCGAGGCTCCGCCGACGCCGCACGCACCCTGCTCGGGCAACGAAGCTGAAACAGGGGTCCTCGGAACAAGTCCGAGGATGACGGGGGAGGGGATGAGCGGGTCTGAAACTCAATCGCGGTGATACGGCGACCCCGCCAGGATCGTCACCGCCCGATAGACCTGCTCGGCCAGCATCGCCCGGGCCAGGGCGTGCGGCCAGGTCTGGGGCCCGAAGGCCAGCATCTCGTCGGCGGCGGCCAGGATCGACGGGTCCAGGCCGTCGGCGCCGCCGATCAGGAACACGATCTTGCGGTGCCCGTCGTCGCGCAGCCGGCCGACATGCTCGGCGAAGGCGCGGCTGGGGCGCACCTTGCCGTGCTCGTCGCAGGCGACGACGTAGGCGCCCTCCAGGTGCGGGCGCAGCACCTCGGCCTCGGCGGCCTTGCCGGGCTTGCGGGCCTCGACCTCGACGATCTCGACCGGGCCCAGGGCCAGGGCGCGACCGGACGCCGTGGCCCGGGACGCGTAGTCCACGGCCAGCTGCGCCTCGACCATGCGGCCGAGCTTTCCGACGGTGAGGATGGTGATCTTCATCGCGCGTCCAGGCGGGGCGAGGCCCGGCATCCCCCGGTCTTCAGGTCAGTGACCGGGCCGGGGGAGACGAAGCGGTTTAGTTCGACGCCAGCCGGTGCGGCGCGTCGACGGCCCAGATCTTCTCGATGTTGTAGAACGAGCGGACTTCCGGGCGGAACAGGTGGACCACCACGTCGCCGGCGTCGATCAGCACCCAGTCGCAATGCGGCAGGCCTTCGACCCGCGCCTTGCCGAAGCCGTTTTCCTTGAGGGCCCGGATGATGTGGTCGGCCAGGGCGCCGACGTGACGGTGCGACCGGCCGGACGCCACGATCAGGCTGTCGGCGACCGAGCTCTTGTCCGTCAGGTCGATGTGGACGATGTCCTGGGCCTTGTCGTCGTCGAGACGGTTCAGGATCAGGGTCTCGAGGGCCTTGATACTCAGGTCCAGCTCGGACTCGTTGGTCGAGGTTTCGGTGGAAACCGTTCCCTCGTGCGCCGTCGGCGCGGGGTCGCTACGCAGCGGAAATGCTCCTTGATGGGTTCGCGCAAGCCCTCCCATAGCATGGAAGACTCCAAATGATGAGGGGGGTCGTCGTCGCGGGGCGGATTCAGGCCCTATCCCTTGGCCTGCCGCTTCCGCAGCGCCGTCGACGAGGCGTAGTTCAGCGGGCCCGTCAGATAGACCCAGGCGGGCGCCGTGGCGTCGGCCAGGACGGCGGCGGCGCTGGCGGGCCGGCGGGCGAAGGCGAAGCGGCGGGCGGCGGGCGAGGTGCGGGCCTTCAGCGCGATCCATGGCCGCGAGATCACCGCCACCGGCACCTCGCGCATGATCTGGGTCCAGCCCCGCCAGCGGTGGAAGGTGGCCAGGCTGTCGGCGCCCATGATCCAGACGAACTTCACGCGCGGATAGCGGGCCCGCAGCACCCGCAGGGTGTCGATCGTGTATTGCGATCCCAGCCGCGTCTCGGCGTCGGAGACGATCATGCCGGCCCCGCGCGCCCAGCGCCGCGCGCCGGCCAGCCGCTCGGCCAGGGGGCGGGTCTCGTGCGAGGACTTCAGCGGGTTCTGCGGCGAGACCAGCCAGATCACCTTGTCCAGCTCCAGGCGCTGCAAGGCGGTCTCGGCCACGTGGGCGTGGCCCTCGTGCGCCGGGTTGAAGCTGCCGCCGAACAGCCCCACGCGCATGCCGGGCTCCAGATGGAACCCGAGCCTCTGCGCCGAGGGGCGACCGGCTTCAGGGACGAGTCTGGCCGGTCCCGCGAACCACATACTTGAACGTCGTCAGTTGCTCGGCCCCGACCGGGCCGCGGGCGTGGAGCTTGTCGGTGGCGATGCCGATCTCGGCCCCGAAGCCGAACTCGCCGCCGTCGGCGAACTGGGTCGAGGCGTTGACCAGCACGATGGCGCTGTCCACCAGCGCCACGAACCGGTCGGCCGCCGCCGGGTCCTCGGTCAGGATCGCGTCGGTGTGGCCCGAGCCGTAGGCGGCGATGTGGGCGGCCGCGCCGTCCACCCCGTCGACCACGGCCACCGAGATCGTCGGGGCCAGGTACTCGGTGGACCAGTCGGCCTCGACCGCCGGCTTCATGGTGGGCTCGATGGCCCGCGAGGGGCCGTCGCCGCGCAGCTCGCAACCGGCCTTGATCAGGGCGTCGGCGATGGACGGCAGCAGGGCTTCCGCCACCGCCCGGTCGACCAGCAGGGTCTCGGCCGCGCCGCACACCGACACGCGGCGCATCTTGGCGTTCAGCACGATCTCGACGGCCTTCTTCGGATCGGCCGCGGCGTGGACGAACACGTGGTTCAGCCCCTCCAGGTGGCCCAGCACGGCCACGCGGGCCTCCTGCTGGACCCGGGCGACCAGGTTCTTGCCGCCCCGGGGGATGATCAGGTCGATGGTCCGGTCCAGCCCGCCCAGGATCGCCCCGACGGCGTCGCGGTCGGGGGTGCGGACGATCTGCACCGCGTCGGTCGAGATCCCCGCCGCCTTCAGCCCCTTGGCGATGGCCGCGTGGATCGCGAGGTTGGAGTGGATGCACTCGGACCCGCCGCGCAGGATCACCGCATTGCCCGAGCGCACGCACAGGGCCGCGGCGTCGGCGGTCACGTTGGGCCGGCTCTCGTAGATCATGGCGATCACGCCGATCGGCGTGCGCACCCGGGCGATGTCCAGGCCATTGGGGCGCGTCCAGCGGGCGGTCTCCACGCCCAGCGGATCGGGGATGGCGGCCACGGCCTCGACCCCGGCGGCCACGCCTTCCAGGCGGGCGGGATTGAGCATCAGGCGCTCGACCATCGGCGCGGTCAGGCCGCCGGCCCCGGCCTTTGCCAGGTCTTTGGCATTGGCTTCCAGGATGGTCTCGGCGTCGGCGCGGATGGCGGCGGCCATGGCCTTGAGGGCGGCGGTGCGCTGGTCTGGCGTGGCCACGCGCAGGGCCTGGGCCCCGTGCCGAGCCGCCTGCCCCATCGCCGTCATCGTCGCCTGCAAGCTCATGCCCGCGTCGTCCATCGCCTTCATCCGATCCCGGATATGCTCAGAGTGAGCCTTACCTAGGCGCTTTGGGGCGGCGGGGGAATGGGGAAAGGGTGCGAGGGGTGTTAGCGGGGCTGGAACCCCAACGGCGAGCGTCGATCTTTCCAAACGCAATGTGTCATCAATGGAATATGGGCCATGCCCAATCCCAGATGGGTTTGGATATGAGCTGCGCAGCTATCCAAACCGCTGCGGTGCCCCAGCAGGTGGTGCTCGCGCCGGTTAGATGGATGGGCCATTGTTCGTGCTTGATCCGCGCGACAGGAACTTCGTGTAGCTCGCTCAGGGCCGCCTGAAATTTGTCGTGTCCATCGACCGGGATCCGATCCAACGCGGTTAGAGCAGCTTGAAACTTCATGACGCGCAATTCCGCGTCGCCCTGCATGTCGATAAGATCGGTATGCTGAGCAACCAATGCCGCACCCGCTAGCCATGCGCCCACCAGGAAGAGCGCAAGGCAGCCAACGACGACCGGAAAACCAAGGCCGAGGGCTTCCAACTTTCCTGCTCCCAGAGAGCTGTAGAGAGTGCCCCAAGCCACCGATGATGCCGCGTTTACGCCAAATGCTCCAAAGCGGAGCTTGCTGTTAAAGTCTATCCTCGCGGACCGAAGGAATTCCGCTTTCGGCTTGGCGAAGTCATATTGGCGTTGCAGTGACGCCTTCAGAGCAGCCAAGCCTATATCGTCAGTTTGCATTACTGCTCTGCCCCATCTGGACGGATGGGCCTCCCCTTGAACCCTCGATGGATCGGAGCTCCGGCGTCTCGCCAAGTCAAGGACGGCGCGTCGCGTGATCGCCGTAGGAAAGCTGCGGCGGCTGATCGAGACGCAGGGGCCGATCCTCGGGGCTGCGGGGGCAGGAATGGGCGTCGACGACCTCGACGAATTCGAGCGCCCCGATCCTGTATCGGCTGCCCAGGAGGTTCGGGTTGATCGAGCGGTGGACGCGCGGCTTCACCTTCAGGACCATGCAGGCGAAGTCGGCCTTGGTCTCCAGCGCCTTGGCCAGGGCCTGGTCAAGCACGCGCTCCTGCTCGGAGCCGGGGAGCTCCAGGGCCAGGACGTTGTCGCAGAAGTCCAGGCACCCGATGTCGCGCACATGGACGCCTTCGATGTTCTTGGTGCTGACCAGGGCCCTGACCGTGAGCGTCCCGAGACCCAGCGGAGGCGTGGCGAAGCGGGCCTCCACGAGATTGCGGACCGAGTACACCCGGGCGGAGTCTTTCGGGGCGCAGCCGGCGAGGCCCAGGCCGAGACAGGCGACGGCGATGGCCCGGTACGGGCGGCGTCTTCCAGGCATCGGTTCGATTTCCCCCGGCGGTCGGTGAGGCGTCCATCCGCTGCGGATGAAGCCTCACCTTAAACCCTTGGTGGATCGGAGCTCTGGCGTCTGGCCGTGTCAAGGACGGCGCGTCGCGCCGCCGCGACGCGGCCGGCCGGAGGCCGGTCCTTGACACGGCCAGACGCCAGAGCAGGCTCACCTCCAAGGGTCTAAGGCGAGGCCTTGCCGCTGGCGGATGACGTCAGGGGCGGTTCCGGCAAAGGGCGCCTTCTTGAACCCTCTCTCTATGAGAGAGGGATTCTGATGCGTCTACGCTTGGCGGATAGCGAACGAACCTCAGCGAAATCAACGCCCTGAACTTTTTCGACCAAACTTATGCTCACCCTTCCAGACGCCCGTATCCTTTACCCACCTCGACGCGGGAAAGGGCGCATGGCCAGCGACCGATGCGGCGGCGGGGGGCGATCGAGCGGGAAGCTCTGTCGGCGGGCCTTCGAGGTCCACCTCATGTCTCTGGTGCCGGTCGGGCGTGGTCCACAGATACGACGTGATGTGAGGGTCGAAAGAGCAACAGGCGAGCGTCTAACGCCCGCGGTCCGGGACTGGAGTCGTTGATCCAGCCCGCCCGTCGGAGGCTTCAAGGCGGCGAGGCCCGAATAGGGCTCAGCGCCGCCGCGCTTCCGGATAACGACCGCGCGGAGCGATCGGGCTTCGTCGAAACGGTTACTACTCAAACACTCCGGACGATGTCCGGCGCTCCGCAGCCCTTTCCGTTCACTCAGCGGCTTGCCGTGTGAGATCGCGAAGCCGCGTCATCAAAGTCCCTCCCCCTGTGGGGGAGGCGGCCGAAGGCCGGAGGGGGGAGTGATCGGCAGATGGCCGAACCTGCGATCTTCGATCCGAATCCTCCCCCCAACCGATCGCGACGCGATCGCCTCCCCCACAGGGGGAGGGACTGTTACCCTGCCACCGTCGCCCTGACCCCGCGCCGCCCGAGGACCCGCATGGACTTCATGAAACTTCTCCGCAGCTTCGAGGAGTTCCTGTTCGAGGCGACGTCGTGGCTGGTCTTCTATCCGCTGACCCTGTGGCGGGTGCTGGTCCGGCCGCTGGAGACCATGGCCTATTCCGACGCCGAGCAGGGCGACGACGAGGCCGGGCGCTACGACGACGCCCTGACGCCGCCGCTGTTCCTGCTGATCACCGTGGTGCTGATGAACGGCATCGCCCTGATGGCGCACCTGCCCAAGCCGCGGCTGGCCGGTACGCTGCAGCACGCCATCTTCGACTCGCCCCAGAACGCGGCCCTGTTCCGCGCCCTGATCTTCAGCCTGATCCCGCTGGTCGCCGCGGTGCTGCTGCTGCGCCGCCAGGGCGTGCGGTTGTCGCGCGAGAGCCTGCGCCCGCCGTTCTACGCCCAGTGCTACCTGGCCGGCCCCTGCGCGGTGATCATGATCGGCGGCGGGATCATCTTCCAGCGCCAGGACGTCTCCAATCTCTACGGCCTGCTGCTGATGCTGGCCGGCCTGGCCTGGTTCCTGACCGCCCAGACCCGCTGGTTCGCCGGCCGCCTCGGGATCGGCGTGGTCCGGGCGGCGGGCCTGGCGGTCGGGGCGCTGGTCCTGGCCCTGATCTTCTTCGTCGCGCTGCTGATCCCCCTGGCCCTGTTCTGACGGCGGGGAGCGTGGCGCGTCCGGGGATTTACGAAACCAACCTTCCTAAATCGGGTGACGGCCGGCCCCTTCGCCCGCTAGGGTCCCGGCCGAAGTCGGAGGAGAATCCCATGCGTCTTGGACTGGTGCTGACCGCGATCGCGGCCCTGTCGGCGGCTCCCGCCCTGGCGCAGGACAAGACCCCTTACCAGGCCGTCGACCCCTTCATCGGCACCGGCGGCGAGGGCCACACCTTCCCCGGCGCGGTCGCCCCGTTCGGCATGGTCCAGCTCAGCCCCGACACCGACATCCTGCCGTTCAAGCAGAGCTACGCCCGCGCCGCCGGCTACCGCTACAGCGACCCGACGATCCTGGGCTTCTCGCACACCCACTTCTCGGGTTCGGGCCACTCGGACCTGGGCGACATCCTGCTGGCCCCGATCTCGGGCGAGGCCAAACTGGAGCCCGGCGAGGCCGACAAGCCGGGCTCGGGCTACCGCTCGCGCTTCTCGCACGACGGCGAGGTCGCCCAGCCCGGCTACTACGCCGTGACCCTGACCGACAGCCAGGTGCGGGCCGAGCTGACCGCCGGCCTGCGCACCGGCATGCACCGCTACAGCTTCCAGAAGGGCGCCCGCGCCCAGGTGCTGCTGGACCTGCGCACCTCGATCTACAACTATCCGGGCAAGGTTTCGTGGTCGCGGATCCGCGTGGCCGAGGACGGGACGATCACCGGCATGCGCGAGACGCGCGGCTGGGCCCCGGGCCGCCAGCTCTATTTCGCCATCCGCTTCGACCGGCCGCTGGTCGGCAAGGCGCTCTACAACAAGGAAGCTGACGTCCCCTACAAGGGCTTCGCCCAGCCGGGCCGCACGCCCTTCGACCGCGCCCAGTTGGAGGGCCGGGCCCTGGTCGGGGTCTTCGACTTCGGGACCCTCGACGGGCCGCTGGTCGCCAAGGTGGCCATCTCGTCGGTCAGCGAGGAGAACGCGGTGCTGAACCTCGCCAGCGACGAGAAGGGCTTCGACTTCGACGGCCTGCGGGCCCGGACCAGGGCCGACTGGGAGAAGGCCCTGGGCGCGGTCGAGATCGCGGCCCCGGCCGATACGCGCACCAGCGTCTACACCGCCCTCTACCACTCGCTGCTGGCGCCCAGCGTGTTCAGCGACGTCGACGGCCGCTATCGCGGGCCGGACAACGTGGTGCACCAAGCCAAGGGTTACACCTTCCACTCGACCTTCTCGCTGTGGGACACCTTCCGCGCCGAGCACCCGCTGCTGACCCTGGTCCAGCCGGAGAAGCGCACCAGCGACGTGGTCAATTCGCTGATCGCCTCGCAGCAGGAGAGCCCGTACGGGATCCTGCCGGTCTGGCAGTTCCACGGCCAGGAGACCTGGACGATGATCGGCTATCACGCCGTGCCGGTGATCGCCGACGCCTACATGAAGGGCTTCAAGGGCTTCGACGAGAAGGCCGCCCTGGACGCCATGGTCAGGAGCGCCACCTACGCGCCCTATGGCGGGCTGGGCGACTACATGGCCCTCGGCTACGTGCCGATCGACAAGGAGCCGGAGGCCGCCTCCAAGACCGTCGAATACGCCTATGACGACTGGACCATCGCCCGCATGGCCAAGGCCATGGGACGGAACGACGTGGCCGCGACCTTCGAGAAGCGGGCCGGGAACTGGCGCAACAGCTTCGACGTCAAGACCGGCTTCCTGCGGGCCAGGAAGAGCGACGGGACCTACCGCACGCCCTTCGACCCGACGGCGATCAACTACGGCAGCGACTATACCGAGGGCAACGCCTGGCAATATTCGTGGTTCGCGCCCCAGGACCTGGGCGGGATCGTCGGGCTGCTGGGCGGCGACGCGGCGACGGTGAAGAAGCTGGACGCCATGTTCGACTTCGACAACTCCAAGCTGGACTACTCGCACGCCGAGGACATCGCCGGCCTGATCGGCCAGTACATCCACGGCAACGAGCCCAGCCACCACGTGGCCTACATGTACGACTACGCCGGCGCCCCCTGGCGCACACAGGCCCGCCTGACCCAGATCGTGAAGAGCCAATACAAGCCCACGCCGGACGGCCTGTCGGGCAATGACGACTTGGGCCAGATGTCGGCCTGGCTGGTGTTCACCTCGCTGGGCTTCTACCCCGTCGCCCCGGGCTCGAACGAATATGTGATCGGCCGGCCGTTCGTGGAGAAGGCGGTGCTGAACCTGGAGGGCGGCAAGCGCTTCACGGTGCGGGCCGTGGGGCTGGCGGACGACAAGCCCTACGTCGGCGCGGTGACCCTGAACGGCAAGCCGCTGACGCGGAGCTTCCTCCGCGACGCCGAGATCCGGGCCGGGGGCGAGCTGGTCTTCACGATGAGCGCCGCGCCGAACAAGGCCTGGGCCAGCGCGGCCAAGGACCGTCCGATGTCGATGACGGGGTACGGGAAATAGGGCTCAGGAGGCCTTGAAGTTGGCGCAGACGGCCTGGAAGTGGGACTGGTAGTCGGCCTCGGAGCCCAGGCCCAACGCCAGGCGGCGAGCGTCCAGCCCTTCCGGGTCCTTGACCGTGTCGGGCTCCCAGCGGCCCGGCCCGACGCACCGGCCCTGGGTGCCGTAGACCTGGGGCTCCCCGGCGTTGGTGGCCACCCGGTCGGCCAGGTAGGCGTAGTTGATCTTGCCCTGCATGTCGGTCGCGAGGGCCAGGACCGGGAGCAGGGCGCGCTGGAAGTCGGGGTCCCGATCGGCGTGCTGGGCCAACAGCCAGGCGTTGCCGCTGGCCTCCGCGCCGTCGCGGGCGGCGGTGAACCAGCCGTTCTCGCGCCATTCCGCCTTCAGCCAGACAAGGTTGTCGGTGTCCACCTCGCACAGTCGGGTCAGGAAGGGGCGCTTGACCATGTCCTGCATCGGGCCGGTCGGCAGGGCCCAGAT
The DNA here is from genome assembly GCF_000712075.1 of Caulobacter sp. UNC358MFTsu5.1. Lineage (GTDB taxonomy): Bacteria > Pseudomonadota > Alphaproteobacteria > Caulobacterales > Caulobacteraceae > Caulobacter. The sequence goes on from NZ_JONW01000006.1 coordinate 347,067, forward strand.
GTCGTGGATGGCGTAGCGCATCGCCTGGTCACGGGCCACGCGGGCGAAGAGCTGGCGTCGGCGGGGATCAGTGGCGGCCGCGGCCTTGCGCGCGGCGGCGCGGACGCCGGCATAGTCGGCGCCGCCGACGTCCTCGCCCTTCGTTACCCGGGCGACGCGGACGTAGAGCGCCTCGCGCTTCTCGTCGGCGGCCTTCCAGTCGGCGCGCCAGGCGGCAGGGTCCTTCGCCGTGAGCGCGGTGACCAGACCTACGCGGACGAGGGCCTCGGCCTCGGTCTCGCAGGCGCCGGGCGCGGCCTTGAGGCGCTCGCCGAGGGAGGCCTCAAGGCCTTGGCTCAGGGTCGCCAGGCCGCCGACGCCGACCTGGTCGCGCAGGGTCATATAGTCGAAGGCCCGGGCGGCGGTCGGATCGGCCAGCAGGGGCGCGATCGACGGCGCGGGGGCGTCGGCGGCCAGGGCGGCGGCGAGGGTCAGGGCCAGGAGCACGCGAGGCCTCGGGTCGAATTGAACGTCAGGTTGATTTCGACCCTTCCGCGCGGAAAGGTCAAGGTTGCGACGGGCTCAGTCGTCGGCGCCCAGCTTGTCGAGAAAGGTCCGGGCCTCGTCCCTGTGGCGGGGCTTGAGGTTCTTGCCGACGATGGCGATCAGGGCGGCGATGACCGCGGCGTCGTCGGTGAAGCCGATGGCCGGCAGCACGTCGGGAATGGCGTCGGTCGGGAGGACGAAATAGGCCAGGGCGGCGAACATCATGCCCTTGGCGGCGGTGGGCGTGGCCGGGTCCTTGGCGCACCACCACAGCGACAGGGCGTCGGCCGCGAACGGCACCTTGGCCGCCACCTTGCGGATCTTGGGCCAGAAGCCGCGGGCCACCCGCTGCTCGTTGACCCGCACCGTGGCCGGGACCAGCGCCTTGGCCGGGTCCAGCACGTCGCGGGCGTTGGCCTCGGGATTGACGTCGGGGGATGGTTTGGCGTCGGCGCTCATCGGGTTAAACCGCTCCTCAAGGACCAATTAAACGCAACCGCTGAGGAAACGTCCATGAAACTCGATAGCACCGTCGCCGCCGTCGTCACCGGAGGCGCCTCGGGCCTCGGCGAGGCCACCGCCCGCGCCCTGGCCGCCCAAGGGGTCAAGGTCGCGATCTTCGACATGAACGAGACGACCGGCGAGAAGGTCGCGGCCGAGATCGGCGGCGTCTTCTGCAAGGTCAACGTCACCTCGGACGCCGAGGTCGACGCCGGCTTCGAGAAGGCCCGCGCCGCCCACGGCCAGGAGCGCATCCTGGTCAACTGCGCCGGCACCGGCAACGCGGCCAAGACCGCCGGCCGCGACAAGGCCACCGGCGAGACCAAGCACTTCCCGCTCGACGCCTTCGACCGCATCATCCAGATCAACCTGGTCGGCACCTTCCGCTGCATCGCCAAGTCGGCCAAGGGCATGCTGGACCTGGAGCCGGGCGTGGACGGCGAGCGCGGCGCGATCGTCAACACCGCCTCGGTGGCGGCCGAGGACGGCCAGATGGGCCAGGCGGCCTATTCGGCGTCGAAGGGCGGCGTGGTCGGCATGACCCTGCCGATCGCCCGCGACCTGATGAGCGAGGGCATCCGCGTCAACACCATCCTGCCGGGCATCTTCAACACCCCGCTGATGAACGGCGCGCCGGAAGCGGTGAAGGCGGGCCTGGCCGCCTCGGTGCCGTTCCCCAAGCGCCTGGGCAATCCCGAGGAATACGCTCAGCTGGCCCTGACCATGATCACCTGCGGCTACTTCAACGGCGAGGACGTGCGCCTTGACGGCGGCATCCGCATGGCTCCGCGCTGAGGGCCGGAACGAAAAAGGGCCTCCCCGAGGGGAGGCCCTGACTTCGCGGCGAAGACCGGATCAGCCGGCCGAGGCGACCGGACGCTGGATGGTCGGACCCAGGTTGGTCATGATCTCGCGGGCGTCGTAGGCGCGGGGATCGCCGGCGGGCTTGGGGCCCTTGTGCAGCAGGATCTCGGCGCTGGCCTGGAACTTCTCGATGGTGCGGACCTCGGTGGAGCCGCCCCAGAACGGGTCGCCCCACGGACCCCAGTAGCCGCCGTAATAGCCGCGCCACGCCGGACGCCAATAGCCATACGGACCGCCCCAGCCATAGCCGTAGCCGCCCCAGCCGGGACCGTAGCCGTAATTGTCGATCACGGCGCGGGCCTGGCGGTCGGTGCGGCGGTCGGCGGTCTCGAACCAGTCGTAGCCGGCCTGCACGGTGACCTCGGCGGCGCGGTACAGCAGATAGCGCTCGACGGTCTCGCGCGAGGTCATGCTGTTGCCGGCGAAATTGACCTGGTAGCGGTCGCTCTCGAGTCGTCGGTCGGAGAACCCGCCCTGGGCCTTCTGGCCGGCGATGTTCGGCTGGTACGGGGTGGCGGTGGCGCAGGCCGTCAGGAGGGCGGCGAGCGCCACGGCCGCGACCATCCGGGCCCTGCCGGCGATGGTCTTGCGATTAATCATGGCGCATCCCTTCACTCGGAATCTCGGCGAAAATCGTCGTTTCGTTCCATTACTATAAATGCATGGCCCAGCTTTGTGGTTTCGCCAAGGCCAATGCGTTTCAACGCGGAGATCAACCGCGCGACACGATCAGTCCGGCAGCGGTGATCAGCAGCACGCCGACGACGATCGCGAAACCCTTGCGGAACCCCGGTTCGTTCATCCGCGAGGCCAGGGCCGCCCCGCCCAGGCCGTAGCTGCTCATGCTGATCAGGTCCATGCCGATGGTGGCGGCGGCGAACATCAGGAGCTGCGGCGCCAGCGGCCGGTGGACGTCGATGAACGGCGGCAGGACCGCGCCGAAGAACAGCAGGATCTTGGGATTGGCGATCTGCACGGCGAAACCGTCGCGAAAGGCCGAGCGGCTCATGCGGAACGTCCGGTGCGCCCCTTCGCCCTCGCCGCCCTTGTCCTGGATCCCCGCGCGGATCGACTTGAATCCCAGCCAGACCAGGTAGGCCGCGCCGGCCAGGGCCAGCAGGTGGAAGGCCTTGGGGAAGGCGATGACCAGCGCCCCCAGGCCCAGAGCCGAACAGGCGAACCAGACCAGGGTGGCGGTGTTCATGCCGGCCACGCCCAGCAGCGCCGCGCCCTTGCCCTTCTGCATGCCGGTGGCGATGGCGAACAGGTTGGCGGGCCCGGGCGTCAGGGCCATGACGAACATCGCCACCAGGAAGGCGCTGTAGCGGGCGGGATCGACGGGCAGGGTCATGGCCGATCTCATAGCCAAGCCTCGCCCGTCATGCCAGCGAGGGTCAGGCTCCGACGGTCGCCAGGATCCAGATGACGCGGCCCAGGGCGCCGAGCAGCAGGATCGCGGTCGCCAGGGCCTGGATGATGAAGCCGGCCTCGCGCTTGCCCGGGTCGGCCACGTAGCCCAGGGCGTAGACGACCCGTCCGACGATCCAGACCACGCCCAGGATCGTGGCGACCAGGTCGTTCCAATAGACGGCGAACAGCCACAGGCCCGCCAGGAACAGCGGCAGCCATTCCAGGGTGTTGGCCTGGACGCGGACGGTGCGCTCGAGGATCGGGTCGCCGGTCATGGTGGGGGCGTCGATGCCGCACTTGCGGCGCGCCCCGGCCACCCTTAGGGCCATCCAGACATAGACCAGCAGCGCGACGATCGTGACGATGGCGACCCAGGAATGCGGTTGCATGTGCGTTCTCTCCCCCAGCTCCATGAAACGGAGCCTTGTTCTGTCGGGACTACACCCCAGTTCGCGCCGGTTTGCACCCTAAACAGGCGCCGGGAAACCTTGGGGAACCGCCCCCAGGCGACGTGCGCTTTCACAGGCAGACGATCCTCATGCGGAGGCTTCCAGCCATGCGTGTCGACTCCACGGCGATCCGCCAAATCGACTACGAGCCCGAGCACGGCAAGCTGTTCGTGACGTTCCACGACGGCGACGAATACGTCTATGTGGGCGTGCCGCCCCGGGTGACCGAGGCCTTCGAGCGCGCGCCGTCCAAGGGCCGGTTCTTCCAGCGGATGATCCGCGACCGGTATCCCTACAACCGGGTCTGACGCCTCTTCCTTTTCGTCGCGACGCAACGCTAGATCGCACTCTGGATCGAGCGGGGGCGACGATATGATGCGGACGGGACTGGCCGTCGTTGTGGGCTTGTCCCTTAGCTTGGCCGCCGGCCTCGGCCAGGCCGCGCCGCGCGTCGCCTACAAGACCGAAGGAACCTGCGACGGCTGGCCCCGGCTGGCGATCGGGACCGAGGCCGGCCTGTGCGCCGGCCTGGTGACCGGTCCCGCCTCCGGCGCCTTTGCCGACCGCCGGCTGCGATTGCCCCGGACCCTGGTCCAGCTGGACGACGGCGTCTGGCTGGTCGCCGACCTGGCCGACTGGACCCGGCCGCGCGGCGTGATCTGGCGGATGACGGTCCAGCCCGGCCAGCCCGTCCGCCTGGAGCCCCTGCTGACCGGCCTGTCGCTGCCGCACGGCCTGGCGATCGGCCCCGACGGCCTGGTCTATGTTGGCGAGATGAGCCGGATCTTCCGTTTCGACCCCCGCGCCGCCGATCCCGCCGCCACGGTGCGGGACGTGATCACCGGCCTGCCGGACAACCGGCTGCACGACAACCGCCACCCGCTCTCGCAGTTCGTGTTCGCCCCCGACGGGGCGCTGCTTGTCAATGTCGGCGCGCCGTCGGACCAGTGCCTGGACGCCAACGGGGCCCGGGTCGGGACCGACCGCTGCGAGCAGTCGGAGGGCGAGGAGGCCACGGCCGGGATCCGCCGCTACGCCCGCCTGGGGCCGGGCCGTTGGGACCCGAGGTTCACGATGCTGGCCCGCGGCCTGCGCAACTCGGTGGCCCTGGCCGTGCATCCGTCGGGGACGGTGCTGCAGGCCGAGAACAGCTACGACTTCGACGACCGCTGGAGCCCGTTCGAGGAGGTCAATGTGATCGAGGCCGGCCGGCACTACGGCTGGCCCTATTGCCAGGACATGGCCACCGCGACGCCGGGCTGGACCGGGATCATGGATTGCGCCTCGCCCGCCCACACCCCGCCGGTCGCCCTGCTGCCGCCCCACGTCGCGCCTCTGGCCATGACCTGGTACCACGGCGCGATGTTCCCCCGGCTGGAGGGTAAGCTGCTGATGGGCTGGCACGGCTACCGCTCGACCGGCGGCCGCCTGGTCGCCTTCGCGGTCGACGAACGGGGCGTTCCCATGACCCGCCTCAAGGCCAGCTATCCGATCTACCCGACCGGCTCGCGTCCGTTCGGGGCCGGTCCGGCCGCCCAGGCCCAGGTGCTGACGCCCGGCTGGGGCCGGGTCGAGGGCCGGCGACCGCAGGGGACGCCGGCAGGGATCACCGTGGCCGCCGACGGGGCGATCTGGGTCGCCGACGACAAGAACGCCAGCATCATCCGCTTCGCCGTCGACCGGCCCTGACCAGGCGCGGCCGGAACGCCGCGCGCCCCGGCCGCGTTCGGGCCGCATGGCCGCGACGGGAACCCACAACAGCTCGACCACCGTCGTCTACGCGGCCCTGGCCGGCAACCTGGCCATCGCCGCCACCAAGTTCGTCGCCTTCGCCCTGACCGGCTCGTCGGCCATGTTGACCGAGGCCATCCATTCCAGCGTCGACACCGGCAACCAGGGCCTGCTGCTGCTGGGCCTGGCCCGGGCCCGCAAGCCGCCCAGCCAGACCCATCCGTTCGGTTACGGCATGGAGGTCTATTTCTGGGCCTTCGTCGTGGCCCTGCTGATCTTCGCCCTGGGCGGGGCCTTCTCGATCTACGAGGGCGTGCTGAAGATCCTGCGGCCCGAGCCGATCGGCCGGGCCTGGATCAATTTCCTGGTCATCGGCCTGGCCGTGCTGTTCGAGGGCGGCTCGTTCCTGGTGGCCTGGAAGGAGTTCAGGGTCCTGACCCGGGGCACGCCCTTCATGCGCGCCATCCGCCGCAGCAAGGACCCGTCGGTGTTCGCCGTGCTGCTGGAGGACGGGGCCGCCCTGGCCGGCCTGGCGATCGCGGCGCTGGGCGTGGCGGGTTCGGCGGTGTTCGGCGTCCCCTGGGCCGACGGCGCGGCTTCGGTGGCCATCGGCGTCCTGTTGGTGGCGGTGGCGATCTTCCTGGCCAATGAGACCCGCAGCCTGCTGACCGGCGAGTCCGCCTCGCCCCGCATCGTCGAGGCCGTGCGCGAGATGCTGGCCGCCGACCCGCGCGTCGACACGGTCGCCGAGGTGCTGAGCATGCACCTGGGGCCGCAGGAGATCCTGCTGGGCGTCACCCTGGACTTCCACGACGACCTGACCGCGGGCGAGATCGAGGACGCGGCCGACGACTTCGCGATGCGAATCCGCACGATCGACGCGCGGATCACCCGGGTGTTCGTGCGTTCGGGCCGGGCCCGGGCGGCCTATGCGCGGCCGCTGGCGACCTGAGCCCTAGGCCCGCCGCGCCTTCCAGTCCGCCGCGCTCTGCCCCCACAGCTCCAGCGTCTTCTCGTGATAGGGTTCGGGCAGGTGGCCCATCCGCAGCAGGCGCGACCCCAGGCGCGCGGCCACCGCCTTGGACGGGAGATTGTCCGGATCGATGGAGTGGATGACCTCGTTCCAGCCCAGATGGTCGACGATCCAGTCCATGGCGGCGCTCGCCGCCTCGACCGCGTAGCCCTTGCCGTGGAAGGCCGGATGCAGCCCCCAGGCCAGTTCCGCGCCCGGCCAGGCCTCGGGGCGCCACGGGCCGACGCGCCCGATCCAGCGGCCGCCGGCCTTCTCGACCACCGAGAACATGCCGAAGCCGTGCAGGGCCCACGAACCGGTGACGGTGGCCATGGTCCGCCAGGCGGGGCTACGGGCCATCTGGCCGCCGATGAATCGCGCCGCCTCGGCGTCGCCCATCAGCTCGGCCCAGCCATCGAGGTCGGCGGCGACCGGCGGCCGCAGGATCAGGCGTTCGGTCTCGAGCGTGGGGCCGAGGGCCATGTGGGACTTCCTCCTAGGCGACGCAGGCCGCCAGGCCGTCGCGGCGCACGGTCCCCGAGGCCTTGCCGATCCGGCTGGAGCGCTTCTTGACGTAGCGGCCCGGATTGACCGCCTTCCACTTCAGGGGGCTGGGCAGGATCGCCGCCAGCCGCGACGACTGCTGCGGCGTCAGCTTGTCGGCCCCCACCTTGAAATAGGTCCGCGACGCGGCCTCGGCCCCATAGATCCCCGGGCCGTACTCGATGGAGTTCAGATAGACCTCCATGATCCGCTTCTTGCCCCAGAGCGTCTCGATCAGGACCGTGAAATAGGCCTCCAGCCCCTTGCGGAGATACGAGCGGCCCGGCCACAGGAAGACGTTCTTGGCGGTCTGCTGGCTGATGGTCGAGCCGCCGCGGATCTTCTTGCCCTTCTCGTTGTTCTCGTAGGCCTTCTGCAGGGCGTCGAAGTCGAAGCCGTGGTGGTCGCAGAACCGGGCGTCCTCGGCGGCAATCAGGGCGCGGGGCAGGGCGGGCGAGACCTGGTCGATCGGCCGCCAACGGTGGTTCCAGCCCTTGCCCTCGGCCAGGCGGATGACCATCAGCGGCGTCGCGGGCGGCGGCACGAAGCGATAGAGGATCACCGTCAGCACCGGTCCGGCGACCAGCACGATGAACAACGCCACCAGGATGTTACGCAGCAGAACCTTCACCGATCGCCCCAACCTGTCTTGACGCTTGCCTTGACGTTGCGGCCGGATGCTAGCCAAGCCGCCATCGTCTGTCGCGGGACATAGCGCGCATCGGTTAGTGAGGCCTTGATGACCCAGTATCGAACCGTCTCCGAAGCCGTCCAGCGCCGGATGTCCGTCCGGGCCTTCAAGCCCGACCCCGTGCCCGGCGCCGTGGTGCGCGAGCTGATCGAGGCCGCCGCCCGCGCCCCGTCGGGCGGGAACCTCCAGCCCTGGGTGGTGCACGCGCTGTCGGGCCAGCCCCTGGCCGAGTTCAAGGCGCTGGTCGCCTCGCGGCTGATGGACCGCGACGAGCCGGAATACCACGTCTACCCGCCCAACCTGTGGGAGCCGCTGCGCACCCGCCGCTACCAGGTGGGCGAGGACCTCTATGCGTCGCTGGACATCCCCCGCGAGGACAAGCTGGGCCGCCTGCAGCAGTTCGCCAAGAACGCCGAGTTCTTCGGCGCGCCCGTCGCCCTGTTCTTCTCGGTCCACCGCGACTGCGGCCCGCCGCAGTGGTCGGACATCGGCATGTACATCCAGACCCTGATGCTGCTGGCCGTCGAGCGGGGCCTGGACACCTGCGCCCAGGAGTTCTGGTCGGTCTACGGCAAGCTGATCCATGGCTTCCTGGAGCTGCCGCAGGACCACATGCTGTTCTGCGGCCTGGCCCTGGGCTGGCGCGACGAGGACGCGGCGGTGAACGGCTGGAGCTCGCGCCGCGCGCCGTTCGACGAATGGGCGACGATGCGCGGATTCGACTGAGCTCGGCGCCATAACCTGCGAGGTTATTGTCGTCGTGACCTGGGGCGGCGATAGCCGATCGCCATGAACCAGCTCAGCGTCACCGCGCTCCTCCAGACCCGCACGGTCGGCGTCCGCGACGTGGCCTGCGACGGCGCCTGCCGGCACCGAAGCCCCAGCGAATGCGCCGCCTCGACCTTCCTGGTCTTCCCCTATCGCGGCGCCTATGTCCGGCATGTCGGGCGCCGGGACGCGGTGGCCGAGGCCAACCAGGTGGTGTTCTTCAACCGCGACCAGGACTACGCCATCAGCCATCCGGTGGGCGGCGGCGACGCCTGCCTTTCGGTGTCGATCGACGAGGACCTGCTGGCCGAACTGTCGCCCGCCGACCAGCTGGAGGCGGGCGGGGCGCCGGTGTTCCGCGGTCCCGCGCGGACCGTCGAGCCGGAGGTTCAGGCGCTGTCCGCCCGTCTGCGGCGCGGCCTGGCGCGCGGCGCGTTCGAGCCGCTGCAGGCCGAGACCCTGACCCTGGGCCTGGTCCGGCGCGCCCTGGGCGACCGGGCCTCCCGCGCCCGGGCCTCCAGCTACGGCCGGCGCAAGCTGGCCGACCGCGCCAAGCTGGTGCTGGCCTCCGATCCCGGCCGCCGCTGGACCCTGGCCCAGATCGCCGGCGACGTCGGCGTCTCGCCCGTCTACCTGACCCAGGTCTTCGCCCAGGCCGAGGGCGTGCCGCTCTATCGCTACCAGCTGCGGCTGCGCCTGGCCCGCGCCCTGGACCTGCTGGCCGACTGCGAGGACCTGACGGCCCTGGCCCTCGACCTGGGCTTTTCCAGCCACAGTCATTTCACGGCGGCCTTCCGCGGGCTCTATGGAAGCCCGCCGGGCGACTTCCAGCGGGCCTCGCGCCGGACCTGGTCCGACCCGGCCTGATCTGGCCCCCTCTCATCGGGAAAACCGAAGCTCAGGCTGGCGAACACGGTCTCGAAGTCGACGCCCTCGTCGGCCAGCGGTTTGGTCCAGACGACATCCATCATCCAGTTCCCAGCGCCGGGCATGGCGAAGGCCGCGCGGCCCTCGCCGTCGGTCCGGTGCTGCTCCGCGGGCGCGGCGTCGTGGGCCAGGTCGGTGATCTTGACCAGCGCCCCGGCCAGGGGACGGCCTTCATAGAGCACCCGCACGGGCAGGGTCGCGAGACGCGGCAGGGCGTAGGGGCTGACCTCGGGCACGATCTCCAGGTCCAGCCCCGCCGGCCGGGTGACGGCCGCCTGGGCGCCGCCGTCGCCCACCTGGATCAGGGCCTTGGTCTGGCGGCTGTAGCGCTCCGACGCGTCGATGGCCTGCAGCCCCCGCGCGGCGCGGGTCTCCAGCGCCGGGGTCAGGCCCTCTTCCTCGGCATAGGCGTTGAAGCGGGCGGCGGACTGGTGGCTCTGGGCCGTGGCGTCGCTGCGCAGGGTGACGACATAGGCGCCGGGCCGATCGAAGCCCAGCACGCCGTCGGCGGTCGCCGCGCCCAGGGTCAGGGCGGGCTTCAGGTCCTGAGGGCCTTCGCCGGACGACGCGGCGTCGAACCGCATCACGCGGCGCAGCGGCAGTTGCGAGCGCTGGCGCTCGGTCCCTGTGCCGACCTGCAGGGTCATGGGCGTGGTCGTCCCGGCCGGCAGCCAGAAGCGCTCGGGCTGGATCCAGAACTCGTGGGCGGCGGCGGGGTGGGGCAGGCAGGCCAGGGCGCCCGCCGTCAGCAGCAGGCGGCGAAGCGGCCTCGTGAACGCGGCCATGGTCAGGGCTCCTTGCGCGAGGGATAGGCGGCGCCGTCGGGCGCGGCCAGGAAGGGGAAGACGGTGTCGGAATGGACGTGGTCGTCGTGGTCGACGCCGTCGTCGACGCCGGTCAGGCCGCCGGCGGCCAGCAGCGAGCGGTAGACGTCCACCGCGTCGTAGTTGGGTGTCCGGCCGCCGCAGTCGCCGGCCAGGTCCCGGCGGCCGGCCAGGGCGGCCAGCTCCACCGCGAACAGGGTGGTGCACCGCGTGGCGGCGCTGTCGATCCACAGCCGGTCGTCGGCCAGCAGGATCGCCAGATTCAGATAGCGCGAGGCGCCCGCCGAGCGGTCGGCGATCATCGCATTGCCGCAGTCGCCGTCGAAGGCGTCGTAGAGGCCCAGGGTCTTCTCGATCTCGGGGATGAAGCCGTCCGAGGTCGCGGGCGTGGCGTGGTTGTAGGCCTCCTTCAAGGCGTCGCTGACGGCCTCGGGCTCGAGCGTGGCCAGCAGGGCGTTGCCGGTCAGCGGCCGGCCCATGCGGTCGATGCGGCCCTTGGGTCCGACCGTCTCGCCCCAGACCGCCAGCAGCTTGCCGCCCTGCGACACGGCCGGCAGGTCGATCGAGATCACCAGCGAGGCCGGCGTCCAGCCCGCCAGCAGGTTCTGGGCCGGGCCGCCGCGCGTGTGGCGCCAGCGGTCGAGGATCCCGGCCGAGGTCGCCCGGTCGAAGGCCGGGCAGCCCGCCTCGTCCAGCGGCGCGCCGGCCTTCAGCGCGGCGGCGGCGAAGTCGTAGGCCTCGCGGGTGCCCTTGACGTTGTTGAAGAACGGATCGTCGCGCAGGCCGGCGAAGACGCGGAAGCGACGGCGGGCCGAGACCAGGCCCTCCGGTCGGCTGGCGTCGCCGTGGACGGTGTCGCCGCCGGCCTGGCAGTCGATGTCCTGACCGGCGAACCGGCATGAGATGGTCGTGGTCGCGGCGGTCTTGCCGAACCGTGCGCCGCTGTCGACGTGGAAGACATAGGCCAGGTCCTTGGAGAACCCGTGCCCGACGATGGCCATCACCAGGTTCAGGTGGCGGTGGTCGGGCGAGGTCCAGGCGAAGATGTCGCCGATGTCGGCGCGGGGATCGGCGATGACGCTGGGCGTGTCCAGGTGGTCGGACGCCCGCGCCGGGCCGGCGGCGATCGCCAGCAGCGCCGCGCTCCCCAGGCCGGCCGCCAGCGCGCGGCGGATGTTGGTTGTCGAGGGCATGTTCGGCTCCGGTCGAAATTGGAGCTGCAGGAGGCCTCGGAAGGGGCTGCGTCCGCTGTCGAAATCTTTAGCGATCTTGGCGGACGCGACTTCGCCGCCTCACGCGGAAAGCCGCTGAGCTGATGGGGAGGCGCGGAGCGGGCCGGGCTTCGCCCGGAGACCGTGGGTTTTGTGTTTGCGTTTCGGCTTGGCTCGACCGCTCCGCGGAACCGTTCTTCTCAAGGGACGGCGACTGAGGGCCTGTTTCATCCCGGTCGACGTTCCCCCTCGGGCGGGCAGGATCAGGTCGCCCGGAAGGGGCCGTCGGCGACTCCGACTGATCCTGGAACAGGCCGGTTTGAACTTCCCGGCCCCGTCGACCCGCCGGTCTTCGCCGAGGTTCGTCTTGCGCCTTGGGACCTTCTGAGCCCCGCCGCCCAAGACCTCCCCCCAGCCAAGGCAAGCGGCCCCGCTCGGTTCCATCCCCATCGCCTGCTTGGGCCGGTACCAAGAGCCCTCCCCGTGATGGTGACGGGTCTGATTGTGCAGCAGGGCTGACCACTGGCGCGTCGGTGACGCTGCTTTTTCTGCAGGGCGTTGGAATGGTTGGGGTTTGTCCCGCCGCTTACGGGGATAGAGAGCGCTCGATCCCCGCGCGGGGACATGCCCTTGCGGCGTGTCCCCAAGTCCAGGCGCGGCGCTAGCTGATGGGGACACGCCGCAAGGGCATGTCCCCGGCCTGTGCTCACCTCCACCTCCGTCACCCTCGGAACAAGTCCCAGGATGACGGTTGAAAGGCGGGGCTCTTCACGTCGAAGACCGGCCGAACGACCGCGTTGCATTCGGTGAGGGTGTAACCACTCACCCTCCCATGGCTTCGCCATGGGCCCCTCCCTCTCTCAAAGAGAGAGGGAAACATGACGCCGCCTCAGTAGAAGCTGTCGCCCGCCTCCAGCCGGTCCTGCCGCGTCCCGTCGCACAGGGCGTAGCTGAAGCCCTTCTGGATCGACCAGGCGCCGACCTGGCCCGTCTTGCTCAGCGCCAGGAAGCCCACCTGCAGGTCCTTGGCGTCCGGCTTCTTCCTCAGGATGCGGGCGACCGCCTCCTTGCAGGCGTCCTGAGGCGAGCGGCCCTGGCGCATCAGTTCGACCACCAGGAACGAGCCGACGTTGCGGATCACCTCCTCGCCGACGCCCGTCGAGGTGGCCGCGCCGACGTCGTTGTCGACATAGAGCCCGGCCCCGACGATGGGCGAATCGCCGACCCGGCCGCGCAGCTTCCAGGCCATGCCGCTGGTGGTGCAGGCGCCCGACAGGTTGCCGGCCGCGTCCAGGGCCAGCATGCCGATGGTGTCGTGATTGCCCTTGCCGCCGGGCGTGCCCAGCTGTCCGGACGTCTTGCCGTAGTCGCCGACCTCGCTGTTGGCCCTCGGCGCGTACTTGGCCTCCTTCTTCCAGGCCTCCCAGGCGGCGCGGGATTCCGGCGTCAGCAGTTCCTCGCGCGGGAAGCCCTGCTCCTGGGCGAACTGCAGGGCGCCGGCCCCGACCAGCAGGACGTGCGGGGTCTTCTCCATCACCGCCCGGGCCACCGAGATCGGGTGGGCGATGTGCTCCAGGGCCGCGACCGCGCCGCAGCCGCCGTGCTCGTCCATGATCGAGGCGTCCAGCGAGACGTGGCCGTCGCGGTCGGGATAGCCGGCCCGGCCGACGCTGTGGTTCTTCAGGTCCTGCTCGGGCACGCGGGCCCCGGCCTCGACCGCGTCCAGCGCCCGGCCGCCCTTCGACAGGATCGCCCAGGCCGCCTGGTTGGCCGGCACGCCGAAGTCCCAGGTGGAGATCACGCAGGGCTTGGTCAGCTGGATTCCGCCCGAGGGACCGGCCGCCGAGGCCGCGCCGCCCCCCATCAATCCCGACCCGACGAGCGAGGCGCCGATCAGGCCTCTACGATTCAGCATGGGTAAGCTCCCCGAAAGGCGCCAAAAGAACGCCGGTCACGAATCCGTACCACGAGCCTGGGAGCCGCCAAGATGTCCGACCGCGTGATCCTGGAAGTCTGTGTCGATACGCCCGCCGGACTGGCGGCGGCGATCGCCGGTGGCGCGGATCGCATCGAGCTGTGCTCGGCCCTGGCCCTGCAGGGCCTGACCCCGGCGCCGGGGCTGATGGCCATCGCGGCCGAGGCGGCGATCCCGATCTATCCGATGATCCGCCCGCGCCACGGCGACTTCGTCTACGACGCCCGCGAGGTGGACGCGATCTTCCGCGACATCGACGCCGCGCGGGAGGCCAGGCTGGCGGGGGTGGTGGTCGGCGCCAACCGGCCCTCGGGCGAGCTGGATGTCGATGTGCTGGCCATGCTGGTCGCCCACGCCGACGGGATGGGCGTGACCCTGCACCGGGCCTTCGACCTGACGCCCGACCCGTTCGCGGCCCTGGAGACCGCCATCGACCTGGGCTTCGAGCGCATCCTGACCTCGGGCGGCGCGCTGAACGCCATGGCCGGCTCGTCGATGATCGCCGCCCTGGTCGGCCAGGCGGCCGGCCGCATCGCCATCCTGGCCGGCGGCGGGGTCAATCCGTCGAACGTGGCCGAGCTGGTCGCCCGCACCGCCGTGCGCGAGGTGCACGGCTCGTGCAGCGCGCCGATGGTCGAGGGCCTGGCCCAGGGGCACGAGCACCGCGCCCACGAGCTGGGCTTCGTGCCGGACGGCCTGCGCGACACGGACGAGGCCGTGGTGAAGGCGGTGGTCGAGGCGCTTAGGGGGCTCTGAGCCTCATCCGCCATTTCTAGCGGTTGTCATCCCGGAAGCGCGTAGCGCTGTCCGGGACCCAGGTGAACCGCACCGCTTTCGCCCAGTCCCCTGGGTCCCGGACAGCCTCTGCGAGGCTTCCGGGATGACAACTTTAAGAGCGGAAGATCAGAACCGCGTGTCCATCGCCGGGATCGCGATCACCCCGGCCTCGCCGTCTTCATCCCCCCAGGCCAGCCGGCTCCCATCCGCCGAGACCGACAGCGAGCTGATCGCCGCGCCCTTTTCGGCCTTCAGGGTCTCGATGCGGCCCGATCGCATGTGGGCGCCCCAGATCTTGCCGTTGTCCTGGCCGGCGAGGGCCACCGGCAGCGCGTCGACGCCGGCGACCTGCACCACCATCGAGTCGCGCGAGAAGCCGATCTCGGCCGCTTCCTTGCCCATCGGGCCGTTGGACCCGGCGAACGGCCAGACCACGGCGCCGTTGGCGCCGGCGGTGACCATCAGATTGCCCTTGTCGAAGAAGGCCAGGCTCTTGATCTTGGACGGATAGCCGCCCATCCGCATGTCCTTGCCGTCGGCCAGCCGCCAACCGTGCAGCTGGTTGTCCTGCATGGCCGTGACCATGAACTTGCCGTCGGGGCTGAAGACCGCGGCGATATGGCTGCCGGCCCATTTCAGCGCCTGGGGCTTCTGGCCGTCGATCTTGGCCCACCACAGCCAGGCGCCGCCGTAGCCCACCGTGGCCAGGCGGCGGCCCTTGGGGTCGAAGGCCAGGCCCGAGACGGTCTTGTCGTGCGGGAAGACGCGCAGGAACTTGGCGTCGGCCACGTCGCGGACGTGGGCCTCCTTGCCGGCGGTGAAGGCGATCAGGCCCGAGGCGGCGCTGGCGGCGACGTGCTCGATCCAGCGGCCCTTGACCTCGGCCACCAGGGTGGCGGCGACCTCGTCGCCCTCGATCCGGCTCCAGACCACGCGGCCGTCGTCGCCGCCGGTGACGATTCCCCGGCCCGAGGGGTGGACGGCGGCGGCCAGCACCGCGCCGTCGTGGGCCTCGACGGTGACGAAGCCGCCCTCGTTCTCGAATCGCACCGTGCCGTCGCCCAGGGCGAAGGCGGCGCGACCGGCGCGGTCGAACAGGGCGGCGGTGACGTAGGCGTCGAAGGAATAGATCATTCGCGCGCCATACCGCGCCCCGACGCGGGCGCCTAGTCGGGCGTCAATACGCGCTCAATGCGCGTGGGGCGCGAGCCAGGCCCGGAGAACCCGTCCCCTGAACGGCGTTCCGTCAAAAAGAGTCACAAAAGGGGTTGCCATCGCGGCCTCTCGTCGGGCTTTACTTCCGCGCCCGTCTGCGCCAGACGTGGCCTCTAACATTTTTCGGGACCGCCACAGAGGCGGCCCTTGGGAGACAGTCAGGCAATGGCGGCTAAACTTGCTGGCGGGGGTGGTGGTCGCTACTCCCTCGGCCAGAACTCCGAAATCAACGTCACGCCCTTCGTCGACATCCTGCTCGTGCTGCTGATCATCTTCATGGTCGCCGTGCCGATGGCGACCGTGGCGATCAAGGTGGACCTGCCGCCGGCGACCCCGCCGCCGCCGAACGCCCCGAAGCCGAAGGAACCGGTGTTCATCTCGATCCAGAAGTCGGGCGCCCTGTACGTGGCCGACAAGCAGACGAGCCTGGACAACCTGCAGTTCGACCTGGACGCCAAGTTCACGGCCACCGGCCAGGCCGGCCCGAAGGACGACCAGCGCGTCATGGTCCGCGCCGACGCCGACGTGACCTATGCCGACTTCATGGGCGTGCTGAACGCCCTGCAGACCGCCGGCTGGTACAAGGTCGGCCTGATCAACGAAGACATCCACTAAGGATCTCTTCCGCGATCATGCGAAAGATCAGGGGCCGGACGCCATGTCCGGCCCCTTTTTCGTGCCTGTCTCAGGGCTTGGGAGCTTGGCGCTTTACAAGCGTAAGAAACGGTAGAAAACTACACCTGTAACTTCAATCGATCCCGAACGGGGCATGGAGAGGAGACAGGTCATGGCGGCGAAACTGGCTGGGGCGGGCGGCGGGGCCTATGCGATCCGGCAGAACGCGGACATCAACGTCACGCCGTTCGTCGACATCCTGCTGGTGCTGCTGATCATCTTCATGGTCGCCGTGCCCATGGCCACCACCTCGATCAAGCTCGACATGCCGCCGGCCCGCAAGACGGACGTCCCGCCCAAGCCGCCGGTGCTGATCTCGATCCAGAATTCGGGCGCCCTGTACCTGGCCGGCCAGCCCACGCGGCTGGACACCCTGGCCGGCGACGTCAGCGCCCGGTTCGCCGCCGACGGCCAGACCGGCCCGCGCAAGGACCAGCGCCTGATGGTCAGCGCCCAGGCCGACGTGCCCTACGAGGCGCTGATGGGCGTGATCGACAAGGTCCACGCCGAGGGCTGGATCCAGATCGGGATCGTGAACGAGGATATTCGCTAGGCATTACGAGAAAGCCCCGGGGCCGATGGTCCGGGGCTTTCTGACTTGTGCGGGCGAACACTTGCCCCCTACGGATCGCTTCGCGATCGTCTTCCGCCACAGGGGGAAGAGCCTCGCGGGTAGGCTCCGCCCCCTATGGGGGCGGACAGACGGCGAAGCCGTCAGGTGGGGCAAGTCGGTGTGAGCCTTCCTAAGCCGCCGTCGCCTCGAAACCGGCTTTCAGCTCCGCCTCGTCCAGGTCGCGGCCGATGAACACCATGCGGCTGTAGCGCTTGTCCTTGTCGGTCCACGGGCGCTGGAAGTCGCCTTCCAGGATCATGTGCACGGCCTGGAACACCAGGCGGCGCTCCTCGCCCTTCACGTCGATGATGCCCTTGGCGCGCAGGATGTCGACGCCGCGGCGGGCCAGCAGGTCGTTGAGCCAGGCGGTGATCTTCTGGCCATCCACCGGCTTGTCCAGCGTCAGGGATATGCCCTTCACGCCGTCGTCGTGGATGTCGCTCTTGTGGTCGTGGTGGTGATGGTGGTCGTGACCGTGGTGGTCATGATCATGGTCGTGGTGATGGTGATCATGGCCGCAGTGCTCGTCGTGGACGTGGCCGTCCTCGCCATGGGCCGGGTTCAGGAACTCCGGCTCCAGCTCGGTGATCCGCTCCAGGTCGAAGCTGTGCTTGCCGATGATGGTCTCGAGCGGGACGTTCGAGCGCTGGGCGCGGTGGATCGGGGCCAGCGGGTTGATGCGCTTGATACGGGCCTCGACGTGGCGCAGGTCGTCTTCCGAGACCAGGTCGGTCTTGTTCAGCACGATCTGGTCGGCGAAGGCGATCTGCTCGACCGCTTCCTTGGAATCGGAAAGCCGCAGCAGGATGTGCTTGGCGTCGACCACGGCGGTGACCGAGTCCAGATAGGTGCGGGCCTTGACGTCGTCGTCGACGAAGAAGGTCTGGGCCACCGGGCCCGGATCGGCCAGGCCCGTGGTCTCGACCACGATGGCGTCGAAGCCGCCCTTCCGTTTCATCAAGCCCTGGAGGACACGGATCAGGTCGCCGCGCACCGTGCAGCAGACGCAGCCGTTGTTCATCTCGAACACTTCCTCGTCGGCGCCGACCACCAGGTCGTTGTCGATGCCCACCTCGCCGAACTCGTTGACGATCACGGCGTAGCGCTTGCCGTGCTCCTCGGTGAGGATGCGGTTGAGGAGCGTGGTCTTGCCGGCGCCGAGATAGCCGGTCAGCACGGTGACGGGGATCTTGCCGGAATTGGATGTGGTGTCGGTCATGGCCGCTATTTAGGTGTGAAGAGGCCTCGGTGGAAGCACCTCCAAACTCCGCTCATCCCGGCGAACGCCGGGACCCAGATCCTAAAGCGGGGAATCTGACGGGATGAGCGCCGCGTTCAAGGAACCCGCCTCAAAGCCGTTCCATCCGGGTCCCGGCGTTCGCCGGGATGAGCGGATCAAGAAGTCTAGGTCTTGAGGAACGCCACCGCCGCGCCGATCACGATCAGGGCGCCGCCCAGGATCAGCTCCTCGTACTGTTCCAGCCGGGCCAGGCCCAGGCGGTTGAAGCCGGCCAGGCTCAGGCCCGTGAAGATCAGCATGCCGGCCGAGGTGGCCGCCAGCAGCACCGCCGAAAGGGTCAGGAAGCCGGCCACGCCGTGCTCCATCCCCGCCAGATAGTAAGGAAGGAAGGCCTCGCACGGCGACAGGGTCAGCAGCACCACCAGGGCGGTGATGGCGGCGCGGTCGGAGGCGAACTTGCGGCCGGTCTCCAGGGTCGCGTGCTTGTGCCGGCCCTTCACCAGATAGAAGACGCCCAGCGCCGCCATCAGCCCGCCGACCACCCAATGGAAGGAATCGCCCAGGTGCGGCTGGGCCACCAGGCCCGCGGCCACCACGGCCAGGCCCAGCACGATGGTCAGGCCCACATGGCCCAGGCCCGCCAGCAGGGTGACGCCCAGGGTCCGCCCCGTCGTCCATTTCTGGGCGCGGCCGACCAGCACGAACGGCAGCCAGTGCGTGGGCAAGGCCGCATGCAGGAAGGCCACGACGAACCCGGTGGCGGCGACGGAGGCGAAGAAGGTCGTGTTCACGTCTGCGGCTATAGCCTGTTATAAAGTAACATACCAGAGGCTCTCTTCATGGAGCCGCGCATCGGACCGCGCCGGCGGGGGCTCCTGATTCCCCGTACGCGAGGCGCGAGGAGGGGCGGGACCTCCAAAGCTTCGCCCCTCTCCACTTCCATGCGGGCCGGACGTTCGGCGCGGCTAGGGCTGCGTCGTGGATTTCGTCAAGCGTCAGGGCGCCGTTCGCCGTTGACTCAGGGGCTTTCGCCGGTATAAGTGCGCCCCTCTCGCCCGCAGGGTCTCCCAGCGGGCGTTCCCCATTTTGCGAACGCACGTTTCTTAAGGCGCTAACCTATGTACGCGGTGATCAAAACCGGCGGCAAGCAGTACCGGGTCCAAGCCGGCGATCTGCTGGTTGTCGAAAAGCTCGACGGTGAACCGGGCTCGGAAGTCGCTTTCGGCGAAGTCCTGATGCTTGGCGAAGGCGAGGCCGTGACGGTCGGCGCCCCCACGGTGGACGGCGCTGTCGTCTCCGGCACCCTGATCGAAACCCGCAAGGGCGAGAAGGTGAAGATCTTCAAGAAGATCCGCCGTCAGGGCTATCGCCGCACCCGCGGTCACCGCCAGACCGAGTCGGTCATCCGCGTGACCTCGGTCGCCGGCGCCGGCAAGACCAGCAAGTGGGACGGCACGGTCGACCTGACCCCGAAGGTCATCCTGAACGCCCGCGCCCGCGGCCTGGGCGACGCCGCCGTCGCCGCCGTGGCTCCGGTCACCCCGGCCAAGGTTGAAGTCGAGACCGTCGCCAAGAAGGCCTCGAAGTCGTCCGCCAAGGTGGAAGCCGTCGTCGTCGAGCACGCCGAACCGACCGCCGCCCCGAAGAAGAAGGCCGCGCCTAAGAAGGCCGCCGCCAAGGAAGACGGCGAAGCCTAAGCGGCTGCGCCTCTAAGGATCAGGAGAGCACAATGGCTCACAAGAAATCTGGTGGTTCGTCCAGCAACGGTCGCGACTCGGCTGGCCGTCGTCTTGGCGTGAAGAAGTTCGGTGGCCAGAAGGTCGCCGCCGGCAACATCATCATCCGTCAACGCGGCACCAAGTTCTGGCCGGGCGCCGGCGTGGGCATGGGCAAGGACCATACCCTCTTCGCGCTCGTCGAAGGTGCGGTGGGCTTTGTCACCAAGCGCAACAATCGGACCTACGTGAACGTGGCTCCGGTGGCCCAGGCCGCCGAATAGCGCGAACCTCGTAGAGATCCGGGTCGCGCTTTCCTCGAAGAAAGACGATCCGGACAGACGAAACCTAAGCGGGGAGTCCGGACGCCGGGCTCCCCGCTTTTGTTTTGTCCGCGCTCGAAATTTCCTGGCCGCAAAAGGACCCCAGGCCTGAAATCCGAGCGTCACGGTCCCCACCTAGAAGGACCGAGAACGGGAGGCGCGCCCAGGTGCGTAACCAAGACATGTGCGTGATCGAGAAGAGTCCGATCATCGAGACGCGGCGGCTGACGCTGCGGGCTCCTGAAGCCGACGACGCGCCGCGGATCGCGGCGCTGTGCGGCGACTATGCGATCGCCAAGATGACCACCCGCATGCCCTGGCCCTACAGCCAGGCCGAGGCCGACGGCTTCGTGGCCCGCTGCCAGGTCCAGGACCGGGGCAGGGACGCCACCTTCGTGATCGACCTGGAGGACACCGGCGTGGTCGGGGTGCTGGGCTTCTTCACCCCGCCCGTCGGCCACCTGGAGATCGGCTACTGGATCGGCCGGCCCTACTGGGGCCGCGGTCTGGCGACAGAAGCCGTCCAGGGCGCCATGGCCTGGGCCAAGGCTGATTGGCGCAAGAAGGTGGTCGTCGCGGGCCACTTCGCCGACAACCCGGCGTCGGGCCAGGTGCTGGTCAAGGCCGGCTTCCTGTACACGGGCGTGGTCGAGACCAAGCCCTCGGTCGCCCGCGGCGAGCCGGTGGACACCCGGATGATGGTGTGGCTGGCCTAGAGGTCTAGGCCGCGCGGTGCGTGGCGATGGTCTTCTGCGGGCCTTCGCGGAAGCGCTTCTCGGCGACGATGATCCGTTCGCACAGGGCGTCCAGGTCGCTGAGCAGCGAGTAGGTCGCGTAGATGGGGATCTCCATCATCGCCACCTGCGCCCGGGGCATGAACTCGCAGTACTTCTTCCACGCCACGTGGCCGTCGCGCGCGTTCATGGCCCGCTGGCCCAGCGGGTTCCAGAGGTTCAGGGCCATCAGTTCGTCGCGGCATTCCCGCATCACGGGCAGGGCGATGAACAGGAACAGGAAGGTCGGCGTCGCGGCGCGGGCGAACTGCGGCTGCACCTGCATGTGCCAGATGCGGAAGGCCTCGAAGAAGTTGGCCTTGCGGGTCGGGTCCGGCGGCAGCCACTGCAGGTCCGGATTGATCAGCTCCTGGGCCGAGCCCGAGCGCTTGACCAGTTCGTCGGCCGTGCGGCCGTCGGCCATGGTCTTGTTCAGGGCGCCGATCGGGATCGCCAGGCGCTTGGCCACCTCGGTATAGGAGACCTGGCGGCCGGCCATCGGGGTCCACTGGCCGAAGTTGGCGGCGTTGGGCGCGCTGGCGCGCTTCATCGCCGCGGCCTGGTGCATCAGCTGATGGGTTTCGCGGCTCTTGGCGGCCTGCTGGCGGTCGAACTCTTCCTCGTGGACGGCCTGTTCGTCGGGCGTCATCCAGCGGGCCCGTCCGGGGCCGTAGGTGCGTTCGTGGCGATTGAGCAGGACGAAGTCGTGCTCTTCGGTGGGGCGGCGGCCGATGGCGGTCAGGAAGGCGCGGAAGTCGCGCCATTCGGGCGCCAGGCCCGTGCCCCGGCTCATCAGCATGTTCCGATGCAGCGACGCCTCGTGGGTGTACTTCCGACACAGGGTCGGCAGCGTCAGATCCTGCAGATCATGCGCAAAATCGGCGTCAGTAATTGTCGTCGTCAACGCCAGCCCTCCCCGCGCAATGGTCCTGTCGGCTTCCTCATGAGGTCGTTTGTCGCATGATCTCTTTTAACATTTCGTCACGATGACGAACGCGGTTCGACGCGTCAAAGTGTCGCCTAGACGACAAAAGACCGAGCCTGAACGCGGCGAGGCTTTGCCGTAGACCGGTTTCGGCTCGACGGACACGCCGCCTTACGACAAAAGACGCTCATGAAATTCTTGGACCAGTGCAAAATCTATGTCCGCTCCGGAAACGGCGGCGGCGGCGCGGTCTCGTTCCGACGCGAGAAGTACATCGAATACGGCGGCCCCGACGGCGGGGACGGCGGCCGAGGCGGCGATGTTTGGATCGAGGCGGTCGAGGGCCTCAACACCCTGATCGACTACCGCTACCAGCAACACTTCAAGGCCGGCACGGGCGTGCACGGCATGGGCCGCCAGCGCCACGGCGCGGCGGGCGAGGACGTGATCCTGAAGGTCCCCGTCGGCACCCAGGTGCTGGAGGAGGACAAGGAGACCCTGATCGCCGACCTCGACACCGCCGGCATGACCCTGCGCCTGGCCAAGGGCGGCAACGGCGGCTGGGGCAACCTGCACTTCAAGGGCCCGGTCAACCAGGCCCCCAAGTACGCCAATCCCGGCCAGGAGGGCGAGGAGCTGTGGGTCTGGCTGCGGCTGAAGCTGATCGCCGACGTCGGCCTGGTCGGCCTGCCCAACGCCGGCAAGTCGACCTTCCTGGCCGCCGCCAGCGCCGCCAAGCCGAAGATCGCCGACTATCCGTTCACCACCCTGACCCCGAACCTGGGCATGGTCGACCTGTCGACCAGCGAGCGCTTCGTCATGGCCGACATCCCCGGCCTGATCGAGGGCGCCAGCGAGGGCGCGGGCCTGGGCACCCGGTTCCTGGGCCACGTCGAGCGCTCGGCGGTGCTGATCCACCTGGTGGACGCCACCCAGGACGACATCGCCGGCGCCTGGACCACGATCCGCGGCGAGCTGGAAGCCTATGGCGACGAGCTGGCCGACAAGTCCGAGATCCTGGCCCTGAACAAGGTCGACGCCCTGGACGACGAGACCCGCGCGGCCAAGGCCGCCGAGCTCGAGGCCGTGGCGGGGATCAAGCCGATGCTGGTCTCCGGCGTCTCCGGCGAAGGCGTCACCGAGCTCCTGCGCGCCGCCTACACCCAGGTGCGCATCCGTCGCGGCGACGCGATCGAGGAGATCGAGGACGACGAGGACCACATCGAGGAGACCCCCGGGGGCTGGAAGCCCTGATGTCGGCGTCGGGGGGAGCGCTCAGCCGCGCCAAGCGCATCGTCTTCAAGGTCGGCTCGGCCCTGCTGGTCGACGCCGCCACCGGCGCGGCGGATCGCGCCTGGCTGGACGCCTTCTGCGCCGACGTCGCCCGGCTGCGGGCCCGAGGGCAGCAGGTGGTGGTGGTGTCGTCCGGGGCCGTGGCCCTGGGCCGCAGGCGCCTGGGCCTGACCGGCCGCAAGTCCCTGACCCTGCCCGAGAAGCAGGCCGCCGCCGCCGCCGGCCAGTCGGTGCTGATGCGGGCCTGGGAGGAGGCGCTGGAGCCGCACGGCGTCGGCGCCGCCCAGATCCTGCTGACCCGCGACGACACCGAGGTGCGCCGCCGCTGGCTGAACGCCCGCGCCACGGCCGAGACCCTGATCGCCCTGAACGTCGTGCCCGTGGTCAACGAGAACGACACGGTGGTGACCGAGGAGATCCGCTACGGCGACAACGACCGCCTGGCCGCCCGCGTGGCCCAGATGGTCGGCGCCGACCTGCTGGTGCTGTTGTCCGACATCGACGGCCTCTACACCGCCGACCCGCGCCGTGATCCCTCGGCCACCCACATCGAACGGGTCGCCGAGATCACGCCGGAGATCGCCGCCATGGCCGAGGGGGCCAACGCCTCGGCCGGGGTCGGCACCGGCGGCATGGCCACCAAGATCGCCGCCGCCCGCATCGCCCGGGCCGCCGGCTGCGCCACCCTGATCACCCTGGGCTCGCGCCCCGCGCCGCTGCAGGCCATCGAGGACGGGGCCCTGGCCACGGTGATCGAAGCCGGCGCTTCGCCCGCCGCCGCCTACAAGGCCTGGATCGCCGGCTCGCTGGCCCCCCAGGGGTGGCTGACCGTCGACGCCGGCGCCGCGGTCGCCCTGGCCAGCGGCAAGAGCCTGCTGGCCGCCGGGGTCCGCGCCGTCGAGGGGCCGTTCGACAAGGGCGACGCCGTGCGCGTCCGCGACGAGACCGGCCGCGAGGTGGCCCGGGGCCTGGTCCGCTACGACAGCGCCGACGCCCACAAGATCGCCGGCCTGCGCAGCGACGCCATCGAGGCCGAGCTGGGCTTCACCGAAGGCCCGATGATCCACGCCGACGACCTGGCGGTGGGCGGCTGATGGGCCGGGTCGCGCTCCTGACCCTGGCGGTCGGCGCGACGCTTCTCTCCAGCTGCGCCAGCCTGGCGCCCGCCCCGACGTGTCCGGTCGGCCAGAGCCCCGGCCGCCTGGTCCAGCTGGGCTTCGGCCGCAAGATCGGCGACCAGGTCGGCGTCTCCGAGGTCGACTTCGCCCGCTTCGTCGACGAGGAGCTGACCCCGCGATTCCCCGACGGCCTGACCGTGCTGGACGCCGCCGGCCAGTGGCGCTCGAACGCCGGCCCGATCGTGCGCGAGCCGTCGAAGATCGTCATGCTGGCCCTGCCCGGCCGCACCGGCGGCGAAGACCGGATCGAGGCCGTGCGCGCGGCCTATGTGCGGCGGTTCTCGCAGGAGGGCGTGATGGTGGTCACCCAGCCGGCCTGCGTGGGGTTCTGAGGTCCGGTTGACGGCCTTTCGACGGCCGGGCGATGATCGTACCGGGGAGGCGCGGTAGGAGACCTGGCATGACCACCCTGTTCGAAGCCCGTCCGATGACTGTGTCGATCGCGCGCCCGGCCGCCGAGGTCTACGCCTTCGCCCATCGGCCCGAGAGCTTCCCGCAATGGGCCGCCGGCCTGGGCGCGGGCCTGACCCGCGACGGCGACCGCTGGGTGGCCCACGGCCCCGACGGCGACGTCCACGTGCGGTTCTCGCCGCAGAACCCCTACGGCGTCCTGGACCACTGGGTGACCCTGGCGGACGGGACCGAGATCAGCATCCCGCTGCGGGTGGTGGCCAACGGCGACGGGGCCGAGGTGACCCTGACCCTGTTCCGCGTCCCCGGCATGGACGACGCCACCTTCGCGCGCGACCAGGGGATGGTCTCCGCCGACCTGGCCAGGCTCAAGGCCCTGCTGGAGTCATGATCAGCCTGCGCGCCCCGCGACCCGGCGACTTCGGCTGGATCGTCCAGCGGCACGGTCTTCTGTACGCGGAGGAACAGGGCTGGGACGCCCGGTTCGAGGGCGTGGTGGCCGGGGTGGTGTCCGACTACGTCAAGACCTTCGACCCGGCCCGCGAGGCCTGCTGGATCGCCGAGCATGCGGGCCGCTCGGTCGGCTCTATCATGCTGGCCCGCGAGAGCGACACGGTCGGCCGCCTGCGCCTGCTGCTGGTCGAGCCGTCGGCGCGGGGCCTGGGCGTCGGCGAGACCCTGATCCGCGAATGCCTGAGCTACGCCCGGACGGCGGGCTACGCCGAGATCATCCTCTGGACCCAGAGCAACCTGCTGCCCGCCCGGCGGCTCTACGCCCGCCACGGGTTCGTGCTGGAGGACAGCTGGCCCTATGACGGCTTCGGCCAGGGACTGGTGTCGGAGAGCTGGCGGCTAAAATTCCAGGCGGAGGATTAAACTCCGGCCCCGCTTGCGCCCTTTCGACCGCCGAGGCGTTCCCGTTGCCAACGCGGGGCTGGGCGTCATCCCCGTCGCATCCAGGGAAGACGGGCCATGGCCGATCAGCAGGACTTCAAGACCGAGGTGGGCGCCGGCGGCGAGACCCATCAGCACGTGCCGGAAAAGGGCCCCCACAGCCCCGAGGGCCACCTGACCACCAACCAGGGCATCCGGGTCTCCGACAACCAGAACCAGCTGAAGAGCGGCGAGCGCGGGCCGGTGCTGCTGGAGGACTTCGTCCTTCGCGAGAAGATCTTCCACTTCGACCACGAACGGATCCCCGAGCGGATCGTCCACGCCCGCGGCTCGGCCGCCCACGGCTTCTTTGAGCTCTACGAGTCGCTGGCCGACCTGACCAAGGCCGACCTCTTCCAGCGGGCCGGCGAGAAGACCCCGGTCTTCACCCGCTTTTCGACCGTGGCCGGCGGCGCGGGCAGCGTCGACACCCCGCGCGACGTGCGCGGCTTCGCCGTGAAGTTCTACACCCAGGAAGGTAACTGGGACCTGGTGGGCAACAACATCCCGGTGTTCTTCATCCAGGACGCCATGAAGTTCCCGGACCTGGTCCATTCGGTGAAGATGGAGGCCGATCGCGGCTACCCGCAGGCCGCCAGCGCCCACGACACCTTCTGGGACTTCATCAGCCTGATGCCCGAGAGCACCCACATGATCATGTGGGCCATGAGCGACCGGACCATCCCGCGCTCGCTGCGCACGATGGAGGGTTTCGGCGTCCACACCTTCCGACTGGTCAACGCGGCCGGCAAGTCGACCTTCGTCAAGTTCCACTGGAAGCCCAAGCAGGGCGTGGCCTCGACGATCTGGGACGAGGCGGTGAAGCTGGCCGGCGCCGATCCGGACTTCCAGCGCCGCGACCTGTTCGAGGCGATCCAGCGCGGCGACTTCCCCGAATGGGAGCTGGGCCTGCAGACCTTCGACCAGGCCTTCGCCGACAGCCTGCCTTTCGACGTGCTGGACCCGACCAAGATCATCCCCGAGGAGGTTCTGCCGGTGCGCATCGTCGGCCGAATGGTGCTGGACCGCTGGCCGGACAACTTCTTCGCCGAGACCGAGCAGGTGGCCTATTGCCCGGGCAACATCGTGCCGGGCGTCGACTTCACCAACGACCCCCTGCTGCAGGGGCGGCTGTTCAGCTACCTCGACACCCAGAAGAGCCGGCTGGGCACGGCCAACTTCCACCAGATCCCGATCAACGCGCCCAAGTGCCCGGTGATGAACTTCCAGCGCGACGGGCAGATGCAGATGCTGCAGCCCAAGGGCCGCGCCAACTACGAGCCCAACAGCCTGGCCGAGACGGCCGGCGAGATCGGCGGCCCGCGCGAATGCCCGGTGACCGGCTTCAAGACCTTCGGGGCGGCCGACGGCGACAACGAGCAGGGCGACAAGCTGCGGATCCGGCCCGAGAGCTTCGCCGACCACTACAGCCAGGCGCGGCTGTTCTTCCGGTCGCTGGACCCCGCCGAACAGGCCCACCTGGCCTCGGCCCTGGTGTTCGAGCTGTCGAAGGTGGGCATCGAGGCGGTGCGGACCCGGATGATGGGCAACCTGGTCAATGTCGATCCGGACCTGGCCAAGCGCGTGGGGGCGGGCCTGAACATGCCCGTGCCCAAGGCCTCGAAGTCGGCCGTGGCGGTGCAGGACCTGGACCCGTCGCCGGCCCTGCGGATCGTCAACGGCCCGCGCGCGCCCCAGGACATCAAGGGCCACGTGATCGGCGTCCTGATCGCCGACGGTTCCGACGGCGCGGCGGTCGACAAGCTGAAGGCGGCGATCAGGAAGGCGGGTGCGGTCGCCAAGGTCATCGCGCCGAAGATCGGCGGGGCCAAGGGCGCGGACGGGACGCTGATCCCGGCCGACGGCCAGCTGGCGGGCACGCCCTCGGTGACGGTGGACGCCGTCGCCCTGGTGCTGTCCGACACCGGCTGCACGGCCCTGCTCAAGGAAGCCGCCGCCGTGCAGTTCGTCATGGACGCCTTCGGGCATCTCAAGGCCATCGGCGCGACGGACGCCGCCAGGCCGCTGCTGGACAAGGCGGGCGTGGAGCCGGACGAGGGCGTCGTGGGCCTGGGTGCCGACTTCATCGCCGCAGCCGCCAAGCGGTTCTGGGATCGGGAGCCGAAGGTGCGGACGCTGGCTTAGAGGCTGCGGCGCACCCACCAACCTGGCGGCTTCGCCGCCTGTCCGCCCCCGTAGGGGGCGGAGCGCTCTTCCCCCTGTGGGGGAAGACGACCGCGAAGCGGTCCGTAGGGGGCAAGTGTTCGCCGCTCTAGCCCATCAAATGCCTCCGCCACGCCTCCCGCAGGACCTTCTTGTCGATCTTGCCCGTCGCGGTCAGCGGCACCGGGGCGAAGACCACGTCGTCCGGGGTCCACCACTTCACGATCCTCGGCGCCAGATAGTCCAGCACCTCGGCCTTGCCCACCGACGCGCCGTCGTGCGCCTCGATCACCAGCAGCGGCCGCTCTTCCCACTTGGGATGAGGGACGCCGATCACGGCGGCGATCTTCACGCCCGGACAGCCGGCGGCGATGTTCTCCAGGTCGATCGAGCTGATCCATTCGCCGCCCGACTTGATGACGTCCTTCTGGCGGTCGGTGATGCGCATGAAGCCGTGCTCGTCCAGGGTGGCGATGTCGCCGGTGTCGAACCAGCCGTCGGCCTGGGCCGCGTCCTGGTCCTTGCGGAAGTAGCGCCGCACCACCCAGGGGCCGCGCACCTTCAGGGCGCCCGACGTCTCGCCGTCGCGCGGGGCGGCCTGGCCGTCGTCGGTCTCGACCCGCAGCTCGATGCCGAACTGCAGCCGGCCCTGGCGGGTCCAGATGGCGTCGTTCATGGCGTCCTCACCCAGGGCGGCCAGGGACGGGGTGGGGGTGGCGACCACGCCGATCGGGCAGGTCTCGGTCATGCCCCAGATCTGCAGCACGTCGACGCCGTACTGGGTCTTGAAGGTCTCGGCCATGGCGCGCGGCACGGCGCTGCCGCCGATCACCACCCGCTTGAGGGTGTCCGGCCGCTGGCCGGTCTTCTCCAGCCAGTCCAGGTACATCGTCCAGATGGTCGGCACCCCGCCGGTGAAGGTGACGCCCTCGCCCTGGATCAGGTCGTGCAGCGCAGCGCCGTCCATCTTGTCGCCGGGCAGGACCAGCTTGGTCCCGCAGATCGGGGCGCTGAACGGCACGCCCCAGGCGGTGGCGTGGTAGAGGCTGGAGCAGGGCATCACCACGTCGAAGGCGGTGAAGCCGAACGCGCTGTTCAGGCCGCCCGCCATGGCGTGCAGCACCACGGCGCGATGCGAATAGAGCACCCCCTTGGGATCGCCCGTCGTGCCCGAGGTGTAGCAGAGGAAGGCGCCGGCGTTCTCGTCGAAGCTCGGCCAGTCGATCGTCGCGGGCTCGTCGGCGATCAGGGCCTCGCAGGACAGGGCGCCGACCCGGCCGGGGATCGTTCGCTCCGGGCTCGACAGCATGACGAAGGTCTTCACCGTGGTCAGCTGCGGGGCGATCCGGTCGACCAACTCGGCGAAGTTCCGGTCATAGGCCAGCACCGCGCTTTCGGCGTGGTTGATCGTGTAGACGATCTGCTCGTCGAACAGGCGCGGATTGGCCGTGTGCAGCACCGCGCCGATCCCGGGGACGGCGTAGAACAGTTCCAGGTGCCGGTGGGTGTTCCAGGCCAGGGAGGTGACCCGGTCGCCGGGCCCCACGCCCAGGCGGGCCAGGGCGTGGGCCAGCTGGGCCGAGCGGCGGAGGAGGCCCGCATAGTCGTAGCGCCAGTTGGGCTCGTCGATCAGCTTGGAGACGATCTCGCGCCCGCCGTGGGCTTGGGCGGCGTAGGTCACGATGCCGCTGATCAGCAGCGGCGCGGTCTGCATCAGGCCCGGGATCATGCCCGCTCCTCCCTTTTCTCGTTGGGAGGAGGGTAGGGGCGCTTGCTCGGTTCGTGAAGGCTCGCACTTGCCCCCACCTGACCGCTACGCGGTCTGTCCGCCCCCAGAGGGGGCGGAGCCTAAAACGCGACGTCGGCGGCGGGGCTCTTCCCCCTGTGGGGGAAGACGACCGTGTAGCGGTCCGTAGGGGGCAAGTGTTCGCCGCTAGAGCTTGGCCAGCACCGCATCGCCCATCTGGGCCGTCGACAGCTCGCCGCCCAGGTCGCGGGTGCGGGCCCCGCCGTCCAGGGCCGCCTTGACCGCCGCCAGCAGGGCGGCGGCGGCCTCGGGGCGCTTGAGCGACCAGCGCAGGGCCATCTCGAACGACAGGATGGCGGCCAGGGGGTTGGCCACGCCCTTGCCGGCGATGTCGGGGGCCGAGCCGTGGATCGGCTCGTAGAGGCCCGGCTTGTCCGGATCGCCGATCGCCGCCGAGGGCAGCATGCCCAGCGAGCCGGTCAGCATGGCCGCCGCGTCCGACAGGATGTCGCCGAACAGGTTGTCGGTGACGATGACGTCGAACTGCTTGGGCGCGCGGACCAGCTGCATGGCGCAGTTGTCGGCCAGGATGTGCTCCAGCTGGACGTCCGGATATTCGCGGGCGTGCAGCTCGGTGATCACCTGCTTCCACAGCAGGCCCGACTCCATGACGTTCGACTTTTCGGCCGAGTGGACCTTGTTGGTGCGGCCGCGGGCCAGCTCGAAGGCCACGCGGCCGACGCGCTCGATCTCGCTGGTGGTGTAGACGGCGGTGTCGAAGCCGCGCTTCTGGCCGTCCGGCAGGGTCTCGACGCCGCGCGGCTGGCCGAAATAGACGCCGCCGACCAGTTCGCGCACGAACATCACGTCCAGGCCCGAGACCAGCTCGGTCTTCAGGCTGGACGCGCCGGCCAGGGCCGCGAAGCAGTAGGCGGGGCGCAGGTTGGCGTAGACGTCCATGGCCTTGCGCAGGTTCAGCAGGCCGGCTTCCGGGCGCAGGTGGCGGGGAGCGTTCGCCCACTGCGGACCGCCGACCGCGCCCATCAGCACCGCGTCGCTGGCCAGGGCCGCGTCGCGGACCTCGTCGGTCAGCGGCGTGCCGTGGGCGTCGTAGCTGGCGCCGCCATAGATCCGCTCCTCGACGTTCAGGTCGGGCGTGAGGACGGCGGCCACCCGGCGCACCTGGGCGCAGACCTCGGGGCCGATCCCGTCGCCGGGCAGGAGCAGGAGCGTGGACATGGTGGAAGGCTCTCTAGATCAGATTTCGCGGTAGTCTGAGACGTCGAACGACGACATGCGGCGCTCGCCCACGCCCAGTTCGGGCCAGCAGGCGCGCCAGGCGGCCATGTGCGGGGCGGCGCGGTGGAAGGCCAGGGCCGCCTCGTCGACGAAGTGTTCGTAGACCCGGATCAGGCCCGGATCGAGCGGGTCCTCGGTCAGGGCGTAGTCCAGGCACCCGGGCTCGGCCCGGCTGCCCTCGACCTGGGCCTTCAGGTGCGGGCGCAGCTCGACCAGGCGCTCGGGCGCGACGCGGATCGTGCCGGCCAGGATGATCGTGCCGGACTTGGGCATCAGGCTTCCAGCCAGGGCCGGTCCAGCGCCCGCTTGCTCTCGAACAGGTCGATGTCGGTCGCGTGCTGCAGGGTCTCGCCGATGGCGTCCAGGCCCTTGAGCATCTTGTCCTTGCGGACGGGATCGATGTCGAAATGGAAGCTCTTGCCCGAGGGCGAGACCACGGTCTGGGCCGCCAGGTCGACGCTGACCATGTGGTTGCCGCCCTTGGCCTCGTCCATCAGCTGGGCGACTTCCTCGGGCTTCAGCACCACCGGCAGCAGGCCGTTGTTGAAGCAGTTGTTGTTGAAGATGTCGGCGAAGCTGGTCGAGATCACGCACAGGATCCCGAAGTCCATCAGCGCCCAGGGGGCGTGCTCGCGCGAGCTGCCGCAGCCGAAGTTGTCGCCGGCGATCAGCACGGACGAGCCCTTGTACTCCGGCCGGTTCAGCACGAAGTCGGCGATCTCGTTCCCGTCGCCGTCGAAGCGGAAGTCGTAGAACAGGCCCTTGGCCAGCCCCTCGCGCTCCACGGTCTTGAGGAACTGCTTGGGGATGATCTGGTCGGTGTCGATATTGGCCAGCGACAGGGGGGCGGCGCGGCCGTCGAGACGGGTGAAGGCCTGCATCAGTTCGTCTCCTCGAACAGGGCGCGCACGTCGGTCAGATGACCGGCGATCGCCGCCGCCGCCGCCATGGCCGGCGAGACCAGATGGGTGCGGCCGGCGCGGCCCTGGCGGCCCTCGAAGTTGCGGTTGCTGGTCGAGGCGCAGCGCTCCTGTGGGGCCAGCTTGTCGGGGTTCATGGCCAGGCACATCGAGCAGCCCGGTTCGCGCCAGTCGAAGCCGGCGGCCTTGAAGATGGCGTCCAGCCCCTCGGCCTCGGCCTGTTCCTTCACCAGGCCCGAGCCCGGCACGACCATGGCCTTGACGTGCTCGGCCACCAGGCGGCCGTGCAGGAAGGCTTCCTGCACCACGGCGGCGGCCGCGCGCATGTCCTCGATGCGGCTGTTGGTGCACGAGCCGATGAACACCCGGTCGATGCGGGCCTCGCTGATCGGCTGGCCGGCCTTCAGGCCCATGTAGTCGAGGGCCCGGTGGGCGGCGGCGCGCTTGTCCGGGGTGGCGAAGCTTTCCGGGTCGGGCACGTTGCCGGTCACCGGGATGACGTCCTCGGGGCTGGTGCCCCAGGTGACCATCGGGACCAGGGCCGAGCCGTCGATGACCACGGTGCGGTCGAACTTGGCGTCCTCGTCGCTGACGAAGCCCTTCCAGTAGGCCAGGGCCATGTCCCAGGCCGCGCCCTTCGGCGCCGAGGGCTTGCCCTGGATGTAGGCGAAGGTCTTGTCGTCCGGCGCCACCAGGCCGGCCTTGGCGCCGCCCTCGATGGTCAGGTTGCACAGGGTCATGCGGCCTTCCATCGACAGGTCGCGGACCACCGGCCCGGCGAACTCGATGACGTAGCCGGTGCCGCCGGCCGTGCCGATCTCGCCGATCACGGCCAGGGCCACGTCCTTGGCGGTGACGCCGGGGCCCAGCTGGCCGTCGACGCGGACCAGCATGTTCCTGGCCTTCTCCTGGCGCAGGGTCTGGGTGGCCAGGACGTGCTCGACCTCGGACGTGCCGATGCCGTGGGCCAGAGCCCCGAAGGCGCCGTGGGTGGAGGTGTGGCTGTCGCCGCAGACGATGGTCATGCCCGGCTGGGTGCGGCCCTGCTCGGGGCCGACCACGTGGACGATCCCGTTGCGGATGTCGCCCATCGGGAAGAACTCGATGCCGTTGTCCTCGACGTTGCGGGCCAGGGTCTTGAGCTGCAGGCGCGCCTCGTCGTCGGCCACGGCGTCGACGCCCTTGGCCTGGCCCTCGGTCGGGATGTTGTGGTCGGCCACGGCGAGCGTGCGGTCGGGCCGGCGCACCTTGCGGCCGGCCGCGCGAAGGCCGGCGAAGGCCTGCGGCGTGGTCACCTCGTGGATGAGGTGCAGGTCGATATAGAGGATCGCTTCGCCGTCCTGTTCGTTGACGACGTGAGCGTCCCAGATCTTGTCGTAGAGGGTCTTCGGTGCGCGGGTCATGATACCCGGGCATCTAGGCCCTGAGGACGGGCGCGTAAAGCGAGGAAACGCCAAAATTCACGCCCGGCGGCGGCAAGCCAAGTGAAACTTGCCTCGGCGGAGCTATGCAGAGGCCTTGCTGCGCATGTTTCTTGCCCCTACGCCCAGCCTGAGCGACGAGGACCGCGAGCGCGGCCTGCGACATCTGGTCCGGGAGGCGGGCTGGTCCAACGCCGTCACGGCGGTGACCAGCGGCGTCATCCTGACCGCCTTCGCCCTGCAGCTGGGCGCGTCCAACACCACCATCGGCCTGCTGGCGGCGATCACCTTCTGGGTCCAGCTGCTGCAGCTGCCCGGCGTGCTGATGGTCGAGGGGCTGCGGACCCGCAAGCGGATCTCGGTGCTGGCCAGCCTGATCAGCCGCTGCGCCCTGGTCGGCATGGCGCTGCTGGCCCTGACCGGCGGCGGCAAGCTGGCCCTGGCGGGGCTGGTGGCGGCCCAGGTCTTCTACTGCGGGATCGCCACCTTCGGCGGCTGCGCCTGGAACGCCTGGGTGCGCGACCTGGCGCCCGAGCAGCGGATGGGCCAGATCTTCGCCAAGCGGACGATCAACGCCACCCTCGTCGGCCTGGTCGCCAGCCTCGCCGCCGCCGTGGCCCTGGACCGCGCGCCGGAGGGTTCGGTCCTGCGGCCCTTCGTGTTCGCCGGCCTCTACGGCGCGGCCTTCCTGGCGGGCCTGCTCAGCTGCCGCGAGCTGGCCCTGACGCCCGAGCCGCAGATGCCCGCCCCGGCCGAGCGGGTGAAGCTGCTGCCCCTGCTGCGCGCGCCGCTGAAGGACGTGAACTTCCGGCGGCTGATCGCCTTCCTGGCCAGCTGGCAGTTCGCGGTGAACCTGGCCACGCCGTTCTTCACGGTGTTCTTCGTCAAGCAGCTGGGCCTGTCGGTCACCTTCGTGGTGGTGCTCAGCGTGGTCAGTCAGGCGACCAACGTCCTGGCCCTGCGCTCGTGGGGCCTGCTGTCGGACCGCTTCGCCAACAAGTCGGTGCTGGCCGTCGCCGCCCCGCTGTTCATCGTCTGCATCGCGGCCATGGTCGGGGCCTCGCAGATCCAGGATCGGTTCTGGGTGATGGCCTATCTGGTGGGCCTGCACGCCCTGATGGGCCTGGCGACGGCCGGGGTGACCCTGTCGTCGGGCAACATCGCCCTGAAGCTGTCGCCGCGCGGCTCGGCCACGGCCTATATCGCCGCCAACGCCCTGATCAGCTCGGCGGCGGCGGGCCTGGCGCCGCTGCTGGGCGGGGTGTTCGCCGACTTCTTCGCGGCCCGCCGGCTGGAGATCCTGGTCCGCTGGACCAGTCCCGGCGACGTGCTGACCCTGATGCCGCTGCGGGTGTCGAACTGGGACTTCTATTTCCTGATCGCCGCGATCCTGGGCCTCTACGCCCTGCACCGTCTGGCCATGGTCAAGGAGGCGGGCGAGATCGACAGCCGGGTCATGGTCGGCGAGGTGCTGGCCCAGGCCCGGCGCGACGTGCGCAACGTCTCGCCGATCGCCGGCCTGAGGATGCTGACCGACGTGCCGGCCGCCGTGCTGCGCGACGAGCGGGTGCGCAAGCGGCTGCAGCGGATGCGCGATCGCCGCGACGCCCGGCAGACCGGGCCCGCGCCCAAGCGGCGGCCGCCTCAACGCCGCGTGACGGTCAGGTGACGGGGACACGCCCTTGCGGCGTGTCCCAAGGTCCTGGATCGGTGGATGCCGATGGGGACACGCCGCGAGGGCATGTCCCCCAATCCTCAAGGGCATGCCCCCAGACGCAAAGAGGGCGCGCCATCTGTTTTCGGCGCGCCCTCATATCGCATTTCCTTCGGTGGCCATGACGCCGTTTCCGAAGAGGGCCACTCCCTAGCAAGGGGGCGGTCTATAAGCCCGTCGCAAAGCGGTGGGGGTGCATTTACCAAACACTAAAGAACGGCGTTTTGTCAATATATTCGTATGGTTGCGCAATAGCTTAGCCTTAGAATCCCTTGGGCGGTCAGGGAAAACGGCGCTCGAAAACGGCCAAAGAAAAAGGCCCCGGCGTCTCCGCCGGGGCCTCGTTCGTCTCGAAGATCGCGAGCCTTATTCGGCGTCGGCGGCTTCCACCTTGCGGACGTTCGAACGCTCGGCGATGCGGGCCGACTTACCGCGACGGTCGCGCAGGTAGTACAGCTTGGCGCGACGGACGACGCCGCGACGCTTGACTTCGATGCTTTCGATGCTCGGCGACAGCAGCGGGAACAGACGCTCCACGCCTTCGCCGAACGAAATCTTGCGGACGGTGAAGCTCTCGTGCACGCCGCCGCCGGCGCGGGCGATGCAGACGCCCTCGTAGGCCTGGACGCGCTCGCGCTCGCCTTCCTTGATGCGCACGTTGACGCGCAGGGTGTCGCCGGGCTCGAAGTCCGGGATCGCGCGGGCCGCCAGCAGACGGGCGGCTTCTTCCTGCTCGAGTTCGGCGATGATGTTCTTAGCCATGGTCTAGTCTCCTTTGGGCTTACCCGTTTTCGGGTCGCCTTTTGCCTGTTGATTGGCGAGATGCGCTTCCCAGAGGTCTGGACGCCGCTCGCGGGTGGTCTCTTCACGCATATTGCGCCGCCACTGGGCCACCTTCTTGTGGTCGCCCGACAGCAGCACCTCGGGGATGTCCAAGCCTTCGAACGTCCGCGGTCGCGTGTACTGCGGATGCTCGAGGAGGCCGTCCTCGAAGCTCTCTTCCTGCGTGCTCTCGAAATTGCCCAGAACCCCTGGAGCCAATCGAACGCACGCCTCGATCACGACCATCGCCGCTGCCTCGCCACCGGCAAGAACAGCGTCTCCGACCGAGACCTCCTCGAACCCCCGGGCGTCGAGCACCCGCTGGTCCACCCCCTCGAAACGGCCGCACAGGACGATGACGCCCGGCGCCTTGGCCCATTCCTTGACGCGCGCCTGGGTCAGGGGCCGACCCCGGGCGCTCATGTACAAAAGCGGCCGCCCGCCGAGGTCCACGCTGTCCAGCGCGGCGGCGATGACGTCCGCTTTGAGTACGGCTCCCACGCCTCCACCCGCGGGGGTGTCGTCGAGGAAGCCGCGCTTATCCTTGGAAAACCCCCGAATGTCCAGTGTTTCCAATCGCCACAGGTCCTGCTCCTTCCACGCCGTACCGATCAGCGAGACGCCGAGCGGGCCGGGAAAGGCCTCGGGGAACATGGTCAGGACGGTGGCGGTGAACGGCATGG
Organism: Caulobacter sp. UNC358MFTsu5.1; assembly: GCF_000712075.1. Lineage (GTDB taxonomy): Bacteria > Pseudomonadota > Alphaproteobacteria > Caulobacterales > Caulobacteraceae > Caulobacter. The sequence continues at coordinate 383,338 of NZ_JONW01000006.1, forward strand.
GCGCTCCATAGCGCCCAAATGCTCCGAAAACGAGAGGGCCCGGAGAACGGGCCTCGCCCTCTCCTTAGGTCAGGATGGTTTTCGGCAGGGGTTTGCCGGCCTCGGCGGGCATCAGGGGAGGAGTCAGCTTCACCGGCTCGCTGGTCGGGCCGGCGGTCGGCGCGACGTGGTGCACGGGAGCCACGGCCAGCACGCCGGCGGTGGTCAGGGTGGCGGCGAAAAGCGCCGTACCGACGCGGATCTTCTTCCATGAAACCATGGGCCAGGGTCTTCCTGTGTTTCGGGTCGTCCAAACCAAAGCCCGGGAGAGGGGGAGGTTCCCGTTTTTTGCGGCCCTGGCGAACCTCTTGCCTCTAGGCCAGCCAATGGGACTTCGCCAAGGCGGCATTACGACGCGTCGGCCATATTTCGGCGTCCGCCCCGCCAGCGGGCGCCTGTCGCCACGGGCTGTCAGCAGCGGGTCATCAAGGTCCGATTTCCGCGAGACGACTAGGGCTGGATTGCTCGATACTCCGCCCGCCAGAGCCATCGGAGCCGCCGCCATGACCACGACCGCCGACCAGTTCCACGCCCTGCACGCCGGACCGGACGTGCTGGTCCTGCCCAACGCCTGGGACGCGGCCAGCGCCGCCCTGATGGAGGACGCCGGGGCCAAGGCCGTGGCCACCTCCAGCGCCGCCGTGGCCTGGGGCCGGGGCTACGCCGACGGCGACGCCCTGCCGGTCGCGACCCTGATCGACGTGATCGCCGGCGCCGCCCGGGTCATCAAGGTCCCGCTGACCGCCGACATCGAGGGCGGCTACACCGACGACCTCGCCGAGCTGTCCGAGACCGTCAAGGCGGTGGTCGGGGCCGGGGCGGTGGGGATCAACCTGGAGGACGGCCGCCGCGATCCGGACCTGCACGCCCGCAAGATCGCCGCCGCCCGCGCTGCCGCCCAGGGCGCGGGGGTGGACCTGTTCATCAACGCCCGCACCGACGTCTATCTGGCCAACCTCGCGGAGGGCGAGGCGGCCCTGGCCGAGACCCTGCGCCGCGCGGCGCTCTACAAGAACGCCGGGGCCAGCGGCATCTTCGTGCCGATGCCGGTCGAGGAGGACCTGCTGGCCCAGCTGGCCGCCGGGATCGCCCTGCCGGTCAACGCCATGGGCCGCCCGGGCATGCCGTCGGCCGAGCGCCTGGCGGAGCTGGGCGTGCGCCGCCTCAGCTCGGCCACCGGCCCGTTCCGCGCGGCCTACGGCGCGATGCTGGCCGCGACCCGGACCTATCTGGCCGACGGCGACACCACCGGCTACGCGGCGTCGAGCCAGGGGCTGCCCGACCTCAACGCCCGCTTCGGCTAGGGCTTGGCGGCCACAGGCGGCGGCGCGGGGTCGGGCTGCCAGTTGAAGCGGATCGGCAGGACGATGGGCAGGCCGTCCAGCGGCTCGCCTTCCTTGCTCCACGGATTCATGGTCATCAGCTTGACCGCCTCCATGGCCGCCGCGCCGAAGTCCAGGCCGGCGGGGTCCTCGCGCCGGACCTGGCAATCGGTCAGCGCGCCCTGGGTGTCGACGACGCAGGCGACCACGCCCAGTCCGGTGTTGACCCCGGCCTTCATCGCGGCCTGGGGATAGACCAGGGCCATGCCCTCGGGCGTCAGGGTGCGAATCCATTTGGGCGCGGTGATCTTGCGGTTGTCGGGGCCCGTCGGATCGCGGAAGTGGAACGGCACGTCGACGGTGTAGTCGCCCAGGGTCTTCACCTGGTCCGGCTGGAAGGAGACCTTGAAGGCGGGGGCCAGCGAGCGGGCCGCCTTGCCGAAGCCCTTGCCGGCCGGGAGCTCCGAATGCACCTCGCAGGAGGTGAGGCCGCCGGTCTTGTTCAGGTCGCAGCGCAGGACCACCTGACCGGTCGTGGCGCCCTTGGCGTCGGCCGGCCAGGCTGCGCGCACCTGGGCGCTGGAAGGCGTGCTCGCCCACGGCGGGTCCAGCACCAGGGTGTTGGCCGGCCCCGCGGGCTGGGGCATGTTCTCGAACCCCGACCAGACGACCGGGATGGTGACCTCGGTTTCCTTGGGCTTGCCGTTGCGGATCTTGGGCTTCATGCGGAACAGCGAGGACAGCTGGAGGGCGGCCGCGCCGAAGCCCATGTTCTCCGGTACCTGCTGCACGACTTTGCAGTCGCGGAGGAAGCCCTCCACATTGACCTTGCACGCGATCGTCGCCCGGGCGTTGGCGGGCGGCTTGCGGCGCGCCGCGACGGGATAGACCCCCAGCAACTGGGCGGCGGTGGGCTTGGCCATCCAGTCGGCGTTGGAGTCGCCGGGGGCCAGGAAGCTGTAGGTCCGCTCGAACCGCCGCCCGGCGATGGGAACGCCGGCGGCGTCCTTGGCCTTGACCCGCTCCTTGGCCGACAGGGCGAGGGCCGCCGCGCCGAAGCCTCTGCCGGCGGGCTCCTCGCTGGTCACCTTGCAGTCGGACAGCCGACCGCTCGCATCGGCGGTGCAATCCAGATCGACGTCGCCGGAAACCTTTTCGGCGAAGGCGGCCTTGGGATAGGCCTCGGCGACGTCCTGAGGCTTGGCGCGCTGGTCGAAGATCGGCTGGGCCAGGGTCTCGTCCGCCGTCAGCCCGACCGAAGGCGTCGCGACCGCCAAGGCCGTCGCGGCCAGGGCCGCCAGAAGTCTCACGCTCATAATCCCCCCGATACGCGTACGGGCCGCAACGCATGCAGCCTAGGGGCGAGCATAGGCGCCCTTGATGACAAGCGCCAGCATGGCGCGACCGCCTGAGGTGTTTCCGCTTCGCCCCTGACCGCCTATCTTCCCGGCCATGACCGACACCCTCGCGCCCGATTCCGCCGCTGCTCCGGAAGCAGACCGTCCCATGACCCAGGACGGCCCCGCCGTGCGGCTGTTCCTGGTCGACGGCTCGGCCTATCTGTTCCGCGCCTACCACGCCCTGCCGCCGCTGACGCGCAAGAGCGACGGCCTGCCGGTGGGCGCCGTCCAGGGCTTCTGCAACATGCTGTGGAAGCTGATGCGCGACATGCAGGGCGATGCGCCCACCCACCTGGCGGTGATCTGGGACCACTCCGAGAAGACGTTCCGCAACCAGCTCTACGACAAGTACAAGGCCCACCGCCCGCCGCCGCCCGAGGACCTGATCCCGCAGTTCCCGCTGGTGCGCGAGGCCACCCGCGCGTTCGGCGTGCCGGCCATCGAGCTGCCCGGCTACGAGGCCGACGACCTGATCGCCGCCTATGCCTGCAAGACCCGCGACCTGGGCGGCGAGGCGGTGATCGTCTCGTCCGACAAGGACCTGATGCAGCTGGTCGGCGAGGGCGTCTCGATGTTCGACCCGATGAAGGGCGTGCGCATCGACCGCGAGCAGGTGTTCGAGAAGTTCGGCGTCTATCCCGAGCGGGTGGTCGACGTGCAGTCGCTGTGCGGCGACAGCGTCGACAACGTGCCGGGCGCGCCGGGCATCGGCATCAAGACCGCCGCCCAGCTGATCAACGAATACGGCGACCTCGACACGCTGCTGGCCCGGGCCGGCGAGATCAAGCAGCCCAAGCGCCGCGAGACCCTGATCGAGTATGCCGACCAGATCCGGCTGTCGCGCCAGCTGGTCAAGCTGGACTGCGACACCCCGCTGCCCGAGCCGATCGACGACCTGGTGGTGCGCGAGCCCGACAAGGCCGTGCTGGCCGACTTCCTGGAGCTGATGGAGTTCCGCTCCCTGGCCCGCCGGGTCGGCGACGGCAACGCCGCGGCCGCGCCGCGCACCTTGGACCGTCCGGTCAGCACCCCGACCGCGCCGGTGCTGGGCGTGTCCTACATGGGCGCCGCCGCCCGGGCGGCGGCCAATCCGGTGGCCGACCCGGCCATGATCGACACCACGGCCTATGTCCGCATCCAGGACATCGAGACGCTGAACGCCTGGGTCGCCAAGGCCGCGGCCAAGGGGATCGTGGCGTTCGACACCGAGACCGACGCCCTGTCCTCGGCCACCGCCGGCCTGTGCGGCGTGTCGCTGGCGATCGCGCCCGGCGAGGCCTGCTACATCCCGGTCGGCCACTGCGAGAAGGACGGCCTGGCCCTGGAGGCCGCGGCCGATCTCGTACAGATCCCGCTCGAGGAAGCGATCGCCGCGCTGAAGCCGCTGCTGGAAGACCCGGCGGTGCTGAAGGTGGCCCAGAACGCCAAGTACGACATCGCCGTCCTGGCCCGCCACGGGATCGAGGTGGGTCCGATCGAGGACACCATGCTGATCAGTTACGTGCTGGAAGCGGGCCTGCACGGCCACGGCATGGACGAGCTGTCGGAGCTGTGGCTGGGCCACAAGCCGATCCCGTTCAAGCAGGTGGCCGGCACGGGCAAGGCGCAGATCAGCTTCAAGCACGTGGGTCTGAACGAGGCGACGGCCTACGCCGCAGAGGACGCCGACGTCACCCTGCGGCTCTACAATGTGCTCAAGCCCCGCCTGGCCGCCGAGGGACTGCTGACCGTCTACGAGACCCTGGAGCGTCCGCTGCCGGCGGTGCTGGCGGCCATGGAGAACGAGGGCGTCCGCGTCGATCCCGACACCCTGCGCCGGCTCTCGAACGAGTTCTCGATGCGCATGGCCGAGTTCGAGGCCAAGGCCCAGGAGCTGGTCGGCCGGCCGTTCAACCTGGGCAGCCCCAAGCAGATCGGCGACGTGCTGTTCGGCGAGATGCAGCTGAAGGGTGGCAAGAAGACCGCCACCGGCCAGTGGTCCACCGACAGCGACGTGCTGGAAGCCCTGGCCAACGAGCACGAGTTGCCGCGCGTGCTGCTGGACTGGCGCCAGCTGTCCAAGCTGAAGGGCACCTACACCGAGAACCTGATCGCCGCGATCGCGCCGGGCGGGGCCAACCGCATCCACACCTCCTACGCCCTGGCGGCGACCACGACGGGCCGCCTGTCGTCGTCCGACCCCAACCTGCAGAACATCCCGATCCGCACCGAGGAGGGCCGCAAGATCCGCAAGGCCTTCGTGGCCGCGCCGGGCAAGGTGCTGATCAGCGCCGACTACAGCCAGATCGAGCTGCGCCTGCTGGCCCACATCGGCGACATCCCGCAGCTGAAGACGGCCTTCCAGGAGGGACTGGACATCCACGCCATGACCGCGTCGGAGATGTTCAACGTGCCGATCGAGGGCATGCCCTCGGAGGTGCGCCGCCGGGCCAAGGCCATCAACTTCGGCATCGTCTACGGCATCAGCGCGTTCGGCCTGGCCAACCAGCTGTCGATCCCGCAGGGCGAGGCCGGGGCCTATATCAAGACCTATTTCGAGCGCTTTCCGGGCATCCAGGCCTATATGGAGGCGACCAAGGCCTTCGTGCGCGAGCACGGCTACGTCACCACCATCTTCGGCCGCAAGATCAACATCCCCGACATCGGCGGCAAGTCGGTGGCCCACCGGCAGTTCGCCGAGCGGGCGGCGATCAACGCGCCGATCCAGGGCGCGGCCGCCGACGTCATGCGCCGGGCCATGGTGCGCATGCCAGGCGCGCTGAAGGCGGCGGGGCTGTCCAGCAAGATGCTGCTGCAGGTGCACGACGAACTGGTCTTCGAGGCCCCGGAAGCCGAGGCCGAGGCCACCATCGCGGTGGCGCGCGAGATCATGCAGGGCGCGGCCGAACCGGCGGTGGCCATCTCGGTGCCGCTGACGGTCGAGGCCCGGGCCGCGGCCAACTGGGACGAGGCCCACTAGGAAAAGTCGCGCGTCCGGCGAGATTTTTCGTCGGACGCCCGTGCGCCACTTGAGGTGGTTTTCCGCCAAGGGCGGCTCCGCGTCCTTTGGCGGATACAATCTTGGATAAGAGTTATTTCGGTGAACGCAGTTATTATCGAGGAATAGAATATGTAGCTGCGACGTTGCGCCACAGTACAGTTAATGTCGTGGAAACCTTGGCGCTCCAGTGATGGGTCGAGTGACGCGTGCTTCAAGGCTGCTGCTAAATACCCGTGGTCCATGAAGTTTTGCGTCGCGACCTCAATGGAGCGTGGCTATGAACTTCGGCGACCTGAAAATTCCGCACAAGCTGCTGGCTGTGTTCGCCGTAATGCTCACCACGATCGTGGCGATGGGCGTCACGCTCTTCATCAACCAGATGGAATACGAGGGCTCGGTCGCGCGCACCGAACGGGCCTACGAGTCCCTGCGGGCCGCCGACACCGCCGCCTTCCGCCTGACCCGCCAGGAGAACTCGCTGCGCGGCTTCCTGCTGTCGGGCGACGAATACTACGTCAAGCGCCTGGAGGAGGCCCACAAGCCGAAGTTCCTGGCCGCCCTGGGCGACCTGCGCAAGCTGGCCGACGGCGACCAGGCCGACCTGACCCGCGTGGCCGCCGTCGAGGCCGCCTACGCCAACTACCGCACCCAGGCCATCGAGCCGGGCGAGAGCCTGGGCCGCGACCCGCTGACCCGTCCGCAGGCGGTCGAGCTGGTCAAGCACGACGGCGTCGCCGACAAGGCCGTCGAGCCGGTCGAGAACGCCATCGAGGACATCACCAAGGACGCCGAGGCCGTGCTGGCCACCGAGGCCGCCGCCCAGAAGAAGGCCTCGCTGGAGACCACCCTGGCCCTGGTCATCGGCATCGGCGTGACCATCGCCATGGCCGTGGCGGGCGGCCTGCTGCTGACCGGCGGCATCGCCGGACCGGTGGCGGCCATGACCGCCGCCATGCGCCGCCTGGCCTCGGGCGATAACAGCGTGGTCATCCCGGCCGCCGGCCGCAAGGACGAGATCGGCCAGATGGCCGCCGCCGTCGAGACCTTCAAGCAGGCCGCGCTGGAGAAGATCCGCCTGGAGGGCGCCGCCGCCGATCAGCGCGCCGCCACCGAGGCCGAGCGCGCCGCCGTGGCCGACGAGAAGGCCGAGGTCGAGCGCAGCGACGCGGTCAATATCGGCGCCCTGAACGAAGCCCTGGACCGCCTGGCCGGCGGCGACCTGACCCACCGGATCACCATTCCGTTCTCGCCCAAGGCCGAGAGCCTGAAGTCCAACTTCAACGCCGCCGCCCAGCGCATGCAGGAGGCGATGCAGGCCATCTCGGTCGCCACCGGCGGCGTCAACAGCGGCTCGGACGAGATCGCCTCGGCCTCGGACGACCTGTCGCGCCGCACCGAGCAGCAGGCCGCCTCGCTGGAAGAGACCGCCGCCGCCCTGGACGAGATCACCGCCACGGTCCGCAAGACCGCCGCCGGCGCCAAGGAGGCCTCGTCGGTGGTCGCCGTCGCCCGCGGCGACGCCGAGAAGTCCGGCCAGATCGTCAGCCAGGCGGTCAGCGCCATGACCGAGATCGAGGCCTCGTCCAACCAGGTCAGCCAGATCATCGGCGTCATCGACGAGATCGCCTTCCAGACCAACCTGCTGGCCCTGAACGCCGGCGTCGAGGCGGCCCGGGCCGGCGACGCGGGCAAGGGCTTCGCGGTGGTCGCCCAGGAAGTCCGGGCCCTGGCCCAGCGCTCGGCCGAGGCCGCCAAGGAGATCAAGACCCTGATCTCCACCTCGACCCAGCAGGTCGAGGCCGGCGTCAGCCTGGTCGGCCAGACCGGCGAGGCCCTGCAGCGCATCGTCGACCAGGTGGCCGCCATCGACACCCTGGTCACCGAGATCTCGGCCTCGGCCACCGAACAGGCCACGGGCCTGAACCAGGTCAACAGCGCCGTGAACCAGATGGACCAGGTCGTCCAGCAGAACGCCGCCATGGTCGAGGAAGCCACCGCCGCCACCCACTCGCTGAAGGGCGAGGCGGGCGAGCTCTCGGCCCTGGTCGGCCGCTTCAAGCTGGGCGCCGCGGCCATGGCCGCGCCCGCCCGTTCCAGCGCTCCGGCCCGTCCCGCCACCGCCGTCCGCCCGGGCCGCGCCTCGGCGCCGGTCTCGCGCGGGAACACCGCCCTCGCCACCAAGGTCGAGGACTGGGAAGAGTTCTGATCGAGGTCCCCTCGTCGATCGGATAGGAGAGGCTCCCTGGATTTGTCCCCCGGGGAGCCTTTTTCTTTTGGCCTAGTACCAGCCCGCCTTGCGCAGCATCCGCGCATACGCCCGGCTGACCGGGGCCTCGACGCCGCTGGTCAGGGTCAGGGTGGCGCGGCCGTCGCCGCGCCTGGCGTCGCGCACCGCCGCCTTGGCCACCCACCAGGAGCGGTGGGTCTGGGCGCCCTCGATCCCCTCCAGCTCGGCCACGGCGTCGCACAGCCGCAGTAGGATCAGGTCCTGGCCCTTGGAGGTGTGCAGGCGCAGATAGTGGTCCTCGGCCTCGACGGCGTAGATCTCGCTTCCGCGCAGGCGCGGCGGCAGGCGCTCGAGGAAGCGCGGCGGCGGGGCCTCGGGCGGGGCGGCGTGGGTCTGGATCGTCGGACGCGTGGCCAGGGTCATCAGGGCGGTCATGCCGGCGGTCATCACCAGGGTGATCCCGAAATAGGTCGCCGCGACCTGGAGCGTCAGCGGCGTCCGGCCGCCGGCCACCCAGACCAGGACCGTGAACAGCGGCGTCAGCACCGTCACGATCGCCAGGGCCCGCCACCAGGTGGAGTCCAGCCCCGGCCACAGCCGGTCGACCGTCAGGGCCACGGTGGTGCCCAGCACCGCGCCCAGGCTCGACAGGCCGATCCAGTAGACCAGGCGCGAGACCAGCGGGGAGTCGCCCGTGCCCAGGGCGCCGATCAGGGCCAGGAAGGCGCCGGCGATCACCGCCACCACCAGCGGCCGCAGATAGCTCTTCAGGACGGTGGTCGTTGGCGCTTCGCCAATGGCGGGCGCCCGCCGTTCACGAACTGCCGACGCTTTCTCACGCACCTTCGGATGACCCCTGCCGCCGTCGATCCTAAGCCGGACCCGACCCGATCGCCCCAGCTCCGGCGCGATCGCTTCGGGGAGAAACAAGATGTCCGACGCCAGCCTGTCAATCGGTCCACGCCGCTTTCTGCGCACCCTGCTCATCGGGGTGGCGGTCACCGTGGCCCTGATCCTGGCCGTGGGCGCCGCCCAGGGCCGCGGACCCGCCCCCGTGCTGGCGGGCTTCCTGCACCTGAAGGGCCACCTGCACGCGCCGGACCTGGGGCCGCTGGCGGCGGCGTCGGTCCAGATCAAGGTCCACGTGGCGGCGGTCTCCACCGCCCTGGCGATCGGGATCGTCCTGATGCTGGGCCTGAAGGGGACGACCGTCCACCGCACCCTGGGCTGGATCTGGGTGGTCGCCATGGCGACGGCGGCGATCTCGTCGCTGTTCATCCACCGCGCCAACGCCGGGAGCTTCAGCTTCCTGCACCTGTTCGCCGGCTGGACCCTGATCGCGCTGCCGATGGGCGTGTTCGCCGCCCGCAAGCACAATGTCCGCCTGCACGGCCGGACGATGACGGGCCTGTTCGTCGGCGGCCTGCTGATCGCCGGGGCCTTCGCCTTCATGCCCGGCCGGTTGATGTGGCAGGTGGTGTTCGGCTGACCCCGGGAACGCGTCGCGCTTGCCAGGGCCGCGCCGGGAGGCCTACGAACGGTCAAGCAACGCGCGGACCACGGAAGATGACGTCGCAAGTTCGAGCCCCTCGCGTCCAGCCGGCCGCCCCGAAGTCAGCGACGGGGGCCAAGCCGGCGGGGCGGGGACGTCCGTCCAAGGCCACGGGGCGGGACCTGAAGGAGACCATCCTCGACGCCGCCGAGGGCCTGTTCGCGCGCCACGGCTTCCACGGCGTGACCATCCGCCAGGTCGCCGCCGAGGCCGGCGTCGACACCGCCCTGATCCACTACTACTTCGGCGCCAAGCGCGAGCTGTTCGACTCGGTGTTCCTGCGCCGGGCCGAGATCCTCAACAGCGCCCGCGTCCTGTCGATGGACGCCTACGAGAAGAGCCACCCCGGGACCATGACCGTCGAAGGGGTGATCGAGGCCTTCATCGAACCCCTGCTGCGCATCTCCCAGGACGGCGGCCAGGGGTGGAAGAGCTACTTCGCCCTGGTGGCCCAGGTGAACAACACCCCGGCCTGGGGCGGCGAGACCATGGCGCGGTTCTTCGACCCCGTCGTCCACCGCCTGGTCGACACCCTGAAGGTGGTCCGTCCGGACGCCCAGGACCGCGACCTCTACTGGAGCTACCAGTTCCTGACCGGCTCGATGATGCTGGCCTTGTCCGAGACCGGACGCATCGACTCCCTGTCGGGCGGCGAGTGCCATTCCAGCGACCTGGGAGCGGTGCGCGCGCGCCTCTTCGCCTATTGCGCCGCCGGCTTCGAGGCGGTGATCGCCCGCGCTCCGCAGGGCTGATTCCCCAATCTTGTCAGTAGGCTGACCAGTCGTCAGACCTTCATTTCATCACTTGGTGAAAAAAGGCTGGCGCAAAGCTTCCGTCTGGGTGACAGTGTTATCCAATTCGCGGGCCGATGAATTCGCGAAAGCCGGGAAATGCGTCCGTTGAACGGGGCTGTCCGGCACGGGACGGAACGCATAAGGGGAGGGGAAACCCAATGAAGACGATGCTCAAGCTCGCCTTGATGGCGGGCGCCGCCTGGTCGGCGACGGCCGTGACCGCCATCGCCCAGGAGGCCGCGCCGGCGCCCGGCGCCAACGCCGCGCCGATGGTCGAGGAATTGATTGTCACCGCCCGCCGCCGCGAGGAGACCCTCAAGGACGTGCCGGTGGCCGTCTCGGCCTACGGCGCCGAGAAGCTGGAGCGCATCGGCGCCGGCGACATCACCACCCTGCAGCAGACCACCCCCAACCTGACCCTGCAGATCGCCCGCGGCTCGAACTCGACCGTGATCGCCTTCATCCGCGGCGTCGGCCAGCAGGACCCGCTGTGGGGCTTCGAGCCGGGCGTGGGCCTCTATGTCGACGACGTCTACATCGCCCGTCCGCAAGGCGCGGTGCTGGACGTCTACGACGTCGACCGCATCGAAGTGCTGCGCGGCCCGCAGGGCACGCTCTACGGCCGCAACACCATCGGCGGCGCCATCAAGTACGTGACCCGCAAGATCACCGGCGAGCCGGAGTTCAACATCAAGGGCACGATCGGCTCGTACAACGAACACAACGAGATCGCCTCGGTGAAGGGCAAGCTGAGCGACCAGCTGGGCCTGTCGCTGGCCTTCGCCAAGTACGATCACGACGGCTATGGCAAGAACCTCAACACCGGCGCCGAGCACTACGACAAAGACGTCCTGTCCAGCCGCGCGACCCTGGAGTTCACGCCGACCGACCAGCTGTTCTTCCGCCTGTCGGGCGACTACCTGAAGGACAACTCCAACCCCCGCCACGGCCACCGCGAAACGCCCGCCATCGCCTTCGGCGGCGCGCTGATCCCCGGCGGTAGCCCGCCGGCGGACGTCTATGACACCAACGCCGGTTCGGGCGACTACAACCAGGTCATCACCAAGGGCGTGTCGCTGCTGGGCGAATGGACCCTCAACGACGCCCTGACCTTCAAGTCGATCAGCGCCTATCGCAGCGGCTCGACCAACGGCACCATCGACTTCGACGAACTGCCCGGCGCCTATCTCGACGTGCCGGCGCACTACAACGACCATCAGTTCAGCCAGGAATTCCAGCTGGTCTATTCGTCGGACCGCATGCAGGGCGTGGCCGGCGTCTACTACATGAGCGCCACGGCGGCCGGGGCCTTCGACACCGTGGTCTCGCAGGCCAACACCACCACCGCGACCTCGGGCTGGGTCGACACCGAGAGCTGGGCGGCGTTCGCCGACGTCAGCTACGACCTGACCGAGAAGCTCTCGCTGTCGGTGGGCGGCCGCTACACCAAGGACGACAAGACCGGTCACGTCTACCGCCAGAACTTCACCGGCATCCGCAGCCCCCTGTTCGGCAACAGCGTCGCCGTGCCGGGCCTGCTGCGCTCGAACTTCACCAATTCCAAGGACTTCGAGAAGTTCACCCCGCGCGTCAGCCTGCGCTACAAGTTCGACGACGAGCGGACAGGCTATGTCTCCTACAGCCAGGGATTCAAGTCCGGCGGCTTCGACATGCGCGGCGACGTCGTCCTGACCCCCGACACCGTCAACGGCTACGAGCCCGAGACGGTCGACACCGTCGAAGGCGGCCTGAAGGGCACGTTCTTCGACCGTCGCCTCAGCCTGAACTCGGCGATCTTCTACTCCAAGTACAAGGACCAGCAGGTCACCCTGCAGACCCCGGTCGGCGCGTCGATCGCCAGCCAGGTGATGAACGTCGGCAGGTCGCACATGTACGGCCTGGAACTGGAAGGCGTTGCCGTCCTGACCCACGCCCTCAGCGCCAACTTCTCGCTGGGCTACGTCAAGGCGAAGTACGACGAATACCTGGCCCTGGACCTGACCCAGGTCCCGCCGGTCAAGCGTGACTTCGCCGACTCCCGCGTGTTCCAGAACACGCCGGAATGGGTGGGCAACGTCGGCCTGAACTGGACCACCGACCTGGGCGACCGCGGCAGCGTGACGGTGACGCCGATGGCTTCGTATCGCGGCGACTTCAGCATGTTCGAGGCGCCCAGCGTCCTGGATCAGAAGGCCTACTGGCTGTACGACGCCAACATCACCTGGGCCTCGCCGGACGGCGGGCTGAAGGTGATCCTGCAGGGCAAGAACCTGTCGGACGAACGCTACCGCGTCGGCGGCTACAACTTCCCCAACGGCGCGACGGGCGTCTTCGCCAACTCGGTCAGCGCCTTCTACGGCCCGCCGCGCACCTACAGCGTGACGGTGGCCGCCAAGTTCTAGGTCTCCCCCTCGACCTCGACTATCCGGCGGCGGCTTGCTGAAACGGGCCGCCGCCGTTTCTTTGTCCACCTCACGAATCGCGGCGGGATCAGATGAGCGACGCACAGAAGCAGACCACCGGCGGCTCGCGCTATCGCTACGTCGTGCTGGCCATGCTGATCCTGGTCTACACGCTCAACTTCCTGGACCGGCAGATCCTCGGGATCCTGGCCAAGCCCATCAAGGAGGAGTTCGGCCTGACCGACGGCCAGTTCGGCCTGATGAGCGGCCTGGCCTTCGCCCTGCTCTACACCACCCTGGCCATCCCGATCGCCTGGCTGGCCGACCGTTTCAGCCGGGTGTGGATCATGACCGCCGCCCTGACCCTGTGGAGCGGGTTCACCGCCCTTTGCGGGTTCGCCGGCGGCTTTTCCCAGCTGTTCCTGGCGCGGATGGGCGTGGGCATCGGCGAGGCGGGCGGGGTGGCGCCGGCCTATTCGATGATCGCCGACTACTTCCCCAAGTCGCAGCGGGCCCGGGCCCTGGCGGCCTACGCCTTCGGCATCCCGCTGGGCACGGCGGCCGGCGCCCTGGTGGGCGGCCTGCTGGCCGTGCACTTCGGCTGGCGCACCGCCTTCATCGTGGTCGGGATCATCGGCGTCGCCCTGGCGCCGGTCTTCCGCTTCGTCGTGCGCGATCCGCGTCGGGGCGGGGCCGACATGGCGGCCGGCGACACCACCACCGTCCAGGCCCCCGCCGCGCCGCTGGGCGAGGTGGTCGGGGTGCTGGCGAAGAAGCCCAGCTTCTGGCTCCTCTCGTTCGGCGCGGCCTCGTCGTCGGTCTGCGGCTACGGCGTGGCCCTGTGGCTGCCGTCGTTCTTCATGCGCAGCCTGGGCCTGACCCTGCGCGAGACGGCCTGGTACTATTCCGGCATCGCCTTCTTCGGCGGCCTGCTGGGCATCTGGCTGGGCGGCGCCGTGGCCGATCGACTGGGGGCCAAGTCCAAGGCCGGCTATCCGCTGACCCCGGCCGTGGCCTTCCTGATCTCTGTGCCCTGCTTCCTGCTGGCCATGAACAGCGGGTCGCTGGTCGGCGGGATGGGCGGGAGCGCGGCCCTGGCCCTGGCCTTCGCGATCTTCCTGATCCCGACCGGGCTGAACCTGGCCTGGCTGGGACCCATCACCGCCGCCGTCCAGCACCTGGCCCCGGCCCCGATGCGCACCACGGCCTCCGCCCTGTTCCTGCTGATCAACAACCTTTTGGGGATCGCGGTCGGCACCTACTATTTCGGCCTGGTCTCGGATCTGCTTAAGCCCACGTTCGGGGCTGAATCCCTGCGCTGGTCGATCTATACCGGCATGGGGTTCTACCTGGTCGCGGCCCTGCTGTTCTTCCTGGCCTCGCGACGGCTGGCCAAGGACTGGGTCGACTAGGCTGAGACGTTTGGGCGCAGCGGCGAAAACGCCACCGTTCCGACACGTTCAGGTTACAAGAGCCCGCTGACGAACGCGGGACCGCGACCATGGGCAGTGACGACCGGCATATCTTCCATGACCCCACCGGGCGGCGGGACCGGAGGATGCGGCTGATCCTGGGGATCGTGCTGTCGGCCCTGGCGGCGATCGTCGCCGCCTTCCTGGCCACCCTGGCCTTCGCCCCGCGCCTGCCCTCGGTGACGCTCAAGGACCCGCACGTCCTGTCGTCGCTGCACAAGGAATCGGCCCACCGGCTGAAGCCGAACCTGGACTGGCGCAAGGTGCCCCGGCCCACGGCCACCGCCACCCAAGGGGGAGAAGGGGGCTCGGCCCAGTCGCGGCCGATCAGCGTCGGCTTCTATGTCAGCTGGGACGAGGACTCCCGCGAGTCCCTGCGCCGCAACATCGACAAGCTGGACGTGGTCTCGCCGCAGTGGGTGGCGCTGAAGGGCCCCGGCGGCGACATCGCCGTGGACGACGACCCGCAGGGCGTGGCCCGGATCGCCGCCGCCCCGAACCATCCGGCCGTGCTGCCCCTGGTCCACAACTCGGCCAACGCCGCCTTCAACGGACCGCTGGGCGACGCCCTGCTGGCCAATCCCCAGGCGCGGGCCAAGCTGATCGCCGGCCTGGCCGACCTGGCCGTCCGGCGCGGCTACGGCGGCTATGTCTTCGACCTGGAGAACCTGTCGCCCAAGGGGCTGGCCAACTATCCCAAGCTGCTGGACGAGGCCCGGGCGGTGCTCAAGCCCCAGGGCCGCGAGGTCTGGGTCACCGCGCCGTTCGACGAGCAGGGCTGGCCGCTGAAGGCGCTGCAGGACTCGTCCGACACCCTGGTGCTGATGGCCTACGACCAGCACTACGCCGGCGGCGATCCCGGGCCGAACGCCGGCCAGGACTGGTACGAGAGCGAACTGGCCAAGCGGTTCGCCAAGCTGGACCCGGGCCGCACGATCCTGGCCCTGGGCGCCTACGGCTACGACTGGACGCTGAAGAAGGACGGGACCCCCGCCTCGGGCGCGCCGGCCACCTTCCACGAGGCCATCCGCAACGCCCAGGACGCCGACGCGACCATCGACATGGACGACGACGCCCTGAACCCGACCTACACCTACACCGACGACAACGGCGACGGCCACGTGGTCTGGTTCCTGGACGCCGCCACCCTGTTCAACGAGGTCAAGGTCACCGACGCCTGGAAGCCGCGCGGCTACGGTCTGTGGCGGATGGGCATGGAGGACCCGGGCGTCTGGAGCGTGCTGGGCAAGCCCTACGGCCAGGCCTCGGCCCAGGCCCTGACCAGCATCCCCGCCGGCCAGAGCGTGGACTTCGACGGCGGCGGCGAGGTCCTGCGTGTGACCAACCTGCCCACCCCCGGCAAGCGGTCGCTGGAGTTCGACCCCGACACCGGCCTGATCGCCGACCAGACCTACGACGTCCTGCCCAGCTCGTACGTGATCCAGCGCTACGGCCAGAAGCCCGGCCTGGTGGCCCTGACCTTCGACGACGGCCCCGACCCGCGCTGGACGCCCAAGATCCTCGACATCCTCAAGGAAAAGAACGCCCCGGCCACGTTCTTCGTGATCGGCGAGAACATGCAGAACCGGCCCGACCTGGTGAAGCGCGAGGTCGCCGAGGGCCATGACGTGGGCAGCCACACCTGGACCCACCCCAACATCGGCGAAATCCCCGTCGCCCAGACCGACGTCGAGCTGAACGCCACCCAGCGGCTGTTCGAGGTGATCACCGGCCGCTCGATGCGCCTGTTCCGCCCGCCGTTCTTCGGCGACGCCGAGCCGTCGACCCCGCACGAGGTCACGCCCCTGCTATCGGCCCAGACCCTGGGCTATCTGGCGGTCGGCCTGCGGATCGACACCGACGACTGGCAGAAGCCGCCGCCCCAGACGATCATCGACCGCACGCTGGAGCGCCTGGACCACCCCGGCGACCGGCCCGGCCAGGTGGTGCTGCTGCACGACGCCGGCGGCAACCGCGCCAACACCGTCAAGGCCCTGCCCGAGCTGATCGACCAGATCCGCGCGCGCGGCTACCGCCTGGTGACGGTCGGCGAGCTGGCGGGCATGACGCCCGAGCAGGCCATGCCCAAGAGCGACCGCGACCCCATCGCCCTGGCGCTGGACCGGCTGGGCTTCGGCCTGTTCCGGGGACTGAAGGTGCTGCTGACCACCCTGTTCCTGACCGCCATCGCCCTGGGCCTGGCGCGGCTGGTGTTCCTGGCCTGCCTGGCCCTGGTCCACCGCTGGACGCACGAGAGCCCCGAGAACCTGGACCCCGCGACCGGCCCGCTGGTCAGCGTGCTGATCCCCTGCTTCAACGAGGAGAAGGTGATCGCCGCCTCGGTGTCGCGGATCCTGGAGTCCGAATGGAAGAATATCGAGGTCCTGGTCCTCGACGACGGCTCCAAGGACAACACGGCCGAGGAGGTGCGCCGCGCCCACGGCGACAATCCGCGCGTGACGCTGCTGAGCTTCGAGAACGGCGGCAAGGCCCGGGCGGTCAACCGCGGCCTGGCCGTGGCCAAGGGCGACTATGTCGTGGCCCTGGACGCCGACACGCTCTTCCCGCCGAAGACCATTGGACGCCTCGTCCGCTGGTTCCAGGACCCCCGGATCGGGGCGGTGGCCGGCAACGCCATCGTCGGCAACCGCCTGAACATCGTCACCCGCTGGCAGGCCCTGGAATACGTCACCGCCCAGAACCTGGAGCGCCGCGCCCTGGCCGCCCTCGGCGCGGTGACCGTGGTGCCCGGCGCGGTCGGGGCCTGGCGCAAGAGCGTGCTGGACGACCTGGGCGGCTATCCGGCCGACACCCTGGCCGAGGACCAGGACCTGACCATCGCCTGCCAGCGCGCCGGCTGGAAGGTGGCCTTCGACCCCTCGGCCCAGGCCTTCACCGAGGCCCCCGACACCGTCAGCGGCCTGCTGAAGCAGCGCTTCCGCTGGTCGTTCGGCACCCTGCAGTGCGTCTGGAAGCACCGCGCGGCGCTGTTCAATCCCAAGACGCCCGCCCTGGGCTTCGTGGCCCTGCCGCAGATCTGGCTGTTCCAGATCCTGCTGGCCGTGGCCGCGCCCCTGGTCGACCTGGCGGTGGTCTGGAGCCTGATCTCGGGTCTCTACGGCGCGATCGCCCACCCCGTGGAGTGGTCGCCCGACGACACGATTCGGGGGCTGCTCTACTGGGCGGTGTTCATCCTGGTCGACCTGTCGGCCGGCGCCCTGGGCATGGCCCTGGAGAAGCGCGCGCCCTGGGCCGACCTGCCGTACCTGCCCGTCCAGCGCTTCGGCTACCGCCAGCTGATGTACTACGTGGTGGTCAAGTCGGTGCTGACGGCGGCGCGCGGCGGGCGTGTGGGCTGGGGAAAACTCGAGCGTCGGGCGACCGCGACGGTCAAGTGACCGGCAACCCAGGGGGTATGACAAGGCTGTCATTCGCTCCTGCGAGTGGTAGCGGTACCTTTTTTGTGGACAGGATGAGGGCGGCTTGACCCTTGGGAAGCCGATGTTCGGTGAAAAAGTCCAAGCGGTTCCGGGCTTGCGCGACAGAACCCCACTTTTTCAGATAGGCTGATTAATCGGTCCAAGCGCGGTTGCGCCTGCGAAATCACGCTCCTATAACCCGGCCACAATTTTCAGAAGCCGTCGTCGAGACCGGTCCCTCATGAACATCCACGAACACCAAGCCAAAGCCGTCCTCGCAGAGTTCGGCGCTCCCGTTCCGCGCGGCTATCCCGCCTTCACCGTCGAGGAGGCCGCGGCCGCCGCTGAAAAGCTGGGCGGTCCGGTGTTCGTCGTGAAGTCCCAGATCCACGCCGGTGGCCGTGGCAAGGGCAAGTTCGAGGGCCTGGGCCCCGACGCCAAGGGCGGCGTCCGCGTCGTCAAGTCGGTCGCCGACGTCAAGTCCAACGCCGAGGAAATGCTCGGCCGCGTGCTGGTGACCCACCAGACCGGCCCCAAGGGCAAGCAGGTCAACCGCCTCTACATCGAAGAAGGCGCGGCGATCGCCAAGGAATTCTACCTGTCGCTGCTGGTCGACCGCGAGACCTCGATGGTCTCGGTGGTCGCCTCGACCGAAGGCGGCATGGACATCGAGGACGTGGCCCACGCCACCCCCGAAAAGATCCATAGCTTCTCGATCGACCCGGCGACGGGCGTGTGGCCGACCCACCAGCGCGCCCTGGCCAAGGCCCTGGGCCTGACCGGCGGCCTCGCCAAGGAAGCCGCCACCCTGCTGACCCAGCTCTACACGGCGTTCCTGGCCAAGGACATGGCCATGCTGGAGATCAACCCGCTGATCGTCACCGCCGACGACCACCTGCGGGTCCTGGACGCCAAGCTGTCGTTCGACGGCAACTCGCTGTTCCGCCACCCGGACATCCGCGCCCTGCGCGACGAGAGCGAAGAAGACCCCAAGGAAATCGAAGCCTCGAAGTACGACCTGGCCTACATCGCCCTGGACGGCGAGATCGGCTGCATGGTCAACGGCGCCGGCCTGGCCATGGCCACCATGGACATCATCAAGCTGTACGGCGCCGAGCCGGCCAACTTCCTGGACGTCGGCGGCGGCGCCTCGAAGGAGAAGGTCACCGCGGCCTTCAAGATCATCACCGCCGACCCGGCCGTGAAGGGCATCCTGGTCAACATCTTCGGCGGCATCATGCGCTGCGACATCATCGCGGAAGGCGTCATCGCCGCCGTGAAGGAAGTCGGCCTGAAGGTTCCGCTGGTGGTCCGCCTGGAAGGCACCAACGTCGAACTCGGCAAGAAAATCATCTCGGAAAGCGGCCTGAACGTCATCGCCGCCAACGATCTGTCTGACGGCGCCGAGAAGATCGTCGCGGCCGTGAAGGGTGCTCGCTAATCATGTCGATCCTCATCGGTTCTGAAACCAAGGTCATCTGCCAGGGCATCACCGGCGCCCAGGGCACGTTCCACTCCGAACAGGCCATCGCCTACGGCACCAAGATGGTCGGCGGCGTCACCCCCGGCAAAGGCGGCCAGACGCACATCGGCCTGCCGGTGTTCGACACCGTCGGCGAAGCCAAGGAAGCCACCGGCGCCGACGCCTCGGTGATCTACGTCCCGCCGCCCTTCGCGGCCGACTCGATCCTGGAAGCCATCGACGCGGAAATCCCGCTGATCGTCTGCATCACCGAAGGCATCCCGGTGCTGGACATGGTGCGCGTGAAGAAGGCCCTGCAAGGCAGCAAGTCGCGCCTGATCGGCCCGAACTGCCCCGGCGTCCTGACGCCCAAGCAGTGCAAGATCGGCATCATGCCGGGCTCGATCTTCTCGGAAGGCTCGGTCGGCGTCGTGTCGCGTTCGGGCACCCTGACCTACGAAGCCGTGTTCCAGACCACCAATGCGGGCCTGGGCCAGACCACGGCCGTCGGCATCGGCGGCGACCCGGTCAAGGGCACCGAGTTCATCGACGTGCTGGAGCTGTTCCTGGCCGACGAAGCCACCAAGTCGATCGTCATGATCGGCGAGATCGGCGGCTCGGCCGAGGAAGAAGCGGCCCAGTTCCTGAAGGACGAAGCCAAGCGCGGCCGCAAGAAGCCCATGGTCGGCTTCATCGCCGGCCGCACGGCTCCTCCCGGCCGTCACATGGGCCACGCCGGCGCGATCATCTCGGGCGGCAAGGGCGGCGCCGAGGACAAGATCGCGGCGATGGAAGAGGCGGGCATCCGCGTCTCGCCGTCGCCGGCCAAGCTGGGCGAGACCCTGCTCGAGGTGCTCAAGGGCTAACAGACGACACCGAAACCCCGCCCCGCGCGGGGCCCAGGTTTTTTGCGACCGCCAGTCGACGATCCGAAAAAATCACCTGGGCCCCGTTCGTTATACGGGCGTCCGGTGATTGAGAGACTATATTTACGCAACGGCACTAAGCAGTGGCGTAAAAGGATCGTAAGGCAAAGACGATGGCGGACGACGCAGGCATCATCAATCAGGTCTTGACCGAGACCTCGTTCCTCTACGGAGCCAACGCGGCATTCGTGGAAGATCTCTACGCCCGGTGGGCGGAGAACCCCGGATCGGTCGAGCCCTCTTGGGCCGCCTTCTTCGCCACGCTCTCGGACCAGGCCGACCAGGTCAAGGCCGCCGCCAAGGATCCGGCCTGGACCCCGCGTCCGACCCCGGCCCTGCGTCCCGACTGGCTGTCGGCGATCGACGGCCAGTGGCCGACCGTCGCCCCGGCCGTCGAGGCCAAGGTCTCCAAGGCCATCGAGGCCAAGGCCCCCGGCTCGTCCGCCGAAGCCGTCCGCGCCGCCACGCTGGACAGCCTGCGCGCCATCATGATGATCCGGGCCTACCGGATGCGCGGCCACCTGGCCGCCAACCTCGACCCGCTGGGCCTGGAGCCCAAGCCCGCCGCCCCCGAGCTGGACCCGGCGACCTACGGCTTCGCCGAAGCCGACTACGACCGCCCGATCTTCCTGGACTTCGTGCTGGGTCTGGAGACCTCGTCGATCCGCGAGATCCTGACGATCCTGCGCCGCACCTACTGCGACGCCGTCGGCGTGCAGTACATGCACATCTCGGACCCGACCGAGAAGGCCTGGCTGCAGGAGCGCATCGAGGGCCGCGACAAGGAGATCGTGTTCTCCAAGGAAGGCAAGGTCGCCATCCTGAAGAAGCTGATCGAGGCCGAGGGCTTCGAGCGCTTCCTGCACAAGCGTTTCCCCGGCACCAAGCGCTTCGGCCTGGACGGCGGCGAGGCCATGGTCCCGGCCATGGAGCAGATCATCAAGCGGGGCGGCGCGCTGGGCGTGAAGGACATCGTCCTGGGCATGCCGCACCGCGGCCGCCTGAACGTGCTGGCCGCCGTGATGGGCAAGCCCTACCACGTGATCTTCCACGAATTCCAAGGCGGTTCGTCGGTGCCCTCGGACATCGAGGGTTCGGGCGACGTGAAGTACCACATGGGCGCCTCGTCGGACCGTGAGTTCGACGACAACAAGGTCCACCTGTCGCTGACCGCCAACCCGTCGCACCTGGAGATCGTCAACCCGGTGGTGATCGGCAAGGCCCGCGCCAAGCAGGCCTTCACCCTGCGCGAGCAGCCAGACGCCGGCCGCGGCCACGTGCTGCCGCTGCTGCTGCACGGCGACGCGGCCTTCGCGGGCCAGGGCGTGGTGGCCGAGTGCTTCACCCTGTCGGGCCTGAAGGGCTACCGCACGGGCGGCACCATCCACTTCATCGTCAACAACCAGATCGGCTTCACCACCAGCCCGCGCTATTCGCGCTCGTCCCCGTATCCGTCGGACGTGGCCTTGATGGTCGAGGCCCCGATCTTCCACGTGAACGGCGACGATCCCGAAGCCGTCGTCTTCGCCGCCAAGGTCTCGACCGAGTACCGGCAGAAGTTCGGCAAGGACGTGGTCATCGACATGTTCTGCTACCGTCGCTTCGGCCACAACGAAGGCGACGACCCGACCATGACGTCGCCGATCATGTACGCCAAGATCAAGGGGCACCCGCCGACCCGCGAGCTTTATGCCAACCGCCTGATCGGCGAGGGCGTGATCACCCAGGCCGAGTCCGACGCCTGGGTCAGCGAATTCGAGAGCTTCCTCGACACGGAATTCGAGGCCGGCAAGGGCTACAAGGCCAACAAGGCCGACTGGCTGGACGGCAAGTGGAAGGGCCTGGCCCTGCCGGGCGACGAAGACCGTCGCGGCAAGACCGCCTTCCCCAAGACCCGCCTGCTGGAGATCGGTCGCCAGATCACGACCGTCCCGGACCGCATCGACGCCCACAAGACCGTCAAGCGCGCCATCGAGAACCGCCGCGAGGCGATCGAGAAGGGCGAAGGCATCGATTGGGGCACCGCCGAGCACCTGGCCTTCGCCACCCTGCTGGACGAGGGCTTCCCGGTCCGCCTGTCGGGTCAGGACTCGGTCCGCGGCACCTTCACCCAGCGCCACTCCGACGTCATCGACCAGAAGACCGAAGAGCACTACACGCCGCTGAACAACATCCGCGCCGGCCAGGCCCACTACGAGGTCATCGACTCGGCCCTGTCGGAAGAGGCGGTGCTGGGCTTCGAATACGGCTTCTCGCTGGCCGACCCGAACACCCTGACCTTGTGGGAAGGCCAGTTCGGCGACTTCGTGAACGGCGCCCAGGTGGTGATCGACCAGTTCATCAGCTCGGGCGAGCGCAAGTGGCTGCGGATGAGCGGCCTGGTGATGCTGCTGCCGCACGGCTACGAAGGCCAGGGCCCCGAGCACAGCTCGGCGCGCCTCGAGCGCTTCCTGCAGTCGTGCGCGGAAGACAACATGCAGATCGTCAACTGCACGACGCCGGCCAACTACTTCCACGCCCTGCGTCGCCAGATGCACCGCGAGTTCCGCAAGCCGCTGGTCGTCATGACGCCCAAGAGCCTGCTGCGCCACAAGCGCGCCGTCTCGAACCTGTCGGACTTCACCGAGGGTTCGGGCTTCCACCGCGTGATGGTGGACGGCGCCGAGGCCGGCTGCGACGTCGGCGGCGTCACCCTGAAGAGCGACGATCAGATCAAGCGCGTCATCGCCTGCTCGGGCAAGGTCTACTTCGACCTGATCGACCAGCGCGCCAAGCTGGGCCGCGACGACGTCTACATCGTGCGCCTGGAGCAGTTCTATCCGTGGCCGATGAAGTCGCTGATGCAGTTGCTGGGCCGCTTCAAGAACGCCGACCTGGTCTGGTGCCAGGAAGAACCCAAGAACATGGGCGGCTGGACCTTCGTGGATCCGTGGATCGAGCTGACGCTCGACAAGCTGAACGTGAAGGCCAAGCGCGCCCGCTACGTCGGCCGTCCGGCCTCGGCCTCCACGGCCGCGGGTCTGATGAGCCGCCACATGAAAGAGCTCGAGACCTTCCTGAACGAAGCGTTCGCCTGATCGCTTCGTCCTGCCTGATCTGAACCCGCCCGACCTGAACACGAGACAATCGGAACCCCACATGGCCGACATCATGACCCCCGCCCTCGGCGAATCCGTCACCGAAGCGACGGTGGCGCGCTGGACCAAGAAGGCCGGGGAGGCGGTGAAGAAGGACGAGCTGCTCGTCGAACTGGAAACCGACAAGGTCAGCCTGGAAGTCGTGGCTCCGGCCGACGGCGTCCTGGCCTCGATCGCCGCCGAGGAAGGCGCGACCGTGGTGCCGGGCACGGTGCTGGGCGTGGTGACCGAAGGCGGCGCCGCGACCGCTGCTCCGGCCGCCGCCGCCCCCAAGGCCGCCGCTCCGGCCCCGGCCCCGGCTCCCGCCGCCGCTCCGGCCCCCGCGCCCGCTCCGGCCCCCGCCCCGGCTCCGGCCGCCGCCGCGCCGGTCAGCCCGGCCCCGGCCCGCATCGCCGCCGAGAACAACCTGGACCTGTCGAAGGTCGCGGGCACCGGCAAGGACGGCCGCGTGACCAAGGGCGACGCCCTGGCCGCCCTGGAAGCCCGCGCCAACGCCCCGGCCCCGGCCGCCGCTCCCGCCGCGCCGCGTCCGATCCACGAGCGCGAAGAGCGCGTGAAGATGACGCGCCTGCGTCAGACGATCGCCCGCCGCCTGAAGGAAGCCCAGAACACGGCCGCCATGCTGACGACCTTCAACGAGGTCGACATGACGGCGGTCATGGCCCTGCGCAATTCCTACAAGGACGTGTTCGAGAAGAAGCACGGCGTGAAGCTGGGCTTCATGTCCTTCTTCACCAAGGCGGTCGTCGCCGCCCTGAAGGCCGTGCCGGACGTCAACGCCGAGATCGACGGCCAGGACATCGTCTACAAGAACCACTACGACATCGGCGTGGCCGTCGGCACCGACAAGGGCCTGGTCGTCCCGGTGGTCCGCGACGCCGACGTGCTGAGCCTGGCCGAGATCGAGAAGGCCATCGGCGCCCTGGGCAAGAAGGCCCGCGACGGCGCCCTGGCCATCGAGGACATGCAGGGCGGCACCTTCACCATCACCAACGGCGGCATCTACGGCTCGCTGATGTCGACCCCGATCCTCAACGCCCCGCAGTCGGGCATCCTGGGCATGCACGCGATCAAGGAGCGGGCCATGGTGGTCGGCGGCAAGATCGAGGTCCGCCCGATGATGTACCTGGCGCTCAGCTACGACCACCGCGTGGTCGACGGCGCCGGCGCGGTGACCTTCCTGGTGAAGGTCAAGGAAGCCCTGGAAGACCCGCAGCGCCTGCTGCTGGAGCTCTAGTCGCTCTTCAGGAACGAACGGAAAGGGGTCGCGAAAGCGGCCCCTTTTTCGTTGTCGCGGGCCAGCATTGAGACGCGCGTGGATTTCATGTATCTATGACTTGTAGATACATCGAGGTCGCGATGACCAAGCTCGATATCCAGCCCCCCCGCGCCAAGCTCTTCACCCACGGCGGCAGCCAGGCCGTTCGCCTGCCCAAGGCCTTTCGGTTCGAAGGGACGGAGGTGACCGTCCGTCGCGAGGGCGACGCGGTGATCCTCGAACCGGTCGCCGCCAAGCCGCCTCGCACACAGGCCGATCTCGACGCGATGTGGGCCCGCATCGACGCGCGAGGCGGCGCCGACTTTCCGGACCGTGAACAGCCGCCCGAACAGGAACGGGAGTTCTGGTGAGCCTGGCGTTGGACACCAACGTCTTCGTAGATCTCATTCGAGGACGGAAGGCGATCATCCGCCAGCGCCGGGACAGGGCGATCCTGGCGGGGGAAACCCTGCTGACCTCGCTGATCGTCTATCACGAACTACGGTTCGGCGTGGCGCTCAGCCGCGATCCGATCGGCGAGGCCTTGAACGTGGCCGAGGTCCTGGACGGTGTCGTCATCGAGCCGTTGAACGAAGACGATGTGACGGCCGCCGCCACCGTCAGGGCCAAGCTCAGACCGCATGGAAGTCCCGTCGGGCCCTATGACGTGCTGATCGCCGGCCAGGCCCTGGCGCGCGGCTGGACGCTGGTCACCTCCAACGCCCGTGCGTTCTCCCGCGTCGAGGGCCTGGATATCCAGGACTGGAGCCAGCCATGACCGCCGCCCGCGACCGCCTCTTCCTCCTGCGCCCCGACTGGATCGACCAGGATCGGCCCTGGTTCTGCATGGCCTGCGCGGCGGTCGAGGGCTTCCTCGGCTACTATCCGGCGGTGCGCGAGGCGCTGGACGTGGCCTACCTGCCGTATCCGCGGCCGCGCCGTCCGGTGGCCGACCTGCTGGGCGAGGCGAACCAGAACCTCCCGATGCTGATCCTGGCCGAGCCGTTCGCGCATCCGGACCTGCGCGAGGGCGACCTGAACGAGGCCGGCGGCCTGTGGTTCGCCACCAACGAGGGGCCCATCACCCGCGTCCTGGCGGCGCGATACCGCGTCTCGCCGCCGCATCCCTGAGGTCGAGGCGGCGCAAACGCACAAGACGCCGCTGACCGAGGCTTTTAACGCACCTGTTGGGTTGATCCTTAAGGCAGAGGCGCTAGGAGTACCCCGCCCAGTCACCCTTGGGAAACCGGGGGACAGGCCCCATTTTCTGTCCGGCGCCGAACGCGGCGCGTCTCAAGGCGAAGATCCATGGCTCAATACGACGTCGTCATCATCGGGGGCGGCCCCGGCGGCTACAACGCGGCGACCCGCGCCGGTCAGCTGGGTCTGAAGACCGCCATCGTCGAAGGACGCGGCAAGCTTGGCGGCACCTGCCTGAACGTCGGCTGCATGCCGTCCAAGGCCCTGCTGCACGCCTCGGAGCTGTACGAAGCCGCCGTCGGCAGCGAGTTCGCCAAGCTGGGCATCGAGGTGAAGCCCAAGCTGAACCTGCCGCAGATGATGGCCCAGAAGGCCGAGAGCGTCGAAGCCCTGACCAAGGGCGTCGAGTTCATCATGAAGAAGAACAAGGTCGAGTACATCAAGGGCTGGGGCCGTATCGACGGGCCCGGCAAGGTGGTGGTGAAGGCCGAGGACGGTTCGGAAACCGTGCTCGAGACCAAGAACATCGTCATCGCCACGGGCTCGGAGCCCACCCCGCTGCCGGGCGTGACCATCGACAACAAGCGCATCGTCGACTCGACCGGCGCCCTGTCGCTGCCGGAAGTCCCCAAGAGCCTGATCGTGATCGGCGCCGGCGTCATCGGCCTGGAGCTGGGCTCGGTCTGGAAGCGCCTGGGCGCCGAGGTGACCGTGGTCGAGTTCCTGGACCGCATCCTGCCGGGCACCGACACCGAAGTGGCCAACGCCTTCCAGAAGATCCTCACCAAGCAGGGCTTCAAGTTCAAGCTGGCCTCCAAGGTCACCGGCGCGGCCGCGACCGACAAGCAGGTCAAGCTGACCGTCGAGCCCGTGGCCGGCGGCGAGGCCGAGACCCTGCAGGCCGACTACGTGCTGGTGGCCATCGGCCGCCGTCCCTACACCCAGGGCCTGGGCCTGGAGACGGTCGGCATCGAGACCGACAAGCGCGGCATGATCGCCAACGACCACTACAAGACCACCGCCCCGGGCGTCTGGGTGATCGGCGACGTCACCTCGGGTCCGATGCTGGCCCACAAGGCCGAGGACGAGGCCGTGGCCTGCATCGAGCTGATCGCGGGCAAGGCCGGCCACGTGAACTACGACATCATCCCGGGCGTCATCTACACCTCGCCGGAAGTCGCCACGGTCGGCAAGACCGAGGAGGACCTCAAGGCCGCGGGCGTCGCCTACAAGGTCGGCAAGTTCCCGTTCCTGGCCAACAGCCGCGCCAAGATCAACCACGAGACCGACGGCTTCGTGAAGGTGCTGGCCGACGCCAAGACCGACCGCATCCTGGGCTGCCACGCCGTGGGTCCCAATGTCGGCGACATGATCGCCGAGATCTGCGTGGCCATGGAGTTCGGCGGCTCGTCGGAAGACGTGGCCCGCACCTGCCACCCGCACCCCACCCGCGCCGAGGCTTTCCGCCAGGCGGCGATGGGCGTCGAAGGCTGGACGATGCAGGCCTAGCGCCCTGTCGCAAACTTAACGAGCGTTCGCGCTCGACTGGACGTAGAGTGGCGGGGTTTCGAGAGGAGCCCCGCCATGCTTTTGTCCGCCCTGCTGCTGGCTTCGGCCGTCCACGTCGCGCCGCCCGTGACGGGCGACAAGATCGTCTCCGACCTGCCGGCCAGCTATTACGCCTCGATGCAGGAGGCCCTCGACGCCGCCAAGGCGCGGGCGGCCTGCCGGAACAAGGGTCTCGAGTTCGCGGTCGACCCGGCGTCCCCGCCCCGGACCATGGTCCGGAAACTTGGCGACCTGCCGCCGGCCAATCACACCCTGACCGTCCTGCGCAGCGTCGATGGCTGCCCGGCGTCCTCGACCGTCCGCTTCAACGTGGACCTGCCGGCCGGGCGTTAGATCCGGCCCGATCGGCACGAAAAAGCCCCGCCGGGGGCAAATCCGGCGGGGCTGGTACGCTAAGCTACGAGGGGAGGAAAACGCCCTCCTACGCACGCGAGGGCGGTACGCTTACTGAACCTTAGAATTCTTCCCAGTCGTCGCTGCTCGGCTGCGCCGAACCCGCGAAGGCGGCCAGCTTGGCCTGGGCGGCCTTGACCGGGTTGGCGCCGGGACGGCTGGCCGACGTGGCCGGGGCGACAGCGGGGCGCGGGGCCGGACGCGACACCTGGGTCGGCGCCGGAGCGGCGCGACGGGTGGTGGAACCCACGGCGGCGCTGGCGCCGCCCACCTGGAACCTGCCGATCATCTGCATCAGGCCGTTGGCCTCGCCCTTCAGGGCGTGGCTGGCGGCGGTCGATTCCTCGACCATGGCGGCGTTCTGCTGGACGGTCTGGTCCATCTGGTTGACGGCGGCGTTGACCTGGTTGAGGCCGGTGGCCTGCTCCTGGCCCGAGGCGGCGATCTCGCTGACCAGGCCGTCGATCTCGCTGACCTTGCCGACGATGGCCTGCAGGGCGTCGCCCGTCTGGCCGACCATCGACACGCCCTGACTGACCTGCTGCGAGGAGGTCGAGATCAGGGTCTTGATCTCCTTGGCGGCGTCGGCCGAGCGCTGGGCCAGGGCCCGCACTTCCTGGGCGACGACGGCGAAGCCGCGGCCGGCGTCGCCGGCGCGAGCCGCCTCGACGCCCGCGTTCAGGGCCAGCAGGTTGGTCTGGAAGGCGATCTCGTCGATCACGCCGATGATCTGGCTGATCTCCTGCGACGACTTCTCGATCTCGTTCATGGCGTCGACGGCGCCGCGCACCACCACGGCCGAGCGTTCGGCGTCCGAACGGGTCGAGGTGACGACGCGCGAGGCTTCGACGGCGCCGGCCGACGAGCGCTTCACCGTGGCGGTGATCTCGTCCAGGGCGGCGGCGGTCTCTTCCAGGCTGGCGGCCTGCTGCTCGCTGCGGCGCGACAGGTCGTCGGCGGCCGAGGCGATCTCGTCCGAGCCGGCGCCGATGCCGTTGGCGGCGTGGACGATGGTGCGCATCGCCTCTTCCATCTGGGCGATGGCGCCGTTGAAGTCGTTCTGCAGGCGCTGGTAGGCCGGCGGGAACTGGGCGTCGACGCGATAGGTCAGGTCGCCGTCGGCCAGGCGGGTCAGGCCCGTGGCGATGTTCTCCATGACGAAGGCCTGCTCGCGGGCGGCGGCCTCGGCGGCCTCCTGGTTGCGGCGGCGCTCGGCCTCGGTCTCGGCGCTGGCGCGCTGCTGGGCGGCCTCGGCGGTGCGCAGGGCCAGGGCGTTGTCCTTGAACACCTGGACCGAGCGGGCCATGCCGCCGACCTCGTCCTTGCGCTGGGCGCCGACGACCTCGACGTCCACCGAACCCTGGGCCAGGACTTCCATGGTCTTGGACAGGCCCGACAGCGGGGCCGAGATCTTCGAGCGGCCGATCCACAGGGCGAAGACCAGGGCGGCGGCCGAGGCGACCAGGCCGAAGACGATCGACATCAGGGTGCCGGTCTGGGCGGCCTTGTCGGCCTTGGCCACCATGGCCCGGGTCTCGTCGCTGTGGGTGTTGGTGTAGTGCGAGACGTCCTTGCTCAGGCTGGCGATGTCCGGGTCGATCACGCCCATGACCATCTTGGCCGCGTCGTTGGCGTTCTGCAGGCCCAGGTCCGCGCCCTGGCGGGCGCTGGAATAGACGCGGTCCAGACGGGTCTGGTAGTCGGCGACTCGCTTGGCCTCGTCGGCGTCGGCGGCCTTGATCTTGCCCAGCGAGACCTTGGCTTCCTTGTAGGCGGAGTCGATCTCGTCGCTGGCGGCCTTGGCCTCGGGCGAGGCGGCGTCGTTGGCGATGGTGCGATAGGCGGCGTAGCCGATCGTCGCCACGCGGCGATTGAAGCGCGAAGCCTCCAGCTCGGCCGGGGCGCGCTGTTCGACGAGCACCTTGGTGGCGGCTTCCGACACCTTGGCCTGCCAGGCGGCCACGCCGGTGATCGACAGGGCGACCACGGTCAGGATGACGGCCGGCAGGGCCACCTTGGTGGAAATCTTCAGATCGTCGAACTTCATCGCAAACCTCATGTCCGGGTGTCCCCGTCGAGAAAGGGCGGGGGGCCGGTCTTGAGGCCAAGAGCCGCGAACGCCGTAAAAACGCGGTTAACTGCCAGGCTTGGGCCGGTGTTGAGCGACGGAATGTCACAGGTCGGAGCAAATCGGCCGGCCTGAATCTGCCTCCATAGATCGTCGCGACATCGATCTTTCAACCTAATCGTGTATAGCTGAGCCGCACCGAAAAACGCGCGCGCCGCACGATCCTGGGGAGATGCACATGAGCGAGTCGAGCCGGCCCAACATCCTGCTGATCACCTGCGACCAGTACCGCTTCCCGCGGTTCTCCTACGGGCCCGAGGCGGGCTTCGCCGAGCCGCTGAAGCGAATCCTCGGCTTCCAGCGCGAGGACGACCGCCACAATCCGTACGCCAAGTACTTCCCCGGCCTGCTGGCCCTGCGCCAGAACGCGGCCCTGCTGCGCAACCACACCATCGCCGCCAGCGCCTGCACGCCCAGCCGCGCGACGATCTACACCGGCCAGTATGGGACCAAGACGGGCGTCACCCAGACCGACGGCCTGTTCAAGAGCGGCGACTCCTACAACTTCCCCTGGCTGGCGGCCGACGGCATCCCCACCCTGGGGACCTGGATGCGCGCGGCGGGCTACTCGACCCACTATTTCGGCAAGTGGCACGTCAGCAATCCGCCCGAGCACTCGCTGGACCGCTACGGCTTCGACGACTGGGAGGAGTCGTATCCCGAGCCCCACGGGGCGGCGATCAACAATCTGGGCGTCTATCGCGACGCGGGCTTCACCGACCAGGCCTGCGCCTTCATCCGCCGCAAAGCCCTGGCCCTGAACTACAACCGCGTCCAGGCCGTCGAGCAGGCCCAGGACCCCTACGCCAACGGTCCCGACCCGGCGGACATCCCGCCCTGGTTCGCGGTGGCCTCGTTCACCAACCCGCACGACATCGCCACCTATCCGGCGGTGATCGCCCAGGCCCTTCCGACCCCGGACAATTCGGGGACCCAGTCGATCTTCGGCCCGCTGACGATCCCGCTGGAGGGCCAGAAGACCCCGCCGCCGACCGCCGGCACCCTCCAGATCGCTCTGAACCCGCTGGACTTCCCCCAGGACTGCGCCCTGGCCTCGCCCACCCAGAACGAATCCCTGGCCGACAAGCCCGGCTGCCAGCGCGACTACGCCTACAAGGTGGGCCTGGCCCTGAACGCCAAGACCGGGTTCAACATCATCAACGGCGTGCAGTCGCAGCTGCACGACACGTTCCCCAACGCGCCCACCCTGCCGGGCCAGGACGAGCGGTCGTTCGAGAACGCCGTGAAGGCCTCGCTGAAGGGCACGATCCCGTTCCAGCTGAGCGCCGATCCGGACGGCTACGCCGTGCAGTTCCTGCAGCTGTACGCCTGGCTGCACACGGTGGTCGACACCCACATCGCCGCCGTCCTGAAGACGCTGGAGGAAACCGGCCAGGCGGGGAACACCATCGTCATCTTCTTGGCCGACCACGGCGAGTACGGCGCGGCGCACGGCATGATGATCGAGAAGTGGCACACGGCCTATCAGGAGGCCCTGCACGTGCCGGTGATCGTGCGGTTCCCGCCCTCGACCGGGATCGTCGAGGACGAGCCGGGGACGGGGGAGGGGCCGTTGGGCTGCACCCCGCGCCAGATCGACGCCCTGACCAGCCACATCGACATCCTGCCCACCGTGCTGGGCCTGGCGGGGGTCACGGCGCAGCAGCGCGAGACGATCGCCAAGGCCCTGGGCCGCCAACGCCCCGTGCCGCCCCTGCCGGGCGTGGACCTGTCGGGCCTGCTGAAGGGCGACACCGACACGGTGGTCGAGCCGGACGGGCGCGAGCGCCAGGGCGTGCTGTTCATCACCGACGACGAGATCACCGCGCCCCTGGCCTCGAACGACGACCCGGCCAATCTCAAGTGCGACAAGGAGTTCGAGGTCTACAAGGCCGTGGTCGCCGCCGTGAACGCCCAGAACCCGTCGCTGGACCTGGCCCCGGGCCCGGTGCGGCAGCCCAACCACGTGCGCTGCGTGCGGACCAAGGCCTACAAGCTGAACCGCTATTTCGACCCGTCCGGCCAGGCGCCCCAGGAGTGGGAGATGTACGACCTGACGCGCGATCCGAACGAGGTGGTGAACCTGGTGGAGGTCGGGCGCTCGCCGCCCACCGCCCGCGCCGACCTGCCGTCGCCGTTCGTACGGGCGGCGGTGCAGACCGAGGCGGACCGGCTGGCGGCGCTGCTGGCGGAACTGGAGGCGCGGGATCTGTAGCGGTCCGCCTCCTTAACCGTTGTCATCCCGGAAAGCGCGCAGCGCTTGTCCGGGACCCAGGTGAACCGCACCGCGCCAGCCCAGTCCCCTGGGTCCCGGACAGCCTCTGCGAGGCTTCCGGGATGACAACGAAAATGGATTGTGGTTCTGCCGCTAGGCCCGCGGATGCGCCTTGCCGTACGCGGCCAGCAGCCCCGCCGCGTCGACCTGGGTGTACCGCTGCGTCGTCGACAGCGAGGCGTGGCCCAGCAGGTCCTGGATCGAGCGCAGGTCGGCACCGGCGCCCAGCAGGTGGGTGGCGAACGAATGGCGCAGGGCGTGGGGCGTGGCGCGGTCGCTCAGGCCCAGGCGGCCGCGGAGGTTCTGCATGGTCGCCTGGACGTGGCGCGGCGACAGCGGCCCGCCGCGCTTGGCCCGGAACAGCGGATCGTCGGGCCCCAGGGCGAAGGGCAGGGCGGCCAGATAGGCGTCGACCCGTTGGCGGACGACGTCCAGCACCGGCACGATCCGGGTCTTGCCGCCCTTGCCGGTGATGCGCAGGCTGTCGGCCAGGGGCGCGTCGCGACGGGTCAGGGACAGGCCCTCGGAGATCCGCAGGCCGCAGCCCCACAGCAGGGTCAGCACCGCCTCGTCGCGGGCGGCCTCCCAGTCCTCGCGGTCGGGGTCGAGGGAGAGCTCGGCGATCAGGCCGTGGACCTGGTCCTCGGAGACCGGACGCGGAGCGCCGACCTTGATGCGCGGGCCGCGCACCAGGCCGACGGCGGCGTTGGGCGTGTCGAGGCGATGATCGAGGAAGCGGTGGAAGGCGCGGATCGACGACAGGCTCTGCGACAGCGAGCGGGGCGACAGCCCGTCCCTGTCTTGAGAAGAGGGGCCGCGCTCGCCGGGTTCGCGGCGGAAGGCCAGGTAGGCGCGCAGCTCGGCGGCGGCGATCGTGCCCATGTCGGCGACCGACAGGGCCTCGCCGCGATGGCGTTCCAGGAAGTTCAGATAGGCCAGGACGTTGTCGCCATAGGCCCGCACGGTGCGCGGCGAGGCGCGCTTCTCGTGGGCCAGATGGTCCAGCCAGGCGGTCAGGGCGGTGCGGGCGGTTGAGGTGTGGGCGCTCATCCTTGCCGCCCCCCGACCGTCATCCTCGGACTTGTTCCGAGGACCCCTGCTTCAGCGGAGTTGTCGTCGCAGGGCGCGCGCGGCGTCGGCGGCGTCTCGTTCGGAAACGGCAACAAGGCGGACACAGGGGTCCTCGGAACAAGTCCGAGGATGACGGGTCTCACAGGATCGGCCAGCGCTCGGCCGTGCGCTCCACGACGCGGGCCAGGAAGGCGACCAGCTCCGAGCCCATGTCGGCCGTGAAGCCCTCGGGGTCGGACGAGCCGAAGGCCAGCAGGCCCTGGCGCGAGGGCTCCCACAGGGCCATGCGGACGATGGCCATGCTCTTGATCTGTTCGATGCGGTCGCCGAACAGGCCCAGGGCCGGGGCGTGGAAGCCCATGCGGGCCACGCCGTGGTCGCCCATGGTCATGTCGATCTGGCCGGCGATCAGGCCGTGCCAGCCGGCGGGCACGCGGCCGGGGCCTTCCAGCACCACGACGCCGGCGGTCAGGCCGAAGCGCAAGGTCGCCATGTCGTCGACCCGGCGGGCCAGGTCGGAATGGTTGCGGGCGTCCAGCAGGTCGATGACCGCGGCATGGGTCTGGGCCTGGGCCGAGAAGTTGGCGCGGGCGGTGGCCTCGATCTGGCGGCGGAACGTGGCCTCGCGCTCGTGGGCGGCCGAGACCCGGGCCAGGGCGGCGGGGCCGAAGTCGACGATATTGCTGGCGTCCGGACGCAGGCCCAGGTCGCTGAGCAGGTCGGGATCGCCGTGCAGGAAATCGGGCTCGGCGCGCAGGAAGTCGCGGATCAGCGCCGGGTCGACCGCCGGGAACAGCTTGGCTTGCGTCGCGTCGCTCATGGGGTCGGCCCTACTCCGTTCACACTTCGTCCCCATATCGTTCACAACAGGAGACAGGGTCGATGAAGCCCCAAGTCGGTTAACAGCGGCTTGATGGGACGGCGACGGGTCCTCTCGACCTGGGGACGTTTCCGAGGCAGAACCCAAGCTTCCCCGATGTCTGGTCCCATGCCCCGCATAGCCTCCGTCCTGTTGCCCATGCCGCTGCCCGAGGCGTTCGACTACGCCGAGCCGGAAGGCCTGGGGCTGGAGGTCGGCGACCACGTGACGGTGCCCCTGGGGCCGCGCGTGATTCGCGGCGTGGTCACCGCCCTGCGCGACGGGACCGGCGGCAACCGGCCGCTGAAACCCGTCCTGGAACGGGTGGACGACCCGCCCCTGCCGCCCGGCGTGCTCAGCTTCATCGAGTGGGCGGCGCGCTATTCGGTCGACATCCCCGGCTGGCCCCTGGCCATGGCCCTGCGCGGCCTGCGCCATCCGCCGGCCAAGCCCGACAAGGCCCTGGCCCTGACCGGGACCCAGCCGGCCCGCATGACGCCCGCGCGGCTGAAGGTGCTGGCCGCCGCCGAGCAAGGTCCGATGGCCTCGGGCGCCCTGGCGACCGCCGCCGGCGTCTCGGCGGGCGTCGTGAAGGGGCTGGTCGACGAAGGGGCGCTGGCCGTCACCTGGATCGAGCCCGACACCAGCTTCCCCCAGCCCGACCTGTCGCGGCCGCCCCAGACCCTCAATCCCAGCCAGCAGGCCTCGGCCGACGTCCTGGCCGAGATGCTGGCGGCCGGCGGCTTCCAGGCGGCCCTGCTGGACGGGGTGACCGGCTCGGGCAAGACCGAGGTCTATCTGGAGGCCGTGGCCGCCGCCCTGGCCGCCGATCCCGAAAGCCAGGTGCTGATCCTGCTGCCCGAGATCGCCCTGACCCAGGCGGTGCTGGCCCGCTTCGAGGCGCGGTTCGGCGCCGCCCCCGTCGAGTGGCACTCGGCCGTCTCACCGCCCAGGCGCCGCCGGGCCTGGGAGGGCGTCGCCACCGGCAAGGCGCGGATCGTGGTCGGGGCCCGCTCGGCCCTGTTCCTGCCGTTCCGCAAGCTGCGGCTGGTGGTGGTGGACGAGGAGCACGACGGCAGCTTCAAGCAGGAGGAGGGCTTCATCTACCAGGCCCGCGACCTGGCCGTGGCCCGCGCCAAGATCGAAGGGGCGCTGGTGGTGCTGGCCTCGGCCACGCCGTCGCTGGAAAGCCTGTGGAACGCCCAGCAGGGCCGCTATCGCTGGCTGCGCCTGTCGGCCCGCCACGGCGCGGCCCAACTGCCCGACATCGGCCTGATCGACATGCGCGAGACCCCGCCCGAGCCGGGCCGCTGGCTGTCGCCGCCGCTGGTCAAGGCGGTGTCGGTGGCCCTGTCGCGCGGCGAGCAGAGCCTGCTGTTCCTGAACCGCCGGGGCTATGCGCCCCTGGTGCTGTGCCGGGCCTGCGGCGAGAAGATGAAGTCGCCCGACACCGACAGCTGGCTGGTCGAGCACCGCTACACCGGCCGCCTGGTCTGCCACCTGACGGGCTTCTCGATGAAGAAGCCCGAGGCCTGCCCGCACTGCGGGGCCAAGGACAGCCTGACCTCGATCGGCCCCGGCGTGGAGCGGGTCGAGGAGGAGGCGCGCCACCTGTTCCCCGACGCGCGGATCGCGGTGTTCTCGTCCGACACGGTGTTCGACGCGGCCGGGGCGCGGGCCCTGGTCGACAGCATGGCGGCGGGCGAGATCGACATCCTGGTGGCCACCCAGGCCGCCGCCAAGGGCCACAACTTCCCCAACCTGACCCTGGTGGGCGTGGTGGACGCCGACCTTTCCTTACGCGGCGGCGACCTGCGGGCCGGGGAGCGGACGTTCCAGCTGCTGGCCCAGGCGGCGGGCCGGGCAGGAAGGCACGAGAAGCCGGGCCGGGCGCTGCTCCAGACCTATTCGCCCGAGCACGGCGTGCTCCAGGCCCTGAAGGCCCAGGACCGCGACGCCTTCGTCGAGGCTGAGATGATGATGCGCCAGGAGGCTGGCCTGCCGCCGTTCGGCCGCTTGGCGGCGGTGATCGCCACCGGCCCCGATCCCGTGGCCCTGGAGGACTACTGCAACGCCCTGGCGGCCGCGACGCCCAACGCCGAGGGCGTCGAGGTCTTCGGCCCCGCCGACGCGCCGCTGGCCCTGGTGCGCGGGCGGCGGCGCAAGCGCTTCCTGGTGCGGGCCGAGCGATCGGTCGACCTGCAGGGCTTCCTGGCCGCCTGGCGCGCGCGGGCCAAGGTCCCGAACTCGGTGCGCGTGGTGTTCGACGTGGACCCGTACAGTTTCTTGTAGGGCCGCGCCCGGAACAGGGGACACACACTCACGGCCAAACGCGATGCGAACCTGGCGCGGCCTTGGGGTGAGTGTGTGTCCCCACCTTCGGTCGCGTCCTAAACCGGCTCCTTCTCCAGCACCGGCTCCGGCCCAGGCTGCCGCCCACGCAGGGGCAGCTCCGGGATCAGGAAGATCACCACCAGGCCCAGGGCGATCACGATCAGCCCCGCGGCGAACACGCCGGTGATGGCGTGGGTCAGGGCCTGGGCCAGGGCGGGGTCGGCGTGGCGCGCGGCGCCCCCAGCGCCATTGGGGGCCGTGGCCTTCAGGGTCATGCCCTGCAGCTGGCCCAGGTCCAGCCCCTGGCCCTCGCTGGCCAGGCGGTGGGTCAAGAGGGCGCCGAACACCGCCACCCCGATCGTCGAGCCGATCTGGCGGAAGAACTGGTTGGAGCTGGTGGCCACGCCGATGTCGCGCACCTCGACGGCGTTCTGGGTGGCCAGGTTGAACATGCTCTGGCCGGGGCCCAGGCCCAGGCCGACGATGGCCATCCGCCAGCACAGGTCCATCAGGGTGGTGTGGGCGGTCACCCGGGTCAGCAGGCCGATGCCGACCAGCAGCAGCACCGCCCCGGCGATCATCAGCGGCTTGTAGCGGCCGGTCTTGCTGGCGATCTGGCCGGCGGCGGTGGAGGCCACGATCAGCCCGCCCATCAGCGGCAGGATGGCCAGGCCCGAGGTGGTGGCGTCCACCCCCAGGCCCAGCTGCATGTAGAGCGGCAGGAAGGTCACCACGCCCAGGAAGGCCACCGAGATCAGGAAGCCGGCCAGGTTGGAGGTGGCGAACACCCGGTTGCGGAACAGGCGCAGCGGCACCAACGGGTTGCTGACCTTGGTCTCGATGAACAGGAACGCGCCCAGGGCCACGGCCGCGAAGGCGAACAGGCCCAGGCTCTGGGGCGAGCTCCAGGCGAAGTCGTGGCCGCCCAGGCTCAGCGCCAGCAGCAGCGGCACGAAGGCGGCGACCAGCAGGATCGCGCCCGCCACGTCGACCGCGCCGGAGCTGCGGTGATGCAGCGGCGGCATCTTCACCAGGATCATGAACAGGGACAGCAGGCTGAGCGGCAGGTTGACGTAGAACACCCAGCGCCAGCCGGCGATCACGTGCGAGCCCAGATGCACCGTGCCGTGGTCGGTGAAATAGCCGCCGATCAGCGGGCCCAGCACGCTGGCCAGGCCGAACACCGAGCCGAAGATGCCGGCGAACTTGCCCCGCTCGCGCGGCGGATAGAGGTCGGCGATGATCGCGAAGGCGGTGGTGAACAGCGCCCCGCCGCCGATCCCCTGCAGGGCGCGGAAGACGATCAGCTGGACCATGCCGCTCATGCCCAGCACGTTGCCGAACTCGCCCGACAGGCCCGACAGCCACGAGCCGGCCAGGAAGATGGCGATGCCCGACAGCAGCACCGGCTTGCGCCCGTAGATGTCGCCCAGCTTGCCCCAGATCGGCACCATCACCGTCGAGCTCAGCAGGTAGGCGGTGGTCACCCAGGCGTAGAGGGTCAGGCCGTTCAGCTCGGCGATGATCCGCGGCATGGCCGTGGAGACCACGGTCTGGTCCAAGGCGCTGAGCAGGAACACGATCATCAGCCCGGCCAGGGTGGTCCGGCGCTCGGTGTCGGTGAAGGTCTGGGCGGTCGTCATCGCATCCCCCTGCGGTGTCGCGCCGCTACATGCGGTCGCGTGGGGCGGTCCGCAAGTCGGAACGTGGGGGAAAGAAGGGGGCTCCCGCGAGAGCCCCCTCAGTCGCTACGCGACAGCTCCCCCCCGAGGGGGAGCATCCGCACGGCCTAGATCCTCCCCCTCAGGGGGAGGTGGCCCGGAGGGCCGGAGGGGGCTACTTCCCCCGTCCCCGCCGCCGCGACAGCATGTTCAGCCCCT
This sequence comes from Caulobacter sp. UNC358MFTsu5.1, assembly GCF_000712075.1. Lineage (GTDB taxonomy): Bacteria > Pseudomonadota > Alphaproteobacteria > Caulobacterales > Caulobacteraceae > Caulobacter. Next base: position 421,437 of record NZ_JONW01000006.1, read on the forward strand.
CGACCCCGGCCGAGAAGGCCATGGCGGCGTAGATGTAGCCCTTGGGCACATGCACCCCGAAGCCCTCGGCGATCAGCACCGCCCCGATCATCAGCAGGAAGCCCAGGGCCAGCATGACGACGGTGGGGTTGTCGTTGATGAAGTTGGCCAGCGGGTCGGCGGCCAGCAGCATCACGGTCACGGCCACGATCACGGCGATGATCATCACCGGCAGGTGGTCGGTCATGCCCACGGCGGTCAGGATCGAGTCGATCGAGAACACCAGGTCCAGCAGAATGATCTGGAAGATCGCCCCGCCGATGTTGGAGATCGCCGCCGTCTTGACGTCGGGCGCGGCCTCCCCGGCGTCCGGATCGACGTTGTGGTGGATTTCCTTGGTGGCCTTCCAGATCAGGAACAGGCCGCCGGCGATCAGGATCAGGTCGCGCCACGAGAAGGCCGTCTCGAAACTCGGTTCCCCGTGGGAGAGCGGCCCGGTCAGGCCCAGGTCGAACACCGGGGCGGTCAGGCCCACGATGAAGGCGATGGTCGAGAGCAGGACCAGCCGCATGATCAGGGCCAGGGAGATGCCGATCCGACGCACCCTCTGTCGATGTTCGGGCGGCAGCTTGTTGGAGAGGATGGAGATGAACACCAGGTTGTCGATGCCAAGCACGACTTCCATGACGATCAGCGTGACCAGGGCGGCCCAGACGGCTGGGTCCGCGGCGAGGTGAAGGAGTTCGTTCATCGTACCGATCTAGGTTCCGGTTCGGAAAACGCGCCATCGCCTCCCCCTCAAGAGGCGCCGTTCATGCAAGGAACGCGACGGAAGCCCCCAGGCTTCGCCGAACCGAGAATCGAGATGATGCCCGACGCCGCCAATATCAAGCCCCTGACGGCCCTTCGGTTCTTCGCCGCCTTCTGGGTGGTGATGTACCACTATTGGCCGAACCTCTCGGCGGCGGTCCCGCCGGCGGTGATCGGCAAGGGCTATCTGGGCGTCGAGGCGTTCTTCACCCTGTCGGGCTTCATCCTCTGCCACGTCTATCTGCAGGGCGTGGGGAGGGGGACCTTCCGCTACGGTGACTTCCTGTGGAACCGGCTGGCGCGGGTCTATCCGCTGCACCTGGCCACCCTGGCGGGCGTGGGTCTGATGGCCTTCGCCGCCGGCCTGGCCGGGATCGCCGTCGACCCGAACATGCTGGCCTGGAACGCCCTGCCGGCCAACCTGCTGCTGGTCCAGGCCTGGGGCTTCGCGCCGGTGTCGGGCTGGAACCATCCGTCGTGGTCGATCTCGGCCGAGTGGTTCGCCTATCTCTGCTTCCCGGCCTTCGCCTGGGCCGCCTGGCGGCTGCGCGACCGGCCGCGCCTGGCGGTCGGCCTGGCCCTGGCCCTGATCGCCGGCCTCTATCCGCTGTTCCAGACCCTGGCGGGCTTCCCGCTGACCGAGGCGACCATCCGCTGGGGCTTCCTGCGCATCGTGCCGTGCTTCGCCTACGGCTGCGCCCTGCACGCCCTGTGGCGCTCGGGCGCGGTCACCGGCCGATTCTCGGGGATCGGCGCCTGCCTGGCGGGCGCCGCGGCGCTGCTGGCGGTGCACTTCCAGGCGCCCGATCAAGTGATTGTCATGACGCTGGGCGCCCTGATCGTCACCCTGGCCGGCCTGGCCGCCACGGGCTCGTCCTTCGCGACCCAGGCCCCGCTCGTGTACTTGGGTGAGATCAGCTACTCGACCTACATGATCTGCATCCCGTGGAAGATCCTGGCGGTCAACGCCGCGGAGAAGCTTCTCAAGATCGATGGAGATCAGCTGCCGCTCTATGCTTGGCTGTTAATCGTCGCCGCACTGGTCCCGCTGTCGGCGCTGTCGTATCACATCATCGAAAAGCCGATGCGTGAGCGCATGAAAGCTTGGGCGAACGGCTGGCGGGAGCGACGACCTGCCACGGCAAAAGCCGGATAAACGGTCTTTTCATCTTTCCCTGCGAGGGTTATCCCTTAACCCTAGTGACGCGGGGAGTACCCACAGCATGACGAAACGGACGAGAACCCTCCTGGGTTCCCTGGCCGCTGCCGCCATGATCAGCCTCGTGCCGATGTCCGGCGCGGTCGCTGACGGGTATTGGCAGTGCGTTCCGTTCGCGCGTCTGATGTCGGGTATCCAGATCTTCGGCGACGCCCGGACGTGGTGGTCGCAAGCCGTCGGCAAGTACGACACCGGCTTCGTGCCCCGCGCCGGCGCGGTGCTCTGCTTCAAGCCGACCGCCCGCATGAACCTCGGCCACGTCGCCTTCGTCAGCCAGGTGCTGACCGACCGCGTGATCCAGGTGACCCACGCCAACTGGTCGGTGATCGACGGCGGCCGCGGCCAGATCGAAAAGGACGTCACCGTGGTCGACGTGTCGCCGGCCGGCGACTGGAGCCAGGTCAAGGTCTGGTACGATCCGATCCGCGACCTGGGCACCACGGTCTATCCGACCCACGGCTTCATCTACCAGAACAACCAGGCGGTCACGATCGCCGCCGCCACCAGCAAGCTGGCCCTGGCCCAGAACGCCGCCGTCTCGCTGGCCAAGTCCGCCGCCAACCAGGTCGCCGCCTCGGTGCGGGTCTCCTCGCCGCTGGACATGATCAACCAGGCCGCCGACTCGACCGACCGCATCGCCGCCCTGATCGCCCAATCCCAGGGCTCGGGTCCGCCGCAAGACGCCGACAAGCCGCAAGCCACGCGTTGACGTGGTGCGCGCTCTGGGCCATGCCCGGCGCGTGAACAAGGTTCCACATCCATGCTGAGGGTGCTGCGCCACGGCGCGCCGGGCTTCGAGCCCGGCGGCTTGACGCCCGACTGGGCGCTGCCCGCCGACGCGGTGTGGATCGAGCTGGTCAGCCCCACCCGCGCCGAGGAAGTGGCCGTCGAGAAGTCGATCGGCCTGCTGCTGCCCACCCGCGAGGAGATGGCCGAGATCGAGGCCTCCTCGCGCCTCTACCAGGAGGACGGCGGCACGTTCATGACCGCCACGGTGCTGGTCAACGCCGACGGCGACCTGCCCACCGCCGCCCCGGTGACCTTCGTTCTGACCGGCGACCGGCTGGTGACCATCCGCTATGTCGAGCCCAAGTCGTTCGCGGTGTTCGCCGCCCAGGCCGAGCGCCAGCCCAGCCTTTGCCCCAGCGGGGCCCAGACGTTCCTGGGCCTGCTGGACGCGGTGATCGACCGCACCGCCGACATCCTCGAGCGCACCTCGTCCGACGTCGAGGCCCAGTCGCGGGCCATCTTCGGCCGCCCGCGCGGCGCGGCGTTCGAGGCGATCCTCAACCGCCTGGGCCGGGCCCAGATCGTCAATTCCAAGGCCCGCGACAGCCTGGTCAGCCTGGCCCGCCTGCTCAGCTTCGCCTCGCTGGCCGCCCAGTTCGAGGGCGACAAGGAGCTGCGTGATCACCTGAAGTCGCTGCAGCGCGACGTCCAGTCGATCACCGACCACGCCGGCTACCTGTCGGGCAACATCACCTTCCTGCTCGACGCGGCCCTGGGCCTGATCAACATCGAGCAGAACGCCATCTTCAAGATCTTCTCGGTGTTCTCGATCGTGTTCCTGCCGCCGACCCTGATCGCCGGCATCTACGGCATGAACTTCACGCACATGCCCGAACTGGCCTGGCTGCACGGCTATCCGTTCGCCCTGGTGCTGATGGTCATGGCCGCGGCCGGGCCGCTGCTGTGGTTCAAGCGGCGCGGATGGCTTTGAGTTTTCTCGACAAACTGAACGTTTCCTTAAAGATGGCGTGACACGGTTCGGCGAAAAGAGCCGTGACATGCCCGCCGCCCCCTCCAGCCGTCAGACCCCCCAGCAGACCCTGATCCGCACGCTCGCGCCCAAGGCGCTGAAGGCCGCGATCGAGGCGCACGCGCGCTATCTGAAGGGGCTGCCGGCCGGGACCCGCGCCAACCTGTCCTATGTCGATCTCGACAATGTCAGCCTGGAGGGCGTCGACCTTTCCGAGGCCGACCTGACCGGCGCGCGCCTGTCCGGCGCCCTGCTGGCGCGGGCGGTGCTGACCCGGGCCACGCTGTACGGGGCCGACCTGCGCGACGCCGACCTGCGCGACGCCAACCTCGCGCGCTGCGACCTGCGCGGCGTGTGCCTGCGCGGGGCCAACCTCGCCGGCGCCGACCTGTCGGGCTGCGACCTGCGCGAGGGCGTCACCGCCACCCAGGACAGCATCGACGGCTTCAAGATCCTGCGGCACCGCGAACGGCGGGGCGAGCTGGACCGCGCCGTGACGCGCGGGGCGCGGCTGGACGGCGCCCAGCTGGGCGACGCCTTCACCCGGGTGGCCGACCTGACCGACGCCGACCTGGCCGGGGTCAGCCTGCAGGGGGCGCGGCTGAACCGCGCCACCCTGAACGGCGCCGATCTCTCGCGGGCCAATCTCTACAACGCCGACCTCAGCGGCGCCTCGCTGCGCCGGGCCGTGCTGTCGGGCGCCGACCTGGCCGGGACCACCTTCGACGGGGCCGACCTAACCGAAGTGCTGCGCGCCCCGCCGCCGATCATCTATGTGGACGACGCGCCCCTGCACGAGGTGCTGGAGGCGCACGAGCTGTTCGTGACCAGCGACGGTCGCGACGGCGCCCCGGCCAAGGCGCCCTCGACCGACTTCCGGCCGCTGCGCCGGCTGCGCGGACGGCGCCTGGCCGGCCTCTCGGCGCCGGGCGCGATCTTCTTCGGCATGGACCTGGAGAACGTCCAGCTGCAGGGCGCCAACCTGGCCGACGCCGACCTGCGCGGGGTCAATCTGCGCGGGGCCGACCTGCGCGGCGCGCGCCTGGTCGGGGCCCAGCTGTCGCGGGCCGACCTTTCCGGCGCCAAGCTGGGGCCGCTGGACATCGCCCAGGGCCGCGTCCTGCGCGCCGACCTCAGCCGCGCCGTGCTGCGTGGCGCCGACCTGACCGGGGCCAGCGCCCGCCGGGTGCGCCTGATCGAGGCCGACCTGACCCGCTGCAAGCTGGACGGCTGCGACCTGACCAGCGCGGAGCTGCCCGAGGGGTTCGCGCTCTAGCGCCCCGGCCCCAAAAGGTTGTCATCCCGGAAAGCGCGCAGCGCTTGTTCGGGACCCAGGTGGGCCGCACCGCCTTCGCCCAGTCTCCTGGGTCCCGGACAGCCTCTGCGAGGCTTCCGGGATGACAACGATTGGGTGGCGGATGGATCATTCCACCATCCGGCGCTATCCCTTCCCTCCAGGCTCCATCCCAACGCAAAACGGAGGGTTCGCATGGATCGTATCGAGGCGATGCGGGTGTTCGTGGCGGCTCTGGACGAGGGCAGCCTGGCTGGCGCCGGACGCAAGCTGGGCCGCTCGCCGGCGGCGGTCAGCCGGGCCATCGCCTTCCTGGAGAACCATGTCGGGGCCGAGCTGCTGCATCGCACGACGCGGTCGCTGCGGCTCAGCGAGGCCGGCGAGCGCTACGCCGCCGCCTGCCGCCGGGTGCTGGTCGACCTGGAGGAGGCCGACCTGATCGCCCTGGGCGAACGCTCGGCCCCGCGCGGCACCCTGACCCTCACCGCCCCGCCGATCAGCGGCGAGGAGATCCTGCACCCGATCATCGACGCCTTCCTGGACGCCTATCCGGCCGTGGCGGTGAACCTGCTGCTGCTGGACCGCCACGCCAACCTGGTGGAGGAGGGGATCGACGTCGCCCTGCGCGTGGGCCAGCTGCCGGACTCCGCGATGGTGGCCGTGCGGGTGGGCGGCGACGTCAAGCGGGTGATCGTCGCCGCACCGCGCTACCTGGACCGGCATCCGCGCATTCTCGAACCCGGCGACCTGACCCAGCACCGGATCGTCACCACCACCCATTTCGGCCACGACACCTGGGTGTTCCCGCCCGCGCCCGGCGGGGCGATCGCCCGGTCGGTGCACTTCAAGCCCCGGCTGGTGGTCAACAGCGTGCGGGCCGCCCTGGCCTCGGCGGTCGACGGCCAGGGCGTGACGCGGCTCTACACCTACCACGTGGCCGAGCAGGTGCGGGACGGGTCCTTGCGCATCCTGCTGCGCGACGCCGAGCCGCCGCCCTTGCCGGTGCACCTTCTGACGCCCCAGGGCCGCACCGCCGTGCCGAAGGTCCGCGCCTTCCTGGACTTCGCCGCCCCGAGGCTGCGGGCGGCCTTCGCGCGGCTGTCGGCCGAGGCGGGGGCGCTGGGGGCGGCGTAGCTCTTTCCGTTGTCATCCCGGAAAGCGCGCAGCGCTTGTCCGGGACCCAGGCGAGCCGCAAGGCGTCAGCCCAGTCCCCTGGGTCCCGGACAGCCTCTGCGAGGCTTCCGGGGTGACAACGATTGGGGTGTTTCGATTATATCGATCTACGGAAGAGTGTCCGCCTTTCACTGATCATTCCGCCGATCCATGAACGGGACCACCTTGACGACATCGCCGGACGCGATCCCCGCGGCGGCAGTCATCGAGGCAAGATCATGAGCAACGAACGCAAGGTCGCCATCGTCACGGGCGCGTCGCAAGGCATCGGCGCGGCCCTGGTGAAGGCCTATCGCGACCGCGACTATCGGGTGGTGGCCACGTCCCGCTCGATCCAGCAGGGGAGCGACCCCGATGTCCTGGCCGTGGCCGGCGACATCGGCGACCCCGCCACCGCCGAGCGCGTGGTGGCCGAGGCCATCGCCCGCTTCGGCCGGATCGACACCCTGGTCAACAACGCGGGCATCTTCACCGCCAAGCCGTTCACCGCCTTCACCCAGGAGGACTTCGAGGCCAACCTCTCGACCAACGTGGTCGGCTTCTTCCACGTCACCCAGCGCGCCGTCGCCCAGATGCTGAAGCAGGGCTCGGGCCACGTCGTCAGCATCACCACCAGCCTGACCGACAACGCCAACTCGCAGGTGCCCTCGGTGCTGGCCAGCCTGACCAAGGGCGGCCTCAACGCGGCGACCAAGTCCCTGGCCATCGAGCTGGCCGACAAGGGCGTGCGGGTCAACGCCGTCTCGCCCGGGGTGATCAAGACCCCGATGCACGCGCCCGAGACCCACGCCTTCCTGGCCGGCCTGCACCCGGTGGGCCGCCTGGGCGACATCCGCGACGTGGTCGAGGCCGTGCTCTATCTTGAGACCGCCGGCTTCGTGACGGGCGAGATCCTGCACGTCGACGGCGGCCAGAGCGCCGGTCACTAGGTCAGGAGGTCGTCATGCCCATCGTCACCATCCAGGTCACCCGCGAAGGCTCCGGCCCCGGCCGCGACGCCGTCACCGCCGAGGAGAAGGCCCGGCTGATCGCCGGCGCCAGCCAGCTGCTGCTGGACGTGCTGGGCAAGCCGCTGGACTCGACCTTCGTCGTCATCGACGAGGTCCCGCTCGAGAACTGGGGCTGGGGCGGCCTGCCCGCCCTGGAGTTCCGCCAGCGACGGGCGGCCGGCCAGGCCTGATCCCGCCGCACCCGAAGGGCCGCCCGTCGCGGCGGCCCGCCCCCTTCAAGAACAGGACGTCAGCCATGGGTTCCGAAACCCCCAACCGCCTGCTGGACCTCCTCGGCGTCGAGCTGCCGATCATCCAGGCGCCGATGGCCAACTTCACCACGCCGCAGATGGTGGTCGCCGTCGCCAAGGCCGGCGGCCTGGGCTCGCTGCCCAGCGCCGTCTATTCGGAAAGCCTACTGCGCGAGGCGCTGGACACGGTGCGGGCCGGCACGACGGCGCCGATCAACCTCAACTTCTTCACCCACACGCCGCCCGCCGAGGACCCCGCCCGCCAGGCCGCCTGGCGGGCGCGGCTGAAGCCCTACTATGTCGAGGCCGGGCTCGATCCCGACATGCCCCTGCCGGCCGGCGGCCGCGCGCCCTTCGACGACGCCTTCTGCAAGGTGGTCGAGGACTATCGCCCCGAGGTGGTCAGCTTCCACTTCGGCCTGCCCGCGCCCGACCTGCTGGACCGGGTCAGGCGCACAGGCGCCAAGGTGCTCTCGTCCGCCACCACCGTGGCCGAGGCCCTGTGGCTGGAGGAACGCGGCGTCGATGCGGTCATCGCCATGGGCTACGAGGCCGGCGGCCATCGCGGCAACTTCCTGACCGACGACATGGCGACCCAGGTGGGGACCTTCGCCCTGGTCCCGCGCATCGCCGACGCCGTCTCGGTCCCGGTGATCGCGGCGGGCGGGATCGCCGACCGGCGCGGCGTGCTGGCCGCCTTCGCCCTGGGCGCCCAGGCGGCCCAGGTCGGCACCGCCTATCTGCTGACGCCCGAGGCCGGGATCTCGCAGGTCCATCGCGACCTGCTGTCCAGCGCCGAGGACACCGCGGTCACCAACCTGTTCACCGGCCGTCCGGCGCGGGGGATCGTCAACCGGCTGATGACCGAGCTGGGCCCGCTGTCGGACCTGGCCCCGGCCTTCCCGACGGCGGGCGCGGCGGTGGGGCCGCTGCGCAAGGCGGCCGAGGCGGCGGGGCGCGGCGACTTCACCCCGCTGTGGGCGGGACAAGCCTTCCGCGTGGCCCGGCCGATGTCGTCGGCCGACCTGACCCGGGCGCTGGCGGGCGTCTAGGCGATCTTCTAAGCGGGCGCGCGCGACGCCAGGATCGCGTCGGCCACGTGGCCCATGATCAGGTGGATCGAGGTCCGCTCCTCGACCGTCGGGCCCCGGGGCAGGTGGTGGTAGATGGCGAAGGTGCCGATCACCCGGCCCGGGGCGGCGTCGATCGGCGTCGACCAGCAGGCGCGCAGGCCGTGCTCCAGGGCCAGCTCGCGGAAGTCGGCCCACAGCGGATTGGTGGCGATGTCGGTGACATAGACCGCGTGTCCCAGATAGGCCGCCGTGCCGCACGACCCTCGTCCCGGGCCGATCTCCTGGCCGTGGATGGCGTCGCAGAAGGCCTTGGGCATGCTGGGCGCCGCGCCGTGCAGCAGGTGACGCCCCTCGTCGTCCAGCAGCAGCACCGAGGTCAGCAGGTCGTCCGCCGTCGCCTCGACGGCCAGCAGGTGGCGGTCCAGGATCGCTTCGAGACTGTCGCCGGCGGCGCGTTCGGCCTGCGCCTCGCGGTCGCGCTGGGCGAGGGCCATGTCGAGCAGATGCGAAAAGGGCATGAGCGCACGCGCCTCCGCGAAGAGGGCGTCGGACGCCCCTTTCGTAACCCTGTCGCGGAGCGCTTCGTTGCAGGTCGGCCGGGCGGCCTACATCCGCTTCTTCAGCGGGACCAGGTCGGGATAGACCGGCTCGCGGCCCTGGGCCTTGGCCTGGAAGGCCTCCAGCATGTGCGGCGGCGAGAACATGCCCGTCTGCCAGGTGGCGATGTAGTCCAGCCCGTCCTTGATCGTGTGGTCGCGGGCGTAGTTGATCATCACCTTGCTGCCGGCCACGGCCAGCGGAGACTTGGACGCGATCTCGCGGGCCGTCTCCAGGGCGTGGGCGACCACCTCCTCGTGGGTGGCGAACACCTCGTTGACCAGGCCGATCTCGCGGGCCCGGGCGGCGGGCAGGCGACGGCCGGTGTAGGCCAGCTCGCGCACCCAGCCCTCGGGGATCAGCTTGCACAGGCGCGGGAAGGTGCCGACGTCGGCGGTCATGCCGATGTTGATCTCGTGGATCGTGAAGAAGGCGTCGGCGCTGGCGTAGCGGATGTCGCAGGCGCTGGTGAAGTCCACCGCCCCGCCGATGCAGCCGCCCTGGATGGCGGCGATCACCGGCATGCGCGCCTCGTCCAGGCAGTTGAAGGTGTCCTGCAGGTGGTGCACGTGGCGGCGGAAGCTCTCGGCGGCCACGAAGCGGTCGGCCGGCTCGCCGCCGGTCACGCCCTCGCCGTCGGTGAACACCGACAGGTCCATGCCGGCGCAGAAATGCTTGCCCGTCGAGGAGATGACGATGCAGCGGGCGCGGGCGTTGTGGTCGATGTCGCGGACGATCTGCGGCAGCTCGTTCCAGAACGCCCGGGTCATGGTGTTCAGCGCCTCGGGGCGCTTGAGGCGGATATGGGCGACGCCTGTCTCGATCTCGACATCGAAGCAGCTATAGTCTGGCTTGTTACCCACGTGCGTCTCTCCCTGTCGTCGGCTCTCTATCTCGTCGGACAATCTGCAACACGCGCGCGGGGGACGCCAACCAGCCCCTACGGAAGCCTGTGAAGGAAAGAACAGCCATGGCCAAACACTCGATCGCCCCCAAGATCGGCATGACCCTGTCGGTCGCCGCCGCCCTCGGCTCGATGATCGTCGCGCCCCTGCCGGCCGCGGCCCAGTCCAAGGGCATCGGCGGACTGTTCGCCTGCGAAGGCTCGGGCAAGAAGCAGGAAGGCGGCGCCCTGATCGGCGCGGCGGCCGGCGCCCTGCTGGGCCGCGCGGTGGCCAAGAACGAAAAGACCCTCGGCACGGTGGTCGGGGCCGCCGCCGGGGCCGCCGCGGGCGCCTATATCGGCTGCCGCATGCAGTCGACCGACCAGGCCCTGGCCCAGCAGGCCACCAAGCGCGCCCTGGACAGCGGCCGCTCGGAGACTTGGAGCAATTCGCGCACCGGCGCCTCGGGCCGCATCGACGTGGTGTCCTCGTCCTACGGTCCGCCGATCGACGGCCAGAACCTGCGCTTCGAGCGCGGCGTCCTGCAACTGCGCAGCTACGACGCCGCCGGCGGCGACTACACCGCGCGCGCCGCGGCCAACCTGCGCTCCAGCCCCTCCACCACCGGCAAGGTGGTCGGCAAGCTGGCGGCCGGCGAGCGGGTCGAGGTGCTGGGCGGCGCGCCGAACAGCAACTGGCTGCTGGTGGGCCGCAACGGCTACGGCGTGGGCTACGTCTCGGCCTCGCTGCTGGACCAGGGCGGCTACGTCCAGGCCAGCTGCCGGATCATCAACGCCTCGATCAGCACCAAGGGCGCGGCCCCCAGCAGCGAACGCTACAGCGCCTGCAAGGACGGCAAGGGCGAGTGGCAGCTGACGACGGTCTAGGTCGCCCATCTCCAACAGTTGTCATCCCGGAAGCGCGTAGCGCTGTCCGGGACCCAGGTGAACCGCAAAGCCTTCGCCCAGTCCCCTGGGTCCCGGACAGCCCCTGCGGGGCTTCCGGGATGACAACGTTTTGGATTGCCCGTCCTCACAGATCCACCACCTCGCACTTCAGCCGGGTCCGGATCTCGTCGGCCACGATGGCCCGGTGGCAGCACCGGGCCTCGTGCTCGTAGCAGAGCAGGGCGATGCGCTTCTCGCCGGCCAGGGCGGTGGCCTGGCCCAGGGCCAGCTGGGCCTCCGGCTCGGCCAGGTGGGCGTGGAAGATCGCGCGCATCTCGTCGGTGCGGCCCGCCCGCGCCGCCTCGCGCCCGGCCTTGGGCGTGCCCAGCGGCCGCAGATGGACATAGTCGATCCCCTCGGCCTTGAGGCTGTTCCCCAGCATCGTCTTGGAGAAGCCTGGCCGGCGCGAGGCGGCGACGGCGCGGACGTCGACGACCGTGTCGACCCCCGCGGCCTTCAGCCGGCCGATCATGCCGTCCAGGGTGTCCTGCTCGTATCCGATGGTGCCGACGGGCGGTTTCATGGGTCTGTCCATGGACGAGGTAACGCCGGGAGCCTACCTTAGGGGCCAGCAGCCGCTACAGGAGCTTTCCGCCATGGACGCGGCCGTCTTCCGTGACCCTCGCCGACGCTTCATCCCCATCGCCAGCCGCGCCGGGGCCGGCGAGATGGCGGTGCTGGAGTTCGGACCTGTCGACCGGCCCGTCGACGTGATCTTCGTCCACGCCAACGGCTTCAACGGCCAGACCTACCGCGCCCTGCTGGCCCCGCTGTCGGCCGGGCTGCGCATCCTGGCGGTGGACCAGCGCGGCCACGGCGCCAGCCGCCTGGCGGCCGACCCCGACCATCGCCGGAACTGGCTGGACCTGCGCGACGACCTGCTGGCCCTGCTGACCGCCCTGGACCAGGCCCAGCCCGTGGTGCTGGCCGGCCATTCGATGGGCGGCACCGTCAGCCTGCTGGCCGCCGCCGCCGCGCCGGAGACGGTGCGCGGCCTGGTGCTGCTGGACCCGGTGATCATGCCCCGGATCATGGCCTTCTACGCCCACATGCCCTGGACCTCCGGGGCGCTGTGGAAGCACCTGCCGCTGGTGCAGGCGGCGCTGCGCCGCCGGGCCGTGTTCGACAACCGCGAGGCCGCCTTCGCCGCCTATCGCGGACGCGGGGCCTTCAAGACCTGGCCCGAGACCATGCTGGCCGACTATGTGGGCGGCGGCTTCAAGGACCGCGACGACGGCAAGGTCGAGCTGGCCTGCGCCCCGGCCTGGGAGGCGTCGAACTACAGCGCCCAGGCCCACGACCCCTGGCGGGCCATGGGCCGCATCCGCTGCCCCGCGCGCCTGCTGAAGGCCGAGAAGGGCTCGACCAGCCATGTCGGCGACGGCGCGGGCGTGATGCGCCGCCACCCGTCGATCCGTGTCGAGACGGTTCCCGGGACCAGCCACTTCCTGCCGATGGAGCGGCCGGACCTGGCGCGCGAGGCGATCTTCGAGATGGCGGCGGGCTGAGGCCCCGGGGGACATGCCCTTGCGGCGTGTCCCCACTTTCAAGCTCAGCGTCCGCCGTTTGGGGACACGCCCAAGGGCATGTCCCCGGCCGTTAGAGCGCCAGCCCCGCCACCGCCGACTTCGCCAGCGCGGCCCGCGCCGCGTCGCTGATCGGCACCACCTTGCGGGCGTCGAGGTCGAAGGTGATGGCCACGGCTTCCGACGTGCCCCAGGCCTTGCCGGTGGTCGGGTCCAGCATCCAGTGGACCACGCGCATGGCCTGGCCTTCCGTTCCCACCAGGCCGGACCGCAGCTCGACCCGGTCGCCGGCCCGCGGCCAGGCCAGGTGGGCCAGGCGATACTCCAGCACCGCCCCGCCGACCCGCGCCGGCTTGTGGTCGGCGTGGGCGACCACGGTGTCGCGGAACGGGCCGATGAAGGCCCCGATGCCGTCCGAGACCCGGCCGATGAACTGCTCGGCGCGCATTCGTCCGAACACGTCGCAATCGGTCGGCGACAGGGCGCCCAGGCCGATCCGCTTCAGGCCCAGGTCGTCGGCGCGGTCGAGGCCCGCGGTGGTCTCGAACGGCGACAGGTCCAGGCTCCGGGCCCGGGCCTGGGGCGGGACCTCGACCTTCAGGGCCTGGGCGCGTTCGTGCACGACGCGCGGCCAGGGGAAGGCCTCGCCCTCGCGCGGGGTGACGTGGGCGATGGTGGTCTGGAAGGTCGCCGCCAGCTGGCCGCTGGCGGTGTGGACCAGGAGCTGCAGCACCTTGGCCTCGGTCTCGGAGACCTCGACCACCCCGCCCAGCATGTGCAGGGTCGCCCCGGCATGGGCCTCGCGCAGGAAGCGGATGTGCTGCTCGCGGACCACCACGGTGGCGTTGGCGTAGGGCGAGAAGGCGTGCGGCAGGCCCAGCTCGGCCGCCAGCCCCGCCAGGCCCTCCATGGCCCGCACGACGTAGAAGCGCACGTTCATGTGCCCCATCTCGTCGCAGTCCCAGGTGTTCACGCCCCCACGCCAGATCTCGACGCCGGGGAGGGGCTCGGTGGGCGTCATGGGGCGTCTCGGTGCGGGGTGAACGGTCGTTCGAGTCTAGCGGGGTTTCCGCGCGGTCCGCAATCGCAGTCGGGGACATGCCCTTGCGGCGTGTCCCCAAGTCCTGGCGCCGTGAATGCCGATGGGGACACGCCGCAAGGGCATGTCCCCGACTGGATCACCCCTTGCAATCCGCGCACAGCCCGTGCGCCTCGATGGTCACGCCCGTCAGGGCGTAGCCGGCCGCGGCGCCGGCGGCGATGATCTCGGCGCTGGCCTTGGGCTCGATCTCGCGGGTGGCGCCGCAGCAGTCGCAGATCAGGAAGGCGGCGGCGTGGCCGTCGGCCTCCTTGCGGCAGGCGACATAGGCGTTGAGGCTCTCGATCCGGTGGGCGAAACCCTGCTTCTCCAGGAAGTCGAGCGCGCGATAGACGGTGGGCGGCTTGGCCGGCGGGCCGTCGACGGCGAAGCTGGCGATCAGGTCGTAGGCCTTCACCGGCTGGCCGGCCTCCAGCAGCAGCTCCAGCACCCGGCGGCGCGGGGCGGTCAGGCGCTGGTCGGACGCCTCGCAGCGCGCCTCGGCGGCGGCCAGTTCGGCCGCCAGGGCGGTTCCGGCGACGCCGTGATGGTGATGATCGTGATCGCAAGCGGCGTGATGGGCCATGACCCAGAGGTAGAGGGCGCCGCTCCTCGGCGCAAGTTCCCGCTCCCACACCCTTTCGTTGTCATCCTGGACAGCCCCTACGGGGCTTCCGGGATGACACCCTCTGTTCGGTTCCGAATTGACCTAGTGCCCCCGCAGATAGGGTCGCGCCTGCACCACGTAGAGCCTGTCGCCGATCGTCAGCCACTCGATGTCCTGGGCCGCGCCGCCCAGCCAGGCGTCGATGGCCAGGCCCGCCTTGGCCAGCCGCAGGGCCAGGGCGTCGGTCAGCACGAACCGGCCCTCCTCGATCCGGACCTCCCGGACCCCGCCCTTCTCGTCGAACGACAGCATGGTGTCGTCGGTCGAGCTGGTCAGCACCTGCAGCGAGCCCTGGGTCTCGCCGTGATAGATCAGCTGCTCGGCCACGCGCTTGCCCTCGACCACCCGCATGCCCAGGCCGCGCTTGGCGTTGATGAACACCGCGTCCGGCTCCTGCGGATCGAAGGGGTTCTCGGTGATCATCACGCCCGAGGCCTCGGCGTTCATGCCCTGCTGGATCAGGACGGCGGCGTGGACGGCGCGGTGGTCGATGCGGGCGGCCTCGCGGGCCTCGTAGGCGGCGTCGTTCCAGACCGAGCCCCAGACCGTGCGGATCGCGTCGGCCAGCTGGGCGTCGGTGACCACGTTGGGCACGCTGGTGTACAGCCCCGCGCCGTTGAAGCCGGGCAGGTCCTCGGCGTTGGTCGAGCTGCGGGCGAAGACGCCGCCTTCGCCGATCACCGCGCGCCGGCGGGCTTTGACGGCCTCCATCAGCCGCGGGTCGATGGTCCCGGCGGCGAAGGCGGCGCGCAGGCGGGCCAGGGCGGCGTGGCGGGCGGCGCGGTCGGTCTTCAGGGCCGGATCGGCCAGCAGGGCGTCGATCACCTTGTCCAAGCCGTTGGCCCGCACGAAGCGGTCATAGGCCGAGAACGGGAGGGCGAAGCCGGGCGGCACGGCGAAGTCGGTCGTACCCGACCTGGCCATGTGATGGCGCACCTCGCCGAGATTGGCCGACTTGGCGCCCACCCGGACGCTGTCGGTCCGCCGTTGCTCGTCCAGGCTGGGCAGGCCGGCATAGGCCAGGTCGGCCTTGGGGACCTTGACCGCGCCCTTGGCCCGGCGGGCCGCGGCCCTGGCCTCGGCCGGGGTAGCCCCGCGGAGGGTGACCATGTCGTCCTTGGCGGTCATCACCACCACCTGGCCGTCCAGGGCGGCGTAGGCCGCCCGGGCGTCGCGGCGATAGGCGTTGGGCACGCCCCAGCTCTTGGCCAACAGGTTGACGTGGCTGAGCGGGGTGGAGAAGGCCGTGGTGATCACCCCGGCCACCGGCTCCAGCTGGATCGGCGGGACGTCCAGCATGACGATGTCGTCCCGCCGCAGATCGGTCTGGGGCGTGATCTCGCCCACCACCCGCAGGCGGCCGACCGCCTTGCCGGGATTGAGCACCAGCACCTCGCGCGAGCCGTAGGCGGCCGCGCCGTCGATGATCTCGATCCCGCCGACGCCGGAGGCCAGCTCGTACTGCTGGTGGGAGTTGGGCTTGAGGGCCAGGGGCGCGAAGAAGTGGGCCTTCAGGGCGGTCATGGTCTCGCCCAGCACGGCCGCGTCCAGGGCGTCGCCCTCGAAGAACTCCACGCCGTAGCGCTGCAGGCCCGGATAGAACACCACCGAGCCGAAGATGAAGCGGCGGTTGGGCTGGGAGTAGTTGGCCGCGACCAGGGCCTCGGCCGGGCGGCTGGACAGATAGGTCTGCTGCACGAAGGTGACATGGAAGTCGTAGCGCCGCGAATTGATGAAGTAGAGCCGGCCGGCCGGGTCCGCCTTGCGGTCGGCGCGGTCGATCACGAACATCAGCTGCGGAGTGTTGAAATAGCGCCCGGTCGTGGTGGTGCGGGCCAGGGCGTCGTACTGGGCGCGGTCGGCGATGGCGGACGCCGAGCGGTCGTCGGCCAGGGCCGGCTGGACGGCGAGCAGGGCCAGCAGCGTCAGGACCGTGGCCAGCAGGCCCGCGAGGCGTCGTGTCATGAGGGCTCCCCAGCTTCGGCCGAAGCTTAGCCTAGCGGGGGAGGGAGTCGAGGCGGGCGGAGGCTACGGTTCAAGCTCAGGGCTGTCCGAAGCTGTGGCGGACGCTGAAGGTCACCTTGTTGTCGCGGGAATTGCCGCCGGCCAGGTCGGTCGCGCCGGCGCCGCCGCGGACGACGAGCCAGTAGTTCTTGGCGACCTGGTAGTCCAGGCTGGCGGCGTAGAAGCTGGAGCCGCCGTCCTTGAGGGGGCCGACGCCCTTGTAGTCGAGCTGTTCGTAGCCGGCCTGCAGGGCGAACTTGCCGGCGCCGGTTCCCGACTTGGGATCGGAGCCCCGCCATTCGTAGCCGACCACCAGGGCCAGGGAGAGCTTGTCGAACGTCTGCAGGCTGTCGGCCGGGTCGACCTTGCGATCGAAGTCGTAGCGGCCGAAGACCGTGAAGTAGTTCGGCGGCGCGCCCGTGCTGGCGAGAATGCCGATCGGGCGTCGGTAGGACAGCCAGGCCGAACCGCCGTCGCCGGCGTCCTCGCCCGCCTTGGGGTTGACCTTGAAGGCCATGCCGCCCGCGACCATCAGGCTGGCGCGTCGTGCGTAGCGCTCCGCGGCCTCGTTGCGGCAAACCTGCACGGCCTCCGGCATCCCGGTGGCGGCGAGATCGGCGGCGATCTTGACCTTCAACGCGTTGATGGCCTTGTGAAGAAGCTCTTCGGTGCGCTCTTTCACCCAAGCCCTTCGGGCCAGCTCCTTCGGGTCTCCTCGACCGCCTTCTCCATGCGCCAGGTCCGTGGGCAGGGGGGTGTCGAGCTGGATCAGCCTGGGATCGTCCCCCCAGGTCGCGCCCGAGTTCTCCCATTCCTGCTCGGCGGTCGGACGAAACATGCCGCTCGTCGGAACTTGCTTTTCGATCGTCGCCTCGAACGCATCGCCGATGCAGTCCGACAGCTTGGTGTCCAGCCGAGGGTCGGCGTAGACGATCTCGTCATTGATCTTCTGGGCGCCGAGCAGTTCGGTGGCGAAGCCCAGGCCGACGCGGTCGGCCTTGCCTTCGTCGGTCTGGGCGTAGCCCAGGCTCAGGCTGGTCCGGGCCCAGGCGCCGAGCGCCCAGTTGTCCTTCACCGCCTCACGGTACTCCGAGAGCTTCTGATGGTTGAACCAGAAGTACGGCGCGCCCGCGATCGCCAGGCCGGGCTTCAGGTCGCCGTTCTCGTCGATATAGCTGGCCAGGTCGATGCTCTTGGCCCGAAGGGCGGAGGGGTCGATGACGGTCGTGGGCGTGAGGTCGATGACGGCGAAGCCGGGCGTCTCCGGGATCGAGGTGTCGATCTCCTCCGTCGCGGGACGGTCGGTGACCTTCTCCTTCTCGGCGTCGACCGCCGCCTTGACGGCCGTGTCGGAAAGGGCCTGAGCCCGGGCGCCGACCGGAGCCAGGAGCGCCACGCTCGCGGCGCAGACGAAGATCATGCGCATTGTCTGTCTCCTGCGGGTTGGATCAGCCGATGAACACGCCCTGGTGTCCGAAGTCGGTGGGGTTGCCCGCCGGACCGATCTGGCCTTTCACGTGGGTCGGATTCGCGGAGCCTTTCCGCGGCCGGAGCAGATTGCCGGCGGCGTCGGTCACCGTGACGGTCGCGACGTAGGGGCGGCCGGGGGTGGCGTTGTGGACGACCACCCAGCTCACATCCAGGCTGATGACGTCGTCGTGCGAAACGAGCCCGGTCCAGGTCGCCGTGTCCTCGGTCTTGGCGCTCAAGGGGACCAGGCGGGTGTGTGCGCCGATCTCCTCGCCGAGCGTGGCCTTGTGGAGGAAGACCTGGGAATCCACGCTCAGCGTGACGGTCACGGGCTCGTCGCCCGGAAACAGGAACATCGTGGACATGGTGTTCTCCCGCGGCGTCGATCACGCCGAACGGGGGCAGGTTGGCGCCGTCACCCAAGCTTGGCTGTGGGATAAGCCACCTTCACCAGGGGTGTTTTCGCACCTTCGCCGTGGCGGCGAAGCCGTTTGGGATCAGTGGGTCGGCGCCGCCAGCACCGCCGCCTGCAGGTCGCATCGCGCCGCGTCCGGCGCCGGACCGGCCGCCCGGGCGGCGTCGAGTTCGGCGCGGACGGCGGCCAGGTCGGACTGGAAGCCGGGCGAGGCCTCCAGCGCCTGGACCAGGGCCTGGGCGTTGATCCGCCCGGCATCCACCGACGAGGCGTTGTGCACCCCGCAGATCACCCGGCTCTGGCCGTAGGCCTCGGCGCGGTTGAGCAGGGCGTCGGCGCGGTCCGGCTGGGCCTTGGCCAGGATCAGGCCGACCGTCCAGCCCCAGGTGGTGTGGCCCGACGGATAGTCCGAGGTCAGGCCCACGATCCAGCCGCTGCGGGCGCAGATCGCGCCGCGATCGACCTGGTAGGGACGCTTGCGCTTGTAGAGCTTCTTGGGGGCCGAGATCGCCGGCCGCACGTCATGGCTGACCCGGCGTAGCATGGCCGCCAGCTTCGGCGTGGTCTTGCGGCTGGGGGTGAAGCCCAGGGCGCAGCTGTAGCTGTCCATGATCCGGGCCTCGCGCGCGTCCTGCTGGGCCAGCGACCAGCGCGGACTGTCCTTGAGCCGGCGCGTGGCCAGGAAGACGGCGCGGTCCTGCTGGTCGACCGCCGATCCCGCGGCGGGCGGCGGCGGCACGGCCTGACGGGCGTCGTAGGCGCCCTTGGCCAGGTAGGGCGGGGCCGGCGTGGCGCATCCCGCCAGGACCAGGGCCGCCATTCCGATTGTCCATCTGGCGCGCATGAAAAAGGGTCCCCGAAGCAACTTCGGGGACCCTGCATTCTCACATCGTCAGGAGCAAGACGGCTTACTTGCCGAACAGCTTGTTCCAGCGCGGCTTCTCGCGGCCCTTCCAGTGCTCGCGGTGGAAGGCGTCCGAGGCGATCAGCGGCACCACGGTGGTGGCTTCGGCGAACACCATCTGCTCGTAGGTGGTCGAGACCTTGCCCCACGAGGCGGCTTCCTTGAGGGTCGAGGAGCTGCAGGCGCCGTCGCGCACGTCGGCCACGGTGATCTGGACCGCGTACTTGTGCATGTCGGCCTCGACGCCCAGGATCTCGGCGCAGACCACGGTGTCCTGGGCGAAGTTCTTGGGAACGCCGCCGCCGACCATGAACAGGCCGGTGGTGCCGGCCGCGATCTTGATGTCCGTCAGTTCACGGAAGTCGGCGACCGCGTCGATCATCAGATAGGGCTGCTTGGCCGCGATCCGCTCCTTCTGGTGCTTGACCAGGCCGAAGCCGGCCGAGCTGTCGACGAAGGCCGGGCAGAAGATCGGCACGCCTTCCTCGTAGGCGGTCTGGATCAGCGAGCCGGGCTTCTTGGCGTTGCCTTCCGACAGCCACTTGCCCATCTCCCAGATGAACTCGCGCGAGGAATAGGCGCGCGGCTCCAGGCGGTTGCAGATCTCCAGGATCGTGTGATCGCAATTCTGGAGCTCTTCTTCGTCGATATAGGTGTCGTAGATGCGGTCGATGTAGTTGTCGCGCAGGACGTTGTCGTCGACCGGGCCCGCGGCCTGGTAGTGCTTGAAGCCCAGGGCCTCGAAGAAGTCCATGTCGACGATGCTGGCGCCGGTGGCGACCACGGCGTCGATCATGCCGTTCTTCACCATGTCGCGGTAGACGTGCATGCAGCCGCCGGCCGAGGTGGAACCGGCCAGGATCAGCCACGGCGAGCAGCCCTTGTCGGCCAGGGCCATGTTGAAGATGTCGGCGGCGCGGGCGGTGTCGCGCGAGCTGAACGACATCTTGCGCATGGAGTCGATGATCGGACGGGCGTCGAACGCGGTGATGTCGATGTGCTCGACGACGTTCTGCAGCAGCTCGGCCTTGGTGTTGTTCGGAACGGGAGCGTTCATCGCTTCGGTTTCCCTGACTTTGGACGCCCGTCGTTGAAACAAGAACCCTTCGCCGGGACGGAGCGACCGACGGGGGAATAGGGGAATGCGGCTACGCCCGACGTTCACAACGTCGGGCGGCGCGCGCGGTTTAACTCAGAAACGATTTAGAGGCGAACCAAGACGACTTAGCGACGACGCCGTTTCTTGCCGGCCGCGCCCTTGGGACGCGAGAAGCGGACGATCTTGCGCTCCTCGGTCTCGGGCCGCGGGGTCGGGATCGAGCGCTTGGCCAGGCCGTACATCGAGGCCATCGGGGCGTCCTGCACCTGGGCGATGTCGGTTTCCCCGAAGCCGTTGAAGCGGGTCGACATGGCCACGCCGTAGGCGCCCAGCATGCCGATCTCGATGTAGTCGCCCTCGTCGACGCTTTCCGGCAGGTAGAACGGGCCGGGCATGTGGTCGACGCTGTCGCAGGTGGGGCCGTAGAAGCGGAAGGGGCGCAGGCCGTCCTCCACCACTTCGCCGTTCTTGCGATAGGCCTTCACCGGGAACGGCCACTTCATGTGGGCCGCGTCGAACAGCGAGCCGTAGCTGCCGTCGTTCAGATAGAGCGCGTCGCCCTTCTTCAGCTCGACCTTGACCAGCAGCGACGAGGCCTCGGCCACCAGGGCCCGGCCAGGTTCGCACCACAGCTCGGTGGTCTCGTGCACCATCATGTCGGCGAAGCCGCGGTCGATGGCCGCCAGGTACTCGGAGAGTTCCGGCGGGGCCATGCCCGGATAGATCGACGGGAAGCCGCCGCCCACGTCCACGACGTCGGCCAGCACGCCGGCGCGGACCAGCGCCCGCGAGGCCTGGGCCATCGCCGCCTGGTAGGCGGTGGGGCGCATGCACTGGCTGCCGACGTGGAAGCTGACGCCCATCAGGTCCTGGGTGGCGCGGCGGGCGGCCAGCAGCAGGGCCGGGGCGTTGTGCGGCTCGACGCCGAACTTGCCCGACAGGCTGTAGGCGGCGCCGTCGGCCTGCACGCCCATGCGGACGATCAGGTTCAGGTCCTTGGCCTGGCCGGTGGCGTCCAGGATCTTGGCCAGTTCCTCATGGGTGTCGAACGAGAACGTCCGCACGCCGTGATCGAAATAGGCGGCCGAGATCGCCACGCGGCTTTTCACCGGGTGCATGAAGGCCATGCGCGAACCGGGAGCGTGCTGGGCGACCAGCTCGACCTCGTTCAGCGACGCCACGTCGAAGGACCGCACGCCGGCGTCCGCGAGCTCGCGGATCACCCACGGCGAAGGGTTGGCCTTCACCGCGTAAAAGACGTCGCCTTTGAATTCAGCCTGGAACCAGCGCGCCGCTACGGAAACCGCGTCGGGCCGCACGAGTGCGACGGGACGTTCCGGTGACCGCTCACGGACCAGGTCCAGGGGAGTATGGTACGTGTGCAATTCACGTAGACCCCTGCAGAAGTTAAACCCAGGCCGGCGTTAGCAGCGCTTATGAGGACTTCGGGTCCGCCGGAGCGAGCGAAATAGGGTCATACCCCGAGGATGTAAAGAGTCTTTTGGAGGCGGGGTCCCCCTGGGGGCGGCGAGGGGCGCGAACCCTGGCCCGGTCAGGCTTGCGGCGCAGTTTGCGTTCCGCGTCCGCCGGGAAGGACGGGGGAATTGATCCACTGTCCGTCACAAATCCGTTGCGTCCGTGCCCCAAACCGACCAACGCATTCCCCAGCGCTCGAAACCACGTTAAGGATTCGCCCCGACCATGACGTCGGACCCTGTTCTCTCGATCCGCGCCGCCTCCAAGACCTTCGGGTCGCGACGGGCGCTGGACGCCGTCTCGCTCGACGTGAAGCGCGGCGAGATGATCGCGCTCATCGGTCCGTCGGGCTCGGGCAAATCCACCCTGCTGCGGTCGATCGACGGCCTGCAGACCATCGACGCTCCCGCTTCCGGCAAGGACGGGGAGGGCGTGATCACCGCCTTCGCCGGTCCGGTCCAGGCCCGGGGCAAGGTTAGCGACCAGGTCCGCAAGGCGCGGGTGCGCATCGGCTTCATCGCCCAGCAGTTCAACCTGGTCGGCCGCCTGACCCTGTTCACCAACGTGGCCCTGGGGTCGCTGGGCCGGATCGGCACGGTGCGCGGCCTGTTCGGCGCCTGGCCGTCCGAGACCCGCACCGCCGCCATGGCGGCCCTGCACCGGGTGGGCGTGGCCGACTACGCCGCCCAGCGCGCCAACACCCTGTCGGGCGGCCAGCAGCAGCGCGGCGCCATCGCCCGCGCCCTGGTCCAGAAGGCCAAGATCATCCTCGCCGACGAGCCGGTCGCCTCGCTCGACCCCGTCTCGGCGCGCAAGGTCATGGAGATCCTCCGTGATCTGAACAAGACCGACGGCCTGACCGTGGTCGTCACCCTGCACCAGGTCGACTACGCCCTGCGCTATTGCGACCGGGTGGTGGCGCTGAAGGCCGGCAAGAAGGTCTATGACGGCCCGACCAAGGGCCTGGACCGCGACAAACTCATCGACATCTACGGCCCGGAATTCGAGGACGTGTTCTGGGAAGGAGCCCCGCAATGATCCGCCGTCACTTCACCGTCGGTCTCGGCCTCGCCGCCGCCCTGGCTCTGGCCGGATGCGCGGAGAAGAAGGCCGCCGCCCCGGCGCCCAAGGACACGATCGTGTTCTCGATCCTGTCGACCGAGTCGGCCCAGAACATGGAGAGCTACTGGAAGCCCATCCTGGCCGACATGGAGAAGTCGACCGGCATGAAGGTGAAGCCGTTCTTCTCGTCCAACTATTCGTCGCTGATCGTGGCCATGGGCGCCAAGCAGACCGACGTGGGCTGGTTCTCGAACGCCTCGGGCCTGGAGGCCGTGCGCCGTTCGGGCGGCGAGGTCTTCGCCCGCACCTTCGACCCGTCGGGCGTCGACGGCTACAAGTCGGTGATCATCGTCCCGGCCGACAGCAAGCTGACGGTCGAGGGCCTGCTCAAGTGCGACAAGACCCTGGACTTCGGCATCGGCGACAAGAAGTCGACCTCGGGCACCCTGGCCCCGATGACCTATCTGTTCATCCCGGCCAACAAGAAGCCGGAGGGCTGCTTCAAGACCGTGCTCAGCGCCAGCCATGACGCCAACCTGTTCGCGGTGGCCAACCACAAGCTGGACGCGGCCACCAACAACACCACGGCCCTGCGCCTGAACGAGTACGCCAAGGGCGGCGCCCAGTCCAAGAAGGTCAAGGTGATCTGGGAATCGCCGACCCTGCCGGAGGACCCGATCGTCTGGCGCAAGGACCTGGATCCGGTCGTGAAGGAGAAGGTCCGCCAGTTCTTCCTGACCTACGGCCAGGGCGACACGCCCGTCGCCGCCCAGCAGCGCAAGAACCTGGAGCGCCTGTCGATGGGCGGCTTCAAGGCCGCCGACGACACCCACCTGCTGGTGGTGCGCGAGATGGAAGCCCTGGAGAACGTGGGCCTGGCCCGCGACGCCGGCGACCAGGCCAAGCTGGCCGCGGCCGAGAAGGCCCTGGCCGACATCAAGGCCCAGCGCGTGGTCGCCGAGGGCAAGGCCGGCGTCGCCGCGCCGGCCAACTGAGCCAGGACCCCCGAGCCCACCCGATGAGCGACGCCGTCCCGCCTCCGCCCAGCAAGCCGCTCTCGGCGCGCGCCTTCGACCTGCTGCTGTGGGGCGGGGTGATCGCCCTGCTGGTGATCAGCTTCAAGCCGGCCGAGATCGACAAGTTCCCGCAGCTGTTCACCGACGCCAGCAAGATGCAGGGCTTCGCCAGCGGCTTCTTCTCGCCGTTCGGCGATCCGAAGGCGTTCATGGCCGCGGACTGGGAGCTGTACATCGGCAAGATGTGGCAGACGATCCAGATGGCCCTGTGGGGCACGGCCCTGGCCATCGTCGTGGCCATCCCCCTGGGCCTGCTGGGCGCGCGCAACATCAGCCCGTGGTGGATCCAGCAGCCGGTCCGCCGCCTGCTGGACCTGATCCGCTCGATCCCCGACCTGGTGGTGGCCCTGATCTTCATCACCGCCGTGGGCCTGGGCCCGTTCGCCGGGGTGATGGCCCTGATGTTCAACACCGGCGGCGTGCTGGCCAAGCTGTTCGCCGAGGCCGTCGAGTCGATCGACAAGGGCCCCGTCGAGGGCGTGCGGGCCACCGGCGCGATCAAGCTGCAGGAAGTGGTCTGGGGGGTGATCCCGCAGGTCGCGCCGCTGTGGACCAGCTACGCGCTCTACCGCTTCGAGTCGTCCAGCCGCTCGGCGACGGTCCTGGGTCTGATCGGCGCCGGCGGCGTCGGCCAGGTGCTGCTCGATTCCATCAACGGCTTCCAGTACGACCAGACCGGCTGCATCGTGCTGGTCATCGTGGTGGCCGTTTCGCTGATCGATCTGCTGTCCCAGATCATCCGCACACGTCTGCTTTAAGGACGATTCATGTGGCCTTCGGGCCACAATTAACACCTTGAAAAGGCTTGTCATCGGTCTGTCATCAAAGGGTGGCGGAACCGTCATGGGACCCCCGTAAAGCGGCTCTACCTGATCCGGACCAACGGGCAGGGGGCAAAGCCTTAAGGGGAATTCTCACATGCGGAACAAGACCTCGCTGGTCTGCGGCGCGGCGCTGGGCGCCATGCTGGCCTGCGGCCTCGGCGTCGCGGCTCACGCGCAAGACAACACGGTCGCCTGGAAGGGCGCGCCGCAATGGACCAACGACGACGTCTACTTCAAGGTCCGCGGCCGGATCCTGATCGACGGCGTCTTCCAGGACGTCGACCGCGAAGGCACGGCGACCGACTACAAGACCAGCAACCTCCGCGGTCGCCAGGTGTTCCTCGGCATCGAAGGCAAGCTCAACAACTACATCGCCTACAAGGCCGAAGGCGGCTGGGTGAACGGCGGCACGCCGACCTGGGACGACGTGGTCATCGAGATCAAGCCGACCGAAACGACCAGCATCATGGTCGGCAACATCAAGGCCACCGGCCTGGAAAACCTGACCTCGACCCGCTTCACCACCTTCATGGACCGCGGTCCGTACGGCGACTTCGGCGTCGACAGCTATCTGCTGAGCGTCGTGGGCAAGGTGCAGGGCCCGAACTGGAGCGTCACCGGCGCCGTCCAGGGCGACAGCATCAACAACGCCGACATCAACAACACCTCGTCGGCCACCAACACCAACCAGAACTCCAACGAGCGTCTGGGCTTCACCGGCCGCGTGCACTACGCCCCGGTCGTGACCGACTTCGACAAGGTCCACCTGGCCGTGTCGGCCCGCTACCGCAACCACGGCAACGAAGGCGCCTTCAACTATCAAGGCCGCACCGACACGAACTACGGCACCAACGGCCTGTACTACAAGACCGGCGCCATCGGTGACCGCGACACCACCCTGGCCGCCGAAGGCGCCTGGATCCACAACAACTTCTCGGTCCAGGGCGAGTACTCGAACATCAAGGTCGAGCGCCTGCAGACCGCCGCGGCCGGCACGAACCCGGACGTCAAGGTGGGCTACGCCTTCGTCAGCTTCTGGCCGACGGGCGAGACCCGCAACTACGATCCGGTCGCCGGCGAGATCAAGCGTCCGAAGATCCTGAACCCGATCACCGCCGGCGGCTTCGGCGGCGTTGAACTGGCCCTGCGCTACGACTTCGCCGACCTGACCGACGCCTACAAGACGGCGTCGAGCGCGGCCAGCCGCACCGTCTCGCAGGACGCCGGCAAGTACACCGCCTGGACCCTGGGCGTGAACTACTACCCGACCGCCTATGTCCGCTTCCAGGCCAACTACACCGACGGCTCGGTCGATCCGGTCGTCGTCAACCGCGGCACGGACATCAAGCAATTCCAGCTGCGCGCCCAGTTGGACTTCTAAGACCCTCCGGGCCGGCCTCCCACGAGCGCCGGCCCGGTCCTTCTCCCAACGCTCCCAGAGACTCCAGGAGTTCTCCATGAAGAAGCTGCTTTCCTGCGCGGCCGCCGCCGTCGCCCTCTCGGGCCTCGCCGCCGCCCCCGCCCACGCCGCCCGCGACTACGTCTGGGCCGCCGGTTCGTCGACCGTGTTCCCGTTCGCCACCCGCACCGCCGAGAACTTCGCCAAGAAGACCGGCAAGAAGGCTCCGAAGGTCGAAAGCCTCGGCACCGGCGGCGGCATCAAGCTGTTCTGCTCGGGCGCCGGCGAAGGCTTCCCGGACATCGCCAACGCCTCGCGTCCCATGAAGAAGTCGGAATTCGACGCCTGCGCCGCCAAGGGCGTGAAGGACATCGTCGCCATCAAGATCGGCTTCGACGGCATCGTCGTCGCCACCGACAAGGACGGCGCCGACTACAACTTCAAGACCGAGCACCTGTTCCTGGGCCTGTCCAAGACCGTGCTGAAGGGCGGCCAGTTCGTCGCCAACCCGTACAAGACCTGGGACGAAGTCGGTTCGGGCCTGCCGGGCAACCGCATCAACGTCTACGGCCCGCCGCCCACCTCGGGCACCCGCGACGCCTTCGTGGAACTGGCCATCGAGGCCGGCGCCCGCAAGTTCCCGACCGCCGACGCCCTGCGCTCGGACAACGAGAAGAAGTTCAAGTCGCTGGTCGACCCGCTGCGTAACGACGGCTGGGTGGACGCCGGCGAGAACGACAACGCCATCGTCGGCACCCTGACCAAGACCCCCGGCTCGCTGGGCGTCTTCGGCTGGTCGTACCTCGAAGAGAACATGGACAAGATCAAGGGCGCCTCGGTCAACGGCGTTCGCCCGTCGGCCCAGACGATCTCGGACGGCTCCTATCCGCTGTCGCGCACCCTGTTCATCTACGTCAAGAAGGCCAACATCGGCGTGACGCCGGGCCTGGCCGAGTTCGTGCAGGAGTTCACCTCCGACGCCGCGACCGGTCGTGGCGGCTACCTGCAGGGCCGCGGCCTGATCCCGCTGCCCCCCGGCCAGCACGACGCCCAGAAGCAAGTCGCCGCCAACAAGACGGTGATGGCGCGTCCGGCTCAGTAAGCCGACACGCAAGCCCCATTCGGGCTTCGAACAGGACGACGCCGCGGTCCCCAGTGGGCCGCGGCGTTTTCTTTTGTATAGTGGTGGGATCGCGGTCCGCCCGGCCGCCTCACCCTCCCAGGGACCATGATCCTCCTCGCGCTCGCCGTCGTCCTGCTCCTCGTTCTCCTGAACGGGGTCTTCTCCATGTCCGAACTGGCGGTGGTCTCCGCCCGCCGCGCCCGGCTCCAGACCTTCGCCGATCGCGGCGACAAGGGGGCCAAGCTGGCCCTGGCCATGGCCGAGCACCCGACGCGGTTCCTGTCGGCCGTGCAGGTCGGCATCACCCTGATCGGCATCCTGGCCGGCGCCTACGGCCAGGCCACCATCGCCGGGGCCCTGGATGTCTGGCTGAAGGACAAGCCGGTGGTCGGCCCCCACTCGGAGGCCATCGCCACCACCATCGTCGTCATCGGCCTGACCTATGTCTCGGTGATCCTGGGCGAGCTGGTGCCCAAGCGCCTGGCCCTGCTGTTCCCGGACGTGATCGCCCGCAAGATGTCGCCGTTCCTGGCCCTGGTGGCCACGGTGCTGCGCCCGTTCGTGACCCTGCTGACCGCCTCGACCGCCGGCATCCTCAAGCTGATGGGCGTGCGCGACGAGCGGACCAACGACATCACCGCCGAAGAGGTCGAGACCGTCCTGGCCGAGGGCGCCGACGCGGGCCTGATCGAGCCCGAGGAGCGCTCGATGATCCAGGAGGTGCTGCGCCTGGGCGACCGCCCCGTGCGGGTGGCCATGACCCCGCGCCGCGACCTGTTCTGGATCTCGCTGACCGACAGCCAGGACGAGATCCTCCGCGAGATCCGCGACTGCCCCTATTCGCGCATCGTGGTGGCCAGCGAGGGCGACCTGGACGGCGACATCGGGGTGATCCTCAAGAAGGACCTGCTGGACGCCTGCCTGGGCGGCGAGACCATCGACATCAAGGCCCACGTCCAGCAGCCGGTCGCCATTCCCGAGACCATGTCGCTGCTGCGGGCCATGGCGGTGTTCAAGCAGACGCCGCTGCACATGGCCCTGGTGGTCGACGAGTTCGGCTCGATCCAGGGGGCGATCACCCCGCTGGACCTGCTGGAGATGATCGCCGGCGACTTCCCCGAGGACCACGACGAGAGCGACAGCCGCATCCTGCGCCGCGAGGACGGCACCTGGCTGGTCGACGCCCGCCTGGACATCCAGGAGCTGAACGACGCCCTGGGCGAGAACTTCGAGGCCGAGGGCGGCTACCACACCGTGGCGGGCCTGATCCTCGACCGCCTGGGCCGCATCCCCCGCGAGGGCGAGATCGTGGGGTTGGGCGGGTTCGACGCCGAGGTGGTCGACATGGACGGCTCGCGGATCGACAAGCTGATCCTGCGCTGCGTGCGTAAGGACTAGGGCGACACGCATGGGCGGATCGGCGCATGCGGGGCTGGTCGGGGCCTGGGCGGCCGGCTGGGCGCTGTCGCGCGGCGTCGCCGCGCCGATCCCGGCGGCGGGCGGCCATCGGATCGTGGTGGGCGAACCCGGACACGCCGAACGCTATGTCTTCCCGGCCCTGGACGCGCCGGCCCTGTCGGACCTGGCGGCGGGGATCATCGCGCCGGGGATCTTCCTGAAGGCCTTCTGCGCGCCCGAGGCGCTGCTGGCGGCCGTCGACGCGCGCTGGCGGCCGCAGGCGTCCGGCGACCTGATGGCCATCGACCTGGCCGCCGTTCCGCCGCCCGCCGCGCCGGCGGCGGGTTACGTCCAGGACCTCCGCGCCGAGGGGGCGGTGCTGGTCGTCGAGGTCCACGACGCGGAAGGCGGATTGGCGGCTTCGGGCCGCGCGGCCCTGACCGGAGCCTTCGCCGTGTTCGACAAGATCGTCACCGACCCGGCGCACCAGCGGCGCGGCCTAGGACGGATCGTGATGGGCGTCCTGGGCGAACGGGCCCGGGCCCTGGGCGCGGGCCAGGGCGTGCTGGTCGCCACGCCGGAGGGGCGGGCGCTGTACGAGGTGCTGGGCTGGCGCTTCGAGGGGCGGATGGAAACGGTGGTGATCCCGGACGAGGCGAACTGATCGGCGACGAAGAGTCGCCGGCCTACAGCAGGCCGTGGGCGCGCGCCTCGAACACGGCCTCGGTCTTCGAGCGGACCTCCAGCTTGGTGTAGATGCGCCGCACGAAGGTCAGGACCGTGTTGCGCGACACGCCCATCAGCTCGGCGATCTCGTCGAACGAGAAGCCGCGCGTGATCAGTTGCAGCGTCTCCTTCTCGCGCTCCGACAGGCTGGGCGTCTCGGCCCTGGCGCCGTCGTCCTCGGTCGGCGGCGGTTCGGGGCGGAAGCGCATCAGCACCTGCCGCGCGATCCGCGGGCTGATCGGGCTGCCGCCGCCGTGCAGGACCCGGATGTCCTCGGGGATGGCCGGCAGGGGGCTGTCCTTGAGCAGATAGCCGCTGGCGCCGGCCTCGATCGAGGCGATGACGTGGTTCTCGTCGGCGAAGGTGGTCGACACCATGATCGCGCAGTCGGGCCACAGGGCGTGGGCCTGGCGGATCACGTCGATGCCCGAGCCGTCGGGCAGGCCCAGGTCCACCACCAGCACGTCGGCGGCCGAGCCGTCCAGCAGGGCCCGCGCCTCGGCCACCGTGGCTGCGACGCCGGCGACGGCCAGGTCGGGCGCCTGCGCCAGGGCCGAGCGGAACGCGTCCTGGAACGCGGCGTCGTCCTCCACCAGGATCACCCGGAGCGGCGGTCGCGCGGCTTCGGCGCTCATTTCCCTCTCCCTGCTCGTCGGACGTAGGTCCAGGCCGCGTAAGGATTCGCAGAGCCTGCGCCAGATGACGTCATCATATCTAGCGACAGGGCGAACGTTGATCTGAGAACGCCGTCGCGGCAACTAGACGTTGCTCGCGCCGCGGCGTCGCGGGGCGCGCCTCAAGAAGACCAGAACCAAGCTCGCGCGGGGGGCGCAGGGCAGGGGGCGCCGAAGCGGCCGCCTCCTGCCCCCAGGGCTTCAGGTCCGCCAGCGCAGCGTCGTCTCTTCCACCGGGTTGCGGAACGGCCGGCGCTCGTGGCGGCTGGCGTTCCATTCGCGCTTGAGCTGGTGGTACCAGCGGCCCTGCTGGTCGGCGTCGCCCATCCACATCAGCGGCGGGTTGTCCCGCAGGCCCCGGGTCTGGGCCTCGACGATCCGGCCGTCCTGGCGCAGGAAGGCGCGGGCGGCCAGGCGGATCACCGGATAGAGGGCGGTGAAGGCCGGGTGGTCGGACCAGATGATCTGGTTCATCCGGGTCTTGCCGGCGTTGATCGGGGTCATGGCCGACAGGGCCAGCACCTGGCGCTCGCCGACCTTCACGTGCTCCCAGCGCAGCCCCGGCAGTCGGAAGGTGATCTCGGTCAGGGGCTCGCCGCCCAGGATGGCGTAGGCCTTGGAGTTCTTGCTGGGCTCGTGCCGCACCATGGTGAAGCCGGCCTCGGACGGGGCGAAGGCCTTCTTCTTCTCGTGCTGGCTGGCGCCGGTGCGCCACCACCACTGCTGGTGCACATAGGGGCCGTGGGCCGGGTCGATCAGGCCCAGCACCGCGTGGTCGATGTGGATGTCGTAGTCCAGGTGATCGACCAGCTTGGGCTTGCCGCCGACCACGCCCGGGATCGTCGGGGGAGGGAAGGGCGGCTGGCCCTCGAAACGCGGGTCGGCCGACATCCAGATCCACACCAGGCCCTGGGCCTCGACCAGCGGATAGGTCCGTACACGGACCTTGGTGATGTCCAGCGGGTTGTCGGCGGTCAGGGAGGGGATCTTGGCGCAGGCCCCGTCGGTGCGGAACCGCCAGCCGTGATAGGGGCATTCGACGCTTTCCCCGCCGCCATACTCGCCATTGGGTGGCTCTTCGCGGACCTTGCCGGCCGACAGCTTGGCGGCGCGGTGCGGGCAGACGTCGCGCAGGGCGTAGACGGCACCGGCCTTGGTGCGGCCGATCATGACCGGCTGCCCCAGATACTCCCGGCTTTCCATCTTGCCCGGCTTCAGGTCGGGCGACAGGGCCGCCACGTACCAGGCGTCCATGACGAAGCCCTCGCCGAATTTCACGGCCTTGGAAGCCGGCCGAGCGGCCAGCACCTGCGCGTCGTCAGCCATGTGGTACGCTTGCCCCCCGACACGCCCCCGCGCGCCGTCCCCGGGGCAGTAGGCGCCATGGCGAAGCTGGCGTCCAGCGCCCACAACCCTGCATTCCGTGAAGAGTTTGTGGCGCCTTCCCGAACCCTCGCCCGCCGGGCGAGGGTTCGGGAAGGCCGGCGCCTACTTCGCCGCCGCCGTCTCCACCAGGCGCTGGTAGAACCGCACCATGCGTTCGACATTGGCCAGCGTCATGTGCTCGTTGGTGCCGTGGATCATCTCGGTGTCCTTCACCGCCAGCTGCAGCGGCTGGAACTTGTAGATGTCGTCGGCGATCGGGCCCATGTAGCGGCTGTCGCTGGCGGCGGTCATCAGGGCGGGGGCCACGGGGGCCTTGCTCTCATCGCCGGCCAGGGCGGCCAGGGTCTTCCAGCCCTCGGAGGTGGTCGAGGCCACCTTGCTGGGCTCGTCCGGGGCCTTCACCCAGGCCAGCTTGACCGGCAGGTCGCCGACCGCGCTCTTGGCCCGGGCCATCACGTCGGCCGAGGTGTCGCCGGGCGCGATACGGTAGTTGATCCAGGCCGTGGCGTCCTGCGGCAGGACGTTCTCCTTGGGCGAACCCTTCAGCATGGTCGGGGCGATGGTCGTGTGCAGCATGGCCGCGCCCGCCGGGGTCTTGGCCGTCTGGCTGATCAGCAGCGGCGAGAACAGCCAGGTGTTGGCCGCCGCCATCTTGATGGTCGTCGAGCTGTGCGGGGCCAGGCTCTTGAGCATGTCGGCGCCGGGGCCGCTGAACTTCATCGGGAAGGCGTTGTCGTTGATGGCCAGCACGGCCTTGGCCAGGGTGGCCACCCCCGTCTGGGGAGGCGGGGCCGACGAGTGGCCGCCGACGGCCGGGGCGGTGACGGTCAGGGTGGCGTAGCCCTTCTCGGCCGTGGCGATCAGGGCCACCGGCTTCTTGGTCACCGGATGGTCCTCGACCACCACCATGCCCTCGTCCAGCACGAACTGGGCCTTGACGCCGCGCGACTTCAGCAGGGCCGCCGCCGCCCGGGCGCCGACGCCGCGCACCTCCTCGTCGTGGCCGCTGACCACGATCACCGTGCGCTTGGGGGTGAAGCCGGCCTTGGCCAGGCCGTCCAGGGCCTCGAACAGGGTGACCAGGCTGCCCTTGTCGTCGATCGAGCCGCGGCCCCACACCGCCCCGTCGGCCACCACCCCGTCGAACGGCGGATGGGTCCAGGCGCCCTCGCTGCCCGGGGTGACCGGCACCACGTCCTGGTGGGCCATCAGCACGATGGGGGCGAGGCTCCGGTCGGTCCCCTGCCAGGTGTAGACCAGGGCGTGGCCGGCCACGACCTCGCGGGCCATCACCCGGTGGGCGTCCGGATAGGTGGCCTGAAGCCACGCGTGGAGCTTGTCCCACTCGCCGGGCTGGTCCTCGGCGGCGTCCTGATGGCTGACGGTCTGGAAGCGCACGGCCTCGCCCAGGTGGCGGGCGGCCAGGGCCACGTCGACGGGCCGGGCCGAGGCCAGGTGGATGCTGGAGGTGTCGACCGCCGCCGGCGCCTTGAACGTCGCCGTCCGCACCGCCACCACGGCCCCGACCGCCAGCACCAGACCCACGGCCGTCAGCGCCGTCCTGCTCTTCCAGCCCATGTCGCGAACTCCCCGAACGCTTGTTTGGAGGGACTGTGCGATGGGTTGGGGGAACTGCCAACCCCCTTCCCCGTCATCCTCGGACTTGTTCCGAGGACCCCTGTTTCAACCGAGAAGAAGGTTGATCCGTGTAACGGGGCGCCGGCGGTCCACTTCCAAGCGGCAACTCGACGGACCTAGGGGGCCTCGGAACAAGTCCGAGGATGACGGAGGGAGGGAAAGCGCGGCCAGGCCCCCGCCCTCACTCCCCCTCGATCGACCGGATCACCCGCGCCGGATTGCCGCCGACCAGGGTGTTGGCCGGGATGTCCTTGGTCACTACCGACCCCGCCGCGACGACGGAATTCTCGCCCACCGTCACTCCGCCGATGATCGTGACCCCCGCGGCGATCCACACGCCGCGCTCGATCGTGATGGGTCTGGCCGTCACGAACGCGGTGCGCTGCGAGGGCGCGACGGGATGGCCTTCGGTGATCAGGCTGACATTGGGGCCGATCAGCACGTCGTCGCCGATCGTGACCGGCGCCAGGTCGTAGATCGTGCAGTTCTGGTTGATGAACACCCTTTGGCCGACGGCGATGTTCCTGCCGCAGGTGGTGTGGAACGGCGGCAGCAGGCGGAACTGGTCGTCCAGGTCGCGGCCCGTCAGCTCGGCGAACAGCCGCCGGATCTCGTCGGCGTCGTCCATGGTCAGGCGGTTGAGGGCCGGGGTCAGGCGCATGGCCCGCTGGACGTCGGCGACCATGGCGCGGGACTCCGGCGTCCGCCGGGCGATCCTGATCTCGTCGTCGCGCTGGGGCATGGTTGTCTTTCCGATTCGATTCGCCCAGCTTACGCGTGGCTTGGCCGAAGACGGCGGGTCGGCGAAGGGGCAATGACGGATTCATCAAGGACGGCCCCAACGCGGGGCTTCAGCCGCCGGACGTTGATCGGCCTGTTCCTCGGCGTCGCCGGCGGCCTGCCCTCGGTCGCGAACGCCATAAGCTTTCGCGCCCCTGAATTCTGGCTCCACTTTCCACCTGACTCCGCCGACCTTTCACCCACGGCGATGTCGGTTGTTCGGGACACCAAGGCGTATTTCGACGGAGCGAGAGCCGAGCCCAATTCGCGCAACATGTGGTGCCACATCATGGGTGGGGTCGATGGCGCGGAGTTTTCCAAGGGACTGCAGCGCCTCGCGCTGGAGCGGGCGACGTCGGTTGCCCGCGCCCTGGAGACTCTTGGACTCGCCCCTGGGGACTGCTTCCCGACCCGCCTCGCTGGACCCACCCCTTTTGTGCCGAGCCAGCCCGGCAAGGCCGAGGACTTCAATCGCGTCGTCGTGATCACCCTGTACCCCGGCATGGCGCCCATCGGGAACTAGTCGACGGTGAAGGCGGGCGCCTCGCGCATTTGCCTTGCGCCCCCCGCTCGCGCATAGGCTGGCGCGTGATTCCAGCGAAGGTCTCGAGAGCGGCATGAGCGTCCTGGTCCTCGGAGGGACGGGTTTCATCGGCGGGCCGACGGTCGCGCGGCTGCTGGCCGACGGGGTCGAGACCGCCGTCGCCCATCGCATGTCCCATGAGGACGCCCGCGCCGCCCCGGCCGGCGCCGCGTCCGTCGTGCTGGACCGTCGCGACCCGGCGGCGGTGCTGGCCGCCGTGCGCGACCTCAAGGTCGACACCGTGGTCGACCTGATCGCCTATACTCGGGCCGACACCCTGCCGCTGCTGGACGCCCTGGCGGGCGAGATCGGCCGCTACGTGCTGGTCAGCTCGGTCGACGTCTATCGCAACTACGAGGGCCTGCACCGCCGGGGCCGGCCGACGCCGATCTGGGACCGCCTGACCGAGGACGCCGAGCTGCGCGCCAGCCGCTTCCCCTACCGCCTGGCAAAGCCCCGAGCGGCGAGCGATCCCCAGGCCTGGATGGACGACTACGACAAGATCCCCCTTGAGGAGGCGGCGCGCGCCGCCGGCGGGTTCGAGGCGACCATCCTGCGCCTGCCGATGGTGTTCGGGCCGGGCGACCGGCAGCGGCGGTTCTCGTGGGCGATCCGGCCGATGGCCCAGGGCCGGCCGCGGATCGTGATCCCCCACCCGTGGGCCGGCTGGCGGGCGACCTTCGGCTATGTCGACGACGTGGCCGCCGGGATCGCCCTGGCGGCGGTCCACCCCCGGGCGGGCGGCGAGACCTTCAACCTGGGCCGCGCCAACACCCCGACCAACATCGCCTGGGCGGCGTCGTTCGCCGAGCACCTGAACTGGCCCGGCGAGGTCCAGCTGGCCCATCCGGACGTGGCGCGCGGGGCCCTGGCCAAGGCGGTCTCGGGCCTGGACCTGGGCTATCCGCTGTTCGTCGACAACGCCAAGATCCGCCGCCGGCTGGGCTATGCCGAGGTCACCGACTTCGACGAGGCCCTGGCGCGGACCGTGGCCGACGAGATGGCGCGGTGAGGGCGTAACCCCTCACCCTCCCACGCCTGCGACGCGGGCCCCGCCCTCTCCCTCTGGGAGAGGGAGTTCTTTGAGCGTACCCTCGCTCCGAGAGGGGCGCTCATGACTTCATCCAGAACCTGGCCCGCCTGGCTGGTCTGCCTGCTGGCGGCGATGATCGAGGGGTTCGACATCCAGTCCATGGGCGTGGCCGCGCCGCGCATGCTGCCGGCCCTGCACCTGTCGCCGGGCCAGGCCGGGTGGGCGTTCAGCGCCAGCCTGATCGGCCTGATGGTCGGGGCCAGCTTCGGCGGGGTGGTCGCCGACCGGGTCGGGCGGCGGCCGGTGCTGACCGTCTCGGTGGCGGCGTTCGGGGTGTTCTCGCTGGTCACGGCCCTGGCGAGCGGCTTCGCGCCGCTGCTGGTCGTTCGCTTCCTGACGGGCCTGGGCCTGGGCGGAGCCATGCCGATGCTGATCGCCCTGGCTTCCGAGCGCGCCAGCCCGGCCCGCAAGGCGACCATGGTGGCCCTGATCGCCGGCGGCATGCCGCTGGGCGGGGCGGTGGCGGGACTGGTGGCCCGCACGCCCGCGGCCCTGGACGACTGGCGGACCATCTTCCTGGTCGGCGGCCTGGTCCCGCTGGTGGTCGCGCCGTTGCTCTATCTCGTGCTGCCGGTCGGACGCCCCGACCGCGCCGACCATCGGCCGGGCGCCGCGGCCGGGGCGCTGTTCGGGACCGGGCGCTGGCCGGCCACCGCCTGCATCTGGGTCAGCTACGCCCTGGTCGCCCTGACCCTGCACCTGCTGCTGAACTGGCTGCCGACCCTGATGGTGGCGCGCGGCCTGCCGACCGGCTTCGCCTTCCTGGTCTCGACCCTGTTCAACCTGGGCGGGGCCAGCGGCGGGCTGGCGTTCGGGGCGGTGGTCGACCGGCTGGGCGCGCGCGGGCCGCTGTTGGCCGGGTTCGCCGGCCTGGCCGTGGCCCTGGTGCTGATGGCCGGCGCCGGCGGCCAGGCGCCGATCGCCATCCTGGCCTTCACCGCCGGCTTCCTGCTGATGGGCGGGCAATTCACCCTCTACGGCCTGACCCCGCCCTACTACCCCGCCGTCGTGCGGGCCACGGGCGTGGGGGCGGCGGTGGCGGCCGGCCGCGTGGGCTCGATCTTCGGACCCCTGGCGGCGGCCGAGCTGATCGGCGGCGGAGCCAGCGGCGCGGCGGTGGTCGGGGCGCTGGTGCCGGTGGTGGTCGTGGCGGGCGCGGTGGCGGTGGGGCTGACGTTCTTCGCGAAGCCGACCGACTAGGACCGGGGACATGCCCTTGCGGCGTGTCCCCAGCTTTCGCACCGAGCCAAGCGGTTGGGGACACGCCGCAAGGGCATGTCCCCGTCAGCAGTCACCCCAGCTCCACCACCTCCTCGAACGTCCGCAGGCCCGGGCGCTGGGCGCAGACCAGCACCGCCATGTTCCCGGGCAGGTGCTGGTTGGCCAGCATCTTCTCGTGGGCGGCGGGGATCTGGTCCCAGGGGAAGACCTCGGACAGGCAGGGGTCCACCCGGCGGTCGATGACCAGCTGGTTGGCGGCGCTGGCCTGCATCAGGTTGGCGAAGTGGCTGCCCTGGACGCGCTTCTGGCGCATCCACAGGAAGCGGGCGTCCATGGTCAGGTTGAAGCCGCTGGTGCCGGCGCAGATGGCGACCATGCCGCCGCGCTTCACCACGAACACCGAGACCGGGAAGGTCGACTCGCCCGGGTGCTCGAACACCAGGTCGACGTCCTTGTTGCCGGTGACCTGCCAGATGGCTTTGCCGAACTTGCGGCTCTCCTTCATGTAGTCGGCGAACTCGGGGCCGTTGACCTTGGGCAGCTGGCCCCAGCAGTTGAATTCCTTGCGGTTCAGCACCGCCTTGGCGCCCATGCTTTTGACGAAGTCGATCTTGTCGTCGTCGCTGACCACGCCGATGGCGTTGGCCCCGGCCACGGCGGCCAGCTGCACGGCGAAGACGCCCAGCCCGCCCGACGCGCCCCAGACCAGCACGTTCTGGCCGGGCTTCAGCTCATGCGGCTTGTGGCCGAACAGCATGCGGTAGGCGGTGGCCAGGGTCAGGGTGTAGCAGGCGGCCTCTTCCCAGGTCAGGTGGCGCGGGCGCGGCATCAGCTGGCGCGACTGCACCCGGCAGAACTGGGCGAAGCTGCCGTCCGGCGTCTCGTAGCCCCAGATGCGCTGGCTGGACGAGTACATCGGGTCGCCGCCGTTGCACTCCTCGTCGTCGCCGTCGTCCTGATTGCAGTGGATGACGACCTCGTCGCCCAGCTTCCAGCGCTTGACCTTGGCGCCCACCTTCCAGACGATGCCGGAGGCGTCCGAGCCGGCGACGTGGAAGGGCTGCTTGTGGCCGTCCAGCGGGCTGATCGGCTCGCCCAGGGCGGCCCAGACGCCGTTGTAGTTGACGCCGGCGGCCATCACGAGCACCAGCACCTCGTCCTCGCCGATCTCCCAGGTGGGCACGACCTCGACCCGCATGGCGTCGGACGGCTTGCCGTGACGCTCCTTGCGGATGGCCCAGGCGTACATGGTCTTGGGCACGTGGAAGGCCGGCGGAATCTCGCCGATCTCGTAGAGGTCCTTCGGCGCGGGCTCGGCCGTACCTTGCGTGGCGGTGCTCATCTCACTCCCCGGTCTTTTCGGCGCTGCAACACAACGCGCGATCGGCTCTCTGCGCTCCGTGGACCGTTCGGGCGGTCCATCCTTATGGGGCTCCGTCGCGGAAAGGCCGCGCCGAAGCCACCAAGCTGTGACAAGCGTTTAACTCTGGCAAGCGGAAAATTGTTGCATCGCAGCATGGTTGCGCGCGAAACCATCATTCTCTTCTGATCCGCTCATCCCGGCGAATGCCGGGACCCAGATCCCATGGCGGCGAGGCTGATTGGAAGGGCGCGACGCTCGTGGCGTCAGCCTCAAAGCCATTCCATCTGGGTCCCGGCATTCGCCGGGATGAGCGGAGAGAAAATGGCTCAGCTTTCCAAACCCGCGCGCATCGGCCACGTTCCCCCGATGAGCGCGATGATCCACGTCACCCGCCCCACCGGCTCGATCCTGCTGCTGGAGCTGGACGCCCCGCCGGCCAACGCGCTGGGGCTGGCCGTGCGGGCCCAGCTGGTGAAGATCCTCGACGAGATCACCGCCGACCGCGAGACCCGGGCGATCGTGCTGACCGGCCGGGGCGGGGTGTTCTGCGCCGGCGACGACCTGCGCGAGGCCCACGGCCGGTCGGCCCCCGACGCCCTGGCGGCGGTCGAGAACTTCAACCGGCTGATGGACTGGATCGAGGGTCTGCGCACGCCCACCATCGCGGCCATCGACGGCTGGTGCTTCGGCGGCGGGCTGGAGCTGGCCCTGGCCTGCGACATCCGCCTGGCCAGCGACCGGGCGGTGTTCGCCGCCTCGGGGGTCAATATCGGGCTGATGGCCTCGGTCACGCGCCTGCCCCGGCTGATCGGCGTGGCGCGGGCCAAGGCCCACCTCTTGACCGGCGCCCAGTTCGGACCCGAGCGGGCCATGGCCGATGGGATCGTCACCGCCGTCCATGCGCCCGAGCGCCTGCTGCCGGAAGCCTTCCACCTGGCCGAATGGATCGCCTCCCGCGCACCCCTGGCGGTGGAGGCCACCAAGCGGGTGGTGGACGGCCGCTCCTATGTCGAGGAGGAGCTGCCGGCCCTGGTGGCCAGCGCCGACCATCGCGAGGCGATCGCGGCCTTCATGGCCAAGCGGGCGGCGCTGTTCAAAAGGGGGTAGGGGCGACCATGCACAAGGTCGTCATCCCGGAAGCCTCGCAGAGGCTGTCCGGGACCCAGGGGGCTGGGCGAAGGGGGTGCGGTTCACCTGGGTCCCGGACAAGCGCTGCGCGCTTTCCGGGATGACACGAAGAGGGGACAAGGTTCGCGTTCCACGGTCCCACCGTATTTCCACCGGCCCGCCCCCCGGACGTGGTAGGGTGACCCCAAGGCGCTAGGACGCGCCGCCGGCGAGTGTCGGCCCGCTTGGCGGGTCGTCTCGACGCACCCCGGAAAGGGGTCGCATGACCGTCAGTCGCCACGACCAGCGCCCCTCACGGACCTGACATCGCCCCTCCGCCGCGCGCGTCGCGCCGGGCCGCCCGGCCCGGACGCCCGATCGCGCGCGTCCCGCCCTCCGAAAAGGAACGCCCCATGTCCAAAGGCAATCGCGAAGTCCGCAAGCCCAAGACCGCCAAGCCCAAGGTGATCGCCGCCGCCGCCCCGACCCTGCTGTCGACCCTGACCGCCAAGAAGAAGTAGCCCCATGAAGACCTATACCGGCACCCGCCCTCCGGGCCCCAAGGGCCTGAACGATCCCCGCTCGACCGGCAGCCAGCCTTCGCGGCCCCGGCCGATCGATCCCGACGCCCTGCGGGGGACCAAGACCTGATGGCCATGAACGACACCAAGGGCGCCGGCCTGGCCGACCGGCTGAAGACGGCCGCGGAGGCCAAGCAGGCCCTGCTCGCCAAGTTCAGGCCCAAGCCGGCCGTGGCCGATCCGCTGTTCGCCGAGCGCGGCGTCGAGGCGGCGGCCGAGCTGAAGGCCGTGCGCGCCGAGCGCCAGGCGGCCCGGACGGTCCGGAAGGCGGCCGCCGACGCGGTCGCCGCCGAAACCGCCGCCGCGGCCGGCCAGCGCGCCGAGCGCAAGCGCGCCAAGGCCCCGACCGAGGCCGAGGCCAAGGACAGGCGCGACGCCCGCTACGCGGCCCGCAAGTCGCGCCAGTGAAGGCCCCCTTCTGATGGCAAGCCGCGCGCCGGTCCCGGTCTCGCCGTTCGGGTCGCAGGACTACGAACTGCTGTGCGAGAACCTGGCCACCCTGCGCGAGGCCCATATCCGCTCGCGCGACGCCCGGCCGATGCGGGTGGGCGACCTGTGCACGATGGCCCAGGACGACGAGGTCTACGAGCTGGTGGTCACCGACTTCACCGATCGCGGCGCCGAGGGCTGGAGCGTCTGCTGCCGCATCATCGAGGCGCACCGTCGATGAGCGCCCGGGGCGGACGGCGACGGCGGGCGCGGGGCGAGGGTCCCCGCCGGATCGCGCCCCAGCGCCGGATCGGCGGCCTGATCCGCTGGCAAGCCTCCCCGCGCCGGGGTAGCGCGCGGCCGGGCCTGTGGATCGCCGTGGGCGTCGCCGCCGTGCTGCTGACCCTGGCCCTGATCGCCGCCCGCACGGCCGGCTGGCTGCATTGGGGAAGCCTGCTGATCATGGTCCCGGCCGGAATGCTGCTGGCGGTGTTCGGCGCCGGACTGATCGCCCTGCTGCGCCGCGCCTTGGCGTGGCTGGCGGGGTAGGGCCGGCCCTACCTTCTCCTTTCCACCGTCATCCCGGGCCTTGTGCCCGGGACCCCTGTTTCAGCTCGCACGTGAAGCGCATTGGCGCGCCGGCGCGCCACTCATCCGCACCTGCGGCGGATAGAGGGATCCCGGGCACAAGGCCCGGGATGACGGTGGAGTATAGGTGCGTACCTCATTCAAGGTACCGGTACCTTTTTCGCTGTCCCGCACGCGCAAGCTGTGTCTAGATACCGCCCTGACACCGGTGTCGCACCGGGATGAGACGGCCCTCCAACGGCTGCGGGACAAGGGGAAACGCATGAAGGCTTCAGCAATCGTTCCGTCGAGCCGCGCGCTCGTCCTGGCGGCGGGCCTGGCCCTGGCCCTGACGGCCGCAACCGCCCGCGCCCAGGCCCCGGCGGCCTTCCTCGACCCGTCCCTGAAGCCCGAGGCCCGCGCCGCCGCCCTGGTCTCGGCCATGACGCTGGAGGAGAAGGCTTCCCAGCTGAAGCACGCCGCCCCGGCCATCCCGCGCCTGGGCGTGCCGGCCTACAACTGGTGGAGCGAGGGGCTGCACGGCGTGGCCCGGGCCGGCGAGGCCACGGTCTTCCCGCAGGCCATCGGCATGGCCGCCACCTGGGACGTCCCGAGGATCCACGGCGTGGCCGACACCATCGCCACCGAGTTCCGCGCCAAGTACGTGGAGAAGCGCGCGCCCGACGGCGGCTCGGCCCAGTATCGCGGCCTGACCGTCTGGTCGCCCAACATCAACATCTTCCGCGATCCGCGCTGGGGCCGGGGCCAGGAGACCTGGGGCGAGGACCCCTATCTGACCGGCGAGCTGGGCGTGGCCTTCGCCACCGGCCTGCAGGGAGACGACCCGACCTATTACAAGACCGTCGCCACGGCCAAGCATTTCGCCGTCCACAGCGGGCCCGAGGCGGATCGCCATCGCGACGACATCCACCCCTCGGCCCACGACCTGGAAGACACCTACCTGCCGGCCTTCAAGGCCCTGGTCACCCGGGCCCGGGTGGAGTCGGTGATGTGCGCCTACAACGCCGTCGACGGCGCGCCGGCCTGCGCCAACACCCCGCTGCTGGCCGATCGCCTGCGGCGCGACTGGGGCTTTTCCGGCCACGTGGTGTCGGACTGCGCGGCCATCGCCGACGTCTTCCTGCCCACCTCGCACGGCTATGTGAAGACCGCCGAGCAGGCCGCGGCCGTCAGCATCAAGGCCGGCACCGACCTGTTCTGCGCCGAGTTCGGGCCGGACAAGAGCAGCGACATCGCCCCGATCGTCCAGGCGGTGAAGGACGGCCTCGTCACCGAGGCGCAGCTGGACCAGGCGGTCCGCCGCCTGTTCGTCGCCCGCCTGAAGCTGGGCCTGTTCGATCCGCCTGAGAAGGTGCCGTATTTCAAGATCACCGCCGCGCAGAACGACACGCCCGAGCATCGCGCCCTGTCGCTGGAGACGGCTAAGGCCTCTCTGGTGCTGCTGAAGAACGACGGCCTCTTGCCGCTGAAGACCGCCCCGGCCCGGATCGCGGTGATCGGCCCCAACGCCGACAGCATCGACGCCCTGGTGGGCAACTACAACGGCACGCCGTCCAAGCCGGTCACCGTGCTGGCGGGGCTGAAGGCGCGGTTCCCGGACGCCCGGATCGACTTCGTCGAGGGCACCGGCTGGACCGCCGCCCCGCGCGAGGCCGTGCCGGACTCGGTGCTCAAGGACCTGAAGGTCGAGACCTTCCAGGGGCTGGACCTGACCGGAACGGCCGGCGCCGCCGAGCCGGCGACCAACGCGGCGTTCAGCTGGGGCCGACCGCAGCGGCAGGCGCGGACGACCTCGATGCGCTGGACCGGCACCCTGGTCCCGACCGAGACGGGCGTCCACCGCTTCTCGGTCAGCGGCGAGGGCGGCTACCGGGTGATCGTCGACGGCAAGACCGTGGTCGACGCCTGGACCCGGGCCAAGGACTCCGCGCCCGACGGCGAGGCGGTCCTGACCGCCGGCAAGGCCAGCCGGATCGTGGTCGAGGCCAACCAGTCGGGCGACCGGGGCGAGCTGCGCCTGCAGTGGAGCCGGCCCAGCCGCGGCGCCGACGCGGCCGTGGCCGCCGCCAAGGCCGCCGACCTGGTGGTCTTCGTCGGCGGGCTGACCGCCAGGCTGGAGGGCGAGGAGATGTCGGTGCGGGCCAAGGGCTTCGTCGGCGGCGACCGCACCAGCCTGGACCTGCCCGCCCCGCAGGAGGGCCTGCTCGAGCGCCTGCACGCCACCGGCAAGCCGGTCGTCCTTGTACTGATGAACGGTTCGGCGATGAGCGTGAACTGGGCCGACGCCCACCTGCCGGCCATAATCGAGGCCTGGTATCCGGGCGGCGAGGGCGGCCAGGCCGTCGCCGGCCTGCTGGCGGGCGACTTCAGCCCGGCGGGCCGCTTGCCGGTCACCTTCTACCGCTCGGCCGACCAGCTGCCGTCGTTCAAGGACTACACGATGGCGGGCCGCACCTACCGCTACTTCGGCGGCGAGGCGCTGTACCCGTTCGGCTATGGCCTCAGCTACACGCGGTTCAGCTACGGCGCGCCGGTTCTGGCCCGGACGGCGGTCAAGGCGGGCGAGGACCAGATGGTGGCGGTCGAGGTCACCAATAGCGGCCAGCGCGACGGCGACGAGGTGGTGCAGCTCTATGTCTCGCGCGACGTGGCCGGGGCGCCGGTCCGGGCGCTGAAGGGCTTCATGCGCGTCCACCTGAAGGCGGGCGAGACCAAGCACCTGGCCTTCAAGCTGGACGCGCTGGCGATGAGCACGGTCGCGGCCGACGGCTCGCGCAGCGTCCAGCCGGGACCGGTGAAGCTGTGGATCGGCGGCGGCCAGCCGGTGACCCGGCCGGGGATCGAGCGGGCGCCGGGCGCGGACGCGACGTTCACCGTGGAGGGGACGAAGGCGCTGGCGAACTAGCGCCGACGGGGACATGCCCTTGGGCGTGTCCCCATCAGCGTCCACCGAGGCGCCGCGCTATTCCAAATGGTTGTCATCCCGGAAGCCTCGCAGAGGCTGTCCGGGACCCAGGGGACTGGGCAGATGCGGTGCGGTTCACCTGGGTCCCGGACAAGCGCTGCGCGCTTTCCGGGATGACAACCCAAGTTGGATCAGCATCCACGGCGCCAAGACTTGGGGACATGCCGCAAGGGCATGTCGCCGGCTGTCACACCACCTTCGCCAGCAACCCCAGCTCCCCCGCCTTCAGCACCGCTTCCTGCCGCTTCACCACCCCCAGGCGCTTCTTGGCCGCCTCGATGTGGTGGTGCACGGTGCGGGGCGAGAGGGTCAGGATCGCGCCGATCTCCCAGTCGGTCTTGCCCCGGCTGGCCCAGTACAGGCACTGGGCCTGGCGCTCGGAGATCACCCCGTAGTCGGGCCAAGTCTCGGAGGGCTCGTCCT
Source organism: Caulobacter sp. UNC358MFTsu5.1 (assembly GCF_000712075.1). Taxonomy (GTDB): domain Bacteria; phylum Pseudomonadota; class Alphaproteobacteria; order Caulobacterales; family Caulobacteraceae; genus Caulobacter. Next base: position 465,490 of record NZ_JONW01000006.1, read on the forward strand.
GCAGCTCCCAGTGCTTGAGCATGATGGTGCCGAACACCGTGGCCAGGCTCTCGACCACGGCGCGGGCGGTGGGGTCGGTGTCGGGCGCCGCGGTGGCCATGCGGATCAGCACCTCGTGGCCGGCCGGGCCGAACACCCGGACCACGTAGCCGTCGTTCATGCCGAACTCGCTGGCCTCGCCCCACATCGCCCGGGCGCGGTTGTCGCCCAGCGGCCTGGCGTCGGTCCAGGCGAAGGCGCGGGTCGATTTCTGCAGCAGCTTGATGCATGGGTCGTGGACCACGTGCCGCTCGCCCCAGTAGCGGGCGTCCCAGGCGTCGAAGTCGCGGCGGCTCAGGGTGGGCGGCTCGCGGCCCAGTTGCTCGGCGTTGATCAGGGTGGCGCAGAAGCGGTCGTAGCCGAAGGCCGCGATCGCCCGGCCGAAATGCGCCTCGACCTCGTCGGGCCCCGCATAGTGCGGCGCCTTGCTGAGGAAGCTCCAGGCTTCCTGTTCGGCGGTGTTCAGCACGTGGAGATACTCAAGCCCCTCGATGGGGTGAGCGTAGGGGATCGCGCGGGGATCGGATAGGGGACAAAGACCCCGTCCCTCCCCACAAGGGGGAGGGAAGGATTATCGTTAAGCCGCCGGCTTGCGCCTAAGCCGCGCCAGCCGCCTGAGCCGCCGCCAGAACCGGGTCTTCTCCGGTTCGGGATAGGGCTGCAGGTTCTTGTAGAACTCCTCGGCGCAGGCGCGCCACGAGAAGCCCTCGGCGAACTTGCGGACGGCGACGTGGTCGATGTCCAGGCACGCCAGGCAGGCCTCGCGCAGGCCGTCGGTCTGGCCGGGGGCCAGGACGCCGGCGCCCGAGCCCGGGATGATGTCGATCGGCCCCGGGGCCGAGAACGCCGCCACCGGCACGCCGGCGGCCATGGCCTCCAGGATCACCAGGCCGAAGGTGTCGGTCAGGGACGGGAAGCAGAAGACGTCGGCGCAGGCGAAGTAGCGGCCCAGCTCCTCGCCGAACTTGGCGCCGGTGAAGACCACGTCCGGATATTTCTCGGCCAGCTCCTCGCGCTGGGGGCCGTCGCCGACGATCACCTTGGTGCCGGGCAGGTCCAGGCTGGCGAAGGCCTCGATGTTCTTCTCCACGGCCACGCGGCCGACATTGAGGAAGATCGGCCGGGCCAGGCCCTCGAACACGTCGGGCTCGCCCTCCTGGCGGGGGCGGAAGACGTCGGTGTCCACGCCCCGGGTCCAGGGCGAGATGTTGCGGAAGCCGTGGCGCACCAGCTCGTCGCGCATGGTGGGGGTGGCCACCATCAGGCGGCCCGACGGCTTGTGGAACCAGCGCATGTAGGTGTAGCCGGCCGACAGCGGCAGCGGCAGGCGCGCGGAGACGTATTCGGGGAACCGCGTGTGGTAGCTGGTCGTGAACGGCAGCTTCCACTCCAGGCAGATGCGGCGGGCGGCCAGGCCGATCGGACCCTCGGTGGCGATGTGGATCGCCTCGGGCTCGAACGACTTGAAGCGCTCCATCACCGGCTCGTAGGCGCCGATGGCCAGCTTGATCTCCGGATAGGTCGGCAGCGGAAAGGTGGGGAACTGGTCGGGGCTGACGACGTCGACCTCATGGCCCATCGCCTTCAGCTCGGCCATCACCTTGGTGAGGGTCCGAACCACGCCATTGACTTGGGGTTCCCAGGCATCGGTTGCGAGTAGTATCCGCATCAGGCGGCGGCAGGCTCCGGTATCGGGGGCTCGAGAGTGAGCGCCCGCGCCCGGTCGATCACCGACCAGGACCTAAGCTTTGACCATTCCAGTATTTCGAGCCGTCCGTCCAGATGCTCCACGAGCGCGGTGCAGCTTTCCACCCAATCGCCGTCGTTCACGTAGAGCACGCCGTCGATCTCGCGCATCTCGGCCTTGTGGATGTGGCCGCAGATGACGCCGTCCACGCCGCGCCGCCGGGCTTCGTCCGCCACGGCGGCCTCGAAATTCTCGATGAACTGCAGGGCGTTCTTCACCTTGACCTTCAGGAAGGCCGACAGGCTCCAGTAGCCGAAGCCCAGCCGGCGGCGGGCGCGGTTGAGCAGGGTGTTGAGCATCAGGATGGTCCGGTACGACCAGTCGCCCAGGAAGGCCAGCCACTTGGCGTGCTGCACCACCCCGTCGAACTCGTCGCCGTGCACCACCAGGTAGCGCTTGCCGTCGGCGGCCTCGTGGATCACGTCGCGGGCCACCACCACCCCGCCGAAGTGCACGCCGCAGAAGTCGCGGACCCGGTCGTCGTGGTTGCCGGGGACGTAGATCACCTCGACGCCTTTACGGGCCAGGCGCAGGATCTTCTGGACCACGTCGTTGTGGCTCTGGGGCCAGTACCAGCCGCTGCGCAGCTTCCAGCCGTCGATGATGTCGCCCACCAGGAACAGCTTGTCGCATTCGACGTGGCGGATGAAGTCCAGCAGCAGCTCGGCCTGGCAGCCGCGGGTGCCCAGGTGGATGTCGCTGATGAAGACCGAGCGGTAGCGGCGGATCTCGATGTCGGTGTCGGTGACCATGTGCCCCTCCAGCGGTTCAGGTCGGCGTTCGGCCTCCGGTCCCCCCGGACCAGCCGTGCCCCGATCGTCCTTGGGGCCATGAGCCGGCGATTAAGCTGATTGCATGTCGCTTTCGTGAAACGGCGATCAGCACACGGCGCGACGCTGCGTCGCACAAGCGCCCGAAATTTCACCATTGGATAAATCTTGTTGGACAAGGCAAAGCTTTGCCAGCCCAATGCTGTTGCAGCGCAACATCGCTTTCACTAGATCAAGGGTCATGGACGCCGCTCGCCTCGCCAAGGACACGCCCAAGTCGCTGAAGACCCGGGCGCGCATTCTCGACCAGGCGATGCGTCTGATCGCCGAGATCGGCTACCACGCCGCGACCAATCCGGTGATCGCCGACGCCGCCGGCCTGACGCGCGGGGCGATGCTCTACCACTTCCCCACCCGCGAGGCCCTGGTCGAGGCGGCCGTGGCCCACGTCCAGGCCGAGCGCTCGGCCCTGTTCCGCGCCGCCGCCGACACCCTGCCCCAGGGCGGCGACGTCACCGAGCACGCGATCGACAGCTACTGGGACCTCTTGCACACCGTGCCGTTCCTGGCCTTCGCCGAGCTGGAGGCCGCCGGCCGCACCGACCCCGCCGTCCAGGCCCTGCTGGCCCCGGCCCAGGCCGAGTTCGACCGCGCCCAGGCGGGCGACCATTTCCTGAAGATCCTCCACGCGGGGGCGGGGCCGAGGTTCCAGGCCTCGCGGGATTTGGCGCGGTTCATGCTGGAGGGCCTGGCCCGGGCGTCGCTGACCTACGACAACGACGGCCGCCGCGAGCGCCTGCTGATGCTGATCAAGCGGGCCACGCACATGCTGAACCGCAAGGGGGACGTGCAGGATCTGTGGCCGGACTGAGGGGGGTGGTGGGGTTGGCTTTCGTCCCATGGCCGACCTTCACTTTATTGGCTATGGGTTGACGACGAAGCCTCCGCGCGGCCGACCGAAAGCTGTTCCCCGATTTTGAATTTCCGCGAGAACGAGGGGTCAGTTTTTTCCGCCCCGCTTCCTTTTCTTTTTCAGATTGAACTCGAACTCGACGACCTGACCTTGCGGGTCGGTGACCGACATTCCCTGATATCGGTTGAAGTACGTCGCCATCGACTCAACGAGTGTCTTCATGCTCTCAAAGCAGGCTTGGACAAGCTCCTCGCAAATCTCGTTCATGGTGATCACGAAGCCGTCGAGCATCCCGTATTCCGCCCGAATACGCTCTTTCAACTCGATCGGAACAGATACGGTCGAAACGCCGTTCTCAACCCTCTCGACCGTCATCATCCGCTGAATCTCTTCTATCTTGGCGCGATACGCGGTCATAGTTTGAAGTACAGAGCGATACCTTCTTTCAATCATCGGAACGCGACTTATTAACTTATACCCCGCTACACGTCTCAAAGCCGCCATTTCATCTTGCGTGAATATCACTTCATCAGGAATATTGGCATAAGCTTGAACGTGAAGGGCAATGAATTCAGCGTTGGAAGCTCGCGCGCGGTCAGAGCCGTCCTTGAAGTGTTCAACGAATCCATGTGCGAATTCGTAGACAGCCGCAATTTTTGCATGAACTTCGACGCAATGGTCATCAGCCTTTTGCCGTTCTTCTCGCTCCTTTTGAGAATTTGTAAGCCACAAGGTGAGAACCACGGCGGCGAGCGTCGAAATGGCACCGATGCCGCCGGACACTAGATCGCCCGTGAAGTCGGATTTCTCTTCCGGCATCTTGGCGACGACAACGGTCAAGGGCTGCTGGGCTATGGCCGGCGTGACTCCCGTCTGCAACGGAACAGCCGGGGGCGGCGCCGTGCTCGCGGACACGGGTGCTGCGGTTACAGGTTTCGGTATGCTCATGGTAGCAAGCTAAACCATAAGCCGTGGCCCGCAACCTGCCCCCAACAAATTCGGGAAGCCAATGGGCCAGCCCGATGCAGTTCAATGTCCGCCTTGGGCGTCGCACAAACTTCCGGAACCTCCCCTCAGCAGAGATCACCGTCCCTTCATCCGCCTCGGCGGATGAGGCCTCACCTTAAACCCTTGGTGGATCGGAGCTCTGGCGTCTGGCCGTGTCAAGGACGGCGCGTCGCGCCGCCGCGACGCGGCCGCCAGGGGCGGTCCTTGACACGGCCAGACGCCAGAGCAGGCTCGCCTCCAAGGGTCTAAGGCGAGGCCTCGCCGCTGCGGGCGGGGTTTTGACGCCACCCACGCCCGTCATCCTCGGACTTGTTCCGAGGACCCCTCTGTCGGCGGGTTTGCCGGTTGAGGGGAGACCGCGGCCTCACCGCTCCACGGATCACCCTTCTTCGCGGCTGAAGCAGGGGTCCTCGGAACAAGTCCGAGGATGACGGACGTGGGGGGAGCGGGAAGAGGGCGGACGGAGCGTGAGGGGAAGCCCCCTAATCCTCGATGACCTCCTCGCCCTGCGCCTTCAGCCGCGCCAGGCCGGCCTTCATCGTCTCCAACTGCTCCGCCGAGTGCCCCGTCCAGCCCGTGACCTCGCCGAGGATCCGCAGCGGGTCGCGCGTGCGGAAGGACTGGCTCGGATTGCCGGGGAACTTCTTGTCGGTGAGGTTGGGGTCGTTCTCCAGCGGGCCGGTCGGCTCGACCACGTAGATGCGGCCCGGCGCGTCGCCCTGGGCCAGTTCCGCGCCCCAGGCGGCCGCGTCCAGGGTGGCGCTGACATAGGCGAAGGCCGCGGGCTGGCGCCGGCCGAAGTTGGAGGCGTGGCCGGGGGCGATCAGGTCGTGGCCCTTCAGGTCGGCCTTGGTGCCGTGGAAGAAAGCCTGGACGAACGGGGTGGCTGCGGTGGTCATCGATCGGGGCCCTTCTGAGATCGGGAACGGAGGTTCCCGCCAGGGCGCCACAGACTGCGCATAAATCGCCGGCCGCCAATTCTTGAACTTGGGTTTTTCAGCCCCAGATCAGTACCAGGCGAGGCGCTCACGGCCGTCCGCGCCGTCCCCCCTTCAGCTTCTCCAGCGCCCGGCGCGTATGCTCGGCTTGAGCCGCCATTGGGGCCGCCACCGGCGCCAGGGCGGCGTTCAGCGGTTCCAGCGACAGGTCGGCGGTCGCCTTCACGGCCTTGGCCGGCGTCGTTCGCGGCGTCGGTTCCAGCAGGGCCACCTTGCGGCCCATGACGGCGATCGCGCCGATGGCCTTGGCCCGGTCGAGGGCCTCGCGGATCTCGGCGGGATCGACGCTGCGTTCGATGATGGCCCAGGCGGCGTCCAGCGCGTCCATGAGCTTGGTCTGCAGGGCCTGGCGCCAGGCGATGGCCGGGGACAGGGGCGGAGCGGGGGTGTGTTGGGTCTGGTTCATGCCGATAGGATGCGCCCGCCCCGGAGGGTGAGGATCGGAAACGTGCGTTTTCGTGTAGCGCGTTGATTTCGTTGAGGGCGGGTTTGGAATTTGTGGGGATAGAGCTCGGGGACATGCACTTGTGCGTGTCCCCATCGTGGGCGCGGCGGTTCTCGTTCTGACCCTCGAGCACCCGTTGGGGACACGCGCAAGCGCATGTCCCCGGCCCGCGCGGGACTCCGCCTTCAGTCCCCGACCCCTGTGGATAACTTCCGCGCCTACGCCTTCAGCGCCTTGGGCAGCACCTGGGCGAAATAGTCCAGCTCGGCCGGGCTGGCCGTGCCCACGCGGATCCAGGTGGGGTGGCGGGGGCTGTCGAACACCCGCACCTCGACGCCCAGGCCGGCCAGGGTCTTCTGGAACGCCAGGTTCGGCCGGCCGCAGTCCACGAACACGTAGGTGCCGTGCGAGGGCAGCCAGGTCAGGCCGTTGGCGCGGCAGATCGCGTAGATCTTCTCGCGGCAGCCCTCCAGATAGGCCTTGGTCCCGGCCAGGTAGGCGGGGTCGCCGTAGCAGGCCAGGGCGGCGGCCAGGCCGGGGCGGCCCTTGTGGGTGGGGATCAGGCCTTTCAGCTGCTTGATCCGCTCCGGCTGGGCGATCACGAAGCCGACGCGCAGGCCGGCCATGCCGTAGACCTTGGAGAAGGTGCGAGCCACGACCACGTCGTGGCCGCCGCGCACCAGATCGACCATCGAGCACCGGACCGGATCGGGGCTGATCTCGATATAGGCCTCGTCGACGATCACCGGGCAGGTCCTGGCGGTCTCGACGCAGAAGGCGCGCAAGCGCTCCGGGTCCAGCAGCAGGCCGGTCGGGTTGTTGGGATTGCAGACGTAGACGGCCCCGGCCCCGGCCTTCCTCGCGCCCAGGGCGGCGAGGTCGATCTGGTTGTCGGCCGCCAGCGGGACCCAGTCCAGTTTCGCGCCCTGGCGCTCGGCGTAGAGCAGGGGCGTGGCATAGCTGGGCTGGGGCGAGACGATCGGGCCCGCCTTGGCGAACGCCGTCGACAGCAGCGACAGGGCCTCCAGCGAGCCGTTGCACAGGCCCACCTGGTCGGGCGAGACGCCTTCCCGTTTCGCGATGGCGGCGACCAGCGGCGGCTCCAGCTCCCAGGCGTAGTAGGCGGCCTCCTCGACGGCCTTAAGCGCCGCCTTCCTGGCCGCGGGGCTGGGGCCGTAGGGGTTCTCGGTGACGCCCAGATGGGCGCGGATGGCGGGCGGGGCGGTCGGATCGACCGAGGTCTCGGCGGCGGCGGCCAACAGGGGAGCCAGCGCCGTTCCGCCGGTCAGGACCGCCAATGCGCTTCGCCGCGTCGTGTCCATCTCTCGATCCCAATACTTGTTGTCATCCCGGACAAGCGCTGCGCGCTTTCCGGGATGACAAAGTTGAAGCGCGGAAGGCAATCGAGCAGCGGACCGTGACAGGATCAACCGCTCTGGATCGGCAGGGCCGTCGTGAACTTGATCTGCTCCATCGCGAAGCTGGACGAGACGTCGGTGAGCGGCGCGGTGGCGATCAGGCGGCGGTAGAAGCGGTCGTAGGCGGCGATGTCGCGGACCACGACCTTGAGCAGGTAGTCGACGTCGCCGCTCATCCGATAGAACTCCACCACCTCGGGCAGGGCCTTGGCGCCGGCGGCGAAGCTCGACAACCATTCTTCGTCGTGGCGGCCGGTCTTGACCGCGACGAACACGGTCAGGGGCAGGTCCAGGGCGTCGCGGTCGATCAGGGCGACCCGGGCGGTGATCACGCCGGAATCCTGCAGCCGCTTGACCCGTTTCCAGCACGGCGTCTGCGACAGGCCCACCCGTTCGGCCAGTTCGGCGATGGGCACGGTGGCGTCCTGCTGCAGGATGGCCAGCAGGCGGCGGTCGATCTGGTCCAGCGGGATCATTCTCTGTGCGGGCCTCGAAGGAGAATGGAATTCTCCTTGGTTACCGCGAAGCCGCAAGTTCGACCATGTCATTCTCGCGAACCAAGCCATCATGGAACGGCGTTCCCCATAGCTGCGAAAAGCGCCATGCTCGACCTCTTCACCCGCCACCCGCGTTCGGTCGACGAGACCTATGCCGAGCACATGGGCGTGGCCTGGAGCTTCGCCTTCCCGATGCTGCTGGGCGGCGCGGCCTGCTTCGTCCACGGGATCTTCCCGTTCCTGTTCGAGACCACCGGCAGCCGCTGCGTGAAGACGCTGTACACGCGCATCGCCAACCGGGGCCGCAAGTCGGCCGGAACCGAGGTCCCGAACTGGGCGGCGTTCGACGCGGTGATCTGATCTGCCCTGACGGGGACATGCCCTTGCGGCGTGTCCCCAGCTTTCGCACCGAGCCAAGCGGTTGGGGACACGCCGCAAGGGCATGTCCCCACTTGTGAGCGGTCACCACACAAGCTTGTCAGAATCCGTCGTCGGCGGAGCAAATTCTCCCCCTTGGCGGCGGCGAGCCGCTGGCCCAAGGTCCGGCCCGAGAGTCGGGAGGACTGAATGAGCTTCTGGAACCGCCGCAAGGCGATCGACACCGCCGGCGGCGACGCCGGCCACGCCCTGAAGAAGACCCTGAGCTGGTACCACCTGGTGGCCCTGGGCGTCGGGGCCGTCGTCGGCACCGGCATCTACACCCTGGTAGGCGACGGCGCCGGCATGGCCGGTCCCGGCGTGATGCTGTCGTTCCTGATCGCGGGCCTGGTCTGCGCCTGCGCGGCCCTGTGCTACGCCGAGCTGTCGACCATGATCCCGACCTCGGGCAGCGCCTACACCTACAGCTACGTGGCCATGGGCGAACCGGTCGCCTGGTTCGTGGGCTGGAGCCTGATCCTCGAATACACCCTGGTCTGCGCCGCCGTGGCGGTGGGCTGGTCCGATCACGCCGCCGGCCTGTTCCGCATGGCGGGCCTGCCGGAGTTCCTGCTGTTCGGCCCGCACCACACCTTCGCCGACGGCACCCACGGCCTGATCAACCTGCCGGCCGTGATCATCTCCATGGCCGTGGCCGGGCTGCTGTCGCTGGGCACCCGCGAGAGCGCGACCGTCAGCATGGTCCTGGTGGTGATCAAGATCTCGGCCCTGATCCTGTTCATCGCCCTGGCCCTGCCGGCCTTCAACGCCGGCCACTTCACGCCCTTCATGCCCAACGGCTTCGGCGCCCACACGCTTCCCGGCGCCGATGAGGCCAAGGTCGGGGTGATGGCCGCGGCCAGCGTGATCTTCTTCGCCTTCTACGGCTTCGACGCGGTCTCGACCGCCGCCGAGGAGACCAAGGATCCCAAGCGCGACCTGACGATCGGCATCGTCGGCTCGATGCTGGCCTGTTCGGTGATCTACATGGTGGTCGCGGCCGCCGCGATCGGCGCCTCGCCCACCGAGGTCTTCTCCAAGGTCGGCGCGCCGCTGGTCTTCATCCTGCAGAGCCTGGGTCATCCGGCCATGGCCCAGGTGGTGGCCCTGGCCGCCGTGGTCGCCCTGCCGACCGTCATCCTGGCTTTCATGTACGGTCAAAGCCGCATCTTCTTCGTGATGTCCCGCGACGGCCTGCTGCCCCCGGCCCTGTCGCGGGTGAACGCCAGGACCGGCACCCCGGTGATCATGACGCTGCTGACCGGCGTCCTGGCGGCGGGCATTTCGGGCCTGCTGTCGCTGAAGGAGATCGCCTCCCTGGCCAACGCCGGCACCCTGGCCGCCTTCATCGCCGTGGGCCTGTCGGTGATCATCCTGCGGGTGCGCGACCCGAGCCGTCCGCGGGTGTTCGCCACGCCGCTGTGGCAATTGGTGGCGCCCGGCGCCATCCTCGGCTGTCTCTACCTGTTCTACAGCCTGCCTTCGAAGACCCAGCGCTACTTCCTGTACGCCCATGTGATCGGGGCGGCCGTGTACTTCCTGTACGGGGTGCGACGCAGCGCCCTGGCGCGGGCCGAGGCCGGAAAGGTGTAGACCTCTCGCGACGGTTCCTGGGGGTGATTTTGCAGCGTTTCGTCCGGTCCATCCTGTATCGACCCAGCGTCTGGGCGCTGTTCGCTTTGGCGCCGCTGGCCGCGTGCGGCGGCGGTGGCGGCGGGGGACCCTCGCCGGGCGTGGTCACGCCGCCCCCGCCTCCGCCACCCCCGCCGCCGCCTCCGCCGCCGCCCCCGCCGACCTACCCCACCTCCGGCAGCGCCGAGTACCAGCGCGGCTGGAACCTGGCGGCGATCCACGCCGACAGCGCCTACGCCAAGGGCGCGACCGGCCAGGGGATCACCGTGGCGGTGGTCGACTCGGGCGTGGACGCCAGCCAGGCCGACCTGGCCGGGGCGGTGTCGGCCGACTCCACCGACATCATCGGTCGCGGCCAGTTGGTCGGCTCCAGCCGCCACGGCACCCGCGTGGCCGACATCATCGCCGCGCGCTTCAACGGTTCGGGCACGATCGGGGTCGCCTACGCCTCGACCATCCTGTCGGTCCGGGCCGACGACAGCAGCGTGGCCACGGTCGGCTGTCCCGAGTGTGTGTTCGATTCCGACGACCTGGCCCGGGCGATCGACTACGCGGTGGCCAAGGGCGCCAGGGTGATCAACCTGTCGCTGGGCGGCGACGGACCCGAAGGGGCCCGGTTCGAGGGCGCCCTGGCCCGGGCTGTGGCCGCCGGGGTGGTGATCGCCGCCTCGTCGGGCAACGACGGCGCGGCGGAATCGTCCTGGCCGGCCCGCTACGCGGTGGACCCGCGCTACGCCGGCTCGGTGATCGCGGTCGGCGCCCTGACCCAGGCCGGGGTGATGGCCAGCTATTCCAACAAGGCCGGCTCGGCCGCCAACGGCTATCTGTCCGCGCCCGGCGACAGCATCGCGACCGAATGCGACAGCACCGGCTGCACGGTGGTCTCGGGCACCTCGTTCGCCGCCCCGCAGGTCTCGGGCGCCCTGGCCCTGCTGATGCAGGCCTTCCCCAACCTGTCGGGCCGCGACGCGGTCGACATCCTGCTGCGCACCGCCGCCGACCTGGGGACCACCGGCACCGACTCCACCTACGGCCGGGGCGGCCTGGACCTGGCCCGGGCCTTCGCGCCGGTGGGGACCAGCAGCCTGTCCCTGCCCGACGGCGAGATCGCGCCCCTGACCGGGCCCGGCGTCGGCGGCAATGTGGGCGCGGCGTTCGGCTCGGCCCTGCGGCGCGCCGACGGCCTGACGACGGTGATCCACGACGACTACAAGCGCCTGTTCTCGGTCAACCTGGCCGACGGCGTCCCCGGTCAGCGGCGCGGCGCCCTGCTGCAGCCGCCGCCGATCCAGGCCTCCAGCCAGGTGGTGCTGGGCGGGCCGGCCCTGGGCGGGCTGAACCTGGCGGTCTCGGTGGAGGGGCCGGTGTTCGACGAGCGCGCCCACGAGCCCGAGCCGTCCCTGACCCTGGGCCCCCAGCCGATGCGCTCGATGCGGGTGCAGGCGGCCTACGGGCGCCTCAGCTTCTCCAACTGGACCGGCGAGGGCGGGGCGGCCGCCCCGGCGGGCCTGGCCGGCCGCGACGCCTTCCAGACCATCGCCCAGCCCGACCGCAGCACCCAGGCCGCCCTGCGCCTGGGCCGCTTCGCCCTGCTGGCCGAGCAGGGCTCGGCCCATCCGCGCCGGCCGCTGCAGATCGCCGAGATCGAGGGCTCGTCGTACGCCTCGGCCACCGGCATGATGCAGGTCGGCGACGCCCTGTTCAGCCTGACCGGCGGATCGCTGGACGAGCCCCTAGGCCCGCTGGGCTCGTACCTGACGCCGGGCACGACCCTGGCCCTGCCGGCCCGGACCCGGTTCGGGGCGGCGGCGGTCGACGTCTATCCGCGTCCGGGCCTTTCGCTGCACGCCGACCTGTCGATCGGCCGCACGGGCGTGGAGGGCGGCCTGCTCTCGCTGGACCGCGCGATCAGCAGCGCCTGGCGGCTGGAGGCCGGGGCCGACTGCGCGCTGATCGGCTGGTCCTGCTCGCGCCTGACCTTGGGCATCTCCCAGCCCCTGCGCATCGAGAGCGGCAAGTTCCAGGCTGTCCTGGCCGACGTGCCCCTGGCCTATGACGACCCGATCACCTTCTCGACCCGCCGGTTCAGCGCCGCCCCCGACGGCCGCGAGCTGGACCTGACGGCGGGCGTCGAACACGCCTTCGGCCCGCTGCGCTCGCTGGTCCTGCGCACCAGCCTGGCCCTGCAGCCGGGGCACCAGGCCGACGCGGCGCCGGAAGTCGGGGCGATGGCGACCTGGCGGTCGCGGTTCTAAGAGCACCCTCTCTCTTTGAGAGAGGGAGGGGCCCGCCGCGAAGCGGTGGGAGGGTGAGAGGTTTCACCGCCGGCCGGAAAATCTCGATTCCTTCCGTTGCGCGGTCTTAAAGGGCGGAGCCAAGCTGTGCCTATGGACGCGATCGCCAACGCCCGCCGCCTTCGCCAGAGCCAGACCATGGCCGAAAAGGCGCTGTGGAAGCTCGTCCGCAATCGTCGGCTGGGCGGCTTCAGGTTCCTGCGGCAGGTTCCGATAGACCGCTACTTCGCCGATTTCGTCTGCGAGGCGGGCAGGCTGATCATCGAACTGGACGGCGCCGTTCACGAGGGGCGAGAGGACTACGACGAGCGCCGCACTGAGGCTCTGGAACTGTTCGGATACTTGGTCGTGAGGTTCCCCAATGATCGAGTGTTGGCCGATCCCGGCGGCGTCGGGGACGACATCCTGGCCGTGCTCCGTTCGGACAGGGTGTGAACCTCTCACCCTCCCACCGCCTTCGGCGGCGGGCCCCTCCCTCTCTCAAAGAGAGAGGGATCCAGATGCCGCCCCTTCCTTTCCGCCGCCTCATCGCTACAGTCCGCTCAAAACAAGTGTTTGAAGCGGAAGGAACGCCATGGCCCTGGACCTCGAGACCCGCGAGCAGCTGATCGACATGGTCCGCCGTTTCGTCGCCGAGCGGCTGCGCCCGATCGAGGCCAAGGTGGCCGAGGACGACGCCGTGCCGGCCGAGGTCGTCGAGGAGATGAAGGGCCTGGGCCTGTTCGGCCTGTCGATCCCCGAAGAGTTCGGCGGCCTGGGTCTGAACATGGAGGAGGAGTGCCTGGTCGGGATCGAGCTGGGCCGCGCCTCGCCGGCCTTCCGCTCGGTCTTCGGCACCAATGTCGGCATCGGCAGCCAGGGGCTGGTGATGTTCGGCACCGACGACCAGAAGGCCAAGTGGCTGCCGGGCATCGCCTCGGGCGAGATCGTCACCAGCTTCGCCCTGACCGAGCCCGAGGCCGGCTCCGACAGCGGCGCGGTCCAGACCCGCGCGACCCGCGACGGCGACGACTATGTGCTGAACGGCGGCAAGCGGTTCATCACCAACGCCGGCAAGGCCTCGCTGTTCACGGTGATGGCCCGCACCAATCCCGACGCCAAGGGCGGCTCGGGCGTCTCGGCCTTCCTGGTGCCGCGCGACCTGCCGGGCCTGGAGGTGTCCAAGCCCGAGAAGAAGATGGGCCAGCAGGGCGCCCACATCCACGACGTCACCTTCGACAATGTCCGCGTGCCGGCCTGGAACCGCCTGGGCGAGGAGGGCGAGGGCTTCAAGGTGGCCATGCAGGTGCTGGACCGCGGGCGGCTGCACATCTCGGCGGTCTGCGTGGGCGTGGCCGAGCGGCTGATCGCCGACTGCGTGGCCTACGCCTCCGAGCGCAAGCAGTTCGGCGCGCCGCTGGCCAGCTTCCAGATGGTCCAGGCGATGATCGCCGACAGCAAGACCGAGGCCCTGGCGGCCCGGGCCCTGGTCCTGGAGACCGCCCGGCTGCGCGACACCGGCGCGGGCGTGACCCTGGAGGCGGCGGCGGCCAAGCTGTTCGCCTCGGAAATGGTGGGCCGGGTCGCCGACCGCGCGGTGCAGATCTTCGGCGGGGCCGGCTATGTGGCCGACTACGGCATCGAGCGCCTGTACCGCGACGTGCGGATTTTCCGGATCTACGAGGGCGCCAGCGAGATCCAGAAACTGGTCATCGCCCGCGAGACGCTGAAGCGGGGCGGGTAGGGAGGGCCCGCGCGGCCGTATGTCGCGCGCCCGGCCCGCGATCCTAGTCAAACTGTTAACCATGTCGGCTCGATACGGGCCCCTTAGTCTGTAAGGGAATCCGCGTCATGAGCCGTGATACGTCGCTGAACGAGCGCCTCGCCTTCATGGAGCTGGACCACGACGCGCGCGGCGCGCTGCGGTCGGTGGCGCCGGTGATCGACCGCGAGATCGGCTCGGCCCTGGACCGCTTCTACGGCAAGGTCCGCGCGACGCCGGAGACCCGCGCCTTCTTCGCCGACGCCCAGCAGATGGACCGGGCCAGCGCCCGCCAGCAGGGCTACTGGCGCTCGATCGCCCGCGCCGAGTTCGGCGACGACTACGGCAAGGCGGTCCGGACGGTCGGCGAGGTCCACGCCCGCATCGGCCTTGAGCCGCGCTGGTACATCGGCGGCTACGCCGTGATCGCCGACCAGCTGATGCGCGCGGTGGTCAAGGACCAGTGGCCCAAGGGCATGTTCGCGGGCGGCGGCGACGGCGGCGCCAAGACCGGGGCGGCGGTCTCGGCCCTGATGAAGGCCGTGATGCTGGACATGGACATCGCCATCTCGACCTATCTCGAGGCCCTGGACGCCAAGCGCCAGGCGCTGGAGGCGGAACGGGCCCGCGACGCGGCGAACCAGGGCGCGATCGTCGCGGCGCTGGGCGAGGCCTTGGCCCGCGTGGCGCGCGGCGACCTGACGGCCCGCGTCGGCGGCGAGGTGGCTCCGGAATTCCAGGCCCTGCAGTCCGACTTCAACAACGCCATGCGGATCATGGAGGAGGCGATGGGCCAGGTGGCCGGCGCCACCGAGGGCATCCGCCTGGGCGCCGACGAGATCGGCCACGCCGCCGACGACCTGTCGCGCCGCACCGAGCAGCAGGCGGCCAGCCTGGAACAGACCGCCGCGGCCCTCGACCAGATCACCGCCACGGTCCGCACCACGGCCAGCGGCGCCAAGCAGGCCTCGACCGTGATCGCCGCGGCCAAGACCGACGCCGAGCGCTCGGGCGAGGTGGTGGGCGACGCCGTCGCCGCCATGGGCCAGATCGAGACCTCGTCGCGCGAGATCGGCAAGATCCTGGGCGTGATCGACGAGATCGCCTTCCAGACCAACCTTCTGGCCTTGAACGCCGGGGTCGAGGCCGCCCGGGCCGGCGACGCCGGCCGCGGCTTCGCCGTCGTGGCCCAGGAAGTGCGGGCCCTGGCCCAGCGCTCGGCCGATGCGGCCAAGGAGATCGAGAACCTGATCTCGACCTCGACCCGCCAGGTCGAGGCCGGTGTCAGCCTGGTCGGCCAGACCGGCGAGGCCCTGCGCGGCATCGTCGGCAAGGTGGCCGAGATCGACGACCTGGTCACCGGCATCGCCTCCTCGGCCCAGGAGCAGTCCACGGGCCTGCACCAGGTCAACATCGCCGTGAACCAGATGGACCAGGTCACCCAGCAGAACGCCGCCATGGTCGAGCAGACCACGGCCGCCACCCATTCGCTGAAGGGCCAGTCGGCCGAGCTGGGCCGTCTTCTGGGCGGCTTCACCCTGTCGGGCGTCCGCCCGGCGGCGGTCCAGGCCCCGGTCGCCCGCCCCGTGTCGCCCGCGCCCGCGCCCCGCGCGGTCTCCCGCCCCGGCTCCACCGCCCCCCTGCGCCGGGCGTCCGGCGGAACCGCCGTGGCGGTGGATGAAGGGTGGCAGGAGTTCTAGGGACGCCCTCTAAATCCCTCTCTCTTAGAGAGAGGGAGGGGCCCGCCGCGAAGCGGTGGGAGGGTGAGTGGTTTCACCGTCGGCCGGAAAATCCCGATTCCTTCCGTTGCGCGGTCTCGAAGGGCGAGCTCAAGCTTGTCCCATGGATGCGACCGCCAACGCCCGCCGCCTTCGCCGGAACCAGACTCCGGCCGAGAAGGCGCTCTGGAAGCTGGTGCGCAACCGCCAGCTAGGCGGCTTCAAGTTCGTGCGGCAGTTCCCCATAGACCGCTACTTCGTCGACTTCGTCTGCGAAGCGGGCAAGCTGATCGTCGAGCTGGACGGCCCGGCTCATGACGGGCGCGAGGACTATGACCAGCGTCGCACGGAGGTGCTGGAGTTGTTCGGATACATGGTCCTGCGGTTTCCCAACGATCGGGTCCTGACCGATCCCGGCGCCGTGGGCGACGACATCCTGGCCGTGCTTCGTTCGGACAGGGTGTAACCACTCACCCTCCCACCGCCTGCGGCGGCGGGCCCCTCCCTCTCTCAAAGAGAGAGGGGAAATATGAACGCAAAACGCCCCCGCCGGCCTAGCCGGAGCGTCCCCTGTAAGGACGCTCCGACGGAGCCAGCGGAGGCGTATTAAGATCCCTGGAATAAGCCCAGGGAGCTTTTGAAAGCTTACGCGCCGCCCGGGAAGCGGAACGGAACCTTCACGGTGCCGGTCTTGGCGCCCATCGGCAGCTTTTCAGCGATGCACATGGCGGCCTTGTCGAAACCCTTGCCGGCGGCGCTGTTGTCGACGACCTTGCAGTCGGCCAGCTTACCGTCGGTGGCGGTGCATTCCAGCATCACCTGAGCGGCGTCGCGGGTGTTCGCGAATTGCTGCAGGCAACGGCCCATTTGGTCTTCGAAGCCGCCGGCCGCCGAGGCGGCTTGAGCGACGAAAAAGCTGCCAGCGATTCCCGCGGCAATAGCGATCGGATATTTCATCCCGCTGCTCCTAGTAGTGTTGTCTCGCCCTTCGGACGTCGCGTCGTCCGGACGCCTGAGCTTTTTCGCAGGTGCGAGTTAAAATATTCTGAGTCACCGAAAATTGTTTTATTTACTTATCGGTAACCACGGTTATTTGGCGAATACGTCGGTTTCACCTGAAACTAGACTCTGATTGCGGTCGCGATGACTCCGCGCCCGGACCCCGCCCGTCAGGAATGACTCACGCGCGCGCGCGGGCCTTTATCCCCGGGAGCCGGGGCGGGACGGGGAGGGCGCGGGAAATTGGGGGGTGCGACACCCCCTGCGGCAAACGCTCTTAACCAAAGTCAGGAACTATTAGGAATATACCGTGATGATCCCCCTCGACGTTGGCGATCCGTGCGCACGGTAACGCCGCAAGAGGGGACAAAACCGATGAAGCGCTTCCGGCTCGTCGATCTTCCGTTGATCATCAAAATCGGCTTCGCGCCGGCGTTCGCCCTGCTCATGCTGGCCCTCATGGCCGGCGGCTCGATCGTCGTGCAGAAGAGCCAGTCCGCAGCGCTCAAGCAGGTCGTCGAGAACGACATGCGCGAGAACATGGAGATCCAGGCGATCTCCAAGCGGATCTCGAACATCAACGGCGAGCTCTACACCGTGCTCACCCACAAGGCCGGCAACATCGAGGTCGAGAAGAACGACGCTCGCATGGCCGCGATCCTGACCGAGACCGATGCGCTCAAGAAGGACCTGACCGCTCTGAAGGGCAAGCTGCCCAAGGAAGAGCAGCCGAAGATCGCCGAGCTGATCAAGTCGCTCGACGAATGCCGCAGCGCCATCGACACGGTGAGCGGCATGATCGGCGTCGACTTCAACATGGCCGTCGGCTTCATCGCCCCGTTCGAAGAACAATACGCCAAGATGACCGGCCAGCTGGACGCGGTCGTCGCCACGGCCAACAAGCGCATCGCCACCGAGACGGCGAAGAAGCAGGCCGAGGCCACCGCGGCCATGAGCGCCACGATCGTCATGTCGCTGATCACGCTCTGCGCGGTCGCCGGCCTGGCCTTCATGACCGTCATGACCACCCGCAAGTCGATCGGCGACATCGCCGGCGCCACCGAGAAGCTGTCGAAGGGCGACAACGCCATCGACCTGGAGAAGATGACGCGCGGCGACGAGCTGGGCGCCATCGTCCGCTCGCTGAAGGTCTTCCGCGACAACCAGATCCACCTCGAGCAGATGCGCGCCGAGCAGGAGAAGTCGGCCGCCCTGACCGCCGACGAGCGTCGCGCCAAGGAAGAGGCTTCGGCCGCCGCCGCCCGCGAGAACGCCCTGGTGGTGTCGTCGCTGGCCGAGGCCCTGGAGCACCTGGCCAAGGGCGATCTGACCTTCCGCGTCAGCGCCGACTTCCCGGGCGACTACCGCAAGCTGAAGGACGACTTCAACGCCGCCATCACCCAGCTGCAGGAAACCATCAAGGTCATCGCGGCCTCGACGGACGGCCTGCGCACCGGCGCCGACGAGATCGCCCACGCCTCGGACGACCTGTCGCGCCGCACCGAGCAGCAGGCCGCCTCGCTTGAAGAGACCGCCGCCGCCCTGGACGAACTGACCGCCACCGTGCGCCGCACCGCCGGCGGCGCCAAGCAGGCCTCGGAAGTGGTCGCCAGCACCCGCGGCGAAGCCCAGCATTCGGGCCAGGTCGTGCACGAGGCCGTCTCGGCCATGGGCGCGATCGAGGACTCGTCCAAGCAGATCAACCAGATCATCGGCGTCATCGACGAGATCGCCTTCCAGACCAACCTGCTGGCCCTGAATGCCGGCGTCGAAGCCGCCCGGGCGGGTGACGCGGGCCGCGGCTTCGCGGTCGTCGCCCAGGAAGTCCGGGCCCTGGCCCAGCGCTCGGCCGAAGCCGCCAAGGAGATCAAGACCCTGATCTCGTCCTCGACCCAGCAGGTCAGCCAAGGCGTCAGCCTGGTCGGCCAGACCGGCGAGGCCCTGCAGCGGATCGTGGTCAAGGTCGGCGAGATCGACGCCCTGGTCACCGAGATCGCCGCCTCGGCCGCCGAACAGGCGACCGGCCTCAACGAAGTGAACACCGCCGTCAACCAGATGGACCAGGTGACCCAGCAGAACGCCGCCATGGTCGAGGAATCGACCGCCGCCACCCACTCGCTGAAGGGCGAGACCGGCGAGCTGGTGCGCCTGATCGGTCGCTTCCGGGTCGGCGACGGCCGCCAGCAGACGGCCGCCTACGAGCGTCCGCAGGCGGCCGACCCGGCCGTGCACACCCCCGCCGCCAATCCGGTGGCTGAACAGCGCGCCCGCCTCAACGCCTTCGCCCGTCCCGGACGCGGCGGCGCGGCGACGGCGGCCGCCCCCGCCGCCGACGGTTGGGAGGAGTTTTGATGTCGACCGCGATCGCCCTGCCCGAAACCCTTGATCTGAAGGCTTCGGGTCCGCTCAAGCAGGCGTTCGTCGAACGCCGCGGCCAGGACATCGAGATCCATGCGGACCAGGTCCGTCGCCTCGGCGGCCTGTGCCTGCAGGTCCTGCTGGCCGCCCGCAAGGCCTGGGCCGAGGACGGCAAACCCTTTTCGATCACCGCGCCTTCCGAGGCGTTCGTGGAAACCATCCGTCTGTTCGGGGCCGAAGGGGCCCTGCTGCAGACCGAACTTCAAGGAGCTGCATCGTGACGCGTACTGTCCTCACGGTCGATGACTCGCGCACGATGCGGGACATGCTGCGCATGGCCCTCGCCGGAGCCGGGTTCAACGTCGTCGAAGCCGTCGACGGCGAACACGGGCTGGAAGTGCTGTCCGCCCATCGTCCGGACGTGATCATCACCGACATCAACATGCCCAAGCTGGACGGCTTCGGCTTCATCGAGGCCGTGCGGGTCGACGACGACTACCGCGCGATCCCGATCCTGGTGCTGACCACGGAAAGCGACCCCAGCAAGAAGCAACGGGCTCGGGAAGCCGGCGCGACGGGCTGGATCGTCAAGCCGTTCAATCCTGAGAAGCTCGTTGAGGCGATCCGCCGCGTCGCGGCCTGATGAATCAAGTGCTCTAGGTACTGAAATACCTTTGTAGGAAGTCGGGGAATGGACGAGCTAGAGGCCATCAAGGTCACCTTCTTTCAGGAATGCGAGGAACTGCTCGCGGATCTTGAAGGCGGGCTCTTGGCCATGCAGGACGGGAACGACGACGGCGACACCGTCAACGCCGTGTTCCGGGCCGTGCACTCGATCAAGGGCGGCGCGGGCGCGTTCGGCTTGGAGCCGCTGGTGCGCTTCGCCCATGTGTTCGAGACGCTGCTGGACGCGCTGCGGTCGAACGAGATCCCCGGCACGCCGGACCTGACCGCCCTGCTGCTGCGCGCTTCGGACGTGCTGGCCGACCACGTCAGCGCCGCCCGCGGCCTGGGCGTCGTCGACATGGACGCCTCGGCCGCCATGGCCGCCGAGCTGAAGATCGCCACCGACCCCAACGCCGCGCCCGCCCCGGCCGCCGCCGCCCCGGCGGAGGAAGCCGCGGCTCCGGCCCCGGCCTATGTGGACGCCGCCGCCCCGATCGTCATCGGCGCCCCCCAAAGCGACATTGGGGACGGCCTGGACGACGACGACCTGGGCTTCGACTTCCAGCCCATGACCATCACCCTCGACGCCCAGGCCGCCGACGCGGCCGTGCTCGACGGCAACGTCTGGACGGTGTCGATCCGTCCGAAGTCGGACCTGTACCGCAAGGCCAACGAGACGGCCCTGCTGCTGCGCGAACTGAGCCGCCTGGGCCCGATCCAGGCGGCCCTGGACGACAGCGCCATGCCGGCCCTGGAATTCCTCGACCCCGAAGCCGCCTACGTCACCTGGAGCGTGCGGGTCGAGACCGACCAGGGCGAAGAGGCCATCCGCGAAGTCTTCGAATTCGTCGACGGCGACTGCGACCTGGAGATCGTCCGCGGCGAGGCCCCCGTGGCCGACGTGCTGGCGACCCTGCTGGATGTCGCCGCCCCGGCGCCGGAACCGGTCCTCGAAGCCGCGCCGCTCGAGATCGTCGCCGAGGCCCCCGTGGCCGAAATCGTGGTCGAAGCCCCCGTCGAAGCCCCGGCTCCGGTGGTCGAGGCCGCCGCGCCCGCCCCGGCCCCCGTCTCGGCCCCGGCTCCCGCCACCCCGCCGGTCGCGGCCAACGCCCCGGCCGCCGCCGCCAAGCCCGCCCAGATCGACGTCCCCGGTCCCGGCCAGTCGGTGATCCGCGTCGATCCCGAGCGCATCGACCGCCTGATCGACCTGGTCGGCGAGCTGGTCATCAACCAGGCCATGCTGGCGCAGCGCGTCGGCGAATACGGCATCGCCCCGTCCTCGAACCTGGCCATGGGTCTGGATGAGCTGGAACAGCTCACCCGCGAGATCCAGGACAGCGTCATGGCCATCCGCGCCCAGCCGGTGAAGTCGGTGTTCCAGCGCATGCCGCGCCTGGTCCGCGAAGTCGCCAACATGACGGGCAAGCAGGCCCGCCTGGTGATGGACGGCGAGAACACCGAGGTCGACAAGACGGTCATCGAGCGTCTGGCCGACCCGATCACCCACATGCTGCGCAACGCCATCGACCACGGGCTGGAAAGCCCCGAGGAGCGCAAGGCGGCCGGCAAGAACCCGGAAGGCGTCGTGCGCCTGGCCGCCCTGCACCGCAGCGGCCGGATCGTCATCGAGGTCCAGGACGACGGCAAGGGCATCAACCGCGAGCGGGTCCACTCGATCGCGGTCAAGAAGGGCCTGATCTCGCCGGACCTGCAGCTGACCGACGAAGAGATCGACAACCTGATCTTCCTCCCCGGCTTCTCGACCGCGGACAAGATCTCGGACGTGTCCGGCCGCGGCGTCGGCATGGACGTGGTCAAGCGCTCGGTCCAGGCCCTGGGCGGCCGGATCTCGATCGCCTCGCGTCCGGGCCAGGGCTCGACCTTCACCCTCAGCCTGCCGCTGACCCTGGCCGTCCTGGACGGCATGGTGGTCGACGTCGCCGGCGAGACCCTGGTCATCCCGCTGGCCTGCATCGTCGAGAGCCTGCGCCCGAAGGCCGAGGAAATCCGGCCCCTGGGCCCGGTCGGCTCGGTGCTGGCCGTGCGCGACAGCTTCGTGCCGTTGATCGACGTGGGCCTGACCCTGAACTACCGCGAGCATTCGCCCGCCGCGACCGAGGGCGTGGTCCTGCTGGTCGAGGGCGAGGACGGCTCGCGCGCCGCCCTGGTGGCCGACGCCATCCACGGCCAGCGCCAAGTGGTCATCAAGTCGCTCGAGCAGAACTACCAGCAGGTCGAGGGCGTCGCCGCCGCGACCATCCTGGGCGACGGCCGGGTGGCCCTGATCCTCGACGTCGACGCGGTGATCAACCTGCGCCGCCGCGAACCGCCTCGCCCCGCCGATCCCACCCTCATCGCCGCGGAATAGCCCGATGACCGAAGCCAACACCCAAGCCAGCAACGAAACCCGCGAACTGATCTCCTTCCGCGTCGGCGAGCAGGAGTACTGCGTGGACATCATGGCCGTCCGCGAGATCCGCGGCTGGAGCCCGGCCACCACCCTGCCGCAGTCGCCCGTCTACATGCGCGGCGTGATCAACCTGCGCGGCGCGGTCCTGCCGATCATGGACCTGGCGGCCCGCATCGGCATGCAGACCACCGAGCCGAACGTGCGCAGCGTGTTCATCGTGGTCCAGGCCGACAGCCGCACCGTCGGTCTGCTGGTCGACGCGGTGTCCGACATCCTGTCGATCACCGACGACATGTGCCAGCCGACCCCGGACATCGCCTGCGAGAACGTCCGTCACTTCGTGAAGGGCATCATTTCCATCGAAGGGCGGATGATCAGCGAGATCTCGCTGGACCGCCTGCTCCCCGAGCGCGAGGCCCTGGCCGCTTAGATGACCTCTTCCTCGATCTCATCCCGCGAGGCCCTGGTCGACGGCGAATTCGCCTTCACCAGCGCAGACTTCAAGCGGATCGCGGCCCTGCTGTACGATCAGGCGGGCATCAGCCTGCCCGACAGCAAGGCCACGCTCGTCTATTCGCGCCTGGCCAAGCGCCTGCGCACCCTGGGCCTGAAGACCTTCGCCGAGTACTGCACGTTCGTCGCGCAGGACGGCAATGTCGACGAGCAGCAGCACATGCTGCGGGCCCTGACGACCAACGTCACCCGGTTCTTCCGCGAGCCGCACCACTTCGACGACCTGCGCGCCAACATCCTGGAGCCCATGGCCGACAAGGTGCGGGCCGGCGGGCGCCTGCGCCTGTGGTCGGCGGCCTGCTCGTCGGGCCAGGAACCCTATTCGATGGCCTTCACGGTGCTGTCGGTGTGGCCGAACGCCGCCGATCTGGACATCCGGATCCTGGGCACGGACATCGACACCAACGTGCTGGCCACCGGCCGGACCGCCGTCTACGAGGAGGCCCTTCTCGAGGGCATCCCGGCCAACATGCGCAACCAGTATTTCGAGCGTGACGCCAGCGACCGCCGCAGCTTCCGGGTCTGCGAGGCCGCCCGCCAGATGGTGGCGTTCCGCGAGCTGAACCTGAACGGCCCCAGCTGGCCGATGAAGGGTCCGTTCGACGCGATCTTCTGCCGCAACGTGGTGATCTATTTCGACGAGCCCACCCAGGAGCGGGTCTGGCAGCGCTTCGCGCCGCTGGTGTCGCCGGGCGGCAAGCTCTATGTCGGCCACTCCGAACGCGTGGGCGCGTCGGTCACGGCGTTCGAGAGCGCCGGCCTGACCGCCTATCGCAAGGTGGGAGGTCGCTGATGGCCAGGATCCGCGTTCTCGTCGTCGACGACTCCGCCACCATGCGCGGCCTGATCACGGCCGCCCTGACCCGCGATCCCGAGATCGAGGTGGTCGGCGCCGCCGGCGACCCGTTCGAGGCCCGGGGCATGATCAAGGCCCTGAACCCCGACGTCGTCACCCTCGACATCGAGATGCCGAACATGAACGGCATCGAGTTCCTCGAGAAGATCATGCGCCTGCGGCCGATGCCGGTGGTCATGGTCTCCAGCCTGACCCAGGCCGGGGCCGAGATGACCCTGCGCGCGCTGGAGCTGGGCGCGGTGGACTGCGTGGGCAAGCCCACGACCGCCACCGGCACCGCCGAGGCCCTCCAGGAGGTGACCGAGAAGGTCAAGGCCGCCGCCCGCGCTTCGGTGCGGACCAAGGCCGACGCCGCTCCGGCCGCCGCCCGCCGCCAGAACTACCTGCCCTCGGGCGACATCGTGGCGATCGGCTCGTCGACCGGCGGGGTGGAAGCCCTGCTGACGATCCTGAGCCAGTTCCCCGAGACCGGCCCGCCGACGGTGATCACCCAGCACATGCCGGCCACCTTCACGGCCAGCTTCGCCGCCCGCCTCGACCGCGCCAGCGGCGCCAAGGTGCAGGAAGCCGTCGACGGCGCCCTGCTGGAGCCGGGCAAGGTCTATGTCGCCCCGGGCGGCGCGACCCACCTGGAAGTCGTCCGCTCGGCCGGGCTGCGCTGCCGCCTGGTGCAGGGCGACCCCGTCAGCGGACACCGTCCCTCGGTCGACGTACTCTTCAACTCGGTGGCCCAGGCCGTCGGGGACAAGGCGGTCGGCGCCATCCTGACCGGCATGGGCCGCGACGGCGCGCAGGGCCTGCTGGCCATGCGCAAGGCCGGCGCCAAGACGGTCGGCCAGGACGAGGCCAGTTGCGTCGTCTACGGCATGCCTCGTACGGCTTTTGAACTCGGCGCGGTGGAGAAGCAGGTTCCCCTGTCCTCCATGGGCCAAACCATCCTCGATCTGGCCTCCGCGAGGCGATGAACCCATGCCCCAAGCAAGCACCATTTCCGTTCTCGTCGTCGATGACCAGCTGACCATGCGGGCGTTGATCCGCAATGCGTTGCAGCAGATCGGGTTCAAGGACATCCGCGAGGCCCCGGACGGCGAAGAGGCTCTCAAGAACCTCCTGGCCAAGCCGGCCAACCTGGTCATCTCGGACTTCAACATGCCCAAGATGGACGGGCTGGCCCTGCTGCGCGCCGTGCGCTCGCACCCGCCGATCCGCCAGACCGCCTTCGTCATGCTGACGGGCCGCGCCGACCGCGAGCTGGTCCAGCGCGCCGTGCAGTTCGGCGTCAACAACTACTGCGTCAAGCCGTTCACCGTTCAGGGCCTGAAGGAAAAGATCGAACAGGTCTTTGGCCAGCTGACATGATCGGACGGGACCCTCACCCAGACGACGCCTCCGGCCCGGCGGTCAAGGTCCACGTCACGCAAGGCGAAAGCCACGTGTCGTCGGACCCGAACGTGGTCATGACCACGGTGCTCGGCTCGTGCATCGCCGCGTGCCTGCGCGATCCGACGACCGGCATCGGCGGCATGAACCACTTCCTGCTGCCCGACGCGGGCGACCGCGGCAAGGACGGCGGCGACGCCGTGCGCTACGGCGCCTTCGCCATGGAACTGCTGATCAACGGCCTGCTGAAGAAGGGCGCGCGCCGCGACCGTCTGGAAGCCAAGATCTTCGGCGGCGGCAAGCTGTTCGACGGCCTTTCGGACGTCGGCGCCAGCAACGCCGCCTTCGCCGAGCGTTTCCTGCGCGACGAAGGCATCCCGATCGTCTCGTCCAGCACGGGCGGGCTGTCGGCGCGCCGCGTCGAGTTCTGGCCGGCGTCCGGCCGGGTCCGCCAGCGCCTGGTCGCCGTCGACAACGCCCCGCAGGACGTTCGTCGTTCCACGCCCGCTCCGATGCCTGCCGTGTCCAGCGGCGATGTGGATCTGTTCTGACGCCCATGACCGCACAGCCGCTCGCCACCAACGACGCCGACGACACCCGCGGGCAGCTGCCCGTGGGCGAGCTTTCGCGTCGGCTGGCGGCGGAGCTGATGGCGGCCGCGGCGATCTGCCGGGACTGCGAGCACATCGCCGGCGACCTGGCGACGGGCGGCGCGGCGCTGGAGAACCTGTCGCGGCTGCAGGCCCTGGATGAGCTGAGCCAGCGCCTGCACGGCCTGTCGGACGTCCTGGCCCGCATCGGCCAGCACGCCTCGGGCGAGTGGAGCATGGCCGTCGAGCCCCTGCTCGAAGGCCTGGGCCTGGCCGACCTGGTGGGCCGCCTGCGCGACGCCCAGGACCACGCGGGCTGGACCGCCGAGGCCGGCGAGCTCGACTTCTTCTAGACCCAGGTTCCAGCCCATGCGCGAACCGCTCCACGCCTCGACGCGGATCAACCTCGAAAAGGTCGAGGTGCTGCTGGTCGACGACAGCGCCCCGTCGCTGAACCTGCTGTCCCAGGTGCTGCTGGGCTTCGGGGTCGGCAACCTGACGCGGGCCGACAGCGCCAAGTCCGCCCAGACCCTGCTGCGCGAACGCACCTTCGACCTGGTCATCAGCGCCACCAACATGGCCGGGGTCGACGGCTACGAGCTGGTCAAGTGGCTGCGCCGCGGCGCCCTGGAGGCCAATCGCTACCTGGCCGTGATCCTGGTCTCCGGCCACACCCCGCCGTCGCACGTGTTCAAGGCGCGCGACGCCGGCGCCAACTTCACGATCGCCAAGCCGATCACCCCCAAGATCGTGCTGGAGCGCATCCTGTGGGCGGCCAAGGAAGACCGGCAGTTCATCGAGTGCGAGACGTATCTCGGTCCCGACCGGCGGTTCAAGAACGACGGTCCCCCCAACGGCGCCAAGGGGCGTCGTCGCGAGGACCCCCCGCAAGCCTTGCGTCCGCCCGGCGCCCAATCCCTGGAGTCGTCGGACTCCGAGAAAGCCAAGTCATGACCGTCGCCCGCAAGTTCCGCGCTCCCAACCGCCTGTCGATGCTGGCCCGGGCCAACGGCGGCATGATGGCCAAGGACGCCCTGGCGGCCGCCGACGCGGCGCTGGAGCCGCTGCGCGCCGAGTCGCTGGCGGTGCTGGACGCCGCCCTGGCCGAGATCGACAGCCGGTTCGGCAAGCCGGCCGCGGCTACCCGCGGCGACGGCGCCTTCCAGGACCTCTACACCCTGGCGCTGCGCATCATCGACGTGTCGGGCTTCCTGCCGGGCTCGTGCGTGGACCAGGCGGCGATCTCGTTCTGCGCCCTGGTCGACACCTGCTCGGAGGCCGGCGCGTGGCGCTGGGAGGCCATCGACGTGCACATCAATTCGCTGCGCCTGCTGCGCACGGCCGACCTGAACCCCGACCAGCGCCGCGCGGTGATCGACGGGCTCAACAAGGTCAGCCAACGGCGCATCGAGGACCTCTGAGGGGGCAGGGGCCCTATAACAAGCTTGGCTGGGTTGTGACCGAAACGACACGATTGCGACGCCGCTACGTTTCGCCACGCTTCAGCCATCTTGTGAACGGCGGTTTCATTTGATACCGCTTGCATTGCTACCGGTGTCAGGACAACACCTCACAAAGGTGTGACACCGGTGTCAAAAATGACGGCCCTCGAGGGCGGCCGCGCGGGAAGGAAGCGCGGACGTGTTCTAGGCCGGGCGGCGCGGAAGCGCCGTTCAGAAGAATGTGGTCACGGGAGGAGGATACATTGTCCCAGGTTTCCAAGACGCGCATCCGCGCGCTCAAACTCGGCGCCTCCGGCGGCGCCATGCTGATGGCTATGGCCATGGCCGGTGCTGCCGCGGCGCAAGACGCGCCCGCCGCCGCCCCCGCCGCCCAGCCGGAAGACAACGCCGTCGAAGCGGTTGTCGTCACCGGCTTCCGCGCCTCGCTGGCCAACGCCCTGGACATCAAGCGTCGTGAAAACGACCTGGTCGATGTCATCAAGGCGCAGGACATCGCCGACTTCCCCGACCTGAACCTGGCCGAGTCGCTGCAGCGCGTGCCGGGCGTGTCGATCGACCGCGACGGCGGCGAAGGCCGCACTATCACCGTCCGCGGCCTGGGCCCCGACTTCACCGTCGTGCGCCTGAACGGCCTGGAAGCCCTGGCCACCACCGGCGGCAAGGACAGCTCGGGCGGCGCCAACCGCGGCCGCCAGTTCGACTTCTCGATCTTCGCCTCGGAACTGTTCAACAGCGTCACCGTGCGCAAGTCGACCTCGGCCTCGAACGAGGAAGGCTCGCTGGGCGCCATCATCGACCTGCAGGCCGCGCGTCCGTTCGACTTCAGCGGCCCGGCCATGAGCATGGGCGCCAAGATCGGCTGGAACGACCTGTCGCGCGAGAACGACCCGCGCTTCACCTTCCTGGCCAGCAACCGCTGGGACACCGGCATCGGTGAGATCGGCGCCCTGATCTCGGTGGCCTACGCCGAGCGCAAGACGCTGGAAGAAGGCTCGTCGACCGGCCGCTGGGAAAACCCGTCGGTCGCCTTCAACTCGTCGACCGCGTTCCCCTGCACGGGCGCGGCCTACAATCCGGTCAGCGGTCCGCCCCTGACCTGCTCGCAGATCGGCACCGTCGTCGGCGGCACCAGCCCGACCACCCCGGCCGCGACCGGCACCGCCAACAACCTGTGGCACCCGCGCATCCCGCGCTACGGCCGCCTGCAGTACGACCAGAAGCGCCTGGGCCTGACCGGTTCGCTGCAATGGCGCCCGACCGAGAACTCGACCCTGAGCCTCGACGCGCTGGTGGCCAACTTCACCAACAACCGCGACGAAACCTATCTGGAAGTCATCTCGTTCAGCCGCAGCGGCGCGGGCATGCCCCAGACCGACGTGGTCAACTTCCAGGCCGACGACAAGGGCCACCTGATCAAGGGCACGTTCGACGACGTCGACGCCCGCGTCGAGTACCGCCACGACGACCTGAAGACCGAGTTCAACCAGTTCACCCTGACCTACGACACCAAGTTCGGTGAAGCCGGTCACCTGAACGTGGTCTACGGCCAGTCGCGCTCGATCCAGGACAACCCGGTCCAGACGACCTTCTCGTTCGATCGCTACAACAGCGACAACTACAGCTACGACTATTCGGCCAACGACAAGCTGCCCAACTTCAACTACGGCTTCGACCCGACCAATCCGGCCAACTTCGTCTACAGCCCCAGCAACGCCAACGGCGACCCGTCGCTGCTGCGC
Source organism: Caulobacter sp. UNC358MFTsu5.1 (assembly GCF_000712075.1). Taxonomy (GTDB): domain Bacteria; phylum Pseudomonadota; class Alphaproteobacteria; order Caulobacterales; family Caulobacteraceae; genus Caulobacter. Next base: position 494,101 of record NZ_JONW01000006.1, read on the forward strand.
ATGCGTCCCAGCAAGGCGGTCAACACCTTCAAGACCTTCCGGGCCGACGTCGACTACCAGATCCTGGACGGCTTCAAGCTGCGCTACGGCGGCGACTACAAGGAATACGGCTTCTCCTCGTGGGAGCAGCGCCTGTACTCGCGCAACCTGGCCACCACCGGCACCACCTTCACCGCCGAAGCGGCCTACGGCCTGCCGGCCGGCGTCACCGTGGCCGACGTCTCGCGCCTGATCACCGGCTTCGGCCGCGGTCTGGACCTGCCGTCGGGCGTGCCGACCTCGTGGATCGCGCCCGACCTGGACAAGCTGTCGAAGGTCCTCGACTACAACTGTAACTGCATCAACCAGTACGGCGACTTCCGCCTCAGCGTCCTGAACCAGCTGGGCGCCCTGCGCGAGATCACCGAGAAGGACACCGCCTTCTACCTGCAAGGCGACTTCGACTACGACATCTTCAACATCCCGGTGCGCGGCAACTTCGGCGTGCGCCAGGTGAAGACCGAGCAGTCGGCGACCGGCCACTACAACTCCGGCAACAAGACGGTGGCGGTCACCACCCCGTTCGGCGTCATCTCCGAACAGGTGGCCACGGACGCCGTCCAGACGGTGGACCGCGAGTACACCAACACCCTGCCGTCGCTGAACATCTCGGCCCAGCCGATGGAGAACCTCTTCATCCGCTTCGCGGCCGCCAAGGTGATGACGCGTCCGCAGCTGCCGAACCTGACCCCTGGCTTCACCGCCATGAGCCAGAGCAACCAGACCCTGACGCGCGGCAATCCGGACCTCAATCCGATGCTGGCGAACAACCTGGACCTGAGCTTCGAGTGGTATCCGGACAAGGAAACCCTGTTCTCGGCCGGCTTCTTCCAGAAGGACATCAAGTCCTACATCCAGCAGACCGCCGAGGTCATGACCTGGGCCGAGACGGGCCTGCCCGACAGCCTGCTGAGCAACGGCAACACCGCGGCGACCGAGTTCACGGTGACGACGAACGTCAACAGCCCGGGCGGCAAGCTGAAAGGCTTCGAACTGAGCGCCCAGCGCCCGTTCACCTTCCTGCCGGCTCCGTTCGACAAGTTCGGCGCGATCCTGAACTACACCCACGTCAAGAGCGACATCGCCTACATCATCAAGTCGCCGACCTACACCGCTCCGGGCGTGACGCCGCGCGTGCAGACCGCTCCGGCCGTGCTGGTCACCCAGCCGCTGGTCAACCTGTCGCCGGACGCCTTCAACGCCACGCTCTACTACGAAAACGGGCCGTTCAAGGCGCGTGTCTCGGGTTCGTATCGCGACCAGTACCTGATCCAGGTGGCCCCCTCGGCCACCAACAACAACGACGTGCGGATCAAGGAAGAGACCTTCAACCTCGACGGTCAGGTCAGCTACGAGTTCAACAAGTTCACGGTCACCTTCGAGGCGATCAACCTGACCGACCAGGAAGACAGCAAGGTCGACGACTCCACCCGACTGAGCTCGGAAGAGTACGTCCACTACGGCCGTCAGTTCTATCTGGGCGTGAAGTACAAGTTCTAGGTCGCATTCCTCCCCGAAACGACCAAAGGGCGCTGGTGCAAACCAGCGCCCTTCTTTTTTGGTGGTTGTTTGAAGCCGCTCATCCCGGCGAATGCCGGGACCCAGATGGAATGGCTTTGAGGCTGACGCCACGAGCGTTGAGCTCTTCCAGTCCGCCACACCGCTATGGGATCTGGGTCCCGGCATTCGCCGGGATGAGCGGATTTATGAGCTCACAACCCCGTCGATCCACGTCCGGCGCACCTGCAGCGCGTCGTCCAGCAGCGCCAGGTCGGCGGCGGCGCCCGGGCGGATCGCGCCGCGCCGGCCCGCCAGGCCCAGGAAGGCGGCGGGCGACGCCGAGGCGATCGCCACGGCGTCCTCCAGCGACAGGCCCAGCATCGACACGGCGTTGCGGACCGCGCCGATCATGTCCAGGTCCGAGCCCGCCAGGGTGCCGTGGTCGTCGACGCAGACCCCGTCGACCACGCGGATGTGGCGGCCCTGCAGGTTGAAGTCCTTCTCGGTCATGCCGACCGTCGGCATGGCGTCGGTCACCAGCATGAAGCGGTCCAGGGGCCGCGTGCGCAGGGCGATCTTCAGGGTCACCGGATCGACGTGGCGGCCATCGACGATGATCCCGCACCAGCCGGTCTGGCTCTCCAGGGCCGCGCCCACCACGCCGGGCTCGCGGCTGGTCAGGGGCGACATGGCGTTGAACAGGTGGGTGAAGCCGGTCAGGCCGGCGTCCAGCGCCTTGCGCACCGTGCCGTAGGCGGCGTTGGTGTGGCCGGCGGCCACCGTCACCCCGGCGCTGGCCAGGCGGCGGACCATCTCGGGCGTGGTGGTCTCCGGCGCCAGGGTCACCAGGGTCTTGCCGCGCTTGAGCGAGCTGAGCAGGGCCACGGCCTCGTCGTCGAGGGTCCGGAACTTGCTGGAATCGTGAATGCCCTTGCGCTTCACATTGAGGAACGGGCCCTCGATGTGGACGCCCAGCACGCCGGGCACGCCGGCCTCGATCGCCTGCTCGGTGGCGCGCATGGCCGCGTCGACCACGGCCAGGTCGTCGCTGATCAGGGTCGGCAGGAAGCCGGTGGTGCCGTAGGGGCGGTGGGCCGCGCCGATGGCGGCGATCGCCTCGACGGTGGTGGCGTCGTTGAACAGCACCCCCCCGCCGCCGTTGACCTGGGTGTCGATGAAGCCGGGGACCAGCAGGCCGCCGTCCAGGTCGTGGCGCTGGGCGCCCGCCGGCGTGTCAGCGCTGTCGATGAGGCCCTGGATCCGGCCGTCGGCGATCGCCACGGCCTTGCCGTCGACGATCCCCTCGGGCGTCAGGATGCGGCCATTAACGAGAACAGACTGCATCAGACGGTTTCTGTGACCTTGTTGAGGTGCGGAGGGCTGTCGGGATCGTAGCCGCGCGCCACCGAAAGCGCATTGGCCATCCGGTAGAAGCTCTGGATCATCAGGATCGGCTCGATCACGGGGTGCGCGGCCAGGGCCGGGAGGACCCCGGCGCCTGTTTCTCCGGCGCCCGCCAGGAGGACATCGGCGCCGCGTTCGGCCACGCCCTTGGCCATGGCGTCGACGCTGTCGCGGCTCTCGTCGTTCTGGGCGAAGACCAGCACCGGGAAGCCTTCCTTCACCAGGGCCATGGGCCCGTGCAACACCTCGGCGGCGCTGAAGGCCTCGGCGTGCAGGCCGCAGGTCTCCTTGAACTTCAGGGCCGCCTCCTGGGCGACGCCGAAGCCGACGCCGCGGCCCAGCACATAGAGGTTGCGGGCCAGCTTCAGGCGCTCGACGGCCGGGGTCCAGTCCAGGGTCCAGGCCTCGGCCAGCAGGGCGGGCAGGGTGGACAGGGCGGCGGTCAGGTCTTCGTCCCCGGTCCAGGCGGCGACCAGCTGGGCGATGGCCGACAGGGCGGTGATGTAGGACTTGGTGGCGGCCACGCTCAGCTCGGGCCCGGCGTGCAGCGGCAGCACCTCGTCGGCCAGGGCGGCCAGGGGCGAGGCGGTGTCGTTGACCAGGGCGATGACGAAGGCGCCGGCGGCCTTGGCGGCCTGGACGGCGGCCAGCAGGTCCGGGCTCTTGCCCGACTGCGAAATGGCCAGATACAGCACGTCGCCCAGGTCCTGCTGGGCGGCGTAGACGGAGCTGACCGACAGGGCGGCCGACGAGGTCAGGACGCCGGTGCGGGTCTCGACCAGGTACTTGGCGAAGGTGGCGGCGTGGTCGCTGCTGCCGCGGGCGCAGGTGACCACGGCGCGGGGCGGCTGGGCGCGCAGGCGCTCGCCGATCTTGGCGGCGCGGGCGGCGTTGGCGGCCAGTTGGGCGGCGACGGCTTGCGAGGCCTGGCCGGCCTCGAGGAACATGCGGGTCGATTCCGCCGTCAGCCTCGCCGGTTCAGCGGGGGGTGCGGGTCGGGTCAAGACGTTGGCCTCCAAAGCAGGCGTTCCCTTTACATAAGCGTGCGGGGCGGGCCCCGCTCAGTGCGTGGCCCTCAGCTGAGGGCGTTCAGTTCGGCGACGAAGTCGTAGGCGTCGCCGCGGTAATAGGACTGGGTCACTTCGACCGCCCGGCCGTCCGGCAGGAAGCTGCGGCGCTCGATCAGCAGCCCCGCGTCCTTGACCGGCACGCCCAGCAGCTCGGCCTGCTCGGCGGTGAACAGCACCGCGCGCAGCCGCTGCAGGGCGCGGGCGGGGCGGTGGCCGGTGGCCTCCAGGGCTTCATAGAGCGAAACGCCCACCACCTCGGCCGAGGGCAGGGCGAAGCCGGCGACGGTGGAATATTCCAGCGCCATCGGCGCGCCGTCGGCGTAGCGGATGCGGGCGAAGCGGAAGACCGGCGTGCCGGGCGACAGGCCCAGGGTCAGCGACTCCTCGGGCGTGACGGCGCCCATGGCCTTGCTGATCCATTCGCTGCGCGGGACCCGCCCGCGCGAGATCATGTCCTCGGTGAACGAGGTGAGCTTGGAGAAGCTCTTCTCCACGCGCGCGGCGACGAAGGTGCCCGCGCCCTGGCGGCGCGTCAGCAGGCCTTCGCTGACCAGGCCGTCCAGCGCCTTGCGCACCGTGATACGCGAGATGTTGAACTCCTCGGCCATGTCGCGTTCAGCCGGCAGGGCGTCGTCGGGACCCAGCACCTTCTTCTGGATGGCCTCGCGCAGGGCGCGTTGCAGCTGCTTGTAGAGCGGGGCGTGGTCGTCGCCGGCCAGGCCGCCGATCCTCTCAGAAAACATCGTCAATTCCGCACCCCCGCGCAAAACCGCGCCACCCCGTGACCACCGGGATAGCATATGACCATTTTCGTACCAATAAGAACATGGTCTGCAATTGGTTCTTTTTTGGCCTTGTCATCCGATAAATTTCCGTCACAGTCGCCTTCCGAGGCCCGAGAAGTACCGCATTCTACGGATGTCCGCAGATAATTGGTATCAGATTGGGCTTGGGGTTCGGCTCCAGGCCCAAGGGTCTGGAAAAAGGGGAGAAGCCGAGTATGCGAAATTTCCACAAGACCATTCTAACTGCGTCCGCCAGCGTTCTGGCGGTCGCGTTGGCCGCGCCGGCCTTCGCGCAGGACTCTACACAAGTCGACGAGTTGGTCGTCACCGGCATCCGGGCCTCGCTGCAGGCCTCGGTCGAAGCCAAGCGTAACGCCGACGCCGTGATCGACGTGATCACCGCCGAAGACATCGGCAAGTTCCCGGACAAGAACGTCGCCGAGTCGCTGCAACGCGTCCCGGGCGTCACCATCCAGCGTGAATTCGGCGAAGGCGAGCGTATCTCGATCCGCGGCACCGCGCCGACCCTGAACCGCACCCTGCTGAACGGCCACGCCGTGGCCACCGCCGACTGGTTCATTCTCGACCAGTTCAAGGCCAGCCGCAGCTTCAACTACCTGATGCTGCCGTCGGAAATCGTCGGCAAGGTCGAGGTGTTCAAGAGCCCGATGGCCGACATCGACGAAGGCGGCGTGGGCGGCACGGTCAACGTGCACACCCGCAACCCGCTGGACCTGGACCCGCTGACGGTCTCCGGTTCGCTGCAGGCCTTCCACGACGAGAAGTCGGGCGACACCGATCCGACCGCCTCGGCCATGCTCAGCTGGCACAACGCCGACAAGACGTTCGGCGTCCTGGTCGGCGGCATCTACGACAAGCGCCGCATCCGCCGCGACGGCATCGAGGTCCTGGGCTACCAGGCCGTGACGACGGCCACCGGCAACGGGACCAACATCACCGGCATCACGCCCGGCCAGACGGTCTACGCGCCCAGCCTGATCGGCTCGTCGCTGTTCACCCAGACCCGCGAGCGCAAGGGCGCCAACTTCGCCATCCAATACGCGCCCAGCGACAAGTGGGACGTGAACCTGACCGGGTTCTACTCCCACATGGACGCCGACAACTTCAACCAGAACTACATGGCGTGGGTCAGCCAGAAGATCGGCGCCCTGGCCACGACGCCGACCGAGACCTTCAACATCACCAAGGTCAGCAACGGCACCGCCGTGGCCGGCAACTTCAACACCCCCGGCGCCAACGGCGTGGTGTTCGACGCCATCGACCGCCTGGCCCATACCAATGTCGGCTCGCTCGACCTGTCGGGCACCTGGCGTCCGGCCGACGGCTGGGAGTTCAGCGGCCGCGTCGGCTACACCAAGGCCAAGGGCGCCACCGACCTGCAGCCGTTCTGGGAAACCAACGCCGCGACCGGCCTGAGCTACGACCTGTCGGGCGGCCTGCCGAAGGTGAGCTTCACCGACATCAACCCCCAGACCGCCGACGACGAGATGTCGCTGGGCTGGGTGTCGGCCAACACCACCGTCAACGACGACGACGAGTTCTACACCTTCGTCGACGGCGAGAAGTTCCTGGACGGCGGCGTGTTCAGCTCGGTCAAGTTCGGCCTGAAGTACACCGACCACGACCGCGACGTGGTGCAGACCTACGGTCAGCGCCGCGCCCTGTTCGGCGCCAGCGCCTGCGGCGGCCACGCCTGCTCGCTGGCCGACGTCGCCGGCGGCCCGACGCCCAGCGACTACCTGGACGGCATCAAGGGTCCGGGCGTGCTCAGCTCGTACCTGACGGCCGACAAGAACAAGATCGAGGCGATCTACGCCGCGATGGGTCCGGCCACGATCTACGACCCGAACAACCCCAACACCGGCGGCTGCATCGGCCTGGCCAACTGCGACCACTTCGGTCCGCTCGAAAGCTTCGACTTCAACGAGAAGACCTTCGGCGGCTACGTGATGGGCAACCTGAAGGGCGACGGCTGGCGCGGTAACGTCGGCGTCCGCGTCGTCAACACCAAGATCGAGACCAACGCCTGGCGCGTCGGCGTCTCGGCGGGCACGCCGGGCGCGATCAACAACCCGTTCGGCCTGATGGCGCCGACCTCGGGCGAGAAGGAGTACACCGACATCCTGCCTTCGGCGAACTTCGCGTTCGACCTGAAGGACGACCTGGTGCTCCGCGTGGCCGCCGGCCGCGTCCTGGCCCGTCCGGACTACGCCCAGATGGCCGGCTTCACCTCGCTGACCGAGTCCCTGCTGACGGCCTCGGGCGGCAACCCGAACCTCGACCCGTATCGCGCCAACCAGTACGACGCGACGCTCGAGTGGTACTTCGCCCCGCAGTCGATCCTGTCGGTCGACTTCTTCTACAAGGACATCTCGACCTTCATCGTCCAGGGCGCGACGACCGAGAAGCTGCCGCTGCAGGCCGCCGCCAACGACCCGCGGGTCGTGAACCCCGCCAACCAGTGCGTGCTGCAATCGCCGGGCCTCTACAGCTGTAACTACAGCGTCGGCCGTCCGGTGAACGTGGCGGGCGGCGACACCAAGGGCTTCGAGGTCAACTTCCAGATGCCCATCTGGAACGGCTTCGGCGTCCTGGCCAACTACACCTACTCCGACGCCAGCTCGTCCACGGGCGTTCCGGTGCCGTCGAACTCGAAGAACATCTTCAACGTCAGCGGCTACTACGAGAACGACCGCTTCAGCGCCCGTCTGTCCTACAACTACCGGTCCAAGTTCTTCGTCGACTACGACGCCGAGCGCGGCTACCGGCAGCTGTGGTCGGACTCGATCGCCTCGCTGGACGCCTCGGCCAGCGTCAACCTGACCGAAAACATCTCGCTCAGCCTCGACGCGATCAACCTGACCGACGAGAAGCAGACCGACAACTACGACAACGATCCGAACCGTCCGGCCCGTATCTACAAGAACGGCCGCATGATCTTCGGCGGTGTCCGCTTCAAGTTCTAGTCCGCGTACCGGGCCTCCGGCGTCCGCGCCGGAGGCCCGTAGTTTCCTCCCGAGATCGTTGCATCGGAGGCGGCATGGTCCAGGATCGCGTCATGACCTGCCCGCCGCCGCCGATCGCGACCAAAGTCCTCCTGACTGCAAGCACGGAGCTGGGGCGGAGCGGTCAAACGCTCCGCCCGCTTTTTGCCGCCCCGTCCTTTCCGCATGTCAGCTGGTGAGCGACCTCTCATGACCTTTTCCGCCCTCAAGGCCTCGGCGATCCTTTCGGCGTCGGTGGTCGCCCTGGCCTTCGCCTCGGCGACCCATGCGGCTCAGCCCGTCCTGACCCTGACGCCGGCCCCGGCCCAGGCGACCCCGGGGCAGGGGACCTTCGCCCTGACCGCCAGGACCCGGATCTTCGTCGCCAAGGGCGACGTCGAGGCCCGCGTCGTGGCCGGCCAGCTGTCGGACATGCTGTTCAAGGCCCGCGGCCTGAAGCCCGCCGTCGTCGAGGGCGCGCCCTCCGCCGGCGAGGCGGCCATCGTCCTGGCCCGGGGCGCGGTCTCCAGCGACAAGATCGAGGCCTACAAAGTCGAGATCGCCCCGACCGGCGTCGTCATCACCGCCCCCAAGCGCGCGGGCCTGTTCTACGGCGCCGTCAGCGTCTGGCAGCTGGCCGTGCAGGACGCCGCCAAGGGGCCCGCCCAGCTGCCCGCCGTCGGCATCGACGACGCCCCGCGCTTCGCCTGGCGCGGCTTCATGCTGGACAGCGCCCGCCACTTCCAGAGCGTCGAGACGATCAAGTCGATCCTCGACACCATGGCCGCCCACAAGCTGAACGTCCTGCACTGGCACCTGGTGGACGACCAGGGCTGGCGGCTGGAGATCCGGAAGTATCCGAAGCTGACCTCGGAAGGCTCCTGGCGCGTCCCGGCCGGGGCGGCGGGGCGCGACCCCAAGACCGGCAAGCCGATCCGCTACCAGGGCTTCTACACCCAGGACCAAGTGCGCGAGCTGGTGGCCTACGCCGCGGCGCGCGGCATCACCATCGTCCCCGAGATCGAGATGCCGGGCCACGCCCTAGCGCCGCTGGTGGCCTATCCGCAGTACGGCATGACGAAAAATCCGCCGCGCGCGAACATGGGCGACTGGGGCGTGTTCCCCTATCTCTACAAGCCCAGCGACGAGACGTTCGGCTTCCTGAACGACATCCTCGACGAGGTGATGGACCTCTTCCCGTCCGAATACATCCACGTGGGCGGCGACGAGGCCGTGAAGGACCAGTGGAAGGCCAGCCCCGAGGTCCAGGCCCAGATCCAGGCCCTGGGCGTCAAGGACGAGCACGGGCTGCAGAGCTGGTTCATCCAGCGCGCCGAAAAGCACATCAACAGCCGCGGCCGGCGGATGATCGGCTGGGACGAGATCCTGGAAGGGGGCCTGGCCCCCAACGCCACGGTCATGTCCTGGCGCGGGGTCGAGGGGGCGGTCGCCGCCGCCTCGCAGGGCCACGACGCGGTGCTGGCGCCCGACAGCACCCTCTACATGGACCGCCGCCAGAGCGCCTCGGCCGACGAGCCGCCCGGCCGGATCAAGATCGTCAGCCTCAAGGACGTCTACGACTTCGACGCCGCTCCGGCCGCCCTGACGCAGGCCCAGCGCGCCCACATCCTGGGCCTGCAGGCCAATTCGTTCACCGAGCACATGCGCACCGACGAGCGGCTGGAGAAGATGACCTTCCCGCGCCTGATCGCCGTGGCCGAGAACGGCTGGACGCCCGAGGCCGGCCGCGACTGGGACAGCTTCGCCGCCCGCCTGCCGGCCGAGATCGCCCGGATGGACGTACTGGGCGTGGCCCACGACACCGTGCCCTACGAACCCCAGGCCACCCTGCGCCCCGCCGACGGCGGCCAGGTGTCGGTCGCCCTGGCCTCGGGCCTGGGCTTGGGCGAGATCCGCTACACCACCGACGGCAAGGCGCCGACCAAGGCCTCCAGCCTCTACGCGGCGCCCCTGAGCGTCGCGCCGGGCAAGACCGTCCGCACGCGGACCTTCCTGGGCGATGAGCCCCTGGGCCGGGTCCGCGACTATCCGGTCAGCCTGCTGGCCGCCCACACGCGCAACAGCCATCAGCTCGAGATCTGCGGCAACGGCATCAACCTGTCGCTCGAGGACGACGCCCCGGTGGGCGGCCCGCGCGCGGTGTTCGCCGTCGACCTGATGAACCCCTGCTGGGTATGGAAGGGCGCCGACCTGTCGACCGCCCTGACCCTGACCGCCCGCATCGGCCAGGTGCCCTTCAACTTCCAGATCGGCGCCGACCGCGAGAAGATCCCGCTGCGCGCCCCGGCCACGCCCGACGGCGAGCTGGAGGTGCGGATCGACGGCTGCGCGGGCGAGCGGATCGCCGCCATCCCGCTGGGCGCCGCCGCCCGCGGGCCCGCCCTCGGAACGGTCGGTGGCAGGATCCCGGCCAAGGGCGGGGTCCACGATCTCTGCCTGACCTTTACAGCCAAGTCCGTCGAGCCGACCCTGGTGCTCGACAGCGTCTCCCTCACGGCCGCCGCCAAGAGCGGCCGGAACTGATCAGCAAGCAGGAAGCGTACCGGTGTCCAATCTCGTACTGTCCTCGCCGCTCAAGGGCTGGGTCGCCCCGCTGGACGAGACGCCCGACGCGGTGTTCGCCGAGCGCATGCTGGGCGACGGCCTGGCCATCGACCCGCTGGGCTCGACCCTGCATGCGCCCTGCGACGCGCGGGTGATCGCCGTGCACGGCACGCGCCACGCCGTCACCCTGCGGGCCGACAACGGCGCCGAGATCCTGATGCACGTCGGGCTGGAGACTGTCGGCCTGGGCGGCGAGGGCTTCGAGGTCCACGTCAAGGACGGCCAGGCGGTCAAGACGGGCGACAAGCTGATCAGCTTCGACCTGGACCTCTTGAGCCAGCGCGCCAAGAGCCTGATCACCCCGGTGGTGATCACCAACGCCGACGCCTTCCAGATCGTGCGCCGCGAGCAGGACCACGCCGCCGCGGTGGGCGACTTCCTGATGGAGCTGGCCCCGGTGAGCGGCGCCGGCGCGGTGCTGGCCATCGCCGAGGGCGAGGTGGCGCGCGAGGTCGTCGTGCCGCTGCAGCACGGCATCCACGCCCGCCCGGCCGCCCGCATCGCCGAGAGCGCCCGCAAGTTCGCCGCCGAGGTGGCCCTGGTCGCGGTCAACCGCCGGGCCAGCGCCAAGAGCCCGGTCGGGGTGATGTCGCTGGCCGTGCGCCACGGCGACCGCATCAGCGTCGTCGCCTCGGGTCCCGACGCCGACTTCGCCGTGGCCGCCATCGCCGAGCTGATCGAGGGCGGCATGGGCGAGAGCGCGGCCCTGCCGCCGACCGCCGCGCCCGCCGCCGTCGTCGAGGCCGTCCGCGCGGCCCCGCCCAGCGAGCCCGGCCTGCTGCGCGGGGTGATGGCCGCCCCGGGCCTGGCGATCGGCCAGGCCGTGCGCTTCGTCTCCAGCGACATCGTGGTGACCGAGGCCGGCGCCGGTGCGGGCCACGAGCGCGCCGCCCTGGAGGACGCCCTGGTCCAGGTCCGCGCCAAGATCGAGAAGTCGGCCAGCAAGGGCGACACCGCCCGCAAGGCCATCCTCGGCGCCCACCTGGCCTTCCTGGAAGATCCCGAACTGACCGCCTCGGCCCATCGGCTGATCGCCGACGGCAAGAGCGCGGGCTTCGCCTGGCGACGCGCCGTGGGCGGTTATGTCGAGGCCCTGCGCGGCCTGGGCGACCGTCGCCTGGCCGAGCGCGTCGACGACCTGATCGACCTGGAGCGCCAGGTGCTGCGCGCCCTGTCGGGCGAGGAGGACGAGGCCCGCGCCCTGCCGCCCGGCGCCATCCTGCTGGCCGACGAACTGCTGCCCTCCCAGCTGATGGGCGTGGAGGCGGGCCAGGTGGCCGGCTTCTGCACGGCCAAGGGCGGGCCGACCTCGCACGTGGCCATCCTGGCCGCCGCCATGGGCATCCCGGCCATCGTCGCCGCCGGCCCGGGCGTGCTGGACGTCACCGAGGGCGCGGCCCTGATCCTCGACGCCGAGGACGGCAGCTTGCGCGTCGGTCCCGACGCCGCCCAGCTGGCCGCCGCCCAGACCGCCATCGCCGCCCGCCACGAGCGCAAGGCCGCCGCCAAGGCCGCCGCCCACCAGGAAAGCCGCACGGCCGACGGGACGCGGATCGAGGTCTTCGGCAATGTCGGCTCGCTGAACGACGCCCTGGCCGCCGCCGCCAACGGCGCGGAGGGCTCGGGTCTGCTGCGCACCGAGTTCCTGTTCCTGGAGCGCGAGACCCCGCCCGACGAGGACGAGCAGGCCCGCCAGTACCAGGCCATCGCCTCGGCCCTGGACGGCCGCCCGCTGATCATCCGCACCCTGGACGTCGGCGGCGACAAGGCCGCGCCCTATCTGCCGATCCCGGCCGAGGAGAACCCGGCCCTGGGCCTGCGCGGCGTGCGCGTGAGCCTGTGGCGGCCGCACCTGCTGAAGACCCAGCTGCGGGCCATCCTGCGGGTCAAGCCGCTGGGCCAGTGCCGGATCATGGTCCCGATGATCGCCAGCCTCGACGAGCTGCGCGCCGTCCGCGCGGTGCTGGAGGAGGCCAAGCGCGAGATGGGGATCACCGAGCGGGTCGAGCTGGGGGTGATGATCGAGACCCCCGCCGCCGCCGTCACCGCCGACCTGATCGCCGCCGAGGCCGACTTCCTGTCGATCGGCACCAACGACCTGACCCAGTACGTGCTGGCCATGGACCGGGGCAATCCCGAGCTGGCCGCCCGCATCGACGCCCTGCATCCCGCCGTGCTGCGGATGATCGACCAGACCTGCAAGGGCGCGGCGCGCCACCAGCGCTGGGTCGGCGTCTGCGGCGGCCTGGCCTCCGACCTGGTCGCCGTGCCGGTGCTGGTCGGGCTGGGCGTCACCGAACTTTCCGCCACCGCGGCGACCGTGCCGGAGGTGAAGGCCCTGGTGCGGACCCTGGACGTCGAGGCCTGCCGGGCCCTCGCCCGCCAGGCGCTGGACCAGACCTCGCCCGAGGCCGTCCGAGATCTCTGCAAAGCCTTCCACCAGAAGGTTGGAGCCTAAGCGATGAAGTCCCCGCTCGAATTCCTCCAGCCCCTGGGCCGGGCCCTGATGCTGCCCATCGCCGTGCTGCCGGTGGCGGCCCTGCTGTTGCGCATCGGCCAGAACGACCTCCTTGGCCGGCCCGAACTGGCGATGCTGACCCACGACCTGTCGCTGACCGTGGCCAACGTCTTCGGCGCGGCCGGCGGGGCGATCTTCGCCAGCCTGGGCCTGATCTTCGCCATCGGCGTGGCCGTGGGCCTGGCGCGCGAGAACCACGGGGCGGCGGGCCTGGCGGGGGTGGTCTGCTACGTGATCGCCACCAAGGGCGTCGACGCCCTGATGGTCGTGCCGCCCGACGTCGCCGCCCAGGCCGTGGAGGGCGCCAGGGACCTGACCGTCGCGGCCTGGAAGGCCAAGGAGATCGGCAAGCTGTCGATCCCGGTCGGCATCCTGTCGGGCGTGATCTGCGGCTGGCTCTACAACCGCTACAGCAACATCAAGCTGCCGGAATACCTGGCCTTCTTCGGCGGGCGGCGCTTCGTGCCAATCGTGGCCGGTCTGGCCGGGGTGCTGCTGGCCCTGATCTTCGGCTTCGCGTGGAGCGGGCTGGAGGCGGGCGTCGACGGCCTGTCGGGCCTGGTCACCGCCTCGGGCAATGTGGGCCTGTTCGTCTACGGCCTGCTCAACCGCCTGCTGATCGTCACCGGCCTGCACCACATCCTCAACAACGTGGTCTGGTTCATCCTGGGCGACTTCAACGGCGCCACCGGCGACCTCAACCGCTTCGCGGCCGGCGACAAGAGCGCCGGGGCGTTCATGAGCGGCTTCTTCCCGGTGATGATGTTCGGCCTGCCCGCCGCGTGCCTGGCCATGTACCACACGGCCCGGCCCGACAAGCGCAAGGCCGTCGGCGGCATGCTGGGCTCGCTGGCCCTGACCTCGTTCCTGACCGGCGTGACCGAGCCGATCGAGTTCACCTTCATGTTCCTGGCCCCGCTGCTGTTCGCGATCCACGCGGTGCTGACCGGCCTGGCCATGGCCCTGATGAACATCCTGGACATCAAGCTGGGCTTCGGCTTCTCGGCGGGCCTGTTCGACTACGTGCTGAACTTCAACAAGGCCACGCACCCGCTGCTGCTGATCCCGGTGGGGCTGGTCTACGGCGCGATCTATTACGGGATCTTCCGCTTCGCCATCCAGCGCTTCGACCTGAAGACCCCGGGCCGCGAGGCCGACGACGCGGTGGCCGCGCCCGTGGTGAGCACGGGCGGCGGACGCGGCGCGGACTTTGTGGCGGCCCTGGGCGGGGCGGCCAATCTCACCAGCGTCGACGCCTGCACCACCCGCCTTCGCCTGATCGTCGCCGACCAGGGCGCGGTCAACGAGCCGGCCCTGAAGGCCCTGGGCGCGCGGGGGATCGTCAAGCCGTCGGACAAGGCCCTGCAGGTCGTGCTGGGGCCGGTGGCCGACCAGGTGGCCGGCGAGATCCGCGCGGCCATGAACGCCGGCGGCGGCGCCGCGCCGGCCAAGGCCGTCGCCGCCAAGGCCGCGCCCCTGACCTCGGCCCTGCCCACCGCGGCCGACGATAGCCGGGCCGAGACCCTGGTCGCCGCCCTGGGCGGTTCGGCCAATGTCGAGGCGGTCGGCGCCTGCTCCAGCCGCCTGCGGCTGGTGGTGCGCGACAACGGCCGGGTGGACGAGGCGGCCCTGGCGGCCCTGGACTCGCGCGGCGTGGTCCGGGTGGGCGAGCGCGCCGTGCACGTGGTGCTGGGCCCCGACGCCGAGCGGATCGGCGAGGCGGTGCGTTGCCTGCTGCCCGCCTGACGGCGCGGTGCTAGGAATGCGGAAAGCGTAGGGGGACGGGCGTGGACAAGGCGATCAACGACATCCTGATCGTCGGGGGCGGCACGGCTGGGTGGATGACCGCCGCCTACCTGGCCCGCCGCCTGGGCTCGGCCCGGCCGGACGGGGTGCGCATCACCCTGATCGAGTCCAGCGAGATCGGCATCATCGGGGTGGGCGAGGGCACCTTCCCGACCATCCAGAACACCATGCGCACCATCGGCGTCGACGAGGCGCGGTTCATGCGCGAGGCCGGGGCGGCCTTCAAGCAGGGCATCAAGTTCGTCGACTGGAAGACCGCGCCCAAGGACGGGGTCCACAGCCACTACTACCATCCGTTCGCCCAGCCCCGGCTGCTGAACGGCGGTCTGGACCTGGCGCCCTACTGGCTGATGGGCGGGGCGGGCGACATCCCGTTCTCGGACGCCGTCACCCTGCAGGACAAGGTCTGCGACGCCGGTCGCGGGCCCAAGCGCCTCGACGATCCGCAGTACGGCGGGCCGATGGCCTACGCCTACCATTTCGACGCCGGACGCCTGGCCAACCTGCTGCGCGACGTCGGCAAGGCCACGGGCGTCAAGCACGTGCTGGGCAACGTGCAGGGCGTCAACAAGGCCGAGGACGGCTCGATCGCCTCGCTGACCACCCGCGAGCACGGCGACCTGACGGCCGACCTCTATATCGACTGCACCGGGTTCGCCGGGGCCCTGATCGGCGAGGCCATGGGCAGCGCCTGGATCGACAAGGGCGACACCCTGTTCGTCGACCGCGCCCTGGCCCTGCAGGTGCCCTACGACCGCCCCGACGCGCCGGTGGCCACCACCACCATCTCCACCGCCCACGAGGCCGGCTGGACCTGGGACATCGGCCTGCCCGACCGGCGAGGCACGGGCTATGTCTATTCCAGCCGCCACACCACCGACGACCGGGCCGAAGAGATCATCAAGGGCTATGTCGGCAAGGCCGGCGAGGGCCTGACGCCGCGCCTGCTGAAGCTGAAGGTCGGCCACCGCGAGGCGCACTGGATCAAGAACTGCGTGGCCGTGGGCCTGTCGGGCGGATTTCTGGAGCCGCTGGAATCCACCGGCATCGTCCTGATCGAGGCCGCCGCCTACATGCTGGCCCGCAACCTGCCGCGCCGGGGTGGGATGGAGGCCGCGGCCCGCCAGTTCAATACGGCCATGACCGACCGCTACCTGCGGGCCATCGATTTCATCAAGCTGCACTACTGCATTAGCCAGCGGACCGACAACGCGTTCTGGACCGACAACTGCGACCCCGCCTCGATCCCGGAGAGCCTGCAGGACCACCTGGCGATGTGGCGGCACCGGCCGCCCAACGCGTTCGACTTCCCGAACCTCCACGAGAGCTTCAAGTACTTCAATTACCAGTACATCCTGTACGGCATGGGCTATGGGACGGAGGTCGATCCGGCCGCCCACGCCCACGGCGACCTGGCGCGGGCTGACTTCGGGCGGGTGCAGGAGGCGGGCCGCCGCGCCGCCGCCGGCCTGCCCGATCATCGGGCCCTGCTGACCGACGTCTACACGCGCGGCTTCACCACCAAGGCCCCCGACCTGGCCGCGGCCGAGGCCGCCGAGGCGCCCCGGCGGTGAACGAGACCGCCGCCTTCGCGCCCGGCCCCGATCCCCGCGTCGAGCTCCTGCGCGTCGGCCAGGAGCAAAGCCCGGTCCTGATCCTGGACGGCCTGCTGGACGGGGCCGAGCGCCTGGTCGACTTCGCCGCCGAGACGGCCGTCCTGGCTCCGGTCAAGGCGGCCGTGAACTTCTATCCCGGGGTCCGCGCGCCCGCCCCGCCGGGCTATGTCCAGGCCCTGGTCACGGCCCTGAGGCCCTATCTGGCGGAGACCTTCGGCGTCGCGGCGGGCGGCAAGGCCCACGTCACCTGCGCCCTGTCGATGGCGGTCCTGCCGGCCGACCAGGCGACCTGGGCCCAGCGCCTGCCGCACATCGACACCACCTCGCCAACCCAGCTGGCGATCCTGCACTATCTGTGCGGCCCCCCGCACGGCGGCACCGCCTTCTACCGGCACCGCGCCACCGGCTTCGAGACGATCGATCCCGCGCGCGGCCCCGCCTACCTGGCCGCCCTGCGCGAGGAGATGGCGACGGGGGCCGTCGGGGCGGACGAGGGCTACATCGCCGCCTCCAACGCCCTGTTCGAGCAGACCGCCGTCGTCGCGCCGACGTTCAACCGGATCATCGTCTACGCCAGCAACCTGCTGCACGCCGGCGTGCTGTCCGACCGGCCCGCCGACGCCGATCCCCGCCGGGGCCGGCTGACGGCCAACACCTTCTTCCGTCCCGAAGCCGGCTGACGCCCTCAACGCCGGACGAGCGGCGTCCCTCCGCCTTCGGCGCCAGCGCTGTCAGAACCTACAAACCACGGCAGGCATGTCCAAGCCGCCCGCCCGCGATCGGCCTAGCCTCCCGCGCGGACGCCGGCGACCAGCGCCGGCTCGACAGAGAGGGGCCGGCGCATGACCACGTCTTCCGATGAACAGGACGGCGCGTCGCGGCGCGACGTCGTCACCAGCGGCCTCAGCCTGGCCCTGATGAGCGCGATCCCCTCGCTCTCGGCGTCCACATCGACCGCGGCGACGCCCAAGGCCTCGCCCAAATCCCCAGGAGACACCATCATGAGCAGCGGCTTCGTCACCACCAAGGACGGCACGCAGATCTTCTACAAGGACTGGGGGCCCAAGACCGCCCAGCCGATCGTGTTCCACCACGGCTGGCCGCTCAGCGCCGACGACTGGGACAACCAGATGATGTTCTTCCTGGCCGCGGGCTTCCGGGTCATCGCCCATGACCGTCGCGGCCACGGCCGGTCCACCCAGACCGACACCGGCAACGAGATGGACACCTACGCCGCCGACGTCATCGCCCTGACCGACCACCTGGACCTGAAGAACGCCGTCCACGTGGGCCACTCCACCGGCGGCGGCGAGGTCATCCACTACGTGGCCCGCGCCAAGCCCGGCCGCGTGGCCAAGGCCGTGCTGATCGGCGCCGTGCCGCCGATCATGGTCAAGAGCGACAAGAACCCGGGCGGCCTGCCGATCGAGGTGTTCGACGGCTTCCGCGCCGCCCAGGTCGCCAACCGCGCCCAGTTCTTCCACGACGTGGCCGCCGGCCCGTTCTACGGCTTCAACCGTCCGGGCGCGAAGGTGTCGCCGGCGGTGGTCGAGAACTGGTGGCGCCAGGGCATGATGGGCGGGACCAAGGCCCACTACGACTGCATCAAGGCCTTCTCGGAAACCGACTTCACCGAGGACCTCAAGAGCGTCGACGTGCCCGTGTTCCTGATGCACGGCGAGGACGACCAGATCGTGCCGATCGACGACTCCGCCCGCATCGGCATCAAGCTGCTCAAGAAGGGCACGCTGAAGACCTATCCGGGCCTGCCGCACGGCATGTGCACGACCCATCCGGAAATCATCAATCCCGACCTGCTGGCCTTCATCAAGGCCTAGGCTGAGGTTCCGGACGAACGAAGGAGGGGCGGCCGCCGGCCGGCGGGCGCCCCTTCGGCGTTTCGGGTCCGGGCGATCGGGCGTAGGGTGGCCGCGGTGACGGCGCGGAGGCCGACGGCATGCGAGGACCACGCGGACGACGGCGGACGACGCCCCTCCTGGGGCTCGCCCTCGCCCTGACAGCGGCGGCTTGCGGCACGCGGGCCGAGCCCGGACCGGCCTGGCTGGCGCGCTGGAACGGTCCGGCCACCGTCATGGCGCAGGCCGTGGAACTGCCGCTGGAGCGCGCCGCGCCCGAGGCCCTGCGCGGCGCGGCGACCGGACCGGTGACCCTGGTGCTGACGGGCCTGAAGGCCGAGACCCCGTCCGGCGCGACCTACAACCTGTTCGTGGGCCCCTCCGGACCGGCCCGGGCGGCGACCGGCGATCCCGGCTATGTCGGGGCGCTCAGCCTCTACGACCTGGCCGGCCGGTCCGAAGGCGCCGATCGCGTCTTCCCCCTGCCGCCGCAGGTCCGCGCCGCGCTGTCGGCGGAGTCCGGGCGGCCCCTGGTCCTCACGATCGTCCCGCGCGGCGGCGACGGCTCGCCCCTGGTGGTGACCGGCGCGCGGCTGGTGCGTCAATCCCAGGATTGAGTCCTGACGTCATGCGTCGCGAAAGTTGTTGACTCGCGCAAACCTGGCAATAGCCTGACTGCACTCATAGCGAGAAATCTCGCGACGACGGGATGGAGGGCAGGCGATGGTTGAGACTCGGCGTGACGTCATGATCGGGGCGCTGGCCGGCGCGACGGCGGTGGGCTTCGGCGGCCTCGAGGCCCAGGCCCAAACCGTCAGCACCCGTTACAGCGCCACCAGTCCGCAAGGCAAGGCGATGCTGGTCAAGTACGCCAAGGCCGTCGACATCATGCGCAACCAGATCCCGGCGGGCGATCCCCGGCACTGGAACTTCCAGTGGTACACCCACTGGATCCCCGGCTCGGCCAACTGGAACCAGGCCGTGCAGACCAAGAACCAGATGCTGCAGCAGATCTATGGAAGCCAGCCCAGCTACAACCGCGACCTGGCCTCGGCCATGTGGGACAGCTGCCAGCCGCACAGCTACGACCCGAGCAATCCGACCCGGTTCCTGGGCACCTACTTCCTGCCGTGGCACCGCTGGTTCGTCTATTATTTCGAGCAGATCATCCGCAACGTGCTGCAGGACGCCAGCTTCACCCTGCCGTACTGGGACTATCTGCAGGGCTCGGTCGCGGCCCTGTCGATCCCGCCGGAGTTCTACACCAACACGTCCAGCCCGCTGTACAAGCCCAACCGCAACACCTGGGTGAACCAGGGCCAGCGGATCGACCAGCAGAACCCCGGCGCGCTGAACCTCAACGCCTTCAAGTACGGCTACTACATCAGCAACGACGGCTCGACGGGCTTCTGCCCGACGCTGAACAACAACCCGCACGGCATGGTGCACGACCTGACCGGCAACAGCACCAACATGGGCTACGTGCCCACGGCGGCGGGCGACCCGGTGTTCTGGCTGCACCACTGCAACATCGACCGGCTGTGGGCCAGCTGGAACAACATGGGCTACGGCAATCCGGACTGGGGCACGCGCCTGTTCCCCTTCGCCAACGGCCAGGGCAAGCGCGTCGACGTGCTGCTCAACAACGCCAGCACCATCGGCAAGCTGGGCTACCAGTACGACACCTACCAGAAGGTGCCCGGCGCCAAGCGCCTGCGCGCGCCGCAGTTCCTCAAGACCGCGCCCCTGGCCGCCACCGCGGCGGTCGCCGGCGAGCACCACGGCGGGGTGACCCTGTCGGCGACCGGCCCGACCCTGCTGAAGCTGGCCAGCCCGCCGCGCGCCAGCAACAGCGGCGGCTCCAACCTGCTGGCGGCGGCCCCGCCGAGCAAGGGCGGCGGCGTCTTCCTGGCCCTGGCCGGGGTGATGGCGGACGAGGCCTTCGGCGGCACCTACAACGTCTATGTCGGCCTGCCCGAGGGGGCGACGCCGGGCGGGACCGACAGCCCCAACTATGTGGGCACGTTCGGCTCGTTCAACCTGGTCGGCCACGAGCACGGCCCGAACGCCGGCCCCAGCCTGGTGTTCGACATCACCGACAAGGCCGCCGACCTGACCGCCAAGGGCCAGCTGGGCCCGTCGCCCAGCGTGACCTTCGTGCCGCAGGGCGAGATCGGCAAGCCACCGACCGTGGCCTCGGTCTCGATCGTCACGGCCTAGGCGCGGGGGAGGGCGAAGCGGAGGGCTAAGGCCGCACCCGCAGGATCGCCCACCCCCAACCGCGCAGCACCAGGTCGCGCCCGTCGATCTCGGCGGTCCCGAAGGCCGGCCCCTCGACGGCCAGGCCTTCGGGGAGCGGCCAGCGCACGACCTCGCGGCCGAAGTTCAGCGCCACCAGCAGGCCCGCCCCGCGGCGATAGGCGAAGACCCGGGGATGCTCGGGGTCGAGGTCGCGGTAGTCGCCTTCCTTCAGGTCGGTCGAGCCGCGCCGGAAGGCGATCAGGGCGCGGGTGTGGGCCAGCACCGAGTCCGGCCGCGCCGCCTCGTCTTCGGCGTTGATCGCCGCGGTGTTCGGATTGACCGCCAGCCACGGCTTGCCCGTCGTGAAGCCGCCGTTCGGGCCGGATGTCCACTGCATCGGGGTGCGGCTGTTGTCGCGGCCCATGGCCCGGGCGTTGGCCAGGTATTCTTCCTCCGACACCCGATGCTTCACGTCGCGCCAGCGGCCGGCCACCTCCAGGTCGTCGAAGTCGTCCAGGGTGGCGAACGGGTAGTTGGTCATGCCCAGCTCCTCGCCCTGGTAGAGGAACGGCGTGCCGCGCTGGGTCAGGATCAGGGTGTTGAGGACCTTGGCCGAGCGCTCGACCCATTCGGGATCGTCGTCGCCGAAGTGCGAGACCGAGCGCGGGTTGTCGTGGTTGGACAGGAACTGGGTGTTCCAGCCGAACGGCCCGGCGGCCTGGTCCAGCTCCGTATAGAGCGCCTTCAGCCGGGGCAGGGTCCAGGACGTCTTGCGCCAGCCGTCGATGTCCATGCGGACGATGTCGAAATTGATCACCAGGTCCAGCTCGCGCCGGCGGCTGTCGATCAGGTCGCGCGCTTGGTCGGGCCGCACGCCGAACGCCTCGCCGACGGTCATGGTGTCGTAGTGGTCCAGGACTTCGCGGCGCATCTCGCGCAGATACTCGTGCAGCCTGGGGCCGGCGGCATAGACGAACTGCGGCGCGCGGCGCTCCTGCGGCGTCAGGTCCGGCAGGCCCGGCTGCTTGGAGATGAACGGGATCACGTCCATCCGGAAGCCCGACACGCCCTTGTCGAGCCAGAAGCGCATCAGGTCGTAGACCTCTCCCCGGACCTTGGGATTCTCCCAGTTCAGGTCGGGCTGCTTGGCGGCGAAATAGTGCAGGTAGTACTGGCCGCTGGCCTCGTCGCCCTCACCTGGGTCGAATGTCCAGGCCGGGCCGCCGAAGAAGGCGCCGTAGTTGTTGGGCGGGCCGCCTTCCTTGCCGTCGCGCCAGATGTAGTAATCCCTGTACGGATTATCCCGCCCCTTGCGGCTCTCGACGAACCAGGCGTGCTCGTCGCTGCTGTGGTTGACCACCAGGTCGATGATCAGCCGGATGCCCCGCGCGGTCATCCCGGCCAGCATGGCGTCGAAATCGGCCATGGTCCCGAACTGGGCCATCACCTTGCGGTAGTCGCGGATGTCGTAGCCGTTGTCGGCGTTGGGGCTGTCGAAGTGCGGCGACAGCCAGACCACGTCGACGCCCAGGGCCTGCAGATAGTCCAGCCGGGCCGTGATCCCCGGTAGGTCGCCCACTCCGTCGCCGTCCGTGTCGAGGAACGAGCGCGGATAGATCTGGTAGACGACCGCGTCCTTCCACCAGGGGCGCTGGGCGATGGGATCGGCGTTCACGACAGGGCTCCGCTGGGACGACTGGGTCCGACGCTAGCCGGTCGGACCGTTCCTGGCGACCGCCGCCGCCTTGCGTCCTTGTGGCTGTACGTTAAGGTGGTGATATCCACTAACAATAGCCAAGGTTGTCTTCACCCTGGAGGGAGGTCTCGATGTCGTTCAAGACCGAGCTGGCGATGGCGCGCGAGGACGCCAAGCTGGTGCAGGCGCGCCGTGACGAGGAGCAGGCCCGCCAGGCCGAGGCCGCCCACGTCATGGCCACCGATCCCGACCGCTACTGGGCGCGCTACTACCTGACCGACGAGCTGGTGATGCAGGCCATCCGCGGCGCGGGCGGGTTCAATATCAGCCTGCCGGCCTCGGCCTTCGGCTCGCAGACGGCCGCCCGCCTGGACGAGTTCCGCGACGCGGGGGCCGATGTCGAGGTGGTCGAGACCAAGGTCCCCGCCGTCGACGGCGGCGACGCGATCGTCGTCAAGCGCGTCACGATCCGCTGACGCGGCGTCGCCCGCGAGGCTTGGGTCGATGCTTCTATTTCAGGGGGTAATGGCGGAGAGGGTGGGATTCGAACCCACGGTGCCCTTCCAGGCACGCCGCATTTCGAGTGCGGTACATTCGACCACTCTGCCACCTCTCCAGGGGGTCTTCCAGGCCCGCCCGGAGGCGTGCCTTGAGTGAGGGCGGGATACCTAGCGGCGTCGCCGGAAGAGTGCAAGAGCCTGTGACAAGCTTTTGTGTCGCGGGGGGCGGTTTCCGCGCGGAAGCCCAGCCGAACCTAGGCTTTCGGATACAGAACCATCTGGGTGCAGCGGAAAAGCGCGATGGTCTTGCCGGTCTCCTCGGCGGTGACGACGGCGTCCCAGACCTGGGTGTTGCGGCCGCTGTGGACCAGGGTGGCCTCCACCGCCGCGCCGCCGCCCTCGCGCACCGTGCCCAGGAAGTTGGACTTCAGCTCGATGGTGGTGAAGCTGACGGCGCCCGGCGGCAGCGAGACCACGCAGCCGTAGCCGCAGGCGCTGTCGGCCAGGGCGATGACGCTGGCGGCGTGCAGGAAGCCGTTGGGAGCCATGTGGCGCTGGGTCACGGTCATGCGGCCGCGCACGCGGCCGGTCGTGGCCTCCAGCCATTCCAGCCCGAGCAGGTCGGGCAGGTGGCCCTGCTGGCCGGCCGTCAGGGCGGCGCTGCGGTCGCCCTCGCCGGCGGTGCGGGCGGCGTCGAGCGGCGACTGGGCGGCGGTCTTGTCTTCGGCCATGGCGGGCGTTCCTGGTTCTTCGCGTGCGAAGCATCTAGGCGTGCGGACCCGGACAAGGCAAGTGCGTTTTTAAATGGAACTGACGTCGACCGGCGGGAAGCGCTTGCCGTCCTCGCCCTGCGGCGGCAGGCGGAAGGCGCGGATTCCGACCTGCAGGGCCGGGGCGGCCAGCGGGCCGGGGGCGGCCGCGACGGCGGCGCGGCGGGCGACGAAGGCCTCGGCGGGCACGGCGTCGCCGGCGTCGACGTTGCGGGCCTTCTGCTCGGCGACCGTGGTGCTCCAGGCGTCGATGACCTCGCCGGTCTGGCCGACCAGCAGGCGGGTCTCGGGCGGCAGGCCCAGAAGCTGACGGGCGGCGGCGTGCTGGCCGGCGGGGTCGGCGCCGGGGGCGGCGCTGTCGTCCAGGCCCTGGTCGGGCGGCAGGATGGCCGAGCCGGCGAACACGACGTCGCCGATCTGATAGGCGGTGGCGCCGGGCAGGCGGCCGGGCAGGGCGATGGCGGTGATCTCGATCCCACCCATCGGCAGGGCCTCGCCGTCCTGGGCCAGCTTGTCGAAGTCCCAGCCTTCCAGATCGACCCCGTCGTCGCCCAGCACGGGGACCAGGCGCTTGAGGCTGTCCAGCACCGGGGCGCCGATGCAGATCGAGGCGCCGGTCTCGTATTTCAGGTGGCCGGCCGCCGACAGGTGGTCGGTGTGCAGGCCGGTCTCGAGGATCCAGGTCGGGCCCAGGTCCTTGGCGCGGACGTCGGCGATGATCGCGTCGATGAAGCGGGTGTCGACGGCCTGGGTTCGCGGGTCGTAGTCGAGCACGGGGTCGACGAAGGCGCAGAGCAAGGTGGCCGGATCGGCGATCAGATAGGTCACCCGCCCGGTCGCGGGGTGATGGAAAGCGGTGATTTCCGGCTGCATAGATCGGTCCGATGACGCCCTGAGGCGCGCACCTTGACCGCAACCCCTTAAGTATCGGCGAACAAAACCGCCGGATCGCGCCCCGAGGCGATTCGTCTCAGGCGGGGATCTAGGGACGGGCGGCCGCGTCGCAGCTCTTGTCGCCGCGCATCTCGGTCACCCAGACCGGCTCGACATAGCGCTCGCCGTCGCGGAAGCCGGGGGCGCAGCCCTCGGGCGTGTCGGAGCGGCTGCGTCCGCCGCCGCCGCGCATGTCCAGCGACAGGGCCAGGGACTGCGAGCTGCCGCCGCGCGGACCCCAGCCGTAGCCGTAGGGGCCGCCGTACCCGCCGCCGTACCCGCCGCCGTATCCGCTGTAATAGCCGTAGCCGCCGTGCTTGCCGTAGTCGGTCTTGCCGACCGTGACGCCCAGGGTGCCGGTCTCGCCGATCGGGATCAGGCTGGAGACATAGCCGCTGCGATAGCCGCCGGTGCCGACGCTGACGCCGACCTCGCCGTGGACCTGACGCTTGCCGTCCTTGTCCAGCGGGTAGCCGTTGACGTCGAGTTCGGCGCGCGGGGTGTAGCCGAAGGCCGAGCCTTCGACGGGCGGCGCGTCGGCGACCCAGGCCGAGATCTGGTCCTGGGTGGTGACCGGCTTGGCGGCGCGTTCGGCCTCGGCGCGGGCCCGGGCGTCGGCCTTGGCCTGCTCCAGCTCGGCCTCGGTCGGCGGACGGGTGGCGCGCGAGGCGGCGGTGGTCACGACCTCGTCGTCGGCCGAACGGGCGAACGCGGCTGCGGGCAGGGCCAGCGGCAGGGCGAGCAGGGCGGCGAGGACGATGCGGGACGCGAACATGGACGAAACCTCCGACCCCGCCACAGTGGGCGCGATCTGTAACCGAATTAGGGCCTGAATGTATCAGGCGCGCAAGCCGTACCTGGCGACGCGCTCAGAGCGCTTCAAGGGCCGCTTCCAGCGCCGCCATGTCCGGCGGAAGGGGGGTCTCGAACCGCAGGGTTTCTCCCGTGATCGGATGGACGAAGCCCAGCACGGCCGCGTGCAGGGCCTGGCGGGCGAAGCCGAGCTCGACGATCGCCGCCTTGACCGGGGCGGCGGGGGCGCCGGCGCCGTAGACCGGGTCGCCCAGGCAGGGCGAACCCTTGCTGGCCATGTGGACGCGGATCTGGTGGGTGCGGCCGGTCTCCAGCCGGCAGGCGACGCGCGCGGCCACCGGCTTGTCCGGCGCGCCGAAGGTCTTCTCGACGCGATAGTGGGTGATCGCCTCGCGGCCGCCGGTCTTCAGCACCGCCATCTTCTTGCGGTCGTGCGGCGAGCGGCCCAGGCGCGTTTCGATCGTGCCGACGGCCGGATGCGGCGCGCCCCGGGTCAGGGCCACGTACATGCGGTCGATGTCGTGGGTCGCGAACAGGGCCGACAGCCCCTGGTGGGCGGCGTCGGTCTTGGCCGCCACCATCACGCCCGAGGTCTCCTTGTCCAGGCGATGGACGATGCCGGGCCGGGCCACGCCGCCGATCCCCGACAGGCTGGCGCCGCAGTGGAACAGCAGGGCGTTGACCAGGGTGCCGGTCTCGCAGCCCGGCGCCGGGTGGGCGGCCATGCCCGGCGGCTTGTCGATGACGATCAGGTGGGCGTCCTCGTAGAGCACGGCCAGCGGGATGTCCTCCGGCTCGGGCTCGGCCGCGACCGGCGGCGGGACCAGCACCAGATAGGTCCCGGCAGGGGCCTTGGCCTTGCCGTCGGTCATCGGGCGGGGCGCCCGGCCTTCGACGACCAGCGACACCTGGCCGGCGGCGATCAGGGCCTGCAGGCGGGCCCGCGACAGGTCCGGCGCGGCGCCGGCCAGGGCCTTGTCCAGGCGCTGACCGGCCAGGTCGGCGCCCAGCGCGATCCGCACGACCTCGCCCCCGGCGCCCGTTTCGGAGGCGTCCAGCTCGTCGATCTCGTCCTCGACGAGCGCTTCGGTCGGGTCGGTCGGCGGGATCAAGGCGTCTTCACGGCTCCGTCACGGCTATGTCGTAGGGCGGACATCGCCCGCGCCTAACGGCTCAGGTTCAAGCCTTGCGTTCGAAGGGGATAGTCGATGCGCGCGTTCCGCACCACCTTGCTCATGACGGCCGTCAGCGGCCTGGCGCTGATCGCCGGCGTCGCCCACGCCGCCGAACCGGACGCCCCGGCTTCCGAGCAGGTCGAGGAACTGGTCGTCACCGCCCAGAAGCGCGAGCAGAAGCTGCTGGACGTGCCCATCGCCCTGACCGCCTATTCGGGCTCGACGCTCCAGACCCTGGGCGTGCAGGAGTTCGACAAGCTGTCGTCCTTCGTCCCCGGCTTCCAGGTCCAGAACCAGTCGCCCAACAACCCCGGCTTCGTGATGCGCGGCATCACCTCCGACAGCGGCGACGCCACCGTCGAGCCGCGCGTGTCGGTGTTCCAGGACGGCGTGTCGATCTCCAAGTCGCGCGGCTCGTACGTCGAGCTGTTCGACGTCCAGCGCATCGAGGTGGCCAAGGGGCCGCAATCGACCCTGTTCGGGCGCGGCGCCCTGATCGGGGCGGTCAACATCATCCAGAACAAGGCCGACCCGGCCGCCCTGGACTGGCGCGTGGGCGCCGAGCTGGGCGACCACGGCTACGGCCTGTTCGAGGGCATGGCCAACGTGCCGCTGAGCGACACCTTCGCGGTGCGCTTCGCCGGCCGCTACAAAGAGCGCGACGGCGCGGTCGAGAACCTGCTGGGCGGCAAGAACCTGGGCTCGACCGACACGGGCGCGGCCCGCCTGGCCTTCCGCTGGACCCCGAACGACAAACTCGACGCCAACCTGATCCTGAACTACGAGGCCGACCATCCGACCGGCACCTCGTTCAAGTCGGGCACGTTCAATCCGACCGACCCGACCACCGGCCAGGTCCTGGGCGACCGCGATCCCAACTCCGGCGCGGCCTTGTCGGCCGGCTCCGGCTTCAACGGCGGCGCCCAGCTGGGCCTCAAGCGCTTCGTCCAGGGCGCCACGGCCCTTGTGGACTATAAGTTCAACGACGCCTGGAAGCTGTCGTCGATCACCGCCGCCCGCCACTTCCAGAGCAACGAGACCTTCGATCCGGACGGCTTCTCGCTGCCGATGCTGACCTTCGCCGAGGACGCGCGCGGCACGCAGTACAGCCAGGAGTTCCGCCTGAACTACGACGACGGCGGCGCGCTCAGCGGCTTCGCCGGCGTCAGCTATTTCAACGAGGACGCCCAGACCTCGGTGCCATCGCAGATCGACGAACGCTACGCCCTGGCCCTGATCACCGGCCAGCTGACCAAGCCCAACCCGCAGCCGAACGCGGTGCTGACCAACAACACCTTCCTGGCGGCCCTGGTCACCGGTCTGTCGGGCGGCGCGATCACCGGCGCGGCCGCCCAGGGCATCGCCGCCAACCTGCACGCCCACCGCGAGAGCTACACCAACTACGGCAAGACCGAGTCGTTCGACGTCTACGGCGACGGCACCTGGCGCCTGAACGACCGGTTCGAACTGTCGGCCGGCCTGCGCTACACCCACGACGACAAGTCCAGCGCCTTCGCGTCCAGCGTCCAGGACCGCTCGATCCTGGGCGCCCTGATCGCCCTGCCGTCGATCCTGCCGACCCTGACGCCCACCGGCCGCCTGGCCTTCATCCAGGCCCTGGCCACGCCGGGCGCGGCCAGCATCCCGACCTCGGCCGCCTATCCCATCCCGATGTTCGGCATCGTCTCGCAGCCGACCAGCAACAACGGCGACATCTATTCGCAGGACTTCTCCGACGAGGGCCTGACCTGGCGCCTGGTGGGCCGCTACAAGCCCGACGCCAACACCAGCCTCTACGCTTCCTACGCCCGCGGCCGCCGTCCCGAGGTGCTGTCGGTCGGCCAGCCCAGCGCCCCCATGGGCGCGGCGCGGTTCACCCCGGTCGAGGCCGAGACGGTCGATTCCTACGAGGTCGGGGCCAAGACCCGCACCCTGGGCGGCCGCCTGAGCCTGGACGGCGCGGTCTACGCCTACGACTACGACAACTTCCAGACCACGATCATCGTCGCCAACAAGCCGACCACCACCAACGCCGGCAAGGCCAAGGCCTACGGCTTCGAGGGCCAGGCCACCTGGCAGGCGGCCTCGTTCGCCGAGATCTTCGCCACCTACGCCTACAGCCACGGCCGCTTCGACACCGGCCTCTACGACGGCAACCGCTTCCGCCTGTCGCCGGACCACAAGGCCTCGCTGGGCGCGACCTTCTCGGCCGACCTCCTGAACGGCCGGTTCAGCTTCACGCCGATCTACGCCTGGCAGTCCAAGACCTTCTTCTCGGACGACAACGACATCGCCGCCCTGCAGGTCAACAACCTGCTGCCCGACACGGCGGTGGACGAGTTCCAGAAGGCCTACGGCCTGCTGGACCTGCGCGTGCAGTACCAGCCCTCGTTCGCCAGCTGGACGGTGGGCGCCTTCGTCACCAACGCCACCGACGAGAAGTACATCAAGGACGCCGGCAACACGGGCGACAACTTCGGCATCCCGACCTTCATCGCCGGCAACCCGCGCTACTACGGCGTGACGTTCTCGCTGCGGCGGTAGGAAGTACGTTTGGGGACATGCGCATGCGCATGTCCCCGGCCGCTGGCGCTACTTCTCCGCCTCTTCCTCGCGGCCGGCGATCGAGCCGTCCTTGAACAGATATTCCCGCAGCTGCTCGTCGGTCTCCGGATCGCTGCGGCGCAGCCATTCCAGCACCATGGCCGCGTGCTCCAGCTCCTCGCGGGCGTTGTGCAGCAGGATCTCGCGCAGCGCTTGGTCGTCGCAGTCGTCGGCCCGCTGACGATACCAGTCCACCGCCTCCAGTTCCTCGATCAGCGAGGTGATGGCGTAGTGCTGGTTGAGCGTCTTGCCGCGCAGCTTTTCGCGCGGGACGTGGAGGCCTTCGCTGGACATGCACCGTCATCCTACTGTTGTCTCCAGGGGCTAACGCACGAGAAGTCCAAGCGGCGCCGTGAACCTTCGGGGAGTTGAGCATGACCATCGACAGACGCCGGGCCCTGGCCCTCTTCGGCCTGGGCGGCGCGGGCGCGGCGGGCGAGGCGATGGCGGCGACGCCGCGCGCCCTGTTCGCGGGGCGGGCCGAGTTCCTGCACGGCGCGGCCTCGGGCGATCCGCTGGAGGACCGGGTGGTGCTGTGGACCCGGATCACGGCGGAGGCGACGACCGCCCCCATCGCCGTGCGCTGGGAGGTGTCGACCGATCCCCGCTTCAAGACGCTGGTCCGCCAGGGCGACGCCCGGGCGACGGCGTCCCGCGACTACACGGTCAAGGTCGACGTCACGGGCCTCAAGCCCGCGACCGACTATTTCTACCGCTTCCAGTACCTGCGGAGCGGCAAGCCCTTCGGCAAGCCGGTGGGCGGCCGGACCCGCACCCTGCCCAAGGGCGCGGTCAAGGACGTGGTCCTGGCCGTGGTCTCGTGCGCGCTCTATCCGAACGGCTATTTCAACGCCTACGACGCCATCGCCAAGCTGCCGCGCGTCGACGCCGTGCTGCACCTGGGTGACTACATATACGAGTACGGCGCCGCGCCGGACGACTACGGCATGGCCTCGCCCACCGCCAAGACCCGCGTGCCCGACCCGCCGCGCGAGCTGCTGAGCCTGGCCGACTACCGCCGCCGCCACGCCCTCTACAAGACCGACCCCGCCCTGCAGGCCGCCCACGCCCGCGCGCCCTGGATCGTGGTCTGGGACGACCACGAGACCGCCGACAACAGCTGGATCGGTGGGGCCGAGAACCACCAGCCGGCCACCGAGGGCGACTGGGTCAAGCGCAAGACCGCCGGCATCAAGGCCTATTACGAGTGGATGCCGATCCGCGAGCCGGCGGCCGGGACCCTGCCGGAGGCCGCCTGGCGCCGGTTCCAGTTCGGCGACGTCGCCACCCTGCTGATGACCGAGACCCGGCTGACGGCCCGCAGCCACCAGCTGGACTACGGCCGCGACCTGCCGGTCGTGGACGGCAAGCCCGACTTCGCCGCCTTCGTCGCCAAGCTCAAGGACCCGGACCGCCGGATGATGGGCCAGGGCCAGGAGCAGTGGCTGGCCCGCGAGGTCGACGCCTCGATGCAGGCCGGCACGGCGTGGCAGGTGCTGGGCAACCAGGTGGTCATGGCCCGGGTGGTCCCGCCCGACCTGAAGGCGGCCATGGGCGACCAGGCCTACGCCGCCCTGCTGGCCAAGCTGCCGGCCTATGTCGCCAAGCCGGTCGAGGAGAGCCGGGTCCTGGCGCAGGCGGGCGCGCCCGGCAACCTGGACGCCTGGGACGGCTATCCGGCCGACCGCTCGCGGGTCTACGACATCTTCAAGGCCAGCCAGGCGCGGCCGATCGTGCTGGCCGGCGACAGCCACGCCTTCTGGGCCAACGAGCTGTGGGACGACGCGGGGACCAACCGCGTGGCGGCCGAGTTCGGCGTCACCTCGGTGACCTCGCCCGGCTACGCCGACTACCTGCCCGGCGCGCCGCTCGGCGAGGCCTATGTGGCGGCCAACAAGGAGGTGAAGTTCACCGACCAGGGCGCCAAGGGCTTCCTGCTGCTGACCCTCGAGCACGGCCGGGCGACGGGCGAGCTGATCGCCGTCTCGACGATCCTGGACACCAGGTACCAGACCCGGGTGCTCAAGCGCTTCGTGGTCACGCCGGGCGACAAGGGCGGGGTGAAGGCGCTGGCGGAGGGGTAGGGCCGCTTATTTTCCGCTCATCCCGGCGAATGCCGGGACCCAGATGGAATGGCTTTGGGGCTGACCCGGCATTCGCAGGGATGAGCGGGGTTCTAGTTACCGCCGCTCCAGCGCGATCCGCACGCCGAAGGCCACGAACACCCCGCCGGTCACGCGGTCCAGCCACCGGACCACGCCGGGCTTGCGCAACGCCTTGGCGATCGGGGCGGTGGCCAGGATCAGGCCGCCGGCCCAGGCCAGGCCCATGACCACGTGGATGGCGGCCAGCAGCAGGCCGAAGGCGGCGGGGTTGGCGCCGGTCGGGATGAACTGGGGCAGGAACGACACGTAGAACACCCCGACCTTGGGGTTCAGCAGGTTGTTCCACAGGCCCTTGGCCAGGGCCGCGCCCAGGCCGCCCGACGGCGGCGCCTCGCCCGCCCCGGCGTCGAAGCGCTCGCGCGGCTTGCGCAGCAGGTTGACGCCCAGCCAGACCAGATAGGCCGCGCCCGCCCATTTCAGGATCGTGTAGGCGGCGTGCGACGCCACCAGCAGCGCCCCGGCCCCGAACGCCGCGGCCGCGCCCCAGACCAGGCAGCCCAGGCCGATCCCCACCGACACGGCGGCCGCGCGGCGCCAGCCCTCGGCGGCGGCCGTGCGCAGGATCAGGGCGGTGTCCAGCCCCGGCGTGATGGTCAGCAGGCCGGCGGCGATCCCGAAGGCGATCAGGGCCTGGAAGGGGGTCATCTCGAACGCTCCATGGACGATGATCTCCACAAGGTCTGCAAACGGGCTCGCCATGGTCTGGACGTCGATGGCGGACGCTGGCGGGATGAGAAGAGCCCTAAGCCTCGCGCTCGACCAGAGCCCCGTCCTCCCAGACGCGGTAGAAGCACGAGCGGAAGCCCACGTGGCAGGCGCCGCCGTCCCCTTGCGGCCGGACCTTGATCAGCACCGCGTCCTGGTCGCAGTCGATCCGCAGCTCGGTGACGATCTGCAGCTGGCCGCTGGTCTCGCCCTTCTTCCAGAGGCTGTTCCGCGAGCGGCTGAAATAGTGGGCGATCCCGGTGTCGAGGGTCAGCTTCAGGGCCTCGTCGTTCATCCAGGCGAACATCAGGATCTCGCCGGTGTCGGCGTGCTGGGCGATGGCCGCGACCAGGCCGTTGGCGTCGAAACGCGGCGTGACGGCGGTCCCGCGCTCGAGCGCGGTCTTGTCGGCGGCGGCGGGGAAGAGCGAGGAGGTCATGCGGTCACATATGGCGCCCCTTCGCCGGGCGTCAAAGACTGGATCAAGGCGCGGGTCGCGGCGCTGGACGCCTGGGCGCGCCCTTGGGCCGAGCGCTCGCGGCTTCGCGGCTGGGCCTACGAGTTCCTGCTGTTCGGCCTGAAGCAGGCCTGGGCCTGCCTGTTCGGCGGGCTGATGCTGGCCCTGATCGTCGGCACGCATCTGATCTGGCCGCCCGGCGCGCCGCTGGCGCGCTACGACTTCCTGGTGCTCGCCTCGGTCGCCATCCAGGTCGCCCTGCTGGCCCTGAAGCTGGAACGTTGGGACGAGGCCGTGGTGATCCTGGTCTTCCACGTCGTCGGCACGGTGATGGAGGTGTTCAAGACCGCCCACGGCTCGTGGATCTATCCCGAGGCCGGCGTCCTGAAGATCGCCGGCGTGCCCCTGTTCAGCGGCTTCATGTACGCCTGCATCGGCAGCTACATCGCCCGGATCTGGCGGCTGATGGACTTCCGGTTCGTGCGCTATCCGCCGATCTGGACCACCTGGGCGCTGGCGATCCTGGCCTATCTGAACTTCTTCACCCACCACTACGGGCCCGACATCCGGACGGGCCTGTTCGTCGCCTCGGCGGTGCTGTTCGGGCGGACCTGGGTGGTGTTCACCGTCGATCGGACGCCGCGCCGCATGCCGCTGCTGGTCGGCTTCGGGCTGGTGGCGCTGTTCATCTGGTTCGCCGAGAACCTGGGCACCCTGGCCGGCGCCTGGGCCTATCCCAGCCAGCGCCACGGCTGGTCGATGGTCCCGGTCGCCAAGCTGGGGGCCTGGTACCTGCTGATGCTGCTCAGCTACGTGCTGGTGACGGTGGTGCACATTCCCAGGTCCTCCCCCTGTGGGGGAGGCGGCGCGAAGCGCCGGTGGGGGGACTGATGCGGCGGCGGCCCATTCCTCCCCCCTCCGTCGGCTGCGCCAACACCTCCCCCACAGGGGGAGGATCTCTACTTCCAGATCGGCTTGCCGTCCCCCGGCAGGCCCAGCCGGGTCCACTTCTCGCTGACCGTGTCGATCACCGCCTGGTCCATGCGGATCTCCTCGCCCCACTCGCGGTGGGTCTCGGGGGGCAGCTTGTCGGTGGCGTCCAGGCCGATCTTGGAGCCCAGGCCGCTCTCGGGGCTGGCGAAGTCAAGATAGTCGATGGGCGTCGACTCGATCACCGTGATGTCCCGCGCCGGGTCCATCTTGGTGCTGATCGCCCACATCACGTCCTTCCAGTCGCGGGCGTTGATGTCGTGGTCCACGACGATCACCCACTTGGTGTACATGAACTGGCGCAGATAGCTCCAGACGCCCAGCATCACCCGCTTGGCGTGGCCCGGATAGGCCTTCTTCATCGACACCACGGCGATGCGGTAGCTGCAGCCCTCGGGCGGCAGCCAGAAGTCGACGATCTCGGGGAACTGCTGGCGGATCAGCGGGATGAACACCTCGTTCAGCGCCTCGCCCAGCACGCTGGGCTCGTCCGGCGGCCGGCCGGTGAAGGTGGTCAGGTAGATCGGCTGCCTGCGCATGGTGATCGCCGTCACCTGGAAGACCGGGAACTTCTCGACGCTGTTGTAGTAGCCGGTGTGGTCGCCGTAGGGGCCCTCGTCGGCGTATTCGTCGAGCAGGACGTGGCCCTCGATGACGATCTCGGCGTGGGCCGGCACCATCAGCGGCACGGTCTTGGCCGGCACGAGGTCGACCTTGGCGCCGCGCAGCAGGCCGGCGAACTGGTACTCGGACAGGGTGTCGGGCACCGGGGTCACGGCGGCCAGGATGGTGCCGGGATCGGCGCCCAGCACGGCGCAGGCGGGCAGGGGCTCGCGCTTGCCGGCCTTCTTGTGGCGGGCGTAGTGCTGCGCCCCGCCGCGATGGGCCAGCCAGCGCATGATGCAGCGGTCCTTGGAAAGGACCTGCATGCGGTAGATGCCCAGGTTGAAGTCGTCCTCGCGGTCCTTGCCCGGGCCCTTGGTGACCACCAGCGGCCAGGTGATCAGCGGCGCGGGCTCGCCCGGCCAGCAGGTCTGCACGGGAAGCTTGGACAGGTCGATGTCGTCGCCGGTCAGGACCACTTCCTGCACCGGGGCCTTCTTCACCGTGCCCGGCCGCATGGCCATGACGGTCTTGGCCAGGGGCAGCATGTCCAGGGCGTCCTTCAGGCCCTTGGGCGGCTGGGGCTGGCGCAGGAAGGCCAGCAGCTCGCCGACCTCGCGCAGCTCGCCGGCGGTGGTGCGCGGCTCGCCGCCCAGGGTGACGCCCATGGCCACGCGCTTGACCGTGCCGAACAGGTTGGCCAGGGCCGGCATCGGCGAGCGCGATCCGTCGGGCAGGATCACGTTCTCGAACAGCACCGCCGGCCCGCCCGTGGCCAAGAGGCGCGTCTGGATCTCGGTCATCTCCAGCACGGTCGACACCGGCTCGGTCACCCGCACCAGCTCGCCCTTCGCCTCGAGGACGTCGATGAATTCGCGCAAGCTGCGATAGGCCATGAAACGCTCCTGAACGGCGCGGAACCTAGAGGCCGCCCCTTCCCCCGGCAAGGTGGCGTCCGCGAGCTTCACCCTAGGCGCCGGTCGCCCGACGTGTTCCTGTCCCCCGCAATAGCCAAGGTTGTGAGAGTCCGCCGATGACCGACACCCCGCACGAAGCCGCCGACCTCCAACCCGAGTCTCGCGCCGTCCGCCGCGCGACGATCGCCCGCCTGGCCACCGGCCTGGCCCAGGGCCTTCTGCTGTACGGCCTGTTCAAGGCCGGGGAAGCCAAGGTCTGGCCGGCCACCCAGCGCGAGCTCTACGCGGCGCTGTGGATGGTGGTGCTGTTCGTGCCCTTCGTGGTGCTGGCCGGCGTGTCGGCCCTGCGGTTCCGCACCCTGGCGATCTGGAAGGCCCTCGCCGTCGTGGTCGTGGCGGGCCTGGCCGCCTACGGCGTCTGGACCGGGGACCCCGACGCCAAGGGCGTCGACGCCCTCAAGCCCCAGACCTTCCTGGCCATCGCCGCCCTGATCTTCATCGGCCACCATCTGGTCCAGCCGGCCGACATGGAGCGGCGGCGCATCGCCCGCTTCCCGACCTATTTCGACGTCACCTGGAAGCACGGCGTGCAGGCGGTGCTGTCGGTGGGCTTCACGGGGGCCTTCTGGCTGCTGCTGTTCCTGGCCTCGGCCCTGTTCAAGCTGATCGGCGTCGACGCCATCGAGAAGCTGATCCAGCACGAGTGGTTCGCCTTCCCCGCCACCGCCGTGATGTTCGCCGCCGCCGTCCAGCTGACCGACGTGCGGGCCAATCTGGTGCGCGGCGTGCGCACGGTGGCCCTGACCTTGCTGGCCTGGCTGCTGCCGCTGATGGTCCTGATCGCCGCGGCCTTCCTGCTGACCCTGCCGTTCACGGGCCTGGAGCCGCTGTGGAAGACCAAGAGCGCCACGGCCATCCTGCTGACCGCCGACGCCTTCCTGATCCTGCTGACCAACGCCGCCTACCAGGACGGGACCGAGAAGACCGCCGTGGTCCTGAAATGGGCCGCGCGGCTGGCGGGCGTGCTGCTGGTCCCGATCACCGTGCTGGCGGCCTACGGCCTGTCCCTGCGGATCGGCCAGTACGGCCTCAGCCCCGACCGGATCGTCGCCGCCGCCTGCGTGCTGGTCGCGACGGGCTACGCCGTCGGCTACACGCTGGCCGCTGTGCGCCCGGGCGCCTGGATGAAGGCGCTGGAGGCCACCAACATCGCCATGGCCTTCGTGGTGATCGCCGTGCTGCTGGCCCTGTTCACGCCGGTGGCCGATCCTCGGCGGCTGTCGGTGGAGGACCAGATCGGGCGGCTGCGCGGGGGCAAGGTCACGGCCGACGCGTTCGACTACGTCGCCCTGCGGTTCGACGGCGGCCGCTTTGGTCGCCAAGCCCTGGACGCCCTGCGGCGCGATCCCAATCCGGTCGTCAGGAGCAAGGCGGCGGCCGCGGTCAAGCTCGAGGGCCGGCCCTACCGGACGACGCTTGTGGCGGCGCCCGACAGCCTCAAGAAGATCAAGGTCTATCCCAAGGGCCAGGCCCTGCCCAAGAGCTTCGTCGGGCAAACCTGGAACGTCGAGAACGAACCCATCTGCCTGCAGGGCTACCTGGATTGTCGGGCGGTCCTGGTCGACACGGACGGAGACGGCGTGGCCGAGGTCCTGCTGTCGGCCGCCAACGCCTTCGATGTCTTCAAGGTCGATGGGGCCGGCGTCTGGGCCAAGACGGGCCAGACCACCCTGTTCTGCGGGGACCTCGACAAGGCGCTCGAGGCGGGCGGCGTCCATGTCGCGCCGTCGCCGCCGGCCCAGGATCTGGTCATCGGCGACAAGCGGATGCGGATCCAGCCCGAGTTGTCCTGCGGCCCGGCGTTGGAGGCGACCACCGTCCTGACCCAGAAGAAGCCCTGATGCAGCGGCCGGGGACACGCCGCGAGGGCATGTCCCCGGCCTTAGCCCACGCCTTCCGAGACCGCGTTCAGCCGCGCGTACACCCCGCCGGCCGCCTTCAGCTCGCCGTGGCGGCCTTCCTCGACGACGCGGCCGTTCTGGAAGACCAGGATGCGGTCGGCGCCGCGCACGGTCGACAGGCGGTGGGCGATGACGATGGTCGTGCGGCCCTGCATCAGGGCCTCGGCCGCCGCCTGCACCTGGCCCTCGGTCTCGACGTCGAGCGACGAGGTGGCCTCGTCCAGCACCAGGATCGGGGCGTCGGTCAGGAAGGCGCGGGCGATGGCCACGCGCTGGCGCTCGCCGCCCGACAGCTTGATCCCGCGCTCGCCCACCAGCGTGTCGTAGCCCTGGGGCAGGCGCAGGATGAAGTCGTGGGCGCGGGCCTTCTTCGCCGCCGAGACGATCTCCTCGTCGGTCGCGTCGGGACGGCCGTAGGCGATGTTCTCCCGCAGGGTGCGGTGGAACAGGGCCGGGTCCTGGGGCACCACGGCGATGGCGCGGCGCAGGGAGCCCTGGGTTACCTTGGCGACGTCCTGGCCGTCGATCACGATCCGCCCGCCCTGCAGGTCGTGCAGGCGCTGGACCAGCTTGACGAAGGTCGACTTGCCCGAGCCGGTCGGCCCCACCAGGGCCACGCGCTCGCCCGGCGCGATCTTCAGCGAGAAGTGGTCGTACAGCGGCGCGCCGGCCGACTTGTAGCGGAAGGTCACGTCCTCGAAGGCGATGGCGCCGGGACCCCTGACGAAGTCCGGCGCGTGCGGGACGTCGGCGATCTGCGGGGCCAAGCCCTCCCAGGCGGCCAGGTCCTCGGTGTCGTCCAGGCCCTTCTGCAGCATGCGGATGTTCTCGCCCATGTTGCGCAGGTAGCCGCTCATCAGCATGAAGGCGGTGATGGCGAAGGCCACGTCGCCGGGCGTCGCGGTCCCCTTGGCCCAGGCGTGGATCATCGCGGCCGTCAGCCCGCCCTGCAGCAGCACCAGCAGCAGGTTCTGGCCCAGCCAGACGTTGGTGAACTTGTGCCAGGTGACCATCACCGCCTGGCGCCAGGCGGCGGTGATCTGGGCCACGCGGGCGCTCTCGCGCGCCTCGGCCCCGAAGCTCTTGACCGTGGGGTTGGAGGTCACGGCGTCGGCCAGCGTCCCGCCGATCTTCGAATCCAGGGCGTTGGACCTCAGGTTGGCCGGGCGCACGTAGCGGGCGGTGACCACCAGGTTCATCACCAGGTAGCCGGCGACGACGACCAGCGCCACGCCGCCCGCCAAGGGCTGGCGAAGCAAGAGCATCACCGACAGGCCGACCAGCACGATCAGGCTGGGGGCCAGCCAGATGGTCACTGCGTCGGTGACGCTGTCATAGCCCCACATGGCGCGGGTCAGCTTGCGCACGGTGGCGCCGGCGAAACTGTCGGCGTGCCAGTCGGACGAGAAGGCCTGGACGCGGGCGTAACCCTCGTTGGTCATCTCCTCCATGTTGCGGGCGGCCAGCGGGATCCAGAACCGCATGGCCAGGTTGCGGATCAGCGAGAAGCCCAGATAGACGCCGACGAAGGCCGCCCAGGCCCCCCAGGCCGCGTCGATGGCCGAGGGACCCTTGGTCACCGTGTCGATCAGTCGGCCCGAGGCCCAGGGCAGGGCCAGGTCGAAGCAGATCGCCGCCAGGGTCAGGCCGACGCCGGCCAGGAACAGGCCCCTCCGGCGCAGCCAGAAGCGCGCGATGAAGCCCAGCACCCGGGCGTTGCTCAGGGCGCGGCGGCGTCCGCCGGTTTCATCCTCGTCGTCGATCGCGTCGGTCATGGTGGAGGACAGATAGGCGCTCGTTCCGCGCGAAGCGAGGCGCTGGTCAAGCCTTCCGGGAAGTGTTGCCCCGGCGCCGCGCTCCGCCGAACGGCCGCCAGCGCAGGTACCAGCGGATGGCCGGGCCGATGATCGGGGTGCGCAGCAGCGGCCGCACCGCGTGGGGGCGGGTCTTCAGGAAGCACATGACCGCCCCGATCCAGAACACCGTGGTCGGCATGCCCGGCACGAAGGCGCCCACGGCCCCCGTCGCGAACAGCGCCACGCCCAGGCCGTCCAGCGCCCAGTGGACGGGACGGGACAGGCCTTTGCGGGTCGGGCGCTCGCGGGGCGGACGGGGGGCGTCGGTCATGAAGCTGGAATGTGGGGGATGACGGCGCGGACGGGAAGGCTTTGTCGGCCTCAGGGTTACACCCGAGGCAAAACCAGGGATTCCCTGATGGCGCGCTCAACTTGACCGGTATCATTGTGCCGGCGTCCACCGTCCTGCCGGCGAGGAGCCGAGGCCCATGAGGATCGATCGTCCGGGAACGCCGAGGATCGCGGTCGCCGCCTATCTGGCGGCCTATGTCGTGGTCTGCCTGCTCGTCCTGGCCCTGGCCATGACCCTGCCGCTGACGGGCCCCAACGGGATCTAGGCGAAGCGCAGGTGACTGAGCCGGTCGCCGCGCAGGCCCGCGCGGACGCGGCCGCCGAACTTCGTGCCCGAGGTCAGCCGTCCCACCATCCCGACATCGCCGGCCCGCTCGAAGGCGCGGGCGGCGGCGGTCCACAGGGCGGTGGTGACCGGATGCGGCGCGACGATCCCGGCGGCCAGGCCAAGAGCCAGCAGGGTCCAGGCTTCCAGGCGGTCGATGATGTGGGTCATGGCGGAAACCTTTCGAAACTCTAGGAGGCGGGCCGCCGCGCTGGGGGGAAGGAAAACGGCGGCCCGCCTCGGGTTCGCGAACCGGTGGGGGGATCACCGTTTCGCTGGAGCCACTCTGGTCGTTTCCGCCCGATCAATCCAATTGATCGTTTTTCGGATCGAGATCGGAAGTCTCTATGGCTGCGGTTCGGCGCGGTTGCGCGAGGCGGGAGGCCGGGGCTAAGCCTGCGCCATGAGCTCTCCGGACACCGCCATCCTGCCCGACGCCGCCGCCGGCAACTGGGTCGATCGCCACGCGCCTCCGGCCCTGCGGCCCTGGCTGAAGCTGGGACGGTTCGACCGGCCGGCGGGCATCTGGCTGCTGATGCTGCCCGGCTGGCAGGGCATCGCCCTGGCGGCGGCCGGCAAGGGCGAGTGGCCCAATCCGTGGCTGCTGATCGCCTTCTTCGTCGGGGCGGCCCTGATGCGGGCGGCCGGCTGCGCCTTCAACGACATCGTCGACCGCGACTTCGACGCCCAGGTCAGCCGCACGGCCATGCGCCCGATCCCGGCCGGCCTGATCAGCGTCAAGCAGGCCTGGGCCTTCGTGGTCGGCTGCTGCCTGGTCAGTTTCGGCATCCTGGTGTGCCTGGGCTGGCTGGCCATCGGCCTGGGCGTGGCCTCGCTGGCCCTGGTGGCCGGCTATCCGTTCATGAAGCGCATCACCTGGTGGCCGCAGGCCTGGCTGGGCCTGACCTTCAACTGGGGCGCGCTGCTGGGCTACGCGGCGGCCACGCACACCCTCTCCTGGGCGGCCGTCCTGCTCTACGCCTCGGGGATCTTCTGGACCCTGGGCTACGACACGATCTACGCCATCCAGGACCTCGAGGACGACGCCCTGGCCGGGGTGAAGTCGTCGACCCGCCGGCTGGGCGCGCACGTGCAGAAGGGCGTCCTGGCTTTCTACGCGGCCTGTTTCGTGCTGGTGATGGCCGCGGCCTGGGTCGGGAACCTGGGCCCGCTGTTCCTGCCCCTGGCGGCCCTGGTCGCCGTCCACCTGTCGCGCCAGGCGGCCCGGGTGCGGCTGGACGATCCGGTCGGGGCCCTGGCCCTATTCAAGTCAAACGCCCAGGTCGGCTTCGTGCTGGTCCTGGCCCTGGCGGCGGGGATGTGGAAACCGCCGGGGCTGTAGGGGAGGTCGGCCTTCGGTTCCTTGCCTGCGCTGATCCCAAGCGCCACAGTAACCGCATGTCACAAGCCGCTTCCCAAGCATGGGCCTTCTATCGCGATGTCGCGAAGCACGGCGTTGTCTGGACCGTTGCGGATGAGGGCGGTTATCCCGCGCCAAAAACGGCTTCGGGTCAGCGCGCCCAGCCCTTCTGGTCCACACGCGCTCGTGTGGAACGCATCATCAAGAACGTTCCCGCCTATGCCGGATTCAGGCCGGTCGAAATCAGTTGGCCGGAATTCGCGAGCCGTTGGGTTCCTGGCTTGGAAAAGGACGGCTTCCTTGTCGGCGTGAACTGGAGCGGTCCTCGCGCCGCAGGATTTGATCTCAGGCCAAGCCGAGTTCGGGACGCGGTGGTGGCGCTGATGCCCGAGAACGCTGATCCGTCCTAGCGTCCCAAACGCGGGAACGCCCTAGAACGGCCCCGCGTGGTAGATTCGCTCGGTCGTCTTCTCCAGCTCGCCCAGCCGCCGGTCGTAGAGGCGGATCAGGCATGAGCGGTTGGCCCCGCACCGCCGCCGTTCGGTCAGCCACTGGCGTTGCTGGTCCTGCAGGGCGTCGCGGCCGCCCATGGCCAGGGTGTGCTTGTTGATCTCGTAGAGCACCGACATCCGCACGTCCTTGTCGTTCAGCGGCAGGTAGGCGCAGATCGCCTTCTCGTCGGGAGCCTTGGCCCGCTGGCAGTCGAAGCTGGCGGCGTGGGCGAGCGACGGGGCGGCGCCGGCCGCGAGGGTCAGGGCGAGGGCGATCAGAAGCGGGCGCATGGCGGTCTCCCCAAGGGTGTCGAAGCGGGCGTGACGTCGGGTCATTCTGTCAGCCTGACGCCGAATGTGGCATGATCGTTCCATGGCCGTCGCGTCCCGCATCAAGCCGCAGGAACTGTTCACGCCCGAGGAATGGGCGCCGCTGTCGACGCGCTCGTCCTGGCGCGGCCTCCTGATGGTGGCCCACGCCTGGGCGGTGATCGTCGCGGCGGGCGCGGTCTTCGTGATCTGGCCCAACCCGCTGACCTACGTCCTGGCCGTGATGCTGATCGGCGCGCGCCAGCTGGGCCTGGCGATCCTGATGCACGAGGCCGCCCACGGCGGGCTGCACCCGAACCTCAAGGTCAACGACTGGGCCGGCGAATGGCTGTGCGCGGCCCCGACGGGCGCGTCCCTGGCCAAGTACCGCCCCTAC
Source organism: Caulobacter sp. UNC358MFTsu5.1 (assembly GCF_000712075.1). GTDB lineage: Bacteria > Pseudomonadota > Alphaproteobacteria > Caulobacterales > Caulobacteraceae > Caulobacter. The sequence continues at coordinate 535,884 of NZ_JONW01000006.1, forward strand.
CACCTGACCCACCACAAGTACGCCCAGCAGGCCGAGGACCCGGACCTGGTGCTGTCGGCGCCGTTCCCGACCACCCGCGCCTCCCTGCGCCGCAAGATCGTCCGCGACCTGACCGGCCAGACCTTCTTCAAGCAGCGGTTCGGACCTCTGCTGGGCAAGCTTCGTTCTTCCTCGACCGACCAGCCGAAGGGCGCGGTCTTCGCAGGCGAGGTCGCGCGCCAGCGGCCGTTCCTGCTGTGGAACCTGGGCCTGCTGGTCGTGCTCAGCGCCGCGGGCCTGTGGTGGGCGTGGCTGGCGCTGTGGATCGTGCCGATGGCCACCTGGTTCCCGCTGGTCACCCGCCTGCGCAACATCGCCGAGCACGCCTTGGTGGCCAAGGACGAGCCCGACCCGTTCCGCCACGCCCGCACCACCTCGGCCAACTGGATCGAGCGGGCCCTGATCGCGCCCTACCACGTCAATTTCCACGCCGAGCATCACCTGTTCATGCACATGCCCTGCTGGAACCTGCCCAAGGCGCACAGGCTGCTGGTCGCCAAGGGGCGGACCGAAGGCATGCTGACGGCGCCGGGCTATCTGACGGTGCTGAAGGCCGCGTCCAGCCGGGCGGCGGCTTGAAGTTTCACCAGGTCGAGCCCGAGGTCGCCGGCGGATGGGGCGAGGGTACGGTCGCGCGTCGGGAGCCCGGTCGCCCGCCGGTCGTCGAGCGCTTGCACCACGTCTTCGATGGATGGATGGGCGACGAGCTGCTCGAGACGACGCCGTGCTTCATCGTCACGGAGGGCCTGGCCGAGGCGATCCGCGCGGCCGGCCTTTCCGGGGTGACGTTCGACGCGGTCGAGGTCGGCGTGTCGGAGACGTTCGTGGAGCTTCAGCCCGCCACCGTCCTGCCCTCCTGGGTCTGGATGAAGGTCGAGGGCGTCGCCGGCCGCGACGACTTCGGCCTGTCGCCGGCCCTGATCCTGGTGGTTTCCGACCGGGCCCTGGCGGTGTTGGGCGATCGGATCGTCGAGGCCGTCGTTTCACCGTTCTGACGGCTATCGGCGTCGGTCCCAGGGTGCTCTAAGGCCTGCATGATCGAAGCCACCCTCGCCGGCCGTCGCGCCTTCATCCTGGAGAACACCCGGCTGCAGGCCCCGCCGCACACGCCGGAGCTCCGGCTGCACCTGGCCGACGAGATCACCCCCATCTGGAAACTGACCGAGGAGGCCCTGGCCGAGATCGGCCTGCCGCCGCCGTTCTGGGCCTTCGCCTGGGCGGGCGGCCAGGCCCTGGCGCGCTACATCCTCGACCACCCCGGGATCGTCGCCGGCAAGCGGGTGATCGACTTCGCCAGCGGCTCGGGGCTGGTCGCCATCGCCGCCATGAAGGCGGGCGCGGCCGAGGTGCTGGCGGCCGACATCGACGTGTTCTGCGAGGCGGCGATCGGCCTGAACGCGGCGGCCAACGGCGTCGAAGCCGCCTTCACCGAGGTGGACCTGCTGGGCGCCCCGCCGCCGGCCGCCGACTTGATCCTGGCCGGCGACATCTGCTACGAGCGGCCGATGGCCGAGGCGGTGATGGCCTGGCTGGCCCAGGGGCGGACCGCCGGCGCGACCGTGCTGATCGGCGACCCGGGCCGCACCTACTTCCCCAAGGACGGTCTCGAAAAGCTGGCCGAGTACCAGGTGCCCACCACGCGGGAGCTGGAGGACATGGCCGTCAAGCGCACCAGCGTCTGGACTCTGCCGTGATGGCGATCTAGAACAATACGGGAACACCCGAGGAGGCGCGACATGCGCGAAGACGGCAAGATCGACTACATCGAATGGCCCGCCGGCGACCTGCCGGCCACCAAGGCCTTCTACGCCGCCGCCTTCGGCTGGAGCTTCGTCGACTATGGCCCCGACTACGCCGCCTTCGAGGGGCAGGGGACCGACGGCGGGTTCTGCACGCCGCAGGAGGGCTCGGCCGACAAGCCGCTGGTCGTGCTCTACGCCCACGACATCGAGGCCATGCTGGCCAAGGTGACGGCCGCCGGCGCGACGATCACCAAGCCGATCTTCAGCTTCCCCGGCGGCCGCCGCTTCCACTTCGCCGACCCGTCCGGCAACGAGCTGGCGGTGTGGAGCGAGACTTAAGATCCGCTCATCCCGGCGAATGCCGGGACCCAGATCCTGAAGCTGGGAAACTGACCGGAAACACTCGGCGCTAGTGGCGTCAGCCACACCGTCATTCCATCTGGGTCCCGGCATTCGCCGGGATGAGCGGTGTTTGGCCCGACAGAAAAACCGTCATGAAACCGCGATAAATCCGTCTCCGGACGATTTACGGGGCGAGCGACGGTGGACCAGGCCAGGACCTGCGGCGACTGCGGGATGTGCTGCAAGCTGATGGGCGTGGCCGCCATCGACAAGCCGGCCCACGCCTGGTGCGGCCACTACCGCAAGGGCGCGGGCTGCGCGATCTACGCCGACCGGCCCAAGGCCTGCGCCGACTACGCCTGCTACTGGCTGAACGCCCCCAACCTGGACGACCGCTGGCGCCCCGACCGGGCCCGCTTCGTCCTGCACCGGGAGGACGGCGGCCGCACCCTGGTGGTCGAGGTCGATCCCGCCGCGCCCGACGCCTGGCGCAAGGCCCCCTTCCACGACACCTTCAAGGCCTGGGCGGCGCGCGGCGCGGCCCAGGGCCTGACCCTCAACGTCCTGGTCGGGCGGCGAGGCTACACCATCCTGCCCGATCGCGACGTCGACCAGGGCCTGGTGCGCGAGATCCCGGCATGAGCGAAGCGACCACCTCCCCCGCCCCCTCCAAGTCGTGCGGCGACTGCGGCATGTGCTGCAAGGTCCTGCACATCGGCGAGCTCAGCAAGCCGGCCGGCCAGTGGTGCGGGGTGTTCCGCAAGGGTTCGGGCTGTGGCGACTACGAGGCCCGGCCCCAGGCCTGCCGGGGCTTCCACTGCCTGTGGCTGACCTCGGAGAAGCTGGACGCGGCCTGGCGGCCCGACAAGGCCGGCTTCCTGATGTACCCCGACCGCGACGGCAAGCGACTGAACGTCGTGGTCGACCCGGGCAAGCCGACGTCGTGGACGCGCGAGCCCTACTATTCGCGGCTGAAGGCCATGTCGCAGCGGGCCTATGACGGCTACGAACTGCTGATCTGCATCGGCGACCGCCGGGTGGTGATGTTCCCCACGGAGGATGTCGACCTGGGCGTGCTCAATCCCGACCACAAGCTGGTCAGCGGCTATGTCGAGCGCGACGGGGCGCAGGTGCCGTTCGCCATGGTGCTGAGCGACGCGTAGGGGAAACCCGTCGCTCCAATTTCGTTGTCATCCCGGAAGCCTCGCAGAGGCTGTCCGGGACCCAGGGGACTGGGCGGATGCGGTGCGGCTGTCCTGGGTCCCGGACAAGCGCCGCGCGCTTTCCGGGATGACAACTGTGGGAGAAGCGGCGTCTCGGTCGGCCGTTCTCAGAACCTCGGCCGGAAGTCCCGCGGCGACCAGCCGAAGTCGCGCCGCGCCGGGGCGTCGTCGAAGGTCAGGTCCTGGGCCATGCGGTCGGCCATGGTCGCGGTGGCGCCGGGATAGAACGGCTTGGCCAGGGTCAGCAGCAGGCGGAACAGCCAGGCGGGCAGGGGCAGGATCAGCGGCCGGCGGTCCAGCCCCTGGTAGATGCGCTCGGCCATCGTCCGGTAGGTCAGGGTCTCGCCGCCGACCAGGTCGTAGGCCTTGTCCCGGGCCGCCGGGGCCTGGGCCGCGGCGATCGCGCCGCCGGCCAGGTCGTCGGCATGGACCGGTTGGCGCAGGCCCTCGCCCTTGCCCGACAGCGGCAGCACCTTGAACCGGCGGATCAGGCCCGCCAGGCGGCTGACATTGGCGTCGCGCCCTTCCAGATAGATCAGGGTCGGGCGCAGGATCGTCCAGGCCACGCCGTGTTCGGCGCAGAACGCCTCGACTTTGGCCTCGGACTCCGCCAGGGCCCGGGCCACGGCCCGCTCCGAGGCCTCGGTCGAGTCCTGCTTGGTGAAGCGGCTGGTCGAGGAGAAGGCCACCAGCCGGGTCATGCCCCGCGCCTTCAGGGCGGGCAGGGCCTGGGGCAGCAGCCAGATCGGCGACAGCGAGAACACCGTGGCCACCGGCGGCAGCTCGTCGGCCAGGTTCGGGTCGGCCAGGTCGCCGTCCACCCAGCAGACCTCGTCGCTGGGCGGACGCCGGCTCAGCGAGATCGGCGTGGTCCCCAGGGCGTTCAGCCGCGCCAGCAGGAACTGGCCGATCAGGCTGGTGGCGCCCAGCACCAGCACGGGCGAGGTCAGGCCCGCGGGCTCGGTCGAAGGGGTGTGTTCGGCGTCCATCCTTCCCCTATAGTCGCGCTGCAAGCGGCGACCCAGGATTTTGGTCATGACCTTCGAGGAAGTGCGCGCCTTCGCCTTCGGATTGCCCGGCGTGACCGACGGGACGGCCTACGGCCATCCCTGCCTGAAGGCGCACGGCAAGTTCCTGACCCGCGTCTGGGACGACGGCGACACCTTGGTCTGTCCGGGCGTCACGCTGGACGAGCGCGAGATGCTGATCGAGGCCGAACCCGAGACGTTCTTCGTCACCGACCACTACAGGAACTATCCCTACGTCCTGATCCGCCTGTCGCGGGTCGAGGCCGGCACGGTGGAGGGTTTCCTCGCGCGCCGGTGGCGGGCGACCGCGCCGAAGACGCTGCTCAAGCGTTACGATGCGGAGAAGGCCTGACGCGGACGGCGCCAGGGCCTATATCGGCCTGACCCTCACGCCCCAGCCGCCTTCGGGAGACCCCCATGCCCCATTCCATCCCCGACATCCGCGCGGGCGACGTGGCCATGCCGGTCATCGGCCTGGGCACCTGGCAGCTGGACGACGGCGCGGCCCAGCCGCTGGTCGAGAAGGCGCTGGAGCTGGGCTACCGCCACATCGACACCGCCCAGGCCTATCGCAACGAGCAGGACGTCGGGGCGGCCTTGGCGGCCACCGGCGTGCCGCGCGACGAGATCTTCTTGACCACCAAGGTCTGGGTCGACCAGTTCGCCCAGGGCGACCTGCAGCGGTCGGTCGAGGGCAGCCTCAAGCGCCTGAAGGCCCCGCAGGTCGACCTGCTGCTGCTGCACTGGCCCAAGCCCAAGCCGGCCCTGGCCGAGACCATGGCGGCGCTGAACGACGTCCACGCCCGCGGCCTGACCCGCGCCATCGGCCTGTCGAACTTCCCCTCGGCGCTGATGGCCAAGGCCCAGGCGGCCTCGGACGCGCCGATCGCCACCAACCAGGTCGAATACCATCCCTATCTGTCGCAGAAGACCCTGATCGCCAAGGCCAAGGCGATGGGCTCGACGATCACCGCCTGGTCGCCCCTGGCCCAGGGCAAGGTGGCCGACGACCCCGTGCTGGTCGAGATCGGCGAGGCCCACGGCAAGACGGCCGGTCAGGTGACCCTGCGCTGGCAGGTCCAGCAGGGCGTGGCGACCATCCCCCGGACGCGCAACCCCGGCCGGCTGGCCGAGAACTTCGACATCTTCGACTTCGCCCTGTCGGAAGAGGAGATGGCGCGCATCTTCGCCCTGGCGCGCCCGGACGGGCGGCTGGGGAACTGGCTGGACCCGGCGTTCGCGTGGGACGTGGATTGAGGCGAGCACTTGCCCCCACCTGACGCACGAGGCTCTTCCCCCCTTGGGGGGAAGACGATCGCGAAGCGATCCGTAGGGGGCAAGTGAGTGAGCCGCCGGCCTACTTCGCCAGCCGTCCATCCGTCAGCGCCGTCGGTTCGAACCGGAAGATCACCTCCGGGTCCGGCCGCTTGATCCCCTTGAGCAGGCCCTTGGGGGCCGAGATGTGCAGCATCCAGCGCAGGATGTTCAGCCGGGCGGCCTTCTTGTGGTTGGCGCGCACGCACACCCAGGGCGCCGGGGTGGAGTGGGTGCGCATCAGCATCTCGTCGCGGGCGGCCGAATAGTCTTCCCACTTGGCCTGGGCCACGGCGTCCAGGTCGCTGACCTTGAAGGCCTTCAGCGGTTCCTCGCGGCGGGCCTTCAGGCGTTCGGCCTGGGTCTCCTGGTCGATGTCGAGCCAGAACTTGGTCATCTTGACCCCGTTCTCCACCAGCATCAGCTCGAAGGCCGGCACGTCGCGCAGGAACTGCTCCTGCTCGTGCGGGGTGGAGAAGCCCATGACCCGCTCGACCCCGGCGCGGTTGTACCAGGAGCGGTTGAAGACCACGGCCTCGCCTGACGCCGGGAGGTGCCGGACATAGCGCTGGAAGTACCACTCGCTGCGCTCGCGATCGCTGGGCGCCGGGAGGGAGATGATCCGGGTGGCGCGGCGGTGGGCGTGCTCGGTCAGCCGGGCGATGGCCCCGTCCTTGCCGGCCGCGTCGCGTCCCTCGAAGACGGTGACGGTCTTCCAGCCTTCCTTGATGGCCAGCTTCTGCAGGCCGATCATCGCCAGCTGCAGGTCGCGGAGTTCGGCTTCGTAGTCTTCGAGCTTGCTCATGCGGCGACCCTACCCCCGTCCTGTTCAGTTGCGCTAGAAGGACGCCATGATCCGTCTTTTCGTTCCCCATCCGCTCAAGGCCGGCGCCGGCGTCGCGCCCACCGTCGACCAGTCGCGCTACCTGACCGCCGTGATGCGGCTGAATGTCGGCGACGAGATCCTGGTCTTCAACGGCCAGGACGGCGAGTGGCGCTGCAGCCTGGCCGAGGCGGGCAAGCGCGGCTGCCTGCTGAAGGCCGAGGAACAGACCCGGCCCCAGGCCTATGGCCCCGACCTCGACCTGGTGATCGCCATGGTCAAGCGCGGCCGGGTCGAGACCATCGTCGAGAAGGCCGCCGAACTGGGCGCGCGCCGGGTGCGCCTGACCCAGACCCGGCGGACCAATGTCGACTTCCTCAAGCTGGGGCGGCTGGACGCCATCGCCATCGAGGCCGCCGAACAGACCGGCCGGCTGGACGTGCCGGCCGTCGACGATCCGCAGAAGCTGGACAAGATCCTGGACGCCTGGGACCCGGCGCGGACGCTGATCTTCTGCGACGAGGGCGGCGACGCGCGGCCGCTGATCGAGGCGGCCGCCCCCCGGGAAAGGGGCGACGCCCCGGGCCCCGCCGCCATCCTGATCGGCCCCGAGGGCGGCTTCGCGCCCGAGGAGCGCGAGAGGCTGCGGTCGCTGCCGTTCGTCATCCCGGTGACGCTGGGCCCGCGCATCCTGCGCGCCGACACCGCGGCCATCGCGGCCATGACCCTGTGGCAGGCCGTCGCCGGCGACTGGCGCTAGATCGCCGCGAGAGCGGGCCGCGCGAGGGGGGGCTTGACCAGCTGGGCCACGGCGACCCCGGCCAGGACGATCCCGCCGCCGATCAGGTGATAGGCCCGGACCGGCTCGCCCAGCATGACGATGGCCCCGGCCGCCGTGAAGATCGGCAGCAGGTACATGAAGATCGCGCAGCGGTTGGGACCCAGCCGGGCGACGCCGCGCACCCAGAAGAACGGCAGCACGACCGAGGCCATGATTCCGGCATAGAGGATCAGCGGCATGGTCTGCGTCGTCAGTCGGCGCAGCGCCGGCGGGGTGGCCAGGAAGGCGGGGAACATCACCGCCAGGGCGCACAGGGCCTGCATGTAAGTCGATTGCCAGCCGCCGACCGGCAGGTTCCAGCGCTTCAGCAGCACGCCGTAGAGGGCGTAGACCAGGGCGGCGACGAACATCAGGGCGTCGCCCGGATGCAGGCCGCCGCGCAGGACCGCCGCCGGATGGCCGCCGGTGACCAGGAAGGTCAGGCCCGCGAAGGCCAGCACCCCGCCGACCGCCAGGCCCCAGGTCGGGGTGTCCTTCAGCAGCAGGATGCTGAGCGCCACGGTCAGCATCGGGGTCAGGGCGGTGAACAGCGCCATGTTGGTCGCCGTGCTGGTCTGGGCGGCCAGGTAGGACAGGCTCTGGAACAGGCACATGGCCAGGAAGCCTAGGATGAAGAACTGTCCCAGGTGCGGCCAGATCACCGCGCGGTCGCGCCAGGCGGGCCGCGCCACGAACAGGCTCATCACCGCCACCGCCAGCAGCAGGCGGTAGAAGGTGATCGCCTGCGGGCCGATCACGTGGGCCGACAGGCGCGAGGCGATAACGTTGCCGGCCCACAGCAGGATGGCCAGCAAGGGGAACAGGAAAGGCAGGTGTCTGCGGATCACGGCGACCTCCGGAAAACGGGAAGCCGGCGGTCTACGGTCTCGATCTCCTGTTCGTCTCTCGCTATCCTGAACTCCATTAGCGAGTTTGGGACATGGCGGGCGATTTTCCGGACTATCTCGACTACCACCAGACCGGCCGTCCGGCGGCCGCGATGGAGATCGACTATCCGGACGGCTTCTCCACCGGCCCGCACAGCCATCCCCGCGCCCAGCTGCTGTTCGCCATCCAGGGGGTGATGCAGGTCCGTTCGGAGGCCGGGGCCTGGGTGGTCCCGCCGAACCGCGCGGTCTGGCTGACGGCGGGCGTCGAGCACGAGGTCAGGATGTGCGGCGCGGTGAAGATGCGCACCCTGTTTGTCGATCCCGAGGCCAATCCCAACCTGCCGCGCACCAACTGCGTGATCGCGGTCTCGCCGCTGCTGCGGGAGCTGCTGGTCGCCGCCGTGATGATCCCGGTCAACTACGATCCGTCCAGCCGCGACGGCAGGCTGATGGACCTGCTGCTGGACGAGCTGCGGGCGATGGACGTGCTGGCGCTGCACCTGCCGGCCCCGGCAGATCCCCGCCTGCGCCGGGTCTGCGACGCCCTTTCCGCGCGGCCGGACGACGCCTCGACCGCCGAGCACTGGGCGGGGCGGCTGGGCGTCACGCCCAAGACCCTGCATCGGCTGTTCCGCCAGCATACCGGCATGAGTTTCGGCCAATGGCGCCAGCAGGCGCGGCTGCTTTCGGCCCTGGAGCGCCTGGCGCGGGGCGAGCGGGTGATCGACGTGGCGGCCGAGAGCGGCTATGCCAGCCAGAGCGCCTTCACGGCCATGTTCCGCCGCCAATTCGGCCTGCCGCCCAGCGTGTTCTACCGTCGCTGAACCCCCGTCTTTTCGCGGGACGGGCGGGCGGCGCGCCCAAACGGCAACATCGCCTGTCGCGAAAGGCTGTCCCGCCCCCTTGAGGTTCGCTAAGAAAACGCCCAACTGCGCAGCACGACAGTTCGCGGGCGGGTCGGAGGAGCGTTCCTCCCTCTGGATGCGTGTTTTGGGAGGGTGGCCGATGGCCGAAGCCGTGAGCCAGGAGCGTCCGCTGACGCTGGACGATCTGACCGCCTATTTCGCCAAGGGCAGCAAGCCCAAGGACCAGTTCCGCGTGGGCGCCGAGCACGAGAAGTTCGGCTTCTACCTGAAGGACCACGCGCCGGTTCCCTACGAGGGCGACAAGGGCGTGCACGCCCTGCTGACCGGCCTGCAGCGGTTCGGCTGGAAGCCGGTGATGGAAGGCCCGACGATCATCGGGCTGGAGCGGGACGGCGCCAATGTCAGCCTGGAGCCAGGCGGCCAGTTCGAGCTCAGCGGCGCGCCGCTGCTGACCATGCACGACATCTGCGACGAGACCGGCCGTCACCTGGACGAGGTCAAGACCGTCGCCGACGAGCTGGGCCTGGGCTTCCTGGGCCTGGGCTTCTCGCCGCTGTGGAAGCGGCAGGACGTGCCGGTCATGCCCAAGGGCCGCTACGTGATCATGCGCAACTACATGCCCAAGGTCGGAAACCTCGGCCTGGACATGATGCTGCGCACCTGCACGGTGCAGGCCAATCTCGACTTCTCCAGCGAAGCCGACATGGTCGCCAAGTTCCGCATGAGCCTGGCCCTGCAGCCGATCGCCACGGCCCTGTTCGCCAATTCGCCGTTCACGGAAGGCAAGCCCAACGGCTTCCTGTCGGCCCGCGCCAACGTCTGGACCGACACCGACGCCGACCGCACGGGCCTGCTGGACTTCGTGTTCGAGGACGGCTTCGACTTCGAGCGCTACGCCCGCTACGCCCTGGACGTGCCGATGTACTTCGCCAAGCGCGGCGACAGGTACATCGACCTGGCCGGCCGCAGCTTCCGCGACTTCATCGACGGCAAGATCCCGGAACTGCCGGGCGAGCACGCCTCGATGAAGGACTGGGCCGACCACACCACCACCCTGTTCCCGGAAGTGCGGCTGAAGACCTATCTGGAGATGCGCGGCGCCGACGCCGGGCCCTGGAGCCGCCTGTGCGCCCTGCCGGCCCTGTGGACCGGCGTGTTCTACGACGACGCGGCCCTGGCCGCGGCCTGGGACCTTTGCAAGCATTGGACTGCAGAGGATCGCGCCGGCCTGCGCCGCGACGTGCCGAAGCTGGGCCTGAAGGCCAAGGTGGCCGGCCGCACGGCCCAGGACGTGGCCAAGGACTTCGTGGCCATCGCCAAGTCGGGCCTGAAGAACCGCGCCCAGCTGAACGGCGGCTTCCTGGACGAGACGATCTATCTGGGCGACCTGGAAGAGATCGCCGCGACCGGGATCACCCCGGCCGAACGGCTGCTGGCGCTCTACGACGGCGCGTGGAAGGGCGACATCAACCGGGTGTTCGAGGACTTCGCCTACTGAGGCCGACGTCGCGCGATGATCACGGACCAGATCACGGACGTCGAGATCGATACCGAAGGACGCCTGCGAATTCGGCCCGCCAAGCAGGACCTGTCGCAGATCTGGCGCGCGGCGGCCGAGGTCGGCTGGGATCCGGAGACGCGGACGCTCTACGGCCCGAAACCTCGCGAATGGTCCTACGCCACGTGGTTCCATCACCTCGTGGCGGCGGCGCATGACGAATACGGCGTGACGCTGCGCCTGTCGCCGGAGACGCGATGGCTGAACGTGCCGCCCGACACCCGAAGCGCGATCGAACGCCTGTCAGGTTGAGGGGATTCCCGGGGCCTCTGGTCAGAAGATCGCGCGGGCCGCGGCGATGATCCCGATCCAGGCCATCAGGCTGGCCGCCACCGCCGCCAGCCGGCCCCAGGCCAGCTTGACGCGGGCGGGCCGCGATCGCGCGGCGCCGGACGGCGGACGCAGACGGGAATCATAACCGACGTAAGCCACGACGTTTCTCCCTGGTCGCCTCTCTGGAGGAGGCTTTCACGCAAAGCGCTGCGGTTATTGCAGCGCTTTAAAGGTTAACGAACGCTTTACATTTGTAGTCGGTGGAACGTGGCTCAGATTGATCCGGTTCCCTCGTAGGGCTTGGAGACGTGCGGCGGGCCGTCTTCACGGATATCGTCGCCTTCCCAGGCCGCGTCGTCGGGCATCGAGACGTTGGCGTCCCAGTGCTCGGCCTGGCTGGAGCCCGAGCCGCTGTCGGTGTGGCGCACCACCTCGTTCACGTCGACGGCGCGGGTCTCGGCCGCGGTGAGGCCGGCGCGCTTGAAGTCGACGTGTTCGGGATAGAAGGCCAGGCGACCGGCGATCTGGCTGACGCCGGGCAAAGGGGTCTCGTACGACCAGACGGCGTTCTCGATGATCTTGGCGTCGCGGCTGATCGTGTAGTAGCTGGCCTGGCCCTTGTAGGGGCAATGGGTGACCTTGTCGGTCTTGTGCAGGAACCCCATGGCCACGTCCGAGCGCGGGAAGTAGCGCACCGGCGCGTAGTCGGCCTCGTGCAGCACCAGGACATCGCCGCTGTCGGCGATCTCATGGCCTTCGAAGAGCACCTCCACCCGTCCGTCTTCGCGCGAACAGGTGATGGGATGGTCCGGGTTGGAGCTGGTCATGGCGAATTCTCCCGTCTGGCAGGGCGTCGCTTAAGAAACGCGCGGGACGGGGGACGGGCTCCGAGGCGGCAAGCCATTGCTTGTGAAACGCAAAGGGCCGTGATCTTCTCCCCGCCGATTGGGGAGGGGAGGGCGAAACCACCTGCTGGGCGCCCCACCGCTTGTACGTTTCAAGGTTCGTGAATGAATATCGTCGTCGCCGTCGGCATCCTGGTCACCCTCGTGACCGGCGTGCCCGTGCTTATCCAGCTGCTGCGGGGCCATCCGCGCGGCCTGATCATCTGCTTCCTGGCCGAGATGTGGGAGCGCTTCTCCTACTACGGCATGCGCGGGCTGCTGATCTTCTACCTGACGCAGCACTTCCTGTTCGATTCCAAGACGGCGGGCGGCCACTACGGCTCCTACACCTCGCTGGTCTACATCGTGCCCCTGCTGGGCGGCTTCCTGGCCGACCGCTATCTGGGCACCCGCAAGGCCGTGGCCTTCGGCGCCATCCTGCTGGTGGCGGGCCATCTGACCATGGCGGTCGAGGGCCGTCCGGCCACCCAGACCCTGGACTACGCCGGCCACACCTACGAGTTCCAGGTCGAGGGCCGCGGCGAGGAGCGGGTGGCCAAGATCGTCGTCGGCGACAAGCCCTATGAGGTGGCGGCCAACGACAAGGGCGACTTCGAGATCAAGAACCTGCCGGCCCAGTCGGTCCTGCCCTCGGTGCTGCCCAAGGGCCAGTACAAGCTGGGCGTCAAGGACCGCGACCCGCTGTACCTCAACATCTTCTGGCTGGCGCTGGCGCTGATCATCGTCGGCGTGGGCTTCATGAAGGCCAATGTCGCCACCCTGGTGGGGCAGCTCTATCCGCAGGGCGACCCGCGCCGCGACCCGGGCTTCACCCTCTACTACTACGGCATCAACCTGGGCTCGTTCTGGGCGGCCATCCTCTGCGGCCTGCTGGGCGTCAACCTGGGCTGGAACGCCGGCTTCGGCATGGCCGGCATCGGCATGCTGGCCGGCTTCGTGATCTTCGTGCTGGGCAAGCCCTGGCTGCTGGGCAAGGGCGAACCGCCCGAGTTCGCCAAGCTGAAGGCCCCGGTGCTGGGCCCGCTCAACCGCGAGGGCGTGATCTACGCCGCCTCGCTGGGCGTGGTCGGGTTGGTCTTCTTCCTGGTGCAGTACACGCCTGTCGTCAGCGCCACCCTGATCGCCGGCAGCGTCCTGTCGGTGGCCTACATCCTGTGGTTCGCCTTCGTGAAGTGCCAGAAGGTCGAGCGCGAGCGGCTGCTGCTGGCCACGGTGCTGGTGCTGGGCGCGGTGGTGTTCTGGGCCCTGTTCGAGCAGGCCGGTTCGTCGCTGAACCTGTTCGCGGCCACCAACGTCAACCTGACCCTGTTGTCGCACCCGGTGCAATGGCTGGGCGGGGCGGTGGTGCTGGGCGCGCCCGAACAGCTGGCCGCGGCGGGGATCGACCCGGCCGGCAAGCTGTGGGTCAACACCGCGTTCAACGCCGCCCAGACCCAGGCGATCAACGCCGGCTGGATCCTGATCTTCGCCCCGGTCTTCGCGGCGCTCTGGACCTTCCTGGGCGCCCGGGGCCGGAACCCCGGCCCGATGGTCAAGTTCGGCCTGTCGCTGATCCAGGTGGGCGCGGGCTTCCTGATCCTGCTGGTCGGCGCCCACTTCGCCGACGGCGCGTTCCGCATGCCGCTGATCTTCCTGATCGTCATGTACATGCTGCACACCTCGGGCGAGATGTTCATGTCGCCGGTCGGCCTGTCGCAGATGACCAAGCTGTCGCCGCTGTCGATCGTCTCGTTCGTGATGGCGGTCTGGTACATGGCGCTGTCCATGGGCAACCTGGTCGCGGGCTTCATCGCGGGCATCGCCTCGACCGAGACCATCGGCGGCCAGGCCCTGGACCCGGCCGCGGCCCTGACCCAGTCGCTGCTGGTGTTCAAGATCGTCGGCCTGATCTCGATCGGCATCGGCGTGGTGTTCCTGGCCCTGTCGCCGATCCTGAAGAAGTGGTCGCACGGTTCGGACGACACCAACCCCGAGCCGGGCGAGCCGGCCTCGATCGCCCCCTAGACGGAAAAGGCCCCGGAGCGATCCGGGGCCTTTTTCTTGGCCGCCCTCCGATTGACGCGAATATTTCGCCAGCGCACGCTATGGTCGATTCATCCTTGATCGATCAGGGCGGCGCGAAGCCGCGTCTCGGGAGGGCGGCATGGGAACGGCCTACACCATCTTCGGCGCGGGGCCGGCGGGCCTCTACACGGCCTGGCGGCTGGTCACCGGCGGCAAGGCCGTGGCGGGCGACAGCATCGAGCTGATCGAGTGGGGCGACTACGCCTTCGACGGTCCCGGCTCGGGCACCCGCCTGCCGGCCGGTCGGATCGTGACCCACTTCTGCGACGACGACCCGACCCAGTCCTACATCGAGGCCGGCGGCATGCGGTTCATCGAATGGGACGGGACCCAGGGCCACCAGCTGGTCACCCTGACCATCAACCTGCTGGGCCTGGGCGGATCGGTGGTGCCGTTCAACACCACGACCGACCCGCTGCTGTATCTGCGCGGCGAGCACATCTACCAGAAGAACCTGGCCACCCAGAACGCGCCCTACAACACGCCGGGCAACAACGCCGCCCCGGCCGCGACGCTGTTCGCCAACATCTCCAACCTGATCACCGGCGTGCCCGCGCCCTCGACCCGCACCGCCCAGTGCCAGTTCTACGGCGACGGGACCCTGCCCTCGACCTTCAACTCGTTCGTCTACGCCCCGGGCTCGACGGCGGGGAACATCGGCTACTGGAACATCTTCTACGACCAGGCCGGCAACGAGGGCTACGAGTACGCCTCCGACGCTGGCGGCTACACGTCCAACGTCATCAACTGGAACGCCGCCAACGCCGCCGTCTACAACAGCGAGTTCGCGCCGGGCGGCCAGTTCAAGACCGTGCAGGGCGGCTATTCCCAGGTCTTCGTCCAGCTGTTCCAGCAGACCCGCGCGGCGGCGCAGGCGGCCGGGGTGGACTTCTCGCTGCAGGCCAACACCCGGCTGCACTCGGTCTGGCTGGCGGATGGGGTGATCAACTATCGGCTGGCCAGCGCCGCCGACCCGTTCAAGGGCGGGCCGACCCTGACCACGCCCAACGCCTTCCTGGCCATGCCGCCGGCCTCGCTGGACCTGGTGGCCGAGGCCACGCGCTACGCCGACCTGCCGGACGGGACGCTGGACATCATGAACCAGCGGCCGGTGCAGCTGTACATGGACGGGGTGATCCGTCAGCCGTCGATGCGGGTGATGCTGTTCTTCGACAGCCCCTGGTGGGAGACCTGCCCCTATCCGCCGGACCTGACCAGCGACGGCCTGCCCAACACCTTCGGCCCGACCATCACCGACCTGCCGCTGCGCCAGGTCTACTATTTCGGGAACAACAGCGACGGCAATCCCAACCCCGTCTACGGCGTGCTCGCCTCGTACGACGACATGCAATACGTCCAGTTCTGGCAGGAGCTGGAGCTGCACGTCGACGAGCGCCGGACCATCCCGCTGGAGGAGGACTACCAGGTCCTCCACAAGCCCGCGACGGCCAACGAGACCATGATCAAGATGGTGCTGCTGGAGCTGGCCAAGGTCCACTACGGCGACCCGAACGACGCCTACAAGATCCCGTACCCGGTCTCGGCGGTGTACAACGACTTCTCGTTCAACCCGTTCGGGGCCGGCTATCACGCCTGGGCGGCGCACTACGACATCTGCGACGTGATGCAGAGGATCCGCCAGCCCACGGGCCTGGTGGACGGCGCGCCGGCGGCCAACCTGTTCATCATCGGCGAGGCCTATTCCAACGACCAGGCCTGGGTGGAGGGCGCGTTCTGCAC
Organism: Caulobacter sp. UNC358MFTsu5.1; assembly: GCF_000712075.1. Taxonomy (GTDB): domain Bacteria; phylum Pseudomonadota; class Alphaproteobacteria; order Caulobacterales; family Caulobacteraceae; genus Caulobacter. Next base: position 551,511 of record NZ_JONW01000006.1, read on the forward strand.
GGCGGAGTCGGTGCTGGTCGACTACTACGGCATGACCACCATCGCCGACACGACCAACTATCCGCTGATCTGCGCCTGCGCTTGAGCCGCTAGGGCCGCCGCGGCGTCTGGGAGTGGGGCCGCCAATCCTTGGGGGCCAGCTCGAAGCCGTCGAACTCGAAGCCGGGGGCGACGGTGCAGCCGACCAGGGTCCAGGCGCCCTGGCTGACGGCGGTCTGCCACCAGCCGGTCGGCACCACCGCCTGCGGTCGCTGGCCGGCCTTCAGGTCGGGACCCAGGACGTGGGCGGTCGCGCCCTGGCCGTCGGGGGTGGACAGGGTCAGGGTCAGGGGCGCGCCGGCGTAGTAGTGCCAGACCTCGACCGCGTCGATCTTGTGCCACGCCGACTGTTCGTCGGCCTGCAGCAGGAAATAGATCGCCGTCGAGGCGGGGCGGCCGTCCTCGATGGGGGTGTCGCGGAAGCTCTGGCGATACCAGCCGCCCTCGGGATGGGGCTGCAGGTCCAGCAGGCGGATGATCTCGTTACCGCTCAGATCGCTCGATACATCCAACGACATGCTCACCCCTTGAAGCCGTCCTTGGCGGCTCGAATCTCACCGAAGGCCTCGGCCGGCGCCAGATGGGGCCGCAGCAGGGGCGCGCGCAAGAACGGATTCGTCGCTTTTTCGATCCCGATGGTGGTGGGCACGGTGGGCTCGCCGCGTTCGCGGGCGGCGAACACCGCCTCCGCCCGATCCTTGAGCGCGGGGGCGTCGTCGACCGACAGGGCGAAGCGGGCGTTGGAGGCGGTGTACTCGTGGGCGCAATAGACGGTGGTGTCGTCGGGCAGGGCGGTCAGCTTGGACAGCGAACCCCACATCTGCTCGGCCGTGCCCTCGAACAACCGGCCGCAGCCCAGGGCGAACAGGGTGTCGCCGACGAAGGCGATCCCGTCGGCGGCGTCGTGATAGGCGATGTGGCCCAGGGTGTGGCCGCCGGTGTCGATGACGCTCAAGGCCGTGTCGCCCAGCATCACCGTGTCGCCCTCGACGACGGGCCGGTCCAGCGGGGCGATGCGGGTCACCTCCTGCGGGCCGACGATCGTCGCGCCGGTCGCCGCCTGGATCGCCGCGTTGCCGCCGGCGTGGTCCGGATGCCAGTGGGTGTTGAGGATCAGGTCCAGCGTCCAGCCCAGCCTGTCCAGCTGGGCCAGGATGGCGTCGGCGTCGGGCGTGTCGATGGTCGCGGTGGTCCCGGTGGCGTCGTCGCGCACGAGAAAGCCGTAATTGTCCGACAGGCAGGGGAACTGGTGAACGGTCAGCGGCATGCTCTCGACTCCGGACTGGGGCCAAATCCCCTGGGCGAGACGTGACGCGACGGGCCCGCCCGCCTACATAGATGAAGCCATCGATCGGGAGACTCAATGCGCCGCGACGTGCTCGATCTCAGAGCCTTCTACGCCAGCCCGCTCGGACGCGCGGCCCGCGAGATGCTGGGTCGCAAGGTCGAGGAGGCGTGGGGCGACGCGCGGGGCCTGGACGTGCTGGGCCTGGGCTACGCCACGCCCTTCCTCGACAAGGCCCGGCCTCAGGCCCGGCGGGTGGTGGCGGCCATGCCGGCCGCCCAGGGCGTCGAGGTCTGGCCCAACGGCGGCGCCAACGCCGCCACCCTGGTCGAGGAGACGGGCCTGCCGTTCGCCAACGCCATGTTCGACCGCATCCTGGCCGTCCACGCCCTGGAGGAAGCCGACGATCCGGCCGCCGTCCTGCGCGAGCTGTGGCGCGTGATGGCGCCCGCGGGCAGGCTGATCGTCGCCGTGGCCTCGCGCGACGGCCTGTGGGCCGGGGCCGAGAGCACGCCCTTCGGCCACGGCCGTCCGTTCAGCCGCCACCAGCTGGAGGCCCTGCTGCGCGAGGCCGACCTGGAGCCCGCCGGCTGGACCCGGGCCCTCTACACCCCGCCCCTGCCCATCGCGGCGCGCTGGGCCGAGGGCTTCGAGCAGGTGGGGGCCCGCCTGTGGCCGCGTTTCGCCGGCCTGATCCTGATGGAGGCGGTCAAACAGACCTTCGCGGTCAAGCCGCGCGGCAGCCGCGCGCGGGTGCGGGTGTTCGCGCCGGGGGTGCTCGCCCCCTCGCCCGGCGGCCCCGCTCCGGTCAGGACGGCGCCTGTTCGAAAGGCGCCGCGTAATCTAAATGCCGCAAAGCCCTTGGAGCCATCGATTCCCGGGCCTAGCCTGAAGTCGTAGACCAAGCCCTCTTTGCGGGAGCCGCGCCATGAAGATGATCGTCGCCGTAATCAAGCCCAGCCGCCTGGACGCCGTGCTTGAAGCGGTCACCGAGGCGGGCGCGTCGGGCCTGACGGTCACCGAGGTGCGCGGCTACGGCCGGCAGAAGGGCAAGACCGAGGTCTATCGCGGCGCCGAGTACGAGGTGAAGCTGCTGCCGAAGGTCAAGCTGGAGATCGCCGTGGCCAACGACGTGGTCGAGCCGGTGGTCGAGGCCCTGCAGCGCAGCGCCAACACCGGCAAGATCGGCGACGGCAAGGTGTTCGTCATGGACCTGGAGCAGGCCCTGCGCATCCGCACCGGCGAACGCGACGCCGCGGCGATCGCGGGCTAGGCCTTCGCGGGCCTAACCTTCCAGCTCCCGCAGGTCGCGTCCGCGCGTCTCGGTCCCGAACCAGGCGACCAGCACCAGCGCCAGGGCCAGGGGCGCCATGATCATCAGGGCGGCCACCTTCAGCGGCGGCACGGCGGCCAGGATGCCCAGGAGCTGGGCGATCAGCCCGCCCGACTTGCTGCACGCCGCCACCCAGCCCGTGGCCCGGCCGCGCACCCGCAACGGGAAGCTCTCGGCCGTATAGGGCAGCAGGATGGCCAGCAGGCCGTTGGTGCCGATGATCATCAGGGCCACCGGCAGGACCGGGCTGACGCCGGGGCCCAGGGTCAGGACGCCCGCCACGCCCAGGCCGCTGATCGCGATCGTCGCCGCCAGCGACCACTTGGTGCTCCAGCGGCTGTAGAGGAAGGCGCAGACGAAGACGGTCGGGAAGGCGATCAGCGCCGACTTGGCCAGCAGCTGGCTGGAGACGCCCACGCTGTGGCCCTCGGCCACCAGCTCGGCCGGCAGCCACAGCAGCAGGCCGAAATTGACCAGGCCCCAGGCCACCGCCGCGATGCTGAGGGCGGCCGTCTTGCCGATGAAGCGCCGCTCGACCGGCGGCGGGGTCAGGACGTGGTGATGCTCCTCGGGCGTGTCGGCCTTCTCGCGCACCACGGAGCCGAACCGCTTCATCACCGAATGGGCGGCGTCCAGCCGGCCGATGCTCATCAGGAACTTGGCGGATTCCGGGATCGCGCCGGACAGGGCCACCAGGATCAGGCCGGTCGGCAGGTTGAGGAACCACATGATCCGCCAGCCGAACTCCGGCTGCAGCCAGGCCGAACAGCCGGACGAGGCCAGGTAGCCGCCCACGGCCCCCAGGCCGCCCACCAGCACCAGGGCCCAGCCCCGGTGCTTGGACGGCATGGTCTCGGCCAGCAGGGCGTAGACCACCGGCAGCAGGCCCCCGGCGGCCGCGCCCATCAGGAAGCACATGCCGACGTTCCACCAGAAGTCGGGCATGGCCCCGCAGATCGAGGTGCCGACGAACATCACCGACGACAGCAGGATCGAGGCCCGGCGCCCGAAGACGTCGGCCAGGGCGCCCCAGACGATCGATCCGGCCACGGTGCCGGTCAGGGCGGCGAACGGCAGCCAGGCGACCGTGGCCTTGCCGACCCCGTATTCCTTGATCATGCCGGGCACCACGAAGCCCAGGCTGGCCGGCTTCATGATGTCGATGATCAGGGCGATCACCAGCACCAGCATCAGCCACCAGTGGGCCATGGACAGCGGCGCGTCCTCGGGCGGCGTCACCTCGACCGTGTGGTCCAGGTGGTGGTCGCCGCGACGGGGCAGCAGGCCCCAGCCGGCCAGGACGCAGCCGGGCGGGATGATCAGCATCCCGATCGTCATGCCCAGGTCCATCTTCATCCCGGCCAGCTGGTAGCCGATGTCGGCGCCCATCAGGTACATCGGCACATGCAGGACGACGCCGGCGGTCACCACCAGGCAACCCAGCCAGAAGGCCCAGAGGCGCTTGCGGTCGGCGAGGACGTGATGGTCGGGCGTTTCGGCTGTCATGGGCGTCCAACAAACATGCGGCAGACTTCTGTCAAAGCGCAGCCATAACATGGGCCCGTGCGTTGACGAATTTCCGTGGCACAAGAGGCGACATGGCCGACGACGCATCCTCGCTGACCTCCGCTTCGCTGATGAGGCCGGGCTCCACCTGCTGGCGCGTGGAGCAGGCCGATCGGCTGGCGCTGTTCATCGACAACGACGAGGCCTTCGACGCCCTGAAGTCCATCCTGCTGTCGGCCAGGAAGTCGATCTGGATCCTGGCCTGGGTGTTCGATCCCTTGACGCGGCTGGACCCCGACCGGGTCCGCAAGAGCCGCGACCCCGCTCATGTCGACCGCATCGGCCTCCTGCTGCGCCGGCAGGCGGCGTTGAACCCCGGCCTGGACGTGCGCATCCTGGTCTGGGACATGCCGTTCCCGATCGCCGCCTCGCAGCTGTTCGGCCCGCACCGCGGCCAAGTGTTCTTCACCGGCTCGCGGGTCAAGTACCACCTGGACAACACCCTGCCGGCCAGCGCCTGCCATCACCAGAAGGTGGTCGTGGTTGACGGCTCGGTGGCCCTGGTCAGCGGCGGCGACATCGGCGTCGACCGCTGGGACACCACCCAGCACCTGGACAACGACCCCCGCCGCCGCCTGCCCACCGGCCACCACTATCCGGCCCGTCACGAGGTGGCGTCCCTGGTCGACGGCAAGGCGGCCGAGGCCCTGGGCGACCTGTTCATCGCCCGCTGGCAGCGGTCGACGGGCGAGGCGCTGGAGCGGTCGGAAAAGGCCGAGGAGGCGCCCTGGCCGGACTATCTGATCCCCGACCTGCGCAATGTCCCCGTCGGCGTCTGCCGCACCCAGCCGGCGTGGAAGGGCGAGCCCGAGGTCAACGAGTCGATGCTGATGCACCTGGCCAGCATCAGGTCCGCCCGGCGGCTGGTCTATCTGGAGAACCAGTACCTGACCTCGCCGATCATCGTCGAAGCCCTGGCCGAGCGCCTGGCCGAGCCGGATGGTCCCGAGGTGGTCACCGTCGGCCCCGCCCACAGCCCCAGCTATTTCGACCAGATGACCATGGACAGCGCCCGGACCTCGGCGATCAACCGCCTGCGCGAGATCGACGTCCACGGCCGCTTCTCGGCCTTCAGCGCCCGCACGCCCAAGGGCGCGACGATCATCGTCCACTCCAAGGTGGCGATCATGGACGACCGCGTGCTGCGGCTGGGCTCGGCCAATCTGAACAACCGCTCGATCGGTCTCGACACCGAATGCGACATCGCCTTCGAGGGAACCGACGAGGCCAGCCGCGCCGCCGTGCGCGCCTTCCTGGGCCGGCTGATCGGCCACTTCCTCGACCACGAGACCGGGCACGTGCTCGAGACCTACGACCGGCTGGGCGGCCTGGCGGCGACGATCAACGAGCTTGACCGCAAGGGTGGAGCCCCGCGCCGCCTGGCGCCGGTGCCGATCAGGCCGCTGACCGGGGTGCAGCAGTTCATCGCCGACTGGAACCTGGGCGACGCCCTGTCGCCCGTCGACGCCTGGCGCCCCTGGGGACGCCGCCGGCGGCTCAAGAAGGAGCTGCACCGCCTGATGGCCGATCCCCGGCCGGAACTGCCGGATCACCTGCAGGACTGATCTTCAGAACGACCGGGGACATGCCCTTGCGGCGTGTCCCCCAGTCCTGGCTCCGTGGATGCTGATGGGGACACGCCGCGAGGGCATGTCCCCACCCCGTCAGGCGCCCGTGATCTCCAGGTCGATCACCAGGGGCAGATGGTCCGAGGCCGTCCGCGCCAGGGGACCGTAGGGCGAGCGCACGCCGACCGTCTCCAGGCCCTTGGTCAGGAAGACGTGGTCGATGCGCATGAACGGGAAGTTGGACGGGAAGGTCGCGGTCGGGGGGCGTCGCCAGGTCGGGCTCTGGGTCTGGGCGTCGCGCAGCGCGGCCTTCAGCAGGCGATAGGTGGCCGAATAGGGCGTGGCGTTGAAGTCGCCCAGCAGGATGCCCGGCGCCTTCCAGTCCTCGTGGGTGATCCAGCCCTCGCCCAGCAGGGCGGCGGCCTGGCGCTTCTGCTCCTGGGGCACCAGGCCGAGGTGCGTGTTGATGATCTGCACCGGCGTGCCGCCGACATCGACGCTGATCCAGATCGCCCCGCGCGGCTCCAGGCCCGGGATCAGCGGATACAGCGGCAGGCCGTCGGCCTTGACCTTCTTCTCGGGCAGGGCGGTCAGGATGGCGTCGCCGTAGAGCTCCTCCTCCACGGCCATGGCCGGATGGAAGTGCGAGCGCATCTTCAGCAGCTCGGCCAGACGGTGGGCCTGGTCCACGCCCTTGGTCCGGGCCCGGCGGACGTCCAGTTCCTGAAGCGCCACCACGTCGGCGTTTTCCGCAGCGATGACCTCGGCCACACGCTCGACGTCGAGCCTGCGATCCGTGCCCACGCAACGGTGGACATTGTAGGTCATGAGACGAAGCTTCATCCGTCGAAGAGATCGCCTGAGGGAGCTGGAGGTTCCGTCGGGGAGCCGGCGGGCGCGGGATTGCGGCTGAGCATGAACAGGCAGGTCTCGGCCCGCCAGTTCTCGATGGCCTTGGTCGGGTCGATCTGGCGGGCAGGGCCGGCGCCGGCGAAGGCGGCGCAGGAGTCGATGCGCACGTCCAGGTCCTCGGTCAGGGCCAGGAAGTCGGCCAGGGTGCACAGGTGGATGTTGGGCGTGGCCCACCAGGGCAGGGGCAGGGCCTCGGTCTCGGGCATCCGCCCGCGATGCAGCAGCGACCAGCGCACGCGCCAGTGGCCGAAGTTCGGGAACGACACCACGGCCCGGTCGGCGATGCGCAGCAGCTCGTCCAGCACGTGGCGCGGCTGGCGCGTGGCCTGCAGGGTCTGGGACAGGATCGCGTAGTCGAAGGTGCGGTCGGGGAAGTGGTCCAGGTCCTGGTCGGCGTCGCCCTGCACCACCGACAGGCCGCGCGACATGCAGGCCGCCACGCCCTCGGCGCTGATCTCCAGTCCCCGGCCGTCGACCTGCTTCTCGTGGGTCAGCAGGTCCAGCAGCACGCCCTCGCCGCAGCCGACGTCCAGCACGCGCGAACCCGGACGGACCAGGCGCAGGATTTCCCTGAAGTCCTGGCGGATCATTTCGCCAACCCCCGCTCGCGTTCCACCGAACTCAGGAAACCCTGCAGCGCCGAGTCCATCACCGGCTCGTCCAGCAGGAAGGCGTCGTGGCCCTTGTCGCTCTCGATCTCGACGAAGGCCGCGCGGCAGCCGGCGGCGGTCAGGGCGCGGACGATGTGGCGGTTCTCGGCGGTCGGGTACAGCCAGTCGCTGGTGAAGCTGAGCACGCAGAAGCGCACGTGGCGCGCCCCGGCGAAGGCCTGGGCCAGCACCCCGCCATGGCCGGCGGCCAGGTCGAAATAGTCCATGGCCCGGGTGATGTAGAGGTAGGAGTTGGCGTCGAAGCGGTCGACGAAGCTGGCGCCCTGGTGGCGCAGGTAGCTCTCCACCTGGAAGTCGGCGTCGAAGCCCCACGACAGGCCGTCGCGCTGCAGCTCGCGGCCGAACTTCCGCTGCAGGGCGGGCTCGGACAGGTAGGTGATGTGGGCGGCCATGCGGGCGACGGCCAGGCCCTTTTCCGGGCGCGACTTGCCCTGGGCGTAGGCGCCGTTCTTCCAGTCGGGGTCGGCCATGATCGCCTGGCGGCCCACCTCGTGGAAGGCGATGTTCTGGGCCGAGTGGCGCGAGGCCGAGGCCACGATCACGGCGCTGAACAGCTTGTCGGGATAGTCGGCCGCCCACTGCTGGACCTGCATGCCGCCCATCGAGCCGCCGATCACCGCCAGCAGGGTCTCCACGCCCAGGGCCTCGATCAGCATGGCCTGGGCCCGGACCATGTCGGCGATGGTGATCACCGGGAAGCTGAGGCCGTAGGGCTGGCCGGTGGCCGGATTGATCGAGGCCGGGCCGGTCGAGCCTCCGCAGCCGCCGATCACGTTGGAGCAGATGACGAAGTGCCGGGCCGGGTCCACCGGCTTGCCGGGGCCGACCAGCCGGGTCCACCAGCCGGGCTTGCCGCTGGTCGGATGGACGCCGGCCACGTGCTGGTCCAGGCTCAGGGCGTGGCAGATGAGGACGGCGTTGGTCCCGTCCTCGTTCAGCGTGCCCCACGTGCGGTAGGCGATTTCCAGGTTTTCCAGCTTGCCGCCGGAGTCCAGCAGCAGGGGGCTATGGGCCGGGAACCGCCAGGTTCCGCCCTCCGACAGCACCTGTCCCGCGAAGTCGAGTTCAGCCATGTCGCCTTAGGACCGCTTGGCGCCCCCCCTGTCAACCGTGGGCTTCGTCAACCATGGCCTTCGTCAAGCGCGGCCTTCGCCAACCGCGCGCTTCCGGAGCGCCCCGGCGAAGGCTATGGAGGATCATGGACCGACTGATCCTCATGCGCCACGGCAAGGCCGAACCGCACGCCGCCTCGGGCGGTGACTTCGAACGCGCCCTGGCGCCGCGCGGCCAGAACGACTCGGCCCTGATGGGCAAGGTCCTGGCCAAGGCCGGCCTGTCGCCGGACCTGGCCCTTGTCTCCTCGGCCCGCCGCACGCGCGAGACCTGGGAGGCGGCCGCCCCGGCCTTCCCCGACGCCCGATCCGAGCTGCGCCGCGACCTCTACCACGCCGAGGCCCAGGACGTGCTGGCGGCGATTCGCGAGGAGGCGCCCGACGGCGGGACGGTGATGGTGGTCGGCCACAATCCCGGCCTGCACGAGCTGGCCCTGCGCCTGGCCATGGGCGGCCCGGCCGACCCCGCCAAGCTGGCCCAGCTGCGCGGCAAGTTCCCGACCGCCACCGTCGCGGTCTTTTCGATCGCCCCCGATGGAGCCCCGACCTTGAGCCACCTGTTCTATGCTTCGGAAAACGGCGGACACGGCGGCGAATGAGCAAGATCTACAAGATCCTCCCGAAGGCCGAATGGGACGCGGCCCGCGCCTCGGGGACCTTCGGCGGCTCGGCGGTCGACCTGGCCGACGGTTTCATCCACTTCTCCGGCCACGACACCGCCCAGAAGACGGCCGAGCTCTATTTCAAGGGCCAGGACGGCCTGATGCTGCTGACCGTCGAGGCCGACGACCTGGGCGAGGCCCTGAAGTGGGAGGCCTCGCGCGGCGGGGCCCTGTTCCCGCACCTGTTCCGCGACCTGAAGGCGGACGAGGTGATCGCGGAGCGGGCCTTGGCGCTGGACGCCGACGGCGTGCCGATCCTGGGCGAGCTGCCCGCATGAGCCTTCACGACATCGCCGCCCGCGCCCTGCACGCGCTGGACCCCGAGGACGCTCACGGCTGGGCGATCAAGGGGCTGAAGATGGGCCTGGGCCCGCGCCAGCACGACGTCGACGACCCGATCCTGGCCTGCACGATCGCGCACCTGCCGCTGTCCAACTGCGTGGGCCTGGCCGCCGGCTTCGACAAGAACGCCGAGGTCCCCGCCGCCATGTCCCGGGCCGGCTTCGGCTTCGTGGAGTGCGGCACGGTCACGCCCCTGGCCCAGGAGGGCAATCCGCGCCCGCGCCTGTTCCGCCTGACGCGGGACCAGGCGGTGATCAACCGCATGGGCTTCAACAACGAGGGACTGGAGCCGTTCGCCGAGCGGCTGTCGGCCCTCAAGGCCCGCGGCGCCGCCGGAGGCCGCCCGCCCGTCGTCGGCGCCAATATCGGGGCCAACAAGGACGCGACCGACCGCATCGCCGACTATGTGACCGGCCTGACGCGGCTGTGGGGCCTGTCGGACTATTTCACCGTCAACATCTCCTCGCCCAACACGCCCGGCCTGCGCGCGCTGCAGACCAAGGCGGCGCTGGAGGAGCTTCTGGGCCGCATCGCCGAGGCGCGGGGCCTGCTGAAGGCGGCCGGCACGGTCGACTATCCGATCTTCCTGAAGGTCGCGCCCGACCTGGCCGACGACGAGGTCGAGGCCATCGTCGAGACCGCCACGGCGAACGGCCTGAACGGGATCATCGTCAGCAACACCACCATCGCCCGGCCCGACCATCTGGCCTCGCCCGAGAAAGGCGAGAGCGGCGGCCTGTCCGGCAAGCCGCTGCTGACCGCCTCGACCGCCGTGCTGTCCTGCTTCCACGCGGTCAACACCGGCCATCTGGCGCTGATCGGCGCGGGCGGGATCGCCAGCGGCGCCGACGCCCTGGCCAAGATCAAGGCGGGCGCCTGCGCCGTGCAGCTCTATTCGGCCCTGGTCTACGGCGGTCCGGGCCTGGTGCAGCGGATCAAGGCCGACCTGGCCGCCCGCCTGCGCGCCGAGGGCTTCGCCTCGGTGACCGACGCGGTCGGCGCCGGATGACGCCCGACGCCACCCTGGCCTGGCTGCGCCGGTTCGGGCCCCTGGGCGCCCTTCTGATCCTGCTGGTCGTCGCCCTGGCCAGCGGCCTGGCGGGCAAGCTGGACCTGGCCACCCTGCAGGCCCACGGCCAGGCCCTGCAGACCTACGCCGCGGCCAACCCGCTCAAGGCGGCGGCGATCTATGTCGTGATCTATGTGGCCACGGTCTCCGTTTCGCTGCCGGGCGCCCTGATCCTGTCGCTGACCGGCGGCTTCCTGTTCGGCCCGATCGGCGGCGGCTTCGCGGCGGTGACCGGCGCGACCGGCGGCTCGACCGTGGTCTATCTGGTCTGCCGCACGGCCTTCGGCGACTTCCTGCGCCGCAAGCCCGGCGCCCTGCTTGTCCGGATCGAAGAGGGCTTCAAGGCCGACGCCTTCTCGTACCTGCTGACCCTGCGCCTGATCCCGGCCTTCCCGCTGCTGCTGGTCAATGTCGCCTCGGGCCTGATGAACATCCCGGTGCGGACCTATCTGCTGGCCTCGTTCCTGGGGATGGTGCCCAGCTCGTTCGTCTATGCCGGCATCGGCGCGGGCCTGGGCCACATCTTCGCCAGCGGCGAGCCGGTGACGATGCACACCCTGTTCTCGCCGCGCATCTATCTGCCGATCATGGCGATGGGCGCCCTGGCCCTCCTGCCGCCGCTATGGCGCTATTGGCGACGCCGACGCGTTGCCGAAGCCCCAGACCTGAAGTAACCCAGACAGATGACCGAGCCGGTCACGCCGTCCGTTCCGGAAAAAGCCAAGCCAGGGCGTCGCTTCCCGTGGCCCGGCGGCCTGTCGGCGCGCCTGCTGCTGCTGACCGCCCTGTTCGTGGCGATCGCCGGCGCGGTCATCCTGCCCCCGGCCATGGCCTATCTGGAAGAGCAGTGGCTGCTGGACCGCGTGCGGGCCGCCGAACTGGCCTCGACCATCGCCGACGCCGACCCCGAGCGGCGGGTGACCGACCGGGTGTCGCAGCAACTGCTCGACCAGGCCGGTGTGGTGATCGTGGCGCTCGAGGTCGACGGCGCCCGGCGCCTGGTCCTGCCCACCGAACCGCGCGGCCTGAAGATCACCACGCCCTATCTGGTCGACCTGCGCCGCCAGAACCCGGGCTCGTGGCTGGCCGCGCCGTTCTTCACCCTGAAGAGCAAGCCCGGCAGCATGGTGCGGGTCATGGCCGAGCCCCGCTTCCGCCAGGAGGCCGAGTTCGTCGAGATCGTCCTGCCCGACGCCCAGCTGAAGGCCGAGCTGATCGCCAATCTGGGCCGGCTGGCCGGGGTGACGGTCTTCGTCGCCGCCCTGGCCGGCGGGCTGATCTACCTGTCGCTGAACTTCCTGCTGGTGCGGCCCATGCAGCGCATCACCCAGGCCATGGAGCGGTTCCGCGCCGACCCCGAGGATCCCGCCGCCCGGGTGGTGGTCTCTCGCCGCCGCGACGAGATCGGCCGCGCCGAGCGCGAGCTGGACATGATGCAGACCGACCTCCTGACCGCCCTGCAGGCCAAGGCCCGCCTGGCGGCCCTGGGCGAGGCGGTGGCCAAGATCAACCACGACCTGCGCAACATGCTGACCAGCGCCCAGATGGCCTCGGACCGCCTGGCCGCCCTGGGCGATCCCAAGGTGGCCCAGGCCCTGCCGCGTCTGGAGCGGGCCCTGGACCGCGCCATCACCCTGGCCAGCGACGTCATGGCCTACGGCAAGTCCAAGGAGCCGGCCCCGGCCCTGCGCACCACGCCCCTGCGCGCCGCCCTCGACATGGCCGCCGAGGATTCCGGCCTGCAGCCCTCGGGCGTGGCCCTGGAGACGGTGATCGACAGCCGCGAGCAGGTGATCGCCGACCCCGACCAGCTGCACCGCATCCTCACCAACCTGCTGCGCAACGCCCGCGAGGCCATCGAGGGCGCGCCGGATCGCGGCGGCAAGGGCCGGGTGTTCGTCGAGCTGCGCCGGGCCGAGGGCATGAGCGTCCTGCGGCTGTCCGACGACGGTCCGGGCGTGCCGGAGAAGGCGCGCAACAACCTCTTCCAGCCGTTCGTGGGCTCGGTGCGCCGCGGCGGCACGGGCCTGGGCCTGGCCATCGCCCGCGAGCTGGCCCAGGGCCACGGCGGCGACCTGGCCCTGGTCGAGACCGGCCCGGGCGGCTCGGTGTTCGACCTGACCCTGGCGGGCACGCCCGACCCCCTGCCGGAAGCGCCGGCGGAAGAGGCCAAGCCGAAAGCGAAGTCGAAGCCTTGAAACCCTCTCCCAAAGGGAGAGGGAGGGACCCATGCGCAGCATGGGAGGGTGAGGGGTTAAGCGTCAGACGGCGTGCCGGCAGGACGTTCGCGAGAAGACGGCGAGGGTGTAACCCCTCACCCTCCCACCGCTGCGCGGCGGGCCCCGCCCTCTCCCTCCGGGAGAGGGTTTCTTACAGCCCCTTCGCCACCCCTTCGCGGCGGGGATCGGCGCCGCCTTCCAGCACGCCGCCCGGCCGCACGATCACGCCGTGCAGGCCCGAGCCCTCGACCTGGCCCGTGCGGATCGCCACGCCGCGCGCCTGCAGAGCCGAGGTCATCTGCGGGCCGAACCGCTCGACGTCGGCCGAGAACATGTCCCCGCGCGCCACCAGGTTGGGCAGGTTGATGGCCTGCTGCATGGTCAGGCCCCAGTCGAACACCCCGACCATCGCCTTGAGGTTATAGGACAGGATCGCCGAGCCGCCCGGCGAGCCGACGGCGGCCAGGAACTTGCCGTCCTTGTCCAGCACCACGATGGGGACCATCGACGAGCGCGGGCGCTTGCCGCCGGCCACCGCGTTGGCCCCGGGGGCGCCGTCGCCGTCATGCGGGTCGAAGTTGAAGTCGGTCAGCTGGTTGTTGAGGAAGAAGCCGCCGACCATCCGGCCCGAGCCGAACACGCTCTCGACCGTGGTGGTCATCGACACCACGTTCCCCTGCGGATCGACGATGACCATGTGGGTGGTGCCGGCCGGCTCACGGGTGCTGTCGGGCCCGACGACGGGCGCGCCCTTGGGCAGGCCGAAGCTGGGCGCGGGGCCGGCGGTGTCGGTGATCAGCTTGGCGCGCTGCGCCACATAGGCCGGGTCCAGCAGGCCGTCGATCGGCACCTTCACGAACGAGGGGTCGCCGACGTAGCGGTCGCGGTCGGCGTACATCACCCGCTCGGCCTGGGCCAGCAGGGTCCAGGCCACGGGATCGGTCGGGCCGCGCTGGGCGATGTCTGTGTGGTCCAGCATCATCAGGGCCTGGATCACCGACACGCCGCTGGACGACGGGTTGGGCACGCAGACGGTGTAGACCTTCCACGGCCGGCACAGGGCGTCGGCCGAGCGCGGCTTGTAGGCCTTCAGGTCCGCCAGGGTCATGCTGGAGGCCAGGTCGCCCTGGCGCAGCCGGTCGACGATTTTCTGGGCCAGCGGGCCCTCGTAGAGGGCGCTGGGGCCCTTGGCGGCCAGGTCGCGCAGGGTGGCGGCGTAGGCCGGGTTCTTCAGGGTGTCGCCGGCCTGGTAGAGCTGGCCGTTCGGCTTGGTGAAATAGGCGATCACGTCCGGCGCGGTGTTCTGCGGCACGCGCTTGCTGTTGATCATGCCGGCCAGGCGCGGGCTGACGGTGAAGCCGCCGTCGGCCAGGCGTTCGGCGTCCTTGAACAGGCTGTTCCAGGCGGCCTTGCCGTGCTCCTTCTGGGCCTGGGCCAGCATGCCCACCGCGCCGGGCACGCCGGTCGAGCGGCCCGACAGCACCGCGGTCACGAAGTCCAGCGGCTTGCCGTCCGGGCCCATGAACAGCTGCGGCGTCGCCCCCTGGGGCGCCTTCTCGCGACCGTCATAGGCGGTCACCTTGCCGGTCTTGGCGTCGTAGAAGACCATGAACGAGCCGCCGCCCAGGCCCGAGCTCTGCGGTTCTACCAGGCCCAGCACGGCCTGCACCGCCACGGCCGCGTCCACCGCCGTGCCGCCGTCGCGCAGCACCCGCAGGCCCGCCTCCACCGCCAGGGGATTGGCCGCCGCCACCATGCCGCTGGGCTTGTAGGCCGGGGCTTTCCCCGTTTCCGGGGCGGCGACCGCGCCTTCCGCGGGCGGCCGGGCCTCCGCCGAGAGGGGCGCGCAGCCGGCGATCAGGGCGAGGAGCAGCGGGGCGATCAGGCGCATGGCGAACTTTCGTCGAAGGACTCGGGGCACATGGCCCTGGTCATGGAACGGGGAGGGCGTGATCGCGATCCCCGCACGGCCAAGGTCGTTCCTCTCAAGAAGGGAGCGGAGCCTTGCGGGTCAAGGCCTGGAAGCCCTTCTCCACAAACTTCGCGCATTCTGCATCAAAAGGCGCTTGCGTCCCCGGATCGTCCGGGCTATCTCCCCCGCCTCGCCGAAAGGCAGTGCGCGCCCGTAGCTCAGCTGGATAGAGCATCAGACTACGAATCTGAGGGTCGGACGTTCGAATCGTTCCGGGCGCGCCATTTTCTCCAAGAAAATCAAACATTTAGCCTGATCGGCCCGGTCGCACCTGACTAGAGGTGCGCCTTAGTCAGGGTTCTAGTAAGGGGCCATGGAATAACGGCCGCTCAAGTTCGCCATAGCCCCCACTCTTTCGCCATGGCTCCATTCACGCGTCAGGCCGTCGCGGCGCGATCCTGGAGGCGATCCAAGCTGATTCGCGTTGGTGGGCGTGCCCGCGCCGAGTCCATCGCCGAGGCGAGCCGACGCCCGCGCGCGGTGCGATTTCGCCGATCGCACCTGACCCTCGGCTAGCGCCACCGCCCACGCTTTGCGAGGCGGGCCTGTTCTTCCTCCCCCGCGTAGAGGCCCTTGCTGTATCGGCGATACTCCGTGGCGAAGCCTGAACGGATCAAGGCCGCGTTGAGGTCGGGGCTTTCGCTGGACCAGCACTTGGCGACAATTCGGCCGTACCGATCCCGATCGACGGGACGGCAAGCCACTCGGCCCCGCGTCAGGCGGATGAGCTCGTCGCGGGCTTCGTAGGCGAAGGGCTCGGCCGGGGTTTGCCCCCGACGCACCTCGGGCGCATCGACGCCGAAAAGACGAATACGGTCAGGACCGCAGCGCAAGGTGTCGCCGTCATGAACGGTCGGGGCGGTGCAGGCGATGATCGCGGCGGCGACGAGCGAAGTGGGCATGGGGCTCCATAGGTTGGTTCGCGTCGGGGCCTAGGGCCGCGCGACGGTACGGAACGTCACTGAATAGCGCAGGGCTTCGACCGGCGGGATGCTGTGCTGCCAGGCGCTGCGCGAGGGGCCGCTCATCAGATAGGCCGATCGCGGCTCGGCCGTGATCGAGGCGCGCTCCCAGGCTTCCCCGGACTTGCGCCTGAGGCGGAACGTGCAGGGCGAAAGCAGCGAAACGCCTGCGATGGCCACGGCGGGCGGTCGATCGCGGTGCCAGCCGATGCCGGCGCCGGCGGCGTATTCGGTGACTAGGGCGTGGCGAAAGCTCTCGATCGCCAGGCCGGTGAAGGCGGCGACCTTGGCGAGCAGGGGTTGCAGGAAGTCGGGCACGCCCTCGCCGGTCTCGACCATCGTCCCATCCTCGCCGCGTCGCCAGCCGAAGGCCGCCACCCGACGATTGCCCAGGTAGCCCAGGTGTTCGTAGGGTGCGAACGCCAGCGTCTCCAGGCGCGCGACCAGGTCACGCTCCTCCTGCGGCGTAACCAGCCCGGCTTGATAGCGGAAGCCTTCTGGCAGCGGATTTCGCGGCGCGATCGGCAGGTCGAACAGGCTCGGCTGCAGAGTCATGGCTTTCCAGTCGCCGCGGACGGTCGCCAGCCGTAGCCGTAGTCGCTCGGGTTCAGGCCGGCGTCGAGCAGGGAGGTGATCAAGGCCCAGCGCAGCTGCTCGGCTCTCGCGCCCGGTTCCTGGATCCCCGAAATCCAGATGATCGGCACGCGACCTGGGCAGCGCGGGCACGCCGCCTTGCGCTGTATGCCGGCGAAGGTCTCGCCCAGCAGGCCGCGGGCCCGGCCCAGCATGACGTCGCGCCGCCAGGTCTTGGTCGTGCCGCAGTACTGGCACCGAAAGTGGACTTCCCAGCCGCGCTCCAGAGCGTCGACCAGGCGCGACGACGCCAGCCACGCTTCCATCTGGGCGGCCTTGCGCCGATCGCTGTCGCTGGGCTCAGGCATCGGCCGGTGGTTCCACTTGCCGGACCGCGCGCCACCAGGGCCAGCGATGGTCTCC
The DNA here is from genome assembly GCF_000712075.1 of Caulobacter sp. UNC358MFTsu5.1. Classification (GTDB taxonomy): domain Bacteria; phylum Pseudomonadota; class Alphaproteobacteria; order Caulobacterales; family Caulobacteraceae; genus Caulobacter. The sequence goes on from NZ_JONW01000006.1 coordinate 568,219, forward strand.
GCCGCGCTCGATCTTCTCCACCTCGAACCAGGCCACGTCGCCCTCGAACTCGGGGACGTTCTTTGGGTCGACATAGTCGGCGGGGCTGTTGAGGCCGCGATGGGTGTGGAGCAGGAAGTGCAGCGTCCGCCGGGTCCGGTCCGCTCCATAGCCCTCGTCGACCGCCATCCGGGTGAGCCGGGCGATGGTCCGCTGATAGACCCGAGGCGTCCTCGGGGCGCGATTGGTCGCGCGCTGACCAGCACGTGGGGTAGGCATCGGCGGCTCCATATTGTTCTTGAAATGTTCTCATTCCGATGGCGGCGAGAGTCAACGGGCCAACAGACGCAGGGCGGCTCGCGCCGTCCGCTTTCGCGTTCGGCTTCCGCCGGGTTTCGAGAGCGGCCGGCGGTCACGCTCGGTCCCGCGGCTTTCGCCGCTCCCTCGGGCGCGACGCCTGGTGGGCGCCTTTGGGGCGCCGCCGCCCGCTCGGCGCCGCTTCCCGCCACGCGCATGCGCGGGCTCCTTGCAGTCTTCATTTTACGAAGAGGCGGCCGCTGCGCGACCGCGTGGCTTGGGGGCGCTGCCCCCCGGCGCACTTCGCATCGGTTCCGCCCACCTTCGGGCGTGCACGAAGAGCAGCGACCCGCGCGCAGGGCTCGACGCCCTGCAGGCGGTTCCCCGCGAACCGACGCTCCGTTTGCACCCCCCGGTCTCGCCGACGGGCAGGGGTCAGGCGCGCCTTGCGCCTGACCCCAACCCTCAACGGGAGACCCGTCATGACCCAGTCCAGTCAAGCCGCCGTGGAAAAGGGCTTCGTCCTTACCGAGACCGGCGCGATCCGCGCCGGTGAGGAGCGCGCCTATCCCCTCAACAAGCTCAAGCGCTCGCCGGAAAACGTCCGCAAGGGCGGCCACAGCGAGGCGGTGATCGAGCAGCGCGCCGCCTCGATCCTGGCCAAGGGCTTGATCCACCTGCCGGTGGTCAAGCCCGAGCGCCGACCCGACGGCAGCGAGACCGGCTACGCCCTGGTCACGGCCGGGGAGGGACGACGCCTGGCCCTTCGCCTGCTGGCCAAGCGCAAGTTGATTCCGAAGACGGCCCTTATCCGCTGCCTGGTGGACGAGGCCAACGACGCGGTGGAGGTCAGCCTCGATGAGAACATTTCCCGCAACCCGCTTCATCCGGCCGACGAGTTCGAAGCCTTCTTCGACCTCTCCGAACGCCAGGGCCGAGGCGCCGAGGAGATCGCCGCGCGCTTCGGCGTCACCGCCGCCGTGGTGCGCCAGCGGCTTCGCCTCGCCGCCGCCGCCCCCGACCTGATCACCCGCTACCGCGAAGAGGCGCTGACCCTCGATCAGCTGATGGCCTTCACCGTCTGCGAGGATCATGACCGCCAGCGGCAGGTGTTCGAGGCCTATCCGCACGCCCACCCCTCCGCCATTCGTCGCGCCATGACCGAGAAGACCGTGCAGGCCGACGACCGTCGCGTGCGCTTCGTCGGCGTGGAGGCCTATGTCGCGGCGGGCGGGGTGCTCATCCGCGATCTCTTCACCGAGGATCGCGGCGGCTACCTCTCCAACGTCGCCCTGCTCGACCAGCTCGTCGGCGCCAAGCTCGCCGACATGGCGGCGGGCCTGAAGGCCGACGAGGGTTGGAAATGGGTCGAGACCCATCTGGACTACCCGCACGGCCATGGCTTGGCGCGGGTCTGGCCCAAGCCCGTCGAGCCCTCGCCGGAGCGTCTGGCCCGGTGCGCGGAGCATCAAGCCCTGAATGAGGCATGGGGCGAGGTCGAAGACCTGCCGCCCGAGGTCGCCGCGCGCCTGACCACCCTAGACGCCGAACTCGCCGACGACGTGACCGAGGCCTACGACCCGGCCGACCTCGCCCGCGCCGGGGTTTGGGTCGTCCTGGGCTACGACGGTCAGCCGCGCATCGAACGCGGCCTCGTGCGGCCCGAGGACGAGGTGGTCGAGCCCGAGCCGGAAGGCGACGGCGAGGCTGATGAGGGCGAGGCCGACATGGGCGCCGAGCAAGTCCCGGCGCCCTCCGACGCGGAGGAGGCGGACGGCGATCCCCGCGCGCCGCTGTCGGCCAAGCTCGTCGCCGAGCTGACCGCCCACCGCACGGCGGGCCTGCGGTTGGCCCTGTCCAACGATCCGGACCTGGCCCTGGTCGCCCTCACCCACGTCCTGGTGCTGGGCACGTTCCACGGCGTCGGCCGGGCCTCGTGCCTCGACATCCAGGTCGACTCGACCTTCCTGCCCGAGCACGGCGAGGGGGTGAAGACCAGTCCCGCCCATGAGGCGATGCAGACGCGCCATGGCCAGTGGGCCAAGCAAATTCCCGAAGACCCGGAGGCGGTCTGGGATTTCGTCGTCGGCCTGGACCATGACAGCCGCGCCAGCCTCCTGGCCTTCTGTGTCGCGAACAGCCTGGACGCCGTGCGCGCCTTCGGCGGTCGTGGCCAGGCCCTGGCGCACGCCGACGTCCTGGCCACCGTGACCGGGCTCGACATGACGGCCTTCTGGTCGGCCACCGAGGATCGCTATCTCGCCCGCGTCACCAAGGCTCACGTGCTGGCGGCGGTGGACGAGGCCGTCTCCCCCGACACGGCCCAGCGCCTCTCGGGCCTGAAGAAGGCCGAGCTGATCGCGGCGGCCCAGCCCGATCTCGTCAAGGCCCGGTGGTTGCCCTGGTTGCTGCGGACCCGCCCGGCGGTGACGGCGTCGGCGGACGAGGAGGGCGGGCCGAGCGACGACCCGTCCGTCGAGGCCGAGGTCGAGGGCGACGCCCAAGACGGGGCCGTCACGATGTTGGTGGCGGCCGAATAGAAGGCGGGCCGGGTCGCCCCTCCGGGCGGCCCGGCCTGGGCGCGGCAGGACGGTCCCCGTGGGCGTCGGGGAAGGGGCTTCCCGCAGGGCGGCGGCGGGCGCGGTCGGACCGGGTCTCGGCTCCCGGTTCGAACCGGCCTTCGGCTTCGGCCGGGACGTCGGCCTCCGCAACGCTGGCGGGTCCCGATGGCCCAGACGAGGTCGCAGCCGTCCTCGGCGGCGTAGAGCCGGGCGTTGACCGGGGCGAGGAAGCCGGGGCGTCCAGATCGACCGAAGGCTTTCGACGGGCCTTCGGGAGGTGGCCCCGGCCGCCGATTTAAGCGCCCCCGGCGAAGGTGGAGCGCCAGGTGCGCTTTGGCCGGATCGCCTTGATGGCGCTGGCGTCCCCCTTTTCCCGCAAAGCCTCCCGCGCGGGGTCGAGAGGATGAAGCCGCCGGGCGGCCTCGGTCGGCCGAAGGCGGCATGGAGCAGGGCCGTTCGCTCTGAACCGGGCCGACGTCCGTCGCGACCTCTCCTGGCTTGAACCGGACCGAGGCGGCGTCGGCCGGCAACCTTGGGGGCGGGTTTCTTCCCCGGCGCAGGCGCCTTCCTCGCGAGGCAACAAACCCGCGCCCGGCGGTCCTCCGCTTCGCTGCGGGGCCGCTGGCAGCGTCCTGCTGTCCTCCGTCCGACCCCGGTCTTCGGCGCGCCATCGAGGCCGCGATGGGCGCGGCCCGAAGGAAAGCGAAAGGACTACCCCATGGCTCGCATCGGCACGTTCAAGGCCACGCCCGACGGCTTCACCGGCTCGATCCACACGCTGCGGCTCCACGTGCGCAAGGTGGACTTCAAGTCCATCGAGGGCGACCCGGCCAAGTCGCAGCCCGTCTACCGGGTCTTCGCCGAGGGCGCCGAAATCGGCGCGGCCTGGAAGCACACCTCCAAGAAGGGCGTCGACTTCCTGTCGGTCAATCTGGACGACCCCAGCTTCCTCGCCCCGGTCAACGCTCGGCTCTACGCCGCCGAGGAAGGCTTCGACCTCGTCTGGACCCGCCCGGCCCGCAAGCGCGACGCCGAGGCCGACGTTCCGGCCGAAGCCGAAGGCCAGCCCGAACCGGAGGCCTGAAGGCCCGGCCGACCGCTCCCCGCCGCCGCCCGGCGGGGAGCCCTTTCCCCCAACGCCATCAGGAGGCCGCCATGTCGCGCGCCCAAGAGACCTCGCGCCCGGACGGCGCGACCCGCCAAGACCTCTATTCGACCATCACCAACCACATCCTCGCCGACCTCGCCCAGGGCGTGACCCCCTGGACCAAGCCCTGGACCGCCGGGCACGGCGCCGGCCCTGTTTCCCGGCCGCTACGCCACACCCTGGAGCCCTATTCCGGCATCAACACCCTGGTCCTCTGGGGCACGGCGGTCGAGCGGGGCTACGCCGCCCCGATCTGGATGACCTTCCAGCAGGCCCTCTCGCTCGGCGGCGCCGTGCGCAAGGGCGAGAAGGGAACGACCGTCGTCTACGCCAACCGCGTCACGCGGCAGGAGACCAACGACAAGGGCGAGGACGTCGAACGCTCGATCCCCTTCCTGAAGGCCTACACCGTCTTCAACGTCGAGCAAGTGGCCGGCCTGCCGGAGCGGTTCACGGCCGTCCCGGCGATCCTGCCCGAAAGCGAGCGCATCGCCCGCGCCGAGGCGTTCCTGGACGCGGTCGGGGCGCAGGTGGTCCACGGCGGCGACATGGCCTGCTACGAGCCGGCGGCCGATCGCATCCGCCTGCCGGCCTTCGGGGCGTTCGCCAGCGCCCACGACTACTACGCCACGCGCGGCCACGAGACGGTGCATTGGACCCGCCATCCCACGCGCTTGGACCGCGACTTCGGGCGCGTGCGCTTCGGCGACGCGGGCTATGCCCGCGAGGAACTGGTGGCCGAGCTGGGCGCGGCCTTCCTGTGCGCCGAACTGGGCGTGGATCTTCGGCCGCGCGCCGACCACGCCGCCTATATCGGCTCCTGGCTGGAGGTCCTGTCGGGCGACAAGCGGGCGATCTTCAGCGCCGCCGCCCACGCCCAGAAGGCGGTGGACTTCCTCAAGGAGCTGGCGGGCGAGACGCCCTTGGCCACGGCGGGCTGAGGCCCCGGCCGGCGGCATCGCGCCGCCGGCCGACCGTCAGGCGATTTCGCTGCGAGGGTCGTCCTGGGCGAAGGCCCGGATCAGGGCCAGGACCTGGGCGCGCTGGCGAGATGGAAGCCTCGCCAGCTTGACGGCCAGTTCCGCGCCCTCGCGCGTCGCCATCAGGTCATGGACGGCCGCCTGGCGCGCGGCGGTTTGAGGATCGGGAGCCTGCGGAGCCTGGCCGGGCAGCCCCTCGAAGAACCAGCTGATCGCCACCTTCATCTGCGCCGCCAGCTCGTGCAGCTTCGATGCGGAAATACGGTTCGTCCCTTTCTCGTATTTCTGGATTTGCTGAAACGTGACTCCGACCGCCGCGCCGACGGCCTGCTGGCCAAGGTTCCTGAGCGTGCGGGCCACGCGAAGGCGGTTTCCGACATGGACGTCGACGGGGTGGGGCGAGGGGGTACGGGGCAAGGACCAGGTCTCCGACACGCGCCGGGCAGGGGGCGCTGGTCAAGGACGCGCCAGACGGGCGTCTTCCCTGGAGCTCCGACCGGACCGCACCGCCGTTTTCACGCCAGCGCCTGTCTTTGCCCGATCGCTGCCGGAGCGGGCTTGAGGGGCCGGCCGCGCGGCGACATCGTCGATCCGTCGGCCGCCGCCCCTGACCGTGGCCGACCCCGCCCCAGGCGGAAGCGACGACGTCCCGGGCGCCCCCACCCCAACCCGGACGTCGTCGCCAGCCCCTCCATGAAAGGACAGACCATGACCACGATCGGATTGTTCCGGCGCGACGGCGACGGTTTCGTCGGCCGCCTGGCCACCCTGCAGATCGACGCCACCGTCCGGCTGACGCGGGTGGAGAAGGTGTCGGCGCGCGCGCCGGAGTTCCGCGCCTTCGTCGGCGAGAGCGAATGCGGCGCCGGCTGGAAGCCCAACGACCCGGCCAGCGGCGCGGTGCTCAATCTTCGGCTGGACGATCCGACATGGGCCGAGCCGATCGACGCGCGGCTGATGGCGAGGGAGGAGCCCCTGTCGCTAATCTGGATCCGGCGCGCGGAGGACGACAAGCGCGACGAGCGGTCCCGCAACGCGCCGCCCCAGCCCACGCCGCCGCCTGCCGAAGGCTGATGCCGCCAGCGCATCGGCCGATGCGATCCCGGCGACGTCCCTTCGTCGCCGAATTCCACTAGGCTCGCCGCCTGCCGCCGAGGGGGGACGGGCCGATGAGCGACCACGAACTGCGCGATTGCCCGCCGCCCGGCGAGCAAGTCACCGGCTATGATCGCGCCTTCCTGCAGGCCTATCTGCGCTTGCTGGACGCCGCCGCCGCCGGCGCCGACTGGTGCGAGGCGGCGGCCGTGATCCTGGCCCTGGACGTCGAGCGCGATCCTGTCCGCGCCAAGGCCGTCCACGACGCCCATCTCGAACGCGCGCGTTGGATGTCGCGCTCGGGCTATCGGGGTCTCGCCGCGAAGGGCTCGTGAGGGTGATGCCAAGGCGGCATCGGGTGTCGGCGCCGCCGCGGCTTCCCGGTCTCCGCGACGACCGGAAAAACCGGTGAACGCTCAATCAGGGAGCGAACGAGCCGGAGTAGAGCATGTCGCCAGACGCGTCTTCGTGGCGGTCCGCTGAAGCCTACGACTATCTGGACGATTTGCCAGCCGCCGACCTGGCCTGGGAATATCTTCGCCGCAACCCCGACTACCAGCGCGACTTCCAGGCGACGCGATCCGAAGATGAGGACGGCGACGGCGTCGCGCGCTGGGGGCTGCGATTTCCCGGTCGATCCTTCGCTTGACGCCCGCGTCGCGCCGGTGCGCTGGCGCCCCGAACACGATCTTGGACTGCTGGTCGTCGAATCCGCCGCCTGGCCCGCTCACGCGCCGCCGGCGCCCGCGCTGAACCGGCCGTCTCCAGGCGCGATCGACTGGGTCGAGGGCCCCGGCCCCGGCGCCGTCCGCCTGACCTTCCGGCCGGGTTTCCCGCCGACGCCAGGCGAGCCGCTCGCCGCGATCATCCCCCTGGACGGCGCGCTGCCCGCGCGGCTGGCCGCCTTGTCGCGGCTTTGGCGGATCCTCGGCGGCCAGGCGCCGGACGAACCCCTGACGCCCCCGCGTCGAGGCCGGCTGAAGACCATGCTTCGCGCCTTCGATGCCCGGCGTGAGGCCGCCTCCTATCGCCAGATCGCCGCCGGCCTTTACGGCGAGGGGCGCGTCGAGGCCGAGCCCTGGAAGACCTCGTCGCTCAGGGACGCGACCATGCGGCTGGTGCGTGACGCCATGGGCATGGCGGCGGGCGGCTATCTGGCGCTCCTGCGCTGAGACCTCGCGCCGGCGGATCACGATCGGGCCGCGATGCGCCCACGCGTCAGGTCCAACGGCGTCAGGCGCCGGCGGTCAGCTGGAACGGCTTGGGATCGCCGGTCATGTCCGGAACGGTGAACTCGGCGCAAAGACCGGCTTGCGACCAGTCTAGCCGTGCCTGACCTCGCAACTGCCGCTCGATGATCGCGGTGATCATCGCCGAGCCGAACCCTTGTATGCGGCGCGGGCGCGGCGGCGGCCCGCCGGTCTCCTCCCAGGCCAGCTGAAAGCCGAGACCACCGTTGTAGGGCGACCACCGCAAGGCCAGGCCGCCCGTCGACGCCGAGAGGCAGCCGTGGGTTCTGGCGTTGGCGACCATTTCGTGCAGCACCAGCGCTAGGGGTTGGACCAGGGTTGCGCCGACCCGCAGGTCCGGCCCGTCCAAGGTGGCGCGATGCAGGTCCTGGGGAGCGATATGGAGGCGGAGAAGATCGTCCACGCGCGCGGCCTGCCAGCGGCCCTCGGCCAGGAACGCGTGCGCCCTGGCCAGGGCCTGCACCCGCTGCTGAATCGCGGCGGCGTATTGCTTGATGTCTTGCGCGCGGCTCAGGCGCACGATGCCCTCGACGACCGCCAGGGCGTTCATCGCCCGATGATCGATTTCACGCAGCAGGATTCGAACATCCTCGGCCTGGCTGGCCCGGCTCAGATGGTGCTGGGTGACGTCGACCTGGGACCCGAAGTAGTAGAGCAACGCGCCGGTGTCATCTTGGACGGGACTGAGGTTGATCCGGTTCCAGAACGTCGAGCCGTCCTTGCGGTAGTTGAGGATTTCTATCTCGGTCTCGCGCCCCTCGCGGACGGCCTCCCCGAGGGCCTGGATCGCCGCGCGGTCGGTGTCGGGACCCTGCAGGAAACGGCAATTACGGCCGATGACGTCTGTTTCCGAATAGCCCGTCAGGTCCAGAAAGGCCGGGTTGGCCAGGATGATCGGATTGTCGGCTTGCCGAGGGTCGCAGATCACCATCGGCGTGCGCGTGCGATCGACGGCGATGAACACCAGGTCGCGGCGATCGACCGGGCCTTGGTCGGGTGGGGTCGCGTCATTCAAGAGCTCTCTCCCGCCAGCGTCGGCATTTGCTAGGGGCAGAAGAACGCCAGGCTCCGGTGACGGTTGCCCAAGATGGCCGACCCTCCGCATTTCGTCGCGTTGGCGAGGCGCCGGGCTTCGCGTGTCGCCTCTCCCGGTCGATGAGCGGGCCTGTCCGAAGCGCGACGGCCAGCCAGCGCGATCAGGCCGCCGTGTCTATTCGGAGACACCCGCTCTGAAGCGTCGCTATTGAAGCAACTAAAATCCGCAGCTCGAATTGAGTCGGCTATCCGACGCATTGGCGTTTTGGCGCGCGGACGGGGCTAGGGGCGTTTTGATGGTCGACGAGAGCGATGAGGCCGCACCCCCGTCCGCCGAGGCGTCGCTCGCCGCAACGCCGCTGGCGGTGCTCGTCGTCGAGGACGATGTCCTGGTTCGCATGCTGGCCTGCGACATCCTCAAGGACGGTGGCTATGACGTCCTTGAGGCGGTCGGCGCGGGCGAAGCGCTCACCCTGCTCGATGCCCGCCCGGATATCGCGCTGATCTTCACCGACGTCGACATGCCAGGCGAGATCAACGGCCTGGGCCTTGCTCGTCTCGTCGCCTTGCGAACGCCGGCGCTTCCGGTTCTCATCACCTCCGGCGCGGCGAGCGTGGCCCAGGCCGACGTTCCGTTGAACGGCCGCTTTCTTGAAAAGCCATACTCGCCCTCGAGACTGCTCGAGATCGTGGAGGCCATGACGCAGCCCTAGCCGCCTTTCCATGCCGGCCTTCGCGCACCGCGATCCGTCCGCGCGCTAGACCGGCCGGGGTGCATTTTTGGCGCGCCGGTCTTCGCACTCCGCCTCCATGGCGCGCCTTCGCCAGGCTCTCCAGGTCCTCGCCCCGCCATCCCGGCGGGCGCTGGCAGACCCTGGAGACCTCGCATGTCCGCCACGCCGATCGCCGGTGCGCCACGCTTCGTGCGCACGCAGCAAGCCGCCGCCTATCTCGGCCTGTCCCACCGCACCCTCGAAAAGCACCGGACCTACGGCACCGGTCCGGCTTACCGAAAGCTCGGCGGCCGCGTCGTCTACGCCATGGAGGACCTGCAGGCTTGGGCCGATCGTGGCGCCCAGGTCTCGACCAGCGACCCGGGCGCCGGCGCGGTCCTGCCGGCCAAGCGCCACGACGCGATGGCCCGCCCCAACGCGGCGGGTCTGGCTTGACCATGGCCCGCAAGCCCGCCTTCGCGGCTGGGGAGGCCGAGCGGCTCGACCCGTTCGTCATCGCCGCCGGCGACGCCAGTCCCCGCGACCAGCGCGACCTGATGGAGCGTCCCTTCTTCTCGCTGTCGAAGTCCCGGCGCACCCGGCCCATCCTCTATCGGGCCGGCGCCGTCGAGGTGCAGGTCCACGGTCTGGCCGAGCACGGCATGGCCACGATCTGGGACGCCGACCTCCTGATCTGGGCCGCTTCCCAGATCGTCGAGGCCGAGGATCACGGCCTACGCACCTCCCGACGCCTGCGCTTCACCCCCTACCAGCTGCTGACCGCCATCGGACGCGAAACCGGCGCGACCGACTATCGCCGGTTCAAGGCCGCGCTGGTGCGCCTGCAGTCGACCGTGGTGGCCACGTCGATCCGCCAGGGCGAGCACTGGCGCCGCCACCAGTTCTCCTGGATCAACGAATGGGAGGAACGGTCCCTCCGCGACGGCCGGGTCGAGGGCGTGGAGATCATCCTGCCCGACTGGTTCTATCGCGGCGTCGTCGACCGCTCGCTCGTGCTGTCCATCGACCCCCTCTACTTCCGCCTGTCGGGCGGTATCGAGCGCTGGCTCTACCGAGTGGCGCGCAAGCACGCCGGCCGCCAGCCCGGGGGCTGGCTGTTCGAGATGGCTCACCTGCACCACAAGTCCGGCAGCTTGGCGCGCGCCTCCGATTTCGCGCTGGACGTCCGTCGCATCGTCTCGCGCCAGCCCCTGCCCGGCTACCGCCTGTCGCTCGACTGGCAGGCCGGCCGCGAGCGGCTGCGGATCCTGCCCCTGGTCGCCGAGATCGTCCTGTCGCCGGCCGCCGGACCGGGGGGCGAGACTGTGGATGGGCTCGGGCGATCGGGCGCACGCCCTATCGGGCCATCGGGCGCGGCGCTATCGGGCGATCAGGCGCACGGTGAAGCCATAAGGCCAGCGCCGTCCGGGGCTTACGCCGGCCGTAACCTAGACTCTAACCCTGACTCTAACTTTCAGGAGGGCGGGCCTGTGGACGGCCTGGCCTGGTCCGGCGCCGCGCGCGAGCGCCGGCCGGCGCGGGCGGGGCGCCGATGATCGTCGCCCTCCTCAACCAGAAGGGCGGCGTGGGCAAGACCACCCTGGCCCTGAACCTGGCCGGACGCTGGGCGGCGCAAGGCCGGCGCGTCGTGCTGGTCGACGCCGATCCGCAAGCCTCGGCCCTGGACTGGGCCCAGGCGCGGGCCCACGCGGGGCTGGCGCGCATCTTCGGGGTCGTGGGCCTGCCGCGCGACACCCTGCACCGCGAGGCCCCGGAGCTGGCGCGCGGCCACGACCACCTGGTCATCGACGGCCCGCCCCGGGTCGCGGCGCTGATGCGTTCGGCCCTGCTGGCCGCCGACCTCGTCCTGGCCCCGGTCCAGCCTTCGCCGCTCGACGGCTGGGCGTCCGAGGAGATGCTGCGACTGGTCGAGGAGGCGCGGCTTTATCGCCCGGACCTGAAGGCGCGCTTCGTCCTCAATCGCTGCCCGGCGCGCACCGTCATCGCCCGCGAGACCGCCCTGGCCCTGGCCGGCCCCGAGCCGGGCGTGCTGCGCCAGCAGGTCGGCCAGCGGGTAATCTTCGCCCAGGCCGCGCGCGAGGGGCGCCTGGCCGCCGAACTGGCGCCGCTGGGCGCGGCCGCCCGCGAGATCGCGGGCCTGGCCGCCGAGATCGAAGGCCTTCTGCCGTGAGCGACAAGCCCTTCGCCGCGCGGCCCGCGGCCGTCGACGCCTGGGTCAAGGCCGCCCCTGCCGCCGCGCCGGTCGCCACGCGCTTCACCGCCCGCCTGACGATCGACGTCACGCCCGCCTGCCGGGCCCGCATCAAGATCGCCGCCTTCGGCCGCGGCCAGACCGTGGCCGACATGGTCCGCGACCTGTTCGATCGCGAGTTTCCGGAGACCCAGGCGTGACCCGCGCCCTGACCTACGGCGATGCGAATCCACGGACTTCCGTGGATCTCGTCTGGCGGCAAGGCCAGGTCGAGCACTGGCTGCGCTTTGGTCGTCCGGTCGAGGAGGTCGTCCACGACCGTCGCTGGCGCACCGCCTGGTTCGCGCCCGGGGCGCTGCTGGCCGTCGTGCGCTGGCAGGGCGGCGACTACGGCACGACCCGGTCGGCCCTCGACATCCTGGTCGCCGCGTCGCCGGGAGCGGCGATCACGACCCGGCCGGGCGTAGCGCCCGGCGCGGTCCTGCTCGCCGCCTTCGAAGGCTGGACCCGGGTCCGGCGCGGGTTGGAGGCCATCGATGCGGTCGAGGCGGCGGGTTTCTCGCCGCACGCCATCGCGCCCGACTATTGGCGCCACGTCCATAACCGCATCGCCGCAGGATTGCCGCCGCGCGCCTATGATCAGGTGCGGCATCGCGCCTGGCGGCTCCGCCGCAGGCTGCAGTCATGAGGCGGGTCCTTGCGCTGGTGGCCAGCGGGACGGCCTGCCTGCTCCTGGCCCGCCCGCCGTCGCCGCCGCGCTGGATGTGGAACGCCACCGCCAGCGTCCCGGTGGGCCTCTACGCCCTGACGCCGCCGACGGGCCTTCGGCGCGGCGACCTAGTGGCGATCGACCCGCCCGGGCCGCTGGCCGCGCGCCTGGCCGACCAAGGCTTGTTGCCGCCCGGCGTGCCGCTGCTCAAGCCGGTGGCGGCGCAGGCCGGGCAAGTGGTCTGCCGCTGGGGCGGGGTGGTCTCGATCGACGGCGCCACGGTGGCGATCGCCCGCGCGCGCGACGGCCTCGGTAGATCCCTGCCGGGCTGGAGCGGGTGCCGGCGCCTGGACGACGACGATCTCTTCGTTCTCAGTCCCGCGCCGGGCAGCTACGACGGACGCTACTTCGGAGTCCTGCCGACGAGCGCGGTGATCGCCCGGGCCCGCCCCGTGTGGATCCCCAAGCCGTCGCGGAGCCGGCCGTGAGCGGGTCGGCCATCGGGCGGTCGGCCGGCGTCGTGGCGGCGATCGCCGTCCTCGTGCTGTGGCCCGAACCGGGCCGGGCGCAGGACCGCAACGCCTACCGGGCGCAGGTGGAGACTGCGGCGGCGCGCTACGGCTTGCCGGCCGACCTGCTGTGGACCGTGCTCCAGGTCGAGAGCGCGGGCGATCCTTCGGCCGTGTCGCGGGCCGGCGCCATGGGCCTGATGCAACTGATGCCCGGCACCTGGCGCGCCTGGCGGGCCCAGCTGTCCCTGGGCGACGATCCCTTCGATCCCCACGACAACATCGTGGCCGGCGCGGCCTATCTGCGGTGGCTGCGGGACCGGTACGGCGCCGAGGGGTTCCTGGCCGCCTACAACGCCGGGCCCGGCCGCTACGAGCAGAGCCTGGCGGGCAGGCCCCTGCCAGCCGAGACCAGGGCCTATGTCGCGCGGCTGAGGTCGTGGAGCGGGCAGCCGGCTCCGGTCGATTGGCGCCAGGCCGGCGTGTTCGCCTCGGCCTGGCCGCGCGGCCTGGGCGCCCCGGTCGAGGCCGAAGGCCTGTTCGCACCGAGATGGGCGGAGGCGGTGGGGCGATGATCGGGCGGATCGGCAGGGCGCATTGCGACGAAGGCTGGCGGGTCGATGGGCGATGGCCAGATAAAACGACCGCCGTCGGTCCGGTCGCCATCCCTTGCGGGGCTTGGGGTCGGCGCGCCGTCGCCGCGGGGGCGGCGCGGGCGCTTTGGCCTGAAGGCCAAGGATTTCAAGGCTTCGAGCGCCGTCGGCGGCTTGCGTGGACGCCATGAGCGAGTTCGAGGACGATTTCCTGCTGCGGCCCGGCCGCGTCGGCGGCCAGGGCGAGGGCCGCGCGGCCGGCGGCTTCCTGGGTCAGGTCCGGCGCGCCACGCAGCGGGCTTGTGATCCAGGGGCCGGCCGCCGCCGGGGTGGGGCCGGCCGCGCCAAGGCCGGACGCGGCCGCGGGCTGGGCGCGGCCTCGCGCGACGGCGCCGGTCGGCGGCGCGTCGTGGTCAAGGCGCGCATCGTCCGCCACGCCGGGGCGCGCTATCGCGCCGCGCCGCTCGCGCGCCACATCCGCTATCTCGAGCGCGAAGGCGTGACCCGCGACGGGGCGCCGGCGCGGATGTTCGACGCCGGATCCGAGCAGGCCGACGTCGCCGCCTTCGCAGAGCGCTGCGACGACGACCGCCACCATTTCCGGTTCATCGTCTCGCCCGAGGACGCCGGGGAGATGGCCGATCTGCGCGCCTTCACGCGCGAGCTGATGGGGCGGGCCGAGCGTGACCTGGGCACGCGACTGGACTGGGTGGCGGTCGATCACTGGAACACCGACAACCCGCACGTCCATGTCCTGGTCCGCGGCCGCGCCGACGACGGCCGCGACCTGGTGATCGCCGGTCCCTACATCTACCAGGGCCTGCGCGACCGGGCCCAGGATCTGGTCACCCTGGAGCTGGGACCCCGCAGCGCGCGGGAGATCGAGGCGGCCCTGGACGCGGAGGTCGGCGCGGATCGCTGGACGGACCTGGACCGAGACCTGCGCCGGCGCGCCGGGCTCGGCGACGGGGTCGTCGACCTTCGTCCAGGCGGCGACGCCGGCGGCCCGGCGCCGAGAAGGCTCCTCGGACGCGCCGCGCATTTGGAGGCGCTCGGCCTGGCCCAGCCGATCGGCCCAGGGCGCTGGCGGCTCGATCGAGACCTGGAGGTGCGCCTAAAGGACCTGTCGATCCGAGGCGACATCATCAAGACCCTGCACCGGGCCATGGCTCGCGAGGGACGGGCGATGGATCCCGCGCGGGCCGTGCTGCACGAGGAGGCTTCGACCGCTCCGGTGATCGGCCGCCTGGTGGAACGGGGCCTGCGCGACGAGCTGTCCGGCGCCGCCTACGCCATCGTCGATGGCCTCGACGGCCGCCAGCATCACCTATCGTTCGCCGATCTCGAGGAGACGAGCGACGCGCGGCCGGGCAGCGTGGTCGAGCTGCTGGCGCTCCAGGGACGCGATGGGCGTGTCTCCCGCAGCCTGGCGGTGCGCAGCGATCTTTCCATCGAGGGCCAGGTCAACGCTCGCGGCGCCACCTGGCTCGACCATCAGCTGGTGCGCCGGCGCTGGCGCGGGCTGGGCCAGGGCGCCGGCTTTGGCGGCGAGGCGGCCGCAGCAGCCGAGCGGCGGGTCGCGGTGCTGGTCGAGCGCGGCCTGGCCCATCGCAAGGGCGGGCGCGTGACGTTCGCGCCGGCGATGCTGGCGAAGCTTCGCGACCAGGAGCTGGAGGCGGCCGGGGCGCGGCTGGCCGCCGAGACCGGCAAGCCGGTCAGGGCGGCGGACCCGGCCGCGCCGGTCGGCGGCGTCTACCGCCGGCGCCTGGACCTGGCCTCGGGCCGGTTCGCGATGATCGACGACGGCCTTGGCTTCCAGCTGGTTCCCTGGCGGCCGAGCCTGGAGCCTCATCTGGGCCGGGCCGTCATGGGACGCGCCGTGCCGGGCGGCGGCCTCGACTGGACCCCGGGTCGCGGGCGAGGGCCCGGCCTATGACGTCTCGTCGTCGGGCGGCTTGGGCAGGTCCAGGCGTACGGCGTTTTGGGCGAGCCACGCGTCGGTGTCGGCCTTGGCGGCCAGGGCCTGGGCCGACAGGTCCTTGAACATCGTGCGGTAGGCCGACAGCAGGGTGCTGGTCTCCAGCAGGCTGATCGCATCGCCCGTGCTCTCGACGAACTCCTGCAGGGCGACCAGCCAGGCGATCATCGCCTTGTTCTGCGCGACATAGGCGGCGAACTCGGGCCGGCCGATCTGCACCGAGGCCAGGACCCCGAATGGGTCGCAGTCGATGGCCGCGCCGAAATTGAGCACGTGGTCGATGTTGAGGTGTCCGCCACCGGACTCGAAGTTCTGGTAGCCGCGCACGGAAAGGCCGAGCGCCTGGGCGAGATCCTGGGTTTTGGCCTTGCGGATGCCGCGGACCGCCCTCAGGGCGTCGGACAGCAGCTGACCTCGTTTCTTCGCGCTCCGATCCTTACCGCTCATCCAACTCACGCATACAAAGCCTCTACCTGGGGTGGCAGTGTTTGCCGTCTTGGTGGTCGCGGTCAACGCGCGCACGACAGCGCGCATCTCGACAGCCGCGCGACCGCGTGCGCGACGGCATTGGCGACGGGGTTATGTCGTTCCTTAGTAAAGCTAAATCAAGAGGCGCAAATTCTCTGCGTATAGGCGCACATATTGTGCGTATATAGAGACTAGAATTCCATATCTTCTAGTTGAATTGTGACGCGCGTGCGACTAATCGTGTATTGTGGCGTGCCGAAATGTAATCCAGCGTGCGCTCGCGGCCCTGGAGTTTCGCTTGAGACATGCTTCCCCCGGCAAGCCCAAGGATCCGTTCAGCCTAGCCTTGGACACCCTGCGCGTGCGCCTCGGCGGCGGGCGCCTGATCCTGGGCGAACCCCTGACGATCACCGACCTGGCCCAGGAGCTGGGCCTGAGCGCCACGCCGGTCCGCGAGGCCCTGTCGCGCCTGGCCGGCGAGGGCCTGATCGAGGACCGGCGCGGGCGCGGCTATTTCGCCAAGCGCCTCGACGTCGCCGACCTCGTCGAACTCTATGGATTGCGGCGGCTCTACCTGGTCGAAGCCGCCGCGGACGCCAGCCTCGACGACCTGGCCGCGATCCTTCGGGAGATCGGCTCCGGCCAGTCCGGGCTCGCCCCCGCGCAGCAGGCCTATGAGCGGCTGGTCGCCGGGGCGGGCAACCGCGTGCTCATGGACGCCTGCCGCATCGTCTTCGAGCGCCTGATCGGCGCGACCCGCGCCGAGGCGGCCCTGTTCGATGCGACCGCGGAGTGGGCGGAGCTGGCCGAGGCGATGGCGCGCGGGGCGAGCGTCCTGGTCGAGGTGATCGTCCGTCATCACCGCGGCCGGCAAGGCCGGGCTGGGGAGATCGTTCGCGCAATGCGCGCGTATTCGAATATATCGTCGTTATAGGTGCAATATACTGCCAATGCAGGGTGGTGCGGCGCTCGATGCTCACGCCGCAATGACGCGGCATACATCGAGAGGAGCGCGTGATGACCAAGACCCGCAAGTTCCGCCTGGTTCGCCTCGGCGACGCCAAGGTCCTGACCCAGGGCCAGGGCGACCAGAACTTCGAGATCAACACCCTGCCCGGCAAGGACGTCGGCTGATCTCGCCGGGCGTCGCCCCGCGGCGGCGCCCGATCCGCCCAACCGCCGGGCGATGGCCCGGCCCGGTCCAAGGAGGAACGCCATGTCGGCGATCCGCAAAGTCCGTTTCGTCAAGCTCGGCGACGCCAAGCGCCTGACCCATGGGGGTGGGGACCACGGCGTCGACTGGCTGGCCCAGCCGATGGAGCCGCAAGGCTGACGAACGCGGGCGGCGGCCCCGCCGCCGCCCCTCTTCCTGGAAACGTCCATGCACTTGCGTCCCGACGTTCACGCCGCCCGGGTGGGGCAGGACATCGTCCTGCTCGACGTCGGCCGCGGTGAATATCTCTGCCTGGCCGACGCGGCCCAGGCCTTCGAGCTTCCGCCGGCCGGGCCGGCCAGGATCCTCGACCCGGACCTCGCCGAGGACGCCGCGGCGCTGGGCCTGCTCGGCGGCGGCGCCCAACGGCCGGTGTCGTGGCCGGCGGCCCCGCGCGCCGACCTGCCGACCGACGCCGGCCGAGCGATCGGCCCGCGCGACCTGGCCGACGGCCTTGCCGTCTTCGCCGCCCTGCTGCGCCACTACTACGGCCGGGCCTTTCCCTATCTCGTCGCCTATGCCCAAAGGCCTCGCGCGGCGGCCGCGCCCGTCCGGCTCACCCCGGCCCTGACCGACCAGGTCCAGGCGTTCCGCCGGCTCCTGCCCTGGGCGCCGTTCCAGGGCGTGTGCCTCTACCGGTCGTTCCTGCTGCTGGCCTTCCTGCGGCGGCGAGGCCTGGATGCGCGCTGGGTGTTCGGCGTGCGGACCTGGCCGTTCGAAGCCCATTGCTGGCTGCAGGCCGACGACGTGGTGCTCGACGACACGCTCGACCACGTCCGTCCCTTCACGCCGATCTTCGCGGTGTAGCCATGGACGACTATGCGGTCCTCACCTGGCGTCCCGGCGATCCCGCGGCGGACCGGCCGCTGGCGGCGGCCCGTCGGACGCTGGCGGCCATGGCCTGGACGATAGCCGGCGAGCAGCCCGGCCTCGAGGTCTGGGCCCCGGCGACGGACGCCCCCGCGCTGTTCGTCTCGCCGGGCCAGGACGGCCTGATCGTCGGCAGGCTCTTCGGCGCGGCCGAACCGGCCTGGCGGCCCCATCCGGTCGCCTGCGCCGAGGCTCTGTGCGCGGCGGTCTGGGGACGATACGCGGCGGTCTTCCGAGACCCCGGCGGCGCGGCGACGGCGGTGTTCCGGGACCCGTCCGGGGGGCTCGAAGCCCTGGCCTGGACCTGCGACGGGCTCGCCATCGTCGCCTCGGACCTTCCCGGCCTGCTCGAAGCCGCTCCCCCCGCCGACCTGGCGATCGACTGGCGGCGGATCGGCGCGGCCCTAGCCGATCCGATCGCCCTGGCTGGCGCCTGCCCTCTGGCCGGCGTGACGACGGCCACGCCCGGCGCGCTGCGGCCTCTGGACGGCGGTCCCGAAATCCCGATCTGGCGGCCCGCCGACTTCGCGCGGCGGAGCCTGCCCGACACCGCCGAGACCCGCGCCGGCCTGGTCGACGCCGTCGATGTGGCCGTCTCGCACTTGGCCCGGCCCGGCGGACGCGCGGTCGCCGAGGTGTCGGGCGGCCTCGACTCCTCAATCGTCGCCAGCGCCCTGGTGCGGGTCCCGTCACTCGAGGTCGCCGCGTGGATCCACTATTTCGTCGACGACGCCGGGGCGGACGAGCGGCGCTATGCCCGGGCGACGGCGCGCCATCTGGGCCTCGACCTCAGCGAGGTTCCCAAGGCCAGCTTCGGCCTGAAGCTGGACGGCCGGGCCGCGGCGGCCGACGGGATCCGGCCGAGCGTGGCCAGCGCCGACGCCCACTACGACCAGGACCTGGCCGAGCGCTGCCGGCGTCTGGGCGCGACGCAGATCTTCAGCGGGCTGGGCGGGGATACGGTTTTCATGCAAGGCGGAAGTCCGCTGCTGGCCGCCGACGACTACTGGAACCAGCCCTGGCGCCTGGACCTGGGGCCGGCCCTGGAGATCGCGCGCCACGCCCGCCGTTCCGTCTGGTCGGTCTGGCGCGCGGCCCAGGTGTCGCGCTTCAAGCCCGAGCCGCGGCCCTATCGCAGCGCGACCGGCCATCTGATCGACGCGGCCCGCGCGCCGGGCCGGCGTGATCCGCCGCACCCGTGGATGGCCGGCGGCCGCGGCGTGGCGCCGGCCAAGCGCCGGCAGATGATGCACCTGGCCCACCAGCTGCTGGTCACCGGCCGGACCGCGCGCGGCCGGCAGGCCCAGATCGTCAATCCGCTGCTGTCCCAGCCGGTCATGGAGACGTGCCTGAGCCTCTCGGCCCGGGCGCTGACCCATGGCGGCGACGACCGCGCCATGGCCCGCCAGGCGTTCCGCGAGCGCCTGGCCCCCGAGGTCTTCGCACGCCGATCCAAGGGCGACCTGGGTCGGCACTACGGCCGGGCGATCGCCGAGGACCTGGACGCGGTGCGCGGCCTGCTGCTCGACGGGGCGCTGGTCGGGGCCGGCCTGGTCGACCCCGACAAGCTCGACGCCCTGCTGACCCCGGAGACCTTGATCTGGAAGGGGCCCTATCGCGAGGTGCTCGACATGGTCATGCTCGAACAGTGGGCCCGCTCATGGAGCCGGCGCCTGGCGCGCCTCGGCCGGGCGCCCCTCGCCGAGCGCCTGGTCGAGCCAGCCTAGGACCTCCGCATAGAGCCGGCGGACATTGCCCGGCGCGGTGATCACGTGACCTTCGCCGAAGAAGGTCAGCAGCCGGGCGTCCTTGCCCTGGCGATAAAGGGCCGCGAACATCTCCCCGCCCTGGCCGTCGCTGTATTCGTCCAGGTCCCCGTAGGCGAGCAGGACCGGCGCGGTGATCTTGTCGGCGTGGAACAGCGGGCTGTTGGCGACGTAGCGGTCGGGGACCGCCCAGGGCGGTCCGCCGACCCGCATCTGCCCGGTCTCGATGTAGCTGCCGCGCGGCGTGAAGAAGAGACCTTCGTCGGGCGTGGTCTGGATCACATAGGTTCCCCAGGCGCTGGCCAGGTCGGCGATGCCCGAGGTGCAGACGATGGCCTTGAAGCGGTCCGACTGGGTCGCGGCGGCGAGCACCGCATGGCCGCCGAAGCTGTGGCCCCACAGCGCCACGCGCCGCGTGTCGGCCAGGCCCGCCGCCCCGACCGCGTCGACCACCGACAGGATCTGGTTGGCCAAGCCCTCGGCCGGCGCGTCGGGATATCGCCCGCGCGGCAGGCTCGGATAGAGCACCGCATAGCCGTGTCCGGCCAAGACCTGGGCCGAGACGTTGGTCAGGGGTGAGCCGGGCCGGGCGTCGGTCGGCGGCGAGGTCGGCGAATGGAGCGGGCCGCCGGGATAAGGCAGGACGACCAGCGGCGGCGGGTGGTCGGCGCGCCAGCCCGGCGGCAGGACCACCCAGCTGGTCAGGGTCTCGCCGTCGGGACCCTTGTGGGTGACCGGGCGCATCTGGCCGAACGTCACCGCGGCCAGCTGCGGATTGAGCGTCAGGACGTCGGTGGCCGTTCCGCCGGCCTGCACGCGGATGGTCTCGACGCCGTGATCGTCGCGTTCGGCCGAGACCGCGACGCCCGTCGGACCGGCGAGGATCGTCTGCTCGCCGGCCGGCCCGAGGTCGTGGTCGCCCGTGGCGTCGAGGCGCACCAGGCGCCGGCCGTGGCGTACCAGGATCGTCTCGCCCTGGACGAGCTTGGCCAGCGTGGGGCGGCCGCTGTCGCCCAGCGGCGTCGCCGGGAGCGGCGCGGCGTCGTTGAGCTTGCCGGCCTGTCCCGCCCCCAACCGCAGGACCGTCCCGGAGCCCGCCACCAGCAGGCGGCCCCGGGCGTCGGCGACGATCTTGCTCGGCGCCGTCGTCCCGGCCGGCAACAGCGGGGTGACCCCGGCCTTGCCGATCCGCAGCCAGGCGGCGGGCGCGGTGTCGGGGTCCTGGCTTCGGCGACCCAGGACCGCCGGCGCCTCGCCGACCCAGCCGGCCTGGATGATCTCGAAGCCTTCATAGGTGCTTTCCGGCGCCGCCTGGACCTGGTCGAGGCTCTCCACATCCAGGCCGCCCCGCCTCGGGGTGATGACGGCCAGCTGTCCGGCCGGCGCCGACGCGGCGCCGCGGCGCACATAGACGAGCAGGCGATCGGATCCCGGGGCCCAGGCCATCAGGAAGGGCGAGAGCATGCAGTCGCCGCAGCCGGGCAGGACGCGGCCGGCGTCGAGGTCGGCGACGACGAGGTCGCGGCGGCGGGCCATCGTCCCACCGCGGATCGCCTCGTTCCCATGGGGCTGCACGTCCGTCCCGGACCGGAAGGCGGCCACGAACCGGCCGCTCGACGAGAGCTCCAGATCCAGGAAGTCGCCGGTCGCCAGCGGCGTGACGGCCCCGGTCTCGACGTCGATCCGCGCCAGGGTCTTGCGCGGGCCTTCCGCCCCACGATCGAGGAACCGGCCGCTGCCGATCGCCAGCACGCTGGGGCCGCCGTCGACGGCCGTGACCGCCCGGGCCGCGGCGGTGAACGGTGCGCGTTGCCAGCCGCGCCGAAGCAGGAAGTGCGGATCTTGCGGAGGCGCGACGATCGCCACGATCTGGTGGTTGGAGCGCCACTGCGCGGTGCGGCCGAAGAGGGGGAGGTCCACGCCTACCCCCAGCCAGCGCACCTGGCCCGTGGCGATCTCGACCACGCCGGCTTCCCATTGGTGCTCGCGCAGCCGGTTGACCAGCAGTCGCCGCCCGTCCGGCGAAAAGGCCCCGGCCGTGTAGCCGGCCGCGTCGTCCTGGGCCAGCAGGGGCGTGGCCTCGCCGGGGCGGGTCAGGTCGACGCGATAGAGGCGGCGCGCGGCGTAGGGATAGACCGCGTCGTAGTCGAAGCGGGGCGCATAGGCCTGGCCGCGGGTCACCGACAGGACCAGCCAGCGTCCGTCCGGCGAGATGCCGAGACTGGCGCGGCGGTCGACCTTCAGGAGGTCGTCGGCGGTGAAGGGCCGCGCCTGGGCGGCCAGGGCGATGAACGCGCAGCACAGCGCCGCGCACCGCAGGAGCAGTCGCATGACAATTTGCCTTGATGGAGGAAGGAGGCCGAGGGGCGCGCCTCGGCGCGCCCCTCGGCTAGGCGGTCACCAGCGCTTGCTGAGCTGGATGGCCACCGTGCGCCCGAGAACGTCGGCGTTGGTGGGGTCGTAGCCGACGCCGTCGGGCGAGTCGTAGAACGGTGGCTTGGTCCCCAGCAGGTTCTGCACCACCAGGCCCGCCGACAGATCGCTCAGGAACCCGTCGCGCGACGGCGAGGTCCAGCGCAGCTGGGCGTCGGCCGTGGTCCACGAGCCGATGCGGGCTCCGGACGAGGCCTCGTAGTCGTCGGCGTAGCGCAGCGAGAGGCTGGTCGTGAACGGTCCGTGGGTCCAGGACGCGCCGACGACCGCCCGCAGGTCGATGGGAAAGCCCGCCAGGTCGACGAAGTCGGTCGACGGGGCGGTCGGGCTGATCTTGCGGCTGTACTCGAAGAGATAGGAGAGGTTGGCCGTCAGCTCGACACGGTCGCCGCCGACCGCCAACGGCCACTGGCCCGTGACGTCCAGGCCCCGCACGTCGAGTTCGCCGGCGTTGAGGTTGCGCGCGTCGATGATCGCGCCGTAGGCGGTGGCGGGAAAGAGCTTGGGCGAGGAGCTGGTCGAGGCGTCGATCAGGGCCTGGGCGTCGGCCATGTCGGTGGCGTTGCTGGCGCTCAGGCGGCGCACGAACGCCGCATAGATCGGGTTCTTCAGGGCGTTGAGGATGTCCTCGTAGACCGGGTGACCCACCTGGTTGGAGAAGCGGGTGTCGAAATAGGTCACGCCGAGCTTGACGCCGGGCCGGCCGGGCGGCGCCAGGTCGATCCCCGTGGTCCAGGACTTGGCCGTCTCCGGCTCGAGCGCCAGGTTGCCGCCGGTCTGGATCAGGCTGAGCGTGCTGCCCGACGTGTCGGGCACGAAGGTCGCGCCGATCAGGTAGGGCTCGTAGAGGTCGGCCAGGGTCGGGGCGCGGAACGAGGTGCCGTAGCTGGTGCGCAGGGTGACCCCTTGAACCGGCTCCCACAGCACCCCGACCTTGGGATTGCGGGTCACGCCGAAGTCGCTGTAGCGCTCGATGCGGCCGGCCACGGACAGCTCCAGCCGCCGCGCCCCGGCGATCTCCTGGTGCGGGCCGATCAGCGGCACGCGCAGTTCGGCGAAGGCGGAGCCGACGTCGCGGTCGAAGAGGGCGCCGTCGGTGTTGGTGACCACGGCGCCGGAGGTCAGGTAGGTGTTGCGGACCAGGAAGTCCTCGTGGCGCAGCTGGCCGCCGGCGGCCAGCTTGAGGGGGCCGCCCGGCAGTTCCAGCAGCGTGCCGTCGACCTTCAGGTTCACCGACGAGACGCGGTTGCGCCGCCAGTGGCGCTGGTAGCCGCTGTTGATGAAGTCGGTGACGACCTTGGCGTTGTTGGCGCCGTCGCCATAGGGATTGAAGTAGCCGTCGCGGGCCGCCGAGAAGCTGGTCGCCGGATCGTCGGCCACCGAGCCCAGGGCCTCGCGCAGGAAGCCGCTGTTGAGCGCGTTGTTCATCAGGCGCGTGCCCTCGTCGGCCGAGAAGGCGGCATAGGCTTCGGCTCGCCAGGTCCGGCCGAAGTCCCGCGTCGCCCCGGCCGACAGGCCCAGGTTCTGCGCCGTGCCGTTCAGCCGCCGCTGGCCCAGGGCCCCGATGAAGTCGTAGGCGATCAGCTGCGAGGACTCGCCGGCGACCGACACGAAGTTGGGGTTGGCCCGGTTGACCGTCAGGATGGTCGAGGTCCCGCCCTGCAGGTAGCTGTAGCGCCGCCGCGAATAGAGGGCGTCGGCCGACAACTCGAACCCGCCGAGCGACTGGCTGACCGTCGCGTAGAGGCTGGTGCGCTCCTGCTTGGGCAGGGTGTCGGCCCCGCTTCGCGGATCGCCCTTGTTCATCGTCCCGGCCACGAAGTCGGCCGGCGTCAGGCCGGTGGACTTGGACGGAATGGCGTAGAGCGGCACATAGGCGCCGGCCGCGGCGCTGTAGGCGACGATGTTGCCGGGATTGGAGAACTGCACCCGGTGGTCGGTCCCGCCGAGCGGGCGCAGGTCGCTGCTGGCGGTCTGGTCGCGCGACAGCGACGACAGCGGATCGCGCTGGTAGTACTCGGCCGAGACCACGGCATGGCCCGACGACCAGGCCGCGCCGAAGGTGTGGCCGAACTGCAGTTCCTGGGCGTCGCCGCCCTGGGTCACGCTCGAGCGAAAGCGGGTCTCCGAGCCCTTGAAGTCCTGGCGCAGGAAGACGTTGACCACGCCGCCCACCGCGTCGGCGCCGTAGAGGGCCGAGGCGCCGTCGAGCAGGACGTCGACATGGCCGATCGCGCCAGTCGGGATGGCCGAGACATCGGCGAAGTTGCCCTTCAGGCCGGTCCCGGCCATGCGCCGCCCGTTGATCAGCACCAGGGTCGCCGAATTGCCCAGGCCCCGCAGGTTGACCCCGGTCGCCGCCGAGTCGTTGACGAAGGTGCGGTCCGAGCCGAGCAGCTGGCTGGTCGGCGTCGCGCCGCCGCCGAAGTTCTGGGGCAGGGCGGCGAGCGCCTCGGCGAGGTTGGCGTGGCCGCCCTTGTCGATCGCGTCGCGGTCGAAGGTGATGACCGGAGACGGTCCCTGGCCGGCGCCGCGGATCAGCGACCCGGTGACCACCAGGGCCTCGACCTCGGCCGTCTCGGCGGGCGGACCGGCCGCGGCCGGGTCAAAAGGGTCGGCGGGCGCTCCCGAAGCGGCCATGCCGCCGCGCGGCTTGAGCACCAGGGCGTTGGCGCCGCGGCGCACGTCGATGGGCAGGCCCCGGAGCAGCTCGCCCAGCGCCTGGTCGGGCGCGAGCCTGGCCTTCAGGCCCGGCGAGCGCAGGCCCGCCACCAGCTGCGGCGAATAGGCCAGCTGTCGTCCGCTCTGGGCGGCGAAGGCCTGCAGGGCCCCGTCCAGCGGCCCGGCCGGGATGTCGAAGTTGACGGTCTGCGCCTGCTGGATCGGCGCGGCCAGGGCCGGCGCGGCGGCGAACGGGCCGGCGGCCAGCGAGGCGGCGATGCCCGCCAGGAGGTGGTGCTTTAAGGTGGTGCTACGCACGTGAAGGGTCCCCTCTCGACGTGCGCGCGGCGTCCGTCGCCAGACGGATCTTCTGTGCACGGCGCGTCACGTCGGGGGATTGACGCGCCAGCGTCGCGTCTCCCCTGGCGGCTCCTTCAAAAAACTTCACTTCGTCCCGTGATCGGTCCCTGCGATGGTCAGGCGGATCTCGTTCTGGGCCGGCCGCTCGATCCTCAGCTCGTTCAATTCCGCCATGGAACTGACGAAGGCCTCGGTGTCGCCGGCGTTGAACGCGCCGCTGACAGGAGATTTGGCCAGGTCGCCGACGTCTAGAACAATCCGGACTCGATTGTAGCGATTGACCTCGGCGACCGCCTCCTCGAGCGGGGCGGCCTGGAAGATCAGGCGTCCGCTGGTCCAGCTGGTCGCGGCGGCCACGTCGACCGACCGCGGCGCGGGGGCCGGATCCTCCGTCGACACCGCTTGTCCCGGCGCCAGCCGCCAGCGGCCGGGCGCGCCGGGCTTGGCCGCCCGCACCTCGACCGATCCCTTGACCAGGTTGACCCGCGCGCCGTCGCCCTCGCGGCTGACGTCGAAGCGGGTGCCCAGCGCGGTGACCGACGTCTCGCCGGCCTGGACCACGAACGGCCGCGCGCCGTCGTGGGCCACGTCGAAGAAGGCGCGCCCGCGCTCAAGGACGATGTCGCGGCGCGCTTTCGAGATCCGCACCGAGATCCGGCTGGCGGCGTCCAGCTTGACGCTGGAGCCGTCGGCCAACTGTAAGAGGCGCTGTTCGCCGACGTCCGTCGAATAGCCCGGCGGGGCGAAGATGCGCCAGCCGACGACACCGGCGATGACGGTGCTGGCCACGGCCACGCCCAGGCCGAGGATCGCCCGGCGCTGCGAGCGTGTCGCGCTGGCCCGGTCGCGCGCGGCCTGGATCGCGGCCTGGATCTCCGGATCGGCTTTGACCGCCTGGCTCTGTCGCCAGAAGGCATCGACCTCGTCGTAGGCAGCCCGGTTGCCGGGCTCTTTGTACCAGAGCCGATGCGCCGCGAGGTCGGCGGCCGGAACGTCGCGCTTCTTCAGGCGCGCGAACCAGTCGGCGGCCTCCTCCCGCGCCTTGTCCGTGGGGGCGATCGAAACGGTCATGGACGCCTCCTCAGTCCTGGATGCGCTTGAGGCAGTGGCTGACGGCCTTGCTCAAGCGCCATTCCACCGACTTCACCGATAAACCACAGCGTGCAGCGATCTCTTCATAGGTCAATCCATCGAAGCGGCTCAAGACGAAGACGTCGCGATAGGGCTCGGGGATCGACAGGATGGTCTCCTTGACCACCAGGTCGTCGAGCGCCCCGGCCATGATGCTGGCCGGTGAGGGCCCGCGCAGGAGGTCGTCTGCATGGCGCCCCCGCACCGCGCGACGACGCAGGACGTCGCGCGCCAGGTTGGACGCCATGCGCATGAGCAGCGCCTGCGGCCGGTGGACGACGCTGGCCTGGGCGGCCAGGCGGGCATAGGCCTCCTGGACGATGTCGTCGGCCTCGGCCTCGAACCCGCGCCCGAAGCGGCGGCGCAGCGCCGCGGCCAGCCATTTGGCGTGGCGCCGATAGAGCAGGTCGAGGCCGGGAGCGTCGTTCCACGCCGCCTCGGGTTGCGTCGCCGCCTGGGGGACCTTCTGCTCCATCGCCCTTCTCCTCGATAGGAAGGGGCTGTGGGAAACACCAGGGCCGGCAAGGGCGCGCGGCCGCGGATGCGGACACGTTCACGCGCACCGGGAGACCGGGCGCGAGCGCGCAAGCCCACTGGCCCGTCGCTATGGCACTTAGACGTCGCACGGGGTTTCCACGCCCCACCGGGGCGCTGGGCACCGGCCCGCGAATCCTGAATCAATCGCGGGCGTCGCGCAAGGGCGCACGCTGGGCGAGAGGAGGGGGCGGGCGTTGGAACCTCGGCAACGCTGAAGCCCGCCGATTTCAGCCGCGACCGCCGCCGATGACCCCCGGCTCCAGGTCGAGGCCTATAGGGCGGCGCCCGCAGCGAGACAGTAGAGATGATGGTCGCCGACCTCAACGCATGACCAAGGCTCCTAGTCGGCCTCACGCCCATCGACCAGATGCTTGTGATTGGCCGGTAGACGTCGCGCGGGGGCGTCGCTGCGCACTGTTCATGTCCGGATTTGGCCGGATTTGTTCGAGGCGGCCTCGACCGCCCTCCAAATTACTGGCCATTTGAGGATCTTGGAGGAGGGAGCTGCAACGAGCGAATGTCCGGATATGTCCGGATATCTCGGCCTCTGCTATTGAGCCGATATGCTGTCGCGAAGCTGGAACGCATCAGCGCTGCATTGATTTCAGGGCTGGCGTACGACAACAGCGACCAACAAATCCGCCGTAGCGGTCGCGTTCGACAAAGCTATACCCGACCCGATCACGCGGCAGGCGCTCCAACTCATGACGCGCGTCGTCGACGAATAGCTCTGCAGAGTAGGCACCCTCAGCGCACCCCGGCTCGTTGACCCAAGTGATCGCTACGAACCCTAAGTCTGACTTTAGGCGAGGGTTCGCCCCAATGCGCGCGAACCCTCTTTGGTGGCGAACTGTCGAGCTGCTGGACCGCCGACCTTTTTGAGCTCGGCCATCCGAGACACAGTCGCTAGCGCGGTCGCACTGAGATCGGCCCTTAGTTATATCTCTCGACCCGACGAGGAAGCGCTACGGCAGCGTCCGTGATTGTGGTCTTTTCGTCAGGTAGGCTTGGGGAGCAAGCGCCAACGGCGACGGCTAGCTGCGGAAAGATTTGCTGGGTCGCGATGTCGTAGTCCTCCAGCCATTCAGGGGTTACGTCGATTGGCTTGAGTTGGAAACTCTGGCCCTGAACTGTGATCGGGGATTTGAAGACGTCGGTGAAAATGGAAACCTTCGCTCCACCTCCTGTCAGAACGACATAGAGGCCATCCGATAGATTGAGGTTATCGATCCCAACAGCGCCAATGAGCGCTTCGATATCAGCCTTGAGCTTTTCCTTGAATTGGCGGACGCCGTCCGTAGCGAGGAAGCCAGCTAGTGTGATGCTGGTGTCGCCGATGTCCTCGATTTCAAGCGTCCCGCTCTCAAACAGCGTGATCTTGTGATCCCGAATATCTCTCCGGATGCGATTGAGGCTGCGCTGGCCGTCGCCACCCTCTGCATCAAGCCGAGCTTGGGCCTTGATGAAATCGATCAATAGATCGTCTAGGCGATTGCCGGCAATTTTCAGCGCGGCTCCACCATTGGCGAAGGGGAAGATGCTGGCCTGGCGCTCGTTAGGAATCGTGAATCGGTAGAGCCCAAGATCGGTGGTGCCTGCACCGATATCGACCACGAGCGCCGTAGGGCGCTTGTTCGCGAGACGATCGCCAATCGCCGCGGCCGCTGCCGCGGCTTCAAGCACATGACGGTCCACGAGGCGGGCGGCATCACGCTGCGCGTCGGTCAGATCACCTCGAAGCATCCTCAGGACGCGTTGTGCGTCATCGAGCGAGATGCCATCGCGCCAAACCTCGGCCGGTAGGCTGTCTGCGAGGATCTGGGCATCAACCAGCAGTCGCTTGAGCAGCTTGGACACCTTCACCACCTGTCCGTCCTTCCAGACGGGCACGGCAAAGCGCCTTACGATGTGACGCGAGAGGCTCAAGGTTTCGAGGGCGAGCGATGTGGCAGCGCTCAAATACGCCAGGTACAGGGTCAGGAGATCGCGGTTTGTTAGTTGCCGCCCTGGATCGACCCGGGCGTCCACGAGGGAATCCAGATCCGAACCCTCAAGAATGCTGAGCTCTTGCTTAGGGGAGTCGAAACGCATCCGGTCCGGATCGTTCTCCCACCGGCTGATATCAATGGCGAGCTGGCCAAAATAGACAGCGCCGTCCGTAATGTAGAGTGAGGAAGGCAGCAGACTCCCTGGCCGATCGCTAACCTGGCCGCTCAGATCTAGCGGTGTTGGTGCGTCTGATTGTGCGCGCCAAAGCGCGGATTTCGAGTAGGCGGTGCCAAAGTCGATGGCGACGACATCCTCCGTGTCCGACGCGACCGTCGTGGCGAGGTTGTCCAAAGCACAGTCTTCGGGAACCGTCGCCGGCGCACGAAAGCGGTGCTTTGGCTTGGTTGGGGTCGTGACGACCGGGGTCTTGATTTCAGGTGAGGCTGCAGGGGCTCCAGCAAGCAAAGCCAGTGCAGCTCGATCGTCGGCACTGACCGGGCCATGGAACACATAGTTTCCGCGCTCGTCGGGCACCAAGCGTTGCAATAGGCTGCGGACTAGTCGCTGAGCGAAAAGATGTTCGCTGTCGTCGTTGCTCATGTCGCCTCCACCCGTGATTTCAAGACGATTTGCGGTGGGCCGCTCCGCGCACGACGCGTCACCTTTGGCGCGATGATGCGAACGACCCTTACGCCGGCGAGTGGGTGATCTGCTTCATGGTCCACCGGCGAGTACTCGACAGCTTCACCCACCTCGTCCGTCAGTTCCATTTCGCGCTTCGAAGCGACGAGCGCGACGCGACGCGCCAGGCGATCCAGGCGGCTGCCGACACGATCGACAGCCTGCTTTAGGTACGGCGGGGCGTCCCGCACCGCATCGGCCAAATCATCCTTCACATGCTCCCAGGTTTCCCGTAGGCCCGCGGCCTCACGGAATGCCTCGGCGATGTCGCGATCGACCGCCTCCAGCAGGGTCTCCGCTGTGGCTTCGCTGCCCTCCAACGTCCTGATGGCGCGGCCACGCGCCAGCCAGTGACGGACTTCTTGCGTAAGTCCCGGGCTTCTGTCCGCCAGCTCACGGAGCGTGACCTCAGCTAGGTGATCCTCCAGCAGCAGGATAATCGTATGCCGCAGCTTGTTGTCAGTGATGCCGGCTTGCGCCAGTAGCGCAATGGCTTCGCGCAGCACGCCGGCTAGCGCCTTCCTTGAGTCTAGCGTCTCGTCAGGCCATCGAGCCGGCGCGAACAGACGCCGCAACACGGCCACACCGTCGAAAACTTGCGGATCGCGCGCCAACGAGAAGTTCGGGCGAACGAAAGCGGTGAGTACATCCAGCGCCGCGACCGCCACTTCGATGGCGACAGAGCGCTCCTTGATTGGCGAACCGCCAAGGCCCGCCGTCAACAAGCGGCCAAATGCGGGACCCACGTCCGCTTCAACTACGGGGTCTGTTACGCGCAAGGCGTTGAGGATCGCTTCTAGTGTCCGCACTAGGCGCCTGGCTCGACTGGACCCGACATCCTGGGTATCGAATTCCTGGACGCGCAGCTCTTGGCCCAAGAGGTCAAAGGCGGCTGTCAGAGACGGAGCTTCCTCGATCAGGCCGATAGTCGCCTGCTTGCGCGCACCTGAGAGATATTGGCCTTCGCTAGCGGAAAACACCGCCAAGTACTCGGCTCGATTCGGTATCGCCGCCAGTCGAACGGCTTGGGCCAGATACTCTCGGTCCTGCGGATCCGACAGCAAGCTAGGAAGCGCGAGAAGCGCCGGGGCAGGGTGGCCCAGACCGGAACGGATTGCGTGCTGTACGGCCTTCGAAGGCTGCGTCATGAGCCGCGCCAGAAGGGCGAGCGTTTTGAGACGGTCCTCGCCGTCCGTCGATGCTGAGCGCTCGATGAGGGTGCGGACGCCCGTCTGAAATGCAGGGAAGGACCAGGCCTTGTTCGTTACGCCAGGTCTAGCCAGTGCAATGGTGATCTCTCGCAGGCGATCTAGGTCGTTGGACGCAGCGAACTCAGTCGCGAGCGCTTCGAGATCGGACAGATTGGTTGGCGTGGTTGGGTGCGAAACCATTGGGAGTTCTTAGGGCACGGCGAATGGCGTAGCAACGGTTGCGGGCAGGGCCAGCTGGCGTGTCGGCGACCGCATTTCCGCTAACGATAGACCGGATCGAAGCGCTCAAATGCGGTGTGAACCGTACGGTGGTCAGCGTCTCTGGCCAAACTAGCTCCTCACAACCGTTGGTGAAGTCTCTCTATGAGCACCGCCGAGTTCATTCGACTGACAACCGGTGAGCCTGCCCTGATCGTTAACCACTGCATGGTCGAGCTAGTGTCCCCTTCCATCTCTGGCTCACTTGTCGTCGTCGGCTTACGCCAAAATGTCATCGCTGATGTTAACCATTTGGCAGCTTGAATGCTCTCGGATGGCGACAACCATCGCGGTCATTGGAACAGCTATGCGGCCCAGACGAGGAAGCATCTTGATCGATAATCGACGCGTCTTCAGGCGAAGTCATGGTCGATGTATGTGTTTCCAACCGGGGACGGTTGGGATGCCGCGTACTGCATTGATGCGTAATGGGGCGAGCCCATCGCTCTCCTGAGGGGCGGGAACTGGCTCCGAGATTGGGCTTGGAGCTCCTGAGTGGCTCTGTCTAACGGGGGTGCTACGCCTCCAGCGCACAACCAGGCCAATTCGATGGTGCGCTGGCGCGCGACGTCTTCTAGGTATGCAACTGAAGCTTGAAGTGTGGTCGACGGCCCGAACAAAGGGCGGCCCGCACTGGGGGAGGGTTGGATGACGATCAACACGTCGGCCTGGGTTCGCTTCTTGCGAAGCTACGGACCTATTCCCAGCAACGATAACATGTATGACGAAAGTATTCGTCGCGCCCTTCGGCGGACTAAGCTGAAGCCTCTGACGCTGCCAGCGCAATGCATCGACGCTCTGCTAGAAAACTTCAACGCCGAAACGCCTAATAGCGTCATCCTCACCGGCACCGCAGGCGATGGCAAAACTTACCATTGTCGCGCTGTGTGGCTGGCGCTTGGGGGGAGCGATCAAGACTGGGACGAAGGCGACAAGATCCAGACCCTATCTGTGGGTGATAGGCAGCTTGTGATCGTCAAGGATCTCAGCGAGCTCGAGGAAATCGAGAGCGACGCAATGATCCGTCAGTTCAGCGCCGACGCCGTCGATCCGCAACGCAGGACACTTTATCTCATCGCGGCCAATCACGGTCAGCTGCTCGAGCGGCTGAAAGCCGTCACCGATAGCGAGCGGGTGAGGGACCTGAGCAATGCTGTCGAGGCCTTGATGGTCACGGGGCGAGCACCACCCGAAGGCATCCATGTCCAGCTCTTCGATCTGAGCCGGTGGCCCGCGGCCGATCATCTAATGCATGTGATCCGAGAGATCGTCACGCACGAAGGCTGGGATGGCTGCCAAGACTGCGGTTCAGCCGAGCAATGTCCGATCCTCATCAACCGCCAGCGTCTTATGGAAGACGAGAGCGGAGAACGGTTGACGTCGCGTCTGCAAAACCTCGTCCGCGTCAGCGAACTGAACGGACACCATTTCCCGATCCGCCAGCTGTTGGTCCTGGTCACCAATATGATCTTGGGGCATCCCGAGGCCCGCCACGGCCTCATGACCTGTCCCGACGCCATGCTGCTGGCGCAGCAGGGGCGAAGCGATGGCGCGAGCCTCTACCGCAATGTTTTCGGCGAGAACCTCAAGGCGAGCGTGGCGGAACGGACGGACCCGTTCGCCAAACTCGCCCTGTTCGGCGTCGGACAGGAAACGAGCAATGCCGTCGACAGCCTCCTAGTCTACGGCGCAGACGACCCCAAACTGCGGGCCCGGTACGACGCTTTGATGCGCGCGGATGCGAACTATGGGGCAACGGCCGTCTTCGCGCGCGCCCAGTTGGACTACCTCGAGGGAGCGGAAAGCGGCGCGCAAGCGACGTTTCTCAATCTCCTCCGAGGCCAACGCCAAAGGCTCTTCTTCACTCTTCCCGATTTGGATCCGATCACGGGCAGCGTTTGGGACCTGACCATCTTCAAACACGCCGGCGAGTACCTGGCGGCGGCCGAAGCGGTGAAAGACGGTCGGCCGCCAGTCCGAGAGACAATGATCCGGATTGTGCGCGGACTGAACCGGGTGTTCTCGGGCATGCTGATCCAGACCTCCGATCAACTGGTTTTGGCGACGTCTGGAACTCACTCGGAGACCAAGATCAGTAGCCTCGTCGAAGAGTTCATCTCCGTACCGCGCAAGAGCGGCGAGGAGGTCGCGGTTGTCGCGGGTGTCGACGCACAGATCGATCTCAAGGTCAGCTTCGCCCGCGATGGTGATCCGCCGCCCGTCACGCTCACGCTTACGCCGACCCGCTTCGAGTTTCTCTGCCGCGTCGCTGACGGAGCTTTGCCAACGAGCTTCTCATTGGAGTGCTTCGAGGACTTTCTGGCGCTCAAGGCTAGGCTCCTGAGTGCTGCGAAACGCCGGCAGGTTTTAGACGGACCCGGCCAAGGCGACGCGTTTGAGCTTCGCTTCTTGGATGTGACGGATGATGGGCGCGCGAACTCCCGCCGCGTCAGCGTGAGACTTTGAGCATGGAAATCCTGCCCAGGCCGGTTGGTCACGAAGATCGCAACGGCCCGGCGATCTGGGTGGATGAAGCGATCTGGGGGCACCGCCTTCACGACGAACAGACCCCGTGGCTTACGGTGTTGGAGTTCCTGTGCGTGCTTCAGGCCGAGCATGCGGCAGGTCGGGCCTTGAAGGAGGAAGGCTTCAATACGCTGTCCTACCGACCTCAGACCCAGATGCGACTGCGCAATCTCATCTTCAACAACCCCCATCTCGCGCGGCTGACCGAACAGAGCCTTGGCGACAATGCGGCATGGGAAGCCTGGCTGAAGGACATGGAAGCGAGCGCCGGCGGTCTGGAAACCGCCGATTTCAGTTATCTCCGAAATCGGTTCGACAGCTTCGACGATTTCGCATCGGTCATCCGCTTCCTTCAAAAATCCTCCGTCGAAGGCGAAACGAACAAGCGGTGGAGCAGCAAGTTCCTGTTCCCGTTTGGTCCATCAGCCTTGTTTGAGGACCTGTCCGTGAGCTCAGGCGGCGGGGTTACGAACGACCGCCGCTTCTTCGCTCGAACTGGCGAGCTGCTGTATATGATGCTCGCGCGAAGCACGCATCGCGATCAGCTCCGAGATGACCTGACGGCTCAGTTCCTAAACGCGGATTCGCCTTACGACCGTGTTCTATCGGCTCTGCAATCGGACCCTCAGTACACCAAGGCCGATCGAGCCGGCGCCTATCTTCCGTGTTCGCAGCACACGGCGTTTGACCGCCTCGCGAGCGACTGGCTGGCTGTGCTCAGCCGTCCAATGCCGATCTCAGACGCTCTACCGCATCTCGTCACCCTGACCGGGCTGAACCTGTTGCTTTACCAGCTTGAGCGGGCGCGTGAGGTCATCGGGGGAGACAGGCCGACTTTCATTTGTGAGATCGTATCCCCCCGGAAGTCGGTAGTGCGCGACCTGTCCGCGGACTCCTTCCAGAACAACGCCAGCCTGCCCAAGCAGGCGATAGACAGCTACATTCGCGCGGTTGCGGGCACGTCCGAATGGGAGGCCGCGGCGATATCAGACGAGCCTGGGCTTGCCTGCGCGGAAGTCATGCAGCGCCAATTCGACTGGCCGGATCCGGACGATAGCGAGATCCGGCAGCAATCGCCGGCCGAGCTGATCGAACAGCTCATCGCCAAAGCCCACGTCCGTCACAACCAGCATGTCGGCAAGATCCATGGCGCATGGGCTCGCGCTATCGGCCTTGCGTCGAGGCGCTCAAGCCGCAGGGTGCGCTATGCCCCCACCGACCGCTTGCTCAAGAGCCTGGTTGTTTGCTGCGTCAACGATCGAATGGAGTTCAAGGTCTTCTTGAAGCTTCTCTATGACCGGTACGGCTTCATCATCGGGGATCATCAGGCACGCGATATTATCGATGCGGGTGATGCCGATCAGGAAGATTTCTCGAACAACGCGCGACGGCTTGAGGAGCGTCTGGCCAGTCTTGGGCTCGTCCGTCGCCTGTCGGATTCCTGCGCTTACGTCGAAAACCCCTTTACGCGAGACCAGGCATGAACGCGCTCGAACTCATCGGCGCAGCCGGCGTCGCGTTGTTGAAGCATCGCCTAGCCGGCCACCTTCCGGATGATGGCATCGCTCGGTTCCTTCTCGACAGGCTCACGGGCGAACAGGTTGCTGCGGTTGTCGGCGCTGTGTTGGCGGACCCTATCGGAAGCCAAATCCGTGTCCTCGTGCCTCGCTCGCTTGTTGAAGGCTTCGGTTTGCCCGAGGAGGTCATTACCGATGAACGCACGACCCGGATGCGCAACGTCAATCACGATCGTCCGGCGCTGCTCCTTGCCAACGCCGACGACGACCAAGGCGAATCCCTGCTTCATCTCACGTTGATCGGCGCAAAGCAGCTGACGGAGTCGCCGGACTTTTGGGTCGAACCGGCGTCTCGGGGTCTAGGGTTGCCCGACGATCAGATCGCCGCGTGGAACGCAGCGCTCAAAGGCCTGATGCAAGCGGAAGATTGGCCGTTGAGCCATGTCGCGCGTTTTGTCGCGACAACGCGCGCGGGGCTCGTCGAACACGGTCACACGATTCCCCAGGCGCTCGGTTGGGCTCTCCCCGCCGTTCAACTGCCGCGGGATACCGGGGCTTTCCTGGGACTGAAGTCCAAGGATCAGGATCAATCGGCGCGCTGGCGACGTCTCTTCGACAAGCTTATCAGCGACCGTAAGCCCTTAATGGCCAAGCAGCGGTCCAACCGCCAAGTCATCGAGCCAGAAGAGCTGAGAGCCCAGTTCGATGCGGTGCAGTCCGATCTGAGCGCCGAGGTTCAAGCCGCGATGCTCGCCTTTATCGCGGCGCCAACCGGTTGGAACGACGCTGCGCGGGACTTGTCGGCCTTCGAGTGGGAAAGCGAGAACGTCTCGCTGCTTTTCTCGGGTCTGAAGACAAAGAAGTCGAACTTGGCGAAGGAGACGATCAGCTTCTTCGACTATGAAAAGCCGGACGCGCTTAACGATACGGAGCGCGGCTATCTCGATCAGCTTGGATCGCGTTCGTTGCGCGACGTGCGCGATGACGACCGGGAATTCTTCGAGGCCCATCGGGAAGACATCGACCGCACGCTTCGCGCCAAGTGGGAACGGTTTATTTTCGGTCGCCCCCTGGAGTGCACGGACTTCATCGATGGACTGATGTCGACGATCGAGCGCCTCTTTGCCCAAGCGCCAGACCTTATAGGACCTCGTCGTTTGACGATCCGATGCGCGCGCCGAACACGAAAGTCGCTGCTGGATCTAAATGCCGACGTGGGTCTGGCCTTCGCCGCGCGCTATCGAGGGCTGCCTGCTCTCTTAGGTGATCAAATCACTTGGGACGCCCCCAACCTTCTCGAATACCGCGACGTGCTCGATAGGGCGCGGACCGACAAAAAGTATCGACGCAACGACTCCACTGCGCGCGCTAATCTGCAACTCAAATTCGACCTGACTCTGAGCGGTGGCATTTCGGCGCCCGCGACGGTTCAACTGATTTGGACGGCGACGCCGTCTGCGATCGGGCTTGAACTGCCCGACGATCTGGAGCGACTGCGTCAGAGGCCCTTCGTTCGGGCTACGGTCGCGCGCCAGTCGGTAAGCCGCAAAGGCGCGCTCCAGCATGTTTCGCTGGCTGATGTCAGCACGATGCAACCCGCGTTCGCTCAGGACTCCGGATCTCTTGTCCCGCGGGCCACGCTCGGTGAAGACCTATTCAAATCCTTTCCGAGCGCACTTAAGGCCGCGGTCGATGAAGGCCGACTTGCAGCTTCCGCAGGCCTTGAGATCGGCGAATCCTGGACGGCCTGGACGACGGGATATCGGGCTGCTCTCGAAGCGTGGAGCGACCGAGGGGCCGCGGACGAAGCTATCCTCAATCAAGCCGACGCCTACAGCGTCCTGCTCGACCGGCTGACCCGCCAAGCAATGGGCGACCTCAATCGGCAAGCGCTGCTCGAGCCGGTTCTCGCAGTTGGCTGCGTTGCTGTGACGGGGGGAAGCCCGTCGGCCATCGTCACGCCATGGCACCCGATGCGGCTCGTCGGAACCGCGGTCAAACTGCGGGCGTTCGCCGGTCTAGTTCGCCACCTCCTGCTGGCCGAGCAAGTTAACTTCGGCGATAGCCGGCTCTTCTTCGCTGATATCCGAGATGAGTTGTCCCACCCCTTCTATCCGGAGGTGGCGGTTGGCTATGCTGGAGCCGAGGCGGTACTTCTTGTCGAAACAAGCACCGTCAACGATTACAGTCTGATGGAGCGTCCAGTTCGCGGCCCCACGGAAGCTGCGACCGATGTTGATCCGGCAGATGCAGCTCGGCAGATTCGGCAGCTTGTCGATCGCTACCTCGACCTTCAGCCTCACGAACGGTCGAACCTGTCGATCATGCTCTACAATTGCGACGCTGCGGGCCTGCCGCTGGCGGCGGTGAACGCACTATCGTCGATGCAGGACGAAGGCGAAATCCACTGCAATGTGCTGGTGCGGCACCGCGATCGAAAGCGCCTGGAGCGCGTCTACTCCGACCTGCTTGAGCAGTCCAACGCCGACGCGGACGCCGTCGTGGTGTCCGAAACTTCCCGCACCTTCATGTCCAAACTGCGGATCGGCGTTTCGCTAGAAGGCGCGACGTCGCCGGAGGCGGATGGCGAACGTTCCGTCGATATCGCTTTTCTGCACGACTTGGTGTCGCGTCAGGCCCAGGAGACCTGGATTCCGGTTTCTAGCGAAAGTGCAGACCCAAGCCTATTGGACCATGTGCCTCCGCGATGGTCGTATCGCCGCGTCACGGCTGAAGACGAGTTGAAGGCGACGGCCTTTCTCACCTGTCCCCGTCAGCCCAAGGCGGGATGGACCTACGTCGATGCGGTTGCCGCGATTGTTCGCAAACAGGCCCCCGAAACTGGCCAGCACTTCCTGCCGGCCAGACAAATCTCGTTCCAGACACAAGCGCTTAAGGCAGCGTTCGACGAGGCGCATAGCCTCGCTGAATGGGTGGCGACCTATGATGACCTTCTGGATAAGCGCCAGCTCGCGGCGCTCGGCGTCAACGTCATCCGGTATCGGCGCCAGAGAACCCACGGCCGCAATATGGTCGTCTCGTCCACATCGGAGCTTCGCGTCCTGCATGTCCTAGTCAGGCGTAGACTCACCGAGTTGAGCCTTGGACTGGATCCGGCGCGTCTAGATACGCTCGCTCAAAACCTGATCGTCGATGCGAATGCGATCAGCGGCGATATCGTCCTACGCGCGGCCAAGAGGGGCGTTTCTGCCGGAGAGCTGATCGGCCTCGTTTTAAGCCGCGCTCTCATCGCCGAGGAGATCGCGACCGGTTCGACTGTCGCCTGGTTCCTCTTGGATGACTACGCCCAGTGGCTTGGTCAGAAGGAAGAAGGCTTGGCGGACATCCTCGCTCTAAGCGTAGAGGAGGACGAGAACGGTGCGCTCCGACTTCGCGCACTCGTCAGTGAGGCTAAATATACATCCGAAGAGGGCGCAGCAGAGGCCATTCGAAAGAGCCGGCAGCAGCTGCAGCATACGGTCAAGCGTATGGACGAGGCGCTCTTCGGAGATCCCGGCCGTCTTGATCGAGATCTGTGGCTATCGAGGATTGCTGACCTGCTCCTTGATGGCACAACAGCGGTGGGGAGCACCGCCAAGCTGGAGCGCGTTCGGGATGCCTTGCGTAAGGGCGAGGCCTCCATCGATCTGCGGGGCTATTCGCACGTGTTTCTATCGACGTCGAGTGCTGCAACGCCGACCCTCGGCGAGCAGGAACAGGTCAGTGACGTCCATCTCGGGCTTCAGGAGGTCTATCATCGCGATAGCGTCCGGCGGCTTCTTCTTGCCTATGAAGCTGGCAGCGCCCTGGCGCCAATCAGGGAAAGCCTGGGAGAGCTGAGGCTCTGGAGTCAGGAGGGCTACCGGCATCCGGCGCCCCGGGTGCGATGGACCGGGGATCAGCAGGATACCTCTACATCGCACGTTCCGCCGCAGGACCCGTCAAGCTCACCGCCGGACGCACCTCCAGCACCGCCCACTGGTCCCACGTCGCCCTCGCCCACTGACGGGGCGGCAGGGGCGCCTCTCCCAACGTCCACGGCGCATGCTGAAGACGCTACCCCTGCCGGCCGAGAGATTCCTGTGCATCGCAATCTAGGTTCGCAGCTTGAGATCGAGCAAGCCCGGTCGACGACGACTCCGGAGAGCCCTGAGGCCGCTTCCGCGCTCACGACAGAAGGCCTGCAAGCTTCAGACAACGGATCTGCCGCGTCGCCTGCGGCCACTCCGAGCGCCGCACTCGACAAACCTTCCCCAGTTGCCTTAGCGCATCCGCCCCTGGTGGCGCAGGCGGGCCTCGCGTTTCAGACCCTCGTCGAAAGCCGGGCAGCCCCGGGCGGCGCGCCGTCGGCAGACGACCAGGCCTGGTTGGAGGCCACAGCACAGAAGCTTCGCACCGCGCTTCTGGGTTATCGGCTGCAGGCCAAAATTCTCGGGTCGCGCCTGACCCCTAACGCCGCCTTGATCCGCTTCCAAGGCACGGATCTGCTCCGGGTGGAGGACATCGAAAGCAAGCAGTCTGCGCTCCTGACGACGCATGCGCTCCGGCTGATCTCGGTTTCGGGGTCCCCTGGGGAAATCGTGGTCGGGGTTGCTCGACCTCAGCGCCAGACGGTCTCGCTGTGGGATGTCTGGGCAAGGCGAGAGATCAACCGTAACGCCGCCGGCCTGAACACGTCGTTTGTCCTAGGGCTGCGTGAGCTTGATGGCGAGATCCTGTATCTCAATCTCGGCGGCCCGTTCGCCGGCGGCACCCAGCATGAGCCCCATACGCTCGTCGCCGGCGCGACCGGCAGCGGAAAATCAGTTTTGATCCAGGCAATGATCCTGGATATCGCCGCGACGAACTCCAGCCGGCTAGCCCGCATCCATCTCATCGATCCCAAGATGGGCGTGGACTATGGAGCGCTGGAACGTCTGCCTCACGTTCAGGACGGCGTGGTCGTCGACCAGGCCCGCGCCATGGAGGTCATGGAAGAGACGGTCGCCGAGATGGAGCGGCGCTACACCTTGTTCCGGGCCGCGAAGGCTCGGGATCTCAAGACGTACAATACTAGTGTTTCGTCGGGCGAGCGGCTGCCGATGATCTTCCTGATCCACGACGAGTTCGCAGAATGGATGCTCTCGGACGACTACAAGGAGGCGGTATCCGCCAATGTTTCTCGGCTGGGCGTCAAGGCTCGCGCCGCTG
The DNA here is from genome assembly GCF_000712075.1 of Caulobacter sp. UNC358MFTsu5.1. GTDB lineage: Bacteria > Pseudomonadota > Alphaproteobacteria > Caulobacterales > Caulobacteraceae > Caulobacter. Next base: position 608,088 of record NZ_JONW01000006.1, read on the forward strand.
GTATCCATTTGATCTTCGCGGCGCAGCGCCCGGACGCGACCGTTATGCCGATGCAACTCCGAGACAACCTCGGCAACCGCCTCATTCTCAAAGTAGCGAGTGTCGGAACCTCCGAGATTGCCCTTGGTTCGAAGGGCGCCGAGCAACTCTTGGGCCTTGGCCACCTCGCCGCTCGGCTGAGTGGGGAGCCTGGCCTTGTCTATGCCCAAGCGCCCTATCTATCCGATGATGACATCGAGCGCGCTGTCGATGCCATTATCGCCGACAACAGCTGAGCATCAGGCCGGCTTAATAACTGCCGGCCCCTAATCTCACTTGTGGCAGGTGACGCACATCTTGCCAGCCGAGCCGTAGACCTCGTCTATCTCGATCGCCTCGTCTTGCAGTGCGTTGATCAAGCGCTTGCGCTTCAGTCGCTCGACACGTCTGTCATGATCGATGCGGATTTGAGCAAGGCGTTCTGGACGCGAGAGGTCTTCCAAGCTTTCGCCTTGGCTCCAAGTGAAGGGCGAGCCGTGATCCAACGCGTTCTTTTCATACCGTTTTGCATCTTCGAACGCGTCAGGATGCTCGTCGAGAAGACGCGCCCATTCGATCTTCTGCTGATAGAAACAGAAGGTGCAGCCACTTCGCGACCGCCACCTGTAGTAGCTCGGTAAGCCTACGCCGGCGGCCTCGAGCAGTTCGGTCACACCGGCCTTGTCGATGCCGGCCTCTCGGAAGGGCAGATGAACCTTGAGATTCGACTGACCCGACACGTAGCCTTCGCGATAGTCTTCATCCGAGCGGATCGCGACATAGCTGTGAACTTGGTCGCCCCGCTGGACTGACGTCTTCACCCAGGTCTCAAACGGCTTGATCTTCAGCTGCTTAGTGCACCAGCGCGTTTGGGGCGAGGGCAGGAAGTCCTTGTATTCCTTGAGCCAGAAATCGAAGTCACGCTCTGGATTAAGTCGTGCGATCGGCTTGCCAAGGAAGCCTTCCAAGCGCCCCAAAAACTCATAGACCTCGGGCAGCTCTTTGCCCGTGTCGGTGAAGAAGTACTCGATGTCGAGTTCGGGATGCTGTTGACGCATGTAGACGGCGAGGGCGGCGCTATCGCGGCCGCCTGAGATGCCTAGAACGTGCCGTTCGGTCATGCGACTTGCGCGGCCCCCTCGTCAGTTGTCGGGACGTGTAGGGCAAGCCCAAGGTTCGCGATTGCAGCAATCGCGATGTCGCGGCTCGTGCCTTCGGCTAGCATCATCGCGTGGATGCGGGCGGACAGCGCATCAGCAATCAGACGATCGGACGCGCTGAGATCGATTTCGTGCGTCTGAGGTTCGGGGTAGGCCGGATCGCTTATATAGACCGCGACGCCGACCCGACCATCCGCTCGCCCCTTCAGATGGCCAAAGCCTTCCGCCTTGAGGAATTGCTGAGCAAGGGCTGCGAGTTCTACGCGAGCGGCATCGACGTCACGGTCTACCCAATCCCTCGGCGGTCGATTGGCCGCCAAGCTGGCGAGGCCTTCGAGTTCGTCCAGGCGTCCCGTGTAGGTCGAAAGCCGGGTAGCCAAGGCGTCGAGGCGGAAATTTCCCGTCAATCCCTGCACGTTGAGCGACCGGCGATGCAGCGCCTCAAGCGGTAGCCCGCCATCGCCCCGAATCCGCAGCTCTCGCTTCAGCGCGCTCTCCAGCTCGCGAAGCATGCTCGGATAGGCGTCCACCAATTCTCCCAAGAGCGCGGACACTTTTTTGGCGATGCCCACGCCGGACAGAGATCCCAACTCGACCCCTATTGCCGCCGGCACGTCTTCGAGCAGTAGGCGATTAGGATCGTTCGATGCCTTCGCGCGATCACGAAGGCGCGCGGCGTCGGAAGTCAGTCGGGTTGTGCGCAACGTCCAGGCTGGCAAGTCTCGGATCTCGCGAACCAAAGCTCTAGCCACCTCCAGCGACGTGGGGGGGACACGCTCTTCGGAGCTCGAAAGCATCTCGGCCATGGCGGCGATGTAGGCCACATCGACCTCGGTCAGCTCCACAGCGCGAAGCGAGACGCTGGCGGGTTCCTGAAGCAGGCGATCGACGAGGAAGGTGTCGAGCGAAGGTCGGAACACGCCGTCGAGATAGACCGCACTGCTGCCAGCGCGGGTCATCAGATACGCGCCCATCAGGACGGGAAGCAGGCCGTCGCGCACGCCAAATGGCGGCGAGCGCCAAAGGCCATAAAGCTCCGCAGCGCTGGCCCCGGCAGCTCGATGCTGCAGGAACTCGTCGGTTGCTTTCCAGAGAGGGAATAGGCGGGCGGGGTCGTTCGCGGCGGGGGCCGTGAAGCGCCAACGCTCACTCTCTTCATCCCAGCGATGAAGCCCGGTCCGCTCCAGTAGGCTGATGTGCAGCCCGACTTCTGCGGGATAGCCATCGATGCCGAGTCTAGCCAGCTCGCTTCGCTCGGTCATGCCATGCAGAAGGGCTCGCACGGCGCCTTGTGCGCTCGACGAGGGCTTGGTCCGATTGACCAGTTCGTTCGGAAGGCGCGGGGCGAGAGGATAGCGCCAGTCTGCCAATCGCGATGCAAGGATGCTCAATCCTGCTGGGCCCGAGACCCTAACGTCGATCACGTCACGGGCGGATTTGGGCAGGCGCCAATCTATGCTGTTAATGGCTTCGCCGAGCCGATCCTCCAGTTCGATGGAGAGCCGAGCGAGCCGTGCGTCGATCTCACGCCGTGCAATGGCGTCGCCTTCCAGCTCCGGTCGGTTCGCTCGGACTTGCTCCAGGGCGGCAAGGTCAGCCGCCATCTCTCTGACGACGACGCTGTCGCGTGTCCATCCGCAGACGACGAGGCGGGGGTCCGCCTTCTCCAGGGCGGCTTCAAGTGTGCGCTTTGCTTCCTTCTGGCTTTCGGCCTGAGCGCTAACCGCGAGTAGGAACAGACCTGCGGCGCCCGGCGCCGGGACATAGGTCCGAATACGTTCGTCGGCCTCGTGAAGAGGCACGAGCTCGACCTCGAACCACCTAAGGGCACCCGTCTCTTCGTAGTGACGTTTGGCAAGGATGGGTTGAAGGGACGCTTGCCGTGCCAGGCGCTTGAAGTCGACGCTGACACCGGTTCGGCGCACTTCTTCCACAGCGGACTCTATGTCGAAATCGCTGCCAGCGTAGATCGCAAAGGCGCCCGAATGAGCTCGAAAGACGATGACCGACCATTTCTTCAGGTCGTCGAGAATCGCTTCGACGTCTCGGCCGGCTGGGACAGTCGTGGACAGGACCTGAAGGCTCGCGGTCAATCCCGATCGGTCCTTGAATAGGTCGATCAGGGCCACCGCTTTCAAGAGCGCTATATGATCTGGCCCTGCGTCACGAGCTTCCGCACGATGCAGGGCGTCGAGCGCCGTGGCCCAGCGATGGCCATCGGGAGAGGCCAGAATGGCGGACTCAAGGTTTGCGTGCAGGTAGTCCCAAAGTCGGGCGACGGGGAAAACGTCCGCATCGTCGACCTCTTCGTCGTTGAGATAGGCCTGGAAGCCGAACGGCTCGGCCGACGTCAGGAAGCCGAAGAGGCTTCGTTGGTTTTGGCCAAAGCGCCGGCGGGTAATGGGCCCGATTAGAGCGGCGGCGACAGGATGTAGCGGCCAGCAAGCGGCCAGCCGCTCTTCGATGGCGGTAAGTGAACCCAAGCGGGACGCCTTGAGCGCGACGGCGACCGTCTTTGCTCTGTGGTCCGCCGTTGGCTTAGGGCCTTCGATAGCGCGTCCAATCAGATCGATTTGTTCTTCAGCCGCGAGATTGACGGCGATATCCAGATATCGGCCCTGGATCTTGAGCCACTCGTCGCGAGCCTCTCGGGCAAGGCGCTGGGCGTACTCATCGAAGGCCTGGTGCAGAATGCCGACGACAATTAACCGGCCTTCCGCACGCGCAGCGGCTTCCGCCAGCTCCTGAAAGATGTGGACATCGCCCCCGCCGCGCGCGGCGTGTTCGAGGAACTTGCCCATTTCGTCGAGGAAGAGGATCAGGCCCTCGCGTTTAGGATCGGCAGCGATGCGAACGGCCCACTGGGCGAGTGTCTCGTCGGAACCGCGCCTCAACTTGGTCGCCGAGCCGACCGCGTTGGCGAGAGCCGCCTCTATGGCCGTAGCAGCGTCCATTCGGCTGCCGACGACTGGCGCGATACGCCAAGGGGTCTGGGTGGGTCGAAAACCCCGTATCAACTCCTCGCGCGCTGGCGTTGACACGGAAGCGAGCAGGCTCGCTCCGACCCGCTCGTTGCCTGCTGCCAGCGTCGCCAACGCGATGGCGAGGCTCGACTTCCCGCTTCCGTAGGGACCCGTCCAGGTAAAGGCGCCGTGGCCCGTGTCGGTTTTGTGCCGCGCCATGGATAGCAGCACTTCGACTGTTGATTGCGAGCACACATAGCCGTCGAGAATGGATGCATCGGCAAAATCGTCATCGACGCGAACTGCGCGCGTGAAGCGGCGTGCGACGTGGATTTGTTCGCTCAGCATAGTCATCAGGCCACCAGCCGCATGTCGCGGTCATAGAGGCGTTCCAAGAGCCGGTAGGGGGCGATGTCATTCAGGCGCGGCGCGTAGATCTGACGCATGCCCGATGACTCGTCCCATGTGAAGGCTGCGTCAGTGAGCGCTTCAAGCCGGGAAAGCCTTTCCGCCACGGAGTCCTCGTCCAAAAGGAAGACCTGCCCCGGCGATCCGCGCTCGAAGGTCAGAAAGTCGACTGAAAACGACTTGCGACCGGAGAAATGAGAGCGCCAGAAATCGACGAGCGCGAATAGAAAGACCTCGTCGGGCAGTGACGGCTTGGCCCCCCGCCGGAAGCGGAAATAATCGCCCAGCGCCGCGCGTTGAATGAGGCCGAGTTCAGCCAAGGGTGACTCGATACTGTCCTCGGGCGCGCGCCGGCCTGTGGCGGCGGCCGCGTGATAGGTCCGGACCAGGCATTCAACGTCGCGTTTCAGGCTGACTTCACTCGCAACCCGATCCATTCGGCCCGACTCGTGCAGTTCCTGGCAGCGGCGCGAAAGCCGCTGAGCCATCAGGTCGCGATCGAACGTCGGCTCGTTGAACTCGTTGAACGCCCAATGCCAGGCCCCAGCTCGCCCTGGTGTCGACGCTAAATTCCAGTGAATCAGCCACAGAGAGGCCGGGTGTTCCAAGTAGCCGTCATGATTTTCCCCGAATAAGAAATCACCAAGTTCTCCAGTGACGACTTTCGGCAATCTCGAAGATGGAGTGTCTTCAAGTTTCAATACTCCCGTCGATAATGCCCAGTGACGCATGGACAAGACCATGTTTCTGCCTACGCCAAATCTGGCTATCGCGGCTTCATCTGCAAAGACGTTGACGTGAACTTCTTCGCTGATCTGTGATGCCTCTTTCACGGCGTCGTAAGACTTCTTCAGCCACCCGTAGCGGAGGGGGAAGGTCTCATGGCCCGCTAGTTGTAGGCGGGCGCCGTCGATATCAAAAAGGCTGCGGGGCATCGGACTGGAACTCCTGTCCAGTTGATACGACCGCGTGCACCGGTCTATGTCAATCTTTCCTGGCGACCGTCACCAGGGCGGATCGCAAGATGACAGACGACCAAAGCGTCTATTTGGACTACCAAGCCTCGACCCCGCTTGACGAACGAGTGCGCGCGCTGGTGACGTCAATATCGGACGCATGCGTTGCGAACCCGCACGCGGAAGATCATGCCGCAGGTTGGCGAGCTCGCGCGGTCATAGAGGAGGCGCGCCGGCAGGTCGCCGATTCGATTGGTGCGGATCCCGATGAGGTCATCTTCACTTCCGGGGCGACCGAGGCTGACAACCTCGGTGTCCTCGGCGCTGCGCTGGGCGCTCCCAAGGAGCGGAAGCGGATTCTTGTCAGCGCCATTGAGCACAAGGCGGTGCTGGAGTGCGCCCACGGGGCGGAACCGTTTGGGTACTCGGTCGAGATTATCCCCGTAACGTCTTGCGGGGTTGTCGATCTCCAATGGTTGGCGTCCGCCGTTCGGGACGACGTTGCAGTGATCTCCGTCATGGCGGTCAACAACGAGATCGGAACGATTCAACCCGTCGAAGCAGTTGCGGACATTGGATCGAGAGCAGGGGCCTTCGTACACACCGACGCCAGTCAGGCGCCGGCCGCGATGGGTGTCGATGTCGTCGCTTGGGGCGTCGACGCTGCTAGCTTCTCCAGCCACAAGGTCTACGGGCCTAAGGGCGTAGGGGCTTTCTATCTTTCGGCCTCCGCGTCTTGGCGACCCCGTCCTTTGATGTTCGGCGGGGGGCAAGAGGCTGGCCTTCGGCCCGGCACGCTTCCCACCGAACTCTGCGCTGGCTTCGGCCTCGCCCTGTCGCTGATGTCGACTGAGGAGCATGTCCGAACTGCGCAGCTGCGCGATCATCTTTTAGGGCTGCTGTCCACGACGATCCCGAGGTTGGTGGCGACTTGTCTGGACGCGCCGCGGCATCCCGGATGTCTACATCTGCGATTCGAGGGAGTGGACGCCAAGGATCTCATGACGCGACTGCAGCCCAAGCTCAGCGCTTCCACTGGATCAGCCTGTACATCCGGCCATATGAGAACCTCCCACGTTCTTCAAGCTATCGGTCTGAGCGACGAGCAGGCGGCCGAGGGGGTGCGGCTGTCCCTCGGGCGCTTTACCTCCACCAGTGATATCGATCGAGCCGTAGCGCTTTTGGCTGAGGCGGTAGCCGACGCTCGGCGGCAAGCCTGACTGCAAATTCTTGTGGAGCGTCAAGCAGCGGCTCGAAGGTGCGGATGACAAGCCAACTGTGCTTATCAAGTCGCGCGTTTTCTTCGCTTTGCCTGGATAATTCCTTTAGCCTCGGATCGCGTTCAACCTAGGAGCGCTCTTTTTTGAACGCTGGAGGGGCCGGGTGGAGTTCGTAAACTGGTCATCCATCGTACGCGGCATCGCAAACAGCCGGTCCGGCAAGGCGAAGTTCTTCAAGCCGGTCTGTGTGATTGCCGCTTTAGATCTTGCCGATGAGGGATCCATCGACCCGGACGATGTCAAAGCGCAAGCGATCCTGGATCGCTTTTCTAAATACATCACGCCGTTCCACAGTGAGCGGGGGCAAGATGGCTACCAGCCGCTTTGGCATTTATCGAACAATCAACTCTGGACATTCTTCGATGGCGATCGGCCGCTGACGTCGAGGGACTTTTCGGATGGAAGGCCGCGCTCGAAAGCCAGGCTATTCAGTCGCTTTGATAAGCTGGCTATCCGAAAAGAGGTTCGGAGATTATGGGACTCGCAATCTGACCGACGTCAGCTGCGGGAGGCTATGCTGTTGATGCTCAGCAAAAGTGACGATGACAGTCGTCGCCTCGTCCAGCCTCTCTTCAATCCCAAGCACCTGCTCGAAGAGCGGCTTTGGCCCACCCAGGAGGCTTTGGCTGACTACTTCGCGAAATTAACAAACCAGCTTTCGCTCTTCGACCAGCAATCTGAGCCTCCTGCGGCTGACCGACTGGCCTCTGCTACGGAGAAGTCGCAACAGGCGTCCGATCTCGGTGGGCTTCAGTTTGCAGCGATTGAGAATGTGCCGAGCGCCATCGATTATCTTTGGTCGAACGGTCGTATCGTAGTTGGGCCCAACCAGGCCAGCATTCCGGCCTTTCCTTTCGCGACCTCGGAGCGCGAACACCGGCAGCGCCTAGAGGCGTGCGCCATGCTCTCGGACGACTTAATCCGCCAGCTTGATAGGCAGCGGTGGCAGGTTCGAGAGGACTATCGGCTTGAGATTCAGCGCTATGTCGACCGACTACCGAAAGGCGCAGACAACGACAACATTCTCCTTTCTGACGCTGCGGCTCGGGTGCTCAGGGAGCTGTTTGCAGCGGAACAATCCATTCTCCCAGGCCCCTTCGCAGCAGCGCTCAAGGTCTTGCTGCAACAGCACATCGCCCTCAGGCCATTTTACCCGGAATTAAATACCTTCTATCGCGCGGTCCAAACCGGGCGGATTGATGAGCCGCTTCCACTCGATGCGGTGGACAACATTAAAGCTATTGTCCTAGGTCAAACCCCGGCCGTGTTCGATGCCAGCGTGTCTATCGCCATCGGCGAAACGTCAGCTCCCGAGACGGTCGTCGCAGCTGTCGAGATCGAAGATGCGAATGCCGAAGAGACAATTTCACCGCCACCAGACCCGATAGGCGAGCTCGATCAGGCGAAGGCTCACGATTTCCAAATCGCGGGAATTCTAAACCGGCTGTGGAAAGTCCTAAGCGCGGGTGAAAAGGTTCGATCGACCGCCGAGGCATGGATCCAAACTTACCACTCCATGAGTGGTCCTATGAAGCAGATCCTCGAGTGGCTTCAGCATGCACTTAATCGTGGCGACGCTCCTTAATCCGTCTCATTAAGGCGCAGTTTGAACCGCTGCCGTCACATGATATTATTCTCCCATTGGAGAAGAATTACGGGTGCCTCTCGCCTGTACACGACTGCCGGAGCGGCCGCTGTAAGCGGCCTGGCGCTGAAGGCAGTCAACAATCTCATCGACAAGCGCATCGTCGATGTCGCGCGGCCTTCCGAGGGGGACTAAGCCGCTGCCTTTCGGAGTGTCTCGACGCGCTCGAGCGCTACCGCCTCTACCGCCATTTGCAGCTCGCCGACCCGGGTCTCGAGCCAGCCCAGATGCTCCTCTGAGATCTCGTAGTGATCTGAATAGCGGGCTTCTACGTAGGCGCGGCGGATCAGATCAAAGCCCTGGCGCTCGAACTTGCTGGTCCTTGGCCAGATGCCGATCAGGCGGCTGTCCAGTTCCTCGGCCCGGTCACGTAGCAGGTTCAATCGGTGCGTCTTCGAGCTGTAGAGCGTCAGAGTCAGGATCAGGCCGTGGTAGAACTTCTCGGCCGCTTGATGGAGCAGGAACGCTGCTTCCTTCGGGCTCCCGTCCGATCGAGCAAACTTGGCCAACCGACAGAAGCTGCCACCACTCCTAAGCCATTCGTCTGAATAGGCCTTTGTCTGGGCATAGGCATCGCGCGGAGAAAGCGTCTGCGGCTGGGAAAACTCAAAGCCGTCTTCCTCGAAAAGCGTGATCCCGTCTCTCAGGATGTCCGTAAAAAAGTAGCGGCCGAGGCGAAGCTGCTCGTTCACGTCGTCGAGGCTGTGGACCACGAAGCTCGGCTGGGTGCGAAGCGTCTCTCCGGAGGCCAGCTCTTCCAGGAAGCGCGCGTCGGGCTTGGCCCAGAACTCCTCCAGGTCGGTCAGGTCCTCGTGGTTCACGACCACAAGGATGTCGTAGTCGGAGAAATATCGGCCCTTGGGATCCTCGACCCAGTCGCCGCGCGCATAGCTGCCGAACAGGATGATCTTCAGGAGCTTGGCGTTGCGGAACCGGGGCATGGTGCGCCGGCTAGTCGCCTCGGCGAACCCCTCGCGCAGGACCTGGACCACGAACGCCAGTTCCTTGCGTTTGCCGGCGGGCAGGTGGTCGAGCGAGGTCTTCATCATCGGTCCAGCCGCCAGATCACGCGAATCGCCGTCACGGCCGCGGCCGCCGTGAGGCTCGAAGGAAAGGCCAGTTCGCCAGCCAGGAAAAGAGTCTAGGCCGCAAAGGCCGTCCAGCACAGATATTGCGCGTATATTCGTTCTATAGAGTAGCCGGGCGTGCTTCGCCGCGCTTGCGTAGGGGGCGGCCCCGTCACGGCCGCGCCAGTCGCGTTTCCCCTTGACCCCGATCGCCTCCCAGATCGCAGATTTCCGCCCGTCCGCCGGCGGCGCGGTGGCCCAGGCTGGCCTGGGCCTGCATCAGCTGCGTTACGTTCTGGCGGCGGCCGAACAGGGCGGGTTTCGACGGGCGGCGCGGCGGCTGGGTGTCCAGCAGTCGGCCGTCTCACGCCGGATCCGCGAACTTGAGGACCGCCTCGGAACGCCCATCTTCGAAAGAGGCCCGTCGGGCGTGAGCCTGACCCAGGCGGGCCATGACTTCGTGACCCGCGCCCAGGGCGCGGTCGCCGCGCTTGACCAGGCCGTTGAACGCATGGCCGACGAGACCGGGCGCCAAGAGCACGTGCTGCGGATCGGCGTCGTCGGCGCGGTCGGGCCGGGACGCCTTGCGGTCCTGCTGCGACGGCTGCTGGCGCGCGATCCCGGCCTGTTGCTGGATCTGGTGGAAGGCTCGGCGGAAGATCACTTGGCCGAACTGGCCCAAGGCCGGCTCGACGTCGGCTTCCTGCCCTGCGAACCCGCCAAGCTCGATGGCCGACCCGCATGGCGGGAGCGCCTGCTGGTAGCCTTGCCCGTCGATCATCCCCTGGCGCGGCGATCAAGCCTGCGCTGGCGGGACTTGGTCGGCTTGCGCCTGATGGTGTCGGGCCAGGACCTAGGCGCCGCACGGTCTCGGATCGAGCGTGCGCGACGCGGGGGATGCGAACTGGATCTGGTCACACAGGCCAGCTGCGCGGCGACCGTCCTACGTCTGGTAGTGCTGGGACAGGGGCTGGCCGTGATGTCCGAAAGTAGCGCGATGACTTGCGAAGGGATCGTCTATCGCCCCCTCTGGCGCGAGATGTCGACCTGTAACGTGGTCATCGGGCGCCGGCGCGAGAAGCGCGCCCTTCGGCGGCTTCTGGCCTTGCTTGATCCGGGATCGGCCGCCTAGCTGGTATTCAGGGCGCGGCGTCGAACACCACGTCGCGGGTGACCAGGATCGTGACGGGCAGGCCCGCCCGCAGGGTGAGCGTCGGCTGCACGTCGAGCTGGCGGCGCACCACTTGCTGCCCCGTCTGGCTTACCGTCTCCTGGACGCCCCGGCGCAGGGCCCGGGCGATGTCGCCGTCGTCGTCCGACCCGAGTTCGACGCCGACGCCGAGCAGGCTCGAGAGCAGGGCGGCCTTGCCCACGGCGCCCCAGTGGGCGTCGACGCCGTCCGTCAGGCCCGAACGGCCTGCGGCGTCCGCGCCGACGAGCCGGTCGAGGTCGAGCGACCGACCGTCCGGGAAGACGATGCGGTCCCAGGCCAGCAGCACGCGTCGTTGGCCGAACGTCACCCGAGCATCGTAGGTGCCGAGCAGCTTGGAGCCCTGCGGGATCAGGACCACGCGCCCGGTGAGGCTGTCGTAGATGTTGCGCGTCACCTGGGCCGAGACCGGGCCGGGGAGATCGGAGCTGACCGCCGTGACCAGGGCGGCGGTGATGACGGTGTGGGCCTGCAGCAGCAGCTTGCCGGCCGGCGGGGTGACGCGAAAGGCGCTGGTCGCCGGCGTGGCGCGCGGCCGCTCGATGAAGGCGCGCTTGGCGGCTTGCTCCCCGGGCTCGGCCGCGGCGGTCGGGGCGTCGGACGCCGGCGTGACGGCGACGGCCTGGGCGAGCGAGGCCTGCGACGGCGCGGCCGTGCGCGCCGCACCGGTGAACAGGCTGCTCGTCCGCGCCGCGTCCAGCATCTGGCGGCGCGCTTGACGCGCCTGGGCCTCGGCCGGATCGGGCGGCGGCGTGGGACCCATGGCCGGCGGAGGAACCGATACGCCGCGATCCCGGGCCGAAACGATCGGCCGGCCGAGGTCCCCGGGAAGCGGTGGTCCGAGCTTCGGCACCTCGCCGTAGGTCTTGGGCGCGTCGGCCATGGCCGCCGGCGGCGGGCGTGTCTCGGGGTCTTCCGGCGCGGGTTCCGGCGCGCGCACGGACGGCGCGTGGAGCGCCAGCATCAGCGCCCCGCCGCCGGCGGCGGCGGCGACCGTGCAGAGCGTCAGCACCATTGCTCGCGACAGGCGCGCCACGCGCGGCGGGGCGGCTCGGAGACGCACCGCCTCCTTGGCCGGATTGTCGGGCGGCGCCCCGCTCATGGCCGGGCGTCCGCGATCCGGGTGATCCGCACGCGGCGCTCCGAACGCTTGTCGCCCAGACGCAGCTCGGCGCGGTCGAAGAGGCGATCGGCGACCATCCGCCCATCGACCAGCCGATAGTTGACCAGTTCGGTGCGGCCGGCCGCGTCGAGCACGAAGAGTGGCGGCAAGTCGCCAGCGGCCACGCCGGGCGGAAAGACGATCACCACCTGGCGTCCGTCGTCGAACACCTGCGTCGGTCGCCAGCGGGGCCGGTCCCCACTGAGCCTGTAGCCGAAGTTCAAGGCGGCGATGTCGAGGCCCGGCGGCGCGGCGGGCGGGCTCGGCGCGAGCGGCTTCGCCGGCTTGCTCAGCGCGATCAGGGCATCCTGCGGATAGGTCCAGGCCACCGAGGCCATGTAGGTGGCCGCGCTCGAGCGCAGTTCGACATAGTAGGTTCGCCGGTCGGTATTGATCACCAGGTTGGTGGCCAGGTTCGAGTCCGTCGGCTTGACCAGGATATGCACGCGCCGATGCTCACCCGCGCCGCTTTCGGTGTCGCCGAGGATCCAGCGGGTGGTGTCGCCGGCCGCGATCGGGCCGGGCCCGGCCAGTTGCTCGCCCGCCTGCAGGACCAGGTCCGTCACTCGACCCGGGGCGGCGTAGACTTGGTAGAGCCCGCCTTCGCTCCACGCGAACCGCTGCACGGCGCCCTGGAAGGTGTCGAGCGTGGGTTGGACCCTCGCGGCGGCGTTGGCCGCCAAGACCGGCGCGACGGGGTCGCGAGGCTTGGGACCGGCCAGGGCCGGCCCGCCGAAGCCTTGGACGAGGATTGCCGCGGTCAGGGCGTGGTGGGTGAACGGGCGGCGGCTCATGGGACCATCTCCTTGGACCAGTCGATCGCTTTGACGTAGACGCCGAGCGGGTTCTTCCGCAGTTGCTCGGGACCGCGGGCGCGTTGGGCGGCCAGGGTCAGGATGCTGGCCCAGCGCTCGGTGGCGACCAGGGCGCCGTCCTGGTAGCGACGCTCGACCCAGGCGACACGGAAGCTGTCGGGCGTGGCGCGGATGACGCTGGAGACCTCGACCGAAACCTGGATCTTGCCGACCAGGCCGAACGGGTCGTTAGCCTGGGCGTAGGCGTCCAGCGCCCGAGCGCCCTCGGCATTGGTAAAGTCGTAGGCCCGCAGCCAGTTCTGGCGCACCACGATTGGATCGGACGACACCGACCGCACCTCCTCGATGAACCGCTGCAGCCGGGCGGCGATCATGGCGTCGGTCGGACGAAACGCCGCGTCGGCGGGGCCCACCACCCGAACCTCGCCGAGCTTGTCGACCTCCACCACCCAGGGCGTGATCTGGCCGCGCGCTCCCTGCCAGACGAGGCCGCCCGTCAAGGCCGCGATGGCGGTCGACTGGAACAGGGCCAGCAGCCACATCCTTCGTCCCGTCACCGCGACCTGTCCGACGCGGTCATCCCACTGCTGCCGCGCACGGCGATAAGGCGTGTCAGGTTCGGGCGTATGGCCGTAGCGAACCTCGGGGCGTCTGAACATCAATCCCGTCCTTCCGAAAGATCCACCGACGCGCCCCCGCCGCCCTGGCCCGACGACGCGGCGTGGGCCGCCGCCGAGGCGCCGTGGCTGACCGCCTGGCCTTGCTTCATGCGCTGGGCCCAGGCCGGGGGGTGACCGTCGGCTGCCGGCGGAGGAGCTGCTTGCCCGGCGCTGCCGCCGGCATACTGCTGACGCGCCGCCTCGAACCGCGAGCGCAGGTCGCTTGCGGCCTTGCGCAGCGGGCTGGCGGCGGCGCCGGCCGCGGCCTTGGTGACACCGGCCGCGCCGCCGCTCTGCGCGCCGCCGACCGCGCCGCCGGCCAGAGTCGCGGCCCCACGTGCGGCGCCGGCGACGAGACCAGCCGCGCCACCGGCGGCCATGCCCGCGAGGGCCCCGCCGGCCATCAGGGCGCCGCCAGCGGCCGCGGTGGCGCCGACTGCGGCGCCGGCGCTCAGTTGCGGTCCGCCCGACACCAGGCCGTTGGCGATGCCCGGCGCGAAGAAACCCAGGCCCAGCAGGCAGACGGCCGCCAGCACGACGGCGAGGGCTTCCTCGATCGTCGGCTGGGCGCCGGCGAACCCGGCGGTGAACTGTTCGAACAGCGTCGAGCCGATCCCGATCACCACGGCCAGGACCATGACCTTGATGCCCGAGGCCACGACGGCGCCCAGCACCCGCTCGGCCAGGAACGCGGTCTTGCCGAACAGGCCCCACGGCATCAGCACGAAGCCGCAGAGCGTCGTCAGCTTGAACTCGATCAGGGTGACGAAGAGCTGCACCGCCAGGACGAAGAAACTCAGCACCACGATGAGCCAGGCGATCAGCAGCACCGCGATCTGGATGAAGTTCTCGAAGAAGGCGACGTAGCCCATCAGGCCCGAAATGCTCTCCAGAAGCGGTCGGCCGGCGTCGATGCCGGCCTGGCCGATCCGCCCCGGCCGCAGGAGATCGGCGACGGTGAAGCCGGTTCCCGACGCCTTCAGGCCTAGGCCCGCGAAGCTCTCGAAGATGATCCGGGCCAGGGTGTTCCAGTTGCCGATCAGGTAGGCGAAGGCCCCCACGAACAGCGTCTTGCGGATCAGGCGGGCGACGACGTCCTCGCCTTCGCCTAGGCTCCAGAACAGCGCCGCCAGGGTGACGTCGATCACGATCAGCGTGGTAGCGATGAAGGCGACCTCGCCGCCGAGCAGGCCAAAGCCCGAGTCGATGTAGGACGTGAAGACGCCCAGGAAACGGTCGACGACGCCGGGCCCTTCCATCAGCGGCGCTCCCCGGCAGGCGCGCGCACGCCCAGGAACCGCGCCCGCTGTTCGGCCCAGGCCTTCAGGCAGCCGGCGTCCTGGGCGCCGGCCGCGCCGAGCGCCTGGCAGCGGGCGAGCTCGGCCCGGGTCGGATCGACCTGGGCCGGCGGCGCGGGTGGCGCGGCGAGCGGCGGGGCCGGATGGCGCCGGGCCTGGAAGGCGGCGAGCAGGATCGCCAGCGCGGCCAGGCCCACGGCCGCCAGACGCAAAGCGAGGTTCCCGCTCACGGTTGGTTGAACATCTTGGCCGAGCCGGGCTGATAGCCCGCGCCCGGCGTCAGGAAGCGCCGCAGCTGTTCGCGCGCCTGGTCCTGGGCGGCGGCGCGCTGGGCCGCTTCCAGTGTCTGCGCGCGCCCCGAGGCCGCAAGCAGGGTCACGAGATCGGAGAGCTGCTGGGACTGCAACGCCAGGAGCTGGTTGCCGGCCTGGGCGGCCTGCAGGGCGCCGTTCGCCGACTGGCTGGCCGAGACGAGCTGGCTCATCTGGGTCCGGGCGCCGTCGAGGTTGCCCACCACCCCGGCCTGGATCTTCAGGGCGTCCTGGAACGCCGCGACGCTGTTGGCCCAGCGGGTGCGGGCGTCCGTCACCAGCCCCAGGTCGGAGGCGGTCAGGTCGGCCGGGCGATAGGCCGCCTGGAAGGCCGCCTCGATGTCGGTGACCCGCAGGGCCAAGCCCTTGGCCTGGTCGACCAGGGCCCGCGTCTGCTGGAGTTGCGCCTGCAGGCCTTCGAGCGCCGAATAGGGCAGGGTCGCGAGGTTGCGCGCCTCGTTGACCAGCGACTGGGCCTGGTTCTGCAGCGCGGTGATCTGGTTGTTGATCTGCTGCAGGGCCCGCGTCGCGGTCAGCAGGTTCTGGGCGTAGTTGGTGGGATCGAAGACCGTGAACTGGGCCCGCGCCGGATCGGCGGCGGCCAGGGGCGAGAGGACGAACGCTGCGCCCAGAAGGGCGCGCCGGTGCAGGCGAGGGATCATCGGGAAGACTCCGAGGGGAGGCTGGCGAGAAGGTCGGCGGCCCAGTCGAGGCCGCGGTGGCGCAGCCAGGCGTCGGCGAAGCCTTCCGGCCCGGCGGCGTCGAGCACGCGGGTGATGGCGGCTTGGTCCTGCTTGGACGAGGCGGCGGCGAAGGCCAGGGCGACCTCGCCCAGCCCCAGGTCGAACAAGCGGTCGCCGATCGGTGACTGGCAGTAGTAGTCGCGCTTGGGCGTGGCCCGGGCGAGGATCTCCACCTGCCGCGCGTTGAGGCCGAAGCCGGCGTAGATCGCGGCGATCTGAGGCTCCAGCGCCCGGGCGTTCGGCAGGAAGATCCGGGTCGGGCAGCTTTCGATGATGGCCGGCGCGATCGTGCTGCCCACGATGTCGGCAAGGGACTGCGTGGCGAACACCACGCTGGCGTTCTTTTTGCGCAGGGTCTTCAGCCACTCGCGCAGCTGGGCGGCGAAGGCTGCGTCGTCGAGCGCCAGCCAGCCCTCGTCGATGATGACCAGGGTCGGACGCCCATCCAGGCGGCCCTCGATCCGGTGAAAGAGATATTCCAGCACCGCCGGGGCGCCCGCAGAGCCCATCAGCCCCTCGGTCTCGAAGGCCTGCACCGTTTCATCGCCGAGCGTCTCGTGCTCGGCGTCGAGCAGGCGACCGGCCGCGCCGCCGACGCAATACGGGCGAAGCGCCGCCTTCAGGACATTGGACTGCAGGAGGGCGGCCAGGCCGCTGAGCGTGCGCTCCTGGACCGGCGCGGTGGCCAGGGCGCCCAGCGCCGACCACAGATGGTCGCGCAGCGCCGGCGTCGGGGTCACGCCTTCGCGCTCCAGGAGGGCGATCAGCCAGCCGGCCGCCCAGGCACGCTCGGTCGGGTCGTCGATCCCGGCCAGGGGCTGCAGGGCCGGCGAGCCGGCGCCGCCCAGGTCGTGCCAGTCGCCGCCCATGGCGAGCACCGCCGCGCGCATCGAGCCGCCGAAGTCGAACGGGAAGATCTGGGCGTCCGCGTAGCGCCGGAAGGACAGCGCCATCATCGCCAGGAGCACGGACTTGCCGCCGCCGGTCTGGCCCACGACCAGGCAATGGCCGACGTCGCCGACATGCAGGCAGAACCGGTAGGGCGTGACCCCGTCGGTCCGGGCGTGGAACAGGGGCGGGCCGGCCAGGTGCTCGTCGCGTTCGGGGCCGGCCCACACCGCAGACAACGGCATCATGTGGGCCAGGTTGATCGTCGAGATCGGCGGTTGGCGGACGTTGGCGTACACCTGCCCGGGCAGGCTGCCGAACCAAGCTTCGACCGCGTTGACCGTTTCGGGGATCACGGTGAAGTCGCGGCCCTGAATGGCCTTCTCGACCATTCGCAGCTTTTCGGTCGCGGCGGCCGGATCTTGATCCCAGACCACGACCGTCGTGGTGACGAAGGCCTGGGCGACGTCGTCGGCGCCGAGGTCCTGCAGCGCCGCGTCGGCGTCGGCGGCCTTGTTGGCGGCGTCGGAGTCCAACAGCGCCGAGGCCTCGTTGGTCATCACCTCCTTGAGGATGGCGGCGACCGACTTGCGCTTGGCAAACCACTGGCGGCGGATACGCGACAGCAGCTTCACCGCGTCGATCTTGTCGAGCATCAGCGCGCGGGTGGACCAGCGGTATGGGAAGGCCAGGCGATTGAGGTCGTCGAGGATCCCGGGGAAGGTCGCGGTGGGAAAGCCGATGACCGTCAGGACCCGGATGTGCTGGTCGCCCAGGCGCGGTTCGAGCCCGCCGGCCAGGCCCTGCGTGGCCAGCAGCACGTCGAGATGGATCGGGGTCTCGGGGACGCGCACGGCCTGGCGTGTCGACGACACCGCGCCGTGGAGGAACGAAAGGGTCTGCTCGTCGTCGAGCCAAGCCGCCTGGGGCATGAACGTCTCGACGAGCTGGAGCACTCGGTCGGTCCGCTGGACGAAACCCTTGGTCTGTTCCCAGGCGTCCACGCCGCTGCGGGCCCGCCCCTCGATCATCAGCCCTTCGAACCGGGCCGCTTCCTCGGCCGGCGGGCGCCAGACGAAGGTCAGGTAGTAGCGGCTCTCGAAATGGACCCCGGCCTCGGCGAACTGCTCGCGGCGCTCCAGGTCGACGAGCGCGGAGGCAGGATCGGGAAAGTCGCTCGCCGGATAGCCCACGGCCGGATCGCGCCGGGCCTCGACAAACAGCGCCCAGCCCGAGCCCAGCCGCCGCAGCGCGTTGTTGAGCCGCGCCGTTGTCGCCACGAGTTCGGCGGGGGTGGCGCTGTCGAGGTCGGGGCCGCGAAACCGCGCGGTCCGCTGCAGGCTGCCGTCCTTGTTCAGGACGACGCCTGGCGCGACCAGGGCGGCCCAGGGCAGGAAGTCGGCCAGGAGCGGCGTGGGGTCGCCGTAGGCGCGCAGCGACATCATCGCTCAGACCCGCAGATGGGGCGGATAGCGCAGGTGCCGGCGCGCGACCTCGACGAACTGCGCGTCCTTGCGCGCGGCCCAGACCGCGCCGGCATGGCCGAGCGCCCAGAACACCAGGCCGACGATCCAGAGGCGAAGGCCCAGGCCCAGCGCCGCGGCCACCGTGCCGTTGGCGATCGCCAGGGTGCGCGGCGCGCCGCCCAGCAGGATCGGCTCGACGAGCGCGCGGTGGACGACCGCGAAATAGCCCGGCGGCAATTGGGCCGGGGTCATGCGACCAGCGCCCCGCCGCCGAACGAGAAGAAGCTGAGGAAGAAGCTGGAGGCGGCAAACGCGATCGACAGGCCGAACACGATCTGGATCAGCCGGCGAAAGCCGCCGGACGTGTCGCCGAACGCTAGAGACAGGCCCGTGACGATGATGACGATGACCGCGATGATCTTGGCGACCGGTCCTTCGATCGATTCCAGGATCGATTGGAGCGGCGCCTCCCAGGGCATGGACGATCCGGCCGCCTGGGCCGGAAGAGCGTAGAGAAAGCCGCTGGCGGTAATCGCGGCGACGCCTAGGCAATCCAGCATGCTGCCGGCCAGCAGGCGGCGCTTGCGGCGCGCGGCCGCATTCAGGCGAGACATCGGGAGGCTCCGGTCTTCGGGGGGAGGAGGGGGGAGAGGGCGTAGGCGCCGTCGGCCAGACCCTCGACGCGGACCAGCTCGACCAGCCGGCGTTCGCCGCCGCGTCCGCCGAGCACCGCGATCACGTCGACCGTCTCGGCGATCAGGGCGCGCGGAACGGTGATGACCGTTTCCTGGATCAGCTGCTCGAGCCGGTGCAGGGCGCCGGAGGCCGAACCGGCATGCAGGGTGGCGATGCCGCCGGGGTGGCCGGTGCCCCAGGCCTTGACCAGGTCCAGCGCCTCGGGCCCGCGCACCTCGCCGATGATGATCCGGTCGGGCCGCAGACGCAGGGTGGCGCGAAGCAACTGGGTGAGGCTGGCGACCCCGTCCTTGCTGCGCATCGCCACCTGGTTGGCGACCGCGCACCGCAGTTCGACGGTGTCCTCGATCAGGGCGATGCGTTCGCGCCCGTCGGTGAGCTCGGCCAGCAAGGTGTTGGCCAGGGTGGTCTTGCCGCTCGAGGTGCCGCCCGCCAGCAGGATGTTGCGCCGGCCGGCGACGGCGGCCCGCAGGGCCTGCGCCTGGTCCGGCGCCATCACGCCGGCCTCGACATAGGCCTCCAGCCGGATGATCCGGCCGGCCGGCTTGCGGATCGAGAAGGCCGGGGCGACGACGACCGGCGGCAGCAGGCCCTCGAAGCGTTCGCCGCCTTCGGGCAGCTCGGCCGAGACGCGGGGCGCGCCGGCATGGACCTCGGCCCCGACGTGGTGGGCCACCAGCCGCACGATCCGTTCGCCGTCGGCGAACGACAGCCGCTCGCCAGTGTCCTCCAGACCCGAGCCCAGGCGGTCGAGCCAGAGCCGACCGTCGGGATTGAGCATGATCTCGGCGACGTCGTCGGTGGCCAGCCAATCGGCGATCCGCGCGCCCAGCGCGGTGCGCAGCATGCGGGCGCTGCGCTGGTCGGATTCGCTGCGGAGGGCCTGGAGCGACACGGGGAAAGCCTCGAGGTCGACCAGCGGAGCTGGCCGTCGGGGCTCACTAAAGGAGGCGGAAAATCATCAGCCGCAACAAGGTGTTGACGCTCGGAGGGACCTGGCGTGCAAAGACAGGCGATGGCGTAGACGGGCGCCTGGGCTCAGCTTGGCTCGGGCTCGTCCGGCGTGGGCGTGGCGGTGGCGACGATGTCGTCCGACAGGGTTTTTCCCTTCGCCAGCCGCCGTCCGAGGGCCGCCAGGAAGTGCTCGTAGCGCTCGCGTCCCTTGGCCTGCTGTGCCGCCAGCGCCGCCTCCGGCAAGGCCAGTGTGTTGGCCAGCCAGAAGCGGACGAAGAGACCCAACGCCTCGACCGCGATGAGGACCAGGTTCTCGATACGGTCGGCCTGGCGCGACAGGCGATCGAGGCGTCGGCTGAGGGCGGCTTCCAGGTGCTCGCTGTTGTCTGGCGACAGGAAGACCTCCAGCGCCGTCTCCACCACCACGGCCTGGGAAATCCGCTTGCGCAGGGCGTATTCGGCCAGGCGCGCGCCGAGCGACGGCGGCAGGCGGAAGGTGTGCTTGGCGCGCATGGTCAGAGCTCCAGCCCGTCGTCTGGATCGAGCGAAGCCTGGCGCGCGACGCCGGCCAGCCGCCTCTCGAGCCTGGCCGCGCCGATGGTGTCAGCGTCGGCCTCGATGTCCGCGTCGTCGAACTCGAACTCGCTGGCTGCGGCCGCCGGGGCGGCAAGGTCGGGCACTAGATCGAGGGCGCGGGGGTTGGGGCCCTCTCCATCGGAGGGCCATGGCCCGGTGGCGGCGAGGGGGAGATCGGTTTCGGGCGCAGGGATCGGTGCCCGGCTGGTCCAGTCGTCGGCGGCAACGGAGGGCGCCCGCCAGGGCGGCGGCGGCGCGAGCACGCGAGCGGCCAGGCGCGGATCCTTGAAGTACCGCGCTTTACGGGCGCGGATCGGCGGCGTCCCGGCCAGCATCACCACCTCTTCGTCCGGCGGCAGCTGCATGACCTCGCCCGGGGTCAGCAGTGGGCGCGGCGACTCCGCCTTGGAGACCATCAGGTGGCCCAGCCACGGCGACAGGCGATGGCCCGCATAGTTGCGCATCGCCCGTTCTTCGGTCGCCGTGCCGAGCGCTTCGGACACCCGCTTGGCGGTGCGCTCGTCGTTGGTGGCGAAACAGACGCGGACGTGACAGTTGTCCAGGATCGCGTTGTTGGGCCCATAGGCCCGTTCCACCTGATTCAACGACTGGGTGATCAGGAACGCCTTCACGCCGTAGCCGGCCATGAACGCCAGGGTGCTCTCCAGGAAATCGAGCCGTCCCAGGACTGGCAGCTCGTCGAGCATCAGCAGCAGCTTCTGGCGATCGCCGCCGTGGTCCAGCGACTCCGTCAGTCGGCGGACGATCTGGTTGAGCATCAGCCGGACCAGCGGCTTGGTGCGGCTGACGTCCGATGGCGGCACGACCAGGTAGAGCGAGCATGGGCCGCCATCGACGAGGTCGCTGATGCGCCAGTCGCAGCGACTGGTGACCTGGGCGACGACCGGATCGCGGTAAAGACCCAGGAAGGTCATGGCCGTGCTGAGCACGCCGGACCGTTCGTTGTCGCTCTTGTTGAGCAGCTCGCGCGCCGCGCTGGCCACCACTGGGTGGGGCGCGCCGGGCCCCAGATGCGGGGTGGTCATCATGGCCTTCAGGGTCTGGTCGATGGTCCGCGCTGGGTCCGACAGGAAGGTCGCCACCCCGGCCAACGTCTTGTCGACCTCGGCGTAGAGGACGTGGAGGATCGCGCCGACCAGCAGGGCGTGGCTGGTTTTTTCCCAATGGCTGCGCTTGTCGAGCGATCCTTCCGGGTCGACCAGGATGTCGGCCACGTTCTGCACGTCGCGGACTTCGCTCTCGCCGCGCCGCACCTCCAGCAGGGGATTATAGGACGACGAGCCGGCGTTGGTCGGGTCGAACAGTAGCACCTTGCCAAACTTGGCGCGGAAGCCGGCCGTCAGGGTCCAGTTCTCGCCCTTGATGTCGTGGACGATCGTCGAGGCCGGCCAGGTCAGCAAGGTCGGGACGACCAGGCCCACGCCCTTGCCCGAGCGGGTAGGCGCAAAGCACAGGACGTGCTCGGGGCCGGCGTGGCGCACATAGGCCTGGCCGATCTGGCCCAGCACCACGCCGTCCTCGCCCAAAAGATTCGCGTCGCGGATCTCCTGGTCGCTCGCCCAGCGTGCCGAGCCGAACGTGTGGGCCTGGCCGGTGTCGCGGGCCCGCCAGACCGCCATGGCGATCGCCACCGCCACCGACAGGATCCCGCCAGAGGCGGCGATGGCCGCGCCGCGCAGGAAGACGGCCGGGGCATAGGCGTCGTAGGCGAACCACCACCAGAAGAAGGCTGGCGGCGGATAGAGGCGTAGGCCGCCGACGACGAGCCAGGGCGGGCCGAGTTCAGGCTGGTAGGCGAGGGCCTGGGCGGTCCATTGGGTGGCGCCCCAGGTGGTGGCCACGACGATGGCCGAGACCGCCAGCACCGGACCCCAGACGATGCGCGTTGCCGACATGCAGGACTTCCCGTCAAGCGAAGGAGATCCCTGCAAGAGGGGCGCGAACCCGCTGGGCGCAACAGCTGTTCAGGCGGCGGCGTAGCCTGGTGTGCAAAGACAGGCTTTGGCGCAAGTCACCCTGCGTTTGACGTGGGACGGGCGGGCACTCACGGAGTGAAGAGCGTAGCGCGGTCCGCGGGTCGCACTAGATATCCGGGGAAAATGGCGGCGCGACACCTGGTGATTGCGCTCAATTGGTTCGAGCCGTATCGATCCCTCGACAAGGCGCGAGAGCGCGACTGACCGTGCGCCAACTAGAGACCAAACCTGCCATACTATGGAGGGCGCCCTCGCGCCGCCATCCATTGCCGGCGCGGTCTATGAGTGAAAACCAACACGAGTGGTGATAGCAGTGTTAGCTGGTGCAGCGTGGCAGGTACGTTCGTCGACGCTGTCTTCGCAAGCAGACGCTTGATGGAGGAGGAGCCGCTTTGCCCTTTGCCGACTTGCCCGAGAAGAAGAGTGCGGGATTGGTGCGGGGCGACCGCCGCTATCGAGCAACAGACCCCGCTGAATCTTACGTCGTTTGCAAATGCTCTCGGCCCGATTGTTGGACCCGCGATCTCCTGCCGCTCCGCAGCCATATGGCCGCGCTATTCAGGGCGATCTGCGCGCTTGGTTATGCCGAGCGCTTTGCGTTGTATGAGCGTAGCGACGATCCTTGGCCGGGTGTGATCTACAGTCTGCAGATGGCCGCGAGCCTCGATGATCTCTTCGCGGACCCATCCTACGTTAGCGATGACGAGTCCGGATTTTGGTGTGGAGATGCCTGGGACCGAGAGGAAGAAGAGCGTGAGGCAGCCTCAAAGTATGCTGCGGCGCTGATCATGTTCAATTTCGCGTGGACGGCCTACGAGGCCGCCATCGAGATCTCCGCTGAAAACCTTTTTCCCAAAGACAAAGTCGCCGTCCGCGCGCGTCGTCTACTTCAGTCCGAAGCCGACCAAGCGTCCATGATTGTCGCTCTGGATATGAGCTATCGCGTCGCCAAGCACATTTGCTCTCAGTTCGGTTTTCTGAAGAACGAGCTTTCCACGATTGAGGGCAAGTATGGTCTCACCGGTGCGGCGGCCGCCGCCGAGCTCGTCCGCATCTTCAGGAACCACATCGTTCACGGTGGCGACCCGCTTCCGCCTGATGACGTTTGGCCGTGTTATCGATTTTACGCCGTGACACGCGTGATCCTGCTCTTAATCCAATATCTTATTTTGCGGCACGTGAAGGATCCGGGATTGCCGGTCCCACTTTCGATAAACCGAGATGAACTGGGCGAGGAGCCCGCGAACGATTACCTCCGAAATCTCCACTATGGCGATGCTCGCTGGCGGCATAGGTCGCCCGTGCGTGGTGGATCTGAGCCCCACACCACCTTCTGACTGTGGAGCGCTACCTTGGCGGCTAAGGTTGCGCTTGGTTGGGGACGGGAGAAGCCGAGCGGCTACTGGGAATTCGTTGAGGGGCCCAGCGCCAACGATGCCTTGGGCCGGCATCGCGACGCCCGCGGCTGGGCGCATAGAGACCTAATCGAGTTCTAGTGCTTCGTGCGAGCATGTTTCTGGTATGTTCCGCTCCGGTCAGGCTCATGGTATTGGGGCATATGGCACAGGTACCGACATCGCTTTGGTCCCGCTTGCTGCGACCGATCCATAGATGGTTGGGCGCAAAGAGTGACGTTCGCCTGCTTGCCCGATCGCGCGACCACTCTCTGATGGGGGGCAGCCACATCAGCTGGGAGGAGGCGATACTTCTCCGAGGAACTGGTCGGCTAACCCACTCTGAAGATGGCACGCCAAAGCTCAAGTACACCGCGATCGACCAGGCGGATCGTTATGTCCGTTGCAACTGCGGAAAACCCGAGTGTTGGACCAAGGAACTCTTGCCGCTGCGAGAGCACATGGCCGCGCTCTATCGCGCTATCAATGCCTGCGGCTATGCGGAGCAATTTCAGGGCTATGACCGAGGCGATTTCGCGTGGCCTGGGGTCATCGACGCGCTTCAGATGGCCGCAAGCATCGATGACGTGTTCACCAATCCTGCTTATGTGGACGACAGCGACGCGTTCATGTTCTGCGAATCCGTGGCCGATTTTGACGACCGGCAGAGCGAATATTCGGCGAAATACACGGCGGCGATGATTGTCTTCAATTTCGTCTGGAACGCCTACGAGGCGGCGATTGAGATCTCGGCAGGTTCGGCGTTTCCTAAGGACAAGACGCCGGTGCGAGCACGCCGCCTCTTCGCCGCGGAGCCGGAACTGGATCTGTTGGTGACGGGGTTCGCGATGTCGCACGGCGTTGCGCACAACATCTGCGGCCATATTCGCGAGTTAGCGCCGGACGTCGCCGCGATCAAAGCCAAATACAAGTTGAAGGGCGCGGCCGCCGCGGCTGAGCTATGCCGACTGTTTCGCAACTACATCGTCCATGGCCGCGACGTTACGCCGACCACGGAAAGCTACATCCCGGCCCGGCGGTTCTACGCCGTCGTTCGACTACTCCTGTTGCTTATCCAGCTGTTGGTGATGCGGCAGCTGGTCGACCGGGATGGGATCGTGCCACTAACCGTTCATGGTGATGGCGAGGCGACCAAGGCGGGAAGCTACCTGGGTAACCTACACAGGCATGAGGTGCTTTGGTTCACGCCAGGTGAGCTTCTGTTCGAAAGGGACATGGAGTGGACTTGAGAGGTGCCTCGTGTGACTTCCCCGATGAAGATGTGAAGGAGGCTTGCCTCGCACGGTACTGCTAGGAACAAAGCCTGGGAACAACACCAAACGGGCCTAGATTCAGCCAAAATGGATGCAGCATCATTGAGATGCCGCAGCTCTCTGGCCTCATTTTCGTGCGCTCCGGCGCAAGCGTCGCCGGTTAGGCGGGGGATGGCCACGTGATCGCTTTCAGGCATGTTGCGCAGACCTTGCTGATCGCTGGTCGCGGCAATGTGTGCGAGGGCGTCGCTTTCGGCCTTGGTCGTTTGATGCCTCAAGCTGTCCAACCAGCTGCGCACCCTATTGCGCGCGACGCGAGGAGCCGATCGCTGCCCGACTTGGCGAGGGGCTTATGACGCGCGCCTCAGGCCAGACTTTCTAGGTCAGTGAACCAAGGGGGAAGACGCTGTCGTAGGCGCGGCCGAGCTCAACACGACGTACTTCCACCGCACCTCCGGTCGGCCCAACAGGTCAGGCGCTTCTCCGAGCGCGCGATAGGCCAGGCCCGTCTGCGGCGCCAAACTCGCCAGCTCGTCGGCAGTCACGCCATAGATCACCCGATCCTTATCGGGAGCGCCAAGGCGTAGCGTGAGGTAGACGCGACCGCCTGGCGCGAGAAGCTGAGACAGGCGCTCCAACGCCGCGCGACGTTGGCTGGGATGGATGTGCATCCAAACGGCGCTGACCAAGATCAAGTCGAACTTGCGATCCGCCATCCTCGCGGCGTCGAGCTTTGGCAGGCTGGTGTCCATCCACTCGATCGCGGCTCCAGGGTGCATGGCTTGCGCCACACCGCGCATTCGGTCGGAGGGTTCAGCCGCGGTCACTGAATGGCCCAGCGCCGCCATGGCGGCAGCGTCGCGGCCCGTGCCGGCGCCAACGTCGAGGATGGCGCGCTTGGGACCTGAGGCCAGCAGCGTCGCCAGTTCCGGATGGGCCTTGGCGAAATCGATCGTTTCGTATCGATCAGCAAGATCCTCCGCGCTGCGATCGTAGAACGCAGTGGTTCGATCGGCCGCGGTCTGAAACCACTTGGCCTCGCGCGCCGTCGGAACCATCAGGCCAACACTGGTCATGGCGGCTAGGAGGAACATGATTTGGAAGGACCTTCGAACGATCTGCGACTTGGTCCAGTAACTGTGGCCGTCGGCTACGACAAAGCCGGACGCATTGAAGGTCCTAAACCACAGCAGGTAGCGCTCCATGATGTACCGGATCCGGTGGATCACGATCATCAGCATCAGATTGCCAGCGCAGGCCAGACCAAGAAGGCCGATCTGTAGGAACGGAGAAGTCTCGGCTTTCGACACGCCGAACCAAAGCCCGCCCGTCAACGACATCGAAATTAACGGGATCTGCCACATCAGCTGATTGAGCGATCGAAAGTTTTGAGAATTCTGATCGAAGGCCGCCATCTGACGGGCGTGATCGCGTTCGGATTGCTGCATAGGTGTCCTAGGCGAACCCATCGCTATTAACTGGAGCGATCACACTATCGTCTCGCGCTAGCTCTGCCACTCTCGCATCGATGATCGCTGGGCGGGACGAGGTAGAGCGGGGGAGCGGAGCGCGCTGGCGATGCGGTCCCTCGATCGCTAGGGTCCGGCAATGGCCGGCGGGGCGACACGAGTGGGCTCAATTCGTCTAGGTGGTTCGTCAGCCACTCCAAACTTGATTTAGGACCCGTGCCGCAAGCGCCGCCTTGTCCTGGGGCAGGAAACGGCCGTAGTGCTCGGCGATCGTATCGGGCGTGTCCTGGATCGCGTAGCTGGCCTGCTCATAGGAGCCGGTCTTCTTCAACACGTGGGTGGCCAGCACGTCGCGGATGTTGTGCGGCCCGTGCGGCAGCAGGCCGACGATGGCGCCGTTGCCGGTGTAGGGATTGTAGATTCCGTAGCGCTGGATGGCGAGCCGCCAGGCCTCGTAGAAGGTGTTCTGGTCGTAGGCGGCGTCCTTGGTCTTGGTCTTCGTCGTCTTGATGAAGAACGTCCCGGGATCGGGCCGGGCGCGCAGGAGCCGGGCGCGGTGGGTGGCGAGATAGGCGTCGATCTCGTCGTAGAGGCCGCCGAGGTCGGGCAGGACCAGCTTGAACGGGTTCTTGCGGAAATAGGACGAGCCGGCGTTCTTGAACGCCACGGCGGGGATCAGCACCTCCCAGGCCTGGTCCTTCAGGTTCCAGCGCAGTTCGCCGCGCTTCATCGACTCCAGTTGCCGCTCGGAGGTCGGGCTCTCGCCGCGATGGCGGAAGAGCAGCTGGCGCAGGTTCTTCTGCCGCACGCCCAGGTGCAGGCCCAGCCGCAGCATCAGGAAGGCGCGCGTGGCCTCGGCCGCAGCGATCGGATAGCGACGGCCGTCGGGGCGGCGGCGCAGTATTTCCTCGGTGATCTTGCGATATTCACCGACCGGGCTGTCGGCTTCCAGGATCGGCAGGATGGGCTCGAACGGATCGCGATGGACCCGGCTGACTCGGGCGATCTCCTTGGCGCGCACCAGGACGTGCCGGTATTGCGCGTCGCAGACCGCGTCCCAGTTCTCGTGGGCGGCGATCACGTCCTCGCGGGTGACGAGGCCCGGGATGGGACGCAGGCGGTGAGCCAGTTGCGGCGTCTGGCGCAGCCAGCCGGTTTCCTGACGGCTGAGCGCGGCGCCGACGGTCAGCATTTCCGTTTCCCACTGCGTGAAGAAGCCCCGTCGGCCCTCGCGCCATTGCAGATACCAGTCCCAGACCGTCGGGAACGCCAGGAGCGCGAAGGTCAGGCTGCGCAAGGGGACGCCGTGGCCGCGGATCTCGCCCTCCGGCGCGGCGGCCAGGGCGCCGAGCATCAGGCCCAGGTGCTCCATCTTCTGGCCGGCGGTCTCGGCGTTCCACACGCCGCTGCGGCGGCGGCCTCGCGCGGTCAGGGTCGAGGTCTTGAAGTCCAGCAGGTCCGCCGCCTCGGCTTCCAGCGCCGGCGGCGCCTTGACCGGGCCGGGCGGCAGCGGCGATTCGGCCGCGCCCTCGTTGGCCAGTCGCTCTTGGAGGTTGTCGAGGATTAGGAGGGGCGCGGGGCGGGCCTGGCCGATCTCGCAGGCGAACTGGACGGCGAACCGCTGGCGCATCGCCGCGGCCTGGAAGCGCCGGTAGTCTGTCGAGCCGGAGATGATCACCTCCCGCACCCAGGCGATGATCTCCTCGCGCTTGGTCAGGGGCAGGCGGGCGAAGTCGTCGGGCAGATGCCAGGCCATGCGTCGCCGCTCGGACTCCGGCAGCGGCAGGCTGTGCTCGTCGGCGACTATCCGGCCGGGATGCGGCAGCTTGGCCCTGAAGTAGCCGGGCGGCAGCCCGTAGCGACGCTCCAGGGCGGCGAGGATCCGAAAGCTGGTGGCGCTTCGCGGGGCCTTCACGCCGCGTCGCCAGGCGGTGAAGGTCGTCGCGTCGATCTTGGCGTCGCGCTCGCACACCGCGCGGCGCAGGCCGTAGCCGGTGTCGCCATGGCGGCGCATGTGCAGGTCCAGCGCGTCTGAGAAGCCCTCCGGATCCTCCCATTCAGTCCAGAGCGGCTGGGGGTAGGCGGCGATCGGCCGGGGCGCATAGCCGGCTTTGCGTTTTTGAGGGTCTGGGGTTTGGGTTGGTGATCGGGCGCCGGACTTTTTCTCGGGCGATGAGGGTTGGCTGGTTTTCTTGGGCATTTACTCAACGGGAACTGGCGGAGCGCTGTCGTCCGCGGGCCTAGACGCGCAACGGCCCCGCTTTCCCTGGGATGAGGCGACATTTTCGGCGAAGGTCCGGCCCATCGGAGCCCCCGCCGGCATGCAAGGCAGGCGGCGACGATGCGCGCGGCTTTGACGACGCCCCAGCCAGCAGCCTACCCTGGCGGCGGTCGGGGAGCCTGGCGGCATGTCCAAGCGCCTAGCGCCAAAACCCCAGGGGCCGCGCACGGCTTTCCACTTCCCGACTATCTTCACCTTCGGGTTTGTCCGATCCGGTTGCCCAAACGCCTGATCGGAAGAAGGATGGGTTTGACGACCCATTCTCGAGGAGCGTTTTCATGGTCAAAGCCAAGCCTTACGAGCCCTCTGTCGCTGAGATTCTCGCTTGGATGAGGGAGATCCGGTCGCCCAGCTGGGCGGCGACCGTTCGAAGCGTCGAATATGCGATTTCGGAGTTGAAGGAGGAGGCCCGGCGGGAGCGCCGCCGCCTGAATGCCGCCGCGCGCCGCCGTTCAGGCCAGGGGGCGAGCGCCGCGCGTCAATAGAAGGTCCAAGCCTCGTTCGCGCCATCCGTCGCCCAACCGATTGTTGGTAAGCAGTCGCCGCGAAGCATCGACCGAACCGGCGCGTCTCGGACGGGGCTTGCTTGGGAACACTCGTTTCCACCGCGCTTCGGCAAGTGGCCACCGGTGGTCAATTAGCCCCTGAAATCGGCCGTTATCGTCCACCGGTGGCCAATTGTCCGTCGGGATCGTTGGGTCAAATCCCGCGTGTCCCGCCAAATTCTTCGTTGGCTTGCTCGGCCAACGGGGCCTGACGTTCGCTCTGGGTTGGATGAGCCGACGTTTTTGCCGTTCGACCGCGGCGACTTTGATTGATGGGCAGTTTACTCGGAACACGCGGAGCCATCCGTCCGCCCGACCTAGACGCGCCAAGGCGCACCTACCCCTGGCTGGTCGTCACGATACTGGGGTCTCGCCGCGGCCGTCGATGCGCCCGTTGGCGTCGATGGAAACGCCCTCTCGCTCAAGCCGGGCGCGCGCGGCCGCCAGCACGGCCTCGCTGAAATGCGCCGGGTGGCTCAAGGCGATGGCTTCTGCCGCAAGTTCGGGTGTCCCGTATTGCATGACCTCGGCAAACCCGTCGGTTTCATTGAGGACGCAATAGGCTAAGGCGGCAACCTCGCCGTCCTTTTCGATCTTCGGACGCAGGCGGTTCATTCGGCTGACCTTGCGACCATTTACGCGCCTCAGCTCCTCGATCGCATGCACCATCGACCAGCAGGCGTGCTCCACGGTTCCCGGCTCATGCTTGGCCGACACTGACGCAAGGCGTCGGTTCGCGGCGCGTTCAACCGCTTCAGACTTCCCCCGGGCGTTGGCGGCCATGTTGCGAAGAGCCTCCGGATCGGTGCTCAGGGCGATGCGCGCCAGCGCGTCTGTTTCAGCTTTAGTCATGTAACCTCCGGACTTAGCGATAGGCGCGCGGGAAGGCGCGCACTGTAACGCCTCCCGATTGTCCCGCTCGGGAAAACCGCGCCTTTGATCCGGTCCGAACCGGGATTGGCGCCTGTTCGCACGTCTTTGGCCAACAGGCGAAGGATGGCTGATGCAGAACGAAGATCGAGTGCGCACTGTACGGGACATGCTGGCGGATCATGTCCGCAGTCCGTCACTGCGTCATATCCGCGACCCATTTGCCCTGAGTAAGCTCGCGCGTTCCATCGTCGAGACGCTAGACCGAGGCGGTGAGGTCTGGCGCAAGTGGAACCCAGCACGCGAGAACTTGGTGCGCGCGACCACTCGACTCTGGCTTCCGCTCGACGATCTGACCACATTTCTCAACCAGATACCGGGGGTGGCTCTAACCTCGACGGATGTCGCCCAACGGCTTCGGGCGTTCCAGGAGGAGCATCCTTGCGAGTTTCCCGATGAAGATGTGAGAGAGGCGTGCCTCGCACTGTACGAGCAGGAGCGAAGCCTTGGCACCGAACTGCCGGCGATCGTCGGCGCGCTCCAGGAGTTTGTCGCAGACGAAATCCGTCGGCTGCAGGAACGACGGCAAGCAGCCTATCGCGACAGGGCTCGGCAGGAAGCGGACGCTCTACAGCAACGCTTCCTCTCTGGCTTTGATTGTAAGTGGACGCCGGTCGAGGATCTGGCCGGGCTCTATTGCCGGGTCAATGGTCGCGCCTACCGCCTGGACCGCGGCGTTGATCGCGTCTGGCAGCTCTCCAGGGTCGATCCGCGTGGCGATGGAAAGCACAACATCGTACTGGGCCGCTATAGCAACAGGGCTGATGCAACGCGTGTCGTGGCCAAGGCCGCTTATCAACCAGAGGCCCACTTCTTTTAGGCGGGAAAGGTGACGTGGACCGGCCCATCGGCGCCCGCTTGCGTCGTGGTGGTCAAACCCGCTTAGCGCGGCAGAGGTTCGGGGGGCGGCGATAGTCGAGGAGGCGGGAGTTCGCGTTTTAACGCCCAGCGAGTCGCTAAGTGCGATCTGAAATTAAATAGGATGGCATTGTTTGCGCGGGGTTTTTTCAGCGGACCGGTCGCTAGCGGGTTTAGCGATTAAATTAAGAACGCCGCTGGAAGTGCGATTAGCGTTTAAATTGGGAGTCGTTGAAAAAGCTGGGTTTTGGACTCGGAAGAGGTTCGAGCCGGATTTGCGCCAAAATTAGCGCTAGGCTCAAAACGGTAGATATCGTGTGTAACGGCGAGACTCAGGCTCGGAGCGCGCTCATGAACGGCGCCCTCGCTCGCGCGCGATCATTGGGCAAGACCTTGGTCACGCTGGTCACGCGAACCGGCGACGCCGCCGAGCCGCTCTACGCCTCCGTCGGCTTCGAGGTGGCCGGGATCATCCCTGACTTCGCCTGGGACCCCGACGGGGCCGCGCGGCACGCGACGACCTATATGTATCGTCGCATGGACGGCGGGCTGTGAGCGCGGATCCCTCGATCCGGTCGATGGAATGGTCTAGTCTGGAGACGCGCTCGCCCACAGGTTGAGCCGGACGCAGGGCCCAAGGCTTAACCGATCGGGGGTGACGGAAGGGAACGCCCGGGCTGCTTTCGCCAAGAGCGCCGCCCCGGTCGCCTGGGCCGCTCAAGAAACTGGATAGTGGACCGCCTGCCTTGCTCCCAAGATCGCTGAAGACTTTTCTCGTGGTGGCGCGCACCCGCAATCTCACAAGGGCCGCGGCGGAGGTCAACCTCGCCCAGTCGAGCGTCAGCGATCAGATCCAGGCCCTTGAGGCCGATTTCGGCGCAAGTCTGTTCACAAGATCGCGCTCCGGGCTCGAGGCCACCCCCGCCGGCCGGGCGCTCATTCCATACATAGAGGACATGCTACGTCTGGAGAGCGACGCCAGACGCGCGGTTGGCGACGCCGAGCGAGAAGATCCGGGCGGGCTCAGGGTCGGCGCACTGGAAACGATCGCCTCCACGGTCCTGCCCGCCCGGCTGGCCCAGTTCCGCGACACCCGGCCGAAGGTCCCGCTCGCCGTCCAGGTCGCCGGCAGCGGCGACCTGCGGGACCAGGTTCTCACCGGAGGCATCGATCTGGCGTTCGGCTTCGGATCGCCAGGACGCGATGCGCGACTGGCGGAACGGGAGATCGGCGCCGTTCCCCTGCGGCTGATCGCGCCCGCGACGGCGAGCGAGACGCTCGCGAGGGGGCCCGCGGGGTGGGCGCAGGCCCGGTTCGTCGTCACGCCGCGTGGCTGCGTCTTCCGCACACTGTTCGACGAGGCCTTCGCCGCGGCCGGCGTCGCACAGCCGATCGTCATGGAGGTGGGCAGCGTCGCGATGATCCCGGAACTGGTCGCGGACGGCGCCGGTTTCGGTCTCGTGCCGCACTTGGTCGCGGACGCCGCACCCGCGGCGGGCGGGCTCGCGAGCGCGGCCTGGCCCGGCCCCCCTGCGGCGCTTGTCCTGTGGTGGCGTCGCCGCCGCGTCCAGCCCGAACCCCTTCGGTCATTCCTGGCGATGATGGCCCAGACGCCGGACGTCAGATGAGACGATGGCCGCCTTCGACATGCAGGACCGTGCCGGTGGTGAAGGCGTTGCCGATCAGGAAGGCGATCGCATCGGCGATATCGGCGGGCTCCCCGACCCGGCCGACGGGTAGCCGTGCGGCCATGGCGTTCAGGATCTCGTCCGTCCTGTCGCCGGCGACGTCCGCCCATATAGGGGAGCGCACCCAGCCGGGCGACACGGCGTTGACGCGGATCGGCGCCAGTTCGACGGCCAGCGCCCGCACGAGACCCTCCAGACCGGCGTTGATCGCGGCGACCACCGCGCCGCGTGGGGAGGGCCGGTACGCCGCGATGCCCGATGTGAATGTGATCGAGCCGCCGGGGCGCAGTTTTGGCGCGGCGTGTTTGGCCAGCAGAATGGGCCCGGTCAATTTGCTGCCGACCGCACGCTCCACCGCCTCCAGCTTCAAGTCGGGGAGGTGTTCGTAGGCGCCTCTGATGTCGGCGGCCGTGCTCACCACATGGTGAACTTCGTCGAACCGCGCGAACAGACTCCGAACCTGCGCCTCGCTCGAGAGATCGGCCGGCAGCGCCGCGAGCCGGGAGGACCCGCCCAGGGCCTTGCGGGCCGCTTCGAGTCGGGCTTCGTCCCGCCCCACGATCGTCACCGCCGCTCCGGCGGCGAGACACCGTCCGGCGGCGGCGAGGCCCATGCCGGACGAGCCGCCCACGATGACGACGACCTCGCGCTCCAGCGATCTGTGCATGCGGTTTCTCCATGTTTCGGCGCAGGCTCGCAGAAGCGGCGCTGGCGCTGAAACGGGAGAAGCCGATAGCGCCATCGGAGAGTCCGATAGATCCTCGGCCCGACTATGCGGGATGGTTCAGCCGATCATTCGGCCAGTGTCGCGCCCGCCGGCGTCACGGCAACATCCGGGGGCGACGATTGGCCGCCGCCGGCCCCGACCCGTGATCACGGACGCCGGGATTGCAGGGCAGTTTCTGCAGGCTGGACATCCGCGAGCCTCGCGGTCGCCGTGCGGGCCGGGGTTCGCCCGCCGTTGTTTTTGCTGGCACGTCGATTGCAATCCGGCCGCAGATTCACCAGGACAGACGCCATGACCGTTGGCCCCGCCATGTCGGTTCTCAGCCCGCCTCCACTGATGGGAGAAAGCATGAAACGCGATACGCTGTTTCTGGTCCAACCCGGATTCACGGACCCGGCCTATCCCGACCAGCGCTTCTACTGCTGGCATTGCGCGCTCCTGGAGGGCGTGCTCGCGTCCTTCCCCGAACTCGCCGAGCATATCGATGTGCAGCGCGTCGCCTGGCTCCGCCCCCGACAGGACGTTATCGCGATGGCAGGGTCGCAGAACCAGTCTTTGCCGCTGATGGTGCTGGCGGAGGGAAGCGCAACGCCGCACCGGACCGGCGAGCACAATGGACGTGTGATCGTCGCGGACAAGGACAAGATCCTCGCAGTTCTGTCCGAGAGGCATGGCTTCCCGAATCCCCACCCCTAGAACCCTCCGCCCGGCTGCATTCAACGGGATGTGGCCCAAGATGGGCGCGATCCGCCAGAGGATCTGATAGCCGGCACGTGGGTTATGCGCGCGCCCAGGCGCGGCGCATTGCCAATGCGAATTTCGACGAGGCCGGCAAGATGGGGTTGATTCGGGGGGCGCCGATTGGTAGTTCCGAACCATGATGATGTTCTCTCGCGCGATCGTCCTGGGTCTTCCGCTGGCCTGACCGGCCACCGCGGCGGCGTTGCGCCGTCGAATGACCCCGCCGGCCCGGCCGGCTCACCACTTGCGAGATTGAATCAATGACTGCTTCAGAAACGGCGGCCGCCCTGTCGGCCGCCCGGATCGACGACTTTGTTCGCCAGGGCTATGTGCGGCTGGACGAAGCCTTTCCCCAATCCGTGGCCGCCGAGGTCAGGGCGCGACTCTGGCAGGATCTGCCAGGCGATCCGGCCGACCCGGCGACATGGACCCAGCCGGTGGTGCGGCTGGGAATGTACGCCGAACCCGCGTTCGTCGCGGCCGCCAACACCCCCCGGCTGAGGTCGGCCTTCGACCAACTCGCCGGCCCCGGCGCATGGCGGCCGTGCGGGGCCATGGGGACCTTCCCTGTCCGGTTTCCCTCGACGCAAGACCCCGGCGACGCGGGCTGGCATATCGACGTGAGTTTCGGCGAAGGCACGGACTACATGCAGTGGCGCGTCAACGCCCGCTCCAGGGGGAGGCTGCTGCTCATGTTGTTCCTCTTCTCGGACGTGGGGGAGGCCGACGCCCCCACCCGGGTCCGCGTCGGATCGCACAAGGCGATCGCGCGACGGATCGCCCCGGCGGGGGAAGCGGGCGTCACCCTCGGCGACCTGATCGCCGAGGACTTCGCCGGAACCTCCGACTGCGAGGTGGCCCCGGTCATCGGGCGGGCGGGGACCGTATATCTCTGCCACCCCTTCCTGGTTCACGCCGCCCAACCTCACAGAGGGACCGAGCCGCGGTTCCTCGCCCAACCGCCGCTTCTGCCGCGGGACTGGCCTGACGGCGGGGTGGATCCCTGCTCGGTGATCGGACGCGCGAGCGGGCCGGCCTGACGAACCGAAGCCGGCGCCTGCCATAAGACGCCGGCTTCTTCGACCGGAGGGCTTCGAGGCCGGGCGGCCCTGGGGGCGGGGTCAGCCCGTGCGATTCCGGGATTCGATCCTCCATCCGCCCCGGAGCCATCCGGACGGGTGAAGACCTTGAAAACACGCCAGCATGACCATCTGCCGGACCGCGTCGAACGACGCCAGCAACGGGTCGCCGTTTCTCGCGTGGGTGAGCACGGCTCCGATCATGACCAGGAAAAGGGCGGCCGACGACAGGGCCGCGATCCGGGAAAGGGGAGCCAGAAGCAGGATCAGGGCCGTGCTTACCTCGATCGCCATCACCACCCAATGCAGCCAACCGGGCCAGCCGGAGGTCTGGAAGAACGCGATCATCTCCGCGGTGTGAAGGGCCTTGCCGAGATCGAACATCAGGAAGGTCGCGGCCAGGACCCAGGCCAGGGCGAAGGTCGGAGCGGTAGGCGACGCCCCCGCAGGTCGGCTCGGCCGCCAGATGAAGACGGCGGCGATGCAGGCAACGGGACACACAAGGCCCAGGATGTCGTCCAGCCCAGAGAAGACCGGCGCCCAGGCCGCGTCCGCCATTCGGCCCGCCATGGCCAGGCCCCGGGCGCTGATCCAGGCAGCGCACACGGCCGCGAATGCGAAGGCGAGTATGCGTTCCAGGGGCGGGCCGCTCCGGCGGGCGTCCGGCAGGGTCGGCCCGGTCACAGGGCGCTTCCGCACTGAGCTCCGGCAGCGTCATCCCGGCCTGGACGGCTTTCCAGATCGATGGTCGGCGACATTCGTTCGCAGGCTTTCGCTTTGCGGCGCATCCGCTCCGCAGATCCGACGGACGGCGCCTGGTTGAAGGGGGCGTTGAACGCCGGGGCGGCGTGATCGGTCCTCAGGGTACCCGCCTTCACATTCGCCGGGTATGCCGAAAGCGGCCGGGTAACGTTTTGATACGTTCGGACGGCCGCCTGGCCGATCCCGACGACCCGGACATTTGGGTTCTTCTTCGGCGGCCCTCTCAGAGCAGGCTGCGAACCGCATTCGACCAGGCGACGACCCGATCGGCCGCACCGGGAGGACCGGCGCCATACACATCCGCGATCGTCGCCGGCCAGGATCTTAGGACCGGATCGCCGGCGCCGCCGGGCTTCAGCACCCTTCGGGCGCCGCCGTGCGCCCGGCGATGGGCCCGGCGGATCTCGGACACGGGCAGACCCGTGTCCAGGTGCTGGACGTAGACCTCCCTCAGGGCGCTGACGGCCTCCGCTTCGAAACGCGCGGGGTGCTGGAGGTTGAAGGTCGCGACGATGACGAAGTGGAGTTTCTGCAACGCCGGATCGTTCCACTCCCACGCCGTCAGTTCGCCCAGCATCGTTTCGCAATCCCGCCCTTCCGCCCAGCGCCCGCCGCACTCCGGGCAGGACGGGCGCTCCGCGACGCCGCTGTTCGTCATGGCCGCTGGCCGTATCGCTCCGACGGCGCCGCCGGATCCGACATGACCCGGGGTCCGACGGGGTCGGCCACGGCGCCCCGAGGGCGAAGAGGGCGGCCACACGGCCGGGCGCTCAGCACCGGTCGTCAGCCTCCGACCCGGCTGAGGCCGGGTAGAGGCGGGTCAGCACCGCGAAGGCCACGGTGACGCTGGCGAAGCTCCACAGGAGACCGGTGACGCTCCGGCTGACAAACAGACCGATCGCCTGGCCTCCGGTGCCCGACCCCATGCCGAAAACGGCGAGGACGGCCTGACCGATCACCACCCCAGCCACGGCGATCCCCAGCACGCGCATATAGGCCGGCATGAGACCGGCGCTGACCAGGGGGCGCGCCAGCGAGTAGCGCGAGGCGATGATCTCGGGCCGCCCGAACGCCTTCAACTCGGCGGCCACCTCCGTTTCGTCGAGAGGCCGACCGAGGCGGGCCTCGCGCTCGGCGATCAGATCGGCGAGGGTGGCGCGGACATCCTCGGCCGCGGTGCGTCCACGCGCGCCCGGAAGCCAGAAGCGCACCCGCCCGGCATATTTATCGATCTGCGTCATCTTCTTCTCTCCTGAGCGCCTGCAGGCTGGCGACGAGTTGGATCAGGTCGTTCGCCAGTTCCTCCGCCACATCGAGGCCGGCGGCGGAGGACCGGTAGAAACGCCTGCGCCGTCCGTCCTCGACCCGCCATTCGCTGGCCAGCAATCCCTGATCCTCCAACCGGCGCAGCATCGGGTACAGGGCCCCCGGTTCGATCGGAACGCTCGCCTTGGCGAGACGCTCGATCAGATCGGCGCCATATCGTTCCTGACGCAGGGATATCAGAACGGCCAGCACCAGCGTGCCCCGTCGCAGCTCCTGGCGCAGGCCTTCATGCGGGGGGCGGGCTCTAGTCATGTCCGTTCCCGGCGGGCGAGCCCGTCAGCCCCTGGAGCAGGGCCTGGAGGGACGCCGGCGTCAGACTGTGTCCCATTCCGGAAATGGCGACGAACCGGGCTCCGGGGATGGCGTCCGCGACCTCTCGGCCGGCGGCCGTGGAGACGAGCGGGTCGGCGTCGCCGTGGATGACCACGGTCGGCGCCCGCACCGCCGCGAGCCGTGGCCGCCGATCACCCGCGGCCAGGAGGGCCGCGCCGCCTCGCCCTATCGCGTCGGCGTCCCAAGAGCGGGCGGTCGCGGCCGCCGCAAGAGCCGGGTAGGTTTCAGGCGCCGCAAGCGTTTCGGACCCGTCCAGCGCCCGCCATGCGGCTACCCGATAGGCCGCGACGGCGTCGGCGTCCGCTCCCATGGGCGGCGGCGGGGGTATGGCGGCAAGTCGGGCCGGATCGGCGGGCAGGGGAAGCGCGGGGTTGCCAGAGTTCGCCATCAAAAGGACAAGCCTGCCGACCCGTTCCGGTCGACTCGCCGCGACCTCGCCCGCGACAGTGGCGCCGGCTGACGCGCCGACGAGATCCGCGCTCGGGACGCCGAGGTGGTCCAGGACGGCGATGGCGTCCTGCGCGAGCGTCTCGAGAGTATAGGGAAGCGCCGGCCGCTCGCCCGCCGCCAGAGCGGTGAAGATCGCCGGCCAGTTAGCGGGGCCGGCCTCGCCGTGATGCGTCGAGCACCCTACGTCGCGCGCGTCATAGACGATCGGCCGGAAGCCTCTCGCCTGAAGCGCCGCGAGCAGGGCCTGGGGCCACTGCGTCATCTGCTGATCCGTGCCGGTGAGGAGCAACACCGGTCGTCCGGCGGCCGGACCCAGATCCCGGTACGCCAGTTCGGCGTCCCGCGCCCCAGCCCGTGCGGCGCCTTCGGCGGCGCAGACTTCGGGAGAGCGTGGCGATGTGGCGCTGCCGGCGCCGGGCGCCGAGGCGACGGACAGGGCGAGAAGGGCTTCCACGAGCACGCGCGATCTCCGTATGTGTATTGCACAATGTGCATCGCACAGTGTGTATCGCACACTAACGGGCGACGCAAGTCTGTCGAGAGGCGGCGCTTGGCGTTCTCCTCCCCCGGGAGTCGGAGCTCACGCCGCAATTCTCGTCGAAAGGGCCGGCCGCCAGGCGGTTCCGGCTAGTCGCACGCTCCGGCTTCACTCCACCCCGTCATGTCGGTGATCTGAAGATCAGACAGGGCGCCGGGTGAGCAGCGGGACCGACAATTTCAGGAAGGGAAGCCGCAGGCCTGCGGCGTTCGGGCCGCAAGCTGCGCATGGCGAAGCGCCGTGTCGATGAACGCCGTGTAGTCCGTCTTCATCGCCAGCGAGATGTCATGCCCCAGACCGGCGTAGGTCGCCAGACCCACGGGGAGGTCGCCCCGCAACGACGCCACGCGGGCGCGGGTCCGCGAGACATCGACGATCGCATCGTCTTCTCCCTGCATCATCAGGATGCACGGACCCGGCCGCCGTGCGCGATCCGGCGAGACCAACAGGGCGTCGGGAATGACGGCGGCGAGGGGTACGGCGGCCGCCACCGTGTCGGGGTGATAAACGGCTAGCAGGAAGCTGATGTCGCCGCCCTGGGAGATTCCGCTGACCACCGGCCGGCGGCCGTAAAGCGCCTCGACGGCCTCGAGAAAGCGGGCCATCTCGGTTGCCGTCTCTCGCGCCGCGAGGAACTGCTCTTTCGGCGAGCGCTGATAGTAGTCGACGGGAAAATAGGAGAGTCCCCCGCGCTTGGGATGCCGGCCCAGCGGCACGAGGATGCGGACCGGCCCTGACACCTGGTCGTAGTTCGTGAACGACTCGATGGCCGAACCTCCAGAGTAGTGGAACGCGACCAACACCGGCGGTGGTTCGCCCCCCGTCGTCTCGCCCCGCGTCACCTCCTCGTAGGCGACGCCCGCAAGCCAGCGCGGCTCGGCCCGCGCACCGGTCCCGAACATCATGCAGAGAACGGCGGCGATCACGCCAAGCAGCCGGTAAGGGATCATGGTGAAGCTCTGTTTCCGATACGGTCCGCGACCCGCCGCGAGGTCCCGCGAGTCCGCCGTTCCGCCGCATCGAGGTACATCGCCTCCCGCATAAGTTCAACGAGGGCAGGCATGGGCTAGGCTGATGGACAGGGGCCCGCCTTGACGCCGGGGCGGGAGAGACGGTCAAGACGCGGCCGCAGCGTCTCCCGCTCGGGTCGATGGCCGGCGCCGCCGACCCGTGCGCCCGCAGCCAGGCCCTGGGCGCGAACCCTTGAACAGGGTCGGAGACCGACGCCCCACGCGGGTCCGTGCCGGATCCCGCAAGGCGATTGGATCGCCGGCTGGGGAAGCGGGCGTCACGCTCGATGGTGGAGGACTTCGCCGGAACATCCGCTTGCGAGGTCGCCCGGTCACCGGGTGGGCGGGAACCGCGTATCTCCGCCGCTCCTTTCTGGCTCACGCCGCCCAACCTCACAAGGCGGTCGAGCCGCGGTTCCTCGCGCAGCCGCCGGTCCTGCCCCGGGACTGGCCTGACCGCGGCATGAATCCCCGCTCGGTGATCGGGCGCGCGGGCGGGCCGGACTGACGTACCGAAGCCGGCGCGTTCAGGTTCGACCTGACGAATGCTCAGGTCCGCATCCCTCCGGCGCCGGGCGCCTGGCATCCTTGCTCGCGACCCGGCCTGTCTGGAGCGACCGCCCAAGCGCAAGGACGTCGTCGCCCGCGTCCGCGATCCAAGGCCCGCGTTGCGGTCCTGAACCGTCAACCATCCGGTTGACTTTTGAAGGGTGGACGGTAAATACAACCACATGGTTGACAATGCCCGGACGACAGAGTTGGACAGCGTGTTCCACGCGCTTGGGGATGGCACCCGGCGAGGAATGCTGCGGAATCTGGCGGGCGGAGAGCGCACCGTCGGCCAGCTTGCGGCGCCGTTTGCGATCTCGCTCTGGGCCGCGTCGAAGCATGTGAAGGCGCTCGAGGCGGCGGGGCTGGTGCGAAGACGGGTGGCCGGGCGTCAGCATTTCTGCAGCCTGTCTCCGGCGCCGCTGGCGGCCGCCCATGACTGGCTCGGCTCCTACGAACAGTTCTGGTCGGGACGCCTCGACGTGCTCGAGCGCCTGCTCCGCGAGGAGGGGGCGGCCCCAGGCCGCGAAGGAGACGAGCGATGAGAAGACGCGCGCTTTCCGCCCGGCCCGGCCGCGACTGTCGCCGACGGCGACCTGGCGATCGACCGCATCATGCCCGGCCCGGTCGAGCGCGTCTGGACCTGCCTCGTGGATCCCGCGCTCCGACGACAGTGGCTCGCGGACGGCGAGATGGATCTCAGGCCCGGCGGCGCCTTCGAGCTGACTTGGCGCAACGACGACCTGCCCTTGCCCGGCGCCGAGCGGCCGTCCGGGCAACCCCGCGAGCGCGTCATGGCCGGGCGGGTCGTGGAGGTGGCCGCCGCCCCGTCATCTCAAGTTGGCCTGGGATGGAACGGGCGGGGTGCCGATCGATCAGCGGCCGCAGGTCGCCGACGTTCACCTGGTCTGGTCCCTCGCCGGATCGCCGATCACCCGATTCTGCTCAGCGCCAGCGCCGGCTGGCATGCCATCTGGATATCCTGTCCGCCCGTCCGGAGGTGGGGGGACGGCCGCCGCCGCCCTTCTGGCCGACCCTCGAGCGCCTTCAGATCGAATACCCCGCCCGCCTGGGGGCTGACCCGTCGCCCCGCCCATCAACCGCAACTCCGAACCGAGGACACCATGCGCCCGACCCCCTTCTCCGCCATGCGCCGGCTGTCGCGCGCCGCCGCGATCTGCGCCGTGCTTTTCCTGGGCGTCCCCGGAGGCGGGGCCCAAGCCCACTCCCGTCAGGGCGCCCCCGCGCCGCTGGACCTCATGCCGGTCGAGCTGGAGACGCGGTTCGCCCTCAGCGCCCTGCCGCCGGCGCTGAGAGACCAGGCCTCGGTCTATGTGCTGGAGCGCGGCGGCTATCGGCTCGACCGCCAGGGCGCCAGCGGCCTCGCCTGCCTGGTGCAGCGGACGGCCTGGGAGCTGGTCGACTACCGCGACGATATCTACATCCCCCTGTGCTATGACGCCGTCGGGGCGGAGACCTACCTCAAGGTCATTCGTGACACCGCCACCTTGAGGGCCGAGGGTCTGTCGCCGGAGGCGCTCAAGGCCGAGGTCGAGCGGCGCTATGACCGGCGCGACTACAGGGCGCCCGAACGGCCGGGCATTTCCTACATGGTCGGGCCGCTCATGCGTACGGTCGGTCCCCCCGACCTTCAGGTCCATACGATGAGCATGCCTCACCTGATGACCTATGCGCCGGGCCTCACCAACGCGGACATTGGAGCCATGCCGGATCTGGCGGCGCCGGCCACGCTCATGTTTCCGTTCGTCGACCGTCAGGGGAACGACGAACAGGCCTACATAATCCTGATGGTTGGGGAGGCCGAGAAGGCCCGGATTGTCAGCGAGGGACAGCCTCTTCTGGCGGATCTCTGCGGCTATCGCGCCCTTCTCTGTCTGGACAGCCGCCACCATTGAGCGGATCGCCGTCGCTCGCCAGCATGTCGCGACCCAGATCGGGGAACTCCGCCGCCGCGGCGCCGGACGCCGGCGACCCCGCCCCTGGACGTTCCGGGCGGGTTTGGGCGAGATCGACCCGATGGCGTCGTCGGCTGGTCAGCCGCGCGGCCTCCTCGCGCCGTCGCCGGCCGGGGCGCCCTGCTCGATGCGGGCGAGGACCTCGAGAAATCCGGACGGCGTCATAGCGACATCTCTCGATGGGGCCAGGCTCAGATGAGCCGCACGGCTGAGCCCGAGGCTTTGACGCGCCTGAGCGGCCTTCTTGGCGGCGTCAAACGGAACCAAATCCGGTACCGCTTCGGCGGCACGCCGGTCGCCGCGCAAGACGCCTTGCTGAACTGGTCCTCGGTCAGACCGACCGCCCTGGCCAGGGCCGCGATCGACACGTTGCTCGGCCAGGCATTCTCGGTGGATGGAGGCTCCACTTGCCGGACCGCTCGCCAGGGCCAGCGATGGTCCCCGCCACGCTCGATCTTTTCATCTCCAACCAGGCCACGTCGCCCTCGAACGCGGGGACGTTCGCCGGGTCGACATAGTCGGCGTTGCTATTGAGACCGCGATGAGGGTGAAGCAGGAAGCGTAGCGTCCGCCTGGTCCGGTCCATAGCCCTCATCGAGCGCCATCCGGGTAAGCCGGGCCATGGTCCGCTGATCGACCCGAGGCGTCCTCGGGGCAGGTTTCGTCGCACGCTGACCAGCACGTGGGGCAGGCAGCGGCGGCTCCGATATGTTCCTGAAATGCTCGCGTGCCGACGATGACGAGAGTCGACCGGCCAACAAGACGCAGGACGGCTCCCGCCTCCGCTTGCGCGTTCGGCTCCCGCGGGGTTCGAGAACGGCCGGCGGTCGCGCTCGGTCCCGCGGCTTCGCCGCTCCCTCGGGCGCGACGCCTTGAGGGCGCCTTTGGGGCGCCGCCGGCCGCTCGGCGCCGCTTCCCGCCACGCGCGGTGCGCGGGCTCCTTGCAGTCTTCATTTTACGAAGAGACGGCCGCTACGCGACAGCGTGGCTTGGGGGCGCTGCCCCCAGCGCACTTTGCATCGGTGCTGCCCAGAACAAGGGTGGCGATGGCCCACAAGAACGGCGACGCTCTCGTCGCCTCTGAAAGCGCCTCGCGGCAGAATCTGCACGGCAATTGTTGCGGTTGGATAGACGCGTCATCCTGACGTTCTCCGCAAGTTACTGATTCTATTGCGTGAGTTACAGGTCAGGTTTGCACGAAGCTTGCGAGGAGCACCGCACCTTAGCTTGAGGTGGGAGTGTTCCATGCTCGTTTCCAGTTCCAGCCGCATTCTGGAGTCGCTCGGCCCCTCGGCTTTGGCCAAGATCAACGCCGCCGCCGCACCGACCGCCACGACCGGCTTTATCGACGGTCAGAGCGCCGCGGGCACCAAGTCGGCCAAGGACGAGTTCCTGGACTACGCCAAGCTAACCCCGGCCCAGAAGATGCGGGCGGCCATCCTAAGCAAGCTTCACGTCACCGAGGACGAACTGGAGGCGATGGATGCCAAGGAGCGCCAGAAGATCGAGGATCAGATCAAGGAAATGGTCAAGCAGCAGGTCTTGGGCGGCGATAAGGACATGATCCAGAAGGGCGCCCTCGTGGACCTTAAGGCCTAGGTGGACCCCGCCAGTTGCGAGTTGGGCTAAACGACATCGCCGAATACGGGGTCTACGTCACAGACGCTCATGTTCGCGTCTCGCCT
The DNA here is from genome assembly GCF_000712075.1 of Caulobacter sp. UNC358MFTsu5.1. GTDB lineage: Bacteria > Pseudomonadota > Alphaproteobacteria > Caulobacterales > Caulobacteraceae > Caulobacter. The sequence goes on from NZ_JONW01000006.1 coordinate 651,975, forward strand.
GTGTAGGGGGCGCAGGTCTGGGTGCGTCAGCGATACGGTTCGACGCCCCTTTTCCCGGGGCGCGGCGGGCCGCGTAGTGGCGCAAGTCCACCGGGCCAAGAAACCAGACGCCGCGGCCCGTTGTTCGCCGCCCGCTGAGGCTGAGGATCACCAGTCCACGGTAAGGCGCAGGACCAATTGGCGCGGTTGGCTGTAGACGAAGCTGTTGTCGCCAACGATGTCCCAGCTGTAGTCGCCGAGCAGATTGGTCGCCTGCAGACGAAGGACCGCGGTGCGGTCATGGAGCCTGAACCGGTAGCGTCCCCCCAGATCGACCACCGTGTGAGCGCCGACCTCGACGCGGTTGAGGCTGTCTGCCCAAGCTGGGCCAAAGTGTTCAACGGAAAGGTCGAGCGACAGCGGCGAGCCTGGCGCCCGCCAGTCCAGGCTGCCAATGACCTTGCGAGTTGGCGTGGCGATCGGTCGCTTGCCGATCTGGCCGGACAAGACTTCCTGGCCGCTCACGCGCGGGGAAAGCCAAAGGCCTCCGGCGACAAGCGTCAGCCCCTTGACCGGGGAGCCGGTGATCGAGGTCTCCACGCCGCGGTGGCGAACCTCGCCCAAGGCCCCAAAGTGCCCCGAAGCGTCGGTCCCAAAGTAGGGGCGGGTGATTTCAAAGCCGCCGCCGACCAAGGTGTATCCATTCAGCTTCAGCCGCACCCCGCCGTCGATCTGACGCGTCCTGATCGCGGGGGGCGCCTCATCGCGATTGGTGGCGGTTTCGGGCGCGACTACGCTCTCTTCCAGACCCGTGGCGATGCTGGCGTAGAGGGAGATCAACGGGTGAGCATCGGTCACCAAGGCCAGACTGTAGAGCCAGGGCCGATCTTGCGTCGCCGGTCGCGGCGCCCCCGGGCCGATGACGGTTTTCTCGTAGTCGAGTTTTTGCAGACCCGCTGAAAGGCGTCCCCAGCCCGGGAGGGCGGCGCTGTAGCTCAACCCTGCGGACCATTGGTCGACTTGAGCGAGCGATTGCGGCGTGAAATCAAAGTAAGGGCGCTGGGCCGGCGAGGCCATGCCAAACGGGGCGTCGGGGAGGGTCGCACGGACTGCGCCGCCATGGCGCCGCATCTGCGAGCGGCCGCGCGTGATCAGGGCTATACGATGCTCGACCGCGCCAGCGATGATGACCTTCGCCAGCCCGATTTCGCCACTGGCGGAAGCGGCCCGCCGACCGGGGTAGGCGCTTACAGAGCGCCCCGCCGGCTCGCCTAGTGGGGCCGCCTTCAGGAAGACGCTGTGGCCCTCCAAGACCTCGGTGACGGAGTAAAACAAGCCGGCCCGAACGGCGAGCCCGGCGGCCTGACCACGCGCCAGCAGGCCGGCGTTCATGCGTTCGGTTTCAACGTCGGCCCAGTCCTGGCCGAGGAAACGCCGACGAACCAGTTTGTCGGGCGCGCTCTTCCCATCGCCCTGAATGATGGGAAAGATGTCCTCATCGCCGATCTTGACGCCGCTCCAGAAGGCCCGGACATCGGCGTTCGGCGTGATCCGCAACGCGGCGATCACAGCGCCCTGAAAGACGTCGGCGTTGTTTCCGGAAGCGTATTCGCTGCGGGCGACGCTGGCGCCGCCGCCAAGCGACAGGCGTCCGGATAGGGGCGTATGACCGTCAATCTCGACCAAACCGCCTCCAAAGCTATTGGTCTGGAAAACCGTACTGAGCGAGGGCGGACCTTCGGGCTGACGGAGTCGATAGTCGACGATGCCCGACGGCGCGGGCAGGCCGTAGCCCGCTGCGGTGAGCCCGACCCGGATCCTGTTGCCTGCCACCAGACGCGCGGATAAGTCCGCTTGCCGGTCGATGTAGAGGCCCTCGATGCGGACATTGCCCGCGTCGATGGGCGAAAAGCCCCGCACATCGGCAGGACCGTAAAGACCAAGGTCCTCACCGCCGTCATTGGAGCCGAACGCGTCTTCGGCATTGGCGATGGCGTTCTCATCGGCCCGCTGCGCCGCAGCTTGGGAGGCAGCGACGAGGCTCAGGGCGATCGTGAGACTGACAAGCTTCATCCCATGAACCTGGCAGAGCTCGGCCTCTTGACATAGCGCACGGATCGGCCGGCACATGTGCGTATGACGCACATGAAGACCTTGCCCCCGCTCGAGAGCCTCAGCGCGCTGCTTGCCGCGGCGGACCAGGGCAGTTTGTCTGCCGCCGCCGAGGTCCTCGGGGTCACTCACGGGTCGATCAGCCGCCGCATCGCGACCTTGGAGACCTGGCTCGGCGCCCCGGTTTTCGATCGCCATGGCAGAGGCGTGCGTCTGACGCCGGCTGGCCGCCGGTTCCTGACCGACGCGCGGCGCGCCGTCGAGATCTTGAGCGAAAGCGCCCAGCCTTGGAGGCAGCCCAAGGGGCGGCCAACCGTTCGCCTTAGCGCGGTGCCCTCTGTCGCGCGCCTCTGGCTGCTGCCTCGCTTGAAGCGACTGGAGCGAACAGATCTGCGGGTGGAGGTCATGACCGAGCACCGCCCAGCGGACCTGGGCGCGCGTGAAGCCGACATCGCCATCCGCTACGGCCACGGCGGATGGGAGGGTGTGGAGGCCAAGCCGCTGATCACCGAAACCTTGCTGCCGGCCGCTACGCCGGAGATCGCCGATCGGATCGGCGCGGCGCTGGAAACCCACGTCCTGGAGGACATGCCCCCGCTGCTGCACGACTCAGACATATCCCAGTGGCGTTTATGGTTGCGTGAGGCGGGCCTCGCCTACCGGCCCCGCTGGCAGGATCGGCGGTTTGAGGACTACGACACGGTCTTGGCCGCGGCTAAGGCGGGACTTGGCGTGGCCCTCTTGCGCCGGCCTCTGGTGGAGCCCGGTCGGGCGCTGTCTGGTTTGGTCAACATTAGCGATCGTGTCAGCCCCAATCCCAAACAGCACTACATCTGCCTGCGCGCGGGAGAGGGTCGAGGCGCGGTGCTCGAACTGGCCGCTCGCCTTGTCGCCATACAAGCAATCGATGCCTTGCCTTCAGATGGAACGACCCCGTAACCGGTCGGGTATGCGCCTCTCGTGCGGCCGAGAGGCGCCCACATCGCCGCGGTCATGGACCAGGTCAGCAGATGCACCGCCCAAAGTTGCCACTCCGCTGGCGCCGCCACGACCTAGGTACCCAAACCAGCACGCTAAAGCCGGCGATCATCACCACTAAGGCTGGGATGGCCAAAAGTGCGCGTTCGCCGCTGATCAGGGCGATGGCGGCGGCGAAACGGAAAATGGCCGTCAGGACGGCCGATGCTTGTTGTCCGAGAGCGACCAGGCCGGCGCCGGATCAGCCGTGCCTTTCAAAGCGCTGATGTGCCTCACCGAAAGGGCCGACGCTCACAGCCCCAAGCCGATGCAGGTCAGGCGCAAGCGCCGGGCGCGCGCCTGGGTCCAATCTGATTTCGACGACGCGCCCGTTCAGACTGGCTCCCAAGCCCCTGTCGGTTTGGAGCCGAGAGGATGAGGCTTGGCCCGCAGCGTCAACGCCAGAGGGAAATACCCTCCCGCTCCAGGCACCGCTGCACTGCGGGCCTTTGTTCCAGACGGCGCGCGTGCTCGGTCCAGGACGGGTATCGCCCCGGCATGTCGATGCCCATGCGGTTTCCCCACCTGTAGAAAACAAGCAGATACGGGTCGACGATCGAGTAGGCGCCGCCAACGGCCCAAGCCTCGTCCTGCAACCTGCCCTCGACAAGGCTGAAAGCCGCGTCCAGGTGCTCCCTGCCCTTGTCGATGATGGCGGGGAAGCCTTGGCTCTGATCGCAGAAATAGTCGGGCCGCCATATCATCCTGACGGCGACCGCGTGCACCGTCCCCGACAGCCAGTTGAACCACTCGATCGATCGAAAAAGATCATCGCCCTCGGGGTTGAGGAGTTTGGCGCCGGGATGGGCCAGGCCCAGATAGACGAGGATGGCGGGCGCTTCGGTGATCACACGATCGTCGTCCGCCAGGACGGGAATGCGGCCCTTGGGATTGAGCGTCCGAAACCACTCCGACTTGGTTTCTGGATGCCCTGGCGACATCAAGGCGATCTCATAGGGTTCGCCGATTTCTTCGAGGACGATGTGCGGGGCGAGCGAACATGAGCCAGGGGCCGCATGGAGCGTGTTCGTGCTTGAGCCACTTGATGACATCCCCAACCTGTTAAGACCAAGGCCCCGCCCCCCTGGCCGCGCCTAATCGGCGCGGCCAAGTCTTGGACGGTCAACGCCAGGACCAGCCCCCACGCGCTCTCGTCCCTTGCCGGAGACGACGCTTGTTTCAGGCAAGGCCACTGTGCGCGAGCCGCCGCGCCGAGGCTTTCATCGTGCGGTCTTGGTCAGGGGTTTACGGAAGGGTTGGGCGAGCGGCCGGCGAGGCCACGGGCGCGCCGCGCCTTCAGCCTTGTTCAGGCGTCGAGGCGGAACCCTGGCCGCCAGCCCAGTTCGGCCAGGGCCTTGGCGTTGTCGGCCTCGGCGCCGCTCTCCGCGATGTTGTAGACCCCGTGGCGCCCTCGCCCGACGGCCAGGCTCGCGGCGTAGGCGGCGGCGTCGACGTGCAGCGGCGAGGCGCCGTCGGGCGCCATGGACCATGCGCCAGGACCGTATAGCTGGCCATAGCGCAGGACCACGCCGTCCACGCCCTCCGTCTGGAGCGTCGCGGCCTCCAACGGAACGACGCCCTCCAGGATCGTGGTTCCTCGCATGCCGCTGGCGGCCAGGTCCAAGGCGTGCTGCTCGGTGTAGGGGGGCGTTCCAGGCGCGTAGGCCCAGGCTATGCTCTGGGCGATCACGCGGGTGGTTCCGGCGGCCGCCGCGGCGCGCATGAGGTTCTGCGTGCCTACCCGCCGAACGCGCGCATTCGACTTGCGGGTCGCGTCGGGACTGGCGGCCAGGCCGGCCAGATCGGTCAGCTGATTGATGACGACCCTTGGCCCTGCTTCACAGACGGCCTGCTTCAAAGCCTCGGCGTCCAGAACATCGACGATGACGGCCTGCGCGCCGGCGGCTTGGAGCCAGCGGGCCCGTTCGGCCGAGCGCGTGGCGCCGACGACGGCGTGACCGTCCCGCAGGAGCAGCGCAACCAGGCGCCGCCCGATCACGCCGGACGCCCCGGCCACAAACACCCTGTCCTGCATCCTCTTTGTCCTTCTCACGCCCGCCGTGTCGGCTCGCCGCCTGCGCGGTCAGGCGACCGGCGATCGGCTCGGTCGTTTCGAGCGCGCCGCAGCGTCCAGCTCGCCGGTCCGGCCTCGCCCCTGTTCACGGCCCGGCAAGCCGCTGGGCCCTTGGCCGAAAACCTGGACCCCCAGGATGGCGATCAGGATGATCGCCCCGCCCACATACTGCAGGCCCGAGAACGAACGGTGCAGGATCAAGGCTTCCGACAGGATCGTCACGACGGGATTGATGAAGGACAGGGCCGCGGCGGTCCCTGGGTTCAGCTTCTGGAACGCGCCATAGAGAAGAATGTACATCAGCCCGGTATGGACGACGCCCAGCGTGACGAGACTTGCGATCGCGCCGGTTCGAGGCGGCGGCAGGCTGGCGCCCAGGAACGGCAGCAAGACCAGCGACCCTGCGACAAACTGGATGAGCGCCACCAAATGGGGCGGCGTGCCGCGCAAGGCTTTGGCCGACAAGGCGGCCAGGGCGTAGAAGAAGGCCGCGCAGACGGCGCAGCCCAGGCCCGCCAGGAACTCGCCGCCCCGGGCTTGGTCGAGGCCGGTCGCCGCGACGATCGCCAGACCCGCCAGCCCCACCAGCGCCCAGAGGATGTGGGCCCGGCGAATGCGCTCGTGCAGGAACCATGCGCTCAGGCCCGCCAGCATGAAGGGCTGAAGATTGTAGACCAGTCCCGATATGGAGATGGTCGCGCGCCGATAGGCCGCGAAGAGGAAGATCCAGTTGGCCAGCAGCGCCGCGCCGCCCAGCAAGGAAAGCCTCATCGTGCGCGCGCTGAAATGAGCGGCCGCCAGATAGCCGCGTCGCCAACAGACCAAGGACAGCACCAGGCTGCCCAGCAGGCAGCGCCACAGCACGATCGAAACTTCTGACTGCCCGGAAAAATAGGCGAAGATTCCGATCGTTCCCGCCAGCGCCATGGCGCACGCCATCTCGATCCTGCCCTGGCTCTGCTGGTCCATCTCTCGCCTCCGTCATCGTGAGGCCCTGAGCATAGCGAGGTTGAAAATGCGACGACATGCAGCAACAAAGGTCGTTCCCGACTCATGCCATCAATACGAAGTTCATCCGGCCGCGACGCTTTGGATCAGAAAATGGACCCCATAGACACCACCCTGCTTTCCATCCTCCAGGCCAACGCCCGCATCTCGATGAAGGCGCTGGCCGGGCGGGTTGGCCTGTCGCCGCCGGCGACGGCCGAGCGTATGAGAAAGCTGGAGACGAACGGCGTCATCGAAGCCTTCACCGCGACGGTGAACGCCAAGGCGGTCGGCTACACGCTGGAAGCGATCGTTCGCGTTCGTCCGTTGCCGGGGAAGCTTCACCTCGTGCAGGATTTGCTCGAGACGACGCCCCAGGTGATCGAATGCGACAAGGTGACCGGCGACGACGGGTTCGTCGCCAGGGTCGTGGCCCAATCGATCGAGCATCTGGACGACCTGCTTGAACAGATCGCCGAGAAGGCCCAGACGAGTTCGGCCATCGTCAAGCGCAAGGTCGTGTCGCGGCGAAATCCCGCCGTGGCGCAGGAAGGCCGCTAGAGACCGGCCGTCGAGGTTTCGCTGAAGGCTGGCGGGAAAGCCGCGTCGCGGGCTCGGAACTTGGTCGGCCGGTCCGGTCGCCGACCGCGCCGCATCAGCCAAGGTGGGTCAACGGACCTTGGACGGGGACCAGCCCACGAGGGCGGCCGCCGGCGTCGCCGTTTAGGCTTGGCCATGGTCGGGCGAGCGCGCCGGCGGAGTCCCCGGCGCCAACTTGAACAGGGCCAGGACGGTCAAGACGGTCATGGCCAAGCTGGAGGACAGGAAGACGCCGACGGCCACCACCTTGGGCGCCGGGCCCGGGACGGCTGGAGGCCATGTCTAGACCTTGGCCGCAGCGCGAAGATGCAGTTGGGCGCTCAGCCCTCCGCCCTCCCGGTTGCCGATGACCAGGCGCGCCCCCTGGCTCTCCGCCAGCGCCTGGACAATCGCCAGGCCAAGACCCGAACCGCCGGTCTGCCGCCCGCGCGAGGTTTCGAGCCGCTCAAAGGGCAGGGTCAGGCGGGCCAGGGCCTCCTGGGGCACGCCCGGGCCTTCGTCCTCGACCGCCACGAGCGTCTTATCCCCCTCGCGCCGAGCGCTGAGGGTCGCGCCGCCGCCGTAGCGCACGGCGTTGTCCACCAGGTTGGCGAGCATCCGGCGCAGGGCCAGGGGCGAACAGTCGACCGGCAGGGGGCCGGCGCAGTCCGGCGCGATCGTGACCGCCTCGCCAAGGTCGCGGCGGGTCGCGACGAGCGCCTCCAGCTCGGCGGCGACGTCGACACGCCTTTGCTGCGGCGCGCCCGACGCGCCGACCTCCCGCGCGAAGGTCAAGGTGTCGTCCAGCAGCAGGCTCATCTCCTGAAGATCGTTCACCGCGCGTTCGCGCTGTCCAGGATCGTCGATGAACTCCACACGCAGCCGCAGCCGGGTCAGATAGGTGCGCATGTCGTGGGCGATGGCGGCCAGCACGCGCGTGCGGTCCTCGACCAGGGCCCGGATGGTGCGTTTCATGCCGTTGAACGCGGCCGAAAGCTCCTTGATCTCGTGCGCTCCGCCCTGGGAAAGGTCCGGCGCGGCCAGGTCGTCGGCGAAGGCGCGCGCCGCCCCCGCCAGGGTCCGTATCGGCCGGGCGGTCTGGCGCAGGCACACCAGCATGACCAACCCGAGGATGGCCGCGCCGATGGCGCCGATCAGCAGGGCTCGGTCAAGGAAGCGGCGCACGGCCAGCGGCTGCTTGCGCTCGATGATCAGCGTCTGTCCCGTGCGAAGGTCGACGACCAGGCGCACGGGGCCGGCCGCGCCGACGCCGCGTTCCGGGGAGCCGACAATCGGCGCATTGGACCGCGCCTGCACCTGGAAGGACCGACCGCCCAATCCCTCGGCGTAACGGGCGAACAGCCGCTCGAGCCGGGGCGCGGGGCGCATGGCCGGCGCCGGGCCGTCCGAGGCGGAACCGCGCTCCAGGCGGACCGCGGCCGCATCGCTGTTCATGGCGTGGACAATCGCCGGCCGCAGGTTCTCCGGCGCGGCTTCGAGCACGTCGGCCATCGCCGCGGCCTGTTCCGGCGAGGGCAGCAGGAAGCTGGGACTGCCGGACCGGCCCGGCCAGAACACCACCAGAAGAAGCAGCACCTGGAAGGCGACCGCCCCGGCCAGGAAGACCGCGGCGAGGCGTACGGCGAGCCTGTCCAGGCCAAGCCGCATCAGTCGCGTTCCACCGTGGGCGAGAACAGATAGCCGCCGCCGCGGATGGTCCTGATCAGCTTGCCCGGCTGGTCGCGCAGCTTGCGCCGAAGACGGCTGAGCTGGACGTCGACGGTGCGATCGTAGGGCGCGGCCGATCGCCCGCGGGTCCAGTCGAGCAGTTGGTCGCGGTTGAGCACCCGTTGGGCGTGGGTCAGGAACACCATGAGCAGGTCGAACTCGCCGCCGGTCAGTTCGACGATCTCGCCATCGGCGTCCTGCAGGCGCCGCGCGCCGGCGTCCAGCGTCCAGCCGGCGAAGCGGTAGATCTCGGGCGTGGCGCGCTGGGGCGGGCGATGGCTTTGGCGGGTGCGGCGCAGGATCGCGCGGATCCTGGCGGTGAGTTCGCGGGGATTGAACGGCTTGGCGAGGTAGTCATCCGCCCCCAGTTCGATGCCCAGGATGCGGTCGATGTCGTCGCCCTTGGCGGTGACCATCACGATCGGGACGTCCATGGCGCTGGTCAGCCGCCGACAGATCGACAGGCCATCCTCTCCGGGCATCATCAGGTCGAGCACCACAAGATCGACGCGCTGGCGCGCCATGACCCGATCAAGATCGGCCCCGCCGGCGCAGGACGCCACCTCGAAGCCCTCGCGGCCGAGCAGGTCCGCGATCAGGGTGCGAATTTCAGGATCGTCCTCGACCACGGCGATCAAGGTCGTCTGTGCTGACGTCGTAGACATAGAGGTTCCCGTGCGAGACGGATTGTGTCTGGCCCACCATGGCGCCCGGCGAAAGGCGGCAAAGCCCACTCTTACACTTTGATACACGTCGGCAAAGTCGAGGTTACAGCCGGCGCGGCCCGTCGCCGCGGGCGCGCGACATTCGGTTACTCTTCGACGCGAGTCGGTCATCGACGCCTTACAGATCACCGCGAGATTCGCCTCCAATCAACAACCACCGTCCGCCGCGTTCGGCCGGTCTTTTGGAGTCGTCCCGTGAAGCGCCTTATTCTCACTCTCCTGGCGGCGACGACGCTCGTCGCCCCATTGGCCGCCAGGGCCCAGACCCACGAGCGCCACGAGGATCGCCGAGACCGCGTCGAGGATCGCGTCGACCGACGGGAGGATCGCCGCGACCGGGCCGAGGATCGCATCGATCGCCGCGAGGACCACTGGGATCGGGTCGAAGACCGGGTCGACCGCCGCGAGGACTACTGGGATCGGGCCAATCGCGAGTGGTGGCGCGGCCGACCCGAGTTCGTCGGGTATGTCGGCGTGCGCCCCGGTTACGGCTTCGCCCCCGGCTACGGGTACTACCGCATCGCCCCGATCTATTCTGGCCGCCGCTGGGCCGTCGGGGGCTATGTGCCGGCCGACCTGCGCCGGTACGTCGTGGTCACGCCCGCCTTCTATCGGCTGCGCCCCGCGCCCCGCGGATACGCCTGGATCTATGTCGGCAACGACATCGCCCTGGTCGCCGTGGCCAGCGGCCTGATCACCGAGATCGTCCGCGCCGTCTGGTAGGTCGCGATACACTTCGTAACCCAGCGTTGCCGAGAGGTCATCGGCTCGCTACACGCCAGGCCCACTCCTGATGGGCCTGGTTTCAGCCTTTCAAGAGCATTCCGCCGTGTTCATAAAACCGCTTCGCCAAGGCCTGGCCCTGGCCGTGGGCGCCGTCATCCTCATCCTGGCCGCGCAGGCCTGCGCGGCCGAATTCGACGATGCGCCGATCCCGGCGCGGCCCGCCCATGGCCTCCAGGCCGCGGCGAGCTCGCCGGCGGCGCTGGCCGCCGCGGACGGAACGCTGCGCGGGCGGCGCCAGCGGGCCGGCGAAGACCGCGCTCCCTCCGACTGGAGCACGGTCTATCGCGGCGGCGGCGAGGCGCGTCCCGCGCCTCGCCCGCTTGCCGAGGATCGCGCCCGGCCCCGTCCCCCACGCCTTCCTCGCCCGGGCGACCGCGGCCGCGGCCGCTCGCGCCGATAACCCAGTCCGGAGATCCTCCATGCGAAGCCTGATCGTCTATCCCTTGCTGTTGACCCTGACCGCCTGCGCCTCGGCGCCGACGCCAGCCCCGGCCGGCGCGGCGCGGCGCGGCGACCCGGCCGCCCTGCTGGCCAACGCCGACGCCGATCGTGACGGCCGCGTGACGCTGGCGGAGTTTCATGACGCGCGGGTTCGCCTCTTCGATCGCCTCGATCGCAACGGGGACGGCTTCGTGTCGGGCGAAGACGCCCCTCGGCGGCGCGCCCGCCGCGCGCCGGGCGGCGGACGTCTGGCGGAACTCACGGCCGGACTGGACCGCAACGGCGACGGCCGCGTGGCGCGCGCGGAGTTCGTCGACGGGCCATCGCGTCTCTTCGATCGCGCCGACGCCAATGGCGACAAGGTCGTCGACGCCGCCGAACTGAACAGCCTGCGCGCGGCCCTGGCGGCGATGCGCCGGCCTTGACCCTCTTCCCCGCGAGCCGGTCGTCTCCCCCACTCCGGTTCGCGGGAAGCGCCGACCCCGTCGGCGCCGCCGGCGCGACCCCCGCCTCGGTTCCGGGGCGCGCCGGCGGATTATGCTTCGGCGAGGGGCGAGAGCAGGCCAAACAGAGCCGCGCGGGCGCAGAGACCTCCAGCCTCGGCCGGCGGCGCGTCCGCGCAGAGGGCGCGGATCTCGTCGGCCGCGTTGACGGCGGCGGCGATGACCTGGGCGGCAAGGAAGGGATCGACGCGACGCACGGCCCCCGCCGCGCTCGCATCCGAGACGACGCCGGCCAGATGCTGGGTCACGCGGGTCCACTGCAGCATGACCGCCTCGCCCAGGTGTTCGGGCAAGGCGCCCAGGACGACCGCGCGCAGCAGCGGCCCATCCTCGCCCGTCTGGAACGCCGTCAGCCCCGTGACGAGGCCCGCCACCTGGGCCCAGGGATCGTCGCTGGACGCTTGGGCCGCCCGCATGATCGCCCACATCGCCGCGAACGAACGCTCCGAGCAGGCGCGCACGACGTCGTCCTTGGACTGATGATGATGATAGACCGAGCCCTTGGTGACGTTGACCGCGGCGCCGATCCGGTCGACCGACGCGCCGCGATAGCCCAGTTGGTTGATGATCCGCGTGGCGGCTTGATAGAACGCCCAACGCTGCGCGGTCGGATCGGCGGGCAGCGCCGCGGCCACGATGGCGTTGACCGCATGGTCGGACGGCAAGGCGCGTTGCTCGCAAAGCCCGTCGGCGACGATGTCGAACAGGCGGCGCGCGCAGCGCGGGTAGTCGCCAGGATCGACCTGACGCGACCAGGCGACGGCCCAGAACAGGTGGGTCAGGGCCAGCTGGGCCCGTCCGCGGCGGCGCGCCCTGTCCAGCGGCGGGGCGTCGGGCGCCTCGAACAGCTTGGCCGTGTCCCGAAGGAGGGCGGCGTAGAGCTCCACCACCTCCGGGCCCTGGGCCTCTCCCAGGGCCTGGAGACTGCTCAACATCACCAAGGGCGGCTCAAGGCCGGCGGCCTGTCGCCCCGCGCGCTCGAAGAAGAGCGCGTAAAGGGCTTCGACGCGCGCGCGCGCGCTCTGCGCCGCGCCGGCCTGGGCGACGAGGACGCGATAGGCCGCCAGGGTCTGGGACACGCAGGCGCTCGCCAAATCCTCCTTGCGGCGGAAGTAATAGGTCAGGTTGGCCTTGGTCATGCCGACCGTGGCCGCGACATCGGCGAGCATGAGCCCATGCAGGCCGTGGGCGTTGATCTCCTCGGAGGCGGCCGCGACGATCTCGGCCCGTCGGCGATCGCGGTTCGAGGTCGAATAGCGTCGCCGCGGCGGCGCCTCGCTCAGGCGGGTGTCGGTCAAGGCTCAGATCCTGTGGGCGGTCGGCCTCCACATACCCGCAGTTGCGATTTTCTGAAAGTCGGAGCTCTGCCTGAACGGGCGGGCCGGGTCGCCCTGCTTAAGGCGTAGTTCTGTCCATACCGCCAGGAAGGCAATCGGAACTGTGCGATGTCCCTGACGATTTTCACTCAGGTTTTCCTGTGATTCTTCGTGAGAGTCCGGGATATCGGGGCCGCTAAAACATACCCTAAATAAAAATATTTGACGGGAGCGCGGAGGTCCGCATAGCTTGGCCTAAAGCCGGTCGGCCGCGACCGATACGGCAAAGAAAATTTTAGGGAGGATGCGACGTTGCAAGCGAGGACTTCGAGAACAGCCGCATGGCGGTGTGGTGCGGCCGTGGCCGCGCTCTCGGCCTGCCCGGTGGGCGGTGAGGCGCTGGCGTTCCAATCGGCCCAGGCCGATCCGGGCCAGTTGGGCGAGGTCGTCGTCACCGCGCGTCGGCGCGATGAACTGTTGCGCGACGTGCCCGCGGCGATCACCGCCATCACCCAGGACCAGGCTTCCGTCCTGGCCCTGGATCGAACCGAGGACTACCTGCGCCAGGTCCCCAGCGCGACCCTCGTGACCTCGGGACCGGAATACATGAACGACATCACCATCCGGGGACAGGGCGGCGGGCGCCTGGCGTTCTCGGAGACGGCCACGGGGCTCTTTCGCGACGGCATGTACGCCGCGGGCGGCGGCTTTGGCGGCCGCTCGCTCAATCGCATGGACCTGTTCGACGCCGCCCGCGTGGAGGTGATGCGCGGGCCCCAAGGCGCCCTGTTTGGCCGCAACTCGGTCGGCGGCGCGATCAATGTGATCACCAACGAGCCGGGCACGGGCGGGACGCGGATCACCGCCCGCTACAGCGATCCGGACCGCCGCGATTTCGAAGGCGTGGTGGATCTGCCGATCGGCCAGTCGTACGGCGTGCGGTTGGGCGCGTACGCCATGCGGCAGGACGACGGTTTCGTTCACGACGCGGCGAGCGGCGCGGCGATCGACAAGCAGAGCGCGTCGGGCGCGCGCCTGGCGGCCAAGGCCAGGCCGAGCGACAGCCTGAGCCTTGGGCTGGTCTGGGAATACTCGACCAGCAAGGCGCCGTCCTTCGCCAGCCTGGGCCACCGCCCCACCCGCATCGACGGCGCGATCCTCGACCCCAGCCCCTTCCTGCGGGCAGGCATGAACCGCAACGGCGTGGCCAAGATCGACGAGAACCTGGTGATGCTGAAGGCCGACTGGGTGCTCGGCCCGGCCGACCTGACGGTGCGGATCGCCCGCACGGATCGTGACGGCGGTCGCTTCAACGAGGACGGCGATCATTTCAACGGGACCACCGGCGTCGACGTCGCGCCCGGACCCACCGTGCTCTACCAGGATACAGCCGGCTTCCAGGACGAGACCTACGGCCAGACCGCGGGGCAGGCCTACCTGAAATCCAATTCCGGCGGCCGCCTCAGCTGGCTGGTCGGCGTGGAGGTCATCGAGTCGACGAGCGACGTGGTGACGCAGGCCCGCTATTGCCCCGACTACACGGGCGCGGCGCTTCCCCTGACGACGGGCTGCGTCGTCGGCCTGGCCGGGACCTTCACGCCGCCGACCGCCGCGGGCTCCGCCGCCGGAACCCTGGCCCGCTCCACGGGGCGGCTGGGCGCCAACCACGACGCCTTCAGCGAGAAACTGACCTCCTATTCGCTGTTTGGATCGCTCGACTACCATCTGACCGAAGACCTCACGCTTGGCGCGGAACTGCGCGTACAGTCCGACGACAAACGCTTCGGCTTCGAGCGCTATTCGGAAGACCCGCTGGTCTATTTCGGCGCCGGCGCGCCGCCTCCCGGCCTGATGGCGCCGATCACGGTCGATCCGGACGGGGCGGGCCCGCTCCCGGCCGCGCCGGTGCAGTTCTGCCCGCCCGGCCTGACCGCGCCAAACTGCGCGCCGGGACTTGAGACGGCTCGACTCCAGGCCGGCCGTTCCTGGACGGTGTGGACGCCGGCGGCGACCCTGCGCTGGGCCTACGCGCCCGGCCAGAACGCTTTCCTTCGCTTGGCCACCGGCTACCGGCCAGGCGGGTTCAACACCAACCTGGCGCCCAACACCGCTCGCGCCTCGCTCGCCGAGGGTCTGCTCTACGATCCCGAGTACGCCTATTCCTACGAAGCCGGCTGGAAGGGGGACTTGTTCGGCGGCTTCCTGCGCGGCGAGGCGGCGGCCTTCTACGTCTGGACCAACCAGGTGCAAGTCGCCAGCGCCCCGTCGGCGACCTCGCGCGGCTTTGTGCTGCAGAACGCCGGCGACGCCCATGTTTATGGCCTCGAGCTCGAGGTGCGGCGGGTGCAGCCGATCGGCCGGGGTCGATTGACCTTGAGCCTGGGCTACTCGACCCAGGACGGCGCGTTCGAGCCTGGCGCGCGATCGCTTTCGGATCTCAACGGCGACGGCGTCCCCGAGCTGATCGACCTGGACGGCAAGCAGCCGCCGCGCCTGCGCGACTATCAGGCCACGCTGAACATGCTCTACAGCCGGCCGCTGTCGGCGGGCCTGAACGGCTTTGTCAGCGCCAGCGGCCAGTTCGCCCACGGCGGCTTCCAGAACCCGCCCAACACGATCGGCTATCCCGGCTACAATCTGTTCGACGCGCGCCTGGGGCTGCGCGCTCAGGGGTGGCAGGCGTCCCTCTTCGGGCGAAACCTGGGCGACCAGACCTACGTCCTCAACAACGTCTCCAACAACAACTACTGGAGCCAGCCGCGCGTCGTGGGCGTCGAGCTGACCTTCAAGCGCTGAGCTACCTCCCTGGCGGTCGCCGGCGATCCGGCGGCCGCCGCCTTTTTCCATGGTTTCCCATGCACGATCTTGATCCTTCCTGGCCAGGACCGACGCTGAACCGGCGCGGCCTGATGCTGACCGGCCTGGCGGCGATGGCGGCCGGCTGCGCCAGCGCCGCGCCGCGCGCTTCGGACGGCGCGGCCGACGCGCTGGTGCAGCGTTTCCTCGACGCCTCGGGCCTGGCCGACTGTTCGATCACCGTGATGCGTGGCGAGCAGGCCCTCTACACCCGCTATCGCGGAGGCTATGGCCCCGGCACGCTCGTGCCGATCGCTTCGGCCTCAAAGTGGATGGTCGGCGCCACGATCATGACCCTGGTCGACGACGGTCTGCTGTCGCTCCAGGCGCCGATCGGCGACTACGTGCCGGGCCTGCCGGAGGCCTACGCGGCCCTGCGGCTGGATCAGCTGATGTCGTTCACGGCCGGCCTGCCGGGCCTGCGCGAGTTCATCGAGCTCAGGCAGCCGGCCGACATCAGCCTGACGGAGTCGGCCCAGCGGGCGGCCCGCACCCCGCTGGCCAATCCGCCCGGCGCCCAGTTCGACTACGGCGGACCTAACCTGCAGTTTGTGGGCGCGGCGGCCGAACAGGTGACCGGCAAGACCTGGAGCCTCCTTTTCGCCGAACGCTTGGCCGGGCCGCTGGGCATGCGCGCGACGCTCTGGGGGCGCGTGCGCCAGGCGCCCGATCCCAAGGCGCCGGTCGCCAACCCCGTCTTGCAGGGCGGGGCCTGGACGACCCTGCCCGACCATGCCGCCTTCCTGACGATGATCGCCCAGGACGGGGTGCTGCAGGGGCGCCGGGTCCTGTCGAGCGCGGCGGTGCTGGCCATGGACACGGTGATGACCACCGGGGTGCGCAAGGGCATGTCCCTGCCGGGCAACGT
Organism: Caulobacter sp. UNC358MFTsu5.1; assembly: GCF_000712075.1. Lineage (GTDB taxonomy): Bacteria > Pseudomonadota > Alphaproteobacteria > Caulobacterales > Caulobacteraceae > Caulobacter. The sequence goes on from NZ_JONW01000006.1 coordinate 667,946, forward strand.
GGCCGGGCAGGGCGAGTACATGATCGCCCACTGGTGCGAGCGACTGGAGGGCGCGCGCTGCACCCTGTCGTCCAGCCCCGGCGCGTTCGGGGCCTATCCCTGGATCGATCGGCGGGCGAATCTTCATGGGGTGCTCCTGGTGCAGGACCAGCGGCCGCGCATCGCCGCCGCGGAGTTCGCGCTGCGCGACGGCCTCACGGAGCTCTTCCAATGACCGCCGCCGCGCCCGACCTGCAGGCGCTGCGCGCCGCCGCGCGCACCGCCTGGCTCTACGCCCTGCCGCTGATCGAGCTGGCCTCCACACGGGCCCGATCGCTGGCCCAGGGTTTGCCGCTGAACACCTTCGGCCACCGCGCCACCCTGGCCGACCACCGGGCCCGGGCCGTGACCACGCCCAACAACGACACGCTCTACTCGACGGCGCAGGTCGACCTGTCGCGCGGCCCCGTCAGCATCGCCATACCCCGCACGGCCGACCGCTACTTCTCCCTGGCCCTGATGGACGCCTACACCAACAACTTCGCGGTGCTGGGCACGCGGACCACGGGCGGCGACTTTGCGGTCTTCACCCTGGTGGGGCCCAACGATGCGGCGACCGGACCCAATGTCGTCCGCGCGCCGACACCGCAGGTCTGGGCCCTGGCGCGCGTCTTGGTCGACGGCCCCGACGATCTTGAAGCGGCCAAGGCGATCCAAGGGCGCCTGGCCATTCAGGGGCCCGCCGCCGATCCGCCGGGCGGCCTGGTCGACCGCGGGGCGTCCTGGGAGCTTTATTTCGCCAGCGCCGCCAAGCTGATGGCGCTCAACCCGCCGCCGGTCACCGACTGGGCGGTCCTGGCGCGGATGGAGCCGCTGGGGCTGGGCGACTTTGATCCCGCGCGCTTTACGCCCGCCCAGGCCGCGGCCATCGCCGCCGGGGTGGAGGAGGCGCGCCGGGAGGTGCGCCGCGAGGATCTTGGCGGCAGGCTGCTGGTCGACGGGTGGTCCTACCCGCCCAGCCGCTTGGGCGACTTCGACCAGGCCTATGATCTGCGCGCCGCGGTGGCCCTGGCCGCCCTGGCGGCCCTGCCGCCGGCCGAGGCGATGTACATGCGGTCGGTGGGTGACCTGCCGGGCGGCATGCTCGACGGCGCCCGAAACTGGCGGCTGCACTTCGCGGCCGGCGCCCTGCCGCCGGTCGACGCTTTCTGGTCGCTGAGCCTCTACGAGGCTTCGGGCGACGGCCAGTTCTTCTTCGCCGACAATCGCCTTGGGCGCTACGCGATCGGCGACCGCACGCCCGGCCTCGTGCGCAACCGTGACGGTTCGCTCGACATCTGGATCGCAAACGCGCCGCCGAACGCCGAGCGCCAGGCCAACTGGCTGCCGGCTCCGTCCGCGCCGTTCGCCCTCTTCATGCGGGCCTATCTGCCGCGGCCCGAGCTGCTGGACGGTCGCTATCGCCTGCCGCCGATCGAGCCGGCGGGGCAAGCCCGCGCCAAACGCCCGGAGCGCCGATCATGAGACGACTGGCCCTTTTGACCGCCGCCGCCCTGGCGCTGAGCGCCTGCGCCCAGGACACCGGCCGCGCCTCGCAGACTCCCCGGCCGCGCCTGGCCGCCAGCGAGCGTGTTCGCCCCAACATCATCGTCATCATGGCTGACGACCTTGGCTATTCGGACGTGTCGACCTATCCCGGCGGCCGCATTCCCACGCCCAATATCGACCGGCTCGGCGGCGAGGGCGTGGTCTTCACCGAAGGCTATGTCACAGCCCCCATCTGCTCGCCCTCGCGGGCGGGCCTGATGACCGGGCGCTATCAGGAGCGGTTCGGCTTCGAGTACAACAACGGCCCCGACACCCGCGACGCGGCCGAGCACCTGGGCCTGGCGCCCGATGAGATCACGCTGGCCCAGGTGATGCGTGGCGGCGGCTACAGGACCGCCGCCATCGGCAAGTGGCACCTGGGCTGGAACGACGAGCATTACCCCACCCGCCGAGGTTTCGACGAGTGGTGGGGCTTCCTGGCGGGCCAGAGCAACTACATCGACCCGCGCGATCCCAAGGCGATCAACGTCGTGCCGCCCCCGGCCCCCGGCGCGCCGATGACCAGCATCGTACAACCCTACGACAAGACCAGCCGCTTCACCCAGGTGATCACCGGACCCGACCGCCAGGTCGTCGATGTCGGCGACCGATACCTGACCGAGGAGATCACCGCCCAGGCCATCGGCTTCATCGATCGCAACAAGGACCGGCCCTTCTTCCTGCACCTGGCCTACAACGCGCCCCACACGCCTCTGCAGACGACCAAGAAGTACTACGACCGGTTCCCCGACATCGCCAATTCCCGCGACCGGGTCTATGCGGCCATGGTCAGCGCCCTGGACGACGGCGTGGGCGCGGTGGTGGACCACCTCGACAGGGTCGGGCTTGGCGACAACACCATCGTCATCTTCATGAGCGACAACGGCTGCGCGGCCTATGTGCCGGGACTCTGCAGCGCCCAGACGTTGTCGGGCGGCAAGCTGACCATGCTTGAGGGCGGGGTGCGCGTGCCGTTCATGATGCGCTGGCCCCGTCGCATCAAGCCGCACACCGTGCACACCGCGCCGATCTCGAGCCTGGACGTCTTCCCGACCGTGGTGAGGGCGGCCGGCTTGAAGTCGCCGCCGCGCCCCTATGACGGCAAGGATCTCATGATCCAGGTCGCGGACGGGGCGGTGTGGTCGCGCCGACCGCTCTACTGGCGCTCGACGCCGATCCGCGCGGTGCGCGAGGGCGACTGGAAGTATCTCGAGACCTATGACGGCGAGCGGCTGCTCTACGACCTGAAGGCCGATCCGCGCGAGACGGTCAACCTGGCCTCCCGCGAACCGCAACGCGTCCAGGCCCTCAGGTCCAAGCTCGACGCCTGGGAGAGCGACAAGGTCGCGCCCGCCTGGAAGCCCCGGTTCGTCGAGTTCGACTTCGCCGGCCGCCATTTCAAGTATCAACCCTGAAGGACACAGATCATGCGCAACACCATCATCGCGGCCGGCGCGTTCGCGACCCTCCTGACCTGCGGCCCGGGCGCGCCGGCCATGGCCCAGATCCCGGACGTGGAGCCGATCTTCAAGACCTGGGACACCAATGGCGACGGCCATCTGACCAAGGGCGAGTGGCTGGCCGCGGGTCGCCAGGAGGAGGGCTTCGTGCGTGTCGACACCGATCGCGACGGCAAGGTGAGCCTGGCCGAACTCAAGGCCGCGGTCGCCAAGATGCAAGGCGAGCAGGATCCGCCCTCGCGCGGCGGCGCCGGCGCGCCGGACAAGCGTCCGTGACCGTGCGGCGCTCGGCGCTGGCCCTTGGCCCGCTGCTGGTGCTGCTGGCGGCCGGCGCGGCGCACGCGCGCGCCCCCGCCTGCGCGCCGGCCCTGCGCGCCATGCCGCCCGGCGACGCCACGGCGGACGCCGCCGGGACAGGCCAGATGTTCGAAAGCATCGCGGTCGACGGGGTCACCGATGTGATGGCCTCGACCAACAGCGGCGTCCTGGCCGACTTCGACCAGGACGGCCAGGTCGACATCCTGCTGGTCCAGAGCAGCGGCAGCGTCACGCGGCCCGAGGGCAAGCTGCGCCTTTTGCTCAACAAGGGCTGCTTCCGGTTCGAGGCCCACGACCTGGCGATCATGGATGCGCCGTTCAGCGCCGAGCGCCTGGGCGCGCAGACCCAGATCGCCAATGTCGCCGACTTCAACAAGGACGGCTTTCTGGACGTGTTGCTGACCCGCAGCCGTGGACCGCTGGCCAGTCCATCGAGCGGCAACAGCCTGCTGGTGTCGGATGGCGCGTTCGACCGCTTCCGCGATCTCGGCCCGAAGATGAGGATCACCAACGACCAAGCCTATAACCGCGCCACCGCGATCGGCGATCTGAACGGCGACGGCTGGCTCGATTTCGCGGTGGGCGCCGACAATATCGGCAACACGCGCCAATACGGCATTCCACGCCATCGGCTCTATCTCTATCGCCCCGCCGCGTCGGGACGGTTCGAGGACGGCCGCTACGAGGATCTCTCCGACAGCGGCGTGGCGCCGGACTTTCCGGGCGACTTCGCCTGCAACGCCCGGCGCGACCGGGCCGGACCCGACATCCTCTTCCGCGACCTTGACGGAGACGGCGACCTGGACATCGTCCAGTCCTACCACGTCGACATGAACGGGGCGCGGGCGGGTGATCTATGCGCCAGCGCCGAGTACGACACCGGCGTCTGGGTCTGGCGCAACCGCCTGGCCGACAGCGGCGTCTTCGGCTTTGACAAGGTCACGGGCAATGGCCTGGCCGAGGAGGGGCGGGCGGTCTACGATCCCTCGACCGAACGCTTCGGGGTGGGCAAGTCGGCGATGAGCCTGCCTTACCTGTTCTCGGGCGACGTCGACAACGACGGGCGCCTGGACCTTCTGGCCCTGGGCCCGACCGATCCCAGCTGGACGGTGAAGACCGATCCGGCCGCCGTGCGGTTCTGGCGCAACAAGGGCGACTTCCAGTTCGAGGATCAGACCCGTCAGAGCGGGCTTTCGGTGCTGGATTGGACCTACCGCCAGTGGGCGGCCTTCTGGGGCGCGACGTTGCCGGCCAAGACCCTGTTCGACCAGATGGCCTGCAAGTACAACGAGCTGCAGGTCTCGATCTGCGGTCCGATGACCATCGGCGACTACAAGTTCTACCACGCCGACGCGTTGCTGGAGGACTTCGACAACGACGGGAATGTCGACCTCCTGGTCGCCGACCGCCGCGAGGCCGACGGCATGTGGGGCCTTCTGCGCAACGTGCTCTTCCTGGGAGATGGTCGCGGCGGCTTCAAGCCGGTCAAGACCGAGGTCTCGGGGATCGACCGCAATTCGATCGCCATGGAGGCGAGCGACCTCAACGGCGACGGCCTGGTTGACGTGGCCTTGTTCGCCAGCCCCTATAACAGTTATCCGCCGAACCTGCCGTTCGTGCCGCCGCTCCCGGCCGACCGCAGGCTCAACACCGTCTACTGGAACACCGGGGCGCATGGCGGCCGCGCCAACCATTGGCTGAACCTGCGCTTCACCGGGGTCGAGGCTGGCCGCCTGATCGGGGCGCGGGTCGAGCTCTACGACGGTCAGCGGCTGCTGGGCAGCCGTCAGCTGCAGACGGCCCAGTCCTACAAGTCCGGCGGCGAACTGACCGCGCATTTTGGCCTTGGCAAGCGCAAGACGGCCGACCTGCGCGTGCGCCTCAGCGACGGCGAGGTCAGGACCTTCGCCAAGCTGGCCGCCGACAGCGGCTATGTCCTCAACCTCGCCGACGGCGGCCGAACGGCCAGCAAGCCTGGATCACAGCGGGGAGGATAGCGCCCAGGCAGGAGGCTCGGGCCACCGCGTCCGCGCCGTCGCCTAGGCGACGGCGCCCCCTGGCGATTGGCCCGCGAGGCCGGCGCGCAGCGGCGGCCAAGGAACGCGCAACGCGGGCGGCGTCGACAAACGTCTCGCCAACGCCATTTTATCTGACTAAGGTCAGAGATATGTCCGGCGACGAAACCCAGGTCCGTCAGTTCAATCGCGCCATCACGCGTCGGATCGGCGTGCTGGAGAACGACTATCTGGCGCTGGGGCGATCCCTCGGCCAAGCGCGGCTGCTCTACGAGATCGACAACAGCGATGGCGACCTGCTGACCCTGCGCAAGCGTCTGGGGCTGGATTCTGGCTATCTCAGCCGTCTGCTCGGTCTGCTTCAGCGCCAAGGCCTGGTGCAGGTGTCGGCCAGCCAGGACGACGCGCGCCGTAGGACCGCGACATTGAGCACGCAGGGCCGTCGGGCCAAGGCCGAATACGACACGGTGGCCGACGCCTTCGCCGAGCAGATCCTCGCGCCGCTGAATCGGGGCCAAAGGGAACGCCTGTTCCAGGCCATGGACACCGTCACCCGGCTGATGAGCGCCCATGCCGTCACCATCGCGCCGGCAGGGGGCGACGAACCCGCGGTCCGGGCCTGCGTCATCCGCTATTTCGACGAGCTTGCCGAGCGCTTCGAGGGCGGCTTCGACGCCGAGCGCTACACGACGCGGTCTGCGGAAGCCGACTTCCGTCCTCCGTCGGGGGCCACGCGCCTGGCTTGGCTGGATGATCGGCCCGTCGGCTGCGCCAGCCTCAAGACCCTTGCGGCCGGCGTCGGAGAGATCAAGCGCGTGTGGGTGGCGCGCGAGGTCCGCGGCCTGGGCGTGGGCGCGCGCCTAGTGCGGGCGCTGGAAGCGGATGCGGCGGGTCTGGGTCATTCGCGCCTTCGCCTTGGGACCCATCGCGCGCTGACCGAGGCTCAGGGCCTTTACCCTCGGCTAGGCTATCGGCAGGTCGCCCCCTTCGACGATGACCCCTTCACCCACGTGTGGTTTGAGAAGGTCGCGCCGTTCGCGGCGTCGCCAGGATCGTGAGGAAGGCCGAGGGCTAGGGCCCGCCGCGTCCGGGGCGACGTTCACCGCGCCGCCGTGGCCGGGCGATAGGCGAAGAGCTGGCCTCGAATGGTCGGAACATAGACCGTGCCGTCCTGATCGATCGTCGTGCCGACGGTGAACAGGGTTCGTCCGGGCAGGCGCTCGCGGTCCTTCTCGGCCCCGGTGGCTGTGTCGACGACGACCAGATCGTTCTCGCCCTGTCCGCTCGAGACCGTGGCGTAGGCCAGGCCGTTGGCCGCCTGGGGCGGCAGGCCGTGGTTGATCTGGTCGTCGCGGCGCCAGAGCAACTGGGCGCTCCCGCCCTTGTCCTGGACCGCCAGCAGAACGCCGCCGCCGCCGCCGGCCGGCATGATCAGGCCGCGCGGCGAGGACGAGACGCTGCCGCCAGACTCATGGCCCATGTCGAAGCGCCAGATCGTCTTGCCGCTGGCGGCGTCCAGCGCCTGCAAGCCGCCGGCGTTGTCGGTCAGATAGAGACGCTTGCCGTCCGCGGACAAGTCGGGGCTGGCCGCGCTGCCGCCGGGCAGGGCGTCGTTGGTCCATAGCGGCGTCAGGGACGGGTGTTTTCCTTCCTTCAGCCGCATGGCCCTTAAGCCCGCGTTCGGCGCGCCGGGCGTCCAGAAGGTGAAGAAGACGGTCCCATGGGCGTCGATCGCCGGCGTGTTGGCGCTGGGGCATTCGGGAAGTCCGCGCATGCACGCCATCGCCCCTTTAGCCGGGTCGAACGTCGCGCCCGGGACGAGCTCCAGCGGCGGCAGGATCGGCCTTCCGTGGTCCCGATCCAGGACATAGATCCGGCCGATATGGGTGATGAACAGCAGGTTGCCCGCCGGCGTGAACTGGGCCGATAGCGGCGCGCCGACAATCGGGGTTCTCCACAGCACTTTTCCGTCGTGGTCGTAGGCCCTCATCGCGCTGCCATCGGCCAGGAAGATGCGGCCGTCTCGATCGAGCAAGGGCGAAGACGACACCGCCATCTTGTCCAGGTCCTGCGCGCACCAGAGGGTTTCGCCGGTGGCGCGATCCAGGGCGTAGAGGCGACAGCCGGGCGCGGAGGTGGTGACATAGACCCTTCCGGCGCCGTCGGCGGTGGCGCCCAGATTGATCATCCCGCCCGGGAACTGGCGCGTCCAGGCCAGGGTCAGGTCCGAGGGGCCGCGAACGTCGGCATAGTCGCTGTTGGCGGAGTCGGCGTGGGCGGCCGACCATCCGGGCTGGTAGGCGCCCGTCACGCGGCTCTCGGAGGCCGCGTCCGCCGCCCCCCCGATCGCCAGAGCCGCGACCATTACGCTCGCCGCCAGCCGGCGCCCGCGCCCCGTTCTGTCTCCGATCATCGCGTACGCTCCGCCTGGTCTTGTCGCCGGAGCGCGGGTGCGCGCTCCGGCGGGCGTAGGGTCGCATCGCGCTTGACGTCTGCGATGTCGCCAGGGTGTCGAAGGGTGTCGAACTGTATCGGCGACCTTGGCCTTGCTAGAGTCTAACTAGGTAGTAGAAGGCTGGCGCTGTTGTTTGAGCGGCATGGCGGCTCGCGCTTAAAAGGGGCGAGCATGTTTTCGCACCGTTTTCGGATAGAATATCGCTGCGAGCGGGTCAGCGATAAAGCGGTGCTGAGGCGCAAAACTACTGCGCGCGTTTTCGTCGGCGTATTCGTCGCGCTTCACCGGCCGCGCGGTTTCCGGACAGGCGATGACGCCCGGCGCTGAGATCTTTCGTTATCCCGCCGCTCGCCAGACGATCCATCGACTTGGGGACGACTGACCCCCGCACCGTCCTTGCCTCGCTGACGCGAGGTCAGGTTCATTTCAGATCGCCTCGCCGGCCGCATCGACTTGGCGAGGCGGCTGGATCACCCGCCGCCGACGCGAGGCGGTCGCCCGGGCGGGCCTTCAGTACCAGCCGGCCTTGCGCAACGCTCTGGCGTAGGCGCGGCTCACCGGCGCTCTGGATCCGCCCTTGATCTCCAGCGTCGCGCGACCGTCACGACGCTGAGCGCCTTGGACCGCGCTCTTGGCCACCCACCAGGAGCGATGGGTTTGGGCGCCCTCTATCGTGTCGAGCTCGGTTAGCGCGTCGCGAAAGCGCATCAGAATAAGGTGCTGACCAAGCGAGGTGTGCAGGCGCAGATAGTGATCTTCGGCCTCGACGGCGAAGACCTCAGCATCACGCAGGCCTGGTGAGAGCCGATCCAGCAGACGTGGCGCCGCGCCACGAGTCAGCGTGCGGGCCTCCAAGTGCTTGGCCTGAGCCAAGGCGTTCACCGATCGCACGGCCATGGCGATGATAAGAACGGGCGGCAAATAAACCGTCAGGAGCCGTGGGCCCATAGAGCCGTGAAACCTCAGTTGGCCAATCAGCCAGACTAGAACGGTGATCGGCGGCGTGACGGCCAAGGCGACCAGAGCGCCAAACAAACAGGGGCGCGCTTTGACGGCGCCCACTCGGCCAATCCAAGCGCTGGCGATGGCGGCGAGCAGCGCCCCGACCAGGCATAGTCCCACCCAGTAGACGAGCCGCGAGACGATTGGCGCGGCGTCCGTTTCAAACGCGCCGACCAGGGCCAGGAACACGCCAGCCAACGACGATACGGCCAAGGCGCGCGCGACGTGGTTTGCAGGCCCCGCCGTTGGCGAAGCGCCAACAGACCCTATGAGCCAGCTGCGAAATGAAAACGGCCGTTTGCGTAACGGCGATTGAGGCCCGGACACGCGCACTCCACCAAAGCGTCGAAGGCCAGCGACCACAGCTGAGCTCCAACCTCGGAAAGGAAGATGGTCAACCGAGCAAGTCAATCTCCCAAGTCCAACCGTCTTGGCGCGGGCCCAAGACATGCCGCTTGCGCCCGCACCCGCGGCAAGCACCACGCTCGCGGCCACGCAATGTCCCAGCCGTTCGCCACGGCGCAGGCCTGCGGCCGGTTGGTGATCATTCCAGTTGTCCGCTGCGGACCGCCATTGGGGCTCACGCACCGCCGACCTCAGCAACAAGGAATCGCTATGCTTTTGAAGATCGCGCCCCTCGTGTTGGCCGCCGCCTTCCTCTCCCCCGCGCACGCCCAGGTCCAAAGCGTCCTAGGCGACCTAACCGTCAGCGTCGCCGCGCCTGAAGCCAAACAGGGCGCGATCTTGGTCGCCCTCTTCGACAGCGCCCACGCCTGGGGCGTGGGAAAGCCTGTCCGTGTCGCGACCGTCTCCGCGGCGGGCGCAGCGCCCAGCGCCAACATCGCTGGCCTGCCGCCGGGCGCCTATGCGGTCCGCGCGTTTCAGGACGTCAATGAGAACGGAAAGCTGGACGCCAATCCGTTCGGCCTGCCGGTCGAGCCTTACGGCTTCTCACGTGACGCCAGGCCCAACATGGGTCCGCCCGCCTTCGAGGCGGCCGCCTTCACGGTGACGGCCGGCGCCAACGCCCAAACCATCCATCTGCACTAGGAAAAGGTAATGAACAGACGTGAAATCCTCTGCGGCGCGGCCCTTATGGGCGGGGCCGCCCTGCTGTCGCCCGAAACGGTTTGGGCCGCCGCTCGCCCCGACTGGACCCTTGGCCTTGCCGATGTTGATAGCGACCTCGCACCGACGGCGATGACGCGCCTGCATGGCCGCGAACCGACCGATCTGGCGGGCGCGCTCTTTCGCAATGGCCCGGCGAAGTTCCACCGGCCGGGCGGTTCGGTTGGTCACTGGTTTGACGGCGACGGCATGGTTCGGAAATTCACGATCGCTAACGGACAGGCCCAGCTCAGCGCTCGTTTTGTTGATACGATCAAGCGCCGCAACGACACGGCCGCCAACGCCGTGATTACCCCCGGTTATGGCACCGCGGCCGGCAAGACTTCGGCGATCACCGGCCCCGATGACACCAACGCGGCCAATACGTCCGTGCTGATGGCGGGCGGTGAGCTGTGGGCGTTGTGGGAGTCCGGCTCGCCGACCGCCCTGGACCCGGTCACTCTGGAGACGCGAGGCTTCAAGACCCTACGGCCGGACCTAAAAGGCATGCCCTTCCTGGCCCACCCGCGCGTACAGCCAGACGGGACGATCTGGAACCTCGGCGTAAGCGGCGACCGGGCCCTGGTTTGGACATTGGCGGCGGATGGCGCGTTGAAGAAGGCCGAGTTGATCAGCCTTCCCCGCGCCAGTTACATGCACGACTTTACCGCTACCGCGCGCCATCTGGTTTTGGTTCTTCAGCCTTGGGTCCAGACGCGCTCGGCCACGCCGTTGGCCGCCTCAATGCAATGGAGGCCCGAGCTTGCGACGCAGGTCCTGGTGTTGGACAAGGACGATCTTTCAAAGCGCCGCATCTTCGAGTTGCCGCCCTTCTTCTTCTTCCATCTGGGGGACGCCTGGGAAGAGAAGGACGGGACGATCCGCTTCGACGCCTGCATCGACAAGGATCCTTCGGGCACCGCTTTGAACGCCGCAGCGCTGCTTCGCGGACAAGCCGTCAGGGGCGCACCGCCGCGGCGCGCGCTGATAACGTTGCGTGCGGACGGAAAGGGTGACCTGGCCTGGCACGCCGTCAGCGCGGAGTTTCCTCGGTCCGATCAGCGTTTGGCCGGCCTTGCGCGGCGCTACTCCATCCACCTGACCAGCGAACAGCCCAACCGCCCGCTGTTCCAAAGCGTGGCGGTGCGCGATTGGAAGAACGAGCGCGACCAAATCTTTGACTTTGGCCCGCGCCACCTTGTTGAGGAGATGGTTTTCGTTTCCCGCCGGGACTCTGGTGAGGAACTGGACGGCTGGCTCGTCGGCGCCACGGTAAATTTGGACGCCCAAGCCACAGAGCTGCACATATTCGACGCCCGGCATGTAGAGCAAGGTCCGCTGGCGGCTTGGCGGGCCCCGGTCGCCTTGCCTGTGACCTTTCATGGGACTTTCGTCCAGGCAGCGCCCTAAGAGGTCGCGGCACGGCTGACGGCAGGACGCGGGCGACGCGGCATCAGGTCACGTGAGCGACGTCACTGGCCAGCCATTCCCTACGGCGATGCCCAAGGCTCCGCGCACGGCGCGGACCACCTGGGAGTCGGACGCGGTGATAGGCTGGGCCGTGGGGGCGACCGCCTCGCTCCTCAAGGGCCGTGCGCGGCGTACCCCTGCCTGGCGAAGCGAAGAACACAAAGTCAGCGAAGCGGCTTGGAGGGGCGCACCGCCACCGCGTCCACCTCGACCAGAATACCTGGTCGCGCCAATCGGACCACATAACGAGGGTGGAGGGCGCGCACCGGCCCTGCTGCGTAAGGCGGCTTGGCAACGATACGCCGGGAGCAGACCTCGGCGCCGCCAGGACCTAAACGTTCAGTGGCCAGGCCGGAAAGCCGGGACAGGCTTTTCCTTTAGCTCTGGGGACCTTCCAGGATCCACCGAAGCACGCCGAACCACGACCGCCAGAGCGACCGCTGCAGCCGCACGAAAGCCTCACCACCGATCCAGCCGCCCCTGCCCTCCGAAAATGCTGCGCTAAGCCTTGGGAGGGCTTTCCCACTGCGCAGGCCTCTAAAGGTCAGCCCTCCGGCGGATAGCACAAAATCGGCGGAAAACCAGTCGTTCGGTCGGCCCGTGTTCGCGATGCCCCCGGGGCGAGCTAAACCTCTCTCATCGTCTGCATGGAGGTGAAGATGGCCCTGGCTACACTCTTTTCGCGTGTCGGTGATCGTCGACTGGCCCTGACTATTCTTTTGGCTGGCGGAGCGGCCGCAATCATCGATTTCCTCTACCTCACGATCGAGACCGCGCTTTCAGGCGGCGATATCCTACGACCGTGGAAGGGGGTCGCGGCGGCCTTGATCGGCGTCCAAGCCGTCGCTACGGCCGGCCCGTCCATCGCGCTCGTCGGCGTTGCGCTTCATTTTCTTATCGCCATCGGCGCAGCAGCCTTCTATTGCCCTATCGCCGCACGCGCGCCGTTGATGTTGCGCTTTCCATGGTTCGCGGGCGTTGTTTTTGGCGCGCTCTTCCTACTCGCCATGAACTACATCATCCTGCCGCTGTCGGTGATAGGCCGCCCGCTCTATGTTGGATCCAAGGGATTATTCGATGCGCTCGTCAGCCACGTCCTGATGATCGGGCTGCCTATTTCCCTTCTCGCCGCCGCTCGCCTTCGGAAAAGCATCTGAGCCGCCCAACGCTGCTGGCATCGTCCTTTCCGCGCCATGACCCATAGGCTCTCAGAACCTCCCGGACCGCGCTGGCCACCAACGGGCGGACGCGCGGCGCGTCCGGCGTTCCCAGAAGGTTTGTGGCCATCATCGTCCACTCGTTCTCGCGGTTCTTCCGCGATCAGTTCCAGTTTGAGTTAGCCGCCTCGCGCCGGCCTTGGAATGTCCTGGCGTGTCGGCGCCAGGCATTCGAGGCGGACTGCGCGTCAGCGAATAGCAACCGACAATGTCGCATTTGTCGCGCGATGGGGTGACTTCGAACAGTCCTTCGCGCACCGGGGCGCACATGGTGGTGACAAACCTATGATCGGTTGGCGTCCTCCTCGGAGCCAGAGCCTGACCGTATGGAGTTTGATGAACTTGTGCCCAGCGGCCGCCATCCAATCCAGTTCGGGGAGCGTGGCCGCGCCGTCCGCCCGAGCACCCAGGCCACCGGATAGACCCCCCTCGCTGGCCCCCGCCGTGGCGCTCGCGGCCTCGTTGCTGACCGGTCACCGATCCATAGTACAGCCATTGATGTAACCACGGTGGAGACCGCGAGTGCATGAAGCGTGACCAGAGGAGGTCCCCATGCTCAAGATCATCGCCGCCGCCGTTCTTATGCTTGGATCCGCGACGCCGCCCGCTAGCTCCCAAGCGCAAGCTCGGCCGCGGGTCCAGCTACAGCGCGAGTACCGACTGCAAGGTTCCGGCGCGCCTGCCTGGAGTCCCTCGCTTCTGGTGCGCGAACAGGCGCCCGCGAGTGGCGACCGAAGCCACCCCGTGCTCTACGTTCATGGCGCGAGCTTTCCTTCGGCGCTGTCGATCATGTTCCGGTTTGGCGGTCAGTCCTGGGCCGACGCCCTGAACGCCGAAGGCTACGACGTCTTTGGTTTGGATTTTGCGGGTTACGGGGGCTCTGAGCGCTATCCGCAGATGACCGGCGACAATCCTGTTGGCTCGCCCCTTGGTCGCGCACCGGCGGCCGCCGACCAGATCGCCCGCGCCGTCTCCCTTATCCAAGAGCAGACAGGGGCCCAGCGCGTCTCGATCATTGCTCATTCTTGGGGAACGATGCCTGCTGCGTTGTTCGCCCAGCAGCATCCTGAACGCGTCGACAAACTGGTGCTGTTTGGTCCGATCCTGAGACGGGACGGCCCCACCGCGATCGAGCCTTCGGCTTGGTTCCTAGTGACCAACGATCAGCAGCACGCGCGCTTCATCAAGGATGTGCCAACCGACCATTCGCCTGTTCTAGAGGAGGCTGACTTCCCGGCTTGGGCAAGCGCCTACTTGGCTTCTGATCCAACCAGCAGCGAGCGTTCCCCACCGTCCGTCAAGGTTCCATCGGGACCGTCGGCCGACGTTCTGGACGCGCGATCGGGGCGGCTGCCCTATGACCCCGCGGCCCTGTCTCGGCCAGTGATGGTGGTCCGTGGCGCGTGGGACAGCTCATCGACCCGACCCGACGTCGAGCGTTTCGCCGCCGAACTTCCAAAGGGGCTCGAACGGCGTTTGGTCGAGATCCCACAAGCCACCCACCTGGCCCACCTGGAGACAGGGCGCCATAGGCTCTATGCCGAGACGAGCGCCTTCCTGGCAGGCAGGCCACCGATCGCCCAAGCCTGGACGTCGTCGGAGCGCTCGGCGCCCACGGCGCTCTATGCGGTCCTGTTCGAGGTCAGGCCGGAGCCAGCACGCAAGGCGCGATATCTTGAAATCGCCGCCGGCCTGAAGGGTAACCTCTCGGCCATGCCTGGCTTTCTGGAGAACGAGCGTTTCGCCAGCCAGACCCGACCGGGCGTTCTTCTGTCGCTTTCGCTGTGGGATAGCGAAAAGGCGCTGGTCCGTTGGCGGGCCGAGGCAGGTCATCACCAGGCCCAGGTCGAGGGTCGCAGCGGCGTGCTGGCCGACTACCACCTGCGCGTGGGCGAAGCTGTCGGAGGATTTGGCGTTCCGGCGGTCGGAACCGGTGACGGGCGGCGCGATGAGACCGAGGTCGGCGCAGCTCGAATCGTCACCGTGGCCGAATGGACCGACGGTCCTGGCTCAACCGACGTCGAAGCCATGATCGCCGCGGCCCAGACCGCGCAGCATGAGCGCTTCGATCACCTGAGCGCGGCGGATCGCCACCTGGACCTGGCCGCGTGGGACGACGAGGTTCAGGCTCGCAAGTTCATTGAGGCTCTTGGATCGCCCTTGGCCGCCGCCGGCGGCAGGGCCTATGTTATCCGGGTTGTCCGCGACTACGGCCTGACCGATCGTCGCGAGGCGCCCCAATATCATGCCCCCATCCTTCATTGATGGCGAGCGCGCGCGACATCTTCCCTGGGGTTTTCGCCGTTTCACGAGCGTCCTCCCGCCCAAACCGCGCTTCAGAACCTCGGCGACATGCGCGGCTGCGCCAGATCGATGCTCAACGCCCGCTCATCTGGATACCAGCCCACATCGTCGTAGTGGCGAACCTGGGCTGTATTGCCAATGTGCGGTAAAGCCTTGCTCAGGGGCACGTCACGCCACCCCATCGCGGTGAACAGGTCCCCGGTGTCCTTGCTGAAGGTGAACAGGCGCTCGACGGCGTCCATTCGGGCGCGCCGGACGATCACATCGACCAAACGCCAGGACAGCCTGGCGCCGCGCGCCGACGGATCAACCGCCAAACTTCGCAACAGGCCCGCGGGACCATCCCTTTCCAGACCGCAGACCCCAATCACCGACTGATCACGAAGCGCCATGACATAGACGCTGCCTGGCGAAAACAACCCGATCGTGGACAACCCGCAGGCTTGCAGCAACGCCCGTAAATGCGCGCCGTCTGATCGCTCTTGGGCGTCTTTAACGACGATGCTCATTGGGAATCTCCGTCAAAACGCTAGATGACGTCCGAAGAGCCGCGAAGGCTCGCCGGCAGCTGCGCCTCTCGCCCCAGCGCCGACGGGCGCTCCGCCGCCGAGGCGCGGCGACGCCTCGGGCGTTAGCCCCGCCAGAACCTTCGCTACCGACCGGTCGATGTGGCCGCCGCTCAGCACCACGGCGACCCTCTTGCCTTGATAGTGCGATCGGGTCTTTTTCAGAGCCGCATAGGCGGCCGCGCCGGCGCCTTCGGCGATGTTGCGGGTCGCCTCATAGAGCGTGCGGATGGCCTGAGCGATCTCATCCTCGGACACAGCCACGATGTCGGCCGCGCCGCCCAGAACCACCTCCAGGGCCTCGGCCACGCTCACCCGTCGCGCTTGGAAGGATCTGGCGAAGGCCGGCGCCTGCTCGGCCACGACCCCGATGATCTTCGTCTTCAAGCCCAGCATGTTTCGCATGGCGATGAGCCCGCAGATGCCGCTGCCCATGCCCAGCGGAACGAACACCGTGCCAAGTCCGGACACCGGTTGAACAACTCCCAGGCGTAGGTGGAGACAGCCCCGTCATCGCCCTGCCCTGCTCCCTCGCCCGACGCCAACCCAGGCCCAAAGAAGGAGGCGGCGCGAGCCCGCCGGCTCGAACCTCGGTTCGCCATCCTTCACCTCCGATCTCGCTCTTTCCCGAACATCGATCATGGCGCTGGGGCGCGGGCGTGGCTTTCACCTAGCGTCCAGCGAGCCGTATTGAGCGGTCCGTGGGCGCCGGCCCGGACCCAGGCCGCATCCTGTCCACGCGATGACGGCGCCTTGCCGAGGCTTCGCACCGCCTGCGTCCAGGAATAGGCCGGCTCGTGGTGGGAGCGAGGGTTCCCGCGTGACAGAGTTCGAACCTGTCCAATCGCGCGAATTGCCGATGAATCGGCAAGGGCCAGCTCGCTCGCCAGATCCGCGACCGCTGGCACGAAGGCCATCCCGGGCGCCTGTCGCTACTGATCAACGCCAGCTTCTCGTTCGATCTGGAATCGGTCCCCGACCTTCTCGCCGAGATTGTCGAGCCGCGGCGCGGAAACCGCGCGAACAGCCGCTCGCGTTGGACGATCTGGAAGGACCAGAATTGGACCGCCGCCGAGCGGTGGCTCGTCGTGATCAACGGCATGGAGCGCTTCTTTGCCACCTCGAGCCGACCACAGAGTGCCGAACTGGATCGCCTTCTGCGGATACTCGCCAGCAAACTGTCGACGTCCGCGAACGGACAGGTCCATGCGGTGGGGTGGCGCTTCTTCGGCACGCGCCGAGTCCAGCGCTACTCGAGCAGATTTTGGGTGTCGATGCGTCGGATCCGGAACGATTCGAACGTGCGACCTTGGCCTTGCTACCGGCCAAAGCGCGCGATCACGTCCTCGAGCGCGATGTGGCCGATGCAGGCGCCGCCGCCGGCCGCCGCCTCGCCGCGCTCTACGGCCATGGCGTAGACGACCGCGGCGTCGGCCTGGAGGTTGCGCCGCAACGCCGCCAGGCGCGGCCAGCGCGACACGTCGGCCACCTCGTGAAACTCCAGCCAACGCGCCACGCCGACGAGAAACGCGTCGGCGAGGGTGGGACGTTCGCCCACGAGCCACGCCTCGTCGCCGATCATCATCTCCAGCCGGTCATGGCGCGCGATCACCTGCTTGCGGCCGAACCGTCGAAGCGCGGCTTGGTAGTCCGGATCTGGGTCCTTCATCTCCATCGCCGCCCACAGCGGCGCGAAGGCGGCCGTGAAACCGGTGTTCACGAAGGCCATGAGCTGGTGCATGCGATCGGCTTGCGGCGTCAGGGGTTCAAAGCTTATCCGCCGCTCGTCGTCGCGCGCTTCGAGCCACGACGCGATCGCCATGGTTTCGGTCAGGGCGCGTCCGGCGTCGGTGATCAGCACCGGCGTTTCATGCCGCCCATTGAGCCGCCCATAGTCAGGTCGCCGCATCTGGCCGAGCATATCGACGCGGCAAAGGCGATAGGGTCGGCCGAGCCATTCAAGCGCGGCAATCAGGCCAAGAGAGCTTCCTTCGGGATGTCCATAAAGAAGTATCGGTTCCATAGTTGCAAGCTCCATACTAGCCTTGACGCCATGCGGCTTCTTTTCTGTAGATCGCCGCCCACTTCGCTGTGAATAACGAACATTTTTGTAACTGAGCTCGACAGATGAAAGACACTGTTTCGCGTTGTCCGATCGAGGAGGCGATGCAACTACTGAGCGGGCGCTGGCCGGGCCTGTTGATCTACTATCTCAAAGAGCGGCCAAAGCGATTTGGCGACCTGCGGCGCGACAACCCCACCGTATCCAGTCGCATCCTCACCCTGGAGCTTCGCAAGCTCGAGGCGGCCGGCGTGATCGAGCGCGTCGAAGTGGCGATCTTCCCAAAGCATGTGACCTATGAACTCACCGCGGCGGGCCGGGAGCTTGCGACCCTGCTCGACGCCATCGGCGCGTGGTGGGAAGGACAGGCAAGGTCGATGGGCGCTCCCTTGGCGACGGCAGGCCGCTAAGCTCGACGCGGGGGCGCGGGCGCACGTCGGTTGGCGCGCCGCAAGGTCTATGGGCGCGCCCCCTCGCCCAGACGGGCAAAGGATCGCGAGGGGACACCTTGCCCCGGCGGCGACTTTGATCGGTCGAAACCAGGTCCTCATCAGCGCGACGTCGGTTACACTTCGACACGCCGCGCCAACCCCGCGCAAAGCCCGGGATGCAAGGGGGTGTTTGAATGGAGCGCATCAAGGCCGCTCCGGCAACCAAACCCCGCTCCGAGGACCGCAGATGCGCAAGGCTCCACCGCTCGCCGCCTTGGCGGCGCTCGCCATCGCCGCCGTCTGGGCATTGGCCGGATCGTGGGGCGGCGGCTCGCCGGTCGGGGCGCTCAGGACGGCGCGGGCCGATCGCGAAGGCCATTCCGGTCTCGAGGGGTTCGGCGCCGTCCGCGAGGGCGAGTTCAAGCGGCTCTACCGTGATCCTGAAGGCGCCGCGCCGCGCCGTCGCGCCTGCGCCCGCCTCCCGAGATCGCGGCCGCGAGGACCGCCTGGCCGGCCGGGGATCGCCGTCCAGACCGTCATGAGGGGCTCCCCGTGATCCATGATCCATGATCGACCTGCGGGTCTTGGGCTGATCATGTTCCCGGCCATTGCCGCCGAATTCGATTGGCGACCGGCGACCGACCGTGGCTACGACCTGCGCGGGGCGGTCGGCTCGACGGGCGTGGCGGCGGGCGCCCTCGTGTTCGGCGTGGTGAACGGCGCGGCCATCGCCCTGGTTCTGCAGGGCGTTGAGACATTGGGGCCCGTCCGCTGGCGCCTGGAGGCGTGGCCGACCTGGCCGGCCGGCTTCCGGGCCACCGAACTGGCCCATTACGTCCACCACCGCATGAGCCATGAAGTTCGCCGGATGTGGGCCAGCCACGCGACGCACCATTCGGCGGAGGCTGGCGCCGTGCTTGGACGGGGCGCGAGCGCCTGGGCCCTCCTACGAGTCAGCGTTCTGCAGGCCGCGGCCGCGGCGGCGGACACGGCGCCGCCGCGCCCCGGACGCCGATGTCGCCCCGGGGAACAGGGCCAAGGCCGGCGGACTGCAGCCCTCTTGGACGCCGCTGAGGGCGCGTGCAAAGTCCCGACCGCCGGGCCGAGCCCAGCCGCTGGTTGAAAGTCGCTGCGCCCGACCGAGGCTACGAAGGGACTTCACCGATGGGCTGGGCGACCGTAGGGCTCGCGGCGTTGGGCCAAGGCCAAGGCAGGGCGCGATGGACGGGGGACGCTTGGAAGTTGGCGTGCGCCCTGGTGTCGGCCTCATCACCGATTTTCGCCCTCGTGCGCAGCGCCAGGTTCAAGGGCGCCGCGCCGTCGGCTGCACAGGCGGCAACCGCGTGCGCTCCGGGGCTTGCGTGGCCGACACGCCTGGACCGCCCATGCCATCGTTCTGTCGCGATCGGCGCTGTCCTGCGCTAGCGTCACCCGAGCGCAGCGTCGAACGGCGCGGGACAGTCCGGATCGAACGCGGCGAAGCGCGCGGCCCGAGGCGGACGTGGGAGGCGACGCACCGCCTGGCGCGCGACCCGACCGTTTCAAGGCGCCGCGTCCGAGGAGAACTGGAGATGATTTGCCGATAACCACCGACGTCACCAGCGGTTGGGCCCGGGCCCTGCGGGCTCCTGTCGGGGGCGCGTTCCTGGGCGGCGCGGCGTCCGTCGTCGAGGTGGTGATCGACGACCACCTCGTCTACAGCCAACACGCGTCCGTCCCCCTTCTCCACGCCGCGCTGAGCCATCGCGTCCTGTCGGCGCGACACCAAGGCGCAGGGGCCGACCGCCGAGGTGAGATCTCCTTCACGCCTGGAGATCGCGTGCGTCATGGGGCGCTGGAGCGCAGGCGCATCCTAGGGCTGGAGGTCGCCTTCGCCGACGGGTTCCTGGAAGAGGCGTGCGAGCGGCGCGGCGTCTTCGATTGGCGGGTGGTCGAGAACGGCCGCGACTCCAAGGCCTTCGTCCTGGCCCAGAGCCTCGCCGAAGCCTGCCGCTTGGCGGAGGATCGCCTGACTAGCGACATGTTGATGCTGGCGCTGGCGCGACGCCTTGGGCGGGTGTACGGCGGCGCGGATGTCCGCCAAGATGATGGCTGGCTGCACCCCAAGGCGCTGCGGCGCGTGCTGGAGCGTTTGCGGACCGATCCTCACCAGGTGTCCTTGGGCGTGCTGGCGCAGGAGGCGGGTTTGGGCGTCAGCGCCTTTGTCAGAGGATTCCGCGGCGCGGTGGGCAAAACCCCGATGGCGTTCGCCCTTGAGTGTCGTCTCGACCAAGCCGCCCACGCTCTTGCGTCGACGGGCCTGCCGATCAGCCAGATCGCCGCTCAGACCGGCTTCGCCTCGGCCTCGCATCTGGTGCAGGCCTTCCGCAGCAGACACGGCCTCACCCCGGGCCGCTGGCGCCGGGCGCGCGGCGATGAGCCCCGCACGCCTCCTGCTTGGCGCCCGGCGCTTGAGGCGGCAGGGGCGAGGGCCGACCAGAACGGTCAAGAGCCACACGGCCGGACGTCACTGGCCCGCTGACCCGCGTCACGGCGGCCCTGCAAACCGGCCCCGCCTTCAGAGCGTCAAGCGACATAGAGGGTGCGAAAGCGATCCGGCCTAGCCGGGTCGCGATCGACGATCTGAACGGGCGCGTCCACCCAGCGCCAGACGGTCTGGTCCTCGGCGCGATCAAAGCCGATCATGCCGCGCGTGCCGTCGACGACGACGGACGGCCACCCGACTTGGCTCGCGGGCGGGGCGCGGCGGCCAAGACCGAGCAGCGCGCTGAGCGCGATGATCGTGTCGTAGCCCTCGAGGGCGACGAAGGACGGCGCCTGGCCAAGCCTTTGCCGCAGCGCCTGTTCGACCTGTTGGCCAAGTTCGGTAAGTCGGTCGGGCCTGTAGCGGAGAAATGGGACCGCGCCGCCATCCGGCCCCAGCACCTCCGCCCAGGCCGGAAGCTCCGGCTGTCCGGCGGGCGCGCCGATCAGCACGTCCACCAGCCGGGGGTGGTTTCGGATCGACCGCACGAGCGACATCGCCGGCTCGGGGTGCCCCACGAGCAGAAGCGCCGCGCTCGCGCCGCTGTCTGCCAGAGCCTGCAGGGTTCCTGCAACGCCGAGGGCGGCCACGTCGAGTTCGGCCAGCGAGCTCCGGGGCCCCAGGTTGGCCCGCAGGATGTCCATGCCCGACGACCAGTAGGGACTTGTCGCGGCGATGGCGACGACGTGTTCATGGCCCTCCCGCCGCAAGTACTGCGCGTAGGCTCGCCAACCCCGCGACTGCGGCGGCGAAAGGCCCGCCACCCAGTGGCTTGGTCGGTCGACGAGACGATCCATGACCGCCGAAGAGCACAGGAACGGCAGGCCATGATCCTCGGCCGCTTGCGCCGCCGCGCGGGCGACGATGCTATGATATTCGCCGACGACGGCGACCGCGCCCTGCCGGGCCTGGTCGGCGACGATCGCGGCCGCCTTTCTTGGATCGGCCGCCGTGTCGCCGACGATCAACGAAAGCGGGCGCCCGCCGATGCCGCCCCGGGTGTTGATCGTCTCGACCGCAAGCTCAAGGCCCGCCAGGAGATGGCGCCCGGCCTCGACCCAGCCGGGCGGCGACAGGGGGGCCAGCGCGCCAATCCGGATCGGCCCGTCCTTCATCAGGCCCGCTGCGCCGACGAGCGCGAGGTCGTTCATGGTGGTCAGCCTATGTCAAAAAGCTGCGCGCGCGGCGCCGTGGAGCTTAGGTCGGCCGGCGGCGTGCGGCCAAGCCCCGGCGATCGACCCCGGGGCCGCGCGGTTGGCGATCAGTCGCCGCCCAGGGCGAAAGTCCTCAGAATCTCCTGGCTGGCGCGATAGGGCGCGTCGGGCCAGCTCAGGGGACCCGAATCGACCGCTCCTGGCCAGACGTGGCCGGCCTGCATCCGCCACTCCTCCAACACTTGCCCCTGGCAGTCGTAAACGGCCCTGGCCGCGCCGGGGGTCGCCAGCTCGCGGCGAAGCCTGCAGCCGTAGCGGGCGCGACGCGCCTGGGCCGAAGCCGCCAGCTGCGCGGCGTTCTGATCGCTGTCGCCGATCATCACGATCAAGGGGCCGACCGGTCGGCGCAAGGTTTGGGCTGGCTTGTCCGGGGCCGGGAGACCCCCGGAAACCAGCGCCGCGCCGGCAAACAGGTTGGGTTGCGCCAGCAGCATGCGTTCGGCCATCGCCGCGCCGTTGGAGACGCCGACCAGGAAGACGGGCGTCGTGGGCGAGGCCAGGCGGGCGCGCAGGTGAACCGCAAGGGCCGCGATGAACGCCTCGTCGGCGCGACCCGACGCTTCGTCGGCGGCCCAGCCCCCGTTGATCCCGTTCGGATAGGCCACGATGAAACCGCCCTTGCCGGCGTCGGCGTCGAGATCGGAGATGTGGCGCATGGCCGCGCCGGAAGCCGGGCGCGGGTGCAGGGCGATGAGGATCGCGCGCGGCGGAGCGCTGATCGTGGTCAACTCGAAGCGCCGCTCCGCGCCATCCACCGTCAAGGTTCGGGTCTCGGGAGCCGCCCAGGCGGGCGACACGAAGGCTAAGCCGGCGACAGCCGCGACGAACACCAACCAACGGGACATAGGGGACTCCTTTGGCGCCACCATGCCTTGGCCGGCCGGCCTTGGCTTTCATCCAGCGGCGAGCGCGCCGGCGCCCGCAGCGCCTGGCTTGACGCCCAGGCGTCAGGTTCCGCCGCTGGCGGCGAGGCCGCCGGCGCCGGCGCGGTGCGGTGGTCCATAGGCGGGCGGCGATCGCCGCCCCATCGCCGCCCTCCTGAAATCATCAGGAAGATCTCAGGTCGCCATCAGGCCTTCGACGGCGCCTTGAGGCACCAGGCTTTTCCACCTTGTCGTCGGGAAAAGTCTCATGCGCCGCGTAATGCTGCTGACTTCGTGCTGTCTATGGGCCGCGGCTCCGGCCTTGGCCGCCGCACAGGAAAGAACCGCCTTCCCTGCGGACTTCTACAGGGTGTTTGCGCCGCGCAACGCCTTGGACATGGTCGCGCGCACGCCGGGGTTCACGCTTCAGGAAGGCGACGAGCGGCGCGGTTACGCCGGCAGCCTGGGAAACGTGCTGATCGACGGCCGTCGCCCGGCCGGCAAGAGCCAGACCCTCAAGGACGCCTTGCAACTGATCCCCGCGTCCCAGGTGCTGCGGATCGAGATGCTCGCCGGCGCGGAGGCGGCCGGCGATCCGTCTGGCTACGCGATGATCGTCAATGTCGTGCGCACACCTTCGGCCGGCCAGGGCTTCTGGAGCGCGGGCGCGGAGATCGCCAATCGCGGCCGTCCCGCGCCGAGCGGCTCGGTCAGTTGGTCGGGTCGCCGTCACGACACCAACTACAGCCTCGGCGCGCAGACCTACAGCCTCCAGCGCGATCTGCCGGGCACGTACAAGACCTTTGACGAGCACGGGCAAGAGGTCGGCGAGGGCCGGGAAGCCTCGCCGCGCGTCTATGACGAATATGCGCTCAACGGATCGCTTGACCGCCCTGTCGCCGACGGCGCGCTCAGCTTGACCGGCAAGCTCAAGTACTCGCGCTACCATGAGGACACCACGCTCGCCTCGACCTCGGCCGTCGGCGCGGCGAGCCAGGTGACGCCTTACACTGAAACCTACCGGATCGATGAGCTTGGCGCGCAGTATGACCGCCAACTGGGTCCATGGGCGCTCAGCGCGATCGGGCTGTTCAATCGCACTCGTTTCTCCAGCGCCGTAACCGCGATCAAGACGCCGGACGACAGTCGATTCGACCAGGAGGTGGCTCACCGTTCGGCGGAAAACATCCTGCGCGCCAGCTTGGCCCGCGGCTTTGGCCAGCACCGCGTGGAGCTGGGCTACGAACATGCGCGCAACAGTCTGCGCGCCCAGCTGGCGCTGACGTTCGCCCAGGGCGGGACATCATTCCCGATCGAGATTCCAGACTCCAACGCCCTGATCATGGAGCGACGCGAGGACCTCTACGTCAGCGACCTGTGGCGGTTGACGCCAGACCTGACCGGCGAGGCGCGCCTGGGCTACGAGCGGTCCGAGCTTGCATTTCGCGGCGACACTAACGCGCGCGTCCGCTATGGCTTCTTCAAGCCCTCGGTCACCTTGACCCGGCGGTTTGGCGCCAACCAACTGGCTTTTCGCGTCTATCGCGATATCGGCCAGATCGATTTCGACGATTTCGTCTCCACCGCATCCTTGAAGGACGCGGTCATAGACGGCGGGAACCCGGCCTTGCGGACCCAGACGCAATGGCGCGCCGAGCTGACCGGGGACGTCCGTTTTGGTCCGCGCACGACCTTGACGTTGAAGCTCTATCACAGCGCTCTTCGTGACACCGCCGACCTGACGCCGATCCAGAAAGACGGGGCGGCCTATGATGCGCCGGGCAATATCGGCGACGGCGCGATCACCGGTGCGAGCGTTAGCCTCCACCTGCCCCTCGACCGACTCATCCCCGGCGGCTCCATGCAGATTGACCTGATGGGTCAGACCACCCGGGTCACCGACCCGGTGACCGGGCGCAAACGGATCATCTCTGCTCTGGCGAGGACAACGCATGCGGTGTCGTTCCGGCAAGATGTCCCGCGGCGACACCTGGCCTGGGGTCTTGATTACACCGACGCCTCGTCACAGACCAAATTCAAGCTCGCCGAGACCGACACCACGCAGGATGCATCCACCCTCAATCTCTATGTCGAGCGCAACGCACTTGGGCCCTATAGTTTGAGGCTCGCCCTCAACGCGCTGAACAATCCGCCCGCGTCGCGCCAAAGGGTGTTCTACGCCCGCGACCGCGATGGCGCCGTCGAACGCGTGGAGGCGCAGAAGCGCCTGTCGGGCTCGTGGCTCAATGTGACGTTGTCGCGGCCGTTCTAGGCCGGGTGAGCGCGTCCAGTTTCTCAAAAGCCTCGCGGGCCTTGGCGGCGTCGCCGCCCAGGCACCAGCGCGACAGGGGCCCTTGGGCGAACCGTCCATAGTCCAGCGCGGGCCATTGCCCCTGGTGTTCCAGGCCGATCGCCCTGGCCTGCGCGGCCTGTCCCAGTTGCGCATCGGCCGCCGCCAGGGTGATCGACGACCAGACCTGCCGCACGATCTGGCGAGATCGACCGGCGTAGGCCCTGGCCTGCACATAGTCGCCCCGGGCCAGCGCCATGTCGGCCATGCGCGAGAGGATCACCCAATGGGCCGGATCGGCCGCTGGCAGGGAGGCGTCCAGCGCCTTCAGGTCGGCGATGGCCTCGGCGCTGTCGGACGTGCACTGGCCGGTGACGAACCTGAGCTCGATACGGGCCATAAGATTGTCGGGTTCCAGATCGAGCACGCGCTGGAAAGCAGCGGCCGACTGATCGCGCTCGCCGGCGTACTTCTTGTAGAGCGCCACCTGATAGACCACACCCGCGTCGTAGGGCGCCAGGCGAAGCGCGTGGTCGGCGTGCGCGGCGGCGCGAGCGGCCTGAGCCGGGGTGTCGGAGGGCGGATTGAACAGCGCGAAATTGGCCATGACCTGCGCCAGGCTGGCGAAGGCCAGGGCGTAGTCGGGATCCTTGCTGATGGCCCTTTCCCAGACCCAGTAGGAATCCTTGGTCGGAGGCCCAGGCCACTCCTGATCGGCGCCGGGCACCCAGGTGCCCAACAGCACCAGTTCCCATGGACTGAGGCTCATCACCGGCTTTGCCTGAACCGAGCGCTTGGCCGCCTGCATGACCGCCCGCTCCAGCTGCGCCGACAGCGTCGAAACCGCGGCGGCCTGATCGTCGTGACCTGCGAACCTCTCCGCGCCCGACCACAGGGCGTCGCCGGTCGAGAAATCATGAAGCTGCACGCGAAGCTCGCTTGCCTGTCCCACCGTCTTGGCCAGGCCGGTGACCACGTAGACATAGGCGCGCTGCGGGTCGGGCCTGGCGCTTTGATCGGAGCGGCGGACCTTGATCTGATCGAAGCGCGCCAGCGCCGCGGTCAGTTCGTCGGTCAGAATCCTGGTCCGCGATGCGTCCTCGTCGCCGCCTAGCGGCTTGACCAGCACGACGACGCCGTCCACCTGAGAGGGGGGCGGGGCGCGCTGAAGCGTCACGACTGCGGTGATCGCCAGCACCAGCCCGATCAGAGCCGCGAGCCATCCGGCCCAGCGCCGGTTGGCCCGGCGCGGGCCGCGGCTCTGGTCGGACGTCGGCCTTTCCAAGGCCGGGGCCTTGGTCACCTCCCCCACCAGGCTGTAGCCGCGCTTTGGTATGGTTCGGATGACCTCGTCGCCGTCCTGCTGGCGCAAGGCTTTGCGCAGCAAGGAAATGGCCCGTGTCAGGCTCTCGTCCCCGCCATGGGCCACGCCCCACACGGCGTCGATAATCGCTTTGCGCGACAGCACCTGGCCTTCGTGGGCGACCAGAAAACATAGCACCGCCATCACGCGCGGCTCGACCGTCTGGGTGTCGTCCCCGAGCCGGATAAGATTGTGCGATGGATAGACGGCGGCCTGGCCCAGGCAAAAGGCGTGGGGCGCGGTGAAGTCTTCTTTCATTCCATCTCGCAAGGCCTGACGATCTACGGCGCCGCTATATGACGCCCATACTCCGAACAAACCGCAAGCCGCTCAAGCGCTCGGCCCGGCCGGGGAGGGCGCGTTCGGGAGCGCCGGCGCAGGCCGGAAAGACACGACGGGACGGACGGCCCGTGCGGCGCCGGGTGATCCCGAGGGGCGGGCAAGCCGGCGCGGGCGGCGCGCCGTTACACTTCGACACTCTTCGTCAAGCGCTCGAAAGCGCTCGTTTGCGTGACGATGTTTCCATCGGGTCATCGAGGACGCCCATCCAAGGACCTGCCCATGCGCACGCTTTCCACCTTCGCCATCGGACTCTTCAGTTTCGCCGCCCTGACCACGCTGGTCGCCGCGCCCGCCCAGGCTGGTCAGCACGGCCGTTTCACCAGCGTGCAGGGCGCGCGCGGCCACGGCTATGTCCACAGCCGCAACGTCAGCCGCCAGCCCGGCGCGATTGACGTGTCGCGTTCGACCCGGACCAATTCCGGGCGCGGCGTCGCCAACCAGCGCAGCGCCCAGTGGGGCGATGGCGCCTACCAGGGCGGCGCGAGCCATACCTTCGCCAACGGCGCCTCGGCCGGCCGCAGCACCAGCATCGTCGACAACGGCGACGGCTCGGTGAGCTATTCGGCCTCGCGCACACGCCTGGACGGTTCGACCCGTTCGGTCAGCGGCACCGCCCAGCGGCCCTGACCTTTCGCCAGACGCCCGGTTCCGACCGTCGGGCGTCTGGCGACCTTCCCCCGCCTTGGGGCGCGGCCGCGGCCGCGCCCTTTTTTGGGTCTGAAGCCGGCCGGGCCTCGACGACGCGTCGACAGGCCGACCAATCGCAACCGGTAAGCCTGTCAGCGCCGCAAACTCAGCGCGCCAAGGGCGAGACTCCATCCGCCGCGCGCGCCCGCCCAGCGCTGGGGGGCGCGCTCGGCGCGCAACGCGGGGGCAGCGGGCGCCGCGGGGGGCGTAAGCCCGGACAGGACCTTCGCCGCCACCGCGCGATCGATGTTGCCGCCGCTGAGCACGACCGCGACCCTTTTGCCCTGGTAACGACCGCGGGTCTTCTCCAGGGCCGCGTATGCGGCCGCGCCGGCGCCTTCGGCGATATTGTGCGTGGCCTCATAAAGGGTGCGGATGGCCTGGGCGATCTCGTCTTCGCTCACCGTCACGATGTCGGCGGCGCCGCCCAGGACGACCTCGAGCGCCTCGGCCATGGGCTGGCGGCAGGCCAGCCCATCGGCGAAGGTCGATGCTCCAGCGCCCGTTGTCACCTGCCGGTTGTGAAACGAGGCCGCGAAGGCGGGCGCCTGCTCGGCGACGACGCCGACGATCTTCGTCCTGAGGCCCAGCAGGTCTCGCACGGCGATCAGGCCGCAGACGCCGCTTCCCATCCCGAGCGGCGCGAACACGGTGTCGAGATCTGGACAGGCGGTGAACAGTTCCCATGCGTATGTGGCCACGCCCTTGACGATCTCCCTGTGGAACGAGGATACGAGAAGGTAGCCGCGAGCGGCCGCCTCCTGGGCGGCGGCGTCTCGGGCTTCGTCGAAGTCCTTGCCCTTGACGAGCAACTCGGCGCCGAAGGCGACCATGGCCGCGTTCTTCTCGGGCGAATTGCCCTCCGGGACCACGATCAGCGCAGGAAGGCCCGCCTCCACGGCCGCGATCGCCACCGACTGGCCGTGGTTGCCGCGGGTCGCCGTCACCAGCCCGGCGGGCAGGGCCGCCGACCTGAGATGATCGACAAAGACCAGTCCGCCGCGCGCCTTGAACGAGCCCGTGGGCGTGTGGTTCTCATGCTTGACGATCACTTCGGCGCCGCACCGGCTGGCCAGCAGGGGCCAGGCATAGGCCGGGGTGGGCGCCACCCGCCGCCGCACCACCGCCAGGGCGTGCTCCAGGTCCTTCCGATCGAATTCCATGGCGTCTCCTTCAGTGTTTTCCAAGCCAGGCCCTCAGGCATGGGCCTTGACGGCTGCGCTCCGGCTCGACGCGCCTTTGGCGGACTGGCCAGGCCCTGTGGCCAGGAGCGCCGCGGCCTCGGCCATGGCCGGTTTTCGACCAAGGTTCATCGCGCCCCGCCAAGTCCCGGCGATCGGGCGGCCAGCGGGCGCGGCAGCCGTGGCGTTCATCCTGCACGCCTGACGCGCACGGTGAAGCCGGACGCTCGCCGCCCGGCGCCAGGCGACGGGCGTTGTGGGCCTCAGTCTGGGTCCGCCGACCGGCGCATGGTCATTGTCGACACCATCAGGAAGTCCTCGTCCTGCGGCGACTTGAACGAAACCGCCTGGACCAGGCGTTGACCATCCAGCGTCCACGACGTTCGGCCCGCGCCGCGGGGCGTCTGCTTGTCGACAATAAGGCGGCTCGAGGTCCAGGCGCCGCGCGCCGGCGCCAGGGGCGGGAAGCCGAAGCTGTCGAACCAGAACCACAGGACCTTGAGATCGCCCGGATCCACCATCATCACGCCGTGCCCGCAGAGGCGGCCGCCGGTGCTGAGCGTTTCTTCGTAATCGACCAGCAGATGCAGGGCCATCGGGTCGAGCCGAGCTGTCCAGGTCCCGACCGTTTCCCCGCCCGCGCCCCAGGGGCTGGCGAGCCGCTGCCCCTGGCCTGTCCATACGCCTACAAACCCCGCGAGGCGCGAGCGTTCGGCGGCGATAGGAGAAGCTTCAAGGGTCATGTCGCGCATGTTCGTCGCCTGCTGGACCGTGCGGCCTGGTTCGTCGACCTGGCGGCCCCGCGCCCCTACGGGAATACACGTGGACGTCCGCCCAAGGCCGGGGCGCTCGATCATGGCGTGGGCCAAGGCCGTGGTCTTTCATCCACCGGCTGACCTGGAGACGGAAGAACCTTCGGGCTGCCTGGCCAGGCAGCATGGACCGCAGTCGGGGCCTGCATGGGCCGGAACGGCGTGACCCGTCCATCGCAACGTCGTCAGATAGTCCGGCGCGACCGGAAAGGCTTCGCCAAGGCTCGTCGCGCGGATCTTCGCCGACACCAGCGCGACGACCGGGACGGCTGCACGAGCGGGTTTGGCGATCCCGGGCGTTCCCAGTCTCGCCGGCTTTGCAAGTTCCTTGCGCAACGCATTGTCACCGGCTGGCCATCCTTCAGCCTGCCGCCCTTGGAGGGCGATGGGCGAACGGCGCTTCGGCTTGGAGGATGGCGCTCGCGCGTGGTCAGGGTCTTGGAGGTCTGCCTCAGGTCGCGCGCCTAGGATCTCGGACTTACTGCTTCACCCGGCTTCAGCAGGTTACGGACGCGGCCAAGCCGGCGTATTCGAAACCGGCCGGCGGCCTTCGACGCCACGCCGAAGGCCGCCGACCGGTTCGCGCGGGATGGCCTGGCTAGAAGGCCAGGCGCAGGCTGACGAAGCCCGTGACGGCGTTGACGGACCGGCGAGCCGCCACGCCCGAGAGGCCGGCGATGATCGAGGCCTGGGGAGCGATCTCGACCTCGGTCCCCAGGCTGTAGCTGAGGTAGTCGCCGTCGACCGCGCCGATGCGCGAGGTGAATGACACCGGGGCGCCCTGGGGCGTCAGCGAGATCGTCGGTGTGTGGTCCAGCAGTTCGGTCTCCCAGCTGATCCTTGCGAAGGGACGCACCGCCGCTTGGGTCGCGACGCCTTGCACCGACACGCCCAGCGACGCGGTGAGGGTCTCCAGTTCCTGGCCGCCGAACGCGATCTGGGTCGAGCGTTGTCCGGCTTCGGCGTAGCCATCGAGCCTGATCGACTCGTAGCGCAGGCTGGCGATTGGACCGACGCGCCATGAACCGACCTGGCGACCCGAACTCGCCGCCGCGCCGACCGACACCAGATGACCGGCCGTCTGGCCGATCTCTTCGCGCACGCTGGGCCCCAGCACGATCCTTCGATGGATGTCGTCGAAGTCGATCGCCCCATAGGTGGCGTCGAACGTCGCGTCCGCGCCGCCGATGCGGCCCCGGCCGAACACCGTCAGCGTCGCGGTTTCCATGCTGAAGCCTCCGGACTGCGCCCCGAAGGCCCCGTCCCCGCGGCTCCAACCGAACATGCCGCCCACCGAAACGCGACCAAGCCCGTATTCGACGCCCATATGACCGCCTTGAGCGTCGCTCTCCAGGCCCGGGCGAGCGCCGTCGGTCGAGACCGCGTCACCGCTGAGGCCGCCAAACACAGCCCAGCCGCCCGCGGCCGGCGGTCTTGCCCGCAGCTGTCCCTCCAGGCGCACCCGGTGGGCCTGGTTGTCGGCCTGGGCAAGTTGGGCGAGCTGGCCGATCTGGGCCGGAGCCGCCAGGGCCGCGAGCACGGCCTGGCCTTCCATCTGGTGGACGGCGCCCGTGAAGTGCACGCGATCGGCGTAGAGATAGGTGCGGTTGGCGTCGGGGACGACATAGTCCTTGGGCAGGCAGACGAAGGATTCCAGACCGCTGCCGCGGCATGCCGCATCGGTGACGTTCACCAGGCCATAGGTTGCGGGACTGGCCTCGATCTCGCCGATCAGGCCGGCGATGTCGACATAGAGCACATTGACGCCGCTGGCCTTGACCGCGGCTTCGTAGCGATCGTTGAAGATGTCGAACTTCGGCACGCTGACGGTGACGATGACTCCCGCCCCGGCCGCGTCGAGCCGCACCAACTGGTCGGCCAGATCCTGGGCCGCCCGGTCGAGGACGGCGAGGTCCTCGGGCGTGAAGTCCAGTCCGTTGGTCTGGGTGGCGAAGACGTCGTTTCCGCCGCCTTGAATGACCACCAGGCTGTTGGCGTCCAGTTGGCCGCCATGGCCCAGGAAATCGTCGATCTGCTGGGTCACCGGGCGCCGGCTGAGATTGCCCGGGGCGTTCTCGCGCGTGACGGCGACCCGGGCCCCGCCTTCGGCGTAGTTCGAGCCCCCCGCCGTGGCGTGCGGCTTCAGGTCCAGGCCAAGGCCCGCCGCGATGACCTCGACCCATACGGGATCGGGATTGGTCGTGAAGCTGCCGGCCCCGGGCGGGGCTCTGTCGGCATAGCTTCCGCCATCGGAGATGCTGTCGCCGAATACGACAATGCTGTCGAAATCAACGGCCTGCGCGGAGGCTTGCACGGCCCAGCCGAGCGCAAGCCAGCCGGCCGAGGCGGCGGCCAGTCGACGTCGCCCGGCGCGGGCGGGGAACGGGAAACGAGGGGTGAACATGCCTGGGAACTCCTGACGCGAAGGCCCGGAGTGTTCGCGAACGTCGAAACGCCACTGTGTGAGCGCCGCGAAGAAGCGTGACGAAACGTTTCGCGCCGACGCATGGAGGCAAGGCCCGCGCTCGCCGCCGCGGGAGGCATGGCGGCGAGCGTCGAAGCTCGGTCAGGCTTCGACCCGCGCCCGGCCCGCCCGCGCCACGGCCGCTTCGGTGTCCAAGATCAGCTTGCGCACGCCCTGGCCGATCGCATGGGGATGGTCTTCCTGCAGGTAGTGCGCGCCCGGCCCAAGGATCTCGACGCGGCAATCGAACAGGCCGGCGGCGAACTTGGCGGCGAACGCCGGCGAGACCAGCGCCCCAGGCTCGCCCGCGAACAGCAGCTTGGGATAACGCGACTCGGCCAGCGCCTCATGGGCCCGGGTCAAGGCCGCCGCCACGTCCGCCGGCTCCCCGGCGATCGGCAGTTCGTTGGGCAAGCGCCAAGTCGGCCGGCGAGACTGCGGCGTGGGAAACGGCGCGCGATAGACCTCCATCTCCTCGGGCGAGAGGGAGCGCTTGATCGAGCCGGGCAGAACCCGTTCGACGAAAGCGTTGCCCTCCAGGATCATCGCCTCGCCCACGCCGGGGGTGCGAAACTGGCGGAAGGTCTCGCGGGCGGCCTGGACCTGGTGAAATTCCTCCCAGGTCGCCATGGGCCGGATGAACTCCATGAAGGCCAGCCCGCGGACGAAGCCGGGGCGGCGCGCGGCCAGATGGAAGGCCAGCGCCGTGCCCCAGTCCTGCGCCACGACATAGGCCGAGGCGATCCCCATCCTGTCGATGAAGGCGTCGAGATAACGGGCGTGGTCGAAGAACCGATACTCGCCTTCGGGCTTGCCGGACTGCCCAAAGCCCACGAGGTCGGGCGCCACGCAATGGCCCACCTGGGCGACATGCGGGATGATGTCGCGCCAGATGTAGGACGAGGTGGGGTTGCCGTGCAGGAACAACACCCATGGGGCGCCGGGCGCTCCAGCCTGGCGGTAGGCCATGACCGTGTCCTCCACGGTCAGTCGGGGCAGGTCGACATCAATCATTGCGATCTCCTCGGGTGAAGACGGTTTCAAAAGCGATGCGCTTGAAGCGATCGAGGGGCTCGCGGCTGCGTTCGACCTTCATGCGCAGGATCGCTCCCTGCCAGGAGGCGATCAGAAACTCCGCCAGGTCGTCAGGGGAGAAGCGGCGCGCGATCGAGCCGTCCTGCTGCGCTTGCGCGAGGCACGCGGTGAACGGGACCAGCCATTCCCGGTAGATTGCAGCCAGGCGCCCGCGCAGAGCTTCGCTGGTCTGCGCGGTTTCCAGGCTCAGATCGCCGATCAGGCACCCGCGGACGTAACCGTCGGCGGCCAGCCGGTCGGTGATCAGATCCAGATAGCGGCCAAGGCGCTCTCGCGGCGGGAGCGTTTGATCATCCAGCGCCTGGCCGACGAGCGAGCGCACGTGCTCGAAATAGAGGTCAAGGACCTCGCCCGCGAAGGCCTCCTTGGACCCGAAATGGTTGGTGAAGGATCCCTGCGGGGCCCCTGCGTCGGCGACGATGTCGCGCACGCCCGCGCCGGCGAACCCCTTCTTGAACATCACCCGCAGACCAGCGGCCAGGATGTTTTCGCGATTAGATATGCGTCCCATGGTAGGATAATACGCACGTACGTATTGTTCTGCAAGCGCTGCGGCGCACCCGAAGATTCCTCGGCGCGAACCCGCAACAGGGCCTGGCGAAACGCCACGCCGGCCCGATCAGCAGCCCGTTGGCGACGAGTGGCGGGCGACGCCCGCAAGCGAGCGCGCGCCTTGCGCCTGCGCGGTGGAGGCGTGCGCGCAACCACGCCCGCCGGCATCGGGTCCTGCCTTGTCTTCGGCGCGACGGCATGCCGCAGCACCGTTCAGGGTTTTATTCAGATGGGAAATAAAAGATCGGCCTCGATAGTTCAGTCGCGATGGGTCCAGACGATCGATGCAACCCAATCTTCGTCAGCCGGCTTCAAGGTCCTGTATCGATCGCCTTCGTCGTGCAGGCGCGGCGTTGCTTGCGAGCCTGATGCTCCTGACGCCCCAGTGGGCCTTGGCCGCGGCCGCCCGACCTTGGGCGTCCCTGTCCTCGCCCGTGTTCGATCGGATCGTGCAAGACGCGGCCCTGCCCAATTCGACCCTGCTCACCGCGATGGCCAGCGACGGCGAGGGCTTCCTGTGGATCGGGACGCAAAACGGCCTCTCGCGATGGGACGGCCACGAGTTTCGCACCTATGTCGGCGAATCCGGGGCCCCGGGGCGTCTGCCGGGCAGTCAGATCCAGGTGCTTCACACGGACAAGGCCGGCCGGCTCTGGATCGGCGCGGCCTCGTCTGGCCTGGCCCGCTACGACTCCGCCACCGATCGCTTCGTCACCGTTCCCACCGGGCAGGGCGTTTCACAGGGCGGCGTCAGGGCGCTGGCCGACGACGACGCTGGTGGTCTTTGGGTCGGCACCGATGCTGGCCTTGACCACCTGGACCGATTCGGAAGGCCCGCGGGGCGCCTAGGACCTCTTCCGCTGGCGGGCGGCGTTCAGGCTCTCGCGCGCCAATCTGGCCGCCTCTGGGTCGGAACCAAGCACGGACTCTTCCGGCGGACCGCAGGCGGGGTCACCCCGTTGGCGCTGCCCGACGGCGCCGACGCGGTGACGGCGCTCACCGCCACCTCCGACGGGCGGCTGTGGGTCGGCACCGAGCGTCACGGCGCCTTCGTCTTCGACCCAGGGCGCAAGGCCTGGCGATCGGTCGCCGGGTCGCGTCCGCGCCAGCGCTCAGCCGCCGGCCGCGTCGACGCGATCGAGGAGGTCTCGGCAGGAGAGGTCTGGATCGGCACCTTCGCCGAGGGCCTGCTGCGCGTCGACACCAGCCGGTTGCAGGCCCAGCGGGTGGCGGTCCGCGCTGACCTGGCCACCAGCCTTCTGGACCACAACATCCGCGCCATTCATCGCGCGCCGTCGGGCCTGGTGTTTGTCGCGACCGCGCGCGCCTTGAGCCGCTTCGACCCCGGGCAGACGGCGATATCCACCCTGTACGCCGCCTCCGGCGCGTCGGACGGACTTGCCGAAGACAACATCTTTGCGGCGTTCACCGCTCGTGACGGCCGCGTCTGGCTGGGGGGCGCGATCGAAGGCATAGAGATCTTCTCGCCAAACAGCGGCGAGCGACAGCGGCTGCGCACGACGGGACCGGGCGCTCAACTGCCACGCGCCAGCGTACGGGCCCTGGCCGGCCTGCCGAACGGCGAGGTGTTGATCGGGACCGACGAGGGCCTGCTTCGCGCCTCGCTCGACGGATCCCGGATCGAGCCAGTGCGCGTCGCCGGACGAGATCGCCGCCAACGGGTCCTGGCGCTGGCCGTGCAGGGCGCGCGTGTCTGGATCGGCGGTGCGGAGGGCCTCTGGGAGACCGAGTTATCTTCAAGCCGGCCGCCATTCGCGAGGACGACGCTCAAGGCGCCCATGCTGGCCGACACCCGCGTCAACGCGCTGTTTGGCGACCCCGAGGGCCGCCTGTGGATCGGCACGCCCGACGGCCTGCACCTCTACGACCCGCGAAATCAACGCATCAAGCGCTTCGCGGCGCGACCCGGCGAGCGTCGGGGGCTGCCGGCGCGTTATGTGTCGGCGCTGCTTGGCGACCGCCAGGGCCGCCTCTGGGTGGGCACGTTCGGCGGCGGCCTGGCCGTCATCGACGACCCCCGCCATCACCCCGACGCCTTGCGGCGCATCGGCGTGGCCGAGGGGCTGCCGAACACGAACGTCAACAGCATCCTCCAGGACCGGGCGGGCGCGATCTGGGTGAGCACCGACAACGGCCTTGCCCGGATCGACGCGGCGAGCGGGCGGGCCGTTGGCTTACAGGCGCCCGACGGCGTGAAGATCCCGACCTACTGGCTGGGGGCCGGCGCCGAGACCCGTCAGGGCGAGCTCCTGTTCGGCGGCGCAGGGGGGATGACCGTCGTCGATCCCGCGCGCTACACGCCCAACACCGCCCAGGCGCCGTTGCGCGTCACCGAGGTCCGCTTCGACGGCAGGCGCGTGCCGCCCGGCGGGCTCAACGCCGGTCGGGCGCTGAGACCCCCGGTCGGCGTGAGGAACATCGCCATCGACTTCTCGGCGCTCGACTATCGGGCGGCCGACCGTATCGGCTTCGCCTATCGCCTCAAGGGCGTGGACCGCCAGTGGGTGGTCACCACCGCGGCTCGACGGACCGCCGCCTACACCAACCTGGCGCCGCGCGCCTATGAACTGGAGGTGCGGGCGATCAATCCGGACGGAAGCTGGCGCCCGGAGGTGCTGCGGCTGCCGATCGAGGTGTCGCCGCGGTGGTGGGAAACGCTTTGGGCCCGCGCGGCGGGCTGCGCCCTGGCGGTTGGCCTGCTCGTCCTGGCGGTCCACGCCTGGACGGCGCGTCTTCGTCGCCGCAAGGCTGAACTCGAGCACCTGGTGGCCGAGCGGACCGTCGCCTTGGCGATGCGCACCGAGGAACTCGAGATCAAGGCGGTCGAGTTGCAAGCCGCCCGGGCGCGCGCCGAGGCGCTGGCGGCGGCCAAGGCCGATTTCCTGGCGACCATGAGCCATGAAATCCGCACGCCGATGAACGGCATCCTGGGCCTGAACGGCTTGATGTTGCGGACCAAGCTCGACCCCTCGCAGCGGACCTTCGCCGAGGCCGTTCAACTTTCCGCCACCAATCTCCTGGTGATCATCAACGATATTCTCGAGGCGTCCAAGCTCGAGGCCGGCAAGGTCGCTCTGGAGATCGCGCCGTTCAGCCTGGAAAGCCTCGGCGAAGACGCCGTCGAACTTCTGGCGCCCCGAGCTTTCGAGAAGGGGCTCGGCCTGACCTGCGCTGTGTCCCCCGCCGCGCGCATCTGGGTGGAGGGCGACGTGGTGCGCCTGCGCCAAGTGGTGCTCAACCTGCTGTCCAACGCGGTGAAGTTCACGGAGACCGGCGAGGTAAATGTTTCACTGACGGCTCAGCCTGGCGCCAATGGATCCTGCGTGGTGCGCCTGGAGGTGGCGGACACCGGCATCGGACTGGACCAGGACGCCAAGGGCAGGCTCTTTCAGAAGTTCGAGCAGGCCGACAACACGATCAGTCGGCGTTTCGGCGGCACGGGCCTTGGACTCTCGATCTCTCGCGACATCGTCACGCTGATGGGCGGGACCATGGGCGTTCGCGACAATCCTGGCGGCGGCAGCGTTTTCTGGATCGAAGCGCCGCTCGTCCCCGCGAGCCCGCCGGAGGCCGTCGACCGGCGGCTTGCCGGACTGCGCGTTCTGGCCGCGGATCGGTCGGCCGCAGCCCTCGAGGCGCTCGGGCTGCAACTGACGTTCGAAGGCGCGAGCTTGGACGGCGTCCCGGACTTGGCCGCCTGCGAGGCCAAGGCGCGGGCGGCCGCCGCGGCGGGCGCGCCGTATGATGCGATCCTGGTCGACGCCGAGCGCCTGGGCGCCGACGCATCCAGCCTGGTCGGGTCCCTGTCCCAAGCCGGAGCCCGCGCCTTGGTCCTGCTGATGGCGCCGCTAGGGCAAATGCTTCCGAGTCCTGGCCAAGGGCCGTTCGACGGCGTCCTGGCCAAACCCCTTCGCCGTCGCGCGCTGGTCGAGGCCCTGAGCGGCGGGCGCGAGGCGGCCGCGTCGGCCGAACCGGCCCAGACGCCGCGCGCGGACGAGCCTGCCCGTGTCTTGCTGGCCGAGGACAACGCGGTCAATCGTCTGCTGGTCGGGACCCTGGTCGAGGCGATGGGATGCGCCTTGACCTGCGTCGAGGATGGGCAGGCGGCCGTGGCCGCCAGCCTGGAGGAGGCGTTCGATCTCATCCTCATGGACGTCAACATGCCCGGTCTCAGCGGCCTTGAGGCCACCCGACGGATCCGCGCTTGCGCGGGTCCATGCCAGGCCGCGCCGATCCTGGCGCTCACGGCGAACGCCTCCAAAGCCGATGCGGACGCCTGTCTGGCGGCGGGCATGGACGATTTCATCTCCAAGCCGATCGACGTCGATCAGTTCGCCCAGACCTTGTCGCGCTGGCTGACCGGGGAGGCGGCCGTTGGGGCCGGCGCAGGCCGGGAGATGGCCGACGCCGCGGCGGCCGTCTAGATCGGCGGCTCCCGGGGCTTGATCGAGACGGCTTGGGCACAGGTTCGGCGGATGACCGCCGGCTTGGCGCGGATGTCAGAAAATCCGCGAAGACGTTCGCCAGCCTCCTTAAGGCTTCCACGCCAGCGACGCGGATCGGTAAGGGTTCCACAAGAGGAAGAGGAACCATGTCGATCCGTCCAATCGAGGCCGCCTGCGAGCGCGCCCGCCCCGTCCGCAGGCCAGCAGGCGCCGCCTTGTGCAGCGCCCTGGTCTCGGATCACGGCTGGGGGATGGGCGTCTACGGCGCGGCGGCGCTGGCCTTGGGGCTGCTCGGCTTGATCTGGGGTGACTTCACCGTCGGGTTCCATCCCGTGCCCGAGGCGACGCCGGGGCGAGCGCTGCTGGCCCATGCCTGCGCCGTGCTGTTCATCCTGGGCGCCCTGGGCCTGCAGCAAGGCCGCACGCGCACGCTCGCCGGCGGGGTGGTGGGCCTGCTCTACCTGGCGTTCGCGCTTTGCTGGTCGCGTAGGGTGGTGGCCGCGCCGCTGATGATCGGCGCCTGGCTCGGAACGGCCGAACAACTGCTCCTGGCCGTCGGAGCCTTGGCCGTGGCGGCGCGGACCGGTCCGGCGAGCCGGACGACGGCGCGGGTCTGCAGGTTGGCGTTCGGCGCTTGCGAGATCGTCTTCGGATTGGCGCATTTCCTGAGCCTGCCGGAAACCATCGCCATGACGCCGGCCTGGGCGCCGCTGGGTCAAACCTTCTGGGCGCTGGCGACGGGGGCGGCGCACCTGGTCGCCGGTCTGGCGTTGATCATGGCGTTCTTCCCGGTTGTGACGACCCGTCTCCTGGCCACGATGTTCGCGGTCTTCGGCGCCTTGGTCTGGCTTCCGGCCTTGCTGGACGATCCCGGCTCAAGGCTCGCCTGGGCCGGAAACGCGATCAACCTGGCCCTGGTCGGCGCCGCGCTGGCGATCGGCGACCTGCTGGGCCGGGCGCGCCCTGCAATAGTGAGCCAGGCGGCCGCGCCGAACGATCAAGATCCATCGGCGGGCGTCCGCACCCCGCAGGGGCGGGCGATCAAGCTCCGTTACAAGATGTAACCGGGCGCACACACCGCTGTTGCGCGCCTGGCGTTGAAAGGCCGCGACGCCGACAAGCGTCCCTGGTTCTGAAAGGGCGGCGCCCCCGGCGCAGCGCCGAGCTTGCGCCGCCTGAGGCGGCCAGCAGCGGACCCTGACCGTCAGAGCGTCTGACGCCGCAAACGACATCGGCGGGTGGAAATCGGCTGGGCGGCTCGTGGTTGAAAGTCGTCCTGAGGCATGAAGCGGCGCGAGGCGCGGCTGGAGAAGAGTGATGGTTCAAGGGCCGATTGTTCAAATGTCCTGGGGCGCTCGGCTGCTGTACGTCGGCCCGCCGACGCCGCACCACGCCCATCGCAACAGCGTGGGCGAGTTGTGCGTCGGCCTTGACGCACCGGTGCATCTTCGCTTGCCGGTGGTCTCGGACAAGACCCTGACGAGCCGCGCCATTTTGGTGCCGCCAGGGCTCAAGCACGAGTTCGTCTTCGAGGGTCGCCAGATCGCCTGTCTGTTTGTCGAAAGGCAGACGGGGGATCGCGACGCGCTCTATCGCGCGATGGACGAAGGGCCGTTCGGCGTTCGTCTGGGCCATGCACGATTGGACGACCTGGTCGCCACGCTCAACGATCTGCTCCTCGCCGGCGCGGACTTGCGCCAGGGCAAGGCGATGGTGGAGCGGGTGCTGGGTCTGCGCAGCCTGCGTGCGACGGACCCGCGCATCGCCGAGGCGATCGACCAGATCCGTCGCGATCCGGGCGGAGATCACTCGATCGCCCGCCTTGCCCGCGAGGCGAGTCTGTCGGAATCACGGTTTCGCCACGCGTTCCGGGCAAGCACCGGTGTGGCGTTCAAGCGCTACAGGCTGTGGCTGCGGCTGGGCAACGCCATGCGGCTCGCCCAACAAGGGCTCAACCTGACCGAAGCGGCGCATCACTCCGGGTTTTCGAGCTCGGCGCACCTGAGCAGCGCCTATCGCAACATCTTCGGCATGACGCCCTCTCAATTTATCGCCCTGACCAGCGCGGCTCGACAAAAGCAACAGCGCGTCTGAGCCGACCACGGTTCGCCCCCAAGCGCTTGGCCCCGGCGGCGCCGGGCGCCCAGGTCGAATCGTCGCCCAGAACGGCCAGCGTCTCCTGACAGCGACGTCCGGCCGGTCGGGGGCCTCCAGGACGCGCGCTTTGAAGATTAAATTGCCGACAGCCTGCATCCGATCGATCCGGCGCCGGCCTCTAACGTGTAGCGATGTGCGAGATGTTCGCCGCGCAGCTGGAGCTGTCGAACAGATGCCCAACACGATCCCAACGGCTCGGGGTTTGGTTCAGATCATGGTGATCGTTCTGAGCCTGGGCGCCGTGTGCGGTTCTGCGCGCGCGGCCGACCCTCGCGACGTTTTTCGATCCGTCGACCAGGTCCGCAGCGTCGACGCCGTTCAAAGCGATGGCTTTGTCGAGATCGGCGGCATCAAGCAATGGGTTTCGGTGCGAGGCCGCCACGCCGATGCGCCCCTTCTCTTGTTCATTCATGGCGGACCAGGCTTCACCTCGATCCCGTCCAGCTACTACTACATGAGGGACTGGCGCGAATATTTCACGGTCGTGCAGTGGGATCAGCGAGGCGCGGGCAAGACATTCGCGGCCAACGATCCAAAAGCCCTCGGTCCGACCATGACCGTTGCGCGGATGGTCGACGACGCCGAGGAAATGGTCGCCTATCTTCGCAAGACGTACGGCCCTCGCAAGATCATCCTGGTGGGCCATTCTTGGGGATCGATCGTTGGCGTGAAGCTGGCGCAACGCCGGCCAGACTGGTTCTACGCCTATGTCGGCACCGGCCAGTTTGTCGCTTTTCAGCCCAACGAGTCCCGAGGATACGAGGCGACCTTGGCGGCGGCGCGCCGAGACGGGAACGCCCAGGCCGTCGCCGATCTGGAACGGATCGCTCCGTTCCCCGACCGCGTCGATCCCAAGCGCAACATCGAAAACCTCGGCGTAGAGCGGCGATGGCTCGCCCATTACGGAGGATACTACTGGCGCAACAATGTCGGTCATGAGGGCCAAATCAATCCTCTGGGACCCGACTATGACGACGAGGAACTGCGCCTACGGGACGTCGCCCAAGGCTTCAGCATCCAGGCGCTATGGGGCGAGCTTGGGACCGTGGATCTGCGCGACGCCCCGACCTTCAGCTTGCCCGTAGTCTTTATTCAGGGACGGCACGACATCGGCACCAATGCCGGGCTGCTGGATGAATGGTTCACCACGTTGCGCGCGCCGAAGAAGACGTTGGTCTGGTTCGAAGACTCCGCCCACATGGCCTACCAAGAAGAACCAGGTCGCTTCCTTGTGACCTTGGTCGACGAGGTTCTGCCGCTGACCAAGACGCCCTGAACGGCTCTACGGCGCTTGCTGGTCTGGAGCCCAGCAAGCGCCGAGGCTAGGATCATCTGCCGGCGATACTGAAACCCTCGCCGCGCCGAACCAGGCCCTCGCCGCGCGCACCCTCAACACCAGACTGCGCGACTACTCCTTGAAGCGACTGAACACCTGATCCTGGGTCTTTGGGGAAAGGTGACAGGATTGGCACTGGCTCACCCCAGCCTCGGGGGTGACGTTGCGTTGCTCGCGGCTGTCGCCATTGAACTCCGTATACGACCAGCCGTCCCTGCTCTTGGTCATGACGTCGACAAACCGCCGCTCGCCCCCCTCCACGCTCCCCGCGCCTTGCTTTGCTTCGAGCACATCGAAGACCAGCACCGATCCTGGCGCGAACTTGCCCGTGCTGTAGCCGCGCATGGCCTTGGGGTTGGCGTAGATGTGGTGGAGACCGCCAAAGCGCGGATGGGCCGGACTGCCTGGCCCGATCACCCCGCTCTTGACGTGAGTCCAATGGCGGTAGCCGACGGGATAGTCGGGCGCGGTTGCGGACGCGGCCAGGCACGCTCCGCCCACGAGGCAAGCGGCGAGCCCAAACAGGACAGAGCGCCGCGCAGGTTCAGACCTTGATCGCATCTTGAGTCTCCAAGTCAGGTGGATCCTTCATGGGGCGGCCGCTCGATGTGGCGCGCCCCGCGCTCGTCGGGAGCGGGATTAGGCTTTGACACCCTGGCGATCGCCGCGGGGGCGCGCCAAACATAGCGACAGTTGAGCGCAAGGCCGCCTGCGACGTCGGTCTTGATGAGGGACTCGACGTGCCTTCCTCCCAGCCGCTCGTAGAATCGCCGAGCGCCGTGGTTTGCCTTCATCGCCCACAGATAGACCGGCGAACCGGAGCATTGGTCATCCAACCAGTCGGCGGCGAGCCCCATCAGACGGGCCCCGACGCCCATCTGCTGAGACTCGGGGCGAACATGGAGATTGTCGATTAGAGAACCCCACCTGGAATCCTCGTCGGCGTGGACGCAGATGAAGCCAACGACTTGGCCATGCTCGACGCCAAGCCAAACCGACGGGTCGGTTCGACCATCGGCGAGCCTGGCGCGCCAGATCTCCAGGCGGTTTTCCAAGACCGGCCCGTCCAGGAAAGCATCGGGCATCATGCCCCTGTAGGTTCGCCGCCAACTGTCGGCGTGAAGAGCGGCGATGGCCTCGGCGTCCTGGCTCCGGGCCGTTCGAAAGTCCATGGCCAACCCCCTCCTCCTCGGCCGGCTTGCTAGTAGAAAACCCGGGCGCGCAGGCGAACTTCCCCATGGGTCGCGGTCGCCACCACCACGTCCGCGCCCACGGGCGAGCCCATGAGGCTTCGAAGCGCCGGGGGGGTCAACGTACTGGCGCGCGCGCCGTCGATGGAAACGATCGACGCGCCCTTGGTGAGCGCGGTTTGGGCCGCCGGCGAGTTGGGCATGACATGG
This sequence comes from Caulobacter sp. UNC358MFTsu5.1, assembly GCF_000712075.1. GTDB lineage: Bacteria > Pseudomonadota > Alphaproteobacteria > Caulobacterales > Caulobacteraceae > Caulobacter. Next base: position 710,665 of record NZ_JONW01000006.1, read on the forward strand.
GAAACGACCACGCCATCGCCCGTTCGCATCAAGGCCAAGCCCAGGGTGTTCTTCCAAAACGGTTTGGCCAAGGCTTCAGGGGCGCCGACGAGCGTCAGGCGGTCGCCTTGAAAATCGGCCAACAACCGAAAGCGCGAAAGAACTTCCATTCCGATCGCGCCCGCCACCGGCTCGGTTGTCGCCGCCGAGCCGGCGCTGGAGAGGATGGCCGGAACCTCGTGCAGAGTCGTCACGCCCACCGCGATCTGATCAAGACTCAAGATGGGCGACTCCGCCAGGCCGCCCACGCCGCCCGCGAGCGTCGTCGACGCGGCCCGGTCGCCGGGAAGACCGAGCTTGCGCGAGAAAGCCGGATAAAGGTCGAGCGCGCCGCCGCTTCCAGTGTCCACATGGAAGAGGGCTGCCTCCGCCGAGGCCGCCCGCAGCGGAATGGCCCTGAGCGGGCCGACCTGCGTGAAGGGCAAAACCGTGGCGCCGGGAAGCTTTGGGGCATGCGAGGGCGGGAAGAAGGCGATCTGGCGGTTGGGCAAGTCCAGGTCCATCACCAGGCCGCCAAGGAGATCCTTGCCCAGCAGAAGGGGAAGCGGGTGACCCATCGCCTCGGCGACGGCGCCAAGATCGATAATCGCAACCGTGCGGTCTGTCAGGCGCAAGCCCGCGGCCTGGATCGTCACGCCATCGGCGAAGCTGACGCTGGCTGAACCGCCCGTGCCGATCGCCGAGCCTGATCCCTTCGCCGCAAGCCCCAGGCGGGAAGCCAGGCGCGTGTCGACGACCGTCATTTCAGCGCCGGTGTCGAGCAAGGCCGACACCTCCACGCCGTTGATCCGGGCGCGCAGGAAGATGCGCGTGTCAGCAAAGAGATCGATCGGTTCAAACCGACCCGGCGAACCGACCCCTCCCGCTTGGACACGCCGTGCGGCGCCCACGCCAGCCACCCATGCGCCCAGTCCAAGCGCGAGGGTTCTTCGATTGCAGCCCTGAGCGATCATCCGGCGAGCCTAGAGGAAGGGCCAAGGACGGGCTTTCATCAAGAGGTCGCCGGAGTCTTCCCGCGCTTCTTCCTGATCGTCCGGGGTCTCATCGTCAAAGGTAGCTTAGCCACCAGTCGCCTCGACGCGCCTTCAGCCCGGCGTACCAGACGCACAGCGGATAGCAGATGGCGACCAGGGCCAGCCAGACGGCGTAGACGATCGCCAGCTCATGGCCGAAGTCGGCGGGGAACTGGCCTGGCGCGCCCCCCATCGAAGGGTAGGGCGAGAAGACGAAGAACCGCGCCCGCCATCCATAGGCGGCCAGGGCCAGCGCGGTGGCGATCAGATGGGCCAGGAAGAAATGCAGCACGTAGTAGAACAAGGGCGCTCGCCCAAGACTCCGGAGCGCCGCGCCCGCCCAGCCCGGTCCCGACGAGGCGCCAGTCAGCAGCGCCGCCAGCAAGAAGGCCGCGCCCAACGTCATCAGGACGAAGTCGGGCGAGGCGGGGTACTTGGTGACGTTCAGGAACGACATCGCCGTGTAGATCGCTGATCCCTGCGCCCGCCATGGCGCGGGGTCGCCATAAAGGTTGATCACGCGCAGGACCAGGAACCCGACCAGGGCGGCCAGGCCTAGAAGAACAAGCCAACGCCTCTGCGTTCTGGTCGCCGTCTCACAGAGCGGACCGAGCGAGAAGCCCAGCAGCATGATGCCGATCCAGGGCAGGAGCGGATAGGGCGTCACCACCGTCGCGCCCAGGAGCTTGAAGGCGCCGACCTCGTGAATCAGGTTCCACAGCCCCGCCGCGGGCCCCAGCCGTGCGGCTGGAATCGCGTCCAGCAAGGGATTGAGCAGGATGATGGCCAGGGCGAGGGGGGCAAGCCATCGGCGCGGCAGCCACACCAGCGCCGCCAGTCCCAGCATCGACAGGCCCAGCGACCATAGGACGAGAAGCAGGACCGGGCTCTGCGGCGACCACGAAAAATAATAGGCCAGGCGCATGACCAGGAGCTCGAGAACCATGAGCCAAACGCCGCGCGAGGCCAGGAACCACGACAACTGGCCTCGACCACGGCCCTTTCTCCACCACAGGAAGGCGCCCAGGCCGGCGGTGAGCGCGAAGGTCGGCGCGCAAAGATGGGTGATCCATCGCGTGGCGAACAACAGCGGCGTTGTGGTGGCCAAGTCGGTCGGCGCCGCCGACATGGCGCCGCGATGCACGAAGTCGCGCACATGGTCGAGCGCCATGACGATCATGGCCAGGCCCCGCAACTGATCGACCCAGCCTAGGCGGTCGCCGACGAGCGGTTTCAATCCCGGCCGGCTAAGCGCTTGGGGCCTTAACCCCGCCAGGCTCGAGGCGATGGTGTCCATGCACGTCTCCTGAGGTGATCGGCCATTGGTAGGACATCCTCCCCTTGAAGGGGCGGGGCTGGTGCGCTTTCGCGGATTCCACGACATTGGGCGGGCCAGGATCGCCGCTGTCTGCGAATAGGTGATCAGCCCCACCTCGACGCCATAGGCCCTGCGACCTGGGCATGTCCTTTCACCGTCAGGCGGCTTGAAGACCAAGGTCGCCTGGGCGATCGAGACCTCCAACCGGTCGCATGGCCGACGAGGATCGCGTCGTCGGCCATGCTGGACCGGGTCAGTGGGCGGTGTCGGCTGCGCTGGCGCCAAACCACTTCTGCAAGGCTTGCTCCAGGCCGTCATCGCCCAAGGCGCCTGCCCAGGCGACATAGCCGTCGGGGCGTACAAGCGCCGCCTCGGGCGATTGGACGGGACCGACAACGGGAAGGTCCCATGCCTGCAAGGCGTTCGCGCTCACCACCTTCACCGCATCGGTGCAGGACCGGCGCTCCTGGCCAAGGTCCGAACCGAAGTCGAAGAGCACGGGACGCGCGTCGTGCAGGAAGTCGTACGTGCTCTGGGCGGTCTGACCCACTTGGATTCTAAGATCGGGCAAGCGGCGTCCTACCAGGGGATGACCATCGCCCAGATCATAGCGAACGCCCAATCCCGATCGAACGGCCACGAGGTGCTTTCGGGCGCCGTCTATGACCGCCAACTCGGACATGATCTCCCCGAGGGCCCGGCTACGCGGATCGCGCCTCTGGAGCGCGACGTCCGCCATGGTGTTGCGCAGCACCAGGGCCGCCACCGGATGCCGCTCGGCATGGTAGGTGTCGAGCAAGCTTTCCGAAGAAATCCCCTTGATGACCTGGGCGAGTTTCCAGCCGAGGTTCACCGCGTCCTGCAGGCCGATATTCAGACCCTGGCCACCCATCGGCGGGTGGATATGGGCTGCGTCGCCGGCCAGCAGCACACGCCGATCCCGGTAGGCCGCGGCTTGCCGGCAACGGTCGGTGAACCTGGAAATCCAGGTTGGGGTGTGAACGCCAAAGTCGGCGCCGTAGACCTCGACCAGAAGGCTCTGGACCTCGTCGAACGTCGGATCGTCGCCCGTCTTCAGCTCGCGCTCGGCAAGGACGATCCGGACCTGGCCCGGGTCGTCCATCTTGCCCAGGGCGTAGGTCCCGTGGAGGTCATGCTCGACCCCCCACTTGGGTTCCTGCGCCCACCGGGCCTCGGCGATGAGCCAGCTCTTGGTCGGCTCCCAACCGGCGAACTCGATCCCCGCGCCCTTGCGTACGACGCTGCGCGAACCATCACAGCCGACGAGGAACGATGCGTGCAGGCCCGAGCCGTCGGACAGCACCACGTCGACCCCGTGGTCGTCCTGGACGAAGCGGGCCACCTCGCATCCGCGATAGAGGCGAACGCCGAGCTCTTCCACCCATTCGGCGAGGGTTCGCTCGATCTGGTTCTGCGGAAGGGCCAGGAAATAGTTCCGGCGGGTGGGGAAGTCGCTGACGTCGAGCAGCACCTCATGGAAGGGGGCGACCTGATGGCGTTGGCCCTGCGACACGAACCGCTCGCCCAGGCCTCTCTGGTCCAGCACTTCGAGCGTGCGCATGTGCAGTCCGCCGGCCCGCATGCCGGCCAGATCCTGGCTCTCCCGGCGCTCGATGATCGCCACATCGACGCCGGCCAGAGCCAGCTCGCCGGCCAGCATCAAGCCCGTGGGGCCGCCGCCCGCGATGATGGCCTGGTGGGTCCGCGCCGCGGTCCCCCCAAGTTCAAAAGTGGCTCCATCCGAGGCGTCGACTTTCGTTCCAAGCGTCATGTTGCACCGCCAAAAGTTATAATGCATTGAAAACTATGATAAAATGCTTTGACGGCAACTCTTGAACCGAACTTTGTTGTCTCCATCTAAGTAACAGCAGAAGCCATGCGGCTTTTCCAACGGGGCGCTCCCTCATAGTTCCTGGCGTGCCGATCCGTCCTCATCGTCATGGTGAGATCAGACTGGCGCCAGGCTGGCCGCCGTCACCCACGCCGATAGGCTTGGGGAACGCACTTGGATGAAAGCCGGGCCCCTCCGAAGGGTCTATCCTGTCTGGTCATGCAGACCCGTCGTGGCCAAGACCCGGCGTTGCGGGACTGAAGGCGCAGGAGCGGATCATTGAAAAGACCTTGCATCTGGACCTCCCTGTTGGGGTGGGTCCTGGCTTTCTCGATCGCGCAGCCGGCGCGGGCCCAACTGATCAAACCCAACGACCGGCAGGAGGCTGTCGAGGTCATACGCGAACTGCGCCGCATCGCCACCCCCAACGGCGTCGATCGTTCCGAGACGCTTTCGATCGGCGGCGTCGACCAGTTCGTGTCGATCCGTGGTCGCGACCGCCGCAATCCGATCCTCCTGGTCCTGCACGGTGGTCCAGGATTTCCCGAAACGCCGCTGGCCTGGTGGAACACGCGCGATCTGGAAGAGTACTTCATCGTCGTGCATTGGGATCAGCGTGGTTCGGGCAAGACCCACCTGCTCAATGACGCCCGGGCGGTCGCGCCGACCATGCGGCCCGAGCGCTTCATCGCCGACACCGAGGAGCTGACGGCCTGGCTGCGCCGGGAGTTGGGCAAGGATAAGATCTTCCTGCTCGGCCACTCCTGGGGCAGCTATATCGGCCTGAGCTTCGCGCAGCGTCGCCCTGAGTGGCTCTACGCCTATATCGGCGTCGGTCAGGCGGCCAACAGCCCCGAAAGCGAACGGCGCGGATATGCGGCTACACGCGAGGCCGCGCTTCGAGCGGGTGATAAGAGGGCCGTCGAGGAACTCGACGCCATCGCGCCTTACGCGCGCCCGGACGAGCTATTCCTCTGGCCGACATCGAGATCGAGCGGCGCTGGTCCGACCATTTCGGCGGCGTCATGGCCTACCGCCAGCGGCAAACCAACAGCGTCGCGGCGCGACTATCGCCCGACTACACCGACGCCGAATCCGCCCGCGTCTATGACGGAAACAGCTACTCGCAGGCGTATCTGCTCAGCGCCGTTCTGGGGCTCGACCTTAGCCATGTCGATCGTCTGGACTGTCCCGTCATCCTGCTGGAAGGGCGACACGATCGAACGGTGAGTTCGGAGGTGGCGTACGATTGGTTCCAGAAGCTGCGCGCCCCTCAAAAGCACTTCGTCTGGTTCGAGCATTCGGGGCACGAGGTGATGACCGAAGAGCCCGCCAAGGTGCTCGTATCGCTCCTGCGATATGCGCGACCGTTGGCCGAAGCCGCCGGCGACGCCGCTCCCGACGAAACGCCCGCGCCGGCCGTGTCGCGCTAGTCCGGATCGATCGGGCCAGCCGTGGGAGGGGCGCGTTATTCCCGTGGGGCGGGGATCCGGGCGGGCGCGCGCATCACCGCGCTTATAGGCGGGAAGGCGTCCGTCCGAGGCTTGGGCGGCCGGCGCGCCGCGCCGACCCGCGCGGCGCGCCGGTACGGCCGCACGCCCGCGACCCAGAGCTCCTGGCGACGTCGCCAGCGCGGTGTCGCCGGCGATCAAGGCTCCCAGGCCATGAGTCAGGTCGGCGTCCTCGAGCACGAAGAACATGCCGCCGCGCCCGTTCTGGCTGGCGTCGCACTGGCGTTGCGGATCGGCCAGCACCCCCTTGGTTGATGCCCCCCAGCACCACGTGGGGACGCCTTGCGTCGGTTGAGGCGCCGATCTTGCCATGGTTGGGCGGTCCCTTGAGATTGACGGGAACGCCGTTCCAATGCCCGCTGGTGGCGATCTGGACGCCTTGTTGCAGACCTCCGATGCTGGCCGAGCCACATTCGAGCGCCTGACCCGGCGCTGTCGAGGCGATCTTCGGTCTTTTCCACCACGTGGCCGATCGCAGCGTTACGCCGAGCCGCGCCGACACAAGCTGCTGGGGCGGAACGTGCAATGCGAACGGTTTGGTCGGGAACCGCACGCCCGAGGACAGCCGGTCGATGAAAGCCTAGCGCGCCGACGGCGGCTACTTCCTGTCGGCGTCCTCCCGACGTGCGGCGCCGCGGCGCAAACGCCCGCCCAACAGGCATGAGATGAACGGCATGACACGCTCCGCGACAAGCTTCCGTGCGCCGGCGTCGAAGGTGGTCGCCCTGTCTATAATCTCATGGCTGGGCCTGGTGGCTTCGGTCCATGCCGCGCCCGTCGAGGTCGATCCGTCACCCATCGTGATCGGTCAATCCTACGCCCTGCCGTCGTCGACCTATGGCGGGCCTCGGGAGCTCAATGTGTGGCTGCCGCCAAGCTACGGCGAAGGCTCCAAGCGATACCCCGTGGTCTATCTGCTGGACGGCGGACAGGCCCAGGACTTCCATCATATTTCAGGTCTTGCCCAGTTGGGCACGATCTCGGGCACGACACGCGACGTCATCGTGGTCGGCGTCGCCTCGGTCGACCGGCGCAATGAACTGGCTCTGCCGACATCCAATCCGAAATTGATCGAGACCTACCCCACCCAGGGGCAGTCGGCGCGTTTCCGGCGCTTCCTTCTCGAAGAAGTCCAACCGTTCGTGCGCGCCCGCTATCGCACCAGCGGCGAGACGGCGCTTGTGGGGGAGTCGCTGGCGGGGCTTTTTGTCGTCGAAACCTATCTGACAAGTCCCAAGGCCTTCGACCACTACGTGGCTGTGAGCCCAAGCCTGTGGTGGGACGGCGGACAGCTTGCTCGGCGGCCGACCCCGCGGCCCTGCGCGCCCGCCGACGGCCCAAGGAGCCTCTATCTTTCGATCGGCGACGAGGGCGGTGAGATGCAGGCCGCCGTCGACACGCTTGTGGCCAGACTGCGCCAATGCCCCGTCTCGACCTTGGCCCTGACCTATTCGCCGCGTCCCGACCAAAGCCATTCGACGATCTATCACCCGGTGGCGCTCGACGCCCTGCGCCAGATCTTCAGCGCTCCGGAGGGCGAATGACCCGCCCCACAGCGTTTCTTTCAGAGCGCGACGCTGGGAACCGGTCAAGCCAAGCGGTTGGCGAACTCCCCGCCGTCGGCGCCGGGGGGCTGGGCTCGAGCGCCAAGGTCCAGCAGCGGCAACAGCGCCAGCACCTTGAATCGAACGTGCTGAGCAAGCCGTGCGGTTCGGCGAGCCGAACCTGCGATTTCGCCATTGGTCCGGACTTGATCCCAGCGGCCAACGCGCTGGCCGAATTCCTCGCCCTGGATCAGCTCGAGCAGGGGCGCGCCGACGGCGTCGAGTTCGACATGGTGATCCTGGCGGGCAACGCGATCCTGTCCACCGCGATCGCCGCTTTCAAGGCGGCCAAGGACTGCAAGGCGCCGCTGCTGATCACAGGCGGGATCGGCCATTCGACGCCGTTTCTGGCGCAGACGGTCGGTGAAATCTGCGCTGACATCGATGTTCAAGACTGTCCCGAGGCCGAGATCCTGCGAGACGTCGCCGTGCGCTTTTGCGGCCTGGATGAGCAGCGGATCCTGCTGGAGCCCGCTTCGACCAACTGCGGAGAGAACGCTTCCTTCAGCGGACGCCTGCTGGATGAGCGCGGTCTTCGGCCAGCCACAGCCCTTCTTGTCCAGGATCCGTTGATGCAGCGCCGAACCGACGCGTCCTTCAAGCGCGCTTGGCGTGATCGCGCCTGGCGCACCGAGTTTGTGAACTGGCCGACCTTCATCCCCAGACTGGCGTTGGTCGACGGCCAGGTCGCCTACGCCAAGAGCCTTGCGCGACCGCTCTGGCCGGGGGGGCGCTTCATGTCGCTTCTGCTCGGTGAAATCCCCCGATTGAGGGACGACGCGCACGGTTATGGCCCACGCGGCAAGGATTTCATCAGCCACGTGGACATCCCGCCGCGCATCGAACGCAGCTTTGAGCTTTTGGCCGCCCGCTTCGAACGCGAGGCGTCGGCGCTCTCCAGGCGACTTCGATGAGGATCGCAGGGTCAGGCTCGGCGTCGCGGGTCCTGTTCAACCGCCGGCGCCTCGCGGCCGAGCGGCCGCCCAGGCTCGCGCGCCACCGCCGCGGGCTCACCTAAACCCCTTCTCACCAGCAAGGCGATCTTGAGCAATGAAAGACTTGAGAGTGGACGATGGGCCATCGCACATCACGATGCGGCGGTTTTTTGACGCGCCGATCGAAACGGTTTGGTCGGCGCTCACCGACCCTGAGTTCGTGGCGCTTTGGTACGGCGGGCACGGATTTTCCAACCCACGCTGCGAGATGGACGTTCGGCCCGGCGGTCGCTGGTCGCACGTCATGCGAACGCCTGACGGCGCCAAGCACGCGCTGGAGTTCGAGTTCACACAGGTGGAGCCGCCGTCCCGCCTGGCCTGGCGGGACGCCGCCGATCCGGCCGGGCCGGTCAACGCGGTCCAACTGCAGCCCGCCGACGGCGGCGCCCTGCTGGCCTTCGACGTTGAGTTCGCGACCGCCCTGGCGCGAGCCGAAGCCGAAGCCCATGGCTTCACCCCGGTCCTCGAGCAGGGCTTTGACCGCATGGCGGCCGTCCTGCGCGTCCTTCAGGACCGCGGCGAGGATCAGTAGGGATGCGCTTGGACCAACAGCCCTCCACGCCCTGGGTGGAGTCGGACCAGGTCGAGGCCTATCTGGACGCCGTCGGCGCGGATGCGGCGCAACGTCGCTTCGTCACCGACCTGCATCGCGACGGCGTGGCGGTGATCGACCTGGGACCGGAAGGCCGGGCGCTTTGCGATGAGGTTACGGCTCAAACCGCTCGCTTCTTTACCCTTGGCGTCCGCCGCGTCCAGGACGCTTGGCGACGCTCGCCGGCGGCGCGAGCTCTGTCCAACCTGCCGGTTATCGACAACATGCTCACCCTGGCGTACGGCCGCCGCCCCTTCGCCTTTCAAACTCTGAATTTTGTCATAGGCAGCGAGCAGAGCGCCCATGCCGACGCCGTGCATTTTCACTGCGAACCCCAACGCTTCATGTGCGGGGTATGGTTCGCCCTGGAAGACGTGGCGGCCGATGCGGGACCGCTGTTCTATCACCTGGGCAGTCACAAGCGGCCGGTGTTGGGCATGCGCGAGGCCGGCGTGGTCGGCCGCGCTCCCGAGGACCAGGATTACGAGACCTTCTACGTGCCGGCCTTCGCGCGGACGCTGGCCGTCCCGCGCACCTTGGCGATGCTGAAGAAGGGCCAGGCCCTGGTGTGGACCGCCAATGTGGCGCACGGCGGTTCGAGGATCGTTCGTCAAGGCGCGACCCGCCGCTCGATGGTCACGCACTATTACTTTGAAAACTGTCTCTACTACACGCCGATGCGCTCGGAGCCCGAACGTGGACGGTACGATTTGCGGCTGCCCGCCAATCTCAAAACCGGCCTGTGGGTCTGGCCCAGGCGCGAGGGGCGGCGCGCGCCCTTGCCGCTGAGAACGGTCAAATCCGCCTTGATGCAAGCGGTTCGACGGTCCGTACACATCACCTAGCCTCGCCCGCCCCCTGCTTCGCGGCGCTGGAGCAGGCCTAGCCGCATGGCGAGCGCCTCGCTGACGTTTCACGACCTTTGGAGAACGGACATGGCCGACCGCGCAGAACAAGCTTATCCGATCGATGTGTTCGTCCAGGTGCTGCGCACCCTCGATCACATCCTGGAGGTCGCCGAGGCCTCCAGCGAAACAGGGGACGCGCCCGATCGCCTGGTGCGCGCGCGCCTTGCTCCAGACATGTTCGATCTCACTCAGCACGTGGTGCTGACGTGTCGACAGGCCCTGGAGGCCGCCAGCCAACTGACACGCCAAGAGCTGGCCGCCTTTCAGCTGGAGGCCGCGAGCCTGGCCGATCTGCGCCGTGGCGTGGGGCAAGCGCTCGAGACGCTGCAGGCCCTGCGCCGCGGCGTGATCCTGGAGGCGCCGATGATCGTCCAGGCTCCTACCGGTCAACAGTTTCGGATGACGGGATGGACGATGATCAACGACTGGGCGCTGCCCCAGCTCTACTTCCATATGGTCACGGTCTACGCGATCTTGCGCGCCGCGGGGGTTCAACTGGGCATCCGCGACTATCTTGGCCACATGGGCAAATACATTGTCCCGGCCTGACGTTCGGCCGCCGCCAGAAGGCTGGTCCTGTCCTGTGATCGGTTCACGCCGCGCGCCCCTTGAACCGAGCGCCCCGCCCCCGATTTCTTTCATGCGCCCAGCCCGCCAGGAGCCGCCCGTTGCGTAGCGCCGTTGCAGCCCTCGTCTCTTTCGTTGTCTGCGCGCACGGCGCCTTCGCCGCGAGCGCGCCGGCGTCCGGCGCCCACGGCTCGCGTCCCGAAGACACCTCAGCGCTGCCCGGGCTTTGCGCGCCTTATCAAGGCGCCGGGGCGAGCGTGGCGTTGGAAGGGCTGCGGTTCGCGCCGGAGCAGGCGCGCGATCCCGGCAGCGCGGTTGCGACGATCGACGCGCGTCAGTCGATGCTGATCCTGAACGGGGGCCATTTCCTGCTACGGACGTCCACCGTCTATGCGGGCGATATCGAGTTTCGGTTCAGGACCGTCGGCTCGCCCGACGGCGAATGGACGATCGACGAGATCGGCTGGCGCGACGGCGACGTCCTCCAAGCCGACGACGCCGCCGCCTCGGTCAAGGATTACGCCGATCTTCGGATGCTCGTCCCAGGGCTCCTGGCGTGTGACGCCCACGCCAGCCCGGCCGTCGCCGCCGGCGCGCAACTGACCTATCAGGATCCGGCCGGGCGCCCCGTCACCCTGCACCTGTCGAGCGGCCTGATCCAGACCGCCCAAGTCGGCGCCGACGACTACCACTATCTGGACTGGCGCCAGACGCCCCAGGGTCCTGCCCCCCAGGTGATCGAACGGCGGCGGCGCGACCAACTTGTCGCGCGCTGGACGACTGTGCGGACCGCGCCCGCCCAGGGGCGGTATGAAGGCGTGCTGACCGCGCCCGAAGGCTATCGCCCCGCCGACGATGGCGGGACGCTGCGCGCCACCCCGCTCGGCGCGGGAGCCTATCGGGTCGACGCCGCGCCCTCAGGCTATCATACCGGTTTCGTCGTCGGCGCGCGCGCGATCGCCGTCTTCGACGCCCCGGTCAGCCTGGAGGCGGCCAAACAGGTCCGCGACTTGGTCGAGCGCACCGCGCCCAACCTGCCAATCGCCTATGTCGTGGTCTCGCATGTGCACGGCGACCATGTCGCCGGATTGGCCGCCTACGCCGACGCCGAGGTGATTGCAGGTTCCGGCGCCAGCGCGGCCATCGCGCGCCAGTTCGGCGCAGGTCCGGCCTTTCGGCTGCACGAAGTCACCACCGCGGCCCGCATCGACCTTGGCGGACGCAGCGTGGCCGTCTTTCCGATCGACAGCAGCCACGCCTCGACGATGCTTGTGGCCTATGACCCAGACTCCAAAGCGCTGTTCCAGGGCGACCTGTTCTATCTGCCCGAGCGCGGCGCGACGCCGCCGGCCTTCACCACGGGTCTCGAACTGCAGCAGTTGATCGCTCGCGAGAAGCTGGACGTCCGCTCCATCGTCGGGGTGCACGGCCGCACGGGAGGCATGGACGACCTGGCGCACGCGGTGGGCTTAAGAGCGGCCCGCCCACAGGATCGCGGCTGCGTCGGGACGATTATTGGGCCGACCGCCCAGGGCGGCTTGACGACGTGCTAGGACCACTCGCCGGCCCGGCGCGCAAAAGCCGCGAGCGGTGGGCGCTCACGTGACCACCATCGGTTCATTGGCCGGGTGGATCGGCGACAGCGGCCGATGAACGGGCTTGGAGCGCGAGCGGCTGCGGGCGCTGATCCGAAAACTTCCTGGCGGCCCCGATCTGCAGATCGTGTTTGGCGAGGCCGACGACGGCGCGCCTTGGTGCGCGATCATCAAGCAGGCCGGCGAAGTCCTCGTTCGCGTCGCCCGCCTCCCTAGCGAGCTCGTCGTGCACGTGACGGGTCAACAGGTCGTCACATGAGCGATCACCTGCGCGACGCCCTCGGACCAGGGCCGCAGCCGGCAGGCAAGGGCGTTACGTCGACGCGAGCAGGCATGCAAAGGCGCGTGGAGGTGATGCTTCAGCTGGCTGCGGCGCGCCTGCTGGCGCTTGACCGCGCCCGGCTGTAGGCACTGGACGGCCGCGTAGCTGGGGCCTGAGCCGGGATGGCCGTCGGCCACCCGCCGCCTTCTCGCCCAGCCGATGGATGAAAGCCCCACCAGACGACTTTAGGCATTGATCTGGCGGGTTCAGGGCCGCCGCCTCAGGGCGCGGGCGGCAGTGGACCGAGCGTGGATGCGCCGCGGCTGGCCGCGCAGGGACAGGAGAAGCTCTGGTGGATGGGGACGCCTTCGCCCGTCGTTGGCGAGATGACTGGAACAGGCGCGACCTCGACAGCCTGCTCGATCACTTCGCCGAGGATGTGATCTTCACCTCCCCCGTGGCGGCGCAGGTCGTTCCCGGTTCCGGTGGCCGGATCATCGGCAAGCCGGCCCTGAGAGCTTATTGGACCGAAGGCCTGCGCCGCAGGCCCGACCTGCATTTCACCATAGATCATGTCTTTGTCGGCGTGGACGTCCTGGTCATCCAGTACCGCAACCAGGCCGGCGGAAGGGTCAGCGAGGTGCTGCAGTTTCGCGACGGCTTGGTGGCCGCAGGCCACGGCGCCTACGCGACGCCCCCGCTCGACCCCTCCTGACCCCTTCGGACGGCGCTTGCGCATGGCCGCGTCGCGCCCCCCTCCCTCCTCCAGGACTACAATGCGATACTGGCTAGAAGCATACCTGAAGCACTTCGCACTTAATTTCGGTCAAGCCCTCCAGGGCGTCCGATATATATTCTCCCATCCAAATATTGATCGATACGCACCGCCAGGTTCGGTCGAGCACATATTTCGATCAATCGGGTGTCGCTCGCGTCTCATAGCGAACGACTTGTTCTTCGCGATACTTCCACCTCACTGGCATCACACACCAGACGAGATCGATAGCCTGCGCGGCACCTCGTTCGTTCGCTGGTTTCATTATGGCTATTGTGCCTGGCGCTTTACAGAAGCTGGCGAAACTCGATCCGACCTGTCGAACGTAGATCGTCGATGGGATCCGAGGTGCGACGACTAGGGCCGATATGGACACCTCGGCGGCCAGCGCGGCCGAGGTTTTCCGCCAGCTGATTCGCCGCTCCGCGAGCACTGCTACCGTCCGCTCAGGGTCGGGTGCGGAAACAGCGTCTGCGCCTAGAACCGGACCTTGGTCGCCATGCCGGACAGCGGACGGGGCGAATGTCTGGAGGGGGTGGAAAGGGGACGTGTCCGAGGTCATATGGCGAGATGACCCACGACGAGCCCTTGATCTTCGAAACTGACCTGCCCGCCGCAGGGGACTTCGACAGCTTCCATCCCTTCATCAAGGGCGTGTTCAGCCAATGGCACCCGACCTCGTTTCAGGTAGACGGCCTGACCGTGGTCACGGCCGAGCAATGGATGATGTTCTCCAAGGCGAGGCTTTTCGGCGATAGCGACGCGGCGGATGCGATCCTGGCGACCGACAATCCGGACGAGCAGAAGCGTTTTGGTCAAACGGTCCGAGGCTTCCAGCAGGACGCCTGGGACCGCTGGAAAATCAGCATTGTCTACCAAGGCAACTTGGCGAAGTTCGCCCAGAACGCGGGCGCTGCCCGCCAATTGAAAGCGACCGGACGGGCTATGCTGGTCGAGGCCAATCCGCGAGATTGGATCTGGGGCGTGGGCTTGGCGATCGACGATCCGTCAGTGCAGTCGCCTTCCGAATGGAAGGGCGGCAACTTGCTGGGTCGCATCCTGACAAAGGTGCGATCCGAGTTAGCCTAGTACGTCGCTCTACGTCCGCTCAGGGGCGGGAGGAGAAATCAGCCCGTCGCCCGAAACCGGACATTGGACGTTTCGGACTAGGCGATAACCTTGCAAAGGTCGCTGAGCTTCTAACGCGGGGCGAAGGTCCGGTTGTCGGCGCGGCGCCAATTTCTCTTCCCGACCGATGCTGTTGAAAAAGTCGGATTCCGGTTCAGGGCGTTGAATTTTCTGCGATATTAGGCCCTATTCGAAAATTCGCGCGGCCGGATGTATTCGCCAGCTTTGGCCTTGAGCGGACACTTTATAGCCGTCTATCGCGGTTTATTTGGCAATACTCCGAGACACCGTGCAAAATGCTAAAATTCCCGCAAGTCAGCTTTTCGACTTTTTCAACAGCATCGACCCTTATCGGACGCTCATGGGGTGGAAAAAAGACCTTCGCTGTGTTCCTTCAAGGGAAGAGCTGGGCGGGATCGATGGTGGAACTTTCAGCAGAAATCGTTGCGCACCTTCAGGCCGCCGCGCCAGAAGGACTACAGCGGGTCGCCGATAGGCGTTGGGTTGGCGAACCGCATGACGGCATCCGCAGAATCCTTGAGTTCCAAGCGCTGAAAGGCGCTCAGTATTCGGCCCGTTGGGGCTTTTCTGTCGATTTCGTGCCGAACCTGCAAGGCGTCCGCCTTTCATGGAAAAGGACGGCGAAGACGGCCATGTTCGATCTTTGCATCGATCCGATCGACGTCGAAGGGCATGTGCCCAACTGGTGCGCCTTCACCGCCGATGCTCGCAACGGCCCCGTGAAGAAGATCGTTCGGGCCGTAAGGGAGCAATCCTCGCGCGATTTCGCGCGGATCAACACGCTCCAGGACCTTCGCGAACTTTTCCAACAGAGAGCGGCGATGAGGTTTCGCCGCTTTAACCTGGCGAACTACGTGCAGACCGATCTCGCCTGGGGGTTAGTAGAAATGGCGACCGGTGAAGAAGAAAGCGGCGCCAACCGAATTGCCGCCTTTTGTGATCGGTTGGGCGTCGCCTCGGAGACGCCCATTCTCGTGAAGGCCCAGCAAGAAGCGTTGCGGCGCCTAGACGGAGGCGCTCCGGCGGTCCCCTCCAATTAGGGGCGGCGCCGAAATGAGGGCCACGCCTGAAGCCTGACCTATGCCGGCGAACGGATCTGGCGAGGGCCTGTTCGAGGTGGCTATCTGACGCTTCGCCGACCCCTTCAAGCTACCGCGGTGCCCCGTGCCATTCACGAGCGGCCAGGATCGCCTGATCGCTGGCCTTGCCACGACGGCGAAACCAAATGCCGTCCCATGAGAAAGAGCAAAAGCCCGATCTCGGCGAATTCAACGTCTGGACGTCGCGTCGCGGCCCGAAGCACCATCAAGGCCCCCTAGACGACGGCGCTCACTCAGGCGGAGCGTCAACGTCGCCCGAGTTCGAGCGTTGCGCATCCGCGCGCCACGAGCGGGCTTACACTTCGTCACACTCCGCAAAGTCCTTGAAATGGTCGGGTTTCATGAAAGTGGGCTGATGCGGCCTTCAGCTTAGCCGACTTGCGAGCCGTTCGATGCAGATATCGGTACTACCGGCTGTGTTCAGCATCTCCGCCGCGGCGTCTCCATCGTCCAACTGGGAGGCGGCTCGCCCGCCGCCCAAGTTATGAAGGCCGACGCCAACCGTGACGGCTATGTTGACCGCGCCGAATATCAGTTGTCGGGAGACTGTCAGTTCTCGCATCTGGACCCTGACCATCATGGCGCGGTCCCGATTTCGGACTTGCCGCGTCTCGCCCGGTCCAGCGCGCCACAGGCCAAGCGCCTGAAAATTCTTCTCCACAGCGCGGATCGCGACCACGACACCACGGTCACGCGAGCCGAATTCGTCAAAGCTCGCTCGCCCGTGTGGGACCGGCTCGACCAAGACCGGAACGGGCGGCCGAGCCGCAAGGAGGTCAAAGGCGCTCGAAGCAGGCTCGAGACGCCACGATGATGTACGATCGCCCAAGAGGGCTCCTTCTTGCCGCGGCTCTGGTCGTCCTCGCCGAGCTTGGCTGGCGCCTAGCTACCAAGCGTGGCTACGACGTGAAGGTCGCTGCAGGGTCGTTGGCCGTCGCTGCTGGCAACCTGGTGTTTGGCGTCGCCAATGGCGCGGTCATCTACCTCGTCCTGAACAGTCTCTGGACGCTCGCGCCAGTTCGCTGGCCTCTCGAAGACTGGCGCACCTGGGCGGTCGGCTTTCTGCTCACCGAGCTTGCCTATTATGTCTTTCACCGGATGAGCCACGAAGTGCGGTGGATGTGGGCCAGCCATGCCGTACACCATTCGTCCGAGGAGCTGACGTTCCTCTCGGCGATCCGTCTGGGTTGGACCAATGCGTTGTCGGGCGCCTGGATCGCCTATGTCCCGTTGGTGCTCATCGGGTTCGATCCCCGTCTTGTCTTGGTTCTGCTTGCCTTCAACCTCCGCTACCAGTTCTTTCTGCACACCGAAATGATCGGCCGGCTTGGGCCTCTGGAGTGGGTTCTGAACACCCCCGCCCACCACCGTGTGCACCACGGCTGTAACCAGATCTATCTCGACCGCAACTACGGCGGCGTGCTGATCATCTACGATCGGATGTTTGGAACCTTCGCGGCCGAGCGCGCCGACGAACCGATTCGCTATGGCCTGACAACCGGGCTGTCTTCGGCCAATCCTTTCGTGCTGGCCTTCGACGAGTGGCGCCGCTTGTTCGTCGATCTCCGCGCCGCACCCAACTGGCGCGCCCGCCTTGCGGTGGCCTTACGAAGCCCGGGCGACGCGTCTTAGCCAGGGCCTGCCGTCTCGGGTGTCGCGAAGCGCAACCTCCAGAAAGCAGACCTTCAGCGACGAGCCCAGGAGACTGTGTTGAACGCTATCGCGCGTCGGGGCTGGATGGCTGGAGCGGCCCGGCGGACCCCGCGGATGTCCCGCGCCGCCAACGGTTCGGCCGCGAAATCAGTGGATCATCCGCAGGCCAGACCGAGGTTCTGGCTCGGATCGCCGCCGCGGGCCGGGAGGTTCGCGACGTAGCGTTCCTCAGCATCAACGACAGCATCGTCAGTCTCATCCGCCAAGACCAAACGACCATGTCGTCGAATGGCGGATCTCGCGAAACGGAGCGCCGATAGCGGTCGGCGATCGCCTGACGTGTCGCAAGGCACGCGCTGGCGCTGGCTAACGGTGGGCGTCTTAGCGACATTCGTGGAGCTCACCGGTCTTGCCAGCTACCGTCGGCATATAGATATTCTATCTAATGTCATTCGCGACATGTGATATGAAATAGCGCATCAGATCAATACGATGATGGTGGCTTTTTGATATTCCATATTATATATAGCAGTGAGATTGATCCATTATGGCGTATCAAACATGGAAGCGCGTACTCGCCCCCTAACCGACGCCCTTCGTGACACGCGCGGCCGCAAAGGCTGGTCGCAGCGCGACGTGACCGCGCGGATGAAGCTGACCCAAGCCCAGCTGTCGCGGATCGAAAGCGGCGCGGCGGACGTGCGGCTGTCAACCTTCGTTGAGCTCGCGCGTCTGCTCGATCTTGAGCCTGTGCTCGTTCCCCGCACGGCCCTTTCTGGGGTCAATGCAATCATTCGCGAGCTGGAAGCCAACCAGGACGCCCGCTCCGTGCGCGGCGCAGCCAATACCCTGGCCCAGATCCTACGGCACTATCGACAAAGCTATCCCAAGGCCCCGGAGCTCGATGCGCTTGAGGAAAAGATCCGCGAGCTGCAGGCCATTGAGCCGCTCTTCAGGACGCCGGTAGCCCTGACGGAACTGCTCGACATCACCGATGAGCTGCAAAATCGGGTTGGCGAGACGGGCTCCAATTGGACCGGGCCGGTGCATAAGGCCGTCGTTCGCTTAACGGATCTGCGTAACGCCCTTGTCCACCAAGCGCCGGCTAACGAGCGTCCAGCCTACACTCTGGACGATGAGGACTAGCCATGTTCGATGTCCTTGAAGTCCGCCTTGGCGATCGAACGGTCGGCGCCATCACCGCGCTGGGCGGCGACCGCTCGATCTTCACCTTTGACGATGGCTATGCGGAAGATTCGCAGCGGCCGACCCTTAGCCTGTCGTTCAAAAGCCAGACCGGCGGGCTGATCCGCGAGCACAACAGCACCCAAACCCGACTGCTGCCCTTCTTTTCGAATCTTTTGCCCGAGGGGCGCCTTCGCGCCTATCTGGCCGAGCGCGCCGGCGTAAAGACCAGTCGGGAGTTCTTTCTGCTTTGGGCGCTGGGCGCTGATCTTCCCGGTTCAGTCTGGGTCGGTTCGGCTGATGGGGAAAAGCCGCCGCCGGGTGCGGGTGGCGCTGAAGAGGCTGTGGGCCAGGCCAGCAAGACCAGCCGCGCGTTTCGCTTCTCATTGGCCGGCGTTCAGCTGAAGTTCTCAGCCTTGGCCGCCCCAAAGAAAGGTCTCACCATTTCCGTCCACGGCGATGGCGGGGACTGGATCGTCAAGCTGCCTTCGGCTCAATATGCCGGGGTCTCCGAGAACGAGTTTTCGATGATGTCGCTGGCCCGCGCCGTCGGCATCGACGTTCCGGAGATCAAGCTTCTGTCGCTGGACGACATCGAGGGATTGCCCACCGACGTTGGGCGCTTGGACGGCGGCGTTTTCGCCATCAAGCGTTTTGATCGCCTCGAGACCGGCGAGCGGATCCATATGGAGGACTTTGCTCAGGTCTTCGGGCTTTACCCGGAAGACAAGTACGAAAAGGCCTCTTACCGCAGCATTGCCGGCGTGATTTGGCGCGAGACAGGCGAGGCGGGCCTCGTTGAGTTTGTGCGGCGACTGGTGTTCAACGCGCTGATCGGCAACGCCGACATGCACCTGAAGAACTGGTCCCTCCTCTACAGAGATGGCGTCAACGCCACCCTGGCGCCCGCCTACGATTTTGTCGCCACCCAGGCCTACATCCCTGACGACAAGGCCGCACTCAAGGTCGTGCGCAGCAAGCGCTGGGCCGACCTTAGCCGGGACGAGCTTGTTGCCATGTCGCGCAAGGCCGGCCTGCCCGAGGAGCTGGTGCTGCGCACGGCGGCTGAAACCGTTGCGGCGTTCCGCGAGGTCTGGAGCAATCAGCGTATCGGCTTGCCGCTCGACCAGGCGGCAACCGATGTGGTCGAGACCCAGCTCAAGATCGTGCCGCTCGCCCAAATATAAGGAGCGTAGCGCTGGGTGCGACCGAGTCTTAAGTCAGGCGCCGATGGGGGCCAGCCAGTTGTGTCTGCCGCTACGTCCAAACCATAGAAGTCTTGAAGCACCCATCCGCGCTCATCGATGGACGGCGTGCCATCCTCCCAAGCGCAGGCTTGCCACAGATCGTCCAAATGGGGCGAACCTCCTGCGGGTGGACCACCGAAAAGTTCGGCGGCATGAACAGCCAATTCTACGCCAAGCTGTTCGAGGTCATCCTGCGGCTGCGCGGCAATTATCTGTGGCCGGCGATGTGGGACAACGCCTTCTTCGAGGACGATCCGGACAACGCCCGCCTGGCCGAGGAATACGGCGTCTAGAACGATTGTTCAAACCCTGCGCCGTCGCGGCAGCCCTCGCACCCCGTCGCCATGGTCCCGCTTTCCTCAATCGCTATGGGTTGAGCTTAGAGATGGCCGGTTTATGGAGTCTTGCGCGCCATCCTCAACGTGCGGAAGTTGAAGCGAACTTAGAGTCCGCTAAATGGCGCAAAGCGACCGCGAGACGGGTCCTGAATTAGGCGCTAGTTTCCGCAGGAGGCATAAACTTCCTCATCCCCGTCGAGCGGAATAGGGACCTTAACGGCATAGCTGCGCTGTGCGGAACCTTCGGAGCGCTAAGGTGGATCCAGTTGTGACGGCTGCGATTACGATGCTCCAGCAAGGCGACCAAGAAGGGGCCCGTGTCCAGCTCTTGGAATTCTGGGCCCGAGCCGACGCGGATCTCATCGAGCGCTGCACAATCGCGCATTTCCTCGCCGACACCGAGGCTGATGTCGCCAGTGAGCTCACTTGGGACCTGCGAGCGCTTGAAGCTGCCACAGGCGGGTCTGCTGGCGAGGATCGCGATCCGCTCACGCCCGATCTGGCCAGCTTTCTTCCGTCTCTGCATCTTAATGTCGGTGACGCATGTCGCCGGGCCGGCGATCTCCTCCTGGCTGAACGTCATGCTCGTTACGGCATTGCGCGCTCTGAAGCCCTTGCTGGTGATGGATACGGCGTCACCGTCCGGCGGGCGCTCGACCGACTGCTTGACCGCGCCACGGCCGGGCGCGCAGACTAGGCCGCATCGGATTCGGTTAAAGTGCATCTCTGGAACCGCTAGCACGCGCGCTGGCCGCGAATGGAGGGGGCGAGACCGTTCTCGGGAGGTGGCCCAACCCGACTAGGCGCGTCAGGCGCTCTTAGTCGACTGGAGTTCAGGCGCGGGTATAATGTACGGCGATGGCGCCGTTGCGCAACGGCTTGGCCGAGACCAGCACGAGCCGCCGCGTGCTCGGCAATCCACTCTGGTAAAGCGTCGGGCCGTGCCCTGCCACCATCGGCTGAATAAGAAACTTGTAGTCGTCGATCAGGTCCAGGCGATCCAGCTCGGCTGCGAGCTTGCCGCTGCCAAGCAGAACGCCGGATGGCGTGGCGTCTTTCAGGGTTTGGATGCCCGCACGCAGGTCACCGACGATCTGTTGGCTATTGGTCCAAGGAAAATCGTCTCTCGTCGAGGACACTACGTACTTGGCCTTATCCTCCAGTGTTTGCGCCCACGCGCGCATCGACGGCGGCGCGTTGATCTCGCCACAGGCGACCAACGGCCAATAGCTCTCCATCATTTCGTAGGTGACCCGGCCCCACAGCATGGCGCCGCTCTTATCAAGGAGATCCGTAAAGTAGGCGCGGGTCTCATCGTCGACGATACCCTCCTGGTGGTCGATACAACCATCGAGCGTCACGTTGATGCTGAAGGTCAGAAGTCCCATGCAATAACTCCGGTTCTTGTGTGAGAATCGGTTCAGCCGTCGAGGTGTCGCCCGGTCGCGGCTTGCTCCCCGGCGTGGAGGCCGTAGCCCGACGGCTAATCGGCGATCTTGATCGTCACAATGGTTTCGAGTTTTAGGGGGGCGGGCTCGTCATCGGGCCCGTTCACGTAGATTTCCAGTCGGCAAGCGAAATGTTCACCGTCAGAGTGCGTTTGGCTGTCCCACACAACGCCATGGTCGCGGGCCCAACCCACCAGCTTGGCGTTGGCTTCCATGAGGCCGTCGTAAGGCCCGCGATGGATGACTTCACCAAACCGTCCGGCGGGGAGAATTCCGGTGATAAGCGTGTCTGTCGCAGGCTGCGGCTCCGCGATGGGCACTCCAAATTCCATCTCGATGTCGGGCATGGCGATGACATTGTGCTTGAAGAAAAGCGGCCCCGCTGGTGTCAGCCCCTGGGATGCGAGCCCGGCGAACAGTTCATGCAGTATTCCCGGGATCTCATCGTCGAAGGGCAAGGTCACGCACCGGCGGATGGCGGCATAGGGGACAGAGGGACGCTCCTGGATGACGGGGGCCGTGATCATCGTTCCTCCTTTAAATCTGAGTTCGGCGCCGACGAGCGCAAGCGAAGGTTTGGCACCGGGTGTCCGCAGGCGGTTTTGGCGTCCTTGCTGGCCGCGCCCAAACAACTCCTTCTGAACTGCCGGGCGACCGCATTGGCCATAGAGGCGGCGAGCAAGGAGAGGCGCTCATCGAACTTCCGATCCGACACTGTGTCTTCCCACGGCCGCCCTAGGCTCTGGGGCGGCGTCAGGCGCGCGCTGAATAGGGCTACCACACAGCCGAGCAAATCGGCCGAGCCGGAGCTCAGCTTCGCCGATTGCACGCGACACCCGCCGACGCTGTCCGTTCGAAGAGGCGGAGAAAGGTCGAGGCGGGCGGACGACGTCCCTGCGACATCGCTTCCGGGCCCCCATGGACTGGGGTGAAGCCTGCCCTTGGCGCTCCAATCGCCGATGAACATGCCGAAAAGCGCAAGCCGTTCTGGTGACACGGGCGTGTTCATTGGGATCTCGGATCTAGGCGCCTGCGGGATCAGCCCAGTTGCCGCGCCCGCCTCAATGTCGATCATTTCAAGGACTCACCCCCCGACGCTTTCACTCAGCGGCTGGCCGATGAAGAGCGCCGGGCCCGTACCCTAGTAGCGTGACGTGCGATAGCGTGGCGCCGCCTGCGTGGGCGCCGATGAAGGCGCCTGGCCGCCCTCTGGAGTGCGCGCGTTCGCCGACGCCTCGCTCGCGGCTGCGTCGTTGGCCAGCATCATGCTCTTGAGCAGGCGAGGGGCGTCGAACTTCACGAAGCGCTCGACGCGCGCGGCGTTCGATCGGGGGTCGGGCAGCGTCGGATCCAGGACCGGGTCGCCGATTTTCCGCGAGCCAATGCGGGGCCATGAGCCCGTCTTCACGCGACTGGCGTTCATGATCGTTTTGGAGAGCTTTTCCTGGCTTGTGCGCAGGTGCCCGCTCAAGAGCCTGGCGCGCGTGATATAGCCCGCGTTCACGCCTGGCAGGCTGTGGTTCATCAGCAGGTGCATGTCGATCTCCGACAAGCCAGCGACCTGGCCTATCGTGCGATAGGTCTGGCGAAGATCATTGCCCCACTTGGAGAGAACCTGGCGCTGCTCCTTGTGCTCGACCAAGTGCCCCTCGCGGCTATCTGCGGTGAAAATCCACTCGCCGCTCTTGTCCGGGTAGATCATGCGAGCGGCGCGGATGGCCCTGACAATGCAGCGGATCATCGCCTGTGACAGCGGAATGTCGAAGGCGCGGTCGGCCCCGCCCTTGGGGCGGGGAATATGCAGGATCCGGTCCCTCAAATTGAGATGCTCAAGGCGCGACCGAACCAAGGCGCCAGGCCGGCTTCCAGACAGCAAGGTGAAGAGATGGAACTCGCGGCGCACGGGATGACGCATTCTGCGGGCTTCTTCGAACCATTGCGGAAGGTCGTCGACGCCCATCGCCGTGTCACGCCGCTTTTCGCGGTTCCAGTCGACCGCGAGGGTCGGGTTCTCCGCCGGTAGGTAGCGATGGCTCTTGCGCGCGTGGTTGTAGATCGCGCGAAGCGTGCGCATCGCGCCATTCGCCGCGGACGGACCATTCTCCCGGGTGAGCTGGTCGTGACGCTCGGCGACCATGGCTGGGGCGTCGCCCAGGGTCTGGAGCGGGACGTCAAGCCAATCGGCCAGCAGGCGTTCGACATGGTCCACATAGCCCCGGATGGTGGCCTCGCTGCGCCCCTTGCGCTCCATGTGAGACGTTCGGTATCGCGCCCAGGCCTCGCGCAGGGTGATGCCCAGTTGGGCCTTTGCTTGGGCAAGCGCGGCGGCCTCGTCCTCGGCCTTGAAAAACTCGCCACTGGAAATCTTGGCGATCAGGGTCTTGGCCTTCAAGCGTGCTTCGCGAACCGTCATCTCATCAGTGCTGCCGACCGACATGGCCTTGGAGCGACGCTTGCCGTCCTTCCAGAACTCGCCGGTCACCATGAACGTCTTCTTGCGGGCGCCGATGAGCACGTAGAAGCCGCGCAGGTCGTCGTCGCGCACTCGGTACTGCCCGCCGTTGGCGAGCGGCAGCTGGAGGAGGGCGCGGTCGGTAAGCGAAAGTTTGATGTCGGCCATTACGACATTCCACCGGAAAAAACTAAGACGGGGTTTTCGGGCGATTTATGCCGGGGTTTATCCTGGGGTTTGCAAAAACCCCAGACTAAAATCGGCTACGAAGCAACCCTACATGGCACGCCAAAAATTGGCAATTCAAAAGCAAAGACAATTACATATCGTGCTACAGCGTGCCCTGGCGAAAGGCCGGAAAAACCGCCTGAGGCCTCTACGAATCTGAGGGTCGGACGTTCGAATCGTTCCGGGCGCGCCATTTTCTCCCAAGTTTCTAGCTGGTTTCCGCCCCGCCGATTTCGCGGGCGTCGGCTTATGCATGCTCGCGCGCCTCGCCGTGCATCCAGCCCTTCCTCGCCAGCCAGGCCGCGAAGACCGGCAGGGCCAGAAGGGTCAGCGACGTCGAGGTCAACAGGCCGCCGATGACGACGGTGGCCAGCGGCTTCTGCACTTCCGCGCCGGGGCCGACGGCGACCGCCATGGGCAGGAAGCCGAGCATGGCGACCAGCGCCGTTGTCAGGACCGCCCGGAGGCGGCTCACCGTGCCCGACACCACCGCCTCGACCGGTTCGAGCCCGTCGGCGAGTTGCCGCCTTATGCTCTGCATCAGCACCAGGCCGTTCAAGGTCGCCACGCCCGAGACGGCGATGAAGCCGACGGCCGCCGAGATCGAGAACGGCGCGCCGCGCAGGGCCAGGGCCGCCGCGCCGCCGACCAGGGCCAGGGGCACGCAGGCGAAGACCAGGGCCGCCTCCGCCGCCGAGCCCAGGGCGAAGTAGAGCAGGATCGCGATCACCAGGAAGACGACCGGCACGATGACCGCCAGGCGCGCCGAGGCCCGCTCCAGGTTCTCGAACTGGCCGCCCCAGTCCAGCCACGAGCCGGCGGGGAGGGGAACCTCGTCGCGCACGGCGGCCTTGGCGTCGGCGACGAAGCCGCCCAGGTCGCGGCCCCGCACATTGGCCTGGACGATGATCCGGCGCTTGCCGTTCTCGCGGCTGATCTGGTTGGGGCCCTCGCTGGCGTCGAAGCGGGCCAGGGTCGAGAGCGGGATCGCCGCCGTGCCGCGCGGCGCGCCTTCCGGCATGACCGGAAGCTGGCCCATGACGGCCGGGTCGTTGCGCCGCTGCTCGTCCAATCGGACCACGACGTCGAACCGCCGGTCGCCCTCCAGGATATGCCCGGCCTCGCGCCCGCCCAGGCCGATGGCCAGGGCGTCGGCGGCGTCGCTGGCGTGGACGCCCAGCGCGGCGGCGGCCGTGCGGTCCACCGTGGCGGTGACGGTGGGCTGGCCCGAGACCTGCTCGACCTTGACGTCGGCCGCGCCCCGCACCCCGCGCAGCGTCTTGGCGATCTTCCGGGCGGTCTGGTCCATGACCGCGAAGTCGTCGCCGTAGACGCTGACGGCGACATCGGAGCGGACCCCGGCGATCAGCTCGTTGAACCGCATCTGGATCGGCTGGGTGAACTCGTAGGCGTTGCCCAGGTGCTTGCCCAGGGCGCTTTCCATGCGCTCGACCAGCGCCGCCTTCGGCAGGCGCGGATCGGGCCAGTCCTTGCGCGGCTTGAGGATGACGAAGGTGTCCGAGGCGCTGGGCGGCATCGGGTCCGAGGCGATCTCGGCGGTGCCGGTGCGGGTGAACACCAGGGCGACCTCGGGCATGGCCGCCAGGGTCTTCTCGACCCGGAACTGCATGGCCTGGCTCTGCTCCAGCGAGATCGACGGCACGCGCGCGGCCTGGACCAGCAGGTCGCCCTCATCGAGGGTCGGGATGAACTCGCGGCCCAGGCTCAGGAAGGCGACGAGGCCGATCAGCAGGGCCGCGCCGGCTCCGGTCGCCACCGCGATCGGACGGGCGACCAGGCGGCGCAGGGTCGGCTCGAACCGCGTCCGGACGGCGGTCATGACCCGGGTCTCGCCGTGCGCCCTGGGTTCGCCGATCAGCAGGGCGGCCATGGCCGGCACGAAGGTCAGGGACAGCAGGAACGCCCCGGCCAGGGCGAACATCACCGTCGCCGCCATGGGACCGAACATCTTGCCCTCGACGCCCTCGAAGGCCAGCAGCGGCGCATAGACCATCAGGATGATGGCCTGGCCGAAGGCGGCGGGCCGGGCCATTTCCCGGGCCGAGGCGGCCGCGATCCCGATCCGCTCGCGGGCGTCCAGGGGCCGTCCCAGGTCCGTCCGGCGCGAGGCCAGCCGGCCCAGGGTGTTCTCGATCACCACCACCGCGCCGTCGACGATCAGGCCGAAGTCAAGCGCGCCCAGGCTCATCAGGTTGCCGCTGATCCCGAACCGCCGCATGGCGATGGCGGCGAACAGGAACGACAGCGGGATGACCAGGGCGGTGATGATCGCCGCCCGGATGTTGCCCAGGGCCACGAACAGCACCGCGATGACCAGCAGGGCGCCGAAGGCCAGGTTGTGCTCGACGGTGCGGATGGTGGCGTCCACCAGGTCCGTGCGGTCCAGCACCGGCCTGACCACCACGCCGGCCGGGAGGCTGGCCTGGATGTCCTTCAGCCGCTCGCCCACGCGCGCGGCGACGGTGCGGCTGTTCTCGCCGGCCAGCATCAGGGCGGTGCCGATGACGACCTCTCGTCCCGCCTCGCTGGCCGAGCCCAGGCGCGGGGCCTGGCCGACGACGACGGTGGCCACGTCGGAGACGCGGATCACCGCCGAGCCGCGACGGCCCACGGGGGTCTCCGCCAGTTCGGCCAGGGTCTTCACCTTCGCGTCGGCGCGGACGATATAGGCCTCGCCGCCGCGCTGGACGTAGCCGGCGCCCTCGACGCGGTTGGCGTGCTCCAGGGCGTCGATCAGCTGCGGCAGGCTGATGCCGAAGGCCGACAGCTTGGCCGGGTCGGGCTGGACGACATACTGCTTCACATAGCCGCCCAGCACATCGACCCCGGCCACGCCCTTCAGCGTCTTCAGCTGGGGGGCGACGATCCAGTCCTGGACCGTGCGCAGATAGGTGGCCTTCTCGATGTCGGTGGTCAGCCGGTCGCCCTCGGGGGTGACATAGGGCGCGCCGGGGCGCGCCGCTGGGCCCGACAGCTCGACCGTCCAGATATAGACCTCGCCCAAGCCGGTGACTGGCGGCCCCATGCGGGGCTCCAGCCCGTCAGGCAGGGTGGCGCGGGCGGCCTGGAGGCGCTCGTTGATCAGACTTCGGGCGACATAGAGGTCGGTGGCGTCGGTGAAGACGGCGGTGATCTGCGAGAAGCCGTGGCGCGACAGCGAGCGGGTCTCGACCAGGCCGGGGATGCCGGCCAGGGCCGTCTCGACCGGGAAGGTGACCTGGCGCTCGACCTCCTCGGGGCCGAGGGCCGGGGCGATGGTGTTGATCTGCACCTGGCGGTTGGTGATGTCGGGGACCGCGTCGATGGGCAGGCCGGCGAGCTGGGCGCCGCCATAGGCCAGCAAGGCCGCGGCCAGCAGGGCGACGATCCAGCGGAAGCGGACGGAGAGGTCGATCAGGCGGTTCAGCATGGTCAGTCCTCGTGTCCCGCTTCGCCCTTGCCGAGTTCGGCCTTGAGCAGGAAGGCGCCCTTGCCGGCGATGCGTTCGGACCCGGTCAGGCCGCGCAGGATCTCGGTCGAGCCGGCGGCGACCCGCCCCGGCGTCACCGGCCTGGCGCGGAACCCCTCGGCCTCGACCACGAAGACCACGGGGCGGCCCTCGACGGTCTGGACGGCTTCGCTGGGCACGATGATCGCGCCGCCGCCGACCGCTCCCGTCATGACCCGCGCGGAGACGACGGACCCGACCGGTGCGGTCCTGCCCCAGGGCGTCGCCCGGACCGTGGCGGTGTTGCTCCCGGACGCGCCGGGCGCCACGGCGGTGATGGTGGCCGGCGCCTGCTGGCCGTCCGGGGTCTGCACCTGGATCACCTGGCCGAGTCGGATGGCGCCGGCGGCGACGGCGGGCGCGTCGAAGACGTATTCGGCGCGGCTCTGGTCGGCGACCTCGGCGACGAGCGCGCCCTGGGTCAGGAAGCCGCCGACCTGGGTCTCGATCCGGGTGACGACTCCGGAAATGGGGCTGCGCAGGACGGTGACGCCGTTGGCGCCCGGCCCGCCCATGGCGCGGACCTGGGCCTGGGCGGCGCGATAGTCGGCCTGGGCCTTCTCGGCGGCGGCCTGGCTGGCTTCCCAGTCCTGGCGGGCGACGACGCCGGCCTCGAACAGGCGGCGGTCGCGGCCGGCGGCGGCCTGGGCCGCCCGCGCCCCGGCCCCGGCGGCGTCGAGGCTGGCGCGGCCCGAGGCGGCGTCGGCGCTGCGCAGGGTGGCGATGGGCGATCCGGCGGCGACGCTGGCGCCGGCCGAGACGTGGACGCGCTCCACCGCGCCCGACACCGGCGCGCCGAGCGCGGCCAGGGCGTTGGCAGCCAGGGTCACGCGTCCGGGCAGCAGGATGTCCGCGCCGCCGCCGCGTCCCGGCGTGACGACCGAAACCCCGGCCGCCGCGGCGTCGGCGAGTTTCAGGGGCACGAGGTCGGTCGCGCCGTGCTCCCCGGGCTCGCCGCCTTCTTCTTCATGGGCCGGCGGGGCCGGGCGATGTGCGGTGAATTGGGCGGCGCCGTAGCCGAGACCGGCGGCGGCGACGAGGGCGGCCGCCGAGGCAATGAGGGAGCGACGAGCGATCACGGCTGATCTCCGAAGGGAATGCGGCCCTGGGCGCGGGCGAGGTCGGCGAACGCCTTGACGCGCGCCAGCTTGGTTTCGACGGCCCGTCCCCGCGCGGCGATCAGGTCGCGGCGGGCGGCCAGCAGTTCGGACAGCGGCAGGCGGCCGGCGTCGTAGCCGATCCGGGCCAGGCGATAGGCCTCGGACGCGGCGCCTTCCGCCTGGCGGGAGGCCTCTAGGGTCTGGCCGGCGGCGGCGACCTGGGCGGACGCGGCGCGGCGGTCGCCGTCCTGTTCGGCCTGGGCCATGGCCAGCCGGGCCTGGGCGACCTGGGCGTTGGCCGTGGCGGCGACGACCGCGCCTCGGTTGCGATCGAACAGCGGCAGGGGAACCGAGACGCCGAACACCGCCGCCGTGGAGTCGTCGCTCTGGAACTGGCGGACCCCGAAGCTGACGGCGAGGTCGGGCGTGCGCCGCGCGCGCTCCACGGCGATCCGGCGCTCGGCGGCGTCCCGCTCGGCGCGGGCGGCCGCGACGGCGGGACTGAAAGCCGGCTCGGTCGGCGGTGCGGCGGGGGCGGCGTCGAGGAGACCCCCGGCGACGGCGGTGTAGGTCTCGGGCGAACCGGTCAGGGCGCTCAGTCGGGCCAGGGCGGTCTCGGCCTCGGCCTGGGCGGCGGCCAGGTCCGCGCGGGCCGTGGCCAAGCCGGCCTCGGCCTGGACGGCCCGCACCTGGGCCTCCTTGCCGTTGTCCACCAGCAGGCGGGCGGCCCTGGCGTCGGCCCGGGCCAGGTCGACGCCGTCCCGGGCGATGGCGAGGCGCTGCTGGGCCGCTTCGGCGTCAGCGTAGGCCAGCGCCAGGCCGCGGGCGAAGTCGACCTGACCCAGGGCGGCGCGCGCCTGGGCGGCGGCGAGGTCGGCCTGGGCCGCGGCGGTCCGTGCGGCGCGCTTGCCGCCCAGCTCCAGCGGCTGCTCGATCGACAGGGTCGTCTCGGCGCCGTCGAAGTCCTTGTAGGGACCGGAGCCGGCGGCGTTCTCGACCATCAGGCCCAGGGTCGGGTTGGGACGGGCGGCGGCCTGCGTCGCCTGCCCCTCGGCCGCGCGGGTCTCGGCGGCGCCCAGCGCCAGGCGCGGCGCGGAGGCCCGGGCCTGCGTCAGCAGGGTCTGGAAGGTCGGGGCGGTCTGGGCCGCGACCGGCGTGCAGAGCACCCCGGAAGCGACGCAGGCCAAGGCCGCGCGCAGCGGCCATCGGTTCGATGACATGAAGGTTCCTCGCGAAGGATGAGCGACGGCGCGCGAAAGGCGCGCGGATCGTTCAGGCGCGAGGCGGTCGGTCGAGGCCGGAGAGGACGCGCGAGGCCAGGACGTGGACGGCCGCCGTCGCGTGCCCGGAGGCGGCGGGGGGCAGGGCGGCGACGTCCGCGACGGCCGCATCCAGCATGGCGCCGCCGTGATGGCAGTGGCCGCCGACGCAGCACGCGGCCTCGCAGGGCGCGTTGTGGTCCCGCTGATCGCCCTGGACGGCCTGGACGACGGCGGTCTCGACGCCGACGACGGGCGCGCCGTCCTCGCAGACGCAGGCCGCCATGCCGACCGTGGGCGCGACGACGAGCAGCGCCAGGACGCAGGCGGCCATCAGGCCGCTCAGGTTCCGCCACCATGTCATCGTTCGACGCATGGTCGTCCTATAGCTTCGGGGGGCGAGCTTGAGAACGTGTTACATGATCACGCCAAGGCCCCCGGCCGCCGAAGTCGCGCCGATGACCCCGAGCGGTCGCCGACCGTCGTTCTCCCGAAATCACGCGTGGTTCCGTCTCCACCGACGATATGCCGCTTGCAATCAAGCGCCTATTCCGCGAGTTAAATCTCCAGGTTGCGGGGGCGACGCGTGAGTGAGTATCGAGCCGAGGCTGACGGTGGCCTCGCCTGTCTGGTTTTGTTGCTCGGCTTCCATCAGATCGGAGCCGATCCGCAGCAATTACGCCATGCCCTGGGGCAGGCGGGCAAGGCGGACGCGGGCGATCTGGTGCGCCTGGCCCGCAGGCTCGGCGCCAAGGCCAAGCTCGCGAACCTGCCGATATCCCGCCTCCAGGACGCGCCCCTGCCGGTGATCGCCCGGGGGCGCGGCGGCGACTTCTTCATCCTGGCCAAGGTCGCCGACGGCGAGGTCCTGGCGCAATGGCCGGGCCAGGCCCCCAGGACGCTGTCCCTGACCGAGCTCTCGGCCGCCTGGGCCGGCGAGGCGGTGCTCGTGACCACGCGCTCGGAGATCCCCGGCGGCGCCAAGTTCGACGTCACCTGGTTCATCCCCGCCCTGGTCAAGTACCGCGGCCTGCTGGGCGAGGTCCTGGCCGCCTCGTTGACCCTGCAGCTGTTCGCCCTGGCGACGCCCCTGATCTTCCAGGTGGTGATCGACAAGGTCCTGGTGCATCGCGGCCTGACCACTTTGGACGTGCTGGCGATCGGCCTCGCGGCCGTGATCCTGATGGAGACCCTTCTGGGCGGGCTGCGGGCGGCGCTGTTCACCCACACCACCAGCCGGGTCGACGTCGAGCTGGGCGCGCGGCTCTATCGCCACCTGCTGGCGCTGCCCATGGCCTATTTCGAGAGCCGCCGGGTGGGCGACACCATCGCCCGGGTGCGCGAGCTGGACACCATCCGCGAGTTCCTGACCTCCTCGTCGGTCACCCTGATCATCGACCTGCTGTTCACGGTCATCTTCCTGGTGGTGATGTGGTTCTATTCGCCGTGGCTGATGCTGATCGTGCTGATCGCCATCGCCCTCTACGCCCTGGTCGCAGGCCTGCTGACCGGACCCCTGCGCCGGCGCATCGAGGAGCGCTTCCAGCGCGGCGCCGAAAGCCAGGCCTTCCTGGTCGAGAGCGTGGCCGGCATGCAGACGCTCAAGGCCTCGGCCGTCGAGCCTCAGATGCAGAGCCGCTGGGAGCGACTGCTGGCCGCCTATGTGGGGGCGGGTTTCCGCGCCGCGCGGCTCAACATCTGGGGCGGCCAGGCCATCCAGCTGATCAACAAGGCCTCGACCGTCCTGATCCTCTATATCGGCGCGCGCCTGGCCCTGGGCGGCAAGATGACCGTCGGCGAGCTGGTGGCCTTCAACATGCTGGCCGGGCGGGTGGCCGAACCGGTCCTGCGGCTGGCGGGCCTGTGGCAGCAGTTCCAGGAGGCGCGGGTCGGCGTCGCGCGCCTGGGCGACGTGCTCAACACCCCTACCGAGGCCCAGTTCTCGCCGTCGCGGGCGGCCCTGCCGCGCATCGAGGGGCGGGTCGCCTTCGACGACGTCACCTTCCGCTACAAGCCGGGCGGGCGCGAGGCGTTGCGCCGCGTCAGCCTGTCGGTCGAGCCCGGCGAGGTGCTGGGCATCGTCGGTCCCTCGGGGTCGGGCAAGTCGACCCTGACCAAGCTGGTCCAGCGCCTGTACGTGCCCGAGAGCGGCCGCGTGCTGGTCGACGGCGTGGACCTGGCCCAGGTGGACCCGGCGTGGCTGCGCCGGCAGGTCGGCGTGGTGCTGCAGGAGAACCTGCTGTTCAACCGCTCGGTGCGCGACAACATCGCCCTGGCCGACCCGGCCTTGCCGATGGAGGCGGTGATGGCCGCCGCCACCATGGCCGGCGCCCATGAGTTCATCCTCGAACTGCCCGAGGGCTACGACACGGTGCTGGAGGAGCGCGGCGCCAACCTGTCGGGCGGCCAGCGCCAGCGGATCGCCATCGCCCGGGCCCTGATCACCAATCCGCGCCTGCTGATCCTGGACGAGGCGACCAGCGCCCTGGACGCCGAGAGCGAGGCGATCCTGCAGAAGAACATGCGCCAGATCGTGCGCGGCCGGACGGTGATGATCATCGCCCACCGGCTGTCGGCGATCCGCATCGCCGACCGCATCGTGACCATGGAGAACGGGGCGATCGTCGAGACCGGCGACCACGAGACCCTGATGGCCGCCGGCGGCCGCTACGCCCAGCTCTGGCGCGCCCAGACCCACGGCTACGGAGCCGAGCAATGAGCCTGGTCGGCCATGCCCGGGTCCTGGTCCAGGCCTGGAAGGACGAGACCGCCCGCCGCAAGGCCGGCGCCCGGGCCCGGATCGAGACCCAGTTCCTGCCCGCGGCCCTGGAGATCGCCGAGACCCCGCCCTCGCCGATCGGCCGGGCCATCACCTGGACGATCATCGTCGGGGTCTGCGGGACCCTGGTCTGGTCTTGCTGGGCCAAGGTCGACACCGTCGCCGTGGCCGAGGGGCGGCTGGTGCCGACGGGGCGCCTGCGCAGCGTCGAGCCCTCGGACCCGGGCACCGTCCGCGCCATCGCCGTGCGCGAGGGCGAGCACGTGCGCCCCGGCCAGCTGCTGATCGCCCTGGACCCGACCGTTGCCGACGCCGACGCCGAGAGCGCTACGACCGAGCTCTCCACCGCCGGCCTGACCCTGGCCCGGGCCAACGCCCTGCTCAGCTACAGCCGCGGCGGCGGCGCGGCCGTGGTCGCCCCGCCGGGCGCCGAGGCCAGCGCCGCCGAGGCCGAGCGCCAGGTGGTGGCCGCCCGCATCCAGGCCTACGAGGCCAAGCGCGCCTCGCTGGCCGAGCGGCGGGCCGGCGCCGAGGCCTCGGCCCGCTCGGCCCAGGCCGAGATCGTCAAGCTGGAACGCACCCTGCCGATCCTCCAGCGCCAGCTGGACGACCAGAAGATGCTGGAGGCCAAGGGCTACGGCGCCCGCCAGAAGCTGCTGCAGCAGGAACAGGCCATGGTCACCGCCGAGCAGGACCTGGTCGCCCAGCGCGGCCGCCTGGACGAGGCCCGCGCCCAGGTCGCCTCCCTGGCCCGCGACGCCGCCGAGCTGACCCAGCAGTTCGTCGGCCAGGCCGCCCAGGAGCGCGCCGAGGCGGAAGGCCTGGCCGCCACCCGCGCCGACGCCCTCAAGAAGGCCGAGCAGAAACAGGGCCTGCAGACCCTCAGCGCCCCGGTCGGCGGGATCATCCAGGCGGTGTCGGTCACCACCCTGGGCGAGGTGGCCGAGACCGGCAAACCGATCGTCACCATCGTGCCCGACGGCGAGGCCCTGGTGGTCGAGGCCCTGGTCCTGGGCCGCGACATCGGCTTCGTCCACGTCGGCGACCGCGCGGTGATCAAGCTGGAGGCCTATCCGTTCACCCGCTACGGCACCCTGACGGGCGAGGTCGTCCAGGTCTCGCCGGACGCCATCGTCGACGAGAAGCGCGGCCTGGTGTTTCCCGTGCGGGTAAGGCTGTCATCGACGCGACTTAGGGTTGACGGCCGACAAGCTCTGCTGTCCGCTGGCATGAGCGCTTCGGTCGAGATCGTGACGGGGAAACGGCGGGTGATCGAGTTCGTGTGGTCGCCGGTCGCGAAGACGGTGAGCGAGGCGGGGAGGGAGCGGTGAGAATATATCCAGCCAGAATACCTGCTAGGGTCGCGGATTTCTGGCGCGCAGGCGGGCGATATTCGAATATTGAATTATCTGTATAGGTCTCATTCAAAGTAATATCGCATACATACTTAATAAATATTCAATATCTCGCGGTAAAATACTAAACACTGTCGACTGAAGTTTGTAGGTGGGGTGGGTCAATGTCTTCTAATGTTATGCGGCAAGTTCAAACTCTGAACTCTGACCTGGCGATCTTTACGCTCAAGATGACCAGTTTGGGCAAGGCTTGGTCGACGCTGAACAATCAGAAAACAGACCTAAACCAAGCGGCGTTCGATCTGGCGGTGCATGACGCCACGGTGTCGTTCTCGACACTTGGCAAGGACGTCGTTGAGTTGATGGGCAACTCCAAGTTCGCGAAAGTCCTTGGAGTCGGGCTCGGCGGTTTGGGCCTCGTCGGCGACATCGCCTCGCTAAAGATGACACTTGACGAATATGCCGCCTTACAAGCGCAAGGGGCGCCCATCCCTTACAGTTTGAACGTCAAACTGGCGATTCAAGTCGGCAAGGTTTCGTTGGGGGTCATCTCCATCCTCGCGGAATTCGCGGCCGGCCCCGAACTGGCCGCGGTGGCGGGCGGTTCCATCCTGCTGCTAGAATTTGCAGGATTCGCCGCCGACTACCTGCCGTCCGGGGCGGATTCCGATGACCAGAAGAAGGAGCTTGCTTCCGTCAAGAGCCAACTCAATTCCGCAGCCAGACTCTATGCGCCCGATGCGCCGATCGTGATGCAAGAGTTGCTTGTCACGGGAACGCACAATTTCGACTTCTCAGGCACGAGCGGAAGATCGGCCAATTGGTTCTATCATGATCCTGAAAACAGCAAAGTTCAGGAGTTCCAGATTTGGAACAAATCTACGGGTAAACTACTCTTTACGATCGTCGATAACACAGGCCACCCGCGGACGTTTCCCTCTGGCGCGGACCTGGTGTTTCATACCGCGTCCGGAGATATCCGTGTCTCGCCCGACGGCTCCGTCACCAGGACAGTCAATGGCGTGACCACCAACGTGCCCCTGTCGACCACGGAGGGATCGTCCACGGTCATCGTCGTCGACGCCAACGGGATCACGGTCAACGAAGGTCTCAACAAGCCGGTGGATCTGTCGCACCCGACAAAGCACACGGCCCAAGAGAACGAAGACATCCTAGCGACGGCCGGCACGGTGGGTTCGATCATCGGCTCGAGCCTGGGCAGCATGCTGGCGGGCGATAACAAGATCGCCGGCATCGTGTACTCGTCGGTTCTGGGCGAGGTGGGCGAGCGCCTGGCCGCGGCGCTCGCGGCTCATGCGGCAGGCGAAACGGCGATGAACGTCGCTACGCAGGGCGGTCTGTCGGCCTTTGGCAGCGAAGTGGCCGTTCGGGCGGGGCAAGCCGCGATCGGTTCGGTCAGTTCCTGGCTCACGATGGAGCTTGGCCAGGCTCTTGGCCTGAAGGGTTTCGGCGCCGAGTTGTTCACGACGGTGGGATCGTCGGTGACAACCCGGGTTATCGCCAATCTGCTCGACGCGACGCTCGGCCCGAGCCAGATTTGGTCGGGCCTGGTCCCCAAAAGCACCGTCAACTCGCCCAACGCCGGGGGCATGGCGCTGGCCAACGCCGTCGGATCCTTCCTCGGCGCCAAGCTTGGCGCCATGGTCGTCAGCCCGCAAACCCAGGCCGGCGTGGCGCTGTCGTCGCTCGGCTCCGCTCTTGGGGCCTTCGCCGCCGGCAAGATCATCGGCCAGGTCACCGGCACGTGGATGAACCTGTTGGTTCCCGGCGTCGGCTCGTTCGTGGGCTTCGTGCTCGGCGCGTTGATCGGCAATTTGTTTGGCCGGAGAAAGCCCAAGATACCGACCGCCAGCGCCGAGACCGTGCTGCAGATTCCCTATGCGCAATATCAGTTGGGCGCGATCACGGTCACCAACAACGGCAATCGCGAGCTCGTCGTCTCGATGGCGTCTTCAGCCCGAGACATCCTCAACGACCTGATCAACAGGGTCGCCTATGTCAACACGACGACCTATGTCTCCAACCTCAACGGCTACGCCACAAACCAGACCTACGGCCACACCAACAGCCAGATCTATGTGAAGATCAACGGCGCCCAGACCAACTTCGCTTCGGCCGACCAGGCCGTGGAGTTCGGGGCCCTGACGGCGATCCGCAACACCAAGATCGTTGGGGGAGACATCTTCGCCAAGCGCGCCATCGCCCGCTCGGTCGCCGCCGACCTCACCTCCCTGTCCGGCGATCTGCAGATCGCCAGCGACTACCGCGCCTACGCTAAGAATCGCAGCCTGGTGAACGCGGCCATCACTGGCGCCTATGCCACCCTGACCGAGGCCGAGCAGAGCTACTACGCCGCCAACAAGGCGCTGATCGACAAGGCCCAGACGCAAGGGACTGCGGCTCTGACCGCCGGCGAATTGTCGATCTATAACGGCAACAAGGCGACCATCGACAAGATCATCGGCGCCCTGGAAAACCAGGCCCTGGCCAACCCCTGGATCATCACCCTGCAGCGGGTCAGCGAACTGGGCCTCGACAAGTGGACCCCCTCCGACTTCTACGGCGGTCTCCAGGGTTTCCTCTCCAGCTTCGACCTCTCCGGTCACGGCGTGGCGTTCGAGGACATCTACTTCCGCGACAACGGCAACTGGCAGGTCAAGATCGGCGCCTCGGGGCTGACCAAGGTCACCGACGTCGAGAGCGCGGCCGCCCAGGTCTGGCGGCTCTATGACGCGATCCTGCGGCGGGCTCCGGACCGGGCGGGCTTCGACGCCCACACGGCGATGGTGCGGAACGGCTCCAGCCTCAAGGACATCGCCACGATCTT
The DNA here is from genome assembly GCF_000712075.1 of Caulobacter sp. UNC358MFTsu5.1. Lineage (GTDB taxonomy): Bacteria > Pseudomonadota > Alphaproteobacteria > Caulobacterales > Caulobacteraceae > Caulobacter. Next base: position 747,345 of record NZ_JONW01000006.1, read on the forward strand.
CTACAACAGCGCGGAGTTCGCGCTCAGCGGCGCCAACAGCCTGAACAACGCCCAGTTCGTCGACTGGATGTACACCAACATCCTTCGTCGTCCGGCGGACGCCGGCAACGGCTGGGTGGCCCTGCTGAACGGCGGCATGAGCCGCGTGGACGCCTTGCTCGGCTTCTCGGAATCCGCCGAACACAAGCTGATCACCAACGCGACCCTGCTCGCCAACACCTGGATCGACGAGAAGGGCCTGGACCTGCTCTCGATGATGCCGACGGCGTCCAAGGACGGCCAGTCGGTGACGATCGACAGCTTCCCGTGGGCCATGAACTACGGAGGCGGCTATCGGTTCAGCAACGGAACCGGCGCCCAGGGCACCAGCAATTCGGATGTCGTCTGGTCGGCCAATGACGGGCCGATGATCCTCGACGACCAGCACACCGAGGTCGTCTGGCAGGACAACTGGCAGTACGACCCCTACGAGGGCGGCTGGTACAATTCGCCGACCGAGGACTACATCCAGAGCGACGGCGGCGACGACATCTTCGTCGGGGGCTCGGGCGGCGACCTCATGTACGGCCGCTCGGGTTGGGACTGGCTGGACGGCGGGGCGGGCGACGATGTCCTCTACGGCGGCGACCAGAACGACGTCCTGATCGGCGGCGCGGGCAATGATGTGCTCTTCGGCGAGGGCGGGGACGACTACCTGGCGGCCGGCGACGGGGCGGACGCCGCCTATGGCGGGGTGGGCGCCGACACACTGGCCGATGGCCAGGGGTCGGAATGCCTGCTGGGCGAGGATGGTGACGACACGTTCCTGATCGCCACAGACGCCACCTTCAACTGGTTCCTCGGCGGCACGTTCGATGCCGCCAGCGATCCGGCCGGCAAGGACACGATCAGCGCCGAGCGGATGACCGTCGGCGTCAGTTTCGACCTCGACTACAGACCGAGCGACTGGACCGCCAGCCACCCCGACGCCACCGCGGCCAACGCCGCCAGTCGTCAAGCCTTCGTCGTCAATGCGGCGACCGGCGCTTGGATCACCAGCGAGGGCCTGCTGAGCGTGGAGAACGCCACGGGGTCGCTCTACAACGACCGGCTCTACGGCACGGTGGGCGACAACGTCCTGAAGGGTTCGGCCGGCGACGACCTGATCTGGGGGCGCGGCGGCAACGACACCATCGAGGGCGGCGCCGGCGCCGACAGCATGGCCGGCGAGGGCGACTACGACTGGCTCAGCTATGCCGGGTCATCGGCCGGGGTCTATATCGACCTTTCCACCGGCGAGGCCTTTGGCGGCGACGCGGACGGCGACGTCTTCAGCGGGATGGAAGCCGTGCGCGGCTCCAAGTTCGCCGACCAACTGAAGGGCTACGACGGCGGCGACAACTGGCTGGACGGCGGCGACGGCGACGACTGGCTTGTCGCGACCACGGGCGCCGACGTCTATGTGGGCGGGGGCGGCAAGGACTTCGTCGACTATTCGGCGGCGACCTCGGGCGTCTCGTTGTACCTGGGCGGCTACACCCCGACCGGGACGACCAACGGCTACGGCTATACCGGCCTGGCCGCGAACCAGACCTATATCGGCGTCGAGGGCGTGGTCGGCACGGCCTATGGCGACAGCCTGTCGGCCGGCGACGGCGACCAGACCTTCGTGGGCGGGGCGGGCAACGACACGCTCAGCGGCGGCTCCGGAACCGACACCTATGTGCTGAACCTTGGCGACGGCGCCGACACCATCGTCGAGGACAACGGTGGCTGGAACGTGCTGTCCCTGGGCGAGGGGATCACGGTCTCCAACCTGATCGTCGGGACGGCGGGGGGAGCGAACGGCTGGCTGAGCCTGTCGGTTCGCGGCGGCAACGCCTCGGCCTATGTGGGCGGCAATTTCGCGCAGCTGACCAACGCCCGGGTCAAGACCATCGACCTGAACGGCGGCGGACAGCTCGACATCGGCAGCATCGACTACGCCGTCGGCGGCGTCACCGACAACGCCGACACCCTGGTCGGCCTCAGCGGCGAGCACTACGACCTGATCGTCGGGCTCAACGGCGCCGACACGATCCGGGGCATCGCCGCGGGTCAGGTGGAATCCAAGGGCAACGTGATCATCGGCGGGCTGGGCGACGACACCATCTACACGTCCGGCGGCGACGACCAATTCGCCTATGATCGGGGGGATGGCTTCGACACCATCACCGACGACGGCGGCGAGGACACCCTCGTGTTCGGCTCGACGGTGTCGGCCGAGGACGTGATCTACCAGGTGGTGGGCTCGGACCTCTATATCGGCGCCAAGAGCGCGACCGACCCCTCCCAGACCGCGTCGCAGGTCGCCGACCATGTCAAGATCATCGGCGGCGGCGTGAAGTGGATCGAGTACGACCCCTATGGCCAGCCCACCGGGACCTCGTTCATCAGCACGGTGGAGTACGTGGTCGCGGGCGGGACGTCGATCGACCTGCGCAAGCTGGACATCAACTGGACCCCGCAGACCTACGTCAACTACAGCAACTACTATCCGATCGCCCTGGACCTGGACGGCGACGGGCTGAACCTGTCGTCGGTCGACGGCTCCAGCGTTGTGGTCAAGACCGCCCAGGGCGGGCTGTCGAAGATCGGCTGGGTGGGCCCCACGGACGGCTTCCTGGCGGTCGATCGCAACGGTGACGGGGCGATCAACACCCTGTCGGAGATCTCGTTCGTGCAGGACAAGCCGGGCGCGACCAGCGACCTGGAGGGCCTGCGCACCTGGGACACCGACGGCGACGGCCTGCTGGACAAGGCCGACAAGGACTTCTCCAAGATCCTGCTGTTTGTCGACGCCAACCAGAACGGACGCTCCACGGCCAAGGAACTGCGCACGCTCGAAGAGGCGGGCATCGTGGCGATCAATCTGGGCGGAACGGCCACCGGCTATACGCGCGAGATGACCACCGAGAGCTTCGTGCAGAACACCCTCAGCTTCGTGTGGGCCGACGGGCGCACGGGCGCGGGCTACGACGTGGCGCTGGCCCGACGCGTGCTGGGCTCCGAAGGCCTCTACGCCGGCGAGTACCAGGCCGAGTGGGGCGCGCGCGACGAAGACGGCGTGCTGGGCCAGCTGCTCAACGATCCCAAGACCGCGGCCAAGGCCGCCCGGATCAAGGCCAAGAAGGGGCTGCTGGACAAGCTCGGCGCGACCTATGCGGAGGTCAAGGCCGCCGCCCAGGTCGATTTCTCCGACCACGACAAGGTCGATGCGGCGATCGCCAAGCGCTGGAAGAAGATGGACGCCTCCCAGCAGGCCGCCTGGTTGTCGGGTCAGGCCAGCGGCATGGACGGCCAGAAGAACCTGGCGGGGCTGAAGGCGATCTCGTCGCAGCAGTCGCTGAGCAACGCCCTGAGGCGCGGGGCCCAGGCCGGTTCGGACCTGGTCGCCCAAGGGCTGACCCAGGCCGCCGCCGGGGTCTCGTCCAGCGGGCCGGCATCGTCGTCCGCCGGCGGCCAGGGCGGGCCCGGCGGACTGGGCGTGGACTTCGGCCTGGCGTCCAGCGGACTCGGCGGCGTCGCGGCCGGCGAGCCGGTCGATGGGCTGGTCTCGTCCGGCGCGGGCATCGGCCAGGATCAGGCCTGGTGGCGCGGCGAGACCGGCGACGGCCTGGCCGGCGCCGGGTCGTTGGCGGCGCTGCTGGCGGCCATGGACCAGGGCCCGGGCGGCTCCGCGCCCGACGCGGGTTCGGCGGGCGACGACGGGGCCCTGCTGCAGCAGCAGATGCTGTTGCGCCAGGCCATGGCCGGGTTCGGCGGCCAGACCGGCGGTTCGGCGGCGATCTGGAACCGCGACGCGGCCCAGGCCTCGTCCGTCCTGGCCGCCGCCGGCCAGACGAACTTGCCCGCTGCGACCAATCTGGCCCTGGCGTCCTGATGCGATCCTGCTAGGACCCGCATAACGGTCGATTGGACCATCCCTATTTTCGTCGCCCGGCGTCTTCGCCGGGCGGCACAGGTCTTGGAGTTGAGATCATGGCCGAGGAGGCCAAAGGACAAGTCGCGGCGCCGCAGAAGACGGTGTCGCAGGTGCTGGGCGAAATCACTTGGCTGATGACCCAATCCCCCGTGCACAAGTCGCTGTTCATCGGCGACCTGGAATGGTTCGCCATGCCGGCCATCCTGCTGGAGCAGTTCCGGGTCTGGAACGGCCCCAACAGTCCGGCGGCGGTGGCGTTCTGGGCCTTCGTCTCCGACGATACCCAGGCGCGGCTGGAAGGCGGAGCCCACAAGCTTCGGCCCGACGAATGGAAGGGCGGCGAGAACCTGTGGCTGATCGAGCTGGTCGCGCCGTTCGGCGCGACCGACGAGATCCTGGCCGATCTCTCGACCAACGTCTTCGCCGGAGCGCCGTTCAAGTTCCACACCGTCGGTCCGGACGGCCAGCGGCGGGTCAGCGTCTATCCCGCGCTGGTGGGCCAGGCCTAAGACCCGGACATGGTTTTCGCTTCCGTCGCCCTGGCCGGGGCGTTGCACCTGGGGGAAGCGTCGTTCGCCGCGCCGCACGTCTCCCTGCCGCGCGCGATCGGGCTGCCTACCGAAGGCATGCGCCGCCGGGCGGGCTACAAAATCCGGACAAAGGCCTATCACCTGGCCGGCTGGGACATGCGCATCGAACGCGACGGCTTCACGGGGCTGACGCGCTGCCGGCTGTTCGCGCCGTCCGGCCTGGGGCAGGGGCGGATTTCCTACGCCGACGGGGTCCTCGGCTTTCATCTGGATCGCGACCGTGACGTCGCCCAGGCCTGGTACAGCGTCGACGACGCCGCGCCTCGGCCGTGGCGCGACGACTATCCGGTCCTGATCGCCCGGCGGGTGTCGCTGGAGGGCGGCAGCCTGGCCAACCCCACCGGCGGGGTGGTGCTGATCCCTCAGGAAATCCTGGCCGGCGCCCGGACGGTGACGATCCGCGCCGACCGCGACGTCGCGCCCAAACGCTTCCACCTCAAGGGCTTCGAACAGGCCCTGGCCGCGGCCCGCGCCAACGGCTGCGCCGATCCGGCCGCCTTCTCGCGCGCGGCATGGTAGCCGCCCGACCCTGCTGGATGGCGGTCGGGGGCGTGGCCACGGCCGCCCTGTCGATGCTGGCCGCCTCGGTCGGTCCCGCGCGGGCCGATACGCTGGTCGAGGCCATCACCCGAGCCTACCAATCCAACCCCACCCTGCAGAGCCAGCGCTACGAGCTGCGGGCGTTGGACGACGCCTATGTCCGGGCCCATGCCGGTCTGCGACCGTCGGCCGAGCTGCAGATCACGGGAGACTACGCCGACAACCGGGCCGGCGACGCCACCCAGGCCCTGCGCCTCGTCGCGGACCCCCTGGCGGGGCGGCGCCTGGAGAGCAACCAGGGGCAGGCCAAGATCGTCATCGAGCAGCCGCTCTACAGCGGCGGCCAGGCCAGCGGGGCGGTCGATCTGGCCGCCTTGCGGATCCGCGCCGGCCGCGAGGCGCTGCGCGGGGCCGAGGGGGATCTGATCCTGCAGGTCATCGCCGCCTATGCCGACGTCCGCCGCGACCTGGAGAGCCTGGCCGTCCGTCGCGCCAACCTGGCGGCGTTGGAGCGCCAGCTGGACATCGTCCGGGCCCGCCAGGAGGCCGGGGAGGTCACGCGCACCGACGTCGCCCAGGCCCAGGCCCAGCTGGAAGCGGTCAGGACGCAGATCACGCTGGCGCAGGTCCAGCTGCAGGCCAGCCGGGCGAACTACGCCGCCCTGGTCGGCGATGGGCCCGGCGAGCTGGCGCCCGAGCCGCAGCTGCCGTTCTTGCCGGACCAGCTGGAGACCGCCTTCGACCTGGCCGAGGCGGACAATCCGGACTTGGCCCAGGCCAAGCTCACCGAGCAGCAGAGCCGCCGCCAGGCCGACCTGGCCAAGAGCGCCGGCCGGCTCGCGGTCTCGGCGCGCACGAGCTACGGCTCCACCGGCGAGCTGGCGCCGTTCTACGCCCAGGACCAGGACGTGGCCTGGACGGCGTCGATCTCCATCACCAAGCCCCTCTATGCGGGGGGAGCCTACCAGGCCGGCTACCACGAGGCGCTGAACCGCAACGGCGCGGACCGGCTGCGCCTGGAGGCGGCGCGGCGCCAGGTGATCCAGAACGTGCTCTCGGCCTGGAACCAGGCCGCCGCCGGGCGCGCCAACATCAAGGTCCAGCTGGCCCAGGTCGCCGCCGCCCAGATCGCCTTCGACGGCATGAGCGAAGAGTTCCGGGTCGGCCAGCGCTCGACCCTGGACGTGCTGGTGGCGGAACAGAACCTGCGCGAGGCGCAGCTGGCCCTGCTCGGGTCGCGGCGGGACGCCTATGTCGCCGAGGCGGCCCTGCTGCGCCAGACCGGTCGCCTCGAGCTGCGCGCGCTGACGCAGGGCGCGCCGCTCTATGACCCGTCCGCCCATCTGCGCGCCGTGAAATCGGACGGGGCCGTGCCGTGGGAGGGCCTGGTCGGCGTCGTGGACCGCGCCTTCGCCTCGAAGGCCGGGTCGGTGTCCCTGGAGCAGCCGCCCGCGCCCGTCGGCCCGCCGGTGCTCGTCGAAGGGTCGGCGAACGGGCCGGCGGACCGCCCCCTGGGCGAGCACAGCCGAACCACGCCCATTCCCGGAACCGTCGGGTACGAGCGATGAGGACCGCGCCCGGCATGTCCGTGTCGGCGGCGGTGTTGCCGTTCGGGTCCTGAGCGGCCAAATGAAGCTCAGGACGAATCCGAGCAAACGACCATGACCCATCCCATCGACGACCGTCTCGCCGCCGCCGCCTTCCATCGGCTGGTCGAGCATCTGCGCCTGCGCACCGATGTCCAGAACGTCGACCTGATGGGCGCGGCGGGGTTCTGCCGCAACTGCCTGGGCGACTGGGTCAGCGAGGCGTCGGAGGGGGCGCTGAGCAAGGACCAGGCCCGCGAAGCGGTCTACGGCATGCCTCAGGCCGAGTGGAAGGCGCGCCACCAGGGCCCGGCGACGCCCGAGCAGCTGGCGCGGATGGAGGCCAGCGTGGCGCTGAACGAGCGGCTGCGGACCGAGCGCGAGGCGCGGCTGGACGAGGCGCTGGACGAAAGCTTCCCGGCCAGCGATCCGCCGTCGATGACCGATCCGACGCGCTAGAAGGCGACCTGGGCGAAGAGGGCCGGACCCTTGAAGGTGTAGGACACCTCGCCGTTCCAGCGGTCCTTCTCGATGCCGAGATTGTAGTCGACGTACCGGTACATGACGCCGATGTCGACGTTCTTCCAGACGCGATAGGCGGCGCTGGCCTGGAGGTTGACCAGGCGGCCGTCATAGTCCGAGACCTTGAGCGACAGGTAGTCGGCTCGCCCGTTCAGCGTGATCTTGGGCGTGGCCTGATAGATCCCGTAGAGGCCGACCGTCGGCAAGGGCGCCAGGGCGTCGCGCTTGCGGTTCTCGGTCGAGAGCGCGGCCCCGCCCACATGGCCCTGGCCCTTCAGCCCGACCGTGAACTGGGTGACGTGCAGACCGACCACGACGCCCAGGTCGGCCTTGTCGTTCTTGACGAAGGAATAGCCGACCGCCACCCGATAGACATCGGTCTTGAATTCGCTGTCGATGGTCACGCCCGCCGGGAAGGTGACGTCGTCGAAGGTGAGATCGCGGTTGGCGGAGGTCGAGGCGTTGCGGTTGAGGGCGTAGTATTCGCCGATCACCGTCCAGCGATCGCCGATCCTGGCCCCGCCGAAGAGGGCGGGAAGGGACTTGCGGTCGCTCAGTTTCAGGTCGGATTCCAGGTCGATCTGCGTGCCCCGGGTGCCGGCGGTGTTGGACACCTCGACCGTGGTGTCGATGTCGGGCCAGAAGGCCTGCACCTGCAGCCAGTAGCGATCGTCCACCGATTGGGCATGGGCGGACGAGGCCATGGCGAGGAAGGCCGCGCCGATCGCCGCCCCCGTCGTCAGGAAGCCGGTCTTCGTGGACGATCGGGGCATGGCGTGTCTCCGCTTGTACCCGTCAAGCTGAGCGTGGAGGGGCCATGAACCAATCGGGAGAATTCTCAATTCCCGTCGGGATTTTACATTAGCGGGGCGCGGGGTTTGTCCGGAGCTTCGCCGGGCTCCGCCGCGCGCCCCGTCAGAACGCCAGCTTCCGGGCCTTCACCTTGACCCGGATCACGCGGTGGTTGGACGACATGTAGAGATGGCCGTCGGCGGCCAGCTCGCAGTTGGAGATCACGTCGTCGGCCCGGATGATCCCGATCCGCTTGCCGGCCGGGGTGAAGATCGAGATCCCGTCCTTGCTGGACGCCCAGAGGTTGCCGCCCCTGTCGACCTTCAGGCCGTCGCCGCCGTCGATGCCGCTGGCCGCGCGGTCGACGAACTGCCGGCGGGCCGTGGGCGCGCCCTTGGCGTCCAGGTCCCAGGCCACCCAGCCGGACTTGCGGTCGGTGGCGTAGAGGGTCCTGCCGTCGGGCGACAGGCCGATGCCGTTGGGCTCGATCGTCCGGTCGATCATCGTCACGACATTGTCAGTCCCCAGGCGATAGACGCCCGAATAGTCGGTCTGGCGGTAGGGCGAGGTCCAGTCGCCCTTCAGGCCCCACGGCGGATCGGTGAAATAGATCGCGCCGTCGCGGGCCAGGACCAGGTCGTTGGGGCTGTTGAAGCGCTTGCCCTCGAAGCTCGAGGCCAGCACCGTCTTCTTCTGGGTCTTCAGGTCGATGCGCGAGACGCAGCGGTTGCCGCTGTCGCCGATCACCAGGCCGCCGCGCGCCAGGATCAGGCCGTTCGAACCGGCCTCGCGCAGGCTGTTGGTCTCGGGGCCGGCATAGCCCGAGGGCGTCAGCCAGACCGCGCCGCCGCCCGCCGGGCTCCAGCGCAGGATCTTGTTGGCCGGCACGTCGGAGACCAGCAGGAAGCCGTCCTTGCCCCCGACCCAGACAGGCCCCTCGCTCCAGGTGAAGCCGTCCAGCACCTGCTCGACCACGGCGTCGGCGTCGATCAGGGCGTCCAGGGCCGGGTCCAGGCGCTCGACCCGGCCGACCACGGGGAAGGTCTGCATCGCGGCGCGCGCCAGGCTCGGCGCGGCGGCGAGCGCCAGCATCGCGGCGGCCGCGCCGCGGCGGGTCATCGGGGAGGTGGGGTTCACGGCGGCGCTCCTGGTTTCCGACGGTTCGACCCCGCTGTTGTGCCTCGCGTCGGCCGCGAGCGCCACTGTTCACTGACAGCCTTGTCATAATCTAGATAGGATGCTATCTAATATCGATAGCAAGCTACCTATCTAGAGTCCCATGGCCCTCACGCCCCGCCTTCTCGACGAACGCGCCTTCACCGGCTCGCTGCTGCGCCTGGCCCGGATCTACCGGCGCGAGGTCAACCGCGCACTGGCCGAGCACGACCTGTCGGACGCCCGCGCCCTGCCGGTGCTGCACATCGCCCGCTCGGGCGGCGGCATGCGCCAGGGCCACCTGGCCGAGGAGTTGGGGGTGGAGGGGCCGTCCCTGGTCCGCATCCTCGACCAGCTATGCGCCGCCGGCCTGGTCGAGCGTCGCGACGACCCCAAGGACGGCCGCGCCAAGACCCTGCACCTGACGCCGGAGGGCGACGCCCTGGCCGTGATCGTCGAGGACGCCGTCCAGGAGGTGCGCACGCGCCTGCTGGCCGGGGTCAGCGCCGAGGACCTGGCCGCCACGGTGCGCACCTTCGCGATCTTCGAGGCGGCCCTCGACGCCGCCCACCGGCAGGAGGGCTGAGGCCGCTCCGCCATGCCCAAGTTCGACAGATGGACGCTGCTGTTCTCGGTGAACAGTTTCGCGGCGGCCATGCTCGCCCTCTACATCGGTTTCGCCCTAGGCCTTCCCCGGCCGTACTGGGCGATGACGACCGCCTATATCGTCAGCCAGCCGCTGGCCGGGGCCGTGCGCTCCAAGGCCGTCTACCGCCTGCTGGGCACCCTGCTGGGCGCGGCCGCCGCCGTGGCCATGGTGCCCAACCTGGTCAACGCGCCTGTCCTGCTGTGCCTGGCCATGGCCCTGTGGGTCGGCGGTTGCCTGACCGTGTCGCTGCTGGACCGCACGCCGCGCTCCTACATCCTGATGCTGGCCGGCTACACGGCCGCGATCATCGGCTTTCCCAGCGTGAACCAGCCGGGCGGCATCTTCGAGGTCGCCGTCTCGCGGGTGATCGAGATCGGCCTGGGCATCCTCTGCGCAACCCTGGTCCATAGCCTGGTCTTCCCGCGTCCGGTCGGGACCGTGCTGCGCCAGCGCCTGGCCGCCTGGCTGGGCGAGGCCGACCGCTGGGCGCTGGACGTGCTGAAGGGGCAGGGCGCCGACGCCCTGGTCCGCGACCGCCGCCACCTGGCCGCCGCCGCCAGCGAGATCCATCTGCTGGCCGTGCACCTGCCGTTCGACACCTCGCGGCTGCGCGAGACCACCGGCGCGGTGCGGGCCTTCCACGACCGCATGCTGCTGCTGATCCCGCTGCTGTCGGGCCTGGCCGACCGCATGGAGGCGCTGAAGGACGTTTCAGACGCCGTCGTGCGCGAGGCGCTGGACGCCGTCGCCGCCTGGATCGAGGCCGGCGCCCCGCGCGAGCCGGGCCTGGCCCTGGTCGAGCGCCTGGACGCCCTGGCCGGCGCGCGGCGCGACGCCGACTGGTCGGGCCTGCTGATCGAGAGCCTGCTGGTCCGCCTTTCCGAGGCCGTCCGGGCCCTGGGCGAGGCCCACGCCTTGATGGTCCGGCTGTGCGACCCCGACGCCCCGTTGTCGCCGGCCCTGGAGGCGGCCGCCGCCACGGCCGGCCGCCGCAAGCTGCACGCCGACCTGCCCCTGGCCCTGCTGTCGGGCGGGGCGGCGGTGATCGCCATCCTGCTGTCGTGCGCGGCCTGGATCGGCCTGGGCTGGGGCGACGGCGCGGCGGCACCGGTCATGGGGGCGGTGTTCTGCTGCTTCTTCGCGGCCATGGACGACCCCGTGCCGGCCATCAAGAACTTCGGCCTGTTCTCGCTGCTCTCCCTGCCGCTGGCCGCGCTCTACATGTTCGCCGTGCTGCCGGCGATCGACGGCTTCCCGCTGCTGCTGGCGGTGATGGCCCCGCCGCTGGTGTTCCTGGGCCTCTACATCCCCAATCCCAAGACCATGGGCGCGGCCCTGGCGGTGATCATGGGCTTCGCCAACGCCATGGCTCTGCAGGAGAGCTTCAGCGCCGACTTCGCGAGCTTCCTGAATGGCAATCTCGGCCAGTTCGTCGGCCTGCTGGCGGCGATCATGGTCACGGCCGGCCTGCGCTCGATGGGCGCCGACGCCAGCGCCCGCCGCCTCTTGGGCCGCACCTGGACGGGCCTGGCCCGTCTGGCCCGGGCGAACGCCGCGCCCGAGCCCACCGCCTTCGCCGGCGTGCTGGTCGACCGCCTGGGCCTGCTCACCCCCAAGCTGGCCGAGACCGGCTCGCGGGGGGACCTGGTCGGCGTCGACGCCCTGCGCGACCTGCGGGTGGGCATGAACCTGGTGGCCGTCCAGGCCGCGCGGCCCGACCTCGACCGCGCCAGCCTCGACGCCGCCCTGGACGGGGTGGGCGAGCGCTTCGCCGCCCTGGCCGCCGGCCGGACCCCGCCGCCCGACGCCGACCTGCTGATGAGCCTGGACGCCGCCCTGCGCGACGTGGCCGGCGCGACGTCCGACGCCCAGGTGCAGGGCGTGACCGGCCTGGTCGGCCTGCGCCGCAACCTGTTCCCCGACGCCCCCGCGCCGAACCTCGTCATGGAGCCCGCCCGATGATCGGCGAGATCAACCTCGACGGCGTCCTGCTGTCTTCCGTCCTCGTCTCGGCCCTGATCGCCCTGGCCGCCGCCTTCGTGCTGCGGCGGGTGCTGTCGTGGGCCGGCGCCTACCGCTTCGTCTGGCATCCGGCGCTGTTCGACACCGCCCTGTTCGTCATCCTCTGGGCCGCGGTCATCGCGGCCCCCCTGCCGATCGATCTCTGACCATGTCCAAGCTGAAAACCGTCCTGCTGACCGGCGCCCGTTTCGCCGTCACCGCCGCCGTCGTCGCCGCCGCCGTGGTCGGCGGGCGAGCCCTGTGGACCCACTACCAGGTCGATCCGTGGACCCGCGACGGCCGCGTCCGCGCCGACGTGGTCCAGGTGGCCCCCGACGTCTCGGGCCTGGTGACCAAGGTCGAGGCCGTCAACGACCAGACCGTCAAGGCCGGCCAGCCGCTGTTCTATGTCGACCGCGAGCGCTACGCCCTGGCCCTGCGCCAGGCCGACGCCAACGTCGCCGCCGCCCGGGCCACCCTGGCCCAGGCCCGCCGCGAACTGGTCCGCAACCGGACCCTGGGCGAGCTGGTCGCGGCCGAGAGCACCGAGCAGAGCGCCTCCAAGGTCGAACAGGCGCAGGCCGCCCTGGCCCAGGCCGACGCGGCCCGCGACGTCGCCAAGCTCAATCTCGAGCGCACCGTGGTCTACGCCCCCACCGACGGCTTCCTGTCGGACCTGACCCTGCGCACCGGCGACTATGTCACGGCCGGCAAGCCGGTCCTGGCCCTGATCGACAGCCGCTCGTTCCGGGTCGAGGGCTATTTTGAAGAAACCAAGCTGTCGGGCCTGAGGATCGGCATGCCGGTCAGCGTCCGGGTGATGGGCGAGGCCCAACCGCTGAAGGGCCACATCCAGTCGATCGCCGCCGGCATTGAGGACCGCGACCGGGTGGCCGGCGCCAACCTGCTGCCCAACGTCAACCCGACCTTCAGCTGGGTGCGCCTGGCCCAGCGGGTGCCGGTGCGGGTGGCCCTGGACCAGACCCCGGCCGACCTGCGGTTGATCGCCGGCCGCACGGCCACGGTGGCGGTCCTCCAGGCGGACGGGCGCGGTGTGGCGACGGGAGCCGGCCGATGAGCCCGCAAAAGCGCGTCATGCGTATCCTGATCGCCGCCGCCTCGCTGTCGGCCGTGGCGGCCTGCACGACGGTCGGCCCCGACTACAAGGTCCCTACTGCCGCCAAGGTCAATGCGCCTTCGGCCCAGGGCGCCTTCCTCGGGAGCGCCAACCCCGCGGTCAGCCAGGCCCCCGTGCCCGAGGGCTGGTGGAAGCTCTATGACGATCCGGTCCTGAACGGGCTGGTGCAGGAGGCTCTGACCGCCAACACCGACCTGCGGGTCGCCGCCGCCAACCTGGCCCGGGCCCACGCCGTGGCCGCCGAGGCCGACGACGCCGGCGGCTTCTCGGCCTCCGCCTCGGCCGCCGCCGCCCACTCGCGGGAGTCGGGCGAGCAGTTCCTGCTGGCCGAGCAACTCCCGGTCGAGAACCTGGCCGACGTCGGCGTGAAGGTCTCCTACCAGGTCGACCTGGTGGGGCGGATCAAGCGCGCCTCGGAAGCCGCCCACGCCGACGCCGAGGCGGGGCAGGCGGCCCTGGACCTGGCGCGGGTCAGCGTCGCCGCCGACGTCGCTCGGGCCTATGTCGAGGCCTGCTCCAGCGGCCACGAGCTGGCCGTCGCCCAGCGCACGGTGGACCTGCAGACCCGCTCGCTGGAGGTCACCGGCAAGCTGGTCGCCGCCGGTCGCGGGACCAGCCTGGACGTCACCCGCGCCAAGGCCCAGCTGGACCTGTCGCGCGCCGCCCTGCCCACGTTCGAGAGCCGCCGCCGCGCGGCGCTCTATCGGCTGGCGACCCTGACCGGCAAGACGCCGGCTCAGTTCCCGCGCGAGGTCGAGGCCTGCGTCAGCCCGCCCAAGCTGTCCCAGCCCCTGCCGGTCGGCGACGGCGCGGCCCTGCTCAAGCGCCGGCCCGACGTCCGCGCGGCCGAGCGCGGCCTGGCCGGGGCCACGGCGCGGATCGGGGTGGCGACGGCGGCCCTCTATCCCAGCGTCTCGTTCGGCCTGGGCGGCGGCTCGACGGGTCTGCTGGCCGACATCGGCACGGCGCCCGCCAACCGCTGGGGCCTGACCTCGCTGATCAGCTGGACCCTGCCGGGCGAAGGGGAGCACGCCCGCATCCGCGGCGCCGAGGCCGGGGCCGACGCGGCCCTGGCGCGGTTCGACGGCACGGTGCTGAACGCCCTGCGCGAGACCGAGACCAGCCTCACCGTCTACGCCCACGAACTGGATCGCAACGCGGCCCTGAGATCGGCGCGGGACGAGGCCGCGACGGCCGAGGCCCAGGCCCAGACGCTGTACCGCGCCGGCAAGAGCCCCTACCTGACGGGCCTCGACGCCCAGCGGACGCTCGCTTCCGCCGAGGCCGCGTTGGCGGCCTCGGACGGGGCGCTGGCGGCGGATCAGGTGAACCTGTTCCTGGCGCTCGGCGGGGGCTGGGAGAACGCGCCGGCGGTGAAGGTGGTGGCGGCGGCGCGGTAGGGCGCAGCGGCTCTGCCGGCGAACACTTGCCCCCACCTGGCGACTTCGTCGCCTGTCCGCCCCCGTAGGGGGCGGAGCCTTCGCGCTGGAGCGCTCTTCCCCCTATGGGGGAAGACGACCGCGAAGCGGTCCGTAGGGGGCAAGTGGGTGCGATCCTACGCCTAGGCGCGCCACCCCTCGCCGCGATGTTCATCCAGCCCCGGCGCCCTCGGCTCCACCCGCCCCGGCTCCTCCCGGAACTGGATCGGCGTCCCCACCACGGCGTTCCCCTCGGCGTCGCGCGAGATCATCCCCCGCGCCGACACGGCCGGATCGTCGAAGGCATCCTTCAACGACCGCACCGGCGCGAAGCACACGTCGCGGCCCTCGAACCAGGTCACCCATTCGCCCTGCGTCCGTGTGCGGAACGTCTCGCGGAAAAAGGCCCGCAGCGGTTCCTGGCCCGGCCCCGGCGGCAGGCGCGCATAGTCCAGCAGGTCGCTCCGCTCCAGCGCCTCCAGCAGGTTCGCCGCGAACTTCACCTCCGAGCCGCCCAGCACGATCCACTTCCCGTCGGCGCATTCGTAGAGATTGAACATCGCCGCCCCGCCCCACGAGCGCTCGGCCTTGGGGACGTTGGCGCGGCCCTCGGCGAACACCGGGCCGGTGGCGTTGGGCGTCCAGGCCATCAGGCTGTCCAGCATGGCGACGTCCAGGTGGTCGCCCCGGCCGGTCTTCTCCCGCCGAAGCAGGGCCATCAGCACGCCGGAGAGGGCGGTCAGGCTGGCCAGGGCGTCGGCGGCCATCAGGCCAGGCATGGCCGGCTTGCCGTCCTGGCCCTCGTTCAGCGCCACCAGCCCGGCCAGGGCCTCGACGGCCAGGTCGTGGGCCGGGCGGTCGCGATAGGGGCCCTCCTGGCCGAAGGCGCTGATCGAGCAGTAGACGATCCCCGGATTGACCGCCTTCACCGCCTCGTAGCCCACGCCCAGCCGGTCGACCACGCCGGGCCGGAAGGCCTCGACCAGCACGTCGGCCTCGGCCGCCAGCGCCCAGAACGCGGCCTGGCCCTCGGCGCTCTTCAGGTCCAGTTGCACCGAGCGCTTGCCGCGATGGGTGTTGCGGAACCAGACCGTCTGGCCGCCCGTCGACAGGCCGATGTGGCGGCTGGGCTCGCCCTCGCCGACCGGTTCGACCTTGATCACGTCGGCCCCGTGGTCGGCCATCATCAGGGTCAGCATCGGCCCCGGCAGGAACAGGGAAAGGTCCAGGACCTTGACGCCGTCGAGCTTCATCGGCCGCTCCCCGCGATCTTGGGGGCCAGCAGCAGGTCGTTGTGCTCGCCCAGCGCCGGGGCGCGGGCGGCGGGCATCCGGCGGCCGTCGACCTTGATCGGGCAGGCCAGCATCTCCAGGCCCTGGGGCCGGTCCGGATGGTCGATGTGGTCGCGCATGCCCACCTCGCGGACGAACGGATTGTCCAGCGCATCGGCCAGGTCGGCGATCGGCGAGAACGGCACGCGGCCGCCCAGGAACGCCATCCACTCGGCGCCGGTCCGCTGCTCCATGACCGCGTCGACGATCGGGGTCAGGGCGTCCAGGTTGGCGCGGCGGGCCGGCATGTCGGCGAAGCGCGGATCGGCCTTCAGTTCGGGCCGGCCGATCAGGTCGCACCACACCTCCCAGAACCGCTGGGTCTGGCACATCAGCATGCCCCAGCCGTCCTTGGTCTTCACCCGCTGGGACGGGCTGATCGACGGGTGCGCCCCGCGCGGCGGCCGGCCCACCTGGTGGCCCTCGTTCATCGCCCACACCGCCGGGTAGGAGGTCTGGTGCAGGGCCACGTCGAACAGCGACACGTCGACGTCGCAGCCCTCGCCGCCGGCCCGCGCCTTCAGGATCGCCGAGACGATCCCCAGGGCGAACACCGAGCCGGTCATGAAGTCGACCATCGACAGGCCGAACCGCACCGGCGGCCCGTCGGGCTCGCCGGTCAGGGTCATGAAGCCGGCCTCGGCCTGCATCAGATAGTCGTAACCCGGCCAGGCCTCGCGGCTGTTGCCCCGTCCGTAGGCGGACAGATGGGCGCAGACGATAGCGGGATTGATCGCCTTCAGGTCCTCGTGGCGGATCGCCAGCTTCTCCGGCTGGTCGCCGCGCAGGTTGTTGACCACGGCGTCGGCGCCGGCGACCAGGCGTTCGAAGTCGGCGCGGCCTTCGGGGGTCTTGATCTCCAGGGCCACCGACTGCTTGCCGCGCGAGAAGGTCTGGAAGAACTGGCTGTCGCCCCCAGAGGAAGGGTCGCCCAGGAAATAGGGGCCCAGGCCGCGGCTGATGTCGCCGCCCAGGGACGGGGCCTCGATCTTGATCACCTGGGCGCCCAGCTCGCTGAGCAGCTGGGTGCCGTAGGGACCGGCGGCGTACTGCTCGACCGCCACGATGCGCACGCCGTCCAGGGGTCTGTTCATCCGCTCCGCCTTAAGTTTCGCGGATGATGCGACGCGGGTCTCGCCGCGCCTAGAGGGCGCCGTCGGGGAAGGGCGCTTGTTTCGACTGGGCGATATGCGTAGGCAGGCCGCGTTCCGCTTTCGCCAAGAGGCTTCCCAATGAACGTCGCCCCCGTCGTCCTGCAGACCGCCCGCGCCCGCGTCGAGCTCCTGCCCGCCCTCGGTGGCTCTGTGGTCCGGTTCACCTGGGACGGCCGCGACGTGCTGCGCCCGGCGCCGGCGGGGACGCGCGAGGTGCTGGACACCGGCAACTTCGCCCTGGTCCCGTTCTGCAACCGCATCCGCGACGGGCGGTTCAGCTTCGGCGGCCACGACGTGGCCCTGGCCCCGAACCTTGGCGACCACCCGCACGCCCTGCACGGCCAGGCCTGGCGCGGGGCGTGGACCGTCGTGTCGGCGAGCGAGACCGAGGCGGTGCTGGCCTTCGACCACGCCCCGGGCGAATGGCCCTGGGCCTGGCGCGCCGAGCAGCGCTTCGTCCTGGGCGACCATGGCCTGCGGCAGGACCTGACGGTGACCAACACCGGGGCCGAGCCGATGCCCGTGGGCCTGGGCTTCCACCCCTATTTCCCCGCCCGCGACGGCGAGCGGCTGCAGGCCGGGGTGACTGGCGTCTGGCTGATCGACGACGACTGCCTGCCGACCACTCGAGTGGAAGGCCTCTGGCGCTCGGACTGGGCGGCCGGCGCGCCGACGGCGGTCTCCGAACTGATCGACAACTGCTACACGGGCTGGAACGGCGTCGCGACCCTGTCGGCGCCGGGCGGGGCCAGCACCACCCTGACGGCTTCGCCCGACTGCCGCTGGCTGCACGTCTATTCGCCGCCGGGCGCCGACTTCGTCTGCGCCGAACCGGTCGCCAACCGCCCCGACCCGTTCAACGGCCAGGACAGCGGGATCAAGGTCCTGGCCCCCGGCGAGACGGCGTCGGTGTGGATGAACGTCAGCTCCAGCTGACGTCCATATATTTCACGCCGTCATTCCGGGCCTTGTGCCCGGAACCCCTTTGTCCGCCGCAGGTGCGGGAGGGGCGGACCGCTGGCGGTCCGCTTGCGCTTCACTTGCGAGCTGTACGAGGGGTTCCGGGCACAAGGCCCGGAATGACGGCTGAAAGGTAAGGGCGAGGTCGGAAACGCCTCAGTCCACCATCGCTTCCAGCGCCTCGCGGTCGCGCAGCAGCACCTTGCGCGTCGTCGGCAGGGCGATCAGGCCGTCGTGCTGGAACTGGGTGAAGGTGCGCGACACGGTCTCGATGGTCAGGCCCAGATAGTCGGCCATGTCCTGGCGGGTCATGGGCACGTCCAGCAGGGCGTGGGCGCCGGTGCGTTCGGCCAGGTCCAGCAGCAGGGCGGCGACGCGCTCGCACGCGGTGCGCCGGCCCAGCATCAGCACGTGGTCCTGGCAGCGGCGCAGGCTCTCGGTGGCCAGTTCCAGCAGCCGGCGGGCCACATCGCCGCGCTCGCGGGCCAGGGCCTCCAGCGCCGTCCGGGGCATGACCCGCACAAGGGCCGGGCTCAGGGTCTGGGCGGCCGCGCGATAGGCCTCGCCGCTCTCCAAGCCGAACACGTCACCGGGAAAGTGAAAGGCTTCGATCTGCCGCCGGCCGTCGCGCAGGATGCGGCAGGTGCGCACGCTGCCCGAGATCAGCTGGTAGACCCGGTCGGCCGGCTGGCCTTCGTCGAAGATCGTCTCGCCCGGGTCGAAGCTCAGGTGCAGGCCGTCCAGCACGATCGCCGCCGGCTGGCGGACGGGCGTGGTGGCGGGGGCCTGGATCACGGACAACATGGCGAATTCCCCAATCTGATCGCCCGCCCAATCTCCGTCGCCGGAGCCAAGCGGTACAGTCGGGACCTCCGCCTAAGGGGGACTACCTAGCCGCGCCGCGAGGACAGGGTCATGCGCACGAGGGCCGCCAGGTTGTCGGCGTGCATCTTGGCCATCAGCTTGGCGCGGTAGATCTCGACCGTACGCGGACTGATGCCAAGCTCGCGGGCGATCACCTTGTTGGGCTGGCCGTCGACGACGCCGTCCAGCACCTGGCGCTCGCGTTCCGACAGGGTCTCCAGCCGCTGGCGCACGACCGCCGCCTCGTCGGAGGCCTGGGGCGCGGCGGGTTTGGGGCCGGCCTCCAGGGCGCGGTTCAGGGCGTCGATCATCCGGCTTTCGCCGAACGGCTTCTCGATGAAGTCGACCACCCCGGCCCGCATGGCCTCGACCGCCAGGGGGATGTCGCCGTGGCCGGTGATCATGATGATCGGCACGCGACAGCCGCGGGTGTTCAGCTCGCGCACCAGCTCCAGCCCGGTCATGTCGGGCATGCGCATGTCGGTGATCACGCACCCGGCCCCGTCCAGCGGCAGGGCGTCCAGCAGGGCCAGGGCCGAGGCGTGGCTGACCACTTCGAAGTCGGCGGCCTCCAGCAGGAAGGCCAGGGATTCGCGGGCGCTCTCGTCGTCATCGACCACGTGGACCACGGCTTCAGTCATCGGTCACATCCCCAGTTTCTGCGTCGTCCGGCCTGCGCGGCGGCAGGATGAAGTGGAACACGGTCCCGCCCTTCGGGTTCGGATCGGCCCAGATACGCCCGCCGTGCGCCTCGATGATCGAGCGCGAGATCGACAGGCCCACGCCCATGCCCTCGGCCTTGGTGGTCATGAACGGCTGGAACAGGCGCTCGCGGAACTCGTCGCTGATGCCCGAGCCGGTGTCGGTGACGCTGACCTGCACGGCGCCGTTGTCGAGCCGCCGGCTCGAAATGCCCAGCTCGCGTCGCGGGGAGTCGGCCATGGCGTCGATGGCGTTGCGGATCAGGTTCACCAGCACCTGCTGGATCTGCACCCGGTCGGCATAGACGTCGTCGGCGGCGGGGTCGAGCCGCAGGCGGGTGGTCACCTGGTGCTCGCGCACGCCGATCAGCGCCAGGGCGGCGGCGTCCTCGACCACCTTGGACAGGCTTTCGGGCGCGCGCTCGCTGGCTCCGCGCCGCACGAACTCGCGCATGCGGTGGATCACGTCGCCGGCCCGCAGGGCCTGGGCCGAGGCCTTGTCGACCGCGTCGCGGACCTTGACCTGGTCCTCGGGGCGGCCGCGCTCGATCAGGCGGCGCGAGCCGGTCAGCAGGTTGGCGATGGCCGACAGCGGCTGGTTCAGCTCGTGGGCCAGGGTCGAGGCCATCTCGCCCATGGCGGTCAGGCGCGAGACGTGGACCAGCTCGGTCTGCAGGTCGCGCAGCCGGGCCTCGGTGTGCTGGCGCTCGGTCAGGTCGCGGATGAAGCCGGTGTAGAAGGGCCGCGCGCCGCGCGTCTCGCCCACGGCAAGCTCCATGGGAAAGGTCGAGCCGTCCTTGCGCTGGCCCACCACCACCCGGCCGGTCCCGATGATCCGCTTCTCGCGCGTGCGGCTGTAGTGGGCCAGGAAGCCGTCGTGGGCGCCGCGGTCGGGTTCGGGCATCAGCAGGCTGACGTTCCGGCCGATGGCCTCGGCGGCGGTCCAGCCGAACAGCCGCTCTGCGGCGGGGCTGAACGAGGTCATGGTCCCGGCGGGGTCGATGACGATCACCGCGTCGGGCGCCGAATCGAGGATCGACTGCAGGTGATGGGTCATGGCGGCGGCGCGGGCCCGGGCGGCGTGGAACCAGCCTCCGCCGATCGACATGCCGACGCCGATCATCACGAACACCAGGCTGGCCAGGGCCGTCGCCTGGTCGGGGACGCCGCGCACCTTCAGCAGCCAGACCGCGCCGGCGGCCAGGACGGTGGCGAACAGGCCCGGCGCCAGGCCGCCGACCGCCGCGCTGATCAGCACGGCCGGCACCGACAGCAGGAAGGCCGAGGGGGCGGTGAAGCCGGGCGGCAGGGCTTCCTGGATCAGGGCGCAGGCCAGCACCGTGGCCACGGCCGTCAGATAGGCTCGGGGCCGCAGGTCGCTGTGCAGCGTTCCGGCCGAAACCGTGGTCATCACGTGATAGCGGTCTCCGCTGCGCAAGGTCGGCTACCCTATAGCGCGCGTCGTCGCGATTGGCAGTTCACGTTCGCACAGGGCGCGTGGAGCTGGTCGGTGGCTGACCAGGACCAGGCCCTGGCGGGTGCGCTTCAGGCGCGCGTCCAGGCGTTCGACGACCAGGGCCTCGGTCGCGGCGTCCAGTCCCTCGGTGGGCTCGTCCAGCAGCAGCCAGGGGGCGTCGCGCAGCAGGGCGCGGGCCAGGGAAAGGCGCCGCCGCTCGCCGCCCGACAGCCGCTCGCCGTTCTCGCCGATCCAGGTATCCAGGCCCCGGGGCAGGGCGCGGACCCGGGCCTCCAGGGCGGCGTCGGCCAAGGCGTCCCACAGGGCCTCGTCGGCGTGGACGCCGGCCAGGGCGAGGTTGGCGCGGACCGTCCCGGCGATCATCGCCGCGTCCTGCGGGGCGTGGGCGAAGGCGGCGCGCGTGCGTGCGCTTGGCTCCTGCCCCGCACACAACAACCGCTCATCCCGGCGAATGCCGGGACCCAGATCCTCTGGCGGGGGGGCTGATTGGAGTAGCTCAGCGCCCTTTGGCGTCAGGCCCAAAGCCATTCCATCTGGGTCCCGGCATTCGCCGGGATGAGCGGAGTTTGAAGAGCGCAAGCCCAGCAAGCGCTCAAGCACCGTGGTCTTGCCGCATCCCGACGGGCCCGTCAGGACCAGCCGCGAACCAGGTTCGAGGGTGAGATCACCGAAGCCCAGACTGGGCCGATCCGCAAAGGACGGAGCGTCCGCCGCGCCCGGCGCATGCCCCAGCACCGCGTCCAGCCGCGCCGCCGCGGCGTCGGCGCCGGCGTCCTGTTCGAAGGCCTTGCCGACCCCGGCCAGGCCTTCCAGGGCCATGGCGGCGGCGAGGCCCGCCATGGCCGCCAGGGGCGTGGCGGCGTCGTGGGCGAAGGCCAGGACCAGGGCGACGGCCAGGCCGAGGATCGCGCCCTGCAGCACCGCCAGCCCGCCGGCGGCCGCCACCGCCTCCTGCTTGAGGGCGTCCAGCCGCGCGCCCTTGGCGGCGATCTCGGCGGCGGCGCGGTCCTGGACGCCGTAGGCCCGCAGCTCGGGCGCGGCCGCGGCATAGGCGGCCAGGGCGTCCTTGAGGTCGCCGGCGGCCTGCTGGATCGCCGGGCCGCTGTGGGCGGTCAGGCGGAGGGCCAGGGCGCGGACGCCCAGCACCGTGGCGGCCGCCGACAGGGCGACGACGGTGGCCGACGCCCAGCTGGCCGGGGCGGCCATGGCGAGGCCGGCGGCGACCGCGGCCGCCGCGCCCCAGGGGGCGGACAGGCGGACCAGCCGGGTCTCGACCGCGTCGACGTCCTGCACCAGCCGCGCCGAGGCCTCGCCGCGCGACAGGGCCAGGGCCTGTTCCGGCGGGGCGGCGGCCAACGACGCGTAGAGCGCGGGACGGATGGCGGCCAGGGCCTTGAGGGCGGCGGCGTGGCCCGACAGGCGCTCCAGATAGCGGAAGGCCGTGCGCAGGATGGCCAGCAGGCGGATGCCGGCGCTGGGCAGCAGCACGTTGAAGGCCTGGGCCGCGGCCAGGCCGGCCAGGCCGGCGAGGGCCGCCCCGGTCAGGAACCAGCCCGACAGGCCCAGCAGCAGCACCGACCCGGCCCCGACGATCGCGGCCGAGAGCGCGGCCAGGCGCAGCCCGCCCGCGTGGCGCTTCCGCTGCTCCCGGATCAGGTCGGCGAGGGGGCCGCTCATAGCCGCACCACGCGGTCGGCGAGGGCGGCGACGGCCTCGGAATGGGTGGCGATCAGGGTCGTGCGGCCTTTCGCGGCCTCGACCAGGATCGACAGCAGGGCCTGTTCCGACGCCGCGTCCAGGTCGGCGGTCGGCTCGTCCAGCAGCAGGATCGGTGCGGGCTTGAGCAGGGCCCGGGCCAGGCCCAGCCGCCGCCGCTCGCCGCCCGACAGCCCGCCGCCGCGCTCGTCGAGCCGGGCGTCCAGGCCGCCGCGAGCGGCGAGCACGGCGTCCAGGCCCACGGCGCGGGCGGCGCGTTCGATCTCGTCCCGTGTCGCGCCGGGGCGGGCCAGGGCCAGGTTGTCGGCCAGGGTCCCGGGCAGCACCACGGGCGACTGTCCGGCCCAGGCGACAGAAGGCGCGATCGAGCCCAGGTGCGACAGGCGCTCCCCGCCGACGACCACCTCGCCCGCGCTCAAGGGCGCCAGGCCCAGCAGAAGGTTCAGCAGGGTGGTCTTGCCGCTGCCGCTGGGGCCCAGCAGAGCCACCACCTCGCCCGGGGCGACGTCCAGGTCGAAGCCGTCGAACACCGGGGCCTCGTCGGGGGCGTAGGCCACGGTCACCGCCTGGAAGCGGATCGCGGGCGGCGCCGCGAACGTCGCGGCGGGCGGGGGCGGCGCGGGGGCGGGCAGGGCGGCCAGGGTCAGGGCGGCGGCCTCGGCGGCCTGGCGGTCGTGATAGGCGGCGGCCAGGCGGCGCAGCGGGGCGTAGACCTCCGGCGCCAGGGCCAGGGCGAAGAAGGCGCGCTTCAGGTCCAGCTGCTCCGGAACCGGGAAGGGCAGCAGCCGCAGCAGGTTGAAGCCGCAATAGACCGCGACCAGGGCCACCGACAGGGCGGCGAAGAACTCCAGGGCGCCCGACGACAGGAAGGCGACCCTCAGCACGCGGATCGTCCGCCGCGCCAGGTCGTCGGCGGCGACGCCGAGGTCGCGGGTCACCGTCCCCTCGGCCTGGAAGGCCAGCACCACGGGCAGGGCGCGGACCCGGTCCAGGAACAGGCCCGACAGCCGGGCCAGGGCCAGGAACTGCCGTCGCGACTCCTCGGCCGCCGCCCCGCCGGCCAGGGCCATGACCAGGCCGAACGGGATCAGGGTCAGCAGCAGGATGGCCGCCGCTAAAGGGGTGGCCACGGCGATGGCGGCGATGATCAGCAGGGGCGCGACGGCGGCGGCCAGCTTGGCGGGTTCGAAGCGCGCGACATGGCCGTCCAGGGCCTCGACACCCTCGACCACGGCGGCCAGGGCCTCGCCGCCGGTGATGCGGCCGCCCAGCGCCGAGGCCGCGGCGTCCCGGCGCGCCTGGGCCTTTGCCCCGGCGGCGGCGCGGGCCCCGGCCTGGGCGGCGCGTCGGGCCAGCAGGCCGCGGGCGGCGGCCGCCAGGGCGATCAGGACCAGCCAGGGCGCGGCGGCGGGGAGGCCGCGCGGCAGGGCGTCGACGCCCAGGGCCAGTCCGGCGGCGAAGGCGATGGCGGCGGGGACGTCGGCCAGCAGCCACAGCGGCGCGGTGCGGGCCGCGCGTCCGCCTCCCGACTTGCTCAGGGTCTTCAGCCAGGGCCGCGCGACGGCGTCGAGGTCGGCGGTGAAACTGACGGGCATGGGCCGTTGTTAGGAGCAGGGAACGGGAACGTCCTTGATCCTGATCAAAGCGTTCTAGCCAGAACGCGTCTAGGGGTGGAAAGTCGTGGCGCGACCGATCGCCCACGACAACCGGAGCGCTGCATGGATCCCGCCGTCGTCGACCTTTCCCGTCTGCAGTTCGCCCTGACGGCGCTCTACCACTTCCTGTTCGTGCCCCTGACCCTGGGCCTCTCCTTCATGCTGGTGATCATGGAGAGCGTCTATGTGATGACCAAGCGGCCGATCTGGCGCACCACGACGCGGTTCTGGGGCACGTTGTTCGGCATCAATTTCGTGCTCGGCGTCGCCACCGGCCTGACCATGGAATTCCAGTTCGGCATGAACTGGTCCTACTACTCGCACTATGTCGGCGACATCTTCGGGGCCCCGCTGGCGATCGAGGGGCTGATGGCCTTCTTCCTGGAGGCCACGTTCGTGGGGCTGATGTTCTTCGGCTGGGACAAGCTCAAGCCCGTGCAGCACCTGCTGGTCACCTTCCTGGTGGCCCTGGGCACCAACCTGTCGGCCCTGTGGATCCTGATCGCCAACGGCTGGATGCAGAACCCGGTCGGCGCGGCCTTCAATCCCGATACCATGCGGATGGAGGTGGTCGACTTCCGGGCGGTGGTCTTCAACCCCGTGGCCCAGGCCAAATTCGTGCACACGGTCAGCGCCGGCTACACCATCGCCGCGGTCTTCGTGCTGGGGATCAGCGCCTACTACCTGCTGAAGGGCCGGTTCGTCAGCGTCGCCAAGCGGTCGCTGACCGTGGCCGCCGCCTTCGGCCTGGCCTCGTCGCTGTCGGTGGTCGTGCTGGGCGACGAGAGCGGCTACGCCCTGACCGACAACCAGAAAATGAAGCTGGCCGCCCTGGAGGCCATGTGGGAGACCGAGCCCGCCCCGGCCGGCCTGACCGCCTTCGGCATCCCCGACCTGAAGGAGCGAAAGACCCACGCCGAGATCAAGATCCCCTATGTGCTGGGCCTGATCTCGACCCGCAGCCTGGACCGGCCGGTGGCCGGCATCTTCGAGCTGGTGGCCCAGGCCGAGACGCGGATCGAGAGCGGCCTGGTCGCCTACGACGCCCTGGAGACCCTTAAGGCCAACCCCACCGACCTGACGGCGCGCGGCGTCTTCGAGACCCATCGCCGCGACCTGGGCTACGCCCTGCTGCTCAAGCGCCACGTGGCCGACCCGCGGACCGCCGACAAGGCGCTGATCCAGAAGACCGCCTGGGAGACCGTGCCCAACGTGCCGGTGATGTTCTGGTCGTTCCGGATCATGGCCGGCATCGGCTTCCTGATGATCGCCCTGTTCGCCACGGCCTTCGTCCTGGTGTCCTTGCGCCGGCAGAACACCCGCTGGTTCCTGATGATCGCGGTGGCGGCCATCCCGCTGCCGTGGATCTCGACCGAGCTGGGCTGGGTGCTGGCCGAGGTGGGACGCCAGCCCTGGGCGGTGGAGGGCGTGCTGCCCACCTTCCTGGCCCCGTCCACCCTGACCGTGCCCCAACTGCTGACCAGCATCGTGGTCTTCACCCTGCTGTACGGCGCCCTGGCGGTGGTCGAGGTCGGGCTGATCCTGAAGACCATCAAGAAGGGCCCCTTCGCCGAGCAGGAGGCCTTCCCGTCGGGCTCGGCCGCCCCCGCCGGCGAAGCCGTGGCTTAGGAGACACCGGATCATGGAACTCCCGATCGACTATCCGACCCTGCGAATGATCTGGTGGGGCCTGCTGGGCGTGCTGCTGATCGCCTTCGCCTTGACCGACGGCTTCGACATGGGCGTGGGCGCGCTGCTGCCGTTCGTCGCCCGGACCGACGAGGAACGCCGCATGGTGATCAACACCGTCGGCGCCACCTGGGAGGGCAACCAGGTGTGGTTCATCACCGGCGGGGCCTCGATCTTCGCGGCCTGGCCGCTGGTCTACGGTGTCAGCTTCTCGGGCTTCTACCTGGCCATCTTCCTGGTGCTGGTGGCGATGATCCTGCGGCCGGTCGGCTTCAAGTACCGGTCCAAGCGGCCGGAGCCGCGCTGGCGCTCGGCCTGGGACTGGGCGCTGTTCACCGGCAGCTTCGTGCCGGTTCTGGTGTTCGGCGTGGCCGTCGGCAACGTGCTGCAGGGCGCGCCGTTCAAGCTGGACGGCGACCTGCGCGCCTCCTACCACGGCGCCTTCTTCGGCCTGTTCACGCCCTTCACCCTCGTCTGCGGCCTGCTGTCGGTGGCCATGCTGGTGCTGCACGGCGCGGCCTGGCTGGGGGTGAAGGCCGAGGACGGCAGCGTGGTGCAGGACCGCGCGCGCCGGTTCGGGACCGGGGCGGGGATCGCCTCCCTGCTGCTGTTCCTGGTCGGAGGCCTCCTGGCCATGCGGCTGGGCTTCCGGATCGAGGGGGCGTTCGATCCCGCGGGACCGTCCAATCCGCTGCGCACGACCACGGTGGCCGCGCCGGGCGCCTGGTTCGACAATTTCGGCCGCCATCCCTGGATGCTGGTCGCGCCGGTGCTGGGCTTCGGCGGCGCGCTGCTGGCGCTGCTGGGCCTGTGGCGGCGGTCCGCGGCCCTGGCGTTCGGCGGCTCGTCGGCCTCGGCGGCGGGGATCGTGGCCACGGTCGGCCTGTCGATGTTCCCGTTCATCCTGCCCAGCACGATCGACGCCCATTCCAGCCTGACGGTGTGGAACGCCTCGTCCAGCCCCTCGACCCTGTTCATCATGCTGCTGGTGGTGATCGTGCTGCTGCCGGTCGTGCTGCTCTACACCGCCTGGGTGTTCAAGGTGCTGTGGGGCCGGACCAGCACGGCGGCCCTGAAGACCGATCCGGCCCTGTACTGAGGAGACCTGACGATGTGGTATTTCACCTGGATCCTCGGCCTGGGCCTGGCGCTGGCCTTCGGGGTGCTGAACGGCGTCTGGTACGAGTTCAACCTGACCGATGAGGGCGACATCGGGGCCTCGGAGCCGTAATCCGTGTTCCGCTCATCCCGGCGAATGCCGGGACCCAGATCCTGAATCTGAGTGGCTGACTGGAGCGGCGCCGCGCTCTTGGCGTCGGCTTTCGCACCATTCCATCTGGGTCCCGGCATTCGCCGGGATGAGCGGATTTATGACTTGGCGCGACAATTCGACGCCGCCCGGTAAGCTTTGCATTAACCGTTATTAAACGGCGGTCGGGCTCTTGTGGCAGACGACGCGAAACCGGCTTTCGGCCTTCGCCGCAAGACCTTTCGAGCCTCGGGATCCGACCATGACCGACCACGCCGAACCCGCCCTGGAGCTGATCTCGTTCTGCATCGGCGAGCAGGAGTTCTGCATCGACGTGAAGACGGTCCGCGAGATCCGCGGCTGGACCCCGGCCACCCCGATCCCGCACGCCCCGGCCTTCCTGAAGGGCGTGATCAACCTGCGTGGCGCGATCATGCCGGTCATCGACCTGCGCAACCGCCTGGGCCTGGGCGTCACCGTCCCGGAGACCCGCCACGTCATCGTCGTGGTCGAGTGCCAGGACCGCCTGGCCGGCATCCTGGTCGACGCGGTCAGCGAGACCTTCACCGTGTCGCGCGACCACCTGCAGCCGACTCCGGACCTCGGGACCGACGAACTGCGCTTCATCCAGGCGATCATCTCGCTGGACAGCCGCCTGATCACCTATCTGCGCATGGACGACGTCTTCCCGGCCCAGGTCAGCCAGGCGGCCTAAGCCACGCCTCGGAGCGAAACGAAAAAGGGGCGGACCGGCTGGTCCGCCCCTTTTTGATTCCGGTCCCGTGTGACCCCTACTTCCCCCGCACGATCTTCGCGGCCGCCGCATGGAAGGCGGCTTCGGTCTCGGCGGCCTCGGCCACGGCGTTGTGGCGGTCGGCGGCGACCGGCATGGCCGCGCGGCCGGTGTTGGGGGCGGCGTAGCTCTGGGCTACCCGGCGCGCGTCCTGGGCGCGCAGGGCGGCGTTGTTCGAGGCCGTCTCGTGCCAGTGGGCCAACTGGCCGGCGGTCAGGGCGCCGTCCGTGGGCAGGTCGCCGTGATGGACCACCTCGCCGAAGCCGATGGCCACGAAGCCGTGGATCACGCCGTAGTCCTCTTCCGACAGCAGGAAGGTGATCTGCCGCTCCTCGACCTGGCCGGTATAGACGTCCTGCTCCGGATCGAACTCGCGCAGCACCAGCACGTCGCCCACGGCGAACTCCCGGTCGTTGCGGCGGATCTCGAAGCGCTTCTTGCCCGAGCGCACGGCGGCGAAATACTGGGGCCAGGTCTTCAGTTCGTGACGGGTCATGAGCGGTTCTTCGGGGGGAAAGGGCGGGGCTCTTAGCCTGCGTCGGACTCTATAGCAATCGGCGACGGCGCGCGCAGCGGGATCGAACCGGCGGCGGAGGGGTTGAGGAGACATGATCCACTCGTTCCTCATCGGACTGGTCGCCGGCGCGCGATCCATCACGCCCTTCGCCGCGGTCAGCGACGCGGCCCATCGTGGCGAGCTGCCGCGCGACAACGGCGCGCCGTCCTGGCTGGGCGACCCACTCGTCGCGGCCGGCTCCAAGCTCCTGGCGGGCGGCGAGCTCTGGGGCGACAAGCTGGCCTCGGCGCCGGACCGTATCGTGCCGGCGGGCCTCCTGGCGCGCCTAGTCACCGCCGGCCTGGCCGGCGCGGCGCTGGCGCCGCGCAAACAGGCCCTGGCGGGCGCGGCCCTGGGCGCGACGGCGGCCGTCGTGGCCGCCTTCGTCACCTTCGATCTGCGGATGCGGGCCATGCGCCGGTTCGGCCAGACGCCGACCGGCCTCGTCGAGGACGCGATCACGGTGGGCGCCGCGCGCTGGGTGGTGGCCTCGGCTCGCCGCTAGCCCGCCCGGGTCAGCTCAGGCAGGTGCGGGCGATCTCGGCGCGCAGCTCGGGCAGGCCGTAGCCCTTCTCCGACGAGGTGGCCATGACCTTGGGGAAGGCCGCCGGACGCTTGGCGATGGCCTTCAGGGTCTTCTCGACCGTCGCGTCCAGCTCGGCCTGCTTGATCTTGTCGGCCTTGGTCAGGACGATCTGGTAGGAGACCGCCGCGATGTCGAGCGCGTCCAGGGCCTCGGCGTCCACCGCCTTCAGCCCGTGACGGGCGTCGATCAGCAGGTAGACGCGCTTGAGGTTCACCCGGCCGCGCAGATAGGCGCGGCCCAGGTCCTGGAACTTGTCGGCGATGCTCTTGGACACCCGCGCGAAGCCGTAGCCCGGCAGGTCGACCAGGCGCAGCTTCTCGGCCAGCACGAAGAAGTTGACCTCCCGCGTGCGCCCCGGCGAGTTCGAGGCGCGCGCCAGGTGGTTCTGCCCGACCAGCCCGTTGATCAGGCTGGACTTGCCGACGTTGGAGCGGCCCGCGAAGGCCACTTCCGGCAGGCTGGGAGCCGGCATGCCGTCCATCTTGACCGCGCCCATCATGAAGGTCGCCGGTTGGGCGAACAGCACGCGGGCGGCCTCGATCTCCTCGTCGGTATAGGCCAGTTCGTCCATCAGGTGGCCTCGACGGTCTTGCCGCGCAGCCTGGCGATGAACTTGTCGATCGGGTTCTCGACCTTGTAGCGGTGCATGATGATGTACTGCTGGATGATCGTCAGCACGTTGCTCCAGCACCAGTAGATCACCAGGCCCACGGCGAAGCCCGACAGGGTGAAGGTGAAGATGATCGGGAAGAACTGGAAGATCTTCTGCTGGATCGGGTCGCCGGCCGGCGGGTTCATCGCCGTGGTCAGCCACATGGTGAAGCCGTACAGCAGCGGCCAGACGCCCAGGTGGGCGATCGAGGCGCCCAGCAGCGGCAGGGTGGCCGGATCCCAGTGGATCGCCCCGAACAGGTTGAACAGGGTGGTCGGTTCCGGCGCCGACAGGTCGACGATCCAGCCGAAGAACGGCGCGTGCCGCATCTCGATGGTCACCGTCAGCACCTTGTACAGCGAGTAGAAGATCGGGATCTGGACCAGCATGGGGATGCAGCCCATCATCGGGTTGATCTTCTCCTTGGCGTACAGCTGCATCATCTCCTGCTGCTGTTTCGCCGGATCGTCCTTGTGCTTGGCCTTCAGCTTCTCGACCTCGGGGGCGATCTTCTTCATCTTCGCCATCGACTCGTAGCTCTTGTCGGCCAGCGGGAAGAGGATCAGCTTCAGGGTCACGGTCAGCAGCATGATGGCCACGCCGAAGTTGCCCACCAGCTTGTAGAAGATCTCCAGGATGTTGAAGATCGGCCGGGTGATGACCGAGAACATCCCCCAGTCCACGGCCTTGTCGAAGCTGGGGATGACACTGGCCGGGCGGTTCCAGAACTGCCACCAGACCACCGGTTTGCCGCCGTATTCGTAGCGGGTCAGCAGCGGCACGGTCTTGGCGCCGGCGAACAGGCGGGTGGTGTTGGTCAGGGTCGCGCCGGCCGCAAGCGACTGGGGCGCGCCGGTGAAGGCCGACTCATAGATGTCCACGCCGCCGACCGGCTTGACGATGAAGCGGCCCTTGATGGTCTCGGACTGCTCGGGGACCAGGGCCGCCAGCCAGTACTTGTCGGTCATGCCGATCCAGCCGCCCTTGGATTCCAGGTTGTCCTGGACCGGCTTGTCCTTCTTCCACTTCGGGTACTTGGCCTGGTCCTGCAGCAGGTACTTGCCGTCCTTGACGCCGTCGATGCCGCCCAGGACGCCGATGCCGCCCTCGTAGACGATCTGGGTCTTGCCCAGGCCGTGCGGGCCCTCGGTCGGGATGCCCTGGCGCTGGACCGAGGCGTAGGGGGCCAAGGCCACGGCCGCGCCGCCCTGGTTGCGGACGCTGTCGGCCACGGTGAACATGGCGTCGGCGTCGACCGAGATGGTGCGGGTGAACACCAGGCCCTGGCCGTTGTCGTAGGTCAGGACGACCGGGGTGTCGGGGCGCAGCACCTGGCCGGGCGCGGCGGTCCACACCGTGCTGGGCGTGGGCAGGCCGGTCATGCCGGCCATGCCGGCCCAGCCGAAGTCGGCGAACCAGGCGTGCTCGGCGCCCTCGGGGCGGAACAGCTCGACCGGCGGCGAATTCTTGTCCGACGTCTGGGTGTAGCGCTTGAGCCAGAGGTCGTCGATGCGGGCGCCCTTCAGGGCGATCGAGCCCGAGAGGGCCGGGGTGTCGACATTGATGCGCGGGCTCTGGGCCTTGGCGGCGTCGCGCGACAGCTTCAGCGGCTGCGGCAGGCCGTCGGCGCCCAGGGTCATGCCGGGCTGCAGGGCGGCCTGGGCCTCGGCGGCCTTCTTGGCGCGGAGCTCGGCTTCCTGCTTCTTCTGCTGCGGGCCCAGGATGAAGAACTGGTAGCCGATCAGGATCGCGAACGCGCAGACGAGAAACAGCAGCGTGTTCTTGTTGTTGGTGTCGTTCTGCATGGGTTGGGACTTAACCAGAAACGGAGGAATCGGACGCGGCGGGGGCGTGCGGAGCAGGCGGCTGGCCCGGGCCCGCGCGATCGAGGTCGGCGGCGAGGCTTATCAGCGCGGTTTTAACGTCGTCAAGCAAACGCCCCCATGGCCGCTGGCCGGTTCCGCCGCGGGCGATGAACACATAGTCGCAAGACGGGCGGCCATGAAGGGGGAGAAGCAGTCGGGCGGCCTCTCGGAGGCGTCTTTTTGCGCGATTCCGTTCGACCGAGCCGCCGATCTTCTTGGTGGCGGTGAAGCCGGCCCGGATCAGCGGGTCGTCGTCGTGGCGAGGACGCATCTGCAGGAACACCGCGCCGCGAGCCAGGTTGGGGGCCTTGGCGGCCTTCAGGAAGTCCGGGCGCTTCTTCAGGCGCTCGATCTTCGGAGACCGCGGAAGCTGGGCTTCGGTCATGAAAAAAGCCGCCCTTTCCGGCGCAGGCCTAGAGCCTGGTTCGAGGAAAGGGCGGCTTCCATCATGGTCTAGTTTCCCGCCGAAGAGAGACGGGAGAAGGCTGTTAGGCCGTCAGGCGCTTACGGCCCTTGGCGCGGCGACGCGCG
Organism: Caulobacter sp. UNC358MFTsu5.1; assembly: GCF_000712075.1. Classification (GTDB taxonomy): domain Bacteria; phylum Pseudomonadota; class Alphaproteobacteria; order Caulobacterales; family Caulobacteraceae; genus Caulobacter. The sequence continues at coordinate 779,458 of NZ_JONW01000006.1, forward strand.
ACGATCTTCTGGCCGTTCTTGGTGGCCATACGCGCGCGGTAGCCGTGACGGCGGGCTCGCACGAGCTTCGACGGCTGGAATGTCCGCTTCACGAGGTGGCTCCGAATACAATAGTGGGACGCGATAGCCGCGAGGCCGCCGCGAGTGAGGGGCGGTGGATAAGGGAACGGGCGGGCGCTGTCAACATGAGTCCGACACGAAGACGAGTCGGATCAGGGGCTTGGCGGGGTGGGTGGATCGGACGCCGTAGCGCACGCGAAGCTGTCCATCACCAGCCAGTCGGCGTCCGTGGTCTCTTGTGGACGGGATAGAAGGCCCTCTCGCCCCAGGTGATAGCGAATGTCGCAGCGCTGGCCCGGGCTTGGCAGGCGATCGACGCCGAAGCTGACCGAGAACAACTCCCTCGACGATCCGCTACGGGTTTCGACCGCGACCCTGTCCCAAAAGACCAGATAGCCTGACCCGATCTTTGTATCGTCCACTGATGTGATGAGAACATCCCGCAAGGTCGTGGGCGGCCCGTCCGCTCGGGCGGGCGCGGCGACCGAGATCGCGGCCAAGGCGCCGATCAGACTCGTTCTGGCAAGATGCTGGATCACAAGATTGGTCAGGGCTCTAAGCTTCGGGGAGGATCACCGCCTTGCCGACGACCTGCCGGTTCGCCAGCAGGTCGAAGGCTTCGCGCCAGTGATCAAGGCCAAGCTCCGCATGCACATGGGGCCGAATTACGCCCTCGTCAGCCATCCGCCACACCGCCCGCGCGTTCTCGCGGCCCTTCTCGGGAAACTGGCGGCCGTACTCGCCGGCCCGTACGCCCATCACCGAGAAACCCTTGATCAGCGGCATGTTGACCGAGACCGTCGGGATGCGGCCCGAGGTGAAGCCGATCACCAGCAGCCGGCCGTCGAAGGCGATGCAGCGGACGCTCTCGTCGAAGACGTCGCCGCCCACCGGGTCGTAGATCACGTCGGCGCCGCGGCCGCCGGTGATCGCCTTCACCTTGTCCTTGAAGCCGCCGGTCACGTTGACCACGGCGTCGGGGGCGTAGAGGCGCTGGACCTGCGCCAGCTTGTCGTCCGAGGCCGAGGCGGCGATCACCCGCGCGCCCAGGGCCTTGGCCAGGTCCACCGCCGCCAGGCCCACCCCGCCTGCCGCGCCGTGCACCAGCACCCACTCGCCCGGCTCCAGCCGCGCCCGGCGGACCAGGGCGACATAGGCGGTCAGATAGGCCGCGCCGTAGGCGGCGGCCTGGGCGAACGACAGGCGGGCCGGCTTGGGCTTCAGCGCGCTCGCCGACAGCACGGCGTATTCCGCGAACCCACCCAGCCGCGCCCCGCCGACCACGGCGTCGCCGATCTTCCAGTCGGTGACGCCTTCTCCAAGCGCCGCGACCTCGCCGGCCAGGTCCAGGCCGGGGGTGAAGGGCAGGGGCGGTTTGAACTGGTATTCGCCCCGGGTCATCAGCAGGTCGGGGAAGTTGACGCTGGCGGCGCGCACGCGGACCAGCACCTCGCCCGGACCAGGCGTCGGCGTGGTGACCTCCCGGACCGCGCAGCCGGCGAAGTTTTCGCTCAGGTTTTCAACGACAAGGGCGCGCATCGTCTTGAGCTCCAAAATCTCTGCTCATCCCGGCGAAAGCCGGGACCCAAGCCGAGCTTCAGGATGGGCCGTGATCGATCGAGCCGCCATGCGCCTTCCCGCCAATTCAGCTTGGGTCCCGGCTTTTGCCGGGATGAGCGGAGTGTGGGGAATCAGGCCTTGGCCGCGTCGAACGCCGCCCGCACCAGCCGCGCGATCTCCCGGCACGCCGCATCGGCCGCCGGGACCGCACCCGTGAACGCGGTGAAGCCGTGGGCCAGGCTGTCGTAGCAGCGGTAGGTGACCGGCACGCCGGCCGCGACCAGGCGCTTGGCGTAGGCCTCGCCCTGGTCGACCAGGGGATCGAAGCCGGCGGTGATCACCACGGCCGGGGCCAGGCCCGACAGGTCGGCGGTCTTGTCCGGCGACAGGCGCGGATCGGCCGGGTCGGCGTCGGGGCCCATATAGTGGCCCATGAACCAGTCCATGATCGGCCGGCTCAGCGGATAGGCGTCGCCGTAGGTGGTCATGGACGGCGTCTCGCTGGCCACGTCGACGGCGGGATAGATCAGCAGCTGCAGGGCAGGCTGGGCCTCGCCCAGGCGCTTCATCTCCTGGGCGACGATGGCCGAGAAGTTGCCGCCCATCGAGTCGCCGCCGATCGCCGCGGCGCCCGGCAGGGCCCCGAACCGCGCCGCGTTGTCGCGACCCCAGCGGAAGGCGGCCAGCACGTCGTCCAGTCCGGTCGGAAAGCGGTGGTCGGGCGCCAGGCGATAGTCGACCGACAGCACCGCCGTGCGCGCCGTCCGCGCCAGGATCCCGCAGAAGGCGTGGCAGGTCTCCAGGTCGCCGATCACCCCGCCGCCGAAGTGGGCGAAGATGATCAGCGGGGCGCTGCTGTCCTGGTCGGCCGGACGATAGGCGCGCAGTCTGACGGGTCCGTTCGGCCCGTCGATGGACAGGCTCTCGTTGCGCACGCCCGGCTCGGGCGGACCGCTCATGGCGGCCAGGCCCCGGGCGCTGGCGGCGCGGGCCTCGTCCGGCGATAGCGTCGTCATGGAGGGAAGCTTGGCGGCGGCCGCGGCCAGGAACTGGAAGCGCGGGTCCAGCGTGCGTCCGCCGCGGTAGACCGTTCCGCCGCCCGACATCGCCCGCAGGATCGGGCTGGGCAGCGACATCATCGCTTTCAGGATGAACTTCTGGACGGCGGGGTCGGCCATTCGGGCTCTTTCTTATGTCTTGTTCTTATGTTTGGGCGGGTGTTTCGAGGGGCGGGGCCTCTAGGGTCGAGGCAGGGCGGGCAGGCCGCCCAGGATCATCCGGACGGCGAAGTCGGTGGCCCCGTCGACGTCGATGGGCCGGCGCTCCAACATCTTGTCGCCGACCTCGCGGGCGATGGCGATGCAGGCGGCGGCGAAGTAGTCCAGGTCGACGGCCGGGGCGTGGTCGTGCTCCAGCACCTTGGCCAGGGCCACGTGGACCTCGTCGAACACCGCCTGGACCTCGGGCGTGGCGCGGGCGTGGGGGAAGATCTCGCCGGCCGGCCGGTTGACCCGCCAGCTCTCGTGCTCGCCTTCCAGGAAGTCGAAATAGGCCCGGATCGCGCCGCGCAGGAAACTTTCGAAGTCGGCCGCCTTGTCGGACTCGGCCCGCAGGATCGGCCGGAAGCGCCGCGCGCCGTCGTCGGCCAGGGCGTCGAACACCTCTTCCTTGGACTTGTAGTAGTTGTAGAAGGTGCCCGAGGCCAAGCCCGTGCGGCGGATGATGTCGCGCACCGTGGCGGCCTCGTAGCCCAGCTCGCCGAACACCGCCCGCGCCGCGTCGAGGATCGACTGGCGGTTGGCGACCTTGGTGCGTTCGCGCTTGCCGGGGCGGTTGTCCTCGGCGGGCGGACGGGCGGGGAAGTAGGCGATGTTCGACATCGGACGCGACTCGTGGCGAGGCCCAGATGACGCCCCGTCATGATCTCAGCCTCATTCCGCCGCCAGTGGCAAGGATTCCGACGCGCGCGCCGGGACCGGCAGGGTGCCGCCGGCCGCCCGGGCCCGTTTCTCGCCGGCCGCGATCTCCTTCTTGAGGTCGGCGCAGTAGACCCCGAAGTCGACCTGGATCGTGTGGCGGGCCGAGGCGTAGTACTGGCCGGTGTGGCGCTCCTCGTCCTTGGCGGTGATGCGCTCCATCTCGGCCTTCGGCGGCGGGGCGTAGCGGCCGGTCAGGTACTCGGCCACCAGCTTGGACTGCTGCTCGGCGAAATTGACCAGGGTCGGCAGGGCCTGGGCCAGGCCCATGTAGAAGAGGTCGGGCACGCCCGGCTTCATCATCCGCTTGAACAGCGGCAGCCTGTGGTCGGCGTCGGGGACCAGGGCCGGGTCGGCCAGGAACGGGAAGCTGATCTTGTAGCCGGTGGCGAACAGGATCACGTCCACGGGCTCGACGCTGTCGTCGGCGAAGCGGACGTTGCGGCCCTCCAGCGCCTTGATCGCCGGCTTGAAGGTGATGTCGCCGCAGCCGGCCCGGGTCAGGAACTCTCCGCTGACCGAGGGGTGGGCCTCCAGCGGTTCGTGATCGGGCTTGGGCAGGCCGTAGTCCTCCATCCGGCCCACGTGTTTGCGGATCAGCGAGCGGACGATCTTCAGGCCCAGCTTGCGCGGCATCCACGGCGGCATGGCCGATTTATCGGACGGCTTGCCGTTCAGGTATTTCGGGAACACCCACACCCCGCGCCGGGCCGAGACGATCAGCTTGCCGGCGATCGGGCGCTGGGCCAGCTCGCTGGCGATATCCATGGCCGAATTGCCCATGCCCACCACCACGACGGTCTTGCCGCGCATGTCGACCGGGTCGAACGGGTCGCTGTAGGCGTGGGCGTGGAAGGCGGGGCCGTCGAAGCTGCCCGGATACTCCGGGACGCGCGGGTCCCAGTGGTGGCCGTTGGCGACGATCAGCACGTCGTAGAGGCGGGTCTCGCCGGTCGACAGGGCCACCGACCACAGGCCGGCCTGGGTGCGTTCGGCGCGCAGCACCTTGGTGTTGAAGGTGATCGTCTCGCGCAGGCCGAAATGGGCCACGTAGTCCTTGAAGTACTGGAAGACCTGGCTGTGGTGGGGGAAGTCGGGCCAGTCGGCCGGGACCGGGAAGTCCTCGAAGGCCAGCCGCCATTTGCTGGTGTCGATGTGCAGGCTCTCGTAGCAGGCCGACAGACCGTTGGGGTTCTTATAGTACCAGTTGCCGCCGATGTCGTCGGAGGCCTCGAAGCAGTCGTAGGGGACGCCGGCGTCCTTCAGCCGCTTGGCGGTGGTGAAGCCGCTGCAGCCCGCGCCGATGATGCAGACCTTCGGAAGCCGCCCCGGGGTCGCTCTTTGGCCGCCCATGGCGGGCCTCCCTGACTTATCGTTGTTCAGGTGAGCGTATCAGCGTTATGCGAGGCGTCAAACTGCCTCTAGGTCAGCGAGCGGGTTTGGCTCAGCCCCAAGACGCTAGTTGGCGGCGCGCGGCGAGTAGGTGGCCGTGCAGCGCGACTTGCACTGCATCCACTGGGTGGGACAGCCGTCGTCGTCGCTATTGGCGCGGCAGAAGAAGTAGGTGCGGCTACAGGCCGACCGGCACTGATCCGGATCGCGGCCCTGGGACGCGCCGGTCAGCGGGATCAGCGGCGGCGGCAGGGCCGGGCTGTCGCCCTGGGCCGGAGCGGCCTCCGAGGTCTGGGCGACCACGCGCGTCGGCCTGGCGGTCTGGGCCGTGGCCGACCCGGTCAGGGCGGCGGCGATCAGCAGGAGGGCGAGGACGCGGCGCATGCCGCCGGTTCTAGCGCGCCGGTGTTGAGGTTCGGTTAACCATGTTTTCCATCGACGTCCTTAAGGGGCCGGGCACGCCGCGCGCGTCGCCTGGTAGCTGGCGAAGGCCTGGGTCTTGTCGCCCTCGCGGGCGGTGATCGTCCATGCCAGCTTGTCGCCCGTCAGGGTCCAGCGGTTCAGGAAGCTGGAGGGCGGATAGCTGTAGGAGAGCTCGAAGCCGTCCTCGCGGACCGCGCCGGCGCCGGTGGCCGTGTAGTCGCCGCCGAAGCTGTCGGCCCAGTAGCCGGTCAGCATCGCGGGGAACGCGCCCTTGGGCGCCTTGGCGCCGATCACCAGGTGGGCGGCGTAGCGGTCGGCGGGGTCGGCCTTGGCCTGGCTGCGGGTCTCGATCACGAACAGCGCGCCCAGGGCGGCCGGCCTGGCCGTCAGCTCCAGCGTCACCGGCTTGCCCATCACCTCGCCCGTTCCGCGCCAGCAGCCCTCCAGCGCCTTGACCTGGGCGGGCAGGGGCGCCGACGGCGCGTCCTGGGCCGCGGCCGTTCCGGCCGCCAAGACGGCCGACACGGCCAGAGCACTCGCAATCCTCATCCTCATCCCCCGACGTCGAAGCTTCGGCTTAGTGGCCCGACTCGGTGGTCGGCTTCCAGTCCGTGATCCACGCTCACGGCTGCGACGTCGCCAGGAAGGCGGCCAGGCCCTCGGCCAGGTGGTCGAACAGGGCGCGCATGCGTGGGGTGGCGCGCAGGTCCTCGTGCATGACCAGCCAGACCTCCAGGCGGAAGCCGATCTGGCCGGGGCACACGGGGACCAGGGCCGGATCGCGGCGGGCGATGCCGTGCTGGATGAAGCCCACCCCGCAGCCGGCGCGGATGGCGGCCAGCTGGGCCAGGTCGTTGTCGGCCCGCAGGGTGAAGTCGTCGCGGCTGATGGGCAGGCGCTGCATCAGGCCGCGCAGGAACGGCGTTTCGCGGTCGAAGCCGACCAGGGCGTGGCCCTTCAGGTCGTGGACGGTGGCGGGGACGCCCTCGGCCTCGAGATAGCGGCGGTGGGCGTAGAGGCCCAGATGGGTGTCGGCCAGCCGGCGGGCGACCAGGGCGTCCTGGGTGGGGCGGACCATGCGCACGGCGATGTCGGCCGCGCCGCGCAGCAGGTCCTGCTGCTGGTTGTCCAGCGACAGCTCGACGGCGACGCCCGGATGCCTGGGCCGGAAGTCGGCCAGGATCGGCGGCAGGGCCTCGGCGCCGATGATCTCGCTGGCGGTGACGCGGACCACGCCGCGCCCCGTGTCGCCGGCCCCCGACGCCGCGCGCACCAGGGCGCCGGCCGCCGTGGCCATGGCCTGGGCGTGGGGCTGGAGGTCCAGCGCCGCGTCGGTGGGCTTCAGGCCCTGGGGCGAGCGGGTGAACAGGGCCACGCCCAAGCCGCGCTCCAGCTCGGCGACCTGGCGGCCCAGGGTCGGCTGGGTCAGGCCCAGGGCCCGGGCGGCGGCCGACAGGCTGCCCTCGGTCATCACCGCCAGGAAGGCGCGGTATAGGCTCCAGTCGGGGTCGCTCATGCATTTATGCATGGCAGATCAAGAGTGTTCGTCAATTCTCGTTTGGGGCGCCGCGAGCGATCTTTCGGTCACCAGAACGGGAGACGGACATGAATTCCAACAAGCACTGCATCGCCCTGGTGGTCGGCGCGGCCGGCGGCATCGGGGGCGAGGTCGCCGCCGCCCTGGCCCGTCACGGCTGGACCGTGCGCGGTCTGACCCGCCGTCCCATGCCCGCCCGGCCGGGGCTGGAGTGGGCAGCCGGCGACGCCATGGTCGCCGCCGACGTGGCCCGCGCCGCCCGGGGCGCCCGGCTGATCGTCCACGCCGCCAACCCGCCCGGCTATCGCAACTGGGGCAAGCTGGTGCTGCCGATGCTGGACAACACGATCGCCGCGGCCAAGGCCGAGGGGGCGCGTATCCTGCTGCCGGGCACGGTCTACAATTTCGGCCTGGAGACCTTCCCCCTGGTCGACGAGACCGCGCCCCAGGCCCCGACCACCCGCAAGGGCAGGATCCGGGTCGAGATGGAGCGGCGGCTGAAGGCGGCGTCGGCCGACGGGACGCCGGTGCTGATCGTCCGGGCCGGCGACTTCTTCGGACCCCACGCCGGCAACAACTGGTTCGGGCAGATGGTGATCAAGCCGGGCGCGCCGGTGAAATCGGTGACTGAGCCGGCGACCCGGGGCGTGGCCCACGCCTGGGCCTATCTGCCGGACCTGGCCGAGACCATGGCCCGCATCCTGGACCGCTCCGAGCGCCTGGGGGCGTTCGAGATGTTCCACTTCGGCGGCCACCTGCTGGGCTGGGGCGAGATGGCGGAGTCGGTGCGGCGGGTGACCGGCCGGCCGAGGCTGCCGGTGATGGGCTTCCCCTGGTGGCTGGTCGCGGCCCTGTCGCCGGTCGTGCCGCTGTTCCGCGAGATGGCCGAGATGCGTTACCTGTGGCGCGAGCCGCTGGTGCTGGACGACCGCAAGCTCCGCGCGTTCCTGGGCGAGGTCCCGCACACGCCGCTGGACGCGGCGGTCGGGGCCAGCCTGCGGGCGCTGGGTTGCCTGGAAGGTCCAGCGGAGATCGTGGGCGAGCCGGTGAGAGCGTAGCGCGAAGGTGGGGACACACACTCACGGTGAAGCCTTGCCAGGTTGGCCGAGGCCGTTGGGTGAGTGTGTGTCCCCCGTTCCGGGCTCGGCCTATTTCAGCTTCTCGATCAGCGCCATGGCCGCGGACGGGTTGCGCACCTTCGCCCCGGCGATGAAGTAGGCGAAGACGTCGCCGCGCTGGGCCCAGCCCTGGGTCTGCTTGGCGATGGCGCCCAGCTCGTCCGAGCTCATGCCCGTCGGCTCGTCGGCCTTGCTGGACATCAGCCGGGCGTAGGTGAAGTCGGCGGTCGGCTCGTCGATGCAGGGCCAGGTCGGCTCCTCGTCGTCGACGGCGTAGACGATGGCCGCGCCGTACTTGGCGGCCAGGTCGTAGAATTCCTGGCAGGCGAAGGTCGGGCTGCGGACCTCCAGGGCGTGGCGCGCCGGCCGGCCGCCGATCTCCTTGGGCAGCAGCTTCAGGAAGCCCTCGAAGTCGACCGGATCGAACTTCTTGGTGGCCATGAACTGCCAGTTGATGGGGCCGAGCTTGGGGCCCAACTCCTCCAGCCCCTGGGACAGGAACTTCGTCATGGAGTCGTTGTTCTCGGACAGCACCCGGCGGTTGGTGCAGAACCGGCTGGCCTTGACCGAGAACACGAAGTCGTCCGGCGTCTCGTCGCGCCACTTCTGCCAGCTGTTGGGCTTGAAGGTGGAATAGTAGGTGCCGTTGATCTCGATGCTGGTCAGCTTGGACGAGGCGTATTTCAGCTCGTCCTTCTGCTTGAGATCGTCGGGATAGAAGGTCCCCCGCCAGGGCTCGAACGTCCAGCCGCCGATGCCGGTGCGAATGATGCCGGACATGAGTGTTCCCTTCCTGTTCTCGCGGCGCACCCTAGGCGAGGCGGGCGAGAACAGGCAAGCGGGAAAACGCGGGTCGCTAGCGGCGGACCTGCAGTTCCTGCACCTCGGCGCGGCCGCTGCGCTTGTCGAACACGCAGGTGGCTTTGCCGCGCGCGCCCTTCATGTGCTTGGGCCTGTAGACGCCTTCTAGGCTGGAGACGGTCACCGACTGGAAGGTGTCGCCATAGGCGGTGATGCGGACGTTGCGCAGCTCCTGGGCGGCGGCGATGCAGGCCTTGTCGGAGCGGACGCGCAGGTCGTTCCACGAGCCGGGCGTCGAGGCCTGGGCGGCGGAGGCGGCGAGGGTGATCAGGGCGGCGGTGGTCAGGGCGAGGCGCATGAGGAGCTCCGACGGTGGGAATGGTGAGGCTTAACGGTCGGATGTGACGTGCGGTTGCCGACTTGCCCCCACCTGGCGGCTTCGCCGCCTGTCCGCCCCCATAGGGGGCGGAGCCTTCGCGCTTAGGCTCTTCCCCTCTGGGGGAAGACGATCGCGAAGCGATCCGTAGGTGGCAAGTGGTCAACACTCCACCCGGTTGACCGACAGCCCCACCGCCAGCCCGCCCAGCGAGGTCTCCTTGTAGATCTCGTTCATGTCCTCGCCGGTGCGCTTCATCGTGGCGATCACCTTGTCGAGCGACACCGAGTGCTGGCCGTCGCCCAGCAGCGCCAGCCTCGCCGCGTCGATGGCCTTGATGGCGCCCATGGCGTTGCGCTCGATGCAGGGGATCTGGACCAGGCCGCCGATCGGGTCGCAGGTCAGGCCGAGGTTGTGCTCCATGCCGATCTCGGCGGCGTTCTCGATCTGGTCGTTGGAGGCACCCAGCGCCGCAGCCAGGCCGGCCGCCGCCATCGAACAGGCCACGCCCACCTCGCCCTGGCAGCCGACCTCGGCGCCGCTGATCGAGGCGTTGCGCTTGTAGAGCGCGCCGATGGCCGCCGCCGTCAGCAGGAACACCCGCACCCCCTGCGGCGTGCCGTTGTGGAAGCGGTGGTAGAAGCGCAGCACCGCCGGGATCAGGCCGGCCGCGCCGTTGGTCGGGGCGGTGACCACCCGGCCGCCGGCGGCGTTCTCCTCGTTGACCGCCATGGCCCACAGGTTGACGAAGTCCATGGCCGCCAGCGGGTCGCTGATCTGGCGCTCCAGGCGGCCCTGGATGGTCTGGTGGATCTGGCGGGCCCGGCGCTTGACCGTCAGGCCGCCCGGCAGGGTCCCGGTCTCGCGCATGCCGCGCTCGATGCAAGCCTCCATGGCCTGGAAGATGCGGTCCAGGCCCGCGTCCAGCTGGTCCTGGTCCATCCGCGCCAATTCGTTGGCGCCCATGACCCCGGCGATCGACAGGCCCGCGTCGGCGGCCCGCTGCAGCAGGTCGGCGCCGCTCTCGAACGGGTGCGGGATTTCGGGACCCGGCTCGGGCGGGGTGTTGCGGCCCATCTCGCTCTCGTCGCGCACGAAGCCGCCGCCGATCGAGAAATAGGTCCGCTCGGCCAGCACGACGCCAGCGGCGTCGAAAGCCGTAAAGGTGAGCCCGTTCGGATGCTGGGGCAGGCGCTCGTGGCCCGCCCAGACGATGTCGCGGGCCTCGTCAAAGACGATCGGATGGTCGCCGCCCAGCTTCAGGGACTGGCTGGCCCTGGCCTCCAGCAGCGCGGCCTCGCCCGCGTCGGGATCGAGCTCGGCCGGCACGAAGCCCATCAGGCCCAGGATCACCGCCCGATCGGTGGCGTGGCCCCGCCCGGTCAGGGCCAGGGAGGCGTAGAGCCGCGTCTCGACCCGGGCGACGGACGCCAGCGTGCCGGCGTCGCGCAGCCGCCCGACGAACAGGCCGGCGGCCGTCATCGGCCCCATGGTGTGGCTGCTCGACGGGCCGACGCCCAGCTTGAACAGGTCGAAGACGGAGGCTGTCATTTGGATACCTCGCCCGTCACGGAGGGCGGCGGGCGCTCTTGGATACGCTCGAAAACGGTTGTCATCCCGGAAGCCCCGCAGGGGCTGTCCGGGACCCAGGGGACTGGGCGAATGCGGTGCGGCCGCCCCTGGGTCCCGGACAAGCGCTCCGCCCTTTCCGGGATGACAACGGTAGGATGGTTACTTCCGGTCGGCCTTGGTCGTGTCGCGCAGCGCCTTGAACTCGGACCCCGCCTGCCATTCCGGCCAGGTCTTGGAATTGGCCAGGTCCGCGCCGACCTCGTAGAACAGGCCGATGTCCTGGGCCTGGCCGCTGAGGTCCCAGTCCGCCGACCATTCGTCGGCCGGCTGGTGGTAGCGGTTGGCGGTGTAGTCCTCTTCCGCCTTCTGGCCGGCTTCCTTGCCGCCCTGGACCAGGTCCTCGCCCGAGCCGACCGAGATGGCCGGCACGCCGCGCTTGGCGAACGGGAAGTGGTCCGAGCGGTAGAAGTGGCCGGCCTGGGGCGACGGGTCGGGCGTGAAGTAGCGGCCGTGGGCCTTGGCCTTGGCCACCAGCAGGTCCTGCAGGTCGACCTTGCCGTCGCCCGAGGTGGTGATGTCCTTGGCCGGACCGGCCGCCGAGAGGGCGTCGATGTTCAGGTCGGCCACGGTCTTGGACAGCGGGTACAGCGGGTTGGCCGCGTAGTACTCCGAGCCCAGCAGGCCGCGCTCCTCGGCGGTGACGGCCAGGAACAGGATCGAGCGCTGCGGGGCCGGCTGGCTCTTGAAGGCGCGGGCCAGCTCCAGGATGGCGGCGATCCCGTCGGCGTTGTCGATCGCGCCGTTGTAGATCTTGTCGCCCTTGGCGTCCGGCTGGCCGACGCCCAGGTGGTCCCAGTGGGCGCTGTAGATGATGGTCTCGTCGGGACGGGCCGAGCCCTTGATCCGGCCGGCGACGTTCTTGGACGTGATCACCGCGTGGTCGACCGCGTAGCTGGCCGAGAAGGTCGCGCCCTTCAGCTCCACCGGCTTGAAGTCGCGGCCCTGGGCCTGCTTCTTCAGGGCGTCGAAGTCGAGGCCCGCGGCCTTGAACAGGTCGACGGCCACGTCGCGCTGGATCCAGGACTCGAGCGGCGGGTGGCTCTTGGTCGGGTCCTTGCGGACGATGTCGAACATCGTGTTGGTGTTGGAGTTCTTGACCGTGGCCCAGCCGTACGAGGCGGGGGCGCTTTCGTGGACGATCAGCACGCCGGCCGCGCCCTGGCGGGCGGCCTCCTCGAACTTGTAGGTCCAGCGGCCGTAATAGGTCATGGCCTTGCCGCCGAAGTCGCCGGAACCCGTTTCGAAGTCGGGATCGTTGATCAGCACCACCAGGACCTTGCCCTTCAGGTCCAGGCCCTTGAAGTCGTCCCAGTTGCGCTCGGGCGCCTTGACCCCGTAGCCGACGAAGACGATCGGGGCGTCCTTGAGGGCGACGCTGTCGACATTGGTCATGGCCGCGCGGATGGCGATCTGCTCGCCCTGGGCCAGGGGGATGGCCTTGCCGCCGACGGTGAACTGGGCGCTGACCGGACCCTTGATGTCGAACTTGGCCAGGGGCACGTCCTGGGTCCAGGCGCGGGCGCCGTCCTTGCCGACGTCGCCGGCCGGCTCCAGGCCGATGGCCTTCATCTCGCCCACGATGTAGTCGACCGACTTGGTCTCGCCCGCCGTGGCCGGGCCGCGGCCCTCGAATTCGTCGGACGACAGCACCTTGATGTGGGCCGACAGCTTGGCGGGGTCGATCTTCGGCGCATCCGCCGCGTGCGCGAGCATGGGAACGGCGATCAGGGCGGTCGCGAGCAGCAGGCGTTTCATCGGGTCTCTCTTTTGGAGCAGATCTTGGTCGTTGGCGCGGACCCTAGCCTTAGCTGCGGCGAACGGGAAGCTCCGACGGGGACATGCACTTGTGCGTGTCCCCAGGTCTCGCGCCGCATCTGTTGGGGACATGCGCGAGCGCATGTCTCCGGCCCTAGATCTCGCCGTTCAGCACCCGCGCGTACAGCGCCGGATCGACGTTGCCGCCAGAGCAGACGATGGCCGCCGTCTGGCCCTTCAGGTCGATCTTGCCGGTCAGGGCCGCGGTCAGGGCCACGCAGCCGCCTGGCTCGACCACCAGCTTCAGCACCGAGAAGGCGTAGCGCATGGCCTCGGCGACCTCGGCGTCGGTGACCGCCACGATCCCGCTGAGGGTCCTGCTGTTGATCGCCCAGGTCAGCTCGCCCGGGATCGGGGTCAGCAGGGCGTCGCAGAAGGAGCGGGCGTCGGGGTCGATGGTCTCGCGTTCGCCGCTTTCCAGCGAGCGGCGGGTCTCGTCGAAGCCGGCGGGCTCGGCGCCCCAGACCTGGGTGGAGGGCGACAGGGCCTTCACGGCCGTGGAGACGCCGCCGATCAGGCCGCCGCCGCCGACGGGGCTGAGCACCTTGTCCAGCGTCAGGCCCAGGGCCCGGGCCTGCTCGACGATCTCCAGCCCCGCCGTGCCCTGGCCGGCGATGATGTGCGGATCGTCGTAGGACGGCACCACCACGCAGCCGCGCTCGGCGGCGATCAGGTCGGCGATGGCGACGCGATCCTCGGTGAAGCGGTCGTAGAAGCGGATCTCGGCCCCGAAGCCGCGCGTGCCCTCGACCTTCACGGCCGGCGAGTCGGACGGCATGACGATCAGGGCCGGGCAGCCCAGCAGCTGGGCCGCCAGGGCCACGCCCTGGGCGTGGTTGCCCGACGAGAAGGCCACCACCCCGCGCCTGCGTTCCGCGTCGGTCAGCTGGGACAGCCGGTTGTAGGCGCCGCGGAACTTGAAGGCCCCGGCCCGCTGCAGGGTCTCGGGCTTGATCAGGACCCGCCCGCCCAGGCGTTCGTTCAGCGCCGGGCTCTCGATCAGGGGCGTGCGGACGGCCTGGCCTTCGAGGCGGGCGGCGGCGGCTTGGATGTCGGACAGGGCGATGCTCATGCAGGAACCTCTATCGCTCCCCAAGCGCCGCCGAAACCCTTTGCGAGCGGCGCCGTTCAGGAGGTAAGAGGACACTCGAAATCGCTGGGGAGCCTTCCGTGAAGAAAGCCTTGTTCGCCGCCGCGGCCTGCGTCGCCGTGGCCGTCGCCGCGCCCGCCTTCGCCGGGGAAGTCTTCGTCGGCGCCTATAAGCACGACGTCACCTTCGTGGGGAACGCCGTCGGCCTGGGCGCCGCGGGCCGCGAGGACGGCGTCGACATCCACCTGGGCTACCGCACCGACAAGATCGAGAGCCTGCGCTTCCTGGGCAAGCCGCAGGTCCACGCGATGATCTCGATCAACAGCGAGAACACCTCCAACTTCGTGGCCGCCGGCTTCGACTGGCATATCGAGCTGGGCAAGCCGGGCGGCTTCTACCTGCGTCCGGGCATGGGCCTGGCCTATACCGACGGCGAGACCGGCCTGCCGCCGGTCAACGAGCCCGGCCTGACCCAGGCCGAGATCGACCGCCGCCTGAAGCTCTACAACACCCGCATCGACTTCGGGTCGAAGGTGCTGTTCGAGCCGGAACTGGCCCTGGGCTATCAGTTCAACGACCGCTGGTCCGGCGAACTCAGCTACGTCCACCTGTCGAACGGTCAGATCTTCCACCAGGGCAAGAACCAGGGGCTTGACGACGCCGGGGTCCGGCTGGTCTACAAGTTCTGAACCGGGCGGCCCGCTTTTCAGCCGGGCCGTCACGCCGATCACAAGAGATGAAACGTCCGCCGCCGAGTCCTGTCGAAGGGCCGCGGGCGCCTTTCGGCAGGTGATAAGGCATATCTGAACATGGCCAACGTGACCGTTGTCGGCGCCCAGTGGGGCGACGAGGGCAAGGGCAAGATCGTCGACTGGCTGTCGAACCGGGCGGACGTCGTCGTCCGCTTCCAGGGCGGCCACAACGCCGGCCACACCCTGGTGGTCGACGGCAAGGTCTACAAGCTGGCGCTGCTGCCGTCGGGCGTGGTGCAGGGCAAGACCTCGGTCATCGGCAACGGCGTGGTGGTCGATCCCTGGCACCTGCTGACCGAGATCGGCAAGATCGTCGACCAGGGCGTGGACATCACGCCCGACCTGCTGGTCCTGGCCGACAACGCCTGCCTGATCCTGCCGCTGCACCGCGACCTGGACCAGGCGCGCGAGGCCGCCTCGACCCAGAAGATCGGCACCACCGGCCGCGGCATCGGTCCGGCCTATGAGGACAAGGTCGGCCGCCGCGCCATCCGCGTCGCCGACCTGGCCGACCCCGAAGCCCTGAAGCCGAAGATCGAGCGCCTGCTCAGCCACCACGGCGCCCTGCGCCGGGGCCTGGGCCTGCCCGAGGCCGACGGCCAGGCGCTGTTCGACCAGCTGATGGAGATCGCGCCGAAGATCCTGGCCTACGCCCAGCCGGCCTGGCGCCTGCTGGACCAGGCCCACAAGGCCGGCAAGCGCATCCTGTTCGAGGGCGCGCAAGGCGCCCTGCTGGACGTCGACCACGGCACCTATCCGTTCGTCACCTCGTCCAACACCGTCGCCGGCCAGGCCGCCGCCGGTTCGGGCATGGGCCCCAAGGGGCCGGGCTACGTGCTGGGCATCGTCAAGGCCTACACCACGCGGGTGGGCGAAGGTCCGTTCGCCTGCGAGCTGGACGACGAGGTCGGCAAGCACCTGTCGACCGTGGGCCGCGAGGTCGGCGTCAACACCGGCCGTCCGCGTCGCTGCGGCTGGTTCGACGCGGTGCTGGTGCGCCAATCTGTCGCCATCAACGGCATCGACGGCATCGCCCTGACCAAGCTGGACGTGCTGGACGGCCTGAAGACCCTGAAGATCTGCGTCGGCTACAAGATCGGCGACAAGGTCGTCGACTACCTGCCGGCCGGCATGCGCGACCAGGCCGCGGCCGTGCCGATCTACGAGGAGATGGAAGGCTGGAGCGAAAGCACCGCCGGCGCCCGCTCGTTCAAGGACCTCAACGCCAACGCCATCAAGTACGTGCGCCGCGTCGAGGAACTGATCGGCGCCCCGGTGGCCCTGCTGTCGACCAGCCCCGAGCGGGACGACACCATCCTGATGCGCGATCCGTTCCAAGGCTGACCGCCCCGCTTTTTCGACGGTCCAGTTACGATTGCTTAGCAGGCCAGGCCTTATGACGGCGGCTTCCACAGCGCGTGGCAGCCGAAAGTGTGAGCGGTTTCGGCGCCGGCCACGCGCTGCACTTTTGATTTAGAGCCTTTAGACGCCTCACATTATCCATGTGAGGCTAAAGGCTCTAAGGAGGTTCGCCGTCGTTGGCCGTCGCGCGTCGTTTAATGAAGTCCGCCAACAAGGCGGATCGGCTGACGCGCAGCCTGCGTGCGCTTGACCGCGAGGCGTCGACCAGCCGCGTCCTGAACCTGCTGGCCATCGAGAGCCGCAGCGGCCACCGGCCGGAACACGCCGAAGCGCCGCTGTTCCGCAACCGCACCCTCAACACCGCCCTGGTGGTCAAGCACCGCCTGCGGACCGACGACATCTTCCTGTTCGACGAAGTCCGGCCGAACGCCACCAAGATCATCATCCCGTTCGAGCGCAGCGACCTGGGCCTGGGCGGCCAGTCGTTCTTCGTGGGCCAGCGCGGCTGGGTGGACCTGCTGCGCGAGGCCTGCAACGAGCACACCGACATGGCGCGCGACGTCGCGACCCTGCGCTTGATCGACAAGCTCCCCTCGCTGGACCCGTTCCTGCTGCGCGAGCACCTGCGCCGCCACGGCCTGTCGGTGTCGTCGGCCTATTTCTCGCTCTCCAGCGCCGACATGGAGCAGATGCACAGCTTCGTGTCGGTGCAGATCTCGCACCTGATCAACCTGGCCTACCGCGACACCGGCCGGGTCACGCCGGGCGCCCACGCCGCCCGCCTGGTCGAGGCCCTGCTGTCGACCCATGTCGACGAGCGGCTGGAGCCGCTGCGCGAAACCCTGGTCATGGACGGCGAGAGCTTCAAGGAAGGCGTCTTCAGCTGGAAGGGCTTCCTCTACTACAAGTGGATGCTGACCCGGCTGTGGACCGAGCTGGAGACGGTGAGCGGGGAGATCGCCCGCCTGACCATCACCGGCAACCGCGACGCCGAGACCCAGCGTTTCCTCGACGACGTCCGCAAGCGTCTGCGCCAGGGCATACTGGCCGAGCGCAAGGCGATCATGCGGGCGCTGGACGTCTACGACCGGGCCTTCGACGACCTGATCGACAACGGCAAGCCCAACGCGTTCCGCGAATTCCTGCTGCGCGCGCCGGACATGTTCCTGTCGCTGGGCGAGAAGGTCGGGGCGATCGCCCACATCGCCAGCTTCTGGCGATATCGCTTCCCGGCCGGCATGCCCCTGGTCGCCGACATCGACGACGCGATCGATTTGCTGCAAGATTTCGACGCCAGTCTCAGCGTCAGCCTGGCGGCCTAGCCGGGGACGTTCTGTCGCAATAGGCGGCTATCAAGCGGATTTTTACCATCGACCGCCTAGTGTGCGGTCGAAATACCTTTGGAGCTTCCGGGACTCGTGTTCGACGGCAACATCCGCACCTTGCAGCGTATCGCGGCGAAGATGCAGCGCGTGCTGATCGTCGACCCGAACACCGCCGCCGTGCGCCTGCTCGCCGACCAGCTGCGTCACGTGGGCCACATCCAGATCTTCCACGCGGCCAGCATCGAGGCCGGTTGGGGCATGGCCCGCACCGTCGACCCCATGCTGATCTTCGTCGAGCACGCCTCCAGCGGCTGCGACGGCCTGGCCCTGGCCAAGAAGATCCGCCGCAGCGATCTGGCCTGCCGCGAGAACCCGATCATCATGTGCACCGCCGAGGCGACGGCCGAGGCGATCTTCGGGGCCCGCGACGCGGGCATCCACGAGTTCATGCGCAAGCCCTTCACGATCAAGGACCTGGAGCGCCGGCTCGAGGCGGTGGCGCTGAAGCCCCGCGACTGGGTCGAGGCCGTGCAGTACGTCGGACCCGACCGCCGCCGCTTCAACTCGGCCGAATACACCGGGCCGCGCAAGCGCAAGGCCGACGCCAGCGGCACGCCCGCGGCGCGCCTGTCCCAGGCCCTGCGCATCGTCAAGTCGGCCGCCTCGGCCCTGGACACCGATCCGGCCCAGGCCCGCCGCGCCCTGGCCGCCCAGGCGGTCGAGCTGAAGAAGGTCGGGGAAGCGGTCAAGGACGACCGCCTCGTCCAGGCCGCCGCCGCCCTGGAGACCGTCACGGCGGGCGGCATGGGCCGGGCCGAGCTGCTCAAGCGCATCGACGGCCTGATGGGCTTCCTGGTCGAGGACGACAAGGGCGGCCGCGGCGCGGCCTGACGTCTTAGACGAAGCCGGATCGACACGAAAAAGGGCGGCGTCCGAGGACGCCGCCCTTCGTCGTTCCGGATCAGGCCGCCGCCTAGAAGGCCAGGCGGGCGATCAGCTGGAACACCGGACCGGCGTTCTCGCGCTCGATCTCGTACTCGTCGAAATTCCGGTCCTTCTGGTCCTCGATGGTGGTGAACTTGTTGAAGGTCTCCTTCTTCTCGCCGTCCAGCAGGTTGGAGGCGGTCAGGCGGATCGTCAGGTCCTTGCCGATGCGCTTTTCGAGGAAGATCTCCAGGTCGCCGTCATAGGTGGTGGTCACTTCCTCGCCCACGACGCGGCTGTAGGCCTCGCCCTGCTTGCGGTAGGTGGCCCCGAACGCCGCGCCCCAGGTCGGCAGGTCCTGGATGAAGCCGATGTTGAACACGTAGTCCGACTGGCTGTTGAACTTGCGCGAGCCGAACTCGTCGTTCACGTCGCTGTCCAGCCAGGAGTAGTTCAGGAAGACGCCGGTGTTCTTCAGGCCGATCGCCGTCAGCGGCGTCGACAGGTCGAACTCCACGCCCCAGACCTTGCCGTCGCCGGTGTTGCGGGCCGAGTAGACGAAGGTGCCGGGACCCTCGTCGCCTTCCGCGCCGGTGTTGGTGAGCTCGATCAGGTCCTTGACCTTGCGGTAGAAGACATTGACCCCGACCACGCCCTGCTTGCCCATCCGGCGCTCGTAGCCGGCGTCCAGGCCCCAGGCGCTTTCCGGCTTCAGTTCCGGATTGCCGATGAAGTCGTTGTCGCCCAACTCGGCGGTCAGCAGGGCCGGCGACAGGTAGTCGAAGCTGGGGCGGCGGATGGTGCGGGCGCCCGACACGTAGATCTGGTCGTCGGCGGTCACGTTGTAGCGGATCGAGGCGGACGGCAGCAGGAACTTGTAGTCGACGTCCGTGGTGGACGGGACCGTGCGGTCCTGCAGGGTGACGTCGGTGGTCTCGTAGCGCAGGCCCGCTTCCCACTTCAGGGCGCCCGATTTGCCGTCCAGCATCACGTAGGGGTCGATCCGGGTCTGCTCGAACGAGGCGTCGCCGCCGTCGATCACCGCATAAGGGCCGAAGGCCGGAGGATTGTTGGTCGGCAGGTTGTAGCGGTTGCGCGGGACCTCGGTGACCAGCAGGTCGCGCTGCTTCTTCTCGTACTGGACGCCGAACTGCAGGGTCACGCCCTCGGAGAGGTCGCGCTTGTGCTCGAGCTTGGCGGAGAACTCGGTGTCCTCCAGGTCGGTCTTGGACTTGTCGCGGGTGATGCGGTCGCCGTCCGGATAGGGGGTGGCGTCGCGCAGGTACTCGGTCTCGTCCTCGAACTCGGCTTCCTTGTCCTTGAACGAGGCGTAGCCCAGCTTCAGGCTGGTCGTGCCGCCGGCCATCTCGTGGCTGTACTTGCCGTTGATCGCGTAGCTGTCCTGCTCGATGTCGACGTCGTTGTCGTTCAGGGTCGAGAGGTTGGCGTTGTTGCGGATGTCCTTGTTGTACTCGATCGAGTCTTCGTTCTGGTACCGGTCGGTGTGGACGAAGAAGCCGCTCAGGTCGAAGTCGCCGCCGGCCAGGGGCGTCTGGTAGCTGGCGTTGAACGAGTAGTCGGTGCCGTTGCGCACGTCCGTCTGGACTTCGCTGTTGTTGATCGCCGCGCCCGGCTCGTCGTAGCGCAGGCTGAGCTTGTTCTTCGGGTTGCGGCGGCCCTGCATGTTGGCGCCGATCAGCAGGCGGCCGGGGCCGACCTGGCCGCCCCAAACGCCGCCGAGGGTCTCGCGGATGCGGCCGTCGTCGAACATCAGGGCGCCGGCGCGCACGAAGCCGCCGTCCAGGGCGTAGGCGTCGCGCAGCACGATGTTCAGCGCGCCGGCCACGGCGTCGCCGCTGCGGTTGGCCGAGGCGCTGCGGACGATCTCGATCCGCTCGATCAGCTCGGCCGGGATGCGGTCGACGAAGAAGGCCGAGTCGGCGCCCGAGCCGAACGCGCCCGAACCGGAGCCGGCGCCGGGCACCTTCTCGCCGTTGATCAGGATCTGGGTGTAGGCCGGGTCGAGGCCGCGCAGGCGCACGCCGTCCGACTCCAGGACGTCCGACAGGAAGGCGACGCTGGGCACGCGCTTCAGCGCGTCGCCGGCGGTCAGGGGCTCGAAGCGCTGGAAGTAGTCCAGGCCGTAGTCGAGGACCGGAGGGGCCTGGTCGGTGCGGTTGCGATAAGCGATCTGGGCCTGCACGACCAGTTCCGAAGCGGTGGTCGGCGCATCGGCGGCGGTGGCGATCGGCGCGTCGGCGTCGGCTCCAGCGGCCCAGGCGGCGATCGGCGCGGCGGCCAGGACCAGCGGCGCGAGCGCGGCCAGGGCGAACAGCTTGGTCTTCATACGTGATTTCCCCCATCGTCGGCGAGCTCCTGTTGACGGAGCCGGTCGCACGTGATTTCACGCGGCGGGGCATAAATTCGCCATCATCTTGGGGCCAGTGATGTTTAGCCGACAGTTTTGTTTCAATTTTGCGACAGCGCTGGGAATTTCTCTCCTTCTGACGGGTTGCAAGCCCGCCGACCCGGAGGCGAAGTCGGACTCCGGCAAGATGCTGGTGGGGGTGGGGACGCCCGTTCCGGCGGCCGGCGAGACCCAATCCGTGGCCACCCAGCGCGCCGACGCGGCCGACGATCCGGAGATCTGGGTCGATCCGCGCGATCCCTCGCGGGGGGTCATCTTCGGCACCGACAAGCAGGCTGGTCTGTACACGTACGACCTGACCGGCGCGGTCACCGGCTTCATCCCCGACGGCAAGCTCAACAATGTCGACCTGCGTGGCGGATTGGCCACGGCGAAGGGTGAGCGCGTGCTGATCGCGGCCAGCGACCGCGGACGAATCGGCGCGGCGCTCTACCTGATGGATCCCGCCACCCTGAAGGTCGAGCCCTGGGGCCTGGCGCCGCTCGACCTGGCCGAGCCGTACGGCCTGTGCATGGGCCGGCGGGGCGACAGCTTCATCGTCATCGTCGACGGCACGGACGGCCAGGTGCGGCAGCTCCGCGTCGCCGTGGGTCCCGACGGCAAGCCGGCGGCCACCGAGGAGCAGCGCTTCGCGGTCGGCAGCCAGACCGAGGGCTGCGTCGTCGATGACGCCAAGGGCGTGCTCTATATCGGCGAGGAGGCCAAGGGGATCTGGCGCTACGACCTGGACCCCGCCAAGCACGCCGCCCGCACCCTGGTGGCCGCGGCGCCGTCCGACATGCTCAAGCCGGACGTCGAGGGCCTGACCCTGCTGCGCGAGGGCGCCAAGACCTGGCTGATCGCCTCCAGCCAGGGCGACAGCGCCTTCGGCGTGTGGCGCGTGGACGGCGCGCAGCCGATCTATGCCGGCCGCTTCTCGGTGGTGGCCGCCAAGGGCGTCGACGGGGTGACCGGCACGGACGGCGTGGCGGCGATGGGCGGCGTGGTCGGAGCCTACCCCGAGGGCCTGGTGGTCATGCAGGACGATGTCGACGTCGAGGGCGAGGCGCCGTCGACCGACCGCGAGCGGCAGAACTTCAAGCTGGTGGACTGGCGGGCGGTGAAGGCGGCGCTGAAGCTGGAGCGGTTCTAGCGCGCCAGCCAGCGGCGCAGGGCGGCGTTGACGGCCTCGGGGGCCTCCATCGGCGTCATGTGTCCGGCGTCGGGGATGATCACCATGTGCGTGCAGCCGATGGCGTGGGCCATCTCGTGCTGGCCGGCCAGCGGGGTGATCGCGTCGTGTTCGCCGCAGATGATGACGACCGGGCAGCGCAGGGCCCGCAGCGCCGCTTCGCCGTCCTCGCGGGGCAGGGCGTTCTGGCGCAGGAAGACGTCGCGGCCCAGCCGCTGGGTCATGGCCTGGATCCGGCCGGTCAGGTCCTTGTCCGAAAGGCGCGAGGGATCGACATAGGCCGCCATCAACCGGTCGGCGATGCCCAGGAAGGCGCCGGGACGGCGGGCTGCGGCGTTGGTCGCCTGGCGCTGGGCGGCCCGCTCGGGCGTGTCGACGCGGATTGCGGTGTCGATCAGGGCCAGGCGCTCGATGCGCTCGGGCGCGATCCGGGCGATCTCCTGGGCCACGTAGCCGCCCATCGAGAAGCCGGCCAGGGCGAAGGTCGGCTCGGCGATCGCCAGGACCTGCTCGGCCAGCTCGCGCAGGCTCTCGCCGCGCGTCAGGTCGGCGACCCGGCAGCGGGCCGCGTCGGCCAGGCCGGAGATCTGGTCGCGCCACAGCGCCGCGTCGTTCAGCAGGCCGGGCAGCAGGATCAGCTGGGGAAGGGCCAAGGCGGCGGTATCCGTCATTGAAAAACGCCCCGGACCTTTCGATCCGGGGCGCTCCAGTCTTGGAAAGGTCTAAGGCTTTTAGGCCTCGACCATGTTCTTGGCGATGGCGGCTTCGCGCATCGACTTCTGCAGCTTCTCGAACGCGCGGACCTCGATCTGGCGGACCCGTTCGCGGCTGACGCCGTATTGCGAGGCCAGGTCTTCCAGGGTGGTCGGGTCGTCCTTCAGGCGGCGCTCGGTGAGGATGTGCCGCTCGCGGTCGGTTAACTCGACCATCGCCTCTTCCAGAAGCGACATTCGCAGCGATTTCTCCTCGTTCTCGGCGACGACGGTCTCTTGCGACACCTGGTCGTCGTCGGCCAGCCAGTCCTGCCACTCGCTTTCGCCGTCGGCGCGCAGCGGCGCGTTCAGCGAGGCGTCGGGGCCCGACAGGCGGCGGTTCATCGAGATGACTTCGCTGTCCAGCACGCCCAGCTTGGTGGCGATGGCGCTGACCTGCTCGGGGCGCAGATCGCCGTCCTCGAAGGCGCTGATCTGGCTCTTGGCCTTGCGCAGGTTGAAGAACAGCTTCTTCTGCGCGGCGGTCGTTCCCATCTTCACCAGCGACCACGAGCGCAGGATGTACTCCTGGATCGAGGCGCGGATCCACCACATGGCGTAGGTGGCCAGGCGGAAGCCCTTGTCGGGCTCGAACTTCTTGACGGCCTGCATCAGGCCCACGTTGCCCTCGGAGATCACCTCGCCGATCGGCAGGCCGTAGCCGCGATAGCCCATGGCGATCTTGGCGACGAGACGCAGGTGGCTGGTGACCATCTTGTGGGCGGCTTCGCTGTCCTGATGCTCTTTCCAGCGTTGGGCGAGCATGAACTCCTCGTCCTTGGCCAGCATCGGGAACTTGCGGATTTCGGTGAGGTAACGCGACAGGCCGCCGTCCGGCGACATCACCGATAGAGAATTCACGGCCATGGAAAACTATCCCCTTGGTGCGGATCCGCCCGTCGTTTCGCGCGCCATCACCCCCACCAGAATGGGTCAGATAGGGAGGCGTTGCGGCGAAGTTAAGGGCGGTAACAGATTTGTAATGTCCGACACCCGGACTCGGGTATTGGCGCTACGGAAGTGAGAATGAACGTTCATTCTCACTTTTACAAGCGCAAAATGCCGCGCGACGCGACGTCACCCTAAAAGCCCGCGGAGAAAGTCCTCAAAAACGACCCACTGACAGCTCGGCCCGCACGCCCGGGGCGTTGTCGTGGTAGGTCAGCACCCCGCCCATCTGGCGCACCAGGGCGTCCATCATCTTGCTGCCGAAGCCCACGCGCGGGCCCTGCTTGCCGCCGCCCTGGTCGGCCACGGTCAGCAGCAGGCGGTCGCCGTCCTCGACCAGGCCGATGTCCATCCGGCCCGGCTGGCCGCGATAGGCGTACTTCACCGCGTTGATGAACAGCTCGGTGACCACCAGGCCGATGATCACCGCCTTGTCGGTGGGCACGGTCACCGGCGCGGCGTCTACCCGCAGCTGGCGGGACCAGGCCTCGTCCAGCGTGCCGACCATCTCCTCGGCCAGTTCGGTCAGGTAGCGGTCCAGGGCCACGGTCTCCAGCTGGTCGCCGCGATAGAGCCGCCGGTGGACCAGGCCCACGGCGGTCAGGCGGCGGCTGGCCTCCTCCAGCGGGCCGCGCGCCACCGGATCGTCGATGCTCTTCATCTGGATGGTCAGGAAGCTGGCGGCCAGGGCCAGGCTGTTCTGCACCCGGTGGTTCACCTCGCGCAGCAGGAAGTCCTTCTGGCGCAGCAGCTCGTCCTTGTCCTGCAGCGTGGCGCGCAGATGGGCGTTCAGCTCGGCGCTGCGACGGGCGCGGCGCAGGTCGATCAGGTCGTCGCGCAGGCGCAGGGCCGCGCCGGTCTGGCCGGCGGTCCACGGACGCGAGCGGCCGCGCACGGTCTGGGTCCAGGCGTCGAACGAGGCGCGCGGGGTCAGGACCCCGTCCGGCGTCGTCGCCTTCACCGGCTCGCCCGCCCAGCGCACGGTCTCGACGTGTTCGGCCCGGGTCCACAGGATCGCCAGCAGCGGCGAGCGCTCGACCACCACGCCCATCAGGCCCGAGGCCAGGGCGCGGAACGCGACGGCGTCGGGGATGTCGGTCGACGCCTGGTCGGTGGCGGCGGCCCCGTCGCCCGCCGTCTCCAGCAGCCAGTCGCGCAGCATCGCCAGGGCCAGGTGCGGTGGCAGCTTGCCCGCCACCTCAATGCGGTCGCCGCGGAACACGGCCACGCCGTCGGCGTCGGCCAAGCGCTGCAGGTCGCGCAGATGCTCCTCCAGCGCCATGTCGCCGTTGTCGGCGCGCGCCAGGGCGTCGATCACGTCGTCGCCCAGCGACCGCAGCCGCAGGCGCTCGCGATAGGTCTCGGCCTCCTCCTTGGCCTTGATCTGGCGGGCCAGGCCGCCGGCCAGGGCGCGGCAGGCGGCGCGGATGTCGTAGGGCAGCAGGCGCGGCGTCTCGTGGTGGCAGGCCACCAGCCCCCACAGCCGCCCGTCCTTGACGATCGACACCGAGGCCGAAGCCGTGACGCCCATGTTGCGCAGGTACTGCAGGTGCACCGGCGAGACGCTGCGCAGGGCGCAGTCGCTCATGTCGAGATCGGTCTGGAGTGGCGGCAGCAGGGGCGCGGGAACGTAGGTCGCGTCGGGGATGGCCCGCACCAGATTGCGCACGTACAGGGCCCGCGCCTGCTTGGGGATGTCGCTGGCCGGGAAGCGGTGGTTGAGGAACGCCTGGACGTGGGCCGCGCGGCTTTCGGCCACCACCTCGCCGGCGTCGTCCTCGCCGAAGCGGTAGATCATCACCCGATCGTAGCCGGTCAGGCGCCGGAACTCGGTCGCGGCGCGGTCGTACAGGGTCTTCAGGCCGGGGCAGCGCTCGAAGGCGGCGGCCGCCGCCTCCAGTTGGGCCAGGATCTGGGCGCCGGTCAGGGCCTGGTCCAGGCCCGGCTCGATCTCGACCAGCACCTTGTCGGCCTGGAAAGTGGCGCTGACGTCGAAGGCCCGCCCGGCGACCCGCAGGGCGCCGACGAAGCCGCCGCTTCCCGAGGCGGTCACGGCGGCGATGCGCTGAGCGAGGGTGTCGCCCAGCACGGCGCCGGCGGCGACGCCGATCCAGGTCTCCGCCCCCAGCAACCCGGCCACGTCGCCGGCCGCGTGGCGGATCTCCAGGCTGTCGCGGTCCAGCACCAGCAGGACGCCGTGCGGCTGGACGGCGCCGGGGATGTGGATCGGCTCGCGATCGCAGGAGGCGATCTGCTCGGGGGTGGGGCCGGAAGCACTCATGCCGGAACTCCGCACATCCAGGCTTCCATCTGGACGAAGGCCGAGCGCGCGCCGCGGGCGGCCGCGGCCTTGTCGCCGGCGCGCTCGAGCACGGCGCAGAACGCCTTCCACCGCGCCCCGGTCGCCTCGCCGTAGCCCTGGAAGAAGCTCAGCCCCTCAGGCGACAGTCCCCGCACGCGCAGCTGCTTGTCGATGACCCGCCCGCCCAGGGTCGAGCCTTCCAGCACGTAGAGGAAGCCCAGGGCCTCGGCGCGGTCGGTCGGCAGGGCCAGCGGGGCGTCGGTCGAGGCGACGGCCCGCAAGGTCGCCGCGTCGCGCTCCAGGGCAGGCACCTTGCGGCGGGCGTCGAACTCCAGGTCCGGCTCGTCGCCCAGCAGCCGCGCCAGGGCGGCCTCGGCGGGGCGGTAGAAGGCCAGGAACCGGCCCACCATGTCGCGGCGACGCAGGGGATCGGCGACGCGGGTGAACACGTCCAGCCGGGCCTCCAGGCCGTCGTGCAGGTCGCGGGTCGTGGCGCGCAGGTGGTCGAGGATCGGCGTTGTCATCAGGCGAAAAGCGTTCCCGTGGCCAAGGCCGAAGACCGCACCTTAGTCATCAATCAGGCTGCGCATCGTCGGATAGTCGACGCAAGCCATTCGGCGGACTTGCCGGGATGGGGCCGGCGCCCATCTAATGGTCGCGCTTGACGCCAAGGAGGCTTCCGTGACGCGCTTCATCATCCGTGCCCTGATCGCCGCCCTCGGCCTGTGGCTGGCGTCCGAGATCGTGCCGGGCATCGCCGTGCCGGGCGGCTGGACCAGCCTGGCGGTCGCCGCGGTGCTGTTGGGCGTGGTCAACGCCATCGTCCGGCCGGTGGTCTTCGTGCTGACCCTGCCGATCACCGTCGTGACGCTGGGCCTGTTCCTGCTGGTGGTGAACGCCGCGATGCTGGGCCTGGTCGGCTGGATGCTGAAGGGCTTCGTGGTCGACGGCCTGTGGGCCGGGATCTTCGGCTCGCTGGTGGTCGGCGTCGTCAGCTGGCTGGGTCACATGCTGATCGGCGACGGGCGCGCACGCGAGTAGTCACCCCACCGCGTTGGCCGCCAGGTCGCGCCAGCCGCGGGCTTCCTTGCGGAAGTGCGAGTGGGTCTTGGCCAGGCGCTTGTCGATCTCGGCCAGGGCCTCGCGGGCCTCTTCCTTGCGTCCGGTCTGGGCCAGGAACACCGCGTAGCGCGCCATGCCCTCGAAGCCCGGCAGGTGGGCCGCCGCCCAGCGCAGAGCGGTGTCGGCCTCGGTCTGACGGCCCAGGGCGTGGTAGGCGCGGCCCATGGCCAGGGCGACGTTCGGCGTGCGGGCGGCGGGCGACTGGGCGCTCAGTCCCTCCAGCAGCGGCAGGGCCTCGGCCGCGCGGTCCAGTTCGATCAGGGCGACGGCGCGACCCAGCAGCAGCTGCGGGTCGTCGGCGTACATGCCCTGGAGCGCCTCGGCGTACATCCGCTCGGCCTCGGCGTGCTTGCCCAGCCCCGAGGCGGCCGCGGCCAGGCGGGCGCGATTGGCCACGGTGGGGGCGTCGTCGACGGCCTGGGTGGCGGCCCGGTATTCGCGCTGGGGATCGAGGATGTCGCGCGCGGCCTGGCCGACCCGGCGCGCCTTGGCCCCGCCCAGGAACTCGGGCGCGATGATCGCCAGCAGATAGACCAGCCCGCCCAGCGGCTGGAACGCCAGGATGATCCACAGCCAGTACATCTGCTGATGGGTGCGCACCACGTGGACGCACAGGGCGATCGAGAAGATCAGCGACAGGCCGATGGCGGGAAACATCTTGCGGCTCCAAGCCCTGCCTTGGGTCTTTGTCCCCTGGGCGAGCGAACGTCAATCTTTGGCCTGGCCGGCCCCTTCTAGTCGGCCTGGCGCGCGGCTTTTTTGGGATCGGCCTTGGGCGCGGGGGCCAGACGCAGCACCTCGGCCTGATAGCGCTCGTCGTCGCCGGCGGCCGCGAAGGGCAGAGCGTCGGCCAGGGCGTCCAGCATCGGGTCCAGCCACTGGTGGTCGACCTTGTGGAAGTCGCCCAGGACGTAGTGCATCACCGCGTCCTTGTGGCCGGGATGGCCCACGCCGATCCGGCCGCGACGGAAGCCGTCGCCGATCTGGCTGGTGGTCGAGCGGATGCCGTTATTGCCCGCCGCCCCGCCGCCGGCCTTCATCCGGAAGCGGCCGGGGGCCATGTCGATCTCGTCGTGGAAGACGATCACGTCGGCCGGCTTGAGCTTGAAGAACTTCATGGCCTCGCCCACGGCGCGGCCGCTTTCGTTGTAGTAGGTCTTGGGCTTGAGCAGCAGCAGCTTGACCGGGCCGTTCGGGGTGTCGACCTGGCCCTCGCAGGCCAGCCCCTGGAAGCGCGCGCGCCACGGCGCCGTGCCCCATTTGCGGGCCAGGGCGTCGACCGCCATGAAGCCGACGTTGTGGCGGTTCTTCTCGTATTTCGGCTCGGGATTGCCGAGGCCGGCGAGGATCAGCATCGCGTAAGACCCAAGGATGGACGCCTGAACGAAAAACGGGCGGGCCGTGAAGCCCGCCCGTCTCGAATACCGGATCGGAAAGCCCGATCGAAGGGGCTTAGCCCTCGGCGGTGGTGGTGTCGCCTTCGCTCGATTGCGAAGCGGCCGAGGCCTTCAGGTTGGCGATCACGAAGTCGCGGTCCATGGCCGGGCGCACGCCTTCCGGCAGCTTCACTTCCGAGATGCGGATCACGTCGCCGATGTCGTGCGAGGCCAGGTCGATGACCAGCTCTTCGGGGATCTTGTCGGCCGGGCAGGCCAGCTCGACGGTGTGACGGATGACTTCCAGCGTGCCGCCCTTCTTCAGGCCGACCGAGATGTCGTGGTTCTTGAAGTGCACCGGCACTTCGATCTTGATCAGCTGGTGCTCGTCGACGCGGTACAGGTCGAAGTGCATCGGCTCGTCGGTGACGGGGTGGAACTGCACGGCCTTGGCGATGACCGATTGCTTCTCGTCACCGTGTTGCAGGGTCACCAGGTGGCCCAGCAGCTTGCCGGTGTAGAGCGCCTTGCGGAATTCGTTGCCCTTCACGGCGATGTTCACCGGGGCCTTGTTGCCGCCGTACAGCACGCCGGGGACCTTGCCCTGGCGGCGGGTTTCGCGCGAACCGCCGGTGCCGGCGCGGTCGCGAAGTTCGACGTTGAGAATGATCTCGGCCATGTCTTGTCTCTCTGGAGAGCCCCGTGCTCTCGAAATGCGAAACCGCCGCACAAGACTGGATTGTCTCGCCCGGTCGGCGTTTTTGGGTCGCGCTCTATACACAGAACGGCCGCCCGATGCAACGGGCGGCCGTTCGAAGTGCGACGAAAGAGCAGGCTGTAGAGCCGCTTAGCTCTTCTTTTTGGTCGCGGCGCCCTTCTTGGCCGGGACCTTCTTCTTGACCGCCGGCTCGGGCTTGGGCGGGGGCGGCGGCTCGTAGGGCATCTCGGCGCCGCTCGCCTTGATCACGCAGGCGCCGGTGTCGATCATGACGTGCTGACCCAGGCAGAAGACGTCCTCGTAGTGCGGCTTGGCCACGGCCAGGCACTGGTAGAGGTTCAGCTTGCCCATGTTCAGGCACATGGCGCTGGCCGGCTCGGCCATGACGGCGTCGATCAGGGCCAGCTTGTCGTCGCCGGCCGCGCCGAGGGCGGCCAGGGCGGCCACGGCCAGGCCGCGGATCACCAGCGGCTTGTAGGGCGGCGGGGCGGAGCGCGGACCGGCGGCGGCCGGAGCGGCGGGCGCGTCCACCACCGGGATGGCCGGCGGGGCGGAGGCCGACGACAGGCCGCTCAGCGAGGCTTCGCGCAGGGCGGCCACGTCGGCGCTGTCGGCCAGGGCGGGCGTCGCCGACATGGTCTTGGCGTAGGCCAGGCGGCCGTCGCGGTCCAGGACCGGCAGGGTCGACCACTTCGAGCGCTGGACGTCGTAGGCCGCCTGCTTCACGGCCTTGCCGGCCGCGTAGAGCCTCAGGCCGTCGCCGCCCAGGGTGTCGATGATCCGGCCGGCGGCGGTGTCGCTGCCCTTGAAGCCGACGGCGTAAGCCGGGTCGGCGATGATCTGGTTGATGACCTGCTGGCGCTGGGTCGGGTCGGCGGCGAAGCTGCGCACCGAGGCCACGAAGGTCGGGTCCTGCAGGGCCAGAACGGCGGCGTAGGCCGTGGCGCCCGACAGGAACTGCTTGGGCTCGTAGGCGACGCCGACCTTCAGCGAGGCCTGGATCTGGTCGCCGTTGTCGAAGTGGGCGCCGATCGCGCCGGCGCGCTGCATGTAGCCGCGGAAGGCGCTGGCCTTCTCGACGATGCTTGAGGACAGGGTGATCGGCGGCGGGGCGGGCGGGGCGGCGACGACCGGAGGCGGCGGGGGCGGCGGCGTCTCGCAGCTGGCCAGCAAGGTGGCGGCGACCACGGCGATGGCCGTCAGCGCGGCGCGCGTACGCGTGGTGGAAAGCATTCCGAGAACATCCCCAATGACATAGAGCGCCCGCCATAACACTGGCGCGCGGGCGAGATTGTGACAGTCAGCCCGTTAACCCTCTGTTGACAAGCGTCGCCGTCGAAAAGGCGTGTGAAGCCGTGACGGTTCCCGCATGAGGCGTCTTTTGGACGCGTCTCCGGGGGCGCCCTAGTCGAACAGCTTGGAGACCGATTCCTCGTTGGCGATCCGGCGGATGGCCTCGCCGATCAGCGGGGCGCACGAGACGTAGCGGATCTTCTTGCAGGCCTTGACGGTGTCCGAGGCCTCGATCGAGTCGGTGACCACCAGCTCGGTCAGCACCGAATTGGCCACGCGCTCGGCGGCCGCGCCCGACAGCACCCCGTGGGTGACATAGGCCGAGACCGACTTGGCGCCCTGGGCCATCAGGGCCGCGGCGGCGTTGCACAGGGTGCCGGCGGAATCGACGATGTCGTCGAACAGGATGCAGCGACGGTCCTTCACGTCGCCGATGATGTTCATGACCTCGCTCTCGCCCGGGGCCGAGCGACGCTTGTCGACGATGGCCAGGTCGGCGTCATCCAGGCGCTTGGCCAGGGCGCGGGCCCGCACCACCCCGCCGACGTCGGGCGAGACGACCATCAGGTCGGAACCCATCTTGTAGCGCTTGTGGATGTCGTCGGCGAGCAGGCGCGAGGGCAGCAGGTTGTCGGTCGGGATGTCGAAGAAGCCTTGGATCTGGCCGGCGTGCAGGTCCATGGTCAGGACGCGGTCGGCGCCCGAGCGGGTGATCAGGTTGGCCACCAGCTTGGCCGAGATCGGGGTGCGGCCGCCGGTCTTGCGGTCCTGGCGGGCGTAGCCGAAGTAGGGCAGCACGGCCGTGATCCGCTTGCCCGACGCGCGCTTCAGCGCGTCGATGCAGATCAGCAGCTCCATCAGGTTGTCGTTGGCCGGATAGCTGGTCGACTGGATGACGAAGACGTCCTCGCCGCGGACGTTCTCGTCGATCGTGACGAACACCTCGAGATCGGCGAACCGGCGCACCTGGGCGCGGGTCAGCGGCATGTCGAGATACTCCGCGATGGACTGGGCCAGGGTGCGGTTCGAATTGCCGGACAGCAGCTTCATGGTTTTGTCTCGGGAAGGGGTGTCGCCGTTGCGGGGGCTTCTAGCAGCCTCGGGCGCGGGAACAACCCCGTGTTTCCACTGAGTGTCGTTATTCGACGTACTCACGCTTCCAACGCGATCGCCGAGAGAAGCCGTCCGTAGTCGGACTCCCCGGCCAGGAAGGCCCTGCGGTTCGAAAAGAACAGATCGGCCTCGGTCCGGGTGTCGCGGCCGACCCATTCGCTGCGGCCGACGCCCGCCGTGTCCAGACGATCCAGGACGAAGGCCGGCAGGTCGAACAGGCGCTTGTCGTTGGTCTGGCCGGGCGCGAAGAATCGGCCGGAGCCGGGGCTGTCGGCCTCGAAGCGGTGCAGGAACTCCAGGCCCACCTCGTAGGACTGGGGCCCGATGCAGGGGCCGACGGCGGCGACCATGCGCGCAGGCTGGGCGCCCAGGGCGACCATCTGGTCGACGGCCGACTGGACCACCCCGTCCAGGGCCCCGCGCCAGCCGGCGTGGGCGGAGGCGACCACGCGGGCGACCGGGTCGGCGATCAGCACCGGCGCGCAGTCGGCGTGCAGGGCCCCGCAGACCACGCCCGGGGTCTTGGTCACCACCGCGTCGCCCTCGGGCCGGGCGTCGCCCCACGAGCCGTCGGCGACGATGGCGATGGTCGAGTGGATCTGGAAGCAGGTGTTGAGGTCTTCGGGCGCGGCCCCGAACCAGGCGGCGGCCCGGGCGCGGTTCTCGGCCACGTCGGCCGGGTCGTCCTTGCTGCCGCGTCCGACGTTGAGGCTGGAATAGAGGCCGGTCGAGACCCCGCCCTGGCGGGTGAAGAAGGCGTGCCTGACCCCGGCGACGGCGGCCAGCAGCGGCGACTGGACGGTGGGCAGGTCTTCAGCGGTCATCACGCGTCCTCGAAAAGCGGAGGAGAAAGGCCGGGCGCCGACAGGCAGACGACCTTGAACAGCTCGCCCATCTGCGCCGGTCCGGTCAGACGATCAAGTTGCCGGGCCAGCTTTTCGGCCTGGTCGGGGCGCGCGGCGGCCAGGGCCTGGTCGGGGCGCGCGGCGGCCAGGGCCTGGGCGCGGGCCTCGATCCCCAGGCCTTGCAGGAACGCGCCCTGGGTCAGGATGGGTCCCGTTCCGGCTCCGGCCTCGCGGGCGGCGGCCAGCACGGCGGGGAAGTCGGCCCAGACGGTCAGGTCGGCCTGGCCCGGCTCGGCCAGGGGCGGGACCTTCGCGTGGCTTTTGAGGGCCTGGAGCGTGTCGCCCCCGCCCGGCGCGTCGCGGCCGTAGTCGATCAGCAGGGCCGCCCCGCCGTCGCGGGCGACGCGGTGGCCGATCTCCGAGCCCAGGGCGGCCTGGGCGGGCGAGGATTCGACGACCGTTCCAGGAGGCAGGTCCTCTTCCCGAGGGGGTGACGCCGCTCGACGATCGGCGGAAGGGTTGAGGGCGCGAAGGCCGAACGCCAGCTCGCCCTTGTCGTCCAGCCCCACCATCCGTTCGGCCCAGCCGGTCTCGGTCCGCACGAACTGGTGGGCGGGCAGGCAGTCCAGCACCTCGTTGGCGACCAGCAGCAGCGGCGCGCCGGCCGGCACGGCCTCCAGGCGATCGGCCCAGCGGGGCGTCAGGGGCGCGTCGGCCAGCCGGTCGGCCTGGGCCTGGCGCAGGGGCGGCGACACCTCGACCAGCCACAGGTCGGCGGCGGCCAGGAAGTCGGGCAGCAGGCGGGCGGCGCGCAGGATGTCGGAGATCAGGGTCCCGTCGCCGGGGCCCATCTCGACCAGCCGCACCGGCGAGGGCCGGCCCATGCGGGTCCAGGTCTCCAGCAGCCACAGGCCGATCAGCTCACCGAACATCTGGCTGACGCCCGGCGCGGTCAGGAAGTCGCCGCCCTCGCCCAGCGCCGGGCGGTTGGCGTAGTAGCCGTCGCGCGGGTCGTGCAGGCAGCGGGTGAAGTACTCGGCGACGCTGATCGGGCCGTCCTGGGCGATCTGGGCCCGCAGGCGGTCAAGCAGGCTCATGGGTTTCCGCGACGGGAGCGGGAACAGGTTCACGCAGCGCGCGCAGCAGCAGCCAGACGCCGACCAGCAGCATCGGGATCGACAGGATCATCCCCATGGTCAGGCCGAACGGGAACGCGGGCATGCCGTGATCGGGATTGCGCACGTTCTCGAGCGCGGCGCGGAACAGGCCGTAGCAGATCAGGAAGGTGGCCACGAGCGCGCCCCGGCGCTGCAGCCACTTCAGCCGGTAGGCGGCGAAGTTGAGGATCAGGAACAGCACCACGCCCTCCAGCGCCGCCTCGTACAGCTGGCTGGGGTGGCGGGGCTCGGGACCGGCGGGGCAGCGGCCGTCGTTGGCGGCGCGGATCGTGTCGTTGCAGAAGATCATGCCGAACGGGTGGTCGGTGACCCGGCCCCACAGCTCGCCGTTGATGAAGTTGGCGCAGCGGCCGAAGAACAGGCCGATCGGCACGACCGGCGCGACCAGGTCGCCCAGCTTCAGCATGTCGATCTTCTGCTGGCGGGCGAACAGGGCGATCGCGGCGCAGACGCCCAGGAAGCCGCCGTGGAAGGACATGCCGCCCTCCCAGATCTTGAAGACGGTCAGCGGGTTTTCGGCCAGGCCGCCGCGCTGGGTGTCGTTCAGCATCATGTAGAAGAGCACGTAGCCGATCCGGCCGCCCAGGATGATGCCCAGGGTGATCCACAGCACCAGGTCGTCGATCTGCACCGAGGTGGCGGTCGGCTTCTGGCCGCCCCACAGATTGCCGTCGCGGACCAGCCGGATCGCGTACTGCCAGCCCAGCAGGATGCCGGCGACATAGGCCAGGGCGTACCAGCGCAGGGCCAGCGGGCCCCATTGCAGGGCCCAGGGGCCGATGTGGACGATGGGGTCGATGTCGGGGAAGATCACGCCGCGAGCGCTCCGGACGGACAGATGGTCGCAGGCATAGCCTGTTCCCGGTTCGCTTTCATCCCTCGTTTCCCATATAAGAGCTGGCCCCTGATTTGGGGGCAGCCGCGCCGGGCCCTGGAATCTAGATGCACAGCCAAAACCCCTTCCTCGACGAATTCGCCAAGCTGACCCAGGCCGCCATGGGCATCGCCCAGACCGCCGGCGAGGAAGCCAAGACCGCGATGCGGGCCCAGGCCGACCGCCTGGCCGCCGAGTTCGACCTGATCCGGCGCGACGATTTCGAGGCCCTGAAGGCGGAAGTGGCCGCCCTGCGCGCCGAAATCGCCGAGCTCAAAGCCGCAAAGGCGTCGGCCAAGGCTCCCGCCAAGAAGACCGGTAACGCGGCCGAATAGGCGAGTTTCGTTCCCGTTCGACGTGAAGGCGGTTGTGACGCCGCCCGCGAAGCAGATTAGACTCCCTCGAGTGGGTGATTTGGACGGGCCCAACGGCCTGTCCCTCCCCGGGGGCCAAAGGTTCTTATGGACACCCAACCGGAAGAAGACGACGTCCTGCTGGCGATGGACCCCCTCGAGGTCGTCGAGCACGTGCTCGCGGCCGAGAACCTGACGTTCGACCGCACCGAGGACGGCGACCTGGCCTTCGCCCTGACCGGCGACTGGAAGGACTACGAGCTGTGGTTCGCTTGGCGGCCCGAGGCCGACTGCCTGCAACTGTGCCTGTCGCTGGACCTGCGCGCGTCCAAGACCAAACGCCCCGCCGCCTACGAACTGTTGTCGATGATCAACCAGCGCGTCTGGCTGGGCCACTTCGAGGTCTGGACCGACGACGGCGAGGTGGTCTTCCGCCACGCCCTGGCCCTGCCGGCCGGCGAACGCCCGACCATGGCCCAGGCCGCCTCGATGATCGACGCCGCCGTGGAAGCCGCCGACCGCTTCTACCCCGCCTTCGACTTCCTGCTGCACGGCGCCAAGACCCCGGACGAGGCCATGGCCGCCTGCATGTTCGAAACGGTGGGCCAGGCCTGAAGCCGGGGACATGCCCTTGCGGCGTGTCCCCACCCGACGCATCGATCCGGAATGGGGACACGCCCGAGGGCATGTCCCCGGCTCGCTCCCCGAGGCGTGACCTGCTAGGCAGGCGGCGTCCAGTTCAGCGGAGCCGCCCATGACCACCCCCATCCTCCTCCTCGGCGCCGGACGCATGGGCGGGGCCCTGATCGAGGGCTGGAGCAAGGCGGGCGCCTTCGCCGCCGCCGACCTGATCGTCCGCGACCCGAACGTCGACGCCGCCGCCTTCCAGGGCGCCCTGGTCAATCCTCCGCTGGAAGCCCTCTCCGCCGCCAAGACCGTCCTGCTGGCCGTCAAGCCGCAGATCTGGCGCGAGGCCGTGGCCGACGTGGTCCCGCACCTGGCCCCTGACGCGGTGATCGTCTCCATCGCCGCCGGGGTGCGCGCCGCCGACATCTCCGCCGCGTTCGGCGGTCGGGCCGTGGCCCGGGTGATGCCGACCATCGCCGTCGCCATCGGCCTGGGCACGGCCAGCATCTTCGCCGATGCCGCCGAGGCCCGCGCCCGCGCGCACGCCCTGCTGGACCCGGTGGCCACCACGGTCGATCTCGACGACGAAGCCCTGATGCACGCCGCCACCGCCGTGTCCGGTTCGGCCCCGGCTTATCTCTACGCCTTCATCGAGGCGCTGGAGGCGGCGGGCGTTGGCCAGGGCCTGGACCCGGCCGCCTCGGCCCAGTTGGCGCGGGCCACCATCGTCGGCGCCGCGGCCCTGCTGGGCCAGGGCGGCGAGGAGCCGGCCGAACTGCGCAAGCAGGTCACCTCGCCGGGCGGCACCACGGCCGCGGCCCTGGGCGTGCTGATGGGCGAGGGCGGTTTCGGCGACCTGCTGCCCCGCGCGCTGGACGCGGCGGTGAAGCGGTCGGTGGAACTGGGCGGCTAGAGCCCTCTCCCCCTGGGAGAGGGTCCTTGCTTCGCGCCCGCCGACCCGCCATTTCAGCAACCATGACCGCCGCCGAAGACATCCTCGATCGCGCCGCCGCCGCGGCCCTGTCCCTGGCCGCCGACCGGCCGTGGACGCAGATCAGCCTGCGCGACATCGCCCTGAAGGCCGAGGTCCCGTTCGCCGAGCTCTACGCCCGGGCCGACGGCAAGGGCGCGGTGCTGAACCACCTGGCCGCCCGCTTCGACCGCGCCGCCCTGGCCACGGTCACGGCCGAGGACGCCTCGACCCATGACCGGCTGTTCGACGCCGCCATGGCCCGGCTCGAGGCCATGGAGCCGCACCGGGCCGCCCTGATCGCCATCAGCCGCTCGGAAAGCGTGGTGGTCTCGGCCCTGCGCTTCCCCCGGACCGCCCGGGCGATCCTGGAAGCCGCCGGCGTCGACGCCACCCCGGCCCGGCTGACCGCGATGTCGGCGGTGTGGGGCCGCACCCTGCAGGTCTGGCGCGACGACGAAGGCGCCCTGAACCGCACCATGGCCGAGCTCGACAAGCGCCTGAAGCAGATGGCCCAGAGCCTGGAGAAGGTCGGGGCGGGTATCTAAGCCGCAATCGGTTCGGGCGTCTCCGCGCCACCTCACTGTTGTCATCCCGGAAAGCGCGTAGCGCTTGTCCGGGACCCAGGTGAACCGCACCGCCTTCGCCCAGTCCCCTGGGTCCCGGACAGCCCCCGCGGGGCTTCCGGGATGACAACGGGTTTTGGCCCTTGGCTTGATCAAAGAAAAAGCCCGCCGGGATCGCTCCCGGCGGGCTGCTTTCGTTCAGGCTGTGCGCCCGATCAGCTCTTGGTCTTGTTGGTCGGCAGCTTGCAGCCGCCGCCGACGCCCTTGGCCTGCACGCAGGACAGGACTTCCTTGGCGTGCGGCGCGGTGGTGTTCAGCGGGTAGGCCATCACCCAGCCCGGCAGGCCGTCCGAGCAGGCCACTTCGACGTAGCCGTCGGTGGCGGTCTGGCCGATGACGCGGGCGCCCGAAACGGTGCAGCTGCCCTTGCCCAGGCCCTTCAGGTCGGCCGTCAGGCGCGGGAAGGCCTCGTCCGGCTTGGTGAAGCTGCAGCGGTAGCCGTTCATTTCCGAGGTGATGCAGTCGTAGACGGTGTTGCTGGTGGCGGTGAAGATGCCGATGCCGCCGTCGGGACGGTTGGAGCACTTCAGTTCGACGATCTCCTTGCGGGGATCGGGGCTGGGCAGCATGCCGTACTTCTCGACCTTGCAGTCGAAGCCGGCCTTGGTGGACAGCTTGGTGTAGAGGCCGGCCTGCTCGGTCTGGGCGGCCACGGCGTCGCTCAGGGTGCAGCCGCCGCCGACGAAGCTGGCCTGGGCGCAGTCGATGGCGCGGACGAAGGCGCCGGTGGTGGCGGCCTGCTGGTAGACGTAGCCCTTGCCGTCCTGACAGACGACTTCGAAGTAGTTGTCGGTCTTGGTGCTGAGGACGTAGCGCTTGTCCTTGATGGCGCAGTTCTTGCCGGCCGAGCCGTTCAGGGTGTCGACGACGGCCAGCTGGGTGGCCCGGTCGGTCAGCTTGCAGCTGACGTTGCCGCCTTCCTCGTACAGCAGGCAGCTGTTGACCGTGACGTCCTGGTCGACGTTCACCGGCGAGGCGGTCTGGACGATGTAGCCGGCGCCGCCCTTACAGGCGACTTCGAAATAGGCGTTCTTGGCGCCGGCGCCGATGGCGCGGGCGTTCTGGATGTCGCAGCTGGTGCCGGCCTTGGCCAGGTACGGAACCAGGCCGGCCTTCGGGTCGGCGTTGCCGGGCAGCAGGCAGGCCAGGGCGCTGGGCTTGCCGTCGGCGCCCGCCGCGGCGGTTTCCAGGCAGCTGTAGGTCTGCGGCGCCGCGTCCTTCTTGGCCAGGATCGCGAAGCCCAGGCCCTGCTGGCAGGCGACTTCGTAGTAGTCGGTGGCCGTCTTCTTGTCGCTGCCGATCAGGCGGGCGTCGGTGACGGTGCACGACACGCCGGCGGCCTTGACCAGATCGGGGGTGGCCTTCATGCCGGCCTCGCGGGCCTTGGCGTCGACGGCGGCCGGCTTTTCCTTTTCCTTGGCCGCCGAAATCACGGTGGCGGGGATAAGCGCGGCGAGCGCGAGGGCGGCCGTCAAGCCGATCGCGATGGGCCTCATGGGGGACGTCTCCTGGGGTAAATTCCTCGCGGCGGACTTAAGGCCCGCTTGCATCAAGGGTCAAGATGTCGTCCGACGGGGGCGCAATCATGACGATCGCTGTGACTGGAGGACGCAGATGCGAGACGGGATCGAGGAAGACGCGTCCGAAACGCCCGAACCGCGCAAGCCGCGGCTGGTCTATCCGTTCGAAGCGGCGCCGGAGACGGGATCGGGCCAGGCGGTGGAGGTCGCGCCGGGGGTGCTGTGGCTGCGCCAGCCGCTGGGCGGCTCGCTGGGCTTCATCAATGTCTGGGCCATCCGCGACGGCGAGGGCTGGGCGGTGGTCGACACCGGCCTGCAGACCAAGGAGACCTCGCAGGCCTGGCGGGCGGCCTTCGCGGGCGCCCTGGGCGGCCTGCCCGTCACCCGGGTGATCGTCACCCACCTGCATCCCGACCATGTGGGCCTGGCCGGCTGGATCGCCCGCAAGTTCGACGTCCGCCTGTGGATGACCCGGCTGGAATACTTCCAATGCCGGATGCTGGTGGCCGACACCGGCCGCGAGGCGCCCGAGGACGGGGTGCGGTTCTTCCACGCCGCCGGCTGGGACGACGAGGCGATCGACAACTACAAGGCGCGGTTCGGCGGGTTCGGCAAGGCGATCTACCAGATGCCCGACAGCTATCGCCGCCTGACCGACGGCGAGACTTTCCGGATCGGCGACCACGACTGGCGGGTGGTGACCGGCCAGGGCCACTCGCCCGACCACGCCTGCCTGTGGTGTCCCGAGCTGGAGGTGCTGATCTCCGGCGACCAGGTGCTGCCGCGCATCTCGTCCAACGTCTCGGTGCATCCGACCGAGCCGGACGCCGATCCCCTGACCGACTGGATCACCTCGCTGGCCAAGGTGAAGGCGGCCGTGCCCGACTCGGTGCTGGTGCTGCCGGCCCACAACGATCCGTTCCGGGGCCTGCACGCCCGCATCGACGGCCTGATCTCGGGGCACGAACGGGCCCTGACGCGCCTGGCCGGCAAGCTGTCCGAGCCCAAGCGGGTGGTCGACGTGTTCGGGGCGCTGTTCGCGCGGCCGATCGGTCCCGACATCCTGGGCATGGCCACCGGCGAGGCCCTGGCCCACCTCAACTGCCTGATCGGGCGGGGCCTGGCCGCGCGCGAGAAGGACGCCGACGCGGTGAACTGGTACCGCTCCGCCTAAGCCGTCGCGCGCCGCCGGGCCGCCAGGCGCAGCCACGGCGCGGCGTGGAAGACGGCCATCAGGGCGTACATCGCCGCCATGCCGTCGAAGGGCGGCCGGACGGCGCACAGCCCGCCCATCGATCCGCCCGTCAGGCCGGTCACCAGCATCATGACGGCGAAAGTCGGCGTGGCCGCCAGGCTCAGCCAGCCCGACGCGGCCAGCGCCTTCGAGGGAGGCGCATCCACGGTCACTCGGCCGCCCTCGGATACTCGTCGTGGCGGCGGAACCAGAGGTCCTGTTCGTTACGGCCCTTGGGCGCGCGGTCCAGCCACTGGTACATGCCCCACAGGCCGTCCACGCCCCGCGTGTAGGTCGAGTAGGCGTGATAGACGACGCCGTCCTCCAGCACGAAGGTGCTGAGGCCGGGCCGGTCCAGCGCGTAGGTGGCGGCATTGGTGCCGCACATGGCCGCGAACTGCACGACCGGCTCCGGGGCCGGCTTGATGTCCAGCGCGTGGCCGGCGATCTCGTAGTTGTAGTCCACGGTCCCGGTGCGCTGCTGGGCCTCGGAGAACGAGACGTTGAAGTCGAAATTGAAGTCGCTGCCCTGGGACGACGCCCACGGGAACGACCAGCCCATCCGCCGCTGGTAGGCGTGCAGCTTGGCCAGGGGGGCGCGCGACACCGCCGTCAGGGTGACGTCGTGATTGGCCAGGTGCACGACCGAGGCGTCGAAGCCGTCGGCGATGGCCGAGCAGGACGGGCATCCGGCCTCGTAGTCCGGGCCGAACATGAAGTGGTAGACCATCAGCTGCGAGCGGCCCTCGAACAGGTCCGCCAGCGAGGCGGGGCCGTTCTCGGTCTCGAACCGGTAGGGCTTGTCGACCCGCACCCAGGGCAGGGTCTGGCGTTGCCGGGCCAGTTCGTCGCTGCGGCGGGTCAGCGCCTTTTCCTCGGCGAGCAGGGCGAGTCGGGCCTTCAGCCATTCGGCGCGCGAAACGACGGGATGGGTCATGGGGAACCTGTCTGGATTTCGGGGAAAGCCTGCGGCTCCGCCGGCCGGACCGGCGGAGCGTGGTCGGTGCGCCTCAGGCGGGCAGGCGGGTTTCGTATTCGGCCTTGAGCCGCTTCCAGCCGTCCCAGAACGACGCCGTCTGCGGCTTGCCGCTGAGCCGAGTGGCCAGGACGTCGAGGTGGGCGTGCCAGCCGGCGCTGACGTTGAGCAGGGTGGTGCGGTCCGGCGCGCGACGGTGGACGATCGTCAGCAGCACCTTGTCACCGGCGGGCTCGAGCTCGAACGACACCTCGCCCTGGTTCCAGGCGATGACCAGCTTGCGGCCCGGGACGAAGTCGAGGATGCGGCTTTCCAGGCTGTGCTCGGCGCTGAAGCCCTCGGGGAGCTGGCCGGGCGGATCGCTCAGCTCGTTGTTGCGCCAGGTGAAGGTGAACGGCGCGCCGGCCTTCATCTCCATCGCGCCCGAGGCCAGCCACTGGCGGCGCAGCTCGCTCTCGGTGAGATAGGCCCAGACGCGGTCGATCGGGCCCGGCAGCAGGCGCTGGATCTTCAGGGTCAGGGGCTCGATCACTTCGCCATAGGCGTCCAGCGTGGCGGCTTCGCTCATTGGTCGTTTCCTTATTTAGCGGGCGGGGTCTTGCGGGCGTCGTCCTCTCGGAGGAGCCGGTCGAGCACGTCGAGGCGGCTGGTCCAGAAGTGTTCGTAGAAGCTCAGCCACTCTTGGGCCGTGGCCAGCGGGCCGGGCTCCAGGCGGCACAGGTGGGTGCGGCCGCGGACCTCGCGCTGGATCAGGCCGGCGCTCTCCAGCGCCTTGATGTGCTTGGAGGCGGCGGCCAGCGAGATCGAGAACGGCTCGGCCAGCTGGCCCACCGTCCGCTCGCCGCCCGCCAGCTCGCGCAGCATCCGGCGCCGGGTGGCGTCGCCGAGGGCGTGGAAGACGGCGTCCAGTTGCGGGGCCGAAAGGGCGGTGTTTAATTCAACCATGTGGTTGAATGTGTGGCGTGGCCGCGAAAGAGTCAACCGATCGGTTGAATGATTTTCCACATCGGCCAAAACAATCGTTTGATATTTCGTGCGCGAACTATAATCTCGCGCCATGACCACGCCGCCCGACCGTCGCCTCGTCTTCCTGCTCAATGTCGCGCACCGACGGGTGCAGCGCTATGTCGAGGCCAAGATGGCCGCCAAGGGCGGGCTGACCGCCGCCCAGTCCGGGGCCCTGTTCGTGCTGGGCCAGAAGGACGGCGCCCTGATCGGCGAAGCGGCCGAAGCCTTGGACCTGGCGCCCTCGGCCATGACCGGCCTGGTCGACCGCATGGTCCGCGCCGAGCTGGTCGAGCGCCGGCCCGACCCCAAGGACGGCCGCGCTTTCCGCCTGCACCTGACCACCCACGGCGAGGCCGCCCGCGAGGAGGCCAAGGCCGGGGTCGAAGGCCTGAACGCCCATCTCACCGAAGGCTTCACGGACGACGAGATCGCCGTGGTGTCGCGCTGGCTGACCAGCCTGCAAACGAAGTTCCCCAAAGGAGACCCCTCATGACCGACCACGTTCAGGTCGTCGTCGACGCCGGCGTGATGACCATCACCCTGGCCCGTCCGGACAAGAAGAACGCCCTCAGCAACGCTATGTACGGCGTGCTGGCCGACAGCCTGGAGCGGGCCGAGAGCGATCCGGCCGTGCGGGTGGTGGTGTTCCAGGCCGACGGCGACAGCTTCAGTTCGGGCAACGACCTGCAGGACTTCGCCGCCCAGGCCACCGGCGCCTTCACCGGCGAGCGCCACGTGATGCGGTTCCTGAAGAACCTGGCCAAGGCCACGCGGCCGCTGGTCGCCGCCGTCCAGGGCCAGGCCGTGGGCGTGGGCACGACCATGCTGCTGCACTGCGACCTGGTGTTCACCAGCCCGGACGCCAAGCTGACCGTGCCGTTCGTCAACCTGGCCCTGGTGCCGGAGGCCGCTTCCAGCCTGCTGCTGCCGGCCCGCATCGGCCACGCCCGCGCCTACGCCATGTTCGCCCTGGGCGAGGCGGTCAGCGGCGAGACGGCGGCCGCCTGGGGCATCGCCAACGCCTGCGTGCCGCTGGACGATCTGCGCGCCAAGGCCCGCGCCGCCGCCGACCAGCTGGCCAAGCGTCCGCTGGGCGCCCTGACCGCGACCAAGACCCTGATGCGCGACGCCGAGACCATCGCGGCCCTGATGGACAGGGAAGGCGAGCTGTTCGGCCAGCGCCTGCAGACCGCCGAGGCGCGGGAAGCCTTCATGGCCTTCGCCGAGCGCCGGGCGCCCGACTTCAGCAAGGTCGGCTGAGATGGCCCTTGCGGTGGTCCTGGCGGCGGCGCTGTTCGCCCTGTCGGGGATTCACCTCTACTGGGGGCTGGGCGGCCGCTGGCCGGGCCATGACGAGACGTCTATGGTCGAGCACGTCGTGGGCCGGACGCGCGGCATGCGCGCGCCGGGCCTGCCGGCCTCCGCCGCCGTGGCCCTGGCCCTGGCGGCGGGCGGGGCCCTGGTGCTGGCGAGCCTGACGCGGACGCCCTGGGACCCGCTCTTCCAAGTCATGCGCTGGGTTCTCTTCGCGGTATTCGCCGGACGCGGTCTGGCGACCTACGCTCCGCCGGTCTTCCGCTACGCCGAGGGCACGCCGTTCGCGACGCTCAACCGGCGCGCCTACGGCCCGCTGTGCCTGGCGATCGCCTTGGGGATTTTGGTCTTGCAGCTGTAGCGCCACTCACGACGACAGAGTCACAACGAGAACATCCAGGGAGCAGACATCGTGGCCGATCGCATCAAGTCGCCCTTCGGGGCCTATACCGACGCCCGCGACGTGGTCGCCGGCCAGGACCTGACCGGCGTGGTCGCCATCGTCACCGGCGGGGCCACCGGCATTGGGATCGAGACCGCCCGCGCCCTGGCCGAGGCCGGGGCCGAGGTGGCGATCGCCGTCCGCAAGCCCGACCTGGCCGAGGCCGCCGTCGCCGACATCGCCAAGACGGCGAAGGGCAAGGTGTCGTGGTCGATGCTGGACCTCTCCAGCTTCAAGTCGATCCGCGCCTTCGCCGAGCGCTGGGGCGACCGG
The DNA here is from genome assembly GCF_000712075.1 of Caulobacter sp. UNC358MFTsu5.1. Taxonomy (GTDB): domain Bacteria; phylum Pseudomonadota; class Alphaproteobacteria; order Caulobacterales; family Caulobacteraceae; genus Caulobacter. Next base: position 823,064 of record NZ_JONW01000006.1, read on the forward strand.
CCGCTGAACCTCCTGATCAACAACGCCGGCGTCATGGCCTGTCCGCTCGCCTATACCGAGGACGGTCTGGAGATGCAGATCGGCACCAACCACTTCGGCCACTTCCTGCTGTCGGTGCTGCTGGCCCCGAACCTGGTGGCGGGGGCCAAGTCGGGGTGGACCTCGCGGCTGGTGTCGCTGTCGTCGATCGGTCACCGCCGCGCGCCGGTGAACTTCGACGACCCGAACTTCCGCGACCGCCCCTACGACAAGTGGGAGGCCTACGGCCAGGCCAAGACCGCCAACGCCCTGTTCGCCGCGGGCTTCGACAGGCGGTTCAAGGACCAGGGCGTGCGCGCCTTCGCCGTGATGCCGGGCGGCATCATGACCCCGCTGCAGCGCCACCTGCCGATCGAGGAGCAGAAGGCGATGGGCTGGATCGACGACGACGGCAAGGTGCGCGACGGCTTCAAGACGCCCCAGCAGGGGGCCTCGACCAGCGTCTGGGCCGCCGTCGGCGCCGAGCTGGACGAGGCGGGCGGCCTCTATCTGGAGGACCTGGCCCAGGCCGTTCCCTGGAGCCCGGAGCATCCGTGGAGCGGCGTCATGCCCTACGCCCTGGACCCCGAGGCGGCCGACCGCCTCTGGGCCCTGTCGGTCGAGATCACGGGCGCGGGGGCCTGATGCGGCGGCAGACGATCTGGCGGCTGGCCGGCGTGGCCGCCGTCCTGGGGGGACTGATCGACCTGCTGGGGCCGTTGGCCTATCCGCACCTGACCGATCCCGCGCGGCTGTCGACCTATGTGTTGATCGACCTCCTGCTGCTGTTCGGCATGCTGGGCGTGCAGTCGGTGGCGGGCCGGCTGATGGGATGGCCGGGCCTGGTTGGGTTCGTGATCGCGGTGGGCGGCGTCCTGCTGGTGCGCACCTCCGCGGCCGGGATCTGGGGCGCGGCGTCCTACACCGTGGCCTCGGCGGTCTGGTCGATCGGCATGGTCGTGGTCGGGACGACCCTGCTGGCCCGCAAGGGGCCGTTCCGCGCCGCCTCGGCCCTGTGGATCGCCGCCTTCGTCATCGGCCTTGCCGGGCTGGCCCTGAAGGATCAGGGTCTGGCCCACCGCCTGGCCGGCTGGTGCTTCGCCCTGGGCTTCATCGCCGCCGGCGTCATCCTGGCCAGAACCGCATCGAGAGCAGAAGCATGACCAGCCAAGACAAGTCCCTTGGGGGCAAGACCCTTTTCATCACCGGCGCCTCTCGGGGCATCGGCCTGGCCATCGCCCTGCGGGCCGCTCGCGACGGGGCCAACATCGTCATCGCCGCCAAGACCGCCGAGGCGCATCCCAAGCTGCCGGGCACCATCTACACCGCCGCCGCCGACATCGAGGCGGCCGGCGGCAAGGCCCTGCCGCTGGTGGTCGACGTGCGCGAGGAGGCCAGCGTCCAGGCGGCCGTCGACAAGGCGGTCGAGACCTTCGGCGGCATCGACATCTGCGTGAACAACGCCTCGGCGATCTCGCTCACGGGCACGCTGTCGACCGACATGAAGCGCTACGACCTGATGCACCAGATCAACGGGCGCGGCACGTTCCTGACCTCGAAGATCTGCCTGCCGCACCTGAGGAAGGCGGCCAACCCGCACATCCTGGCCCTGTCGCCGCCGCTGGACATCAAGCCCCGCTGGTTCGCGCCGCACGTCGCCTATTCGATGGCCAAGTACAACATGAGCCTGTGCATGCTGGGCATGGCCGAGGAGTTCCGCGCCGACGGCGTGGCCTGCAACGCCCTGTGGCCGCGCACCGCCATCGCAACCGCCGCCATCCAGTTCGCCCTGACCGGCGAGGAGGGGCTCAAGCACTGCCGCACGGTCGAGATCATGGCCGACGCCGCCCACGCCATCTTCCTCAAGCCCTCGCGCGCGTTCACCGGCCAGTTCGTGATCGACGACACCTTCCTCTATGGCGAGGGCGTGCGCGACTTCGACCAGTACCGCGTCGATCCGACCGCCACCCTGATGCCGGACTTCTTCGTGCCCGAGGACAGCGTCCCGCCTCCTGGGGTGGTGATCGGGTAAACCAACCCACCTCCGCTCATCCCGGCGAATGCCGGGACCCATATCCAATAGCGGTGCGATGATTGGATGAGCGCCGCGCTCTTGGCGTCGGCCTCAAAGCCATTCCATCTGGGTCCCGGCATTCGCCGGGATGAGCGGATTCTTGGGTGCTATTTCCGGGGCCGGTCCTTGCGCGCCGCCGCCACGGTGATGGACTTGCGCGCCCAGTCGATCATCAGGTCCGGATCGTCCAGGGCCTCGGCCGGGGCGGTCCAGTAGGCCATGGGGCTCATGCCGAAGGGCGCGAACTGGGTGCTGCCGACTGCCTCGAAATCGGCGCGCAGGGTCTCGTCGCCCTTGAGGTACAGGGTGTCGTCGTCGATCAGGGCGAAGAACAGGCCTTGGGCGTAGAGCCCGACTCCGCCGAACATCTTGCGGAAGGTCAGCGGTCCCACCGGGGCCAGCTGTTCCAGCACGAAATCCAGATAGTCCGAAGAGACCGCCATATGCCCGTCACCATTCGCCCGGCCGTCCCGGGGGACAGCGCCCTGATCCTGCAGTTCATCCGCGACCTGGCCGAGTACGAGAAGCTGCTCGACGCGGTGGAGGCGACGCGGGACGACGTCACGGTGGCGCTGTTCGGCGAAAACCCCAAGGCCTTCTGCGACATCGCCGAGATCGACGGCGAACCGGTGGGCTTCGCCCTGTGGTTCTACAACTTCTCGACCTTCGTCGGCCGGCACGGGATCTATCTGGAGGACCTGTTCGTGCGGCCCGAGGCGCGCGGGTCGGGCGCGGGCAAGGCCCTGCTGGCCAATCTGGCGCGGCGCTGCCTGGACGAGAACCTGGGCCGGCTGGAATGGGCCGTGCTGGACTGGAACGCCCCGTCCATCGCCTTCTACGACAGCCTGGGCGCCGCGGCGATGGACGAGTGGATCGTGCGGCGGATGACCGGCGATGCGTTGCGGAAGTTGGCGGCGCTCTAGGCCCTTCCCTTCAACCGCTCATCCCGGCATTCGCCGGGATGAGCGGGTTTGGAAGCTACTCCAGCCGGTCCGCCTGCCGCAGCGCCGGGAACATCTTGGCCCAGGCTCCCGTGACGATCAGCGCCCCGACGCCGCCGAACACCGCCGCGCCGACCGGGCCCAGGAACCGGGCGGCGACGCCGCTCTCGAACTCGCCCAGCTCGTTGGAGGCGCTGATGAACAGGCCCGAGACGGCGGCGACGCGGCCGCGCATCGGGTCGGGCGTGACCAGCTGCACCAGGGTCTGGCGGATATAGACCGAGACCATGTCGGCCCCGCCCAGCACCGCCAGGGCGCCGACCGACAGCCAGGTCCATTTCGACAGGCCGAACACGATGGTCGCCGCGCCGAACACCGCCACGGCGCCGAACATCAAAAGGCCCGCGCGGCGGCGGATCTGGTGGCTGGCCAGGAAGATCGCCACCACGGTGGCGCCCACGGCTGGGGCGGCGCGCAGCACGCCGAAGCCCTCGGCCCCGACGTGCAGCACGTCACGGGCGAAGACCGGCAGCAGGGCCGTGGCCCCGCCCAGCAGCACGGCGAACAGGTCCAGCGAAATCGAGCCGAAGACGATCTTGTTGTCCCAGGTATAGGCCAGACCTTCCTTGATCAGGGTCCAGCGCGAGCCGGGCTGGACGACCGGCTTGGTCGACTGGCGGATGAAGATCAGGCACAGGCCGCCCAGCAGGAACAGGGCCGCCGAGGTCCCGAAGGCCGTGGCCGGCGAGATGGCGCACAGCAGGCCGCCCAGGGCCGGGCCGATGATCGAACCGCTCTGCCAGGACAACGAATTCCAGGCGATGGCGCGCGGCAGCAGGGCGCGCGGCACCAGCATCGGCCCCATGGCGCTGGACGCCGGCGACAGGAAGGCGCGGCCGGCGCCGAACAGCACGGCGATGGCGAAGATCGGCCACAGGGCCGTGTGTCCCGACCAGGCCAGGACGCCCAGGCCCAAGGCGCAGAGGATGTCGACGCCGATCGCGGCGGTCATGATCATCTTGCGGTCGTGCCGGTCGGCGGTCTCCCCCGCGGTCAGGGTCAGGAAGAACAGCGGGATGAACTGGGCCAGCCCCACCATGCCCAGGAGGAACGCGCCCTGGCCCTCGGTCCGGCCCAGTTCGCGGGCCAGGGTGTAGACCTGCCAGCCGATCGTCACGCCCTGGATCTGCACCGCCAGGGTCGCCACGAACCGCGCGGCCCAGAAGAACAGGAAGTCCCGCTGCTTGAGCAGGGCGCGCATGGAGGTGTCCGCCACTTCGAGAGCCGAAGGGACGGAGTCGGGGTCGGGGGGCACGTCAGTCATGGCGGCGGACCATGGTCCCGAGCGAGCGTCACCGCAATCGAGTTTGTTTGATGCGACAGTTGAATTCATTGACGTCAGGCGCACCAAGCCCTATTCCGCGCGCTCCAACGGAAGGAAAGCGCCGCCATGCGACGCCTGCGACGAACCTGCGCCGCGCGGACCGGAGTCCGCAAATAACGCCCCGGAAGCGGCCGTCTCGGCCGCGTCACGATCCGGGGCTATGTCCCCTTTTCGTGTTCCGGATCGTTTAAGCGCCCATGTCGTCTCCCGCCGTCGCCCCTTCGCCGCTTCCGCCCGCCATCCTCATCGAACAGCCCGAGCACGCTCGCGCCGTCGAGGTGCTGGTCGATCGCGCCTTCGGTCCGGGCCGTTTCGCCAAGTCGTCCGAGCGCCTGCGCGAGGGCAACCACAAGCTGGACGACTGCTCGTTCGTGGCCCTGGACGACGGCCGGGTGATCGGCAGCGTGCGCCTGTGGCCCGTGACCGTGGGCGGCAAGCCCGTGGCCTTCCTGGGTCCACTGGCGGTCGACGCCGACGAGCGCAAGCACGGCCTGGGCCAGGCCCTGGTCGAGGCCGCCTGCGACGCGGCCGCCAAGGCCGGCTGGGCCGCGGTGCTGCTGGTCGGCGACGCCCCCTATTTCGGCCGGGTCGGCTTCGCGGCCGAGCCCGCCGCCCAGGCGATCATGCCGGGCCCAGCGGATCAGCGGCGCGTGCTGGTCAAGGCGCTGGTCGAGGGCGGGGATCAAGGCCTGGCGGGTCCGATCCGCATCGGGTGAGCGGGAAGCCCGCGCTTGAGCCGGGCGCCGGCTTGCCCTACCTGAAACCCATGACCGTCGATCCCACCCCTTCCGGCCTCGCAGGCGTCACCGCCGCCGCCAAGGAAGCGGGCCAGCGCGGCCTGCCGCCCGTGCACCTGTGGCATCCCGAGCATTGCGGCGACATCGACATCCGCATCCGCAAGGACGGGGTCTGGTTCCACGAGGGCACGCCGATCGGGCGCGAGGCGCTGGTGCGCCTGTTCTCGACCGTGCTGCGGCTCGACCCGGACGGCTATCACCTGGTCACGCCGGTGGAGAAGCTGAAGATCCAGGTCGAGGACGCGCCCTTCATCGCCACGCGGGTGGACCAGGTGGGCGATATCTTGCGCTTCGAGACCAATGTCGGCGACGTGGTCGAGGCGGGGCCGGACAACGCCATCCGCGTCGAGACCGATCCGGCGACCGGCGAGCCCCGGCCCTATCTGCACGTGCGGCGCGGCCTGGAGGCCCTGATCGCGCGGCCGGTGTTCTACGAGCTGGCCGAGCTGGCCGCCGAGCGCGACACGCCCGACGGGCCGCGCCTGGGCGTGGCCTCGAACGGCGCCTGGTTCCCGATCGCGCCGGCCGGGGTCCATCGCGGATGACCCTGACCCGTGACGAACGGCGGGCCTGGATCACCAGCAAGCTGGACCCGATCGAGGCCTACGATCCCAGCCTGGACGCCGCGCGTTCGGACTTCGACCTCAATCCCGGCCTGCGGCCCGACAATCCCCACGCCCTGCGTCCGGCCGCCGTGCTGGTCGGGCTGGTCGAGCACGAGGAAGGCTGGACCGTGCTGCTGACCCGCCGGGCCGACACCCTGCGCAGCCATACCGGCCAGATCGCCTTTCCCGGCGGTCGCTGCGATCCCGGCGAGACGCCCTGGGAGACCGCCCTGCGCGAGGCCCGGGAGGAGATCAATCTCGACCCGAAGTTCGTGACCCTGGCGGGCCTGCTGCACGGCTACCGCACGGTGACCGGCTTCCACGTCACCCCGGTGGTGGGCTTCATCGATCCGGCCGCCACCTTCGAGCCCAGCCCCGACGAGGTGGCCGACGTGTTCGAGACGCCGTTCGCCTTCCTGATGGATCCGGGCAACCACCAGCGCCAGCACCGCGACCTGCCCGACGGCGAGCGGCGGTTCTTCTACGCCATGCCCTGGAACGAGCGATTCATCTGGGGCGCGACCGCCGGCATGCTGCGGGGGCTGTACGAGCGCCTGCACGGGCCGGAAGGAGCGCCGGACGCCTCGTAATCCACCCAGGCGGACCCGACGTAAACCACGGAAGAATCTATGGTTAAGCTTCTCAACGGGCTTGTCGGCGGGCGATAATCGTCTGAAATGCCTCGCCCCGCGTGCGGGGGCGTGTTGCGTACCGCGGGGGAGTAGCGTGAGCACCGAGACGATAGGCGTGGCGCCCTGGATGGCGCTGCCGGAGACCCAGGCCGTGATCGCCGCCCTCGAGAAGCGGGGCTTCCCCGGCTGTGCGCGCTTCGTGGGCGGCTGCGTGCGCAACACCCTGATGGGAAAGCCCATCGACGACATCGACATCGCCACCACCCTGACCCCCGACCAGGTGATCGAAGCGCTGGGCGAGGCGGGCCTGCGCTCGATCCCCACCGGCGTCGACCACGGCACCGTCACGGCCCTCTCCAACGGCCGGTCCTACGAGATCACCACCCTGCGCCGCGACGTCTCGACCGACGGCCGTCGGGCGGTGGTGTCGTTCACCCAGGACTGGGACCAGGACGCCGAGCGCCGCGACTTCCGCTTCAACGCCCTGTACGCCGACATCCACGGCCGTCTGTACGATCCCACCGGCGAGGGCGTGAACGACGCCCGCGAGGGCCGGGTGGTGTTCGTCGGCGACCCGATGACCCGCATCCGCGAGGACTATCTGCGCATCCTGCGCTTCTTCCGCTTCCACGCCTGGTACGGCCGGGGCGACGCCGACCAGAAGGCCCTGGCCGCCTGCAAGGCGCTGAAGGGCATGGTCGAGGGCCGCGCCGCCGAGCGCACCCAGAAGGAGCTCCTGAAGCTGCTGGCGGCCGAGGACCCGCGCGCGGCCCTGCGCCTGATGGCCGCCACCGGCGTGCTGCCGGCCATCCTGCCGTTCGTGAAGTCGCTGGCCCGGTTCGAGGGGCTGATGGCCATCGAGACCGAGCAGTTGTTCGAGAACGATCCCGAGCTGCGCCTGGCGGCCCTGATCCCCGACGACCCCAAGATCGCCGAGCAGATGGCCGAGCGCCTGCGGCTGTCCAACGCCCTGAAGGAGCGGCTGGTCGAGGCGGTTGGCAAGTCGCCGCGCATCGTCAGCTGGATGAGCCCGCGCGAGACCCGCCGGGCGGTCTACGCCCTGGGACTGAAGACCTTCAGCGACCGGGTCAAGCTGGCCTGGGCCGCCGCCAGCCGCTCGGCCACCACGGCCCAGTGGCGCGGCCTGCTGGCCCTGGGCGAAAGCTGGACCCCGCCGGCCTTCCCGCTGACCGGCGAGGAGATCCTCAAGGCCGGCGTGCCCAAGGGCCCGATGGTCGGCGAGGTGATGCGCGAGGTCGAGATCTGGTGGATCGACCAGGACTTCATCGAGGACAAGTTCTCGGCCATCGAACGGCTGAAGGCCGTGGCGCAGGGGATGGTGTTCTAGACGACCTCAACGACCGGTTGTTATCAGCCGGCGGCGGTTGCATGGTGGCCTCATCACAATGGGGGAGCCACCATGGTCGACTTTGTCAAACTAACGAGCGCCGTCACCAACGAGCCGGTCTTCGTCAATCCGCAGCATGTGAAGGTCGTCCTCCATGTCGCGGGTACGGATGGGACGAGGGTCATCTATGACGCCGGTCCAGACGGCGGAATTCTCGTTAAGGGAACACCCGATCAGGTCGCCGCGGCGCTTGCGATCTGAGTAACAGCAGGTCGTTCAGCGGACTTCCTGACGGCAGGTCCAACATATCAACGGCTCACTGAGCCTTGTTAGACCGTAGTTGAACTCGGCCGCGCTCAGGCGCAAATGCCGGTCAGCGCCCAAGGCGCTCCGGAGACCTCCATGAAGATCGGCCTGCTCGAGACCGGCGAACCGCCTGAACAGCTCCAGCCCGCGTTCGGGCGCTACGCGACGATGTTCCAGGACCTGCTGGGTCCCGGGCACGACTACGTCGTCTACGATGTCCAGGCCGGGGTGCTGCCCGCCGATCCGGCCGAATGCGACGCCTATGTGGTCACCGGCTCGTCGGCCGGGGTCTATGACGACCTGCCCTGGATCGAACCGCTGAAGGCCTTCCTGGTCGAGGCCAGTCGCCAGCCGCTGGTCGGGGTCTGCTTCGGTCACCAGGTGATGGCCGAGGCGTTCGGCGGCAAGGTCGTGAAGTCGGACAAGGGCTGGGGCGTGGGGCTGCACCGCTACGACGTCGCCGAGCCCCAGCCGTGGATGGACTTGGAACGCGACCTGGCCCGCGTCGCCGTCCCGGCCTCGCACCAGGACCAGGTGATCGTCATCCCGCCCACCGCCCGCGCCGTGGCCGGCAGCGCCTTTACCCCCGCCGGCGTGCTGGTCTACGACGACCGCCCGGCGATCTCGATGCAGTTCCATCCCGAGTTCGACCCGGCCTACGCCCGGGCCCTGATCGAGTCCCGGCGCGGCAGCCGCTTCACCGACGCCGAGGCCGACGCGGCGGTGGCCAGCCTGGACCAGGCCAACGACCGGGCGCGGGTGGGCGACTGGATCCAGGCTTTTCTGGCCGAGCACGCCTGATCCGGCGAGATTTCTGGCAACCTGGACCGCGGGTCGGCCGTTCCGGCTGAAACCCGGGAGACCAGGATCATGAGAGCCGCCGCCATCGTTCTCGCCGCCGGTTCGCTGATGATCGGCGGGGCGTTGCTGTCCAGCGTCAGCTTCGCCGCGCCCGAACCGCCCGCCGCCGCGCCGCCCGAGACGCTCAAGAACGTCGCCGACTTCACCTCGATCCAGGACCCGGCCGCCCGCTCGCTGGCCCTGTTCGCCGAGGTCGGCAAGGTGATCGAGAGCCCGCGCTGCATGAACTGCCACCCGGTCCAGCGCGCCCCGACCCAGGGCGACGACCGCCACCCGCATAATCCGCCGATGGTGGGCGGCCAGGCCGGCCATGGGCCCGCCGGCTTGCCCTGTTCGTCGTGCCACGGCCCCGCCAACGTCGCGACCTGGGGACAGGACATCAAGTCGATCCCCGGCGACCCGAAATGGGCTTTGGCCCCGGTCGAGATGGCCTGGCAGGGCAAGTCGCTGGGCGCGATCTGCGCCCAGATCAAGAACCCGGCCCGCAACGGCGGCCGCTCGCTGGCCGAGCTGCATCATCACATGGCCGAGGACCACCTGGTCGGCTGGGCCTGGAATCCGGGCGAGGGCCGCAAGCCGGCGCCGGGAACCCAGGCGCAGTTCGGTCAGCTGGTGCAGGCCTGGATCGACACCGGGGCCAAGTGCCCCAAGGCCTGACCCCTTAAGGCCATTTCACCTCGGGCGGCATCGAGCTGAGGATCGACTCGACGTTGCCGCCGGTCTTCAGGCCGAACATCGTGCCGCGGTCGTAGAGCAGGTTGAACTCCACGTAGCGGCCGCGCTGCACCAGCTGCTGCTCGCGCTCTTCCGGCGTCCAGGCCTCGCCCATCCGGCGGCGGACCAGCTCGGGATAGATCTCCAGGAACGCCTTGCCGACGTCCTGGGTGAAGGCGAAGTCCTTGGACCAGCCGCCGCTGTCGTGGTGGTCGTAGAAGATGCCGCCGACGCCGCGCGGTTCGTTGCGGTGGGGCAGGAAGAAGTACTCGTCGCACCAGGCCTTGTACTTGGCGTACCAGGTCGGGTCGTGGGCGTCGCAGGCGCGCTGGTAGGCGGCGTGGAAGTCGATCGCGTCGGGGAAGTCCTGCTGGCGCTGGTACCCCAGCAGGGGCGTCAGGTCGCCGCCGCCGCCGAACCAGCTCTTCGTCGTGGCGATGAAGCGGGTGTTCATGTGCACGGCCGGCACGCGCGGGCTGCGCATGTGGGCGATCAGGCTGACGCCGGTGGCGAAGAAGCGGGGGTCCTCGGCCGCGCCGGGGACGGTCTTGGCCATCTCGGGGGTGAAGGTCCCGTGGACGGTCGAGACGTGGACGCCGACCTTCTCGAACAGGCGCCCGTGCATCATGCCCATCACGCCGCCGCCGCCGGCCTCGCGGTCCCACGGCTTGCGGACGAAGCGGCCGGGCTCGCCGGCGTAGAGCCCGGCGGGGGCCTCGTCCTCCAGCCGTTCGAATTCCGCGCAGATCTGGTCGCGCAGGCTTTCGAACCAGGCGCGGGCGGCGGCTTTCTTCTCGTCGAGGGTCAGGGCGTCGGTCATGTCAGCCGATTAGGCCTTCGCCGCGCCGCGCGCAAATACGCAGCAGCGCGTAGCCCTAGACCGTCGGGAAGCCATCGGTCTGCCGCAGGGCCTCGCCCAGGGCCATGGCCGCCGTCGTGGCGAGGTTCATCGAGCGGGCTTCGGGGCGCAGGGGGATCGTCAGGCGCGAGAAGGCGGCCTCGTGAACCTCAGGTGGCGCTCCGCGACTCTCGTTGCCGAACAACAGGGTGTCGCCCGCCTGGAAATCGAACTTGTGGAAGGGGGCCGTCGACTTGGTGGTGAACAGCAGCAGCCGGCCCTCGCGACGTTCCGGCGCGGCGAGAAATGCATTCCAAGAGGCGTGGCGGATCATGTGCGTCAACGGACCGTAATCCAGGGCCGCGCGTTTCAAGCTCTTGTCGTCCAAGGGGAAACTACAGGGCTCGATGACGTCCAGACCCACCCCGAGGCAGGCGCCCAAACGGATCGCGGCGCCCACGTTCTGAGGAATGCCGGGTTGAAAAAGCGCGAGCCGCATTCTAAGCGAACCAACCATAGAGCCAGCAGGGGCATTTGCTGCGAATCGAAAGGGCTTGCGGACTTCGTCCGCGCGTCCGATAGGACGATCCGCTTTTGCCTGTTGTGGCGAAGACCCGTTCGCGGGTCCAGACAGTATGCGCCGACAGGCGTTTCTCCAGGCCGGGCCGTCTAGGCGGCGCGGCGGCATCGAAGGGTGACTTGGGTGGCCGACACCGCCGTGGGCGCAAAAACTGATCCGGCGCATGGGGAAGACCCCAGCCGTCGGGATTTCATCTACATCGCATCGATGACGGCCGCCGCCGGCGGCGCGGTCGCGTTGGCGTGGCCGTTCATCGACCAGATGAACCCCTCCGCCGATACGCGGGCCCTGGCGTCGATCGAGTTCGACGTGACCAAGGTCGGCGAAGGCCAGCAGGTCGTCGTCAAATGGCGCGGCAAGCCGCTCTTCGTGCGCAACCGCACCAAGGCCGAGATCGCCAAGGCGGTCGCGGACGACGGCGCGTCGATGAAGGATCCGCAGAAGGACGCCGATCGCGTGAAGCCGGGCAAGGCCCAGTGGCTGATCGTCGGCGGCAACTGCACCCACCTCGGCTGCGTCCCGACCTTCGGCGGCGGCGAGTACGGCGGCTGGTTCTGCCCGTGCCACGGCTCGGTCTACGACACCTCGGGTCGTATTCGTAAGGGGCCGGCTCCGAAGAACCTGATCGTTCCGGAGTACGCCTTCCTGTCCGACACCAAGGTCAAGATCGGTTAAGCGAGATGAGCGGACATTCGACCTACGAACCCAAGACCGGTTTCGAGCGCTGGCTCGACGCCCGTCTGCCGATCGTGCGCCTGGGCTACGACAGCTTCGTCGACTACCCCACGCCGCGTAACCTGAACTACTGGTGGACCTTCGGCGGCATCCTGTCGCTGTGCCTGGCCTCGCAGCTGATCACCGGCATCATCCTGGTGATGCACTACACCCCGAGCGCCGACCACGCCTTCGCCAGCGTCGAGCACATCATGCGCGACGTGAACTACGGCTGGCTGATCCGCTACATGCACGCCAACGGCGCGTCGATGTTCTTCATCGCCGTCTACATCCACATGCTCCGCGGCCTCTATTACGGCTCGTACAAGGCGCCGCGCGAAGTGCTGTGGCTGCTGGGCTGCGTGATCTACCTGCTGATGATGGCCACCGCCTTCATGGGCTACGTCCTGCCCTGGGGCCAGATGTCCTTCCACGGCGCGGTCGTGATCACCAACCTGTTCGGGGCCCTGCCGGTCGTGGGCGAAAGCATCACCACCTGGCTGTGGGGCGGCTTCGCCGTCGACAACCCCACCCTGAACCGCTTCTTCTCGCTGCACTACCTGCTGCCCTTCATGATCGCGGGCGTCGTGATCCTGCACATCTGGGCGCTGCACGTGGTCGGCCAGAACAACCCGACCGGCGTCGAGCCCAAGTCGAAGGCCGACACCGTGCCCTTCACCCCGTACGCGACGGTGAAGGACGGGTTCGCGATGAGCGTCTTCCTGATCCTCTTCGCCTGGTTCGTCTTCTTCATGCCCAACGCCCTGGGCCACGCCGACAACTACATCCCGGCCAACCCGCTGGTGACGCCTTCGCACATCGTTCCGGAATGGTACTTCCTGCCGTTCTACGCGATCCTGCGCGCCGTCCCGGACAAGCTGATGGGCGTGCTGGCCATGTTCGGCGCCATCGCCTGCCTGTTCGCCCTGCCGTGGCTGGACACCTCGAAGGTGCGCTCGATGCGCTACCGCCCGACCGCGAAGATCCACTTCTTCATCTTCGTCGTGGCGTGCTGCGTGCTGGGCGTCTGCGGCGCCAAGCTGCCGGACGACCAGGTCATCCCGGGCGTCACCACCTTCCAGCTGATGGCTTCGGACCTGAACAGCTTCGTCTGGCTCAGCCGCGTGGCCGCCCTGTACTACTTCGCTTTCTTCCTGGTGATCCTGCCGATGCTGGGCCTGACCGAAAAGACCCTGCCGGTGCCGGATTCCATCGCCTCTCCCGCCCTGTCGCACCCGGCCGCCGCGCCGGCCGAAGCGACCGCCGCGCCTGAAATGAAGGGCTGATCCCGATGCTGCGCAAACTCTCCGTCATCGCAGCGGTCGCGGGTTTCCTGGCGGCCGGCGTCGCCGGTCCGGCCCTGGCCGCCCACGGCGCCCTGCCGGCCAAGAAGGTCGAGTGGTCCTTCGACGGCCCGTTCGGCAAGTTCGACCAGGCCCAGCTGCAGCGCGGCTACAAGGTCTATCGGGAGGTCTGCTCGGCCTGCCACTCGATGAACCTGGTCGCGTTCCGCAACCTGGGTGACAAGGGCGGTCCGTTCTACGACAAGAAGTACCCGAACTCGAACGACAACCCGTACGTCAAGGCGATCGCCAAGGACTACGAGGTCGCCGACATCGACAACGAGACCGGCGACGCGATCAAGCGTCCGGCCACCCCGGCCGACCGCTTCCCCGCGCCGTTCCCGAACGAGGCCGCGGCCCGCGCCAGCAACGGCGGCGCCCTGCCGCCGGACATGTCGCTGCTGGCCAAGGCCCGCGAAGAGGGTCCGGACCACATCTACTCGATCGTCACCGGCTATGCGGCCCCGCCGCCCGGCCTGAAGATGGATCCGACCCAGCACTACAACAAGTACATGGCGGGCGACCTGTCCTCCTACTGGTCGGGCCCCAAGGAGCACGTCCCTCCGGGCGGCTTCATCGCCATGGCCCCGCCGATCAAGGCCGACCAGGTGACCTTCGATGACGGCACCAAGGCCACGCTCGACCAGGAAGCCAAGGACGTCGCGGCCTTCCTGATGTGGGCCGCCGAGCCCAAGCTGGAAGAGCGCAAGCAGACCGGCTTCGTGGTGCTGATCTACCTGCTGATCTTCGCGGGCCTGCTCTATGCGAGCTACCGCCAGGTCTGGAAGAACGAGTCGCACTGAGCGGCCTGTTCCAAGGCTTGAGACATCAGGGCCCGGCGGCGACGCCGGGCCCTTTTTCCATGTCCGTTCAGCGGTCGGCCGGGACGGGGGTCAGCCACAGGCGCCGGGCGCCGGGATCCAGCCGCAGGCGATAGCCGGCCAGCACCTGGACGCCGAGCGCCCCCACCACGCCGTCGGGCAAGTCGCCGGCCCGCACGGCCGGCAGGTTCTCGCGCAGGGTCCCGTCCAGCGACAGCGCCCGCAGGGTCCCGGCGGGCTTCTGGCGCGGTCCGTCGGCGGCGCCGCGAACCCGCACCCCGCCGTTGGAAGCCGTGTCCAGGGCGAAGGGGCCGGAGACGCCCTTGAGGCCGTCCGAAGCCGCCGCGAGGACCGTGGGCGCCCCGCCGACCATGGTGACCGGCAGACCGCCCTTCCGCCCCCTCGAAGCGCTTCCGGGGCGGTCCAGCCGCAGGCGGCAGGGCGAGAAGTCCAGGGTGACCGCATAGCGGTCGAGGATGTCGGCCCCGATCACCCCGGCGATCGGAGTGGAGAAGCCGACGGCGCGGTAGTCCAGGCTCTGCACCGCGATCGGCGCGGCCTCGACGGTCCGGCCGGCCAGGCGCACCGGCAGGGTCAGGGCGGTGTCGGTGAAGCCCGCGCGCTGGGCGATGTCGACGTGCAGCAGGGTGCGGGGCGCCGACAGGTCGATGACGTAGTCGCCGGCGATGCCGCCGATCGCGGCCGGGGCGACGACCGCGCCGTTCTCGAACCAGCACGCCGTCTCGCCCGCCCCCCGTGGTCCAGCCACGGCCGGAGCGGCCCGCGCCGCCAGCAGGCTCAGGATCAGCAGGGAGGCGGCGCGACGCATGGGCCGATCCTAGCCAAGGTTTCGACCGTCGGCGACCGCTCTCGGCAGCGCGATCAGGGGCCTGCCCAGCCCGCGTCGGCCGGGACCATCGCCTTGGGGAAGTTGGCCGGGTAGACCACCTGTTCAAGGCCGGTCACCTGCATTTCGCAGCGACCCGTGGCGGAGGGGCAGAACATCGTCCCCGTGGCGCTGACGGTGAGGCCTTGGAGAGACGTTAAGGTCAACGGCGTCCGGGTCTTGAAGCGCCGCCCGTAGTCCACGCCGATCATCACCTCCAAGATGTGCTCGAGCGCCTGGCGGGCCTGGCTGTCCGGCAGGGTTCGATACCGGATCGCGGCGCAGTCAGACGGATAGTTCAGCAGCGAGTCGTGCCGACCCATGGTCAGCGTCGTCCGGATCGCGAACTTGCGGCCGACATAGTCGCGCGGCGCGGCCGCCACGGCGCAGGCGTCGACCGTGGGCGCCGGAGCGACGGCGGCGGCGGCGAGGATCAGGGCGATCATGCCTCGCCCCGGCCGCCGCCCGACCGCTGGAACAGCTGCAGGGTGCGCAGCATGGCCAGGCTGGCGCTGTCGGCGTGATAGCCGTTGGGCGCCACGAAGGCGTGGCCGGCGTCGTACAGCCAGACCGGAAGGTCCGGATGGGCGGCGGAGATTTTCTCGACGTCGGCCAGCGGGATCATCTGGTCCGTGCGGCCGAAGTGCAGGATGGTCGGGACCTTGGGCTGCTCGTCGACATAGCTGGCGATGTCGCCGCCGTAGAAGCACGACACGGCCGTCAGGCCGGTGCAGCGGGCCGAGGCCAGCCAGGCCGTGGTGCCCCCGAAGCAGAAGCCCATGGCGAAGACTTTTTCACCCTTCTCCGCGAGAGCGTCGATCGCCGCCTGCACGCGGGGCAGGGCCGCCGCGCCCCAGCCGCTGGCCAGGCCCAGGGTCATCCGGGCGTCCAGGTTCGGCGGGTCGAGGTCGGCGGTCGGGAAGGGGGCGCCCGCGGCGTCCAGCAGGCTGGGCGCGATCACCTCGTAGCCCTGGTCGGCCAGGCTGTCGGACAGGGCGCGGATGTGCGGCGTCACCCCCCAGATGGCGTGCAGGATCACCAGCCCGCCCCGCCGCGCGTCGCCGGGCGGGGCGTGGTAGGCCGAGACGGGCTCGCCGTCGACCGTCGTCAGGGTGATCCGCTCGCCCATCTAGCCCTTCTTCTTGGTGGGCAGGGTGCAGGCGGCTCCGGCGCTCTTGGCCTCGTCGCAGGTCAGCGACGACTGGACCGCGGTCGAACCCGGCGCCGGGGCGTCGACGATGTAGCCACCGCCGTTCTTGCAGGCGATCTCGTAGCGCAGGATCGGCGGGTTCCCGCCCCCGCCCAGGAAGGTCCCGTCGGCCACCACGCAACCGGGCGAGGCCTTGGCGGCCAGGGGCTTGAGGCCGGCGACCGGCGCGGCGTTGCCGGGCAGGCCGCAGACCATGCCCTTGGGCCAGGACTTGCCGGCGGCCAGGGCCCCGGTGTCCAGGGCCAGGCAGTCGTTCAGCTGGGGCTTGCCGTCGGCGCCCGTGCTGATGATCCAGCCCAGGGCGTCCTTGCAGGCGATCTCGTATTCGGGCTTGCTGCTGGGGCGGGTCGACAGCGGCGCGGCGTCGATCACCTCGCACGGCGCGTGCAGGTCGCCGGCGATCTTGGCGGCGGCCCGCACCTGCATCGGATTACCCGGTTCGCGCTTCGTCAGGCGGGCGGTCGGGCGATTGATCGAGCTGTATTCGGACATGTAGTACTGCTGGGTGCCGGAAGGCGCGACGGGCTGCGGCGGGCCCGTCTGGGCGAGCGCGCCCCCAGCGAGCCCCGCCAGGGCGGCGGTCAGGACGAACAGGCGGCCGATCTTCAGCATGGGAAACCCCCGACGGATTTGACTGAGCCTTAGGTTGTATCGGCTTGGGCCGCGCCGCAAGCCCCGGCGACGCTAACCGGCGCCGTGGGCCCGGAACAGCTCCAGCGACCGCTGGCGGGCCAGCCTGGCGTCGTCGAGGTCGGAGTCGGGGCGGCCGTCGTTGTTGAAGCCGTGGCCGCTGTTCTCGTAGATGAACACGGGCACGTCCGCGTGCGCCTGACCGAGCTTGGCCTTCACGTCGTCGGCCGGGATATGGCCGTCCTTGCGGCCCAGATGGACGACGACCGGCGCGTTCAGCGGCAGCGCGGCGTTGGCGGCGATCATGCTGCCGTAATAGGCCGCCCCGGCCGCCAGGCCCTTCAGCTTGCCCGCCGCCAGCCAGACCAGAGACCCGCCCAGGCAGTAGCCGACCGCGAACACCGGCCCGCGCGGGGCCAGCTCGTCGATGCAGGCCTGGATGTCGGACAGCATGGCGTCCAGCCCCACCGCGCCGACATTGGCGACGCCGGTCTGGAAGCCCTGGAGGTCGTGCTCGGCCACGTAGCCGGGCGTCACGCGGTCGAAGATCGACGGGGCCAGGACCTCGAAGCCCAGGGCCGACCAGCGCGCCACGTCGGCGTGGACGTACTGGTCCAGGCCGAAGATCTCCTGCACCACCACGATCCCCCCCTTGCGCTCGCCCTGGGGCTGGGCGTGGGCGGCGGTGAACCGGAAGCCGTCGATGGCGGAGGTCAGGGTGACGGTGTCGGTCATGGGGTGAACTCTGCTACGGGCTGTTGAGCCGGCCGACATCGAAGGTCAGGCCGTCCGGGGTCTGCTGGAAATGGAAGGGGAAGCCCATGATGCGGATCGTGGGCTGCTTGGTGGTGTCCGCCACGGGTTGGCAGGCGCGCGGCTCGAGAGGCGAGGTCGGCGCGAGGTCGGTCCAGGGGTCCTCGTTGATCCTGTATCGCGTCCGCCAGCCGACGAAGCGCCCTTCGGAGCACAGCTCCACGCCGATGTGGGCCGTGATCGGGGGATCGAACGCCTGGGGGCGGAAGCCGACCGGGCCGACCTTGCCCATGACGCGGATCAGGCCGAGCCCGTCGAACCCGATCGCGAAGGGGGATCCGTTCGAAATCCAGATGGCGTCGAGCTTGCCGTCGCCGTCCTCGTCGCTGAGGCAGTTGAGCGTCCGGTCGGCGGCCACGCGGGTGTCGCACCAGACGGTGCGCGCGCCGCCGTCCTTGAGGGACAGCTCGGCCTTCACCAGGGGCAGGCCGGCGGGGAGGGTCCGATAGCGCAGGCCGCCCTTGATCCCGTCGTCCAGGATCGCGGTCTCGGTCGCCCGCCAGCTGATGTCCAGCGCCAGGGTGGACTTGCCGACCGGTCCGGGCGGCGCGGTCCAGACCGGCTGGCCGGTCGAGGCGACCTTGGCCACCCCCATCTGGATTGCGGCGGCGGCGGGAGGGGCCGAGGCGATCACCGCCCCCGCCGTCATGGCCGCCGCGATCCCCCCGATCCTCATCCGCCGCCCCCAGCCCGGTCCGTCTAGACGTTGAACCGGAAGTGCATCACGTCGCCGTCCTTGACGACGTAGTCCTTGCCTTCGGCCCGCATCTTGCCGGCTTCCTTGGCGCCGTTTTCGCCCCCCAGACGGACGAAGTCGTCATAGGCGATGGTCTCGGCGCGGATGTAGCCCTTCTCGAAGTCGGTGTGGATCACGCCGGCCGCCTGCGGGCCGGTGTCGCCCACGTGGATGGTCCAGGCGCGGGCCTCCTTGGGGCCGACCGTGAAATAGGTCTGCAGGCCCAGCAGGTTGTAGGCCTCGCGGATCAGACGGTTCAGGCCGGGCTCCGACAGGCCCAGCGTCTCGAGGAACTCGGCGCGCTCCTCGGCGTCCAGCAGGGCGATCTCGCTCTCGATCTGGGCCGAGATCACGACGGCCTTGGCGTTGTCCTTGGCGGCGCGTTCGGCGACCAGGTCGCTGTACTTGTTGCCCTTGTCGGCGCTGCCTTCCTCGACGTTGCAGACATAGAGGGCCGGCAGCGAGGTCAGCAGCTGCAGCATGTGCCAGGCCTTCTCGTCCTCCTTGTCCACCACGGCGGCGCGGGCCGGACGGCCCTCGCGCAGCTGGGCCAGGGCCAGGTTGATCAGGCGCAGGGTGTTGGCGGCGTCCTTGTCGCCGCCGGACTTGGCCTTCTTCTCGATGGCCGGCAGGCGCTTTTCCAGGCTCTCCAGGTCGGCCAGCATCAGCTCCATCTCGATGATCTCGAGATCGCTGAGCGGGTCGATGCGGCCCTCGACGTGGGTGATGTCGTCGTCCTCGAAGCAGCGGGCCACGAAGGCCACGGCGTCGCAGTCGCGGATGTTGGCCAGGAACTGGTTGCCCAGGCCCTCGCCCTTCGACGCGCCGCGCACCAGGCCGGCGATGTCGACGAAGGTGATCCGGGCCGGGATGATCTCCTTGGAGCCGGCGATCTTGGCCAGGGCGTCCAGGCGCGGCTCGGGCACGGCCACGTCGCCGGTGTTGGGCTCGATCGTGCAGAAGGGATAGTTCGCGGCCTGGGCGGCGGCGGTCTGCGTCAGCGCGTTGAACAGGGTGGACTTGCCGACATTGGGCAGGCCGACGATGGCGACTTTAAGGGCCATGGAACTCTCGGTGGATTTCGTTGGCGCGCGCTTAGCATGGATCGGCGGGGAAGTCCTGTTTGGTGCAAGCCGCGCCCGCGAACACTTGCCCCCTACGGACCGCTTCGCGGTCGTCTTCCCCCGCAGGGGGAAGAGCGCTGGTGCGAAGGCTCCGCCCCCTACGGGGGCGGACAGGCGGCGAAGCCGCCAGGTGGGGGCAAGGGAGTGAGCCACGGCTTTTCAGCCTCACGCCTTCGCTGTGAGTTGGAAAGGGACGCGGAGCGCCGGACACCGTCCGGAAGAAATTAGAGAATACCGTTTCGACGAAGCCCGATCGCTCCGCGCGGTCGTTGTCCGGAAGCGCGGCGGCGCTGAGCTCTGTTCGAACCTCGCCGCCTTGAAGCCTCCGACGGGCGGGCTGGAGCAACGATCCCCAGTCCCGGACCGCGAGCGTCTCACCGCCCGCCTGCTGCTCAACCGGCCCCCATCCAACGCTGTATCCGTGTTCCGAGCCCAGCCGGCACCAGATGGATGGGGTTTGATCCTTTCGGACCGCCGAAGGAGCTTCCC
>NZ_JONW01000007.1 GCF_000712075.1 Caulobacter sp. UNC358MFTsu5.1
CGAAGCCTACATCCTGACCAAGGAAGAAGGCGGCCGTCACACCCCGTTCTTCACCAACTACCGCCCGCAGTTCTACTTCCGCACCACGGACGTGACCGGGATCATCAAGCTGCGCGAAGGCGTGGAAATGATCATGCCGGGCGACAACGCCGAGCTGGACGTCGAGCTGATCACCCCGATCGCCATGGAAGAGAAGCTGCGCTTCGCCATCCGTGAAGGCGGCCGCACCGTCGGCGCCGGCGTCGTGGCCAAGATCGTCGAGTAATCGATCCGATCTCAGCGACTAGCTGACTAAGCGAAGGCCCCGGAGAGCGATCTCCGGGGCCTTTTGCTTTGGTGGCTCACTGACTTGCCCCCACCTGACCGCTTCGCGGTCTGTCCGCCCCATAGGGGGCGGAGGCGCACGAAAAAGGGCCGGAGGCTTCCCCTCCGGCCCCTCGTCTGTCGGTGATCAGGCGCCTAGAACCGCGCCTTCACCCCCACATAGAACCGCCGTCCCAACACGTCGTAGGTCGACGGGTCGGTGTTGGCCTGGACGTACGAGCTGAAGTACGGCGGGGCCTTGTCGGTGACGTTGGTCACCCCGCCCCGGAACTCGTAGGTCTGGTTCACCCGCCAGGTCCCGCTGAGGTCGAAATAGTCGATGTTCGGCGTGGCGCTGTCCTCGTCGGCATAGTCCTGCATGCCGTCGATGTGGCGCCAGGCCACGCCCAGGTCGACCGGACCCAGGGTGTAGGTCAGCGAGGTGTTGACCTTCCACTCGGGGTGGGCGACGGCCGTGTTGCTGACCTGGTCGTTGCCGATGGTGCCCTTCAGCTCGACGAAGTCCTCGCCCGGCAGGCTCTGGATCTGGAAGCTGTCGAGCCAGCTGCCGATCACGTTGACGCGCAGCGAGCCGTACTTGTCGTCCAGCCCGACGGCGCCCAGACCGAACGCCCAGTCGACCTGGAAGTCGACGCCCCGGGTCTTGTACTCCGAGAGGTTCAGGTTGATCAGGCTCATCGACGACACCTCGCCGGTGGCGGCGCTGCGCGTGAACAGGCTGCAGTAGTAGTTGCTGGTGCTGGCGGTCGGGTTGGCCGTGGCCGAGTAGCAGTTCTGCAGGGCGTCCTCGGCCGAGATGGTGCCGATCGCGTCCTTGATGTCGATCGAGTAGTAGTCGGCCGACAGCGACAGGCGCCGGAACAGCGGATTTTCGAACACGGGCGTCCAGACGAAGCCCACGCTGTAGGTGTCGGCGGTCTCCTCGTGCAGGTCGCTGTTGCCCCCGACCGTCGCGTCGACCTGGGTGTTGGCGTAGGTGTAGGTGTCGATGATCGCCGCCGGCACGCCCTGGGCCAGGCAGAGGGCGCGGGCCGCCGTGGCGTTGGAGCCGGTGCGGACCGAGCTGTCGATCGCGCAGGGGTCCTCGGTGATCGTCTCGTAGCTCTGGTTCTGCGGCGAATAGAGCTCGCCCAGGCTGGGGGCCCGAACGGCGCGCTGATAGCCGCCGCGCAGGCGGAAGCCCTCGACGATCTCCCAGTCGCCGTCGACCTTGTAGGCCGAGACGCCGCCGATCGTCTGGTAGTCGGAATAGCGGTAGCCGAGGTCGAGGTTCAACGCCTTGACGAAGGGCAGGTCCTTCAGGACCGGGACCAGCAGCTCGCCGTAGATCTCCTTGACGTCGGTGGAGGCGTCGATGGCGTCGGCGGCGTTGAAGCCGACCACGTCGCCGGTCGAGAGCAGGCTGTCGGGCACGTACTTGAAGCTGTCGTACTTGTAGTCGGCTCCGAAGGCGCCGCGGACCTCGCCGGCCGGCAGGTCGAACAGGCCGCCCTGCAGGTTGGCCTCGACCACCCGCTGCTCGGCGGCCGTCCAGTTCTTGGTCGTGCGCGAGATGTAGCTGCGGCAGGCCGAGGACAGCGCGTTCAGGCCGAACGGGTCGTAGCCGCCGCTGCAGAGGCTGTCGCCGCCGTCGGCCGCGTTCAGCAGGGTCTGGACGGCCGAGTGGCTGATGTTGCCCGACTGGATCTCGTTCTGCTCGGACCGGCCGAACGAGCCGTAGAGGTCGTAGGTCCAGTCCTTGAAGCCGGTTTCGCCGCGCACGCCGGTGGCCAGTTGGAAGACGTTGAAGGTGGTGTCCGACACCCGCGGGCCGACGTCGGTGAAGCGCTTGCGCAGCAGGAAGTCGGCCGTGGGATCGGCGCGGCTGGCCAGCAGGGTGGACAGGTCGTCCGGGATGAACGGGTTGGTCACCGGCACGGTGAAGCCCGTGGTGCTGGCGGCCGGGGCGGGGGCCAGGACGGTGCGGGAGTCGTAGTGGGTGAAGTTGAACGAGCCGTAGGCCTCGGCGTGCGAATTGATCTCGTACTGGGCCTCGCCATAGGCCGAGTAGCGGGTCAGGGGCAGCTGCAGCAGGTTCAGGGCGCCGGTGTTGTAGGTGCCGTTCACCGGGATGGTGGCGTAGTCGATGGCCGTCGAGCCGCCGTAGTTGACGCCGTTGTAGAACAGCGTGCCGTCGTCGTTGAAGCCGAGGTTGGCGCCGGCCTTCACCGTGCTGGCCGCGATCCCGTACTTGGCGAAGACGGCGTCCATGGCCGCCTGGGTCGGCAGGTTGGTGCCCGTGGCGTCATAGCGGCCGTAGGGCGTGGTCGACGAGGCGCCGGAGACGGCGGCGAAGTCGCGGGCCGAGTTGAACACCTCGCCGCGCTGGGAATAGGCCAGCGAAACGGCGGCGTGGCCGCGATCGTCGGCGAACTTGCCGCCGGCGGTGACGCTGACCGCGGTCTCCTTGCCGTCGCCGTGCTGGCTGATGCCGTACTGGGCGTCGACCGCGAGGCCGGTGAAGTTGTGGTCCAGCTTGAAATTGACGACCCCGGCGACGGCGTCGGACCCGTAGGTGGCCGAGGCGCCGCCGCTGATGACCTCGATGTTCTGGATCAGGGCGGTGGGCAGGATGTTGATGTCGACGCTGCCGTCGGAGTTGGAGGCGACCACGCGGTGGCCGTCCAGCAACACCAGGGTGCGGGCGGTCCCCAGGCCGCGCAGCTCGATATTGGCCTGGCCCCCGTTCGACGGGTTGTTCGAGGTCGACGACACCGACGGCACGAACTGCGGCATCTGGTTCAGCAGGGTGTCGACCGTGACCGAGCCGGTCTTCTGGATGGCGTCCTGGCCCACGGTGACGATCGGGCTGTTGGAGACGTAGTCGCGGCGGGCGATGCGCGAACCGGTGACGACGATCTCCTCGACGGCGCTGACCGAGGTGTCGGCCGAAGCGGTCTGGGCGTGGGCCGCCAGAGGCGCGCCCGCGATCAGGCAGGCGAGCGCGGACGCGCCCGCGAGGTAGTGCGTTCTCGACATGAAGTATCCCCAAATGGTCCATCGTGAGAGCGACGATGGCCGGTACCGGCGAAAGGAAATTCGCTTGGGGCCTTGGGTATGGGGCGGCTTTTTCTCGAATGTGTGCGGCCGTACGCGCTGGAGTCCCGATGTTTCAGACTCGCAGGGACGATTGTGCCCCATCTGTGGATTGTCGCCGAAACGTCATATAGGCGCGCGGCGGCCCGAAACGGATCACGGGGCAAGACATAGCGGCGGGCGGGACGCGGTTTGTTGCGGAGCCGACGCGAAGACGGCCGTGGCCGGCCCGCCACAGTGCGTCATGGTTCTGTCTTCAGGGCAGGCGTCAGGCCGTGGTGACGGGCTCGGCCAGATAGGCGTGGATCGCCGCCACCACCTGGGCGCCTTCGCCGACGGCCGCCGCCACGCGCTTGACCGAGCCCGCCCGCACGTCGCCGATCGCGAACACGCCGTGGCGGCTGGTCTGCAGCGACGGGTGGCCGGGGGCCAGGTCCTGGCCGGTGCGCACGAAGCCGTGGTTGTCCAGCTCGACCCGGCACTCGGTCAGCCAGGCGGTGTTGGGCGCGGCGCCGATGAACAGGAACAGGTGGCTGATCTCGCAGCGGTCTTCCTCGCCGGTGTCGAGGTCGCGATGGCGGATGGCGCGCAGCTGGCCGTCCTCGCCCTCCAGCTCGACGATCTCGTTGCGGGTGACGACCTCGATATTGGGCAGGCTCTCGATGCGCTCGATCAGGTAGCGCGACATGCTGGCGTCCAGGCTCTTGCCGCGGATCACCAGCCACACCTTCTTGACGTGGGCCGCCAGATAGACCGCCGCCTGGCCCGCCGAATTTCCGGCCCCGACCAGGGCCACTTCCTGGCCGGCGCACAGCTTGGCCTCCAGCGGCGAGGCCCAGTAGTGGACGCTGCTGCCTTCGAAGGCGTCCAGGTTGGAGACGTCCAGCCGCCGGTAGCGGGCGCCGCTGGCGATCACCACGGTCTTGGCCTGGGTGGTCTCGCCGCTGACCAGTTTCAGGTGATAGCCGTCCAGGGCGCTGTCGCCGGTGGCGTCAGCGGTGCATTCCAGGCTGGCGACCTCGTCGGGGATGGCCAGGTTGGCGCCGAACTTCTGGGCCTGGTTGTAGGCGCGGGCCATCAGGGCCATGCCCGAGACACCGGTGGGAAAGCCCAGATAGTTCTCGATCCGGGCCGAGGCGCCGGCCTGGCCGCCGAACGCCCGGGTGTCGAGCACCAGCACGGACAGGCCCTCGGAGGCGGCGTAGACGGCGGTGGCCAGGCCCGCGGGACCGGCCCCGACCACGGCGACGTCGTAGATGTGGGTCGGGTCCAGGTCGCCGACCATGCCGATGCAGCGCGCCAGCTCGGCGTTGGACGGATGGCGCAGGATCTGGCCGCCGGGGCAGAGCACGATCGGCAGCTCGGCCTCGTCCAGCGAGAAGCGCTCGATCAGCACCTTGGCGCAGTCGACCGTGTCCGGGTCCAGCTGCTTGTAGGGGTGGCCGTTGCGGGCCAGGAAGCCGGACAGGCGGATGACGTCGCCGTCGTTCGCCCGGCCCAGGATGATCGGACCGGCGCCCAGCTCCAGCAGGCCGACGCGGCGCAGGATCAGGGCCCGCATGATCCGCTCGCCCAGCTCGGCCTCGGCGATCAGCACCGCGCGCAGGCGATCGGGCTTGATGCGCAGCACCTCCACGTCGGTGATGGCCTGCACGTCGACCAGGGACGGGCGGTTCGACAGCTGGGCCAGTTCGCCGATGAAATGGCCGGGCTCGTGCTCGACGATCACGTGGCTCTCGTCGTGGGCGTCGCGCCGGCTGACGCGGGCGCGCCCCTCGAGCACGACCATGAGCCCGGGCGAGACCTCGCCGGCCTGGGCCAGCATAGCGCCGGCCTTGGCGTGGGCGATGTCGCCGAACCGGCGGATGCGATCGATCTCCTCCGGCAGGAGGAGGGGGAACATTTGATCGCGGCGGGTATCCATGATGGCCATGACGCTAGAGTGCGTCAGGATCGCCGTTCGGTCATCTACATCCGCATCGGATTTGAACGTTCGCGCCGTGAAGAGCGGCCTTGGACGCGGAGGCGGCCAGGCGGTAGAGTCCGCCCATGTCGAAAGCCGCCGCTAAACGCCGTTCCGCCACCCAGTGGCGGGTCGGGGCCGGGTCCGAGACCATCGCCCGTGACACCCCCCAGGAAGTCGCCGTGGGCCTGTCGTTCGACGGCCGGCCGCACACCGTGTTGATGGCCACGCCCGACGACGTCGAGGACCTGGCCCTGGGCTTCACCGTCACCGAGGCCGTGGCCAAGGCGGCTGACGTGCTGGCCGTCGAGGTCACGCGGACCGACCTGGGCCTCCTGGCCGACGTGAAGCTCCAGCCCGGCGCAATCCAGCGCAAGGCCCGGCCGCGCACCCTGGAGGGGCGCTCCAGCTGCGGGCTGTGCGGGGTGCAGCGCCTGGCCGACGCCGTGCGGCCGCTGCCGCGCCTGGAAGACGGGGCCAGCGTCTCGCACCAGGCCGTCCAGCGCGCCGTCGACGCCCTGGGCGACGCCCAGGCCCTGGGCCGGCTGACCCGGGCCACCCACGCCGCGGCGTTCGCGGACGGGGAGGGGGCGCTGGTCGTGGTCCGCGAGGACGTCGGCCGCCACAACGCCCTGGACAAGCTGGCCGGGGCGATGGCCCGCGAAGGTCGCGACGCCTCGACGGGCTTCGTGGTGGTCACCAGCCGCTGCTCGTTCGAGATGGTCGAGAAGACCGTGCGGATGGGCTGCTCGATCCTGGTGGCGGTCTCGGCGCCGACCGACCTGGCGATCCGCCGGGCCGAGGAGTCCGGCCTGACCCTGGTCGCCCTGGCCCGCGCCGACGGGCACACCGTGTTCACCTATGCCGAGCGCCTGCTCGACGCCGTACCGGAGTATGCGTGATGGCCCACGACAAACCCAATGCGGGCGTCCGCGGCATCCATCGCTACGACAACGCCGCCGGCGGCTGGGGCGCGCTCAAGGCGGTGGCCGGGGCCCTGACCGACCAGGAGACGGTGATCGAGGGCGGCAAGACCCTGCTGCGCGCCAACCAGCCCGAGGGCTTCGACTGTCCCGGCTGCGCCTGGCCCGATCCCAAGCACACCAGCTCGTTCGAGTTCTGCGAGAACGGGGCCAAGGCCGTGGCCTGGGAGGCGACGACCAAGCGCGCCACGCCCGAGACGTTCGCGGCCCATACCGTGACCGAGCTCCTGACCTGGAGCGACCACGCCCTGGAGGACCTGGGCCGGCTGACCCATCCGATGGCCTATGACAAGGCGACGGATCGCTATCTGCCGATCAGCTGGGAGGACGCCTTCGCGCGCACCGCCGACGCCCTGAGGGCGCTGGACCATCCGAACCAGGCCGAGTTCTACGCCTCGGGCCGGGCCTCGAACGAGGCGGCGTTCCTGTTCCAGCTGCTGGGCCGGCGGGTGGGGACCAACAATTTCCCCGACTGCTCGAACATGTGCCACGAGCCGACCAGCGTGGGCCTGCCGGACTCCATCGGCATGGGCAAGGGCTCGGTGACGCTGGAGGACTTCGACCACGCCGACCTGATCCTCAGCTTCGGCCACAATCCCGGCACCAACCATCCCAGGATGATGACCACCCTGCGCGACGCGTCGAAGCGTGGCGCGACAATCCTGGCCTTCAATCCGCTGAAGGAGCGGGCGCTGGAGCGGTTCGCCGCGCCGCAGGACCCGGTCGAGATGGCGACCCTGACCTCGACTCCCATCGCCTCGGCCTACTACCAGGTCGCCATCGGCGGCGACGCCCTGGCGGTGCAGGGGATCATGAAGGCGGTGCTGCAGCTGGACGCCGAGAGCCAGGGTACGGTGCTGGATCGCGGCTTTATCGCCGAGCACACCGAGGGCTTCGAGACGGTGAAGGCCGTCGTCGAGGACCTGGGCTGGGACGAGATCGAGGCGGGCTCGGGCCTGACCCGCGGCCAGATCGAGGAGGCGGCTCGGGCCTACGCGAACGCCAAGGCGACGATCCTCTGTTACGGCATGGGCCTGACCCAGCATCGGTCGTCGTCCAGCACCGTGCAGCAGCTGGTCAACCTGCTGCTGCTGAAGGGCAATATCGGCCGGCCGGGGGCGGGGATCTGTCCGCTGCGGGGCCATTCCAACGTCCAGGGCGACCGGACGGTGGGGATCTGGGAGAAGCCCTCGGCGGCGTTCCTGGACTCGATGGACCGGGTGTTCGCCTTCAAGTCGCCGCGCGAGCACGGCCACACCGTGGTCGAGACCATCGCGGCCATGGAGGCGGGGCAGACCAGGGTGTTCGTCGGTCTGGGCGGCAATTTCGCCGTCGCCGCGCCCGATCCGACCCGCACCCACGCGGCGATCAGGAAGGCGGGGTTGACGGTCCACGTCGCCACCAAGCTGAACCGCACCCACCTGCTGCACGGCGATGAAAGCCTGCTGCTGCCCTGCCTGGGCCGCACCGAGATCGACCTGCAGGCCGGCGGCCGCCAGGCGGTGACGGTCGAGGACTCGATGTCGATGGTCCACGCCTCGCGCGGGTTGAACCCACCGGCCTCGGACCAGCTGAAGTCCGAGCCGGCGATCGTCGCCGGGATCGGGGCGGCGCTGTTCGGGCCGGACGACATCGTCGACTGGCAAGGCCTGGCCGGCGACTACGACAAGATCCGCGACCTGATCGAAGCGGTCTTCCCCGAGGCCTTCGCCAATTATAATGAGCGCGTCCGTCAGCCGGGCGGCTTCCGCCTGCCGGTGCCGCCGTCCGACCGCGTCTGGAAGACCCCCAGCGGCAAGGCCCAGTTCCTGGCCCATCGTCATGACGGCCAAGACGCCCGGCGGGGCGACGCCGACGTCCTGCTGCTGACCACCCTGCGCAGCCACGACCAGTACAACACCACCATCTACGGCCAGAACGACCGCTATCGCGGCGTGTTCGGCCGTCGCGACGTGGTCTTCGCCCATCCGGACGATATCGCCGCGCGCGGACTGAAGGCCGGCGACCGCATCGACCTGACCGCCGCCTTCGACGACACGGGTCGACGGGCGGTGCGCGGCTTCACCCTGGTGGAGCGCGACATCCCGCGCGGCTGCCTGGCCGCCTACTATCCGGAGACCAACATGCTGGTGGCGCTGGAGGATCACGATCGCCGCAGCGGCACGCCGGCCTACAAGTCGGTTCCCGTGCGGCTGGCCGCCAGCGCCAATTGAGGCCCAATCATGACAAGGGGGTCATGACCTCGAATTAAGTCGTCTCCCGGCAGGGGCGCGGCTAGCCTTCCCTCAACAACGCTTTTGTTTCGAGGGAACAACCGATGCGCGCTCTTCTTCTCCTGGCCACCGCCGCCACGGCCCTGGGCTTCGCCGGGGCCGCCGCCGCCGATCCGTCGGTGAAGATCAAGGACGCCGTGGCCCGGGTCGAGGTGATCCCGGAAGCCCGCGGCGACGTGAAGGTCGAATTCCTGACCACCAACCAGAGCCTGCCGCTGAAGATCCATCAGAACGGCTCGGACGTGACGGTCGACGGCGGCCTGCGGATGAACCGGATCAACGGCTGCAACACGGTGATGGGCAAGCGCGTGATCCACGTGCGCGGCGTCGGCGACGTGAAGTGGGAGGACATCCCGCAGATCGTGATCCGCGTGCCGATGAAGGCCGAGGTCGCCGCCGGCGGCGCGGTGTTCGGCAACGTCGGCCGCACCGAGCACCTGGAGCTGTCCAACGCCGGCTGCGGCGATTGGACGGTCGCCAACGTGCGCGGCAAGCTGGACCTGAACCAGGCCGGTTCGGGCGACACCCGGGTCGGCAGCGTCGGTTCGGCCGAAATCAACATCGCCGGCTCCGGCGACGTGAAGATGCAGGACGTCGGCAGTGATCTGGAGATCAGCATCGCCGGCTCGGGCGGGGTGGTCGCCGCCAGCGTCAACGGCGGCCTGGAGGCCAATATCGCGGGTTCGGGCGGCGTGACCGTCAACGGCGGCCGCGCGCGCTCGGTCGAGGTCAACATCATGGGCTCCGGCGACGTCGACTTCGGCGGCGAGGCCGGTAACGTCGAGGCCTCCATCGCCGGTTCGGGCGACGTGCGCATCGCCAGGGCCACGGGGCCCGTGAGCAAGCACGTGGCGGGCTCGGGCAATGTGATCATCGGCCAGTAGCCGGCGGCACTTTATATATAGATCGCTGTCATCCCGGCCCCGCGCTCCGCGGTGGTCGGGATTTCATTATGCGGGACTATGTCCCACTTTGTGATTTCTCCTGAACCGGCTACGCTGGCGCGGTTCATGGGAGGAAACGGCATGAAGCTGCGGACGCTGATCCTGGCCCTGTCGTCTGTCTGGGCGCTGGCCTTGCCGGGCGTCTGCGGCGCGGCGGCGCCCAAGCCGCTGTATCGCGATCCGATCACCGACGGGGCGGCCGACGTGTCGATCGTGTTCGACAAGGCTCATCGCCAATGGGTGATGTTCTACACCAACCGTCGCGCCACCCTGAAGGACCCCGACCCCAAGGACGTCGCCTGGGTCCACGCCACGCCGATCGGCATGGCGACCTCCAAGGACGGCTTGGCCTGGACCTACAAGGGCGTGGCCGCCATCCCGGCCCAATGCACGGGCCCCACCCTGTGGGCGCCCGAGCTCTACGCCGAGGGCGGCGTCTATCACATGTGGCTGACGGTGGTGCCCGGCGTCTTCCACCGCTGGGGCGACAAGGCGGCGACGGCGCGGATCGTCCACCTGACCAGCGAGGACCTGGCGACCTGGACCTGCGGCGACACGCCGGACCTGGGTTCGGACCGGGTGATCGACGCCAGCGTGGCCAAGATCGGCGACCGTTATCGCCTCTGGTACAAGGACGAGCGCAAGGGCAGCCGGATTCTGGCGGTGGAGAGCACCAACCTGGTCCACTGGACGCCGACGGGCGACGGGCCGGTGGTCGACATGGCCGCCGAGGGCCCCAAGGTGTTCCGCTTCAAGGGCGCCTGGTGGATGATCGCCGACGCCTGGAAGGGGCTGATCGTCCTGCGTTCGGACGACGCCCGGACCTGGAGCCTGCAGCCGCGGCGTCTCCTGGAGCAGCCGGGGCTTCAGCCGACCGACACCGCCAAGGGCCAGCATCCGGACGTGGTGGTCAGCGGGGGCAGGGCGTTCCTCTACTACTTCGTCCACCAGTCAAACGAACCAGAGGCCAAGGCCGACCCCTATTACGGCCAGCGCACGGTGGTGCAGGTGGCCGAGTTGAAGGAGGAGGGCGGGGCGCTGACGGTCGACCGGGAGGCGCCGGTCGAAGGCGGGCTGGTCCCGCCGAGGTGACGGCGGTTCGCGGAACCGTGCTTACGCGACACATATATATAAAGTGAAACGCCCCGGAGCCTGAGCTCCGGGGCGTTCCTTTAGTCCGCTGATCGCGAATGGCGCCCGGAGCCTGCCGAGGCAGGCTCCTTCTTGACGCGACGCGCGATGGCCGCCGAAACCGGCGACCACTTTCGGCTATCGCGCGTGTTAGCGAACGCCGAAGCCGAACAGGGTGTCGGCGTCGATCAGGTCGGCGCCCGAACGGTCGCGGGTCTTCAGGCTGCCGCCGAAGGTGTAGCGGAAGCCGACCTTCACGGCCTCGGCGTTCAGGTCCGCCAGGTCCTTGGCTTCGGTGTGGGTGTACTTGCCGAAGGTCGACCAGCCGCTGTTGGCGAACTTGTATTCGCCGCCGACGTTGAAGTCCCAGAGGTCAGCGCTCTGGAAGCCCTTCGGGTCGATGTTCGAGTAGCCGACGCCGGCGTCCAGACGGAAGTCGTCCGAGACGAAGTAGCGGGCGTCAGCGCGGACGGCCACCAGGTCGGCGTCCAGGTCGTTCGACTGGCCGTAGGCGACCAGGCCGGTGACGGTGGCCTTGTCGAAGTACTTGCTGGCTTCGGCGCCGACGGCCCACAGGGTGTCGTTCGACGGACGCGACAGGGCGGCGAAGCCGCCGACGCGCACGGTGTCGCCGGCGACCAGGGTCGTGGCGTGGGCGGCGGTCGAGGCGACGGTCTCGTCGCTCAGGTCGTTGTCGTTGACCGAGACGTTGCCGTTCACGGTGACGGTCCAGGCGCCCGTCGGGATGGCGACGTTGCCGTCGACCTTGAACGAGGTGCCGTCGGCGTCGATGCCGGTGGCCTTGACGTCGGTGTAGTTCACGGCGGCGCCGACCGAGCCGACGTTCTGGGCGAAGGCGGGAGCCGAGACGGCCACGGCCAGGACGGCGGCGGCGGCAAAGAGTTGGGTCTTCATAGTGGGTAATCCCCTTACTGTGTGGCCTCGATCGGCCGGCGGTCGTTTGGGGAGGGCCGCCGGTCCGTCGAGGAGCGGCGGATTTATGGAGCTTCGCCCTGGGCGGCAAGGCCGGCGGAAGCGGTCGGCGGCGAATTGATGCAGTTTTATGACACTTGCAGCGACGGGTTAACGTCCCTATCACGTGCGCCTGCACGTTCATGCTCATCTGCGGCTTGATTTGAGCATGTTTCGTGCGACGAGGTTCTTTATCGGAGGAGGGCTTGGTCGTTTGCGCCCTCCGCAGGGCGTCACGGTCGGGATCGGAAGACCCTCGATACGCTCAAGCTTCATTTCGGAGCTTGGCCGGGCCCGCGGATCGGGGAGGGGAGGATCGTCCTGTCCGGCCTTCGAAAACGGTCCCGGGAACCGCTTGACGAAACCGATTCACACACGTAAAAGCCCCCCTCTGTTGGACCGGCTGTGAGCTTTCGAGCTCAGACGCGGTTCGCGAACGACTGCTGATCGCGCCTTCTGGGGCGCAGTTTTCAGTCACAGGCCCTCTCGGGAGACCGGGCGGGCCAATTTGTTTTGCGGACGCTGCGTTCGGATGTCTCGAAAGAGGGGTCCGGGTTGGTCTTTGAAATGGTTCGAGACGCGGGCGCAGCCCACTAGGAAACCGAGCGATATGGATCGTCAGAACATCCGCATCCGGCTCAAGGCCTTCGATCACCGCGTGTTGGATCATTCCACGCGCGAGATCGTGAACACGGCCAAGCGCACGGGTGCGACGGTACGGGGCCCGATCCCCCTGCCCACGCTTATCGAGAAATTCACCGTCAACCGCTCGCCGCACGTCGACAAGAAGTCGCGCGAGCAGTTCGAGATCCGTACGCACAAGCGCGTCCTCGACATCGTTGATCCGACTCCGCAGACCGTGGACGCGCTGATGAAGCTCGACCTGTCGGCCGGCGTCGACGTCGAAATCAAGCTGTAAGGAGGGCCGAACAGATGACTCTCCCCGCTAATCGTACTGGCGTGATCGCCAAGAAGCTGGGCATGACCCGCTTCTTCGATGAAACCGGACAGCACGTGCCGGTCACCGTCCTGTCGCTGGACGGTTGCCAGGTCACCGGCCACCGCACCGTGGAAAAGGACGGTTACACCGCCCTGCAACTCGGCGCCGGCGCCAAGAAGCCCAAGAACACCTCCAAGGCCCTGCGCGGTCACTTCGCCAAGAACTCGGTCGAGCCCAAGCGCATCGTCGCCGAATTCCGCGTCGATGAAGCCGCTCTGATCGATGTGGGCGCGGAATTCACCGCCGACCACTACGTTCCCGGCCAGAAGGTGGACATCCAAGGCATCACCGTCGGTAAGGGTTTCGCCGGCGCCATGAAGCGCTGGAACTTCGGCGGTCTGCGCGCCACCCACGGCGTCTCGGTCTCGCACCGTTCGCACGGCTCGACCGGTAACCGCCAGGACCCGGGCCGTACGTTCCCGGGCAAGAAGATGGCTGGTCACCTGGGTCAGGAAACCGTCACCACCCTGAACGTCACGGTCTGGAAGGTCGACGTCGAACGCGGCCTGATCCTGGTCAAGGGCGCTGTCCCCGGCCACGAAGGCTCGTACGTCAAGGTTCGCGACGCGATCAAGAAGGCCGCTCCGGCCGACGTGAAGCGTCCGGGCGCCTTCCGCAAGGCTGGCGAGGCTCCGGCCGCCGCTGCTGAAACCCCCGCTGAGGAAGCCCCCGCGGCGACGACCGAAGAGGGCGAAGGCTAATGAAACTCGACGTCATCAAACTGGACGGCGGCAAGGCCGGCTCCGTTGATCTCGACGACGCCATCTTTGGCATCGCCGACATCCGCGGCGACATCCTGCAGCGCGTCGTGACCTGGCAGCTGGCCAAGCGCCGCTCGGGCAACCACAAGATTCAAGTCCGCAACGAGGTCTCTCGTACGGGCAAGAAGATGTACAAGCAAAAGGGCACCGGCTCGGCCCGTCACGGTTCGCGCCGTGCGGCCCAGTTCGTCGGCGGCGCCAAGGCCCACGGCCCTGTCGTCCGCAGCCACGCTTTCGACCTGCCGAAGAAGATCCGGGCCATGGCTCTGCGCCACGCCCTGTCCTCGAAGGCCAAGGCCGGCGCGCTGGTCGTGCTGGACAGCGCCGTTCTGACCGACCCGAAGACGGCCGCCCTGCGCGCCAACTTCGACAAGATCGGCCTGAAGAACGCCCTGGTCATCGCCGGTCCGGAAGTGGACGCGAACTTCAAGCTCGCCGCCCGCAACATTCCGAACGTGGACGTGCTGCCGAACGCCGGCCTGAACGTCTACGACGTGCTGCGTCGCCAAACGCTCGTCCTGACCAAGGACGCGATTGAGGCGATCTCGGCGCGTTTCGCTGAGAAGGAAGCCGCGTAATGGCCGCTACCGCCCGCCACTACGACACGATCCTGTCGCCGGTGATCACCGAGAAGGCCACCCTGCTCAGCGAGCAGAACAAGGTCGTCTTCCGCGTGGCCGCCGATGCGTCGAAGGACGAAATCGCCGCCGCAGTCGAAGAGCTGTTCAAGGTCAAGGTCACCAAGGTCAACACCCTGGTCACCAAGGGCAAGACCAAGCGCTTCCGTGGCATCGTCGGACGCCGTTCCGACGTCAAAAAAGCCATCGTGACCCTGGCCGACGGCCAGTCGATCGACATCACGACGGGGCTCTAAGACATGGCCTTGAAGCACTTTAACCCGACCAGCCCCGGCCAGCGCGGCCTGGTGCTGATCGACCGCAGCGAGCTCCACAAGGGCCGCCCGGAAAAGAAGCTGGTCGAAGGTCTGACCAAGTCGGGCGGTCGCGGCGGCAACGGCCGTATCGCGGTCCGTTTCCGCGGCGGCGGCGCCAAGCGCCTGTACCGTCTGGTCGACTTCAAGCGTCGTAAGCAAGGCACGGCCACGGTCGTCCGCCTCGAGTACGACCCGAACCGCACCGCCTTCATCGCCCTGATCAAGTATCAGGACGGCGAGCTGGCCTACATCCTGGCCCCGCAACGCCTGAAGGCCGGCGACGAAGTCGTCACCGCCGACAAGGTCGACGTGAAGCCCGGCAACGCCTCGCCGCTGCGCACCCTGCCGATCGGTACGATCATCCACAACGTCGAGCTGAAGCCCGCCAAGGGCGGTCAGATCGCGCGTTCGGCTGGCGCTTACGCCCAGCTGGTGGGTCGTGACGCCGGCTACGCCCAGATCCGCCTGAACTCGGGCGAACTGCGCATGGTGCTGGACACCTGCATGGCCACCGTCGGCGCCGTGTCGAACCCGGACCACATGAACGAAAACCTCGGCAAGGCCGGGCGCGTTCGTCACATGGGCCGTCGTCCGCACGTCCGCGGCGTCGCCATGAACCCGGTCGACCACCCCCACGGCGGTGGTGAAGGCCGCACCTCGGGCGGTCGCCACCCGGTGACCCCGGCTGGTAAGCCGACCAAGGGCGCCAAGACCCGTGTCAACAAGGCCACGGACAAGTTCATCATCCGTTCGCGCCACAAAGCGAAGAAGGGCCGCTAAGCCATGACCCGCTCCGTCTGGAAAGGCCCGTTCGTCGACGGGTATCTCCTGAAGAAGGCCGACGCCGCTCTGTCGTCGGGCCGCAAGGACGTCATCAAGACCTGGTCGCGCCGTTCGACCATCATGCCGCAATTCGTCGGCCTGACCTTCGGCGTGCACAACGGCCAGAAGCACGTTCCCGTCTCCGTGTCGGAAGACATGGTCGGCATGAAGTTCGGTGAGTTCGCTCCCACCCGCAACTTCCCCGGCCACGCCGCCGACAAGAAGGCGAAGAGGAAGTAGGCCATGAGCCAAGCTAAACAACCTCGCCGCCTGCCGGCCAATGAAGCGATGTGCAAGGTTCGCACCCTGCGCACCAGCGCCCGCAAGCTGAACCTGGTCGCTCAGTCCATCCGTGGCCTGAACGTCCAGCGCGCTCTGAACGAGCTCGAGTTCAGCCACAAGCGTATCGCTCAGGACGTCCGCAAGGCGCTGTATTCGGCGATCTCCAACGCCGAAAACAACCACAACCTCGACATCGACTCGCTGGTCGTCGCCGAGGCCTATGTGGGCAAGAACCTGGTGATGAAGCGCTTCTCGCCGCGTGCTCGCGGTCGGGCCACGCGCGTTGAAAAGCCGTTCTCCGAGATCACCATCGTGGTCCGCGAACTGGGTGAGGCCGCCTGATGGGTCAGAAAGTCAATCCGGTCGGGCTGCGGCTCGGCGTCAACCGTACCTGGGACAGCCGCTGGTTCGCCGACGGCGAGCAGTACGGCAAGCTCCTGCACCAAGACCTCGCGGTCCGTGCGATGCTCAAGAAGCGCCTGTATCAAGCCGGCGTCTCGCGCATCATCATCGAGCGTCCCCACAAGAAGTGCCGCGTGACCATCTACGCGGCGCGTCCGGGCGTGATCATCGGCAAGAAGGGCGCCGACATCGACAAGCTCCGCAAGGACCTGTCGGTGATGACCGAAGGCGAAGTTCACCTGAACATCGTCGAGATCCGCAAGCCGGAAACCGACGCCCAGCTGGTGGCCGAGTCCATCGCCCAGCAGCTCGAGCGCCGGATCGCCTTCCGTCGCGCCATGAAGCGGTCGATCCAATCGGCCGTCCGTCTCGGCGCCAAGGGCATCCGCATCAACGTGTCGGGCCGCCTCGGCGGCGCGGAAATCGCTCGTATGGAATGGTACCGCGAAGGTCGCGTGCCGCTCCACACGCTGCGCGCCGACATCGACTACGGCTTCGCGGAAGCCAAGACCACCTACGGCATCATCGGCGTGAAGACCTGGATCTTCAAAGGCGAAGTGCTGGAGCATGACCCGATGGCGCTCGACAAGCGTCTCGCCACTGAATCCGGCCCGGCCGGCGAAGGTGGTGGACGCGAGCGCGGCGATCGTCCCGACCGGGGCGACCGCGGCCGTCGCGATCGGGGCTAAGGATAGAGCGCTATGCTGTCACCGAAAAAAACCAAGTATCGCAAGCAGTTCAAGGGCCGCATCCACGGCACCTCGAAGGGCGGCACCCTGCTGAACTTCGGTTCGTACGGCCTGAAGGCCGTCGAGCCGGAGCGCATCACGGCTCGCCAGATCGAAGCTGCTCGTCGCGCCATCACCCGCCAGATGAAGCGTCAAGGCCGCGTCTGGATCCGTATCTTCCCGGACGTGCCGGTCACCGGCAAGCCGGCTGAAGTCCGGATGGGTAAGGGCAAGGGCGCCGTGGACCACTGGGCCGCTCGCGTGGCTCCGGGCCGCATCATGTTCGAAATCGACGGCGTGCCGGACGATATCGCGCGCGAAGCCCTGCGCCTCGGCGCGGCCAAGCTGCCGATCCGCACCCGCGTCGTCACCCGCATCGACGCCGGTGCGGCTCTGGAGGCCGAAGCGGCATGACCAAGATTGCTGACATCCGGGGCATGACCCCCGACCAGCTCGCCGAGCAGCTGCTCAACCTGAAGAAAGAGCAGTTCAACCTGCGCTTCCAGGCGGCGACCGGTCAGGTGGAAAAGACCCACCGCGTTGGCGAGATCCGCAAGGAAATCGCCCGCATCAAGACCGTGCTGCGCGCCAAGGCCGCGGCTTAAGGAGAACGATATGCCCAAGCGTATCCTCGAAGGGGTTGTCGTCTCCGATAAGGGCGACAAGACCGTGGTGGTTAAGGTCGAACGGACCATCGTTCACCCGCTGCTGAAGAAGATTGTGCGTCAGTCGAAGAAGTATCACGCGCACGATGAGAGCAATGCGTACAAGGCGGGCGAAATCGCCCGCATCATCGAGTGCGCTCCGAAGTCCAAGCTGAAGACCTGGGAAGTCCTTCCCAAGGCTTCTGCTTAATCTGGAAGGTTTGAACCATGATCCAGATGCAAACTAACCTGGAAGTCGCCGATAACTCCGGCGCCCGCCGGGTCATGTGCATCAAGGTGCTGGGTGGCGCGGGTCGTCGCTACGCCAGCGTCGGTGACGTGATCGTCGTGTCCGTGAAGGAAGCCATTCCGCGCGGCCGCGTGAAGAAGGGCGACGTGCTCCGCGCCGTCGTCGTTCGCGTGAACCAAGGCATGAAGCGTAAGGACGGGTCGCTGATCCGTTTCGACAAGAACGCCGCGGTCATCGTCAACAAGCAGAGCGAGCCGGTCGGCACGCGGATCTTCGGCCCGGTTCCCCGCGAACTGCGCGCCAAGAACCACATGAAGATCATCTCCCTCGCCCCCGAGGTGCTGTAATGGCTGCCAAGATTAAGAAGGGCGACCGCGTCGTCGTCCTGGCCGGCAAGGACAAGGGCAAGCAAGGCGCTGTGACCCAGGTTCTCCCCAAGGAAAACCGTGTCCTGGTGCAAGGCGTGAACCTGGTTCAACGCCACACCAAGCCGACCCAAGCCGAACCGCAAGGCGGCATCAAGACCAAGGAAGCCGCGCTGCACGTCTCGAACGTCGCGCTGGTCGACTCCAAGGGCAAGCCCACCCGCGTCGGCTTCAAGATCGAAGGCGACAAGAAGGTGCGCGTGGCCAAGACCACGGGCGAGGTGATCAATGGCTGATCAAGCTTACGAACCCCGGCTGAAGACCGTTTATCGCGAGCGCATCCGCGCCGCGATGAAGGAGCAGTTCAGCTACACGAACGAAATGCAGATCCCCAAGCTGGACAAGATCGTCCTGAACATGGGTATCGGCGAGGCCGTGGCCGACTCCAAGAAGGCCCAGACCGCGCTGAAGGATCTGATGGCTATCGCCGGCCAGAAGCCGGTCGCCACGAAGGCCCGCAAGTCCATCGCCGGCTTCAAGCTGCGCGAAGGCATGGTGGTCGGCGCCAAGGTGACCCTCCGCAAGGACCGGATGTACGAATTCCTGGACCGCCTGGTCACGATCGCGCTGCCGCGCGTGAAGGACTTCCGCGGCCTGAACGGCAAGAGCTTCGACGGCCGTGGCAACTACGCCATGGGCCTGAAGGAGCACCTGGTGTTCCCGGAAATCAACTATGACCAGATCGAACAGATCTGGGGCATGGACATCATCGTCTGCACCACTGCGAAGACCGATCAGGAAGCCAAGGCTCTCCTGAAGGAATTCCAGTTCCCGTTCACCAATTAAGAGCGGGCAGGGAAACACACCATGGCCAAGAAAAGCGCCGTTAACCGTAATCTCGCGGTCAAGGCCCTCGTCAAGCAATACGCCGAAAAGCGCGCCGCGCTGAAGGCGATCGCCAACGACGAAAGCCTGCCGCTGGAAGAACGCTTCGAAGCCCGCCTGAAGCTCGCGAAGCTTCCGCGCAGCTCGTCGGCTGTTCGCATTCGCAACCGCTGCGAAGTGACCGGCCGCCCGCGCGCTTACTATCGCAAGCTGAAGATGAGCCGGGTTGCTCTCCGCGAACTGGGTTCGCAGGGGCAGATCCCCGGCCTCGTCAAGTCGAGCTGGTGAGGACGATCAGATGTCGATGAACGATCCCCTGAGCGATATGATCGCTCGCATCAAGAACGCCGCCACGCGCAAGCGCGCCAAGGTCGCGACGCCGGCTTCCAAGCTGCGCGCCCGCGTCCTGGACGTGCTGGCCGACGAAGGCTACATCCGCGGCTACTCGCTGGTCGAGAAGCCCGGCGCGTTCCCCGAATTCGAGATCGAGCTCAAGTATTTTGACGGTGAGCCCGTGATCGCCGAGATCAGCCGCGTGTCCAAGCCTGGCCGTCGCGTCTATTCGTCGATCAAGGACCTGAAGCCGATCAAGAACGGCCTGGGCATCTCGATCCTTTCGACGCCGAAGGGCGTCATGTCGGACTCTGCCGCGCGCGACGCTAACGTCGGCGGCGAAGTCCTCTGCCGCGTCTACTAGGCGCGGGAGGGAAAGAGCATGTCACGTATCGGTAAGAAGGCCGTCTCGATCCCCAAGGGCGTCACCACGACGCTCGAAGGCCAGACGGTGTCGGTGAAGGGGCCCAAGGGCCAACTCTCCTGGACGGTTCCCGAAGAGATCGAAGTCAAGCAGGAAGGCGAAGAGCTGACCCTGACTCCGCGTTCGGAAACCACGCGCGCCAAGGCGATGTGGGGCCTGTCCCGCACGCTGGTGGCCAACATGGTGCACGGCGTCAGCACGGGCTTCGAGGAAACCCTCGAGCTGGTGGGCGTCGGTTACCGGGCCGCGATGAAGGGCACCGCCCTGTCGCTGCAGCTCGGTTTCTCCCACGAAGTCGACGTCGCGGCTCCGGCCGGCGTCACCTTCGCGGTGCCCAAGCAGACCGAAATCAAGATCGCCGGCGCTGACAAGCAGGCGGTCGGCGAGATTGCCGCGAAGATCCGCCGCATTCGTCCGCCGGAGCCCTACAAGGGCAAGGGCGTGCGCTATGCTGGCGAAAAGGTTCGCCGCAAGGAAGGCAAGAAGAAGTAAGCCATGGCGCTCACACCTCGCGAATCCGCCGTGCGTCGTGCTCAACGCACCCGCACCCGCCTCAAGTCGCTGGCCAACGGCCGTCCGCGTCTGTCGGTCTTCCGTTCGTCCAAGAACATCTACGCCCAGATCATCGATGATGAACGCGGCGTGACCCTGGCCTCGGCCTCTACCCTCGAGGGTGAAGGCAAGACCAAGGGCGCGGACAAGGACGCGGCCGCTCTGGTCGGCAAGCTCGTCGCCGAACGCGCCATCGAAAAGGGCGTCAAGGACGTCGTCTTCGATCGCGGCGGCTACATCTTCCACGGACGGGTGAAAGCCCTGGCCGACGCCGCGCGCGAAGCCGGCCTGAACTTCTAAGGGAAACATCATGGCTCGTGGTGACCAACAGCGCGGTGAAGGCGGCCAACGCCGGGACCGTCGCGACCGCAACGCCCCCGAGGAGCGGGTCGACAGCGACATCGTCGAAAAGCTCGTCCACATCAACCGCGTCGCCGCCACCGTTAAGGGCGGCCGTCGCTTCAGCTTCGCCGCTCTGATGGTCGTCGGCGACCAAAAGGGCCGCGTCGGCTACGGTCATGGCAAGGCGCGTGAAGTGCCGGAAGCCATCCGCAAGGCGACCGAAGAAGCCAAGAAGACCATGGTCCGCGTCCCGCTCCGCGAGTCGCGCACCCTGCACCACGACGGCTACGGCCGTTGGGGCGCTGGCAAGGTCATGATGCGCGCTGCCCCTCCCGGCACGGGCGTCATCGCCGGCGGTCCGATGCGCGCGGTTCTCGAAACCCTGGGCGTCCAGGACGTCGTGGCCAAGTCGACGGGTTCCTCGAACCCGTACAACATGGTCCGCGCCACGTTCGAGGCCCTGAAGGTCCAATCGTCGCCCCGCCAGATCGCCGCCAAGCGCGGCAAGAAGGTTGGCGACATTCTCGGCCGCCGCGCCGACGGAGCCTCGGCTCCGGACGCCATCGAGGGCTAAGACATGGCTACTGCAAAGACCGTCAAGGTGCGCCAAACCGGCAGCCCGATCCGTCGCGAAAAGGACCAGCGCGCCACGCTCGCCGGTCTGGGTCTCAA
This sequence comes from Caulobacter sp. UNC358MFTsu5.1, assembly GCF_000712075.1. Taxonomy (GTDB): domain Bacteria; phylum Pseudomonadota; class Alphaproteobacteria; order Caulobacterales; family Caulobacteraceae; genus Caulobacter. The sequence continues at coordinate 21,062 of NZ_JONW01000007.1, forward strand.
CAAGCTGGGCCGCGTGTCCGAGCTGGAAGACACCCCTTCGGTTCGCGGCATGATCCGCAAGGTCCAGCACCTGCTGGAAATCGTCGAGTAGTTCTGCTACGAGACGTCGAAATCGCCACCCCGGTGAAAACCGGGGTGGTTTTCGTTTTGAGTTTCTTTGTTTCCAAAAGCCGAGTCCGGCCGTCGGCCGGGCGCAGATCTCCAAGGAGAGGCACATATGACCAAGCTTAACGAACTGGCTCCGGCTCCCGGCTCCACCAAGGGCCGTATGCGCATCGGCCGCGGCCCGGGCTCGGGCAAGGGCAAGACCGGTGGTCGCGGCGTGAAGGGCCAGAAGGCGCGCTCGGGCGTCGCCATCGCCGGCTTCGAAGGCGGCCAGATGCCGCTGCACATGCGCATGCCCAAGCGCGGCTTCAACAACCCGTTCCGTCTGCAGTTCGCTGAAGTGAACCTGTGGCGCCTGGAGCAGGCCGTCGCCGCCGGCAAGTTCAAGAAGGGCGCCGAGCTGGACGCCGCCGCCCTGGTGGCCGCCGGCGTCATCCGTCGCGAACTGGACGGCGTGAAGCTGCTGGGCAAGGGCGAGATCAAGACCGCCCTGAAGCTGACCGTCTACTCGGCCACGGAAGCCGCCATCAAGGCCGTCGAGGCCGCCGGTGGTTCGGTCACCGTGACCAAGAAGGCCAAGGCGCAAGCCGAAGCCTAAGACCATAATGTCATCCCGGAGGCGCTGATCGGCGCCGTCGCCGGGATCGCGGAGAGGGCAGGGGAGACCCCGCCGGACCCGCCGTTTCCCACCGGGATGACAGAATAACGAGGCTCGCCGTGACATCGCGGCGAGCCTCACCTATGTACGGCTCCGTACTCGGGCTTTGTCCGGCCCCGGCGATTCATCGCCGACCGGACCTGGCCCTGCATAATGCTAGGAGCGCGACCTGGCCGCGGAAGCGGCGCGCGCTCTCGACGTGGGGATTTGAATGGCCTCGGCCGCCGAACAACTCGCAGCCAACATGAACTTCGGGTCCTTCCAAAAGGCCACCGAACTTCACAAGCGCATCTGGTTCACGCTCATCGCCCTGATCGTCTACCGGCTCGGCACCTATGTGCCGATCCCGGGGATCAATCCGGAAGCCTTCGCCGCCGCGTTCTCGCAGCAGTCGAAGGGCATCCTGGGCATGTTCAACATGTTCTCGGGCGGCGCCGTGCAGCGCATGGCGATCTTCTCGCTGAACGTGATGCCCTATATCAGCGCCTCGATCATCGTGCAGCTGATGGGCTCGGTGTATCCGCCGTGGGAAAAGCTGAAGAAGGAAGGCGGCGAAGCCGGCCGTAAGACCCTGAACCAGTACACCCGCTACCTGGCGGTCGTGCTGGCCGTGGTGCAGTCGTTCTCGATCGCCGTGGGCCTCAGCAGCCAGGCCAACATGGTGGTCGGCGGCATCGCGCCGGGCTTCTTCATCGCCTCCACGGTCGTGGCCCTGACCGGCGGCACCCTGTTCCTGATGTGGCTGGGCGAGCAGATCACCAGCCGCGGCGTCGGCAACGGCGTGTCCCTGATCATCTTCACCGGCATCGTCTCGGCCCTGCCGCTGGGCGTGGTGCAGATGTTCACCCAGGTCCAGACCGGCGCGATGTCGGGCTTCGCCCTGTTCGCCGTGGCCGTGCTGGCCGTGGCCGTGATCTTCTTCATCGTCTTCGTCGAGCGTTCGCAGCGCCGTCTGCTGGTCCACTATCCCAAGCGCCAGCAGGGCAACCGGATGATCGGCGGCGACACCTCGTTCATCCCGCTGAAGCTGAACACCGCCGGCGTCATCCCGCCGATCTTCGCCTCCAGCCTGCTGCTGCTGCCGACGACCGCCATGGGCTTCCTGGCCACGGCCAACCTGCCCAACTGGCTGCAATGGCTGCCGACCGTGGTCGGCGCCCTGCAGCACGGCCAGCCGCTGTTCATGGTGCTGTACGCGGCCCTGATCATCTTCTTCTCGTTCTTCTACACCTCGGTCGTGTTCAATCCCGACGAGACGGCGGAGAACCTGCGCAAGTACGGCGGCTTCATGCCGGGCATCCGTCCGGGCAAGCGGACGGCGGAATATCTGGACTACGTCCTGACCCGTCTGACCGTGATCGGCGCGGCCTACATCACCGCGGTCTGCATCCTGCCGGAACTGCTGATGAACAGCATGGGCCCGACCAAGTTCACCCTGGGCGGCACCTCGATCCTGATCGTCGTGACCGTGACCATGGACACGGTCGCCCAGATCCAGTCCCACCTGCTGGCCCACCAGTACGAAGGGCTGATCAAGAAGTCGAAGCTGCGGGGCGGCAAGGGGCGCTAGGCGCTTCTGGACCCTACGGAAGGCCAGAACGCGGAAGCCGGTTTGTGACAAACCGGCTTCCGTTTTTATCGAACCCACTCTAGGTCTGGGCGGGACGCGGGCGGCAGACCCGCGGAAACGCAGGAAGCGCATTGATGAACTTGATCCTGTTCGGGCCGCCGGCGGCGGGCAAGGGCACCCAGGCCAAGCGCCTGGTCGAGCAGCGTGGCATGGTCCAGCTGTCGACCGGCGACATGCTGCGCGCCGCGATCGCCTCGGGCTCCGAGCTGGGCCAGAAGGTCAAGGGCGTGCTGGACCGCGGCGAGCTGGTCACCGACGAGATCGTCATCGCCCTGATCGAGGAGCGGCTGCCCGAGGCGGAAGCCGCCGGCGGGGCCATCTTCGACGGCTTCCCGCGCACCGTGCCCCAGGCGCAGGCCCTGGACGCCATCCTGGCCAAGCGGGGGCAGAAGATCGACTCGGTTCTCCGACTCAAGGTAGACGAGCCCGCTCTGATCGAACGGATCTCCAAGCGATTCGCCGAGCAGGGCCGCCCCGACGACAATCCGGAAGTGTTCGTGACGCGCCTGGCCGCCTACAACGCCCAGACCGCGCCGCTGCTCCCGTACTACCGCGAGCAAGGCAAGCTCACGGAGCTGGACGGCATGGCCTCGGTGGAAACCGTGGCCGCTTCCATCGACGCCGCGCTTTCGGTCGTGGCTTAAGACTTCGTTGGAATCCTCTCGATTGAGCGGATTCCGCCATTGACGGACGCGCAACTATCCCTATAACGGGGCGCTTCCGCGAAAGGGCGCGATCTGTGCGCGCCGGACTGGGTCGCAAGACCGGGCCGGGCGCGCCGTTCGCGTCTTTAGTGCGTGACTAGGAGAACATTAGACGTGGCCCGTATTGCAGGCGTCAACATCCCGACGAACAAGCGCGTTTTGATCGCGCTTCAGTACATTCATGGCATTGGCCAGAAGTCCGCTCGTGACATCATCACGAAGGTGGGCATCGACGACGCTCGCCGGGTCAACCAGCTGACCGACGCCGAAGTCCTCGCGATCCGCGAAACGATCGACAAGGACTTCACCGTCGAGGGCGACCTGCGCCGCGAAAACTCGATGAACATCAAGCGTCTGATGGACCTGGCCTGCTATCGCGGCCTGCGTCACCGCAAGGGCCTGCCGGTCCGCGGTCAGCGCACCCACACCAACGCTCGTACCCGCAAGGGTCCGGCCAAGCCGATCGCCGGCAAGAAGAAGTAAGGCAGCCTGACCGATGGCCAAGGAACCGGCTCGCGTTAAACGTCGCGAACGCAAGAACATCACCTCGGGCGTGGCGCACGTGAACGCCTCGTTCAACAACACCATGATCACCATCACCGACGCCCAGGGGAACACCATCTCCTGGTCGAGCGCCGGCATGATGGGCTTCAAGGGCTCGCGAAAGTCGACGCCGTACGCCGCTCAGATGGCTGCGGAAGACGCGGGCAAGAAGGCCGCCGAGCACGGTGTGAAGACCCTCGAGGTCAACGTGTCGGGTCCGGGTTCGGGCCGTGAATCGGCCCTGCGCGCCCTCCAGGCCGCCGGCATGACCATCACGACCATCCGCGACGTGACGCCGATCCCGCACAACGGTTGCCGTCCGCCCAAGCGTCGTCGCGTCTAGTACTTTTAAGACCCAATTCTCCTTCGCCGGCTGCGCAAAACGCGGCCGGCGAGTCGCGTTCAAGGGATCGACCACGTGATCGAAAGAAACTGGAACGAGCTGATCCGTCCTGAGAAGCCGCAAATCGAGACTGGCGCCGACGCGACCCGCAAGGCTCGCATCGTGGCTGAACCGCTCGAGCGCGGCTTTGGTGTGACGCTCGGCAACGCTCTCCGCCGCGTCCTGCTCTCCTCGCTGCAAGGCGCCGCCGTCACCGCCATCCAGATCGATGGCGTGGTGCACGAATTCTCCTCTCTCGAGGGCGTCCGCGAAGACGTCGTCGACATCGTTCTGAACATCAAGCAGCTGGCCGTGCGCATGCACGCCGAAGGCCCGAAGCGCATGACCCTGCGCGCCACGGGCCCCGGCCCGGTGACCGCGGGTCAGATCGAAACCCCGGCCGACATCGAGATTCTGAACCCCGACCACGTGCTCTGCACGCTGGACGACGGCGCCTCGGTGCGCATGGAGTTCACGGTCAACACCGGCAAGGGCTATGTCCCGGCCGACCGTAACCGTCCGGAAGACGCGCCGATCGGCCTGATCGCCGTCGACGCCCTGTACTCGCCGGTCAAGCGCGTCGCCTATCGCGTCGAGCCGACCCGTCAGGGCCAGTCGCTGGACTACGACAAGCTGATCCTGGAAGTGGAAACCAACGGCGCCGTGACGCCGGTGGACGCGGTGGCCTACGCCGCCCGCATCCTGCAAGACCAGCTGCAGATCTTCATCACCTTCGAAGAGCCCAAGGCGAAGACCGCCGACGAGGCCAAGCCGGAACTGCCGTTCAACCCGGCCCTGCTGAAGAAGGTGGACGAACTGGAACTGTCGGTCCGCTCGGCCAACTGCCTGAAGAACGACAACATCGTCTACATCGGCGACCTGATCCAGAAGACCGAAGCCGAAATGCTCCGCACGCCGAACTTCGGCCGCAAGTCCTTGAACGAGATCAAGGAAGTGCTGGCCGGCATGGGCCTGCACCTGGGCATGGACGTGCCGAACTGGCCGCCGGAAAACATCGAAGACCTGGCCAAGAAGTTCGAAGACCAGATCTAAGAGCGTATAACAGTACCGCGCTTAATCCGGACCGCCTCTTTCGGGAGGCGGCCTGGGCCTTTTGAAGCCGCAACAGCGGTGGAGGGCCCCGGCGCTTCGTTCTGAACCCGGCAGGGACGCCGCTGGGATTGGTGACAATCAGCGCTTCTTCATCGCGCTACAGCGGGCCAAGGCCCAGGAGAGACCACAATGCGTCACGGTAAAGCTCACCGTAAACTGGGCCGTACGTCCGCTCACCGCACCGCCATGTTCGCCAACATGTCGGCCTCGCTGATCAAGCACGAGCAGATCGTCACCACCCTGCCGAAGGCCAAGGAACTGCGTCCGTTCGTCGAAAAGCTGGTCACCCTGGCCAAGCGCGGCGACCTGCACGCTCGTCGTCAGGCCATCTCGACCGTCCGCGACGTCGAGCAAGTCGGCAAGCTGTTCGCCACCATCGGTCCCCGCTACAAGGACCGCCAGGGCGGCTACATCCGCGTCCTGAAGGCCGGCTTCCGCTACGGCGACAACGCCCCGCTGGCCGTCATCGAGTTCGTCGACCGCGACGTCTCGGCCAAGGGCAAGGACTCCGGCCCGGTGTTCACCGCCGACTCGGAAGACTAAGATTTTCAGCCTCTGCTGGCGGAGAAGGCCCCGGAGCGATCCGGGGCCTTTTTTGCGTTCAGGCGCGTGCGACAGGTTGCATCAGCCCCCGTCGCCGCTTCGGTAGAGTTTTGTTCACCTCGTCGCCCCATCCTTCGCCGCTAAGAACTCGGGGGAGGGGATGGGGATGAAGATCTCCGGCGTCATGCGCGGCTTCGGCGGCGCGCTCGCGGCGGGGGTGATCCTGGCCGGCGGGCTGGCTCTGTTCGCGATCGAGGGCCTGCGGGTCGGCGGTCCGCTGTTCCGCCAGATCGTCGACAACAAGGACATCGTCGCCGACATCCTGCCGCCGCCGCTCTACGTGGTCGAGGCCGACCTGGTGGCGACCAAGCTGGTGGCCCATCCCGAGACCGTGGACGCCGCCGCCGACAAGCTGGCGGCGCTGCGCAAGGACTACGACACCCGTAACGCCTACTGGAAAACCGCGCCGATCGATCCCGCTATGCGCGCGATGCTGGTCGACGAGTCGTCCGCGCCGGCCATGGTGTTCTGGCGCGAGATCGACCAGGAAATCCTGCCCGCCGTCCGTTCGGGCGACATGGACCGCGCCCGCCAGGGCCTGGCCCGGGCCGACGCGGCCTACGAGGCGCACCGCGCCGTCATCGACAAGGTGGTGGTCATGGCCAATCACGACGCCGCCGCCGTCGAGGCGCGCGCCGTCGAACAGACCCGCCTGACCTTCATCCTGCTGGCCGGGGCGGGAGCCGTGCTGCTACTGGTCGTCGGCGGCGGGATCGCCCTGATGAGCCGGCGGATCGTCAAGCCGATCCAGGCCATGACGGGCTTCATGGGCCGGCTGGCGGCCGGCGACTACGACCGGGCCGTGCCCTTCGCCGGCCGTGGCGACGAGATCGGCGAGATGGCCAATTCCGTGGCCGTGTTCCGCGAGGCCATCGTCGCGCGGCAGGCGGCCGAGGACCGCATCGCCGCCGAGCGCGACGAGACCGAGTCCGCCAAGGCCCGTCACGACGCCGAACGGCGCACCGAGGAGGCCGGCCGCCTGCAGGTGGTCGAGGCCCTGGTCGCGGCCGTGGCCCGGCTGAAGGCCGGCGACCTGACGGCGCGGCTGGAGACGGCCTTCCCCGGCGCCTACGAAGGCCTGCGCGGCGACTTCAACCGGGCGATCGCCGGGCTCGAGGCGGCCATGAGCGAGGTGGTCGAGGGCGCGGGCGGCCTGCGGGTCGGCGCCGGCGAGATCAGCGGCGCGATCGAGGACCTGTCGGCCCGCACCGAGCGGCAGGCCGCCAGCCTGGCCGAGACGGCCTCGGCCCTGGGCGAGGTCAGCGCCAGCGTCAAACGCACCGCCGAGGGGGCCAGCGAGGCCAACGCCGCCGTGATCGACAGTCGGGCGGTCGCCGATCGCTCCAGCCAGGTGGTCGGCCGCGCGGCCGAGGCCATGAGCCAGATCGAGAGCTCGTCCGCCAAGGTCTCGCAGATCCTGGGCGTGATCGACGAGATCGCCTTCCAGACCAACCTGCTGGCCCTGAACGCGGGCGTGGAAGCGGCTCGCGCCGGCGACGCCGGTCGCGGCTTCGCCGTCGTCGCCCAGGAAGTGCGGGCCCTGGCCCAGCGCTCGGCCGAAGCGGCCAAGGAGATCAAGGGGCTGATCGCGGAGTCATCGGACCACGTCCGCTCGGGCGTGACCCTGGTCGGCGAGGCCGGCGCGGCCCTGGGCGACATCGTCGAGCGGGTGGGGGTGATCGGCGGGCTGATGGAGGAGATCGCCCAGTCCAGCCGCGAGCAGGCCGCGGGCCTGGCCGAGGTCGACCTGGCGGTCGGCCAGATGGACCAGGTCATCCAGCAGAACGCCGCCATGGCCGAGCAGGCCACCGCCGCCAGCCGCGGCCTGGCCGACGACGCCGTGCGCCTGGAGGCCCAGGTCGAGCACTTCCAGGTCGGGGTCGACCAGAGGACCTGGGCGGCGGCCTAGGTCCCGCTGGAGGCGGCTACTCCTTGGTCAGGTCCTGACGACGGAACAGGGCCACCGCGCCGCCGGCCAGCACCACCAGCCAGGCCAGCAGGAACACCAGGGCCAGCCCGGCCTGACCCGCGTCGGTCCGGGCTTCCGGCGGCGAGATGACGAAGGTCTTGAGCACCCGTCCGGCGAAGGCGGGGATCAGCAGGCTCTTCCAGGTCGCCGCCTGCATGGTGGCGGCCAGGGTCGACTGCACGAAGACGACCACCAGGCCGGCGATCACCGCGCCCATGGTCGAGCGGGTCACGACGCCGATCAGGGCCCCCAGGGCGCCGACCAGCAGCACCTCCAGCCAGGTCACCAGCGCCACGCCGGCGTACTGGCTGATGAAGGCCGGGCCGGCCGGCGGTCCGACCAGGCGGGCGTGGTTGGCCATCGCGCCGAACAGCCCCGCCACCACGGCGGTGAGGGCGGTCAGCAGCAGGCTCCAGGCCGCGACCTCGGCGAAGACGATCAGCTTGGCCGCCAGCAGGTTGACCCGGCTGTTGCGGGGCGTGATCAGCCGCCAGGTCTCCCAGCGATAGTCGCCGGCGAAGATCGCCGCCGCGCCGATCAGCAGGAACAGGGCGGTGAAGGGGCCCGAGGCGCCGGCCACCGCGCCCATGGCCCGGTTGGCCAGGTCGGTCGTCTCGCCGGGGATGGTCCGGTGGAGGACCGCCCGGGCGAACATGTCCATCGCGATGCTGAACGCCATGGTGATCAGCGGCGCGAAGGCGAAGCCCCAGAACAGCGAGGCGCGGTCGCGGGACAGGCGGAAACGCTCGGCGGCGATGGCGTCAGCGAGCATCGACCAGATCCTTGGGTTCGAGCGCGCCCAGATAGGCGCTTTCCAGGTCGGCCTCGCGCCAGCGGGCCTCGGTGATCTCCACGCCGGCCTCGACCAGGGCGCGGATCAGGGCGGGGGTCTCGGCGCGCAGCACGTCGGCCAGCACGGCGTTCGCGCCGTCCGCCTGGCCCTTGTCGCCCAGCACCGCCAGGGCCTTGTCGATCGGCGAGACGGTGAGGCGCAGGCGCGGCTTGCCGCCGGTCAGGGCCTCGACGTCGCCCTCGGCGGCCAGCTTGCCCTTGGACAGGATCGCCACCCGGTCGCAGACCCGGCGCACCTCGTCCAGCTGGTGGCTGGCCAGGATGATGGTCACCCCCTCCTTGTCGGCCAGGTCGCGGATCAGGGCGCGGATCTCCTGGATGCCGGCCGGGTCCATGCCGCTGGTCGGTTCGTCCAGGATCACCAGCTCGGGGCGGGTGAAGAAGGCCGCGGCCAGGCCCAGGCGCTGCTTCATGCCCACCGAGAAGGTGCCGGCCTTGCGGTCGGCCGCGCCGCCCAGGCCCACGCGCTCCAGCCAGTAGTCGATGTCGGCCGATCCGCCGGCGCCGCTTTCCAGCGCCAGCATCCGCAGCACTTCGCGGGCGGTCAGATAGGGCGGGTAGCGCGGGGTCTCGATCATCGCCCCGGCCCGGCGCAGGGACGAGGACTGGCCGGCCGGGGCGCCGAACAGCCGGGCCGTTCCGCCGGTGGGCCGCACCAGGCCCAGGGCGATGCGGAACAGGGTGCTCTTGCCCGCGCCGTTGGGACCCAGCACGCCGAACACGCCGCCGGCGGGAATGCTCAGCGAAAGCCCGTCCAGGGCGCGCACCGCGCCGTAGGTCTTGACCAGGCCCTCGGCCTCCAGGGCGAAGCTCATGTGGAGCGGTTTCCGGTGGCGGTCATGCGGGGCGACTCCCTGAAAGGCCAAGTGACCTAGGCCGGGCGACTATGGCCGGGCGGCCGAGTCCCGCCAAGTTAAGTCGCGGTCATGCGTGGCGGGCCGTCACAAGACTGGGCTATAGCCAGGGTTCCCAAGTTCGAGGTGCGTGATGGTCGTCGTCTTCCGCTGGATGGTTCTGGTCCTGGTCCTGACCCTGGGAGTCGGCGCGGGCGCCGGCGCCGAGGCGGCGGCCAAGTCGGCCCCGCCGCCGGCCCTGACCATCCTGATCTCGCTGGACGGCTTCCGGGCCGACTACCTGGACCGGGGCAACACGCCGGCCCTGAACGCCCTGGCCGCCGACGGCGCGCGCGGCGCCATGCGGCCGTCGTTCCCGTCCCTGACCTATCCGAACCACTACACCCTGGTCACCGGCAAGCGGCCCGACCACCACGGCATGGTCAACAACACGCTCGAGGCCGACGAGGTCCCGGGCGTCAGCTTCAGCATGTCCAACCACGAGGCCGTGGGCGACGCCCGCTGGTGGGATCAGGCCAAGCCGATCTGGGTCAGCGCGGAAGAGCAGGGCGTCCACGCCGGCGTCCTGTTCTGGCCGGGTTCCGAGGCGGCGATCGACGGCGTTCGGCCCACCTACTGGAAGGTCTATGACGAGAAGCTGGCCTATGACGACCGGGTCGACATGGTGCTGTCGTGGATCGACGCCAAGGCTCCGCCGCTGGGCCTTGCCACCCTCTATTTCGACGCCACCGACACCGAAGGCCACCACTACGGTCCGGACTCGCCGGAGGTGAACGCCGCCGCCCGCCGGGTGGACGCCGCGATCGCCCGGCTGGTCGCGGGACTGAAGGCGAGGGGCCTCTACGAGACCACCAACATCGTCGTCGTCGCCGACCACGGCATGGCGCCCCAGCCGTTGAGCGGCCTGGTCGACGTGTCCACCCTGGTCGATCCCGCCAAGGTCAAGTTCGTCAGCACCGGCTCGATCGTCGGCGTGCGCGCCTTGCCCGGCTTCGAGGCCGAGGTGAAGGCGGCGATGCTGAAGCCGCACGCCCACCTGACCTGCTGGGAAAAGGGCAAGATCCCGGCCCGCTACGCCTACGGGACCAATCCCCGTGTGCCGCCGATCGTCTGCCTGGCCGAGCGCGGCTGGTACTTCGCCACCGCCAGTACGATCGCCAAGCGCTGGAAGAACCATCCGCGCGACGGCGGGGCCCACGGCTACGACCCGTACGATCCGGTCATGCGGGCCGTGTTCGTGGCCCACGGTCCGGCGTTCCGCTCGGGCGTGACGCTGCCGGTGTTCGACAATGTCGACGTCTATCCGCTGCTGACCCGCCTGATCGGCGTGAAGGGCGACAAGGGTGACGGCGCGCTGAAGCCGCTGAAGCCGGCGCTGCGGTAGCCTAGGGAGCCGTCAGGGCGGCGGCGATCGTCGCGCAGACCGGCTTCTTGTACAGCGTACGCTGATTGACGACCTTCGCGTCGTGCGCCTCCACGGCATAGGTCAGGACCTGGATGCTGTATCCCCGCCCGCCGCGCTCGTAGGCGACCACATAGCGTTGGCCCAGATGCGCCGCCGCGATGAAGCGGTTGCGGAGGCCTTCGCCCACGTCCGTCGCGAGGAAAGGTCCGTTAAAGGGCGAAAGGTCAGGGGCGCGGATCCACAGATCGCTGGCGACCGCCGGCGGTAGCTGCTCCTGAAGCACGATTTCGCCGGACGGGTAGAAGCACGCGCCATTCGACGAGGACAGCAGCTGAGCGGCGGCGAAGGCCAGCAACATCGTCGATCTCCATCGTGGCGCTTCAGCCTTGGGTTGATGCGCGGCGAATTTGTGGCGGCGCCGCTTGCGCAGATAGTTTCTATATGCGTTAAATATTGCGGATATTGGAAACGGAGCTTCGCCATGCAACGCGCCGCCCTGACCTCGGCCCTCTGCTATCGCGACCCCAAGGCCGCGCTGAAATTCCTGGAAGCGGCCTTCGGCTTCGAGCTGACCATGTTGATCGAGGACAACGAGGGGAACCTAGCCCATTCGGAGATGGGCTTCGGCGACAGCCTGATCATGATCGGCAACGAGTGGACCGACCGCCACAAGAGCCCGGCCTCGATCGAGGGCTTCAACACCCAGAGCGTCCACATCCATCTGGAAGGCGACATCGACGCCCATTGCGCGCGGGCGCGGGCGGCGGGGGCCGAGATCCTGATGGAGCCGGCGGACCAGTTCTACGGCGACCGCACCTATCGCTGCCGCGATCCGGAGGGGCACTTCTGGACCGTGGGCGCGCCGATCCGCGCCGTCGGCGTCGAAGAGGCCGAGGCGGCGTCGGGCCTGAAGGTCGTGAAGGGTTGGGCGTGACGCCAGACGATTTCCGCCGCCTGGCCCTGGCTCTGCCGGACGCCGTCGAGAGCTCGCACATGGGCACGGTCGACTTCCGCGTGGGGCGGATCTTCGCCACCCTGGGCTATCCCAACGCCAATTTCGGCATGGTGCAGCTGACCCGCGAGCACCAGGACGTCATCGTGGGCGTCGAGCCCAAGGTGTTCCGGCCGGTGCCGGGGAACTGGGGCCTGAAGGGCGCGACCCTGGTCGTGCTGGCCGAGGCCGACGAACCCACCCTGCGCGGGGCGCTGGAGGCGGCCTGGCGACTGAAGGCCAACAAGCGGCAGCTGGCCCTGCTGGAGGCGGCGCGGGTGTCCACGGCGTCGACGACCTCGCCATGAGCGCCTCGCTCGACGCCACCCTGGCGGCCCTGGCCGACCCGCACCGGCGGGCGACCATCGACCTGCTGCGCCAAGGGCCGCGCCGGGCGGGCGAGCTGGCCCAGGCCGCCGGCCTGTCGCCCCCGGCCATGAGCCGTCACCTGCGCGCCCTGCGCCACGCCGGCCTGGTGGAGGAGACTCATCCGCCGTTCGACGCCCGGGTGCGGGTCTACGCCCTGCGTCCCGCGCCGATGGCCGAGTTGAAGGCCTGGGCCGAGGCGGCCGAGGGGCTGTGGAGCGATCAGCTGCTGGCCCTGAAGGCGCATATCGAAGGGGAGACGGCGTGACCGACCCAGCAGGCTCCAAGGTCCTGGTCGCCCTGCGCATCAAGGCCGCGCCCCTGCGGGTGTTCGAGGTGTTCACCGCCGACATCGGGGCCTGGTGGCGGCCCAACGCCCTGTTCTCGTTCACGCCGCGCTCGCCCGGCGTGCTGGCCTTTGAAGGCGCGGGGGAGGGGGCGCGCCTGGTCGAGCGCCTGCCGACGGGCAAGGTGTTCGAGATCGGTCCCGTCCACATCTGGGACCCCGGCAGGCTCCTGGTGTTCGGCTGGCGCCAAGCCAGCTTCGCGCCGGGCATGGACACCCAGGTGGAGGTCCGCTTCGACCCCGTCGGCGACGAGACCCGCGTAACCGTCGAGCATTGTGGCTGGGACACCGTGCCGATCGAGCACGTCGCCCGTCACCGGTTCCCGGACGCGGTGTTCCTGCAGCGCCATGCCGAGTGGTGGCGCGCGCTGCTGACAAGTCTCGCCAGCCGGGCGGCTATGGACGTACAAGACCACGCCAGGGAGGGCGACGCATGACCAAGGGCATCAGCCGCAACCATCGACAGGCCGCGCTCGGCTTCATCTTCGTCACCGCCTGCCTGGACGTGCTGTCGCTGGGGGTGATGATCCCCGTCCTGCCCGAGCTGATGAAGCGCTTCAACGGCGGCGACACCGCCTCGACGGCCCTGTGGGTGATGCTGTTCGCCACCACCTGGGGCGTGATGCAGTTCTTCTGCGCGCCGATCCTGGGCCTGATGTCGGACCGCTGGGGCCGCCGGCCGGTGATCCTGACCTCGATCTTCGGCCTGGGCGTGGACTTCCTGTTCATGGCCTTCGCCCCGACCATCTGGTGGCTGTTCGTCGGCCGGGTGTTCAACGGCATGACGGCCGCCAGCTTCTCGACCGCCGGGGCCTATGTGGCCGACGTCACCAAGCCCGAGGACCGGGCCAAGGGCTTCGGCCTGATGGGGGCGGCGTTCGGGGTGGGCTTCACCTTCGGCCCGGCCCTGGGCGGGTGGCTCTGGCAGTTCGACCACCGGCTGCCGTTCCTGGTCTGCGCGGGCTTGGCCCTGTGCAACTGGCTGTACGGCTTCTTCGTGCTGCCGGAATCCCTGCCGCCCGAGAAGCGGGTCCATCGCTTCGACTGGAGCAAGGCCAATCCGCTGGGCTCGCTGAACCTGCTCAGGAGCAAGCCCGACCTGCTGGGGCTGGCGGGCGTCGGCTTCCTGTTCCAGATGGCGCACAACGTGCTGCCCAGCGTCTTCGTGCTGTACATGGGCTTCCGCTACCACTGGTCGACGGCGGTGATCGGCCTGACCCTGATGGGCAGCGGCGTCGCCGGCATCCTGCTGCAGAGCTTCCTGGTGGGGCCGATCGTCAAGAAGGTGGGCGAGCGCGGGGCGCTGCTGATCGGCCTGTTCTCGGGCTGCGTCGGCTTCATGATCTACGGCCTGGCGCCGACGGGGTGGCTGTACCTGTGCGGCCTGCCGATCTTCGCCTTCTCGGGCCTGATCCAGCCCGGCCTGCAGGGCCTGATGACCCGCCGGGTCCAGGCCTGGGAGCAGGGGCAGCTGCAGGGGGCGAACTCGGCCATGATGGGCATCACCGCCATCGTCGGACCAGCGCTGTACCTGCTGCCGTTCTCGTGGGCCGTGCGCCACGACGCCACCCTGCACATGCCCGGCCTGCCGGTCCTGATCGCCGCGGCCCTGCTGCTGGCGGCCACGGCCCTGGCGATCCGCGTGGCCCATCCGGCGGCGGTGGAACCGAGCGTCGCCTGATCATCTTTGATCAGCGGGCCCAATCCCGGACCTTGGCCGCCATCAATGCGCCCGAAAGCTCGGCTGATCTTCCGGGCCGAATTCCACGGAGTCGCCTAACAATCATGCGATCCTATCGCGCCGTGCTTCCCGTCCTGGCCCTGCTGGCCGCCTGCTCGCCGCAAGGGCCCTCGAAGGCCCAGTCGATCCCGGACCTGGCCCAGCCGACCCGGCGCGCGCCCTCCGACCCGATGTCGATGAAGGCCTCGTTCGCGCCGGTGGTGAAGAAGGCCGCCCCGGCCATCGTCAACGTGGCCAGCAAGCGCGTGGTGCGTCAGCGGGTCGATCCGTTCTGGGACTTCTTCATGGGCGGCGGCGGCGGGGCCACCCGCGACCAGGTGCAAGGTTCTCTGGGGTCCGGCGCCATCGTCCGCGCCGACGGGGTGATCATCACCAATCACCACAACATCGAGAACATGAGCGACATCACCGTCCAACTGGCCGACCGCCGGGAGTTCCCGGCCACCGTGCTGCTGGACGACCCGCGCTCGGACCTGGCGGTGCTGAAGATCGACACCAAGGGCGAGCGCCTGCCGGTGATCGCCATCGACGACCAGGAGCAGCTGGAGGTCGGCGACCTGGTCCTGGCCCTGGGCAACCCGTTCGGCGTGGGCCAGACCGTGACCAACGGCATCGTCTCGGCCCTGGCCCGCACCGACGTCGGCGCCGCCGAGTTCGGCAGCTACATCCAGACCGACGCCTCGATCAATCCGGGCAATTCCGGCGGTCCGCTGGTCGACATGGACGGCGACCTGATCGGCATCAACACCTTCATCATTTCGCGCTCGGGCTCCTCGGCCGGCGTCGGCTTCGCGATCCCTGCCTCGGTGGTCCGCCAGGTGGTCAACGCGGCCCTGGGCGGCGGCCACAGCGTGGTGCGGCCCTGGCTGGGCGTGAAGGGCCAGCCGGTGACCGGCGACATCGCCCGGAGCCTCGGCCTGTCGGCCCCGCGCGGCGTGGTGATCTCGGACGTCTATCCCGGCGGCTCGGCCGAGCGGGCCGGCATCCGCGACGGCGACGTGATCCTGTCGATCGACGGCCAGGCGGTGAACGACGAGGGCGGCGGCGCCTTCGCCATCGGCACCCACAAGGTCGGCGACCGGGTCTCGGTGCTGATCAACCGCAACGGCAAGGAACAGACCCTGACCCTGCGGGCCGAGGCGGCTCCCGAGACCCCGGCCAAGGACGAGCGCGTGCTGAAGGGCCGCAACCCGTTCGACGGCGCCACGGTGGTCAACCTGTCGCCCGCCGTGGCCCAGGACCTGGGCGTCGATCCGTTCGCGGGACGCGGCGTGCTGGTCACCAAGATCGGCCAGGGCTTCGCCCTGAACGCCGGCCTGCGCCCCGGCGACTTCGTCCGCGAGGTCAACGGCAAGACGATCAACACCACCGCCGACCTGGCGGCCGTGTCCAACACCGCCGCGGCGAGCTGGACGGTGACGATCGAGCGCAACGGCCAGCGGATCACGGCGCGGCTGCGGGCCTAGGCCTTGATCCTCGAGGCGATGGACCAGGTGTGGCCGAACGGGTCGCGGAGCTGGCCGTAGCGGTCGCCCCAGAACTGGTCGGCCAGCGGGAAGACGACGGTCGCGCCGGCCTCGACGGCCCGGCTCCACCAGGCGTCGGCGTCGTCGACCTGCAGGTGCAGGGTCACGGCGGCCGGCGGCCTGTAGTCGCCGTGGGCCATTTCGCTGAAATGGTCCGACAGCATCACCCAGTCGCCGTTGATGATCATCCGGGAATGCAGCAGCCGCTCGCCGTCGTCGGCGATGTTGCGGAAGGTCTCCTCGGCGCCGAAGGCCCGCTTGTAGAAGTCCACGGCCGCCTTGCCGCCGACCACGGAAATGTAGGGGATGACGCCGGACTCCGGGGCCCGTGTGGGATCGCCTTCGTTGGTCATGGTGGTTCCCTCCGCGATTAAGTAAACCTAGCCCATGTCCGATCTTTTCCAAGCCGCCGGCCTGACGCCCCATGCGCCGTCGCCGCTGGCCGACCGCCTGCGTCCCCAGACCCTCGAGGAGGTGGTGGGCCAGGAGCATCTGCTGGGTCCCGAGGGGCCCATCGGCCGCATGGCCGCGGCCAAGCGCCTGGCCTCGATGATCCTGTGGGGCCCGCCCGGCACCGGCAAGACCACTATCGCCCGCCTGCTGGCCAAGGCCGGCGGCTACGAATTCATGCAAATCTCGGCGGTGTTCTCGGGCGTGGCCGACCTGAAGAAGGCCTTCGAGCAGGCGCGCATGCGCCGCCAGGCCGGCCAGTCGACCCTGCTGTTCGTCGACGAGATCCACCGCTTCAACCGCGCCCAGCAGGACGGCTTCCTGCCGTTCGTGGAGGAGGGGATCGTCACCCTGGTGGGCGCCACGACCGAGAACCCGTCGTTCGAGCTGAACGGAGCCTTGCTGTCGCGCTGCCAGGTCTTCGTGCTCAAGCGGTTGGACGAGGAGGCGCTGGAGGCCCTGCTGGTCAAGGCCGAGACCGCCGAGAACCGCAAGCTGCCGCTGGACGAGGAGGCGCGTTCGACGCTGATCGCCATGGCCGACGGCGACGGCCGCTACCTGCTGACCCTGACCGAGACCCTGCTGGCCATCGGCACGGACACGCCGCTGAACCCCACCCAGCTGACCCAGTTCCTGCAGAAGCGCCGCCCGGCCTACGACAAGAACCGGGAGGAGCACTACAACCTGATCTCGGCCCTGCATAAGTCGGTGCGCGGCAGCGATCCGGACGCGGCGCTGTACTGGCTGGCGCGGATGCTGGAGGGCGGCGAGGACCCGCTGTTCATCGCCCGCCGCCTGGTGCGCATGGCCGCCGAGGACATCGGCGCGGCCGATCCCCTGAGCCTGCTGCTAACCACGGCCGCCAAGGACGCCTACGACTTCCTGGGCAGTCCCGAGGGCGAGCTGGCCCTGGCCCAGTGCGTGGTCCACATGGCCAGCGCCCCCAAGTCCAACGCGGTCTACAACGCCTACAAGGCCGCCCGGCGCCTGGCCAAGGAGACCGGCAGCCTGTCGCCGCCGGCCCACATCCTCAACGCCCCGACCAAGCTGATGAAGACCCTTGGCTATGGCGACGGCTACGCTTACGACCACGACGTCGAGGGCGGGGTCTCGGGCCAGAACTACTGGCCCGACGGCATGGAGCGGCAGACGCTGTACGAGCCCAAGCCGATCGGCGCCGAGGCCAAGGTCAAGGAACGGCTCGACGCCTGGAACCGCCTGCGGAGAGACGGCAAGTGAAGCTCACCCCCGCGGTCCGCGTGACCGCCGTCGTCGCCCTGGTCCTGCTGCTGGCGGGAAGCGTCCTGCTGGGACTGGCGGCGGCGACGCCGTGGCACAGCGACTCCAACGCCTATTTCGCCGAGCTGCAACGCCTGCGCGCCACCCTGTATTTCAGCCAGCCCGACGCCGAGACGTTCAAGGCGGCCACCGCCCGGTTCGCCGCCCTGCAGACCCAGTACGCGACGCGTAAATGGCTGTACGCCGACATCGCCTACGCCTGTCTCAGCCTGGGCGTCTGCGCGGCGATCGTCGCGGGCCTGGCCATGCGCTTCGGGGCGCGGCTGCTGCGCGCGCAGAAGAGCGCCCTGGTCGTGATCGGCGTGACCGTGCTGGCCCTGCTGGCCACCCTGGCGGGTCTGGCGGCCGATCCGCTGCACCAGTTCTATCGCGAGCAACTGCCGGAATGGTCGGACGCCCTGGAAATCCCGCTGGCCGGGGCGCTGGTGGCCATGATCCCGATCGCGACGGTGACCTTGCTGCTGGTCCTGCCGCCCCTGGTCTTTCGTCGCCGGGCCAGCGGGCCGCTGCTGGTCTTCACGCGTCCGCCGCACTGGCCCGCGATCCTGGCCAACACCTTCTACGCCCTGCCGCTGGCCTTCGCGGTGTTCCTGATCACCAGCTTCGCCTCGCGCGGAGGCTGGGCCCTGGCCCCGGCCGGGCTGCTGCTGCTGTGGCTGTTCCTGAACGGCCGGGCCCTGTGGATCGCGCCGAAGGGGGAGGGCGTCGCATGAGCAAGCCGCCCGACAGGCCTCCCAGGCGTCCGCCCGGCGTCGCCAAGCCCAAGGCGTCCGACACCCCGATCGCCCTGACGCCGGAGGAGATCGCCTTCACCCGGTCGCTGGTGATCCACGAGGACGACAGCGTGTTCGTGCTCAACAAGCCGGCCGGCCTGTCCAGCCAGGGCGGGCGCATCCAGGCCCATACGCTGGACGACCTGCTGTGGGCCCTGGCGCGGCGGGACCGGCCCCGGCCGCGCCTGATCCATCGGCTGGACCGCGACACCTCGGGCGTGATCCTGACCGCCCGCACCAAGCCGGCGGCGACCTTCCTGGGCAAGGCCCTGATGGGCAAGCGGTTCCGCAAGACCTACCTGGCCATCGTCACGCCGGGCGCGCCCGAGCCGCGCGGCGGCCAGATCGACAGCCCGCTGCGCCGGGAGTCGATCGGGCGTGAGGCCTATATGCGGGTCTGCGCGGCCGCCCATCCCGACGCCGAGACGGCCCGCAGCCGCTATCGCACCCTGGCGGCGGTGGACGGCGCGGCCCTGGTCGAGCTGAGCCCCGACACGGGCCGCATGCACCAGTTGCGGGTCCACATGGCCTCGATCGGCCGCCCGATCGCCGGCGACAGCCGCTATGGCGGGGCGCTGATGCTGGGCGGGACGCCCGTGCCGCGGCTGATGCTGCACGCCGCCAGCCTGGTCTTCCCCCATCCCGAGGGCGGCGAGCGCCGGATCAGCGCGCCGATTCCGGACGACATGCGCGCGGTTCTGGGTAAGCTTGGCCTCGAAGTCCCCAAGGGGGCTGTCCCGGAACAGGGACGCCCGGAGACTCGTTAAGCCTGGCAGGAGATTCCGCCATGAAACGTCTGCTCGCCCTCGCTTTTTCAGCCGCCCTGCTGACCGCCTGCACCACGACGCCGACGGTGTATGCGCCGCAGACCGCCGCGCACGGCGCCGGCTATTCGGAATATCGCCTCGAGAACGGCCGCTACCGGGTCACCTTCCAGGGCAATCCCGGGGCCTCGGTCAACCAGGTCTCGGACTACGTGCTGCTGCGCTCGGCCGAACTGGCCCTGCGCGACGGCTATGACTGGTTCCGGGTGGCCGACCGCATGACCCAGCAGAACGGGTCGAACAGCGGCTCCACCCTGTCGGTCGGCGGCGGCACCAGCAGCTACGACTACGGCCGTCACGGCGGCGGCAGCTCGGTGGGCCTGGGCGTCGGGACGACCTTCAACCTCGGCCCCAAGCCGTCGATCACGAGTTCGATGGAGGTGGTGTTCGGTCGAGGGCAACCGCCCCGCGACGCCGACGTCTATGACGCCCGCGCCATTGTCCGGACGGTCGGGGAAGGCCGCGCGGCGGTCTAGCCGGGTGGCTTAACCGGCCGCCTTCTTGGTCGCCGTGGCGATGGGGTTCGACGCGCGCAGGGCCGCGTGGGTCAGGCCCGCGGTCTCGGCGGCGGCGAAATAGCCCTCGGCCGGAAGGCCTTGCAGGGTCACCATGGGAGCCAGGCCCCGGGCGTCGCGGCCGAAGGCCATGATGTCGGCGGCGATCTTCTCGGCCGGACCGGCCAGGTCGCTGGCGTCCAGGGTCAGGCCGGCCAGGCGGGCGTCGCGCAGCACGCGCAGCGCTTCCTTTTCGGGCGGCACGCGGGCGATCACGCCGCGCGTCAGGGCCTTGAGCAGGCCCACCACTTCCAGCAGGCGACCGGCGGGCGTGCCGCGGGTGACGTCGACCAGCTCCATCATGATCCCGCCGCGCAGCAGCGCCAGCGACAGGCCCGAGGTGCCGGTCAGCATGTCGCGTCCGCGCTGGGTGCCCAGGGTGCGGAACGAGGCCGGCACGATCAGGTCCGGGCGGTCGTGGCCCTGCGAGGCGCGGGCGAAGACGGCGGCGTACTTGAGGGCCGCCTCGTCGATGAAGGCGGCGTCGCGGTCGGGCAGGCGCGAGACCGCGCGGGCGCTGATCTGCTTGCCTGAACCCAGGTGGGTGACGACCGGCTCGATGCGCACCGCCGTGGCGACGTTGCGCTTGAGATTGATCACGTGCTCCAGCGTGAAGTCGACGCGCAGGGCCGCGCCGCCGGCGGTGGTGAAGGCCACGGGCGTGCGCCGGGTCTCTTCCAGCGGATCGATCTCGAAGCGGATGGGCGAGCGAGTCGAGTCGCGGCGGGCGCGGGCGGCCAGGATCACCGAGGCGTCGACGGGGCGGCAGACGACGCCGCCGGCCTCGACGCCGATCACCGACCGCACGCCCAGGTCGCTCGGCTCGGCCGCGCCCAGCAGGTGGGTCAGCACGTCTTCCAGGATGCGCACGCTGGTCGCCTGGGCCGCCAGGCCCTGGTCGTTGTTCATGGCGATCAGGAAGTCTTCCTCGCCGATCCGGGCGCGCAGGTCGCTGCGGTCCAGGTGTTCGGCCAGCTTGCGCTCGACATAGGTCCAGACGTCGACGCGCTTCTTGTCCCACCAGTCGCCGGCCCAGCGGCGGATCGCCTTGACGCTGATGATGTTGACCGAGCCGCGCGCGATCAGCTCCGACCCCGCCAGCCTTTGGAGCACGGGTCCGCTGAGAGCCAGATGCTCGTTCCGGTCGTCGCTATGGCTCGAATCGAAGGGCATGTTGGCCTTGACGCGGGAGGAGACCATAGGATGCCTTTACAGCCTTAACGGTCGGTGCAGGAACACGGTTTTCAAACGAGGTTACCGTAAGGGGCTTAAACGTTAAATTGCACGTTCCACGGGCTTTCTATCGTTATTCGAGCGTCGTTTCGAGTTGCCAGCCGCGAAAGGGCTTGCGTCCTATCGACGCGACGATTGCGCCGCCGACCGGGCGCGCCGGCGGGACATCGCAGGGTTAAGACGATCGTGCGACGGGGCATGGGTCGTCTCCCTGATGATGAATGATACTACCTTGAGCTGCATATCGTGGCAATCACCGCCGCCGTCCGGGCGCGCGATCGGCGGCCCGGCTTGGCGTTCGCGGTCGCCCGGCGCATAAGGGCGCGATGACCAAGCTCCTCCTCGTCGCCGTCGGGGGCGCCTTCGGCTCCGCGGCCCGCTACCTGGTGGGCGTGCAGGCCTTGCGCCTGTTCGGATCGAACTGGCCCTACGGCACCTTCATCGTCAATCTGACGGGCGGGCTGCTGATGGGGCTCCTGGCCGCCTGGCTGGCCCTCAAGGGCGGCGAGCAACAGGAACACTGGCGCGTCCTGATCGGCGTCGGCGTCATGGGCGGCTTCACCACCTTTTCGGCCTTTTCGCTGGAGACCGCGCTGATGATCGAGAAGCGCGCCTACGGCCAGGCCTTCACCTACACGACCGCCAGCGTGATCCTGTCCGTGGCGGCCCTTTTCGCGGGCCTCTTGATCGCCCGCAGGATCTTTTCCGCATGAAAGAAGTTCGCACGCTTTATGTGGACGCCGGCGAAGACGGCGTCCGCCTGGACCGCTGGTTCAAGCGCCGCTGGCCGCACCTGAACCATATCCAGCTCAACAAGCTGTTCCGCTCCGGCCAGGTGCGGGTCGACGGCTCGCGCGCCAAGGCCGACACCAAGCTGGCGGCCGGCAGCCAGATCCGCGTGCCGCCGCTGCCCGACGCCCCCGATCCGTCCGAGAAGGGCAAGCTGTCGCCGCGCGACATCGCCTTCGCCCGCTCGCTGGTGCTGTACGAGGACGAAGAGGTCCTGGCCCTGAACAAGCCGGCGGGCCTGGCCGTGCAGGGCGGCACCAAGACCACCCACCACATCGACAAGCTGCTCAGCGCCTGGGGCGAGGGCGTCGACCGGCCCAAGCTGGTCCACCGCCTGGACCGCGACACCTCGGGCGTCCTGCTGCTGGGCAAGACCCCGGCGGCGGCCGCGCGTCTGTCGGGAGCGTTCGCCAAGCGCAAGGCGCAGAAGACCTACTGGGCCATCGTCGCGGGCAACCCGCACCCCACCGAGGGTGTGATCGAGCTGCATCTCGCCAAGCGCGGCGTGGGCGATCGCGAACTGGTGGTGCCGGCCGAGCCCAAGGACCCGGACGCCCAGCCGGCCGAGACGGAATTCGTCTCGATCAGCCGCGCCGGTCCGCGCGTCACCTGGATGGCGCTGCGCCCGCACACCGGCCGCACCCACCAGTTGCGCGCCCACATGAAGGCCATCGGCCACCCGATCCTGGGCGACCCCAAGTACAGCGACGACAAGTCCGCGCCGCTGTCGGAGGGGCTGAAGCTGCAATTGCACGCCCGCTCGATCGTGCTGCCGCACCCGACCGTCGGGACCCTGGCCATCGAGGCGCCGCTCAGCCCCGAGATGAAGGCCGGCTTCGCCAAGTTCGGCTTCTCGGAGGACGAGGCCGAGTACGATCCGTTCGCCCGGCGGCAGACAAAGCGCCGCTAGAGCGCTTTCGAGCGAAGTGGACACCGGTTCGCGTGAAGAAAGCGCGTCAAGCCAAGGCGCCTAGAGCGTGCTCTAGACGGCTTGAGTGCGGCTCTGGGCTGTGGAAAGCTGGTCTCTCAACCTTGAGGGATCGACTTTCATGGCCTTCGTCAGCTTCACCCGCCCGGACGACACGCCGGTTTCGATCAATACGGGCGAGGTGCTGAGCTTCGCGCCCGTGCCCGCCGACGGCCCGCTGGCGGGGCCGCTGAAGGTCGGCACGCGCATCGCGTTCAAGAACGGCAAGCACCAGGACGTCAAGGAACTGGTCGAGGCGGTCGAGAAGAAGCTGAACGCGGCGGGGTAGGGGCGCCCGCCTGGATCGCGGCTTCCGCGCCCGCGCCCTTGGGCCAGCCCCGCGCCAGGCCGTAGAGCGCGACGCCATGGGTGATCATCAGCAGGGGCACGTAGAGGATCGGGATCGCATAGGCGGCGCCGAGGGCGCCCGCGTGCTCGGGAAGGCCGCCCTGGATGGCGTGCGCGTAGTCGGCGATGAAGTCGGCGGCGCCCACCAGGTTGAAGCCGACCACGAACGTCCAGAAGAGCGGCCGGATCCTGACCGTCAGCAGGGCCAGGATGGCCAGCAGGCCCGCGGCGAAGTCGCCATAGGCGGCGGCTGCGGCGAAGCCGGCGGGCAGGTCGGGGCCGACCACCCCGGGAAGGATGAAGACCAGTCCGAAGAAGCGGAAGCTGTGCAGGGCCGCGACGGCGCGGTGGGCCTGCACGCGGTCCATCGCCCTCAGCCTGGGCAGGCCATAGGCCGCGAAGCAAAGGCCCCAGGCGACGTAGCCGAGGACGAGCTGGGTCAGGAAGATCAGGTTTGTCGGCATGACGGCCTCCCAGAAGGGTGAGGCGACGTGTCTAGGTCCGGGGCTGTCATCGGACTATTCGATATAATACGAATGGTCCATGAAGCAGAACTACACAGTCCGACAAGGGGCGCTGGAAGGGGTCGAAACCTTCCTCGCGATCGCCAGGAGCCTCAGCTTCCGGCGGGCCGCCGCGGAGCTGGGCGTGACGCCGTCCGCCGTCAGCCAGGCGGTGCGCGGCCTGGAAGCGCGACTGGGCGCGGCGCTCTTCACGCGCACCACCCGCAGCGTGGGCCTGACCGAGGCCGGCCAGAGGTTCCTCGACCGCGCCGGACCCGCCTTCGCGGAACTGGTCGCGGCCGGCGAGGTCGTGCGCGACCTGGGGCGGCGTCCGACGGGGCTGCTGCGCCTTTCGGTGCCCCGGGGCGTCGTGCCGCTGCTCCTCGAGCCGGTGATCGCTTCGTTCGCCAGGGCCTATCCGGAGGTCGAGCTGGAGATCGTCGCCAGCGAGGAGATGGTCGACCTGGCGGCCGGCGGATTCGACGCCGGGATGCGCTTTGGCCAGTTCATCGCGCCCGACATGGTGGCGGTGCGGTTGACGCCGCCGCTGCCCTTCCTGGTCGTCGCCAGCCCTGACTATCTGGCCCGGCATGGGCGGCCGCGGGGCGTGGACGACCTTCGGGGCCATGCCTGCCTGCGCTTGCGCCGCTCGAACGGCGCGATCGCCCACTGGACGTTCGTCGACGGCGGCGAGACGGTCGAGGCGGCCGTTTCGGGGCCGCTGATCGCGCACGACTATCCCACGCTGATCGGCGCGGCGATCCAGGGCGCGGGCCTGGCTCAGGTCCCTGGACCCCTGGCGCGCAAGGCCATCACGGAAGGGAAGCTGGAGTCCGTGCTCGACGACCTCGTGGTCACGACGCCGGGCGTGTTCCTGTACCATCCGGGCAAGCGGCAGATGACGCCCAAGCTCCGGGCCTTCATCGACCATATCAAGTCGGCGCCCTGAGGCGGCGGCCGATGGCGGTCGTCTAGACCAGCCCCGTCACCGTCTTGGCGTCCGCGCTGTCGGGGAAGACCTTGCTTTCCAGGGCCGCGCGGTCGACGCCCATGTGCTCGGCCAGCACGCCCTTGAACAGGCCGCGCATGTCGAGGGTGGGGCGCACGTCGCGGTTCTCGAACAGGGCCTCCTGTTTCAGGGTCGGCCAGTCGCCGATGATGCCGCCCGTCTTGAGGCCGCCGCCTAGCACCAGGGCGGTCGAGCCCGTGCCGTGGTCGGTGCCGCCGGTGCCGTTGACCCGGGCGGTGCGGCCGAACTCGGTGGCGGCCACCACGACGGTGTTGCTCCATTCCGCGCCCAGGCCGGTGTTCAGCCCGTCAAGCACGGCGTCCAGATACGAAAGGCGGGTGTTCAACTGGCCGACCTGGCCGGCGTGGGTGTCCCAGCCGTCCAGCGAGATGGCGGCGATGCGCGGGCCGCCGGGCTGGGTCATGAAGCCGGCCAGGGTCGAACCCAGCTGGCGCGCGGCCTCGCGGCCCTGGCGCTGGGCGGCGATGGCCTGGGGGCCGGAAGCCATGGCCGGCGGGGCCATCCCCTGCGGCGTCGCCGTCGAGGTGTTCACCGCGTTCTGCCACATGGCTTTGGGCGCCATCGAGGCCGCGTCGGCCGAGACCGGCGTCGGCGCGGGGTTGAGCGCGGTCATCGCCTGCTGGGCCATGGCCTCGGTCTCCAGACCGCGCGCGAAGGCCCGGCCCATCATCGGATCGGCCTTGTAGAGGTCCTGAAGCAGGGTGGGCAGGCGGGCGGTCTCGTCCACGCCCTTGCCCGGCGACCAGCTGGCGGCCTGGACCTTGCCGCGCAGGATCAGCGGGGCGGTGGCGCCCACCGACAGGGCCTCGACCTTGGACGGGCCCATGACCTCCAGGGTGCGGTTCAGCCAGCCGGTGTTGACGCCGTAGACCTGGGCCGCGCCGGTCTCCAGCACGTCCTGGGCCTCGAAGTGCGAGCGGGCGCGGTCCGGGCTGGCGATGGCCGGGGCGATGCGGGCCTGGCCCTTCAGCGCCAGGGCGTGCACTGACTCCAGGGCCGGATGCAGGCCGAAGGTCCCGTCCAGCTTCAGCGCCTTGTCCGGCGTCACGGCCACGTCGCCGCGCAGGGCCGCGTAGTCGGGATCGCCGACCGGCGGGCTGACGGTCAGGCCGTCCATGCCGCCCCGGCAGATGATCACCACCATCTTGCGCTTGGCCATCGCCCCGTCGGCGGCGGCGAAGGCCGAGCCGCCCAGGAAGCTGACCGTGACGCCCAGGCCGGCGGCTCGCTGGAGCAGGGAACGCCTGGAGACCTGGGGAGAAAAGGGCGCGTTCATCGGCGTTGGAACTCCGGACTCATCAAGAGCAGGGCCATGGCCTCGCGGCGGGTCTCGGCCCGGGCCACGGCCTTGGCGACCGGCGGCGTCAGGCGCGCCCCGAGGGCGGACTGGGCGAAGGCGTTCGGGTCGAGGCGGTCGGCGACGACGGCCGCGAAGCCCTCGCTGAAGCGCAGGCGCTTGATCAGGGCGTCCGGCGCGCACCAGGTCTGGGCCTGGTCGTCCCAGCCCTTGGGGGAGGGCGGCGAGAACGGCTTCTGGCCCAGGCCCGTCAGCACCGGCGCCAGCTTGCCGATCGCCGACGGCTCGGCGCCCACGGCCCGCCAGGTCGAGATCGCGAACTCGTAGGGCGTCTTGAACTTGGCGGGGGCGGGGTCCCAGGCTTCGGGCGCGGCCACCAGGGCGCGGGCCATCTCGTCCAGGCGGCCGCCGGTGTCCAGGTAGGTCTTCTCCAGCCGGGCCACCAGCGCGGGCGGGGGCGTGTCGCTGACGAAGTGGGCCGCCAGCTTGGTCGAGACGTGACGGGCGGTGTGGGGACTGGCCGCCAGGTCGCGCATCACCGCCAGGGCCTGGGCCTGGCCCTCCTGCGGATAGCGCTTGCCCATCACCGTGCGCGCGCCCGGCTCGTGGGCGTTGGCGCGGAACAGGAACTGGTGCGGGCTGGGATCCTGGGCGCGGCCGACGCTGAAGCCGGTCATGGCCCGGGCGAACTCGGTGACGTCGGCCTGGCTGTAGCCCGCCCCGACGCCGACCGTGTGCAGCTCCATGATCTCGCGGGCCAGGTTCTCGTTCAGTCCGCCGGCCTTGTTGGCGGTCTTGCGCCGGTACTGCGCCGTCTTGCTGTCGGGACCGACCGACTGGGCCTGGTCCAGGTACATCAGCATGGCCGGATGGGTGGACGAGGCCACCAGCAGGTCCTCGAACCGGCCGAACACGTGCGGGCGGATCGCCTCCCGCTCGAACGGGTCCGCGACCGAGGCGACGCCCAGGCTGGTGGACGAGACGGTGAAGTGGTTGGCCCAGAACAGCGCCCAGCGCTCGCGGAAGCCGGCGTCGGTGTTGGCGCCCAGTCGCGCCCGGGCCAGGAAGTCGTCGCCGACCTGGTCGCGCAGGGCCTTGTCGGCGTCCTTGACCGCGGGGGTCTTGGGATCGCCCGCCGTCTTGGCGTCGCGCTTCTGCATCTGGTAGTCGCTGACCTCGGCCAGCCGCTGGGCCGAGCCTTCGCCGCCCAGCGGCTGGTCGGCGCCCTCGGGGCGGATCTGTGCGGTCAGGAAGCCGCGCGGGTCGCTCTTGGCCGCGTCGATCTCGCCGGGGCGGGCGCCCAGGCCGAAACGGGTCGCGGCCAGCGCCGCCATCACGTCGTTGGAAGGCAGGCTCACGCCGTTTTCTCTCCCTCGTCTCCGCCCGGTCCCGTCTGCTCGGCCTTGCCACGGGCGTGTTGTTTGATCATTCAACAGGCCGAAACCGATGTTTTGATGTCCGGATTGAAAAGAAGTTCCGCCTTGGCCGACAAGCCCGACCTGCAGCAACGTCCCCGCCGCTTCTACAAGGCCGCCGAGGCCGGACCCGCCAAGGACGGCGAGGGCGGCTTCGCCGTGCTGCTGGACGGCCGCACGCCCAAGTCGCCGGCTAAGTCGCCGCTGGTCCTGCCGACCCTGGCCCTGGCGCAGCTGGTCGCCGTCGAGTGGGACGCCCAGGTCGAGGTCATCGACAGCACGGTCATGCCCGCCACGCGCCTGGCCTTCACCGCCATCGACCGCATCCGCGAGACCCGGGCCGAGGTGGCGCGGGAGGTCGCGGCCTACGCCGGCTCGGACCTGCTCTGCTACTGGGCCGAGCATCCCACGCCGCTGGTCGAGCGCCAGAAGCGCGACTGGGGCGCCATGCTGGACTGGGCCAAGGCCGAGCTGGACCTGCACCTGAAGCCCGCCGCCGGCGTGATCCACGCGCCGCAGCCGCCGGCCGCCCTGGCCAGCGTCGAGGCCCTGGCCCTGACCATGGACGACTTCACCCTGGCGGGCGTGGCCTACGCCGCGGGCCTGTTCGGCTCGACCGTCCTGGCCCTGGCGTTGCGCGCCGGCAAGGTCACCGGCCGCAAGGCCCTGGACCTGTCGCGCCTGGAGGAGATCTTCCAGGCCGAGACCTGGGGGCAGGACGCCGAGGCGGTCGCCCGCGCCGAGGCCCTGGCGGTCGAGGCCCAGGTGCTGGAGCGCTGGTTCGCGGCCCTGCGCCGCTAGGCCCGTCCAAGGCGTTCAAGCACTTAGCCGCTCCACAAGCGTTGCTGCGGCGCCGTAACGGACGGCTTGCCATGGAGGGCTCGCGCCATTACGGCTCGGCCCATAAGGTGGCCGTGAAGGTCCAGTGAGAGAGCAGGGGAGCGTCCGCGTGCAGCACATTCTCGAGGAACTCGATCGTCGTCGCGACCAGGCCCGGGCCGGCGGCGGCGAGAAGCGCGTGGCCGCCCAGCACGCCAAGGGCAAGCTGACCGCGCGCGAGCGGATCGACCTGCTGCTGGACGAAGGCTCGTTCGAGGAGTTCGACATGTTCGTCGAGCACCGCGCCACCGAGTTCGGCATGGCCGATCAGAAGGTGCCCGGCGACGGCGTCGTCACCGGCTGGGGTACGATCAACGGTAAGGTCGTCTACCTTTTCTCCAAGGATTTCACGGTGTTCGGCGGTTCGCTTTCGAACACCCACGCCCAGAAGATCGTCAAGGTCCAGCGCCAGGCCATGAAGGTGGGCGCGCCGATCATCGGCCTGTTCGACGCGGGCGGCGCGCGCATCCAGGAGGGCGTCGACAGCCTGGCCGGCTACGCCGACATCTTCCTCGAGAACGTCATGGCCTCGGGCGTGGTGCCGCAGATCAGCGTGATCATGGGCCCCTGCGCCGGCGGCGACGTCTACAGCCCCGCCATGACCGACTTCATCTTCATGGTGAAGGACACGAGCTACATGTTCGTCACCGGTCCGGACGTGGTGAAGACCGTCACCAACGAGGTGGTCACCGCCGAGGAGCTGGGCGGGGCGCGGGTGCACGCGTCCAAGTCGGGCGTGGCCGAGGGCGCGTTCGAGAACGACCTGGAGGCCCTGACCCAGGTGCGCCGCCTGATCGACTTCCTACCCTCGTCGAACCGCGAACCGGCCCCCGAGCGCGAGAGCTTCGACGAGGCCTATCGCGCCGAGCCCAGCCTGGACACCCTGATCCCCAGCGATCCGGGCAAGCCCTACGACATGAAGGAACTGATCCTGAAGATCGTCGACGAGGCCGACTTCTTCGAGATCAGCAGCGAGTGGGCCAAGAACATCGTCTGCGGCTTCGCCCGCATGGACGGCGAGAGCGTCGGCATCGTCGCCAACCAGCCCCAGGTGCTGGCGGGCGTGCTGGACATCGACAGCAGCCGCAAGGCCGCCCGCTTCGTGCGGTTCTGCGACGCCTTCAACATCCCGATCATCACCCTGGTCGACGTCCCGGGCTTCATGCCGGGCACCAAGCAGGAGTACGGCGGCCTGATCAAGCACGGCGCCAAGCTGCTGTTCGCCTACGCCGAGGCCACCGTGCCGAAGATCACCCTGATCACCCGCAAGGCCTATGGCGGGGCCTATGACGTGATGAGCTCCAAGCACCTGCGCGGCGACTTCAACTACGCCTGGCCCACCGCCGAGATCGCGGTCATGGGCGCCAAGGGCGCGGTCGAGATCATCTTCCGCCAGGAGGCCAAGGACCCCGAGGCCCTGGCCGCCCGCGAGGCCGAGTACAAGGACCGCTTCGCCAACCCGTTCGTCGCCGCCAGCCGCGGCTATATCGACGACGTGATCATGCCCCACGGCACCCGCAAGCGGATCGTCCGGGCGCTGAAGAGCCTGAAGGGGAAGGAACTGTCCAACCCCTGGAAAAAGCACGACAACATCCCGCTGTAGGGCGCTCCTCGCCCTACTTCACCACGTCCATCGTTACGCTGAGCGTCCCGTCGGGATTGCCCGGCGACTTCGGCGCGCCGCCGAACGCGCCGGCGTAGGCGGGCGCCAGCAGGCCCTGGAAGGCCGCGGCCGGCACGGTGACCTCGTAGTCGCCCTCCGAATAGGGGCCGACCACGTAGGGGTCGATCAGGGCCGTCAGCCCGCCCACCTTGCCGGGCTCGGTCGAGGGGGCGAGGACCAGCACGGTCTGGCTCCACTTGGGGCAGCTGAACATGTCGTTCAGCGGCACGGCGCCCTCGCGATGGGTCTTGGCCGTGGCCACGGCGTCGCAGATGGCCCGGTCGAGCACGCCCATGTCGGCGCCGGGGCGAAACAGGGCCTTGGCCTGGATCTCCCGGTTCGCCGTCGTGTCCCAGATCAGGGTCGAGGCGCCGTGGTTGGGATGGGCCCCGCCGGTGTCCTCGAACCACAGGGCGCGCAGGCCCACCAGGGGCGCGGCGTCGGCGGCCAGGAACCACTGGGCCTGGCGGTTGTAGGGCCGCCACGGAAACTTGCCGTCCGAGGCCTTCTGGTCGGTCTGGGCCTTGGCGGCGAAGGTCCGCAGCCCAGCCACCTCGCGGTCGTAGAGCAGGGCGTGCAGGGCGGGATAGTTGGCGATCTCGGCGGGCAGGCGCAGGACGACCTTGGCCGCCGGGTCCGTCTGGTCGAAGGCCAGGGGCCGCGCCATCGGGGCCGGTGCGGCGGCGACGGGGGGGGACGATCCGGCCGGGGCCTCGGCGGGCGGCGGCGCGGGCTTGCGATCGCAGGCGACCAGGGCGGTGGTCAGGGCGGCGACGAGGGCGAGGCCGGCGGGAAGGGCTTTGAAGGACATCGCGAACATCACTCCTGAACGCCGCGGCTCGCCGGCTGGCTCCACCCTGCCTTGCAGGGCCGGACCCGTCCATGGGGCGGTTCCCGGGGCGGCGCGGATCGCCATCCGGCGCGAAACAGGCTAGATCGGCGACGGGCCGATACGGGGACAGGGCATGAAACGTAAGGGGTTGTGGCTGTTGCTGGTCGCCAGCGCGGCGGTGCTGGGCGCGTGCTCGACGACCGCGCCGCCCTTGGCGATGAAGCCCGCCGCCGCCCCCGACGGGATGAAGTGGAACGCCTTCACCACGCCCTACAACGAGAAGCGCCTGGCCTACGGCCTGCCCGACAGCGACGTGGTCGGGGTGATCTTCTCGTGCCGCAGGAAGACCTCGGCAGTCGGCTTCCACACCACCCTGAGCAGCGGCAAGGCCGGCCCTGGGACGGTGCGGTTCCGGTCCGGCAAGGCGCAGGGCCGCTTCGCCGCCCAGCTGACCCCGTCCGAGATCGCGGGCGGCCTGGACGCGGTGGGGCAGATCCCGCTGGCCGATGCGGTGCTGGCGGCTTTCGAGAAGACCGGCCTGATCAGCCAGGTCGAGGACAAGGCCTATCCGCAGGACGCGCGCACGGCGGCCGAGCGAGCCGACATCAAGCGCTTCTTCGGCTTCAGCCGGGGCTGACCGTCGCCTCGCCCCGCCCCTCGTTTTTGGGGCGGAGACCTTTAGGTTGACGGCCCTCGCGGGCGCCCCTCAAATGCCCTCCGCCCGCGTCGGGGTGGACAAACGGTCGCGACCCGCGAGATGGACGACCACGCCGCCTTTCTCCAGAGAGTCGAGGCCCTGCGCGCCGGGGTCGACCGGCGGCTGGCCGAACTGGCGCCGCCCCTGGGCTCCGCGCCCGACCGGCTGGTCGAGGCGGTGCGCTACAGCCTCCTGGCTCCCGGCAAACGCTTCCGCCCGATCGTGACCCTGCTGGCCGCCGCCGAATTCGGCGCGGCGGAGGGCGCGGCGCTGGACCTGGGCTGCGCGCTGGAGATGATCCACGCCGCCTCGCTGATCCTGGATGACCTGCCGTCGATGGACGACGCCGGGCTGCGGCGCGGCCTGCCGACCATCCACCGGGCCTTCGACGAGGCCACCGCGATCCTGGCCGGCGTGGGCCTGCTGAACCACGCCTATGCGGTGATCGCCGCCGACCAGGGCCTGCCGGCTCCGCTGCGCGCCGAACTGGCCGGCCGCGCGGCCCAGGCGGTAGGCTTTTCGGGCCTGATCGCCGGCCAGGCGCGCGACCTGTTCGACCGCGACCAGCTGCGCGACCCGTCCGTCCTGGAGCGCCTCAATCACGAGAAGACCGGCGTGCTGATCGTCGCCGCGGCCCAGGGCGGGGGGATCGTCGCCGGCGCGCCGGACGAGGCGATCGAGGCGCTGGGCGCCTTCGCCCGCCATATCGGCCTGGCTTTCCAGATCCGCGACGACCTGATCGACGCCCAGGCCTCGCCCGAGGCGGCCGGCAAGGACGTCGGCAAGGACGCCGCCATGGCGACGGTGGTCTCGACCCTGGGCCCGGCCGGCGCGCGCCAGGCCATGGAGGAACACCTGGCCAAGGCCTCCGACGCCCTGGCCGCGATCGGTCGCGGCGAGCTGTTGGGCCGCTACGTCGGCGACCTCTTCGCCCGGCGCAAGGCGGCGGCGTGACCCCCCCATCCGTTTCGTCGGACCCGCCCGTCGCCGCGCCGGTCCTGACGGTCAGCGGCGCGGTCCACGCCTATGGCGGCAAGCCCGTCCTGCGCGGCGTCGACCTGGTGCTGCATCCCGGCGAAATCTACGCGCTGCTGGGCCCCAACGGCGCGGGCAAGACCACCCTGATCCGCGCCATCTGCGGGCGCATCCGGCCGGACGAAGGCGTGGTCCTGCTCAAGGGGCTCGATCCTACACGCGTAGCGGGCGCCCGGTCCGGCCTGGGGCTGGTTCCCCAGGAGATCGCCCTCTACCCGAACCTGACGGTGGTGGAGAACGTCCAGACCTTCGCCGCCCTGGCCGACGTGCCGCGCGCCGGTCTGCCGGCCGCCGTGCGCCGCGCCCTGGAGCTGACCCGAACGATCGACCGCGCCCATGTGCCGATCAAGCACCTGTCGGGCGGCTATAAGCGCCGGGCCAACATCGCCGCCGCCATCGTCCACGAGCCCGGTCTGCTGATCCTGGACGAACCGACCGTCGGCGTGGACCTGGACGCCCGCGAGGCCGTGGATGCGGTGATCCGGGGCTTGCGCGACCTGGGCGTGGCGGTGCTGATGACCACCCACGACCTGGACCAGGCCGGCGCCCTGGCCGATCGCGTCGGCTTCCTGCGCGAGGGGCGACTGGTGCTTGAAGGCGAGCCCCATGCCCTGATCGCCGAGGCGTTCGGCGAGCGGATGGAGGTCCAGGTCCACCTGGCCCACGAGGTCGACGCCGCCGGCGAGGGCCGCCTGGCCGCCGAGGGGCTGGAACGCACCAGCCGGTCGACGGTCTGGACGCGGCTGGACGCCGACGGCTATGCAGCGGCGGCGAAGCTGGACAAGGGGCTGCGCGAAGCGGGTCTGACGCCGCACGAGATCCGGGTGCGCGAACCGTCCCTGGCCAATCTGTTCTCGCTGGTGGCCGACCGGAAGCTGGCCGCGTGATGCAGCCGCTGTGGAAGATCGCCGCCATGGTGCGGGTGATGGCGCTGGACCTCTGGCGCGACCGCGGCGCCCTGCTGATGACCTTCCTGCTGCCGCCCCTGGTGTTCCTGATCTTCTCGTCGGTGTTCGCAGGGACGACGGGCGACGACATCCAGTTGAAGCTGGCGGTGGCCGATACCGCCCACACGCCGGACTCGGGGCGGCTGGCGGCGGCGCTGGCGGCCTCGCCCGAGGTCCGCGCCGAGCGGGCGCCGACGGCCGGCGAGGTGCGGCGGCGCGTGAAGGCCGGCCTGGCCGACGCCGGCCTGGTGATCCGGGCCGACCCGGCCTCGGCCGAGAAACCGTTCCTGATCGTCGCCGATCCCGCCCGCGCCGTCGCCGCCCCCTTGGCCCAGGCTCGCGTGCAGCAGGTGCTGGCCAACGCCCTTCCGGACGTCACCCTGCGCCGCACGATCACCCAGCTGGAGCCCGCCCTAGGCGGCTTCACCGACGAGCAGATCGAAAACGCCGACAGCGCCGCCGCCCTGATGCGCCAGACGCCCACCCACGACGACGGCGGTTTCTTCGAGCGCGAGGCGATCAAGGACGCCAGGACCGGCGGCGGGGTGATCGCCTACTACGCCGGTGCGGTGATGATGCTGTTCGCCCTGTTCTCGGCCATGCAGGGGGCGCTGGGCCTGATGGACGAGCAGAGCACGGGCGTGGCCGACCGGCTGCTGGCCGGCACGGCGGGCATGGGGCCGGTGGTCAGCGGCAAGTTCCTGTTCCTGGTCGGCCAGGGGCTGGTCCAGGCCCTGCTGATCTTCGCCACCGCCCAGGTCGTCTACGGCGTGGCGGTGGTCCAGCACCTGGCGCTGTGGTTGCCGACCACCCTGGCGGCCAGCGCCTGTGCGGCGGGGGTGGCCCTGGGGCTGGTCTCGCTGTGCCGCACGCGTGAACAGGCCCAGATGCTGTCGACCTTCGTGATCCTGGTTCTAGCGGCCATCGGGGGCAGCATGGTGCCGCGCTTCCTGATGCCGCCCTGGCTTCAGGCGGCGGGCTGGCTCACGCCGCACGCCTGGACCATTGAGGCCTATCAGGCGATCCTCTGGCGCGACGCCGGGATCGGCGGGGTGTATAAGGCCTGGTGCGTGCTGACCGTCGTCGGGCTGTTCGGCCTGGTGGTCGCGCACACCTTGGCGCGCCGGCTTCGGCGGTAGACGGGACGACGATGGCGACCCTCGGTCTGGACCTGGCCCTGTTCCTGGCGGCCCTGGCCTTCATGGAAGGCTTCGCCTGGGTCACGCACCGCTATGTGATGCACGGCTGGGGATGGGCCTGGCACCGCTCGCACCACGAGCCGCGCACGGGCCGGTTCGAGCTGAACGACCTATTCGCGGTGGTGTTCGCCGCGCCGGCCATCGTGGCCATCTATTTCGGCGTGCACGGCGCGCCCTGGCTGTTGCCGATCGGCCTGGGGATCACGGCCTACGGCGCGATCTATTTCGTGTTCCACGACGGTATGGTGCATCAGCGCTTCAAGGTCCCGCTGGGCCGCTCGCGCTACTGGAAGCAGCTGATCCAGGCCCATCGCATCCACCACGCGGTTCACACCAAGGACGGGGCGGTGTCGTTCGGCTTCCTGCTGGCCAGGCCGGTGCGGGAGCTGAAGGCCAAGCTGCGCGAAAGAGGTGTCGACGCCTAGAACGACAACCGGGGAGGGGACGATGACGGAAACAACGACGACCGGGACAACGGTCAGGACGCCTTGGCACCTGTGGCTGGTGGGCGTCGTGGCGGTGCTATTCAACAGCATCGGCGTCTATGACTTCGTGATGAGCCTGGCGCAGGGGCCCAGCTACCTGGCCAACGCGGGCATGACGCCGGCCCAGATCCAGCACTTTCAGCAGATGCCGGCCTGGATGACCCTGGACTGGGCGGTCGGAGTGTTCGGCGCCCTCGCGGGCTCGGTGCTGATCCTGCTGCGCAACAAGCTGGCCTGGCCGGTCCTGGCCGTGTCGCTGGCGGCGTTCCTGCTCATGCAGGTCTACACCTATGTCCTGACGGACGGCGGCAAGATCATGGGCCAGTCGATGGCGATCACCAGCGCCGTCATCGCGGGGCTGCTGGCGTTCTTCATCTGGTACGCGTGGTGGATGACGCGGCGGGGGGTGTTGAAGTAGGGCGCAGGGCGGCGAATGCTTGCCCCCTACGGATCGCTTCGCGATCGTCTTCCCCCATAGGGGGAAGAGCCGCGCCGCTCCGCCCCTATGGGGCGGACAGACCGCGAAGCGGTCAGGTGGGGGCAAGTGGGTGCGTTCGGGTGCTCAGATCCGCGACCACAGCGCCGGCCGCTCCGGCGCCTCGCCCCAACGATCCAGCGTCGCCGACCTCAGCGCAATGACGCCGCCTTCCAGCGCGCGCCAGGCCTTCATCCGGCCGCTGACCACGACCCGCTCGTCCCAGGCCGCGTCGCCCGCCTTCACGACGTCCAGGCCGATCTGGCGATAGACCCCGCGGGCCGCGCCGATCGCCCAGGCGCAGCGCAGCGGCAGGTCGCGCAGGCCCCAGCGGGCGGAGGTGTAGTAGGGCTCGGCGGCGTCGACCAGGCGCTTGGCGAGGACGGCCACGGCGGCCCGGTGGGCCGGATCGGCGACCGCGTCCTCGGGCACGCCCGCCTCGGCCAGCCAATCGCCGGGCACGTAGACCCGGCCGTTGCGGGCGTCCTCGACGATGTCGCGGGCGATGTTGGTCAGCTGGAAGGCCAGGCCCAGGTCCTGGGCGCGGCGCAGGGTGGGCAGGGCGTCCGGCTTCACCCCCATGACCAGGGCCATCATGGTCCCGACCACGCCGGCCACGCCCCAGCAGTATTCCAGCAGTTCGTCGAGCGTCTTGTAGCGGCGGCCGGCCACGTCCATGGCGAAGCCGTCGATCATGTCGAGGGCATAGCGCTCGGGGATGCCCCGCCGCAGGGCCACGGTCTGGAAGGCGGCGAACACCGGGTCGGTCGGCGTCTGGCCCGCCATGGCCGCGCGGGTCTGGGCGTAGAGCGCTTCCAGCCGGGCCGGGGCGTCGGCTACCGGGCTCATGCCGTGGCCCAGGGTCTGGCCGTCGATCACGTCGTCGCAATGCCGGCACCAGGCGTACAGCATCTCGGCGTCGGCCCGGGTCTGGGCGTCGAACAGGGCGGCGGCGGCGGCGAAGCTCTTGCTGCCCTTCTGGATGGCCTCCCGACTTTTCGCCTCCAGGTCGCTCATGCGGGCAGCGTCTCCCCCTCGACAACGTAGTCGTCGATCATCAGCCCCGCCGTCGCCTTGGCCGATCCCACGACGCCCGGGATGCCCGCGCCCGGATGGGTGCCGGCCCCGACGAAATAGAGGTTGGGGATCACGTCGTCGCGGTTGTGGGTGCGGAAGAAGGCGCTCTGGGTCAGGATCGGCTCCAGCGAGAAGGCCGCGCCTTTCCAGGCGTTCAGATCCTTGACGAAGTCGTCCGGGGTGATGAACCGGCTGGTGACCAGATCGGCCGAAAGTCCTGGAATGTAGTGCTTTTCCAGATAGGCCAGGATCTTGTCGCGGTACTTGGGCCCCTCGACCGACCAGTCGATGTTCGCGGTCTTCAGGTTGGGCACCGGCGACAGGGCGTAGAAGGCCGAGCAGCCCTCGGGGGCCATGGCCGGGTCGCTAGCGGTGGGGTGGTGCAGGTACAGCGAGAAGTCGTCGGCCAGGCCGTCCTTGCCGTAGATCTCGCCGATCAGCTCGCGATAGCGGTTGCCGAAGCAGATGGTGTGGTGGCGGATTTCGGGGTGGGTGGTCTTCAGGCCGAAATAGACCACGAACAGCGACGGGCTCCAGCGCTTGGCCTCCAGGGCCTTGCCGACCTTGGCGCCCCTTGGATCGTCCGCGAGCAATCGCCGATAGGTGTGCATGACGTCGGCGTTGGAGGCGACGGCGTCGAAGGCCTCGAACTGGCCGTCGGCGCGGATCACGCCGGTCACGCGGCCGGCCTTGGTGGTGATCTTCCGGATCGGCTGGCCCAGGTGGATCGTCCCGCCCAGGTCTTCCAGCAGCTTCACCAGCGCCCGGATCAGGGCGTGGGTGCCGCCGCGCGGGAACCAGACGCCGCCGCGCCGCTCCAGGGCGTGGATCAGGGCGTAGATCGACGAGGTGGCGAACGGGCTGCCGCCGACCAGCAGGCTGTGGAACGACAGCGCCTGGCGCACGTGCTCGTCCTTCACGAAGCCGGCGACCTTGTCATAGACGCTGCGCCAGGCCTGCAGCTTCATCAGGGCCGGGGCCGAGGCGATCATGCTGCCGAAGTCGAGGAACGGCACGGCGCCCAGCTCGACATAGCCCTTCTGGTACAGTTCCTCCGAATAGGCGTGGAAGCGGCGGTAGCCCTCGACGTCGGCGGGGTTGCGCCTGGCGATCTGGGCGTCGAGCTTTTCCTGGTCGTTGACGTAGTCGAAGACGTCGCCGTCCTCCCAGACCAGCCGATAGAACGGATCGACCGGCAGCAGCTCGACATAGTCCTCGATCCGGCGGCCGCCGAGTTCGAACAGTTCCTTCAAGCAGTCCGGGTCCGTGACCACGGTCGGGCCGGCGTCGAAGGTGAAGCCCTCGTCGTGCCAGACATAGGCCCGGCCGCCGGGCTTCTCGCGCCCTTCGAAGACGGTGACGTCGAAGCCCGAGGACTGCAGGCGGACGGCCAGGGCCAGGCCCCCGAACCCCGCGCCGATCACGGCGGCCTTCGGCTTCGGCGTCGTTGTCATGCGTCTTGTCCCCCGAACACCGAGCTCTCGCCGATGCATTTGATGGCCGCCGAGATCGGCACCGGCGGCTTGCCGATCAGGATGCGGGCCTTGTCGAACCGGCTCAAGCGCGCGGCGTAGAAGCGTTGGATCAGGCCTGGCGACAGACGGTAGAAGCGCTCGAGCACCTTGTAACGATCCCCCGGCGCGCACGCTCGGAACAGCATGCGATTCAGCAGGCGCAGGAAGCGCCGCCGACGCCAGACGGTCTTGGACTGGGCCTCGACGCAGGCGCGGACGGTGGCGCTGGTGATGCGGGGCAGGGCGGCGATGGTCTCGGCCAGGCGCGCGGCGTCGGGCAGGGAATAGCCGGTGGTCGGCTGGAACAGGGCCGCGCGCAGGCCCACCTCGGCGATGTGCGGCCGCGCCTCGCGCCAGTAGGCGTCGATGTCGCCGCCAAGGGCGATGGGCAGGACCCCGTCCTCCTCGCGCTCGACCTTGGCGATGGTCCAGCCCTGGGCCTTGGCGTAGGCGGCGATCGACCGGCGCAGGGCGGGGCGGTCCAGCGCCGGGCCGTCGCTGTAGCGGGTGTCCTCGATCAGCAGCCGCGTGGCGTCCAGGGGCAGGACATAGACGAAGCGGTAGCCGTCCTCCTGCGAGACCGTGGCGTCCATGATGATCGGCCGGGTCAGGCCGTGCGGGGCGGACAGGCGCACGCCCTGGCCGACGAACTTCTGGTAGCCCAGGGCCAGGCTGCGGCTCTTGCGCGGGCCGCGGCCGTCGATCACCGCCCCCGCCGCGATGGTCCGGCCGTCGGCCAGGGTCACCTGGTGCGGATTGACGTCCGACACCTTGGCCGACAGCCAGGCGTCCTGGCCCAGGGCGGCGGTCACCGTCTGGTGCAGGCGTTGGGAAGTGATGGCCAGGTAGTCGGTCGGCAACTGCCGGCTGTGGCCGGGAAAGCGGACCTCGTAACCCGACCAGCGATGGACGATCAGGGGCCGCAGCCAGCCGGCCTCCACCGCGTCGACGTCGGTGGCGAAGTGGCACCAGGTGTGCTCGCCGCCGACGGTCGGGCCCTGTTCCAGCAGGATCACGCGCAGCCGGGGCCGCAGGCTCTTCAGCCGCAGGGCGATCAGGCCGTTGGCCAGTCCGCCGCCCACCAGGACGACGTCGGCGCGCTGGGAAGACGACGCGGAGACCATGCTTCGGCTCTAGCATGATTGGGCGAAGCTCAAGCGACTTCTGACGCGCGTCCGCACATATTGCTTGTGACCGACCGAGAGGCTAGGCACGCGCAAACAGGAGACGCCGATGTCGGAAGCCAGAATCATCGACGGCAAGGCCTTCGCGGCCAAGCTTCGCGAAGACGTCGCCGCCGAGGTGGCGCGGCTGAAGGCCGAGCACGGCCTGACGCCGGGCCTGGCCGTGGTGCTGGTCGGCGAAGACCCCGCCAGCCAGGTCTATGTGCGCAGCAAGGGCGAGCAGACCCTGGCCGCCGGCATGCATTCCGAGACCCACCGCCTGCCGGCCGAGACCAGCCAGGCCGAGCTGCTGTCGCTGGTCGAACGGCTGAACGACGATCCGGCCATCCACGGCGTGCTGGTGCAGTTCCCCGTTCCCGACCACATGAGCCAGGCGGCCATCGTCGCGGCGATCTCGCCCGACAAGGACGTCGACGGCCTGACCGTGACCAACGCCGGCCGCCTGGCCAGCGGCCTGCCGGCCCTGACCTCGTGCACCCCGGCCGGCTGCATGGTGCTGCTCAAGGACGTGGTCGGCGACCTGTCGGGCAAGCGGGCGGTGGTGATCGGCCGCTCGAACCTGATGGGCAAGCCGATGGCCCAGCTGCTGCTGCAGGCCGACTGCACCGTCACCATCGCCCACTCGCGCTCCAAGGACCTGCCGGGCATCTGCCGCGAGGCCGACATCCTGGTGGCCGCCGTCGGCCGGCCCGAAATGGTCAAGGGCGACTGGATCAAGCCGGGCGCGGTGGTGATCGATGTCGGCATCACCCGCTTCCCGTCGCGCGATCCGGTCGCCGCGGCCGCCGGCAAGACCCGCCTGGTCGGCGACGTGGCCTTCGACGAGGCCAAGGCCGTGGCCGGGGCGATCACCCCGGTGCCGGGCGGCGTGGGCCCGATGACCATCGCCATGCTGCTGGCCAACACCGTCAGCGCGGCCAAGCGCCTGAACGGGGTCGCCGAATAGTGCGGATCCCGGCCGCCCTGGTCCTGGCCGCGGGCCTGGCGGCCTGTTCCCAGCCCGTCCCGCCCGCGCCGACGCCGGCCCAGGCCCTGGCGCTGGCGCCGGCCGATCCGCGGCTGGCGGCGCTGTACGGCGAGTCCTGCAAGGCCTGCCACGCGATCCCCGGCACGGGCGCGCCGCTGGTCCATGACCGAAAGGCCTGGGACCCGCGCTGGAAACAGGGTGAGGCCGTACTGCTGGACCACGCCGTCCAGGGCTTCCAGGCCATGCCGGCCGGCGGGCAATGCGCCGCTTGCACCCCGAACGATTTCAACGCTCTGATACGCTTCATGGCGGGGCGCGAAGATCCCGCTCGATAAGATCGCGGGGGGCGGACGGATGACGATATCGAGACGGGGGGCGCTGCTGGCCGGCGCGGGCCTGGGCGTCGCGGCGGTCGGCGGCGGCTATGCGGTCGCCACCCACGACAAGCCCGAGCCGCCGGCCCCGCCG
This sequence comes from Caulobacter sp. UNC358MFTsu5.1, assembly GCF_000712075.1. Classification (GTDB taxonomy): domain Bacteria; phylum Pseudomonadota; class Alphaproteobacteria; order Caulobacterales; family Caulobacteraceae; genus Caulobacter. Next base: position 61,754 of record NZ_JONW01000007.1, read on the forward strand.
ACCACCGACGCCAGGGGCCATCTGCTGTGGCGCAACTGGTCGGGCGTGCAGCACGCCTATCCCGCCGCCCGCCTGGCCCCCAAGACCGAGGCCGAGGTCGCCCAGGGGCTGAAGACCGCCGTGGCGCCGATCCGCCCGGTGGGGGCCGGCCACTCGTTCACCGCCCTGGCGCCCACCGACGGCACGCTGGTGTCGCTGGACGGGCTGTCGGGGATCATCGCGTGGGAGGGCGACGAGGCGATCGTCGCGGCCGGTACGCGTCTGGGCGCCCTGGGACCAGCCCTGGCCGCCAAGGGCCGGGCCATGGCCAATCTGCCCGACATCAACAAGCAGGCCCTGGCCGGGGCCCTGGCCACCGGCACCCACGGCACGGGCGCGACCCTGAAGGCCCTGCACGGCGACGTCGCCGCCCTGCGCCTGATCACGCCCAAGGGCGAGGTCATCGACTGCGGCGCGCATCGCGACGCCGACGTCTTCCAGGCCGCGAAGGTCTCGCTGGGCGCGCTGGGGGTGATCACCCAGGTCCGGCTGAAGACCACGGCCAACCGCCGGCTGGAGCGTAACGTCTGGCTGGAACCGTTCGAGGACGCCCTAGCCCAGGCGGAGGCGCGCTGGGCCAAGCACCGCAATTTCGAGTTCTACGCCGTGCCGTTCACGGGCCTGGCCGCCTGCATCAGCCACGACGAGACCGACGCGCCGGCGATCCCGCGCGGCCCGGACCAGGACACCGTCTTCCTCGACGCCCTGAAGGGCCTGCGCAACCTGCTGGGCTTCTCGGCCCCGCTGCGCAAGGCGGCCGCCAGGGCCCTGCTGGGCGGGACCAAGCCGGAAAAGGCGATCGACGAGGGCTGGAAGCTGCTCTCCACCGAACGGCCGGTGCGCTTCAACGAGATGGAGTACCACCTGCCGGCCGGCGTGCAGCTGAAGGCCCTGGCCGAGATCGTGGCCATCATCGAGAAGGAGCGGCCCGACGTCTTCTTCCCGATCGAATGCCGCCGCATCGCGCCCGACGACGCCTGGCTGTCGCCTTCTCAAGGCGAACCTCGGGGCTCCATAGCGGTCCACGCCCACTACAAGGACGAGTTCGCCTTCCTCTACACCCTGATCGAGCCGATCTTCCGCCGCTACGGCGGCCGGCCGCATTGGGGCAAGCTGCACAGCGTCTCGGGCGACCAGTTGGCCGGGCTCTATCCGCGCTGGAACGACTTCCTGAAGGTGCGGGCCCAGCTCGATCCGGACGGGCGGATGCTCAATCCGTACCTGAAGGGGCTGTTCGGGGTCTGAGCGCTCAGGCCGTCCGCGCCAGCACCACGTGGCCGCCGCGCTCGGGCCCGGCGCGGCCGGCGCCGGGCCAATAGCGTTCGGCGAGGCCTTTCGGGCCCAGGTCCTCGATCTCGGCGAAGCCCAAGCCCGTCAGCGTCTCGCGCAGGGCCGGCGGTTCGAAATAGCTGAGCCACGGCTCGCCCAGCGCCGCGACGCGCTCAGAGCGGGCCTGGTGCGCCGCGCGGGCCTCGTCGGACAGGGCGGCGGGCGGGTCGGCGTAGTCGAAGGCGACCTCGGCGCCGCCGGGCAGGCTCCCGATCGCCGCCAGGGGGGCGCGCACCGCCTCGGGCGTCAGATAGGGGATCACGCCCAGCCACATGAAGAAGGTCCGCCGGGTCGGGTCCAGGCCCGCCGCCGCCAGGCCGTCCAGCAGGGCCTCGCGCTCGAAGTCGACGGGGGCGTGGACGACGTCGTCGGGGACGGCGATGCCGGCTTCGTCCAGGCGGCGACGTTTCCAAGCCTGGGTGGCGGGATGGTCGACCTCGAACACCCGCAGCCGGTCGGCCAGCGGATTGCGGTAGGCGAAGGTGTCCAGCCCCGCGCCCAGCACCACCAGCTGGCTGACGCCGCGCTGTTCGACGCCGGCCGCCAGGGCGCTTTCGGCCAGGTGGGCGCGGGCGGCGATGAACACTCGCATCCCCCGCCGCTCGGGATGGGCCAGGGCGTCCTTCGCCACGCTTTCGGCGTCCTGGCCCAGGATGCGCAGGGCCAGCGGATCGCTGAAGATCAGGCCGCGCTCCAGCACCTGATGGGCGGCGCGGTGCGTGGCCGCCATCCAGGCCGTGCGGCTGGGTTCTTGTTCGAGCATGTGATCCCCTGCGTGGTCGAGGTCGGGAGATAGGGCGGGGACCGCGCATGCAAAAGGCCCCGGCGCGGACCGGGGCCTTTGGAAAGGTCTAGTTTGGGAAGGTGATCAGCCGGCCAGGTATTCGGCGACCTTGGCTTCCAGCTCGGCGGCCAGGACCTTGCCCACGGGGTGGGTGTCGACCTTGATGTCGTCGCGCACGCAGGCCTTGATGGCGTCGATGTGGGCGTCGACCAGGAACATCGGCGCGCTCAGGCGGGTCTCGGGGTCGTCGATCAGCCGGCACAGCGAGGCGGCCAGGCGGGTGATCAGCGGGAATTCGTAGGTGGCGCCCAGGCCCTTCAGGTCGTGGGCGCGCAGATAGAGGGTCTCGACCGTCTCGGCGGTCAGGCCCTGGGCGCGGACTTCCTGGCGGGCCGCTTCCAGCTTGACGATCTCGTCGTTGAGCCACTGGGCGAAGTTGCCCGACAGGCTTTTCAGCGCGGCTTCGGCCTTGGCGATGGCCGCCATATCGATCCCGCCACGACCGCCAACCTTGAGCTTGAGCATGTTCGGCACCTGAATCACTTCCGCGGCGGACTTGTTGGTCACGGACGCTTCCCCCTGGGCATTGGTCTGAAATGTAGGATCAAGGCGTTAACATTAGATGAGACGCCCATTTCTACCCTGACCAAAGGGCGGGGAGCGCCCTGACCAATAAGTCCAACGTTGTCAGGCCGAGAACTGCTCTGTCAGGACCCGCTCCTCGAGGCTTCGACCGGCGTCGAAGAGCATGGAGAGGCTGGCGCTGCTGTCCTCGGCGATGTGGACCTCGACGACGTCGCGGACCTCGAAGTTATCGGCCACGGCGCTGACGGGTCTCTTATCGCATTCCAGGATCTCGAACGTCACCCTGGCCGACTGCGGCAAAAGCGCGCCGCGCCAGCGCCTGGGGCGGAAGGCGCTGATCGGGGTGAGGGCCAGCACCTGGGCGCCGATCGGGATGATCGGGCCGTGGGCCGACAGGTTGTAGGCGGTGGAGCCGGCCGGGGTGGCCAGCAGGGCGCCGTCGCAGACCAGCTCGCCCATCCGCACCTTGCCGTCGATGCTGATGCGCAGCTTGGCGGTCTGCCGGGTCTGGCGCAGCAGCGACACCTCGTTGATGGCCAGGGCCCGGTGCTGCTTGCGGTTGGCGTCGATGGCGACCATGGCCAGCGGGTGGATCACGGCCCGCTCGGCGGCGTTGATCCGCTCCAGCAGGCCGTCCTCGCTGTACTCGTTCATCAGGAAGCCGACCGAGCCGCGGTTCATGCCGTAGATCGGGGTCTGGCGCTGCAGGGTCTCGTGCAGGGTCTCCAGCATGAAGCCGTCGCCGCCCAGCGCCACGATCACCTGGGCGTTCTCGTCGCCGACGTCGCCGTAGCGCGCGATCAGCCGCTCGCGCGCCTCCTGCGCCTCGGGGCGGTCGCTAGCCTTGAAGGTCAGGCGAGTCACGAAGGGCAGGGGCTGGAACATTGCGCCAAGTGGCTGGATCGGCGGCGGGTTGTCAAACCGGTGCTGGGCCTCAGTCGCGCAGCGGGTCTTGTTCGTCGGTGAAGGTCCCCGAGAACCATGCGGCGAGCGCCCATCGCGTCGCGACGCAGGCGATCGACGAGACGATCAGCGTCGCGACCAGGGCGGAACGGATGGTCGGGTCGAAATGTCGTCCGCCCGCCAGGTCGAAGACCAGCAGCGCGCCGGCGATCAGGGCCAGGGCCAGGGTCGTCCACAGGCAGCGGACGGCGTGGACCCGTCCCCGATTGGAAGAGAAGCCGCTCATCGGTCCCTGGGGTCTCAGGCCGCGCTGACCGCCTGGCGGAAGGCCATGGCCGCGATGTCGGGCGCGAACGGGCCGAACGCGCCGCTGGCCTTGCGGGCGGCTTCGGGGCCGCCGCCGGGGCGACCGCCGTTCAGTTCGCGCACATGGGCCAGGATGGTCGGGAAGACGCTGCGGTCGATGCCGACGGCCGAGCAGGCCAGGGCCAGCAGTTCGGGGCGGTTGCTGTCGATCGCGCGGCGGACCTGGCGCACGTCGAAGCGGCCCAGGCGGGCCAGGGCGAACAGGAACAGCGGCAGGCGGCGCTCGCGCAGCACCCGCAGCAGGTAGCCGGGCCGCAGCTGGCCGGCGGCGTCCAGCTTCTCGACCAGGGCCGCCTCCATCTCCTCGCGGTCCTCGGCCTGCTCGACGGTCGGCTTGTCCACCAGCGGCGCCCCGGCGTGGGCGGCGCGCAGCGAGGCTTCGACGGCCAGGGCCATCTTGTCGGGATCCAGCTGGAAGCGGCTGATCAGGCTGTCGCGCAGGGCGCGGCCCACCCACAGGTACAGCTGCTCGGCCAGGTCGCTGGACAGGTTCGGATGCCGGGCCAGGGGCGAGCGCAGGGCGACCACGTCGCGCGCCTTGTCGACCAGTCGGCGCAGGCCCTCGGGCGAGATCTGGGCGGTCGGATTGCTGGCCAGGGCGGTCAGCACGGCCGACTCGTCCTTGGCCAGGATGGCGTCGACCACGGCCGGCGACAGCTGGGGCCGGCGGGCGATCTCGATCTGGTGCTCCAGGGTGGCCTGGACCAGCAGGCGGATCAGGTCGTGGTCCTGCAGGATCGGGCTGCGGGCGATGATCGGCCGGGCGATCTCGATCTCGTCGAGCGCCAGGATGTTGATCAGGGCCGGCGGGGCCCAGGTCGCGTCGGCCAGGCTCTGGGCCAGGCGGGCGCGGATGTCGCGCTCGGCCTCGACCACCAGGGTCATGAAGATCGAATCGAGCAGGATCTGGACCTCGGGCGCGGTCGGCTGGCCGCGCGCCTGGCCCGCGTCGCACATCTCCACGATGCCGGCGAGCAGGCGCTCGCGATCGGCCGGCTCGCGGCTGCGGGCCAGGGACAGGAGCTGCGCGGTCTGGGCGGCCTGGCTCAACCAGCCTCCTCGAAATCCAAGCTTAACCAAGACGGACCTTGGCGGCGTCAGATGAAAACATGCTTAAACAGGTGAATCCACGCAGGGCGATGACAAGCGTCGCGATGCCGCAGGACAAGACCGTCGGAAGCACGGCGAGGGAGACGAAAGACGCATGGGCCAACCTCTGATCCTCGCGCTCGATCAGGGCACCACCAGCACCCGGGCCATCCTGTTCCAGGCCGACGGCAAGCCGGTCTGCGACGCCAGCCGGCCGCTGCGCCAGAGCTATCCCCGCGACGGCTGGGTCGAGCACGACGCCGAGGAGATCTACGCCGCCTGCGTGGGCGTGCTGCGCGACACGGTCGAGAAGTGCGACCGCGACGCCGCCGACATCGCCGCCCTGGGGATCACCAACCAACGCGAGACGGTGGTGGTGTGGGACAAGGCCACCGGCCGCCCGATCCATCCGGCCGTCGTCTGGCAGGACCGCCGCACGGCGGATGTCTGCGACCGCCTGCGCGACGCGGGTCACGAACCCGCCGTCACCGCCGCCACGGGCCTGCTGCTGGATCCCTATTTCTCGGGCACCAAGATCGCCTGGATCCTGGACAAGGTGCCCGGCGCGCGGGCCCGGGCCGAGGCCGGCCAGCTGCTGTGCGGCACGATCGACACTTGGGTGATCTGGCGGCTGACCGGCAACCGGGTCCACGCCACCGACGCCACCAACGCCTCGCGCACCCTGCTGTTCGACATCCAGGCCCAGGCCTGGTCGGACGAGATGCTGGCGCTGCTGAACGTGCCGCGAGCCCTGCTGCCGACCGTGTTGGACTGCGCGGCCGACTATGGCGAGGTGACGGCCGACATCCTGGGGCGGCCGTTGCCGATCCGCGGCGTGGCCGGGGACCAGCAGGCGGCGCTGATGGGGCAGGGCTGCATCCGGCCCGGCGAGATGAAGGTCACCTACGGCACCGGCGGCTTCATGCTGGTCAACACCGGCGAGGATCGTCCGCATTCCGCCTCGCGCCTGCTGACCACCGTGGCGGCCCGGGTGGGCGGCCGCACGACCTACGCCCTGGAAGGCTCGATCTTCGTGGCCGGGGCGGCGATCCAGTGGCTGAACGAGGGCATGGGCGTCACCGGCGGCCCGCGCGGGGCCGAGGCCCTGGCCCGCTCGGCGCGCGACGGCCACGGGGTGGTCGTGGTGCCGGCCTTCACCGGCCTGGGCGCGCCCTGGTGGGACGCCGAGGCGCGGGGCGCGGTGTTCGGCCTGACCCGCGACGCCGGCCTGGCCGAGATCGCCCTGGCCACCTTCGACAGCTGCGTCTTCCAGGGGCGCGACCTGATCGAGGCCATGCGGGCCGACGCGCCCTCGGCCTTCGAGGACGCGGCCCTGCGCATCGACGGCGGCATGGCCAGGAGCGCCTGGTTCAGCCAGCGGCTGGCCGACCTGACCGGCATCCCCGTGCACCGCGCCAGCTACCAGGAGACCACGGCCCTGGGCGCGGCCCTGTTCGCCGGGGTCGGGGCGGGGGTCTACGCCTCGGTCGAGGAGGCGGTCCAGGCGCGTCCCGAGGCGGAGATGCTGACCCCGGGCGTCAGCGTCAACGTCCGCGAGGAGGCCTATGCGCGGTGGCTCGACGCCTTGCCCAGAGTGCGTTCGTGAGTACGAGTTCCCAAATGACCTACCCCATCGTCGGCCGGATCCACCGCCTCTCCCCGAAGCTCGACGCCGTGATCGCGCCGGACGCCCGGATCCAGCAACTGGCCGACGGCTTCATCTGGTCGGAGGGGCCGGTCTGGGTCCGCGACGGCGGTTACCTGGTGTTCTCGGACGTGCCGGGCAACGTCATGTACCGCTGGAGCGAGACGGACGGCCTGTCCGAGTTCCTCAACCCGTCCGGCTATGACGGCCCGCCCACCGACGCCTTCGCCGAGCCGGGCCAGAACGGCATGGCCCTGGACGCCGCCGGTTTCCTGCTGGCCTGCGACCACGGCAACCGGGCCCTGGCCCGGATCGACCTGAAGACGAAGAAGAAGACCTTCGTGATCGACCGCTGGCGGGGCAAGCGGTTCAACAGCCCCAACGACCTGGCGGTGGCCAAGTCGGGCGCGATCTACTTCACCGATCCGACCTACGGCCTGAAGGGCCGCAACGCCTCGCCGCTGCGCGAGCTGGACTTCAACGGCGTCTATCGCCTGCGTCCCGACGGCGGCCTGGACCTGCTGGACGCCGACCTGACCTTCCCGAACGGGATCGCCCTGTCGCCGGACGAGCGCCGGCTGTACGTCTCGGTCTCCGATCCCGACGGACCCGAGCTGGTGGTCTACGACCTGGGGGTGGACGGCCTGCCGACGGGCAAGGAACTGTTCTTCGACGCCATGCCGCTGCGGGTCGCCGGCGGCCCGGGCCTGCCGGACGGCATGTGCCTGGACACCGGGGGGCGGCTCTACGCCACGGGGCCGGGCGGGGTGCTGGTGCTGACGCCGGAGGCCGAGCTGATCGGCGTGATCGAGACCGGCACGGCCATCGCCAACTGCGCGTTCGGCGAGGACGGGAGTACGCTGTTCCTGGCCTCGAACCACACGCTGGCGCGAGTGCGGCTGAAGACGACGGGTCTGGTCTGGTGAACCGGCTGGGGACAGTCGCATGCGACTGTCCCCATCAGTAGACTCGGCGCCTACGGATTGGCGTCCAGATACGCCTTCACCCGGGCGAACAGCTCCTCGAACATCGGCGTGGTCAGCCGGCCGGTGTTCGTGTTCAGCCGCGAGCAGTGATAGCTGTTGAACACCCGATACGGACCCGCCTGGAACTCCGTGCCGTGGCCGGGCAGGCCCGCCGAGGCCTTCAGGCCCAGGGCTTTCAGCAGGTTGCGGCGCGAGACGTCGCCCAGGGTGACGATGGCCTTCAGCTTGGGGAACATCTCCAGCCGCGCCGTCAGGAACGGCCGGCAGTTGTTCTCTTCCGAGGTCTCGGGCTTGTTGCCGGGCGGGGCGCAGCGGACGGCGTTGGTCACCGCCGCCCCGATCAGCTTCAGGGAGTCGTCGGGCCGGGCCTCGAACTTGCCGGTGGCGAAGCCATACTTGATCAGGGTGTCGTAGAGCAGGGTCCCGGCATAGTCGCCGGTGAACGGCCGGCCGGTGCGGTTGGCGCCCTTGCGGCCTGGGGCCAGGCCCACGACCAGCAGTCGGGCCTCATGGTCGCCGAACGACGGGGCGGGGCCGTTGAACCAGTCGGGATACAGGTCCTGGTTCTCGCGGCGATAGGCCACCAGGCGCGGGCACAGCGGGCAGTCGCGCGGCGGCTCGGCGGGCGAGGGGACGACCTCGCCGGGGATGTTGGAGTGCTGGGCCATGACTAGTCCTCGTCGTCCTGATCACGCTCGGCGCCGCGCGCCGGCTCGGTGACGAAGCGGGGCAGGGGGTTCCGGCTGGCCTGCGGACGGCCGATGATGTTGCCCAGGTCGGCCAGGTCCACGAAGTTGTCGGCCTGGCGGCGCAGGTCGTCGCTGGTCATCGGCGGCTGGCTCTTCATGGTGGAGACCACCGTGACCCGGCGGCCCTTGCGCTGGACGGCCTCGACCAGGGCGCGGAAGTCGCCGTCGCCCGAGAACAGCACCAGGTGGTCGACCGTGGCGGCCATCTCCAGCATGTCGACGGCGATCTCGATGTCCATGTCGCCGCGCCAGCGCTTGCGGCCTTGGCTGTCGGTGAACTCGCGGGCCGGCTTGGTCACCAGGGTGAAGCCGTTGTAGTCCAGCCAGTCGACCAGCGGCCGGATCGGGGAATACTCCTCGTTCTCGGCGATGGCGGTGTAGTAATAGGCGCGCACCAGCACCCCGCGCTTGCGGAACTCGTCCAGCAGCTTGCGGTAGTCGATATCGAAGCCCAGGGCCTTGGCGGCCGAAAAGAAATTGGCCCCGTCGATGAACAGCGCCAGGCGCTCGGTCGGGTAGAAGGTCACGTGATCGGAATTCCTTGAAAAATCAGCTCGATCAAAATGGACTGGACCAGGCGGTGGTGGTCGCCCTGGGCTGCAGCCTGCCTGGATCATACCCGAGTCGCGAGGCCCTGCTGGAAGCGGCCGTCGAGGCCCTGGCGGCCGAGGGGCTGGCGGTGACCGCGCGCTCGTCCTGGTGGACCTCGGCCGCCTGGCCCGACCCGACGGCGCCGGCCTATCTGAACGGCGTGGCGCTGGTCGAGACGGCCCTGACGGCGGACGGGACCCTGGCGGCCCTGCACCGCATCGAGGCCCGCTTCGGCCGCGTCCGCGCCGAGGCCAACGCTCCGCGCACCCTGGACCTGGACCTGATCGCCCACGGCCGGACGGTGCTGGAGGGCGCGGTGGTCGTCCCGCATCCCCGGGCGCACGAGCGGCTGTTCGTGACGGGACCTCTGGCCCAGATCGCGCCGGAGTGGCGGCACCCGGTCAGCCGACGGACGGCGGTGGATTTGACTACGACCGCCTCGGTGGGAACGGACGCGAGACCTGTGTGAGACTTGGGGACACGCGCATGCGCATGTCCCCGGCCGCGGCTCCGACGGGGATATGCACTTGTGCGTGTCCCCAACCGCTTCAGCGACATTGCCAAACTTTAATTCGCCCCCCGGCCAAGGCGGTTCGATAGTCCGCGCCAAATCGTGCTGAGCGCCCTCGCGCCCGCGCCCCCTGGGGACCATCCTTCATGACCTTCACCCGTACGCTGCTCGCCTGCGCCGCCGTCGGCGCGCTGCTGACCTCCGCGCCCGCCTTCGCCGCCGACCTGAAGAGCGGCGTCGACAAGTCGGCCTTCGACACCTCGATCAAGCCGGGCGACGAGTTCTGGACCTACGCCAACGGGACGGCGATCAAGGCCAATCCGATCCCGCCGGACCGCAGCAGCTACGGCGTCGGCGCCATCCTGGTCGAGAAGACCGCCAAGCGCACGGTCGACCTGATCCAGGACGCGGCCAAGGCCGGCGGCAACGCCGACGCCAAGAAGGTGGGCGACTACTACGCCAGCTACATGGACGAGGCGGCCATCGAGAAGGCCGGGCTGGCGCCGATGCAGGCGGGCCTGGCGCGGATCGCGGCGATCAAGACCCGCACCGACCTGGCCAAGGTGCTGGGCGGCAACGTCCGCGCCGACGTCGACGCCCTGAACGCCACCGACTTCTACACCGACAACGTCCTGGGCCTGTGGGCTTCGCCGGCGTTCGACGACACCAGCAAGTACGCGCCGTTCCTGCTGCAGGGCGGCCTGGGCATGCCCGACCGCGAATACTACCTGTCGGACAAGGACGCGATGAAGACCGTCCGGGCCAAGTATCAGGCCCACATCGCCAAGGTCCTGGCCCTGGGCGGCGTCGCCGACGCCGAGGCCAAGGCCGCCCGGATCATGGCGCTGGAGACCAAGCTGGCCCAGGCCTCGGGCAGCCGCGCCGACAGCGCCGACGTCCAGAAGGCCAACAACAGCTGGACCCAGGCCGACTTCGCGACCAAGGCCCCGGGGCTGGACTGGAAGACCTTCTTCACCGCCGCCGGCCTGGGCGACCAGCCGCGCTTCATCGTCTGGCATCCGACCATGGTGGTCGGCCTCGGGCAGGCCGCCGCCGGCGAGAGCGTCGACACCTGGAAGGACTACCTGGCCTTCCACTACCTGGACCACTATTCGAACCTGCTGCCCGAGGCGTTCGTGGACGAGCGCTTCGCCTTCTACGGCAACGCGCTGTCGGGCACGCCGCAGCTGGCGGCGCGCTGGAAGCGCGGGGTCAACTCGACCAACGCCGTGCTCGGCGAGGTGGTCGGCAAACTCTATGTCGAGCAGTACTTCCCGGCCCAGTCCAAGGCCGAGGTCGCGTCGATGGTCGACAACATCAAGGCCTCGTTCGTGCGTCGCATCGACGGGCTGGACTGGATGGACCCGGCGACCAAGGCCGAGGCCCGCCGCAAGGTCGAGGTGTTGAAGGTCGGCGTCGGCTATCCCGACAAATGGCGCGACTATTCGGCCCTGGAGATCGTGCGCGGCGACCCGGTCGGCAACGTCCAGCGCTCGGAGAAGTTCGAGACCGCCTACTGGATCGGCCAGCTGGGCAAGCCGGTCGATCGCGGCCAGTGGGTGATGACGCCCCAGACCGTCAACGCCGTGAACCTGCCGATGCTGAACGGCCTGAACTTCCCGGCCGCCATCCTGCAGTCGCCGTATTTCGACGCCGAGTTCGATCCGGCGGCCAACTACGGCGGCACCGGAGCCACGATCGGCCACGAGGTCAGCCACAGCTTCGACGACCAGGGCGCCCAGTTCGACAGCCAGGGACGCCTGCGCAACTGGTGGACGCCCAGCGACTACGACCACTTCCAGAAGGCCGGAACGGCCCTGGCCGACCAGTTCGACGGCTACAAGCCGTTCCCCGACCTGGCCGTGAACGGCAAGCAGACGCTGAGCGAGAACATCGCCGACGTCGCCGGCCTGGCCGCGGCCCTGGACGCCTACCACGCCTCGCTGGGCGGCAAGCCGGCCCCGGTGATCGACGGCCTGACCGGCGACCAGCGGTTCTTCCTGGCCTTCGCCCAGAGCTGGCGCGGCTATGACCGGCCCGAGGCCCTGCGCCAGCAGCTGGTCACCGACGGCCACGCCCCCGACCAGTACCGCGCCGACACGGTCCGCAACCTCGACGCCTGGTACGCCGCCTTCGACATCAAGCCGGGCGACGCCCTGTACCTGCCGCCAGAAAAGCGCGTGAAGGTCTGGTAGGGCAGGTCCTTCAAGTCCCGGGCCTCGCGCCCGGGACGCTCTTGCCCGAGAACCGCCGATGGCCCCGATCAAGGTTGATCCCGCCCACGTCCGCGAATTCGTCGACGCCGACGCCTTCCATGACTGGCTGTCGCGTCACCACGACAAGGAGGACGAGGTGTGGATCAAGATCCACAAGGTGGACTCGGGCCTGCCGTCGATCACCGCCAAGCAGGCGATCGACGTGGTGCTGTGCTGGGGCTGGATTGACGCGGTCCGCAAGGCCTTCGACGACAAGAGCTTCCTCCAGCGCTACACGCCGCGCGGCCGCAAGAGCATCTGGAGCCAGATCAACGTCGACAACGTGGCCCGCCTGGTCGACGAGGGGCGGATGACCCCGCACGGCCTGCGCGAGGTCGAGGCGGCCAAGGCCGACGGCCGCTGGGACCGCGCCTACGCCGCCGGCAAGGACATGAAGATCCCCGACGATCTCCAGGCCGCCATCGACGCCAGTCCGAAGGCCAAGGCGATGCTGGCCAAGCTGTCGGCGCAGAACCGCTTCGCCCTGGCCTTCCGCACCCACAACATGAAGACCGAGGCCGGCCGCAGGAAGAAGATCGAGACCTTCGTCGCCATGCTGGAGCGCGGCGAGACGATCCATCCGCAGAAGAACCGTTAGGGCGGGGCGCCTCCGCGCCGTTCCGCTGGACTTCTCCCGACGAACACGGCATAAGCGCCCCCTCGCGAAAGCCGGGACTCTACCGATGCGGCGTTGTGTAACGCCGCCCGAGACCCTATTTTGCGATAACCAAGGCTCATAGCCCGAGGAATTCATGGCCCGCGTCACCGTCGAAGATTGCGTCGAGAAGGTCCCGAACCGCTTCGCTCTGGTCCTGCTGTCCGCCCACCGGGCGCGCGGCATCTCGGCCGGCGCCTCGCTGCTCGTCGATCGCGACAACGACAAGAACCCCGTCGTCGCCCTGCGCGAGATCGCCGACGACGTGGTCGATCACGAGGGCCTCAAGGAACAGCTGATCACCACGCTGCAACGCGTCGATGAGCACACCGAAGCCGAGGAAGAGGCCGAAACCCTCGCCCTGCTGGCCGATCCCACCCACATGCAGATGAGCGAACTCGAACTCGTTCGCGCCCTGCAGAGCGACCGCGACGGCGGTCAGGAGGAGCGGTACTGAGCCCCGACGGCGCAGACCCTCTGATCCTTGAAGCGGCGCCCGCCGCCGCTCCGTCCGAACGCGCGCCCGATCCTGGATCGGGCGCGTCGTCGTCTGTGGCCCCGGCCGCTCCCCCCGCCAATGATGGCCCGGCGCCGACCCCCGCGCCCAAGCCGCGCCAGAAGTTCCTCCGCCAGTACGAGCTGATCGAGCGCGTCCACGCCTACGATCCGACGGCCGACGAGGCCCTGCTGAACCGGGCCTATGTCTACGCCATGCGCATGCACGGCTCGCAGACCCGGGCCAGCGGCGACCCCTACTACGCCCACCCGATCGAGGTGGCCGGCATCCTCACCGAATACCGGCTGGACACCGCGACCATCGTCACCGCCCTGCTGCACGACGTGATCGAGGACACCCCGGTCACCAAGGAGGAGATCGCCAAGCTGTTCGGCGAGGAGATCGCCGAGCTGGTCGAGGGCGTCACCAAGCTGTCGAAGCTGGAGCTGCAGGCCGAGCACGCGCGCCAGGCCGAGAACCTGCGCAAGTTCATCCTGGCCATCTCCAAGGACGTCCGCGTCCTGCTGGTCAAGCTGGCCGACCGTCTGCACAACATGCGGACGCTGCACTACATCAAGAGCCAGGCCAAGCGCGAGCGCATCGCCCGCGAGACGCGCGACATCTACGCGCCCCTGGCCCGCAACATCGGCTGCCACCGCATCTGCACCGAGCTGGAGGAGCTGTCGTTCGAGCACACCAATCCGGTGGCCCGCAACGCGATCATCCGGCGCCTGGACACCCTGCGCGCCGAGCAGGGCGGGGCGGTGGCCCTGGTCAGCCAGGAAATCTCGGCCCGCCTGGAATCGGCCGGCTTGCCGGCCCGGGTCTTCGGCCGCGAGAAGTCGCCCTATTCGATCTGGCGCAAGCTGCAGCGCAAGTCGATCGGCTTCTCCCAGATGTCCGACATCTACGCCTTCCGCGTGATCGTCGACTCCGAGGAAGACTGCTACCGCGCCCTGGGCGTGGTGCATCGCGCCTGGTCCAGCGTGCCCGACCGCTTCAAGGACTTCATCTCGACCCCCAAGCGCAACAACTACCGCTCGCTGCACACCACCGTGGTGGGGCCGCGCGGCATGCGCATCGAGATGCAGATCCGCACCGAGGCGATGGACCGGGTCAACGAGGACGGGGTGGCCGCCCACTTCCGCTACAAGGACGCCTCGTACGGCCTGGACCTGGAAGGCATGGAGGCCGCCGGCGGCCGCGATCCGCTGGCCAACCTGCGCCAGCTGGTCCAGGTGCTGGAGCACGGCGGCGACGCCGAGGAGCTGGTCGAGCACGCCAAGCTCGAGATGTTCCTGGACCAGGTGTTCGTGTTCACGCCCAAGGGCAAGCTGGTCAGCCTGCCGCGGGGCGCGATGCCCCTGGACTTCGCCTATGCGGTCCACACCAGCGTCGGCGACACCTGCATCGGCGTGAAGATCAACGGCGAGCTCAAGCCGCTGCGCACCCTGCTCAACAACGGCGACGTGGTCGAGGTGGTGCGGGGCTCCAAGCCCGTGGTGCCGCCGGACTGGCGCTCGCTGACGGTGACGGGCCGCGCCCGCTCGGCCATCCGCCGCCACATCCGCCAGACCGAGAAGGAAGAGTTCCTGCGCCTGGGCCGGGCCTCGGTGGAGCAGGTGTTCGAACGGGCCGGCAAGAAGCTGAAGGACGTGTCGCTGCGGCCGATCCTGGAGCGCTTCGCCCTGGAGACGGAAGAGGGCCTGTTCGACGCGGTCGGCCGCGGTCGCGTCCTGCCGGGCCAGGTGCTGGAGACGGCCTTCCCGGGCATGAAGGACGCGGTGATGGCCGAGGCCACGGCGCGCCGCAAGATCGAGGGCGCCACGGCCGCCCGGCTCTATGTGCGCGGCGGCGGCCTGACCCCCGGCGTGTCGCTGCACTTCGCCCACTGCTGCAGCCCGGTGCCGGGCGACCGCATCGTCGGCATCGTGCGCGAGGACGGCGAGGGCCTGGACGTCCACACGATCGACTGCCCCAAGCTGGCCGAATACGAGGACCGCGAGGACCTCTGGCGCGACCTGAACTGGACGCCCGAGGCCGAGCGCGAGACCGTGTCGCTGGCCCGCCTGCACGCCACGATCGGCAACGCGCCGGGCGTGCTGGGCCAGGTCTGCACGATCATCGGCGAGGCCGGCGGCAATATCGTCAACCTGCGCATGCACCACCGCCAGAGCGACTTCTTCGACGTCGATATCGACGTCGAGGTGCGGGACGCCAAGCACCTGACCAACATCTCGGCGGCGCTGCGCACCTGCCCGACGGTCGAGACCGTGGACCGGACGCGGGGCTAGGGCCTCACTCCGCCGTGGACTTGGCGCGCAGCATCCGATCCACCCGCCCGGCCAGGTCGGCGACGGCGAAGGGCTTGGTCAGCACCTCCATGCCGGGCTGGATGTGGCCGTGGTTGAGGACCGCGTTCTCGGCGTAGCCGGTGATGAACAGCACCTTGAGGTCCGGGCGCAGCACCCGCGCGGCGTCGGCCACCTGGCGGCCGTTCAGGCCGCCGGGCAGGCCCACGTCGGTGATCAGCAGGTCGATCCGCGCTTCCGACTGCAGGACCTTCAGGCCCGCCGGGCCGTCCGCCGCCTCGGCGCAGGCGTAGCCCAGCTCGGCCAGGGTATCCATGATCAGCATGCGGATGGTCGGCTCGTCGTCCACCACCAGCACGGTCTCGCCGGCGCTGGCCTGGGGGAACGGGGCGAGGGGAAGGACCTCCTCGATCTCCTCGTCGCCGAAATGGCGGGGCAGGTAGACGCAGACCATCGTCCCGTGGCCCAGTTCGGAATAGATGCGGACGTGGCCGTGCGACTGCTTGGCGAAGCCGTAGACCATCGACAGGCCCAGGCCCGTGCCTTCGCCCAGGGGCTTGGTCGTGAAGAAGGGGTCGAACACCCGCTCCTGGATCGCCTTGTCCATGCCCACGCCGGTGTCGCTGACGCAGACGGTGACATACTGGCCGGGCTCGATGCCGCGCTCGGCGGCCGCGCGGCGGTCCAGCCAGGTGTTGCCGGTCTCGATGGTGATGCGCCCGCCGTCCGGCATGGCGTCGCGGGCGTTGATGCACAGGTTCAGAAGGGCGTTTTCCAGCTGGTTGGCGTCGACCAGGGTCGGCCACAGGCCGGCGGCGGCGACGGTCTCCACGGCGATCGAGGGTCCCACGGTGCGCCGCACCAGGTCGACCAGCTCGGTCATCAGCCGGTTGATCACGACAGGCTTGGGCGACAGCGTCTGGCGGCGCGAGAAGGCCAGCAGGCGATGGGTCAGGGCGGCGGCCCGCCGCGCGGCCCCCTGGCCGGCGGCCAGGTAGCGCTCGACGTCGTGGGTGCGGCCCTGGGACAGCCGCGTGCCGATCATCTCGAACGAGCCGGCGATGCCCGACAGCAGGTTGTTGAAGTCGTGGGCAAGGCCGCCGGTCAGCTGGCCCACGGCCTCCATCTTCTGGGCCTGCCGCAGGGCGTCCTCGGCCTCCTTCAGCCGCTCCTGCTCCAGCAGGCGCTCGGTGACGTCGTAGACGAACTGGTAGGCGCCGGTCCGTTCCCCGTGCTCGTCCCGCAGCACGCCGAACCGCATCTCGTAGCAGCGGCGGTCGCGGTCGGGCGAGCCGAACTCGGCGACCTCGACGAACTCCTCGCCGGCCAGGGCGCGAGCCCAGACCTCGCGCACCTGGGCCTGGTTCTCGGGCTGGTCGGCCAGCAGGTCCAGCATGCTGTCGCCGACGCTGGGCCGAAGGCCGAAGATCCTTTCGAACTCGCGCGCGGCCGCCCCGTTGATGGCCAGCCAGCGGAAATCGAGATCGGCCACCTGGACGAAGGCGTTGGTGCCCTCGACGATGTCGGCCAGGATCCTGCGTTCGGCCAGGGCGGAGGCGACGCGGGCCTCCAGCGTCTCGTTCAGCTGGCGCAGGGCCAGTTCGGCCTTGCGGCGTTCGGTGACGTCCTGGAACAGCACCGCCACCTGCCGGCGGCTGGGCGGTTCGATCCGGAACGACGACAGCGACAGGTGGCGGCCGGTGGCGATCAGCTCCTGCTCGAAGCGGATCGGCTGGCCGGTCCGCAGCACGGCGCCGTAGCGCTCGACCCAGCTGTCGGCCTCGTCGCCGACCATCTCGCGCAGCTTCTGCCCGACCACGTCGGGGATGCCGGCGTGACGGGCGTAGGCGGCGTTGGCGTCCACGTGGACATAGTCGCTGAGCGGCCCGTGCGGGCCGTCGAAGAACTCGATGATGCAGAAACCCTCGTCCATCGAGTCGAACAGGGTGCGGTACTGCCGCGCGTCCTCGTCGCGCTTGCGCAGCGACAGCCGCAGGTCCAGCTGGCTCATCACCTGGCGGGCCAGGACCTGCAGGGTCCGCTGCTGCAGGGCGGTCAGCGCCTTGGGTTCGGTGTCGAGCACGCACAGCGTGCCGATCGGCAGGCCCTCGGGCGTCTTGAGCAGGGCGCCGGCGTAGAAGCGCAGGCCCGGCTGGCCCGTCACCAGCGGATTGCCCTGGAACCGCGCGTCGGTCGTGGCGTCGGGCACCAGCAGGAAGTCGTCCTCGAGGATGGCCTTGGCGCAGAACGAGGTCTCCAGCGGCGTCTCGCGCACGCCCAGCCCGACCTCGGCCTTGAAGAACTGCCGGTCCTCGTCGATCAGGTTGACCACGGCGATGGGCGCGCCGCAGATCTCGGCCGCCAGTTGGACGATCTCGTCGAAGGCGGCTTCGCGCGGCGTGTCGAGGATCTCGTAGCGGCGCAGCGCCTGGAGGCGTCGCGCCTCCCGCGTTTCCCGCTCGGCCCCTTCGGCCTCATCCATGATGGTCACGACACCCGCCCCAGGCCTCTACGGCTTTCCCGACGCCATGAACCCCGCGCCGCCCGTCGGCTATGACGCTTAGCTTGGCGATGGGTTCCCGAAAATCCTATCCGACCGGCGCAGGCTCGTTCGTCGCCGCCAGGCGCAGGGTGTGCGACAGCTCCTCGACCGAATAGGGCTTGTGCAGCAGCGGGAAGCCGTGATGGGCGTCGGTGGCCAGCACATGGCTGTAGCCGCTGGTCAGCACCACCCGGGTCGAGGGCCAGCGCGCCTTGACGATCCGCGCCAGCTCGACGCCGCCGATCCCGGGCATGACCACGTCGCTGAACACAATGTCGAACGTCGCGCCACCCTCCAGCCGCGCCAGGGCCTCCACCGCGTTGCACGCCAGCTCGGTGCGATAGCCCAGGTCCTGCAGCAGCTGGGTCGCGAACTCGCCGATCGCCGCGTTGTCCTCGACCACCAGGACGCGCCCGTCATGGCGGCTGCGGAGCGGTGCGCGCGAGGCGTCGGCGGCGCTTTCGACGCGCCGGGTGCGGGGCAGGTAGAGGGTGAAGGTCGAGCCGTGTCCCACGCGGCTTTCCACCGCCACATCGCCGCCCGACTGCTTGGCGAAGCCGTAGACCTGGCTCAGGCCCAGGCCGGTGCCTCGCCCCACCTCCTTGGTGGTGAAGAAGGGCTCGAAGATCCGCGCGAGGTCGTCCTCGGCGATGCCGTAGCCCCCGTCCGCCACGGCCACGGTGACGAAGTCGCCGCGGCTGGCCGCGTGGCCGCGGATGGCGGGGATCGCGTCGGCCGCGTCGATGCGGACCGCCAGAACGCCTTCGCCGTCCATGGCGTCGCGGGCGTTGATCGCCAGATTGATCAGGGCGGTCTCGAACTGGTTGATGTCGGACTCCACGAAGCAGTCCTCGCACAGGGTCGAGATATCCAGCCGGATGGGCGCGCCCAGGATCGACCGCAGCATGTCGCCCAGGGTCTCGACCTTGGTGGCGACGTTGAAGTGCTCGGGCTTCAGGGCCTGGCGGCGCGAGAAGGCCAGCAGCTGGCTGGTCAGCTTGGCGGCTCGGTCGGCCGTGTCCGAGATGGCGTCGATGTAACGGCGGCGGCGGTCGATCGGCAGGTCGCGGCTGCGCAGCAGGTCGGCCGACGAGCGGATCACGGTCAGCAGGTTGTTGAAGTCGTGGGCGACGCCGCCGGTCAGCTGGCCGATGGCCTCCATCTTCTGGGCCTGGCGCAGGGCCTCCTCGGCCTGTTTCAGCGCCTGCGCCTGCTGCTTCTCGTCGGTGATGTCGCGGCCGTAGCCGTAGACCAGGCCGTCCTCGAACGCGGTGTTCCACGAGATCCAGCGCACGCCGCCGTCCAGGGTGCGGTAGCGGTTCTCGAAGCCGGTGACCTGAGAGCCGTGGAAGACCGCCTCGAGCGCGTGGTCGGTGACGACGGCGTCCTCGTTCACGACGAAATCCGCGATGCGACGGCCGACCACGTCCTCGACGCGATGACCCAGGATGCGGGTCCAGGCCGGGCTGACCGATTGGAAAACGCCGTCACTATCGACCACCACCATCAGGTCGCGGGCGTTGGTCCAGATGCGGTCCGACCGTCGCCGCTCGTCCTCGACGTTGCGGGCCTGGGCGAAGGCCCCGGCCGCGCGGTCGGCGACCAGGGTCGCCAGGTCGCGCAGGCCCTGGTCGTCGCGACGGTGCGGGTTGAGGCCCAGCACCAGGATCGCCGCCGGCTCGCCGTGCGCGCTGGGGATCGGGACGATCAGGCTCTCGGTCGGCGGGATCGACCAAGCGCCCGTCGGATAGGTCCCCTGGGGCAGGCGGAGTTGGACCGGGGCCGGGCCGATGTCCTCCAGCGGCCAACGACGCTGGAGCAGGTCGCGCCCTTCCTCGGTGGCCGAGCAACCGACCAGCCCGCCCAGCGGGTCGCTCACATAGGCCAGGGCGAAGGGGAAATCCTCGGTGTTGGCCGCCAGGGCGTCGCAAATCCCCTGCAGCACGGTGTCGTGGGTCACCGCACCGATCAGGCATTCGCCCAGGCGACGCAGGGTCCCCAGCCGCCGCTCGCTGATCACCCGCTCGGTCTCCTCGGTGACGACGCACATCAAGCCCTTGATGTCGGTCCCCTCGCGCAGCGGGCTGTAGGAGAAGGTGTGGTAGGTCTCCTCGGGATAGCCGCTGCGCTCGAGCAGCAGCAGCAAGGCCTTGTTCCAGGTGGGGACGCCCTGGCGCACCGAATGGACCTGGGCCTCGACGTCGGCGTAGACCTCGCGCCAGACCTCGTGGAACGGCCGGCCCAGGGCCGTCGGATGCTTGATCCCCAGGGTCGGGATGTAGGCGTCGTTGTAGAAGAAGCGTAGATCGTCGCCCCAGCCCAGCCACATCTCGAACCGCGAGGTCAGCATCATGGCCAGCGGCGTCTTCAGGCCGGTGGGCCAGGTCTCGGGCGGACCCAGCGGGGAATCGGACCAGTCCGCCTCGCGCATGCGGCGCGCCATCTCGCTGTCGCCCGGGAAGACCTGGGCGAGCGTCAGGCTCCTGTCGAGAGGCGCAAGGTCCACGAGGTTTCCAGCGAAGCGGCGAACAGCTTCGCTATAACGCCGCTTTTCGGAAAAAGCTCCGGCCTAGGCGCGGACGGCCGCGTGCAGGGTCTTCAGCGTCTTGAGCAGGCCCGCCGCGTCGGTGAGGGGCAGGCAGCTGGGACCGTCGCACAGGGCCTTGTCGGGATCGGTGTGGAATTCCAGGAACACGCCGTCGGCGCCGGCCGCCACGGCGGCCTTGGCGATGATCGGCACGCCTTCGCGGCGGCCGCCGGTCGAGCCGCCGGCGGTCCGCGGGTCGGCGCCCGGCAGCTGGACGGCGTGGGTCGCGTCGATGGTCACCGGCACGCCCAGGTTCTGCATCTGCTGGATGCCCAGCATGTCGACCACCAGGTTGTTGTAGCCGAACGAGGCGCCGCGCTCGCACAGCACGATCTGCAGGTCCGGCGCGGCCTCGCGGGCCTTGTGGATGATGTTCTTGCAGTCCCAGGGGGCGATGAACTGGGCCTTCTTGACGTGCAGCCAGCCGCCCTGGGCGGCGGTGGCGCGCGAGGCGGCCACGATCAGGTCGGTCTGACGGCACAGGAAGGCGGGGATCTGCACCAGGTCGGCGACGGCCGCCACCGGCTCGGCCTGGTCGACCTCGTGGATGTCGGTGGCGATCGGCACGTCCAGCTTGGCCTTGACCTCGGCCAGCATGGCCAGGCCGTCCTTCAGGCCCGGACCGCGGTAGCTGGTGATCGACGAACGGTTGGCCTTGTCGAAGCTGGCCTTGAACACATAGGGCAGGCCCAGCTCGGCGGTGACCGCCTTGAGCTCACGCCCGACCTCCAGGGCCAGGTCCAGGTTCTCCAGCACGTTCAGGCCGGCGATCACGGCCAGAGGCTGGCCGGCGCCCATCGAGATGTTCCAGCGCTTGAGGGTGACGACGGACATGGCGGTGTTCCTGGTTCGCCGGCGGCGGTCGCCGGCTGCAAATCAAGCGGCCAGCTTATGCCCGCTCTAAACCTTTGAAGCCAGGGCGGCGACCGCGTCGAGCGTCGCGGCGGTCAGGGGCGAGGGCAGGGCGTCCAGCGGGAACCAGCCCCAGTCGGCCAGGGCCTGCGGTTCCTGGATCGCCGGTTCGCCCACGCAGCCGTCGGCGCGGTAGGTGACGGCCACCCAGTGGCTGTCGTCGGCGATCATGTCGGTGACGCACAGCACGGGACCGGCGACGATGGTGATCCCCAGCTCCTCCAGGATCTCGCGTTCGGCGCAGGTCCGGCCGCTCTCGCCCCAGTCCAGCTTGCCGCCCGGCTGGCCCCAGTGGCCGGCTTCCGGATGCCGCTTGCGCTGGACCAGCAGGATGCGGCCCTGGCCGTCGAGGATGGCGGCGCCGCAGCCTATGCGAGGGCGGAGAGGGACGGATGATTCATCGGACATGCGTCCTTCCCTACACCGGCCTGCGCGTCGCGCCAGTCCAGGGTCTCGCCGATCTTGGCGAAGGCGGCCGCGACACGGTTCATGTCGGCCAGGCGCTGATAGACGTCGGCGTGGACGGAACCGTCCGCGCGCATGGCCAACAGGTCGAGTTCGGCGGCCTTGTGGAAGAGGTTGGCCGAGGTCGCGACGGTGTATTCGGTCATGGGAAGCCCCTGGGTCGTCCCGCCCCGCGCACGCGGGGACCACACCACAGCGCGCGAGCTTCGCCGTTGTTCCCTTCTCGGGCGATCCGGCGCGTCGCGGTTTGTAGACTCGCACGGGTTCGCTATATCCACCTCTCATGACCAACGACGACGTCCTCGACGAATTCCGCGCCGCCGGCGCCCTGCGCGAAGGCCACTTCGTGCTGTCCTCCGGCCTGCACAGCCCCGTCTTCCTGCAGAAGAACCTGGTGTTCATGCGGCCCGAGCGCTGCGCGCGCCTCTGCAAGGCCCTGGCCGAGAAGATCGTCGCCACGGTCGGCAAGCCCGACGTGGCGGTGTCGCCGGCCGTCGGCGGGATCATCCCCGGCTACGAGACCGCCCGCTGGCTGGACGTCGCCTCGATCTATGTCGAGCGCGAGGGCGGCGGCTTCAAGTTCCGCCGCGGCTTCCACCTCGAGCCCGGCCAGAAGGTCGTGATGGTCGAGGACATCGTCACCACCGGCCTGTCGTCGCGCGAGTGCATCGCCGCGATCCAGGAAGCCGGCGGCGAGGTGATCGCCGCGGCCTGCATCGTCGACCGCTCGGGCGGCAAGGCCGACGTCGGCGTGCCGCTGGTGGCCCTGGCCAGCCTGGAAGTCCCGGCCTATCCGGCCGACGCCCTGCCGCCCGAACTGGCCGCCATCCCGATCGAGGACCCGGGCAGCCGGCGTCTGAAGGGCTGACCGGCATGCTGCGGCTCGGCGTCAACATCGACCACGTGGCCACGATCCGCAACGCGCGCGGGTCCAGCTATCCGGAACCGGTGCGGGCCGCCGAACTGGCCCTGGCGGCCGGCGCCGACGGCATCACCGCCCACCTGCGGGAAGACCGTCGCCACATCAGCGACGCCGACATCGCCCTGCTGACCGACCTGTGCCTCAAGCGCGGCAAGCCGCTGAACTTCGAGATGGCGGTCACCGACGAGATGGTCGGCATCGCCCTGCAGGCCCGCCCGCACGCCGCCTGCCTGGTGCCCGAGCGCCGCGAGGAGGTCACCACCGAGGGCGGCCTCGACGTCGTGAAGGGCGCCAACCGCATCGCCGACGCCACGGCGCGCCTGCGCACCGTCGGGGCGCGGGTCTCGCTGTTCATCGAGGCCGATCCGGTCCAGATCCGCGCCTCGGTCGAGGCCGGGGCCCAGGTGGTGGAACTGCACACCGGCGCCTATTGCGACGCCGCCCGCGAGGGCCACGCCGACAAGGCCGCCGCGATCCTGGAGCGCCTGAAGGCCGGCGCCGCCCTGGCCGCCGACCTGGGCCTGGAAGTCCACGCCGGCCACGGCATCGACTACGCCACGGTCAAGCCGATCGCCGCCATCCCGCAGATCGCCGAGCTGAACATCGGCCACTTTCTGATCGGCGAGGCGATCTTCGTGGGCCTGCCCCAAGCCATGCAGCGCATGCGGGCGCTCATGGACGCGGCTCGCCTGGAGCAAGCGGCGTGATCATCGGGATCGGCTCGGACCTGTGCGACATCCGCCGGATCGAGAAGTCCCTCGAGCGCTTCGGCGACCGCTTCACCAACAAGGTCTTCACCGAGATCGAGCGCAAGCGGTCCGAGCGTAAGCCCGACCGCGCCTCCAGCTACGCCAAGCGTTTCGCCGCCAAGGAGGCCTGCTCCAAGGCCCTGGGCACGGGGCTGAAGGGCGGGGTGCACCTGGCGGGCATGGGCGTGGTCAACCTGCCGTCCGGCAAGCCGACCATGGCCCTGACCGGCGGCGCGGCCGAGCGCCTGGCCAGGATGGTCCCCGAGGGCATGACCCCGGTGATCCACCTGTCCCTGACCGACGACCACCCCTACGCCCAGGCCTTCGTGATCATCGAGGCGGTGCCGACGGTCTAGGCCCCCGCTTTGCACCTCCGATCCCCGAGCGCCTGAAACGGCGCCGTTCTGGGACGGGGGACCCACATGGCGATCTGGAGCGATATCGAAGGCAAGCAGGCCCAACCGGCGCGTCGCAGGCGCCAACTGATGCCCTGGCAGCAAAGGCCGTTCGCCTGGCTGCTGGTCGGCTGGGGCTTCTTCGCCCTGGTGCTGGCGGCGGTGTTCGCCACAATTTGAGCCCGTATTGCACGGTCAAGCTGTGAGGGGGCGCTGCGTCGCCACGCCCTCGCCATGAAGGCGAGTTAACGGGCGCCGCGCTTGCCCCCGTCGTAAACCCCGTCTAGCTAGGCGCGTCGGGTTCGCCCGCAGCCCATTCCGTCGAGAGCCCTACAGCGCATGACCGAAGCCGCCGACATCGAAACCCCCGACGACAAGGCCGGGGCGGTCAAGGAGTTCATCGAGATCGTCAAGACGGTCGCCTACGCCCTGGGCATCGCCCTGGTGCTGCGGGTGCTGCTGTTCCAGCCGTTCACGATCCCGTCGGCCTCGATGGAGCCCAACCTCTACCAGGGCGACTACATCATCGTCTCGAAGTACAGCTACGGCTGGTCCAAGCACTCGATCCCGTTCAGCCCGGGCCTGTTCGACGGCCGCATCCTCGGCAAGGCGCCCAAGCGCGGCGACATCATCGTCTTCAAGCTGCCGCGCGACCCGCACGTCGACTACATCAAGCGCCTGATCGGCCTGCCCGGCGACAAGGTCCAGGTGCGCGGCGGCGTGGTCTACATCAACGGCAAGGCCCTGGAGCGCAAGGAGCTGCCCTCGGCCCTGGTCGACACCGGCTACGGCACCATCCGCGCCGGCCGCTTCGAGGAGACCAATCCCGAAGGCCGCAAGTACGCCACCCAGGACTACGGCCCCGACAGCGAGGCCGACAACACCGGCGTCTATACGGTGCCCGAGAACTGCTACTTCTTCATGGGCGACAACCGCGACAACTCGCTGGACAGCCGCTTCGACCCGGGCGTCTCGGCCTTCAAGACCGGTTCGGGCGCCTGCAAGTGGGACTTCGCCAACGACCAGTACATCGGCATGCAGGAAGGCGTGGGCTTCGTGCCGGCCGAGAACCTGGTGGGCCGCGCCCAGCTGATCCTGCTGTCGTGGAACGCCGACGCCCACCTGTTCAAGCCGTGGACCTGGTTCCTGGACGCCCGTCCGAGCCGCTTCTTCCGCGTCCTCAAGTGACAGACCGGCGCGCCGTCGCCGTCGGCGACCTGGAGCGCCGGATCGGTCACACGTTCCAGGACCGCCAGCTGCTGGAGCTGGCCCTGACCCACGCCAGCGTGGGCGACGGGGCCAAGAAGGCCGGCGACAACGAGGTGCTGGAGTTCATCGGCGACCGCGTGCTGGGCCTGCTGGCCGCCGAGGCCCTGGCCGAGCGCTTCCCCAAGGCCAAGGAAGGCGAGCTGGCCCCGCGCCTGAACGCGCTGGTCAGCCGCGAGACCTGCGCCCGGGTGGCCCGCGCCGCCCAGCTGGGCCCGGCCCTGCGCCTGTCGGCCTCGTCCAGCAAGATCGGCGGCCGCGAGACCGACTCGATCCTGGCCGGCGCCGCGGAGGCCCTGATGGCGGCGCTGTACCGCGACGGCGGGCTGGAAACGGCGCGCCGCGTGTTCCTGGACCTGTGGACCGACGAGTTCGAGCGCGCCAACCAGGGCAAGCCCCGCGACCCCAAGACCGCGCTGCAGGAATGGGCGCAGGGCAAGGGCAAGCCGCTGCCGTCCTATCGCGTCCTGGATCGTACGGGCCCGGACCACGCGCCGGTGTTCACCGTCGAGGCCTCGGTCAAGGGCGTCGACCCCGCCATCGCCAAGGGCAAGTCGCGGCAGGAGGCCGAGAAGGCCGCCGCCAAGGCGCTGCTGGAGCGGGAAGGGGCGTCGGGGGCTTAGCGGCTCACCCACTTGCCCCCTACGGACCGCTTCGCGGTCGTCTTCCCCATAGGGGGAAGAGCCCGCCGCGCCTGAAGGCTCCGCCCCCCATGGGGGGCGGACAGACCGCGAAGCGGTCAGGTGGGGGCAAGTATGGTCGCCCCCGAGCCCCATCGGTGCTACACGCACGCGCAATGACTGAACATACCCCCGAACAAAACACCCGCGCCGGGTTCGCCGCCATCATCGGCGCTCCGAACGCCGGCAAGTCCACCCTGGTCAACCGCATGGTCGGCGCCAAGGTCTCGATCGTCACCCAGAAGGTTCAGACGACGCGCTTCCCCGTGCGCGGCGTGGCCATCACCGGGAACACCCAGATCGTCCTGGTCGACACCCCTGGCATCTTCACCCCGCGCCGCCGCCTGGACCGCGCCATGGTCCGGTCCGCCTGGGCCGGCGCCGAGGATTCCGAGGTCGTCGTCCACCTGGTCGACGTGCAGGCCGAGCTGGCCGTGCGCGAGCGCCGCGCCACGCCGGGCGAGCACCGCTCCAGCCAGGACGTCCAGACCATCATCGAAGGCATCAAGGCCGCCGGCCGCCAGGTGATCTTGGCGCTGAACAAGATCGACGGCGTCAAGCGCGACACCCTGCTGGCCGTCACCCAGGAGCTGTTCGACACCGGCGCCTATTCGGAAGTCTTCATGATCAGCGCCTCCACGGGCGCGGGCGTCGACGATCTGATGGCCAAGCTGGCCTCGCTGATGCCGGAGGGCCCCTGGCTCTATCCGGAAGACCAGACCGCCGACCTGCCGGCCCGCCTGCTGGCCGCCGAGATCACCCGCGAGAAGATCTATCTCCGCGTCCATGAGGAGCTGCCCTACGCCGCCTCGGTCGAGACGACCGCCTTCCAGGAGCGTCCCGACGGCAGCGCCCGCATCGAGCAGACCATCTATGTCGAGCGCGACGGCCAGCGGGCCATCGTGCTGGGCAAGGGCGGCGAGGTGATCAAGTGGATCGGCAAGGCCTCCCGCGAGGAGCTGGAGGACATCCTCGACCGCAAGGTCCACCTGTTCCTGCACGTGAAGGTCAAGGAGAACTGGGCCGAGGAACGGGGCCTGTTCAACGACATGGGCCTGGATTTCGACGTCTAGGGAAGGCCCTCCAAAAAGGGTGTCATCCCGGAAGCCTCGCAGAGGCTGTCCGGGACCCAGGGGCGGCCGCACCGCATTCGCCCAGTCCCCTGGGTCCCGGCTCTCCGCTTCGCCGCGGCCGGGATGACAACGTTTTTGACCAAGCCTTGATTTGGCGATACGCGCCCCGATTTCAGCGCGACAACAAGCAGGGGAGCATCGCCGCCGTGACCAAACTCGACACCGCCATCACGCCCGCTTCCGCTTCGGTCGATCTCGACGCCTATTTCGCCCGCATCGGCTATGACGGCCCGCGCGAGCCGACCCTGGCGGTGCTGCGCGCCCTGCACCAGAAGCACCCGGACGCCATCGCCTTCGAGAACGTCGACGTCCTGCTGGGCAAGGCGATCAACCTGGATCCGGCCGCCATCGACGCCAAGCTGATCACGGCCGGGCGCGGGGGCTACTGCTACGAGCAGAACGGCCTGTTCAAGCGCGTGCTGACGGCCCTGGGCTTCGAGGTCGGCGGCCTGATGGCGCGGGTGCTGTGGATGGTCCCCGAGCACCTGCCGCCGCGTCCGCGCTCGCACATGGTGCTGGCCGTGCGGGTTCCGGGCGACGACACGGTCTGGCTGGCCGACGTGGGGTTCGGCGGCTGCGTGCTGACCGCGCCCCTGCGGCTGTTTTCCGACGAGGTGCAGGCCACGCCCAACGGCGACTTCCGCATCCTGCCGGTCGACGAGCTGGGCGGCGAGCGGCGGGTCCAGGCCGACCTGTCGGGCAAGTGGGCGGCGACCTACCAGGTGGCCCCCAGCGGCCTTTGGGCCGACCAGGACTACGAGCAGGCCAATTTCTACACCTACGCCCATCCCGGCTCGCACTTCACCTGGAGCCTGACGGCGGGCCGGGTGACGCCCGACGCGCGCTACGCCCTGAAGAACAACCGCCTGACGCACCGCGACGCGGCCGGCGCCTTGGTCGAGCAGCGCGACCTGTCGGCCGATGAGCTGGAAGCGGCCCTGCGCGACGTGATCGGCCTGCCGGTCCAGCCCGAATGGCGGCCGCTGATCGAGAAGATCGTGGCCTGGGGCGCGCCGGCCTAGGAGCAGGCCTCGCACGGGGCGGCGATCGGCGCCTTGCGCTCGCGCCGTGCGGCGAGGACCAGGCCCACGCCCAGGGCGGCGGTCAGGGCGGCGTAGGCCGCGGCGCTGACCGGCCCCAGGCCGTCCACCAGCACGCCGCCGAAAACCGCGCCCATGGCGATCGCCACCTGGAAGGTCGAGGTCAGCAGACCTCCCGCCAGCTCGGCCTGGTCGGCGGCTTCCGACGTGGCCCACGACTGGAAGCCGACGGGCAGCATGGCGAAGGCGAAGCCCCAGACGGTCAGGGCCGCCGCCGCGACCAACGGCCAGGCGCCCAGGGTGACGAGCGCGACGGCCGCGACGGCGACTAGGCCCGCTCCGCCCAGCACGGCCAGGCGAGGATCGCGCTCGGCCAGGAAGGCGCCGGCGAAGTTGCCGAAGAAGCCGGCGACGCCGAAGGCCAGCAGCACCAGCGAGATCGCGCCGACCTCCAGGTGCGTGACCTGCTCCAGCACCGGCCGCACATAGGTGAAGCCCGCGAAGTGGCCGGAGATCACCAGCAGCACGCCGACCAGCGCGACCGCGACGCTGGGCCGGCGCGCCACCTCCAGCAGGCCGCGCAGGCGCGGCGGGGCCGTCGGGGCCAGTCTCGGCAGGGTCAGCGCCTGGGCCAGGAGGGCCAGCCCTCCGACCACGCCGGCGATCACGAAGGCCGCCCGCCAGCCCAGGGTGTCGCTGACATAGGCGCCGACCGGCGCGGCCGAGACCGTCGCCACCGACACGCCCGTGAAGACGATCGACATCGCCCTGGGAAGAGCTCGGGCTGGCACGAGGCGCATGGCCAGGGCCGCGGCCATCGACCAGAAGCCGCCCAGGCTGGCGCCCAGCAGGATCCGGGCGACCAGGAGGGTGGGCAGGTTGGCGGCGAAGACCGTCAGCAGGTTCGAGGCGCAGAGCAGGGCCATCAGGCCCAGCAGCACCAGCCGCCGATCCAGGCGTCCGGTCAGCACCGGCGTCAGCGGCGCGGCGATCGCCCCGACGACGGCCGTGGCGGTCACCGCTTGCCCCGCCGCGCCGACGCTGACGCCGAGATCGGCCGCCAGGGGCGTCAGCACGCTGGCCGGCAGGAATTCCGAGGTCACCAGGGCGAAGACGCCCAGGGCCAGGGCGCCGATCGCGGTCCAGAGGGCCGGTGTTTCAGGCTCGCCGATCGGGCTCGAAGCGTCCTGCGTGGGTCGGGCGATGGTCGAGCCGTCCATGGCGATCTCCGGCGGCCGCCCCCCTGGGGCGGTTCAAGCAACTGTGGGCCGCTGAGATAGGGCCGCGCCGAGCCGGCCGCCCGGGCGCCCTGAGTCCAAATTTCCCCGGGGTGCGTCCAGCATTTCTGGGTGGCCAGGCGCATGGCCTGGCTCGCAGCAGCGAGGCTCAAGTCAGGGTTCAGGGATTCGAATATGGAGCGTGCGGCCGCGCCTAGACTCCCGGCGGCGGCCGCGACCAGCTCTGGTGGGGCAGGGGCTCGGGCGGGAAGTCGAACAGCCGCCGCCGCAGGCGCTCGGCGTTGTTCAGGTGCTCCTCGATGGCGTCGACGTCGGATTGGCGGGCGAACATCAGGTTGTCGCCGTCCGAGCGCCACAGCCCGTCGGCCTTGGCGAAGACGTCCAGGGCGGCCAGGGTCTCGGCATAGGTCCGGTCGCGCAGGTCGGCCTCGGCGCCGTGGCGGGCGACAGCGACCTTGGTGTCCTCGTCCAGCCGGGCCAGGACGTAGTCGCGGACCAGCGGCGGCGGGTCCGCGCGCCGCAGGGCTTCGTCGATCGCGACCCGGGTCTCCTTCCAGCGCCTGGCGTCGTCGATCTCGGCCTGGGCGACGGCGTCCAGGGTCCCGCGCAGGCGGGCGGTCAGGGCGCGGACGTCGGCGGGCGAGCCGATGGTCACCGGCGAGATCACCAGCCGCTGGTCGGTGGCCTTCAGTCGAGGGTTCAGGACGGACAGGGCGGCCGTGTCGCCGGCCCGGTCCTTGGCCGCGATCGCCGCCAGCTCGGTCTTCAGCCCCGGGACGGTGGCCCAGGCCTCGCGGGCCTTGTGCAGGTCGATCTGGTGCTCGACCGTGCGCACGCCGTGCAGGACCACGGGCGACAGCAGCGAGGCGGCGAAGACGCACGGCGCCAGGATGTTGAAATAGATCGGCCCCCGGGTGGCGTCGCGCGAGCGGACATAGCCGAAATAGAGCAGGGCCCACAGCGCCAGGCTGATCAGGGCGCAGGGCACGATGCTGAACAGGAACCGGGTGTTGATCAGGTCCGACAGGTCGAAGCGTTCGCCGTCCAGGCCTTGCAGGCGCAGGCTGTAGGCGATCGCCAGGCCCATGCCGATCAGCACGGTCACGACGAGGGCCGGCCAGGTGGCCGGCGGCTTGTCCAGCTTGCGGCTGTAGACGCGCGACGCGACCAGCGACTCTCCGCTCATGACCTGCACTCCCCCGCTGTGCGAGCTCCTGGCTAGCGGATCAACCTTAGGGCAGGCAATAGGCTTCGCGCGTCCGGAGGTGACGGCGGACTTTCGGCTCGGCGCCGGGATCGCGACGTCGTATGGAGAGTCCATGTTTTGTTCCGCGACCAAGACCGCCTGATGGAGTGGGAAGACGAGGCCTTCGTGCTGTCGGCGCGCGCCCATGGCGAGACCGGCGCGATCGTCGAGCTCTTGACCCAGGAGCGGGGCAAGTTCGCGGCCCACGTATCGGGCGCGGCCTCGCGGCGGATGAAGCCGTTCCTGCAGGCGGGGGCCAAGGTCATCGCGCGCTACCGCGCCCGGGTCAGCGACCAGATGGGGGCGGCCAGTCTCGAACCGATCGGCGAGGGGCCGGCGTCGCTGTTCGACGAGCCGCTGGCGCTGTCGGGCCTGTCGGCCGCCGCCGCCGTCGCCGCCGGGGCCCTGCCGGAGCGCGAGGCCCATCCCGGCGCCTTCCACGCCCTGGAGGCCCTGATCGCCGCCCTGGCCATCCCGGAGATCTGGCCGGCGGTCTACGTGCGGTTCGAGGCCGGGCTGCTGCAGGACCTGGGCTTCGGCCTGGACCTTTCGAAATGCGCCGCCACCGGCGCGCTGGACGACCTGGTCTATGTCAGCCCGCGCACCGGCCGGGCGGTCAGCCGCGAGGCCGGGCGGCCCTATCACGACAAGCTCCTGCCCCTGCCGCCGTTCATGCTGTCGGCCCAGGGCGGCCTGACCGACGGCGACGTCAAGGCGGGCCTGGACATCACGGGCCACTTCCTCGAGCAGTTCGTGTTCCACCCGCTGAACCGGCCGCTGCCGCCGGCTCGCGTCTGGCTGCTGGACCGGCTGGGCGAGGCGGGGAGGCTCTAAAAACTCCGCTCATCCCGGCGAATGCGGGGATGAGCGGCTTGAAAGGGACGAACCGTCACAATGCGCGGCTATCGGGACTCGAGTTTCGGAGTCCCGCCATGTCCCTCGTCCTCGACCGCTACGCCCTGAACCGCCGCCGGCTGCTCAAGACCTTCGGGGCTTCAGCCGTCACCGCCCTGTCGATCCCGCTGATCGGCGAGCAGGCCTTCGCCCAAGCGGTGTTCGCCCAGTACCCGTTCCAGCTGGGCGTGGCCTCGGGCGATCCCTGGCCGGACGGCTTCGTGATCTGGACCCGCCTGGCCCCCGAGCCCTTCGAGATCGGCTACGGCATGCCGACGGCCCCGGTCGCCGTCGACTGGGAAGTGGCCGCCGATCGCGGCTTCAAGACCGTGGTCGCCAAGGGGACCGCCGTGGCGACGCCCGAGCTGGGCCACAGCGTTCACGTCGAGGT
Source organism: Caulobacter sp. UNC358MFTsu5.1 (assembly GCF_000712075.1). GTDB lineage: Bacteria > Pseudomonadota > Alphaproteobacteria > Caulobacterales > Caulobacteraceae > Caulobacter. The sequence goes on from NZ_JONW01000007.1 coordinate 93,509, forward strand.
CTCGGGGCTCGAGGCCGGCCGCGACTACTGGTATCGCTTCATGGCGAGCAAGGAGCGCAGCCTGACCGGGCGGGCCCGCACCGCCCCGGCCGCCGGCGCCGCCCTGGACCGCGCCCGCTTCGCCGTCGTCGGCTGCCAGAACTACGAGCAGGGCTACTACACCGCCTTCCGCAAGATGGCGCAGGACGCACCGGACTTCGTCTTCCACTACGGCGACTACATCTACGAGGGCCGCGGCAACCGGATGTGGAACAGCGCCGACGGCCCGCGCGAGAACGCCCGCCAGCACTTCGGCGGCGAGATCTACAGCCTGGACGACTACCGCCGCCGCTACGCCCAGTACAAGATGGACGCCGACCTGCAGGCCGCCCACGCCGCCGCGCCCTGGTTCGTGGTCTGGGACGACCACGAGACCGACAACAACTGGGTCTCCGACATCGACCAGGACGGCGCCGATCCCAAGATCTTCAACCTGCGCCGCCAGGCCGCCGCCCAGGCCTATTACGAGAACATGCCGCTGAGGGCCTCGTCGTTCCCGGCCGGGACCTCGATCCAGATCTATCGCCGCGCCGCCTGGGGCAAGCTGCTGGAGCTGAACCTGCTGGACACCCGCCAGTTCCGCACCGACCAACCGTGCGGCGACAAGCAGGTGGCCTGCGCCACCCTCGACCGCCCCGAGGCCGAGGTGATCGGCCTGAAGCAGGAGAAGTGGCTGGTCGACGGCCTGACCGCCTCGAAGGCCACCTGGAATGTCCTGGCCCAGCAGGTGATGATGATGGACCTGGACCGCGACCCCGGTCCGGGCGTGGTCGTCAATCCCGACAGCTGGGCCGGCTACCGCACGCCGCGCAACCGGCTGCTCAAGCAGATCCGCGACCGCAAGATCGCCAACACCGTGGTCCTGACCGGCGACGAGCACCAGAACTTCGCCGGCGAACTGCACCTGGACGGCGCCCATCCCGAGGGCCGGCCGATCGCCACCGAGTTCGTCACCACCTCGATCACCTCGGGCGGCGACGGCGTGGACCAGACCGACACCTTCGCCAAGATCCAGGCCGCCAACCCGCAGCTGAAGTTCAACAACAGCCAGCGCGGCTACGCGATCTGCGACGTGACGGACAAGCGCTGGGTCACCGAGTTCAAGGTGCTGGACGCCGTCACCCGCCGCGACGGCGCCCTGACCACGCGCAAGAAGATGGCGATCGAGGCGGGCGATCCGCGCCTCGTCGAGGCCTGACGGGCGAACAGGAACAAAACGCGTTCGAAGGGGGGATTTGCCGCGCGGGATTGGCTAGGATGGCCGCCACGCGTAACGAATCTCCCCGATGAACAAACCAGTCCTACCTCCCCCCGGCGGCCCGGAAGACGGCCGCATCCTCGACGAGCCGCTGAGCGAGGCGCTTTCGAAGCGCTACCTGGCCTATGCGCTGTCGACGATCGGTTCGCGGGCGCTGCCCGACGTGCGCGACGGCCTCAAGCCCGTGCACCGTCGCGTGCTGCACGCGATGAACAACATGCGCCTCAACCCCGAAGGCGCCGCGCGCAAGTGCGCCAAGGTGGTCGGCGAGGTGATGGGTAACTTCCACCCGCACGGCGACCAGTCGATCTACGACGCCCTGGTCCGCCTGGCCCAGGACTTCGCTCAGCGGGTGCCGCTGGTCGACGGCCAGGGCAACTTCGGGAACATCGACGGCGATAACCCCGCCGCCATGCGCTACACCGAGTGCAAGATGACCGCCGCGGCCATGCTGCTGCTGGACGGCATCGACGAGGACGCGGTCGACTTCAAGCCGTCCTACGACGGCCAGGACGAGGAGCCGGTGGTCCTGCCGTCGGGCTTCCCGAACCTGCTGGCCAACGGCAGCTCGGGCATCGCCGTGGGCATGGCCACCTCGATCCCGCCGCACAACCCGGCCGAGCTGATCGACGCTTGCCTGCTGCTGCTGAGCAATCCCGACGCCACGACGGCCGAGATCCTGGAGCGCGTGCCGGGTCCTGACTTCCCGACCGGCGGCGTGATCGTCGAAGGCCGCGAGAGTCTGCTGGAGACCTACGAGACCGGTCGCGGCGGCGTGCGCACCCGCGCCCGCTGGGAGAAGGAAGACACCGGCCGCGGCACCTACCAGATCGTCGTCACCGAGATCCCGTACCAGGTGAAGAAGTCCGACCTGGTCGAGCAGTTGGCCGACCTGATCGACAGCAAGAAGGCCGCCCTGCTGGGCGACGTGCGCGACGAGAGCGCCGAGGACATCCGCTTGGTCCTCGAGCCCAAGTCCAAGAACGTCGAGCCCGAAGTGCTGATGGAGAGCCTGTTCAAGCTCTCGGCGCTGGAAAGCCGTTTCCCGGTCAACATCAACGTGCTGGACGCCAAGGGCACGCCGGGCGTGATGGGCATCAAGCAGTGCCTGATGGCCTTCCTGGCCCACCGCCGCGAGGTGCTGACTCGCCGGGCCCGCCACCGCCTGGCCAAGATCGAAGCCCGCCTGCACATCCTGGACGGCCTGCTGATCGCCTACCTCAATCTGGACGAGGTGATCCGCATCGTCCGCTACGAGGACGAACCCAAGCAAAAGCTGATCGCGGCCTTCGCCCTCTCGGAGATCCAGGCCGACGCCATCCTCAACACCCGCTTGCGCCAACTGGCCAAGCTGGAGGAGATGGAGATCCGCCGCGAGCACGCCGAGCTGGTGGAAGAGCGCGACGGCATCCTGGGCATGCTGGCCAGCGACAAGAAGCAGTGGGACCTGGTCGGCACGGGCCTGCGCCAGGTGCGCGCCGTCCTGGTCAAGATCGCCCACCCGCACGACAAGCCGCGCCCGACGGGCGTGATCGGCCGCTCGATCTTCGCGGACGCCCCGGTGGTCGACGCCGAGGCGGCCATGGAGGCGATGATCGTGCGCGAGGCGATCACCGTAATCCTGTCGGACCGCGGCTGGATCCGCGCCGCCAAGGGCAAGATCGAAGACCCGTCCGAACTGAAGTTCAAGGAAGGCGACAAGCTGGGCTTCCTGGCCCCGGCCGAGACGACCGACAAGCTCTTGCTGTTCACCAGCGACGGCCGGTTCTTCACGATCAGCTGCGCCAACCTGCCGTCGGCGCGCGGCCACGGCGAACCCGTGCGGATGATGATCGACCTCGACGACAAGGTGAAGATCATCGACATGTTCCCGTTCAAGGCCGGGCGGAAGCGCTTCCTGGCCTCGAAGCAGGGCTACGGCTTCCTGATGCCGGAAGAGGAGGCGATCGCCAACCGCAAGGCCGGCAAGCAGGTGCTGACGGTCGACGCGGCCGGCGCGGCCTTCTGCCTGGAAGCCGTCGGCGACCAGGTGGCGGTGATCGGCGACAACGGCAAGATCCTGATCTTCCCGCTGGAGGAGCTGCCGGAAATGCCGCGCGGCAAGGGCGTCAAGCTGCAGGCCTACCGCGAGGGCGGCCTGCGCGACGCGATCTCGTTCAACACCGAGACGGGCGCCTTCTGGATCGACACCGCCGGCCGTCGCCGCGACTGGCTTGAGTGGAAGGACTGGATCGGCCGTCGGGCCGGGGCCGGCAAGCTGTCGCCCAAGGGCTTCCCGACGTCCAAGCGGTTCCGGCCGAAGTGATGACCGGGACCGCCGCGAGCGCCGCGCTTTGGGCGGTCCCGGATATCCGCTAGGCTTCATCCGGGATGACAGGATCTGATCGCATGAACGCGGTGCTCAAGCGCACCGCCGGCGCCGTGGCCGCCTTGTTCGGCCTGGCCGCCGCCGGGGCCGCGGGCGCCGCGCCGCCCTTGCCCCTGGCGGCCAAGCCGGAGACGGCGGGGTTCTCGGCCGAGAAGCTGCGCAGGCTGGACGAGACGATGCAGGCCCTGGTCGACCAGGGGCAGATCGCCGGCGGCGTCACCGTGCTGGGCCGTCACGGCCGGGTCGTGTCGCTGAAGACCTTCGGCAAGCGCAGCCTGGAGACCGGCGAGGCCATGCCCGCCGACGCCCTTTTCCGCATCCGCTCGGAGACCAAGGCGGTCACCGGCGTGGCGATGCTGATCCTCTATCAGGAGGGGCGGTGGCGGCTGGACGATCCGATCACCGAATACCTGCCCGAGCTGGCCGAGCTGCGCGTGGCCTCGGGCGTCGACGCCGAGGGGCGGCCGATCCTGACCCCGGTCAGCCGGCCGCCGACCATGCGCGAGCTGATGACCCACACGGCCGGTTTCGCCTACGGCCTGGCCGACGATCCGGCCAGCCTGGCCGACCAGGCCTATTTCCGGGCCGGGGTCCTGCAGTCCGACACCCTGGACCATCTTGCGCGCAAGGTGGGCATGCTGCCGATGTACGCCCAGCCGGGGACGATGTGGCGCTACAGCGTGGCCGCCGACCTGCAGGGGCTGATCGTCGAGCGCCTGTCGGGCCAGACCCTGCCGGTGTTCATGGAGGAGCGGATCTTCCGTCCCCTGAAGATGAAGGACACCGCCTTCTGGGCTCCGCCCGAGAAGCTGCCGCGCCTGGCGGCCCTGTATGACGGTGACCCGGCGACCGGCAAGCTGATCCCCGCCGTCGAGGGGCCCTGGCGCGACGTCACCAAGCCGCCGGCCGCGCCGTCGGGCGGGGGAGGGCTGCTGTCCACCGCCGGCGACTTCGCGCGCTTCGCCCAGATGATCCTGAACGGCGGGACGCTGGACGGGGTGCGGATCCTGACGCCCGAGAGCGTGGCCCTGATGCGGCTGAACCACCTGCCGCCCAGCTTCCAGGTCACCACCAACGGCACCGCGGGGGTGCTGCGCCCCGACCAGAAGCCGTTCCCGTTCAGCGCGGGCATGGGCTACGGCCTGGACGTGGCGGTGGCGGTCGACCCGCGCCTGTCCGGCGCGCCGGTGGGGCCGGGCACGATCAGCTGGGGCGGCAGCGCCGGCACCTGGTTCTGGATCGACCCCAGCAACGACCTGTTCTTCATCGGCATGATCCAGCGCCTGGGCGGCGTGGGCTCGGGCCTGGACGCCACCACCCGCACGGTGGTCTACCAGGCGCTGGAGAAGCCGCCGGTCAAGGAAGCGCGGCTGAACACGTCGTCCCGCTGAACTGCGCGCTGATTTGGGCGCCGAAAGATTACAGGGTGTTCACTCTGTGAATACGGCGTCATGAAGCAGACGTAACGAGTATTCGTAGAGCAGTATCGGCATCCTACCCCTCGAAAGCGGCGCGGACGGCGTCGCCAAGACAGGGGAGGCCGGTATGGGCCAGTTCATCGCCAAGTTTTCGACGGTCGCCCTGCTGGGGCTGGCGGTCCTGCCGGCCCTGGGCCTGACCCAGGCCGCCCAGGCGGCGCCCGTCGCTTCCAGGTCGGAGGAGCCGGCCGTGCTGGCCCGCATCCCGATCGGCGACCTGGACGTGTCCCGTCCCGACCACGCCCGCCTGCTGAAGGCCCGTGTCGACACCGCCACCGCCGCGGTCTGCGACGCCCGCATCCGGGCCCAGCGGCTGGACCGCTGGTCGGCCGCGGCCTGCCGCATCGATGTCCGGGACGAGGTCGCGTCCAAGCTGTCGGCCCCGCAACTCCGCGCCCTGCGCTCGGTCGGCGGCTGACCCCGAGATCCTCCCCCCTCTCGGGGAGGTGGCGGGAGCGCCGGACATGCCCTTGCCCGGCCGTTTTTCCCTCAGAGCGCTCGAATGGCGTCGCATGCTCCCAGCCCCAAAGGGAGACGCCCCGAGGCTCCCGCCCTTTCTTTCCCTCTCTCTTAGAGAGAGGGAGGGACCCGCCGCGAAGCGGTGGGAGGGTGAGTGGTTACAGTCTTTCAGGGTGGAGCGATGACGAAGACGGTTCTGCATTAGCGGCCCTATAGACGGCGGCGGTCTGGGTTCTTTCGAAAAGGCTCGAAGGCTCCGGGTTTGCCAGCCAACGGTGAAACCACTCACCCTCCCACCGCCTGACGGCGGCGGGCCCCTCCCTCTCTCTAAGAGAGAGGGGTTTAGGGCGCGCATCCCCGCCTCATCGCGAACCAACCCACTGATATCGCTGACCTAAATCTTTATTCCCCGCAGGGTTTCCCGGCGGCCGCATAATCATCCCACCTCGACGCGGGAAAGGGCGCATGGCCAGCGACCGATGCGGCGGCGGGGGGCGATCGAGCGGGAAGCTCCTTCGGCGGTCCGAAAGGATCAAACCCCATCCATCTGGTGCCGGCTGGGCTCGGAACACGGATACAGCGTTGGATGGGGGCCGGTTGAGCAGCAGGCGGGCGATGAGACGCTCGCGGTCCGGGACTGGGGATCGTTGCTCCAGCCCGCCCGCCGGAGGCTTCAAGGCGGCGAGGTTCTAAGAGAACTCAGCGCCGTCGCGCTTCCGGATAACGACCGCGCGGAGCGAACGGGCTTCGTCGAAACGGTATTCTCAATTTCTTCCGGACGATGTCCGGCGCTCCGCAGCCCTTTCCATACCTTCAGCGAGAGATCGCGTGAGGCCGAGAAGCCGCGCGTGAAGACCCCCTCAGCCGCTTCGCGACAGCTCCCCCTGAGGGGGAGCATCCGCTCGGCCTGGATCCTCCCCCTCAGGGGGAGGTGGCCCGGAGGGCCGGAGGGGGAAGGCACGGCGCTTTCGTTTCCGCCCTGGGCCTTCTATATGCAACCGCTCCTCGACTCCCCCGGAAGACCCATGGCCCGCATCCTGATCACCTCCGCCCTGCCGTACATCAACGGCATCAAGCACCTGGGCAATCTGGCGGGATCCATGCTGCCGGCCGACGTCTACGCCCGCTTCCAGCGTGCCCGCGGCCACGACACCCTCTACATCTGCGCCACAGACGAGCACGGCACCCCCGCCGAGCTGGCCGCCGCCGCCGCGGGCCAGGACGTCCAGACCTACTGCGCCGAGCAGCACGTGCTGCAATACGAGGTGGGCGTGAAGTTCGGCCTGTCGTGGGACTGGTTCGGCCGCTCGTCCTCGCCGCAGAACCACCGCCTGACCCAGCACTTCTGCGAGGTGCTGGAAGAGCGCGGCCTGATCGAGGAACGCGTCGACCAGATGGTCTATTCCATCGACGACAAGCGCTTCCTGCCCGACCGCTACATCGAGGGCACGTGTCCGCATTGCGGGTTTGAAAAGGCGCGCGGCGACCAGTGCGACAACTGCGGCAACCTGCTGGACCCGACCGACCTGATCAATCCGTACTCGGTGATCTCGGGCTCGCGGAACCTGGAGGTGCGCGACACCAAGCACCTCTATCTGCTGCAGACCAAGATGGCCGACCGCATCCGGACCTGGGTCGACGGCCACGCCGACTGGCCGCTGCTGGCCAAGTCGATCGCCTACAAGCACCTGGACGAGGGCCTGATCGACCGGGGCATCACCCGCGACCTTTCCTGGGGCATCCCGGTGACCAAGGGCGAATTCCCGCGCCCGGGTTTCGAGGACAAGGTCTTCTACGTCTGGTTCGACGCCCCGATCGAATACATCGCCGCCACCCAGGAATGGGCGCAGGCCCAGCCGGACCGCGACTGGAAGTCGTGGTGGCGCACCGACGAGGGCGCGGACGACGTCCGCTACGTCCAGTTCATGGGCAAGGACAACGTCGCCTTCCACACCGTCAGCTTCCCGGCGACCATCCTGGGTTCGGAAGAGCCGTGGAAGAGCGTCGACATGCTCAAGGCCTTCAACTGGCTCAACTGGTACGGCGGTAAGTTCTCGACCTCGAACAAGCGCGGCGTGTTCATGGACGCGGCCCTGGAGATCCTGCCGCCCGATCTGTGGCGCTGGTACCTGACCTCGAACTCGCCGGAGAGCAGCGACACGGCCTTCACCTGGGAGCAGTTCGCCAGCGCCGTGAACCGCGACCTGGCCGACGTTCTGGGCAACTTCGTCAACCGCATCCTGAAGTTCACCGAGAGCAAGTTCGACGGCGTGATCCCCGAGGGCGGCGCCCCCGGCCCGCTGGAGGAGAAGCTGTTCGCCGACGTCTCCGCGCGCCTGGCGGACTTGGCCGAGCAGATGGACGCCATCGAGGTGCGCAAGAGCGCCCAGGCCCTGCGCGCCCTGTGGGTGGTCGGCAACGAGTATCTGCAGGAAGCCGCCCCGTGGACGGCGATCAAGACCGACCGCGACCGCGCCGCCGTGATCGTCCGCACCGCCCTGAACCTGGCGGCCCTGTACGCCCGCATCTCCGCGCCGTTCATCCCGTTCGCCGCCGAGAAGATCGCCGAGGCCTTCTCGCAGGCCTATCCGGGCGCTTGGCCGACCACCGAAGCGGCCGCCGAGCTGTCGACCCTGCCGGTCGGCCTGTCGGTCCGCGCGCCGGAGGTGCTGTTCAAGAAGATCGAGGACGAGCAGATCGCCGAATGGACCGAGCGCTTCGGCGGGGCGGAATAGGGTGACCGACGGGGCGGGGGCAGGGCGCCTTTCAACCCAAACCCGCCTGGGCCTGTTCTACGTCGTCTCGTATCTCGGCACCGGCGTCAGCCTGCCGTTCATCGCCACCTATTTCCGCTCGCGCGGCCTGAGCGGGGCCGAGATCGGGCTGATCCTGGCCGTGCCGATGCTGGCGCGGCCGTTCACCGGACCGGTGCTGGCGGTGTGGGCCGACGGCTTCGCCCTGCGGCGCACGCCCCTGGCCCTGCTGGCCCTGGGGGCGGCGGCCGGCTACCTGGCCCTGCCGGTCGCGCCGGGCTTCTGGGGGCTGCTGGCCTGCTGGCTGGTGGGCATGACCTGCCTGACCACCCTGACCCCGCTGATCGACGTCCTGACCCTGCGGCGCTCGCGGCTGGACGGCTTCAACTACGGCCTGCCGCGCGGCGCGGGCTCGGCGGCCTTCATCGTCGCCAACCTGGCCATGGGGGCGATCCTGGCGGTCATGGCGCCCAGCGTGATCGTGGCCTGGATCACCACGGCGGCCGTCGGCGTCGCCGTGATCTCGGCCCTGGTCCTGCCGGCCGACCGCGTCCACGAGGCTGGAGCCCCCCAGCTCGGCTCCGCCGAGCGCTGGAAGGGCCTGGGCGGCCTGCTGCGCGACCGCACCTTCGTGCTGGCCGTGGTCACCGCCGGCCTGATCCAGGGGACGCACGCCTTCTACTACGGCTTCTCGGCCCTGCTGTGGCGCAAGGAGGAAATCTCGGCCCCGATGATCGGCGTGCTCTGGGGCGTCGGGGTGGCGGTCGAGGTCGGCTTCATGTGGTTCGCCGAGCCGTGGCGGCGCAAGGTCGGGCCCGAGAAGCTGCTGGTGCTGGGCGGGGCGGCGGCGCTGCTGCGCTGGAGCGCCTACGCCTTCATGCCGCCGCTGTGGCTCCTGTTCCCGCTGCAGGCCCTGCACGCCCTGACCTTCGCGGCCAGCTTCATGGCCTCGCTGCGGCTGATCGAGCGCCTGGCCCCGCCCCAGAGCGCCTCGGCCGCCCAGGCGATCAACTCGGCCCTGTCGGCCGGCTTCGTCCTGGGCGTGGGCACGCTGGCGGCCGGCCCGCTGTTCGACGCCTTCGGGCCGAGGGGCTACCTGGCCATGGCGGCGATGGGCGGGCTGGGGCTGATCGGGGCGGTGATGCTGACCAAGCGGGCGGGGCGCTAGCGTGGTCGGGGACATGCCCTCGCGGCGTGTCCCCATGACCGGGCGCGGCCCTCTTCGATGGGGACACGCCGCAAGGGCATGTCCCCAGCCGCGAGGCCTAGATCTCGTAGTCCAGCTCGCCTTCCAGCCAGGCGACGATCCGTTCGGCGGCGGCGACCGGGTCCATCTTGGTCGTGTCGATCCGCAGCTCGGGATGCTCGGGCGCCTCGTAGGGGCTGTCGATGCCGGTGAAGTTCTTCAGCTGGCCCGATCGCGCCTTCCTGTAGAGACCCTTGATGTCGCGTTCCTCGGCCACCGCCAGCGGGGTGTCGACGAAGACCTCGACGAACTCGCCGTCCTGCAGGATCTCGCGCGCCAGGCGGCGCTCGGCCCGGAACGGCGAGATGAAGGCGGTCAGCACGATCAGGCCGGCGTCGACCATCAGCTTGGCGACCTCGGCCACCCGGCGGATGTTCTCGACCCGGTCCTCCTCGGTGAAGCCGAGGTTCTTGTTGAGGCCGTGGCGGACGTTGTCGCCGTCCAGCAGATAGGTGTGGCGACCCAGGGCGTGCAGGCGCTTCTCGACCAGGTTGGCGATCGTCGACTTGCCCGCGCCCGACAGGCCCGTCAGCCACACCACCCGGCCGCGCTGGCCCTTCAGCGCCGCCCGCGAGGCCTTGCTGACGTCGGTGTGCTGCCAGTGGATGTTGTCGGCCCGGCGCAGGGCGAAGTTCAGCAGGCCCGCGCCGACGGTGCGGTTGCTGATCCGGTCGATCAGGATGAAGCCGCCCAGGTCGCGGTTCTGGGCGTAGGGCTCGAACGGGATCGCCTGGTCCAGCGACAGGTTCACCAGGCCGATCTCGTTCAGCTCCAGCTTCTTGGCCGCCAGGTGCTCCAGGGTGTTGACGTTCACCCGGTGCTTGATCTCGGTGACGCTGGCGCCGACCATCCGCGCGCCGATTTTCAGGAGATACGAGCGTCCCGGAGGGAGGGCCTCGTCGTCCATCCAGACCACGGTGGCCTCGAACTGGCCGGCCACGGCGACGGGATCGTCGGCGGCCACCAGGATGTCGCCGCGGCTGACGTCGATCTCGTCGGCCAGGGTGATCGTCACCGACTGGCCGGCATAGGCCTCAGGCAAATCGTCGGGCTTGGTGACGATGCGGGCGACGGTGCTCTCGCGGCCCGAAGGCAGGGATTTGACGCGGTCGCCCGGACGAACGGTCCCGGCGGCGATCTGGCCCGAGAAGCCCCGGAAGTCGAGGTTCGGACGGTTGACCCACTGCACGGGCATGCGGAACGACTGGCCGCGCAGGTCGTCCTCGACCTCCACGCCCTCCAGCCAGTCCATCAGGATCGGGCCATCGAACCACGGCGACCGCTCGCCGCGCGCGGCGATGTTGTCGCCGCCCAGGCCCGAGATCGGGATGGGGGTGAAGGTTTCCAGGCCGATCTGGTCGGCGAAGGCGCGGTAGTCGGCGACGATCTTGTCGAACACCGCCTGGTCCCAGCCGACCAGGTCCATCTTGTTCACCGCCAGCACCACGTGGCGGATGCCCAGCAGCTTGACGAGATAGCTGTGGCGGCGGGTCTGGGTCAGCACGCCCTTGCGGGCGTCGATCAGGATCACGGCCGCGTCGGCGGTCGAGGCGCCGGTGACCATGTTGCGCGTGTACTGCTCGTGGCCGGGGGTGTCGGCGACAATGAACTTGCGCTTGTCGGTCGAGAAGAAGCGATAGGCGACGTCGATGGTGATGCCCTGCTCGCGCTCGGCCGCCAGGCCGTCGACCAGCAGGGCGAAGTCGATCGCGCCGCCCTGAGTGCCGACCCGCTTGGAGTCGGCCTCGAGGGCCGCCATCTGGTCCTCGAAGATCATCTTGCTGTCGTAGAGCAGACGGCCGATCAGGGTCGACTTGCCGTCGTCCACCGACCCGCAGGTGATGAAGCGCAGCAGCGACTTGTGCTGGTGGGCGACCAGATAGGCGTCGATGTCCTCGGCGACGAGGTCGGAGGGTTTGTAGACCTTGGTCATCTAGAAATACCCCTCCTGCTTCTTCTTCTCCATCGAGGCCGACTGGTCGTGGTCGATGACCCGGCCCTGGCGCTCGCTGGTGGTGGCCAGGAGCATCTCCTGGATCACCTCGGGGAGGGTGGAGGCGGTGCTCTCGACCGCGCCGGTCAGGGGGTAGCAGCCCAAGGTCCGGAAGCGGACCGACCGCATCTGCGGAACCTCGCCGGGCCGCAGGCGGAAGCGGTCGTCGTCGACCATGATCAGCGCGCCGTCGCGCTCGACCACCGGGCGCTCGGCCGCGAAGTACAGCGGCACGATCGGGATGTTCTCCAGATGGATGTATTGCCAGACGTCCAGCTCGGTCCAGTTGGAGATCGGGAAGACGCGCAGGCTTTCGCCGGGATGCTTGCGGGTGTTGTACAGCTTCCAGAGTTCCGGCCGCTGGTCCTTGGGGTCCCAGCGCTGCTCGGCGGTGCGGAAGCTGAAGACGCGCTCCTTGGCCCGGCTCTTCTCCTCGTCGCGGCGGGCGCCGCCGAAGGCCGCGTCGAAGCCGTACTTGGCCAGGGCCTGCTTGAGGCCCTCGGTCTTCCAGAGATCGGTGTGCAGGGCGCTGCCGTGGTCGAACGGGTTGATGCCGCGAGCCTCGGCCTCGGGGTTCTTGTGGACCAGCAGGTCGAAGCCGAGTTGCTGGGCGATGGTGTCGCGCAGCTCGTACATCGCCTTGAACTTCCAGGTCGTGTCGACGTGCAGCAGCGGGAAGGGGGGCTTGGACGGATAGAACGCCTTGGCCGCCAGGTGCAGCATCACCGCGCTGTCCTTGCCGATCGAATACAGCATGACCGGGTTTTCGCACTCGGCCGCCACTTCGCGCAGGATGTGGATGCTTTCGGCTTCCAGGCGCTGCAGGTGCGTCAGGCGGGCCGGGGACAGCGCACTCATGGACGGGTCCGCAAAGGCGTCGTGCGACAGCGAAGCGACTTGGGTAGGGGGCAAAACGCTTATCCGCAAATGGAAAGCTCCGCCGACGCACGGAGGCGCGGCGACGGAAGGGGGGATGTTGGTCGTGGACCTAGGTCCCGGGGGGCGAGCGGGCAAGGCGGGGAAATCTGCAGGCGCTGTGAGCTTCGATGGCGCCACGCGGCGGGAGCGGGGCCTTTCATGACCAAAAGTTCACTCGCCTCCCGCGACGAACCGCCGCATAACGCCGCTATCGGAAAATGGGCTTCCCGATGTCCTCCCTGGCTGAATTCATCGCCGCGATCGTGCTCTGGCTGTCGTCGATGGCGCTTTGCCAGTTCGGCATGGCCGTCGAGCATCGCGCCAAGGAGCCGCCCAAGGCCGAACGGGTCATCGCCCGCTCGCCCCGCCAGCAGGCCGTCCAGACCATCGAGCGCTGTCCCAAGCTGCATCGGACCGAGGTCAGCGCCTAGGATCGCGCCTGGGTCCCGGACGCGCCAACCCCTTCGCCAGATTGGAAAACCGGCGGAACCCGCTATGCGGGCCGGCTTTTCGCCGCTAGGTTTATTCGTTGCGTGCGAGAGGGGCGTCCGCGCGGCGATGTTCATCCGGCCCCGAGCCGTTTCGCCCTGGGACTATGGCTGCGTATGAAGCCCAAGAAGCGCCAACCGCTTGATTTCACCGGCATTCCCGTGGAGCCGCCGGTCGATGACGTCGATCGCGCCATCGAGGCGGAAGCCGAACCCGATGCGGACGCGCCGGTCAGTGAACCGGACCTGGACCTCGATATAGCCGCCGTTCCCGACGCGTCGGCCCCGCCGATTCTCGACCGTGGTCCGCTGGACCTCGGGCCCGAACCCGCGCCGGAGCCGCCCGCGGCCCCCGCGCCGCAGACCTCGCGCGCCAGCGCGCGCCGCGGCTTCTTCGGCTCTGCGTCCAAGCCGGCGCCCAAGTCCGAGCCTGAACCCGAAGCCCAACCTGAATCCAAGGCCTTCGAACCGGTCGAACCGCCGACGGTCGAAGCCGTCGATCCCGAGCCGGAAGCGGTGATCGAGCCGGCGCCGCCGCCGAAGTCGAACTTCAAGCCGCCCGAACCGGAAGCCGATCCAGCGCCGTTCACCCCGGCCCGGGGCCGGCGCAGCGCGCCGGTCGAGGCCGAGCCCCTGGCTCCGCTGCCGTCGTTCCTGACCGCGCCGGTCGCCAGCCAGGCGGCCCAGCCGCCGGCCCCGGTCGTCGAGCCGGAACCGCCGGCTCCGTCCAAGCGGTTCGAGGCGGCGGTGTCCAAGCCGCGCGAGACGGCGCCGGCCGCGCCCGAGACGCCCGTCACCACGCTGTCGACGGCCCGCGAAGGCAAGAAGCCGATGCCGGCGCCGCTGTTCTGGAGCCTGGCGGTCGCCGCCGCGGCGCTGTGGACCCTGGGCCCGATCGCCTTCGCGCTAGGTTACGGCGCGGGCGTGCCCGCCCTGAAGGTCGACCAGTTCGCCCTGACCGTGTTCGCGGCCCTGGCCGTCGGGCCGGCCGTCTTCACCCTGCTGGGCGCCTACATGCTGCGCCAGGCCATGGGCGTCTCCGCCGAGCTGAAGCACAGCCGGACCGTGACCGACCGCCTGGTCACCCCCGCCGCCCTGGCCGCGGCCGGGGTCGACGGCATGGTCGAGCGCATCCGCGGCCAGATCGACGCGGCCACCGCCGCCGCCGAGGACGCCCGCAACCGCGTCCAGGAACTGCGCGAGGCCCTGGCCGAGGAGACCCTCGCCCTGGCCCAGACCACCAGCGAGTCCGCCCGCATGGTGCAGCAGCTGTCCGAGGGCCTGGGTCACGAGCGCCAGGCCATGCACGCCCTGTCGACCACGCTGGACGCCCAGTCCACGGCGGTGGTCGACGCCATCGGCAGCCAGGCGCGCATGGTCGCCGAGGCGTCCGACCTGGCCGAGACCCAGCTGCGCGAGGCCGAAGCCGCCCTGGCCGCCCGCGCCGCCGACCTGGCCGCCGCCGCCGCCGAGGCGTCGGACGCCGCCCGCGTCGGGGCCGAGGACCTGTCGCGCCAGATCGCCCGCCTGGAGACCGCCGGCCAAGGCGTCGGCGACCAGATGGGCGCCGTCGAGCGCACCCTGGCGTCCCAGCGCGCCGCGCTGGTCGCCGCCAGCCAGCAGCTGCGCACCGACCAGGAGGATTTCGCCGCCGAGAGCGAGACCCGCACCGCCCAGCTCACCGAGTTCATCGGCCACACCCGCGCCGGCGCCACCGAGATGAGCGACATGGCGGCCATGGGGGCCGAGGTACTGCGCGGCCTGATCGGTTCGGCGGCCCAGCAGCTGCGTGAAGTCGCCGAGACCGCCCGCGCCGAGCGCGAGGCCCTGGCGGCCGAGACCTCCAGCGCCATCGCCGCCCTGGCCAGCGCCGCCGGCGGCCAGCGCGCCGACCTGGAAACGGCCCTGGCCCAGGCCATGGAAGCCATGGCCGAGGCGGCCCGCAAGGCCAACGAAGGCGTCGAGCTGCGCGTCGAGGCCGCCCGCATCCGCGTCGACCAGCTGAACGAGATCGCCTTCGCCGCCGGCCAGAAGGCCGACACGGTGTTCGAGTCCCGCATGGACGAGGCCCGCGACCTGATCGAGCAGTCGGCCCAGGTGGTCGAGCAGGCCGGCGCCCGCACCGCCCAGAAGCTGTCCGAAGCGGTCGAGACCGCGCGCGGCACGATCACCGAGATGGAGGCCATGCTGGCCGACGTCGGCCGCCGCACCGCCGACCTGCCCGCCGAGGCCCTGGCCCGCGCCAACGAGGTCCGGGCCCAGATCGAGCAGGGCATCGAGGACCTCCGCACCTCCGCCCGCCGGACCGCCGAGGAGACCGCGGCGATCGACCAGGCCTTCCAGGAGCGGGTCCGCCGCAACTACGACATGCTCAGCGAGGCCGTCGGCCGGATGGGCGCCGTCCAGCCTCCCGCCGCCACGCCGTCCCGCGCGCCGCCGCCACTGAACCGTCAGGTCCAAGCCGCCGCGCCGCCGCCGCCGTCTCCGCCGCAGTCCACGCCGGCCCCAAGGCCCGCCAACGAGCCCAGCGCCGAGGAGGCCGGGCTGCGGCCGCGCCTGCGTCTGACGCCGACCGCCACCGACGACGAATTCCGCTCGGTGTTCGACGCTGCCGGCGGTCGCAACGCCGCGCCGTCCGCGCCCGCCGAGCGGGCCGAACCGCAGCAGGGCGGCGGCCTGTCGTGGCGCAACCTGCTGTCGGGCCTGGAGAGCGCCGCCCCCGGCGACGCCGCCTTGGGCGAGAAGATGGCCGGCGAGATCCTGGCCATGGGCATCGATCCGACGGCCCTGCTGCCCCGCGCCCGCATCGACGAGATCGCCGCCACGATCCAGACCCACGACGAGGGCGCATCGCGCGAGGTGGTCAAGAAGCTGGCCCCGGCCGCCATCCGCCGGCTGGTCCGCCGCCTGTTCTCCGACGCGGGGCTGCGGGCCGACGCCGAGCGCTTCCTGCGCCGCTACGCCGGCATGATGGACGAGGCGTCCGAGCAGGACCGCGAGGGCTTCCTGGTGGCGGCGCTGCTGTCGTCCGACGCCGGCCGCGCCTATCTGCTGCTGGACGCGGCCTTCGGGGACCTGGCCTAGGGTGAAGCGCCTGTTCGACGCGGCGGCGTCAGGTGCGGCGCTGCTGCTGCTGGCCGTGCCGCTGCTGGTCGTGGCGGCGGTGGTGCGCCTGACCTCGCCGGGGCCGGCGCTCTACTGGTCGCAGCGGGTGGGGCGCGGCAACGCCCTGTTCGCCATGCCCAAGTTCCGCACCATGCGGATCGACACGCCCGAGGTCGCCACCCACCTGCTGGCCGATCCCGACCGCTGGCTGACGCCGCCGGGGGCTTTCCTGCGCAAGACCAGCATCGACGAGCTGCCGCAGCTGTGGAGCGTGCTGGTCGGCGACATGAGCCTGGTCGGCCCGCGCCCCGCGCTGTTCAACCAGCACGATCTCGTGGCGCTGCGCACCGAAGCCGGCGTCGAGGCGCTGCGGCCCGGCGTCACCGGCTGGGCGCAGATCAACGGCCGCGACGAGATCGCCATTCCGGAGAAGGTGGCCCTGGACGCCGAATACCTCCGACGCCAGGGGTTCTGGTTCGACCTGACGATCCTGGTGCGGACGGTCCTGCCCGTGGTGACGGGCCGGGGCGTCACCCGCTAGGCGAGGTCGCCGTACGCCGTCTCCAGCGCCGCCACGAAGGTCGCGTTGCTCGCCAGGTCGCGGCTGAACACCGGCTCCAGCTTCAGGAACTGCGCCACGTCGGCCTTGGCGTCGCCGGTGCAGGCGGCGGCCGTGTCGACCAGGCGGTCGGCCAGCGGGTCGACGATCTTGACGCCCTCGGCGACGCGGCGGCGGACGAAGTGCATCCAGGCCGCCAGGGGCAGGGCCAGGCGGTCGACAGGCCGGCCGGCCGCCAGGGCGTCGGCGACGGTGCCCAGGATGCGGAACGGCAGCTTCTGCGAGCCGTCCCAGGCGATCTGGCTGAGCAGGTGGCGGATCTCGGGATTGCGGAACCGGCCCAGGATCGCCTGGGCGTAGGCCTGTAGGTCCAGGCCGCGCGGCGCGGTCAGGGTCGGGATGATGTCCTGGACCATCAGGTCCTCGGCGATCCTGGCCAGCGCCGGATCGCTGATCGCCTCGAACACCGTCTCATGGCCCTTCAGCAGGCCGGCGTAGGCGATGGTCGAGTGGACGCCGTTCAGCAGGCGCAGCTTGGCGCGCTCGAAGCCGCGCACGTCGTCGGTCAGGGTGACGCCGACCGACGCCAGGTCCGGGGCGTTGTCGCCCAGCACGTCCTCGACGACCCACTGGGTGAAGGCCTCGCGCTGGATCGGCCAGGCGTCGGTCAGGCCGGTGGCGGCCTCGACCCGGGCCCGCAGGGCGTCGTCGGTGGCGGGGGTGATGCTGTCGACCATGGTGCGCGGGAAGCGGCCCTCGGCCTCGATCCAGGCGGCCAGGGCGGGGTCGATCGCCTCGGCGAAGGCGACGACGGCCGCCTTCAGGCGCCAGCCGTTGTCGGCGAGGTTGTCGCAGGCCACCACGGCGTAGGGCGGCAGGCCCACCTGATGGCGGCGACGCAGGCCCTCGACCACGTAGCCGACGGCGCTGACCGGCGCGCGGGGGTGCTCCAGGTCGTGGACGATGTCGGGATGGGCCGTGTCCAGCTTGCCGTCGCCGGTCAGGCAGTAGCCCTTCTCGGTGACGGTCAGGGTGACCATGCGGGTGTCCGGCGCGGCCAGGCGGGCGAAGACCGACGGCGGGTCCTCCGGCGCGACCAGCACCTCCAGGATCGAGCCGACCACGCGGAAGGTGGTCTCGGCGTCCAGCTGGGCCAGGGTGTAGAGGCCGTCCTGCGGCTGCAGGGCGTCGCGGACGCCGGGGCTCTTCAGCGACACGGCGCAGATCCCCCAGCGCGGGTCCTTGGCCAGCAGCTGGTCGAAATAGAAGGCCTGGTGGGCGCGGTGGAAGGCGCCGGGGCCGAAATGCACGACGCCGACCGTGACCTTGTCGCGGTCGTAGGCGGGCAGGACTACGCCCGGGACGGCGGCCGGATAGCTGACGGCGTTGAGGCGGAGAGGACGGGAAAGGGTGTCGGTCACAGAGTAACGCCTTGCTTCCAGATGGCGATTTCACGCTCGCCGTTGAGTTCGGCCTTGGTCGGCTGGCCCGAGGCCGTGGCCACGACCAGGTCCATCAGGGAGTCGGCCGCCGCGTCCATGGTCTGGCCCGATAGCACGACCCCGGCGTCGAAATCGATCCAGCCCGGCTTGCGGGCGGCCAGGGCCGAGTTCGAGGCGATCTTCAGGGTGGGGGCGGGGAAGCCCAGCGGGGTGCCGCGACCGGTGGTGAACAGGATCACCGTCGCCCCGGCCGCCGTCAGGGCGGTGGACGAGACCGCGTCGTTGCCCGGGGCCTCCAGCAGGGTCAGGCCGTGCGGTCCGACCTGCTCGCCGTAGCGCAGCACCTCGACCAGCGGCGCGCGGCCGCCCTTCTGCACCGCGCCCAGGGACTTCTCCTCCAGCGTGGTGATGCCGCCGGCGATGTTGCCGGGCGAGGGGTTCTCGTAGATCGGCTGGTGGTTGTCGATGAAGTAGCGCTTGAAGTCGTCGATCACCCCGACGGCCTCGTCGAACACCTGGCGGGTCGCGGCGCGGGCCAGCAGCACGCCCTCGGCGCCGAACACCTCGGGGATCTCGGTCAGCACCGGCGTGCCGCCGGCGTCGGAGACCTTGTCGGCGATGCGGCCGACCAGCGGGTTGGCGGTGACGCCCGAGAAGCCGTCGGAGCCGCCGCACTTGAGGCCGACGACCAGTTCCGACAACGGGGCCGGTTCGCGGCGGTCCTTCTCGGCGATGGCGACCAGGGCCTCGACGGCGTCCAGCCCGTCCTCCAGCTCGTCCTCGACCATCTGGGTGGTGAACGAGCGCAGGCGTTCGGGGTCCAGGCCCGGCGCGGACTCCAGCAGGGCCTTCAGCTGGTTGTTCTCGCAGCCCAGGCCCAGGATCAGCACGCCGCCGGCGTTGGGGTGGGCGGCCAGGCCGGCGATCAGCTTGCGGGTGTGGGTCAGGTCGTCGCCGAGCTGCGAGCAGCCGAACGGATGGGGGAAGGCGAAGACGCCGTCCACGCGGCCGGCGAAGCGGGCGTTGGCCTTCTCGGCGATGCGCCGGGCGGTGTTGGCCACGCAGCCCACGGTGCACAGCACCCAGATCTCGTTGCGGGTGCCGACCCGGCCGTTCTTGCGGCGGTAGCCCAGGAAGGTCCCGGCCGGCGGCGGAGCGTGCGGCTCGGGATGGGCGTCGGCGTAGACGAAGTCCTCGACGCCCGACAGCCGGGTCTCGACGTTATGAACGTGCACGTGGTCGCCGACGGCGATGTCGGCCGTGGCCCGGCCGATCGGCCAGCCGTACTTCAGCACGTCGTCGCCAGCGCTGGCAGGACGCACCGCGATCTTGTGGCCCTTGGGGATGTCGACGCGGGCGACGATCGCCTGGCCGTGCAGGTCCAGGGTTTCACCGGCGACGAGGTCGCGCAGGGCCGTCGCCACGTGGTCGCGCGGATCGACGCCGTGGATCGATTCGGAGGGACTGGAGGTCGGGTCGACGATCAAAGCCTTGGTCATTGGAACTTTTCGTGCTGCCATCCCGTCTGTACGGCGGGGAAACCGGTGTCACCATAGGGCAAATACGCCCGGTGGTGCAGTTGTAGCGACGCCGCCGTGCGATAGAGTATGACAAAACAAAACAACGATCGCCGCATGGAAACGCTTTGACCTCGTCCAAATCCCCGTTGCCGGAGACTGACGGCATGGAAAACGACGCCGCTCTCGACGGCGGCCTCGAAGGCGGCCGCAAGCGCGCCACGATCAACGACATCGCCCGTCTGGCCGGCGTGTCGAAGAAGACCGTGTCGCGCGTCATCAACCAGTCGCCGTTCGTGCGTGACGAGACCCGCGAGCGCATCGAGGCGGTGATCGCCGAGTGGGGCTATGCGCCCGATCCCCAGGCCCGGGGCCTGGCGTTCCGCCGTTCGTTCCTGATCGGCATGATCTACGACAACCCCAACCCGCAATATGTCGTGAACATGCAGCTGGGCCTGCTGGACGGCATCCGCGGCTCGGGCTTCGAGCTGGTGGTCCACCCGTGCGACCGCTCCAGCCCCACCTTCCTGCAGGACATCCGCACCTTCATCGAGCGCCAGAAGCTGTTCGGCGTCGTGCTGCCGCCCTCGGTGTCGGAAGACGAGCGGGTGGCCAAGCTGCTGCGCGAAATCGGCTGCGAGTACATCCGCATCGCCTCGGTCGAGCTGGACAAGCCCGAGCACATGATCGTCGGCCACGACCGCCTGGGCGGCGAGGCCATGGGGGCCTATCTGGTCGAGCTGGGCCATCGCGAGATCGGCTTCATCAGCGGCCTGCCCAGCTTCCGGTCGTCGCACGAGCGGCGAGGGGGCTTCGAGGACGCGCTCAACAAGGCCGGGCTGGAGCTGAAGCCCGACTATGTCGTCCAGGGCGCCTACACCTTCGAGTCGGGCCTGGCCTGCGGCGAAACGCTGCTGGCCAAGACGCCCCGGCCCACTGCGATCTTCGCCGGCAACGACGAAATGGCGGCCGGCGTCCTGCAGGCGGCGCGACGCGCGGGGCTGCAGGTGCCGACCGACGTGACCGTGGTCGGGTTCGACGACTTCCAGATCGCCCAGGCCGTCTGGCCGCCGCTGACCACCATCCACATCCCCACCCGCGAGGTGGGCCGGATCGCGGCCGAGAAACTGATCGGCGCGGCGGTCCGCGAGAAGCGTGACCCCAACAGCACGATCCCCTATCTGGTGGTTCGCGACTCGTCCGGCGCCCCGCCTGCAAGGTAGGGTGGAAGGCACGATCGCGGCGGCGCCTTTGGCTTGCATGGCGCCATGACACCGGTTACCAAGCGCGTCGAAAACGGCCCGCGGAAGCCGTCGGCGGAGTAGGGAGTAGATGACGCCATGACCCGGCCTCTGGTTTTTCACGACGACCGCCTGTTCCCGGCCGACGAGCGCACGCGGGGGATCGCCCGGGCGCTGTACGGCCAGGTCAAGAACCTGCCGATCATCAGCCCGCACGGCCATACCGATCCGGCCTGGTTCGCGACCAATGCCCCGTTCGAGGACGCCACCGATCTGTTGCTGGCGCCGGACCACTATCTCTTCCGCATGCTCTACAGCCAGGGCGTCTCGCTGGACGCGCTGAAGGTGCGCTCCAAGGCCGGGGTGCCCAGCACCGACCCGCGCGAGGCCTGGCGGCTGCTGGCCCAGAACTTCCACCTCTTCCGCGGCACGCCCTCGTGGCTGTGGCTCAACCACGTGTTCAGCCAGGTGTTCGGGATCAAAGTGTTCCTGAGCGCGGAGACCTCCGACCTCTATTTCGACACCATCAACGAGGCCCTGGCCACCGAGGCGTTCCGGCCCCGGGCCCTCTTCGACCGCTTCAATATCGAGACCCTGGCCACCACCGAGGGCCCGCAGGATCGGCTCGAGCACCACAAGGCCATCCGCGAGAGCGGCTGGGGCGGCCACGTGGTCACCGCCTATCGCCCCGACGCGGTCATCGACTTCGAGGATGAGCGCTTCGGCCGCTCGTTCGAGCGCTTCGCCGAGGTCTCGGGCCAGGACGTCACGACCTGGAAGGGCTATCTGGAAGGCCACCGGGTGCGCCGCCAGGCCTTCATCGCCGCCGGGGCCACGTCTTCGGACCACGGCCACCCGACCGCCGCCACCGCCGACCTGTCGGCCGTCGAGGCCGAGGCCCTGTTCCAGAGCCTGCTGAAGGGCGATGTCACCCCGGCCAAGGCCGAGCTGTTCCGCGCCCAGATGCTGACCGAGATGGCCCGCATGAGCCTGGACGACGGCCTGGTCATGCAGATCCACCCCGGCTCGCACCGCAACCACAATGTCGGGCTTCTGGCCAGCCACGGCCGCGACAAGGGCGCCGACATCCCCATGCGCACCGAATATGTCGAGGCGCTCAAGCCGCTGCTGACCAAGTTCGGCAACGACCCGCGCCTGTCGATCATCCTCTTCACCCTGGACGAGACGGTCTACAGCCGCGAGCTGGCCCCGCTGGCCGGCCACTATCCGGTGCTGAAGCTGGGCCCGTCCTGGTGGTTCCACGACAGCCCCGAGGGCATGATGCGGTTCCGCGAGCAGGTCACCGAGACGGCCGGCTTCTACAACACCGTCGGCTTCAACGACGACACCCGCGCCTTCCTCTCCATCCCCGCCCGCCACGACGTGGCCCGCCGCGTCGACAGCGCCTTCCTGGCCCGCATGGTCGCCGAGCACCGCATGGACGAGGTCGAGGCCGCCGAGCTCATCGTCGACCTCACCTACACCCTGCCCAAACGCGCCTACAAACTCGACCAACGGCCCGACTGGGCCCGGCCCGTCGCGCCCCTCAAACACGCCGCTGAATAGATTTTCCGGAGCTTCCAGATGTTCACCAAGACCTACCACGCCACTCACCCGGACATGATGCTCGCGGTCAGCAACGACGACCTGCGCGATCGCTACCTGATGGAAGGCCTGTTCCAGGACGGTAAGATCGTCCTGACCTACAACCACGCCGAACGCTTCGTCGTCGGCGGCGTGGTGGCAACCTCGGCCGTCAAGCTGCCCGACCAGACCGAGCCCGCCTCGGCCGCCGGCCACCCGTTCCTGGAACGCCGCGAGCTGGGTGTGATCAATGTCGGCGACACCACCGGCAAGATCACCGTCGACGGCGTGGCCTACGAGATCGTCCCGCGTGACGGCCTGTACGTCACCATGGGCGCCAAGGACGTGACCTTCGAAGGCACGGGCGGCCAGGCCGCGCGCTTCTACCTGGTCAGCCTGCCGGCCCACGCCGCGTTCGAGACCAAGAAGCTGGCCTTCGCCGACGCCATCCCGCTGGAGCGCGGTGCGCTGGAGACTTCCAACGAGCGCACCATCTACCAGTACATCGTGCCGACCACCTGCAAGTCGGCCCAGCTGCTGCTGGGCATGACCGTGCTGAAGCCGGGCAGCGTCTGGAACACCATGCCGCCCCACCTGCACGACCGCCGCTCGGAAGCCTATTTCTACTTCGGCCTGGGCGAGAACGACCGGGTCTTCCACTACATGGGCGAGCCGGACGAGATGCGTCACATCGTGATCGCCAACGAGGAAGCCGTGATGAGCCCGCCGTGGTCGATCCACATGGGTTCGGGCACCGCCAACTACACCTTCATCTGGGCGATGGGCGGGGAGAACCTCGACTACACCGACATGAACGTGCTGGATATCTGCCAGCTGAAGTAGGAGCGGGGACCGCTCCACTTCGCCGCGGCCGTCATCCCGGCCGTGGCGGAGCCAAGAGCCGGGACCGCTGGACGCGCATGCGTTTCCGGCGGTCCCGGACCGGCCTTCCGGGCCGTCCGGGATGACAAGATTCAGGATCAGGAAGCACGCACCATGGCCAATCCGTTCAGCCTCGAAGGCAAGGTCGCCCTCGTCACCGGCGCCAACACCGGCATCGGCCAGGGGATCGCTGTCGCTTTGGCCAATGCGGGCGCGGACATCGCCGCCGCGGGCCGCAGCGAGCCCACGGAAACCAAGGCCCTGGTCGAGGCGACCGGCCGCAGGTTCCTGTCGATCAAGGCCGACTTCGGCTCGACCGAGCCGGTGCAGCGCGTGATCGACGAGACCGTCGCCGCCTTCGGCAAGATCGACATCCTGGTCAACAACGCCGGCATCATCCGCCGCGCCGACAGCATCGAGTTCACCGAGGCCGACTGGGACGCGGTGATGGACACCAACCTGAAGGTCGTCTTCTTCTTGACCCAGGCCTTCGCCCGGCAGGCGCTGAAGCAGGGGCCGGTGAACGGCGTGGCCGGCAAGGTGATCAACATCGCCTCGCTGCTGTCCTTCCAGGGCGGCATCCGCGTGCCGTCGTACACGGCCAGCAAGAGCGGCCTGGCCGGCCTGACCAAGATCCTGGCCAACGAGTGGGCGGCCAAGGGCATCAACGTCAACGCCATCGCCCCCGGCTATTTCGACACCAACAACACCGAGGCCCTGCGCAACGACGCCGACCGCAACGCCTCGATCCTGGCCCGCATCCCGGCCGGCCGCTGGGGCCAACCGGGCGACCTGGGCGGGGCCGCCGTGTTCCTGGCCTCGCCGGCCGCCGACTACGTCCAGGGCATCACCTTGCCCGTCGACGGGGGCTGGCTGGCCCGCTAGGGGCAGAAATCTGCGCAAAAGCGAATTTGGTACCGCAACCATTGCGCCGACCGCCTTTTCGCGGTCGGCAAAGCGCGGTAGAGGCGCCGCTGCGTCAGCAAGGGCCCCCGAGAAGAGCTCGCACAAGGCTGGCGTTTCGTACGTTTCCATCCTGATGAACCGTCGCACGCTCGCGGCGGTCGCGGAGCTTCGCGCATGCCTCTGTCTCTTGGCTCGTCTCTTGGTGAGGGGGATCGTCCCACCAGCCGCCACGTGCGACAGAACGCCAATCTGCTCAGCGAGCTGCTGAACGAGGCGATCGCCTATCTGGACGGGCCCGAAGCCGCCGCCCTGGTGGCCAAGGCCCGCCGCGCGGCCTCGGCCGAGGACGTGGCCAACGGCGACGCCCCGGTGCTGGACAGCCTGTTCTCCGAGGTCTCCAGCGACCAGGCCATCTTCCTGGCCCGCGCCCTGGCCAGCCACTCGATGCTGGCCAATATCGGCGAGGACGTCGCCGGCCGCCGCCGCCACGCCGAGGGCGAGGCCGGGCCGGGCGATGATCGCCCCCGCACCCTGGTCGACGCCGTCAAGGCGCTGGTCGCCGAGGGCAAGTCGCCGGCCGAGCTGACCAAGGTCCTGGCCGCCATGAACGTGGTGCCGGTGCTGACCGCCCACCCGACCGAGGTGCGCCGCCGCAGCATGGTCGACCGCGAGACCGAGATCTCGCGCCTGATGGCCCTGCGCCGCCACCACCTGCCGCCGGCCATGGACGCCGAGATCCGCGAGCGCCTGTTCCGCGAGATCGCCCTGATGTGGCGGACGCGCCTGTACCGTCCCGAGCGGATCACCGTGAAGGACGAGATCCGCAACGCCCTGTCGATCGTCCGCACCTCGATCCTGCCGGCGGTCAT
Organism: Caulobacter sp. UNC358MFTsu5.1; assembly: GCF_000712075.1. Classification (GTDB taxonomy): domain Bacteria; phylum Pseudomonadota; class Alphaproteobacteria; order Caulobacterales; family Caulobacteraceae; genus Caulobacter. The sequence continues at coordinate 118,614 of NZ_JONW01000007.1, forward strand.
CGACCTCTACGCCGACTGGTCGCAGCAGATCGGCGAGCACGGCCGGATGGCCCCGCTGCTGAAGATGGGCTCGTGGCTGGGCGGCGACCGCGACGGCCACCCCGGCGTCAACGGCGACACCCTGAAGCTGGCCTTCGCCTCGCAGTCGCGGGTGATCCTCGACTGGTACGCCGGCGAGGTGCGCAAGCTGTGGTCGAACCTGGCGGTTTCCACGGCCTACACGCCGGTCTCCGAGGAACTGCTGGCCCTGGCCGCCCAGACCCGGGATCCGTCGGTCCATCGCCTGGACGAGCCGTACCGCCTGGCCCTGGAGCTGGTGTTCGACCGCCTGACCGCCGTCTCGCAGAAGCTGACCGGCCAGCCGGTGGCCTTCGCCAACGGCACGACCGACGTCGAGCCCTACGGCCATCCGGACGCCTTCGTCGCCGACCTGAAGATCGTCATCGACAGCCTTGAGCGGCAGGGCGGCGAGCGCCTGGTCGGCTCGGCCCTGCGCACCCTGGTCGAGGTGGCCCAGGCCTGCGGCTTCCACCTGATGAGCCTGGACCTGCGCCAGAACGCCGACGTCCACGAGCGGACGCTGCACGAGCTGTTCCAGCGGGCCGGCACCGGGGTGAAGTACCTGGAGCTGGACGAGGAGGCCCGGTCCAAGCTGCTGATCGGCGAGCTGTCGCACCAGCGGCCCCTGGTCTCGCCGTTCACCGCCTACGGCGAGGAGACGACCAAGGAGCTGGCGACCATGGAGGCCGCCGCCCAGATGGTCCGCGACTACGGCCACGGCTGTCTCGGGGCCTATGTGATCTCCAAGTCCGCGACCCTGTCGGACATCCTGGAGCCCCTGGTCCTGCTCAAGCAGGTGGGCCTGGTCTGGGGCGGGGCCGCGCCGCGCGCCTCGGTCAAGATCAGCCCGCTGTTCGAGACCATCGGCGACCTGGAGAACGGCCCCCGCGTGCTGCGCCAGTGGCTGGAACTGCCGCTTTCCCGCACCATCCTGGGCGACCGGCCGGTGCAGGAGATCATGCTCGGCTATTCCGACAGCAACAAGGACGGCGGCTACGTGGCCAGCCGGCGCGGCGTGGCGCGCGGCGCTTCGGCCCTGGCCTTCGAGGCCGAGCGCATGGGCGTGGGCCTTCAGCTGTTCCATGGCCGCGGCGGCAGCGTCGGGCGGGGCGGGGGACCGGCCGCCGAGGCCGTGCTGGCCCAGCCGGCCGGCACCGTCCAGGGCCGTATCCGCATGACCGAGCAGGGCGAGATGATCGCCCGCCGCTTCGGCGACCAGCCGACCGCCCGCCGCAACCTCGACGGCCTGGCCGCCGCCGTGCTGATGGCCAGCGAGCGCGAGGCGTCCCGTCCGGACCCCAAGGTCGAGGCGGCCATGACCGCTCTGGCCGAGGCCTCGTTCCACGGCTTCCGCGCCCTGGTGTACGACGACCCGGCGTTCGAGGACTTCTTCTGGTCGGCCACGCCGATCGGCGAGATCGTCGGTCTGAACATCGGCAGCCGCCCGGCCAGCCGCACCGCCAGCCGCAAGATCGAGGACCTGCGGGCCATCCCGTGGGTGTTCAGCTGGTCGCAGGCCCGCTTCATGCTGCCCGGCTGGTACGGTTTCGCCTCGGGCGTCGAGCGGGCCGGGCTGTCCACGGGCCAGCTGCAGGACCTGGCCGGCGGCTTCGACTTCTTCGGGGCCCTGCTGTCGAACATGGAGCTGGCCCTGGCCCAGAGCCACATGGGCATCGCCGCCCGGTACAAGGACCTGTCGCCCGGCAAGGACGCCGCCCAGCGGATCTTCGACGCCATCCGCCGCGAGCACGACAGCGCCTCGGAGATCGCCCTGGCGATCCGCGGCGGCTCGGCCCTGCTCGACAACCAGCCCGAACTGGCGGAGTCGGTCGCCCTGGCCGGCCTGTCGGTCGACCCGCTGAACCACCTGCAGCTGGAGCTGCTGGCCCGCCGGCGGGCAGGGGACCAGGACGAAAACATCCGCCTGGCCATCCAGCTGACCGTCGCCGGCATCGCCGCGGGGTTGCGGAACACGGGGTGAGGGCAGGGGACGGCTTAGGGGACACACACTCACACGATGGCCTCGCCAGGACTGGCGGAATGCGCGCCGTGAGTGTGTGTCCCCACCTTGTTCCACTGTTTTTTCAACACCGCCGTCAAAACGGAAAACATCGTTTTGACGGCGCTTGCACAAGGCGTCGCTTCGGAGTAGATTCCTAAATGACACCGGTGGCAAAGTGGCCAGGCCACAATGACACCGGTATCACCTGACGTTTCGAACTGGCCTACCCAGTTCCAGGCGTCCGCGGCTCTTTCTGAGTTCGCTCCTGCGCAAACTTTCAGGGCGTCGAGCTTCGGCTCGGCGCCCTTTATTTGAGGGGCCGACGTGCAGCGACCAAAAGGGGGTTGCACGAAGGGCCCGGCGAGGGTGGAAACCCAGGGGTGGAAAACCAAGGACGACAGCAAGCGAATTGACGTTGGGGGAGCCTCGGGTGTGGCGTCGGTCGGCGACGCGGTCTAAACGGTCGCCCAGCGCCCAACGCGGCGAAATCTTCCACGCCGAAGCCCGCAAGCCGGGCCGCACGCAAGATCGATCCTTTGAGGAGCAGTACTGATGGTGAAAGACCGCATGGCCGTGCTGACGGCGCTGATGGACCAGGGCGTCATCCCGGTTTTCTATCACCCCGACGTCGAGGTCTGTAAGAAGGTGATCCAGGCCTGCGCCGACGGCGGCGCGCCCTGCATCGAATTCACCAACCGCGGCGACTTCGCCAGCCACGTCTTCTACGAAGTGACCCGTCACTTCGCCTCGGCCGATCCGCGCGTGATCATGGGCGTGGGCTCGATCGTCGACGCCCCGACCGCCGGCATCTACATCGCCAACGGCGCCAAGTTCGTGGTCGGCCCGATCCTCAACGCCGACGTCGCCAAGGTCTGCAACCGCCGCAAGATCCCGTATTCGCCGGGCTGCGGCTCGGCCTCGGAGATCTCGTACGCCGAGGAACTGGGCTGCGAGATCGTCAAGGTGTTCCCGGGTTCGTCGGTAGGCGGTCCCGACTTCGTCAAGGCGGTGCTGGGCCCGATGCCCTGGACCCGCATCATGCCGACCGGCGGCGTCGATCCCGACGAAGCCTCGGTCAAGAAGTGGTTCGGCGCGGGCATCGTCGCCGCCGGCATGGGCTCCAAGCTGATCACGCAGGAGCTGCTGGACGCCGGGGACTACGCCGGCATCACCAAGAAGGTCCGCGAGACGGTGGACCTGATCAAGAAGGTTCGTGGGAAGGCCTAAAGACCTATGACTGACAACATCCTCAACATCCGCCCGGCTTCGGAAACGAAGTGGGACTGCGCTTCCTTCGGTGAAGTGATGCTGCGCTTCGATCCCGGCTTCGGCCGGGTGCGCAACGCGCGTCAGTTCCAGGTCTGGGAAGGCGGCGGCGAATACAACGTCGCCCGCGCCTTCAAGAAGTGCTGGGGCAAGCGCTCGACGGCCGTCACCGCCCTGCCGGTGAACGACCTGGGGTGGCTGGTCGAGGATCTGATGATGCAGGGCGGCGTCGACACCTCCCACATCATCTGGCGCGACTTCGACGGCCTGGGCCGCAACACCCGCGTCGGCCTGAACTTCACCGAAAAGGGCTTCGGCGTCCGCCCGGCCCTGGGCTGCTCGGATCGTGGTCACTCGGCCGCCTCGCAGATCCGCCCCGGCGAAGTGAACTGGGAAAAGCTGTTCGGCGAAGAAGGCGTGCGCTGGTTCCACACCGGCGGCATCTTCGCGGCCCTGGCCTCGAACACGGCTGAAGCCGTGATCGAAGCCGTCGAAGTGGCCCGCAAGTACGGCACCGTGATCTCCTACGACCTCAACTACCGCGCCAGCCTGTGGAAGTCGCAGGGCGGCAAGGAAGGGGCCCAGAAGGTCAACCGCCACATCGCCCAGTACGTGGACGTGATGATCGGCAACGAAGAAGACTTCACCGCCTGCCTGGGCTTCGAAGTCGAGGGCCTGGACGAGCACATCAGCGCGATCGACCCGGCCAACTTCAAGAAGATGATCCAGACGGCCGTGAAGGAGTTCCCGAACTTCAAGGTCGCCGCCACCACCCTGCGCAACGCCAAGACCGCCTCGGTCAACGACTGGTCGGCGATCCTGTACGCCGGCGGCGAGTTCTACGCCTCGATGATGCGCGAGAACCTCGAGATCTACGACCGCGTCGGCGGCGGCGACGGCTTCGCCTCGGGCCTGGCTTTCGGCTTCATGGAAGGCAAGGGCCCCCAGGCCGCCGTCGAGTACGGCGCGGCTCACGGCGCCCTGGCCATGACCACCCCGGGCGACACCTCGATGGTGCGCCAGGCGGAAGTCGAGGCCGTGATGAAGGGCAAGGGCGCGCGGGTCATCCGCTAGTCTTCGCCCTCGTCGGCTGAACAAGCAGAGCCCCCGGTCGCGAGACCGGGGGCTTTTTGCTGGGCGGCTCGCGGCCACGGTCGGTCGCCGCGTCCTGCTCGGCGATTTCGGCGAAGGCGGCGGCCAGCATCTTCGTCAACCTGGCGCGGATCGCCCGGGCTCGCTCGGCGCGGCTGCGAGGAGCCAGCCACGGGCGAGGGTAGTCTTCGTGCGCGGCCGCCTTCTTCCAGACCTCGCGCCAAAAAGCTTGCACGCGCGCCGGCGTCCGTTCCGGATCGGGTTGGATGAGACCGGCCGCCAACCTGGCGCGGCGCTCGCGGGCGCGGGTCCGGGATCGGGGCATGGCTGCTCTCCTTTTCGGGCACGGCTTGGCCACTTCACGCGGAAAGCCGCTGAAGGTCGGGGAGGGCTGCGGAGCGTCGGGCCAGGCCCGGAAGCTTTTGTAGAAATACCGTTTCGACCAGGACCGACGCTCCGCGCGATCGTTGTCCGGGAGCGCCCGGCGATCGGCCCTGTTCGGACCTCGCCGGTCTTAGCCCCCGACGGGCGGGCCGGGCCCACGAAGCCCGGTCCCGGAACGCACGGATCACTCCGCGCCTGTCGCGCCGCCGACCCTCATCCAACGCCGTATCTGTGGACCACGCCCGGCCGGCACCAGATGGATGAGACGCGGCCCCTCACGAGACCGCCGCCGACGAGCACGCCCGCTCGACCGCCCCCCAAGGCCGCGAAGGTCGCAGGCCTTAGCGCCCTCCCCATCGCCTCGAGGTGGTCTGATTATGCGGCGGCGTGAGAGGGGGAGGATAAGTGATTTCGGAGCGTTGTTTTCGTTCAGGAAACACGCCGGGAAAGAGGGGGATAAGTTTTTCTTGGCGTATGTCCCGCCTGTCGTGAAGTGTAATATAATCTCAAAATATGACTTGACGATTTAATATGTGAGACTTTAGTCATTAGTGCGATAAATGGAGTCGCGCCTTGTGCGATCGGGCCAGGAAGCGGCGGGGCGGGATCGCATGAACCGGAAGAGCTTGACGGCCGTCCTCGTCGCCTTGGGCACCGCCGCGTCGTTCAACGCCGCCGCCCAGGACGCGCCGCATCTGAAACGGCAGGGTGAGGCCACCCAGCTGATCGTCGACGGCAGGCCCATGCTGATCCTGGGTGGCGAACTGGCCAATTCGACAGCCTCGGACCTCAAATACCTGAACGCCCAATGGCCGACGCTTAAGACCATCGGCCTGAATACCGTCGTAGCTCCGGTCGAGTGGGACCAGATCGAACCCAGCGAAGGCGTCTACGACTTCGCCCCGGTCGAGGGCCTGATCCAGCAGGCGCAGGCCAACCATATGAAGCTGGTGGTGTTGTGGTTCGGCGCCTGGAAGAATTCGATGTCCAGCTACGCGCCGCCCTACATCAAGCACGACTACAGGACCTATGCGCGGGCTCGGGACGACAAGGACGTGCCGCGCGACATTCTCAGCCCCTATGACCCCGACACCCTGAAGGCGGACCAGCGCGCGTTCGCCGCCCTGATGGCGCACATCAAGGCGTTCGACAAAAGCCACACCGTGGTCATGGTGCAGGTCGAGAACGAGATCGGCATGCTGCCGGTGGTCCGCGATTACGGCCCCCAGGCGCAGGCGGCGTTCGAAGGGTCCGTTCCCAAGGCGTTGATCGACTATCTGCGCCGGAACAAGGCGACGCTTCACCCCTATGTCCGCGACGCCTGGACCGCCAACGGCTCCAAGATCGCGGGAACCTGGTCGGAAGTCTTCGGCGACGGCGTCGAGGGCCAGCAGATCTTTCAGGCCTGGGGGTTCTCGGTCTTCGCCAATGACCTGACCAAGGCCGGCAAGGCGGCCTATGACCTGCCGATGTACGTCAATGTGGCGCTCAATCGTCCCGACCAGAAGCCGGGCCAATATCCCAGCGGCGGCCCGCTGCCGCATCTGTTCGACATCTGGAAGGCCGGCGGCCCCGCCATCGACCTGATCGGCCTGGACGCCTATTTCCCCGACTACGTCCACTGGGCCGACCAGTTCAAGCGGCCCGACAATCCGGTCTTCGTTCCGGAAGCCAATCGCGCCGGCCAGATCGACGCCGGCGGCAACGCCTTCTACACCCTGGGCGAACTGGACGGCATCGGCTTTGGCCCCTTCGCCATCGAGACCCTGGCCCATCCCGAAACCGATTCCCTGACCGACGCCTACCGGGTGCTGCGCCAGATCGCGCCGCTCGTCCTGGCCAACCAGGGCAAGGGCACGATGCGCGGTTTCAAGGCGCCGCTCAGCTACGAGGGCGTGGTGGACGAGACCCCACGCACCTTCGATCTGGGCGGCTATACGATCACCGCCTCCATGGTCGATTCCAGGACCCCCAAGGCCACTCAGACGATCGCCGCTCACGGCGGCCTGATCATCCAGACCGGCAAGGACGAGTTCCTGGTCGCCGGCCGTGGCGTGATCCTGCGTTTCGCCGACGCAGCCAAGTCCGGCGACCAGGTCGGCGTCGAGCAGATCGTCGATGGGGAGTTCGTCGATGGCCGATGGGTCGGCGGTCGCTGGCTGAACGGCGACGAAAGCGGCCAGGGCCGCTACCTGCGCCTGCCGCCGGACCGCTTCAGCATCCAGAAGCTGAAGGTCTATCGCTACCAATAGTCCGAAGGTCGCCGGGTCTGAGACGACTTCGCGCGACCTGTCCGAACGGAGCCAGCATGAAACGCCCGCGCCTTCGCTTATCGACCCAAGCCGTCGGTGTTCTCCTGGCCGTCGCGTGCGCGCTTGCTTCGAGCGCCGCCCTGGCCAACGTGCCAGGCGGCGGCGATGGCAAGGGTCCCGACGTGTCGGTCAAGGACGACGGCGACAGCCTTGTGCTCGACAACGGCGTCGTGGCGATCCGCATCGACAAGACGGACGCCTCGATCAGCCGCTTCACCTACAAGGGCCTGAACCTGTTCGAGGGCGGTCATGGCGGCGGCCGGTTCTACTGGAGCTGGAACACGCCCGCTTATGGCGGGCCGCGCGGAACCGCGACCCTGAGCGTCGATCCGGCGTCCAACCACGGCGACTATGCGGAGGTCCGGATCCACAGTCCGTGGTCGGGCCAGGCGACCGACGCGGCCATGGATGTCGACGTCTACTACAGCCTCCGGCGCGGCGCGCAGGGCTACTACGTCACCGCCAGACTGGACCACCCGGCATCATATCCCCGGACCGACGTCGGTGAATGGCGCTCCAACGCCTATGTCAGCCCGATCTTTGACTGGCTCAGCGTCGACGCCCTGCGCCAGCGAAAGATGCCGACCGTGCAGGATATGGCCGCCTCGATCCTCGTGCCGGGCGCGCCCAAGGAAGTGCGCCAACTGACCACGGGCGAGTATGCTGGCCAGTTCGAATGCAAATATTCCTACAGCGCCGACCTGGGCGACCTGAACGTCTGGGGCTGGAGCAGCACGACCAAGCGCTTGGGCATCTGGATGACCGTCCCCAGCCACGAATACTACAACGGCGGCCCCATGAAACGGGAGCTGACCGCGCACATGGACCACACGCTGCTCAACATGCTCAACGGCTCGCATTACAGCCAGGGCACGCAGCTTTCCATGGCGGCGGGCGTCTCGTTCAAGAAAACCTGGGGGCCGTACTTCGTCTACGCCAACAGCTACCGGGGCGCGGCGGACGACGCGTCGTCAAAGGTCGTCCAGGCGCTTTGGGCCGACGCCCAGGCGCAGGCGGCGGCCGAGCGGTCGGCCTGGCCCTACGGCTGGTTCAAGAGCGCCGACTACGTCCCGGAGTCCGGACGCGGCGCGGTTCGAGGGACCCTGACGGTGGACGACCGGGGCAAGCGGGCGACCAGCGCGGCGGGGGCCTGGATCGGCCTGGCGCCCGACGACCAGGGAACCGACTTCCAACTGCAGGGCCGGACCTACCAGTTCTGGGTCAAGACCGACGCTGACGGCCGCTTCAGCATCCCGCACGTGCTGCCCGGCGCCTACCATCTCTGGGCGTTCGGCGCGGGCGCCATCGGCGCCTTCCACAAGGCCGATGTGGAGGTCCGCCCTGGCCGCGCCCTGGATCTCGGCGCCCTGCGGTGGACCCCGTCGCGAACGGCCGACACGGTCTGGGAAATCGGCGTTCCCGACCGGGACTCCAAGGAGTTCCACGACGGCGCATTCAACTACACCCAGTGGGCGACCTACGCCGCAGCCCTGGCTGACGCCGACAAGGGACTGACCTACACGGTCGGCAAGGACGACTGGCGCAAGGATTGGAACTACGCGCAGTTCGGCTCGGCCCCGTGGACGATCAGGTTCTCACTGACCCAGACCCCCGCCGAGGCCGCCTCGCTGTACATCGCCCTGGCGTCCTCGGAGACCACCCTGGCGGTCAGCGTGAACGGAACGGAGGTAGGCCGCTACAAGGCTCCGCACCCCGATCACGCGCCCGTCCGCCTGGGCAGCCATGGTCCGTTCGCGGAAACCCGCATCGCCATCCCGCCCGGGGTGCTGAGGAAGGGCGCGAACACCATCGCTCTTTCGCAGGTCCTGGCGGAGGGCAAGACGGGAACCACCCAGTACGACTACCTCCGGCTAGAGGCCGCGGGCGCGCGATTGGCCGTCGGCCCGACCTAGCCGCTGGACCGCGGCGTTCAATACACCGCCGCCACCATCCGCCGTCCGACCAGGATGCTCTGGTCGTCGTACTTGTGCTTGTCCGAGCGCTTGGGCAGTTCGATCTTCGGGCGGTCGACGCGCTCGTAGGGCACCTGGGACAGGATGTGGGCGATGCCGTTGAGGCGGGCGCGCTTCTTGTCGTCCGAGCGCAGGATGTACCAGGGCGACTCCTCGCGGTCGGTGGCCGCCAGCATCTGGTCGCGGGCCCGGGAGTAGTCGTACCAGCGCGAATAGGACTCCACGTCCATCGGGCTCAGCTTCCACTGGCGCAGCGGGTCGTTGACCCGGGCGTGGAAGCGGCGGTCCTGCTCTTCCATCCCGACCTCCAGCCAGATCTTGATCAGGATGATGCCCGAGCCGACGATCCAGCGCTCGGCCGTGGGGCAGGCTTCCAGGAAGTCGCGGTGCTCGTCCTTCGAGCAGAAGCCCATCACGTATTCGACGCCGGCCCGGTTGTACCAGCTGCGGTCGAAGATCACGATCTCGCCGCCGGACGGGAAGTGGGCGATGTAGCGCTGCATGAACAGCTGGGTCTTCTCGCGCTCGCTGGGGGCGGGCAGGGCGGCCACGCGGAAGACGCGCGGACTGACCCGCTCGGTCAGGGCCTTGATGAAGCCGCCCTTGCCGGCCGCGTCGCGGCCTTCCAGCACGACGATCACCCGGGCGCCGGTCGCCTTGACCCAGTCCTGCAGGTGGCAGAGCCGGACCTGCAGCGTCTCCAGTTCCTCCAGATAGACCTTGTCCTTCATCTTCCCGGGCTTGCCGCCGGAAGCGCCGGGGGAGGTGTCCGAGGACTTGCCCTCGGCGGCGTGTTTCGCCTTGGCCATGGAAGTGCTCCTCAAGTGAAGACGTGACCGATCAGGGCGCCGGCCCAGGCGGCGACGGCCACCAGGACGACGCCGGGGGCCACCCGCAGGGCGAAGGCGCGACCGCCGCTGGTGGCGGCCACGACGATCTTGGTGACGGTGTTGGTGGTGAAGCCGGCCAGGATGGGGATGACGACCTCCGCGGGCTGCATCCGGCCGGTGGCCGCCAGCGAGGCGATCGAGATGGCCGGGGCGTGGGTGTCGACGAAGCCGGCGACGCCCGCCGCCAGGATCGCGCCGGTCTCGCCGAAGTTGGCGCGCAGGGCGGCCGAGGCCAGCAGGACGATCGACAGGGTCGCGGCGAAGACCAGAGCGCCGGTCAGGCTGAAGGCGCTGTCCGAGGTCTGCTCGTCCGGAGGCGGCGGCGTGCGCAGGGCCGCGACGGTGAAGATCGCGCCGTAGCCGCAGGCGGCCAGGCCGGCGCCGATCAGCGGGGCGGCCATGGCCTGGAGGGCGGCGGGGCTGGTGGCGCCCACGACGACGGCCATCTGCACCACGGTGGCGACGGTGGACAGCACCGCGCCGGCGACGGCCGAGGTCATGACCTTGGGGTCCTTGGCCGCCCGCGCGCCCATCGCCCCGATCGTCGCCGAGCTGGACACGAAGCCCGAGGCCAGGCCCGAGATCGGCAGGCCGAACCGGGCGCCCAGGATCCGGGTGGCCAGGTGCCCGGCCGCGCCGATCAGCAGCACCAGCACCACCAGCCGCCAGACGGACTTGGGATTGAGCGCCGCGTACGGACCCATCTGCTGGTCCGGCAGCAGCGGCATGATCACGATCAGGGCCGCGCCCAGGATCAGGGCCGAGCGCACCTCGTCCTCGGTCAGGACCGTGCGCACGAAGTGGTGCAGGCGCTTGCGGCTGGACAGCAGCAGGGCCGCGACGATGGCCACCGCCCCGGCGGCCGAGGGGGCCTTCATGGCCAGGGCGCCGGTCAGCACCGTCAGCAGGATCGCGAACTCGGTCGTCAGGCCGGGGCCGTCCCGGTCGCGGTTGAGCCAGTAGCTCAGGCCGGCCAGGGCGGCGACGGCGACGGCCAGGACCGACAGCAGGACCACGCCGCCGCAGACGACGGCCACCGCGCCGGCCAGGGCCGCGATGGAGAAGGTGCGCACGCCCGCGTCGGCCGGACCGGCGGGGTCGTCCAGGGCGCGCTCGCGTCCGGTCCCGATCAGCAGGCCCACGCCCAGGGCGACCAGAAGATTCAGCAGGGGCGCACCGGAGGCGTCTGGCAAGGCGTCTGACTCCCGAGCGCTTCCGGCCGGCTCGCCGGCGCTCGCCCGCGAGTGTTGTGCGCCATGGCCGGATCGGACAATCCGAAAAAACCCGAAGGCCCCGCGGGGTCGAACGGCGCCGTCCGTTTCGCGGCAGGCGTCCTAATTCGCGAGCTTTGCCGCTAGTTCTCACAAAGGTTGTGAATCGGCGGCTTCTGTGTCAACGTTTCTTCTCAACAAGGAATGGGGCGTTTCATGCGTATCTTCCTGTACATCGTGGCAATACTGATCTCGCTCGCCGTGACCGTGCTTCCCTGGATCCTGATCCAGCCGATCACCTTCGTCACCGTCCTGGTCTCCGTGGCGGGGCTGGCGGCGCTCGTCGTGTCGATCTGCGGACTGGTGCTGGGCTGGGGCATCAGCCTGAGGGTCGGCGGCAGCACCTGATCGCGTTTTCCCGCGTAGGCGGGGATGCAGAGCGGCCGCCGGATCGCTCCGACGGCCGTTTTGTCGGGCGCACGGCGGGGTCGTCGCCCCGCTGACGGCTCGCGAACGCCGCCCGCAGCTTGACCGCTGACAGCTCCAGGATCACGCTCGCCGTAGCCCTTGCCTTGGGGGAGGCGACGTCATGATCCTGAAATCCACGATCCGTGCGCTCTGCGTCTCGGCCGCTCTTGCGGCTGGGGCGGCCGGGGCGGCGCAAGCCCAATCCACGCCCAAGCCGGCCACGCCCAAGCCGGCCACGCCCAAGCCGGCCGCGTCCAATCCGGCGGCGCCCGATCCGGCCGTGCCGATGGTCCAGCGCACCGAGAAGCTGAAGCTGCAGGGGCGGCGCGGCGAGAGCCTGCTGCGGCCCGGCTACGCCGTGGGCGAGTACACCGGCTCGGCCAAGGCGGTGGGCAAGAGCGTCAAGGCCCTGGGGTCCTATTCCAAGGACAGCATGAAGGCGTCGTTCTCGGTCGCCGCGCCGGACTGGTCCGCGCCGGTCGAGGGCTCGTGCGAGGGCGGCCAAGGGCGGATCGGCCTGGGCTGGATCACCTTCGACCATGACGACCTGCTGTATGTCTGCACCTATTCGCAGGGCGGCGCGCCGCTGAAGGCGGCCATGAGCCTGGCGCTGTCGAAGGGCTCGTTCCTGGGCAATCTCAGCCAGCCGCAGCGGGCGGGCGAGCTGCAGTACCAGGGGATCACCCTGCGGGCCCAGACCAAGCGCCTGGGCGGCCTGCCGTTCGGCGGCGCGGGCCGGGGTGGGGTGATGGGCTATGTGATCACCCGCGACGGCGTCGAGGTGGGCGGGGTCGACTTCAACGGCCTGGCCCCGGTCTTCTACCTGCCGCCCAAGGGCGCGTCCGACCGCGACGCGGTGGCGGTGTTCGCCCTGACCCTGTTCAATTTCCAGGATCCCGGGCGTAACCTGTAAGGCCTGTTCCGGCCGGCCTTTCCGCCGTTCACGGAAATGTTCGCGCTCACCTCAAGCGGGGCCATTGACGGCGGCCCGCGCGGGCTCAATCTGGCGGCGGATCAACCCTAGCCTGCGGCCACCCCGACATCATGATTTCCCTGGCCGCCGCGACGCCGTCGCGCCGTCGATCGACGCCCCCAGCCGGGGCGGCGCGATGAGCGAACCGACGATCTTCTTCTCCGAGGTCAACGAGCGGCAGGGCATGTTCCACCGCCGGGCGTTCCTGATGGGCGGCCTGGCGGGCGCGGGCCTGCTGGCCCTGGGCGGGCGGCTGGCCCAGCTGCAGCTGATCGAGGCCCGTCGGTACCAGAAGCTGTCGGCCGGCAACCAGTTCAACTACCGCCTGGTCGCGCCGCCGCGCGGGGCGATCTACGACCGCAACGGCGTCGTGCTGGCGTCCAACCGCCCGAACTTCCGGCTGATGGTCAGCAAGGAGTCCAAGGACTTCGACGCCGGGGCCACCCTGGACGAGCTTGCCCTGCTGGTGCCCATCGACGGCACGCGCCGCGCCCGCCTGATCAAGGACATCGCCCGCGCGCCGAAGAAGGCCCCGGTGGCCGTGATGGAGGACATGACCTGGGAGGAGTTCTCGCGGGTCAACATCCGGGCCCCGGAGCTGCCCGGTGTCACGGCCGACATGGGCGAGGTTCGGGTCTATCCGTTCGGCGGCGCCTTCGCCCACGTGATCGGCTATGTCGCCAAGGTCTCGGACCGCGACCTGAAGAAGGCCGAGGCCGATCCCGGCCAGGACCAGGCCCTGCTGCACCATCCGGGCTTCCGGATCGGCAAGCTGGGGGTCGAGAAGGCGTTCGACGGGGCCCTGCGCGGCCAGGCCGGGGCCAACAAGGCCGAGGTCGACGCCCAGGGCCGCACGGTGCGCCTGGACCCCGAGGGCGACATCCCCGCCAAGGCCGGCGCCGACATCCGCCTGACCCTGGACGCCGACATCCAGAACCGGGCGCTGGAGGTGATGGGCGACGAGAGCGGGGCGATCGTGGTCATGGACTGCCGCACCGGCGACCTCCTGGCCATGGCCTCGGCCCCTAGCTTCGACGCCAACCGCTTCGTGAAGGGCCTGTCCGGTCCCGAGTACAGGGCCCTGGCCGAGTACGAGCGCAAGCCCCTGCTGGACAAGGTGATGACCGGCACCTATCCGCCGGGCTCGACCTTCAAGCCGACCGTGGCCATGGCGGCCCTGACGGCGGGCGTCGATCCGACCGAGCGGGTGCTGTGCACCGGCGGCTGGGCGTTCGGCGGCCGGGTCTGGCACTGCCACAAGAAGGGCGGCCACGGCGTGCAGGACATGCACGCGGCCATCAAGAACAGCTGCGACGTCTATTTCTACCAGATGGCCCTGCGCATCGGCCCCGACCCGATCGCCGCCGCGGCCAAGGCCTTCGGCTACGGCGGGACCTTCGACATCGGCATCCCCGGCCAGAAGAAGGGCCTGGTGGGCTCGCGCGACTGGAAGAAGACGACCTTCAAGCGCGACCCGGTCTGGCATCCCGGCGACAGCGTGCCGTACGGCATCGGCCAGGGCTACATCAACGTCAACGCCCTGCAGCTGGCGGTGATGACCGCGCGCCTGGCCAACGGCAAAAAGGCGCTGAACCCGCGCCTGGTGAAGTCGGTCGGCGGGGTCGAGCAGCCGCACGGCGACGCCGTGCCCGACCTGCCGTTCCCGCAGGAGCACCTGGAGATCGTCCGCGCCGGCATGGCGGCCGTGGCCAACGACCCGACCGGCGGCGCCTTCAAGCAGAGCCAGCTCGGCCTCGGCGACGTGAAGATGGCCGGCAAGACCGGCACGGCCCAGGTGCGCCAGTACGCGGCCGGGGCGTCGCGCAGCAACCAGGGCATCGCCTGGAAGCTGAAGGACCACAACCTGTTCATCGCCTTCGCGCCCTATGACGACCCGCGCTACGCCCTGTCGGTGATCATCGAGCACGGCGGCCAGTTCGGCTCCAGCGCCGCCGCGCCGAGGGCACGCGAGGTGATGCGGGTGGCGCTGCTGAAGGACCCGGAGATCCGGGCCAGGATCGAGCGGCCGATGCCGCTGCCGGAGGCTCCGGAGACGGACGTTGAAGAGGGCGACGCCGGGGCGGCGGATGCGCCGATCACGGTGGATCCGGAGGGGTGAGCCCTTTCCCTTTCAACCGCTCATCCCGGCGAATGCCGGGACCCAGAGCCTAGAGCCGGGTGGCTGATTGGAGGGGCTCGGCATTTTGGGTGTCAACCACACCGCCATTCCATCTGGGTCCCGGCATCCGCCGGGATGAGCGGAGTTTTGGGGCGGTGATCTAGCCCTTGAGCACCCGCTCCAGCACCTCGACCACCAGCCCGTGGTCCTCCACCTGCGGCAGGCCCGAGACGGTGATCGCGCCGATGCAGCCCAGGCCTTCCAGGCTGAGCGGGAAGCCGCCGCCGTGGGCGGCGTGGTCGCGGGGCGGGAGGCCGTAGCGTTCCTCCAGGGTCTCGCCGGAGGCCTTCAGCTTCAGGCCCACGGCCAGGGTGCTGGTCGCCAGGGTCAGGACGACGTTGCGCTTGCGGCGCACCCACTCGGCGTTGTCGGGACCCGCGCCCGGCAGGGCGGCGTGGAACAGCGGGCGGCCCGGCAGGCTGATGTCGATGGCCACCGGCGCCTGGCGGGCCAGGGCGGCGTCGCGCAGGGCGGTCCCCAGGGTCCAGGCGTCGTCCAGGGTGAAGCGCGGGAAGACCAGGGCCTTCTCCTGGGCGGCGATGGCGGCCAGCAGCTCGCTGTCCGTCACAGCGAAAGCTCGCGGCCTTCGGCGGCGCTGCGGGCGGCCAGGTCGATCAGTTCCATCACCGCCAGGGCCTCCTCGGGCGAGGCGGGGTTGGGGCCGTGGCCCGACAGGGCGTCGCGGATGGCGGCGTAGTAGGCCAGGTAGTCGCCCGGGACGCCCTGCACCACGCGGCTGGCGGTTCCCTCGCCGTCGGGGACGGTAAGGGTCCCGGGACGCGGATCGGCGCCCCAGCCTTCGGAGCCCGGGACGACGCCGGCCTTCAGGGCGTTCTCCTGCTCGTCCAGGCCCTCCTTGTGGAAGCTGGCCCTGGTCCCGTGCACGGCCATCCGCAGGCGCGAGTCGATCGTCATCTGGCTGGCGTGCAGCAGCACCCGCAGGCGCGGATAGCGCAGCACCAGGTGGAAGTAGTCGGGCGCCTGGCCGCCGTCCTTCTGGACCGCCAGGTCGGCGTAGACGGCGTCCGGCCGGCCGAACAGCTGCAGGGCCTGGTCGATCAGGTGCGGGCCCAGGTCCAGCAGCACGCCCGCGCCCGGCTTCTCGCGCCAGCGGTCGCGGACCACCGGGCGGTGGCGGTCGAAATGGCTCTCGTACTGCACGATGTCGCCCAGCGTCCCGTCGGCGATCAGGGCCTTCAGGGTGAGGAAGTCGCTGTCCCAGCGCCGGTTGTGGAAGATGCTCAGCAGCTTGCCGGCCCGCCGGGCGTGGTCGGCGACCGCGCGGGCCTCGTCCAGGGTGACCGCGAACGGCTTGTCGATGACCACGGCCTTGCCGGCGTCCAGGGCCGCGTGGGCCTGGGCCGCGTGCAGCGGGTCGGGGGTGGCGATGACGATCAGGTCGATCTCGGCGTCGGCCAGGGCGGCGTCGAGGTCGGGCGCGACCTTCACGTTCGGATGGTCGGCATGGACCTTGGCCGGGTCGCTGGAGACCACGGTGTGCAGCAGCAGGCCGGGCGTGGCGGCGATCAGCGGGGCGTGGAAGACCTTGCCGACGAAGCCGTAGCCGACCAGGGCGACCTTGAAGGGGAGGGGAGAGGACATGGGAGTCGTTATACCCTCTCCCATGGGGAGAGGGAGGGGCCCATTGCGGAGCAATGGGAGGGTGAGGGGGTAAGGGGTCGGACGGCGTGCCGGCAGGGCGTTTGTGGAGAGAGAGGGCGTAACCCCTCACCCTCCCGCGTCCTGCGGACGCGGGTGCCTGCCTCTCCCTATGGGAGAGGGCGCAAAGAAAAAGCCCCCGACCTTTCGATCGGGGGCTCGTCTGTTCAGGGGCTGACGAAGACCTAGATCTTCGCCGGCTCCATCTTGGGGCTCAGCAGGTGGATGACCAGCAGGGCGACCAGATAGGCGCTGCCGGCGACGATGAAGATCGGCGTGTAGGTGCCGATCCGGTCCAGGACCTGGCCGATGTACTTGGAGAACACCATGCCGCCCACGGCGCCCAGCATGCCGCCGATGCCGACCACCGAGCCCACCGCGCCGCGCGGGAACACGTCCGACGGCAGGGTGTAGAGGTTGGCCGAGAAGCCCTGGTGGGCCGCGGTGGCGACGCCGATGATCAGGACGGCGGTCCACAGGTTGTCGACATTGGCCGCGAAGATCACGGGCATGGCCAGCAGGGCGCAGACCAGCATGGTGGTCTTGCGGGCGTTGTTGATGCTCCAGCCCATCTTCATCAGCTGCGACGACAGCCAGCCGCCAGCCACCGAGCCGACGTCGCTCATCAGATAGATGGCGATCAGCGGCGGGCCGAAGCTCTTGAGGTCGAGGTGATAGCGCTTGCCCAGGAAGTCGGGCAGCCAGAACAGGAACATCCACCAGATCGGGTCGATCAGGAACTTGCCCAGGGCGAACGCCCAGGTCTCCTTCTTGCCCAGCAGCTTGACCCAGCCGATCTTCTCGACCGGATCGGCCGGATCCTGCTCGATGTGGGCCAGTTCGGCGGCCGACAGGCGCTTCTGCTCGCGCGGGCGGCGATAGACGATCAGCCACAGCGGCAGCCACAGCAGGCCCGCGACGCCGGTGACGATGAAGGCCATCTGCCAGCCGAAGGCGATGACGATGCCCGGCACGACCAGCGGGGTGACGATGGCGCCGATGTTGGTGCCGGCGTTGAAGATGCCGGTGGCCAGGGCGCGCTCGTTCTTGGGGAACCACTCGGCCACGGCCTTGATGCCGCCCGGGAAGCCGCCGGCCTCACCGATGCCCAGCCCCATGCGGGCGAAGGCGAAGCCGCCGAAGCTGCGCGCCAGGGCGTGGGCGATGTGGGCGCCCTGCCAGATCAGGAAGGCGATGCCGAAGCCCCAGCGGGCCCCGATCTTGTCCATGATCTTGCCCCAGGCGAGGTAAGCCACGGCGTAGGCCAGCTGGAAATAGAACACCAGGTCGGCGTAGTGGGTCTCGTCCCAGCCGAATTCCTTGCTCAGGTCGGCCTTCAGCAGGCCGATGGTCTGGCGGTCGACGTAGTTGATCACCATCGCCAGGAACAGCAGGCCGACAATGACCCACCGGTACCGGCCGATCTTCGCGGACGGAGCCGGCATCGTTGGAGCGTCCATGGACGTCACATCCTCACCCTTAGGCTTGTAGTTATTCCGACGCCCCCGCCGGTTTCCGATCGTTAGACACCTTCAGGCGAACCGGATACCGGCTCGCTCGAAGGCTACGCGTATAGAATAATCGGCCCTGAAGCACGACTTTGGCTTTAGGCCGGCACGGCCACGCAGGCGACGCTTCCGAACGGACCGAAGTCTACGCGGGAGCTCTCGCCGGCGGCAATGTCATGAATGCCGGTGCTGGCGCCGGTGGTCACCAGCATTCCCTTTTTAAGCGGTCGGCCGCGCGAGGCCACGTGGCCCAGCAGGAAGGCCAGGGCCGCCAGGGGCGAACCGGGGATCGAGGCCGCGCCGCCCTTGCCGACGGACACGCCGTCGATGAAGGTCTCGGCCGGCATGTCTTCCCAGGCGATCTCGCGCCAGTTCTCGATCACCGGGCCCAGGATCTGGCCGTCGTTGTTGCCGAAGTCCGACGCCACGATGGGCGGACCCAGCTGGTTGATGGTGGCCAGGGGGCTGCCGGCGATCTCGATGCCGACGATCAGCTCGCCCACGTATTCGGCGGCTTCCTCGGCGGTCCATTCGGTCTTGTCGGCCGGGGCGTCCTTGCCCAGGCGGATGATGAACTCGGCCTCGACGGCGGTGAAGCCGCCGGCTATGGCGCGGAAGGGGGTGGGCTGGTCGCCCGCGTCCCAGACCTTGGTCTTGAAGATGCAGCCGGCCAGGCGTTCGGCGCCCAGGCGTTCGCGGTGCTGCGGGGGCACCAGGCCCACTTTCCAGCCGACCAGTTCGTCGGGCCAGAGGTCGATCGCCAGGTCCTGGACCGCGTAGCCCTCGGCCATGGATTGGGGAAGCACGCCGCCGGGATAACCAGGAACCGACACGCCCTTCAGACGCGCCTCGACGAATTGTGGGGCGATGGACGCCGGTGCGAACACCTCGCTCTCGGCCTCGGAAACGGTCACGCCGCGAATCCTCCCTCGCGAAAAACACACTACAGTCCCGTTAAACGGGCTTTGGTCGTGCATAATGGAAACCGGTGTCATTGACAATCGGTCCCGCGACACCGGTGACAATGGATTGTCATGCCCCTGTCGTAGGGATTTCATCCGGTTCCATGATCGATCATCCCAAAATCCGCCGCGCCATCCTGGCCCTGCCCGAGGCCGAGGCGGGCGAATCCGAGGATTCGCTGAGCTTTTCGGTGCGCGGCAAAGGGCTGTCCTGGCCGTATCTGGCGCGGGCCACGCCGAAGGGGCCGCGCCAGCTGGTGCCGGGCGTCCTGGCCGTGCGCTGCCGGATGGAGAAGAAGGAGCTGCTGCTCGAGGCCGCGCCGGAGACCTTCTTCGAGGACGACCACTATCGCGGCTATCCGGCGGTGCTGGTGCGGCTGGACGTGGTCGAGACCGACGAATTGAGCGCGCTGCTTCAAGACGCCTGGCGGGTGGTCGCGCCAAAGAGCCTGGTCAAGCGTTTCGACGCGGGGGCTTAAGGAACCGCCCGCCCGTCGCGCGCCTTCATCCAGGCACGACAGGAGCCTTCCCATGGCCCAAGGACAGCTCGCCGAATACCGCCGCAAGCGCGACTTCCAGAAGACCGCCGAGCCCAGCGGCGACACCGCCGTGGCCTCCGCGCCGCACGCCCGGTTCGTGATCCAGAAGCACGACGCCACCCGCCTGCACTACGACTTCCGCCTGGAGGTGGACGGGGTGCTGAAGTCGTGGGCGGTGACCAAGGGCCCGTCGCTGGACCCGGCCGACAAGCGGCTGTCGGTCGAGGTCGAGGACCATCCGCTGGACTACGGCGACTTCGAGGGCACGATCCCCAAGGGCCAGTACGGCGGCGGCACGGTGCAGCTGTGGGACCGCGGCTACTGGTCGCCCGAGCCGGGCTTCGAGGACGTGGCCAAGGCGCTGAAGAAGGGCGAGCTGAAGTTCGTGCTGGAGGGCGAGCGCCTGCACGGCTCGTGGGTGCTGGTGCGGATGAACTGGGACCGCAACGCCAAGGACGGGAAGGGCAAGCGGTCGAACTGGCTGTTGATCAAGCACAAGGACGAGGCCGCGCGGCCGGGCGAGGGGACCTTGGTGCTGGAGGAGGACGCCTCGATCGCCTCGGGCCGGACCATGGCGCAGATCGCCGAGGGGAAGGGCCGGGGACCCAAGCCGTTCATCCTCAAGTCCAAGGGCAAGGGGGACGCCGTGTGGAAGAGCCGGACCAAGGCCGAACGCGAGGCCTTGCAGAAGGAGGCGCTGGAGACGCGGACCTTCGCCGAGCCCAAGGCCGCGCCGAAGAAGGCCGCCAAGCCCGCCGTACTGCCTGACTTCATCGAACCCCAGCTGTGCAAGTCGGTGGAGCGTCCGCCGTCGGGGCCCGGCTGGGCGCACGAGATCAAGTTCGACGGCTATCGCGTGCAGCTGCGCGTCGAGGACGGCCGGGCGGTGCTTCGCACCCGCAAGGGCCTGGACTGGACCGAGAAGTTCGCCGCCATCGCCGAGGCCGCCGCCGACCTGCCCGACGCCATCCTGGACGGCGAGGTCGTGGCCCTGGACGCCGCCGGCCAGCCCGACTTCGCCGGCCTGCAGGCGGCCCTGTCGGACGGCGACAGCGGCGACCTGATCTTCTTCGCCTTCGACCTGCTGGCGCAGGGCGGCGAGGATCTCCGCGGCCTGCCGCTGCGCGAGCGCAAGGCGCGGCTCAAGGCGCTGATGGGCCAGGACGAGCCGCGCCTGCGCTTCGTCGACCACTTCGAGACCGCCGGCGACGCGGTGCTGATGTCGGCCTGCAAGCTGGAGCTGGAGGGCATCATCTCCAAGCGGCTGGACGCGCCGTACCGCTCGGGCCGCAGCGAGACCTGGGTCAAGTCCAAGTGCCGGGCGGGGCACGAGGTGGTGATCGGCGGCTGGACGACGACCGGAACGGCCTTCCGCTCGCTGATCGCCGGGGTCTATCGCGACGGCAGGTTGGCCCATGTGGGCCGGATCGGCACGGGCTTCGGCCGCGACAAGGTCGCCAGGCTGCTGCCCCGGCTGAAGGCGCTGGAGAGCAAGACCTCGCCGTTCGAGGGGCAGGGCGCGCCGCGCAAGGCCGACAACATCCACTGGGTGAAGCCGGAATTGGTGGCCGAGATCGAATATGCCGGCTTCACCGGCGACGGCGCGATCCGCCAGGCGGCGTTCAAGGGCCTGCGCGAGGACAAGCCCGCCGCCGAGGTCGAGGCCGAGGTCCCGGCGTCGGCCGAGACCGCCGAACTGGCCGAACCGACGCCGCGCGCGGCCAAGCCGGCCAAGGCGTCTGCCACCGCCAAAGCCGACAGCGTCGTGCTGGGCGTGACGATCTCCAGCCCCGACAAGCCGCTGTGGCCCGACGTCGACGGCGCGCCGGCCAGCAAGATCGACCTGGCCCGCTACATGGCCGCCGTCGGCGAATGGATGCTGCCGCACGTCAAGGGGCGGCCGGCCTCGATCATCCGCGTCCCCGACGGGATCGGCGGCCAGACCTTCTTCCAGCGCCACGCCATGCGGGGCATGTCGTCCCTGATCGAGCAGGTCGACGTGAAGGGGGACAAGCAGCCCTACCTCCGGTTCGACCGGGTCGAGGCCCTGGTCGCCGCCGCCCAGATCGCCGCCGTCGAGATCCATCCCTGGAACTGCCAGCCGAACGATCCGGAGGTCGCCGGCCGGCTGGTGTTCGACCTGGACCCGGCGCCGGGCGTCACCTTCGAGGACGTGATCGCCGGGGCCCGCGAGGTCCGCGACCGGCTGGAGGAGCTGGGCCTGGTCAGCTTCTGCAAGACCACCGGCGGCAAGGGGCTGCACGTGGTCACGCCGCTGTCCGACAATGTCCCGTGGGACGCGGCCAAGGCCTTCGCCCGCGAGGTCTGCGCCCGCATGGCCGCCGACGCGCCGGACAAGTACCTGATCACCATGAGCAAGAAGGCGCGGGAGGGGCGGATCTTCCTGGACTACCTGCGCAACGACCGCACCTCGACCGCCGTCGCCCCGCTCTCGGCCCGGGCCCGGCCCGGCGGCACGGTGTCGATGCCGCTGAACTGGACCCAGGTGAAGGCGGGGCTGGACCCGACGAAGTACACGATCCGCACGGCCCCCGACCTGATCGCCAAGAGCACGGCCTGGGAGGACTATTTCGACGCCGCCAAGCCGTTGAAGGCGGCGATCAAGCGGCTGGGGTGAACTCACTGCATTCCCAAACCGGTGTCATCCCGGAAGCCCCGCAGGGGCTGTCCGGGACGCAGGGGACTGGGTTGGCGCTTTGCGGCTCACCTGGGTCCCGGACAAGCGCTGCGCGCTTTCCGGGATGACAACGACAGTTCAGCTGGCCTGCCGCGCCTCCGCGGCCAGCTTGTCGGCCTGGCGCTCCAGGTCGTCGGCCTGTTCCGGCAGGCGGTTCGACAGGTCCCGCAGCTCGGCGTCGGTCACCGTGTTGCCGCGGGCGCGGTTGTCCTCGATCTGCTTGGCGCGATAGGCCGGGTCGCGCAGGCGGGCGGCTTCCTCGCGCATCTGCTGGGCGCCCTGGCGCATCTGGACGGCGCCCTGGGCCATCTGGGCGCGGGCCTTGACCATGGCGCGGGCGGCCTCGGCGCGGGCCTGTTCGCCGATCCGGCGGGCCCATTCGCCGTCGGCGCGGGCCTGCTCGGCGTTGGCCCGGGCCTGTTCCGCGTCCACACGCGCCCGCTCGGCGGCGTGGCGGGCTTCGCGGCGCGCGTCGGCCGCTTGGCGTCGGGCTTCGGCGGCGGCCGCGCGGGCCTCGGTCGCGGCCTGCTGCTCCTCGGGCGTGGCGTAGCGGAAGTAGCTGTAGCTGTAGGCGGCGCCCGCGGGAGGGGCGGGGGGCGGCGGCGGCGGCGCGGGCGGAAGCGGCGGAAGCGGCGGAAGCGGCGGAAGCGGCGGTTCGGGCGCGTTCAGCGGCGGCGGCGGAGGGGGCGCAGGCGGCGGCGGAAGCTCGGCCATCGCGATCGCCTCGGCCGGCGGCGCGGGGGGCGCCGGCGGGGCCGGAGGGGCGGGCGGAGCAGGCGGCGCCTCGGCGGCCGGAGGCGCGGGCGGGGCCGGCGGCGGGGGCGGCGCGACCCAGACCTGGCGGGTGACGGCCAGGGCGGCCAGCGGCGTGGCGACGACGGCCATCACGGCGACGGCCAGGACCACGGTGAGCGGCCGGCGGCGAGCGGAAGTGTTCGTCATGATGCAGGCGATCCTTGTCTTCAGCGTGCGGGCGTCGGCGGCCATGGCGGTCGCGGCGATGCGGGCGGGATGGGCGGGCGGGACGGGGCTGGCGGCCAGGCCGATCAGGGCCCGGGCGTAGAGGGCGCGATCGACGGTCTCCAGCGCCACGGCGTCGGCGGCCTCTTCCGAGCGTTCGATCAGGACGGCGTGCAGCCGCCAGACCAGCGGGTTGAACCAGAACATCGCCACGGCCAGACGCGACAGGACCAGGAAGATCCAGTCGTGGCGGCGCAGGTGGGCCAGCTCGTGGGCCAGGATGGCGGGGGCGGCGCGGCGCTCGGCCAGGCTGGCGGGGTCGACCAGGACGAAGCCCGGCGCGACGCCCCAGCTGAGCGGGCCGGCGATCCGGTCGCTGGACACCAGGCCCGGGCGGTCCTCGGGCGACAGGCGCTCCAGCGGCGCCAGCCAGTCGGGACAGCTGACGGCGCGGCCCTGGCGGGTCCAGCGGTTCAGGGTGTGCAGCCCCAGCAGCAGCCGGCCGACGACGAGCGCGAAGCCCAGCAGCCACAGGCCGCCGATCAGGCCGGCGCCGGGACGCGGCCACGACCAGGCTGGCGCGCTCGACGCGGCCAGGTCGGCCGTCGCGACCGGCGTCGCCAGCGGGACGGCGGGCAGGAGGGCGGGCGGCGGGGCGGCCGGCAGCAGGGGCAGGCTCATCGCGGGCAGCAGGTTCATGATCACCGGCAGGGCCAGCAGCAGGCAGACCGCGGCGCGCAGGATGTCCACGCGCTCGACGGCGCGCTGGGTCAGGAGCCGGGCGCAGGCCAGGCCGACGGCGGCGACCAGGCTGGACTTGGCCAGCAGCGAGATCAGCAGGATCCAGGTCATGGCTCGCGCTCCCCCCCGCCGTTCACCGCCTTGTCGATGGCCTCCTCCAGGGCGGCGGCTTCTTCCGGCGTCAGGCGCTGGCCCAGGCCCAGCAGGGCGGTGGCGGCGCTGGCGGCCGAGCCGGCGAAGAAGGTGTCGATCATCCGCCGCAGGGCCCCGGCCGCGACGGCCTCGGTGCGCTGGACGGGGCTGTAGAGGAAGCCGTCGGGACCGGCCGCCCGCTCGACCAGGCCCTTGGCCTCGAGCCGCGAGAGCAGGGTGCGGACGGCGGAGTCGCTGAGCGGGTCCGACAGGGCGGCGCGGACGCCAGCCGCCGTGCCGCCTTCCAGCCGGCAGAGGGTCTCGAAGACCTCGCGTTCGCGTCGGGGCAGGGATTCGATCACGGCGGGCTCGCAACGGTTGGCGCTACAAATGTAGCGTTACACGTGTAGCGAGGCGGGCGAAGTGAATTCGCCGTAATCCGGGCGGGGACCCCCGAACGCCCTCGCGTCGCCCCGCCTTCGCCCCCTCATGGTCAAGATTGCGCGCGATAAGAGGATCATGAGCCCGCGCGCCCGCCTCCTGACCCTCGCCGCCGTCCTCGGCCTGGCCTTCGCCGGCGTCGCCGAGGCCTCGGTCGCGCCGAAGCTGGTCGAGACGCCGGCCACCGCGCCGGGCGAGGCCATGGCCGTGCTCTATTCGGGCGACGGCGGCTGGGGCCCGCTGGACCGCGGCGTCGCCAAGGTGCTGGCCAAGGACGGCGTCCCGGTGCTGGGCGTCAATTCGCTGCGCTACTTCCTGGACAAGCGGCCGGCCCAGGCCGTGGCCGACGACCTGGCCGACCAGCTCCGGCGCCACCAGGCCAAATGGGGCCGCCAGAAGATCGTGCTGGTCGGCTATTCGTTCGGCGCCGACGCCCTGCCGGCCATCGTGCCGCTGCTGCCGGCCGACCTGCAGGGCCAGATCCAGAGCGTGGTGCTGATCGGGACGGGCCCCCACGGCGACCTGACCTTCCGCCCCGCCAGCTGGCTGAACCGGCCCACGGCCCACTCGTTCGAGGTGGCTCCCGCGGTCGAGGCCCTGAAGGGCGTGCCGATGACCTGCATCTACGGCGACAAGGAGCGGCTGGACATCTGCCCCAGCCTGCCGATCCGGCAGGTGAAGCTGCACGGCGGCCACCACTTCAACGGCGACTATGCGGGCCTGGGCCAGGCCGTCGCCAAGGCCGCCTCGCTCTAGCGGCCCGCCCGGGAGCTCCCAAACCGTTGTCATCCCGGAAAGCGCGCAGCGCTTGTCCGGGACCCAGGTGAACCGCAAGGCGTCAGCCCAGTCCCCTGGGTCCCGGACAGCCTCTGCGAGGCTTCCGGGATGACAGCGGTTTTGGGGCTTTGCTCCAGGAACCCTCAAGGTAACCGGCGCCCGCGCACATCGGCGTGAGCGCATCGTGACCCGGCCCCGGGGGATCAAAACCCCGCCAACGCGCGTTTTGAAGGCCTGTACACATCGGAGAGGGCCTTCTCGCCATGACCGCGTTCGGGTCGGTCGTTCGGCATGCGCCGAGCGATCTGCCGCCACCACCAGTCGCCTTGCCGCCCCGCGCGGCGTTGTTTCTCGATCTTGACGGAACCCTGGCCCCGATCATGCCCCGACCCGAACAGGTCGGGCCCGACGCACGCCGCGCGGCGTTGCTGACCGACCTGACGCGCGCCCTCGACGGCCGGCTGGCGGTGGTCAGCGGCCGGGCGCTGGAGGACCTGGACCGCATCCTGGAAGGCCGCGTGACCTCGGTCGCGGCGGTGCACGGCCTGGTGCGCCGGGGCGCGCACGGCGTCGACCGCGCCAAGCCCCATCCCGACCTCGAGCACGCCCGCGACGTGCTGCGCGACCTGGCGCGCAGCGACCGGGGCCTGCTGTTCGAGGACAAGGACCTCAGCGTCGCCCTGCACTACCGCAACGTCCCCTCGGCCGCCGACGCGGTGATCGAGGCGGCCGAGCGCCTGGCCCAGGGCTCGGAGCTAGCCCTGCAGCTGGGCGACATGGTCGCCGAGTTGCGCACGCCCGGCCAGGACAAGGGCAAGTCGGTCGCCGCCTTCCTGCGCGAGGCGCCGTTCGACGGCGCGACGCCGGTGTTCGTCGGCGACGACCTGACCGACGAGGACGGCTTCGCCGCCGCCGCCCGCCTGGGCGGCTACGGCGTGCTGGTCGGTCCCGAGCGGCCCACCCAGGCGTCGTATCGCCTGGACGACTGCGACGCCGTGTTCGGCTGGCTGGGCGCGGGCCTGGACGCCCTGGGGAGGAGCGCCGCATGAGCCGCCTGATCGTCGTTTCCAATCGCGTGAACCCGCCCACCGGCAAGGGCGACGAGAGCGTCGGCGGCCTGGCCATGGCCCTGGCCGCGGCCCTGCGAGAATATTCCGGCATCTGGTTCGGCTGGAGCGGCAAGACCACCGACAAGTTCACCGGCCAGCTGAACATGCAGAAGGCCGACGGCGTCACCGTCGCGACCGTCGACCTCGAGGAGGGCGACTACCAGGAGTACTACAACGGCTACGCCAACAAGACCCTGTGGCCGCTGTTCCACTTCCGCGTCGACCTGACCGCCTACGACCGCTCGTTCGGCGAGGGCTACGACCGGGTCAACAAGCGGTTCGCCGAGACCCTGCTGCCCCTAATCGAACCGGACGACGTGATCTGGGTGCACGACTACCACCTGATCCCCATGGCGCGGGAGCTGCGGCGGCTGGGCGTGACCAACCGCATCGGCTTCTTCCTGCACATCCCCTGGCCGGCCCACCAGCTGGTGGTGACCCTGCCGCGCCACCGGCCGCTGGTGGAGGCGATGTTCCACTACGACCTGATCGGCTTCCAGACCGAGGAGAGCGTCCAGGCCTTCGAGGGCTATGTCTTCAACGAGGTGGGCGGCGAGCGCACCGAGGACGGGCGGCTGACCGCCTTCGGCCAGACCACCCGGGCCGGCGCCTTCCCGATCGGCATCGACGCCGAGGACTTCGCCCGCATCAAGGACAGCCCGCGCGCCCTGCGCGTCTACGACCGGCTGATGGCCCACAGCGTGTTCCGCAAGATGGTCGTGGGCGTGGACCGCCTGGACTATTCCAAGGGGCTGGAGGAGCGGCTGATCGGCTTCGAGCGGTTCCTGCACGACAATCCCGAGGCGCGGCGCGAGGTGATGCTGCTGCAGATCGCCCCGATCTCGCGCGACGAGGTCGAGGCCTACCAGGACCTGCGCGGGCGGCTGGACGGCCTGATCGGCCGGATCAACGGCGCCTATGCCGACATGGACTACAACCCGATCCGCTACCTGAACCGCAGCTACCGCCGCGACGAGCTGGCGGGCGTGTACCGCGCCTCCAAGGCGGCCCTGGTCACGCCCCTGCGCGACGGCATGAACCTGGTGGCCAAGGAGTACGTGGCCTCCCAGACGCCGGACGATCCGGGCGTGCTGATCCTGTCGCGCTTCGCCGGCGCCGCCCGGCAGCTGAAGGACGCGCTGATCATCAACCCCAACAGTCCCGAGGAGATCTCGGACGCCCTGACCCGGGCGCTGAACATGGACATCGACGAGCGCAAGCGGCGGTTCGAGAGCCTGATCGACAATGTCACCCGCCAGGACGTCACAGCCTGGCGCGACGATTTCGTGGCCCAGCTGCGCGACCCTGACCCGGCCCAGATCAAGCAAGACGGCGCCAAGTTCGCCCTGACGGCGCCGACGCCGAGCGCGCCCCCGGCCGCGCCGTCCCTGGCCGTGCGGATCGGGGGGAGGGCGTAGGCGTTCAAGACCGGTCCGGGATTTTCCGTCCTGGATCGGGACCCGGCGCTGGTCGGGACCTTCTAGACGAAAGGCGATCCCATGGCCGCGCGACCCACCTGGCAGGGCCATCTGAGGCTGTCGCTCGTCACCTGTCCGGTGGCGCTGTACACGGCCGTCAGCCCCGGCGGCGAAGTGCGGTTCAACCTGCTGCACCCCAAGACCCACAACCGCATCAAGATGGTCGCTACCGATCCCGACCTGGGGCCGGTGGACCGGGCCGACCTGGTCAAGGGCTACGAGTACGAGAAGGACCACTATGTGATCCTGACGCCCGAGGAGATCGAGAGCGTGCGGCTGGAGAGCACCCGCACCATCGACATCGAGCGCTTCGTCGACGCCGACGCCATCGACCGGCTGTACTGGGACAATCCGTACTTCCTGGTGCCGGACGGCAAGCTGGCGGTCGACGCCTACACCGTGATCCGCGACGCCATGGCCGGGGCGGGCAAGATCGCCCTGGGGCGGGTGGTGATGCACACGCGCGAGCGGCTGCTGGCCATCGAGCCGCGCGACAACGGCCTGGTCGCCTACAGCCTGCGCAGCCACGACGAGGTGCGCGACGCGGGCGAGCTGTTCGACGACATCCCCGACCGCAAGGCCGACCCTCAGATGGTGGCCATCGCCGAGAAGATCATCGAGCAGCAGGAAGGCCCGTTCGATCCCAGCCAGTTCAAGGACCGCTACGAGGACGCCCTGCGGGCCCTGATCAAGCAGAAGGAAAAGGGCGGCAAGGCCAAGGTGACGGTGGAAGAGCCGGAGAACACCAACGTCGTCGACCTGATGGAGGCCCTGCGCAAGAGCCTGGGCCAGAAGCCGGGCGCGGCGGCGAAGAGCGCGGCCAAGAAGGCGCCGGCCCACAAGACCGCCGCCAAGAAGCCGGCGGCGCGCAAGAAGGCGTCCTAGGGCGGGGCGACATTCGGCCGCCACCGACCTTTAACTTCCGTCATCCCGGGCCCTGGGCCCGGGACCCCTCTGTCCGCCGCAAGTGCGGGAGGGGCGGTTCGCTGGCGAACCGCTTGCATCTCACGTGAAAGCTGAACCAGGGGTCCCGGGCACAAGGCCCGGGATGACGGATATATTGGGATGATGTCGAGGAGCCTCAGCCCTTCGTGCAGGCCAGGGTGTCGCCCAGGCTGAGCGGGGCGCCGGCCCGCGAGATCATCCAGTCCACGGTCATGGTCGTCGGGCCGGTGCGGCTGTAGACGAACTGTTCGCCCGGCTCGCCCGCGCCCTGGCGGGTCCAGGTCCAGCGATCGCCCTCCCAGCCGGGCGAGGCGTACCACCGCAGGCCGCTGAAGCCGTCGGCGGTCGAGGCGCGGAAGCCGCCAGCGACCTTGGCGAAGCTCCAGGTCTCGTTGGCCTTGTAGGTTCCCGGCGCCTGGTCGCGGTGCTGCTTGAGCAGGGCGCCGGTGTCGGGGTCGCGGCTGAACGTCATGGCCGAGGCCAGGGGCTTCTTCGACGGCTCGAAATGGCCGGCGCAGGTCCAGGCGCCTTCGAAATAGGCCAGGGGATCGGGGGCGACGGAGTCGGGCGACGCGACGGCCATCAGGCCGGCGATCAGAAGGCTTGTCGGCATGGGTCCTCGCGACGTGTCGGCGGGCAGGAAAGCATCATCGCCGCGGTTCGTCACGCCTCGGCCAATAGGCCGCACCCCGACGGCCGGCCCTTCCGGTCAATTTCGCTTGTCAGGCGACGGAGTGATCGGCGACATGCCGGCGGGTACAGTCGCCGGACCAGCATGAAACCGTATTTCGTCGCGCTCGCCTGCCTGACCCTGCTGGGCTGCGCGAGCTTCGTGCGTCCGCCGCCGACGCCCACCGGCGATCTGGAGTGCGCGGGCGCGGCCGGCGTGCGCCCGACGGTGGTCCTGGAGGCCGGGGCGTTCGGCGGGGCGGCGGACTGGTCGCTGGTCGCCGAGAGCCTGGCCCGGAAGGGCTACCGGGCCTGCGCCTACGACCGTGACGGCCTGGGCCTGTCCACCATGCACGACCTCGACCGCTCGCCCACGGCCGTCGCGACCCGCCTGCACGACCTGCTGGACCGGAACGGCGTGACCGGGCCGGTGATCCTGGCCGGACACTCCAACGGCGGGCTCTATGTCGAGGCCTTCGCCCGCCGGTGGCCCGAGCGGACGGCGGGGCTGGTGCTGGTCGACGCGGTGGGGACCGACGTCAGGGATCACCCGCTGGCCCTGGCCGATCTGGAGCACGAGGCGCGCCTGGCCGCCTTCACCCCGACCGCCCGCGCCCTGGGCCTGACCCGGCTGGCGCCGCTGATGGACGACATCTCGCCCGCGGCCGAGGCGGCCGCCCGGCGGCGGTCGACCTGGACCGGACGGACCAGCATCCAGGCGGGGCTGGCGGAGGTGCGGGCCTTCCTGCCGGGCCTGGCCGAGGTGGACGCCCTGCCGCCGCTGCGGCCGACGATCCCCGTGGCGGTGATCGTCGCCAGCCGGTCGCCGGCCGCGCCGCTGGACCGCGACTGGCGCGCCGCCGAGGTCGCCCCGGCGAACCGCGCCTGCCGGGCGGTGGTCATCGACGCCTTCGCCAGCCACACCTCGATCCTCGACGCCCAGCGCGACTACGTGGTCGACGCGGTGGCGTGGCTGGACGGCGCCCAACCCTGGGCGGGCGTGAAACGCTGTTGAGACCCCAATGATCCGCTCATCCCGGCGAATGCCGGGACCCAGATGGAATGGCTTTGAGGCTGACGCCAAAAGCACCGAGTTCTTCCAACCCGCCGCCCAATCTTAGGATCTGGGTCCCGACACTCGCCGGGATCAGC
The DNA here is from genome assembly GCF_000712075.1 of Caulobacter sp. UNC358MFTsu5.1. GTDB lineage: Bacteria > Pseudomonadota > Alphaproteobacteria > Caulobacterales > Caulobacteraceae > Caulobacter. The sequence goes on from NZ_JONW01000007.1 coordinate 149,194, forward strand.
GGGATTGAAGGAGCCGCCGCCGCACCGGCGCGTCGTAGAGGCGCAGCGCGATCCAGGCGACGACGGGCGCGACCGCCACGGCCAGGGCGGGGAACCACAGCGGCAGCACGGTCCGCCAGCCGTCGGGATAGAGCCGCAGCATCACCGCCCAGGTCGCCCAGTGCAGGGCGTACAGGGGGTAGGAGACGTCGCCCGTGGCCCGGCAGATCGCCCCGGCCACGCCTTGCGGGTCGTGGGCGCCAACCGTCACCAGCAGCGGGAACAGCACGACCAAACAGGCGTAGTCGTAGAGGCCGTTCCACGCGGTGAGGCCGCGCGGGAAGACCGGGACCACCAGCACCACGAACAGGGCGATCGCCGGCAGCCACAGGCGCGGCCGGCGCGCCGGCGTGCGATAGCGCCAGCAGGCCCAGCCCAGGCTGAAGCTGAAGGTCGCCCGCACCACGCCCAGCCAGAAGGTCGCCTGGTCCCAGCCCGTCTCGACCCCGTTCAGGGCCAGGGCCGTCCACAGCACGACCCCGCCGCTCAGCAGCACGACGGCCGCCAGCACCATGTCCGGGGCGCGGCGCAGCGGGAACCACAGGGCGCTGACGATGACCTCCAGGCACAGCGACCAGGCCGGCGGGTTGAAGGGGAAGAGGGTGGGGAAGGTGTACTCGGCCGGATGGCCCATCCGGGGGATCAGCAGCAGCCCCTTGGCCAGGTTCGGCCAGAACGGCGGGCTGTGGCGAGAGGTCAACACCGCGCCGACCAGGGTCGACAGCACCAGCAGCGGCCAGATCCGCACGACGCGAATCCGCAGGTAGGCGAGCCAGCCGATGTCGCGCCGCTCGAACGCGTGGGCCAGGACGTAGCCGCTGAGGCAGAAGAAGAAGTCCACCGCCAGATAGCCGTGGGCGAAGCGGCCCGGCCGCCCCGACCAGTCGGCCGCGTGGTACAGCAGCACCCCCAGCGCCGCCACGGCCCGCAGGCCGTCCAAGGCCGCGAGGCGTTGTGTCCTGTGTTCCCTCACGCGCCGTTTTTCTCAGGATCGCGGCCCGGGACGCAAGAGGGGACGCTAGCCCCAGGCGGCCATCAGGGCCATCACGATCCCCACCTCGACCGCGTCGCTGAAGCCGTGGGCGATCATCGGGGCCAGCAGGCTGCGCGAGCGCTCCATCAGCCAGACATAGGTCAGGCCCCAGGCGAAGGCGTAGACCTGCTGGGCCAGGGCCAGGTGCAGCGGGTTGTGCAGGAAGCTGTCGTAGTGGGCCAGGCCGAACAGCACGGCCACGACATAGGCGGCCACCGGCAGGTCCAGCCGGCCGATGCGCAGGCGTCCGGGGACCAGCACCGCCAGCATGCCCACCAGCAGGCCGCGGAAGATGATCTCCTCGTTCGGTCCGGCCGCCAGCATCACGCCCAGCCAGCCGGCGATCGCGCGAGGCGAGCCGATGTCGTAGCCGCCGTCCGGCGCGGCGTGGGCCAGCAGCTGGGGCCAGTAGTCGGCGATCAGCATGACCAGGCCCATGCCGACCCCGATGGCGACCGCCAGGCCGGCGTAGGTCTTGCCCGGCGGCCAGCGCAGATGGCCGTCGGCCTGGGGCAGGGCCTGGCGCATCACCGCCAGGGCGACCAGGCCCGTGATGACCTGGAACAGGGTGGCCAGGGCCACGAAGATCCAGACCTCGCGATGGAAGAAGTCGAGGTTGTGCTTGAACAGCCAGCGGGCCGCCTCGCGGCCGGGGACCAGCAGGGTCTGCATCAGCACGGCGGCCAGCGCGATCGGCCACAGGGTGGACCAGGGGCGGAACCGGAAGCCGGTGACTTCGATGAAGGGGCGGGGCGACGGGGGCAGGGCGAGATCGGTCATGCCGACCTGATGCCAGCCTCAGGCCGCGCGGGTCTTGAAGCGATGTTGCAGGGCTTCGATCCGCCAGGCGCCGGGCGAGCGGCCCGTCAGGGCCTTCACGTCGCGGCTCATATGGGCCTGGTCGGCGAAGCCGGCCTCGGCGGCGATGTCGGCCAGCGGCGCCTCGTCCTCGACGATCAGCCGCCAGGCGCGGCGGGCCCGGGCCTCGACCCGGAAGCGCGCCGGACCCACGCCATAGGCGTCGCGGAACCAGCGGAAGGCGGTCTCGCGCGCCACGCCCTGGTCGCGGGCCCAGGCCTCGACGGACGGAGCGTCGTCGCCGGATAGCGCCTGGGCCAGCCGGTCGGACGGGTCGGAGAGGGCGGGACCGCCTTGGGTCAGGCCCTCCAGCAGGGCGGCGGCGGCCTCCAGCGGGTCGCGTTCGGCCAGCCGGGCCAACAGGTCGGGATCGCGGGCGCGGGCCATGGCGGGACCGGTCAGGTCCGAGGCCAGATGGCCGCAAAGCGGCAGGTTCAGCACCAGGGCCTTGCCCGGACGCCGGTTCCAGTGGCCCGAGAAGCGCCCGTGCAGCAGCACGTCGCCGGCGCGCACCCGCCAGCGGCCCCGCTCGCCGGCCTCCTCGTAGCCGCCGTCCAGCACGACGGCGGCGTAGGCCTCGTCGTGGATGTGGCGGGCGATGGTCTCGCCGGGGACGAGGCGCGAGCGGAGGGCGGTCATGACCGGCAGCTTAGCGGCGAAACCGCGTTCGGCGACTTAAAGCCTCGTCATATTCGGCCCCCGGGACAGACTTTCACGGATGGGCCCGCAGATAGGCGATCAGGTCGGCGCGGTCCTGGGGCGAGGCCGTGCGGGCGCCCATCGAGGTCCCCGGCACGAAGCGCTTGGGATCGGCCAGCCAGGCGTCCAGCGTCTGGTCGTTCCAGGTGAAGGTCCGGGCCGCCAGGGCCTTGCTGTAGCGGAAGTCCGGCACGGCGGCGACGTGGCGGCCATAGACCCCCCGATGGCGCGGCCCGAAGCGGTTGCCGTCCAGACTGTGGCAGAAGCCGCAGCGGCTGCCGTACAGCCGCTCGCCCCGGGCGACGTCGCCGGCCAAGGGGGCGGCGAGGGCGGGCGCGGCGGTCGCCAGAAGCGCCAGGATCAGAAAGGGCGTACGAAGCGCCATGGTCGTCTCCATCGGTGGATGGCGACTCCCATAGACCGAGGGTTCCCGGCTAATAAGTACGCACTATTTTTATACCGTCCGCCCCAGATCGATAGGCGAGGTCGCCATGTCCAAGCAGCTCGCCCCCTGGTGCCCGGTCGCGGCCACGGTCGATGTGATCGGCGGCAAGTGGAAGCCGACCATCCTGTTCCACCTGAAGGACCGGCCGCGCCGCTTCAACGAGCTGCGCCGCCTGATGCCCGATATCACCCAGCGCATGCTGACGCTGCAGTTGCGGTCGCTTGAGGACGACGGGATCGTCTCGCGCACCGTCCACGAGGTGGTGCCGCCGTGGGTGGAATACGCCTTCACCGAGCGCGGCCTGACCCTGGGGCCGCTGCTGGACGCGATGGAGGACTGGGGGCATGCGTACGGAAAACCCCTCTCCCATGGGGAGAGGGAGGGACCCGCCGCGTAGCGGTGGGAGGGGGAGGGGGTAAGGCGTCAGACGGCGTGCCGGCAGGGCGTTCCCGAGAAATCGGCGAGGGTGTAACCCCTCACCCTCCCAAGCTTCGCTTGGGCCCCTCCCTCTCCCTCTGGGAGAGGGTTATCTGACCGACGTCCACGGCCGGCTGAGCAGCACCGCGCAGTTGATCAGCCCGACCAGGGAATAGGTCTGCGGATAGTTGCCCCACAGCTCGCCGTCCGAGAAGCCGATGTCCTCGGACAGCAGGCCGGCGGTGGTGCGGCGGGCCAGCATCTCCTCGAACAGGTCGCGGGCCTCGTCGATGCGCCCGGCCAGGTACAGGGCCTCGACCAGCCAGAAGGTGCAGATGTTGAAGGCCGTCTGCGGCGCGCCGAAGTCGTCGGGGATGGCGTAGCGCAGCAGGTACGAGCCCTTGCGCAGGCCCGCCTCGATGGCCGCGACGGTGGCGACGTTTCGCGGGTCCCTGGCCTCGATGAAGCGCAGGTCGACCAGCTGCAGCAGGCTGGCGTCCAGCTCGTCGCCCTCGAAGGTGGCGGCGAAGCGGCCGAGAGGCTCGTTCCAGGCCCGCTTGTCGATCGTCTGGCGCACCTTGGCCGCGCGGTCGTTCCAGAACGCGGCGCGGTCGTCGAGGCCCAGCTGGGCGGCGGCGTTGCCCAGCCGGTCGCAGGCCGCCCAGCACATCACCGCCGAATAGGTGTGGACATTGGCCCGGCCGCGGAACTCCCACAGGCTGGCGTCGGGCTGGTCGTGCAACTGGAAGGCCCGCTCGCCGACGGGCTCCAGGTTCTGGAAGTCCTCGACCGTGCCGGGCCGCAGCAGGCGCTCGTCGAAGAAGGCCTGGACGGTGGACAGGATGATCTGGCCGTAGACGTCGTGCTGCTGGTGCTCGAAGGCCTGGTTGCCGATCCGCACCGGCCCCATGCCGCGATATCCGGGCAGGTCGGGGGCGAAGCGCTCGGTCAGCTGCGGCTCGAAGCCCACCCCGAACAGCGGCTGGATGTGGCCGCCCGCCGCCCGGTCGACGATGTTGCGCAGATAGCCGAGATAGTTCTCCAGGATGTCGACCGCGCCCAGCCGGTTCAGGGCCTGGACCACGTAATAGGCGTCGCGCAGCCAGCAGTAGCGGTAGTCCCAGTTGCGGCCGCTGTCGGCGTGCTCGGGGATCGAGGTGGTCATGGCCGCCACGATCGCCCCGGTCTCCTCGTGCATGCAGAGCTTCAGGGTGATGGCCGCGCGGATCACGGCGCTCTGGTAGTCCAGCGGCACAGCCAGGCCGCGCACCCAGTCCATCCAGTACTCCTGGGTCTGCTGCAGCATGCGGTTGCAGGTGGCCCCGATGTCGGCGTTGAAGCCCTCGTCGGCGCCCAGGAACATGGCGATCGGCTTCTCCAGCCGGAAGGTGCGCTCCTCCAGCACGTGCGACACCGGCCCGTCGGTGGACAGGCGCAGCGTCATGTCCGAGCACAGGAAGCGGATGTGGTTGGAGCCGTGGGTGGTCTCGGCCAGGCGCGCGCCCCAGCTGGCGGTGGGACGCAGGCGGATGGTGATCCGCGCCACGCTGGTCAGCGGGCGGATCAGGCGGATGAAGGCCGTGGGCCGGAAGCTGCGGCCGTACTGCTGGTAGCGGGGCGAGAAGTCGATGATCTCGACGCTGGCCCCGTCGGCGTCGGTGATCACCGTGCGCAGGATCGGAGTGTTGCGCAGATATTCCTGCTCGACCGTCCGTGCGCCGTCCACCGCCACCTCCCAGGTCCCCTTGGCGTCCGGGTCGCCGGGCTCCAGCCCGCCCAGCAGCGAGCTGAACACCGGGTCGGAATCGATGCGCGGCGCGCAGGCCCAGACGAAGCGCCCGCAGCGGTCGATCAGGGCGCTGACCGCGCAGTTGCCGATCGGGAAGAGGTCGAGGTTCTGGGGCATGGTTGGGTCCAGCTCATCTTGAATTTCAGTTCGAACCGCGGAGCGGGGCAGGCGTCACCGTCTCATCAGGATCGGGATGGTCGAGTGCTTGCTGGTGTGGGCCGCGACGTGGGCGCCCAGGTGCTCGATCGTGATGTCGGTCGAGGCCGAGCCGATCGCCAGGCCGTCGATCTGCAGGTGGTCGATGCCGATCGGCAGGCGCGGGTCGGTCAGGCAGACCTCGCCGCGCCAGCCGTCGATGGTTATCCCCAGGCACGCCTGCAGCATCATGAAGGCCGAGCCGGCCGCCCAGGCCTGGGGCAGGCAGGCCACCGGATAGGCCACCGGCGGCTCGCCGGGCTGGCGCGGGAAGCCGCAGAACAGCTCGGGCAGCCGCATCTCGTAGTGGGCGGCGGTCTCGAACAGGCCCGAGGTCATCTCGACCACCCCGTCGCGGTGGCCGTAGCGAGCCAAGCCCATGGCGCAGATGGCGGTGTCGTGCGGCCAGACCGAGCCGTTGTGATAGCTCATCGGATTGAAGCGCGGCTCGCCCTGGGCCAGGGTCCGCACGCCGAAGCCGTTGTGGAACGCGGCCGACAGCAAGGTGTCGGCGACCTTCTTCGCCCGGTCGGGCGAGGGCAGGCCGCAGAACAGCAGGTGGCCGGGATTGCTGCCCTTCACGCGACAGGGCTTGCCGTGGCCGTCGATGGCCATGGCGTAGAAGCCCTTGTCCTCCATCCAGAACCGGGTCTCGACCTCCTGGCGCAGGTGCTCGGCCTTGGCCCGCCAGCGCCTGGCGTTGTCGGGGTCGCCGCGCCGCTCGGCGAGGTCGGCCATGCCCTTGAAGGCGGCGAAGGCGTAGCCCTGGACCTCGACCACGGCGATGGGGCCGTCGGGGAACTTGCCGTCCTCATGGAAGACGCTGTCCTCGCTGTCCTTCCAGTTCTGGTTCGACAGGCCGGAGTCCAGGCCGCGGGCGTAGTCGATCAGGCCGTCGCCGTCGCTGTCGCCGAAATGCTCGATCCAGGCGATCGCCGCCAGCAGCGGCTCCCACAGACTGTCGATGAAGTCGAGATCGCCCGTGCGCTCGGCGTAGGCGCAGGCCAGGGCCACGAACAGCGGCGTGGTGTCGACCCCGCCATAGTAGCGGCCGAACGGCAGCTCGCCCAAGGCGGTCATCTCGCCCTTGCGGGTCTCGTGCATGATCTTGCCGGGGGCGCTGTCGCGGAAGGCGCTGACCTCCTCGGCCTGATGCTCGGCCAGATAGCTCAGCACGCCCCTGGCCAGGCCCGGCTCGATCCACAGCACCTGCCAGGCGGTGATGATGGCGTCGCGGCCGAACGGGGTCGAGAACCAGGGGATGCCGGCGTAGGGGTAGGGGCCGGTGGCGAACTGGGTGGTCAGCAGGGCCAGGTCGGCGCGCGACTTCTCCAGCCAATCGTTGAACAGCCGGCCGGAACTGTGCAGCCGGGCGCCGCGCCGCCGGCGCCGGCGCATGTCGATCCGGGCCCGCGCCGCCGCCGCCCGCCAGCGCTCGCGCGTGGGCGGATGGGCGTGGTCGACCCCCACCTCGACATAGAGGTCGAAGTGGGTTTCGGGCGTCAGCATGAACATGAAATCCGCGCGCTGCGGGGCCAGGCGTCCGGGCGGCTCGGAGAACGAGATGATGCTGGTGCGCCGCACGCCGTCCAGGCCGTCATAGGCGTAGGAAACGCTGCGGCCGTTCATCTGGGCGGGCAGAACCCGGCCCCGGGCGGGACGTTTGGAGCCGCGCACCTCGAACATGTCGTGGAAGTCGGCGTCGTACTCCAGGCTGACCGGCAGGATGACCATGTCGCGGCTGTAGTTGACGAAGCGCAGGCGCTCGTACAGCCGCTGGTCCCACAGGAACCGCTTGCGCTCGACGTGGATCGCGCCGTGCGGCGCGGCCGCGCCGCCCAGGGCCGGCAGCGGCTCGTTTGTCGAGTGCGAGGTGAAGAACACGTTGTCCTGCGACACCGCCGCGCTCAGCAGGGCGGGCGAGCGGCCGCCCAGCAGCAGGCGCAGCCGCGACAGCAGGCGGGTGTCGTCGTGGAACAGGCCGTCGGCCGCGCCCAGCACGTCGCCGAAGGCGTCGGCCACCAGGAAGGTGTCCTTGTCCTTCAGGGCGAACAGCCGATAGGGAACGCGCGGTTCGCCCGTTTCGCCCTGTTCGACGGCGCCGCCCGGCGTGGGGCCTGGTGTGAGATCGTCCATATCTTTCGGCCCCTTGCGCTGAGGTCCCTCGAAAGCCCGCCGCGCCGCGCGGTCGCGGCGGGCGGGCCCCAGATTCCTAAAACCTGATCATGTCTCCGACGCGGCGGGCGCGCCGGGCAGGGTCAGGCGCTTTGAGCCAGCGTCAGGCGCGGCGGCGCGGACGCCTCTTCCAGCCGATCATAGAGCTGCAGGTACCGGCGGGCCATCGCGGTCGCCGAGAACCGGATCTCGAACCGGCGGCGAATGTCGAAGCGGTTGAGGCGGTCCAGGCGGCCGAGGGCGGCGACCGCCTCGTCCTCGCCCCGGACGATGAAGCCGGTCAGGCCGTCCTCGATCACCTCGGGCACCGAGCCGCAGTCGTAGGCGATCACCGGCGTGCCGCAGGCCATGGCCTCGATCATCACCAGGCCGAAGGGCTCGGGCCAGGCGATGGGGAACAGCAGGGCGTCGGCGCCGCCCAGGAAGTCGGACTTCTGATGGTCGCCGATCTCGCCGACGAACTCGATCAGCGGATGGTCCATCAGGTGCTCGATCTCGTCGTGGAAATAGGCGCGGTCGGCCGCGTCGATCTTGGCGGCGATCTTCAGCCGCTTGCCCAGGCGCTTGGCGATGGCGATGGCCCGATCCGGCCCCTTCTCGGGCGAGATGCGGCCGAGGAAAGCCAGGTAACCCTCGGATTTCTCGCGGAAATCGTAAATCTCTTCGGCCATGCCGTGCAGCACGGTGCCGGCCCAGTTGGCGAAGGGCAGGGGCTGGCGCTGGTCGTCCGAGATCGAGACTAGGGGGAACTGCGGCCAGCGGCGATAGACCCCCGGCAGGTCCTTCAGGTCCAGGCGCCCGTGCAGGGTGGTCAGGGTCTTGCCCGCCATGTCCTCGAACATCGGGAACTGGATCATGTCGGTGTGGAAGTGGATCACGTCGAACCGGTGGGCCTGGCGGCGGACCTCGGCCAGCATGGCCATGTGGGCGGCCAGGTCGGACTTCAACGGCTCGGGGTCCAGGCGGATGGCCTGGTCGCGCACGACGACCAGCTCGGCCTTGGTGCGGGCGTCGCCGGAGGCGAACAGGGTCACGTCGTGCCCCAGGTCGACCAGGGCGTCGGTGAGGTGGGCCACGACCCGCTCGGTGCCCCCGTAAAAGCGTGGCGGCACAGCTTCGTACAGGGGCGGAACCTGGGCGATCCTCATCGATGAAATCCTGACGCTGGAAGGGCGCGGCGATGCGCCCCGACGTCGGATCAAACCGTCGGTGTGGCGTTAAGGTTCCGCATGGAAAATAAAGAACCATAAGCGGTCTGAACCGTTCGCCTTAGACGATACGGGCGTTGACGCGCCGGGGTCGTGACGGCCATCTGAGGGTGCGCGGACTGGCCGCGTGCGAGCGTGCGACGAGACCTTTCGACGGTGATCAAGTCCTGGACCAAACGTGACGCACTGCTTGGCGGCGCGCTTTCTTTTCTGACCCTGTCGTCGGCCGCCGCGCAGATCCAGAACCCGCCCGTGGTGAAGGCTCCGCAGCGGGCGCCGCAGCAGCCGGTTCCCGCGCCGACCCCGCCCACCAGCGTCGCCCTGCGGCCCGACCAGATCGACCTGCTGGTCCGCACCCTGGGCCAGGCCTACACCCACGGCTTCGAGCCCGCCGCCTTCGCGCCCGATCCGCTGCTGCCGCTGTTGAGCGCCCGCGACGCCCTGACCCGCCAGGGCGCCCAGGCCCAGCTGATCGACCTGACGCTGCGCTACGCCCGGGCCGTGCGCACCGGCCGTCTGGCGCCGGACGCCTTCCCCGAGGACTGGGGCCTGCGCCCCATGCCCTACGATCCCGGTCCCGACTTCGTGCTGGCCGTCCAGCAGGATCGCCTGGGCCCGTGGCTGGACAGCCTGCCGCCGCCCTATACTGGCTACCAGACCCTGCGGAAGGGCCTGGCGACCTATCGCGACATCGCCGCCAAGGGCGGCTGGAAGCCGATCGCGGCGGGTGAGCCGCTGAAGCTGGGCGCCAAGGATGATCCGCGCATCGTCGCCTTGGAGGCCCGCTTGGCGGTCGAGGACGCGACGGTGGCCGTCGACAAGGCCCCGGTGTTCGACGAGGCCCTGCAGCAGGCCCTGATGCGCGCGCAGAAGCGCTTCGGCCTCAATCCGGACGGCGCCGTCGGCCCGGCCACCCTGGCGGCCCTGAACGTCCCCGTCGAGCGCCGGATCGACCAGATCCTGGCCAATATGGAGCGCTGGCGCTGGCTGCCCCAGCAGCTGCCGTCCGACCGCATCCAGGTCAACATCGCCGCGGCGGTGATGAGCGTCTTCCACGACGACGCCCCGAACCTGACCATGCGGGCGGTGACGGGCCGTCCCGGCGACGAGACGCCCATGCTGCAGTCGACGATCCACTCGATCGTGCTCAATCCGCCGTGGAACGTGCCGTCCTCGATCGCCGCCAAGGAGCTGTGGCCCAAGGAGCGGGCCAATCCCGGCTACCTGGCCCGCAACGACTTCATCGTCATCTCGACGGGCGAGGGGACCTCGCGCCTGCAGCAGAAGGCCGGCCCCAAGGCGGCCCTGGGCCTGGTGAAGTTCGACTTCGACAACCCCTACGGCGTCTATCTGCACGACACGCCCAGCCGCTCGAAGTTCGCCAGCTTCAGCCGCCTGGCCAGCCACGGCTGCGTGCGCCTGGAAAAACCGATCCCCCTGGCCAAGCAGCTGCTGGCCACCAATCCGGACTGGCAGCCGGACGTGGTCGACGCGACCATCGCCTCGGGCAAGACGGTGCGCGCCCAACTGGGTCAACCCATAGCGGTCTTCCTGCTGTACTGGACCGCCTACATGACCCCGGACGGGCAGATGAACTTCCGCGACGACCCGTACGGATGGGACACCGTGCTGGTGCAGCGTATTGCCGCATCACGCCCCGGCTCAGCTTGACCCCCGGGCTCTCCTGAGGCCTCTTCCCCGGCGTTGGGCTTTTCAATTTGGAAAGACTCAGTCGGCTTTAGTGCTCGCGTGAGGGTCGCCAAGTGCGGCGGCCCGGCCTTCCGGCGCTCGCGAGGTCAGTCCGGGGAAGCGTACCATGATCGAACGACGCAAGCTGTTGGGGCTCGGCCTCGGCGTGCTCGGGGCGAGCGCGGTGGGGCCGATGGCGGCCTTCGCCCAGTCGAAACTGGGGTTCTCCGATCCGATCGCCGACCTGCTGCAGCGCCAGTCCGATCTGCCCGAGGGCATGGCCGACGACGCGCTTCCCGCCGCCGCTCCCGCGGCCGCCCCGATCGCCCAACCGGTTTCCCGCGCCGCCGGTCACCAGCCCCGCTGGCTGAAGCTGCACAACATCCATACCCAGGAAAAGATCGAGGCGGTCTATTTCGAGAAGGGCGAGTACGTGCCCGACGCCGTCCAGGCCCTCGACAAGGTGCTGCGCGACTACCGCACCGGCGACGTCTATTCGATGCACCCCGAGCTGTTCGACACCCTGTCGGACCTGCACCAGAAGACCGGTTCCAAGTCGCACTTCCAGGTGATCTCCGGCTACCGCTCGCCCAGGACCAACGCCATGTTGCATGAACGCAGCGGTCAGGTCGCCAAGCGCAGCTTGCACATGGACGGCAAGGCCATGGATGTCTATCTGGAGGACGTCGCTCTGGATCGTCTGCGGGCCGCCGCCCTGGATCTCGGACGCGGTGGCGTGGGTTATTACCCCGTCAGCAATTTCGTCCACGTCGACGTCGGACCCGTCCGGCGTTGGGTCGGCTCCTAAGAGGGCCGCACACCAGAGGAAAGCCCGGATGGCCAAGGCCGAACGTCACAGCAACCCGTTCGGATGGATTCTCCTGGGAGCCCTGGTCGGCGCCATCGCCACGGCCGGCGTGCTGCTGATGGCCTCCTCGATGAACTTCAATCGCGGCTACGAAGAAGGTCCGACCGAGATCCGCACGGCCGCCGACGACGCCGCCGCCGCTGCGGCCGCGGCCCGTCCGACCCCGGTGGCCACCGCCCCCAAGCCCGAACAGCCGGCCCCCGCCGCCGTCGCCCCGGCGCCCGCCGAGCAGCCGACGGTCGACGCCCAGATGGCTGACGACGCCGCCGCGGCGGGCATGACCTCGCGGGCGGGCAGCGAGCAGCCGACGAACTAGGCCGCGTCGCTCTCGGGCTTCTTCAGGTTCGTCAGGAAGGCCCGCGCGGCCGTGCGGTGCATCACCGCCAGGGCGTCTTCCAGCGCGTCGATGCGCTCGGCCTGCTTCAGGACCAGCCGCTCCAGGTCCTGCAGGCGTTCCTCGATCGGATCTCGCATGATGTCCTCCGCGTTCCCGGAGGCCATCGAGCGCCCGGCGCGCGGACAGGTCAAGACGGTGCGTTTGCACGCGAAAAGAAAAAGGCCCCGGATCGCTCCGGGGCCTTTCCCTTGTGGGAACCGAAAGCCCTAGGACTTCGGCGCGGCCATCGGCGGCAGCTTGCCGGCGGCGGCCTTCATGGCCTCGTGCTGAGCCGGGGGCAGGGGGATCAGGCCGCGGCCCTGCAGGTAGCCGCCACGGCCGGTCGCCGCGTCGGACACGAACTCGGCGATGAACTCCTTCAGGCCCGGGGTCACCCCGACCTGGTCCTTCTTGACGTAGATGTAGAGCGAGCGCGACAGCGGGTACTGGCCGCTGGCGATCGTCTGGGCCGAGGGCTTCACGCCGTTGACGGCCGCGCCCTTGATCTTGTTGCCGTTCTCTTCGAGGAAGCTGTAGCCGAACACGCCCAGCGCGCCCGGGGTCTTCTCGATGGTGCCGACGATGGCGTTGTCGTTCTCGCCGGCGTCGACCCAGCCGCCGTCCGTGCGCAGCGGATCGACCTTGGCCTTGAAGGCCTTCTCGTCGCTTTCGGCCAGCGACTTGGCGGTCGGGAATTTCTTGGCGCCGCCCTCGATGGCCAGCTCGACGAAGGCGTCGCGGGTGCCCGAGGTGGGCGGCGGGCCGTAGACCAGGATGCGGTTGGCCGGCAGGCCGGCGCCGACGTCCTTCCAGGTCTTGTACGGGTTGGCCACGAACTGGCCGCCGCGCAGGACGTTCTGGCCCAGGCCCAGGAACAGGTGCTCGACCTTGAAGCTGTAGTCGGGCGAGGACTTGTCCATGGCCACGACGATGCCGTCGAAGCCGATCTTCAGCTCGACGATGTTGTTGACGCCCTTGGCCTTGCAGGCCTCGAACTCGGACTTCTTCATCGGCCGCGAGGCGTTGGCGATGTCGGGGAACTTCTCGCCCATGCCGCCGCAGAACATCTTGATGCCGCCGCCGGTGCCCAGGCTCTCGATCTTGGGCGACTTCTTGCCGGTCTTCTTGGCGAAGTTCTCGGCGGTGCGGGTGGAGAACGGGAACACGGTCGACGAACCGGCGGCCCAGACATAGTCGCGGGCGGCGTGGGCGCTGGATGCGCCGGCCAGCAGGCCGAGCGCGGCGGTGGCTCCGAGCAGGGTCTTCATGGGGGACATTCCTACTTTCGAGGGGGCGAGAAGAAGGGGAACGCACGAAGCGTACGTCCCATGCCGCCGTCATTTGTCACAGTTTGGCGACAGTTTTGCGACAGCGTCCGTTCACGGACGATCCCGCCATCCGGCCGCCCGCCATTTGGCGCCGCCCAGCGGGCGCGACGGTGCGATTGACCACCTAGGGTCGAGGTTCTACGCTTCCGGTAGCGTTCCGAGGAAGGGCGTCCGCATGAAGTCGATCCTTGTCTGCATGGCCGCCCTGTCTTTCGCGGCTCCGGCGCTCGCCGGCGAGTGGCCCAAGCAGGACTGGCGCCTGCTCAAGGTCACGCCCATGCCGCAGCAAACGCCGTCGGCCGCCCAAAGGGATGGCGGCGCCTCTCCGCCGCAGGTCCTGGCGACCGGCCCCGTGAGCGGCCGCCTCGGCGGCCCAGCGCCTGGCAGCCGGCAGAACATCGCCCTTGATCTGAACTCGATCGATCGCACCGGCGACAATGTCGAGCTCCGCTATTTCGTCTGGCCCGACGGGCGTTCGGAGATCACCGAGGTCTCGTCGCGGATCGACTGCTCGCGGACCGGCGAGCAGGTCGTGTCCTGGCGTCGATACGATCGGGACTTTGTCTCTGTCGGGGCCGGCGAGGAAGGCGTGAGGCGGACGGACGCGACCGCCAGGGCGGTCGCCGGCTACGCCTGCCATCCCAGCCGGGGCCAGAACGTCAGCGGGAAGTCCCTGCCGGAAGTGGTCCGCGGCGGATAGCGCGCCTCGGAGGCCTACAGCAGGTCCAGCACCCGTTCCTTGGGCCGGCACAGGACCACGCCCTTGGGCGTGACCACGATCGGACGCTCGACCAGGATCGGTTCGGCGACCATGGCGTCCAGGATCTGGTCGTCGGTGACGCCCGGCGCGGTCAGGCCCAGGGCCTCGGCCGGCGTGCCGCGCACCCGCAGCCATTCGTGCGGCCGCACGCCCGCCTGGGCCATCAGCTCGGCCAACTGCTGGCGGGTCCAGGGGCGCTTCAGATACGGGATGATCGACGGCTCGTGGCCGGCGTCGCGGATCATCTGCAGCACGTTGCGCGAGGTCCCGCAGTTGGGATTGTGGAAGATCGTGATCGGAAAGTCGCTCATGGCCCCGGTGAACCAGCCGCCGCGCGGGAAGTAAAGTGCGGGCGCGTCATCCCGCCGCGCCGCCGTCCATGGTCAAGTCAACCAAGCGGCAACCCTGCCCGGCGATCCTGCGCGCCAGTACGCGTAGAGGACTTTCCCGCCCATGACCGCCTTTGCCGCCCTGCGCAGCATGGCCTTCGCCTGCCTGATCACCTGCGCCGCCATGACCGCCGCCTGGAGCAGCCTGCGCCACGCCGTCTGGCCGCATGACGAGGATCGTGGCGACGTGGTGTGGATCAGGACGGCGAGCCGTTAGGCCGCCCGAGGCGACGGGCCCCCGCTACTTCACCACGCCGAAGCGGAACTCGGTCGTCTGCTTGAACGTCTGGCCCGGCCGCAGGACGGTCGAGGGGAAGTTCGGGTGGTTGGGGCTGTCGGCGAAGTGCTGGGTCTCGATCGCCAGGCCCGCGCCCTTTTCGAGGCCGGTCCCGTCGGGACGCTTCAGCGCGCCGTTGAAGCTGTTGGCGGTGAACAGCTGGACTCCCGGCTGGGTGGTGGCCGCCTCCAGGGTGCGGCCGCTGGCGGCGTCGACCACCCGCACGGCCGGGACCAGCCGGCCGCGCCCCCCGCCGTCGACGACGAAGTTGTGGTCGAAGCCGTTGGCGAACTTGATCTGCGGATCGTCGGCCGTGACCCGGTCGCCCAGCCGCGTGGGCTTGCGCAGGTCCAGGGCCGTGCCGGCCACGGGGGCGATCTCGCCGGTCGGCAGCTTGCGGGCGTTGATCGGGGTGAAGGTCTGGGCCAGCACCTGGACGGTCTGGTCGTAGACGTTTCCGCCGCTCGCCAGGTTGAAATAGGCGTGGTGGCTGAGGTTGATCACCGTCGGCTTGTCGGTGACGGCGCGGTAGTCGATGCGCAAGGCGTTCTTGCGGGTGACCGTGTAGGTCACGGTCGCCTTCAGGGTTCCTGGATAGCCGCCTTCGCCGTCGGCGGCGGTGTAGGCCAGGGTGACGCCGGCCTCGCCGTGGCGCTGGAACGTCGTCCCCGTCCACAGCCGCGTGGCGAAGCCGGTGGGGCCGCCGTGCGAGGAGACGCCCTCGGCGCTGCTGGGCAGGTCGTGGCGCACGCCGTCGATCGTGAAGCCGCCGTTCGAGATGCGGTTGGCGTAGCGGCCCAGCAGCGAGCTGAAATTGGCCCGGGTCTCGTAGGCCTTCAGGTCGGCCAGCTCCAGGACGACGTTCTGCACGCGGCCCTCGCGGTCGGGGACGTTCACCTGGGTGATGACGCCGCCGTAGGACAGCACCTTCACGCTCATGCCGTGGTCGTTCTTCAGGGTGAACACCTCGACCGGTGCGCCGGCGGCGGTGACGCCGTACGGGGCGCGGGTCGCTTCGGCGGCCAGGGCCGGGCCGGCGGCCAGCAGCAGGGCGGCGGTGGCGAGGGTCAGGGTCCTGTACGCGGCGACAGCCATGGTTTCCTTCCCGGGATGCTCGTGTCGAGCTGTTATGGAAACCGGTGTCAGCCAAACGGCGGGCGAGATCAAGAGGCCGCTTCCGACGGATCGGAAACGGCCTCCCGATTTCGGTTCAAGTCTTCGTCAGGCTAGAACTGCCAGTCGAAGCCCAGGCGCACCGAGCGGGGCGTCTGGTAGGCCCGGACCTGGCCGTAGGTCAGGCTGGAGAGCCCGCCGGCCGTCTCGCCGAACTCGTCGTAGTCGGTGCCGCCCTGCAGGTTGAACAGGTTGAAGATGTCGGCCCGCAGCACGAGGTTGCTGTCGGTCTTGCTGCCCACCACCGGTACGACCGGCACGAAGCGGGCCGGCACGGTGTAGCGCAGCGAGACGTCGAACCGGGTGATCCAGTCGCTGTCGAACGAGGTCCCGCGGTTGACGATCTTGCCGCCGCAGAAGCGGGCGTTGGCCCCGTCGCCGTTGGCCTCCTGCCAGTCGGGCGCCGCGTTGGGCGGCGCCAGGCCGATGCAGCCGTACTTGCGTGGCGACAGGACCGAGAGATTGCCGCCCAGCAGCAGGTCCTCGAGCACGGCGTAGGAGCCGAACAGCTTGATCTGGTGCCCGCGGTGGTTGGGCAGCAGGCCGTAGGTGCCGGGGACATAGGCCAGGCGGTCGAAGTCGACGGTGATGCCGGCGTCGGTCTGGCCGTTGTCCGAGCGGGCCGCCCCTTCGAAATTGCCCTTCGATTCCGACAGCACGTACGAGCCGCGCAGGCCCCACTTGCCGTCGAACTCGCGGTCGAAGTTCAGCTCCAGCCCCAGATACTCGCGCTTGGCCTTGGGGAAGGCCATCTGCTGGGCGCTGATGGTGATGGTCTTGGCGGTTGTCTCGCCGGGCAGGGGATTGGACAGCTTGACCACCACGTCGCTGCCCGGATTGATGATCAGGAACTGGTGCGAGCCGTTCCAGACGTCGGTGCACCCGGTCTTGGCGGCGTTGGTCTGGGCGTAGCCGTTGGCCGAGCACCAGACCCGGATCGCCTGGTCCATCACCGTGTCCTCGCTGACCCGGCCCAGGTTGCGGTAGGTCAGGTTCACGCCGACCTTCCACAGGGCGTCGATCCGGTGCTCGTAGCCGATGATGTACTCGTCTTGATAGGTGGACTTCAGGTTCAGGGCCGAGACGGTGTCGGGCGCCGGCGCCAGGCCGTTGTTGCGGATCACGCAGGCCTGGGTGTTGACCGGCGCGATGCTCTTCACCGTGGCCACGCAGGGCACCAGGCTGCCGCCCGTGGCCTGGACGCCCACCCCGCCGATCGGCTTGCCGGTCAGAGGATTGAGCGTGAAGGTCGAGCCCGGCCCGCCGACCGGGAAGAAGAACTCCGAGGCGTCGATGGCGGGCGAGGCGGCGCGGAACGCCGTGTTCGAGGCCACCGGCAGGTAGGTGCGCCCGTACGAACCGTACAGCTTGTCGGTGCGGTTCCCGAACAGGTCGTAGGCGAAGCCCAGGCGCAGGGCGATCTCGTCGTCGAACTGCGAGAACGCCTGGCCCAGCGGGTTCATCACCTTGAACTGGTCCTTGCGGACGCCGAGGTTCAGGGTCAGGTCGCCGGTCACGTCCCAGGCGTCCTGGATGTAGTAGGCCCTGTTGCGCCCGGAATAGCCGCCGCCGGTCTCGAAGCGGCGCATCTCGACATATTCCTGGTTCGGCCCGATCGCGCCGCCCTGGGCCCCGCTGGCCCCGGCCTTGCGGTAGATCCAGTTGCGCTCGCCGTTGCGGACGGTGAACTGGGTCAGCAGGGTCTTCTCCTCGTCGAAGCCGCCGCGGATGTGGTGGTCGCCGAAGAACTTGAAATAGAGGTCGGCGTCGGCCCGGTAGAACTCGCGGTTGGCCAGGGACGGCACGGTCGACGAACTGGCGGTCTGGCGGCTGACGGTGGTGGCCGTGCCCGAGCGGTTGTCCTGGATCAGGGGCTCGGTCAGCAGGTTGCTGATCGACTTGTTGTCGACCTCGCTGCGGCCATAGGCGGCCGACAGGGTCAGCCAGTCGGTGAAGGTGCCGGTGTAGCGGGCCACGTAGTTCTCGCCGCCCTGGTACAGGCTGTCGGCGCTGGAGCGGTCGGGCAGGACCTGGTCGTTGGCCAGCAGGTACTGGTAGGTGTCGCGCTTGCGCTTCCGGCTGGTGTCGAAATAGGTGAACTCCAGGTGCTGGCGGCTGGTGACGTAGGCGTCCAGCTTGAAGGCGTAGAACGGATCGGCCGTGCGGTCCTTGGTGACGCTGGCGCGGGTGACGCCGGGCGCGGGGTTGGGGTTGTTGGTCCCGTTCTCCACCTTCAGGTCCTGGAAGGTGGCCAGGCCGTAGAAGAACAGACGGTCGCGGATGATCGGGCCGCCGGCCTCGACCGTCAGGCTGTTGTCGGTGCGGTGGGCCAGCGAGTTCCGCGAGATGGTGGTGTTGGGCATCTGCTCGCGCCACTTGTCGGGCTCGTAGCTGCCATGCAGGGCGAAGGTGAAGTCGTTGGAGCCCGACTTGGTCACGGCGTTGACCATCGCGCCGGTGCCGCGGCCGAACTCGGCGGGATAGCCGCCGGTCTTGACCTCGACCGACTTGTAGAACTCGAACGGCACCACGGCCGCGCCGATGCCGTTGACGAAGTTGGTGATGTTCAAGCCGTTGATATAGAAGACGTTCTCGCCGACCGAGGCGCCGCCCACCGCCGGTTGGGACTGGCCCTGGACGACGAAGTTGGTGGCGGAGTCGGCGGGGATGGCCGACGGGGCCAGCAGCACCAGCGAGGTGACGTTGCGGGCGATGGGCACCTGCTTGGTCAGGGTCTCGACATCGACCACCAGGCCGGTCGTGGTGCCCGCGAAGTCCAGCTGCGGATTGGCCGTGCCCGTGACCACCACCTCGGAGACGCTCGCGCCTTCCTCGTTGATCGTGAAGCCGAAATTGGCCGTCGAGCCGACGGTGACGCGGACGTTGGAGTCGTTGACCGGCTGGTAGCCGGCCTTGCTGATCGACACGGCATAGGCGCCCGACGGGATCAGGGCGATGCGGAACCGGCCGTCGGCGTCGGTGACCAGGTCGCGTTCGAAGCCCTGGGCCAGCGACTTGACCTTGATCGCGGCGCCGGCCACGGGCGTCCCGGAAGCGTCGGTGACCGTGCCGGCCAGGGCGCCCGAGCTGTAGTCCTGGGCCAGGGCCTGGTGCGGCGCCAGGCCGGCCAGGATCGCCAGCCCCAAGAAGGAGGCGAGCGGTGCGGCCGAGGCCAGGCCGGCCGCCATGGTCGTGGCCAGCAGCCGTCCGCGCCGGGTGGCGGATCGTCGAAGTTGCGAACTCGAATGGGTGGACATGTAACCCCCTGTGTGTGAGCGCGAAGAGATTTCGCGTTATCTCAGACAGCGAATTACGGTCGTCGGGGTCAATAGATCGCGGGTTGATTATTAAAATACTGAAATGTTGTCGCGATACTGACACGGTTGAATTTGTGTACAGGGCCGTAAGTGTATTTATCTTATTCTGTATATGATGTGTGAATATTGTTCACGCACGAAAGCCCGCGCCGGCGACGCCGGCGCGGGTGTTCTTTCGGCGGAGGTCCTGGTTCAGGCCGCGGGGACTTGGACGGTGGTCGGGATCGAGGGGCCGCGCCAGGCCGCGCGGGCCGCGAACAGGGCGATGGGCAGGCCCACCCCGAACATGTGGATGGTCAGGCCGCCGATCAGCACGTCGAGGTGCGGCGGGGGGCGGGGGCCGAACCGCAGCAGCAGGACCACGTAATTCATCACGACGTAGCAGCCGATCCCGTACAGCGGTCCCCACAGCCAGGGGCGGCGGTTGAGGGCGGGCAGGGCGCGGCTGGCCGCGACATAGACCAGGGCCATGACCAGGGCGATGCCGACGTGCAGGGCCCCGCCCAGGGCCGCGGCGGCCGCGCCGCCCGCGTAGGCGGCCTTGCCCAGCACGCCGCTGGCGATCGATTGCAGGATCTTCTCGGGGCCGGTCCCGCGGGTCAGGCCGAAGAAGGTGAAGGCGTAGGTGATGTCCAGCAATGCGGCCGTCACGCCGCCGGCCACGACGGCCAGGCCGGGGCTGATCTCACGCGCGGAACGGGACGGGGAAGGGGACAGGGCCATGGTCGATCTCAGTTGGGGCGCGTGGCGCGATGAAGGGCGGCGTCGGGCGTCGCGCGGACGTCGGCGGGCGCCGGGTCCGGCGCGGCGGCGATCGGGGTCTGGGCGGCGATCAGCTGCTCGATGCGGGCGGCCAGGGCCTGGCCGCGCGGCGACAGCCACAGCCGGCGCTCGCGCGGGTCCTCGACGCCGACCACGCAGTCCAGCAGGTCCAGCGACGGCGGCAGCGGCCGGTCGATCCGGGGCCCGGCCAGGGCGCGGGCAACGCGGGAGGCCCCGGCGTCGGTCAGGCCGCAGGCCAGGCCCAGTTCGGTGACGTTGATGCCGGGGTTCTCGGCGACATAGAGGAAGGCCCGCACGCTGGTCAGGCTGATGGCGGGATGGATTCGCCGGAAGGTCTCCAGCGCCGCCAGCACGGCGTCGCGGCGGCGGATGCGGACGACCTCAGCCGTCATGATAGACCGCCAGGAGGCTGGGACGGGTCCTGTAGCGGCGCGGCGCGGCGGTCTCGCCGGCCTTGACCTCGCCGTTCAGCCGGGGCCGCAGGTGGTGGAAGGTGAAGGCGGCCGTGGCGTATTCGGCGCGGACGACCTCCAGCAGGGCTTGCGCCCGCCGCTGGTGCTCGGCCGCCTCGACATAGTCCAGCGCGGAGACCTCGATGGTGATCTGCGCCCGCAGGGTCAGCATCGGGATGTCCTTGGAGCGCGCGGTCATCTGAGCCCTCTCCGTAAGCATCGACTCTTGCCCGTCGATCTTGCCAGCCGGGGCCGCGGTGTCAGGCGTCGGGAGACCAACGGTCGGCGTCCTGCTGCCAGCGGCGGGATCGTCTGCCAACGGCGCCGCTCCGTCTGCGAACGGCGCTTTGCGCGGGGCCGCCCAGCGGCGACAATGGACCATGACGTCGACGCCGGCCGCGCAGCAGCAGTCCCGGACCATCCTGATCGCCACGGCGGGGGTCTGGCTGCTGGCGTACGCCGCCCTGACCCTCAGCTGGGTCACGGCCAAGGCCCCGCACTTCTGGGACGGCTCGGTCCGGCGCGCGATCATCTGTGTGTTCGGCGCCTTGATGTGCCTGGCCATGCGGCCGCTGCTGCTGCGCTCGACGCCCTGGCCGTTCAGCCTGCGCCTGGCCCTGATCGCCGGCCTGTCTCTGATCGGCGCGCTGGTCTTCGGCGTGGTCGACTACGTGATCTATTGCGAGATCCTGCCGCGCTGGCCGGACTCGACCTTCTGGGGCGTGATGCTGATCGGCCGGACGGTGTTCTGGTTCTTCGCGGCCTGGGCGGCGATCTTCACGGCCGTCCACGCCGACCTGGCCGCGCGCGAGGCGCGGTTCAAGCTGGAGGCGGCGCGGGTGCTGGCCACCGAGACCCAGAACCGCATGCTGCGCTACCAGATCAGCCCGCACTTCCTGTTCAACACCCTCAACGCCCTGGCGACCCTGGTGATGGAGCGTCAGAACGACCGGGCCGAGCAGATGATCCTGGGCCTGTCGGGCTTCCTGCGCCGCTCGCTGGAGCGCGACGTGCGCGAGATGGTCACCCTGGCCGAGGAACTTGACGGCGAGCGCCAGTACGTGGCCATCGAGCAGATCCGGTTCGGCGACCGGCTGCGCTATGTGGAGCGCGCGCCCAGGGCCCTGACCGACGCCCTGGTCCCCAACCTGATCCTGCAGCCGATCATCGAGAACGCGGTCAAGCACGGCTTGGCCCGCAGCAGCGAGCCGCTGGTCATCGAGGTCGTGGTGGCGGCCGAGCGCGACGCCATGATGTCGGTCACCGTCACCGACGACGGCGTCGGCGGGGTCGGGGCGCCGCCCGGGCTGGGCGTGGGGCTGGAGAACGTCCGCCGCCGCCTGGAGACCCGCTACGGCGAGCGCGCCCGCTTGACCTGCGGCGCGCGCGAGCCCCGGGGCTTCCAGGTGCGCCTGGACCTGCCGGTGGAGCGCGCATGAGGAAGCGGGGATGAGCGACGAGGCCCTGACCGTCCTGCTGGCCGACGACGAGCCGCTGGCGCTGCGCCGCCTGCGCCGCCTGACGGGCGAGGTCGAGGGCGTGCGGATCGTGGCGACGGCCAGCGACGGCGACCAGGCTCTGGCCCTGGCGCGCGAGACCGCCGCCCAGGTGGTGATCATCGACATCAAGATGCCGGGCCGCGACGGGGTCAGCGTGGCCCGCGCCCTGGCCGGACCAGAAGGCCCGGTGGTGATCTTCGCCACCGCCTTCGACCGCTACGCCATCCAGGCCTTCGACCTGGCGGCCGTGGACTACCTGCTCAAGCCCTTCGACGGGGCGCGGGTGGCCGAGGCCCTGGCCCGGGCCCGGGCGCAGATCCGGGCGCGCGAGGCCGAGCAGCGGATCGGCGAGCTGCGGGCCATCGTCCAGGACCTGAGAGAAGGCGGGCGCGCCGCCGACAGCCGCTTCGAGACCGAGCTGTGGATCGACGGCCGGGGCGGGGCCCAGCGGGTGCTGGTGCGCGACCTCGACTGGATCGAGGCCGAGCGCGACTATGTCCGCCTGCACGTGGGCGCGCGAAGCTATCTGGTCCGGGACTCGATCCGCAACCTAGTCGAGCGGCTGGACCCCGAGGCCTTCGTGCGCATCCATCGGTCGGCGGTGGTCCAGCGCGATCGGGTGGCCCAGCTGGCGCCGCGTCCCGGCGGCGGGCTGACGGCGGTGCTGTCGACCGGCGCCCGGCCGGCGGTGGGCCGCAGCCACGCCGCGGCGGTGCGGCGGCTGTTCCGGCGCTCGTCGGGCCGGACGCGGACGTCCGAGCCTTCGTAAGAGGGCCGCTGCAGGTCTGGATATCTTGGAGAGGAGCGCGGGGCGGAGCCGCCGCGTCGGACGCCAGGGGCTGTCCGGAAGAGCCGCGTCGTTCGACCGGGTGGGGCGAGCCGACGGGCGGGCGCTTCAGCCGTGTCGCTTGAAGGCCGGGATGAGCGGCCGGCGGTGAGGCCGGCCGCTCGCCGAGGGATTAGCCGTTGACGGCGTCCTTCAGTTGCTTGGCCGGCGTGAAGGCGACCTTCTTGCTGGCGGCGATTTCGATCGCGGCGCCGGTCGAGGGGTTGCGGCCGGTGCGGGCCGGCTTGGCCTGGACCTTGAACTTGCCGAAGCCCGGGATCGAGACTTCTTCGCCCTTCACGGCGGCGGTCGTCAGCGACTTGAAGACGCCGTCGATGATGGCCTTGGCTTGAGCCTTGGTCAGCTTGTCGTCGGCGGCCACGGCGGCGTCGACCAGATCCGAAACGTTCATAAATCAGCTCATCTGCTGGGAATCAAAAGAGACCCAACCCTGCCGGGCCAAACGCGCTTTGTCACCTCATGTTGAGAACAAGGGTTAACGCGCCGATCCGACGAAGGCGGGCAGGCGTCAGCTTGCGGAGAATCCCCGCCATATCAACCCCTTAAAGGAGCTCGGCGGCGCTGATCGCTGTGGAAATCTCGGCGCCGGCGGCAGGGCGGGCCGATTGTGCGGGTGCGAAGGCGACAGGCGAATCCGCGAGAATCGCCGAGGGAACCGCCCGGCTAGGGTTCGGCGGTGCGGATCGCGGCGGGGCCGGCGGGCAGGGCCAGGGTCGCTTCGTGACGCAGTTTCCGGCCGTCGAAGGCGAAGGATTCGACCGTCTGGCCGACCATGCACTGGACCAGAAGACGCCGGGAATCGCGCGACCAGGCCACGCCCTGGCCCCAGGCGCCGACCGGGGCCTGGGCCACCTTGACCAGCCGTCGGCCGTCGATCCGCCAGACCTGGACCAGGCCCTGGAGGTGATAGCCGGGCGCCTTGGTCGAGAGGTTGGAGCCCTCGTTGACGTTGACGGCCACGTAACGGCCGTCGGGCGACATCTTCAGCCCCTCGGGCGTCAGGCCCACCGACACGGTGTCGACGACGACGGGGACGGGCGGGGCCAGGTCGATCAGGCTGATGGTGTCGACGTCGCGGCCGCCGCCGCCGATGTTGCCCGACACCGCGAAGCGGCGCGGCCCGTCGGTGTCGATCTGGTAGGGCCGCAGCCCGGCCGCCAGGCTCACGGACGTCAGGGTCACCTTCGCGCCGTCGACGGCCAGCTGGACGATCCTGTGGTCGTGGTCGCGCGAGACCAGCGCCCGGCGGTCGCCGTCGAAGAAGATCGGCATGGCCGGCGAGGAGTCCGGGTCGCCCACCTTGACCTTGCCGGCCGGCGCGGCGACGCCGTCCGCCAGGGTGAAGACGCTGACCGTGCCCTCGGCGCGGTTGGCGACCATGGCCAGGGTCCCGGCGCGGTTGATCGACACCCCCGAGGCCCCGGCCCCGGCGTGCAGGGTGGCGGTGACCTTCAGGGTCTTCAGGTCAATGATGCTGACCAGGTCGTCGGGAACGATCCGGGTCGGGTCGGCCGGGTCGATCCTGCGGGCCGAGGTGACCAGGGCGAACGACCCGTCCGGGGCCACCGCGACGCTGGACGGCGGGCCGATGACGCTGGTCGGCGCGGCCACCTCGCCGACGATCCGGGGCGGCGAGGCCGACAGGTCGATCAGCGACACCGAGTCCGGACGCGGATGGGCCGGGACCACCTGGGCGCCGTCGTCCAGCACCTGCTTGCCGTCGTTGGCCGAGACCGCGATCTGGGCGTGGCCCGTTCCGGCCAGGGTCTGGGCCAGGGTCAGGGCCAGGACGGCGGCGAGGAGCGGGCGGACGGGCATGCGGAAGATCCTGACGGTTCGGCGCGCGGCGCGCCAGTTGCGGCGAACGGCAAAGCGCGCGAACGCCGGGAGGGACGTTCGCGCGCCTCTGCTGTCGATGCGCGCGGCGGGGACAAATCCACCGCGCCATCGCTTCATCCGGGACTAGTAGGTGTAGCGAACGCCCAGAATGAACTCGCGACCCGTGTGGTGGTAGAACGAGCTCCGGTCGGCGACGGAGTCGTTGAACTGGTCCTGGTACTCGTCGGTCAGGTTCACCCCTTCGAAGGTGAGCTTGAAGTGGTCGTTGATCGTGTACTGCAGCGAGGCGTCGACGTTCAGCGTCTCGTTGGTGCCGTCGGCGTTGGTGCCGGCTTCCGAACCTGGGACGCGGGTCAGGTAGCTGTCACGATAGGCCACCGAGGCCCGGGCGCTCCATTTGCTGTCCTCGTAGTAGATCGTGGCGTTGTACGAGCTGGGCGACAGGCCCGTCAGGTTGGCCGTGGCCACCACCGCGCCGGCGCCGTTCAGGTAGTTGATCGACGATTTGACGTGCGTGTAGTTCAGCAGCACGCCGGTGTGGCTGAGGAAGCCCGGCAGGAAGGTCAGCGGCTGCTGGTAGTTGATCTCGTAGCCGGTCAGGTCGCCGCCGGGGGTGTTGCTGGGGGCGGTGAACTGCCACTGGGCGTCCACGCTGCAGCCGTTGGTCGTGCCGCAGGCGGCGATGGCCACGCTGTCGGGCAGGCCGAATGGGTTGCCGGTGAAGGTCGAGTTGGTCTGCAGCGTCTGGACGAAGCTGCCGATCTCCTTCTTGAACAGCGCCAGCGACAGCAGGCCCGACTGCTGGAAGTACCATTCGAACGACAGGTCGTAGGCCTTGGCCCGGAACGGGTCGAGGTTGGGGTTGCCGGCGCTGACGCTGCGGCCCGCGCCCGAGACGCTGATCGTCGCGCCCGGCGTCAGGCTGCCCAGGTCCGGCCGCGACATCACCTTGGCCGCGCCGAAGCGGATCAGGAAGTTGTCCATCGGCTCGTAGACCACGTTCATCGACGGCAGGGTGTCGCTGTATTCGCGCGACGCCTCGATCGCCACCGGCGCGCCGCTGACATAGGTGTAGCCGTTCGAGTTCTGCTTGGTCTTGACGTACCGGACGCCGAAGTTGCCGCGCAGGGGATGGCCGGCGACCTCGGTGTTGAAGTCGGCCTGGACGTAGCCGCCCAGGTCCTTTTCCTCGACGCCGCGGTTGTTGCCCAGCGCCGGCTCCTTGCCCAGCTTGAACGTGCCGCCATAGGCGGTCTGGTCGTAGAGGCTGAGCACCGAGGCGGCCTTCTGGACGTCGGGGATCAGCACGTCGACGCCGGCGAAGTTGGCGATCTTGCCGTAGGTCGAGCGGTCGATCGCCACCAGGGCGGCCGGCACGGTGGGCTCGATATTGGTGCTGGTGCCGTTCGAGCGGCGCACCTCGGTGGTGTCGAACTTGTATTCCTTGTACGAGCCGCCGGCGCTCAGCTTGAAGATGCCGAGATTGGCCCATTCGCCGTCCAACTGGGCGACGTCATAGGTGTTGACCGCCGACTGCGGGCGCTCGCGGATCTGGGTCAGCACCCACTTGGTGGGGTCGGTCAGGGCCGCGCTGCCGTAGTCGATCTTGGGCAGGTTGCCGTCGCTGTAGTCGTAGGAATAGCCCTGGACGTTGAACTGGTCGAACTGGACGGTCGTCTGGATCGGGTTCTGGTGGTCGGACTTGGAGTGGCCGAGCAGGCCGGTGATCTTGATGTCGTCGGTGATGTTCTGCTCGAGGTTCACGCCGAACTGGGTGAACTTGGTGTCCAGCTCGTCGAAGCGGTTCTCGACCCGCAGGTCGACGTTGTCGAACTTGCCGGCGATCATGGTGTTGTTGCTGTCGATCGTCGACGAGACCACGTGGGTCTGGGCGATGCCGCACGAGGTGGCGACGTTGGCGGCCGTGCAGGCCCCGCCGACGCTGAACGACGGCGCCTCCAGGTACTGCTCCTCGCGCGTGCCCTTGAAGTCGGCGTAGAGGGCGTCGAAGCTCAGCAGGGTCTTGTCAGTGGGCCGCCACTGCAGCGACAGGGTGCCGCCCAGGCGCTTCTGGTCGTCGGTGTAGTTGTCGTATCGCGGGAAGCGCGGGTGGAAGGCGGCGTTGTTGGCGGCGGCGGCCGGGTTGACCGTGGTCGGCAGGCCCGCGCCGTTGGGCAGGGCGTCGAAGCCCGGGCTGAAGGCGTTGCCGGTGGCCCAGCGCACGGTCGAGGAGCCGTTGTCGTCCAGCTGGCGCTTGGTGTAGGCGACCGACAGCAACGCGCCGAAGGTGTCGTCCTTCCACGTGTTGGAGATCATGAAGGCGCCGCGCGGATTGGTCGACTTGGCCAGGTCGTTGTAGCTGCCCTGCACCGAGCCGGCCATCTTGAAGCCGTGATAGTCGAAGGGGCGGGCGGTGCGCAGGTCGACCGTGGCGCCCAGCGAGCCTTCCTCGATGGCCGCCTCGGCGGTCTTGCGCACGGTGATGGCGCTGAACAGGTCCGAGGCGAAGACGTTGAAGTCGAACGAGCGGCCGCGGTTGGTGCCGCCGCCGGCGTCCGAGCCGCCCGCGGTGGTCAGGGCTTCCATGCCGTTGATGCGCACGCGGGTGAACTGGGGACCCAGGCCCCGCACCGAGATCTGGCGGCCCTCGCCGCCGTCGCGCGCCAGGGCGACGCCGGGGATGCGCTGGATGGATTCCGAGAGGTTCAGGTCGGGGAACTTGCCGATGTCCTCGGCCAGGATGGAGTCGACGGCGGCCGACTCCTCGCGCTTGACGTTCAGCGCCTTGGCCAGGCTGGAGCGGAAGCCGGTGACGACCACTTCTTCCACCGAGGTCTGATCATCGGCGGCGGCCGGCGCGGCCTGCCGCGCGGCGGCGGGGGTGGCGGCGAGGCCGAAGCAGACAGCGGCCATGGACGCGCTCGCCAACCAGACGCGGCGTTGAACTGTAGACATGTATCTTCCCTCCCGACGGGACTTTAGTCCGGACCCTGTTCGGTCCTGTTTTCGGGAAGGGGCGGCGCTCGGTCCGGTCATTCGGAGCGGCGGCGGAACCTCGTCCCGCCAGGAGACTAGGAGCTCCCGGCGGCGCGCCGCCAATGCCGTTCCGGAACGTCGCGATGCCGGTCCGGCATCACGCCGCGAGCGACATCAACCGTTCGTAGCGCTGGAGGATGCGCTCTAGCGTCGAACGCTTGATCGGCTTGCCGTCGCGCAGCTTGGTCCAGGTGGTTTCGCTGATCGCATAGCAGTCGAACAGATGCTCGCGCGTCACGGCGGGCAGCCGGGCGCGCAGGCGTTGGACGATGTCGCGGGGTACGGTGAGGGTTTCGGCCATGGGCAGGGTAACGCCCCCGGAGCGCGTCCGCTCCGGGGTCTCCAAGTTGGATCAAGGGGCGATGACGGTGTTGTTGAGCTGGGTGATTTCCGGTGCGTCGGCCGGGGTGAGGATGCGGACCCGGTAGCCGGTCTTCCAGCCGGCCTTGAGCGAGACCTGAACGGTCTTGGGCTTCAGGTCGAGCGGGGCGGGCAGGACCGGGGTGGTGGTCCGGGCCAGCTCCTTGCCCGAGGCGTCCTCCACCACGACCACCGAGGCCGGAGCCGGCTTGGCGCCCAGGCTGTGCACGGTGATGGTCAGGCCCGACTTGCCGGCCTTGACGTCGTCGCGGCCGATCCCGAGGTCGGGACGGTCGGTGACGGGCGTGGCGGCGGGGGTCTGCAGGGCGAACTCCCAGGTCGTGGTCTTGCCCGGTGCGAAGGTCATGTCGAGGCCGACGGTGCGCTCGAGGGCCACCGAAGCGGCCGGATCGCTCGCGCCTTCCACGGCCCGCGTCACCGACCACCGGCCGGCGGCGACGTCCCATCCGGTCATCACCGCGTGAATCGGCTGGGCGGTCAGGTTGTAGCCGGTGACCTTGAAGCTTTTCTGTCCGCCGGTGACCAGGATGCCGACGTCCTCGGCCGCGGTCGGGGTGTCGAACCGCCAGCTGACCAGGGCGCCGGGGAACATCTGGTTGCGGGCCAGGGCCATGGCGCCCAGGCGCGAGCGCTGCAGGACGGCGCTGGACAGCTCCACGCGGTCCGACCACCAGTGGGCCTCGGTGACCATCCACATCCGCTGTTCGGCGGTGACGATCTCGTCGCCATAGGCCTTTTCGAGATAGGCGGTGTCGCCGGTCGAGCGCCAGGCCTCGTACAGCAGGAACGGATCGTCGGCGCCCTTGGCGATCGCCGCCTTCAGGCCCGGGGTCTGGGCGTCGCGCAGGCCCAGCATGTCGATCACGTCGCTGTTGAGCTCGTCGACGCCCTTCAGGCCGGTGCGGGCCATCTCGCCCTGCAGCGGACGCAGGTACTTGTCGTCGCCGGTCCAGCGCCAGGCGGCCCAGAACAGCTGCATGGCCGAGACGTTGCCGCGGCCCTTGCCGACCAGTTCGCCGCGCGACTGGCCGGTGGCGGCGTGGATGTCCTCGGGGAAGCGCCAGGTCCCGTCCGGGTCCTGCTTGCCGTGCGCCAGGTGGCCGTCGGCCAGGTCGACGATCAGCTTCTTGATGGTCGGATCGCCGTTGAAGTCGGCCAGCACGATGCCGGGGTGCAGGATCAGGTACGAGTAGGGGTGCGACCAGCCCCAGGGGCCGTCGCGCGAGACGTCGGTGGCCGAGAAGAACCGGCTGACGGCGTGCACGTGGCCGTCCTCGGCCTTGTGCATCACGGTGGGATAGGCGCGGGCCGTCTCCATCAGCCGCTCGACGATCTTGGGATCGCCGAAGCTGGTGTACATGGCCTCGGCCTTGAGGTTGATCGCCTCCTCGTACGAGTGCAGCTCGTCGGTTTTGATCTTGCCCAGGCCCAGCGGCATCATGTCGTTCTTGTAGGCCGCGTCGAGCAGGGCGTTCAGCGACGCGGTGGTCTTGTCCGGGATGTCGCCCATCAGGGCCAGGGGCGGCCACTGGTGGGTCAGGTCGTTGTCGTCCGAGATGCCGCCGCCGAAGTCGCCGTAGGGCGACTGGCGGTTGTCGATCCACCACTCGATGAACTTGCGGACCCGCTTGAGGTCCTCGACCTGCAGGAAGGCCCACTTGGGCACGCCGGCCGGGGCGGTCGGCAGGGTGACGGCCGGACCCGGCTGCTCGGGATTGAGCTCGAACCACATCTCGCGGCCGTGCGGGTTCTTGGGGTCGACCTTCAGCAGGTCCGACAGCTCCAGGTCCAGGCGGGCGTAGCGGGCCAGGCGTTTGGAGACGTCGTGCTCCTCCACCAGGAAGGCCAGGTTGTCGCGGGCCTGGGCCAGACGGTCGGCGACGTGCTCGGCCTTGGCGTCGTCGGCCGGCTTGAACTTCAGGCGCACGGCCATGCCGTCCAGCGACTTGGCGTCGAAGTCCGAACCCGCGCCGGCGATGCTCAGATACAGGCTCTTGCCGGCGGGCAGGATGCGGTCGCGGGTGTCGAGGAACACCGTGCGGGCCTCGCCCGGCTTGACCGAGACGTTGACGTCCAGCAGGTCGCGGCCCGGCCATAGCGGGTCCTTGACCTTGATGTTCAGCGGGAACAGGCCGCCGTGGGTGGCCTTGACGTTCAGGGCGGGGATGTCGATCGCCACGCCGTCCAGGCCGACGTCGGCGCCTTGCCAGCCGTACTCGAACTTGCCCACCGGACCGCCGGGGCGGCCCAGCCGGAAGTCGGCGGGGATCAGGATGTGGACGATCGGCTGGCTCGGGCCGGCGACGTCGGCCCGAGCCTTGAGCGGGGCGCCGGCGGGCAGGGCGGCCACGGTGGTCCGCTCGCCGGCCGCGTACCGGCCCTTCACGAAGGTCGAGAGCTCGTCCAGCGTCGGGTAGGTGGCCGGGTCGGCGCCCGGGCGCACGACGTAGCTCAGGGTGAACTCGTCCGGCTCGGCGGCGGCGCTGACGTTGTAGGCCCCCAGCTCCTGGATCGGGGTTTCCTGCACCACGTTGTCGAACCGCAGCTTGCCGCCCTTCAGGGCTGCGAACTGGTTGAAGGTGCGCAGTTCGCCCTTGGGCCGCTTGGCCAGCGGGGTCTCCTTGCCGGCCGCGTCGATGGTGGTCAGGGACCCGTAGGCCGCGCCCTGGAACTCCAGCCGGTTATAGGGCTCGTCCGGCAGGGTGAAGGTGACGGCCTTGCCGCCCTCCACATAGACGTTCCAGTCCGGCAGCTCGAAATAGTCGTGGCGGCCGGGCAGTTTCGAGCGGTTGTAGACGCCGGGCCAGGTGGTCTCGGGGATGCCGTCCGAGCCCAGGCTCATGCGCTCCTTGATGTCGTACTGGTCGGTGAACTCGACCTTGCGGATCGTGGTCCGGGCGTCGGCCAGGTAGGGCGGCGGGTCGGCCGGGCGGTTCCAGCCGTAGCGGTAGAGCCAGGTCTTGGCGTCGGTGGTCGCCGGGGCGGCGGCCGGGGCGGGGTCCTTGCCGGCGGCCAGGCCGGCGACGGCGGCGTCGTCCAGGGCGTGGTCGTAGACGCGGATGTCGTCGACGTCGCCGCCGCGGATGAACTGGTAGGCGCTCTGCACCTGGTGGGGCGAGATCACCCGGCTGTGCGGGCCGAACTGGTCCAGCCCCGCGTCCAGGGCCGCGGCCTGGGCCTTGGAGGCCACCGGCTTGCCGTCGATGTAGAGGGCGATGCCCTTGGCCTCGTCCCAGGTGAAGGTGACCAGGATCCACCGGTCGGCCTTGGGCGCCTCGGCGGTGGTGCTGACCCGCACCCGCGCGAGGTTGTCGTCGGTGACGAAGGCGTCGAAGCCCTTGCCGTTCCAGTCGATGCGCAGCCAGGCCATGTCCCAGCTGGTGTGGTCGGCGTAGCCGACGCGGAACAGCGGGAAGGGCGTGGTCCCGACCGGCTCGCGGGCCCGCCAGTAGAAGCTGAGCGTGCCGCGCTGGGCGTAGATGTTGCCCGGGGCCATCCAGCTGAGCGTCTCGTCGCCGGACGCCTCGATATAGGGCCCGTGGACCGGGTCCTTCTGGATCTTGACCTTGTCGGCGAAGTTGGGGACGGCCACGCCGCCCGCGACGTCGGCGGTCAGGCCTTTGTCGCCGGTCAGGTGGAACAGCAGGCCCCCATCGCTTTGCTGGGCGTCAGCGGCGTGGGCGAAGGCCGGAACGGCCGTCAGCGCGGCCGACAGTAACAGGGCGGCCCGGAGGGTCTGGTTTACGCGGGCCACTCGCCCCTCCCTAGAAACGCTCGTATCGAGTCTTGTTTTGGAAACCGGTGTCATTCAGGGCCACGCTAATTTCAAGACGTTGCAGGTTTGTTTCGGCCGGCGAGGGTTTCGCGGGCCTTGTCCATGTCCAGGGCGCCGTCCCACTTGGCGATGGCCACGGTGGCGACGCTGTTGCCGATCAGGTTGGTCACGGCGCGGGCTTCGTTCAGGAAGCGGTCGACGCCCAGCAGCAGGACCAGGCCGCTGACCGGCACGGCGTGCAGGGTCGACAGGGTGGCGGCCAGGGTGATGAAGCCCGCGCCGGCCACGCCGGCCGAACCCTTGGAGGTCAGCAACAGCACGGCCAGGATCACCAGCTGGTCCATCAGGCCCAGGTGGGTGTTGGTGGCCTGGGCGACGAACACCGTGGCCAGGGTCAGATAGATGCAGGTGCCGTCGGCGTTGAAGGTGTAGCCAGTCGGCAGGACCAGCCCGACCACCGGCTTGGCGCAGCCCAGGTCCTCCAGCTTCTGCATCAGCCGGGGCAGCACGGCCTCGGTCGAGCAGGTGCCCAGCACCACGAAGATCTCCTCGCGGATAAAGCGCAGGAAGGCCCAGAACGGCAGGCCGGCGGCTCGCATCACCCCGCCCAGCACCACCACCACGAAGAACAGGCTGGTGACGTAGAGGGCGACCAGCAGGTGGGCCAGCGACCACAGGGTGCCGATGCCGTACTTGCCGATGGTGAAGGCCACGCCCGCGCCGGCGCCCAGCGGGGCCAGGCGCATGACCATCCCCACGACCTTGAAGATCGCCTCCAGGAACAGGTCCAGCATCTCGACCAGCGGCTTGGCGCGCGCGCCCATCTGGCTGATCCCGGCCCCGATCAGGACCGACAGCAGGATGACCTGCAGCATCGCGCCCTTGGCGAAGGCGTCGACCAGGGTGGTGGGGATGATGTCCATTAGGAACGGCACGACGCCCTGTTCCTTGGCCGCCTCGGTGAAGCTGGCCAGGGCGTGGCCGTCGAGGTTGGACGCGTCGATGTTCATGCCCGCGCCGGGCTTGAGCAGGTTGACGACGATCAGCCCGATGATCAGGGCGATGGTCGACAGCACCTCGAAATAGACCAGCGCCTTGACGCCGATGCGGCCCACCTCCTTGAGATCGCCCATCTTGGCCATGCCGACCACCACGGTGCCGAAGATGATCGGCGCCAGCAGCATCTTGATCAGCTTGATGAAGCCGTCGGCCAGGGGTTTCAGCGCCGTCCCGACGTGGGGGAACCACAGACCGACGAGAGCGCCGATCACGATGGCGATCAGCACCTGGACGTAGATCTGGGAGAGCAGTCTCTTGAGCGTCGGAATGGTCGTTTCCCCTTGAAGGAAGCCCGGCGTTGGACCGCCGGGTCTTCTGGTCGTGCGGTGTTCTAGGCGGCCTTGATGCTGGCCAGGGTCACGTCCTCGGTCAGGGTCCGCATCAGGGCGATCAGCTCCGACTTGGCCTCGAAGCCGACGCCCGGCACGTCGGGCAGGCCGACATAGCCGTTCTCGACCGCGATGCCGTCCGCGAAGCCGCCGAACGGCTTGAAGACGTCCGGATAGGACTCGTTGCCGCCTAGGTGCAGGCCGGCGGCGATGTTCAGCGACATCTGGTGCCCCCCGTGCGGCACGATCCGACGCGACGACCAGCCGTTCTGGTCGAGGACCTCGAGCGTTCGCAGATATTCGACAAGGCCGTATGACAGCGCGCAGTCGAACTGCAGGTAGTCGCGGTCGGGGCGCATGCCGCCGTGGCGCAGCAGGTTGCGGGCGTCCTGGTGCGAGAACAGGTTCTCGCCGGTGGCCATGGGCAGCTCGTAGTGCTTCGAGAGCTCGGCCTGCAGGGCGTAGTCCAGCGGGTCGCCCACTTCCTCGTACCAGAACAGGTTGTAGGGCTTCAGGGCCTCGGCGTAGGCCAGGCCGGTCTCCAGGTCGAAGCGGCCGTTGGCGTCGACCGCCAGGTTCTGGCCGTCGCCGACGATCTCCAGCACCGACTCGATGCGGCGCAGGTCGACGTCCAGCGACGCGCCGCCGATCTTCATCTTCACGACCTTGTAGCCGCGGTCGCGATAGCTGCGCATCTCGGCCTGCAGCTGGGCGTCGTCCTTGCCCGGATAGTAGTAGCCGCCGGCGGCGTAGACCCAGACCTCGTCGTCGGCCTGGCCGCCGCGATAGCGGTCGGCCAGCAGGCGGTAGAGGGGCTTGCCGGCGATCTTGGCCACGGCGTCCCAGACGGCCATGTCCAGCGTGCCGACGGCGACCGAGCGCTCGCCGTGCCCGCCGGGCTTCTCGTTCGTCATCAGGGTCTTCCAGATGGCGAACGGGTCGAGGTTGTCGTTGTCCTGGTCGATCAGGCTGTCCGGCGCGGCCTCGGCCAGGCGCGGCAGGAAGCGCTCGCGCATCAGGGCGCCCTGGCCGTACCGGCCGTTGGAATTGAAGCCGTAGCCGATCACCGGCTTGCCATCGCGCACCACATCGGTGATGACGGCGACGACCGAGCAAGTCATCTTCGAGAAGTCGATATAGGCATTGGCGATCGGCGAGGCGATGGAAACGGTCTTCTCGCGGATGTCGAGGATACGCACGGTGTTCTCCAGTTGGTGACTGGACCCTAGGCAAGCGGAAAACCGCGAGCCAATGCCGTTCTCGGCGATCGCTATGCGCAACAGGCATCATCTATGGAATTGATCTGGCTCGAAGATTTCGTCGCCCTGGCCGAGACGGGGAACTTCTCGCGGGCGGCCGAGAACCGGCATGTGACCCAGCCCGCCTTCAGCCGCCGGGTGCGGGCCCTGGAGGACTGGGTGGGCGCGCCGCTGTTCGATCGGGCCACCCCGGGCGTCACCCTGACCGCCGCCGGCCAGCAGTTCCGCACGGGCGCTGACGAGCTGATCCGCCGGATCATCCAGCTGCGTCGCGAGAGCCGCGAGGCGGGCGGGCAGGAGGCGGCCACCCTGCGCTTCGCGGCCACCCACGCCCTGTCCTTCACCTTCTTCCCGCAATGGATGCGCGACCTGGAGGCCGGGACCAACATGGGTCCGATCCGGCTGATCTCCGACAGCATGCAGGCCTGCGAGGAACTGATGATGCACGGCGAGGCGCAGTTCCTGCTGTGCCATCACCACGCCGCCGCGCCCAGCCGGTTCGGGGCTCAGTTCCGCTCGGCGGTGGTCGGTCAGGACGCCTTGGCGCCGTTCTCGGCGCCGGACGCCGACGGCAAGCCGCGCTGGAGCCTGATCGACGGCGCCGAGGAGGTCCCGTACCTGGCCTATAGCGACGAGTCGGGCCTGGGGCGGATCGTCGAGGCCCAGCGCTTCGCCGACCGCATCCAGGGGCTGCGCACGGTGTTCTCGGCGCGGCTGGCGGCCAGCCTGATGACCATGGCGCGCGAGGGCAGGGGCGTGGCCTGGCTGCCGGTCAGCCTGGTCGAGGCCGAGGTCGCCCTGGGGCGACTGGTGCGGGCCGGCGGCGCGGACCTGGAGATCCCGGTCGACATCCGCGTCTTTCGCCCGATCACCCGCCAGAGCCCGGCCGCCGAGGCCTTCTGGAGCGAGCTGGCGGCGCGATAAAAAGAAAGGGCGCCGATGGGGGGGACTATCGGCGCCCTGGTGTCACAGTGATGGACGTGGGTCGCCCCTGACGGCGACGTGTGCAACTTAGGGTTTCGAGGCGATGGCCGCCAATGCCGAAACGGCCTAGCGCCATGCCTGATCGGCATGGCTCTTCAACCGCTCATCCCGGCGAATGCCGGGACCCAGGTCCCAAAGCGGTGTGGCTGATTGGAGAGGCTCAACGCTCGTGGCGTCAGCTTCAAAGCTTTTCCATCTGGGTCCCGGCATTCGCCGGGATGAGCGGAGTTGGGGGGCTTATTTCACCGACCCGCCGGCCTCGACGTTGAACGACTTGCCGTCCGCGGCCGCCACCGTGGTCCTGGCCGTCGTGACGGCGGCGTTGCGGACCAGCAGGCCGCGCTTGGCCTCGATGCGGACATTGCGCAGGGTCAGGCCCGCGATCGGGCGCTCAGGCAGGCCCACGGCGATGCCGGCCAGGTCGGCGCCGGTGGCGGTCAGGCCGTCGACCACGATCCCGTCCATGTCCGGCGTCTTGTCGGGGACCACCGGCTGGGCCGCGTCGTCCGGCCCCGGCCAGATCTGGTTGCCTAGGATGAAGCCGCCGGGCTTCAGCTGGGCGCTGGCGGCCTTGATATCGAGCGGGCGGTACTCGTAGTAGCTGGTGAAGACCAGCGGGGTCTCGACGTCGGTCATGCGGTTGTCCTTGAACACCACGTCGCGGACCTTGCCGCCCTTGCCGCGCATGGTCTTGATCCGCAGGCCGTACATCGAGCCGTCGAAGCTGTTGTTCTCGACCCGCACGCGGGCCACGCCGCCGCTGGTGCCGCTGCCGATGCAGATGCCGCGGCCCGCCAGGATGGTGTTGCCCGAGATCAGGATGTCGGACGACACCGCGTCCGGATAGCGGGCGTCCGGCCCGTTCGACTTCACCGCCACGATGTCGTCGCCGACGCTGATGACGTTGTTGGTGATCACCACGTGGCGGCTGTTGATCGGGTCGATGGCGTCGGTGTTCGGAGCGCTGGACGGGGCGGTGATCCGTACACGGTCGATCGTCACGTGGTCGCTGTCGTTCAGCACCAGGTGGAACGACGGCGAGTTCTCGATCCGCACGCCTTCGAAGCGGACATTGGTGCTGTGGCTGACCAGGATCAGGCGCGGACGGTCGTCCTTCTGCTGCTGGCGGGCCTGGCCGTCGGTGGCGAAGTTGGGGCTGGAGCGCCAGATCGCCCGGATGCGCTCCCACCAGACCGCGCCTTGGCCGTCGATCAGGCCCTCGCCGACCACGGCGACGTTGTCGGCGTCCTTGACGTTGATCAGCCCGGCCCGTTCGCCCTGCGGGAACAGGGCCGGGTCGGTGGCGGCCAGCACCTCGGCGCCCTTCTGGATCTCGAGCCGGATGTTGGACTTCAGCCAGATCGGGCCGATCAGATATTCGCCGCGCACCACCCGCACCGTGCCGCCGCCGGCCTTGGCGCAGTCGTCGATGGCGGACTGGAAGGCCTCGGTGTCGAACCAGATGCGCGTGCCGCCGGCCCCGTGCTCGCGCACGTCGCAGACCTTGTCGGGGAAGCGGTTGACCGATTGGGCGTGGGCGGCGGTCCCGGCCAGGGCGGCGAGCGCGGCGGAGGCGAGCATCAGGCGGCGCGCGGTCGAGGTCTTCATCGGTCGGTCATCCCTAAGGTTCGT
Source organism: Caulobacter sp. UNC358MFTsu5.1 (assembly GCF_000712075.1). Classification (GTDB taxonomy): domain Bacteria; phylum Pseudomonadota; class Alphaproteobacteria; order Caulobacterales; family Caulobacteraceae; genus Caulobacter. Next base: position 186,104 of record NZ_JONW01000007.1, read on the forward strand.
CGCGACGGCTGCGCGTCGCTGGCGGCGGCGCAGTCTAGGGCGCGTCGCGGTTCAGCGCCCATGCCGATGACGGTCGAGGTCATGCCGAACGGGCATGGCCCGGCCGGGGCTTCAATCCAGCTTGCGGCCGTCCAGCCAGGTCTCGATCAGCTTGGCCGCCTCGGCGCTGTGCTTCTCCAGCATCAGCATGTGGCCGTCGCCGTGCAGGCCGTGGTCGGCCATGCGGACGAGGTCGGTCTTCACCCCGGCCTGGGTCAGGTAGCGCGCCGTGCAGTGGTCGTAGCCGGCGTGGTACGAGGCCTCCGACATCAGGATCATGACCGGGAAGCGCGACAGGTTCGCCAGCCTGCGCGCCGGCTCGGCCTGCCGCCAGCAGCGGACCAGGTCGGGGCGCTCGGGCGCGGCCTCCTGGACCCTGGCCAGGTCGGCGGGGTCGGCCAGGGGCGGATCGTAGGTCAGGGGCGTGGTCGTCAGGCCCCAGGGACGCGAGAGCTTGTCGGGGTCGCTGTCGCCCCACGGCGGCGGGGCGCCGAAGAACGGCGGGCCGCTGGGCTCGACCGCGACGATGGCCTTGACCAAGTCCGGTCGCGCTTCGCCGATCGCCCAGCCGAACGCGCCGGACTGCGAATGGGTGACGATCACGGCCGGGCCGATCCTCTCGAGCAAGGCCGCGCCCGCGTCGGCCACCAGCTTGGCCGAGACGCCGCCGCCCGTGCTCGAGACCTGCGAGGCGTAGAACTGGTCGAAGATCGGGTCGCCCGGCTTGCCGGTGGTCCCGGGCCACTGGTCGTGCAGCCGGGCCTGGGGCCAGCCCTGGGGTTGGCCGTCCTGGGGCGGGAAGTCCTGCGGGGCGGTGAAGCGCTTGGCGACGAAGTCCGGCGGCTGGCGGGTGGCCGGGCCGTAGGCCTTCTCGTCGTAACCCGAGGCGCCGCGCCCCGGCTGGTCCATCAGATAGACCGCCCAGCCCTGGTCGACGAACTGCTTGGCCCAGCCGGGGCGGCCGTCCGGCGTCGAGAGGAAGTTGGTGATGGTCTGGCCGGCGCCGGGGATGAACACCAGGGCCGTCTTGTGCCGCCGCTTGGCGGGCGTCAGGTACAGCACGTGGGCCTGGCCGGTCATGACCTTGCCGCCCTCGGCGTAGTGGCCGCCGACGAAGAAGGTCCCGACATCGGCGATCGCGGGGGAGGGCGCGGCGGCCTGTACGGGCGCCGCCGTCGACAGGCCCAGCGCCGCCGCCATCGCCAAGCCGCACCAGCCTCGAATGCTCGCCATCGTCAACGCCTCCCTTTTTGACGCGCAGCCTGGGCCGGGCGAGGGGCGATGGCCAATGCCGAACCGATCTCGCGCCATGTCCGTTCGGCATGGCGCGAGACTTGAGGCGCAATCTCGGCGACCGAATACCCTAGTAAAATCAACGACAAAACAGTTGTCATCCCGGAAGCCCCGCAGGGGCTGTCCGGGACCCAGGGGACTGGGCGAAGGCTTTGCGGTTCACCTGGGTCCCGGACAAGCGCTGCGCGCTTTCCGGGATGACAACTGAAATTCGAAGCTTCTGCGCCCCGGGAACGAATTCAGTGCGCGAACAGCGCCAGCGGCACCGCGTCGGCCATGGCCTTGTAGCCGGCCAGCGAGGGGTGCAGGCCGTCGCCGGAGTCGAAGGCCGGCGACAGCTTGCTGGGGTTGGCCGGGTCGGCCGTCAGCTTGTCGAAGTCGATCACCGCGTCGAAGCGGCCGGGCGTGCGGATCCAGGCGTTGATCGCCTGGCGGTCCTGCTCGTTGGCCGCGTCGGGGTGGTAGTAGCCCGAGCCGCCGAACGGCATGACAGTGGCGCCGTAGACCTTGATGCCCCGCTCGCGGGCCCGGCGGATCATCTGGTCGTACGAGGCGATCATCCGGGCCACCAGGGCGGCGTGGGCCTCGGGCGTGGCGGGCTGGTCGCGGGTCAGGGTGCCCAGGTCGTTCACGCCCTCCAGCAGGATCACGTACTTCACCCCGGCCTGGTTGATCACGTCGCGGTCGAAGCGGGCCAGGGCGTTGGGGCCCAGACCGTCCAGCAGCAGGCGGTTGCCGCCGATGCCGGCGTTCAGCACGCCCACGCCTTTCGTGCGCGGGTCGGCCTGCAGGCGGGCGGCCAGGATGTCGGGCCAGCGGTTGTTGCCGTTGGTGGTGACGCCGTAGCCGTCGGTGATCGAGTCGCCGAAGGTCACCAGGCTGGCGCCCGCCGGGCGCTGGACATCAACGGCCGCGATCACGAACCAGCGGTCCAGCGACTTGGCGTTCGTCAGCTCGGCGGCGGTCAGCTGGTCGCCGGAGGCGAACCACGAGGTGGTGCGCGAGCCGGGGTGGCTGGTCTGCTGGGCGGGCGGCGCGCCGTCGAAGCGGATCGTGATCGCCAGGTTGGCCAGGGGCGCGGCCGGGAAGTCGATGGGGTCGGACAGGTATTCGGCCCCGGCCGGGATCGTCGTCTCCGGGCGGCCGGAGAAGGTCAGGGCGCGGTCGCTGGCCGGGTCGATGCGGGCCGAGCCGGGGGCGGCGGCCAGGGCCACGTGGACGCCGGCCAGCTTCAGCGGCTCGGTCCCGAAGGCGTTGGACAGCTTGATGCGAATCTTGCCGCCGCCGGTGCTGAGCCGCAGCGTCTGGCGCAGCGTGCCGTCGGCGACGTCGGCGGCGGGCAGGGCGTCCTTGGCGGCGGGAATCATCTGGGCCGTGGCCCACGAGGCGACCCAGCGCTCGCTCTGCGCCGGCTTGGCGGGCGCGGCCCAAGCGACCGTGGGCGCGATCGAGATAGGGCCGGCGCCGATCGAAAGCGCGATCGCCAGCCCGACCAGGGCGCGTTTACCGATATCCATGCTTCCTCCAAGCCCGTCCGACGAAGGGTCTTTGTCTGCTCGCCCCCGACTCTGGGGGATGGAATGAGACCGGTACCATAAAAAACTTGAGTGGTCAGACCTCTCCTTCCATACTGTGGACCAACGTCGGCGAGCAACGCCGCCACCGTCCGTTCGACGGTCCGTTCCATCGTGGGGAAACGAAAGAGATCATGAGCCAGACCGTCACCCGCCGCACGCTCGGCGTCAGCCTGGCCGCCCTGGCCGCCGCCACCTCGACCCTCGCCCGCGCCGCCGCGCCCAAGGCCGGGAAGGGGGACAAGCCCCTCTACAAGGATCCGACCCAGTCGGTGGAGCTGCGCGTCCGCGACCTGCTCTCGCGCATGACGCTGGAGGAGAAGGCCGCCCAGCTGGTCGGGATCTGGCTGACCAAGAACAAGATCCAGACCGACGCCGGCGAGTTCTCGCCGGAGGCGGCCAGCAAGAACTTCCCCAACGGCCTGGGCCAGATCTCCCGCCCGACCGACCGCAAGGGGCTCAAGCCCGCCACGGTGGTCGACGCCGCCGCCGGCGCCGACGACGGCTCGGTCAACCGCAACGCCAAGGAAACCGCCCGCTACATCAACGCCGCCCAGAAGTGGGCGATGGAGAAGACCCGCCTGGGCGTCCCGCTGCTGATGCACGACGAGGCCCTGCACGGCTATGTGGCGCGCGACGCCACCAGCTTCCCGCAGGCCATCGCCCTGGCCTCGACCTTCGACACCGAGATGACCGAGAAGGTCTTCGCCGTCGCCGCCCGCGAGATGCGCGCCCGGGGCTCGAACATCGCCCTGGCCCCGGTGGTCGACGTGGCCCGCGACCCGCGCTGGGGCCGCATCGAGGAGACCTACGGCGAGGACCCGCACCTGTGCGCCGAGATCGGCCTGGCGGCGATCCGCGGCTTCCAGGGCAAGACCCTGCCGCTGGCCCCCGACAAGGTGTTCGTCACCCTCAAGCACATGACCGGCCACGGCCAGCCCGAGAACGGCACCAATGTCGGCCCGGCCCAGATCGCCGAGCGCACCCTGCGCGAGAACTTCTTCCCGCCGTTCGAACGGGCGGTGAAGGAGCTGCCGGTCCGCTCGGTCATGCCGTCGTACAACGAGATCGACGGCGTGCCCTCGCACGCCAACCGCTGGCTGCTGACCCACATCCTGCGTGAGGAGTGGGGCTACAAGGGCTCGGTCCAGAGCGACTACTTCGCAATCAAGGAACTGATGGCCCGCCATAAGATGACCGACAACCTGGCGGACACGGCCGTGATGGCCATGAACGCCGGCGTCGACGTCGAGCTGCCGGACGGCGAGGCCTACGCCCTGCTGCCCGAGCTGGTGAAGTCGGGCCGCATCCCCCAGGCCGCCGTCGACCAGGCCGTCGAACGCGTCCTGGCCATGAAGTTCGAAGGCGGCCTGTTCGAGAACCCCTACGCCGACGAGAAGACGGCCGACGCCAAGACCGCCGCGCCCGACGCGATCGCCCTGGCCCGCGAGGCCGCCCGCAAGGCCGTCGTGCTGCTGAAGAACGACAAGGGCCTGCTGCCGCTGGACCCCTCCAAGTTCAAGCGCATGGCCCTGTTGGGCACCCACGCCAAGGACACCCCGATCGGCGGCTACAGCGACATCCCGCGCCACGTGGTGTCGATCCTGGACGGCCTGCAGGCCGAGGCCAAGAAGAGCGGCTTCGCCCTGGACTACGCCGAGGCGGTGCGGATTACCGAGAGCCGCGTCTGGGCCCAGGACGAGGTCAAGCTGGTCGACCCGGCCGTCAACGCCAAGCTGATCGCCGAGGCGGTCGAGGTGGCCAAGAAGGCCGACATCGTCGTCATGGTGCTGGGCGACAACGAGCAGACCAGCCGCGAGGCCTGGGCCGACAACCACCTGGGCGACCGCGACAGCCTGGACCTGATCGGCCAGCAGAACGACCTGGCCAAGGCGATCTTCGACCTGGGCAAGCCCACGGTGGTGTTCCTGCTGAACGGCCGTCCGCTGTCGGTGAACCTGCTGGCCGAGCGGGCCGACGCCCTGGTCGAGGGCTGGTACCTGGGCCAGGAGACCGGCAACGCCGCCGCCGACATCCTGTTCGGCCGCGCCAATCCGGGCGGCAAGCTGCCGGTCAGCATCGCCCGCGACGTGGGCCAACTGCCGATCTACTACAACCGCAAGCCCACGGCCCGCCGCGGCTATCTGTTCGACGAGACGACGCCGCTCTATCCGTTCGGTTTCGGCCTGTCGTACACGACGTTCGACATCTCGGCCCCGCGTCCGGCCAAGGACCAGATCGGGACCAACGAGAGCGTCAAGGTCGAGATCGACGTGACCAACACCGGCAAGGTCGCCGGCGACGAGGTGGTCCAGCTCTACATCCACGACGAGGCCGCCTCGGTGACCCGTCCGCTGCTGGAGCTGAAGCACTTCAAGCGCGTGACCCTGGCCCCCGGCGCCAAGCAGACGGTGACCTTCGAGGTCTCGCCGCTGGACCTGTCGCTGTGGAACCTGGACATGAAGCGCGTGGTCGAGCCGGGCAAGTTCACCCTGCTGTCGGGCCCGAACTCGGCCCAGCTGAAGCCGGCGACGCTGACGGTCGCCTAGGGCGCGGGACCCCCTCAGTCGCTTCGCGACAGCTCCCCCTCTGGCGGAGGTGGCCCGGAGGGCCGGAGGGGGCGCGCGCGAAGTGAAGTTTTGGGAGTAGACCCATGATCCGCACCGCCGTGTCCGCCCTGGCCCTGGCGGCGGCCCTCGCCGTGGGCGTGGCCATCGCAGCGCCCGCCCGGGCCGGCGAGCCGGCGGCGGTCTCCGCCACACCGGCGGCCGGCGCCTTCCCGCTGATCGCCGCCGGGCGCTCGGCGCGGATCGAGACCGACGTCACCGACTGGCCGGGCGTGCTGCGCGCGGTCAACGACGTCCGCGGCGACCTCTCCAAGCTGTCGGCCGACGCCCGGCCGGCGCAGGACGCGCCGGTGGTGATCATCGGCACGATCGGCAAGAGCGCCGTCATCGACGCCCTGATCGCTTCGGGGAAGCTCGACGTCACCGGGGTCAAAGGCCAGTGGGAGGCCTTCGTCCAGCAGGTGGTCGAGAACCCGCGTCCGGGCGTGGCCCGGGCCCTGGTCATCGCCGGCGCCGACAAGCGCGGCACGATCTTCGGCGCCTACGACCTGATCGAGCGGGCTGGCGTCTCGCCCTGGAGCTGGTGGGCCGACGCGCCGATCCCGGTGAAGGACCAGGCCTATGTCGCCGCCGGCCGGCGTGTGCTGAAGCCGGCGGTCAAGTATCGCGGCATCTTCCTCAACGACGAGGACCCGGCGCTGTCGGGCTGGGCCCAGCAGCGGTTCGGCGGGGTGAACCACGAGTTCTACGCCAAGGTCTTCGAGCTGACCCTGCGCCTGAAGGGCAACTTCCTGTGGCCGGCCATGTGGGGCAAGTCGATCTATGACGACGACCCGCTGAGCGCGCCCCTGGCCGACGAATACGGCGTGGTGCTGGGCACCTCGCACCACGAGCCGCTGGGCCGCGCCCACGTCGAGTGGGAGCGCTACGGCCAGGGCCCGTGGGACTACGGCAAGAACCCCGACAAGCTGCGCGACTTCTGGCGCGAGGGCGTCAAGCGGATGGGGGCGAACGAGAGCGTCCTGACCGTGGGCATGCGCGGCGACGGCGACGAGCCGATGACCCAGGGCACGGCGACCAAGCTCCTGGAGACCATCGTCGCCGACCAGCGCAAGATCATCGGCGAAGTGACGGGAAAACCTCCGGAAAGCACCCCGCAGGTCTGGGCGCTCTACAAGGAGGTGCAGGACTATTACGACGCCGGCATGCGCGTGCCCGACGACGTGACCCTGCTGTTCTCGGACGACAACTGGGGCGACATCCGGCGGCTGCCGGAACCGGGCAAGACCCGGCCGGGCGGCTACGGCGTCTACTACCACTTCGACTATGTGGGCGGGCCGCGGAACTACAAGTGGCTCAACACCAACCAGGTCTCGCGCACCTGGGAGCAGATGAAGCTGGCCCGCGACTACGGCGCCGACCGGCTGTGGATCGTCAATGTGGGTGATCTCAAGCCCATGGAACTGCCGACCGAGTTCTTCCTCGACATGGCCTGGGACCCGGACGCCATGACGGTGGGCAAGATGGCCGGCTTCACCCGCGACTGGGCCGCCGCCCAGTTCGGTTCCGAGCACGCCGACGAGATCGCCGCCCTGCTGGACGGCTACACGCGTCTGAACGCCCGCCGTAAGCCCGAGCTGATCGACGGCTCGACCTTCAGCCTGGTCAATTTCCGCGAGGCCGAGCGGGTCGAGGCCGAGTGGGCCGACCTGGAGCGCCGCGCCGACGTCCTGCGCCGCGTGCTGCCCAAGGATCAGGACGACGCCTTCTTCCAGCTGGTCTGGTTCCCGATCCAGGCCAGCGCCAACCACACCCGGCTCTACATCGCCGCTGGCCGCAATGCGCTGTACGCCAAGCAGGGGCGGATAGCGGCCAACGCCGAGGCGGGCAAGGTCCAGGCCCTGTTCGCCCGCGACGCCGAGCTGGTGCGCCAGTGGGACGAGGACCTGGCCGGCGGCAAGTGGCGCAAGATGATGAGCCAGACCCACATCGGCTACACCTACTGGCAGCAGCCGCCGAGCAACGTGATCCCGGCGACCGTGGCGGTGAAACCCGCCGCCGGCTGGGGCGTCGCGGTCGAGGGCCGGGCGGACGTGGTGGCCGACGCCGCCGACCTGCCGCCCCTGGCCCGCGACGGCGCCGCCGGCCGCTGGATCGACGTGTTCAACCGGGGCGCCGCGCCCCTGGCCTTCAGCGCCAAGGCCGGCGAGCCCTGGCTGAAGGTCGCGTCCGGCCCGGCCGCCGCCAATGGCGACACGCGGCTGGAGGTTTCGGTCGACTGGAAGGCCGCCCCGGCCTCGGCGCGCCGGGTCCCGATCGTCCTGACCGGCGCCGACGGCAAGACGGTGACGGTCACGGCGGTGGTCGACGGCGCGCCGCGCAAGACCGCCAAGGCCGCCTTCGTCGAGGCCGGCGGACCGCTGGCCATCGAGGCCGAGCACCATGCGGCGGCCGCAAGCGCGGGCGGCGTCTCCTGGACGACCATCCCGGGCCTGGGCCGGACCCTTTCAGGCGTGACCAGTTCGCCCTCGACCGCGCCGTCCAGCGCGCCGGGGCAGGGGGCTTTCCTCGACTACGCCATCGACCTGGAGCAGGCGGGCGACTTCGACCTGCGGGTCTTCACCGCCCCCAGCCTCGACTTCCGGGGCGGAAGCGGTCTGCGCTACGCTGTTTCGCTGGACGACGCCCCGCCGGTGATCGCCAACCTGCACGAGGGCGAGACCCGCACAGGCGAGGGCCAGAAGAGCTGGGAGAAGGCCGTGGCCGACAATACCCGCGTCCAGACGATCCGGCTGACCGCGGCCAAGGCCGGCGCCCACCGCATCCGGCTGTGGCGCGTCGATCCCGGCGTGGTGTTCGAGCGGCTGGTGATCTCGCGCGGCGAGCTGCCGGCGAGCTATCTGGGGCCGGTGGAAGGCGTGCGGCGCTAGGGCTTTGTTTCGATCCCGGGCCCTGCGATAGTCGGGGCGAGACGAGGAGGCTGAAGATGCGTCCTTTCCCGTTGAGGCTCGCGATCCTGACCCTCGCCGTTACAGCTGTTGGGGGCCTGCTGGCCGGGGCCGTCCAGGCCCAGCCCGCGCCGGGCGGGCGGAGCTGGGGCAAGCCCGGGATCTCGTTCCTGCAGTACCGCACCGACGCCGTCGAATGCGCCTGGCTGGCGGGCAGCGCCACGCCCGTCTCCGTGCCCACGGTCGATCATGTGTTCGCGATGGACGGCCAGGACATCTTCGAGGTGATCGAGAGCGCCAAGCGCAGCCAGTACCGCACCTTCAACAACGTCGCCGACCAGCTGGAGCCGGCGCTGGAGACCTGCCTGCGAGGCCGGGGCTACCGGCCGTTCAAGCTGACCGACGTGCAGGACGCCCAACTGAAGCAGCTTAAACGCGGCTCGACCTCGCGGCATCGCTACCTCTACGGTCTGGCGATCGATCCGGAAGTGCTGAAGGGGCAGGGGCTGTAGGGCTCCAGGTCCCCAGGCGCCGCCGGCGGCGAGGAGGAGCTGGGCATGTTCGACGTCGCCGGATCCTGGACGGGGTTCGTCCCGATCGGCCGCTGGCTTCCGGCCTATCGCCGCAGCTGGCTCTCCGCGGACATCCTGGCGGGGCTAGCGCTGTGGGCGGTCATGGTCCCCGAGGGCATGGCCTATGCCGGGATCGTCGGCGTGCCGGCGATCATGGGTCTCTACACCCTAACCCCGCCCCTGATCGCCTACGCCCTGTTCGGGACCTCGCGTACGCTGGTGGTCGGTCCGGACACCGCCACAGGCGTGATCTCGGCCCTGACGGTGGGGGCGCTGGCGGCGCGGGGCTCGGCGGACTTCGGGGCCCTGACCGGCACGCTGGCCGTGCTGATCGGCGTGTTCTTCCTGCTGTTCGGCCTCCTGCGGCAGGGATGGATCGCCGCCTTCATCGCCACGCCGGTGATGCGCGGTTTCATCGAGGGGCTGATCTGCGTCACCATCCTCGGCCAGGTCGCGCCGCTGCTGGGCCTGCACGGCGTTCAGGGCGACGTCTTCGAGAAGCTGCGGTTCATCGCGCGGAGCCTGGACCAGGTCGCGCCCGCGGCGGCCCTGACCGGCCTCCTGAGCCTGGCGGCGATGCTGGCGCTGCGCCGCCTTTCGCCCCGGCTGCCCGCCGCCCTGATCGTCGCCGTGGCCGGCGCGGCGCTGGTGGCGCTGCTGGGGGCGACGGCGGCGGGGGTCAGCGTGGTCGGGCCGCTGCCGTCGGGCCTGCCGCACCTGACCCCGCCGCGCGTGTCGCCGGACCTGCTGTTGGCCCTGACCCCCGGGGCGCTGTCCATCGTGCTGGTGGGCTACGCCGAGGCGCTGGGCGCCGCCCGGGCCGACGCGGACGGCGACGACGTCGATCCGAACCAGGAGCTGATCGCCCACGGCTTCGCCAACCTCCTGAGCGGCGTCCTCGGCGGCTTCCTGGCGGTCGGCAGCCTGTCCAAGACCTCGGTCGCCATCGGCGCCGGCGCCCGGACCCAGGTCGCCAACCTGGTCGCGGCCTTGCTGTGCTTCCTGACCCTGATCTTCCTGACGCCCCTGTTCCACGGACTGCCGCACCCGACCCTGGCCGCGATCGTCATCGCCGCCATGCTCCACTTGTCCAAGCCCGCCTACCTGCGCCGGCTGGCGGTCGAGGCGCCCGGGGAATTCGCCATGATGGTCGTGGTGATCGCCGGCGAGCTGGTCCTGGGCGTGATGCAGGGGATCGCTCTTGGCGTGCTGCTCTCGCTCCTGATGCTGATCTACAAGGCCAGCCATCCGAAGAGCGCGGTGCTGGGCAAGCTGCCCAAGGAGCAGGCCTATCGCGACATCCGCCTGCACCCCGACGCCCGGACCTTCCCGGGGCTGCTGATCTTCAATCCGGGCGGGGACCTGTTCTTCGCCAGCGCCGGCCATTTCGAGCGCGAGCTGAAGGCGGCCGTGGCCAAGGCGTCGCCGCCGATAGGACACGTGCTGATCGACGCCAGCGCGATCAGCCTGGTCGACACCAGCGCGTGCGACGTCCTCCTACGCGTGATCCGTGGCCTGAAGGACGACGGCGTCTTGGTCGCCTTCGCCCGCGTGCGCGACCCGATCAAGGACCGGCTGCAGCGCGCCGGGATCGTCGACGCCGTGGGCGAGGGGGCGTTCTATGATCGCCTGACCGACGGCGTGACCGCCGCCCTGGGCCATCGGGTCGCCTGAAGGCGCTAGAGGCAGGCGTCCCGGACGATGGTCGCATCGAAGGTGTCGGGCTCGGGGGCGGTCCAGGCGGCCTCGGTGAAGCCCAGGGCCTGGGCCTGGCCCTCCAGGTTGTTGTCGGCGTGGCGATAGGCCTTCAGCCTGCGGAAGACCTGCCGGGCGCAGTCGACCTCCTCGACCAGCTTTTCCGAGCGGTAGGGCGCCAGGGCGACGCCGTCTGCGGCGTCGGTCTGGACGGCCTGGTACTCGTGGCGGATCCAGACCTCCTGGTAGGGCGACCCGGGCGGATTGGCGGCGGTTTTGGCGAAGACCAGGATCGAGCGGTCCTGGACGCCGCCGATGAACGGCCAGTCGCGCGGCTGGACCTTCTCGGCCCACAGCGGGATGGGACGGGTCGCCTGCTTCTCGGGCGAGACGGTCACCGGCGCGACGGCCGTGGGGGCCTCCTGGAGGGGAGCCGTCTGCAGCATCAGGATCAGATCGAGCATGACCGCCTCCCGGGGATAGCGCTGTCAGATGGCGACGCGCTTGGCGATGGCGCTGCGCCGGGCGCCGGTCTCCTGCTTGGCCCGTTCGACGGCTTCCGTCTCGGTGGCGTGCAGCAGGTGGTCGATGACGCGTTCCAGGTGGTCGCGCATGGCCTGGCGGGCGGCGGCCGGGTCGCGGGCCTTCAGGGCCTCGAACACCCGGCGGTGTTCGACGATGCGCGGCTCCAGCCCCATGCCGCGGGCGCGGGTCAGGATGTTGCGGGCCAGGGGCGAGCGGTTGCGCCAGTCCCACAGGTTCTCGATCGTGGCGATGATCGCGCCGTTCCCGGAGGCGCGGGCGATGACCATGTGGAACTCGCGGTCGGCGTCCTCGCCGAGGATCTCCTCCTCGCGGGCCATGCGCTCCATCAGCGCCTCGAGTTCCTGGATCTGGTCGTCGGTGATGGCGGTGGCGGCCAGGGCGGCGGCCTCGCCCTCGAACAGGCGGCGGGCCTCGATCAGCTCGAACGCCCCGATCTCGAAGGCCGGCTCGGCGCTGGCCGGAGTGACCGGGCGCACGTCGCCGGTGACATAGATGCCCAGGCCGTGGCGGGCCTCGATCATGCCCAGCATTTCCAGGGCGATCATGGCTTCGCGCAGGGTGGGGCGGCTGACGCCGAACTGTTCGGCCAGCTCGCGTTCCGTGGGCAGGCGGTCGCCAAGCTTGTACTGGCCGCCCTCGATGGCCTCGGCGATCGAGTCGGCGATGCGGCGGTAGAGCTTGACGTTCTCGGCCATGTGTCTTCGTCAGTTTCTCGGCGGCGGACCCGAGGGCCCCTCAGACTCGCGATAGCATAACCGACCTGACCCGCGCGGGCTATTTTTGACACCGGTCTCCAAAGTCCGACTTTCGTCCTAAGGCCTTGGCGAAAAACGATGTCGGGACAGCCTCACCAGTCGTGCATGGAGCCGTCCTCGCGACGGGCGATGGGCAGGTAGGCGCGCTTGTAGGGGTGCTTGGCCGCTTCGGCTTCGTCGATGTCGACGCCCAGGCCGATCGCCTCGCCGGGATGCAGCATGCCGTCGGCGAAGCTGTAGGCGTGCGGGAACACCGCGTCGGTCGCCTCGGTGTGGCGCATGTATTCCTGGATGCCGAAATTGGGGATCGACAGGTCGAAGTGCAGGGCCGCGGCCATGCAGACCGGCGACAGGTCGGTGGCCCCGTGGCAGCCGGTGCGCACGTGGTGCAGGTCGGCGAAGCTGGCGATCTTGCGCAGGTGGGTGATGCCCCCCGCATGGACCACCGTGGCGCGGATATAGTCGATCAGCTGTTCCTCGATCAGCTGCTTGCAGTCCCAGATCGAGTTGAAGATTTCGCCCACCGCCAGCGGGGTGGTGGTGTGCTGGCGGATCAGGCGGAAGCTGGCCTGGTTTTCGGCGGGGACGGCGTCCTCCATCCAGAACGGCCGGTAGGGCTCCAGGTCCTTGCCCAGGCGCCCGGCCTCGATCGGCGTCAGGCGGTGGTGGACGTCGTGCAGCAGGTGCAGGTCCCAGCCCAGCTTGTCGCGGGCCGCCTCGAACAGGGCGGGGGCGCTGCGCAGGTACTTCTCGGTCGACCACAGGCTTTCGGTCGGCAGGTCGCCGTCGGCCGGCTCGTAGAAGAACTTGTCCTTGGAGACGCCGTAGACGCCCTTCAGACCGGGCACGCCCGACTGCAGGCGGATGGCCTTGTAGCCCTTCTCGGCATAGGCCTGGGCGTTCTCGAGGGTCTCCTCGATCGTCGCGCCGTTGGCGTGGCCGTAGACCATCACGCCGGTGCGGCAGGCGCCGCCCAGCAGCTGGTACAGGGGCAGGCCGGCGATCTTGGCCTTGATGTCCCACAGGGCCATGTCGACCGCCGCGATGGCGGCCATGGTCACCGGGCCGCGACGCCAGTAGGCGCCCTTGTAGAGGTACTGCCAGATGTCCTCGATCTGATGGGCGTCGCGCCCGATCAGGCAGGGAATCACGTGATCGGCCAGATAGCTGGCCACGGCCAGTTCGCGGCCGTTCAGCGTGGCGTCGCCGACGCCGTGCACGCCGTCGCTGGTCTCGATCTTCAGGGTGACGAAATTGCGCCCCGGACAGGTGACGATGACGCGAGCGGCGGTGATCTTCGGCATGGGACGCTTTCGTTGACCCGACGTTGACGCAATTGGCAAAAGTCGGATGGTAGCGGTATCGGTCTAAATCAGACGGGGCAGTTGTCAACCTATTGGTCTGACCACTGGCGTCATGGTGTCTCGACCTTTGCTAAAGGTAGCGGTATCACAAGATCAAGACCGTCGCGCCCCCTCGCGTCGCACGGCATGCTGTCGTCAGGGAGAAAACATGCGTCTTGTGTCTTTCGTACGGGGGCTCTGCCTGGCGGCCGGCCTGTTTTCGGCGTCGCTGGCGGCTTCGGCGGCCCGCGCCGAGGACGGCTATGACCTGTGGCTGCGCTACCGGCCGCTGCCGGCGGCCCAGCGGCCCGCGGCCCGCCTGATCGCGCCCAGCGCCGACACGCCCACCCTGAAGGTCGCGCGCGCCGAGCTGCAGCGCGGGCTGGACGGCCTGGTGGGCGGCGCCCCGGCCTCGGACGCGCCCTCGATCCTGATCGGCACCCCCGCCGGCTCGCCCGCCGTGGCGGCCCTGAACCTGCCGCTGAAGGGCGCGGGCGACGAGGGCTACCTGATCCGTACGGTCGGGAAGACCACCGTGATCGCCGCCAACAGCGACGTCGGTGTGCTGTACGGCGTCTTCGCCTATCTGCGCCTAGTCCAGACGGGCCAGGGCGTCGACACGCTGGACGTCCTGTCGGCCCCCAAGGTCAATCATCGCCTGCTGAACCACTGGGACAACCTGGACAGCCATGTGGAGCGCGGCTACGCCGGCGCCTCGCTGTGGGACTGGTGGAAGCTGCCCGACTACAAGGATCCGCGCTACGTCGACTACGCCCGCGCCAACGCCTCGATCGGGATCAACGGCACGGTGCTGAACAACGTCAACGCCAAGGCTGACAGCCTGACCGCGCCGTATATCGCCAAGGCCGCGGCCCTGGCCGACGTGTTCCGGCCGTACGGCATTAAGGTCTATCTGTCGGCCCGGTTCTCGGCCCCGATCGAGATCGGCGGCCTGAAGACCGCCGACCCGCTGGATCCGGCCGTGCGCGCCTTCTGGAAGGCCAAGGCCGACGAGATCTACAAGGTCATCCCCGACTTCGGCGGTTTCCTGGTGAAGGCCAATTCCGAAGGTCAGCCCGGTCCGCAGGACTACGGCCGCACCCACGTCGACGGGGCCAACATGCTGGCCGACGCCGTTGGGCCGCACGGCGGGATCGTGATGTGGCGGGCCTTCGTCTATTCGCACGAGCAGCCCGATGACCGCGCCAAGCAGGGCTACAGCGAGTTCAAGCCGTTCGACGGCCAGTTCCGCGACAACGTCATCGTCCAGGTGAAGAACGGGGCGATCGACTTCCAGCCGCGCGAGCCGTTCCACCCGCTGTTCGGCGCCATGCCCAAGACCAACCTGGGCATGGAGTTTCAGATCACCAAGGAATACCTCGGCTTCGCCACCCACCTGGTCTATCTGGGCCCGCTGTTCGAGGAGACCCTGAAGTCGGACACCTATGCCGAGGGCAAGGGTTCGACCGTGGCCAGGGTGGTCGACGGGACGCTGGACAGCCGCCCCCTGACCCTGATGGCCGGGGTCTCCAACATCGGCCGCGACCGCAACTGGACGGGCTCGCAGTTCGACCAGGCCAACTGGTACGTCTTCGGCCGTCTGGCCTGGGATCCGGAGGCCTCGACCCAGGACATCGCCGCCGACTGGGCGAAGATGACCTTCTCGACCGACCCGCGCTTCGTCGCTCCGACCGTGGCGATGATGATGGGCTCGCGCGAGGCGGCCGTGGACTACATGACCCCGCTGGGCCTGCACCACCAGATGGGCCGCAGCCACCACTACGGGCCCGGCCCCTGGGTGACGGGCGGCCCGCGCGCCGACTGGACCAGCGTCTACTACGCCAAGGCCGGCAAGGACGGCATCGGCTTCGACCGCACCGCCACGGGCAGCAACGCCACGGCCCAGTACGCGCCCGTCGTCGCCAAGCGCTTCTCGGACCTGAAGGCGATCGACGAGAAGGACCTGCTGTGGTTCCACCACCTGCCGTGGACCTACAAGCTCAAGTCGGGCCAGACCCTGTGGGACGGCCTGGTCACCCACTACTCGCACGGCGTGGCCACGGTGGACGGCATGGGCAAGACCTGGGCGACCCTCTCGCCCTATGTCGATCCCGAACGGCACGCCCAGGTCGCCGACTTCCTGGCCATCCAGCGCAACGAGGCCCAGTGGTGGCGCGACGCCTCGATCGCCTATTTCCAGACCTTCTCGGGCCTGCCCCTGCCGGCCGGCGAAGCGCCCCCGGCCCGTTCGCTGGACTACTACGAGGGCCTGAACTTCCCGTACGCGCCGGGTGGCGGCTGAGGCCCGATCCCGCGCGCCGTCAGACGAGCCGGCTTTCGTTCTGCTCGAAATAGCTGGGCTGCGATGACCAGGTCACCGGGCACGCCGGGGTGGGGGGAATGGTCCCCATCACCGGCGGCTGGGGGAAGTACTGGGTGGTGACCTGAACGTTCTCGGCCGCCGCCTGGCCGAACAGCATCATGATCAGCTGCAGGGACTCGTCGAGCCCTGACGAGATGCCGCCGCCGGTCAGCCGGTTGCCCGACACCACGAAGCGCGGATTGCTGGTGTCGACGTCGATTTCGCAGAAGCTCTGCAGGCAGGCGATGAACGCCCAGTGCGTGGTGGCCCTGTAGCCGTCCAGCAGGCCCGCCTGGGCCAGCAGAAGCGCGCCCTCGCACACGGAGCACACCCAGGTCGCGTTCCGGGCCGTCTGGCGCAGATAGGCCAGGTAAGGCGAGTTCGGATCGCTCATGATCCGGCCCAGCACGTCCGGATCGCCGCCGGGCGTCCACAGGATGTCCAGCTCCGGGACCTCGTCGAAACTGGCCTGGGCCTCGAAGCGGACGCCGCTCAGGGCGGTCACCGGCCCGCCATCCTCCGAGACGATAACCGTCTCCAGCGGCTGGTCCTTGCCGGCCCAATGGAACATCTCCAGCGGCCCCATGACGTCCAGCAGATCGACGCCCTCGTAGACGGGTATGCCCAGCTTCATCTCGTCCCTCCCGTGTCTTTACGACGTGGACAACCTTCGCGCGTTTTTCCTGGAACGGTCAACTCGCGGCGGCGCGGGACATAAAAAAACGGCGTGTCCGAAGACACGCCGCTGGGGAAACGCGAGGAAGGAAGGTGTCGCGTTTAAGGTTCCTAGAACTGGCCGCGGATACCGATCAGATAGGTCGCGCCCGGGTCGTAGAGGGTGAAGGCGGCGTTGTCGTACTGGAAGGTCTGACGCTGCTTTTCCTTGGTGATGTTGATCGCGTTGAACGTGATCTGCGGCGCGTACTTCCAGGGCAGCTGGTAGCTGGCCGACAGGTCGACCTGCTTGTAGGCGTCGGTCTTCAGACGGGCGACCGGCACGCTGTTCTGGTTCGGGTCCGAGCTGATCTGGGCGTCGTTGTAGTTGTACGACAGCCGGACCGTGGCCCCGTGGCCTTCGTAGTAGCCGGTGATGTTGTAGGTGTAGGGCGACACGCCCACCGCCACGGCCGGGGCGCCGCTGCCGTTGGCGCTCTGGTTGATGCGGGTGTAGTTGGCCGTGAAGCCGGTGCCCGGGATCAGGAAGTCCAGCGGCTGGACCCAGTTCAGTTCGTAGCCGCGGATGGTCAGGGTGCCGCCGGCGTTGACCTGCTGGCTGACGGTGACCGTCGCGACGTTCGGGCCGCCGCGCAGGTCGATGGCCGCCTGCTGCTGCTGGGTCAGGTTGGCGTAGGCCACGCCCAGCTGGCTGAACGGGATGGTGTTCGTGCCCTGGACGGTGAAGCCGTTGATCACCTTCTGGAACAGGGCCACGCCGAAGTAGCCGGCGCCGCCGGTGTACCACTCGCCGCCCATGTCGAAGTTGTTCGAGGTGTAGGGGTTGAGCGCCGGGTTGCCCTGGTTGGCCGACTGGGCCGACGGGTCGCTGAACGTCGTGCCCGGCAGCATGGCGCTGGGGTTGGCCCGGGTGATGGTGCGCGAGGCGGCCATGCGCAGGTTGATGTTGTCGCGCACCTTGTAGACGGCGTTGAAGGCCGGCAGGAACGCGTCGTAGCGGGTCTGGCGTTCCAGGGTCGTCGTCACGCCGTTGACGGTCTGCGGGCCGCGGATCGTCTGGTCGGTGGTCACGTAGCGGCCGCCGAAGTTGAAGGCCAGGTCGCGCTCCAGGATCTGGGTGACGGCGTTGCCTTCGATGTAGGCGCCGGTCGTCTCTTCCTCGATGAAGCCCGACGCGGCGGCGGTGGCCGCGGTGGCCACGGCCGGGGCCGTGTCGTTGAAGCGGTCGAACTGACTGGCCTTCTTGAACGAGTCGTAGTCGACCGTGATGAAGCCCAGCGGGCCCGGACGCAGGTACGAGGCGAGCTGGGCCTGGGTGATGGCCGAGCCGGCCTGGCCGTTACAGGCCGGGGTCGGCGTGGGAACGGCGTTGTTCACCAGGCCGCCGCCGCAGGTGAAGGTCTGCCAGGCGGCGCTGTTGTCCAAGGCCTGGATCGAGCGGCTGATGTCGTCGTAGGCGACGCCGACCTTGATGTAGTTCTCGCTGCTTTCGCCGATCTTCAAGTTCCAGTGCGTGCCCTTGTTGGAGGTGACGCGCTTCTCGTTCTGGATGTTCAGGCGGCCGCCGGCGAAGGTCCAACCCAGGTTCGGGTCGTTCAGGTTGGCGGCGGTCTTGATCAGCGGCATGTCGCCGCCGGTGTTGTCGAAGTCGACGGTCAGGCCGTTGGGCGAGTTGACCAGGATGGTCGGCGCTTCGCGGAAGAACACGCTGCGGCTCAGGTTGAACTGGCCGTCCAGCAGCAGCCACGGATTGATCTGCCAGGAGCCGCCCGGGTTGATGTTGTAGAACTCGGTCTTCTCGTCATAGGGCCGCGCTTCCAGGAAGAACTGGGAGTTGGCGAAGGTGCCCTTGGTGACGACGTTGTTGCTGTCGACCTTGACGTTCAGCGGGATCATGCCGCTCGAGTTGCGGACGATCCAGTCCATGTCGAGGCGGTTGAAGTTGTTGTGGGTCTTGCCGCCCAGCAGGTCGATATAGAAGGCCAGGGCGTCGTTCGGACGCCATTCGCCCGAGATCAGCAGCGAGTCGCGGTTGCGCTTGCCTTCGCTGTAGGACTGGCGGCCCAGGCGCGGCAGCAGACCGTCGCCCAGCTGCTGGGCGGTGGTGCCGGGGTTCAGGCCTTCCAGATAGGCCTTGGTGACCGGCGTGCCGGCGATCAGGCCGTTGCCGGCGTTGGCCGGCACGGTGTCGGCGAACTTGAAGCCGTTGCCGCCGATGGCGCTGTTGCAGGTCGGGTCGGCCGAGGTCGGGGTCGCCGTGCCGGTGGGCGTGGTGCCGCACTGGGCGTAGGTCAGGTTGGCGTTGGTCCAGCCGATGGTCTCGAAGCCGTCGGTGCGGCTCTTGGTGCGGACGCCGGCATAGCCCAGCAGCAGGCCGAATTCGCCGTGGCTGGTGTCCCAGGAGTCGCTGGCCAGGATGGCGCCGCGCGGGCTCCACTTGCCGGCGCTCTCCTGGTAGCTGGCCTGGGTCGAATAGGTGAAGTGGCGGCCGGGCCGGTCCAGCGGACGGGCGTTGCGCATGTTGACCACGCCGGCGACGCCGCCTTCGACCTGGCTGGCCGTCGGGGTCTTGGCGACGTCCAGGCGGGTGAACAGTTCCGTCGGGAACAGGTTCAGGTCGACTTCGCGGTTCTGGTTCTGGGCGTCGGTGCGGCCCGACGAGGCCACGGCGATCTGCGAACCGTTCAGCAGGATCTTGGTGAAGTTGGTGCCCAGGCCGCGCACGGCGATGTTCAGGCCGTCGCCGTTGATTTCACGGGTCAGCTGGATGCCCGGGATGCGGTTCAGCGACTCGGCGATGTTGAGGTCGGGGAACTTGCCGATGTCTTCGGCGAAGACCGAGTCCTGGAAGGTGATGCTCTCGCGCTTGGCGTTCGTGGCGTCGGCGAGGCTCTTGCGGAAGCCGGTGACGACCACTTCCTCGACCGTGTCGGAGCTGGTGGCGGCGGGCGCCGTCTGTTGAGCGAAGGCCGGCGCGGCGGCCAGGCCGGTCAGGCAGCTGGCGCCGACGAGCGCCAGACGCAACGCGCGCGAGTGGAATGAGTGGACCATGTTTCTCCCCTTGACGTCTCGGTGCTCTGCGCACCTGTCGTTCTGCCCCTTCCCAATCCCGCCTTCGATCGTCCGCGCACGGCGGCGATCGAATGGTCATGGTAGCGGTCACAACATGATCGTTACGAGGTAAGGCCTCGCAAGTCAACGAGGTCATACCTCTAGAAAAACCAATGTCCGACCATTTGCCGCCCGGTGTTGCCGGCCGAACACCCAAGGGAACGTGAACATCGACGATAAAAGGTCAAATGTCTGACAAATGAGAAGACGGGTATGGTCTTACCAATGACGTTCGATCGGTGAAGATGCACGGAATTCGGTCGAGCGCGCAGGCAATCGGTTCGAGTCGACGCGGCCGCGTCGACTCGAGATGTCAGACAGAAGAGTCCTGGGCGATTTAGACCGCCGCGCAGTTTTCGGCGATGAAGGTCATGTGGTCGGGCATGACCTGGGCGGACTTGGCGATGACGCCGCGAATGTTGTCCATGTTGGCGCGAAGTTGGTGGTCGGACATCACATCGGCCATCGGGTCGTGGCCGCGCGGCTCGATCCCCTGGCCGATCATCACCGCGAACCAGCTGGTGTCGGTGAACAGCTCCTCGTTCTCGCGGAACACCCGGCCGTAGCTTTTGAACACGGCCATCTTGTCGGCCAGATAGTCCGGGATCGGCATCTCCCGCAGATAGTCCCAATAGGGCGTGTCGTTCCGCCGGGTGGCGTGGAAATGCAGGATGAGGAAGTCGCGGATCGTCTCGTAGTCGAACTGCATCACGCGGTTGTAGCGGTCGATGTCGGGCTGCTCGAAACGCCTGTCGGGGAACATGGCCAGCAGGCGCGAGATGCCGACCTGGATCAGGTGGATGCTCTGGCTTTCCAGCGGCTCCATGAAGCCGGCGGACAGGCCGATGGCCACGACGTTCTTGTTCCAGCTCTTCTTGCGCCGCCCGGCCGTGAAGCGGAGCGTGAAGGGATCGCGAAGCGGCTCGCCGTCCAGATTGGCCAGCAGGTAGGCGGTCGCCTCGTCCTCGCTGATGCGCGCGCTGGAATAGGCGTAGCCGTTGCCCAGGCGATGCTGCAGCGGGATGCGCCACTGCCAGCCGGCCGGTCGGGCGGTGGCGCGGGTCACGGGATTGGTCGAGCCGCCCAGGGCGCAGGGCACGGCCACGGCGCGGTCGTTGAGCAGCCAATGGGACCAGTCCTCGAAGCCGGTCTTCAGGGTCTGTTCGATCAGCAGGCCCCGGAACCCCGAGCAGTCGATGAACAGGTCGCCCTCGACCCGCTCGCCGCCCTGCAGGGTCACGGCCTCGATGAAGCCGTCCTCGGCGCGCTGGTGGACGTCGACGATCCGGCCTTCCTGGCGGCGCACCCCGCGCTCCTCGGCGTAGCCGCGCAGGAACCGGGCGTAGAGGCCGGCGTCGATGTGATAGGCGTGGTCGATCTTGCCCAGCGGCGAGTTGGGCTGGTTGTTGGCCCGCATGAACTTGCCCTGGGCCGACGCCACGGCCTGCAGCGAGTAGTCGCCGAGGTCGGCGGCTTCGCCCATCGCCTTCTGCCGCAGCCAATAGGCGTGGAACGACACCCCCTCCATGTCGACGCCATAGGGGCCGAACGGGTGGTGGTACCGGTGGCCGATCGTCTTCCAGTCGATGAAGTCGATGCCCAGCTTGAAGGTCGCCTTGGTGCGGCGGACGAACTCCAGCTCGTCCAGGCCCAGCATGCGGTTGAAGATCTTGATCTGCGGGATCGTGGACTCGCCGACGCCCACCGTGCCGATCTCCTCGGACTCCACCAGGGTCACCTGGGTGTAGCCGTCCTTCAGGAAACGACCCAGCGCCGCCGCCGTCATCCAGCCAGCCGTGCCGCCGCCGACGATGACGACCTTGCGCAGGCGTTGATTGGTCATGCGGGAACTCATGCTGGGATGTTGGCGGCCGCGTCGGCGGCGCAGTAGCGGGCGATGAACGCCTGGTGGTCCGGCATGGCCTGGGCCGTCTGGCCGATCAGGTCCGCCATCCGCTTGAGGCGATGGACCAGGGCGGCCTCGGGCAGGGTGTCGACCAGGGCGTCGTACTGGCGCGGCACGATCCCCTGGCCCAGCAGCACGGCGATCCAGCTGGGCTCGGCGAACAGGTCGTAGTCGGACTGGAAGATGCGGCCCCGGCCGGCGAACAGCTCGATCTTGCGCGCCAGGGTGTCGGGGATCTCCATCGTCCGGACATAGTCCCAATAGGGCGTGTCCGAGCGCTCGGTGGCCTTGAAGTGCAGGATGATGAAGTCGCGGACCAGCTCGACCTGCTGGGCGGTCAGGCGGTTGTACTCGTCGATCTCCAGCGGATCGAAGCCTTTGTCCGGGAACAGGGCCAAGAGCTTGGTGATCCCCGCCTGGATCAGGTGGATGCTGGTGCTCTCCAGCGGCTCCAGGAAGCCGGACGACAGGCCGATGGCGACGCAGTTCTTGATCCAGGCCTGGTCCCGGCGACCGGCCTGGAAGCGCAGGAAGTTGGGATCGGCCTGGGCCGGACCGTCCAGCCCTGCGGTCAGGGCGGCCAGGGCCTCGTCGTCGCCGATATGGGCGCTGGAATAGACGTAGCCGTTGCCGGTGCGGTGCTGCAGCGGGATGCGCCAGCGCCAGCCGGCCTTGTCGGCGGTGGCGCGGGTATAGGGCGTCAGCCCGTCGCCGCCGGTGGCGCAGGGCAGGGCCACGGCGCGGTCGTTGGGCAGCCAGCGGCTCCAGTCCAGATAGCGCCCGCCCAGGGTCTGGCCGATCAGCAGGGCGCGGAAGCCCGTGCAGTCGATGAACAGGTCGGCCTCGATCGTGCGGCCGTCCTCCAGGGTGACCGACTGGATGAAGCCGTCCTCGCCGCGCAGGGCCACGTCGGCGACCTTGCCCTCGATCCGCGTCGCGCCGCGCTTCTCGGCGAAGCCGCGCAGGAAGCGGGCGTAGAGGCCGGCGTCGAAGTGGAAGGCGTATTTCAGGCTCGACAGCACCTTGGCCGGATCGGGATCGGGCATGGCGAAGCGGTTCTGGCGCGCGGCGACCGCCGCCAGGTTGAAGTCCTCGATCGGCCCGACCCGGTCGCGCACCTTGCGCCAGATCTGGTGGAACTTGATGGCCTCGATATCCAGGCCGAAGGTCCCGAACGGGTGGATGTAGCGGTCGCCCAGGCGCGTCCAGTCGCGGAACTCGATGCCCAGCTTGAAGGTCGCGCGGGTGGCCCGCATGAACTCGCGCTCGTCGATGCCGAGCATGGCGTTGAAGGTCAGGATGGGCGGGATGGTGGCCTCGCCGACGCCGACCGTGCCGATCTGCTCGGATTCGACCAGCACGACCTCGACCTGGCCGTTCAGCACCTTGGACAGCGCGGCGGCGGTCATCCAGCCGGCCGTGCCGCCGCCCAGGACCAGGACCTTACGGATAGGGGCGGGAGTCATGCGCGGTCCTTCAGGGCGTCGGCGTGCGGCGGCATGGCCTGGGCGGCCTGGCGGATCATTCTGCGCAGCCGGGCCAGGGCGGCGTCGGCCTGGGCGGGAGGGATGCGGTCGGCCAGCCGGTCGTGGCGGCGCGGCGTGATCCCGTGGCCGAGAAACGCCCCGACCCAGGCGCCTTCCACGAAGGTCTCCTCGTCGTACAGCACCACGCGGCCCCGGCTCTCGAACTGGACCTGCTTGTACGCCAGGGCCGGGGAGGGCGCGGCGCGCCGAGCCTGGACCCACGGCGGCTCGGTCCGCGTGGCGGCCGCGTAGCGGAACACGGCCAGGTCGCGGGCCCGGTCCTGCTCCTCGGCCATCAGCCGGTTGTACTCCATCGCCGCCAAGGGCGAGCCGTCGGCGGCGGGCAGCAGGGCGATCAGACGGCCGACGCCGCTCTGGATGGCCTGGGCGTCGTCGCCGTTCAGCGGCTCCAACTGGCTCGCGGCCGGGCCGACCGCCACGCAATTGCCCGACCAGACCTGCCGGCGGCGGCCGTTGCGCAGGGGGACGATCGTCGCCTCGCCGCCCAGGATATCGCGCGCCTCGTCGTCGGAGGTCAGGCCCCCGGCGTAGGCCAGGGTCACGGCGTCGCCGCCGCGCAGCGGGACGCGCCGCAGCCAGCCCTCGGCGATCGCCTCGAACTCGGTCAGCGGCGGCGGGGCGGCGCGGGGCGCGACCTCGCGCAGGGCCAGGCGGTCGCAGGGCAGGGCGGGCTCGTCGACCCAGCCGGCGTCTTGTGTCGCGCCGATCAGCCGGCCGTCCGGCGTGACGTCGATGAACAGGTCGGCGACGATCCGCTCGCCGTCGGCCAGGACCACGGCGGCGATCCGGCCGTCCTCCGCCAGGACGACGTCGGCGATCTCGCCCGCGCGGGCCTCGACGCGGCCCGCCGTCGCCCGCAGCGCCGCGACATAGGCGGCGGCGTCCAGGTGCAGGCCGTAGGACAGGGTCGACAGCACCGAGCGAGGGTCCTCGCTGGGCGGGGCGAACCGGCCCAGCCGTCCGGCCACGGCGGCCAGGCTGTAGTCCTCGTAGCGGCCGGCGTCGCCCCGCTCGCGGGCGCGCAGCCAGTGATGATGGAAGGCCACGCCGTCGAAGCCGGCGCCGGCGTCGCTGAAGCCTTCCACATGGTCGTGGCCGGGATCGGTCCAGCCGCTGTAGCGCGCGCCCAGCTTGAAGGTCCCGCGCGCGCTCCGCATCAGGGCCGCTTCGTCCAGGCCGAGCAGGCCGTGGAAGGTCCGCAGGGCGGGCAGGGTGGATAAGGCTCCCCGGGGCGCCGAGGCCGCGGTCTCGACCAGGCGCAGGGTCCCATCCCCGGGTAGGACCCGGGCCAGGGCGCAGGCCGTCATCCAGCCGGCGACGCCGCCGCCCAGGACGGCGACGCTGTTCAGGGACGGGCGGCTCATGCGGCGGCTCCCGAGGCGGCGCAGGAGCGGGCGATCCAGTCGTCGTGGGCGGGCATGGCCCGCACCGTGTCGGCGACCGACTCGCGGATCGCCTTCAGGCGCTGGGCCAGAGCCGCGTCGGGCACGCTGTCGCTGACCGGGTCGTACATCCGGGGCACGACGTTCTGACCCAGATAGACGGCCAGCCAGCTGGGCTCGAGGAAGAAGCCGTCCTTGTACTTCACGACCACGCCCCGGTCGCGGAACAGGTCCATCTTGTAGGCCAGGCTGTCGGGGATGGGCAGGTTGCGGCGGTCGTCCCAGAACGGTGAACCGACCCGCTGGTTGGCGTGATAGTGCAGCACCAGGAAGTCGCGGATCCGCTCGAACTCCAGGGTCATGACCCGGTTGTACTCGTCCTGGTCGGCCTGGGCGCAGTCGCGGTCGGGGAACAGCTCCAGCAGGGTGGTGATCGCCACCTGGATCAGGTGGATGCTGGTGCTTTCCAGCGGCTCCAGGAAGCCGCTGGCCAGGCCCACGGCCACGCAGTTCCTGCTCCACTGCTTGCGGCGATGGCCGGCGACGAACCGCAGGAAGCGCGGATCGGCCTGGGCCTTGCCCTCCAGACCCGCCAGCAGGGCGTCGGCGGCGTCGTCGTCGCTGATGTGGGCGCTGGAATAGACGTAGCCGTTACCCACCCGGTGCTGCAGCGGGATGCGCCAGCGCCAGCCGGCCTCGTCGGCGGTGCAGCGGGTGTAGGGCGTCGAGGCCTCCACCGTCTCGCACGGCACGGCGGCGGCCCGGTCGCAGGGCAGCCAGCGCGTCCAGTCCTCGTAGCCGGCCTTCAGGGCCTGTTCGATCAGCAGGCCGCGGAAGCCGGAGCAGTCGATGAACAGGTCGGCCTCGATGCGCTC
Organism: Caulobacter sp. UNC358MFTsu5.1; assembly: GCF_000712075.1. Taxonomy (GTDB): domain Bacteria; phylum Pseudomonadota; class Alphaproteobacteria; order Caulobacterales; family Caulobacteraceae; genus Caulobacter. The sequence continues at coordinate 211,294 of NZ_JONW01000007.1, forward strand.
GCCGTTCTCCATCGTGATCGCCTCGATGAAGCCGTCCGCGCCGCGCAGGGCCACGTCGGCCACCTTGCCCTCGGTGCGCACCACGCCGCGCGCCTCGGCATAGGCGCGCAGGTAGGCCGCATAGAGCCCGGCGTCGAACTGGTAGGCGTAGTTGTAGGTCGAGGCCACGGAGCGCAGGTCGGAGGAGGGCGGGGCGAACCGGTTCTGGCGCGCGGCCATCACCGGCAGGGAATAGGCCTCCAGCGGCGTCGGATCGCCGCCCTGGCGGGCCCGCAGCCAGTGATGGTGGAAGCCCACCCCGCCGATCGCCGCGCCATAGGCGCCGAACGGGTGGATGTAGCTGTCGCCCGGCTTGCCCCAGCCGCGGAACTCGATGCCCAGCTTGTAGGTCGCCTGGGTCTTGCGCATGAAGTCGGCCTCGTCGAGGCCCAGGGCGGCGTTGAAGTGGCGGATGTGCGGCACGGTCGCCTCGCCGACGCCGACGGTGCCGATCTCGGCGGACTCCACCAGGCGCAGGGCGATCGGCAGGCCGGCCAGCTTGGCCGACAGGGCCGCGGCCGTCATCCAGCCGGCGGTGCCGCCGCCGACGATTAGAATGTTCCGGACGGCTCGATCCGTCATGCGTTCCCCCTCTCGCGAGCGTACCCCGCCTTCTATGGGCGGTCATCCCGTCTGGCCCCGAATGGACGTCGAGGTCCACGCGGATTGGTCAGACGACGTTCGTTCCGTCACGGGAAGAAACGCCGTCTGTCGTCCGTTTTTCCTGGTTGCAACACGTGGGAGCAACCAAATTATCCTGATAAAACAGAAGACTGATCGAAAACAATCTTCTTTTCACCAGTCAAGTTACCGGTACCTTGACGTCGGCGGGCTTTGCCATATCATCTGACCATAATGGTCGATTCAATAGGCCAATGGTAGCGGTAACCCGCCGCCATGAAGAATAACTGGGGAGGCAGACGAAATGGACTACGTCCAAGGCGCGCCCGCATGCGCGAGCGGCAATTCGATTTCAAAACTCAAGTACGGCGTTTCCGCCCTGGCGTTGGGGGTGGTGCTGATCGCCGGCCCGGCCCTGGCGCAGACCAAACCGGCCGATGACGCGGCGACGGTCGACGAGGTGGTCGTCACCAGCATCCGCCAGAGCCTGAAGAGCTCGCAGCAGCTCAAGCAGAGCTCCGAGATCATCGGCGACTCCATCACCGCCGAGGACATCGGCGCCCTGCCGGACCGTTCGGTCACCGAAGCGCTGCAGCGCATCCCGGGCGTGGCCATCAACCGCTTCGCCGCCGGCGTCGACCCCGACCACTTCTCGACCGAAGGCAGCGGCGTCGTCGTGCGCGGCCTGAACTTCGTGCGTTCGGAGCTGAACGGCCGCGACACCTTCTCGGCCAACAACGGCCGCGCGCTCAGCTTCGCGGACGTGCCGTCCGAGCTGATGGGCGGCGTCGATGTGTTCAAGAGCCCCTCGGCCGACATGATCGAGGGCGGCATCTCGGGCACCGTCAACCTGCGCACCCGCCTGCCGTTCGACAGCACCAAGCGGCTGCTCTCGCTGTCGGCCGAAGCCAGCTACGGCGACTTCGTCAAGCGTTGGGCGCCCACCTATACGGCGCTGTACAGCGACCAGTGGGACACCGAGGCCGGCACGTTCGGCCTGCTGCTCAGCGCGGTCGATTCCAAGCTGTTCACGCGCGCCGACGGCACCCAGGTGTCGAACTTCGGTTGCCGCACCGACTTCACCAGCGCCCAGACCGCCAATCCGCAGGCCGTGAACTGCCCGCAGGGCGGCAAGGGCGTGTGGTTCCCGCGCGGCGCGGCCTTCCGCAGCACCGAGACCGAGCGCGAGCGCACGGGCTACGCCGCGGCCGGCCAATGGCGCAGCACTGACGACACGATGCTGGCCACCTTCCAGTATCTGCGCTCGGAATCGACGCAGTCCTGGACCGAGCACGCGATGGAAATCGCCACGGACAACGTCCAGGCGGCCGGCGACTCGCGCCCGATCGACGGCACCACCTTCGGCGTCGACAGCAACGGCATCTTCACCAACGGGATCATCACCGGTCCGCAGGGCTGGCGCGACGACCAGAACGGCGCCGATCCGCGGACGCCCAACTTCGGCCTGCAAAGCAACAACATCAGCCGCAGTGTCGAGCAGAAGTACGTCACGTCCGACTACGGCTTCAATTTCAAGTGGACGCCGAACGAACGCTGGGGCGTGTCCTTCGACTACCAGCACGTCGACTCGACGGTCGACAACCTGGACGTCGGCGTCTGGGCCTCGACCTTCCAGAACCTGGACCTGAAGCTGAACGGCTCGGACATGCCGGTCTTCACCTTCCTGCCGCCGTCCAGCGGCGCGGGGGTGCCGACCTGCGCGCCGCCCAGCGGCAACTGCCCGACCTATTTCCGCGGCGCCCACAACAGCTTCCAGGACCCGTACAACAGCTTCTGGCGCTCGGCGATGGACCACATCGAGCAGAGCGAGGGCAAGGAAGACGCCGCCAAGATCGACGTCGACTACCGCTTCGCCGAGAACAGCTGGCTGGACTCGGCCCGGGTCGGCGTCCGCTGGGCCGAGCGCGACCAGACCACGCGCTTCTCGACCTATAACTGGGGCGTGCTGAGTGAAATCTGGGGCGGCGGCGGTCCGGTCTGGTTCGACGACCAGGTCAACGGCAACCCGGCCACGCCGGGCGGTTCGAACAGCGTCGCCCACACCGAGCTCTATCCGTTCACCGACTTCATGCGCGGTGAGGTCCCGGTCCCGACCGGTCTGGACGCGCGTCCGTTCTACAACGGCAACGCGGCCAAGGACTACGCGGCGATGTCGGCCTTCGGCCTGGCCGTCGGCGACGAGTGGCGCGCGCGACTGGTCAACGGATGTCCGCAGAACTGGGTCCCGCTGGCCCAACGCTGCAACACGGTCGCCGGAACGCCCTTCCTGCCGGGCGAGATCAATCCGATCAACGAGAAGACCAAGTCGGCCTACGCCATGCTGCGCTTCAAGCATGACTTCGACGGCGACGTGCGGGTCACGGGCAATGTCGGCCTGCGCTACACCAGCACGACCCGCGACGCGACGGGCTTCCTGACCTTCCCGAACGCGATCCAGGCGACGGATGCGTCGTGCGACCTGGCGTTCACCAACTGGCAGGCCCTGCCGGATCCGAAGGCGCCTTTCACGCCGACGGCCTTCTGCGGGCTCACGCCGGCCACCCGCCAGCAGGTGCGGAACTTCACCAACGGGGCCACGATCCCGCAGAGCGCCCACGCCAAGTTCGACTACTGGCTGCCCAGCCTGAACGTGAAGGTGGCCCTGCAGGACGGTTGGCAGCTGCGCTTCGGCGCGTCGAAGACCATCACGCCGCCGGAAGTGGGCCTGACCCGCAACTACTACGACGTCAAGCTCGACACCAACGCGACCGGCATCATCAACGGCGTGGTCGGCGGCAACACAACGGTCGGCAACCCGTACTTGAAGCCCACGCAATCGATCAACATCGACGGCTCGGCGGAATGGTACTTCGCTCCGGTCGGGTCGGTGACGCTGGCCCTGTTCTGGAAGGAGCTGACCGATGTGGCGACCAACACCACGGCGCGCGTTCCGTTCACGAACAACGGCTCGACGTTCAATGTGCTGGTGACCACGCCGGGCAACTCCGACGTCAAGGCCCACATCAAGGGCTTCGAAATCGCCTACCAGCAGTTCTACGACTTCCTGCCCAAGCCGCTGGACGGCTTCGGCATCAACGCCAACTACAGCTACATCGACAGCAAGGGCGTGCCGCAGAGCACGCTGTCGGCCACCGACCCCGACGTCGGCGCCGGCCGCGTCTCGACGGTCGACACCAGCCTGCTGCCGTTGCAGGGCCTGTCCAAGCACAACGCCAATCTCGCGGCCATCTACGAGAAGGGCAAGATCTCGGCTCGCCTGGCCTACAACTGGCGTTCGGACTTCCTGCTGACGGTCCGCGACGTGATCGTGCCCTACGCGCCGATCATGAACGAGGCCACCGGCCAGCTGGACGGTTCGCTGTTCTACACCGTCAACGACAAGGTGAAGATCGGCGTGCAGGGCGTGAACCTGACCAACGAGGTCACCAAGACCACCCAGGTCCTGAACGACCAACTGCTCAAGGCCGGGCGGTCCTGGTTCATGAACGACCGGCGCTACACCTTCGTGCTTCGCGCCAGCTTCTAGATCCCGAGGCGGGACCGGTCGGACGTCGTCCGGCCGGGATCGTCTCGGCGCGTACCCTTCGGCCTTCCGCGGACGAGGGATTCTTCTACCCCAAACTCACCGCGCAACGTCCCCGACGTTGCGCGGTGTTCTTGAGAGGGCTTCAGCGTGACGTTCCGCCGGTCTGTTTTTTCGAGGCGTGGTCTTATGGCGTTTGGGGCCGCCGCCGGCGCGGCCTGCGCGGTTCCGGGTCTGGTCCGGGCCGCCGAACGTCCCCCCGGGGGCTCGCTGGCCGACCTGGCCAAGGCCAAGGGCGTGCGGTTCGGCAGCGCGGTGGGCGCGGGCAAGCCCGGCTCCCTGACCGGCACGCTGGACGATCCCGGCTATCGCCAGGTGCTGATCGACGAGTGCGGCGTGCTGGTGCCCGAGAACGAGCTGAAGTGGTACGTCCTGCGACCCGATGCGGAGACCTTCGCCTTCGAGCGCGCCGACCGCATCGCCGCCTTCGCCAAGGCCCACGACATCGCCCTGCGCGGCCACACCCTGTTGTGGCATCACCCCAAGTGGTTCCCGGCCTGGCTCAGCAACTACGACTTCGGCTCGGGACCGGCCGGCAAGGCCAAGGCCCAGGCGATGCTGACCGCTCACATCGCCACGGTCATCAAGCACTATCCGCAGATCGACTCCTGGGACGTGGTCAACGAGACCATCGACCCTAAGGACGGCGCGATCCGCCGCACGGTCTTCTCCGACGCCATGGGGCCGGAGGCGACCCTGGACGTCGCCTTCCAGACGGCCCGCGCCTTCGCGCCCAAGGCCCGGCTGGTCTACAACGACTACATGGGCTGGGAGGCCGGCAACGAGGCGCACCGCACGGGCGTGCTGAAGCTGCTGGAAGGCTTCCGCAAGCGCGGGACGCCGGTCGACGCCCTGGGCGTCCAAAGCCACCTGGGCACCCAGGACCCCGCCGCCTCGGCCATCCTCGGGCAGCCGCAGGAAAAGGCCTGGCGCGCCTTCCTCGACGAGGTCGCCGGCATGGGCTACGACCTGCTGATCACCGAATTCGACGTCAACGACCAGAACCTGCCGGGCGACGTCGCCGGTCGCGACGCGGCGGGCGCCGCGCTCGCCAAGGCCTATCTCGACCTGATGCTGGACTACCGCCAGACCAAGGAGGTGCTGGCCTGGGGCATGGTCGACAAATATTCGTGGCTGCAGGGCTTCACACCCCGCAAGGACGGCCTGCCCAAGCGCGCGACGCTCTATGACGACGCCTACAAGCCCAAGCCGATGCGCGAGGCGGTGGCGGCGGCGTTCCGGGCCGCGCCGGTGCGGGCTTGAACCGCCGAGCGGCGCTGCTCGGCGCCGCGCTCGCGGCTTTCGCCGGTGGTTCCGCGCCGCGCGCCCAGACCCCGCCGCCCGCCGCCGGCGGCCTGACCGCCGAGCAGGACCACCGGCTGATGCTGGACCGCTTGGGGATCAAAACCCTGCGGCCGGGCGTCGACGGCTACAATTCCGCCGCGCCCAACTACGTCAACCAGGACGAGGCCAAGGCCGGGCCGTTCAGCCCGCTGCCCGACCCGCTGGTCTTCCCCGACGGCCGTCCGGTGGCGACGCCCGACGACTGGTGGAAACGCCGCCGCCCGCAGTTGGTCGAGCTGTTCTCGCGCGAGGAGCACGGCCGTGTGCCCCAGCGCACGCCGGAGATCCGTTGGCGGGTGGTCAGCGAGAAGCACGAGGTCCGCAACGGCGTGGCGGTGCGCGAGCGACGCCTGGCCGGCGACCTGGACAACCGCGCCTGGCCCGCTGTCTCGGTCAGCCTGGACCTGCTGCTGGTCACGCCGGAAGGGCGGGGCAGGCGGCCCCTGGTGCTGGAGTTCGGCTTCCCCGACGGCGCGCCGTGGCTGAAGGGACGGCCCGCGCCCCCCGGACCCGATTGGCGCGACCTGGTCCTGGCCCGGGGCTGGGGTTATGCGATCGTCGACCCGACCAGCGTCCAGCCCGACAACGGCGCGGGCCTCTCCCGAGGCGTCATCGGCCTGGTCAATCACGGCCGTCCGCGCGCCCCCGACGATTGGGGCGCCCTGCGCGCCTGGGCCTGGGGCGCCAGCCGGGTGCTGGACTTCCTGGCGACCGACCCCGCTGTCGATGACCGCCGCGTGGCGATCGAGGGCCTGTCGCGCTACGGCAAGGCCGCCCTGGTCGCCATGGCCTACGACCAGCGCTTCGCCGCCGGCCTGATCGCCTCGTCGGGCGAGGGCGGAGCCAAGCTGCACCGGCGCAAGCGCGGCGAGCAGTTGGAGAACCTGGCGGCCAGCGGCGAGTACCACTGGATGGCCGGCAATTTCCTGCGCTACGCTGGGCCGCTGACCGTCGACGACCTGCCGGTCGACGCCCACGAACTGATCGCCCTGTGCGCGCCCCGACCGGTGTTCATCAGCGTCGGCAACGACCAGGCCGACGGCTGGGTGGATTCGCGCGGCATGTTCATGGCCGCCGTCGCCGCCGGTCCGGTCTACCGATTGCTGGGCGCGCGCGACCTGGGCCTCACGGCCTTCCCCGAACCCCTGACCCTGGCGGCCGACGGCGAGCTGGCGTTCCGGCAGCACGAGGGCGGCCACACGCCCGGTCCGAACTGGCCCTACTTCCTGGACTTCGCTTCGCGCTATCTTGAGCGCCCCTGAGTTCTGTCGCCAAGTCCTGTAAGAGCGTCGCATGAGCCTGTCCTTTCCGCCCCTGGAAGAGCGTTGGAACGTCACGCGCGAGGTTCTGCGCGCCGAGATCGTCCCGGCCTACCGGCCGGTGGTGCTGCGGGGCTTTGCGGCGGACTGGCCGGCGGCCCAGGCCGGTCTCGAGGGGGCGGAGGCTGCCGCAGCCTATATCAAGGGCTTCGACAAGGGCGCGGCCGTCGAGGCCTTCGTCGGCGCGCCGGAGATCGGCGGCCGCTTCTTCTACGGCGACGCCGAGCGGGCGCTGAACTTCGAGCGGCGGCAGGGCGCGATCTCGGCCATCGTCGACGACATCCTGGCCCTGGGCGCAGAGGCGAACCCGCCGTCGGTCTATGTCGGCTCGGCCCCGACGGAGCGGGTGTTGCCCGGCTTCGCCGAGGCCAACCGCCACGACCTGCTGGCCGTGCCAGTCGAGCCGCGCATCTGGTTCGGCAACGCCGTCCGGGTGCAGACCCACTACGACATGGCCGACAACATCGCCGTGGTGGCCGCCGGCCGCCGGCGCTTCACCCTGTTCCCGCCCGAGCAGACGGCCAATCTCTATGTCGGGCCGCTGGATTTCACCCTGGCCGGCCAGCCGATCAGCATGGTCGAGCTGGAGGCTCCCGACCTCGAGCGCTATCCGCGCTTCGCCGGGGCGATCGAGCACGGCCGCTCGGCCGAGCTGGGCCCCGGCGACGCCATCTACATCCCCACGGCCTGGTGGCACCACGTCCAGTCGCTCGACCGCTTCAACGTGCTGGTGAACTACTGGTGGCGCGACCTGCCGCCCGAGGCCGGGTCGCCGTTCGAGGTGCTGGTCCACGGCCTGCTGGCCGTGCGCCACCTGCCCAAGCCCCAGCGCGACGCCTGGCGGGCGATCTTCGACCACTACCTGTTCGAGGCCGACGGCGATCCCGCCGCCCATCTGCCCGAGGCGCGCAAGGGCGTGTTGGGGCCGCTGACGCCGCGCCTGGCGCAGAACATCCGCGCCTTCCTCAAGCGGTCCTTGGGCTGACGCCCGTCCTCAGGCGTGGGCGATGATCGGCAGGAAGGTCTCGGCCGTCAGGCTGGCGCCGCCCACCAGCACGCCGTCGACGTTCGGCGTCGCCAGGATCCCGGCCGCGTTGGCCGGGGTCACCGAGCCGCCGTACAGCAGGCGGATGCGGTCGCCGGCCGGGCCCAGCGCCGCGCGGCAGGTCTCGCGCAGCACCGCGTGCATGGCGGCGATGTCCTGGTCCGTGGCCGAGCGGCCGGTGCCGATGGCCCAGATCGGCTCGTAGGCCACCGACAGCCAGTCGCCGTCGGCGTCGGCCGGCAGGCAGTTCTCCAGCTGGGCGCCGACCACGGTCTCGGCCAGGCCGGCCTCGCGGACGTCCAGCGCCTCGCCCACGCACAGGATCACCGACAGGCCGTGCCGCCGCGCGGCCTCGACCTTCTCGCGCACCTCGGCGTCGGTCTCCTGGCGACCGGCCCGGCACTCGCTGTGGCCGACGATGGTGAAGGCCGCGCCGGCGTCCTTGACCATCGGCGCCGAGAGGCACCCGGTGTGCGCGCCCTTGTCGGCCGCATGGATGTCCTGGGCGCCCACGTGCAGGGCGTCGGCGGCCTGCCAGGCGGCGGTGATCAGGGTGGCGGGCACCGCCACGCCGACGTCGACGGCCGGCGTCCGCCGCGCCGCCGCGTCGATGGCGTCCAGGACGGGCAGGGCGTCGCGGCCGCCGTGCATCTTCCAGTTTCCGACCACGAACTTCCGGGCGGGCTTATCCATAGCGAGCTGCATTCGGTCTCCGTGCGCCGGTCCTGTCCGGCGCCTGTGTCTTGAAAGGGCGAGGGAAGGGCGGTCAGGCCTGTTCCAGGATTCTGGAGGGGTGGTCGTGGCGGGCCAGCCGCGCGCCGAGCGCCGCCAGTTGCTCCCACAGGGCCGGCGGCAGGCGGGGACCGAACGTCTCGTAGGCCGGCGGGATCAGGGCGGCCTCGGCGCGCCAGATCTCTGGGTCCACGGTCAGCAGCAGGTCCAGCTGGGCGTCGGTCAGGTCCAGGCCCGTCAGGTCCAGGCCGTCGCGGGCGGGCAGGCGGCCGATCGGGCTGTCCACGGCTTCGGCCTCGCCCTCCAGGCGGTCGACGATCCACTTGAGCACCCGGCTGTTCTCGCCGTAGCCCGGCCAGACGAACTTGCCGCGCTCGTCCTTGCGGAACCAGTTGACGAAGTAGATGCGGGGCAGCTTGGCCGGATCGGCGCCGGCGCCGACCTTCAGCCAGTGATTGAAGTAGTCGCCCATGTTGTAGCCGCAGAACGGCAGCATGGCGAAGGGATCGCGGCGCAGCTCGCCGATGCTGTTCTCGGCCGCCGCCGTGCCTTCCGAGGCGACGTTGGAGGCCAGGAACACCCCGTGCTCCCAGTCGAAGGCCTCGGTGACCAGCGGCACGGCGCTGGCGCGGCGGCCGCCGAACAGGATGGCCGAGATCGGCACCCCGGCCGGGTCCTCCCACTCGTCGGCGATGACCGGGCACTGGCCGGCGGGCACGGCGAAGCGGGCGTTCGGATGGGCGGCGGGTTCGCCGGACTCCGGCGTCCAGGCGCGGCCCTTCCAGTCGGTCAGCCCCTCGGGCGGGGTCTCGGTCAGGCCTTCCCACCAGACGTCGCCGTCGGCGGTGAGGGCCACGTTGGTGTAGACGCAGTTGGAATGCAGGGTGTCGACGGCGTTGCGGTTGGTCTTCACCCCCGTGCCCGGCGCGACGCCGAAGAAGCCGGCTTCCGGATTGATCGCGTACAGACGGCCGTCCGGTCCGAACCGCATCCAGCAGATGTCGTCGCCGATGGTCTCGGCCTTCCAGCCCGGGAGGGTGGGCTGCAGCATGGCCATGTTGGTCTTGCCGCAGGCGCTGGGGAAGGCGGCGGCCACGTAGCGCACCTTGCCGGCGGGCGAGGTCAGCTTGAGGATCAGCATGTGCTCGGCCAGCCAGCCCTCGTCGCGGGCCATCACCGAGGCGATCCGCAGGGCGTAGCACTTCTTGCCCAGCAGGGCGTTGCCGCCGTAGCCCGAGCCGTACGACCAGATCTCGCGGCTCTCGGGGAAGTGGACGATGTACTTGTCGTCGTTGCACGGCCAGGCGACGTCGGCCTGGCCCTCGGCCAGGGGCGCGCCCAGGGTGTGCAGGGCCGGCACGAAGAAGCCGTCCTCGCCCAGGGCGTCCAGCGCCGCCCGGCCCATCCGGGTCATCACCCGCATCGAGACGGCGACATAGGCGCTATCGGTGATCTCCACGCCCAGGGCGCTGATCGGCGAACCGACTGGCCCCATCGAGAAGGGCACGACGTACATCGTCCGTCCCCGCATGCAGCCGTCGAACAGGCCGTTCAGGGTGCGGCGCATCTCGTCCGGGTCGCGCCAGTTGTTGGTCGGGCCGGCGTCGGCCTGGTCGGCCGAGCAGATGAAGGTGCGGCTCTCCACGCGGGCGACGTCGCGCGGGTCGGAGGCGGCGTGGAACGAGTTGGGGCGAAGCTCGGGATTGAGGCGCTTGAGCGTGCCGAGGGCGACCAGTTCGTCGGTCAGGGCGGCCCATTCCGCGTCGGAGCCGTCGCACCAGTGGATGGCCTTCGGCTTGGTCAGCGCGGCGACCTCGTCGACCCAGGCCAATAGACGCGCGTGTTTCGTCGGGGGCGCGTTAGCGCCCGGCCCTTGGTTCTGCATTTCACGTCCTGCTGCAAGTTGGCGAAACTATTGCTCGCCTTGCGCGCACCATAGCGTGAGGAATCGAGGGGAAAAGGCTAATGTTTTCAATGACAACGTTGTCGTTGAAAATCAGGGCGCCAGTTGCCGCGAGGGCGGCATGTTTTCGCGTCCGGCGCCCGATTAGGAGGAAGTCGATCCCGAAGCGCGGCCGTTGTCGCGCCGAAATGACCGCCTCCGCGCGGCCTTCCGGGCGAATCAAGGCGGCCTTTTTCGCCGTCGCGGCCCGGCTTGTGTGGAAACTCACCCCGCCCGGGTGACCGTCGGCACATCGTCCGCACGCCGCGCTCCGCATCTTCATCGGACGGGGCTCGCCCGCCGGCGGTTCGGCGCGGTCGTCTCCCCGGAACGGAGGAAGTTCCATGCTCAGCAACAAGGAAGCCCTGGCGCTGGCCGACCAGATCGAAGCGGCCCTGCCCGACGCCGAGGCGTTCGGCGCGTCGGGCGGCGACGATCTCTGCAAGACCTATCGGTCGCTCGCCCCCAGCATCAAGGCGCTGCTGCCGGTCATCGCGCTGATCCCCGGCGTGGGGCCGGCCGTCGCCAAGGCGCTGAAGCTGCTGATGGGGATCGCCGACCAACTCTGCCCCACGTCCTAGGCTTCGCGCCCCGGAAGGCCTCGCGCCGCCGAGGTTCGAGGCCTTCGAACCCCCTGGGTCCCACCGGTCACGCGCCGACGCGTTTGCGCCCACACCCCCCAAACGAGGGTTGTCTCCCATCCCCGCTCCTCGCTAGCTCGGGCGTCGCTGTTCGGGGAACGGCGTGCGTATAAGTGGCTGAATGGGGTGAAATATGTCGGGAATCCAACATAGCCGCGGCAAGAGTCCGCGCAATCCGCGGGCCCTTTGGCTGGCGGGAACGGCGCTTGGATGTTCGCTGCTGGTCCAACCGGCGGCCGCCCTGGCCGCCAACGAGTGCGGCGCGCCCGCCGGCGGCGTGGTGACCTGTCCGTCGCCCATCACCACCGGCGTCAGCTACACGACGATCGACGACCTGATCCTGAACCTGCCGGCCGCGACGTCCAACACCGGCGCGATCGCGGTGGATGTCGTCGGCGGGGCCGGAAAGGTCAGCGTCGTGGCGGCCGACATCTCCACTAGCGGAAACGAGGCCCCCGGCCTGTTCGTCACCACCACCAGCGGCGCGATCGACGTCAACGTGACCAAGGCGGCCACCTCGGGCGCCGACATGGTCAACCAGATGACCAACGACGCGATCGTCGCGCTGTCGGACAGCGGCGCGGTCAAGGTCAAGGCCGGGGAGGTGTCGACGGCCGGGGTCTACACCTCCGGCGTCGCGGCCCAGTCGAAGACCGGCGACGTCACGGTCGAGATCGACAAGATCTCCTCCTCGGGCCTGGGCGGCAGCATCGTCCTGGCCCGTTCGCTGGACGGTCCCAGCGCCACGCCGACGGGCGGGGGCAAGGTGACGGTGGTGGTCGGCCAAGCCTCGACCACCCAGGCCAACGGCGTCATCGGGGCCGTCGGCTTCGGCGACGTCTCCGTGACCGCCGGCCAGATCGTCGCGTCCGGGGCTCCGACCGTCGGTCCCGCCGGTCACACCTCGTTCGGCCAGGGGATCGGCGCGCGCAGCTACAACGGCGACGTCGACGTCAAGGTCGACGAGCTGTCGACCAGCGGCGTGGGCTTCCTGGGCGTGACCGCCACCGCCCTGGCGGGCGACGCGACGGTCGAGAGCGGAACCGTCACCACGGCCAGCGACGGCGCCTATGGCGTCTATGTGCGGGCCGGCGGCACGGCCAAGGTCGTGGCGGGCGCCACCACCACCCATGGCGCGGTGACCAACGACGGCACGACCCACTACACCGACGCCATCCGTGTCGAGGCGACCGGCCTGATGGACGTGACCTCGCAGCACGCGACGGCGACGGGCGACGGCGCCACGGCGATCCTGGCCAGGGGCGACGGGTCGATCAGGATCGACAGCGGCGAGGCCTCGGCCTCGGGCGGCGCGATCACCGTGGGCGGCGTCCAGGTGTTCTCGAACGCTATCAGCGCCCAGAGCTTCCTGGGCGACATCGACATCACCAGCGGTACGGCCAGCGCCCAGGGCGCCCAGTCGTGGGCGATCTACGCCTCGGCGGGCAACGGCGCGATCAGCATCGACAGCGGGACGGCCACGGCGGCCGGCGCGGGCGGCCGGGCGATCTACGCCAACGGCGGCGAAGGGGTGACGATCCGCAGCGACGTGGCCTCGACCACGGGCGCGCCCAGCGGGTCCAACGCCGCCGACGCCATCATGGCCGTGACATTCAACAAGACGGCCAAGATCGACATCACCAGCGGCTCGGCCAGCACCACCGGGAACAACGCCCGCGGCATCTACGCCTGGACCACCGGCGACATCGCCATCGACAGCGGCGAGGTGACCACCACGGGGAACAACGCCCACGGCGTCATGGTCGATTCCGACGGCGCGCTGGTGTTCGGCACGCCGCACGTCCCGGCCGGCGGCGTGGGGACGGTGAACATCGTCAGCGACAAGGTCAGCGCCACCGGGAACGGGGCGATGGGCGTGTGGGTCGACTATGCGGGCCCGATCAGCATTGACAGCGGCGAGATCACCGTCGGCAACGGCGTGGGTCTCTACGTCTACGGCCAGAACACGGTGGACGTCTCGGCCGACAAGGTCACGGCGACCGGCACGGGCGTGGTGGTCTACGGCCGCGAAGGCGCGGTGAACCTGACCACGGGCACGGTCTCGGCCGGGACCCAGGGCGACGTGGGCGTCTTCGCCCAGACCACCAGCGGCGACATCGTGATCAGCGCCCAGTCGACCAAGACCCAGGGCGACATGCTGACCGGCTTCACCGCCGACGCCGTGGGCGGGATCTCGACCAGCGGCGACATCAGCATCACCAGCGGCGACGCCCAGACGACCGGCCGCTCGGCCTTCGGCGCCTATGCGATCAGCCAGACCGGCGCGGTGTCGATCGACAGCGGTTCGGTGACCACCGCCGGCCAGGGTTCGACCGGGATCTACGCCCGCGGGGCCAGCATCGCGATCGACAGCGGTTCGGTCGTCACGACGGGCGACGCCGCGCGCGGCGTCTACGCCTGGTCCAACGGCGACATCGCCATCGACAGCGGCGAGGTGACCACCACCGGCGCCAACGCCCACGGGATCATGGTCGATTCCGACGGGGCGCTGGTCTTCGGGACGCCGCATGTCCCGGCCGGCGGCGCGGGGACGCTGAGCATCGTCGCCGACAAGGTCTCTGCCACCGGCGCGGGCGCCATGGGCGTCTGGGCCGACTACGCCGGTCCGATCAGCATCGACGCCGGCGAGATCACCGTCGGCAACGGCGTCGGTCTCTACGTCTATGGCCAGGGCGCCGTGGACGTCTCGGCCGACAAGGTCACGGCCGACGGCACCGGCGTGGTGGTCTACGGCCGCGAGGGCGCGGTGCACGTCACCACGGGGACGGTCTCGGCCGGGACCCAGGGCGACGTCGGCGTCTTCGCCCAGAGCACGACGGGCGACATCGTCGTCGACGCCGGTGTGACCCGCACCGCCAACACCGGCCTGCACGCCGGCTTCACGGCCGACGGCGTGGGCGCGCTCTCGACCGGTGGCGGCCACGTGACCGTCAACAGCGCCGACTCGGCGGTGGTCGGCCAGTTCGCGACCGCCGTCTGGGGGCAGTCGATCGGCGGCGAGGTCGAGATCAACAGCGGCAAGGCCCGCGCCGGCAGCGACGGCACCCTGGCCGTCTTCGGCCGCGGCGACACGGTGACGGTCGTCAGCGCGGACGCCGAGATCACCGGGACCGGCTCCCGGGCGATCCAGGTCCTGGCGGATCACGGCGACCTCACGGTGACCTCGGGCCGCGCGGTCGCGAAGGACGCCAACAGCGTCGCCATCGACCTGTACGCCAGCCACGACGCCGCCCTGACCGTCACCGGCCAGACCGTGGGCGGATTGGCCGGCGTGCGGGTCTCCGCGCTGAACCAGGCCGAGGTGACCGTCGGGGCGGACGCCTCGATCACGGCCCTCAGCGGCGCCGGCGTCGAATTCCGCGCCGTGCCCGTGCCGGGCGGGACGGGTTCGCCGGCGGTGGGCTACGGCGCCAGCCTGACCACGGCCGGCCACATCGGCGGCGCGCCCGGCGCGCTGGCGGTGCGGTTCGCGGACGGGGACGACACCCTGACCCTGCTGACCGGCGCCAGCTTCACCGGCGCCGTCGACGGCGGGGCGGGTCTGGACGCCCTGGTGCTGAACGGGACCTCCAATCAGCCGTCCGCCGGCCAGACGTTCGGCGGGGTCCTCAACTTCGAGACCGCCACGGTCGCGGCCGGCGACTGGACCCTGACCGGCCTGCTGCAGGCTGACAGTATCGACATCGCCTCTGGCGCGACCCTGCGCATCGACGACCGCCAGGACGCCAACGCCTGGCTGGAGACGACGACGCCGGGCGCCGGCCTGTCGGTCCACAACGACGGCACGCTGATCTCCCGCAGCTTCGACGACAACCTCTACGCCGACAGCGGAACGCTCTCGATCAGCGGGACGGGCGAGGTGGAACTGCAGTCCGGCGCCATGCTGGCGTCCGGCGCCTGGACCTATACGGGGACGACCCGGGTGAGCGGCGGCGAACTGCACGTGGTCACCGACATCGGCGGCGGCCTGGAGCAGACCGGCGGCGTCGTGGTGGTCGGCGCCGACTACGCGATCGACGACGCGGGCCTGGGCACGGTGAAGGTCGCCGGCCATGGAACGACGGGAAGCTTCGCGGGCGGCCTGAAGGTCGACGGCGGCCAGTTCTTCCTAGGCCAGGACGGCGACTACACCCTGGCCAACGCCCTGTCGGGCGCGGGCGGCGAGGTGATCTGGGCCGGCGGCGGCGACCTGACCCTGTCGGGCGCCTATTCGCGGACCGGGACGCTGGTCAACGGCGGCGGCCTGGTGACGATCGCCAACCTGTCGGCCGACTCCCGCCTGGCCCTGATGGGCGAGGCCTTCGCCCTGGGCTCCGGCGCCAAGAAGACGGGCGGGCTCTCGGGCGACGCCGATCTCGACATCGGCGCCGGGACCCTGACGATCACCCAGATCAACGCCTCCAGCTATGCGGGCGACCTGAGCGGCGCGGGCGGCCTGATCAAGTCCGGCGCGGCGACCCTGACCCTGTCGGGCGCGGCGACCTACGCCGGGCCGACGACCGTGTCCGCCGGGACGCTGCTGCTGAAGGGCGCGATGACCAGCGACGTCACCGTGGCCTCGGGGGCGACCCTGCAGATCGGCGACGGCGGGACGACCGGGGCCCTGACGGGCGACCTGGTTATCGCCGGCACGGCCGTCTTCAACCGCTCGGACGAGTACGACTACGCCGGCGACATCACCGGCGCGGGCGAACTGATCAAGAAGGGCGCCTCGCGCCTGACCCTGTCGGGCCAGTACGGCTTCACCGGCACGACCACCGTCCAGGGCGGCTCGGTGCGGATCCTGCATCTGCCGCAGACCGCCCAGGTGCAGGTCGATAACGGCGTGCTGGACCTCAGCGGCCTGACCCAGACCATCACCAACCTCAGCGGCGGCGCGACCGGCGGCGTCGACATCACCGGCGGCGCCCTGACCGTCAACCAGTCGGGCAGCACCACCTTCGCCGGGTCGATCACCGGGTCGGGCTCGTTCACCGTCACCGGCGGCGGCGTGATCGAGCTCAGCGGCGCCAACACCTATACCGGCGACACCACGGTCACCGCCGGCAAGCTGAAGGTGAACGGCTCGGTGACCTCCGACGTCACCGTGGGCTCGGCGGGCGCCCTGGGCGGCTCGGGCGTGATCGGCGGCGACGTCTTCGTGCAGGGCGGCGGCCAGGTCACTCCCGGCAATTCGCCCGGCACCCTGACCGTGGCGGGCGACTTCACCTTCGCCACGGGTTCGACCTACCAGGTCGAGGTGCTGCCGACCGGCGAGCACGACCTGATCGTCGTGGGCGGCGCCACCACCATCCAGACCGGCGCCAAGGTCGCCGTCCTGGCCGGCGGTCCGGCGTCGCAATACGCGCGGCTGAGCCAGTACGGCATCCTGACCTCGGCGGGCGGGATCACGGGGCGGTTCTCCAGCGTCACCAGCGACATGGCGTTCCTGACGCCCAGCCTGACCTACACGGCCAACGCCGTGCGCCTGAACCTGCTGCGCAACGACATCCGGTTCGCCAGCTTCGCCACGACCTCGAACGAGGCCCGGGTGGCCGACGCGGCCGAGGCCCTGGGCCTGGGCGCGCCGGTCTACGACGCCCTGGTCACCCAGAACGCGGGCGGGTCCGCCCAGGCCTACAGCGCCCTGGACGGCCAGATCTACGCCGACGTCTCGACCGTCCTGGCGGGCGAGGCGGGCCGGCTGCGGCAGGCGATCCAGGCGCGGACCTCGGCTCCGGCCGAGGTGTCGGGCGGCTGGGGCGACGTCCTGGCGGGCTGGAGCAAGATCGACGCCGGCGCCGGCGCGGCGGGCCTGAAGGTCAGCGGCGCGGGCCTGGTCGCCGGCGGCGACAAGGTGCTGGGCGCTGCCCGCCTGGGCCTGGCGGCCGCCTATGGCGAGGCCGACGGGACGGTCTCGGCGCGCGGCAGCCGCGCCGAGAGCAAGAACGGCCAGGTCGCGGCCTACGCCGCCAGCGTCTTCGGACCGCTGCGCGCCGACGTGGGCGCGGCCTACGCCTGGTCGTCGATCGACGCCGAGCGGGCCGTAGTGTTCCCGGGGAACCAGGATCGCGTGAAGGGCAAGTACGACGCCACGGTCGGCCAGGTGTTCGGCCAGGTGTCCGCGCCCCTGACGCTGGGCGCGGCCGTGGTCGAGCCTTTCGTGGCGGCCAGCTATCTGCGGGTGAAGAGCGACGACTTCAGCGAAACGGGCGGCTTCGCGGCGCTGAAGGTCGAAGGCGTCACCCGCGAGCTGGGCTTGGTCGACGTCGGGGTCAAGGTGAGGGGGCAGTTCGACGTGGGCGGGGCCTCGGTCCTGCGCCCGCGCGTCGCTGTCGCCTGGCGCATGGCCACGGGCGACCTGGCGGGCCAGACCGCCAACGCCTTCACTGGCGGGACGGCCCGTTTCGTGGTCAGCGGCGCCAAGTACGACGCCGGCGCCCTGGCCGTGCAGCTGGGCGCCGACCTGGCGTCGGGCGATCGGGCGCGGTTCGGGGTCACCTACGAGGGGACCTACGGCGACCGCTTCGAGGCCCAGGCGATCCGCGCCGGCGGGTCCTGGCGCTTCTAGGTCTGGGGGGAGGCGCTCTGGGGGGAGCGCCTCCTTGGGGGGATCCGGTCGAGGCCGCCTAGCGCGTCCTCGACCGGTCTTCGCCCAGCATCCGCACCAGTTCGGCCTGGCGGGTCGCGCCGGTCTTGCTGAAGATCGACTTCAGGTACGAGCGCACGGTGTTGCGCGACAGGTTGGTGATCAGGGCGTAGCCGGCCAGGGTGCCGCCCTCGACCAGGAAATAGGCCAGCTTGGCCTCGGCCTCGGTCAGGCCGTGGTCTTCGCGGTAGGACGCCAGCGCCTGTTCCTCCGAGCGACCCTTGGCGCGCCCGAAGATCTCCATGGCCCGCAGCACATAGGGATGGCCGTCCGCGGCCGCCTTGGCCAACCGAGCCTCCAGGCTCGGATAGACCCGCGTCAGCGGCTTCAGGTTGTCGAACAGGGCGTCTTGCTGTTTCTTGTTCGTCATAAACGGCGGCGAGTTGTTTCTCGTTCGTCGCAAAGCATGGCCTGGGGGGCGTTCGCGTACAATGGTGTCGATTGCAGCGGCCGTCCCGCGTCAAGGGCTGGTCGAAATGAAGGCCGCTCCGGAGACGCCGCGCAGGCCCTTCGCCGATTTCCGCCAGAACCTCAGCTACACCATCGCCCAGCGGGTGATCACGAGGGTGCTGCGCAAGGGACTGGCCAGTCATTCCAGGGGCGAGGCCGAGTTCGCCGAGTTCCTGCGCAAGGCCCGGGCCTGGCACGACCGCTACGACGGGGTCCTGCCGTCCCTGGAGGTCGACGCCACCTGGAGCGCGACGCCCGACTACGCCGCGCCGTCGCCGCCCACCCGCGCCGATTGGTTCGCCCCCCGCGACAAGGCGCCGCGCGGCACGGTCTTCTATGTCCACGGCGGCTCGTTCGTCGCCGAGCGCAGCCCGCGGATCGGCCAGCTGGTGGGCCGGTTCGCCGCCGCGGCCGAGGCCAGCGTCTACGCGCCGTCCTACCGTCTCGCGCCCGAGCATCCCTGTCCCGCGGCGGTCGACGACATCGTCGAGGCCTGGCGCTGGCAACTGCGCCATCGCCCCGACGAGCCGGTGGTGGCCCTGGCCGAGTCGGCCGGGGCGGCGATCATGATGGCTGCCTTCCAGGTGATCCGTGATCGCGGCGAGCCCATGCCGGCCGGCATCGTGCTGCTGTCGCCCTGGCTGGACCTGTCGCTGCAGAGCTGGTCGGTCATGGCCGCCTCGATCGCCAAGACCTCGCCGCACACCATGGAGTCGCTGGCGATGTTCGCGCACTTCTATTTGCAGGGCCGTTCGGCGATCGAGCCGATCGCCTCGCCGCTGTTCGGCAGCTTCGACGGCTTCCCGCCGCTGCTGGTGCACGCCAGCCGGACCGACATCCTCTATGACGACTCGATGCGCCTGGCCGACAAGGTGCGCGACGTCGGCGGCGACCTGACCCTGCGCCACTGGGCCGACGAGACCCATTTCTGGGAGCGGATGAACACGCCCAAGGCCCGGCAGTCGATCGAGCTGGCGGCGGGCTTCATCAGGCGCCGCCTGGACGACCGGCGGGTCGGCGCCCAGTAGGCGCCGGCCGGTCCGACTCCGGCCGGTCCTAGATGGAGCGGCCCTGCTTCTGGTCCTCGTGGATGTCCAGCAGGACCTTCATCAGCTCTTCGTCCTCGCTGGACATCACGCCCAGCACCTCGGCCTCGTCGCAGCCCTCGGCCGCCAGGTAGGCGTGGCCCATGCTGGAGTCGAGATAGATCGACTGGCCCTGGTCCAGCACGACCGGATCGTAGAACTCGGTGTTCACGACGATCCGCCCCTTCAGGACGAAGATGTACTCCTCGCCCGCGTGGCGGACCAGGTCGCCGAACTGCTCGGCGCTCTTGGCGCGGATCTTGGTGATCACCGGGATCATGCGCTTCCCGCGCAGCTCGGTGCACAGGTAATAGTAGTCGTAGTTCGGGGTCTCGACGCGCACGGCGCGCTCGACCTCGCCCAGGCTGCGGCGCGCGGTGACCGTCTGGGGCTGGTTGGCCTCTTCCTCGGCGAACAGTTCGGACATGCGCAGGCCCAGGCGCTGGGCCAGCAGCTGCAGCTTGTCGTAGGTCAGGGTCAGGCGGTCGTGCTCGACCTTGGAGAGCGTCGAGACGGGGATGCCGCTCTTCTCGCTCATCTGTTTGAGGGTCCAACCCTCCCGGTCCCGCAGGCCGCGAAGCAGTTTTCCGAGCGTGTGGGCGTTGGAAGGCAAGCGCCGTGACTCCTCAAGGCGGTTGACGGATTTTCCAATCAGGATAGCAATTGTCCTGATCAGGATTGTTCATTCCCAATCTATCGGCTGGGCCGAGCGGGGGCAATCCTACCGGCAGGCGAGGGGAGCCAAGGAATGCGAACGATCAAGGGGGCCGCGATCGCGGCGTGCGCTCTGGTGGCGGGGTTGGGCCCCGTCCAGGCCCAGACGCGGCAGGAGACCGCGCCGCCGCCGGTCGCCAAGGCGGTTGTCCCGGCGGCCAATCCGGCGGCGGCCCCGGCGGTCGCGCCGTCCGCCGCGCCGGCGCTGACCAAGGCCGACGTCGACCTCTGGCTGGACGGCTACATGCCCTACGCCCTGCGCACGGGCGACATCCCCGGCGCAGTGGTCACGGTGGTCAAGGACGGCCAGATCCTGACGACGCGGGGCTTCGGTTACGCCGATCGTGACAAGAAGACGCCGGTCGATCCCTACAAGACCCTGTTCCGTCCGGGCTCGATCTCGAAGCTGTTCACCTGGACGGCGGTGATGCAGCAGGTCGAGGCCGGCAAGATCGACCTGGACGCCGACATCAACACCTATCTCGACTTCAAGATTCCGCCGCGCAACGGCAAGCCCGTGACGACCCGCCAGCTGATGACCCACACGGCCGGCTTCGAGGAAGTGGTCAAGGAGCTGATCTTCTACGGCAAACCCGAGCCGGAGCTGGGCGCCTATCTGAAGAACCACGTGCCCAAGCGCATCTTCGACGCGGGCGAGACGCCGGCCTATTCGAACTACGGCACGGCCCTGGCCGCCTACATCGTCGAGCGGGTGTCGGGCGAGAAGTTCCAGGACTATCTCGACCGCCACGTGATGGGGCCGCTGAAGCTGGAAAACACCACGTTCCGGCAGCCGCTGCCCGCGAACCTGGTCGGTCACGACGCCACGGGCTACGACAAGCCCGGCAAGCCGTCGAAGGGCTTCGAGATCGTCGGCCCGTTCCCGGCCGGCTCGGCCTCGTCCACCGGCGCCGACATGGGCCGGTTCATGATCGCCCACCTGCAGGGGGGCGAGCTGGACGGCCAGCGCATCCTGTCGGCGGAAACCGCCCGCGTGATGCACGACAGCCCCGTGGACAGGGTCAATCCGCGCTCGCTGATCGGGCCGCTGGACCGCATGGAGCTGGGCTTCTTCCAGACCTCGATCAACGGCCGCACCGTGATCGGCCACCTGGGCGACACCGAGGGCTTCCACTCCTCGCTGCACCTCTACATGAACGACGGCGTGGGCCTGTACCTGTCGCTGAACAGCGGCGGCCGCGAGGGCGCGGCGGGCGTGCTGCGCACGGCCATCTTCCGCGACTTCTCCGACCGCTACCTGCCGCCCGTCGCGGGCGCGCCGGACGGCAAGGTCGACGCCAAGACCGCCGCCGAGCACGCCAAGGCCATGGCCGGCACGTGGGACGTCAGCCGCCGCGCCGACAGCACCTTCCTGTCGCTGTTCTACATGATGGGCCAGGCGAAGGTCGCGGTGGGCCCCAAGGGTGAACTGATCGTCCCCAGCATTCTGGGCCCCAACGGCCGCCCGAAGGAGTGGGTCGAGATCGCGCCGTATGTCTGGCGCGAGGTCGGCGGCCACGACCGCCTGGCCGCCCAGGTGGTCGACGGCAAGCCCGTCCGCTGGAGCTGGGACTTCGGCTCGCCCTTCATGGTCTTCGACCGCATCCCGGCGGGCCAGGACGGCGCCTGGCTGCTGCCCGCGATCGCGGCCAGCGTCGGCGTGCTGCTGCTGACCTTCCTCTACTGGCCGGTCGTGGCCCTGGTGCGCCGCCGTTACAAGACCAAGGCCGACATCTCGGGCAAGGCGCTGACCGCCTCGCGGGCCGCGCGCGCCGGGGCGGGCCTGCTGCTGGCCCTGATCGTCGGCTGGGGCGTCGGCGTGACCAAGCTGACCTCCAGCGCGGCGGCCATGGCCGGCGGGATGGACGGGGTGCTGCTGCTGCTCCAGGGGCTGGGCTGGGTCGTCCTGCCGCTGGCCCTGGCTGCCGCCGGCTGGAACCTGTGGCTGACCTGGACCGACGGTCGCGGTTGGGTCCGCAAGGCCTGGAGCGTGGTGATGCTGCTGGCCCCGCTGCTGCTGCTCTATGTCGCCGTGACCTTCCACCTCCTGGCGATGTCGGTGCACTACTGATGGGCCGGCTGGCGCTGGACATCGCCGCCGAGACGCTGCGGCTGGCCCAGCCGTTCCGGATCGCGGGCCATGTGTTCGACACGTCCGACATCATCGTCGTGACGCTGTCGGACGGCCGGGCCAAGGGACGCGGCGAAGCGTCCGGGGTCTTCTTCCTGGGCGAGACGGTCGACGGCATGCGGGCTCAGATCGAGTCGGTCCGGGAGGCGATCGAGGCCGGGCCGACCCGCGAGGCCCTGCGCTTCATCCTGCCGCCGGGCGGGGCCCGCAACGCCGTCGACTGCGCCCTCTGGGAGCTGGAGGCGGCGGTGACCGGCCAGCCGGTCTGGCGGCTGGCGGGGCTGGACGCTCCCCGGCCGCTGCGCACCACCTTCACCCTCGGGGCCGACACCCCCGAGGCCATGGCTAAGGGCGCGGTCGGCTACACCCAGGCGCGGTCGATCAAGATCAAGCTGACCGGCGACCTGGCCCTGGACCAGGCGCGGGTGCGGGCGATCCGCGCGGCCCGGCCGGACGCCTGGCTGGGCGTCGACGGCAACCAGGGATTCGTCCGCGCGGACCTGGACGCCCTGGTCGATACCCTGGTCGAGCAGCGCGTCTCGCTGCTGGAGCAACCCCTGGCGCGCGGCCATGAGCCCGAGCTGGAGGGCTTCGACAGCCCGATCCCAATCGCCGCCGACGAGAGCGCGGTATGCCTGCCCGACGTGGCGGCGGCGGTCGGCCGCTTCCAGGTGATCAACATCAAGCTCGACAAGTGCGGCGGTCTGACCGAGGGCCTGCTGATGGCGGCCAAGGCCCGGCGGCTGGGCCTCGGCGTCATGGTCGGCACCATGGTCGGCACCAGCCTGTCCACCGGTCCGGGCTTCGTGCTGGGCCAGGTGTGCGACCTGGTCGACCTGGACGGCCCGACCTTCCTGGCCCAGGACCGGCCGCCCGGCGTCGTCTATCGCGACGGTACCGTCTGGGCGGGCGAGGACGTCTGGGGCGCTCCGGCCTCGGCGGCCGCGGCATGAGCGGCAAGGCTCTCGACGCCCCGCCGTGGTTCGGTCAGCCGCGCGGCCTGACCGTCCTGTTCCTGACGAACATGTGGGAGCAGTTCTCCTACTTCGGCATGCGGGCCCTGCTGGTCTACTACATGACCAAGCAACTGCTGATCGCCCAGGGCTCGGCGTCCCTGATCTACGGGACCTATACGGCCTGCGCCTATTTTACGCCGATCGTCGGCGGGGTGATCGCCGACCGCCTGCTGGGCAAGCGCCGGGCCATCATCATCGGCGCCAGCGTCATGGCCGCCGGCCATTTCATGATGAGTTTCCCGGACCTGCTCTACGTCGCCCTGGCCACCATCGCCCTGGGCAACGGCCTGTTCCTGCCGACCCTGCCCAGCCAGATCAACGATCTCTACGCCCAGGGCGATCCCCGGCGGGGCTGGGCCTACAACGTCTATTATCTGGGCATCAATATCGGCGGCTTCCTGGCGCCCCTGCTGTGCGGGACCCTGGGCGAGGTGTTCGGCTGGCACGTCGGCTTCGCGGCGGCGGGCCTGGGCATGCTGGCGGGACTGCTGATCTATCTGTGGGGCCAGCGCTACCTGCCGGCCGAGCAGGGCAGGGTGCAGGCCGGCGCGGTCGAGCCTGCGCGCGGGCGCATGGCCCTGCCGACCGTGCTGGTCCTGGCCGCCGTCGCCCTGTCGGTGACCGTCTTCCGCGGGGCCTACGAGCAGGCCGGCAACACGGTGGCCCTGTGGGCCGACGCGGGCGTCGACCGGACCTTGGGGTCCTGGACCGTGCCGATGACCTGGTTCCAGTCGCTGAACCCGCTGCTGGTCATGGCCATGACGCCGATGCTGCTGGCCGGATGGAAGAAGCGGGCCGACGCCGGACGCGACACCTCGCCGGCCCTGCGCATGGCGACCGGGGCCCTGATCGTGGCCGGCGCCTATCTGATGCTCTGCGCCGTCTCGGCCCTGGCCGGGGGCAAGGCGCACTGGCTGTGGCTGGTGGCGTTCTTCGGGGTCTACACCTTCGGCGAGTTGTTCATCCTGCCCACGGGCCTGGGCCTGTTCGCGCGCCTGGCCCCGCCCGGGTTCGGAGCGACCACGGTGGCGGCCTGGTACCTGACCATCTTCGCCGGCAGCCTCAGCGCCGGCCTGGTGGGGACCCTGTGGAGCCGGATGCCGCACACGGCCTATTTCGCGCTGCTGGCGGGCCTGGCCGTCACGGCCTCGATCCTCCTGCGGCTGATCGATCCTTGGGCGCGCCGCGCCGAAGCGCACGGGCCGTCCGCCTAGTCGCGCAATCGTCATTGACAATTCTCTGATTGGGATAACAGTGGCCTAATTAGGATTACATTTGCGTAATGGGCCGGGTCGAGCACGGGAAAATCCGAGCGGACCCCAGCGCCGATGGGAGCGATCACCGCTCCGGGGACGTCGGGCGCTTCAACGAGGGGGAATGAAATGAAGCTTCGTCGTACGACCTTGATGATCTCCAGCGCCATCGGCGCGCTGCTGATCCAGACCCCGGCCTTCGCCGCGGACGACGCGTCCCGGTCGGCGGTGACGACCGTCGAGGAGATCGTCGTCACCGCGCAGAAGCGCGAACAGACGCTGATCGACATCCCGCAGTCCATCTCGGTGGTGTCGGGCGAGACGCTGGAGACCCAGCAGGCCACCAACTTCACCGACTATCTGAAGCTGGTTCCCGGTCTGCAGCTGGTCCAGGCCACGCCGGGCCAGGGCCGCCTGGTCCTGCGCGGCGTCAACGCCGGCGGGGTGGCCTCGACCGTGGCCGTCTACATGGACGAGACACCGTTCGGCTCGAGCAGCGCCCTGGTCAACGGCGGGGTGCTGGCCGGCGATTTCGACACCTTCGACGTGTCCCGCATCGAGGTGCTGCGCGGCCCGCAGGGCACGCTGTACGGCGCCAGCTCGATGGGCGGTCTGCTGAAATTCGTCACCAACGCGCCCGACACCAGCGGCTACAGCGCCAAGGCCCAGGTCGCGCTCGAGGACACCAAGGGCGGCGACCTGTCGTACCGCACCACGGCGGTGGTCAACATCCCGCTGAGCCAGACGGTGGCGGTGCGGGCCTCGGGCTTCTACCGCAAGGACGGCGGCTTCATCGACTCGATCGGCACCGGCGGTTCGGACGTCGAGAGCGACATCAACGACGGCAAGGTCTACGGCGGTCGCGCCTCGCTGCTGTTCAAGCCGAACGACGCCTTCGACCTGCGCCTGACCGCCATGGCCCAGGACATCAAGGCCGACGCTTCGGGCGAGGTCGAGAGCGATCCCGACACCCTGAAGACCCTGTACGGCCGGCCGACCCTGTCGCAGTTCGTCCCGAGCTTCTCGGACATCAAGTACCGCGTCTACAACGGCGTGCTGAACTACGATTTCGGCGCGGCCACCCTGACCTCGTCCACCAGCTACAGCAGCCTGAAACAGACCAAGAGCGACGACGCGACGTTCCTGAGCCCCCTGATCGAGCTGGTGTTCGGCGAACCCAACGAGCTCTATCTGGGCCAGGACACCAACAACGAGAAATGGACCCAGGAAATCCGCCTGGCCTCGAACCCCGGCTCGGCCTTCGACTGGCTGGTCGGCGGCTACTTCACCGACGAGAAGGGCCTGATCTTCCAGGAGTACGTAGCCGTCCAGCCCGGGACCCTGACCAGGCTGACCACCCTCCCGCTGCTGGCCGAGCTGAATCTGTACTCGCGCTACAAGGAATACGCCGGCTTCGCCAACGCCACCCTGCACCTGGGCGACCGCTTCGACGTCGACGTCGGCGGCCGCTACAGCCACAACAAGCAGAGCGCCACCCAGGAGGCGAACGGCGTGCTGGCCGGCGGGACGCCGGTCGCCAGCGACCTGCGCTCGTCCGACAACGTCTTCACCTATTCGCTGGCGCCGAAGTTCAAGCTGGACGATCGCCGCGCGATCTATGCGCGGATCGCCAAGGGCTACCGGCCCGGCGGTCCGAACGTGATCCCGCCCAGCGCCCCGGCGGGCACCCCGGCCAGCTTCGATCCGGACACCGTCACCAGCTACGAGGCGGGCTACAAGGGCGAGACCGCCGATCATCGCTTCAGCCTGGACCTGTCGGCCTACCACATCGACTGGAAGGGCATCCAACTGCTGACCGTGGTCAACAACTTCGGCATCAACGCCAACGGCGCAGACGCCAAGAGCAACGGCGTCGAGTTCAACGCCACCGCGCGGCTGACGTCCGGCCTGACGGTGTCGGCCAACGGCGCCTACACCGACGCCAAGCTGTCGGGCGACACCAGCGACCTGGTCGGCGGCAAGAAGGGCGACCAGCTGCCGTTCACGCCGAAGGTCAGCCTGGGCCTCAACGGCGACTACAGCTGGACGATCGACGGCAAGGACGCCTATGTCGGCGCCTCGCTGCGGGTGATGGGCAAGCAGACCGGCGCCTACGACGCCGACTTCCAGGCCGCCAACGGCCACCAGCGCAAGGTGGCGTCCTACGAGGTTGTCGACCTGCGCGCGGGGATCAGCTTCGGCCAGGTCGAGCTGGAGGCCTACGTCAAGAACCTGACCGACTCCGACGGCAAGACCTCGACCAGCGCGGTGACCTCCAGCGGCTTGCCGATCTATCCGGGCGGGGCGATCGGGACGGGCGTGATCCGGCCGCGCACCATCGGCGTCAGCCTGACGGCCGGCTTCTGATCGGATGAGCGCCATCGCCAGAGTTCCGCGTGACGAGGCGCCGGAAGAGGCGGGCGGCCTGCCGTCGCCCTACCTGCTGTTCCTCGGCGACACGGTCGAGCCGGGCTACGCCAAGACCGCGTTCGGCCTGCGCGACTGGGTCGCCGAGCGATGCGTCGGCGAGTTCGCCCTGCCCGGGGCGGGGGTCAGCACCGGCCTTCCGGCCCTGACCCCCGCCCAGGCCGCGGCCGAGGGCGCGCGGGGCCTGGTGATCGGCGTGGCCAATGTCGGCGGGGTCATCCCGCCGGCTTGGGTCGCCGGTCTCGTCGAGGCGCTGGAGGCGGGGCTGGACCTCGTTTCGGGCATGCACGCGCGCCTGTCGGACATTCCCGAGCTCAAGGCCGCCGCCGCGCGGGCGGGTCGGCGGCTGATCGACGTGCGCACGCCGCCGCCGGGGATCCCGGTCGGAACCGGCAAGCCCCGGGCCGGACGCCGTATCCTGACCGTCGGCACAGACTGCGCCCTGGGCAAGAAGTACGCGGCCCTGGCGATCACGCGGGGGCTGAAGGGCAGGGGGCTGGACGTCGACTTCCGCGCCACGGGCCAGACGGGGATCATGATCGCCGGCGCCGGCCTGCCGATCGACGCGGTGGTCTCCGACTTCATCGCCGGCGCGGCCGAGATGCTCACTCCCGCCGCCGCGCCGAGCCACATCGACGTCATCGAGGGGCAGGGCTCGCTGCTGCATCCGGCCTATGGCGCGGTGTCGGTGGGCCTGCTGCAGGGCAGCCAGCCGGACGTCTTCGTGGTCTGCCACGAGCCGGGCCGCACCGAGATCCTCGGCCATCCCGGCCACGCCGTCCCGTCGATCGAGGCGGTGATCGCCGCGACCGTGGCCCTGGGGAGGGTGACCAGTCCGAACATCCGTTGCGCGGGGATCAGCCTCAACACCGGCAAGCTGTCGCCCGAGGCGGCCCGGGCCGAGATCGAGGCGACGGCCGCGCGGCTGGGCCTGCCGGCCGCCGACCCCCTGCGGGGCGGACCGGCGTTCGAGCGGCTGCTGGACGCCTGTCTCGCATGAGGGGCCTGGCATGACCGGCAAGGCGTCCGGCTGGTTCAGCCGCTGGCTGCTGCCCGGCCTGGCGTTCAAGGCCGCCGTCATCGGCGGCGGCTATGCGACCGGACGCGAGATCGCCGAGTTCTTCCTGCCGGCCGGTCCCTGGGGCGGCCTGGCCGGCCTGGCCCTGGCGACGCTGGTCTGGAGCGGCATGTGCGTCCTGACCTTCCTGTTCGCACGGGCCAGCGGGGCGCGGGACTACCGCACCTTCTTCAAGGCCCTGCTGGGGCGCGGCTGGGTCGCCTTCGAGCTGGCCTACGCCCTGTTCGTCGTGCTGGTCCTGGCGGTGTTCGGCGCGGCGGCGGGCGAGATCGGCCACGCGGTGTTCGACGCGCCCCGGTGGGCCGGCATGCTGGCCCTGCTGGCGGGGGTCACCCTGTTCGCCGCGTTCGGCACCCGGGTGGTCGAGCAGCTGTTCGCCTGGGTCTCGATCCTGCTGTACGGCGTCTACGGCGTCTTCCTGGTGCTGGCCCTGACGACCTTCGGCCACGACATCGCCGCCGCCTTCGCCGTCCCGGTCCGGGTCGGGGGCGACGCCCTGGTCGGCGGCGCCACCTACGCCGGCTACAACATCATCGGGGCGGTCATCGTCCTGCCGATGACGCGGCACCTGCTCAGCGACCGCGACGCCGTCGTCGCCGGCCTGGTCGCCGGGCCGCTGGCCATGATCCCGGCCATTGTCTTCTTCGTCTGCATGTGCGCCTACGCACCGGAGGTCGGCGGGGCGGCTCTGCCGTCCGACGTGCTGCTGGCCAAGCTGGACCTGCCGGTGTTCCGCCTGCTGTTCCAGCTGATGGTCTTCGCGGCCCTGCTGGAGAGCGGCACGGGGGCGGTCCACGCCATCAACGAGCGCGTCGCCGGCGCCGTCCAGGCCCGGCTGGGGCGGACGTTCGGCGTTCGCGCCCGCGCCCTGTGCGCCCTCGGCCTGCTGGTCTTCTGCATGGTGCTGGCCGAGCGGGTCGGGCTGGTCGGCCTGATCGCCGGCGGATATCGCCTGCTGGCCTACGCCCTGATCGCCCTCTACGTCGTGCCGCTGGCGACGGTGGGCCTGCTCCAACTCGTCCGACGACGTCCCGCCCTGCTTCCGGAGGTCCCATGATCAGCCTCATCCTCGCCGCCGCCCTGCAGGCCGCGCCGCTTGCTGCTGTTGGGGCCGCCGCCGGTCCCGTCTTCCAGCCGCCCAAGGGCTTCGACGCCCATGTCGAGCAGCTGCGCCAGAAGGTCGGCGCGCCGGGCCTGTCGATCGCCATCGTCGATGAAGGCCAGACCGTGCTGGCCAAGGGTTGGGGCGTGCGCCGGCTGGGCGCGCCCGAGAAGGTCGACGCCGACACCCTGTTCATGACCGGCTCGACCGGCAAGGCCTTCACGACCGCCGCCCTGGCCACCCTGGTCGACGCCGGCAAGCTGTCGTGGGACGACAAGGTCGCCGACCGCCTGCCGGGCTTCCAGATGTACGATCCGTGGGTGACGCGCGAGATGACCGTGCGCGACCTGCTGGTCCACCGCAGCGGCCTGGGCCTGGGGCAGGGCGACCTGCTGTTCGTGCCGCGCAGCAACATCCCGCGCGCCGAGGCCGTGCGCCGCCTGCGCTATCTCAAGCCCGCCACCAGCTTCCGCAGCGGCTACGCCTACGACAACGTCCTCTACATGGTGGCCGGCCAGCTGATCGAGGCGGTCAGCGGCCAGACCTGGGAGGACTACACGCGCGAGCACGTACTGGTCGCGGCGGGCATGACCGGCGCGACCACCGACGGACGTCGCTTCCAGATCGCCAACCGCGCCCAACCGCACGCCCGCATGGACGGCGGCCTGCGCGGGGCGGGGACGCAGGAGGTGCTCGACGAGCGCGACGAGCTGTCCACCGCCGCCGCGCCCGCCGGCGGCATGGCCGTCAGCGCCAACGACATGGCCAAATGGCTGAAGCTGCAACTGGCCCACGGCGCGCTGCCCGACGGCAAGCGCCTGTTCAGCGAGGCCCAGCACGAGGCCATGTGGCGGCCGGAGGTGATCCAGCCGCTCGACAAGGTCCCGCCGGGCATGGAGGTCACCAAGCCGACCTATTCGCTCTACGCCCTGGGCTGGGAGCTCCAGGACTATCGCGGGACGCAGATCGTCTGGCACAGCGGCGCGGTGTTCGGCTTCAAGACCGTGGTGGTGCTGATCCCCAGCCGCAACGTCGGCTTCTCGATCGAGCTGAACAGCGAGGACGGCGAGCTGCCGCGCGGCCTGATGAACGAGCTGCTGGACCACTATCTGGACCTGAAGCCCGAGCCGTGGACCGACCGCTACATCGCCTACAAGAAGCAGCTGGTCGCCGGGGCGCTGAAGAGCCTGGACGGCGTCCAGGCCAAGCCGGCGGGCGTGGGGCCCTCCCTGCCGACCGCGAAATATGCCGGGACCTACGCCGATCCTTGGTACGGCGACATCGCGGTGACGCAAGGGCCGGACGGCCTGCGCATCGACTTCAAGTCGACCCCGCGCATGGCCGGCAAGCTGGAGCACTGGCAGTACGACACCTTCATCACGCGCTTCGACGACAAGGCGCTGGAGCCGGCCTATGTCACCTTCGGCCTGGACGCCGACGGCGCGGTCGAGCGCGTGACGATGAAGCCGGTCTCGCCGATCGCCGACTTCAGCTGGGACTACCAGGACCTGCTGTTCACGCCGAAGGCCGCCCGGCCGTGACGCGGGCAAGATTCTCTATCGGAGATATAATTCTCTGATCAGAAAATTTCGATTGCCGTCGGTGCGCGTCTGGGCTTAGGTCGTCCGGTCGCGGAAGGGCGAGGGGTGTCCGTCTGAAGACCAGGCGAGGCCTCCGTGAACCAGATCAGACCCGGACCGCTGCAATCTTCGCGAAGCGCCGCCCCCGTGCGGGACGGCCTGGAGGCGGACCTCCAGATCATGGCGCGGCTCGAGGGCATGCCCCTGCCGACGACCATGGAGATGGCGCGGCTGTTCAACGTCTCGCCGACGACCGCCTTCCGCATGCTCACGCGCCTGCGGCAGAACGGCATGCTCAGGCTGGTGGACCGCGTCCGCCTGCCTGAAGCGGCCTGCCACGGCATCGTCGACCTGCGGACCCGGCTGGCCAGCGCCGGCGACCTGCGGCGGCTGGAGGACAGGCTGGCCGGCGACCCGCACGTCTCCCTCGCCGCCGCCGTCACCGGCAAGCACAGCTACCGCATCACGCTGATCCACGCGACCGCGGCCGAGGCCAACGCCTGGTTCAAGGCCATCCTGACCGAGCCCGCGGTGATCGACGGAACCTTGCGGTTCTGCCGGCCCATCCTCGAGCGCCACCACTACGCCAAGGCCCTCGTCGGGGAAGGCCCTGGCTAGGGTGGCGTTGGATCACAGGGCGTATTTCAGCGTGACCAGCCAGGTCCGGGGATCGGGATAGTTCTTGTAGTAGACCCCGGTGGCCGGCGTGTAGGTGACGCTGACCGGCTCGTCGGAATCCAGCAGGTTGCGGCCCGACAGCACCACGCTCCAGCGCGGGTCCGGGGTCTGCCAGGTGACCACCCCGTTCAGGAAGGTCTGGGCCGGGGCCTCGTCCTGCGGGCGCTGCAGGGCGTTGAAATAGGTCTTGGTCTGGAACTGGGCGTTCAGGCCGACGCGGAGCGCGCCGGGGATCTCGATCGGCACGTCGTAGGTCAGGGCGCCCGAGAGGCTCCAGCGCGGCGAGTTCAGCAGCCGGTGGCCGTCTGCGTTCACCCCGATCCCGCCGGCGTTCTTGTAGGTGTCGTAGACCGCGAACAGGTAGCCCGCCGAGGCCTGGAGGCTCAGGCGCGAGGTGGCCCGCACGTCGGCCTCCAGCTCCACGCCGTAGGTGTGGGCCTTGCCGGCGTTGCCCCGGATCGAATTGCCCGGATAGGCCGGGTCGCTGTAGCTGACCTGCAGGTCCTGGTAGTCGTTGTAGAACACCGCCAGGTTCAGCCGCGCGCGGTGGTCCAGCACCTCGGTCTTCAGGCCGGTCTCGTAGGTGTCGACCTCTTCCGGCGCGAAGGGGCGGGTGGCCAGGTCCAGCCGCGTGGCGCGGTTGTCGAAGCCGCCCGATTTGAAGCCCTTCGACCAGGTCAGGTACTGCAGGACGTCCGGGGTCCACTGGAACTGGGCCGACAGCTTGGGCGTGACGGCCGAGAAGATCTTGTCGGCCTGGCCGGCGATCGACTGGCCCACCACCTGGCCCTGCAGGTTCAGGACCTTGTTGTCGAAGGTGAATTCCTTCTCCTCGTTGGTCCAGCGCAGGCCGCCCGTGAGGGTCAGGCGGTCGCTGACCGCGTAGCTGGCCTCGCCGAACACCGCGTAGGCGTCGGTGTTGGTGATGTTGTGGGCGCGGGCGAAGCCGTAGTTGCCGGGGGTGACCACCGGGTCGGTCGGCAGGGCGTTGCGGCGGCTGTAGCCGTCGCGCTGAACGAAGAACCTTTCGTGCAGGTAGAACAGGCCGCTGGTGAAGGTCAGCTTGCCGTAGTCGCCGTTCAGCTGGATTTCCTGGGTGGCGTACTGGTCGTTGTAGTGGATCAGGTTCTTCTGGATCAGCGCCGCCTCGCCGTCGTTGTCGTAGTTGACGGGATTGAGGTTGAAGCCGCCGTACGAGGTCACCGACTTCAGTTTCAGATTGTCGTTCACGTCGTACTGGATGCGCAGGGCGCCGCTGATCTGGTCCAGGTCCTGGGTCGGCTCGACCTCGGAATAGGAGCGGTCGATGCGGTGCGCGCCGTTGGGCTGGTTGACCGGCACGTAGCTGCGGGTGTCGCTGCGGTCCTTCAGGGCGTTCAGGGTGAACAGCACGTCCCAGCGATCGGTCGGCGTCCAGCGCAGCTTGCCGCGATAGGCGTCCAGGTCGATGCGGTTGACGTCGTGGTTCAGCGTCGGGTCGAAGGTGACGCCGTCGCGGCTGTGGTGGATGTACGACAGGCTGCCGGCCAGCTTGCCCTCGACCAGCGGCCCTTCGATCAGGCCGCGCACGTCGACCGCGCCGTAGTTGCCCAGGCCCACCTCGGCCTTGGCGCGCAGGGCGTCGCCCGGGTCGCGGGTGATGATGCGCAGGGCGCCGGCGCTGGAGTTGCGGCCGTACAGCGTGCCCTGCGGGCCGCGCAGCACCTCGACCCGCTCCAGGTCGTTGAACTCGACCATCGAGCCGATCTGGCGCGGGATGTAGACGTCGTCAACATAGACGGCCAGCACCGGCTCCTGGATCGGATCGCTCTCGCCTACGCCGCGCAGCGCGTAGGTCTGGGTGGTGTGGCTGATGGTGACGCGGCTGATGGTCAGGTTCGGAATCTGGCCCGCCAGGTCGCGGATGTTGTCCACCTTGCGGTCGGCCAGGACCTGCTGGTTGAAGGCCGAGATGGCGATGGCGGTCTTCTGCAGGTCGGTGGCCCGGCGTTCGGCGGTGACGATCACCTGCTCGACCGCCGGAGCCGCCGTGGCGTCGACCTCGGCGGCGGCCGGCGCCGTCGGCGTCGCGGCTTGGGCCGCGACGGCCAGCGCCAGGGCGGAGGCTCCCGCGACCCAGTACAATGCAGCATATCGTGACGACATGATTATCCCCGTTCTTGTTCCGAGGGATAAGCATCGAATATAGGTTGCGCCTCAAACCATATAAAATCTATAGACTTTAAGGTCAGCTCATATCGTGAACTTAAATATATTCAATGAGCACCGTCACTTGTCGGGCAAGGCGCCGCTCAGGCGGTCGTCCCACAGGGGGCGCACGTCGACCTTTCCGGGGATCAGGCCGGCGGTCGCGAAGGCGTCGGCGACGCCCTGCTGCGAGGCGATGGCCGCGTCGCTGATCCGCAGCAGCCGGGTCGGGGCGCTGCGTTCCCTGAACTCGCGCAGATACAGCGCCGCGGGCACGTTGGTGGCGACGCTGCGGGCCTGGGCCCAGCGCGCGTCGTCGGCGTTGGCCCACTGCGCCACCTTGGCGTAGCGCCCCAGATAGTCGCCCAGGGCCTGGCGCCTGAGCGGATCGTCCAGCGCCGACTTGGCGGCGGCGACCAGGTAGTTGCCCGACAGGATGCCCAGGGCCGTGCGCAGCACCCGCGCTCCGGCCGCTCGCGCCTGCTGCACGACCACGCCGTAGATCACCCAGGCGTCGATCGCTCCGCTGGAGAAGGCCGCCAGCCCGTCCTGCGGCGACAGGGCGACGGGCTTGATGTCGCTCCAGGCCAGGCCCGCCTCGTCCAGCAGGCGCAGCAGGATGTAGTGCGAGGTGGTCGCCTTCACATAGCCGATCCGCTTGCCCTTCAGGTCGGCGAAGGCCTGGGCCTTGCTGTCCTTGGGCACCAGCACGACCTGGTTGTTCACGTCGCCCTGCAGCACGGCGACGATACGCACCTGGTTGCTCGGCGACCCGGCGACGAAGATCGGCGGGATCTCGCTCATGCCCCCGATGTCCAGGGCGCCGGCGTTGATGGCCTCGGCGATCAGGTTGCCGCCGGCGAACTCCGACTTGGCGACCTTGTAGGGCGTGTCGGCGACGCCGGCCTGCGGGAAGAAGGCGTCCAGATTGCCGCGATAGGTGGCCGCGCGCAGGGTCAGGTCCTCGAGCGAACCGGGCGCGGAGGATTTGGGCGAGCAGGCGGCCAAGGCCGAGAGGCCGGCGACCGACAGGCCCCCGGCGAGGAGGTGGCGACGGGAGAGCATCATCAGTCGAATAGGTCCGGCTCTTCTTCGGTGACCACGTCCCAGTAGGGCTGGAAGGCCCAGAAGCCGCCGGCCTCGCTGCCGACCTGGCCGGCGGTGTGCTTCGCGACCTCGGGCGGCATCGGCTTGGTGGGGCCGGCGGCCTCGGCCAGCAGCTGGGTCTGGCAGGCGTTCTCCAGCGCTAGATAGCGCCAGACGGCGGCCTCGACCGACTGGCCGACGGTCAGGATGCCGTGGTTCTGCAGGATGACGGCCTTCTTCGACCCCAGGGTCTTGGCGATCTTCTGGCCCTCGCTGGTGTCGAGCACCACGCCGGAGAACTCCTCGAACAGGGCATGGTCCT
Source organism: Caulobacter sp. UNC358MFTsu5.1 (assembly GCF_000712075.1). Taxonomy (GTDB): domain Bacteria; phylum Pseudomonadota; class Alphaproteobacteria; order Caulobacterales; family Caulobacteraceae; genus Caulobacter. Next base: position 246,339 of record NZ_JONW01000007.1, read on the forward strand.
CGTAGAAGGCGGCCGAGTCCTGGGTCAGCGGGTCCAGCAGCCGGCCCAGGGCCGACCAGGCCTTGCCGTACAGCGAATGCGAGTGGGCGGCGGCCACCACGTCGGGGCGGGCCTCGTGCAGCTGGGAATGGATCGCGAAGGCGGCGCGGTTCAGGCGGGCCGGGACCCTGGCCGGCGGCTGGACGATCTCGCCCGAATGGCTGACCAGCATCAGGTCCGAGACCTTGATGCGCGAGAAGTGGACCCCGAACGGATTGACCCAGAAGTGGTCGGTCAGTTCCGGGTCACGGGCGGTGATGTGGCCGGCCCCGCCCATGTCGAAGCCGTAGCGGCCGAACAGGCGGTACGAGGCCGCCAGGCGCTGCTTGCGATAGAGCCGCTCCTGCTCGTGGGTGGGCTGGACGGGCAGGACCTTGGAGCCGAACTCCGGCAGCACGGTCTCGATCTTGGCGGGATGCGGCCCCTGGCTCTGGAAGGCCCGGGCGTGGCTGATGGCGGTCATGGCGATGTCCTTCAGTAGCCGCGCGACAGGTCGACGACGTCGGCCAGGGGCGCGCCGGACCGGAAACGGGCGAGGTTCTCGGCGAAACGGGTCGCCAGGTTGATGCGGGTGTCGGGCGTGTGCACCGAGGTGTGCGGCGACAGGCGCACCTTGGGGTGGCTGTAGAACGGATGGCCCTCGGTCAGCGGCTCGGGGTGGGTGACGTCCAGGCTGGCGCGGGAAACGCGGCCGTCGTCCAGGGCCTCCAGCAGGGCCTCGTCGTCGATCAGGGCGCCGCGCGCGATGTTGATCAGGTGCAGGCCGGGCTTGGCGGCCGCCAGCACCTCGCGGCCGATCAGGCGCTGGGTCTCCGGCGTGGCGGGGGCGGCCAGCACGACGTGGTCGCTGCGGGCGAACAGCGTCTTCAGGTCGGCCACGCGCTCGACGCCCGGCGTCGGGATCGGCTTGTCCGAACGGCGGGTGGCGATGACGTTCAGGCCCAGGGCCTGGGCGCGCGGGGCCAGGGCCTCGCCGATCGCCCCGAAGCCGACCAGGCCCAGGGTGGTCCCGGCGATCAGCTTCAGCGGCTGGGGCGCCCAGCGCGCGGCCTTGTCGATCCAGATGTCGGGCAGGCGCTTGGCGTCGGCCAGGATCGCGGCCAGGGCGAACTCGGCCAGGGCCACGGCCGACGAGCCGCGCGCCGAGGTCACCACCGGGCCGTCGAACAGCCAGTCGGGGTAGAAGTCGATGCCGACCGAGACCAGCTGCACCCACTGGACGTCGTACGGCCAGCCCTTGGGCGGCTCGGGCGGCAGCACGCCGCCGGCCTTGCGGAACGGGGCGGCGACCAGGACCTTGGCCTGGGCGGGCAGGGGCGCGGCCAGGCCCGGCGGCACGGCCACGATCTCGGCGTCGCCGACGTGCTGGGCGAAGACGGAGTTGAACAGGTCCGGAAGTTGGCTGGCGACGATCAGGCGGCTCATCTGGAGGCCTCGTCGCGCGCCGCGAACGCGGCCTTGCCGGCGCTGGTCAGCACGACGTCCGACTGCGGGGTGTGGACCCGGCCGCACAGCACGTCGCGATGATGGCGCTCCAGGTCGTTGTGGCGGGTCAGGCCCGGATTGCCGGTCAGCTTCAGGGCCTTCTCGACCACGCTGATGGCGTTCTCGGTCACCAGGTGCTTGACCAGGCTGGCCTCGACCCCGCCGACCTCGCCGCGCGCGGCCGCGGCCAGCAGCACGTCGTTGGAGAGCAGCAGGCCGTCGATGTCGCCGACCGCCTCCTGGAAGCGGGGCAGGGTCGAGAGGGCCGCGCCCAGGTTGGCCGGTTTGCGGTTGGCCAGGAAGTCGACCAGCCAGTCGCGGGCGGCCCGGGCCTGGGCGTCGTAGATCGCCGCCGTCAGCACCGCCGACCAGGCCGCGAAGCTGGCCGGATACGGCGGCGGGGCGCCGGCGGGTTGCGGGTCCAGTGCGTGGTCCAGCGGAACCAGGACATCCTCGAAGACCACGTCGTGGCTGGCGCTGGCCCGCAGGCCCAGGTGATCCCAGGTCTCCTCGATGACGATGCCCGGGGTGTCGGCGCGGACCAGCCAGCCGCCGACCAGGGGTTCGTCGTCGTCCGAACGGGCCCAGACCACGAACCAGGTCAGGGCGGTCGAGCCGGTGGAGTAGATCTTGCGGCCGCTGATCCGCCAGCCCTCGGGCGTGCGGCGGGCGACGGTGGCGGGCAGGCCGCCGCGGGCCGGGGTGCCCAGGTCGGGCTCGACGCGCAGGGCGTTGATCAGGGCCCCGTCGCGGATCGCCTCGCCGATGACCCGCTGCTTCAGATGCTCCGGCCAGCCCGAGCGACCCTCGACCGAGGCGTGGAACAGGTACTGCATGACCAGCACCAGCGCCGTGGCCGGTTCGCCCCGGGCGACGGCGGAGACCACCTTCAGGGCGGTGGGCAGGTCGGCCTCCAGCCCGCCCAGGCGTCGGGGCGCGGTCAGGGCCAGCAGGCCCGCCTCGCGCAAGGCGTCGAAATTGGCGGTCGGGAAGCTGGCCTCGCGGTCGTGACGCGCGGCCGTCGCGGCGAAGGCGGCGGTGAGACCGGGCAAGACCGCGTCGAGATCGGGCAGGGCTGACGCTTCAGAATTTCTAGAAATCACCGCGAGGGGCATGAGACATGAGCCGTTACGGCGCGCGCGCCTTTGCCCGTAGAAGGACGCTTAAATCCTACCTAATCAATAGACTTATCCTCAGGCGTCATATCAGAGTTTCTGATAGACCGGGGGCGGGCCGGAGACCTCGTCAGGCGCGCTCCAGCGCGCCCAGCACGGCCGCCGCGACCTGGACCGCCTGGACGCGGATGTCGGGCACGGCGTTGATCTCCCACAGCGCGCCGCGCGTGATCGGCCCCACGGCGAACAGGGTCGCGTGCGGGCGCCCTCCGGCGTGGATCACGCGATGGCCGGAGTCGATGTCCAGCCCCAGCCTCAGGGGATCGGCGCGGATCAGGCCGCGGTCGGCTAGGGCGGCCAGCAGCGGCTCGGTGGACCGCTCGACGTCCGCCGAGGGGCCGGTGCAGTTGACCACCAGGTCCGCCTCCAGCCGCCAGGCGTCGGTCTCGCCGCGCGGACGCCAGACCGCTCCGGCGCGGCCGCCTTCCAGGACGTCGACCCGCTCCAGCTTGCCGGCCAGGACGCGCAGCCGGCCGTCCGTCCGCATCCGCGCCACCTGTTCGGCGATCTGGGGCGACAGGCGGTGGCGGTGCACGTCCCAGAAGGCGCGGGCGTGGCGCAGGAAGGCGGCGCGCCGCTTCAGGCTCCAGCCGCGCCACAGGTCCTGGGAGGCCGGCCGCAGGGCGTCGATCGCCGTCCGCCAGCCGTGCTGGTCGGCCGCCGCCCGTAGCCAGGCCACGGCCTGGACGGGCGACAGCGAGGCGTCGGGCGGGGCGGGCAGGGGCGAGGGCGGCTCGCCCAGGTGCTCGCGCGGCGTCAGGCCCCGGCGCGACAGGGCGATCAGGGGGCGGCCCGGCGCCAGGCGGTCCAGCGACAGGGCCGCGTCGATCATGGTCAGGCCGCTGCCCAGCAGCAGGATCGGGCCCCGTCCGGCCGGGGCGGTGGCGGGATCCCAGCGCCAGGGATCGGCGACATAGGCGTCGGACGCCTCCAGGTCGGGTCCGACGGCGTCGGGCGGGCGCGGCGGCGGATTGCCCAGGGCCAGGACCACGGCGTCGGCGGCGAGGGGGCGGCCCATGCCGCAGGTCAGGGTCCAGCCGTCGCCGTCGGGCGCGATCGCCGTGATTTCGTCCGGCGTGATCAGCAGGCGCCCCACCGCCTCGGGCCCTCCGGCCAGGGACGCCAGCTGCCGCTGCAGATAGCGGCCGTAGTCGCCGCGCGTCGCGAAGCCGCCCGGGCCGACGTCCAGGGCCTGGTCCTTCAGCCACAGGGCGAAGTCGTCGGGCCGGTCCGGCCAGGCGCTCATATTGCCGGCCCGCACGTTCAGCCGGTGGGCCGGGTCGTCGGTGGCGTAGGCCGGGCCCAGGCCGATCGGGCTGCGCCGCTCGATCAGAGGCACCTTCACCCGGTCGGACTGGCGCAGCAGGTGCAGGGCGGTCATCACGCCGCTGAAGCCGGCGCCGATCACCGCGACGACGGGCGGAGAATCCATATCCCATCTAATAGATAGGATATGACGCCTAATCCAGCCTCGGGACGAACGCGGCGGCCTCCGTTTCCTCGACCAGTTCGCGCAGCAGGCCCAGCCCGGCGGGCCAGGGACCGTGCCCGGACTCCACGTTGATGTGGCCGGCCCTGCCGAGGTCGACGAAACGCGCGCCCCATCCCCGGGCGAAGGCGCGCGCCTGGGTGATCTCGACAAACGGATCGTCGCGGCTGGCCACGACCAGGGTCGGGAAGGGCAGTCGCTGGCGCGGCAGCGGCGAGAAGCCCCGCAGGAGCGGGCCCACCGGGCCGTGCCGGTTCACGTCGGCGGGCGCGACCAGCAGGGCGCCGGCGACGCCCCGGCCCGCGCTGATGGCCGCCAGGTGGGCGACCACGGCGCAGCCGAGGCTGTGGGCGATCAGCACCGCGCCGGGGTTGCGACGCACCGCCTCCGCCAGGCCGGCGGTCCACTCGCCCAGGGTCGGCCGCTCCCAGTCCGACTGCTCCACGCGCTCGGCGGTCGGCAGCGTGCGCTGCCAATGGCTCTGCCAGTGGTCCGGACCGGAATTGAACAACCCCGGTACGATGAGGAACGGCGGATCACGCCGGTCCCGGGCCATCGGTCATTCCGCCGCGATCTTCTGAGCGGCCCAGCGATGCTCGGGCACGGGAAGCCCCAGGTGTCCGCGCAGGGTGTCGTGCTCGTACTCGGTGCGGAACAGGCCCTTGGCCTGCAGAAGGGGCACGACCTTCTCGCGGAACAGGGCGAAGTCGCCCGGACCGGTGACGTGCAGGATGAAGCCGTCCACGGCCCGGCCAACGAACCAGCGCTCGATCTCGTCGGCGACGGTCTGGGGCGAGCCGACGAAGTTGGCCTTCCAGCGCCCGAAGCGTTCGGCGGCCTGGCGCACGGTCAGGTTCTCGGCCTGGGCGATCCGGACGATGCGCTCGGCGTGGCCCTTGTAGCTGTTGAGGCTGAGCTTGCTGACGTCCGGGAACGGGCCGTCCAGTGGGTACTGCTTGAAGTCGTGGTAGCCGAAGGCCCGGCCCAGCTCGACCAGCAGCTTGTCGATCTCGCGGCTTCCCGCCTTGGCCTCGGCGATGGCCTGGGCCTCCTCGTCGGTGTCGGCGATGATCGGGGCGATGCCCGGCAGGACGCTGATGTGGTCGGGATCGCGGCCCAGGGCCGCGGCGCGGGCCTTGAGGTCGGCGTAGTACTCCACGGCGTCCTCGAAGGTGTCGACGCCGGCGAAGACCCCTTCGGCGATGCGCGCGCCCAGATCGCGACCCGGACCGCTGACCCCAGCCTGGAAGATCACCGGCTGGCCCTGGGGCGAGCGCGACAGGGCCAGCGGACCGGCCACCGAGAAGTGCTTGCCCTTGTGGTTCAGCGCGTGCTGCTTGGTCTTGTCCAGGAAGACGCCCGCGGCCTTGTCGCGCGGGAAGGCGTCGTCCTCGTAGCTGTCCCACAGGCCCTGGACGACGTCGACGAACTCGCCGGCCCGCTCGTAGCGCTCGCCATGCTCGAAGTGCTCATCGCGACCGTAGTTGCGCGCGGCGCCCTCCAGGCCGGTGGTCACCACGTTCCAGCCGGCGCGGCCCTTGCTGATGTGGTCAAGCGAACCGAACTGGCGGGCCACGTTGTAGGGCTCCCAGTAGGAGGTGGTCAGGGTGCCGACGAGGCCGATCTTCGACGTCGAGACCGCGACGGCCGACAGCAGGGTCAGGGGCTCGAGGCGGTTGAGGAAGTGGGGCGCGGTGTCGGGGGTGATGAACGGGCTGTCGACGATGAACACCAGGTCGAACTTGGCGGCCTCGGCCAGGCGCGCGTTGTCGATGTACCAGTTGATGTCGATGCTGGCGTCGCCGGGCAGGGCCGGGTCGCGCCAGCGGGTGTGGTCGGTGCCGACCCCGGCCAGGATCGCGCCGAGTTTCAGTTGGCGGGTGGGGTTCTGCGTCATGGGGAAGCCCTCGAGTTGAAGGCCGACGCTACGATCCGACGGCGGGCGGCGATAACGAGCACTGCTGAACAGCCCGATTTGCCCTGTTTAACTGAGGGGTGAAAATATCAAGGATTACAGGGTGTTTTCGGTTTTCTTTCGCCGCTTCGAGGAAAATTGCGGCGGCTACCACGACCGACGGACGGTGAGGGTCAAGGTGCGCGGCGTCGCGCCGTAGATCTGGTCGCGGCCGAAGGCGCTGGAGATCGCCCGGTCGGGCGTCTCCTTGTCGAAGACGTTGCGCACGGCCAGCGCCAGGCTGGTCGGTCCGTGGTCGATCGTCAGGGTCACGGTGTCGAGCGCGCCGGCGGGCAGGTACAGATAGTCCGGGTCGTCGGGGCGGAAGGCCGAGGTGAGAGCCGAGCGCCGCTCGTTCTGCCAGCTGAGCAGGGCCGAGGTGTCGGGCCCCAGGGCGTGGCGATAGGCCAGGGTCGCGGTGTGCCGATAGCGCGGGATGTTCGGCGCCCGGTCGCCGGGCTCGGCCTGGAACTCCGCCCGCGCCAGATCGGAGACGCTGGTCAGGCGGGCGTCGGTGAAGGCGCTGTTGAACTCCAGGGTGAAGCCGCGACTGAGGTTGGCCTTGAGGGCCGCTTCCAGGCCCTGGATCCGCGTGGAGCCGATGTTCATCACATAGCTGAACGCGCCCTTGGGCGTGGCGTTGGCGAACTGCATGTCGTGGAAGTCGATGTGGAAGGCCGCCGCCTCGACGACCACGGCATTGCGCAGCAGTGCGCGGCGGGCGCCGATCTCGTAGTTCCACAGGTGGTCCGGGGCGAAGGTCTGCACCGCCTGGGCCGGGTCGGGGGTGGTGTTGACGCCGCCGGGCCGCGCGCCTTGGGAGGCCTGGAGATAGAGGGCGCCGTCGTCGTCCAGCCGCCATTCGGCGCGGACCCGCAGGTTGAACTCGCCGCCGTCGGCCGCGCGCTCGGGCATCGAAGTGGTCGAGCCGCTGATGATGTTGGGGATCAGCACGTCGGTCCAGGCCGCCCGCCGGGTGGCGGCGTAGCGGCCGCCGGCGGTCAGGATCAGCCGCTCGCCGATCGGCTGGACCAGCTGGGCGAAGACGGCGGCCTGGTTGAAGCGCGACCCCAGGGTCCGAAGGCCGGTGTAGCCGGCGGCCTCGTCGACCTGACCCTGGTCGTCCAGGACGTGGGCGGCGCTGCGCGTGTGCTCGCGGCGGCGCTCGAAGAACAGGCCGGCCGTCCAGCGCCCCGACCCCAGGTCGCCGTCGGCGCGCAGCTCCTGGACCAGCGACTGGATCTCGGTGGCCTGGACCAGCACGCTGGGCGCGCGGCTGTTGACGTAGGCGGCGTAGGCGTCGAGCTGCCCGGGCCCGCAATCGGCCTGGATCGCGAAGTAGCGCTGGCAGCCGGCCGGGTCGTCGGCCAGGCCCAGGACCACCTGGCTGGAATCCAGCCGCCGGCCCAGGTTCCAGCCGTAATAGGCCGTCGTGCTGGTGAGCACGGTGTGGGGCAGGCGCAGCGTCAGGGTCAGGCTGGACAGGCCCAGGTCGTGGTCGCTGCTGTTGAGGCTGTAGCGGTCGGACAATCCGGGGCCCAGCGCGCCGTTCCAGACCGAGGTGTCGCCGATCCGGCGCTGCTGGTAGACGGCCAGGCCCGACGCCTCGAGCCGGTCCGACAGCCGGGCCTTGACGGCCACGCGCACACCCTGGGTCGTCTCGTCGTTGGTGTCGTCGCGGCCCAGGCGGACGTTGTCGATATAGCCGCCGTTGTCCCGGCGGTAGGCCACCAGGCGGACCGCCAGGTCGTCGCTGACCGGCAGGTTCTCGGCCACCGCGATCATGCCGCCCGCCGCGCCGCCGCGGACGAAGCGGGCCTGCAGGTTGGCGCTCCCGGCGTAGCGGCCCAGCACGGCCGGGTTGGGTTCGATGCGCAGTTCGCCGCCGATCGCCCCGGCGCCGTGGTCGAAGCCCTGGGGGCCGCGCAGGACATCGACGTGGTTGATGTCCACCAGGGCCAGGTCCGGCGTCACCAGGCCCGGGTCCGAGTTGGTGCCGGACGGACCCGAGACCGGGGCGCCGCCGAAATAGACCGGGGTCGTCGCCTCGCCCGCGCCGTAGACCCCCCGCAGGGCCAGCTTCAGCTGGCCGGCGCCGGACGGCAGGGCGTTGAGGGCGGGCGACAGGCGGGCGACCTCGCCCGGGTCGAAGACACCGCCGCCGGCCAGGACGCGGGCGCTCAGGCGCTCGACATTGGGCGGGGCCTCGTCGGAGACGGCGGTGACGATCACGGTGTCGACGGGGTTGGACTCGCCGGCGGACAGGCGCGGGCGTTCGGTCGTCGCGACCTGGGGCGCGGGGGGCGGCGCGCGGGCGGTGATCAGGATCATCCGCTCGCCGACGATGCGGTAGTCGAGGTCGGACCCGCGCAGCAGCCGCTCCAGCGCCTCCTCGATCGTGAAGGTCCCGTTCAGGCCGGCCGTGCGCCGGTCCTCGACGACGGCCGCCGAGAACAGAACCTGCTTGCCGCTCTGCAGCGCCACCCGCTTGATCGCCTCGGCCAGGCTGGACGCCGGGATGGCGAACGCCTGACGGGGCCCGGCCGGCGCTGCTCCGGCGGGCTGGGGCGCAAGGGCCGAAGACGCGGCGAGGGCGCCCAGGAGGAAAAGAATTGCGCGCGTCAAGGGAGGTTGTTGAGTAGTATATCTTAAGTTGATTTGACGATAGATGTGAATGGCCGTGGTATATCAGTGTACTCAGATTGAGCGCCAATGATGCATAGCGCGGATCATTGGGCAAAAATCTAAAGGTGCTGGCGAAACGCGCGATCGCGACTTGACGCGAGGCGGGGCAGGGGTGAACCGGGGCGGGTGTTCGCGAAACGGGCGATAAGCGGGGCAGGGGAGCCGTCTCCGGCGCAGACCGAGGTCTGGCGGTACGCGCCGATGCTGCGTGGCTATTTCATGCGGAGGATGGGCGGCGACGTCGACGACCTGGTCCAGGAGGTTCTGCTGCGCATCGAGCGGCGGCAGAGCAAGGAGCCCATCGACAATATCGAGGGCTACCTCTTCCAGGTGGCGTCCAGCGTCCTGAACGACACCCTGCGGGCCGACCGGTCCCGCCAGCGCTCCAAGCACACCGAACTCACGGAATTTCATCACCCCGTTGAGGTTTTGTCGCCGGATCGCGTCTTGGAAGGGAAGCAACAGCTGGCCCTGGCCCTGAGCGTCCTGGAATCGATGCCCGAGCGGTCCCGGCAGGCGTTCATCCTCGTCCGGTTCGAGCAGATGAGCTATTCGGCGGCGAGCCGCGTGATGGGGATTTCCGTCAGCGCGGTCGAGAAACACATCATGAAGGTGGTTCGGCGACTGACCGAGCGCCTGCGGAGCGACGATGATCCAGGACGGAACGATGCGAACGGTTGACGAGCAGGCGCTGGACGCCGCCGCCGGCTGGCACGCGCGTCTGGGATCGGGGCGGGTCAGCGCCCGCGAACAGCAGGACTTCGACGCCTGGATCGACGCGGCGCCGGAACACCGGAAGGCCTGGGACGAAACCCGGAGCGCCTGGGCGCTGGTGGGCGAGCTGGCCGATCATCCGGCGCTGGCCCAGGCCCGTCGCCAAGCGCGCAAGCCCGCCGCTCCGCGCTATTGGACGCCGGTCGCGATCGCCGCCGGTCTGGCCGCCGCCGTGGCGCTGGGCGTCACCTGGAGGGCCCTGGCGCCGGCCAGCCTCGCGCCGGCCGAGCAGGCGCAGGTGGCCGCGATCGACTATGCGACGCCGGTCGGCCAGGTCCGCCGCGTCGCCTTGGCCGACGGCACGGTGGTCATGCTCGACGCCGATTCCGCGATCTCCGCCGCCTTCGACGGCAAGACGCGTCGCGTGACCCTCTCGCGCGGGCGGGCCCAGTTCCAGGTCGCCCACGACGCGGCCCACCCCTTCGTGGTCACGGCCCAGGGGCGCAGCGTCACGGCGCTGGGCACGGTGTTCGACGTCGATCTCGAGCCCTCGGCCGTCACGGTGACCCTGCTGCAGGGCAAGGTGGCGGTGCGCGAGCTGACCGCCCGCCAGGACGCCCGCCAGGCCATACTGGCGCCGGGCGAGCGGCTGGTCGCGCCCGGCCAGGGCGCCTGGTCGCGGCGCGCGATCGACACGACCCAGGCCGCCCGCTGGCTGAAGGGCGACCTGGTGTTCGACGAGAGCGAGCTGGGCGCGGTGGCCGCCGAACTGAACCGCTATTCCAGCCGCAAGCTGGTGCTGGCTGACGCGGGCCTGGCCCGCACGCCGATCAGCGGCGTGTTCCGGGCCGGCGACCCCGAGGCCCTGGCCGAAGGCCTGGCGGCTAGCGGCGTCGCCCGTGTCGCGCGGCGCTCGCCCGACCAGATCGTCCTGACCAAACCCTAGGCGTCCGGCGCCCCGTCCTCCGGAAAATTCGCCCCCGTGAAGAAAAAACGTCGGGCGGGGGTGAGGGACCTTCCGCCGCTTACGTCTGACTTTGCGGCCGTCAGGGGTCCCGGAAATGCACCCGGGCGCACGGTCGTCGGTCGAGGGGATAAAATCGCAATGAACACCAGGACTTCCATCCGCGCCGCCATGCTTGTGACGACGGCGCTCACCGCTTCGGTCTGGAGCGGCCAGGCGCTGGCCCGCCAGACGGCGACGCCGCAGGACGATGCCGCCGCGGTCGAGGAGATCATCGTCGTCGGCACCCGCATCGAGGGCTCGAAGGTCACCGCGGCCCTGCCCGTGACCTCGATCGACGCCAAGCAGATCGAGGCGATCGGCGCGACGTCGGGCGACGACCTGTTCCGGGCGATCCCCCAGATGGGCGACGTCAACTACAACTCCAGCTACATCCCCAATAGCAGCAACTCGGCGCGGGGCGACATCGGTTCGGTGAACCTGCGCAACCTGGGTTCGGGCAACACCCTGGTCCTGCTGAACGGCCGCCGCGTCGTGGCGCACCCGACCAGCCAGGCCGACGGCTCCAACCTGGTGCCGGTGATCACCTTCAACACCAACGCCATCCCCACCACCGGCCTGTCGCGCCTGGAAGTGCTGCGTGACGGCGCCGGCGCCATCTACGGCTCGGACGCGGTGGCCGGCGTGGTCAACACCGTGCTGAAGGACAACTACAGCGGCGTCGAGGCCGAGGCCCAGTACGGCATGGCCGAGGGCACGCACCTAAAGGAGTACGGCCTGAACGTCCTGGCCGGCCACAACTTCGAGCGCGGCAACGTCACCGTGTTCCTGAACTACAACCAGCGCACGGCCCTGCGGTCGGGCGACCAGGACTTCACCGCCTCGGCCGACAAGCGTCCGCTGTTCGCGGGCACCCGCTTCGACGGCGCCGCCTCGCTGGACGGTCGCGCCACGACCACGCCCTGGGGCAACTTCACCGCCGCGGCCCGCGTGACGCAGAACGGCACGGCCATCACCAGCTCGGCCGGCGCCTTCCACATCCAGCCGACCACCAATCCGGGCTGCCTGGCCAGCGCTGGCTCGGGCATCTGCTACGACGACGGCACGGTGGCCACCTCGGGCGACGACCGCAACCTGCGCTACGATCCGCAGGCGGGCGCGGGCACCTCGATCATGCCCGAGCTGAAGCGTCTGAACATTTATCTGACGGGCAACTACGACATCACCGAGAACGTCCGGGCCTACGGCGAGGTCGGCTACTACACGGCCACCACCCACGCCTTCCAGAGCCCTGTCTACATGACCTCGGCCCAGGTCGTGACGGTTCCCACCACCAACTACTGGAACCCCTTCGGCCCGACCACCTTCAACGGCGTGGCCAACCCGAACCGTCTGCCGGGCATCAACGCCCCGGCCGGCGGCCTGAACGTGACGATGGCCAGCTACAGCTTCGCCGACCTCGGCCCGGCCAAGGTCGACGTCAAGAACACCCAGAGCCGCTTCCTGGGCGGCTTCAAGGGCGAGAAGTTCGGCTGGCATTGGGACACGGCGCTGCTCTATTCGCAGGCCGAGGTGAAGGACACCTCCGACGGCATCAGCGCGACCCTGCTCCAGAAGCAGCTCGCCCTGTCCACGCCCGACGCCTACAACCCGTTCAACGGCGGCAACCTGGCCAATCCCAGCGTCGGCGACGGCACGCCCAGCAACGCCGCGTCGCGCAACGCCATCATGGTCAAGAGCACGCGCGACAGCACCAGCACCCTGGCGTCGTGGGACTTCCGGGTCTCCAAGGCCGACCTGTTCCACCTGCCGGCCGGCGACGTCGGCGTGGCGGCCGGGATCGAGGCGCGCCGCGAGACCCAGAAGGACGATCGCGACGCCCGCGTGGACGGCACGATCAAGTTCAAGAACACGGTCACTGGCGTCACCTATGACAGCGACCTGATCGGCACCAGCACCTCGCCCGACACCAAGGGCCACCGCACCGTGGCCTCGGCCTACGCCGAACTGGCCGTGCCGGTGATCTCGCCGGAGATGGGTATCCCGCTGGTCCGCAATGTCGAGATGCAACTGGCTGGCCGCTACGAGGACTACAGCGACGTCGGCGACGTGGCCAAGCCCAAGGTCGCCGTGGCCTGGGACCTGGTCGACGGCCTGCGCCTGCGCGGTTCGTGGTCGGAAGGCTTCAAGGCCCCCAACCTCGAGCAGATCAACGCCACGGTGGTGACCCGCTCGAACACCCGCACCGACTATGTGCGCTGCGAGGCCGACCTGCAGGCGGGCCGCATCTCCAGCTTCAGCAACTGCACCCGCACCCAGAGCACGGCCGCCCAGCGGTCGGGCAATCCGGACCTGAAGCCGGAAACCTCGACCTCGACCGGCTTCGGCGTGGTGTTCGAGCCGAAGTTCATCGACGACCAGTTCGGCCACTTCACCTTCACCGTCGATTACTGGCGCGTGAAGCAGAAGGGCATCGTCGGCATCTTCGGCGAGGGCAACGCCCTGATCCTGGACTACCTGGAGCGCATGTCGGGCGGCTCGAACCCGAACGTCGTGCGCGCGGCCCCCACCGCCGACGACATCGCCGCCTTCAACGGCACGACCCTGACGCCGGTCGGCACGGTGCTGTACGTCAAGGACCAGTACGAGAACCTGCTGCCGCAGGAAGCCCGCGGCATCGACTACAATCTGATGTGGCGCCTGCACGGCACCCGGTTCGGCGACTTCGACGTGAACATCGGCGCGGCCCAGCTGCTGAAGTTCTACCAGTCGCCGTCGCCGGCCATCGCCGAACTGCTGGCCGCGCGCTCGGCCGGCAAGATCAACGCCGGCACGACCATCACCGGGGGCGGCGATCTGCTCAAGCAGAACGGCAAGCCCGAGCTGAAGTGGACCGCCGCCCTGACCTGGCGCCTCGACCAGGTCACCGTCGGCGCCTTCACGCAATACACCAGCGACGTGCAGGACACCTCGCTGCTCGACTCGGCGGGCGCGGCCTGGACCGTCGACTCCCAGCTGACCGGAAATCTGTACGCCCAGTACGATTTCACGGACGGCTGGGCGTCCGACACCAGCCTCAAGCTGGGCGTGCGGAACATCACCGACGAGAAGCCCCCCCTCTCGTCGAACGGGTACATGGGCAGCCTCTACCAGCCCTACGCCCGGTACTGGTACGCCAGCATCCGCAAGCGCTTCTAGTCCACGCTCCCGAGGCCCCGGCGTCATCCCCCCCGACGCCGGGGCCGCCTTGCTTTCCAGAGTATGCCCATGATCCGTAACTGCTTCCGCGCTCCGCTGCGCCGCCCGCTGCTGGCGCTCACCGCCGCTTTGATGCTGGGCGCCGCGCCGCTTTCGGCCCTGGCCCAGGAGGGCACCGGCGGCGATATCGTCGGCTACGGCCAGATCCACCATCCCGAGATCGGCCGCGGCGGCATGGTGGTCGCCCAGAACCGCATCGCCGCCGAAGTCGGCGCCGAGATCCTGCGCAAGGGCGGCAACGCCGTGGACGCGGCGGTCGCCACCGCCTTCGCCGAGGCCGTCAGCCTGCCGCGCGCCGGCAATCTGGGCGGCGGCGGCTACATGCTGATCCATGTCGCCAAGACCAACGAGACGATCGCCATCGAATATTACGGCCAGGCCCCCCTGGCCACGACGCCGGACCTGCTGGTCGGCCCCGACGGCAAGGCGGGCGGCAAGCTCAGCCAGAGCTTCAAGGGCGTGGCCGTGCCGGGCACCGTGGCGGGCCTGTGGGAAGCGCATCACCGCTACGGCAAGCTGCCCTGGAAGGTCGTCGTCGATCCGGCCGTGCGGATGGCCAAGGCCGGCGTGGTCCTCAGCGACGACGAAGCCAACGCCCTGAACGGCGAGCGCAAGGCGATGCTGGCCGACCCCGGCGCGGCCAAGGCCTTCTTCAAGAAGGACGGCTCGTCCTACCAGCCCGGCGAGCGCCTGCCGCAGCCGGATCTGGCCTGGAGCCTGGCCCAGATCCGCGACAAGGGCGTCGACGCCTTCTACAAGGGCGAGGTCGGCAAGCGCATGGTGGCCGGGGTCAAGGCCGGCGGCGGCGTGATCTCGATGGACGACCTAGCTGCCTACAAGGCCAACGTCTCGCCGCCGATCTGGGGCAAGTACCGCGGTTACAAGATCGCCTACATGCCGCCGACGGCCTCGGGCGTAACCCTGGCCGAGGTGATGAACATCCTCGAGACGTTCCCGATGAAGGACCTGGGCTCCAACAGCGTGGCCAGCCTGCACGTGCTGTCCGAGGCCATGAAGATCGGCTGGACCGACCGCCAGTACGTCGGCGGCCCGCCGCAGTGGACGACGCCCGTCGCCGGCCTGACCAGCAAGCCCTACGCGGCCGAGCGCGCCAAGCTGATCTCGATGACCGCCTCGCTGTCGAGCAAGGACCTGAAGGGCGGCGATCCCTACCGCTACGAAAGCCCCAACACGACGCACTTCTCGGTGGCGGACGCCGAGGGCAACGCGGTCAGCAACACCTTCACGCTCAGCGCCTCGTTCGGGGCGCACGTGGTGGCGCCGGGCACGGGCTTCCTGCTCAACAACTCGATGGGCAACTTCTCGTGGGGCAAACGCGCCGAGGCGAGCACCGCCAACAAGCCCGAGCCGGGCAAGCGGGTGGGCTCGACCATCACCCCGCTGATCGTCTTCAAGGACGACAAGCCGTGGCTGGTCACCGGCACGCCCGGCGGCGGCTATATCATCGCCACCATGGCCCAGATGCTCAGCAACGTGATCGACCACGGCCTGAACGTGGCCGAGGCGGCCGAGCGTCCGCGCATGAACCAGTCGGGCGTCGACGGCCCGCTGGAGCTGGAGGCCGGCTTCTCGCCCGACATCGTGCCGCTGCTGGAGGCCAAGGGCCACAAGGTGACGCCGTCGATGACCATGGGCAGCACCCAGTCGATCCTGATCGACGGCGGCCTGTTCTACGGCGCGGCGGACACCCGTCGTCCCGACGCCGCGGTGGTGGGCGCGCGCTAGCCGCCGCCCCATCCGTCAAGAAGAAAGGGCCGCTCCGAGGAGCGGCCCTTTTGCTATTCGGCGCCGGCGTTCTTGCGGTAGTCCAGCGGCGGGGCGCGGTCGCCCAGCAGGGGCTTGTAGACGAAGCCCGTGCCCTGGCGCTGCTTGAGCTCGGCCTTGGCGCTGGCGACCAGCTTGGGATCGCTGAACACGTCGGCGCCGGTGAGGGCGATGGACTTGGCGGCGACCACGGCGCCCTTCACGCCGATCGTCGTGCCGGCGGTGGCGGCGTTCTGCCAGCTGTGGCCGGGCGAGCCGGGCACGAAGGTGGCGGTGACCAGGCCGACGGTCGGCACGTTCCAGCTGACGTCCGACACGTCGGTCGAACCGCCGCTGGCGCCGCCGCGATCGTAGGGGGCGATGGTCTTGACCGAGGCCAGGTCGCCGCCGCCGTCGGGCAGGCTGGTGGCCAGCTTGGTCGCGAAGGCGGTCTCCTCGGCTGTCCACTGCTCGCCGCCCACGCGGCGCAGGTTGGCGTCCATGGCGCGGCCCAGGGCGTCGTTGGGCAGCATGCTGTAGACGCCGCCGGTGACCTCCCAGTCGACCGTGGTGCCGGTGGCCAGGGCCGCGCCCTTGGCGGCGTTCTCGACCCGGCCCCAGACGTCGCGGACGATCTTCGGGTCGACGTGGCGGACGTAGTAATAGACCTCGGCGAAGTCCGGCACGACGTTGGGCGCCTTGCCGCCACTGGTGATCACGTAGTGGATGCGGGTGCCGTCCGGCACGTGCTCGCGCAGGAAGTTGGTGGCCACGTCCATGATCTCGACGCCGTCCAGGGCCGAGCGTCCCTTGGACGGCGAGGCGGCGGCGTGGCTCGACACCCCGTGGAAGCGGAACTTGCCCGAGAGGTTGGCCTGGGACGGCGCCTGGGCGGCGCTGTTGACGTTGCCGGGGTGCCAGTGGATGGCGATGTCCACGTCCTTGAACAGGCCCTCGCGCACCATGTAGACCTTGCCCGAGCCGCCTTCCTCGGCCGGCGTGCCGTAGACGCGCAGCTCGCCCTTCACGCCGTGGGCGACCATCCATTCCTTCAGGGCGATGGCGCCGTTGACCGAGGCCGCGCCGAACAGGTTGTGGCCGCAGCCGTGGCCGGCGTCGCGGCCGGGCAGGGGCTGCTTCTCGGGAACGGCGGCCTGGGCCAGGCCGGGCAGGGCGTCGTATTCGGCCAGCACAGCCACGACCGGGCCGGGGCCCGTCTTGAAGCTGGCCACGAAGGCCGTCGGCTCACCGGCCACGCCCGGCGTCACGGTGAAGCCGGCCGCCGTCAGCTGCTCCTGCAGCAGGGCCGAGCTCTTGGTCTCCAGGTAGCCCAGCTCGGCGAAGTCCCAGATCTTCATGGCCGCGTCCGCGAGCTGCGGCTGGCGGGCGTCGACCCGGCGGATCAGCTCGGCGCGATCGGCCTCCTTGATCGGCGCGGCCTGGGCGCCGGCGACGACGAGCGCGCTTGCCGAAGCCAGCGCCATTGCGAACCACGAACTCTTCAATGTTCCACCCTTCTTGTCGGCGCCGAGCGTCGGCGCACGGATTAAGACGTAGCGCGCGGACAAAGCATCACCTCGGGCGGATCAAGAATCTCGCCGCGAACCGAAGAGGCGGAACGGGAGCGTCGCCGAAAAGGCGAGGGCGCGTCCAGATACGAAAAATCCGGCCAAGCGGATGGATTTCGCCCAAAACCAGAGGCGGCTCCCCGTCGGGGCTGGACCTTGTCCGAAAAGGTCCTCTAGGAAGAGAAACGTGTGATGTTGATCACATAGCGAGGGCGGAAACACTTGAGGGGCCAGACGAAGAAGCAACCGCCTTCCGGTTCGGTGAACATCAAGCAGGTCGCCGCCGAGCTCGGCGTCTCTCTGGCCACGGTGTCGCGCGCGCTCTCCCATCCGCATCTGCTCCGCGCCGAGACGCGCGAGCGCGTCCTGGCGGCCATAGACCGGCTGGGATACCAGCCCAACCTGATCGCGCGCGATCTGCGCCTGCGCGAGAGCCGTCTGGTCTTCGTGGTCGTCCCCAGCCTCAGCCCGTTCTTCCTGGAGGTCTTCCGGGGGGTGGAGCGCGGAGCCAGGGAGGGCGGCTACACGGTGCTGATGGGCCACAGCGAGCGCGATCCGTCGCGCGAGCAGCTGTTCCTCGACCAGGTGGCCAGCCGCCGCGCCGACGGCGTGATCCTGGTCACCAGCGCCGAGCCCGGCCTGATGGCGGCCCGCAAACGGCACATGCCGCCGGTCGTCGCCGCGCTCGAGACGATCGAAGGGCAGGCGTTCCCGACGGTGCGCGTGGATCACCGCAAGGCCTCGATGGACGCCACCAACCATCTGCTGGCCCTGGGGCATCGCCGGATCGCCCACATCGCCGGCCCGCAGAAATCGCCGATGGCGGCGCATCGTCTCGAAGGCTTCCAGGCGGCGATGGCGGCCGCAGGGCTGGACGCGACCGCCTATCCGCAACTGGCCGGCAATTTCACGGTCGCGTTCGGCGAGGAGGCGATGGAGGCCCTGCTGGCCTGCAATCCGCCGCCGACCGCGGTGTTCGCCGCCAACGACGAAATGGCCGTCGGCGCGATCCAGACCATCAAGCGCGCCGGTCTGCAGGTCGGGCGCGACGTGTCGGTCATCGGCTTCGACGACCAGCGGATCGCCAGTCTCTACGAGCCCTCGCTGACCACCATCAAGGTGCCGACCGAGGAACTCGGCTACCGGTCCATGCTGTCGCTCTGGGACCTCCTGCGCGGCAGGCCCGCGGAGGAGGACACGGTTCTCCAGACCTCCCTGATCATCCGATCGACCACCGGACCGCCCCCTGGCTGAGCTCGACGTCGCCGTAACGCGCCCCGATAGCGCTGGTCGTGAGCCTATTGCTCCAAATGGAAACGTTTACAATTGAATTGAATTGCTTGATATGAGTTTCAGAGACGCTTCGATGCGCTCCCTGGTTCAACATAGATCATTGTGAATTCAAGACTTCATGAGCAAAAGGGAACGGGCCGTCACTCTTCGGGAGGTTGCGGAGGCGGCGGGCGTGTCCGTTGCGACAGCGTCGCGCGCGTGCTCGAAGCCGCAGCTGGTGACGCCGGAAACCCGTGAGCTGGTCGCTGCGGCGATCGATCGCCTGGGCTATCGTCCCAATGTGATCGCCCAGGATCTGAAGCGCGCCTCGACGGGGGTCGTCCTGGTGGTGGTGCCCAGCCTGAGCCCGTATTTCCTGGACATCTTCCGGGGGGTGGAGGCGGCCGCCGCCGAGCTGGGCTACACCGCGCTCGTCGGCCACAGCGACCGCCGGGGCGACCGCGAGGTGGCCTTCGTCGATCGGGTCCGCAGCCGGCGCGCCGACGGCGTGATCCTCGCCACCAGCGTGGACTCCGGCGGGCTGCATTTGGGGCGTCCGCCCATGCCGCCGGTCGTCGTGGCGCTGGACGAATGCGGCGCCGGATACCTGCCCAGCGTCAGCGTCGACCACGAGGCGGCGGCGTTCGCGGCCACCTCGCATCTGCTGGCCCTGGGCCATCGGCGCATCGCCCATATCGCCGGCGCGGCGGGGTCCAGCATGTCGGAGCATCGCCTGCAGGGGTTCCGGCGGGCCCTCGCGGCCGCGGGGACGCCCCTCGATCCGGAGCTGCTGTTCCAGGGGGATTTCACCGTCGAGGCCGGGGAGCGGGCGATGGAGCGCTTCCTGATGATCCCGCATCGGCCCACCGCCGTGTTCGCGGCGAACGACGAGATGGCGCTGGGCGCGCTGCGGGCCTGTCGACGGGCCGGCCTCAAGGCGCCGCGCGACCTGTCCATCGTCGGTTTCGACGACCAGAGAATCGCCGCCCTGACCGAACCGTCCCTGACGACGGTCGGCGTTCCGACCCTGGCGCTGGGCCGCCAGGCGATGCTGCAACTGGGCCGGATCCTGGCCGGCGAGGCCGTACAGCAAAAGCTTGTTCTGCCGACGAAATTGACCCTGAGAGCTTCGACGGGGCCGCCGCCCTCGGCGTGAAATCGACGCCGTCGCGCGGCGCCGCTTGACACGTGTCGATGCAATGATAACGTTTACATAACGAGCTTCCGGAGCGGAGGCCTTGGTCAGTTGGGTAGGAAACACTTGATGAGAGCGCGTCTTCGCGCGGCGGTCGCCGCGAGCGTTTTGGCTTTCGCCTGCGGCGGTTCGCTGGCGATGGGCGTCGGCCCGGCCCTGGCGGCCGACAGCGCGGCCGCCGAGCCTCACGTTCTGCGTCTGGATCCCGCGCTCGACGCCGTCATCCCGCCCGGCGCGACGCTCGAGAAGGTGGCCGGAGGCTTCGGCTTCGTCGAGGGACCGCTGTGGGTCGGGGGCGAGCTGCGCTTCTCGGACCTGACGGGTAACAAGCTCTACGCCCTGGGCGCCGACAACAAGGTGCGGCTGCTCCTGGACAAGTCCGGCGGACTGCAGAGCCCGCCCGCCGGCGCCTTCCAGGGGTCCAACGGCAGCGTGGTCGGCCCGGACGGCGCCATCCTGCTCGAGCAGCACGGCGCGCGGCGGATCGCGAAGGTCGGCGACGACATGACGCTGACGCCGTTCCTGACCGGCTACGACGGCAAGCGCTTCAACAGCCCCAACGACATGGTCTATGCGCCCGACGGCGCGCTGTGGATCACCGATCCGCCCTACGGTCTGCTGGGGCAGGACAAGGATCCGGCCAAAGAGCTGCCGTTCAACGCGGTGTTCCGCTACGCCAACGGCAAGCTGACCCCGGTGATCACCGACCTGCCGCGCCCGAACGGGATCGGGTTCTCGCCCGACGGCAAGACGCTCTACATCTCCAACTGCGAGCCGGAGATGTTCGTCAACGCCTATGACGTGAACCCGGACGGCACGGTGTCGAACGGCCGCCGCTTCATCACCTATCCCGGCCCCAACCCGATCGACGTGCCCGACGGCCTGAAGGTCGACAGCCAGGGCAACGTCTGGACCTCGGGCCCGGGCGGCATCCGCATCATCGCCCCGAACGGCAAGGTGCTGGGCCAGCTGAAGACGTCCGACCGGGCCCAGGCCAACCTCGTGTGGGGCGGGCCGGACTGGAAGACGGCCTACATCATGGGCGCCGGAAATGTGTACCGCCTGCAACTGGCGATACCCGGCGAAGCGCCGCTGTACAGCCGATAATCACAAGAACAAGAAAGGGTTGGGAGGATGTCTATGAACCGTCGCAAAGCCATGGGCGTGGCCGCCAAGGCCGCTGTCGTCATCGCCGCCGTCGGCGCGGGCGCCGGCGTGGGGCGGGCCTCGGCCCAAGCCAAGACCAAGCCGATCGTGCTCTACTGCGATCTGAAGGTCGATCCCGCCCGCGAGCAGGAGATGCTCAAGCACTTCCACGAGAAGTTCAAACCGGCCGGAGCCAAGTTCAAGGGCTTCATCGATCTGAAGATGCTGAAGCTGCGCACCCTGATCCAGGGCGACAAGCTGCCGGACGGCGTCAACTACCGCTTCCAGCTGACCTATGAGAACGAGGAACTGCGGCAGATCTGGATCCACTCCACGACCCACGCCGAGCTATGGCCGGGGATCGAAAACACCCTGACCGACAAGAATTTCCACGTCTCCCTGTTCGACGAAGTCTGACCGGGCCGATGGGTGGGAGCAGTGTCATGAGCGCATCGAAGGTCGGCGGCGTCCGGTGGACGCTGGTGTTCTGGATGTTCGTGGTCGCCGCGGTCTCGTACCTCGACCGCAACAACATCTCGATCGCCGCAGCCATGATCCAGAAGGATTTCGGCCTCACCAACCTCCAGCTCGGCGGCGTGTTCAGCGCCTTCGTGATGGGCTACGCCTTCACCCAGCCCGTGGCCGGCCGCATCGCCGACCGCTTCGGCCCTTACCGCGTGATCGCGGTGGGCATCGTCTGGTGGAGCGTGCTGACGGCGCTGACCGCCGCGGTGCCTTCGGGGCTGACCTTCTCGCTGACCTTGCTGATGATCGTCCGGTTCGTGCTGGGCGTGGGCGAGGCCGTGATCTTCCCCGCCAGCAACCGCCTGGTGGCCACCTGGGTGCCCCGGTCGGAGCGCGGCCTGGCCAACGGCGTGATCTTCGCGGGCGTCGGGATCGGCGCGGGCGTGGCCCCGCCGCTGATCACCCACCTGATGCTCGCGCATGGTTGGCGCTCGGCCTTCTATGTGACCGCCGTGGTGGGTGTGGCCGTCCTGGCCGCGTGGCTGGTCTTCGTCCGGGATCGTCCCGAGCACCATCGTTCGGTCGGCGCGGCCGAGGCGGCCTACATCCGCCAGGGCGCCGGTCATGGCGTCGCCGCGGCCCGGCCCGCGCCGTGGCTGAAGATCGTGAAGGATCGCCAGGTGGCGCTGCTGACGCTCAGCTACTTCACCTACGGCTACGTCGCGTACATCTTCTTCACCTGGTTCTTCAAATACCTGTCCAGCGTCCGGGGCCTGGATCTGAAGGCCAGCGCGATCTACGGCATGCTGCCGTTCCTGGCGATGGCGGTGTGTTCGCCGCTGGGCGGCTGGATCGCCGACCGCCTGACGCCCCGGTTCGGCAAGCGGATCGGCCGCTGCTGGACCGCCGCCTTCGCCCTGGCCCTGTCGGCCGTGTTCGTGGCCCTGGCCACCCAGGTCGCCGACGCCCGACTGGCCAGCCTGTTCCTGGCCGGCGGGGCAGGGGCCCTCTACCTGTCGCAGAGCGCCTACTGGACCCTGTCGGCCGACATCGGCGGCGGTTCCGCCGGCTCGGTCTCGGGACTGATGAACATGGGCAACCAGCTGGGCGGCGTCGTCACCGCCTCGCTGACTCCGCTCCTGGCCGATCGCTTCGGCTGGACCGCCTCGTTCGTCTTCGCCGCGGTGCTGTGCCTGGCCGGCGCCCTGGCCTGGCTGTTCATCGACCCCGACGCCCCTCTGTCGGAAGCCGACCTGGGCGCCGCGCCCGCCCTGAAAACCAAACCGTCCGTCGTCTGATTATGTCCCGCGTTCACAGGACCCGCCGCATGTCGCCTTCCGTCAAATCCCTGTTCGTCGCGATGCTCCTGGCGGGCGTCTCGGGCACGGCCGCGATGGCCCAGAGCGCCACGGACTGGCCGAACTACGGCTATGACGCCGGCGGCACCCGGTTCTCGCCGCTGAAGCAGATCACCCCGGCCAACGTCTCGCGCCTGAAGCCGGCCTGGTCGTACGACATGCGTCCCGCCGATGTGCCCAAGCCCGATATCGAGGACCTGAAGGCCCGCGCCCAGCGCAACTGGATCGCCCAGGCCGGCGTGCGGCCGATGCCGATGCCCGGCGGGGTCAAGCCGCCGCCCGGGACGGCGACGCCCCCGGTCCCCGGCGGCATGGGCGCGCCGCCCGTGCCCAGCTCGGCCAGCGAGTTCACGCCCCTGGTCGTCAACGGCACGATGTACCTGTCGACCTCGTTCGGCCGCGTGGTCGCCCTCGATCCGGTGACGGGCAAGGAGAAGTGGGTCTTCCGCCTGCCGCACGACGAGATGATCTCCAGCGGCCGGGCCGTGCGGGGCTTCCACTACTGGCCCGGCGACAAGGCCAACGGCCCGCGCCTGGTGATCGTCACCGCGAACCTGAAGCTGTTCACGCTGGACCCGGCGACGGGCAAGCTCAACAGCACCTTCGGCGACGGCGGGGTGCTGAGCCTGCGCACGCCGGACGTGCTGGGCAATTATCCCAACGGCCAGCTCAGCGCCGACGCCTTTCCGGTCATGTATAAGAACGTGGTCATCGTCGGCTCGCGCGGTCAGGAGAACCCGCCGCAGGGCCCGCGCGGCGACGTGCGCGGCGTCGACGTGATCACCGGCAAGACCCTGTGGAAGTTCAACGCCATCCCCGAGCCTGGCGAGCCGAACTTCGGCACCTGGCAGGGCGACAGCTGGAAGAACGTCGCCGGGGTCAACACCTGGAACATGCTGACCGTCGACGAGGCGCGCGGCGTCGTCTACCTGCCGTTCGCCACGCCCGCCTTCGACCGCGACGGCCGCGGCCGCATCGGCGACGGCCTCTACGGCACCTCGCTGGTGGCCGTCGACGCCGCGACCGGCAAGTACATCTGGCACTTCCAGACCGTGCACCACGACCTGTGGGACAACGACATGCCGGCCGCGCCCACGCTGATGGACGTGAAGATGGGCGGCAAGGTGATCCCGGCGGTGGCGGCGATCAACAAGTCGACGATCCTGTTCATCCTGGACCGCACCACCGGCAAGCCGCTGTTCAAGGTCAACGAGACGCCGGTGCCGGCCAGCCACGTGCCGGGCGAGGTGGCCTCGCCGACCCAACCGATCCCGGTCAAGCCGCCCCCGCTGGCCAAGCAGGGCGTCGACCTGGACAAGGACATCTCGGACATCACCCCCGAGCACGAGGCCTTCTGCAGGAAGCTGGTCGCCGACAACCGCATGGTCGGCACCACCATGTACACGCCGGTCGGCTTCAACGAGGCCACGGTGACCTTCCCGGGCACCGGCGGCGGGGTCAATTGGGGCGGCGGCGCCTTCGACAAGGCCAACGGCAACTTCGTCATCAACGTCACCAACCAGGGCAGCCTTCAGTTCCTGGCCTTCGCCCCCGACGGCAAGCTGCAGCTGACAACCTCCGCCAACAGCTGGTTCGCCGACGTGCGCGACGGCGGCATGCAGTGCCAGAAGGGACCGTGGGGCGAACTGGTGGCGGTCAACGTCTCGACCGGAGACATCGCCTGGCGCACGACCCTGGGCGTGACCGACAAGCTGCCGGCCGACAAGCGCCTGACGGGACGTCCCAATGTGGGCGGGCCGATCGTGACCGCCGGCGGGCTGATCTTCATCGCCGCCACCGACGACAAGCGCTTCCGCGCCTTCGACGCCAAGACCGGCAAGCAGGTCTGGGAGGCCCCGCTGGCCGCCTCGGGCCACGCCACCCCGATGACCTACAAGGGGCGCGACGGAAAGCAGTACGTGTCGCTGGTGGCCACCGGCGGCTCCTATATCGGCTCGCCCAACACCAGCGACCTGCTGGTGACCTACGCCCTTCAGTAACCGCTTGATCCCACGAGGCGCCTTATGTCGATCCGAAACGTTCTCGCCGCCGCCGTCCTGACCTCGGTCCTGTTCAGCTGGGCCAGCGCCCAGACGGTGACCCCGGCGCCGCAAACCGCCTCGCCGGCGCCGGACGCCCAGGCCGCCACGCCCCCGCCGCCGGCGTTTCCGGAGGCGCCGGCCCGCAGCGGCAAGGACATCCTCGAAAGCTCGTGCACGGGCTGCCACGACCTGGGCGTCCTGACCGCCACGCCCCACGCCGCCGAGGAGTGGCCCGGCGTCCTCAAGCGCATGGTCGGCAACGGCCTGAACATCACGCCCAGCGACCTGAGCACCGTCCAGGCCTACCTGGTCGAGCACTATTCGGCCGAGCCTGGCGCCCACTAGCCGTCGCCCGTCCACCTTCCGTTTCAAGCCCCAGGGGGCCTCGATGAAGACCTTGCTGCTCGGCCTGTTGGCCGCCACCGCCCTGGGCGGCGCCGTTCAGGCTCAAGCCCCGGCGTCGCCGGCCGCCCCGGCCTCGGCGCCGGCGCTGATCCGCGAGCCGCCGTCGAACCTGCAGACGGGCCTGGACATCGACCGCTTCATCGGCGACCCGGCGCGCTCGATCACCCGCATCGCGCGCGACGCCATCATGACGCGGAAGATCCTGACGGCCGGCGACCCCGGTCAGCCTGGTCCCGACGGCGCGGTCCTGCGCTACCGCAAGGAGGTCGTGCTGGGAACGATCCAGCCGGGCGAGGCCTCGACCCTGAACGGCGTGCCCGAGCAGCAGATCATCTACGTCACCCACGGCCAGGGGCGGCTGGACGACGGCGTCAGGGCCTGGGACCTCAAGCCGGGCTACGCGATGCTGATCCCGCCCGGCGCGGTCCATCGCCTGGCCAGCGTCGGCGACGCGCCGCTGGAGATGATCATGATGTCGACCGCCTCGCCGCCGACGCCGGCGGGGGGCGAGATCCTGGTGCGCGACACCGCCAAGATCCTCTACATCGAGCAGGGCGTGCACTGGACCAACATGTCCAAGTCGCCGTTCAGCGATCTCGGCGAGCGGTTCCTGATCGTCTACATGGGCCCGATGACCGTCGCGGGCGCCCACGCCCACACGCCCGAGACCGAGGAGGGCTGGGTCAAGATCACCGACGGCCCGACCTTCATGCAGGTGGGCAGCGAGATCCGCCGCTGGCCCGCGAACGTCGGCCTGCTGTCGCCCAACAACGGCCAGACCGTCCACGCCGCGATCAACACCGGCGACAAGGTGGAGTCCTGGTTCTACTTCCAGGGCCGTCCGGCCACCGCGCCCCAGGCCCCGACCAACGGCCCGCGCTCGCCGCTGGGCGGCCGCGTCTGGACGCCCGAGATCGCCCAGTCCGCCATCGACGCCACCGTCGCGCCGCACGCGCTGACGGCCGCGCCGGCCAAGCGTAAGTAGGGGAGGCGGGTCTCTTGCGCAGCCCTTCGGCCATGTCTGGATTGGGACGCCTGATCGGGGTGTTGACGGCCGCCGCCGGTCTTTCCGCGGCGACGTCTGCGCTCGCGGCGCCATGTCCGGCCCAGCCGAAGGCCGCCGAGGTCGCCGGCCTGTGGCGCACGCTCACGCCGATCCCGCCCCTGGACATCCAGGGCGAGGCTCAGGCGATCTGTTTCCGCAAGGCCTTCGTCGCCGCCCTGGCTCCGGATCTGGGGCCGCGCGTCGGCTACAAGGTCGGCATGTTCAGCGCCGCCGCCCGCAAGGCGTTCGGCATCGAGCGGCCGCGGTTCGGCGAGCTCTACGCCAAGATGATCCTGCCGGAAGGTCAGGTCGCGCCGGCCGCGTTCGGGGTCGGCGGCGTCTGGGAATCCGACCTTCTGCTGGTCGTCGGCGACGACAGCCTGAACGAGGCGACGACGCGCGAAGAGGCCTATCGGGCCCTGCGCGGCTTCAAGCCCTTCATCGAGCTGACCAGCCGCAACTATGCCGATGGCTTCAAGCCCGGCGCCGACCAGATCGCCGCCCTGGACGTGGGCGCGCGCCTCGGCGTCGCGGGGCGGGAATATCCGCTGGCCCAGACGCCGGAGGGCATGGCGGCGCTGGAAAACCTTTCGATCGACGCGATCGTCAAGGACGCGAACGGCGAGCGGATCGAACAGGCGGTCGCGCGCGAGACCCTGGGCGACCTGCTCGACATCGCCCTGTTCGCCCGTGACGCGGTGCGCGCCGAGGGCGGGCGGCTGCGTCCCGGCGACGTCGTGAGCGTCGGCGTCTTCACCCCCGCCCACGCGCCCGCGCCCGGGCAGGTCGTCACCGTTCGCTATCATCTTCTGGCTCGGCCGGTCGATGTCTCGGTGGAGTTCCGCTGAGATGACCCGTCCGACGCCCTCCCTCTTCGATGGCGCGCCGCCCGTTGCGGTCGCGGCCATCTCCAGCCCGCCCTCGTCCCTGCGTGCGGAACTGGCCCTGGCGCGCGAGCGTCGGGGCCGCTCTTTCGCCCCGGGAAGCGCACGGTCCCTCATCCTGGCAGGAGCGACGTCATGAAAACCCTGCGATCCAAGCCGATGCTGAGCCTGGCGATGGCCGCCATGGTCGTGTGCGTCGGCGCCTCGCCCGCGGCCGCCCAGACCAAGGCCGGTTCGGCCAAGACCAAGGCCGTTCAAGCCAAGGCCCCGCCGGCCCCGCCGGGCGACATCGCGGCCGGCAAGGCGGTTTTCGAGATGCGTTGCGCGATGTGCCACGCCTCGGGCGGCGCCGGCGGACCCATGGCGCCGCGGCTCGTGGGCGTCTACGGCGCCAAGGCCGGTGGCCAGCCCAATTTCAAGTATTCGTCAGCACTGACCACCGCGAGCCCGCAATGGAACGCGGCCAATCTCGACGCCTTCCTCGCCAAGCCCCAGGGCTTTGTCCCTGGAACGAGAATGATGATCGCCACGCCCAAACCTGATGACCGGCGTAATCTGATCGCGTACCTGGCCTCCCTGCGAAAGTAGGGCGGACGGGCCTACCAAAACTTGCGAGCAGGTTGGCTCGCGGACGACTCCCATCGCCGGCGTTCTACGCCGACGGACGCCCCCGCACGTCTGTAATTGTGGGGTTAAGTCTAGGAAAAATAAGGATAAATTCCTCAGAAATTCGATTGACTACGAGTTTTTGCGGACGTATCCGGTGGCAAAACAAATAAAATAGAAAATAGGGGTTGGAAATGAAAACGTTTTCAATAACAAAGATGCTCTTCCTTGGGGTGAGCGTTGCAGCGATCTCTACCCAAGCTTTTGCGCAAGAAGCCAAAAGCGACGCCAGCGACGCTTCGAACGCTACGGTTGAGGAAGTGGTCGTTACGGGGTCGCGGATCGTCCGGAACGGCAACAACGCGCCCACGCCGGTGACCGTGGCCACGGCCGAGGCGCTGCAGACCAACACGCCGTCCAACATTCCGGACGCGCTCAACAAGCTGCCGGCGTTCGCGGGGTCCCGCGGCCAGGCGACGCTCGGCGCCGGCAGCACGCCCAACCAGGGCAACTATCTCAACCTGCGCGGCTTCGGCGTCGAGCGGACCCTGATCCTGATGGACGGCCGGCGGGTGCCGGCGACCAACGCGGCGGGCAACGTCGACACCAACATCATTCCGCAGATGCTGGTCCAGCGGGTCGATATCGTGACCGGCGGCGCCTCGGCGGTCTACGGTTCGGACGCCGTCACCGGCGTCGTCAACTTCGTGCTCGACAGGAAGTTCTCGGGCCTGAAGGGCGTGGTCCAGGGCGGGACCTCGTCGCGCAGCGACAACAGCTCCTGGCGCGCCGGCCTGGCCGGCGGCAGCGACGTCTTCGACCGCGGCCACGTGATCTGGAGCCTCGAGCACTACCAGTCGGAAGGCATCAAGTCGAAGTACGACCGCGAGCTGGGCGACTCCATCTACCAGGAGGCCGGCAACGGCACCGCGGCCAATCCGTTTCACCTCATCCGGGACGGCCGGGTCTCCAACACCAGCTTCGGCGGCCTGATCACCACCGGTCCGCTGGCCGGCCAGATGTTCATGCCGGACGGCTCGCTGGCGACGTTCAACGCGGGCACCCCGACGGGCAACTCCAACCTCTCCAGCGGCGGCGACGGCGGCTATGTCGTCGGCAACACCCTGCTGGCGCGCCTGCGCACCGACCAGGCCTTCGGCCGCTTCGAGTATCAGCTGAGCGACGACGTCACCGGCTTCATCCAGCTGTCGGGCTCGGAGTCCCGCGTGGTCTACCGCGGCCGCAACATCTCCCGCGCCGCCGGCGGCCCCAATGCGATCACGATCTACAGCGGCAACGCCTTCCTGCCGACCAGCGTCCAGTCGGTGCTGACCAACACCAACACCGCTTCGTTCAACCTGGGCCTCTACGACGTGGATATCGGCCAGAAGGCCGAGATCGACGCCCTCACCGACGCGCTCCAGGCGACCTTCGGCCTGCAGGGCAAGTTCCACGACAAATGGAACTGGGAGGCCTACTACACGCACGGTGAAAGCCGGCTGCGGATGCCGACCCGCTACAACATCAACAACCCGCGCTATTACGCGGCGATCGACGCGGTCAAGGACGGCGCCGGCAACATCGTCTGCCGCGTGAGCCTGACCAATCCGGGCCTCTATCCCGGGTGCGTGCCGCTGAACATCTTCGGCCAGGGCGCCGGGTCCCAGGCCGCGATGAACTACGTGCTGGGCACCACCCAGTTCCAGACCATCAACAAGATGGACGACGCGGCGTTCAACGTCGCCGGCGACCTGTTCGACACCTGGGCCGGCCCGGTCTCGGTGGCCGCGGGCTACGAATACCGCTCGCAGAGCATGGTCCAGACGACCAACGCCAACCCGCAGGACCCTGTCGACTTCACCGGCCTGCGCGGCGGCTTCAACAGCAACACCCAGGCCTGGACCCAGAACATCGTCGCGCCGGCCCAAGGCTCGAACAGCGTCTGGGAAGCCAATATCGAGGCGGTCGTCCCGCTGCTTAAGGACGTCGTCCTGGCCAAGAACCTCGAGTTCAACGGCGCCTTCCGCTACACTGACTACAGCACCAGCGGCGTGGCCAAGACCTGGAAGGTGGGCCTGAACTGGAACCCGATCGACGACCTGCGCTTCCGCCTGGTCCAGTCGCGGGACATCCGGGCGCCGACGCTGAACGACCTCTACGCCGGCCAGACCGTGGCCCTGACGGGCTACACCGATCTGCACACCGGCGTGGCGGGCTTCGTCAACGGCTCCAGCCAGGGCAACCCGAACCTGCAGCCCGAGGTCGCCGACAATCAGGTCGCCGGCGTCGTCTATCAGCCGCACTGGCTGCCGGGCTTCAGCATCTCGCTGGACTACTACAACATCGTCATCAACAACGCGATCGGCAGCGTCGGCGGCAACAACACCGCCACGCAGCAGGAATGCGAACGTTCGGGCGGGACCAGCGTGCTCTGCTCGCTGTACGTCCGGCCGCTGCCCTTCAGCGATCGGTCGGCCGCGAACTACCCGACCCTGATCCTGACGCAGAGCCTGAACATCGCGAAGACCTACACCCACGGGATCGACATCGAGGCGGGCTACGCCTTCAACCTCGAAGACATCCATTCGCCGGTGCCGGGTCAGATCGACGTCCGGATGCTGTACTCGAACCAGCCGGTCCTGAAGTCGCGGGCCCTGCCCAGCGCGGTGACCCTGAACCAGGCGGGGGCGGCGAGCCTCGGCCCGGGCTCGGTGGCGCCGGCCAAGAACCGCGTGAACCTGACCGTGAACTACAAGCTGGACAGGTTCCAGGCTAACGTCACGGCGCGCTACTGGTCCAAGCTGGTCCCGAGCTCGAACCCGACGCTGGTTTATTCGGACCCGAACATCCCGTCGATCACCTATGTCGACCTGAACGTCAGCTACGACCTGGTCTACAACGAGCACAAGGCCACGGCGTTCGTCACCGTCGCCAACGTGTTCGACAAGCAGCCGCCGGTCTACGCCTCGACCTCGTTCACCGGAAACCCCGGCTTCTTCTATCCGACGCCGACGGGCTACGACGTGGTCGGCCGCTACTTCACCGGCGGTCTGCGCTTCAGGTTCTAGGCGCCTCCCCCGGAGAGAGCCGCGCCTTGCCCCCCCGGCGCGGATCTCTCCACCCTGAAGGGGTCGCGCCTGGCGCGACCCCTTCGTTCTAACGCATGGTTGGCGTCCGATGGCACGCAAGACCCTTCACGCACTCTGCCTGGGCCTGCTGGCCGGCGCGGCGCTCGGCCTCGGGCCCGCGGTGGCTCAGCAGGCGGCGCAGCAGGCGTCCACGCCGGCGCCGCACGCGCCGGTGATCCCGGCCAAGACCGCCCTGGCGGCCGCGCCCCAGGTCAAGATCGGCAACAAGCTGTTGTCGGCGACGGTGCTGTTGCCCGATCCCGACAAGGGCTTCTATCGCGGCGTCCGGTTCGACTGGGCCGGCATGATCGCCAGCCTCACCTACAAGGGCCACGAGTACTACGGCCTGTGGTTCGACGGCGTCGCGCCCGATGTCCGCGACTACGCCTTCCGTGGCGACGAGATCGTCGCTTCGCCCAACACCGCGGCCGTCGGGCCGGCCGACGCCTACGACCCGAGCCAGCCTCTGGGCTGGGCCGAGGCCGCGCCCGGCGGGACCTTCGTCAAGATCGGCGTGGGCGTGCTGCGCAAGCCGACCGACGGCGCCAACTACAGTTCGTTCCGCGCCTATGAGCTGGTCGATCATGGGACCTGGAAGGTCCAGGCAAAGGCCGACCGGGTGGTCTTCACCCAGACGGTGTCAGACCCGATCAGCGGCTACGGCTATGTCTACAGCAAGGAACTGCGCCTGCAGCCAGGCCAGCCGGTGCTGGAGATCCGTCACAGCCTGAAGAACATCGGCGCCAAATCGATCACGACGACGACGTTCAACCACAACTTCCTGACTCTGGGCGGCGCGCCGGCCCAGGCGGGACTGCGGGTGGGCGCGGCCTTCGACCTGCGGCCCGGCAAGCCGCTGAAGGACGTGGCCGCGGTCGAGGGGCAGACGCTGACCTACCAGCGCGCACTTGGCGCCGAAGAGGTCTTCTCGACGCCGTTCGCGGTCGGCGATCCTGCGTCGTCGGCCTATGATCTCTCCGTGCGGAACGCCCATGGCGTCGGGTACGGCGTGCGCGCGGACCGTCCGCTGACCAGTCTCCAGCTGTGGTCGATCCGCAGCATCGTCGCTTTCGAACCCTTCTTGACCCTGGCGGCCCAGCCGCAGCAAACCGTGACCTGGACCTACAGTTATCGTTATGCAGCCCAACCCTAGTTCAGAGCTCTCGACCTCCAGCCCATCCGCCTTTCCGACGGCGGAGTTCGGCAGGGCGTCTCGGCATCGCCCCATGGTGACGCTGGATCGCCAGACGTTCCTCGATCTGCGCAATGTGCTGCGGGCGACGACCAAGGACTGCCTGCGCGAGACCTTCGGCGTCAGCGAGACGACGTGGACGAAGTTGCGCGACGGCCGACCGGTGAAGCAGATCACCCTGGACAGGCTGCTCGCCCGTTATCGCGCCATCATGGACGCGGACGAGGTCGTCCGGCGAGTCCGCGCCGCCTGACCGCGTTTCGAAAGTCGACCGAGCCGTGGGGGGCGGCGCAGTGGGATGAGGGCGAACGCACCGACACACTATGTCCGTCGAACCGCAGGTAGGAAATGATCCTGCAAACTTCGCCCCGTAGGGGCGGGGTGAGAGCTCGGTTCGATCGCAGTCTAGCCATCCGTTCTCGCGACCTGCTTGGCAGGATTTGGGCCAGGTCATGGCCGTGTTATGCAGGAGATTGAGGTCGTGGGACGAGGTGGAAATCCGCGAGGCCGAGCGCACTTGCGATGGATGGGCCTCCTGGCCCTGGCCGCCTTGGCCGCCTGCGGCGGCAAGCCCGACAAGGGCGGAGCGGGCAGGGGCGGCCCCGCGACCGTGGGCTATGTCGTGGTGCAGCCGACCAGCGTGCCGCTGACCACCGAACTGACCGGCCGCACCGTCGCCTATCAGAGCTCGGAGGTGCGGCCGCAGATCTCGGGCGTGATCGAGAAGCGGCTGTTCACCGAGGGCGCGCTGGTCCAGCGCGGCCAGCCGCTCTACCAGATCGACTCCAGCCTCTATCGCGCCGCGGCCAACCAGGCCCAGGCCGACCTCGAGAGCGCCAAGGCCAACCAGGAGGCCGCCCAGGCCCAGGCCGACCGCTACAAGCCCCTGGTCGCCATCGAGGCGGTCAGCAAGCAGGACTACGTCAACGCCGTCGCCGCCGCCCGCCAGGCGGCCGCGACCGTGGCCCAGAAGCAGGCGGCGCTGGACACCGCCCGCATCAACCTGCGCTTCACCACCGTGCCGGCCCCGATCAGCGGCCGCATCGGCCGTTCACTGTTCACGGTCGGGGCGCTGGTCACCAGCAGCCAGGCCGATCCGCTGGCCACCATCCAGCAGCTGGACCCGATATATGTCGACATCCAGCAGTCCAGCGCCGACGTGCTGGCCCTGCGCCGGGCCCTGGCGGCCGGCGGCGCCGCGCCGACCAGCGCCCAGGTCCGCCTGACCCTGGAGGACGGCGGCGACTACGACCAGATCGGCGTCGTGGAGTTCTCCGAAGTGGTCGTCGACCAGGGCACCGGCACGGTGACGCTGCGCGCCCGCATGCCCAATCCCAAGGGTCTGCTGCTGCCGGGCATGTTCGTGCGGGCCAGCTTCGCCCAGGCTGTCGACACCACCGCCTTCCTGGCGCCGCAGTCGGCCGTGTCGCGCGATCCCAAGGGCAATGCGACGGTCTTCGTCGTCGGCCCCGACAACAAGGCCGAGCCGCGCAAGATCGTCGCCGAGCGCACCCTGGGTCCCGACTGGGTCGTGACCAAGGGGCTCAAGCCGGGCGACAAGATCATCACCCAGGGCCTGGGCAAGATAAAACCGCACGCCCAGGTCAAGCCCGTGCCCGCCGACTCGCCCCAGCGCATCAAGCCCCGCAAGCCCGGCGACAAGAAGGGCGGTTGATCGATCATGCTCTCGCGCGTCTTCATCGACCGACCCATCTTCGCCTGGGTCATCGCCATCATCGTCATGCTGGCCGGGGCGGGCGCGATCACGCGCCTGCCGATCGCCCAGTATCCGGACGTCGCCCCGCCGCAGGTCTCGGTGCGCGCCACCTATCCGGGCGCCTCGGCCGACGCGATCCAGAACAGCGTCACCCAGGTGATCGAGCAGTCGCTGACGGGCATCGACGGCATGCTGTATTTCAGCTCGTCCTCGACCTCGCGTGGCCAGGTCAACATCACCGTCACCTTCGAGAAGGGCGTGGACCCCGACATCGCCCAGGTGCAGGTGCAGAACCAGGTGCAGCAGGCCGTCTCGCGCCTGCCCACCCAGGTCCAGCAGCAGGGCATCACGGTCCGCAAATCCAATCCCGACAACCTGCTGCTGGTCGGCGTCTACGACTCCACCGACAAGCTGACCAACCAGGACGTCTCCGACTTCCTGGTCTCCAACCTGCAGGACAACCTGGCCCGCACGCCGGGCGTGGGCGACATCAACGTCTTCGGCGCCCAGTACGCCATGCGCGTGTGGCTCAACCCGCAGAAGCTGGCCAGTTTCGGCCTGATCCCAGGCGACGTGGTCACCGCCATCCAGAACCAGAACACCGAGGTCGCCGCCGGCGAGCTGGGCGGCCAGCCCGTGCCCGACACCCAGCTGCTGAACGCCACGGTCACGGCCCAGTCGCGCCTGCAGACCGCCGCCCAGTTCGCCAACATCGTGCTCAAGGCCAACGCCAATGGCGCCAACGTCCGGCTCGGCGACGTGGCCCGCGTCGAGCTGGGGGCCGAGAACTACAACGCCCGCAGCCGCGTCAACGGCCATCCCGGCGCCGGCATCGCCGTGCTGCTGGCCCCCGGCGCGGACGCCCTGAAGACCGCCGAGCTGGTCAAGGCCGAGGTCGAGAAGGCGTCCAAGACCTTCCCGCCGGGCCTGAAGTTCGCCTACGCCAACGACACCACCGACTTCATCAAGCTGTCGATCGAGGAGGTCGTGAAGACCCTCTTCGAGGCCATCGTGCTGGTGGTCGTGGTGATGTTCGTCTTCCTGCAGAACTGGCGCGCCACCCTGGTGCCGGCCATCGCCGTGCCGGTGGTGCTGCTGGGCACGTTCGCGGTCTTCTACCTGGCGGGCTTCTCGATCAACACCCTGACCCTGTTCGGCCTGGTGCTGGCCATCGGCCTGCTGGTCGACGACGCCATCGTGGTGGTCGAGAACGTCGAGCGGCTGATGGAGGAAAATCCGGGCATGTCGCCGCGCGAGGCGACCATCCAGTCGATGAACGAGATCAGCGTCGCCCTGGTGGCCATCGCCCTGGTGCTGTCGGCGGTGTTCCTGCCGATGGCCTTCTTCGGCGGCTCGACGGGCGTCATCTACCGGCAGTTCTCGGTGACCATCGTGGCGGCCATGGTGCTATCGGTGCTGGTGGCCCTGATCCTCAGCCCGGCCCTGACCACGACCTTGCTCAAGCCCAAGCAGCATGTCGACGACCGCGAGCCGCGCGGCTGGTGGGCCAGGACCTTCCCGGCCCCGACCCGATGGGCCCACCAGGGCGGGCGCCGCTTCAACGACGCCTTCGACGACACCGCCCGCCGCTACCAGGGCGCGGTGCGCTCGGTGATCGGCCGCAAGGGACTGTTCCTGGCCATCTACGGCCTGGTGGCGGTGCTGCTGGCGGTGCTGTTCGTGCGCCTGCCGACCGGCTTCCTGCCGACCGAGGACCAGGGCAGCATCTCGCTGCAGATGCGTCTGCCGGCCGGCGCCACCCAGGGGCGGACGGCCCAGGTCCAGCGCCAGGTCGAGCGCTACTTCACCGACAACGAGACCGCCAACGTCAAGACGATGTTCACGGTCAGCGGCGGCGGGGGCGGCGGGGTCAACGGTCAGAACACCGGCCAGGGCTTCCTGAACTTCACCGACTGGAAGGATCGCAAGGGCAAGGAGAACACCGCCGACGCCATCGTGGCGCGCGCCTCCTCGGCCTTCCAGGGCTTCCGCGACGCCCAGGTCTTCGCCCTGGTGCCACCGGCCATCCGGGGCCTGGGCCAGTCTGACGGCTTCACCATGGAGCTGCTGAACTCCAGCGGCATGTCGCGGGCCGACTTCAACGCCGCGCGCGACAAACTGCTCCAGGCCGCCAACAACGATCCGGGCCTGAAGTCGGTGCGCCTGACCGAACTGCCCGACGTGGCCACCTTCAAGGTCGACACCGACGCCCAGAAACTGGCCTCGCTGGGCCTGACCCAGGCCGACGTCAACTCGACCCTGTCGACCGCCTGGGGCGGCCGCTACGTCAACGACTTCGTCGACCGCGGCCGGGTCAAGCGCGTCTACGTCCAGGGGGACGCGCCTTATCGTTCCGAGCCTTCGGATCTGAGCCAGTGGTTCGTCCGCGGCTCGGCGGGCCAGATGGCGCCGTTCTCGTCGTTCTCGACGACCTCGTGGTCGCAGGCCCCGACCACCCTGTCGCGCTTCAACGGCACCCCGTCCTACGAGTTCTCGGGCTCGGCCGGCGACGGCGGCAGCTCGGGCCAGGCCATGAAGCGCATCCAGGAACTGGCCGCCCAGATCCCGGGCGTGACCATCGCCTGGTCGGGCCTGTCGTATCAGGAGCAGCTGTCCTCGGGCCAGGCGCCGCTGCTCTACGCCCTGTCCCTGCTGGTGGTGTTCCTGTGCCTGGCGGCGCTCTACGAGAGCTGGTCGATCCCGGTGGCGGTGCTGCTGGTCATTCCGCTGGGCCTGGTCGGGGCGGTGCTGGCGGTGACGCTGCGCGGGCTGATCAACGACGTCTATCTGCAGATCGGCCTGCTGACGACCATGGGCCTGGCGGCCAAGAACGCCATCCTGATCGTCGAGTTCGCCGAGCAGGGCGAAAAGCGCGGCCAGCCGATCATGGAGGCGGCGCTCGACGCCGCCCGGATCCGCCTGCGGCCCATCCTGATGACGAGCCTCGCCTTCATTTTCGGGGTCCTGCCGCTGGCCATCTCGACCGGCGCGGGCGCCAACAGCCGCATCGCCATCGGCACCTCGGTGATCGGCGGCATGCTGACGGCGACGATCCTGGCGATCTTCTACATCCCGCTGTTCTTCATCCTAGTGCGCCGCGGCTGGCGGGAAGGACGCAGGCATCTGGGCCACGGCGAGGAGCCGCCGGTCCCACCGGCCTCCGGCCAAGAGGAGCCCGCCTGATGCGCCGCGTCGTGACCCTGCTCGTCGCCTCGGCCGTCCTGGCCGGCTGCTCCATGGAGACGCCGTACGTGCGGCCGGCCTCGCCCGCGCCGGCGGCGTTCCCGTCCGGCGGCCCTTATCCGGCCCAGCCGGCCGAGGCGGCGACGTCGATCCGCTACGCCGAGGTCTTCACCGATCCGCGTCTGCGCACCCTGGTGGACCAGGCCCTGGCCAACAACCGCGACCTCCGCGTCGCCGCCGCCGACATCCTGGCGGCCCGCGCCCAGTACCGCATCCAGCGGGCCGACCGCTTCCCGCAGGTGGACGTGACGGGCCGCTACGCCCGCGCGGGCGACAACGGCCCGGACACGGGCTCGAACAAGGGCAACTCCTACTCGGCGCAGCTGGGCGTCACGGCGTTCGAGCTGGACCTGTTCGGGCGCGTGCGCTCGCTGACCGGCGCGGCCCTGCAGCGCTACATGGCCACCGAGGAGGCCGCCCGGGCCGTGCGCCTGACCCTGGTGGGCGACGTGGCCGAGGCCTGGCTGACCTACGCCGCCGACGCCAGCCTGCTGCGCATCGCCGAGCAGACCGTCGCCAACGCCCAGCGCGGCGTCGACCTGACCCAGGAACGGCTGAGGGGCGGGGTCGCGCCCCGCACCGACCTGCGCCAGGCCCAGACCATCCTGGCCGCCGCCCAGGCCGACGTGGCCCGCCAGCGCGCGGCCGTCGCCCAGGACCTCAACGCCCTGCAGCTGCTGGTCGGCGCGCCGGTCGACGAGGCCCTGCTGTCGACCTCGATCGAGGAGGCCGCGCCCACCCTGACCCAGCTGTCGGCCGGGATCAGTTCCGATGTCCTGCTGCGCCGCCCCGACATCGCCGAGGCCGAGCACCAGCTGCGGGCCATGAACGCCGAGGTGGGCGCCGCCCGGGCGGCGCTGTTCCCGACGATCTCGCTGACCGGGACGGCGGGCTACGCCAGCACGACCCTGTCGTCGCTGTTCAAGGGGGGAGCTTACAACTACGCGGTGGGCGGGGCGCTGACCTATCCGATCTTCCGGGCCGGCGCGGGTCGGGCCGGGGTGGCCTTCGCCAAGGCCGAGCGCGACGCGGCCCTGGCGACCTACGAGAAGACGATCCAGTCGGCGTTCAGCGAGACCGCGGACGCCCTGGCCCGCCTGGGCACGATCGGCGACGAGCAGGCCGCCGATCGCCTGCAGCTCGAGGCGGCGAGCGACACCTACACGCTGGCCAACGCCCGCTACCGGGCCGGCGACGAGTCGTTCCTGACCAGTCTGGACGCCCAGCGCACGCTCTACGCGGCGCAGAAGACGATGGTCGCCATCCAGCTGGAAGGCGCGGTCAACCGGGTCGACCTCTACCGGGCCCTCGGCGGCGAAACGGCGCCGTGAGGCGACGGTCCGGGAAGATCCGTTCCTTCGAGGAAGGGCGACCTTCCCGAACCTAGGCCGCCGAGGCCGCGACCCCAGGGGGCGCGGCCTCGGGCCGGACTATCCGAAGAGCGGCACGGGACCGCGCCCGCCGCCGTTCCAGGTCGACCAGTTGGGGAAGACGTACGGCATGTCGCTCGCGCTGACGCCGTACCACTGCGCGATGGCGCCGATGTACTCCTCGACCGCGATGCTGGGGATCCAGCGCCCGTCCGTATTGGCGTCCTCCGGGCCGCCGAAGGTGGTGTCCGGGTAGCGCCCGTGGACCTTGCGCGAGGCCAGGGCCGCGCCCAGAACCAGATGGTTCGAGCCCCAGGCGTGGTCGGTGCCGCCGTTGCTGTTCGGTTTGAACACCCGGCCGAAGTCCGACATCGTGAAGGCGGTCACGTTGTTGGCCAGGCCCAGGGCCTTCATGGCGTTGTAGAAGCCGGCCAGGGCCATCGCCAGATCGGCGTAGAGCGTACTGTGCGTCGCCAGTTCGTTGGCGTGGGTGTCGTATCCGCCCTGGCTGACGAAGAACGTCTGCTTGGCGTGACCCAGGGTGTTGCGCGCCTCGATCATGCGCGCGGCGCGCAGGAGCTGCTTGGCGATGTCGCTGGTCAGGGCCGCGCCGGTGGTCGGGTTCTTGAAATACTGGTCGACCGTCGAGCTGGCGGTGCTGATGATCGTGTCGGCCGTCCGGGCCTGGGCGTAGGCCGAGGACATGCCGCGACCGGTCAGGTCGGTGACGGCGCCGAAGGCGGACGTGTCGGCGAAGACGTCCAGGGCGGCCTGGCGCGCCTTCACCGGGCCGTCGGGCGGGCTGGTGGCGTAGCCGTAGCGCGAGATGCCGCCGGAGGAGGGCAGGACCAGCGGCGAGGCGGTCCTGCCGATCAGGGCCAGCTGCGAACCGGCGACCGAGATCAGGGCCGGCACGTCGGTCTGCACGGCCTTGTCCAGGATGCGCCCCATGAACCCGTCCAGGTTCTTCTCGCGCACCCGCATGCCCTGCCATTCGTTCTGCTGGTCCTCGTGGGACATCAGGTTCAGCGGGCGCAGGTCGGGACGGCTCTGGAACAGGCTCTTGGTGAGGGGCTGGTAGAGCGTGCCGGTGTTGAGCACCGCGCTCAGCGCGCCTTCGTCCCAGGCGGTCTTCAGCGGCGCGAAGGCCGGATGCAGCGCGAAGGCCGTGCCGGTCAGCGGCATCAGCGTGTCCTGCTTCAGCGCGATGGCGCCGCGCTGGCTGGCGTAGGCCGTGTATCGGCTGTCGTTGGGCACCACCATGTTCCAGGCGTCGTTGCCGCCGAACAGGAAGACCCCGACCATGGCGCGGTAGGTCGAGGTGTCCGCGAGGGCGGCGGTGACGCCGAGGTGGGCCAGGGCGGCGGTGGCGGAGGCGCCGGCGAGCAGCCGGCCGAGATCGCGACGGGAAAGGGTCATGGCGGTTACCGATCGACCTGGAATTGCGGGGAGGTGGCCAGCACGTAGAGCGCGGCCTGGGCGCGCTTGCGGGCCTGGAGCGCCGCATCCGCGTTGTTGATCTTCATCGCCGAGATCAGCGCGTTGCGCTGGGCGCTGGTCATTGTGCCGTTCAGGAACACCAGATCGAGGCGATCCAGCAGCTTGTCCTGGTCGGCCGCGAGGGCTTCCCAGTCGGACCACGGGAAGGTGGTGCCGGTGGTGCCGGGAATGGCCGCCTGCGGTTTGAACTCCGTGCGCACCGTGTCGCCGTTGATCGTCCAGTCGTAGACGATGTTGTGACGGGCCAGGACGGTGGCCGTGGTCATCAGCTTGCCGGCCGGGCTGACCAGGCCGGCGCTCTGCGCCAGGGGGTAGTCGTAGGGATAGAAGTTGAACAC
Organism: Caulobacter sp. UNC358MFTsu5.1; assembly: GCF_000712075.1. GTDB lineage: Bacteria > Pseudomonadota > Alphaproteobacteria > Caulobacterales > Caulobacteraceae > Caulobacter. Next base: position 286,340 of record NZ_JONW01000007.1, read on the forward strand.
CGACGGGGCGCGGAACGGCATCTGCCCCAGCACCGCGTCGCGGTAGTAGAAGGCGTAGCCGTCGGTCTGGACGCCCAGGGCCCGGCCGAAGCTGGTGAAGAACAGCACCGGCTCCTTGACCTTGCCCGGGTTGGGCGCGGTTCCGCGCGCCTCGGAGTCCGTCAGGATCGCCTTGATCACCGCCTTCATGTCGCCGCGCACCCCGGCGCCGTTGTTGGTGAACACCGCCGCGACCCGACCCACATAGGCGGGCGAGGGGTTGGCGATCACCAGCTGCTGGATCAGCCGCTTGGAGATGAAGGGAGCCGTGTTGGGGTGGTTGAACACCGCGTCGACGACGGCGTCGACATTGGCCTGCGGCGAGGCTCCGGCCGCGACCGTCGCGCCGAGGAAGGTCTTGGCGCCCGTGTCGACCCGCGAGGTGTTGACCACCATCGGCTTGGAATAGTCGAGCTTGGTCCCGTCGGTGGTCGGCGCGCCGTCGATGCGGGCGTAGGTCCAGCCGCATAGCGCCCGGGCGACCTCCTTGACGTCCGCGGGGCTGTAGGTGGCGATGACCTGGCCGCCGGCGTCCAGTTGCGGGCTGCCGTCCTGGTTCAGCATCACGGTGCCGATCGAGAACAGCTGCATCAGTTCGCGGGCGTAGTTCTCGTTGGGCTGGGTCTTGTTGCTGTCGACCATGTCCAGGAAGTTGCCCATGAACGGGTTCAGGGTCGTCTGGGCCAGGATGTCGCGATAGTTGCCGAAGGCGTTCGACAGCAGGATCTGGTTGAAGGTCGCCAGACCGGCGGTGGTGTGCACCTCCAGGTCCGAAGCCACCACGATCTGCGACAGGGCGAAGGCCACGCGCTGGCGCAGCTGGTCGTCCTTGCCCATGGCGTCGGCGTAGAACCGCATGGCCATCGGCGTGGCCGAGAAGTTGTCGCGGTTGCAGTTGGTCAGGTCCTGACCGGTCAGGCCCTGGGCGGTGCAGAAGTTGGTCGCCACCGGCTTGGCCGCCAGGTCCGCGTAGGTGCTGGCGTTCAGCGTGAACTGCTCGTCGATCCAGGCTTCCGGGGTCTTCAGCGCCACGATGTGGTCGATGAGCGCCGGGGTCGGGCCGAACGTCGCCTGCTTGGCCAGGCGCGAGGCCTCGGCCGGCGTGATCGCCGCGGGTGCGGCGGCCGCCATGCGGACGCTCGCCTCGCCCTGGGCGGACGACGTCGCGCCTCCGCCGCCGCTGCTGCCTCCTCCTCCGCCGCAGGCGGCGAGGAACAGGGCCAAGGAAAGACCGGCTCCGGAGCTAAGATACTTGTTACGCATGCACAATTCCCCGATCACGCCCCCGGCGGAGGCGCGCTGAAAGTGGAAACGAAGGCGGTGAAGGCGGCCGCTATCGATCGATGAAGAGGATCTCCCTGACGGCGCGGACGCCGCCTTGGCGGTGAAGCTGGACGAAGACGTCGACGACGCGCTCGACATGGTCGATCACGTCCTGGCGTCGCAGGTTGGCGCCGGCCTGGAGGGCCATCAGCGCCAGTTGTTCGACGGCCCCGCGCGGGTCGTCGGCGTGGACCGTGGTCATCGAGCCCGGGTGGCCGCTGCTGACCGCGCGCAGGAAGCTGAAGGCCTCCGCGCCCCGGAGCTCGCCCAGGATGATGCGATCCGGCCGCAGACGCAGGGTGGCCTGGAGCAGGTCCTCGACCCCGATCCGCGCCTCGCCCTGTTCGCCCCGCACGGCCACCAGGCCGACGGCGTTGGGGTGGACGAGACGGATTTCCGGGGCGTCCTCGATCAGCACCAGCCGCTGGTCGAGCGGAACTTCCTTCAGGAGGGCGTTGAGAAAGGTGGTCTTTCCGGTGGAGGTGCCGCCGCTGACCACGATGTTCTTGCCCGCCCGCACGGCGGCGGACAGGAAGCCCTGGACGTCGCCGGCGTCGAGCATCGCCCGCAGCGCCGCGTCGGGCCTGGTCGGCGGCGTCGTGGCGTCGGCGAAGGCGCCGGCCCGAGCGTAGTCGGCCAGGGACAGGTCCGAGACCACGTGCTTGCGGATGGCCATGGCCATGCCGCCGCGCGTGGCGGGGGCGGCGACGATCTGGACGCGCGCGCCGTCGGGCAGCACCGCCGAGAGCAGGGGATGCTCGCGGCTGACGCCCTGGTGCGACAGGCTGGCGACCTGGCGAGCCAGCCGCCACAGATTGGTCTCGTCCAGGGCCGGGAGGTCGATGCGCTCGACCGCGCCGCCCAGCCGCTCGACCCACAGTTCGCCCGGGCGGTTGACGTAGAGGTCCGTCACGCCCGGCTCCGCCAGCCACGGGGCCAGAGGCGCGAGATAGGCCTCCAGATAGACGCCGGCGCCGGGCTGGGATTGGAGGGCGTGGATCGTCATGAGCCCGGGTTCCGCACGCCGGAGAAGTCGAGGTCGCGGGCGACGAAGATCGTCACCGGCGCGCCCTGCGGCGTCTGGATGGTCGGGGAGGTCGTGCTGGGCTTGGCCGAGTTGGCGAGGTTCGCCGCCTCGGTGGCCGAGCCGATGTAGATCTGCGAATTGGTGTGGACGTTGCTGACCGCCGCCACGCCGGCGTTGAGCACCGACATCAGGATCGAGCCGCCGAAGCGCGTGAAGAAGTGGCGGTCGACCTTGCCCTCCAGGCCGCCCCGGCCCAGCGGGTCGGCGGCGGGCGAGCCGATTTGGATGGTCACGCCGTCGGGACGGATCACCCGGGTCCAGATCACGAAGACCCGCGACGCGCCCAGGGCCACGCCGGATTTGTACTGGCCGATGACCCGGCTGCCGCGCGGGATCAGGATGGTCGAGCCGTCGAAGCTCTTGACGTCGCGGGTGACCATGGCCCGGGCCAGGCCCGGCAGGTCGGAGTTGATCGCCGTTTCCATGACCGCCGGGATCACCGCGCCCTGCGGCACGACGGCGTCCAGGTTCTGCATGGCCGTGGCCTTGGCCGGGGCCGCCTCGTCCAGGCCGACGCGGTCGGCGAAGCGTTCCTCCGCGTTCAGGCCGTCGAACTTCACGGCTGAGGGCGCGCCGGACTCGGCGCTGGCCTTGACCAGCATCGCCGGACGCTCGCCGCCGCCGAAATCGACCACCAGGGCCGGGGCGCGGCGGCGGGCGCTCAGGTCGATCGCCGCGCCGGTCGCCGTCGCGCTCATCGGCGGTAGGGGCGAGGCCGAAACCGGCGCGCTGTTGTCGACCGTGAACTGCGGGGCGGGCACGGCGTAGAGCGGACCCCTGGCGACGGGCGCCGGCGCGGGGGCGGCCGCCGGCGTCGCGACGATGGCGGCTTCCATTCTTTGCGGGCGCGTCTTCGCGTCGGCGCGATGGCTGGACATCCAGGCGAACAGGGCCAGTCCCATCACCCCGAAGCCGGCCAGGATGGCCAGATTGGAGACCCCGGGGCCGCGCGCGACCAGCGGACGGGCCTGGGCGTCGGCGGCGGCCAGGTCCTCGATCACGTCGGGGGACTGGCGGGGATCGAAGTCCTGGGTCATCGGGCTTTCCCCACGGGAGCGCCAAAGGCGTCGTTGGTGATCACGGCCTGGGCCTTGTCGCTGCGCAGGACGAAACGGGGCGCGAGTTGATCGACGACCAGGTAGCCGTCCTTGACCACGGCGTTGGCCAGGCCTTCGACGCCGTCGGCGCCGACGATGAAGATCGCCGGCAGGTCGATCTGGGCGGGCCAGGCGAAATAGGTCGAAGCGCCGTCGTCGAACACGCGGGCCGGCTGCAGCGCCGGCGCGCCCCGCAGGCTGTAGGCGGTGTTGCGGGCCACCGGCGCCGGCTTGACCGGAGCGGCGGCCACGGCGATCGGCGGGGCTTCCGGGTAGCGGAAGCGCACCACATAGGCGGCGTCGGCGGTCGAGGCCTTGGCCGGGGCGACGGCCAGCTCGAACACGTAGCGGCGGCGATCGGTGACCACGGTCATGTTGGTGGCCGGGGCGCGGTCGACGGGCTTGAGGAACAGCAGGTTGGCGCGCTTGTTCGGCGTCACCTGCCAGCCCATGGCGTCGCCGATCGAGACGTTCTCGATGCGCTCGTCGGGGCCGAACTCCAGCATGGTCTGGAAGCCCATGAAGCCGGTCAGGCGCTGCACGTGGTCGGGGCTGTAGGCGAACGTGCGGATGTGCGGATCGGCCCCTTGGGCCAGGGCCGGAGCGGCCAAGGCGGATAGGGCGATCGACAGGGTCGCGATCGGGAAGGCGAGGCGCGGGCGCTTCACGGCGAGGACTCCGATACGGGGGCAGGCGGTCACAGGTCCCTCCGGACGCTGGAGGCGGCGTGACGGGGCGAGGCGGGGCGGCGATAGCTGGCGCCGAGCGGAACGGCGGCTCCGGCCGGCGCGGCTTGGGCCGTCGCGCCCCGGTCGGCGACCAGGGTGAGGCGGCGCGGGCCGGCCGGCGCGGCCGAAGCGGCGGGCTGGCTGTCGCGGCGTTCCATCGCCACCGCGGCGGCGGCGATGTGGGCGGCGCGCGAGCGGGGTTCGACCTCGCCGGCGGCGTAGCGGGCCCCATGGGGCGAGGCGGCGGACTCGCCGTTCCCGACGGTCGGGGCGGCGCGCGGCAGGCGAAGGCCGGCGGCGGTCACGGCGACGGCCACGGCGGCCAGCACCAGCACCACGGCGAACACCAGGCTGAGGACTAGCACGGTCACCGCTGGACCGATGTCGAGCGGCGCGAACTGCTGGACGTCGTCCAGGGCGGCCAGGGCCTTCAGCGACGGCGCCATTATGGCCAGTTGCAGCGCCAGGGCCAGGGTGGCGACCATGGGCAGGACGGCCAGGGCGATCATCGCCTTCAGCCAGCCCTCGACCAGGCCCTTGGTGGTCTCGAACAGCAGCAGGCCGGCGATCAGCGGGGTCATGGCCAGCAGGACCGACAGCACCACCTTGCAGGCCAGGATGACGCCGAGGCTGGACAGCAGCATGATCAGGCCGCCGATATTGACCGCGAAGGCCGCGAAGCCGGGGCCGCCCTGCAGGGCCGCGTCGTGTGCTCCGGCGCGGGTGGCGAAGTGTTCGGCCGCCTTCTGCAGGGCGTCATAGGCCGCCTGCAGGCCGGTGAACGGATCGGCGTGGGCGCCGGCGCCTTGCAATTGGCCCAAGAGCAGGCGGCCGACCTCGGCGGGCGCGTTGAACAGGGCGTCGTAGACCAGGGTCTCGACCAGCGGCCAGTTGGTGGCCAGGGCCACGACGAGGCTGAGCTTGATCACCGAGACGGTGATGTCGCCCATCCGCAGGCCGCTCCCGCCCAGCATCAGCTTGTAGCCGACGAAGGCGACGTACAGGGTCATCAGGATTGTCAGCAGGGTGGCGATCGGGGATCCGGCGGCGGCCAGGGCGGTGTAGCCGGCCTCGGACAGGCCGTGGACCTGGCAGTCGACCGAGCCGATCAGGCCCTGGACCAGCGGCGCGCCGGCGGCGGTGCAGGCGGCGGCCATCACGCGGCGTCCTTCAGCAGCCTGGCCATCCAGGCGTCCGGCGCGTCGCCCACGCTTTCGCGCAGGGCGTCCAGCCTGCGCACCGTGCTCTCGCGACCCGACAGCACGGTCAGCAGTTCCGGCGAGCCGGCCAGGTTCAGGCGGGCGACGACGCTGTCGGTCCCGTGTTTGATCAGGAAGCACCGCGCGGTGTCCGGCAGGCTCTTGATCAGATCGAACTCATGTTGCGTCAGGCCGAAGCCGTCGCAGTAGTCGCGGGCCTGGGCCTTGGGATTGGCCATGAAGATCTGGGTGGCGGCCTGCTCGATGATGGCGCTGGCGATACGGCTTTCCAGGGCGTCCTGGGCGCTCTGGGTGGCGAAGCCGACCAGGCCGTTGCGCTTGCGCAGGGTCTTTTCCCAGTCCTTGATCCGGGCCACGAACACGTCGTCGTCCAGGGCCTTCCAGCCCTCGTCGATGACGATCATGGTCGGATGGCCGTCCAGGCGCTGCTCCACGCGGTGGAACAGGTACATCATGGCCGGGGTGCGCAGGGCCGGGTCATCCAGCAGCTGGGTCATGTCGAAGCCCAGGGTGGCGGCGTCCAGGTCCAGGCGGTCGTCGGCGTTGTCGAACAGCCAGGCCTTCTCACCGGCGCCGTGCCACGGGGCCAGGCGCGCGGCCAGGTCGGCGGCGTCCGGACGCCGCGCGCCCTTGAACAGCTCGGCGAAGAACCGCAGGCGGCGCAGGCGCGGCGCCTGGTCGAAGTTGGCGTCGACGGCGTCCTTGATCCGCGCCAGGTCGTCGGCCGACAGGGTCTCGCCGGGCGTCGCGACCAGGCGAGCCGTCCATTCGGCCAGGAACTTGCGGTTGGCGGCGGTGTCGGGCAGGGCCAGCGGGTTGAAGCCCGTCGCCAGGCCCGGCCGCAGCACTTCGTAGCGGCCGCCGATGGCGCGCAGGAAGATCTCGGCGCCCCGATCCTTGTCGAAGAAGACCGTGCGCGGGCCGTACTTCTGGGCCTGGGCGAGCAGGAAGTTCAGCACCACGGTCTTGCCCGAGCCCGACGGGCCGATGATCGTGAAGTTGCCCAGGTCGCCCTTATGGAAGTTGAAGTGGTAGGGGCCCGCCGAGGTGGTCTCCAGCAGGGTCACGGCCGGCCCCCAATGGGCGCCCTGGGCCTGGCCGACCGGGAAGTTGTGACCGCTGGCGAAGCCGGCGAAATTGGCGGTCGAGATCATCGCCCGGCGGGCGATATCCTTGAAGTTGCCGGGAAACTGGGCCCAGAAGGCCGGTTCCAGATTGATGTCCTCACGCACCGCGATGGCGCCCATCTCGGTGAAGGCCGACAGCACCTCCGCGCTGGACTGGTCCAAGGCCTGGAGGTTCTCGCCCCGCACCAGCACGCTCAGGTGATGCTCGCCGAAGGCGGCGCGACCGCTGACCACGTCGTCCTTGGCGCGGATCAGGTCGGCCTTCAGGCTGATCCCGTCGTCGTCGGCGGCCCGCATGCGGCGCAGGGCCAGGTTCATCTTCTCGAGCGTGGGCTGGCGGTCGACGAAGCCGAAGCTCTGGGTGACCACCATCTCGCAGGGCAGGCGCAGCAGGTCGTCCAGCATGCCGGCGCTGGTCTGGGCCGGATAGTCCTTGATCGAGATCAGGGAGGCGAAGCCGCGGGGCAGCGCGCCGGCCCGCGACAGTTCCAGGGTCTCCAGGCCGAAGCTGATCCGGCGATAGGGCAGATGCTCGCCGGCGTCGCCCTGCGGGACCAGCATCGGACGCATCTCGCCGTTATAGAGGCAGGACAGGAATTCCAGCGGCTCCGAGCATTGGCCGTGGGCGCCGTCGTACAGGCCCAGCACCCGCGCGCCATAGGGCGCCAGGGCCGAGATCAGGCTGTCGCGGGCGGCGTCCAACTCGCGGCGGTCCTGGGCCTTGGTCTGGTCGGCCTGGACGCGATCGGCGCCTTTCAGCAGGCGCAGGGCCTTGTCCACGATCCCGCCCTGGCCCTGCAGCGGCCGGCGGACGATCGTCAGGAACAGATCGTTGACATAGAGCTTGCGGCCTTCCAGTCGCGCGCTCCAGGCGGCGTCGAGATCGCGGCTGAAACCCTCGGCGAAATCGCCTTCCGTCCCGACCTTGGCCTCGCGGCGGACGATGTGGTGGTAGACGGCGAAACGCGAGCTGGACAGTCCGCGCAGCATCACGTCGCGCACGGCCTTGCGATAGTTCAGCTCCTCGCTGTCGGCGGTCTCGAACGGCAGGCCGGCCAGGTGGATGACCTGCATCAGCAGGCCGTCGCGGGTTTCCAGCGTCCGGGCGTCCAGGTGACGGGCGTAGGGCAGGCGCTTGCCGGCCGACGCCTCCTTCTTGCGGTTCACGGTTGGTAGCTGTTGCATCGCCAGGCCCGGAAATTGGGAACACGGGGGCAGCGGCTGACCTTGGTCAGCCACAGGTCGAAGATGCGCGGTTCGCGCAGGCAGGCCGCGTAGCCGATCGCGTGGATCACCAGCGCCGCGGCGATGGCCCAGAACGACTTGGTGACCAGGAACAGCTCGGTGGTGACCACGCCGTTGATCACGAAGTAGCTGTAGGTCACGCCGGCGAACATCTGGGGCCGGGTCAGGGCCCCGAACACCACGTCGCGATCGAGCGGGGCGGCCATCGTCCCTACGCCCCCGCCGCCGAGCGGATGCCGCTGACGATGGTGGTGGCGCCGAACAGGACGAAGCAGCCCAGGATGACGGTCGCGCCGTAGCGCCAGTTCATCCGGCCGGTCAGCATCATGAAGCCGACGGCGGCCACGGCCATGACGGCGACGACCGTGGCGACGTTGCCCAGCAGGGTGCCCTGCAGCCACAGCACGCCCGACAGGACGGCGCTGGAGCCTTGCGGGTCGGCCTGGGCGACCTGGGCCTGGGCCTGGCCGGCGGCCGCGGCGAGGGCGGCGGCCAGGGCGGCGATACGGGAGGAAATCTTGGGGGCGGGGAACTTGCGCATCAGTTGGGGACTCCGAGGGCGGGAACGGCGAAGGCGGCGCCAGTCGCGGCCATTCGGCCGAGGATGGCGGTGACGTAGGCTTGGGTTTCGGCGTAGGGCGGCACGCCGCCGTGCTTGCGGACGGCGGCGGGGCCGGCGTTGTAGGCGGCCAGGGCCAGCTTCACGTCGCCACCGAACTGGCCGAGCATCTGGCGCAGATAGAGCGCGCCGCCGCGGATGTTCTGGGTCATGTCGGTGGCGTCGACGCCCAGGTCGCGGGCGGTGCCGGGCATCAGCTGCATCACGCCGGTGGCGCCGCGCTTGGATCGGGCGCCCTGGTTGAAGCGGCTCTCGCGCCAGGCCACGGCCTCGACCAGCTTGGGGTCGACCGAGAATTCCGAAGCGGCCGCCGAGATCTGTCGGCGCACGGCCTCGCCGCCGATGTCGGCCGTCGGCGGGACCGGCGCGGCCAGGGCCTCGACGCCCTCCGTGGTGAAGACGGCCGGGCCGTCGAGGCGGGTGACCTGACCGTCGTCGCCGATCTCGAGGACCTGGGCTTGCGCGGCCGCGCCCAGGCCGGTCGCGACGACGGCGGCCGCCAGCAGCTGCTTCAGCAAGCGGTCGAGCGCGTGTCGCACCAGGAACCCCGTCGATGATCAGCCATGCCCATCCATGGTTAATCGATATCTACGGAGTGATTTGGCGAACTGCCGATGCGGCAAGTTGGCACAATAGTTTTTGAGCAACCCGTGAATTTTGTACTGTTTTATCCACAGTAAACAAGCGCTACTGCTATAGCGTCTACCAGTCGACTCTAGGGGCTAAATTGCTGAACCTTTGAGCATATTTCGGAAGTCCTGCGAACATATTGACGCTGGCGTCAAAATATCGAGCTTCCGATGCCGGCGAGGGCGCCCGCCGGCGAGGCCGGGGCGACCTGTCGCGACGCGCGAGCGGCCTCACCAGCGCCGCGTCAGGCCCAGCCGATACTCCCGGCCATAGACCTCGGAATCGAGCAGATAGGGATAGGTGGTGCGTTCGGTCCGGTAGGCCGCGTTGGTCAGGTTCGCGCCCGAGAGGGTGACGCGCCAGGCGTGGGGCAGGTCGACGATGACCTTCAGGTCCAGGCGCGACAGCGGCTGGCGATAGTTGTCGCTGGTCTGCTCCGCCCACTGGTCGCTGTGCGGCGCGCGGCCCTGATAGGCGTAGCCGAGGCGGGCCTGGAACCGGTCGCGTTCGTAGTAGAGCTGGACGGCGTAGAGGGCCTTGGCCTGGTCCGCGAGGCGGCGGGGCGCAAGGCCCGGGGCGGAGACCTTGGAATCCAGGAACGCGGCGTTGGCCAGGACGCCGAAGCCGTCGAACGGGGCGGGCGCGTCGCGCAGGTCGTAGCGCATCGAGAGCTCGACCCCGGCCACGTGGCCATGGCCGGCGTTGGTCTTGGTGACGAGGGTATAGTGGTCGAAGCGCACGCCGCCGAAGGTCTCGCCGGACCGGTCCTGCGCCATCTCGAACGGCAGGCCGTCCAGGGCCTTGTAGAAGCCGGCCGCCGAAATCCAGCCGAGGCGGCGCGGCAGGTGGTACTGGGCCGAGACGTCCCAGTTGCGGCTCTCGATGGCCCGCAGCCGGGGATTGCCGATCTCGTTAACGCCGCTGACCACCGGCGCGCCGGTGCGCGGATCGGGCGCGACCGAGACCGACAAGGTCGAGATCGGCGCGAGGTCAACATAGTCCGGACGGGCGAAGCTCCGGGTGGCCGAGGCGCGCAGCACCCAGGCTCCGCCGGCGTCCCACCTGACCAGTAGGGCGGGGGCGAGGTTGAGGTAGTGACGGCCGCCCGCGGTCGGCAGGATGTCGGCCTGCGCGAACGGCAGGCCGGCCAGCGGATCGACCCCGGCGGGGAAACCCGTCGCCGACAAGGCCGCCACGAAGGCGTCGGCCTTGGCCTGGACGTTCGTGCGCTCGACCCGGGCGCCCAGGGTGACGTGGAGCGCGGGCGTCATGTCGACTGCGCCCATCAGATAGCCGGCCCAGATGGTCTCGTGGATGCGGTAGCGGTCCTCGACCGAGTTCTCGCGCGAAGCCGCCGCATCGAACACGAAGAGGTCGGGTCGGCGCGCGAAGAGCGCCTCCACCCCGGCCGGGTCGGCGGACGGGAACTTGAGGCTGGGCACGAGGTTGTCGTCCTCGCCGTAGTCGTCGATCCATCCGGCCAGCGAGGGATCGGCCAGACTGGCCGCGCCGGTGAAGTTGAAGCGGTGGTCGGCGTCCTCGACCGACTTGAGCCGCGCCAGGTGCTTGAGGCCCATCTTCAGGGCGACCGGCTTGCCGCCGACGACGAGGCGGCGACTGAGATCGAGCTGTCCGGTGGTGATGTCCTCGCGCACCGTCGAGGTGATGCGCCGTATGCGGAACAGCTTCTGGAATCTGCCGTCGAAGGCCGACAGGCCGTTCGGCGCGACTAGGCGGCCGTCGGGGATCGAAACGCCGTCGACGATGCGGAAGCGGGCTATGTCGGGCGCCCCGTCGGACGGGTCGATGTCCCCCAGCGTCTCGTAGTAGTCGAGATAGGGATTGAGCTCCTTGGCGCCGGTCCGGTTGAGGGAGGCCTCCAGGGTCCAATCGTCGTCCAGGGCCCAGCGGCCGCCCAGCACGTACTGACGCACGGGGCGCTCCTGCCGCTCGCGCCGGGTTTCGGTGCGCACGCGCAGGCCGCGCCACGAGAAGGTGTCGGCGCTGGGGGCGGAGAGGGGGCCGCGCGCATAGAGCATGAACTCCGGCCGCAGCTCCTCGTCGTTGTAGTCGGCCGCGAAGACCCGCAGCCAGGCGGCGTTGTCGCCCGCGCCGCGCCAGTCCAGGGCGCCCGTCAGGCTGGTCCGCTCGCGCCGGCCGATCGAGGCGCCGACCAGGATGCGATCGGGGAAGAGGCCAGGGACCCCGGTGCTCGAGGGGACGACGTTCGCCGTGTCGTAAAAGGGCGAAAAGTACTCGCGAACCCAGTTCTCGCCGGCGAGGTAGATGCCGAACGCCTTGTCGGGCCCGAAGGTGTCGGCGAAGGCCCCGCCGACCGCGTGGATGTCGCGCCCGTGGCCGGTGTCCGCCAGGCCGATCTCGGCCGAGACGCTGGCGGTGCGGGTGGGGAAGTCGTGGGCGAGGGGCGTGCGCACGTCGATCAGCCCGCCGATCGCCCCGGCGTCGCGGTCGGGCGACATCACGCTGTGGATCTCGACGTCGGAGACCGCCGAGGCGCTCAGCACGTCCAGCGGCGCGGCGCGGCCCGAGCGGCCGTCGGTGTCGGAGGCGGCGATGGTCACGCCGTTGAAGGTCACCGTGTCCAGCACCTGGCTGACGCCGCGCAGCGACAGGTAACGGCCCTCGCCCTGGTCGGAGATGCGATAGACCGACGGCAGGCGGTCCAGGGCGTCGGCGATGTTGCTGTCGGGCAGCTTGCCCACGGTGTCGGCCGAGATGATCTCGACCAGGCCGTCGTAGCGGCGCGCGCGCGCCTCGGCCCGGTCCAGCCCGCCGCGATAGCCTGTCACCACGATGGGATCGGCCAGCGTCGGCGCCTCGACGGGCGGGGCGGCGGGCTGGGCCTTGGGTGTCGGCGCGGGCCTGGGCGGCGGCGGGGCCAGCACCGTGACCACGCCCGTCGGCGACAGGGTGTAGGTCAGGCCCGACCCGTCCAGGAGCCGGTCGAGCGCGCCGCGCAGGGTGGTGGGGCCGGTGAAGCCGCGCGTCCGGCGATCGCCGACCAGGACCGCGTCGAAGGCGATGTTGACATCGGCCTGGGCGGCCAAGGCCAGCAGGGCGTCGGCCAGGCGTCCGGGCCGTCCCGGACCCGCCACGACGGCCTTGCGTGAAAGCGAGGGGGACGGCGGCGCCGCCAAGGCCGAAAGCGGCGCGCCGTCGGCGATCAATCCCGACAGGACGAGGGGGAAGATCCACATGGCCTGCCGCATCGGCGGGACGATATAGGCTGAGCGTGACGCTGCGGTTACAAGCTTAGCTTGGCGAGGCGCCGGGCCGCAGCAGGATGTCGCCGTTCGCCTGGCGGATGAAATCGGCCCCCACCGCGTCGGCGATGATGCTGGCCGTCTCGCGCTCGTCGAGGTCGGCGATCGAGAACGACAGGCTGACGCGGCGCGCCGCCAGGCGCGGGTCGGCCACCCTCAGCGGCCGTTCGAAATAGCGGCTGAGTTCGACCAGGGCCGCGTCCAGGCGGCGATCGGTCAGCACCATGCGGTGGTCTCGCCAGGCGCCGACGGCGGGGGCGGAGGCACGCTCGATCGCGCCCGAGGCGACGATCCAGGCCCCTTCGCCCGCCGAGAGCTCGAGGGCGGAGCCGCCATGGCGGGCCAAAAAGCGCACGCGTCCCCGCGTCACCGCCACGCCCGTGCGGCCGGCGAAGGCGGTGGCCTCGAACGCCGTGCCGAGGGCGCGGGCCTCGAACCGGGCGCCCTGGACCAGGAACGGCCGTTCGGGGTCGTGGGCGGCCTCGACGAACACCCGGCCGGCGGCCAGGGTCACGAGGCGGCTGGTGCGGGTCATCCGCACGGTGACCTCGGTGCGGGTGTCGAGCCACAGCTGGCTGCTGTCGGCCAGCGCGACCGCGCGCACCTCGCCGACGGCCGTCCGATAGGCCTGGCCGGGGTTCGTCCCGGACGACCGGAGGACGACGGCCGCGCCGCCGAATACCGCCGCGCCGGCCGCCAGACCGCCGCCGATCAGCAGGCCGCGACGCGACGGGGATGGGCGATCGCCGGCCCGCGCGCTCTTGGCCAGGGCCTGCAGCGCCGCCTGCCGCGCGATGAGGTCGCTGCGTTCCGGGCGCTCGGCCAGCCAGGCGTGGAAGATCTCGACCTTGCCCGGCGCGAGTCCTTCGTCGATCGCCAGCACCCAGTGGGCGGCGGCGAGATCGTCGTCCTCTTCCTCGTGATGGATCCCGGTCAACATCAGTCCTTCCAGACCTTGCGCGCCAAACGCGCCATCGTCCGTTCGACCAGCTTGCGCACCTGGGTGATCGACAGGCCGGTCTGTTCCCCGACCTGCAAAAGCGTCCGCCCCTCCATCCTGTGCAGCACAAACACCTCTCGTTCCTTTCCAGGCAGCGCGTTCAGCGCCTTCTGGAATCGTTGCAGCCGCTGGCGGCCGTCCAGGACATCGTCCTGCAACGCCGCCGGGTCGGCGAGTTCGATCTCGTCCAGGCCCACGTGCTCGCCCTGACGGCGGGCCAGTCGACGTCGACCTCGGTCCTTCATGAGGTTAGACGCAATCGAAAATAGAAATGCGGTTTTATTCTCCACGGGGACGTGGCGGTCGCGGGCGGCGATGCGGGTCGCCACGCTCTGGAGGATGTCGTCGACGTCGGCGTCCTGGCGCAGGCGGGAGGCCACGAACCGGCGCAGGGCCGGCTCCAGCGCGCGATACGCCTCGAACAGCGGATCGCAGCCGTCCGTCGCCGTCGATGGAGGCTTGGCTGGGTCGGTCACCGCACGTTCGAGCTCCGCCTCGCCGTTCAGGTCCGCATGTTCCGACGTCGCAACGCTCATCGCGCCAGTTTGCTACGCCATGATGAAACCCCGTTGACGAGTTCGTCGGCCCGCAGGGTCAGAGGGGCGTAGAGCGCCCGGCCGCGGATATCGATGACGTTGAAGCTCAGGGTCGGCGTCTTGCCGGTCATGTCGAAATCGATGATCCCGGCGTTGTTCACGCCCAGCAGGGGCTGGCGGATCATCTGGTCGGGCGCCATGCGGGCCGCGATCTTCCCCAGGTCCATGGGCGAGCCCGCCACCATCTGGGCCAGGGCCGAGCTCACCAGGTCGTAGAGGTCGTAGCCGCCCTGTTCCGACTGGGGCGCGCAGGCGACATAGGGGAAGTGGGTGTCGCCGGAAAGGAGCACCACGCCGCTGATCTTCTGTTCACGGATGAAGTCGAACAGGCGCTGGCGCTCGTGCAGATAGGCCGACCAGGCGTCCCCGCCCGGGCCCTTGAAGCGCGACCAGCCGCTGCCGCAGGCCAGGACCTTGAACGGCGCCTTGCTGGCCAGCAGCCGCGCCTTGAGCCATTCGAACTGACCCTTGCCCAGGAACTCCTTCTCCGGCGTGTCGGGATCGGAGTCAGGCGCGCGGTGGTAGCGGCCGTCCAGGAAGATGAAGTCCACGCCGCCGTAGCTGTAGTCGAAGAACACGCCCGGCGTGCCCGGGACGCCGACGGAGGGATTGGCCCAGTAGCGCTTGAAGACCTCCAGGGCCTGCTCGCGGATCGGGTTGGTGCGGTCGTAGTTGTCGAGGCCGAAGTCGTGGTCGTCCCAGATGGCCAGCTGCGGCACGTTGCGGCCGATGGGCTGGAAGGACGGTACGAAGCGCTGGCGCTGGTACTCCATGGCCAGCGTCGCCGGGACCGTGGAGTCGCCGTAGATATTGTCGCCCAGCCAGAAGAAGAGGTCGGGCTCGTTCTGCGCCACCGCGCGCCAGATCGGCTGCTCCGGATCGCTCTGGATGCGGGCGCACGAGCCGAAGGCGACGCGGAAACGGGCGGGCGCGGCCGGCGCCGTGAGCAGGCTCATCGGCGGCAGGTCGCGCAGGTACTTGTCCACCTTGCCGTTGGACAGCACGCGGTAGTGATAGGTCGTGCCGGGCTGGAGGCCCTCCAGGCGGATGACCAGCGTGCAGTCGTCCTGGGCCCGCGCGCGCATCGGCGCGGTGCGCTTCCAGGGACCGTTCACGGGATCGGTGGTGTAGGCGACCTGGGCGTCGAAATAGTCGCCGCTCAGCTGCATCCAGATCGGCGCGCTGGTCGCGGTGACCGCGCCCACCATCGGCCCCAGCAGCAGGCGGGGCGTGCCTTCGGGATTGGTCTCGGCCCGGGCCGGAAGGGCGCTGGCCGCGCCGGCGGCGGCGGCGGTCGCGATGAAGGTGCGGCGGGAGTTTTTCATGGAGCGCCCAAACGAAGAAGGGGAGGCGAAAAAGCGGAGGGCGCCGGAGCACCCTCCTTCGAAGGTGAGCCCGCGCGCGGGGCGCGGGCTTTCGGGGATCACCAGGTCTTGGAGATCGACAGGCGGAACTCGCGGCCGAACACCTCGTAGCTGGAGATGTTGAACCCCTCCTGCTTGCGGCGGCTGATGAAGGCCGGGTTGCCCAGGTTCTGGCCCGACAGGGCGAGCTGCACGCCGTTACCGAACCGGTAGGCGACGCGGGCGTCGACCGACTTGCGCGGGTCGCGGTAGATGTCGATGTCGGGGTTGGCGCCGAACGAGCTGCTGGTCGCCTTGCCCTGATAGGAATAGGCGACGCGGCCCTCGAACCCGCCGTGCTCGTAATAGGCCTGCAGGTTGAAGATCTTGTCCGCCTGGTTGAAGAACGGCACGTGGCTGTCCGGGCGACCGGGAACGTTGATCTCGACCTCGGAGTCGATGAACGAGGCGTTGGCGTAGACGCCCAGGCCGTCGAACGGCGCCGGCAGTTCCTTGAAGTCCTTCTGGGCGCTCAGTTCGACGCCCCGGATGTAGCCCGGGCCGGCGTTGGTGACCGTGCTCTCGATGTAGTTGTCGTAGGTCACGCCCTCGAAGCTGTAGTTCTTGTATTCGTTGTCGATGCTGTAGACGGCGTTGCGGACGCGCTTGTTGAACACGCCGAAGGTCAGCGAGCCCGAGTTGTCCGCGAAGTAGTAGTCGAGCGAGGCGTCGAAATTCAGCGCCTTGTAGGGCTTGAGGTCCGGGTTGCCGATCTCGACCGAGGCGTCGAGTTCGACCTTGTCGTTCGTGCGGTCGTAGAACTCGCTGACCACGATCGTGGAGATCGGGGCGATGTCCGTGTAGTCGGGGCGGCCGATATTGGTCGTCACCGAGGCGCGCAGCAGCCACTGCTTGCCCAGGTCCCACCGCAGCACCGCGGCCGGCAGGAAGTTGGTGTAGTTGTGGGGCCGCGAGATATCGATGATGTCGCTGGTCTTGAACGGCACCTCGCCCAGGCGCGAACGGCCGGCCGGGGTGTTCGGGTCGGCCGAGACCTGGGCGACGAAGCCCTGGGCCGAGATGTCCGAATTGGTCCGCTCGACGCGGGCGCCGGCGGTGACGCTGAGAGCCGGCGTGAGGTGCAGTTCGCCCATCACGTAGCCGGCATAGATGTCTTCCTGCAGGTGGTAGTCGTTCTCGATCGAGTTCGAGGCCGCGCCGACCGCGTCATAGGTGAAGTTGCCGGGATTGGCCTGGAAATAGGCCTCGTAGCGGTAGCGGTCCGGCGCGATCAGCGAAAGGCCGGACACCGGCTGGTAGGCCTCGCCGCGACCGTCGTCGAAGCGCATGGAGAGGCCGTTGAAAGCGGCGAGCGTCGTCTTCGGGCCGGTGAACTGGTAGCGGTAGTCGGTGTCGTCCACCGACTTCGTGCGCAGGATCACCTTCGCGCCGGTCTGGAACTTGAACTGGTGGTCGGCCAGATCGCCGTCCCAGCTCAGGTCCGTATTGCCGGTGTAGGTCTTCTCGATGACGGTCGAGGTGACGCCGCGCAGGCGATAGACGGTGTTGAAGGCCGGGTCCGTGAAGGTCAGGCCGTTCGTCAGGACGGTGTTGTAGGCCTTCGGCTGGGCCAGGCCCTCGCCGTTCTGCACGAAGGTGATCGCCGGGGCCTCGGTCGGCAGGGCGCCGGGCGTGTCGGTGATCGCCTCGAAATAGCGCTGATAGGGATTCAGCTCCTTGGCGGTGGTGTAGTTGAGGTCGCCGACCAGCTTCCAGCCCTTGCCGAAGCTGTGCTCGCCGCCGACGACGAACTGCTGCACGGGACGTTGCTGGACCTCGGCGCGGGTCTCCATCTGCGAGCGGTAGCCGGCGAAGCCGAACTCGGTCTGCGAGACCGGGTTCAGGATCGGCCGGCGCACGGCCGGCGCGGCGACGGCCCGGCCCTGCAGGCCCTTGATCGTGATCTGCGGCCGGGTGCGGTCGTCGTTGTACTGGGTGAAGAAGTAGCGAGCCCAGGCGCGGGTGGCGTCGTCCGGCCGGTATTCGAGGTTGATCGAGGCGCCGTAGCGCTCCTTTTCGCCGATGGATTCGGCGTAGACCACGCTGGTCGGGAAATAGTAGTGGGCCGGATAGCCCGGAGCCGTCTGGCTGCCCGACGAGGTGTACTGCTGCGAGGTGTACTGCTTGAACCAGTACTCGCCGCTCACGAACACCGCGAACTCGTCATTGGCGCCGAAGCGGTCGCTGGCCGAGAAGTTGGTCGACCAGATCTTGCTGTCCTTGCCGAAGTCGTTGTAGCCGGTCTCGGCGCTGGCGTTGATGTAGCGGCCGTTGTGGTCGTAGCCGCTGGGGGTGACGATGTTGATCGTGCCGCCGATGGACTGGCCGTCCATGTTGGGCAGGGTCACCTTGTGGATCTCGACGCGGTTCAGGGCGCTGGCGCTCAGCACGTCCAGCGGCGCGGCCCGGCCCGACTCCCCGTCGGTGTCCGAGACGGCGATGGTCTGGCCGTTCATGGTCACGTTGTTCAGGATCGGATCGGCGCCGCGGATCGAGACGTAGCGGCCTTCGCCCTGGTCACGGATGAGGTAGACCGAGGTCAGGCGGCGCAGGGCCTCGGCGATGTTGGTGTCGGGCAGCTTGCCGACGTCGTCGGCCGCCTGCACCTCGACCAGGTTCTCGGAAGCCCGCATGATGTCCCGCGACTTGGCCAAGCCCTCGCGGAAGCTGCTGACCACCAGCGTGTCGACCGTGGTGTCCCCGGCCTTGCCGTCTTCCTTGGCCTCCTGGGCCTGGACCGGCTTGGTGTCCTGGGCCATGGCCGGCGTGAAGGCCGACAGGCCGATGAGCGAGCAGCTCCCCAGAGCCGCGAGCTTTGAAAAATGTCTCATGATCCCCTCGAACAGCGATGTGACGCCGCGCCGCGAATGGGCGCTGAGGGGGGAGACGCAGCGCGATCTCGCCCGTGAGTGAAAGTTTTATGAAGTTGTCTTCGAGCGAAAAATACCGTGGCGCGCTCGATTTTGAGCTCATAGAAGGAAAATCGGAAGCGGCGAAATCGCGACAATAGAGATTATCGGAGATTCACAATGCCCGTATCGCGCCTTTTTGTTTCTATATCCGCTTTTATTCTATATTCGTCTACCGTGAATACGGTCGCGATAGCTGCCGACGTCAGTAAGAAAGGCGCTGTCGAAACCTTGTCGATCCAGGCCGTGCGCGAGACCGTTCCGGTCGCCTCGACCGGCGACGCGGCCGACGATCCGGCCATCTGGCGCAACCCGGCCGACCCGGCCAGGAGCCTGATCGTCGCCACCGACAAGGACTGGGGCCTGCACGTCTATGACCTCGAGGGCGCCGTGCTGGCCTCCGCCCCGGCGGGCAAGGTCAACAATGTCGACCTGCGCGCCGACGTGCTGATCGGCGGCAAGAAGGGCGTGTTGGTCGCCGCCACCGATCGCAGCGAAGGCCTGAACGGCAAGCTCGCCCTTTACGCCCTGGAGAGCGCGCCCGCCGGCCTGCGTCATCTGGGCCATGTTCCCGTCGCGGGCGACAGGGTCGGCAGCGTCTACGGCTTCTGCCTGTGGCGGCGCGCCGCCGACCAGGTGATCGCCATCGTGCCCTACAACAACGGCGACGTGCGCGAATATGCGCTCGACCTTTCGGGTCCCATCCCGACCGCGACCCTGGTGCGCGAGGTCAAGCTGGCCAGCAAGACCGAGGGCTGCGTGGTCGATGATCGCACCGGCCTGCTCTATGTCGCCGAGGAGCGGCATGGGATCTGGCGCATGAACGCGGCGCCCGGGAGCCAGGAGGCCCCGACCTTGTTCGCGGCGGTGGACGGGGTGCGCCTGATCCCCGACATCGAGGGCCTGACCCTGGTTCCCAAGGGCGCGCGCGGCGGCGTCCTGCTGGCCTCCAGCCAGAACGACAACGCCTATGTCGCCTACGACCTTTCGACCGGCCGCTACGTGCGCCGCTTCCGTATCGCCGGCTCGGGCCAGGTGGACGGGGTGACTGACACCGACGGCCTCGAATTCGCCCCCGGCGACTTTGGTCGTCCGTTCAAGGAGGGTCTGCTGGTCGTGCAGGACGGCGACAACGCCCCGGAGAACCAGAACTTCAAGCTGGTCCCCGGCGGGGCGCTCAAGCGGGTGCTGAAGGCGAAGTAGCTGGGCGGAGCCGTTCAAGCGAAGCGGTTTAGGCCCAAAGGATTGGGTTCGGGAGGGCGGCGGGCGAACCTGGCTTTCAGCGGGACTTCGGGCGTAGAGCTCGTGCCCAAGCGGGAGGCGCGGCGTTTGCGCTCGAACCGTCCTGTAGGCGGTGAACACGGCTCTCGGTGATCGCCGGGGGGCTGGGACGACAACGGGTGAAGTCTCTGATAGCGAGTTCCCATCGCGACTCGGGGATTCCTTCTTTGCGAATGCTCGCCCTATCGTTGCTGTCGGCGTCCTGCCTCGCGGTCGGTGCGGCGGCTGCCGCGCCCACGGCGCCCACGGCGCCTTTGGACATCCGCGCCAAGGACATGGCGACGGCGCTCACCGAGCTGGCGCGGCGGACGGGCATAGAGCTGCTCTACGACCGCAACCTGGTGCGGGGACTGAAGGCGCGCCCCGTCCGCGGCCGATTGTCCGGCGAGGCGGCGCTCTCCCAGTTGCTGGCGGGCAGCGGCGTCGGCTATCGAAGGACGCCGGACGGCGTCATCGTGCTGTTCGCGCTTCCGAAGCCCCGGCCCGTCGAAAGGGCCCAGGGCGACGACGACGGCGCCGTGGCGGAGTTGCTGGTGGTGGGGCGGCGCACCCAGAACGCCGACATCCGCCGGACCCAGAATGACATCCAGCCGTACAAGGTGTTCGGCCAGGACGAGATCGACACGGCGGCCCGCGCGACGATCGACGAGTTCCTGCGTGTCCGCGAACCGGCCAACACCCAGGCGGGGCCCCTGGCCCTGGGGGGCGGCGAGACCCGTTCGTCGATCGATCTCCGGGGGTTCGGCGAGACCTCGACGCTGGTCCTGGTGGACGGCCGTCGCATGCCCTTCGTGCCGTCGACGAGCGGCGACTTCAACCAGGCCGACATCAACGGCATCCCGCCGGGCGCCGTCGAGCGGATCGAGGTGCTCACCACCACGGCGGGCGGCATCTACGGCCCGGGCGCCGTCGGGGGCGTCGTGAACATCGTGCTGCGGCGGGACTATCGGGGCGCGGAACTGACGGCCCACGCGGGGGGAAGCGACCGCGGCGACTCCCGGCAATTCCGCGTGGAAGGCCGGCTAGGCTTCACGCCGGACCACGGCGACACCGACGTCATGCTGTTCGTCTCCCACGGCGAGGCGGACCCGCTCCAGACGGGGCGGAGGAACTACGTGGAAGGCGCGGACCGCCTGCGGTTCGCCAACAATCCCGAAGGCTATGCGCTGTCGCTTCCCATTCGAAACGGCGTCTCGGTCGCCAGCCTCGACGGGAACCTGATCCTCGACGCGGATCGCGGCGGCGCGGCGCTGGGCGCGGCCTTCACCTTCCTGCCGTTGGGGTTCAGCGGAACCAGCGCCGACGCCAACGCGCTGCTCGTGGCCAACGCCGGCAAGACGCCGGCGGACATCGCCGACGACCCTTCCGGCAAGCGCGGCTACATCGCGACGAGGGGCCATACGACCTCGGGCCTGGCCAACATCCGCCATCGGTTCGGCTCGAAGGTCGAGGTTTACGCCGACGGCGTCTATCTCAGGAATACCGGCCGCTGGGTCGGCAAGAGCCGGGACAGGACGTTCCTGTTGTCGGCCGACGCGCCGGGCAACCCCTTCGACCAGGACATCGCGCTCAGCTTCCCCATGAGCCTGCTGAGCGACGAAACCTCGTATTCTATCGAGACCAATCGCTGGAGCGCGGGGGGCATCGTGGAGCTTCCCCACGGCTGGAAGGCGTCGGCCGACTACACGGTCGGTCGTTCCATTTATCGGCGCGAGACGCTGGGCGCGGATGTCGGCATCCTGTCGGCGGTCGCGAGCGGCCAGCCGGGTCCCAGGGGCGAACCGCCCCTGGTCCCGTTCGGCGATTGGGCCGCCGTGCTCGCCGCGCTCCCGACCTATGCGTTTCCCACGGAAGACAAGCTCTATTTGAAGGGCCATCTGGTCGACGCGTCGGTGCGTCTGTCCGGGCCTCTGCTGAGCCTTCCCGGCGGGCCGCTCACGGCCACGCTGCTCGTCGAGGATCGCGAGGATCGCGTCGCGACCTCCAAGACCACGCTCTTCAGCCAGTCGCTCGAGTTTCCGTCGCGGGTTCAGAAGGTTCGCTCCGGCTATTTCGAGCTTCGGGCGCCGCTGGTTGCGGACGACGCCGACAACCCGCTGTTGCGCGGCCTCGAGGTGCAGTTGGCCGTGCGGCACGACCGGTCGATTCACGAAGGCGCCCTGCAAATCCTCGCGCTGAGCGAGGAGGACGACCGCTTCTCCATTCGTCATGGCACGACGATGTTCACCGGCGGCGCGCGCATCCTGCCGACGCCGTGGCTGATGCTGCGGACAAGCCTGGCGACCGGCGAGCGACCGCCGACGCTGGCGGACTTCCAGGGCGCCAATGGCTTCATGCTGCCCGGCGCGACGGTGCAGGATCCGCGCAGGCCGGGCCGGCCGCTCGGAAGCGAAGGGTCCTGGAAGATCCTGATGGGCGGCTCGCCCCGGATCGGCCCCGCGGAGGCGACGAGTTTTTCGGTCGGCGCCGTGCTCAATCCCCAGGGGCGCGGCGGACCACGTCTATCCCTCGACTATTCCCGGACCACGGTGTCGCACGAACCGACGTGGTTCCCGCTGACCCCCGCCGAATTGCTGGCGGCCGAGGCGCAATATCCGGATCGGGTCATCCGCGCCCCGGTCACGGAGCAGGACAGGGCGGACGGCTTCGCCGTCGGTCGTGTGATCGCGCTCGACAAGACCCTGATCAACGCCGGCCGCACCGAGGTCGAGGCCGTGGACCTCCAGCTCGACTGGCGACTGCCGACGCAAGACATAGGCGACGTGCGCGTCTACGGCGCGCTCACCTGGGAGCCGACCTACGCCACGAAGGGCGCGTTCGGCGCGGCCACGATCAACAAGGTCGGGTACGCGGACGGACCGCTCGAGTGGCGTGGCAACGGCGGCGTGGAATGGGCGCGCGGTCCGCTGACCATCGATCTCAACGCCCAATACTATGCGAGTTACAGCGTGACGTACGCGGACCCGGCCTCCGCCGGCAACGCCGAGTACATCCGCGATCAAGGCGGCGAACGCGTGCCCGCCCAGGTCTATGTGGACCTGAGCCTCCTGAGGCGTTTCACCGCTCCACTCGGTTCTGGGTCGCCGCGCACGCTGGAAGCCCGTTTGTCGATCCAGAACCTTTTCGACCGCAGTCCGCCGATCGTGGCCTCGCCGGCCAACCTAGGCTTCAGTCCGTACGGCGATCCGCGCCGGCGGTGGATCACGGCGTCGCTGACCGCGCGGTTCTGAGGCGTCAGCCGCCGCACGCGACGGGGAGGACGACCTCGAACCGGGCGCCGCCGCCGGGGGCGTTCGAAGCGTGGATCGCGCCCTGGTGCGCCTCGACGATCGACCGGCAGAGGGCCAGGCCCAGGCCCATGCCGTCGGGCTTGGTCGTGAAGGCGCGCGCGAAGATGCGGTCGAGGTCTTTCGGCGGAACGCCCGGACCGGTGTCCGTCACGGAAAGGCGGACCCCGTCGTCGCCGATCGTGGTGCTGACGCTGACCCGACGCCGCCGGGCGGTCGAGCGGTCGATCGCCTGGACGGCGTTCGTGAGCAGGTTGAAGACGACCTGCTGAAGCTGGATCCGATCGCCGCGCACGAGGGGGGACGTATCGGCCAGGACAACGTCGAGCCCGATCCGGCGATCCCCGGCGTCGTGCCGGACCAGTTCGCAGGTCTCGGCGACCACGGTGTTGACGTCGAGCGCTTCGTGCGCCTGGCGATCGCCTTGGGCTGTCCGAAGGCTCCGCAGGAGATCGCCGGCCCGATGGGCGTTGGCGCCGATGCGGGTCAGGAGCAGGCGGACTTTTTCAAGGGGCGGCGTGTCGCGACCGAGCCACCGTAGGGCGGCGTCGGCGTTGGTGGCGATGGCCGAGAACGGCTGCTGGACCTCGTGCGCTATGGACGACAGCAACACATCGCCACGCAACCGGTCCGTGACGTCGATCATCAGGACGAGGATCGGCCCCGCTGGCGACGCGGGCGGCGGGTACGTCACCTGCAGCAGCACGTCGAGGGTCCCGCCGTCGAGCCGGCGGATCGTGATGTCCTCGACATGTTCGGCGCGCCCGGCCAGGTGCGCGGCGGCGATCCGGCCGGCGGCCCCGGGCGTCGCCGCGAACAGGCGATCCATCGGACCCAGAAGCGCGGCCTCGTCGTCGCTCCCGAACAGCGCCGCCGCGCGCGGATTGGCGTCGATGACACGATCCGGGTCTTGTCCGTCCAGCATCAACAGCGCGAACGGCGTCGCCCGAAGCGGCGTGCGCTCAAGCGGGCTCATGGGCGATTTCCCGCTGGGCGTCGACCGGCAGGGACTGCCAGGCGCGGACCAGGTCGGCGACCGACCGGGCGCCCATCTTCCGCATGACGCTGCTGCGGTGGAGCTTGACCGTCACTTCGCTGATCCCGAGGTCGAAGGCGGTGCACTTGTTGAGGCGGCCCTGGGCGACCGCCTCAAGGACCTGGCGTTCGCGCGGCGTGAGCGTGGCGTAGAGTTCGAGGCTGTGGCGCCTGGAGCGGTTCTCGGCCCGTTGCCGGACGTCGGCCGCGAGGGCCAGGGTGACGGCATCGAGCAGGGTCTGGTCGCGCACGGGCTTGGTCAGGAAGTCCGCGGCGCCCGCCTTCATGGCCTTGGCGGTCATCGGGATGTCGCCATGACCGGTGAGGAAGATGATCGGCTTGCCGACGCCGCGGGCGATCAGCTGCTCCTGGAACGCCAGGCCGCTGAGGCCCGGCATGCGGACGTCGAGGATCAGGCAGCCGGGGGCGTCGAGCAGGTCGGTCTCGAGGAGGCGGTTGGTCGCGGCGAACCCGACCGCGGCGATGCCGACCGATTCCAGGAGTTCGCAGAGCGACGCGCGGACCTCGTCGTCGTCGTCGACCACCAGGACGACCGGATTGTCGTGGCCGTCGCTCAGGCCTGAAGGGGGAGCGGAGTGGGACGGGAGACGGTCGGGTGCGGCCGCGACCGGGGTTCCGCGGTAGGCGTCGATCTTGAGCAGTGCAGGCATGGGAAGCCCTCCTGCCCACCAAGAACGTCGCCGGCGCCGGAACTCACACCTCGCGGCGCAAATTATTTTTCGGGGGTTTCGCGCAGCCGGGTTTTCGCTAGCGCGCGGCGATGTCGGCGCCGCCATCGCGGCGCGTCCGCACATCGACGGGATAGACCTCGGCCAGGGACTGGGCGAAGCGGGTGGGGTCGCCGGCGCGGTACTGGCCGCTGACGGGCAGCGACGCGGCGGCGGGGTCCACGATCCTGGCGGTCGGGCCGCCGTAGCGGTTGACCTCGGCGACGGCCTGGGCCAGCGGCGTTTCGGAAAACTCCAGCAGGCGCGTCCGCCAGGACAGGACGTCCGTCAGGTCCACGCGGGCGACCGTATCGGCCCGGGCGCCTTCCGCGATCAGTTGCTGGCCGGGCGCCGAGAGCCTGACGGCGTTGCGCCCGGGGAGCGCCGACACGGCGACCGCGCCCTTGGCGAGGGTGACGGTCAGGGTCTCGCCGCCCAGCCGGACGTCGAACTCGGTGCCCAGGTCGGTGATCGTCCGCGTCCGCGCCGCCACGGTGAAGGGGCGCCGCGCGTCGTGGACGACGCTGAAATAGGCCTGCCCGCGCAGCAGGCGCACGGCGCGGCTGTCGGCCCGATAGTCGACGGCGATCGCGGAATTGGCGTTCAGCGTGACGCGGCTCCCGTCGGGCAGGGCGAAGCTGTCCGGCGCGCCGGCGGCGACGGTGAAGGTCGGCGCCGCGTCGGCGGCGGGACCGGGCTGGGCCGGCGCCGTGGTGAAGCGCGGCGCCAGCTGGGTCCAGACCAGGCCGACCGTGAGGATCGCGACCGCCGCGATGGCGGCCGCGACGGCCATGAAGGGCCGGCGATCGGGGCGCGCCTGGAGGGCGTCGCGCCTCAGAGCGGCGAACAGCGGGTCGTCGCTGGACGGCTGGCCGGCGGCCTGCCAGATCGCGGCGGCGTGGGCCCAGGCCCGCGCGTTCTCCGGCGCGCCGTCGCGCCAGGCGACGAACCGGGGATCACGTTCGACGTCCTGGCCGTCGTCGCGCCGCAACAGCCACAGGGCGGCCGCCTCCTCGGCGGCGGCGACCTGGTCCGCCTGGGCAAGGGGATGGGTCATCGGTCGTCCCTCGTTCGCGCCAGGATGTGGCGAACCGCTTTGAGCATGTGCTTGTCCACCGCGCTGGGCGAGACGCCCAGCCGCCGGGCGATTTCCGGGGCCGAAAGGCCCTCGATCCGGCGCAGGATGAACACCCGGCGTGTCCGCTCCGGCAGTTCGAGCAGGGCCACGCCGATGGTTTCGAGCGTCTCCAGCCCGATCAACGTCCGCTCGGGGCCGGGCGCTTCGCCGGCATGGAAGTCGGGCTCGAAGGGGACGTGGCGGTCGGCCTGACGGACCTTGCGGCGCCGCGCCCGATCCGCCAGCACGCTGGCGGCCGTCCTGAAGACGTAGCCTTCCAGCTTCTCGAGCTCGCCGGCGTCTCCGCGTCGCACGATGCGGAGGAAGACCTCCTGGACCAGATCGTCGACCTCGCTGGCGTCCTGGACCCGGCGCTGGAAATAGCGCGCCAGCGCGTTGCGCAGCGACACGGCTCGGCCCGCCAGGACATGATCGGTCTCGGGGTCGAGGGCGGTGATCGGCAGGGTCTCCCGGTCGCGCCCAAGGCGGCGCGCTTGCAAGGCGGCCTCACCATGCGCTGACCCGCGGCTCATCGCAATTCCCCGTGCTGATCCTGTTTTCGAGAGGTCCATGGTCACTGGAAAGGTCCGACCCGAAGGAAGCGCCTCCATCGGGGGGAGGCGCTTCCAGGCCGGGTCCCGTCAGCTCTTGAAGAAGGCCAGCAGGTCCGGATTGATGATCTCGGCGTGCGTCGTGCACATGCCGTGCGGCAGGCCCTTGTAGACCTTCAGCGAGCCCTTCTTCAGCAGCTTGATCCCGATCAGGGCCGCGTCGGCGATCGGGACGATCTGGTCGTCGTCGCCGTGCATCAGCAGCACCGGCGCGTCGATCGTCTTGAGGTCGTTGGTGAAGTCGGTGGCCGAGAAGGCGGCGATGCAGTCGTACTGCGCCTTGGCGCCGCCCATCATGCCCTGGCGCCACCAGTTGTCGACGATCGCCTCGTTGATCTTCGCGCCGGGGCGGTTGAAGCCGTAGAACGGGCCCGAGGGCAGGTCCTTGTAGAACTGGCTGCGGTTGGCGGCCAGGGCCGTGCGCAGGCCGTCGAACGCCTCGATCGGCAGGCCGCCCGGATTGTCCGGCGTCTTGACCATGATCGGTGGCACCGCGCCGATCAGCACCAGCTTGGCCACGCGACCCGCGCCGCCGTAGCGGGCGACGTAGCGCGCCGCCTCACCGCCGCCCGTCGAATGGCCGACGTGGATGGCGTTCTTCAGGCCCAGATGGTTGGTCACCACCGCCAGGTCGGCGGCGTAGGTGTCCATCTCGTTGCCGGTGTCGGTCTGGCTCGAGCGGCCGTGGCCGCGTCGATCATGGGCGATCACGCGATAGCCCTGGGCCAGGAAGAACAGCATCTGGTTGTCCCAGTCGTCCGCCGACAGAGGCCAGCCGTGGTGGAAGACGATCGGCTGGGCGGTCTTGGGACCCCAGTCCTTGTAGAAGATTTGCGTGCCGTCCTTGGTGGTGACGAAGCCGCTGCCCATGGTGTTGGTTCCTGTGCTTTGGGGGGAGGGGGTGTTCGCGCGGGCGCCGCCGCTCGAAGGGAGGCCGGCCGCGACCGCCGTGGCGGCGAGGCCCAGGCCGGCGGTCATCACGACGCGGCGCGTGGCCTGGTGATCTGTCTGGTTCATGGCGATGTCCGTTCAGTTGGAGGCGGCGCGGTTGCGGCGGCGCCAGTCGAGCGGGGTCGCGTCGACCTCCTGGCGGAATTGCCGCGAGAAATGGGCGTGGTCGGCGAAGCCGCAGATCAGGGCGATCTGGCTGAGCGGGATGGCCGTGTCGCGCAGCAGCGCCTGGGCCCGCTCGATCCGATGGCGCAGCACCAGCTGGCGCGGCGTCAGGCCCAGGGTGTTCTTGCAGGCCCGCGCGAAGTGGCTGCAGCTGAGGTGGACCTGCGAGGCCAGGGTCTCCAGGCTCAGGGCCCGGTCCAGGTTCGCCACGATGAAGCGTTCGATCTTCTTGACGCGCCAGAGGGGCAGCTTGGCGCCCGGGGGCAGGGCGCGGCGGCGGTCCGCTCCCGCGTCGGGCTCGCCCTCGGCCCGGGCGGCGTCGAGGTCCGTGAAGCTCCGCAGCAGCTGGTCGATCACCGAGGCGGTGTCGCCG
Organism: Caulobacter sp. UNC358MFTsu5.1; assembly: GCF_000712075.1. Classification (GTDB taxonomy): domain Bacteria; phylum Pseudomonadota; class Alphaproteobacteria; order Caulobacterales; family Caulobacteraceae; genus Caulobacter. The sequence goes on from NZ_JONW01000007.1 coordinate 314,195, forward strand.
CGCGGCCTTTCCGGGAGCGCGCCCATGGGCGTGAAGGTCGCCGAATGAAGGGTCATGGGGTCGTCTCCGCGGGGCCGCCGTTCGGCCGTTGCCTGATGACCCGACCCTAGGCGGCGGCGACCGGCGGCCCCATCCGTCCCTTGGTCTGGGCGGGCTGGGCGTAGGTTTGGCGATCCTATGCGGCCGTATAGGTCGCCCGGCGGTTCGGCGTGCGAACGACGCAAAACCGCCGCGCCCCGGGGGAGCGCGGCGGTTCCGGCCATGGACGCGTGAAGGTGGGGAAACAGGCCGCCCTAGAGCGCGCCGTCGATCCGCGCCCGCTTCAGCGCCCAGACCGTCAGCGTCCAGCCCAGCAGGGCCGGCAGGGTCACGGCGGGAAAGTCCCGGCCCAGGACCGAGGCCGAGCAGATGCCCACGGCCACCTCCCAGAAATGGAACAGGGCGTGGCCGGAAAGCCAGATCGTCGGCGTGGCCCAGGCGAACAGCCGCAGGTGCGGCTGGAAGGCGCCCGTCAGGAAGCCGGCGCCGATGAACAGGAAGACGATGCCGATGTCGCGGATGAAGTGCTGGTTGAACGATCCGGTCGTCGTCACGCCCGGCACGGCGAAGTACCAGCCCTCGGGGGAGGTCAGCATGAAGACGCCGTTGGCCAAGGCGGCGACGCCGAGCGCGACGGCCAGGCCGATGAGGATGGGCTTGAGCATGGGGGCCTCCTTTCGAGGGGCGGGGAGGGGAAAGAGTCACGCCCCGGCTCGCGGTGACGAGCCGGGGCGCAGCGGAGCCGCATCGCGCCTTTGGGGAATGGATCGGCGCGCGTCTCCGCGGGTCCGAAGCGACGGCGGTGTCGCTTCGGAGATCGGGACCCTAGGCGGCCACGGTGGCCGGCTGGACGGGGTGGACGGCGCGGGCGGCCACCTGCAGGCGGTTCCAGGTGTTGATCTGGCCGATGATCACCGACAGGGTCGCGATCTCGACCTCGGTGAACTGGCTCTTGACCAGCTCGTAGTCGGCGTCAGGGGCGCCGGTCTTGGCGATCCGGGTCAGGGACTCGGTCCAGGCCAGGGCGGCGCGCTCGCGGTCGGTGAACAGCGGGGACTCGCGCCAGGTGTCCAGCAGGAACAGGCGCATGTCGGTTTCGCCGTGGGCCTTGGCGTCCGTGACGTGCATGTGGACGCAGAAGGCGCAGCCGTTGATCTGCGAGGCGCGGATCTTCACCAGCTCGGCCAGGCCGTGCTCGATGCCGGCGGCGCCGAGGGCCTTCTCGACGGCGATCAGGGCGTTGGTGAGGTCCGGGACGATTTTGAACGGGGCGAAGCGCGGGGTCATGTTGGATCCTTCGGTGGGGTTTGAAGTGATCCGAGCTTGCCGGGCCGCCGGGGGCGCCGGCCATCGTCCGGCCGGCGGGTGGACCTACGCCCTTCCGACAGGTCGCGTCCTCCCTGGGAACAGGCCGGACCCGCCGTCCTCTGTTCCCGGATCGCCCCCGGGGTTAGCTTCGGCCGCCCGACTTGGCGGTATGGATAGCGTTCCATGCGCCAAGAGACGCGCGATACCTCTCCGGACAACCGTCAAGGAGACCTGACATGAAGATCGTCGTCATCGGTGGAACCGGCCTCATCGGGTCGAAGACCGTCGCCAACCTGACCCGCATGGGCCACGAAGCGATCGCCGCCGCGCCCAACACCGGGGTCAACACCCTGACCGGCGAAGGCCTGGCCGAGGCGCTGGCCGGCGCGGACGTCGTGGTCGACGTCGCCAACTCGCCCTCGTTCGAGGACGACGCGGCCATGGCCTTCTTCCAGACCGCGGGCCGCAACCTGCTGGCCGCCGAGCAGGTCGCCGGCGTCAAGCACCACGTCGCCCTGTCGGTGGTGGGGACCGAGCGCCTGCAGGCCAGCGGCTATTTCCGCGCCAAGCTGGCGCAGGAGGCGCTGATCAAGGCCTCGCCGGTCCCCTGGACGATCGTGCGGTCGACGCAGTTCTTCCAGTTCGTCGGGGGCATCGTCCACTCGGCGGCCGCCGGCGACGCCATCCGCCTGCCGCCGGTCCAGATCCAGCCGATCGCCGCCGACGACGTCGCGGCCATCCTGGCGCGGACCGTGGTCGGCGCTCCCGTCAACGGCATGATCGAGATCGCTGGCCCCGACGCCTTCCGCCTGGACGTCTTCGCCGAGCAGTACCTGGACGCCCAGCAGGACCCGCGCAACGTCGTCGCCGATCCCGAGGCTCTGTATTTCGGCGCCCGCCTGGAAGAGCGGTCGTTGACGCCGGGCGCCGATCCGATCCTGGGCGAGACCGCCTTCGAGGACTGGCTCAACGAGTCCATGGCCGCCGACTAGCGGCCTTCGTCATTGGCGACGAGGGAGGACGGGCGGCCCGACGGCCGCCCGTTTTTCTATTCGGCGAAGGGGCCGTTGGCGATCACGTCGACCCAGGACGGCGCCTTGTACCCGGGGACCAGCCGCTCGCCGAAATCGCGGATGAAGTTGGCGTAGGTGGTCTCGGGCTTGGTCTGGGCCATGTGGCAGACGCAGGCGGTGAACTGGCGCTTCATGTCCAGGCGGGGCGCGGCGGCGATGGCCAGGGTCATGGTCGAAACGCCCAGCAGGTCGTTGTCCGGCGTCCCGAAATCGGCCCCGATCCCCCGTGCGCAAAGCGCGACCTCCGGCTCCTTGAAGGCGGCGATCGAGGGCGTGCCGTGCAGGGCGATGCTGTCCCAGATCAGCTGGGCGCGGCGATCGTCGAAGCCCTGCTCGCGCACGAAGGCCCGGGCGACTTCGGCGCCGTTGACCTCGAAGCGGTTGGGCCCCGACGCGTGCTCGGTCAGGCCCAGGTCGTGCAGCAGGGTCGACACGGCCAGGACCTCGGCGTCGTGCGCGACGGAGTCCAAGGCGGCCAGCTTGACCGCGAACATCCACGAGCGGGCGACGTGGTTGAACAGGAAGGCGGGGCAGCGCTCGCGGGCGTGGTTGAAGGCCCGGCTGATCAGGGGCGATTGGGGAAGGCCGGGGAACAGGGTGCGCAGCTGGCCTTCGGTGACGGGCGCGGCGTCGGTCATGGCGATGATCCTTGTGGGGGAGGGAAGCGGGAGGGGGCGGCGCGCCTATTGCGCGGTCCGCTCCCGCAGCCAGCTGTCGAACTCGGTGTGGCCGAACCGCGGGACCGCGCCCGCGATCAGGGTCTGGTCGTCGAGCCGCGCGCCGAAATAGCGCGCCTCGGGATCGGCCGTGACGCGGCGGGCGTCGCCGCGCGCGGCCAGGTACTGACGCGCCAGCTCGTCCAGCCGGAACGGGTCGGGCCCGGCCACCTCGAGGGTGTCGTTGGCCGGCGCGCGGTCGGCGATGTCGGCCAGGGCCGCGGCGGCGTCGTGGGCGGCGATGAACTGGACCCGGGCCGGCGGCAGACGGACCTCGTCGCCGTTCGCGCCGTCCGCGACGACGGCGTCCAGGAACTCGAAGAACTGGGTGGAGCGGACGATCGTGTACGGCACGCTGGACGCCTTGATCAGGGCTTCCTGCAGGAGCTTGGCGCGGAAGTAGCCGATTTCCGGCAGGCGCTCGGAACCGACGATCGACAGGGCCACATAGTGGCGCACGTCGTTGGAGGCGGCCGCCGCCAGGATGTTGCGGCTGGAGGTCTCGAAGAACCGAAGCGACGTCTCGTCGTCGTAGGTCGACGGGTTGACGACGTCGATGACGACCTCCGCCCCGACCAGGGCCTCCTCCAGCCCCTCGCCCGTGATGACGTCGACGCCCGTCCTCTGCGAGGCGGACGTGACCTGGTGGCCCTGGCGCGCCAGGATCTCGACGACCTTGGACCCGACGACGCCCGCGCCGCCCGTGACAACGATCTTCATGGGATCAACCCTTCCGGTTCGAATGGAGGCCGGCGGGAGCCGGGGCCTGCAGGCTCTGGCGCAACCAGTCGGAGAAGCGGGTCGGGGCGATGCGCGGGCGCTCGCCCGGCAGCAGCGACCGCTCGTCCAGCTCGGCGCCGAAATAGGGGGCGTGGACGTCGGCCACGACGCGGCGCGGGTCCTCGTAGGCGGTGAGCACCTGGGTGGCCAGGTCGTCCAGGCGGTAGCGCTCGGGGCCCGCGACCTCGACGGTGTCGTTCAGCGGCGCGCCCAGGACGAGGTCGGCCAGGGCCTCGGCGACGTCCTCTCCGGCGATCGGCTGGACGGGCGCCGGCGAGATCACCACGTCGCGCGTCGTGCCGTCCTGCACCACGCCGGTGATGAACTCGAAGAACTGGGTCGACCGCAGGATCGTGAACGGGATCCCGGACGCCTTGACCAGGTCCTCCTGGAGCTTCTTGGCCTGGAAGTAGCCGCTCGCCTGCAGGCGGTCCGTGCCCACGATCGACAGGGCGATGTGGTGCCCGACCCCGGCGGCGCGCCCGGCGGCGAGGAGGTGGCGGCCCGAGGTCTCGAAGAACGCCTTGGCGTCCGCCCCATCCAGCGACGGCGACTGGGTGACGTCGACGACGACGCTCGCGCCCTCCAGCGCCTTGGCCAGTCCCGCTTCGGTGAGGGTGTCGACGCCGAAGGTCGGCGAGGCCTCCAGGACGCGGTAGTCGTCCTGACGAAGATTATAGACGAGCTTGCCGCCGATCCGGCCGCTGCCGCCCACCACCACGATTTTCATGTGCGTCGCCCTTCGCGCGATCCAGAACCCAGGATCGGAAGGCTAGGACCGGGGGCGGGGATGGGTCGATTGGCCGAAAGGGTCAGGGCGGGCTATCCCGCCGTATAGGGTCTCGGCGCCGTTCGGCCGGGGTGCGCGACGCCGCGGCGCTGTGGCCGTCGCGGCGTCGCGCGGGTGAGCCGGACAGGTAGGATGCTCGCCTGCCGTTTCGTCGGCCGTAAGATGAAATCGGAAAAAATCTTACGTTCATCATCCCTGTCGCGTCCGATTAACACGGCTGCGGGATGTTGTTAGGAAATCGTCCTGCCTAAACGGAACTGTACATAGGTATAGGAAGTATAGGGGGCGAACATCACCGCGGGTTCAGCGCCCTTGGTCGCCGATGTCGACGCCCTCGTCGTCGATCTCGGTCTCGGCCGCCGAATGCCCGTCCACCTGGATCTCGACGTGTTCGGGGCGGAAGGCGATGCGCCCGGCGATGTCGGCGAACGGCGCGTTGGGCGTCTCGTAGGACCAGGCCACGTTGTCGACGATGTGCTGGTCCCGGTAGATCGTGAAGTACCGCGCATCGCCCTTGTCGGGGTTGCGGGTGACCTTGTCGGTCTGGCTCAGGAACACCATGAACACGTCCTTGCGCGGGAAGTAGCGCACGGGCGGCCGGCCGGCCTCGCACACCACGACCACGTCGCTGCTGTCGGCGATGTCGTGGCCCTCGAACAGCACGCGCACGCGCGTCCGCTCACGGACGATCTCGAAGGTCGGGTCGGATTGGGGAGAGGTCATGTCGTTCGCGCCTGGCTTGAGGAAACCGCTGGTCCCAGGGGTACGGGACTTGGGGGCGCGTCGAAACTGTACGGAGGGCGGCCGGCGAGCCCGCCGAAGGTCTTGCCCGAGTTGGACCAAGGGATAGGACGTCCTAGTCCGGGGGCGTGGCGGGATCGCCGGACGCCCGCCCCAGCGCCGCCGCCTGCTCGGCCACGAAGTCGGCGAACAGGCGCGCGCGAAGGGGTTGGAAGCGGCCGAAGGCGTGGAGGATCTGCAGCGGGACGGCGGGAAGCGGAGCCTCGGGCATGACGATCTCCAGCCGGCCGGCCCGCAGGTCCTCGTCCACGGTCCAGCGCAGCAGTTGGGCGATCCCCACGCCGTTGATCGCCGCGGCCCTCAGGGCGAAGCCGGAATCGCAGTCGAGGACGCCGTCCGGCGACAGCGTCGCGCCGTCGGCGAAGGTGATCGGGAAGGGGCGTCCGTCCAGGCGGTAGCGGACGTGGCGCGCGGCCCGCAGCGCCTCGAGCGTTCGTGGCCGCCCGTACTGGTCCAGGTGGTCCGGGGCGGCCACCAGGACCAGCGGCGCCCGGCCCAGCGGCCGGATCGTCAGCGCGCTGTCGTCCACCTGGCCGACCCTCAGGGCCAGGTCGTAGCCTTCGCGGATCAGGTCGACATGACGGTCGGTCATGTGGAGTTCCAGATGGATCCGGGGATGCCGCTTCAGGAAGATCCGCGTCAGGGGGTCCATGAGCAGGCGGCCCAGGTCGCTGGGCAGGGAAACCCGAAGCCGACCCTGGGCGACGGCGGCGGTCTGGACGACGTCCTGCGCCTCGCCGAGCGCCCGCAGCAGCGGCATGACGCGCTCGAAATAGGCCGCGCCCTCGAGCGTCAGGTTCAGGGTGCGGGTCGAGCGCGTGAACAGGACGACGCCCAGCCGACGCTCCAGCCGGGCCACGCTCTTGGAGACCGACGACGGGGTCGCGCCCGCCAGCCGCGCCGCGGCGCTGAAGGAGCCCGCCTCGACCGTGTTGATGAAGGCCGTCAGGCCGGCGGCGTTGTCGAGAAGGTCGGTCATTCTGTTCCGTCATGGAATAGGTAACTTGCCATTTCCCCGACTTATTTGAGTTTCCGTCAAGACCATTTGGAGGGCCTGGACAACACTCCCAAGGAGGCGAAAGCCCAATGGACTCCCTTATCGACAAGGTCGCGGTGGTCACCGGCGGCAACAGCGGCATCGGCCTGGAGACGGCCAAGCTCTTCGCGCGGGAAGGCGCGTCGGTGATCATCACCGGACGTCGCGCGGACGTGGTCGAGGCCGCGGTCGCCGAGATCGGGCCCCGAGCCGTCGGCCTGGCCGGCGACACCGCCGATCCGGCGCACCAGGCGGATGTCGCCGACCTGGCGCGCGAGCGCTTCGGCGGCGTGGACATCTACGTGGCCAACGCCGGCGTGAACACGATCACGCCCTCGTCGCAGGTTTCCGAAGCCGAATACGACGCCCAGTTCGCGATCAACGCCCGGGCGGTGTTCTTCGGGGTCCAGAAGATCGCGCCGCTGTTGCGCGACAACGGCGCGGTCATTCTGACCAGCTCGATCGCCAGCGACAAGGTCCTGGACGGCCACGCGGTCTATGCCGGGTCGAAGGCGGCCTTGAACGCTTTCGCCCGCAGCTGGGCGCTGGAGTTCAAGGCGCGCGGCATCCGCGTGAACGTCCTGAGCCCGGGACCGACCGACACCGCCATCCTCGACAAGTTGGGCGTCCCGGCCTCGGAGCGCGCGGCGTTCGAAAGCGCGGTGGCTAGCGGCATCCCGCTGGGCCGTCTGGGGCGACCGGAGGAGCTGGCCCGGGCGGCGCTGTTCCTGGCCTCCGACGCGGGCAGCTTCGTCAACGGCGTCAACCTCAAGGTCGACGGCGGCATGAGCCTGCTCTAGCGCCTCGCCAGCCACCCCCGTGGAGGCTCCCGCCCTAGACTTTCGGACAGGTCCGCCAGGCCCTTCCGCGAGATAGGCGCGGGGCGGGCGGACCCGCAGTCTTGGCGCAGAGGCCGTTGCCGGCCGCCACGGAGACACCCCATGCGCAAGTTTCATCCCGGCCTGTCCCTGGCCGCCCTGTCCCTGGCCGCCGTCCTCGCCCTGGCGGGTCCGGCGGTGGTCCGGGCCGCGACGCCTCGCGAGAAGCCGACCATCGTGCTCGTCCACGGCGCCTTCGCCGACTCCTCGGGCTGGAACGGCGTGGTGACGCGGCTGAACCGGGACGGCTACCACGTGGTGGCCGCGGCCAACGCCTTGCGCGCCCTGAATTCGGACGCCGAGACGGTGTCGGCGCTGGTCAAGTCGATCCCCGGGCCGGTGATCCTGGTCGGCCATTCCTACGGTGGCGAGGTGATCACCGAAGCGGCCAACGGCAACGGCAACGTCGAGGCGCTGGTCTATGTGGCCGGCTTCCTGCCCGAGGCCGGCGAGTCGGCACTTTCCCTCTCCGGCAAGTTCCCGGGCGGCACGCTCGCCACGGCGCTGGCGCCGGTGGTGCTGCCCGACGGCGACGAGGACTTCTACATCCAGCCCGCCAAGTTCCGCGACCAGTTCGCCGCCGACGTGCCGGCCGCCACGGCGGCGCTGATGGCCGCGACCCAGCGTCCGGTGACCGGACGGGCCCTGTCCGACATGGCCGGCGCGCCGTCGTGGAAGCGCCTGCCGTCCTACGTGATCTACGGCTCGGCCGACCGCAACATTCCGGCCCAGACCCAGCGGTTCATGGCCGAGCGGGCCGGGGCGCGGAAGACCGTGGCGGTCGAGGGCGCGTCCCACGCCCTGATGGTCTCGCATCCCGACAAGGTCGCGGCCCTGATCGAAGACGCCGCCTCCGGCCGGTGAGGTCGCATTTTCCTGGATTTCGTGCGATCCGGTTTCGGGTCGCACGATGTTGGAGACCCCGATGAACGCCCGTCCGACGCGCATTCTGCTGCAGACCACCATCCCCCCGATCGAGGACGACTGGTCGATCGCGCGCTTCAGCCTGCTGCGCGATCTCCTGGCGGGCGCGGTCGATGACGAAGGGCGGCCGCTGTACGCCGTGGAGGCCCGGAACCGCGGACCGGTCGGCGTTCCCGACCCTGTCCTGTCCAGGCTGGACGAGAGCGACTTCGACCAGCTGTGGCTGTTCGCGGTCGATGTCGGCGACGGCCTCGCCGACGCGGACTGCGAGGCGATCTCCCGCTTCCACGCCGCCGGTGGCGCCCTGATGGTCACGCGCGACCATATGGACCTGGGCTCGTCCGTCTGCAACCTGGGCGGGGTCGGCCTGGCCCATCGCTTCCATAGCAAGAACCTCGAGCCCGACGAGAGCCGCCACGTCCGCGACGACGAGGAGACCCAGGCCATCTCCTGGCCGAACTACCGGTCCGGAGCCAACGGCGACTATCAGGAGATCCGGGTGGTCGAGCCGGCGCACCCGATCTTCTCGGCCCCGTCGTCGCCCACCGGCGTCCTGCGCTACCTGCCGGCTCACCCGCACGAGGGCGCGGTGATCGTCCCAGACGGGACCGAGGCCCGCACCGTCGCGACGGGCAGGAGCCGGACCACGGGGCGGGATTTCAACCTCGTCGTGGTCTTCGAGCGCAGCGAGGAGGGCGGTCCCGCGGTCCTCCAGAGCACCTTCCACCATTTCACCGACTACAACTGGGACCTGGCGATGGGGCGCCCGAGCTTCGTGTCGGAACGTCCCGGCGACGGCATGGCTCGCGAACCCCAGGCGCTGGCGGACACGCACCGATATGTCCTGAACGTCGCGGCCTGGCTCGGCCGGCGTCCAACCGCGTCCCCAGGGGCCTGATCTTCGGGTCCCCATCAGAGCCAAGGCCCGCCGGCAGCGCGCTTCCATCGCGTGCATCGGCCTGGACAGGTCTCTGGACACCAGGCGCCGTGCGAGCAGGTCAGGGTGTGATAATTAAAAGCAGGATTGACTGTATCTTGTCGCGTTTCTAAGTTTCTCCCCGATCGCCCATCCAGGGCGGCGGGAGGAAGTGCATGGGTGGGGTTTTCGATCGGCGTGCGGTGCTGTGGGGCGGGACGGCGACCGTCGCCGCGGTGGCTTCGGCGGCGCAGGCTGGGTCCGGCAAGTCCACGGCGCGGCCCGGGTTCCTATGGGGTTCGGCCGGCGCGGCCTATCAGATCGAGGGCGGCAACTACGCCAGCGACCTGTGGGTGATGGAGCACGTCAAGCCGACCATCTTCAAGGACCCCTCCGGCGACGCCGCCGATAGTTATAACCGCGTCTGGGAAGACATCGCCCTGGCCGCCTCGCTGGGCTTCAACACCCACCGTTTCTCGATCGAATGGTCGCGGATCGAGCCCGAGCCGGGCCAGATCTCGCTGGCGGGCATCGCCTATTACCGCCGCGTGCTGGAGACCATCCGCAAGCACGGCATGACCCCGTTCGTCACCTACAACCACTTCACGACCCCGCGCTGGTTCGCGGCGGCGGGCGGGTTCGAGACCCGAGACAACATCCCGGCCTTCGTCCGCTACTGCACCCTGATCACGGAGCACCTGGGCGACCTGATCGGCGTGGCCTCGACCTTCAACGAGCCCAATCTCGGCGCCCTGGTCAGCTGGTCGCCGGCCATCCGGCCGCTGCGGCCCTATATCGAGATGTCGAAGAAGGCGGCCGCGGCCTCGATCGGCGCGGCCCATTGGGCGCCGCCGGTTCTGGGCGACTTCCGCATCCAGCAGCCGATCATGATCGAGGCCCACGAGCGAGCCTATGAGGCCATCCGCAAGGCCTCGAACGATCGCTACCTGGTGGGCGTGACCCTGTCGCTGAACGACGAGCGCGCGCCGCCGTCGGGTCCCAGCGGGGTGGAGGCCAAGCAGGCCCAGGTGATGCTGCCGTGGCTCCAGGCCCAAGGCGACTTCATCGGCGTGCAGAACTACACCTACACCGAGGTCGGGCCGGACGCCGACCTGCCGGCGCCCAAGGGCGTCGAGCTGAGCCAGATGGGCTATCCCGCCGCGCCCGAGGCGCTGGAGGCGGTGATCCGCACGGTGGCCAGGCACACCAGGAAGCCGATCTACGTCACCGAGAACGGCGTCGCCACGGAGGACGACACCCGCCGGGTGGCCTTCATCGACAAGGCCGTGGCGGGGGTCGTCGACTGCCTGCGCGACGGCATCGACGTGCGCGGCTACATCCACTGGTCGCTGCTCGACAACTGGGAATGGTTCTCCGGCTACGGCCCAAAGTTCGGCTTGGTCGCGGTCGACCGCACCACCTTCGCCCGCACCCCCAAGCCCAGCGCCCGCCACATGGGCGCGATCGCCCGCAAGGGCCTGCCCGCCGGCGTGAAGAGCCGTTGAGGAGCCCGCCCATGTTGAAGCGTTTTGTCGGATTGCTGCTGATGACCTCGACCCTGACGACGGCCGGCGCGGCCCTGGCGCAGGTCTCGGATCCGGACGCCCGCGCCAGGGCCATGGTCGACGCCATGACCCTGGACGAGCAGATCGGCGTGCTGCGCACCCAGGCCGGGTTCGGCCTGCTGTCGCTGGGCGTGCCCCTGCCGGCGTCGATCCCCGAGAGCATGCGCAAGGCCACCCCGCCCGGCGCCCTGGGTTCGGCCGGCTATGTGCCGGCGGTCGAGCGGGTGGGCATGCCGGCCCAGCAGATGTCGGACGCCAGCCTGGGGGTCGGCAATCTGGGCGGGTTCATCCGGCGCGGCGACGAGGCCACCTCGCTGCCGGCGACCCTGGCCCTGGCCGCGACCTTCGATCCGGAGCTGGCCCGGGCGGCCGGTGACATGCTGGGCGCCGAGGCTCACGCGAAAGGTTTCAACATCCAGTTGGCCGGCGGGGTGAACCTGACCCGCGAGCCGCGCAACGGCCGGAACTTCGAGTACGCCGGCGAGGACCCGCTGCTGGCCGGCCAGATCGTCGGTGCCCAGGTGGCCGGGATCCAGGGGCGCCACGTGGTCTCGACCGTCAAGCATTTCGCCCTGAACGCCCAGGAGACGGGTCGCTTCGTGCACGACGCCCAGCTGGACGAGGCGGCCCTGCGCGAATCCGACCTGCTGGCCTTCGAGATCGCCATCGACCGTGGCCGGCCCGGCTCGGTCATGTGCGCCTACAACAGGATCAACGGCGACTACGCCTGCGAAAGCCAGTTCCTGCTGGGCAAGGTGCTGAAGGGCGACTGGCAGTATCCGGGCTGGGTGATGTCGGATTGGGGCGCCTCGCACAGCCTGGCGCCGGCCCTGAAGGCGGGCCTGGACCAGGAGTCGCCGCAGGACGGCCCATACTTCGACGGCTTGAAGGCGGCGGTCGAACGCGGCGAGGTCTCGCCCGAGCGGGTGCGCGACGCGGCCTATCGGATCGTCCGCAGCTTCCACGCAGTGGGCGTGATCGACGATCCGGCCAAGCCAGGCGGCGCGATCGACAAGGACGCCCATGCCGAGGTGGCCGAGCGCGTGGCCCTGTCGGGCATGGTGCTGCTGAAGAACGACGGCGTGCTGCCCCTGGCGGCGACGGCAAGGAAGATCTTGGTGATCGGCGGCTTCGCCGACAAGGGCGTGCTGTCGGGGGGCGGCTCGTCGCAGGTGATGCCTTACGGCGGTCACTTCACCGACCGGCGGGGGCGCGACGGCATCGCCGCCATCCTGGCGCCGGTCTACGGTCTGTCCTCGCCGCTGGCCGCGCTGAAGGCCCTGCGGCCGGACGCCGACATCCAGTTCGACGACGGCGGCGATCCGGCGCGCGCGGCGGCCCTGGCCAAGGGCGCGGACGTGGCCATCGTCTTCGCCACGCGGCCCGAAGAGGAGGGGATGGACGCTATCGCGCCGGACCTGCCCTATGGCCAGGACGCCCTGATCGCAGCCGTGGGCGCGGCCAATCCGCGTACGGTGGTGGTGCTGGAGACCGGCAACCCGATCCTGATGCCGTGGCTGTCGAAGGTGGGCGCGGTGCTGCAGGCCTGGTATCCGGGCCAGCGCGGCGGTCCGGCGATCGCCAAGGTCCTGACCGGCGAGGTCTCGCCCTCGGGCCGCCTGCCGATGACCTTCCCGGCCGGCGTCGCGCAGCTGCCGCGTCCGGCGATCCCGGGCTTCGACCCGAACAACCGCAAGCCGCTGGGCCTGGGCGCCAAGGTCGCCCCGTTCGCCGTGCCGTTCCCGGAAGGGGCCGACGTCGGCTACCGCTGGTTCGAACGCAGGAAGGCCAAGCCCCTGTTCGCGTTCGGCCACGGCCTGACCTACACGACCTTCGGCTATTCGAAGCTGGCGGCGAAGGGCGGGGAGGGGGTCTCGGCGACCTTCACCCTGACCAACACCGGCCCGCGCGAAGGGACGGAAGTCGCCCAGCTCTACGTCGCGCCGCCGGGACGGACCCATCGCCTGGCGGGCTGGGCGCGGGTGACGCTGAAGCCGGGCGAGAGCCGTCAGGTGACCATCGTCGCCGATCCGCGCCTGCTGGCGTCGTATGACGTCAAGGCGGGGGCCTGGCGTCGGGCGGGCGGAAGCTACGACCTTTATGTCGGCAAGGCCGCCGGCTCGCGCGACCTGGTCGCCAAGGCCAGCCTGACGGAGGGCGGTCGATGAGCCTCGTCGCCCTCGTCGCCTCAGCCGCCCTGGCCGGGCCCGTCGCCAAGATCGACACCGGCGCGCTGCAAGGCGCGACCACGGACGGGGTGACCGCCTTCAAGGGCATTCCGTACGCCGCCGCGCCCGTCGGCGACCTGCGGTGGCGCGCGCCCCGGCCGGCCGCGCCCTGGACCGGCGCGCGCGACGCGTCGGCGATGGGGCCGGACTGCGTGCAGGGCCGCATGCCCGGCTCGCCCGAGCCCGCGCCGCAGTCGGAGAACTGCCTGTTCGCCAATGTCTGGCGACCGGCCGGGGCCAAGGCGACAGGCAAGCTGCCGGTCATGGTCTGGATCCACGGCGGCGCCTTCGTCAACGGCGGCTCGTCCTCGCCCGAGACCTGGGGCGACGCCATGGCCCGGCGCGGGGTGGTGTTCGTCACCTTCAACTATCGCCTGGGCCGGTTCGGGTTCTTCGGTCATCCGGCCCTGAGCGCCGAGCATCCGGACGAGGCCACGGGCAACTACGGCCTGATGGACCAGATGGCCGCCCTGGCCTGGGTCCGTCGCAACATCGCCGCCTTCGGGGGCGACCCCAGGAACGTCACCGTCGTGGGCGGCTCGGCCGGCGGCATCTCGATCAACCTGCTGCTGGGCGCGCCCAAGGCCGAGGGGCTGTTCGACAAGGCCATCATCCAGTCCGGCGCGGGCCGGCGGTTCCTGACGCCCGAGCGGCGCCTGTCGCAGGACCTGCCGGGCAAGCCCTCGGCCGAAGGCGTCGGCCTGGCCTTCGCCAAACGGCTGGGCGTCGAGGGCCAGGACGCCGCGGCCCTGGCCGCCCTGCGCGCCCTGCCGGCCGACAGGATCGCCGCCAACCTCAGCATGGCCACCCTGGTCTTCCAGGGCGAGGGCGCGCTCTATTCCGGACCGGTGGTGGACGGCAAGCTGATCGTCGAGACGCCGGAGGACGCCTTCGCCCACGGGCGGCAGCACAAGGTCCCGACGATCGTCGGGGCGACCAGCGCCGACCTCAGCCTGGACTTCACGCCCAGCGCCGACGCGGCCTACGCCAGGTTCGGCGAGGGCGCGGCGGCGGCGCGGGCGGCCTACGACCCGGACGGCAAGCTGGCGCTGAAGGCCCTGAACCAGGCGATCGGCGGCGACCGCAACATGGTCGAGCCGGCCCGCTTCGTGGCCCGGGCGACAGCGGCCAAGGGCGCGCCGACCTACGAATACCGCTTCGGCTATGTCGCCCCGGCGGCGCTGGCGGGATCGCCCTACGGCGCCAATCACTCGACCGAGGTGGCCTATGTCTTCGACCGCCTGACCCCGGTCTACGGCGCGGCGACCACGACGGCCGACCAGGCGGTGGCGGGGAAGCTGGCCGACTACTGGGCCAATTTTGCGCGCAAGGGCGATCCGAACGGACCGGGCCTGCCGGCCTGGCCGCGCTACGACGCCAAGGGCGACAAGCTTCTGGACGTGCGCGCGGATGGAAGCTTTGTGAGCGGGGTCGATCCTTGGCGCGCGCGCCTGGACGTCGCGGAACAGGCGGCGGGGAAGTAGGCCTCAACCGAGGCGGAGCGGACGCTTCGCCTCGGGATCCAGCGCGACCGCCACCATGTCGCGCAACAGGGCGACCACCCGGTCCAGATCGGCCCTTGGGTCCAGCGTGCGGGCCACGGAGAGGCCGCGCACGGTCCAGACCATCAGGCGCAGCAGGGGCGTGGTGATCGGTTCGCCATAGATGTCGTCGAAGCGTCGGGCCCAGGCGAAGGACTCGGCTTCGATCATGCTCTGCATCGGCAGCAGCCGTTCGGCCAGTTCGGGATCGCTGCGGGAGCCCTGGAGCACCTCCAGCACCGCGACGCCCGAGGGGCGGCTCAGGACGTCCCAGGCGACCTCGACGAGGCTTTGCAGTTTCTGGCGCAGGTCGCGGATGTGGCCGAGGCGCGCGACATACTCCTCGACTTCCCGGTCATAGACGGCGCGCACCACGAACAGCATCAGGTCCACCTTGGTGGGGAACTGATGCAGCATCGCGCCCCGACTGACCCCGGCCCGCGCGGCGACCAGCGAGGTGGTGGTGGCCGCGTAGCCGCTCTCATGCAGGCAGTGGATCGCCGCCTCCAGCAGGCGCATGCGCGTGCCGTCGCTGCGCTGCGCCTGGGTGCGGCGAGGTTTGGGAATGGGGTCGTCCACCTAAGGCGCCGCCGCGAGCAGGGCGCGGACGCCCGGGGCGATCTTGATGATCAGGTCGGCGGGCGGCTGTTTGCCCAGGAAGCTGAACAGCGGGCGGGCCGAGGCGGCGTCGAAGGCTTCGACGCGAGCCAGCACGGTCTGGGCCTGGGCGCGGTCGGCCTCGGCCAGGGGCTTTCCGGCCTCGACGGCGTCCATGGCCGCGAGGGCGGCCCCGGCCAAGGCGGCGATGTCGGCCGAGATCGGCAGGGCCTGCTCCAGGGCCGGCCGGCCCCGGGCCACGGCCTGGAAGCGGGCGTCGTTGGCGCGCCAGGCGACGAGGTCGGCGCGCAGGGCGGCGGCCTGGCTGAGGTCCCCGGCGGCGAACGCCTTGGCGCGGGCCTCGAAACAATGGGCGACCAGGCTGTCGACGGGCGCGGCGTCGGCCAGGCCGTTGAGCTCCTGCACGATCTTCCGGCCGCGCAACGCCGCCAGGATGCGGTGGTCGTGGGCCATGTTGCGGGTCGGGCCGACCAGGTCCAGCAGCGTCATGACCGGTTCCGATTGGCCCGGCGCCAGGCGCGCGGCCATGCGGGCGCTGTTGGCCTGGTCGCGCAGCCCCTGGACGCGGAGTTGGTCCTGGACGACGGGTAGGCGGCGATAGAGGTCGTCGGTGTCGCGCACCGTGCGGGGCGACCAGAAGCGCTCGGCCAGGACGGCGGCGCGGGGCCACAGGCGCGAGTCGATCGTCTCGTCGGTCACGATCTCGGCCCACAGCGGCGCCTCGCCGCCCAGCACCAGATTTTCCTGCTCGGGCGTCAAGGGCGGCAGCGGCTTGGCGACCAGGGCGTCCGTCAGAACGGCCGCCATGATCGGCGAGAGCTTGCGGCCCTTTTCCGCCTCGGCCGGGGTAAGGCCGGCGGCGGAGGTGTCCAGCGGATCGAAGGCGTAGTGGAACGCGGCCGGGTTCAGCAGGTCCAGATAGTAGCCGGCCGAGACGATCGTCCGGTGGCCCTTGGCGACGGAATCGGCCGTGGCGTTCGAGGTCTGCCAGGCCTGGATCACCACGTCCTTCGGCGCGGTCCCGGTGGCGGCGACCTCCTCCCAGCCGATCATGGTCTTGCCGTGCTTGCTCAGGATCGCGGCTACGCGCGTGTGGAAGTAGCCCTCCAGAGCGGCCTTGGAGCCCAGCCCCTTGGCCGTCATGAAGGCCCGCACCCGCGGATGGTCCAGCCAGACCGCGTCGCTGACCTCGTCGCCGCCGGCGTGGAAATAGGCGTCGGGGAACAGGGCGCCCATCTCGGCGAACAGGCCGTCGAGGAAGCGGTAGGTCTCTTCCCTGGTGGGATCGAGCGCGCGGTCCTGGGCGGCGAAGGCGTTGGCCGGCTTCAGCGGGGCCAGGGCCAGGTCGGGATAGGCCTGGGCGATCGCGCGGGTATGGCCCGGCACGTCGAACTCCGGGACGATGCGCACGCCCCGGTCGGCCGCATAGGCCACCAGCTCGCGGATCTGCGCCTGGGTGTAGTGCTGGCCGTCGCCCGACGCTTGGAGCCTGGGATAGCGCCTGCTCTCGACCCGGAAGCCCTGGTCGTCGGACAGGTGGAAGTGCAGGACGTTCAGCTTGACCCGCTCCATGGCGTCGATCTGCCGCTTGACGGTTTCGAGCGTCATGAAGTGGCGGGCGGTGTCGATCAGCACGCCGCGCCAGACGAAGCGCGGGGCGTCGTCGATCGTCACGAAGGGCAGGGCGGCGCCGGGCGGATTGACCGCGATCAGCTGGCGCAGGGTGGCCAGGCCCCGCAGCACGCCCAGCGGTCCGTCGGCGTCCAGGGTCACGCCGTCGGCGGTCACCTTGAGGCGGTAGGCCTCGGCGGTGGGATCGGGGCGGCAGGCGATGCTCAGCTTCGGTCCAGGGCGCTGGGCCGGGGCCATGCCGGTCAGGCTGGCCGCATCGTGCTGGAAGCGTTCGGCGGCGCGGCCCGCGCGAGGATCGCGGCAGCCGGCGGAGTCGATCGCGAAGGCCCCGTCCAGCGCCAGCTCGCCCGCGTTCCAGGTCGCGGCGGCGGGCAGGGGCATCAGGGCCGGCTGGGCGGCGGCGGGCAGGGCGCCCATCGCCAGCATGGCCCCCAGGCAGGTCGATCCCAGCAGAGCGAAGGCGCGCTGACGCATGAAGGCTCCCATCCTTGATCCAACTTACAAGCGATCTTGACTGCATGTTAATTGCGCCACTATCGTTCGTGCAACAGAAAGGTCCTCGGACCCAAGCGTGGGAGAACGGAATGCGTGTGACGGCCCTGGCCCTGACCCTGATGGCGGCCTCGCCGGCCCTGGCCCAGAGCGCGCCGGCCCCCGCGCCCGTCGCGGCGCCGGCCGCCGCCTTCTCGGCCGACACGCCGCTGGAAGTCGTCGTCGCCGATCCGGCGGCCAAGGCCGTCCTGGCCAAGACCTTGCCCAACCTGGCGTCGCATCCGGCCTTCGACCAGTTCAAGGCCATGAGCCTGCGCCAGCTGCAGCCCTACGCCTCGGACAGGATCAGCGAGGACCAGGTGGCCAAGGTGGACGCCGACCTCAAGGCCTTGGCCGCCAAACCCTAGGGCGCTCGCGCGCCGACATCGCGGTCTTTCCGGCGCGGTCCGGCCGACGTCTTCGGGGCGTCGCCGAGGCCGCACGCCTGCGTTCGGGCCACAAGAGCGCGTCGTAAGCGACGAAAAAGACACATCAATTCCATAAACAGTCAGATGTGATCGTGAATTGGCTTGCAAGCCATAAACAATCATAATTGACTGTAAGTGAGGGCGTCGCGAACGGCAAAGAGCGCCCCACGAAACCAAATGAGGGGATTGGGAATGCGAAACACCGCTAGGACCTACCGGGCCGCCTTGCTGGGATCCGCCATGCTGGCGGGCGTCCTCGGCGCCACGACCGCAACGGCTCAGGAGGCGGCGCCGTCCTCGTCGTCGGTCACCAGCCTCGACGCGATCATCGTCACGGCCACCAAGCGCGAGCAGCGCCTGCAGGACGTGCCCGTGGCGGTGACCGCCGTGTCGGGGAAGACCTTGGAAGCATCGAACTTCCGCGAGGTCTCCGACATCCAGTACCTGGCCCCGAACGTCACGTTCTCGTCGACCAATCCGGTCGCCAACGGCGGCGGCTACCAGATCCGCGGCGTCGGCACCCAGACCTATGACAGCGGCGTCGAGCAGACCGTGGGCCTGGTGGTGGACGGGGTGATCATCGGCCTGCCCCGCGACCCGGGCGCGGCCGGCTTCGCCGACATCGAGCGCGTGGAAGTGCTGCGCGGACCGCAAGGCACGCTGTTCGGCAAGAACGCCTCGGCCGGCGTCATCCAGATCGTCACCAAGAACCCGCGCCTGGAGCAGACCTCGGGCCAGCTGGACCTGTCGTACGGCGAGCGCGACGAGCAGATCGCGCGCGGCGTCGTGAACCTGCCGCTGGGCAAGACGGCGGCGGTGCGGGTGTCGGGCTTCTACAACGCCCAGGACGGCGCCATCCCCTATGCGGTGCGCACCAGCGGCCACGTCGGCGACCGCGAGAACAAGGGCGTCCGCGCCAAGCTGCTGTGGGAGCCGGTCGACGACCTGACCATCGTGGTGGCGGCCGACTACCAGAAGGCCTTCGCCCGCGACGCGGCCATCATCCACACGCTGGGGATCAACCCGCGGTACAACAACCTGTTCGCGGCGTTCCCCGAGAAGCCGGGTCCGAACACCTACATCAGCTTCCAGGACGGCGACTGGAGGGCCAACACCAAGGTCCAGGGCGTTTCGGGCCAGGCCGACTACCGGATCGGCGGCTTCACGCTGACCTCGATCACGGCCTATCGCAAGTCGCAGATGACCCAGCTGACGGACATCGACCACGCGCCGATCGACATCTTCAACTTCAGCGACGGCGGCCTGGACAGCGACCAGTTCACCCAGGAATTCCGTATCACCTCGCCCTCGGGCGAGAAGCTGGAATACGTGGCCGGCCTCTATTACCTCGACACCCAGGTCGACGGCTGGACGACCCAGAAGGGCGACTTCCTCAAGTTCTCGACCGGCAGCGCGCTCTATCCCCCGGCGGTGCTCTACGGCCGGCGCGACCAGAGCAACGAGACCCGCAGCTACGCCGCCTACGGCCAGGCGACCTATGCGATCAGCGACGTCTTCAAGCTGATCGGCGGCCTGCGCTACACCGACGACAAGGTCTCGGGCGACCTGAAGGTCAGCCCGGTGCCCGGCTACTTCACCTACGGAACCCTGCTGCCCTATTCGGGCGAGGTGTCGGCCGACAACTGGTCCGGCCGGGTGGGCGCGCAGTACCAGCCCAACCGCGACGTGATGGTCTACGCCACCTACGCCACCGGCTACAAAGGCCCGGCGATCGACTCCCTGAACGGCCAGATCAAGCCGGTGAAGCCCGAGACGGTCGACAGCTACGAAGCGGGCGTGAAGTCCACCCTTTGGGAAGGCCGCATGACGCTGAACGCGTCGATCTACCGGGCGGACTACACCGACTTCCAGGCCCAGGCCCTGGACCTGACCTCGGCGACGCCGCGGCTGGGCCTGACCAACGCCGGGCTGATGCGGGCGCAGGGTGTCGAGGTCGAGACCTCGATCCGCCTGGCCCCCGGCCTGACCGTCGGCGGCAGCGCCAGCTACAGCGACGCCAAGTTCAAGGACTATACGGGCGCCTGCTACACCGGCCAGCCGACGTCCGCCGTCACGGGGCAGGGGTGCTACCTGCTGCCGGGCTCGACCGGGACCTACGTCGCCAACTACGCCGGCCAACGCCTGACCAACGCGCCCAAGTGGAGCTACACGATCAACGCCACCTACGAGCGGCCGGTGACCGCCGAGCTGAAGTTCGACGCCAGCGTCAACTGGGCGTGGCGCGACGACAGCAACAGCATCACCGCCGATCCCAAGTCGGTGGTCGGCGCCTACGGCATGCTGAACGCCGCCCTCGGCATCGGCCGCGACGACGGCCGCTGGCGGCTGGGGCTCTACGCCCGCAACCTGCTGGATAAGCGCTTCTTCGCGCCGTATCCGTCGCTGACCCTGATCAACGCCGGCGGCTACGAGAAGATCGTCAGCCCCGATGCGTTCCGCACGGTCGGCGCCAAGTTGAGCCTGAGTTTCTAAGGCTCGAATGGGCGAGCGCACCGATCTCCCTTGGGACGCTCGCCCACCCCTTTCTCGACGGGACGACGCCGCGACGCC
This sequence comes from Caulobacter sp. UNC358MFTsu5.1, assembly GCF_000712075.1. Classification (GTDB taxonomy): domain Bacteria; phylum Pseudomonadota; class Alphaproteobacteria; order Caulobacterales; family Caulobacteraceae; genus Caulobacter. Next base: position 334,570 of record NZ_JONW01000007.1, read on the forward strand.
GGGGCCGGCCAAGCGTGCGCGCTGACCGCCAGTTCACGAAGAGGCTGGACCGCGAGGGCGGTTGCCCTGATCTTTCCGCCATGACTCAAGGTTCGCAGACCCTCGCTCCGGTCGATCCTCGCCCCCGTCGCCGAACTCAGGCCGAGCGCAGCGGCGAGACGCGCCGCATCCTGTTGGAAACAACGATCCGCTGCCTGCACACCAAGGGCTATGCGGCGACGACCACTTTGCTGGTGGCGCAGGAGGCCGGGCTCAGCCGCGGCGCGATGCTGCATCATTTCCCGACCCGCGTGGACCTGATGATGTTCGTCGTCCAGTCGGTGTTCGACGACGAGGTCGCTATCTATGACGCGCGCCTGACGGCGATCCCCAATCCCAAGGAACGGATGTACGCCTTCCCGCAGATCGTCTGGGAGGTCCTCAGCCGTCCGTCCGGCGTCGCCGTGCTGGAAATCCTGCAAGGCTCGCGCAGCGATCCCGACCTGACCGAACGCCTGGCGCCGCTGCAGGCCGAGATCGAGCAGAACGCCCTGGCGCTGCTGGGGCGGTGGTTCGGCGACACCGGCGGCGCGTCCAAGACCGCAATGCGCCTGGTGGTCTGGGCCGTGCGCGGCCTGTCGATCGCCCAGGTGCTGGTTCCCGACCCCGAGGAGGTCGAGAAGTCGGTGACGTTGCTCCGGCGCATGCTCGAGGTCTACGCCGAGCGGCCGCGCGGTACGGAATAGGGGTGCGGCGGCGCAGTGGCGTGTCCGAGTTCTGCGCCGCCGCCGATGCCCGCTAGCGGCAATCGCTCGTCCGCGCCGGCAGCACCGGCGCGGTGCTGCCCGTGCGCCAGTTCCATGACTGGCTTCCCTCGGCCCGGCGTCGGCACATCACCTGCTCATGGAGCGCGTACATGCCCGGCATGAAGCCTGTCGCCGCTTGCGAGCTCTCGGCGAAGTGCATGTAGGCGCCGGCGGAGCCGAAGGCGTCCCAGGCCGGGCCGTGTTCGGACGACGGCTTTCCGCTGCGCGCAAAGCTGGTCCAATAGTCCAACATCTGGCTGGAGATCCGCCGCTCCGCGTCCGTCTCCGGGATCGCCGGCCAGGCCGGCGGCGTGTTGGCGATCGTGCCGAAGACGAAGGGCACTTCGCTGGCGTGGAAACCCGTCACGCCGGCCGCGTCGGCGCTGGGGTAGCTGTGGCTGAAATAATAGAGGAACGCGGGCTGACCCAGGGTGGCCTGCTTGCGCACCAGGCGCTCGGAGGTCCAGCCGAAGACCGCGTCGCGCGTGCTGTCCAGTCCGTTCTGTTCGAGATTGGCGGTCGCCGGATAGAGGCGGAGATAGTCGTCCGCCAAGTCGCCATAGCGCGCCTTGACGCCTTCGACATAGACCGCAGGGCTGGCCGGGACCGGCGGCGCCAGGAAGCGAAGGGTGCGGATCTCACCGCTGTTGAACCCGGCGATCAGCGGCACGGACGCCTGCTCGCCATGATCGAAGGTGTCGACCAGCTGGCGCTTCAGGACCTTGCCGTCGATCGTCCCGTAGGGCGCATAGCCGGTCGCGGCCGACGCCTCGACCAGTTTGCGCGCGTCCATCGCCCGCAGCGTCGCGAGATCGGGCGCCTGCAGCTTGCCCGCCAGCCAGGCGCCGATGTCCTCGGCCGAAGCTTCCTCGCCCCGCTTGGCGCGCAGCTCGGGCATGGTGAAGAGGTAGCCGCTCTCCACGATCGCCTTGTCGAAGGTCCCGCGCGCCTTGGGCGAGGCGAGCAGATATTCGACGCTGAGCGCCCCGGCGGATTCCCCGAAGATCGTCACGTTGCGCGGATCGCCGCCGAAGGACGCGATGTTGTCGCGCACCCATTGCAGCGCCTGGATCTGGTCGAGCAGCCCGTAGTTGCCGGACGTGTCGTCGGGCGACTCCTTGCTGAGCGCCGGATGGGCCAGATAGCCGAGCACGCCCAGGCGGTAATTGATCGAGACCAGCACGACCCCGCGCTTGGCGAATTCCCGGCCGTCGTACATCTTCGAATGACCCGATCCCCAGATCAGGGTGCCGCCATGGATCCAGACCATCACCGGCGCGTTGCGCGCGTCGGCGGGCGCGGTCACGTCGAGGGTCAGGCAGTCCTCGGCCATCGGCACCTTGCCGCGGTCATAGGGACCCGCCGCCATCGGCGGCTGCATGCACGCCACGCCCATCGTCTGGGCGGCGCGCACGCCCTGCCACCGGGGCATCGCGGCCGGGGGCTTCCAGCGGCGCTCGCCGACCGGCGGAAGGGCGTAGGGGATCGCGCGGAACACCGTGGCGTCCCCCTCGCGCAGGCCTTCCACGGAACCGGCCGGTGCGTTCACGACCGGCGCCTGGTCGGCCGCGGACGCGCAGTCGGCTCCCGTGACCAAGACGCATGCGGCGAGGGCGGCGGCCATCAGGCGCGGAAAACTCGTCATCAGAGGGTTCCTTCTTGGAGGCGTTGGTTGCGGCGGATCAGGCGCGCGAGGATCAGGAACAGCGCGGCCGCGATCAGGTACATCGGCGCGAGGGCGTAGTAGGCGGCCCGCAGGGCGTGGTCGCCGTAGACGGGGCGGAAGTGGTCGCTGGCCATGCCGACATAGGTCGGTCCCAGCCCAAGGCCGATGAAGTTCATCACCAGCAGCAGCAACGCGCCGGAGATCACGCGGCGTTCAGCGGGGACTTCACCCTGGACGAAGGTGACGGTGGCCGACAGGAAGAACGAGTTGAGGAACATGGGGACCAGCAGGAACAGCAGGGACAGCTGCCAGGTCGGCGCCCAGGCGAAGGCCAGGAAGAAGGGCAGGGCGAGCAGCAGCGAGATCGCCGGAACGGTCGCATAGGCGGCTTTGCCGCGCGCGGCGAACCGATCGACGATCCGCCCCGAGGCGTAGATGCCGGCGCTCATGCCGATCCCGACGACCAGCGCGTACCAGATCGCGACGTCGGCCAGCTGCATGCCCTTCTCGCGCATCAGGAACAGCGTCGTGAAGTTGAGCAGGCCGTAGGTGATGAAGTTGCCGGCGCCGCTGGCCAGGGACGCCATCAGCAGCAGCGGGTTGCCGAAGAACTGCGCGATGGTCGGGAACAACCCGGCGCCCGCCGCGTCCGGGGGCGTCGAGCGTCCCGGAGCGTCCATCTGTCCGCGCCTCGGCTCACGGACGATCAGATGGACGGCCACGGCGGCGACCACGCCGACTATGCCGATCACGTAGAAGGGGATGCGCCAGCTGAAGGCGGAGGCCAGCGAGGCGCCGAAGGCGACGCCCAGCGCCGAACCGATCGGCGGGCCGAGATTGAAGATCGCCATGGCCGTGGTCCGCCGTTCGCGCGGGAAGGAGTCCGAGATGATGGCGTAGGACGGCGGCACGCCGCCCGCTTCGCCGACGCCGACCATCATGCGCGCGACGACGAGCTGCCCGTAGTTGCCGACCATGCCGCACGCGGCGGTCGCGCCGCTCCACAGCGCGCAGGCGATGGCCAGGACCCTGACGCGGCTGGTGCGGTCGGCCAGCCAGCCGATCGGGATGGCGATGAAGCAATAGAAGAGCGCGAAATAGAATCCGGTGAGCAGGCCCAGCTGGCCGTCGCTGATCTTCAGGCCGTCCTGGATCGGCTTGGCCAGGATCGAGATGAGCTGGCGGTCCAGGAAGTTGAGCACATAGACGAAGCAGAGCATCGCCAGCGTGATCCGCGCGCCGCTGGGGACGGGGGCGGCTGGCCTCGGGGGCGTTTCGGGCGCCGGCGTCATATCGAGTTTCGCCTCTCCAGAAATCTTCATGGTCACGCCTTCTCCAGCCAGCCTGGCTTGCCCCGCCCGCCGGAATAGCCGGCGGCGACGCGCTGTTTCAGCAGGGCGGGCGGTCGGAAGCGCTCCCCGTAGGACTCCTGCAGGATCTCCTGGACCTGCAGGCACAGGCCGGAGGTGACGTTGTCCATCAGGGCGAACGGTCCGATCGGGTGGCCCAGGCCCAGCCGGCACGCGGTGTCCAGGTCCTCCGGCGTGGCGACGCCTTCCTCGACCAGCTTCACCGCCTCGATCAGCATCGCGTGCAGCATTCGATTGACCGCGAAGCCGGGGACGTCCTTCACCGCGATGGGCTTTTTGCCGACGCCTTCGAGAAGCGCGGTGGTCCAGGCGACGATCTCCGGGCTCGTCTCGAACGCCGGCACGACCTCGACCATCTGCATCCGAGACACCGGCGAGAAGTAGTGCGTGCCGAGGAAGCGCGGCCGGCGCTCCGGCGACAGCGCAGCGCCGATTGTCGAGATGGGCAGGGTCGAGGTGTTCGACGCGATCACGCAGGCCGGCGGACACGCCTTCGAGAAGTAGTGCGTGCCGAGGAAGCGCGGCCGGCGCTCCGGCGACAGCGCAGCGCTCAGGGTGGAGATGGGCAGGGTCGAGGTGTTCGACGCGATCACGCAGGCCGGCGGACACGCCTTGTCGAGCGCCGCCAGGACCTCGCTTTTGACCTCGAGCGCTTCAAACACCGCCTCGGTCACCAGGTCGCGGTCGCCGAAGCCGGCGAGGTCCGGCGCTGGCCGGATGCGGTCGAGCGCCATGGCGCGTTGGCCTTCCGTGTAGAGGCCCCGCGATACGCCCCGGTCCAGCAGCGCCGCCAACCGGGCCAACGCCTTCTCCAGCGCCGCCGCGTCGCGGTCATGGAGCTGCACGTCCAGGCCGGCCAGCGCGAAGACCAGCGCGATCTCCGCGCCCATCAATCCGGCGCCGACGACACCGATCTTCAAGTCAGGGGCGGGTGGTGACATAGCGGTCAAGCTCCCCCGTTTCGTAGTCGGCGCGCAGCCGGACCTTGTCGATCTTGCCGGTCGCGGCCAGCGGCATCGCCGGCAGCTGGACGACCTCGTCGGGAAGCCACCAGTCGGCCACCTTGCCCCGCAAGGCGTCGACGAACCCGTGCGCGTCGTCGGCCTCGCCCTGGCGCAGCTCCACCACCAGCACCGGACGCTCGCCCCATTTGGGATGCGGCTTGCCGATCACGGCCACCTGTCCGACGCGGGGATCGCGGCCGATGATCGCCTCGATCTCCGTGGGGTTGATCCATTCGCCGCCGGACTTGATCAGGTCCTTCGAACGTCCGCAGATCGTCAGGGCCCCGCTGTCGTCGATCATGGCCAGGTCGCCCGTGTCGAAATAACCCTCCGCATCGAGCGCGCTCTCGGCGGACTTGAAGTAGCGGTCGATCACCGAGGGGCCCTTGACCTTCAGATGGCCGACCACGCCGCGCTGCTGATCCAGCGTGACGCCGTCGGCGTCGGTCAGCTTGAGGTCGACGCCCATCGGCGGTCGCCCGGACGAGCGTTCGCTCGCCGGAGGGAACTGGATCGAGTCCACCGTCCCGAGCGGCGACATCTCGGTCATGCCCCAGCTGGTCTGGACCCGCACGCCCAGGCGCTCCTCCATGCGCCGAAGCAGGGCGTCGGGGCATTTGGAGCCGCCGATGACCACCCGCTCCAGGCTGGGCACGTCCCCGCCGGTGGAGTCGAGATGGTCGAGCAGGCCGATCCACACCGTCTGCACGCCGCAGGCGATGGTGACGTTCTCGGTCCTGATCAGCGAGGCCAGGCTGGCGCCGTCCAGCTCCCGTCCCGGCAGCACAAGGCTGGCGCCGACCGCCGGCGCGGAGAAGGGGAGGCCCCAGGCGTTGGCGTGGAACATCGGAATGGCGACGAGGATCGTGTCCTTGGCGGACAGGCAATAGGCGTCCGGCTGGATCGACATCAGCGTGTGGAGGTAGTTGGAGCGATGGGTGAACACCACGCCCTTGGGCTTGCCGGTCGTTCCCGACGTGAAGCAGAGTCCCGCGGCGCTGGTCTCGTCGAACTGCCCCCACTGGACCGTTTCCCCGTGCGCCTCGATCAGCGCGTCGAGGTCTTCGACGGGAACCAGGCAACGGTCGGCGATCGACGGATCGACGGCTTCGTCCAGTACGATCACCCGTTCGATGGTCGGGCACAGCAGCAGCAGGTCCGGCAGCATCGGCGTAAGGTTCGCGGCGATCGCCAGCACCCGGTCGGCGGCCTCGTTGATCATGGCCGACAGGTGCGCCGGGGTCAGCCGGGGGTTCAGCGTGTGGCAGACCAGGCCGGCGTTCATCGTCGCGTAGTAGAGCTCGAGATGATGCTGGGTGTTCCAGGCCAGCGTGCCCACGCGATCGCCGACCCCGAGGCCAAGTCCGATCAGGGCGCCCGACAGGCGGTTGCTGCGCGTCCGCAGCTCGCCGTAGCCGGCGCGCCGCTGGACCGCGCCGCGCGAGGCGGTCGCGACCGTGCGGGCCCCGTGCCACTTCGCGGCGTGGTCGATGAACTTGTCCAGGGTGAGCGGGTACTGTTGCATTATCTTGGGTACTTACCGAGGTCAGGGGTAGGGGCGGGCGCTTCGGGCGCGCCGTGCCGCGGGAGCGGCGATCGCTCGCTGGCTCCCGCGGGGCTTTGGCGACCGTTCGAGGCGGCGCCGGTTCGATCAGAAGCTCTTCCGCAGGTTCAGCGCCACGTAGCGGCCGATCGGGTTGTAGGCGCCGCCGATGCCTTCGGCCTGCGGGAAGAAGGGCGGGTCCTGGTCGAACAGGTCGTTCACCTGCAGGCCCAGCTCGGTCCCCTTGGCCAGGCCGCCGTAGGGCAGCTTCATCGAGAACCGCAGGTCGACGGTCGTATAGGCCTCGGCGCTGTACTCGGCGGTGCCGGTGGGCGTGGCGTAGAGGCCCGTCACCCCGCCGCGATAGTTGACGAAGGCCACGGCGTTGAACTGGCCGACCTGGGCGCCGAGCGTTCCCCTCAGCGTCGCCTTCGGCACGCCGAGCTTGAGGCTGTCGGAGACCGGCGCCGTCGGCGACAGCTGGGTTTCGAACTTGAAGATGTAGTTGCCGGCCAGGCCCGCATAGAGCGCGCCGAAGCTGGTCGGCTGGCGATAGCCGAAGTCGAAATCCAGGCCGTTCGTCTTGCGGACGCCGAAATTGCCCTGCCGGAAGTCGAGCAGGTTTCCGATCGGCGGCAAGGCTCCAGGCACGAAGTTGACCGGCACCGCGATCCCCAGAAGGCTGTTCAGCTGCGCCGCGGTGGGATTGCGGAAGATCACCGAGGCGAAGGTGGGATCGGTGAAGGCGATGGCGCCGCCGGGCGTGCCGATCACGTTGGTGTAGCGGATGTCGTAGAACGTCACGCTGCCATGGAAGTTGGGCAGGAAGTCCGGGTGCAGGTCGGCGCCGATCGAATAGGTCCGGGCCTCTTCCGGCTGGAGGTTGCGGTTGCCGCCGAGCAGGAAGATCGTATCGACCTGGGCGGCGCCCCGGGTGGGGTCGCGGAACGTGCTGCCGGCGATGGCGGCGGCGTTGTAGTAGTAGGCGCCGACGGTGGCGCCGACGTCGCGCAGGCCCGGCGCCCGGAACGAGCGGCCGTAGGTGCCGCGCAATGTCAGGCCGCTCACCGGATCCCATCTGACCCCGATCTTCGGGTTCGTCGTCGATCCGAAGTCGCTGTAATGGTCGTAGCGACCCGAGAGCGACACCGCGAGGCTGTGGACCAGGGGCGCTTGGTTGTCGTCGCCGACGATGGGTACGAACAGTTCGCCGTAGATCGAGCCGATGTTGCGGGTCAGGTCCTCAGGCACCTGGGACCCGCCGTAGATGCCCCGCTGCTGGAAGGTCTCGCGCCGATATTCGGCGCCGACCGCGATCTTCAGTTGGCCGCCGGGCAGGTCGGCCAGCGGTCCGTCGATCTTGGCCGCGCCCAGATAGGTGCGCTGGTGGATGACCAGGTCGCCGGCGTAGTCGGTGATCTTGGCGGCGACCTCGGGAGAGGTGCCGGCGCCGAACGGATCGAGGGCCGTGGCGGTCGTGGTTCCCAGCGCCGCCGCGTCGAGCGCCGCCGGGTTGATCGCGGGCAGGTAGGTGTCGTTCGTGGCCCAGTCGTAGGTGCCGTAGACGGTCAGCTTCAGATCGCGAGGAAGCTTGGCGTCGAAGCCCGCCGACGAGTTGCCCGCCCGCACCCGGAAGATGTTGTCGATATGGTCGGCGCCATAGAGGTTGTCGGTCCGGAACTGGACGAACTCCGTCGTGGCGCCCGTGCCGGGCGGCGTCTTGAAGAAGGGGTTCGCGAAGCCGGGCAGGTTGTAGAGGATCACCCCGCCCGACGCGCCGGCCCCCGCGGGCGGCGGCGCCTGGACCGTGTCCTTGCGGTCCGAATAGAGCAGCTCGCCCCACAGGGTGACGCGGTCGCTTACCTCCTGGCGGGCCGTGAGATAGGCGCTGTGCAGGCGCGACTTGGGGACCAGGGCGGTCACCGCGCCGTTGTCGCAGGCGTTGGTGGTGTTCGGGGCCAGGGCGGGCGCCGCGTAGCTGACGGCGTAGGCCGTGGTGTTGACCAGCACGTTGGGCGACGGACAGACCGTGGTGCGCGTATCGACGCCGCCATAGGGGCGCAGGTCGACGATGCGGTAGTCGCGGTCGGCCCCCAGGATGTCGCCGTTCTCCGCGTACTGGTAGGCGGCCACGACGGAGCCGCGATCCCAGGTGCGGCCGACCAGGCCGCTGGCGCTGAACGTGTGGTAGTCGTCGGCCGTCCCGTAGCGAATGGACGTGTCGACGCCCGAATAGCGCTGCCGGGTGATGAAGTTGACCACGCCCGCGACCGCGTCCGAGCCGTAGATCGCCGACGCGCCGTCCGCGACGATCTCGACGCGTTCGATCGCGAGCTCGGGAAGGAACGGGAAGTCGGGATTGGTCTGGTTGGTGCCCCCGGCCACCAGGCGGTGACCGTTCATGAGCGGCAGCGTCGCGCTGGCCGGCAGGCTGCGCAGGCCGGGGGCGAAGGCGCCGGCCCCGCCGTTCGCGGCTCGGGGCGCGGTGTTGAAGCTGTTCAGCTGCGGCACGGTGGCCAGCAGGTCCGGCGTGGTGTTCGCGCCGATGGTCCGGATGTCCTCGCGCGAGACGCTGATCAGGTTCGAACCCGTCGGCGGGACGCCGCGGATGCTCGATCCCGTGACCACGATCTCGGAAACCTGCTCCGGAGCGTCCTGAGCCGCGCGATCGCTTTCCGGCTGGGTCTTGGACGCTTGCGAAGATGCGGTTGCATCCGAGGTCTGGGCCCAGGTCGGCCCCGCGGCCAACAGCGCCAGGGCCAGCAAGGACGCGCCGGACAGCGCCAGGCGCGATCTGTTGTTCAAGGTGATAGGCAAGTGTTCCCTCCCGATTTTTTATTGCTTTGACCGTCGAGGAGCTTTCGGGCCGCCTTCCTCGTTCGCGGAAGGTTTGGCCGAGTAGTCGACGACGGCTTCAGTGTTTCTTGAGTTTACCGGCGCCGTGATCGGGCGCCTGTCGCAAGGCCGGCGATGCGGCGCGCCTCGGCGGCGCTATGCCGGGTATGGACCGGCAGGTCAGGCTCTCCCCTTGATCACTCTTGTTCCGCACGGTCGACGCCGCGCGGTGGTTGGCTATCGATGTCCAAGAGCGGGGAGATTGGCTATGACGCGGGTGACGTGAAGATTTAACGCAAGTGACCAGCTTGCGTCCCGGCCTGGGGCTCGCGCCGTTCGGTCACCAGGGTGGTGGCGGCCGCCATCCGCGCGGTGTCGGCCTTGTAGCGTTGGCGATACTCGGAGGGCGCCATCGCGGCCCACTCGCTGAAGTTCCGGGTGAAGCTGCCCGGTTCGCTGAAGCCGACCGCGTAGCCGACATGGGTCACGGGGAGATCGGTGGCGAGCAGCAAGGCCCCCGCCATTTCACCGCGCAGCCGCGTTCTGATGTGCTGAAACGTCTCGCCTTCGCCGGCCAGGTTGCGTCTCAGCCGGCGCGGCTGGCTTCGAAGCCGTTCGGCGACGTCCTCGATCGACGGCAGCCACTTTCCCTCGCGCTGAAGCCCGACCAGCACCTGTTCCGTCCGGCTGCGCCAGCTCAGTTCGCCGCCTGGCGGCGCGAACCAGTCCGGCGCGCCGGCGTTGTGCGCCTCGTATTCGGCGAGGGTTCCGTGCACGAGGCGAACGTTGAGGTCGTTGCGGTCGTAGCAAAGCGCATCGACCTTCGCCCCGAACTCGATCGGGCACTGGAACAGGGCGAACCGGTCGAAGCCGTTCGCCTGCACCGGGCGCCGCCCTTGCACGAACACGCGACGCAGCTTGAGCGGCCGGCCGATCAGCCAGCTGAACAGGTGATAGATCCAGACGAACCGCAGCCAGACGAAGATGTCCCGATCGACGCCCTCGACGGTGTTGTAGGCGCAGACGTGCATGACGCCGAGCCGGTCGGTCTCGATCAGCTGCGGACCGATGTCGCTGGAAAGCGCCTGGGTGAACCGGATGCTGACCCTGAGCGCCTCACCGAAGGTGTTGGCGTGCAGATAGGCTCGCGTGCGTTCGGTCTCGAGCGCCAGCCGGCATCTTTCCGCCAGGAACCCGACATAGGCGTCGTCGAGCTTCTGCTGGATGCATTCGACCAAACGGAAAAGGGCGCTGCCGTCGATCGCCGCGTGCTCGTCGCCGTACGCCGACGGATCGATCCGGGCTTCGCGCAAGATCTCCATGGGGTCGTGCCCCTTGAGCACGGCGCCGCGCAGCAGCTTCTCGATCGCGAGGCCGTCCAGTCCCGGACGCCCGTCGTCCATCGCGGCCAGCCTGTCGACCGGAGTCGAGGGCGTGGGCGGCACTGATAGCGCGGGCGATTTGGCGGCCATGGATTGCAGTGTCTCTCCCCGACTTCGATTGTAAGGCGCATTTCGCGCCTCAAGGCCTCCTTTTTACGAAAGAGCCATGAGCAGACCACGCGCAACGACGAAGGGCGGGTTTCATCCCTCAACCTAGGGCGCAAAGAGATCAGCCGCGCCGCCTGCGCCGGCTTCTCATGGCGAGAGCACGGGTGTCTCTCTCCGGGGCGCTAGCCGAGCAAGCGGCACGCCATCCCTGGAAATCGCGGCCTAGAGGCTGACCAGCCCCTCCGACGGAGCGGCGGCGATGGGAAGGGTGACGATGAAGGTGCTGCCCGTGCCCTGACCCGCGCTCTGCACCTCGATCCTGCCGCCGTGAAGCGCGACCAGCTGCTTGACCAGGGCGAGGCCGATCCCCAGCCCGCCCTGCGCCTTGGTCAGATGGTCCTCGACCTGGGCGAAGATCTCGAAGATGCCCGACTGCATCTCGGGGGCAATCCCCACGCCCGTGTCGGACACCTTGATCTCGGCGGCGCCGTCCTGGACCTTGGCGGACAGGGACACGGCGCCGCCCGGGGGCGTGTACTTGGCCGCGTTGTTCAGCAGGTTGGCCACCACCTGGGCCAGCCGCGTGTGATCGGCGTCCAGCCAGATGGGGCCCTCGGGAAACTCGGTCGTGAACCGGTGGGCCCCCGCGTCGATATTGTGCTGGCTGGCTTCGATGGCCGATCGGAGGATTTCGCGCAGGTCGAGCCGCTCCTTCTTCAGCGAGATCTTGCCCTGGTTGACCCGCGAAACGTCGAGGAGATCGTCGACCAGGTGCGACAGGTGGGTGAGCATCCGGTCCATGCGGGTGCGGATGTCGCGCGAGCGTTCGGGCGAGTTGTCCTTGCCCAGCAGGTGAAGGCCGCCGGTCAGGGCGGCGACGGGATTGCGCAGTTCGTGCGCCAGGACCGCCAGGAAACTGTCCTTGTGGCGATCGGCCCGCCGCAGGGCCTGGGCCGCGGCCTCCAGCTCGTCGCGCTGCAGTTCGATCTGCAGGCGCTGCCGATGGAGGTCGAAGAACACATTGGCCTTGCTGCGCAGCACATGGGCCTCGATCGGCTTCTGGATGAAGTCGACCGCGCCGGCCTCGTAGCCGCGGAAGCGGCGCAGGGCGTCGACGCCGCCCGCCGTGCCGGCGGTCACGAAGATGATCGGGATATGGCGCGCGCGCTCGTTGCCCCGCATGAATTCGGCCAGCTGGAATCCGTCCATGCCGGGCATCTGCACGTCAAGCAGGGCCAGGGCGATGTCGTGCACCAGCAGCAGCTCGAGCGCCTCCTCGCCCGAACGCGCCTTCAGGCAGGTCAGGCCGTCGCGCTGCAGCAGCGCCTCCAGCGCCAGCAGGTTCTCTTCGAGATCATCGACCAGCAGGAAGTTGATCGGCTTTTCCGCGATCATCGCGCAGTCCCCAAACTCGACAGATAGGATGCGATCGCATCCAGGTTCATGACCTTCGCGGTCGCGGCGGCGTCCAACGCCGCATCCGGCATTGCCGAGGCGTAGGCCTGCGCGGGGTCCTCGACGATCGCCACGCCGCCGGCGTCGGTCACGGCCTTCAGGCCCGCGGCGCCGTCATTGTTGGCGCCGGTGAGGATGACGCCGACGAGCGCCGGGCCATAGGCGTCGGCGGCGCTTTCGAACAGCACGTCGATGGAGGGGCGCGAGTAGTTCACCGGTTCGTCGTTCGACAGCGCCAGGGCGCCGTCGGCCTCGACGAGCATGTGGTAGTCCGAGGGCGCGAAATAGATCACCCCGCCGTCCATGGGCTCCTTGTCCTCGGCTTCCTTCACCCTCATCCGGCACTTGGACTGGAACAGCGGCAGGAGGACGTTGGAGCGGTCCGGCGGCACGTGCACGACCACCAGGACGGGCAGGGGATAGCCGACGGGCAGCCGGGGCAGGATGACCTGCAGGGCCTGGACGGCGCCGGCCGAGGCGCCGATCGCGATCGCCTTGATCGTTGTCCGGGTCACGGCTCGCGCCTCTGATAGATCTTTTCCTCCGGCACGAAGTCGGCGAACCCGGTCGCGTGCCTGGAAAAGCGCAGGCTCTCCTTCGACCCCAGGCCCAGGAAGCCTTTTCGGGTCAGGGACTCACGGAACAGGCCGATGGCCCGGTCCTGCAGCGCGCGATCGAAATAGATCATCACGTTGCGGCACGAGATGAGGTGCATCTCGGCGAAGACCGCGTCGGTCACCAGGCTGTGGTCGGAGAACACCACGCGGTCGCGCAGCGACTTGTCGAAGACCGCGCGCCCGTAGGCGGCGGTGTAGTAGTCGGACAGCGACGACTTGCCGCCCGATTTCTGATGGTTCTCGGTGAACTTGCGGATCCGATCCAGCGGATAGAGGCCCGCCTCCGCGGCGCTCAGTGCGTCCGGGTTGATGTCGGTGGCGTAGAACAGGGTGCGCTCGTAGAGGCCCTCCTCGCGCAGGAGGATGGCCAGCGAATAGAGCTCCTCGCCGGCGCTGCAGCCGGCGATCCAGACCTTCAGCGACGGATAGGTCCGCAGGTGGGGCAGCACCTTCTCGCGCAGCGCCCGGAAGTAGGACGGATCGCGGAACATCTCGCTGACCTGCACGGTGAGATAGCCGAGCAGGCGCGGCAGCATGTCGGGGTCGTGCAGGACGCGGTCCTGCAGCGCCGAGATGCTGGCGAAGCCGAGCTGATCGCGCGCCTGCACCAGACGCCGCTTGATCGACGCCCGCGCATAGTGGCGGAAGTCGTAGTGGTAGTGCTGGAAGAGCGCCTCCAGCAGCAGCTGGATCTCTAGGTCTTCGATCTTGTCGGGCACGGCTCTACCTAGGCATCCACACGCGCACGAGCGAAAGCAGTTTGTCGACGTCGATGGGCTTGGCCATGTAGTCGTTGGCCCCGGCGGCGATGCAGCGCTCCTGGTCGTCGGGCATGGCCTTGGCGGTCAGCATCAGGATCGGCAGCTTGGACCATCGCGCATCCTCGCGGATTTGACGCGTCGCGGTCAGGCCGTCCATCACGGGCATCATCACGTCCATCAGCACCAGGTCGACGGCGCGGGAAGGGTCTTCGGCGGACCGCCCCAGGGCCTCGATCGCCTCCTGGCCGTTGCGGGCGATCTCGACGACGGCGCCGCGCGGCTCCAGGACGTTGGTCAGGGAGTAGACGTTGCGGATGTCGTCCTCGACGATCAGCACGCGGCGGCCCTCCAGGACGGCGTCGCGGTTGCGGGCCTTCTGGATCATCTTCTGCTGTTCGGGCGGCAGCTCGGACACCACCTGGTGCAGGAACAGCGAGACCTCGTCGAGCAGGCGTTCGGGCGACTTGGCGCCCTTGATGATGATCGAGCTGGAGTAGCGACGGAGGCGTTGCTCGTCGTCCGCCGACAGGTCGTGGCCGGTGTAGACGATGACGGGCGGGAACGCGTGGTCGCCGTCCTGGCTCAGCGTCTCCAGCAGCGAGTAGCCCGAGGCGTCGGGCAGGGACAGGTCCAGCACCATGCAGTCGAACGTCTGCTGCTTGAGCTGCTCCAGGCATTCGGCGGCCGTGCCGACGCCGACGGTCTCGACGTCGCCGGACGACAGCAGCTTGCCGACGGCGTCGCGCTGCACCGGGTCGTCCTCCACGATCAGCACCCGTCGCACCGTGCTGGTCAGCTTGGACTGCAGGGTCCGGAGCACCTCGGCCAGCTCGTCGCGCTTGACCGGCTTGACCATGTAGCCGATCGCGCCCAGCGACAGGGCGGTCTGGCTGTGGTCGGCGGCCGAGATGACATGGATCGGGATGTGCCGGGTCGTGTCGTCGCGCTTGAGGCGGTCGAGGACCATCAGGCCCGACTCGTCCGGCAGCCCCACGTCGAGGACGACCGCGCTGGGCTTGAACTGCCGGGCCAACTTCAGGGCGTCTTCGGCCGTGCCGGCCACGAGGCAGTCGAAGCCGAGCTCCTTGGCCAGGTCGCGCACGATGCCGGCGAACTTGTCGTCGTCCTCGATGACCAGCAGCACCCGGCGGCCCTTGGTCAGCTGTTCGCGGTCGTCCTCGACCGTCTTGGCCAGGCGCTTGGCGCGCGGCGGGCGCGGCGCGGGGGAGGGGATCGGCTCCACGGGCGCGGGCTGCTCGCGCGGCGCCACGAAGGTCGGATCGTAGGTGCGCGGGATGGTGACGGTGAAGGTGCTGCCTTCGCCGGCCGTGCTCTTGAGCGTGATCGCCCCGCCCAGCAGGCGCGACAGTTCGCGCGAGATCGACAGACCCAGGCCTGTGCCGCCGTATCGACGGCTGATGGTGCCGTCCGCCTGTCGGAAGGCCTCGAAGATGCTCTCCTGCTGTTCGCGCGCAATGCCGATGCCGGTGTCCGTCACCGCGAACGCCAGGTTGTCGGCGCCGGCCGGCGACACGGTCAGGCGGACCTCGCCCTGTTCGGTGAACTTGAAGGCGTTCGACAGAAGGTTCTTGAGGATCTGCTCGAGGCGCTGGCGATCGGTCTCGACCAGGGCGGGGCAGTCCTTCGCCACGACGATCTCGAAGCCCAGGCCGCGCTCGTCCGCGACGGGCTGGAACAGCTGGCGCAGGTCTCCCGTCAACCGCTGCAGCGGGAGACTCTCGGGGCGCACCTCGATATGGCCGGCCTCGATCTTCGACAGGTCGAGGATGTCGTTGATCAGGGTCAGCAGGTCGTTGCCCGACGACTGGATGGTCTGGGCGAACTTCACCTGCTCGCCCGAGAGGTTGCCGTTCGGGTTGTCGCTGAGCAGCTTGGACAGGATCAGCAGCGAGTTGAGCGGCGTGCGCAGCTCGTGGGACATGTTGGCCAGGAAGTCGGACTTGTACTGGCTGGCCTGTTCCAGTTCCCGCGCCTTCAGCGCCACGGCGGCGCCGGTGCGTTCCAGTTCGTCGCGCTGGGTCTCCAGAGTCTGGGCCTGCTCCTCGAGCTGGCTGTTGGTCTGCTCCAGTTCGACCTGTTGCTGCTCCAGCCGCGTCTGCGACTCCTTGAGCGCGCGACCCTGCTCCTCCAGCTCCTCGTTGGAGACCCGCAGCTCCTCGCTCTGGACCTGCAGTTCTTCCGCCTGTCGCTGGGTTTCCTCCAGCACGCTCTGCAGCTCGGAACGATAGCGCGCCGAGCGCAGGGCGATGCCGATGGACGGCGAAACCTGGTCCAGGAATTCGAGCATCAGTTCGTCGGCCGGATGCAGGAAACCCAGTTCGATCACGGCGTTGACGACGTCGTCGGCATGGGTCGGCACGATGACCAGATGCCGGGGCTTGTCGCGCCCCAGGGCCGAGCTGATGGTCAGATAGCCCTCGGGCACGTCGCGGACGATGGTCGAACGCCCGTCGGCGGCCGCCTTGCCCAGCAGACCTTCCCTGACGCCGAAGCGCAGGGTCACGTCGGCGTCGGCGGGAATCCCCAGGGCCGCGGCGCGATAGAACTGGCCCTTCTCGCCCTTGAACAGGGCGCCGGCCTGGAAGCCGAGATATTGCGCCAGGAAACTCAGGATGCTGTCGCTCAGCTCCTCGACCGACTTGTCGCCCATCATCGCTTCGGCGAGGCCGACCTGGCCCGACTGCAGCCATTCCTCCCGGCTGCGGGCGCGGGCGCTGCGGCGGATCAGGGCGAACACCGCGATCGTCAGCGCCGCCCCCAGGAGGCAGGTCAGCACCCCGCTGGTCAGGGCCGTCTTGTGGGCGGCGTCCATCTCGGCCAGGCGAATGTCCCGCAGCCGGTTTTCCTCGTTGCGCATCACGTCGAGCTGGGCGCGGACCGCGTCCATTTCGATCTTGCCGCGGTCGGTGGCGACGACGGCGAGCGCGGCCTGGGTCTCGCCCCGGCGTCGCATGTCCACGGTCCTGTCGAGTTCGTCGAGCTTGGCGGCGATATGACGCTTGAGCGGGATGAGGTTGGCCTGCTGCGCCGGGTTGTCCTTGGTGAGCGCGGCCACCTCGTCGGCGCGCTGGCCGACGGCGCTGACCGCGTTCTGGTAGGGTTCGAGATACCGGTCGTTGCCCGTCAGCAGGTAGCCGCGCTGGCCGGTTTCCGCGTCCTGCGCGGTGGACAGCAACTTGTCCAGCGCCATCAGCACATTGTGGGTGTGCCAGATCCTTTCGTTGTTGGTCCTGAGAACCTCGATGTTGCGGAAGGCGATCATCCCGCTGAGGAGGAAGAACGCCAGGACGAGCGCGAGCCCGATGGTCGCCCATAGTTCCACTTTCGTCCCGGAGGAGGACGGGCGACGAGGTTCGATTGACGACATGGAGTACTCGGAGTCGGAGTTGTCGATCCTGCCCCCTCAGACGAGACCGGGGGCAAATGGCGGTTGGCTTGGCGAGCGGTCAGGACACGAGCGGCGGACGGGAACGGCGCGAAAGCGGTTCGGGCTTGGCGAGAGACCGTGCTTGAGCCGGGAGCAAGGAATCCTTGGCGCCCGGTCGACGGCTTTGAGCCGCGACGCTCCTAAATTCAACAAAGGCCGGAATCACCAAGCACCCCCCCCCCCGTAGCGCACCCGATCGCGCGGAGCCACTAACGCCAAGCCGTCGTTGAGGTTCCATCGGAAAGCGACGGGCGTCTCGGCCTGTCATCAGGGCTGCTCCACATGGAGGCTGTGCCGCGAGTGTCAGGACGCTGAGACGAAGCCTTCCACGTTGGTGTTGTCCGTGGCGGCCTCGTACAGTTTGGCGACCTTGATTTTCCGCAGGCGCACGTCGCGGACGGGCAGGGCGGGATCGCCCTTGATGCGGCAGACGAACTTGGCCTCGTCGACGGTGACGTTGCTGACGCTGAGGCCCTGGATCGGCGTCAGGCGGCGCTCATAGGTCGGGACCAGATCGCGCCACTGGTAGAGGACGTCGGTCTCGACGCACAACACCCCGCCCGACACGATGGTGGCGGTGACGTTGTCCATGACGATGTTCCGCACGAAGCCGCCGCGCCGTTCGTTGGTCTTCACGTAAAGGATGTTGTTGATCGGCACGGCCCAGCCGTCGGCGCCCTTGCCGTCGCCGGCGAAGTGGCAGTTCTGGACGAAGACGTTCTCCACCCCGCCCGACAGCTCGCTGCCGATCGCCATCAGCTGGTGGCCGTTCAGGATCCTGCAGTCGCGCATGACGATATTGCGGGCCGGTGTCGCCAACCGCCAGCCGTCGAACTCGCGTCCCGACTTCACCGAGACCGCATCGTCGCCCTGGTCGAACTGACATTGCTCGATCAGCACGTTCTGGCTCATCTCCGGATCGACGCCGTCGTTGTTGTGGCCATGGGCGCGGATCTTCACGCGACGGATCACGACGTCGGTGCAGAGCAGGGGGTGGACGGTCCAGAAAGGGCTGTCCTCGATGCTGACGTCCTCGATCAGCACGTGACGGCAGCGGTTGAACTGGATGAACTGCGGGCGAAGATGCGCCTCGCCCGTGGTCATGTCGCGTTGCTCGACCGGCGCGCCTTTCACCGCTTGCTGGTATAGCGCCACCAGGGCGTCCATGTGCGGCTTGGGACGCGCGTACCAGACCTTCCAGACATCAAGCCTGGCCTTCAGCCGCCCCGGGCCGGTGATCGCGACGTTCTCGCAGTCATGGGCGTAGACCAGCGGCGAGTAGTTGTAGCACTCCAGCCCCTCCCAACTGGTCAGGACCGGCGGCAGGTAGTCCTGCGGGTTTTCGGAGAACAGCAGCGTCGCGCCCTGGGACAGGTGCAGGGCAACGTTGCTCTTCAGATGCACCGGTCCGCACGGCCATTCGCCCTTGGGCACGACCACCACGCCGGAGCCGGCGGCGTTGGCGGCCGCGACGGCCTTGGCGATCGCTTGTGAGGTCGCGGCCTGGTCGCGCGGGTCGGCGCCGAAATCGGTGATGGCGAACCGGCGGCTGCGCGAGAAATCCGGCACGGCGATCGGCGGCATGGCGAACGGCGCGGCCGGCCGGACGATTTCGTGGCGAAGCCCCGAGGCGGCGGCCGTCGTGGCCATCATCGAGGCGAGCCCGGCGGTCAGGGCCGCGCGGCGCGAGACGGGTGTGGCGAGGGGGCGATGGGGCATGGCTTCAGCGACGCTTCCGCCCGGCCAGCGGAACCGGCGGAGCGTAGTGGGGATCGTCCTTCATCGGGTCGAAGGCCTGGTCGGCGACGGTCGCCCGCTCGGCCTCGCCGCGCTCGCGTTCGCGCCGCTGCGCATCGGTGGCGTCGGCGGGCAGGGGACGAAACCACCAACTGGCCGCCGGGTAGGTCAACTTGGGCGGGACGGGCAGGGCGGCCGGCAGCGGCGTCGCGGGGCGGCCGAGGGCGGCGACCTCGACCCCGGCCAACAGGAAGGCGCCGCTGGCGTAGAGGGTCGTGGTCTCGGGCCTGGTCGGCACGGGCTGGTCGCCGGCGCTCTGCACCTGGCCCAGAAGGCCGCTGGGAAGGACGTAGCGGTTGAGGCCCGCCCAGCCCTTCAGCACCGCCGGCAGAAAGGTCTTTCGGTCCAGGAGTCCGTGATTGACGCCGAACGCCAGGGCGTAGGTGTTCAGCGCCGTGCCGGAGGTCTCGGGCTCGGGGAAGGCCGCCTCGTCCAGCAGGCTGCTGCGCCACAGGCCGTCGGCGGCCTGCAGTGAAACGAGGCGCTCAGCCATCTGCCGGTACAAGGCGACGTAGCGGGGCCGCGAGGGGAAGTCGGCCGGCATGTATTCGAGCGTGCGCGCCAGGCCGGCCAGCACCCAACCCTGGCCGCGCGACCAGAAGATCTTGCGGCCGTTGGCCGAGCGCCGCGTGATGAAGCGCGTGTCGCGCGCGAAGAGGTGCTGATCCCTGTCGTACAGGTGGTCGTAGACGCGCCAATATTGCGCATCCATCGCCTGGATGTAGCGGGGATCGCCTGTGATCGCCGACATGCGGGTGAACATCGGCGGAGCCATGAACAGCGCATCGCACCACCACCAGACCAGCTTGTCGGGCTTGGGCGTGAAGCCGAGATAGGGGACCGTGTAGTCGAGATTGGCCTTGAGCGGCAGCAGCACGCCCGGCGCGCCGGTGCGCAGATAGATCGACTGGTAGAGATCGCCGACCGCCTGGTCGTCGGCGTTGATCATGTGGATCGGCACGCCGTCGCCCTGCAGGCCGTAGTTGAAATGGCGGGCCGTGGCGAACAGGTAGTCGTCGACCTCGGGCGCCGCGACCGTATCGGTGAGTTTGATCGCGCCGGTGTAGAATACGGCCGAGATCCACTCGACGCCGGCGCCGTGGCGGCGCAGGGTGGCGCTGGTCTCGAACGCCTGCATCTGCTCGACCTGGGCCAGGGCCGACCTCCTGGCGACCGCCAGCACCTGGTCGCGGTCGGGGAGGTCCTGGGCCCGGACCGGCGCCGCCGCGGCTGTCGCCAACAGCATTGCCGCCAGCGCGGCGCCGGCCAGGGATAGGTGTCGGGCGGCGATCATGCGGGGCGCCTCTCGTGACGCGGGAACCGCGCCCGGAAACCCGTGAGGGTCCCAGGGCGCGGCGGGGACTAGAAGCGGACGTTGACCCCGAACGTGACATTGCGCCCGACACGGGTCTCGAACAGCGTGTCCTTGCGCTGGCTGTCGATGTACAGGCGGTTCTGCTCATCCGTCAGGTTCTGGGCCTCGACGATGAACTTCACCGCCTCGTTCAGGCTGTAGGAGGCCGAGGCGTCGACATAGAGCGTGCTGGCGTTGCCCTGCAGGTCGCTGCCGCCCGAGGCCGGGATGCCGCGGATGAACGGACCGCGATAGTTGGCCGTCGTCCGGACGCTGAACTTCTTGTCCTCGTAGTACAGCGTCGCCGAGGCGGTGTTCTTCGAGAGCCCCACCAGGTCGGCGGTGGTCGTCGAGGTCGGCACGCCGCCCGAACTGGTCAGGATGTAGTCGATCTGCGACGTGACGTGGGTGTAGTTGGCCAACACGCCGAGGTTCTTGAACGCCCCCGGCAGGAAGGTCAGCGGCGCCTGGAGGTTCAGCTCGACGCCCTTCAGCGGACCGCCCGGGGTGTTGAACGGCGTCGACACGGTGAAGAGCTCGGTCGGCGCGGTGTTCGAGCCGATCAGCAGTTCGTTGGGCAGGCCCAGCTGATTGAACGGCACCAGGGTGTTGACCCGCTGGATGTAGGTCTTGATGTCCTTGTAGAAGAACGCCGCGGAGATCAGGGAGCCCGGACGGAAATACCACTCGACCGCCGCGTCGACGGTGTTGGCCCGGATCGGATCCAGGAACGGGTTGTTGACGGTGCCCGTGCGGGTCACCGGATTGACGCCGCTGGTCGGGGTCAGGTTGCCCAGGTCCGGGCGCGACATCACCTTGGCCGCGGCCAGGCGCACCAGCACGTCCTGCGTCGGCTCGATCACCAGGTTGGCGGCCGGCAGCCAGTCATTGTAGGTGCGCTCGACCTCGCCGTACTTGCCGGTGACGCCCGTCGGAGAGGTGGCCGAGGCCACCGAGACCAGGCCCGAGCTCAACTGGTTGGTATGGACATAGCGCGTTCCGATGTCGCCGCGCACGCCGACGCCCAGCACGTCTTCGAAATTGAACTCGCCCATCACATAGCCGACGGAGACGGCTTCGCGGACGGTCGGATTGGGGCTGCCGCACTCGACCGTGCACGAGCGCGACTGGCCCAGCTGCATGGTGTCGTAGAACTTCTTCCAGTCGATCACCGCCCAGGCGGCCGGCGCCCCGTTGCCCCACAGGCTGTCGAGGCCGGTGATCTGACGGGTCAGGCTGGCCAGCGACGTCCCGGCCGGCAGGGGCTTCACCAGCGTGTCGGCGGTGTAGTAGCGGGTGTCGTAACCCTTCTGCTGGTTGCGGCGGAACTGGCCGCCGGCCTTGACCTTCAGGGCGTCGTTGAGCGTCCAGGCCAGATTGATCTCGCTCTTGAACCCGTAGGTGACCGTACCCGCCGGTTTTCCCTGAAGCGAGAAACCGCCCAGCACCGTGCCGTCGGCCAGGCCGGGCGCATAGGTGAAGTTGGCCGGGTTGGAGACGTCGAAACCGTAGCCGATCTTCGGCGTCGAGCCGCCATCACGGTAGTCGATCGACACGCCGTTCGCGTCGACCCTGTCCATGAAGTACTGCATGCGCATCTTGTCTTGCCAGGTCGACTCATTCACGCCGACCAGACCCGACACCGTCAGCCTTGTGTTCAGCTCGTGCCTGAAGTCGAGATTGGCCTGCTTGAAGGTCGAGACGAAGTGCGAGTGCAGGCCTTCGGAACGCACATCGACGCCGTCGAACAGGCCGTAGACCAGCGATCCCTTGGGCGACAGCTGGATGTCCCGCAATGAGGTCATCGGCTGGCCGTTGTTCGATGCGCTGCGGGCGAACGAAACCAACTCGATGTAGTTGTCGTCGCGATGAACGTCGAACTTGGAATAGATCAGGTCCAGCGCGATGTCGGTCTTGTCGTCGGGCTGGAACTGCAGGGTGAAGCTGCCGCCGGTGCGCTCCTGCTCCTGCACCGAGTCCATGTAGCGCGGCAGGCGCGGGAAGAAGGCGCCGCTGCCGGGCGTGGTCGCCGCGTCCGGGCGGGTGGCGTTGTAGACCGTCTGATAGGCTGACGTGGTGCTGGTCCGCGGATTGCCGGTGCTGCAGTTGGCCGCGTCCGTGCCTTTGGCGGCGTTGGTCGCCGGGTTCTGCGGGGCGAAGCCGAGCGGCGAGCAGAAGAGGCCGTTGGTGTTGGCCGACAGGATGTCGACGGCCGAGTAGCCGACTTCGCGCAACTGACGCTTCTGATAGCTCAGGGAGCCCAGGACGCCGATCTTGCCGTCGGCGAACTTCTTGGAGACCAGGGCCGAGACGCGCGGATCGACCTTCTTGGCCAGTTCGTTCCAGACGCCGCGTCCGGTGGCGGTGAACACCATGTCGCCGCGCTGATCGAGCGGGCGGGGCGCCGACAGGTCGACCGTCGCGCCCAGCGAGCCTTCTTCGATGTCGGCCGACGAGGTCTTGCGCACGGTCAGGGCCGAGAAGATCTCGGTCGGGAAGACGTTGAAGTCGAAGGATCGGCCGCTGTTGCCCGCGCCGTAGATGTCAGACGAGCCGGTCTGGGCCGCGCCCTCCATCTGGTTGATGCGCACGCGGGTGAAGGCCGCGCCCAGGCCCCGGACGCTGATGTTGCGGCCCTCGCCGCCGTCGCCGCGCGACAGGGCCACCCCGGGGATGCGCTGCATCGACTCGGCGAGATTGGCGTCGGGGAACTTGCCGATGTCCTCGGCGACGATGGTGTCGATGGCGGCGGCTTCGGCGCGCTTTTCGACCAGCGCCTTGTTCAGCGAGGCGCGAAAGCCGGTGACCACGATCTCGTCGACGACGGCGGGCTCGTTGCCGGCGGCGGTCTGGGCGAGGGCCGAGACCGGGGCTGACAGCACGGCTACCGCCATCGCCAAACGCGACGCGCTCGTGCGCAGGCGCGCGCTGGTGAAGTCGCTCATCTCTTTCCTCCTGGCGAGCCGCCGTTATCCGCAAGCGCTGGCCTGGAGGCCAAGGACCGACGGTCGGAGGCTTTCATATTGTGGGATTGAATCCCTATAATCGGGATATATCGTAGTTATCGTACAAATGTCGAGCCTGATAAAATTGCTCGAATTGGAAATAATCGGCCGCGGCGCAGTCGAGGCGCATTGATCTCCCGCCCCGGGGTCGAGCTAGGGCCTTGAAGATCAGGTTATGGTCGTGGGGAGGCTTCGCGGCGCCTGGGCTCGAACGTCGCCTTTCTGGCGACGCGCCAAGGTCGTCTCTGGCGTTTCAGGAGCGTGGATGCGCCGAGGTTATGAAGACGCCGAGCGGCGACGCTTCCGTCAGTGGCGGCGGCCAAAATCGACCGTGGCCATGATCGATCAATGGCCTTCTCTTGCAGCCTCGTCGACGGCGCTGATCAGCTCAGCGATGCTGTAGGGCTTGGGCATGAAACGCCCATCCTCGGGGAGGGGCGCATCCAGGCCCCGGCCCGAGGTGATCACCAGTTGGACGGAAGGCCAGCGTTCGTGAACGCGTCTTGCCAACTCCAGGCCGTCCAGCGGGCCTGGCATGTTGACGTCGGTGAACAGCACGGTCACGTCGGTGCGAGCGCCCAGGATCTCCAGGGCGGTCTCGGCGTCGTCCGCCTCGACAACCTTGAAGCCGGCGTCTTCCAAGCCCTGGCGCGCGATCATGCGCAGCATGGGCTCGTCATCGACCAGGAGCACGACAACGGGATTGGGGCCAGCCATGGATAGCCAACCGGCGGCGATGCTCGTGGTTCCTGCGCAGGCGCCAATAAGAAATTGATATTCTTGGTGAAACCGAGCTCGCTTTCGCGGGTTGCGCGCGTGGAGCGGTCGGCTTTCCAGGAGGGGGCTGCAGCACGGGCGCCCTGGGGTGAGGAAGGGCGGAACAACCGGCGTCGTTTGGAGTTGTAGCATGGTCAAGCTTGCCGGACCCGTCCGTTGAGCTTGCCTTGGCGCGACATTGGGCGTCTTCGTTGCGATAGTTTGGGCCGCCCGGACGGTGTTCGGCGCGGTTCGATGATGTTGTGTAAGCGGCGGCCGTGGTCGCTTGGAGGGGCGGCATGGCTCTGGTGAAGAAATCGACCTTGGCCTCGCGCGCGAAGACGCGAACGCCGGCTTCCGAGAAGACCGTCGAGCCGTCGCCCCCCGTCGTGCCGCGCGCCACGGTCCGCAAGGCCGTTTCCCGCCGCCAGAACGCCAGCGAGCGGATCGGGGCGGCGACCCTGGAATTGGCCGGCGGCCTGGCCGAGGCGTCCAGCGCGGTCGAGGAACTGCGGCGGGCTCTGGCCCAGATCGCCAGCGGCGCCGAGGAGGCGGCCGGGGCGGCCCACGAATCCCTGGCCGCGGTCACCGCCATGAGCGTCAGTTTCGGCCAGGCGCGCGAGCGGGCCGAGACATCGCGGCAGCGGACCGAAGTGCTCCAGACCCTGCTGACGGAATCCGGCGCGGCCATCGACGCCTCGGTCAAGGCCGTCGCCCTGAACGCCCAGCGGCAGTTGGCCAGTGTCACCGTGATCGAAGCCCTGGAACGCCATGCGGCGCGGATCGGCGAGATCACCAAGAGCGTCGCCGACATCGCCGACCAGACCAATCTCCTGGCGCTGAACGCGGCGATCGAGGCCGCGCGGGCGGGCGACGACGGGCGTGGCTTCGCCGTGGTCGCCGACGAGGTCCGGGCCTTGGCCGAAACGTCCGAAAAGCGATCGCAGGACGTGCAAGCGCTGGCCGAACGCATCGCCGGTTCGGTGCGCGACGCGGCGGATCGGCTGCGCCAGGCCGCGACGACCGCCGAGGCCGAGGCCGAGGCCGGCGCCCAGGTCGGTGAAATCCTGACCGCCGTGCGGCGCGAGATGACGGTCCTGGGCGAAGACAGCCAGATGATCCTGATCGCCGCCGTCGAGGCCGCGGGCGCGGCGAACGAGGCGCGACGGGGGGCCGAGAGCGTGTCGAGCGCGGCCGAGGAGCAGGCCGCCGCCGCCGCCGAGGCCCAGCGCTCCGTGCAGCAGCAGGCTCAGTCGCTGGACCAGAGCCAGACGGCGTCCGACGCCCTGGGCGAGATGATCGAAATGCTGGTCGGCGGCGAAGGCGGTTCGGCGGCGGCCGAAGAGGCCTCGGCGGCCGCCGAGGAATTGTCCGCCACGGTGCAGGAGCTGTCCGGCGCGGCCGGCGAGATCCTCGTGGCCATCGACCAGATCAGCCGCGGCGCCCAGATCCAGGCGGCCGCGACCCAGCAGGCCGGCTCGGCCATGGAGGAGATCGAGAAGGCGGCCCGGCAGTCCAGCGCCAATGCGATCGCCAGTGCCGAGCGCGTGGCGGTCATGCAGACCTTGCTGACGGAAGGCCGTGACGCCGTCGGCCGCCTGGCGCGGGGTGTCGCGACGTCGGTCGAGGAGAACAGCGCCGTCTTGGAGACCGTCGAGGCGCTGGAGGAACTGGCCGGCGCGATCGGCAAGATCGTCGACGGCCTGGGCCTGGTGGCCGTGCAGACCACGATGCTGGCGACCAGCGGCGCGGTGGAAGCCGCCCGGGCCGGAGAGGCGGGCCGCGGCTTCGCGGTGGTGTCGGGCGACATCCGCACCCTGGCGCGTGACGCTTCGCACAACGCCGACGCGGTCAAGGACCTGGTCACCGGCATCGTCTCCCAGATCGCCAAGGTCCGGCGCGAGGTCGACCAGATCAACGCCCTGGCCAGCGCCGAGCTCGACAAGAACCGCGCCATCGAGGTGCGCCTGACCCAGGTGGCCGCCGAGACCGAGATGCTGAAGGCCGGCTCGGACGACATCGTCAAGGGCTCGGGGGACGTTCTGGCGGCCAGCGCCCAGGTGTCGTCGGGGATCGGCCAGATCGCCGCGGCCGCCGAAGAGGCCAGCAG
Organism: Caulobacter sp. UNC358MFTsu5.1; assembly: GCF_000712075.1. Lineage (GTDB taxonomy): Bacteria > Pseudomonadota > Alphaproteobacteria > Caulobacterales > Caulobacteraceae > Caulobacter. The sequence goes on from NZ_JONW01000007.1 coordinate 360,566, forward strand.
CGCCGCCGCCCAGGCCGCGGCCGCCGCCCGCCAGCAGTCCCAGAGCGCCGAGGAACTGGCCGCCGCGATCGAGGAGATCGCGCTTCTGGCCAACGAGCTGCAGCAAGCCGCGGCCGGCTAGGATGGAGTCCGACGACACCCGCCAACGGCTGACGGTGCGCGCCGGCGGCGCGCGCGTGGCCATGGCCGCCGCCGGCGTCGCCGAAGTGATCCGCACGCCGCGCGTCACCCGCGTGCCGCACGGGCCTCCCGGGCTGCTGGGCGTCACCCACCTGCGCGGCCTGGTGCTGCCGGTGGTGTCGCTGGGCGCCTTGCTGGGCGATGACCACCCTGCGGACAGCACGCGGGTGGTGGTGCTGCGCCGCGATCCGCCGATCGGCCTGGCTGTGGACACCATCGAGACCTTGACCGCGTCGGAAGGCGACGGCCAGGTCGAACTCCAGCACGGCCGCCTGATGCTCGACGACGCGAGCGGCGCGCGCTGGTTCGATCTGGACGCGGCGCTGCAGGATCGGTTCGCGGCCTTCCGCGCCGCGCGCCGCGCGCCCGAGCGCGAGGTCGCCGCGCGGCCGGCGGTCGCGGCGGCGCCGGACCTGGCCTTTCTGGGATTCGTCCTGGCCGGGCAGGACTACGCCCTGCCGCTCGACGCCGTTGCCGAGGTGATGGCGGTTCCGAAGGCCGTGGTCGCTCTGCCGCGCACCGAGGCGGTGCTGATCGGCGTGTTCGAACTGCGCGCCGAGGTCCTGCCGGTCGTTTCCCTCCGGGCCCTTCTGGGCTTGGCCGAGCGGGCGGTGCAGGCCGACGACCGCATCGTCGTCGTGCACATCGGCGACCATCGGCTGGCGCTGCTGGTCGACCGGATCAGCGTCATCCTGCGCGCATCGCGTGACGCCGTGGGACCCGCGCCGACGCTGTTCAATCGCGCCGGCGGCGAGGCGCGGATCGACTCCGTCCTGCGGCTGCCGGACGGCCGGGGCCTGGTCTCGATCCTGGTCCCCGAACGGGTGATCGCCGACGATCGGGTCTCGCGGCTGCTCGCGGAGACCGGCGACCAAAAGGATATGGCCATGGCCAGCACGACCTCGGCGGCGGCGCGCGAGCGCTTCCTGGTTATACGCCTGGGCGACGAGACCTACGGCCTGCCCATCGCCGCCGTCGACGAGGTGGTGCGCCTGCCCGAGACCCTGACCCGCCTGCCCAAGGCCCCGGCCTATATCCAGGGCGTGATGAACCTGCGGGGCAAGGTGATCCCCGTGATCGACCAGCGCCAGCGTTTCTCCGTCTCCGGCGAAGCGACCGGCGAGGCGCGCCGCGTCGTCGTGGTCACCCTGGACGGGCTGCAGGCCGGGTTCGCGGTCGATGCGGTGTCGAGGATCCTCGAGGTCGAGGCTGAAGACCTGATGCCCGCGCCGGAACTGTCGAACGATGGCGACCGTTTGTTCGACCGCGCCGCGAAGGTGGAGCGCGAGGGGGACGTCATCTTGCTCATCGATCCGCGAGCCCTGCTGGCGCGCGCCGAAGCCGACCTGCTGCGCGACCTGACGGCGAGGTCGCCCGCCTCGTGACCCGGTTGTTGATCGTCGATGATTCCGCCTTGATGCGCCGCGTATTGGGCGATGTCTTCCAGAACGAGCCGGGGTTCGAGGTCGCCTTCGCACGCGACGGGGTCGAGGCGCTGGCGCAGGTCCACGCCTTCAAGCCCGACGTGATCACCCTCGACGTCCAGATGCCGCGCATGGACGGGCTGTCCTGCCTGGACCGGGTGATGGTCGAGCGGCCTTGCCCGGTGGTGATGGTGTCGTCGCTGACGGCCGAGGGCGCGGACGCCACCCTGGAGGCCCTGGAACTGGGCGCGGTGGATTTCGTGGTCAAGCCGGACGGCGCGGTGTCGCTGGCGATCGACGAGTTCGCGCCGATCCTGGTCGAGAAGGTCGTGACGGCCGCGGCGTCGCGTCTGCGCCGCTCGCATCGCCTCGCCGAGCGCCTGAGGGCCCGCCATGGCGCGATCGTCCCGCCGCCGCCGCGGGGCAAGACGGCCACGGGCTGGAAACCCCAGCCCGCCGGCACGCCGCCGGGCCTGGTGATCCTCGGCGCGTCGACGGGCGGTCCGCCGGCCCTCGACGCCGTGCTCCGCGAGATCCCGGCCGACTTCCCGTGGCCGATCCTGGTGGCCCAGCACATGCCCGCCGCGTTCACCGCGTCCCTGGCCCATCGGTTGGACGGCCTGTGCGCCCTGCGGGTGATCGAGGTGGCGCGACCCACGCCGTTGGTTCCAGGCTGCGTCTACGTCGCGCGGGGCGACGCCGACATGATTGTCAGCCGCCGGGCCGCCGGGCCCGTGGCGCTGTCGACCCCGTCCAGCGCCGAGCATCGCTGGCATCCCAGCGTCGACCGTCTGGTCGACAGCGTGGCCGCGGTCATGCCGCCCGAAAGGCTGGTCGGGGTGCTGATGACCGGCATGGGCGACGACGGCGCGCGGGCCATGACCGCGCTGCGAGCGGCCGGCGGCCGCACGATCGCCGAGTCCGAGGACTCCGCCGTCGTCTGGGGCATGCCGGGCGAACTCGTGAAAGCGGGCGGGGCGGACGTCGTGGCGCCCGTCGACGCCATCGCGGGCAAGATCCGCGACATGGTCCGGGCCGGGTGAGCCGGGCCCCCACGCCCGAGCAGGCGCATCTGAGCGCCGACGACCTGAAGAAGGTCTGCGAGTTCCTGTATCGCCACACCGGCATGCAGTTCGGCGAGAGCAAGCGCTACTATATCGAGCGGCGGCTGGCCGACCGGGTCGCGGCCACCCACTGTCCTGATTTCGCCGCCTATTTCGGCCAGCTGCGGGCCGACCCCGTCGAACGCGAGACGCTGATCAACGCCTTCACGGTCAACGAGACCTATTTCTACCGCGAAGAGCATCAACTGGCCTGCCTGAGCCGGTCGCTCCTGCCGGACTTGATCACCTCGCGCCGTCCGGGCGACAAGATCAGGATCTGGTCGGCGCCCTGCTCGACCGGCGAGGAAGCCTATTCGATCGCGATCTGGCTGCTCGAGAACTGGCGCATGGTGGACGCGTACAATGTCGAGATCATCGGTTCCGACATCGACACGCGGGCCCTGCACGCGGCCCACGAAGGCCTGTACGGCGAGCGCGCGCTGTCGCGACTGCCGCCGGAGGTCGTCGAGGCCTATTTCGAACCGAGCCGCCGGCATCGCCGCAAGCTCATCAACGATCTGCGCGAGTCGGTGACCTTCACCCGGGCAAATCTGGTGGACGGGCCGGGCCTGGCGGAGCAGGGGATGTTCGATGTCATCTTCTGCCGAAACGTGCTGATCTACTTCGACGACGCCTCGCGCCTGGTGGCGGCGAGGAACCTCTATGATCGACTGAACCCGGGCGGGTATCTGTGCCTGGGGCACACGGAGTCCATGAGCCGCATCAGCGACCGCTTCCTGGTCCGCCGGTTCGAGGACGCGGTCGTTTTCCAGCGGCCGGGGGAGGCCGTATGACCGACGACCTCATGGTCCAGTTCCTGAGCGAAGGTCGCGAACTGGTCGCCAGCGCCGAGCACGACCTGGCCAGCCTGGCGCGTCGGCCCGACGACGCGGGCGCGCTGGACGGCTGCTTCCGGGCGATCCACACGCTGAAGGGCTCGGCGGGATTGTTCGACCTGAGGCCGATGAGCCTGATGCTGCACGCGGCGGAGGACCTGCTGACCCTGCTGCGCGCCGAACGCACCGGCGTGGCCGAGGATTTCGAGGCCCTGTTCAGCGTCGTGGACACCGTCGATCGCTGGCTGGACGCACTGGACCGCGCCGGAGTCCTGCCGGCCGACGCCGAACTGGTCGGTGAGAGCGAGACCAGGCGGCTGCGCGCCCTGGTGGCCTCGGTGAGCGCCGCGGCGGACACCGCGGCCCGGACGGCGCCGACCAGCTGGCGCCCGCCTCAAGCGTTCGACGGCCTGGGCGCGACGGCCGTCCGCTATACGCCGCGCGCCGACAGCTATTTTTCCGGCGACGATCCCATCGCCATCGTCGCGGCGATGCCGGGCCTGGCCGGCCTGCAGGTCTCGCCGCGCGAGGCCTGGGGCGGGCTCGAGGACTACGATCCCTACGCCTGCAACCTGGTGCTGGAAGCGGTGTCGACCGCCGGTCGGTCGGAGGTCGAGGCGGCCTTCCGCTTCGTGGCCGACCAGATCGAGGTGGTCGACCTGACGGCGGAAGAGACGGTGCCGGCGCCGGAGCAAGGCGCGCGCAAGACGCTGCGCATCGACGCCGAGCGCGTGGATCGGCTCGCCGCGTTGGCCGGCGACCTGATCATCGCCAAGAACGGCCTGGCGGACCTGGCCGCTCAGGCCGAAGGCCTTCCCGGCGGTCAGGCCCTGGGTCAGGCCCTCCGCGCGCGACAGGTCCAGCTGGACCGGCTGGTCGGGGATCTGCACGCGACAGTGGGCAAGGTGCGCCTGGTGGCGCTGGGTCCGCTGTTCGCGCGGTTCCATCGGCTGGCGCGGGAAATCGCCCGCTCGCTGGACAAGACCGTGTCCCTCGAGGTGGAGGGCGGCGACGTCGAGGTCGACAAGACCATCGTCGACGGGCTGTTCGAGCCCTTGCTGCACGTACTGCGCAACGCCATCGACCACGGTGTCGAGCCGGCCGACGTGCGCGCGCGGGCCGGCAAGCCGGCCGCCGCCTCGATCCGGTTCACGGCCAGGGCCGTGGCGGACCAGGTGATGATCGAAGTGCGCGACGACGGCGCGGGGATCGATCCGGCCGGGATCCGCGCCCTGGCGGTTCAGCGCGGCGTGCTGACTCGGGACACGGCCGACCGCCTGGACGACCAGGCGTCGATCGATCTGATCTTCACGCCGGGCTTCTCCTCGGCCAGCGAGGTCAGCGCGGTGTCCGGCCGCGGCGTGGGCATGGACGTGGTGCGCGACGCGGCCCAGAAGCTGGGCGGCAAGGTCGTCGTCGACAGCCGGGTGGGCAAGGGCGCGACGGTGCGGTTCATCCTGCCTGTCACCATGGTGCTGACCAAGGTCATGGTCGTGACCTGCGGCGAAGAACGCTACGGCCTGGCGCTGGATACCGTGGTCGAGACCGTCCGGGTGCCGACCGAACGCATCGTTCCCGTTCGGGCGGGCAGGGCGTTCCAACTGCGCGACGCCGTGGTCCCGCTGGTGTCGCTCGGCGACCTGGTGGGCGCCGTCGCTTCCGGACACCGGCCGAGCGAGCGGGTGGTCGTTGCTCGGGCTCGCGGCGAACTCGTCGGCTTCTCGGTGGACGCCATCGTCGACCGGATGGACGCGACGGTGCGCCCCATGACCGGCCTGCTGGCCGGCGCGCCGGGCGTCATGGGCGCCACCCTGCTGGCGGACGGCGCGGTCCTGATGGTCCTGGATCCGGCGGAGCTGGTCCTATGACGGTTCTGAACGACGGTCCGATCATCCGCCTGCGGGGAGTCTGTCGGGTAGAGGACGCAGAGCCGCTAACGGCTCTGCTACAAGGCGTTTCGGACTCCACGTTGGACCTGTCGATGTGCGAAGGTCTGCATGCGGCGGTTGTTCAGGCGATCCTGGCCTTTCGTCCTACAATCGTCGGCCTTCCCGACGATCCCTTCCTGAGAGATCGATTGTTGCCCGCCTTGACCGGCGGACGACCGTCGGATGTGTCCAGACCATAGTTTTTGACGCCGCGCCGTTGCGCGGTGGTGCGAGGAGAAGTTCATGGGGACGACCGTTCTCATCGTCGACGACAGCAAGCTGGCGCGGATCGTCCTGGGCAAGACCATTGCGGCCTTGCAGCCGGACTGGACGCGGGTCGAGGCCGGCAACGCCGACGAGGCGATCGCCGCGTTCGACGCCCAGGCGATCGACGTGGCCGTCCTCGACTACAACATGCCCGGCCGAGACGGCCTGGCCCTGGCCGAGGAACTGCGCGAGCGCTTCCCGACCATGCCGATCGCCGTGGCCACCGCCAATGTCCAGGACGAGATCATCAGCCGCGCGCGCGCGGCCAACGCCACATTCATCGCCAAGCCGGTGACGGAGGAAGGCATGCGCGGCTTCCTGTCGGGCGCGGCGCTTCGGCTGCGATCGGCGGCGCAATGACCACGCAATCCATCCTGCTCGACGATCTGGAGCGGGACGCCCTGACCGAACTGGTCAATATCGGAGTCAGTCGCGCGGCCGCCAATCTTCGCAAGATGGTCGGCGAACAGGTTCTGCTGTCGGTCCCGGCGGTCGAGGTGGTCACCCGCGAGGGCGCCACGACCCTGATCCGGGAACGCGAGAGCGGCGAGCTGGTCGCCGTCCGCCAGGACTTCGCCGGCGTGTTTTCGGGCCGGGCCCTGCTGATCTTCCCGCAGTCAAACAGCATGGCGCTGGTGCACGCGGTGACCGGCGGCGCCCTGTCGGTCGCGGACGCCGCCGACATGGAGGACGAGGCGCTGGCCGAGACCGGCAACGTGGTGCTCAACAGCTGCCTGGCGACCATGGCGAACATGCTGCAGCGGCCGCTGACGATGTCGTTGCCCGAAGTGATCCGCGGCGACGGCTCCAAGCTGTTCCACCTGTCGCCCGAGTCCTCCGACGGTGGCGTGGTGCTGTTCCTGTACATCAACTTCGCCATCAACGACCGGGACATCCGCGGCTACATCGCCATGCTGATGGACCTGCCGTCCCTGCACGCCCTGAAGGGCCTGATCGCCGATTTCATCGAGCGCGTGGTCGGCGATGCGTGACCATGGTTGAACCTATTGCCAAGCTTGGCGTTAGGTTCGGGTCATGACCGAGGCCGACGCCGCGATACGTCACCAGGATCCCGAGGCGGACCGGGCGCTGGACGCTTTGCACGCGCTCGCCGGCCCGTTGTTCGACGCCCTGGTGAAATCCGGCGTCGCGGTGACGGTGACGGACCCCCGGCGGGATGACGATCCCATCGTCTATGTGAACGCGGCTTTCGAGTCCCTGACAGGCTATTCAGCGCGCGAGGCGGTCGGGCGCAACTGCCGTTTCCTGCAGGACGCCGCCACCGATCGCGAGATGGTGGCGTTCATCGCCGAGGGGCTTCGGCGCGACGGGGCCGTCACCGCCGACATCCTGAACCGGCGACGCGATGGCGCGCCGTTCTGGAACCGGCTGAACATCACCACCCTGCGCGATGCGGACGGCGCGCCGGCCTATCGTTTCGCCACCCAGGCCGACGTCACCGGCGAATACACCGACGAGGTCGTGGTCGAGCAGCTGCGCGTCAGCCGCCAGCGGCTCGCCGAGGCGCAGGAGCGGCTGCGGGTCGCCCAGGCGATCGCGGGCGCGGCCGGGGCCTGGGAATGGGATATCGCCGCGGGCACGTTGGTCGCGGACGTGCGCTTCGCCAATCTGTACGGCCTCGACCCCGTGGAGGCCGCCCAGGGCCTGCCGACCTCGGCGTTCTTCGCGCCGGTCCACGCCGACGACCGGTTGCGGCTGAAGATCGCCGTGGCGGGGGCCCTGAACGGCGCCGAGGTCTTCACGCGCGACTACCGGGTGGTGCGCAACGGCGTCGTCCACTGGGTGTCGGCGCGTGGGCGGACCTATCTCGACGACAACGACAACCCCGTCCGCTTCTCCGGCGTCCTGGCCGACATCACCGATCAGAAGCGGGTCGAGGAACAGCTCCTGGTGGCGCAGACCGCCGGCGGCGTCGGCTCGTTCGAATATCTCAGCGGCTACGGGACCGCCGACGTCTCCGAGCAGTTCTGCCAGCTTCTCGGCCTGCGGCCGGCGACCAGCCTTCCCGTCCGCACCATCAACGCCGTCGTACATCCCGACGACCCGCCGATCATCCAGGGGCGCGACGGACAGCATGTCTTCGGTCCCGCCTTCCACGAATTCCGCATCCGCAGGGCCGACACCGGCGAGGAGCGCTGGCTCGCGTCGCGGGGCGAATACCGGCCGCACGGAACGGGCGGCGTCAGCTTCATCGGCGTGATCTACGACATCACCTCGACCAAGCGCTCGGAAGAGCAGCTTCGCGTGTTGACCGAGACGCTGGAGGTCCGCGTCGCGGCGCGCACGCAGGAACGCGATCGGGTCTGGAACCTGTCGCGCGACCTGCTGCACGTGATCGGGCCGGACGGCCTCTATCGCGCGGCCAATCCCGCCTGGCGGACCCTGTTGGGCTACGACGAAGCCGACCTTGTCGGCAAGCCTGCGGGCAGCCTGGTCCATCCGGACGACCACCAAGCCGCCATGGAGCGCTTCACGGTCCTGTCGCGCGGCGAGGCCATCGGTGATTTCGATTGCCGCATGCTGGCCAAGGACGGGACCTATCTGTGGGTCAACTGGACGGCCATGCCGGAAGGCGACGCCATCTACGGGATCGGGCGCGACGTCACCCAGCGCAAGGCGCTGGAGGACCAGCTGCGTCAGAGCCAGAAGATGGAGGCCGTGGGCCAGCTGACCGGCGGCCTGGCCCACGACTTCAACAACATGCTCACGGGCATCCTCGGCGGCATCGACATGGTGCGCCGGCGCATCGCCGAAGGGCGGATGGGCGACGTCGATCGTTTCCTTGACGCGGCGATGCAGTCCGGGCAGCGCGCCGCGGCGCTGACGCACCGCCTGCTGGCCTTCTCGCGTCGCCAGACCCTGGACAGCCGTGCACTGGACGTGGGGGCCCTGACGGCCTCCATGGAAGATCTGCTGCGCCGAACCCTGGGCGAGCAGGTGTCGCTGCGCATCGATATCGCGCCCGACCTCTGGCCGGCTGTCGCCGACGACAATCAGCTGGAAAGCGCCATCCTCAATCTGGGCATCAACGCCCGCGACGCCATGCCTGACGGCGGCGAACTGATCATCGCCGCGCGCAACGTCCATCTGACCGACCGCGAACTGGCCGACAGCGACCACGCCGAGGCGGGCGACTATGTCGCCATCAGCGTGACCGATACGGGCACGGGCATGCCGCCCGAAGTGCTTCAGAAGGTCTTCGATCCCTTCTACACCACCAAGCCGCTGGGGCAGGGGACGGGCCTGGGCCTGTCGATGATCTACGGCTTCATCCAGCAGTCGAGGGGCCACGTCGTCATCGACAGCGCGGAAGGTGAAGGCACGACCATCCAGCTCTTCCTGCCCCGTCACCAGGGCGCGGTGGAGGCGGTGGCCTCGATCGACGACGAATTCGCGCCCGTCGGCGCCGGCGAGACCGTGCTTGTCATCGAAGACGACGCCGCCGTGCGGCTGTTGGTGATGCAGGTGCTGGAGGAACTCGGCTACCAGGGCATCGAGACCGCCGACGGCCGTCAGGCCGTGCCGATCCTCGAATCGTCGCGGCACATCGATCTGCTCATCAGCGACGTGGGGCTGCCGGGCCTCAACGGCCGCCAACTGGCCGAGATCGCCCGCGAGCGGCGGCCGGGCCTCCCGATCCTGTTCATGACCGGTTACGCCAAACAGGCCGCCGACCAGGCCGCGTTCCTCGAAGGGGGCATGGAGATCATCGGCAAGCCCTTCGCCATCGAACAGCTCGGGCGTCGCATCGGCGAGATCCTGAGGCGCGAAACGAGCTGATCAGGCGGCCACGCCAATGCGCGCCGATAAATCGATGCGTTCTGGGAAAGGTCGAGTTGCTGGAGTTCACCCAACGTCCGACAACGCGGGCGGCCGTGCGCTCGCCCTAGTCGGGCAGGTGGCGCCCGAAATCGTAGTTTGTTGAAAATTCCCAACAATCCCCGAAAGGGGAGAGGTGGCTCCGCGGGTAGGATTCGAACCTACGACCAGCCGGTTAACAGCCGGCTGCTCTACCACTGAGCTACCGCGGAACAGGTCGCCTCAGGAAGAGGCCGGGTGATAGCCGCCGATTTGACTCGGTGCAAGCGCATTCGGACAAAAAAACAGCCCGGTCGATGACCGGGCTGTGGAAAGTCAGTGATGGTGGGGTGTCTTCAAGAAAGACCAGCCGAAATTGGGTCTTTATGGTTAATCAGACCTTAATTCCGCCTGCGACCGAATGGCGCCCCCATACCGCATCAAGGCCGCATCAGGGCTTCATCAGGCCGACGGGCAGGGATCGCGCCGCCACCGCGACGTCGGCCTTGGCGGCCGTGTCGCGCGACGAGGCGCCCAGGCTGAGCGTGTAGTCGCCGGCCGCGACCGACCAGCCGTGGGCCTTCTCGTTCCAGGTGGCCAGCAGGCGCGGATCGACGGTCAGGGTGACCTTGGTGCTGGCGCCGGGCGCCAGTTCGACCTTCTTGAAGCCGGCCAGGCGCTGGGGCGCTTCCCAGCCGCCCGCCTTGGGCGAGACATAGACCTGCGGCACGGCCTTGCCGGTCCGCTTGCCGGTGTTCTTTACGTCGAAGCTGACGGTCAGGGCGTCGCCCTTGGCCTCGGCCTTGAGGTTCTCGTAGGCGAAGGTCGTGTAGGACAGGCCGTGGCCGAAGGCGAACAGCGGCTGGTGGCCCTTCTTGTCGAACCACTTGTAGCCGACCGCCGCGCCTTCGATCGTGTAATCCACGGCGAACAGGTCGTCGGGCTTCTTGGGATCGCCGTCCAGCGTCGGGCGGGGCAGCTGGTCCAGCGACGCCGGGAAGGTGACGGGCAGGCGGCCCGAGGCGTCGACCTCGCCGGTCAGGACGCGGGCGATGGCCTCGCCGCCTTCCGAGCCCGGATACCAGGCCTCGACCACGCCGCCCACCTTGGACAGCCACGGCATCAGCACCGGGCCGCCGGTCTCCAGCACGGCCACCGTCTTGGCGTTGGCCGAGGCGACCGCGTCGATCAGGGCGTCCTGGTCGTTCTCCAGCGTCAGCGGGCTGTCGAACGACTCGCCGTTCCACTGGGTGGCGAAGACCAGCACTACGTCGGCGCCGGCGGCCAGCTTGGCGGCGGCGGCCTTGTCCTTGCCGTCGGCGAACTGGATGTCCGCGCCGGGCAGACGGGCCTTCAGCGCCTTCAGGGGCGAGGAGGGGAAGTAGATCATCGGGCCGGGCCAGGAGGCGGGGCCTTCGCCGGTCACCGCGCGGCCGCCGATCGGATAGACCTGCGACGAGCCGCCGCCCGACAGCACCCCGACGTCGGCGTGGCCGCCGATCACGACGATCTTCTTGGCCGAGGCCACCAGCGGCAGCAGGCCCTTGTCGTTCTTCAGCAGGACCACGCCTTCCTCGGCGTCGGCTCGGGTGACCTTGGCGTGGGCGGCGTAGTCGATCGTCGTGATCTTCACCGGCTTCTCGACCACGCCGCTGGCGAACAGGCTGCGCAGGATGCGGCGGGCCATGTCGTCCAGGCGCGCTTGCGTCACCTCGCCCTTGGCCAGGGCGTCCTTCAGCGGGGCCCGGAAGAAGGTCTGCTTGTCGAAGGCCTCGGCGCCGGACTCCTGGTCCAGCCCGGCGTTGACGGCCTTGGCGCCGGAGTGGGTCGCGCCCCAGTCCGACATCACATAGCCCTTGTAGGCCCAGTCCTGCTTCAGGACCTTGTTCAGCAGGAAGTCGTTCTCGCAGGCGTAGTCGCCGTTGACCCGGTTGTACGAGCACATCACCGAGTGCGGATCGGAGTCCTCGATCGCGAACTGGAAGGCCAGCAGGTCGGAGGTGCGGGCGTCGGCCTCGCCGATCTTGGCGTCCAGCACGAAGCGGCCGGTCTCCTGGCCGTTCAGGGCGTAGTGCTTGATGGTCGAGACGATGGCGTTGGACTGGATGCCCTTGATCTGGGCCCCGACCATCCTGCCGGCCAGCCAGGGATCCTCGCCGCCGTATTCGAAGTTGCGGCCATTGCGCGGCTCGCGGGTCAGGTTGATGCCGCCGGCCAGCATGACGTTGAAGCCGGAGTCGCGGGCTTCCGAGCCGATCATCGCCCCGCCGGCCTGGGCCAGGTCGGGGTTCCAGGTGGCGGTGCTGGCGATGCCGGAGGGCAGGGAGGTGCGCTCGCGCTTCTTGGGCTCGCCGCCCTGGGTGGCCACGCCGACGCCGGCGTCGGTCTGGAACTGGGCCGGGATGCCCAGGCGCTCGATCCCGGGGATGTAGCCGGCCGAGCCGGGCAGGGCCTCGGCGATGCGCTTGTACTTGGTCCCCATGTCGGCGCCGAAATAGCCGAAGATGACCGTCAGCTTCTCGTCCTGGGTCATGGCCTTGACCGCCAGGTCGGCGCGGGCGTCGGCGTCCAGCTTGGGGTCCAGCCAGGGACGGGAGGCCGGGGCCGCGGCGGGCGCCTGGGCGCAGGCGGCGGTGGAGGCCAGGGCGCCCGCGGACGCGCCGAGCATGAGGGCCAGGGTCAGGCCCCGCCAGGACTGTCGGTTCATAGTACCTCCCATTATTGTTGGCGTGGGCGAGGTTCGCCGACGCGGATAGGACTTCGGTCTAGCCGGCCCGGACGGGGCCGGTGGATTCGCGGATCACCAGGCTGTGCTGGGTCAGGATGGTCGCCGCGCCCTTGCCGAGCGCCTCGTTGGCGCTCCAGCCGTTCAGGGCGGTGATGGCCCGCTGGGTCATCTGGTCGAAGGGCTGGCGGATGGTGGTCAGGGACGGCCAGATCGCGGCGGCGATCGGCGCGTCGTCGAAGCCGACCACCGACAGGTCGTCGGGCAGCTTCAGGCCGCGCCGCTGGGCTTCCATGCAGGTGGCGGCGGCCATGTCGTCATTGGCCGCGAAGATGGCGGTGGGCGGGTCGTCCATGTCCAGCAGGGCCTGGGCGCCGGCCAGGCCGCCCTTGAAGCTGAAGTCGCCGGGGACGATCAGGGCGGGGTCCGGACGCGGCTTGCCGGCGGCGGCGTAGGCCTCGTTGAAGCCGTTGCGGCGCAGGGTGCTGGCGGCGTGGTCGGGGTGGCCGGCGATGTGGCCGATCCGCTCGTGGCCCAGGCTGAACAGGTGCTCGACCACCTCGCGGGCGGCGGCGCGGTCGTCCATGACGATGCTGGGCGACAGCGAATCGGGGCTGGTGGGCGAGATCAGCACGCAGCGCACGCCGTGCTCGCGCAGCAGGGCCTTGAGCGGGGCGAAGTCGCACTCGGGCGGCAGCAGCACCATCTCGCGGACCCCGCCCTCGGTGACGAAGGCGCGGATCCGGTCCTGCCAGCCGGCCATGTCGCCCTCGACGAGTTCGGCCGACAGGTGGCGGCCGTTCTGCAGGCAGGCGACCATCAGGGCGTGGTGGATGCGGGTCTGGTAGCCGCCGCTGGGGTCGCCCATCAGGATGCCGACCGCCGGGGCCGATTGCGAGCGCAGGACGCGCGCCACGGTGCTGGGCTGGTAGTCCAGCGCCCGCATCGCCTCGCGCACCCGTTCGCGGGTCTTGGCGGTGACGCTCTCGTGGTCGTTCATGACGCGCGACACGGTCTTGGGCGAGACGCCCGCTCGCAGCGCCACATCGTGGATCGTCGCCATGACCTTGTCGCACCCAACACAAAATGATCGCGCCGCGCGCTCGATCACCTGGATCGCCGCCGCCCCGTTTGAGCAAGCCATAGCTCAGCCCGACAACGATGTCATGCGTCAGGACATGAAATTGTCCAAACAGGACATTCAGCGGGTCATTTCGGGTCAAATCGGGACATCGGAATCTCGGAATTCCATATGCCGCAAGGGAAATTACGGCTGAAAGGTGGCTGGTTCTTTTCACAACGTGTCCATTGTGAGCGGTCACATTTTGTCCGGCGCCCCGGAGGTTCTTCGGATTTTGCTTCACAAAAAATCGTTATTATTCAAATTGATGTGCTTGGAGTTTGGGCGGGCCGCAGGAAGCGGTGTTTTCCTTGCGTAGCGTTTTTGTGCGCCCTGGCCACAAAATGACAACGTTGACATTTTGATTGACACGACCGGGACATTTATCAATCTTGAGACACGGCTGGGGAGGGCGTGAGCCAGCGTATGCGTCGAGGGACGCAGGGGTCGCCAACAGGCTTTCACTCGAAACGGGGCGCGCCGGGCAGGCCGGCGTCCTTGGCGAAGGGCTGAAGGCGGATGCCGCCTACGTCGGAATCGGCGGGGGCGGGAACGGCCATAAAAATACTTTTGGGGAGCGAAGAACTTGTCCAATCCACGAAATCAGTCCGCGCTGGCCCGGGGCATGACCCTGGCGCTGCTGGCGGGCGCCTCGTCCATGGCGCTGGCCACCGGCGCCCACGCCCAGGCGGCGGACGCGTCCTCGCAGGTCGAGGAGATCGTCGTCACCGGCATCCGCGGCTCGCAGATGAAGTCGGTCGACATCAAGCGCAAAGAGGCCTCGATCGTCGACGCGATTTCGGCGGAAGACATCGGCAAGCTGCCCGACACCACCATCGCCGACTCGCTGCAGCGCATCCCGGGCGTGCAGATCAAGCGTGACGCCGGCGAAGGCGCCACGATCAACATCCGCGGCCTGGCCCAGGTCATCACCCTGCTGAACGGCGAACAGTATCTGAGCGCCGGCAACATGGGCACGGCCCAGCCGAACCTGCTGGACGTGCCGGCCCAGCTGATGAACCAGGTGGTGGTCTACAAGACGACCGATCCCACCAACGCGCTGTCGGGCATCACCGGCACCGTCGACCTGCGCACCCGCCGTCCGTTCGACATGGAAGAGGGCTTCCACTTCGCCGCCGGCGTCGAAGGCCAGCGCGGCGAGCGCACCAAGGACAACGACTACCTGGTCAACGGCCTGGTCAACTGGCGCAACGAGCGCGTCGGCCTGATGGTCGCGGCCACCGCCAGCGAAGTGAACCTCGGCAACAACTCGTCGGGCGTCGTGGGCCTGTCGGGCAGCAACGACTGGGGCGGTTCGTTCGCCAACAACTACATCTCGCCGCACGGCTTCGAGAGCTTCCACCGCGAGGTCGAGCGCAAGCGCCTGGGCGTCAACGTCTCGTTCCAGGCCGACCTGGGCGAGGGCTTCACCCTGATCGCCGAGGGCTTCTACGCCAAGCTCGACGAATACAACCGCGCCGCCGGCATCAACATCTCCAACCGCTGGGACGGCGGCGCCTATGGCGCTTGGACGACCCCGACCGTGTTCGAGCAGACCGGCCAGAACAGCACCGGCAACAGCCGTCCCTGGATCGCGGTCGACGAGTACGACATCGACGCCTGGTGGGTGAACAGCTTCGCGGTCAACCGCACCACCAAGTCGGAGACCAAGAACTACAACCTCGAACTGAAGTACGACAACGGCGGCAACTTCACGAGCGAGGTGCGGGCCATCCGCGCCAACGGCAACCGCCTCAGCATGAACGGCCAGGCCCAGGGCGACCTGAGCAACTGGCAGTATGCGCCGGGCCGGTTCAACCTGTTCCGCAACGCCGACGACCGCACCCGCGGCCCGTTCTACCCGGCCTCGATCTGCGCCCAGTACCCGGCTTCGCAGCGTTCCAACGCCGTCGTCGGCAGCGCCGGCGGCTGCTATCTGAACCCGAACCCGCTGGGCTACGGCGCCAACCCGCAGCTGCACTACAACATCGGTGGGAACAAGGCGGTCTGGAGCGGCTTCGACCGTCCGCTGGCCGGCGGCCTGGGCGCGGGCAAGACGCTGAAGGACTACATGGCCAACAAGGACAGCTACGCCATCGCGGCGTTCTCGTCCGAGGGCAACAACGAGGTCGACTCCGACTTCAACGCGTTCCGCGCCGAAGGCCACTACAAGTTCGACGACAAGCTGCTGGGCTTCGTCACCAAGATCGACGCCGGCGTTCGCCAGAGCGACCGCTCGGTCCAGGTCGAGGCGTTCCACCTGTTCTCGCCGTTCTACGGCGGCACGCCGGGCGCGATCCAGGCCAACGGCCAGCCGGTGCCGGCCGCGGGCTGCTACGCCCAGTGGAAGGCCATCGACGTGGTCATGAACCAGGACCAGTGCCAGGCCGGCGAAATGGTCTCGAACCCGGCCGGCGGCGCCCCGATCTTCCAGGGCTACACGGTCAACAAGCCGACCAAGATCGACGCCTACAACAACGTCATCTGGATGGACGACCTGGGCAGCATCACCCAGGGCATCCCGGGCTTCTGGGTCGTCGACCCGCATGACTTCGACAACGTGGCCGAATTCCAGAAGCGCGTGTTCGGCGCGGCGGTCCGCTACCAGATCCCGGGCGTGACCTATGACGTCACCCTGAAGGAGCAAAGCGCCTACGGCGCCGCCGACTTCGAGATCGGCAAGCTGACCGGCAACGTCGGCCTGCACGTCATCCAGACGCACCTGCTGGTGAAGCAGAACCTGACGGGCGCGACCCAGAACTACGGCGACACCAACCTGGACGTCGGCGACACGGTCACCACCCGCAAGTACACCGACTGGCTGCCGTCGTTGAACGCCACCTACGACGCCAGCGACAGCCTGAAGTTCCGCTTCGGCTACTCCAAGACCATGCAGCCGCTGGACCTGCAGAACTACGGCGGGGGTCTCAGCATCTCCACCGCCGACTGCGGCACCAAGCCGGGCCGCTGCGTGACGGGCGCCAGCTCGTCGGGCAACCCGGCGCTGAACCCGTGGCGCTCGACCAACCTCGACGCGGCGGTCGAATACTACTTCGGCGCCGCTTCTATGGTGAACCTGTCGGTGTTCAAGCTGAAGATCGACAGCTTCGTCACCGGCGGCACCACCACCGGCACGTTCAAGGACGAGGACGGCACTCCGCGCACCGTCAATGTCAGCCAGCCCATCCAGGGCGACGGCGGTTCGGTGAAGGGCCTGGAAGTCGGCACCAAGCTGGCGTTCAGCGACCTGCTGATGGACGGCGGCTTCTTCTCGAACTTCGGTGTCGACGCCAACGCCACCTACTCGCCGAGCTCGGAATCGCGCGTCGGCCTGGACGGCAAGAAGCTACCGTTCACCGACAACTCCAAGTACCAGTACAACCTGATCGGCTGGTACCAGGACAACAAGTGGCAGGCCCGCGTCGCCTACAACTACCGGACCGACCGCCTCAGCAGCGTCACCGGCAGCTCGGGCGACAACCTGCCGGTCTTCCAGAAGTCCACCGGCTACGTCGACGTGAACCTCAGCTACGATGTTCGCGACAACGTCATCGTCTACCTCAACGGCTCGAACGTGACCGGCGAGATCGAGAACTACTACGTGAAGTTCGCGGACGGTAAGTCTCAGTACGCCAACCAGAACCAGTTCGAACCGCGCTGGACCCTCGGCGTTCGCGCCAAGTGGTGATCTAGACCTGGGCGCGGCCGCCTTTGTCCTGGTGGTCGCGCTCCGGACCTTCCTCTTGACGTTCCTCATCCAGAGGGACGCCTCCAACCCTTCCCTGCGGGCCGCCGTGACCCCTGTCACGGCGGCTTCTTTTTCCGTCCAGGGCGGTTAGCATCGCAAATCAGACGGGCGCGTCGACGTCCGCGGCGAGGAGCCGGAGAGCTTCGAAAGGGCAGGGAGCCACTCATGCAGGACAGCGCGCGCGACCGGCGCATCCGCGACATCGTCATCGTCGGCGGGGGAACCGCGGGCTGGATGGCGGCCGCCAGCCTGAAGCAGCACTTCGGCGCGGCGCCGGTGAGCATCACCCTGATCGAGTCTTCCGAGATCGGCACGATCGGCGTGGGCGAGGCGACGATCCCGACCATCCGCCGCTTCTACCAGGCCCTGGGCCTGTCCGACATCGATGTGCTGCGGGCCACCGGCGGCACCTGCAAGCTGGGCATCCGCTTCAACGACTGGCTGGAACCGGGCTCGTCGTTCATCCACCCCTTCGGCGTCTACGGCCAGGACCTGAACGGGGTGTCGTTCCATCACTACTGGATGCGGCTGCGCGCCCTGGGCGACGCCGCGCCGATCGGCGACTATTCGCTGGGCGCCAGCCTGGCGGCGGCCGGCAAGTTCACCACGCCCTCGCGCAATCCGCCCTCCACCCTGTCGGTGTTCGACTGGGCCCTGCATTTCGACGCCAGCCTGTTCGCCCGGCTGATGCGCCAGGTGGCCGAGCAGAACGGCGTGCGGCGCATCGACGCCAGGATCGTCAAGACCAACCTGCGGGCCGAGGACGGCTTCATCGAGTCCGTGTCGCTGGACACCGGCGCGACCGTCCAGGGCGACCTGTTCATCGACTGCTCCGGCTTCCGCGGCCTGCTGATCGAGGAGGCCCTCCAGACCGGCTACGAGGACTGGAGCCAGTGGCTGCTGTGCGACGCGGCCATGGCCGTGCAGAGCGAAGGGCAGGGCGCGCCGCCGCCCTATACCGACGTCACCGCCCATGAGGCCGGCTGGCGCTGGCGGATACCGCTGCAGCACCGCTGGGGCAACGGCTACGTCTATTCCAGCCGTCACACGACCGACGAGCAGGCGAGGGCGGTCCTCACCGGCGCCCTTGACGAGCGCCTGCTGCACGAGCCGCGCAAGATCGCCTTCCACCCCGGCCGCCGCCTGAAGGCCTGGAACAAGAACTGCATCGCCCTGGGCCTGGCCTCGGGCTTCCTGGAGCCGCTGGAGAGCACCAGCATCGCCCTGATCGAGACGGGCATCGAGAAGATCAAGCAGCTGTTCCCCAACCGCGACTTCGACCCGGCGGTGGTGGACGAGTTCAACGAGATGTCGCGGCTGGAGATGGAGCGTGTCCGCGACTTCATCATCCTGCACTACAAGCTCAACAAGCGGATGGACGACCCGACGGGCTTCTGGACCCACTGCCGCGAGATGTCGGTCCCCGACACCCTGCGGAAGAAAACCGACCTCTGGCGCGCCCAGGGGCATTTCGTCCGCTACCGCTGGGAGATGTTCTCCCCGCCCAGCTGGCTGGCGATCTACGCCGGCTTCGACGTGCTGCCCCAGACCTACGACCTCAGCGTGGACGGCTTCGACGCCGGACAGCTGTCGGAGGCCCTGGGCGGGATGCGCAAGGCCGTGGCCGAGACCGTGGCGGCCACCCGCACCCACGGCGAATTCATCGAACAGTACGCCCGCCCCCAGTCGGTGGCGGCCGAGTAGGAGCGCCCGGATGGCCCACCTGAACAAGATCGTCATCGTCGGCGGCGGCTCGGCCGGCTGGATCTGCGCGTCCATGCTCAGCCACTATTTCCAGAACGGCCCGACGGAGGTCGAGCTGGTCGAGTCCGAGGAGATCGGCACGATCGGCGTGGGGGAATCCACCATCCCGCCGTTCCTCCAGCTGATCCGCACCTTGGGGATCAACGAGCAGGAATTCATTCAGGAAACCCAGGCCGCCTTCAAGCTGGGCATCCGGTTCGAGAACTGGCTCGAGAAGGGCGACACCTACTACCACCCGTTCGGCCAGATCGGCGGTCCGTTGGAGGTCAACGAGTTCTACCAGTGCTGGCTGCGGGCCAAACAGAACGGCCATCCGTCGAACCTGCAGGACTTTGCCCCGGCCACGGCGATGGCCAAGGCCGGCAAGTTCATGCTGCCGGCCGCGGCGCAGAAGACCATGATCGCCAACGCCAACTACGCCCTGCACGTCGATGCGCGGCTGGTGGGCCTGTACCTGCGCAAGTTCGCCGAGGCGCGGGGCGTCAAGCGCACCGAGGGCATCGTCACCGACGTGGCCACCCGGCCCGACGGCGGCGTCGCCAAGGTGATCCTGAAGGACGGCCGCGAGGTGGCCGGCGACTTCTTCATCGACTGTTCCGGCTTCCGCGCCCTGCTGATCGGCAAGACCCTGGGCGAGCCCTTCCGCGACTGGGGCGACGTGCTGCTGTGCGACCGCGCGGTGGTCGCCCAGACCGAGAACCTCGGCCCGCCCCATCCCTACACCCTGGTCCAGGCCCAGGACTTCGGCTGGCGCTGGCGCATCCCGCTGCAGCACCGCGCGGGCAACGGCTATGTCTTCGCCAGCAAGTACCTCAGCGACGACGAGGCCACCGCCACCCTGATGAGCCAGATCCAGGGCGAGGTCGTGCTGGGCCCCAACATCATCCCGTTCAAGACCGGCGTGCGCGAGCGGCCCTGGGTCAAGAACGTGGTCTCCATCGGCCTGTCATGCGGCTTCATCGAGCCGCTGGAGTCCACGGCCCTGCACCTGATCTACAAGGGCATGGACTACTTCCTGCGGTTCCTGCCGGACATGGACGCCGACCAGACCCTGGCGGCCGAGTACAACCGCCGCATGGTCGCCGACTACGAGGAGATCCGCGACTTCATCGTCCTGCACTACGTGACCACCCGGCGCGAGGACACGCCGTTCTGGCGCGACTACCAGAAGGTGGATCCGCCGCAGAGCCTCAAGGAGCGCATCGCCCTGTTCAAGGCCGCGGGGGTGCTGCGCGACGGGGTCGACGACATGTTCCGGGCGGCCAGCTGGCAGTCGGTGATGGAGGGCATGGGCGTGCGGCCCCAGCGCTACCAGCAGCTGGTCGATCGCATCCCGCTCAGCGTGATCATGAACCTGATGGACAAGTCCGCCCCCTTGCTGGCCGACTTCGTGGCGACCCTGCCCAGCCATGAGGAGTTCCTGCGAACCCATTGTCCGGCCGCGCCTTTCAAGCGTTCGGCTTAAGGAGCGTCAGCGCCAGCTCTTGGCCTGGGTGATCGTGGCCGGCTCGGTCAGCAGGGCCTCCAGCGAGCGCCCGGCGAGCGTGCAGCTGGCGATCTTCACGGGACCTTGGCCGCCCGTGATCCGGCAGGTCAGGGACTGGGAGAAGGTCGCGGCCATCAGGCGTTCGCGGTCGACCGGCAGGACGGGCGCGTTGGGGCTGATCCGCAGCGGGATCCAGTGGTCGGGCGTGGGGCCCTGGGCGATGCAGAGCGTGCGGCCGTCGATGACGTGCAGGACGGGCCCGGTGACGATCCGGCCCACCGCCGGGGCGGGCGCGCGGCAGGTCTGGGCCAGGGCCGGCGCGCCGAGGCACAGGGCGGCCAAGGCGACGGCCGCCGCTCCCGATCTCGCCCAACCCCTGGCCATCACCACACGTCCTCTGAACGCCGATTCAACTCGGTCGACGACTTCGCGTTCCCGGCGGAGCCCGTTGAAACCACTGACGTTTGTAGAGTGTTGCTCGGGCGCCGCAGGCCGCGCGGACCCAGCCGGATCGGCGTGCTAAAGGAAGGTCGGCCAAACCGGCGACTCGCCGCCGGTGGACGGACACGGACGGGAGAACTCCGCTGGCGACGGTGAAGCGTACGGGATCGCGCAAGACCCTGACGGCCGCCAATCTGGCGGCCCTGGGCGCGGAGCGGCTGGCCGAACTGCTGATCGACGTCGCCGAGGGCCACGCCCAGATCAAGCGCCGGCTGCGCCTGGAGCTGGCCGGCGAGATCGGTCCCGACGACCTGGCCGCCGAACTGGCCAAGCGCATCGACACCGTCGCCGACGCCCGCTCGCGCATCCACTGGCGCAAGCACAAGGAGTTCGTGCGCGAACTGGACATGCAACGCGCTTTGATCGCGGGCCGGCTGACCGAACTGGACGCCGCCCTGTCCCTGCCGATGATGCTGCGGTTCCTGGCCTTGGCCGAGGGGGTGTCGCACCGCACCGCCGACGCCAAGGGCGAGGTCGAGGCGGTGTTCGACGCCGCCGTCGACGACCTGGCGGCGATCGCGCCCCTGGCCCTGGCCGATCCGAGGGCGCTGGGGGATCAGTTGCTTGACCTGCTGCTGCACGGCCGCGCCGGTCTTGGGCCGCGGGCCCTGAAGAACGCCCTGCCGGCCCTGGGCGCCGAGGGCGTCGCGGGGCTGCGGGCGCGGGTCGAGACGACCATGGCCTCGCAGAAGCGGGTCAGCGGCGCGCTGAAGGCCGCGGTCCAGGTGCTGGCCGACGCCCAGGGCGACGTCGACGGCTATGTCGCCCAGTTCACCGAGTCCCAGGCCGTGCTGCCGCCGATCGGGGCCCAGATCGCCCGGCGGCTGACGGCGGCGGGACGCCATGACGAGGCGGTGGCCGCCCTCGACCGCTCGACGCCCGGCTCGTTCGCCCAGCTGGTCGGGACCGTGCTGGGGCGTCCGACGATGCCCGGCCCGGGCGCGCTGGACTGGGAGGACGCCTATATCGAGGTGCTGGAGGCGAGGGGGCAGGGCGACTTGGCCCAGGACATGCGCTGGACCAGCTTCGAGCGCGGCCTGTCGGTGGAGCGCCTGCGCGACTACCTCAAGCGCCTGCCGGATTTCGACGACGTCGAGGCCGAGGACAAGGCCCTGGCCCACGCCGAGGACTTCCACGACCTCCACGCCGCCCTGGACTTCCTGGTCCGCTGGCCGGCCTGGGACCGCGCCGCGCGGCTGGTGCTGCGCCGCTGGGGCGACCTGGACGGTGACCGTCCCGAGCTGCTGGAGCCGGCCGCCCGCGCCATCGAGGGCCGCCATCCGCTGGCCGCGACCCTGCTGCTGCGGGCCATGATCCTGGACACCGCCCGCTACGCCCGCGCCGCCCGCTACAAGGACGCCCAGCGCCAGCTGCTGGAAGCCGCCTCCCTGGCCCCGGCCATCGGCGACTGGGGCGGCCACGAGGACGCCGAGGCCTTCGCGGCCAAGGTGGCGGGCTATCGGCGATGGTAGCCGCCGCTCCGGAATGGGCGCGGCGACGTAAAGCCTCGATTGCCTAGACCCGAGCGCCGGACCTATAAGCGCCCTGAAGTATCCAGCCCCCCGAGGGATTCCATGAGCTCCGATTTCGCCGCCGCGCGCCTGAACATGGTCGAAAGCCAGATCCGCACGGCCGATGTCACCGATCTGCCCCTGCAGGACGCCCTGCGCGTCGTGCCGCGCGAGACCCTGGTCCCGGCCGGCAAGGGCTATCTGGCCTATGCCGACGCCGACGTCGAATACGCGCCCGGCCGCTGGCTGCTGCGCCCGCGCGAGGTGGGCAAGCTGCTGCAGCACCTGCGTCCGCGCGAGGGCGACAAGGCCCTGGCCATCGCCGCGCCCTACGCGGCCGCCGTGCTGGAGCAGATGGGCGTGCAGGTCACCCGCCTGGACGCCGACGACCTGACCGCCGTGCCCGGCGGGAACTACGACGTGATCATCTGCGAAGGCGCCGTGCCGCGGGCTCCGGCCAGCTGGACCAAGGCCCTGGCCCAGGGCGGCCGCCTGGCGGTGATCGAGCGCGACGGTCCGGTCGGTCGCGCCGTGATCTACGTCCAGGCCGAGGACGGCGTCGGCCGTCGCGCCGTGTTCGACGCCACCCCGCCGCTGCTGGCCGGTTTCGCCGTCGAACGGGGCTTTGCGTTCTGACGACTTCCGGTCCAGAAACTAGAACGCAACGTCTGCGTGAAAAAAGCTTAACTAGCGGCCTATGGTCTCTCGCCTTACAGCCGATCATATAGGGTGCGGGCGTCGCGCCTGATCTGAGCAAGTCTCTGGCCCGGGTCTCGGGCCGGGGGGTTTCGTGGGGAATGAACTTGATGTCGAACAGCCGTCGGGCCGCTTTGCTGGCCGCCGCTTGCAGCCTGGGTCTGGTCGCGGGCCTGGCTTCGGCCGTCCAGGCCGAGACCCTGGCGGACGCCCTGGCCCTGGCCTATCAGACCAACCCCACCCTGCAGGGACAGCGCGCCAGCCAGCGGGTCACCGACGAGGGCGTGGTCCAGGCCAAGACCGCCTTCCGCCCGACGCTGAACGCCACGGCCGACGCCACGGTGTCGCGCACGGACCTGGCCAACCCGGTGACGACGGTTGTTGGCAACCAGATCGTCACCCGCGACCACACCACCGGCAGCGGCAGCGGGGCCAGCCTGGCCCTGACGCAGCCGCTCTATACGGGCGGCCGGGCCAACGCCAACCTGACCGCCGCGGAGGCCGACGTGCTGGCCGGCCGCGAGGACCTGCGCAGCGTCGAGCAGTCGGTGCTGGGCAACGTCATCCAGAGCTATGTCGACGTGCGCCGCGACCAGGAACGCCTGCGCATCGCCCAGGAGAACGTCAACGTCCTGAACCGCCAGCTGGAAGAGTCCAAGGCGCGCTTCGAGGTCGGCGAGATCACCCGCACCGACGTGGCCCAGTCGGAGGCCCGCCTGGCCTCGGCCCAGGCCAGCCTGTCGTCGGCCCAGGCCATCCTGGCCGCCAGCCGCGCGGCCTACGCCGCCGTGGTCGGCCAGAACCCCACCGACCTGGCGCCCGAGCCGTCCCTGGCCGCCCTGCTGCCCAGCAGCGTCGAGCAGGCCTTCGACCTGGTCGACCAGAACAACCCGTCGATCCAGGCTGCCCGCTACACCGAGCAGGCCGCCGCGGCCCGCGTCGCCGCGGCCAAGGCCGCCTTCCTGCCGACGGTCGGCGCCCGCGCGGGCTTCGACACCGACGCGACCCGCACCAACGGCACCGGCCGCGACTTCGGCGACTACAACCGCGGCTACACCGCCTCGCTGACCGCCTCGGTGCCGCTGTTCACCGGCGGCCTCAACAGCTCGCAGGTGCGCGCCGCCAAGGAACGCGAGAACGCCGCCCGCATCGCGGTGGAGGGCGCGCAGCGCCAGGCCCTGCAGCAGATCTCGACCGCCTGGAACAACCTGCTGGCCTCGCGCGCCAACCTGGTGTCGAACGAGGAACAGGTCCGGGCCACCCGCATCGCCTTCGAAGGCGTGCGCCAGGAGCAGCAGGTCGGCCTGCGCACCACCCTGGACGTCCTGAACGCCCAGCTGGAACTGGCCAACGCCGAGGTCGCCCTGGTCGTGGCCCGTCGCGACGAATACGTGGCCAGCGCCAGCGTCCTGCAGGCCATGGGCGTGCTGAACGTCGCCAACCTGGCCCCCGAGGTCCCGCGCTACGACCCGGTCAAGTCGTACGACAAGGTCAACCATTCGTTCGGCTGGGTGCCGTGGGAGCCCGTCGTGCGGGGGATCGACAAGGTCGGCGCCCCGTCGCCGGTGTTGAAGAAGGCTCCCGAGGCCTCGACGCCGGCGGCCGGCAAATAGGGCGAATTGAAGCGTCGGTGATGCTTGAGCTTGCTTAACCGGCGCAAGTCTGCACCATCGCGCTAAGCGCCCCGCTTGGGCGCTCCAGGATTCGTACCCTTTCGAGACGGCCCCCACATGTCCGACCAGAGCCCCCAAGAACCGACGATGGAGGAGATCCTCGCCTCCATTCGACGCATCATCTCGGAAGATGACGCGCCGGCGGAGGCCGCTGCGGCGCCCGAACCGGAAGCGGAAGCCGCTCCCGCCGTCGAGGAAGCGCCGGCCGAGGACGACGTCCTGGAGCTGACCGACCCGATCGAACCGGCCGCGCCGGTCGAGACCATGGGCGACATCGACGTCTACAAGCCCGAGCCCGAGCCGGAACCCGCCCCGCCGCCGCCTCCGGCGCCCGAGCCGGAACCGATCCAGGGCTTCTCGCGCGACGAAGTGGCCGACAACCTGGTGGGCGACCACGCCGCCAGTCTGGCCGCCACCGCCTTCGGCAGCCTGAGCTCGGCCCTGCTGATGCCCAAGGACGGCCGCACCCTGGAAGACGTCGTGCGCGAACTGCTGCGCCCGCTGCTCAAGGAGTGGCTGGACCAGAACCTGCCGCGCATCGTCGAGACCAAGGTCGAGGAAGAAGTCCACCGCATCGCCCGCGGCCGCAGCGTATAACCGACGTCATCGCCCGTCCGCGGACGGGGCGATGACGAAGACATGGATAAGGCGGTCGCTCCGGCGGCCGCCTTTTTCCGTCTAAAAATCCCAGATGAACCAAGGCCCAAGGTTTCGCCCGGCGGCCGCAGATGGCATATCCCCAGCGCCATGCTTGAAAAGACCTTCGATCCCAAATCCGTCGAGCCCCGTCTGTACGCCGCCTGGGAGGCCTCCGGGGCCTTCAAGCCGAGCGAGGACCCGAACGCCGAGACGTTCACGATCGTCATCCCGCCGCCGAACGTGACGGGCTCGCTGCACATCGGCCACGCCCTGAACAACACGCTGCAGGACGTGCTGACGCGCTTCCACCGCATGCGCGGCAAGTCGGCCCTGTGGCTGCCGGGCACCGACCACGCGGGCATCGCCACCCAGATGGTCGTCGAGCGCCAGCTGGCCGCCGCCGGCAACATCGGCCGTCGCGAGATGGGCCGCGAGGCCTTCGTCGAGAAGGTCTGGGAATGGAAGGCCGAGAGCGGCGGCGCCATCACCAACCAGCTGCGCCGCCTGGGCGCCAGCTGCGACTGGTCGCGCGAGCGCTTCACCTTGGACGAGGGCCTGTCGGCCGCCGTCCGCAAGGTGTTCGTCCAGCTCTACAAGCAGAAGCTGCTGTATCGCGACAAGCGCCTGGTCAACTGGGACCCGCAGTTCCAGACCGCCATCTCCGACCTCGAGGTCGAGCAGAAGGAGGTCGACGGCGCCTACTGGCACTTCGCCTATCCGCTGGCCGACGGCGTGACCTTCCAGTACCCGGTCGCCTTCGACGACGAGGGCAAGCCGACCGAATTCGAGACCCGCGACTTCATCGTCGTGGCCACCACGCGTCCCGAGACGATGCTGGGCGACACCGCCGTGGCCGTCCATCCGTCGGACGAGCGCTACAAGGACCTGGTCGGCAAGGACGTGATCCTGCCGATCGTCGGCCGCCGCATCCCGATCGTCGCCGACGACTACGCCGACCCGACCAAGGGCTCGGGCGCGGTCAAGATCACCCCGGCCCACGACTTCAACGACTTCGGCGTGGGCAAGCGCCACGGCCTGCCGGCCATCAACATCCTGACGCCCGACGCGCGCCTGAACGACGAGGTCCCGGAAGCCTATCGCGGCCTGGACCGCTTCGTCGCCCGCAAGCAGATCGTCGCCCGCGCCGAGGAAGACGGCTGGCTGCGCGAGATCGAGAAGACCAAGCACATGGTCCCGCACGGCGACCGCTCGGGCGTGGTCATCGAGCCTTACCTGACCGACCAGTGGTACGTCGACGCCAAGACCCTGGCCCAGCCGGCCCTGAAGGCGGTGGAGGAGGGCGCGACGGTCTTCGAGCCCCGGCACTGGGAAAAGACCTACTTCGAGTGGCTGCGCAACATCGAGCCCTGGTGCGTCTCGCGCCAGCTGTGGTGGGGCCACCGCATCCCGGCCTGGTTCGGTCCGGACGGCCACATCTTCGTCGAGGAGACCGAGGAAGAGGCCCTGGCCGCCGCCATCCTGCACTACGGCGACGAGGCGCCGGTCCTGAAGCGCGACGAGGACGTGCTGGACACTTGGTTCAGCTCGGCCCTGTGGCCGTTCTCGACCCTGGGCTGGCCCGAGAAGACCGACGACCTGCAACGCTTCTACCCGACCAGCACCCTGGTCACCGGCTTCGACATCATCTTCTTCTGGGTCGCCCGGATGATGATGATGGGCATCCACTTCATGGGCGAAGTCCCGTTCAAGCAGGTGTTCATCAACGCCCTCGTCCGTGACGAGAAGGGCGCCAAGATGAGCAAGTCCAAGGGCAACGTGATGGATCCCCTGATCCTGATCGACGAACTGGGCTGCGACGCGGTGCGCTTCACCATGACGGCGATGTCGGGCCAGGCGCGCGACATCAAGCTCTCCAAGCAGCGCATCGAGGGTTATCGCAACTTCGGCACCAAGCTGTGGAACGCCTCGCGCTTCGCCCAGATGAACGAGTGCGTCCGCGTCGAGGGCTTCGACCCGTCGACCGTCCAGCAGCCGATCAACCGCTGGATCCGCGGCGAGACGGTCAAGACCGTCGCCAAGGTGACGGCGGCCCTGGAAGCCCCGTCCTTCGACGCCGCCGCCGACGCGCTCTACAAGTTCATCTGGAACGTGTTCTGCGACTGGTACCTGGAGCTGGCCAAGCCGATCCTGAACGGCGACGACGCCGAGGCCAAGGCCGAGACCCGCGCCACGGCCGCCTGGGCCCTGGACGTGATCCTCAAGCTCCTGCACCCGGTCATGCCGTTCATCACCGAGGAGCTGTGGGACAAGACCGCCGAGTTCGGCGCGCCCCGCACGGGCATGCTGATCGTCGAGCAGTGGCCGCAGCTGCCGGAGAGCTGGATCGACGCGGAAGCCGAGGCCGAGATCGGCTGGCTGGTCGACACGGTCGGCGAGATCCGCTCGATCCGCGCCGAGATGAACGTGCCGCCGTCGGCCAAGCCGCCGCTGTCGGTGATCGGCGCCAACGCCGAGACCAAGGCCCGCCTGGCCCGCCACCGCGACCTGCTGCTGACCCTGGCGCGCCTGGACAGCGCCCGCGAGGCCGACGCGGCGCCGGCTGGTTCGGTCCCGATCGTGCTGGGCGAGGCGACCGGCGCCCTGGCCATCGCCGAGTTCATCGACCTTTCGGCCGAGAAGGCGCGCCTGGCCAAGGAGATCGCCGGCCACGTCGGCGAGATCGAGAAGACCGGCAAGAAGCTGAACAACCCCGACTTCCTGGCCCGCGCCAAGGAGGAGGTGGTCGAGGAGAACCGCGAGCGCCTCGCCGAGGCCGAAGCGGCCAAGGCCAAGCTGGAAGCCGCGCTCGCGCGGCTCGAGGCGGTGGGGTGATCGGAGGGCCGTCCGCGCGTTGGTCACGACCGACCGCGACGGCTGTTCGCAGGACTCTGCTCGTCGCTGGCCTGCTCGTCCCGGGGCTCGCAACGTCGCCCGCCCTGGCGTCGGAAGCCCGGCGGGTGGTGGTCGACTATCTCGTCGCGACCTACGGAAGCGACAACCTGCCGCCGGCCTCCGACAAGGACTATCGCGTCATCGAGGTGGACCTGAACGGTGACGGCGAGCGAGAGATCGTCGCGTACGTGGAAACACGAGACTTCTGTGGAAGCGGCGGCTGCAAGCTTCTGGTCCTGCAGCGCCGGCCGACCGGTCCGAAGGCGATCATGGACACGACGATCACCCGGGCGCCGATCCGGATGCTTTCAAGCTCGAGCCACGGCTGGCGCGACATCGGTGTATGGGTGGGCGGCGGCGGTCTGAAACCGCATGAGGTCGCCCTGAAGTTCGACGGGACGCGCTATCCCCGCAATTCCAGCATGTCGCCCGTGCGGCCCGTGAAGATCGGCGCGCGTGGGCGTGTGCTGATCTCGGCGAAGCGTTGAATCCGATCGGGGATGCGCGGGTGCGCATCCCCGACGAAAGGCCGGCTACTTCTTCACGCCCAGCATGCCTTCGATCTCGGCCTTGCTGGCGTTGATCACGGTGGCGCCGTCCTGGACGGCCAGGTTCTTGACGTCCACGGCGAAGGTCTTGTCGTCCATCTTGATGGTGGCCATCGACTTGCCGGTGGCGTCCGGCTTGACCTCGGTGACCGAGCCGATGACCGCGCCGGTGTTGTCCTTGACGGGCTGGCCGGCGGCGACGGCCGCGGCGGCGGAGGCCGGTGCGGCGGCCGCTGCCGGATCTTGAGCCGGGGCGGCGGTCTGGGCCAGGGCAGGGGCGGCGAAGGCGATCGCCAGGGCGGCGGCGCCGAGAGTCAGAATTGAACGCATGGGGTTCCCATCTTGCAAAAATAGCGTCTCCCCCCGACGCCCCGTTACGCTGGCGTGACTTTGGGGCGTCGGCGGGACGCTGATGCGGTCAAAATGGGTCGGGGTTTGAACGCGGTTCGCTGGGCGGTCTCCAGCCGCCCTTGGACGGGGCGCTGCTCGGCGGCTGGGCAGGAGCGCTCCGGGCGCTCGGAGCGCTGGGGGTCGGCGCGCCATTGCAGGGAACCCAGTCGTACTGGTCGTTGGCGGCGTTCCAGGACCAGGCGCCGCACGCCGGCGAGGGCGCTTCGTCCCGCGCGCCCGGCTCGTCGCTGTAGGTCGGCGGCCCGTCGTAGCGGTCGTGATAGACCGTCTCGGACCGCTCGATGACGACCGGCGGGGCGCTGTAGTAGCTGGGATAGGCGTAGTAATAGCCCGGATAGCCGCCGTACCAGTAGGGGTAGGAATAGGCCGCGCCCAGGGTCAGGCCCAGCCCAACGCCGCCCCAATAGCCGGCGCCCCAATAGCCGCCGTACCCGCGGCCGTAGCCGCCACGATAGTCGCCGTATCCGCCGCCCCGGTAGCCGCCTCCGCCGTGGTAGCCGCCGCCACCGCGATAGCCGCCGCCACCGCCATGGTAGCCGCCGCCATGGCCGCCGCCGCCTCCGTGATATCCGCCGCCGCCACGGCCGCCGCGCGACTGGGCGTCGGCCTGCGCCGGGGCGAGGGCGATCGCCAGCAGGCTGACGGACGCGAGCGCTGTCAGAACGATCTTCATCTGGACCTCTCCACGAGGCCGAGGGTCCCTGAGCCAACGGCCGCGCCGTGCGTGACGGCGACCTTCGCACGATACGCCCGGGAAGCCTCCAGCGGAAGCGCGGCGCGAGGCCTCAGCGTCCGTAGACAGCGTCGCGGACTTCCTTGGTGAAGGGGCCGTTCATGCCCTCGAACGCGGTGTTGGTCATGATCACCACGGTCAGGCGGTTCTGCGGGTCCACGAACCAGTTGTGGCCGTAGACCCCGCCCCAGGCCATCGTGCCGGCGGCTTGCGGGGTCTTGCCGGCGGCGGGATCGTCCAGCACCGCCCAGCCATAGCCGAAGCCCCAGCCGGGACCTTGGGTCTTGGCCTGTTGGCCGACCTGGTCCTTGGTCATCTGCGCCACGGTCGAGGTCTTCAGGATCGGGGCGCCGCCCTGGCGGACGGTCTCCAGCAGGGTCAGGACGTCGCCGGCCGTGCCGACCATGCCCGCGCCGCCGGACGGGAAGGCGGTCTTGTCCAGGGCGCGGCTGGGCGAGAAGCGGATGGCGGTCGGGCCGATCGGGACGTCCTGGTTGCCGTCGGTCATCCGCTTGGGCGCGGGCTGGGCGTTGACATAGGCGGCCGTCAGCCGGGCCGGGTCGCGGGCGACGAAGCCGGCATCGGCCAGGCCCAGCGGCCCCGTCACGGTCTCGGCCACCACCTGGGGCAGGGGCTTGCCGGTCGCCTTCTCCAGCACCGCGCCCAGGACGTCGATGGCCAGGGAATAGCGCCAGGCCGAGCCGGACGGGAAGGCCAGGGGCGCCTGGGAGAGGCGGCGCAGGTCCTCGTCCAGGGTGACGCCGGACAGGTCGATGCCGTCCGAGACGCCCAGCGTGTGGTACGGGTGCGACGGCGGCTCGGCCAGGCCGTAGGTCAGGCCGCTGGTGTGGGTCAGGAGCTGGCGGATCGTGATGACCGGGGTCGTCCCGTCGGCCAGCTTCGGCTTGAAGTCCGGCAGCCACTTGGTCACCGGATCGTCCAGGTTCAGCACGCCGTCCTCGACCTGCTTCATCACCGCCATGCTGACGAAGGGCTTGGTGACCGACGAATAGCGGAAGACCGCGTCCTCCTTCATGGGACGTCCGGCCTCGCGGTCGGCCAGGCCGGCGGCGCGGTGGTAGACGACCTTGCCGTCGCGGGCGACCAGCACCACCGTCCCGACCAGCCGCTGCTCGGCGAGGGCGGTGTCGACCACCTTGTCCAGCCGCGCCGCCAGGGCCGCGTCGGGCGCGGCGGCGACAGGAACGGGCAGCGGCGCGGCCAGGCCCGGCGTGGTCGCCAGCAGGGCGGCGGCGAGGGCGAGGCTGGAGATCCACGGACGCATTCGACGACTCCCGGTTTGCGGACCTGAGGTAGGGCGATACCGGGAGGGGGGCAAGGCCGCAGCTTGGCGGGCCTTCGGCGTGAAGAGCCCCGCCTTTCAACCGTCATCCTCGGACTTGTTCCGAGGACCCCCTCTGTCGGCGGGTTTGTCGGTTGGGGGAGGCCGCGATCTCGCCGCTCCATCGATCGTCCTTCTTCGCGGCTGAAGCAGGGGTCCTCGGAACAAGTCCGAGGATGACGGGCGGTGGGGCGAGCGCGGGCCGGGGACATGCCCTTGCGGCGTGTCCCCATCAGCTAGCGCCGCGCCTGGACTTGGGGACACGCCGCGAGGGCATGTCCCCGCGCGCGGGAGCGAGCCGCGTCTATCCCCGCCAGCGGCGAGGAAAACACCAGCAACGTCAACGCCCTGAAGAAAAAGCAGCGTCACCGACGCGCCAGTATTGAAACCTCCCGCACAATCAGACCCGTCACCATCACGGGGAGGGCTCTTGGTACCGGCCCAAGCAGGCGATGGGGATGGAACCGAGCGGGGCCGAGCCGGCCCGGCGGGCGGATCGTTGCGGGAAGCGGGGCTCAGAAGGTCTCAAGGCCCGGGACGGGCGAACGCTGGACGGCAAGGGTCGACGGGGCCGGGAGGTTCAAACCGGCCTGTTCCAGGATCAGTCGGAGTCGCCGACGGCCCCTTCCGGGCGACCTGATCCTGCCCGCCCGAGGGGGAACGTCGATCGGGATGAAACAGGCCCTCAGTCGCCGTCCCTTGAGAAGAACGGTTCCGCGGAGCGGTCGAGCCAAGCCGAAACGCAAACACAACCTCACGGTCTCCGGGCGAAGCCCGGCCCGCTCCGCGCCTCCCCATCAGCTCAGCGGCTTTCCGCGTGAGAGCGCGAAGTCGCGTCGTCACGAGCTCCTTCCACAGCGAAGATCGACCTCTAAGTAATCATTGTTCCCTTATGTTCGAACAGACGTTTGCATCCCGCTTCGGGCTGTGCTTTGTCGCTGGGGAAACGTGCTCGTCCAGCGAAGCGCGACCACACACCGGGAGAGTAACGATGACCCAGGCCGCATCCGCTTCAACTGGCGCGCCCACCCCCTCGATCCCCTGGCCCGCCATGTCGGTGAAGCAGGCCTACGCCATGATCACCGCCCCCGGCTCGCCCGGCGAGATGGAGGAGATCGACATCCGGGGCGTGAAGACCCGGGTCTGGAAGAACTGCCCGCCCACGCTTCGCGACACCCTGATGATGGGCCGCGCGCACGGCGAGAAGATCTATCTGGTCCACGAGGACGAGCGGGTCAGCTTCGAGGCCTTCTACCGCGCCGTGACCGTGTTCGCCGCCGAGCTGGAAGCGGCCGGCGTCAAGAAGGGCGACCGGGTCGCCCTGATCATGCGCAACCTGCCCGAATGGCCGGTGGCCTTCTATGCGGGCCTGTCGATCGGCGCGATCCTGACCCCGCTGAACGCGTGGTGGACCGGCCAGGAACTGGAATACGGCCTGACCGACAGCGGCGCGACCGTGGCGATCATGGACGTCGAGCGCTTCGAGCGCCTGGCCGAGCACTTCGACAACTGCCCCGACCTGAAGCGCGTCTATGTCAGCCGCTCCAGGGAGGAGATCGCCCATCCCTACGTCAAGCGGATGGAGACCGTGATCGGCTGTCCCAACGACTGGATCAAGCTGGACGAGAAGCCGCTGTCGACCATCGCCCTGGGTCCCGAGGACGACGCGACGATCTTCTACACCTCCGGCACCACGGGTAAGCCGAAGGGCGCCCTGGCCACCCACCGCGCCGTCAACAGCAACATCTTCGCCGCCGCCGCCGCCAGCGCCCGCAGCTTCCTGCGCCGCGGCGAGGCGCCGCCCCAGCCCGATCCCAGCCTGCCGCAGAAGGGCTCGCTGATCTCGGTGCCGTTCTTCCACGCCACCGGCTGCTTCGCGGTGATGAACCCGTCGCTGTTCGGCGGCGCCAAGCTGGCCATGATCCGCAAGTGGGATCCGGAAAAGGCCATGCAGCTGATCCAGGACGAGAAGCTGACCCAGATGGGCGGGGTGCCGACCATCGCCTGGCAGATCATCGAGCATCCCAGCCGGGGCAACTACGACCTGTCGTCGCTGGAGACCGTGGCCTACGGCGGCGCGCCCTCGGCGCCCGAGTTGGTGCGCAAGATCAAGGAGATCTGGCCCAAGTCGCTGCCGGGCAACGGCTGGGGCATGACCGAGACCTCGGCCACCGCGACCAGCAACTCGGCCGAGGACTACGAGAACCGTCCCGACAGCTGCGGCCCGGCCGTGCCGGTCACCGACCTGAAGATCATGACGGTCGAGGCGCCGTATCGCGAGCTGCCGATCGGCGAGGTCGGCGAGCTGTGGTGCAAAGGGCCGCAGGTGGTGAAGGGCTACTGGAACAAGCCCGAGGCCACCGCCCAGACCTTCATCGACGGCTGGGTGCGCACCGGCGACCTGGCGCGGCTGGACGACGAGGGCTTCTGCTACATCATCGACCGGGCCAAGGACATGCTGATCCGGGGCGGCGAGAACATCTACTGCGTCGAGGTCGAGAACGTTCTGTACGACCACCCGGCGGTGATGGACGCGGCCCTGGTCGGCATCCCGCACAAGACCCTGGGCGAGGAGCCGGCGGCCGTGGTGACCCTCAAGCCCGGCGCCCACGCCGACGAGGCCGAGCTGCGCGCCTTCGTCGCCGACCGTCTGGCAGCCTTCAAGGTGCCGGTGAAGGTGGTGTTCTGGCCCGAGACCTTGCCGCGCAACGCCAACGGCAAGATCATGAAGAACGAGCTGAAGAAGGTGTTCGTCGAGGGATAGGCGAACGCCTCTATCTGGAGGCGGCGATGGTCCAGTCGAAAGCGGCGAGCGTCGACGCCTTCATGGCCGAGGTCGGCGACGAGCGCCGGCCGGCCCTGGAGCGGCTACGCGCCCTGTGCCGCGAGGAGCTGGCCGGCTGGCCCGAAGGCATGAGCTACGGCATGCCCGGCTACGGTCCGCCGGGCGCGCCGGTCGTCGCCTTCAACGACCAGAAGCAGTACATCGCCTTCTATGCCGGCCAGACCGCTGTGGCGCGGTTCGCCGACCGCCTGGCCGGCGTCGACTGCGGCAAGAGCTGCATCCGCTACCGCAAGCTGGACGCGATCGACTTCGACCTGGTGCGCGACATCCTGCGGGACGTGCGCGCCAGGCGCGAAGCCGGGGCCTGACCGCGGATCAGGCGCTAACGGGCGGCTTGCGCCCCGCCCAGGGCTGGGCCGCCTCAAGCTCGTAGGCCAGCTGCAGCAGCGTCTTCTCCGCCCCCGCCCGGCCCGCGAACTGGACGCCCACCGGCAGCCCGTCGGCCGTCCAGTGCAGCGGCACGCTCATCGACGCCGCGCCCGCCACGTTGTGCAGGGTGGTGTAGCCCACATAGGCGTTCAGGCGCTCGGTCAGGTGGGGGATGTCGACCGTCCCGGACACCCAGCCCAGGGGGACTGGCGGCGAACCCAGGACCGGCGAGACGATCACGTCATAGCGGTCGAGCCAGCGGTCATAGGCCTGGCCGGCCGCCTGGAGATCGGCCACGGCCTTGCGCAGGCCGTCGGGCGGCATCTGGCCGACCAGCTCGGCCATGGCCAGGGTGAAGGGCTCCAGCAGGCTGTCGTCCGGCTTGCGGCCTATGGCCTGGGCGACGGCGTTGACCAGCTCGGCCGCGCCGCTGGCCCACAGCGCCAGGAAGTTCTGGGCGAAGGCGGGCCCGTCCACCGGCCAGGTCGTCGGCTCGACCTTGTGGCCCAGCGATTCCATCAGCTTGCCGGCGTTCTCGGCGGCGGCGCGGACCTCGGCGTTCGGCTGGGCGCCCAGCATGGTGTTGACCACCAGGCCGACCCGCAGCCGGCGCGTGTCGGGGCCGGTCACCAGGCCGACGGGCGGGAACACCTGGTCGGCGCCGTGGCGCTCGGTGGCGGCCAGCAGGGTGGCGCTGTCGCGGACGCTGCGGCTGACGCAGTGGGCGACCGACAGGTCGACGCCGCGCATGGGCTCACGGCCGGGGACCTGGCGGCCGCGCGAGACCTTCAGCCCGAACAGGCCGCAGTTGGACGAGGGGATGCGGATCGAGCCGCCGCCGTCGCTGGCGTGGGCGAAGGGCGCCACCCCGGCCGCCGTCGCCACGGCCGCGCCGCCGGACGATCCGCCGCTGGACCGTTCCGGGTTCCAGGGGTTGCGGGTCGGCGGGAAGCCTTCCGGCTCGGTGGTGGGCAGGAAGCCGTATTCCGGCGTCGACGACTTGCCGATGACGATCAGCCCCGCCTTGTCGAAGCAGTCGATATAGGCCGGCTGGGTCTTCGCCGGCGGGTTGCGCAGCATGGCGCGCGAGCCGCTGTAGGTGGGCAGACCCACATAGTCGTCCAGGTCCTTGACCAGGAACGGCACGCCCGCGAAGGGGGCGGCCGGCGGGGCCGTTGCCGCGTCCAGCCGCTTGGCCTTGTCGATGGCGCGGTCGAAGTCCGGCGTGACCAGGAAGCCCAGCTTGGGGTTCAGCGCCTCGGCGTCGCGCACGGCCTTTTCGGTCACCTCCAGGGCGCTGACCTCCTTGCGGCGGATACGGCCGGCGATCTCGACGGCGTCGGGCGCCCAGGGCGCGGAGGCGGCGGGTTTGGCTGCGGCGTCGGATGCGGCGGCGGCGATCGTGGCGGCGCCGGCCACCAGGCCTTCGCGTCTGGACATCATGCGTTTCCCCCTTTTTGGGTTCCCTGTCCCGACGTCTAGGGTGCGTCGGTGATCAGTGATCACTGTGAACCCAAGGGCGTCCGCTCCGCAAGTCGTGCTACAGCCCCCGGATGACACGCAAACGCGCCGACATCCTGCTGGTCGAGACCGGCCTGTTCGATAGCCGGGCCAAGGCCCGCGCCGCCATCGAGGCCGGGGCCGTCAAGGCCGACGGCAAGGTCGTGACCAAGCCCTCGCAGGAGATCGAGGAGACCGCCGTGCTGGAAGGGGTCGCCGCCCACCCCTGGGTGGGGCGCGGCGCCCTGAAGCTGGCGCATGCGCTGGACCTTTGGCCGATCGCGGTCGAAGGCCGGATCGCCCTGGACGTCGGGGCCTCGACCGGCGGCTTCACCGAGGTGCTGCTGTCGAAGGGCGCGGCTAAGGTCTACGCCGTCGACGTCGGCCGCGAGCAACTGCATCCGCGCCTCGCCGCCGACCCGCGCGTGGTCGACCTGTCGGGCGTCGACGCCCGGACGCTGGACGAGGGCCATCTGGACGAGACGCCGGGCCTGGTGGTCAGCGACGTCAGCTTCATCTCGGTGGAGAAATGCCTGCCGGTGGCCCTGGACCTGGCGGCGGCGGGCGCGGACCTGGTGACCCTGATCAAGCCGCAGTTCGAGGCCGGCCGCGACCGGGTGGGCAAGGGCGGCCTGGTGAAGGACCCCGAGGTCATCGCCGACTGCATCGCCCAGGTCCGGGCCTTCGTCGAGGCGGCGGGGTGGACGGTCAAGGCCGTGGCCCCCAGCCCGATCACCGGCGGCGACGGACAGGTCGAGCACCTGCTGTGGGCGGTGAAGGGCTAGGTTTTCAACCGCTCATCCTGGCATTCGCCGGGATGAGCGGTTTTTTTGAAGGCGCAAAGAAAAGGCCGTCCACCTCTA
This sequence comes from Caulobacter sp. UNC358MFTsu5.1, assembly GCF_000712075.1. Classification (GTDB taxonomy): domain Bacteria; phylum Pseudomonadota; class Alphaproteobacteria; order Caulobacterales; family Caulobacteraceae; genus Caulobacter. Next base: position 397,489 of record NZ_JONW01000007.1, read on the forward strand.
GGTGAACGGCCCCAAGATGATCGAATGAGAAATCGGGTGTCTTAGTCGACGACCTGGTAGCGGCCCGAGGCGTCCGGGCAGACGCGGACGAAGCGCTTCTGGGTGCGGCCGTCGGGCAGGTAGATCGGGCTTTCGGCCAGAGTGCAGCCGTTGGCGTCCGACTTGCTGTCGGCCACGCCATAGGCGCGCTCGGACTCCGAGGTGTAGCCGTCGCGACGGTCGCCGTAGCGGCTGTCCTCGTAGCGGCCGCCGCCGTAGCGCTCGTCATAGCCCTGGTCGTAGCTGTTGTAGGCGCCCTGGCCGTAGGTCGGGGGAGGGGGCGGAGGCGGGTTGGCGCCCGGGCTGCAGGCGGCCGAGTTGCGGCCGATGGCCGAGCCGGCGATGGCGCCCAGCAGGCCGCCCAGCACGGCGCCTTCGGTGCGGGCGCCCTTGGCGGCCACGCCGCTGCCGATCGCCGCGCCGATGCCGGCGCCGGCCAGGCCGCCGCCCGTGCCGCGCTGCGTGGTGCTGCGGCGGCAGGGATCGTAGTAGTAGCCGTTGCTGTCGTAGTTGCCGCCGCCGGCATAGGCGCCGCCGGAGCCATAGGCGCCGTAGGCCTGGGCCGAGGCCATCGTCGGGGCCAGCGCGCCGACCAGGGTGGCCGCGGCGGCGACGCCGAGAACGGTCTTGAACATCTTGAAAACTCCTCCGACCGAGTCCGCGCCGATGCTGGGACCCGCCTTTCCGACGTAAACTGCCAAGTCCTTGATGAACGGCTGTTGAGCGACCCGTTCATCTTCGTTCACGCGCATTCGCTTCGAATGCGCTATTGAGCGTCCGAAAGCTTGTCGGCGTCGATCGTGGCGCGGGCATGGCGGGCGTCCGCGTCCCCAAAATCACCACCTGAAATGGCCGGACCCGGTGAAGGTTCCGCCCCGCGAATTGGACTTTCTATGCGTGAACTGAGGATCCAGGCGGTCGGCGCCCAGGGCGACGGCATCGCCGAGGGCTCTTTCGTCCCCCTGACCCTGCCCGGCGAGCTGATCACCGCCGAAATGGCCGGCGCCCGCGGTGAACTGGTCGAGGTGCTGGAGCCCAGCCCCGAGCGCGTGGCCCCGCCGTGCCCGCATTTCGGGGTCTGCGGCGGCTGCGCCTTCCAGCACTGGGACGCCGCGCCGTATCTGGAGTGGAAGCGCGACCAGGTGCGGTTCCAGCTGGCCCGCGAAGGACTGGAGACCGAGATCCTGCCGACCTTCGCCTCGCCGCCGGCTTCGCGCCGCCGCGTCGCCCTGCACGCCCGGGGCGGGAAGGGCGGGGCGCGGCTGGGCTTCAAGGAGCGCCGCTCGTGGAACCTGGTGCGCATCGAGCAGTGCCCGGTGACCCATCCCAAGCTGGTGGCGGCCTTCCCGAGCCTGGCCCGCCTGGCCGCGCCGTTCCTGGAGCATCCCAAGTCGGCCCCGACCCTGCACGTGACCCTGACCGCCACGGGCCTGGACATCGACATCACCGGCGTCGAGGCCAAGAGCGGCGGCCTGTCGGCCGACGCCCGGGTGCGCGCGGCGATGATCGCCGGCGAGTACGACTTCGCCCGGGTCACCATGGCCGGCGAGATGATCTACATGGCCCGCCAGCCGATGGTGAAGCTGGGCCCGGCCATCGTCTCCCTGTCGGCCGGCAGCTTCCTGCAGGCCGTGCCCCAGGCCGAGAAGGCCATGGTCGACTTCGCGGTCGAGGCGGCCCAGGGCGCGTCGAAGGTCGTCGACCTGTTCAGCGGCGTGGGCACCTTCACCTTCCGCCTGGCCGAGATCGCCGGCGTCCACGCCGCCGACAGTTCCGCCCCGGCCATCGCGGCCCTGAAGGGCGCGCTGGGCACGGCGACGGGCCTGAAGGCGATCACCGCCGAGGCCCGCGACCTGACCCGCCGGCCGATGCTGTCGACCGAGCTGAACAAGGTCGACGTGGCCGTGCTGGACCCACCCCGCGCCGGGGCCTTCGAGCAGCACGTCGAGATCGCCAAGTCCAAGGTGGCCCGCGTGGTCGGCGTGTCGTGCAACCCCGCCACCTTCGCCCGCGACGCCAAGATCCTGGTCGACGCCGGCTTCCGCCTGGAGCGGGTCTTGCCGGTGGACCAGTTCCTGTGGTCGCCGCATATTGAGCTGGTGGGGGTGTTCTCGCGCTAGGACGGTTTCGGCCGTCCGGAGCGACCATCTGGGAGAGGCCCATTGGACGAACGATCCGGCAAGGCGGGCGAACCCCGGGAAGACGTTCCCAAGAGCCGGAGCGCCTTCGCCCTGGACGGCGCCAGCCAGCGCGCCAAGGCGGCGGTCAAGGCCGCCTGGTGGACCGCCGCCGGGAGCGTCACGCGCGCCCTGGCCCAGCCGACCCGGGGCGAAGCCAAGGTCAAGTTCCAGCCGCAGGGGCCGCCGGTCTCGACCGCCCGGCTGCGCAAGGCCTATCTGGCCGCGTTCGAGAAGGACGCCGCCGACGTGGCCGCCGGCCTCTATCCGCCGTTCGACGGCGGTTCGGGCAATCCGGCCGAGGCCTTCCGCGAGGCGCTCGACGTGATCGCCGACGCCCGCGCCGTCGACCAGCGCCGTCGCCGGGGCGACGGCGTCGAGGTGCGCGAAACGCCCGAGAGCGAAGGCTATCCCAACTACTACCGGCAGAATTTCCACTTCCAGTCCGGCGGCTGGTTCACCGACGCCAGCGCCCGGCGCTACGAGGCCCAGGTCGAGGCGCTGTTCTCCGGCGCGGCCGGGGCGATGCGCCGCCGGGCCCTGTCGCTGCTGGCGCGCCACTGGCGCGGCAAGGACCAGCGCGGGCTGAAGCTGGTCGACCTGGCCTGCGGGTCGGGCGCGTTCCTCGGCGATCTCGGCGCGGCCTTCCCGCGGGCCGCCATCGCGGGCCTGGACCTGTCGCGCGCCTATCTGGCCGCCGCCCGCAGCCGCTCGGGCCGGGGCGGGGTCCAGGCCAACGCCGAGGCCTTGCCGTTCGCCGACGCCAGCCTGGACGCGGTGACCTGCGTCTACCTGTTCCACGAACTGCCGCCCCGGGTGCGCCCTGTCGTGGCCGCCGAGATCGCCCGGGTGCTCAAGCCCGGCGGGGTGCTGGCCTTCGCCGATTCGGTGCAGCCGGCCGACGAGCCGGACCTGTCGCGCCTGCTGGAGGCCTTTCCGGCCTATTTCCACGAGCCCTACTACTCGACCTACGCCGAGACCGACCTGCCGGCCCTGTTTGGCGCGGCGGGGTTGAGCGTGGCCGCGAGCGACCAGGCGTTCCTGACCAAGGCGCTGCTGCTGGAAAAGACCTGTTGAACCCAGCCATCATGGCCATTGCCTAGGCCGACGGGCTCCTGTATTCGAACCGACCTCTTCGCCGACGCTCCTTGCGTTGACCCGGATGGCCCGGTGGCGGAGTGGTGACGCAGCGGATTGCAAATCCGTGCACCCCGGTTCGATTCCGGGCCGGGCCTCCACCTCCCTTCATCGCCTTCAAGCTTCCACGGCTCGCAAGTCCGGGGCGGCGACCGGCGCGACGGCCGACAGGTCCACGACCTCTTCGAAATATCCCGGCCTCATCGGGTAGGGGGAGCTGTCGGCCCGCCAATCCCGCTCGGCGAAGAGTTGCGCCATCGAGAACGGGTTGATGGCGTGGTCGATCGACTGGTTCATCGACAGGAAGACGCGGCAGCGGCCGGAGATCTGGTCGAGATAGTCGCGGGCGGTTCCTATGGACATTTCGGTCATGGAATCCGCGTTCAGGACGACGTCGAAATGGTCGGTGCTGGCGGCCAGCCAGGACGGCGGCGCGATCCGGACGCCGCCGCGCCGTTCGAACCCCGGCTCGCCGTGCAGCCTCACGACGTCCTCGCCCAGGGTCACGGCCAGGAAGTAGGCCTGGGCGACGTTGGTGAGGGGCAGGTCGACGATGGTGTAGTCGGTGATCCCGAGCTGGTGGGCGTAGTAGGCGGTGCGGCCGAGGCCCGCGCCGATCTCCAGCGCCGACGCGGCGCCGTGGTGCTGCAGCCGCTTGGCCTGGTAGATGGCCTGGAGGGGGCGGTAGGAGATGATCCCCCGCGGGCTCTCCACGCCGATCTCGTTCGGATAGGGGTTGGGGAAGGCAAGGGGGGCGCCGAAGGCCCCGGCGACGGCCTCGACCGCCGCCGGCACGTCAGAAGCCGGGGCGCCGAGCGCGGAGGCCAGGGTCAGGAGGTGGTCGCTCGTCTGCTGGATGTCGGCGGCGCGGTATTTCGGGTCGCTCCGGAGCCTCTGGTTCTGCTCCGCGTACAGACTTTCGAAGCCGTAGAAGAGGGAATTGCCGGCCGGATTGGCCAGCAGGGCGGCGACCTCGGCGGTCGTTCCGCTCAACAGCACACGGTGCGCATCGCCGCGCGGACCATCGTCGATCTGAGCCCAGAAGGAGTCCGTGCTGCTGCCGTCGTGGCAGGTGCGCTGATAGTAGGCCTGGATGCGTTTGGCGAGGCGCTTACGATCAGCATGCCGTGCTGATCTCAGGTTGTGGACGAAGGATCGGAAGGACCAGTTCTTCGCCGTTTCCGGTCGTCGCATCGTCACCCACCATTTCAGGATCGCTGGCGCCCGCAGCGACGTCGGAGCGAAGTGATCCCGTAACACCTTGAAAGCGGGGAAAGCGGGGACGTCCACCGCATGGTGAACGCGTATGGCTCCGCTTAGGTTCCGGGACCAGCCTCAACCCTTCGAGGGGCGAAACGACCCGGGTCGCGCCGTGCGACGCGACGCCTAGGCGGCCGGGGCGTCGGCCGTGGCCTTACGGCTGTCGACGGCGAAGCGTTCGAGCGCGCGGGCGTGGCTGGGCATGCGGGCGGCGGCCTGATGGCAGGCGACGCGCAGATGATGGAGACGCTCGGCCAGCAGGCGCTCGTCCATCAGGTCGGCCAGCGGGTCGTAGGCTTCCGGCTCCCCGGACTGCCCGATCATGATCGCCAGCCAGTTCGGCTCCTGGAAGATCGTCTGGTTGGGGAAGATCGTCGCGCCGCGGGTGCGGAACAGCTCCATCTTCTCGCGCAGCGAATCCGGCACGGGCATGTGGCGCAGCCGGTCCCACAGCGGTTCGCCGACCCGGCCGTTGGCGTGGTAGTGGTAGATCAGGAAGTCCCGGATCTGCTCCATCTCCTCGCCCATGATCCGGTTGTAGATCCCCGCGGCGGCCGGATCGTCCTTGGCCAGGGGGAAGCTGCCGGCCAGCTTGATCAGGCCGTGCTGGATCAGGTGGATCGAGGTCGACTCCAGGGGTTCCAGGAAGCCGCTGGACAGGCCGATGGCGGCGCAGTTCTTGAAGCGCGACGCCTTGCGCCGGCCGGTGGCGAACCGCAGGAAGCGCGGGTCGGCCAGGACCTTGTTGTCGGGATGCTCGCGCGCCAGGCTGGCCAGCAGGACGTCGGCCGCCTCGTCGTCGCCGATGTGGTCGCTGACATAGACATAGCCGTTGCCGGTCCGGTGTCGCAGCGGGATGCGCCAGCGCCAGCCGGCCTTGTCGGCGATCGCGCGGGTGTAGGGGATGGGGTCCTCATACCGCGCCGACGGGACGGCGACGGCGCGGTCGGCCGGCAGGTAGTTCGACCAGTCGTCGTAGCCCACGCCCAGCGCACCGCCGATCAGCAGAGCCCGGAAGCCCGAGCAGTCGATGAAGAAGTCGCCGGCCAGGGTCTCGCCGTCGTCGAGGGCGAGGGCGGCGATCGTGCCGTCCAGCGGGTCCAGGGTCACGCCCCGGATGGTCCGCTCCAGCCGCCGCACGCCCCGCTCCTCGGCGACCTCGCGCAGCAGCTTGGCGTAGAGCGAGGCGTCGAAGTGATAGGCGTGGGCCATGGCCGAGCGGGGATCGCGGGGATCTTCCGAGCGCCAGTCGAACTTGCCGGCCTTGGCCGCCAGGTCGCTGAGCGAGAACTCGTGGAGCTCGGCCTTGTAGCCGTGCTTGCGCGCGCGCAGCCAGTAGGCGTGGAACGACACGCCGTCCATCGGCGTGCCGTAGTTGCCGAAGGGGTGCATGTAGCGCCCGGCGGGGTCGCCCCAGCCGACGAACTCGATGCCCAGCTTGAACGAGCCTTCGGTGGCCGCCAGCATCCGGCCTTCGTCGACGCCCACCACCTCGTTGAAGAAGGTGATCGGCGGGATGGTCGCCTCGCCGACGCCCACCGTGCCGATCTCGGCCGACTCCACCAGGGTGATCTTCATCTGCTGGGGCGTGAAGACCTTGGAGAAGAAGGCGGCCGACATCCATCCGGCCGTGCCGCCGCCGACGATCACGAGGTGCGAGATTTTCCCGGGGTTTCCCATGGGCGCCTGCTTGGTCTCGTTTGAGTCGAACCCCGCCGGCGTGGCGCCGGCGGGGCCGCTTTGGAGCAGAAGATCAGCTGGGGACTAGAAAGTCCCGCGGACGATGAACGACAGACGTCGATCGCTCACCGACCAGCTGTGCTTGGCGACCAGGGACTTGGAGAAGTTCCCCTGCGTGCCCAGGTACCAGGAATCCCGCTGGTCCATCTCCAGCACGGTCTTGGCGTTGAGCAGGTTCACGCCCTGGACGCCCACCTTGATCCGCGGGGTCACCGAGTACAGCAGCGAGCCGTCCAGCTGGCCGTAGTCGTCGGCATAGACCGGGACCATCAGGTTCGAGGCCGAGGCGCTCATCAGGTAGCGCGAGCGCCAGTTGTAGGCCAGGCGGGCGTCGATGCCGTACTTACTGTAGAGCAGGGTCGCGTTGTAGGTGTAGCGCGACAGCTGCTCCAGCGGCAGGTCCAGCTTCGAGGCGATGATCTGCGACGAGTCGGTCACGCTGCTGGACGCGTTCTGCGTGCCCTTGCTGTCCAGGATCGTCGCGTTCAGCTCCGTGCCCAGCCCGGCCAGCGGACCCGGCAGGAAGTCGAAGAACTGCTGATACTGCATCTCCACGCCGGAGATTTTGCCGTGGCCCATGTTCTGGGGCACGGTGCCGACGGCCTGGACCGACTCCCCGTTGTCCTTGGTGACGGTCATTAAGGTCTGGGCGGACTGGATGTAGTCGTAGACGTCCTTCCGGAAGACGCCCACCGACACCATGCCGCCGCCCTGGAAGTACCATTCGCCCGAGAGGTCGTACGAATTGGCGCGCATCGGCTTCAGGTTCGGATTGCCCGAGTAGAAGCCGAAGGCGACGTCCGTGTGGTACTGCACGGCCGAGCCGCCGGCCGCGGCGGTGTCCAGCTGGGCCTGGGTGTAGGGCGCGCCCGTGACCGGGTTGATGATGTTGTCCGCCACCGTCGCGTTGCGCGACTGCAGCGTGGCCGACATGTTGACCGACGGGTCCAGCTGGTAGAAGTCGGGCCGCACGATGTTCTTCGACGCGGCGAACCGCAGGAAGACGTTGGGCCTGGCCTTCAGGCGCAGGTTCAGGCTGGGCAGGACGTCGGTGTATTCGCTGCCGCCGACCGAGGTGAAGGGCTGGCCGTCGGCGAAGTCGATCTTGGCGGCTGCCGTGGACGAGGCGAACCGCTTCTGGCCCGGGTCGATATAGCCGACCGTGCCGTAGCCGTGGCCCTCGACCTTGGACTTGACGACGCGCAGGCCGAAGTTGCCGTCCCAGCTCATCTGCTCGCCGCCCCAGCTGGCGTCCAGGTCGCTGCCGAAGCGGACCTTGCCGTAGAGCGCGAGGGTGTCTTCCCACTGGCGGTTGACGCCGCGGCCGCCGGAGTTGCCGAAGGCGGCGTTCACGTCGCCCAGCGGACGCCAGTAGCTGATGTCGCCGCTCGGACGGGCCCAGATGGGCGTGTAGCTCATCATGGTGCCCTGCTTGAACGGGCTGTAGGTTCCGCCCGCCGGCGACCACGACGGGATCGTGCCGTTGGGGCCGCCCGGCGGATAGTAGCCGTACTCGCCGTCGTTATAGGCCGGGCCGCCGCCGGGGATCGGCCCGTTCCAGACCACCTCGTTCAGGTACTTGTAGAGCTCGGTCGGGCTCTTCGCGAGATCGAAGGCCGGCAGGATCAGGCCGGGAACCGACAGGTCGCCCTTGAAGAAGTTGTCGAAGGCCACCGTGTCCTGGTGCTGGGTGTACTTGTCGGCCGTCGCGGTCACCCGCGTGGCCCACGGCGCCGAGATCAGGTTCCAGTTGTAGCCGGCGTCGCGCGAGGTGGCGTCGCGCGAGGTGGCGCGGACGCCCACCTTGACGTCCTTGATGAAGGAGTCGTCGTCGAAGCTGTAGGTGACGTCGAACTTGCCCGCGTATTCCCGGGCGTCGTTGTCGTCGATGTGGTCCATCGCGGCGTAGAGGTTGAACAGCGAGGGTGTGCTGGTGGCGTTGGCCATCGTGATCTTCGGCATGTCGCCGGTCAGGTCCAGGCCGAAGCCGCCCGGCAGGGTGACGGTGTTGTACACCGTCAGGTCCGTGCCCTCGCGGTGCGAGTAGATGTACTGCAGGTCGCCGGTCACCAGGAACCGGTCGTTGGTCCAGCTGAAGCCGGTCGAGATGTCGTTGGTGTTGTCCTCGACCACGCCGTAGCGGGTGCCCAGGTTCAGCAGGAACGAGTTGGACACGCCGTTGCCGCCGCCGCCGCCGTCGACCAGCTGGCCCTTCAGGAAGTTGCCGTCGGCGTCGTAGGTGAACGCCGTGCCGGCGGCCGGGCCCACGACGAACGACTGGTTGTTGGTCGCCGAGCAGCAGGCCGAGGTCTGGGCGAAACGGTCCTGGAAGGTCTGCTTGGCCTCGGTGCGGAACAGGGTCAGGTAGAGTTCGAGGTTGTCGTTGGGCCGGTACTGGAAGGCCAGATTGTAGCCCTCGCGCTCGCGGTCCTGCAGGTTGTTGCGGTACTGCACGCCGACCGGCACGAACACGCGCGACAGCGGCTGGCCGGCGATCGAGTTGTCGCCGTTGAAGTTGAACGTGTCGCCGCCGTCGTAGGACGATTGGACCCCGACGCCGTGGGCGTCGTACGGGTCGACGGCGATGGTGTTGACCGCGGTCTTCAGCTTGGACCTGGACACGCTCAGCAGCACGCCGAACTCGCCGCCGTCGGGGGTGTCGAAGCGGTCGCTGTAGAGGAAGCTGCCCGACGGCGTGCCTTCCTTGCGCAGGTCGCCGCGCGTGTAGTCGGCCGAGAAGGCCAGCTGGCGCTTGCTGCTGTCGAACGGCATGCGGGTGCGCAGGTTCACCGTGCCGCCCAGGCCGCCCTCGACGATGTCGGCCGACGGGTTCTTGTAGACGTCCACGCCCGAGAACAGTTCGGGGGTCACGTCCTCCCACGAGATGGCCCGGCCGCCGCGCGCCGAGAAGGCGTCCCGGCCGTTCAGTTCCGAGCGGACCCAGGTCAGGCCTCGGATCTGGATGCCCGAGCCTTCGGCGTTCAGGCGGTCGACGTCGCGGGGCTGGTTGGTCCGGCCGATGGTCACGCCGGGGATGCGCTGCAGCGCCTCGGTGACCGAGCGGTCGGGCAGGCCGCCGATGTCCACGGCGGTGATCGAATCGACGATCTGCTCGGAGTTCTTCTTCAGGTCCTGCGCCGTCTGGAGGGCCTTGCGCTGGCCGACGACGATGACCTCGGAAATCTCTTCGGGCGAATCCTTGGTCGCGCCCCCGCTGGTCTGGGCCTGCGCCGACGCCACGAGCAGGCCGGTCGCCCAGACCATCGTCGCGGTCGAGACCAGCAACATCTTCTTCTTGTTCACGTTCCCTCTCCCAAATCAGCACGCCCTTTTGGGCTGTGCTCGCCGGTGTTTTCGTCTCGACGCGGGGTTGGGCGGTCAGTCGCCGTCCCTGCGTCGGGAAACACACTTTAATTAACTTGTTTTATTAAACCGGCGCGATTTGTCGTACAAGCCATAACATTCAACAATCGCGAGCGTGGTTTCGTGCGGTTGCACGGACGTGCGCCGGCGGACGTCGTCGAGGGGGCGACGCCGGGTGGGGCGAGAACGGAATCCAGGAGGATCGGCGGCCGCGCGAGCTTGGCCGGCCCGGCGGCCCGGTTAGTTGAGGCGGGGCTTCTTCAGCAGGGCGTTGCGGTCGACCGAACGGATCTCGACCTCGAACACGTCCTGCTCGCGCTGGATGCGCAGCGCGATGGTGACGCCGGCCGGGCCCTGGTCCCAGAGGGCGGTGTAGAACTCGGTCAGGTCCGAGACCTCGTCGCCGTCGACGGCCAGGATCAGGTCGCCGGCCCGCAGTTCGGCGCGGGACGCGGGGCTGCCCGGCGACACGCCGACCAGGATGACCTGGGATTCGGTCTCCTGGGCGAAGACGCCCAGCCAGGGGCGGGGCGGATGGGCCGGCTTGCCGCGCGCCAGGTCGTCCAGGATCGGCGGCAGCAGTTCGGCGGGGACGAACATGTTCATGGGCTTGGCCACGCCGTCCTGCGACTGTCCCGACAGGCTGAGCGAGCCGACGCCGACCAGTTCGCCCTTGGGACCGATCAGGGCCGCGCCGCTCCAGTGGGGATGGGCCGGCTCGGTGATGATCGCCTCGTCCAGCAGGTATTCCCAATAGCCGGCGAAGGGCATGCGGGTCAGGGCGCGGCCGGCGGCGGCGTGGGCGCGTCCGCCGGCGCCGGCGATGATCACCGGGCTGCCCGGCTCCAGGACCTTTGAGGTGCCCAGGCGCAGCGCCGGCAGGCCCAGGGGCTCCAGCGCCTGGACCAGGCCCAGTCCCGTCTGGCCGTCGAAGCCCAGCACGTGGGCGTGGACGCGCCGGCCGTCGTTGAGGGTCAGCACCACCTCGCTGGCCTCGGTGATCAGATAGGCCATGGTCAGCACCAGGCCGCCTTCGCTGATCACCACGCCGTTCCCCAGCCGCTCGGTTCCCAGGATGCGCGCGGTGAAGGCGTCGGCCGGGACCTTGGACTCCAGGGCGACGACGCTGGACAGGGCGTGATCGAGGTCGAAGGCGTAGGCGCTGGCGGCGGGCCGCAGCCGCGCTTCGACCTCATGCCCCTGGAACGGTGAAGACAAGTCGATCTCCTCTAGGAGACTCAAATCTGGGGCGTGGCGCGGCGCGAACAAGAGGCGAGGGCGAAGAGGCGCGGCCGACGGCGGGTCTTCAGGCGGCCAGGGCGGACAGGTCCGTGGGGCGCTCCTGGCGACTGCGGCGCCAGCGGCTGGGCGGCTGGCCCACCAGCCCGCCGAAGGACCGGCAGAAGTGGGCCTGGTCCGAGAAGCCGCAGGCCAGGGCGATCTGGGCCAGGCTGTCGTGCGTGGTCAGCATCAGCTGCTTGGCCCGGGTGATGCGCCGCTCGATGATGTAGCTCTTGGCGGACTGGCCGAAGCTCTCCTTGAAGGCGTGGGAGAAGTAGCTGGGGCTCAGGCGGACCGCGGCGGCCACGTCGCGGACCTGCAGGTTGCGGTCGCTGTTGCTGTCGATGAAGTCGGTCGCCGTCCGCACCTGCCAGGGCGCCAGCTTGCCGGTCTGCTGGTCGCGGGTCAGGCGCTGGACCTCGGCTTCCAGCAGCTGGCTGGCGCGATGCATCAGCTCCCGCGCCGCGTCGGGATCGCGATCGAAGGCGCGAGAGGCGTCGGTGACCAGGCGCGCCAGCATCAGGGTCTGGTCGCGGGGCAGGGTGGAGGTTTGGTTCGCGTTCATGGAAGTCATGTCCAGCTCGCCACCTCTTCTTCAGAACCATTCCCGGGTGTTCACCCCAGGTCCAGTTCCGGTTTTGCTAGCATTGGATATGAGAAGCCGCAATGGTGCAGGTTAAAGCTTAGCTGTTAGCAAGTTTCGAAAACCGTCGTGATTTGTCGCCTACTGTCCCGCCGGGCGGCGTCCGGGCGGGTTCCGGTTTCTCGGACTTCGATTTCGAACTGCGATGTTTTTGAACAATTGATGACGCTTTGGGCAAGGAGCCCCGGCGCGCGGACGCCCGTCAGTCGTCGTTGTCTATGTTCTTGAATTGTTCTCGTTGGCGGTTCATGATCGGGCCATGGTCGCTCCCGCCAATCTCCCCGGTCACCCGCCGTCCGCCGGTCTCAGGGAAGGGGCGCGGGGGCGCGGGGCCAAGTCCAATCGCACGGGCCGTTTCGAGTCCCAGGTCAGCGAGGCCTTCGACGATGGCTGGGGCGAGGAGGAGGAACCGGCCCAGATCGCCACCACGCTCCAGCCGATGAAGTCGCGGACGATCATCGCCCGCAACGACAGCCCCGACGTGGGCTTCGAAAGCTCGATCAATCCCTATCGCGGCTGCAGCCACGGCTGCATCTACTGCTACGCCCGGCCGGCCCACACCTATCTGGGCCATTCGGCCGGCCTGGATTTCGAGACCAAGATCTATTTCAAGCCCGAGGCGGGCAAGCTGCTGGAGCGCGAGCTCTCCAAGCCGAAATACGTCCCCAAGGTGATCCATATCGGCGGCGACACCGATCCCTACCAACCCGACGAGCGCCAGCTGCGGGTGACGCGGGCGGTGATCGAGACGCTGGCCCGCTTCCGCCACCCGTTCACGATCATCACCAAGTCGAACCTGATCACCCGCGATCTCGACATCCTGGGGCCGATGGGCCAGGCGGGGCTGGCGCGGGCGGCGGTGTCGATCACCAGCCTGGACCACCGTCTGTCGCGCAGCATGGAGCCCAGGGCCTCGACGCCCGGGCGGCGGATCGACGCCGTGCGCCAGCTGGCGGCGGCGGGCGTGCCGACCACGGTGATGTTCGCCCCCTCGATCCCGTCGCTGAACGACCACGAGATGGAAGGCGTGCTGGAGGCCGCCGCCGCGGCCGGGGCGACCACGGCCGGCTATGTCGCCGTGCGCCTGCCGCTGGAGATCAAGGACCTGTTCGAGGAATGGCTGGCGGCCGAGCATCCCGACCGGGCCCGGCGGGTGATGTCCCTGGTCCGCCAGATGCGCGGCGGGGCGGCCTACAGCTCCGAATGGGGCAAGCGGATGACGGGCGAGGGGCCCGTCGCCCAGGTGATGAGCCAGAGGTTCCACCTGGCGCGGGCGAAGTTCGGCCTGGACCGCAAGTTGCCTCCGCTGGACTTGACCCAGTTCGCCGTGCCGCCCAAGGCCGGGGATCAGCTGTCGCTGTTCTAGGCCTGGGCCAGGCGCAGGCCGTCCGCCGCCGCCGAGACCCGGACGCCCGAATAGTCGGCGATGGCCGGATGGTCCAGGTCGAGCGGGTGGCGGTGGGTGGCGGTAATCATGATCACGTCGGCGCCGGCCGCCTCGCCCGCCAGCAGGCCGGCGGGGGCGTCCTCGAACACCAGGCAGGCTTCGGCCGCCACACCCAGCCGCCGGGCGGCCAGGGCGTAGCCGTCCGGGGCGGGCTTGCCGTGCGACACGTCCTCGGCGGTGATCAGCACGGCGGGAACCGGCAGGCCGGCGGCCTCCAGACGCCGCAGGGCCAGTTCGCGCTGGGCCGAGGTGACGACGGCCCAGCGGTCGGCGGGCAGGGTGCGCAGGAAGGCTTCCGCCCCCGGGATTGGGATCACGCCTTCGACGTCGGCGACCTCGGCGCGCAGGATCGCCAGGGTCTCGAGGGCGATGTCGATCCCGGCGAGGTTCTGGCGGCGGATGGTCTCCTCGGCCCGCACGCCGTGGATGGTGGGCAGGAAGGCCTCGACGTCCAGGCCGTGGCGGCGCGCCCAGTCGCCCCACACCCGTTCGGCCACGGCGATGGAATCGAGCACGGTCCCGTCCATGTCGAACAGGAAGGCGGCATAGGTCTTGGCGGGGATCATGGACGGGCTATGCCATGCTTCGCCGTCCAAAGTCTTGTCCGGGCAAGTCTCGGCTTGACCGGCGTCGCGCCGGATCGGAAGCAGGGCGCATGATCACCGTCGTCCTGCCGACCCGCAACAGCGCCGCGCGCCTGGTGCACGTCCTGCCCCTGCTGGTGCCCGCCGCCGTCGACGGCCTGGTCAAGGCGGTGGTGTTCGCCGACGCCGGCTCGACCGACGCCACCCTCGACATCGCCGAGGACAGCGGGGCGAAGGTGGTGCGCGCCGACGGCGACGCCGGGGCGCGGCTGGCGGCCGGCTGCGCGGCGGCCAGGAGCGCCTGGATCCTGGCGCTGGGCGAGGGCCTGGTCCTGCCCGAGGGCTGGCGCACGCCGGTCGAGGCGCATCTGGCGGGCGGCGGCGGCAAGCCGGCCTGGATCGCGGCTCCGGGTCTGTTCGGGCGTCCGCTGGCGGTCCTGGCGTCGCGCGAGGCCGTCGAGGCGGCCGGCGGCTTCAAGCCCGGCGGCGAGCCGCTGAAGGCGCTGCTGGGGCGGTTGAAGCCCAGGGCCGTTCGACTGAAGGTCTAGCGAACTCGCCCTCTCTCTTTGAGAGAGGGAGGGGCCCGCCGCGAAGCGGTGGGAGGGTGAGAGGTTATAATCTCTCAGAGCAAAGCGCTGACGACGATGACATGTGGACCGTTGTATCTGCGGCAGAAATCAGGAGCGCTTTGAAGCGCCTCGGCCGCTCTGGATTTGCTGGTGGGCGGTGAAACCTCTCACCCTCCCACCGCCTGCGGCGGCGGGCCCCTCCCTCTCTCTATGAGAGAGGGTTTCAGCCCTTACTGATCCAGCCGGAAGTCGATCACCCGCGCGCCGCTGGCCACCGCATCCAGGGTCTTGGTCTCGGCGCCCATCAGCTTGCGATAGGTCCAGTACGAGGCCATGACCTTCTCGACGTAGTTGCGGGTTTCCTGGGCCGGCAGGCTCTCGATCAGCAGCAGCGGGTCGCAGTCGGCGCCGCCGAGCTGTTCCTGGGTCTTGATCAGGGTGCCCGGGCCGCCGTTGTAGGCCGCCACGGCGCGGAACAGGTCGGGGCTCTGCAGGCCCCGGTCCATCAGCCAGGTGAAGTAGTCCTGGCCGACGCGCAGGTTGAAGCTGGGGTCGAACAGCGGCGTGGTGTCGGCCAGCAGCTTGTCGTCGCCGGCCGCGCGGGCGGCGGCCACCGGCATCAGCTGCATCAGGCCCACGGCGCCGGCGCCCGACATGGCGTAGGGGTCGAAGCGGCTTTCCTGGCGCACCAGGGCGTAGACCATGGCCTTGTCGATCGTGAAGCCGCCCTTGGGCTCCAGCGGGGGCAGGGGGTAGTCCTCGCCGCCCACGCGCTTGACCGCGCGGCCGGCGTTCAGCGGGGCCTTCTCGTTGAGGGCCAGGGCCAGGTCGGTCCAGTCGCCGCGGGCCTTGGGGTTGTCGCTGGCCAGGGACAGGCCGGCGCGCAGCTCCTGGCCGGCCTCGGCCCAGCGGCCGATCTGGGCCAGGGCGGCGGCGCGGCGGGCGCGGGGATCGGCGGCCAGCAGGCGGGCCAGCGAGTCCACGTCCGGCCCCTCGTACGAGACCTTGGTCAGGAGGGCGGCGATCGGGTCGTCCTGGGCCAGGGCCAGGCCGGACAGGGCCAGCTGGCGGGCGGCGATCATGCCGTAGAAGGTGTTGGGCGCGCGGGCGGCGGTGCTGAGCAGGTCCTCGACATCGCGGGCCTGGCCGCCCGAGGCGGCCGAGCGCGCGGCCCAGAACGCGGCGGCCGAGCGCAGCCATTCGTCCTGGTTCTCGTCGTCGGCGACCCGTTCGAAATAGGTCCGGGCCTGGGCGTAGGCCTGCAGGCGGAAGGCGGAGAGGCCGGCGATCCATGGCTCGCTCGCGGCCTGGGCCAGGGTCAGGGCCTTCTTCACGTCGCCGGAATAATAGGCCTCGCGGGCGGCGCGGGCCTTGTCGGCCGGGGCGGGGCCCTTGGCGCCGGCCACGAACAGGGCCGGGATTTTCGGGGCGGCGGCGCGGGCCGGCTTGCGCTTGACCGCCAGGGTGTAGACCCGGTCGGCCCCGGCCTGGTCGCCATAGGCGGCCAGCCAGTCGGTCAGCTCGTCATAGCTGGCCGAATAGGCGTTGGGGTGCATGATCTTGGTGAATTCCAGCCGGCCCCGCAGGCTGCGGTCGCGGGCGTTGGCGGCCGCGGCCTCGGCGGCGTCGAAGTCACCGTGGTCGGCGGCGGCGAAGGCGGCGCGATAGAAGCGGGCGTCGGCGTCCGACAGCGGCTCGAGCGCCGAGGCATGGGCGCTCACGGCGACGCTGAAAGCGGCCATGAGGCAAAACACGAAGGCCGAGAAAACGGCCAGAGGGCGAGCTAGAAGCTGCAATGCGTTTCCGCGCCCTTGCCCCGAAAGGCTCCCCGACGCGTCCCGTTCAACTGGTCGTCCGAATCTCTAGTTGGGACGCTCGGGGCGATCAAGTCTTTCGCTGAGCGTCAGCATGTCGGCCCAGGCCTTCTTCTTGGCGTCGGGCTTCCGCAGCAGGAACGCCGGATGCAAGGTGGGCAAGGCCGGAAGCTCGGTTTGGCCGTCGGCGGAGGTCCACTCGAACCACCGGCCGCGCAGCGACAATATGCCTTCCTCGCGCTTCAATAGGCTCTTGGCCGAGGCGCCGCCCACCAGCAGCAGGATCTTGGGCTGGACCAGCTGGATCGCCCGCTCCAGGAACGGCGCGCAGATCGCCTGCTCCTGCGGGGTCGGCGTGCGGTTGCCGGGCGGACGCCAGAACACGGTGTTGGTGACGAAGGCGCGGTCCAGCAGGCCGGCGGCCTTCAGCATGCGGTCCAGCAACTGGCCGGCGCGGCCGACGAAAGGCGCGCCCTGCTGGTCCTCGTCGGCGCCGGGGGCCTCGCCGATGATCATCAGCGGCGCGTCGGCCGGGCCGCGCGACACCACGGCCTGGCGCGCGCCCTGGGTCTTCAGCGGGCAGCCGTCGAAGGCGGCGATGGCGGCGGCCAGGGCGGGCAGGTCGGCGCAGGCGGCGGCCAGGGCCGTGGCCTCGGCGACGGCGGCGCCCAGGTCCGGGCCGCGTCCGAAGGCGGGAGCCACGACGGCGGCGACGGGCGGCGGAGGCGGGGGCTCGCGGCGGGCGCGCAGCATCGCCGCGCCTTCGGCCAGGCGATCGATCGGCTCGTCCGCGTACGAGGCCTCGACGCCCGCGTCGGCCCAGAAGGCGAGCAGGCTTTCCACGGCGCGCGGATCGACGGCGAGGTCCATGCCGTCTCTTAGCGCGATCCTCCGATCACCGCCACGTCAGCCGCTTGAAGATTGACGCTGCATCGCAGCAAAAAACATTCGTTTATTCTTGACCACCTCCGCGTCACCTCACGATAAGCTTCGACTCAAACAGCAAAGAACGCGGGCAGAGTGCGCCCGGGCGGGAGACCTCAATGAGCGAAGAGCTCGAACGCGAGTCGATGGAATACGACGTCGTCATCGTCGGCGGCGGACCGGCGGGCCTTTCGGCCGCCATCCGACTCAAGCAACTGGCGGCGCAGGCCGGGACCGAGGTTTCGGTGGCGGTGCTGGAAAAGGGCTCCGAGGTCGGCGCCCACATCCTGTCGGGCGCGGTGATCGACCCCAAGGGCCTGGCCGAGCTGTTCCCCGACTGGAAGGAACGCGGCGCGCCGCTGGAGACCCCGGTCAAGACCGACCGCTTCCGGCTGCTGGGCCCGCAGGGCGACATGGCCCTGCCGATGTTCGCCATGCCGCCGTTCATGCACAACCACGGCTGCTACATCGGCTCGCTGGGCAACCTCTCGCGCTGGCTGGCGGCCCAGGCCGAGGAACTGGGCGTCGAGATCTATCCGGGCTTCGCGGCTTCGGACATGGTCTGGAACGACGACGGCTCGCTGAAGGGCGTCGTGGTCGGCGTGGTCGGGATCGCCAAGGACGGCCACCACAAGCCCGACTACCAGCCGGGCATGGAGCTGCACGGCAAGTACGTGTTCATCGCCGAGGGCGTGCGCGGCTCGCTGGCCAAGCAGCTGATCGCCAAGTTCGACCTGTCGGCCGGAAAGTCGCCGCAGAAGTTCGGCATCGGCATCAAGGAACTGTGGCAGGTGCCGCCCGAGAAACACCAGCTGGGCCTGGTCGAGCACACGACCGGCTGGCCGCTGGACGACAAGACCGGCGGCGGCAGCTTCATGTACCACTTCGGGGACAACTACGTGTCCATCGGCTACGTGGTGCACCTCAACTACAAGAACCCCTGGATGTCGCCGTTCGACGAGTTCCAGCGGTTCAAGCACCATCCGGCGGTCAAGCCGCACCTGGAAGGCGGCAAGCGCATCGCCTACGGCGCGCGGGCCATCACCGAGGGCGGCTATCAGTCGGTCCCGAAGCTGACCTTCCCGGGCGGCGTGCTGATCGGCTGCTCGGCCGGCTTCGTCAACGTGCCGCGCATCAAGGGCAGCCATAACGCCGTCAAGACCGGCATGCTGGCCGCCGAGGCGGCCTTCGCCGCGATCGGCGCAGGGCGGGCCAGCGACGAGCTGATCGAATACCAGACCGCCTATGAAGGCTCGTGGGTGGCCAAGGAGCTGAAGGTCGTCCGCAACGCCAAGCCGCTGCTGGGCAAGCTGGGCACGTTCCTGGGCGGCGCGGCCGGCATGTTCGACATGTGGTGCACGCACCTGCTGGGCGGCTTCTCGTTCTTCGGCACGCTGAAGCACGACAAGACCGACGCGGAGTCGACCGGCCTGGCCAAGGACTACAAGCCCCTGGTCTATCCCAAGCCGGACGGCGTGATCAGCTTCGACAAGCTGAGCTCGGTGTTCCTGTCGGCCACCAACCACGAGGAAGACCAGCCGGCCCACCTGAAGCTGAAGGACCCGACGATCCCGATCACGGTCAACCTGCCCAAGTACGGCGAACCGGCGCGACTGTACTGCCCGGCGGGCGTCTACGAGGTGCTCTACAACGAGCAGGGCCAGGACCCGCGCTTCCAGATCAACGCCCAGAACTGCGTCCACTGCAAAACCTGCGATATCAAGGACCCGTCGCAGAACATCGTCTGGACCACGCCCGAGGGCGGCGGCGGCCCGACCTACCCGAACATGTAGAAGAGGGGCCTTTGAAAGGCCCCGATGGACGTCTAAGGCGCGGTTCGAACTTCGGACCGCGCCTTTTTCTTGCGGCCCGCCCGGAAACCGATGAGGGTGCGGATATGACGCGTACCAAGCTTCTCCTCGCCCTTCTCGCCGCCTCGACCCTGGGCGCCTGCGCCGCCGCGCCGCCCGGGCCGGACCTGCGCGGCCAGCTCGCCATGGGCTCGGCCTGGGGCTCCAGCCGGTCGGCCTACGGTCAGTTCCTGGCCGGCCAGGCGGCCCTGCTGAACGGCTCGAACGCCCAGGCGGCGAGCTATTTCGACGAGGCGCGGCAGCTGGGCGAAGACCCGGGCGTGCTGGCCGACCGCGCGTTCACCGCCGCCCTGCTGGCCGGCGACGTGTCGCGCGCCGCGGCCCTGGCGCCGCAGGGAACCGACGCCAACGAGCAGGTGCGCCGGCTGGGCGTGCTGACCCGGGTGGTCGACCTGATGGCCGTGGGCAAGGCCCGCGACGCCCAGACCCTGCTGAAGACCGAGACCCTGGGCTTCCCCCATCGTCCCGCCGCCGTCCTGCTGGCTCCCTGGCTGGCCGCCGCCGCGGGCGACGCCAACGGCGCGGTGGTGCGTCCCGAGCTGCAGGGCGACCGGTTCGTGCAGTATTTCGGCCAGCTGAGCCAGGCGCGGCTGTACGAGCGCGCCAAGCGCTATGACGAGGCCGAGACCGACTACAAGGCGCTGATGGCGATCGAGAACGCCCGCGCCTTGTTCGTCGAGGACTACGGCGCGTTCCTGGAACGCCGCAAGCGCCAGGCCGAGGCCCTGGCCCTGTACGACGCGGCCCTGGCGCGCGATCCGGACGACCAGGGCCTGCGGACGGCCCGGGCCCGCGCCGCGGCGCGCGGCCCCGCGCCGGCCATGCCGACCGACAAGCAGGGCGCGGCCCACATGCTGGTCGCCTGCGCCGCAACCTTCGCCAGCGAGCGCCAGAGCCAGTTCGGCCTGGCCTATCTGCGCCTGGCCCTGCGGCTGGACCCCAAGCGCGACGACGCCTGGCTGCTGGTCGGCGATCTGCTGGGCCAGGACGACGACGACGCCGGCGCCCGCGAGGCCTACGCCAAGGTGCCGTCGACCTCGCCGCGCTATGTCGCCGCCCAGTCGAAGCTGGCCTGGAGCCTCCAGGGCAGCGGCGAGAAGGACAAGGCCGTCGCCCTGGCGCACCAGTCCGCCGTGGCCGCGCCGAAGGACCGCGACGCCCAGATCACCTATGCCGACCTGCTGCGGGCCAACGAGCGCTGGTCGGAGTCGGCCGCCGCCCTGGACCCGCTGATCGCCGGCGAGGGCGACAAGCCCGATTGGCGGCTGCTCTACATGCGCGGCATCTCGCTGGAACGGGCCGGGCGCTGGCCGGACGCCGAGCGCGACCTGCTGACGGCGGTCAAGCTGAACCCGGACGAGCCCGACCTGCTGAACTATCTGGGCTATTCGTGGATCGATCGCGGCGTGCACCTGCCCGAGGCCATCGCCATGGTCCAGAAGGCCGTCGACGCCCGCCCGCAGTCGGGCGCGATGCTCGACTCCCTGGGCTGGGGCTACTACCGGCAGGGCGACTACAAGACCGCCGTGGCCAAGCTGGAGCAGGCCGTCGAGCTGGAGCCGGGCGACCCGGACGTCAACGGCCACCTGGGCGACGCCTACTGGCGCATCGGCCGCCAGGTCGAGGCGCGCTACCAGTGGCAGCGGGTGCTCAGCCTGGAGCCGGACGAGAAGCAGAAGGCCGAGGCCGAGGCCAAGCTCAAGGACGGCCTGGACGGTCCGCCGGCCAAGGTGGCCTCCAGCCAGTAGCCCGACGATTTCCTAGACGCTTCCCTCCGACGCTTCCCAGACGCTTCAAGGGCACGCCATGCGCCTCGACGCCTTCGCCCCGGCCAAGGTCAACCTGTTCCTGCACGTCGGTGGTCCCGACGCCGAGGGCTATCACCCGATCTCCAGCCTGATGCTGTTCGCCGACGTCGGCGACCGGGTCCGGCTGCAGGCGGCCGATGCGCCCAGCTTCGAGGCGACGGGGCGGTTCGGCGGCGAGATCCCGCTGGACGACGGCAATCTGGTGGTGCGGGCCGCGAACGCCCTGCGCGCCCGGCTGGGCGGGCCGGTCCCGCCGTTCCGCCTGATCCTCGACAAGGCCCTGCCGATCGCGGCCGGCCTGGGCGGGGGCTCCAGCGACGCGGGGGCGGCGTTGCGGCTGCTGCGCGGGGCCTTGGCCCCGGAGCTGTCCGACGCCGAACTGGAAGCCGTGGCCGGAAGCCTGGGCGCCGACGGCGCGGCCTGCCTGTGGGGCGCGCCGGTGATGGCGGAGGGCAGGGGCGAGCGCCTGTCGCCCGCGCCGGCCCTGCCGGAACTGCACGCCGTCCTGGTCAATCCGCTGGTCCCGTCGCCGACCGGGGCGGTCTACCGCGCTTACGACGCGGCGGTTCATCCCGAGGGCGAGGCGCCGCCGCCGATGCTGGACGGGCTGGAGAGCGCCGAGGAGGTTTGCGCCTGGCTGGCCGGCTTCACCCGCAACGACCTGCAGCCCCCGGCCGTGGCCCTGGAGCCGCGCATCGGCCAGGTGCTGGACCTGCTGGCCGACGAACCCGAGACCCTGCTGGCCCGGATGTCCGGCTCGGGCGCCACCTGCTTCGCCCTCTGCGCCGGCGACATCGAGGCCGAGGGCCTGGCCGAGCGGATCGAGCAGATGCGGCCGGACTGGTGGGTCAAGCGCTGCCGCCTGGGCGGGCCGTTCTAGGCGCCGACGGATGCTGCCGGGGACATGCCCTTGGGCGTGTCCCCAGGTTTCGCGCCGAGCCAAGCCGGGGACGCGCACTCACGACCGTGCGTTCGCCGGTTCGCAGGGCGCTTGGGGTGAGTGCGTGTCCCCCAAGTCGTCCGCTGAGTTGGGTGTCTAATCCTGTGACGCCGCGGCCGAAGGAGGGGACACGCACTCACACCACGGTCGTTGATTGACTGGCAGAGGCCTTGCCGTGAGTGCGTGTCCCCGTCACTGCGGCGGCCAAGTCGCTGAAATCACGGCGCTAAATCTTTATTCCCCGCAGGGTTTCCCGGCGGCCGCATAATGGCTCCACCTCGACGCGGGAAAGGGCGCATGGCCAGCGACCGATGCGGCGGCGGGGGGCGATCGAGCGGGAAGCTCCTTCGGCGGTCCGAAAGGATCAAACCCCATCCATCTGGTGCCGGCTGGGCTCGGAACACGGATACAGCGTTGGATGGGGGCCGGTTGAGCAGCAGGCGGGCGATGAGACGCTCGCGGTCCGGGACTGGGGATCGTTGCTCCAGCCCGCCCGTCGGAGGCTTCAAGGCGGCGAGGTTCCAATAGAACTCAGCGCCGTCGCGCTTCCGGATAACGACCGCGCGGAGCGATCGGGCTTCGTCGAAACGGTATTCTTTTTCAAAACTCCGGACGATGTCCGGCGCTCCGCAGCCCTTTCCACCCACTCAGCGGTGAACCGCGTGAGGACGATCCGTCGCGCCCCAAAAAGAAAAGCGCGGAAGCCGAAGCTTCCGCGCCCTCCCGATCCGAACCTGGGGTTCGAGCCTTCCCCAGCCTTAGCTGTGGTAGGCGCGTTCGCCGTGTTCGGAGATGTCCAGACCTTCTTCCTCGGCTTCCGGCGAAGCCTTCAGGCCGATGATCAGCTTGATCACGAAGAAGACGATGATCGAGGCGATGGCCGACCAGGCGATGGTGACGCAGACGCCCTTCAGCTGGGCCAGGACCTGGGTGCCCATGTTGTAGACCGCGTTGTCGCAGGTCGACAGGTCGCCGTCCTTGCCGCAGCTGGTGTAGTCGACGATGCCGGCGCCGCCGATGACGGGGTTGACCAGGATGCCGGTGCCGATGGCGCCGACGATGCCGCCGATGCCGTGGATGCCGAAGGCGTCCAGGCTGTCATCGTACTTCAGCGCGTTCTTCACGACCGAGCAGAAGAAGATGCAGATCGGCGAGACGACCAGACCCAGGATGACCGAACCCATCGGACCGGCGAAGCCGGCGGCGGGGGTGACGGCCACGAGGCCGGCCACGATGCCCGAAGCCAGGCCCAGGGCCGACGGCTTCTTGCGGGTGACCCACTCCACGAGGATCCACGACAGACCGGCGGCGGCGGTGGCCACGAAGGTGTTGATCATCGCCAGCGAGGCGTAGCCGTTCGATTCCAGGTTGGAGCCGGCGTTGAAGCCGAACCAGCCCACCCACAGCAGACCCGCGCCCACCAGGGTCAGGGTCAGGGAGTGCGGGGGCATCGGCTCCTTGCCGTAGCCTTGGCGCTTGCCCAGGATCAGGGCGCCGACCAGGGCCGCGACACCGGCGTTGATGTGCACCACGGTGCCGCCGGCGAAGTCCAGGGCGCCGAAGCCCCAGATCAGACCCGACTTGACGGCCGCGGTCGGAGCCTGGGCGATCGCGTCAGGACCCGGCCACCACCAGACCATGTGGGCCATCGGATAGTAGGAGAGCAGGGGCCACAGCACCGCGAAGGCGACGATGGCGGCGAACTTCATGCGCTCGACCAGCGAGCCGACCACGAGGGCGGCGGTGATCGCGGCGAAGGTCGCCTGGAACGAGATGAAGGTGAACTCGGGGATCACCACGCCGGTCGAGAACGTCGCGACGTTCGAGGCCGGGGTCACGTCCTTGAGGAACAGACGGCTCAGGCCGCCGACGTAGCTGTCCCAGCTGCCGCCGTCGGTGAAGGCGAAGCTGTAGCCCCACAGCACCCAGGCGACGAAGCCGATGATGGCGACGGTCGACACCTGCATCATCACCGACAGCATGTTCTTGGAGCGGACCAGGCCGCCGTAGAACAGGGCCAGGCCCGGCAGGATCATCAGCAGGACCAGCAGCGAGGACGTGAGCATCCACGCGTTGTCGCCCTTGTCGTTCTTGTCGACGATGGCGGCGGGAGCGGCCGCGGCGGGGGCCGGGGCGGCGGCGGCAGGCGCTGCGGCGGCGGGAGCCGGCGCGGCCTCGGCGGGCGCGGCGGCGGCCGGGGCCGCTGTGTCCTGAGCGAAGGCGACGGCTCCCAGCGGGGCCCCCGCCAGGGTCGCCGCGAGCATCAGCCCGGCCAGCGGTTTAAAGGTCAGTCTCATCGTTGGTATCCCCTTTTCCCCGACGAATTACAGAGCGGCCGGGCCGGTCTCGCCGGTCCGGATGCGAACGGCTTCCTCGACATTGAGGACGAAGATCTTGCCGTCGCCGATCTTGCCCGTGGCGGCGGCGGCCTTGACCGCCTCGACCGCCTTGGCGGCCGACGCGTCGTCGACCACGGCTTCCAGCTTCACTTTCGGCACGAAGTTCACTTGGTATTCCGCGCCGCGATAGATTTCGGTCTGGCCCTTCTGACGGCCGTAGCCCTTGACCTCGGACACGGTCAGGCCTTCGACGCCCGCGGCGACGAGCGCCTCGCGGACCTCGTCGAGCTTGAAGGGTTTGACGATCGCTATGATCAGTTTCATCCGCCTTGCTCCGACCCGCCGACTGCGCGGGCTCCCCTTGAAATTGGCTTTAGAGCGCGTTGCTCGTTCGCACCGCGACGCGGACCCAGCGGTCCTCGTCGTTTCCCCGGCGGGTTTCACGCTATCGGTCGCGCTTCGGACATGACTGTCGCGTGGTCGGGATTTGGCGGTGAAAGGGGCGCGGCGCCTAAAAATCGTGCATTAGGGACGTTGGGCGCACGGAAACGCGGCGTTTCGCCCTGCGGAGGGCGGGGTGGCCGAGCTTGTCGCGAAGCGCTTACAATCGCCGACCCCGCATCGCGTTTTGGAGTTCCCGCCGCCCATGCCGTCCCTCTGGTTGAAGATCGCGCCCTGGTGCCTGCTGATCGCCTCGAACGTCTTCATGACCTTCGCCTGGTACGGCCATCTGAAGAATCGCTCGACGACGATGCTGGTGGCCATCTTCAGCAGCTGGCTGATCGCCCTGCCGGAATACTTGCTGGCCGTGCCCGCCAACCGGCTGGGCCACCAAGTCTACACGACGGCTCAGCTGAAGACCGGCCAGGAAGCGATCACCCTGATCGTCTTCACGCTGTTCTCGGTGTTCTTCCTGGGCGAGGCGATCAGCTGGAAGGCGCTGGTCGGCTTCGGCTTCATCTTCGTGGGCGTGGCGATCGTGATGTTCTTCAAGTAAAGCGTTCACGAACCCGTGATCCTCGCAACGGACTCAAGCTTTGGACGCTGATTGGGCTGTATTTCCTCAATAAGGATCAGCCCCATGTTTGTGCGTATCGCTACCGCCACCGCCGCCCTGGCGCTGATGTCCGGCGTGGCCATGGCCCAGTCCACCGCCCCCGCCGGCGCGCCGGTGAACCCGGACCCCACCGCCGCCGCCCCGGCCGACCAGACGATGCCGGCCGACCCGACGGCCACCACCACGACGACCACCACCACGACCGAGTCGACCACGGCTCCGACCGGCGCGGCGACCGACACGGCCGGCCGCGTCTCGTCGATGCCGGCCGAGCAGCAGGCCGGTCTGAAGGCCGGCGACCCGAACGTGGTCTCCAACCAGCCGGTCGCCGACACCCCGGAAAACCGCAAGCTCTACGGCGCGCCGCTGTCGAACGCCGGACGTCACACCGCCGCCAAGGGCAACTAGGCCCTTCAGCGGTCCCAACGAGCTTGAAGCGTCAGTCGGCGGGCCCTATGGTCCGCCGACTTTTTTCTGGCCCTGTTCGGACCCTGATGCCCGCCGCGAAAACCCAAGAAAAACCGAGGTCTTTCCAGGACCTCATCCTGACGCTCCACGACTACTGGAGCGCCCAGGGCTGCGTGATCCTGCAGCCGCACGACGTCGAGGTGGGGGCGGGGACCCTGCACCCGGCCACGGTGCTGCGGGCTCTCGGTCCCAAGCCCTGGAACGCGGCCTACGTCCAGCCCTCGCGCCGTCCGGGCGACGGCCGCTACGGCGAGAACCCCAACCGCCTGCAGCACTATTACCAGTACCAGGTGATCCTGAAGCCGAACCCGCCGAACATGCAGGACCTGTACCTGGGTTCGCTGGAGGCCATCGGCCTGGACCTGCGCACCCACGACATCCGCTTCGTCGAGGACGACTGGGAAAACCCCACCGTCGGCGCCTGGGGCCTGGGCTGGGAAGTCTGGTGCGACGGCATGGAGGTCAGCCAGTACACCTACTTCCAGCAGGTGGGCGGCCTAGACGTCTCGCCGGTGGCGGGCGAGCTGACCTACGGCCTGGAACGCCTGGCCATGTACGTGTTCGGCGTCGACAACGTCTACGACCTGCCGTTCAACGATCCCGACGCGCCGCTGGGCCACCTGACCTATGGCGACGTGTTCCTGGAGAACGAGCGCCAGCAGTCGGAGGCCAACTTCCACGGCTACGACGTGGCCGTGCTCAAGCGCCAGTTCGAGGACATGGAAGAGCAGGTGCCGCTGATGCTGGCCCGCTCGTACCAGGGCAAGTCCCTGGTGCTGCCCGCCTACGACATGGTCCTGAAGGCCAGCCACCTCTTCAACCTGATGAACGCCCGCGGCGCGATCGCCGTCGCCGAGCGCGCCAGCTACATCGGCCGCATCCGCGACCTCTGTAAGCTGTGCGCCAGCGCCTGGGTCGAGCAGCAGGAAGCCGCGTAAAGTCATGCCCCAACTGCTTCTCGAACTGTTCTCCGAAGAAATCCCCGCCCGCATGCAGGCCGGCGCCGCGCGCGACCTGGAGCGGATGGCGCGCGAGCACCTGGCCGCCGCCGGCTTCCTGCCCGAGGCCCTGAAGACCTTCGCCGGCCCGCGCCGCCTGACCCTGGTGGTCGAGGGCCTGCCGATCGCCCAGGCCGACCGCAAGGAAGAGCTGAAGGGCCCGCGCGTCGGCGCGCCGCCCCAGGCCATGGAAGGCTTCCTGCGCAAGGCGGGCCTGACCCAGGACCAACTGGTCGAGCGCGACGGCGTCTGGATGGCCTTCATCGAGAAGACCGGCCGCCCGACCACCGAGATCGTCGCCGAGATGGTGGAAGCGATCATCCGCGGCTTCCCGTGGCCCAAGTCGATGACGTGGGGCACGAGCAAGCTGCGCTGGGTGCGGCCGCTGAAGCGCATCCTCTGCGTCTTCGACCGCGAGGTCGTGCCGTTCGCCATCGAGGGCATCGAGGCCGGCGACATCACCGAAGGCCACCGCTTCATGCGCGTGGGCTTCGGCTGGGGCGGCCAGCCGTTCAAGGCGCGCGACTTCGACGAATACGCCAAGGGCCTGCTCGAGCACTTCGTCGTGCTGGACGTCGAGGAGCGCAAGGCGCGCATCCTGGAAGGCTGCAAGACCCTGTGCTTTGCCCGCAATCTGGAACTGGTCGAAGACCTGGGCCTGCTGGAGGAAGTCGCCGGCCTGGCCGAGTGGCCGACCCCGGTGCTGGGCGACATGGACCCGGCGTTCCTGGACCTACCCGGCGAGGTGATCCGCACCTCGATGCGCACGCACCAGAAGTACTTCGCGGTCCGCGACCCCGCGACCGGCGGCCTGGCCCCGCACTTCATCACCATCGCCAACGTCCAGTCGGCCGACGGCGGGGCGGTGATCGCCGCCGGCAACGCCAAGGTGCTGAGCTCGCGTCTGTCCGACGCCAGGTTCTTCTGGGACGAGGACGTCAAGGTCGGCTTCGAGCCGTGGCTGGAGAAGCTGAACGGCGTGACCTTCCACGCCAAGCTCGGGACCATGGCGCAGCGCGTCGAGCGCATCGTCGCCCTGGCCGGCGAGATCGCGCCGCTGGTCGGCGCCGACGTCGCCAAGGCCAAGGAAGCCGCGCGCCTGGCCAAGGCCGACCTGGCCTCGCAGATGGTCGGCGAGTTCCCCGAGCTGCAGGGCCTGATGGGCGGCTACTACGCCCGCGCCGCCGGCCTGGACCCCGAGATCGCCGACGCCATCCGCGACCACTACAAGCCGCAGGGGCCGTCGGACGCCGTCCCGACCGCGCCGCTGAGCGTGGCCGTGGCCCTGGCCGACAAGCTGGACACGCTGGTGGGCTTCTTCGCCATCGACGAGAAGCCGACGGGGTCGAAGGATCCCTATGCGTTGCGTCGCGCCGCGCTGGGCGTGATCCGCATCCTTCTCACGGGCGTGCGCATTCCGCTCTCTGACCCGCTGGCGATCGCCTGGCTTCGGACGCAAGCGGCGCATGAGGTCCGACAACCGGTTCCCACCGCCCCGGGCATCATCACCAAGCGTACCATCGGCATCAGCGTCTATCCTGACAGCGAGTTCTCCGGAGAAGTGGATCCGGTGGCGCAGGCCCAACTCGATCAAGCGGTCGCCGAGCTCCTGACCTTCTTCGCCGACCGCCTGAAGGTTACCCTCAAGGACCAAGGCAAGCGCCACGACCTCGTCGACGCCGTGTTCGCGCTCGGCGACGACGACCTGGTGCGCATCGTCGCCCGGGTCGAGGCCCTGGACGGGTTCCTCAAGACCGACGACGGCAAGAACCTGCTGGCCGGTTACAAGCGTGCGTCCAACATCCTCAAGGCCGAGGAGAAGAAGGGCTGGAAGGGCGAGGGCGAGGCGGAACTCCTGCCCAACGCCTCCGAGCCCGAGGTCGCCCTGCACGACGCCTTGCGCCTGGTGCGCCAGCCGCTGGCCGACGCCCTGAAGGCCGAGGACTTCACCGCCGCCATGCAGGAGCTGGCCGGGCTGCGCGGTCCGGTCGACGCCTTCCTGGACGGCGTGTTCGTCAATTCGGACGTCGCCGCCGAGCGCGACAGCCGCCTGAAGACCCTGGCCGCCGTCCGCGACGCCATGGGCCAGGTGGCCGATTTCTCGCTGATCGGCGGCTAGGGGACGAAGACCTCGCTGGTGTCCATCCGCACGCTGCGGATGGCCCGGCAGGCGTCGTCGGAGGCCCGATGGACCTCGGGCACGAAGCTCAGCAGCAGCGAGCGCCGCCGCGCGCCCGAGCGGTTGAGCGTCGCCCCGTGCAGCAGGTCGGCGTCGAACACCAGGATGTCGCCCGCCTCGCCCGACAGGGTGAGGGACAGGGTCTCGTCCGGCTCGCCCTGATCGAGGGGACGGGGGACCACCCGAGTGGCCCCGTTGTCCGGCGTGTAGGCGTCGAGGAAGACCAAGGCCGAGACGACCTTCCGGCCCGCGCCGTCCCGGTGCAGGACCTGGTGGCCCTGGCCCGGCAACGGCTCGCGGCCTTCGACCTGGCTGAGGAAGAACGGGCCGTCCAGCATCCGTGCCGCGGCACCCAGCAGGGGCGGCAGGCGGCAGGTCGCCTGCACGACGGGGTCCAGGTCGAGCAAGGCGTGGCGCCAGCCCGCGCCGCGCGCCACGGCCCATTGCTCCGGCGGTCCCACCCCGGCGTCGAAGGCGGCGCGCAGGCTCTCGCGCCAGGCCTCGGGCACGGCCCCGCGCAGCAGCAGATAGCCGTCGCGGTCGAGGGCGGCGGCCTGCGCGGCTTCGAGCGGTGCGACCTTTGTGGGCGTGACGAGATCGGTCATGGGCGCTCGAAGCCTAGCTGTGGCGCCGGCTCCGCGCCAGTCGTGCGCGACGCCGGCCTAGGCGTCCGCCGTCGTCCGCAGTCCCGCCAGGGCCGCCACCAGGCCTTCGGGATCGATCGGCTTGGGCTGGACGCCGTCGAAACCCAGAGCCTTCAGCGACCGGACGCTGGCGGTCATGACGTCCGCCGTCAGGGCCACCACCGGGACGGCCGGGTCGCCGGCCTCGCCGGCGCGGATCGCCGCCAGGGCGGCTGGGCCGTCCATGCGCGGCATGTGGATGTCCATCAGCACCGCGTCGAAACGCTGGATCCGCAGGCGGGCCAGGGCGTCGAAGCCGTCCTCGGCCGTGGTCACCGCGCAGCCGAAGGCCTCCAGCAGGGTCTGGGCGACGATGCGGTTGGTGGCGTTGTCGTCGACGATCAGCACCCGGCAGCCGGTCAGGTCGAGGCTCGCCGTCGTATCGGCGGGCTTCGGCGCCGGTTCGCAGCGCGGCAGGCGCAGGTCGACGGTGAAGGTCGAGCCCAGCCCCTTGCGGCTGTCCACGGCGATGTCGCCGCCCATCATCCGCGCCAGACGACGGCAGATAGCCAGGCCCAGGCCCGAGCCGCCGAAGCGCCGGGCCACCGAGGCGTCGGCTTGAGCGAAGGCGTCGAACAGGCGGGCCTGGTCCGCGGCCGACATGCCCGCGCCGGTGTCGGAGACGGCGATCTTCAGCCTGGCCACGCCGTCGGCGTCGTCGGCCACGCGCACCGCCAGCTGGACCTCGCCGGCCTCGGTGAACTTCAGGGCGTTGGACAGCAGGTTCATCATGATCTGGCGCAGCCGGGTCGGGTCGCCCAGCAGCCAGGTCGGAGCGGCCGGCTCCAGGACGCAGGTCAGCAGCAGACCCTTGGCCTCGGCGGCCTGGCTCCAGTGTTCGCCGACCTGCTCGACCTCGGCGGCCAGATCGAACGGCAGGCTTTCCAGGTCCAGCTTGCCGGCCTCCACCTTGGACAGGTCGAGGATGTCGTTGAGCAGGGTCAGCAGGCCCTCGCCCGAGCGGCGCAGGATGCGCACCTGCTGGGTCTGGCGCGACGACAGCCGCTCCAGCTCCAGGGCGCGCGCCATGCCCAGCACCCCGGTCATCGGCGTGCGCAGCTCGTGGCTCATCAGGGCCAGGAACGAGGACTTGGCCTGGTTGGCGGCGACGGCCTCGGCGCGCGAGGTCTCCAGCAGCTCGGCCTGCCGGCGGTTGGCCAGGGTGGCGCGCAGGCTGTAGACGGCTGAGATCGCCGCCCCCAGGGCGACGAAGACCTGCTCCTGTCCCTTGAAGCCCGCGAAGAAGCCGCACAGGACCACCAGCAGGAGGGCCGGTCCGCCGCCCATCATGATGAACATCGGCTTGGAGCGCGAGGCGAAGGCCTGGCCGTGGATCATCTGGGCGATCAGCAGCAGGATCGCCGCCACGCGCATGGCCGGGCCGCCCAGGAACCATAGCCCCAGCACATAGGTCCACCAGACGAGGTTGGTCCACGCCACCGCCAGGAAATAGAGCAGCCGTTGGCGGGCGGTGGGACGCTGGCCCCGTCGCTGGGGCGTGGCGGTGATCCAGGTTGAGACCTCGGCGATCACCATCGCGGCGGTCCAGGGCAGGGTGACCGCCCAGCCGAGATTGACGCCGGCCATGACCACGCAGAAGGCCGAGCCCAGCAGGCGAAGTCCCAGGGTCGGCAGCGAGGTGACCGTGACGGTGTCCATGCCGTCGTCCAGCCATTTCGACCTGTACGCCACGCGTTCGCCCTCCCGCAATCGAGCGAACGTGTTCAGTCACGCCTGGGACGTCAGGTCAAATTAAATTGCGAAACAGTCGCACCTAAGTCGGGTCCCGGACTCAGGACCCCAGCGCGAATCCCGGATAGCCCTCGGCCGCGACCTTGTCGCAGTGGATCTTATAGCCTTCGCCGACATAGGGCATGAACACCCGGGGCTTCCCCGGGATGTTGGCGCCCATGTACCAGGAGGCCGCGCGGGGGAAGAGGGTCTTGTCGGCCTCGTCGTTGACGTGGGCGACCCAATCCTCCTGGGCGTCGGCGGTCGCCTCCAGGGTCGCGGCGTTGGTGCTCCGCACGTGGGCTATGGCGTCCATGATCCAGTCCACGTGCTGCTCACAGGCGGTCAGGACGTTGGTCAGCACCGACGGGCTGCCCGGGCCGGTGACGGTGAACAGGTTGGGGAAGCCGGCCACGGCCAGGCCCAGATAGGTCTTGGGACCCTCGGCCCAGGCCTCGGCCAGGGGACGACCGCCACGGCCGCGGATGTCCATCCGCAGCAGGGCCCCGGTCATGGCGTCGAAGCCCAGGGCGCTGACGATCACGTCGACGGCGTATTCCCGCTGGCTGGTGCGCACGCCCGTCGGGGTGATGGCCTCGATCGGCGTCTCGCGCAGGTCGACCAGTTCGACATTGTCGCGGTTGAAGGTCTCGTAATAGCCGGTGTCGACGCAGGCGCGCTTGGTCATGATCGGGAAGTCGCGCGGGGTCAGCTTGTCGGCCAGGGCCGGGTCCTTGACGGTCTCGGCGATCCGGGCCCGCACGAAGTCGCCGGCGGCCTGGTTGCACCGCTCGTCGCGGACGATGTTGGGGATCTGCACGGCCGAGATCAGGCCCCAGCCGTTCCAAAGCTGGGCGACCAGGGCGTTCAGCTCCTCGTCGGAGGGCACGTAGTCGGCCGGCGGGATGGGCAGGGGCGGCTGGCCGCTGCGCAGCAGCTCGACATACATCGGGAAATTGGCCCGGAAGCCGGCCACTTCCTCGTCGGTCAGCGGAGCGTTCAGGGCCGGCAGGCTGTAGTTGGGCGTGCGCTGGAAGACGTAGACCTGGTCGGCCTGCTCGGCGATCAGGGGCGTAGACTGCACCGCCGACGAACCGGTGCCGAGCACCGCCACCCGCTTGCCGGTGAAGTCGACGGGCTCGTGCGGCCACAGGCCGGTGACCAGGGTCCTGCCCCGGAAGGTCTCGGCGCCGGGCAGGTCCAGGCCGCGCGGGGCCGACAGGCAGCCGGTGGCCATCACGCAGAACCGGGCGGTGATCTGGTCGCCTTTGTCGGTGGTCACCCGCCAGAGCTTGGCGTCCTCGTCGAAGATCGCCGAGACCACGCGGGTTTCGAACAGGAAGGACGGGCGCAGGTCGAAGCGGTCGGCTACGTGCCGGGCGTAGGCCAGGATCTCGGGCTGGGTGGCGTACTTCTCGGTCCACCGCCATTCGGCCTGGAGGTCGTCCGAGAAGGTGTAGGAATAGAGCAGGCTGGGAATGTCGCAGCGGGCGCCGGGATAGCGGTTCCACCACCAGGTGCCGCCGACGTCGCCGGCGGCCTCGACGCCCTGGACCGAAAGGCCGGCCTGACGCAGCCGGTGGACCATGTAGAGCCCGCCGAAGCCGGCCCCGACGACCACGGCGTCCAGCGGCGCGTGGGCGGGAGTGCGGACGGCTTCGCGAGCGGCCGCGCTCGCGGTCGTTACTGACGCCATGGTTTCCTCCCCGGTTCTTGTTTCCGCCCCTGAGGGCGACCGGTGGAGTGGAGGCTACGGAACTGCCCTAGGGGCAGTCCATCCCTGTCTACCCGCCGACCACGCGCAGGGCGGGGCGCTCGACCCATGCGCGCTGAAGCGGCACGTCGAAATGGAAGGTCGAGCCGCGGCCCGGGACGCTGTCGACGCCGATCACGCCGCCCATCAGGGCGACCAGGTCGTGGCAGATCGCCAGCCCCAGGCCCGAGCCCTCGTGGGCGCGGGTCAAGGAGCCGTCGACCTGGGAGAAGATCTTGAACAGCCTGGGGCGGTGCTCCGGCGCGATGCCCGGACCGGTGTCGCGGACCTCGAACCGCAGCCCGGTCTCGGTGGGCGACACGACGATCCGCACCGAGCCCTGGCGGGTGAACTTCACGGCGTTGGCGACCAGGTTGCCCAGCACCTGACTCAGGCGGATCGGGTCGCCGATCCAGGTCCCTTCGCAGCCGGTGGCCAGGTCGAACGACAGGGCGATGGCCTTGTTGGCCGCGGCGCCGGAGAAGAGGGCGCAGGTCGCCTCGACCAGGGCGGCCGGCTCGAACGGTTCGGCGCGCAGCCGGACCCCGCCGCCTTCCAGCCGCGCCATGTCGAGGATGTCGTTGAGCAGGGTCAGCAGCGCCTCGCCCGAATGCCGGATCACGTCCAGGCGGTGGCGCTGGCGCTCGGGCAACTGGTCGGCCTGCATGACCTGGGTCATGCCCAGCACGCCGTTCAGCGGGGTGCGGATCTCGTGGCTCATATTGGCCAGGAACTGGGTCTTGGCGGCGTTGGCGGCCTCGGCCTCTTCCTTGGCCGCGATCATGGCCCGCTGGCTGGCGGCCAGCTTGTTCAGGGCGTCGGCGACGCGCAGCAGCAGCACGACCGCTGCGGCGGCCAGGATGACGAAGCCCAGGGCCAGCCAGGGCGCTCCGGCCTTCAGCAGCGACATGCCCGGATCGCGCGCCGGCCAGGTCAGGGACCCGACCGGGCGGCCGGAAATGTCGATCAGCGGCACGCTGGACACGCTGGGAGCGGTCGCGGCGCTCAGGGTCAGGCCCTCGATGCCCAGGTCGTTCTGCAGGCCGCGCGTGTAGCCGGCGCCGACCCGGCGCGCGGTGACGACCACGGCGGGCGGGATGTCCTGGGTGAGCTGGGCCATGCGAGGGGTCTCGGCGATCGCGTCGGCGGCCACGACCAGGTAGATCTCGTCGCCGGAACGGACCAGGCCGCCTTTCGAGGTCGAACCTTCGAGGCTGAAGCGCTTGGCCGCGTGGGCGGTCCGGGCCTTGGCGGCGACCCCGGCGATCAGCGGCGCCGCGTCGTGGGGCAGGGCGCCCAGGGCCATCGCCGACACCCGCGCGCCGGCCAGCGAGCCGTAGATCACCTGGCCGTCGCGGACGATGAAGGTCAGGTCGTGCCCGAAGTACTGGTGGTAGTACTCGGCGAAATTGACGTCGGCCCAGGTTCGGTCGACGGGCGGCCCCATGGCCTGGGCGGCGTCGTCCCAGACCGTCGCCGAGGTCAGGTCGCGGGCCATGCGGTTGAGGTCGCGCTGGATCGTGCGCTGGACCAGCTCGTGCTCGTCCTGGCTTTCCATG
Organism: Caulobacter sp. UNC358MFTsu5.1; assembly: GCF_000712075.1. Taxonomy (GTDB): domain Bacteria; phylum Pseudomonadota; class Alphaproteobacteria; order Caulobacterales; family Caulobacteraceae; genus Caulobacter. Next base: position 431,853 of record NZ_JONW01000007.1, read on the forward strand.
TGGTCCAGCGAGCGGGCGGCGAACAGCATCAGGACCAGGCTGCCCACCACGGATACGGCGACCAGGATGATGCTGGCTCCGACGATCCAGTGGATCGACCGCAACCCGCGCGTCAGGGAAGGGGGATTGAGCCACGCCATGCCTCCGGCATAGCTCATTTTCCGCGCCACAGGCGGCGTACGCGGCTCTTGGCCGCAGCGACCGTTTAGCCCGCCATCCGCAGGGATTCGCGCTCGCTGCCGATCTTGAAGCGCCCGACCAGCGAGACCAGCTGGGCCGTCTCGCCCTTCAGCGAATGGGTCGCGGCGGTGGCCTGTTCGACCATGGCGGCGTTCTGCTGCACCACCTGGTCCATGTGGTTGACGGCGGTGTTGACCTCGGCCAGGCCTGAGGCCTGTTCCTGGCTGGATGAGCTGATCTGGCGCACCAGGTCGTCGATGGCGGCCACGCGGCCGACGATGCGGCCCAGGGCCTCGCCGGTCTGGCCGACCAGGTCCACGCCGGTCTCGACCTGCTGGGTGGAGGTCGAGATCAGGGTCTTGATCTCCTTGGCCGCCTCGGCCGAGCGCTGGGCCAGGGCCCGCACTTCCTGGGCGACGACGGCGAAGCCGCGGCCGGCGTCGCCGGCCCTCGCGGCTTCGACGCCCGCGTTCAGGGCCAGCAGGTTGGTCTGGAAGGCGATCTCGTCGATCACGCCGATGATCTGGGTGATCTGGCGCGAGGAATCCTCGATGGCGCCCATGGCCGCGACGGCATGGCCGACCACCTGGCCTGAGCGCTCGGCGTCGGTGCGGGCCGAGGCGACCTCGGTGGTGGCGCGGGTGGCGCCGTCGGCGGTCTGGCGCACGGTGGCGGCGATCTCGTCGAGGGCCGCGGCGGTCTCTTCCAGGCTGGCGGCCTGCTGCTCGGTGCGGCGCGACAGGTCGTTGGAGGCCTGGGCGATCTCCTGGGTGCCCGAACCGATCTGCGAGGCGACGCCCGAGATCGTGCGGATGGCGTTCTCCAGGCCCTCGGCGGCGGCGTTGAAGTCGTTCTTCAGCGCGATGTAGTCGCTGGCCACCTGGGCGGCGATGCGGGTCGAGAGGTCGCCGCCGGCCAGGCTGGACAGACCCTTGGCCATGACGTCGACGACGGCCTTCTGCTCGCGGCCGGCCAGCTCGAAGGCGGCCTCCATGTCGCGCAGCTTGCGGTCCAGCTCCTGCTGGAAGCCGGCGGCCTCGGCCTCGAGCCGGGCGCGCTCGATGCCCGACTGGCGGAACACCTCGACGCTCTTGGCCATTTCGCCGATCTCGTCGGCGCGGCCGGAACCCGAGACGGTGATGTCGTTCTGGCCGGCCGCCAGGCGGCGCATGTCGTTGGCCAGGTTCAGCACCGGCCGTACGATGGCGGCGCGCGAGATCACGATCAGGATGCCGGCGAAGATCATCCCGGCCGCCACGGCGGCGGTCATCAGGATCTCGGAGAACCGGGCCACGGCATTGGCGCGGACGGCGGCGGCGTTCGAGGCCGCCTCGATCTTGTCGGAAGCCTGGCTCATCGCGCCTTCCAGCGTCGAGAACTGCTTCATGAAGCCCGGCATGGCGGCGATGGCCTGGGTCCGGTCGGTCGCGGCCAGGTCGACCATCTGGCCGGCCGACTTGATGTAGGTGTCGAGCGGGGCCTTGAGCTCGGCCAGGGCGGCGCGGCTGGCCGGGTCGGTGGCCAGGGCGTCGTTGTCGGCGATCGCCTTGCGGAAGTTGGCGACGTGGGCGGTCAGGTCCTTGCGGGTCTCGGCGATGTCGACGCCCGAACCGGTGTCGTCCGACAGCTGGCTCGACAGGACGTCGGCGCGCAGGGCGTCGTGCATCATGTCGGCTTCCATGTGGTTGCGCAGCACGGCCGCCGAGACGTTGGCGTCGCGCAGGGCGGCGTCCAGACGCGTGGTGGACCACAGGCCCGCGCCGGCGCTGGCGGTGCACAGCACCATGACGGCCGCGCCCGCGCCCATGACCTTGTGGTTGATCGTCCGAAGCATTGCCGACCCCTGCGTCGTATCCAAGTGCGAACATGTTCCGCCAGTGGGGTTAACGGCGTCTTCGCCATTCGCGTCAGTCGTGTTAAATCGTCGAACTGAGACAAAAAGCCGCGCCTCCAGAACTTTAAGGGGTGCTTCAGGGCCTCTGGGTACTTGTCCTCGTGTTCACGGGGCAGAACCATGACTTCGATCCATTCAATCTGTTCATGCGCGGCATTCGCAATTGGCGTGGCCGCGAGCTCGGCCGCCTTGGCCCAGACCGAGGCCGGGCAAGGCGCCTGGACCCATGAGGTCACCTATACGGCGGACGTCGCCGGGACGGTGCGCGGCGGAACGGCCCACGCCGGCCGGGCCCTGGACAATCTCGACGTGATCGTCGACGGCGACCTGGAGAAGCTGATCGGCTGGCGCGGCGCGACGGTGCACGGCTACCTGCTCAACAACAGCGGCGGCGCGCCCAACGACCTGGCCGGCACGCTGCAGGGGATCGACAACATCGAAGTCGCCCGGCCGCGCGCGCGGCTCTACGAGCTGTGGGTCCAGTCCAAGTTCGCCGGCGACCACGGTTCGGTGCTGGCCGGCCTCTACGACCTCAACAGCGAGTTCTATTCGACCGAGGCTTCGGGCCTGCTGCTGGCGCCGCCGTTCGGCATCGGTTCGGAGTTCGCCTCGACCGGACCCAACGGCCCGTCGATCTTCCCCTCAACGGCCCTGGCCGTCCGCGCCAGGATCGAAGGCGGCAAGGGCGCCTATCTCCAGGCCGCCGCGCTCAACGCCCATGCCGGCACGGTCGGCGATCCGGACGGCCCGTCGACCAGCTTCGACAACGGCGCCCTGATCATCGCCGAGGCCGCGTTCGGCGACAGCTGGCGGCTGGCGGCCGGCGGGTGGTTCTACACCGAACGCCAGGCCGACCTGCGCGCGCTGGACGTCAACGGCGATCCGGCGCTGAGCAAGGCGCGCGGCGGCTACGTCCTGGCTGAATATCCGTTCGTCGACGGCGGCGAGAGCGGACGATCCGTGCGCGGCTTCGCGCGTCTGGGCTTCTCGGACGGCGACACCACGCCGTTCAGTTCGGGCTGGCAGGCCGGCGTGCTGGTCGAGCGGGTCTTCGCTTCCCGTCCCGACAGCGCCTTCTCGATCGGGATGGAGCAGGGCCGGCTGTCGTCGAAGCAGCGCGCCAACACCCTGGACGCCGGTGTGACGCCCGCCGACGCCGAATCCAGCGTCGAGATCACCTATTCGGACAAGGTCTCGCCCCGGGTGGCCCTGCAGCCCGACCTGCAGTTCATCCGCCGCGCCGGCGGGGATCGGGACGCCGAAACCGTGGTTGTGGCCGCACTGCGGTTGACCATCAACCTGTTCTAGAAAGATCCGCGCCCGCCAGCTTAAGCATGGCGAGGCGCGACGCGTTCGGCGCCACCCAAGACTCGGGACGGTGTTCGATCACGCGGGTATTCGCGCAAATCTCGAACAGGACAACGTTGTCATTGGAAGAATTTGCCGAAATTTCGGTTTAGACTGCGAACGGAAAACCGTCGGTGGACGGGTTCTTTGACAAGGTGCTACTGAACGCCCGGATATTGCAGTGCGGGATGGGCGTTAACGCTCATTGTCCCAGGCCAGGACGGTTCCAAAAGAGAGCCGCCGGCTTTTCACTATCGCAGGGTGAACAAGAAATGCCGGTTGATACGCTGACGAAGACGCAGTGGGTCTATTCGTTCGGGGGAGGCGGCGCCGACGGCGACGCCAAGATGAAGAATCTGCTGGGGGGGAAGGGGGCCAATCTCGCCGAGATGTCGTCCCTGGGCCTGCCGGTCCCGCCAGGCTTCACGGTGACCACCGAGGCCTGCGTCCACTACTACGCCAATGGCAAACAGTACCCGACCGAGCTGGCCGACCAGGTCAAGGCCGGCCTGGCCAAGGTCGAGACCCTGACCGGCAAGACGTTCGGCGACGTGGCCAACCCGCTGCTGGTCTCGGTGCGCTCGGGCGCCCGGGCCTCGATGCCGGGCATGATGGACACGGTGCTGAACCTGGGCCTGAACGACGAGACGGTCGAGGGCCTGGCCAAGCTCTCGGGCGACCGCCGCTTCGCCTATGACAGCTATCGCCGCTTCATCCAGATGTACTCGAACGTCGTGCTCGACCTGGAGCACCACATGTTCGAGGAGATCCTCGACGACCACAAGGACCGCCTGGACGTCACCGTCGACACGGCCCTGACGGCCGACGACTGGGCCGCGGTCATCAAGGACTACAAGGCCGCGGTGCGCGACGCCCTGGGCAAGCCCTTCCCGCAGGACGCCCAGGAGCAGCTGTGGGGCGCGATCGGCGCGGTGTTCGCCAGCTGGATGAACGACCGGGCCAAGTTCTATCGCCGCATGCACGACATCCCCGAGGCCTGGGGCACCGCCGTCAACATCCAGTCGATGGTGTTCGGCAACATGGGCGAGACCTCGGCCACGGGCGTCGCCTTCACCCGCAACCCCTCGAACGGCGATGGCCGCCTGTACGGCGAATTCCTGATCAACGCCCAGGGCGAGGACGTGGTGGCCGGCATCCGCACGCCCCAGTCCCTGACCAAGGCGGCCCGCGAGGAGATGGGCGACACCGCCCCCTCGATGGAAGAGGCCATGCCGGAGGTGTTCGGCCAGTTCAAGACCGTGGTCGAGACGCTGGAGCGCCACTACCGCGACATGCAGGACATCGAGTTCACGGTCGAGCAGGGCAAGCTCTACATGCTGCAGACCCGCAGCGGTAAGCGCACGGCCAAGGCCGCCCTGAAGATCGCCGTGGACATGGCCGCCGAAGGGGTGATCACCCGCGAGGAGGCCATCGGCCGCGTCGAGCCGGCCTCGCTGGACCAGCTGCTGCACCCGACCATCGACCCCACCGCCCACCGCGAGCTGATCGCCAAGGGCCTGCCGGCCTCGCCCGGCGCGGCCACCGGCAAGATCGTGTTCGACAGCGAGGCGGCCGAGAAAGCCGCCGCCGGCGGCGAAGCCGTGATCCTGGTGCGCGAGGAAACCAGCCCCGAGGACATCCACGGCATGCACGCCGCGCGGGGCATCATCACCGCCCGGGGCGGCATGACCAGCCACGCCGCCGTCGTGGCGCGCGGCATGGGCCGGGCCTGCGTCAGCGGCGCCGGCGACGTGGCGATCTTCCCCAAGGAAGGCCTGTTCCGGGTGCGCGGCCGCGACTTCAAGGCGGGCGAGACCATCACCATCGACGGTTCGACCGGCGAGATCCTCAACGGCGCGCCGAAGATGATCGAGCCCGAGCTGACCGGCGACTTCGCCACCCTGATGGGCTGGGCCGACCAGGTCCGCCGCCTGAAGGTCCGCGCCAACGCCGAGACCCCGCTGGACGCCCAGACCGCCCGCGGCTTCGGCGCCGAGGGCATCGGCCTGTGCCGCACCGAGCACATGTTCTTCGACGACACTCGGATCGCGGCCGTTCGCGAGATGATCCTGGCCGACGACGAGGCCGGCCGCCGCGCCGCCCTGGCCAAGATCGCGCCCTTCCAGAAGGCCGACTTCGTCGAGCTGTTCACGATCATGGAAGGCCTGCCGGTCACCATCCGCCTGCTCGACCCGCCGCTGCACGAATTCCTGCCGCATACGGAAGAAGACGTGAAGGCGGTGGCCGACGCCACGGGCCTGGACGCCGCCAAGCTGATGCGCCGGGCCAAGGAGCTGCACGAGACCAACCCGATGCTGGGCCATCGCGGCTGCCGCCTGGGCGTGTCGTATCCTGAAATCTACGAGATGCAGGTGCGGGCCATCGTCGAGGCGGCCTGCGACATCGCCAAGTCGGGCAAGGCCGCGCCCGTGCCCGAGATCATGCACCCGCTGGTCACCAAGGGCGAGGAGATGAAGTACCTGCGCGATCTGACCGACCGCACCGCCAAGGCGGTGCTGGAAGAGCAGGGCGTCGATCTTCAGTACACGGTCGGAACCATGGTCGAGCTGCCGCGCGCCGCCCTGCGGGCCGCGGACCTGGCGGCCAACGCCGAGTTCTTCAGCTTCGGCACCAACGACCTGACCCAGACTACCTTCGGCATCAGCCGCGACGACGCCGGCAAGTTCCTGGGCGCCTACATCGAGAAGGGCATCTTCGACAAGGATCCCTTCGTCAGCCTCGACCAGGACGGCGTCGGCGACCTGATCCGCATCGCCGCCGAGCGCGGCCGCGCGGCGCGTCCCGGAATCAAGCTGGGCATCTGCGGCGAGCACGGCGGCGACCCCGCCTCGATCGACTTCTGCGAGCGGGTCGGCCTGGACTACGTGTCCTGCTCGCCCTACCGCGTGCCGATCGCCCGGCTGGCCGCCGCCCAGGCGGCCCTGGCCAACAAGGGCTGAGGCCTTTCCATCGCCGGGCGGTCCGATCCCGCCCGGCGATGACAGCCTAGGGACGCTGGACAGCGGGCCGGTCGGCGCCTATCCGGGTATCGAGGATATTCGGGGGGAAGCATGGCCTATCTGCGCTGGCGGCGGTTCGTGGAAATGGTCTCGCTCGACCGGCCGTGGGTCGGTGAGCTGTTCATGCGCAAGCGCCACAAGCCCATCGTCGCGGCCCCGGTCGAGAAGTGGGACCGCGAGTACCGCGACGGCGTCTACGATCGCCTGGCCCGCTCGGACCAGCGTCACCACCATCGCCTGCTGGCCGCCATGATCGCCGACCGCTGGCCCAATCCCAGTATCCTGGAGATCGGCGCCGGCGAGGGCGTGCTGTTCGAGGCTTTCCGCGCCCATGCGCCGGCCCGCTATGTCGGCGTCGACTTCTCCGCCCCCGCCGTCGAGAAGGGTCTGGAGCGCCTGTCGGCCGAGCGCGCAGCGGGGCAGGTCGAGCTGCTGCTGGGCGACGGTCGCACCTTCCGCAGCGACGAGGCCTTCGACGTGGTCGTGTTCTCCGAATGCATCGAGCACCTGGGCGAGGTCGAGGACCTGGTCGCCCACTACGCCCCCAACCTGAAGCCCGACGGCGGCGTGGGCCTGACCATGTGGCTGGCGCTCAAGCCCCTGCGGCTGTGGCATCGGCTCAAGCGGTTGGGCCAGGTGCTGGACGAGGCGGCGGTCAACACGCCCTGGGGCGGCGGCTGGCTGGTGGCGGTGGTGCGTCCGGTCCGGGCGACCGCGACGGCGCTGATGATGACCCTGGCCGGACTGGCGAGCGTGGTCCCCACCGACGCCTTCGCCGCCCCGGCCCTGGACCTGCCGCTCTCGGTCGACTTGGCGCGGGCCGCCGTCGACGCCTGCGCGGCCAAGGGCGCGGCGGTCAGCGCCGCCGTGGTCGACGACAAGGGCAATCCGCTGGTCGTGCTGCGCTCGCCCGCCAGCCCCAAGCCGCCCGTCGCCGCGCCGCGCAAGGCGGCCACGGCCGTCCAGTTCGACGCCCCCGGCAGCGTGATGGAGCCGCGCGAGAAGACCGATCCGGCCTTCGCCGCCTTGATCAAGGCCGAGCCCGACCGGCTGAACCCGCACGCCGGCTCCCTGCCCTTGCACATGGGCGGCCAGCTGGTGGGCGGCCTGGCGGTGGCCGATACCACCCACGAGACCGCCGACGCCTGCGCCCGCGAGGCCCTGGCCAGGTTCGCCGGCAAGGTGAACTGAGCCCATGGGCGTGGTGAAGGACATGTGGCGCGTCGGCTTGGTCCGCGCGCCGATGGCCGATCTGCTGAAGCCGGGCGCCCTGGCCGAGCACCCGGTGACCTGGATCCCCGATCCCGGTCCCTTGCGCTTCCTCGCCGATCCGATGGGCGTCTGGCGCGACGGACGGCTCTACGTGTTCGCCGAGATCTACGACTATCGCGACCGGATCGGCGCCATCGAGGTGCTGACCTTCGACGCGGACCTGCAGCTGCTGAGCCGCGAGCCCGCGCTGAAGGAGCCCTGGCACCTGTCGTACCCCTTCATCATCGAGGAGGGCGGCGAGACCTACATGCTGCCGGAAGCGCACAAGTCGGGGCGGTTGACCCTGTACCGCGCCGAGGCGTTCCCGACGAAATGGACGCCGGTCGGGACGATCGAACTGGACCAGGTCGCCATCGACGCCACCCCGGTGTTCCACGACGGGCGGTGGTGGCTGTTCTACACCCCGGCCACGACCAAGGCCGAGAAGGTCAGCGCTCTGCACGTGGCCTGGGCCGACCGGATCACCGGTCCCTGGACGCCGCATCCGGGCAATCCCGTGCGCTTCGACCCTTCCAGTTCGCGGCCGGGCGGCACGCCCATCGTCGTCGACGGGGCGATCGTGCTGCCGATGCAGGACTGTCGCCGGACCTACGGCGGCGCGATCCGGGCGCTGCGGGTCACGATCCTGACGCCGGACCGGTTCGAGGCCGATGCGGACGCGCCGATCGCCCCGCCGCCCGCTTTCGGCAAGCTGACCGACGGGCTGCACACCCTGTCGGCCGCCGGGCCCGTCACGCTGATCGACGCCAAGCGCTTCGAAGTCTCGCCGCGCTCGCTGGCGCTGGACGTCCGATGGGAATGGGCAAAGCGCGTCCGGAAAAGGGCGCGAACCGCTTGACCGTCGCCGGGCCGACGCGCTTGGCGACCACGGCGTCGAACACGTCGAGATAGGCTTCGGCGATCGGTCCCAGCCGATACGCGTCGACCGCGCGGGCCAGGACGCGGGGATCGGGGGCGGGGGCCTGCAGCACGGCGCGCAGACTCTCGGCCAGCGCGAAGGCGTCGCCGATCGGCGCCACGCGGCCGTTATGGCTGTCGCCCAGCAGTTCGCGGGCCGCCGGGGTGCAGTCGGTGCTGACCACCGGCCGTCCCGCGCCAAGGGCCTCGACGATCACCGCCGCATAGCCCTCGTACCAGGAGGTCAGCAGGAAGGTGCGGGCCAGCTCCAGCCAGGGGCGGATGTCGGGCACGTAGCCCGGCAGGTGCACGCGGCCGGCGACGCCCAACTCGAGCGCCAGGGCCTCGAGTTCGGCGCGGCGCTCGCCTTCGCCGACGATGACCAGGCGGGCGTCGGGATCGTCCAGCAGGGCGAAGGCGCGCAGGGCGACGTCGAAACCCTTTTCCCTGACCAGCCGGCCCGCCGCCAGGATCAGCTTGCCCTCGGCCGGCGGGACGAAGGCGTGGTCGTCGTCGTCGAGGGCCGGCAGGCGGATGCACTGGGTGACGCGGCGACCCAGGGCGCGGTTGGCGTCGTCGGTCATGCTGTCGGACAGCGAGATGGCCCGGTCGATGCGACGCAGCTGGAAGCGGGTCTTCAGATTGTAGGGGATCTGGGCCAGGGCGTTGCGGCCGTGGCGGTAGAGCGGGGTGCCGATCTGGGCGATCACGCCGGGGCGCTGATCGGCGGGCAGGGCGTCGACGCCGGGCAGGACCGGCCAGTGATAGTTGCCGGGCACGAACAGGATGTCGGGCCGGCGCTGGGCGACGAACGCCGCCGTGGCCTTGCCCAGGGCCTTGCGCGAACCCCGGCCGCGCGGAATCGGCGGGTCGGCCTCGACCACCTCGACCTCGGCGCCGATCAGGTCGGCCAGGGGGCCCTGGCGCGAACCGCAGAACAGCGTGACCCGCCGTCCCAGCGCCGCCCAGCGGTTGGCCAGCCGCACCGCGATCCGTTCCGAACCGCCCAACGGCAGGTCATGCAGCACGATCGCGATCGTGCGCGCGTTGTCGCCCATATCCGAGAGGTCCCCCGACCTGCGGCGCAACACGCGCCGTATGGGCTAGACGTCGCCGAGGCGGGGGAACCGGAAGGATTTGTTGCGGAAGGGAAACAAATCGGAATCCGGCGGTGAGGCCGGGTCAGCCGGCCTTTTCGCTCCACAGGTCCAGGTCGTCCTCGCGACCGATCAGGGCCAGGCCCGAGGCGATGGACTCGAACTCGCCGCCGCTCTCGATCTTGGCGGCCCCGAAGCGGCGCAGGAAGATCTCGCGGACGGCCGGGACGAACGAGCTGCCGCCGGTCAGGAACACGCGGTCGACGCCGTCCGGGCCCAGGCCGGAACGCTCCAGCGCTTGGTCGACGGCCGTCTCGATGGCCTTCAGCTCCGGGGCGATCCAGCCCTCGAAGTCGGCGCGCTTGACGTCCTTCTCGATCAGCACCGAGCCGGCCTCGAAGCGGAACCTGGCCTCGTCCTGGCTGGACAGCGCCTCCTTCAGCGCCGAGACCGAGCGGTAGAGGGCGTAGCCGTGATTGTCGTCCAGCACCTCGATCAGGCGGGCGATCTTCTCCGGCTCCACGGCCGTGCGCTCCAGCGCGCGGATGTCGCGCATGTCCTTGGAGGCGCGCAGCAGGGCCAGCTGATCCCAGCGGGCGAAGGCGGTGTAGTAGCGCTGCGGGATCGGCAGGCGGTTGTCGAACGCCTTGTAGAGGCTGCCCTTGCCCAGTTCCGGCGAGACCAGCTGGTCGATGATCCGGTAGTCGAACGCGTCGCCGGCCACGCCGACGCCCGAGCGGGCCAGGGCGGTGGAGCGCAGCTTGCCGCCTTCACGCTCGAACCGCACGATCGAGAAGTCGCTGGTGCCGCCGCCGAAGTCGGCGACCAGCACGGTGGCGTCGTGCTTCAGCTGGCGGGCGAAGAAGAACGCCGCCCCGACCGGCTCGTAGGCGTAGCGGATGTCGGTGAAGCCCAGGCGCTTGAAGCCGGCCTCGTAGCGCGCCAGGGCCAGGGCCTCGTCGGGATTGCCGCCGGCGAAGGTCACCGGGCGGCCGACGATCACCCGCGCGGGCAGGTTCTCCATGGCCGCGCCGCCGTGGCCCTGCAGCTTCAGCAGGAAGTCCGACAGCAGGTCCTCGAACAGGTAGCGCTTGTTGAGGATCTTGGTCTCGGTGAAGGCGGCGCTGGCGGCGAAAGTCTTGAACGACTGGATGAAGCGGGTCTCCAGCGGGTCCTCGACATGGGCCTCGATCGCCCACGGCCCCGCCTCGGTCACCAGGGTGTTGGGACGCCCGCCCGCGCCCATCAGGGCGTGGAAGCTGAGCGCCGAACGGAAGGCGAAGATGTCGCCGCCGGCCGTCGGGAACTTCACCAGCGTGGCCGGGCCGTCGCCATGGGTCATCGAGACCACGGTGTTGGTCGTGCCGAAATCGATGCCGATCGTCGCTTGAGGGGACGTCATGGGAAAGCCTGGGCGGGAGGAGGGCAGGGTTCCTAACCCTCCAGGCGCTGGCGTCAAGCGCGGGAGGGCGGTTTCGACGGCAAGGCCTTGGCGACCCGTGTCCCATGGCTAAGGTCTAGGCATGCATCGCAGACGATTCCTCGCCGCCGCGGCCGTCGCCGCCCTCGCTCCCTCCCTGGCCCGCGCGGTGACGCCGGACGGGACCTTCATGGTCGACAGCCGCGTGCTGGGCGGCCAGCGCCGGGTCAATATCGCCCTGCCGCCCGGTTACGCCGGGTCGAAGCGGAAGTACCCGGTGCTCTACCTGCTGGACGGCGGCACGGTTCAGGAGGACTTCCCCAAGATCACCGACTTCGTCGCCCAGATGATCGCCGCCGGGACGCTGGCGCCGATGATCGTGGTCGGGATCGAAGGCGTCGACCGCAAGCACGACCTGACCCACCCGGCGACCTTCGCCGACGACCTCAAGCTGCTGCCGCAGTCCGGCGGCTCCGCGGCGTATCGCCGCTTCCTTGTCGACGAACTGCAGCCGTGGGTGAAGGCCCGCTATCGCGTCAACGGACAGAAGGGGCTGATCGGCGAGTCCCTGGCGGGCCTGTTCGTGGTCGAGACCTTCCTGCGCGAGCCCCAGGCCTTCGACGCCTATCTGGCCGCCAGCCCCAGCCTGTGGTGGGACGACCAGAGCCTGTCGCGCGAGGCCTCCGCCTTGCTGGCCAAGGGGAAGTTCAGCGGACGTCGCCTCTACCTGTCGATCGGCGACGAGGGCACGACCATGCAGGCGGGCGTCGACCGGGTCGTGGCGGCGCTGAAAGCCAAGCCGCCCAAGGGTTTGCTGTGGCGCTACGACCCCATGCCCAAGGAGCATCATTCCACGATCTACGACCCGTCCGCGAAGGCCGGCCTGCCCTGGCTGTTTCCCCCGCGTTAACCCGTCTTTCACGCGGTCGGGCAAAGACTTCCCGTAAAGATGACTGGGCCGCGTGTGTTCTTGCGCTCAGGCCTGACGGGGGAAGCCATGGGTCTCGACGACCTCAAGATCTCGACCAAGGTTCTGCTGCCCGCCGCCGTCCTGGCCGTCGCCGTTCTCGGCTGTACGGGCATGGGCGTCTGGCAGCAGAAGAGCCTGCAGGACGCCACGCGCATCCTGGTCGAGCATCGCTCGCCGGCCGAGGTGCAGTCGGCCCGTTTCAGCCGCCGCCTGAGCATGATGGGCCACGCCGCCCACCGCGTGGTCACCTATGAAGGGACGTCGGAAGCCGCCCAATCGGCCTCCAAGGAACTCGACAAGGTCTATGCCGAGGGCAAGGACAGCCTGGACAAGATGGTCAAGGCCGACCCGAGCATCGCCCCGGTGGCCGACGGTTTCCGCCAGCGCATCGACGCCCTCTACGCCGACGGCCGCGCCGCCGCCGACCTGGGCTTGGCCAATGATGACACCGGTGCCATCGCGCGCCTCTCCGCCCTCGATCCGGCCATCGAAAGCCTGTCCAAGGACGCCAAGGCCTGGGGCGACGGCTATCACGTGGAGACCGACGCCCTGGTGGCGACGGCCAACAAGAAGGCCAACCAGGGCGCGCTGACGACCATGGTGCTGGGTCTGGTCGCCGCCCTGGGCGGCATGGGCCTGGCCCTGTGGATCGGTTCGCGCAAGATCTCGCGGCCGCTGGCCTCGCTGTCGCGCAGCATGACCACCCTGGCCCAGGGCGAGGTCGATGTCGAAGTGGCCGGCGCCGGCCGCAAGGACGAGGTCGGGCTGATGGCCCGCGCGGTCCAGGTGTTCAAGGACAACGCCGTGGCCCTGCGGACCTCCGAGGCCGAGCAGCAGCGGATCAGCGCCGCCAGCGAGGACGAGCGTCGCCGCAACGAGGCGGCCAGCCAGGGCGCGGCCGACGACCAGGCCTTCGTCATGGAGCGCATCGCCGCCGGTCTGGCGCGCCTGTCGCGCGGCGACCTGACCGTCCGCGTGGTCGATCAATTCCCCGAGGGCTACGGCCAGCTGCGCACCGACTTCAACGGCGCCATGGAGCACCTGGACCAGGCCATGGGCCAGATCCTCACGGCGGTCGGCGGCATCGGCCGCAGCTCCGACGAGATCACCGCCGCCGCCGACAACACCGCCCGCCGCAGCGAGCAACAGGCCGCCAGCCTGGAAGAGACCGCCGCGGCTCTCGACGAGATCACCGCCACCGTGCGCCGCGCCTCGCAGGGCGCGAACGACGCCGCCCGCGTGGTCGGCTCGACCCGCGAGGACGCCGAGCGTTCGGGCGACGTCGTGCGCGACGCCGTCGCGGCCATGAACGGCATCGAGCAGTCCTCGCAGCAGATCGGCCAGATCATCGGGGTGATCGACGAAATCGCCTTCCAGACCAACCTGCTGGCCCTGAACGCCGGCGTCGAAGCCGCCCGGGCCGGCGACGCGGGCCGCGGCTTCGCGGTCGTCGCCCAGGAAGTGCGGGCCCTGGCCCAGCGCTCGGCCGAGGCGGCCAAGGAGATCAAGACCCTGATCTCGACCTCGGCCGGCCAGGTCGGCCAGGGCGTCAAGCTGGTCGGCCAGACCGGCGAGGCCCTGGAAGGCATCGTGTTCAAGGTGGGCGAGATCGACGCCCTGGTGAAGGAACTGGCCGCTTCGGCCGGCGAGCAGGCCACCAGCCTGCACGAGGTCAATTCGGCCGTGAACCAGATGGACCAGGGCGTGCAGCAGAACGCCGCCATGATCGAGCAGGCCACCGCCGTCAGCCACGCGCTGAAGACCGAGATCGGCGGCCTGGTGCAAATGATGAGCCGCTTCCAGGTCAGCGGCGGTTCCGCTTCGGCCCAGCCGATGCGGCGCGCGGGCTAGGCGATGGCCCGCCGTCTTACCAGGGCCCGGTGGATCGCGGTGTCGATCTGGTGCGGCCTGGTCCTGCTGCTGATCGGCATCGGCGTCTTCGTACTGAACGAGCCGACGCCGGTCTGACCGCCGGCGCATTGACTTCCCGGCCCGCCTCCTGTCGATACGCCCCTCAATAGAGAGGGCGATCGCCTTGGAAGACTTCGACGTCGTGGTGCTGGGCGCCGGCGCGGCCGGCATGATGTGCGCCATCGAGGCGGGCAAGCGCGGCCGCAAGGTGCTGGTCGTCGACCATGCCAAGGCCCCGGGCGAGAAGATCCGCATCAGCGGCGGCGGTCGCTGCAACTTCACCAACGTCAACACGGCGCCGGCCAACTTCCTGTCGGCCAATCCGAAGTTCTGCGTCTCGGCCCTGCGGCGCTATCGGCCCAGCGACTTCATCGCGCTGGTCCAGAAGTACGGCGTCGCCTTCCACGAAAAGACGCTGGGCCAGCTGTTCTGCGACGGCTCGGCCAAGCAGATCATCGAGATGCTGCTGACCGAGATGGACAAGGCCGGCGTCACGCTGCGCCTGGAGACCGAGGTCAAGGGCGTGGCCCGGGACGGGGAGGGCTGGCGGGTCGGTTTCTCGAACGGTCCGGTGACCTGCCGCTCGGTCGTGGTCGCCACGGGCGGCAAGTCGATCCCCAAGATGGGCGCGACGGGCCTGGGTTACGAGATCGCCCAGCAGTTCGGCCTGGCCATCGTCGAGACCCGTCCGGCCCTGGTGCCCCTGACCTTCGAGGTGAAGACCCTGGAGCGCCTGGCGCCGCTGTCGGGCGTGGCCGTGGACGCGGTGGTCTCCAGCGGCAAGACGAAGTTCGCGGAGGCCATGCTGTTCACCCATCGCGGCCTGTCGGGGCCGTCGATCCTGCAGATCTCGTCCTACTGGCGCGAGGGCGGCGAGATCAGCGTGAACATGGCCCCGGGCGTCGACGTCTTCCAGGCGCTGCGCACGGCGCGGACGGCCACGCCCAAGCGGGCCCTGTCGACGGTGCTGGCCGAGATGCTGCCCAAGCGCCTGGCCCAGCTGATCGCCGAAGACGCTGGAGCGTACGGCAACATGGCCGACTGCTCGGACGTGCTGCTGCGCGGCGTCGCCGCGACAGTGAACGCCTGGACGTTCAAGCCGGTGGGGTCGGAAGGCTACCGGACGGCGGAAGTGACCCTGGGCGGCGTCGACACCGACGGCTTGGATTCGCGCACCATGGAGGCCAAGGCGGCGCCGGGGCTCTACTTCATCGGCGAGGTGGTGGACGTCACCGGCTGGCTGGGCGGCTATAACTTCCAGTGGGCCTGGGCGTCGGGGTGGTGCGCGGGGCAGACGGTCTAGTAGCCGCCGACTTGCCCCCACCTGGCGGCTTCGCCGCCTGTCCGCCCCCGTAGGGGGCGGTGCCTTCACGTGCTGGCGCTCTTCCCCCTGCGGGGGAAGACGACCGCGAAGCGGTCCGTAGGGGGCAAGTGATCACCCCCTACGCGCTCGCCTACTTCTTCTTGAACGGCGCCTTGCCGGGCTTCTTGCCGAAGGCGGGCTTGGCGCCGAACGCACCCTTGGCCTTGAAGGGCTTGGGGCCCTTGAACGGCTTGGCGGGACCGGCGCCCGCATCGACGCGCGGCTTGCGGAACGGCTTTTCCGGCGCGGCGGCCGGATCGTAGGGCACGCTCTCGCGGTCGGTGCGCGGGGCGCGGCGCGGGGCGGCCTCGGCATAGGCGCGCGGGGCTTCGTCACGCGGCTTGAACTCGCGCTTCGGGGCGCCCGTGTGGGGGCCTTCGGCGCGGGGCTTGAAGTCCCGCTTCGGCGCCTCGTCCCGGTCGCGCGGCTTGTAGTCGCGCTTGGGCTCTTCGTTGCGGGCGTAAGGCTTGGCGTTGCTGACGCCGTCGGCGCCGAACGAGGACGGACGCGGGGCGCGGGGGCCTCGGTCGTCGTCGCCACGCGGCGCGCGCGGCTTGAAGTCACGGCGCGGGGCGTCGTTGTCGTCACGCGGCGGACGCGGCGCGTATTCCCGGCGCGGACCGGCCTCGCGGGCGGCCGGAGCCGTGGTCGGGGTGATGGTCACGTCGTCGCGCACGGTGGACTGCACGGCGGCGCCGAACTTCACTTCCGCCTCGGCCGAGATCTCGAACTTGGTGTCGTAGTCGAAGATCCGGATCGAGCCGATGTCCTTCTTGGTGATGTGGCCCAGGCGGCAGATCAGCGGGATCAGCCACTTGGGGTCGGCGTTGTTGCGGCGGCCGGTGTTGAGGCGGAACCAGGCCGAGTTGGCCATGTCGGCGCGCGGCTCGCGTTCCGGACGGTCGCCGTACTCCCGAGGCTCGCGGTCGGCGAAGCGGTCATTGCCGCGATCGGCGCGCGCGCGCGGGCCCGGGTCGGCGCCGTGGCGCGGGTCGTCGTAGATTTCTTCCGGTGCCGGCAGCTTGGCGCGGCGGGCTCGGATCAGGGCGGCGGCCAGCTCTTCCGGCGTACGCCGCTCCAGCATGGCGGCGACCAGGCCGGCGTCGTCCTCGTTCGAGGCCTCCGAGAAGATCGGATCGTCGAGCAGGCGCTCGGTGTCCTTCACGCGGATTTCGTCGGCGGTCGGGGCGCCGCCCCACTGGCCTTCGACGCCGGCGGCCATCAGCAGCTGCTCGGCCTTGCGGCGGCGGGTGTAGGGCACGACCAGGGCGCTGACGCCCTTCTTGCCGGCCCGGCCCGTACGGCCCGAGCGGTGCAGCAGGGTGGCCTTGTTGACCGGCAGTTCGGCGTGGATGACCAGGCCCAGGTCGGGCAGGTCCAGCCCCCGGGCGGCGACGTCGGTGGCGACGCAGACGCGGGCGTGGCCGTCGCGCAGGGCCTGCAGGGCGTCGGCGCGTTCCCGTTGGCTCAGCTCGCCCGACAGGCCCACCACGTCGAAGCCGCGCTCGCGCAGCTTGGCGTGCAGGGAGCGGACGCTTTCGCGGGTGTTGGCGAACACTAGGGCGCCGGGGCTTTCGAAATAGCGCAGCAGGTTGACGACCGCGTGCTCGACCTCGTTGGGGGCCACGCGCACGGCGCGGTATTCGATGTCGCGGTGCGGCTCGTTGCGGCCGATCGTGTCGATGCGGATGGCGTCGTTCTGATAGCTCTTGGCCAGCTGCACGATGTCGCGCGCCAGGGTGGCCGAGAACAGCAGGGTGCGGCGTTCCTTGGGCGCGGCGTCCAGGATGAACTCCAGGTCCTCGCGGAAGCCCATGTCCAGCATCTCGTCGGCCTCGTCGAGGACGGCGACCTTCAGCTCCGACAGGTCCAGGTGGCCGCGTTCGATGTGGTCGCGCAGGCGGCCGGGGGTGCCGACGACGATGTGGGCGCCGTAGTTCAGGGCGCGCTGCTCGCGGCGGGCGTCCATGCCGCCCACGCAGTTGACGACCACGGCCTTGGCCTCGGCGTAGAGCCAGGTCAGTTCGCGGTTCACCTGGATGGCCAGTTCGCGGGTCGGGGCGATGACCAGGCACAGCGGCGCCGCGGCGCGCTCGAAGGTTTCGGCTTCGCCCAGCAGGGTGGGGGCGGCGGCCAGGCCGAAGGCGACGGTCTTGCCCGAGCCAGTCTGGGCGCTGACCAGCAGGTCGCGGTCGGCGGCGTCGGCGTCCAGCACGGCGGCCTGGACGGGGGTGGGCTCGGCGTAACCTTGAGCGGCGAGAGCCCGCTCAAGAGCGGGGTGGGAGGCGGGGAAGGGCATACGGGGTCCAGTTCGTTCAAGCGGACGGCGCACACACAAAAGCGCGCGGCCCGCACCACGACCAAATGACGACCCCCAAACGGACCGTGCTTCTTGGTCAATATCTTCAGAAAGTAGACCATTTTCGCCGGGATGCCGATGAGGCGCGACGAAAGGCGGTCAGATGGGCGGCCTAAGGAGGCCAAAACGGTCCGGAAAGCAAGGGCGCCGGGGAAAGAATGCTGCGATGCGGCGGAATGGTCGCGCCTGACCCCGGACGCAGAACGCAAAACGCCCGGAGCTCGGCTCCGGGCGCATCGCCGACACTTCCCCTCTTGGCGGGGGATGAAAGGCTCTAGCGGTTGCGCACGCCCGTGACGGTCAGCGAGGCTTGCGGGGAGTTCAGTTGCGACACGGCGCCGGCGACGGCTTCGCGGTGGCAGGCCGAGGCGGCCACGGCCTGCTTCACGTACGGGAAGCTGTGGGCGTCGGCGCCGCAGGCCTGGAGGGCGGCGGCGTCGATGCGGCGCATCATCCGCTGGGCGTCCTGCGGGTTGTTGAGGTTCAGCTTGGCCTTGGAGACCGGGATGCTGACGGTTTCGGTCTCGGCCTGGGCGGCGAAGCCGGGCGCGGCGCCGGCCAGCAGGATCAGAGCGGCGGTCGAGGCGACGAGGGTCTTCATTTGACGTCTTCCCTGTTTCGGCGGCGTCTCGGGGCGCCGCTCGGATCGATCCCGCTCGAACCGCAAGGGGGACGGTTCGAAATCGAGTTCGAAACCCTGCATCTGCCTAGTTTGCGCGCGGGAAAAGCGAAAAAGGTCGACAAAACGGTCAAAAACCGAGCGAACGCGCATCATGAGCGCGCGAAATGTCGAATTCATTTGAGGACTTAGCGTCGCTTGATGGGCGCAAATCTGAAATGTCAGATTCTTTCATATGTCGCCGTTTCCCTCCCCGCGAAGGGGGAGGGAGCGGGTCCTAGAGGTCCAGGTCGTCGGCCGCGAACTCGGCGTTTTCCTGGATGAAGCGGAAGCGCAGCTCGGGCTTGCGGCCCATCAGGGTCTCGACCAGGGCCTCCACCGCTTCCTCGGAACGGGGAAGGGTGATCTTGGCCAGGGTGCGGACCTCGGGGTCCATGGTGGTCTCCTTCAACTGGGAGGCCATCATCTCGCCCAGGCCCTTGAAGCGGCCGATCTCGGGCTTCTTGCCCTTGAACATCGTGGCCAGCAGCTCTTCCTTGTGCTCGTCGTCGCGGGCGTAGGCGCTCTTGCCGCCATGGCTGATGCGGTAGAGCGGCGGCAGGGCCAGGAACAGGTGACCCTGGCGGATCAGGTCCGGCATGGTCCGGTAGAAGAAGGTGATCAGCAGCGAAGCGATGTGGGCGCCGTCGACGTCGGCGTCGGTCATGATGATGATCCGCTCGTAGCGCAGATCCTCTTCCTTGTACCGGTTGCCGCCCTGGGCCCCGAGGGCCAGCATCAGGTCCGACAGTTCCTTGTTCGCCGTGAACTTCTCGCCGCTGGCCGAGGCCACGTTGAGGATCTTGCCGCGCAGGGGCAGGATCGCCTGGTTCTTGCGGTTGCGGGCCTGCTTGGCCGAGCCGCCGGCCGAGTCGCCTTCGACGATGAACAGCTCGGCGCCGTCCACGGCCCCGGCGGCGCAGTCGGCCAGCTTGCCCGGCAGGCGCAGCTTGCGGGTCGCCGAGGCGCGCTGGACTTCCTTGTCCTTGCGGCGCTTCAGGCGCTCCTCGGCCCGCTCGATCACGAACTCCAGCAGGGCCTGGGCCGCCTTGGGCGAGCCGGTCAGCCAGTGGTCGAACGGGTCGCGCAGGGCGTTCTCGACGAAGCGCTGGGCCTCGCTCGACGACAGCTTTTCCTTGGTCTGGCCCTGGAATTCCGGGTTCTTGATGAATACCGAGATCAGGGCGCCGGCCTGGGCGATGACGTCGTCGGCGGTGATGATCGTGGCGCGCTTCTCGCCCTTGAGCTCGGCGTAGGCCTTGAGGCCCCGGGTCAGGGCGGCGCGCAGGCCGCTCTCGTGGGTGCCGCCCTCGGGGGTGGGCACCGTGTTGCAGTACGACTGCATGAAGCCGTCGTGCTCGCCGAAGCCGCGCGGGGTCCAGGCGATGGCCCATTCGACCGCGCCGGCCTCGCCCTGGCGCTCGATACGCCCGGAGAAGCTGTCGGGCGTGACCATCTCCAGCCCCTTGGTGCGCTCGGCCAGGAAGTCGGCCAGGCCGTTGGGGAAGTGGAAGGTGGCCTCGGGCGGGGTCTGGTCGTGGATGCGCGAGGGATCGCAGGACCATTTGATCTGCACGCCGCGGAACAGATAGGCCTTGGAGCGGGCCATGCGGTACAGGCGCGCCGGCTTGAAGGCGCAGCCCTCGCCGAAGATCTGGTCGTCGGGCTTGAAGCGCACCTGGGTGCCGCGCTTCTTGCTGGGCTGGATCTTCTCGACCGGGCCCAGCGGCTTGCCGCGCGCGAAGCTCTGGCGGTGCTCGAAGCCGTCGCGCCAGACGGTGACCTCGACCAGTTCCGACAGGGCGTTGACGACGCTGGCGCCGACGCCGTGCAGGCCGCCCGAGGTCTCGTAGGCCTTGCCGCTGAACTTACCGCCCGCGTGCAGGACGGTCATGATCACTTCCAGGGCCGATTTGCCCGGATGCTTGGGGTGCGGGTCCACGGGCATGCCGCGGCCGTCGTCGCGGACCGACAGGAAGCCGTCCGCGTCCAGCTTGACCTCGATCGTCTTGGCGAAGCCGGCCACGGCCTCGTCCATCGAGTTGTCCAGCACTTCGGCGAACAGGTGGTGCAGGGCGCGCTCGTCGGTGCCGCCGATGTACATGCCCGGACGCATGCGCACGGGCTCCAGGCCTTCCAGCACCTCGATGGCGCTGGCGTCGTACGCGCCCGACGCAGGCGGGGCGGCTTCCGACTTGGCCGAGGGCGGCGGCGGGGCGGCCGGACGCGGCGCGGGCTGCGGATGCGGTTCGCGGGCGGGGAACGGCGAGGCCGGCACGGGCGCCAGGGCGTCGTCGTCGAACAGCGAGAAGGAAGCGGGAGCGTCTTTGGAGGACATTACGGGAACATGCGTCGATTCGGCCGGAGCGCCCCGTATGGGCCGCGCCGGGCGCGAAGAAAAGAGGGGGACAGGTCGTGGGACGGGCGGATTTGCCCGCTCGGACGGACACATGGCAGGGTGGCGCGTTCCTCAGACGGTTTCAACCCAACCGGAGCGCCCGATGACCTGGAAGCCCCCAATACGTCCCGTGGCCATCCTGCTGGCCTCGCTGAGCTTGCTGGCCTGCTCCAGCCCCGGTTCCGGCCCCGCGCAACCGACCCCGCCGACCAACGCCCGCACGCCGGTGGCCGAGGGCGGGATGTGCGGCGGCTTCGCGGGCTTCCAGTGCGCCGAAGGGCTGAGCTGCCAGATGCAGGCGGGGCAGTGCAAGACGGTGGCCGACGCCTCGGGCGTCTGCCGCAAGCCGCCGCAGATGTGCACGATGATCTACGCCCCTGTTTGCGGCTGCGACGGCAAGACCTACGCCAGCGCCTGCAACGCCGCCGCCAAGGGCGTCAGCGTCGCGTCCCAGGGCGAATGCAAGGCGGCCTAGGGCGCGTTCAAGGCAGACGACTGAGACCTGGCTTGTAGGACCAGGTCTCGACCTCGACGCGCCTGACCAGGGCGGCGGCGCGGGACGCGTCCGGCGTGGGGCCATGGGCGGCCGCGATCAGGCCGGCCAGGTCGGCGGGACGGCCCGCCAGGTCGGCCCAGCTCCGTCGGGGGACCAGCACCAGATAGCTCCCGACCTCGCCGCCGCCGGCCAGGCGGTACCAGGTCCATCCCAGGCGTCCCTTGCCCGCCCGCGCCGAGGCCAGCAGGGCGGCCTCGAAGGCGGCGACGTCGCCGGGCGCGACGCTCAGGTCGTAGGCGTCGAGTTCGGGCGTGGGGCGGCGGTCCTCCAGGCTGCGGACCGTGCTGGGCTCGGGCCACAGGGTGTAGGCCGAATAGGCGCGGGCCTTGGCGTAGGGCAGGACGCGGGCGGCCATGTCGGCGCCGTCGCCGGCCGGGTCGGGCCGCGTGTCCATGGCGGCGTACGGGATCCCGAACGTGCCGTCCACGAAAAGGCCGGTGCGGGGGCCGCTGGTTACGGACCAGCCGAACCAGGGCAGGGCGTCGTGGTGGGCGGCGTGCCAATCCAGGTGGGCGGCGTAGCCCGCCTCGAAGGCGGCCTGCTGTCCGCGGTCGATGTCGTAGGTGAACAGGAAGGCGGCCTGCTCGGTCTGGGCGCGGGCTGGGCCGCCCGCGAGTCCGGCGGCCAGGGCGATCACCGTCAGGGTCTGTTTCCAGGTCATCGTCGCCTCCTAGGGTGGAGCCCCAGCCCTAGCCGCGAAAGATGATCGGCGATATTTCGAACGGATCGGGCTTTCGTTCTGGAAAACGAAACGATGCGACATGTCGATCTGCGCCGGGCGGCGGTGTTCCACGCGGTGGCGGCGGCCGGCGGGATCGCGGCCGCCAGTCCGCGCCTGGGCAAGTCGCCGCCGGCCATCCACCACGACCTCAAGGCCTTCGAGCGCGAGATGGGCCGGCCTCTGTTCGAGCGCGTGGGGCGGCATCTGCGCCTGACCGCCGCCGGCCAGGCGCTGTTCGAGAGCGTTGGCCGCGCCCTCGACGAGGTGGAGCGCACCCGCGAGCGGCTGAGCCGGGCCGACCCGGCGCTGCGCCCCCTGCGCCTGGCCGTGGTCTCGGCCTTCGGACGCTATCGCCTGGCGCCGCGCCTCTATGCGGGCCTGCCGGCGGACCGGCCGATCGAGCTGACGTTCGGCTCGCACGAGGCGGTGCTATCGGCGGTGACGACCGGCGCCGTCGACCTGGGCGTCACCTACCGGCCGGTGACCGCCGCGCCGGTGCAGTCGGCGCCGATCGCCCGCGAGGAGCTGGTGCTGGCCGCGCCTGTGGGGATGGAGGTCCCCGAGGACCTGGCGGGGCTCTCGCGCACGATCTTCGCCACCTATGACGAGTACGAGTTCGTCTTCGGCCACTGGTTCGAGACGGTGTTCGGCGCCCAGCCCGACGGCCTGCGGCGGCTGGACCATGCCGGCGAGATCGAGGAGGCGATGGAGAGCTGCGCGGCCGGTCGAGGGGCGATCGTCGCGCCGCTGGACCTGGTCCGCTCGGCCTGCTGGCGCGATCGCGTGCGGATCGTCCGGCCGGCAGAACGGCCGCCGTGCTTCAACGCCCTGCACCTGCTGGGTCTTGGCGCGGCGCTGGGATCGGCGGATGCTGACACGATCCGGCCCATGCTCGCCGACAATGGCGAGGGGGAGGAACCATGATGACCGCACTCGACGACATCGGACGACGCGACCTGCTGGCCGGCGGCCTGGCCCTGGCGATGTTCGCCGGTCCTTCGCTCACCCAAGCCCAGGAGAACAAGGCGATGTACGGACTGATCGGCCAGATGAAGGCCGCGCCCGGCAAGCGGGACGAACTGGTCGCGATCCTGGCGGAGGACACCCAAGGCATGCCCGGCTGCCTCAGCTACATCGTGGCCAAGGACACCACGGACGCCGACGCCCTGTGGATCACCGAGGTCTGGACCGACAAGGACAGCCACGCCGCCTCGCTGAAGCTGCCCTCGGTCCAGGCCGCAATCGCCAAGGCCCGCCCGATCATCGCCGGCTTCGGCCACCGGTTCGAGACCGCGCCGGTCGGCGGCGTGGGACTGGGCGGCGTCTGAGCCGACGCCGCCCGCCCGCGATCACTTCTTCTTGCCGTCCGGCGTGTAGCTGTTCTCGTAGTCGTTCTGCTTGCTGTGCAGGGTCTGCAGGAAGGCCTGGTCGATCGAGCCGAAGGCCGGCACGGCCTTGGGATCGAGCGCCGTGATCAGCACCGACTCGCCCTTCTCGGACTTGTAGGTGAGCGAGGTGGCGGCGGTTTTGTCGGTGTCGCCGTCCTCCTTGATGATGAACATCACGCCCGTTCCATAGGGCACGGTGTAGGCCGACTTGGCCGCCACATTGGCCTTGAAGCCGAGCGGCAGGACATAGGGCGCGGCGTGCAGCATCGGCCCGCTGGCCGACGCGACGGTGGAGCCGTCCTTCAGCGCGACCTTGTTGAGGTCGAAGGTGAACGGCGCGGCGTTTTCGCCCTGGTTGACCACGCCGCGCAGCATGTAGACGTGCCACATGCCGTTGGCGTCGCCGCCGCTGACGTTCTCCAGGTTCCAGCTCTGCGCGTTGCCCAGGTGCTGGTAGGTGATCTGGACGATCTTTCCCTTATTTTCGCAGGCGCTGAGCGACAGGCAAGCGACAGCGATCGCCGCCAAGGCGGCGCGACGGGCGATTGTTATCATGTCGGATGGTCCTCGGGATCTTACTCAGACGAGCACTATCCAAAGGTGTAATCTATAGTAGAGCTTGATGCAAGCGGCCACCTCCGCGTGTGGCCTTGGGCCAAAGAAAAAGGCCCGCGGATCGCTCCGCGGGCCTCTTCCCTGGTCCTAAGCCCTGAGGCCTAGCACTTGTAGTACATGTCGAATTCGACCGGGTGCGGGTGCAGCGTCAGGCGCATCACCTCTTCCATCTTCAGCTCGATGTAGCTGTCGATGAAGTCGTCGTCCATGACGCCGCCGGCCTTCAGGAAGGCGCGGTCCTTGTCCAGGTTCTCCAGGGCTTCGCGCAGCGAGCCGCAGACTTCCGGGATCTTCTTCTGCTCGCGGGGCGGCAGGTCGTACAGGTTCTTGTCGGCGGCGGCGCCCGGATCGATCTTGTTGTTGATGCCGTCCAGGCCGGCCATCAGCAGGGCGACGAAGGTCAGGTACGGGTTGCCCATCGGGTCGGGGAAGCGAGCCTCGATGCGCTTGGCCTTCGGGCTGTCGACGTGCGGGATGCGGATCGAGGCCGAGCGGTTGCGCGAGCTGTAGGCCAGCTTCACCGGGGCTTCGTAGCCAGGCACCAGGCGCTTGTACGAGTTCGTCGTGGAGTTCGAGAACGCGTTGATCGCCTTGGCGTGCTTGATGATGCCGCCGATGTACCACAGGCACATGTCCGACAGGCCGGCGTACTTGTCGCCGGCGAACAGCGGCTTGCCGTCCTGCCAGATCGACTGGTGCACGTGCATGCCCGAGCCGTTGTCGCCGAACATCGGCTTGGCCATGAAGGTGGCGGTCTTGCCGTAGGCGTGGGCCACGTTGTGGATCACGTACTTATACAGCTGCATCCGGTCGGCCATGGTGACCATGGTGTCGAACTTCAGGCCGAGCTCGTGCTGGGCGGGCGCCACTTCGTGGTGGTGCTTTTCCGGCTTCATGCCCAGCTCGCCCATGACGGCCAGCATTTCGCCGCGCAGGTCTTGAGCCGAGTCGATCGGGTTGACCGGGAAGTAGCCGCCCTTCGGACCCGGGCGGTGGCCCATGTTGCCTTCCGGATATTCCTTGGCCGAGTTGCCCGGCAGTTCGACGCTGTCGAACGAGTAGCCGGTGTTGTTCGACGCGGTGTTCCAGCGGACGTCGTCGAAGATGAAGAACTCGGCTTCCGGACCGAAGAACACGGTGTCGCCGATGCCCGACGACTTGACGTAGGCCAGGGCGTTCTTGGCGATCGAGCGCGGGTCGCGGTTGTAGGGGGTGCCCGTGTCAGGGTTCACCACGTCGCAGAACAGCGCCAGGGTGGTCTGCTGGTAGAACGGGTCGATGATCGCGCTGGTCAGGTCGGGACGCAGCTTCATGTCCGACTCGTTGATGGCCTTCCAGCCGGCGATCGACGAGCCGTCGAACATGGTGCCGTCGTTGAGGAAGTCGTCATCGACCAGATCGATGTCGAAGGTCACGTGCTGCAGCTTGCCGCGCACGTCGGTGAAACGGACGTCGACGTACTTGACGTCCTTTTCCTTGATCAGGTCCAGGATTTGCTTGGCGGTGCTCATCGTTATCCCCTTTGAGCGTTAAGCGGTTTCGGTCCGGGCCTAGACGGCGGACGGGCCGGTTTCTCCGGTGCGGATGCGGACGACTTCCGTGATCTCCGACACGAAAATCTTGCCGTCGCCGATGCGGCCCGTGCGGGCGGCGTTGGTGATGGCTTCGAGCGCGGCGTCCAACTGGCTGTCTTCGACCACGACTTCGACTTTGATCTTGGGGAGGAAGTCGACGACGTACTCGGCGCCGCGATAGAGCTCGGTGTGGCCCTTCTGGCGGCCGTAGCCCTTGGCTTCCAGCACGGTCATGCCCTGCACGCCCATGTCCTGAAGCGCCTCTTTGACCTCATCCAGCTTGAACGGCTTGATGACGGCTTCGATCTTTTTCATCAGACTTCTTTCACGCCCATACGGCGCGGGCGCCGCTGACTGAGCGGCACGGAGCACGCCGGCCTGTCGGCTCACAAGCGTGCTGACGCGCTTTATGGGCCGAGTTCTGTCGAGTTTGGCTCATTGATCATTATTTGTGCACGTAAAGCCTGAAACTTCATCAGTGCGTGTTTGGGCGCCCAAACCGCTCCGGGAGCGTCGATTGCGGATCGAGGATCGTCGAAACCGCCGTTTCTGGGACGAAGAACCGGTCCGAACGCGCATGGTGCGAGGCGGGAGGGCGTCGCGGGCGTTTCGGCGGAATGGCCAAAAATGCGTCGCCGATTCGAAAACTGCTGAAGATTGTGGCGGAATCCGCGACGGACGTGGCGGAGAAGTCGGGGTTGGTTTTTGCGCGTTCGCACGTTTCGACGGTGAAGCGCGCCCAGGCCGGCCGGGAAATCTTGGAACAACATCCGGCGTCACGGGCGCGACCGGGAAGATATTGCGAGGACGGGGAAGGCCATGAACCGCATTCGGATGATCCGCCACGGCCGTCCCGCCTCGACCTGGGGCGACAGCGATCCGGACCCGGGACTGGACCCCGCGGGCGCCGAGCAGGCGAGGGCGGTGGCCGGGCGCCTGCTGGCCTTGCCCGAGGGGGAGCGCCCGTCCCGGGTGGTCAGCTCGCCGCTGCGGCGTTGCCGCGAAACGGCCCAGCCGCTGGCCGACGCCCTGGGCGTGCCGGTCGAGATCGATCCCCGGGTCGGCGAGATCCCGACGCCGGCGGCCCTGGACGCCGAAGCGCGGCCCGGTTGGCTGCGCCAGGCCTTCCAGGGTCGATGGCGCGATATCCAGGGCGATCTGGACTATGTCGCCTGGACCCGGCAGGTGGCCGAGGGCGTGGCCTCGCATCCCGGCGCGGCGGTGTTCAGCCATTTCGTGGCCCTGAACGCGGCGGTGTCGGCGGCGACGGGCGACGAGGCGGTGGCGGCGTTCCGGCCCGACCACGTGTCGGTCACGGTGTTCGATGTGGTCGACGGCGCGTTGATCCTGGTCGAAAAGGGCCAAGAGGCCTCCACCCAGGTGCTGTAGAGTTGGAGAGAGGAGCCGCCGTGCCGCGCGAGATCATGACCGTCGCCGAGATGACCGCGGCGGACCGCGCGGCCGCCGAGGCCGGAACTCCGACCGCCGTGCTGATGGAGCGCGCCGGCCGCGCCGTGGCCGAGGTCGTCCGCGAACGCTACGCCCGCTGTGCCACGGTGGTGTGGTGCGGACCGGGCGACAACGGCGGCGACGGCTATGTGATCGCCCGGCATCTGAAGCGTCGAGGCTGGCCGGTGCGGGTCGAGGCGCTGGCGCCGCCGGCCAGTCCCGCCGCCCAGTGGGCCGCCGCCCGCTGGAAGGGCGAGGTCGGTCCGCTGGTTTCGGAGCCCGGCTCGTCGGCGCTCTATATCGATTGCCTGTTCGGGGCGGGCCTGTCGCGACCGCTCGAGGGTGAGGCCGACCGCCTGGCGCGGGTCATGCCGGGCGCGGCGCGGATCGTCGCCGTCGATGTTCCCAGCGGGATCCTGGGCGACACCGGGCTTCCCCTGGGCGAGCGGGCCGTGAAGGCCGAGCTGACCGTCACCTTCCACCGGCGCAAGCCCGCGCACGTCCTGGCGCAGGGGCGGGCCGCGTGCGGCGAGGTGGTGGTGGCCGATATCGGCCTGGAGGAGATCGGCGAGGGGCGTCTGCTCGAGAACGAGCCCGGCCTCTGGGCCGAGCGCTTCCCGTGGCCGGCGGTCGACGCCCACAAGCACGCGCGCGGACGGATGATGGCGGTCAGCGGCGAGGCCTGGAACACCGGCGCGGCCCGGCTGGCGGCGCGCGGGGCCCTGCGGATCGGGGCCGGGGTGGTGACCGTGCTGTCGCCGCCCAACGCCCTGGCCGTCAACGCCGCCCACCTGGAAGCGATCATGCTGGCCCCGTTCGAGAGCGAATACGACCTGCAGACCCGCGCGGCGAATGCGGACGCCGTGGTGATCGGACCCGCGGCCGGGGTGGGGGAGGCGACCATGCGGCACGTCTTCGCCCTGGCCCGCAACGGCGCGGCCCTGGTCGTCGACGCCGACGCCCTGACCAGCTTCGCCGAGGACCCCGCCGCCCTGTTCTCGGCCCTGGACCGCGACGACGTGCTGACCCCGCATCCCGGCGAGTTCGAGCGGGTCTTTCCCGGGCTGCTGGCGGCCTCGCCCGAGCGCATCGCGGCGGCGCGGGAGGCCGCGCGGCGGGCCGGGGCGGTGGTCCTGCTGAAGGGACCGGACACGGTGGTCGCCGCGCCCGACGGCCGGGCGGCGGTCGGCCTGAACGGCGCGCCCTGGCTGGCGACGGCCGGCGCGGGCGACGTGCTGGCCGGGTTCATCGCCGGCCTGATCGCCCAGGGCATGGAGAGTTTCGAGGCGGCGTGCGCGGCAGCCTGGATCCACGCCGAAGCGGGCGCGGCGTATGGGCCGGGCCTGATCGCCGAGGACCTGCCGGACCTGTCGACCGCCGTGTTGCGCAGGCTGTGGAAGGCGCGAGCGCGCGCTTAGTGGTCGCGCCGGACCAGGACGACCTGGGTGCGGACGCCCTCGTCGAACAGGGTGTGGCTGATGGCCAGCGCCGTCTGGAAGGTGCGCTCCTCGACGGTGTCGATGAAGAGCACGCGCGAACCGTGCTTCACGGTCCAGCCTTTTTCATCTTGGACGACTTCGATGGTTTCCATGACGCGCTCACCCGGGGACGGACTGAGACGCAAACCCATCCGGGGCGAGATCGTTCCGCGCCGACTCTCTTGGTTTTCAGGGGGAAACACCGGCCCGGGCGTCAGTCGGGGGGGCATGGCCCGGGCCGGCGTAAATCCGGGGCGTTCTTGAACAGCCGCGGACATCTGCATAACCGGCCGGCCTCTTCTTTGTTCCCGGTGTTCCGAAGAAATTTTCGCGCTTCGCGGATGCGCCGCCGGAAGGTCGCTGAAGGGGCGAGTCGGCGGTCGCGATCGCCTGGCGACTTGCCAAGCCGGCCGGGCATGTCTAACCCGCTGCGGCGCATCGTGCGGATGTGGCGAAACTGGTAGACGCACCAGATTTAGGTTCTGGCGCTGAGAGGCGTGGAGGTTCGAGTCCTCTCATCCGCACCACGCCGTCGGGCCTCGCGCCCGGCGGACGCGCCGCTTTATCGGGTCAATGGCCCGTGAGAGTGCACCAATGCCCTTGGATGGTCGCGAAACGCGTGACATAAGGGCGCTCTTTCGCCGCCCCGGTGACGTGGGCGGCTTTGATGTTTTGACCCCTGGGGCGGACGACGGGCGCGGGCGCCCGAAGAGCCGAGAAGCTAAGAATGTCGATGCAGATCGTTGAAAAGTCGGGCGAAGGCCTCAGCCGCGTTTATGGCGTGACGGTGCCCGCGAGTGAACTCGCCACGCGTCTCGAGGCCCGTATCGCCGAAGTCGCGCCCCAGATGAACGTCAAGGGCTTCCGTCCCGGCAAGGTGCCGACCGCCCACGTTCGCCGCCTGTACGGCAAGGCCCTGATGGGCGAAGTCATCGAGGCGACGCTGAACGAAGGGACCCAGAAGGTCCTGGAAGACAACAAGCTGCGCCCCGCCGGCCAGCCGGACCTGAAGCCGTCGTCCGACATGGACAAGGTGCTCGCCGGCGGCGAGGACCTGGCCTTCGAACTGGCCGTCGAGGTGATGCCGGAATTCGAACCGATCGACCCCGCCTCGATCGAGCTGACCAAGCCGGTCTACAAGGTCTCGGACGCCGAAGTCGGCGAGGCCCTGGCCGATCTGGCCAAGCAGGCCCGCACCTACGCGCCGCGCACGGGCAAGTCCCTGAAGGCCAAGGACGGCGACCAGCTGCTGATCGACTTCGTCGGCACCATCGACGGCGTGGCCTTCGACGGCGGCACCGCCAACGACGCCGAGCTGACGCTGGGTTCGGGCCAGTTCATCCCGGGCTTCGAAGACCAGCTGGTCGGCGCCAAGCCGGATGACGTCGTCACCGTGAAGGTGACCTTCCCGGCCGACTACCAAGCCGCCAATCTGGCCGGCAAGGACGCCGAGTTCGCCACCACCGTCAAGGAAGTGCGCGCCCCGGTCGACGCCGAGCCGGACGACGAGCTGGCCAAGCGCCTGGGCCTGTCGGACCTGCAGGCCCTGAAGGACCTGCTCAAGTCGAACCTGGAAGGCCGCTACGCCAACAGCTCGCGCTTCAAGCTGAAGCGCGCCCTGCTGGACATCCTGGACAGCAAGCACGACTTCGCCCTGCCGCCGCGCATGGTCGACGCCGAGTTCGCCGGCATCTGGCAACAGGTCCAGGCCGACAAGTCGCAAGGCGGCCTGCCGCCCGAGGACGAAGGCAAGACCGAGGACCAGTTGAAGGACGAGTACAAGAAGATCGCCGAGCGCCGCGTGCGCCTGGGTCTGGTGCTCGCCGAGATCGGCCGCAAGAACGACGTGGCCGTCACCGAGCAGGAACTGGCCGACGCCATGATGCGCGAAGCCCGCCAGTACGGCCCGCAGGCCCAGCAGGTGTTCGACATGTATCGCCAGCGCGCCGACCTGCAGGCCGCCCTGCGCGCCCCGATCTATGAAGACAAGGTCGTCGACCTGATCTTCGGCAAGGCCAAGATCGAGGAAAAGGAAGTCTCCAAGGAAGAGCTCCTGGAAGAAGACGATCTGCCGGAAGGCTACGGCGGCTAAGACCTCCGTCACCCGACGCGAAGAGGGCGCGGTCCGCGAGGGCCGCGCCCTTTTTCGTGGCGGAAGCTTCGCCCCGGCTCCTTGCAACCTGTTAAGGGCCACGCGATATGCGTTGACGACGGCGCGCGGGGCCGATTCGTGCTCGCGCCGCCCAGACACGATTAAAAAGGGCGATCCCTATGTATGATCCGATGGCGACGGCGATGAACCTCGTGCCGATGGTGGTCGAACAGACCAGCCGCGGCGAGCGGGCGTTCGACATCTTCTCCCGTCTGTTGAAAGAGCGGATCATCTTCCTGACCGGTCCCGTCGAAGACGGGATGGCCAGCCTGATCTGCGCCCAGCTGCTCTTCCTGGAGTCCGAGAACCCCAAGAAGGAAATCGCCATGTACATCAACTCGCCGGGCGGCGTGGTGACCGCGGGTCTCGCGATCTACGACACCATGCAGTACATCAAGAGCCCGGTGTCGACGGTGTGCATGGGCATGGCCGCCTCGATGGGCAGCCTGCTGCTCTGCGCCGGCGCTCCCGGCCAGCGCATCGCCCTGCCGAACGCCCGCATCATGGTCCACCAGCCGTCGGGCGGCTTCCGCGGCCAGGCCTCGGACATCATGCGTCACGCCGAGGACATCGCGAAGACCAAGCGCCGCCTGAACGAGATCTACGTCAAGCACTGCGGCCGCACCTATGACGAGGTCGAGCGCGACCTGGACCGCGACAACTTCATGAGCGCCGAGGAAGCCAAGGCCTGGGGCCTGATCGACCACATCAACGAGAACCGCGACGCCTCGGACGAGAAGGCCTAGGCCTCTCTCAGTCCTTGAAGCTTTGGAAAAGTCGTCGACCGCGAGGTCGGCGGCTTTTTCATTTCGGATAACTTTGGTTTGTCTTCGGGCCGCGGCGCATGTGAAATGCGGGCCTCAGGGGGAGTTCAAGCCATGGCCTTCAAGTTCAGCCGCGTGGCGGCGTTCGGTCTGTCGGGCGCGGTGCTGGCGCTGGCCGCCTCGGCCCACGCGCAATGCGATCCGGTGGTTTGCGCCAATCCGTACTCCTCCCAGAACATGCCGACCGCCCTGGCGCCGCGAACCTTCACGACGTTGGAGGCCGCCAAGAGCTATTGCCGCTCGGAGCCGATCGTCTGGCGGGCGAACGCCGGCGGGAAGATCTACGCCGCCAAGGCCAAGGGCTACGGCACGATCAAGCCGGGCTTCTACATGTGCCGCTCGCACGCCCAGACCGTGGCGCGGATCGACGCCGCGGCGGGGCGCAAGCCGCGCTAGAATGCAACGCCCCTAGCTCCACCGGTCTTTTGTTTCTGACGCAGGCGGCCGATCCGCCTTCGACAGTCTCGGAGTCCGGAATGCCGCTGGCCAAGTTCGCCGCCCCGATCCTGGCTGTTTCCCTGGCGCTGGGCGGCTGCACCAGCCTGGGCGTCCGGCAGGTCGGGGTGGACCGCGTCGACTATGTCGACAAGCTGCGCGACAGCGAAAAGCAGCAGTTGCTCTCCAACATCGTGGCCATCCGGTACGGCGACGCCCCGCTGTTCCTGAACGTGACCTCGGTCATCAGCCAGTACACCCGTGAGGCCTCGGCTCACATGGGCGCGACCCTGGATCCCGCCTCGGACTCCGACGGCGGCTCGGCGGGCGGCGAGGTGCTGCTGCGCGAGACGCCGACCGTCACCTACACCCCGGTCACGGGCTCGCGGTTCGCGCGCAGCATGCTGGCGCCGATGCCGCCGGCTTCGTTGCTGGCGATGATGGAGGCGGGGTGGGCCTCCGACGACCTGCTGAACGTCGGCGTCCGCTCGATCAACGGCGTGACCAACGCCAGCCATGCCGATCTCTTCCAGCAGAAGGTCGATCCGAAGTTCACAGAGGTCGCGGGCGCCTTCCGCCGCCTGCAGCGGAGCGGGGCCATCTCCGTGCGGCTGAAGGAGCGCGACAAGACCTATTCGGGCAGCGCCATGGTCGGGGCCGACATCAGCGACGTCGACCGAGCGGACCTGGCCCTGCTGAAGCAGGCTCTGGGTCTGCGGTTCGACGGCGGCGAAAGCACGGTCGTCTTCGCCAAGGTCGGCGGCGAGAACGAGCTGGCCCTGGCCACCCGCTCGATGTTCGAGATTCTCAGTGAACTCGCGCTGGGCGTGGAGATCGGCGAGAGCGCGGCTCCGCGCGCCGACGCATTGATCCGCGTGCACAGCGGCCCCAAGGCGCCGGCCGACGCCTACGCCTCCGTGCGCTATCGCGGGCGGTGGTTCTGGATCGACGGGGCGGACGAACACTCGCGCCGGATTTTCCTGCTGACGCAGATGCTGCTGTTCCTCAATGACGAGGAGGGCGCGACCCACGCGCCCTTGCTGACGATCCCGGCGGGCTAGCCCGGCTTGCCCCGGAAGATGCGGTAGCCCTTCTCGTGGGCGATCGCCAGCATCTCGCGGTCGCCGGAGGTGTCGCCGTAGGCGGCGGCCAGCGACAAATCGTCGCCGAAGACCTCCTTCAGGCGAACCACCTTCTCGGGGCCCCGGCAGTTGGCGCCGAGCAGGGGACCTAGCACCTTGTCGTCGGTGCTGATCATCAGTTTCGACCCGATCAGGACGTCGGCGCCCAGGCCGCGGGCGAACGGGGCCACCACCACGTCGGGCGAGGCGGTGACGATCACCAGCTTGGCGCCCTTGGCCCGCCAGCGCCGCCAGACGGCCAGGGCGTCGGGGCGGAACAGCTTGGGCGCCTCGGACTGGGCGAAGGCGCGGGCCTCCTTCTCCAGCTGCTCCAGGGGCACGCCGCGCAGGAATTCCCGGACTGCGGCGGCCTTGATCTTGCCCCGGTTGCGGTCGAACACGTAGCCGACGGCGGCGGGGAACAGCCGCACCATGCCCATGAAATGCCGC
Source organism: Caulobacter sp. UNC358MFTsu5.1 (assembly GCF_000712075.1). Lineage (GTDB taxonomy): Bacteria > Pseudomonadota > Alphaproteobacteria > Caulobacterales > Caulobacteraceae > Caulobacter. The sequence continues at coordinate 465,402 of NZ_JONW01000007.1, forward strand.
GCGGGGCTGACCCGCCACTTCAGGAAGGCCGTGAAGCTGTCGCGAACCGTCAGGGTGCCGTCGAAATCGAAAGCGACCAGGGGAGGGCCCTCGTGCAGATCCCCCGTCATCGGCGTCGAGGCCGAAAGGCCCTTGGCCATCAGTGAACGTTTCGCCATTCGTCTCCGCGCTCACGCGCCCCGCAACCGAGCCCGTCTTGCATCACGATTCCGCTTCCACCGCTAAGCTCTTCGCGGATTCAGGGGCGCTCGCGCCAGAGCGTCGCGCGGAGCGAACCGCCGCCGTCTTGCGTTGAGGGTCTGGAACGCCATCTTAGAGAAGAATTCCATGAAACCGTATGCATCATCCACGAACTTGGGGGCTGTAAATCGGCTCCAAGGCTTGTGCCGTGCGTCCGGATCGGGGAATGTCAAGGATTAGACAACTCCCGGCGGATATCCTGCTACTTCGGTGGCGGGTTAGGCGCTAAGGAGTCGGTGGTTTCGGCTTCGGCCTGGACCGCCCTAGCGTGAGAAGCGACCATGACGAAAGCCGCGAGCGGCGATACCAAGAGCACCCTGTACTGTTCTTTCTGCGGAAAGAGCCAACACGAGGTGCGCAAGCTCATCGCCGGCCCGACGGTGTTCATCTGTGATGAATGCGTCGAACTCTGCATGGATATCATCCGTGAAGAGCACAAGATCGCCTTCGTGAAGTCCAAGGACGGCGTTCCGACGCCGCGCGAGATTTGCGAAGTCCTGGACGATTACGTGATCGGGCAGAACCACGCCAAGAAGGTCTTGGCCGTGGCGGTGCACAATCACTACAAGCGCCTCAACCACGCCTCGAAGAACAACGACGTCGAGCTGGCCAAGTCGAACATCCTGCTGGTCGGTCCGACCGGTACGGGTAAGACCCTGCTGGCCCAGACCCTGGCTCGAATCATCGACGTGCCGTTCACGATGGCCGACGCCACGACGCTGACCGAAGCCGGTTACGTCGGCGAGGACGTCGAGAATATCGTGCTGAAGCTGCTGCAAGCCGCCGACTACAACGTCGAGCGCGCCCAGCGCGGCATCGTCTACATCGATGAAATCGACAAGATCAGCCGCAAGTCCGACAATCCGTCGATCACCCGCGACGTGTCGGGCGAGGGCGTGCAGCAGGCCCTGCTGAAGATCATGGAAGGCACCGTCGCCTCCGTGCCGCCGCAGGGTGGGCGCAAGCATCCGCAGCAGGAGTTCCTGCAGGTCGACACCACCAACATCCTGTTCATCTGCGGCGGCGCCTTCGCCGGCCTGGAGCGCATCATCTCGGCGCGCGGCCAGGCCAAGTCGATCGGCTTCGGCGCGAAGGTGGCGGATCCGGAGGAGCGTCGCACGGGCGAGATCCTGCGCGGCGTCGAGCCCGACGACCTGCAGCGCTTCGGCCTGATCCCGGAATTCATCGGCCGTCTGCCGGTGATCGCCACCCTGGAGGACCTCGACGAGGCCGCCCTGGTGAAGATCCTGACCGAGCCGAAGAACGCCTTCGTCAAGCAGTACCAGCGCCTGTTCGAGATGGAGAACATCGGCCTGACCTTCACCGACGACGCCCTGCACGGCGTCGCCAAGAAGGCCATCGCCCGCAAGACCGGCGCGCGCGGCCTGCGCTCGATCATGGAAGGCATCCTGCTGGAGACCATGTTCGAGCTGCCCAACTACGAGGGCGTCGAGGAAGTGGTGGTCAACGCCGAGGTCGTCGAAGGCCGGGCCCAGCCGCTGCTGATCTACGCCGAGAAGAAGGGCGGGGCCGCTTCGGCCTAGGCCTTTCGGCGAAGCTCGCCAAATCGGGCGCGTCCGGCCTCGCCGGGCGCGCCCTTTTCGTCACAGTGGACCTTCGCGCGTCGTGACGCTTGGCGCCGGGCGCGTCCGAAAAAATCCGGGCGGCGGCAGGACTTAGGCGTCCCGGCTCACGCGGCAGCACGGATCATGCATGGTGGAGCAGGGCGGGGGGCATGGGCGTTGCACCTTGACCGCTGGTCCGCGACCCGTCGCCGCTACCGGGCGAGTGCGCTTGAACCGTGTTGCAAAAGGTCCACATAAATAACGAACATCCGCTCAGTCCCGAGCGGACGGGCCGTACGACTCAGGCGCATCGTCTGGGTGACGGCGGCCCGCGTGGCCGAGCGCGAGTGCAACGCGCCGGCCAGGAGTAGAAAGCATCATGTCTGAGATTCGTACGCTTCCTGTGCTGCCCCTGCGGGATATCGTTGTGTTCCCGCACATGGTGGTCCCGTTGTTCGTCGGGCGTGACAAGTCCGTTCGCGCCCTCGAAGAGGTGATGCGCGGCGGCAAGGAGATCCTTCTGGTCACCCAGAAGAACTCGGCCGACGACGATCCGGCCCCCGCCGACATCTACGACGTCGGCGTCCTCGCCACCGTCCTGCAACTGCTGAAGCTGCCCGACGGCACCGTGAAGGTGCTGGTCGAGGGCAAGGGCCGCGCGGCCGTCGTGCGCTTCACCGACCAGGAGGCCTATTACGAGGCCCAGGTCGGCGAGGTGAACGAGGACCAGGGCGTCGGCCCCGAGGCCGAGGCGCTGTCGCGCGCGGTCGTCGAGCAGTTCGAGAACTACGTCAAACTGAACAAGAAGGTGCCGCCCGAGGCCCTGGCCTCGATCCCGCAGATCGCCGAGCCGGGCAAGCTGGCCGACAGCATCTCGGCCCACCTGTCGGTCAAGATCGGCGACAAGCAGCACCTGCTGGAAATCTTCGACGTCGTGAAGCGCCTGGAGAAGGTCTTCGCCCTGATGGAGGGCGAGATCTCGGTGCTGCAGGTCGAGAAGAAGATCCGCTCGCGCGTGAAGCGCCAGATGGAGAAGACCCAGCGCGAGTACTATCTGAACGAGCAGATGAAGGCGATCCAGCGCGAGCTGGGCGACCCCGACGATCAGCGCGACGAGCTGATCGAGCTCGAAAAGCGCATCAAGAAGACCAAGCTTTCCAAGGAAGCCCGCGCCAAGGCCGAGGGCGAACTGAAGAAGCTGCGCAACATGAGCCCGATGTCGGCCGAAAGCACCGTGGTCCGGAACTATCTGGACTGGATGCTGTCGATCCCGTGGGGCAAGGCCAAGACCAAGAAGATCGACCTGGTCGAGGCCGAGGCGATCCTCGAGGAGGACCACTACGGCCTGGAGAAGGTCAAGGAGCGCATCCTTGAATACCTGGCCGTCCAGGCGCGCACCAACTCGCTGAAGGGCCCGATCCTGTGCCTGGTCGGTCCTCCGGGCGTCGGCAAGACCTCGCTGGGCCGCTCGCTGGCCAAGGCGACCGGTCGCGAGTTCGCCCGCATCTCGCTGGGCGGCGTGCGCGACGAGGCCGAGATCCGCGGTCACCGCCGGACCTACATCGGCTCGATGCCCGGCAAGATCATCCAGACCATGAAGAAGGCGAAGACCACCAACGCCTTCGTCCTGCTGGACGAGATCGACAAGATGGGCAGCGACTACCGCGGCGACCCGTCCTCGGCCCTGCTGGAAGTGCTGGACCCGGCTCAGAACGGGACCTTCGGCGACCACTACCTGGAGGTCGACTACGACCTGTCGCAGGTGATGTTCGTCACCACGGCCAACAGCCTCAACATGCCCCAGCCCCTGCTGGACCGCATGGAGATCATCCGCATCCCCGGCTACACCGAGGACGAGAAGGTCGAGATCGCCAAGCGTCACGTCCTGCCCAAGCAGATGAAGGACCACGGCCTGAAGCCGTCGGAATTCGTCGTGCCGGAAAAGGCCATCCGCGACCTGATCCGCTACTACACCCGGGAAGCCGGCGTGCGGTCGCTGGAGCGGGAACTGGGCGCCCTGGCCCGCAAGACGGTCCGTGACCTGGCGCGCGAGAAGCTCACCTCGATCACGATCGACGACGAGCGTCTGGCCAAGTACGCCGGCGTGCGGAAGTACCGTTACGGCGAGACCGACGAAGTAGACCAGGTCGGCATCGTCACCGGTCTGGCCTGGACGGAGTTCGGCGGCGACATCCTGACCATCGAAGCCGTGAAGATGCCGGGCAAGGGCCGCATGACGGTCACCGGCAACCTCAAGGAAGTGATGAAGGAGTCGATCTCGGCGGCCCACAGCTATGTCCGCTCGCGGGCCCTGCAGTTCGGCGTCAAGCCGCCGGTGTTCGAGAAGACCGACGTCCACGTGCACGTGCCTGACGGCGCGACGCCCAAGGACGGTCCGTCGGCCGGCGCCGCCATGGTCACCGCCATGGTCTCGGTGCTGACCGGCATCCCGATCCGCAAGGACATCGCCATGACCGGTGAGATCACCCTGCGGGGCCGGGTCACCGCGATCGGCGGCCTGAAGGAGAAGCTGCTGGCCGCCCTGCGCTCCGGCGTTAAGACGGTCCTGATCCCTCAGGAGAACGAGAAGGACCTGGCCGACGTCCCGCAAAGCGTGAAGGACGGACTGGAAATCATCCCGGTCTCCACGGCCGACGAAGTGCTGAAGCATGCCCTCACGGGGCCGCTGACGCCGATCGAGTGGAGTGAAGAGGATGAGCCGATTGCTGCAACTGCGAAGGTCGACGACGGCGACAGTGACGCTGTTCTGACCCACTAAGAGTAACTTATTGGTGATAACTTAGGCGGCGCGGAGATTTTCCGCGCCGCCTTTGTTTGACGGGCCGTCTGAACCCCGCATACTCCCGGTCGAGCGAAGCGGCGTGAGCTGAAGCCGGCGCCGCCGCTTTCATGCTGGGAGAAGAACATGACCACAAAGGCCGAACTCGTCACGGCGATCGCCGAAAAGGCGGGCATCAACAAGAACCAGGCTAAGGACGCTCTCGAGGCTTTTATCGACGCCGTCACCAGTTCGCTGAAATCGGGCCAGGACGTGCGTCTGGTCGGCTTCGGCACCTTCAAGGCCGTCTCCCGCGCCGCGGGCACCGCGCGCAACCCGCGCACCGGCGAGACCGTGAACCGTCCGGCGTCGAAGACCGCCCGGTTCCAGGTCGGCGAAGGTCTGAAGACCACGCTGAACGGCTGATCCAGTACAGGATTTGGAAGGGCGGGACGCCCGACGGCGTCCCGCCTTTTTCTATGCAGGACTTTCCCGGGCGGACGGGGTATCTCCCACATCCTCGTCCGTCTTGGCCTCGTCCGCCTCGAACGGACCTGAAAAGGCTTAGGTCCGATTGGCCTTGGGGCGGTTAGCTCAGCGGTAGAGCGTCTCGTTTACACCGAGAGGGTCGGGGGTTCGATCCCCTCACCGCCCACCAAGACCGGGACCCGGTCGGCGATGGACATTCGCCGTCGACGCCCGCACTGATCGGCCATGGCCGACGAACCCGCCGACATCACCATCACGCGCCTGACCTGGATCGACCAGGTCCTCGACGCGGTCGAGACGCCGCGCGGGCGCCTGCGGATCACCTTGGGCCTGGGCTCGGGCCTGGCGCGGCGCGCGGGCGATCCGCCGGGCGTGGTGTGGGCGATCGGGGATCGCGGGCCCAACCTCAAGATCGGTCCCGCGGTCGACGACCATGGCCTGGCGCATCTGTCGGGCCTGGCCGGGCGGGAGGGCGCCAAGATCATGCCGAGCCCGGCGATCGGTCCCATGCTGGTCCAGCTGCGCGTCGAGGGCGACACGGTCGCCTGCCTCCAGGTCCTGCCGTTGCGCGACGCGACGGGCGCGGCCTTCGACGGGCTTCCGGGCCCCGGCGGGGACATGGCGGCGATGGAGCCGGCCTTCGACCTGTCGGGCGCCCCGCTGGGCCACAGCCTGGCCGGCGGCGACACCGAAGGGGTCGTGGCCCTGGCCGACGGGACGTTCCGGGTGGCCGACGAATACGGGCCCTCGATCCTGGTCGTGGCGGCCGACGGCGTGGTCCAGGCGCGCTGGGTTCCGGAAGGCGAGGGGGCGGGCCTGGCGGGCGCGGCCTATCGCGTCGAGGCCGTGCTGCCGCCCCTGTCCGCGCGCCGTCGCCTGAACCGCGGCTTCGAGGCCGTCGCCCTGTCGCCCGACGAGACGCGGTTGCACGTGATCCTGCAAAGCCCGCTGGCGCCAAAGGACGAGACCGACGACGAAGGGTGGGGACGCGCCCGGCTCTGGACGCTGGACGCCCGGACAGGCGCGCCGCTGGCTGAGCATTTCTATCCGTTCGACGCGCCGGAGACCTTCCGTCGCGACGCCCTGGCCGAGCCGGTGGGACCCGACGACCTGAAGATCTCCGAGGCCGTGTCGCTGGGCGGCGACCAGCTGTTGGTGCTCGAGCGGATTTCGCGGACGTCCAAGCTCTATCGCGTGACCCTGGACGCGCCCGTGCTGACCAAGACCCTGGTGTTGTCGACCGACGATTGGCCCGAGATCGACGCCGATCTGGAGGGCATGGCGTTGCTTTCGGATCGCGACCTGCTGCTCAGCACCGACAACGATTTCGGCGTCGAGGGGCGGGAGACGGCCTTCTATCGCGTGACGTTCGCCGCGCCGCTTGCCGGCGGCGAGCCGGTCTAGGTACGGCGGATGGCGGAGATCTTGGATCGGCGGGCGTTGAACCGGGCGCTGCTGGCGCGGCAGCATCTTCTGGCGCGCGCCGACCTCTCGGCGCCCGAGGTGCTGAACCGGTTGATCGCCCTCCAGGCCCAAGCCGCCCCCGCACCCTATTTCGCCCTGTGGACCCGTTTGAAGACCTTCGCGCCCCAGGACCTGTCGGCCCGGCTGGAGGATCTTTACGTCGCGCGGGGGACCCTGATGCGCGGAACCTTGCACGTGGCGATGGCGGCCGACTTCGCGGCGATCTGTCCCCTGATCCAGCGCGGCCTCGACCGGGTCCTGACCGAGGGAAGCGTCCATGGCCGCGCCCTGGCGGGGCTGGAGCCGGACGAGATCGCCTCGGCCGCGCGGGACCTGTTGCGCCAGGGCGCGCTCACCGCGACCGAGCTTCGCGACGCCCTGGCCGAGCACTGGCCCGGGCGCGATCCCCAGGCCTTGGCCATGGCGGCCCGCGTCCGCCTGCCGATGCTGCAGCTGCCGCCGCGCGGCCTATGGGGACGAAGCGGCCAGCCGACCCTCGCGGCGATGGCGGACCGCCTCGCCACGCCCAAGCCAGGCCTGGACCTGCCCGAGCTGGTGCGGCGCTATCTGGCGGCGTTCGGCCCGGCCACGGTCGCCGACGCCCAGACCTGGCTGGGGCTCACCCGCCTGGCGCCGGTCTTCGATGCGCTCCGGCCGTCGCTGGCGGTCTTCCGGGGCGAAGACGACGCGGAGCTGTTCGACCTGCCCGAGGCCGAGCGGCCGCCGGGCGACGCCGAGGCGCCGGTCCGGTTCCTGGGCGAGTTCGACAACGTGCTGCTGGGCCACGACGACCGGTCGCGGATCATGTCGTCCGAGCACAAGCGCCGGCTCTACACGGTCAACGGCGTCGTGCGGGCAACCGTGCTGGTCGACGGCGTCACGGCGGGGCGCTGGCGCATCGAGGACGGCAAGGCGTCGTCGACCCTGCACGTGGAGCTGTTCGACAAGGTCGCCAAGCCTGTCGCCAAAGCCTTGGCTGAAGAGGGCGAGCGCCTGCTGGCCTTCGGCGCGAAGCACGCCGGCGGCGAGGTGCGGATCGCGGTGGCCGAGGCCTAGGGCGCGAGGCCTTCCAGCACGGCCGCCGCGTCGCGGGCGACTTCGTCGGCGCGGATGGCCGCGCCCAGGGCCTGGGCGGCGGTGCGGAAGGCCGGCTCGTCCAGCAGGCGGCGCACGGCCGCGGCGATGGCGTCGGGGCCCGCGTCGGCCGACAGGGTCAGGCCGGCGCCGCGATGGACGACCCGGGCGGCGTTGTCGTTCTGGTCGCGCCCCATCGGCAGGCACAGCAGAGGTACGCCCGCCATCAGCGGCCGCAGGGCCGAGCCGTGGCCGGCATGGGTGACGAACAGGGCGGCGTCCTCCAGCAGGGCGCCGTGCGGGGCGCTGCGGACGACGGCGACGTTGGCGGGGGCCTCGAACTCGGCGGGATCGATCGTCGGCCCCGTGGTGACCACGCCGCGCACCGGCAGTTGACCCAGGGCGGCGATGATCGCCCGCAGCACCGGCTCCTGCGCCTGGTAGAGGCTGGAGAACGACACCACGACCAGCGGCGCGTCGTCCGGCGGCGGGGCGAACGGCTGGACCCAGGCCGGATCGGCCAGATAGGGACCGACATGGGCGAAGGGGGCGGGCAGGGGCTCCGGCGCGAAGTCGAAGGCTTTGCTGGTGGCCAGCAGGATCGCCCGGGCGCCGTCGAGCTGAGCGAACAGGTCCTCCAGCGGCGCCAGGCCCAGGGCGGCGCGGGCGGCGTTCAGGTCAGGGAGGCCGGCCTGGAAGAAGGTCCGGCTCATCTGGCCGACCATGGCGTGCATGCCGCGTTCCTCGTCGTTGGCGGCGGGAAGCATGCCGGCCCCGAACGGCGGCGCGCCGGGCATCGTCGGCAGCGACCAGATATTGGCGGCCAGGAGGGCCAGCGGCAGGCCCCGGGCCTCCGCCGCGGCCATCGGGCCCAGCAGCAGCTCCTGCGAGACGACGACGTCCGGCGCGAAGGCGTCGATCGCGGCCAGGGTGTCGTGGGCGTAGGCGAGGGCCGGGCCGGCCATCACGCGGTCCAGCAGGCGCTGGATCACGGCCAGCGGATTGTCGGCCTCGTGGTCCTTCAGGCGGTCGTCGTCGCGGGACTTGCCGGTCTGGAAGGGGGCGGTTGTCCAGGCGCGGAACGGCACGCCCAGGGCCGCGGCGTCAGGCGCGTTGCACGGATCGCTGAGGACCAACACCGCGTGCCCGCGCGCCGCCAGGTCGCGGGCGACCAGCAGCATGGGCTGCACATGGCCGCCGCCTTCCCAGGTGGTGAAGAGAAACCGCGCCATCAGAGCTCCCGACCATATCCGCGCCCCCTGCGTACGCGGTCGGGCCGAGCCTTGCCATAAGCAATCAAAGTGATATCACTTTGCCATCAACCCTGGAGGGCTCCATGTCCGACGCGCCGAGTATCAACCGATCGACCGAACGCGCCTTTGGCGGGATCGGCGGCGGGCTGCCGCTGCTGTCGCTTCCCCTGATGCTGATCGCCGCCGTCTGGTGCTTCAAGCTGGGCGGGCCTCCCGGCGTCCTGGGCGGGGCGGGGCTGATCGTGCTGTTCCTGCTGACCAGCTGCGGCTTCTACTCGCTGCAGCCGAACGAGGCCTATGTGGTCACCCTGTTCGGGACCTATGTCGGCACCGACCGCCGGACCGGCCTGCGCTGGGTGCTGCCCTGGTACGGCCGCAAGAAGATCAGCCTGCGGGTGCGCAACGTCACCAGCGAGACGCTGAAGGTCAACGACAAGCGCGGCAACCCGATCGAGATCGCCGCCAACATCGTCTGGCGCGTGTCGGACACCGCCCAGGCCCTGTTCGACGTCGACGACTACGTGACCTTCGTGAACATCCAGATCGAGACCGGCCTGCGCGAGACCGCCTCGCACTACGCCTACGACCACGACGACAGCGGCGAGCCCACCCTGCGGGCCGACGCCGCCCATGTGGGCGACCGCCTGGAGAAGGACCTGCGCACCCGCATCGCCGTGGCCGGGGTGGCGATCGACGAGGCGCACCTGATGCACCTGGCCTATGCGCCCGAGATCGCCGGCTCGATGCTCAAGCGCCAGCAGGCCGAGGCGGTGCTGGCGGCCCGCCGCACGATCGTCGCCGGGGCGGTCGGCATGGTCGAACACGCCCTGCAGCAGCTGAGCGAGCGCGACGTCGTCGTCCTGGACGACGAGCGGCGGGCGGCGATGGTCTCGAACCTGCTGGTGGTGCTCTGCGCCGACCGGGAGGCCCAGCCCGTGGTCAACACCGGCACGCTCTACGGCTGATCCGGTGCCTGCGTCCCCCCCAGAGTCGCCGAAAGGCGGTCGTCGTGCGTTTCTGATGCGTGTGCGACCCGATGTGCTGGCCGCCGTCGAAACCCTCGCGGCGGCCGAACTGCGTAGCGTGAACGCCCAGGTCGAAATGCTACTGCGCGAGGCCCTCTCGCGACGTGGCGTGCTGCGAGCGCTGGACACCGGTTCAGCTTCGGAGGAACCTCCGTCCCCGTGAGTGTCTTAAGGCTCTGCGACCGTCACGACGGACGCGGCTGACAAGCGAGGTTCCGGCGTGATGGATTTGAGGTTTGATCAGCTCTCGACGTTCGGCGAGGCGGAAGACCCCCAGTTCAAGGCGGTCCGGTCCGGCGGAAAGCCGATCAGGCTGGTCGACACCACCATGCTGTACGCGCCCCGCAGCGGCGGCGTGCGCCGCTATCTGAACTCGAAGCGGACCTGGATCGCGGCGAATCGGCCGCAGGTGCGCCACACCCTGGTCGTGCCCGGTCCGCGCGACGCGCACGACGGGCACGGACGGGTTTCGATCTACGCGGCGCCGCTGCCGTTCGGCGACGGCTATCGCTGGCCCGTGGTCAAGAACGCCTGGATGGAGCGGCTGATCCGCCAACGCCCCGACATCATCGAGGCCGGTGATCCGTACACGCCCGGCCTGGCCGCCCTGAAGGCCGGCGACGCCCTGGGCGTGCCCGTCGTGGGCTTCTGCCATACCGATCTCGGCGCCCTGGCCGCGTTGCACATCGGCGAGTGGGCCGAGAAGCCGGTCCAGAAGCGCTGGGCGGCGATCTACAGCCAGTTCGACCAGGCCGTGGCTCCCAGCCAGTTCATCGCCGGCCGGCTGATCGAGGCCGGCGTCAAGGACGCGATCGGCCTGCCGCTGGGCGTCGACACCGAGATCTTCAATCCCCATCGCGGCGACCGCGAGGCCCTGCGCCGGCGCCTGGGCCTGACCAGCCGCCATCGCATCCTGGTGTTCGCCGGCCGTCCTGCCCGCGAGAAGAAGCTGGACGTCCTGGTCGAGGCGGTCGAGCGCCTGGGCGACCCGTATGTGCTGCTGTTCGTGGGCGCCGGCGGCGGCGCGCCGTCCAGCGACCGGGTGATCTGCATGGACTATCAGCGCGACCCGCAGAGCCTGGCCGCCGTGCTGGCCGGCTGCGACGCCTTCGTCCACGCCAACGACAACGAACCCTTCGGCCTGATCGTGCTGGAGGCCATGGCCTGCGGTCTGCCGGTGATCGGCGTGGCGGCCGGCGGCGTGGCCGAGTCCGTGGACGAGACCGTCGGCGCCCTGGCCACGGCCTCGGAAGCCCGCGCCTTCGCCGAGGCGGTGGAGTCGGTGTTCGCGCGCGACATGGTGGCCCTGGGCCAGGCCGCCCGCCTGCGGGCCGAGCTGCGGCACGGCTGGGACCCGGTGTTCCGCAAGCTGTCGGCGATCTACGGCCGCCTGACCGGCTGCGCCGCGTTCGAGGACGCGGAACAGCCGGTCCTCGAAACGATCGGCTGGAACTAGGCCGCGGCCTGCGTGAGGCGGCCGCGCACGTCGGCCAGAATCTCGTAGGACCGTTTCCGCGCGGCGTGGTCGTGAATCTGCGAGGCGGCCATCAGCTCGTCGGCGCCGGTGGCGTCCAGCACCTTCTGGATCTTGGCACGGACCGTTTCGGGCGAGCCGATCGCCGAATAGCGGAAGGTGTGGTCCAGGCCCGCGATCTCCGATTCCGAGGCGACGTCGCGGATGTCGTCGACCGGCGGCGGCAGCAGGCCGGGATTGCCGCGCCTCAGCGCCACGAACTGCTGCTGGCTGGACGTGAACAGGCGGCGGGCCTCCTCGTCGGTGTCGGCCGCGCAGACGCCGATACAGACCAGCACATAGGGCTGGGCCAAGGCTTCCGACGGCTTGAAGGTCCGCCGATAGATGGCGATGGCCTCCATCAGCTGGTCGGGGGCGAAGTGGGCCGCGAAGGCGAACGGCAGGCCCAGGGCGGCGGCCAGCTGGGCGCTGTAGGTGCTGGAGCCCAGCAGCCACAGCGGTACGTCCTGGCCCTCGCCGGGCACGGCGCGCACGGCCTGGCCCGGCTGGGCGGGCTTGAACCAGGCTTGCAGTTCGACGACGTCCTGGGCGAAGCTGTCGACCGCGCCCATGTAGCGGCGTAGGGCCCGCATGGTGGCCTGGTCGGTGCCCGGCGCGCGGCCCAGGCCCAGATCGATGCGGCCGGGATACAAGGCGGCCAGGGTGCCGAAGGCCTCGGCCACCATCAGCGGCGCGTGGTTGGGCAGCATCACTCCGCCCGAACCGACCCGGATCGTCGAGGTCCCGGCCGCCACGTGGCCGATGACCACGGCGGTCGCGGCGCTGGCGATTCCCGGCATGTTGTGATGCTCGGCCAGCCAGTAGCGGTGATAGCCCAACTGTTCGGCGTGGCGGGCCAGGTCCAGGCTGTTGTGGAGGGCCTGGCCGACGCCGGTCCCTTGCGGGACGGGGGCCAGGTCGAGGACGGAAAAGGGCAGGGGATGAGCGTGCGACATGCACGCTAGATCGGAACGCGGGAGGCGAACCTCAAGGCGACCGGTTCGTACTAGCGTCGACGTGGCGATCGGCGCAGGAATCGCCATGGACAATCGCGCCGCCCGGGCGGCGAACGGAGAGGCTCATGGCGTTGAAGTGCACCCATCTGGAACAGATCCAGGACGTGACGCCCGGAACGGCCGGTTGCGAGGAGTGCCTGAAGACGGGCGACGCCTGGCTGCATCTGCGTCTTTGCCGGACCTGCGGGCACGTCGGCTGCTGCGACCAGTCGAAGAACAAGCACGCCACCAAGCATTTCAAGGCCACGGGCCACCCGATCATCGAGGGCTACGACCCGCCGGAGGGCTGGGGCTGGTGCTATGTCGACGAGGAGTTCTTCGAGTTCGATCAGCCGACCCCGCATCCGGGACCGATTCCGCGATTCTATTGAGACGCGGCGAATCCCTGGACGGGGGGCCAGGGGCGGGATTTGGATTTTCGTGTCGAGGACGAAGGGAAGTGGCGCGAATGACGGGACTTGAACCCGCGACCTCCGGCGTGACAGGCCGGCGCTCTAACCAACTGAGCTACATCCGCGTCGGGCGCGAACAAGTGTCCGGCGCGGTCGTTCCGTAAGCCAAACTGGCGGTGGGTGCGGCCAACTTCAGGGAAGGTGGCGCGAATGACGGGACTTGAACCCGCGACCTCCGGCGTGACAGGCCGGCGCTCTAACCAACTGAGCTACATCCGCATCTGGCTCCGCCGAAGCGAAGTGCGACCCGCCGTTCGGCGAGGGGCGTCTGATATGTCGGGCGAAGACTCGTGTCAACGGCCATATCGAAGAAGAGATCAAACGTCGCCGGAGCGGCCGCGATTTCGTGTGGATCGGCGCGCCGGCCGGCCTGTATCCGGCAGATCGACGTTAGGTAAGGGGAGACCTAGTTGCGACCGTTTCTCAATGTGTCCGAGGCGTTTGAAGCCTTGGCGACACTGAGCTACAACCCGCTCGATTCAAGCCAAGGGCTGTCATGAACGCCTTCCTTCTCCAGTATCTGCCGATCGTGATCTTCCTAGGGATCGCGGCGGTCATCGGCATCGTCTTCATCCTCGCGGCCGCGGTGCTCGCCCCCAAGGCGCCGGACCCTGAAAAGCTGTCCGCCTACGAATGCGGCTTCAACGCTTTCGACGACGCGCGCATGAAGTTCGACGTCCGGTTCTATCTGGTCTCGATCCTGTTCATCATCTTCGACCTGGAAGTGGCCTTCCTGTTCCCGTGGGCCGTTTCGCTGATGAAGCTGCCGCACGACGTGGCCGCTTTCGCCTTCTGGTCGATGATGGTCTTCCTGGGCGTTCTGACCGTCGGCTTCATCTACGAATGGAAGAAGGGCGCCCTCGAATGGGAGTGATCGTTCCCCCCACCGGCGCGGCCCCGAGCTCGCCCCTGGTTCCCGCCGGTTCCGCCGCGCGGTCGACGGTGCAGGGCTATGACCCCAAGCTGCACGACCCCTATTTCGACGGCCTGTCGGGCCAGCTGGCCGACAAGGGCTTCGTCACGGCGGCCGCCGACGACCTGATCACCTGGGCCCGCACCGGCAGCCTGATGTGGATGACGTTCGGCCTGGCGTGCTGCGCCGTCGAGATGATGCACTCGGCCATGCCGCGCTACGACCTGGAGCGCTACGGCTTCGCGCCGCGCGCCAGCCCGCGCCAGTCCGACGTGATGATCGTCGCCGGCACGCTGACCAACAAGATGGCCCCGGCTCTGCGCAAGGTCTACGACCAGATGCCCGAGCCCCGCTACGTCATCTCGATGGGCAGCTGCGCCAACGGCGGCGGCTACTACTACTACAGCTACAGCGTCGTGCGCGGCTGCGACCGCGTGGTGCCGATCGACATCTATGTTCCCGGCTGCCCGCCCACCGCCGAGGCCCTGGTCTACGGCGTGCTGCAGCTCCAGAAGAAGATCCGTCGCACGGGGACAATCGAGCGATGACCGACGTGACCGCCACCGAGGCCGAAGTCCCGGCCCTGTCGCCCCTGGAATCCCTGGGTCAGGCCATCGTCGCCAATTCGGCGGGCGCGATCACCGCGTTCCACGTGGCGTTCGGCGAGCTGAACCTGCTGGGCCCGGCCAATCGCGTCGTCCAGGCGCTGACCTTCCTGCGCGACCACCCCGACTACCGCTTCCACCAGCTGGTGGACCTGACGGGCGTCGACTATCCGGAGCGCGAGCGTCGTTTCGACGTGGTCTACCACCTGCTGTCGCTGGTGAAGAACCATCGCGTGCGCTTCAAGGTCCAGACCGACGAGGACACCGCTGTCCCCAGCGCGACCCCGGTGTTTCCGGTGGCCGACTGGTTCGAGCGCGAAGCCTTCGACATGTACGGGATCTTCTTCGACGGTCACCCCGACCTGCGCCGGATCCTCACCGACTACGGCTTCCACGGCCACCCGCTGCGGAAGGACTTCCCGATGACGGGCTATGTCGAGGTCCGCTACGACGACGAGCTGAAGCGCGTGGTCTACGAGCCCGTGAAGATCACCGAGTTCCGTGCGTTCGACTTCCTGTCCCCGTGGGAGGGCGCCAAGTACGCCCTGCCGGGCGACGAGAAGGCTGGGAAGTAAGTCATGACTGGTTCCAATTCCCCCGCCGCCGCGACCGACTTCTTCCATGACGCGCCGTCGCTGCCGGCCGTGCCGGAAACCCCGGTCCGCAAGTTCAACATCAACTTCGGCCCGCAGCACCCGGCCGCGCACGGCGTGCTGCGCCTGGTGCTGGAGCTGGACGGCGAGATCGTCGAGCGCGTCGATCCGCACATCGGCCTGCTGCATCGCGGCACCGAGAAGCTGATGGAGGCCCGCACCTACCTCCAGAACATCCCGTACTTCGACCGCCTCGACTACGTGGCGCCGATGAACCAGGAACACGCGTTCTGCCTGGCCATCGAGAAGCTGCTGGGCGTTGAAGTGCCTAAGCGCGGCCAGATCGTGCGCGTGCTGTTCTGCGAGATCGGCCGCATCCTGAACCACCTGCTGAACGTGACGACCCAGGCCATGGACGTCGGCGCCCTGACGCCGCCGCTCTGGGGCTTCGAGGAGCGTGAGAAGCTGATGGTGTTCTACGAGCGCGCCTGCGGCGCTCGCCTGCACGCCAACTATTTCCGTCCGGGCGGCGTCCACCAGGATCTGACCCCGTCGCTGGTCGACGACATCGAGACCTGGGCGAAGGCCTTCCCCAAGATCTGCGACGACATCGAAGGCCTGATCACCGACAACCGCATCTTCAAGCAGCGCAACGTCGACATCGGCGTGGTGACCAAGGAAGACGCGCTGGCCTGGGGCTTCTCGGGTGTGATGGTGCGCGGTTCGGGCCTGGCCTGGGACCTGCGCCGCAGCCAGCCCTACGAGAACTACAACGACTTCGAGTTCGACATTCCGCTGGGCAAGAACGGCGACTGCTACGATCGCTATCTCTGCCGCATGCAGGAGATGCGCGAGTCGACCAAGATCATCCTGCAGGCCGTCGCCATGCTGCGCGCCACGCCTGGCCCGGTGATGACCGAGGACAACAAGGTGGCTCCGCCGCGCCGCGCCGAGATGAAGCGGTCGATGGAAGCCCTGATCCACCACTTCAAGCTCTACACCGAAGGCTTCCGCACGCCGGAAGGCGAGGTCTACGCGGCCGTCGAGGCGCCCAAGGGCGAGTTCGGCGTCTATGTGGTCAGCAACGGCACTAACAAGCCGTACCGCTGCAAGATCAAGGCTCCGGGCTTCTCGCACCTGGCCGCCATGGACTGGATGAACCGCGGCCACCAGCTGGCCGACGTCTCGGCCATCCTGGGCTCGCTCGACATCGTGTTCGGCGAGGTGGACCGGTGAGCCTGGTCGACATCGCTCAGGCCCAGCTGGACGCCTACAACGCCCAGGACCTGGACGCCCACTGCGCCCACTTCACCGACGACGTCGTGGTCGCCGGCCTGAACGGCGACGTGGCGCGCACGGGCATCGAGGCCTATCGCGCCTGGTACGAGGCCGCGTTCGCGCAGTTCCCGAACAACAAGGCCAAGCTCCTCAACCGCATCGTGGTCGGCTCGAACGTGATCGACCACGAGCACGTCGATCGCGGCAACGGCGACGCGCCGTTCCAGGTCGCCGCCATCTACACCTTCAGGGGCGACAAGATCGCCCGCGTGGATTTCGCCCGATGAGCGTTCGTCGTCTCGCTAAAGAGCAACCCGCTAGCTTCGCCTTCTCGAAGGACAGCCAGGCCAAGGCCGACTGGTGGAAGGCCAAGTACCCCGCAGAGCGTAAGCAGTCGGCGGTGATCCCGATGCTGTGGCTGGCCCAGAAGCAGGAAGGCTGGGTGTCCGAGCCCGCCATCCAGGAGATCGCCAAGCAGCTGCAGATGCCGGTCATCCGCGTGCTGGAGGTCGCCACCTTCTACGTGATGTTCCAGCTGCAGCCGGTCGGCAAGGTGGCCTTCGTCCAGCTGTGCGGCACCACGCCGTGCCAGCTGCGCGGCGCGCTGGACCTGAAGGCCGTGCTGAAGGCCAAGATCGGCGAGGCCCATGAGGTTTCGGCCGACGGCAAGTTCAGCTGGGAAGAAGTCGAGTGCCTGGGCGCCTGCTGCAACGCGCCGATGGCCGCCATCAACGACTACTATTACGAGGACCTGACGCCGGAGAGCCTGGCCCAGATCCTCGACGATTTCGCCGCCGGCAAGTCGCCCAAGCCGGGCAGCTACGAAGGCCGCGGCGCGTCGGAGCCCAAGGGCAAGATCCAGACCCTGACCGATCCGAAGCTGTACGACGGCTCGGCGGCCAAGAAGATCAAGATCCCGAACCTGCCCGAAAAGCCGAAGAAAGCGCCGAAGACGGAGCCGACGGCCTGATGCAACACGCCGACGCCATCCAGAAGAAGCGACTGACCGCGATGTTCGCCATCGACGCGGTCTGCTTCGTGCTGGCCGGTGCGGCGATCATTGGCTACGTCGCTTTCGAACAGGGCTGGCTGGCGCCGGTGTTCATCGGCGCCATCGCCGTGGGCCTGGGCGCGCAGATCTGGTTCATCCTGGGCTGGATGAAGGCCGCCAAGCAGGACGAGGAGGGCAGGGCGTCGTGACCGACGATTCCGAACTCCTGGCCAAGCGCGTGGCCTATGTGAGGACCATCCGGGGTCTTTACCGCAACGAGCGCATCGCGGGCCTGCTGGGCTCCCTTGTCGGAGCCCTGCTCCTGATCTGGGGCCGAATGGGCCAGGGGGCGCCCGCCTGGGCCGTTCCCGTCGCTTTCCTGGTGATAGGCGCCGCCTGGTCGCTTTTCGCCTATGTCATCATTCGTCGGACGCGCTATGTGCGCGCCCATCCATTCGATCCGCAAAGCTGAGTCATGGTCGGTATCCTCGAAGACAAGGACCGCATCTTCACGAACCTCTACGGTCTCCAGGATTGGGGCCTCGAGGGCGCGAAGAAGCGCGGCTGCTGGAATGGCACCAAGGACATCCTGGACGCCGGGCGCGACTGGATTATCGACAACATGAAGAACTCCGGCCTGCGCGGCCGGGGCGGGGCGGGCTTCGGCACCGGCCTGAAGTGGTCGTTCATGCCCAAGGAAGTGAAGGACGGCCGTCCGCACTACCTGGTCGTCAACGCCGACGAGTCCGAGCCGGGCACCTGCAAGGACCGGGAGATCATGCGGCATGACCCGCACCTCCTGATCGAGGGCTGCCTGATCGCCTCGCGCGCCATGCTGGCCCACGCCTGCTACATCTACATCCGCGGCGAATACGTCCGTGAACGCGAAGTGCTGGAAGCCGCCATCAAGCAGGCCTACGAGGCCAAGCTGATCGGCAAGAACAACGTCCACGGCTGGGACTTCGAGCTCTACGTCCACCACGGCGCCGGCGCCTATATCTGCGGCGAAGAGACGGCCTTGCTGGAAAGCCTGGAAGGCAAGAAGGGGCAGCCGCGCCTGAAGCCGCCGTTCCCGGCCGGCGCGGGCCTCTACGGCATGCCGACCACGGTCAACAACGTCGAGTCGATCGCCGTCGCCGGCACGATCCTGCGTCGCGGCGCGTCGTGGTTCGCCGGCTTCGGTCGTCCGAACAACGCCGGCACCAAGCTGTTCTGCGTCTCAGGCCACGTGAACCTGCCCTGCAACGTCGAAGAAGCCATGAGCATCCCCTTCCGTCAGCTGATGGAAGACCACTGCGGCGGCATCCGCGGCGGCTGGGGCAATCTGAAGGCCGTGATCCCGGGCGGATCGTCGGTGCCGATGATCCCCGCCGAGCAGTGCGAAGACCTGCCGATGGACTTCGACGCCCTGCGGAACCTGAAGTCGGGCCTGGGCACCGCCGCGGTCATCGTCATGGACAAGTCCACCGACCTGGTCCGCGCCATCGCCCGCCTGTCGTACTTCTACAAGCACGAGAGCTGCGGCCAGTGCACGCCGTGCCGCGAAGGCACCGGCTGGATGTGGCGGGTCATGGAGCGCATGGCCACCGGCGAGGCCGATCCGAAAGAGATCGACACCCTGCTGGACGTCACGACCCAGGTCGAGGGTCACACCATCTGCGCCCTGGGCGACGCGGCCGCCTGGCCGATCCAGGGCCTGTTCCGTCACTTCCGCCACGAGGTGGAGGACCGGATCGCATCCTATCGTAGCGGTCGCCTGCACGTGCAGGGCGCCAAGCTGATCGCGGCGGAGTAAACGATTATGGCAATCGCCAAGGTCAACGGCGTCGAGGTCGAGTTCGAGCCCGGCATGACGGTTCTGCAGGTGGCGGAGCTGGCCGGGGAAGAGATCCCGCGTTTCTGCTATCACGAGCGTCTGAGCATCGCCGGCAACTGCCGCATGTGCCTGGTCGAGGTGAAGCCCGGTCCGCCGAAGCCGCAGGCGTCGTGCGCCCTGCCGGCCGCCGAGGGCCAGGAGATCTTCACCAAGACCCCGATGGTCAAGAAGGCCCGCGAAGGGGTGATGGAGTTCCTGCTCATCAACCACCCGCTGGATTGCCCGATCTGCGACCAGGGCGGCGAGTGCGACCTGCAGGACCAGGCCATGGGCTATGGCCGCGACGACAGCCGTTACGAAGAGAACAAGCGCGCGGTCGAAGAGAAGGCCATGGGCCCGCTCATCAAGACCGTGATGACCCGCTGCATCCAGTGCACGCGCTGCGTCCGCTTCATCACCGAGGTGGCCGGCTCGCCGGAGATCGGTCTGATCTCGCGCGGCGAAGACGTTGAAATCACGACCTATCTGGGCGCGGCGGTGACGTCGGAGCTGAGCGCCAACGTCATCGACCTGTGCCCGGTCGGCGCCCTGACCTCCAAGCCCTACGCCTTCGAGGCGCGGCCCTGGGAGCTGAAGAAGACCGAGAGCGTGGACGTCATGGACGCCCTGGGCTCCGCCATCCGCGTCGACGCCCGCGGCGCCGCGGTGCTCCGCGTGCTGCCGCGCGTCAACGAGGACGTCAACGAGGAGTGGATCAGCGACAAGACGCGCTACGCCGTCGACGGCCTGCAGCGTCAGCGCCTGGACCGCCCGTACGTCCGCGTCGGCGGCAAGCTGCAGCCGGCCTCGTGGGCCCAGGCCTTCGCCGCCGTCGCCGCCAAGATCAAGGCCGCCAAGCCGGAGCGCGTCGGCGTCATCGCCGGCGACCTGCAGGACGCCGAGAGCCTGAAGGCCACCAAGGACCTCTTCACCGCCCTGGGCGTGAAGAACCTGGACGCCCGCCAGGACGGCTCGGCCCTGGGCGCCGGCCCGCGCGAAAGCTGGTTGTTCAACTCGACCATCGCCGGCGTCGAGAACGCCGACGTGGTGCTGTTCGTCGGCGCCAATCCGCGCCTCGAGGCCCCGGTCCTGAACGCCCGCTTCCGCAAGCAGTGGATCGCCGGCAAGACCCGCTTCGGCGTGATCGGCGAACAGGCCGACCTGACCTTCGACTACGACTACCTGGGCGCCGGGACCAAGACCCTGTCGGGCCTGGCCAAGGCCAAGAACGACTTCGTCACGGCCCTGAAGAACGCCGAGCGTCCGGCCATCATCATCGGCCAGGGCGCGCTGAGCCGCGCCGACGGCGCCGCCGTGCTGAAGGCCGCCGCCGCCGTGGCCAAGACCTTCGGCGTCGTGCGCGACGGCTGGAACGGCTGGAACGTGCTGCACACCGCCGCGGCGCGCGTGGCCGGCCTGGACCTGGGCTTCGTCCCGGGCGAGGGCGGCCTGTCGACGGCGGACATGCTGAAGCCGGGCGCGCTGGACGTGCTGTTCCTGCTGGGCGCCGACGAGTGCGAGACCGCCGCCTCGGACGCCTTCAAGGTCTATCTGGGCACCCACGGCGACAACGGCGCCCACAAGGCCGACGTCATCCTGCCGGGCGCGGCCTACACCGAGAAGAACGGCCTGTATGTGAACACCGAAGGCCGCGTCCAGATGGGCGAGCGCGCGGTGTTCCCGAAGGGCGAGGCCAAGGAAGACTGGTCGATCCTGCGGGCCCTGTCCGAGCACCTGGGCGCCAAGCTGCCCTACGACAGCCTGGACCAGCTGCGCGCCAAGCTGTTCGCCGAGCACCCCACCTTTGGCCAGATCGACTACGCCCCGGGTTCGGTGGCGACGTCGTTCGACCTGTCGGGCCTGGGCGGCGCGGGCGAGCTGTCGGACGCTCCGTTCGAAAGCCCGATCAAGGCCTTCCACCTGACCAACCCCATCGCGCGCGCCAGCGTGACCATGGCCGAATGCGCGGCCACGGCTTCGGGCGCCGCCAAGATCGCGGCGGAGTAGGCCGGTGAGCGAATTCTTCTCGAACCCCGCGGTGACCTGGACCCTGCTGACGACCGGCGGGATCCTGCTGGTCGTGATCTGGGTGCTGCTGAGCCTGGCGTTCCTGCTGCTGGCCGACCGCAAGATCTGGGCCGGCGTGCAGATGCGCAAGGGCCCCAACGTGGTGGGTCCGTTCGGCCTGCTGCAGTCCTTCGCCGACTTCTTCAAGTTCGTGCTGAAGGAGATCATCATCCCGGCCGGCGCCGACAAGGTGATCTTCCTGCTGGCCCCGCTGCTGAGCCTGGTCCTGGCCTTCGTGGGCTGGGCCGTGGTGCCGTTCGCGCCGGGCTGGGTGGTCTCCAACCTCAACGTCGGCATCCTGTACCTGCTGGCGATGAGCTCGCTGGGCGTCTACGGCATCATCATGGGCGGCTGGGCTTCGAACTCGAAGTACCCGTTCCTGGGCGCGCTGCGCTCGGCGGCGCAGATGGTGTCGTA
Source organism: Caulobacter sp. UNC358MFTsu5.1 (assembly GCF_000712075.1). Lineage (GTDB taxonomy): Bacteria > Pseudomonadota > Alphaproteobacteria > Caulobacterales > Caulobacteraceae > Caulobacter. Next base: position 486,991 of record NZ_JONW01000007.1, read on the forward strand.
CGAAGTCTCGATCGGTCTGATCATCATCACGGTGATCCTGCTGGCCGGTTCGATGAACCTGTCGACCATCGTCGAGAAGCAGTCGGGCTGGATCTGGAACTGGAACGTCTTCGGCGGCGGCCTGCACAACCTGGTCCTGATCCCGGTCATGGTCATCGCCATGGGCATGTTCTTCATCTCGGCCCTGGCCGAGACCAACCGCCCGCCGTTCGACCTGCCCGAAGCCGAATCCGAACTCGTGGCCGGTTATCAGGTCGAGTACAGCTCGACCCCGTACCTGCTGTTCATGGTCGCCGAATATTCGAACATCGTCCTGATGTGCGCGATGATCAGCGTCCTGTTCTTCGGCGGCTGGAACCCGGGCTTCCCGACGGGCTTCCTGGCCAGCTGGCCGCTGTTCCTGGCCAATCTGTTCCTGGCCCTGGTGTTCTTCGCCAAGATCGTCTTCTGGTTCTTCATGATCGCCATGGCCAAGGCCATCGTGCCCCGCTACCGCTACGACCAGCTGATGCGGCTGGGCTGGAAGGTCTTCCTGCCGATGTCGCTGGTGCTGGTGCTGCTGGTTTCGGCTTGGCGCATCTTCGGGATACAGGGGTGATCGGGAAGGGGACATACCTGGCGCTGACCGCGCTGGGTCTGGCCCTGGCCGGCTGCGCCACCGACGGCGCGGCGCCGGCCAAGACGTCCTATTCGCTGGGGCGCGGCACGGTCTCCTACGACCAGCTGCGGCGCGACAGCGAGCGATGCGCCGCCGACGGCGGCAAGATCGAAGCCAAGCAGGAGGGGGGCGACCCCGCTCAGCTTTCGAACTACACCTGCGTCATTCCGAAGGGCGGAAAATGACGCGGAAGGCGCGCTGGACCGGAATGATCGCCTTGATCGTCCTGTCCGGATGCGCCGGCTTGGAGCACCCGCGCGGCCTTCCGCCGCCACGGACCGGCTCCATGGACGAACAGGTCGAGGCGCGGCGGCAAGCCGAGGCCAAGACCAAGGAATGCGTGATCCGGCAGTCCATCCGCCGGGAACAGGTCGAAGCGGGCAGGGACGTACGTCCCCTCCCAAAAGAGAAGTGTTAGGAGAGCTCTGGTGTTCCAGCGCATCACACAGGCGGTCAAGGGCGTGGCCCTGCTCGACTTCGCGGGCGCCTTCGGCCTGGGCATGAAGTACATGCTCGCGCCGAAGAAGACGGTGATCTATCCGAACGAGCGCGGCCCGCAGTCGCCCCGTTTCCGCGGCGAGCACGCCCTACGCCGCTATCCGTCGGGCGAAGAGCGCTGCATCGCCTGCAAGCTGTGCGAGGCCATCTGCCCGGCCCAGGCCATCACCATCGAGGCCGAGCCGCGCGACGACGGCAGCCGCCGCACGACCCGCTACGACATCGACATGGTCAAGTGCATCTACTGCGGCCTGTGCCAGGAGGCCTGCCCGGTGGACGCCATCGTCGAGGGCCCGAACATCGAGTTCGCGGTCGAGACGCGCGAAGAGCTCTACTACGACAAGGAAAAGCTGCTCGACAACGGCGACCGTTGGGAACGGCTGATCGCGAAGAATCTGGAGTTGGACGCGCCCTACCGCTAAAGGACGGGGCGCGATTCAGAGGGTAAGCGACCGGTCCCCCGACCCGTCGTTGTTTTATGGTTTTTGAGGGAGCACCTGGGCCAATGGCCTTGCCGGCGATAGCTTTCTATTTGCTCGCGGTAGCGACCGTGGTGGCGGGTCTTCTCGTCGTCTCGGCCAAGAACCCCGTGCACTCGGTGCTCTTCCTGATCACCGCCTTCTTCTCGGCCGCGGGCCTCTTCGTCCTGATGGGCGCGGAGTTCCTCGCGATGCTGCTGATCGTCGTCTATGTGGGCGCGGTCGCGGTGCTGTTCCTGTTCGTCGTGATGATGCTCGACGTGGACTTCGCCGAGCTGCGGCAGGGCTTCGCCCAGTACCTGCCGATCGGCGGCCTGGTCGGCGGCGTGCTGACGATCGAGATGATCATGGTGGCGGCCTCGGTCGTCGCCGGCGGCGCGGCCGGCAAGAACGCCGAGCCCCTGGCCTCGCCGGTCGGCGTGCCGAACACCGAGGCGATCGGCCGGGTGCTCTACACCGACTACGTCTTCTTCTTCCAACTGGCGGGCCTGGTGCTGCTGGTGGCCATGATCGGCGCCATCGTCCTGACCCTGCGTCACAAGCCGGGCGTCAAGCGCCAGAACATCGGCAAGCAGAACGCCCGCACGCCCAAGACCGGGATGGAACTGGTGCAAATCAAGCCGGGCGAGGGGATCAGCGAATGATCGGCCTGTCTCACTATCTCGTCGTCGCCGCCATCCTGTTCACGATCGGCGTCTTCGGCATCTTCGTGAACCGCAAGAACATCATCGTCATCCTGATGTCGATCGAGCTGATCCTGCTGGCGGTGAACATCAACCTGGTGGCCTTCTCGGTCTTCCTGCATGACGTGGTGGGGCAGGTCTTCGCCATGTTCGTGCTGACCGTGGCCGCGGCCGAAGCGGCCGTCGGCCTGGCGATCCTGGTGACGTTCTTCCGTAACCGCGGTGACATCGCCGTCGACGACGCCAGCGTGATGAAGGGCTGATCGCAGTGCAGACTCTCGTCACCATCCTCGTCCTCGCGCCGCTGGTCGCCGCGATCGTCGCCGGCCTCTTCGGCCGCCGCATCGGCAACGTCGCCTCGCAGGCGATCACCACGGGCGCGCTCATCCTCAGCTGCGCCCTGGGCTGGTACACGTTCAGCCAGTGGACCTGGGGGCACATGGAGGCCTTCACGGTCAACCTGCTGCCCTTCATCCACGTGGGCAACTTCGTCTCCAACTGGTCCATCCGCATCGACGCGCTGTCGAGCGTGATGCTGATCGTGGTGACGACGGTCTCGGCCCTCGTGCACATCTATTCCTGGGGCTACATGGCCGAGGACGACAGCAAGCCGCGCTTCTTCGCGTACCTGTCGCTGTTCACCTTCGCCATGCTGGCCCTGGTCACCGCCGCCGACTTCATGCAGCTGTTCTTCGGCTGGGAAGGGGTGGGCCTGGCCTCGTACCTGCTGATCGGCTTCTGGTTCAAGAAGGCCTCGGCCAGCAGCGCGGCCATCAAGGCCTTCGTCGTGAACCGCGTGGGCGACTTCGGTTTCGCCCTGGGCATCATGACCACCTACTGGGCGTTCGGTTCGATCCAGTTCCACGAGATCTTCCCGCAGATCGCCGCCGGCGCTTCGCGCACCTGGGAGTTCGCGGGCCACACCTTCCCGCTGGTCGACATCGCCTGCTTCCTGCTGTTCATCGGCGCGATGGGCAAGTCGGCGCAGTTCTTCCTGCACACCTGGCTGCCGGACGCCATGGAAGGCCCGACCCCGGTCTCGGCCCTGATCCACGCGGCGACCATGGTCACCGCCGGCGTCTACATGCTGTGCCTGCTGTCGCCGATGTTCGAATACGCGCCAGTCGCCAAGAACATCGTCACGGTGATCGGCGCGGTCACGGCCCTGTTCGCCGCGACCGTCGGCCTGACCCAGAACGACATCAAGCGGGTGATCGCCTACTCGACCTGTTCGCAGCTGGGCTACATGTTCTTCGCGGCCGGCGTCGGCGCCTACCAGGCGGCGATGTTCCACCTGTTCACCCACGCCTTCTTCAAGGCGCTGCTGTTCCTGGGCGCCGGTTCGGTGATCCACGGCATGCACCACGAGCAGGACATGCGCCGCTACGGCGCCCTGGCCAAGCTGCTGCCGGTGACCTTCCTGGCCATGACGATCGGCACGATCGCCATCACGGGCCTGGGCATCCCGCCGCTGCACCTGGGCTTCGCCGGCTTCTACTCGAAGGACACCATCATCGAGGTGGCGTTCGCCGCCGGCCAGCACAACGGCATCGCGCTGTTCGCCGGCGTGATCGGCGTGATCGTGGCGGGCCTGACCTCGTTCTACTCCTGGCGCCTGGCCTTCTTCACCTTCAACGGCAAGGCCCGCTGGGGCCACGACGATCATCACGCCGCCGACCATGGGCATGACGCGCACGACGCCCATGGCCATGACGACCACGCCCACGCCGAAACCCACGACGAGCCGCTTCCGGACGCGCACGACGACCATGGCCACGGCCATGATCACAAGCCGCACGAGAGCCCGTGGGTGATGCTGTTCCCGCTGGTCGTGCTGTCGATCGGCGCGGTGTTCGCCGGCTTCTTCTTCAACGACTTCTTCGTGGGCCACCACCAGCAGGAGTTCTGGCGCGGCGCGATCGTCAACGCCCCGACCAACCACGTGCTGCACGAGGCCCACGAGGTTTCGGAGCTGGTGAAGTACAGCCCGCTGATCGCCTCGATCGTCGGCCTGCTGATCGCGGTCTGGGTCTATCTGGTGAAGGGCGACGAGCGCCTGGGCGAGAAGCTCGCGGCGCGCAACGGCCCGCTGTACGTCTTCTTCTACAACAAGTGGTTCTTCGACGAGCTGTACCAGGCCACCTTCGTGCGCTTGACCAAGTTCCTCGGCGACCTGTTCTGGAAGGGCGGCGACCAGAAGCTGATCGACGGCTTCGGACCCGACGGCGTCAGCGCCGTCAGCTACGACGTCGGCCGTCGGACCGGCAAGCTGCAGTCCGGCTACCTCTACCACTATGCGTTCGTCATGCTGCTCGGTGTCGCCGGGCTCCTGGCCTACGCCCTGTTCCGCTTCCACTAGGGAAGATCGATGACCGGCCTTCTCAGCCTCACCACCTTCGCCCCGCTCGTCGGCGTGGTCCTGCTGCTCGGCGCCCGCGCCCTGCACGGCGACAACGCCAAGACGGACAACCTGGCCAAGTGGATCGCCCTGGCGACCACCCTGGTCACCTTCGCCCTGTCGGTCGTGCTGGTCGCCCAGTTCGACGCCAAGGACCCGGGCTTCCAGTTCGTGGAAGACGTCAGCTGGTTCGCGGGTCTGCACTACCGCATGGGCGTGGACGGGATCTCGATCCTGTTCGTCCTGCTGACGACCTTCCTGCTGCCGATCTGCATCATCGCCGGCTGGAAGTCGGTCGAGAAGCGGGTGGTCGAATACCTGATCTGCTTCCTGGTCCTCGAGACCCTGGTGATCGGCGTGTTCTGCGCCCTGGACCTGATCCTGTTCTACCTCTTCTTCGAGGGCGGCCTGGTTCCGATGTTCCTGATCATCGGCATCTGGGGCGGCAAGCGCCGGGTCTACGCGGCCTACAAGTTTTTCCTCTACACGCTGCTCGGCTCGGTGCTGATGCTGGCCGCGATCCTGTCGATGATCTCGATCGCCCACACCTCGTCGATCCCGGCGCTGATGGTCTTCAAGTTCGCCCCGTGGCTGCAGACCTGGCTGTGGCTGGCCTTCTTCGCCAGCTTCGCGGTCAAGATGCCGATGTGGCCGGTCCACACCTGGCTGCCCGACGCCCACGTCGAGGCCCCGACGGCCGGTTCGGTGATCCTGGCGGGCATCCTGCTGAAGATGGGCGGTTACGGCTTCCTGCGCTTCAGCCTGCCGATGTTCCCCAACGCCTCGGAGCTGTTCCAGCCGCTGGTGTTCGCCCTGTCGGCCATCGCCATCGTCTACACTTCGCTGGTCGCCTTCCGTCAGACCGACATCAAGAAGCTGATCGCCTATTCGTCCGTCGCCCACATGGGCTTCGTGACCATGGGCATCTTCTCGGGCAACGCCGCCGGCGAGCAGGGCGCGATCTTCCAGATGCTGAGCCACGGCCTGATCTCGGGCGCGCTCTTCCTCTGCGTCGGCGTGGTCTATGACCGCATGCACACCCGCGAGATCGCCTTCTACGGCGGCCTCACCAACCGCATGCCCTGGTACGCGGCCGTCTTCATGCTCTTCACCATGGGCAATGTCGGCCTGCCGGGCACCTCGGGCTTCGTCGGCGAGATCCTGACCATGACCGGCACCTACCAGGCCTCGACCTGGACGGCGCTGGTGGCGGCCTCGGGCGTCATCTTCTCGGCGGTCTACGCCCTGAACCTGTACCGTCGCGTGATGTTCGGCGAGATCGTCAATCCCGAGCTCAAGGACATCACCGACCTCGACAAGCGCGAGATCCTGATCTTCGCCCCGCTGATCATCGGCACCCTGGTGCTCGGCGTTTACCCCAATCTTGTGTTCAACCTGACCGCGTCGTCCGTCGACGGGCTCGTCGGCGCCTGGCGCGCCGCCGTGGGCGGGTGAGGGACCCCATGACGTTCGCCGCCAACTTCTCCCTCGTTCTCCCCGAAGTGATCCTGGGCCTCTCGGCCCTGGTTCTGCTGGTCTGGGGCGCCTTCCACGGCAAGGTCACGCCGCTGTTCAACGGCGCGGCCGTCCTGGCCTTGCTGGGCGCGGCGGTCGCCGCCGTGGTCGGACCGCACGGCCACGCCTTCAACGGCGTCTACGCCGCCGACGCCGCGGCCACCTACGCCAAGGTCGCGATCTACGGCTTCAGCGCCATCGCCGTCATCCTGGGCGACCGCTGGCTGGCCGTCCGCGGCGACCAGAAGTTCGAGTTCGCCGTGCTGGTGGTCCTGTCGGCGCTGGGCATGGGCGTCACCGCCTCGGCCGGCGACCTGATCAGCCTCTATATCGGCGTCGAGCTGCAGTCGCTGGCCCTGTACGTCCTGGCCGCCTTCCGCCGCGACGACGCCAAGTCGTCGGAAGCGGGCCTGAAGTACTTCGTGCTGGGCGCGCTGTCGTCGGGCCTGCTGCTGTACGGCGCTTCGCTCATCTACGGTTTCGCGGGTTCCACCCGCTTCGCCGACATCGCCGCCGCCGGGGCCGCCGTCGCCCATGGCGCGCACGGCGTGGGCCTGCTGTTCGGCCTGGTGTTCCTGCTGTGCGGCCTGGCGTTCAAGGTCTCGGCCGCGCCGTTCCACATGTGGACGCCGGACGTCTACGAAGGCGCCCCGACCCCGGTCGTCGGCTTCTTCGCCGCCGCGCCCAAGCTGGCCGCCATGATGATGTTCGCCCGCGTGCTGGGCGACGCCTTCCCGGACTCGGTGGCCCAGTGGCGCCAGATCCTGGTGGTCACCGCGCTGCTGTCGGTCTTCGTCGGCGCCTTCGCCGGCCTGGCCCAGAACAACCTCAAGCGCCTGTGGGCCTACAGCTCGATCGCCAACGTCGGCTACGCCCTGCTGGGCGTGGCGACCGGCGGCGAGACCGGCCTGCACTCGATGCTGCTGTTCATGACGCTGTACATGGTCGACGTCACCGGCTTCTTCGCCTGCCTCCAGGCCCTGTCGCGCGACGGCAAGCCGATGGAGACCATCGAGGACATGGCGGGCCTGGTGAAGGAGCGTCCGGGCATCGCCCTGGCCATGACCGCGTTCTCGCTGTCGGCCCTGGGCCTGCCGCCGTTCTCGGGCTTCTGGGCCAAGTTCTACGTCTTCGGCGCGGCCATGGGCTCGGGCGACGTCATGCTGCAATGGGCGGCTGTGCTGGGCCTGGTCGGCAGCGTGGTGGCGGCGTTCTACTACCTGCGCCTGATCAAGACGATGTGGTTCGACGCGCCGGTCGCCGGCGTGGACAAGCCGCAGCCGACCGCCCGCGCGGTGGGCTTCGCCGCGGCGCTGTTCTCGTTCCCGATCGTGCTGGTCGCGCTGATCTGGCTGGACCCCGCCGCCAGGGCCGCCGCGGCGGCCTTTGGCCACGCGTGACGTGACGGGCGAGTCCACGCCCGTCGTCGTCCTCGACGAGATCGACTCGACCAACGCCGAGGCCCGTCGCCGCGCGGAAGCGGGGGAGGCGGGCCCGGTCTGGCTGGTCGGCCTGCGCCAGACCGCCGGCCGGGGGCGGCGCGGCCGCGCCTGGGAGACCGGCGACGGCAACCTGGCCGCCACCCTGCTGTTTTCCACCGACAAGCCGCCGGGCGAGGCCGCCCAGGTGTCGTTCGTGGCTGCCCTGGCGGTCGCCGACCTGCTGGCGGCCTATGTGCCGGCGAGCCTGGTCAGCCTCAAATGGCCCAACGACCCGCTGCTGAGCGGGCTGAAGGTCAGCGGCATCCTCGTCGAGTCCGGGACCCGGCCGACCGGCGGCCTGTGGATCGCCGTGGGGATCGGGGTGAACCTGGCCCGCAAGCCGATCGACAGCGAACGCCCCGCCACGGCCCTGACCACCTGGCGCGACGCCCCGCCGCCGTCGCCCGTCGAGGCGATCGAGGTCCTGTCGGCCGCCTTCGCGCGCTGGAACGACGTCTGGCTGCGCCTGGGTTTCCCCGCCATCGCCGACGCCTGGACCGCCCGCGCCCACGGCCTGGGCGAGGCCTGCGTCGCCCGCCTGGGGACCGAGACCCTGGAAGGGATCGCGGAAGGACTGGACGGCGACGGCGCGCTGCGTCTTCGTCTGGCCGACGGCCGACTGCGGCGGGTCACCGCCGGCGACGTCTTTTTCGGAGGGGCCTCCTGATGCTGCTGGCCATCGAGCAAGGCAACACCAACACCATGTTCGCCATCCACGACGGCGCGACCTGGATCGCCCAGTGGCGCGCGGCCACCGAGAGCACGCGCACGGCCGACGAATACGTGGTGTGGCTGTCGCAGCTGCTGTCGATGCAGGGCCTGGGCTTCCGCGCCATCGACTCGGTGATCATCTCCAGCGTGGTGCCGCAGTCGATCTTCAACCTGCGCAACCTGAGCCGGCGCTATTTCAACGTCGAGCCGCTGGTGATCGGCGAGAACGCCAAGCTGGGCGTCGACGTCCGCATCGACAAGCCTTCGGAGGCCGGCGCCGACCGCCTGGTCAACGCCGTGGGCGCGCACATGGTCTATCCCGGCCCGCTGATCGTCATCGACAGCGGCACGGCCACCACCTTCGACATCGTCGCCGCCGACGGCGCCTTCGAGGGCGGCATCATCGCCCCGGGCATCAACCTCTCCATGCAGGCCCTGCACGAGGCCGCCGCCAAGCTGCCGCGCATCGCCATCCAGCGCCCGGCCCGCAACCGCGTGGTCGGCACCGACACCGTCAGCGCCATGCAGTCGGGCGTGTTCTGGGGCTATATCTCGCTGATCGAGGGCCTTGTGGCCCGGATCAAGGCCGAACGGGCCGAACCCATGACCGTGGTCGCCACCGGCGGCGTCGCCTCGCTGTTCGAGGGCGCCACCGACAGCATCGACCACTTCGACTCAGATCTGACCATCCGTGGTCTCCTCGAAATTCATCGTCGTAACACCCATTTAGAGACGTAATGACCAAATTCACCGACAAGCCTTCCCCCAAGGACGAGCTCGTCTTCCTGCCCCTGGGCGGGTCGAACGAGATCGGCATGAACTTCAATCTGTACGGCTATGGCCCGGCCGACGACCGCAAGTGGATCGTCGTCGACCTGGGCGTGACCTTCGGCGACCAGACGACGCCGGGCGTCGAGATCATCCTGCCCGACCCCGAATTCATCGAGGCCTATGCCGACGACATCCTCGGCATCGTCCTGACCCACGCCCACGAAGACCACCTGGGCGCCGTGCACTGGCTGTGGCCGCGCCTGAAGGCGCCGGTGTTCGCCACGCCGTTCACCGCCTTCCTGCTGCGCGAGAAGCTGCGCGACGCCGGCCTGCTGGGCGAGGTCGAGATCACCGAGGTGCCGCTGAGCGGCAGCTTCGATCTGGGCCCGTTCCACCTGGAAATGGTCACCCTGACCCACTCGATCCCGGAGCCGAACGGCCTGGCGATCAAGACGCCGCTGGGCACGATCCTGCACACCGGCGACTGGAAGATCGATCCCGATCCCCAGTTGGGCGGCCCCACCGACGTCGACGCCATCCGCAAGCTGGGTGACGAGGGCGTGCTGGCCATGGTCTGCGACAGCACCAACGTTTTCGTCGACGGCGAGGCCGGCTCGGAAGCCGGCGTGCGCGAGGCGATGAACAAGCTGATCGCCGGCCTGACGGGCAAGATCGCCGTGGCCTGCTTCGCCTCGAACGTGGCCCGGATGGACACCGTGATCCGCGCCGCCCAGGCCAACGGCCGCAAGGTCTGCCTGGCCGGCCGCTCGATGCACCGCATGGCCGCCGCCGCCCGCTCGGTGGGCCTGCTGGAAGGGCTGGAGCCCTTCGTCACCGACGATCAAGCCAAGTACCTGCCCGAGAACGAGGTGCTGTTCCTGTGCACCGGCAGCCAGGGCGAGGCCCGCGCGGCCCTGGCCCGGATCGCCGAAGGCACCCATCCGCACGTCAAGCTCTCGCAGGGCGACCACGTGATCTTCAGCTCGCGGGTCATCCCGGGCAACGAGATCCCGATCCGCAACCTGCAGAACAAGCTGGCCGACCGCGGCGTGCGCCTGCACACCGAGCGCGACACCCCGGGCATCCACGTCAGCGGCCACCCTTGCCGCGACGAGCTAAAGCAGATGTACCAGTGGGCCCGGCCGCAGATCGCTGTGCCGACCCACGGCGAGCGCCGCCACCTGATCGAGCACGCCGCCTTCGCCAAGGACCTGCAGGTGCCGCACGCGGTCAGCCCGCGCAACGGCGACATGGTGCTGCTGGCCCCCGGCCATCCGTCGATCATCGATGAGGTCCCGTCGGGCCGTCTCTACGTGGACGGCGGCGTCGTGACGCCGGAGAACGGCGAGGCCCTGCGCGAGCGGCGGCACGCGGCGTTCAACGGCGTGCTGGCCGTCTCGATCGTGCTGGACGGCCGCAACCGCGTGGTCTCGGGCCCGCAGGTGCGCGGCCTGGGCCTGGCCGGCGACGCCGAGTACCCGCTGGACGACGCCCTGGACGACCTGGCGGAGGAGGCCGAGAACGCCTTCAAGCGCCTGGAAGGAGACCAGCGCGAGATCGACGAGGCGATCGAGAGCGCCATCTCCAAGGCCGTGAAGAAGGCGGCCTTCCGCATCTGGGAACGCAAGCCCGTGGTCGAGACCACGGTCCTGCGGATCTGACGCTCCATGGACGAGGCGACACGGCCGCCCGAACCGGCGATCGAACCCACGCCCGAGCCCGGCTGGCGGCGGACCTTGCGTCTGCTGACCGGTCCGGCCTGGGCGCTGGGCTTGCTGACCCTCGTCCTCTGGATCGTCTCCGGCGTCCAGTTCCTGGCCAAGACCCAGGGCTGGGAGGAGGCCATGTTCGCCCTCGGCTCGCTCTACCCGCCGTACTTCCGGCAGGGGTTCTGGTGGACGCCGCTGACGCACATCTTCCTGCACGGCGGGCTGCTGCACATCTTCATGAACACGACCGCCCTGGTCAGCCTGGGCCCGGTCATCGCCGTGCGCCTGGGCAGCGACCTGAAGGGGGCCCTGCTGTTCTGGGCGTTCTTCCTGATCTGCGGCGTGGCGGGCGGTCTGCTGTTCCTGGGCCTGCACTGGAACGGCGAGATCTCGGCCGTCGGCGCGTCGGGCGCGATCTGCGGCCTGTGGGGCGCGGTGGCGCGGCTGACCGCGGACGGCGAGCTGGCTCCGGTCTTCTCCCGCCAGGTCGGCAAGCAGACCTGGTCGTTCGTCGTCATGAACCTGGTGCTGATCGCCATCGGCTTCGGCATCGGCAGGGCGTCGGGGCAGGGGGGGCTGATGATCGCCTGGGAATGCCACGTCGGCGGCTTCATCGCCGGCCTGTTCCTGGTCCAGGCCTTCCCGGTCCGGTACTGGTGGCTGCGTCAACCCGCCTGAGCCCGGCCGTTTGAAACGCCTCGCCGCGGCGCCCTGAAGTCGTCTATACCCTGGGCAAAACGAACAGAGGGCCGTCAGCGCCCCAGCCCGCAGGATACGAAGCCATGATCGGCAAGCTCAACCACGTCGGCGTCGCCACGCCCTCCATCGACGAGTCGGTGAAGATGTACCGCGACCTGCTGGGCGCGACCTCGCACACCGAGAAGTGGGCCATGCCCGAGCAGGGCGTGTGGGTTTGCTTCGTCAACCTGCCCAACAGCCAGATCGAGCTGATCGAGCCCTACGGCGAGGCGTCTCCGATCCACGGCTTCCTGGCCAAGAACCCCAAGGGCGGCCAGCACCACATCTGCTTCGAGGTCGAGAACATCTACGAGGCCCGCGACAGCCTCGTCGCCAAGGGCGCCACCGTACTGGGCGAGCCGCGCATCGGCGCCCACGGCACCCTGATTATCTTCGTTCACCCCAAGGACATGGGCGGCATGCTGGTCGAGCTCATGGAAACGCCGAAAGAGGCTCACTGATGGGTCCCGTCACCTGCATCGCCGTCTATCTGACCATCTGGTGGACCACGCTGTTCGCCGTGCTGCCGCTGGGCAACCGCACCTTCAAGGAGATGGGGATCGAGCCCCCGCCCGGCGCCGATCCGGGCGCGCCGGTCAATCCGAACCTGAAGCGCAAGTTCTTCACCACCACCTGGGTGTCGGCCCTGGTGATGGCCGGCCTGCTGCTGGTCATCCATTTCCACCTGATCGAGCTGCCGGCTCTGCCCGCCACCTATTGATCCTAGGAATGGCGCCCACGCCTTGGGCGGACGACGCTGAAATTGCCGACATTCGCCCAATCCGTGGGCGAACTTCGCCAACTGGTCAGGCCAGACGCAATCGGGCGCCCCGAACAATCGTTCGGGGCCTAGTCTCAGACTCACGAGGCCGGGTTTTCCGACCTTGCTCTGTGGCGTCTTCCCCGACGATGACTTGCAAGGCCGCGCGAGGACCGCGCGGCCTTCTTTTCTTTGTCCACAGGATTGGCTCAGCCATCTTTTCGCCGCGCGCGTTGCCAAGCTGACGCCTGAGCGGCTATCTCAACGCCGTATTCAAGCATCGAGAGCGTGACGGTCGCCGAAACCGCCCACACTTTCGGCTGTCACGCTCTTACGTTTCCCGGAGACGACCCTTCCATGCGCCTGTCGCGCTATTTCCTGCCCGTCCTGAAAGAAGCTCCTTCCGACGCCCAGATCGTCTCGCACCAGCTGATGCTGCGCGCGGGCATGATCCGCCAGGAGGCGGCGGGCATCTACGCCTGGCTGCCGCTGGGCCTGAAGGTGCTCAACAAGGTCGAGCAGATCGTCCGCGAGGAAATGGACCGGGCCGGCGCCATCGAGCTCTTGATGCCGACCCTGCAGCTGGCCGACCTGTGGCGCGAGTCGGGCCGCTACGACGCCTACGGCCCCGAGATGCTGCGCATCGTCGACCGTCACGAGCGCGAGCTGCTGTACGGGCCCACCAACGAGGAGATGATCACCGAAATCTTCCGGGCCTATGTGAAGAGCTACAAGGACGTTCCGAAGAACCTGTACCATGTGCAGTGGAAGTTCCGGGACGAGCGCCGTCCGCGCTTCGGCGTGATGCGCGGCCGCGAGTTCCTGATGAAGGACGCCTATAGCTTCGACCTCGACGCCGAGGGCGCGCGCAAGGCCTACAACCGCATGTTCGTGGCCTATCTGAACCTGTTCTCGCGCATGGGCCTGAAGGCCGTGCCGATGCGCGCCGACACCGGCCCGATCGGCGGCGACCTCAGCCACGAGTTCATCGTCCTGGCCGACACCGGCGAAAGCGCCGTCTTCTGCCACAAGGACCTGGTCGAGATGGCCGCGCCCGGCCCGGACGTCGACTGGTACGGCGACCTGCAGCCGCTGGTGAACCAGCGCACGGCGCTCTACGCCGCGACCGAGGAAATGCACGACGAGGCCGCCTTCAACGCCATCCCCGAGGGCGACCGCCTGTCGGCGCGCGGCATCGAGGTGGGCCACATCTTCTCGTTCGGGACCAAGTATTCCGAGCCGATGAAGGCCCTGGTCACGGGTCCGGACGGCAAGGACGTGCCGGTGCAGATGGGTAGCTACGGCGTCGGCGTCTCGCGCCTGCTGGGCGCGATCATCGAGGCCAGCCACGACGAGGGCGGCATCATCTGGCCCGAGTCCGTCGCCCCGTTCGGCATCGCGATCATCAACATGCGCCAGGGCGACGCCGCCTGCGACGAGGCCTGCGAGACCGCCTACAAGGCGCTGAAGGCCGCCGGCCGCGACCCGCTGTACGACGACACCGACGCCCGCGGCGGCGCCAAGTTCGCCACCGCCGACCTGATCGGCGTGCCGTGGCAGCTGATCGTCGGCCCCAAGGGCATCGCCGAGGGCGTGGTCGAGATCAAGAACCGCAAGACCGGCGAGCGCCATTCGGCGCCGCTGGCGGACGTCATCGCGCAACTGTCGGGCAAGGCCGCCTGATGGCCCTCGGCGCCGGTCCGTTCGGAACCTGGGAGCGCACCGTCGCCTGGCGGTACCTGCGCAACAAGCGCAAGAACGGCGGCGTGGCGCTGATCGCCATCATCTCGTTCGCGGCGGTGATGCTGGCGGTCTTCGCCCTGATCACCGTGATGAGCGTGATGAACGGCTTCCGCGCCGAGCTGCTGGGCCGGCTGCTGGGCTTCAACGGGCACGTCTACGCCCAGGGGCCGCTGCTGAACGGCCCCGACCGGGACGGCGTCATCACCCGCATCAAGGCCGTGCGCGGGGTCACCCAGGCCGCGCCGATGGTCGAGGCCCAGGCCATGGTCATCGGCCCCAGCCAGGTGTCCGGCGCCATCGTGCGCGGGGTCACCCCGGCCGACCTGCGCGGCATGAAGATGATCTCGTCGAACATCAAGCGCGGCTCGCTGACCGGGTTCGGCGACGGCGAGTACGGCGGCGACATCGTGCTGATCGGCGACCGCATGGCCCGCAACCTCGGCCTGTCGGTCGGCGACGCCATCACCCTGATCTCGCCCTCGGGCCCGGCCACGGCGTTCGGCAGCTCGACGCGCGAGAAGGACTACACCGTCGGCGGCATCTTCAGCGTCGGCATGAGCCAGTTCGACGAGAGCTTCGTCTACATGGCGCTGCCCCAGGCCCAGCTGTTCTTCGGCCGCGACACCTCGATCGACTATGTCGAGATCAAGGTCGCCGACCCGGACAAGGCCAAGGAGATCAAGCCGATCATCGAGCAGGCCACCGGTCCGGGCGCCTTCGTCCAGGACTGGATGGACAAGAATTCCAGCTACTTCAACGCCCTGCAGGTCGAGCGCAAGGTGATGCGGCTGATCCTGTTCTTCATCGTGGCCATCGCCACCCTGAACATCATCTCGGCCCTGGTCATGCTGGTGAAGAACAAGGGCCGCGACATCGCCATCCTGCGGACCATGGGCGCCAGCCAAGCCTCGATCCTGCGGATCTTCATCATGGCCGGCGCCTCGATCGGCCTGTCGGGGACCCTGGCGGGCCTGCTGCTGGGCACGCTGTTCTGCGCCAACATCACCGCCATCCAGAACTTCGTGGAATGGGCGACGGGGACGGCGGTGTTCAGCGCCGACATCTATTTCCTGGCCCATATCCCGGCCAAGATCGACTGGGCCGAGGTGGCGAGCATCGTCGGCATCTCCACCGCCATGAGCATCCTGGCCACCCTGCCGCCCGCCATCCGCGCCTCGCGGCTCGATCCGGTCGAGGCCCTTCGCTATGAGTGATCCCACCCAGCCCGTGGCCAGCCCCGTCCTGGCCCTGCGCGGCGTCGAGCGCACCTATGTCACCGAGGCCGGCCCGCTGAACGTGCTGCGCGGCGTCGACCTGGACGTCTATCCGGGCGAGGTGGTCGGGCTGATCGGTCCGTCCGGTTCGGGCAAGTCGTCGCTGCTGCACGCCGCCGGCCTGCTGGAAAAGCCCAACGCCGGTATCATCGCCCTGGACGGCCGCGACTGCTCCAAGCTGTCCGAGCGCCAGCGCACCAAGGTGCGCCTGTCGACCGTGGGCTTCGTCTACCAGTTCCACCACCTGCTGCCCGAGTTCAGCGCGCTCGACAACGTGGCCATGCCCGCCATGATCGCCGGCAAAGGCCGGGCCGAGGCGCGCGCCGCGGCCCAGGTGATGCTGGACCAGCTGGGCCTGGCCGGCCGCGTCGAGCACCAGCCGGGCCAGCTGTCCGGCGGCGAGCAGCAGCGCGTGGCCATCGCCCGCGCCCTGGCCAATCATCCGAAGCTCCTGCTGGCCGACGAGCCGACCGGCAACCTCGACCCCGCCAATTCGTCGGCGGTGTTCCAGGCCCTGTACGAGCAGGCCCGGCAGCGCGGCGTGGCGGCCCTGATCGCCACCCACAACATGGAGCTGGCGCGCTACATGGACCGGGTCTTCGCCTTGAAGGACGGGCACCTGGCGCCCCAGAGCTTTTAGCTAGAACAGGTACCGCAGCGCTGTCTGCACCACCGTCTGGGTCTGCTGGCGCGCCTCGCCCAGGCGGACCCGTTCGGGCCGGTCGCTGTCGATCCGCAGGCCCTCGAACACCAGATGGACGTCCGGCCGCACGTCCCAGCGATAGGCGACCAGCGCCGCCCAGCCGTGCTCGGCGTTGTCGTCGACCGCCTTGTTGGTGCGGTCGGTGGTCGAGAACTGGTCGAGGCGCCCGGTCAGCGAGCCCGGACCCAGGTCCCGCGTCGCCGAGACATAGGCCGACTGGAAGCCGACGTCGGTCCACAGGCCCTTGGCGTTGGAATAGCCCATCAAGGTCTCGCCCTGCATCGCCTGGGCCCGGAGGTGGGTGGCCCCGTCCAGGTCCCAGCGGGCGCCCAGGTTGAAGAACCGGGTCTCCCAGGACCATTCGCGCTTGTCGACGCTGGTCCGGTCGCCGTCATTGTCATAGGCGAACAGGTCCAGCATCAGGCTTGGGCTGGGTCGCCACTCGACGCGCCCGTAGACGCCCGCCCGGCCGTCCAGTTCGCGCACCGGGGTGGTGTAGGGCGCCTGGCGCTTGGCCATGAACGGGCTGAGCGGGGGCAGGGGGAAGTCGCCGGTGGCGCTGGACTTCAGGTCGTGCAGCGCCCAGCCGCGGAAGGTCAGCAGGGTGCCGGCGGTGTCGCCGTGGGTGAAGACTCCCACCGTCGCGGCCAGCTTCTGCCCGGCGATCGCGCCGCGCGCCGTGGCCTCGATCCCGACCACCTTGGTCTCCTCGGCCACCCAGCTGTTGATCGCCGACGGGGTGATGGTGTCGGGCACGGACCATTCCAGCCCGTCGTGCTCCAATGAGATCGGCGGGTACATCAGCCCGGCGCGGCCGCTGAAGCGGACGCCCCCGGCGATGTCGCCGCGATAGGTCAGATAGGCTTCGCCCGCGTCGACCACGCGATCCTGATGCTGCTGGCCTTGGGCGACGATCACCGCGCCCAAGTGCGAGGACAGGCGGGGATTCCACACGATCGAGGCCTCGCCCAGCTCGGGCCCGGCGCTGTCGCCGAACCGGCCCTTGCCCAGGCCGCCGTCGATCCAGGCCGTTTCGCCGCCGGCCGCGCCCAGGCGCAGGTCGATCAGGCCCGACACGGTCCCGCGCGAGAACAGGTCGGCCTCGGCGCGCGCGTCCGCGGCGGCCGAGAGGCCGATAGCCGCGCCCATGATCGCGACAAGTCTCCGCAACGTCGTCATCCCCCGATGCGGGAGCAGCCTAGAGCGATGCGTCCTGAAATTGCGTTAAACGCTCCGAGGTCAGAGCAGTGCGTCGCGCATCGCCGCGTAGAAGCCGGCCTGGTCGATCTTCTTGATGATCCGCGCGTTCGGCGGCCGGCGCTTCAACGCCGGATCGGCCAGTTCGATGTCGGGCAGGATGGCGTGCGAGACGCTCAGATAGCCGCGCGTCAGCTCGCCCATCGTCTCGACGTCGACGACCGCCACCTCCGACTCCAGGATCAGGCCCTCGTCCAGCGCCACGGCGCAGGTCAGGGCGTCGGGGTGCAGGCTGCCGTCCAACCCTTGCGTTTCCTGGGCGAAGGCCAGGGAGGTGCGGTTGACCTTGGTGAAGAACGCCGCGCGCGGGGTGCCCAGGGCCTCCAGCGCCGCCAATTGATCCAGGCTCAGCAGGCCGTCGCGCAGGGTTTCGGTCCAGGTGACGATGCTGGTCGGGAAGCCGGCGTTGATCACGATCTTGGCGGCCTCGGGATCGACGTAGAGATTGTACTCGGCCGCCGGGGTGACGTTGCCGACGCCGTTGTCGGTGCCGCCCATGATCCACAGGTGCTTGACGGCCTGGGCGATGCGCGGCTCGCGCAGATAGGCCAGGGCGATGTTGGTCAGGGCCGCCTGGGCGATCAGGGTGATCTCGCCGGGCGCCGCCATGATCCGCCGGACGATCTCGTCGGCGGCGTGGCCGGGGGAGGGGCGCTGGACGGCCCGGGGCAGGTCGCTGTCGCTCATGCCGTCGGCCCCGAACACATAGGCCGCGTCCAGGGGCGCGCGGGTGAACGGCCGCTGGGCGCCCAGATAGACCGGGACCTCGCCGCCGCGCCCGCAGGCTTCCAGGGTGGCCAGGGCGTTCTCGGCGTGCTGCTCGAAGCCGACATTGCCGTGGGCGATGGTGATGGCCTCAACGCTCACCCCGGGACGGCGCAGGGCCAGCATCAGGGAGAAGGCGTCGTCGCCGGCGGTGTCGGTGTCGATGATCAGGCGCATGGCCGCGATCTGCGCCGATCCGCGCGGCAAATCCACCGGAAATGCGGGGTGCGGCCCGTCGGCGCCGGCTCCGCGACAAAAAAGCTCGCAATCGAACAAGGGTCTCTTGCGCATGAGAACAAAAGTGGAATATAGAACAAACAAGCAACGACCGCAGAGGTGTCCCCATGGTCCGTATCGCGCGTGAGTCTTTGGCCCTTGTATCTGTCGCCAGCTTCGTCTGGATGATGTGCCAGGTCGCCCAGTTGGTGGCCTGAGTCGTGGAACCATGAGGTGCGGTGATGTCGGACAGTGAAGGTCAGGGTTTCGTCCACCTTCGCGTGCGTTCGGCCTATTCGCTGCTGGAAGGGGCCATCAAGGCCGACAAGATCCCGGGCATGGCCGCCAAGGAGGGCATGCCCGCCGCGGGGCTGACCGACCGGGCCAATCTGTTCGGGGCCCTGGAGTTCTCCGTCTACTGCAAGGACTACGGCGTCCAGCCGATCATCGGCTGCGCCCTGCCGGTCTCGGGCGTCGGGGCCGGTCCCACCGAGCGCTGGGCCCGCGTGCCCACGATCACCCTGCTGGTCCAGAACGAGCAGGGCTATCTGAACCTCTCCGAGCTCTCGTCCCTGGCCTATATGGAAAGCGCCGAGCTGCCCGAGGCGCAGGTGCCCTGGAAGAAGGTCCTCGAGCTGAACGAGGGGCTGATCCTGCTGTCGGGCGGTTCCGACGGCCCGGTCGACGCCCTGTTCGCCGCCGGCAAGACCGCCGAGGGCGAGGCGGCCCTGGCCGAGATGCAGCGGGTGTTCGGCGACCGCTTCTATGTCGAGCTCCAGCGCCACGGCCTGCCGCGCCAGGCCGCCGCCGAGCCGGGCCTGGTCCACTGGGCCTACGAGAACGATGCGCCGCTGGTGGCCACCAACGACGCCTATTTCGCCAAGCCCGAGACCTACGAGGCCCACGACGCCCTGCTGTGCATTTCCGACGGCGCCTTCGTCGGCCAGGACGAGCGTCGGCGGGTCACGCCCGAGCACTGGTTCAAGCCCGCGGCCGACATGCGCAAGCTGTTCGCCGACCTGCCGGAAGCCTGCGACAACACCCTCGACATCGCCCGCCGCTGCGCCTTCATGGTGCACAAGCGCGACCCGATCCTTCCCAGCTTCCCCACCGGCGACGGCCGCAGCGAGCCCGAGGAACTGACCCACCAGGCCAAGGAAGGCCTGCGCAAGCGTCTGGCGGCCTTGCCGGAACTGGCCGCGCCGGAACAGGAATACTGGGACCGGCTGGACTTCGAGCTGGGCATCATCATCAAGATGGGCTTCCCCGGCTACTTCCTGATCGTGTCCGACTTCATCAAGTGGGGGAAGGAGCACGACATCCCGGTGGGGCCGGGACGGGGTTCGGGCGCCGGGTCGCTGGTGGCCTGGGTGCTGACCATCACCGACCTGGACCCGCTGCGCTTCGGCCTGCTGTTCGAGCGCTTCCTCAATCCCGAGCGGGTCTCGATGCCCGACTTCGACGTCGACTTCTGCCAGGAGCGACGCGAAGAGGTGATCTCCTACGTGCAGGAGAAGTACGGCCGCGATCGCGTGGCCCAGATCATCACCTTCGGTTCCCTGCAGGCCCGCGCCGTGCTGCGCGACGTCGGGCGGGTGATGCAGCTGCCGCTGGGCCTGGTGGACCGTCTCTGCAAGATGGTGCCCAACAACCCGGCCGCGCCGGTGACCCTGGCCCAGGCGATCGACATCGAGCCGCGCCTGAAGCAGGCCCGCGACGAGGACGCCAACGTCAAGGCCTGCCTGGACGTGGCCCTGCAGCTGGAAGGCCTGTTCCGCAACGCCTCGACCCACGCCGCCGGCGTGGTGATCGGCGACCGGCCCCTGACCCAGCTGACTCCGCTCTATCAGGACCCGCGCTCGGACCTGCCGGCCACCCAGTTCAACATGAAGTGGGTCGAGAGCGCCGGCCTGGTGAAGTTCGACTTCCTGGGCCTGAAGACCCTGACCGTGCTGGACCGCGCGGTGAAGCACCTGCGCAAGCGCGGCGAGATCGTCGACCTGGGCCAGCTGCCGTTCGACGACGCCAAGACCTACGAGCTGCTCGCCTCGGGCCAGACGGTCGGCGTGTTCCAGCTGGAAAGCCAGGGCATGCGCGACACCCTGCGCAAGATGCGCTGCGGCTCGATCGAGGAGATCACCGCGCTGATCTCGCTGTACCGCCCGGGGCCGATGGACAACATCGACACCTTCGTGGACTGCAAGTTCGGCCGCAAACCCGTCGACAACCTGCACCCCTCGCTGGAGAAGGTGCTCAAGGAGACCTACGGCGTCATCGTCTACCAGGAACAGGTGATGCAGATCGCCCAGATCCTGGCGGGCTACAGCCTGGGCGAAGCCGACCTTCTGCGCCGGGCCATGGGCAAGAAGAAGAAGGAGGAGATGGATCTCCAGAAGATCCGTTTCGTCGCCGGGGCCAAGGAGAAGGGCGTCCCGGAAGAGCAGTCGGGCTCGATCTTCGAACTGGTGGCCAAGTTCGCCGGCTACGGCTTCAACAAGTCGCACGCCGCCGCCTACGCCCTGATCTCGTATCAAACGGCCTGGCTGAAGGCCAATACGCCGGTCGAGTTCCTGGCCGCCTCGATGAGCCTGGACCTGTCGAACACCGACAAGCTGGCGGTCTTCCACCAGGACGCCCGGCGGTTCGACATCACCGTGCGTCCGCCCAACGTCAATCGCTCGGGCGCCGACTTCGAGGTCGAGAACGGCGAGGTGCTCTACGCCCTGGGCGCGGTGCGCAACGTCGGCCTGGAGGCCATGAAGCACCTGGTCGCCATCCGCGAGGAGGGCGGGCCGTTCCGCGACATCTTCGACTTCGTCGAGCGGGTCGATCCCAAGCTGGTCAACAAGCGGGCGATCGAGAACCTGGCGCGGGCCGGGGCCTTCGACTGCTTCGACAAGAACCGCGCCCAGATCTTCGCCTCGGCCGACGTGCTGATCGCCCACGGCCAGAGCATCGCGGCCGACCGGGCCGGCGGGCAGGGCGCGCTGTTCGGCGGCGGCACGGGCCGCCCGCGCCTGAAGAAGACCGAGCCCTGGACCCAGGTCGACCTGCTGGACGAGGAACTGGCCGCCGTCGGCTTCTACCTGACCGGCCACCCGCTGGACGACATGGTGGGCGTCCTGCGCCGCCGCCGCACCCACATGCTGACCGAGGTGATCCCGCGCGCCGAGGCCGGCATGGAGGCCTTCCGCATGTGCGGCGTGGTCCGCCGGCGCCAGGAGCGCGCCTCGCAGAGCGGCGACCGCTTCGCCTTCGTCTCGCTGTCCGATCCCAGCGGCGAATACGAGGTGCTGTTCCCGCCGGAGTCTCTGCGCAAGTGCCGCGAGGTGCTGGAGCCGGGCAAGGCGGTGTCTATCAAGGTCCGGGCCAAGGCCCGCGACGGCGAGGTGCGGTTCTTCGGCGACGACGCCGAGCCGATCGAGAAGGCCATCGAGAACATGGTGGCCGGCCTGCGCCTGCACCTGTCGCCGACCGCCACCGAGATCGAGGCGCTGAAGAAGCGCCTGGAGCCGGCCCTGTCGCAGCGCGGCGGCGAGGTCAGCGTGGTCGCCGCCCTGGGCGGTGGTCGCGAGATCGAGATGAAACTGCCCGGCCGCTACACCCTGGACGCGGCCCTGCGCGGCGCCCTGAAGACGGCGCCCGGCGTGGCGCTGCTGGAGGATGTCTAGGGGACCGGTTCCCAGCGCGGCGCGGCGGCCTTCCAGCCGGCGCCGGCATGGTCCTGCGGGCAGGGGACGCATCGCGCCTCCGCTCCGACGGAGCCTGCGACTTGGCCCGGGCTATCGGGCGAGTTCTTGGGAGGTCGCGGCTAGGCCGCTTTCCCCTTGGCCCGCCCCTTGGCCCGCAGCGTCAGGCAGTAGCCGAGCGTCACCGCGATGCCCGTGAGGACCGCCGCGGTTCCGCCCCAGACCGCCGTCGGGATCGGGGCGAACGCCCACAGGCCGGCATAGATCAGCCCGCTGACCACCAGGGACCAGGCCGCGACCCGTCGGGCCTTGCGGGCCTGGGCGCTGGGGACGAAGGTCTTGGGCATGCGGTTGCCGTACCAGGCGATCATCAGCCCGTTGGCGCCGACCACCCGGGTGACCATCTCGCCGTCGATATAGCCCAGCTTGCGCGACAGGGTCGCGACCAGCGCCAGGACGAGGAGGGCGCCGCCCCAGGCGAGGCTCCCGACCAGTTCCTTCTTCGTCTGGGTCATCGCGCGATCTCCTTCTCGAGCTTCGGCTCCGGCGCGTCCGCGTCCAGGCCGAACGATTGGACGAAGCCCAGCAGCGCTTCTTCGAGCACCGAGAGCTTCAGGTGATAGAGGACGGACTTGCCGGCCTTCTCGGCGTGCACCAGGTCGGCCTCCTTCAGCACCGCGAAGTGCGCCGACATCGTCGGCTTGGAGACGTCGAACTGGTCGGCGAGCTCGCCGGCGCTCATCGGCCCCTTGCGCAGCAGGTGCAGCACCCGCCGCCGGGTCGGATCGGAAAGGGCTCTGAAGACGTGGCTCATGATGAGACAATTAGCTAAACGTCAAAATGAGTCAAGGCGGATCGCATCGGGCGCGCGCACGGCGTCGTGATGCGAAGGTTGGAGCGGCGCCGCGATGTCGGGATCGCCGCCCGCCGAACGTCTTCAAGGCGCCGAGAGGGCGCGAACGAAAGGGAGAAGAGACCATGGCCAGACACGAAGGCGGCTGTCAGTGCGGGCGGGTGCGTTATGCGGTGGACGTCGAGTTGGACGGCCTGATCACCTGCAACTGCTCGCGCTGCGCGAAGCTGGGCTCGGTGCTGGCCTTCGCGCCCGCGGCGGCTTTCGAGCTGAAGCAGGGCGACGACGCCCTGACCGAGTACCGCTTCAACACCCACAAGATCTCGCACCTGTTCTGCGAGACCTGCGGCATCCAGTCGTTCGGGCGCGGCGTCGCGCCGGACGGGTCCGAGATCGCGGCGATCAACGTCCGCTGCCTGGACGACGTCGACGTCTTCGCCCTGAAGCCGCATCCGTTCGACGGCAAGTCGATGTAGCGGCCTACCAGGCCTCGGCGCGGCAGTTGGGCAGGCGGGCGCGGCTGAGGCGGCGATAGGCGGCCTTGCCGCAGCCGACGATCATCGGCGCGTCGGCCCCGCGCAGCAGCGGCAGGTCGTCCAGGCTGTCGGTGTAGGCGTAGGCCCAGCGCTTGCCGTGGCCGGCTTCCGCCAGGGCCTGGCACTTGCGCTGGTTGCGGCAGTGGACGTCGGCCACCCAGCCGCCGGCCCGATGCTTCAGCGAGGTGCCCAGCACCACGATGGGCCGGTCCAGCGGGTCGATCAGGGCCTGGGCCAGCACGGTGGGGGCGGCGGTGACCACCACCACCTCGTCGCCGTGGGCCAGGTGCTCGTCCAGGGTCGCCATCCCCGGTCCGCGCCAGCGCAGCGGCAGGGCCTTGTCCCGGAAGCGGTCGGCGAAGTCGGCGCAGGATTCCCGCAGCTCGCGCTCGTTGAGGCCCGCCGTGGCGATCCACAGCAGGATCGAGGCGCCGGCCCGGCGCGTGCGCGGCGCGACGACCATCGGGATGGCGACCGGCGCGACCAGCAGGGTGGCGAGTAGACGGGGAACGGAGCGGCGAACCCGGCCCCACAGCCACAACGCCGTGGAATCGCCGTCCAACAAGGTGCCGTCGAGATCGAAGACCGCGAGCATGGCCTTCTCCTAGCGTCCGAACCTGTCAGCCGTGTGTCACGCCTGTGGGCGGGATGTGGCGGCCTGTGGATAAAACGCGGCAGGCGGCCCTTCGGCTCACGCGTCGACAAAGGCTTGGCGATGCCGCGCGATGTAAGTCGGATTTGGTCGGAGACTTGGATTCTCGGGCAGATGAATGCGATCCATCTGGCTAGCAAACAGGCTCCGCAGTTCACTCGGCACTTTATTGTGCGAGACCAGCAGCCTGTAGTCATCGGTAAGCGAAATCAGGTGACGGTCGAACAACCAGTGAACTGTACCTGACAGGGCGATACCGTTTCGCACGGTGTCAGGACCGCCGTCGGCGACTGGCCAGATATGCGCGGCTTGGACTTCCGAGCGGCCGCCGCCATTGATGATACGCAAGCCGGTCACGGCGCACCGGTCGTCATATGCTTCGCAGACTTGCCGTCGGAAGTTTGCGTCTCGAATTTTTCGATTGATCAGGATCGCCTCGACTCGTCGGGCCTGCTCGGCTGGCGGGGCGTCGAACACGAACGTCTCACCCAACTCATGAAAGCCACCGGGGACTCCGAAGCGGCGCGCATTCGATGGCTCTAGAGTTTCGCTCAATCCCGCCAGGACAATCGCAGCGAAATCAGCATCTTCCAGCGGCCGCATGGCTCGTCCCTGGACGCCCGCGCCAACCCGATTGGCGTCCTCGATCGCACGCAGCGGGGCTTCCCAATACCCCTCGGATCCGGCGAAGGGCACTGGAGCGTCGAAGGGGAGGTAGTCTCCTAACATTGCATAGGCGTGGTCTGGACGCGCAGGATCGGGCCTGACCCCCAGGACGCGTGCGACAGCTACGTAGGCTCTGCGACCCCGGTTGCGCTGGGGTTCTCTCAAGACGACCCAATCGCCCTGAGCCGCGAGCGCGGCGGCCATGTAGTTACTGCGCGCTGGGAAATGATAGCGATGAGGAAGCTCGTCATCGTAACCGGAGTTCGGCTTCGTATCGAAGACAGCCTTCACGAGCATTCCCTTGGTCGAGTGCTGCTAGCAATGGACCGCTCGCAGCTTGACCGGTCAAGGGCACGTTATCGCGTCTAAGGGCTTGCTTTCTGGTCCGTTCACGCCTATTTGCGCGGCCATTCCACACGTGGACGTGCGGCGACGCCGGGGAGACATCCCGTCGTTACCGTTCCGGTCCCGGTCCGAATCGTTCGGAGCGGGGGTGTCCACGGAGGTTCAACCGGAAGAAGGAGACCTATCATGGCGCTTCCCGAATTCTCCATGCGTCAGCTCTTGGAAGCTGGCGCCCACTTCGGCCACCAGACGCACCGCTGGAACCCGAAGATGGACCGCTACATCTTTGGTTCGCGTTCGAACATCCACATCATCGACCTGTCGCAGTCGATCCCGCTCCTGCACCAGGCCCTGGTGAAGGTGCGCGAGGTCGCCGCCGCCGGCGGTCGCGTGCTGTTCGTCGGCACCAAGCGCCAGGCCAGCGACCCGGTCGCCACGGCCGCCAAGCGCTGCGCCCAGTACTACGTCAACCACCGCTGGCTCGGCGGCACCCTGACCAACTGGCGCACCGTCTCGGGCTCGATCTCGCGTCTGCGCGAGCTGGAAGGCGTCCTGGCCGGCGAAGGCCAAGGCCGTTCCAAGAAGGAACTGCTGCAGCTGACCCGCGAGCGCGACAAGCTGGAACTGTCGCTGGGCGGCATCAAGGACATGGGCGGCATCCCCGACATCATGTTCGTGATCGACACCAACAAGGAAGCGATCGCGATCCTCGAAGCCCGCAAGCTGAACATCCCGGTCGTCGCCATCCTCGACACCAACTGCGATCCGGACGGCATCACCTATCCGATCCCGGGTAACGACGACGCCGCCCGTGCCCTGCAGCTGTACTGCGACCTAGTCGCCGACGCCGTCCTGGACGGCCTGGCCGCCGGCCAAGCCGCCTCGGGCGTCGACCTGGGCGCTTCGGTGGCCCCCGTCGAGCCGACCCTGGCTCGCGAGCTGACCCCGGAGCCGGTGGCTGAAGCCGCCGCCGCCCCGGAAGCCGCTCAAGAAGCGACCGCCGAGGCGATCGAAGCCGTCGCCGAAGAGCCGGCCGCGAGCTGATTTTCCGACCACCGCGCCGGGACTTCGGTTTCGGCGCGGTCGTTGTGACCCTGTCATGCGACCGAGCTATCAAGCTCGGTCGCTAAACGTTTGAATCTGGAGGATTTCATGGCTGAGATCACGGCAGCGCTGGTGAAAGAACTGCGCGAAAAGTCCGGCGTCGGCATGATGGACTGCAAGAAGGCCCTGCAAGAAAACGGCGGCGACATCGACGCCTCCATCGACTGGCTGCGCGCCAAGGGCCTGTCCAAGGCCGCCAAGAAGGCCGACCGCGTCGCGGCCGAAGGCCTGGTCGGCATCGCCGTCCGCAACGACGGCGCCGGCATGACCGCCGCCGCGGTGGAAGTGAACGCCGAAACCGACTTCCTGGGCCGTAACGACCTGTTCCAGAACGCCGTCCGCAAGATCGCGGCCGTCGGCCTGGACAACGACGGCGTGGACGCCATCAACGCGGCCAAGACCGCCGACGGCGACGTCGTGTCGGAAGTGCTGACCAACCTGATCGCCACCATCGGCGAGAACATGGTCCTGCGCCGTTCGGCCAAGTTCGCCGTCTCGCAAGGCGCTGTGTCGTCGTACATCCACAACGCGACCGCTCCGGACCTGGGCCGCATCGGCGTGCTCGTGGCCATCGAAGGCGCCGGCGACCAGGCCAAGATCCTGGAGCTGGGCCGCAAGATCGCCATGCACGTGGCCGCGACCGCCCCGCTGTCGCTGTCGTCGGACGACCTGGACCAGGCCGCCATCGAGAAAGAGCGCCAGATCTTCACCGAGCAGGCGCTGGAGTCGGGCAAGCCCGCCGCCGTCGTCGAGAAGATGGTCGAAGGCCGCATCCGCAAGTTCCTGGAAGAAGTCGTGCTGCTGAAGCAGGCCTTCGTCATGAACCCGGACCAGACCGTCGAGCAGCTGGTCGCCGAGACCGGCAAGGAACTGGGCTCGCCGCTCACCGTGAAGGGCTTCGTCCGCCTGGCCCTGGGTGAAGGCGTGGAGAAGGCTCCGGAAGGCGATTTCGCCGCCGAAGTCGCCGCCATGGCCGGCCAAGCCTAAGTCTCTTCCGCCGCCTTCCGGGGCGGCGGACAGGACCGCCTATGAAAAGGCGCGGCGCGCATAGAGCGCGCGCCGCGCCTTTTTTGCGCCCGGGTCGCGCTTCTGCACGCGATCTGGCCGGTATCAGCCCGGAAAACCGATCCCACTTTTCCGGAACGCGCACTATGTTGCGTCCCGACGACTCAGGAAGAGCCTCCGCATGTCCGAACCTCAGCACAGACCCTATCGCCGCGTGCTTCTGAAGGTTTCGGGCGAGGTGCTGATGGGCGACACGCCCTACGGCATCGACACCAAGACCGTCGAATCGGTGGCCGAGGACATCCGCGAGATCGTCCAGTCCGGCGTCGAGCTGTGCCTGGTCATCGGCGGCGGCAACATCTTCCGCGGCATGGCCGGCGCGGCCAAGGGCATGGAACGCTCCAGCGCCGACTACATGGGCATGCTGGCCACCGTGATGAACGCCCTGGCCATGCAGGACGCCCTGGAGCGCATCGGCGTCTCCACCCGCGTCCAGTCGGCCATCCCGATGGCCACGGTCTGCGAGCCCTACATCCGCCGCCGGGCCCAGCGTCACCTGGAAAAGGGCCGGGTGGTGATCTTCGCCGCCGGCACCGGCAACCCGTTCTTCACCACCGACACCGCCGCGGCCCTGCGCGCCGCCGAGATGCAGTGCGACGCCCTGTTCAAGGGCACCAGCGTCGACGGCATCTACAGCGCCGACCCCAAGAAGGACCCGGCCGCCAAGCGCTACGACACGCTCAGCTACATGGACGTCCTGGCCAAGGACCTGCGGGTCATGGACGCCTCGGCCGTGGCCCTGATGCGCGACAACGACATCCCCATCGTGGTCTTCTCCATCAAGGGACGCGGCAACCTGCTGAACGTCCTGAAGGGGCAGGGAACGCACACCGTCGTTTCCGGCGACCGCGCCGCTTAATTTCCCAGCGAAGAGAGCCCAAGCCATGGCCACCGCCGAAAAACCCGTCCTGTCCCGCTACAAGGACCGCATGGACAAGTCCGTCGCCGCGCTGAAGGAAGAGTTCGGCTCCCTGCGCACCGGCCGCGCCTCCGCCAGCCTGCTGGACCAGGTGATGGTCGACGCCTACGGCTCGACGACCCCGCTGAACGCGGTGGCCTCGATCAGCGTGCCCGAGCCGCGCCAGATCAACGTCAACGTCTGGGACCGCGGCGTCGTCGTCTCGGTCGAGAAGGCGATCCGCAACGCCGGCCTGGGTCTGAACCCGGTCGTCGAGGGCCAGAACCTGCGTATCCCGATCCCGCCGCTGACCGAGGAGCGCCGCAAGGAGCTGGTCAAGGTGGCCGGCAAGTACGCCGAGCAGCAGAAGGTGGCCGTCCGCAACATCCGTCGCGACGCCAACGACGACCTCAAGAAGGCTGAAAAGGCTTCCGTCATCAGCGAAGACGAGCTGAAGAAGATGGAGACCGAGGTCCAGAAGTTGACCGATGCGGCGATCAAGCAGGTCGACGAGGCCTTGAAAACCAAAGAACAAGAGATCATGCAGGTTTAGCATCGACCTGCGTTGTGGGGGGCGATGAGGGAAGGCTGAAGCGCATGGCGCCGACGACCGGCCTGCAGAATGTCTCGACGCGCGCCGGGGGCGCCAAGTCGGGCCAGTCTCTGCATGTGGCCATCATCATGGACGGCAACGGCCGTTGGGCGAAGCGGCGCAACCTGCCGCGCGTCCTGGGCCATCGCGCCGGCGTCAACGCCCTGAAGCGGACCGTCGAAGGCGCCGCGGCCCTGGGCGTGGGCGTGATGACGGTGTTCGGCTTCTCCACCGAGAACTGGAGCCGCCCGCCGCAGGAGGTGTCGGAGCTGATGGGCCTGCTCAAGGCCTATCTGGAGTCCGATATCGACCGCCTGGCGCGCGAAGGCGTGAAGGTGCGGATCATCGGTCGCCGCACCGGCCTGGCGACCGACGTCCTGGCCGTGATCGACCGGGCCGAGAGCCGCACCGCCCACAACAGCGACTTCCTGCTGCAGGTGGCCTTCAACTACGGCGGTCGCGCCGACATCGCCGACGCCGCGCGGGCCTTCGCCCTGGCCGTGGAGCGCGGCGAGGCCCGGGCCGAGGACCTGGACGAGGCCCTTTTCGAGCGGCATCTGTCCACCGCCGGCGCCCCGGCGCCGGATCTCATCGTGCGCACCAGCGGCGAGCAGCGGATCTCGAATTTCCTGCTTTGGGAGTGCGCCTACGCCGAACTCGTGTATCAGGACGTTCTTTGGCCGGACTATGGGCCCGAACACCTGGCCGCCGCGTTGACGGAATATCGCAGCCGCGACCGTCGCTATGGAGGTATCGCCGTCGATGACGTCGCCGTCGCCGGCTAAACGTTTCAACTGGAGCAACCTGCGGATCCGTGTCGCCTCGGCCACGGTGCTGGTGCCCACGGTCGTGGCCGCCGTGTGGTTCGGGAACGTCTGGTTCCTGGCCCTGATCCTGGTCGGCGTGGCGCTGCTCGCCCGCGAGTGGGCCGAGATGAGCGCTCGGCGCTCGGCGCTGGGCGTGGCGGTGGCCATCGGCGCGGCCGTGACGATCTCGGTGATCGTCGCCTATCTGGGCCACTACTACATCACCTGGCCCGTGGTGATCATCGGGGCCCTGGCCGCGGCCCTGATGGCGCGCGGCGCCCTGGAGCGCCGGGCCGATGCGGCCTACGGCGTGATCTACATCGCCCCCGCGGTCATCGCGATGATCTGGCTGCGCCGCATGGACGCCGGCCTCAGCTGGACCCTGCTGCTGTTCACGGTCACCTGGTTCGCCGACATCTTCGCCTACGTCACCGGCAGCCTCCTGAAGGGCCCCAAGCTGTGGCCGCGCTATTCGCCCAACAAGACCTGGTCGGGCTTCTTCGGCGGGCTGGTCGCCGCCTCGCTGGGCGCAGTCGGGATCGTGGCCCTGTCCCGGGTCCTGCCGGCCTTGCAGGACCTGCACCTGGCCTGGCCCGTGGCCGCCTTGATCGGCCTGCTGGGCGGCCTGGCCACCATGACCGGCGACCTCTGGGAATCGATGCTCAAGCGCCGGTTCGGCGTGAAGGACTCCGGCGACCTGATCCCCGGCCACGGCGGCATGCTGGACCGCGTCGACGGCCTGATGTTCGCGGCGATCGTGGTCGCCGCGGCCCGGCTGCTGGACCAGTGGGGATGGCTGCCTTGACCGCCCATCGCGAGGCCGCGGCCCGCAAGGTCGTGGTGCTGGGCTCGACAGGCTCGATCGGCGTGTCGACCCTGGACCTGTTCGAGCAGGCTGGCGTCGCCGTCGAGATCCTGGCTCTGACGGCCGGCCGCAATGTCGGCAAGCTGGCCGAGCAGGCCCTGCGCTGGAAGCCCCAGGTGGCGGTCATCGACGACGAGACCTGCCTGCCGGAGCTGCGCGAGCGTCTGGCCGGCTCCGGCGTGCGGGCCGCGGCCGGCCCGGCCGCCGTCTCCGAGGCCGCCGCCATGGGCGCGGACTGGGTGATGTCGGCCATCGTCGGCGCGGCCGGCCTGGCGCCCACCCTGGCGGCCGCCCGCACCGGCGCGGTCATCGCCCTGGCCAACAAGGAGAGCCTGGTCTGCGCCGGTCCGGCCCTGCTGGCCATCGCCCGGGCGGCCGGCGGTTCGGTGATTCCCGTCGATTCCGAGCACTCGGCGATCTTCCAGGTGCTGCAGCGCGATTGTATCGACCAGGTATCGCGTCTGATCCTGACGGCCTCCGGCGGACCCTTCCGGACCTGGGACAAGGCCGCCATGGCCAAGGCCACGCCGGAGCAGGCGGTGGCCCATCCCAACTGGTCGATGGGCGCCAAGATTTCGGTCGATTCCGCGACGATGATGAACAAGGGCCTCGAGATGATCGAGGCGTCGTACCTGTTCGAGACCCCGCAAGAGCGCATCGACGTCGTGATCCATCCGCAGTCCGTGATCCACAGCCTGGTCGAATATGCCGACGGCTCGACCCTGGCCCAGCTGGGCCCGCCGGACATGCGCAGCCCGATCTCCTGCGCCTTCTCCTGGCCCCAGCGCCTGTCCTGGCCGGCCAAGCCCCTGGACCTGGCCGCCTACGCCCAGCTGACCTTCGAGGCGCCGGACCTGGACCGCTTCCCGTCGATCGCCATCGCCCGCGAGGCCCTGCGCCTGGGCGGCGGCGCGCCCGCCGCGATGAACGCCGCCAACGAGGTGGCCGTCGCGGCCTTCCTTGACCGCCGGATAGGCTTTCTGGATATTGCCGGCGCGGTGGCGGGGACACTTGAGCGCATGAACGGCCTAGGCGAGCTTGCCGACAGCACAGGCGACGCCCTCGACAGCGCGATGATGACCGACGCTTCGGCCCGCCGCATTGCGGCCGAGGTTGTCGGCCAGAAGCGTATCTAGAGACGGATCGGGGAGTTAGGCGCCACCTTATGAGCGGTATTCTGTTAGGCCTCGTCGCGTTCGTGTTCGTGCTGTCCGTGGTCGTGACAGTGCACGAGCTCGGCCACTTCCTGGCCGCGCGGGCCTGCGGCGTGGCGATCGACTGCTTCTCGATCGGCTTTGGTCCCCAGATCATCTCTTGGCGCGACAAGACCGGGGTCGAATGGCGGATCGCCTGGATCCCGCTGGGCGGCTACGTGCGGTTCTCGGGCGACGACAACGCCGCCAGCGTGCCCGACGGCGGCGACCTGGCCATTCTGAAGGCCGAGATCGCCGCGCGTGAAGGCGAGACGGCCGTTTCTCGCTACTACCATTTCAAGCCGGTGTGGCAGCGTGCGTTCATCGCCGTGGCCGGGCCGATGGCGAATTTCCTGCTGGCGATCACCGTCTTCGCCGTGATTCTGGCGACCCTGGGCGAGTATCGTCATCCGGCGACGGTCGATCGGGTCCCGGCGGGCGGCGCGGCCGCGGTGGCCGGCTTCAAGCCCGGCGATCTGATCACCAAGGCCGACGGTCGCAGGATCAAGAACTTCGAGGACGTCGGCCGCTACGTCATGTTGCGCTCGGGCCTGCCCATCGATTTCACGGTGAAGCGCGGTGATCAGACCCTGAACCTGGTGGCCACCCCCGTCCAGGTCGAGATCAAGGACAAGATCAACGGCCGCGCCAAGATCGGCCGCCTGGGCATCGAGAACCTCAGCCGCCCCTACCACTACCGCTCGAGCATCTGGCGCGCCGTTCCCGACGCCACGGTCGAGGTCTGGGACCAGGTCAGCACGATCGGCTTCTATCTGGGCCGCCTGGTGACGGGCCAGATCTCGGCCGACCAGATCAGCGGCGTGATCGGCATCGGCCACGCCGTCGGCGCGGTGGCCCAGGCCTCCACGGCCAACGCGCCCGACCTCAAGACGCTGTTGCTGGGCTTCTTCGTCGGCCAGATGCTGATGGTGGCCACCCTTTCGGTCAGCATCGGCTTCATGAACCTGCTGCCCATCCCGGTCCTCGATGGCGGCCACCTGCTGATGTACGCCTACGAAGCGATCGCCCGCCGGCCGCTGCAGGCCAAGTTCCAGGCGGCCGGCTTCAGAGCGGGGCTTGCCTTGATCCTCGGTTTCATGCTGTTCGCGGCGTGGAACGACCTTCACCGCTACGACGTGTTCAAATTCATTGGCGGCCTGTTCTCGTGACCTGTTCTCGCGAACCCGGCCGTCCGTCCATGATTGGTCCCATGAGCAAAATCCGCGCCCATAGCGCCGCGTTCGCCACCGGCGTTGCGCTCCTCCTCGGTTCCACGGCGCTGACCGCGCCGCAGGCCGCCTTCGCCCAGGCCCAGACGACGGGCGTGGTCCAGCGCATCGTGGTGCAGGGCAACGAGCGGATCGAGCAGGGGACCGTGCTGTCCTACCTGCCCATCCAGCCGGGCGAGACGGTCGATCCCCAGCGCCTCGACCTGGCGCTGAAGACCCTGGCGCGCACCGACCTGTTCGCCGACGTGAAGATCGAGCTGCAGGGCGGCGACCTGATCGTGAAGGTCGTCGAGAACCCGATCATCAACCAGGTGGTCTTCGAGGGAAACTCGGCGCTCAAGGAAGACAAGCTGAAGGATGAGGTGCAGATCCGTCCGCGCGGCATCTTCACCCGCGCCAAGGTGCAGGCCGACGTCCAGCGCATCATCGAACTGTACCGCCGTTCGGGCCGCATCTCGGCCACGGTGACGCCGAAGGTGGTCGAGCTGCCGCAGAAGCGCGTCGACCTGGTGTTCGAGATCAACGAAGGCCCCAAGAGCGGCGTCCTGGGCGTCAACTTCCTGGGCAACCAGGAGTTCTCGGACAACGACCTGAAGGACGTCATCGTCACCAAGGAGTCGCACTGGTACAAGTTCCTGACCAGCAACGACAACTACGACCCCGACCGGATCGAATACGACCGCGAGCAGCTGCGTAAGTTCTATCGCAACCGCGGCTACTTCGACTTCCGCGTGGTGGCGACGGTCGCCGAACTGGCCACCGACAAGAACGGCTTCGCGGTCACCTACACGATCGACGAAGGCCCCAAGTACAAGTTCGGCAAGATCACCGTCGAAACCGAGCTGAAGAAGCTGAACGGCGACCTGCTGGCCCAGATCCTGCCGGTCCGCACGGGCCAGCTGTACGAAGACGACAAGATCGAGCAGGCCACCGACGCCCTGACCTTCGCGGCGGGCGCCGCCGGCTTCGCCTTCGTGGACGTGCGTCCGCGCTACGTGCCCAACCACGAGACCAACACCGTGGACGTGGTGTTCTCGGTGCGTGAAGGCCCGCGCGTCTACGTCGACCGAATCGACATCGTCGGCAACACCCGCACGCTGGACTACGTCGTGCGCCGCGAGCTGGAGGTCGCCGAGGGCGACGCCTACAACCGCGTCCTGGTCGACCGCTCCAAGAACAACGTCCGCGCCCTGGGCTTCTTCAAGGACGTCAACATCGAGGAAGTGCCCGGCGCCCAGCCCGACCGCACGACCCTGCGGGTCAAGACCGAAGAGCAGCCGACGGGCGAACTGTCGTTCAGCGCCGGCTACAGCTCGGTCGACAAGCTGGTGCTGGACGTCGGCATCACCGAGCGGAACTTCCGCGGCCGCGGCCAGAACCTGCGGGCCCGCGTCTCGGTCGGTTCGCTGCGTCAGCAGATCGACTTCGGCTTCACCGAGCCGCGCTTCCTGGGCCGCGACCTGCGCGCGGGCTTGGACCTGTATTCGTACCGCTACGACCTGAGCGACTACGCCGCGTACGACACCGAGTCGACCGGCGGCACGCTGCGCGTGGGCTTCCCGCTGACGCAGAACGCTTCGATGAGCCTGCGCTACCAGCTTCGTCAGGACAAGGTGAGCGTGGAGGACAGCCTCTGCACCAGCGGCTCGGTCTCCGACATCCTCTGCCTGCAGCGCGGTTCGTACATCACCTCGCTGTTCGGCTACAACCTGCGGATGGACAAGCGGAACGATCCGATCCAGCCGACCCGCGGCTGGTTCGCCGACCTGAGCCAGGACCTGGCCGGGTTCGGCGGCGACGTGAAGTACCTGAAGACCGAGACCGACGCCGGTTGGTACTGGGGCTTCAACAAGGACTTCATCTTCAGCGCCACCGGGTCGGCGGGCTATATCGAAGGTTGGGGCGGCGACAACATCCGCATCAACGACCGCTTCTACAAAGGCGGCTCGACCTTCCGCGGCTTCGAGATCGCGGGTATCGGCCCGCGCGACACGACGACGCAGAGCAGCGCCCTGGGCGCCAAGCTGTATGCGATCGGCACGTTCGAATTGACGGTTCCGACCTTCCTGCCCGAGCAGTACGGCATCAAGGCCGCGGTGTTCTCCGACTTCGGTACGGCGGGCCAGCTGGACGACATCGATCGTCTGAACTCGGACGGCACCATCAACCAGAACATCAAGGACGGCCTGGGCCTTCGCGCCTCGGCGGGCTTGAGCATCGACTGGAAGTCGCCCATGGGCCCCATCCGGTTCGATTTCAGCCACATTCTCGCTAAAGAAGACTACGACAGAACCGAAACCTTCCGGTTCTCCACCTCCACAAGGTTCTAACCAACATGACCTCCAAGTTCCTCGCCGCGACCGTTTCGGGTCTGGCCGCTCTCGCCACGGCGTCGGGCGCTTTCGCCCAAGCCGCGCCGCCCGCCGCCGCGGCCGCCCCGGCCGTGACCCACGGAGCCCCGATCGCCGGCGTCTGCATCTTCTCGAGCCAGCGCGCCGTGGCGACCTCGCAGGTCGGCAAGGCGGTCGACGCGCGCCTGAAGACCATCATCGCCCAGGTCAACGCCGAGCTGACGGCCGAGCGCACCAGCCTGGACAACGACGCCAAGGCCCTGGACGCCAAGAAGGCCACCCTGGACCAGAGCGCCCTGGAGCAACAGGCCGCCGCCCTGCAGGTGCGCGCCAACGCCTGGCAGCGTAAGGGCCAGCTGCGCCAGCGCGAAGTCGAGGCCACCGAGCAGAAGCAACTGGCTCGCGTCTATCAGGAACTGGACCCGGCCATCCGCCAGGCCTATCAAGCCAAGAGCTGCGCGATCCTGATCGAGCGGGAATCGGTCCTGCTGGGCAATCCGGCCATGGACATCACCGACTCCGTCGTGGCCGCGGTCGACGCCCGCATCAAGACCCTGACCTTCGATCGCGAACGTCTGGACCAAGCGGCTCCGGGGGCTCAAGCTCTCCAGCCGACGACTCCCAAGAAGTAGTCGAGTCGGCCTGGGCGTGTCGCCCGGGCCGCTCCCGAGAGGACCGATGCCGGACCCGCGCTTTTTCGAAGACCTGGGTCCGGCGACCCTCACGGAACTGGCCAGCCTGAGCGGCGCTCGGCTGGCCGATCCCGCCCACGGGAACCACCAGGTCTCGCACGTCGCGCCGCTCGAGAGCGCTGACGCCGGGTCCGTCACCTTCCTGTCCGATCCCAAGCGCCTGGCCGACCTGGCCGGCCTGAAGAGCGCGGCCTGCTTCCTGAAGCCCGAACACGCCGCCCAGGCTCCGGCCGGCGGCCTGTTGCTGCTGACCAGCCATCCGCAAGCCGCGTGGGCCGCCGCCGCCCAGAGGCTGCATGCGCCCCGGCGCCACGACGGCGCGCAGCACGTCCATCCCGACAGCGAGCTGGAGGAGGGCGTCGTCCTGTCCCCGGGCGTCGTCGTTGGGCAGGGCGCCAGGATCGGCCGCAACACCTATCTGGCGCCCGGCGTGGTGATCGGGCCGGGCGTGGCCGTGGGCCGCGACTGCCGGATCGGCGCCAATGCCGTCATCGGCTTCGCCCTGGTCGGCGACCGGGTGTCGATCCATGCCGGGGCGGTGATCGGCGAGGCCGGATTCGGCGCGGCCGGCGGCCCCAAGGGCGTCGTCGACCTGCCGCAGCTGGGCCGGGTGATCCTGCAGGACGGCGTGACGATCGGGGCCAACAGCACCGTGGACCGCGGCGCGTTCGGCGATACGACCATCGGCGAGAACACCAAGATCGACAATCTCGTCCATGTCGCTCACAACGTCCGGCTCGGTCGCAACTGCGTCGCCGCCGCCTTCACGGGCATTTCCGGCAGCACGACGGTGGGCGACGGAGTCGCGTTCGGCGGCAAGGCCGGCGTGGCCGATCACCTGACGGTCGGCGCGGGCGCCCAGATCGGCGCCGCGGCGTCGGTCTTCAAGGACGTCCCGGCCGGCGAAACATGGACTGGGTTTCCCGCGCGACCGCTCAAGCGGTGGCTGCGGGAGACCGCGTGGCTGTCGCGCAAGGCGGGCGGCCGGGAACCAAGGGGCTAGAATGAGCCGATCCAAGACCACCGAGCCCGCTGAGGTTTCGTCCATCGACATCGCCGAGATCCTGAGCCGGATCCCGCACCGCTATCCGTTCCTGCTGGTGGATCGCGCCGAGGACTATCGTCCGCACCAGTCGATCGTAGGCATCAAGTGCGTGACGATCAACGAGCCGTTCTTCCAGGGCCACTTCCCGGGCAATCCGGTGATGCCCGGCGTGTTGATCATCGAGGCCCTGGCCCAGACGGGCGCGGTGCTGATGAGCAAGTCGCTCGAGGTCGACACCGAGGGCAAGACGATCTTCTTCATGTCGGTCGACAACGCCCGCTTCCGCAATCCCGTGCGCCCGGGCGACGTGATCCGCATGGAAGTCGAGGTGCTGCGCGCCCGCTCCAGCATCTTCAAGTTCAAGGGCGTGGCCAAGGTCGGCGACAAGGTCGCGGCCGAGGTCGAGTTCGCGGCCATGGTGGTGGAGACTCCCAAGGCATGACCCAGGTCCATCCGTCCGCCATCGTCGATCCCGCCGCCAAGCTGGCGGACGACGTCGTCATCGGGCCGTTCTGCATCGTCGGCCCGGACGTGACCCTGGGCGCGCGGGTGCGTCTGCTGTCGCACGTGGTGGTCGACGGCGTCACCACCATCGGCGAGGACACCGAGGTCCACGCCTTCTCGTCCCTGGGCGGTCCGCCCCAGCACCTGGGCTACAAGGGCGAACGCACCGAGCTGGTCATCGGCCCGCGCAACATCATCCGCGAACAGGTGACGATGAACACCGGCACGGCCTCGGGCCGTGGCGTGACCACCATCGGCGCCGACGGCTTCTTCATGGCCGAGGCGCACGTGGCCCACGACTGCATCGTCGGCGACAACGTGGTCCTGGCCAAGGGCGCGACCCTGGGCGGCCATGTCGATGTCGGCAACTTCGTGTTCGTGGGCGGCCTGGCGGCCATCCACCAGTTCTCGCGCGTGGGCCGCTACAGCTTCATCGGCGGCCTGGCGGCGGTGACCAAGGACGTCATCCCCTACGGTTCGGTGTGGGGCAACCACGCCCACCTGGAGGGGCTGAACCTGGTGGGCCTCAAGCGCCGGGGCTTCAGCCGCGAGGCGATCAACGCCCTGCGCGCCGCCTACCGCCTGCTGTTCGCCGACGAAGGCACCTTTCAGGAACGCCTGGACGACGTGGCCGAGGCCCATGCCGGCACGCCCGAGGTAATGGAGATCGTCGAGTTCATCCGCGCCGACGGCAATCGGCCGCTGTGCCTGCCGGAACGCGAGGTCTAGGGAGGGGCCATGCGCAAGCTTGGTCTGATCGCTGGAGGCGGCTCCCTGCCGGTGGAGCTGGCCGCCCACTGCGAGGCGGCCGGCCGGCCGTTCGCGGTGATGCGCCTGAAGTCGTTCGCCCTGCCGGTCCTGGCCCAGTATCCCGGCGTCGAGGTCGGGCTGGGCGAGTTCGGCAAGGCGTTCAAGGCGCTGCGGGAAGAGGGCTGCGAGGCCGTCTGTTTCGCGGGCGTCGTCGATCGTCCCGACTTCGCGACCCTCAAGCCCGACCTGCGCGGCCTGGCGGTGATCCCGGGCCTGGTCAACGCCGCCCGCAAGGGCGACGACGCCCTGCTGCGCCGCGTGCTGGCCGAGTTCGAGAAGGAAGGCTTCGTCATCGAGGGCGCCCACGAGGTGCGCGGCGAGATGACCCTGCCGCGCGGTCCCCTGGGCAAGCACGTCCCCAAGGACGGCCACATCGCCGACATGGACCGCGCCCTGCACGTGGCGCGCGCCATCGGGGCTCTCGACGTGGGGCAGGGCGCCGTGGTCTGCGACGGCCTGGTCCTGGCCGTCGAGGCCCAGGAGGGGACCGACGCCATGCTGCGGCGGGTCGCCGACCTGCCCCAGGCCGTCCGGGGCAACCCCGAGGCCCCGCGCGGCGTGCTGGCCAAGGCGCCCAAGCCGATCCAGGAGACCAAGGTCGACCTGCCCACCATCGGCGTGGCCACCGTGCAGCGCGCGGCCCGCGCCGGCCTGGCCGGCGTGGTCGGCGAGGCCGGACGCCTGCTGATCGTCGACCGCGAGCAGGTCATCGCCTGCGCCGACGACCTGGGCCTGTTCGTGTACGGGGTCGAGCCCCGCGCCGACGCATGAGCGCCGAAAGCCTCCCGCAGTCCGGACCGCTGACCGTGATGCTGGTGGCGGCCGAGGCCTCGGGCGACGCCCTGGGCGCCAGGCTGGCCCACGTGCTGCGCGACCGCCTGGGCGGCGACAAGGTGCGCTTCGTCGGCGTCGGCGGGGCCAAGATGGCGGCCGAGGGGGTGGAGAGCCCCTTCGACATCGCCCAGCTGTCGATCCTGGGCATCTTCGAGAGCCTCAAGGCCTATCCCCGCGCCATGGCGCGGCTGAAGGACACCCTGGCCCTGGCGGCCCGCGAGAAGCCCGACGTGGCGGTGCTGATCGACAGCTGGGGCTTCAACATCCGCCTGGCCAAGGCGCTGCGGAAGCAGGACCCCGGCCTGCCGCTG
Organism: Caulobacter sp. UNC358MFTsu5.1; assembly: GCF_000712075.1. GTDB lineage: Bacteria > Pseudomonadota > Alphaproteobacteria > Caulobacterales > Caulobacteraceae > Caulobacter. The sequence goes on from NZ_JONW01000007.1 coordinate 526,390, forward strand.
GTCAAGTACGTCGCCCCCCAGGTGTGGGCCTATCGCGCCGAGCGCGCCAAGGACCTGGCGACGGCGGTGGACCTGCTGCTGTCGATCCAGCCGATGGACAAGCCGTTCTTCGACGCGGTCGACCTGCCCAGCGTCTTCGTCGGCAATTCGGCCCTGGCCCACGACTTCAGCCACGCCGACCCGGCCCGGCTGCGCGCCGCGATCGGCGCGGGTCCGGGCGACCCGATCCTGCTGGTGCTGCCCGGCAGCCGCCCGTCCGAGATCCAGCGGGTCATGCCGCGCTTCGAGGACGCCGTGCAGCGCCTGAAGGCCCAGCGGCCCGACCTGCACGTCGTCGTGCCCGCCGCCTCGACCGTGGCCGACAGCGTCAAGGCCCGGGTCGCGGCCTGGCCGTTCCGGGCCCATGTGATCGAGGACGAGGCGCTGAAGGACGACGCCATGGCGGCCGGCACGGTCGCCCTGGCCTGCAGCGGCACGGTGACCACCGAGCTGGCCCTGGCCGGCTGTCCGGTGGTGGTCGGCTACGTGACCGGCGCGATCACCTACAGCCTGCTCAAGACGATGTTCAAGCCGCGCTGGGTGACCCTGTTCAACATCGCCGCCCAGGACACGGTCGCGCCCGAGCTTCTACAGGGGGATTGCACCGGCCAGGCCCTGGCCGCCGAGGTCGCCAGGCGGCTGGACGATCCGGCGCTGCGCGCGGCCCAGGTCGCCGCCCAGGACGCCGCCCTGGTCAAGATGGGACGCGGCATGCCCGATCCCTCCGAGGCGGCCGCTTCGGCCCTCCTGGACTTCCTGAGGGCGCGCGGAAGGGCCGTCTAGGCGTCGCCAGGGGCGGAGCCTCCGCCGCCAGGCTCGCCGCCTGCTCCAGGGCCGTGAACAGGGCCACCACGTCGATCGGCTTGGCCACGTGGTCGTCGAAGCCCTCGGCCAGCAGGGCGTCGACCTGGTGGCTCATGGCGTTGGCGGTCAGGGCGATGATCGGCGTCCGCGCGCGGCCCTCGACGGCCTCCAGGCGGCGGATCTCGTGGACAGCGGCGACGCCGTCCATCACCGGCATGTGGACGTCCATCAGCACCAGGTCCCAGCCGCCGTCGCGCCAGGTCTCGAGGGCCTGGGCGCCGTTGGCGACCACCTGGGGGGCGATGCCGGCCTGGCCCAGGATCGCCTTGAGCACCAGCTGGTTGACGTGGTTGTCCTCGGCCGCCAGCACCCGCAGCGGCGCACGCGGCGCGGCCTCGGGCGCGATGACGATCCGGGGCTCGGCGGCGGGCAGGGGGCTCAGGCGGTCGGCCGGCAGGCGGACGGTGAAGGTCGAGCCGAAGTCGACCGCGCTGGACACGACGATCTCGCCGCCCATCAGCACGCAGAGGTCGCGGCAGATGGCCAGGCCCAGGCCGGTGCCGCCGTAGCGGCGGGTGCTGGAGGCATCCAGCTGGCTGAACTTGCCGAACAGGCGGTCGATGTCGCGGGGCGCCACGCCGACGCCGGTGTCGGCCACGGCGAGCTCCAGCCAGTCGCCCGTGACCCGCGCCGACAGGTCGATCGCCCCGGTGTGGGTGAACTTGGCGGCGTTGGACAGCAGGTTGCCGATCACCTGGCGCAGCCGCAGCGGATCGCCGCGATAGAGGCCCTGGGCCTCCGGGGCGATGCTCAGGGTGTAGGCCAGGCCCTTCTGCCCGGCCAGGACCGAGAAGGCGTCGTGGCAGCCGACCAGCAGCTCGGGCAGGTCGAAGGCCACCGCCTCGACCTCCAGGCGGCCGGCCTCGATCTTCGACAGGTCCAGCACGTCGTTGAGGATCGCCGTCAGCCCCTCGCCGGACTTGCGGACGATGTCGAGCCGCTCGCGCTGGGCGTCGCTCATCGTCTCGGCCTGCATGACCTGGATCATGCCCAGTATGCCGTTCAGGGGCGTGCGGATCTCGTGGCTCATGGTGGCCAGGAAGGTGGTCTTGGCGGCGTTGGCGGCGGCGGCCTCGGCCTCCTTCTCGCGGGCGGCGGTCAGGGCCTGGACCAGGTCGCGCTGGGTGGCCGCGCGATGCAGGGCGGCCAGCAGCACATAGGCCAGGAAGGCGAGCGCGGCGATGAAGGCGACGGCCGACTGGCCGCCGGTCTCGCCGACGGCGGGCCGCGCCAGGGCCAGGCCGGCGGTCAGCAGCACCGCCAGCAGCGAGGCCGCGCCGATGCGGCGCGAGATCGGGAATTCGGCGGTGCTGCTCAGGGCCACCGCGCCCAGCATGGCCGCGCCGGCCACGGCGGAGGCCCGGCCGCCCTCGACGGCCATGGCCAGGGGCAACAGGCCGTAGACGCCGGTGTAGACGAAGGTGACGGCGGCGTAGAGCCACTCCTGGCCCGGGCTGGGCTCGGCCGTGCGGTCGACCCACAGGCCCATCAGCTGGTTGCCGGCCATGAACAGGGCGACAGCCGCCAGCCAGGCCGCGACCCAGCGCGGGTCCAGCCAGGCGATCGACCCGGCGGCCGCCAGCAGCGTCATGGGCAGGATGGTCTTCAGGTCACGGCGTCGATGGGCCGTGATGTCCGTCCAGGCCAGGGATGGGGCGGCGCGCGTCAAGCCCGAACTCCAAATCAGGGGCGCACTGTCGGCGCGCGGCGTTAGCAAAGCCTTTAAGACGCGCTTCACGGCTCTCGACTAGGTTGGAAGCTCCGGCGGCCCTCTCGCCGCCGGCCGGAGACCTGGCGTGACGATCTTCTCGGTCGCCCCTCTGTCGTCCCTGACGCCGTCGAATCCCGTGAACCGGGCCGACCAGGCGGCCGACGCGCTCGCCCGCATCGCCGTGATCCAGACGGTCGAGACCCTGGGCGCGATGATCGACCAGTCCAACTCCCAGTCCCAGGGCGATCTGGCCAACCTGGCCAAGAACGCGGTGGGCGAGGGCGAGGCCAATTTGGCCCGGGTGGTCGACGCCAAGGGCGTCGCCGTCGGTCCCGAGGTCCAGGCCGAGACCCCCGCCCGCGCCGTGGCCGCCGCCGCCGGCCGGGCCGCCGCCCGCCAGGCGGGCCTGGCGCCCCTGATGGCCGACATGGCCCAGGCCGCCGCCGAACCCGACACCCCGCGCCAGGTCAAGGCCGCCATCGCCCAGGTCATGGCCCTGAGCGCCCGCCTGGACGGCCAAATCAGCGGTCCCGAGATCCGCCAGGCCCTGCAGCGCTCCGGCCTGTTCCTGGAGGCCCGCCTGGCGGCCGGCGACCAGGCCCAGCGCCGGCAGCCCCTCACCGTCAGCGCCCCGCCCAAGACCGTCCCGACGCCCACGCCCAACAGCGACATGAAGGCCGCGCTGCTGGTCTTCCGCGAAGTGGTCAAGACCTGGGCCGAGGGCCTGCCGCCGATGTCGGCCCAGGCCGGGGCCGCGCCGAACGCGATGACAGGCGCCGCGCCGGACCCAGCCGCCGCCCAGGCCGCCGCCTCGGCCCAGCTGGCCAGCCGGGGTACGCCCCAGGCCCTGGCCGCTTCGGTCTCGACGCCGGCCGATCCGTCGGTCGAGGCGGTCGCCGCCGAGCCGGAGGCCGCGGTCCAGGCTTCGCCGACCGACGACGGCGCGCCGCCGCCCGCTCGGCCCGTCGTCAACGCGCCTTGGCAGGCGGTCCGCCCGACGCCGGCACCTCCGCCGCCCCTGCCGGCCTTCGGCGCGATCGTCGCCGAGGACTTCCCGCCGACGCCCCTCGACGCGCCGCGCGCCGCCTCGGCGGCGGTCCTGGCCTATGGCGGACCCGAGGCCGCCCCGGCCCCGCCGTCCCAGACCCCGCCGCCCTACGCCGGGGCGCCGACCCACGCCCAGGCCGCCGCCCAGCCGGGCCTGCCCGCCGGAGCGGGGCCGCACGCCGTCGCCCAGCGCCTGCTGGCCGAGAGCGGCGCGGCCCTGGCCCGCACCGAGCTGCTGCAGATCGCCTCGCTGCCCGAGCCGCCGCCCGCCGGCCGTCCCGCCGAGGCGCAGGGCGCGCGGTGGGTGTTCGACATGCCGTTCATGACCCCTCAGGGGCCGGCCGCCGCCCAGTTCGAGATCAGCCGCGACGGCGGCGGCGGCGCGGGCGGGGAGGGCGGTCCCGCCCTGGGCCGCACCTGGCGCGCCCGCTTCTCGCTGGACGTCGAGCCGATGGGCCCCGTCCACGCCCAGGTGGCCCTGACCGGCGACCGCGCCCGCGTGTCGCTGTGGGCTGAACGTCCCGCCGCCATGGCCCGCCTGCGCACCGGCGAGGAACGCCTCAACAGCGCGCTCCGCGAGGCCGCCCTGGAACCCGAGGTCGCCTTCCACACCGGCCAGCCGCGCGCCTCCGCCGCCGCGCCGGGCCAGTTCCTGGATCAAGCCACATGAAGGGGGCCACATGACCGGCCCCGTCCGCGCCGCCGGGCCGCGCATCGCTGTCGCCCTGCGCTACGAAGAACCCAACGCCCCGCGCGTGGTCGCCACCGGCCGCGGCTGGGTGGGCGACAAGATCATCGAGACCGCCCGCGAGCACGGCGTGCCGATCGAGGAGAACCCGGCCCTGGCCCAGGCCCTGTCGACCATCGAGATGGACGAGGAGATCCCCGAGGCCCTCTACGTGGCCGTGGCCGAAATCCTGGGCTTCATCCTGCGCTCGGCCGAGGGGCGCTAAAGAAAAAGGCCCCGCTTTCGCGAGGCCTTTTCCGTCTTCAGCGATCGTGCGCGGCTCAGCCGCGCTTTTCGACCGGCACGTAGTCGCGCTGGGTGGCGCCCGTGTACAGCTGACGCGGACGGCCGATCTTGCGCGAGGGGTCCTCGAACATTTCCTTCCACTGGCTGATCCAGCCGACGGTGCGAGCCAGGGCGAACAGCACGGTGAACATGTTGGTCGGGAAGCCCATCGCGCGCAGGGTGATGCCCGAATAGAAGTCGATGTTCGGGTACAGCTTGCGGTCGATGAAGTACTGGTCGCTGAGCGCGACCTTCTCCAGCTCCATGGCCACTTGCAGCAGCGGGTCGTTGATGCCCAGCTGCTCCAGAACCTCGTAGCAGGTCTTCTGCATGACCTTGGCGCGCGGGTCGAAGTTCTTGTACACGCGGTGGCCGAAGCCCATCAGCTTGTACTTGCGGTCCTTCACGCCCTGCACGTAGGCGGGGATGTTCTCGACCGAGCCGATCTCTTCCAGCATCTCCAGGGCTTCCTGGTTGGCGCCGCCGTGCGACGGGCCCCAGAGGCAGGCGATGCCGGCGGCGATGCAGGCGAACGGGTGGGCGCCCGACGAGCCGGCCAGGCGGACGGTCGAGGTCGAGGCGTTCTGCTCGTGGTCGGCGTGCAGGATGAAGATGCGGTCCATGGCGCGGGTCAGGACGGGGTTGGGGACCCAGTCCTCGGCAGGCACCGAGAAGCACATGCGCAGGAAGTTTTCCGAGTACGACAGCTCGTTGCGCGGCGTCACGAACGGACGGCCCTGCGAGTACTGGAAGGCGCGCGCGGCGATGGTCGGCATCTTGGCGATCAGGCGATGGGCGCTGATCTCGCGTTGCTTGGGATCATCGACGTTCAGGCTGTCGGCGTAGAAGGCCGACAGGGCGCCGACCGCGCCGGTCATCACGGCCATCGGGTGGGCGTCGCGGCGGAAGCCCTGGAAGAAGCTGTCGAACTGGGCGTGCAGCATCGTGTGGTAGGTGATGTTGCGTTCGAACTTGGTGAATTCGTCGGCCGTCGGCAGTTCGCCGTTCAGCAGCAGGTGGCAGACCTCGAGGAACGAGGACTTCTCGGCCAGCTGGTCGATCGGATAGCCGCGGTGCAGCAAAACGCCGGCGTCGCCGTCGATATAGGTGATCTTGCTTTCGCAGGACGCGGTCGAAGTGAAGCCCGGATCGAAGGTGAAGTGGTCGGACTCGCCGTACAGCTTGCGCACGTCCAGGACGTCCGGACCCGTGCTGCCCTTGAGGATCGGCAGGTCGTAGTTCTTGTCGCCGATCGTCAGCGTGGCTTTGTCGGTCATGCGAGAGACCCCTTCAATAGTGGAACGGTCAGTCCAGTTTTCGATTTCGCGGTTGCGTTATAGCGCCTCATGCGCGCGACGCCAGGGCGTCGTCAAGTCGCCCCAGAGACTCGTCGCGACCGAGGGCCGCCATGATCTTGTTCAGGTCGGGCGCCTGGGAGCCGCCCGTGAGGATTCCGCGCAGCGACGGGCCGAACTTGCCAAAGCCCACGCCCTCGGATTCCGCGAAGGATTTCAACAGGGTTTCCAGTTCCGACACGCCCCAGACCGGCGCGGCGCCCAGCTGGGCGCGCAGGCGGGTCAGCCGCTCGACGGTCTCGTCGGTCAGCTGCTTGACGGTCTTCTCCTCCAGCGCCAGCGGGCGCACCTTGAGGGCGAACTCGCAGTGGTCGGCCAACTCCAGGATGGTCTTGGCGCCTTCCTTGACCTGCGGCACCACGGCCAGCAGGCGCGCGGAGACGTCGGCCGGCTGGTCGCCGCCGCGGGCCTGCAGGGCCTTGAGGGTCAGGTCGGCCAGGCGGGCGTCGTCGGCCACGCGCAGGTGCTGGCCGTTGATGAAGTTCAGCTTGGCCCAGTCCAGGCGGGCGGGGGCCTTGACCACGTCCTTGATGTCGAACCAGCTGATCGCCTGTTCGTCGGTGAAGACCTCGTCGTCGCCGTGGCCCCAGCCCAGGCGGGCCAGGTAGTTGCGCATGCCCTCGGGGATGTAGCCCATGTCGGCGAACTCGCCGACGGCCTGGGCGCCGTGGCGCTTGCTGAGCTTGGCGCCGTCCGGGCCGTGGATCAGCGGGATGTGGCCGAAGGCCGGCACGTCCCAGCCCATCGCCTGGTAGATCAGGGTCTGGCGGGCGGCGTTGTTCAGGTGGTCGTCGCCCCGGATCACGTGGGTGACGCCCATGTCGTGGTCGTCGACCACCACGGCCAGGTTGTAGGTCGGCGCGCCGTCGTTGCGCAGCAGGACCAGGTCGTCCAGCTCGATGTTGCGGAAGGTCACCGGACCCTTGACCTGGTCGTCGACCACGGTCTCGCCGTCCAGCGGACCCTTGAAGCGGATCACGTGGGGCAGGGTGGGGTCGTTCGGCGGCGGGGCGTCGCGCCAGGGCGAGCGGATGGCCTTGCCTTCGGCGCGGGCCTTCTCGCGGGCGGCCTCCAGCTCCTCGACGGTCATCCAGCAGCGATAGGCGCAGCCGGCCTCCAGCATCTGCTGGACGACCTCGCGGTGGCGGTCGGCGCGGCTGTACTGGAAGATCACCGGCTCGTCGGACTTCAGGCCCAGCCAGTCCAGCCCCTCGAAGATCGCGGCGACGGCGGCGTCGGTCGAACGCTCGCGATCGGTGTCCTCGACGCGAACAAGGAACTTTCCACCCGTATGGCGTGCATATAACCAGTTGAACAGCGCCGTGCGCGCGCCGCCGATGTGCAGGAAGCCGGTCGGCGACGGGGCGAAGCGGGTGACGACGCCCGAAACGGGCGAGGGGGGATTGGTCATCGGGATCAAGGCTGACGAACTGGAGGCCACGGACGTGGCGAGGACGCTGCCGGACGGGTCCGGTGGCTGGGCGGCGCGTCTTAGCACGCGTCTTCGCGCGCTTCCTAGCCTGAGAGCGGTAACACGCTCGCTGATCTCCGAGATCGCCCCCAATCGCGAGCGCTGGATGCTGTGGGCGCCGGTGGCGTTCGGCCTGGGGGCGGCCGGCTATCTGGAGCTGAAGGCCGAGCCGTCGTGGGCGCTGCTGGTCGGCGCGACCCTGGGGCTGGCCGTCCTGGCGGGGCTGATCGGCCGTCGCGCGACGCGCGGTTTGCCGGTCTTCCTGGCGCTGGCGACGCTGCTGGCGGCCGGGGCGCTGGCGGGGAAGGTCCGCTCCCACGCCGTCGCCGCGCCGATCCTTTCGGGCGAGCGGGCGGTGATGACGATCGACGGCTTCGTGGTCGACGTGGTCAGCCCGGGCGCCGGCGGGCCGCGCCTGCTGATCGCCCCGGTCTCGATCAGCCGCCTGGCGCCCGAGGACACGCCCAAGCGGGTGCGGGTGACCGTCGAGGCCGAGGACATCGTCGCGCCGGGCCAGGCGATCCGTCTGCGGGCGATGCTGGGACCGCCGCCGCCGCCGGCCGCGCCCGGGGCCTACGATTTCGCCCGCGACGCCTGGTTCCACGGCGTGGGCGGGGTCGGGTTCGCGATCGGCCAGACGCGGCCCGTGGCGCTGGACCCGCCGCCCTGGCGGCTGCGCGCGGCCATGGCCGTCAACGCGCTGCGCTGGCGGCTGGCCAGCCGGATCGTCCGGGACATGGGCGTCGAGCGCGGCGGGATCGCCGCCGCCATGGTCACCGGTCACGAGGCCTGGATCACCCAGGACCAGACCGACGCCATGCGCGCCTCGGGCCTGGCCCACATCCTGTCGATCTCGGGCCTGCACATGGCCATCGTCGGCGGCTTCGCCTTCGGCCTGGTGCGCCTGCTGATCGCCGCCTGGCCGTGGGCGGCGCTGCGGGTTCCCGGCAAGAAGGTCGCGGCCCTGGCGGGGTTGGCGGCGGTCGGGACCTATCTGGCGGTGTCCGGCGCGCCGCCGCCGGCCCTGCGGGCGGCGATCACCGCCACCGTGGCCTTCGCCGCCATCCTCTTCGACCGCCAGGCCATCACCCTGCACGGCCTGGCGATCGCGGCCCTGGTCATCCTGCTGGTCCAGCCGGAGTCGGCGGGCGCGCCGGGCTTCCAGATGTCGTTCGCCGCCACCGCCGCCCTGGTGGCCCTGGCCGAGGCTTGGCCACGTCCGGTGCGCGAGATCTCGACGCCCTGGTGGATCCGCGCCATCCAGGGTGGGACCGGCTGGCTGGCGGTCAGCATCGGGGCCAGCTTCGTGGCGGGCATGGCCACCGGGCCGTTCGCCATGCAGCACTTCAACCGCGTGGCCGTCTGGGGCCTGCCCGCCAACTTGGCGGTGGCGCCGCTGTCGTCGTTCGTGATCATGCCGTTCCTGGCCCTGGGCGCGGCCCTGGAGCCCTTCGGCCTGGGCGCGCCGTTCCTGGCCGTGGCCGGCTGGGGCATCGCCGCGATGATGGGGATCGCCCAGGCCTTCGCCGGCCTCGGCGGGGCCCAGCACGTGGTGGCCAGCGGGCCGCCCTTCACCCTGGCCCTGGCGTTCGTGGGGCTGATGCTGCTGTGCCTGTGGCGGGGACGCCTGCGCTGGCTGGGCGCGCCCCTGGCCCTGGCGGTGGCCCTCTGGCCGCGTCCGACCCCGCCCGACGTCTGGATCGCGCCGGACGGCAGCACGGCGGCCGTGCGCCAGGGCGGAGAGGCGGTGCTGCTGCGGCCCGACGCCCGCCGGTTCGGAGCCGAGCTGTGGGGCCGCCGCCGGGGCCTGGTCGTGCCGGAGAGCGCCGCGCCCAGCCTGCTCTACGCCTGCGACCGCCGGTCCTGCGCCCCGACCGCTCGAGCCCCCGTGGCCCTGGCCTTGTCATGGAGCAAGACGGCGCCGGACTTCACCGACCTGGCGGCGATGTGCGGCCAGGCCGAGATCGTCGTCCTGCGCGGCGCCGCGGCGGCCGTGCCGCCGGCCTGCCGCGACCGGATCGTGCTCGACGCCGACGACTTCGCGGCCGGCGGCGCGGCCGAGCTCTATCGGCGCGGCGACGAATGGTGGATCGTCTGGGCCCAGCCGCTGCGGGGCGTCCGCCCCTGGAGCGGCGCGGCGAGGGGATAGCCATGCTGAAAGTGTGGGGACGGCGCAGCTCGGCCAATGTCCAGAAGGTGCTGTGGCTCGTCGGCGAACTGGACCTTCCGCACACGCATGTTCCGGCCGGCGGCGACTTCGGCGGGCTGGACGATCCGGCGTTCCGGGCGCTGAACCCGCACGGCAAGGTGCCGGTGATCGACGACGGCGGGGTGGTGGTCTGGGAGTCCCACGCCATCCTGCGCTACCTGGCGGCCGTCCATGGCGCGGACCGCTTCTGGGCCGCCGATCCCGCCGTCCGGGCGCCGATCGATGGCTGGATGGACTGGGCGCAGACGGCGCTGCAGCCCGCCTTCCTCACCGGTGTGTTCTGGGGCGGGTACCGCACGCCGGAGGCCCAGCGCGACGTCGGGGCCGTGGCGCGGGCCCTGGACCGGACGGTCGCCTGCCTGGCTCAGGTCGATCGTCTGTTGGCGGATCGTCCCTTCGTCGGCGGCGAGACCCTGTCCCTGGCCGACATCGCCATCGGGACCCATCTCTACCGATATTTCGAGCTGGAGATCGACCGGCCGGACCTTCCGCGCCTGGCGGCTTGGTTCGAGCGGCTGACGGCGCGGGCGGCCTATCGCGAGCACGTGATGGTCCGGTTCGGGGACCTGAAGGGGCGGTTGGCGTTCTGAGCCTTGTGGGCGAACGACGGAGGCGATCATGGAACGACACGGCGGCTGCGCCTGCGGGGCGGTGCGCTATGTGGCCAGCGGCGGACCGCTGCGGGTGGGCCTGTGCCATTGCCTGACCTGCCGCAAGCGCCACGGCGCGCCCTGCAACGCCTTCGCGGCCTTCCGCGCCGACAAGGTGCGGATCGAGGGACGGACCCAGGTCTGGGCCGGCGCCGAGCACGGCCTGCTGCACGGGTGTCCGATCTGCGGTTCGCCGCTGTTCTGGACGGCCGACGAGGAGGGCGACGACGAGATCGAGATCCACCTGGGCGGGCTGGACGAGGTCGGCCAGTTCACGCCGCAGTACGAGGTCTGGGTCAAGCGCCGCGAGCCGTGGATGGCGCCCCTGAACGTGCCGCAATATGTCGAGAACCGGCCGGCGGGGATGCCGACCTAGGGGCTATTCGAAACGCACGCTGAAGCTGCTGTAGCTGCGGGACGTGAAGCGGATCGTCAGATGCAGGGTGCGTCCCTCGATCGATTCGCCCGACTTGACCCTGGCGGCGACCCGGGAGGCGGCCAGCAGCTTCGCCGCCGCCTGGTCGAAACCGTAGCCGTCGGTCCGCGGCGCCCCCACCGAGCAGCCCTCCAGCGCGCCGTGCCCGCCGATCTTGCAGGTGGCCTCGACCACATCGGACACGCCCATGCGCTGGGCGTAGTCGGGATAGTACTGATCAGCTCGGAACTTGCCCGTGTTGATCTTCACCTCCTGCGCGCCGAGCGGGGCCTGGGTCGAAGCTGGGACGGGCGAAGCCATGGCGGCCGGCGCCGCCTGCAGGGCCAGGATGAACGGTAAGATCAAGGCGTGTTCCTTGAGGTGACGTCGTCCTTGGGTAGCTTGAGCATGGATCGCCGTCCACCACGCTCCCGCAATCTGGAACCCAAAAAAAAAGCGCTGAGTCCGGTCAGCCAGACTCAGCGCCTTACGATCTTGGTCCCGGCGTTCGCCGGGATGAGCGGACCAGAAACCTAGTGATAGCGCCGGATCAGGCCCACCAGCTTGCCCTGCACCTCGACCTGGTCGGGGCCGAAGATGCGGGTCTCGTACTTGGGGTTGGCCGCTTCCAGGGCGATCGAGCCGCCCTTCTTGCGCAGGCGCTTGAGGGTGGCTTCCTCGCCGACCAGGGCCACGACGATCTCGCCGCTGTTGGCCGTGTCGCCCTTCTTGATGATGACGTAGTCGCCGTCGAGGATGCCGGCCTCGATCATCGAGTCGCCCTGGACTTCCAGCACGTAGTGCTCGCCGCCGCCCAGCATGGTCTCGGGCACCGGCAGGCGCTCGCGTTCGTGCTGGATGGCGTCGATCGGGGTGCCGGCGGCGATGCGGCCCAGGATCGGCAGCTCGCGGGTGTTGTCGGCGGCGATCGGCGCGGCCGGGATCGACGGGGCCTGCCCGCCGCCCTCGACCACCTGCGGCTTGAAGGCGCCCCGTCCCTTGGGCGGGGAGGCCGTCGTCGCCTGCTGAGGCAGCTTGACCACTTCCAGCGCCCGGGCCCGGTGGGCCAGGCGGCGGATGAAACCGCGTTCCTCGAGCGCGGTGATCAGGCGGTGGATGCCGGACTTGGACGCCAGGTCCAGCGCCTCCTTCATCTCGTCGAAGGAGGGGGAGACGCCGGTCTCCTTGATCCGTTCGTGGATGAACATCAGCAGCTCGTGCTGCTTGCGCGTAAGCATGTCCGGCCTCGCCAGTCGTCGCGGAACAAACCGCAAACCTCTACGAATGTTCTCTAGGTGTTCTTCGTTGATGTCAAGTTAACGGTGTTCGCCGGAACGGCGGGCGAAAACGCTAGGAAATACAGGCCCCGATCCGGGATCTTGGTGACGCTCGACGGCGGTCCGGCCGAATCGAGGCCTGCCCGGCTTGACGGCCGGCCGCCCGAGGCGGAGCCTCCTGAACAACGATAAGTCACGGGAGGACGCGACCCATGGCCGAGCGCGCCTACGACCTGGTCCTGCGCGGCGGGACGGTGCTGGACGGGACCGGCGGCCCGGGCTTCGTCGCCGACGTGGCGGTCAGGGACGACCTGATCGCCACGATCGGGCCGGGCCTGGCGTCGGGCCGCGAGGAGATCGACGCGCGGGGCCGCCTGGTCACCCCGGGCTTCGTCGACATCCACACCCACTACGACGGCCAGGCCACCTGGGACACGTCGATGACGCCCAGCGCCGGGCATGGGGTCACCACCGTGGTGATGGGCAACTGCGGCGTGGGCTTCGCGCCCTGCCGGCCCGAGGACCGTGACCGGCTGATCCGCCTGATGGAGGGCGTCGAGGACATCCCGTTCCCGGTGCTGACCGAGGGCCTGCCCTGGGCCTGGGAGAGCTTTCCCGACTATCTGGATTTCCTGGCCGGCCGCGCCTTCGACGTCGACATCGGCGCCCAGCTGCCGCACGCGGCGCTGCGGGTGTTCGTGATGGGCCAGCGCGGGGCCGACCGCGAGCCGGCGACGCCCGCCGACATCGCCGCCATGGCCGCCATCGCCCGGCGGGCGGTCGAGGCGGGAGCCCTGGGCTTCTCCACCTCGCGGACGCTGAACCACCGCACCAGCGACGGCCAGCCGACCCCCACCCTGACGGCGGGCGAGGACGAACTGACCGGCATCGCCCTGGGCCTGGCCGCCGCCGGCAAGGGCGTGCTGCAGCTGGTCTCGGACTTCTTCCCCGACGGCCCGGCCGAGCTGGCCATGCTGCGGCGGATCGTCGAGCGGTCGGGGCGGCCGCTGTCGTTCTCGCTGGTCCAGAGCCCCAAGTCGCCCGAGGGCTGGAAGGCGATGCTGGCGGGCCTGGCCGAGGCCGTCGACGCCGGCCTGCCGATGAAGGCCCAGGTCTGCGGCCGGCCGGTGGGCGTGCTGTTCGGCCTGGAGCTGACCCTCAATCCGTTCAGCCAGAACCCGGTCTTCGCCGAGATCGCCAAGGCGTCCCTGGCCGACAAGGTCGCGGCCCTGAACGATCCCGACTTCCGCGTCCGGCTGCTGGTCCACGACGGCGACGCCAAGGGACCGTTCGCCGGCAGCGCGCTGCGCGCCTGGGACAACCTCTTCCCGATGGACGCCGTCCCCGACTACGAGCCGACCGCCGACCGGACGGTGGCGGCGATCGCGGCGCGGGAGGGACGCGACCCGGCCGCCGTGGCGCTGGACGCCATGCTGCGGAACGGCGGGCGCGGCATGCTCTACCACCCGTTCCTGAACTACGCCGACGGATCGCTGGACCCCAGCCTGGCCATGCTGCTGCATCGCGACACCGTGCCGGGCCTGTCCGACGGCGGCGCCCATGTGGGCATGATCTGCGACGGCAGCTTCCCGACCAGCAACCTCGTCCACTGGACGCGCGAGCGCACGCGCGGGCCGCGCATCCCGCTGGAGACCATGGTGGCGATGCAGACCCGCGACACCGCCGCCGCCGTGGGTCTGCTGGACCGGGGCCTGATCGCGCCCGGCTATCGGGCCGATCTCAACGTCATCGACTACGAGGGGCTGAGGCTGGAGGCGCCCGCCGTGGCCTACGACCTGCCGGCCGGCGGGCGGCGCCTGAGCCAGAAGGCGCACGGCTATGTCGCCACCGTCGTGGGCGGGGTGGTCACCCGGCGCGACGGCGAACCGACCGGCGCCTTGCCCGGCCGCCTGGTGCGCGGGGCGCGGGCGGCGCCTGCGGCCCTGGCGGCCGAATAGGGCGAGTCGGGACGCGGGAGATCAGTCGGAGGTTGACCGCACGCGCCGCCCTGCCTGTAGTGCCTTGGGCGACCATCGGATGGGCGGGCATGGATCGAATCTGGCTGTTGAACGCGGGCTGGCCGCGCGCCTTCTGGGTCAGCTACGCGGCCTTCGCGCTGTTCGAGGTGTGGGTCTGGCTGCGCGACCGGCGCGGGGCCGGCGGCCAGGACGCCGACCGGGGCAGCCTGCGGGCCCTGGTGGCGGTGATCGCCGCCGGGATCTTCGTCGCCTTCTTCGTGGCCTATACGCCCTCCACCGCCTTCGCCCGGCTGACGGCCTGGAAGGCCGAGGCGCGGCTGGCGGCCCTCGTCCTGATCTGGGGCGGGCTCGTGCTGCGCCTCTGGGCGATCCTGACGCTGGGGGCCTTCTTCCGGCGCACGGTGCATCTGCACGACGACCACCGGATGGTCACCTCGGGTCCGTACCGGATCGTCCGCAACCCCGCCTATCTGGGCAGCCTGCTGACCCTGGTCGGCGTCGGGCTGGGCCTGGGCAGCTGGCTTTCGGCCGTGGTCCTGGCGGTCGCCGGCCTGATCGCCTTCGGCCAGCGGATCCGGGTCGAGGACGCGGCCATGACCGCGCGCTTCGGCGAGGCCCATCTAGCCTATCGCAAACGCAAGGCCGCGCTGATCCCGCTGATCTGGTAGGCCGGCTCAGGGAGCCAGGTCGGACCGGTCCTTGGCCTTCAGCTGCAGCCAGTCCTGGAACGGTTGGTGGTAGGCCAGGTCGAAGACCTCGGCCTGGAGCTTGAAGGGCAGGTTGGCCTCGCTGTTCCACAGCATCACCACGCCCGTCCGGGTGGCGGGGTCGAACATCATGGTCGAGCGATAGCCGGTCACCGCCCCGCTGTGGCCGACCAGGCGGTGGCCCTTGTAGGTGAAGCTGCGCATCCCCAGGCCGTAGCCGGGATGCTGCAGCGAGCGGCCCAGCGGCGAGTTGCCGTAGGGGCGGCCGGTGTTGACGCGCGGGCGCTGGATGTCGGCCAGCACCCCGGCGGGCAGGACGGCGGGCGCCTGGCCCATCTGGGCCTGCATCCACCGCGCCAGGTCGACGATGTTGGAATTGACCCCGGCCGCGGCGGGCACCCGATAGTAGAAGTCGGTCAGGGGCGCGGTGTGGCCCCAGCGCGAGGGCGGCGCCCAGTGCGGCGCGTCCCGCAGGCCGTCCAGGCCGATGGTCGCGCTGGTCATGCCCAACGGCGCGAACAGCCGCTGGCGCGCCTCGTCGGCGTAGGATCGGTGGGTGGCGGCCTCCACGACCTCGCGGATCGTGTCGTAGGCGATGTTCTGGTAGCTGTGGCAGGTGGCCGGCGGGCACAGCAGGGGCACGGCCGCCAGGCTTTCGCGGATCATCTTCGGATCGCGTCCGCCCTCCAGCCAGCCGTCATAGGCGTTGCGGGGCAGGCCGGTGCGCTGGGACAGCAGCTGCTCGACCGTCAGGGTGTTCTGGGCGTCGTTCGGCAGGCGCAGGCTGACGCCGAACTTGCCCAGCGGGTCGTCCAGCGAGAACGCCCCTTCGTTCGCCAGGCGGGCGCTGAGCGTGGCGGCCACGGTCTTGGACAGCGAGGCCCAGCGGAAGACGGTGTCGGCGCCGACCTTCTCGCCGTCGCCCGGCGTGGTCCGCCCGTAGCCCTGGACGAACGACAGGCGGCCGTCCTCGACCACGGCGATGGCCAGGCCCTGCATGGACCGGTCGGTCATCATCGTCCGGATGCGGGCGTCCAGGGCGCGGTAATCGATCTGGCCGCGCCACGCGTCGGGCTTCAGGGGCAGGACGGCGGGCGTCGGCGGGGCGGTGACGGCGGTCGCGACGGCGGGCTCGGACGTCGGCTCGGTCGCGCGCCCGCGGTGCTGCGTCGCCAGGATCAGCGCCGCCAGGCCGACGACGGCGACGACGGCCAGGCCCGGCACCACGCGCCAGTCGCGCCAGAACCGACCTTTGCGGGCGTCCAGCTCTATCGGATCGAATTCGTTCAACGCCCTATCCCAGCAGGGCTCGGGTGGCGGCGGCCACGTCGGCCTGGCGCATCAGGCTCTCGCCGACCAGCATGGCCTTGGCCCCGGCCGCCTCCATCCGCACCACGTCCTCATGAGTGAAGACGCCGCTCTCGGTGACCAGCAGGGCGTCCTTGGGGGCCTGGGCGGCCAGGCGTTCGGTGACGGCCAGGTCGACCACGAAGCTCTTGAGGTCGCGGTTGTTGATCCCGACCAGGGTCGAGCCCAGTTGGCCGGCGCGGTCCATCTCGGCCTCGTCGTGCACCTCGACCAGGGCGTCCATGCCCAGGCGCGCGGCTTCCGCCATCAGGTCGGCGGCCAGGGCGTCGTCGATCATGGCCAGGATGACCAGGATGGCGTCGGCGCCCAGGGCGCGGCTCTCGGCCACCTGCCAGGGATCGACCAGGAAGTCCTTGCGGATGCAGGGCAGGGCGACGGCCGCGCGGGCGTCGATCAGGTAGCCGTCGGCGCCCTGGAAGCTGGGGCCGTCGGTCAGGACCGACAGGCAGGCCGCGCCGCCGGCGGCGTAGGCGCGGGCCAGGGCCGGCGGGTCGAAGTCGGCGCGGATCAGCCCTTTGGACGGCGAGGCCTTCTTGATCTCGGCGATCAGTGACAGCTTGCCGGGGCCGTGGGCGGCCTCCAGGGCGGCCTTGAAGCCCCGCGGGCTGCTGGCGGCGCGGGCGGCGGAATCGACCTGGGCGAAGGCGCGGCGGCGCTTACGGTCGGCGACGTCCTCGCGCTTGTAGGCGGCGATCTTGGCGAGGATATCGGTCATGCGGGAAGCGTTTCACTGTTGGTGGCGGCGACCAGCCCGGCCAGGGCGGCGCGGGCGCGGCCGTCGTCCAGCACCGCGCCGGCCAGTTCCACGCCTTCGCGCAGGGTCTCGACCTTGTCGGCCACCAGGAAGGCGGCGGCGGCGTTGAGCATGACGATGTCGCGGTACGGACCCTCGCGGCCGTCCAGCAGGGCGGTCAGGGCAGCGGCGTTGTAGGCGGGCTCGCCGCCGGTGATGTCGGCCAGGGCGGCGCGGGGCAGGCCCACGGCTTCCGGCGTGATCGTGAACAGCCGCAGGGACCCGTCGCGCCATTCGGCGACCTCGGTCTCGCCGGTGGTGGTCAGCTCGTCCATGCCGGCCCCGTGCACCGACCAGGCGCGCTCGGCGCCGAGCGCGCCCAGGGCCTTGGCCACGGGCTCGACGAAGCGGTGGGCCGAGACGCCCACGACCTGGCGCTTGGCGCCGGCCGGATTGGTCAGCGGGCCCAGCAGATTGAAGATCGTGCGGAAGCCCAGCTGCTGGCGGATCGGCGAGACGTGCTTCATCGCCCCGTGGTGCGACTGGGCGAACAGGAAGCAGATGCCGGCCGTGTCCAGCGCATGGCGCTGCTGGGCCAGGCTGGCGTCGATGTTCACGCCCAGGGCGGCCAGGACGTCGGCGGTGCCGGACTTGCTGGTGATCGCCCGGTTGCCGTGCTTGGCCACCTTCAGCCCGCCGCCGGCCGCCACGAAGCCCACGGCGGTGGAGATGTTCAAGGTGTGCAGGCCGTCGCCGCCGGTGCCGCAGACGTCGACCACGTCATAGGGGTGGTCCAGGTGGATGGCCGCGCGGCGCATGGCGCGGGCGCAGGCGGTGATCTCGCCCACGGTCTCGCCGCGCAGGCGCATGGCGGTGACCGCCGCGGCCACCTGGGCGGGCGTCGGTTCGCCACGCAGGCAGGCGGCGAAGAAGATCTCGGCGTCGTCCTCGTCGAGGGTCTGGCCGTCGGCCAGCTTGGCCAGCAGGGGCTTGAAGGCGTCGGACATCGGCTAGACCCAGATCGCCGCGTCGCGCTTGACCTTGGCCAGGTCCAGGAAGTTGGCCAGCAGCTGGTGGCCGCCCTCGGTGGCGATGGACTCGGGGTGGAACTGCACGCCGTAGACGGGGCGGGTCTTGTGCTGCACGCCCATGATCTCGCCGTCCTCGGTCCAGGCGGTGATCTCCAGGTCGGCGGGCAGGGTGGCCTTGTCGACCGCCAGGCTGTGGTAGCGCGTGGCGATGAACGGGTTGGGCAGGCCTTTGAACACGCCCTGGTCGTTGTGGAAGATCTTGCTGGTCTTGCCGTGCATCACTTCCTTGGCGCGGATCACCTCGCCGCCGTAGGCCTGGCCGATGGCCTGGTGGCCGAGGCACACGCCCAGGATCGCCAGGTCGTCGGGCGCGCCGCGGAGCAGCGGCAGGCAGATGCCGGCCTGGTCGGGGGCCTTGGGGCCGGGCGACAGCAGGACCGCGTTCGGCCGCAGACCCAGGGCTTCCTGCACCGACAGGTCGTCGTTGCGATGCACGACGGTGTCGGCCCCCAGCTCGTTCAGATAGTGGACGAGGTTGTAGGTGAAGCTGTCGTAGTTATCGATGACCAGGATCATGACGCCGCCTTTCCAGGTTCAGCCTTCTAGCCGGTTTCACCGAAAAGGTGAGGGTCTTCGCGGCAAGTTTTTCTGCGGGGGCGCTCAGCCGGCCGACCAGCGCGCCGGGCAGCGTGAAAGCGTCGCATTGCTTCATCTGGGGGCTGGGGCATGCTGACGCCATGAACCCCGCTGATTCCGCCCTCGATTCCGCCGCGATCGCCTACGCCCGGGCTCTGCTGCGCAAGCCGATGCGCCGGCAGAAGATGGGACCGGTCCTGGCCGCCGCCGCCTTCGCGGCGTTCAGCGCCGTGACCTTCGCGGTGGTGATGGTGGTGGCCCCGCCGGCGGTCGTCCAGCACCTGCCGTCCGACCGCCTCGACGGAAACTAGGCGAAGCGCCCAATTCTAGGCGAAGCGCCAAGCCTCTTCGGCCGCGCGCTTGAGGGCCCGCGACTTGTGCAGGGTCTCGTCGTACTCGGCGTCCGGGTCGCTGTCGGCCACGACGCCGCCGCCGGCCTGGACGTACATCATGCCGTCCTTGACCAGGGCCGTGCGCAGCACGATGCAGGTGTCGACCGAGCCGTCGGCGCCGATGTAGCCGACCGCGCCGGCGTAGCCGATGCCGCGCTTCTCGATCTCCAGCTCGTCGATGATCTCCATGGCCCGCACCTTGGGCGCGCCCGAGAGCGTGCCGGCGGGCAGGGCGGCCATCAGCACGTCGACCGGATCCACGCCGTCCGGCGCGTCGCCCTCGACGTTGGAGACGATGTGCATGACGTGGCTGTAGCGCTCGATCTTGAAGCTGTCGGTCACCCGCACGTTGGCGTGCTTGCCCTTGGCGGCCGGATCGTTGCTGCCGGCGTGCTTGAGCATCGCCACGCGGCCCACGTCGTTGCGGCCCAGGTCCAGCAGCATCAGGTGCTCGGACCGTTCCTTGGGATCGGCCAGCAGCTCCTTCTCCAGCGCCAGGTCCTGCTCGGGCGTGGCGCCGCGCGGACGGGTGCCGGCGATCGGGCGGATCGTGATCTTGCCGTCGCGCAGCCGCACCAGGATCTCCGGCGAGGAGCCGACCAGGTTGAAGCCGTCCAGGTCCAGGAAATACAGGAACGGCGACGGATTGGTCCGGCGCAGCGAGCGGTACAGGGCGAACGGCTCCAGCGGGAACGGCGCGCGGAAGCGGTGGCTGGGCACCACCTGGAAGATGTCGCCGGCCCGGATGTACTCCTTGGCCTTCTCGACCACCTCGGCGTAGTCGGCGCGGCTGACCGGAGTGGTGAACTCGGCCTGGCCGTGGCTCTGGCGCGGGGCCTGCTGGGTCAGCGGGCCGCGCAGGTCGGCCATCACCGACTCGATCCGGCCCTGGGCGGCCGCATAGGCGTCGGCGGCCGACACGCCCGCCTGGGGACGCGCGGTGGTGACCAGGATGATCTCCTGGGCGATGGCGTCGAACACGGCCACGATCGACGGCCGGGTCATGATCCCGTCCGGCAGGCCCAGGGTGTCCTGGTTGACGTCCGGCAGGCGTTCGGCCAGGCGGACCATGTCGTAGCCCAGGGCCCCGAACACGCCGGCCGACGGCGGCGGCAGGCCGGCCGGCAGCTCGATCCGCGAGCGGGCGATCAGGTCGCGCAGGCTGTCCAGCGCGCCGCCCGCCTGGGGCGTGAAGCGGCCGGCGGCGATGTCGTCGCCCTCGGCGATCTCGGCCTGGTCGCCGCGGCAGCGCCAGACCAGGTCCGGCTTCATGGCCACGATCGAATAGCGCCCGCGCCAGGCGCCGCCCTCGACGCTTTCGAACAGGAAGGCGTACGGCCGCCCGTGACCGATCTTCAGATAGGCCGAGACCGGGGTCTCCAGGTCGTCGATCAGCCGGGTCCAAACCACCTGCGGGCGGCCGGACTCGTAGGCGGCGGTAAAGGCGTCGAGCGCGGGCTCCAGGCTCATTGAGCCAGACCCTTGGGAGCCTTTTTCGCCGGAGTCTTGCCGTCCTCGGAGGGCAGGGCGCTGGTGTCGACGCCGATCGCCTGGCGGGCCAGGGTCAGGTTGACCTTGGTCTTCAGCTCGGTCTTGGCCGCGTCCTGGGCCGACTGGCCGATGGCGCGGAACAGGCCCTGCGAGACCTGCGGGCGCATGGCCTCGGTGATCTGGGCCATCTGCTCGGGCGAGCCGGAGTGGATCTTCTCGACCATGGCGACCAGGTAGCCGCCCTGCGGGCCGCGGGCGACGAACGGCTGGCCCGGCTTGGCGCCGAAGGTGCTGATCAGCAGGTCGCGGCCCAGGCCCTGGAACTGGCGGGCGTTCTGGCGGGTGATGTTGGGGACGCGCTGCACCTGGGTCTGGGACGCGGCGGCGACGGCCTCCAGCGACTCGCCCTTCTTGACCCGCTCGCTCAGCGCGTCGGCCTTGGCCTTCATGCGCTGGAACAGCTGGTCCAGCTGCCACTGCTGCGCCAGGGGCGCGCGGACCTCGGCCAGCGGCGGCATGGCCGACGGGATGACCTTCTCGACGCGGACGGCGAAATACTCGCCCTTGCCGGCCTCGATCAGTTCGCTCTCGCCGCCGGCGGGCAGTTCGAAGGCGGTCTTCAGGGCGTCCGGGGTCAGGGCGGGGTCGGGCTGACCGCCCTGGTCGACGCCGGTGGCGGCGACCGGCGCGGTGGTCCGCACGAAGGCGCCGGCCTTGGTGGCCGCGTCGATCAGGTTGGCGCCGCCGTCGTGGGCGTCCTGGTAGGCCTGGGTCTGCTCATAGGCCTTGGCCTGGGCGGCCTGGGCCTTCAGCTCGGCCTCGATGGCGGGGCGTTGCGATTCCAGGCTGGGCGTGGTGGCGGGGTTGATCTTGACCAGCTTGACCACCGAGAGGCCGAACTCGCCGGCGACCGGGGCGCTGACCTGGCCGGCCGCCAGGGCGAACACGGCGTCGGCCACCTTGCGGTCGGGCAGGGCGGTCTTGGGCTTGGAGTCGATCACCAGCGGCTGCTTGCCGTAGGCGCTCGCGATGGCGGCGGGCGCGTCGCCCTTGGTCAGGCGCTGGACGATCGTCGCGGCGGCCTTGGCGTCGGGAGCCTGGATCTGGACGAACGAGCGGGTCTCGGCCGTGCCCAGGGTGTCCTTGCGGAAGTTGTAGGTCTTGACGATCTCGGCCTCGGGCACGGTCACCGTGGCCTCCAGGGCCTTGGCGCTGAAGCGGGCCACCGACAGGACCCGGGTCTCGGGCCGGGTCAGCTGGGCGGCGTGCTCCTTCATGAAGGCCTGCAGCTGGGCGTCGGTCGGCGCGCCCGGCTTCTCGACGGTGGCCGGATTGATCGCGAAGGCGGCCAGGTCGCGGCCTTCCAGGGCGTAGGCGGCCTGCAGGGCCGAATAGAGGCGCGGCGCGCGCAGACCGGCGGCGACGGCGCTGAAGGTGTGGGTCTGGGCGATGTCGTCGCGCAGCGAGGCTTCGAAGCGGGCCGGGGTCAGGTCGTTCTGGGCCAGCAGGCGCTGGTACAGCTGGTTGTCGAACTTGCCGGTGATCGGGTCGAACGGACGCTGGCCCGGGGGCAGGGCGGCCAGCTGCTCGCGCAGGGTGTCGGCCACCAGCTTGTCGGACGCGCGCACGCCCATCTTGTGCAGCAGCTCGGCCAGGGATTCCTGCAGGGCCAGCTGGGTCAGCATCTTGCGGTCGACGCCCTGCTGGACGGCGATGTCCGGCGTGATCGTCTGGCCCTGGGCCTGCTCGCGCTTCCGGAAGTTCTCGAACTGCGCCTTGAAGTCCTCCGGGCTCATGTTCCGCGAGCCGGCCGCGATCACCCACTTGCCGGGGGGATGGCGGAACACGTCGCTGATGCCGAACACCGCGAAGCTGACGATGAGCAGACCAAACAGGACCACCGCGAACGGCGATTTGGCGAAGGAGCGGAAGCCGGCGAGCATGACTGGGAGAAACCTTCCTCGAAAATCGCGGGTTCTCCGCAGGGCCAAGGCCCTAGCGAAGAAGCGGACGCGAGCAGCGGGTATAGTAGAGCCGCGGGGCGCCGGGCAAGCGGCGGCGGGTTCGACCGGTCTTGACTTCCGTCTCGCCAAGGGTCCCAAACCGGGTCCATGACCCTTTCGCTGACGACGCCCCGGCCGCTGATCGCCGGAAATTGGAAGATGTTCGGGCTGGAGGCCTCGCTGGACGAGGCGCGGGCGGTGGCGGCGGCCCTGGCGGCCAAGCCGCCCGCCGCCCGGGTGGCCATCTGCCCGGCGGCCACCCTGCTGAGCCGGATGGCCGAGGCCATGGCGGGCGAGGCGGTGATCGTCGGCGGCCAGGACTGCCATCCGGCCGCGGCGGGGCCCCATACCGGCGACATCTCGGCGGCGATGCTGGCCGACGCCGGCGCCACCTTGGTGATTCTCGGCCATTCCGAACGCCGCGCCGCCTACAAGGAGAGCGACGCCCTGGTGTCGGCCAAGGTCGAGGCCGCCCTGGCCGCCGGCCTGGAGCCGATCGTCTGCTTCGGCGAGACCCTGGCCCAGCGCGACGCCGGCCAGGCCGAGGCGGTGGTCACGGGCATGGCCCGCGAGTCGCTGCCGGCCGCCCTGGCGGGTCAGGCCTTCGCCGTGGCCTACGAGCCGGTCTGGGCGATCGGCACCGGCCGCACCCCGACCCCGGAAGACATCGAGCACATCCACGAGGCCCTGCGGGCCGTGCTGGTCGAACGGTTTGGCCAGCACGGCGCGACCGTGCCGATCCTCTACGGCGGCTCGGTCAAGCCCGACAACGCGCGGGAAATCCTGGCGGCGCCCGAGGTCGGCGGCGCCCTGGTCGGCGGCGCCTCGCTGAAGGCGGCCGACTTCCTGGCGATCATCGAGGCGGCTTAGGGCCTAGGGAGCGAGCTGGGCGGCCATGGGCGGCGCGGGCCGGGCCGACCAGGCGCCGATCCGCCGGGCCACCTCGCTGGGGCCGGCGGCGTCCAGCGCCTCCTCGAAAGCGTCCAGCGCATCCAGCAGCTCGTCGCCGAAGAAGATCCCCGACCACTGGCCGCCCACGAACGCGGGGAGGCAGGCGTCCACGTCGCGGGCGGCCGCTTCGAGGTCGGGCGTCTTGTTGGCCAGAAGGGCGAGGTTCTGCAGGGTTACCCGGACCCGCTGGATCGCCAACGCCACCGTTCCGG
Organism: Caulobacter sp. UNC358MFTsu5.1; assembly: GCF_000712075.1. Classification (GTDB taxonomy): domain Bacteria; phylum Pseudomonadota; class Alphaproteobacteria; order Caulobacterales; family Caulobacteraceae; genus Caulobacter. The sequence continues at coordinate 549,943 of NZ_JONW01000007.1, forward strand.
CGACATCTTCTGGAGAGGTTTCGACAGCGATCTTACGGACCGCTTTGAGATGATCAGAGATGTGTTTGGAACTCGACATAGTACAACTCCTAACGCTCGAACCCGATATTCCGCCATCTCCCGATTTTTGAGATCGGGGAAAACCCTGGTCTCGGCCGCCGTTTTTCCCGCACCTTAGGTTGTGAAGCTCGGGTCGCCATATCGATTTTCGGTTGTTAGCGCTCCCACGGGTTGTGCTTGCGCGGAGGGGACATGCACTCAGGGCGGTGCGCCGGCCAGGTTCGCGGGGCGTGCGATGTGAGTGCGTGTCCCCCAAGTCGTCCGCTGACGGGGACATGCCCTTGGGGCGTGTCCCCAGGTCTCGCGCGGCGCCAGGTGGTTGGGGACACGCCGCAAGGGCATGTCCCCGGTCGGACTTAATCCTCGGCGGATAGCGAACAGACTTCAGCGTTTTCAATGCCTTGAACTTTTTCGACCGAACTTGTCCTCACCCTTCCAGGCGCCCGTATCCTGATCCCACCTGAAAGCAGGGAAGGGCGTCCGGCCGGCGACCGAACGGCTTTCGGGGGTGGACGAGCGGGAAGCGCTCGCCGGTGGTCTTGAGTGACGCCTTCGCGGCGGTCCTGGGCAGGTTCTTCTGTGAAGACGAAACCCAGGCGGCGGGGGATCGGCGGACGCAA
>NZ_JONW01000008.1 GCF_000712075.1 Caulobacter sp. UNC358MFTsu5.1
GTCCTGTGTTTCAAGGAACCTGCCCAGGACCGCCGCGAAGGCGTCACTCAAGACCACCGGCGAGCGCTTCCCGCTCGTCCACCCCCGAAAGCCGTTCGGTCGCCGGCCGGACGCCCTTCCCATGCCTTCAGGTGGGATCAGGATACGGGCGCCTGGAAGGGTGAGGACAAGTTCGGTCGAAAAAGTTCAAGGCATTGAAAACGCTGAAGTCTGTTCGCCATCCGCCGAGGATAAGTCCGACCGGGGACATGCCCTTGCGGCGTGTCCCCAACCACCTGGCGCCGCGCGAGACCTGGGGACACGCCCAAGGGCATGTCCCCGTCAGCGGGCGACTTGGGGGACACGCACTCACCCCCGCGCCCGTGAGAAATCGGCAAGGCCCTGCCGTGAGTGCATGTCCCCGACGCCCCAAAGAAAAACGGCGGGCTCCGAGGAGCCCGCCGCCATTCCAGGTTCGATTGTGGTCGAGCCTTAGAAGTCCAGATCGAAGCCCAGACGCACGTAGCGCGGGGTCTGGTAGGCGATCGGGAAGCCGTACTGAGCGCGACGGCCGCCGGCGTTGCTTTCGCCACGCTCTTCGCGCGAGGTGATCGCGTCGGCGTTGAAGACGTTGAACACGTCGGCGCGCAGCACCAGGTTGCCGCCCAGGGCCATGATCTTTTCCGGCACGGTGTAGCGCAGGGACAGATCGAGGTTGGTTTCCCAGTCGGTTTCCAGAGCCGAACCACGCGGAACCGGGTGGCTGGCCTGGGCCAGGCTGCCGTCCGCGTTGAACGTCTTACACCAGCGCGAAGCGGCGGCGTAGTTTTGCGACGGACCATCGGTCGGGTGCAGGCCGAAGCAGCCTTGGTGCTTCGGCGAGATGACCCGGACGTTGGCGCCGAACATCAGGTTGTCGGTCACGGCGTAGCTGCCGAAGGCCTTGAACTGATGGGCGTGGTGGTTCGGCAGCAGGCCGTACTGGTTGTCGGTCAGACCGACGAAGTCGTACAGCACGGTCGAACCGGCGTCCGCCTGGGCGTTGTCCGACAGGACGGTGCCTTCGTAGTTACCCTTGCTTTCCGACAGGGTGTACGAGCCCTTCAGGCCCCACTTGCCGTCGAAGGCGCGCTCGAAGGTGAACTCCAGGGCGATGTATTCGCGCTTGGGCTTCGGGAAGCCCAGCTCGTCCTTGGTGAAGGTCAGTTGCTTCGGCAGGGCGGCGGCGGCGGCGATCGTCGCGGCGTCGAAGACCGCGGCGTCGGGCTGACGCAGATTGATCGTCAGGTCCGTGCCCGGATTGAAGACGATGTACTGCCAGGAGTTGGCGCCCCAGATCGTGTTACAGGCCGCCAGCGTCGCGCCGGTGGTGTGCGCGGCGCACCACTTGATGACGAACGGGTCGAGCGTGGTGTCTTCCGAGATGCGGTTCAGCTTGCGGTAGGTCAGGTTGACCCCGCCCTTCCACAGGTCGTTGAACTGACGCTCGTAGCCGACGGTGTATTCGTCTTCCTGCGAGGCCTTGATGCCCTGTTGAGCCTTGGAATAGGCCGGTTCGGCGACACCGAGACCGAAGGGAACGTTACAACCGGCGACGTTCGGGGTGCCGGCCACGACCGAGTTCGGGCAGCGGACCAGGAAGCCCGCATCGATACCCGGGTTGGTCGTCGTGGTGATCTGGGTGCCCAGAGCCGTCGGCGCGAAGTTGGCGCCGCGGGTGAAGTTCGGGGTGGTGCTGCCCGAACCAACCACGTAGCCCGGCGCGTAGAAGAACGTGCTGTAGCCCAGGTCGGCGCCGCGGTAGCTGAGGTTCGACGCCGGCGGGATGTAGTAGCGGCCGAACGAGGCCGAGACCTTGTCCTTGCCTTCGCCGACCGGATCCCAGGTCACGCCGATGCGCGGGCCCCAGTTGTTCTTCAGGTTCAGCACCGTCTCGCCCAGGAGGTTGTCCAGGGTGAACTTGTCGTTGCGGATGCCGAGCTGCAGGTTCAGGTCCGGGGTGATGTCCCAGGCGTCCTGGATGTACCAGGCGGCGTTCACGCCGTGCACCGGGGCGCCGCCGAAGCGGTTCGTCGAGATTTCGACGTAGTTCACGCCGGCCGGAACTTCCAGAGCGTCGCCCGTACCACCTTGGTGGTAGATGTAGGCGATACCCGTGGCGCCGGGGCCCGTGTCGATGTTGGCGTGGTTGAGCGTCGTCTTCTCGTGGTCGTAACCCGTGCGGATGTGGTGGTCACCCATCAGGTTGAAGTAGAAGTCGCCGTCGACGCGGTAGAACTCGCGCAGCGTCTTGCGGGTCTCGATCGAGCCCTGCTTCTGGTTGCTGAGGACGTTCAGAGCGCCGCTCGTGTAGTCTTCCTGCACCAGCGGGTCGACCGTGTTGGTCGGCAGGACGCTGTTGGAGTCGCGGTTGCGACCGTAGGCGGCCGACAGAGTGAACCAGTCGGTGAACGTGCCGGTGTAGCGCGCGACGTAGTTCACGCCGCCCTGACGGTAGACCGTCGACGGCAGCTGGGCGCCGATGACGTCGGTCGTGCCGTTATAGAGATAGGCGGTGCGGTCGATCGTCTTCTGGGTGTCGAAATAGGTCAGTTCGACGCGCTGACGGTCGGTGATGTAACCGTCGATCTTGGCGCCCCAGAACGGGTCGTTCGACTTGTCGACGGTGTACTGACCGGTGGTCTTGAAGGCCGTCGACTGCGAGTTCTCGCGTTGCTGGTTCAGCACGTAGAAGAACAGGTGGTCCTTGATGATCGGGCCGCTGACTTCGAAGGTGCCGCTCTTGCTCGACTGGGCGCCGCGGTGGTTGGCGATCAGGTACGAGTCCGGCGAGTCTTCGCGCATGCTGTCGAGTTCGAAGTTGCCGTGGACGGCGAACTTGAAGTCGTTGGAGCCCGACTTGGTGACGGCGTTGATGACGCCGCCCGTGGCGCGGCCGAACTCGGCGGGGTAGCCGCCGGTCTTCACTTCGACCGACTTGTAGAAGTCGAACGGCACTTCGGCGGCGCCGATGTACGTGTCGAAGTTCGTGATGTTCAGGCCGTTGATGTAGAAGGCGTTTTCAGCGACCGAACCGCCGCCGACCGAGGGTTGGCCGCCGAAGTTCGCGGCGCTCGGGGCGGTGCCCACGCGCGCGGCCGAACCGACGACGACGCCCGGAGCCAGTTGGACGACCGCGGTCAGCGAGCGGCCGATCGGCGCTTGCTTGGTCAGGGTCTCCATGTCGACGCTCAGACCCTTGGTCGTCGCGGCGAAGTCCAGCTGCGGGTTGGCGGTGGCGGTGACGACCACTTCGCTGACCGAGCCGCCGACTTCCGTCAGCGTGAACGAGTAGGCGGTCGAACCGCCCAGGGCGACGCGGACGTTGCCGTCGCTGGTCGGCTGGTAGCCTTCCTTGGCGATCGAGACCGAGTAGCCGCCGATCGGGATCAGGGGAACGCGGAACTGGCCGGCGCCGTCGGTGGTGACGGTGCGGGTGAAGCCTTGATCCAGCGACTTAACGGTGACGGTCGCGTCCGGAACGGTGACGCCGGCCGAGTCCTTGACGGTGCCGAGCAGCGAGCCCGAGCTGTAGTCCTGGGCGCTGGCGAGCGTCGGGATCGCCGTGGCGATCGCCGTGACGGCCAGCGGCGCGGCGACGGTGGCCAGACCGGCCAGCAGCGTCGACGTCAAAAGACGCGCGCGGGCGCCGCCCTTCGTGGAATTCATCTTCATAATATCCCCTCTGACATGGCGAAGCATCCCGACCGCCCGCACGCGCCCTTTTCGGGGGCGTTACGTTCGGCCTGTCTGGATTTTTGCCCCAACTCCACCACGAGAACTTAGGTGTCCCGGAAAACATTTCCCCGGTTGGGGTGACGTTAGGAGGCGCGCCGCGCGCCGGTCAATTCCCATTACCAGTCTGTAATCACATCGCCTGGGGCTGTCGCATTATCGCAACACGATCGCCTCATTTCTGACGAACGCCGCTCAGATTTTCCACAAACCGCCGGATAACATGGGTCTCACCCCCTGTATCCCGTTGGTCGCACAGGCAAATTCCACCCGGACCCCGGCGGAGGGCGCCCCTCGCCCGCGACCGGGCGCCGGAGGGTCAAAAACAGCCGCCTGCGGGTTGACATCCGAGAAATCACCCCACGAAACGTGGCTTTTAGCGGTACCAAATGCCGAACCCTGACGATCGGCGAGAAATTCTTCCTATGTATCGCCCAAATTTCCGTCACATTTGCTCGCCGGCGACCGTTGCACGGGCGCCCGAGTACCGGGATGATGAGGGCGCGCCGCCGCGGCGCCGTCTCTTCCATTTGCCCACGAGCGACATGCCCATGACCGCGTTCCGACGTGTTACCGACTCGCTTTCGGTCAGCCCCCAGATCGCGCTCGACGACCTGGGCCGCGCGGCCGGCGAAGGTTTCGTCCTGGTGATCAACAACCGCCCCGACGACGAGGAGCCCGGCCAGCCGTCGAGCGCCCAGGTCGAGGCGGCGGCCCGGGCCGCGGGTCTGGACTATGTGCATATCCCGGTGCGGGGCGGGCCGACCTTCGACCAGGTCGAGGCCGTGCGGCGCGCGGTCGAGGGCGCTGAAGGGCCGGTCCTGGCCTTCTGTCGTTCGGGCACGCGCTCGATCGTCACCTGGTCGCTGGGCCAGGCGGCCTCGGGCGCAGCCGACCGCGCTGAGCTGGTGCGCCTGGGCGCCGACGCCGGCTACGACCTGTCGGGCGTGCTGGGGGTCTAGCGCCCCAGCGCCCGGTCGTCCGGCTAGTAGTGGTGGGTCAGGCCGACCCGGGCCGCCATCGCCGCCGGTTCGGGCGTGCAGCTGGCCACCACGAACTGGGCCACGATGAGACACAGGATGGCGAAGGCCGCGCGCTGGAGCCGTTTTGAAACAAAAATCGCTGCGTCGGCGGCCATGATCCGTACTCCTGGAGGTTCACGGGCCGCCCACCGCAAGACCGGCGCCGCTCCGCCCCTCGAAAGGCCGATATCGACATGATCCCCTTCGTCCGCGAGATCGAGTTCGAGTACGGCCGCTGCGACCAGGTCTCGCCGCTGATCCGCCGGGTGATCGCCGACAATCCGGGGCCGTTCACCTATGTCGGCACCGGCACCTACATCGTCGGGCGCGGGACGGTGGCGGTGATCGATCCGGGTCCCGATCTGGACGGCCACCTCCAGGCGCTGCTGGCGGCGCTGGAGGGCGAGACGGTCAGCCACATCCTGGTCACCCACCACCACAGCGACCATTCCCCCCTCGCCCGTCCGCTGCAGAAGGCGACCGGAGCGACGATCTTCGGCCGCCGCGCGCCGCACCTGGCGGAGCTGGCGCCGGGCCTGGCGCTGGAGGCCGGCGAGGACGAGGGCTTCCGTCCCGACGTCGAGATCGCCGACGGCGACGCGTTCGACGGTCCGGGCTGGACCCTGCGCGCCGTGACCACGCCCGGTCACACCTCCAACCATGTCTGCTTCGCCCTGAAGGAAGAGAACGCCCTGTTCTCCGGCGACCACGTCATGGGCTGGTCGACCACGGTGATCACCCCGCCCGACGGCGACATGGGCGACTATTTCGCCAGCCTGGAGAAGGTGGCGGCGATGGGGTTGGAGACCCTGTGGCCCACCCACGGCGCGCCGGTGCGCGAGGTGGCGCCGTTCCTCCAGGCCTATGCCGACCACCGCCGGGCGCGCGAGGCCCAGGTGCTGGCGGCGCTGACCGAGGGCCCGACCACGATCAAGGCCATGGTCCCCACCCTGTACGCGGCCGTCGATCCGCGCCTGCATCCGGCGGCGGCGATGTCGGTCCTGGCGCACATGCTGCTGCTGGTGAAGGAAGGGCGGGTCGTGACGGAGGGCGAGCCGGGGTTGGACAGTCTTTATCGGCTGGCCTGATCACTTGCCCCCTACGGACCGCTTCGCGGTCGTCTTCCCCCACAGGGGGAAGAGTGCTGTGGCCGGCGCCGCGCGTGAGGCTCCGCCCCCTACGGGGGCGGACAGACCGCGTGGCGGTCAGGTGGGGGCAAGGGTGTGAGCCCTCTACCCCCTCACCACCGCCAGCAGATCCCCCACCCGGCGGCAGTTGCGGCCCATGTCGCCGCCGGCCTCGCGGCCGACCGCGCGCATGTCGACCCGCGCGCCCGAGGCGTCGGGGCGCACCCGCACCACCAGGTCGTCCTTCAGCCCGTACCAGAAGCTCTGGCCGGTGGCCTCGAGCCGGCCGTCCATCGGGTCGTCGGTGACGATCGAGAGGCCCGCGGCCTGGACGGCGGCCTTGGCGGCCTCGTAGGCGTCGGCTGGCGAGCGCGTCAGGACCAGGGGCCGGGCGGCCGGGCAGGTCTCGGCGTTGACGTCGGCGATCCGGCGGCCGGCATAGGCCAGCGAGCCGACCGGCAGGCTGGGATCGGCCTCGACGGTCTGGGCCTCGCCGCCCCGCGCCGCCAGGGCGGCGTCCGACAGCATCAGCGGGGTCTTCCAGTCGGTGGAGACGTCGTGCACCGGCGGCGCGCGGCCGCCCATGGCGTTGGCCGCGACCATGACGCCCAGGGTGGCGACGGTGACCGCCAGGGCCAGCAAGGCCTTCTTCCAGTGCCGCGAGAAGCCGCCGAACAGCGCGAAGATCAGGCCCAGAACGCCCGTGGCGACGCCCAGCATGGCCGCCTTGGGCGCCCAGTCCAGGGTCATCTGGTCGTAGCCGAGGGCCAGCGGGATCACCCCGGCCTTCACGCCCAGGGCGCCGGCCCCGACCAGCAGGGCGGGCGCCAGGGCGATCAGCACGATCAGGTCCAGCAGGCCGCCGGTGAACCCGCCCTTGGACCGGCCGCCCGTCTCGGCCTTCTTCGCCTTCGACGTCCCTCTGCCCTTCCTGCCTCGGCGTTCGGGGACCACCGGCATGGCCAGCGGCGCCTCCTCGGCCACGAAGACCGGCTCGGCGTGGAAGGCCTCCTCCGGCACCGGGGCCAGGGTCGGCGCGGCGGGCAGCGGGCCGAGGGGGAAGTGCTCCTCCTGGCCGCGTTGCTCGAACGCCGGCTCGACGTGAGGCGCGGGCGCCGGGCGCGGCGCTTCGGCGGGGCTGGCGGCCGCCGCCGCGGCGGCCTCGGCCAGCAGCGAGGCGACGGGCGTCGCGCCCCCGGCCTCGGCGTCGGCGTGCGCCAGGGCCTCGACCACCTCGGGCTCGGGGATGGGCGGCGGCTCCGACAGCGGCTCTTCCGGTTCGGGCGCGTAGATCCGCGCGGCCTGGGCCCCGTCGGCGGCGGCCAGGGCGGCGGGCGGCGGCTCGGGCCTGGGCTCGTCCTCCGCCCGGGCGACGGTCGCGGCCGCCAGGCCCGGCAGGACATAGTCCTTCATGCGCTGGCGGATCAGCTTCTTGTCGATCTTGCCGGTCGCGCCCAGCGGGATCTCGTCGACGAAGACCACGTCGTCGGGCATCCACCACTTGGCGATCTTGCCCTGCAGGAACTCCAGGAACTCTTCCTTGGTGGCGGTCTCGCCGTCCTTCAGCTTGACCAGCAGGATCGGCCGCTCGTCCCACTTGGGATGCGGCACGCCGATCACCGCCGTCATCGCCGCCTTGGGATGGCCCAGGGCGATGTTCTCGATGTCGATCGAGCTGATCCACTCGCCGCCCGACTTGACCACGTCCTTGGCCCGGTCGGTGATCTGCATGAAGCCGTGGTCGTCGATCGTGGCCACGTCGCCGGTGTCGAAGAAGCCCTCGTCGTCGAGGATTCTGCCGCCGGCGCCCCGGAAGTATTCGGCGGCGATGATCGGGCCGCGGATCTTCAGGTTGCCGAAGCTCTTGCCGTCGTGCGGCAGGCGCTGGCCCGCGTCGTCGGTCAGCTTCAGCTCCACGCCCAGCGGCGGCCGGCCCTGCTTGAGGCGGTAGGGCATCTGCTGGTCGTAGGGCAGCTTCTCCAGCTCGTCGGTCATGACCGACAGCGTGCCGACCGGCGAGGTCTCGGTCATGCCCCAGGCGTGGACCACCTCGACGTCGTAGTCCTCCTGGAAGGCGCGGATGATCACCTCGGGACAGGCCGCCCCGCCGATCACCACCTTGCGCAGGTTGGGCAGCTTGCCGCCGCTTTCCTTCAGGTGCTGCAGCAGCATCTGCCACACCGTCGGCACGGCGGCCGAGAAGGTCACGCCCTCGGTGTCCAGCAGCTCGTAGATCGACGCCCCGTCCATCTTGGCGCCGGGCATCACCATCTTGGCGCCGGTGCCGGGGGCCGAGAACGCCACGCCCCAGGCGTTGGCGTGGAACATCGGCACCACCGGCAGGATCACGTCCTTCTGCGACAGGCCCATCACGTCGGGCTGCAGGGTGATCAGGGTGTGCAGGAAGTTGGAGCGGTGCGAGTACAGCACCCCCTTGGGGTCGCCGGTCGTGCCCGAGGTGTAGCAGAGCCCCGCCGCCGTGCCCTCGTCGAACCCGCCCCAGGCGCAGTCGGCCGAATGCTCGGCGACCAGGTCCTCGTAGCAGAGCAGGCCCTTGAAGTTGGGCGCCTCGCCGGCCGGTTTGAAGTCGGCGGGCATGTGGGCGCGGTCGGTGAACAGCACCACGTGCTCGACGGTGGGCAGGTGGTGCAGGACGCCGGCGATGATCGGCAGGAAGGTCAGGTCCACGAAGATGGCGCGGTCGCCGGCGTGGTTGGCGATCCAGGCGATCTGCTCCGGGAACAGGCGCGGGTTCAGGGTGTGGCAGACGGCCCCCACGCCCATGATGCCGTACCAGGCCTCCATGTGGCGAGCGGTGTTCCAGGCCAGGGTGCCGACGCGGTCGCCCGGCTTGATCCCCAGGCCCAGCAGCGCGTTGGACACCCGCTTGGCGCGGTCGTGGATCGCGCCGTAGGTGGTGCGGACGATGGGCCCCTCGACCGATCGCGTGACGACTTCGCGCCCGCCATGCCACAGGGCGGCGTGGTCGATGATCTTGTCGACCGTCAAAGCCCCGTGCTGCATCAAGCCCTGCATCGTTCCCCGCTCTCTCAGTCCATTATCGTTGTTCAGGCAAGGCTAGCGGCGCGCGGCCCCCGGCGCAACGCGCGGCGCGCCCGAGGCGAACCCGGGCCGCATCGCGCTGATCCGCCGCAGCCCTTGTTCAGCTCCTGGAAGCCTTGATCGTCTATAATCGGTCGACTGGACGACATAGCGGGCTGGGATTCGAGTGGGACGAGTGGACGCCATCTTGGCCGACGATCGGCTGGACGAAGTGGCGATGGACACCCACCGCCTGCTGCTGTCCCGCGTGATCCCCGCGGCGATGGCGGCCGGCGTCACCCAGATGGCCCTGGGCCTGAACTTCGCCCTGTGCTGGCTGACGGTGTTCCTGGCCAGCGAAGGCCTGGCGCGACTGGCGACCGGGCGGTTCAAGCCGGGCGTCGCCGGCACGCCGACCATGCGCGCCGTCTTCCTGCTGGGCGCCCTGCCGATCAACCTGACCTGGTCGTGGCTGGCGGCGGCGATGTGGTTCTCGCCGCTGCACGACATGCGGCTGGCCGCCGCCTCGGTGTGGGTGGGCCAGATCGTCTACACCCAGAACTTCCGCCACCAGCCGGCCGCCCTGGTCGCGGTGTCGGCCTTCGCGCCGATGGTCAGCCTGGTGGTCTTCCCGCTGTTCTTCTTCCCCGACCAGGGCGTGGGTCCCAACATCGCCCGCTGGGGCCTGGTCATGGTGGTGGCCACGACCCTGAACGTCATGCTGGCCAACCGCGCCGCCGCCAAGCGGATGGACGCCCTGACCCGCGGCCTGCGCGAGGAGCGCGAGCGGGCCCTGGAGGCCAACCGCGCCAAGTCGACCTTCGTGGCCGTCACCAGCCACGAGCTGCGCACGCCGATGAACGGCCTGCTGGGCATGGCCTACGCCCTGGACCGCAGCAACCTCAACGAGGCCCAGCGCCGCCACGTGCGCCTGATGATCAAGTCGGGCGACAGCCTGATGCAGGTGCTCAACGACGTGCTGGACCTGTCGAAGATCGAGGCCGGCAAGGTCGAGCTGGACCGGGTGGCCGTCAACCTGCACGACCTGGTCCGCGCGGCCGGCGACGCGTGGCGCGACGCCGCCGCCGAGAAGGGCCTGTGGCTGAAGGTCGAGATCGCCCCCTCCTCGCCCGCCTGGATCCTGGCCGACCCGCAGCGCATCCGCCAGGTGCTGATGAACCTGATCTCCAACGGCCTGAAGTTCACCAGCCAGGGCGGGGTGACGATCCAGCTGTCGGCGCGCAACGCGCCCCTGGCCGACGGCGACAGCGAGATCCGGCTGCGGGTGATCGACACCGGCGTCGGCGTCGACGCCAACGTCCACGACCGCATCTTCGAAAGCTTCACCCAGGCCGACAACGCCGTCTCGCGCAGCCATGGCGGCACGGGCCTGGGCCTGACCATCTCGCGCGCCCTGGCCCGCCAGATGGACGGCGACCTGGTCCTGGAGAGCGGCGTCGGCGGGGCGACGTTCGTCTTCACCCTGCACGCCACGCCGATCGCGGCGCAGGCCGTAACGGCGGCGGTGATCGACGAGGTCGAGGATCAGGACGAACCCGACCTAGACGCCCTGCGCATCCTGATGGCCGAGGACAACGCCATCAACCAGGTCGTGGTGCGCACCATGCTGGAGGCCACCGGCGTGGGCCTGACCGTGGTCGGCGACGGCCAAGCGGCGCTGGACGCCCTGGCGACCGAAACGTTCGACGCGGTGCTGATGGACATCAACATGCCGGTGATGGACGGCATCACCGCCCTGGGCGAGATCCGCGCCGGTCGCGGGGGCGACCCGGCGATCCCGGTCATCGCCCTGACCGCCTCGGCCATGTCGGGCGACCGCGAGCGCTTCCTGGCCATGGGCTTCGACGACCACCTGGGCAAGCCGATCCGTCCCGTGGAACTGCTGTCGTCGATCTGCGGCGCGGTGCGCGGCAAGGCCAGGGGCTGCGCGGAAGCGGCGACGGGGTCGTAGCGGCCAGGGTCCGATTGACTTCCGCCGGGGCGCGACGGAGCCTCGGGCCATGATCCGAGCTCCTGCTTCCGCCCTGACGATCCTGGCCCTGGCCTGGTGCGTCTCCGCAAATCCAGCGTCCGCCGCCGATCCCCTCTCCACCATTACGGCGCGCGTGCTGTCGACCTCCCCCGTCACCGGCTTCTCGGACGGAGTCGAGGAGCTGGCCTATTCCGTGAGGCTGAAGCCCGTCGATCCGCCCGGAGCGGCGATCACGGCGATCGCGAGGGAGCCGTGCCCGCGCGGCAAGGATCGCGATCAGCTCTATTCCATACTGATCAGCCAACGGCCGGCGGTCCTGGGCATGGGCGTCGGCGACGCCGCCGCGAGGCCGGCCACCGCGAACATCTTCTCCTGCAAGCTCGTTGCTTCGCCGGGTCCCGTCCAGGGCGCGACGCCCCAGCCCCAGCAGCCCTAGCCCATCGACTCCGCCAGGGCCCGGGCCTCGTCCTCGAAGGCGCTGACCGTGTCGACCCTGCGCCAGGCGATCTCGCCGGTGTCGCGGGTCAGCTGGCTTTCCAGCACCGCCACGTCGGCGTCCGAGGCGTCGTTGACGCGGGCGGCGACGCGGGCGCGCAGCACCTCGGGCGGGGCCTCCAGCCAGACGCCCTGGAAGGCCACGTCGACCTCCTTCGCCAGGGCCTCGGCGCGGGCGCGCTGCTCGGGCTTGAGGAACACCGCGTCGACCACCACCGAGCGGCCGGCCGCCAGGGTCAGACGGGCGTCGCGGAACAGCTCGTCATAGACCTTGTCGCTCATTTCCGGCGTGTAGGCCTCTTTCGGCAGGCGCTGCAGCGAGGGCACGCCGCACAGGCGCTTGCGGATCTCGTCGGTGCGCAGGACCACCGCGCCCGGCGCCGCGCCCAGGCCCGGCGCGCAGACGCGGGCGAAGGTCGACTTGCCCGAGCCCGAGAAGCCGCCGGTGGCCACCAGGCTGACCGGCTTGGGCGCCAGGTGCTCCAGGGCCGTGGCCAGGTAGGCGCGCGCGGCTTCGTCGTCGTTGCTGTAGGCCCAGACGTGGGTGCGCACGGCGGCGCGGACGCTGAGCATCAGCGGCAGGGCGGCCAGCCCGGTCCACAGGCCCTCGCCGAACGTGCGGGCGGCCTCGTCCAGATAGGCGTTCAACACCCGGCCGGCCGCGTCGCGACGACGGCGGAAGTCCAGGTCCATCAGCAGGAAGGCCAGGTCGTACTGGATGTCGATGTCCGACAGCGAGTCGTTGAACTCGATGCAGTCGAACAGGATCGGCTTGTTGTCCTCGACCAGGATGTTGCCCAGGTGCAGGTCGCCGTGGCAGTGGCGGGCGAAGCCCTGGCCGGCCCGCGCGTTCAGCAGCGGACCCAGGCGCTCCAGCGCCAGGTCGGTCTCGGCGATCAGCCGTTCCACCGCCTGGGCGCCCAGGCGCGGGGCCAGGCCGCGCAGCAGGTTGGCGTTCGAGGCGATGGTGTAGCCCAGGGCCCCCACCCCGCCGCCCTTCGGACGCAGCGGCGCCCCGGCGTGGAACTGGGCGATGGTGCGGCCCAGCGACTCCTCCAGCGCGTCGTCGATGGCCCAGGGCTGCTGGGCCAGCACGCCCTGCTCGTCGAAGCGGCGCATCTCCAGCAGGTACTCGACCACCTCGCCGGCCCCGTCCATCTCGACCCCGCCGTTGCCGGTCCGCGTCAGGCGGCGCACGGCGCGATAGATGTCGGGCGCGGCGGCGCGGTTGAAGGAAAGCTCGCGCTCCAGCGACCAGCGGCGCAGCTCCAGGGTGGAGTAGTCGAGAAAGCCGAAATTGACCGGGCGCTTGACCTTCCAGGCCGCCTCCCCGACCAGGAACACGCGGGCGCACGAGGTCTCGATCACCCGATCGGCCCGCTCGCCCATCCAGGCGGCCACTTCCTGCTCGCGAACCGTCTCCGCGTCCTTGATCACGCCCAAGCCTCGTCCAAAACACCGGAGCCTTCCGAACAGGCTCCATTTCATCATTCCGAGCATGGCGGCCGCCGAAACCGGCATCCACTTTCGGCTGCCATGCCCTGGGATTTTCGCCCCTGATCCGGGCGAAGGCGTCCCCATAGCGGAAAGTTCGCGCGGCGTCGCGCCCGGCGCGCTTGCTTACGCTTAAGTTGCATGTCTATGGTCCGTGAACCATAGATCGAGTCATAACCACAATGCTCGCAGGCGCTGTCCTCACCCGCTCGGAACGCAAGAAGAGCGAGATCCTCAACGCCGCGCGCGGCGTGTTCCTGCGGGAGGGCTATACGGCCGCCGGCATGGAGGCCGTCGCCCGGATGGCCGGCGTGTCCACCGCCACCCTGTACGCGCACTTCCCCAGCAAGGCCAAGCTGTTCGAGGTGGTGGTCAACGAGGCCGTGGGACGCATGGCCGAGCCCGTGCGCGCCAGCCTCGAGGTCCAGGGCGACGCCCGCGCCCGCCTGACCGCCCTGGCCCTGGCCTATGCCGGCGTCATGTCGCGCCCGGCCACCCGGGCCATGTTCCGGATGGTGGCGGGCGAGCGGCCGCGCTTCGGGGCCGTGACCGACCCCGTCCTGCACAGCGCGCACCAGGACCTGAGGCGCGCGGCGATCCAGGTCCTCGAGGACCTGGTCGAGACCGGCGAACTGACCATCGGCCAGCCGGCCTGGGCGGGCGGCCAGCTGCTGGGCATGCTGGACGACGCCACCCTGGTCCTGGGCCTGACCGCCGGCGACGAAGCCCAGCCGCTCCGGCCGCTGGCGGACATCTGCGCGGACGCGGTGGAGACCTTCCTGGCGCGGTATGGGGCCAAAATCCCTCTCCCAGAGGGAGAGGGAGGGGCCCACGCTGAAAGCGTGGGAAGGTGAGGGGTTAAGGCGTCAACCGGCGCGCCGGCAGGGCGTTCGCGTGAAAACGGCAAGGGTGTAACCCCTCACCCTCCCACCGCTTCGCGGCGGGTCCCTCCCTCTCCCAATGGGAGAGGGTGTCTGCTCAGGGAAACAGCCGCCTGGTCTCCCACCCCTCGCCGGCGCGGTCGTAGACCAGCCGTTCGTGCAGGCGGAACGGGCGGTCGCGCCAGAACTCGATGACTTGGGGGACGACGCGATAGCCCGACCAGTGCGGCGGGCGCGGCACCTTGCCCAGGCCGAACTTCAGGGCCATCTCGGCCACCCGGCGCTCCAGGGCCAGGCGGTCGGGCAGCGGCCGCGACTGGTCGCTGGCCCAGGCGCCCAGCTGGCTGTGGCGGGCGCGGCTGGCGAAATAGGCGTCGGCCTCGGCCTCGGTGACCGGTTCGACCACGCCGCGCACCCGCACCTGGCGGCGCAGCGACTTCCAGTGGAACAGCAGGGCCGCCTTTGGTTGGCCGGAAAGCTCAACCCCCTTGGCGCTCTGGGTGTTGGTGTAGAAGACGAAACCGCGCGCATCGACGCTCTTGAGCAGCACCATGCGCGAGTCCGGCAGGCCGTCGGCGTCGACCGTCGACAGGGCCACGGCGTTGGGATCGCTGGGCTCGCCCTTGCCGGCCTCGGCCAGCCAGTCCTCGAACAGGTGGATCGGATCGCCCTCGGGCAGCAGCGGCGGGGGCGTCGCCTCGGTCACCTGTCGGACATAGTCGTCCTCGGAGGGCGAGGCGGGGATCAGGGGCGCGTCGGTCATGGGACGGATATAGAGCGGCGGGTCACGCTTGACGAGGATGGCCGGTCGCGCGCATCTGCCGCGCGACATGAAGGACACCCTATGAAACTCGGCACGCGGGCGCGACTGGCCTGGATCCCCCTGGCGCTGTGGTGCGCGGCCGGCCTGTGGATCGGCTATGCCCAGGCGATCAAGTGGAAGGGCGACGACACCCAGGACTGGATCATCCTGGCGGCCGGCGGCCTGTTCCTGTTCGCGGGCGGGGCCTGGAACTTCTGGCGGCTGCGGGCCAAGGCGGCCGAGCGGGCGCGGGTCGAGGGGCCCGAGGTCGACGTGCCGGTCACCTGGCACAAGCGCAGCGGCTCGTGGGCGGTGATCGCCTTCGTGGCGGGCGTGTTTGGGATCTTCGGCCTGGTCTGGCTGCTAAGCGGTCAGATTCGTTAACTTAACCCCCCGTTGACCAAAGGGCGGCAGGGTCGGCGGCATGACCGCCGGCTCGTCCTCCGTCCTCAGCCTCCAGGCCGCCCGCGCCATCCTCGGCGTCGCGCCGGGCGCCGACGAGCGCGAGCTGCGGGCCGCCTATCGCGAAGCCGCCAAGCGCGCCCACCCCGACCGTCCCGGCGGCGACGCGGCCCTCTTCCGCGACGTGCTGGCCGCCTATCGCCTGCTGCAGGACGCCCCGGCCCGCCAGATCCATTTCCCGCCCGCCGTGGCCGAGCCGGCCCGGGTCGAGCAGGCCGTCCTGCAGGTCGACGCCGCCCTGGCCTTCGCCGGCGGGACCCTCGACCTGGCGCTGGACGGCCGCAAGCTGCGCCTGACCCTGCCCGCCGGCCTGCGCGAGGACGACAAGGTGCGGGTCGAGAACGTGACCTTCCGCGTGACGCTCAAGCACGACCCCGACGCCCTGGTGCGCGGCGGCGACCTGTGGCTGACCGCGCGGCTGGACGCCCGCGCCCTGGCCGAGGGCGGCCGCATCGAGGTGGCCACGGCCCTTGGCCCGCGCCTGGTGTGGATCTCGACCAAGGCCGCCGCGCGCGGCCTGGTGCGCCTGCCGGGCCAGGGCCTGCCCGCCCGCGGCCCGCACCGCGCCGGCGACCTCTTCCTGCGCCTGGAGGCCCTGGGCGAAGGCGCCGAGAGCGTCGCCCGCTCGCAGCTCAAGCGCTTCGCGGCCGCCTGGGCGGCCTAAGCGGCGGCTTAGCGCTTCCAAACGCCCGTTCGACGATCCTATGATCCGCCCGACGCCGCCCCAGAGCGGCCGGGAGGACGGATCATGACCGACGAAGCCCTGCGCGCCCGCCGCGAAAAGATCGTGCGCGAGCACATGGCCGACGAGATCGACCACGCCTGGGACAAGGTGCTGGCCACCTTCCCCCACCCCCACTACGAGATCATCGCCACCGGCGCGGTCCATGACGGCCGCCCCGACGTCGAGCGCTACTACACGACCTCGCGCCAGACCTTCCCCGACCAGCGCAACACCCTGCTGTCGCTGCGCCATGTCGACGACGGGATCGTGGTGGAGTTCATTCTTGAAGGAACCCAGTCGGGCCCGCTGGGCCCGCTGCCCGCCACCGGCCGCCCGTTCAGCTGCCAGATGACCGCCTTCTTCCTGTTCGACGGCGAGACCCTGGTCTGCGAGCGGATCTATTCCGACACCCTGACCATCGTGCGCCAGCTACTGGGCGGCATGACGGCGATGGACGCGCTGGGCGCCCTGGTGGCGGCGGCGGGGGCGAAGGCGGCTTAGGCCCCCTACTCTTCCTCGTCTTCGGTCTTGAAGCTGTACGGCTCGGCCGGCGGCAGGCAGTCGACCAGGATCTGGGCCGTCAGGCCCGGCTCGGCGACGACGGAAGGCTGCTCGCCGAACACGGCCTCCCACAGTTCGGCCAGTTCCTGGTACGCGACATCGGGCACGCTACGCTCTCCTCACGAGAGACAAATGCCTTTTCGGTCAATGCGTTGCTGGTTAACGGCGCGCGCGGTTCAGCGCGCGCCGTCCGCCCCCTGCCCGCGCCGGGCCGCGTCCAAACCCGGGTTCGGTTGCGCCCCAGCACAAGCCAGACCACCAGCGTAGGCGCGGCCGAAGGCGGGTGGAAATCGAGCGAAACCCTCGGAATCCGCCCGGTCGCGGCCCAGACGAGCCTAGGGCGCCACCGCCATTTCGAACGGCGTCGCCGGTAATCCGGTGACTCCGTAGAGGTTGAGGATCGGGCTGTCGGCCCAGGCGAAGCGGACCTTGGCCGGCGAGAAACCAGCCGGGACCGCCAATCGAACCCCCTCGCCCGTCAGGGCGGCCTCGGCGAAACGGCAGCCGCCCGCCGCGTCGCACAGCTCGAAGCCGACGGGCCGGACGTCGGCCTGCACCACCGCCGGCTGGTCCAGCCGCACCACCACCGCGCCGCCGGAGAGCGTCGCCGACAGCGGGGCCGGCCCGGCGGCGACCAGGGTCGTCTCGCCATAGGCCAGCTTGCGGGCCTGCAGGGCCAGGCGGTGGCCGACCTGCTGCTTGTTGGCCGGATGGATGTCGTAGATGTCGCCGATGTCGACGGCCGAGGCCAAACCGACCTTGGGATCGGCCGCCGCCGTCCGGCGCTGGGCGTCGCGCACGCCCGCCCAGCCGGACTCGACGGGCGCGGTGTGGCGCGGTCCGAAGTCGGCCAGCTGCACCACCAGGAACGGAAGGTCCGGCCCGCCGCCCTCCGCCTTGAACGCCGAGCGCCAGTCGGCGACCAGGGCCGTGAGCAGGCGCTGGTAGGTCTGGGGCTCGGCGACATTGGCCTCGCCCTGGTACCAGGCGAAGCCCCTGACGCCGTAGGGGACCAGCGGGGCGATCATGCCGTTGCGCAGGGTCGACAGGCCGCTGGTCCCCACCCACGGGGCGGTGGGCGGCAGGCCCGACTGCGCGATGGTGGCCGAGACCTTGTAGCGCCAGGTCGCGCCCAGCGGGGCGAACGACCCGTCGTCGAACTTCAGCCCCTTCTGGGCGGCCGGGCCCCAGGCCCCGCCGCCGCCGCTGGTGTCGATGGCCCGCACGGCGATCAGGTTCGGCCCGGCCTTCAGCACGCCCGGCGCGATCCTGTAGTTCCGCGGCCTGTCCCAGCCCTGCGACGAGCCGATCTCGCGGCCGTTGACGAAGGTGGTGTCCAGGTCGTCGATCGGCCCCAGCGACAGGGTCGCGCCCTGCCTGGCCTGCTTGGCGGTCAGGGTGATCGTGGCCCTCAGCCAGATCGTGCCGTCGAAGGTCTCGAGCCCGGGATTGGTCTCCCAGAACTGTTCGGCCGGCATGGTCTTCCAGTCGCGGTCGTCGAAGTCCGGGCGATTCCAGGTCGCGGCCTGGGGCTCGGCCTTGGCGGCCCAGCGGCCCAGCATGGCGCTCCAGTTGGCCATGCCCAGGTCCGGCGACTTGGCGTAGTCGGCCAGCACGGCCAGGCCCTCGTCATAGCCGCCCAGGGCGTGCAGGCCCTCGCGGCTGATCCAGTCCTGGATCACCGACCCGCCCCAGGTGGCGTCGATCAGGCCCACCGGAACTCCGGTGGTCTTCTTGATCTCGCGGCCCATGAAGAAGCAGGCGGCGCTGAAGTTATTGGCCGACTCCGGGGTCGCCGGACGCCAGGCCGCCTCCTTGGGCAGGGCCGTCGTCGGCTCGGGCAGGCTGGTGCGGCCGGTCTGCAGCAGGCGGATGTTCGGGTCCGCCGAATTGGCCGCCTCGGCCTCGCCGGCCAGCGACCGGCGCAGCGGGTATTCCATGTTCGACTGGCCCGAGCACAGCCAGACGTCGCCGACCAGCAGGTCCGAGATCGTCTGGCGCTCGCCGCTCGTCTGGGCCGTCAGGGTCAGGGCCGCGCCCGGCTCGCGAGCGGCAAAGGTCGTCGACCAGCGGCCCTGGGCGTCGGCCGTCGCCGTGGCCTTGGCCTCGTCCAGCGACAGCTCGACCGCCTCGCCCGGCCAGGCCGCGCCCCACACCCGGATCGGCTGGCCGCGCTGGAGCACGGCGTGGTCGGTGAAGACCGGGGCCAGCAGCGGGGCGGCCTGGGCAAGGGCCGGGCCCAGCGCGGTCAGAGCCGTTGCGGCCATGAGGCCAAGGAACTTCGAGCGCATGAGCCTACTCCCAAAATCCGCTCATCCCGGCGCATGCCGGGACCCAGAGGGAATGGCTTTGAGGCTGACGCCAAAGGCGCTGAGCCCTTCCAATCATCCACACCGCCATAGGATCTGGGTCCCGGCGTTCGCCGGGATGAGCGGAATAATAATTAGTCCTGAGCCTTCGCCGGGCAGGTCGCGCCCGCCGGTTCGGTGGTCAGCTTGACGGTCTGCAGCGACACCGTGAGCGAACCCGGGGTCGACAGAGCGAACGGCGTGGTGACCTTGGTCACGTCGGTCCCGGCCGCCTGGAAGCACTTGAGCGGCACCTTCAGGCTCTTCCACTCGCCCGTCGGCGCGGCGTTCAGCACCGGCGTCAGGTCCAGCTTGCCCCAGCCGTTGGCCAGGGTGACCAGACCGGTCGGCTTGGCGTCCAGCCGATACTCGACCAGCAGGTTCATCTCGGCGTTGGTCTGGAACGACAGGTCGAAGGCCTCGTCGGCCGCCAGGGCGACCGTGGCCGGCTTGTCGCCCGAGAAGATCAGCTGGCGGCCGGCCTCCTGCACGTTGCCGGCGTCGACCGGGCGGATCTGCACCGCCGTGGTCGGCGTGGCCTTGAACTCGAACGGCGCGGGCGTCTTGCCGGCCACGAAGTAGTCGCTGACGTTCTCGGTGGCGACCGTGAAGCCCGGCTTCTCCGACAGGGTCCCGACCCGGACCTTGGAGGCGTAGGTCAGGCCGTAGCCGTAAGCGAACTGCGGGTCGTAGCCCTTGTCGCCGCGGTTGAGGGTGAACTGGCCGGCCGTCTTGGGCCAGCTGAACGACAGCTTGCCGTGGAAGTCGGTGCGCGGCTTGCCGGCCTTGTCGCCGATCAGCACGTCGGCGATCCCGCCGCCTTCCGAGCCCGGCAGCCAGGCGGCCACGAAGGCGTCCGAGGCGTTGATCTCGGGGTTCACCCACAGCGGCCGGCCCGACAGGAACACGGCCACCACCGGCACGCCGGCCGCCTTCAGCTTCTTGAGCAGGGCCAGGTCGGTCTTCTTGCCGGGCTGGAATTCCAGCGTCTTGATGTCGCCCACGCCCTCGGCGTAGGGCGTCTCGCCGAACACCACGATGGCCACGTCCGGCTTCTTGTCGAAGCTGCCGTCGACGCTCAGCGTCGCCGTGCCGCCCGAGGCCTCGACCGTCTCCTTCAGCCCCGAATAGATCGACTGGGCGTTGGGGAAGTCGGCCTTGGTGTTGCCCGTGCCCTGCCACGACAGGGTCCAGCCGCCGGCCTGCTGGCCGATGTCGTCGGCGCCCGAACCGGCCACCAGGATGTTGGCGCTGGCCTTCACCGGCAGCACGCCGTTGTTCTTCAGCAGCACCAGAGACTCGCGCACCGCCTGGCGGGCGATGGCCTTGTGCTCGGGCGAGGCCATGACGGACTCGCGGCCCTCCAGCGGACGCGCCTGCTGGAACAGGCCCATCTTGGCCTTCACGCGCAGGATGCGGCGCACGGCGTCGTCGATGCGGGCCATCGGGATCTCGCCCGACTTCGCCTGGGCCAGGGTGTTGGCGTAGAGCTCCTTCCAGCTGTCGGGCGCCATGTACATGTCGAGGCCGGCGTTGGCGGCCTGCGGACAGTTGCGGGGCGTGCAGCCGGCCACCTGGCCGTGGCCGTTCCAGTCGCCGACGATGAAGCCGTCGAAGCCCATCTTGCCCTTCAGCACGTCGGTCAGCAGGCTCTTGTTGCCGTGCATCTTCTCGCCGTTCCAGCTGGAGAACGAGGCCATGACGGTCAGGGTCCCGGCGTTGATCGCCGGCACGTAGCCCTGGGCGTGGAGACGGATCAGGTCGGCTTCCGAGACCTGGGTGTCGCCCTGGTCCTTGCCGTTGTGGGTGCCGCCGTCGCCGAGGAAGTGCTTGGCGCTGGCCGCCACGTGGCCCTGCTGGATGACGCCGCCCTGGCTGACGGCGCCCTGCAGGCCCAGGATCATCTGGCCGGCGTAGCTGCGGACGATCTCGGGGTCTTCCGAATAGCCCTCGTAGGCCCGGCCCCAGCGGTCGTCGCGCGGCACGGTCAGGGTCGGGCCGAACGCCCAGTCGAAGCCGCTGGCGGCGGTTTCCTGCGCCGTGGCCGCGCCGATCTTGCGGATCAGCTCGGGATCGCGCGTGGCGCCCAGCGCGCTGTTGTGCGGAAAGAGCGTGGCGCCGACGGCATTGCCGTGGCCGTGCACGGAGTCGATGCCGAACATCAGCGGGATGTGCGTGCCGCCCTGGCGCTGGTCCGCGGCGGCGCGGAAGGCCTCGACCGACTTGACCCACGGGCCGATCGGCGAACGGTCGGGCGCGCCCAGCGGCGGCGAGCTGCCGCCGGCCAGGATCGAGCCCAGGGGATAGGTCTTCAGGTCTTCCGGCTTCACCGAGCCGATGTCGCCCTGGATCATCTGGCCGACCTTCTCCTCGAGGGTCAGCTTGGCCAGCAGGGCGTCGACGAAGGCCTCGGTCTGGGGATCCACCAGGCCCTGGCTCTTGGCCGCGGGCCACAGGGCGGGATGGGCGGTGCTCTTGGAGTCGGCGGCGGAGGCCGCGCCGGTCATGACGGTGGTCGTCAGGAGGGTGGTCGCCAGCAACGCGGCGCAGAAGGCCTTGGTGTTCATAACTCCCCACATTTTATCGTTCGGTTCCGACAACGTTGTCAGTCGCACGCCGACGATGTCGGGGCAATCCGTACGCCTTGCTGGTACCGGTATCTAAAAGCTCGACGGCGATCCATACACGGTCTAATTTGTGTGACAAATAGAAACGCCCATTAAGCGGCCGATAAGCAACCAGCGGGGAAACGACCACATGCGGACTCATGCAGCGGGCCTGATGGCCGGTGCGGCCATGGCGATCGTCGCCGCCTCTCCCGCCTTCGCCGCCGAACAGCGGCTGACCTCGCCCGACGGCGCGTTGCAGGTCACGGTTTCCGACAGCGACGGCCAGGCCCGCTACGCCGTGGCCTACAAGGGCCAGCCCCTGCTGGCGCCCTCGCCGCTGGGCCTGGTGCTCAGCGCCGGCGGCTCGCTGAGCCACGGGCTGAAGATCGCCGGCGCCGCGCCCTCGAGCGGCGACGCGACCTACGATCTCGTGGCCGGCAAAACCCGGACGGTCCGCGACCGCTACAACCAGCTCGACGTCGACTTCCAGGAGCCCGAGGGCGGCAAGCGCCGGCTGCGGGTGATCGTGCGGGCCTATGACGACGGCGTCGCGTTCCGCTACGTGCTGCCCCGTCAGCCCGGCCTGGACGCGGTGAACATCCGCAACGAGGAGACCCGCTTCGACTTCCCGGCCGACTACCGCTGCTGGGGCCTGAACCTGGGCAAGTTCGGCACCAGCCACGAGGGCGAGTTCGATCCGGTCCAGGCCTCGAAGCTGCGCGAGCACAATCTCTACGACGCGCCCCTGGTCTGCGAGGGCGCCAACGCCGCCTTCGCCATCGCCGAGGCCGACCTGAAGGACTATGCCGGCCTCTACCTGACCGGACGCGGCGACGGCGGGCTGGGCGTGCAGGCCAAGCTGTCGCCCCGCCTGGACGATCCGACCGTGGCCGTGCGCACCCGCATCGGCGCCGACGTGGTCTCGCCCTGGCGCGTCGTGATGGTGGCCCCCAAGGCCGGCCAGCTGATCGAAAGCAACCTGGTCACCACCTTGAGCGCGCCGTCGAAGGTGGCCGACACGTCCTGGATCAAGCCGGGCAAGGCGGCCTGGGACTGGTGGAACGGCCCGTCGATCAGCGGCGTGGCCAAGCCCGGCATGAACGCCGAGACCATCAAGCGCTACATCGACTTCGCGGCCGCCAACGGCCTGGACTACATGCTGATCGACGAGGGCTGGCACGCGGGCGCCGGCGGCGGCGGGGCGGTCCAGCCGGGCGTCGACGTCACCCGCCCGATCCCCGAACTCGATCTGCCCGGCCTGATCGCCTACGCCAAGGAGCGCAAGGTCGGCCTGTGGCTGTGGCTGAACTGGAAGGCCCTGGACGCCCAGATGGACGAGGCTGTCCCGCTGTACGAGCAGTGGGGGATCAAGGGGATCAAGGTCGACTTCATGGACCGCGACGACCAGGCCATGGTCGACTACTACCACCGCCTGCTGACCAAGGCCGGCCAGCACCATCTGATGGTCGACCTGCACGGCGCCGAGCATCCGACGGGCCTTATCCGCACCTATCCGCACTACCTGACCCAGGAAGGCGTCATGGGCGCGGAGTACAACAAGTGGAGCCGGCGGGTGACCGCCGCCCACAACGTCACCCTGCCCTACACCCGCATGCTGCTGGGGCCGATGGACTACACGCCCGGCGGTTTCCGCAACGTGGCGCCGGCCGCGTTCGATCCGCGCAACACCCTGCCCTTCGTCCAGACCACGCGCGGCCAGGCCCTGGCCATGTACGTGGTCTATGACAGCCCGTTCGGGATCGTCGCCGACAGCCCCGACACCTACAAGGACAGCCCCGCGGGCCTGGACTTCGTCGCCGCCGCCCCCACCACCTGGGACGAGACGCGGTTCGTGGCGGGCGAGATCGGCCAGTCGGTCGTGCTGGCCCGCCGCAAGGGCGCGGACTGGTGGATCGGGGCGATGACCAACGACGCCGGCCGGACCGTGAAGATCCCGCTGGGCTTCCTCGGCGCGGGCGCCTTCACCGCCGACATCCGCCAGGACGGGGCGGCGCCGACCGACCTCGTCGCCTCGACGCGGACGGTGAAGGCCGGCGACGTCCTGACCCTGAAGCTGGCGCCCAGCGGCGGCGCGGCCGTCCGTCTGACGCCGGCCCGCTAGTGCCTCGCCTTCAACGCATCCTGGCCCTGGCGGTCGCGGCGGGCGTCGTGGCGTTCGCCGGGACCGCGCCCGCCGCCGCGCCCAAGGTCCAGCCCTACGGCTGGAACACCGTCGAGGTGTTGGGCGGCGGCTTCGTCAGCGGGGTGGTCTATCACCCGACCGAGAAGGGGCTGGTCTATGCCCGCACCGACATCGGCGGGGCCTATCGCCTGGACCGGACGACCGGCCGCTGGGTCGCCCTGAACGACGCCCTGCCCCGCGCCGACGGCCAGCTGGCCGGAGCCCTGAGCCTGGCGGTCGATCCGCGCGATCCGGACCGGCTCTACATGGCGGCCGGCGAGTACACCCGTCCCGGAGCGCGCGGCGGGGCCGTGCTGCGCTCCACCGACCGCGGCGCCACCTGGGCCAAGACCGAGCTGCCGGTCGGCATCGGCGGCAACGAGGACGGTCGCAACACCGGCGAGCGGCTGATGGTCGATCCGGCCCAGGGCGCGGTGCTGTTCCTGGGGACCAAGGAGGGCCTCTATCGCAGCGCCGACCACGGGGCGACCTGGTCGCGGGTCGAGGCCTTCCCGCGCCTGCACGTCACCCTCGTCGCCTTCGATCCGGTGATGAAGACCAAGACCGGCGAGACGGCGATCCTCTACGCCGGCGTGGCCGGGGAGCGCGGGGGCGGCCTGCTGGTCAGCACCGACGGCGGCGCGACGTGGGGTCTGGTCACCGGCCAGCCGAAAGGCCTGGTCCCGCATCATCTGGCCATCGACGCCAAGGGCGTCGTCTACATCGCCTACGGCAACGGCCTGGGCCCCAACGACGTCACCGACGGCGCGGTCTGGAAACTGGACCCCGACACCGGCGCCTGGACCGACATCACCCCGGTCAAGCCGCAGGGGACGGACGTCTTCGGCTATGGCGGCCTCAGCCTCGACCCCGCCCATCCGGGGACGATCGTGGTCTCCACCCTGGATCGCTGGGCGGCGGGCGACGACGTCTTCCGCAGCACCGACGGCGGCAGGAGCTGGAAGGCCCTGCGCGAGAAATCCGAGCACGACACCGGCGGCGCGCCCTGGGTGCGCAGCCTGGAGTCCAAAACCGGCCGGGCCATGGGTCACTGGATCGGCGACATCGACATCGACCCGACCAATCCCGACGAGGCGATCTATGTCACCGGCTACGGCCTGTGGCGGACCACGAACCTGACCGAGGCCGACCGCTCGGGCGCCACCCACTGGCGGTTCGACGACGAGGGCCTGGAGGAGACGGTGGCCCTGGAGCTGGTCAGCCCGCCCGGCGAGCCCCTGATCAGCACGATCGGCGACATCGGCGGCTTCCGCCACGACGACCTCGATCGCGCCGCCGCCAGCCGCTATTTCGACCCGCACGGCGGCACCAATCGCGGGCTGGACTATGCGGCCCTCAAGCCCCAGGTGCTGGTGCGGACCAGCGACCCGACGCCCACGGCCGGCTTCCGCTCGACCGACGGCGGCCGGACCTGGACGCCCTTCGCCGCCTCCCCGCCCCGCGACGCCCACATCCACACCGGCCGCATCGCCCTGTCGGCCGACGGCGCGCGGATGGTCTGGGCCATGCGCAACGCCGCCCCCTACGTCTCCAGCGACGACGGCAGCACCTGGCGGCCGGTGCAGGGCGTCACGAAGGGCGAGCGCCCCGACTTCACCCCGGCCTCGGACCGCGTGAACCCGCTGCGCTTCTACGTCTATGACGCCGCGCAGGGCGCGGTCCTGGCCAGCGCCGACGGCGGCGAGACCTTCAAGGTCACGGCCCGGGGCCTGGCCGGCGGCGGCCCGCTGAAGGCCGTGCCCGGGATCGAGGGCGAGGTCTGGCTGCCCACGTCCCAGGGCCTGATGCGCTCGACCGACGGCGGCGCCGGCTTCAAGGCCGTGGCGGGCGTCGACGACGCCGGCCTGGTCGGCTTCGGCAAGGCCGCCCCGGGCCAGGCCCATCCGGCGGTGTTCGTCTGGGGCAAGGTCGGCGGCGTCGAGGGCGTGTTCCGCTCGGACGACGTCGGCAAGACCTGGATCAAGCTGCACGACCAACGCTGGGGCTTCGCCGAACTGCGCGCCCTGACCGGCGATCCGAACCGCTACGGCCGCGTCTATCTGGGCGTCCACGGCCGGGGCATCCTCTACGGCGATCCGTCGCCCGCCAAGAACTAGGGACAGGCATGAGCCTCAATCGCCGCGACCTTCTGAACCTCGGCGCCGGCCTGGCCGCCGCCTCGGCCCAATCCACTCTGGGGGGGCCTGCTTTCGCCGCTTCGAAGCGGGGCTTCCAGCCCAGCTGGGAGTCCCTGGCCGACGGCTACAAGACCCCCGACTGGTTCCGCGACGCCAAGCTGGGCATCTGGTCGCACTGGGGTCCGCAATGCGTGCCCGAGTTCGGCGACTGGTACGGCCGCCAGATGTACCAGCAGGGCAACCCGTTCTACCAGCACCACGTCAAGACGTACGGGCACCCGACGACGTTCGGCTTCATGGAGTTCATCCCGCGCTGGAAGGCCGACCGTTGGGACCCGGAAGGCCTGATGCGCAAATACAAGGCCGCTGGCGCCAAGTACTTCATGTCGATGGCCAACCACCACGACAACCTCGACATGTTCGACAGCCGCCACCATGCCTGGAACACCCTGCGCGTGGGTCCGGGGCGGGACATCGTCGGGACGTGGGAGAAGGTCGCCCGCCAGCACGGCCTGCGCTTCGGCGTCTCCAACCACTCGGCCCACGCCTGGCACTGGTGGCAGACCGCCTACGGCTACGACGCCGAAGGCCCGCTGAAGGGCCGGCGCTACGACGCCTTCCAGCTGACCAAGGCCGACGGCAAGGGCAAGTGGTGGCAGGGCCTGGACCCGCAGGACCTCTATACCGGCCGCAACATGGTGATCCCCGACGGGATCGACAGCATCGCCGCCGCCAACGCCTGGCACGACAAGCACGACGGCGAGTGGCTGGAGACCCCACCGCCGAACAACCCGGCCTTCACGGCGAACTGGCTGGCGCGCCAGAACGACCTGGTCGACCGCTACAAGCCCGACATGGTCTATTTCGACAACTACGGCCTGCCGCTGGGCCAGGCGGGGCTGTCGGCCACGGCCCACTACTACAACCGGGCCCGCGCCTGGCGCGGCGCGTCGGACGTGGTCGTCACCGGCAAGAAGCTCAGCCCCCTGCAGCGCCGGGGCATCGTCGAGGATGTCGAGCGCGGCTTTTCCGACCGCCTGCGGCCCGAGCCCTGGCAGACCGACACCTGCATCGGCAACTGGCACTACGACCGCGCCCTCTACGACCGCGACGGCTACAAGAGCGCCCAGGACGTGATCCAGCGGCTGATCGACGTGGTCAGCAAGAACGGCTGCCTGATGCTCTCCATCCCCCAGCGCGGCGACGGCACGATCGACGACAAGGAGGAGAAGGTGCTGGAGGGCATGGCCGGCTGGATCGCCGTCAACGGTCCGGCCATCTACGGCTCGCGCCCCTGGCGGATCTTCGGCGAGGGCCCGACCAAGCTGGTCGAGGGCATGCAGAACGAAGGCGCGGCCAAGCCGTTCGAGGCGGCCGACATCCGGTTCGTCACCAAGGGCGGGGATCTGTATGCGCTGCCGATGGCCTGGCCGTCAGGCGAGCTGGTGATCGAGAGCCTGGCGACGAGCGGGCAGACGAGTGGGGGCGAGGTTCGGCGGGTGGAGCTGCTGGGCTCGCCCGAGCCGCTGGCGTTCAAGCGGGACGGCAAGGGGTTGCGGGTTGAGATACCGAGCGCGCGGCCGGCTTTCACGCCGGTTCTGAGAATCTCCGGACCTGGGTTGGTCTGAACACTTGCCCCCTACGGACCGCTGCGCGGTCGTCTTCCCCCGGAGGGGGAAGAGCCTCGCGCCTTAGGCTCCGCCCCCTACGGGGGCGGACAGACCGCGTAGCGGTCAGGTGGGGGCAAGCGGGTGAGCCGCTGCGCATTGACGCCCCTTACGGCAGTTCCCCAGACTGCCGAAAAAGGAAGCGCCCCCATGACCTCCCTCGCCGGCCGCACCGTCCTGATCACCGGCGCCTCCTCGGGCATCGGCGCCGCCCTGGCCCGGGCCGCCGCCAAGGCCGGGGCCGAGGTGGCCGCCGCCGCCCGCCGGGCCGACAAGCTGGAAGCCCTGGTCGCCGAGATCGCCGCCGCCGGCGGGACGGCCCGGGCCTTCGCCATGGACGTCGAGGACGAGGCCTCGGTGATCGCCGCCTACGACGCCGTCGAGGCCGCCTTCGGCGCGCCGGACTCGGTGATCGCCAACGCCGGGATCAACATGGAGGGCCTGGCCCTCGATATCGCCATCGAGGACTTCGACAAGGTGATGGCGGTCAACACCCGAGGCGTCTTCCTGACCGCCCGCGAAGGCGCCCGGCGGATGATCAAGGCCGGCAGCCCGGCCAGCGAGCGCGGCCGCATCGTGCTGGTGGCCTCGATCGGCGCCCACAAGGTGCTGCCGGGTCTCACCGCCTATGTCGCCTCGAAGGCCGCCACGGCCCACATGGGCAAGAGCCTGGC
The DNA here is from genome assembly GCF_000712075.1 of Caulobacter sp. UNC358MFTsu5.1. Taxonomy (GTDB): domain Bacteria; phylum Pseudomonadota; class Alphaproteobacteria; order Caulobacterales; family Caulobacteraceae; genus Caulobacter. Next base: position 27,975 of record NZ_JONW01000008.1, read on the forward strand.
CCGCGAGTGGGCGCGCAAGGGGATCAACGTCAACGTCCTGTGCCCCGGCTATATCCGGACCGAGATCAACGACGACTGGTTCGACAGCGAAGGCGGCCAAAAGCTGGTGGCGGGCTTCCCGAGGAAGCGGCTGATGGAGACGAGCGACCTGGAGGCCATGGCGCTGTATCTCTCGAGCGATGCGGCCAGAGCCGTGACCGGCTCGGTGTTCACGGTGGACGACGGGCAGTCCCTCTAAACTCCGCTCATCCCGGCGAATGCCGGGACCCAGATCCCATGGCTGAGCGGATGACTGAAAGGGCTCGGCGTTCTTGGCGTCAGCCTCAGAGCTATTCCATCTGGGTCCCGGCATTCGCCGGGATGAGCGGAATTCAGGTCCGCGCCGGCCCGAACCGCGCCACCAGGTCGTACGCCTCGCCCGGGAACAGCTGGCGCACCCAGGTCACCGGCTCGCCGGCCCGCCAGGTGCGGCGCTCGACCGCCAGCAGGGCCGCGCCTTCGTCCAGCGCCAGCAGGCGGGCGACGTCGGCCTCGGCGCCGACGGCGCTGATCCGGTTCTCGGCCTCGGTCCACGGCACGTGGTGCAGCAGCCAGGCCCCGGGCGCCTCCTCGGCGAAATCCTGCTCGGCGGCCTCGGGCACGGCGACCAGGCTGATCAGCCGGTCCTCCAGGGCGAAGGGTCGATCGCCCGCCACATGCAGGCCGCGCAGCACCAGCAGTTCGCCGCCCGCGGCCAGGGCGACCTCCTCGACATCGCCCGCCTTGGGTTTGCGCCGCTTCCGCTCCAGCAGGTCGAAGCGATAGGTCTCGCCCCGCGCCACGATCTCGGCCTGGATGTCGGGGATGTCGAGCACGGTGGAGTGCACGCGCGGCCGGGCCACGAACGAGCCGGCGCGGCGGCGGCGGACGATCAGCCCCTCCTTGGCCAGGGTCGACATGGCCTTGTTGACCGTCATCCGCGAGCAGCCGAACTGGCTCATCAGCTCGATCTCGGAGGGGATCTTGCGGCCCGGCGCCCAGGCGCCCGAGCGGATCAGGTCCTCGATCTCGCCCCGGATGCGCCGATACAGCGTCCCCCCTTCCACGCCCGGATCACTCAAGCCAGCACGCTCCTCAACGCCGTCGCGTAGCGCGCCAGGATCGCCTCGCGCGCATGGTGGCGGCCGCCGCTGACGACCTGGCGGCCGCCGCGCCAGACGCCGTCGATGGCCCCGTGTCGCCCGGCGAACACCCAGCTGTCCAGCAGGGCGTCGCCGTCGCGGCCGATCATCGCCGGATGGGCGCGGTCCAGGGTCACGAAGTCGGCGGAACGCCCGCGCCGCAGGCCGCCGGCCACGCCCAGGGCCTGGGCGCCGCCGTTCACCGCCGCGCGGAACAGGTCGCCGCCCGTCGAGCTCCTGGGCGCCTTGGCCAGCACGTTGCGGGCCCGCCGCGTCAGGCGCTGGGCGTATTCCAGGGTGCGCAGCTCCTCGGCCGCGTCGATCAGCACGTTGCTGTCCGAGCCGATCCCGAACGCCCCGCCGGCCGCCAGGTAGTCGTGGGCCGGGAAGACGCCGTCGCCCAGATTGGCCTCGGTGATCGGGCACAGGCCGGCCACCGCGCCGCTCTTGGCCAGGCGCTCGGTCTCCATGGCGTTCAGGTGGGTGGCGTGGACCAGGCACCAGCGCTTGTCGACGGGCGCGTTGTTCATCAGCCAGCGTACCGGCCGCGCGCCGGTGGCGGCCAGGCAGTCGTCGACCTCCTGGGTCTGCTCGGCGATGTGGATGTGGATCGGGTTGGCGCCGGCCAGGGGGAGGATCGCGGTCAGCTCCTCGCCCGTGACCGCCCGCAGGCTGTGCGGCGCGATCCCGACCACCGCGTCGGGCAGGCCGGCCACCGCCGCGCGGCTGGCTTCGATCAGCCGGCCGTAGCCGTCGACATCGTGGATGAACCGCCGCTGGCCCTCGCCGGGCGCGACGCCGCCGAAGCCGGCATGGGCGTAGAACACAGGCAGCAGGGTCAGGCCGATCCCCGTCTCGTCCGCCGCCGCCGCGATCCGCCCCGCCATCTCGGCGGGGTCGGCGTAGGGCGAACCGTCCTTGTCGTGGTGCAGGTAGTGGAACTCGCCCACCCGGGTCGAGCCGGTCTCCAGCATCTCGAGATAGGCCAGGGCGGCGATGGCCTGGACCTCGTCGGGACCCAGCCGGTCGACGAAGCGGTACATCAGCTCGCGCCAGGTCCAGAAGCTGTCGCCGGTGGGTCCCCGCGTCTCGGTCAGGCCGGCCATGGCGCGCTGGAAGGCGTGGCTGTGCAGGTTGGGCAGGCCGGGCAGGCACGGGCCGTGGGCCGTCTCGCCGGACTGGCGGGCCACGTCGGTGTCGACCCGGCTGATCATGCCCTCGCTGATCGTGAACCGCACGTCCCTGGCCCAGCCGTCGGCCAGCAGGGCCTGCTCGAACCACAGGGTCTGGGGTCCGGTTGCCGGCGCGCCCTGGGACGGGCGCTCGGGCGTCGGCTCAGGCGCGGGCGCCGCCGCCACCTCTTCAGGCGGCGTGTAGATGGGAGCGTCGTCGTCGTGGTCGGCTTCCGGCGGAAACGCGTCGTCGGTCACTGGACAATCCTCGTGTCGAGCGAATATGTCTATACATATTGAAGCCGACGGCAAGAGACCGGACCGGCGTTCGGGAGACCCCAGCCCATGCGCTGCGATCGGGTGTGGAGCAAGGCCCGCCTGGCCACTTTCGCCGTCGATCGTTCCGGAATCGGCGCGATCGAGGACGGCGTCGTGGCCGCGCGGGGCGGCCGCATCGTCTATGCCGGCCCCGCCGCCGACGCCCCCACCTTCGAGGCGCGCGAGACGATCGACTGCGCCAGCCGTTGGATCACCCCGGGCCTGATCGACCCCCACACCCACCTGGTGTTCGGCGGCGACCGCGCCCACGAGTTCGAGCTGCGGCTGGCCGGGGCGTCGTACGAGGCGATCGCCCGGGCCGGCGGCGGCATCGTCTCGACCATGAAGGCCACCCGCGCCGCCTCGCGCGCCGACCTCGTGGCCGCCGCCCTGCCCCGCCTGGACGCCCTGATCGCCGAGGGCCTGACCACCCTTGAGATCAAGTCCGGCTACGGCCTGTCGCTGGACGACGAGTTGAAGAGCCTGCGCGCCGCCCGCGCCCTGGCCGACGTCCGCGACGTGTCGGTGACCACCACCTTCCTGGGCGCCCACGCCTTGCCCCCCGAATTCGCCGGCGATCCCGACGGCTATGTCGACCTGGTCTGCCGCGAGATGATCCCCGCCGTCGCCGCCGAGGGCCTGGCCGATGCGGTAGACGCGTTCTGCGAGGGCATCGGCTTCACGCCCGCCCAGACCCGCCGGGTGTTCGAGGCGGCCCACGCCCACGGCCTGCCGGTCAAGCTGCACGCCGAGCAGCTGTCGAACCTGAACGGCGCGGCCCTGGCCGCCGAGTTCGGGGCGCTGTCGGCCGATCACCTGGAGCATCTGGACGCCGCCGGGATCGCCGCCATGGCCAAGGCCGGGACCGTCGCCGTCCTGCTGCCCGGCGCCTTCTACTTCGTGCGCGAGACCAGGCTTCCGCCCATCGAGGCCCTGCGCGCCGCCGGCGTGCCGATGGCCCTGGCCACCGACTGCAACCCCGGCACCTCGCCCCTGACCAGCCTGCTGCTGACGATGAACATGGCCGCCACCCTGTTCCGGATGACCGTCGACGAGTGCCTGGCCGGCGTCACGCGCGAGGCCGCGCGGGCGATCGGCCGCCTCGAAAGCGTCGGCACGCTGGAGGTCGGCAAGGCCTGCGACCTGGCCGTCTGGGACATCGAGCGTCCCGCCGAACTTGTCTACCGCATGGGGTTCAATCCGCTCCATGCGCGCGTCTGGAAGGGTGAAATCGCGTGACCGAAGTCGTTCTCAACCCCGGTGAAGTCAGCCTCGCCGACTGGAAGGCCGTCTACCGCGGCGCGCCCGCGCGGCTACATCCCAGCGCCGCTCCGGTGATCGCCGAGAGCGCGGCGGCGGTCGAGCGCATCCTGGCCAAGGGCGCGCCGGTCTACGGGATCAACACCGGCTTCGGGAAGCTGGCCAGCGTGCGCATCGGCGACGCCGATCTGGAGACGCTCCAGCGCAACATCGTCCTGTCCCACGCCGCCGGCACGGGCGCGCCGTCGCCGGTCCCGGTGATCCGGCTGATGATGGCCCTGAAGCTGGCCAGCCTGGCGCAAGGCGCCTCGGGCGTGCGGCCGGCGACGACCGACCTGCTGGAAGCGATGCTCGTGAAGGGCCTGACGCCGGTCGTGCCGTGCCAGGGCTCGGTCGGCGCCTCGGGCGACCTGGCGCCGCTGTCGCACATGGCCGCGACCATGATCGGGGTCGGCGAGATCTCCGTCGGCGGCCAACGCCTGCCCGCCGTCCAGGCCCTGATGGAAGCGGGTCTGAAGCCCCTGACCCTGGGTCCGAAGGAAGGCCTGGCCCTGCTGAACGGCACCCAGTTCTCGACCGCCAACGCCCTGGCCGCCCTGTTCGACGCCGAGCGGCTGTTCCAGTCGGCCCTGGTCACCGGCGCCCTGGCGACCGAGGCGGCCAAGGGTTCGGACACGCCCTTCGATCCGCGCATCCACGTCCTGCGCCGCCAGCCCGGCCAGATCGAGACCGCCGCCGCCCTGCGGGCCCTGATGGCGAACTCGGCGATCCGCGACTCCCACCGCGAGGGCGACGCCCGGGTGCAGGACCCCTACTGCCTGCGCTGCCAGCCCCAGGTGATGGGCGCGGCCCTGGACGTGCTGCGCCAAGCGGCCGTCACCTTGGCGACCGAGGCCAACGGCGTCTCCGACAACCCGCTGATCTTCCCCGACACGGACGAGGCCCTGTCGGGCGGCAACTTCCACGCCGAGCCGGTGGCCTTCGCGGCCGACATGATCGCCCTGGCGGTCTGCGAGATCGGCTCGATCGCCGAGCGCCGCATCGCCATGCTGGTCGATCCGGCCTGCTCGGGCCTGCCGGCCTTCCTGACGCCCAAGCCCGGCCTGAACTCCGGCTTCATGATCCCCCAGGTCACCGCCGCCGCCCTGGTGTCGGAGAACAAGCAGAAGGCCTATCCGGCCAGCGTCGACTCCATCCCGACCTCGGCCAACCAGGAGGACCACGTCTCGATGGCCGCCCACGGCGCGCGGCGCCTGCTGGCCATGGTCGAGGCGGCCGAGGCGGTGATCGGCATCGAGCTGCTGGCGGCCGTGCAGGGCTGCGACTTCCACGCGCCCCTGACGTCGAGCCCGGCCCTGGAAGCCGCGCGCGGCGTGTTGCGCGCCCAGGTCCCGCACCTGTCGGACGACCGCCACTTCCATCCGGACATGGAGGCCGCCAACGCGCTGGTCCGGTCAGGGGCGGTGATCGCGGCGGCTTCGGCGATCGACCTGCCGGGGGTGGAGGGATGAGCTCTGCCCCAAACCGTTGTCATCCCGGAAGCCCCGCAGGAGCTGTCCGGGACCCAGGAGACTGGGCGAATGCGGTGCGGTTCACCTGGGTCCCGGCTCTACGCTTCGCTTCGGCCGGGATGACAACCTCATGAGTGCGTTGAGCCCGACCGACTGGCTCCACCTCACCCGGGGCGAGGCCCCGCTGGTCGTCAGCATCCCGCACGCCGGGACCATCATCCCGTCCGACGTCGAGGCTCGCCTGGTCTCGCCGTGGCTGGCCCGCAAGGACGCCGACTGGTGGCTGGGCGAGCTCTACGCCTTCGCCGACGGCCTGGACGCCACGGTGGTGCGCACCGGCGTCTCGCGCACGGTGATCGACGTCAATCGCGACCCGTCGGGCGTGTCGCTGTATCCCGGCCAGGCGACCACCAGCCTCTGCCCGATCGACACCTTCGACGGCGAGCCGCTGTACCAGGCCGGCCAGGAGCCCGACGCGGCCGAGATCGCCCGGCGGCGCGTGACCTTCTTCGATCCCTATCACGACGCGCTGGAGGCCGAGCTGGACCGTCTGCTCGCGCGCCACGGCAAGGTGGTGCTGTACGACGCCCACTCGATCCGCTCGCGCGCGCCCCGGCTGTTCGACGGCGAGCTGCCGCAGTTCAACATCGGCACGAACAGCGGCGCGGCGTGCGATCCCGGCCTGACCGCCCGGGTCGAGGCGGCGTGCGCCGCCACCGGCCTGCCGCGCGTCACCAACGGCCGGTTCAAGGGCGGCTGGATCACCCGCCATTACGGCCGGCCGGACCACGGCGTCCACGCCGTCCAGATGGAACTGGCCTGCCGCGGCTACATCGACGAGCCGGCGGCGCTGACCGCCGAGACTTGGCCCACGCCCTACGCCGCCGCCCGCGCCGCCCCGCTGCGCGCCGCCCTCTCCGACGTGCTGAAGGCCTGCCTCGCCTTCGCCCAAGCCTGAGTCCCTGCATGACCCGTCTCGACAACACCCGCGTCATCCGCCCCGCCACCGGGACCGAGCTCACCGCCAAGTCCTGGCTGACCGAAGCCCCGCTGCGGATGCTGATGAACAACCTGCATCCCGACGTCGCCGAGCGGCCCGAGGAGCTGGTGGTTTACGGCGGCATCGGCCGCGCCGCCCGCGACTGGGAGAGCTACGACAAGATCGTCGAGACCCTGCGCCGGCTGGAGGACGACCAGACCCTGCTGGTCCAGTCGGGCAAGCCGGTGGGCGTGTTCCGCACCCACCCCGACGCGCCCCGCGTGCTGATCGCCAACTCCAACCTGGTGCCGCGCTGGGCGACCTGGGAGCACTTCAACGAGCTCGATCGCAAGGGCCTGGCCATGTACGGCCAGATGACCGCCGGCTCGTGGATCTATATCGGCGCCCAGGGCATCGTTCAGGGCACCTACGAGACCTTCGTCGAGATGGGCCGCCAGCACTACGCCGGCGACCTCTCGGGCAGGTGGCTGCTGACGGCCGGCCTCGGGGGCATGGGCGGGGCCCAACCGCTGGCGGCGGTGATGGCCGGGGCCTCGTGCCTGGCCATCGAGTGCCAGCCCTCGCGGATCGAGATGCGCCTGCGCACCGGCTATCTGGACCGCTCGACCGACAGCGTCGACCAGGCCCTGGCCTGGATCGAAGAGTCCCGCGCCGCCAAGACCCCGATCTCGGTGGGCCTGCTGGGCAACGCCGCCGAGTTGCTGCCGGCGCTGTTCGAGCGTGGCGTCCGCCCCGACCTGCTGACCGACCAGACCAGCGCCCACGACCCGATCAACGGCTACCTGCCGGCGGGCTGGACGCTGGAGCAGTGGGCGACCGCCAAGGAGCGCGACCCGGCCTCGGTCAACAAGGCCGCCCGCGCCTCGATGGCGGTGCACGTGAAGGCCATGCTCGACTTCCAGGCCGCCGGCGTGCCCACGGTCGACTATGGCAACAACATCCGCCAGATGGCGCTGGAGGAAGGCGTCGAGAACGCCTTCGACTTCCCCGGCTTCGTGCCGGCCTATATCCGCCCGCTGTTCTGCCGGGGGATCGGGCCGTTCCGCTGGGCGGCGCTGTCGGGCGATCCGGAGGACATCCGCAAGACCGACGCCAAGGTCAAGGAACTGATCCCCGACAATCCTCACCTGCACCACTGGCTGGACATGGCCGCCGAGAAGATCAAGTTCCAGGGCCTGCCGGCCCGCATCTGCTGGGTGGGCCTGGGCGATCGCCACCGGCTGGGCCTGGCCTTCAACGAAATGGTCGCCTCGGGCGAGTTGAAGGCTCCCGTGGTGATCGGCCGCGACCACCTGGACAGCGGCTCGGTCGCCTCGCCCAACCGCGAGACCGAGGGGATGATGGACGGGTCGGACGCGGTGTCGGACTGGCCGCTGCTGAACGCCCTGCTCAACACAGCCTCGGGCGCCACCTGGGTGTCGCTGCACCACGGCGGCGGGGTGGGCATGGGCTTCTCGCAGCACGCCGGCATGGTCATCGTCTGCGACGGCACCGAGGCGGCGGCCAAGCGGATCGAGCGCGTGCTGTGGAACGACCCGGCCAGCGGCGTCATGCGCCACGCCGACGCGGGCTACGAGATCGCCAGGGACTGTGCGCGGGAGCACGGGCTGGACCTGCCGGGGATTTTGTAAGCCATACTCCCCCTTCCTCCGCTCATCGGATCAATTAGATGCGCGTCCTGAGAGCCGCCGACCGGATCGCCACGCCGTGGAAGAACGGCGGCGGCGTCACGCGCGAGGTGGCCGCCTGGCCGCCGGGCGCCGACCTGGGCGGCTTCGAGTGGCGGATCAGCCTGGCCGAGATCGCCGCCGACGGGCCGTTCTCGATCTTCCCGGGCGTCGACCGGGTGCTGACGGTGATCCAGGGCGAGGGCCTGCTGCTGACGGTCGACGACCGCATGCTGGCCCTGGACGCCGCCTCCCCGCCCCTGGACTTCCCCGGCGAGGCGCGGGTCGCCGCCCGCCTGACCCACGGCCCGATCAGCGACCTGAACGTGATGGTGCGACGGGGCGCCTGGCGGGCGCGGACCCGGCGGCTGACGGTGACCGGGGCCAGCGACGTGGCGGCCAAGGCCCGTGTGACGCTGGTCCTGGCCCTGGACCCCTTACGCATCGTGAGGCCCGGCGGCGCGATCGACCTGTCGCCGCTGGATGCGGTCGTGCTGGAGCACGGCCACTCGCGCCTGAGCCTGGAAGGCCGAGGCCGAACATTGATCTGCGAGATCACGGTCGATCCCGAGCACATCCAACAGTAAAGCTTGGAATAGATCCCGGTATAGGCGAATGCGCGCGCGACCTCGCGCCGCACTGAGTTCGCCACGTCTTTGCCTTATCTGATCGTTAACCGGGCCAACGCTCAACGCTCCGAAACGATCCCCAAAACAAATCCAGGAAGATTTCATGCACGCATCGACAGCGAAGAAACTCGCCCCTCTGGCGCGCGGCGCGCTGGGTCTGGCCCTGGTCTTCGCTCCGATGATGGTGGCGGCGATGGAGAATCCGCACAACGCCCCGCACGCCACGCCGGCCGTGCAGCGCCTGCTGGCCGACCTGGCCGCCAAGCCGCAGAAGCCGGTCCGCAAGGAGCTGGTCTGGAGCGGTTCGGACATCGACGGCGACGGCGCGCCCGACTTCGCCAACCCGACCGGCGGCGCCCCGCGCGGCCACGACGAGTTCGGCGACGGCCGGTTCGGCGCCCGCCGCGACGGTGGCTCGCGCGACCACGAGGGCGTCGACTACGTGGCCAAGGCCGGCCAGGACGTGATGGCCCCGATCTCCGGCTACGTGACCAAGATCGGCTACGCCTACGCCGGGTCCAGCGACCTGAAGTTCGTCGAGATCAGCAACCCGGCCCTCGGCTACATCGCCCGCGCCTTCTACGTGACCCCCGGCGTCGAGGTCGGCCAGGCCGTGCGCCTGGGCGAGGTGATCGGCACGGACCAGAGCCTGCAGAAGCACTATCCGGGCATCACCAACCACGTGCACCTGGAGGTGATGGAGCCGGGCGGCGAGCGGGTGAACGCGGCCGAGCTGATCGTGAAGAAGCTGGTGGTGGAGGCCTAAGCCTCGGCGGCGAACACTTGCCCCCTACGGGTCGCTTCGCGACCGTCTTCCCCCAGAGGGGGAAGAGCCTCGACCGCCGACGCCGCGCCAAAGGCTCCGCCCCCTACGGGGGCGGACAGACCGCGAAGCGGTCAGGTGGGGGCAAGTCAGTGAGCCACTGACCTACTTCCGCGTCACCACCACCGGCCGCCCCGAGTACGCCACCGTCTGATCCACCGCCTCGAAGTCCACCGGCTTGGCCCCGGCTCCGATGAACCGCACCTTGATCTCGCGGTTCTCGACCATCCCCTTGAAGCTCCCCGACCGCGCGCCGATCGTCAGCCTTCCCGAGGCGTTGTCGAAGCTCATCGGGATGCGGCTCCAGGCCCCGCGGGCGTAGCCGTTGGTCAGGCCGTCGTCCTCGTAAAGCTCGAACGTCCCGTCGGCGCCCGTGTAGACCACCACGGTCAGCGGGGCGTCGGGCTTTTCGCCCACGTACTGCTGGACCACCGTGGTCGGCACGATCGAGCCAGCCCGCACGAACAGCGGCATGCGCGCCAGCGGCGCGTCGGCCTTGATCGTCTGGCCGCCCTTGAAGGCCTTGCCGGTCTCGAAGTCGTACCAGGACGCCCCCGCCGGCAGGTAGACCTCGCGCGAGCGGGCCTTGAACGCGGTCACCGGGGCGACCAGGAACGCCTTGCCGAACAGGTACTCGTCGTTGACGTCGCGCGCCTTCAGGTCGGACGGGAAGTCCATGACCAGGCCGCGCATGATGCTGCCGTCGCGCTGATAGGTATCAGCCGCCAGGGTGTAGACGTAGGGCATCAGCCGGTAGCGGAGCTCGTCGTACCAGGCCAGGGCCTTGTAGACCTCGGTCCCCTCGTCGGCGAGGTTGTAAATCTCGCGGTACGGGAACTCCCCGTGGCTGCGGAACAGCGGGCTGAAGGCGCCGAACTGGAACCAGCGCAGGTTCAGCTCCTGCCACTCGGCCCAGTGGGCCGGGTCCTTGTTGGTGTAGCGGTCCTCGACCGAGAAGCCGCCGATGTCGGTGGTCCAGTTGGGCACGCCCGACATCGACAGGTTCACGCCGGCCGAGATCTGGTCCTTCAGGTCGTCCCAGCGGGCCACCACGTCGCCGCTCCACAGGGCCACGCCGTTGCGCTGGATGCCGCCGAAGCCCGAGCGCGACAGGATGAAGCTGCGCTTGTCGGGGTTCAGGTCGCGCTCGCCCTCGAACACGCCGGTGGTGTGGATCAGCGGATAGGAGTTGAAGAACTCGGCCCCCGGTCCCATCGCCGTCGGGCCCATGCGCAGGGTGCGCTCGGGGATGTCGAGGTTGGAGTGCATGTCCGGCTCGTCGCTGTCCATCCACCAGGCGTCGACGCCGAAGCCCTTCAGGCTGTCCTTGACCTGGCGCCAGTAGATGTCGCGCGCCTCCTTGGAATAGGGGTCGTAGAACGAGTTGGCGTAGCCCGGCCCCACCCAGTCCACCGCGCCCTGCTCGAGGTTGCGGTGATACATGTGGCCCTTGGCGTCCAGCTCCTTGAAGTGCTCCGTGGTCGGATAGAACTTCGGCCAGATCGAGATCATGAAGTGGGCGTTCAGGTCGTGGACCTGGTCGATCATGCCCTTGGGGTCGGGGAAGCGCGTCTCGTCGAACTTGTGGCTGCCCCAGGCGTCGTCCTTCCAGTAGCGCCAGTCCTCGACGATGTTGTCCAGCGGCAGCTTGCGGGCCCGGTACTGCTTGACCACGTCCAGCAGCTGGTCGGCGGTCTCGTAGCGCTGGCGGCTCTGCCACAGGCCGTAGGCCCAGCGCGGCATCAGCACCGCGTCGCCCGTCAGGCCGCGATAGCCGGCCACCACCTGGTCCAGGTCCGAGCCGCCCACATAGTAGTAGTCGACGGCGTGGGCGACCTCGGAGGTGAAGGTCAGCGAGTGCTGGTCGGCCGCCGGGATCGGGTTGTTGTGCAGCAGGCCGATATAGCCGTCGTTGGGCTCCCACTCGACGCGGACCTTGTGGCGCGCGCCCGGCTTCATCGGGGCGGTGAAGTTGTGGAACCACGGGTTCCAGTTCTGCCGCCAGCGGTCGATCGCGACCTTGCCGTCGATGGAGAGCTTGGCGTAGCTGGACGAGTAGAGCTTGAACTTCTGGACCCCGGCGACCGAGGCCTCGACCGAGCCCTCCCAGACCACCCGCGCGCCCTTGACCGGCTTCTTGTCCGGACCGGTCAGCTCGGCCGGCCAGTTGGGCAGGTCCTTCAGGTAGCGGTAGTTGATGTCGGGCTCGACGCGGGTGAACTTCAGGTCGTTCCCCACATAGTACCTGGCGGTGAAGCCGCCCGGCTTGCCGGCCGCGTCGAAGATCTTCAGGTCGCGCGAGGCCAGGTCGTAGGGCGTCGGGTCGCCGAAGCGGGTGATCCCGTTGTTCTCCCACAGCAGGCCGTAGTTCCGGGTGGACAGCACGAACGGGATGGCGATGTCGCGGTTGTACTGGGCCAGTTCGACGTCCTGGCCATTGTAGTTCATCTGGCCGTTCTGGTGCTGGCCCAGGCCGTAGAAGGCTTCGTCCGTACCCGGATTGAACTGCTGGCTGACGCCGTAGAAGGTCTTGCCGTCGATCGTCTCGGTCTTGAACGGGCGGCGGCCGTTCTCGCTGAGCACCAGCTTGCCGGTCTCGTCGCGGAAGCTGACCGCGCCGCTGGCCAGGGAGACCTCGGCGGTGGCCTTGCCGGCCTTGACCACGACCTTGCCGGCCGCCTCCTCGACCGTGAAGGCGCCGGTGGGCCTGGCGGTGACCATCAGGCTGGCCGGGACGTCCAGGCTGTCGGTCGGGGTGGCGGTGACGTGGATCACCCGCTCGCCCATCACCTGCAGCCGCACCTTCTTGGCCGGCCCCGAGGCGGGGGTGACGATCACCCCGTCGGCGGTCTTCTCGAAAGCGCCGTCCAGGGCCAAGGCGCTGGTCGAGGCCAGGAGGGAGAGCGTGAGGCCGGCGAAGAGGGCCTTGGGCAGCATGCGCATCGGTTTCTTCCCTTTGATCTCGTTTTTATCTCCGCTCATCCCGGCGAATGCCGGGACCCAGATGGAATGGCTTCGAGACTGGAGCCACGGGCTCTGCGCCCTTCCAGTCAGCCGTCCCGCCACGGGATCTGGGTCCCGGCATTCGCCGGGATGAGCGGTTGAAAAGTTGGGTTCAGTAGGTCGCGAGCTTTACTTTTAGCACCTGCGGCAGGGTGGTCAGGTTCAGGCCGTAGTCGACCTGGTCGCCGTTCCACAGGCGGTCGAACACCCACTGGCCCTTGTCGTCGAAGTGGCCTTCCTCGACGCGGGACATCATGAACCGCTCCCCCTTGGCCGAGCCGAAGGTGATGCGGGCGCGATAGCCGGTGACCAGGAATTCGTCGGCCGACAGCCGGGCGATCAGGGCGCCGCCGTCGGGGACCGCGCGATTGGGCTGCTTCTCGGCCTTGGACATCCAGGGGGCCTCGATCGAGCCGAACTGCCATTCGCCGTACGAGACGGTGGCGGTCCAGCGATCGCCCAGCTTCAGGGTCTCGGCCTTGCGGTCGTCGGCCTCGCCGGCGCCCCAGACGTCGCCCGTGAACGACAGCCTGGCCCATTCGCGGGCCATCGGGGCCAGCAGGCGATAGTGGACGCCGAAGTTCTCCAGCGCCTCGGCGTCGACCTGCTTGGCGCCCAGCGGGTAGTTGGAATAGCCGGTGTAATCCAGGCCGAACGGCGAGAAGCCGATCCCATGGCGGCCCAGCACGTCGTAGACGTGGCGGGCGAAGCCCTTGTCGCTGCCGATCTCGGGCACGAACAGGGCGTTGTCGGGGCGGCCGTACTGCTCCAGCGTCTTGCGGACATTGGCGCTTTCGCGCTGGTAGATGTCGGGCGCGATGGCGTCGATCGACGGGGCCGCGGCCTTCCAGACGTCCAGCACGTTCCAGGTCGGGCCGCCCGACGAGTAGGTGTAGGGGTCCTGGTCGTTGAAGGGGTCGCGCAGGGCCGCGTTGACGTACATCGGCAGCGGCAGCTCGCGCTTACCGGCGGCCGCCACCTCGTCGACGAACCGGCCGATCGACCAGGCGTGGAAGAACTCGTCGGCGTCCTTGCCGAAGACCTGGCTCCAGGTCCCCGGCTTCTTGCCCAGAGCCTTGACCAGCTGGGCGGGTACGGGGCCTTCGAACAGCTTCTGGGCGGTCGGCGAATAGTCGCGGACGGCGCTGTAGGTGCCGGTCTCGTTCTCGGGCTGGACCATGATCACGGTGTGGTCCGGATCGGCCGCCTTCAGGTGGCGCATCAAGGTCACGAAGGCCTTCTTGTCGGCCTCCAGCGTGGCCGGGAAGTGCGGCGACAGCGAGTTGCGGGTCTCGCCCTTGGCGGTGATCACCCGCGGGAAGCGCTTGTTGTCCAGCTTGACCCATTCGGGCGCGTACTGCGGGCCGTTGTTCTTCCAGGTGGCGAACCACAGCAGGACCAGCTTGGTGTCGTTCTCGCGGGCCTGCTTCAGCAGCACGTCGACATACGAGAAGTCGAACTGGCCCTCGACCGGCTCGATCTGCTCCCAGGCGACTGGGATCTCCAGGGTGTTGGCGTGCATGGCCTTCACCGCCGGCCACACCTTGGGCAGCTGCGAAGGGTAGTTGGCGGCGTTGTTGGCCTGGACGCCCAGCATCAGGAACGGCGCGCCGTCCACCATCAGGGCGTGGCGGCCGTCCTTGGCGACCAGTTTGGGCAGGTCGGCGGCGGCGCCCGGCGTGGCGGCCAGAACGCCGCACAGCGCCGTGGCCGCGACCAGGGCCGACAGGAAGAGCCGAGGGCGGGTCGCCCCCTCGGTCCGGACTCGATGCTGGATCCGCAAGTGTCGCCTCCCGCTGGGCCGTCTTCCGCGAGGCGAACCTCGGCGTGACAGCGCTGTTACCGTTATCAGAAGTATAAGTATGATAATTGACTGGCAAGCCTTCCGGGCCGCCAGGCCTGACTAGATCGGATCGGCCTTGCAGTGCCGGGCGATGAACTCGTCGTGCGTCAGCAGCCGGTCGGCGATGTGGTTCATCTTGTCCCGCACATTGGCCAGGGCCCGCTGGACGTCGGCCAGCGGCGGCACGTCGGCCAGGCGGTCGTAGTCGCGGGGCTCGACGCCCTGCCCCAGGAACACCGACACCCAGCTGGGCTCGGCGAACAGCTGGTCGTCGAAGCGGGCGACCTTGCCGCGCTCGCGGAACAGCTCGATCTTGTGGGTCAGGCTGTCGGGCAGCGCCATCCGCCGGCAGTAGCGCCACAGCTCGGAATCGTCGCGCTCGGTGGCGCGGTAGTGCAGGACGATGAAGTCGCGGATCTGCTCGTATTCGAGCTTCGACAGGCGATTGTACTCCTCGACCGCCGCCGGGTCGTGGTTCCGGGTGGGCAGCAGCGAGATCAGGCGCATCACGCCCGTCTGGATCAGGTGGATGCTGGTCGATTCCAACGGCTCCATGAAGCCGCTGGCCAGGCCCAGGGCCACGACGTTCTTGTTCCAGGCCTGCTTGCGCCGGCCGGTGACGAAGCGCAGCAGCCGGGGCTCGGCGCGCGGCGCGCCGTCGAGGTTGGCCATCAGGGTGGCGGCGGCCTCGTCGTCACTGATGAACGGGCTGGAATAGACGTAGCCGTTGCCCGTGCGGTGCTGCAGCGGGATGCGCCACTGCCAGCCGGCGGTCCGGGCGGTCGAGCGCGTATAGGGCGTCAGCGGCGCGACGCTCTCGCAGGGCACGGCCAGGGCGCGGTCGCAGGGCAGCCAGTGCGTCCAGTCCTCGTAGCCGGACTTCAGCGTCTGCTCGATCAACAGCCCGCGGAAGCCCGAGCAGTCGATGAAGAAGTCGCCCTCGATCCGCTTGCCGCCCTCCAGCTCGACCGCCTCGATGAAGCCGTCGGACTGGCGCTGCTTGACCTCGACGATCTTGCCTTCGGTGCGCCGGACGCCGCGCTTCTCGGCGTAGTCGCGCAGGAAGCGGGCGTAGAGGCCGGCGTCGAAATGGTAGGCGTAGGCCAGCGGCGGCACGCCGGGCGGCAGCTCGCTGGGCGCGATGACGAACTTGCCCTTGCGCGCCGCGACCGCCGACATGGCGTAGTCGCAGATGTCGCTGGTGTCGCCGTGACGGCGCAGCCGCCCCCAGTAGTGATGGAACCCCACGCCCTCGATCGCCATGCCGATGGGGCCGAACGGGTGGATGTAGCTGTGCCCCAGCCGCCGCCAGTCGCGGAACTCGATGCCCAGCTTGAAGGTCGCCTGGGTCTTCTTGACGAAGTCGATCTCGTCGATGCCCAGCAGGCTGTTGAGGAACTGGATCGGCGGGATGGTGGCCTCGCCGACGCCGACCGTGCCGATCTCGTCGGACTCCACCAGCTCGATCTCGCCCACCCGGCCCTTCAGGGCGTGGGCCAGGGCGGCGGCCGCCATCCAGCCGGCCGTGCCTCCCCCGACGATGACGAACTTGAGCGGCTGCTCGGTCATGGCGCGGATTTTCCGTCGTTGCGTGCTCGCGCAGGCTAGCGGGTTCCGCGGCCGGCGCGACGTATAAAAAGGCCCCCGCCCCTTCCCGGATGACCGGGCCGGAACGGGGGCCGCTCAGGGTCTCGCGATCAGGACCTTAGAAGGTGCCGCGCAGGACGATCGAGTAGCGACGATCGGCGACGACCCAGTTGTGCTTGGTCAGGCCTTCCTCGGGACGGCCGGGATAGCTGACCAGGATCCGGGTCTCGGAGTTCGTCAGGTTGGCCGCTTGGAAGCCGATCTTCAGCGCGTCGTTGACGGTGTAGAAGACCGAGCCGTCCAGCTGGCCGTAGTCGTCGTACCAGGCCGGGATGTTGATGTTCGCGGCCGTGGTCGTCAGCAGGTAGCGCTCACGCCAGTTGTAGGCCAAGCGGGCCGAAACCTTGCCCAGGTCGTACAGGCCGGCGACGTTGTAGCTGTTGGGCGACAGGCCCTCGAGCGGCATCTCGTCGTCGTGCGACGAGATGTTGCCGGTCTGGTTGGTGTCGTACGGGTTGGACGCCGCGTTGCGCGTGCCCTTGCTGTCGACGTGGGTGTAGTTGGCCTGCACGCCCAGGCCGCGCAGGGCGCCCGGCAGGAAGTCGAAGTACTGCTGGTAGGCGACTTCGAAGCCTTTGATGGTGCCGTGGCCGGCGTTGTACGGCTGGATCACCTGCACCGGACGGGTCACCCCGTTGTTGGTGAAGTTGATGACGGTCGAGCCGTTGGTGATGAAGTTGTAGATGTCCTTGTAGAACAGCGTCGCCGTCAGGCTGCCGGTCGAGTTGAAATACCACTCGTACGACAGATCGAACTGGGTCGAGCGCGTGGGCTTCAGGTCCGGGTTACCGGCGTTGGCGGTGTACTGGTAGACGCAGTTGGCCTGCGAACCGCCCGGGATGAAGCTCGAGCAAGTTCCGCCGGTGATGAACCCGTTGGTGGGCGCGATCGTGTAGTTCGGTTGCAGCTGCTGGAAGTCCGGACGGACGATGGCCTTGGCCGCCGCGAAGCGCACGAACATGTCCGGCGTGATCTTCAGGCGCACGTTCAGGCTGGGCAGGACGTTCACATAGTCCCGACCGCCCTTGTACGGGCTCTTGCCGCCGTTCGAGAACGCCTGGTCGGCGGCCGGAACGCTGGTGCTGCTGTTCGGCGTGAAGACCTGCAGGCCCTGGCTGGCGCTTTCGGTCTTGACGACGCGGACGCCGAAGTTGCCGTCGATCTCGCGATCGTCGCCCCACAGCGAGACGTCATGGCCGAACCGCAGCAGGCCGAAGGCCGCCAGGGTCTCTTCCTTCTGGTGGTTGGTGCTGCCCTTGCCGCCGCACGAGCTCTGGTCCTCGAAGTCGCCGTTGAAGGGGCACCAGCTTCCGCCGTTCGCCTGGGCGATCCGGTACAGCAGCTTCGACGTGTCGCCGTAGTTGTTCACGAAGGCCGCGCTCGGCATGACGAAGGTCGCCGGCAGGTGGGCCTTGCCGCGGAAGTAGTTGTCGAACGGATACAGGCCGTAATAGCCCTGATAGCCGTCCAGCTGGTTGATCGACGGAGCCGACCAGCTGGGGGCCACCGTGTCCCAGCGATACGAGGTTTCGCGGGTGGTGGCCTGACGGAAGGTGTGACGTACGCCGAAGCGGAACGACTTCAGCCAGCCGCCGTCGTCGAAGCGGTAGTCGCCGTCGAAGCGCTCGGCCCATTCGGCCGCTTCGTTGCGGTCGTGGTGGTCCATCGCCGCGACCAGGTAGTAGCTGGCCGGGTTGGACGTGAAGGCCGCGTCGTTGTTCATGGTGATCACCGGCAGGCTGCCGGTGAGGTCCAGGCTGGCCGGGGCGGCGTTGCCGTTCAGCGAGTTGAACGCGGTGTTATCGACGGTCTTGGTCTTGGCGTAGACGTACTGGATGTCGCCCGAGAACGTCCACTTGTCGTTCGGCGTGTACTTCACGTTCAGGGCGTAGTCGGAGGTCACCGAGCTGCGGTCGGCGTAGCGGGTGTCGATCGTCGATGAGCCGAGGCTGGTGTTGTCCGTCTGGCTCTGGGCCAGTGTGCCCTTGATGAAATGGCCGTTCGAATCGTAGGTGAAGTCCGTGCCGGCGGCGGGCCAGTTGGTCGAGCCGACGTTGAAGCCGACCGCGTGCTCGGTCGAGGCCTGCGAGGCCGACGAGCGCAGGAACTGCAGGCTGGCGTCCCACTGGTCGTTCGGGCGCCATTGCAGGGCGGCCGCGATGCCCTTGCGCTCGCGCTCGTAGTCCAGGGTGCGGTAGCCGAAGCCGCCGGGGACGTAGACCGTCTTGCCGGGCTGCAGGTCGGTCCGGGCGAAGAACGGGTCGACCGAGATGGTGTCGGTGCGGCTGGACAGCTTGGAGTCCGACAGGTCGATCAGGAAGCCGACCTCGCCGACGTTGGTGTCCCAACGGTTGCTGTAGAGCACCGAGCCGCTGGGCTGCCAGTTCTTGGACAGGTCGCCCCAGCTGCTGTCGAGCGAATAGGCCAGGATGCGCTTGCCGCTGTCGAACGGCAGGCGGGTGCGCAGATTGACGGTGCCGCCGACGCCGCCTTCGATGATGTCGGCCGAGGGGTTCTTGTAGACGTCGACGCCGGACATCAGTTCGGGCGGCACGTCCTCGAAGCTCAGGGTGCGACCGGCCTTGGCCGAGAAGCTGTCGCGGCCGTTCAGTTCGCCGCGAACCCAGCTCAGGCCGCGAACCTGCACGCCGCTGCCTTCGACCGAGATGCGGTCGGCGTCGCGACCGTCGGCGGTGCGGCCGATGGTGACGCCCGAAACGCGCTGCAGGGCTTCGGTGACCGAACGGTCAGGAAGGGCGCCGATGTCGGTGGCGGTGATCGAGTCCACCAGCTGCTCGGCGTTCTGCTTCAGCTTCTGGGCCGATTGCAGGGCGGCGCGCTGGCCGGTGACGACGACTTCCTCGACCGTGTCGGCGGCCGGGGCGGGAGCCGCCTGGGCGAAGGCGACCGCGGGCAGGGCGCCGCAAAGGACAAGCGCCGAGGCGCCCATGAACATGACGTTGCGACGAGAATTACGAGGCGGCATTCCGGTTTCCTTCCCCCAGATGAGATCCGTCCCAGCGCTCTAAGGGCGCCGGTGACGTGCGCCGCACGGGTAGCGGTCACACGATCTGAGGGGAGCTTTAGTCATATAATTGAGACTTACAATACCAAATTGATAGCGCTATCAATTTGAGCCGAAGGGCGCGACTTTTGCGCCACGCTGGCCTCAAACCCCTGTGAATCCACGACGTTTGCAACCATCATTATTATACTATAAATGAAGCTCCATCGGACGCGAGTAGCGCTGTCCGTGGCGTCAGGGAAGAACATGGGTCAGGGAAACGGGGGCGGCAGGTTCCGCAGCGGTCACAGCTACGGGAAGCTGGATCGTGACGGCTTTATCCATCGCAGCTGGATGAAGAGCCAGGGCCTGCCGGACGACGTGTTCGACGGGCGGCCGGTGATCGGCATCTGCAACACGTGGTCGGAAATCACCCCCTGCAACGCGGGTCTGCGCGACATCGCCGAGCACGTGAAGCGCGGTGTCTGGGAAGCCGGCGGCCTGCCGCTGGAATTCCCCGCCATGTCGCTGGGCGAGACCCAGATGCGCCCCACCGCCATGCTGTTCCGCAACCTGCTGGCCATGGACGTCGAGGAGTCGATCCGCGGCAACCCGATCGACGGCGTCGTGCTGCTGGGCGGCTGCGACAAGACCACCCCGGGCCAGATGATGGGCGCGGCCAGCGTCGACCTGCCCACCATCGTCGTCTCGACCGGCCCGATGCTGAACGGCAAGTTCCGCGGCAAGGACATCGGCTCGGGCACCGACGTCTGGAAGTTCTCCGAGGCCGTGCGGGCCGGCGAGATGACCCTGCCGGAGTTCATGTCGGCCGAGAGCGGCATGAGCCGCTCGCCCGGCACCTGCATGACCATGGGCACCGCCTCGACCATGGCCGCCATCGTCGAGGCCATGGGCATGAGCCTGCCCTACAACGCCTCGATCCCGGCCGTGGACGCCCGCCGCGCGGCGATGGCCCACCACACCGGCCGGACCATCGTGCGCATGGTGCACGACGGCCTGACCATGTCGCAGGTGGTCACCCGCGCCGCCTTCGAGAACGCCCTGCGCGTGCACGCCGCGATCGGCGGCTCGACCAACGCCGTGGTCCACCTGCTGGCCCTGGCCGGCCGCCTGGGCGTCGAGCTGGCGCTGGAGGACTTCGACAACCTGTCGCGCGACGTGCCCCTGCTGGTCGACCTGCAGCCGTCGGGCCGCTTCCTGATGGAAGACCTGCACTACGCCGGCGGCCTGCCGGCGGTGATGAAGCAGATGGCGCCGTTCCTGAACCCCGAGGCCCTGACGGTCTCCGGTACGCGGATCGGCGAGCAGTACGAGAAGGCCGAGGTGTTCAACGCCGAGGTCATCCGCGGCCTGGAAGCCCCGGTGAAGCCCGACAGCGGCATCTGGGTGCTGCGCGGCAACCTCGCGCCCGGCGGGGCGGTGATCAAGCCCAGCGCCGCCAGCCCCGAGCTCTTGAGCCACAAGGGCAAGGCCGTGGTGTTCGAGACCATTGAGGACTTCAAGGCCCGCATCGACTCCCCCGAGCTGGAGGTCGACGAGACCTCGATCCTGGTGCTCAAGGGCTGTGGTCCCAAGGGCTATCCGGGCATGCCGGAAGTGGGCAACATGCCCCTGCCGACCAAGCTGCTGGAGAAGGGCGTCAAGGACATGGTCCGTATCAGCGACGCGCGGATGAGCGGCACGGCCTTCGGCACGGTGATCCTGCACGTCTCGCCCGAGTCCGACGCCGGCGGCCCGCTGGCCGTGGTCCGCAGCGGCGACGAGATCGAGCTGAACGGCCCCGCCCGCGCGCTGAACCTGCTGATCCCGGACGAGGAGCTGGCGGCGCGTCTGGCCGAGTGGAAGGCCAATCCGCCCGCGCCCAAGGCGACGCGCGGCTACGCCAAGCTCTACATCGACCACGTGCTGGGCGCCGACAAGGGCGCGGACCTGGACTTCCTGGTCGGGTCGAGCGGCTCGGTCGTCACGCGAGAATCGCACTGATGAATCCGATGGACAGCTCGGTCACGATCTTCGGCGACTGGGGCACCTCGCGTCTGCGGCTCTATCTGCGCCAGGGCAAGAGCGTGCTGGACCGCCGCGACGGACCGGGCATCGGGGCGCTGAACGGCGCCTCGCCGCGCGAGGCGTTCCTGGACCTGGTCGGCGACTGGCGCGAGGCCGGTCCCTCCCTGGCCCTGCTGTGCGGCATGGTCGGCTCGCGCAACGGCTGGCAGGAGGCGGCCTACGCCCCCTGCCCGGCCGGCGCCGCCGACGTCCGCGAGCGGCTGCTGCACCTCGACGCCGACGGCTTGCCCGTGGCCATCGTGCCGGGCCTGTCGTGCCGCAACGCCCTGGGCGGTCCGGACGTGATGCGCGGCGAGGAGACCCAGATCCTGGGCGCCCTCGAACTGGACCCCGCCCTCAAGCATGGCCCCCATCTGTTGGCCCTGCCCGGCACCCACACCAAGTGGGTCGCGGTCGAGGACGGCCGCATCGCCGGTTTCGTCACCGCGCCCGTCGGCGAGCTCTACGCCCTGCTGCGCGAGCACTCGATCCTGGCCAAGGCCGCGCCGGGTGATGAGCCGGAATCCGCCGAGGGCTTCGCCCTGGGCGTGACCCGCATCCGCGAGCAGGGCGCCGCGCGCCTGCCGCACCTGATCTTCGAGACCCGCAGCCGCCAGCTGATCGACGGCCTGCCCAAGGCCGACGCCATGGGCTTCCTGTCGGGCCTGCTGCTGGCCGCCGACGTGGCGGCCACGGTCGACTGGTTCGGCGCCCTAGGCCAGGTCTCGCTGATCGGCGCGCCCGCCCTGAGCAGCCTTTACGCCCAGGCCATCGCCGCCTTCGGCGGGACCAGCGTGGCGGTCGACGGCGACTCCGCCGTCCTGGCCGGTCTTTCGGTCCTGTCGCCCACCCGTGGAGTACACGTCGTTGCCTAGCACGCCCCCCATCGTCGCCATCCTGCGCGGCGTGAAGCCCGACGAGGTCCTCGACATCGCCGCCGCCCTGGTCGAGGCCGGGATCGAGGCCATCGAGGTGCCGATGAACTCGCCCGAGCCGCTGGTTAGCATCGGCAAGCTGTGCGCCGCGTTCGGCGACAAGGCCCTGTGCGGGGCCGGCACGGTGCTGTCGCCCGAGGTCGTCGACCAGGTGGCCGGCGTCGGCGGCAAGCTGATCGTCACGCCCAACATCGACGTCGAGGTCATCCGCCACGCCGTGGGGCTGGGCCTGACCGTCATGCCCGGCTTCGCCACGCCCAGCGAGGCCTTCGCCGCCGTCAAGGCCGGCGCCCGCTCGCTGAAGCTGTTCCCAGCCGGCACCTTCGGCCCGGGCCACATCAAGGCCGTGCGCGACGTGCTGCCCAAGGACGTCAGCGTCTACGCCGTGGGCGGCGTCGGCGCGGCCAATCTGGAGCCCTGGATCAAGGCCGGCGTCGCCGGCATCGGCGTGGGCGGCGAGCTCTATCGTCCGGGCTACACGGCCGAAGAGGTCGGGGCCCGCGCCAAGGCCCTGGTGGCCGCCTGGACCGAACAGACCACCCAGTAACGAGCGTCCGCGTCGGAACAAGAACACGGCCCAAAGGGGGGACCCCAGTGAGAACCATCGATTTCGTCATCCTGGCGATCTACGCCGTCGCCATCTTCGGCCTGGCCCAGTGGGTCTCCCGCGACAAGGGCGGCCACAAGAAGGACTCCACCGACTACTTCCTGGCCGGCAAGGCCCTGCCCTGGTGGGCGATCGGCGCCTCGCTGATCGCCGCCAACATCTCGGCCGAGCAGATCATCGGCATGAGCGGCTCGGGCTACGCCCTGGGCCTGGCCATCGCCTCCTACGAATGGATGGCGGCCCTGACCCTGCTGATCGTCGG
Organism: Caulobacter sp. UNC358MFTsu5.1; assembly: GCF_000712075.1. Classification (GTDB taxonomy): domain Bacteria; phylum Pseudomonadota; class Alphaproteobacteria; order Caulobacterales; family Caulobacteraceae; genus Caulobacter. The sequence continues at coordinate 50,883 of NZ_JONW01000008.1, forward strand.
GAAGTTCTTCCTGCCGATCTTCCTGAAGAACAACATCAGCACCATGCCGCAGTTCCTGGAGCAGCGGTACGGACCCAGCGTGCGCAACCTGATGGCCTGGTTCTGGCTGGGCCTCTACATCTTCGTGAACCTGACCTCGATCCTGTGGCTGGGGTCGATCGCCGTGCACACGGTGACCGGCATCGACCAGATGCAGGCCCTGATCATCATCGGCGTCTTCGCCCTGGCCTATCAGCTGTGGGGCGGCCTGAAGGCCGTGGCCCTGACCGACATCGTCCAGGTGGCCCTGCTGGTCATGGGCGGCCTGATCATCGTCTACCTGTCGCTGACCAAGATCGGCGGCGAAGGCGGCGCGGTGGCCGGCTTCACCCATCTGACCACCCAGTTCCCCGACCACTTCAAGATGATCCTCGACAAGTCGAGCCCGCACTACAAGGAACTGCCCGGCCTGTCGGTGCTGATCGGCGGCCTGTGGGTGATGAACGTCAGCTATTGGGGCTTCAACCAGTACATCATCCAGCGCGCGCTCGGCGCCAAGGACATCGCGGAGGCCCAGAAGGGCATCGCCTTCGCCGCCTATCTGAAGCTGCTGATGCCGGTGATCGTGGTCGTTCCGGGCCTGGCCGCCCTGGTCCTGGCGCCGGGTCTCGCCAAGCCCGACCAAGCCTATCCGGAGATGATGAAGCTGCTGCCGCCGGGCCTGCTGGGCCTGGTGTTCTCGGCCCTGGTCGCGGCGATCGTCGCGTCGCTGGCCGCCAAGATCAACTCGATCGCCACCATCTTCACCCTGGACATCTACGCCAAGGCCAAGAAGGACGCGTCGGAACAGCACCTGGTGCTGGTGGGCCGCATCACCGCCGTGGTCGCCGTGCTCGTCGGCATCGTGTCGGCGGGACCCCTGCTGGGCGGCGCCGACCAGGTGTTCCAGCGGATCCAAGAGTACACGGGCTTCTTCACCCCGGGCATCGTGGTGATCTTCATGCTGGGCCTGTTCTGGAAGCGCGCCACCACCGCCAGCGCCCTGGTGGCCACGGCCGGCTCGGTGATCCTGTCGCTGGCCCTGAAGTTCGGCATGCCCGACATGCCCTTCATGAACCGCGTCGGTCTGGTCTTCCTCCTGGCCCTGGCCGCCGCCGTCCTCGTCTCGCTGGTCGCGCCCCAGAAGAAGGAGGTCAACGTCGTGTCGCTGGAGGGGGTCAGCTACAAGACCACCACCGGCTTCAACATCGCCGGACTGGGCGTGATCGTGATCCTGATCGCGCTTTACGCCACCTGGTGGTGACGTCGCCGACGGCGTGTCCACCGGTGTCCACGCATGTCTGAAGCGCAAAGCCCCGTCACGCGAGCGTGGCGGGGCTTTCGTCTTTGACATGATTGTTCCGGGCGTGAACGAAGCACGCTACACAAGGTCAGACCTATTCAGACGACGACCGATTTCAAGAAGCGTTTTGGGGGCGACAACTTGGTGATCCGTACGCAGCCGGGCCTCAGTCTGACCTATGGACTCGTCGAGTCCTTGGGCCAGGCCATCGTCACCGGCGAATACGCCACGATCGGCTTCCCCACCGAAGGCGAACTGTCCAAGCAGTTCGGCGCCAGCCGCACCGTGACCCGCGAGGCGGTCAAGATGCTGACGGCCAAGGGCCTGCTCAGCGCCCGCCCCCGCCACGGCACCGTGGTCGAGCCCGAGACCGAGTGGAACCTGCTGGACCCCGACGTCCTGCGCTGGATGCTGGAGCGCAAGTTCAGCCTGCGCCTGCTGGCCGAGTTCACCGAGATGCGTCTGGGCATCGAGCCCGCCGCCGCCGCCCTGGCCGCCCGCAACGCCGACGAGACCGGGCTGGAAGGCATCCGCAAGGCGCTGAACCGCATGAAGGCCGCCGCCGGCGGCGAGGACGACCCGCTGTCGGCCGACATCGCCTTCCACGTGGCCATCCTCAACGCCACCAAGAACCCGTTCTATCGCGACCTGCACGAGCTGGTGAACACCGCCCTGCGCATCTCGATCCGCTTCACCAACCGCATCAAGGGCCGCACCGCCTCGATCCCGTCGCACGAGGACGTGGCCGACGCCATCATGGCCCGCGACGCCGTGGCGGCCCAGAAGGCCATGCAGGTGATCATCGTCGACGTGCTGGAACTGATCCGCGCCGCCTCGCCCGACACAGAGTCGGTGGAAGCCCGCCGCGACGCCTGACATCGAAGGCCGTTCGGGCGTTGCGCGCCGGCGTTTTCCGGGCGATGTTGACAGCGTTGTCACGTCAAAGCCCGCAGAGGCTCGAGGAAACGCCATGCCCAAGTCCCTCAAGGCCCTCGCGGCCGCCCTGACCGCCTGCGCGCTGTTGTCGTCGCTGGCCGCCTCGCCCGCCGCCGCGCGCGAGATCCCGGCCCGGGACCAGGTCAAGGCCATGACCCGCGGGATCAACGTCCTGGGCTACGACCCGATCTGGAAGGACCCGGCCAAGGCCCGCTTCCAGATGCGCCACTTCAAGGTGATCAAGGACGGCGGCTTCGACGCGGTGCGGCTGAACCTGCACGCCTTCTCGCACATGGACGCCGACAACCGGCTGGACCCGGCCTGGCTGGCCACCCTGGACCAGGTGGTCAAGGCCGCCCTGGACCAGAAGCTGACCGTCATCCTGGACGAGCACAATTTCGGCGACTGCGGCAACGATCCGGCCACCTGCAAGCCCAAGCTGGTCGCCTTCTGGAAGCAGGTCGGCGAACGCTACAAGGACGCGCCCGACGGCGTGGTGTTCGAGCTGCTGAACGAGCCGAACAAGGGCCTGACCGACGAACTGTGGAACGCCTGGATCGCCGAGCTCCTGCCGGTGGTCCGCGCCAGCAACCCGACCCGCAACGTGATCGTCGGCCCGGCCTTCTGGAACAACATCAGCCACCTGGATCAGCTGAAGCTGCCGCAGGGCGACCGCCACCTGATCGCGACGGTCCACTACTACCTGCCCATGGAGTTCACCCACCAGGGCGCGGCGTGGAATCCCGACACGCCCAAGACCGGCGTCACCTGGGGGGCGCCCGCCGAGCGCGCGCGGATGAAGGCCGACTTCGACGGCGTCCAGGCCTGGGCCAAGGCCAACGACCGGCCGATGCTGCTGGGCGAGTTCGGGGCCTACGACAGGGGCGACATGGCCTCGCGCGCCGCCTACACCGCCGCCGCCGCCCGCGAGGCCGAGGCGCGCGGCTGGGCCTGGTCCTACTGGCAGTTCGACAGCGACTTCATCGCCTACGACATCAAGGCCGACGCCTGGGTGACGCCGATCCACGACGCGCTGGTTCCGAAATAACCACTAACGTTGTCATCCCGGAAAGCGAGGGGCGCGACAACGGATCGTGACGGATGACAAGGACCCCGTTTCGCGCCATCCATCCCGCTTCCGTATCCTCTCCCCAGGACCCTCGCCGTGCAGAAGCCCTACGTCGCCGCCGACACCCGCTATGACGCCATGCCCTATCGCCGCACCGGCCGCAGCGGCCTGGACCTGCCGGCGATCTCGCTGGGGCTGTGGCAGAACTTCGGCGGCGCCGACGTGTTCGAGACCGGCCGCGCGATCCTGCGCCGCGCCTTCGACCTGGGCGTCACCCACTTCGACCTGGCCAACAACTACGGCCCGCCCTACGGCTCGGCCGAGGAGAACTTCGGCAAGGTCATGGCCGCCGACTTCGCCGCCCACCGCGACGAGCTTGTGATCTCGACCAAGGCCGGCTGGGACATGTGGCCGGGGCCGTACGGCGGGATCGGCGGCTCGCGCAAGTACCTGATCGCCAGCTGCGACCAGAGCCTCAAGCGCATGGGCCTGGACTATGTCGACATCTTCTATTCGCACCGGGTCGACCCCACGACGCCGCTGGAGGAGACCATGGGCGCCCTGGCCCACCTGCACCGCCAGGGCAAGGCGCTGTACGTGGGCATCTCCTCGTACTCGCCCGAGCTGACCCGCCAGGCCCACGCCATTCTCAAGAGCGAGGGCGTGCCGCTGCTGATCCACCAGCCGTCCTATTCGATGCTGAACCGCTGGATCGAGGACAGCCTGCTGGACACCCTGGAGGACCTGGGCGTGGGCTGCATCGCCTTCTCGCCGCTGGCCCAAGGCATGCTGACCAACAAGTACCTGGGCGGCGTGCCGCAGGACTCCCGCGCGGCCAAGGCCGGCTCGCTGGGCGGCCATCTGCTGAGCGACGACAACATCGCCCGCATCAAGGCCTTGAACGAGATCGCCAAGGCCCGCGGCCAAAGCCTGGCCCAGATGGCCCTGGCCTGGGTGCTGCGCGATCCGCGCGTCACTTCGGCCCTGATCGGCGCGCGCACCGTGGCCCAGCTGGAGGACTCGCTGGCGGCGCTGAACACCCTGGGCTTCACCGCCGAGGAGCTGGCGCAAATCGACCGCCACGCCACCGAGGGCGCCATCGATCTGTGGAAGATTTCGTCTAACCTCGAGGCGGCGGACCTGCCCAAGGGCTGACCGCGCCTTGCGGTAGAGTGGTTTCGGAATACAATCAGTCCATGAACTCGGGGGCCGACGGCTTGGACCGGACAGTAAGCGGTATGGACCGACTGACGCCGCGTGAGCGCGATTGCCTGCGCCTCGTGGACGAGCATCTCAGCTCCAAGGAGATCGCCCGTCGTCTCGGCCTGTCCAAGCACACCGTCGACTGGCACCTGGACAAGGCGCGGCGCCGCCTGGGCGCCGCCGACCGCTACGAGGCGGCCCGCCTGCTCTCGCCGCGGAACCAGGCCTCCGCGGGGGCCTCCCCCCCTCCGATCGCGTCAGGGTCCGACGCGGCGGGGCTAGCTCCGTCGCCGCCCCCCGCCCATCCTTCCTCCAGATCTTTCGACCCCGTCGAGGTCCCGCGGTCCGACCGCGACCGCCGCGACATCGAGGAAGGAACAGCACGTGCCGCCACTCACGGAATCCCAGAAGGACGCGATCGACCAGGCGCTGAGCCTGCGCCGCGACGCCCTGAACTTCCACAAGGCCTGGCCGACCCTGAACTCGCAGGACGAGCGGGTCCCGGCCTTCACCTGGTCCGAACTGGAACGTCAGCTCGCCAGCCTGGCGGCGACCGCCCAGAGCGCCCTGATGGCCTCGGACCTGGTCAGCGCGACGCGGAAGCAGGCCAATTTCAAGCCGCCGGAAATGGTGCTGAGGGAGATCCTCTGCGTGGCCGGCGCGCTGATGGACGAGAGCTTCGGCCATTCGGAAATTGGGGAGGCCCCAATGACCTGACCGTCGGCCAACGACTGGCCCTGATCGCCGCCATGATGCTCGCGACCGCCTTCGCGTTCGGCTCCCTGCTGGCCGGCCTGCACGCCCTCCGGGGCCTGTTCTAGACCGCCGCTTCCGAGCGCTCTCCACGCCTCCACCCCAGATGACGCGCCGCCCTCCCGCGGCGCGAGGAGAACCGTCATGCTCAAGGAACGTCGTCACGCCGCCGAAGCCGTGGCCGAAGCCCTGTTCGCCGCCGAGAAGGCGATCGACGCGGCCATCGCCAGCACCGCCGCCCTGACCACCCTGATGCCGGCCTCGCGGGAAGCCGCGAACCTGTCGGTGATGGTCGGCCAGGACGCCCTGATCAGCGCGATCGAGACCATGCGCGCCCTGGGCGTGGCCCGTCAGAACATCCTCGAAACCCACCAGGGCCTCAGCAAGGCCCAGCACGACATCGGCCTGTCGGCCGTTTCCTTCGGCGGCGGCGGCAAGAAGCCGCCCCCCAGCCTGATCGGCAGCCTGCGGGCGGTGCCGACCGCGCGCGAAGTCGCCTGAACCCTCCCCCCTCAGGCCTCGCGCCGCGGGCCCGATCATGCACCCCCACATGTGATCGGGCCCGCGAACTGGCAGATTGTTTCCGGCCGGATCGGCTTCGATCCCGGATCAGGTTAAGCTGGCGGTCCGACGCGCCGCCGGAACCCGCCAAGAAACGCCCCGATGTACGTCCAGACCCTCGACCAGCTGTTCAGCCTCGCCGTGCTGCTGACCTGTTGCGGGCTCGCCGTCTGGCGCGGTCGCTGGGTCGAACGGGTCGCCGCCGCGGCGATGGCCGCCGCCTGGTTCGCCAGCCCCCTCGTCCAGGACGACAGCCAGACCCTCGGCGCCCAAGGCGGCGTGTTGATGGTCGACGTCCTGCTGCTGCTGGTCCTGCTGTATCTGGCCCTGACCTCCGACCGCTGGTGGACCATGGCCGCCGCGGCCTTCCAGGGCGTCGCCGCCCTGGTCCACCTGGCCGCCGCGATCGACAAGCAGATCATCCCCCGCGCCTACTACGTGGCCGGCAGCCTGCTCAGCTATCTGGTTATGGGCGCCCTTCTGGTCGGCGCCTGGAACGCCGGCCGGCGGGAAAAGCCTCGCCCGGACGGTTTGGCCTGACCTCCAGGCGTCGCCTTACGATCATTTAATCCGGTGAACAGCGTTTCTCGGTTAGAAGGCGTCTGGCTGTTCAAATAATCGGAGCTGAGGTGGTCGTGCATCAACGGATCAAACAACGCGGCGTGGGTTCGACTGCGTTACCCGTGGTGCTCTGCATCGGCGCCCTGGGGCTGTCCGCGTGCGACCATGGCGACAAGGCCAAGGCCAAGACGCCCAAGCCCTCGCAGGCCGCCAGCCAGACCGTCAGCGTCGCCGTGGTGAACGTCCAGGCCCTGCCGCGCATCATCAACGCCTCGGGCACCGTCACGCCTTGGGAAGAAGTGCCCGTCGGCGCCGAGACCGGCGGCCTGACCGCCGTGTCGGTCAACGCCGAAGAAGGCCAGGTCGTGCGCCAGGGCCAGGTCCTGGTGGCGATGAACGACACCATGCTGCGCGCCCAGGCCCGCCAGCAGGAGGCCTCGGTGGCCTCCGCCAAGGCCACCCTGGCCGAGGCCCAGGCCGCCCTGAACCGCTCGCGCGAACTGCAGGCCAAGGGCTATCTGGCCGCCTCGGCGCTCGACACCGCGACCATGCGCCAGCAGACCGCGATCGCCCAGGTCGCCGCGGCCCAAGCCGCCTACGGCGAGACCGTCGCCCGGCTGGGCCAGGCCGTGGTCCGCGCGCCGGTCTCCGGCCTGATCAGCCGCCGCAGCGTCACCAAGGGCCAGATCATCTCGCCCGGGACCGAGCTGTTCCGCATCGTCCGCGACGGCCGCCTGGAGCTGGACGCCGAGATCCCCGAAGCCGACCTGCTGGCCCTGCGCGCCGGCATGCCGGCCACGGTCACCTCCGACCAGGTGGGCCAGACCACCGGGACGATCCGCATCGTCACCTCCGAGGTGAACACCCAGACCCGCGTCGGCCTGGCCCGGATCAGCCTGGCGCCCGGCAGCGGCTTCCGCTCGGGCATGTTCGCCCGCGCCCAGATCGCCGCCGGCGCCCAACCGGCCCCGACCATCCCGACCGCCGCGATCCTGTATCGCCAGAACCAGCCCGGCGTGTTCGTGGTCGACGCCCGCAACCACGTGCAGTTCCGCCGCATCGAGATCCTGGCCCGCAACACCGACCGCACGGCCGCCAACGGGCTGAACCCCGGCGAGCGGGTCGTGGTCGAAGGCGCCGGCTTCCTGGGCGAAGGCGACGCCGTGCGCGTCGCCGGCTCGTCCGCCCACGCCGCGCCGCCCGCCGTGGCCGTCGCGGCCAAGCGCTAGGGGCCGGCGATGAACAACATTTCCCGCTGGGCGATCAAGAACCCGATCCCCGTGATGCTGCTGTTCCTGCTGCTGACCCTGGCGGGGATCGGCGGCTTCACCAGCATGCGGATCAACGACAATCCGGACGTCGACCTGCCCTTCGTGGTGGTCAACGCCTCGCGCCCCGGCGCGGCCCCGACCGAGCTGGAGACCCAGGTCACCCGGCTGATCGAGGACTCGATCGCGGGCCTTGGCCAGGTGCGCCACATCAGCTCCACCGTCGGCGACGGCTATTCCTCGACCTTCATCGAGTTCGAGCTGGGCGTCGACCACGAGCGGGTGACCAACGACGTCCGCAACGCCATGGCCAACCTGCAGAGCTCGCTGCCGCAGGACATGCAGATCCCCAACGTCACCCGGATCGACATCTCGGGCGACGCCCTGATCACCTACGTGGTCCAGGCCCCGACCCTGACGCCGGAACAACGCAGCTGGTTCGTCGACAACGACGTCAGCCGCGCCCTGCTGGCCATCAAGGGCGTCGGCCAGGTCAACCGCCAGGGCGGCGTCAGCCGCGAGATCCAGGTGGCCCTCGACCCCGACCGCCTGGCCGCGCGCGGCGTCACCGCCGCCCAGGTCAGCCAGGCCCTGCAGTCGGCCAACGCCGACCTGCCCGGCGGCCGCGTCACCGTCTCCGGCTCCGAGCGCGCCATCCGCACCCTGGGCGCGGCCGGCTCGGTCGATCAGCTGCGCGAGACCCGCGTCCAGCTGGGCAACGGCGAGACCGTGCGCCTGGGCGACTTGGGCGACGTCGAGGACCGCTGGGCCGAGCCGCGCAACCGCGCGCGCTTCGACAACCAGGAAGTCGTGACCTTCAACATGGTCCGCTCGCGCGGCGCCAGCGAGGTCAAGGTCGCCGAGAAGGTCCGCAAGGAAGTCGAGAAGCTCGACAAGGCCCATCCCGAGATCAAGATCGTCGAGCTGACCTCGAACGTGAAGTACATCGAGCAGAGCTACTACGCCTCGCTCGAGGCCCTGGGCCTGGGCGCCCTGCTGGCCGTGCTGGTGGTGCTGCTGTTCCTGCGCGACTGGCGGGCGACGTTCCTGGCGGCCGTGGCCATACCGCTGTCGCTGCTGCCGACCTTCGCGGTCATGGCGCCGCTGGGCCAATCGCTGAACGGCGTGACCCTGCTGGCCCTGTCGCTGACCGTCGGCATCCTGGTCGACGACGCCATCGTCGAGATCGAGAACATCGTCCGGCACATGCGCGGGGGCAAATCACCCTACGACGCGGCCATGGAGGCGGCCGACGAGATCGGCCTGGCCGTCGTGGCCACCACCTTCACCATCGTGGCGGTGTTCGCGCCGGTCGGCTTCATGCCTGGCATCGTCGGCCAGTTCTTCAAGGCCTTCGCGCTCGCGGCCTGCATCTCGGTGCTGTTCTCGCTGCTGGTCGCCCGCATGCTGACGCCGCTGATGGGCGCCTACATGCTGAAGGCCCACAACAAGCCCGACACCGATCCGTTCTGGATGGCGCCCTACCTCAAGGCCCTGAACTGGGCCCTGGGCAACAAGATCAAGGTGGCCCTGCTGGCCCTGCCGATCCTGGTCGGCTCGTTCCTGCTGGCCGGGAAGCTGCCGTTCGAGTTCCAGCCGGCGGCCGACCGCGGCCGCGCGCCGTTCAGCGTCGAGCTGCCCCCGGGCGCGACCCTGGACGAGACCGACGCGGTCGTCATGCAGATGACCCGCGAGCTGGAGGCCCGTCCCGAGGTGACCGGGGTCTACGCCTCGGTCGGCAGCGACGGCGTCAACCAGGCCCGCGTCACGGCCGACCTGGTGCCGAAAGGCCAGCGGATCAGCCAGCGCGACTTCAGCCGCCAGATGGTCGACCAGTTCAAGGCCATCCCCGGCGCGCGGATCGGCGCGGGCAGCAACAACGGCGGCGGTCCCAGCGACGGCTCCAGCTACACCCTGCGCCTGATCGGCGACAACGGCCCGCAGCTCGAAGCGGCGGCCCGCGCCGTCGAGGCCCAGATGCGCGGCGTCAAGGGCCTGGCCAACGTGGTCAACACCGCGGCCATCGCCCGTCCCGAGATCATCGTCACGCCCAAGCCCGACCAGGCCGCCCGGGCCGGGGTCTCGGCCGGCGCGATCTCGCAGGCCGTGCGCGTGGCCACGATCGGCGATATCGACCAGTCCCTGCCCAAGTACAATCTGGGCGACCGCCAGGTGCCGATCCGTCTGCGCCTGACCGACGACGCGCGCGAGAACATGTCGGTGCTCGAGACCCTCAAGGTCCCGTCCAGCCACGGCGGCGCCGTGCCGCTGAACGCGGTGGCGGACGTGCGCTTCGGCGCCGGTCCGTCGCAGATCTCGCGCCAGGACCGCTCGCGGGTGGCCGAGATCACCGCCGAGCTGGACGGCATCGTCGTCGGCGACGCGGCCAAGGCCGTCCACGCCCTGCCGTCGGTCAAGAACCTGCCGCCCGGCGTGAAGGAGGCTCCGGCCGGCGACGCCGAGTTCATCGCCGAGATGCTGACCGGCTTCGCCGCCGCCTTCATCACCGGCATCCTGCTGATGTACGTCGTGCTGGTGCTGCTGTTCCGCAGCTTCGCCCATCCGGTGACCATCATGGCCGCCCTGCCCCTGGCCATCGGCGGCGCCTTCGCCCTGCTGGTCCTGGCGCACTCCAGCTTCTCGATGTCGACCCTGATCGGCATCCTGATGCTGATGGGCATCGCCGCGAAGAACTCGATCCTGCTGGTCGAGTACGCGATCATGGCGATGAAGGGCGGCATGACCCGCCGCGAGGCCCTGCTGGACGCCGCCCACAAGCGGGCCCGGCCGATCATCATGACCACCGTCGCCATGGGCGCGGGCATGATGCCGGTGGCGGTCGGCTTCGGCGCCGACGTCGAGTTCCGGGCCCCGATGGCCATCGCGGTGATCGGCGGCCTGATCACCTCGACCTTCCTGTCCCTGCTCTACATCCCCGTGGTGTTCGTGTTCATGGACATGCTGAAGAACTGGTCGGGCAAGATCATCGACAAGCTGTTCCAGCACCAGAAGCGCGCGCCCAGCCACGCGGTCCCCGGTCACGGCCACCAGCCCGAACCGATCGTCAGCGGCGGGCGGGAGCTTTAACCCTCGTCTTCGCCCTTGAAGGCCAAGCCGAACCCCTCGCCCCAGCGGCGAGGGGTTTATTTTTGGCCTGTACCCGCCTTCCGCATCGTGGTCTCGATCATCCGACCGGCGCGACTCGCCGCTCCAGGGCCAGACGATGAATTCCGACCTCGACACCGACACCGCCGCGGCGCGGGCGCTCTTCCAGTCGCTCGAAGGCATGGAGGGGCTGTCGCGGCCCGAGCCCGCCGTCGCGACGAAGACCAAGGCCGGCTTCCCAGGCCAGGCGGCCCTGCTGAAGCTCTATCCCGGCGTGCTGGTGGCGGTGACCATCGCCCTGGCCTCGCAGTGGCTGGCCCAGCACTACGGCGCGCCGGTCATGCTGTTCGCCCTGCTGTTCGGCATGACCTTCCACTTCCTGCACCAGGAAGGCCGCTGCATCCCCGGCATCGAGTTCTCGTCCAAGGCCGTCCTGCGCTTCGGCGTGGCCCTGCTGGGCGCGCGGATCACCGCCAGCCAGATCCTGGGCCTGGGCCTGACCCCGATCATCATGGTCATCGTCGGCATCGGCTCGACCATCGCCCTGGGCGCGTTCGTGGCCAAGCGCATGGGCCTGCGCTCCAGCTTCGGCGTGCTGTCGGGCGGCGCCGTCGGCATCTGCGGGGCCTCGGCGGCCCTGGCCATCGCCTCGGTCCTGCCGCGCGGCAAGGACGCAGAACGCGACACCATCCTGGCGGTCGTCACGGTCACGGCCCTGTCGACCATCGCCATGATCACCTATCCGCTGCTGACGGCGGCCCTGCACCTGGACCACACCCGGGCGGGGGTCTTCCTGGGCGGCACGATCCACGACGTGGCCCAGGTGGTCGGCGCCGGCTACATGATCTCGCCGCACACCGGCGACGTGGCCACCTATGTGAAGCTGCTGCGGGTGACCATGCTGCTGCCGGTGGTCTTCACCATCGCCTTCGTCGTGGCGCGGATGGGTCCCGGCGCGAGCGGCGGCGCCAAGCCGACCGTGCCGCTGTTCCTGATCGGCTTCGCGGCCCTGGTCGTCATCAACAGCCTGGGCTGGCTGGCCAAGCCGGTCACAGACGCGGCCAACGAGGTCTCGCGCTGGTGCCTGGTCACCGCCATCGCGGGCCTGGGCATGAAGACCTCGTTCAAGGACCTGATGACCGCCGGCTGGCGGCCCGTGGCCCTGATGGTGTTCGAGACGGTGTGGATCGCCGGCGTGGTGCTGGTGGCAGTGGAGTTCTTCACCTAGCGGCGGTCTGGATCGACCGCAGCGCCTGGGCCACCAGCGGCGCCAGCCGGTCGCCGATGACCCGCGCGCCCGCGGCGTTGGGGTGGATGCCGTCGCCCTGCATCAGCTGCCGCGAGCCGCCCACCCCGGCCAGGATGTTGGGATAGAGCGGCGCCGAGAACTCCCGCGCGAGGGCTGGATAGACGGCGTTGAACTCGCGCGCGTAGCCCGCCCCGAACAGCGTTGGCGCGCCGACCCCGACCAGCACGACCCCGATCCGCCGGTCCCGCAGGCTCTGCAGGATGGCGCGCAGATTGGCCTTGGTCACCCGGGGCTCGATCCCCTGCAGCAGGTCGTTGCCGCCCAGGGCCACGACGCACAGGGCGGTGTCCGGCGGGACGCTCCGGTTGACCCGCGCCAGGCCGCCGCCGCTGGTGTCGCCCGGCACGCCGGCGGCGCGCACCTGGGCGACCACGCCCATCCGGGTCAGGGCCGCCTGCAGCTGGGCCGGCATGGCGGCCTGGGCCGGAACGCCCAACCCCGAGGTGATGGAGTCGCCCAGCACCGTCACGACCGGGGGTTTCGGCGGCAGCCTCGGCTGGATTCGCGGCGCGGCGGCGGCCTGGCCGGCCAGCAGCAGGCCGACCAGGAACGCGCGGCGATCGGGCAAACGCGGTGCGGTGAAGCTCATGACTCCCTGTGTACGCTGGCTGTCGTCCAGACAATGTCCACGAATTCGGGAGGTTTCATGACCGGGTTTTCGCCGCGCCCTGTTTCGGGGTCTTGGACGGCGGAGACGCTTTCGGCGGCGGCTTGGGCGCTGCGGTTGCGGGGGCCGGCGCCGGAGGCGGCGTCAGCAGCGGATCGCCCGGACGGCCTGACCCCGCCAACGGCAGGCTGTTGATCGGCACGCCCGGCAGCATCGGCTCGCCCGTCCATTCCCAGTGCCAGGGCTCGAACGCATAGTTGACGAAGCCGAACCGCCCCGCGTTGGCCACCAGCCAGCGATAGAGGTCCGACCGGGCCATCGCCAGGCGGTTGGCGTCGGCGCTGGAGTCCGGTCCGAAGCCCGGGGCGGCGGCGATGAACATGTCCAGGGCCAGGCCCGTGCGGTGGGCCGAGCAGATGGTGCGCGACACGCCCTGGCAGTTGTTGTCGCGGGCGCAGCGGGCGGCGTCGGCCAGCGGGTCGCGGAAGCCGGAGAAGATGGTCAGGGCGCGCGGGTCGCGGGCCACGCCCGCCGCCTTGGCCTCGGCGACCATCCGGCGATAGGCGTCCAACGCGCCGGGGCGCAGCTGGATCGTCTTGCCGCCGTAGCTCTCCTGGGGACCGGCCGTGGACAGCAGGCTCACGGCCGGCGCGCCGGGGCAGATCCCCTCGCCGTTGACCTTCACGAACGGCCGCGCCCGGTGCCAGCGCACCAGCATCGCCTGGAAGGTTTCCGGATCGAACGTCCCGGTCGACTTCAGACCATGGCCGCCCTGCCAGCGCGCCAGGGCGGCGGCGAAGCGGGGCGAGCCGGGCGCGCAGGTCGTCTGGATCTCGTGGGCGACGCGGGGGGCGTAGATCTCCCAGCCGGTCTCGGGACGGCCGAACGGCGTCCAGACCAGGGTGGTCAGCGAGGCGGCGTTGACCGGGGCGGCGCTGGCCGAGGCGCCGCCGGCGTCGCAGGCCTCGGGCGTCCCGCCGGTCGGCGCGAAACTCGGGCTGGCCGGCGGATCGTTGGACGGCAGGTAGGTCGGCGGCTCGTACTGTAGCGGCTCGCGGGCGGCCGACACCGACGGCGGCGGCATGGCCGGCGCGGGCCGCTGATTGGGCCACATCACCCACACCGAGAAGGCGACGACCAGCACCAGCAGGACGCCCAGCACCCAGATCAGCCGACGCAGAATCTTCAATCGGGGCTCCTCGCCCCCAGGGGGCAGCAGTGGAACTTCGCCATGGCTCAAGGCTTGAGAGGGGCAAGGCGTTCCCGCCTCGGAGTTGTTACATGCCCCTGCCCTTGCGTCCCGTCGTCCTTCTGCTCGGCTGCCTGGCGGCCACGACGGCCTGTTCCGACCCCGCCCCGCAACAGCAGAAGCCGGCCGCATCCAAGCCCGCCGCCGCGCCCGCGCCGCAGACGCCGCCGCCGCTGGTCGCCGCCCCGCCCGCCCCGGCCCCGGCCGCCCCCTCGCCCCTGGCCCAGGCCGTGAACGCCGCCGCCTTCGACCCCGCCGCCACGACGCCGGAGGCCAAGCAGGCCTATCTGGCCCGCGCCCAGGTGCTGCTGGACCGCGCCCACTTCTCGCCCGGCGTCATCGACGGCCAGGAGGGCGGCAACCTGACCCTGGCGCTCAGCGCCTTCCAGGAGGCCCACCGCCTGACGGTCGACGGCAAGCTGAGCCCCGCCACCTGGGACGCCCTGGTCGCCGACAGCGCGCCGGCCCTGACCGACTATGTGATCACCGCCGAGGACGTGGCCGGCCCGTTCACGCCCGACATCCCCAAGGACGACTACGAGGCCATGGCCAAGCTGCCGGCCCTCGGCTACGGCACGCCGCTGGAGCTGCTGGCCGAGAAGTTCCACATGGACGAGCCGCTGCTGCAGGCCCTCAATCCCGGCGTCGACTTCTCCAAGGCCGGGACCACCATCGTCGTCGCGGCCCTGGGTCCCGACGGCCTGGACGGCAAGGTCACCCGCATCGAGATCGACAACGCCAAGGGCACGCTGAAGGCCTATGCCGACGGCGACCGGCTGCTGGCGGTCTATCCGGCCACGGTGGGCAGCACCGAGCGCCCGGCCCCGGTCGGCGAATGGGCGGTCAACACCGTGGCCCCCCGCCCGACCTACACCTACGACCCCACGCGCCTGACCTTCGGCAAGCCGACGGGCAAGCTGACCATAAAGGCCGGGCCGAACAATCCGGTGGGCTCCACCTGGATCGACCTGACCAAGGACACCTACGGCATCCACGGCACGCCCGACCCGCGCCTGGTCAACAAGCGGGCCTCGCACGGCTGCGTGCGGCTGACGAACTGGGACGCGGCGGAGCTGGGCGCGGCCGTGCAGAAGGGGGCGAAGGTGGTGTTCCGGGGCAAGCCGGTGCGCTGAACACTTGCCCCCTACGGACCGCTTCGCGGTCGTCTTCCCCCAGAGGGGGAAGAGCGCTGTAGCCGGCGCCGCGCGAGGCTCCGCCCCCTATGGGGGCGGACAGACCGCGTAGCGGTCAGGTGGGGGCAAGTGGGTTAGCCTCAGATCGCCACCCGCAGCCCCACCCGCACGATCCGCGGCGCCGCATAGCCTGGGACCCCGTCGGCCGTCCGCGAGGTCTGGATGTCCGCGTCCAGCAGGTTGTCGCCCGCGACGTAGGCCGTCACCAGCGGCCGCACGCGCCAGTCCAGCCGCGCGTCCAGGCGGTACGCCGGGTCGAGCACGCGGCTGTTGAGGTCGTCCTCGAAGCGCTTGCCCTCCCAGGTCAGGTCGGTGGCCAGGACCAGGGTCTCGGTCAGGTCGGCCGAGAGGCCCGCCGTGGCGCTCCAGACCGGGGCCTGGGCCGGGCGCTTGCCGGTCAGCTGGGGCGCGGTCGAACCGCCGTCCACCCGGGCGTCGGTGACCGACAAGGCCGAGGTCAGGGTCACGACCCCGACCTTGCGTTCGGCCCGGCCCTCCAGCCCGACGGCGTCGATCGAGCCGGCGTTCTGGCGCTGGCGCAGCACGCCGCCGGCCGGGATGAAGCCGCCGATCGGGAAGGTCCCCGGCCCCACGCCCAGGGTGACATTGACGATCGGGTCGTCGATCCGGTTCCAGAACGCCGTGGCCTCGATCAAGCCCTTTGCGCCCTTGCGCGACAGGCCCGCCTCCAGCCCCTCCAGCCGCTCGGGCTTGAGGCCGGCATTGGCCTCGGTAACGTCGTTGCCCACTCGGAAGGGGCGGTAGAGCTCGTTCAGGCTGGCCGGGCGGAAGCCGGTGTAGCCGGCCACGCGCGCCGTCACGTCGTGGCCCAGGTCGCGCGTCACGCCCAGGCGCCCGCTGACCACCTCGCCGTCGCGGTCGGCCGGGCGCTGGTCCAGCAGCACCGCGCCGGTCAGGGCGTTGCGCTCGACGCGGAAGCCGTCGGTGGTCTCCCAGTGGTCCAGCCGCAGGCCGCCGGCCACCAGCCACGGGCCGGTGGTCCACGAGCCGTCGGCATAGGCGCCGACCACCGAGGTCTTGCCGCCCGCCACGCGGTTGCGGGTGTAGGTCCCGCCCGAATAGCTGTAGCGCTCGCGCTCCTCGCCGTCGTTCAGGCGGGCGTCGGCGCCCAGCTCCCACTCCAGCCCGCCGACCTTCTGGCGCAGGGCGCCGTTCAGGCCCCAGCCGGTGGCCGGGGTCTTGTCCTGGCTGTTGGCCGGCGTGGTGGACGAGCGGTCGGCCGCCACGGCGACCGAGCTGTTGAACAGGTCGCTGGTCCGCCGCCAGGCCTGCAGCTTCCAGCCCAGGGCCTCGCCGCGCGGGGCCTTGACCAGGGTGGCGCTGAACACGTTGCCCGAGGCGTTGGCGCGCGCGCCGGCCAGGCCCGCGCCACGGTCCTCCTCGAAGAAGCCGCCGCGCAGCGACAGCAGGCCCAGGCCCGTGGCCAGGTCGATGCGGCCGGAGATGCTCTTGGCCTCCAGGTCGGTCCGGGTGTCGGCCGCGCCGCGCTGGGCCCCGCGCACCGGCACGTAGCCGTCGGACTTGTCGTAGAAGGCCGCGCCCGTGAACTCGAACCGCCCGAAGGTCGAGGTGGCGGCGGCCGAGGCGCGCTCGCTGCCCAGCTCGCCCAGCGAGACGTCGCCGGCGACGCCCGCGTCGCGCTCCTTCAGGTCGATGACGCCGGTCAGGGCGCCGGCGCCGTAGGGCCCCGCCCCCGCCCCGCGCACGATGTCCACGCCGCTCAGCGACTCCGGCGCCAGCTGCGACCAGATCACCCACCCGCCGAACGGGTCGTTCAGCGGCACGCCGTCCAGGGTGACCAGGGCCCGCCCCGCGCCCGACGGGGCGATGGCGCGCAGGCTGATCCCCTGGGTGGTCGGATTGGCCGACAGGCTGGAGGTGCGGCGGAACAGCGAGACGCCCGGCGTCTGGCCCACCGCCTCGTCCACCCGCTGGGTCCGGGCCAGGTCGCGCTCGCCCAGATGCACCGACGAGAAGGCCGCCTCGGCGGCGGCGGGCGGCAGGCGGGCGGCGGTGACGATCACCTGCTCGACGGCGGGCGCTTCGGGGGCGGGCGCTTCAAGGGCAGGCGGGGCGTCCAGGGGCATGGTCAATCTCACTCGGCGGCGTCTTGTATCAGCTGGACCGCCGGCGTGACGAAAGAACGGCGGCCCGCGTCGGCGCAATCCCCTTTTCAGTCACTTGCACAACGAGACTTGCATTCCTAAGCTCGCGCCAAGACGCCAGGGAGCCCGCCATGAAGATCGCCACGCAGATTAGGCGCCTGCCGCCGGTCCGCACCTCGCTCCAGCCGACCAACCATCCGTACATGACCGGGGCCTGGACGCCGCTGCACGAGGAGGTGGATGCGGTCGACCTGGAGGTGCTGGAGGGTGCGATCCCGGCCGACCTGGACGGCGTCTACCTGCGCAACACCGAGAACCCCGTCCACCAGCCGCTGGGCCGCTACCATCCGTTCGACGGCGACGGCATGGTCCACCAGATCGAGTTCAGGAACGGGGCGGCCAGCTACCGCAACCGCTTCATCCGCACCCGCGGCTTCGAGGCCGAACAGGAGGCCGGCGAGAGCCTCTGGGGTGGGCTGGCCGACGGGCCCGGCACGTCCAAGCGCCCCGGCTTCGGCGCGCACGGAAGCCTGAAGGACACCGCCAGCACCGACATCCTGGTCCATCGCGGCGAGGCGATCGCCACCTTCTACCAGTGCGGCGAGGCCTATCGCCTGGATCCCCTGACCCTGGAGAACCTGGGCGTCGCGTCCTGGGCCCCGTTGGACGGCGTGTCGGCCCACCCGAAGGTGGACGAGGCCACGGGCGAGTTGATGTTCTTCAACTACTCCAAGCACGCGCCCTACATGCACTACGGCGTGGTCGACGCGTCGGGGAAGCGGACCGTCTACCAGGCCATCGACCTGCCCGGCCCGCGCCTGCCGCACGACATGGCGTTCACGGCCAACTACTCGATCCTCAACGACCTGCCGGTGTTCTGGGACCAGGCCCTGCTGGAGCGCGACATCCACGCCGTGCGCCTGCACAAGGGGGTGCCGTCGCGCTTCGGAATCGTGCCGCGCCACGGCGGCGAGGTCCGCTGGTTCGAGGCCGCGCCGACCTACGTCCTGCACTGGCTCAATGCGTACGAGGACGGCGACGAGATCGTGCTGGACGGCTACTTCCAGGAGAACCCCACGCCGCGCCCGCTGGAGGACGCGCCCGAGGGCCACGGCCACCTGATGGCCTATCTGGACGAGCACAGCTTCCGGCCGAAGCTGCACCGCTGGCGCTTCAACCTGGCCACCGGCGAGACCGTCGAACAGCGGCTGGACGAGCGCATCCTGGAGTTCGGCATGTTCAACCAGGCCTATGCCGGGCGGCCCTACCGCTACGCCTATTCCACTACCGCCAAGCCGGGCTGGTTCCTGTTCAACGGCTTCGTCAAGCACGACCTGGAGACCGGCGTCAGCTGGACCCTGCCGCTGGAGCCCGGCCGCTACGCCAGCGAGGCCCCGTTCGCGCCGCGCGTCGGCGCGGTCGATGAGGACGACGGCTACCTGGTCAGCTTCATCATCGACGAGAACCGGGGGACGTCCGAGTGCCTGGTGGTCGACGCCAAGACCATGCAGCCGGCCTGCCGCATCGCCCTGCCCCACAAGATCAGCAGCGGCACGCATGCGGTGTGGGCGGGACGGGCGGCGCTCGGCGCCTAGCAGCTGCCCGGATTGTCCCGCTTCAGCACGCAGATCATCTTGTTCCCGCGCGGGGCGCCGTACACCGCGATCAGGCGGCTTTCGAAATAGGCCCACTTGGCCCGCGTATCGATGGCGGCGACGTTCATGGCGCGGGCATAGGCCCCGCCCCCGCCGCGCGCGGCGCCGGCGGTGTCCTTGTTCAGCGTCGCGTGCTTGATCCGCCCGCCGCAATGGAACGCCTCCGGGAAGCCGTCGTAGCAGCCGCTGATCAGGCCGGTCGGGAAGGTCACCGGCGTCGGCGACAGCCAGGTCGCGGGCACGGTGTTGTTCAGCCCCTGGGGATTGGCGATCGAGGGCGTGGCGCGCGGCGCGTCGATCCAGTTGGTGTGGGAATAGAAGTCCTGGGCCGCGTGGAAGGCCATGCCCATGTCCTCGAACACGTTGCACTTGGCCCGGCCCTTGGCGCCGTTGTAGTTGCAGCCGCCGAAGATGCTGGTGCTGTCCAGCGACAGGTTCGCCCTCACCAGGCCCGCGGCGTCGGTCACCGCGGCGTTGATGTTGTTGTAGATGTAGTTGCGGCAGCGGGTCAGTTCGGTCGCGGCGGCCAGCGAGCTCTGGGGATAGCCGGGGCTGGCGAAGAAGTCGCCGCCGTCGCAATGGGCCGCCTTGTTGCCGCCAAGACCCCGGGTCGGGTTGTCGGGCGCCCCGACCGCGCCCCAGGTGCCGTTCTTGCCGGCGATCTCGCTGAGGGAATCCGGGCCGAAGCCGAACCCGGCCAGGCCGCTGCGGGTGATCCGCTCGTGCTCGGCGTTCTGGCCGAAGCTGCGGATGGTGCCGAAGGCCTGGGCCTGGGGGACCAGCGCCTGGGGCGCGAACAGGATCGAAGCGGCGACGACCGCCAAAGCTGCCGAACGCTTACGCATGACGCGACCTCCATGATTTTTCAATCGAAGGTTACGCCCGCGCGCGCCAAAGTACAGCGGCGGCTCAGGCCTTGGGGAACCACGGGACGAAGCCCGAGGTGCGGGCGACATAGGCCTCGTAGTCCGGACGTTTCCGGCGCATGCGCCCCTCGACCGTCGGCACGCCGCTCCAGCGGGTCAGCAGCACGGTGATCAGCACCGGCCCCGGCAGGGCCCAGGCGCCCAGGCCCGTCTCGGCGGCGATCAGGTAGAGGCCCCACCATACGCAGGCGTCGCCGAAATAGTTCGGGTGGCGGGTGTAGCGCCACAGGCCCGTGTCCAGCACCTTGCCGGCGTTGGCGGGCTGGGCCTTGAAGCGGACCAGCTGCCAGTCGCCCAGGCTCTCGAAGCCGATCCCGACCAGGGCCAGCACGGTCCCGGCGATCGCCAGCCCGCCCAGCGGCGCGGCGATCAGCTGGCCCAGCTGCACCGGCAGGGCCACCACGAACTGCAGCAGGTACTGCAGGGCGAACACCAGCAGGGCCGAGGCCTTGGCGAAGCCCCAGCCGCGCTGGGTCTCGGCGTAGTGCATCATCGTGACGTAGCGCCGGTCGGGTCCCTGCCTGCGCCAGCGCCACAGCAGGTAACCGCCCAGCCGCGCGGCCCAGACGGTGCAGAGGCCGGTCAGCAGCACGCCGTGCGGGGTGGCGCCGGACTGGACCAGCGTCGCCCAGGCGATCAGCGCCATGCCCACGCCCCACCAGGCGTCGACGAAGCTGACGTCCTTCAGGCGAAGCCCGATCAGCCAGAGGGCCACGAAGGCGACGGCGGAGACGGCGGCGTTGATCAGGAGGAGGGTCAGGAGGGGCATCGCGAAGCCTTGGAGATGTCGAACAGAAAATCCTCCCCCTCTGGGGGAGGTGTCGGCGAAGCCGACGGAGGGGGACTTCCGAGCCGGCGGAGCTGCCCCCTCCGGCCCTTCGGGCCACCTCCCCCGAGGGGGGCGGATCTACACCCCCACCACCAGGCTCACCGTCGTCGTGGTCGAGCCGCCGATGTTCAGGGTCTGCACCGTCCGGGCCCCCTCGACCTGGCAGTCGCCGGCCGCGCCGGTCACCTGCTTGAAGGCGTCCAGGGCCATGCGCACGCCGGTGGCGCCCACCGGGTGGCCGGCGCCGATTAGGCCGCCGGAGGGGTTGACCGGCAGGCGGCCGCCCATCGCGATGGAGCCATCCTCGACCGCCTTCCAGCTCTCGCCCGGCGCGGTCAGGCCCAGATGGTCGATAGCCATGTATTCGGTGGCGGTGAAGCAGTCGTGGACCTCGACGGCGTCGATCTGGGAGACGTCCGTGATGCCGGCCCGGGCCCGGGCGTCCTCGATGGCCCGGCGCACCTGCGGGAAGACGTAGGGCTGGTCGCGGCTGGCCTCGACCTTGCGGGCGTAGCTGATCGGGGCCGAGCGATGGCCCCAGCCCCTGATGCGCGGCAGGCTCTCCAGCGGCACGCCGCGGAGGAAGGCGTAGGCCTTGGCCCGGCGCTCCGAAGCCAGGAACACCACCGCCGTCCCGTCCGTCACCTGGCCGCAGTCCTGCTTGCGCGTGCGGCCCTCGACCACGGGATTGGCCACGTCGTCGGCGGTGAAGGCCCCCGGCCCGAACCGCCAGTCGCGGGTCTGGGCGTCGGGGTTGCGGCGAGCATTGTTGAAGTTGTTCTCGGCGATCGCCATCAGGTGCTCGTACTTCAGGCCGTGCCGCCGGTCGTACTCGTCGGCGAGGTCGGAGAAGGCGCGCGGCCACAGGAAGCGGGCGTCCTGGAACTCGTGCCCGACCCACGCGGCCGAGCCCAGGTGCTCGGCGGCGACCTGGCCGGCGACGTTGCGCATCTGCTCGATCCCGACCACGCAGGCCAGGTCGTAGCGGCCGGCCTCGATCTCGGCGGTGGCCGCCAGGATCGCCACGCTGCCCGAGGCGCAGGCTGCCTCGTGGCGCGCCGTGGGCAAGCCGTCCAGGGCCGGATGCACCTGGCCGAAGAAGCCGCCCAGCAGCCCCTGCCCGGCGAACAGCTCGCCGGCGAAATTGCCGACATGGCCGGTCTCGATGTCCGCGGGGTCCAGGTCGACGGCGGCCAGGCCCTGGCCCACCGCCTCGGCGAAGGCGTCCGCCAGGTCCATGCCCTGCCGCGCCCAGTTGGCCGAATAGTCGCTCTGCCAGCCGCCCAGGATGTAGACCATCGCCGTTTCCCTCCCGCTCGCCGTCCTCGCCGATGTGCCCCGGCTTAGTCAGTCCGACTATACAAGTGACTTGTCGCGAGGCAATGCTCCGCGTTGACAGCCCGCCGCGAAACATCCGAACCAGAGGTCATGATCCCAGAGGCTCCCAGCCAGGTCGTCGCCGCCCCTCAGATGGTCCGCGCCAGCTCGGCCGCGCGGGCCCTGAACCTGATCGGCGACCGCTGGACCCTGCTGACCCTCTACGCCGCCTTCATGGGCCAGACCCGGTTCGACGGCTTCGTGAAGCTGACCGGCATGGCCCGCTCGCTGCTGGTCGACCGGCTGGGCCGGCTGGAGACCGCCGGAGTGCTGGAGAAGCGGCCCTACCAGGAGCGTCCCGTCCGCCACGGCTATCACCTGACGGCCATGGGCAAGGACCTCTACGACGCGGCCCTGATGATCCTGCGCTGGGAGACCCGCTGGCACTATGACGAGACCAGCCCCTCGCACCGGATCCGGCACGCCACCTGCGGCGAGCCGTTGGTGGCCGAGCTGGTCTGCAAGGCCTGCGAGCGGCCGGTCGAGGCGCGCGACGTCGAGCTGGTCCCCGGTCCCGGCGCCGGCCTGGAGCCTGCGCCCCGCGCCCGCCTGCAGCGCCGCTCGACCGCCGAGGCCGCCCAGCCGCTGACGCCGATGCTGGAGCGCTCGATCGCCGTGCTGGGCGACCGTTGGACGGCCCACCTGCTGGCGGCGTGCTTCTACGGCCGGCGACGGTTCAACGACCTGCAGGCCGAGCTGGGCGCGGCCACCAACATCCTGGCCGACCGGCTGGCGCGGCTGACCGCCCTGGGCATGCTGGAGAAGCGGCTCTACCAGGCCCGGCCCGAGCGCTGGGAGTACCGGCTGACGGAAGAGGCGCGCGACCTGTTCCCGCTGATCGTGGCCCTGATGGCCTGGGGCGACCGCTGGCTGTCAGGCGAGGCCGGGCCGCCGGAGGTGCTGATCCACAAGCCCTGCGGATCGCCGCTGGAGACGAAGGCGCGCTGCGAGACGTGCCACGGGGCGGTGGACGTGAAGTCGACGCGGCTTCCCGCCTAGAGCCACAGCCCCGTCGCCGTCACGCCGTCGCCCCAGAACCCTTCGGCCGGACGCGTCATCCGCCCGTCCGCCACGCGGCAGCCGCCCGGGTGATCCTCAGCCAGCCACCACGGCCCGTCCAGGTCGGCGAAGGCGCACGAGCCGGCCAGATGCAGGGCCGGGGCGATGGCCAGGGACGAGGCCACCATGCAGCCGACCATCAATTCGAAGCCGTGGTTGCGGGCCTCCTCCAGCATCAGCAGGGCCTCGGACAGGCCGCCGGCCTTGTCGAGCTTGAGGTTCACGGCGCGGTAGCGGCCCTTCAGCCCGGCCAGGTCCTCGGCCACATGCACCGACTCGTCGGCGCAGATCGGATACGGCGGGTCGTAGCCCTCCAGGGCCTGGTCCGCGCCGGCCGGCAGGGGCTGTTCGACCAGGGCGATGTTGAGGTCCGACAGGATGGGCTTGAGCCCGTCCAGGATGGCGAAGTCCCAGCCCTCGTTGGGGTCGACGATCAGCCGGGCGCGCGGCGCGGCCTTGGCCACGGCCAGCAGGCGGGCGGCGGGATCCTCGGCCGACAGCTTGACCTTGATCAGCGGGGCGGAGGCCACGGCCTGGGCGGCCAGGCCCATGGCCTCGGGGCTGTCCAGGCTGACGGTGACGGCGGTGACCAGGCTGTCGGGGACGCGCAGGGCGGTCAGGGCCTCGACGCTGAGGCCCTCGCGCTTGGCCCGCAGGTCCCACAGGGCGCAGTCCAGCGCGTTGCGGGCCGCGCCGGCCGTCAGCAGCGCCACAGCGTCATGCGGCCGGGCGCCGTCGCGCAGGGCCTGGGCGGCGGGCTGGAGTTGGGCGACGACGCTGTCGACCGTCTCGTCGTAGCGGGCGTAGGGCACGCTCTCGCCCCGCCCGATCAGCCCATCCTCGACGATCTCGACGACCACCACCTCGGCGGCGGTCTTGACCCCGCGCGAGATGCGGAACGGGGCCTTCAGGCGGTGGCTGACATGGGCGATCGAGACGGTGCGCTGCATGTCCCTGCCATCCCACCGTCAGCGGGATTTGGCTAGGGGCGACGACGGATCGGCGAGTCGGCGCGGCGCTCACGCAGCACCTGCATGGCCAGCCGGGGGTCCCAGACGAACAGCCCGGCCCAGACCAGCAGCACCCCGGCGTAGTTCAGCGCGCCGAGCACGCCGGCCGGACGGCCCGGACGCGTGAAACGGACCGAGCGGGGCTGGGGCTGGAACAGGCTGGGCATGGCGATGTCGGTCATGGCGTCCTCCGTGGATGAGGAGACCTTCGCCGGGCGATGCGTCAAATCCGGACGTATGATCGAAGGCCGCTCGCCACCATATGTCGCCGACGGGCGTTAGACCCCGTAGCCAAGGAGCATCCCGCGCATGAGCAAGCCGGTCACCATCACCCTGCCCCACCAGTTGGGCGTCGCCGAGGCGCGCCGCCGGATCGACGAAGGGTTCGGCCAGCTGCTCAGCCAGACCGGCGGCATGGTCAAGGACGTCAACAAGAGCTGGGCCGGCGACGCCCTGACCTTCTCGGCCCAGGCCATGGGCCAGCCGATCTCGGGCGTGCTGACGGTGTTCGCGGACTCGGTGCGGATGGAAATCGTCCTGCCCGGCCTGCTGGGCATGATCGCCGGCAAGATCACCGGGGCGGTCAAGAAGCAGGGCCAGTTGCTGCTGGAGAAGAAGTAGCGGTCACGCTCCCCAACATCCGCTCATCCCGGCGAACGCCGGGACCCAGATCCCATAACGGTGTGGATGACTGGATGAGCTCTGAGTTCTTGGC
The DNA here is from genome assembly GCF_000712075.1 of Caulobacter sp. UNC358MFTsu5.1. Lineage (GTDB taxonomy): Bacteria > Pseudomonadota > Alphaproteobacteria > Caulobacterales > Caulobacteraceae > Caulobacter. Next base: position 75,715 of record NZ_JONW01000008.1, read on the forward strand.
GTCAGCCTCAAAGCCCTTCCATCTGGGTCCCGGCATTCGCCGGGATGAGCGGCTTCGAGGCTAGGCCCTCACCCGCCGCGGCGGGGCGTTCTTGGCCGGCGGACGCTTGGCCCGGGCGCGCTTGGCCTTGGGCGAGGCCTTGGCGCCCTTGCGGGCCTCGCGCTCGGCTTCGATCTTGTCCAGACGGTCCCGGGCGATCTGGGCGTGCTCGGTGCAGCGCGCGTGCATGGCCGCCAGCTCCTTCTCGGTCAGCTTCTCGATGCCCATGAAGTCGTTCTCGGCGGCCGAGGTCAGGATCAGCTCGTCCAGCTTGGTCTGGACCGCCGCGCCGTCGCGGTTCTGGGTATTCTGGATCAGGAACACCATCAGGAAGGTGATGATCGTGGTGCCGGTGTTGATCACCAGCTGCCAGGTCTCGGAGAACTTGAAGATCGGCCCGCTGGCGGCCCAGGCGACGACCAGCGCCACGCAGACGATGAAGGCCGGCGGGCTGCCGGTGATCCGCGCCGTGGCGTTGGCGAATTTGGCGAACAGCTTGTCCATGACGCTCCCAGCTTTCAGGCGCGAGGGCCCGAGGTCATAACGCCCGACGGCGCCGCTGGGTTCGGACGGCGACGGCCCCGGTTCCCCGCCCCATGCGTTAGGGACGGATGTTCGATCCGTATCTGCTGTTCCTGCTGGGCCTGGGCGTCGTGGTTCTGCTGGTCGCCTGGCTGCCGATGGCGCTGAGCCGCCTGCCCCTGTCCCTGGCCATCCTCTGCGTGCTGATCGGGGTGGCGGTGTTCCACGGCGGCGTCCTGCCGTTCCGTTCCGATCCCGTGCGGTTCTCGACCCTGACCCAGCGGCTGACCGAGGTCGTGGTCATCGTCTCGCTGATGGGGGCCGGGCTGAAGATCGACCGGCGGATCGGCTGGCGGCGCTGGGGCTCGTCCTGGCGGCTGATCGCCATCACCATGCCGCTGAGCATCGTGGCGGTGACCCTGATGGGCGTGCACGGCCTGGGCCTCGGCCTGGCCTCGGCCCTGTTGCTGGGCGGCGCCCTGGCCCCCACCGACCCGGTGCTGGCCTCCGACGTCCAGGTGGGGCCGCCGCGCTCGGGCGAGGACGGCGAGGCCCGCTTCGCCCTGACCTCGGAGGCCGGGCTCAACGACGGCTTCGCCTTCCCCTTCGTGCACCTGGCCGTGGCCATCGCCCTGGCCGGAGGAACGGTCGGCGCGCCCCTGCTGACCCAGTGGCTGGCCGTCGACGTGCTGTGGCGCGTGGCGGCCGGGGCGGGCGTGGGCTGGGCGGTCGGCAAGGTCCTGGGCTGGGCCACCTTCAAGGCGCCGCACGCCCGGATCTCGGGCACCGGCGACGGGCTGGTGGCCCTGGGCGCGACCCTGGTGGCCTACGGCGTCGCCGAGGCCGCCCACGGCTACGGCTTCCTGGCCGTGTTCGTCGCCGCCCTGGCCCTGAGGGCGACCGAGCGCGACCACGAATTCCACGAGGCCATGCATGACTTCGCCGAGCAGGTGGAGCGCCTGCTGATGATGCTGGTGCTGGTGTTGCTGGGCGGGGCGGTGGCGGGCGGCCTGCTGGACGGCCTGACCTGGAAGGAGGCGGCCTTCGGCCTGGCGCTGGTGTTCGTGATCCGGCCGCTGGCCGGCTGGATCGGCCTGATCGGCGCGCCCCACTCCATGCGCGAGCGCGCGGTCGTGGCCTTCTTCGGCATCCGCGGGATCGGGTCGTTCTACTATCTGGCCTACGGCCTCAACCACGGCGACTTCCACGGCTGGGACCGGCTGTGGGCGATCACCGGCTTCGTGGTGCTGTGTTCGATCCTGGTCCACGGCGTCACCGCCACCCCGCTGATGACCCGCATCGACGCTTGGCGGCGGCGAGAGGTCTTGCATCGGGACGACCCGCAACCTCAACGGGATTGAACTTCACCTTAGGATGCGGCAAAGCGTCACAGCGCCTCGTATCGAGGAAACGCAAAGGCCCTGTTCGCGTATTCCTCCCGTCCGGGGAACGGGAAAACCATGCAGGCTAACGTCGCCCATCAGGAACAGCGGCGGCAGGACCGGATCCTGTTCGTCCTGGCCGTGGCGTTGCTGGCCAGCCAGGCCTTCAGCGACTTCCTGACCCGCAACGTGCTCGGCGTCGCCACCCTCTGGCCGACCAACGCGCTGCTGGCCGGCGGCCTGCTGGTGCTGAACCCGCGGCGCCGGACCCTCCTGACGGTCATCGCCGTGGTCGGCCACATGATCATCGACCTGCTGGTCGGCGACGGGATCGGCCGCTCGATCCTCTCCACCGTGGTCGACGTCGGCGAGGCCCTGCTGGTATGGCGCGTGACCCGACGCTTCTTCGGCGGAACGCCGCGCGTGCGGACCATGCGGCAGCTGGCCCTGCTGACCACCCTGACCGCGCCCGTGACGCTGCTGATGGCCGCGGTCGCCGCCGCCGTGCTGGCCCTGGGCTACGGCATGCCGTTCGTGTCCGTCCTGACCGACTGGTTCCTGTGCGGCGTGCTGGGCATGTCGATCGTGCTGCCGGCCGTGCTGGTCCTGCTGGACAGCGAGCACCGCCGCACCTTCCAGCGCTCGCCGCTGGAGCCATGGGGCCTGGGCCTGCTGATGGCCGCCCTGACCGCGCTGGTGTTCCACGCCCGGGGCATCCCCGCGCCGTTCCTGCTGTTCCCCGTCGCCCTGCTGACGGCCTTCCGCCTGGGCCCGCGCGGCGCGGCCCAGGCCTCGCTGATCGTCGCCTGCGTCGCCATCCCGCTGACGGTCCACGGCCTGTGGGGACCGCAGATCTCGACCGACTGGTCCCAGGCCCACCAGAACCGCCTGGTGCAGATCTTCGTCGGCGTGCTGTTCGTCACCAGCCTGGCCACCGGCCTGGCCCTGGCCCAGCAGGAGCGCCTGCGCCGGCTGCTGGTGCGCCGCGAGCAGCTGACCCGCGCCGCCCGCGCCCGGGCCCTGGCCGCCAACGAGGCCAAGACCGAGTTCCTGGCCACCATGAGCCACGAGATCCGCACGCCCCTGAACAGCATGCTGGGCTTCTCGCAGCTGCTGGTCGAACGCAAGGACCTGCCGCCCGACGTCCGCCGCCAGCTGGGCCTGATCGACAGCGCCGGCACCGCCCTGCTGACCGTCGTCAACGACATCCTCGACTTCTCGCGGGTCGAGGCGGGCCAGGTGGAGCTGCTGTTCCAGCCGACCTCGGCGGCGGCGGTGCTGCACGACGCGGTCGGCATCATCCGCCCCGAGGCCGAGAACAAGCGGCTGACCCTGGAGGTCGAGGTCAACGACCCGGTGGGCGGCCTGCACGACCTGGACGGCCTGCGCCTGCGCCAGGTGCTGCTGAACCTGCTGAACAACGCCGTGAAGTTCACCGAGGCCGGCCGCATCCGCGCCTGCCTCACCGTGGAGCCCGGCGAGCTGGAGGACCGGCTGAAATTCGAGATCATCGACACCGGTGTCGGGATTCCCATCGAACACCAGGGCCGGCTGTTCCAGCGCTTCAGCCAGGTCGACAGCTCGGCCAGCCGCCCCTACGGCGGCGCGGGCCTGGGGCTGGCGATCAGCAAGGCGCTGGTCGAGCTGATGGGCGGCCGGATCGGCGTCGACAGCGCCCAGGGCCACGGCTCGGCCTTCTGGGTGGAACTGCAGGCGCCCCAGGTCGAGGCCTATGACGCCGGCCAGCCCGAGCCCGCCGCCGCGCCGGGCGCGGCCCGCATCCTGCTGGTCGACGACCACCCGATGAACCGCGAGATCGGCGCGGCCCTGCTGACCCTGGTCGGGTGCGAGGTCGAGACGGCCGACAACGGCGAGCAGGCCGTGGCCAAGGCCGCGCGCGGCGGCTTCGACATCATCCTGATGGACATCCACATGCCCGAGATGGACGGCCTGGCCGCCACCCGGGCCATCAAGGCGCTGGACGGCGGGGCCGGCGAGGTGCCGATCATCGCCATGAGCGCCGACGCCCTGCCCCAGCAGGTCGAGCGCTGCTACGCCGCCGGCATGGTCGACCACGTGGCCAAGCCGGTGCAGCGCGAGGTGCTGTACGCCAAGGTGAATCGCTGGCTGGCCAGGAAGTAGCGCCTTCGTGCCGGTGAATACTTGCCCCCTACGGACCGCTACGCGGTCGTCTTCCCCCGGAGGGGGAAGAGCGCAAGGCTCCGCCCCCTACGGGGGCGGACAGGCGGCGAAGCCGCCAGGCGGGGGCAAAGTGGGTTAGCCACAAACCCCTTACTGCCCTTCCCTCTCCAGCGCTCCCCCACTAACCTCCCCCGGCAATTCGGGGACACGACGATGAAGATCCTGCGTTTGGCCGCCCTGGCCCCCATGCTGGTGCTGTGCGCCGCCCTGGCCGCTTGCTCGCCCGCGAAAAAGGAAGCCGCTCCGCCCCCCGGCCGCACGGCGCTGAAGCTGGCCACCGACTGGAAGGGCGAGGCCGAGCTGGGCGGCTACTACCAGGCCGTGGCCACCGGCGAATACGCCAAGCGCGGGCTGGACGTGACCCTGATCCAGGGCGGTCCGGGCGTGAACGTGCCCCAGCTGCTGGCCACCGGCGCGGTCGACGTCGGCGTCGGCTCCAACAGCTTCATCGTGCTGAACCTGGCCAAGGAGAAGGTGCCGGTCAAAGCCGTGGCCGCCTTCATGGACAAGGACCCGCAGGTGCTGATCGCCCACGACGGCGTGGGCATCAATTCGATCGCCGACATGAAGGGCCACCCGATCCTGCTGTCGGACGCCTCGATCACCGCCTTCTGGGTGTGGCTGAAGGCCAAGCACGGCTTCACCGACGCCCAGGTGCGCAAGTACAACTACTCGGCCGCCCCCTTCCTGGCCGACAAGAGCGTGGTGCAGCAGGGCTACGCCACCTCCGAGCCCTACCTGATCCAGAAGGAGGGCAAGATCACGCCGAAGGTCTTCCTGCTGGCCGACGACGGCTATCCCGCCTACGCCTCGTTCGCCCTGGTCCCGACGGCCCTGATCGACAAGAACCCGGCCGCCGTGAAGGCGTTCGTCGAGGCCACCGCCGCCGGCTGGACGTCGTACCTGTACGGCGACGCCAAGCCGGGCGACGCTCTGATCCTCAAGGACAATCCGGAAATGACCCAGGACGTCCTCGACCAGGCCCGCGAGAAGATGCGCAGCTACGGCATCGTGCCGCGCCAGGGCGTGGGCAAGATGGACGACGCCCGCTGGGCCGAGTTCTTCAAGGTGGCGTCCGAACAGGGCGTCTACCCCAAGGACATGGACTACAAGAGCGCCTACACGCTGGACTTCCTGCCCAAGTGACGCCGGAGGTGATCGCGTCCCTCCAACAGGTCGAGGTCGACTATCCCGGACGCGGCCGCGCCCTGGGGCCCGTCGACCTGGCGCTGAACGCCGGCGAGATCGTCGCCCTGGTCGGGCCGTCCGGCTGCGGCAAGTCCACGGCCCTGCGGCTGCTGGCCGGGCTGGAGGCGCCCACGCGCGGGACCGTGGCCCGGGCCGCCGGACGGGGCGAGACCTCGGTCGTCTTCCAGGCCCCCACCCTGGCCCCGTGGATGAGCGCCGCGGCGAATGTCGCCCTGCCGCTGGAACTGGCCGGAGCGCCCAAGGCCCAGGCCCGCGCCCAGGCGGTCGAGGCCCTGGCCAAGGTGGGCCTGAAGGGCGCCGAGGCCGCCCGCGCCGCCCAGCTGTCGGGCGGCATGGCCATGCGCGCGTCCCTGGCCCGCGCCCTCGTCACCCGCCCGCGCCTGCTGCTGCTGGACGAACCGTTCGCGGCCCTGGACGAGATCACCCGCCGCGCCCTCGCCGACGACGTCCTGGCCCTGGCGGCCGAGCTGGCCCCGGCCGTGGTCTTCGTCACCCACAATGTCGAGGAGGCCGTCTACATGGCCCGCCGCGTCGTGGTGATGAGCGCCGGCCCCGGCCGGATCGCCGGCGAGGTGGCGGTCGACGGCCCGGTGGTCCGCCCGCCGGGCTTCCGCACCACGGCGGCCTTCCGCGAGACGGCCGAGGCGGTGTCGCGGCTGCTGGCGACGGGCGTGGGAGCGGCGGCATGAAGCTGCTCGCCCCCGCGATCCTGATCCTCGTCCTGCTCGCCGCCTGGGAGGCCGCCTGCCGCGTCCTGGGCGTGCCGGTCTACCTCCTGCCCGCGCCGTCGGCGATCGGGACGGCCTTGGTCGAGGGCTGGCCCCTGCTGCTGGCCAGCGCCTGGACCACCCTGTCCACCGCCCTGGTGGGCCTGGTCCTGGCCAGCCTGCTGGCCTGCGGCCTGGCTCTGCTGGTCAGCCTGAACCCCGTCGTCGAGGACGCCGTGCGCCCGGTGGCCGTCACCTTGCAGGTCACGCCCCTGGTGGCCATCGGCCCGCTGATGACCATCTGGGCCGGGATCGAGCATCCGCAGCGCGCCGTGGTCGCCCTGGCGGCCGTGGCGGCCTTCTTCCCGATCTTCTCGGGCGCCCTGACCGGCCTGAAGGCCGTCGATCCGGACCTGTCGCGCCTGTTCGACCTCTACGGCGCGCGGCGGACCCAGCGCCTGTGGCGGCTGCGCCTGCCCTCGGCCGTGCCCGCCCTGCTGGAGGGTCACAAGGTGGCCGCTGGCCTGGCCGTGGTCGGGGCCGTGGTCGCCGAGTTCGTGGCCGGCTCGGGCGGCAATCAGGGCTTGGCCTGGCGCCTGCTGGAAGCGTCCAACAGGCTGCAGACCGCGCGGGTGTTCGCCGCCCTGGCGGTCCTGGCCGTGCTGGGCGTGGCGCTGCACGGCGTGCTGAGCCTGATCGAGCGCCGCCTGCTGGCCTGGTGGCGCGGCCGCTGAACCGGATGCGCCCGAGAGTCGCATAAGTGACACAAGGGGCGCGGGATCGGGCCGCGTTAGGCCAAGATTAAGCCCGAGCGCCTATCAATCCAGCCGATCCCGCGCCTCTGTCGGACCGGTTCATGCGTCTCGCCCTGCTCCTGCCCGTGCTGTTCTGCGTCGCCGCCCCGGCGTACGCCGAGGGCGCGCGCGAGAGCCGCTACGGCCCGACCACGCCCCGTCAAGCGTCCGCCGCCGCCACGCGCTACGACGGCCCGATGCTGGGCTGGGCCAACAAGCGTCAGGGCCAGGTCGCCCCGGCCGCGCCCGCGACCTCGGCGCCGGCCCAACCCGCGCCCATGGCCGCCTGGGCCGGTTACCAGACGCCTGCCGCGTACCAGGCCCCGCCCGCGACCGTCCCTTCGGCCATCCAGGCGACGCCGACCAGCCTCTACGCCCCGCCGCGTCCCGCGCCGGCCGCCGCCGCGCCGCCTCAGGCCGCCGCCGCCCCCGTCAAGGACTGGTCCACCTACCGCAGCGCCCGCGTCGCGCCCGCTCCGCCGCCCCAGCCGGTCGCCGCGACCTCGGGCGCCGCCGCCGGCGCCCGCTTCTATTCGGTGGACCGCGACTACGGCCTGACGCCCGACGCCGCGCCGCGTCCGGGCCCCGACAACCGCGTCCTGGTCGCCGCGACCGAACCGCCGCCCGAGCCCAAGGACGCCGTGCCGATGCACGGCTCGGCCGACTGGCTGGCGGCCGGCGCGCGCGGCGACGACGACAACGACGATGACGACAGCGCGGCCCGCCGCGCCAAGACCCGGAACGAAGGCCTGTGATCCAGTCGCGCCTCCACGACCTCATCGCCCTGGCCGACGAGCCCTCCAGCGCCCGCCGCCGCGAACTGCTGCGCGGCGTCACCGACCTGTTCTTCACGGGCGAGGGTCACGGCGAGGTCGAGATGGGCCTGTTCGACGACGTGATGGGCCAGCTGGCCGGCGAGATGGAAGAGGCCGTGCGCATCGAGCTGGCCGAGCGCCTGGGCCAGACCGCCGCTCCGCCGCCGGCCCTGACCCGGGCCCTGGCCAGCGACAGCATCGCCATCGCCCGTCCGATCCTGGAAGGCGCGCCCCAGCTTAGCGAGGCCGACCTCCTGCACGTGGCCCGCACCCAGGGCCAGGACCACCTGCGGGCCATCTCGCAGCGTCCCGTCGTGCCCAGCCTGGTGTCCGACGCCATCGTCGAGCGCGGCGACGACACCACCCTGGGCGTGCTGCTGCGCAACGAGGGCGCGGTGCTGTCTCGCGAGGCCCACGAGGCGGCGGTCGACCGCGCGGCGGCCAATCCCGAGCTGCACGAGGCGGTCATCGACCGCAAGGCCATGCCTATGGACCTGCTCAACGAGATGTACTTCGTGGCCGAGGCGCGCCTGCGCGACCGGATCATGGAGCGCAACGCCAATGTCGATCCGGCCATCCTGGAAGCCGCGCTGAAGGCCGGCCGCAACCGCGTCGCCGCCGGCGACGGCGCCCTGCCAGACGACTACCAGGCGGCGGTCGATGAGATCGTGGCCCTGAAGCGGCGCGGGGCCATCACGCCTCAGGCCCTGGTCGCCATGCTGCGCGCCAACCGCACCAGCCAGTTCCTGGTGGCCCTGGCCGAGCTGGCCGACATCGACTTCCACACCGCCCGCAAGATCATCGAGCGCCGCGAGCTGGACGCCCTGTCGGTGGTCTGCAAGGCCGCGGACTTCGACCGCGCCCTGTTCCTGACCTTCGCCCTGCTGATCCTGGACCCGAACGACAACGCCATGGGCAAGGCCAAGGCCTATGGCGAGCTCTACGGCGCCCTGCCCCGCGACACGGCCCTGCGGACCCTCCGCTTCTGGCGCATGCGCCGCACGACGGGCGACGTGGCGGCGGCCTAGGCCGGAGCGTTTCGACTGTCCGCCTGACGCGAACCCCTGTAGTCCACGGGCCGATGATCCCCGGCAAACGCGTCCCCATTTCCGAGCAAAGCGCCCAGAGCCTTCTTTGGCGGGCGGCGGCATGCCTTTTCGGGCTGGTCATCCTGGGCAACGAGGCGCTCGGCCCGGTCGCCGGCCTGCTTTCCCCGAAGCCGGTCGTCGTTCCCGCCGCCCAGAAGGCGGTGGAAGGCGACGTCTGGATCTCGAACCACTGGGATCCCGACAGCAAGGGCGACTATTCCCTGCGGATGTCGGACGGGCGGTGGGTCTCGCTGTACTGCGGCCCCTGGCCGTACGACGAGCTGTGCCTGCATCAGCCGGGACTGACGCCGGGCCAGACCTATCGCCTCACCGTCGCCTACTACACCGAGACGCTTACGGGCGGCGTGCAGAGGAACATCATCACCCACGCCAGGCTGGGACAGCGCGACCTGGTCACGCCCAGCGGTCAAGCCAAGGCGTGGCGCAACGTGACGACGTTCTACAATTCGAAGCGCGGCCGCTACAGCACCTTGAGCATGGATGCCGGGTTCTGGGCGATGTACGCCGTGGTGGCCGCCATCTACGCGATGCTGCTGTGGGCGTTCGCCAACACGGCCGTCGAACTCCTGGCGCGCCGCTTCCGGCACCGCAAGACCTCCGGCTGACCGGATCGGCGCATCCCTATCGCCGGGAACTGGCGCCGTCCGCCGTCGTTCCCTTCCCGTCGAGGGGCCTTCCGTCTCCGGAGCGCCCTAGTGGAACCGCCCAAAAAGAAAACAGCCCTGGCGGCCGGCGTGGTCGTGGCCGGGATCGTGACGACGGCCGCCGTGGCGGCGGCCCTCTGGCCCGCCCTGACACGGCCCGACCCGCCGGCCGAGGCCAGCGGCGACGGCGGCCTGCGCATCCGCCTGGTCCAGCCGCCCAAGGCGCTGGTCGCGGGCGCCGGCCCGCTGGCCAGTCCCCTGGACGTCGGCCTGTCGGAAGCCGCCCGGGCCATGGCCAAGGGCCGCGAGGCCCTGTTCGTCGGGACGCCGGTGCGGCCCGCGCCGAAGCCCGCGCGGCCCGCGCCGATGCAGGTCGCCCAGATCGACGAGGCGGCGGAGGAAGACCTCGCGCCGCCGCCCGAACCGGTCGACGACCGCTGGGAACGCGACGCCTGGCGGCGGGACCGCTACGAGGAAGCCCAGCGCCGGCGCTGGGAGGACGAGCAGCGCTGGGCCCGCCGCGACCGCGAGGCCCGCGCCGCCTGGGAACAGGCCCGACGCGACCGCGAACGCTGGGAGGACGAGCGGCGGGACGAGGATCGCTATGCGCCGCCGCCCGAAGACGACCGCCCTCCGCCGGGCTGGTGAGGCCTAGCCCCGGCGCGCGTGCATGAGGGTCAGCAGCCAGCCGACGCCCAGGCCGCCCACGACGGTCAGAGGCAAGGTCAGGAGATCGGGCGTGGGCTGGTGCAGCCACAGATCGCGGCCCGCCAGCATCCCCCAGATCAGCAGGCCCCAGACGGCGCCGTAGATCGCCCAGGGATACCGGTCCATCCAGCCGAGCAGGCCGGTCCGGGGCGGCGGCTCGACGGCGGGTTCCACCGGACCGCCGCACGATCCGCAGGCCCAGCCGCCCCACGGCCCCTGCGGCGCGGCGTCCGCGCCCAGCGGCGTGTCGCAGGCCTTGCAGCGCGGCGGCTCGGCGCGACGGCGCACCCTCGGCGACAGGCCGCGCATGCCCAGGACGACGATGAACAGATAAAGGAGGAGATAGATCGCCCGGGAGACGTCCACGTCCCTGAAAGCCTCGCCCCAACCCTGACCCATGTCGTCCCCCGAAACGCTACGCGGCCAAGCTAGGCGGTGTCGCGCTTCGGGTCGAGCCGGGGAAAGCGCCCTAGCGGATGCGGATGCGGACCGGAACGTCGATGAACGAGCCGGCGCGGCTCTTGCCGTCGGGGCCCATCAGGTCGACCTGGAACTGCGAGGCCATGGTCACGGCCGCCTTGCCCACGCCCATGTCGGCGGGGAATTCGCTCTGCACCGAGCAGGCCGTCAGGCCGCCGTCGCGCTTGACCATGCAGCTGAGGATGGCTTCGGCGATCTGGGGCTGGACGTCCTTGACCTGGGTCACCGCCGGTTGGTCGGCGACAGGGGTCGGAACGATCGAGACAGCGGCGGCGGCGAGCAACGAAGCGATCACTGGGTCTTCCCTACTGGTCTTTGGGTCCGGCCCGTTCGAGGCCGTCCGGTTTCATTTTGGGTCAGGCGGCGTGCGCCTGTTTCACCCTTTGCAACCCCTGAGCCGCCAGGTCGGTCAGAGACCTCAGGCCCAGTTCGGCGAAGATGTCGAAGGCGCTGGCCAGGGCCATGGCGGCCCGGTCCAGGCGGCCGTCGTCGCGGCCGGTGATCTCGACCCGGGCCTCGTAGAGGCGGGCCAGGTTCATCTGGGTCACGGCCCAGGCGGCCGGGTCGCGGGCGCCCGGCGTCGAAGCCAGCTCGGCCTTGAAGGCCATCTCGGCGGCGTCCAGCACGGCCAGGTCGGCGGTCAGCTCGGCGCAGCGGGCCAGGCTGAGGGCGCGGTTGTTGGCGACCACGGCGCGCAGGGCCAGGGCCGGCTGGGTCTTGAGGATGTGCGAGGCGCGGTCGTAGCAGGTGACCGCCCGCTCGAAGCAGCGGTCCGAGGTGGTGGCCTCGCCCATGGCCTGCAGACCGGCGCCCAGGGCGGCCTGGCCGCGCGCCCAGTCCATCGGACTGTGGTCGGCCGAGACCGGCTCCAGCGCCGCGGCCAGGGCCTCGACGCCGTCGGCGATGTGGTTGATCTCGCCGTCCAGCTCGCCCAGCTGCACCAGGGCCGTCCCGCGCAGGGACTCCAGGCGCGACCAGGCCAGGGGTTCGAAATCGGGATCGAGGCCGGCCTCGGCGGCCTTGGCCTCTTCCAGGGCCACCTCGGTCAGGGCCCGGTCCTTCAGGCGGGCGGCGCAGGCCAGCAGCAGCTCGACGCGGGCGGCGCGCTGGTCGGCCAGCAGCAGGCGCGAGGCCCCGCCCTTGACCCGGCGCGCGGCCGACAGGCCCCGCAGCGGCGCCTCGAAGGCCTCGGCGGCGGCCAGGGCGCGGTCGATGTCGTTCTCGCCGAGGGCCACGCGGCCCTCCAGCCCGGCCAGCAGGGCCTCGGCCATGGCGCAGCGGTGGCCCGGCGCGGTCTTGGCCAGGGTCAGGGTGGCGCCGGCGGCGGCGTGCAGCCCCTCGTCGCCGAACAGGTCGGCGCCCAGCACCGCCAGGGTCGCCTGCTCGCAGCGGGCGGCGGCCAGGCTGTCGGTCTTGTGCTCGGCTTCGAAGATCTTGGCCGCGGCCTCGGCCTGGGCCGCGCCCTTGCGCAGGGCGGCGGCGTCGCCCGAGCGGCGGGCCAGCTCGCGCCAGACCACGGCGGCCTCCAGCAGGCGATGGCCGCGGTCCTTGGCGCCGATCCGGCCCGCGGCCACGTCGGCCGAGCGGGCCTCGTTGACCAGCAGACGCAGATCCAGCAGCTCCAGCAGCGAGGTGTCGCCGCCGGTCAGTCCGTCGCGATGCGCCGCCGCCCTCGCGGGCGCTCCGGCGTCGACTCCAAAGAGCTTCTTCAGATCACGACCGAAATCAAACATCGCTGCGCACTCCGCACACGGACCGTCCCACGCCGGGACGTCCGGCAAGGGTTCAACGCACGAGTAGCAAAGCCGGAGCCAACGCGCTTAACAAGCGGTTAATAGGTCTGAAGATGGCGTTAACCATAAATATTTGGGTTGTGTTTACACTTCGTTCCCGAATACCCCTCAAACCCCTGTTTCTGCACCGATTTGGCACACTTCTTGCTTACCGGATCCGAGCGGGAGAGCGAGCGTCGCCGCACTTGTTAGAACATTGTTCACTCAAGTGAAAATGACGTTAACCATAGTTTTTAAGACCGGGTTTACCTTCTGTTCCGGCCCAGCCGTCGGACCGCCGCCCGAGCGGGGTCCGAACGGCGGCTAGAGGCCGTAGCCGCGCGCCATGGCGGCGGCGAAGATCGGGATCAGGGCGAAGACCAGGAGCTCGGCCAGCATCACCTTGCGCACCTTGGCGACGTCGGCGTCGGACGGGACGAAGGCGGGGTTGGCGGCGGCCTGCTTGCGCCACTTCAGGATCGAGATCGTCGGCTGGATCGACAGCAGCCCGACGGCCGCGAAGGCGGCGATCTTGGCCCAGAACACCGGGTTGTGCAGATAGAAGTCCGCCCCCTTGGCGCCCAGGAAGACCCGGCTGAAGCCCACGACCAGGATCAGCACCGCCGTCCCGCCGTAGCTGGCGTCGATCCCGCCCAGCGTCTTCAGCGCCCCACCGCCCAAGCCCGGCCGGACCAGCACGAAGCCGGCCATCATCAGCCCGGCCAGCGACAGGATCAGCAGGTGGTGCAGGACGGCCAGGACGAGATCCAGCATGGCGGGCTCCGACTCGATGTGCGCGGGCCGAGCATGCCTGGGAGAACGAGGTTCGTCACGCGACCGCCCTCCCCCTCCGGCCGCCCCTCTGGCCAGTTTCGGGACCCGGCTCTAAACAAGGGCCATGACCGCTTCCGTCGACCTCTGGACCGCCTCGCTCTGCAAACCCGATCCCGGCTACGGCGGCTGGGCCCATGTGCGGCGCAACGCCGACGGGAGCCTGGCGGGCGCGGCCGGCGGCGAGCGGCGGACCACCGGGATCAAGATGGTGCTGACCGGGGTGATCGAGGCGCTGGGCGCCGTGGCCGACCTGCCGGCCGACACGGCCGTCACCCTGCACTTCGCCGATCCGGACCTGGCCGCCGAACTGGTGACCGCCGACGGCGCCTGGGCCACGGCCGAACCCGAGGCCTGGGCCGCCGCCCGCGCCCTGCTGGCCGCCCGCCCCGTGCTGAGCCTGGCGCCGCTGCCGGACACGACGCCCGTCGCCGGCTTCCTCAAGGCCTGGGCTGACTTCGGCCTCGACACCGCCAAGACGCGCGGGACCTTCAAGGCCGCGATCCCCCGGCCCAACCTGATGAAGTTCCCCGGCTGATCGCCTCCATCCGAGCCCACTGGAATCCAGTGGATCGAGAAGCTTGACCGTCTTGCGCGTGTTCCGCCTTTCCGCCTAGGGTGAAACCTGGGGTGGAAACATGTCCGTGCTGAAACGGATGTGTACTAGGGGGATCAATTGCGTAACACCGTTTCGACGGCCGCCGTGGGCGCGGCCGTGCTGCTGTTCGTCGCCTCGGCGGCGCCGGCGTTCGCCGCGGCGGACCTGGCCAAGGCCGCCGCCGACCAGAACATCAAGAAGATCGACAAGCTGCTGGCCGCGGGGGCGGCCATCGACGAGGTGGATACCGAAGGCCGCTCGGCCTTCTTCCACGCCGCCGCCAAGGGCGACCTCTCGCTGATGCAGAAGTTCGCCGAGAAGGGCGCCGGCGTCGACCTGCGCGACAAGAGCGGCGCCACGCCGCTGCTGGCCGCGCTGCGCAATCCGACCAGCCAGGCCGACGTCGTCCAGTTCCTGCTGGGCAAGGGCGCCGACATCAACGCCGCCGACCAGGGCGGGCGCACCCCGCTGATGGAAGCCGTGCTCCGCGCGCCCCAGGTTCTCGACACCGACGGCCAGGTCGCCATGGTCGGCCTGCTGCTCAAGGCGGGCGCCGATCCCAACCTGGCCGACACGTCCGGCGCCGCGCCCCTGCACTACGCGGCCTATGTGGGCGAGCCCCGCAAGGTGCTCGAACTGCTGCTGGCGAGCACCAAGGACACCGGCGTCACCACCGTCTCGGGCGCCAACGTCCTGATGATGGCGGCCCAGAACCATCAACGCTCGAACGCCGACTACCTGATGGCACGCGGCTTCCGGCCGGCCCGCATCCAGTTCAAGCCGGACGAAGCGGCCGCGAAGTCCGAGCTGGTCCAGGACATGTCGTTCCGCGCCAACGCCTTGGCCGCCGACTGGTGGGGCCAGTACGCGGCCCGCAAGAGCGATCCCGCCGCCGCCAAGATCGCCTTCGCCGGCGCCGCGGACGACTACGACGCCGCGGCCGCCGAAAGCGCCCGCCTGATCAAGGTCTACGAAGCCAAGCTCGTGAAGGACAAGCAGTCCCGCAACAACCAGCGCGCCGCCGCCGGCGTGGCCACGGTCCTGAGCGTCGCCCTGACCCTGGGGGCCGGAGGCAACACCATCACCGCCTTCATGCCGCTCCTGGCCGACGTGGTCGAACAGGACGAGGCGGCGATCGCCGCCCTCAAGGCCGAATCCACCGAGTTCACCGCCCGGGCCAAGGCCCTGCGCGTCCAACTCGCCGCCAACTGATCTTCAGGAAAACCTCTCATGAACATGCTTCGCTCGTCGATCTCGATCGCCGCCCTGGCCGCCGCCGCCCTCACCCTGGTCGCCGCCCCGGCCCAGGCGGCCAAGCAGACTCTGGTCGCCGGCCAGACCATCAGCCTGCCGCTCAATGAAGAAACCGACGGCCCCACCCTCAAGGTCACGGTCAAGGCGGCCGACGCCGGTTCGGGGATGGGCTGGTACTCGACCATGCCTGTGCCCGGCGAATCCCGGGCCGAACGCAAGGAGCGCGGCCTGGCCGTGCCGCTGAACACCGTCGACGGCCGCAACCTGGTCAAGTTCGTGCGCTTCGCCGCCGAGGACCTGCGCACCCGCGCCGCCGGCCAGGCCGCGCCGCGCTCGGTGGTCGTCACCGCCAGCTTCGTGGACAAGACCCGTATCGACCAGGGCAACCTGTGGGGCGACTCCCTGAAGGCCGGCTTCACCTTCGGCCTCGCCGCGCCGGCGACGGTGCCGCTGTACTTCGTCTCGCACATGGACGTGGTCGTCGAAGGCCAGACCTTCAGCTGCGACGCCGAGGTGGCGGGCCGGATCCCGAACTACCACCAGATCAAGGACCCTCACTTCCACGACTCCCTCGACAAGATGGACGAGGACGCCCGCAAGGCCTGCTGGGCGCAGATCGCCGACAAGGTGGGCGCCGCGCTTGTCGCGCCGGCCGCTCCGGCCGCGTCGGTCGCCGCCACGACGACCGCGCCGGCCGCGGAAGCCGCCCCCGCCGCCGCGCCCGCTTCGGAAGCCGCCCCGGCCGCCGCCGTCGCCCCGGCGACGCCGACCAGCTAGGACAGGCTCAACGGCCGGCCACGATCAGGTCGGCCGTCGCCACGTTGCAGGCGAACGGGATGTTGGCCAGGGTCGCCATCCGGATCAGCGCCTTGACGTCGACGTCGTGCGGCTGGGGCGACAGCGGGTCGACGAAGAACACCAGCAGGTCCAGCCGCCCCTCGGCCAGCAGGGCGCCCAGCTGCTGGTCGCCGCCCAGCGGACCGCTCTTCAGGCGGGTGAGGTCCAGGTCCGGCAGGGCCTGCAGGATGCGCCCGCCCGTGGTGCCGGTGGCGTACAGCGTATGCCGCGACAGGAAGGTCTGGTGCGCCACCGACCAGTCGACCAGCGCCGCCTTCTTGTCGTCGTGGGCGACCAGGCCGATGGCGAGACGGGACATGAGGACTCCTGAACGACGACAGGTTCGACCGGCGGCCTAGCGGCCGGACCAGACCACGTTGAAATAGACCTTGCGCTCGACGATCGCCTGGCTGAGCAGCGCCTGGGACGCGGCCGCCGCTTCCGCCGGGAGCTGGCCTTGGGGCGTGCAGGCCGACAAGGCGCCCTTGGCGTCCAGATCGCAGTCGAACACGGCGGGGTTGGCCGCCTGGGTGGTCCGCGCGCTTCCGGCCGGCGCGACGAGATCGGCCCACACCCCCTCCGGCCACCGCACGCCGAGGCTCCGATCCGGCGACCGGATCGACGAGCCGTTCGTGCCCGTCGTGTCGGACAGGTAGAGCGACGCCTGGACGCGGCGCGGCGCGGCTCCCAGCGTGGAGACATAGGCGCTGGCCGCCAGGTCGACCGCGGCCTTGCCGAAGCCGGCGTCCCTGGGCGCCTGGAAGCCGGACGAGCAGTCCGTCAGCGGGCCGCCGCCGGCGAACGACGCATGGCAGACCACGGTCGCGACGCCGTCCGACGGAGCGCCCGGCGGACGGGCCGCGTCCACGACGGCCGCCGCCGGCGCCTTCACCCCTGTCGGGGCCCGCTCCGAAGCCGGGACCTGAAAGCGCAGGGTCATCTCCGCCGGTCGCCCGACGACGGTGTCCAGAGCCTTGCCCTTCAGGGCCACGCGCAGATACGGCGCCATGCGCAGGGCGGCCTGGCCGAACCCCACGTCGCCCGGCCCCTCGCCCGTCACCCCGCAATCCGCGAACGTGCGGTCCGCCTGGGGCGTGCAGCGCAGAACGGCCCACCCCTCGACCTCCATCCGCTGGGCCACGTCGGGGTAGAACCGTTCGGCGGGTAGGAGCAGCTGGAACGGCACCTTGGGCGGAACCTCGCCCGCCGGCGTCTCCGCCGACAGCGCGGCGGCGAGCAAGGTGATCATGAACGGCATGCGATTCCCCAACTGGCGGCGGCAAGCTGCACCAGCCTCGCCCGCCTGAGAAGCCCCGTCCTAGGCGAACCGGATCCTGGTCGGGGCCGAGAACTCCGGCGTCCCCTTCTCCACCAGCACCTGGTCGTGCAGCGACAGCTTGGCGCTGGCCGCGAACACCCCGGCCGTGGCGCACACCACCTTGCCGCCGCGCACCTCCAGCCGCACGCCCTTGATCTTCAGGGCCAGCTCGATCTCGAAGTCGAGGTCGGCCACCTTGACCGCCCCGTAGCGCAGCTCGATGCGCGGCTTGTGGGTGGAGGCGATCTGGTGGTCGTCCAGGTCCTGGAAGAAGGCGTCGTCCGGCCGCGCCTTGGACTCCTCGACGCATTTCTTGAAGCGCTCCAGCTTCATCCAGCCGTCGAACAGCACCCGTTCCACCGACAGGTCCAGCAGCTTGCCGACCTCGTCCCGGCACCCGGTCTCGACGTCGTCCCAGCAGGCGCTGGGGAACTTGTGGGCGGCGTCCGAGATCGCCTGGGTCAGGGGAGGCGCGTCCTTGAGGACGTCCAGCGGATCGCCGCCGTCCTCGGCGAACAGGGCCCGCCAGGTCGTCCCGGCGACGACGGGGTTCGCGGCCGCATCGGTCATGGCGCGGTCTCCAGCGTGGGATAGTCCAGGCGAACGGCGTCGCGGTCGGCCGCCCGCTCGACGCGCAACGACACCGCCATGCCGGCCCGGGGCGGGCCGTCGGGCGTAAGGACCACCACGCCGGGATCGGGGACCAGGGCGATCTCCGGGCACGGCGGCGCGGGAGAGGACTTGGCGGGGCGCGGCGTCCGCGCGCGGCTCAGCAGCTTGGCCACGCCGAAGCCCGCGCCCGCCGCCGCGACCAGGGCCGCCAGCCAGAACCAGATCGGCGTCCCGGGCGGCGCGGGCGGCGGCGGGGGAACCACCGCCGGGGGCGGCGCGGGCGGGGACGGGACGATCGCGGCCGGCGGCGGTTCGGGCACGGCGACCGGCGCGGCGACCACGGGCTCGGGCTCGACCGTCTGCGGCGTCAGCGGCGCCGGCGTCTGGACCGGGGGCTTGGACTGGACGACCGGCGGCTGGACGGGAGGCGTCACCGGCGGCCGGGTCGTGACGGGCGGCTGGACCGGCGGTTGGACCGGGGGCGGCTCGACGGCGGGGGGATTCTGCAGCACCAGCGGCGGCTCGCCCCTCAGCCCCGCCGTCCGCCACGCGTCGGCGACGCAACGCCGCCACCGCTCGACCACGCCGGCGTAGGCGCCGCACTTGGCCTGGATGTCGGGGATCACGGCCAGGGGATCGGCGGGCGGCTTGGGCGTCGTCCTGGGGCGGTTCTTCCAGGCGTCGAGCAGCTTGTCCAACTGGGGCGTGATATCGACCGGCTGGGTGGTCTGGGCGGGCGTGGACGTCGAGGCGGGCGTGGTGGTGGAAGGCGTCGAGGTCGACGGCGTCGAGGCGGCGGGCGCCGTGGCCGGGAACAGGCGCGCGCAGGTGGTCGCCGCGTCCGGCCGGTTGGCGTAGGCGCGCATGCACTCGGTATAGGTCCTGGGCCCCACGGCCGCCGGGCTGGTCGTGACCGCCGGCGTCGTCCTGGACTGGAAGGCCGGGGCCGGTCCGGCGAGCGCCAACAGCAGGCCCGCGGCCAGGCCGCCGGTCCGAAGCCACCCGCCCCTGGCCTGATACCGCATCACTCCAGACGATCCTTCAATCGCGAGGACCGCTAGCGTCCGTCCGCACGGATGCGCGGTCAAGTAGAATTGAAGCTCGACAGCAACCGAGGCGAACGCCGGGACTTCAGGCAATCGCCGCCTCGACGGCCTTCCGAACCACGGCCTTTGCCCAAGCGGCGGGCAGGCGGGCCCGGCGCCCGGCTCCGCTCTTGCCCTCGCCGGCGCCAGGGCCTGTGCTGGACGCGCCCGTGGCAGGCGGGCCCACACGACGAGCGGGGAACGACCATGGATCAGCGCCCATCCGACCAATCGGCGACCTCACCGGCCATGGGCCGCCGGTTCTTCCTGCGCGCCGCGGCGCTGGCGGCCGCGACGCCGATCCTGACCGAGGCCGCCCTGGCGCGCGCCGCCGCCGCCGACCCGGCCAAGCCCGGCGCTGCGCCCACCGGCCTGGCCCTGCACGGCCAGGGCCCGAACATCCCGCCGCCCGGCGCGGTGCTGATCAACGCCAACGAGAACCCGCTGGGCCCGTCCAAGGCCGCCTGCGACGCCATCGCCCGCATGGCCCCGCTGGGCGGGCGCTACGACCGCAACGGCGAGACCGAGCTGCTGACCATGACCTTCGCCGCCCAGAACGGGCTGAAGGTCGAGAACGTGGCGGTCTACGCCGGCTCGTCCGAACCGCTGCACTACAGCGTCCTGGCCTTCACCTCGCCGACCCGCGGCTTCGTCACCGCCGACCCGTCCTACGAGGCGGGCATGTACGCGGCGCGGACCAGCCAGGCCAAGGTCGTCAAGGTGCCGCTGACCGCCGACTACGCCCACGACGTCAAGGCGATGGTCGCCGCCGATCCCAACGCCGGCGTCATCTACATCTGCAATCCCAACAACCCGACCGGCACGACCACCACCAAGCAGGACATCGTCTGGGCGCTGGACAACAAGCCGGCCGGGTCGATCGTGCTGGTCGACGAGGCCTATATCCACCTGTCCGACGCCCAGGACACGCTGGACCTGGTGGCCGCGGGCAAGGACCTGATCGTGCTGCGGACCTTCTCGAAGATCTACGGCATGGCCGGCATCCGCTGCGGCTTCGCGGTGGGACGCCCCGACCTGCTGGCCAGGCTGAAGCCGTACGGCCAGAACGCCATGCCGATCACCGGCTCGGCCGCCGCCCGCGCCTCGCTGGAGGACAAGGGCCTGGTCCCCGAGCGCAAGAAGCTCATCGGCGACACCCGCCGCGACACCCTGGCCTGGCTGAAAGCCAACAATTACAAGGTCATCGGCGCGCCCGAGACCAACTGCTTCATGATCGACACCGGCCGCGACGGCAAGGGCGTGATCGCGGCGATGAAGGCCCAGAACGTCTATATCGGCCGCACCTGGCCCATCTGGCCCAACGCCGTGCGGGTGTCGGTCGGGACGCCGGAGGAGATGGCCGCGTTCAAGACGGCGTTCAAGGCGGTGATGGACAGCCCGGCGGTGGCGATGGGCGTGCGGGACGCGGGCGGGCACTTCGCCGACCTGGGACGCAGCGCCCTGGGCTAGGCTTCGTGGACAGCCGCATCGTCGGTGAACGAATTCCTGGCCCTTCGACAAGCTCAGGATGAGGAATGTGCGTTCAACCGCCGTGGACGTCGCCCTAGCCTTCGCCAGAAGGAACTCCGCCTTGCGCCGTCCGAGCCGCCGCGACCATTTTCAGCCGCCGTCTGATGTCGCGGCGGAGATAGTCCATGCGCGCGGCCGTGCGGCCGCTGTCGTCATCCATGGGATCGTTGCTGTCGCGAGGCGGCCGCCTGGCGGCGCGGATAAGGGCTCGTGTCTTGGATCGCGGCATGGCGCTTCCTTGTTCTGGCCACGACTTCGCCGCCTCACGCGGAAAGCCGCTGAAGTTCGGGGAGGGCTGCGGAGCGCCGGGCCAGGCCCGGAAGCTTTTGTAGGAATACCGTTTCGACCAGGACCGACGCTCCGCGCGATCGTTATCCGGGAGCGTCCGGCGGTGGGTCCTGTTCGGACCTCGCCGATCTTAGCCCCCGACGGGCGGGCCGGGCTCGCGTCGCCCGGTCCCGGAACGCATGGGTCACTCCGCGCCTGTCGCGCCGCCGACCCTCATCCAACGCCGTATCTGTGGACCACGCCCGGCCGGCACCAGATGGATGAGACGCGGCCCCTCACGAGACCGCCGCCGACGAGCACGCCCGCTCGACCGCCCCCCAAGGCCGCGAAGGTCGCAGGCCTTAGCGCCCTCCCCATCGCCTCGAGGTGGTCTGATTATGCGGCGGCGTGAGAGGGGGAGGATAAGTGATTTCGGAGCGTTGTTTTCGTTGAGGAAACACACCGGGAGAGAGGGGGATAAGTTTTTCACGGACCAACGATACGGCGAAGTCCGTATCCAGACCGGGCGCCTTCGTCGGCTTTCGACCCATGTCGGACAGTGGGCAGCCCTCTTGACCCCTCTCTCTTTGAGAGAGGGAGGGGCCCATGGCGAAGCCATGGGAGGGTGAGAGGTTACACTCTCACCGAATGAAACGCGGCTGTTTCAGCCGGTCTTCGGATAGTTGCTCGATCCACGGTGGCGGCCCTGGTGAGCCTCTGTCGGAGTCTCGAAGGCGCGGATCAGCGGCTCTGGATTTTCCGGCTAGCGGTGAAACCTCTCACCCTCCCACCGCTTCGCGGCGGGCCCCTCCCTCTCTCTATGAGAGAGGGGTTTTCACGGCGTCCGCTAACCACCCTTAGCTGACCTTGGACAAGTCCGCTTTCAGCATCGCCAGCGCTTCGCCCCATCGTCGGCTTCGCCGCACGCCGGCAGCGAACGCCCCCTACCCCCGCTCCTTCGTCCGCTCGAACCGCACCTTCGGGAAGCGCTCGGCCACGTAGCCGATCTCCCAGCTCGACTTGCCCAGGAACACCGGCTGTTCGTCGATGTCCTGGGCCATGGCCGAGCGGTGCTTGTTGGTGAAGTCCTCGACGTCGGCGCGGTCGCCGCTGATCCAGCGGGCCTCGGCGTAGGGGGCGGCTTCGAAGATCACGTCCAGGGCGTATTCGTTGCCCAGGCGGTCGGCCATGACCTCGAACTGCAGCTGGCCCACGGCGCCGACGATGAAGTCGGAGCTGCCGATCATCGGGCGGAACAGCTGGGTCACCCCCTCCTCGGCCAGGCCTTCCAGCGCCTTCTTCAGGTGCTTGGCCTTCAGCGGGTCCTTCACGCGCACGCGGCGCAGGATTTCCGGGGCGAAGTTGGGCAGGCCGGCGAAGCGCAGGGTCCCGGTCTCGGACAGGCTGTCGCCCACGCGCAGCACGCCGTGGTTGGGGATGCCGATCACGTCGCCGGCGAAGGCGTCCTCGGCCAGTTCGCGGTCGCTGGCGAAGAACATGATCGGCGCGTTGACGCTCATGGCCTTGCCGGTGTTCTGGGCCTTCAGCTTCATGCCGCGCGTGAAGCGGCCGCTGGTCAGGCGCAGGAAGGCGATCCGGTCGCGGTGATTGGGGTCCATGTTGGCCTGGACCTTGAACACGAAGCCCGAGACCTCCGGGTCGCCCGGCGCCACGTGGGTGTCGACGCCGGCCTTGCTGACCTTGGCCGGATGCGGCGCGGGGGCGTAGCTGCCGATGCCGGCGAGCAGTTCGTTGACGCCGAAGTGGCGCAGGGCCGAGCCGAAGAACACCGGCGTCATGTGGCCTTCCAGGAACGACTGCACGTCGAACGGCTTGGCGGCCTCGGACACCAGCATGGCGCCCTCCTCCACCTCGGCCAGCTCCTCGGGGTCGAGGTACTGCACCACCGCGTTCGACTTCAGGGCCACCGGATCGGGATGGCCCTCCTCGTCGGTCGAGCTCTTCTTGGCGTAGGGGATGAACTTCTGGCCGCGCAGGTCCAGCATGCCCTTGAAGCGCCCGCCCGAGCCGGCCGGCCAGTAGAGCGGCGCGGGGTCGAGAGCCAGCTTCGAGGAGACCTCGTCCAGCAGCTCGAACGGGTCCTGGGCCTCGCGGTCCATCTTGTTGATGAAGGTGATGATCGGGATGTCGCGCAGGCGGCACACCTCGAACAGCTTCAGGGTCTGGGGCTCGATGCCCTTGGCGGCGTCCAGCACCATGATCGCCGCGTCGGCGGCCGTCAGGGTGCGGTAGGTGTCTTCCGAGAAGTCCTCGTGGCCCGGGGTGTCCAGCAGGTTGAACATCAGGCCGTCGTGGTCGAACGTCATGACGCTGGCCGACACCGAGATCCCGCGCTCGCGCTCGATCTTCATCCAGTCGGACTGGGTGCGGCGGGCCTGGCCGCGGGCGCGCACGGCGCCGGCCGCGCGGATCGCCCCGCCGGCCAGCAGCAGATTCTCGGTCAGGGTGGTCTTGCCGGCGTCGGGGTGGCTGATGATGGCGAAGGTGCGCCGACGGGCGGCCTCGAGGGCGAGGGAGGTGCTCATCCCCGGGGGTTAGCTCCCCGAGGCCGCCTTGTCACCCTCTGCCGACGTCTTGGCCGCCGGCTTGGGCGCCGCTCCGGTGGTTTCGCTGGCCTCGGTCGGCGCCAGCGCCTTGTCGGAGTCGGCGGCCTTGGGGTCGATGGTCTTCAGCATGGCCTGGGCCGCCTCGACCTCGCCGCCGCCGTGCGGGTTGCTGGCCAGCGGCGTCAGCACGACCTTGGCCATGGCGGTGTCCTTGACCTCGATCAGGGCCCGGGCCGCGTCCAGCCGCAGATGGCCGACCTGGGGCGCCAGGACCACCGCCCGCACCCGGATGTCGGCCAGGGCGTCGGTCATCGGCTCCAGGCTGTGGGCCTCGACATAGCCGTGCAGGGTCTCGGGATTGTCCGGATTGATCTTGAAGGCCCGGGCGAACAGCTTGCCGGCCTGGGCGAAGTCGGCCTCGCGCTGGGCCGGACCCTCCTCCCCCGCGCCCAGGCGGCTTTCGCCCAGGGCGACCAGCGCCTCCTCGTCCTTGGGATTGGCGGCCAGCAGCGCGTTCAGGATCGTCTCGCCGGCCTTGCGGTCGCCGAAGGTCGTCTCGGCCCGGGCCAGGACCAGCTGGCTGAACCGGTCGGTCGGCCGCTTGGCGGCGGCCGCGCGGATGTCGGCCAGGGTCTCGGCCCGATCGTCCTTCGACACGCCCAGCTTCAGGCGCTGGCCTTCCAGCAGCAGGTCGTCGGCGCCCGGCGTCAGGCGGGTCACGGTGATCGTCGGCTCCGTCGCGCCCGTCCGCGGCAGCGCGCCGGCCGGGATCGGCTTGCTCATATAGACCCGCAGCTTGCGCCGCAGCTCGTCCGGCTCGTCGCCATAGATCTTCTTCCAGGCCTTCACCGGATCGTCGCCGCCGCGCACCGCGTCCAGATAGGGCGCCAGCAGCTTGTGCCGCTCGGGATCGGACAGGATGTAGTGGGTCAGCAGCCAGGCCTGGGCGTAGTAGGCGTAGACCTCGCGCTCCTTCAGGGCCCCGGGGCGCTTGCCCAGCACGTCCTGCATCGGAATCCAGCCGCCCGGCTCGGTCAGGCTGTAGGCCCGCCCGCGGTTCACCCCGCCCACCACCATGCGCGTCTTCGCCAGGTCGGCGGTCATGTAATATTCGGCGTAGCCCTCGACCAGCCAGGCCGGATAGGCGCTGGGATAGTACTGCAGCATGAAGTGGTGCACGTACTCGTGCAGCACCGTGTCGTCGCCCTTGTTCTGGTCCATCTCGCCGGCGCCGTCGCGGATCGCCACGACGAAGACCTCCGGCACCGACGACAGATAGACCCCGGCCATGCCCTCCCGGGCGTCGGGCAGCACGCGCTTCAGCTGTCCCAGGCCCGAGACCAGATAGACCGGCAGCTTGCGGGGCGTGACCTCGTCCTTGGGACGGCCGTGCAGCCGGCGCAGCAGGGAATCGAAGTCCTCGAGCTGGGTCGCGTACTCGCGCACCGACTTCTCGCTGCGGCCGTAGACCACGAAGTGATCGCTTTCGGCCCGCAGCCACTCGGCCCGCGCCGACGACCCCGCCATCAGCACGCCGGCCGCGACCAGCGCCGACGCGATGCGCCGCCCGCCTCGATATCCCCCCAAGAACACGCCTCCTCACAACTTGACGTCGAAGCTAAGCGGTGAGCGCTACCAGGCGCAAGGGTGACGAAAGGTCATCTCCGGGCCGCGACATCGTGGCCCATACCGACCTTCTGAAAATCCGGGAACAACCCTAGTCAGTGCGGGGTTTTGGAGTCATGCTCACGTTACTGTGGACCACTTCCGTCAGAGGAGCGGCCACGAGAGAGGAAACGACAATGGCTATGGTTCACGAGCCGCGCCACCAGCGCGGAGTCTGCACCCCTCAAGGCAACGCCCTCTGCTTCGGCGTCGCGTTCGCCGGCCTGGTGATCGTGGCGATGATCCTGAGCTGGCTGTTCAGCCTGATCGCCTTCCTCTAGGCGATCGGAAATCCCGGGCCGGAACGCGGCCCCCAAGGCGCGGGACGGCGTGCGGCGATCAGGCCGCCAGACGCCGCCACACGTGGCGGTCAGCCTCGAGGTTGGTCAGGATGCCGGCCTTCTGGCGCGAGAACAGCGCCCCCATGATCTCCGGCCCCAGCTGCGCGTAGCGCACCTGCACCTGCTCGACCAGGCAGCCGCGCGACGGCGCGATGAATAGGGCCGCGTTGACGGTGGGCTGCTTGGCGATGATCAGGGCGGCCAGGCGCTGGGCCTTCTCGACGTCCTTGTGGTGCAGCAGCGGCTCGGCCGCGTACAGCTCCTGGCCCAGCTTGGCGACATAGCTCAGCGACACCTGAGCGAAACGTTCGCTGGTGAGCGGCGGGGCCAGTTCGGCCGCGTCGAGGCTAAGGACGACGTCGTTGAGCAGGAAGAGCATAGGGACCTTGCCGGGGCCTCGCGGCGGCTGATGGGATTCGTCGGGGAGACGTGCGTCACCCTGCCGCATCGTGCTTTCGGTCCGGTTTAGGAGCAGGGTTAACGGGGTAAGATTTGGGATTCCTGGATAACCTTCTGGACACGGAACAAGGCTTGGCGCGGCGGCCTTCGCGCCCCATCTGGAAGTCTCGTTCCGCCGGAGGCCAAGCTTGATCCAGTCCGACACGACGCCCTCCGCCGCCTTGGCGCGCGACATCGCCGCCGACCTGCGGGACACGGGCTTCCGCCGCGTCCTCCCGGCCGAGACCGACGCCCTGCTGGGTCCCGAGGCCGTGGCCGGGTGGGACCGCTTCGCCGACAGCTGGAACGACCTGGGCCTGGACCGCTTCATGGCCGACGGCGGCCGCTACCGCCGGCGGCGATTCGCGGCCTTCTCCGCGTCGCCCGCCCCGGACCTTTCTGGCGGCGTCGTGCGCAAGCCGCACCAGCCCCACTATCAGAGCCGCGACTACAACAGCCTCAACGGCGGGGTGCAGCGCTGGTTCGAGCCGATCACCGACGCCATCGCCGACCACCCGGTGACCCGGGCCGTGCTGGCGCGGGGCCTGGCGCTGTTCCATCCCCTGACGGCCGATCCGCCCGCCCGCTGGCACGTGGAGCTGCACCAGTTCCGCATCGAGGCCGGCGAGGGCGAGGCGGGCCTGCCCACGCCGGAGGGCGCGCACCGCGACGGCGTCGACTGGGTGATCGTCATGCTGGTCGAGCGCCGCAACGCGGCCAGCGGCGTCACCGACATCTACGCCAACGACGGCGCGCGCCTGGGGGCCTTCACCCTGGAACAGCCCCGCGACACGGTCTTCCTCGACGACCACCGCGTGCTGCACGGGGTGACGGCGATCCACCCGCTGGAGCCGGGCCAGCCGGCGCGGCGCGACGTCCTAGTGGCGACGTTCCGGCGGGAGTAGCGCCCTTCTCGCTGTTCAAGGTGATCGCCGGACGCCCCAAACGGTTGTCATCCCGGAAGCCTCGCAGAGGCTGTCCGGGACCCAGGGGACTGGGCTGAGGCTTTGCGGTTCACCTGGGTCCCGGACAAGCGCTGCGCGCTTTCCGGGATGACAACATTGAGTGGGCTTCAAACGAAGCCCCCTACCCCTTCTCCGCCTCCACCGGCTCGGTCAGGAAATGCCGGCCTTCGCGGTCTTCGATCTCGACCACCCAGATGTCCGGATCGATCCGCGCGGCGCGTTCGGCGTAGGCGTCCAGGTCCGGTTCGAAGTCCGAACGCACCGGCTGCATCCAGAACCGCTCGCCGTCGCCGCGCGTGGCCTCGCTGTAGAGCTTGGCGGTGTTGGCCCGTCGGTCCACGGCCTTGACCAGCACGGCGCCGGCCCGCGGGTCGCCCTTGCGCGCCACCGTGGCGAAGGCCCCGCCCAGTTCGGCGCGGCGGATCAGCGCCCCGACCCAGATATCCGTCGAAAGAAGCATCGCTAACCGAACCGCAACCTCGGCGCCCTAAGGCTGCCGGCTGAAACCGCTCTCGCAGAATACGAGAAAATGACGTCGAGAAAGACCGCCGAACGCGCCTACGCGCGTTCGCCCCCCTATTGTAGAGCCTTTTCGCCCCTTTCGAATTTCATTCGAAAGGGAAAGGCTCTGCCGGTCATGACGGCGCGGTGGCCAGGGATTTTCGTCGCGATCGCCACCCTCGGCGTTTGCGGCCAGGCCCATGCCGCCACCGCCGCCGACCAGCTCTACGAACGGACGCTGATGACCTCGGCCGACGCGCGCTGCCGGCTGTTCAAGCCCGCCGTGGGCTCGGCCCTGGACGCCGCCCGCGCCCAGGCGCGCGGCGCGACCCTGCGTTCGGGCGCCAGCGAGGTCCAGGTCCAGGCGGTGGAGCAGCGCGCCCGCGCCAAGGCCGGGGCGACGGCCTGCGCCTCCAAGGACATGCAGACCGCCGCCGGCCGCGTGCGCCAGGCCTTCGACGGCTATTCGACCATGCTGCGGATGACCTATCCCGGCGACCGGGCCACCTGGCAGGCCGACCGCTCGGTCTCGGCGACGATCCCCGTCTGGCGGCTGTCCCAGCCCGCCGGCTTCGGCCGCGACCGGCTGGTCTTCGGCCTGTCGGGCCGGGCCAACGACATGCTGGCCGTGGCGACCTTCGCCGACGACGCCCAGCCCTACGCCGCCCGCCTGGTGCTGCGCGACACCCTGCGCACCCAGGGGCCGTACCTGAACGCCCGCAACGCCAAGGGCCTGGCCGCCAACGCCGCCCCGCGCAACGCCAGCCGGGTGTTCGCCGCCGAGACCCGCGACGCCGCCCCCGTCACCCTGCTGCCGACCGGCGCCAAGACCGGCCTGTCGTTCCGCTTCCCCCGCGAAGCCGCCGACGCCATGAGCCGGCTCGACCCGCGCGAGGCGGCGACGGTGGAGTTCGTGTTCACCAGCCGGACCGGCGTAGACACGGTGCGCCGCGCTTATGTGGAGGTCGGGGACTTCGCGGCGGGACGGGCGTTTTTGCGGTAGGGTTTGAGCGGCTAGCACTTGCCCCCTACGGATCGCTTCGCGATCGTCTTCCCCCTGAGGGGGAAGAGCGCTTCGGCGCCTGGTGGGGGCAAGTGGGTGAGCCGCTTCAGCGCGGCGGGGCGAATTTCACGACGTTCGGGCCCAGCTCGGACTCTTCCGGCTCGACCTCGGGCAACGACATCGGCTCCAGCAGCGGGGCCTCCATGGCCGGACGCGAGGCCCGCAGCAGCACCGGCATGCGGACCGAGACGCTGGTCCCCGCGCCCAGGCGGCTTTCGATGTTCATTTCGCCGCCGTGCAGCTTGGCGAAGGCCCGCACCAGCGACAGGCCCAGGCCCGTGCCCTTGGCGCGCTGGTCCACGCCGCCGGCCTGCTCGTAGGGACGGCCCAGGCGCTCGAGATCCTCGGGGCTAATGCCGACGCCGGTGTCGGCGACCACCAGCTCGAACTCGCCGTCGTGGCCGTCGGCCGTGACCGTCACCTGGCCGCCGCGCGGGGTGAACTTCAGGGCGTTGGACACCAGGTTCAGCACGATCTGCTTCAGGGCCCGGCGGTCGGCGTCGACCTCCAGCTCGCCCGGGGGCAGCACGCCGCGCAGCTGCACACCGGCCGCGTCGGCCTGGACGCGCAGCAGGCGCATGGCCGCCGTCACCGCCTCGCGGGCGTCGAACTCGCCGCGCTGCAGCTCGAAGCGCTCGGCCTCGATCTTGGACATGTCCAGCACGTCGTTGATCAGGTCCAGCAGGTGGCGGCCGCTCTCGTGGATCAGTTCGGCGTATTCGCCGTAGCGGTCGGTCAGGGGGCCGAACATCCGCGCGCGCATGATGTCGGAGAAGCCCATGATGGCGTTCAGCGGCGTGCGCAGCTCGTGGCTCATATTGGCCAGGAAGCGGGCGCGGCCGGCGGCCAGGCCCTCGGCCTCGGCGCGGGCCTGCTGCAGGGCGGTCTCGCGGGCCCGCTCGATCGTGGCGTCGCGCATGACGCCGACCAGCAGGTCGGGCGAGACCTGACGCAGGTCCAGGCAGACGGTGCGGGTGGGGTCCAGCAGCGGGGCGAAGGCGACGCTGGCCTCGCCGCCGTCCAGGGCCGAGGCCAGGGCGGCGCTGACCTTCTGGCGGTCGCCGGCCACGGCGGCCGAGGCCAGGCCCTCGCTGACCAGGTTGGAGGTGGCGACGCCGCGCGGGGCGGCCCCGCGCACGGTCCTGACCCGGCCGTTGCTGGCCACGACCAGCAGCAGCTGCGGCGCGCCGTCGACCAGGGTCTGCAGGGTGTTCAGCTCGCCCACGTGGCGATTGTCGCGCTCGCCCGCCCGGCGGTGGGTGAGGATCAGGCCCGAGGCCAGGCCCACCCCGACGGTGGCCACCGACAGGAAGCCCAGGATGAAGGCCAGGGGGCCGGTGGGCGCGGGCGGGGCCAGGCCCGACAGCTGGGTCAGGGCGGCCACGGCGCCGCCGATCAGGGACAGGCTGGCGCCCTCGGCCAGACGTCGCGGCGACGACAGGGTCGAAGCGGCCGCCACCGGGGCCAGGATCCAGGCGCTCATCGCGCCCGAGACGCCGCCGGTCACCACCGCCGCGCCCGCGCCGCAGGTGGCCCACAGGACCAGGATCAGGGATTGCAGGCGCTCGTCGCGCCGGTCGCCGACCGCGAGGGCGGCCAGGGCGGGGACCGCGCCGGCCGCCAGGGCCAGCCAGACCGGACCGCCGACCACGCCGGGCGTGAAGGCCGCCGCGCCGGTCGCGAAGATCACGGTCGCCAGCCAGCCCAGCCGCCACAGATGCGCCGCGCCGAAGGCTCCCGTCGAGGACGAGACCTGACCCGGCTTGGAGCCGGTCTGGAGCGGGGCGCCGTCGATGGGCAAGGCCGCGAGAATCCCTTTCGGTGAGTCTTCGTCGTCAAAGCTTAACGCGGGCCGGGGAGTCGCCCAAGGCCGCACAATCTGCGCGGGATCGTTAACGCCAGAGCTTCTTGTGGACGGAAACGGATTCGTAAGCGCCTTGGTTCATTCTGGCCCATCGAAGTTACGGACAGAAGGTCCGGGAGTCCTCATGCCGCCACCTCCGGCGATCACCGACGCGTCGGGCCATGCCGAGACGCCGCGCGAAAGCGCCGGCGCCGACACCGGCCTGATGTCGCAGACCACCGCCTTCCGGCGGGCGGCGGCGCGCGCGCGGCGCAAGCAGGCCCTGGACGACCAGAAACGCTCGTTCCTGCGCATGGTCAGCCACGAGCTGCGCACCCCGCTGAACGCGGTGATCGGCTTTTCCGAGATCCTGTCCTGCGAGCTGTACGGCCCCCTGGGCGCGCCGCAGTACAAGGAATACGCCACCCTGGTGCACGAGAGCGGCCTGAAGCTGCTGCGGCTGGTCAACCAGATCGTCGAGATCGCCCGCCTGGAAGGCCACGTCACCGACCTGGACCTGGGCGAGGAGAGTCTGGACGACGCCGTCGAGGACGTGATCCTGCAGCTGCGGGGCGAAGCGGCCGCGCGTGGGGTCAGCATCGTCGCGCCCGAGGCCGGGACCCTGCCCTGCCTGCGCGCCGACGGCCGCGGCCTGCGCACCATCCTGACCAACCTGCTGCAGAACGCCCTAACCCACTCGCCGCAGGGCGGGCTGGTGCTGATCGAAGCCAAGCAGATCGGCGGAACCGTCGAGATCGAGATCCGCGACCACGGCGAGGGCGTCGACCCGGCCGACCTGCCGCGCCTGATCCGCCCGTTCGAGCAGGGCGGCGCCACCCTGACCCGGGAGTCGGAAGGCGCGGGCCTGGGCCTGCCGATCGTCGACCTGCTGACCCGGGCCATGGACGGGAGCCTGCGGCTGAAATCGACGCCGGGCCACGGGTTCACCGCCGTCGTCACCCTGCCGGAAGCCTCGGCGCGGCATTCGCTGGCCCGGGCGCGGCCTTAGGCCTTCCCCTTTGGGCCGTGGGGCATTAAGTCCCCGCCATGCAACGCCCCATCGACGCCGCCCTCGACGAACTGGCCGACGAGTTCGAACTGCTCGGCGACTGGGAAGAGCGCTATCGCTACGTGATCGAGCTGGGCAAGGAACTGGCCCCGCTGAGCGAGG
Organism: Caulobacter sp. UNC358MFTsu5.1; assembly: GCF_000712075.1. GTDB lineage: Bacteria > Pseudomonadota > Alphaproteobacteria > Caulobacterales > Caulobacteraceae > Caulobacter. The sequence continues at coordinate 106,984 of NZ_JONW01000008.1, forward strand.
CCGAGCATTCCGACGCCAACAAGGTGCGCGGCTGCGCCAGCCAGGTGTGGCTGGTGACCGAGCCCCAGGCCGACGGCACGATCCGGTTCCGGGGCGACAGCGACGCCCACATCGTCGGCGGCCTGATCGCCATCCTGATGCGGCTCTATTCGGGCCGCCCGGCGCGGGACATCGTCGATTTCGACGCCGCCGCCGCCATGGCGCGGCTGGGCCTGTCGGAAGCGCTGTCGTCGCAGCGGTCGAACGGTCTGAAGGCGATGGTGGCGCGCATCCAGCGGGACGCGTCGGCGCTGGTCTGATCCTATAAAATCCGCTCAACCCGGCGAATGCCGGAATGAGCGGTGTTTAGGCTCAGAAGAACCCCGCCCGCGTTCCGATGAACCAGATCGCGATGACGATCAGCACCAGCTGGATCAGCCAGTTGACCGGCGACGGGATGGGGCTGCGTTGGACCGCATAGAGCGCCAGGCCAAGCAGGATGAGGGCGACGAGGACGACGATCAGGATGCTCATGCCGATGTAACCGCCGTGTTTGGCGATAGTTCCACTGACGCTTGAGAAGCCGCGCTCCAGCGCCTATCAGCCCAGGCCATGAGCTTCCGCGTCGCCGCCCTCTACCGCTTCACCACCTTCGCCGACCCGCTGACGATCATGCGGCCGCTGTCGAAGCTGTGCTGCGGCCTGGGCGTCAAGGGCACGCTGCTGCTGGCCCGCGAGGGGATCAACGGCACGATCGCCGGGACGCCCGAGGCGATCGACCAGGTGCTGGACCACATCCGCGCCCTGCCCGGCTGCGACACGCTGGAGCTGAAATTCGCAACGGCCGAGACCATGCCGTTCCACCGCATGAAGGTGCGGATCAAGCGCGAGATCGTCACCCTGGGGGCCGGCGACCTGGACCCCGCCGCCAACGCCGGGACCTATGTCGGGCCCGCCGACTGGAACGCCCTGATCGCCCGCGACGACGTGGTGGTGATCGACACCCGCAACGCCTACGAGACCGCCATCGGCACGTTCGAGGGGGCGATCGACCCGGCCACCGCCAGCTTCAGCGACTTCCCCGCCTGGTTCCGCGCCTTCCGCGAGACCTGGGACCCGGCGGCTCCGCCCAAGGTGGCGATGTTCTGCACCGGCGGCATCCGCTGCGAGAAGTCGACGGCGTTCCTCAAGAGCGAGGGCGTCGAGGACGTCTTCCACCTGAAAGGCGGCATCCTGAACTATCTGGAGACCGTGCCCGCCGACCAGAGCCTGTGGCGTGGCGAGTGCTTCGTGTTCGACGAGCGGGTGGCGGTCGGCCACGGGCTGGAGCCCGGGACCCACGCCCTGTGCCGGGGCTGCCGCATGCCGGTCAGTCCCGAGGATCGCGCCTCGGCGCACTATGTCGAGGGCGTCTCCTGCCCCGCCTGCCACGACGCCCGCGACGATGTGGCCAAGGCCCGCTACGCCGAGCGGCACAGGCAGGCGGCCCGGGCGAAGGAACTGGGCATCGAGCACGTCGGGGCCGTGATGCCGCCGCGCGAAACGGACTGACGGCGGCGGATCATCCCCGCCGGCCCCGCGTTATCGAGGCTCCTCTTTCTCCAAGGAGCCACCCATGGCCGCCTACGACGCCTCCTACGGCACGCCCGCCGCCGCCCGCCAGGGCCTGCTGTCCAGCCTGTCCGACAAGATTTCGGGCCTCTTCCAGAAGGCGCCCGCCGATCCCTACGCGGTCCAGCCGCCGGCCGACTACGCCCTCAAGCCCGACGCCCAGGGCCGGATCACGCTGGCCGGCCGCAAGGTGCCGCTGGCCCTCGCCCTGGTGGGCGCCGGCGCCGTGGCCGCCCTGCTGATCAACCGCCGCACGCGCGGTCCGACCCTGGCCGCCGCCACCACCGCCTGGGGCTTCCTGGGCGCGCAGGCCTCGACGCTGAAGTCGCGCTTCGAACCTTCCGAGTCCGCCCCGCGTTAGGCCTCCCCCACGCAACCCGTCCCCAATCAAGGAGAGCCCCCGATGGCCCACACCAACGAAGACCACATCAAGCTGATCAACAGCCTGGTCGAGACCACCATCGACAGCGCCGACGGCTACGCCGAGGCCGCCAAGGACGCCGACGGCGCCCGCTTCAAGACCCTGTTCACCCAGCGCGCCCAGGAGCGCCGCTCGGTGGCTTCCGACCTGCAGGACGAGGTCCGCCGCCTGGGCGGCCAGGCCAAGGACGACGGCACGATCCTGGCCGCCGCCCACCGCGCCTTCGTCAACCTGAAGGACAGCCTGACCAAGGGCGACGAAGCCATCGTCAGCGAGGTCGAGTCCGGCGAGGACTACATCAAGGGCAAGTTCGAGAAGGCCCTGGCCGACACGGACGTCGACGCCCAGACCCGCGCCGCCATCGAGAAGGCCTGGACCTCGGTCAAGTCCGGCCACGACCAGATGCGCGACATCAAGCACATGATGAAGCACTAGGTCCCGGCCAGAGCTTTCCAAATCTTGGCTCTTCCCTCCCCTTTATGGGGAGGGGGACCAGCGAAGCTGGTGGGTGGGGTCTGCTGACTCAGTAAGCCCCACCCGACCCTGGCTCCGCCAGGGCCACCCTCCCCACAAGGGAGAGGGACAGACGATCTGGGCGTCATCACGCCATCCGGTAGTGCATCGCCAGCCGCTGCAGCGCCAGCTTCAGCACCGTCTTGCCGGCCCGCCTGGGCAGGCCCAGTTCGCGCTCCGCGACCTGCAGGGCCGTCTCGGCCAGGCACACCCGCTCCAGCATCTCGCGCAGGCCCGGCCCCACGGCCGCCAGGGCCGCGGCGATACGGTCCTTGGCCGCCCGGGCCCGCAGGGCCGGCTCCAGCCTCTGGCCGCCGCCGTCGCCGCGCGGCTGGGCGTCCCAATCCATGGTCAGGCGGCCGATCGAGCCGGCCTTCTGGAAGTCCTCGCGCAGCCGCTCGCCGGCCAGCAACTCCACGTCCTCCAGCCCGCCGCGCCGGGCCAGCCAGGCCAGGGGCGACTCGCCGAGGTTGGCCTTCAGCACCACGTGCTGGTCGCTGCCCTCGATCACCACCCGCTCGCCCTCGATCACGCCTGGACGTCCCGGCGGCGGGACCGGCGGCGCCAGCGGCTTGACCAGCCGCCACCCGCCCTCGCGCCGCGCGGCCAGGGCCCCGTCGCGGGCCAGCACCCGGAACGCCGCCTCGTCCACCGTCAGCATGGCCGCCCGGCGCGGACCGAAGCGGACCACGTAGCCCAGACCCTTGACCTCGATCAGCGCCCCCGGCCGCCGCAGCAGCCGTTCGGCCCGGCCGGCCAGGCGCTCGGCCTCCAGCATCCGCTGGAACGCCGCCTCCGTCGCCGCGCCGCTCATCGCTCCGGCCCCAGTTCGGTCAGTTCCGGAATGGCGTCCGGCGCCTGCTTGATGCAGGCCTCCAGCACGCTCATCCGCGCGTCGAAGTCGGCGTTCTCGCGCATGTCCTCGATGCGGTGGCAGGCGTGGCCGCAGGTGGTGCGGTCGCGGTTGAAGGCGAAGGCCACCCGGATCAGCGGCCAGTTGAAGTTCACGTGCGCCAGATAGATGGCGATCTGCCGCGCCCGCGCCGCCGCCTTGCTGGTGCGCTTGGTCGACGCGATGTCGGACGGCGCGACGCCGGTGGCCAGGGCCACCGCGTGGGTGATGAAGGCCGCCGTCAGTTTGTCGCGGCGCGGGTCGGGCGAGATGGCCCACAGATCCTCGAGAGCTTGAGCCAGCATCGGCTTCCCCCTGCGAACGGCGTCCCCGTGACGCCCTCGACCCGAATCCTAGGTCGATATTCCAGGGGTGAGGATAACTTTCCTATTACGCGCGTCTAGTAGGAATATAAACCTTTGATTGCGCTGGACCTGACCCCGCTCTATCCCCGCGGCCAGACGGGCATCGAGGCCGTCGGGATGATCGCGCCCTTGCGAGTCACCACCGCCGCGGCCAGGTCGTGGCCGCGCGCCACGGCGGTCTCGACCGGCAGGCCGGCCAGGCGCGAGGACAGGTAGGCGGCGTTGAAACTGTCGCCCGCGCCGGTGGTGTCCAGGGCCTTGACCCGGGCCGGGGCCGGGGTGGCGATCCGGCCCTCCGGCGTGTGGACGTTGACCGCGTGGCTCTCGTCGCGCGCCACCACCTCGGCGCCGGCCGCGGCCCATTCGGCGGCCAGGTCCTCGGCCTCGCGGCCGTAGAGCGGCCGGCTGTCCTCGCTGCTCAGCGAGACGAAACGGCACGACGGCACGACGCCGTCCAGCGCCTCGCGCGCCGCCTCGGGCGAGGCCCACAGGGCCGGGCGGTAGTTGAAGTCCAGGGCCACGGCCACGCCCAGCGAGTGGACGTAAGCGAGGATGTCCTTCAGCCGCGCGCGGCCGATGTCGCCGATCACCGCCAGGGTCACGCCCGACAGATAGACCAGGTCGCTGGCCTTGGCGGCGGCGATCAGCTGGTCGGCGGTGTGTTGCGAGAACAGGTCGCGGATGGGCGCGCGCTCGCGCCAGTAGTGGAACTTCCGCTCGCCGTTCTCGTCCAGCACGATGGCGTAGAGACCCGGCAGCCGGTTCTCGGCCTCGCGCACCAGCCGGGTGTCCAGCCCTTCGCGGCGCATGGCGGCCAGGGCGCCGTCGCTGAAGGGATCGCCCTTGCCCAGGGCCGTGCAGTAGGCGACGTCGTCGCCGAGCCGGGCCATGTAGACGGCGGTGTTGAAGGTGTCGCCCGCGAACCCCATCCGATGCAGACCCTCGCCCTCCGGCGACAGCTCGACCATGCATTCGCCCAGGACGGTGATCTTGGCCATGTGACGGGGTCCCCTTGTTGTCGAGCGCGGTGATAGGCGCTTTGCCGGCCACGATCCAGGCGGCGGTGGCTCGCCCACTGGCCCCCACCTGACCGCTTCGCGGTCTGTCCGCCCCCATAGGGGGCGGAGCCTTCGCGCCGAGCGCTCTTCCCCCTTCGGGGGAAGACGACCGCGAAGCGGTCCGTAGGGGGCAAGTGATCGCCGCCCGACGCCTACCGCTTCCGCGCCGCGATCCACGCGTCGATCTTGGCCTCCAGCACCGCCAGCGGCAGCGAGCCGTTCAGCAGCACCGCGTCGTGGAAAGCCCGCTCGTCGAACTTGTCGCCCAGCGCCGTCTCGGCCCGTTTCCGCAGTTCCAGGATCTTCAGCTCGCCCACCTTGTAGGCCAGGGCCTGGCCCGGCCAGGAGACGTAGCGGGCCACCTCGACGTCGATGTTTGTCGGCGACAGGGCGGTGTTCTCGACGAAGCAGGCCTTGGCCTGGTCCAGCGTCCAATGCTTGGCGTGCAGGCCCGTGTCGGCCACCAGCCGGCAGGCGCGCCACATCTCGTACGACAGCCGCCCGAACAGCTCGTAGGGGTCGCGATAGATCCCCATCTCCTCGCCCAGCCACTCGGAATAGAGGCCCCAGCCCTCGCCGTAGGCATTGAAATAGACCGTCTTGCGGAAGTCCGGGACGCCGGTCTGCTCCTGGGCCAGGGCGGTCTGGATGTGGTGGCCGGGCGCGCCCTCGTGCAGCACCAGGGCCGGCAGCTCGTACAGCGGCCGCTGGTCTAGGGCCGAGGTGTTGATCATCAGCCCGCCGGCGCGGCCGGTCTTGGGATCGCCCCCGAAATAGCGGCCGGTGGTGTAGCCCTGCTCGATGCTGGCCGGCACGGGGCGCACGCCGTAGGTCAGGCGCGGCAGGGTCCCGAAGTGGGCGGGCAGTTGGTCGTCGGCCCGCTTGGCGATCTCGCTGGCTTTCTCCAGCAGCTGCTGGCGGCTGGTGGCGTAGAACCGCGGGTCCTTGCGCAGATAGGCGATGAAGGCCGGCAGGTCGCCCTGGAAGCCGGCCTGCTTCATCACGACCTCCATCCGCGCGCGGATGCGGGCCACCTCGGACTGGCCCAGGGCGTGGACCTGGTCGGCGGTCATGGTGGTGGTGGTGTGGCGGCGCACCAGGAAGGCGTAGTAGCGCGCGCCGTCCGGCAGGTCCGACACCGCCAGGCTCTTGGCGGCGTGCGGCAGGTACTCCTGCTCCATGAAGGTGACGAAGCCGGCGCGGGCGGGGGCGACCCGGTCGGTCACCACCTTGGTCCCCGAGGCCAGCAGGGCGGCCCGGCGATCGGCGGGGATGCTGGACGGCAGGTCGCGCAGCGGCGCCAGCAGCGGCTCCTCGGCCAGGGGCGTGGCGGCGGTGCGGCGGGCGCGGTCCAGCACAGCCTGGGCGGTTGGCACGGCCTGTACGAAGCCGGTCGACACGCCGCGCCGGGCGTTGGCGATGTTGGCGGCGTACCAGTCGGGCGTCTGGGCCAGCAGGGCGATCCACTGCTTGGCCTCTTCCTCGGACTTCAGGTGCATGCCGTTGGCGCGGTACAGCAGGATGACGTCGAAGCCGCCGTCGGTGCTGAACGGCATCCGCGCCTCGTCGAACGACAGGCCCTCCAGCCGCTCGTCCAGGCTCCATTTCAGGATGGCGTGGGTCAGGCGCTGGTCGGGCTTCAGCGCGGCCAGGTCGACGCCGTCCAGCGCCTGGCGGGCCGAGGTCAGCAGAGCCTTGCGGTCGGCGTCGGCCTTGGGGCCCACCGGCGGGAACTTGAAGCGCGAGGCGTCGTCGGCCCCGCCCTCGCCGTCGTCCTCGCCCGCCCCGGCCGCCTCGTAGGCCTTGACCGCCTGGGCCAGCCGGTCGGCGGCGCTGGGCGCGGCCGCGACGGCTACGCCGTTCAGGGCCAGAACCAGGGCGAGGCCCAGAAGGACGCGCTTGGACATGTAAACTCCCCGCAGGTTCACCACGAGGTTAGATCAGGAATCGCCAGGGACTAGAAGCTCGACCTAGAACGGCGTCTTGCAGCGGCGGTTGGCGTGCACCCCGCGCAAGAAACCCCGGCGGGCGTAGCCGGCGTCGAGAGCGGCGTTCAGCCGGCGGTCGGCGGGGGCCGCGCCGGTGACTTCGCGGACCAGGCTGCGGAACGGGATGATCGAGTTGATCACCGTCTTGCCGCCGGCCTCGGCCAGCTTGCCGGCCCGGTTCTCCTTGATCTCGTTGCCGACCACGAAGTCGTCGCCCAGCACAGCGTTGAGATCGCTGACCTCGGCGGCCAGCTGCTTGCAGGTCTTCAGGCCCTTGAGGCTGTAGGGATCGTTCTGCGCCTTGACCAGGATCGGCGGGACCTGGCGCTTCATGATGCCGACGTCGCGCACGGGCTGGGTGCCGATGTCCACCGACTTCTTGCGCACCTCGGTCCAGCCGCCCGGGTTGGGCTCGGCGCTTTCCGGCGTCGTCGACGAAACCGGGGGCGTCACCTGCTTGGCGGGCTTGGCGCTCCCGGCCTCGGCCGCGGGCTTCCGGGTCGGATATTCAGGCTTGGCCTGGGCCGCCTGGGCGTGGACCGCCCCCGTCAGCGCTAACAGGGTCGCCAGCGCCGCCATCCGGGCCGCCCGCGTTCGTTCAAGCTTGAAACAGGTCATTGTCCGACATCCCCAGTCCCGCCCGCTCCGCGCAGGTGATCACCGCTCAGGAACGGTGGGGCGCGCAACGGGGTTCCATGGCAGAGCTAACAGCCGCCCACCGGATGCGTCACGCTTCAATTTGGGGGGAAATTGGAGCGGGCGAAGAGATTCGAACTCTCGACCCCAACCTTGGCAAGGTTGTGCTCTACCACTGAGCTACGCCCGCATCCGGGATATTTCGGGTCTCGTTCCACCGCCGGAGGACCGGAGAATGGAGCGGGCGAAGAGATTCGAACTCTCGACCCCAACCTTGGCAAGGTTGTGCTCTACCACTGAGCTACGCCCGCATCGGCGGGGGCTGAAACAGCGCCCCGCGACGAGGAGGCGGCTTATGGCAGAGCGCCTTGCGGTTGGCAAGCGGTCTGAAGCGGGTTCGAACGCGTCATTGTGGACAACGCGTCGCACCTCCCCCCTCGGGGGAGGATCCGCCCTTGCGCAAACCTCGGTTTCATACACTCATTCGCCCCTTCGTTTCGGGGACTTGAGCGTCTTGCGTCTGTTCGTGTTCGGATTGGGTTATGTCGGCCAGGCCTTCGCCGAGGCGCTGATCGGGCGCGGCTGGAGCGTGGCGGCGACAGCGCGGGACGCCGTGCGCGCGGCTGAGCTGAGCGCGCTGGGGATCGAGCCCGTCGACGCCGAGGACCGCGCCGCCATGACCGCGGCCCTGACCGGCGTCAACGCCGTGCTGGTCACCGCCCCGCCCACCGCCGACGGCTGTCCGGGCCTGGAGGCGACGATCCCCGCCCTGGCGGCGGCGCAGGCCTTCCCCGACTGGATCGGCTATCTGTCGACCACAGGCGTCTACGGCGACTTCGAGGGCCGCTGGGTGTTCGAGAGCAGTCCCCTGAAGGCCCAGTCGGTCGAGGGCGCGCGCCGCGTCGGGGCCGAGCGCGACTGGCGCCAGGTGGGGCGCGGCATGGGCCTGACCGTGACCACCTTCCGCCTGCCCGGCATCTACGGCCCCGGCCGCAGCGCCCTGGACCGCCTGCGGGCCGGCGAGGGCCGCCGCATCGTCAAGCCGGGCCAGGTGTTCAGCCGCATCCACCTGGACGACATCGTCTCGGGCCTGCTGGCCTCGCTGGACCGCCCCCGGGCCGGCGGCGTCTACAACCTGGTCGACGACGAGCCGGCCCCGCCGCAGGACGTGATGGAGCACGCCGCCAGCCTGCTGGGCGCGCCCGTGCCGCCCGATCTGCCGTTCAACGAGCTGGGCCTGTCGCCCGCCACCCGCCGCTTCTACGCCGAGAACAAGCGCGTCTCGAACGCCCTGGCCAAGGCCGAGCTGGGCTGGCGGCCGAGATACCCGACCTATCGCGAGGGCCTGGCGGCGATCCTGGCGGCGGGCGGCTGAGCCAGCCTATTTCCCGGCGGCCTGGAAGTGCTGCCCCATGGTCGTCAGGTCGTTCCCGCGGGTCGTCAGCATGCCGCCGCAGGTCGCGCCCAGGCTCGGGAAATCGGCCGGCTTGATCTGCAGGTCCGGCGCGACGAGGCGCTTTTCGAGGTCAAGCTTCGGCTCGCGCCCGTCGATCCGACCCAGGAAGTAGAGCGCGGCCATCGTGCCCACCGAGGCTTTGCTCGGGTCGGAATTGCCGGCCATGCCCATCGCGAACACCAGGCACTTCAGGTCGGTCGTGGTCTCGGGCGCTTCGGCCCGAGCCGGCGCGGCGGCCGTCAGCGCCAGGGCCAAGGCGGCGCAGGTCGCGCGTTTCATCATTCGAAAATCCCCCGAGGAGCCACACGCTCCGGCTGCAGTGTGCGACGAACGCAGCCCGGCGATCAAGCGCCCTACTCCTCCTCCGGCCCCATGTCCGCCGCCGCCCAGGCGGTGGCCGGCGCCTGACCCGCCGCGCGGGCGCGGGCGGCGCGGGCCAGGCGGCGGGCGACGGGGTCGTCGTCGACCGGCTCGGCCAGGATGCGCGCCTCGGCCACGGCCGCGACCAGCCGCTCCAGGTCCTGGGGCCGCGACAGCCGGTGGTCGCCGTCCTTGACCAGGGTGAAGACCACGTCGTCGGAGCTCAGGCCGTTGGCCAGTTCCAGGGCGTGGGTCCAGGGCACGTCGGGATCGGCCCCGCCCTGCAGCACCCGCACGGGAACGTCGATCGGCACGGGCCCCGGCAGGATCGACCACCGCGCCCCGTCCTCCAGCAGCGCGCGGGTGATCGCATAGCCGCCGTCGTCGTATTCGGAGGGACGGATCCAGCGGCCGTCGCGGGCGATGGCCGCCTTGGCCTCGGCCGACAGCTCCGGCTCCATCAGCTTCTCGGTGAAGTCGGGCGCGGGGGCGATCAGCACCAGGGCCTTGACCCGGTCGGGCCGGGCGATCGCCGCCAGGCAGGCCAGCCAGCCGCCCATGGACGAACCCACCAGCACCAGCGGCCCCTCGGTCAGGTCGTCGATCACCGCCAGGGCGTCCTCTCGCCAGCGGCTGATGGTCCCGTCCTCGAAGGCGCCGTCGGACTCGCCGTGCCCGAAGTAGTCGAACCGCAGATAGGCCCCGCCGGTCGCCTTGGCCTGGTCGGCCAGGACCTGGGCCTTGGTCCCCGTCATGTCGGAGTGGAATCCGCCCAGCCACACAACCGTGGGATGGACACCGTGGACGACGCGGTACGCCAACCGCAGATTGTCGTTGCGAACGAGGTGCTGAAGGGAATCGGTCATGGCGCGGCCTTGTTCATTTCGATAACTACGACCCCCTAACCCGGTTAGAGCAACGCGTGTCCATCCTCCCCGACGATTTCACTCTTCTGCAGGTGACTCCGGAACTGGAAACCGGCGGCGCCGAGCAGACGACGATCGACGTGGCCCACGGCGTCATCGCCCAGGGCGGCAAGGCCCTGGTCGCCACCAAGGGCGGCCGCATGGCCGCACGGCTCGAGGCCGACGGCGGTCGCCTGGCCCAGATGCCGGCCCAGTCGAAGAACCCGCTGATCATGCTGGGCAACGCCGCGCGGATGATCGACCTGATCCGCCGCGAGAAGGTCAGCCTGGTCCACGCCCGCTCGCGCGCCCCGGCCTTCAGCGCCCTGTGGGCGGCGCACGCCACCAAGGTCCCGTTCGTGGCCACCTATCACGGGGTCTACAACGCCAAGTCCAGCCTCAAGCGCTGGTACAACGCGGTGATGACCAAGGGCGACCTGGTGATCGCCAATTCCGAATACACCCGCGCCCACGTCATCGCCGAGCACGGCATCTCGCCCGACCGCGTGGTGGCCATCCCGCGCGGCGTGGACCTGACCCGCTTCGAGCCCGGCCTGGTCTCGGCCGAGCGGGTGAAGGCCCTGCGGGACGCCTGGGGCGTGTCGCCCGAGGACCGCCGCCTGAAGGTGCTGCTGGCCGGCCGCCTGACCCGGTGGAAGGGCCAGGCCCTGGTCATCGAGGCGGTGGCCCGGCTGAAGGCGGTGTCCGACACCCGCGTGCTGCTGCTGCTGGTCGGCGACGACCAGGGCCGCAAGGCCTATCGCGCCGAGCTGGAGCACATGATCGCCCAGGCGGGGCTGCAGGACAGCGTCAGGCTGGTGGGCCACTGCGACGACATGCCGGCCGCCTATCTGGTCGCCGACCTGGCCATCGCCCCCTCGTTGGAGCCCGAAGCCTTCGGCCGCACGGCGGTCGAGCCGCAGGTGATGGGCAAGCCCGTTCTGGCCTCCGATCACGGCGCGGCGCGCGAGACCGTGGTCGACGGCGAGACCGGCTGGCTGGTCGCGCCGGGCGACGTCGAGGCCTGGGCCGCCGCCCTCTCGAACGCCTGCGAGGCGGGGGCGGCGCGCCGCCAGGCCATGGGCATGGCCGCCCGGGCGCGCGCCCGGAAATTGTATTCTGTTGACGCGATGGTCGAAGCAACGCTCAAGGTCTACGCACGCGTTCTGGAGACGAAAAGTTGAGCAAGGAAATCAAGAAGGTCCTGGTCATCAAGCTGGGCGCCCTCGGCGATTTCGTACTGGCCTTGGCGGCGATGAAGAAGATCCGCGAGGCCCACCCGCGCGCCAAGATCACCCTGCTGACGACGCCGCCCTTCGAGGCCCTGGCCAAGCTGTCGCCTTACTTCAACAGCGTCGAGACCGACGGGCGTCCCAGCGACTTCGGCGACCTGACCGCCCTGCTCGGCCGGCTGCGCAAGGCCCGCTACGACCGCGTCTACGACCTGCAGACCAACAGCCGCACCAACTGGTACTTCCAGGCCCTGCGGCCTTTCCCGCCGCAATGGTCGGGGATCGCCGCCGGCTGCTCGCTGCCCCAGCGCGGCAAGGCCCGCTACCACATGCACACGCTGGAGCGGCAGGCCGACCAGCTGAAGCAGGCCGGCATCTGGCCCGACGCCCCGACCGAGCCCGGCGGCGCGCCGGCCCCGGACCTGTCGTGGATCCTGCGCCGCATCAAGGAGCCGCGCCCGGTGGCCGGCGCCGCCGCCCCGCGCCCCTACGTCCTGCTGGTTCCGGGCGGCTCGGCCCATCGGCCCGAGAAGCGCTGGCCGGTCGAGAGCTACGCCCAGCTGGCGGCCCTGCTGAAGGCGCGCGGGCTGGACATCGTGATCATCGGCGGCCCGCAGGAAAGCGCCATGGCCCGCCAGATCCAGAAGGCCGTGGGCCAGGCCCGCGACCTGACCGGCCGCACCGACTTCGCCCAGCTGGCCGTGCTGGGCGCCAAGGCGGCCCTGGCCGTCGGCAACGACACCGGCCCGACCCACCTGCTGGCCGCCGCCGGCGCGCCGACCATCGCCCTCTTCTCCGACGCCTCGGACCCCGAGCTGTGCGGCCCGCGCGGCCACGTGGCGGTGATCCGCTCGCCGGACCTGAAGGCCCTGCCCGTCAGCACGGTGGCCAGCGCGGCGATCGCCCTGCTGCCGCAGTAGCCTTTCGCGTCCGCGTCTAGTGCGTCGCCTCGTGCGCCAGGCGGTCCAGCGCCAGCGCCTGTTCGTCGGTCACATCGCCGTGCGTCGGCCCGCCGACCCTGGCCGAGGTGTCGGTGGCGAAACTGTCGGCCGAGGCGGGCGCGTTCGGCGTCCGTCCGGACTTGAGCCATGAGATGTAGAGAAGGCGCGACGCGGACTCGTCGGCCAGGTTGAAGACCCGGAGGCCTCCGCCGGCGGCTCCGGCGGCCGGCGTCTCCACGGCGTTGGTGGTGCGGCCCCTCTTCAGCAGGTCCTGGTAGAGCGCCTGGGCCTGGTCGATGCGGCCCGTGCGCTGATAGCCGGTCGCCAGGTTGAACCGGTTGAGCGGCGTGTCGTTCTTGACCAGCCTCGCCTTGAGGACATTGGTCCCCGCCCAGTTGTCGCCCTTGGCCATCAAGCTCACGGCCTCAATCGCGGACACTTCGCCGAGGCTCTTCACCTCGACGGCGGCCTGGGTCGCCGGGGCGACGGCCGCCTGTTGCGCATAGGCCGCCGTACCGCCAAGGCCTACACATGCAGACACAATAATAGCGTGAAGTTTTCGCACGTCCGCTCTCCCCAAAATTCCAAGTCCACAGGCTTCCGACGCGTGGATACTTGGCGAGGCTGGAGGAGCGCGCGAGGCGCTGAATAGTTTCACATTCTATTAATCATGACCAAGGGAACCCCTCGGCGGCCGCCCTCAGGTTGAAACGCGGTGTGTTCGAAGTTGTATTTCTCGCCTTTCGAACACCGATATGTGCAAGCGATCGCAAGTATTCGTCGGGGTCGTCGACACCTTGGCGGCGCGGCGTCCCCGGTCGCGCCGCCATAGGTCCGGCTACTCGGTGGCGCCCTGCCCCGCCTGGCTGTCCAGCGCCATGGCCTTCTCGTCGGACACGTCGCCATAGGTGGGCCCGCCGATCGTGACCGACGCCTCGGCGCCGAAGGCCTCGGCCGAGGGCGCCCAGGGCCCGACCGCGCCGCCATCGCCCGGCGGCCGTTCTCGGACTTCAGCCAGTCGAAATAGAGCAGCCGCGAGGCGGCCTCCTCGGCCAGGTTGAAGACCCGCACGTCCGGCGCGTCCTTCGACGGCGTCGCCACGACGTTGGTGTTGCGCCCCTCGACCAGCAGGTCGCGATAGATGCTTTCGGCCTGCTTGAGGCGGCCGGTGCGCTGATAGCCGGTGGCCAGGTTGAAGCGGTTCAAGGGCGAGTTGTCCTTGGCCACCAGCCGCTTGAAGACGTTGGTGCCCAGCCAGTTGTTGCCCTTGGCCATCAGGGACAGAGCCTGGTCGCCGACGCTGGGCTCGGCGTGTCGCCCGCGGCCGGACTGCCCCGCATAGGCGGTGGCCGCGCCCAGGACCAGGCAAGCGGACGCAATGAGGATATGGATCTTTCGCACGTTCGTAGCCCCCAAAGGATCAAGCCCGCAGGTTTCCGACGTGCGGCGCTCGATCAGACCAAGGTCGCGCCCAAACTCGGCGATTAAAGCCTAAGCTTTACACCAAGTTAACCAAGCTTAACAGGGAGCTTCACCGCAGGGGGCGCCCGCGCCTCAATAGCCTTCGTAGCGACCAGGTTTGTGGTTCGCGATGATCACGATGCTCAAGGCGACGGCGGAAAGGATCGACAGCAACAGCTTGTCCCAGTTCAGCACCGCGAAGGCGCAGGCCAGGATCAGGCAGTCCGACGCCATCTGCACCTTGCCGGCACTGATCCCGCGCTTCTCGTAGAGCCACAGGGCCAGGGCCCCGATGCCGCCGACGCTGGACTTGTGGCGGGCCAGGGCCAGGATGCCCATGCCGATGATCGTGCCGCCGAAGACCGCGGCGAACAGGGGATCGACCTCGGTCACGCGCAGCCACCGGGGCAGCCCCAGGGCCAGGCCCGCCAGCAGCAGGTTGGTGACCAGGGTCTTGACCGTGAACGTCCAGCCCATGGTGCGCTGGGCCAGGACGTAGAACGGGATGTTGATCAGCAGGAACAGCACCCCGACCGGCCAATGGGTGACGTAGGAGACGATCAGGGCGATGCCCGCCACCCCGCCCGTCGACAGGCCGGCCGCCTTCAGCAGGGTCAGGCCCACGGCGATGAAACTGGAGCCGATCAGCAGGGCGTGGACGTCCTCGATCGGGGTGTGGCGGGCGGCGGAAGTGGGCGTGCTCATGAAGGCGTGGAACGGATCAGGATTGGGGATGGAGGCCGACCCGACCCCGGCGTTCCGCTCCCCCGGTCCCTTTTGAAGCGCCCGGCCCGTTAAAAGGCGGGTTCCGTCGCGCATGCGCCTTGATAGCGCGGGACTCCTTCGTCATATATCACTTGCGAACGCGGCGTCCCCCGGACTCCGCGCGAACCTGTTCAACGATACCGTTTTATTGCACAGCGCCCTTTAACAACACCGGAGCCGCCCTATTCGCCGTCCTATGCAAACGCCGCCCGTCAAGGATGGTCCGCGTATCAACGAAGACATCCGGGTCCCCCGCGTCCTGCTGATCGACCAGAACGGCGAGAAGCAAGGCGAGATGCCGATTTCCGCCGCCCTGGAAGCGGCTGAGGAAGCTGGCCTGGACCTGGTCGAGATCGTTCCCAACGCGAACCCTCCCGTCTGCAAGATCCTGGACTACGGCAAGTTCAAGTTCCAGGAGCAGAAGAAGAAGAACGAGGCTCGCAAGCGGCAGAAGATCGTCGAGCTCAAGGAAATCAAGCTGCGCCCCAACATCGACATTCACGACTACGACGTGAAGGCCAAGTCGATGCACCGGTTCTTCGAGGAAGGCGACAAGGTCAAGGTGACCCTGCGCTTCCGCGGCCGTGAAATGGCGCACCCGGAACTGGGCATGAAGCTGCTGCTCAAGGTCAAGGCCGACTTCGACGAGGTCGCCAAGGTCGAATACGAGCCGCGCATGGAAGGCCGCCAGATGATCATGATCCTGGCGCCGCGCTAAGCGCCGGCTTCCAACCGAGCTCGAGAAAACGCCCCGGCCCGCAAGGCCGGGGCGCTTTTCTTTGCCCCGATCCCTTGCCTTGCCCGCCCGCGCAACCGGACGGCGAAAACAAGCTCGACAATAATATTCGGCTTTTCTAGCTTGGCCTCAGTTTGGGGGGACTAAGCGTGTTGAAGAGTGTCTTGGCCGTGGTCGCGGCCGGTTTTGTCATGACCGCGGCGGTGGGCGCGCAGGCCGCGCCGGAAAACGTTCCGCCGCTGTCGGTCTACGGGCGCCTGCCCAATATCGAACAGATCGAGATCTCGCCGGACGGCGCGAAGCTGGCGATCGCCGTCACCGACGGCGAGAAGCGCATGCTGGTGATCCGCGAGGCCGTCCAGGGCGGCAAGATGATCGCGGGGCTGAACTTCGGCGACACCAAGCTGCGCGGCGTGCGGTGGGCGGGCTCGGAGCACGTCCTGGTCACCATCTCCAGCACCGCCCAGCCCTTCGGCCTGTCCGGGCCAAGGCAGGAATATTGGATGGCCTTCGACTTCAACCTGGTCACCAAGAAGCAGCGTTCGCTGATGGAGGGCCAGGAAGAGGCGATGAACGTCGTGCTGGACGCGCCGACCGTGCGCATCCTCGATGGCGTGCCCTACGCCTTCGTCGAGGGCGTGCACTTCGTCGACAACTACGGCCAGAACACCCTCTACAAGACCAACCTGAAGACCGGCGTCACCCGCATGATGGGGGCCGCCGGCAACAAGGACACCGACGGCTGGCTGGTGACGCCCGACGGCGAGCCCCTGGCCCAATCGCGATACGACGAGAAGGCGGGCGCCTGGTCGCTGCAGATCAAGGGCGACCGCGGCTGGAACACCGCCGAGCGCGTCGTCTCGAAGATGGGATCCCTGGGCCTGGCCGGGCTCGGCCGCGACGGACGCTCCGTGCTGGTCTGGATGGACGACGAGAAGGACGAGGACACGACCGTCCTGAACGAGTACGCGCCGGACGGCAGCCACGTCGTGATCCCCGACAGCGCCAAGTTCGACAGCCTGATCCACGCCCCGGACGGCGCCAGCCTGGTGGGCGCGTTCAGCCTGGTCGGCGACGACCGCCGCTACACCTTCTTCGACGCCAAGCTGCAGGCCAGCTGGAACGCCGTGGTCAAGGCCTTCCCCGGCGACCAGGTGTCCCTGGCCTCGTGGTCCGACGACAAGCGCCAGCTGGTGGTCCAGGTCGATTCCGCCACCCTGGGCCCGGCCTACGCCCTGGTCGACCTGAACACCAAGAGCGCGCGCTTCCTGGCCGAGGTCTATCAGGGCCTGACCCCGCAGGGCGTCTCCAAGGTCGAGCCGATCAAGTACAAGGCCGCCGACGGCCTGGAGATCACCGGCTACCTGACCCTGCCGTACGGCAGGGACCCCAAGAACCTGCCCCTGGTGGTGCTGCCCCACGGCGGTCCGAAGTCCCGCGACACCCTGGAGTTCGACTGGTGGAGCCAGGCCCTGGCCTCGCGCGGCTACGCGGTGCTGCGGCCCAACTTCCGGGGCTCGGCCGGTTTCGGCTGGCCGTTCGTCGAGGCGGGCTTCGGCCAGTGGGGCAAGGCCATGCAGACCGACCTGTCGGACGGCGTGCGCCACCTGGCCAAGCAGGGCGTGATCGATCCCAAGCGGGTCTGCATCGTCGGCGCCAGCTACGGCGGCTACGCGGCCCTGGCCGGGGCCACCCTGGATCGCGGCGTCTATCGCTGCGCCGCCTCGATCGCCGGCCCGTCCGACATGAAGCGGTTCCTGGTCGACAAGAACCGCCTCTACGAGAGCAGCAAGAACTCGACCATGCGTTTCTGGCTGCAGTACATGGGCGCCGAGGGCCTGAAGGACCCCGACTTGGCCGCGATCTCGCCGTCGCAGATGGCCGACAAGGTCGAAATCCCGATCCTGCTGATCCACGGCAAGGACGACACGGTCGTGCCCTACGTCCAGAGCACCTTGATGGCCGACGCCCTGAAGAAGGCCGGCAAGCCGGTCGAACTGGTCACCCTGCCCGGTGAGGACCACTGGCTGTCGCGCGGCGCCACCCGCCTGCAGATGCTGAACTCGGTCGTCGGCTTCCTGGAGAAGAACAACCCGCCCAACTGACGGCGGATCGGAAGACCGTCAGGGCCGCCGCCGTCTGAAATTTCAGATAGCGGTCGCCAGGACGCGCGATGAGGCGTAAACCGCGCGGCCTGATGACCACGGTTTCCCCGCCCGACGCCCCGACCGCCCCCGCCGGCCTCAAGACGACGCCGGACGCCAGCCCGCGCGCGCTCTACGTGCTGCTGCTGGTGGTGTTCATCAACCTGGTCGGCTTCGGGCTGGTGATCCCGCTGCTGCCCTTCTACGCCAAGTCGCTGAACGCCAGCCCGTGGCAGGTGACGGCGCTGTTCTCGGCCTATTCGCTGGGCCAGTTCCTGGCCGAGCCGTTCTGGGGCCGGCTCTCCGACCGCATCGGCCGCCGGCCGGTGCTGATCGTCACCATCCTGGCCAACACCCTGTCCTATGTGGCCCTCGCCTTCGCCCCCACCATCGGCATGGCCTTCCTGGTGCGCCTCCTCAGCGGGTTCGGCGGCGGCAATATCTCGACCATCCAGGGCTACATGGCCGACGTCACCCCGCCCGAGAAGCGGGCGGGACGCATGGGCCTGCTGGGCTCGGCCTTCGGCATGGGTTTCGTGGTCGGCCCCACCCTGGGCGGGCTGCTGCCGGGCCTGGCCCACCTCTTCGGCCATTCCGACACCGGCCGCCTGGCCTTCCAGATCCCGCTGCTGACCGCCGCGGCCCTGGCGGCGATCGCCTCGCTGGGCGTGTTCCTGCTCGTGGTCGAGAGCCGCGCGCCCAGTCACAAGGACGCCCCGGTGATCCGCCGCCGCGACCACCTGGCCGCCGCCGCCGCCCACCCGGTGCTGTCGCGCGTGCTGCTGGTCACCCTGGTCTCGACCGCCGCCTTCGCCGGCATGGAGTCGGTCTTCGGCCTGTGGACCCAGGCCCGCTTCGACTGGGGTCCGCGCCAGGTGGGCCTGTGCTTCGCGGTGATCGGGGTGATCGCCTCGGTCGGCCAGGGCCTGATCACC
Source organism: Caulobacter sp. UNC358MFTsu5.1 (assembly GCF_000712075.1). GTDB lineage: Bacteria > Pseudomonadota > Alphaproteobacteria > Caulobacterales > Caulobacteraceae > Caulobacter. Next base: position 125,382 of record NZ_JONW01000008.1, read on the forward strand.
GGACGCCTCGCCCGCCGGTTCGGCGAGGCCAAGGTGCTGACCACGGGGCTGGCGATCATCGCGCTGAGCCTGGCCCTGACGCCGTTCGTGCCGACCAGCGCCTTCGTGCCGCTGGCCGTCGGCTGCACCGCCTTCGGCCAGTCGCTGGTCTTCCCCTGCGTGGCGGCCCTGATCTCGCGCGCCACCCCGCCCGACAAGCAGGGCGCCATGCTGGGCCTGAACATGGCCGCCGGCTCGCTGGCCCGGATGACCGGCCCGATGATCGCGGGGCCCCTGTTCGGCCTGGCGATCGGCGGCCCCTACTGGCTGGGCGCGGTGCTGATGCTGCCGGCCGTCGCCTTCGCCCTGACCATCGAGCATCGGGTCAAGGCCGCGGCCTGAGGCTCGACAGCTTCACCGTGGGCCGCTAATCCTCTCAACATTGAGTTGGGGGAGTTCATGTTGAAGTTGTTCGCCGGCGCCGCCCTGGCCGCGCTGGTTTCGTCGAGCGCCGCCCTGGGCGCCTCGCTCGACGCTTACGGCCGCCTGCCGGCCATCACCGACGTCGAAATCTCGAGCGACGGCGCCAACCTGGCCTATATCGCCCACGACGGCGGAACCAGCCGGGTCATCATCCAGCCCCTGAACGGCGGCGAGGTCCAGAGCGTGGATTTCGGCAAGGTGAAGATGCGCGGCGTGATGTGGGGCGATCCGAACCATGTGGTGGCGCTGGTTTCCCGTACGGGGTCGGTCGAGAACCAGACCTATGTCGGCGAGATGTTCCAGGCCACGAGCATCAACATCAAGACCGGCGCCTCGGTACAGTTGCCGAAGAAGTCGGCCGAGACCGTGCAGAACGTGCTCAGCTCCACCCCGGTGGGCGGCGTTGTCGGCGGCAAGCCGACGGTGTTCGCCCAACTCTACGCCGGCGAACAGAGCAACTCCTGGCAGGAAGGGCGCTTCGACCTCTATCGCATCGATCCAGACACCGGCAGCGCCACGATGGTGCAGATGGGCGATTTCAACACGACCGAGTACCTGTTCAAGACGGACGGCTCGGTGATCGGCCGAACGCGCTACGACCGCGACAACTCGCGCTGGTCGATGGAACTGCGCAAGAACGGCAAATGGGTCGACGCCTATGTCGTCACCGCGCCGATCGACGGCCCGTCGATGCTGGGCTTGTCGCTCGACGAGAAGTCGGTGGTGATGTCGATCCTCGACGACAAGACCAAGGACTACCGCCTGGCCGACCTGGACATCGCTACCGGCAAGTTGGGCGACTTCTACGGTCCGAACGAGTCCTTCAAGATGGTCTACGACGACGCCAATCACGTGATCGGGCGCGTCACCGAGGCCGGCTACAAGCAGTACGCGTTCGACGAACCGCGCCTGGCCGCCGCCTGGGCCGCGATCAGCGGTGTTTTCCCGGGTCGCCAATTGAGCCTGTCGTCACACACCGAGGACTACACCAAGGTCGTCTTCTACGCCGAAGGGACGGGCGAGCCGGGCGGCTATTATCTGCTGGACCTGAACGCCAAGAAGCTCAGCAAGGTCGGCTCGGCCTATCCGGGCCTCACCGCCGCCGACGTGGCCGAAGTGCGGGCGATCACCTACAAGGCCGCCGACGGCTTGCCAATCCATGCCTACCTGACCCTGCCGCCCGGGAAGGCCGTCAAGAACCTGCCACTGATCGTCTTCCCCCACGGCGGCCCGGAAGACCGGGACGAAGCCAGCTTCGATTGGTGGGCCCAGGCCATGGCCTCGCGCGGCTATGCCGTGCTGCAGCCCAATTTCCGCGGTTCGACCGGATATGGCGAAAGCTTCATCCGGGCGGGCGACGGGGAGTGGGGCGGCAAGATGCAGACCGACCTTTCGGACGGCGTCCGCTTCCTGGCCGGCAAAGGCCTTGTCGATCCCAAGAGGGTCTGCATCGCCGGGGCCAGCTATGGCGGCTACGCGGCTCTTGCGGGCATCACGCTCGACAAGGGGGTCTATCGCTGCGCCGCCTCGGTGGCCGGAATCAGCGACGTCGCCGAACTGATCAAGTTCGACACTCTCCGCTACAACGAGGAAAGCTCGATCGTGCGCTACCGCAAGCGTTGGTTCGGCGTGACCTCGATCTCCGACCCCAAGCTGGGCGCACGCTCCCCGGCCCGCCACGCCGATCAGGCCGACGGCCCCGTGCTGTTGATCCATGGCAAGGACGACACCCGCGTCCAATACAGCCAAAGCACCGCGATGCGCTCGGCCCTGGAGAAGGCGCACAAGCCCGTCGAGTTCGTGACCCTGCGCGAGGAGGATCACTTCCTTTCGCGCGAAGCCACGCGCCAGCAGATGCTGTCCGCCCTGATCACCTTCCTCGAGAAGAACAACCCGCCGAACTAGTCCGACGGCGGACCTGCGCGAGGGGCGGAGACGGCGCTTGCCTTCTCCGCCCCTTTCCCGTACTAACCCCGCCTTTCCGGAACCGCCTGGCCAGTTTGGCATGCCATGGCGGTTCGTCATGCTATCCAGAGGACGGGGCCGTTAAACGCTCCGACGCGAAATGCCTAAGTTGAAGACGAAGTCGGGCGCTAAGAAGCGCTTCAAGATCACCGCCACGGGCAAGCTCAAAGCCGGCGTCGCCGGCAAGCGCCACCGTCTGATCGGCCACAACGGCAAGTACATCCGCCAAAACCGCGGAACGAAGGTGATGAGCGAGGCTGACGCCAAGACCATCCGTTCGTACCTGCCCTACGGCCTTTAAGAGGAGCGCTGACACATGGCTCGCGTTAAACGTGGCGTCACCGCCCACGCCAAGCACAAGAAGGTTCTTGAACAGGCGAAGGGCTTCTACGGCCGCCGCAAGAACACCATCCGCACGGCCAAGGCCGCGGTCGACAAGGCCGGCCAGTACGCCTATCGCGACCGCAAGGTGCGCAAGCGCGCCTTCCGTTCGCTGTGGATCCAACGCATCAACGCCGGCGCCCGCACCGAGGGCTTCACCTACTCGCAGTTTATCCACGGCCTGGACGTGGCGGGTATCGTGATCGACCGTAAGGTCCTCTCGGACATCGCGGGCAACGACCCGGTCGCGTTCAAGGCCATCGCCGACAAGGTCCGCGCCGCCCTGGCCGCTTAAGGTCTTTTTCGGGTTCCGACCCGATTGCGATCTGAAAAGCCCTCCGGCGCGAGCCGGAGGGCTTTTTGCTGCGCGCTCCCCTACTCCCCGTCCCACGAATGCTCTAGACGGAACCCCGTCATGACCGATCTCACCACTCTCGAAGCCGACGTGCTGGCCCAGGTGGCCGCCGCCGGCGATCTCGCCGCCCTGGACGCCGTGCGCGTTTCCGCCCTGGGCAAGACCGGCTCGATCTCGGGCCTGCTCAAGACCCTGGGCGCCATGAGCCCCGACGAGCGCAAGGAGCGCGGCGCGGCCATCAACGTCCTGCGCGACCGCGTGCAGACGGCGCTGAACGACAAGAAGGCCGCGCTGGAAACCGCCGCCCTCGACGCGCGCCTGGCCAGCGAGACCCTGGACCTGACCCTGCCGGCCCCGCACCGCCGCCGCGGCAGCGTCCACCCGACCATGCAGACCATGGACGAGATGATCGCCATCTTCGCCGAGATGGGCTTCGCCGTGGCCGAGGGTCCGGACATCGAGGACGACTTCCACAACTTCACGGCCCTGAACTTCCCGCCCAAGCACCCGGCGCGGGAAATGCACGACACCTTCTTCTTCAACACGAAAGAAGACGGCGAGCGCATGCTGCTGCGCACCCACACCAGCCCCGTGCAGGTGCGGACCATGGTGTCGCAGAAGCCGCCGATCCGGATCATCGCCCCGGGCCGCACCTATCGCGTCGACAACGACGCCACCCACACGCCGGTGTTCCACCAGGTCGAGGGCCTGGTGATCGACAAGGGCATCCACATGGGTCACCTGAAGTGGACCCTGGAGACCTTCCTGGCGCGGTTCTTCGAGACCGACGCGGTGACCACCCAGTTCCGGCCGCACCACTTCCCGTTCACCGAGCCGTCGGCCGAGATGGACGTGCAGTGCGACCGCTCGGGCGGCGAGATCAAGATCGGCCAGGGCACGTCCTGGCTCGAGATCCTGGGCTGCGGCATGGTCCATCCGAACGTGCTGCGCGCCTGCGGCATCGATCCGGACGAGTACCAGGGCTTCGCCTTCGGCATGGGCGTCGATCGGCTGGGGATGCTGAAGTACGGCATGCCGGACCTCCGCGACATGTGGGCGTCCGACAGCCGCTGGCTGAGCCACTACGGCTTCTCGGCCTTCGCCGCCCCCAACGCCGCCTCGGGACTGAGCTGATGACCCAGAGCTTCCAACAAGGCGGCCGCCCGGGCCGCATCCCCACCGACGCCCTGGCCAAGGTGTTCGAGAACCTCGACCTGTCGCTCTACGACCTGTACCGCGCCAATTTCGCGGCGGGCCAGCGGACCCTCTCGGGCCGCACCTTCCGCAACTGCCGGATCGAGGGTCCGGCGGTGATGCTGGTGCTCGACAACTGCAATTTCGACGCCACCAACTTCGGCCCCAACGGCGGCGACGTGCGCAACCTCGTGCTGCGCCCGGCCAGCCCCACCTCCGTCATCGGCACGATCCCCGTCGAGGACTGCCAATTCATCAACTGCGAGTTCTTCGGCCTGGGCTTCACCGGCCCCGCCCAATTCCTCGATCAGTTGCTGGCGCTGGAAACGCGATAATGAAGTTCACCCTTTCCTGGCTCAAGGACCACCTCGACACAGAGGCGTCCGCCACCGACGTCGTCGCCGCCATGACCATGGCCGGCCTCGAGGTCGAACACGTCACCGATCCGGCGTCGAAGCTGGCCGCCTTCACCGTGGCCAAGATCGTCGAGGCCGTGCAGCACCCCAACGCCGACCGCCTCCGCGTCTGCCAGGTCGACACCGTCGACGGCCGCAAGGAGATCGTCTGCGGCGCGCCCAACGCCCGTCCGGGCCTGACCACCGTCTACGCCCCGATCGGCGCCTATGTGCCCGGCCTGGGCGTGACCCTGGTCGAGAAGCCGGTGCGCGGCGTGGTGTCCAACGGCATGCTGTGCTCGGGCTCCGAGCTGGAGGCCGACGACGGCTCCGAGGGCATCCTGGAGCTGTCGAACGACCTGGCCGTCGGGACCCCGGCCGCCCAGGCCCTGGGCCTGGAGGCCGTGATCGACTTCGAGGTCACCCCCAACCGCCCCGACTGGCTGGGCGTGGCGGGCATCGCCCGCGATCTCGCGGCAGCGGGTGTGGGCACGCTGAAGGACCTGTCGATCGCCCCCGTGCCGGGGACCTTCCCCTGCCCGATCGCGATCAAGGTCGACGGCGACGCCTGTCCGGTGTTCGCCGGCCGCCTGATCAAGGGCGTCAAGAACGGCCCCTCGCCCAAGTGGCTGCAGGACCGCCTGAAGGCCATCGGCCTGCGCCCGATCAACGCCCTGGTCGACGTCACCAACCTGATCTCGTACGACCGCGCCCGGCCGCTGCACGTCTATGACGCGGCCAAGCTGGTCGGGACCGTGATCGAGGCGCGGCTGGGCCATCACGGCGTCAACGGCGACGAGCACCTGATCGCCCTGGACGGCAAGACCTACGAGCTGACGCCCGAGATGAGCGTGATCTCCGACGCCGCCGGCGAGCGGCCGATCGGCCTGGGCGGCGTGATGGGCGGCGAAAGCACCGGCTGCTCGGACGAGACCGTCGACGTCTTCGTGGAATGCGCCTGGTTCGAGCCGATCCGCATCGCCCAGACGGGCCGCGCCACCGGCATCGCCAGCGACGCCCAGTACCGCTTCGCCCGCACGGTCGACACCGGCTCGGTCGTGCCGGGCCTGGAGCTGGCCACCAAGCTGATCCTGGAGCTGTGCGGCGGCCAGCCGTCCGACATCGTCGTCGCCGGCGAGGCCCCGGCCGCGCCCGGCCCGATCCTGTTCGACCCGGCCTATGTCGGCCAGCTGTCGGGCCTGGAGATCGCCCCCGAGCGTTCCCTGAAAATCCTGACGGACCTGGGCTTCACGATCGAGCCGCCCAAGGACGTCTCGACCGCGGCCTTCGCCACGAACGCCGAGAGCGTGGTCTGCGTGACCCCGCCCACCTTCCGCCGCGACGTGGAAGGCAAGGCCGACCTGGTGGAGGAAGTGGCCCGCATCGCCGGCTACGGCGAGCTGCCCTCGACGGCCCTGCCCGAGGTCCCGCGCGCCGTCGGCGGCGTGCTGACAGCCAAGCAGGCCCGCGCCCGCACCGCGCGCCGCGCCCTGGCGGCCGGCGGCTACGCCGAGGCCCTGACCTACAGCTTCACCAGCCGCAAGACGGCCGAGCTGTTCGGCGGTGGCCAGGACGTGCTGATGCTGGCCAATCCGATCGCCTCGGAGCTGGATTGCATGCGCCCGTCGCTGCTGCCCAACCTGATCGACGCGGCCGGCCGCAACGCCCGCCAGGGTTTCCCGGACATCGCCCTGTTCGAGATCGGCCCGGTGTTCTTCGGCGACCGCCCGCAGGACCAGAAGACCGCCGTCGCCGCCATCCTGGCCCCCCGCGCCCCGCGCGGCTGGGACAAGGCGCCGGCCGAGAACCTGTTCGACGTGAAGGCCGACCTGCTGGCCCTGCTGGAGGAGATCGGCGCGCCGGTCGCCTCGCTGCAGACCGCCCAGGGCTCGGCCTCGTCCTGGTGGCATCCCGGCCGCTCGGCCCGCCTGCAGCTGGGCCCCAAGGCGGTGCTGGCCGAGTTCGGCGAACTGCATCCGGCGGTCCTCAAGGCCCTGGACGTGGCGGGCCCGGTCTACGGCTTCGAGATCACCCTGGAAGCCGTGCCCGAGCCGAAGAAGAAGGCCATCAAGTCGCGTCCGGCGTTCAGCCCCTCGCCCCTGATGCCCCTGACCCGCGACTTCGCCTTCGTGGCCGACAAGGCCAAGGCGGCGGGCGACTTGGTCAAGGCCGCGGCCGGCGCCGACAAGGCGCTGATCGACGCCGTGCGGGTGTTCGACGTCTACGAGGGCCCCGGCGTGCCGGACGGCGCCAAGTCGATCGCCCTCGAGGTGGTGGTCCAGCCGCGCGACAAGACCCTGACCGAAGCCGAGATCGAGGCCCTGTCGGCCAAGATCGTGGCGGCGGTCGAGAAGGCCGGCGGGAAGCTGCGGTCTTAGGATCAAAGGCCCTCCCCCTGTGGGGGAGGCGGCCCGAATGGGCCGGTGGGGGGAGCAGACCCGCGTCGGCGAACTCCCCCCTCCGTCGGCTTCGCCGACACCTCCTCCATGGGGGGAGGACCTATTGGGCGCCCGCCGCACATTTCTTGCGCACCCGGCTCCAATCGCCGCACGCGCCCGGCAAAGCCTTGCGCTAACCCTACGCCCACGCTAACTGTGTAATCGCACACGGAGTTTCGCCGCCGTCATGCTCTCGCAGCTGGCCATGAACGTTCTGATCGCCACCGGCCTCACCGCCGGCGTCGCGATCTCGTGCGCGCGCGCCATTATGATGCAGGCCAAGATTAAAACCGTTCGTGTGCGAACGGGGCAGCACAGGCGCGCGGTCGACTAGACGACCAAAAAGCCGAAAGATCGCAAGATCCGCAAAGCCCCGCTTCCCACCAGGAGCGGGGTTTTTGCTGTGCGGTCATCGGTCCTCCCTTCAAACCCAAAGGATCCGAGAACACCCATGAGCTACCTGCCTTCCCCACCCGCCTTCCACTCCGACCCCGAAGGCGTCACCGTCCACCAGCTGCTGCTGGCCGCCCAGGACGCCCCGTCCGCGCTGGAAGCCGTCCGCCAGGGCCTGGCCGACAGCGGCGCCGAGCTGTGCGGCCTGACGATGAAGCCGGTCGGCCAGATCGTCGAAGGGTCCTTGCGCGTCCGCCACCTCAGCGACCAGGCGGCTCGCCTGCTGGCCCGCGACCTGGCCGCGTGGCCCGGCGTCACCTCGGCCAGCGTCGAGCATCAGTGGGTGCGGCCTTGAGCCTCGCGGAGGCCGCCAAACCGGAGGGCGACAAACGCCGCCTCTTCCTGGTGATCGCCGACGACACGCCCGACGCCCTGATGCGGGTGCTGGGCGTGGCCAACGTCCAGCAGGCCCGGCTGCGGGCCCTCACGGCCCAGCCGGACGGCGCGGGCCTCAGCATCCGGCTGGAGCTGGACGACCAGGGCGACGAGCGGGCCCAGACCCTGGCCGCCCGCCTGTCGGCCTGCCCGTCGGTGCGCGGCGTCGGATTCGGCTGGCGCTAGGGTGTAACCTTTCGCCGGCCTGATCCGTATCTAGGGACAGGTTCCCCGGAGTTCCCCCATGATCCGCCGTCTCCTTGTCCTGATCGCCAGCTTCGCCGCCATCGTCCTGCCCGCCGACGTGCTGGCGGCCGGCAAGCCCGCCCCGCCCGCCACCGCCGTCTTCGCCGGCGGCTGCTTCTGGTGCATGGAGAACGACATGCGCGGCATTCCCGGCGTGCTGAAGGTCGAGAGCGGCTACACCGGCGGCCACGTCGACCGGCCCACCTATCGCGACGTGACCAGCGAGACCTCGGGCCACTACGAGTCGGTGCGCGTCACCTACGACCCGGCCAAGCTCGACTACGGCTTCCTGCTCTACAAGTACTGGAAGCTGGTCGATCCCACCGACGACGGCGGCCAGTTCTGCGACCGCGGCCCCTCGTACCGCCCCGCCGTGTTCGTCACGCCCGACCAGCGCCCGATCGCCGAGAAGTCCCGCGCCGAGGCCGCCAAGCGCCTGAAGACCGGCACGATGAAGGCCCAGATCCTGGACCTGAAGACCTTCTGGCCGGCCGAGGCCTATCACCGCGACTACGCTCGGAACCACTCGATCGAGTACCACGCCTACCGCATGGGCTGCGGCCGCGACCTGCGGCTGAAGCAGGTGTGGGGCGGCTGACGCCTCGACGGCGCCAGCGCTGAGCCTGGCGCCGGCCGCCCGGAAACTCAGGTCTTCCCCTGATTGACGCTCAGGCCGCTTGCCTCCGGAGTACGCCCAGCAAACGCGCCGCTGGACGAAGGCTGGAGATCGCACATGCCCCTGGAGAAGCGGTCGTTCGAGCACACGCTGGAAAAGGGGCTCTTCGCCTCGCGGTGGCTGATGGTCCCGATCTATCTGGGCCTGGTTTTCATGCTGGGCCTGCTGGTCGTCGTCTTCTTCCGGGAACTGGCCCACGACCTGCCCAAGGCCCTGGGCTCCAAGCCCGAGTTCGCGATCATCCTGGCCCTGTCGCTGATCGACCTGTCCCTGACCGGCAACCTGCTGCTGATCGTCATCCTGGCCGGCTACGAGAACTTCGTCTCGCAGATCGAGACCAACTCCGGCGACCGGCCCAGTTGGATGGGCCGGGTCGACTATTCGGGCATGAAGATGAAGCTGATCGCGTCCGTCGCCGCGATCTCCGCCGTTTCGGTGCTCAAACTGTGCCTGAAGATGAGCGAGGACCCCGATGTGGAGTTCGACCAGATCCGGCTGGGCTGGCTGGTCGGGATCCACGTGGCGTTCATCGTTTCCGGCGTGCTGATGGCCACGATGGACTGGATCTCCGGCAAGGTCACCCGGCACTGAACCTTCCTCGTCCACGAGCCGTTGTGCCGGCTGGACCGCCGGGAGACGACCATGCGCGTGCGCCTCGAGACCCGGCTGGACTACGACTTCCCCGAACGGGTGGAATCCCTGCTGCAGATCGAGGCCGCCGTGGCCGACGACCAGACGGTGGTCGAGGAGCGCCTGGTCTTCGATCCGCCGGTCCAGGTCACCCGCCGCGACGACCCGGTCTCGGGCGAGCGCCGGGTGGCCTTCACCCACCAGGGGCGGCTGGCGATCGCCTATGACGCCGTCGTCGAGATCGACCACCGTGATATGGCCCTGGCCGAGGCCGCCCAGCACCCCATCGCCGAGCTGCCGATCGACACCCTGCCCTATCTGCGCGGCAGCCGTTACTGCCCGTCCGACACCTTCGAGACCATCGCCGACCAGAAGTTCGGCGCCCTGAAGGGCGGCGCGCGGGTGGCCGCCGTCGCCGCCTGGATCGCCGGCCACCTCGAATACCGGATCGGCTGCAGCGACGCCCGCACCACGGCGCTCGAGACCTATGTCCAGCGGGCGGGCGTATGCCGCGACTTCGCCCACCTGGCCATCACCCTGTGCCGGGCCAGCGACATCCCCGCCCGGGTGGCCAGCGTCTACGCCCTGACCCTGGAGCCGCCCGACTTCCACGCCGTGGTCGAGGTGTTCGTCGGCGGCCGCTGGCGCCTGCTGGACCCGACGGGCCTGGCGCCGATCGACGGCCTGGTCCGCATCGCCTACGGCCGCGACGCGGCCGACGTGGCGTTCCTGACGATCTTCGGCAAGGCGACCATGGTGGCGCAGAGCGTGACGGTGACGGCGGTCTAGACCGTCTTCTTCCGCCGCGCCTTCGGCTTCTTCCTGAAGAACCGCTCGAACAGCACGAAGGCCGCCGGCAGGGTCAGCAGGAACGAGACCAGACCCACCCCGCCCTTGGCGATCAGCACCGTGGCCTTGGGCACGCCGTAGATCGTGAACACCTTGACCGGCAGCAGGATCTGCGGGTCCGCCCCCTGCGGCTGACCGTTGGCCGAGATCGGGATGGCCTTGAAGGTGGCCGGGCTGACGTTGAACCGCACCAGCAGCACGTGGTCGCCCTCGGCCTTGGGCGAGACGATCCATTTGACCCGCTCGACGCCGGTGGCGGCGATGCGCTGGACGTCGAACTCGTGGGTCGGGGCCGGGGTGATCGCCAGGTCCGCGCCGCTGAGCTCGACCTTCATGCCGGCCGGCGGCTGGACGTAGCCGTAGGCGTGGTCATAGGCCTTGTCGTAGATGTCGCCCGACCCGCCCTTGGCCGCCCCGGTCCAGTGCGTGTCGCCGGTGGTGTACTCGGCCTCCAGCACCCCCTCCTCGTTCTCGCGGATCGTGCGGGGATACTTGATGTTCAGCCAGCCGATGGTCGCGCCGCCGGGGTCGTGGACGACGAAGCGCGAGGCGGCGAGGACCTGGGCGGACGGCGGCGCGGCCGACGTCGTCCGCGCGTCGATCAGCCGGGGCAGGAAGACGGCGCAGACCAGCGCCAGCAGCAGCCAGACGAACCAGGTACGCTTCAGCCGCTCGAACATGGCGCTTCCCTGCGGGCGAGCGCGCCGAGGGCGAACGGTCGGCCGTCGACCGACGGACCGCTCCAGGCGGACTCATTCTCGTTGGGATTGATATTGCAAGGGAACTCGCGCGAATCCAAGCGCTAGGTCTGGGGTGTTCGCGCCCACTTGCCCCCACCTGGCCGCTTCGCCGCCTGTCCGCCCCCGTAGGGGGCGGAGCCACGCGCGCGGCCGCTATCGAGGCTCTTCCCCCTATGGGGGAAGACGACCGCGAAGCGGTCCGTAGGGGGCAAGTGGCGAGAACCACCGCCCTCAAAGAAGGTTAGAACGGCAGGATGTTCCGTTGCCGGCTGTAGGCCAGGTAGCCGACATTGGCGCCCAGGCGCAGGCCGACGCCGGCGCGGATCGGGGCCAGGGTGATGGTGTCGGCCTTCTGGTAGTTCACGCCCAGGCCGCCCACCAGGTAGGCCGAGCCCTCGACGCCGGGGAAGCGGCGGAAGATGGCGTCCGGATACTGCAGGTTATAGCACAGGGTGAAGACGCGGCTGGCGTTGCCGCCCCAGTCCCAGCCCACCGACGGGCCCTGCCAGAACACCTCCTGGGTGTCGCGGCCCTTCATGTACAGCAGGCCCCGGCCGTAGCGCAGGCCCACGCCGATGGCGCCCGAGCCCTCCTCGCCGGCGACGTAGCCGGTGGGCTGGCCGTTGTCGCGGAAGGCGCGCTCGATCACCGCCCCGATGCTCTCGGCGGTCACGCCCAGGAAGTCCGAGCCGCTGCGGATCATCTCGTCGGCCGAATAGGTCTGGGCGCGGCCGGTGTCGTACTGCGACTTGGCCGGCGGAGCGCCCGGTTGCTCCTGGGCCGTGCTGGCGCAGGCGCTCAGCCCGGCGGTGGCGATGCCCGAAAGGATCAGCTTGCGGCGGTCCATGGTCTCTCTCGCGATTCTGACAGTCTTGACTGTCTCAACCCATTGAGTCGGGTTTGCGGCCTGGAACTTAATGGCGAGTTAACCATCCCTCCCCCTGTGGGGGAGGTGTCGCCTGCAGGGCGACGGAGGGGGAAGTGATCGGATGACGGCCGGGTTCCGGATAATCGATCCCGGAACTCCCCCCACCGGCCTTCGGCCGCCTCCCCCACAGGGGGAGGGACTTCGCAACGACCCTCGCGAATGCCCGCAAATATGCTAGACGCAGCGCCATGACTTCGACGCCTCTCGACAAGATCCGCAATTTTTCCATCGTCGCGCACATCGACCATGGCAAGAGCACCCTTTCCGACCGTCTGATCCAGACCACCGGCGGCCTGACCGCGCGCGAGATGAGCGCCCAGGTGCTGGACAACATGGACATCGAGAAGGAGCGCGGCATCACCATCAAGGCGCAGACCGTGCGCCTGAACTACAAGGCCAATGACGGCGAGACCTATGTCCTGAACCTGATGGACACCCCCGGTCACGTCGACTTCGCCTACGAGGTGTCGCGTTCGCTGGCCGCCTGCGAAGGCTCGATCCTGGTCGTCGACGCCTCGCAGGGCGTGGAAGCCCAGACCCTGGCCAACGTCTACCAGGCCATCGACAACAACCACGAGATCGTCCCGGTCCTCAACAAGGTCGACCTGCCGGCCGCCGACGTCGATCGGGTGAAGGCCCAGATCGAGGAGGTCATCGGCCTGGACGCCTCGGACGCGGTCGAGTGCTCGGCCAAGACCGGCCTGGGCATCCCGGACGTCCTGGAAGCCATCGTCACCCGCCTGCCCGCCCCCAAGGGCGACCGCAACGCCCCGCTGAAGGCCCTGCTGGTCGACGCCTGGTACGACGCCTATCTGGGCGTGGTCGTGCTGGTGCGCATCTTCGACGGCACGCTGAAGGCCGGCCAGCAGGTCCGCATGATGCAGACCGGCGCCACCCACAAGCTGGACAAGGTCGGCGTCTTCACGCCCAAGGCCACCGACGTGGCCGAGCTAGGCCCGGGCGAGGTCGGCTTCTTCACCGCCTCGATCAAGGAAGTGGCCGACGCCGCCGTCGGCGACACCATCACCGACGAGAAGAAGCCCACCTCCGAAGCCCTCAAGGGGTTCAAGGAAGTGGTCCCGGTGGTGTTCTGCGGCCTGTTCCCGGTCGACGCCGCCGACTTCGAGGACCTGCGCGCCGCCGTCGGCAAGCTGCGCCTGAACGACGCCAGCTTCACCTACGAGATGGAGAGCAGCGCCGCCCTGGGCTTCGGCTTCCGCTGCGGGTTCCTCGGCCTGCTGCACCTGGAGATCATCCAGGAGCGCCTGAGCCGCGAGTTCGACCTCGACCTGATCGCGACCGCCCCGTCGGTGGTCTACAAGATCAACATGCGCGACGGCTCTCATATGGAGCTGCACAATCCGGCCGACCTGCCCGACGTGATGCAGATCGAGAGCATCGCCGAGCCCTGGATCAAGGCCACGATCTTCACCCCGGACGAATACCTGGGCGGCATCATCAAGCTCTGCCAGGACCGTCGCGGCGTGCAGCGCGAGCTCTCCTACGTCGGCAGCCGCGCCATGATCATCTACGACCTGCCGCTGAACGAGGTTGTGTTCGACTTCTACGATCGCCTGAAATCGATCTCCAAGGGTTACGCCAGCTTCGACTACCAGCTGGAGGACTACCGCGTCGGCGACCTGGTGAAGATGTCGATCCTGGTCAACGCCGAGCCGGTCGACGCCCTGTCGATGCTGGTCCACCGCGACCGCGCCGAAAGCCGGGGCCGGGGCATGTGCGAGAAGATGAAGGAGCTCATCCCCCAGCACATGTTCGTCATCCCGATCCAGGCGGCCATCGGCGGCCGGATCATCGCCCGCGAGACCGTGCGGGCCCTGCGCAAGGACGTGACCGCCAAGTGCTACGGCGGCGACGCCAGCCGCAAGCGCAAGCTGCTGGACAAGCAAAAGGCCGGCAAGAAGCGGATGCGCCAGTTCGGCAAGGTCGAGATCCCGCAGGAAGCGTTCATCGCGGCGCTGAAGATGGACGAGGATTGATCCGAGGGAGCTGAGTTAGCGCCATGCTGCGCCTCTCGAACCTTAGCCTGCCCCTGGACCACCCGCTCGAAGACATCGGGCCCGCGATCTGCAAGCGCCTGGGGATTCCCGAGCGCGACCTGATCGGCTGGACGATCGCCCGCCGCGCCCATGACGCGCGGAAGAAGGCGGCGATCCTGATGGTCTATACGGTCGACATCGAGCTGCGCGACGACGCGGCCGTGCTGGAGCGTTTCGCCGGCGACAGCCAGGTGCGGCCGCGGCCCGATACCGACTATCGCCTGGTGGCCCGGGCGCCCGAGGGCTTCGACGGCCCGCGTCCGGTCGTCATCGGCGCCGGCCCCTGCGGGCTGTTCGCAGGGCTGATCCTGGCCCAGATGGGCTTCAAGCCGATCATCCTGGACCGGGGCAAGGTGGTGCGCGAGCGCACCAAGGACACCTGGGGCCTGTGGCGCAAGAGCGTGCTGAACCCGGAGTCCAACGTCCAGTTCGGCGAGGGCGGCGCGGGCACCTTCTCGGACGGCAAGCTCTACAGCCAGATCAAGGACCCCCGCCACCTGGGCCGCAAGGTGCTGGAGGAGTTCGTCGCGGCCGGCGCGCCCGAAGAGATCCTGACCGAGGCCCACCCCCACATCGGCACCTTCCGCCTGGTGCACATGGTCGAGCAGATGCGGGCGCTCATCGAGAGCCTGGGCGGCGAGTACCGCTGGCGGCACCGGGTCGAGGACTTCGACATCGAGACCGCCGCCGACGGCTCGCGCAAGCTGAAGGGCCTGCACATCACCGGCGGCGACTATATCGCCGCCGAGCACGTGGTGCTGGCCGTCGGCCACTCGTCGCGCGACACCTTCCAGACCCTGTACGACCGGGGCGTCCACATCGAGGCCAAGCCGTTCTCGATCGGGGTGCGGATCGAGCATCCGCAATCGTGGATGGACAAGGCCCGCTTCGGGGCCTGCGCCGGCCACCCGGACCTGGGCGCGGCCGACTACAGCCTGTCGCACCACTGCAGCAACGGCCGCACGGTCTACAGCTTCTGCATGTGCCCCGGCGGCACGGTGGTGGCCGCGACGTCCGAGCCGAACCGCGTCGTCACCAACGGCATGAGCCAGTATTCGCGCAACGAGCGCAACGCCAACTCCGGCTTCGTGGTGGCCATCGATCCCGAGCGCGACTATCCCGGCCACCCGCTGGCCGGCATCGAGTTCCAGCGCAAGTGGGAGAGCCTGGCCTTCACGGCGGGCGGCGGCGACTACAGGGCCCCTGCCCAGAAGGTCGGCGACTTCCTGGCCCGGCGGCCGTCGGAGGAACTCGGCGAGGTCCAGCCCTCGTACAAGCCGGGGATCAAGATGACCGACCTGGCCGAATGCCTGCCGCCGTTCGTGCTGGAGGCCATGCGCGAGGCCCTGCCGGTGTTCGGCCGCCAGATCGCCGGCTACGACCATCCCGACGTGCTGATGACGGGCGTCGAGACCCGCACCTCCTCGCCGATCCGCATCACCCGCGGCAAAGACTTCCAGAGCCTCAACGTCGCCGGCCTGTTCCCGGCCGGCGAAGGCGCGGGCTACGCCGGCGGCATCCTTTCGGCGGCCGTGGACGGCATCAAGGTCGCCGAGGCGGTGGCGGCTTCCTATGTTGGAAGCGTCGCCTAGACCGCTCCATCGAGACGGAGACCCCCATGCTCAAGATCCTCGGCCGCACCTCCTCGCTGAACGTCCGCAAGGTGCTGTGGACCTGCGACGAGCTGGGTCTGGCCTATGAGCGCGAGGACTGGGGGACGGGCTTCGCCTCGACCCGGTCGCCCGAATTCCTGGCCCTGAACCCCAACGGCCTGGTGCCGGTGCTGATCGACGAGCAGGGCGCGCTCTACGAGAGCAACACCATCTGCCGTTATCTGGCCGCCCGCTTCGGCCATGGCCACCTGCTGCCGGTCGAGCCGCGTCACCGCGCCGGGGTCGAGCAGTGGATGGACTGGCAGGCCACCACCCTGAACCCGACTTGGGGCTACGCCTTCCTGGCCCTGGGCCGCCCGACGCCGGGCTATGACGATCCCGAGAAGATCGCCGCCAGCGCCCAGGCCTGGAACAAGGCCATGGCCATCCTCGACCAGCGCCTGGACCAGACCGGCGCCCACGCCGCCGGCCACGACTTCACCCTGGCCGACATCGTGCTGGGCGTCTCGGTCCACCGCTGGGTGCGCACCCCGATCGACCACGCCGACCTGCCGGCGGTGCGGGCCTATTACGCGCGCCTGAAGGACCGTCCGGAGTTCGGGCGCTGGGCGCTGGACGAGGTTCCTTAGCCTCCCCTCCGCTCATCCCGGCGAATGCCGGGATGAGCGGATCAGGAATAGAGCTAGCTCGCCAGCTTCCGCGTCTTGGCGAACGGGCTGAGGCCCAGCCAGGACTGCATGTTCGACGCCAGTTCCGCGTCTCCCGTCAGGTGCATGCGCTGGCTGTCCAGGGCGGCGCGGACGGTGTCCACGCCCATCCAGATGCCCGTCATGGTCTTCAGATCGCAGGCCACGTAGAGGTCGACGTCGAAGCCCGGCTCGACCGAGCACAGGTCGACCGGCGCGCCGGCCTTGCCGGCGTGGGGGCCCGCGTCGGGCTCGACGATCAGCCACCAGGAGCGGTCGACGGCGGCCTGCTCGGCGTAGAGGAACTGGATCACGCTGCGCCGCCGGGGCATGGGCTCCAGGTCGAGGTGGCGGCGCATGTCCCACATCAGGAGGGAAGCGTCGAGCTGCTGCAGCGACAGCTCGCTGGTCACCCAGCGCTGGCCCCAATGGCCCATGGCCCCGACCAGGGTCTCCAGCTCCTGGCCGGCCGGCGTCAGGTGATATTCCAGCACCCCGCTGTCGCGGCCGGCCACGCGGCGCACCACGCCGTGGTCCTCCAGGTCGCGCAGGCGCTGGACCAGCAGGGCCGGCGACATCCGCGGCACGCCGCGCCTCAGGTCGTTGAACCGGGTCGAGCCGGCCACCATCTCGCGCAGCAGCACCACCGTCCACCGCGTGCACAGAATCTCGGCCGCCATCGCGACAGGACAGAACTGCCCGTAGCTGCGTTGCGACATCGCCACCTCCCGAAGACATAACGATGTTAGATTAAGCCCGCCGGGCCGGGCGGACTAGTTCAGTGACTGTACCGGCCAGATTCAGTTGCTGAACTAGCTGGCCGGTCGCCCGCCTGGGCAAGGTCGCGGAACCGGCGGGCGAAGGACCCGCCTTCGACAACAGGGTTCAAGACATGCCGCTCGACACCGCGACTCCGGAAATCACCGCCTCGATCGACTGGCTGGCGCGCGCCGACGCGCTGGCCCAGGTCATCGCGGCCCAGGCCGCCGCCCACGACGCCGACGACAGCTTCGTGGCCGACGCCTACGCCCAGCTGAAGGCGCAGGGCTTCTTCAAGGCCCTGGTCCCCATCGAGTTCGGCGGCGGCGGGGCGAGCGTCGCCGAGGTCTGCCGGGTGATCCGCCGCCTGGGCGCGGCCTGCGGCTCCACCGCCCTGGCCTTCGCCATGCACAGCCATCTGGTCGCCGCCGCCGCGTGGCGCTGGCGCAAGCAGGGCGCGCCGACCGAGGGCCTGCTCAAGCGCGTCGCCGCCGAGGACCTGGTGCTGGTCTCCAGCGGCGGGTCGGACTGGCTGGCCAGCGGCGGGACGGCGGTCAAGGTCGAGGGCGGCTTTGCGATCACCGCCCGCAAGGCGTTCTCCAGCGGCTGCCTGGCCGGCGACCTGCTGTCGACCAGCGCGGTGTGGAACGACCCGGAAGGCGGCCCCACGGTGCTGCACTTCGCCGTGCCGTTGAAGGGACCGGGCGTCGAGATCATCGAGACCTGGCGCACCCTGGGCATGCGCGGCACGGGCTCGCACGACGTGGTGCTGACCGATGTCTTCGTGCCCGAGGCGGCGATCTCGGGCCGCCGGCCCAGCGGACCGTGGCATCCGCTGTTCCACATCATCGGCATGATCGCCTTCCCCCTGATCTATTCGGCCTATCTGGGCGTGGCCGAGGGGGCGCGGGCCCGGGCGCTGGAACTGGTGGGCCGCAAGTCGCCCGACGCCGCCGCGGCCGAGCTGGTCGGGTCGATCGAGAACGCCTTCGCCGGCGCCGAGATGGCCTGGGAGCGGATGGTCGACACCGCCGAGACCGGCGTCCCCGGTCCCGAGACCACCAGCCGCGTCATGATCGGCCGCACCCTGCTGGCCCAGAACGCGATCGCCACGGTCGAGCGGGCCATGGAGGCGGCGGGCGGGGCGTCGTTCTATCGCGACACGGGGCTGGAGCGGGCGTTCCGCGACGTCCAGGGCGCGCGCTTCCATCCCCTGCAGGACGGACCGCAGCGGCGCTATTCGGGCAGGGTCGCGCTGGGCTGGGACATCGACGGCTGATCTTGGGACGCCTGATCCTGGGCCGCCCGATCCTGGGACGCCTGATCCTCGGGCGCCTGGGCCTGCGGCTGGCCCCGCACCCGGAAAACCCGGGCCTCGCGGGCCACGTCGTACAGGCGATAGACGATGAACGCCCCCGGCTGGGCTTCGCGGAGGGCGTCCTCGGCGGGGGTCAGCCGGAACGGCGTGGCCGGGCCGCCGGTGGTGGTCTTGACCGCGATCAGGCGCGGGGCGCCGGTGCGGCTGAAGCTGACCAGGTCGCAGCCTTCCGGATCGGTCGGCTGGATCAGGCGCACCTGCTCGGCCAGGTCCGCCCGGCCGCGCTCCTCCAGCCGGCGCTGCTCGTAGACCAGGGCGGCGGCGACGCCGATCCGGGCCAGCATGCGGGCCTCCAGGTCGCGGGCGGCGGGGTCGAACTTGGCCACCAGCCGCTCGGTGCGTTCGCTGGGCGGCGCGTGGTGGGCCCGCGACGGCGCGCCCTCGGCCAGGGTCGGGGCGACCGAACGGCCCAGCAGGGCTGGCGGCTGGGCCAGGTCCTTGAGGGCCGCGGGCTTGGCGGTCAGGCAGCGGTCCACCGAATCCACCAGGCCGTCGCCGAAGTCCCAGCGCGGCGGGTGGTCCTTCAGGATGGGCAGGCCGATCAGGGTCAGCACGGCCGAGATCTCGCCCTGCAGGAAGGTGATCGCCCCGCCCGAGCGGTTGGTGACGAAACGCAGGGCGCGCTGATGGTTGGCCGGATCGTAGGCGCGACCGGTCATCACCTTGTCGAGCATGACCAGGTAGTCGCCGACCACCATGTCCTGCTCGGCCTCGTTCCAGGTCTTGCCGTTGATCGCCGAGTCGCCCACGCGGCGACGATGCCCGATGCGGGAGCGCAACGCCAGGATTGGGTCGCCATGTTGCTCGCCGGCCTCCGGACAGATCGCCCGGAGCATGCTAGAAGCCCGCCATGACCGACCAGCCCGAAGATCCCAACGAGACCCCGATCCAGCGCGCCCTGCGCCTGAAGAAGGCCGCCCTGGCCGCCAAGCCGAAGCCGCCGCGGGGCGGCCGGTTCCAGCGCGAGCAGGCCGCCGCGGCCGCCTCGAGCAGCAAGAGCAAGCCCTGGATGACGCGCTAGCGTGCGAAGCGGCGCCTTGAGAACGCCGTGCTTTGACCACACCTTGCGGATCATGCGCGCCCTTCCCCTCGTCCTGCTCCTGAGTCTCGCGGCCGGCCCCGTCCTGGCCCAGGCCGGCAAACCGCCGACGAAGCCCCCCGCCGAGACGCCGACGCCGGTCTCGCCCGTCACGGTCATGCCGCCGACCGAAAAGCCCAAGCTGGTCGCCACCTGGCCCGAGAACGGCCAGACGGTGGCCCCGGGCGTGCTGGTGCTGAAGATGGTGTTCGACCAGCAGATGACGCCGCGCGACTTCGCCTACGATCTGGGCAGCGCGGGCGGCGACAAGCTGGACTGCCTGCGGACCCCTCGCCTGCTCAACGACGCCAAGACCTTCGTCTTGCTGTGCACGGCCCTGCCGGGCAAGACCTACGCCGTCGCCCTGAACCCGGCCGCGCCCGGCGGTCCGGCCTTCAGCAACCTGGCCGAAAACCGCGCCGCGCCCGGCAGCCTGTCGTTCACGACCGGGACCGGCGACCCGGTCACCAACCTGCGCGACGCGATGAAGGCCGCCGGGCTGGGCGGCCTGGACATGCCGGTCGACGAGGCGCCGGACGCCCGCAAGACGGCGCCCTGAGCCGAAACCTGATCTGGGAAGAGGATGGGGGAGAGCCGGCCGAATTCGTGCGTCGGGACACCCCGGCCGGCTCTCGGCCTGCGGCTGGACACGCCCCGTCGGAAGTAGGCGGCCCGGCGCGTCGAGGGGAATCGGGGGAGGACACCTCGACGTCTGCAAGCCCGTTCAGGTTGCAGCATCCGTATCGGGCCTGCCATCGGGTAAAACCCTAGAACGCGAGCGGTTAGTCCCGATCCGCGCTCGATCCGGCGCCGCGATCCGGCCAGAGCGGGATGACCCGGTGCTCGTCGTCGGCGCCCAGCGTCAGGCGCACGGTCAGGCCGAGGCCGCGGGATTCGTAGACCAGGTCCGCGCCCAGCTGGCGCGCCAGGCCGCGCACGACCCGGAAGCCGAGGCCGCCGTCGGTGAGCGGGTCGAAGTCCTCGCTCAGGCCCACGCCGTCGTCGGTCACTTCGACGACCAGGCCGCCGCCGGTCGACCGGCACGACACCAGGATGCGGCCCGCCACGCCGGTGGGGTGGGCGTATTTGAGGGCGTTGGTCACCAGCTCGCTGACGATCAGGGCCACGGGCGTGGCCTGGTCGGGCCGGACGACGCAGCCGCCGGCGTCCCTGTGGGTGATGACGGTCTCGCCGGCGAAGCTGACGGTCTCCATCAGGCTGCGGCACAGCTTGGACAGGAAACGCCCCAGGTCGACGCGGCCGTCGCTCGAGCCCGGGCCATGCCCCGGCGCGGCCGACAGCAGGCGGTGCAGCTCGCCGACGGTCTCGATCCGGGTCGCCACTTCCTCCAGCGCGATGCAGGCCTCGCGGGCCGACAGGGGCTGACCGGACTTGTGAAGCCGCGTGGCCTGCAGCCGCGTATAGCCGGCGATCAGGGCCAGGTTGTTGGCGATGCGATGCTGGGCTTCGCTCAGCCGGTCGTCAGACCCGACATGGCGAACGGCCGCATCACCGAATTCTCGGTGCTCGACGTCCATGGCTCGGGGGGCTTTCGGTAAGGCGGCAGGATATTCCGTCACCGCCAAGAAACCACAAATCGAGGTAAAAAGCGATGGTTTTGTTTGACGAAGAATCCGAGTTTTATTTAGTGATCACAATCACAACCCTCAATGTCGGAAACTCGACTGATCTTTGACTTAAATTCAGCCGATCAATCACTTGGCGTTAACTTAGTGAAAGGCGCTGAATGCACTTAATGAGTAAGTGGCCCATTCTTGGCCAGTTACGGTTTTGGCGTTATCATGGAACCCGGTGGCGGCCCTCGCGCGTTAGCTCCACCGAACTAGAGGAGAGCCGCCCCTTTTCCGGGGGCCGAGACCGATGAACGACCTGACCCGACCCGAACGCCTGCAGATCATGCTCACGCAGGATGAGCTCGCCGCGTTGGATGACTGGCGCTTCGCGCGCCGCATGCCCAGCCGAGCCGCCGCCGTGCGCGAATTGCTGAAGCGAGGCCTGGAGGCCGAAGGCGTCCAGCTCGCCGACGGCAAGATGCGCTCGCGCGACTTCGGCGTGGTGGACGGCCCGCTGCGCTCCGGCTCCAGCGGCGCGGACGGCGAAGGCTGACGCCAGGCCGGGCGTCATGCCTGGCCGTTTCCAGCCAAAGCTCGCCTTTCCCTAAGGTCCGCCTATCGTCGGCGGCGATCCGCGCTCATCATCGCCCCAAAACAAGGATCGGGGCGGAACATGATGCGGTGGATTGCGCGCGGCCTGCTGGCCGTCGTCGGCCTGGCCCTGGCGGCCGTGCTGGTGCTGATCGCGCTGGACCTGGCCGACCGGCCGCCCAAGCCCGACACCCAGGCCCTGATCGCCCGCGCCGACGCCTATGACGTCCATATCCGTCGCGACGAATGGGGCGTGCCGCACGTCCTGGGCAAGCACGATCCCGACGCCGCGTTCGGCCTGGCCTACGCCCAGTCCGAGGACGACTTCGCGACCCTGCAGTCGGTGGTGCTGGCCACGCGGGGGACGCTGGCGCGCCGTGACGGCCCCAAGGCGGCCGTCACCGACTATCTGGTGGGCCTGCTGGACGTCTGGCCGACGGTCGACGCGGGATATCCCAAGCTGCCGGCCGACCTGCGCGCCGTGCTCGAGGCCTATGCCGACGGGGCGAACTACTACGCCGCCACCCATCCGAAGGCCGTGACGCCGGGCCTGCTGCCGATGACCGGCAAGGACGTGCTGGCCGGCTTCGTGTTCAAGCAGCCGTTCTTCTACGGCCTGGACGGCGAGCTGAAGCGGCTGAACGCGCCGGAGGAGCCGCAGAAGGCCCCGCCGAAGGGCTCGAACGGCCTGGCCCTGGCGCCCTCGCGCACCGCCGACCACCTGCCCCGCCTGCTGGTCAATTCGCACCAGCCCTATACCGGTCCGGTCGCCTGGTACGAGGCCGTGGTCGAGAGCGGCGACGGCTGGCACGTGGCCGGCGGCTTCTTCCCCGGCGCGCCGTTCATGCTGCACGGCCACAACGCCAACCTGGGCTGGGCCAACACCGTCTCCAAGCCCGACCTGTTCGACGCCTATCGTCTGACGATCAATCCGCGGAACAAGAACCAGTACCGGCTGGACGGCGCCTGGCGCGACTTCCAGCGCCACGAGGTGAAGCTGAAGGTCAGGCTGTGGGGCCCGATCGTCATCCCGGTGACCAAGTCCGCCCTGCGCACCGTCCATGGCCCGGTGCTGGAGACCAAGCACGGCCTGTTCGCCCTGCGCTACGCCGGCATGGGCGAATACCGCCAGCCGCTGCAGTACTGGCGGCTGAACAAGGCGCGGAACCTGGCTGAATGGCGGGCCGGCATCGCCACCCACGCCCTGCCCAGCCTGAACTACATCTATGCCGACGCGGCCGGGAACATCGGCTTCGTCCACAACGGCCAGTATCCGAACCGCCGCGAGGGCGTCGACTGGAGCGGCGTGCTGCCGGGCGACCGCTCCGACCTGATCTGGCAGGGCTATCGTCCCGTCGACGCCATTCCCCAGCTGTGGAACCCCAAGTCGGGCTACGTCTACAATTCCAACAACAGCCCGTTCCTGGCCAGCGATCCGGCCGACAACCTCAAGCCCGCCGACTTCCCGGCCAGCCAGGGCCTGCAGACCAACGTCACCAACCGCGCCCTGCGCATCCAGGAACTGGTCGGCGCCGATCCGGCGATCACCGACGAGGCGTTCCGGCGCTACAAGTTCGACATCACCTATTCGGAGCACTCGTCCGAGGTGGCGATGATCAAGGCGCTGACGGCGCTCGATCCCGGGACCGACGCCGACCTCAAGGCCGCCCAGACGATCCTGCGCGGCTGGGACCGGCGCACCGACGTCCACAACCGCGCCGCCGCCCTGGCCTCGCTGACGATCCAGCCGATCCTGGTGGCCCAGATCAACGGCGACACGCCGCCCGCCCCGATCGACAGCCTGAAGGCCGCCATCAAGACGCTGAAGACGAACTTCGGCCGCCTCGACCCGGAATGGGGCCAGGTCAACCGCATCCGCCGCGGCAAGGTCGACCTGCCCATCGACGGCGGGGCCGACACCTACCGCTCGGTCTGGGGCGTCCCGCAGAAAGACGGCACGCTGACCGCCGACGCCGGCGACACCTTCATCATGTTCGTGCGCTGGGACGCGGCCGGGGCGGTGCATTCCGACAGCATCCACCAGTTCGGCTCGGCCACCCTGGACGCCGCCTCGCCCCACTACGCCGACCAGACCCCGCTGTTCGCGGCCATGCGCACCAAGCCGGTGCTGTTCACGGAAGACGCACTTCGAGGGCACGTGAAGGAGGATTATCGGCCCGGGAAGCGGTGAGCTCGCATTCGCTAGCGAACATCTCAGAACGGTTGTCATCCGGAAGCCTCGCAGAGGCTGTCCGGGACCCAGGGGACTGGGTGGAAGCGGTGCGGTTCACCTGGATCCCGGACAAGCGCTGCGCGCTTTCCGGGATGACAACGGCTGGGGAAGCGGCAATTGGATCGGACCCAGCGCTAGCGCCCCGGCGCCATGACTTCGCCGTGGTCGCACGCTTGAACGTCGCCATGGGCCAAGGTTAAGGTCCGCCGCCATTCAACTCAGAGACCTCTCCATGCGCAAGATCGTGATCCTGGCCGCCGTGGCCGCCGCCCTGATGGTTTCGGCCTGCAACACCATCGCCGGCGTCGGCCAGGACGTCTCGGCCGCCGGCCGCGCCGTGACCAACACCGCCAAGGACGCCAAATAGTCGCAGGATCGAGGGTTGCGGGCTCCGGCCGACCGGAGTCCGCGAACCTCGGTATAGTTAAGCTGCTCCGCCGGGCGACGCCGCAACCGTCGCGTTTTCCCCAAGCGAACCGTGGCTTAGCCGCAGAACCCCAAAGCAGTCGTGGTTAACCCGTCCAGGTAACAGCGTTTCTACTCGCTCGCCTTTCGGGCGAATGCTTTGCGAAACCGTCGTTCATCTCAACGAAACCTGATTCAAAATGGCGCATGCGACCCCGCGCCCCCTTCCTTCAGGACCGTCGCGGAGGCATATGCACGCCCATGAACGACCAGCCGTCCTCCTCCAGCGCTCCGACGGTCAGCATGCTGACCGGCATGAAGCGCGGCGTGCGCCATCGCTGCCCCAACTGCGGCGAGGGTCGGCTGTATACGCGCTATCTGAAGGTCGACCTCGACTGCGAGGTCTGCGGCCATGACCTGGCGCGCTATCCGGCCGACGACGGCCCGGCCTATTTCACCATCCTGATCATCGGCCACCTGGTGGTGGCGCCGCTGCTGCTGTTCCCGTTCATCTGGAAGATGACGCCGGCCCTGGTGGTGCCGCTGACCGTGCTGCCCCTGGCCGGCCTGACCCTGCTCCTGCTGCCCCGCGTCAAGGGCGCGGTGATCGGCGCCCTGTGGGCCGTGGGCCTGCGCAAGGCCGAGGACTGCCCCGGCGGCTGAGGGCCGCCCGGAAAGCGCGCGGCAGGCGATCATCCACCACGACGCGCGCCATGGTTGCCAACCGGCGCCGATAGGGCGAGGATCGGACCATCCGCCGGGGAGGCGTGAAATGGCCGGCCTGCTCGTCCTGCTCATCCTTGTCGCCATCGCGGCCGCGGGCCTTCCCGACCGGCCGCTCACGCGCCGCCTCGCCCGGGGTCCGGCCACGCTCCTGGCCCTGGTCGCGCTGGTCCTGGCCGGCTGCGACGCCCGCTACGAGGCGGCCAGCGAGGCGCCTCACCCCTCGCCCTGCGCCGCCGAGACGCCCGACCCGGCCTGCGACGACGCCGAACGCGCCAGCTATCTGGCCGACCTGGCCCGGCGGCAGATCCGCACCCTGCCCGTCCTCGTCGGCTGGCGCGACCAGCTGCCCTGGGGCCGGCAGACGCCGATCACCGCCGTCATCGCCTCGGCGGACCGCGCGGCGGCCGTCGCCGCCCTCGACAGCGCCACCGCCAAGAGCGGGGCCCATGTCGAGGAAAAGCCCGTCGCGATCGGCCGCCGGGTGCGCGCCGAACTCTCCGGGCTGGAGGTCGAGATCGACAAGCCCGAACAGGTCCGCGACGTCACCGCCCTGCAGAACGTCACCTTCGTCTGGCTGGTCAAGCCGACCCGCCCGGGCCGGACCACCCTGACCTTGCGCATCTTCAACGAACTGGTCACGCCCGACGGACCGATCGAGTTGGAACGCCCGGCCCTGGTCCACGAGATGTCGGTGAAGATCGGCCTGCTGGACTGGCTGTCGTGGCAGATGGACCGCATGAAGGGCCTGCAGTGGGTGATCGGCGGCCTGCTGGCCCTGCTGGGAACCGCCTTCGCCAACCGCGCCAAGCTGCGCCGGTGGTGGCGGCGGCGCCATCCGCCCGCGCCCCCGCCGCCGCCCGCGCCGCCGCCCGCGCCGCCGCACCCTTGAGGCTCCGCTCGCGGAACCTTGGCCGCGCTTCTCGCATTCCCTCCGCCTAACCCCGGCGCGCAGGGCGCACGAATGCAACGGAGACGGACATGCTCGGCACGATCCTCATCATCATCCTGATCCTGGCCCTGATCGGCGCGCTGCCGACCTGGGGCCACAGCCGCTCGTGGGGCTATTTCCCCTCCGGCGGCCTGGGCCTGATCCTGGTGATCATCATCATCCTGGTCCTGCTCGGCAGGATCTAGCGACCCAAAGCCTGCTGGGGACACGCGCCCGCGCGTGTCCCCGACCGCGCCCCCTCCCCGAACGACCGATGTTCGCCTAAGGTCGTCGCCAAGACGACCTGAGGGGGGCCAGATGACCGACACCGCCGCGACGGCGACGCCGCCCCTCAGCGCCTGGCGACGCACCCGGGCCATCCTCGGCGGATCGGCCGGCAACCTGGTCGAGTGGTACGACTGGTTCGCCTACGCCGCCTTCTCGATCTATTTCGCCAAGGTCTTCTTCCCCAAGGGCGACCAGACCGCCCAGCTGATGCAGACCGCCGCCATCTTCGCGGTCGGCTTCGGCGCCCGCCCTGTCGGGGCCTGGCTGATGGGCCTCTACGCCGACCGCAAGGGCCGCAAGGCCGGCCTGACCCTGGCGGTGGGCCTGATGTGCGTCGGCTCGCTGATCATCGCCCTCTGCCCCGGCCACGCCACGATCGGCGACGCCGCCCCGGTGATCCTGCTGCTGGCCCGCCTGCTGCAGGGCCTGTCGGTGGGCGGCGAGTACGGGGCCAGCGCCACCTATATGAGCGAGATGGCCGGGCGGAAGCGCCGCGGCTTCTGGTCCAGCTTCCAGTACGTGACCCTGATCATGGGCCAGCTGGTGGCGGCCCTGGTGCTGGTGATCCTGCAGAACGCCCTGAGCAAGGCCGACCTGGCCGAGTGGGGCTGGCGCATCCCGTTCTTCGTGGGCGCGGCCCTGGCCGTGGTGGTGTTCTGGATCCGCACCGGCATCGAGGAGAGCATCTCGCACCAGAACGTCACGGCGCCCCGCGATCCCGTCAGCCGCCGGCAGATCGTCTGGGTGACCGGCCTGCTGCTGGCCACGGTGGCGTCCATGGTGTGGAGCTTCACCGAAGCCGCGTTCGCGGCCACGGCGCAGTACGGCGCGGTCGTCCTGCTGGTCGCCACCTATGTGGCCCTGGCCGCGCCCCTGGTCTCGCGCCACCCCAACCAGACCCTGGCGATCATCGGCCTGACCGCCGCCGGCTCCTTGGCCTTCTACGCCTACACGACCTACATGCTGAAGTTCCTGGTCAACACGGCCGGCTTCGACAAGGCCACGGCCGGGGCCGTGAACCTGGCCACCCTGGCCGGCTTCATGCTGATCCAGCCGCTGTTCGGCTGGGCGTCGGACCGCCTGGGCCGCAAGACGATGCTGGTCTTCGCCTTCGGGGTGGGCGCCCTGATCGCCTGGCCGGTGTTCACTCTGACCGCCAGGGCCGGCAGCCCCCTCGTCGCCTTCGGCCTGATCTTCGCGGCCCTGTTCGTCCAGTCGGGCTACACCTCGATCAGCGCCGTGGTGAAGGCCGAGCTGTTCCCCACCCACGTGCGCGCCCTCGGCGTGGCCCTGCCCTACGCCATCGGCAACGCCGCGTTCGGCGGCACGGCCGAGTACGTCGCCCTGTGGTTCAAGTCCGAGGGGATGGAGAGCGGCTTCTACCTCTATGTGGCGGCGATCATGGCCGTGGGCCTGACCGTCTCGCTGCTGCTGAAGGACACGGGCAAGCACAGCCTGATCCTCGAGGACTGATACCGCTCACAGCTTGGCCCCTCCGGCCCTCTTTCATCGACTCTCGTTATCGACCTAAGTTCGCGCCATGGCTTCTTCGCTCACCCACGCCCTGTCCAAGCAGTTCCTGGCCATGCCGGTCATCGACCTGGTCGTCCTGGCCTTCTTCCTGTTCTGCTGGCTGTTCTACGAGCCGATGCTCAAGCAGCTGGGCAAGGAGAAGAACGTCATCAACACCGACATGACGGTGATCCGACGGCGGTGGATGGCCGAGATGGCGGTGCGCGAGGTGGCTCTGCTGGATGGCCAACTGCTGGGCCACGCGATCAACTCGGCCTCGTTCTTCGCCTCATCGAACCTGATCCTGATCGCCGCGGCGGCCGGGGTGCTGTTCGGCGGCGACAGCGCGCTCAAGAGCATCGAGGGCATCGCCGTCCTGGCCCCGGCCTCGGCCCTGGTGTTCCAGATCAAGCTGGGCGTGGTGCTGGTCGCCCTGGCGCGCGGCCTGCTGGACTTCATCTGGGCCATCCGCCAGATGAACTACTGCCTGGCCGCCATCGGCGCGGCCCCGATGTGGGCCCCGCGCGCGGTGCTGGAAGAGTACGCCGAGGCGGCGGGCGCGATCCTGAACCCGGCCCTGTCGGCCTTCAACGCCGGGGTGCGCGGCTACTATTTCGCGCTGGCGGCGGCGGCCTGGCTGCTGGGCCCGATCGCCTTCGCCGTGGCCACCGGCGGGGCCATGGCCCTGCTGCTCTGGCGCCAGCGCCGCAGCCCCGCCTCGGCCGCCGTGCGCAAGATCCGCCACATCCTCGAGCACCAGCCGGTGGTCGTGGGCCCGCACCTGGCGGGCAAGGACAGCGAACAGGTTTAGACATCCCTCCCCCTGTGGGGGAGGTGTCGGCGAAGCCGACGGAGGGGGCGTGGTCGGCAGACGGCCGGACCTGCGATCGCCGGCCCGAATACTCCCCCCACCGATCGCTGCGCGATCGCCTCCCCCACAGGGGGAGGGCCAGCTCTACAGCCCCAGTTCGGCCCGCGCCTTCCTGGTCAGCTTGGCCGCGATCAGCGCATGCGCCGTCTTCAGCCAGTCGGCCACCTCGGCCTCGTCGGCGGCCGCCAGGTCGTAGAACCGCACCCACTTGGCCCGGGCCATGTAGGGCGCGGGCACGCCGGGGCCCGTCTCGGTCAGCACCTCGAACGCCACGTCCGAGGCCTTGAACGAGAACCCGCCCTCGCCCAGCACGGCGAACATCTTGCCGCCCACCTTGTAGACCTGGTCGGCGCCCCACTGGACGGTCATGGTCGCCGCCGGCAGGGCCAGGGCCGCGGCATGGAAGGCCTCGGGGGTCATGGAGTTATCCTGAAAGCACCATCCCCAATCCGCCCATCCCGGCGAATGCCGGGACCCAGATCCGATGGCGGTGTGGATGATTGGAAGAACTCGGCGCTCATGGAACCCGCCTCAGCGCCTTTCCATCTGGATCCCGGCATTCGCCGGGATGAGCGGGATTAAGGTCATGCCTCCACGCCGATCCCGATCGGGCAGACCACGCCGGTGCCGCCGATGCCGCAATAGCCTTCGGGGTTCTTGGCCAGGTACTGCTGGTGATAGTCCTCGGCGAAGTAGAACGGCCCGGCCGCGCCGATCTCGGTCGTGATGGTCCCCAGACCCTGGGCGTCCAGCGCCTGCTGGTAGGCCTCCTTCGAGGCCACCGCCGCGGCCGCCTGGCTGTCGGAGGTCACATAGATCCCCGAGCGGTACTGGGTGCCGATGTCGCCGCCCTGGCGCATGCCCTGGGTCGGGTCGTGGTTCTCCCAGAAGGTCTTGAGCAGGGCCTCGTAGGTGACCACGCGCGGGTCGAACACGATCTGCACCACCTCGGTATGGCCCGTGCGGCCGGTGCAGACCTCCTCGTAGGTGGGGTTCGGCGTGACGCCCGCCGCGTAGCCGGCGGCGGTGACGTAGACGCCCGGGACCTTCCAGAACACCCGCTCCACGCCCCAGAAGCAGCCCATGGCCAGCACCGCGATCTCGGTCCCGTCGGGATAGGGCCCCTTCAGCGGGTGGCCGTTGACGAAGTGGCTGCGGGCCGTCGGGATCGCCTGTTCCCGCCCCGGCAGGGCGATGTCGACGGTCGGCATGTCCAGGATTTTGGTGGCGGAAGCCATGGCGGTATCTCGGGATCGAAACTGAGCCGCCGATACTAGGACCTTCGCGATCTCGTTTCACCTCGTATGGCCGCTTGCTACCGCAATCGTCCTGAGTATATTGCGCCCCTTCCTGCGTCGGGGGTCTCAACCGCCTTCCGCATCTGGTGCGCATGGTGAGGTGGCCGAGTGGTTGAAGGCGCACGCCTGGAACGCGTGTATAGGGGAAACTCTATCGAGGGTTCGAATCCCTCTCTCACCGCCACCGCTCCCCCCTCCATTTGACATCGGCGGCCATCGCCCCCATCTATCCTTCGTCGGCCGCGAGGACATCGCGCCGAAACGCCTGACCTCAGGCTTCCGACATCCAGGCCGCGCACAGCGCCAGAACATCTGGCCTTGAGGCCTGGAATGAATAGGAACGTTTCCCCGCCATGCCCGTTTCAGCTCGGCCGTAACACGGCCCGCGTCGCTCAAGGCCACGCACGAACCTGATCCGGCACGCGGCTTCTTTCCCCGAAGCTTCCGGTCTTCATGAAAACGCCCGCGTCTCGCGGAGCGCCTCGAGCCTCAGCAGGCCCGCGCACAGAAGCGCCGGCCCGGGCTCGGAACACATCCAGAAAAAGCAAAAGACTATGTTGAATACCCAAACCCAAACCACCCAAGCCCTGCCCGCGATCTACGTGACCGAGGCGGACTTCGAGGTCCTGACCAACCTGGCCGAGGCCACGGCGGATCGCGCCCCGGCCGGCCGCGTGCTGGCCGACGAGATGGCCCGCGCCGTGATCGTCGAGCCCGGCGAGGCGCCGCGGCCCTTCGTCCGCATCGGCTCACGGGTCCAGTTCCAGGACCTGTCCAACGACCAGGTCCGCGACGTGCGCATCAGCCTGCCGCGCGACGCCAGCATCGACGACAACCGCATCTCGGTGCTCAGCCCCGTGGGCGCGGCCCTGATCGGCCTGACCGCCGGCGAGGCCTTCCACTGGACCGACCCCGAGGGCCGGGCCCGCGGCGTGCGGGTGCTGGCGGTGCGCGACTAAGGACCGCCTCGCCCCCGTCCAAACCGTTGTCATCCCGGAAGCCCCGCAGGGGCTGTCCGGGACCCAGGAGACTGGGCGAAGGCGGTGCGGTTGCCCTGGGTCCCGGACAAGCGCTGCGCGCTTTCCGGGATGACAACTTTGGGGAACCAGAACCCCAATAGCCGCCCCTCAGAACCCCCGCTCATCCAACCAGCTTCCCACCGCCGCCACGGCCTGGGGCAGCAGGTCCGGCCGCTCGATGTAGTAGTGGTCGGCGTCCTTGATCTCGACATAGGACTTGTCGGCGCTGGCCAGGGCGTCGAACAGCCGGCGGGCGTGGCTGGGCGTGCAGGCCAGGTCGGCCGTGTTGCTGATCACCAGGACCGGGCACGAGACGTTGGCGGCGTTGAGCACGCCGTTGGCCCGACTCTCGTCGTAGCTCCATTGCGACAGCCACGAGCGCAGCGTCGTGAACCGCGCCAGCCCCACCGGACCGTCGTTGGCGATGCGCGGATCGCCCAGATAGCAGGTGTGGGGCCGTCGGTCGGACGGGTCCTGGGCCGGGTCGGTCCAGCGCACGTCGCACATGGTGCCGTAGATCACGAACGGCCGCTCCATGTCCGGGTCGCGGGCCTTCAGCGCCGCCAGCGTCTCGCGCACCCGGGCGGTGATGCGGCGGTTGCGCGACAGCTGGGCGTGGCGGAACACCGTGACGAACGCCTCGTCATAGGGCGGTTGGTGCGGGCAGTTCGGCGCGTAGATGTCGAGGGCCGGATCGCGGTCGAAGGGCCGGTCCTCGTCCAGGATCGAGGGGTCCAGCCATTCGGTCAGGGTCACCGAGCGGCTGACGTGCGCGGCCAGCAGCATCACCCCGTCGGCCGGCTGCAGCCCCGCCCCGACCAGGTCGACCGGGTCGCCGGCCGGCGTCTGCGTGATCGTCGGGTTCGTCGCCTGGTCCTGGTAGAACAGCGACAGCGAGCCGCCGCCCGACCAGCCGCCCAGCACCACCTTCTTGTACCCAAAGCGGGTCTTCAGATCGGCGACGCAGGCCCCCAGGTCCAGCACGCACTTCTCCAGGATCAGCGCCGTGTCGTTGCCCCGGTAGCGGGTGTTGCAATAGACGACGTGCCGCCCGGACCGGGCCAGGGCCGTGACCAGCGGCAGGAACGAGCCGCCGCCGATCGGATGGCTGAACAGGATCACGGTGTCGGACTCGCCTGTTTCAGGGCGAACGCGCATGCACTCGACGAACACCTGGCCCGCCGGCCCGCCATAGGTCTCTTTCAGGCGGGCCTGTTCGGCATAGGTGTAGCCGTAGGGTTCGCGCACGACGCGGACCGGATCCTTCGCCATCTTGCCTCCCGCAACGTAACATCGTTATCCGGAATAAAAGGGACGGCGACTGTCCCCGGGGAAGTCAAGGCAGCCCCTCCTTCGGGGCGGCAAGGGAACACCGCCATGGCGCAGCATCCGACCGGCATCCACCACCTGGCCTTCATGGCCGGCGACATCAAGAAACACATCGCCTTCTTCAGCGAGGTGATGGGCTGCCCGCTGGTGGCCCTGTTCGACATGCACGGCGTGCCCGGCGGCCTGCACGCCTTCCTGCGGATGAACGATCACAGCTACTTCTCGATCGTCCAGCTGCCGGACGTCGACAAGATCCCCGTCCAGCTGGGCGTCACCCACGCCGGCAACGGGGCCCTGCCCAGCGCGCCGGGCACGCTGCAGCACCTGGCCTTCCGCGCCGACACCGAGGCCGAGCTGCTGGCCCTGCGCGACCGCATCCGCAGCCACGGCGTCAACGTGCTGGGCCCCATCGACCACGGCATGTGCCGCTCGATCTATTTCGCCGGCCCCGACCAGATGACCCTGGAGGTCGCCGCCCCGGGCGAGCCGATCGACCCGGCCCGCTGGGTCGACCCGGCCGTGCTGGCCAAGGCCGGGATCAGCCCCGAGGAAGCCGCCCGCTTCAAGGCCCCCGCTCCCTATGACGGCCCCAGCCCCGTGCCGCAGCCGGAATACGCCGAGGACAAGCCGCACATGGCCTATCCGAGGAAGGCCTATCTCCAGATGCTGGCCGCGCCCGACGAGGTGATCACGGCGTCGGCGTCTTACGCTGAGCCGCCGGTGGGGGCGTAGGGCCGGGGACATGCCCTTGCGGCGTGTCCCCAAGTCTTGGCGCAGTGGATGCTGATGGGGACACGCCGCAAGGGCATGTCCCCGACCCTACCCCTCCACGAACGCTTTCAGCCGCCCCAGCGTCTCGTCCCATTGGGCCGACACCCGGTCCAGATAGGCCCGCGCTTCGTCCAGGGTCTCCCGCCGCGCGGCGAAGCGGCTTTCGCGGCCGACGCGCAAGGACGCGACTAGGCCGGCGTCCTGCAGCACGTGCAGGTGCTTGGTGATCGCCTGGCGGGTCAGGGCGGTGTCGAGCGACAGGGCCGAGATCGACCGCGCCTGGCCGTCGGCCAGCTTGCCCAGCAGGGCCAGGCGGGTGCGATCCCCCAGGGCGGCGAAGATCGGCGCGGGGTCGGCGGCGCTAGGATTCAACATGGGCCTTGATGTTCTGGACCTGCTGGGTCCAGCCCCCGTCGTTCATCCGGAAGGCTTCCTCGCGGCGGTTGGCGGGCACCTTGTCGAAGCCGGACTCGATGACCGTCAGCCGCGTGCCGTCGCCGTTCGGCTGGAGCAGGAACTCCACCAGGGTGGGCTCTTCCTGGTCGTAGTCGATGTCCGGATCGACGCCGTAGGGATGCCAGGTGAAGGCCAGGCGCCTGGTGGGTTCGATGGCCACGACCTTGGCCTTCCAGGTGACATGCTCATAGCCCGGATGGGTGATCTGGCCCCGCGCCTCCTGGCCGACGGCGAACGGCGCCTCCAGGTCGACCTTGAACCAGGTCCCGAATTCCTTGTGGTCGCTGACGGCGCGCCAGACACGCTCGACGGGCGCGTTCAAGTCGATGGTCTTCTCGATACGATCGGTCATGATAAGCAACCTCCTGATTGCGCATTCATGACTCCGGGAAACCGGATAGGCAACCATTGAGTTGCAAATAAATCCGCTCCCCGGCGAATGCCGGGACCCAGATCCTATAGCGGGGTAGCTGACTGGAAGGGCTCAGCGCTGTTGGCGTCAGTCTCAGGGCCATTCCATCTGGGTCCCGGCATTCGCCGGGATGAGCGGATAGGAGGGGTCCTAGTTCGTATCCTCGGCCACCGGATCGGCCGCCGAGACCGCGCCGTCCTTGTTGGTGTCGTGGGTCACGAACATCCGCCAGCCGGAATATTCGAACTCGGCCGGGGTGATGCCGCCGCTCTTGTCGGTGTCGAGCACGCCGAAGCGCACCTCGGCCTGGCGCTCCTGGCGCATGCGCTCCTCTTCCTTCTTCTCGGCCGTGTCGGTCGAGGCGGCGAGGCGCGCGGTCAGGCGGGCCTTGAACTCGCCGACATATTCGTCGTGCGACAGCACGCCGTTGTGGTCGGCGTCGATCTTGGCGAACTGCTTCTCGCGGCCCGTCTTGAACTCTTCCTTGCTGACCGAGCCGTCGCCGTTGAGGTCCTGCTCCTTGATGAAGGTGTCGCGGGCGTGCGAGGCGGCGAAAGCCGGGGCGGCCACACCCAAGGAAACGGCGGCGAGCGCGGCGGCGGCCAGGAGGGCGGTCTTGGTGTTCATCGGGGAGGCTTTCTCTAGCGCAGGGATTCGAAGGTCAGGGCGTAGGTGTAGGAGTGGCCGACCGGGTCGGCGGCGGTCGGCGCGACGCGATAGCGGGCCTGGATCTGGTAGACGCCCGAACGGTTCGGCTTGATCGTGAAGCGGCCCTGATCGTCGCTGGTCACGGTGATCGGCGCGGCCTTGGCGTCGGCGTAGCGGTCGTCGGCGCCGTGCAGGGTGATCGCCTGGCCCTTCACCGGCTTGCCGTCGAACAGCACCACGAACCGGGCGTCCTGGCCGGTGGTGATCTCGCTGGGATGGGTGACGGCCATGAATTCCAAGCCCTTGCCGATGGGCTCCAGAGCCGCCTTGGTCGGCGCGCCGCGCGTGACGTAGACGTCGGCCAGGGTCAGGCTCTGCATGTCGACCGGCGTGGTCCCGGCGGGCGCCTTGCTGGGGTCCTCGATGAACACCCACTCGTCCTTCACCAGCACGGCCTTGGCGGTGCGGCCGGTGCGCTGGCCGCTGGTGATGCGATAGGTGCCGGGGGCCTCGGTGGCCACCTCGACCAGGGCGAGCTCGCGCAGGTTGGTCGCGGTCAGCGGCTTGCGCGTCCCGTCCGGCCCGACCACCGCCCAGGCGTCCGACTTCATCACCACCTCGGGCGTGAAGAAGCTCTCGGTGAACGAGCCCTCCACCGTCACCAGCTTGCGGTCGCTGACGTCGAAGACGGTGGGCAGCAGGTAGGGCGAGTGGGCCTGGGCCGCGCCGGCCAGGGCGCCGGCGAGGGCCGCGCCGGTCGCGAAGGCGGCGAAGGAAAGCGAGCGGCGCATGGGCCAGATCTCCGGATTCGAGGTCGGTTTCGGGAAGCGTTGCCGAAATCCCTAATGCTAGTGATTCTAAGAATCAATCTCATTTAGCTTGACCGGGCCGCCCGATGGCCGTAGCTCGACCCCAACGAGATGCGAACGGTTCGCATCTAATCAACAGACCCGGGGGTCTTCGATGTCTCGCTCCAAGCTCGCCAGAAAGTCCGCAATCTTCGCGGCCGTTTCGGCCACCGCCCTGCTCTGCGCCCAGGCGGCCTTTGCCGCCGACGCGGCGCCGGGCGCCGACGCCGTGGAGCTGGACAAGGTGACGGTCACCGCTACCCGCTCGGAGAAGAAGCTGCAGGACGCCCCGGTCACCGCCAGCGTCATCTCCGACCAGGACATCGACGACGCCTTGGTCAAGGACATCAAGGACCTGGTCCGCTTCGAGCCCGGCGTCTCGGTGCGCCGCGCCCCCGCCCGCTTCACCGCCGCGGGCGCCTCGACCGGCCGCGACGGCAACGCCGGCTTCAACATCCGCGGCCTGGAAGGCAACCGCGTCCTGATCATGGTGGACGGCGTGCGCGTGCCCGACGGCTACGCCTTCGGGGCGCAGAACATGGGCCGCGGCGACTATGTGGACCTGGACACCCTGAAGTCGGTCGAGATCGTGCGCGGCCCCGCTTCGGCCCTCTACGGCAGCGACGGCCTGGCCGGCTCGGTCAACTACTTCACCAAGGACCCGTCCGACTTCCTGAAGGGCGGCAAGAGTTTCGCGGGCGGCGCCAAGGTCGCCTACGCCTCGGCCGACGAGAGCTGGACCGAAAGCCTGACCGCCGCCGGCAAGAGCGGGAACTGGGAAGGCATGATCGCCTACACCCGCCGCGACGGCGAGGGCCAGAAGACGGCCGGGGCCAACGACTCCGCCAACACCGACCGCACCACCGCCAATCCCGAGGACGACCAGTCCAACGCCGTGCTGGCCCGGGTGGTCTACGCGCCCAACGACCAGAACCGCTTCCGCCTGACCTACGACCACCTGGACAGCGACACGACCTGGAACGTGCTGAGCGCCATCGCCAAGCCGCCGCTGGCCTCGACCAGCGTCCTGGGCCTGACCGCCTGGGACAAGATGCGGCGCGACCGCGTCAGCCTGGACCACCGCTTCAACGGCGGCCAGGGCCTGATCCAGTCGGCCCAGACCACGATCTACTACCAGGACAGCACCACCCGGCAGTACTCGGCCGAGGACCGCAACACCGCCGTCGACCGCACCCGCGACGCCACCTTCGACAATGAGGTCTGGGGCGCGGCCCTGGAGCTGCACAGCGACGCGACGATCGGCGGCGTGGCCAACAAGTTCGTCTGGGGCGGCGACGCCTCGATCACCCGCCAGGAGGGCGTGCGCGACGGCACCGTGCCGCCGGCCGGCGAGACCTTCCCCACCCGCGCCTTCCCGACCACCGACTACACCCTGGCCGGGGCCTATCTGCAGGACGAGGTCGCCTTCGGCCCGGTCACCTTCTATCCGGCCGTGCGCTTCGACTACTACAAGCTGGACCCCAAGCAGGACGCCCTGTTCACCGCCAACGTCCCGGCCAGCCAGAGCGAGAGCCACGTCTCGCCCAAGCTGGGCGTGGTGTGGAAGACGACCGACCTGGTGACGGTGTTCGCCAACGTCGCCGCCGGCTTCAAGGCCCCCTCCCCGTCCCAGGTGAACAACGGCTTCGCCAACCTGGCCTCGAACTACATGTCGATCTCCAACCCCGACCTGAAGCCCGAGACCAGCGAGACCTTCGAACTGGGCTTCCGGCTGAACCGTCCGACCTGGAACGCCAGCGTCACCGGCTTCACCGGCAAGTACGACGACTTCATCGAGCAGGTGCAGGTGCGCGGCGCGTTCACCCCCACCGACCCGGCGGTCTACCAGTACATCAACCAGTCCAAGGCCGAGATCTCGGGCGCGGAAGCCCGCTTCATCACCTAGCTGGGCGGCGGCTTCACCCTGCAGGGCGCGGCCTCCTACGCCCGGGGCAATTCCGAGAACGCCGGCAAGAAGACGCCGCTGGTCTCGATCGACCCGGTCAAGCTGGTGGCGGGCCTGTCGTACCGCGATCCGGCCGGCCGGTTCGGCGGGGCGCTGAACGCCGTCCACTCGGCCAAGGAGTCCGCCGGTCGCTCGGGCGTCAGCTGCAGCGTGACGATCACCCGTCCCGCGCCCCTGCCGCCCCTGACCCAGACCGGTTCGGATTACTGCTGGATGCCCAAGGCGTTCACGGTGTTCGACCTGACGGCCTACTGGAACGTCACCGACAACGTCACCCTGCGCGGCGGCGTCTTCAACATCACCGGCCAGACCTACGCCTGGTGGAGCGACGTGCGCGGCCTGGCCGACAACTCCACCGTCAAGGACGCCTACACCCAGCCTGATCGCAACTACGCCGTCTCTCTGGCGGTGCGGTTCTAGGGGTCCCTTGGGGGGCTTTCGGCCGGGATATCCCCTTCGACCGGCCGGAGGCGCGGGCCGCGATCATGTCGGTGATCGCGGCCCGTTTTCGTCAAGGGCGGGCCTTTTTGTGAAAGCCCCGCCAGAACAATGCGTTTGGCCTCGCGCGCGCGGTCGACTACCACGCCCGCCATGGACTCCCAGACCGCCGCCGACCGCTACATCCTGATCCTGCACTGCCCCGACCGGAAGGGCGTGGTCGCCGCCGTTTCCGGCTTCCTGGCCGACAACGACGCCTCGATCGTCGAGAGCAGCCACTTCAACGACGGCCTGGCCGACCAGTTCTACATGCGCACGGTGTTCCGCCCGGACGGCGACATGCCGGGGATCGACGACCTGCGCAAAGGCTTCGAACTGATCGCCAAGCGGTTCGGCATGACCTGGGCCCTGCACGACGCCGGCGCCAAGCCCAAGGTGCTGATCGCGGTCTCGAAATTCGGCCATTGCCTGTTCGACCTGCTGCACCGCTGGCGCGCCAGCCTGCTGCCGGTCGAGATCGTCGGGGTGGTGTCCAACCACGAGGACATGCGCTCGTTCACCGAATGGAGCGGCCTGCCCTATTTCCACCTGCCCACCACCAAGGCCAACAAGGCCGAGCAGGAGGAAGCCTTCCTGAAGCTGGTCGACGACCTGGACGTCGATCTGGTGGTGCTGGCCCGCTACATGCAAATCCTGTCGCCGGCCCTGTGCACGCGGCTGTCGGGCAAGTGCATCAACATCCACCACTCGTTCCTGCCCAGCTTCAAGGGCGCCAAGCCCTATCACCAGGCCTACGAGCGCGGCGTGAAGATCATCGGGGCCACGGCCCACTACGTCACCACCGACCTCGACGAGGGCCCGATCATCGAACAAGGCGTCCACCGCGTGGACCACAGCCACACCCCCGAGGACCTGGTCACCCTGGGCCGCGACGTCGAGTGCGCCGTGCTGGCCCGCGCGGTCACGTGGCACGTCGAGCACCGCGTGCTGATCGCGGGCGCCAAGACGGTGGTGTTCGACTAGGCGGGGCGTCGCGTCGCCGCTCACGCCGGCAATGCCCCGCCTCCTCCCCCTAGTCGAAGTTCGTTGACCGGGAGAGCGCATCCCAGGCGGCGATCTCGGTTCGCATCAGGTCCAGCTTCTGCTCGACCACGGCCAGCGCGTCCTCGCCAAGAAACAGCCGCGTTGGCGGAGCCTCGGATTCCACCAGCGTCAGCAAGGCCTGGGCGGCCTTGGCTGGATCGCCCGGCTGGCGTCCGCTCTTGGCCTGACGCGCCGAACGGATCGGATCCATGATCGCGTCGTAGGCGGCGATGCTGCGCGGCGCACGGTCCATCGAACGTCCGGCCCAGTCGGTGCGGAACTGACCCGGCGCCAAGGCGGTCACGTGGACGCCGAACGACTTGACCTCCTTGCCCAGGGCTTCGGAAATACCCTCCAGCGCGAACTTGCTTCCGCAATAGTAGGCGATGCCGGGCATGGTGATGAAGCCGCCCATCGAGGTGACGTTGATGATGCGGCCCGAGCCGCGCTCACGCATGCCTGGCAGCACGGCTTTGATCATCGCCACCGCGCCAAAGACATTGGCGTCGAACTGGCGGCGCAGATCGTCGATCGACGACTCCTCCACCACGCCTTCCTGGCCGTAACCGGCGTTGTTGACGAGGACATCGACCGCGCCGAACCGGCGCTCCGCGTCGGGGACCTGGGCGGCCACGGCGTCGAAATCGGTGACGTCGAGCACGAGCGCATGAGCCCGCCCCGGCGCCAGCGCCTCATGCGCCGACGCGGCCTGTGTGTTGCGGACCGTACCGATCACAACGTGGCCGGCCCGCAAGGCGGCGCTGGCGAAGGCGCGGCCCAAGCCGGAGCTGACACCGGTGATCAAAAACGTCTTGGTCGATGCGGTCATGGCGGTTCTCGAAGTCGTCAGATGGGGGGGGAATACAAATTTATATTATGATATAATTTCTTGACGCAAGACGCGGGGCGGACCACCTTTGCCCACATGGTTGAGATGTCGGTTCGAGAGCAGAAGCGAACACGGGCGCGCGAGGCGGTGCTCGACGCCGCCGAGCGCCTGCTCCGCGCCGATGGCGCCGCTTCGTTCTCGATGCGCGAGCTGGCGGCCGAGGCCGGCGTGAGCTTCGCCACGCCGTTCAATCAATTCGGAAGCAAGGCGGCGATCGCGCAGGCGCTGTCGGCTCGCCGGATTGATCTCATGAGCGAGCGCTTTTCCGAAGCCGCGCCGCCCGGCGACGCGATCAGCCGCGTGCTCGCCGCCGTATCGATCGCGGTCGCCGTCATGCTCGAGGAGCCCCAGATCAACCGGGCGATCATCCGGTCGCTAGGCTTCCCCGGCGCCAAGCCGAGCGAAGTCAGCGCTCAATCACGAGCCCTATGGGCCGCTGCATTCGGCGAGGGCGACGGCGTCGATCCCGCCCTGGCCAAGGTCGCCGCCGAGCGCGTGCCCGAGCAACTGGCGATCGCCTTTCGCGGCTGCCTGTCCTTTTGGATCGCCGACGAGATCACCGATGCTCAGTTGCCCGAAAAGGCGCGAACGACGGCCCTCACCACCCTGCTGGGTTTCGTCGAGCCCGACAGGCGCGCCGGCCTGCTGTGGTCGTGACGTGCAAGGAAGAGCGATCATCGACCCCAGGCTGAAGGCCGATTTCGATAGCCGGCGGTCGCCGGCCTCGGCCTAGCCCCGGATTCGCTGAGCGACGTCTCGGGGGTTGCCCGCATTGGCGGGGCTCGGTTTGCGGCCAATTCTCCCTGCCATGAAGAGGCAAGCCGTGCTTCGTTCGGCGGTGGAGGCGCCCCGCGCCCGTTCCTGGGCGGCGGCGATCGGGACGGCCGTCGCGGTCTCGTCGCTTCCTGCCCATGTCCAGGCCCGCGCCGACCTGACGGACATCACGATCCTCGGATGGTCGCTGCACAACGTGCGCTTCGGCGCGCGGGTCGCGCCCGACTATATGGGCTCGAACGACTATCGCCTGTTCCCCAGCGGCAGCATCAACTTCGCCCGGCGGGGGACCCAGCCGGGCTTCGGCGCGCCCGACGACGGCGCCGGCCTCGGCCTGATCGGCGACTCCCGATGGTCCGCCGGACTGGTCGGACGCCTGCGCGGTCCCCGCGAGAGCGACGGCGACCTGCGGGGTTTCGACAAGGTCGACTGGGCGGCCGAAGGCGGCGTCTTCGCGGCCTACTGGCCCAGGGACTGGCTGCGCCTGCGCGGCGAGCTGCGGCGCGGGGTCGGCGGCCACACCGCGTGGATCGCCGACGCGGGGGCCGACATCGTCTGGCGCGAAGGCGGGCTCGTCGCCTCGCTGGGACCGCGCCTGACCTGGGCCGACGACGCCTTTGCCCGCACCTATTTCGCGGTCGATCCCGCCGAAGCCGCCCGCAGCCCGTTCGACATCGCGCCCTACGCCCCGGACGGTCCCGCCCTGGCCGCCGGCGTCACGGCCAGCGCCGAGTTCCCGCTGAACCGCCATTGGAACCTGGTCGCCGCCGCCCGCTATCGGCGCGGACTGGGCGACATCGCCGACAGCCCCATCGTCGCGGACCTCGGCTCGCCGGACCAGTTCAGCGCGTCGCTGAGCGTCCGCTATATGCTGGGACGATGACGGTCGTCTCGGCGCCCGGCCGCTCTCAGACCGTCACCAGGCCTTGGGCCGCCGCCACCGGCAGCCACAGGGTCAGGTCGGCGATCACCGCGCCGGTCTCGCGACCGGTGGCCTGGGCCGCGCGGGCGGCGGCGGCGTGGACGTCGGTCCCGTCCTCCCCCAGCGCTTCCAGCCAGGCATGACGCCAGACCGGCAGGGCGTGGACGGCGACGCGCCAGCGGCTGCGCGCCACGGCGACCGGCGTCGGACACGGCGGCGGCGGATCGATCGGCCCGCCCTGGTCCACGGCGGCCAGCACCGGCCCGGGATCGAAACCCAGGGTCAGCAGCCGCACGCTGTCGGGTCGCCGCAGGCGGGCGCCGGGCATCAGCATCAGGTCGGCCGCGGCCAGGGGCCCCGCCTGGCGCTCCACGCCCGCGGCGCGCTGGACCTCGGCCCGGGCCCGATCCAGCCGGGCCAGATCGGCGGGGATGGCCGACAAGGCGCAGGGCCCGTCGTCGCCGGCCGGCCGCGTGGCCTCCAGATAGTCGGCGAAACCGGCGCCCAGGCCGTAGAGGCTGGGATCGTTCGAGGGCCGCTCGGCGATGTAGCCGGCCGCGAACAGCTCGAACACCTGCTCGCCGGCCAGGGCCCGCAGGCAGGGGAATTCGGCGGCCAGGCACTCCATCAGCCGGGCGCGGTAGCCGCGGGCGTAGAGCGTCAGGCGCTGGGCGGCGGTCAGGCTGTTCCCGCCCCGGGGTTCGCCGACGACGATGGCGTCCAGGCCCGCCGGCGCGGCGCGCCCCAGGATCGCGCCCTGCATCCAGCGCTGCAGGTCGGTCAGGTCGGGCTCAGCCATGGGCGTGCAAGGGGGCCCGCGCCGGTGTCCGGAATCCGTCCGGCAGCCAGCCGCCCCGCACCGCGTCGGCCTTGGCCAGCTCGGCCAGCAGGTCGGGCCAGGCGGGGATATTGGCGTCCCACTCCAGCAGGGTCGACACCCCGCCGGTGCGGGCCTGGACCTGGGCGTACAGCGGCCAGACGGCGTCCAGCACCGGGGCGTCGTGGGTGTCCATCAGGTGCGTGCCGTAGTCGCTGGGCCCGGCCAGGTGCACCTGGACGATCCGCTCGGCCGGGATGGCGTCGACATAGGCCGCCGCGTCGAAGCCGTGGTTGAAGGCGCTGACATGGACGTTGTTGACGTCCAGCAGCAGCCCGCAGTCGGCCGCCTCGGCCATGCGGGCCAGGAACTCCCATTCCGGCATCTGGGAGGCGCGGAATTCCAGGTAGCTGCTGGGGTTCTCCAGGATCAGCGGCCGGCCCAGCCGATCCTGCACGGCCTTGATGCGGTCGACCACGTGGGCCAGCACCGCCTCGGTCAGGGGCACGGGCAGGAGGTCGTGGGTGTTGATCCCCGCCACACCGGTCCAGCACAGGTGGTCGGAAATCCAGGCCGGCCGGACGCGGCCGGCCAGGGCCGCCAGCTTGTCCAGATAGACCCGGTCCAGGGGATCGGCGCCGCCGATCGACAGCGACACCCCGTGCATCACCACCGGCCGATGGGCGGCCACCACCTCCAGCACGTGGGCGGCGTAGCCGGCGTGGTCGAGGAAGTTCTCGCTGATCACCTCGAACCAGTCGACGCCCCAGTCGGCGGGGGCGGTCGACATCAGGTGCGGGAAGTGCGGCTCGCGCAGTCCCACCCCGTCGCCCAGATGGGGCAGGCCGAGGCGCGGGGCCGGCGAGCCGACGGGGGTCATCGACGCCATCACGTCGACGGCGGGAAGACGAGGCGCAG
Source organism: Caulobacter sp. UNC358MFTsu5.1 (assembly GCF_000712075.1). Classification (GTDB taxonomy): domain Bacteria; phylum Pseudomonadota; class Alphaproteobacteria; order Caulobacterales; family Caulobacteraceae; genus Caulobacter. Next base: position 168,756 of record NZ_JONW01000008.1, read on the forward strand.
GTTGTCCGGGTCCGGAGGATCAGCCGGAACCGTCTTGCCCCGGTGCGCCATCACCGCCTGATAGGCGCGATAGGCCACGTCGTGCACCTTCTCGCCGCGCTCGTAGAGCATCGGGTCGCCGAACGCCACGGACATCCAGCCGTCCTTGCCCGAGCTGTCCTGGACGAAGTCGTACAGCTGCATCTGGCCGGTGTTGGGGAACACCTGCGAGGCCGAGATCGGCACGGCGCAGCCGCCGAAGCCGCTGCATCGGTTGTCGCTGGGGACCGAGTACAACTTCTGCGTCGGCGCGCCGCAGCCGCCGGCCCCGCCGGGTCCTGCGCAGCTGCCGCCGCTGCCGACCACGCCGCCGCGCGTCACCACCGCCGAGCCGCAGTTGCCGCCGCCGCTGATCGGCTGGACGAAGCCGCAGCCGCCCTGGGCGTGGCAGTTGTTGGAGCCCCGGCAGGTGTGGAAGATCTCGACGGCGGCGCAGGTGTTGTCGCCGGTCCCGTCCAGGTCCAGGGCCTGGCACGAGTGGTACAGCTTATTCGGCGTGGCCCGGTCCAGGCCGATCGACAGGTCGGGGGTCTGGCCCAGCACGGCCCAGGCGATCGACATGCGGTCGCCCGAACCGGCCATGGACGGGAACGGGAACAGCACCGGCCCGGTGGACGGCGGGGTCCAGTAGTCGTTGAGCACGGTGGTCACGCCGGCGATCGCGCCGATCACCGCCTGGCTGAGCAGCTTGTGGCTTTCGGCCCGGGCGTCGGGCGCGTTCAGGGCGTTCAGCGCCGCCGCCAGTTCGTCGGGCGTGGGCAGCTTCAGCGGGTTGGTCGGATCGTAGTCCGACCCCTGCAGTTCCTGGGCGGTCCAGGTCTTGTGGGTCTCCAGCCACTGCGGCCAGGTGACGACCTGGGGCAGCAGGTCCGCGACCTTCTTGAAGCGCTCGTAGTGGTCCATCGGATCGTTGTCGGACCGCGCCACGGCGTCGGCCGAGGGGATCTGCTTCCCGGCGTCGTCATAGCTGGGATAGTCGGCGCGCAGGGCGGTGTTCGACGGCTGGTACTTGGGCTTGACTGCCTGCAGCAGCTGGGGCCGGCGCTTGATCTCGCTGCCCTCGCCCTGGTCGGTGATGGCGTCCATCATCGAGACCATCTGCTCGAAGGCGATGGACTTGTCGGTGGTGGCGATCGTGGTCTCGAAGCCCATGAACTCGCGCATGGGGTGGCCGGGCGACGAGAAGCTGTTGAACAGGTCGTTCTGCACGGCCGTGGCCGTGAACATGGCGTCCCACAGGGTGCTGCCGTCGGTGTATTCCAGGCTGAGATAGTCGTAGTAGCACTGGTACATCCAGCCGATGGTGCCGAAGCGCGGCAGCGGGTCGCCCGGCTTCCAGTCGGCGAACGGCGCCTCGGGGAAGTAGTCCTTCTCCTTGCCGTACTTGATGTTGGCGCGGGCGTCGGCCTCGGGCTGCTCGATGGCGATGAACAGCCGCAGCAGCACGTCGGACAGCGGCCCGACGTTCACCGGCACGTCCTCGTGGTGGATCGTGTCCTTCAGGTCGATGATGTTGGGGATGACGCTGTTGGAGGGGCCGTAGCAGGTCCAGCCGTGGCGGTCGTCCTGCAGGGCCGTGTCGGTGAAGTTGGGGCTGACGCCCAGCACCGTAGCCATGTTGGCGGCCATCTGCAGATGCAGCATCTCCTGGATGAACACCGAGAACACCAGGTTGAAGGCCTGCTCGTTGGCGGTGACCGGATTGGCCGAGGTCTTGGATCCGGGCCACAGACGGCCCTGGTAGAAGTCGTTCCCCTGCCCCGTGATCGCGTGCATGCCCTGGATCGAATAGAGGCTGGTCATGTACAGCGGGATCGTGAACAGCTCGACGTCGACCGCCGCCTGGGCGATCGCCCGCAGCGCCATCTTGTCGATCTTCTTGAGCGCGGGGTCGCGCGGCGCCTGGGCGCTGGCGCTGAGGGTGCGGGTCACGGCGTCCTCCGATCCTTGTCCGGCGGGCGCCCGTCGAGGGGCGGCCGGCGCGACCGGGCCGACTCTCCCCGATCGATCGGCATCTTAGGTTGCGCAATGCCCAGATCAACACTCAAGATTGATCTAGGCGTCGCTCGCTACAGCAGGATGTCGGCCGAGGTCAGGGTTCCGGTGACCTTCAGGGCGATCACGAAGTCGGCCACCCCGTCGCCGTTCACGTCGCCCGAGACGTGGTAGTAGCCCGAGGCGTCCGGGGCGGCGATGACCAGCTGGCCCGCCACGTTGGAGAAGCTGGTCACCACCGTGAAGGCGTCGTTGGCGCCGGTGCCCGAATTGGCGTCGATGCCGGTCAGGCTCAGCTTGTCGCCCTCGGCCTGGCTGAAGTCGAAGATCAGGTCCTGGGCGAAGGGCGCGCTGTCCGTCGGGGCGTTGTAGACGAAGGTGTCCGCCCCCGCCCCGCCCAGCATGAAGTCGGCGCCGCCGCCCCCGATCAGGGTGTCGTTCCCGTCCATGCCGTAGAGGATGTCGTTGCCCGCGCCCGCCACCAGGGTGTCGGCGATGTTGCTGCTCGTGCCGTCGCCGACCATGGTGAAGGCCTGGGTGGCCCCGCCGCTGGCGATCACGTCGGTGGCCTTCAGCGTCGTGCCCGACACCGTGATCACCGACTGGAAGTTCCCGCCGGAATCCGGGGCCGAATAGATGAAGGTCGTCCCACCGAAGTGGGCGATGGTCACCTTGCCGCCGTCGATCGCCGAGATGTCGATCTTGTCCTGGTCGGGGGTGAAGTCGATGACGCTGTCGTAGGCGCTGAAGTTCGAGTTCGACACCGAGGTGTAGAGGAAGGTGTCGTGGGCGTCGCCGCCGTACATCAGGTCGGCCCCGTCGCCGCCGTTCAGGGTGGAGTCGGTGGTGCCGCCCACCAGGACGTCGTCCGAGGCGCCGCCGGTCAGGCTGTCGCTGCTGCGGCCGCTGGCGCCGCCGGCGCCGTCGTCGCCGTACATCGAGAACTTGACGCCGGCGGTGACGAGCAGGTCCGAGGTCCGGATGTCGCCGAAGACCTGGACGACGCTCGCATTCCCGGGGGCGCCGAAATAGATGAAGGTGCTGGCGCCGAAGCGGGCCAGGATCACCACGCCGTCGTCGGCCGCCCTGAGGTCCAGCTTGTCCTGGCCGGTCTGGAAGTCGGTGATGACGTCCCAGTGCAGGATGGGCGAGTCGCCGTCGTCATAGACGAAGGTGTCGGCTCCGGCCCCACCGCTGATCGTGTCGCCGCCGCCGTTGCCGCGGATCATATCGGCGCCGTCCCCGCCGTTGATGATGTCGGCGCCCGAGCCGCCCGTCAGGACGTCGGCGTTGCCGCTTCCGTTGAGGGTGAAGCCGAGATTGGACACGCCTGTGACGATGTCCGAAATTTCGAGACCCAGACCGAGAGAGCCGATCAAGCCATCCGGCACACCGTCGCCGTTCTGGTCGATCACCAGGATTTTGTTGGCCCCGTCGATATTCAGGGTCAGCTTGGTCGAGGGAGTCATCAGCGGCGTCAGGCGCAGCGTGTCCACGCCATGGGTGAAGTCGGTGATGGTGTCGACGGCGGTCGTCGTGCTGTCGCCGATGGCTTCATAGGCGAAGACGTCCGCGCCGCCGCCGCCGGTCAGGATGTCGGCGCCGCCCTTGCCCGTCAGGGTGTGGGCCGCGCCGCCGCTGATCAGGATGTTGGCGTTGGCGTCGCCGGTGTCCGAGCCCGTGACGGTGATCGTCAGCTGGGCCGTTGCCGAGGCGCCGGACGGGTCCTTGATCGTGTAGTCGAACTTGTCGGTCGCGACCTGGCCGACGGCCAGGCCCTCGTGGTCGGCCACGTAGCTGTACGTGCCGTCCGGATTGATCGTCAGCGTGCCGTAGGCGCCGCTGACCACCGTGCCCCCGGCCGCGACGGTCTGGTCCACGTGGGTGGCGTTGTAGGCGACGTTGGTCACCGTCAGCGCCGTGAGGGCGTTGTCGATGTCGCCGTCATTGGTGCGCACCGAGCCCGTCGCCGTCAGGCGCTGGGTCACGGCGTTGGAGTCGTTGGCGGCGGTGGGCGCGTCGTTGACATTGGCCACGGCCGCCGTGGCGCCGCTGAGCACGGACTCGGCCGTGCCGTGACCGTCGGTATACGTGACCCGCACCCGGACCGTGGCGCCGACGTCGGCGTCGCCCAGGGCGTAGGTGGCCTGGTCGGCCGCGCCGATCGAGACGAAGCCCGAACCGGTGTTGCGCTGCCACTGGTAGTGCAGCGTCCCCAGGCCGTCGATGTCGGCCAGGGCCGAGGTGTCGGCCGTCAGGACACTGTCCTCGGCCACCGTGCCGGTGATCGTCACCGCGCCGGTCGGGGCGTCGTTGACGTTGGCCACGGCCGCGGTGGCGGCGCTGGTCTCGCTCTCGAACACGCCCTGCAGGTCGGTGTAGCTGACCACCACCCGGATCGTCGCGCCCACGTCGGTGTCGCCCAGGGTGTAGGTGGCCTGGTCGGCCGCGCCGATGCTGACGAAGCCCGAACCGGTGTTGCGCTGCCAGTCGTAGTGCAGCGTCCCCAGGCCGGCGGGGTCGGACAGGGTCGAGGTGTCGGCCGTCAGGACCTGGTCCTCGGTCACCGTGCCGGTGACGGTCACCGTGCCGGTGTGCGGCCCGTTGGCCGGCAGCACGCTGGCGGTGGCGGCGCTGGTCTCGTCCTCGAACGTGCCATGGCCGTCGGTGTAGCTGACCACCACCCGGATGGTCGCGCCCAGATCGCCGGCCATCAGGGTGTAGGTCGCCTGATCGGCCGCGCCGAGGCTGGTGAAGCCCGAACCCGTGTCGCTCTGCCAGTCGTAGTGCAGCGTCCCCAGGCCGTCGACGTCGGCCAGGGTGGAGTTGGCCGTCAGGGTCTGGCCGACGTTCGCCGCGCCGGTCACCGAGACCCCGCCGGTGTGCGGGTCGTTGACGTTGGCGATCGCCGCCGTGGCGGCGCTGGTCGCGCTGTTGTTGAAGCCCTGGCCGTCGGTGTAGCTGACCACCACGCGGACCGTGCCGCCCACGTCGGCGTCGCCCAGGGTGTAGGTCGCCTGGTCGGCCGCGCCGGTGCTGACGAAGCCCGAGCCGGTGTTGCGCTGCCAGTCGTAGTGCAGCGTGCCCAGCCCATCGACGTCCGCCAGGGTCGAGACCGCCGTCAGGACCAGGTCCTCGGTCGCCGTGCCGGTGATCGACACGCCGCCCGTCGGGGCGTCGTTGACGCCGGCGACGGCCGCCGTGGCCGAGCTGGTGACGCTGTTGGAGAAGCCCTGGCCGTCGGTATAGCTGACCACCACCCGGATCGTGCCGCCCACGTCGGCGTCGCCGAGGGTGTAAGTCGCCTGGTCGGTCGCGCCGATCGTGACGAAGCCCGAGCCGGTGTCGCGCTGCCAGTCGTAGTGCAGCGTGCCCAGGCCGTCGACGTCGGCCAGGGTGGAGGTGTTGGCCGTCAGGACCTGGTTCTCGGTCGCCGTGCCGGTGATCGCGGCGCCGCCCGTCGGGGCGTCGTTGACGCCGGCGATCGCGGCGGTCGCCGCGCTGGTCGCCGACTCCGAGAAGCCCTGGCCGTCGGTGTAGCTGATCACCACCCGCACCAGGCCGCCCACGTCGGCGTCGCCCAGGGTGTAGGTGGCCTGGTCGGCCGCGCCGGTGTTGACGAAGCCCGAGCCGACATCGCGTTGCCAGGTGTAGTGCAGCGTGCCCAGCCCATCGACGTCGGCCAGGGTCGAGACCGCCGTCAGCACCTGGTTCTCGGTCGCCGTGCCGGTGATCGACACGCCGCCGGTCGGGGCGTCGTTGACGTTGGCGATCGCGGCGGTCGCCGCGCTGGTCGCCGACTCCGAGAAGCCCTGGCCGTCGGTGTAGCTGATCACCACCCGCACCAGGCCGCCCACGTCGGCGTCGCCCAGGGTGTAGGTGGCCTGGTCGGCCGCGCCGGTGTTGACGAAGCCCGAGCCGACATCGCGTTGCCAGGTGTAGTGCAGCGTGCCCAGCCCATCGACGTCGGCCAGGGTCGAGACCGCCGTCAGCACCTGGTTCTCGGTCGCCGTGCCGGTGACCGACGCGCCGCCGGTCGGCGCGTCGTTGACCCCGGCGATCGCCGCGGTCGCCGAGCTGGTCACCGACTCCGACAAGCCCCCGCCGTCGGTGTAGCTGATCACCACCCGCACCAGGCCGCCCACGTCGGCGTCGCCCAGGGCGTAAGTGGCCTGATCGGCCGCGCCGGTGTTGACGAAGCCCGAGCCGACGTCGCGCTGCCAGGTGTAGTGCAGCGTGCCCAGGCCATCGACGTCGGCCAGGGTCGAGACCGCCGTCAGCACCTGGTCCTCGGTCGCCGTGCCGGTGATCGAGGCGCCGCCGGTGTGCGGGTCGTTGACCCCGGCGATCGAAGCCGTGGCCGAGCTGGTGACGCTGTTGGAGAAGCCCTGGCCGTCGGTGTAGCTGACCACCACCCGGATCGTGGCGCCCACGTCGGCGTCGTCTAGGGTGTAGGTCGCCTGGTCGGCCGCGCCGGCCGTGACGAAGCCCGAACCCGTGTTGCGCTGCCAGTCATAGTGCAGCGTGCCCAGGCCGTCGGAGTCGGCCAGGGTCGAGGTGTCGGCCGTCAGGACCTGGTTCTCGGTCGTCGTGCCGGTGATCGACGCGCCGCCGGTCGGGGCGTCGTTGGTCGCCGTCACCGCCGCCGTGGCCGTGCTGGTCGCCGATTCCACCGTGCCGCCGGCGTCGGTGTAGTAGATCACCACGCGGACCACGCCGCCGATGTCGCCGTCGCCCAGGGTGTAGGTCGACTGGTCGGCGCCGACATTGACGTAGCCGCCGCCGACGTCGTGCTGCCACTGGTAGTGCAGCGTGCCCAGGCCGTCCGGATCGGCCAGGGTCGAGACCGCGGTCAGCACCTGGTCCTCGGCCGCCGTGCCGGTGATGCTGGCGCCGCCGGTATGGACGTCGTTGGTCGCGGTGATGTTGACCGTCACCGAGCCGCTGTCCGAAAGCGCGCCGCCGGTTCCCTGGCCGCCGCCGTCGTTGAGCGTGTAGTTCAGCGACACCGAGCTGGGCGGCGCGTCGCTGGTGTTGGTGTAGGTGATGTGCTGGATGATGTCGTTGACCAGCGCCGTGGTCGCCGTCGCGCCCGAGCTGGTGAAGCTGATCGTCAGCACGCCGCCCACGACCGTGAAGGTGGCGACGGTCAGGCCGCCGACCTGGATGTTGGCGCCGCTGACGGTGAACAGGGCGCCGCTGGTGTTGAAGCCGAAGGTGTCGGCGGCGTTGGGCGTGCCGCGCTGCACCGTGAAGCTGGCGCCGGCATAGTCGCCCGAAGCGCCGTTCAGGGCGTCGAGTTCGACGTCGGACACGACCAGCGTCCCCAGTAGAGCGGCCGCCGTCTGTTCGGTGGCGCCCACCGTCGTCGCCGTGGCCGGGACCACCGGCGCATCGTTCACGGCCGTGATGCTGGTCGACAGGGCGACGGTGTCGTCGCTGATGCGGGTCTGGCCGCCGTTGCTGGTGACGTTGAGCGTCGCGCCCGTGGTGAGCGCTCCGCCCGAATTGTCGATCAGATAGGCTTCCAGGGTGGGCGGCGCGCCGTTGTAGTCGGCCGCCGGCAGGAAGCGCAGCGAGGCGCCGGCCGCCAGGACCAGGGCGTTGGTCTCGCTGGGCGAGCCGATCGTCACCCACGACGTGCCGTTGTGGTACTGCCAGACGCCCTCGGCGCCCGAGGCGTTGTTCACCGAGATCGCGACGCCGGCGAAGCTGTCGCCGTCGGGATCGCTGAAGTGCGAGCTGAACAGGCTGGAGACCGTGGCGCCCGCCGGATTGGCGGTGTCCTCGGCGACGGCGGCCAGGGTGGCCGAGCCGCTGGCGACCGGCGCGTCGTTGGTCGCCGTGACCACGACGTTCAGCGTCATCGCCGTGCTGTACGGCGTGAAGCCGCCCACGGTGGTCAGGTCAGCCGTCTGGCCGGTGGTGACCGCGCCGCCCGAGTCCTCGATCATCGAGACGGTCAGGGACGGCGCCGTGCCGTTGTAGTCGGCCGCCGGCACGAACCGCACCAGGGTGCTGGCGTTGATGTAGAAGGCGTTGGAGGTCGAGACCGCCGGCAGGTCCTGCCAGGTCGAGCCGTCGAAATACTGGTAGACGCCCTGGGCCGCGGTGGCGGCGTTGGCGGTGACCGCCACGCCCGCGAAGGCGTTGGCTGACGAGCCGCCCGAGACGGTGTCCTTGGCGTCGTTGAAGTGGCTGGAGAACAGCGACGAGATCGACTGGCCGGCGCCGGGCGCGGCGTCCTCGGCGATCGAGCTCAGGCTGACGGTCGTGCCGTTGATGACGACCGGGGCGTCGTTGGTCTCCGTGACGGTATGGCTGAGCACCACCGTGCCGGTGCTGAAGACCGTCGTGCCGCCGTTGGTGGTGGTGTTGACGACCGTGCCGTTGGTGATGGCGCCGTTGGAGGCGTCGACCAACCGCACCGTCAGGGTCGGGGCCGGGCCGTTGAAGTCGGTCACCGGGGCGAAACGGATGGCCGTCGAGGCCGCCAGCTCGACCGCCGCGGCGGTCGAGGCCGAGCCGATGTTCACCCAGGTCGAGCCGTTCCAGTACTGCCACTGGCCGGTGCCGCCGCTGGAGCCGTTGGAGATCACGGCGATGCCGGCCATGGCGTCGCCGTCGCCGTCGGCGTACTGGCCGCCGAACAGGCTGGAGACCGTGTTGCTCAGGGTCGTGGGGCTGACGTCTTCGTTGGTGGCCGACACGCTCTCGGTGCCGTCGCCCGAGACGGTGGGCGCGTCGTTCACGCCGATGATGGTGATCGTGTAGTTGTCGGTGTCGCTCAGCGTGCCGCCCGTGCCGGTGGAGCCGCCGTCGCTGGTGACCACGGTCAGGGTGTCGGTGCCGCTGACGTTGGTGTTGCCGTGGAACAGCAGGCCGTTGGCGGCCGCCAGGGTGGTGTTGATCGCGTTGATCGTGCCGGTGACGGTCACCGTGCCGGTGCCGTTGCCGCTGATGTTGCCGGCGGTCAGGCCGCTGGAGACGTTGGTCCGCAGGGTCAGGATGCCCTTGGTCACGCTCAGGGTGACCGTGACGGTGGCCGAGGCCGGGTTGGCGTCGGCGTCGCTGATCGACAGGCCGGTGACGGCGATGTCGGCGTTTTCGTTGCCCGTGGCGCTGGAGACCGTGCCGTTGACGGGCGCGTCGTTGACCGCGGTGATGTTGATCGTCGTCGTGCCGCTGTTCACCGATCCGGCCAGCACGCCCGGCGTGCCGTCGGTGATCGTCCAGGTGAGGGTGCGGCTGGTGTTCGAGCCGTAGTTCGTCGGGTTGTCGCCCGTGGCCCAATAGACCAGCCCCGCCAGGGCGGTCTGGTAGTGGGCGATGGTGTCGTAGCCGGACAGGGTCAGGGTCTCGGTCGCCGCGTTCCAGCTGACCGTGATGCTGGTGCCGGCGATCGTGCCGGTGATCTGCTTGGCCGCGCCGTAGCCCAGATGGTCGTCGGCCGTGCTGTTCTCGTTCGAGCTGAACGTGCCGCCGGTGATCTGGATCGTGGCGCCCGTCAGGTAGCCGCCGTCGTTGTCGGTGATCGTCGGGGAGCCGCTCAGCAGGGTGGTCGCCGAGGCCGCCTGCTCGGTCGCGGCCGTGCCCGCGCCGGTGACGGTCAGGGCCGCCAGGTCGGCGAAGACCATCCCCTCGGTCGTGGCCCCGACCGTCGTGGTGCCGGGGTCGATCGTGCGGATCAGGGTGGCCGTGGTGCCGGCGCCGTCCAGCTGGAAGACGTAGATGACGTCGTCGGTGTCGGAGCCGCTGTTCTCGACCTCCTCGCTCTCGAGGTAGATCTGGCGCGTCGACTGATCGAACGTCATGTCGCCGCCGTAGTAGTGGCTGCCGCCCGGCATGCCGACCAGCGTCACCTTGACGGCCGTGCCGCTGGTGGCGCTGCCGCTGATGTACCAGAGGGCGTTGTCGTTGGCGTCGTAGTTGCCGCTGGGCGACGGATTCTGCGAGTGGGTCGTGAAATAGACGAGGTCGGTGGTCTCATCGACCTCGACGTCGACGAAGACGCCGTCGGCGAAGGTGGTGTTGTTGAACTGGGCGTCGGAGACCAGCGGGGTCGCGACGTTCGGGTTCGAGAGGTCCAGGCGGAAGAGGCCGGTCGCCAGGCCGCCGATCGTCTCGGTGTAGTACAGCCGGCCGCCGGCCACGATCGTGGTGTCGATCGCGAAGTCCCGCGGATCCAGGACGAAGAAGCCGCCCTCGTTGGCCCGGTTGTCGCTGACCGCCGTGGTCAGGAAGCCGAGGTCGGTGAGGGTGCCCGCCGCGTCGTAGCTGTAGACCCGGATGCCGGTGATGTTGCCGTTCGGCGTCGCCGCGCCGTCCTGGTAGCCGACATAGATCCTGCGGTTGACCGCATCGACCTCGATCGTTTCGACGATGATCGTGTCGGGGAAGTCGACCACCGTGGTGGGGGCCGCGGCGCTGTTGATCGAGCCCCGAACCAGCAGGGCGTGGTCGTCGATGCTGTTGCTGAGGATGGCGAAATAGAAGCCCGCCGCGGTGTCGATGCCGAGGCCGGACGTGAACGAGCTGGAGAAGGCGTCGTCGCCCGTGCCCGCCCCGCCGTTGCTGACGACGGTGGTGCTGCCGGTGCCGTCGTCGTTGATCCGGACGAGCTTCGTGTCGGCGTCGCCGCCTTCGGTGATGTACCACAACTGGCCGGAGAACGGCATGGATCAGTCCTTTGCCTCAGGCAAGACCACGCGCCGTCGCGCATGTGCGACGGCATCGGAGCACACGCTCCGCGGGAAATGGGTGGAAGAAGGGGCTAGGGGCGCTGGGCGACCGCGCACGGCGCGGAGGCGGAAAAGCGCGCACGAAAGCGCATATCTTACGCAACCCACTCCCCCCTCGCTCTAGTCAAGCCATGAACGCAACCTTAACGACGAGACGATGTGCGCACAAGTAGACACACGCTGATCGGCGAACTCCGTTCTCCTAACTATTGTGCAGCTCAGGATAGTGGGATACGAGAGGGACAATCGCGGGGGTAGGGGCGCCTGTCTTAATCTTGGTTAAGAGCGGAGACGACTTAAGGTTTAGTCCTGGTCGATCCGGCGCCACAAGCTTGGGCAGTTAAGACTTTCTGGGAGCGAGGGAACGACCATGACCGAGCCTTATCTTGGTGAGATCCGCATGTTCGGGGGCAACTTCGCCCCTGTGGGCTGGGTCATGTGCGACGGCCAGATCATGTCGATCGCCGAGAACGACGCGCTGTACCAACTTCTAGGGACAACGTACGGCGGCGACGGCATCAACACGTTCGGCATCCCCGACCTGCGCGGCCGCACGCCCACCCATTGGGGGACCAAGAACGGCCAGACCTACGTCATGGGCCAGAAGCAGGGCGTGGAGTCGGTCACCCTGACCTCCGGCCAGCTGCCGGCCCACACCCACCCGTTCTTCGCCGCCTCGACGGCGGGCGCGGTGTCGACGCCGACCACCGCGACCATGATCTCGGACCAGGGACCGAGCGGGACCGGCATCTTCGGCTACGCGCCCTACAACGCCGGCAACGAGCAGATCGCCCTGACGGCCGCCTCGACCACGCCGGCCGGCGGCAACCAGCCGCACGACAACATGCAACCCTATCTGGGCATCAATTTCATTCTCGCGATCGCCGGAATCTTCCCGTCGCAGAACTGACCCATTCCGCTAGAAGATCCTTTGGAGACTCAAAGAGATGAGTGATCAATATCTCGCGGAAATCCGCATCTTCAGCTTTCCGTTCGCGCCCTTCGGCTGGGCCCAGTGCAACGGCCAGATCCTGCCGATCTCGCAGAACACCGCGCTGTTCTCGCTGCTGGGCACCACCTACGGCGGCAACGGCACCAGCAACTTCGCCCTGCCTAACCTGATGGGCAACATCCCGATCCACATCGGCCGCAACCAGCCCGGGCCCGGCCTGCAGGTCTACGACCTGGGGCAGGTGGGCGGTTCGCAGACCGTGACGCTGCTGACCACCGAAATGGCGGCGCACAGCCACTCGCCGGTCGTGACCACCGCGGTCGGCACCGTCACGACCTCGGCCAACAACCAGCCCGCCAAGGCCTTCACGGGCAACTTCTCGAAGAACACCCAGGGCCTGCTCTACAGCACCGTCGCCACGCCGGCCACGCAGCTGCCGCCCCAGACCATCACGGCGGCGGGCGGCGGCCAGCCGCACAACAACATGATGCCGACGGTGTTCCTGAACTACTGCATCGCCCTGCGGGGCGCCTTCCCCGCCCGTAACTGATCCCGATCGCGACAAATACGAGGAGCAAGTCTGATGACTCAGCAGTATATGGGCGAAATCCGGATCATGGGCTTCAACTTCCCGCCCAAGAACTGGGCCCTGTGCAACGGGCAGGTCCTGTCGATCGCCCAGAACCAGGCGCTGTTTTCGCTCTTGGGCACCACTTACGGCGGCAACGGGGTCACCACCTTCCAGCTGCCCGACCTGCGGACCTACGCCCCGGGCGGCGTGAGCTCGACCTATCCGTTGGGCGCGATCACGGGCGAGTACAACCACACCCTGCTCCAGACCGAGATCCCGCAGCACGTGCACTTCCTGAAGGTGGACGCCACCGCGGCCGGCTCGACCAACCTCAGCACGGCGGCGGCGGGCAACAGCTTCGGCCAGACCGGCAGCAGCAGCAACGAGGGCACGGCCCCGGCGTACAACATGTACAGCACCGTGGTGACGCCCACCGCGCCCCTGGCGCCCCAGGCGCTGGGCAATGCGGGCGGCAGCCAGCCGCACGAGAACCGTCAGCCGTTCCTGACGCTGAACATCTGCATCGCCCTGGCGGGGATTTATCCTTCGCGGAACTAGGCTGCCGGGATTGCGTGGCGTGGCGTCAGTTGAACACCGCCTGATAGTCCTGCCGCCCCCGCTCCGGGGTGTGGATCGGGATCAGGTACAGGTCGTAGGCGGTCCCGTCCTCGACCGACATCGTGTGCATCCCCTCGGCGAGCACATCGCCGGGGGGACCGCTGAAGACCAGCACGAAGGGCTGGAAATCCGGCCTTCCGTGGCCCGGCTCGGGCTGGAACAGCTCGATCTCCCTCAACGACAGGACATGACGCCCGCCTTCGATCCGGAAGGACGCGCCCTTGTGCGGAGCGAAGGCATCAGCGGTCGGGACGACGAATTCGGCGGCCATGGCGTTCCCCGGATCAGAATCGAAGCACGGCCATTATGACGACCTCTCCACCTGAACGGGAAGAGCCCGTCGCTTCGCCGCCCTTCGCCCTGCGTCCGGAGGTCGAGACCGACGCCCCTTTCCGCCTGGCGCTGTTCAGCGTGTCGCGCGGCGCGGCCTGGGCGCAGGTCCCCCTGCCCGCCGACATGCTGGCCAGGATCATGGAGCAGCAGTTCCGCGCCCAGACCCAGGGCTACAGCACGACCTTCCCGAACGCCCGGCTCGAGATCGTCACGATCGACGACGCCCCGGTCGGACGGCTGGCCACCGACCGCGACGCCCGCAGCGTGCACCTGATCGACATCGCCCTGGTCCCCGAGCGTCGGGGCCAGGGGATCGGCGAGGCGATCCTGCGGGGGCTCATGGACGAGGCCGCCGCCGCCGGGACGCCGCTGACCCTGCAGGTGGCGCGCGACAACCTCGGCGCCCAGCGCCTGTACCACCGGCTGGGCTTCGCCCTGGCCGAGGCCAACGACACCCACCTGTCCCTGCGCTGGTCCTCGACCCCGGCGGCGACCGCGTGACCCGGATCGCCGTCGTCGGCTGCGGCGCCTGGGGCCGGAACCTGATCCGGACCTGCGCGGAGCTGGGCGTGCTGGGCGCGGTGATCGACACCGATCCGGCCGCCGCCCGGCGCGAGGCCGGGGCCTGGAACGTCCCCGCCCCGTCCCTGGCCCAGGCCCTCGACGACGCCCGGCTGGACGCGATGATCGTCGCCGCCCCGGCCCCGGCTCACGCCGCCCTGTGCCGCCTGGCCCTGGACCACGGCAAGGACGTCTTCGTCGAGAAACCCCTGGCCTCCGACCTGGCCGAGGCCGAGGACCTGGCCGCCCACGTCGCGCGCTCGGACCGGGTGTTCATGGTCGGCCACCTGCTGCGCCACCACACGGCGTTCGAGGCCCTGGCGGCGATCGTGGCCCGGGGCGAGATCGGGCCCCTGCGCTACATCACCGCCTCGCGGCTCAGCCTGGGCCGGGTGCGCACGCACGAGAACGCCTTCCTCAGCCTGTCGCCCCACGACGTCTCGATGATCCTGGCCCTGGCCGGCGCCGCGCCGCTGACGGTCGAGGCCGCCGGCCGCGCCTTCGTCACCCCCGGCGTCGCCGACGAGGTCCACGCCGACCTGGGCTTCCCGCCTCTCGGCCCTGCCGGCGGACTGCACGCCCACATCGCCGCCAGCTGGCTCAGTCCGTTCAAGGAGCAGAAGCTGGTCGTGGTCGGCGAGACCGGCTCCCTGGTGTTCGACGACGTCCGCCCCTGGCCCGAAAAGCTGATGCGGCGCGACCACACCGTGGCCCTGACCGACGCCGGACCGCTCGCCGCCGGCGGCGAGCCGCGCTTCGTCGACCTGCCGGCCGAGCCGCCGCTGACCAGAGAAATCCGCCACTTCGTCCAGTGTTGCCAGACCAGGAACGCCCCCATTACGGGCATCGATGAAGGACTTCGCGTACAGCGGGTATTAGAACGGGTCCAAGCTCAATTGAAGCGCCACCTCGACCAACTACCGGCGCAGTCCATTCCCTGACCTTATCTTGCGAAAACTCGCATAACGCCGTTACAACACTTTCCAACACCAAGTATAGATGAACGCCAAAAGAAACATTAAGGCGCACACCGGGAAGGTTGTGGTAAATATACCCAAGACAAAGCCCCTTTTCCCGAAGGCTTCCAACGCGTAAGATTCGGCCATGTCGAGGGGCGAAACGATCTCAACCCAGCAGTCCGGCCGCGCGAGGGGCCGATGAACGTCCACGTTCCGACGTTTCCATTGCCCGACGACGATGAGATTGCGACGGACTTTCAAAGTCTGATCCGGAAGATCCTGCGGCGCGAGGCTGTGATCGGGGTCGTCGGCATGGGCTATGTCGGCCTTCCGCTGTCGGACGCCTTCTGCTCGGCCGGCTTCCCCGTCATCGGCTTCGACCTGGACGAGACCCGGCTGGCGATCCTGAACCGGGGCGCGTCCTATCTGAGCCACTTCGCCGACGCGCGGGTGGCGGCCATGCGCGAGCGCGGGTTCGCCGCGACGGGCGCGCCCGACGTCCTGAGCCGCGCCGACGCGCTGCTGATCTGCGTGCCGACCCCGATCACCTCGCACAACGCGCCCGACCTGAGCCACGTGGTCGAGGCCGCCGAGACCCTGGCCGCCGTGCTGCGCCCGGGGCAGCTGGTCGTGCTGGAGTCCACCACCTTCCCCGGCGCCGCCGCCGAGGTGCTCAAGCCGATCCTGGAGCGCTCGGGCCTGCGCGCCGGCCAGGACTTCGCCCTGGCCTATTCTCCCGAGCGCGAGGACCCCGGCAACCACGCCTTCACCACCGCTTCGACCCCCAAGATCGTCGGCGCCGACAGCGAGGCCGAGCGCCGCGCGGCCTGCGCGCTGTACGACGCCATCACCGCCACCGTGCCGGTCAGCGACATGCGCACCGCCGAGGCGGTCAAGCTGACCGAGAACGTCTTCCGGTTCGTCAACATCGCGCTGGTCAACGAGCTGAAGGTCAGCTTCGACGCCCTGGGCATCGACATCTGGGAGGTGATCCAGGCCGCCCAGACCAAGCCCTTCGGCTACATGCCCTTCTTCCCAGGCCCCGGCGTCGGCGGCCACTGCATCCCGGTGGACCCCTTCTACCTGGCCTGGCGGGCCAAGGCCGAGGGCGCGGCGCTGAGGATGGTCGAGCTGGCCGGCGAGATTTCCCAGGCCATGCCCCGGCGGGTGGTCGACAAGACCCTCCAGGCCCTGGCCGATCGCGGCGTGTCGCCGGTGGGCGCCCACGTGCTGGTCGTGGGCGTGGCCTACAAGCGCAACATCGACGACACCCGCGAGACCCCGGCCCGCGACATCATCGAGATCCTGCGCAGCCACGGCGCCCGGGTCAGCTACCACGATCCCCTGGCGCCGGAACTGATGGTCGGCGACACCCTGATGCAGTCGGTCGACATCGGGGCCGACGCGCTGTCCGGCTTCGACTGCGCCATCGTCGTCACCGACCACGACATGCTGGACTACGAGCGGCTGGCCCGCGAGACGCCCGTGGTGATCGACACCCGCAACGCCCTGGCCAAGGTCGATCCCGCCCTGGCCGGAAAGATCGTGAAGGCCTGAGATGGACGCCCCCGACGCTTCGGACCGCCCGCCGGCCTGGGCCCACCCGTCGGCCGAGGTCGAGCCCGGCGCGGTGCTGGGGGCCGGCACGCGCGTCTGGCGGTTCAGTCACGTGGCGGCGGGCGCGCGGATCGGCGCCGACTGCGTGATCGGCCAGAACGTCGCCATCGGCCCCGGCGTGGTCGTGGGCGACCGCTGCAAGGTGCAGAACAACGTCAGCCTCTATGCCGGCGTGGTCCTGGAAGACGGCGTGTTCTGCGGCCCCAGCTGCGTGTTCACCAACGTCACAACACCCCGGGCCGAGATCAACCGCAAGGCCGAGTTCAAGCCCACCCGGGTGGGACGCGGCGCGACCATCGGGGCCAACGCCACCATCGTCTGCGGCCACGACCTGGGAGCCTGGTGCCTGATCGCGGCCGGCGCCGTGGTCACCCACGACGTGCCGCCCCTGGCGCTGATGGCCGGCGTCCCGGCCCGCCGGATCGGCTGGGTCAGCCACGCCGGCGAGGTGCTGGGCGCGGACCTGGTCTGCCCCCGCACCGGCGACCGCTACGCCGAGCGGCCGGACGGGCTGCGGCGGGTGATCAACCTTTCGGGCTTCGGCGAGGACCGGCCCGAAGACTCCAGTGAAGAACAGTCAGCGAGCGTCGGATGAAGCGGGCCCTGGTCATCGGATCGGAAGGCAATATCGGCAAGCCCCTGGCGGCCCATCTGCGCGCCCAGGGCTGGGAGGTGCTGTGCGCCGACATCAAGCCAGGCTGGCGCAAGGACTACCTGCAGGTCGACATCAACCAGCCGGCCGACCTGATGCCCACCCTGCGCTGGAAGCCCGACGTGATCTTCGCCCTGGCCGCCGTGGTCAGCCGGGTCACCTGCGAACAGGCCTCCAGCCTGGCCGTCAGCACCAATCTGGGCGGGCTGAACAACGTGGTGCTGCTGGCCCAGGCCGCCGACGCCAAGCTGGTCTATTTCTCGACCTCGGAAGTCTACGGCCCCACCGACGGGCCGATGGACGAGGCCGACACCGTCCCACGCCCCAACAACCGCTACGGCCTGACCAAGCTGCTGGGCGAGCAGTTGGTCGACTACGAGGTGGCCCAGCACGGTCTGCGCGCGGTCACCCTGCGGCCGTTCATGATCTATGACGAGAACGAGGACTTCGGCGACCACCGCTCGGCCATGATCCGCTTCGCCCACGACCTGGCGCGCGGCCGGCCGATCGAGGTGCATCGCGGCAGCGCCCGCGGCTGGCTGCACATCTCCGACGCCGTGCGCGCCATCGAGGCGGCGGCGGGGGTCGAGGAGCACGCGGTCATCAATATCGGCCACCCGGACGTGGCGCCGATCGAGGACCTGGCCGAGGGGCTGCGCGCTCGGCTGAACGCCTCGCCGTCGTTGATCACCCTCCACGACCTGCCGGCCCGGATGACCGCCGCCAAGCAGCCCAGCTTGGCCCGCATGCGCGACCTGCTGGGCGTGACGCCCAAGGTGTCGCTGGACGAGGGCCTGGACCGCGTGGTGGCGCGGGTGCGGGCCCGCCTGGCGCACGCCCAGACCGGTCAGCCGGCGTGACACGCCTGCTGACCGTGGTCGGCGCCCGGCCCCAGTTCGTCAAGGCCATGCCGGTCAGCCGCGCCATCGCCCGCGCCCCGGACCTGACCGAGGTCCTGATCCATACCGGCCAGCACCACGACGCGGCGCTGTCCGACAGCTTCTTCCGCGACCTGGCCCTGCCCGAACCGGCCGTAAACCTGGGGATCCACGGCGGCTCGCACGGCGAGATGACCGGACGGATGCTGGCGGCCCTGGATGGGGTCATCGCCCGCCACGCGCCCGACCTGGTGATCGTCTACGGCGACACCAACTCGACCCTGGCCGGGGCCCTGGCGGCGGCCAAGGCCGGGGTGCCGGTGGCCCATGTCGAGGCGGGGCTGCGGGTCTTCGACCGCACGATGCCGGAGGAGACCAACCGCGTGGTCGTCGACCACCTGAGCCGCCTGCTGTTCGCCCCGACCCGCGCGGCCGTCGGCCATCTGGCGCGCGAGGGGATCGTCGAGGGCGTGCACCATGTGGGCGACGTGATGCAGGACGCGGTCCTGGCCATGGCCGCCCTACCCCCCAAAAGCAGGAAGGAGGGCGGGGACAGCGCCCTGCATCGCCTGTCCCTGCCGCCGGGCGCCTACGCCGTCGCCACCCTGCACCGCGCGGCCACGACGCAGAGCGCCGCCAGCCTGGCCGCCGCCGTGGGCTACCTGCGCCGGTACGTGCACCGCATGCCGGTGATCCTGCCCCTGCATCCGCGCACCCGCGAGGCGGCGGCCCGGTTCGGGGTCGACCTGTCGGGCCTGACGGTGGTCGAGCCGCTCGGCCCGGTCGACATGCAGCGGCTGCTGGCCGACTGCGCCCTGGTGCTCACCGATTCCGGCGGCCTGCAGAAGGAGGCCTATTTTCATCGCAAGCCCTGTGTCACGCTGCGCGACGACACCGAATGGAGCGAGACGGTGGAGGCGGGCTGGAACCGGCTGTGGACCGTGGACGACTACCGGCCCCGGCGCGAGATCGACGACTACGGCGCGGGCGACGCGGCCGAGCGGATCGTCGCGACGATCGCGCGGTTCCTCGACGAAGCCCCGGCGGTTCCGCGCGCCATGACGGGAGCCCGCCCATGAAGGATACCCACGACGGCCCCCGCCCGCCCCTGCCGGCGCACGACGTGGCCTGCGACCAGTCGGTCGGCGACGCCCGCGACGGGAAGGCGCGCCCGCTGCGCATCCTGCTGGCCTGCAACTACGACCCCCGCAACGCGGCCACGGTCTGCGACCACATCAACGCCTTCGCCCGCTATTCCCGCCACGAGGTCCGGGTGCTGTCGCGCGTGGGCGAGATCTTCGACGACGTGAAGCTGGACCAGTTCGACGCCGTCGTGATCCACTATTCGCTGTTCCTGGCGATCGAGGGCTTCGTCGGCCCGCGTTCGCGTCGCGCCCTGGCCGCCTTCCAGGGCGCCAAGGCGGTGTTCATCCAGGACGAGTACCGCTTCGTGAACGCCACGCTCGAGGCCCTTGAGGCCTGCGGCGTCGACCTGGTCTTCACCTGCCTGGGCGCCGCCGAGGCCGAGCAGGTCTATGGCCGGGTGAGCGGCCTTCGCACCCAGCAGGTGCTGACCGGCTACGTGCCGCACTGGCTGACACACTATCCGCCAGTACCGCTGGCGGCCCGCAGGACCATGGTCGGCTATCGCGGCCGAACCTATCCGGCCTGGCACGGCGAGCAGGGGCGCGAGAAGGTCCGCATCGGCAAGCTGTTCAAGCGCGACGCCCGCCGGTTCGGCATCTCGACCGACATCGCCTGGTCCGAGCGCAGCCGGCTCTACGGCCGCGACTGGCTGAAGTTCCTGCGCAACTGCCAGGCCGTGCTGGCCGTCGAGAGCGGGGCCAGCGTCTTCGACTTCGACGGCGCGGTGGCCGCGCGGACCGAGAGCTTCGCCGCCCTGATCGAGCGCCCCCACCCGATCCCGGGCCTGGGCAAGAAGCCCTCCTACGAGATGCTGCGCGACAAGTTCTTCGCCGGGCGCGAGGACCAGATCGACATCGCCCAGATTTCGCCCCGGGTGTTCGAGGCGATCGCCTTGCGCACCCTGATCATCGCCTATCCGGGACGCTATTCGGGGGTGCTGGAGCCCTGGCGGCACTATGTCCCGCTCGACAAGGACCACGGCAACATGGCGCAGGTGGCGGCCGTGCTGCGCGACCCCGAGCGGGTCGCCGAGATCATCACCAACGCCTATGCCGAGATCGCCCTCAACCCGACCTACGGCTACGGGGCGATGATCGAGGTGTTCGACCGGCGGATGGACGAGACCGCGGCGGGACGGCCGCGCGCGATCGTCAACGAGCGCGCCGACGCCAAGTTCCGCAAGACCTTCCCGTTCGTGCAGATCGACAATCCGCACGAGATGCGCCCGCCCGGCTTGGTCTGGCGCGCGGCTCGGGCGGCCGTCCGCCGCCTGGGCCTGGAAGGCCTAGCGCGCCGCGTGCTGCGCCGGCGCTAGGCCGCCTAGTCCACGCCGATCCAGCGCCGCAGGATCGGCAGCCGCGCGATGGCGCCCAGGCGGCGACGCAGCATCGGCGCCTTGAGCAGGCGCGACTCCACGATGATCACCGCCCACGCGCCCCAGTCGCGCAGCCGCAGGAACAGGGCCAGGCCCCGCCTCACGCCAACACCTGGTCGGCGATCTCGCGCACCACCGTGCGCCAGCTGTAGCGGCCCGAGGCCACGATCTCGGCGTGCGCGCGATCGACCATCGCCTGGGCATGCCGTGGATCGCGGCTGAGATCGAGGGCCGCCTCGATATCCGACAGGTCGCGGCGGACCGGCTGGTAGTGGACCCCGGCCTCGAGGACGCCGCTGTAGCCGCCCTCGACCAGCACCTGGAAGGTCCGGGTGGCCGCCGCCTCCAGGTGGCGCGGCGACATCGCCCGGATCTCAGCCTCCGGTTCCAGGGCGATCACGGAGTCGGGCGGCGTCCACCCTTCGCCGCCCGGCGGCGGCGGGGCGCCGGTCGGCAGCACGCCCGTCGGATCGACCAGGGACGAGCCGCCCTCGACCCCGACCACCGCCCGGCTGGCGGCCAGCAGCCGGATCCAGGCCTCGCCGGCCAGCCTGCGCTCGCCGTCCACCGCCACATCGGCGCGATGGCCGCGCGCCCGGGCCCAGTCGGACGCGCGCAGCCCGACCTCGCGCTTGAGGGCGCCCATCTCGCCCAGCCAGGCCGGCGCCTCCCAGGCGCGGTAGCTGACGGCGATCGACCGACGGTCCAGGTCGCTGGAGGCCCGCCGCATCAGCCGGTCGTCGATATAGCTGGTCAGGAAGCGCCGCAGGGCGAACGGCCTCTGGACCGTCGGATAGACGCTGTCCCACAGGGCCGGCTCCAGGGCGGTGAGCAGCAGGTCGATCCGCGTCTCGACCAGCACGTCGCGCAGGCTCTGCAGGCCCAGGAACTCGTCCAGCGGCGCGGCGACGCGGCGCGCCCGGGCCGGCGCGGCCTCCATCGCTCGCCGCAGCCCGCCCAGGCCGACGCGGGTGTAGCGCGCGGTCAGGGCCGTGGCGTCGACCAGCACCAGCTCGGGGTCCAACTGGGTGATCCAGGCCGGGCTGAAGGGGAAGCCGATGTTCAGGAACACCACGCGCCCGGGGAAATAGGTCTTCCAGGCGAAGATCCGCTGATGCTCCCAGCGACGCATCGGCCACTGGCCGCGCCAGTTGTACAAGACCAGGGCGGTCGGCCTGTTACGCATGTCCGGCGAACTGAGCCCGGATGAGACGCGAAACCATGTACGCCGCCTTACGTGGAAGCGCCCGACGCGCTCGCGTCAAACGTCGTCGGCGGCGACGGTCCCTGTCAACGCCTAAGGCTATCGCCCGTGGGCCGCGCCTTGCGCCCCGCGCAGGGTCTCGGACGGGGACTCGCCGAACATGGCCCGATAGGCGCCGGAAAAGCGGCCCAGCTCCCAGAAGCCCTGGTCCAGCGCCACCTGGGTGACCGTGGTCGGGTGGCGGCCGGCGTCGAGCAGCCGGGCCCGGGCCGCCGACATGTTCTTCAGCCGCAGATAGGCCTTGGGACTGATGTCGAGCAGGTCGTGGAAGGCGCGGTACAGGGTGCGGCGCGAGATGTTCAGGGCCACGCAGATGTCCTCGATCTGCACCGCCTGCCGGGCCCCGCCGCTTTCCAGGAAGTCTTCCGCGCCGCGCACGATGCGGGCGGCGTTCAGCGCGCCCTGCCGCCGCGCGCCCTCGACCTTGACCTCGGCCAGGGCGGTCAGCAGGCCGTCCAGCAGCTCGTTGCGCAGGAAGGCGACGGCCCCGCTGGGCACGCCGCCGCTCATGGCCCGCAACATGCCGGCGCAGCCCTGCAGCACGCGCTTGCAGGCGGCCCGGGCCTCGGGCGGGGGCGAATAGACGGCGGGCTCGGTCCAGAAGCACGGGTCGGCCAGCCACTCGAACGCCTCGGCCCGCTGCATCACCAGGCCCCACGGCGCGGTGACGACGGCGTAGGCGACATGACCCTGGAAGCGCCCGTCCAGCTCGCCGCCCGGCGGGATGGCGACGATGTCGCCCTCCTCCACCCGGTGGCCCCATTGGTTCAGCACGCCCTCCTGCTCCATCACCGAGACCAGGCTGAAGGCCTTGCGCGACATCACCCCGCGCACGCGCAGGTCGCCGTCGAAGGCCCCGGAGTCGAAGCCCATGTCGCCCAGGCTGGCCCGCAGCAGATGGCCCCGGCAGGGCTCCGGCGTCAGCTGGGTGATCGACAGGTCGCGGCCGGCGGCGTGGGCCCAGACCTCGTGCGGACCGCGGGTGTCGCGCAGCTCCACATGTCCCAGGGACACCGGCGCCGCCCGTCCGCCGAACGAACGCTCCTCGTCGAACGCGCCGGTGATCAGCCCTTCGTCGGCCAGATCGGCGCTCGACGAAGTCTCCCTGGCCGGCCGCCAATCGGCGTCCGGCCAAGATCGGGAACCACTTTCCCTCCAGCCTTCATTGTCCATCGGACCTCTCCTGGCGGGGACCGTGCGATCAATGACGCCTGAGTCATGACCTTAAAGCGATCGCACCTGTCGTCGCGCCCGATTCACCCTGCAACGATGGCACGGCCCATCTGTGTTGTAAGTAAGGTGAAACCACTAGAAAGCATCGAAACAACAGACAAAATTACAAATTTTCGTATGGCGCAGCTTGATAACCAAGTTTAGTGTATAGTTAATTTAACATTATTCATTAATACATAAAATCAGAAGGAACAGGTGCGAGATTGGCACTTGCCGCATAGCAGACTGAGAGATTCGGAAGAAACATGGTGGCGAAACAGGGTCGCGGAGGACTCTATGGCTCGTCAAAATTGGAAGGAAATGGCGATCTTCGGGAAACGGAATCTCGCGGAGACTCCGAGCAACCCGCGAGAGCAGGAAGACTGGGCTCAAGCTGTGCGCGACTTGAAGGCCACCTGCGACGGTGAGCGCCGCCAGAGACGTCAGATCGCCGAAAGCGGCGCCCGCCAGCTGATTCGGGCCCAGGCCGTGCTGCGCGAGGCCGAAACCCGCCAGCGCGACGCCGAAGCGGCCCTGTCGCGGGCCCGGCGGATGGCCGCGGTGGGCTGGATGGCCGCCGAGGCCTGCCGGGACATGACCGCCCTGCACGCGGTGGCCATGAAGGCCCTGACCGCGTCCCGCGAGCGGCTGCACGGCGACCACCGGACGGTCTGCGAGATCGACTGGGCCCTGGGCGGGCTGAACCAGGCCGAGCAGATGCTGGAGCGGGTGACCGCCTATCTCGACGCCCGGCGCGAAACCGCCCAGGGGGCCCGCATCGACGGGTTGCTGACCGGACAGCTGAGCTAGTCATCCCGGAAGCCTCGCAGAGGCTGTCCGGGACCCAGGGGACTGGGCGAAGGCGGTGCGGTTCACCTGGGTCCCGGACAGCGCTGCGCGCTTCCGGGATGACAACAGGATGAGAGCTCCCGGTTACGCCTCGATGTCGACGTTCTTGGTTTCCTTCAGGAACAGGACGCCGACCACGGCCGTCACCGCGGCTACCACGATCGGGTACCAGAGGCCGTAATAGATGTCGCCCGTGGCCGCGACCATGGCGAAGGCCGTGGTCGGCAGGAAGCCGCCGAACCAGCCGTTGCCGATGTGGTAGGGCAGGCTCATCGAGGTGTAGCGGATGTTGGTCGGGAACAGCTCGACCAGCATGGCGGCGATCGGCCCGTAGACCATGGTCACATAGATCACCAGGATCGCCAGGACCCCGACCACCAGCGGCTTGTCGATCAGGGCCGGGTCGGCTTTCGCTGGATAGCCGGCGGCCTTCAGGGCCGCGCCCAGCTGCTTCTCCCAGGCCGTCTTGCGGTCCTTGAAGGCGGCCTTGTCCAGGGTCTGGCCGGGGAACGAGTCGATGGTCGTGCCGCCGATCCTGATCTGGGCCACGGAGCCGGCCGGCGCGGCCTGGTTGGAATAGGTGACGCCGGCCTTGGCCAGGTACGACTTGGCCAGGTCGCACGAGCGGTTGAACACCGTCTTGCCGACCGGATCGAACTGGAACGAGCAGTCGGCCGGGTCGGCCACCACGGTCACCGGCGCGCTGGCCACGGCCGCGGCCAGCTGCGGATTGGCCGCCGTCGTCAGGGTCTTGAACAGCGGGAAATAGGTCAGGGCCGCCAGGATGCAGCCCAGCATGATGATCGGCTTGCGGCCGATCTTGTCCGACAGCCAGCCAAAGAACACGAAGAACGGGGTGCCGATCAGCAGGGCGACGGCCACCAGCAGGTTGGTGATCCCGCCGTCGACCTTGAGCATCTTCTCCAGAAAGAACAGGGCGTAGAACTGGCCGGTGTACCAGACCACCGCCTGACCCGCGGTCAGACCGACCAGGGCAAGAAGCACGATCTTCAGGTTGCCCCACTTGGCGAACGAGTCGAACAGCGGCCGCTTGCTGCCCTTGCCCTCGTCGACCATGCGCTGGAACGACGGGCTCTCGGCCAGCTGCAGGCGGATCCACAGCGACACGCCCAGCAGCAGCACCGAGATCAGGAACGGGATGCGCCAGCCGAAGGCCTGGAAGGCGTCCTCGCCGGTGGCGTTGCGGGTCAGCAGGATCACCACCAGGCTGAGGAACAGGCCGAAGGTGGCCGTCACCTGGATGAAGCTGGTGTAGAAGCCGCGCTTCCCGGGCGGAGCGTGCTCGGCCACGTAGGTGGCGGCCCCGCCGTATTCGCCGCCCAGGGCCAGGCCCTGGACCAGGCGCATCACCACCAGGGCGATAGGCGCGGCGATGCCGATGGTCGCGTAGCTGGGCAGCAGGCCGACCGTGAAGGTCGACAGGCCCATCAGCAGCATGGTGACCAGGAAGGTGTTCTTGCGGCCCCACAGGTCGCCCAGGCGTCCGAACACCAGGGCCCCGAACGGGCGCACCGCGAAGCCGGCGGCGAAGGCCAGCAGGGCGAAGATGTAGCCGGTCGTCTCGTTGACGCCCGAGAAGAAGTGCTTGGTGATGTAGGTGGCCAGCGACCCGTAGAGGTAGAAGTCGTACCACTCGAACACGGTGCCGACCGAGGCGGCTCCGATCACCAGGCCATCCTTGCGCCCCACGGTGCGACCACCCTTGGCGCCCTTCACCGTTTTCGCGGCGTCGCTTCCCATTCGCATCTCCCCCTTGGCGTCGCCGCTTCGGGCGATCCGACCATGTTACCGCAACCACGGCCCGTCACAATGAACGGCGTTCGCGATGTTGGCGAGAGGCTAAACATGAACCTGGCGAAAGCCGAAGCGTTGGCTCAAAGAAATCTTCGTGGTCCCATTTTCCGGGACCAGATAAGGGATTGGTCACCGGAATGAGCGTCGTCGCGGCCTACATCTACAAGGACGGCGTACGGACCCGGGAGGTCAGCCTCGACAAGGACGGCGCCCTGGAGACCAAGCCCGGCGAGTTCGTCTGGATCGGCCTGTACGAGCCCAGCCAGGCCGAGATGGACCGGCTGGGCAAACGCTTCAAGCTGCACCCGCTGGCGATCGAGGACGCGCTCAACGCCCACCAGCGGCCCAAGGTCGAGGTCTATGGCCGCGAGCTGTTCGTGGTGGCCCGCACCGCCCAGCTGGTCGACGCCCAGATCGCCTACGGCGAGACGGCGATCTTCGTCGGCCAGGGCCACCTGATCACCGTCCGCCATGGCTCGGCCCGCGCCCACACCGAGCTGCGCGCCCAGCTGGAGGCCTCGCCGGTGCTGCTGGCCAAGGGCTCGGACTACGTGCTGCACGCGGTGCTCGACTTCGTGGTCGACGGCTACCTGCCGATCATCCAGGCGCTGGAGGACGAGGTGCTGGACATCGAGCGCCGCACGCTCGAGACCTTCCTCAGCCACGCCGAGGTCAAGCGCCTGTTCCACGTCCGCCGCGACCTGATCCGCTTCAAGCGCGTGCTCAGCCCCATGGCCGAGGTCGCCGGCCGGCTGGAGCACCTGGAGACGCCCTGCCTGGACAACGACGTGCGCCCCTATTTCCGCGACGTGCTGGACCATACGCAGAAGGTCGAGGGCATGGTCGACGCCCTGCGCGAGGTGATCACCTCGGTGTTCGAAGCCGCCTCGCTGCTGGAACAGCAGCGGCAGAGCGAGATCACCCGCAAGCTGGCCGCCTGGGCCGCCATCCTGGCCGTGCCCACGGCGGTGGCCGGAATCTACGGCATGAACTTCGAGCACATGCCGGAGCTCAAATGGACCTTCGGCTATCCGGCGGTGATGGCCGGCGTCGCCGGGGTGGTGGGCTACCTGTTCTGGCGGTTCAAGAAGAACCAGTGGCTGTAGCCCCCAACCGTTGTCATCCCGGAAGCCTCGCAGAGGCTGTCCGGGACCCAGGGGACTGGGCTGAGGCGGTGCGGTTCACCTGGGTCCCGGACAGGCGCCGCGCGCTTTCCGGGATGACAACTTTTTGAGTGAGCGGAAGGCGAGCCCTAGCTGGCCCAGGCGCGCGCCGGATGCAGGAAGCGCCCGGCCTCGGCGCCGTCGCGCAGGAACACCCGCACCTCGGCGGCGTGGCCCGAGGCGGCCAGGCGGTTGGCCAGGTCGCGGGCGGCGGCTTCGGCGCGACCGCCGCGTTCGAAGGTGAGTTCGGCCTCCAGGGCCTCGGAGCGCACGGACCAGCCTTGCTCGGCCGGGGCGACGGAAATCAGCAGAGCCATGACGAGCTCCTTACGCAAATCAGACTTTTGGGTGCGCCGGCCAAGGGCCTAGGGGGCGCGAACGAGCGGCTTGTTCGGGCTGGCGATCCGCCCCCGAAACATCGAGGTCAGACCGGCATTCGCCCTACGAGGGGATGACATCGACACATCTTATAGGCTCGCAATTTCACAACTTGACGACATGGGTATGACCCGAACGCAACTGATGCGAGCCAGAACTCCTGGACCCGTTTTTAGTTTCTCGGATCGTTCGATGATCTGTCGGCAGGGCCAGAAAATCTGCCGAGACTCAATTCCTACCGATTTGATAGATTTTTGGCGGCGACGTCCCTTTCCTCCCCTTTGGGCGGCGCCGGCGCGCGCCGCGCGGACCTATCGGGGGATGGGTGTCCGCGCGGCGCGTCAATCCTCCCCCGTGAAGCGGGGGAAGGTGGCGCGCCTCAGCAATCCTTGTCCAGGTGCGCCTTGATCAGCGCCCGGCCCGCGCGCGCCACGACCTTCACCGGACCGCTGGGGCCCAGGGTCACCCGGGCGGTGTAGGAGCCCTCCATCAGCAGCATCAGGCCGTCGGCCAGGTCGTCGTCCGGCGCCCCGGCCCGCCGGCACAGGTCGACCAGGCGGGCGTGGAGCTGCTGCTTGTAGGCCACCGACACCTTCTGGGCCGGGTGGTCGGCCTCGTGCAGCTCGATGGCGGCGTTGGACAGCGGGCAGCCGTGGACGTCGGCGTTGCAGGCCTTGGTCTCGAAGGCGTCGAAGATCGCCTCCAGCTGGGCCCGGGGATCGCCGCAGGTGCAGCCGACCACCTCGTCCCACCAGACCCAGTAGTCGCGTTCCTGCTCGCGCAGCACCTCGGCGACCAGCTCGTCCTTGGACGGGAAGTTGCGATAGAGCGTCATCTTGGTGGCTTCGGCCTCGGCGGCGATCGCCTCGACGCCCACCGCGCGGATGCCGTGCTGATAGAACAGCTCGCGGGCCGTTTCGAAGATCCGGTCGCGGGCCGGTCGTTTGGACAACGGAGCGCACGCGGGCGCCTCCAACTCGTCCACCTTGCCCCCGCCAGAATTTCTCTCAGCCATTTTCACAGCACCTCACCTTGACGTGAGAGTTACCGGTCAGTATCTCTCACCGCGTGGATGATACCGAACGGTATCGTCACGTACGCCTACATCGTCACAGATGGACGCCACGTCAAGCAACAGCAACTGCGACATTTGATCTTTAACCCAGAACGGAGCGCGAGCCATGCCCCCGAGCGCAAGCCAAGACATAGCCCCGCCCGCCGGCGCCTCGCGCTGGATCGCCCTGGCGACCCGGCCCGCCCGCTCCCTTCGCAAGTTCATCGGCCATGGCGCCGAAGGCCCGTCCGGTTCGGATTGGGCCTCTTCGTCCAAGAGCCGTCAGAAATCCCGGCGCCCCGTCTGGGAATAGAAAAACACCGCGTCTCCTCCCCCCGCTTCCCCCGCCAAGCCGCTTAAAGCCGACAGGTTCTCCGATGTCCCTCCGCCCCGTCTTCACCTCCTTCGCCGGTCTGGCCGCCATGGCCGTGCTGGCCGCCTGCAGCGCCCAGGCCAAGCAGGAAGCCGCCCCGCCGCCCGCCCAGGTCACCATCACCGCCGTGGCCTTCAAGGAACTGCGCCAGTGGGACGACTTCACCGGTCGCCTGGAAGCCATCGACACGGTCGACATCCGTCCGCGCGTCAGCGGCTATGTCGACGGCGCCCGGTTCGAGGAAGGCGCCCGCGTCCACAAGGGCCAGGTGCTGTTCCAGATCGACCCGCGCCCCTACCAGGCCGAGGCCAACCGCGCCGAGGCCGAGGTGGCCCGCGCCAAGGCCCAGCTGGACCTGGCCGTCGTCAACCGCGAGCGCGGCCGCCGGCTGATCGAGCAGAACGCCCTGGCCCAGAGCGAGTTCGACCGCCTGTCGGCTGAAGAGAAGGCCGCCCAGGCCAATCTCGGCGCGGCCAACGCCGCCTACCAGACCGCCCGCCTGAACCTGGAATGGACCCGCGTGGTCTCGCCGATCGACGGCCGGGTCTCCAAGGCCGTGATCACCCGCGGCAACCTGGTCACCCCGTCCGACCTGCTGACCACCGTGGTCTCGGACACCCCGATCTATGCCACCTTCAACGCCGACGAGCAGACCTTCCTGAAGTACGCCTCGGCCGAACGCGGCAAGGCCAGCCCGGTCTATATGGGCCTGATGACCGAGGACGGTTATCCGCACCAGGGCCAGCTGAAGTTCATCGACAACGCCCTGGACGCCAAGAGCGGCACGATCAACGGCCGGGCGATCTTCGCCAACGCCGACGGCCGGTTCACCCCCGGCCTGTTCGCCCGCATCCGCATGGTCAGCGACACCTCGCAGACGGTGGCCCTGGCCCCCGACCGCGCGGTGGCCACTGACCTGGGCAAGCGCTACGTCGTGGTGGTGGGCGCCAACAACAAGGCCGAGTACCGCCCGGTCGAGGTGGGTCCGCTGGCCGGCAACCTGCGCATCATCCGCACGGGGCTGAAGCCCGGCGACCGGGTGATCGTCGGCGGCCTGCAGAAGGTCAAGCCGGGCGACACCGTCAGCCCGGTGGTGATCAAGACCGACCTGTCCAGCGACCTGTCGCAGTTCGAGACCGGTCCCCAGCGGGTCGCGATGATCAACTCGGTTTCCCAGAACTAGAGCGCTCTTTGGACCGCTCATCCCGGCGAATGCCGGGATGAGCGGATCAGGAATTCGCTTTCAGGCCGGGTTTGAACCGGCCCACGCCCCCTCTTTGCCTCCTCCCCGGACGCCTCCCATGAATTTCTCAAAGTTCTTCGTGAACCGGCCGCGCTTCGCCGCCGTGCTCTCGATCGTCATCTTCATCGCCGGGTTGGTGGCTCTGCCGCGCCTGCCGATCTCGGAATATCCCGAGGTGGTGCCGCCGACGGTCGTCGTGCGCGCCGCCTATCCGGGCGCCAACCCCGCCGTCATCGGCCAGACCGTCGCCGCTCCGCTGGAGCAGGCGATCAACGGCGTCGAGGGCATGATCTACCAGTCGTCGCAGTCGGCCTCCGACGGGGCGATGATCCTGACCGTCACCTTCGCCCTCGGGACCGATCTCGATAAGGCTCAGGTGCAGGTGCAGAACCGCGTCGCCCAGGCCCTGCCCAAGCTGCCCCAGGAGGTGCAGCGGATCGGCGTGACCACCGACAAGGCCTCGCCCGACCTGACCCTGGTCGTGCACATGATCTCGCCCAACAACCGCTACGACATGCTGTACCTCAGCAACTACGCCCAGCTGAACGTCCGCGACCGGCTGAAGCGGGTCGACGGCGTGGGCGACGTCCAGATCTTCGGGGCCGGCGCCTACTCGATGCGCGTGTGGCTGGACCCTGAAAAGCTGGCCTCGCTGAACATGACCGCCGGCGACGTCGTGAAGGCCCTGCGCGAGCAGAACGTCCAGGTCGCCGCCGGCCAGCTGGGCGCCCCGCCCGCCCCCGGCGCCGCCGACTTCCAGCTGTCGATCAACGCCCCCGGCCGCCTGACCGACGAGGAGCAGTTCCGGAACGTCATCATCCGCTCCGGCGCCAACGGCGAGCTGACCCACCTGGGCGACGTGGCCCGCGTGGAGATGGGCGCCAACAACTACGCCCTGCGCTCGCTGCTCGACAACAAGTCGGCCGTGGCCATGCCGATCTTCCAGCGCCCCGGCTCCAACGCCCTGCAGATGGCCGCCGACATCAAGAAGACGATGAAGGAGCTGAAGAAGGAATTCCCCGAGGGCGTCGACTACGAGATCATCTACGACACCACCGCCTTCGTGCAGGAATCGATCAATTCGGTGATCCACACCCTGATCGAGGCCATCATCCTGGTGGTCATCGTGGTGGTGATCTTCCTGCAGGGCTGGCGCGCCTCGATCATCCCGCTGATCGCCGTGCCCGTCTCGCTGATCGGCACCTTCGCCGTCCTCCTGATGCTGGGCTTCGGCCTCAACGCCCTGACCCTGTTCGGCCTCGTCTTGGCCATCGGCATCGTGGTCGACGACGCCATCGTGGTGGTCGAGAACGTCGAGCGGAACATCACCAACGGACTCGAGCCACCGGCCGCCACCCGCAAGGCCATGAGCGAGGTCACCGGACCGATCATCTCCACGGCCCTGGTGCTGTGCGCGGTGTTCATCCCGACCGCCTTCATCAGCGGCCTGTCCGGCCAGTTCTATCGCCAGTTCGCCCTGACCATCGCCATCTCGACGGTGATCTCGGCCTTCAACTCCCTGACCCTGTCGCCGGCCCTGGCCGCCGTGCTCCTCAAGAGCCACGACGCGCCCAAGGACCGCTTCCAGAAGATCATCGACGCGGCCCTGGGCTGGCTGTTCAACCCGTTCAACCGCATGTTCGCCAAGGCGTCCAACGGCTACGTCCGCAATGTCGGCCGCACCCTGGGCAAGTCGACGGCGGGCCTGGTGATCTACGGCATCCTGCTGGCCCTGACGGTCTTCGCCTTCAGCAAGACCCCGGGCGGCTTCGTGCCGCAGCAGGACAAGGCCTACGTCGTCGCCGTCGTGCAGCTGCCCGACGCCGCCTCGCTGGACCGCACCGAGGCCGTCATCCGCCAGATGGGCGACATCGCCATGAAGGTGCCGGGCATCAAGCACTCGGTCGCCTTCCCCGGCCTGTCGGCCAACGGCTTCATCAACAGCCCCAACTCCGGCGCGGTGTTCTTCCCGCTGGACGACTTCAAGAACCGCACCGGCCACGACCTGTCGGCCAACGCCATCGTCGGCCAGCTGAACGCCAAGTTCGGCGCCATCCCCGACGCCCAGATCGCGGTCTTCCCGCCGCCTTCGGTGCAGGGGCTGGGCACGATCGGCGGCTTCCGCATGCAGATCGTCGACCGCGCGGGCCTGGGCCCGGACGAGCTGAACAAGCAGACCCAGAACCTGATCGACAAGGCCCGCAAGGACCCCGCCCTGGCCGGCGTGTTCTCGACCTACCAGGTCAGCGTGCCGAAGATCGAGGCCAACATCGATCGCGAGAAGGCGCGGGCCTCGGGCGTTTCCCTGACCGACCTCTTCGAGACCATGCAGGTCTATCTGGGCTCGCTGTACGTCAACGACTTCAACCGCTTCGGCCGCACCTACGAGGTCAACGTCCAGGCCGACCAGAAATTCCGCATGCAGCCCGAGCAGATGCTGCGCCTGCAGACGCGGAACGCCGACGGCCAGATGATCCCGCTGGGCGCCTTCGTCAGCTTCAAGGAGGCCACCGGCCCCGACCGCGAGAGCCACTACAACGGCGTGCTCACGGCCGAGATCAACGGCGGCCCGGCCCCGGGCTACAGCTCGGGCCAGGCCCAGAAGGCCCTGGAGGACCTGGCCAAGAAGGAGCTGCCCAACGGCATGGGCTACGAGTGGACCGAACTGACCTACCAGCAGATCCTGGCGGGCAACACGGCGGTCTATATCTTCCCGCTCTGCGTGCTGCTGGCCTTCCTGGTGCTGGTGGCCCAGTACGAGAGCTGGAGCCTGCCGCTGGTGGTCATCCTGATCGTGCCGATGACCCTGCTGTCGGCCCTGGCCGGCGTGCTGCTGACCCATGGCGACAACAACATCTTCACCCAGATCGGGCTGATCGTGCTGGTGGGGCTGGCGTGTAAGAACGCCATCCTGATCGTCGAGTTCGCCAAGGAACGCGAGGAGCATGGCGACACGCCGCTGCAGGCGGTGCTGGAAGCCTGCCGCCTGCGCCTGCGGCCGATCCTGATGACCTCGATCGCCTTCATCATGGGCGTGGCGCCCCTGGTGGTCAGCCACGGGGCCGGCGCCGAGATGCGCCGCGCCATGGGCGTGGCGGTGTTCTCGGGCATGCTGGGGGTGACGGTCTTCGGCCTGATCCTGACCCCGATCTTCTACTTCGTGATCCGCCGCAACACCGCCCGCCGGGCGGCGCTGAAGGCGGCCAAACAGACCACGCCCGTGGAGGCGCACTGATGTTTGCTTCTTCCCAACCCCGCCAGCCCGGCTGGCCCAATCCTTCCTGGAAGAGCCTGAAGGTCCAGCTCGGCCTGTTCGCCAGCATGGTCCTGCTGTCGGCCTGCGCCGTGGGACCGGACTACAAGACCCCGGTCCAGGCCCCGGTCGTGCTGCAGAACGCCCCGGCCGGCGCCTTCTCCACCGCCAATCCCGAGGCCCAGTGGTGGAAGGCGTTCAACGACCCGGTGCTGGACGGCCTGATCGCCCAGGCCCTGTCGGGCAACCTCGACCTCAAGGTCGCGGTCGCCCGGGTGGACGAGGCCCGCGCCCTGTTCAAGGACGCGCGCCTGGACCAGATCCCGCGGGTCACCGCCAGCGGCGCCTACCAGAAGAGCGACCAGCAGCAGCCGGGCTCGAACGGCCAGCGCGTCGAGAGCGAGACCTACCAGGCCGGCTTCGACGCCGGCTGGGAGATCGACCTGTTCGGCCGCGTCCGCCGGGGCGTGGAGTCGGCCCGGGCCGAAGCCGGGGCGGCCCAGGCCGACCTGCGCGACGCCCAGGTGACCGTCGCCGCCGAGGTGGCCCGGAACTATCTGGAGCTGCGCGGCTACCAGGCCCGCCTGGCCGTCGCCAACCGCAACCTCGACACCCAGCGCGAGACCCTGCGGCTGACCCAGGTGCGCTACAACGCCGGCAGCGGCAGCCCGATCGACGTGGCGTCGGCCCAGGCCCGCCTCAACGCCACCGAGGCGGCGATCCCGGCCCTGGTCACCGCCGAGAAGCGGGCCAACTACCGGCTCTGCGTGCTGCTGGGCCAACGGCCGGGCGCGCTGGACGCCGTGCTGGTGGCCAAGGACGCCGAGGTCACGCCGCTGATCGCCGCCCTGCCGATCGGCGACGCCGCCGACCTGCTGCGCCGGCGGCCCGACGTCCAGGCCGCCGAGCGTCGCCTGGCCGCCCAGACCGCCAAGGTGGGGGTGGCCACGGCCGACCTCTTCCCGCGCGTCCGGGTGACCGGCTTCGTCGGCTTCCTGTCGGGCACGTCGAGCGGCTTCGGCAACTCGGCCAGCCAGGCCTGGTCGGTGGCCCCCGTGGTCACCTGGCCGGCCCTGGACCTGGGCGGCGCCCACCAGCGCCTGAAGGCCGCCGAGGCCCGCAACGACGCCAGCCTGGCCGTCTACGACCAGACCGTGCTGCGGGCCCTGGAGGACCTGGAGACCGCCCTGGTCGCCTACCGCCAGCAGCAGGCCCAGCTGGTCAGCCTGACCAACCAGGCCGCCGCGTCCCGCCGCGCCGCCGAACTGGCCCGCATCCAGTACAAGGAAGGCGGCATCGACTTCCTGGTGCTGCTCGACGCGGAACGCACCCTGCTGGCCGCCGAGGACTCGCTGACGGTCGCCGAGACCGGCGTGAACACCAACGTCGTGGCGATCTACAAGGCGCTGGGCGGCGGGTGGACGTCGTAAGGCAGCGCCCGGAACAGGGGACACACACTCACGGCAAGGCCCAGCGGGTCCGGCAACGGCCGTGGGGTGAGTGTGTGTCCCCTCCTTCGTCCTGAAAAGTTATCCACAGGACGCACCGGCCGGGGACATGCCCTTGGGCGTGTCCCCATCAGCATCCACGGAGCCAGGATTTGGGGACACGCCCAAGGGCATGTCCCCGGCCGAAGAGGCCTCTATCCCCGCGAATTCCAAACCCGACCCCAACGAAATCAACGCGCTGCACGAAAACGCACGTTTCCGATCCTCACCCTCCGGGGCGGCCGCACAATAGCGGCATGACCCAAGCTCACGACATCTCCACCCGGTGCCTGACTTTCCAGCTCAAGCTGATGGACGCCCTCGAGGCGACCTGGGCGATGCTGGAAGGCGCCACCGATCCCGCCGTCATCCGCCAGGCCCGCGACACGGCCAAGGCCATCGGCGACCTCGCCGCCCAGGCCCGCAAGGTGGCCCTGGCCGTTCCCACCCCGCGCGGCAAGCCGCGGCTGGCCGAAACGGTCGCCGCCGGCCTGCACGCCGCCCACGGCATGGCCGACCTGAGCGCCTTGATGGCGGAGACGCCCGCGCCGCCCGCGCCCGTGGCCGCCCAAGCCGAGCACGCCCGCCGCGCGCTGGAGAAGCTGAAGGGCGGGCGACGCGGACGGTTGTGAGGAAGGCCGCCACACGCGAAGGGGCTTCCGGTCCAAGCCTCGCCGTGTGAGGCTGGCGGCATGAAAACCGCCCTGACCCTCTTCGCCGTGGCCGCCGCCCTGGCCTCGTCCGCCTGCACCGACAGCAAGCGCGCCCGCAACGACGCCACCTGGACCGACCGTCCGGCCGACGTCACCTGCTGGAGCTACGGGACCCAGACCTATTCCGGCCGCTCGACCGGCAAGGTCGAATACGACGACGGGCGCCTGTCGTTCGTGGACGCGGCGACCGGCCGCTACACGACGATCGACGGCGAGTGCCGCGTCGTCTACCAGGCGCGCTGACGATCGAAGCCTCCGCCCCCTACGGGGCGGACAGGCCGCGAAGCGGTCAGGTGGGGGCAAGGGGGTGCGATCCCACGCCCAACCCTTCCACTTCTTCGAACGACGGCTGCCCCCGTTTCGAATAGTCAAAGCGTCGCGCCCGGCGGCAAATCGATCACCTCGCAGGGAGGCGACGATGAGACTGATCCTGGGCGTGCTGATGGCCGCGGCCCTGTCGCCCGTCGCGGCGCGGGCCGATGACAGGTCGGCAACGACGCACGCCACCCCCGCCGACGCGGTGCGCGGCTACGGCGAGGCGGTCGCCGAACGGGACCCCGCCAAGCTGGCGCGCGCCTTCCAGCCCAGCGCCATCGCCTACCGCCTCGAGGGCGGCGCGGTCACGGCCACCTACCAGGCGCAATGGAAGGCCCGGCTGGCCAAAGCGTCCGAGCCGGCCATCTCGGCCATGACGATCGAGCGGATCGACGCCGGCCAGACCACGGCCCTGGCCAGGGTGCGCGCGATCCGCGACGGCCAGCCCTTCGTCGACTACGTGCTGCTGGCCCGACTGTCCGGCGGGTGGCGCATCCTGGCGACCCTGGGCCAGCCGAACGCGGCCGAAAGCCCCGCCTCGGCCGCGGGCGTCGCCGCGGTCGTCGACGCCAAGCT
Source organism: Caulobacter sp. UNC358MFTsu5.1 (assembly GCF_000712075.1). GTDB lineage: Bacteria > Pseudomonadota > Alphaproteobacteria > Caulobacterales > Caulobacteraceae > Caulobacter. The sequence goes on from NZ_JONW01000008.1 coordinate 204,888, forward strand.
CGCGGCCGACCGCGCCTGGGACGCGGCCCGGCTGGGCGAAACCCTCGATCCCCGCGCCCTCGTCACCAGCGTCGAGGACGGCGAGTTCGTCGCCGCGTCCGTGGCCGAGTGGCAGGCGCGCTACCGGGACCGACGCGCCACCTCGGCGGGCGCGACCTTCGCGCTCATCAGCCAGGTCGTCGAAGCCCGGGGCGACATCGGCATGGCCCGCTGGTCGTTCCGATCCGCGAGCGGCGAATGGACCGACCGCGCCCTCCTGCTGAAGACCGCGTCGGGATGGCGCATGATCGCCCTGCTGTTCGTCAAGGAAGCGCCGCTGTAACAGCGGGCGGAAGCGATCCTACAAGGGTCGCGCCTTCCCGGACCCTCCCCACAGGGGGAGGGTCTTGGCGCTCCGCCTCCCTACCCCCTCGGCAGCCCCACCTCGAACGCCGCCCCCGTCTCCGCCTCGACCAGCCCGATCCGTCCCTGGCTGGCCGCCAGCAGCGACCTCGCGATCGACAGGCCCAGGCCCGTCCCGCCCGCCTCGCGGCGGCTGGTGAAGAACGGTTCGAACAGGCGGTCGCGGTCGGCGGCCGGCACGCCGGGGCCGTCGTCGCCCACCCGCAGCACCACCTCCTCGCCGAGAGCTTCCGCACGGATCGTCACCGCCCGCGCGCCGGCCTGGCGGCTGTTCTCGACCAGGGTGGTCAGCACGGTCTCGACCGTCGCCTCGGGCGCGGCGACCAGCGGCAGGTCGCCCGGCAGGTCCAGGATCACGGCGATGTCGCGGCCCTGGGCGTCGGCCACACGCCGCGCGGCGGCCGCCAGCTCCGACGCCACCCCCGCCTGAGGCATGGCCATGTCGGCCCGGGCCAGGTCCATCAGCCGCCCGACCAGCTGCGAGAGCCGGGCGCTGTCGGCCGAAATGTTGGAGAGGAACCGGCGGCGCTCGTCCGGGGTCATGGTGTCGAAGTGGTCGTCCAGCAGCTCGACCGCCCCGGTGATCCCGGCCAGCGGGGTCTTGAACTCGTGGCTGACGGCGGCGGCGAAGTCGCGCAGGTAGCGCGAGCGCACGGCGATGGCGTCGGCCATCACCCGGAAGTCCTGGTAGAGGTCGCGGATCTCGACGGCGGCGGTGGCGGGCGTCTCCGGCACGGCGCCCTGCCCGGTCGCCACGCTGCGCGTGGCCGCGCTCAGCGCCTCGATCGGCCGGGTCACCCCGCGCGACACCAGGCCCGACAGCAGGATCAGCAGCACGATCGTCGCCCCCGCCCCGACCAGCAGCTTGCCACGGTCCTGGTAGACGCCCCGGAACAGCGCCCGGGGCGAGCGCGACAGCAAGAGCGCCCCCACCACCTTGCCGTTGACCACCACCGGCCGAGCGTGGTGCAGGCGCACGGCCGAGGCGCGGCTGAGCCACTCGAACGAATAGCGCGGGTGATAGGCCCCGTTCCGGCGCAGGACGGTGCGCGAATGGCCCTGCAGCGCCGCCTTGATCTCGGGCAGGGCCGCCAGGCTGCCGCCCTGGCCCAGGCCCCGCACCACCACCCCGTGGCGGTCGACGATCAGGATCGAGGCCAGGGTGCTGCGGCTGGTCTGGTCGAAGATCGGCTCCAGCACCTCGGCGGCCGCCTCGGCCTGGGGATCAGCCTTGGGGCCGGGCGTCGCGGCCGGGCGCTCGGGCAAAAGCGGCGAGCTGCGCAGGTCGACGCTGGTGGACTCCGGCCGATAGTAGCCGGGGTCGTCGCGGGCGTCGGGGTCGGCCGGGGTCAGGTCGCGCACGGCGCCGGGCCACAGATTGGCGGCGGCCGAGGCCAGGGCCGCCCCCTGCGAGGTCAGCTCGGCCTCGGTCTGGCGCACCAGGGTGTTCTCGTAGGTGCGCAGGAACACCGCCCCGATGGCCGGCATGGCGGCGGCGAACAGCAGCACGGTCAGCAGGATGGCGCGCAGCCGCAGGGCCGGCCACCAGCGCCGCAGCCAGGCGTCCATCAGGCGGTCGCGCCCTGACAAGCCCCGAGGCGGTAGCCGATCCCGGCCCGCGTCTCGATCACGTCGTGGCCGCCCACGGCGGCGAACTTGGCCCGCAGGTTGCGCACGTGGCTGTCGATGGTGCGGTCGGTGACCGCGAAGCCCGGGCCGCGCAGGCGGTCGATGATCGCGTCGCGGCTGAACACCTTGGTCGGCGTGGCGGCCAGGGTCTTGAGGATCGTGAACTCGGTGACCGTCAGCGACACCTCGCCGCCGGCCCAATGGGCGCTCCAGGCCTCGGGGTCCAGGGTCAGCTTGCCCCGGACGATCAGGCCGTCGGCGCGCGCGGCCTCCGTCCCCCTGCCGCCGGTGCGGCGCAGGATCGCCTGGACCCGGGCCGTCACCTCGCGCGGGCTGAACGGCTTGACCACGTAGTCGTCGGCGCCCAGCTCGATGCCCAGCACCCGGTCGATCTCGTCGTCGCGCGAGCTGAGGAACAGGATCGGCAGATCGCCCTGCGCCCGCAGGCGGCGGCAGACCTCCAGCCCGTCCAGGCGCGGCATGTTGATGTCCAGCACCACCAGGTCGGGTGCCTTCTCGGCCACGGCCGCCAGGGCCGCCTCGCCGTCGGCCGCCTCGCGGGTCTCCAGCCCGACCTTGGCCAGGGCGAACACCAGGAGCTGGCGGATGTGGGGGTCGTCGTCGACGACCAGGATCGTGCGCTGCTGCATGGCCCTCATGTTCAGTGCTCCGGGCTTGGGGTCAACGGGGGCGAGACGACCGGCGGCGAAACCGGGGGCGGGTCATAGGCGACCGGCGGCGGTCCGGGATCGACGGCGGACATCCCCAGGGGTCGGCCGCCGCAGTCCCGGCCGTCCGGGGCCGGCGCGCTGCGCGCCACGGGACGGCCGGCCTGCAGCGCCCTGATCCGGGCCAGGCGGAGCGCGGCGCGCGGACTCCAGCTGCGCCAGTCCCCTTGCTGGGTCCACAGGTCGTCGACCGCCTCCTCGCGCAACGCCGCGACATGGTCGGCCGGCAGGTCCGGCGCAGCGGCCTGCTCCAGCCGGACCAGCGACACGGCCGCCGAGCCGTCCAGGGCGTCGAGATAGCAGAGGTCCAGGCGCGGCCCCGCCCCGCCGACCTCGCGGGCGTGGCGGACGTTCCAGGCGGCGGCCACGGCGCCCAGGTCGACCACGCAGCCGGCGGTCAGCACCACCAGGGCCGCGGCCGCGTTGGCGTTGATCAGCCAGGCCCCGCTCTTGCCGCGCAGCATCCGCCAGCAGATCAGCACCAGGCCGAGGCCAACCAGGCCCATCCAGACCAGGGCGGCGATCCGCAGGCGGGTCAGGGAATAGGCCTGCACATAGTCCAACGTCCGCAGGATGCTGGAGGCGACCAGGAACAGGTTCTGGGCCACCCAGGCCACCACCAGCCCGCGGATCATGGGGACCTTGGCGGTCGGCATGCGCGGGTCCAGGGCCACCAGCACGAACAGGCCCGCCAGCAGGGCCGTGGCGATCAGCGGATAGGCGCCGCGATGGGCGTACTCCGCCAGGGTCAGGCCGGCCGGCGGTCCGGCCCCGCCCCACAGAATCACGGCGTCCAGGCCGTTCTGCAGGGCGAACAGGGCGTTGAAGACGATCAGCGACAGGGTGACCGAGGCGACGGAGACGCCGGCGATGGCGGCGACCGGCCGGGCCTTCCCCGTCGGCAGGACGCGGCGGCGGCGCGGCCGCAGCACGCTCCAGGCCAGGGTCAGGACCATCAGCCAGAAGACCCCCCGCCAGAACAGGTCGCCGCTGACGGTCGGGAACCTCAGGCCCGACAGGGCGTCGGCGATCACCGGATTGGCCAGGGCGAACAGGGTCAGGAAGACCGCGCCGCCGACCAGCGGCAGGGCCAGCAGCGGCGCCAGGCCGCGCAACGTCCAGCGCGGCGCCGTCCGTCGGAGGCGCCGTGTCCGGGCCAGGTCCAGCCAGGGGCCCAAGAGGCCGACGGCGGCTTGGGCGGCGAGGCGCTGGCTCCAGCGCCAGGCGTCGTCGAAGCGGTGGGCGCGGGGCAGCAGCACCGCCAGGCCCAGCGCCGCCCAGAACAGCAGCCAGGCCAGGGGGCCGGGCGCCCAGCCCAGCACCAGGGCCAGGACGACCGCGGCGGCCAGGGCCCAGACGGCCTTGGCGTCATGGCGGGCGGCCGGCTTCAGGGCGACGGCGGCCAGCACCAGCAGCAGGGCGAAGGCCCCAAGGGTCGCGCCGAACGCATGGCCCCAGAACAGCAGGTCGGCGACCGCGACCAGGGCCAGGGCGGCGCCGGCCTTGGACGCGAAGGACAGGTCGCGGGGCGGACGGGAAAGCGGCATGGGGGGCTCCGGCTTCGGGAGCCCGCTGAGTGCCCGGGTCGGGTGGAGAGCCAACCGGCGGCGCGACGCGTTTCGCGTGCAGTTTCCGTGCAGCCGCCGCCCTAGCGCTTAAGTCCCCCGCGCCGTGTCGGTCCACTTGGAGAACGGCGTGTCCGGCTCGTCCCCCAGGGCCGGCTGCAGCGAGCGCAGATCGCTGGGGCGGATGTTGAACGCCTTGCGGAAGCTGCGGCTGAAGTGCGCCTCGCTGGAGAACCCGCACTGGAAGGCGATCTCGCTGATCCGCCGGGCCCGCTTGGGGTCCAGCAGGGCGGCGCGGGCCAGGTGCAGGCGGCGGTCCCAGATATAGGCCGTCACCCCGCCCAGGGGCTCGAACAGGCGATAGAGGGTGGAGCGCGACACGCCCAGGGCCTCGCTGATCTTGGCCGGGTTCAGGCCGGGCTCCAGCAGGTTGTGCTCGACATAGGCGCGGGCCCGCATCAGCACCGGCGACTCGCGCACGCCGAAGTCGGCCCGCCGGGCCTCCATCGCCAGGCAGGCGCCCAGCAGCTCGGTGGTGGCGCGGGTGATCCCGGGCAGGGTCTCGGGCACCAGCTGGGGGAACCAGCGGGTCACGGCCGTCAGGTGCTCGATCAGCAGGCCGGCGCGATTGCCGTCCAGCACCATGCCGTGCAGCGCCACGCCGGGCGCCACCGCGTCGACGGCTTCGCGCGGCAGGAAGGTGGTCAGCACCTTGACCGCCGTCGAGTGCATCAGCATCGGCCGCGACAGATCGCAGATCCCCACCTCGCCCGGGCCGAACGAGAACGGCACGCCGTCGAAGTCGCCCGTGTGCGACCCGGCGATGTTGAACTGGACGATGTAGTGGTCCAACCCGTCGGCGGCGACCATCTCCGGCGTGCGGAACATGGTCTGTCCGCCGGTCTCGGTCACGTAGAAGGCGTGGGGCCCCAGACGCAGCGAGGTGATGTTGGCCGTGAACCCCGGTTCGGGATCGCGCGCGTCCAGCGCGACCAGCACCTCACGTCGATAATAATCGTGTCGCTCCTCGGGCGGAACGCTCCGGGTGCTGAAGTTCGTCCGCCCGAGCTCGAAAACGGTCTCGCCGGGCGGGTTGAAAGGTTCACTCATAAGGCCTCCCCCAAGGCACATTTACGCGTTTACTCTGTTCGCCCAATGCGGGAGTTCGTCGCACCACGCGAGGGCGGCCTTTTCCTTTGAGACAAGGGATCAAGAAAATGGGACCGGCATGTAATGGTTACGCCGCGCAAAGCCTTACTGGTGTCGGTCCCGCGGGACGAACACTGCTCGGTGATCAGTATCGTCCCGGACCATATTCACCGATGCTTTGACGCGACGTCATCGGCTCGGAGAACGGCGTACCGCCAGGCCTGGGGGGGCCCTCGCGACCAGCGCCGCCCACGTCCCGAGGGGGACCCACAAACTGAAGGCGGGCCTTGGGGGAGGCCCGCCTTTTATTTTCCCGATGACAGCGCTGGCGGTTCGACCGCCCTCTCTCATGGAGAGAGGGAGGGGTTCCCTCCTAGTGCTCCCGGCCCATCCGCCAGAAGGTCTGGAACATCGGCTCGACCAGATAGGCCAGGGCCGAGCGCTTGCGCAGCGGGATCAGCACCTCGACCGGCAGGCCGGCCTGCAGGCCCGACTGGGCGCCGCGGATCTTGCGGATCTTCTCCAGCTCTTCGGGCGGGGCGGCGACCTCGGCGCGGAAGTACTGCACCCCGGTCTTCTCGTCGGTGAAGCTGTCGGCCGACAGCTCGGTCAGGGTGCCGTTCAGCAGCGGCAGGTCGCGCTCGTGCAGCGAGGTGAAGCGGATCTGGGTCTTCTGGCCGGGCTTGAGGTCGTCGGCGTCGTTGGGCGAGACCTTGGCCTGGATCACCAGGCGGCGGTCCTGGGGCACGATCTCCATCAGGGTCTGGCCGGGCGCCACCACCCCGCCGACGGTGAAGACGTTCAGCCCCACCACCTTGCCGCCCGACGGCGCGCGGACCGTGGCCCGCGACAGCTGCTCGCGCGCGGCCAGCAGCTTGGGCTGCAGGTCGTCCAGGCGCACCTGTACGTCGCGCAGCTGGCCCGAGACCTCCTCCATCATCTGGCGCTCCAGCGACAGGGTCTGCAGGCGGGTCTCGCCGATCTGCTCGGCCGAGCGGGCGATCTGGGCGCGGTAGGCGCCGTCCTCGCCGGTCAGGGAGGCGGCGCTGCGCTGCAGGGCCAGGACCCGGGTCTTGGGCGCATAGCCCTTGGCGGCCAGTTCCTGGACCCCGTCCAGCTCCTCCTCGATCAGCTTCTGCTGCTCGCGGTTGGCGTCCAGCTGGCGCTCGGCCCCGCTGGACTGCTGGCTCAGCTGCAGGATGCGCTGGTTCAGCACGCCGCGCTGGGTCTGCAGCGAGCTGCGGCGGGCCTGGAACTGCTGGCGCTGCAGGCGCAGGGCCTCGTCGGCCAGCGGCTGGTCCTCGGGCGTCAGCTTGGCGAACTCCGGCGGCGCGGCGAAGCCGGCTTGGCGGTCGCGCTCGGCGATCAGGCGCGCGCGCTGGGCCAGCAGGGTCAGGACCTCGCCGGTCATGCCGCGCTCGCTGGCCCGCAGCTCGGACGCCGACAGCTCGACCAGGATCTGGCCCTTGACCACGCTCTGGCCCTCGACGACCCGGATACCGGTGACCACCCCGCCCTCGCGGTTCTGGACCGACTGGCGGTTGCCGGCCACGGCGATCACGCCGTGTGCATAGGCGCCGGCGTCCAGCGGGGCCAGGGCCGCCCAGCCCAGGAAGCCGACGAAGAACAGGCCCGCCACCCCCGCGCCGATGCGGATCATCCGGGTGGGATCGTCCGACAGGCGCGGCGGCACCTTGGCGGGGGTCTCCTCCGCGGCCGGTTCCGGGGTCTGTTCGGGGCCGTCGAGATTGAGGGCGATCATGGCTTGGCGGCCTGCAGGGCGGTGGAAGCGGATTTGGCGGCGCCGGCCTTGGCGGCCTCGGCCATCTTGGCGACGACGTCGGCGCGGGGGCCCAGCAGCTCCATCTGGCCGTCGCGCAGCACCAGCAGGCGGTCGGCGATGTTGAGGATGCCCGTGCGGTGGGCGACGATCAGGATCGTCGCGCCCCGCGCCTTGGCGGCCAGGATGGCGTTGTTCAGCGCCAGCTCGCCGTCGGCGTCGAGGGCCGAGTTGGGCTCGTCCAGGATCAGCAGGGGCGGGTCGCCGTACAGGGCCCGAGCCAGGGCCACGCGCTGGGCCTGGCCGGCCGACAGCCCGCGGCCGCCCGCCCCCAGGTGGGTGTCGTAGCCCTTGGGCAGGCGCAGGATCAGCTCATGCACCCCGGCCGCCTGGGCCGCGGCCACCACGTTGGCGTCGACGATGGCGGGGTCACCGCCGGCCCAGATGGCGAAGCGCGAGATGTTGTCCTTGATCGAGCCGGCGAGCAGGGCCGAGTCCTGCGGCACGTAGCCGATATAGCGGCCCAGCTTGTCGCCGTCCCAGTCGGCCAGGTTGGCGCCGTCCAGGCGCACCGTGCCGGCGTCGGGGGTGATCGCGCCGGCGGCCACCCGCGCCAGGGTCGTCTTGCCCGCGCCGCTGGGACCGATCACGCCCAGGATCTCGCCGGGCGTCAGCTTCAGGGCGACGCCGCGCAGCAGCACCGGGCCCTCGCCGGGCGCGCGCACGGCCACCTGCTCCAGCGACAGCGCCCCGGTCGGGGCCGGCAGCTGGGTGCCCGACACCTCCAGCCCCTGGGTGGGCGGGAACAGCTTGATCAGGTTGTTCAGCGCGCCGCGCGCCTGGCCGACCAGTCCCCACGACCCGACCAGCTGCTCGATCGGCTGCAGGGCGCGGCTCATCAGCACCGAGGCGGCGATGATCGCGCCGGCCGAGATCTGCTTGTCCACCGCCAGCCAGGCCCCCAGGCCCAGGGCGGCCGACTGCAGGAACATGCGGGTGAACTTGGTGGCCGCCGAATAGCCGCCGCCGGTGAACTGGGCCTTGGCCGACAGGTCCAGGCCGGTGCGGCGGTCGGCCAGCTGGCGCTCGCGCAGGGCGCCGCGCATGCCCAGGGCGCGCACCACCTCGCCGTTGGCGGCGGCGGCCTCCTGCGAGGCGTAGGCCTGGGCCTGGGCCATGAAGGCCTCGCGCGCCCGGGTGCGGGTGGCCCGCTCGTTCAGCACCGCCAGCACCACCAGCAGGGCGCCGCCGGCCACGGTCATGGCGCCCAGCGCCGGGTGGATCATGAAGGCGACCAGCACGTAGATCGGCGTCCACGGGATATCCATGATCGCGGTGGCCACCGGACCGGACATGGCCTGGCGCACCAGGTCGAACTCGCGCATGCCCTGGGCCGACGAGCCGGGCGCCATGGCGCTCATCAGCTTCTGCAGGATGCCCCCGGCCAGCAGCCGGTCCAGCCGCAGGCCGGCCAGGGTCAGCAGGCGCGCGCGCACCGACTCCAGCGCCGTCTGGGTGGCCAGGGCGAAGGCCACGACCAGGGTCAGGTACAGCAGGGTCAGCCGGCCCTCGGTGGGCACGACCCGGTCGTAGACCTGCATCATGTAGATGGTCGGCGCCAGCAACAGGATGTTGATGAGCGCGCTGAAGACGGCGGCGGCCACGAGATGCGGGCGGCAGGCCCGGAGCGCGGCGACGAGCGGCGGCGGCAGCGGTGCGTCCAGGACCTTCACGCGTCTCTCCCCGGACGCGTCCCCTCCCCGTCAGCCACAGTCGCCGTACGCAGGTCTCACGCCCCTGGGTGGTACCTAACGTCGCGGCTCGCCTTTATGCAAGAACGTCGTGACGCCAAACTGTGGAGCTCCTCGGCCCGCTACTCCACGAAGGCGGGCGCGGCGACCCGCCGGCCCAGCAGGAAGGCGTCGGCCACATGGCGCAGCGGCGTGACGTCGACGTCGGACGCACCGGCCGCGATCAGTTCGGCGAACCGGGCGTACAGGCCCGGATACTCGGCCTCGGGCGCCTCGTGGACCAGGGCGCCGTCGATCCACAACCTGGCCCCGCCGTGCGACAAGCGTAAGAGCCCGGCGTCGGTGTCGATCTCGATGTCCCAGCTCTGCGGACCGGTCTGCAGGAAGTCGAACTCGGCGCGGACGGGCGTGCCGACGGTGTCGACGAAGTCCAGCTCGGCCTGGATCGGCGACTGGCGGTTCTCGGGCACGTGCAGGACGGCCGAGGTGAGGAAGAACGGGCGCGGCAGGACGGCGGTGGCGATCGACAGGGCGTTGATCCCGGGGTCGAACACGCCCAGGCCGCCCGGCTCCCAGATCCAGTCCTGGCCCGGATGCCAGACGCGGACGTCCTCGCGCCAGTTGATCCGCGCCGCCGTGATCGTCTTGCCGGCCAGCCAGTCGCGGGCGGGCTGCACGGCCGGGGCGTAGCGCGAATGCCAGGTGGCCTGCAGGGTGACGCCGTGGGCCTCGGCCACCTGGCGCAGGTCCTCGACCTCGCTCAGCGTCGCGCCGGGCGGCTTTTCCAGCATCACGTGCTTGCCGGCCTCCAGCGCCTGGCGGGCGAGGCCGTGGCGCACCTGGGGCGGGGTGCACAGGGCGACCGCGTCGAAGGCGACGCCGCTGGCTTGGAGCTCGTCGAACGTATGGAAGCTGGGCAGGCCCGGCTGCTCGGCGTGGCGGCTGACGATGGCGACCAGCTCGAAATCCGGGTTCCCGGCCATGGCCGGCAGGTGCTGGTCGCGGGCGATCTTGCCCAGGCCGATCAGGGCCACGCGGATGGGGGTGGCGGTGGGCATGGGCACGCGTTTCCGACTCTGGAGTTCTTATTTGTAGGATAAATGATCGGTCGAGCTTGGGATGTCAACGACCGGGGACATGCCCTTGCGGCGTGTCCCCACCAGCATCCACGAGCCAGGTCCTGGGGACACGCCGCGAGGGCATGTCCCCGGCCTCACGCCCCCAGCAGCTCGAAGCTCGCCGCCAGCCCGTCCACCGCGCTGTTGGCCACCCACAGGTCGAACATCCCCGGCTCGGCGATCCAGCGGTCGTTGTCGCCGACGAACATCAGCGAGCCGCGCTCCAGGCTGAAGCGCACCTCGCGCTTCTCGCCGGGCTTGAGGGCCACCCGCAGGAAGCGCTTGAGCTCGCGGATGGGCCGGGTGCGGCTGGCCACCCGGTCGCGGACATAGAGCTGGACCACGTGCTCGCCGGCGACCTTGCCGGTGTTGGTCACCGTGGCCGTGACGAACAGCTTGTCGTTCCAGGCCAGGCGGGTGGTCGACAGCTTGACGTCGCTGAGCGCGAAGCTGGTGTACGACAGCCCGTGGCCGAACGGGTACAGCGCCTCGTTGCGCGTCGTGCGCCAGCGGGCCTTGTATTCCTGGCTGTCGTCGGCCTGGGGCGCGGGGCGGCCGGTGGTGCGGTGGTTGTAGGCGAACGGCTCCTGGCCGCTCTCGTGCGGGAAGCTGACCGGCAGGCGGGCCGACGGATTGACCCTGCCGAACAGCACGTCGGCCACGGCGTGGCCGGTCTCGGTGCCCAGGAACCAGGTGGCCAGCGCGGCCGGCGCGGCCTTGACCGCCCCCTCCAGCACCAGGGCCCGGCCGTGGCGCAGCAGCACCACCGTCGGCTTGCCCACCGCCCCGACCAGCTCGGCCAGCTGCTGCTGCACGCGCGGCAGGCCGATCTCGGTGCGCGACTGGGCCTCGCCCGACATGTTCTGGCTCTCGCCCACCGCCAGCAGCACCACGTCGGCGGCCTTGGCGGCGGCGACGGCCTTGTCGAAGCCGCCGGGGATGGTGTTCTCGACGTCGCAGCCCTGGGCGACGATCAGCTGCGACGGGTCGGCCATCGCCTCGCGGATCCCGGTGGCCAGGTCGACGCCCAGGTTGGGATCGCCGAAGAAGGCCCAGGGCCCCAGGATGTTGGCGCGGTCCTCGGCGAACGGGCCGATCAGGGCCAGCTTCTTGCCCTTGGCCGGCAGGGGCAGCAGGGCGTTGTCGTTCCTCAGCAGCACGATCGACCGCGCGCCGGCTTCGCGCGACAGCGCCCGCATGGCCGGGGTGGCGGTGTTCTCGGCCTGGGCCTTGGCGTCGATCGAGCGGAACGGCCGGTCGAACAGGCCCAGCGTCTCCTTCAGGTTCAGCACCCGGCGCACGGCGTTGTCGACCGTGGCCATCGGCACCCGCCCCTGGGCGACCAGCTCGGGCAGGTAGCGGCTGTAGAGCCCGCTCTGCATGCTGATGTCGACGCCCGCCAGGATGGCCAGCCGCGCGGCGTCCTTGTCGTCGGCGGCGTAGCCGTGGGCCACCAGTTCCTGGTCGGCGGTGTAGTCGGAGATGACCACGCCCTTGAAGTTCCACTCGCCGCGCAGGATGTCGGTCAGCAGGTGCTTGTTGGCCGTCGAGGGCACGCCGTTGATGTCGTTGAACGCCGACATCACCGCCAGGCAGCCGGCGTCGAAGGCGGCCTTGAACGGCGGCAGGTGCACCTCGCGCAGGGTCTCCTCGGAAAGGTCGACGGTGTTGTAGTCCAGCCCCGCAGCCACCGCGCCGTAGGCGGCGAAGTGCTTGGCGGTCGAGAGCAGGCTGTCGGGCGCTGTCAGGTCACGGCCCTGGAAGCCGCGCACCCGGGCCTGGGCCATCACCTCGCCCAGGAACACGTCCTCGCCCGAGCCTTCCGCGCCCCGGCCCCAGCGCTGGTCGCGGGCCACGTCGACCATCGGGGCGAAGGTCCAGTGGTTGGCGTAGGACGAGGCCTCGATCGCCGCCGCCCGCGCCGTGCGCTCGGCCAGGGCGGGGTCGAAGCTGGCCGACTCGCCCAGGGGGATCGGATAGACGGTCTTGAAGCCGTGGATCACGTCGGCGGCGAACAGCACCGGGATGCGCAGGCGCGAATGCTCGACGGCGGCCGTCTGGGCCAGCAGCGCCCCCTCGACCCCGACGCCGTTCATCAGGGTGCCGATCCGCCCGGCGCGCAGGTCGGCCAGGATCTGCTGGGTGTTGCGCTGGTTGACCAGCGGATTGATGTCGCCGACGGGCGGCCGGATCATGTCGGAATAGCACGACAGCTGGCCGGCCTTCTCCTCCAGGGTCATCTGGGCGATCAGGGCCTCGACCCGGGGCGAGGCGGCGCGGGCCGCGCCCGCCCCGGCCAGGGCGAATCCCGCCAGTCCCGTCGCGCCGGCCAGGACCGCTCTCCGATCCACGCCCTGCCGCCCAGGACCCACTCGCCCGCCGCCCATCGCCATGAAGACTCCCCAACTGAACTATCCGCAAACTCGCCAGAAACGCCGCACGGTGCAATGGTGCGTTACCTGAGGAGCGAACCAACGCCTTCAACCTCGGAGAAGCTGCATGACCACCCGCTGGCGCATCGATGTCCGTCTCGGCGACGCTCCGCCGGAAGCCCCTCTGCGCAGCGTCGTGGTCGAGGCCCCGACCGAGGTCGAGGCCCTGCGCATCGTCCTGGCCCAGGCCGAGCAGGACAAGGCCGACGCCGAGGAACTGCTGCAGGACGGGCAGGAGGAGGTGTTCTCGCGGACCGAGGTGCGCGAGGGGCATGTGGAGCATCAGGGGAATACGGATTGAGGTTAGCGTGGGATCACACCCACTTGCCCCCACCTGACGGCTACGCCGTCTGTCCGCCCCCGTAGGGGGCGGAGCCTCGCGCCCTAGGCTCTTCCCCCTACGGGGGAAGACGACCGCGAAGCGGTCCGTAGGGGGCAAGTGTTCGCCTCACCGCCGATACAGATAGTCGCTCCGCAGCCCCATCCGCTGGCAAGCCTCCACCGCCGGCGTGCCCTTCACGGGTATCCGATCCGCCGCGGCGCCGGCCAACCGCACCAGCCGGCCCTCTACCGGCCCCAGGTCCCACTCGGGCCCCAGCCCGACCACCGCCCGCACCTCCGCCGGCGTGATCGCCACGGCCGCCCGGATCAGCGCCCCCTGCAGGCCGCCCAGCGGTCCCGGCAGGATCGCCGTCTTGCGCATCAGGTCCAGGAACTCGAAGACGATCTCGTGCCGCTCCAGCTTGGGCAGCATCGCCGCCAGCTGGGCCTCCCATTCCGCCACCGAGGCCGGCGCCCCGACCGCGCCGTAGAGGGCCGCCGCCGGGGCGGCCTCGGTGTAAAAGCGGTCGCGGTCGGCCGCGCTCAGCGGGCGGGCATAGGCGTGATAGGCCTCCATGAAGCCGAAGCTGGCCGTGGCCTGCACCCAGTCCAGCAGCTCGACGTCGTTGGCGCGGTAGGCCGCCCCAGCCGGGGTGTCGCCCGTAACCCTGTCGTGCATGCGCCGCACGCCGGCGATCATCTTCTCGGCCGTCGAGCGCGCGCCGTAGACCGTGACCATGGCCGCCAGGCCCGTGCGCTTCAGGCGCGGCAGCGGATCGCGGCGGAAGCTGGAATGCTCCCACACCCCGGTGCGCACTCTCGGCTCGGCCAGCTCCAGGATCACCGCCGTCACCCCGCCGACGAACAGCGAGACCGGGTTCTTGAACACCCGCCACGACACCGAGTCCGGCGCGGCCAGGGCGGGCTCGCCGGCAGGGCTGCGGAAATCGACGCGCGGCGCGCCTTCGGGCTGATACAGCCCCTGGACCAGCCCCGCCGTGCGACTTCCACCGTCCGCCACGTGCTCGTCTCCTTAGGGATGAAAACCAAATACCGTTGTCATCCCGGAAGCCCCGCAGGGGCTGTCCGGGACCCAGGTGACCGGGCCAGCGCGGTGCGGCCGCCCCTGGGTCCCGGACAAGCGCTGCGCGCTTTCCGGGATGACAACCGTTGGGGTGGCGGACGGGTTTCCGGCCATCAGTTCACCTGTCGTGTCTTGCCCGCCCAGTACGGGTCGCGCAGCTCGCGCCGCAGGATCTTGCCCGAGGCGTTGCGCGGCAGGGCGTCGATGAAGTCGATGGTCTTGGGCGCCTTGAAGCCGGCGATGCGGGTCTTGGCGAAGGCGATGATGTCGGCCGGGTCTTCCGGCGCGCCGGGCTTGAGGGCGACCACCGCCTTGACCGCCTCGCCCCAGGTGTCGTCGGGCACGCCGATCACCGCCACCTCGGCCACGTGCGGATGGCCGTAGACCGCGCTCTCGACCTCGGCCGGATAGATGTTCTCGCCGCCGGAGATGATCATGTCCTTCACGCGGTCGTGGATGAACAGGTAGCCGTCCTCGTCGATGTAGCCCGCGTCGCCGGTGCGCAACCAGCTATCGGAATCGATAGTGTCGGCCGTGGCCTCGGGCATCTTCCAGTAGCCGGCCATGTTGGCGGGCGAGCGCACCGCCACCTCGCCCACCTCGTTCGGACCCAGGGTGCGGCCGTCGTCGCCGATGATCTTCAGCTCGGCGCCGGGCATGGGCAGGCCGGCCGAGCGCATGCGGGCGTTGCCGGCCGGGTCGTGGTCCTGGGGCGGCAGATAGACGATCGTGCCGGTCGTCTCGGTCATGCCGTACTGCTGGACGAAGCCGCAGCCGAACACCTCGAGGCACTCGCGCAGCAGGTCCAGCGGGATGGGGGCGGCGCCGTACAGGATGTGGGTCAGGCGGCTGTAGTCGACCTGGCGGGCGCGCGGCAGGCGCACCACGATCTGCAGGGCGGCCGGCACCATGAACATCTTGGAGACCCGGTCCTTCTCGATGAAGTCCAGCACCTTGGTCGGGTCGAACTCGCGGGCGACCACGCCCTTGGCGCCGTTGACCAGCCCCACCACGCCCCAGCCGGTGCCGCCGATGTGGGCCACGGGCATGGCCACCAGGCTGACGTCCTCGGGACCCCAGCGGTTCCAGTCCATGTCGGCCTCGGCGGCCAGCCGGCGGGTGGCCAGGATGTTGGAATGGGTCAGCATCGCGCCCTTGGGCCGGCCGGTGGTGCCCGAGGTGTAGAGCTGGACGGCGACGTCGGCCGGGGTCACCGGCGCGGGAACGGAGGCCGCCGGGCAGGCGTCACGCCAGGCTTCGAAGGTGGGATGGCCGTACTCGTTGGCTTCCATGGCGACGACCACCGGCTGGTCCAGCATCAGCACGGCCACGTCGCGGACGTGGGCCAGGAGCTCGGGGCCGACGAACACCATGCGCGCCTCGGCGTCGCCCAGGATGTAGGCGATCTCGCGCGGGGCCAGGCGCCAGCCGATCGGGGCCAGCACCACCCCGGCCTTGGCCGCGCCGAACAAGAGCTCGAAATAGTGGTCGCTGTTCTTGCCGACATAGGCGATGCGGTCGCCCTTGTTCAGCCCCTCGGCCAGCAGGGCGGCGGCCACGCGGTCGGTGTGGCGGTCGAAGTCGGCGAAGGTGGTCGAGCGCCCCTCGAACTGCAGGGCGGTCGCCTCGGGGCGCACCTCGCGGTGATAGCGGGCGACGTCGCCCAGGGTCGTCATGCGGTCGAAATCGACGGCGGCGGATCCGGGCATGGTCGACAGGTCTCCTCGCGCGGTCCGAGGCGGTCTGACGCCGCCTTCGGGTTCCAGGATCGCCAGGATGGCGGACATTTCCGGCGCTCGGCTAGGAAAAAACGCGCCTTCCCTAGCGTCGGACCTGCAGGCTGGCCTCAAGCCTTCGCGCCCAGGCGGCGCGCGTTGGCGGTGGCGGTGGCGTGCACGGGGGCCAGCATCGCCGACTGCCAGGCCATGCCCAGCGACATCATCCGCCCCCAGAAGGCCATGGCGTCCAACGAGCTGTTGAGGGCGGGCGCCAGGCCCCAGGTCGGGGCCCGCCAGGCCTGGGTGAGGTAGCGATTGGACTCCGCCGCCATGGCCAGCCAGGCCGGTCCGGCGGCGTGGGCGCCGCGCGCGAAGGCCAGGGGCTTTTCCGAGACCATGCGGGTCAATTCGGCGTAGTTCCCGCGCGCCGGGTCGTTGACCGCCTGGACGATCATCGGCGTGCGGGCGTTGACCACCCGCAGCGAGGCCAGGGCCAGCTCGGCGCCGGTCGTGGCCAGGGCGAAGGCGTCGGCGGGGGCGGCCTTGCGGCGGGGTTTTCGGGTTCTGGGCATGGAGGGGGAACGCGCCGCCCTCACCTATCGCTCCACCGTCCTCCAAACATCCGTCATCCCGGGCCTCGTGCCCGGGACCCCTGGTTCAGCTCGCACGTGAAGAGCAAGCGGTTCGCCAGCGAACCGCCCCTCCCGCACCTGCGGCGGATAGAGGGGCCCCGGGCACAAGGCCCGGGATGACGAGCGGTTTAGAAGGCGCTTTCGAGCGCCGACTAGTGCGCCGCGTCCTTGGCGTCGTGGCCGGCGTCCTTGGCCTGGTCGCCGGCCTTTTCGGCCTGGTCGCCCGCAGCGGCGGCGGTGTCGCCGGCAGCCTTGGCGGTGGCCGTGTCGCCGGTCTGGGCGGCGGTGGTGCTGGCGTTGGCGGCCTGGGCGGCGGCGTCGGCGGCCTGCTGGCTGGAGGCGGCGGCCGCGTTGGCGTCGGCGGCGGCGTCGGCGGCCTTTTCAGCCTTGGGCTGGCAGGCGGCGGCGCCGAGGGCGAGGGCGGCGACGGCCGCGATGGTCACGATACGCATGCTGTGAAGTCTCCCATGAACCCCGACATCTTTGCCGTGGGCGGAGAAAAGAACCCCAAGCCCGACCGAAGGTTGCCCATGGCGACGACGGCCGCAGGGTTCGCCTTAAGCGCTTGACCCGGCGCGGCGGTCGCCTTCACTTGAGCGCGTCCCCCAAGGATGAGCCCCCGCCCTTGCAAGACCCGGTCGCCCCCGACCCCGCAACGACCCCGCCTCCGCCCGCCGCCGGCACCGTGCGCCGGCGCCTGCTGCTGATGGCCCTCAGCCTGGTCGTGCCCGCCACCCTGTTCATGGCCCTGCTGGCCCGGGCCGAGTTCGGCGAGAGCCGGGCGCGCTACGAGCGGCAGCTGATCGCCACCACCCGCGCCCTGGTGCTGGCCACCGACCGCCAGATCGGCCAGGGCCAGAGCATCCTGCAGACCCTGGCGGTCTCGCCCGACCTGATCGCCGGCGACATCCCCGCCTTCGAGCGCCAGGCCCGGGCCGCCGTGCAGGGCGGCGAGGGCTGGGTCGTGCTGCTGGACAATCAGCGCCAGCTGGTCAACACCCGCCTGCCGCCCGGGCAGGCTCCGCCGCCGTACGCCCTGCCCGACTACCGCTGGCAGACCATCCGCGCCGGCCGCACGACGGTGTCGAACCTGGTGCGGCCCGCCAAGCCCGGACAGTTCCAGCCCTTCGTGTCGATCGACATGCCGGTGATCGTGAACGGCCGGCTCTACGACCTGGCCTACCAGCAGCGGCCCGCGGCGTTCTCGTCGATCTTCGCGAGCCAGAACATCCCGCCCAGCTGGACGGCCAGCATCGTCGACGGCAACGCCATGCTGGTGTCGCGCTCGCGGGACGCCGACCGCTTCCTGGGCCGCACGGCCAGCGAGGACATGCGCAAGGCGATGGCGCGGGGCCCCGAGGGGGTGACGCTGAGCCACACCCTGGACGGCACCGCCACCCTGTCGGCCTTCAGCCGGTCGTCGACCAGCGGCTGGTCGTTCATCGTCGGCGTGCCGCGCCGCGAGCTGAGCCGGGCCAACTGGTCGTCGGTGGGCTGGCTGACCGCCGCCAGCGTGCTGCTGCTGGTCATCGGCGTGGCCGTGGCCGTGGTGGTGGCGCGCGACATCGCCGCCGCCGTGCGCGGCCTGGGCGCCGACGCCAAGGCCATGGCGGCGGGCGAGCCGATCCCCGTGGTCCCGGACCGCTATCGCGAGATCGCCGAGGTGCGCGCGGCCCTGCACGACGCCGCCGACCAGCTGCGGGCCCGCGAGGACGAGGAACAGCGCGCCCACCAGCGCCAGCAGCTGATGATCAACGAGCTGAACCACCGGGTGAAGAACACCCTGTTCACCGTGCAGTCCCTGGCCCGCCAGAGCCTGGGCCGGCCCGCCGACACGCCCGGCCTGCACGCCTTCAACGAGCGCATCATGGCCCTGGCCCGGGCCCACGACCTGCTGACCCAGAGCGTCTGGGAGGGCGCCGACCTCAAGGAGATCCTGGAGGAGACCCTCGAGCCGTATCTGGACCGCACCGTGCTGGCCGGCCCGGCGGTGGCCCTGACGCCCAACGCGGCCCTGGCCCTGTCGATGGTGTTCCACGAGTTGGGCACCAACGCGGTCAAGTACGGCGCCCTGTCGGTTCCCGAGGGCTCGGTGACGGTGGTCTGGCACGTCGATCCCGGCGCCCTGCACCGCCTGACCCTGCACTGGGAAGAGCGCGGCGGCCCGCGCGTGTCGCCGCCCGCCCGCCAGGGCTTCGGCTCGCGCCTGATCGCCGCCAGCCTGAAGTCCGACCTGGCCGGCGAGGCCCGCCTCGACTACCGCCCCAGCGGCCTGGTCTGCGTCCTGACCCTGTCCCTGCCCAGCACCGGCAAGGAAGAGGCCGACCTCCCGGCGGGCGCTCCGGCGGTCGGGAACTAGGACGGCCACCTTAGTTGTCATCACGGGCGGAGGACCGCGTAGCGGGCCGTAGACCCGGGACCCAGGTGAACCGCACCGCCTTCGCCCAGTCCCCTGGGTCCCGGACAGCCTCTACGAGGCTTCCGGGATGACAACGATTTGGGGCTTTGCGCCTTACGAGCCGGATGCGGGTTCAGCCCCCAAATTAGTAAGTCGTTTCTGAATTAGCACAGGATCCGGGCAAAACGCGCCCGGGCGCCGTTCGGCGATCATTGGTCGATTGCGCGCCGCTCCGCGATGGTCTTACCTGCGTCGCTCACCCTCGTGGAATAGAGCGCATGACCACACCCGACACCCTGATGCTGCCGGCCCGGCCCGAGCCGATCGCCCTGCCGGTCGACAAGACCGCGGTGATCGTCATCGACATGCAGAACGCCTACGCCTCGCCCGGCGGCTATCTGGACCTGGCCGGCTTCGACATCAGCGGCGCGGCGGCGGTGATCGACAAGATCAAGGGCGTGCTGGACGTGGCCCGAGGCGCGGGCATGCCGGTGATCTATTTCCAGAACGGCTGGGACAGCGACTATGTCGAGGCCGGCGGCCCGGGCTCGCCCAACTGGCACAAGTCCAACGCCCTGAAGACCATGCGCGCCCGGCCCGAGCTGCAGGGCAAGCTGCTGGCCAAGGGCGGCTGGGACTACGAGCTGGTCGACGACCTCAAGCCCGTCCCCGGCGACATCGTGCTGCACAAGACCCGCTACAGCGGCTTCTTCAACAGCCAGCTGGACAGCGTGCTGCGCTCGCGCGGCGTGCGCCACCTGGTGTTCGTGGGCATCGCCACCAATGTCTGCGTGGAGTCGACCCTGCGCGACGGCTTCTTCCTGGAATATTTCGGCACCGTGCTCGAGGACGCCACCCACCAGGCGGGACCCGAATTCGTGCAGCAGGCCGCCCTCTACAACATCGAGAAGTTCTTCGGCTGGGTCTCGACCACGGCCGACTTCAAGGGCGCGGTGGGGCAGCGGGAGGCTTAGGAACGCAACGCAAAACCGGCGTCATCCCGGAAGCCCCGCAGGGGCTGTCCGGGACCCAGGGGACTGGGCTGATGCGGTGCGGTTCACCTGGGTGCCGGACAAGCGCTGCGCGCTTTCCGGGATGACAACTGAAATTGGAAGGGAAGATAAAATGCCCAAGACCGTCATCATCCCGCCCGGCACGGGCACGCCCATCGCCCCGTTCTCGCCGGGGACCCTGGCCGACGGCGTGGTCTACGTCTCGGGCACCCTGGCGTTCGACAAGGACAACAACGTCGCCAATCCCGACGACGCCGAGGCCCAGACCCGCCAGGTGCTGGAGACCATCAAGTCGGTCATCGAGACCGCCGGCGGGACCATGGACGACGTGACCATGAACCACATCTTCCTGACCGACTGGTCCAACTACCAGACCATCAACAAGGTCTATGCCGAGTACTTCCCCGGCGACAAACCGGCCCGCTACTGCATCCAGTGCGGCCTGGTGAAGCCCGGCTTCGTGGTCGAGATCGCCTCGGTCGCCCACATCGGCAAGAAGTGATGACGCCTCCTCCCCGCGGAGTTTTTGCATGACCTCGGGCATCGTCGACGGCCTCCACTACGAACTGCATGGCGGTCCGATAGCCGGCCGGGACGTCGTGCTCCTGTCGTCGGGCCTCGGCGGTTCGGGCGCGTTCTGGGCGCCGCAGATGCAAGCCCTGACCGCGCGCTGGCCGGTGGTGCTGTACGACCACCGCGGCACGGGCCGCAGCGTGCGCGAGCTGCCCTCCGGTCCTTACAGCGTCAGCGACATGGGCGACGACATCGTCAAGGTGATGGACGCCCTGGGGCTGGAGCGCGCCCACGTGGTGGGCCACGCGGCGGGCGGCAACGCCGGCCTGGCCCTGGCCCTGGACCATCCGGGCCGCATCGACCGGCTGGTGGTGGTCAACGGCTGGTCGCGGCCCGACCCGCACATCAAGCGCTGCTTCGACACCCGCCTGGCCCTGTTGAACAACACCGGCATCGCCGCCTATGTCCACGCCCAGCCGCTGTTCCTGTATCCGGCCGACTGGCTCAGCGCCAACAACGCCCGCCTCGAGGCCGAGGAGGTGCACCACATCCACGGCTTCCCGGACCCGGACGTCATGCGCGCCCGCATCCAGGCCCTGCTGGACTTCGACATCGACGCCGACCTGGAACGCATCACGTGCCCCGTGCTGGTCAGCGCCAGCGCCGACGACATGCTGGTGCCGCTGGCCTGCTCGCGCCGCCTGGCCGAGCGCCTGCCGGCCGCCGTGCTCGACATCGCGCCCTGGGGCGGCCACGGATTCACGGTCACCGCGCCCGAGGCCTTCAATTCACGCCTGCTGAGCTTCCTCGGCGGCGACCTTCAAGAGGGGGGATAAACCCATGGAAATCGGCGTCTTCATTCCGATCGGCAACAACGGCTGGCTGATCTCCGAGGCGGCCCCGCAGTACATGCCGTCGTTCGCGCTGAACAAGGAGATCGTGCAGAAGGCCGAGAAGTACGGCTTCGACTTCGCGCTCTCGATGATCAAGCTGCGCGGCTTCGGCGGCAAGACCCAGTTCTGGGAGCACAACCTCGAGAGCTTCACCCTGATGGCCGGCCTGGCGGCCGTGACCGAGAAGATCAAGATCTTCGCCACCGCCGCCACCCTGACCATCCCGCCGGCCATCGTGGCCCGCATGGCCTCGACCATCGACTCGATCGCCCCGGGCCGGTTCGGCATCAACCTGGTGACCGGCTGGCAGAAGGCCGAATACGACCAGATGGGCCTGTGGCCGGGCGAGCAGCACTACACCGACCGCTACAACTACCTGGCCGAATACGCGACCGTGCTGCGCGAGCTGCTGGACACCGGCGTCAGCAACTTCAAGGGCAAGTATTTCGAGATGACCGACTGCCGGGTCAGCCCTCATCCCGAGGAGACCAAGCTGATCTGCGCCGGCTCGTCCAACGAGGGCCTGGCCTTCACGGCCCAGTACGCCGACTACAGCTTCGCCCTGGGCAAGGGCACCAACACCCCCACGGCGTTCGGCGGGGTCAACGACCGCCTCAAGGCCGCCGCCGACAAGACCGGCCGCGACGTGGCCTCGTACATCCTGTTCATGATCATCGCCGACGAGACCGACGAGGCGGCCATGGCCAAGTGGCAGGCCTACCGCGCCGGCGCCGACCAGGAGGCCCTGGCCTGGCTGACCAACCAGGCCGCCCCGAACGCCGCGGCGGGCGCGACCACCAACACCGCCCAGCTGGCCGCGCCGGAGTCGGCGGTGAACCTGAACATGGGCACGCTGGTGGGCAGCTATGAGAGCGTGGCGCGGATGCTGGACGAGGTCGCGGCCGTCGAGGGCACGGCCGGGGTGCTGCTGGTGTTCGACGACTTCGTGGCCGGGGTGGAGAACTTCGGGACGAAAATCCAGCCGCTGATGACGTCGCGAAAGGGGGTCTGAGGCGCACCCACTTGCCCCCACCTGGCGGCTTCGCCGCCTGTCCGCCCCCATAGGGGGCGGATCTTCCCCCTACGGGGGAGGAGCGCCGAAGGCGCGGAGGGGGCAAGTGTTCGCCGCCTCCGCGCCTTCAATTTAGTCCACCGCCAGCATGTCGATCAGCTTCAGGCGGAACACCAGCACGCTGTTGGCCGGGATCGGGCCCGTGGCGCGGTCGCCATAAGCCAGGTCGGCCGGGATCCACAGGGTCCATTCGTCGCCGACGTGCATCAGCGGCAGGGCCTCAAGCCAGCCCGGGATCAGGCCCTCGGCCGGCATGATCGCCGCCTGGCCGCGCTGGAACGAGCTGTCGAACACCGTGCCGTCCAGCAGCTTGCCCTCGTAGTGCACCTTGACGATGTCGCCCGGCTTCGGGGACTTGCCGGTCTTGGGGCCCGAGGTCGTGACCTTGTACTGCAGGCCCGAGGCCGTGGTGACCACGCCCGGCGCCTTGGCGTTCTGGGCCAGGAAGGCCTGGCCCTCGGCCAGGGCCTTGGTGGTGTCGACGGCGGCCGACAGCTGCGGCGGGGCCGAAGCCTCCTGCGCCAGGGCGGGGCTCGACAGCAGGCAAAGGCCCAGGACCAGGGCGGCGGTGCGGTTCATCTAGGACAGTCCATCTGAAGCGGAAGCTTGGGCTCTCTTTCACGGAACCCGTGGCGGCATCAAGGCCGCTCGACGCCGCAATGGACGCGTTGTGCATCTACTGAGATGGGGCGCGCCCTCTAACCCCCTCTCTCTTTGAGAGAGGGAGGGGCCCGCCGCGAAGCGGTGGGAGGGTGAGTGGTTTCGCCGCCAACCGGCAAACCCAGAGCCGTGCAGCCGTGTCCTTTGACGCCAGGCGAGTGCACGAAGGCCGCCGACGCGGACAGGACATCGCCCCGAAAACCCATTGAACGACCGTGTTTCATCCGGAGAGAGTGTAACCACTCACCCTCCCATGGCTTCGCCATGGGCCCCTCCCTCTCTCAAAGAGAGAGGGTGTTTCAAGAAAAAGGCCGCCGGCGTTTCCGCCGGCGGCCTCATCGTCGTGACGAACCGAAACCCTACTTCTTCGGCGCGTAGATGTCGTCCAGGCGCGGCGGCGTGCCTTCGATGCGTTCCAGGCGCGGGTACTTCAGGCCGCCGTGGTAGTCGACCTTGACCGTCCGGTAGCGCTCGCCGTCCTTGATCAGCAGCTCGACCAGCGGGGCGTCGGTCTTAGCCGTGGCCTTGACCGCGTCCTTGATCAGGTCGTCGCTGTAGGCCGTGCCGTTGACCGCCACGATGGTCTCGCCGGCCGTCAGGCCCGCCTTGAAGGCCGGGGTGTCCCAGTTGACCGCCGACAGCACGCCGCCGGCCCCGACCGTGATCCCCAGCGAGTAGCTGAGGTTGACGATCTTGCCCTTGGTCTCGGCCGCCTTGAAGAACTCGGTCGGGGTGTCGGTATAGACCAGCTTGTAGCCGCCGCGGGTCAGGCCATCCAGCGGGGCGTGCTCGGAAAGGCCCTCGATGCGGGTCTTCAGGAAGGTCGCCCAGTCGTACGGCACGACGCCGTTCAGGGTCTGAACCACGGTGTCGAAGTCGTAGGTCAGCACCACGTACGAGCCGTTCTCGACGCCGAAGAAGGCCTTGGCGAAGTCGTCCAGCGACTTCTTGCCGCCGGTCTTCTCGCGAATCAGGGTGTCGGCGTCGAGCCAGACCAGCTGGCCTTCCGAATAGTAGTCCTCGCTGCGCTGCCAGCTGGTCCACGAGGCCGGCTTGCGGTTGGCGATGATCGGGTCGTTGGTGGTGTCCAGCACGTTGCGCCAGTTGCGGCCGGCGCGGGTGTCGTAGAGCGCGGCGGTCATGGCCAGCGACTCCAGGCCCTGCTGCTTGGTCTGCAGGCCCGAGCGGGCGGCCAGGACGTTGCCCCAGTACTGGGTCTGTCCCTCGTAGACCCACATCAGGCTGTCGCGCATCGGCTCGTTCAGCGTGGGGGTGTAGAGGTCGGCCCCGCGGCGGAACTTGCCGTTCCACGAGTGGGTGTATTCGTGGGCCAGCAGGTCGCGGCCGACGAAGGTCTTGTCCCAGTCGGTGAAGTACTTCGGAACCACGCCGTTCTCGCTGGAGCGGTGATGCTCCAGGCCGATGCCGCCCATCTTGTCGGTCAGGGCCAGCAGGAAGTCGTAGTGGTCGTAGTGGTGCGAGCCGTACAGCTTGTAGGCCTGCTGCACCAGGTTGCGGTGGATCTGCAGGGCTTCCGGCTTGATCTCCAGCAGCTCGGGCTTGTCGGCCACGATGTTCAGGCGCACCGGCACGGCCGCGCCGGGGTCCAGGTCGACCTGCTTGTAGTAGCGGCCGGCGAACATCGGCGAGTCGACCAGGGTCTCGAAGGTGGTGGTCTTGAAGGTGGTCGACTGGCCGTTGGACGAGGCCTTCTCCAGCGCCGTGCCGAAGCCCCAGCCTTCGGGCAGCTTCACGGTCGGCTCGATCTGGATGCGGCGGGTGTAGTAGCCGGCCGGGTAGAAGCCCAGCTGCAGCCACTGCACGTTCAGCATGTCGTCGGTCACCAGGATGCGGCCCACGTCCGACTTCACCGGGGTGAGGAACTGGAAGCTGACCTGGATCTCGGTCGCGCCGTCCGGCACGTCGAAGTGGAAGGCGTGGACGGCGACCGGGTCGCGGGTCCACGGCAGGGTCTTGCCGTTCGCGGTGATCACCAGGCCGGCCATCTTGTCCAGATCGTTGCGGGGCGAGTGGCCGCCCGGCACCCATTGCGGGTACAGGATGGTCATCGGGCCGGCCTTGGCGACGGGGATCGTTTCGCGGACCTGGAAGATGCGGCGATCCAGGTCGGTGGCGTCGACGGTCAGCTTCAGCACGCCCGGATAGGCCACGTCCTGGGCCGCGGCGATCGGCGGGGTCGGCGGCCCCTGGACCGGCACGCGCTCCTGGGCCGAGGCGGCGCCGAAGGTCAGCGAAAGGGCGAGGGCGGAGGCGGTAAAGAACAGCGTTTTCAAGAAACGACCCCAATGCGACGCGCAGGCATGCTCCCGCGACGAAAGGCGGCATACTTCTCCTCTAAAGCCGTGCTTGTCGAGGTCATGTGTCGCGGAGATGCGGCGGTTGGTCGAGTTTTTGGGGTGAGCTTGCCGGATGGGCAGGCGGTGTCCTTGGATGATCCGCGTTACCCCAAGACGGCGGGCAGGCGTTCGCCCCTTGGCGAGACGGGGAGCCGAGCTTGGCCGGCCTGCCTAGCCGGCGTCGTAGAGGCACCAGGAATAGGGCGGCGCGGCGGTGATCTTCGGATCGCCGCGCCCCACGTGCGGAAGCACCTTGACCACGGTGTCCCGGGATTGCCCCGGCGGATAGACGATGAAGTCGACCGCGTTGCCGGTCCCCACGGCGACGCTGGTCCCGTCTTCGAACTGCACCGTGAAGACGGTGTAGCCCATGCCGCTTTCCCCGGCCTCGTACAGGGCGTCGGCGAAGGGCGCGGGGAGCCGCGACGGGCTGTCCGCGACGCTCGCCACGGTTTCGATATCCAGGGCCGTCTTGCCCCGATCCTCGTCCGGCCAAACACCCCAATACCGGAACCAGCGCTGGGCTTCGGCGAAGTACACGCAGTTCAGGACGGTCCCGTCGCGCAAGGTCGCCACGCAGGGCCGATAGAGGCCGCCGTCGGTCGCCTTGATCGTTGAAAGCTGCTTGGCCAGGGCCGTCGGCAGGGGCGGGAATCTGCGATTTCGCACGCGGTCTCCATGGGCGGGAGTGTCGTGTCCGCACGATAGTGACCAGGGCGGACGTCCGCTACGGATCGGTGACGGTTTCGCGCCCCTTAGGCCGCCCTGCCCCAGCGCGCTTCCAGGTCCCGCACCGCCCCCAGCAGGCGCGCCGGCGAGATCGGCTTCTCCAGCCGCGCGTCGCCGCGCTCGTCGTCCTTCAGCAGGTGCTCGTCGCGGGCCGAGGCCAGGAGGACGGCCGTGCGGGCGCCCCGGCGGCGGCGGGTGGCCCTGATCAGCTCGCCGCCGTTCATGCGGGGCATCGAGAAGTCGGTGATCAGCAGGTCGGGATCGAAGGCGTCCATCGCCTCCAGGGCCTGCTCGCCGTCGCGGCAGACCAGTACGTCGAAACCCGCCTCGCTGAGCGTGATCTCGTGGATGGTGGCCAGGAGGATGTCGTCCTCGGCCACTAGGATCTTGCGCACCGCTCGCCCCCGACGTGCTTAACAACTGATTAAGAAGATTTAGCCGCCCCCACGGCGCCCGTCTCCGTGCGCTATCGTCGCATGCGGCGCCTCGCGGAATCCTTAACCCGATCGGAAAGCCGCCCCGGGTGATCGCGGTTGCGCGTGAAGGCTTGCTTTTGCAAGTCGTTCTCAAGTATGGGCATGAAGCTCAACCAAGGCCCCGCGCCCGCCTCCCGCCCCTGGATTTCGTGAAGACCGCACCCGCCCAGCAAAGCCGCTCGTTCTGGCTCAAGCAGCTGCACCAGTGGCACTGGATCAGCGCCGCGATCAGCCTGATCGGCATGCTGCTGTTCGCGGTCACCGGCTTCACCCTGAACCACGCCGGCCAGATCGAGGCCAAGCCCAAGGTGGTCGACCGCAAGGCGACCCTGCCCGCCGACCTGCTGGCCGAGATCGCCAAGGGCCCGACCGAGGGCAAGCGCCCGCTGCCGATCCGGGTCGAGACCTGGCTCGACAAGGCCGTCGAGGCCGACATCGCCCGCCGCGAGGGCGAGTGGTCGGAGGAAGAGGTCTATGTCGCCCTGGCCCGTCCCGGCGGCGACGCCTGGATCAGCATCGACCGCGCCACGGGCGCCGTCGAGCACGAGAAGACCACGCGCGGCGCGATCAGCCTGCTCAACGACCTGCACAAGGGCCGCAACGCCGGCAAGGCCTGGGGCTGGTTCATCGACGTCTTCGCCGGGGCCTGCGTGGTGTTCGCGGTCACCGGCCTGATCCTCCTGCAGTTCCACGCCCGGGCCCGCCCCCTGACCTGGCCCCTGGTGGCCGGCGGGCTGGTGATCCCGCTGCTGCTCGTCATCCTTTTCGTCCACCTGTGAGGCGTCCCGCCATGAAGCGATCCCTGTCCCTGCTGACCTTCTCGGCCCTCGGCGCCGCCGGCGTCGCGACGCCGGCCCTGGCCGCCGACCTCAACGTCACCGTCGAGGTGCCGCGCCTGACGGTGGCCGAGTACCACAAGCCCTATGTCTCGATCTGGATCGAGAACCCGGCCGACGCCACCGCCGCAGGCACCCTGGCCGTCTGGTACGACGCCGACTCCAAGGAGGACAAAGGCGTCAAGTGGCTGAAGGACATGCGCCAGTGGTGGCGCAAGGCCGGCCGCACCATGAGCTTCCCCGCCGACGGGATCAGCGGCGCCACCCGTGCGCCCGGCCCGCAGAAGCTGGTGTTCAGCGGCGCCAAGGGCCCGCTGAAGGACCTCAAGCCCGGCCAGTACAACCTGGTGGTCGAGGCCGCCCGCGAGGTGGGCGGCCAGGAAGCCGTCCGCGTCCCGTTCACCTGGGGCAAGCCGGGCGCGCCGGCCACCGCCAAGGGCGCGACCGAGCTCGGCGCCGTCACCGTCGCCGTCAAATAAGCCAACAGAGAGCAACGCCATGACCTTCAAGAAGCGCCTTCTCGCCGTCGCCGCCGGGGTCGCCCTGCTGGCCCTGCCGCTCGCCGCCAACGCCCACCGCGGATGGATCCTGCCCTCGGCCACCGTGCTGTCGGGCGAAAGCGCCTGGGTGGGCGTCGACGCGGCCGTCTCCAACGAACTGTTCTACGCCGACCACAACGCCATGCGGCTGGACGCCATCACGGTCACCACGCCCGACGGTTCGGTCGAGAAGGTCCAGAACCCGTTCACCGGCAAGTACCGCTCGGTCTTCGACGTGCCGCTGTCCAAGCCGGGCACCTACAAGATCGGCTCGTTCTCCAACACGGTCATGGCCAGCTGGACCGAGAACGGCGAGGTCAAGCGCTTCCGCGGCTCGCCCGAGGACTTCGCCAAGCAGGTCCCGGCCGGCGCCGCCGACCTGAAGACCATCAAGAGCTCGAACCGCAACGAGACCTTCGTCACCCGCGACGCGCCGACCACCACGGTGTTCGCCCCGACCGGCAAGGGGCTGGAACTGGTCCCGGTGACCCACCCCAACGACGTGGTGTCCGGCGAGGCGGCGACCTTCAAGTTTCTGCTGGACGGCAAGCCGGCCGCCGACCTGGAAGTGACCTTCGCCCCCGGCAATTCGCGCTACCGCGCCACGCCCGGCGACTTCAAGGTCAAGACCGGCGCCGACGGGTCGTTCAAGGTCACCTTCCCGGAAGCGGGCATGTACTGGATGAACGCGGTGGTGCGCACGGGCGAGACCGGCCGACGTCCCGAGGGCGGCCCTCCGGGCGGTCCCGGCGGTCCGGGCGGCGGCATGGGCGGCATGCCCGGCATGGGCGGCCCCGGCGGCGGCCAGCAAGGTCCCGCCACGCCCCTGGCCGGCAACGGCATGAGCGCCAGCTACACCGCCACGCTCGAAGCCCAGCGGCCGTAGGGCCAACACACGTTGTCATCCCGGAAAGCGCGGAGCGCTTGTCCGGGACCCAGGGCGGCCGCACCGCATCCGCCCGGTCCCCTGGGTCCCGGACAGCCTCTGCGAGGCTTCCGGGATGACAAAGGTTGAGCAACATCCCCATGACCCGCGTCCTCGTCCCCCAGCTGACCGAGCCGCCCGCCCGCCCGATCGGCGGCGCGGTGCTGGCGCTCGGCGGCGAGACGATGGGCACGACCTGGTCGGTCAAGCTGGTCGCGCCGCCCACGGCCCAGGCCGACGCCCTGACCGCCATGGCCCGGCGCGAACTGGACGGCGTCGTCGCGGAGATGAGCCCGTGGGAGCCCCTGTCGGACCTGTCGCGCTACAACCGCGCCGCCGCCGGGACCTGGACCGCCCTGCCCCCGGCCTTCGCCGAGGTGCTGCGCTGCGCCCTCGAGATCGCCGAGCGGACCGACGGCGCCTTCGACCCGACCCTGGGCGCTCTGGTCGACCTGTGGGGCTTCGGCCCCCGCCCCTTCTCCGGCGCTCCGCCGGAAGCCCAGGACATCGCCAAGGCCCGCGCGCCCGCCGGCTGGCGTCGCGTGACGCTGGACGGCGACAGCCTGTTCCAGCCCGGCGGCCTGCGGCTGGACCTCAACGGGATCGCCAAGGGCTTCGCGGTCGACCGGGTGGCCGCCGCCCTCGACCGCGCCGGCGCGCGCTCGTACCTGGTCGAGGTCGGGGGCGAACTGCGCGGGACCGGCGCCAAGCCCGACGGCCAGCCCTGGTGGGTCGAGCTGGAGCGCCCCACGACCGCCAATGACGGCCTGCGCACCCTGGTCGCCCTGCACGGCCTGTCGGCGGCGACCTCGGGCGACTACCGGCGGTTCTTCGAGCACGACGGCCGCCGCTACGCCCACACCCTGGACCCGGCCACCGCCGCGCCGGTGGACCACGCCACGGTCAGCGTCACGGTGCTGGACAAGACCTGCATGCGGGCCGACGCCTGGGCCACGGCCCTGACCGTGATGCGGCCCGACGCCGCCCTGGCCTTCGCGACGGCGCACGGCCTGGCCGCCATGATCCTGGCGAACGGGCCGGCGGGCCTGGAGGAGCGCCTGTCGCCCGCCCTGACGGCGATGCTCGACGCATGAGCGCGTTCGAAGCCCTCTCCTCCGACCGCCTGACCAACGCCGGCCTGGTGCTGTGCGCCTACATGCTGTTCTGCCTGGCCATCGCCGTGCGCGAGGCCCTGCGCCAGCGCGCCGCCCGCCGCGCGGCCCAGGCCCTGTCGGCGGGGAGCGGCGCGCCGGTCCTGGTCGTCCACACCAGCCAGACCGGCTTCGCCGAGGAGCTGGCCATGGCCACCGCCAAGCTGCTGGGCGACGCCGGGGCGCGGGTGACGCTGAAGAGCCTGGCCGAGGTCACCACCGCCGATCTGTCCAGCGCGGGCCGCGCCCTGTTCGTGGTCAGCACCACCGGCGAAGGCGACGCCCCCGACACCGCCCGCCGCTTCATCCGCGACGTGATGGGCGGCCAGCCTGCCCTGCACGGCCTGAGCTACGGCGTCCTGGCCCTGGGCGACAGCAGCTACGCCCACTTCTGCGCCTTCGGCCGGACCCTGGACGCCTGGCTGGCCCGCCACGGCGCCGCGCCGCTGTTCGACCGGGTCGAGGTCGACGACGGCGACCCGGCCGCCCTGCGCCACTGGCAATCGCATGTCGGCCTGCTGGCCGGCGTCACCGACGCCCCCGACTGGACCCGCCCCCGCTACGGCCGCTGGCGGCTGGCCGAGCGCCGGCGCCTCAACCCGGGCAGCCCCGCCGACGCGGCCTTCCACCTGCGCCTGGAGCCGCTGGACGCCGTCACCTGGGAGGCCGGCGACATCCTGGAGGTCGGGCCGCGCAACGACCCGGCCGAGGTCGCCGCCCTGCTGGCCCGGCTGGGGCTGGACCCCGCCGCGCCGGTGACCGCCGACGAGGCGACGCGCCTGGGCGACGTCCTGTCCTGGCGCCGCCTGCCGCACGACAGCGCGCCGGCCACGACGGCCCAGGGCCTGGTCGACGCCCTGCCCCCCCTGCCCCACCGCGAATATTCGATCGCCTCGCTGCCGGCCGACGGCGGGGTCGAGCTGCTGGTCCGGGCCATGAAACGGGCCGACGGCAAGCCGGGCCTGGGCTCGGGCTGGCTGACCGCTCATGCCGCCGAAGGGGCCGAGATCGCCGCCCGGGTGCGGACCAACCGGTCGTTCCACGGCCCGGCCGACGACCGGCCGCTGATCCTGATCGGCAACGGCACGGGCCTGGCGGGCCTGCGCGCCCACCTCAAGGCCCGGGCGGCCGCGGGGCGTCACCGCAACTGGCTGGTGTTCGGCGAGCGCACCTCGGCCCACGACTTCTTCCATCGCGGCGAGATCGAGGCCTGGCAGGCCGGCGGCGTGCTGGCGCGCCTGGACCTGGCCTTCTCCCGCGACCAGGACCGCAAGGTCTATGTCCAGCACCGCCTGATGGAGGCCGCCGACACCCTGCGCGCCTGGATCGCCGACGGCGCGGCGATCTATGTCTGCGGCTCGCTGGAGGGCATGTCGGGGGACGTGCACGCCGTGCTCGTGGCCGTGCTCGGCGCGGACACGGTGGAGCGCCTGACGGACGAAGGGCTGTATCGGCGGGACGTGTACTGAAGCCGGGGACATGCCCTCGCGGCGTGTCCCCATCAGCATCCACGGCGCCAAGACTTGGGGACACGCCGCGAGGGCATGTCCCCGGCCGCGCTTGAAGGTGGGGACACACACTCACGGCAAAGTCCCTGCCGAATGATCACGGATCGCGGGGTGAGTGTGTGTCCCCTGTTCCGTCAGCCGCCCGACAGCGCCGCCCGCTCCTCCGGCGTGTTCGCGCCGCGCAGCCGCAGCTTCACCGTCTCGTCGCAAGCCAGCGTCGCCAGCCCCGCCCGCTCGACCAGCCGCCGCAACGGCCAGCCGGGCTCGGCGTCGGCCGGCAGGGCCGCCAAGGTCACCACCATCGGCACCGGCAAACCCTCATAGACCGCCCCCGGCGCCCCCGCCGCCAGCAGCGGCGCCAGGTCGTCCGCCGTTGCGGTCGGGGCGTCCACCGCCAGGACCAGGGCCCGCGCCAGGCCGTGGGCCGCCAGGGCCCGGGCCCCGGCCAGCACCCCGCCGACCGGTCCCGCCCCGGGGGCCGGGTCGTCGACGTGCTCGAGGCCGTGGTCGCGTCCCGCCGTCAGCACCCGGACCGCGCCGGCCGCGCGGGCCAGCGCCGCCACGCGGTCGACCGCCCGGCGGCCGTCCCAGTCCAGGGCCGCCTTGTCGGCGCCCATGCGGCGCGAGGCCCCGCCGGTCAGGATGATCGCCCCAAATAGGATCGAGGATGGGGTCGTGCTGGGGGTCATGGCGTCAATCTAGGTCAGACAAAGTTCCTCGTCTGCATCCCTGTTTCTCGCGACGAGTCCGGACGAAAGCAGGAAACGACGCCGCCCTGATCGCGCTGTCAGACCCTGTGCTCCATCAAAGACTTGCGCCTCGTCTTCCAAGACACGGCCAAAACGGTCTAGTGTCCGCCGCGATCAAGGGACGGACCATCGATGAACGACCGCAACGAGCGTCAACGCCGCCGCACGACCCAGAGCGCGACCATCCGCGACGTGGCGGCCCTGGCCGGGGTCTCGCCCATGACGGTGTCGCGGGTCATCAACCGCGAGACGACGGTCAAGTCCGAGACCAAGGCCCTGGTGGACGCGGCGATCCGCGACCTGAACTACGCGCCCAACCCCGCCGCCCGCAGCCTGGCCGGCTCGGCCCCGTTCCGCATCGGCCTGCTCTACGACAACCCCTCGACCGGCTACCTGTCGGAATTCCTGGTCGGGGCCCTGGACGAGAGCAGCCGCACCGGCGCCCAGGTGGTCATCGAGAAGTGCGCCGAGCCCGAGCTGGCCGGCGCCACCCTGACCCGCCTGCTGAAGACCGGCGTCGACGGCCTGATCCTGCCCGCCCCCCTCTGCGAGAGCGCCACGGTCCTGGCCGAGGTCAGGAAGGCCGGCGCCGCCGCCGTCGCCGTGGCCCCGGGCATGCCCAGCGCCGACATGGCCACCATCCGCATCGACAACGAGGCGGCCGCCTACGAGCTGGCCGAGCACCTGCTGGCCCTGGGCCACAAGCGCTTCGGCGTCATCAAGGGCCATCCCAACCAGACGGTCAGCCAGCAGCGCCTGGACGGCTTCCTGGCGGCCCTGAAGGCGGGCGGCGTGCCGGACACGAACGTCAGCGTCGAGCAGGGCTACTTCACCTACCGCTCGGGCCTGGAGGCCGCCGAGCGGCTGCTGGGCGAGGACGACCGCCCCACCGCCATCTTCGCCGGCAACGACGACATGGCCGCGGCCACGGCGGGGGTCGCCCACCGCATGGGCCTGGACGTGCCGGAAGACCTGTCGATCGTCGGCTTCGACGACACCTCGATCGCCGCCAACATCTGGCCGCCCCTGACCACCGTGCGCCAGCCGATCGCCGACATGGCCCGCGCCGCCGTCGACCTGGTGCTGGAAGAGATTCGCCGCAAGCGCGGCAAGGCCGGCGAGCCCCGCCAGCTGATGCACCCGCACACGGTCATCGTCCGCGACTCGACCGGCCCGGCTCCCAGCGAAGGCTGATCCCGCCTGGGCGCGCCGATTACGCTCGCCAAGTCCATCAATTGTAATATCAAATCACCGACTTGCGCGACCATGCATGTTAGCGCTAACAGATGAACCGACGTGAACGAGCGTGACCATGGTCCGGTCGCACAGCTCGGCAAGGGAGAAGACGTGGTGGGCATTGTGGAGTTCCTTCCCGAGGATTGGCGCGACGCGACCCTGCTGGGCCGTATCGACTTCGGCCAGGGTCCGACCCCCGTCCTGATCCGCGGCGGGCGGATCGAGGACGTCAGCAAGATCGCCCCGACCACCTCCGACCTGATGAACGCCTTCGAGCCCGGCGCGGCGATCCCGCGCGGCGAGGACCTGGGCCCGCTGGAAGCGCTGGACGTGCGTCCGGTCTGGGCGAACCCGGAAGGCGCGGCCGCCAAGCTGCTGGCCCCGGTCGACCTGCAGGTGCTGAAGGCCGCCGGCGTCACCTTCGCCGTCTCGACCCTGGAGCGGGTGATCGAGGAGCGCGCCCGCGGCGACGCCGCCGCCGCCCTGAAGATCCGCGAGCAGCTGTCGGCCAGCATGGGCGGCGACCTGCGCAGCGTGAATCCGGGTTCCGAAGGCGCCGCGCGCCTGAAGGCCACCCTGATCGCCGACGGCCTGTGGTCGCAGTACCTGGAAGTGGCCATCGGCCCCGACGCCGAGATCTTCACCAAGGGCCCGACCCTGTCGTCTATGGGCTGGGGCGACCACGTGGGCGTCCGCAGCGACAGCCACTGGAACAACCCCGAGCCGGAAGTCGTGCTGCTGTGCGACGGCCAGGGCCGCATCCGCGGCGCCTCGCTGGGCAACGACGTCAACCTGCGCGACTTCGAAGGCCGCTCGGCCCTGCTGCTCAGCAAGGCCAAGGACAACAACGCCAGCTGCTCGATCGGCCCGTTCTTCCGCCTGTTCGACGACGGCTTCGGCCTGGACGACGTCCGCAACGCCGAGGTCACGCTGAAGATCACCGGCCGCGACAACTTCGTGCTGGACGGCCACAGCAACATGAGCCTGATCAGCCGCGACCCGGCGGTCCTGGCGGGCCAGGCCTACGGCAAGCAGCATCAGTATCCCGACGGCTTCGCCCTGTTCCTGGGCACCATGTTCGCCCCGATCCAGGACCGCGACGCCGCCGGCCAAGGCTTCACCCACAAGGTCGGCGACCGCGTCCGCGTCGCCACCCCCAAGCTGGGCGTGCTGGAGAACGAGGTGACCACCTGCGATCTCGCCGCCCCCTGGACGTTCGGCGTCTCCGCCCTGATCCGCAACCTGGCCGGCCGAGGCCTGCTGTGAACATCGAAGTGAAGCGTCCGCAAGTGAGCACCTCCTCCGCCATCTATCCCAGCCTTCGGGGCAAGCGCGTCGTCGTCACCGGCGGCGGCTCGGGCATTGGGGCCGGCATCGTGGCCGGCTTCGCGCGCCAGGGCGCCGAGGTGATCTTCCTCGACGTCGCCGACGAGGACTCCAAGGTCCTGGCCCAGCAGCTGTCGGGCTCGGACATCGCGCCGGTCTACATCCGCTGCGACCTGATGGACCTGGACGCGGTGGCCAAGACCTTCGCCCAGATCGGTCCCATCGACGTGCTGGTCAACAACGCCGGCAACGACGACCGCCACAAGCTGGCCGAGGTGACGCCCGCCTACTGGGACGAGCGCATGAACGTGAACCTGCGCCACATGCTGTTCTGCACCCAGGCCGTGGCCCCCGGCATGAAGGCGCGCGGCGGCGGCGCGGTGATCAACTTCGGTTCGATCAGCTGGC
Organism: Caulobacter sp. UNC358MFTsu5.1; assembly: GCF_000712075.1. Lineage (GTDB taxonomy): Bacteria > Pseudomonadota > Alphaproteobacteria > Caulobacterales > Caulobacteraceae > Caulobacter. The sequence goes on from NZ_JONW01000008.1 coordinate 239,986, forward strand.
ACCTGGGCCTGGAGGACCTGGTCCTCTACGAAACCGCCAAGGCCGGCATCGAGGGCATGACCCGGGCCCTGGCCCGCGAGCTGGGCCCCGACGACATCCGCGTGACCTGCGTGGTGCCGGGCAACATCAAGACCAAGCGCCAGGAGAAGTGGTACACGCCGGAAGGCGAGGCCGAGATCGTCAAGGCCCAGGCCCTGAAGGGCCGCCTGGTGCCCGACAACGTCGCTTCGCTGGTGCTGTTCCTGGCCTCGGACGACGCGGCCCTGTGCACCGGCCACGAATACTGGATCGACGCCGGCTGGCGTTGATCGGCGCGTAGCCCCCTGCCCGCCCGGCGCGCGCTCGAAAGGCGCCGCGCCGATCTCCGACCTTTGGAGGTGCTGTCGCGAGGCGGCCGAGAGGGTATACCGCGCTAGGAACTCGAGAGGACGTCGCGCATGCCCACCCCCACCTGCGTCTGGGACCTGAAGGCCACCCTCGGCGAGGGGCCGATCTGGTCCGCCGAGGAGCAGACCGTGTGGTTCGTGGACATCAAGGGCCACAAGGTCCACCGCTTCCATCCGGCCAGCGGCGAGACCAAGAGCTTCGACGCCCCCGACCAGGTGACCTTCCTGGCGCCCCGCGCGGGCGGCGGTTTCGTGGCGGGCCTCAAGAGCGGCCTGCACCACTTCCACCCCGACAGCGGCTTCGCCTTCCTGGGCGAGATCGAGGACGCGGCCCTCAACAACCGTCCCAACGACGCCACCGTCGACGGCGCGGGCCGACTGTGGTTCGGCACCATGCACGACGGCGAGGAGACCCCGACGGGCGCGCTCTACCGCCTGGACGAGGCCGGCCGGCCGATCAAGGTCGACGACGGCGTCTGCATCACCAACGGCCCCTGCGCCTCGCCCGACGGCAAGACCTTCTACCACACCGACACCCTGGAGAAGGTGATCTGGGCCTATGACCTGGACGCCGACGGCGCGCTGTCGAACAAGCGCGAATTCTTCCGCCTGGACATCGAGAACGCCTGGCCCGACGGCTCGGTGGTCGACGCCGAGGGCTATGTCTGGACGGCCCTGTGGGGCGGCCACGGCGCCCTGCGCATCTCGCCGGAGGGCGAGATCGTCGACCGCGTCACCCTGGACGCCATCAACGTCACCAAGCCCTGCTTCGGCGGGCCCGACCTGAAGACCCTGTATTTCACCACCGCCCGCAAGGGACTCAGCGACGAGCAGCTGGCCGCCTATCCGCTTTGCGGCGGCCTGTTCGCCCTGCCTGTCGCCGTCGCGGGCCAGCCCCAATACGAGGTGCGTCTTGACCTCCCCTAACCGCCAACCCCGCCGCTTCCGCTCGCGCGACTGGTTCGACAATCCGGACCACATCGACATGACCGCCCTCTATCTGGAGCGGTTCATGAACTACGGGATCACGCCCGAGGAGCTGCGCAGCGGCAAGCCGATCATCGGCATCGCCCAGACCGGCAGCGACATCTCGCCGTGCAACCGCATCCATCTGGACCTGGTGACCCGGATTCGCGACGGCATCCGCGACGCCGGCGGCATCCCGATGGAGTTCCCGGTCCACCCGATCTTCGAGAACTGCCGTCGCCCGACGGCGGCCTTGGACCGGAACCTGTCCTATCTGGGCCTGGTCGAGACCCTGCACGGCTATCCGATCGACGCCGTGGTCCTGACCACCGGCTGCGACAAGACCACCCCGGCCGGCATCATGGCCGCCACCACGGTCAACATCCCGGCCATCGTCCTGTCGGGCGGTCCGATGCTGGACGGCTGGCACGAGGGCGAACTGGTCGGCTCGGGCACGGTGATCTGGCGCTCGCGGCGCAAGCTCGCCGCCGGAGAGATCAACGAGGAGGAGTTCATCCAGCGCGCGTCGGACAGCGCCCCCTCGGCCGGCCACTGCAACACCATGGGCACGGCCTCGACCATGAACGCCGTCGCCGAGGCCCTGGGCCTGTCGCTGACCGGCTGCGCGGCCATCCCCGCCCCGTACCGCGAGCGCGGCCAGATGGCCTACAAGACCGGCCAGCGGATCGTCGACCTGGCCTATGAGGACATCAAGCCCAAGGACATCCTGACCAAGAAGGCGTTCGAGAACGCCATCGCCCTGGTCGCGGCGGCCGGCGGCTCGACCAACGCCCAGCCGCACATCGCCGCCATGGCCCGCCACGCCGGCCTGGAGATCACCGCCGACGACTGGCGCGCGGCCTACGACATCCCGCTGATCGTCAACATGCAGCCGGCCGGCAAGTATCTGGGCGAGCGCTTCCACCGGGCCGGCGGCGCGCCGGCGGTGCTGTGGGAGCTGCTGCAGCAGGGCCGCCTGCACGGCGACGTCCTGACCGTGACCGGCAGGACGATGGCCGAGAACCTCGAGGGTCGAGAGACCAAGGACCGCGAGGTGATCTTCCCCTACGCCGAGCCGCTGGCCGAGAAGGCCGGGTTCCTGGTGCTGAAGGGCAACCTCTTCGACTTCGCGATCATGAAGTCCAGCGTCATCGGCGCCGACTTCCGGGCGCGCTACCTGTCCAAGCCCGGCCAGGAGGACATCTTCGAGGCCCGGGCCATCGTGTTCGACGGTTCGGACGACTACCACGCCCGGATCAACGACCCGGCCCTGGCCATCGACGAGCACTGCATCCTGGTGATCCGCGGCGCGGGTCCGATCGGCTGGCCCGGCTCGGCCGAGGTGGTCAACATGCAGCCGCCGGACCACCTGCTGAAGAAGGGCATCATGAGCCTGCCCACCCTGGGCGACGGCCGGCAGTCGGGCACCGCCGACAGCCCCTCGATCCTGAACGCCTCGCCCGAGAGCGCCATCGGCGGCGGCCTGTCGTGGCTGCGCACCGGCGACACCATCCGCATCGACCTGAACACCGGCCGCTGCGACGCCCTGGTGGACGAGGCGACGATCGCCGAGCGCAGGAAGGAAGGCATCCCGGCCGTCCCGGCGACCATGACCCCCTGGCAGGAAATCTACCGCGCCCACACGGGCCAGCTGGAGACCGGCGGGGTGCTGGAGTTCGCCGTGAAGTACCAGGACCTGGCGTCGAAGCTGCCTCGGCACAACCACTGATCTGGAAGGCCCTCGGCGTGATCCGGGGGCCTTTTGATTCAAGGGATCGGCGGCCAGCACTTGCCCCCTGCGGATCGCTTCGCGATCGTCTTCCCCCGGAGGGGGAAGAGCCTCGCGCACTAGGCTCCGCCCCCTACGGGGGCGGACAGACCGCGAAGCGGTCAGGTGGGGGCAAGTCAGTGTGATCCCACGGAGCCAAACGATGACCGAGGTGAGAGACGCCCAACCCGCCGACCTGAAGCCCCTCGCCCACCTCTGGTGGTCCGGCTGGCGCGACGGGCACGAGGGTCTGCTGCCCGAGGCCCTGAAGCGCCTGCGCACGCTGGAAAGCTTCGAGGCGCGTATGGCCGCCGCCCTGCCCAAGGTGCGCACCCTGGGCCCGGTCGGGGCGCCGCTGGGCTTCCACCTGCTGAAGGACGACGAGCTCTATCAGTTCTACCTGGCCGCCGAAGCGCGCGGGACCGGGGCGGCGGCGGTGCTGATGGCCGACGCCGAGGCGCGGCTGGCCCGGGCCGGCGTCGAGACCGCCTGGCTGGCCTGCGCGATCGGCAACGCCCGGGCGGCGCGGTTCTACGAGAAGGCCGGCTGGACGATGGCGCGGATCGAAAACGTGCCTACCGAAACCTCCGAGGGCCTCTTCCCGCTGGAGGTCTGGCGCTACGAGAAGCGCCTTGCGGCGAAGCCGCCACGGCATGACCCCTAGGGCCGCGAAAAGGGGACATGCGCGTCCGCATGCCCCCTTCCCTGTCTGCCGACGCCCGCGCGCTAGACGCGGTTGCCGATCGAGTTCGGGTTGGTCACGCCCGTCTGGGCCCCGAGGTTGTTGTTCCTCAGGTCGTTGCCGACCAGCAGCACGTCGGCGTTCGTCACCACGCCCCAGTCCTGCTGACCGCCCCACGACCGCGACCGCACGCCGCTGACGACGCCCGAACCGCCCGTGTAGAAGTAGATGCCGTTCGAGCGGCCGCCGTTGTGCAGACGGCCGTTGGCGATGAACTGGCCGCCGGTGATCGTCACGTCCGGGCAGTTGACGAGGATGCCGTCATTGCCGTTGTTGGTGACGATCGTCGGCCCGACCTGAACCTGCTTGTTGTGGTCGGACAGGTAGATGCCGCAGTCGCCCTCCAGCTCGATGAAGCCCGGCCGGATCAGGTGCTGGGAGCCCCAGGTGTCCAGGTAGATCCCGTGCCCGCCGTCCTCGCCGTAGAACCCGCCGTCGATGCGGATGCTGGCGATGGGGTTGGTCGACAGGCCGAGGGCCGCCACGCCGTTGCCGGTGTTCTTGTAGGTGACACAGGCTTCCAGGGCGCCGACCGACGTGGCCGGAGCCGTGCCCTGGCTGGCGTAGTGGTAGCCGTCGCCGCCGTTCAGCGAGGCCGTGCACTTGTGCAGGTAGTATTGCAGCGGGTTCTGGGCGTACGCGCCGTTCGAGGTGAAGCTGAAGCCGTGCGAGACGTTGTTCAACGCGCCGCAGTTCTCCAGGATCGTGTAGGCCGTCATGCCCAGGTTCCAGCCGATATAGTTGGCGTTGGCGCGAACGTTGGTGATCACGCCGTTGTCCCAGCTGTAGTTGGCCGCGACCTCCAGCTTGATCCCGTCGCCGCCGAGCACGGGCGTGACGATGTGCTCGACGGTGAAGTCCGCCATGGTGACGAAATCGGTGGCCGCCTTGATGACGATCACCGGTTGGTTCGAGGCGTCGGACTGGATCTTGGTCACCCCGATGCCGCAGCCCCGGAGCGCGATGTTGTTGCGCGCGGGAAGGACGATGGGGGTCTTGACCAGATAGGTCTTGGCCAGCATCCGCACCTCGTTCGAGGCGGCGAACGCGGCCGCGAAGGCCGGCGCGTAGTCCCCGTTGGGCGCGGGGCTGTAGTCATCGACGAAAACGTAGTTGGTCATCTCTAAATTCTCCAAATAATTCAAAAATATCTGCCAAAATTGCAGGTCCGCCGCCTTGCCTCCCGGTCGGGAGGAACGCCTTGGACAGTCCGGAGAATAGCCAGCCGCTACGTCAGACTCGGACGCCATTTGTTCCTATTTTGTTCTCATTTTTCGACAGGCCTAGGCGCGACCTTCCTCTGCCCGTCGGCCTAGGGGTTTTGCCCGGTCGCGCCTGCGGCCATGGCCCGATGGCGACGGGGCGACGGCGGGGCGAAGGTCGTCGATGGGGCCTGCCCGCCGCGGCGGCGGACCGGGTCCCTCCTGAGGAGACGTTCCATGGCTGCCGGACTTCGAGCGACCCTGGCGATCGCGCTGCTGGTCGGCGAACTGGCGACGGCCGGGACGGCCTTCGCCCAGTACGCCTATCCCGCCAAGGGCCAGAGCCAGGCCCAGCAGCAGAAGGACGAGGCGTCCTGCACCGACTGGGCCACCCAGCAGAGCGGCTTCGATCCCCGCAATCCGCCCGTGCCCGCCCAGGCCCAGGCCGCGCCGGTCACCGGCAGCGGCGCCCGGGCCAAGGGCGCGCTGGTGGGGGCGGGCATCGGCGCGGTCTCCGGCGGCGACGCGGGCGACGCGGCCCTGGCCGGGGCCGTCGCCGGCGGCGTCATCCGGCGCGGCAAGAACCGGCGCGCGGCCCGGGCCCAGAACGAGGCCAACGCCGCGGCGGTCGCCGGCACGCAGGCCGCCTTCGACCAGGCCCGCGCCGCCTGCCTGACCGGTCGCGGCTATACGCTGAGGTAGCCGCAAAGTCTGGGGTGCTCGAAACGCCCCAAAAGCCAGAACGTAAAATCCGTTGTCATCCCGGAAGCCCCGCAGGGGCTGTCCGGGACCCAGGGGACTGGGCTGATGCGGTGCGGTTCCCCTGGGTCCCGGACAAGCGCTGCGCGCTTTCCGGGATGACAACCGTTTGGTGAGCGTTCCGAGGCTGCGGCGCTAGCCCCTACCCTCCGGCCGCGCCGGTGCCGAAATCGAACTGCTCGGGCCGCTGTTTGCCGCCGCCGAAGCTGTAGGTGAAGCCGAAGAACACCGCCCGCACATTGCCGGTCCGCTCGACCCGTTGCTTCAGGGTCGGGGTGTCGATCACGCCCACGTTCTTGAACGAGTCCAGCACGTCGTTGGCCGTGACCACGAAGTTCAGCTTGTCGGTGACCTTGCGGCGATAGCCCAGGTTCAGCAGCGAGATCGGCTCGTTGTAGCCCTGGGGCGTCAGGCGCTTGCCCGAGGTGAAGCCGTTCAGCTGGAAGAAGTCCTTGGGCGTGGCCTGCCAGCTGAGGCTGGCGCGGCCCGACAGGGTGGTCATCTCGCGCGTGCCCGCCAGCCCCGGCGTGGTCGATTGGATCTCGTTCCAATAGGCGTTGCCGCTGATGTTGTAGCTGAGCTTGGGCGTCAGCTTGCCGTTGGCCACCAGCTCCAGCCCGCCGTTGCGGCTCTTGGCCAGGTTCTCGCGGGTGTTCAGGAACGTGCCGTCGCCCAGGTCGCGCGTCACGTTGGTCACGCCGTCGCGGCTCTCGCGGTAATAGGCCGTGGCCAGGTACGAGTTCGGCCCCTTGCGGTACTGCCAGCCCAGCTCGTAGCTGTCGGTGACCTGCGGCTTCAGGTCGGGATTGCCGGCCGCGAAGTTCTTGGGGTCGATATAGACCGGATAGGGGTTCAGGTCCTGCGGCTGCGGACGCTGGACCCGCCGGCTGTAGTTGGCCGTGAGGGTCTGGGTCTGGCTGAGCGTGTAGCCCAGGTGCAGCGACGGATAGAGGCGGAAGTAGCTGTTCTCGTCCTTCTGGACCGAGGTCACCTGGTTGGTGTGGATATCGACCTGCTCGGCCCGCAGGCCGGCCAGGGCCGTGAAGTCGTCGCCGAACGGCCGCTCGTAGGTGACGTAGCCGGCATAGACGTCCTGGTCGTACAGGAAGCGGTTGGTCAGGGCCGGCACGACGGCCAGGCTGTCGGTCGACGCGCCCCGGGCGCCGTGGTTGTCGTAGTCGTTGCTGGTGGTCTCCAGGTCCAGCCCGGTCTTCAGCTTGGCCTCGCCGGGCAGCGGGCGCGTGTAGTCCAGCTTGAAGTTGGCGCGGTCCTGCGTGTTGCCGAAACCGAAGGCCTCGTAGAAGTCGGGGCTCAGGTTGTTGTCGGTGAAGGCCGTGCCGTTGCGCTTGAAGTCGGTGACCTCGTATTCCAGGTGGGCGTCCAGCTCGTGCTCGGCGCCCTTGAACTGGTGCCGCCAGTCGCCGCTGATCGCGCCGTTCTGGCGGTCAAGGTTCGCGCCGCTGTCGCGGAAATAGGCCGCGCCGGCGGCGGGGACCAGGGTGGTGAAGGTCTCCTGCCCGCCGGTGAAATAGTCCATGTCGCGATAGCGGATCTCGCCGCTCAGCCGGTCCTTGGGCGTGAGGGCGTAGTCGGCGGCGCCGCGCAGGCTCAGCGCGCCGCCGGCGTTCATGTAGGCGCCGGCCTGCTGGGTCGAGCCGCCCGTGACCGGGTTCTGCCGCGAGTCTTCCAGCCAGGATTCCTGGCGGTCGTAGCGATAGCTGGCGTCGCCCGAGAGGGTCAGCTTGCCCTTGACCCGGTTGCCGCTGACGCCGGTGCTGTAGCGGCCGTTGGGACCGATGTTCAGCTTCACCGAGCCGGTCGCGCCGGGCTTGCGGGTCTGCTTGGTGATCAGGTTGATGATGCCGGCCGTGCCGTCGGGACGATAGGCGGCCGAGGGGTTGGTCATCACCTCGACACGGTCGATCTGGTCGGCCGGCAGCTGCTGCAGGGCGTCGGCCTTGCCGTCGCCGTTGAACATGCTGGACGGCTTGCCGTCGATCATGATCGTGACGTTCGGATCGCCGCGCAGGCTGACATTGCCCTGCACGTCGACCTCGACCGAGGGGATGTTGCGCAGGGCGTCGGCGATCGAGCCGGTCTTGGCCGACAGGTCGTTGGCGACGCTGTAGCTGCGGCGGTCGATCGAGGTGCGCATGGCGGTGGAGTCGCTGGTCACCGTCACGCCCTCGACCGCGGTCGGGGCGTCCGCCGGCTTGGCCGGCTTCGCCGGCGCCTGCGCCTGCGCCTGCGCCGGGGCTGGCGCCGTCTGGGCCAGGGCCAGGCCGGGCGACAGGATCGCCGTGGCGGCGAGCAGCAGGACTTTCAGACGCAAGGACATCCCCCGATGGACACTTGTGCGACAGGGCGAAGCTCGCCCACGACTTGGAAGCGCGAAAGAGGCCAACTCGCGCCGCGAAGCAAATATCTTTTCGGCAATGTTCGTGCGCCAGATCGCCGCTTCGGCGGATGACAACGTTGCCATGGCGCCTTAAGCCTGGACATCTAAGGGCGCTTGCGACCTGATACCGCTAACATTAAGGTTCGAGCCAATCAAAGGCCCCAGTCCAGGGCTCGTTAGGGATCAAACGCGGCCTTCGGGCCTATCGGGGAAAACAAAGTGGCATCTGTATCGAACGCCGGACCGAGCGCCGGCATGAGCGCGGACGGCGCGAAGGTCAACATGGCCTTCGTCGCCGCCATCGTCGCCGTCGCGACCATCGGCGGCTTCATGTTCGGCTATGACAGCGGGGTCATCAACGGCACGCAGAACGGCCTGAAGGCCGCCTTCGGCCTGACCGAAGCGGGCGAAGGCCTGAACGTGGCCGCCATCCTGCTGGGCTGCGCCTTCGGCGCTTTCGCCGCCGGCCGCCTGGCCGACGTGTGGGGCCGCCGCACCGTGATGATCATCTCGGCCCTGCTGTTCCTCGTCAGCGCCCTGGGCACCGGCGCCGCCCACACCTCGCTGGTCTTCGTCGTGTTCCGCCTGATCGGCGGCCTGGGCGTCGGCGCGGCCTCGGTGCTGTGCCCGGTCTACATCTCGGAAGTCACGCCCGCGAACATCCGCGGCCGCATGTCGTCCGTGCAGCAGATCATGATCATCACCGGCCTGACCGGCGCGTTCCTGGCCAACTACTTCCTGGCCCACACCGCCGGCAGCTCGACCGCCCCGTTCTGGCTGGGCCTGCCCGCCTGGCGCTGGATGTTCTGGATGCAGACCATCCCGGCCGGCATCTTCTTCCTGTGCCTGCTGAGCATCCCGGAAAGCCCGCGCTACCTGGTGACCAAGGGCAAGGACGCCGAGGCCGAGAAGATCCTGTCGCGCCTGTTCGGCGCGGGCCAGGGCGCCGCCAAGGTCGCCGAGATCCGCGCCTCGCTGGCCGCCGACCACCAGCCCAAGCTGTCCGACCTGCTGGACCCGGTGACCAAGAAGCTGCGCCCGATCCTGTGGGCCGGCCTGGTCCTGGCCGTCTTCCAGCAGCTGGTCGGCATCAACATCGTCTTCTACTACGGCTCGGTGCTGTGGCAGTCGGTGGGCTTCACCGAGAACGACAGCCTGAAGATCAACATCCTGTCGGGCTCGCTCTCGATCCTGGCCTGCCTGCTGGCCATCGGCCTGATCGACAAGATCGGCCGCAAGCCGCTGCTGCTGATCGGCTCGGCCGGCATGGCCGTGACCCTGGGCGTGCTCACCTGGTGCTTCTCGACCGCCACCACGGTGAACGGCTCGCTGCACATGGCTGACAATGTGGGCCTGACCGCCCTGATCGCGGCCAACGCCTATGTGGTGTTCTTCAACCTCAGCTGGGGTCCGGTGATGTGGGTCATGCTGGGCGAGATGTTCCCCAACCAGATGCGCGGTTCGGCCCTGGCCGTCGCCGGCTTCGCCCAGTGGATCGCCAACTTCGCGATCTCGTTCAGCTTCCCGATCATGAAGAAGATCAGCCTGCCGGCCACCTACGGCTTCTACGCCCTGTGCGCCCTGGTCTCCTACTTCCTGGTCCAGAAGCTGATCCAGGAGACGCGAGGCAAGGAACTGGAGGCGATGGAAGGCTAAAGGCCTTCCCTCACCGAAGACGAAGACGCCCGGGAGGACTGCCTCCCGGGCGTTTTTTTGTGCGGTTTCCGCGGCCGGCGGCGTTGTTTCAAGGTCCAGGTTCCTGCGCTGGAAAACCCCGGAAAAATGGGGCTTTGCCGCATATGACACCGGTGGACATCGCGCCAGGCTTGTCGCTAAGTGACGGCAAGAACGCGGAAGTTCGGGAGGAGTACCCCATGGTCGATATCAACCGTCGCGGCGCGCTGGGTTCGCTGCTGACCGGCGCGGCCGTCGCCGCCGTTCCCGCCGCGTCCCCCCAAGTCGCTGGGGCCGCCCAGATGGGGACCCTGCCCGCCGCCCCGGCCGCCGGCGAAGGGCCGACCTGGGCCAAGGGGATCGAAGGCCAGCGCAAGGCCGACCTGGGGAACGGGACCTTCCTGAACCCGATCCTGGCCGGCGACCATCCCGACCCGTCGATCCTGAAGGACGGCGACGACTACTACATGACCCACTCGTCGTTCGACGCCTATCCCGGCCTGCTGATCTGGCGTTCAAAGGACCTGGTGAACTGGTCGCCGGTCGGCCCGGCCCTGAAGACCAATGTCGGCTCGATCTGGGCCCCCGAGCTCTGCAAGCACAAGGGCCGCTACTACATCTACCTGCCGGCCAAGTTCCCGGACAACAACACCAGCTACGTGATCTGGGCCGACAAGATCGAGGGCCCGTGGAGCGAGCCGGTCGACCTGAAGCTGCCGCGCTACATCGACCCCGGCCACGTGGTCGACGAGAAGGGCGTGCGCTGGCTGTTCCTGTCGGGCGGCGACCGCATCCAGCTGGCGCCCGACGGCCTGTCGACGGTGGGAGAGCCCCAGCACGTCTACAATCCCTGGCGCTACCCGGACGACTGGGACGTCGAGGGCTTCTCGCCCGAGGGCCCCAAGGTGATGAAGAAGGGCGACTACTACTATCTGGTCACCGCCGTGGGCGGCACGGCCGGTCCGCCCACCGGCCACATGGTCATCGTCGCCCGCGCCAAGTCGCTGGCCGGCCCGTGGGAGGACGATCCCAGGAACCCGGTCGTGCGCACGACCAACAACAGCGAGACGTGGTGGTCGCGCGGCCACGCCACCCTGGTCGAGGGCCCCGGCGGCGACTGGTGGACCGTCTATCACGGCTACGAAAACGGCTTCTACACCCTGGGCCGCCAGACCCTGCTGGCCCCGGTGACCTGGACGAAGGACGGCTGGTTCGAGGTGGGCGGCGGCGATCTGTCCAAGCCCTTGGCCAAGCCCAGGGGCGGCAAGCCGGGCCCGCACGGCATGGCCCTGTCGGACGACTTCTCGACCGACAAGTACGGCGTGCAGTGGAGCTTCTTCGACCCCAAGCCGGGCGAGCGCGACCGGATCAAGCGCGAGGGCGGCGTCCTGACCCTGAAGGCCTCGGGCGAGGCCCCGTCCAGCGGCGCGCCGCTGATCTTCGTCAACGGCGACCAGGCCTACGAGATCGAGTGCGAGATCGAGATCGACCCGGACACCCGCGCCGGCCTGATCCTGTTCTACGACCGCCAGCTCTATTGCGGCCTGGGCTTCGACGCGAAGAACTTCGTCACCCACCAGTACGGCATTGAGCGCGGACGGCCCTCGAACCCGCACGGGTCGAAGATGCTGATGCGACTGCGCAACGACCGCCACATCGTGGCCTTCCACACCAGCGGCGACGGCGGGGCGACCTGGAAGCGGTTCGACCGGGGCATGGAGGTCTCGGGCTACCACCACAACGTCCGCGGCGGCTTCCTGATGCTGAAGCCGGGCCTCTACGCGGCGGGCAAGGGCTCGGCGCGGTTCCGGAACTTCAAGTACCGGGCGCTGGCTTAGGACGTCTTCAAAACGCACCGACGGGTTGTCTTCCCGGAAGCCTCGTAGAGGCTGTCCGGGACCCAGGGGACTGGGCGAAGGCGGTGCGGTTCACCTGGGTCCCGGACAAGCGCTGCGCGCTTTCCGGGATGACAACGAAATGGGTTGGGAACACCAGGACATGAAAATGCTCGCCCCCCTCCTCCTCGCCGCCGCCCTCGTCGCGACGCCCGCCCTCGCCCAGACCGATCCGCCGCCGTTCAAGGCGACCAAGGTCGTGCTGGTGGGCGACTCGACCACGGCGGTGAACAGCGGCTGGGGCGGGGCGTTCTGCGCCACGCGGGTGACCTCGAACGTCGCCTGCGTGAACCTGGGACGGGGCGGGCGCAGCACCAAAACCTACCGCTCCGAGGGGTCGTGGACCCTGGCCCTGGGCGAGATGAAGGGTGGGCCGTTCGTCGACACCTATGTGCTGATCCAGTTCGGCCACAACGACGCCTACGGCCGGGCCGAGCGCCTGACCGACCTGAAGACCGAGTTCCCGGCCAATCTGAAGCGCTTCGTCGAGGAGGCCCGTGCGGCCGGCGCCCGTCCGGTGCTGGTCACGCCGCTGTCGCGCCGGCAGTTCAAGGACGGCAGGCTGGTCGACGACCTGATCCCGTGGGCCGACGCCGTCCGCGCCGTGGCCGCCGAGACCGGCACGCCGCTGGTCGACCTGAACGCCCGCAGCGCCGCGGCCGCCCAGGCCCTGGGCGCGCTGAAGGCCGGCGACTGGGCCGAGGCCCCGCCCTCGCCCGCCGTGGCCAAGGCGATCGCCGGCGGCACGACGGTGGGGGTCAAGTTCTACGAGCCGCCGATCCCCGGCGCCGCCCCCGTGCCCATGGACCCGCCCGCGCCGCCCCCGGCCGCGCCGCCGGCCACCGGCCGGTTCGAGCCCTTGTTCGACTACACCCACCTGGGGCCGGTCGGCGCGGCGGCGTGCTCGGAGATCATCGCGCGGGAGCTGGTGAAGGCGGTTCCCGCGCTGGCGCGGAACCTGGTTCCGTAAGCAAAAAGCCGCTCATCCCGGCGAATGCCGGGATGGGCGGGTTTTGGGGGTGGGGACACGCGCAAGCGCATGTCCCCGATCCATACTACTGAGCCGGAGCCGCCGCCGGGGCCTTGGCCAGGGCCGGGCCGCTGAACTCGGCCTCGATGGTCACGTCCACCGCGTCGCCGACGCCCATGGTCGAGCCGGGCGCGGGCACGCCGAAGCCCATGCCGAACTCCGAGCGGTTGAACACGCCCTTGGCCGAGAAGCCGACGCGGGCGTGCGGGTCCATCGGATGGCCCGCGTAGCCGCCATTGAAGGTGACGTCCAGAACCACCGGCTTGGTCACGCCGTGCAGGCTGAAGTCGCCGGTGACCTTGGCGGTGTTGGCGCCGGTGACCTCGACCTTGGTCGAGCGGAAAGTGATGGCCGGGTACTGGGCCGAGTCCAGCCAGGCCTTGCCGGTCAGCTCCTCCTTGAAGCCGGCCGGCGGGGCGTTCAGCGCCAGAGACTTGGGATCGATGGTCGCCTCGATGCTGGAGGCCGACGGGTTGGCCGGGTCGAGCTTCAGCTTGGCGTCGAAGTCGGCGAACCGCGCGGTGTAGCGCGAGAAGCCCATGTGGCTGACCTTGAACTCCAGGCTCGCATGGGCCTTGTCCAGCGTGTAGTCGCCGGCCGGGACGTCGGGCATCACGAACTTGTCGGCCGAGGCGGCCGGGGCGGCGGGCGCGGCGGCGGGGGCCTCGACCTTCTTGGCGGTCGGCGGCGAGCAGGCCGCCAGGGCCAGGGCGGCGGCGCCGGCCAGGAGGGCGGCATAGGTCCGGACGGAGGACAGGCGAACGGTCGGATAGGTCATGGCGTCTTCCCTGCTGTGCGCCGTCCCCGATTCCGAGGCGCGCGATCTCACGAAGGACGTGGGACGGCGTGCGGTTCCGACATCGGGGCGGCGCGTTTTTTCGTCATGACTTGACGTTACGGAAGGCGCGGCGATGCTGTCCACCGCGACTTCGCTCCGACCACGCCCCTTGGAGACGCCCTTGAGCCGCCCCGCGACCCTAGCTGAGCAGTTGACGGAGCGTCCGGCGCAGGACCTCGGTCAAGGGGCCGCGATCGGTGTCGGGGTGGTTGACCGCCCGGATGATCATGCCGTCGAACAGCAGGCCCACGGCCTCGCAGCGGGCCTGGAACTCGGCGTCGGTCCATTCGGGCTTGCGGCTGCGGTCCAGCATGGCCTGGGCGTAGACGCGCTCCTGGGCGTCGGCGGCGCGCAGGATGGCGGCGACCTTGGGATTGCGGCTGGCCTCGGCCAGGACTTCCAGCGTCAGGGCCGCGCGGCCCAGGTCGAAGCACTTGTCGACGGCTTCGGGCAGGTGTTCGGACAGGGCGTCGACCAGATTGCCCGGCCGGCTTTCCATCTCGGCGAACTTCTCGCGCATCTCGGCCAGGTCCTGGGCGACGATGGCGGCGATGATCGCCTCCTTGTTCTCGAAATAGCGGTAGATCTGGCCCACGCTCAGGCCCGCGGCCTTGGCGATCTCGGCCATGCTGGCGCCGTGGAACCCGGCCTGCCGCACGCAGTCGCACGCCGCGTCCAGGATCTGCTGCCGCCGCGCCTCAGGTGTCGGCCGAAGCGGCGTGTTGGCGTCGTCGATCATCGAAAGCTTCGCTTCCCAATTAAATTTCCGTCACGTCAAGCTGGACGGAACCCCCGGCGGTTGACTTGCGACAACCCCGTGCCTATGTCCAGCCCCGTTGAGAATGAACGTTCATTCTCATGTTGGTTACCATCAGGGCGTCGTCAAGGCTGAAGGCCTGCGACGCCCTGTCGCTCCTGGGGTTTCTGCATGTCTCTCGACCGTTCTCGCGCCGTCCTCTCGGCGGCCTCCCTGGCGGCCATCGCTCTAACCCTGGCGGCCTGCGGCCAAGGCAAGGGCGGGGCCGGCGGCATGGGAGCCGGCGGCCCGACTCCGGTCGGCGTCGTCATCGCCAAGACCGAGCCGGTCACCCTGACCTCCGAGCTGACCGGCCGCACTTCGGCCTATCTGGTCTCCGAAGTCCGCCCGCAGGTCGGCGGCATCATCAAGGCCCGGCTGTTCCAGGAAGGCGGTTACGTCCGCGCCGGCCAGCCGCTGTACCAGATCGACCCGGCCACCTATCAGGCGGCCTACAACAGCGCCGCCGCGGGCCTCGCCCAGGCCCAGGCCACCGCCACGGCCGCCAAGCTGAAGGCCGACCGCTACAAGGGTCTGGTCGAGATCAACGCGGTGTCCAAGCAGGACAACGACGACGCCCAGGCCGCCGCCCTGCAGGCCGCCGCCAACGTCGCCGCCCAGAAGGCCGCCCTCGACAACGCCCGCATCAACCTGGGCTGGACCAAGGTGGTCTCGCCGATCTCGGGCCGCATCGGCAAGAGCTCGGTCACCCCGGGCGCCCTGGTCACCGCCAGCCAGGCCACCGCCCTGTCCACGGTCCAGGACCTGTCCAAGATCTACGTCGACCTGACCCAGTCGTCGGCCGACATGCTGAAGCTGCAGTCGGCGCTGAACAGCGGCCAGCTGGGCCGCAGCGGCTCGGCCCAGGTGACCCTGAAGCTGGAAGACGGCTCGACCTATCCGATCCAGGGCCGCCTGGAGTTCTCGGACGTCACGGTCGACCCGACCACCGGCTCGGTCGGCCTGCGCGCCACCTTCGACAACCCCAACGGCGTCCTGCTGCCGGGCATGTACGTCCGCGCCGTGCTCGGCAAGGGCGTGGCCAACAGCGGCATGCTGATCCCGCAGGCGGCCGTCAGCCGCGACCCCAAGGGCAACGCCACCGTCATGGTGGTCGGCGCCAAGGGCGCGGCCGAGCCCCGCCAGATCGTCACCACCCAGACGGTGGGCGACAAATGGCTGGTCAGCTCGGGCCTGAACCCCGGCGACCAGGTCATCGTCGAGGGCCTGCAGAAGGTCCGCCCCGGCGCCCCGGTGAAGCCGGCCGTCATCACCGCCGCTCCCGCTGCTGCTCAGTAAGGCCGGACTGTCATGCTTTCCCGTTTCTTCATCGACAGACCGATCTTCGCGTGGGTCGTCGCCATCGTGATCATGCTGGCGGGGGCCCTGGCCATCCGCACGCTGCCGATCGCCCAGTATCCCGACATCGCCCTGCCCCAGGTGTCGATCAACGCCGTCTATCCCGGCGCCTCGGCCAAGACCGTCGAGGATAGCGTCACCCAGGTCATCGAGCAGAAGATGAAGGGCCTGGACGGCCTGGACTACATGTCGTCGACCAGCGACAGCTCGGGCTCGGCCACCACGACCCTGACCTTCAAGGCCGGCACCAACATCGACATCGCCCAGGTGCAGGTCCAGAACAAGCTGCAGACAGCCACCGCCCTGCTGCCGCAGGAAGTGCAGCAGCAAGGCCTGACGGTCGCCAAGTCGGCCCGCAACTTCCTGCTGATCGTCGGCATGTATTCCGAGGATCCCAAGACCACCAACACTGACCTGGCCGACTACATCGCCAGCAACCTGCAAGACCCCCTCAGCCGCGTCGACGGCGTGGGCGAAGTGCAGTTGTTCGGCGCACAGTACGCCATGCGCATCTGGCTGGATCCGACCAAGCTGGCCAGCTACAGCCTGACCCCGGCCGACGTCATCGCCGCGATCAAGGCCCAGAACGCCCAGGTCTCGGCCGGCCAGCTGGGCGGCGTGCCCAACATCCCGGGCATCGGCCTGAACGCCACGATCACGGCCCAGTCGCGCCTCTCCACCCCGGCCGAGTTCCAGGAGATCATCGTCAAGAACAGCCCCGGCGGCGCGATCGTGCACCTGCGCGACGTCGCCCGCGTGGAGCTGGGCGCGGAAAGCTACGGCTTCGGCGCCAAGTACAACGGCAAGCCCGCCGCCGGCCTGGCCATCCGCCTGGCCCCCGGCGCCAACGCCCTGAACACCGCCGACGCCGTCAAGTCGCGGGTCGAGCAGCTGGCGAAGACCTTCCCGTCCAGCTACCGCTACGTGATCCCCTACGACTCCACGCCGTTCGTGAAGCTGTCGATCGAGGAAGTCATCAAGACCCTGGTCGAGGCCATCGTCCTGGTGTTCATCGTCATGTTCCTGTTCCTGCAGAACTGGCGCGCGACCCTGATCCCGACCATCGCCGTGCCGGTCGTCCTGCTGGGCACCTTCGGCGTGCTGGCGGCCTTCGGCTACTCGATCAACACCCTGACCATGTTCGGCCTGGTGCTGGCCATCGGCCTGCTGGTCGATGACGCCATCGTCGTGGTCGAGAACGTCGAGCGGGTGATGTCCGAGGAGGGGCTCAGTCCCGTCGAGGCCACGCGCAAGTCGATGAGCGAGATCACCGGCGCCCTGATCGGCATCGCGCTGGTCCTGGCCGCGGTGTTCGTGCCCATGGCCTTCTTCGGCGGCTCGCAGGGCGTGATCTACCGCCAGTTCTCGATCACCATCGTCTCGGCCATGGGCCTGTCGGTGCTGGTGGCCCTGATCCTGACCCCGGCTCTCTGCGCCACTCTGCTGCGGCCGGCGACCCAAGGCCACGGCGAGGCCCTGAGGACCGATCATCCGGGCGCGCTGGGCGCGGTGACCAACCTGTTCAACCGCTTCTTCAACTGGTTCAACCGCAACTTCAACGACACCAGCCGACGCTACCAGGGGACCGTCCGCGGCCTGCTGGGCAAGAGCGGCCGGTGGATGGTGGCCTATGGCGTGATCATCCTGGTCATGGCCTTCCTGTTCGTCCGCCTGCCCAGCGCCTTCCTGCCGGAAGAGGACCAGGGCACGATGTTCACCATCGTCCAGTTGCCTCCGGGCGCTCCGGAGGAACGCACCCAGGCGGTGCTGACCCAGGTGCGAAACCACTTCCTGAACGACGAGAAGGACTCCGTGCAGGCGGTCTTCACCGTCGCCGGCTTCAGCTTCGCCGGCGCCGGCCAGAACGCCGGCCTGGCCTTCATCCGCCTCAAGGACTTCGACGAGCGCAAGGCGCCCGAGCGCAAGGCCCAAGCCGTCGCCGGCCGGGCCATGGGCAAGTTCATGCAGATCCGCGACGCCATGGTCTTCGCCATCGTGCCGCCGGCCGTGCCGGAACTGGGCACCTCGTCGGGCTTCGACTTCCAGCTGCAGGACATCGGCGGCGTCGGCCACGACGCCCTGGTCGCCGCGCGCAACCAGGTGCTGGGCATGGCCGCCCAGGATCCCACCCTGGCCGGCGTGCGTCCCAACGGCCAGGACGACACCCCGCAGCTGAAGATCGACATCGACCAGGCCAAGGCCGGGGCGATGGGCCTGACCACAGCCGACATCAACGCCGCGCTCAGCGCCGCGTGGGGCGGCTCGTACGTCAACGACTTCATCGATCGCGGCCGGGTGAAGAAGGTCTACGTCCAGGCCGACGCGCCCTTCCGCATGCGGCCCGAGGACCTGAACAGCTGGTACGTCCGCACCAGCAGCGGCACGATGGCGCCGTTCTCGTCCTTCGCCACCACGCGCTGGATCTACGGCTCGCCGCGTCTTGAGCGCTACAACGGCCTGTCGTCGCTGAACATCCAGGGCTCGCCCGCCCCGGGCAAGAGCTCGGGCCAGGCCATGGCCGCCATGGAGAAGATCGCCGCCCAGCTGCCGCCGGGCATCGGCTTCGAATGGACCGGCCTGTCGGCCCAGGAACGCGAGTCCGGCAACCAGGCGCCCGCCCTGTACGCCATCTCGATCCTGGTGGTGTTCCTGCTGCTGGCGGCCCTCTACGAGAGCTGGTCGATCCCGCTGTCGGTGATCATGGTCATCCCGCTGGGCATCGTCGGCGCCCTGCTGGCCACCAGCCTGCGCGGCCTTTCCAACGACATCTACTTCCAGGTGGGACTGCTGACGACCATGGGCCTGGCGTCCAAGAACGCCATCCTGATCGTCGAGTTCGCCAAGGACCTGCATGAGCAGGGCATGGAGTTGGTCGAGGCGACGGTGGAGGCGGTCCGCATCCGTCTGCGCCCGATCATCATGACCTCGCTGGCCTTCGTCTTCGGCGTGCTGCCCTTGGCGATCTCCAACGGGGCCGGCTCGGGCAGCCAGCACGCCATCGGCACCGGCGTGATCGGCGGCATGCTGTCGGCCACCCTGCTGGCGATCTTCTTCGTCCCGCTGTTCTTCGTGATCGTCGAGCGGGTCTTCAAACCCAAGCCGCGGCGTCCTCACGACGGCGCCGTCACGACTCCGGCCGAGGGCCACTAGAGATGCTTTTGCGTAACCTGACCCTCACCCTGCTGGCCGCCTCGGCCCTGAGCGCCTGCACCCTGGCGCCCAAGACCGTGCGGCCGGCCCTGGCCGTGGACAACGCCTGGCCGATCGCGGCCGCCAACACCGGCTCGACGACCTCGGCCGCCGACCTGGCCTGGCGCGACGTGTTCATCGACCCGCGCCTGCAGGGCGTGATCGACCTGGCCCTGACCAACAACCGCGACCTGCGCGTGGCGGTGCTGAACATCGAGCAGTCCCGCGCCCAGTACCGCATCCAGCGGGCGGCCCTCGTGCCGGCCGTCGACGCCACCGGCACCGCCACGAAGGGCCAGAGCTCTTCCGCCCAGGTGATCGCCGGCGGCGACCGCTCGGTCGAGGTCTACACGGCCAATCTGGGCGTCTCCTCCTGGGAGATCGACCTGTTCGGCCGCGTCCGCAGCCTCAGCAACGCGGCCCTGCAGAACTACCTGGCCGTCCAGGAGACCAGCCGCTCGGTGCAGGTCAGCCTGATCGCCCAGACGGCCAGCGCTTGGCTGAACCTGGCCGCCGACGAGGACCTGCTGGCCCTGTCGCAGGAAACCCTGCGCACCCGCCAGGAGACCATGGGCCTGATCCAGCGCCGGTTCGAGGCCGGGGCGATCTCGCAGCTCGAGGTCAGCCAGGCCCAGACCCTGATCGAGGCCGCCCGCAGCGACGTCGCCACGGCCATCGCCCTGGTCGAGCAGGACAAGAACGCCCTGCGCCTGGTGGTCGGGGCCGACGTGCCCAACGACCTGCTGCCGGCCGGCGGCCTGGTCACGGCCCAGATCCTGCGCGACCTGCCGGCCGGCGTGCCGTCCGACGTGCTGACCCGTCGTCCCGACGTCCTGGCCGCCGAGCACCAGCTGGCCGCCGCCAACGCCAACATCGGCGCGGCGCGCGCGGCCTTCTTCCCCAGCATCAGCCTGACCGGCTCGGCCGGGGTGGCCAGCAACAGTCTCGACAGCCTGTTCGACAGCGGCAACGGCGCCTGGACCTTCGTGCCGCGCATCAACCTGCCGATCTTCGCCGGCGGGGCCAATGTGGCCAACCTGGACAGCGCCAAGGCCGGTCGCGACATCGCCGTGGCCAACTACGAGAAGTCGGTGCAGACCGCGTTCCGCGAGGTCTCCGACGGCCTGGCCGTGCAGTCGACGATCACGGAACGGGTGGGCTCGCAGGAGCGCCTCGTGGCCGCCGCCAACGACACCGTGCGCCTCTCGCAGGCCCGCTACGGCGCCGGGATCGACAGCTCGCTGTCGGTGCTGGACGCCCAGCGCACGCTCTACACCTCGCAGAAGACCCTGATCGTCGCCCGCCTGGCGCGGGAGACCAATCTGGCGACGCTGTACAAGGCCCTCGGCGGCGGCGCTCCCGCGGCGCGCTGAGGCATCCATCCCCCGTCCCCAGCGGGGGAGCGCTGGCGGCGTCGCCCCCCGACGCCTCCAGCCGGAAGGGGCGCGCTCCCCCCAAATCCCGCGCGCCCCTTCCAACCCTTTCTTGGGGAGGGGGGATGACCGCTCGTCGCGCACCCCGCGCGGTTCGCCGCGAATGACCGCGAGTTCACTTTACCGCCCGGCCGGGAACGGCGACCAAAGGCGCAGGGACGCGCGTCACGGCGTCCGCATCAGGGGGTGTTCGGAACATGCGCGCGGTCTTGCGTTCCTTAGGTGGTCTGGCCGCGATCGGCCTGGCCCTCGTCTCGGGCTCCGCGCTCGCCGAACCCGTCCGCCCCGCACCGCCGGCCAAGCCCGTCGTCATTCCGCTGGAGCCCTATCTGGGCGTGCTCTGGTCGTTCCAGGGCGAGGTCGACGGCAAGCCCCGCCGCTTCCTGCTGGACACCGCCGGCGGCATCACCGTGATCGCCCAGCCCTTCGCCGACGCCATCGGCTGCAAGCCCTGGGGCCGGGTCACGGGCTTCCGGATGCGCGGCGACCGCGTGGACGTCCCGCGCTGCGACGACGTCGGCCTGAAGGCGGCGGGCCTGCCGCTGACGGCGCCGACCGCCGGGGTCATCGACTTCGCCACCCTGCTGCCCAAGGACGCCCCGCCGCTGGACGGCTCGGTGGCCCTGGACGCCTTCGCCGGCCGCGCCGTCACCCTGGACCTGGCCGGCCGCCGCCTGATCGTCGAGACGCCCGACAGCCTGAAGGTCCGCGCCGCCCAGGGCGTCGAGGTGCCGGTCCGCTTCAGTCGCGAGGCCACCGGCCTGGCCCTGACGCCGTTCGTCGCCGCCCCGACGCCCAAGGGCCGGATCTGGCTGGAGCTGGACTGCGGCAGCACCGGCGCCCTGGTGATCGGCAAGCACGTCGCCGACCTGGTGGGCCTGGACCCGGCGATCCAGAAGGGTCAGTCCGTGGACATGACCCTGGTCGGCGGCCCGAAGATCAGCGGCAAGGTCCTGGTCGAGGACATGATCCTGGACGGCAACATCGGCATGCCCGCCCTCCAGCAGTGGGTGGTGACCCTGGACCTGACCAACGAGCGGGCGTGGATCGCGGCGGTGAAGTAGACTCGCCGACGGGGGACATGCCCTTGCGGCGTGTCCCCAAGACTTGGCGCCGTGCATGCTGATGGGGACACGCCGCAAGGGCATGTCCCCCGGCTTCCTACCGCTCCCTTCTCCACTCCGAGATCGGGATCGAGCCGTCGGGGCGCGGCGTCGGCACCTGGTAGCTCAAGGTGTCCGTCGTCAGTGCGTACTTGCGCCGCTGCTCGGTCCCCTCCCAGTTGGCGAACGAGGCGCCCTCGATCCTGAACACCAGCACGTTCGCGGCCTTGTCGACGGCCACGGTCCCATAGTGGGTGGACGAGCCCATCACGGCGCCGGTCAGTTCGACGGGCGTGGCCGTGGCCTTGTCGCCCGAGGCGATGCGCGGGCGGTCGCCGTCGAAGATCTGCAGGCTGTAGCGCCCCTGGGCGTCGATGATCAGCCGCCCTTTCGGGTGCTGGCCGTAGTCCCGCGCGCGGGTGCCGTCGGGCTTGAGGCGGTCGGCCGCCGCCAGGGTCCAGGTTCCCGTCAGGGCGGGCTCGGCCGCCGTCGCGGCCGTCCCGGTCAAGGCGACGGCCAGGGCCAGGCCCGCGCCGAGGCGGCGTCCAGGGATCGATATCATGTCACGCTCCGCTCAATAACCTATTTGACAGGTTAGCTTGCCGAACTTCCCCGAAGCAGAATAACCTGTCAATCAGGTTTGGAGCGCGACATGACGAAGGCGGAGATCCGCGACGGCTTCAAGTTCCGGGGCGGCAGCCCGTCGCTGGACCTGGCGGCCACGGTGACCGGCCGGCTGGGCGCGGCGCCGCGCGACCTGCTGGCCGCGCCCGCCGACCTGGACCGCTGGCTGGTCGCGGCCGAGCTGGCCCCGGCCGCGCCCGGCGCCACCGAGGGCAACCTGGTCCAGGCCCACAGCTTGCGCGAAGCGCTCTACCGCCTGGCCCTGTCGCGCGCCGAGGGGACCGCCCTGCCCGAGGCCGACCGCGACCTGCTGAACGGCTTCGCCGCCCTGCCCGCCGCGCCGCTGCAGCTGGGCGCCGACGGCCGCGCCCACCTGTCCGGCGACGTCCGGGGCCTGCTGGCCGAACTGGCGCGCGAGGGCGTGTCGCTGCTGGGCGGCGACTTCTCGCACCGCATCCGCCAATGCGAGGGCCCGTCCTGCGCGGTGCTATTCGTCGACACCTCGCGCAAGGGCGAGCGCCGCTGGTGCTCGATGAGCGCCTGCGGGAACAAGGCCAAGGCGGCGGGGTTCCGGGCGCGGGAGAAATCCCAATAGATCCGCTCATCCCGGCGAATGCCGGGACCCAGATCCCAAAGCGGGGAGGCCGATTGGAAGGGCTCTGAGTTCTTGGCGTCAGCCCCACCGCCATTCCATCTGGGTCCCGGCATTCGCCGGGATGAGCGGATCAATGGAGGCGCCACGCCTCACAACGGCAGCTGCACCGTGCTCTTCACCTCTTCCAGCACCGCATAGGTCCGCGTCTCGCGCACGCCGGGCATCTTGACCAGGATGTCGCCCAGGAAGCCGCGATAGGCCTCCATGTCGCGCACGCGGGCCTTGATCAGGTAGTCGAAGCCGCCGGCCACCATGTGGCACTCCAGGATCTCGGGCGCGCGGCGCACGGCCGCGCCGAACTCCTCGAAGACGTCGCCGGTCGTGCGGTCCAGCACCACCTCGACGAAGATCAGCAGGGCGCGGTCCACCTTGGCCGGGTCCAGCAGAGCCGCGTAGCCGGTGATGAAGCCGCGCTCGCGCAGCCGCCGCACGCGATCGAAGGTGGCGGCCGGCGACAGGTTGCAGCGCTTGGCCAGCTCGGCGTTGGTGATGCGGCCATCGGCCTGCAGAACCTTCAGAAGCCTGCGATCGGTATCATCCAGAGCAGACATGGCCATTCTCCATTTTTGCCGAAGATCGTTCGGAAATTGACATCAACAAACAAAGCACCTTCGACGCAACTCGAACTATACCCTCGATCGTCCTAGCCAACCGGCCACGCCACTCCCCCCTCGGCGCCCGGTCGGGCAGGACCAGCCTCCGCCACTCCCCCCGGCGGAGCGCAGACGCGGCGCCCTCTCCCCCGTAGGCGCCGTGTGAGAGCGGAAGGGACGCGCGACCTCCCCCCGTATCGCGTCCCTTCCCACCTCTCCCCTTCCCCATCCCGTCCAGCACGATCATGCTCCGCCCGTCCGCGCGCGCGGCGGCCTGCCGCATGTCCGCGAACAGCTGGAGCCGACGACGAAAATCGGCGTTTCTACCGAAGATCATACACCTTCCACGCCCAACAAACGAAGCACCTTCGAACAAGCCGGCGATATAGCGACGATATCCTATAACGAGGCGACCATGACCGATTGGGACTCCCTGGACGACGGCAAGTATCGCGACGAGGCGGCGGTGATCGCCGACCTGCTGGCCGCCCAGCCCCTGAGCAGCGAGGACCGCGCCGCGGTCCGCGCCGAGGCCGAGGCCCTGGTGCGCGGCGCCCGCCGCAGCGTCCGCAAGCAGGGCGTGGTCGAGAGCTTCCTGCAGGAGTTCAGCCTGGGCACCCGCGAGGGCCTGGCCCTGATGTGCCTGGCCGAGGCCCTGCTGCGCACCCCCGACGACGACACCCGCGACAAGCTGATCGCCGAGAAGATCGGTTCGGCCGACTGGGCCAGCCACCTGGGCGGCAGCGACAGCCTGTTCGTCAACGCCTCGACCTGGGGCCTGATGCTGACCGGCAAGATCGTCGAGCCCGACGAGGACGCCAAGCGCGACCTGCCCGGCTTCATCAAGAAGATCGCCGGCCGCCTGGGCGAGCCGGTGATCCGCGCCGCCGTCGGCCAGGCCATCCGCATCATGGGCGAGCAGTTCGTGCTGGGCCGCACCATCGAGGCGGCCATCAAGCGCGCCGCCAACGACGGCGACATCTGCAGCTTCGACATGCTGGGCGAAGGCGCCCGCACCGCCGCCGACGCCGCCCGCTACGAGAAGTCCTATGCCGACGCCATCGAGACGGTCGGCAAGCTGTCGCGGGCCAACGGCGCCTGGGCGGGGCCGGAGGCCGGCCACGGCGTGTCGGTCAAGCTGTCGGCCCTGACCCCGCGCTATGAGGCCACGCAGGAAGCCCGCGTCTGGGACGAGCTCTATCCGCGCGTCCTGCGCCTGGCCAAGATCGCCGCCAAGCACGACCTGAACTTCACCATCGACGCCGAAGAGGCCGATCGCCTGGCCCTGTCGCTGAAGCTGCTGGATCGCCTGTGCCGCGAGCCCGAGCTGGGCCAGTGGACGGGCCTGGGCCTGGCCGTCCAGGCCTACCAGAAGCGCTGCCCCGAGGTGATCAAGCGCCTGACGGCCCTGTCCCAGGAAACCGGCCGCCGCCTGATGGTGCGCCTCGTGAAGGGCGCCTACTGGGACAGCGAGATCAAGCGCGCCCAGGTGGCCGGCCGTCCGGACTATCCGGTCTACACCACCAAGCCCGCCACCGACCTGTCGTACCTGGTCTGCGCCAAGGCCCTGATCGAGGCCGCCCCGCACCTCTACGCCCAGTTCGCCACCCACAATGCCCACACCCTGGCGGCCGTGGTGCGGATGTCCAAGAACGCCGGCGTCAAGATCGAGCACCAGCGCCTGCACGGCATGGGCGAGGCGCTCTACAAGGCCGCCGACGACCTCTATGACGGCGTCACTCTGCGGGCCTACGCCCCAGTGGGCGGCCACGAGGACCTGCTGCCCTACCTGGTCCGCCGCCTGCTGGAGAACGGCGCCAACACCAGCTTCGTGCACGCCCTGCTGGACGAGCGGGTGCCGGTGGAAAAGGTGGTGGTCGACCCGATCACCGCGGTGGAAGCCCACCCCGACCGCCACGCCAAGATTCCGACGCCGATCGACGTCTACGGTCCGCGCCGTAGGAACAGCGCCGGCCTGGACCTGTCGACCAAGGCCGACCGCGACCGCCTCTCCGCCCACGTGGCCGAGCTGGACGGCCTGACCCTGCAGGCCGGTCCGCTGATCGGCGGCAAGCTGACGGCCGGCGCCCCGCCGATGCCGGTGCAGAGCCCCGCCGACCACGACCGCGTGGTGGGCGTGGCGTCGGAAGCCCAGCTGCCGCAGATCGACCAGGCCTTCCGCCTGGCCCGCGCCGCCCAGCCCGCTTGGGACCAGGCCGGCGGCCCCGCCCGCGCCGAGGTCCTCCGCGCCATGGGCGACGCCCTGGAGGCCAATATCGAGCGCCTGTGCGCCATCCTCTCGCGCGAAGCCGGCAAGACCGGCCCCGACGCCATCGCCGAGGTGCGCGAGGCCGTCGACTTCTGCCGCTACTACGCCAAGCTGGCGGAAGAGCAGTTCGGCCTGGCCGGCGAGGTGCTGACCGGCCCGGTCGGCGAGACCAACACCCTGCGCCTGGCCGGGCGCGGCGTCTTCGTCTGCATCAGCCCGTGGAACTTCCCGCTGGCCATCTTCACCGGCCAGATCGCCGCCGCCCTGGCGGCCGGCAACGCGGTGCTGGCCAAGCCGGCCGAGCAGACCCCGCTGATCGCCTACGAGGCCGTGAAGCTGTACCACGCCGCGGGCCTGGACCACCGTCTGCTGGCTCTGCTGCCCGGTCGCGGCGAGACCGTCGGCGCGGCCCTGACCGCCCACGAGGGCCTGGACGGCGTGGCCTTCACCGGCGGCACCGACACCGCCTGGCGGATCAACCAGACGCTCGCCCAGCGCCAGGGCCCGATCGTGCCGTTCATCGCCGAGACCGGCGGCCTGAACGGCATGTTCGTCGACACCACCGCCCAGCGCGAGCAGGTGATCGACGACGTAATCCTGTCGGCCTTCGGTTCGGCCGGCCAGCGCTGCTCGGCCCTGCGGCTGCTGTTCCTGCCGGAAGACACCGCCGACCACATCATCGACGGCCTGAAAGGCGCGATGGACGCCCTGGTGATCGGCGACCCGGCCCTGGCCGTCACCGACGTCGGCCCGGTGATCGATCCCGAGGCCAAGACCGCGCTGGTCAAGCACCTGGACCGTCTGCAGCACGAAGCCAAGGTTCTGCACACGATCGGCGCGCCGCAGACCGGCACCTTCTTCGCCCCGGTCCTGGCCGAGATCCCCGCCGCCGACTTCCTGGAGCGCGAGGTGTTCGGCCCGATCCTGCACGTGGTCCGCTACAAGCCCGAGGACCTGGAACAGGTGGCCGGCGCCCTGGCAGCCCGCCGCTACGGCCTGACCCTGGGCGTCCATTCGCGGATCGAGAGCTTCGCGGCCGACGTCCAGCGCCTGGTCCCGGCCGGCAACTGCTACGTCAACCGCTCGATGACCGGCGCCGTGGTCGGCGTCCAGCCGTTCGGCGGCGAGGGCCTGTCGGGCACCGGCCCCAAGGCCGGCGGCCCCCACGCCCTGATGCGCTACGCCGTCGAGCGCGCGCTCAGCATCAACATCACCGCCCAGGGCGGCGACCCGTCGCTGCTGAACCTGTAAGGCCGCTCGGCCCTCTCCCGGCGGGAGGGGGCCGACCCGACCGTCAGACCTTGGCGCCGAGGCTGGCCAGAAGGTCGTCCAGCTGCCTGAACTGCTCGGGCGTGGTGTCCTCCATCCCGATGAAGGACTCGTCGAGCGCTTCCTGCGTGGGATACAGCTCCTGCAGGACCAGCAGCGTCTTGCCGCCCTTGTCCTCGAAGGTCACCGTGGTGACGGCCCCGCCGTCGCCTTCGTCGTTGGTCCACACCAGGCGCGCCAGCGGCACGACCTCGATGTACTTGCCGAAGAAGGCCATGGCGTTGGCGGCGTCCTTGCCGAACACCACGCGATAGCCGCCGCCGGTGCGGACATCCATCTCGCAGGACAGCATCGGCACCCCGCTCGACTTCGGGGCCCACCACAGCTGGAACAGCTCGGGCTTGGTCCACGCGTCGTAGACCAGGCGGACCGGGCCGTCGAAGACCCGCGTCACGACCAGTTCGCGCCCGGACGTCCGTTCGACCGCCGTGCGGCCGTCACCCATTCTTTCGCCCATCGTTCTCTTCCTTCCGTTTCAAGGCCTCGACGACATGGTCCAGCATGTCGAAGCGGGTCTTCCAGATGCGGCGGCGGCTCTCGATCCAGGCCGCCTCCTCCTCGAGCCCGGCCAGACCCAGCTTGCAGGTCCGCACGCGCCCGACCTTCTCGGTCGTCACCAGCCCCGCCTGCTCCAGGACGCCGACGTGCTTCTTCATGCCCGTGAGGGTCATGTGGAACCGGTCGGCGAGTTCCGTGATCGACGCGTCCCCCTGGCCCAGCTGCTCCAGGACCCCACGGCGGGTGGCGTCCGACAGCGCGGCGAAGGAGGCGTCGAGGCGATCTGATGAATACTGAACCATTTGGTTCAGTGTGTAGCCCAGACACCGCCGTTATGCAACAGGGGTCTAGGCGCCCTGCGCCTGCGACGCGTGGAAGACCTCGAGCTGGGCGGCGAAGGCGCGCTTGTAGGCGGGCCGGGCTTCGGCCCGGGCCACGTAGGCGGCGAGGTTGGGATACTCGCCCAGCAGGCCCACGCCGCGCACCCGCAGCAGCACCGAGGCCATCATCAGGTCGGCGGCGCTGAAGTCGCCGTCCAGCCACTCGGCGTCGCCCAGGCGGTCGGACAGCTCGCCCAGCCGCGCGCGGATGCGGTCGTGGACCATGGCCTGCCGCTCGCCGTGCCAGCTCTTGTCGCGCTCGGCGAACATCACGAACTGCAGCTCGACGATCGACTGCTCCACCGTGCTGAGGGCGGAGAACATCCAGGTGATCGCCCGCGCCCGAGCCTTGGGCTCGTCGGGCAGCAGGCCGGCATGGGTGTCGGCGATGTGGAAGACGATGCCGCCGGACTCGAACAGCACCAGGTCGCCCTCCTCGTAGGTCGGGATCTGGCCGAACGGATGCAGGGCCCGATGGGCCGGCGCCTTCATCTCGGGGAAGGTGACCAGTCGGACGTCGTAGGGCTGGCCCACCTCCTCCAGCGCCCAGCGCACGCGCATGTCGCGGGCCAAGCCCTGGCCCCGGTCGGGCGAGGCCTTGAAGGCGGTGATGGTGGGGCGGGGCGAGGTCATGGCGTTCTCCGGTGGCTCACGGCGATGATCTCCCGCATCGCCTTCGTTGTCCCGAGGACGCGCGGCGAACCCGCGCCCCGACACAGGACAGCATTTTTCCGCGCCCGGCGATGCGGGACGGTCGCGGGCATTCAGAAAACAAATTTATTTAATACCTTCCCTCGCGCCGCCGCCGTCCGCTAGGCTGGGGCAAAACAAGGGGAGGCAAGCATGCTGTCGAGACGCCATCTGCTGGTCGCGGGGACCGCCGCCGTGGCCGCCGGCTCGACCGGGGCCGCCTGGAGCGCCGCGCCGCCTTCCACCTTCGTCACCGTCAAGGACGGCCGCCTCAGCCTGGGCGGCGCGCCCTACCGCTTCGTCGGCGCGAACCTGTGGTACGGGGCCTGGCTGGGTTCGCCGGGCGTGTCCGGCGACCGCGCCCGGCTGGGCCGCGAGCTGGACCGGCTGAAGGCCCTGGGCGTCAGCAACCTGCGCGTCCTGGGCGCCGGCGAGCGCTCGCCGGCCAAGGTGGCCATCGACCCCACCTTCCGCGGCCCGGGCGAGGACTACGACCAGGACCTGCTGAAGGGCCTGGACGTGCTGCTGGCCGAAATGGCCCGGCGCGGCATGAAGGCGGTGATCTACGTCAACAACTTCTGGGACTGGTCGGGCGGCATGCCGGCCTATCTGCGCTGGACCGGCAACGGCCAGTGGTTCCAGCAGGGCGATCCCGCCCACCCCTGGCCCGAATTCGCCGACTACTCCGCCCGCTTCTACGGCGACGCCAAGGCCCAGGACCTGTTCCGCCACTATCTGCGCGCCCTGGTCGGCCGGGTCAGCAGCGTGACCGGCAAGCCCTATCGCGACGACCCGACGATCATGGCCTGGCAGCTGGCCAACGAGCCGCGCCCGGGCGGCAGCGACGCCTTCGGCGTGCCCAACCTGCCCACCTACTACCGCTGGATCGCCGAGACCTCGGCCCTGATCAAGACTCTGGATCCCAACCACCTGGTCACCACCGGCAGCGAGGGCGCCATGGGCTGCCTGCAGCGCGAGGCCTGCGTGGTCGAGGCCCACAGGCCGGCCAGCATCGACTACCTGACCCTGCACGTCTGGCCCAACAACTGGGGCTGGATCGACTTCAAGAACCAGCCGGCCACCTATGAGGCCGGCGAGGCCAAGTGCCGCGACTATGTCGCCAGGCACGTCGCCATCGCCAAGCAGATGAACAAGCCGCTGGTGATCGAGGAGTTCGGCCTGATCCGCGAGGATCGCGCCTTCACCCCGGGCGGCCCGACCACCCATCGCGACCGCTTCTATCGGATGATGTTCGGCCTGGTCGAAGCCGACATGAAGGCCGGCGGGCCGCTGGCGGGGACCAACTTCTGGGCCTGGAACGGCGAGGGCCGCGCCCAGCACGCCGACGCCTGGTTCAAGATGGGCGACCGGTCCTATGTCGGCGATCCCCCGCAGGAGGAGCAGGGCCTGTTCGGGGTGTTCGACGCCGACGCCTCGACCCTGGCCGTCATCCGCGACCACGCCAGGGCGGTGGCGGCGCTCTAGCATCAGGCCCTTCCCCAGCCAGGCTTGGCCATGCTTATGCTGCCGCCGTCGAAACACGGTTCGGGGATCATGGCTCAGCTTGTTCGTCCGGCGCTGGTCGCCCTGTTCGCCGCGATCCCCATGATCGCCCCCCTCGCGGCTCCCGCGACCGCCCAGGCCCAGGACCTGACGCCGATCCTCGGCGACTGGTACGGGACGCTGAACGTCGGGGTGAAGCTGCCGCTGGTGCTGCACGTCCAGGCCGACGGGACGGGCAGCATCGACAGCCCTTCCCAGGGAGCGTCGGGCCTGCCGGCCACCGTCAGCCTCAGCGGCTCGTCCCTGACGGTGGTGCTGACCAGCCCCGCCGCCCGCTTCGAAGGGACCGTCGCGGCCGACGGCGCCAGCCTGGCGGGCGCCTGGCGTCAAGGCGGCGGCTCCGCGCCCCTGACCTTCACCCGCACCGCGCCGGCGGCCGCGCCGCGTCCGCAGACGCCCAAGCCGCCCTTCCCCTATCGCGCCGAAGAGGTCGCCTACGTCAATCCGGCCTCGGGCCTGAAGCTGGCCGGGACCCTGACCCTGCCGCAGGGCGCCGGCCCCTTCCCCGTGGCCCTGATGATCACCGGCTCGGGCAGCCAGGACCGCGACGAGACCATCGAGGGCCACAAACCATTCCTGCTGATCGCCGACGCCCTGACCCGTCGGGGCGTGGCCGTGCTGCGGGTCGACGACCGCGGCGTGGGCGGCTCGGAAGCCGGCAAGACGCTGATGGCCGCCACCAGCGCCGACTTCGCCACCGACGTGGAGGCCGGCGTGGCCTTCCTGCGGACCCGCAAGGACATCGATCCCGGCCGCGTCGGCCTGATCGGCCACAGCGAGGGCGGGCTGATCGCCCCGATGGTGGCGGCCAAGGATCCGCGCATCGCCTTCGTGGCGATGATCGGCGGGCCGGGCGTGAACGGCGAACGGGTGCTGCTGAGCCAGACCCGCGCCCTGATGCTGGCCCACGGCGCGCCGCTGGCCAAGGTCGACGCCGCCTCGACCGAGAACCGCGCCGCCTACGAGATCGTCAAGGCCGAGCCCGACCAGGCCGCCGCGGCCGCCAAGCTGAAGGCGCTGTTCGTGGCCGGCGGGACGCCGGAACCGGCCGCCGAGCGCAAGGCCGCCTTCCTGTCCCTGCCCTGGATGCGCTACTTCCTGGCGGCGGATCCGGTCCCGAACCTGAAGGCGCTGAAATGCCCGGTGCTGGACGTCAATGGCGGCCAGGACCTGAACGTCATTCCAGCCATCAACCTGCCGCCGATGCGCGCCGCCCTGGCCCAGAATCCCGACGCCACGATCCAGGAGCTGCCGGGCCTGAACCACCTGCTGCAGACCGTGCCGCCCGGCCAGGCTCCCGGCTATGGCGCGATCGAGGAGACCATGGCGCCGGCGGCCCTGGCGGTGATCGTCGACTGGGTGGCGACCCACGCGAAGGGCTGACCTATCTCAAATCCGCTCGTCACGGGGTATGCGGAAAATGGGTTTTCGCACCTTGTCACCGGTGTCATTTTCTATCCCGCTAGTGCGCCGCCAAGACGCCGGAGGAAGCCCATGGACGCCCCAAACGACCTCGACCGTCGCCAGCTGCTGATCGCCGGAGGCGCGGCGGCCGCCGCGAGCCTCGCGCCCAGCCTGGGCCAGGCCGCGAGCGCCAAGCCGGGTCCGGTGGTGACCACCACCTACGGCAAGGTGCGCGGCGCGGCGGGTGAAGGCGTCCAGGTGTTCAAGGGCCTGCGCTACGGGGCCGACACCGGCGGCGCGGGACGCTTCATGCCGCCCCAGCCGCCCAAGCCCTGGACCGGCGTCGCCGACGCCCTGGCCTATGGCGCGGCCTGCCCTCAGGGCAAGGGCGAGGACGGCGAGAGCCAGAGCGAGGACTGCCTGTTCCTCAATGTCTGGACCCCCGCCAAAGCCGGCAAGAAGGGCGGGCTGGCCGACGGTGTGAAGCGGCCGGTGATGTTCTACATCCACGGCGGCGCCTACAACACCGGCTCGGGCGCCAGCCCCTGGTACGACGGGACCAAGCTGGCCAAGCGCGGCGACGTGGTGGTGGTGACGGTCAACCACCGGCTCAACGCCTTCGGCTACCTGTACCTGGCCCGCCTGTTCGACGATCCGTCGGTGGCCGACAGCGGCAATGTCGGCCAGATGGACCTGGTCCTGGCCCTGCAGTGGGTGCGCGACAACATCGCCGCGTTCGGCGGGGACCCGGGCAATGTCATGCTGTTCGGCCAGTCGGGCGGCGGCGCCAAGATCGCCACCCTGATGGCCATGCCGACGGCCAAGGGCCTGTTCCACCGCGCCGCCACCATGAGCGGCCAGCAGGTCACCGCCGCCGGCCCGTTCAACGCCACCAAGCGCGCCAAGGGCTTCATCGACAAGCTGGGGGTCCAGGACCTGGCCGGCCTGCGCGCCCTGCCCGCCGAGACCTTCCTGAACGGCCTGAAGGCCGTCGATCCGATCGCCGGCAGCGGCGGGGTCTATATGGGCCCGGTGCTGGACGAGCGGACCCTGACCCGCCACCCGTTCTTCCCCGACGCCTCGCCGGTGGGGCTGTCGGTGCCGATGATGTGCGGCAACACCCATGACGAGGTGCGCGGCTTCGTCGGCTACGACAAGAGCCTGATGAACCTGACCTGGGAGCAGGTGATCGCCAAGCTGCCCAGCCAGTTCAACGCCCGCGTCGACATCGACCCGGCCACGGTGGTGGCGGCCTACCGCAAGATCTATCCGGATTACACGCCGTCGGACGTCTATTTCGCGGCGGCCACGGCCGGCCGCTCCTGGAAGGCGGCGATCATCCAGGACGAGGAACGGGCCAAGGCCGGCGCCCCCGCCTGGGCCTACCAGCTGAACTGGCGCGCGCCCAAGGACGGCGGCTTCTGGGGCGCCCCCCACACGCTGGACATGCAGCTGGTGTTCGGCAATTTCGACGCGCCCGGCGTGATCACCGGCTCGGGCCCCGACGCCGTGGCCATGCACGAGACCCTGGCCGACGCCTTCATCGCCTTCGCGCGCACGGGCAACCCCAACACCTCGTCCCTGCCCAACTGGCAGCCCTACGAGCTGCCCCGCCGCCAGACCATGGTGTTCGACACCGTCTCGCGCCTGGAAGACGACCCCCGCGGGGCCGAGCGCGAGCTGTTCAACAAGGTCCCGTTCACGCAGTTCGGGACTTAAGTCCCTCCCCCTGTGGGGGAGGCGATCGCGCAGCGATCGGTGGGGGGAGTACTAGGATCGAAGGTCCGGGTTGTGGTCGCTTGCCGACCACTCCCCCCTCCGTCGGCTGCGCCGACACCTCCCCCACAGGGGGAGGATCAGGCCGCCACCTCGTCCTCTTCGTCCTCCTCTTCCTCGTCGTCCT
Source organism: Caulobacter sp. UNC358MFTsu5.1 (assembly GCF_000712075.1). Taxonomy (GTDB): domain Bacteria; phylum Pseudomonadota; class Alphaproteobacteria; order Caulobacterales; family Caulobacteraceae; genus Caulobacter. The sequence continues at coordinate 273,432 of NZ_JONW01000008.1, forward strand.
CGGGCCATACGCCCAGGGCGGCGTCGCGCAGGGCTTCGGCGCGGTCGGCGATCTGGGCGGTCACCTCGTCGTCGACGCCGCGCGCCTCCAGGACCAGCACCAGATGGCCGACCATGTGGTCGAGGTCGTCGTCCTCCAGCCCTTCTTCCGACAGCCAGGCCAGGGCCGGCGTCAGGCGGGTCTCGTCGTTGTTGTCCAGGTCCAGCGCCGCGGCCATGAAGGCCCGCACGCCCGGCGAGATCACCGGGCCGACCAGATGGGCCAGCAGGTCGTCTTCCTGGGCGCGCTGGAAGAAGTCGTCGAGGGCGGCGTTGGCGATCGCCTCGCCGCCGATGCGTTCATAGGTCATGGGATCCTCGCGTAAGGGTCGCAGGTGAACCGGAACGCGAGGACGCTATCACGCTCCCCGGCGGGGAGCGTGATGCGGGCATGACAGTCTGGAAGTCGTTTTGTGTAAGCTGAGCCTTACGGGCGAGCCTACTTCGCCGCGTCCATCAGGCCGGCGAAGCGCTCGAACAGATAGAGGCTGTCGGTCGGGCCGGGCGAGGCTTCCGGGTGGTGCTGGACGCTGAACACCGGCTTGTCGGTCAGGGCGATGCCGGCGTTGGTGCCGTCGAACAGCGAGACGTGGGTCTCTGTGACCGCCTTCGGCAGCGAGGCGCTGTCGACGGTGAAGCCGTGGTTCATCGAGACGATCTCGACCTTGCCGGTCGTCAGGTCCTTCACGGGGTGGTTGGCCCCATGGTGTCCCTGCTCCATCTTCACGGTCTTGGCGCCCACCGCCAGGGCCAGCATCTGGTGTCCCAGGCAGATGCCGAACACCGGCTTGCCGCTGGCCACCAGCTTCTTGATCTCGGGCACGGCGTATTCGCCGGTCGCGGCCGGGTCGCCCGGGCCGTTCGACAGCAGCACGCCGTCGGGATTGCGGGCCAGGATGTCCTCGGCCGAGGTGTTGGCCGGCACCACCGTGGCGCGCGCGCCCACATGGGCCAGGGCGCGCAGGATGTTGCGCTTGACGCCGTAGTCCAGGACCACGACCTCGTACTTGGGCTTGTCCAGCTTGGCGTAGCCTTCCGGCCACGACCACAGGCCCTCGTCCCAGGTGAAGGTCTGGGTGGTCGAGGCGTCCTTGGCCAGGTCCAGGCCTTCCAGGCCGGCCCAGGCCTTGGCCTTGGCGACCAGGGCGGGGATGTCGAACTGGCCGTCGGGCGCGTGGGCGATCACGCCGTGCGGCATGCCGGTCTCGCGGATCTTGCGGGTCAGGGCGCGGGTGTCGACGCCGGCCAGGCCGATCATGTTGCGGCGCTTCATCCAGCCGTCGAAGTCGCTGTCGGCGCGCCAGTTGGCCTGGTCGGTCGGGGCGTCGCGGAAGATCGCGCCGCGGGCGGCCGTCTCGGCCCCGCCGGCCATCTGCTCGATGTCCTCGACGTTCGTGCCCACATTGCCCACGTGCGGGAAGGTGAAGGCGACGATCTGGGCCATGTAGGAGGGGTCCGTCAGGATCTCCTGGTAGCCGGTCATGGCGGTGTTGAAACACACCTCGCCGACCGCATCGCCGGTCGCGCCGCAACCCACGCCTTGGAGGATGGTGCCGTCGGCCAGGGCCAGGATACCGGTGACGCCCTTAAGCAAAACAGGAGGGGGGAGAAGGTCTTGGGACATCTCGGAAAGCGCCTCCTAAACGCGGGGCCAGAATGGCCGGTCATTCTCGCAAAAAGGCGGGCCGGGAGTAACCCCAACCCGCCGCGCAAACGGCGGCGTGTCTAGGGGGGTATGACGGGGGGGTCAACCCCCTGGATCACGGGAGTCGGAGCTTGGCCCCACATTCCCGTGATCGGTGAAAGAGTCCCCTCGCGCGGGAGCGCCCCGAGCCCTTATGCTGGAAGGGCTAAGCGCCACAATAAGCACAAGAACACGGGAGGACGGCCCATGCTCGAGTTGCGTCCCAATTGCGAGTGCTGCGATCGCGACCTGCCGCCCGACAGCCCGGACGCGCGGATCTGCACCTTCGAGAGCACCTTCTGCATCGCGTGCGTGGAAACGCGATTCTCGGGCGTCTGCCCCGACTGCGGCGGCGACTTCTCGGCCCGGCCCATCCGTCCCGCCGGGGCCCTGCACCGGTTCCCCGCCTCGCTGCGCCGCGTCTACAAGGGCCACCGGGTCTACGCCGCGCGACCGGCGGCGCCGGACACCCGGCAGTCGCCGCCGTCCTGGGTCTAGCCCTCGCTTCGCCCTTTCGGGAGGGGTGCGTTTCCAAAAAGGTTGTCATCCCGGAAGCCTCGCAGAGGCTGTCCGGGCCCAGGGGACCGGGCGAAAGCCGTGCAGCCGCCCCTGGGTCCCAGACAAACGCTGCGCGCTTTCCGGGATGACAACGCTTTGAGACCTTCGCCTAAGCCCTGGCCGTCGCTTCGGCGCCACAGCTGGAACAACTTGTCGCAGGAACGCATCCGTCGGCGACGGCGGCGCGTTAATCTCTTGGAGCCTACAGTCAAGCTCCAAGGAGCAGACCCATGAGCACCCTCGTCGCCCGCATCGCCCCAGTTCCCGCCGCCGGCTGGTTCGGCCTGGTCGAGACGGGCCTGCGCGTGATGCTCGTGGCGGCCGTGCCGGTCAGCGCGGCGATCTTCGTGACGCAGTGGTTCTAGCCTCGGTTCCAGGACGAAAAACCTAGCTTGACCCTAGGAACGTCGGGCAGCCGACATCGTTTGCTGATGCATGGGCGGGGGCGCCCTAACTGTGTCTGTAAGCCTGCATGTCGGATTCCTATGACGATCCCGCCCAAGAACCGGCCTCGGCCGTGTCGGCGAACCTGACGGAGCAGATGCTCCACCTGACCAACCGGTTCGAGCAAGAACGCCTCAAGCTGGAAGAGCGCACGTTCCGCGGCGACGGCGAGTTGGCCCAGGACGGCGAGGGCGAAGGCGAGGAAGGCTGACGCGCGCGCCGCGACGGCCGCACGCGACGTCTTGGTCTGGACGCCCGATGCGGCGTATCACCCGGCTTCGACCCGGAGAGCCCCAATGCCCGTCACCACCGTCGGCGTCGACGCCGACGACACCCTTTGGCACAACGAGACGATCTTCCGCCTGACCCACAAGCGGTTCGTCGAACTGCTGGCCCCCTACGGCGACGAGGCCCAGATCGACGCCAAGCTGGCCGAGACCGAGAAGCGCAACCTGCGGCTCTACGGCTACGGGGCGAAGGGCTTCACCCTGTCGATGATCGAGACGGCGATGGACCTGACCGACAGCCAGGTCAGCATCGGCGTGATCCGCCAGATCCTGGCCGCCGGCCGCGAGATGCTGACCGAGCCGGTCGAGCCCCTGCCCGGCGTCGAGAAGGCCCTGGCGACGCTGTCCGAGCGCTACCGCCTGGTGCTGATCACCAAGGGCGACCTGCTGCACCAGGAGCAGAAGCTGGCCGCCTCGGGCCTGGGCGACCTGTTCGCCGCGGTCGAGATCGTCTCGGAGAAGGACGCCGACACCTACCGCCGGGTCTTCGCCCGCCACGGCTCGGGGCCGGAGCAGGCGGTGATGGCCGGCAATTCGGTGAAGTCCGACATCATCCCGGCACTGGACGCCGGCGCCTGGGCGGCCCTGATCCCGTATCCGCTGGTCTGGGCGCACGAGGCGGCGACGGCGCCGAAGGATCATGGGCGGTATGTTGAGCTGGGGTCGATTTCAGAGCTGCCGGCGTGGGTGGATAGCCTCGCTTGAACCCTCTCTCTTAGAGAGAGGGAGGGGCCCATGGCGAAGCCATGGGAGGGTGAGTGGTTACACCGCCGGCCGGCATGTCGGCAGGGCGCGGGGACCGCCGCCAGGCGCGTGCCTAACTCTGCTGTCGATCCATGGTGGACCTTCGGAATGTTCGTTAGAGCTGGGCTGAACGGAGGGAATACGGAATGAAGCGTTATACGCGCCGCCAAACGCTGATCCTGGCAATAGGGTTGCCATTCGGTTTGACGATCCTCGCGGTCAACATCGGCAGCGCGCTGGGAGCGTCGGAACCAACGAAGGACAACATCATCCTCGTGGGGATTGCGGCGTTCCTGATCGGACTTGGATGGGCGACCTGGACCTTGCTTCGGAAGCCAGGAAGCTAGATTCAGCTTCCCTCTTCGCGGACGTTCCCAATGTCCGCACGATGGCGCCAACCCGGCCAGCGGTGAAACCTCTCACCCTCCCACCGCTGCGCGGCGGGCCCCTCCCTCTCTCAATGAGAGAGGGGTTCCTTCTTGGCGCCCAGCCCCGAAATCCAGTCCCGCGCCGGGCGCTCGAACAGCACCAGCGACAGATAGGCCGCGGGGATCAGGGCCAGCACCCAGAACAGCACCCACAGCCGCAGGGCGTCGCCGGTCAGGCCCCAGCCCGCCACGCCCACCCAGTTGATCCCCATCTTCAGGGCGATCGGGTGCAGCAGGTAGAGGCTGAAGCTCAGCTGGGCCCAGGGGGCCAGCCGGCGGCTGACCCCGCCCTGCGTCCCGGCCGCGTCGGCGGCCACGCCGGCCAGGCCCAGGGCGTAGACGATCAGCAGCAGCAGGGTGCGCTCGATCCGGAAGGTCGAGGCCACGAGGAACACCGCCAGCAGGCCCCACATCCAGAAACGCGCGAAGGGCAGCTTGCCCAGCGGCTCGCGCAGCTGGAAGGCCAGCATGCCCAGCAGGAAGCCCGGCACGGCGCGCAGCACGCCGAAGTTCCAGGTCCACTGGTGGAAGGGCATCTCGCCGTCGGGATTGAGCAGCAGCACCACGAAGCTGGCGACGGCCACGGCGGCCGTCACGATCCGCCCGCGCCCGGTGATCCAGAACAGCAGCGGCAGGGCCAGGTAGAGGCCCATCTCCGCGCTGATCGCCCAGCTGACGAAGTTCCAGGTCTGGGAATGGCAGGTATGCCAGGCGTGGACGAACAGCACGTTGGGGACGATGCAGGCGAGATCGTAGCGCTTGGGGTCGACGTCGCCGCCCCAGTGCATCGCGCCGGCCGCCCAGACGCCGATGAACACCAGCATCGTGGCCCAATGCAGCGGCCCCAGCCGCGCCACCCGCTTCTTCAGGAAGGTCCCGTACTTGCTCCAGCTGGTCAGCCGGCCGGTATAGATCGCCGCCATGACATAGCCGGAGATCAGGAAGAACAGGTCCACGATCAGGGAAAAGCCCTTGATCATGTCGTCGGCCACCTGCCAGCGCCCATCCAGGTTGATGTAGCGGTTGAAGTGGAACACCACGATCATCAGCGCCCCGACGATCCGCAGGGCGTCGAGATGCAGCATGTCCTCGGAGTCGGGCTTGAGGGCGGGCAGTGACTTCATCGTCCAGGGATGCGGCGGGCGGCGGCGATGGTCAAGCTCTGGCCGTCGGGGTTGGCAGAGGTCTCTCGAACCGTCACCATTGGGCGAATGGACGCCCTCCTCGCCGACATCCTTTCCTGGCTGGTCTTTCCAGGCGGTTGCATCGCCTTTGTCGCGCTGCTTGTCGGCCCGACGATCTGGCGGATGTCCAGACCTGCGCCGTCCGACGATCTGGCGGCCATCAACCGGTTCGCGGCGAACCGGGATCAGCGCCTCGTCGAGGTCAGGAAGCTATGGTTCGGTCCCTGGCGCATGCGAGAAGGCCTGCCCAGGGAGGCGGGGCGGCCTTATCGCGTTTGCGTCCTGGACTCCGACGGTTCCCGATACGCCCATACCGTAACCGCCGATCGGCGCGACGGGCTTGGCAATATGGAACTGAAACAGCGCCTGGACGGCGTCTGGATGCCCGTCCTCCAGTAAGCCCTAGCGCAGCGCCGGGCCCTTGCCCTTGTCCAGGCTGGCCATGGCCAGCTTCGGGGCGGCCTTGTCCTCGACGGCGTCGCCGCCGGCGGCCAGCAGGTGGTCGATGCGGGCGCGCTGGGCCTTGAAGCGGGTCAGCTCGCCGCCGGCCAGGATCGTGCCCTGGGGCACCTTGGCGCCGATCGGATTGACGCGCTTGCCGTTCAGCCAGACCTCGTAGTGCAGGTGCGGGCCGGTCGCCAGGCCCGTGGCGCCGACATAGGCCACCACCTGGCCCTGGCGCACATGCACGCCGGGGCGGATGCCGGGGGCGTAGCGCGAGATGTGGCCGTAGCCGGTGTCCCACTGGCCCGAATGCCGGATGCGCAGCCAGTTGCCGTAGCCGCTCCAGCGGCGGGCCTCCAGCACCACGCCGTCGCCGGCCGCCAGGATCGGGGTGCCGGTGCCGGCCCCGAAGTCCACGCCCTGGTGGGCGCGGGTGTAGCCCAGCACCGGGTGCTTGCGCTGGCCGAAGGTGGAGGTGATGCGGGCGCCGTCGACCGGCGTGCGCAGCAGGAAGCCTTTGATGTTCTTGCCCAGCTCGTCGAAGAACTGCGGCTTGCCGTCGGGACCGTCGCGGTCGAAGGCGTAGAACTTCTGGCCCTTCACCTCGGCGTATTCCAGGTCGCCGGCCTCGACCGTGCGGCCGCTCTCGGTGACCTTGCGGCCGAACACCAGGCAGAACTGGTCGCCCTCGTGGATGTCGCGCGAGAAGTCGATCTTGTGCGAGAACAGCTGGGCGGCCTGGCTGACGATGGCCGGCGTGCCGCCGACGTCGGAGACGCTCTCGTAGAACGAGCCCTCCATCTTGCCGCAGGCGACCTTGGTCTCGTCGGTGACCTTCTCCTCCAGCTCGCGCAGCTTCATGGCGCCGTCGAAGGTGCGCGAGACGGTCAGGGTCGAGGACGGGCCGGTGCGCATGCTCAGGCCGATCAGGCGGGCCGAGCCGGCGCGGCCGTTGCGGCGCTCGGCCACGGCGGCCTCGAAGGCCATGCCGGCCTTGATGTTGACGGTGTCGATCGCGCCCTGCAGGGCGGTGACCACCTGGTGGGCGTCGTTGGGGGCGATGCCGGTGCGCAGGACCGCGCCTTCCAGGGTCTCGCCGGGACGCACCTTGACCGGGATCGATTCCGGACGCTCGAAGCCCGGCTGGGCCTCGGCGCTGGCGAAGGCGGCGTGCTGCAGGGCGGCCAGGGCGTTGGCGTCGAGCGGCGCCTGGACCACCTGGACCGGCGCATCGGTCGCGGTCAGCTTCCAGCCCAGGCCCAGGGCGGCCAGACCGGCGATCGCGGTGAAGACTTTCGGGGCCAGACGCAGGGTCGGCCGCCTCGGATCGAATTCTTGCATCAAGCCCCCGACTGGTAAGCCCCGACTGGTACTGATGCCGCGCACGTTCAAAATGACACGGCTGGGATGCCCCCCAGCAAACCTCGCGCCGGAAAATGGCGGATGACGCCAGGTTCGGGCAAGGACTATTCGGTGCTTCGGGCGATTTGTCACGGACAGGGTTAAAGCCCTGTCTTCACAAAGGAAAACGCCCGCCTCCGGAGAGACGGGCGCTCAACTTTTCGGGTTTCTTCCGCTGGCGATTACGCCGCGTTGACCTGCTCGTTCGGGTCACGCAGCACATAGCCGCGGCCCCAGACCGTCTCGATGTGGTGCTTGCCCTGGGCCGAGGCCGCCAGCTTCTTGCGCAGCTTGCAGATGAAGACGTCGATGATCTTCAGCTCAGGCTCGTCCATGCCGCCGTACAGGTGGTTGAGGAACATCTCCTTGGTCAGGGTCGTGCCCTTGCGCAGGGAGAGCAGCTCCAGCATCTGGTATTCCTTGCCGGTCAGGTGAACGCGGTTGCCGTTCACTTCCACCGTCTTGGCGTCCAGGTTGACGATGATGTCGCCCGTCTTGATGACCGACTGGGCGTGACCCTTCGAACGACGGACCACCGCGTGGATGCGGGCGATCATCTCGTCCTTGTGGAAGGGCTTGGTCATGTAGTCGTCGGCGCCGCCCGAGAAGGTCTTCACCTTCGTGTCGATCTCGGCGCTGCCCGACAGGATCATGATCGGCGTGTTCACCTTCGCCACCCGCAGGGTGCGCAGAACATCCAGGCCGCTCATGTCGGGCAGATTCAGGTCCAGCAGGATGAGGTCGTAGTCATAGATCTTGCCCAGATCCACGCCCTCTTCGCCAAGATCCGTCGTGTAGACGTTGAAGCCTTCAGACTTCAGCATCAGCTCGATGGTCTGCGCGGTGGCGCTGTCATCCTCGATCAACAGTACGCGCATGCAGCCCTCCCCGCCCTTCGGCGGCAATATTCGACAGCTAGGCGGAATCCGCCGGTGAAACCCGTCCTGCACTCTGCCGGACAGTTAATTTAAGACAGGTTAATTGGTGAACGATCTCGTTGGAGAAATGGTTAATCTGATTTGCGAATCGGGCGCAAGCGGTCAACGACTCGGTTGGCACATTGGTCGCAGGGGCCTGTGGACAGTCCGTCAAGACGATTCCTTTTGGCCGGAACTGCTTGATTTCCCGGACTTGTAAAGGGCCAGATTGCTCCGCTTTCACCCCTCCAGGACGGCTTCGCCGTTCACCTATGAGGCGAGATTGCGGCGTTCTGTCGCGAGAAATTTACAGGCTTCACAGGAGGCTTCGGAGCGTCGCCGCGAGCCTGGCCGCGGGCGGTCCGCGACGTCCGGTCGCGGCGGGTTTCACCCTATTTTTCGCCGACGGGTTCCGGGGCCAGCCAGCCGGCCTCCCGGAGCCTGGCCACCGAGGCGCGAGAGACCGGCGCCGCGAGGCCGCCTTTCAGGGTCAGGCGCAGATTGCGGCCGTCCGCGACCACCCCGGTGACGGCCGCCCGGGCCACCCACCACGAGCGGTGAACCCGCATCCCCTCCTCGGCCATGCCGGCGATCACGCGCTCGAACGGGCCGGTCACCAGACGCGAGCCGCCGGGCGTGCAGATCCGCACATAATGGTCCTCCATGCGCAGGCACAGCACCGGGCCGACGACGGGCGCGGGGGCCTCCTCGACGGCGACCGGCCCCGGCGCGGGCCCGACCTCTGAGCCCAGCAGGCGCGGGCGCAGCAAGATGTAGCCGCCCACCAGCGGGATCGAGATCGCCAGGCACTGGCCGAACCAGACCATCGGGGTGAAGTCGGACAGCTGGGGCCACAGCCACACCGCGATGCGCGAGACGATCAGGGTCTGGACCGCCGCCCCGACGAGGGCGGCCACGGCCGCCATGAACCAGGCGGGCAGGCCGAAGCGCCAGCCGATCGCCAGGGCCAGCCGCACACCCACCCCGAACACCGCCACCCCGATCCACATGGCGGTGATCCAATAGGCCAGCCGCACGATCAGCGGCCCGTTGAAGAAGCTGCCATAGGGCCCGACCACGCCCAGGAAGGCGCCCACCGCCGTCGCCACGGCGATGTCGACAGCCCAGTCTCGGGGAGCGCCGAAGAGCGCGGCCTTGGAGGTCATGCCGCTTCTATACCGACCGATCGCCGGTTCGCGAACCCATTCGCCCGTTCACGCATCGGGCATGGCGAAGGTTCGCGGGCCGCCGCATCCGAGGGGTCTTCCTTCCACTTCGGAGCTCCCGATGCCCCGCCTGCTTCCACGCCTCACCGTCCTGTGCCTCGCCCTCGCCTGCCTGGCCTCGCCCGCCGTCGCCGCCGCGGACGTCGGCTTCAAGACGGTCTCCGTGCCCGACTCCAAGGGAGCGCCCATCGAAGTCGGGGTCTGGTACCCCACCGACACCCCGGCCAAGGCCCCGCCGCCCAATCTCGGCGACCAGCCCCTGGCGCTCGGCGCGCCGCTGGCCGGCGACCACCTGCCGCTGGTCGTCATGTCGCACGGCAACGGCGGCTGGTTCGGCGGCCACTGGGACACCGCCGTCGCCCTGGCCAAGGCCGGCTTCGTCGTCGCCGCCCTGACCCACACCGGCGACAACTACAAGGACCAGAGCCACGCCACCGACCTGGTCGACCGCCCGCGCCAGTTGCACGTGCTGATCGACTACATGCTGGCCGACTGGAGCGACCACGCCCGGCTGGACCCGGACCGGGTCGGCGCCTTCGGCTTCTCGTCGGGCGGCTTCACGGTGCTGGCGGCGGCCGGCGGCGAACTGGACTTCGGCCGCATCCCGAGCCACTGCCGGGACCATCCCACGCACTATGACTGCCAGCTGCTGGCCAAGGTCCCGATGAACACCGCCCAGGCCGCCGCGCCCTGGGTGCACGACAGCCGCATCCGCGCCGTGGTCTCGGCCGCCCCGGCCCTGGGCTACGCCTTCCGGGAGCAGACCCTGGCGGGCCTCAAGGCCCCGGTCCAGCTGTGGCGCGCGTCCGACGACGAGATCCTTCCCGACCCGTTCCACGCCACGGCCGTGCTGAAGGCCCTGCCCGCCGCCTCGACCGAGTTCCACCTCGTGCCCGGGGCCCGGCACTTCGACTTCCTGGCGCCCTGCGACGCCTGGACCCGCAAGAACGTCCCGGCCATCTGCAACAGCGCCCCGGACTTCGACCGCACGGCCTTCCACAGGGATTTCGACGCCAAGGTGGTGGGGTTCTTCAAGGCCGAGCTGGGGACCAAGCCCTAACCCTCACAACCCGCTCATCCCGGCGCATGCCGGGACCCAGATGGAATGGCTTGGAGGCTGACGCCATGAACTCAGCGCTCTTCCAATCCGCCACACCGCCATGGGATCCGGGTCCCGGCGTTCGCCGGGATGAGCGGGTCAGAATATGGGTCGGTCATAAGGACGCAGGCCCCAGCCTAACCACAATCCTCAAGAGCCGATTAACCATAAGCCTCTACTTCACTCCCCATTAACGCGAGAGGCCCAAAGCTTGGCTTCGAGCCGTCGGGAGTTGTGCTTGCGTAGCCTGATCGCCGCCGTCGAACGTATCGATCCGCTGACCGTCTTCGGTCGCGTCGCCGCCGTGAACGGCCTCCTGATCGAGGCGCGCGGCGGGCTGACCCGTCTCGCCGTCGGCGCGCGGGTCGAGATCGAGCGCCTGAACCTGCCGACCCTGCCGGCCGAGGTCGTCGGCTTCCGCGAAACCCGCGCCCTGCTGATGCCGTTCGGCCCCGTCGAGGGCGTGGCCCCCGGCGCGGTGATCAAGATCATGCCCGAGGGCGCCGTGGTCCGTCCGACCAAGGCCTGGCTGGGCCGCATCATCAACGCCTTCGGCGAGCCGATCGACGGCCTGGGGCCGCTGCCCCAGGGCGACGTCCCCTACCCCTTGAAGACCCCGCCGCCGCCGGCCCACGCCCGCGGCCGCGTCGGCGAGCGCCTGGACCTGGGCGTGCGGTCGATGAACGTCTTCACCACCACCTGCCGCGGCCAGCGCCTGGGCATCTTCGCCGGTTCGGGCGTGGGCAAGTCGGTGCTGCTGTCGATGCTGGCCAAGGAGGCCACCTGCGACGCCGTCGTGGTGGGCCTGATCGGCGAGCGGGGCCGCGAGGTCCGCGAGTTCATCGAGGAGACCCTGGGCGAGGAAGGCCTCAAGCGCGCCATCGTCGTGGTCGCCACCTCGGACGAACCGGCCCTGACCCGCCGCCAGGCCGCCTACATGACCCTGGCCATCGCCGAGTTCCTGCGCGACCAGGACCAGGAAGTCCTCTGCCTGATGGACTCGGTCACCCGCTTCGCCATGGCCCAGCGCGAGATCGGCCTGGCCGCCGGCGAGCCGCCGACCACCAAGGGCTACACCCCCACTGTCTTCACCGAGCTGCCCAAGCTGCTGGAGCGGGCCGGTCCCGGTCCGATCCGCGCCGACGGCACCACGGCCGCCCCGATCACCGCCCTGTTCACGGTGCTGGTCGACGGCGACGACCACAACGAGCCGATCGCCGACGCCGCCCGAGGCATCCTGGACGGCCACATCGTCATGGAGCGATCGATCGCCGAGCGCGGCCGATTCCCGGCCATCAACGTGCTGAAGTCGATCTCGCGGACCATGCCGGGCTGCCAGACGCTGGAGGAGCGCGAGGTGGTCAAGATGGCCCGCCAGAGCCTGGCGGCCTATTCGAACATGGAAGAACTGATCCGCATCGGCGCCTACCGCGCCGGGGCCGATCCGATCATCGACCGCGCCATCCGCCTGAACCCCGCCGTCGAGGCCTTCCTCAGCCAGAGCCCGGACGAGGCCACCAGCCTCGACGACAGCTTCGGCCACCTCGCCCACATCCTGCAGAGTGAAGCCGCGTAATGACCAAGTGGGCCGACTCCCTGATCCGCATCTCGAACCACGAGGTCGAGACCCTGCAGAAGCGGCTGGCCGACATCGTCGAGCGCCGCCAGGCGGCCGAGATGAAGGTCGCCACCATCGACGCGGAGTCCGAGCTGGAGGCCATGCAGGCCCAGGGCGACGTCGAGGCCGGCTGGTACATGATCGGCTTCCGCCAGGGCTCCAAGATCCGCCGCGACCAGACCCTGCTCGAAATCGACCAGATCCTGATCGAGGAGGCCGGCGCCCGCGACGCCCTGGCCCACGCCTTCGAGAACCTCAAGAAGTACGAGCACGTCGCCGAGGCCGCCAAGGTCGCCAAGGCCAAGCTGGTCGGCAAGCTGGAGACCGCGGCCCTGGACGAGCTGGGCCTGCGCCGGGCGGCGGTCGGTGGCCGCTAGCGGGCTCTACTCCCGCCGCGCCGTCGTCGGCTCGGCCCTGGCCCTGTCCGCCTGCGGCGCCAAGGACGCGCAGAGTCAGTCGGTCCCTGCCGACCTGCCCCCGCTGAAGACCGTCGCCCCGTTCCGGATCGGGACCTGCGTCCAGGCCCTGCACCTGGACGACCCGGCCCTGGCGGCCCTGATCGCCCGCCAGGCCAATCAGCTGACCGCCGAGTGGCAGATGAAGATGGAGTACATCGTCCAGCCGGACGGCTCCTTCCGCTTCGACGCCCCCGACCGCATCGCCGCCTTCGCCCGCGCCCACGGCATGGGCCTGCTGGGCCACACCCTGATCTGGTACGCCCAGGCGCCCGAGGCCTTCCAGCGGCTGGACGAGAACCGCATCGGCTTCGCCGACGCCTATCGCAACTACATCCTGGCCGTGGTCGAGCGCTATCGCGGCCTGGCCGTCGGCTGGGACGTGGTCAACGAGGCGGTGGCCGAGGACGGGAACGGCTGGCGGGGCAGCCTGTGGTCTGAGCGCCTGGGCGACTTCGAGCACATCGCCCTGGCCTATCGCACCGCGCGGGAGGCCGATCCCCAGGCGACCCTGCTGCTGAACGACTACAATCTGGAATACAACGACACCAAGCGCGCCACCTTCCTGAAGCTGGCCGAGCGGCTGCTGGCCTCGGGAGCGCCGCTGACGGGCCTGGGGACCCAGATGCACGTGGCGGCCGACATCGCGCCCGGCAAGATCACCCGCATGATCCGCGAGCTGGCGAGCCTAGGCCTGCCGATCCACGTGTCGGAACTGGACGTCTCGCTGACCCGGTCGGAGAACAAGCTGCTGTCGCGCGGCGAGCTGCTGCGGCGCCAGACCGCCGTCTACGCCGAGACCGCCGAGGCCTTCATGGCCCTGCCGCAGCGCCAGCGCTTCGCCTTCACCCTGTGGGGCCTGCGCGACCGCGACTCGTGGCTGACGGCCGAGAACGCCGGCGACGCGCCGGCCGTGTTCGACAACGCCGGGCGGCCGAAGGCGGGCGCGGCGGCGCTGGTCGCGGCGTTCCGCGCCTAACCCGCGGCGCGGTCGTCGTCGTTGTCGACGCTCAGGGTCTTGGCCAGGGCCAGGATCTGCAGGCGCTGGGCCATCGGCAGCTGCGGCACCAGCGAGGCCAGCTCCACGCCCTCCTCGGTGGCCATGAAGCGGCGCACCGCCATGGCGCGGCGGTCGCCGTCATCGGTCTCCAGCGGCGGCATGCCTTCGAAGAACCAGGCGACCGAGGTCTGCAGGGTCACGGCCATGCCGTAGAGCTTGGAGGCGCTGACGCGGTTGGTCCCGCGCTCGTACTTCTGCAGCTGCTGGAAGGTGATGCCCACGCTGTCGGCCAGCTGGGTCTGGCTCAGGCCCAGGGCCTTGCGGCGCATGCGGATGCGGCCGCCCACGTGGACGTCGACGAGGTGGGGTTCTTGATCAGCGGCCAACATGCGTCTCCAGCAGGAGACGAAATACGCCTCCTCGACGCTTAGACGCCGGGGAAGACCCCTGCCCTCAAGCTTGAGGGTGAATTTTCGTATACCGCGTTATTCGGTCGCAGGCTTGGGAGCCGGCGCCGAGCTCGGGGGGCGGGTGACGGAGGCCACGGCGTGGTCGGCGTCACTGGCCTGGCGCAGGGCGCGCAGGTCCTCGCTGATGCGGAAGATGGCGACGTAGAACTCGCAGAACGCGCGCCACAGCAGCACCATCGCGGCGGCCACCAGCAGGCCCGCGACCAGCACGGGGAAGGCCAGCAGCAGCGATTGCAGGCCGGGCTCCTTCAGGGCCAAGCCGACGGCCGCGCCCACCACCGAGAACGCGAACAGGGCCACGACCCCGAGGCCGGCCCAGTAGATCAGGTGGATCACCGGCCCGGTGACGAGACGGTCGAAGGTCAGCAGGTCCCAGAACAGACCGCTCGAACCACTCGTCCTGGAATTTCTGGCCGGAGCCATCCGACACCCCTCATGTCAGCGGGAGCTCCGCCGGGTACTGGCCCCATCGCTAGCAGCGCGAAGCCCGCTCGGCAATGCCGAGCGGGCTCGCTGATCGTCAGCCGACGATCGTTGGGGACGACGCTAGCCTATTGAGGCTTGGCGCCGGCCAGGGTGGCGTCGATCTGCGCCTTGGTGGCCGTGGTCTGCAGGCCGCCGGTGGCGGCCGCGCTGAAGCTGGCCTTGGGCAGGGCGAACTTCTTCTCACCGCTGGTCACGACCACGTTGGTGGCGCCGTCCGCGCCCGTGGTGGTGCCGGCGATCGTGCCGACGACGGCGCCCGAGGGGTCCTTGACCTCGGAGCCGACCTTCAGGTCCAGGGCCACGTTGGCCGAGGACGGCGTACCGGCCGCGTCGGCGTCGGCGGCGGTGCTGGTGGTGCTGGTCGTGCTGCTGGTGGTCGACTGGGTCGGCGCGCCCGGCAGGGCCGCGGCGGGCGCGGCCTGACCGGCCGGAGCCGTCGTCGCCGCGGGGGCGGCCGGCGTGGTCGACTGGGCCGGAGCCGTGGTCGTGGTGGTGGTCGAGGTGGTCGCGGCGGGCGGCGTCTGAGCCGGGGCCGTCGATTGGGCGAAAGCGGCGCCGGCCAGCGAAACAGTCGCGGCGGCGGCGAACATGGCGATCTTGGTTTTCATCAGTAGCGCTCCGTCGTGAAGGCCCCCGCCTTGGCAAAACGAACGCGACCTATCGGCAACGGTTCCGAAATAGTCAGTAACAACCCGTGACCATTTCTGGGCGTTTCCAGGCGATTTCTGGGCGAAAGGCCTGAGGGCGGCTCGCGACACGGGCGGCCGGGGACATGCACTTGTGCGTGTCCCCAAGTCTGGCGCAGCGCTTCCTGTTGGGGACACGCGCGAGCGCATGTCCCCGGCCTTGCCTAGACCATCCCCACGGTGCGCAGGCGGGCGCGGGGGTGGATTTCGTTCTGGCTCATCACCACGGTCTGGCCGCGGAAGCGCTCGATGATCGAGCGGACATAGGGCCGCACGCCGGGGCTGGTCAGCAGCACCGCGCTGTCGCCGGCCATGGCGGCGCGGTCGAAGGCGTCGCGCACGCCGCGGATGAAGTCCTGCAGGCGCGAGGGGGCCAGGGCCAGCTGCTTGTCCTCGCCCGGACCGACCAGGGCCTCGGCGAAGGCCTGCTCCCACTCGGCCGACAGGGTGATGATCGGCAGGGCGCCGTCCTCGCCGCGGTTGGCCCAGCACAGCTGACGGCCGATGCGGGCGCGGACCTGCTCGGTCAGCTGCACCACCGAGCCGGTGTGCGGCGCGGCCTCGCCGATGCCCTCCAGGATCTGCGGCAGGTCGCGGATCGACACGCGCTCCTTCAGCAGGGCCTGCAGGACGCGCTGGATGGTCGTGGCGCTGACCACCGAGGGGATCAGGTCGTCGACCAGCTTCTTCTGCCCCTCGGGCAGCTCCTTCAGCAGCTTCTGCACCTCGGCGTAGGAGAGCAGGTCGGCCATGTTCTCCTTGAGGATCTCGGTCAGGTGCGTGGTCAGCACGGTGGCCGGATCGACGATGGTGTAGCCGCGGAAGGTGGCCTCCTCGCGCATGGCCTCCTCGACCCAGGTGGCGGGCAGGCCGAAGGCCGGCTCGCGCACGTGCTCGCCGGGCAGCTCCACCTGGCCGCCGCGCGGGTCCATGGCCATCAGGCAGCCCAGGCGCACCTCGCCGGTCCCAGCCTCCATCTCCTTGATCCGGATGGCGTAGCCCTGGTTGGCCAGGCGCATGTTGTCCAGGATGCGGACCGGCGGCATGACGAAGCCGAACTCGGTGGCCAGGGTCTTGCGCAGGGCGCGGATCTGGTCGGTCAGCTTGCGGCCGTCCAGGTCGTTGATCAGGGTCAGCAGGCCGTAGCCCAGCTCGATCTTGACGTCGTCGATGGCCAGGGAGGCGCTGATCGGCTCCTCCTCGGGCTCGGCCGCCGCGGCGGCGGCTTCCAGCTCGGCCGGGCTCAGGGGCTCGGGCTCCTTGGCCTTGGTCGCGCGGCGATAGGCCAGGAAGCCGGCCCCGGCGGCCAGGGCCGCGAACGGGATGATCGGCATGCCCGGGATCAGCGCGATCACCCCGGCCGAGGCCGAGACCATGCCCAGGGCGACCGGGTTCATGGCCAGCTGGGTGGTCAGGGCCTTGTTGGCGCTGCCCTCGACGCCGGCCTTGGACACGACCATGCCGGCGGCGATCGAGATGATCAGGGCCGGGATCTGGCTGACCAGGCCGTCGCCGATGGTCATGATGGTGTAGGAGGCCGAGGCCTCGCCGATCGGCATCTTGTGCTGGACGACGCCGATCAGGATGCCGCCGACGATGTTGATGCCGGTGATGATCAGGCCGGCGACCGCGTCGCCCTTCACGAACTTGCTGGCGCCGTCCATGGCCCCGAAGAAGGTCGATTCCGCCTCCAGGTCCTTGCGGCGCTGTTTGGCGGTGTCCTGGTCGATCAGGCCGGTCGACAGGTCGGCGTCGATGGCCATCTGCTTGCCGGGCATGGCGTCCAGGGTGAAGCGGGCCGCGACTTCCGCGATCCGGCCCGAACCCTTGGTGACAACCATGAAGTTCACCACCACCAGGATGATGAAGACGATCACCCCGATGACGAAGTTGCCCTGCATCATCAGGTTGCCGAAGGCGGCGATGACCGCGCCGGCCCCGTGCGAGCCCTCCTGGCCATGGCCGAGGATCAGGCGCGTGGAGGCCACGTTCAGGCCCAGGCGATAGAGGGTCGCGACCAGCAGGACGGTCGGGAACGAGGTGAATTCCAGCGGCTTCTTGATCAGCACCGCCGTCATCAGGATCAGGACCGAGCCCGTCACCGAAATGGCCAGCAGCAGGTCCAGCAGCATCGGCGGGACCGGGATGATCAGCAGGACGATGATGCCCACGACGCCCAGGGCCAGTCCCATTTCGCCGCGCAGGATCCCTTCCCACAGCGCCTTGGGGCTGGGGATGGAGGTTGCGGCCTTGGGGACGGCGGCGTCAGCCATTCAAATCCTAGATCCCGTAGTGGAGCTTGAATCCGCGATGAAGCGATTTGCGCGAACCCGCCAGGGTCTTAATCGAAATTAGCCATGTCGGGCGCCGGACCGATGGTCGCGGCCCCCGAACGGAGTTCATCCAGATCAGGCCGCGGCCACCCCGCCCAAGACTTTCCATTAGGCGGCGGCGACGCCGCCTTGGGGCGGCGGCACCGGAACGCCGGCGTCGGAATATTCCTTCAGCTTGTTGCGCAGGGTGCGGATCGAGATGCCCAGGATGTTGGCCGCGTGGGTGCGGTTGCCCAGGCAGTGCTCCAGGGTGTCGATGATCAGCTGCTGCTCGACCTCGGCGACGGTCGAGCCGACGAAGGTGCGCGACACGGCGTCGGCGGCCATCTGGGCGCCGCGGGCCACCGCCACGTCCGGCGCCGGGGCCAGGGGCTGGCCGTCGGGCAGGCGGATGGCGAATTCCTCGATCTCGGCGCCCGGCGACAGCAGCACCGCGCGGTGCATGGCGTTTTCCAGCTCGCGGACGTTGCCCGGCCAGCGGTGGGCGATCAGCCGGCGCTTGGCCTCGGCCGAGATCGGCTTTTCCGGCATGCCGTTGGCGGCCGAGTACTTCTTCACGAAGTGCTCGCACAGGGTGATGACGTCGCCCGGGCGCTCGCGCAGCGGCGGCAGACGCAGGTTCACGACGTTCAGGCGGTAGAGCAGGTCCTCGCGGAACGTGCCGTCCTTCACGGCCTGGGCCAGGTCGCGGTTGGAGGTGGCCAGGATGCGGATATCGACCTTGACCGGCTTCTGGCCGCCGACGCGGTCGATCTCGCGCTCCTGGATGGCGCGCAGCAGCTTGGCCTGCAGGCGGGCGTCCATTTCGCTGATTTCGTCCAGCAGCAGGGTGCCGCCGTTGGCTTCCTCGAACTTGCCGACCCGGCGGGCCACGGCGCCGGTGAAGGCGCCCTTCTCGTGGCCGAACAACTCGCTTTCCAGCAGGTTCTCGGGGATGGCGGCGCAGTTGACCGAAATGAAGGGGGCCTTCGACCGACGCGACTTGGCGTGGACGTAGCGGGCCATCACTTCCTTACCCGAGCCGCTTTCGCCGGTGATCAGGATCGAGGCTTCCGACGGGGCCACCTGGTCGGCCAGGCGGATCACGTTCTCCATCGCCGGATCGCGGACGATCATCGGGCGGTTGTCGTCGGTGACGGCGGCCAGGACGGCGGCGATCAGCTCGGCGTCCGGCGGCAGCGGGATGAACTCCTTGGCCCCGGCCTTGATCGCCGCGGCGGCCCGCATCGGGTCGGCGTCGACGCCGCAGGCCACCACCGGCACCCGGATCCGCTCGGACTCGTTGGTGGCGATCAGGCCCGCGATGTCGAGCGTGTACTCGACCATCATCAGGTCCGCGCCCTGCCCGGCCCGCAGCGCGTGGGTCGCCGCTTCCGTGGTCTCGACGTGCGAGACCTTGGCCCCGGTGTTCATCGCCATCTTCACGGCGACCGAGAGCTGTCCGTTCAGTTTTCCGACGACCAGGAGGCGCATCGTTCTATCTCCGTTGGGGCTATGCCGCCCCGGCAGTTCAACTGGTTAAGCGGTACTCGACGTCGCCGACGGTCAGCCGGCGGCGTCGCCGTCCTTGATGATTTCCGTCATGGTCACGCCCAGGCGCTCGTCGACGACGACGACCTCGCCGCGCGCCACCAGGCGGTTGTTCACATAGATGTCGATCGCCTCGCCGACCTTGCGGTCCAGCTCGAGGATCGAGCCGGCCGACAGCTGCAGCAGCTGGGCCACCGACATGTGGGCCCGGCCCAGCACGGCCGAGATGTTGACCGGCACGTCGAAGACCGGCGCCAGGTCGGACGCGATCTTGTCGCTGAGTTCGACCGGCATCTCGGAGGCCAGCATCGTGCCGCCGAATTCGTCGAGGGTGAGGTTGTCTTCGGACATGGCGGTCAGCTTTCGCTAGGCAGAAGGGGTTCGGCGTGGAGCCCTTCGGCCGCGATCGCGGCTTCCAGGGCCTGGGTGACGCGGGCGGCCGCGTCGGTCGGGTCGAAGGCCGCACGGCCGTCGCCCCAGTCGAGGACGAAGGCGGCGGCCGGCAGGTGGGCATCGGCGCGGGCCAGGATCTGACCGGGGAAGCCGATGGCGTTGGCGGTCTGCTCCAGGGCGGCCTGGGTGCGCTCGACCAGGTGCGGGGCGACCCGCACGGTCAGCTTCGGGCTGGCCTCGACCTCGCGGGCCAGGGCCGTCAGGGCCGCCTGGGCGGGTTGGGCCGGGAACTGGTCCAGCGCCGCGTCGGCGATGGCCCGGCCGCAGGCCAGGGCCAGCATCGCCGAGCCTTCGCGGTGCTCGTGGGCCACGGCCGTCAGGGTCGAGAAGGCGCCGTGGATCGCCTGGCCGATGGCGTTCAGGGCCATGGCGGCCTCGCGCTCGGACTGGGCGACGGCCGACTGCTCGCCGGCGGCGTAGGCCTCGGCCTTGGCGGCCTCCAGCTCCTCCAGCGTGAAGTTCTTCTTCACCCGCGCGGGCGCGGTCATGCCGCCGTGGTCGTCGAACACGGTGTCGAAGGTGAAGCGGCGGGGGGTCATGTCGGTCATTCAGCCATCCCCCTAGTAGATCAGTTCGTCTTCGGCGCCGGCGCCGGCCAGCATGATCTCGCCCTTGGCGGCCAGGTCCTTGGCGACCTGCACCATGGCGACCTGGGCCTGGTCGACGTCCTTCAGGCGGACCGGGCCCATGCTTTCCATGTCCTCGCGCATGATCTTCGAAGCGCGTTCCGACATGTTCGAGAAGAACATCTCGCGCAGCTTGTCCGAGGCGCCCTTCAGGGCCAGGGCCAGCTGTTCCTTGCCGGTGGCGCGCAGCAGGGTCTGGACGCCGCCCGGATCCAGCTTCGACAGGTCCTCGAACACGAACATCAGGGCGCGGATGCGCTCGGCCGCCTCGCGGTTGCGCTCTTCCAGGGCGGCGATGAAGCGGGCCTCGGTCTGGCGGTCGAAGTTGTTGAAGATCTCGGCCATCATCTCGTGGCTGTCGCGCTTGGACGTGCGCGCCAGGTTCGACATGAATTCGGTGCGCAGGGTCTGCTCGATCTTGTCGAGGATCTCGCGCTGGACCGGCTCCATCCGCAGCATGCGGGTGACGCATTCCAGGGCGAAGTCCTCCGGCAGCGAGGCCAGCACGCGCGCGGCGTGGTCGCTCTTCACCTTCGACAGCACCACCGCGACGGTCTGCGGGTATTCGTTCTTCAGATAGTTGGCGAGCACCGCCTCGTTCACGTTGCCCAGCTTGTCCCACATGGTCCGACCCGCGGGACCGCGGATCTCTTCCATGAGCTGGTCGACCTTCTCCTGCGGCATGAACGACGCCAGCAGGCGCTGGGTCTGCTCGTAGGAGCCCATGATCGCGCCGGTCGAGCTCATGCCCGAGACGAACTCGACCAGCAGCTCTTCCACGACCGAGGCCGAGACCGTGCCCAGGCCGGCCATGGCCTGGGAGACTTCCTTGATCTCTTCGTCGTCCAGGGCTTCCCAGATCGCGGTGTGCTCTTCGCCCAGGGCGAGCAGCACGATCGCGGCCTTTTCCGGCCCGGCGAGTTTCTTCACGTCGTTGACGGAGGTCTTCATCGCTTACTCCGACTCGTGCAGCCAGGAGCGGAGGATCGCGACGGATTCCTCGGGGTGCTTTTCGACGAACTCGGAGACCCGCTTGATCGACGAGGCCTTCACCTGGCCCTCGATCTTGGCGATGTCGATGCGCTGGTCCATGTCGCTGACCGGGCCGGCGATGGCGATGGCCTCGCCCGACTGGTCGATGACGACTTCCTGTGTGGTGCCGTCCGACAGGGTGACCATGCGGGTCACCTGCGGCGTGGCCAGGGCCATGCCCAGCGGGGTCGGCGGCGGGCTCATCAGGCTCTTCAGGAACGGGCGGACCGCGAACAACAGGATCAGCAGGGCGACGACCGCCAGCACGCCCAGCTCGGCGATGCGCATCAGGTCGTTCTTGTCCATGCCGTCCAGCAGGCCGGCCTTGCCCAGGCCCTGGTCCTCGGGCTGCGGGAAGCGGACGTTGACCACCGAGACCTGGTCGCCGCGCGAGGCGTCGAAGCCGACCGCGGTCTTCACCAGCTGCTCCAGCTGGGCCATCTCGGCGGCGGTGCGCGGGGTGTAGGCGCCCGGCTTGCCGTCCTTGCCCGGAGGGGCGACGATCCCGTCGACGGCCACGGCCACGGCGACCTTGCGGACCTTGCCCGGCTCCTGGACGGTGGTCGTGGTGCTTTCCGAGATCTCGTAGTTGGTGACGCTCTCGTTGCTGTTGGACTTGGAGCCCAGCGGCTGGAAGCCGTTCGGGGTCTGGCCCGGGATGTTCTGGGTCGAGGTGACGCCGCCGGTGTCGTCGTTCTTGGTCTCGCTGGCGTCGTTGGCGTTGGTGCTTTCCGAGCGGATGACCTGGCCGTCCGGATCGAACTTGCGCTCCTGGGTGGTGACGCGGTTCAGGTCGAGATCGGCGGTGACGTTGACGCGCGCCTTGCCCGGGCCCAGTACGCCGTCGATCATGTCCTTGACCGTCTTGGCGATGCGGCCCTCGGCCTCGCTCTTGGCGTCCTGGGCCAGCTTGCCGGCCAGGCTCTCGTCGCTGCCGGCCGACAGGGTCTTGCCGTGCTGGTCGATGACGTTGACGGCGTCGGGCTTCATGCCGGCGACCGAACCGGCCACCAGGTTCTGGACGGCGCGGACCATGTCGGCCGACGGTTCGCGGCCCATACTGATGGTGACGGCGGCGGTCGGCTTCTCGGCGTCTTCCTCGAACAGCTGACGCTTGGGGATCACCAGGTGGACGCGGGCGGCGCGCACGCCGTCCCAGCCCTGGATGGTGCGCTCCAGCTCGCCCTGCAGGGCGCGCTGGCGGTTCAGCTGCTGGACGAAGTCGGTCTGGCCCAGGGCGCTGGAGGTGTCGAAGATTTCGTAGCCGACCGAGCCCGAGGTCACGAGGCCCTTGGTGAAGATCAGCTGGCGGGCGGAATTGACCTTGTCGCGCGCGACATAGATCGTCGCGCCGTCGGCCTTGGTCTCGTACTTGATGCCCGCCTGGTCGAGGGCGGCGGTGGCGGCGGCGGATTCCTTGGGGTCGACGTTCGACAGCAGCAGCTCGTTGGGCTGCTTGCTCATCATCATCATCACGGCGGCGATCACGGCGATCGCGCCCGCGGCGACGCCAATCAGGGCGGCCAGACGACCGACGCCAAATCGTTGAATCGCACCGAGGAACTTGTCCAACCTACGCCCCAAACCCTGAACGGCCTCCCGACGAGGACGCTTAGCCACACGCGCCGGAGCACGCCGTCGCTAGGCAGGATTTACCCAGTGCAAGGTAAACGGGTCGTTTACAAAAGGGGGCGCCAAGGGGGTGGCGGGGGCGCCAAAAGGTCGCGGCCGCGTCCCAGGGGAACGCGGCCGCCGATCTGTACAACTGGGCTCGCCGGAGGGGTGAAACCCCGGCGTTCCCTTACGCTTCAACGCCCGCCGACTAGCGGTACTGCTGAAGCCGCGTGGTCCGAAGACCCGCCAGGCCGTGACGGTCGATCGATTGTTGCCAGGCGAGGAATTCCTCGTTGGTCAACTTGTACCGATCGCACGCCTCGTCGAGCGAGAGGAGACCACCGCGGACGGCGGCCACCACCTCGGCCTTGCGCCGGATCACCCAACGCTGGGTTTCCGGAGGCGGCAAGTCGGAGAGAGTCAGCGGCGCGCCGGTCGGACCGATCACGTACTTCTCACCCCGGCTGTTCGTGCGCTGCTGCTGCAACATGGCTTTACGCCTTTCCCACAACCATCACTGTTGGAGAGGAACATACGCGCCGGGAAATAACAGGCGCTTAATTCCAATAGTAAAGAAAGACTGAAACACGAGGCTTTCTCCCTACTCCTGTGATGTATCAATGTGACACAGGGTAATTAAGGTCAGTTAAGACCTGTAATTACCGCTTAATGCTCAGAAGCTCTTCTAGCATCTGGTCAGCGGTGGTGATGATCTTCGACGAAGCCGAATAGGCTCTTTGCGTCGTGATCAACCCCGTGAACTCGGTCGACAGGTCGACCGTCGAAGCTTCCAGCGTGGACGGAGCAATCACGCCCGCTCCACCCTGTCCCGGAGTCTTCAAGCTATAGGTGCCGCTTTCGTTGGTGACGCGATATGCATTTCCGTTCACCCCCTTCAATCCGTTGGGGTTCGAGAACGTGGCGATCGCAACCTGTGCGATCCGGCGCGTGACGCCGTTGTCGAAGATCGCCGAGACATAGCCCTGGTCGTCGACCTCGATGTTGGTCAGGTTGCCGAAGGCCGTGCCGTTGGTGTTCACCGACTGGACCACCGACTGGCTGTTGTACTGGGTCAAGCCGCCGGCGGCGCTGGCCAGGTCGATCTGGATGTCCTGGGCGTCGATGCCCAGGCCGTCGGCCCAGCGCGGCGGGGTCACGGCGGGCGGGGCCAGGTTGGTCACGGCCGGGTCCGAGGCGCCGATGTTGATGGCGGTCGGGGTGACGCCGCCGAACAGGTTGCCGACCGAAGCCAGCTTGCCGTCGGTGGTGAAGGTGACCTTGCCCGAGCTGATCAGGCCGTTGGTGTTGTTGTCCAGGTCGCCCGGCTTGGCGCGCAGTTCGGCGAACCACTCGTTGGGGCCGGGGCCCTTCAGCAGCGACAGGGTGACGGTGCGCTGGCCGCCCTTGGAGTCCGAGACCGGGATCTGGATCTCGAAGTCCGGCTTGACGCCCGTGGTCGGGTCTTCGGCGTAGTCCGACATCGAGCGGGTCGCCGGGTCGTAGGCGCCGCTGTTGACCGCGTCGGTCTTGTTGTTCAGGCCCAGCTGGGTCTGGGTCAGGGTCACCGCGGGCGGGCCGGCGGCGATCTGCACGTTCGGCGCGGTGCCCGGCAGGGTGGTGCCCGTCAGCAGGCCGGTGATCGGGTCGTAGGTGTTGACGCCCTTGGCGACGGCGACGCCGGCCTGACGGATCTCGACGGCGTACTCGTTACCGTTGCCGGTCGGGCTGTAGTAGATCGAGTAGTTGTTGGTCGCGCCGCTGCTGTCGACCAGGGCGGTCTTGGTCGACACGGCGTTGGCCGCGGCCGAGACCGGCTGTTCCGAGCGCAGGTTGGCGTTGACGCCGACGCGGGTGGTCTTCTCGGCGGTGCCGCCGACGGTGCCGACGTTGATCGACGACAGCTGGGTCAGGTCCGAGGGGTCGGGCGTTATCGTGCCCGTCACCGGATCGGCCAGCCAGCCCTGCAGGTAGAGGCCGGCGTCGTTGCGCAGGTAGCCCAGGTTGTCCAGCTGGAACGAGCCGGCGCGGGTGAACGAGCGGGTGTCGGTGGCGGTCAGGCCTTCCGGCTTCTCGGTGCCGACGAAGAAGCCCGAGCCGGCGATCGACAGGTCCAGGTTCGAGGTCGTGGCCTGGGTCAGGCCCTGCTGGCTGACGAACTGGTGGGTCTGGGCCTTCACGCCGCCGGCGCTGTAGGTGGCGTTCTTGCTCTGCGAGGTGACCAGCGTCGAGAAGTTGGCCGAGCTGCGCTTGTAGCCGACGGTGTTGACGTTGGCGATGTTGTCCGAGATCGCGGCCAGGGCCGACGAGTTCGAGATCAGGCCGGAAACCCCGGCGAGCATGGCGCTGTTGATGCTCATGACTGTGATCCTGCGATGAAATTCAAAACGGAAAGGGTTTGAGGGTTCAGCGCGGTTTGCGTTCGGACCCCCGCGGGGGTCCCAGAGGCGTCATTCTGACGCCCGATCATCTTGTTGGTCGGCCTAGCTGCTGGCGGCCGGCGCGTCGGTGACGCCGATCACGGAGTCGATCGGCACCTTGGTGTCGCCGATCCAGACCATGTTCTGACCGCTCTCGTTGGTGACCTTGGTGACGATGCCGTCGATGCGGCCCTTCGAGGTCGTGGTGATGTTCGAGCCCTCGGGGTCGGTCGCCGTGACCTTGATGGTGTAGGCGCCGCCGGCCGGCTGCACCGTGCCGTCGTCGCTCTTGCCGTCCCACTCGAAGGTGTGGTCGCCGCCCGACATGTCGTCCGGCAGCTGGGTGCGGATGGTCTTGCCGAACTTGTCGATGACCTCGATCTTGACCCCGGTGGCCGAGCGGCTCTGGGTGTAGCTCCAGGTCGCCTTGCCGTCCTTGAGCACCGACTTGTCGGTCTCGGCGGTCACCTGCTTGCCCATCAGGTTCACGGCGTCGCTGATGCCGCCGCTGGTGTTCATGCCCACCAGGGCCGTCAGCAGGTCGTTGGTCACCAGCTGCTGCTCGACCCCCGTCATCTGGGTGATCTGGCTGGTCATCTGGGTCGTGTCGGTGGGCGACAGCGGATCCTGGTTCTTCAGCTGGGTGGTCAGCAGCTTGAGGAACGTCTGCTCGTTGTTGGCGAGCGAGTTCCGCGAGTTGTTGATCTTGTCCGTGATGCTAGTGCCGGTGCTGCTGGTGGCGGCGACCATGGGCGGCTCTCCTAGATTCTGACGTCGACGCCGCTGGCCTCGGCGACGCGGAGGCCGGGCAGCAGGGCGGACGGGGCGAGCGGGATGTCTTCAGCCAGGGCCGATTGAAAGGCGCGGCCGTGGAAGGCCTGACGGCCGTCGCCGCCCTGCTGGTTCTGGAAGTTGAAGAAGGCGTTCTGGCTCTGACCGCTCTGGTTCTGGCTCGAGCTGTCGAAGCTCAAGGCGTTGTCGGCGACGTTGAAGCCGGCCGCGGCCAGGGCCTGGCGCAGCTCGCCCGACTTGCCGCGCATGTCGGCGGCGGCGGCCGGGTTGTCGAAGTTCAGGGCGGCGGTCAGCTTGCCGTCCTTGGCGATCTCGATGCGCACGTCGACGCGGCCCAGGCCTTCCGGCTGCAGCACCACGTCGAAGCGGCTGGTCTTGCCGACCACCGCCTTGCTGGCGATCTCGGTCGTCAGGTGGCTGACCGTCTCGGGGCCGGCCTTGGGCAGCTGGGCGGCGACGACCGGGGCCGGGGCGGCGGCGGTGCCGGGGGCCACGAAGGTCGGGGCGGTCGCCGGGGCGTCGGCCTGGGCGACGACCGGCGCGGCTTCCTTCAGGGGCGAACCCTGGGCGTTGGCCTGGTCCTGGGCGCCGCCCTGGGTCGAGCCCTCGCCCGTCGTCGCGGCGTGGGCCGAGGCGACGACCGGGCCGTGGGCCGGTTCGGCGGCGGCCTCGGCCACCGCGGCGGCGACCGCGGTCGCCGTGGTCGAGGCGGTCTTCGGCTCGGCGGCCTTCACCGTCTTGGCGGTCACGGAGGCGACTTCCGGCGCGGCGGCCTGGGCGGCCGCGGCCGTCTGGACGGGGGCGGCGTCGGCCTCGACGGCCGGCGCGGCGGCGGTCGCCTGGGCGGCGGCGTCGGTCGCGACGGGCGCGGCGGCCTGGGCGGCCGGCGCGGGGGCCTCGGTCTTGGCGGCCGGCGCGCTCGAGGCGGTCTTGGCCTTGGCGGCGGCCGCGGCGGCGGCGGCCAACTCGGCGGCCGAGGCGGCCGGCGTCTGCGGCAGGTCGAGGACCGGAGCGGTCTCGGCGGCGTCCGTCGCCGCGGCGGCGGCGGGGACGGCGGTTTCCTGGGCGGCGGCGGCCTGGGCGACGACCGGGGCGAAGACGGTGTCGGCGGCGACGGGAGCCTGGCCGGCCGTCGCGGTCGCGTCGGCGGCGGCGTCGGTCTTCACGGTCTGGGTCGTCGGCGCCTGCATGGCGGCGATCAGGGCCGCGGCGGCCGCCAGGGCGGCGGCGTCGGCCTGGCCGGTGGTCGCGTCGGCCGCCTGGCCGTCGGCGACGGTCGTGTCGGCGTCGCTCTTGGCGTCGGTCTTGCTGTCGGCGGTCGGGGCGTCCGAGGCCTTGGCGTCGCCCTGGTCGGCGTCGGCCACCTTGGTGGGCGCCTTGGCGTCGCCGGCCTTGTCCGAAGCGTCGGCGGCGCGATCGGCCTTGTCGGCCTTCGCATCGGCCTTGGCGTCGGCGGCCTTGGCGCTGGAGGCTTTATTGTCTTGCGCGCGGTCCGCGGCCTTGCCGGCGTCTCGCACGGGGGCCTTGTCGTTCGCGGCGTTGGCGCCGCCGGCCTGGGCCAGCAGGGCGCCGAAGCCGTCGGCCGCGTCCTTGTCATAGCCGCCGGCGATCGCCGGGGCCTGGGGCAGGACGGAAGTGGGTGCAGCGATCGCGGTCATGCGTCGATTGGGTCCACGGAGGATGGCGGCCCGAAGAGGACACGCCTTGATCCGGCCATCCCTCAGCAACCGCCGGGCCAACTCGTGTCGACGCCATAAGATATTGTTTTATTTGATTTTAATCTTGCATTTACGACTTCGGATAGGCCGACCACGGCGTTTTTTGCCGGGCCAAACAGGGTTAACGGGACCAGGCTTGCCGCGTCGTCGCGTCCCACCCGCAGTTGGCGCCCTCCTTGCGCATACGTTCTTGTCGCTCGCTCGACGCCAGGAACGAATTGCCATGAATTTCAATGGCTTGCACATCGCCGAAGGGGTCGAACCCCGCAACGCCCGGCAGTTTTCGCCGGGCAAGGTCGCGTCGTGCCGTTCGTGGTTTGCCGAGCTGGCCGGAGAATAGACCATGTCGTTGAACACCATCTTGAACGTCGCGACCTCGGGGATGATGGCCAGCCAGACCGGCTTGCGCGTCGTTTCCGACAACATCGCCAACATCAACACCGCCGGTTACGTCCGCAAGACGATCGCCCAGTCGAACCTGGTGTCGAACGGCATGGGCGTGGGCGTCAACATCGACGCCATCAAGCGGGCCACCGACAAGTTCATGGCCGCCGCCAGCCTGAACGGCGCTTCGGACTCCGGGCGCACGGGCGCGATCGCGACCGCCATGGACAACGCCCAGAAGCTGTTCGGCGACCCCAGCGCGACCGACAACTTCTTCGCCACCCTGGACGACGTCTACGCCGCCTTCTCGATGGCCGTGGACGACCCGTCCTCGACCCTGCTGCGCAGCAGCGCGGTGACCAAGGTCGAGGACTTCCTCGGCGAGAGCAAGCGCATCACCTCGTCGCTGTCGAGCCAGATCAAGGACACCGACAACCGCATCGGCGCCGACGTCGACCGGGTCAACGACCTGCTCAAGCAGATCGACGCCCTGAACGTCGACATCACCCGCGCCAAGATGGCGGGCGCCGACGGCACCGGCTCCGAGAACGTCCAGAGCGGACTGATCAACGAGCTGTCGACCTACATGAACATCCAGGTCAGCGACCGCGCCAACGGCGGGGTCATGGTCCGTTCGGGCGAGGGCGTCACCCTGGCCGGCAACGGCCCGGCCACGATCGCCTACAACCAGTCGGGCCCGGCCAACGGCTATCTCACCGTGGTCACCGCCAACAGCGGCGG
The DNA here is from genome assembly GCF_000712075.1 of Caulobacter sp. UNC358MFTsu5.1. Taxonomy (GTDB): domain Bacteria; phylum Pseudomonadota; class Alphaproteobacteria; order Caulobacterales; family Caulobacteraceae; genus Caulobacter. Next base: position 302,241 of record NZ_JONW01000008.1, read on the forward strand.
CCAGGTCATGCCGCTGGCCGTCACCAACGGCGAGATCCAGGGCCTGCTCCAGCTGCGCAACACCGAGCTGCCCAACCTCTCCGACCAGCTGGGCGAGTTCGTCAGCCGGGCGGCCGAGGAGATGAACCGCGCCTCCAACGCCGCCAGCTCGGTCCCCGCGCCCAACAGCATGACCGGCAAGGACCTGGGCCTGGACGCCAACACGGCCTTCGCCAACTTCACCGGCAAGACCACGATCGCCATCACCGACCCCAACAGCGCCATCGTCCGGCGGATCGACATCGACTTCGGCGCCGGGACCATGACGGTGAACGGCGCGGCCGGCCCGGCCTTCACCAACACCAACTTCCTGACCCAGCTGAACACCGCCCTGGGCGGCACGGCCACCGCGGCCTTCGCCAACGGGCAGCTGAGCCTGAACACCACGGCCGCGACCAACGGCATCGCCATCGTCGACGACGCCACCACGCCCTCGAGCAAGGCCGGCAAGGGCTTTTCCCAGTTCTTCGGCCTGAACGACATCATCCGCTCGGACGGCTACTCGCCCTACGAGACCGGCATGGTGGCCGGCGACCAGAGCGGCTTCACCCCCGGCCAGACCATCACCCTGCGCCTGACCGACGGCGACGGCAGCCGCATCCGCGACATCCAGGTGGCGATCCCCACGGGGACCGGCACGATGCAGGAAACCATCGACGCCCTGAACTCGCGCAACTCGGGCGTGGGCCTCTACGGCTCCTTCGCCCTGGGCTCGAAGGGCGAGCTGACCTTCACCTCCAACAGCGCCTCCCCGGTCAACCTGTCGGTGGTCGAGGACAAGACCCAGCGCGGCGTCGGCGGCCCCTCGCTCAGCCAGCTGTTCGGCGTGGGCATGAGCGAGCGCAGCACCCGCGGCGGCCTCTACTCGGTCGACCCGGCCATGGACGCCAACCCCGCCAAGCTGCCGTTCGCCAAGCTGGACCTGACCGTGGCGGCTGGCGTGCCGGCCCTGGCGGTCGGCGACGGCCGCGGCGCCCTGGCCCTGGCCAAGGCCGGCGACAGCACCACCACCTTCGCCAACGCCGGCGACACGGCCGGTTCCAAGAAGAGCGTGCTGAACTACGGCGCCGACTTCAGCGGCTCGATCGCCCGCAAGGCCGCCTCGGCCACCAGCCGCAAGGAAGCCGCCGACTCCGTCAAGACCGAGGTCGACGCCCAGCGCCAGTCGCAGGAGGGCGTCAACCTCGACGAGGAGCTCGTCAACCTGACCACCTACCAGCAGGCGTTCAACGCCTCCGCCCGCCTGATCCAGGCGACGAAGGACATGTTCGATGTCCTCACCAATATCGTTTGAGGTTAAGCCATGACCCGCGTCTCCACCTCCGGCAACTTCGGCGTGATGACCAGCAACCTGATGCGCGCGCAGGTGCTGCAGAACATCGCCGGCGAACAGGTCTCCAGCCAGAAGAACGCCAACGACCTGAAGGGCTACGCCAAGAACGCCGAGGTCCTGACGGCCATGAAGACCGCCCAGGCCAAGGTCGCCGGCTTCCTGGACCAGACCTCGCTGGTCGCCAACCGCCTGGACGTCCAGGACATCGGCATCGGCCAGATCGCCGACGCCACCCAGGACGCTCGCGACGCCATCGCCAACGCCATCGCGGCCGGCAGCGCCGAGACCCTGATGCAGCAGCTGAACGGCGCGTTCGGCGACGTGGTCCAGGGCCTCAACAGCAAGTTCAACGGCCGCTACGTGTTCGCCGGCGCCAAGTCCGACACCATGCCGACCACGGCCACCAGCATGGCCGACCTGACCGCCGGTCCGCCGATCGCCACCCTGTTCACGAACGACCAGTACATCACCAGCAACCGCATCGACGACACCACCTCGGTCGATACGGGCCAGTTGGCCGACAAGCTGGGCACGGGCGTCTACGGCGCCTTCGCCCAGGTCCAGGCCTATGTCGACGCCAACGGCCCGTTCACGGGCAAGCTGACCGAGGCCCAGAGCCAGTTCCTGCAGGGCCTGCTGGCCCCCTTCGACACCGTCAAGAAGGACCTGACCATCGCCCAGGCCCAGAACGGCCTGAACCAGAAGCGCTTCGAGACCGCCCAGACCGACCTCTCGGCCCAGGCCGACACCCTGACCACCATGGTCGGCGGCATCACTGACGTCGACATGGCCGAGGCGGTCACCCGCCTGGAATCGGCCAAGCTGGCCGTCCAGGCCTCGGCCCAGGTGTTCGCGTCCCTGCAGAACTCGTCGCTGCTGAACGTGCTGAGGTAGGGCTGGGCGGAGGGACGCCCCCTCCGTCGGGCTTCGCCCGCCACCTCCCCCGTTTCACGGGGGAGGAGAGACCGCCTGGAATCCTCCTCACCTGTGAAACGGGGGAGGTGGCGCGATGCGAATACGCAGCGTGACGGAGGGGGCGTCACCGCCCGCGACACCCGCAATCTCGCAAAACCGGCCCTGAACCGCTATATGGCCGCGATGGACGCCGACATCGCTCTTCTGGACACCGCCACGACCACCGCCTCCGCCCTGGACCGCGCGGTCGAGCAGGCGCGCGCGGCCGTGGGCCTGCCGGTCGGGACGCGGATCGTGGCGGCGATGTCCGGCGGGGTGGACTCCACCGTCACCGCCGCCCTGCTGGCCAAGGCCGGCTACGACGTGGTGGGCGTGACCCTGCAGCTCTACGACCACGGCGCGGCGATCTCGCGCAAGGGCGCCTGCTGCGCCGGCCAGGACATCATGGACGCCCGCATGGCGGCCGAGCGGATCGGCATCCCGCACTACGTCCTGGACTACGAAAGCCGCTTCAAGGAGCAGGTGATCGAGGACTTCGCCGACGCCTATCTGCGCGGCGAGACGCCGATCCCGTGCGTGCGCTGCAATCAAACCGTGAAGTTCCGCGACCTGCTGGACGTGGCCCGCGACCTGGGCGCCGAGGCCATGGCCACCGGCCACTACGTGCAGCGCGCCATGCCGGCTTCCGGCGGCAATCGCCCGCAGCTGCGCCGCGCCGCCGACCCGGCCAAGGACCAGAGCTATTTCCTGTTCGCCACCACGCCCGAGCAGCTGGACTTCCTGCGCTTCCCGCTGGGCGGCATGGACAAGCCGACCGTGCGCCTGGTGGCCGCCGAGCTGGGCCTGGCGATCGCCGACAAGCCCGACAGCCAGGACATCTGCTTCGTGCCCGAGGGCAAGTACACCACGGTGATCGACAAGATCCGCCCGCAAGGCGCCCTGCCCGGCGACATGGTGCACATGGACGGCCGCGTGCTGGGCAGACACGAGGGCGTCACCCGCTACACCATCGGCCAGCGCCGGGGCCTGAACATCGCCGTCGGCGACCCGCTGTTCGTCGTCAAGATCGACGCCGACAAGCGCCAGGTCATCGTCGGCCCGCGCGAGGCCCTGCTGACCCAGGCGCTGTCGCTGAAGGAAGGCAACTGGCTCGGCGCCGAGGACAGCCTGGAAGCGGCCGCCGCCAACGGCGCGCCGGTGCTGGCCCGCGTGCGCTCGACCCGCGAACCCGTCCCGGGCCGCCTGGCCCTGGTCGACGGTCCCAATGGGGGGGAACCGCGCCTGGTGTTCGACGTGCTGGAAGAAGGCGTGGCCCCCGGCCAGGCCTGCGTGCTGTACGACCCCGCCGACCCCGAGCGGGTCCTGGGCGGCGGCTTCATCGTGGCCACCGAGCGGGCGGCGCTCTAAGCGTCGCCCCTCGCTCGCCGACGCCTCGAAAACCAGCAAACGCCGCACTTTTCAGCACATTATTGACGACGCCGTCAAAACGGCGTCGTCCGACCAATAGTCACGCTAAAATAATTGCCCTCTGCACCGAAAATTCACGTCGCGAGCGAGTGACATACGAAACTTTTATGGCATCTAGAGCGTATCTACTGTGTGCTGCCGTCAAGCTTTTTGACGCTGCTGTAGAATTCGGAGTTGTAGGCCCATGGCTACCGCCGCCTATACTGACAAGCGTCACCAGGACCGGCACGTTTCCTTGACCCGCCTGACGGTGATCGTGGCCAACCTGGCGCTCTGGGCCAGCCTGATCGCCGGCGTCGTGCTGGTCGCGGGCTGACCTAGTCGACGCCCTGTTCCTCGCGGAACAGGCCCTGGACCGCGTACAGCCCCGCCACCTTCAGGTCCTCGAACACCGACCATCGGGCCACATAGTCCAGCTCGGCGCTCCATGACGGCTCGCCCTCGCCGGCGCGGGGCCAGATCATCCCCGGCCGCGCCTCCAGACGCCGGGCGTAATCCGGCAGCCCCTGGCTCAAACTGACATACTGCGACGGCGACTGCGGCCTGGGCCCGATCAGCGACATGTCGCCGTCGATGACGTTGACCGCCGAGGGCAGATCGGCCAGCCCCGCCTGCCAGAGCGCCCGATCGAACACGGTCTCACCGTCGGCCGGCCGGTGAAGACGCCAGCGGCCGAAGATCGCGCCGCCCAGGCCGACGGTCTGCTCGCACGTGAAGACGGGCCCGCTCCGACTGCAACGGATCGCGGCGATCATCAGCACGCCCACCGGTAGGAAGAACACCAGGACGAGGACCGCGCCCAGCACGTCCAACACCCGCTTGCACACGCTTCCGGCGGGACCCACCACGCCGACACGTTCCCTCGCTTCACTCAACGCGAACCCCACTGCACACCGGGCGCCCCCGCCCGAGCGTCCCACGCGAGGGCTTGGACGCTCGAGGGCTTGGAACGCATTCGAAGCGTCGAGGTTCCGACCGAACGTCGGAATCCGAGGCCCGCCGTCTCCGGCGTCCGATATTGCGGCCCGCGCGGCGCGCCCCTACTTTGCGGACCGGGATTTGGGGGCTTCATGCGTATCGTGAGTTTGCTGGCCGTCGCGCTCGCGGCGGCTTCGACCGGCGCTCTCGCGGCCGACCTGACGGCGACCGTGCCGGGCTACACCTATTTCCACCGCGCGGGCGCGACCTTGGCCGACCACGACGCCGCGCTGCGCGGCTGCATCGAGCGGACAGCCCGAACCATCTCGCCCCCGCCGCCCGGCGTCGTGTCGTTCCGCGGCCCTCCTAAAGGCCCGGCCACCGTCAAGGTCGTGGCCGACATCGGCAAGGGCGCGTTCAACGACCTGGACGGCATGGTCTTCGAGAACATCCACGCGGCCAACATCGAGAACTGCATGGTGGTGCTCGGCTGGGACGTGCGCCAGGTGGACGTGGCGGAGGGCGCCCGCCTGGCCGCCCTGCCGCGCGCCGCCAAGGCCGAATGGCTTTCGTCCCAGGTCGGCGCGCCTCGGCCGGCGAGCCCCGCCGCCCGCGCCTTCGCCAACGACGCCCACTGGGGCTCGACCCGGATGTTCGCCCCCAGCGCCCGCCCCGTGAAGCCTTCGCTGAGCCTGGCGACCCAGCCCGCGACGACCGTCAGCTTCACCTGGCCGCCCGCCGGCGACGCGCCGCCGGTCAAGGTCCTGAAGACCGAACAGGTCGCCGCCGCGCCGGCGGACGCCGCCCTGGTGCTCGTCCGCCTGTCCGGCAAGACGCTCCAGGCCGGCCAGCAGCTGGTCTTCAGGCGGACGCACGCCGGTCCCGCCGATACGGCGCCCGACACCTTCGTCGCCGCCTTGCCGTCCAGATGGCTTCCGGCCGACGGCGAGACCTACGACACCGTCCAGGCCTTCGCCGTCCCGCCGGGCGAGTGGCGCCTGTCGGCCATGCGGCGGGACGGGATCACCGTCGACTTCTGCCTGGGCCAGCCGACCTTCCCGGTCGCCGCCGGCGGAACCGTCTTCGCGGGCTGGTACACGCTGGGCGACCTGCAATGGGGCCCCAGGCTCGATCCCTCGGCCGCCCGGAGCGCGCTCCCCGCCGATCGCGCCGGCCGCCTGAAGGCCGCGGCCTACGCCAACGGCGCGACCGGCGAGTGCGGAGGCACGTACATCTATGCGCTGGAGATCCCCGGCGCGCCGTTCGTCGAGGGCTATCGGGACGGCACGGCGGCCACGCCGGCTCCAGGCCCGGGCGCGGTCGAGCCGAGCCCCCCGCCCGCCAAGCCGCGCGCACCCGGCGACCCGCCGGTCTCGACGCTCGAGCCCGAGCCGCTGACGCCGATCAAGCCGTCCTTCGGAAAACGACAGGACTAGGCTCCAGGCCCGTCGCGGGGATCAGGCGATCTCGTCGAACCGCAGGCCGATCTTGAACAGGCAGTAGCCGGTCTCGTCGACCAGCCGCGCCACGTCGGGGGCGGTGTCGGCGCGTTGGCGCGCGAGGGTGAAGCGCCAGTCCTCGGGATCGGTCCCGTCCGGGAACCCCGCCCCGTCCGCCGTCACCAGCCGGTAGGCCGGCTTGGTCCGGTGGACGTGGAAGCGGTAGCTCACTCGGCGGCGATCCCGATCGAGGCCTCCAGGGCCTCGCCGACGGTCAGGGCCTGTTCCTCGTGGATCACCCGGGACAGGTCGCGGCCGTCGACGATCTCGCCGCAAGCCTCGCAGGCCAGCTTGGGATGGAAGTCGCAGCCGCACTTTTTGTGGACGAAGTGCACCGGCCCCTTGCCCACGCCGTAGACGTGCTGGTCGCCCCACTCGGCCATGGTCAGCAGCACCGGCGACAGGGCCCGCCCCTTGGGGGTCAGCACGTATTCCTGGCGCGGCGGGCGCTCCGAATAGCGGCGAGGCTCCAGCACCCCGTGGGCCACCAGGCTCTTGAGGCGGGCGGCCAGGACGTTGCGGGCCACGCCCAGCCGTTCCTGCCACTGTTCGAACCGCTTCACGCCCTGGAAGGCGTCGCGGAGGATCAGCAGGGTCCACGGATCGCCGACGACCTCGAGGGTGGCGGCGATGGCGCAGCGTTCGTTGGTGTAGTCGGCGGTACGGCCCATCACGCGAAGGTGAAGCCTTCCGCCAGGGAATGCAAGGGTTGCTTTTGCAGACCCACGCGAGTAGGTTTTTTATAGCAATTGACTCTCTCGGTTGCGCACTGCGCGGCGACGGCGGGATATCCGCATCCTCCGTCGCCCGCTTTTTGCGCGAAACCCTTGCGCTCGACGCGCCAAAGAGGGTTTATTCCGCCGCAAAATCCCCAAGGGTGGAGCCTAACCATGTCCGAGACCTACAAGCCTTCTGGCGATCCGGTCGTCATCGTCTCGTTCGCCCGCACGCCGATGGGTGGGTTCCAGGGGGCGTTGGCCGGGGCCAAGGCCACCGAGCTGGGCGCGACGGCGGTGAAGGCGGCGATCGAGCGGGCCGGGGTCGCGGGCGACCAGGTCGAGCAGATCTTCATGGGCTGCGTCCTGCCCGCGGGCCTGGGCCAGGCGCCCGCCCGCCAGGCCGCGGTCGGGGCGGGCTTGCCGCTCTCGGTCGAGGCCACCACGGTCAACAAGATGTGCGGCAGCGGCATGCAGGCCGCGATCATGGCCCACGACGCCCTGGCGGCCGGCAGCGCCGAGATCATCGTGGCCGGCGGCATGGAGAGCATGACCAACGCCCCCTACCTGCTGACCAAGCACCGCTCGGGCGCGCGCATCGGCCACGACCAGATGTGGGACAGCATGTACCTGGACGGGCTGGAGGACGCCTACACCCCCGGCAAGCTGATGGGCGCCTTCGCCGAGGACAGCGCCGCCACCTACCAGTTCGGCCGCGAGGCCATGGACGACTACGCGGTCAAGGGCCTGGCCAAGGCCCAGAAGGCCGTGACCTCGGGCGCCTTCGACGCCGAGATCACGCCGGTGACCATCACCACCCGCAAGGGCGTCGAGACCGTCAGCCAGGACGAGCAGCCGCTGAAGGCCGACGCCGCCAAGATCCCCACCCTGCGCCCGGCCTTCAGCCGCGACGGTGGGATCACCGCCGCCAACTCTTCCTCGATCAGCGATGGCGCGGCCGCCCTGGTCATGACGCGCGAGAGCGTGGCCAAGCGCCTGGGCCTGCCGATCGTCGCCCGGGTGGCCGCCCACGCCGCCCACGCCCACGAGCCGGGCCTGTTCACCACCGCCCCGGTGCCGGCCATGAAGAAGGCGCTGAAGAAGGCCGGCTGGGACGTCGCCGACGTCGACCTGTTCGAGGTCAACGAGGCCTTCGCCGTGGTCGCCATGATCGCCCAGCAGGAGCTGGGCATCCCCGACGACAAGCTGAACGTCAACGGCGGGGCCTGCGCCCTGGGCCACCCGATCGGCGCCTCGGGCGCGCGCATCCTGTGCACCCTGATCTCGGCCCTCCAGGCGCGCGGCGGCAAGAAGGGCCTGGCCTCCCTGTGCATCGGCGGCGGCGAGGCCACCGCCATGGCGGTGGAGCTGGTCTAGGGCGACCTACCCAAACGCACCCAATCGGTGTCATCCCGGAAGCCTCGTAGAGGCTGTCCGGACCCAGGAGACTGGGCTGATGCGGTGCGCGGCCGCCCCTAGCCGCCCGAGACCGCCTTGGTCAGCAGGTTGATCCGCCGGCCGCCGGGCATCTCGACGTCGCCGCCGGTCCAACCGGCGGGACAGGCCCCCGACCATTCGGCGGTCATGCCCATCTTGTGCTCGCCGTTCATCGCCGGGGAGGACGCGCCCGAGGTGACGCTGGTGACGTCCATGACGTAGCGGGTGTTGAAGTCGCCGACGACGTGGATGGTGCTCTCGGTCTTGCCGCCCGGCCCCATGTCGCAGGTCGAGACCACCGTCCAGCCGCCGTCCGCGCCGCGGGTCATCGACTTGCGCTGGCAGCGCTTGTCCTCGGCCTGGGTGTCCAGCCCCATCTTCTCGTCGCTGGTCTCGTCGACGCAGAAGCGGAAGCTGCGGGTGAAGCCCTGGGCCTTGAGGGTCATGGTCTGGGTCCACAGGCCCGGCTTGCGCTTGGGCCATTGGGTCGGGGCCGGGGCGGTCGCCGCCGGAGCCGGCGCGGCGGCTCCTGGCGCGGCCGGCGCGGCGGTCGTCGCCGTTCCCGCCTTGGGCGCCTCCGCCGTCTTGGTCTCGGATTTCTGACCGCAGGCGGCCAGGGCCGCCAAGGTTCCGCACGCCACGAACACCGCTAGAGACCGCATCGCCCACCTCTTTCGCGCGTTAGCCCCCAGACCCATAACAACCTTGGCGCCCCGCGCCGTCCAGCCCATATGCGAGTCATGACCGAGGCCTTCAGCCACAACCCCGCCAAGAGCCGCTACGAACTGGAGGTCGACGGCCTGATCGCCTTCGCCGACTACCAGCGCAGCGGGCACCGCCTGGTGATCCCCCATGTCGAGGCCGACCCCGCCCTGCGCGGCACCGGCGCCGCCGGCCGCCTGATGCAGCAGGTCGCCCAGACCGCGCGCGGCGAAGGGATGAAGATCGTGCCGCTGTGCAGCTACGCCGCCGCGTGGCTGAAGCGGAACGATCCGGAGATGATCGCCTAGCCCCGCGCGGGGGCATGCGCTTGTGCGTGTCCCCCAAATCTCGCACCGCGTCTGTTGGGGACACGCCGCAAGGGCATGTCCCCGATCCTAGGCGGCCTGCTCCGTCAGCCAATCCCGGAACGCCGCCAGGGCCGGCGTCACCGCCCGCGACTTCAGCCAGGTCAGCCAGTACATCCCCGCCCCCACCTCCAGGGCGAACGGCCGCACCAGCCGGCCTTGCTCCAGGTCGCGGGCGAACATCATCGACGGCGCCAGGGCCACGCCCGCGCCCTGCATGGCCGCCTCGACCATCACCCACGAGCTGTCGAACACCGGGCCGCGGATCGGCGGCGGGGCCAGGCCGGCGGCGGCGAACCAGTCGGGCCAGTCGTCGGCGCGGTAGCTGCGCAGCAGCATCTCCGACTTCAGCGCTTCGGGCGTCCTCAGCCGCTCGGCCACGACCGGGGCGCACAGCGGCGTCATCGGGGCGGCGAACAGCGGCGTGGCCTGGGTGCCGTGCCAGGCCCCGTCGCCGAACCGCACGGCGCAGTCCAGCCCCTCGCCGGCGATGTCGATGCGGTTGTTGTTGGTGAACAGGCGCAGGTCGACGAACGGATGCGCCTCCCGGAACGCCGGCAGGCGCGGCAAAAGCCAGCCCACCGCGAAAGTGCCCACCACCCCGACGCTGAGCACCTCCATCACACGACCGGCCGAGAACCGCTCCAGCACGTCGCCCATGCGGTCGAAGCTGTCGCGCACCACCGGCAGCAGGGCCAGGCCCTCGTCGGTCAGGGCCAGGCCGCGCGGCAGACGGCGGAAGAGGCTCGCCCCCAGCCGCTGCTCCAGCCCCTTGACCTGGTGGCTGACGGCGGCCTGGGTCACGCACAGCTCTATGGCGGCGCGGGTGAAGCTCAGATGGCGGGCCGAGGCCTCGAAGGCCCGCAGGGCGTTGAGGGGAAGCTGCGCGCGGCTCATCCAAACCCCTCCATCCCGTTGACCCAAAATTTTCTAGGGTTTCGCGCGAAGTATCATCGTTTGATCGCGGGGTCACCCATCGACCATCTTGCGCGCCATGGAGGACCCGATGATCGACCGACGCCAAGTGTTAACGGCCCTTTCCGCCCTGCCCGCCCTCTCCTTCGCCGCGCCCGCCGCCTCGGCCGCGACGGCGCGCCTGACCAGCGGCATTAGCCGAGGTATCGCTGCCCTGGAGGCCCGCAGCCACGGCCGGCTGGGCGTCTCGGTGCTGGACAGCGCCTCCGGCAAGACCTTCGCCTATCGGGGCGACGAGCGTTTCGCCATGTGCAGCACCTTCAAGGCGCTGGTCGCGGGCCTGATCCTCAAGCGGGTGGACCAGGGCCAGGAGCGGCTCGACCGCCGCATCCCCTACGGCCGCGAAGTGCTGCTGGCCCACTCCCCGGCCACCGAGAAGCATGTCGGCCAGGGCATGACCGTCGGCGCCCTGTGCGAGGCGACGGTCACGCTCAGCGACAACGCCGCCGCCAACCTGCTGCTGATGTCCTTCGGCGGCCCGCCCGCCCTGACGACCTTCGTGCGGGGCCTGGGCGACAAGGTCACCCGGCTGGACGAATACGAGCCCACGCTGAATGTCGTCAGACCCGGCGAAATCCACGACACCACCTCGCCCAACGCCATGCTGGCCACCCTGCGCGCCCTGACCCTGGGTCCCGTCCTGTCGCCGGCCTCGCGCCGGCAGTTGGTCGACTGGCTGGTCGCCAACCAGACCGGCGACGCGCGCCTGCGGGCCGGCCTGCCCGCTGATTGGAAGAAGAAGGGCTGGAAGGTGGGCGACAAGACCGGCAGCTGGGGCGACGACAAGGTCGGGACCACCAACGACATCGCAGTGGTCTGGCCGCCCGGGAAACCGCCGCTGCTGATCACCGCCTATCTCAGCCGCTCCACCCTGGACAACGACGGCCGCAACGCGGTGATCGCCGAAGTCGCGCGCCTGGTCACGACCGAGGGTTTCGGGTCGTAAAAGGTCGAATACAACCTCAGGGGCGCGGCGATGAGCCGCGCCGCAAGCCACTGTTCTTTAAGGCCTTCGATCTATTCATGCCCTGCCGATCGTCTTAGCTTGAGCTATTGCTGGACGACCCGCGAAAGCAGGGTGATGACAGAGACCTCTTCGACCGCCGCAAGACCAGATTTCGATTGGCCGAAGTCCAGGTGGACCGGGGGTGACATCCTGAAGACCGCGGCCCTGGCCGTCATCGCGGCCGTCGGTTACGCCCTGCTGGCCTATCTCTGCGTCGAATTCCCCCGCAACTACGGCCAGGTGGCGCCGATCTGGCTGTCCAACGGTTTCGGCGTGGCCTGCCTGCTGTCCTGCCGCAGCCGCCACTGGCCGGCGATCCTGCTGGGATGCCTCATGGGCGGCCTGGCCGCCGGCGCCCACGTCCAGGACCTGCTGCCGATCAACATCACCCTGGTCAGCTGCAACATCGTCCAGATCTTCCTCTGCGCCTGGGGTATGCGCCGGATCTGCGGCCAGGAGGTCGACCTGGGCCGGGCGCGCGACATGATCGCCTTCGCCCTGATCTGCGGCCTGGCCGTGCCGATCGCCACGGGCATGGTCGCCGCCACGATCCACACGGCCATGCGCGGCGGCGTGCTGGCGGCCAATATCGGCGTCTGGTCGCTGGGCGACATCCTGGGCCTGATGACCATCACGCCCTGCCTGCTGGCCCTGGTGCGCGTGCGCCACTACCTGCGCGAACGTCCCCTCTCGATCTCCGGCGTCGTCTGCCTGCTGCTGCTGCTGGTGGTGACCGTCGGCGTCTTCACCCAGCCCCGCCCCGTGCTGTTCATCGTGCCGCCCATGATGCTGCTGGTCGCCTGGCGCCTGGAGGTGTTGGGCGCGGCGCTGAGCGCCACCCTGGTGGCCGTCGTCGCGGTGATCTTCACCATGGCCGGCCACGGCCCGATCACCCTGCTGGCCAGCGGCTCGCCCGATCAGGCGATCGTGCTGCAGCTGTTCCTAGCCGTGGCGATCTTCATCAGCCTGCCCGTGGCCTCGATCCAGCGCCACCGCCGCCAGATCCTGCAGGACATGACCGAGGCCAACGCCGCGGCGGCCCGCAGCGAGGCGCGCTTCCGCCAACTGGCCGAGAACGCCCAGGACATGATCGTCCACAGCAACCTGCGCGGCGTGATCCAGTACGTCTCGCCCGCCTGCGTCACCATGCTGGGCTACGCCCCCGAGGAGCTGGTCGGCCGCGAGGGCATGATGACCGTCCACGACGACGACCGCGAGCACATCCGCGCCATCGTCGTCGAGCAGATCGCCCACATGACGGCCCACCACGACAACGGCCCGACCCGCGTCGAGTACCGGGCCATCCGCAAGGACGGCCAGGTCATCTGGCTGGAGTCCCGCCCCGGCCTGCAGCGCGATCCGCTGACCGGCGCCATCACCGGCATCACCGACGTGGTCCGCGACGTCACCGAGCAGAAGGCCATGGAGCGCCAGCTGCGCGAGGCCCGCAACGAGGCCGAGGCCGCCGCCGCGGTGAAGGGCGAGTTCCTGGCCAATATGAGCCACGAGCTGCGCACGCCCCTGACCTCGGTGCTGGGCTTCGCCCGCCTGGTCGACGACGAGCCTGAGCTGTCGACCGACGCCCGCCGCTTCATCGGCCGGGTGCTGAGCGGCGGCAAGGCGCTGCTGACCACCATCAACGACATCCTGGACTTCTCGAAGCTGGAGGCCGGCCAGCTGGAGCTGAAGCGCGAGCCCGTCGCCCCCGCCCCGCTGATCGAGGAGGCGCTGGACCTGTTCTCCCTGGAGGCCGGGGTCCGGGGCGTGGCCCTGCGCACCGAGGGCCTGGAGACCCTGCCCGCCGACCTGCTGATCGACGGCGGCCGGCTGCGCCAGGTGCTGCTGAACCTGATCGGCAACGCCGCCAAGTTCACCGAGGCCGGATCGATCACCGTCACGGCCGCCTACGACGTCGCCGAGGAGCGGCTGAGCGTCTCGGTCGCCGACACCGGCCCGGGCATCGCCCCCGAAGACGTGGACCTGCTGTTCCGCCGCTTCTCGCAGGTCGACGCCGGCCTGACGCGCAAGCACGGCGGCACGGGCCTGGGCCTGGCCATCTGCAAGGGCCTGGTCGAGGCGATGGGCGGCCAGATCGGCGTCGTCAGCGTTCCGGGCCGCGGCGCCTGCTTCAGCTTCGACGTGCTGGCCCCGTCGACGTCCCACGCCGAGGCCCCGTCCGCCCTGGAGGCCGCCGCCGCCCTGCTGCCCCCCGCCTGCCGGGTGCTGGTGGTGGACGACAATCCGGCCAACCGCGAGCTGGTCAACGCCATCCTCTCCGCCATGGGGGCCGAGGTGACCGAGGCCGTGGACGGCGAGGAAGGCGTGGCCGCCGCCGCGGCCGAACGCTTCGACGCCATCCTGATGGACCTGCGCATGCCCCGCCTGGACGGCGCCCAGGCCGCCGTGCGCATCCGCGGCGAAGGCGGCCCCAGCGCCGGCGCCCCGATCATCGCCTTCTCGGCCGACGCCCGCCCGGGCGGCCCCGGCGGGGTGTTCGACGGGGCGGTGTCCAAGCCGATGACCGCCGCCGGCCTGGTCGACGCGCTGAACACGGCCATGGCAAAGTCCGCCGAGGCGGCCTGACGCAACTCGAATAACATCGATCGTCGAGATTGCGCGTCGGACGGGGCAGGCTAGGATCGCGCCGCCTTTCCCCCAGGAGCGCCTCCCATGAGCGACGAACTCGTCTTCTACACCAACCCGATGTCGCGCGGCCGGATCATCCGCTGGATGCTGGAAGAGGTCGGCGCGCCCTATCGCACGGTGGTGCTCGACTACGCCTCGTCGATGAAGGCGCCCGAGTACCTGGCGGTCAATCCGATGGGCAAGGTGCCGGCCATCACCCATCGCGGCGTGACGGTCACCGAGGGCGCGGCCATCTGCGCCTATCTGGCCGACGCCTTCCCCGAGGCCGGCCTGGCCCCGCCCGTCGGCTCGCCCGAGCGAGGGACCTATTATCGCTGGCTGATGTTCGGCTGCGGGCCGGTCGAGGCGGCGGTGACCAACAAGTCGTTGGGCTTCGTGGTCCCGGAGGACCGCAAACCGATGGCTGGCTACGGCTGCCTGGAAGACACGCTCAACGCGTTGGAAACGGCGGTCGGCGGCAAGCAGTACATCGTCGGCGACACGTTCTCGGCGGCCGACGTCTATGTGGGCGCCCAGATCGGCTGGGGCATGATGTTCGGCACGATCGAGAAGCGCCCGGCGTTCGAGGCCTACTGGGCCGGCATCAGCCAGCGCCCGGCGGCCAAGCGGGCGTCGGAGATCGACGACGCCCTGATCGCGGCGGCGAAGGAGGCGGCGCCGGCCTAGACGGCCCGCCGCGAAAACTCCCCCGTCAGCCACTCCATGAACACCCGCACGCGCGGCGGGATGTGGCGGGCCTGGGGGTAGAGCAGCGACACCGGCGTGGGGCTGGGCGGGAAGTCGGGCAGGATCTCGACCAGCCGCCCGGCCTCCAGGTCGGCCTGGGCGTGGTAGCGCGGGATCTGGATGATCCCCAGGCCCTGGCGCGCGGCGACGATGTTGGTCTCGGCCCCGGTCACCGACAGCACGGTCGGCAGGGTCACGAACCTCAGGGCGCCGCCGACCATGAACTCCAGCGGGAAGTGCTCGCCCGTCGCCGACGAAACGAAGCCGATCATCACGTGGCCGCCGCCCTGCTCGGTTTTGGCCGTCAGGTCGTCGGGCGTGGTCGGGACGCCGCGCCGTTCCAGATAGCTCGGCGCGGCGCATGTCACCTCGTCCAGCAGGCCCACCCGGCGGGCGATCATGGCGCTGTCCTTCAGGTCGCCGACCCGCAGCACGCAGTCGACGCCCTCGCGCACCAGGTCGACCAGCCGGTCGCCCTCGCCCAGGTGCAGGCGGATGTCGGGATAGCGCTCCAGGAAGGCCGGCAGGCCGGGCAGCAGGAAGTGGCGGGCCAGGGTGCCGTGCACGTCCACCCGCAGCAGGCCGCGCGGCTTGGCGTCGCTGAACTCGGCCTCGGCGTCCTCCAGCTCGCCCAGGATGGTCAGGCAGCGGCGATAGAAGGCCTCGCCGTCCAGGGTGGGGCTGACATGGCGCGTGGTCCGCTGCAGCAGGCGCACGCCCAGCCGCGCCTCCAGCTGCTTGACCCCCTCGGTGGCCGTCGAGGCCGGCAGGTTCAGGTCCAGGGCCGCCTGGCTGAAGCTGCGCCGCTCCACGATGCGGACGAACAGGCGCATGGCGTCGAAGCGGTCCAGGACGGCGTCTCCATTATTCGCATTTCTGAATAATGTTGTCGAATATCGGCTGATTATCTCCGTCCGTCAAAGGCTCATCTTCTCCTCACAGCCGACGCAGTGTCGGCCTGGAGAGACGAAATGACCAACCAAAGCAACAAGGTAGCGATCGTCACCGGCGCCTCGGGCGGCATCGGCGCCGCGGTCTCGGAACGCCTGGCCCGCGACGGCTTCACCGTCGTCGTCAACTACGCCGGCAAGGCCCAGCCGGCCGAGGACCTGGTCCGCACGATCGAGGCGGCCGGCGGCAAGGCCGTCGCCCACCAGGCCGACATCGCCGACCCCGAGGCGGTCCGCAAGATGTTCGAGGCCGCCCGCACGGCCTTCGGCGGCGTCGACGTGCTGGTCAACAACGCCGGGATCATGAAGCTGGCGACCATCGCCGACAGCGACGACGCCCTGTTCGACAGCCAGATCGCCGTCAACCTGAAGGGCACGTTCAACACCCTGCGCGAGGCGGCCCGGCAACTGCGCGACGGCGGGCGGATCGTCAACGTCTCATCCAGCGTGGTGGGCCTGCTGCAGCCGACCTACGGCGTCTACGCGGCGACCAAGGCGGCGGTCGAGGCCATGACCAGCATCCTGACCAAGGAGCTGCGCGGCCGGAACATCACCGTCAACGCCATCGCCCCCGGCCCTACCGCGACGAAGCTGTTCCTCGACGGCAAGCCGCAGGCGGTGATCGACCACCTGGCCAAGCTGGCCCCGCTGGAACGCCTGGGCCAGCCCGAGGACATCGCCGCCGCCATCGCCTTCCTGGTCGGCCCCGACGGCTCGTGGATCAACGGCCAGACCCTGCGCGCCAACGGCGGGATCATCTGATCCCCCACCCCGCCTTCACGCCCCTCCCCGACACACCCCTTCAAGGACAAGTCCAATGACCACCCAGAACCAAGTCATCGTCGTCACCGGCGCCTCCAGCGGCTTCGGTCTGCTCAGCGCCCAGGCCCTGGCCCGCCAAGGCCACACCGTCTACGCCTCGATGCGCGAGACGGAAGGCCGCAACGCGCCGCGGGTCGCCGAGATCGCCGCCTACGCCAGAGACAACGGCGTCGACCTGCGCACGGTCGAGCTGGACGTCGCCAGCGACGCCTCGGTCGAGGCCGGGATCGCCAGGATCATCGCCGACAACGGCCGCCTGGACGTGATCGTCCACAACGCCGGCCACATGAGCTTCGGCCCGGCCGAGGCCTTCACGCCCGAGCAGTTCGCCCAGCTCTACGACGTCAACGTGCTGTCGACCCAGCGGGTCAACCGCGCCGCCCTTCCGCAGCTGCGCAAGCAGGGCAAGGGGCTGGTGGTCTGGGTCTCGTCCAGCTCGACGCGCGGCGGCACGCCGCCCTACCTGTCGCCCTACTTCGCGGCCAAGGCGGCGATGGACAGCCTGGCGGTGTCGTACTCCACCGAACTGGCGCGCTGGGGGATCGAGACCTCGATCATCGTGCCCGGCGCCTTCACCCAGGGCACCAACCACTTCGCCCACTCCGGCAAGCCCGCCGACGCCGCGCGGGCCGCCGAGTACGAGGACGGCCCCTATGCCGGGGTCGCCAAGATGGCGCTGGACGGCCTGGCCGCCCTGGAGCCGGCCGACGCCGACGCGGGCGAGGTGGCGCGGGCCATCGCCAAGGTGGTCGACACCGAGTTCGGCAAGCGTCCGTTCCGCGTCCACATCGACCCGTCGCAGGACGGCGCCGAGGTCGTCAACGGCGTGGCCGACAGGGTGCGGGCCGAGATGTATCGCCGGATCGGCCTGGAGGACCTGCTGAAGCCCGCCACGATCGGCTGACGCCCATAAAAATCCGCCCGCCCCGGCGAAGGTCGGGACCCAGGCCGCCCATCCCGACCCGCCTCCACGACAGGTCCGGAAAACCGGCTTGGGTCCCGATGTTCGTCAGGACGAGCGGAGAGAAGGGATCATCGCCCAGCCGGACGCAGGGCGATGATCGCGTTCAGGACCTGCTAGGCCAGGACCTGGATCACCACGCGGCGGTTCTGGGCGCGGCCGTCGGGGGTGTCGTTGGGGGCCACCGGATCGTCCTCGCCGTACGAGATGGTGGCCATGCGGTTCAGGGGCACGCCCTGCTTGCTGAGGAACTTGCGCACCGTCTCGGCGCGCTCGCCGCCCAGGCCTTCGTTGTACTTCGGGTCGCCGGTGTTGTCGGTGAAGCCCTGGATCTCGAGATAGACGTTCTTGTTGTCGCCCTTCAGCTTGCTGGCGAAGTCGGCCAGGCGCTGTTCGGCTTCCGGCGACAGCTCATGCTGGTTGGTGGGGAACTTCACCGAGTCGTCGCTCAGCACCACCGAGTACAGGAACTTGCCTTCCGCCAGCTTGCCGGCGTCGGTCGCACGCTTCAGCGCTTCCTGACTGGTGCGGTCCACCTCGGCCAGTTTGCTGTCGGTGCTGTCGACCCGCGTGTTCACCGCGCCGACCTGATCGTTGACGTAGCCCTTGGTCGCGCAGCCGCTGACCGCCAGGCCGCCAGCCACCAGAGCGCTCACCATCATCATCCTATAATTCACGCTAATCATGGGACACCCTTCCACCTTTGTTTCAACTCCGAGCACCAAGCTGAACCGTTCGACAGTTCAGCAGCGGCGCTTCGTCAGTTGAAAACCGACATTCGAAAGAGGCGAATTCTGGGCCTGTTCTAGACAGACTTAGCCATTCTCACGAACATCTCTACGCCGCTTCTTAGTAACGCGCGCGTACGCGCAAACCGGCCAAAGGTTCCCGATAAATATTTGCGATATGTGAGGGCTGAGAGGTCATCCTGGACCTCTTTTCCGCTCTTCGCCAGACAGAAAAAACGGGCGCGCCCATCGGACGCGCCCGTTCCAGATTCGGCGGTGACGCAGCGTTACTGCAGCGTCGCCTTGCCGATCCTCAGGCCGTCGGCGCCGGCGCCGACCGAGATCACCCCGCCGTCCTCCAGCTCGCCGGCCAGCAGCTTCTTGGCGATCGGGTCGATCAGGTCCTTCTGGATCACGCGCTTGAGCGGGCGCGCGCCGTAGACCGGGTCGTAGCCCTTGTCGGCCAGCCACCGCAGGGCCTCGGGATCGAGGGCCAGGGTCATGCGGCGCTCGGCCAGCATCTTGTCGACCCGCTGCAGCTGGATGCGGACGATGTCGCCCATGTTCGCGCGCGACAGGCGCTTGAACAGGATGATCTCGTCGATCCGGTTGAGGAACTCGGGGCGGAAGTGGCCGCGCACCGTGTTCATCACCATCGGCCGGACCTCCTCCACGTCCTCGCCGTCTTCCTGGTTGGCCAGGTACTCGGCGCCGAGGTTGGAGGTCATGATGATCAGGGTGTTCCTGAAGTCGACCGTCCGGCCTTGGCCGTCCGTGAGGCGGCCATCATCCAACACTTGAAGGAGCACGTTGAAGACGTCCGGGTGGGCCTTCTCGATCTCGTCGAACAGCACCACCTGGTACGGACGCCGGCGCACCGCTTCCGTCAGCGCACCGCCCTCGTCGTAGCCGACATAGCCGGGAGGCGCGCCGATCAGGCGGCTGACCGAGTGCTTCTCCATGTACTCCGACATGTCCATGCGGGTAATCGCATGCTCGTCGGCGAACAGGAACTCGGCCAGGCTCTTGGTCAGCTCGGTCTTGCCCACGCCCGTCGGGCCCAGGAACAGGAACGAGCCGATCGGCTTGGACGGGTCGTGCAGGCCGGCCCGGGCGCGGCGGACGGCGTCCGACACGGCTTCCAGCGCCTCGTCCTGACCCACCACGCGGCCGCGCAGCTGGTCTTCCATCTTCAGCAGCTTCTCGCGCTCGCCTTCCAGCATCTTCTCGACCGGCACGCCGGTCCAGCGGCTGACGACGGCGGCGATCTGCTCGGCGTCGACGACTTCCGGCGTCAGGGCCTTTTCAGCCCCGCCCGTCTCGCCGGCCTCGGCTTCCGCCAGGCGGCGCTCCAGGGCCGGAATCTCGCCGTACTGGATCTGGCCCGCGCGGGCGAAGTCGCCGGCGCGCTGAGCGGTCGCCAGGTCGGCGCGCAGGCGGTCCAGGGCCTCGCGGGCCTGGGCGGCGCCGCCGACCTTGTCCTTCTCGGCCTTCCAGCGGGCGGTCATCTCGTCGCTGCGGAACTGCAGGTCGTCGATCTCGACCTCCAGGTTCTCCAGGCGCTGCTTGGAGGCCTGGTCGGTCTCCTTCGACAGGGCCTCGCGCTCGATCTTCAGCTGCACCAGACGGCGGTCGATCTCGTCCAGCTCCTCGGGCTTGGAGTCGATGGCCATACGCACGCGGCTGGCGGCCTCGTCGACCAGGTCGATGGCCTTGTCGGGCAGGAAGCGGTCGGCGATGTAGCGGTTGCTGAGCGTGGCGGCGGCGACGATGGCGGAATCGCTGATGCGCACGCCGTGGTGCACCTCGTACTTCTCCTTCAGGCCGCGCAGGATCGAGACGGTGTCCTCCACCGTCGGCTCCTGCACGAACACCGGCTGGAAGCGACGGGCCAGGGCCGCGTCCTTCTCGACGTGCTTGCGGTACTCGTCCAGCGTGGTGGCGCCCACGCAGTGCAGCTCGCCGCGCGCCAGGGCGGGCTTGAGCAGGTTGGAGGCGTCCATCGCCCCGTCGCCCTTCCCGGCCCCGACCAGGGTGTGCATCTCGTCGATGAACAGGATGATCGAGCCCTCGGCGGCCGTGACCTCGCCCAGGACGGCCTTCAGCCGCTCCTCGAACTCGCCGCGATACTTCGCGCCGGCGATCAGGCTGCCCATGTCCAGCGACAGCAGCTTCTTGTCCTTCAGGCTCTCGGGTACGTCGCCGTTGACGATGCGCTGGGCCAGGCCTTCGACGATGGCGGTCTTGCCGACCCCGGGCTCGCCGATCAGGACGGGATTGTTCTTGGTGCGGCGCGACAGGACCTGGATCGTGCGGCGGATTTCCTCGTCGCGGCCGATCACCGGGTCGATCTTGCCGTCGCGGGCCGCCTGGGTCAGGTCGCGGGCGTAGCGTTTCAGGGCGTCATAGCCGTCCTCGCTGGAGGCGCTGTCGGCGGTGCGGCCCTTGCGGATGGCCGCGGCGGCCGTCTCCAGCCCCTGGGCCGTGGCCCCGGCGTCCTTCAGGATCTTGGCCGCGTCGCCGCCTTCCTTGGCGATGGCGATCAACAGGCGCTCGGTGGTGACGAAGGCGTCGCCGGCCTTCTTCGCCCCAGTCTCGGCCGCGTCGAAGACGCGAGCCGTGTCGGGCTTCATGTAGAGCTGGCCGCCGGCGCCGTCGACGCGCGGGGTCTTGGCCAGCAGGGCGTCCACGGCCGCGTCGGCCGCGTCGGGCCGGCCGCCGGCGTTCTGGATCAGGGTGCGGCTCAGGCCGTCCTTCTCCTCGAGCAGGACCTTGAGCAGGTGTTCGGGCCCCAGTTGCTGGTGCCCCTTGGCCAGGGCCAGGCTCTGGGCCGACTGGACCGCGGACTTGGCGCGGTCTGAATAGAGATCGATCTTCATACGGTATCCCCTCCAAAGGCGGATTTGGGCCGTTCGCCTCCATCGAGCACGAACGACCTCGGACAGGGATTTAGGTGTGGCCGATCAGCCACACAAGGTTCACCAGCCGCGTTGGACGATATAGTTTTGCAGGGCCGCGATCCGGGTGGCGTCCGACGGGTGGGTCGAGGCGAACTGCGGCGTGCCGGACCCGCCCTGGGCCTGCATGTGCTCCCACAGGGTCACCGCCTCGCGCGGGCGATAGCCGGCCCGCTGCATGTAGTCGACGCCCAGGCGGTCGGCCTCCAGTTCCTGCTTGCGCGAGAACGGCAGCAGGATGCCGTACTTGGCCGCGTCGCCGCCGTAGGTCGAGATCGCCCGCCCCGTGTCGCCGCCCGCATAGGCGCCCAGGACGCCCAGCAGCAGGCTGGAGGTCATGTTCTGCGACTGGCGCTCGGCGGCGTGGTGGGCCACGACGTGGCCGGTCTCGTGGCCGATCACGGCGGCCAACTGGTCGTCGTTGTCGACGATCTTCAACAGGCCCGTGGTGACCCCCACATGGCCGCCGGGCAGCACGAAGGCGTTGGGCGAGGCGTCCTCGAACACCGCGTAGTCCCAGGGCCGGTCGCCCAGGCCTGCGGCGTTGACCACCCGCTGGCCCACGGCGCGGACACGGGCGTTGGCCGCCTTGTCGGGACTGACCTTGCTCTTGGTCAGGGCCTGGTTCCAGGCCTGCTCGCCGGCCTTGGTCAGGCTGGAGTCGTCGACGATCGTCATCTGCTGACGACCCAGCTCGGGATTGTACGCGCAGGCCGACAGCGCCAGGGCGGCGAGGCCGAGGGAAAAGATGCGACGCATGATGTCTCTCCAGCACGAGCCAGAACCGCTACCGATTGTATCGGCGCGGCCCGGGCCCGAACAGATCAGGGTTCACCCGATATCGGGAAAGCGCGCGGGGCGGGTCACTTCCCGTCCGCGTACAGCTTGACCACCTCGTACAGGAACTGGCGGCCGTTCATCAGGGCCTTGACCTGGATGCGCTCGTTCAGGCCGTGGATGTGGTCGCCGTCCACGCCCGCCATCAGGCCCGACAGGCCGTAGGTCGGGACGCCCGCCGCGTTGGTGAAGCGGCCGTCGGTGGCGCCGGTCAGCATGGCCGGGATGAACGGGACGCCCGGCCAGATCTTGGCGGCGACCTTGGTGGCCGGGGCCATGATCCGGGGCGTCAGCGGCGGCGGCGGGCTGACCGGATCGGGGTCCTGGGCCAGGGTGATCTTGATGGCCGGATCAGCGACGATCTCCTGGAGTTGGTCGCGGATGACCTTGGGGTCGTTGCCCGGCAGGATGCGGCAGTTGACGTTGGCCTTGGCGCGCTGCGGCAGGGCGTTGGGCGCGTGGCCGGCCTCGACCATGGTGGCCACGCACGTGGTGCGCATCATGCTGTTGCGGCCCGGGTCGCGGGCCAGGATGGCGG
This sequence comes from Caulobacter sp. UNC358MFTsu5.1, assembly GCF_000712075.1. GTDB lineage: Bacteria > Pseudomonadota > Alphaproteobacteria > Caulobacterales > Caulobacteraceae > Caulobacter. Next base: position 324,778 of record NZ_JONW01000008.1, read on the forward strand.
CGGCCGCCGCGTCGCCCGGATTGGCGACCATGGCGCGCATGGCGCCGGCCACCTCGGGATCGGGCTCGATCTTGGCGTTCTGCTCGTAATAGCCCTTGGTGGCGTCGTTCAGGGCGATCGGGAAGTCGTAGGCGCCCAGCCGCGCCAGGCCGTTGGCCAGGTGGTAGATCGCGTTGTCCTTGATCGGGCGCGACGAGTGGCCGCCGGCGTTCGTCACTTCCAGCGTGTAGTCCATATAGACCTTCTCGCCGACCTGGATGCCCAGCAGGCGGGGCTGGCCCTTCTCGTCCAGCTGGCTGTCGTCGCCCTCGTTCAGGGCGAAGTCGGCCTTCATGGCCTGCGGATACTTCTCCAGCAGCCAGGGCACGCTGTTGAACTGGCCGCCCTCCTCGCCGCAGGTGAGGGCCAGCTTGATGTCGCGCTTGGGCTTGAAGCCCTCCTGCTTGTAGCGGACCAGGCTGTCGGTGAAGATCGCCGCCATGGCTTTGTCGTCGCTGGCGCCGCGGGCGTAGAAGTAGCCGTTCTCCTCGACCAGCTTGAACGGATCGCGCTCCCAGTCCTCGCGCTTGGCCTCGACCACGTCGATGTGGGCCATCAGCAGGATCGCCCCGGCCTTGGGGTCCTTGCCATGCAGGGTGGCCAGCAGGGCGCCGGCCTTGGGGTGCTCGTCGGGGAAGACCACCTGCACGTCGCTGTCGGCGAAGCCCGCCGCCTTCAGCCGCGCGCCCATGGCCTGGGCCGCCGCCGTGCAGCTGCCGACCGAGGCGGTGGTGTTGATCTCGACCAGCTCCTTGTAGAGCCCGCGGAAGGCGGCTTCATCCGCCGACTGAGCTTTGGCGGAGGTCGCGGCCAGGGCCGGCGCGACAAGCGCCGACAAGGCGGCCGCCGTCAGGAGAAAGGTCTTGGTCTTGCCGCGCACGGTCGCCCCCTAATGTTGTTGGGCGCGAGGCTAGGCGGGGTTTGGCGTCGAACGCAATGGGGGACGCCCAAAACGACGTCATCCCCCGGCGAGGCCGAGGGATGACTGAAGATCAGGCGATCGGTGGAGAGGTTCAGACCTCTTCCGACTCCGGCGCGGCGCTGCCTTCGAAGCTGCGCGGGGCGCGGCGGCGCTTGGGCTTGGCCGGAGCCTCGCCTTCGTCCGAGGTCGGCGCCGTCGGCGCGGCGTCGGCGGGAGCCTCGGCGCGGGGCGACTTGCGGCCCAGGAAGGCCGGGGCGTGGCTGACGTCGCCGTCCTGGCCGCGCAGCAGCGGCGAGGCCGGGGCCTCGGCGGTCAGCGGCGTGGCCTGCGGCTCGATCACGGCCATCGGATCGCGGTCGCGCGGGGCGCGGTCGCGGCGCGGACGTTCGCGGCGGCCCTCGCCGCCCTCGCGGGCCTGGCCTTCGCCCTCGGCGGCGGGTCGATCCTCACGGGGGCGGTCCTCGCGGGGACGGTCGTCGCGGAAGCGGTCTTCCCGCGGACGATCGTCGCGGGGACGGTCGTCACGGGGCCGATCCTCGCGAGGCCGGTCGTCGCGCGGGCGGTCGTCACGGGGACGATCATCGCGCGGACGATCGTCACGCTGGCCGTCGCGGGGGCGGTCGTCGCGGTCGCGCCAGCGGTCGCGGCGGCCCTGGCCGTCGCGGTCACGGTCGCGGTTCTGGTTGTTGTCGCGCTGGCCGTCGCGGGGACGGTCGTCGCGTTGCCCGTCACGCGGACGATCATCACGGGGGCGATCCTCGCGCGGACGGTTCTCGAACCGGTCGCGGCGGCCTTCGCCCTGGCCTTCGCCGCCCTCGCCCTCGGCCGGAGCCTCGGTCTGGGTCGCCTCGGGGGTTTCGGGCTGTTCTTCGGGCTCGGCCTCGAAGTCGATCTCGTACGCCGAATAGGCGTCCTTGCCGATGATGTCGCTGACCGGACGATTCGGCTGGATGGCGCGCAGGACCCGGAAATAGTGCTCGGCGTGCTGCAGGTAGTTCTCGGCCAGGACCCGGTCGCCGGACGACGTCGCGTCGCGGGCCAGCTGCTGGTACTTCTCGTAGACGCTCTGGGCCGCCCCGCGCACCTTCACGCCTTCGGGGCCGTTCGAATCGAAGGCCCGGTTGGCGTTGTGCTGCTGAGGCTTACCGCCGCTACCCGCCCCGCCGCGATTGTTGCGGCCGCGCTGGCGCTTCATGCCCTTGAAATCTCTCATCTTCTCTTCTGAACCTGTCCGGCGGCGATCGACGCGTCCGGTGTTTGGCCTCTGGAGCGGAGTGGAACCGTGTTGGGTCCTGCCTTCGATGTTCTAGAGACGCTGGTTTCCGTAGAGCCTCCGCCCGGTTCGGGCGCGGCGATCAGCCGGGTCGGCCGGTCGCGCCTGCCAGGGGAGTATCGCGATCATCGAGACGATCGCTGTTCCCGTCACCCGGCGTTTTGGAAGGAGACGTTATTCGTCTACCGCCTCACGACAGGGTTTCCAAGGAATTTTTCAAAACGGCTATTTCGTACCGGTGACAACGCGGTCGTTGACCGACAGATCCTTGATGGTCCGCACGTTCTTCGCGCCGGCCGCCTTGAACAGGGCCTCGACGGCCTCCGCCTGGTCGTAGCCGATCTCGACGGCGAACATCGCGCCGGGCTTGAGCACCCGCAGGATCTCGCCGGCCAGGAAGCGATAGGCGTCCAGGCCGTCCGGGCCGCCGTCCAGGGCCAGGCGCGGCTCGTGGTCGCGCACCTCGGGCTCCAGGGTCTCAATCACGTCGGTGGCGATGTAGGGCGGGTTGGACACCACCAGGTCGAAGCTCTCGTCGCCCAGGCCGTTGGTCCAGTCGCCGCGCAGCAGGGCCACGCGGCCGGACAGGTCCAGGTTGGCGGCGTTCTCGCGGGCCACGGCCAGGGCCTCCTCCGAGACGTCGATGCCCAGGCCCTTGGCGGCCGGGCGCTCGGCCAGCACCGCCAGCAGGATCGTGCCCGAGCCGACGCCCAGGTCCAGCATGTTGAAGCTCATGGCCTCGGGGAAGGCCTTCAGCACCTCGTCGACGATGACCTCGGTCTCGGGGCGCGGGGTCAGGACGTCCTTGTTGACCTGCAGCAGGATCTTCCAGAACCCCTTGCGGCCGATGATGTGGCTGACCGGCTCGCGCGCGACGCGGCGGTTCAGGAAGTCCTCGAGGGTCGCCATCTGGGCGTCGGTCAGCACGCGGTAGGGATCGCTGATGATGTCGGTACGGGTGACGTCGGCGGCCACCTCCAGCAGCAGGCGGGCGTCGATGGCCGGCTGGTCGATCTGAACGGACTTCAGACGATCCTTGGCGGCGTTCCAGGCTTTGACGAGGGTCAGGGTCATGAGGCGGGGTCTTACTCCGCCTCGCGCGCGGAGGCGACCTCTCGGTGTTCAAATTTCGTCAGGCGAGGCTGACCTCGTCCCCCTCGCGCACAGCCCCGCCCTCGTCCACGCGCAGGTAGACGCCGCACAGCATGTGGCCGTAGTGGTCGAACAGGGCCTTCACGATCTCGATGTCGCGCTCGGCGGTGACCGGGTCGACGTGGGTGGCGGCGCAGCGGACGATGGGCTTCAGCACCTCCGCCCTCGCCTCGCCCACCCTCATCGCCCGGCCGGTCCGGTCGTTCTCGGCCCAGGCCGGCCAGCCCTCGACATAGAGGTTGGCGCGGAAGCGCAGGGGATCGACCGGCCGGCCCAGCCGGGCCTCCAGGTCGCGCACGCTGGCCAGGTTGACGATCGAGACATAGCCGCTGCGGCTGTCCATGAACCGGTGGTCGCCCGGCCCCTCGACCACGCGCAGCGGGCCCTGGGCCTCGTCGCCCAACAGGCCGGCCAGCCAGGCCTCGAAGCCGCGCCGTCCGTCGGCCCCGCGCAGGTCGCCGGCGAAGTCCGGCCGGCCCTCGGCGCGGGCGCTGAACACCCCGCTCGCCTCGTCATAGGCGGTGCGGGCCTTGGCCACGGCCGGGATCTTGGCCAGCACCGTGAACCGCATCTTCGAGATGTGGCCCGGGGCTTCGGGATCGAAGCCGCTGGGGCCGTCCTCGACGGCGTACAGCCGGTCGCACGGGAAGCATCGGCCCGCGACCAGCTCGGCCCCCGCCAGGCGCTCGGGCGTGAACCCCTTGACGGGGTGGCGGTAGAGGCTGGCGATCCGGGCGTGCATGGCGCGCAAGGTCGGCGACGACTCGGGGCTTGGCAAGACGCGGGCTCGGCGAGGTCGCGATCCGTGCGTTCGGGCGGAACGGAGCGGCGCCGCGCGTGTTCCTCCAGCGGAGGGCCAGACCATGACCGACACCGTTCCGCGACGCCCCATCCGGTCGTGGATCGCCTCGCGGCCCTATCATCTGGCGCCCTGGATCGCCCTGCTGGCCCTGGTCCCCTTCGTCCTGCCGCGGCGCGGACCGGCCCTGGCGCCCAACGAGACCCAGCTGGACCATCCGCCGGGCCTCTCCGAGGACCGGGCCATGCCGCCGCAGGAGTTCGACAAGGCCGAGCCGATGCGCGGCCGCGCCGCCCGGCATCCGCACCGCATCCCCGTCCTGGGCTGGCGCGACATCCTGTGGCGCACCTTCCGCGAGATCAGCGTCGACCGCCTGCCCGCCGTGGCCGGCGGCGTGACCTTCTACACCCTGCTGGCCATCTTCCCGGCCATCGGCGCCTTCGTGTCGCTGTACGGCCTGTTCGCCGACGTCGCGGCGGTCGAGAAGCAGCTGCAGGACATGTCGACCGTCTTCCCGGCCAGCGTCGTCAACATCGTCGGCGAGCAGATGCTGCGCCTGGCCAGCCAGGAACAGGCCAAGCTGGGCGTGGCCTTCGTGGTCAGCCTGCTGCTGTCGATCTGGAGCGCCAACGCCAGCATGAAGGCGCTCTTCGACGGGCTGAACATCGCCTATGACGAGGACGAGAAGCGCAACTACGTCACCAAGACGCTCTGGACCTACGCCTTCACCCTCTGCGCCCTGATCTACGCGGTCGTCCTGGCCGGCGTGCTGATCGCCGCGCCCGTGGTGTTCGACCGGATCGGCCTCTCCGCCGCGGCGGTGTTCTGGATCCCGCTGCGCTGGCTGATCGTGCTGGGCGTGACGGCGTTCGCCTTCGCCATGCTCTACCGCTTCGCCCCCTGCCGCGCCCGGCCGCGCTGGCGCTGGGTGATCTGGGGCTCGGTGTTCGGGGCGGCGGCCTGGCTGGGCGGGTCGCTGGGCTTCTCGGTCTATGTGAACCGCGTGGCCCACTACGACGCCACCTACGGCCCGCTGGGGACGGTGATCGCCTTCATGGTCTGGATGTGGTTCTCGATCATGACCGTGCTGGTCGGGGCCGAGCTGAACGCCGAGATCGAGCACCAGACGGCCATCGACTCCACCACCGGCCCCGAAAAGCCGATGGGCCAGCGCGGCGCGGCCATGGCCGACACCGTGGGCCTGGCCTTCCACCCCTGGGAGTTCATCCAGCGCGAGGCGGGCACGGTGAAACGGGTGTCGGGCCGTTACTGGGGCCACGCCATCGGCTGGAGCAAGCCCAAGGGTCCTGCTCCGCCCACGCCGCCGCCCAGCTGAGCCTTGGCGAACGCGGGTCGCGCCCCTAAGTGTGCGGCCATGATCTTCGCCCCCGCCCTCGACTCCGAATTCCCCGCCATCGTGGCCCTGGTCAACTCCGCCTACCGAGGCCAGGGCGCCCAGGCCGGCTGGACCACCGAGGCCGGCTATATCGACGGCCAGCGCATCGACCTGGAGAGCCTGAAGCAGGACCTGGCCGACGCGCCGGACGCGGTGCTGCTGACCCTGCGCGACGAGGCCGACGGCCCGCTGCTGGGCTGCGTCTGGATCGAGCCGGACGGCGACGTCGCTGAAGGTGACGCCCAAGGGGGACCGGCATGGTACCTGGGCATGCTGACCATCCGGCCCGACCTGCAGGACCGCCAGCTGGGCCGCGCCCTGCTGGCCCATGGCGAGACCTACGCGGCCGGTCTCGGCGCCAAGCGCGTGCGCATGACCGTCGTCCACCTGCGCGACACCCTGATCGCCTGGTACCAGCGCCGCGGCTACGCCCTGACCGGCGAGACCAAGCCCTTCCCCGTGGGCGAGCGCTTCGGCAAGCCGCAGCGCGAGCTGTCGTTCGTGGTGCTGGAAAAGACCCTCTAGGTCCGCCGCAAGCCGATTGACCAACTCAACCCAGACAAGCATAATGCTTATCTGGGGTTGAATTTCCCACCGAGCCCGAAGACGGCCGCGTCGTGACCACGACGGCGCCCCGTCGCGCGCGCCGGCCCGCTCGAACACCCCTGGAAGGCCATCACAGCGAACGATCCGTCCCTGGACCCTCGAGGAGCAGACCCATGACGAAGTTGGGCGTGACGATCAGCAAGGTCATTCTCTGCACCACGCCCCACCTGGATTGGGACTGGATCCTTCCCTTCACCGCCCTCTGTTCGAACAACCCGCCCTACGACATCAACGGCTTCACCTATTTCAGCGCCACCGGCGGCGACGCCTTCACGATCTTCAGCCAGGCGTCCGGCTTCCTGGTTCCGAACGGCGCGCCCAACCCGGCCTATTTCTACTCGATCTGCGAGATGGGCTTCCTGAAGGCCTTCACCGAGGCCAATCCGCAGCTGGCCGGGGTGCTGAAGCAGGCGGGGACCAACGTCGAGATCCTGGGCGGCGGCGTCACCTCGCCCGACAGCCTGCTGCCGCACGGCGAGGCCTTCCTGCGCAACTACCTGACCGGCACGAACTGGGTGCAGCAGGCCTACGGCCTGTTCCCCAAGCACGCCTACGTGCCCGACGACTTCGGCCACGACTCGCAGCTGCCGGTCATGCTGACGGCCATGGGCTTCCAGGGCGTGACCTTCGAGCGGGTGGCCGGCGGGGCGCCCACCAACATCCCGCCGCTGAAGGGCCAGGGCCCGTCGCCCGCCCAATGGATGACGGACAACGGCACCGAGTTCATCTGGGGCGCGCGCGACGGCTCCACGGCGGTGGCCCACTGGATGCAGAACGGCTACGGCCAGGGCTCGAACCTGACGACGGAGAACGCCGTCAGCGCGATCCAGAGCTACATCACCGCCAACGCGCCCTCGTCGGTGACCCCGTTCCTCTACGTGCCGGTGGGCACCGACTTCGCCCTGCCCGTCGACACCGCCGCCTGCGCCCAGATCTGGAACGAGAGCGGCTCGGCGGTGGTGGCCGTGGCGGGCACCTTCGACGACTACATCCAGGCCATCGTCGACAGCGGCCTGCTGGGCGCGCCCCAGGCCTTCCGGCCCCAGCCATACTATTCGGGCTGCTACCAGACCCGGCCGCGCATCAAGCGCCTGCACAACGACGCCACCCGCGCCCTGCTGGGCGCCGAGATCTTCGGGGTCATCGCCGGCGCCCGCAACGCCAAAAGCTGCGGCGGCGCCTGGACGGTGGAGCTGCAGGCCCGCACCTCGGCCCTGCGCGAGGCGTGGCTCGGCCTGGCGCCCAGCACCCACCACGACTTCATCACCGGCACGGCGGCCGACTACGTCTACCGCGGCGAGCAGCTGCCGCGACTGGCCGCCGCCCGCACCGGCGCCGAGGGGCTGCGTCTCGACGCCATGAGCGAGATCGCCGCCCAGGTCGACGCCGCGCCGCAGTCCGACGAACTGCCGATCGTGGTGTTCAACCAGCTGGGCTTCCAGAGGAGCGGCCTGGTCGAGCTGACGGTCCCGTCGGCCCTGGACCCGTCGTTCTTCTCCAGCGTGCGCACCCCATCCGGCAACGTGCCCCTGCAGCCCAGCGCCGAGGGCGGCCTGCTGTTCGCCGCCACCGGCGAGAGCCTGGGCTACACCACCTGCTACCTGTCGCCCGAGACCGCGTCCGCGACGTCCGAGGCGACCATCACCACCTCGAACGGCGGGGACTCCTACGTCCTGGCCAACAGCCTGATCTCGGTCGAGGTCAGCGCGGCCTCGGCCTGGGCCATCGACACGATCCTGGACCTGCAGTCGGGCGATCCCCAGGCCAACATCCTGGGCGGGACGTCCAACCAGATCGGGTTCTACAACGACGCCGACGGCAACAACTACCGCTACGCCCCCGAGCAGGGACAGGGCTATCCGGCCCTGACGCTGGACACCAACGTCACCACGACGGTGACCGGGCTCCAGGTGCTGGAGACCGGCCCGCTGCGCGTGCGCCTGCAGGCCGAGTTGACCTGCAGGGTGGCCGACGCCGACTACCCCTATGTGGTGGAATATCTACTGGTCGCCGACGAGCCGTTCGTGCGCATGCGCACCACGGGCGCCTGTCCGCTGAACTATTCGGCCATGACGATGTTCCAGCTGGGGGCGGAGGTGGACGCGATCGTCCAGGGCACGCCCTACCACTGGGACGACGCCGTCCAGGTCCGCTACTGGGACGGGCCGTCGATGCAGGCCACGCACGACTTCCTGATCCCGGAGACCACCACGGGCGCGCCGCTGGCCGCGATCTATCACGGCGCCATGCCGGCCTGGGGCCAGGGCGCCCAGAACAGCGCGCTGCTGGTGGGCGGCCTGGCCCGCAATCCCGGCCAGAACTATTTCGGCTGGTGCCAGCTGCCCCTGCCGCCCGGCGGCATCGACCCCGACGTCCACACGATGGAATACGCCTTCCGCGTGCCCACCGGCATCAATGTGGACAGCAACGGCAAGGCCGACCCCGGCAACGGCGCCCAGCTGATCGAGGCCCTGGGCTACACCACCCCGCTGACCGCCCTGGTGGCGCCGGGCAATTCGACCAACCAGCTGCCGGCCGCGGTCTCGCTGGCCTCGGTGAGCGCGGCCTCGGGAAGCGCCGCCCCGATCCTGACCGCCGTCAAGCCGTCGGAAGCCAATCCGGGGAACCTGATCCTTCGCGTCTACCAGCCCTCGAACGCCGCCATGGACGTGACGGTGTCGCTGGCCGGACTGCGGGCCCTGGGCGGGACGATCCAGAACGCCAGTCTGGTCACGGCGCTGGAACAGCCGATCACCAACGCCCAGACCCCGACGGTGTCCGGCGCCGACGTCAGCTTCACGGCCGGCCTGGCCCTGGCGACGCTGAACGTCGGATGGTCGGTGTCGAACTTCTAGGGCTGGGCCCTAGAACCCGCCCTCTTCCAGGCTGGCCAGGCGCGCGGCTTGGTCCTCGGCGATCAGCGGCTTGATCACGTCGTCCAGGGCGTCGCCCTCCATCACCTTGGCCAGGTTGTAGAGCGTCAGGTTGATGCGGTGGTCTGTGACCCGGCCCTGGGGGAAGTTGTAGGTGCGGATGCGCTCGGAGCGGTCGCCGCTGCCGACCTGGCTCTTGCGGGCGTCCGAGCGGGCGGTGTCCAAGGCCTCGCGCTGCATGTCGTACAGGCGCGCCTTCAGGTTCTTCATGGCCCGGGCGCGGTTCTGGTGCTGCGACTTTTCCGAGCTGGTCACCACCACACCCGTGGGCAAGTGGGTGATGCGCACGGCCGAGTCGGTCTTGTTGACGTGCTGGCCGCCGGCGCCGGACGAGCGGTAGGTGTCGATCCGCAGGTCGCTCTCGTTGATCTCGATCTCGACGTCCTCGGCCTCGGGCAGCACCGCGACGGTGGCGGCCGAGGTGTGGATGCGGCCCTGGGCCTCGGTGGCCGGCACGCGCTGGACGCGGTGCACGCCGCTCTCGAACTTCCAGCGGCCGAACACGCCGTCGCCGGTGACCGAGGCGATGATTTCCTTGTAGCCGCCCATCTCGCCTTCCGAGACGCTGTCGATCTCGACCCGCCAGCCCTGCAGCTGGGCGTAGCGCTGGTACATGCGGAACAGGTCGCCGGCGAACAGGGCCGCCTCGTCGCCGCCCGTGCCGGCGCGGACTTCCAGGATGGCCGAGGCGTTCTCGTCCTTGTCGCGCGGGGCCAGCATCAGGGCCAGCTCGCGCTCCATGACCGGCAGCTTCTCGTCCAGGGCCGCCTTCTCGTCGGCGACCATGGCGGCCATCTCCGGATCGCCGGCCATCTCCTCCAGCTCGGCGCGCTCGGCGCTCAGCTTGGCCAGGGCCTCGACGGCCTCGGCCACCGGGCGCAGCTCGGCGTGCTCCTTGGAGAGCTTGACGATCTCGGCCCCGTCGGTGGCCGCGCCCATGCGGGCTTCGACTTCACGGAAGCGGTCGAGAACTTGGTCGAGGCGGGCCTGGGGCAGTCGCAAGGGGAGATGTCACGCTGAGGGAGAATGGGCGGTCTCTCTACCGCTCCGAACGCCCCGCGTCACCCCTTGGGTCGGAACGGCCTTCGCGACCCTGTAAAGCTCGACCTTGCGCCCCCATCTCCCGACCGCGGCCAAATCCATCCCCCAACGCCGCGCTTTCCTTCGGAGCTCTCCATGCCCCTGTCGATGCATCGCGCCTCGGTTCCCGTCTTCGTGCGCGCCCTCAACGTCCTGTCCACCCTGCTCGAGAAGGGCGAGGCCCACGCCAAGGCCCAGGGCTGGAACCCGGACGACCTGGTCGCCGCCCGCCTTACCGACGACATGCTGCCGCTGTCCGGCCAGATCCAGCGCGCCTCGGACGCCTCCAAGGGCGCGGTGGCCCGGCTGACCGGCGTGGAGGCCCCGGCCATGCCCGACGAGGAAACGAGCTTCGCCCAGCTGCGCAAGCGCGTGGCCGACACCCTGGCCTACATCCAGAGCGTCGATCCCAAGGCCTTCGACGGCAGCGAGGACCGCATCGTCGAGCTGAAGCTGCCCGGCGGGACCCTGACCTTCACCGGCGAGGACTATCTGCTGGGCTTCGCCCTGCCGAACTTCTTCTTCCACGTGGTCACCGCCTACGACGTGCTGCGCCACAAGGGCGTGCAGATCGGCAAGCTGGACTATCTGGGGCCGGTGCAGAGCTAGGGGTCAACTTCCCCCAAACGGTTGTCATCCCGGAAAGCGCGGAGCGCTTGTCCGGGACCCAGGGGAACCGCAAAGCATCAGCCCAGTCCCCTGGGTCCCGGACAGCCCCTGCGGGGCTTCCGGGATGACAACGATTTAGGGGCTCGCCGATCTACGGAACCGCCTTCACCTCGACCGACACCACCTGCCGCACCGAGCGCCCCGGGCGCAGGTCGCCGTCGACGACCAGGCGGTAGGGCCCCTCCTTGGCGTCCAGCGGCTGGCCGTCCTTGCTGTCGGCGATGATCACCGGGTTGGTCCGGTAGATCGGGTCGGTCTCGCCCAGCGAATAGCTGGCGGTGAAGCCGTCCGCGCCCTTGGCGACCACCACCTGGTTCAGATAGCGCCCCATCAGCCGGTCGCCCGACACCACGCCCGCCTGCTTGAGAGCCGCGTTCAGCACCGCGCCCTCGTAGGTGATCTGCTTGCCGTGGGCGGTGAAAGTCGCCTTGGCGCGCGGCAGGGCCTTCAGGTCGGCCGGCGTCAGGGTCACGCTATCGCGCCCCTGGACGGTGACCTTGAGGTCCTGGGCCAGGGCGGGCGTCGCGATCGCGACGGCCAGGGCGGCGAGCAGAAACGGGCGCATGGGCGGGACCTCGTGTGGAGGTTCGATCTGGGGCTGATGCGCTCTCCCAGGCAAGCCCCCTCACCCATCCCCAAATCCGCTCATCCCGGCGAATGCCTGGATGAGCGGTTCAAATTGATCAATAGAGCAAGGTTTTCCCGATCACCCCTGAACCGTCCGGCAGGGGCGAAAGCTGCTTGATCATCACCTGGCTGCCCTTGGCGAACCAGAAACGCGTCACCGGCGTCTCCGGGCGGTTGTAGTCGGCCGTGACCAGCCAGCAGTCGACCTTGCCGCCGCCCGGCAGGTCCAGCGTCTCCGAACCCGCCACCTTGAAGACATAGGCCGCCGGCGGCCCGCCGCCCGGGTGGGTGAAGACGATGCTGGCCTCGTAGCCCGCCGCCAGGGGCAGGGCCTGGATGAACTCCATGTCGGTCTCGAAGTTGAAGCTGGGCTGCGGCGAGGCGACGTCGAAGTCCTTGGCGGCGTTGTCGGCCAGATCCTTCATCCCGACGATCCGGTCGGGCTGGAAGACGAAACCCTCGACCTTGGAGACGCCGTCCTTCTGCGACCGGCGGATGTGGCTCAGGGGACGGAAGGTGCCGACCTCGAACCAGCTGTCCAGCTGGCGGTCCGACGGCGTGGCGCCCACCCCGTCCCAGTGCTGGACGATGTGCATCCGGCGCTTGCCGTCCTGGTCCTCGAAGCGGATTTCGCGGGTCCAGACGTCGGCGACGCGGATGGTGTCGCCGGTCTGCTTGAAGCGCAGATAGCGGTGCACGCCGGGCTTGAGGTTGGCGAAGCGGGCCAGGGGCTGGCCGACCGGCACGGCGGTGACGGCGGCCTGGGCGGCGGCGCCGCTCCCGGCCAGCAGCGCGACGGCGAGAAAGGCGGAACGGACGGCGAGGGACATGGACGGCTCCGGATTTTCGTGGCCGCACCAGAGCTCAGCCGTCCGCCGGCGTCGACTTAAGTTTCTGCAATCTGCCTCAGCCCCGCGACGACCAGCGCGGCGTCGGCGGCAGGTCGGCCAGCAGGCGCGGCGCTTCCTTCGTGACGCCGGCCGGACGGGTCTCGACGACCAGCGGATAGAGCGACACCACCAGCAGCGCCGCCATGGTCAGGTTGAAGGCGCGCAGCACCTTGGGCCGGTCCAGGAACGGCCGCAGGCCCCGGCCGAAGCCCGCCCAGGCCGCGCTGCACGGCGCGCCCACCAGCATGAAGGTCCCGGCCACCAGGAACACCGCGCTCGTCGAACCGTCGGCCATGTAGGTGGTGGCCGCGGTCAGGGCCATGGCCCAGGCCTTGGGATTGACCCACTGGAAGGCGGCGGCCTGCAGGAAGGTCATCGGCTGGGAGCCGGCCTGTTTGTCGGTCACGCCCTTGGCCGTGGCGATCTTCCAGGCCAGCCACAGCATGTAGGCCCCGCCCACCCACTTCAGCGCGTCGTGCAGCACCGGGAAGGCCTTGAACACCCCGCCCAGGCCCAGACCCATGGCCGCCACCATCACGCCCAGGCCGGCGCTGATGCCCAGGATGTGCAGCACCGTGCGGCGGAAGCCGAAATTCGCGCCCGAGGCCAGCAGCATCATGTTGTTGGGGCCGGGCGTGCCGGCGGTGGCGAAGGCGAACAGGACGAAGGCGAGCAGCAATTGAGCGGTCATGGCGGACACTCCCCTAAGACCATTGGGAGAAGGAATGTCACGGTCATCTTGCCAATTGCATCATGAGTCAAAACCTATATTGTCACCATGACAATTATGGAGACACGCATGGCGGGCTGGACCCCGACCCTGCCGCCGGGCGACGCGCCGCTGTACGAGCGCCTGCTGGACGCCCTGCGGGCCGACATCGCCTCGGGCGCCCTGGCCGACGGCGCGCGCCTGCCGCCGCAGCGCGACCTGGCCCACCGCCTGGGCCTGGGCCTGGGCACGGTGACCCGGGCCTATGTCGAGGCCGAGAAAGCCGGGCTGATCCAGGGCCATGTGGGACGCGGCAGCTTCGTGCGCGGGCCCGGCGGCGCGCGGCCCGAACCGGCGGCGAACGGTCCGATCGACCTGGCCCGCAACATCGCCCCCCTCGCGCCCGCCCAGGCGCGGCTGTCGGAGACCCTGGGCCGCCTGCGCCGGCGCGCCGACCTGCTGGACCACCTGGCCTATGCGCCTCCCGCCGGCCTCGAGACCCAGCGCCGGGCGGCGGCCGCCTGGCTGTCGCGCAGCGCGGGCCTGGCCGGCGCCGACTGGACGCGGCTGGTGGTCTGCTCCGGCGCCCAGCAGGCCCTCAACCTGGCCTTCGGGGCCGTGGCCCGGCCCGGCGACACGGTGCTGTGCGAGTCCTCCACCTTCTACGGCGTCAAGGCGCTGGCCGAGCACGCCGGCTATCGCCTGGAGGGCCTGCCGATGGACGCCGACGGCGTGCTGCCCGACGCCCTCGACGCGGCCGCCGCGCGCGGGACCGCCCGGGTGGTCGCCCTGCAGCCCACCCTGCAGAACCCCACGGGCCGGATCATGAGCGCCGCGCGGCGGGCCGAAATCGTGGCCGTGGCCCGGGCCCGCGACCTGTGGCTGGTCGAGGACGACATCTACGCCGTCTACGCCCCCGGCGCGCCGCCGCCCCTGGCGGTGCTGGCCCCGGAGCGGACCTTCTATGTCTCGGGCGCGTCCAAGTCGCTGGCCCCGGGCCTGCGCACCGGCTTCCTGGTCACGCCCCCGGGCGAGGCCCTGGACCGGGTGCTGCGCGCGGTCCGCGCCCTGGCCTACGCCCCGCCCAACTTCGGCGGTCTGATCGCCACCCAGTGGATCGAGGAGGGCGTCGCCGACCAGATCGCCGCCGAGTCGGTCGCCGAGATGGCCGCCCGCATGGTCCTGGCGCGCCAGGTCCTGGGCGCGGCGATCGAGGCGCCGGCCTCGCCCAGCGCCCCGCACGTCTGGCTGCCGATGCCCGAGCTGGACGCCGAGCGCGTCGCCGGCCGGGCCCTGCGCGGCGGCGTCGAACTGACCCCGCCCGGCGCCCCGATCGTCGCCCCGGGCCTGGAGACCGGCGTCCGCATCTGCCTGGGCGCCACCGCCGAGCGGGGCGAGCTTGAGCGCGGCCTGCGGGTCGTGGCCGACGCCCTGATCGGCGCGGACGAGCGCTCGCGGGCGACGATCTGAGACCGGGGACATGCGCTTGCGCGTGTCCCCAACCGCCTGGCTCCGCGCGAAATCTGGGGACACGCCCGAGGGCATGTCCCCGCCCTCGTGCCGACTCGCGGCAGGATGCGGCTCCCGTTTCGCAAGGAGCCGCCATGGCCGCCGCCACCGCCCGCATCGGCGACGTTCGCTACGTCACCCAGATCACCACCGGCCGCCACGAACTGACCGCCGACGAACCGCCGCGCAACGGCGGGGCCGACGTCGGTCCGGCCCCGTTCGACCTGCTGCTGGCCAGCCTGGGCGCCTGCACGGCCATGACCCTGAAGATGTACGCCGAGCACAAGGCATGGCCGCTGGAGAGCCTGGAGGTCCGGCTGCACTACCACGGCGGCGAGACCCCGCCCCGGATCGAGCGCGTCGTGGTCCCCGCCGGTCCGCTGGACGACGCCCAGCGCGCCCGCCTGGCCGACATCGCCGAGCGCACCCCTGTGACCCTGGCGATCAAGGGCGGCGTGCCGATCCAGACCTCGCTGGGCTGAGCCGCGAGCATGATGCCGTCACGCGGGCCTGCTAGGGTGCGCCCAGTTCGCCCGCGTAGGATTCGAAAGCGATGAACGTCACGTCGACCTCCCTGGCCGCGTCCCTGGCCAAGACCCCGACGCCCATCGGCGATCCCGCCGGCGCCGACGCCTCCAAGCCGACCTCGGGCGCCGCGTCGGCCAAGGACGCGGCCTCGACCTTCGGGTCGTCGAAGGAGACCCGCGCGCCCGGTCAGGACGTGGCCGAGAAGCTGAAGGACATGAGCAAGGCGCTGATCGCCCTGACCCTGATCCGCGACCCGGTCGAACGGGCCAAGGCCGCCGCCCACCTCTACAAGCAGTATTCGCAGGTGGCCAAGGACTACGCGGCCGCCACCGCCGACGGTCGCGACGCCGCCGCCCAGGCGAACGCCCAGAACCCGGCCCAGGCGACGGACCAGTCCGCCGATCCGCAGGCCGCCGCCGCGGCCCAAGGCGCGCAGGTCGCGCCCGACGGAACGCCCGTCGACGCCGCGCCGGCCACGGACCCGCAGGCTCAAGCCGTCACGCCGGAGGCGGCCGCCGCCGAGACCGCGACGCCGATGATCCTGACCGGCGCCAAGCCGCGCTTCGTGGCCGATCTCTACATGGAGGAGATCAAGACCTTCGCCGGCGCCGCCAAGCAGATGTACGACACGGCCGTGCAGGAAGCGAAACTGAAGAAGCTGCTCGACAAGTCCAGGCACGACGGCGCGGCCGACGAGGTCGAGGACGCCCGGAAGGACCTGACCGAAGCCGCCAAGGCCGTCGAGGGTCCGGACGCCACCGCCGACGTCCAGACGCCGTCCGGCGCGTCGGGATCGACGCCGTCGGCCTCGGTGCTGAACATCAAGGCCTAGGCGCGGGCGCCCATGGCCGCGCTCATGGCGCGCCACGCCTCGAAGTTCATGCAGGCCAGGTACTCGGCCTGCATCTCGGGCGTCAGGATCTCCATCATCTGGCGGCCTTCGATCCAGATCTCGACGACGCCGAACAGGCCGCCCCGCTTGCGGTACTTGGCCGGCCAGCCCTCGCGGGCGGCGATGGCCATCACCGCTTCCAGGTCGAGGTCGGTGGCGACGGCGGCATGGGTGGCCGTGAAGGCCGGCTGGCCGGTGTGCTCGCCGTGGGCGTCGGCGTCGCCTTCCGTTTCGCGCAGCACCACGTCGATCGGATAGACCTCCAGCGCCGTCCCGCGCGCGTCGCCGGCCAGGGCGATCCAGCCGTTGTCGGAGATCGGCGGAAAGCGGAACGCCTCGCCGCCCCAGAGCTCGGCCAGTACCTGGGCCACGTGTTGCGGATCGTGCGCCGCGATCGACATGTGAAATAGCATCGGTATCCCTTTCGTTGGGCGCTCAATGCAATGTGGCACAGATTGTGTCAATACGGATTTGACACTTTTTGTGCCAGACTCTATCTGGACCCTATGGATGGTTCAGCCCACAAGCCCGGCGCCCGCGAACAGAAGAAGGAGGAGGTGCGCACGCGCATCGCCGACGCCCTCATCGAGCTGCTGGCGGAGGGACGGATGGACATCAACCACGACCTGATCGCCGAGCGGACGGGCCTGGGGCGGCGCACCGTCTATCGCTACTTCCCCGACCGCGAGACCTTGCTGGCGGGGGCCACCAGCCGCGTGCGCGAGCTGGCCGGGCCGCGCGTCGCCTTCCCCCAGACCGAGGCCGACCTCACCGACGCGCTGCATGACATCTATACGGGCCTGGACCGCATCGCGCCGATCACCACCCTGGTGCGCTCCACGCCGCAGGGGCGGGCCATGCGGCTGGCCGACAGCGGGCGTCGCGTCGACGCCTACACCCAGGTCGCCGCCGATCTGGTCAAGGACCTGCCGCCCGAGGACCAGAGGCTGGCGACGGCGGTGCTGCAGGTGCTGCACACCACGCCCTGGCTGGAAATGCGCGACCACTGGGGCCTGGACGGCGAACAGATCGCCAAGGCCACGGGCTGGGCCATGCGGACGCTGATCGCGGACCTGCGGGCGCGCGAAGGGCGTCCGCTGGATCAGGACGCCTGAGCGCCCCCTACTCGGCCGCGATGGCCTTGGCTTCGGCCTCGGCCTTCAGCTGGGCGGCGCGCTGTTCGACCAGCTCGACGATGTGGTCGATCATGCCGTCGTTGGACTGCTTATGGTCGGGCTTGCCGGCCATGTAGACCATGCCCGAGCCGGCGCCGCCGCCGGTGAAGCCCAGGTCGGTCATCAGGGCCTCGCCGGGGCCGTTGACCACGCACCCGATGATCGACAGCGACATCGGCTGGCTGATGTGGGCCAGGCGCTGCTCAAGCGCTTCGACCGTCTTGATGACGTTGAAGCCCTGACGGGCGCAGGACGGGCAGGCGATGATGTTGACGCCGCGGTGGCGCAGGCCCAGCGACTTGAGGATGTCGAAGCCGACCTTGATCTCTTCGACAGGGTCCGCGGCAAGGGAAACGCGAATTGTGTCGCCGATGCCGGCCCACAGCATCGAGCCGATGCCGATCGACGACTTCACCGTGCCGGTGCGCTGGGCCCCGGCCTCGGTGACGCCCAGATGCAACGGGCAGTCGATGGCCTCGGCCAGCTGGTAGTAGGCCGCCACCGTCATGAACGGGTCGCTGGCCTTCACCGAGATCTTGAACTCGTGGAAGTCGTGGTCCTGCAGGATGCGGGCGTGGTTCAGCGCGCTCTCGACCATGGCGTCGGGGCACGGCTCGCCGTACTTCTCCAGCAGTTCGCGCTCCAGCGAGCCGGCGTTGACGCCGATCCGCATCGAGCAGCCGTGGTCGCGGGCCGCCTGGATCACGTCGCGCACGCGGTCGGGGCTGCCGATGTTGCCCGGATTGATCCGCAGGCAGGCCGCGCCAGCCTGGGCCGCCTCGATGCCGCGCTTGTAGTGGAAGTGGATGTCGGCCACGAGCGGCACCTTGGCCTCGCGGGCGATGGTCTTGAAGGCGGCCGTGGAGTCGGTGTCGGGGCAGCTGACGCGGACGATGTCGGCGCCGGCGTCCTCCAGCTGACGGATCTGCTCCAGCGTCGCCTTGGCGTCGCTGGTCAGGGTGTTGGTCATCGACTGGACGGTGATCGGGGCGTCGCCGCCGACCTCGACGTTGCCGACGCGGATCTTCCGCGATTGGCGACGCGTGATCTGGCGCCAGGGACGAACGTGCGTGTGGTCTGCGGACATGCGGCCAATCTAAGGGGTTTGGCGACGGAACCCAAGAGCGGGCGCGTGCAGGGCGCGAGGAGAAATGTCGCGGGCGCCACGATCCTGACGCGGGCCGGTGGTCTCTGGAGCTTCCCAAAGGCGGTTCTGGAGTTTCGATGAGCGGGCGACCGCAGCCGTACGATCCCCTGGTCCCGACGCCGGTCCGCCGCCGGCGCGCCCGCGTGGACGGCCTGGTCGCCGGGGCGGTCAGCCTGGCGGCTCATGCCGGCCTGCTGCTGGCGATCCTGGCCGTGCGCATCCAGCCGCCGATGATGGACGAGCCCGACCCGATCGCCGTGGCCCTGTACCAGCCGCCCCCTCCCCCGCCCGAGCCGCCGAAGCTGGCGCCCGAACCGGCCGGCGATCCGGCCCCGGCCAAGCGCTCGCCGCCCAAGCTGCCCGTCCGCCCGCCCAAGCTGGTCCCGCCGCGCGAGGTCGAGCCCCTGCCCGCCAAGCCCGCCCCGACGCCCCAGGTGGTGGCCGAGCTGGGCGAGGCCGACCTGATCGGCGCGGCCACGGCCGGCAGCGGCTCCGGGGCCGGCGGGGCGGGCAGCGGCCCGGGCGGCGGCGGGTGCGACATGGTCCGGCTGCTGCAGGACGCCCTGCGCAAGAACCCCCGCGTCCGCGCCGCGATGATGCAGGTCCATCCCGAGGCGGCCGCCAAGGGCAAGGCGGTGCTGGTCTGGAACGGCGACTGGGTGCAGAGCCCGGGCCAGGAGGGCAAGGGCCTGGCCGGCGTGCGCGAGCTGATCATGCTGGAGGTGGCCTTCGCCCCCAAGGCCTGCCGCGACGACCCGATGCGTGGCCTGGTGCTGATCTCCCTGGCCGACGGCCCCGGCGCGCCGCGCCTGGCCCTGGGGTCGAGCCGGTGGAACTGGTCGGACCTGCTGTTCGCGAAGTCGGGACGGGGGCGGGGTTAGAGGTCGAGCCAGAAACGGGGGACACACACTCGCCCCCACCACCTCGCCAGGATCACACAACGCCCAGGGCGAGTGTGTGTCCCCTTCTCAGCCCTGCGGCTTGGCCGGTGAAGCCACGGCGGGCTTGGGCTGCGGAGCTGCCGCCACGGGCGCCGGAGCGGGCGCCGCAGGAGCCACCACCAGCTTGCCCAGGGCGGAGACCGGGGCGCCCATGCGGCTGGTCAGGGCGCCGCCGTTATAGACCTCGAAGGCCTGCGGGTCGGAGACCTCGGCGATCAGGCCGCCGTTGCGCGGGGCGCGGAACGCCTCGCCGGCCGCCATCCAGCGGGCGAAATAGATCTGGCCGTTGGCGTCGTGCACGTTCAGCGAGGCCGGCTTGCGGGCCTGCAGGATCAGGCCCGAGGCCTCGGCCGGGGCCGCGCCGTAGACCGCGCCCTTGGCCCGGAACGGCGTTCCGACCTTGACCGCCTGGTTCGGATCGACGCCGGCCTTGGCCGCCTCGGCGGCGCGCACCTTGGAGGCGGCGGTCACCGCGTCGGCCGAGCCGCCGTTGGCGGCGGCGTCGTCGAGGCCGGGGGTCTTGTAGGGCTCGGGCGTGGTCGATTCGACCGGGGCCGGCAGCGGCGCGCCCAGCGGGACCGAGCCCGGCGCGGCGTTCGGATCGACCGGAACGGGGGGCGGCGCATTGGCCACGGCGACGGCGTGTTCCTGGGCCACCTGGGCCGGCGGGGCGTCCTTGGCGATGGCGCGCTGGGCCACGTTCCACAGCACGATGGCGGCCACGATCAGCACGCCCAGGGCCAGGATCAGGCCCAGGCGCGGGTCGCGCTCGTGGCGCACGCCGACCGGGGCGCGCAGCGGCTCGCTGTCGTCGGGCACGTCGACCTTGAAGCGGGCCACGGCCGCGTCGCCGTCCAGGCCCAGCACCTTGGCGTAGGACTTCACGTAGCCGATCGTGAACGGGCGCGAGGGCAGCTCGTCCAGGCGCAGGTCTTCCAGCGCCTCGATATAGCTGAGACGGATGCGGGTGGCGTCGGCGACGTCCTGCAGGGTCAGGCCGCGGAACTCGCGGGCCGCGCGCAGGGCCGAACCGATGTCGACGCCGTGATCGATCGAAGGCTGGTGCTCGGCCAGCGGCGCGTCTTCGCGCTCGCCGTCGGCGACCAGATGCAAGTGCGAGACCCTGCCCGTATCCAGCGGCATGGCTGCCATGAGACCCCAAATTCGCGTCGCCGGAGAATTCAGTCTCCTCAGAGACGAAGCCGACGACTTACCCCACCCGTCCTAGCCGGGATTTGTTAATACTTTATGGTCGATATCAAAGTAAGTCGCCGGATTCAATACACTATACGGCGGCGCTTGGTTAACCCAGGCCATGTCTAAACGGCGACGTAAAGCTTGCGCGCCAGGGTTTCGATCTCGCCACGGAGCGACCCGGCCGAGGTCTTCAGCAGCGCCTCGACATTGCGCCGGGCGGCCTCGCGATCGCACGACAGCACCATCTGCTTGACCGGTCCGATACCGGCCGGCGGCATCGACAAGCGGTCGAAACCCAAGGCCAGCAAGGCGAAAGCCTCCAGCGGCCTGCCCGCCATCTCGCCGCAGACCGAGACCGGCGTGCCGGTGTCGGCGCACGCCTGCTGGATGGTCTTCAGCGCGCGCAGGGCCGCCGGGGACAGCGGATCGTAGCGGTCCGAAACCCTTGGATTGCCCCGATCGGCGGCGAACAAATACTGCATCAGGTCGTTGGTGCCGACCGAAACGAAGTCGGTCATCGGCAAAAGCGCGTCGAGATGCCACAGCAGCGAAGGGGCTTCGATCATCGCCCCGACGTCCAGGCGCTGGGGCGCGGGCCGGCCGCGCTTCAGCGCCCAGGCGACCTCTTGGTCGACGAAGGCGCGGGCGGCGCGGAACTCGTCCACATTGGCCACCAGCGGGAACATGATCCGCAGCTCGCGGCCGCGCGCGGCCTTGATCAGGGCCCGGATCTGCATGCGAAGCAAGGCCGGCCGGTCCAGGCCCATGCGCACGGCGCGCCAGCCCAGGGCCGGATTGTCCTCGCGCTCCAGCTCCATGTACGGCAGCAGCTTGTCGCCGCCCAGGTCCAGGGTCCGGAAGGTGACCGGCATGCCGTTCGCGGCTTCCAGGACCTTCTCGTAGAGGCTGGTCTGGGCCTCGAGGCGCGGCATCTCCTCGGCGACCATGAACTGGAATTCGGTGCGGAACAGGCCGATGCCCTCGGCCCCGGTCTCGCCCAGGATGTCCAGGTCGACGGCCAAGCCGGCGTTCATCAAGAGGGTGACCTTGCCGCCGTCCTTGGTGACCGCCGGCGTCTCCCGGATGCGGGCGAACTCGGCCTTGCGCTGGGCGCGGACCTCCATCCGGGCCTGCAGGGCCTTGATCACGTCGGCGCGCGGCCGCAGCCAGGCCTCGGCGGTCTCGGCGTCGACCACCACGGGATCGCCCTCGCTGACCCGGTCGCGCAGGCCGGCCAGGCGGCCCACGCACGGGATATCCAGGGCCCGGGCCACGATGCCGGCGTGGCTGGCGGCCGAGCCCTCCTCCAGCAGGATGCCCTTCAGCTTGGTGCGGTCGTATTCCAGCAGATCGGCCGGACCCAGGTTCCGGGCGATCAGGATCGCGTCTTCGGGCAGCACGCGCACGGCGTGGACGTCGCCCGACAGGTGGCGCAGCAGCCGGTCGTTCAGGTCTTCCAGGTCGTGCAGGCGCTCGCGCAGATAGGGGTCGCGGGCCTGGCCCAGGCGGGCGCGGTGCTCGGAGCGCACGCGCTCAACCGCGGCTTCAGCGGTCAGGCCCGAACGCACGGCTTCCTGCAGGGAGCGGTTCCAGCCGCGGTCGTGGGCGAACAGGCGGTAGGTCTCGAGCACCTCGTACGACGCGCCGACCAGGCCGTGCTGGCCCTCCAGCATCTCGTCGATCTGGGTCTGCAGGGCCTCGACCGCCCATTTCAGCCGGGCCTCCTCGGCCAGGGCGTCGTCGGACAGCAGCTGTTCGGGGGCCACGGGCTGCTCGTGCAGCACGGCCACGCCGTAGGCCAGGCCCTCGGCGAAGCGCGCGCCCTTCAGCCGCTCGGGCTTGTGCGGCGCGATCTCGACGTCCTTGAGCTCGCCCTGGCCCAGCAGCTCGCTGGAGCTGACCATCTCGGCCAGCACCATGGCGATGATCTGCAGGTCCTCGACCTCTTCCTCGTCATAGATCCGCTCGGTGCGGTTCTGGACGACCAGCACGCCGATCGCGCGGCCGCCGCGCAGCAGCGGCACGGCCAGGAAGGCGTGGTAGGGGTCTTCGCCGGTTTCCGGGCGGTACGAGAACGACGGGTGGCTGGCGGCGTCCGACAGGTTCAGCGGCCGGCCCAGGCGCATGGTCTCGCCGACCAGGCCCTCGCCCGGCTTCAGCCGGGTGACGTGGACGGCGTCGCGCGACAGACCCTCGGTGGCGAACAGCTCCAGGTCGCCCGAGGCGCGGCGCAGATAGATCGAGCAGACCTCGGCGACCATCGAGATGGCGATGGTGCGCACCACCATGTCGAGCTTGCCCTGGGCGGGACCCGCCCCGGCCATGGCCTCGCGAATCTGCCGAAGCAGGCTGCGTGGTCCCCGAACAGCGATCCCGGACGCCGCCATGTCTGCGCGCGCACTCCCCTTTGGTCGGTACGGCTTAGCCTGACAGAACGCGTCAGGGGTTAAGAAGCCGCATCGCCCTCAGCCGGGCTATAGCAGATTTCGCGCCCCGCACAGCGTTCGCTCGCGGTCAAATCGTGGTTCGCGCACGAAAAAGGCGCCGCCCCCGAAGGGACGGCGCCGGTGGTTTCGCCTGGAAGGCCGTTAGCGGCGCTGGCCGTAATAGCCGTTCCCGTACTGGCCGCCGCTGTAGCGGTAGCCGGTGTTGTAGCGGTCGTCGCGATGGTCGCGCCCATAGCCGCTGTTGTAGCCCGACTGGCCGTAGCCGTTGTTGTAGCCGTAGCCGCTGTTGTAGCCCGACCCGTAGCCGTAGCGCGGGTCGCGATAGCCGCTGGAATAGCGGTGATCGCGGTCGTTGCTGCCGGTCGAGGCGCCCAGGGCGGCCCCGGCGACGGCGCCGATGGCGATGCCGCCCTTGTCGCCGTCCGACAGCGCCGCGCCGGCGATGCCGCCGATCAGGGCGCCGATGATGGCGCGTTCGGTCTTGTTGCTCTTGTCGCCGGCGAAGGCGGCCGAGGCGGGCAGGACCAGGGCGCCGGTGACGGCCGCGGCGACGGCGATCTTCGTGAACTTGGTGGTCTTCATGGCACTTGCTCCATTCGGAAGCGTCATGTCCGGGGAAGTCCGGTTCGGCGCTGTTGGAGCCTTTGTCGCAAAGTCGCCTTGAACCCGATCTGAACGGTGATGTTCAGCTTACAGTCATGTTTGCGGCGAGCCCCCTACTCCGCCGGATGGGCTTCCGCCGAAGGTCGATGCAGGTGCACCGACCACAGCACGCCGGCCAGCATCAGGACGATCGCCGCGGCCTCCAGCGGCAGCGGCCAGCGGGCGTCGTGCAGGAAACCGTAGACCAGGGCGAACAGGGTCTCGAACACGATCAGTTGGCCCGACAAGGACAACGGCAGCAGGCGGCTGGCGGCGTTCCACAGGCCGTTGCCGATCACCGAGGCGCCCAGGGCCACGGCCAGGCTGACGCCCCAGAACAGCATCCAGTCGGCCGGGACATGCGGGGTCGCGCCCAGGAAGGCCGGGATCACCAGCAGCAGCGAGAGCAGACCCGTGACCACGCCGGTCAGCAGCGACCACTCGTGGCTGTTGAAGCGGGGCGTGGCGGCCAGGCGGCGGGCGTTCCACACGGCGTAGACGGTCCACGTGGCCAGGGCGCCGACCGCCGCCAGCAGGCCCAGGACCAGGCGGCCCACACCGATCCCGGCGGTGGTCTGGAACGCGGCGACGTTGATGCAGACCACGCCGGCGGCGACCAGCAGCAGCGGCGCGGCCAGCTTCCGGAGCGCCACGCCTTCGCCGGGTTTCGCGCCGACC
This sequence comes from Caulobacter sp. UNC358MFTsu5.1, assembly GCF_000712075.1. Taxonomy (GTDB): domain Bacteria; phylum Pseudomonadota; class Alphaproteobacteria; order Caulobacterales; family Caulobacteraceae; genus Caulobacter. The sequence continues at coordinate 349,029 of NZ_JONW01000008.1, forward strand.
AGGGTGATGGTGACTGGTAGCAGGCCGATGATCAGCGAGGCCGGGGCGACGCCGGCGATCTGCACCGCGACCGCCAGGCCCACATAGTAGACGATGTTGCCCAGCAGGCTCAGGCCCGCCAGGTCGCGCCAGTCGGCCAGGGTCAGACGCGCCAGCACCGAGCGGGCGCTGGGGACCAGCAGGGCCGCCGAGGCCAGGCCGTAGCAGAGATAGCGCCCGGCGGTCATCTGCAGCGGGGTGAAGGCGTGCAGCAGCTTGGGGGCCAGGAACACCCCGCCCCAGAACGCCCCGGCGACGAGGCCGCAGAGGAGTCCGATCACGAGGCGCTGGCGCGGGGTCATGCCCGCGACGTAGCAGAGCCGGCTCCGGGAAGCTTGGCGAAACCTCCCGGAGCCTTGGCGAAACCTCCTACTCGGCCGGCTCCAGCGCCGCCTCGAACGGCGCCGTCTGGGCCGCCAGGGCGCGCTGGAAGGCCGGACGGGCCTCGCAGCGGCGGACATAGGCGTCCAGCACGGGATTGCCGGTGACCAGATCGGTCTCGCGCGCCAGACGCAGCACGGTGGTCATCATCAGGTCGGCGGCGGTGAAGCGTTCGTCGGCCAGGTATTCGCGGCCCTTCAGCCAGGCGGCCAGGCCTTCCAGCCGCCGGATCGCGAAGGCCTCAGCCCCCGGCCGGCGCGCCTTGGCCCAGGCTTCCTCGGTGAAGAGGATGTCGATCAGGAACAGGTTCTGCAGGGCCGGCTCGACCGAGTTCAGGGCGGCGATCAGCCAGGTGTGCATCCGCAGCCGCGCCTCCGGATCGGAGGGCGACAGGACGGGCGACTTCTCGGCGATGTGCAGCACGATGGCGCCGCTCTCGAACATCACGAAATCGCCGTCCTGGATGTAGGGCACCTGGCCGAACGGCTGGATCGCCCGGTAGGCGGGGCTGTCCTGTTCGCCCTGGTCCAGCAGGCGGGCTTCGTAGGGAATTCCCGCCTCTTCCAGCGCCCAACGGACGCGAAGGTCGCGGACCAGTCCCTTGGCGAAGGGCGGGACCGAGCGGAAAGCACTCACCGTGATCATCATGCGGCTCCTCGTTGCGAGGCCCCGGCGGGGCCTTCGAAGAGAAGTCGCGCCGGGGGGCGCGATTTCGACATCGAGGGTTCAAAATTTCCCTGGATTCCGCTCATCCCGGCGAATGCCGGGATGAGCGGATTTAGGAGGCGCCGCGCCGCCAGGCCGCCGGGGTCACGCCCAGCCGCGCCTTCATCGCCCGGGTCAGGGCGCTCTGGTCGGCATGGCCGGTACGCACGGCGATCTCGGCGATCGACAGCCGGGTCCCGGTCAGCAGGCGCTGGGCGGCGCGCAGCCGGGTGTCGGCCAGCTGGCCGTGCGGCGAGCGGCCGAACGCCGCCGCGAAGCCGGCGAAGAACCGGCTCTGGCTCATCCCCGCCTCGGCCGCCATCTCGGCGACGGCCAGGGGCCGGGCGAAGTCGCGCTCGATCAGGGCGGCGGCGCGAGCCAGGCGCGGGTCGGGTCCGGGCCCGCCGGCCGCCAGGGCCCGCAACAGCAACGGCGCCCACAGGGCGGCCACCTCGTCCTCGACCTGCCGCGCCGCGTCGCCGCAGACGAAGTCCAGCAGCCCGCGCACCGGGGCGTTGACCGGCAGGAAGGTGCGTTCGCGCAGGGCTTCGAACGGGGCGATCAGGGCCGCGCCGATGTCGGCCACCACGAACAGGTTGTCGCCGTCGGCGGCGAAGGCGTGGCGGGTTCCGCACGGGACCAGCACCGCCTGGCCGGCCTGGACCCGGCCGCCGCGGCCATCGACCTCCATCTCCAGCACGCCCCGGCGCGGCAGGACGATCTGGTCGAAGTCGTCGTGGGCGTGAGCGTCGCCGTCGGCGCCGTAGCGGCGGAGGGAGAGCTGGGCGGGGCGGCCGTTCAGTCCATCGTGCATCGCCGCCGCCTTCCCTGTTCCGTCAGCCGTGCCCCGGCAGGGCCAGCGGCTCGCTGATGGCCTCGACCAATTGCTTGGCCTGCTCGACCGCGCCTTCGATGTCGCGCTCGATGAACGCCACCTCGGCGTCCGTCAGGGGATGTGGGGCGGCGATGACCTCGCGCAAATAGGCGCGCTTCTCGGGCTCGGTCATGGTCCACCAGCCGACGGTGTGGCCTTCCTCGATGACCGCGTCGCCCATGGCCAGCAGGTCGTCCTCGTCGAAGATCGGCCGGCCCGGCTGTTCGGGGAACCACTGGCCGTCGTCGGGCAGGACGCGGTCCAGCTTGCGCAGCAGCGCCGCCAGCCACGGACTGACCAGCAGGGGCTTCTCGTAGCCGTCGCCGAACTTGGCCCGCAGCAGCAGGTCGTAAAGCAGCTCCAGCCCGGCCTCGCCCTCGAAGGTGACGGACTTCTTCTCGGGATCGAAATGGAAGACCGACATGGAGGCTCCTGGAGGATGACGTTTTGACGTCATAACGTCAGAAGGCGACATTTCGCTAACGCCGAGGGACGCCCCCTCCGGCCCTTCGGGCCACCTCCCCCAGAGGGGGAGGATCTACGCCGAACAGATGCTCCCCCTCTGGGGGAGCTGTCGCGCAGCGACTGAGGGGGGTCTCTAGAGCTGGTCCAGCCCATACGCCGCGTGCAGCGCGCGCACGGCCAACTCGGTGTAGGCCGCGTCGATCAGGACCGAGATCTTGATCTCCGAGGTCGAGATGACCTGGATGTTGATGTTCTTCTCGGCCAGGGCCTGGAACATCGACTGGGCGACGCCGGCGTGCGAGCGCATGCCCACGCCGATCACCGACACCTTGGCCACGTCCTCGTTCACGGCCACGTCCTCGAAGCCGATCTCCTTCTGGGCGGCGCGGACGATCTCGACGGCGCGGACGGCGTCGCGCTTGCCGACGGTGAACTCCATGTTGGCGGTGTCGGCGCTGCGGGCGCGCGACTGCACGATCATATCGACGTTCACGTTGGCGTCGGCCAGGCGGCCGAAGATCTGCGACGACACGCCCGGATGGTCGGGCAGGCCCAGCAGGGTGATCTTGGCTTCGTCGCGGCTATAGGCGACGCCCGAGACGATGCGCTTTTCCATGATTTCTTCCTCGTCGCAGACGATCGTACCTTGGCCCGGGGCTTCGCCCGGCTCGACGAAACTCGACAGCACCCGCACCGGGACGCGATGGGCCATGGCCATCTCGACCGAACGGGTCTGCAGCACCTTGGCCCCCAGAGAGGCCATTTCCAGCATTTCCTCGTAGGAGATCTTGGCCAGGCGCTTGGCCTTGCTCTCGATCCGAGGGTCGGTCGTGTAGACGCCGTCGACGTCCGTATAGATGTCGCAGTCACCCTTCAGGGCCGCGGCGATGGCCACGGCGCTGGTGTCCGAGCCGCCCCGGCCCAGGGTGGTGATGCGCTGGTCGGGGGTCACGCCCTGGAAGCCGGCGATCACGGCGATCTGGCCGGCCGCGAAACAGGCCTCCAGATTGGCCGGCGGGATGTCCTCGATGCGGGCGCGGCCGTGGGCGTCGTCGGTCAAGATCGGCACCTGCCAGCCCAGGAACGAGCGGGCGTTCAGGCCCATGTTGCGCAGGGTCATGGCCAGCAGGCCGGCCGTGACCTGCTCGCCCGAGGCGACGACGGCGTCGTACTCATCGTCCGACTCCGGCAGCCCCTGGGCCGCGCGGCCCGAGCCGTCCGTCCAGGCGACCAGTTCGTTGGTCTTGCCCGACATGGCCGAGACCACCACCGCCACCTGCTTGCCCGTGGCCACTTCGGCCGCGACCAGGCGCGCCACCCGGCGGATGCGCTCCAGGTCGGCCACCGAGGTGCCGCCGAACTTCATCACCAGACGTGACACGCCCTACCCCTGAAAAACCTAAGGTCAATTCTTGCGCCGGGGGCGGACGAACCGCGCCGCTCGCGCAAGCCGCGGTCTTCTAGCGGCGCAGCGGCGCAACGGCAATGTCGCGGACGTGTCTTTTTCGTCGGGTGCGACGTCTCGCCCTGTGCCGCTCGCCGTGTCGTTGCTAAATGAGGACCATGAGCCAGTCCGCCGACGCGCCCCCCTCCGCCGGAAACGCCCCCTCCTGGAGCATCGACCCCGCCGACGTGGCGCGGTTCTCGGCCATCGCGGCGGAGTGGTGGGACCCGCGCGGCAAGTTCGCGCCGCTGCATGTGTTCAACCCCTGCCGGCTGGGCTTCATCCGCGAGCAGGCGCTGGCACGGTTCGACCGCGACGGCAACGCCCGCACGCCGTTCGAGGGCCTGACCCTGCTGGACATCGGGTGCGGCGGCGGCCTGCTCAGCGAGCCGATGGCGCGGCTGGGCTTCACGGTCACGGCCGTCGACGCCTCGGAGAACAACATCAAGACCGCCGCCGCCCACGCCGCCGAGCAGGGGCTGGCGATCGGCTACCGTCCCGCCACCGCCGAGCAGCTGCTGGCCGAGGGCGCGGGGCCGTTCGACGTGGTGCTGACCATGGAGGTCATCGAGCACGTGGCCGATCCGGGCGAATTCCTGCGCACCTGCTCGCGGCTGCTCAAGCCCGGCGGCCTGATGATCGTCGCCACCCTGAACCGCACGCTGAAGGCCCTGGCCCTGGCCAAGATCGGCGCCGAGTACGTGCTGCGCTGGGTGCCGCCCGGCACCCACGACTGGAAGCAGTTCCTGAAACCCGACGAACTGCGCGCCTTCCTGGCCGGCGAGCCGGTGGACGTCAAAGGCCCGTTCGGCGTGGCCTACAACCCGCTGACCGGCCGCTGGAGCCGCTCGGCCGACGTCGACATCAACTACATGATGACGGTGACCAAGGACTGAGGCCCGCTCCGGCGCCTGACGGAACCTGTACCGCCGCCGCGCCTTCTATTGGCCAGGGACATCCCAACAAGGATTGGCGGCCGTAATCGGGGGCCGAGCGTCGATCCGTTCGTCGGAACGGAGAGCAACCATGACTTCCAAGACCACTGTGTGGCTGATGGCCTCGGCCGTCGCCCTGAGCGCGGCCGCGCCTGTACTGGCCCAGTCGGCCGACGCGGCCTATCGCCAACGCCTGGAGACTTACGGCGACCAGCGCGCCGTCTACGACGCCCAGAGCGCCGACTATCGGGAGCAGCAGCGCGACTACGACCGCGACCGCTCCAAGTACCTTAGCGACAAGGCCGACTACGACCGCCGCTACGGCGCCGGCGCCTACGACCGTCGTTATCCGGAATACGCCACGCGCTTCGACAGCCCCAGCTACAACAGCAGCTCGGACTATTATCGCGAGCAGACCGCGTTCGAGCACGATCGCCAGGTCTATGAGGACACCCGCCGCGACTACGACCGTCGCAACGGCTACGGCGCCTATGACCGGCGCTATCCCGACCAGGCCCGGCGCTTCAGCGTCAGCGGCCAGGCCTACACCACCAGCAACAGCGACTATCTGAGCCAGCGCGCCCAGTACGACCGCGACCGGGCCGACTACGAGCGGGCCCGCGCCGACTACGACCGCCGCTACGGCTCGGGCGCCTATGACCGCCGCTATCCCGACTACGCCACGCGCTACGGCGCGCCGTACGCGGGAAGCTATGGCGACGACGTGTCCTACAACGCCCCCTGCCGGAGCGACGCCAAGAAGAACGCCACCGCCGGCGGCGTGATCGGGGCCCTGGTCGGCGCCGTGGCCGGCTCGAACCTGGCCGCCCGCAACGCCAAACCGGAAGGCACGGTGCTGGGCGCCCTGGTCGGGGCCGGCGTCGGCGCCAGCATCGGCAACGCCTCCAGCAAGGGCCGCTGCGACGCCAACGGCCAGTACTGGACCTATGACGACACCGTCGCCTATCGCGAAAGCAGCCGCTATCGCGCCAGCTCCAGCAGCGTCTACAGCGACTACAGCCGCCGCTGCCGCCTGGCCCCGGCCGACACCGACTACAACGGCCGTGTCGAGACCCGCTATGTCCGCGTCTGCCCCGACAGCGCCGGCCGCTATCGCGTCCAGGGCTAAAGTCTGAACGGGGATGAACGGAGGCGTCGGAGCCGCTTCATCCCCGGTTCAGGTCGGAAAGCCGACACTGATCGAACCCAATACGAGCTTGGGCGTTCATTGCGCTCAAGGATCACAAACCAAGAACGGAGCTCGCCATGCGCGCCCAACTCAAGACCCTCGCCGTCGTCGTCGCCCTCGGCTTCACGGCGTCCACCGTCGCGGTCACCGCGGCCGAAGCCCAGACCCGCCACAAGGTCTGGGTCTGCAAGAGCACCAAGAGCGCCCGTAACAAGGGCACGGTGATCGGCGCCCTGTCGGGCGGCACGCTCGGCGCGGTCGTCGCGGGCCACGGCAACAAGACCGAAGGCGCCCTGCTGGGCGGCGCGGTCGGCGCGGTCGCCGGCAACCAGATCGCCAAGAAGAACTCGAAGAACAAGAACTGCCACTACGAGTACCGCTACTACTAGAGCTTGGCAGCCGAAAGTGGATGCCGGTTTCGGCGTCCGCCATGCTCTAAGCTGTTAATGGAGCCCGGCTTTTAGCCAGGCTCCGGGCGGCCCCGCAAAGGCAGGTCGGGCGAAGGGGACGGGAAACCGTCCCCTTTTGCCTGTCCCGCGCGTCGGTCAGCCCGTCGCACGCAGCAGGACCGCCTCGTCGAGGGCCTCGCGCAGGGCCTGCAGGCGGGATCGGCTGACGGGCAGCGGCGGGCCCTCGCGCATGTGAAGGCGGCCGCCGCCGTTCTGCCGTTCGAGCCGCTGGACCTGGGCCAGATTGGCGATCACCGACCGATGAACCCGTAGGAAGCTCGGCGGCAGCTGGACCTCCAGCTGGTCGAGACGCGCGGCGTGCAGCAGGTCGCGTCCGCCGACCAGTCGCAGCTCGGCGTAGTCGTCGGCCCCCACCACCGCCAGGATCTCGGCGACCGGCACCAGCTCGACCCCGCGCGCGGAGGCCACGGTCAGCCGGTCGGGACGGCTGGCGGCTCGGGTCAGGGCGGCCTCGCGCCCACGATCGTCGCGGCCCAGCCGAACGACCTCGGCCATCAGCAACGGCACGACCAGTCCGGCGGCGAGCAGGAAGTAGGACAGGTCCACCAGCCACTCGGGAAACCCGACGGCCAGGACCAGGAACAGCGCCAGATAGGCCAGGGCCGGCCGCGCCCCGGGCAGGCGCTTGCGGACCCCGACCGCGGCGGCGACCCCGGCCAAGATCACGCCGATCAGCAAAGCCAGTCCGGTCTTGAGGTCGAAGCCGGGCGCCAGGGCGGTGAGGCCGACGGCGACCGCGCCCAGGACGGTCATCCGCCGACGCGCCCCAGGCAGAAAGCGGCCTGCGGCGTAGGCCACCAGCATGATCGAGAAGGCGCCTGACAGCGCCCAGATCGCGCTCATCCGCCAGGCGTGCAGGGGATAGGCGTAGGAGACCAGCGCCCGAAGGCTCTCCACGACGGCTTGCAGGGCCGCGACCGCCGCCATCGCGGCCAGGACCAGACTCGACCCCGTGCGACGCAGGGCATGGATCACGCCGAAGCCGAACGCCGCGGCCACCAGCGCGCCGGCCGCGGCGAAGGTCACCGCCAGCAGCGGAATGTGGGCCGAATAGGGATAGGGCCCGACCGTCGCCGACATGATCGGGCGATCGAAACGCAGGCCGCCGCGGAAGGACGACATGTGCATCACGACCACGTTCGCCCCCGGCCGCCAGGCGGTCTCGGCGATCGGCATGGCGATCTGGTAGCGCCCCGGGACCTCGGCGCGGGCGTCGGCGGCGGGACGGCCGTTGGCGCCGAGCCTTCGGCCGTTCAGCCAGACCTCGGACGAGGCGACGCCCGCGATGTAGAACGCCTGGGGACGCGTATCCGTCGGCGCGGGCAGGGCTGCGCGGAGCCAGATCTCGCGACCTTGGGGATCGATCGCGCCGTCCAGCGGACGGCAGTCGGTCAGGACCGGACCGTCAGCGCCCGGAGCGCCACGACAGGCCTGCCACGGCAGATCGTTGGCCCTGGCCAGGGTCGCGAAACCGGCCAGGAGGCCGGCGAGGAGAAGGGTTCGCCACATGGCGTCAGTCTAGGGCGCCGCTCGCCGAGATGCGTGGCCATTCACCGACCGGGACGCGCCGTTGACCGAACCGCCCCGGACAAATCGGCGCCGTCCCGGCTCTGTCGGCGGCATGAACAGCACATCCCTTCACCGCCGCGCCCTGCTCGCCTCGGGCTTCGCCACAGGTCTGGCCGCCGGCCTCGCCCTTCCGACGCTCGCCTCGGCCCAGCCCGCTTCCAGCCAGGCCCAGCCGGGACCGCTCCGCTTCAAGAGCCGCGGCGGCCAGGAGCTCGATGCCGAGCGGGGCTTCTTCGAGGTCCCGGAGGACCGTCGCGATCCCCGCTCGCGCCGCATCCGCCTGAGCTATGTCCGCTTCCGGTCGACGGCGGCCAGGCCCGGCCCGCCGATCGTCTATCTGGCCGGCGGCCCCGGCGGCACGGCGACCGGCGCGGCGGCCGGACCGCGCTTTCCGATCTTCATGGCCCTGCGCGAGGTGGCCGACGTGATCGCCTTCGACCAACGGGGCACGGGGCTGTCGAACGCCATCCCGGCGCGGCCGGCCTCGACGCGGCCGCCGCCGGTGTTCACGGAGGCCGGGCTGACCGCCTGGTTCCGCGCCGAGTTCCAGGAGGCCTGGCTAGACTGGACCAAGGCCGGCGTGGCCATGACCGGCTACAACACCGCCCAGAACGCCGACGACATCGACGACCTGCGCCATCACCTGGGCGTGGAGAAGGTCGATCTCTGGGGCATCAGCTACGGCTCGCACCTGGCCCTCAGCGCGCTCAAGCGGCACGGCGACCGGATCAACCGCGTGGCCCTGGCCAGCCTGGAGGGCCAGGACCAGACGGTGAAGCGGCCAGCGGCGATCGACCGCTTCCTGCGCCAGGTGGACGCCCTGCTGGACGCCGACCCGGCGGTCCGCGCCGCGGTCCCCGACCTGCCCGCGCTGATGCGCCGCGTCCACGCGAGGCTGGAGGCCCAGCCGGCCGTGACGAAGGTCACGCTGAAGGGCGCGCCGGGCGAGATCGCGATGGGCGGCTTCGGCGTCCAGATGCTGGCGGGCGGACTGATCGCCAATCCCAACACCCTGGCCCTCCTACCGAGCCTGTACCTGGCCCTCGACGCCGGACGGACCGATGTGCTGGCGCCGTTCCTGGGCGACGTGGCCGACCTGCTGAGCGTGACCGGCATGCCCGAGGCCACGGACCTGGCGTCGGGGATTTCGCCGGGCCGGCTGGCCCTGGTCCGGCGCGAGGCGAAGGCCGCCGTGCTGGGCGAGGCGCTGAACTTCCCGATGCCGCAGCTGCTGGGCGCGGTTCCGGGAGCCGATCTGGGCGAAGGCTTCCGGGCGTCGCTGCGCATCGACCACCCCGCCCTGCTGGTCGCCGGCTCGCTGGACGGCCGCACGCCGCTGGCCGAACAGGACGTGGTGGCGGCCCAGTTCACGCATAAGTCCCGGGTGATCGTCGAGAACGCCGGCCACAACGTCTTCGAGGCCCATCCCGACGTGCAGGGCCTGCTGGTGCGGTTCTTCCGCGGCGAGGCCGTGGCCGACACCCGGCTGAGCCTGCCGCCACCGAAGTTCCGCCTGGCGTAGCGGGTCCTAGTTGACCTCGGTCTTCTTCGGCGCGGCCGGCGGCAGGGGCGCGATCTTGACGCCGTCCTCGACCAGGGCCTTGACCTCCTTGGCCGAGGCCTCGCCGTAGATGCCGCGCTCCTCGGACTTGCCCTCGTGGATGTCGCGCGCCTCCTTGGCGAAGCGGTCGCCCACATAGTCGAAGTTCTCCTCGACCTGGCGGCGGACCTCGCCCATGGCGGTCATCATCATCTCGCGCATCTTCGGATCGACGGCGGGCGCGGACTTCTGGGCCTTCGTCCCCGCCACGGCGGGGGCCATGATCTGCTTGCGCACGCCCTTGGAGCCGCACAGCGGGCATTCCAGCAGTCCGCGCGCGGCCTGGTCGTCATAGTCGGACGACGAGCCGAACCAGCCTTCGAAGGCGTGGTCGTGATCGCAGCTGAGCGCGTACCTGATCATGGGAGAGATATAGGGACTACGGGCCCGTGAAGGTACGGGCGTTCTTGAGGGCCGGGATCGCCGCGCGGGCCTCGTCGACGGCCGCGAGATCGAGGTCGGCGATCAACACGCCCGGCTCGTCGTGGTCAAGTTTCCCGATCACCTCGCCCCAGGGGCCGACCGCGATCGAGCGGCCCCAGGTGCCCCGGCCGTCCTCGTGGAAGCCGCCTTGCGCCGCCGCGATAACGAACGAGCCGGTCTCGATGGCCCGGGCCCGCAGCAGGATGTCCCAGTGGGCCTCGCCCGTGGGCCGGGTGAAGGCGGCGGGCGCGGTCAGGACCTGGGCCCCGCCCAGCGCCAGGGCCCGGTGCAGGGCCGGGAAGCGCATGTCGTAGCAGATGGTCAGGCCGAAATTCGCCAGCGGCGTCTCGACCACCGCGGCCCGGTCGCCGGGCTCGTAGGTCGCCGACTCCCGCGCCGTCTCGCCGGTCGGCAGGTCGACGTCGAACATGTGCAGCTTGTCGTAGGTGGCCACGATCGCGCCGGTCGGGTCGATCACCGCCTGGCGGTTCGCCGCCTTGCCGTCCTCGCGCAGCACCAGGGCCGAACCGACGTCGATCCAGACGCCGAGCTCGCGGGCCAGGTCGCGCAGGCCGCGCACCACCAGGTCGTCCTCCAGCGAGACCAGGGTCGGCAGGAGCTTGGTGCGGTCCTTCTGCAGGACGTTGGTGCATTCCGGCGTCAGGATGAACCGGGCGTCCTGCGCCGCCGCCTCCCGCACCAGGGGCGCGACATGGGCCAGCGCCGCCGCGTGGGTGGCGGGCGTGCGGGTCTGGATCAGGCCGACTCGAAGCTGGGTCATGCGGCCAGAAGCGCGTCCAGCTTGCCCTCGCGCTCGAGGGCCATCATGTCGTCGCAGCCGCCGATGTGCTGCTCGCCCACGAAGATCTGCGGGAAGGTGGTGCGGCCCGAGCGGTCCATCATCTCCTTGCGCAGCGCCGGATCCATGCCCGCTTCGATCTCTGTGAAGTCGGCGCCCTTGTCGTTGAGCAGCTTCACGGCCCGCGAGCAGTAGCCGCAGAACGGACGGGTGTAGATGGTGACCTTGGCCATGGGGAATCCGTAACAGAAGTCGTTTCCGTCCTCATATAGGACGCGCTTGCATTTCTGTAACGCGCGCGACGACGGCGAGTGACACTTGTGTGGCGCCGGCCGCCAGCAGGGCCCGGGCGCAGCCCTCGGCCGTGGCGCCGGTGGTCAGGACGTCGTCGACCAGCAGCACCCGGCGGCCGATCACCCGGTGGCGGCGCCGTTCGGGCACGGCGAAGGCGGCGGCGACATTGCGGCGGCGGCCGTCGGCCGACTTGCCGCCCTGGCTGTCGGTATCGCGCCGGCGCACCAGGGCGTCGGGCAGATAGGTCCGGCCGGTCATGGCGCACAGCGGCCGGGCGATCTCGGCGGCCTGGTTGTAGCGGCGTTTCAGCAGGCGCGAGGGGTGCATGGGCACGGGGACCACCGCCTGCGCCTCGTCCAGAAGGTCGGCGGCGCTGCGCGACAGCCAGCGGGCGAACAGGCCCGACAGGTCGGTGCGATCGGCGTGCTTGAGCTTGAGGATCAGGTCGCGCGAGTGCTCGTCGTAGAGGCAGGCGGCCCGCGCCCGGGCGAAGGCGCGGGGTCTCGTCTGGCACAGGACGCAGCGGACCTCGCCGGCGTCGAAGGCGAAGGCCGCGCCGCAGCCGTCGCAGACCGGACCGTCCAGGAAGGTGATGCGGCTCCACGCCTGCGCCGACAGCCCCGAGGTCAGGGCCGCCCCGCCGTCGAAGGCGCGCGGCGGCAGGATCAGGTCCAGCATCCCCCGAGCGAACGCCGTAACGCCAGCAGGCGGTTTCCAAGAAGCGCGAGAAGCCCCATCTTGCGCCGACATGACCGCCGCCCCCCTGCTCTTCGACCGCGCCCTGCTGCGCGCCCGTCTCGACCGCGCCGCCCCCGGCTTCCAGGCCGCCGACTTCCTGAAGGCCCGCGCCGCCGAGGACGCCGTGCTGCGCCTGGAAGCGATCCTGCGGGAGTTTCCGGTGGCGGTCGACCTGGGAAGCCGAAACGGCGCTTTCTCGCGCGCCCTGGCCGAAAGCGACGCCCGCGCCAAGGTCGGCCTGCTGATCGAGACCGACCTGTCGGAGCGGATGCTGGCGGGCCGCGGCGGCGCGCAGGTCGTCGCCGACGAGGAACGCCTGCCGTTCGGCGACGAGACCCTGGACCTGGCCGTCTCGACCCTGGCCCTGCACTGGACCAACGACCTGGTCGGCGCCCTGATCCAGGTCCGCCGCGCGCTCAAGCCCGACGGCCTGTTCGTCGGCGCCCTGTTCGGCGGGGCCACCCTGACCGAGCTGCGCCAGGCCCTGCTGGCCGCCGAGGACGAGATCACCGGCGGAGCCTTCCCGCGCGTCTCGCCGTTCGCCGACACGGTCGACGCCGCGGGCCTGCTGCAGCGCGCCGGCTTCGCCCTGCCGGTGGCCGACAAGGACCGGGTCAAGGTGCGCTACGCCCACCCGCTGGCCCTGCTCAAGGACCTGCGGGCCATGGGCGAGACCAGCGTGCTGATCGACCGCTCGCGCAAGCCCCTGAGCCGCAAGGTGCTGTTCCGGGCGATGGAGATCTATCAGGCGCGCTTCGCCGAGCCCGACGGCCGGGTGCCGGCCACGTTCGAGATCATCACCGTCACCGGCTGGGCCCCGCACGAGCGCCAGCAGAAGCCCCTGCGCCCCGGCTCGGCCAAGATGCGCCTGGCGGATGCGCTGGGCACGGTGGAGCAGCCGGCGGGCGACAAGGCCGGGAGCTAGGGCGGTTTCTCAGCTTTGGATCGCCTTCTTGATCCGCTCATCCCGGCATTCGCCGGGATGAGCGGATAAGAGGGATAAGGCGGACGCTTCACAGCAGGTCGCGCAGCCAGGCGATCAGCGGCAGGTCGGCCGGCGGCATCGGATAGTCGGCCAGCTGGTCGGGCTTCACCCATTTCAGCGCCTCGTGCTCCTTGGCCGTGACCACGCCGTCCCAGCGCCGCAGCAGGTACAGCGGCATCAGCAGGTGGAAGGTCTCGTAGGTGTGCGAGGCGAAGACGAACGGCGCCAGGCAGGCCTGGGCGACCTTGATGTCCAGCTCCTCGTGCAGCTCGCGGATGAGGCACTGCTCGGGCGTCTCGCCCGGCTCGACCTTGCCGCCGGGAAACTCCCACAACCCCGCCAGCGACTTGCCCTGCGGGCGCCGGCAGATCAGCACGCGGCCGTCGACATCGATCAGGGCGGCGGCGGCGACGAGGACGGTGGGCTTGGGCGCGGTCATGGGGCGTTAGTTGAACGTCCAGAGCGGATTGGCAACCTTGAATCCCTCTCTCTATGAGAGAGGGATTTTCGCCTCGTACCCCCGCTCCACATAGCCGAACCCGTCGAAGTCGGCCGGCAGGGCCGTGCCCGAGGTGTCCTGGCAAGCCACGCCCACGAAGGCGCCGGTGAAGTTGGGGGCGCCCGGCGCGGTGGCCTCGTCCGACAGGATCGAGGCGTCGAACACCTGGGGCAGCCAGGTCCAGGCTTCGCCGTCCAGGCTCCACGCGAAGCGCAGGCGCTCGAAGTCGACCTCGACCCGCAGGTGGACCAGCCCCGCGTCGGGCAGCGGGATCGGGGTCGTGAAGGCGTCAGCCTGGGGGCTGTCGGGCAGGGCCGACATCACCTGCAGATGCCGCCCGTTCTCCTCGTCGCGCGACACGAACAGGTAGTGGAACTTGTTGGCTCCGTAATAGCAGACCAGCCCGGCCGCCTGCTGGTAGTGCGCGGGCGCGAAGTCCAGCACCGTGCGGGCGCTGTAGCAGAACGCTTGCTGGCGGCGGGCGACCAGGGCCTGGCGGAACGTGCTGCCGATGCTCTCGCGGCCGAACAGGCGCAGCCAGCCGGGCCGGGCCGTCAGGCTGAACAGCTGGTCGGGATAGGGCGAACGCAGCCACTGGAAGTCCAGGGGCAGGTCGGGACCGTCGAAGTCCTCCCAGGCCGGCGCGGTGGGCCACGGCGCGGGCGGCAGGCCGGGCGACGGCGGGTCCAGCTCGGGATCGCCCGAGCCGTCGCGGGTGCGCAGCCAGCCGTCCTCGCCCCAGGTCATCGGCTGGATCGCCGTCTCGCGGCCCAGCACGCAGCGGCCCCGATTGGGCAGCGGACGGCCGCACAGATAGGCCATCCAGGTCGTCCCGTCGGGCGTCTCGACGAGGTCGGCGTGGCCGGCCCGCTGCAGGGTCGCGTGCGGCCGGTCGCGGGCGGTCAGCACCGGACCGTCGGGGTGGAGCGCGTAGGGACCTTCCAGCGTCCGCGAGCGGGCCATGGTCACCGCGTGGCCGAAGCCCGTGCCGCCCTCGGCGGTGATCAGGTGGTACCAGCCGTCGCGCTTGTAGAGATGCGGCGCCTCGGTCAGGCCCAGCGGCGTGCCGGGGAAGATGTTGATGCGTTCGCCCACCAGCTTGGCGGCGAAGGCGTCGTATTCCTGGGCGACGATGCCGGCGAAGCGGTTGCGGCCCGGCCGGTGGTCCCACAGCATGTTCAGCAGCCACTTCCTGCCGTCGTCGTCGTGGAACAGCGAGGGATCGAAGCCGCTGCTGTTGAGGAACACCGGGTCGGACCACGGCCCCTCGATGTCGTCGGCGGTGACCAGGTAGTTGTGGAAGTCGCGCAGGGACGCGCCCGAGGCGCCGCCGGTCGTGGTGCGGCCGTAGCGCTTCACATCGGTGTAGATCAGCCAGAACTTGCCGTCGGCGTGGGTCAGGCACGGGGCCCAGACGCCGCAGCCGTCGGGCGCGCCCAGCATGTCCAGCTGGCTGGGCCGGATCAGGGGCCGGCTCAGCAGCCGCCAGTTCACCAGGTCGCGCGAGTGGTGGATCTGGACGCCCGGGAACCATTCGAAGGTCGAGGTGGCGACATAGTAGTCCTCGCCGACGCGGATGATCGACGGGTCGGGATTGAAGCCCCTCAGGATCGGGTTGGAGATCACGGACATCGGCGGCTCTAGAGGGCGGGAACGGTGACGGGCCGGGCGGCCGGAGGAGGGGCGGACTCGCGGACCAGGGCCCACAGCAGGGCGGCGCCGGCCAGGTCCAGCACGCCCAGGGCGACGAAGAACGGATCGTAGCCGATCCGGGCCACCAGGCCGCCGATCAGCAGCGAAAAGATCAGCAGGCCGAAATTGCCGCAGAACCCGGCCATGCCGGCCACGGTCGCCACCTCGCTCTTGCGGAACAGGTCGGACGACATGGTGATCACCGTCACCGACAGGGTCTGGTGGGCGAAGCCGCCCAGGCACAGCAGGGCGATGGCCACATAGGGGCTCTCGACCCGGCCGACGAACATCATGCCGGTCATCAGCAGGGCGCCCAGGGTGAAGGCCCAGCGGCGGGCGTTGATCAGGCTCACCCCGCGCTTCTGCAGGAACAGCACCACCGCGGGGCCGAACAGGCAGCCCAGGTCGGCCGCCACGAACGGCAGCCAGGCGAACAGGGCGATCTGCTTGAGGTCGAAATGGCGGACGGTGGTCAGGTACAGCGGGATCCAGAACGACAGCGTGCCCCAGGTGGGGTCGGCCAGGAACCTGGGCAGGGCGATGCCCCAGAAGTTGCGGCGAGTCATCAGGGTCAGGATCGACGGCTTGGCCCCGGCGTCGTCCAGGTGGGTCTCCTGGCCCGAAGCGATCAGATCGCGCTCGGCGTCGGAGAGGGCCTTGTGCTTGTCGGGCGACTGGTAGGCCGCCAGCCACAGCACCACCCAGACCAGGCCCAGGGCGCCGGCCACGAAGAAGGCCGCCCGCCAGTTCCAGACCAGGATCGACCAGGCCACCAGCGGCGGGGCCAGCACCGCGCCCATCGAGGCGCCGATGTTGAACATCCCGCCGGCGAAGCCGCGCTCCTTGGCCGGGAACCAGATCGACACCGCCTTCATCCCGGCCGGCTGGGCGCAGCCCTCGGCCACGCCCAACGCGCCGCGCAGACCCAGCAAGGCCTGCCAACTTCCCGCGAAGCCATGGGCCATGGTCAGCAGCGACCAGGCGGTGGCGAACAGGGCGAAGCCCAGCTTCAGGCCGATGGAGTCCAGCACGTAGCCGCACAGGGGCTGCAGCATGACCCCCAGCTGGAAGGCGCCGGTGATCCAGGAATATTCCTTAGGGCCGATATGCAGGTCGGCCAGCACGGTCGGGGCCGCGACGCCCAGGGTGCTGCGCGTCAGGTAGTTCAGCACCGCGCCCAGCATCACCAGGCCGATCATCCACCAGCGCAGGGCCCGGATCTTGCCGTTCATGCCTCTCTCCCCGACCCCGCCTGCCTTGGCGATGTCGCCGCGACGGTAGCGGTAACAGCCATAGACCGCCCCACCATCATCCGCAACGCCAGCTGGCCTGACCATACCGACCAAGGTCTGACCAATGGATCGATCTTGGCCGTAGCCGCGTTTGTTCGCGGAACAAACCTCAAATCCTGCCCATAAGACCCTGCCAAGGAGCCCCTCGATGAGCCTCGACGATCGCCTGGTGAAGAGCGCCGCCCTGATCGGCGTCAAGGTCAACGACGCGGGCGGCCACAAGCTGGGCGCGATCCGCGAGGTGTTCATCGACCGCGACGCCGGCATCGCCCGCTACGTGGCCATCGAACCGGCGGGCCTGTTCGCGGCCGGCGGCAAGTACCGCCCCCTGCCCTGGCGCCTGCTGACCTGGGACGACAAGGACGAGGCCTATGTCGCCGACGTGACCAAGGACCGCTTCAAGGAGGTCCCCGCCTACGACCGCGACCAGCTCAACAGCGCCACCTACGGCTGGGCCGAGCAGGTGGAGCGCTTCTTCGAGGAACCCTAGCCTTCCGCTAGAGCGCCAAAAACCTTAACTGGACGTTGTACTAAGGCGAAGCTAGAGACCTCCTCCAAGTAGCGTTTTGGGGGGAAGTTTCCAGTGGTCGAGTCGAGTGTGTTCGTGCGCGCGAAGCGCAGGCGTTTGTTGGGTTGCAGCGTCCTGGCGCTGACGATGGGGATGGGCGGCGCGGCGTTCGCGGACTGCCTTCCGGCGTCTCCGACTCCGACCACCCCGGTCACCTGTTCCGGGACGACGGTGGCCCAGCTCGTCATTTCGACGAGCGGCGCCATGGACGTGCCGGTCGGCGCGGTCCTCGAACGCCCCGATATCGTGGGCCAGTACAACGCCCTCATCATCACCTCGGCGGCCGGCGCGACGCCCGGTACGACGGTGAGCCTGAACGTCGACGGCACGATCACCGGCGGCGTCACCACCGGTATCCAGGTCACCTCCACCGGCGCCAACAACAGCTTCCCGGCCACCAAGCTCGACCTGACGGTGGGCCAGACCGGCCGGGTCGAGGGCGGCAACGCCATCTGGCTCAATGGCCAGAACTACGCGGGATGGGCTCCCGTCATCGCCACGATCGACAACAGCGGCGTGATCTCGGCGACCGCCATGGGCCTGGTGGCGTCCGATCCGCAGATGTCCGGATTCCAATCGATCACGAACCGGGCGGGCGGCGTGATCCGCAGCGACGACACCGCCATCTACGGCTCGGTGGGCGTCCTCACCAACGCCGGCCTGATCGACGGCGGAGCCGGATCGGCCTATTGGCTCAACGTCGCCAACACCAGCTTCGCGGTGATCCCCCAGTCGATCACCAACACCGGAACGATCCGGTCCGGCAGCAGCCTGCCCACCATCAGGCTGGACATGGGCTACATGACGATCACCAACAGCGGCGTGATGCGGAACGACGCTTCCGGGTCGGTGATCGACACCGCCAACCTCGTCACGCTGACGAACAAGGCCGGGGGCCTCATCCAGAGCGCCGGCGGGACCGCGATCAGGGCCGACGGCGGGACGATCATCAACGCCGGAACCATCAACGGCAGCATCTTCACCTCCGGCGCACGAGGATCGTCCACGGTGCTGGACAACAGCGTGGGGACCATCAACGGCGCCGTGCAGCTGGGCGCGCAGGACGACATATTGCTCGCGCGCTGGGACGCCGCGGCCGGCCGGATCGCCGGGATTTCGGGCGCCATCGATGGCGGCGGCGGCACGAACACGCTGCGGTTCGACTTCACGCAGGACGTCACGCTCGACTCGCTCATGCAGAACGTCGTGCTGCCCACCCGCTTCCTGAAGCTGGGGATGATGATCGGCCCGAACGCCACCGCCACGCTCAACAGCGACGCGGTCGACGGGCTTTTCATCGGCGGCTCGGGACGGTTCGTGACCACGGGCAAGGTGACCAGCACCGGCGCGGCCTTCGTCACGACGATCGGTCCGCCCTGGGACTACAGCGCGACGCTCGGCTTCAGGAACACGGGCGACATCACCGCGACCTTCTCGCCGGCCGGCGGCGGCGTGGACCCGTACGGCTTCGCCGTCGAGCTGCAGAACCTCAACGACTTCGTCAACACCGGCACGATCACCTCGACGGCCGCCGGCGGCGTGTCCGCCAACTTCCTCTGGGACGTGGCCGGCGGCTTCTCCAACAGCGGCACGATCATCGCCAGCGGCACGGGAGCCTATGTAAACGCAGCCAAATTCAGCAACAGCGGAACGATTCGCTCGACCTCCGGCACGGGCCTCAATCTGGGCTACTTCGCCCGGGTCGGAGAGAACAGCGGCACGATCGAGGGCGCACTCATAGGCGCATCCTTGTCCGGCGCCCTATCCAACAGCGGGACCATCAAGGCGACGAACGGCGTGGGCGTGCTGCTCAACAGCGCCAGCCTCGATAACCTGGCCGGCGGCGTGATCACCGGCTCCAAGGCGTCCGTCGCCAACGGCTACACCGCCCGCGTGACCAACGCCGGAACGCTGAACGGCGACGTCGATTTCACCGCCGGCTACTATTCGAACGACGTCTTCATCAGCAAGGGCGGCACGTTGAATGGCGGCCTATTGATGGGCGGCGGCGAGGATGTCTTCGTCACCACCGTCGACGACTTCGCCAACGGCAAGTTCAAGAGCGTCACCGGGGCGATGGACGGCGGCGACGGAGTCGACCGTCTGATCCTGCGGGTGGCCGCCAACACGACCACCAAGATCGCGTCCGCGACGTCCTTCGAGCGCGTCGGCTACGAGTTGGGCGACGGCGTCAGCCTGACCCTGACGGCGGACAAGACCTTCACCAGCATGCTGATGCTGGCGGGCAAGGGCAAGGTCGACCTGAGCGCCGACATGACCGTCAACGACGGCTACGCCATCATGGTCACCACCCCGTTCGACGGCGCGTACAGCGATGTCGGCGAGGTCTCGATCGTCAGCCACGGCGCGCTGTCGTTCACCAGCACCAACTATTCCGGCGTCGGCGTGGCGCTGAACGACAAGTCGACGTTCGAGAACCTCGGCAGCATGATCGTCACGGGTCGCGCGTTCACTTCGCCGCCGACGGCCGCGATCACGGGCGGCAAGCTGGTGACCAACTCGGGCACGATCGTCCTGGACGGCGCCGCCGGGATCACCGGCGCGCTCAAGGTCGTCAATACGGGAAGCATCGTCCAGTCGGAGACGGGCGAGCGGTCGCTCGGGCTGTACAACGCCCAGATCGTCGAGAACAGCGGCGTCATCAGCACCGCCGGCGATGCGATCATGCTGTACTACTACAACTACTCCACGCCCACGACGACGACCCCCAGCGTCACCAACAGCGGCGTGATCCACTCCACCACCGGCAACGCGATCATCCAGTACAGCTCGGGCGCGGCGACGATCACCAACACCGCCACCGGCCAGATCGTCAGCGACACGGCGCTGGCGATCAGCACGGGCAGCTATGGCGACACGGTGCGCAACGACGGCGAGATCGTGGGCGGGATCAACCTGAACTACGGCGACGACCGGCTCGAGAACTACGGCTCCATCACCGGCGCCGTGAACCTGGGCGACGGCAACGACACCTTCGTCCAGTGGGTCGGCGGCGCGATGAACGGCACGGTGGACGGCGGCTACGGCCTCGACACCCTGATCATCGACTCGACCGGCGGCGGCAGCGTTTCAGGCTCCCAGTTCACCAATTTCGAGCGCTTCAAGCAGATCGGCGGCGGCAGCCTCGTCTACGAAGGGGTGTTCAACTCGGCGATCGTCCTGGACGGCGGCGGCGCCGAGGTGCTGGCCGGGAAGACGGTCATGACGCCCGCCTTCCTCGGCGGCTCGGACAGCGAGCACATCAAGAACGGCGGCCTGATCCAGGGCAGCATCAACCTCGGCGCCGGCGCCGACAGCGTCGAGAACAACGGCTTCATCGACGGCTCGGTGCTGCTCGGGGACGGAGACGACGTCTACACCGCAGGCCTCGGCTCAGGCGCACAGTACGCCATCGACGGCGGCGCCGGGACGGACACCTATGTCGTCGAACTGGACGGCCTGTGGGGCAACATCCTGCACGGCGCCAATTTCGAGCGCCTGGGCCTGATCGGCACGGGCAGCCTGAACCTGACCCTGGACCAGAACTGGGAAACGGTCAGCCTGGCCGGCGTGGGCCTGACCCTGCAACAGGGCGCCTTCTCGGTCGGCGGCGTGTTCGGCGGCGATCAGGCCGAGGTCGTGTCCCTGGACCGGGACATCGCCAAGGTTCAGCTCGGCGGCGGAGCCGACGCCCTGACCCTGGCCGGCGACACCTTCGCCGGCGCCTATGACGGCGGCGCGGGGACCGACGCCCTGACGTTCTCGACCGGCAACAAGGTCGTCGTGAGCGGCGCGGTCTCGGGCTTCGAGACCGTGGCGCTGAGCGGCGGCCAGATGGACGTGTCCGGCGTCCTGGGGGCCAGCGGCGACAAGCTGACCTTCTCGGGCGGACCGCAGCGACTGACCCTCCTGTCCGGCGGCAAGCTGGACGGAACCGTCGACCTGGGCGCGGGCGCCGACCTGTTCCAGATGGCCGCCGGCGGCCAGTTGGTCGGCACGGTGCTGGGCGGCGCGGGCGACGACAAGGTCGCCATCGACCTGACGTCCGACCTGTCGCTGCGCGGCGACCAGCTGCAGCAGTTCGAGACCCTGGAGGTCACGGGCACGGGCGCGCTGAACTTCACGGGCGGCGCGGCGCACTTCGACCACCTGGTCAGCAACAGCAAGGACCTCACCCTGGCCGCGGGCGCCAGCCTTGACGCCGGCGACCTGACGCTGGGCGGCGACGCCAACACCGTGACCCTGGCCGGCAGCTTCTCGGGCGCGCTGGACCTGGGGGCCGGCGACGACGTCCTGCGCCTGACCACCGGCGGAACCGTCGCGGGCGTCGCGCACGGCGGCGCGGGCCAGGACAGCCTGGTGCTGGCCCTGGGCGGCACGGACGCCGCGCCGATCGCCCTGGGCGCCACGCCGTTCGACGGCTTCGAGACCCTGAGCGTCCAGTCGGGCGTGATCAGCGTTTCGGGCGGCTACGGCTTCGACAGCATCCAGGTCCAGAGCGGACGCCTGATCGGCCTGGCCGGTTCGCAGCTGACGGCCTCGAACATCACCGTGGGCCAGGGCGCGACCTTCGGGTCGGCCGGCGCCGTCAACGGCGACATCGCCGTGGCGGGCACGCTCAGCCCCGGCGCCTCGCCGGGCACCATGACCGTGACGGGCGACGTCGCTCTGGTCGCGGGCTCCACCGCCCTGTTCGAGTTCACGCCGACGGTCAGCGACAAGCTGGTGGTGTCGGGCACGGTGACGATCGCCCAGGGCTCGACCCTGAAGCTGGTCGGCGCCGCCGCCCTGACGCCCGGTCGCCGTCTCGACCTGATCACCGCCGGCGGCGGGATCATCGGGTCGTTCTCGACCATCGACGGCGCGCAGGGGCTGAACCTGCACATCGAGCAGTCGGCCACGCGACTGCAGGCCCTGGGCCTGTTCACGACCGACACGGCCTTCTCCTCGCAGGTGTCGGGCCTGATCGACCAGTTCAACACCGCCCTGATCGACGACAAGGTCAGCGCCTCGCTGATCGCCGCGCTGCCGCTGCTGGTCGATCCGGCCACCAGCAAGAGTGATCCGCGCGCCCTGGCCCGGGTCACGCCCCAGGCCTACGCCTCGGCCTCGCAGCTGGCGGTCGAGGACGGCCTGACGGTGGTCGAGGCCTCGCGCGCCCAGGCCCGCTTCGCGCCGCAGACGCCGGGCCTGTTCGGCTTCGGCCAGGCGATCGCCAGCCAGCGCAAGCTGGACGGCGACGCCGCCGCCGGGATCGCCAAGGGCAAGATCGACACCACCGGCGGCCTGGCCGGCGTGGGCTACGGCGTCGACTCCGCCTGGGCGGGGGCCTTCGTCGGCTACCTGAACGGGCGCCAGCGCATCAACGAACTGGACGTCCGCACCGGGACCGACAGCTTCGTGATCGGCGCCCAGGGCCAGGTCCGGGTCGGCGGCTTCCAGCTGGGCGCCATGGCGGCCCACGACGGCGCCGACGTCGACACCCGGCGCACCGCGCCCGGCGGGACGGCGGCCAGCGGCGACTACAAGCTCAAGAGCTGGATCGCCGACGTCAACCTGACCTACCGCGCCAAGCTGAACGCCGACTGGGTGGTGCAGCCGCGCCTGGGCGCCAGCTACGTCCAGACCACGCGCGACGGCCTGACCGAACGCGGCGGCGGGGCCTTCGGCCTGGCCGTGCAGGGCGACAAGGCCTCGGCCTGGTTCGTCGACGGCCAGGTGGAGGTGCTGGGCGGCCAGACGGCCGGCGCCCGCCTGCATCCGTTCGCCTCGCTGGGCCTTCGGACGACGGCCAGCGGCGGCGGCACGGCCGCCTCGGCCACGCTGACCGGCCTGCCGACGCCGATCGTCGTCGACGGCCTGGCCCGCGACGGGACCCTGGCCACGGCCGGAGCCGGCGCCGCCTACGACCTCAGCCAGGGCCTGACGGTCTCGGCCGCCTATGCCGGCGAGTTCGGCGACGGCGGGCGCCAAGGGGTGTTCGTCGGCCTGAACTGGAAGTTCTAACCCTCGGAATCGGAGGCCCGTGCGTCAGCGCGGGCCTCCGGAACCCTTGCGACAAAAGGCCTTCTTCGGCCTCGCCCTTGACTTCGCACCTGCAATAAACGACATACGCCGTACGCCATCCGGCGTTATCGGCCGCTCCAGCCGCGTGAGGGACCCCTTCGGTCCAGCCTGTCGAGCGCCCTGAAAGCTTCTCATCAGACCGCCCGTGTCACGCGGGGCGCTCCCCACCGACCCGCCGCCAGGCGAGCCGTGCGAGGATCGCATGCGCCGCCGCGCGGCTGCACGAAAGACACTGAGTGACTCAATTCTCCGATCTCGGCCTCGCCAAGCCCCTGCTGAAGGCGCTGGCCGACAAGGGCTACACCCAGCCCACCCCGATCCAGGAACAGGCCATCCCGACCGTGATGTCGGGCCGTGACCTGCTGGGCATCGCCCAGACCGGCACCGGCAAGACCGCCGCCTTCGCCCTGCCGATCCTGCACCGCCTGGCCGAGGACCGCCGTCCGGCCCCGCGCCGCGGCTTCCGCTGCCTGGTCCTCTCGCCCACCCGCGAGCTGGCCACCCAGATCGCCGACAACTTCAAGGCCTACGGCGCCCACCTGGGCCTGACCGTGGCCACCATCTTCGGCGGCGTGAAGTACGGCCCGCAGATGAAGGCCCTGGCGGCCGGCGTCGACGTAGTCGTGGCCACCCCCGGCCGCCTGATGGACCACCTGGGCGAGAAGTCGGCCCACCTGAACGGCGTCGAGATTTTCGTCCTGGACGAAGCCGACCAGATGCTGGACCTGGGCTTCGTGGTGCCGATCCGCAAGATCGCCAGCCAGCTGCCCAAGGACCGCCAGAACCTGTTCTTCTCGGCCACCATGCCGGGCGAGATCGGCAAGCTGGCCGGCGAGCTGCTGAAGAACCCGGCCCAGGTCTCGATCACCCCGCAGGCCACCACGGTCGAGCGCATCGAGCAGTCGCTGATCTTCATCGAGGCCCAGCGCAAGCGTCCGCTGCTGGCCGAGCTGCTGGCCGACCGCAGCGTCGAGCGCGCCATCGTCTTCACCCGCACCAAGCGCGGCGCCGACCGCGTGGCCAAGTACCTGACCGCCAGCGGCATCGAGAGCGCCTCGATCCACGGCGACAAGACCCAGGGCCAGCGCGAGCGCGCCCTGGCGGCCTTCAAGGCCGGCGAGACCAAGGCCCTGGTGGCGACCGACATCGCCGCGCGCGGCATCGACGTCAACGACGTCAGCCACGTGTTCAACTACGAGCTGCCCAACGTGCCGGAGGCCTATGTCCACCGGATCGGCCGTACGGCCCGCAAGGGCAAGGACGGCGTGGCTATCAGCTTCTGCGCCGACGACGAGCGTCCGCTGCTGAAGGACATCCAGAAGGCCACCCGCCAGACGATCCCGTCCTTCGACCGCCGCAACGACAAGGGCCTGGCGGCCGCCGCGGCGGTGGCCGACAAGCTGGCTCCGCCGGAGAAGTACGTCGATCCGCGCCGCGCCGACCCGCGCAACAACGTGCCCTCGGAACTGCGCCGCCAGCGCAACCGTCCGAACAAGAACGGCGGCCAGAAGGCTCAGGGCCAGGGTCAAGGCCACGGCAAGCCGGGCGGCCAGAACCGCGGCCGCAACGGCGGCGGCCAGGGCCAGGGCCAGCAGGCCCAAGGTCAAGGCCGCTCGGGCGGCGGCGACTTCCGCGGCCCCAAGCGCGCGGCGGCCCCGTCGGAGCGCTGGAACCCCATCGACTCGTGATCCTGACGGGGACATGCCCTTGCGGCGTGTCCCCAACAGCATCCACGGAGCCAAGACTTGGGCACACGCCACGAGGGCGTGTCCCCGTCAGCTTTGGTGGAACTGAAAAAGCAAAACGCCCGCCCCGGTCTCCCGGGGCGGGCGTTTTCTTTCGTCAGACGCTCGGGCTTTAGACCAGCGCGCCGTGGCAGTGCTTGAACTTCTTGCCCGAGCCGCAGGGGCAGGCGCCGTTGCGGGCGGTGTATTCCCAGCCTTCCGGCAGGACCGAGACCGGCAGGGCCTCGCGCTGCTCGGGCGACAGGCCTTCCGGCAGGGCGCCGGCGGTGGCCGCGTTCTCGCCGGTCAGCGGGTCCAGGTGCACCTGGGTCAGGCCTTCCGGCGTGTGCAGGGGCTCGGGCTCGGCATAGGCGATCTCGACCGTCATCAGCCAGCGGGTGGTGTTGGTGCGCAGGTCGCCCAGCAGCTTCTCGAACAGCGAGAAGGCCTCGGTCTTGTACTCGTTCAGCGGGTCGCGCTGGCCGTAGCCGCGCAGGCCGATGACGTTGCGCAGGTGGTCCAGGTGCATCAGGTGCTCGCGCCACTGCAGATCGATCATCTGCAGCAGGAAGTTCTTCTCCACCGAGCGCATCTGCTCGGGGGTGATGATCACTTCGCGCTCGGCGGCGTAGGCGTCGGCCGCCTGGGTGATGCGCTCGCGGAAGGCCTCGTCGTCGACGCCCTCCTCGGCCGCCCATTCCTCAATCGGCAGGTCCAGGCCCAGGATCGCCTGGCAGCGCTCCTTCAGGCCCTCGATATCCCACTGCTCGGCATAGGCCTTGGGCGGGATGTGGCGGGCGATGAAGTCGTCGACCACGTCGTGGCGCATCTCGGTGATGATCTCCGAGAGGTCGGTCGCCTCCATGAACTCCTGGCGCTGCTCGAACACGGCCTTGCGCTGGTCGTTGACGACGTCGTCGTACTTCAGAAGGTTCTTGCGGATCTCGTAGTTGCGCTGCTCGACGCGCTTCTGGGCGGTGGCGATGGCGTTGTTCAGCCACTTGTGGGTGATCGCCTCGCCTTCCTGGACGCCGAAGGTGCGCATGATCGCGTCGAGGCGCTCGCCGGCGAAGATGCGCAGCAGGTCGTCCTCGCACGACAGGAAGAACTTCGAACGGCCCGGGTCGCCCTGACGGCCGGTGCGGCCGCGCAGCTGGTTGTCGATGCGGCGGCTTTCGTGGCGCTCGGTGCCCAGCACGAACAGGCCGCCGGCGGCCAGGGCCTTGGCCTTGGCTTCGCTGATCTCGGACTCGATCTCGGCCTTCTGGGCCAGCTCGTCCTCGTGGGTCGGGGTGATCCCCAGGCCCTTCTGCTGCTGCTTCCAGTTGGCCACCCGCATCTCGACGTTGCCGCCCAGCTGGATGTCGGTGCCGCGGCCGGCCATGTTGGTGGCGATGGTCACCGCGCCGGGCACGCCCGCGTCGGCGACGATGCCGGCTTCCTGCTCGTGGAAGCGGGCGTTCAGCACCTGGTGCGGGATGCCCTTGTGCTTCTTGCCTTCATATTCCCAGGCGTAGGTCGACAGCAGCTTGGACAGCTCTTCCGACTTCTCGATCGACACGGTGCCGACCAGGATCGGCTGGCCGCGCGCGTGGCAGTCGGCGATCTGCTTGAGGATCGACTCGTTCTTCTCGCGCTCGGTGCGGTAGACCTCGTCGTCGTCGTCGATGCGCTGGACCGGACGGTTGGTTGGGATCTCGCTGACGCCCATCTTGTAGATGTCGTCGAATTCCTGGGCCTCGGTCGCGGCCGTGCCGGTCATGCCGGCCAGCTTCTTGTAGAGGCGGAAGTAGTTCTGGATGGTCACCGAGGCCAGGGTCTGGTTCTCGGGCTGGATCTGGGCGCCTTCCTTGGCCTCGATGGCCTGGTGCAGGCCTTCCGACAGGCGGCGACCGGTCATCATGCGGCCGGTGAACTCGTCGATCAGGATCACCTCGCCGTCCTTGACGATGTAGTCCTTGTCGAGCGTGTACAGCACGTTGGCGCGCAGGGCCTGGTTGACGTGGTGCACGACCGAGATGTTGGCGGCGTCGTAGAGGCCGGCGGTGTCCTCGGCCAGGTGGCCGCCCGCCATCAGGATCTCTTCGATGCGCTCCTGGCCTTCCTCGGTGAGGATGACCTGCTTCTGCTTCTCGTCGTGATCGTAGTTGGTCTTGTCCTTGATGAGTTCCTTCACCAGGACGTCGATGGTCTTGTAGAACTCGCTGCGGTCCTCGGTCGGGCCCGAGATGATCAGCGGCGTGCGGGCCTCGTCGATCAGGATCGAGTCCACTTCGTCGACGATCACGTAGTGGTGGCCGCGCTGGACCATCTCCTCGACGCTGTAGACGAGGTTGTCGCGCAGGTAGTCGAAGCCGAATTCGTTGTTGGTGCCGTAGGTGATGTCGCTGCGATAGGCGCGCTGACGTTCACCCTGGCTGAGGCCGTTGACGATCACGCCGTACGACAGGCCCAGGAAGTTGTGGATCTGGCCCATCCACTCGGCGTCGCGCTTGGCCAGGTAGTCGTTCACGGTGATGACGTGGACGCCCTTGCCTTCCAGGGCGTTCAGGTAGGTCGGCAGGGTGGCGACCAGGGTCTTGCCCTCGCCGGTGCGCATTTCCGAGATGCCGCCGCCGTGCAGGACCATGCCGCCGACCATCTGGACATCGAAGTGGCGCATGCCCAGCACGCGCTTGGACGCCTCGCGGACGGTGGCGAAGGCTTCGACCAGCAGGTCGTCCAGGGTCTCGCCCTTTTCCAGGCGGGCCTTGAACTCGGCGGTCTTGGCCTTGAGGGCCTCGTCCGACAGCGCGGCGTATTCCGGCTCCAGGGCGTTGATCTTCGCCACCTTGGCGGACATCGCCTTGACTTTGCGTTCGTTGGAAGAGCCGAAGAGCTTTTTGGCGAAGCCGAGCATGAAGTGAGGGTTCCGGAGCGGGTGTGTGTGAGGCCGGCGCTAGGGCTTGAAGGCCTTCACTACGGTAAATTCGAGGCGTCGAAGCGAGCGGAAAGTCCACTTCTTCTACGCGCGCGGAGACTTAAGCACCGGCCTAGCGGGTGTCAACGCGAGGCGGGGGCGTGCGGTTACGGTTTGCGCCCCGTTTAACAGCTTCGCGCGTTTTCCGATCCATATCGCGAAGCTGTTTCCTCTTGGCGTTAAACCGCGCTAGAGCGCTGAAGGAGAGTCAGCCGGAGATCGGCCACAGATGAATATTGGTAAGCCTCGCGCGTACGGCCTCGTCGCCGTCCTGGCCCTGAGCCTGCTGGTCGCCGCCTGCGGTCGCAACAAGGCCGACGAGCGTCCGCCCGAACCCGGCGACACCGCCGTCGCCCGGGTCGACGGCCACACGGTCTGGGCCAGCGACGTCAAGCGCGAAGCCGTGGCCCAGGGCCTGATCAGCGAAGGCGAGCCGCTGGACATCGGTTCGGACCTGTTCCGCCAGCGCCTGGACGAGGTGATCGACCAGAAACTGCTGGCCGCCGAGGCGCTGAAGCAGAAGCTCGACAAGGACCCGGTGGCCCAGCGCCGCCTGGCCGCCGCGCGCGAGCGCATCCTGGGCGACATGCTGGTGGAGAGCGTGGTCGAGAAGGCGGTCAACGAGAACGCGATCCGCGGCCTCTACGCCGAGCAGCAGAAGCTGTCCAAGCGCAGCGAGGAGATCCGCGCCCGCCAGATCCTGGTCGCCAGCCAGGCCGACGCCGAGGCCGTCAAGAAGCTGCTGACCGCCGGGGCCTCGTTCGACGCCCTGGCCATGGAGCGCTCGACCGACCCGGCCACCCGCTTCAACGGCGGCGACCTGGGCTACTTCACCGTCGACGTCATGCCGCCGGCCTACGCCGCGGCCCTGCAGAACGTCGAGAAGGGCGCGCTGGTCGGCCCGTTCCAGACCGAGGGCGGCTGGGCCGTGCTGCGCGTCGAGGACAAGCGCCTGGAGGAACCGATCACGCTGGAGGCCGCTCGTCCGCAGATCGTGCGCTTCCTGACCTATGACCAGGTCCGCGACCTGCTGGAGAAGCTGCGCGGCGGGGCCAAGGTCGAGATGCTGACCGGCAAGCCCCAGGACGTGCCCGGCGCGCCGCAGGAACCGGCCTCGGCCCCGCCCGGCTCGGCCGACCAGGCCCCCTCCTCCGACCTCGACGACGCCCCGCCGGCGTCCGCGCCCGCTCAAGCTCCGGCCAAGAAATGACCAAGACCCCCTCCAAGGCTTCCAAGCCCGCCGCGACCAAGAAGGCGACCAAGGCCGAGCCGAAAGCCAAGGCCGCCAAGCCGGCCGCCGCGCCCTCGCCCACCCCGGCCGAAATCGTCGGCCAGGTCGGCGCCAGCGTCGGCCAGACCCTGGAACGGGCCCTGGACCCGCTGACCGCCGCCCTCAAGCGCGCCGGCCTGCGCCGCGCCCAGAAGGACGCCAGCCAGGGCGCGCCCGAAACCGCCCAGGCGGTCCAGGCCGCCAAGCCCGCCGGCGCCCCGGGCAAGCCGGGCCTGGCCGTCTCGCCCCTGGCCGTGCCGTTCCCGACCATCCCGCCGATCGCCGGGGTCGAGATCGCCACCGGCCGCGCCGGCTTCTACAAGCACCAGCGCGAGGACATGCTGCTGATGCGCTTCGCCGAGGGCACCAGCTGCGCCGGCGTGTTCACCCGCCACGGCGTCGGCTCGGCCCCCGTCGACTGGTGCAAGCGCCAGCTGGCCGCCAGCAAGGGCGAGGACGTCCGCGCCCTGGTGGTCAACGCCGGCTGCGCCAACAGCTTCACCGGCAAGCCCGGCGCCGACGCCGTGCGCCGGGTGGCCACGGCCGTGGGCAAGCGCTTCGACTGCCGCCAGCGCGACGTGATGATGGCCTCGACGGGCGTCATCGGCGTCATCCTGGACGACAGCAAGATCATCTCGAACCTGCGCGAGGTGGAGACCCGCCTGACCGAGGACGCCTGGGCCGGCGCCGCGGCGGCGATCATGACCACCGACACCTTCCCGAAGGGCGCTTACGCCACGGCGATGATCGACGGCCACGAGGTGCGGATCGCGGGGATCACCAAGGGCTCGGGCATGATCGCGCCCGACATGGCCACCATGCTGGCCTTCGTGGCCACCGACGCGGCCATCGCCCCGGCCGCCCTGCAGACCCTGGTCAGCCTCTACACCCGCACCACCTTCAACTGCGTGACGGTGGACGGCGACCGCTCGACCAACGACACCTTGCTGCTGTTCGCCACCGGCCAGTCGGGCGCGCCCAAGATTCACCGGGCGGGCGACCGCCGCCTGGCCGATTTCCGCGAGAAGCTGGAGGCCGTGCTGCTGGACCTGGCCCTGCAGCTGGTCCGCGACGGCGAGGGCGCGACCAAGTTCGTCAAGATCACCGTCAACGGCGCCGAAAGCCCGCTATCGGCCCGCAAGATCGCCCGCACCATCGCCGAAAGCCCGCTGGTCAAGACCGCCTTCGCCGGCGAGGACGCCAACTGGGGCCGCATCGTCATGGCCGTGGGTCGCGCCGACGAGCCGGTCAACCGCGAGAAGCTCAGCGTCAAGTTCGGCGACCTCTACGCCGCCCGCGACGGCCTGGTCTCGGCCGAGTACGACGAGGCCAAGATGAGCAAGTACGTCAAGCGCCAGGAGTTCGAGGTCTCGGTGGACGTCGGCGTCGGCAAGGGCTCGGCCACGGTCTGGACCTGCGACCTGACCAAGCAGTACGTGGCGATCAACGGGGACTATCGGTCGTAGCCATGGCCCTCGATCTCACCGACATCGCCGAGACCTGCCGCGACGCCGGCTACGTCGTGACCGAGATCGATCGCGGCCTGGAGATCGCCGGCGCCGACGACGGCGGGGCCTTCTACCTGTTCCCGGAGGGCGACTGGCTGCAGGTGCGCTGCCAGGTGTTCGACGAGACCGACCTGGACCAGGCCCGCGACCTGACCGCCCTGTTCGAGACCGTGGCCCGGGCCCAGTTCCGGATGATCGGCTGCCGGTTCGGTTTCGACGAGTTGACCGGCCTCTGGCTGGTCGCCGACCTCTTCCCCGGCTTCGAGCCCGAGCGCCTGCCGGCCGTTCTGGAACAGCTGACCTTCGTCTGGAGCTCGCTGGGCGAGGTTCTGGACGCGGCGCTGAAGGGGACGGTCGTGGACGAGGTCACCCTGGACGCGGCGTTCGAACTGGAACCCGACGGCCGGCCGAACTAGGCGGCGGGGAGGCGCAGGCCCATGACCGGACAGGCCGTCATGCTCAGGCTCATCATCCGGGGCCCGGTCCCGGGCGTGGCCTACAGCCTTCAGGACAAGGACAACCGGCCGGTCGGGCCCGTCACGGCGGGCGACGGCCCGATCGCGTTCGACGTGCCGGTGCGCGTGGCGCCGGGGCCGCGGTTCCTGGGGGATTTCGTGCGCAGCGAAGCCGGCGGCCGGCGCTTCGTCTACATCGCCATCGGCGTCTCGGCGGGCCAGCACGCCTCGCCGTGGACCCGGCGCGCCAAGATCGACATCCATACCCTCCCGGAAGACCTGCTGAACCAGGCGCTGGCGGGCAAGGTCCTGGAGGCCCTGCTTCCCGGCCGCGACAAGGACGGCGGCCCGGCCTGCGCGACCGTGCGGCCGATCGCCCCCTGGCGGGCCGTCGACTGACGTCGGCGCCGGCCGCGAGGCGCTTGAAACCGCGGCCCCAATCGCGTTCTCATGATCGCCTGTCATTGGGGAGACGCCGCGTTTGACCGAAGCCCTCATCGTTCGCGGCCTCGACAAGACCTTCACCAAGCCGGCGGTCATGGACCTGGACCTCACCGTCCACGCCGGCGAGCTGTACGCCCTGCTGGGCCCCAACGGGGCGGGCAAGACCACCACCCTGCGGATGGTCGCGGGCCTGACCAAGCCCGACAAGGGCGAGATCAGCATCTTCGGGATCGACGCCCGGGCGGACCCGGCCGCCGCCAAGGCCATCACCGCCTGGGCGCCGGACGAGGCCATGGTCTATGACCGGCTGACGCCTCTGGAATATCTGGAGTTCGTCGCCGGCCTGTGGAACGTCGAGCCCAAGGCCGCCAAGGCCCGGGCCGAGGCGCTGCTGGCCAAGCTGGGCCTGGCGGCCGAGGCGCGCACGCGCTGCGAGGGCTTCTCGCGCGGCATGAAGCAGAAGGTGGCCCTGGCCGGGGCCCTGATCCACGACCCCAGGCTGCTGATCCTCGACGAGCCGCTGACGGGCCTGGACGCCGCCGCCGCCCGCCTGGTCAAGGACATGCTGCAGGAGCGGGTCGACGCCGGCGGCACGGTGATCCTGACCACCCACATCCTGGAGGTGGCCGAGCGGATGGCCGACCGCATCGGCATCATCGCCGGCGGCCGCCTGCTGGCCGAGGGCTCGCTGGACGCGCTGCGCACCCAAGCCGGCGAGGGAAAGGGCGGCTCCAGCCTCGAGGACGTCTTCCTGCAACTGACCGCGACCGAGGGAGCCCCCGCGTGACCCTGTTCGCGCCGGGCTCGATCCTCTGGCTGCTGGGCCACGAGATGCGGCTGTACTGGCGCAACTTCCGCGCCGGACGGGCCGGCCGGGGCGCGCGCGGGCTGATCAGCCTGGTGATCGTGGCGGCGATGCTGCTGGGCGGCGGCGTCCTGGCGGCCCTGGGCCTGCACGACGTCCAGGTCCCGATCAATCCGATCTCGATCAGCCTGGCCGCCCTGGGCAGCGCCGTGGTCTTCACCCTGATGCTGTCCCAGACCCTGAGCGCGTCGAGCGAGGCGCTGTATGACCGCAACGACCTGGACCTGCTGTTCTCCTCGCCGATCGGGCCCGGCAAGGTGCTGTTCGTGCGCTCGCTGGGCGTGGCGGGCGGGGTCCTGACCATCTTCGCCCTGTTCGTCACGCCCCTGCTGCTGCCGTCGGTGATCTGGGGCCATCCCGGCTGGATCGGGGTGTTCGGGATGCTGGGCGCCCTGGCCTTGAGCTCGACCGCCGTCGGCCTGCTGCTGGCCATGGCCCTGTTCGCCCTGATCGGCCCGCGCCGCACCCGCACCGTGGCCCAGGTGCTGGCGGCCCTGGTCGGCGCCGCCTTCTTCCTGGCCAGCCAGACCCGTACGATCCTGGGGGCCCAGAAGAGCAGCAGCCTGTTCCTCGAGATCGAGCGCCAGGCGCAGGAGGGACGGCTGCACCCGCCGCCGATCGTCGCCCTGCCGCTGCGGGCCATGCTGGGCGAGCCCCTGCCCCTGCTGGTCCTGCTGGCCGGCTCGGCGGCGCTGTTCGCCCTGGCCGCCCTGGCGCTGGGCCGGCGGTTCTCGGACGCGGCCGCCGCCACCCAGGGCAAGACCGCCGCCCGGCCGGCCAAGGTCCGCCGCGGCGACGCCCGCCGCGCCTTCGCCGCCGGCCCCTTCCTAGCCACCGTGCGCAAGGAGCTGCTGCTGATCGGCCGCGACGCGGCCCTGCTGTCGCAGGTGCTGCTGCGGGTCCTGTACCTGATCCCCACCGCCCTGGTGCTCAGCCGCAACGCCGCCCACGGCGCGGGCCCGGCGCTGGCCGGCGGGGCCGGGGTGGTGGCCTTCCTGGCCGGACAGGTGGCCGGAAGCCTGGCCTGGATCACCCTGTCGGCCGAGGACGCCCCCGACCTGCTGGCCGTGTCGCCGGCCAGGATCCGCACCCTGCGCCGCGCCAAGCTGGCGGCCGCCCTGATCCCTGTAGCCCTGTTCCTGGTCCTGCCGATCGCGGTCCTGACCTGGTTCCTGCCGACCGCCGGCGTCTGGACGGCCTTGGGCGCGGCCCTGGCGGCCTGGAGCAGCGGCCTGATCAATATCTGGCACCAGCGGCCGGGCAAGCGGTCGGACTTCAAACGGCGCGGCGGGGCCTCGTGGATGGCGACCATCGCCGAGATGCTGGTCTCGGCCCTGCTGGCCGGCGCCACGGGCATCGCCGTGGCCGGCCTGTGGGCCTGGGCCCTGATCCCGCTGGGCCTGGCCGGCGCGGCCCTGCTGAGCCTGCGGCGCAGCGACGCCCAGATCGCCCGCAACCTTCGAACACGGTAAAGCTGCGATTAGGGTTTTACCTGATTGCGCGACATTGCGACGCAGCTACGGTCTATGTCGGGTCGGGGACATAGAGTTGAGTCGAGAGTACGCATGCCCGCCGTGCACGCCACGTTCCGATCCCAGAACCACCGGGCGACCCGCCAGGAGTCGAAGGCCCTGGTCGTAGCGATCAGCGCGCTGCAGCTGGCGATGCTCTTCCTGGTCTGGCTGGTGGCCCTGATCCCGATGGCCCTGCTGGCCCTGGGCGCGACGGTGGTCCAGGCGCTGAAGCCCGCGGCCGCGAAGACCCCCGCGCCGATCGACTTCTAAGCGACGCCTAGGCTCTGATTTCTCCAAATCCCAAAATGTTGTCATCCCGGAAGCCTCGCAGAGGCTGTCCGGGACCCAGGGGACTGGGCTGAGGCCTTGCGGTTCACCTGGGTCCCGGACGAGCGCTGCGCGCTTTCCGGGATGACAACATTTTGGGGCGAGCTTGTTCGCCGCCCCCTACCCGTCCAGCGCCGCCTCGATCCGGCACACCACGCCGTCCGGCCTGAAGTCGATGTGCGCCACGCCCGACAGCTCGGCGGCCAGGCCCCGTTCGATCAGGCGCGAGCCGAAGCCCCGACGGCTGGGCGGCGAGACCGGCGGGCCGCCGGTCTCGGTCCAGGTCAGGACCAGGCGGGGATGGGGTCCGCCCGGGACCACGGTCCAGGCGATCCGCACCTGACCCGTCGTCAGCGACAGGGCCCCGTACTTGACCGCGTTGGTCGCCAGCTCGTGCAGGGCCATCGACAGCGACAGCGCCATGCGCGGCGACAGCCGCACCGACCCGCCTTCGGTCGCGAACCGCTCGGCCCCGCCGTGCAGGTCCTCCAGGCGGCCCAGCAGGTCCAGCAGGTCGGCCCCCTCCCAGTTCTCGCGGGTCAGCAGGTCGTGGGCCTCGGCCAGGGCGACGATGCGGGCCGAGAAGGCCTCCTGCGCCTGGGGCAGGGAGCGGGCGGCGTGGAAGGTCTGGGCGGCGATGGCCTGGATGGTGGCCAGCGAGTTCTTGACCCGGTGATTCAGCTCGTTGACCAGCAGCCGCAGGTGCAGCTCGGCGCGCTTACGGTCGGTGATGTCGACCGTGGCCCCGACCACGCGCGCGGGCTTGCCGGCGTCGTCGAAGAAGCCCCGGCCCTTGGCCGAGATCCAGCGCTCCTTGGCGTCGTCGCGGCCCACCGTGCGGTACTCGACGTCGATGTCGGCGCGGCGGACAGGGTCCATCGACGCCAGCAGCGCCGCGCGCACGGCCTCGCGATCGTCGGGATGCATGGCCGCGTAGAAGTCGTCCAGCCCGACATCGGCCCCCAGCGCCATGCCGAACATGCCGTAGCCGCGTTCGGACCAGCGCAGCTGGCGCTTGCGGACGTCGTAGTCCCAGGTGCCCACATTGCCCGCGTCCAGGGCCAGGGCCATGGTCGCCTCGCGCAGCACCTGGTCGGCCTCGGCCTCCTTGCGCTCGGTGACGTCGGACACCACGCCCACGAAACGCACGCACAGGCCGTCCTGGAAGAAGGCCCGGCCGAAGGTCTCGATCCAGCGCAGCGCGCCGTCGTTGTCGCGCCGGACGCGGTACTCACGGTTGATGGTGTTGTCGCCCGCCGGGTCCATGGCCGCGCGGATGGCGTCCATCAGCGCCGGCAGGTCGTCGGGATGGACCAGCCGCTCGAAGGCGTCGAGCGGGTTCTCGATCATGCCCTCCGGCAGGCCGTAGATCTCGCGGCAGCGCTTGTCCCAGTAGCGCTCGCCGGTCTGCGGATTGTGGTCCCAGCGGCCCAGGCCCGCGCCGTCGACGGCGATGCGCAGGTCGGCCTCGGCCGCTTCCAGCGCGTGCTCGATGCGCTTGCGGTCGGTGATGTCGACCATCACCCCCCGGTGGCGCACCGCCCAGCCCCGGGCGTCGCGCTCGACCTTGCCGCGGGTCTGCACCCAGCGGATCGAGCCGTCGGCCTGGATCAGCCGATACTCCTCGTCGAAATCGTTCGTGGTCCGCAGGTGGGTGCGGCCGGACTTGAGCAGCCGCGCGAAGTCGTCGGGGTGCAGGGCCTTGCTGAAATCCGCCAGCGGCAGCCCGCCGACGGCGCGCTCGGGGTCGACGTTGTGGAATCGCGCGTAGCGGGCGTCGGCATAGACCTTGTCGGCGAGGATGTCCCAGTCCCAGGTGCCCACCCCGCTGGCCGCCCTCAGGGCCAGCTGGTAGCGCTCCTCGCTGGCCCGCAGGGCCTGCTCGGCCTGGACCCGCCGCGTGACGTCGGTGAGGGCGATCAGCACCCCGCCCACGCCCGACGGCGCGGTGGCGTCGGGCATCGGGCTGAGCCGGATGTTGAAATAGCCGTCGGTGACCGAGCCGTCCGGCTGGATCGTGGTCAGGAACAGGTCCTCGATGACCGTGCCGCCGCTGGCCCCGGCCAGGATCGCCCGCTCGGGCCCCTCGGAATCGGCGGCCGAGGTCGGCGGCGCCTCGGCGAAGGTCTTGCCCAGGACGTACGGATGACGTTCGCCCAGCATGGGGGCGTAGGCGTCGTTGTAGATCAGCACCATCTCCGGACCCCAGCGAAGGGCGCTGGGAAACCGGCTGGCGACGATCATGTCGACGGCGAAGACCAGGGCGAGCGACCACGTGGCGCGGGCTCCGAGCGGCGTGGCCGCCCAGTCGAACGCCGCGATCCGCTCGCGCAGATCGCCGGGCGCGAACGCCTCCCCTGCCGAAGGCGTGCCTAACGGGGGCGTGTCGGGGGCGAGCCCCTGATCACGGGTGTCCACCATGCCCGTGTTCCTTCCCGGCCGCGGTCAACGGCCAAGGTGCAGCAGACCTCATGGCGGGCGGGGTTTCAAGCCGCGGCGCTGGACCCTGGGATTCTCATCCAACGAAAAACAGCCCGTTCCCACCTGCGGAGGCGAAAACGGCCGATAATTCATCCGGTTGCGGTCGGCTAGCCGACACTGGCCGCCGTACGGCCCTCACTGCGCCACGCCAACCAGGCCGCGACCAGCAGCACCGCCGCAGCGATCAGGCCCGAGACTCGCAGTCCGGCGGCGATGCGCTCGGGACCGCCGGCCGCCAGGGCGCCCATCACCGCCACCCCCGCCGCGCCGGCCGCCTGGCGGCAGGCGTTCAGCACGCCCGAGGCCGTGCCCGAGAAATGGCGGTCGACGCTGGCCAGCAGGGCGCTGGTCATGGCCGGCACCGCCGTGCCCATGCCGCCGGGGATCAGCAGGAAGCCGGGGACCATCAGCCAGAACGGCGTGGTCGGGGTCAGCCGGCTGGTCAGGGCGTAGCCCAGCGCCGCCACCAGCACCCCGCCGGCCATGGTCCGCGCCGGGCCGAAGCGGTGGGCGATCCGGCTGCTGAGCAGGTTGGAGACGATGAAGGTCGCCGTCAGCGGCAGGAAGGCCAGGCCCGCCTGGACCGCGTCGTAGCCCGCCGAGCGCTGCAGGAAGAGCCCCAGCACGAAGATCAC
This sequence comes from Caulobacter sp. UNC358MFTsu5.1, assembly GCF_000712075.1. Taxonomy (GTDB): domain Bacteria; phylum Pseudomonadota; class Alphaproteobacteria; order Caulobacterales; family Caulobacteraceae; genus Caulobacter. The sequence continues at coordinate 386,238 of NZ_JONW01000008.1, forward strand.
GCCGTAATAGGTGAAGTTGACGCCGACCCCGATCGCCACCGCCGACCAGACCATGCGGTTCCTGAACACTTCCAGGGGGACCGCCGGATGCGCGCTGCGCATCTCGACCGCCAGGAACGCCGCCCCCGCCGCGACGCCGCCGGCCAGGGCGCCCAGGACCAGCGGATCGCTCCAGCCGCGATGGCCGCCCTCGATCACCGCCCCGACCAGGCCGACCAGGGCGAGGAACGCCAGCACCTGTCCGGGCAGGTCCAGCGGCCGCTTCTCGCGCGGCGGGACCTCGGGCACGAAGGCCAGGGTCAGGGCCGCGCCCAGCAGGCAGAGCGGCAGGTTGACCAGGAACACCCAGCGCCAGCCCAGGGCGCCGATCAGCAGGCCGCCGATCACCGGTCCAGCGGCGATCGACACCCCGCCGGCCGCCGTCCACCAGCCCACGGCCCAGGCGCGGGCCTTGTCGTCGCCGGCCGCCGCGTGGGTGATCAGGGCCAGCGAGGGCGGCACCAGCAGGGCGGCGGCCGCCCCCTGGATCGCCCGGGCCAGGATCAGTTGCAGGGCGTCGTGGGCCAGGCCGCAGGCGGCGGACGACAGGGCGAACAGCACCAGCCCGGCCAGGAAGGCCCGCCGGGGTCCGAACCGGTCGCCCAGCGCCCCCGCCGACAGCAGCAGCGCCGCCAGCAGCAGGGTGTAGGCGTCCACCACCCACTGCAGGCTGGCGGTCGGGGCCCCGAACTCGCGGCCGATGGCGTCCAGGGCCACGTTGACGATGGTCACGTCCAGCTGGACGATCGTGAAGCCGAAGCTGGCGGCCGCCAGGATCATCGGCAGGCCGGCGGGACGGCGGGCGGAGGCGGACGCGACTCGGACGTTGGTCATGGCGCGATCTTCGCCCAGGTCGCGGCCCGATGTTACACGCGGGAGTGAAGCATCCGGGCGATGGCTGTCTTATAGTCAGTCCATGGAAGCCAATATCGCCTCCCCCGCCGCCCTGATCGGCGATCCCAGCCGGGCGGCCATGCTGCAGGCCCTGCAGGACGGCCGGGCCCATCCGGCCGGGGCCCTGGCCTGGGCCGCGGGCCTGACGGCGCAAGCGGCCAGCAACCACCTGGCCAAGCTGGTCGACGGCGGACTGGTCAGCGTCGAGCGCGAGGGCCGCCACCGCTACTACCGCCTGGCCAACGCCGAGGTCGCCCACGTGCTGGAGGCCCTGGCCGTGCTGGCCGCGCCGGTCCGCTCGCTGGAGCAGCCCCGCTCGCCCCAGGCCCGCGCCCTGCGCGACGGCCGCTGCTGCTACGGCCACCTGGCCGGGCGGCTGGGCATCGCCGTGACCGACGCCCTGGTCGCCCGCGACCTGATCCGCCCCGCCGACGACAAGCTCTACGCGGTCACCCCGCAAGGCCGCGCCTGGTTCGAGGACCTGGGCCTGGACCTCGAGGCCACGCGCTCCAAGCGCGGCGCGGCCCGCCAGTGCCTGGACTGGACCGAGCGCCGCCACCACCTGGCCGGCCCGCTTGGCGTGACCCTGCTCAGCCGCATGGTCGCCCTGGGCTGGATCGAGACCGTCGCCGGCAGCCGCGCGGCCAAGCTGACGACGCTGGGGCGCGAGGAACTGCGGACGCGGCTGGGGGTCGATCTGGAAGCGGTCGAGGGCCGCGCGGCGGCCTAGGTCTTTTTCCTTCCCTCCCCTTCATGGGGAGGGTGGCCCTGGCGGAGCCAGGGTCGGGTGGGGCCTGCTGAGTTAGGCGCCCTGCACCGATCCCCCACCCGTCCGCTTCGCGTCCACCCTCCCCACGAGGGGGAGGGACGGCGCCTATTGATTAGGCGTGCGTGCGATTGTCGCCCGATCGTGGAAGATGTCCCGCGTCGAGACACATCTCAGCGTTGATGATGCGTCATCCCGGGAGCCCCGCCATGCCCGACTTCAAGCTCGCCCTCGCGCCCAGCCAGCTGACCCAGACGATCAATCCGTGGTCCTGGACCTTCGGCGATTTCAGCCTGTTCACCGTCAACCTGGGCAAGTCGGCCGCCCCCGGCGTCGAGGCGCGGATCCTGGACGAGGTCGGCAGCTACGGCCGCCAGCTGGGCCGGATCGGCGAGGCCCTGTCGGTGGTCATCGACTGGGCCGAGAAGCAGGGCCTGCCCGAGCACAAGGCGATCGCCGAGCTCAAGCTGCAGCTGGAGCACGTGGACGTGATCCGGCGGGAGGAAAAGGCGGCGGCGCCGACGGCGACCGCCGCCGAATAGCTAGGCCGCGTCGCGCAGCTTGCGCAGGCGGTTGGCGCCCCGCAGGCCGTTGTAGAACAGCAGCAGGCAGACCAGGTCCACCACCACCGCCAGGGCTTGGCGCCAGGCCGGGATCATGTGGGCGCTCGCCGTCGCGGGATTGGCCATGTTCAAGACCAGCATCAGCAGGCTGTAGAGCGCCAGCAACCCCAGCAGCAGCGGGATGACCGCGTTGGGCTTGCGCCACTGCACGACGCCGACGATCGCGAACACGGCCGCGAACCCGACGCTCATGGCGAGCGTGGTGTAGACCATCGCCGGGCCCATCATCGCCAGGGCCGCCTGCCCCGCCTGGCTGCTCTCGCCGTACATGGTGGCCGTGACGGCGCGCAGCTGGGCCAGGTAGCCGTCGATGTTCACGGCGATCAGCGCCGCGCCGAACAGGCCGTGGGCGGCGCTGACGAACGCCCCCACGGCGCCGGCGCGGCCCGAGGCCAGGGCCTCGTCCTCGGTGGAGATGGCGGCGGCCGGATTGAGCCAGCGCGACAGGTCGTTCATTGGAAAGCCCCCAGGGTTACAAGCTTGACCGCACCATCCGAGGTTGCGGCCGGCCGGTCAACCGGGCCCTAGGCCGCCTCCACCCCGAACTGCAGCCGCGCCAGCTTGGCGTAGAGGCCGCCCTGGGCCGCCAGCTCGGCGTGGGTGCCCTGCTCGACCACCCGGCCGTCCTCCATGACCACGATGCGGTCGGCCTTGAGCACGGTGGCCAGGCGGTGGGCGATGACCAGGGTGGTGCGTTCGCTCATGGCGTCGTGCAGGGCCTTCTGGACCAGGCGCTCGTTCTCGGCGTCCAGGGCGCTGGTGGCTTCGTCCAGCAGCAGGATCGGGGCGTCGCGCACCAGGGCGCGGGCGATGGCCAGGCGCTGGCGCTGGCCGCCCGACAGGGTCTTGGCCCGCTCGCCCACCGGGGTGTCGAAACCCTCCGGCAGGGCGTTGATGAAGGCCGTGGCCTGGGCCGCGTCGGCGGCGGCGCGGGCCTCGGCCTCGGTGGCGTCCTCGCGGCCGAAGCGGATGTTGTCCAGGGCCGAGCCCGAGAACAGCGGGCTGTCCTGGGCCACCAGGGCCATGCGGTCGCGGACCTCGGCCGGATCGGCGTCGCGCAGGTCGACGCCGTCCAGGCGCACCACGCCGGTCTGCGGGTCATAGAATCGCAGCAGCAGCCGCAGCACCGTGCTCTTGCCCGCCCCCGAGGGCCCGACCAGGGCCACGGTCTCGCCCGGCTTCACGACCAGGTCGAAGCCCTTCAGGGCCGGCAGGTCCGGGCGGCCCGGATAGGCGAAGGTCACGCCCTCGAAGGCGATGGCGCCGCGCGAGGGGACCGGCAGGGTCTTGGGCTTTTCCGGCGCGGCGATGCCGGGCTGGGAATTGAGCAGCTCGGAGATCCGGTCCATGGCCCCGGCCGCCTTCTGCACGTCGCCCCAGACCTCGCCCAGGGCGCCGACCGAGCCGGCGGCGAAGATGGCCAGCATGGCGAACTGGGCCAGGGTGCCCGGCGTCATCTCGCCCGACAGCACCAGGTGCGCCCCGACCCACAGCAGCAGGGTCACGCCGCCGAACGCCAGGGTCATGACCACGACGGTCATGCGGGCCCGGGCGCTGACCCGCCGGATCGAGGCCTTGTAGGCCGTCTCGACCGCGCCGCCGAACCGGGTGTCGGCCGCGCCCTCGCGCCCGAAGGCCTGGACGGTGTCCAGGGCGTCCAGACTCTCGCCGGCGTAGCCGACCGCATCGGCGAACTTGTCCTGGGCGGTGACCGACAGCTTGCGGACGTTGCGGCCCAGCAGGAAGATCGGCGCCAGCACCACGGGCACCATCAACACGATGAAACCGGCCAGCTTGGGGCTGACGAAGGCCATGTAGCCCAGGCCGCCGATCAGGCTGAGCGTGTTGCGCAGGGCCACCGAGACGCTGGTGCCCACCAGTTGCTCGACGATGGTGATGTCGGTCGTCATCCGCGACAGCACCTCGCCGGTGCGGGTCTTCAGGAAGAAGGCCGGGTCCAGCTTCAGGGTGTGGCCGTAGAGCGCCCGGCGCAGGTCGGCGACGACCCGCTCGCCCAGGCGCGTGACGAAGAAGAATCGCAGGGCCGTGGCCACCGCCAGCAGCAGGGCCACCGCCGCCAGGCCGAGGAAGGCGCTGTTGACCGCCTCGCCCGAGCCCTTGCTGAAGCCCTTGTCGATCACGCCCTTGAAGGCCCCGGTCAGGCCCAGGGTGGCGCTGGTCGAGAACAGCAGGAAGAAGCCGGCGGCCAGGGCGTCGCCCACGTGGCGGCGCACGAAAGGCAGCAGATGCGCCAGCGGACGGATGTCCTTGCGGCGCGGACGGCGGTTGGCGGCCTCGGCCAGATTCTGGACCAGCTCCGCGCCCGCGCTCGGCCTGCCCTCGGCCGAAATCTCGCCCGCGTTCACGTCACTCATCAACTGTCCCTTGCCAAATTCGCGCGCTTTCTTTATAGCCGCGCGTCTCCGAGAGCCACCCGCAAGGTTCGGCTCCCGCCCACACATTCTTACATGCCGCCTCAAGTCGGTTGGATCGCCCGATGAAACAAGACATTCACCCCGACTATCACTTCATCACCGTCACCCTGACCGACGGCTCGTCGTACAAGACGCGTTCGACCTACGGTAAGGAAGGCGCCACCCTGGCGCTGGACATCGATCCGCGCGTGCACCCGGCCTGGACCGGCGGCAACGCCCAGATGATGGACCGTGGCGGCCGCGTCTCGCGCTTCAACGCGAAGTTCGCCGGCTTCACCGCCAAGAAGTAAGCGTTCCGCGCTTCTCGCCGTAAGGGCGACGAAAGGCCGGTTCCGCGTTAGCGGGCCGGCCTTTTCTGTTTTGATCCGCCCTCGACGGGGCGGACAGGCGGCGCAGCCGCCAGGTGGGGGCAAGTGAGACGGGATGGGGCGCACAAAGGTTAGCGGCGGCGCGGCTAACACTTGCCCCCTACGGACCGCTTCGCGGTCGTCTTCCCCGGAGGGGGAAGAGGCGCGGCCTAGGCCGCGCCGAACGCCGCGCTGAGGCGGTCGAAATGCGCCTGCACCGGGCGCGGGGCTTCTTCCTCGGTGGCGGCCTCGACGTACATGCGCTTGTCCAGGTGGCGGACGCGCTCGTAGAGGCGCTCGGAGCGCTGCAGCAGGTTGACCAGGCCGAAGGGCAGGTCCTCGACGGCGGCGGCTTCGCCGCTCTCCAGGCCCAGGCGGTAGTTCTCGGCGCAGGCGGCCTCGGCGGCCATCTCGCCTTCCTTGACCGCGCGCTGCACCAGGAGCCACGAGGCCACCTGCATCAGGCGGGTGGTCAGGCGCATGCTTTCGCTGGCGTAGGCCAGGGCGGCGTTGCGCGAGAGGATCTTGCTGTCGTGGCGGCCGGCCCCGTCCAGATAGGCGGCGGTCTCCTCGACCAGCGTCATGCCTTCCTCGAAGGTCCGATCAAACAGTTCGGAGCGGGCGAAATCCTGGATCACGCCAGCACGCCAGGGGGCCTGGGCCACGTTCAACTCGGTCATAGCTACTCATTGCCCCTTCGAAAGGCCGCGAGACCGTCTCGCCGGACAGGGGGACTGCAACCCCCGTGCCAGACGTGATCGTCCCGTTTCGCGACCGCCCCTCCCCAAGTTCGACGCAAATCGTATCCGAGTCAGGCGGGCCCGAGAGTCCGCCTGTAGCGTAAACCGATCGTTAGTCTAGGCGACCAAACAGCGCATTGGCCGCGTCGCGCCCCGCCTTTTTCTTGGTCAGCTGGGCGCGGGTGCGGGCGATTTCCGCTTCCAGCGCCTCGATCCGCTCTTCCAGCTCGGCCACGCCGTAGGTGTCCAGGTCTTCATGCGTGGTGGCGTTGAGCGCATCGCCACGGAAGGCGCGCGGCTCGACCGGTTCTTCCATCATCGGATCGGTCTCCCTTTGCTCGACCCCTTTTCGATCCGGCATCTGACGCCTACCAAGGGCCGGACGCAAGCCTCACGGGATGTTCCGCCATGTCCGAGACCATGACCGCCATCGCCATCGAAGGCGGGAAAGGGGCCGCCGACGCCCTGCATCCGGTGACCGTCGAACGCCCGCAACCGGGGCCCGGCCAGATCCTGATCCGCGTGCGCGCCGCCGGGGTGAACCGTCCGGACCTGTTGCAGCGCCTGGGTTTCTACCCGCCGCCGCCCGGCGCGCCGGCCACCCTGGGCCTGGAGGTCGCGGGCGAGGTCGTGGTCGGATCGGGACGCTGGAAGGCCGGCGACAAGGTCTGCGCCCTGCTGGGCGGCGGCGGCTACGCCCAGTACGCCGTGGTCGACGCCCGCCACGCCCTGCCCGTTCCCGAAGGCTTCGACTTCGCCCACGCCGCCGCCCTGCCCGAGACGGTGTTCACGGTGTTCGCCAATGTGTTCGAACATGGGGCGCTGAAGCTTGGCGAGACGCTGCTGATTCATGGTGGGACGTCCGGTATCGGGACAACCGCGATCGCCATGGCCAAGGCGCACGGCGCGCGGGTGATCGCCACCGGCCGCGGCGCCGACAAGAAGGCCCAGGCGCTGGCCCTGGGCGCCGACATCGCCGTCGACGCCAAGACCGAGGACTTCGCCGAGGTCGCCAAGGCAGCCGGCGGCGTCGATGTGGTGCTGGACATGGTCGGGGCCAGCTATTTCGAGAAGAACCTCGAGGCCCTGAACACCGGCGGCCGCATCGTTTACATCGCCGCTCTGGCCGGGCCGGTGCTGGAGGTCCCGGTGATGAAGATCATGCAGAAGCGGGCGGTGATCACCGGCTCGACCCTGCGTCCCCGCCCGGCCGACGAGAAGGCCCGCCTGGCCGCCGAGATCGAGCGCCTGGTCTGGCCGTGGATCGCGGCCGGCAAGCTCAAGCCCGTGATCGACGCCACCTTCCCGCTGGAAGAAGCCGCCGCCGCCCACGCCCATCTCGAGGCGGGCGAGCACGTGGGCAAGGTGGTGCTGCTGGCCTAGACGCGTCCGGACCCCGGCGGGTTGATCGCCCGGCCGGTCCGATCGCCCATCGGGGGAGCCGCCTTTCCCGCCCGCAACCTGCGGTGATAGCCCTGGGCGAACGGAGGACGCCCATGAGCCTGAACGGCACTTTGCACGGCTTGCACGCGCTGACGGTCCATCCCCACCGCGTGGAGTTGGGCGTCCTGGGCGCGGCCATGGTGATCGCCCTCGTCTGGTTCGAGGTCCGCAAGCCGGAGGCCTGGCTGCAATGGCTGACCCTGTCGATGCTGATGGGGCCGGGCTTCCTGTTCTTCCTCGACGGTCAGGGGCGAGGCCTGGACACCTCGCCGTTCGCCCTGGGCCTGGCCCTGGCCTTCGCGGTGGGCGGCGGCGGACTGGTCACCCTGCGCGCCGTCGGCCGACGCGAGCGGTTGGAAGGCCTGCGCGAAAACGCGGCTTCGACCCGCCATGCGCCGCTGAATCTGGGGAATGGTTGATCCCCGTTCCCTTTCCCGAGAAACCGCATTATAGCTCCAGGCTGAACATCCCGCCCGGCCGCAAGGTCGGGCGCCGTCATTTCTGGAGGACCGCATGTCCGACATCCTGATGCCCAAGGCGACGGCCGTCTGGCTCGTGGACAACACGTCGCTTAGCTTTGAACAGATCGCCGACTTCTGCGGCCTGCACCCCCTGGAAGTCCGCGGCATCGCCGACGGCGAAGTGGCGCGCGACATCCGCGGCGCCGACCCGATCGGCAACGGCCAGCTGACCCGCGAGGAACTGGACCGCGCCCAGGCCAATCCGGACTATCGGATGAAGGCCCAGGTCAGCCGTCACGCCGAGCTGCTGAAGCCGCAGAAGAAGGCCCCGCGCTACACCCCGGTGTCGCGCCGCCAGGACCGTCCGGACGCCATCGCCTGGTTCCTGCGCCATCACCCCGAGGTGACCGACGCGCAGATCTCCAAGCTGCTGGGCACGACCAAGTCGACCATCGAGCAGGTCCGCGCCCGCACGCACTGGAACGCCGCCAACATCAAGCCGATCGATCCCGTGACCCTGGGCCTGGTCGGCCAGCTGGAGCTGGACGCCCTGGTCAAGAAGGCCGCCGAGAAGAAGGCCAAGGACGACCTGAAGAGGGGCATCCTGCCGGAAGACCCGACCCTGCGTCCGGCCTCCGAGACCAGCGCCCTGCCCGAGGATCACGACGACGAGGAGGCCGCCATCCGCGCCTCGCGCATCGAGCCCAAGGCCGAGGACGTGTTCGGCAAGTCGACCTACGTGGCCGACGACGAAGAGGACGACGAGGACTAAGCTCCCCGCCGCTCAAGCAAAAGGCCCGCCCCGTCTGCACGGAGCGGGCCTTTCTGTTTTCGGCCTCCTCTGGCGGCCACCGCCATTCCGACGCGGCGATGGCTAGAGGGGGCTAGTGAAGTCGCGCCCTGAGGCCTTCGATTTCCTCCTTGAGCCTGAGCTTCTGCCGCTTCAACTCCCTGAGCAGGGTGGTGTCACTGACGGGACGACGGGTCTCCTCCTGAATCGTGCGGTCGAGGCTCTCATGACGGGATCCAAGCTCGCGGATACGGGATTCGATGGCCATGGCTGTCGGCTCCTTGCTGGTGGACGTCGAAGTCAACACCCGCTGTTCGAAGCTGTCAGATCACATATGATTGCAATCGGCGGCGCTTGACCTGGCGCAGCTTGCTCCCAAGACGGACGAAAATTCACCATGTCGACCTCGCCGACTTCGCCCGAAAAACCTCGCCTGGTCGTTGGAATCTCGGGAGCGTCAGGGGTTGTCTACGGTCTGCGGGCGCTGGACGCCTGCCGCGAACTGGGCGTGGAAAGCCACCTGGTCCTGTCGAAATCGGCGGCCCTGACCCTGTCGCAGGAGACCGGATTTTCCGTCGCGCAGGTCAATGAAAAGGCAGATGTCGTCCATCGCGTGGGCGACGTCGGGGCGGCGATCGCGTCAGGGTCGTATCGCACGCTGGGTATGATCGTCGCCCCCTGCTCGGTGCGGACCATGAGCGAAATCGCAACGGGCGTAACGGCTTCGCTTCTGACCCGCGCCGCCGACGTGACCCTGAAGGAGCGCCGCCCCCTGGTGCTGATGGTGCGCGAGACGCCGCTGCACCTGGGCCACCTGCGCACCCTGACCAAATTGGCGGAGATGGGCGCCGTGATCGCCCCGCCCCTGCCCGCCTTCTACGCAAAACCGCAATCGATCGCTGAGATGGTGGACCAATCGGTGGGCCGCGCGTTCGACCTGTTCGGCCTCTCGTGGCGGCCGGTCAAACGCTGGGGCGAAGACCTGGCGACGATTACTGGCGACGCCTGAAAAGGCCTGAGGGGTTAACGCGGATGCGGCTTTGGCAGTGGGCCCTGGAGGTCTATGCGCGACCGTCTGTCGCAGAGGCGTGCCTGTCGCTGCAGGACCAGCACGGCCAGAACGTGCCCTATCTGCTGTGGGCCGCCTGGCGAGCCAGCGAAGGACGCGACGCCGACGCCGGGGTCGCCGCCGACCTGGTCCGGCGATGGGACGCCGAGGTCGGCTCGCCCCTGCGCGCCGTCCGCCGCGCGATCAAGCCGGCCTGGCCCGCGATCGACGACGACGCGCGCGAGGATTTCCGCGGCGCGGTCAAGGCCGTCGAGCTGCGCGGCGAGAAGCTGCTGATGGAGAGCCTGGAGGCCCTGAGCGGCGATCCGGGCCCGCGGCGGGACCTGTTCGAGGCCCTGCTGGAGGCGGCCCAGGCGGCCGGCCCGCCGCCCCGTGAAGCCGCCCTGCGCGCCCTTTCCGACACGCTTTCCTAGAGCCGCTTCAACGCCCTTTACCCGCTGTCAGGCTTTGCTATCTATCACCGCCCTTAAGACGCCGATCGGGGCAAGGCATGGAGGAGCGTCCATGAACGACGACGATCCTTCCGACGAATCCGACGTCGCCATCGAGCGACGGCTGGCCACGCTGCGCGAAGAGCACCAGGACCTCTCGGACTCGATCGAGGCCCTCGAAGAGCGCCCCCAGCCCGACATGCTGCAGATCGCCCGTCTCAAGCGCCGCAAGCTCTCCCTGAAGGACGAGATCGTCCGCCTGGAAGACCGGCTGACGCCGGACATCATCGCCTAGGGCCGCGATCGTTCAGAGCCGCCGCTCCCACGCCGCGGACTTCGTCCTGACCCAGATATTGTTGCGATACAGCACCCGGCCGTTCTCGCGCACCGACAGCATGACCAGGTGCGGCTCGGTCGCGCCCAGCCAGCCCGCCGGATACTGCAGCGCCAGATAGCGCACCTCCACCGGCCGCCCGCCCAACTCGCCGGCCGGATTGCCGCGTGCGGGGTACAGGCAGATGTTGAAGTGCGGTCCTCGGCCGCCATGGACCTGATCGCAATTGAATTGGTACTCACGGCCGTCCTCGCCTTGGAACAGGTAGGGGTCCCTCCTGTCGGCGCCCGTGGTGCTGTACGGGAAGATCCCCTGGACGGCGATGGGACCGCGAACTTCGGGCGTCTTGGGCTGAAGCTGGCGGTACTGCATGTAGGCGATGAAGCCGAAGAGGGGCGCGAACAGCAGGAGGAGGACGAGGTCCCGGAGGTTCCAGGCGTCCTTGTCGCCCTTGCTCATGATCGCACCCTTTCGGCGGCAAGGCCGCACGCCCGCGCGACGGGGCGACAGGGGGCGTTGCGGTGCGACCTGGACATAGAGGGGCTTTCTCGACGCGAGCGAACTATCTGATGGCGAACCTGGCCGCCGTTTCGTCGGGCGCGGCGGCCATCGCCTTGTAGAACATCACGCCATAACGACAGGACTGGGCGTTGTCGCCGGCGATGGCGTCCGGCGAAAAGATCGCATCGGCCTCTGGCGCTGTGCCGCCCTGCCTGACGATCAAGGCCTTGAGCCTGGCGACGTCCTCGGCGTCCAACGGCGTCCGCGAGGTCGGCCTGTCGCGCCCCGCTCCCGCCGCGTCGGCGAACGTCGCGAGGTTCTCGTAGAACAAGGCCGTGGCCAGAGGATCCCGGGTCGGGTCGAAACTGGACAGGTCCCCGCCTTTCGCCATCACGGCGCAGGCCGCCACATCGGACGTCGCCAGGTATTGGATCAGCTTGGCGCGCGAGCGTTGCATGCGGGCCAGCTGCGGCGCGGGAGCCTTCCGCGCGAGCGCCAGCGCACCCAGGGTGTGGTCCTGGATGAACCGGCGAGCGATCGGGGCATGCTCTTCGTGCTTGAGCGTCGCGTTGGCGTATTCGACGACGAACGCCTGATAGTCCGCGGGGAAATTGCGCTTCAGCGCCTTCCAGGCGACCTTGGACTGGCCGTTCTGGAAGCCGCGGTCGGTCTCCTTGACCGCCCATGCGGGGTCGATCAGCGAGAAATCAGGCTTGGTCTGCTGGGCGAAGGCCGGAGAGGCGATCGCGAACGCCAGGGCGATCGACAGGGCCTTGAACATGCTGCTTGGGTCCGACGGCTATACTGAAGCTCGCAGCCTAGCGCCCGGAACCGAAACGTCACGCTTCCTTGCGCGAGCGCTTCTTCAGGAACATCGCCGCGTCGGCCTCGGCCAGGGCGACTTCGGGATCGGCGCCGGCCTCGATCTCGCGCACGCCCCACGAGACACGCAACGGCACCGACCATTCGCCCACCTGCACCGGCATGTCGCGCACGGCCGCGGCCAGGGTCTCGGCCTTGGAGACGGCGGTCTGCTGATCGGCCTGGACCAGCAGCACGGCGAACTCGTCGCCGCCGATCCGGCCCACCACGTCGCTCTCGCGGACATTGGCCTGCAGGCGCTGGGCGACGACCTTCAGGGCCTCGTCGCCGGCCGCGTGGCCGAAGCGGTCGTTGACGGCCTTGAAGCCGTCCAGGTCGAAGAACACCAGGCTGGCGGGCGAGCCGTAGCGCTGGGCGAAGGCGGCGACCCGCTTGATCTCGCGCAGGAAGGCCCGGCGATTCAGCACCGGGGCCAGCACGTCCAGGTCGGCCAGGCCCTGCGCCTCGCCCAACTTGAACTTCAGGCGGGCGACCTCGTTGCGCAGGTCGTCGATCTCGACCATCAGGGTCTTCAGGGCCGACTGCACCTGCGGGGTCAGGTCGGCTTCCGACAGGCCCAGGAACCCGGCCGTGTCGGCGGCGACCACGGCCCGCGCCACCACCGGCCCCGCGGCCTCGGTCAGCGCCCGGCGACGGATCGCCGAGAAGGATTCGGTGCGGGCGCTGGTGATCTTCATGGGACGACGAAAGCCACTTGGGGAATCACTTGCGGTGAAGCTTCGCGTATTTCTGCGTTCTTTCATTAACCATGACAATGGCGACGGCCATGTGTCGCAGCGTCGCGGCGCCGCACTATCGTCCGGGATCGCCTGCGGTTTTCTGGTGAGAACGGGCTTTGGAGCCCGGGCGCCAGCGGCTATAAGGCCCGCGATTCACGGCCGTCAGGTCACTGAGCGCCTCCAGCGGCGCTCCACCGCCTTCTGGGGAAATCGTCGCCGATGCCCACCGCCACGCCACCCGTCGCTATCGTCATGGGCAGTCGTTCGGACTGGCCGACCATGAAGAAGGCGGCCGACGCGCTCGATTCCCTGGGCGTGGCCTGGGAGGCCAAGGTGGTCTCGGCCCACCGCACCCCCCAGCGCCTGGTCGAGTTCTCCACCGCGGCCCAGGCCGCCGGCTACAAGGTGATCGTCGCCGGAGCCGGCGGCGCCGCGCACCTTCCGGGCATGGTGGCCTCGATGACCATCCTGCCGGTGCTGGGCGTGCCGGTGCAGTCCAAGGCCCTGAACGGCCTGGATTCCCTGCTGTCCATCGTCCAGATGCCGGGCGGCGTGCCCGTCGCCACCCTGGCCATCGGCGAGGCGGGCGCCAGGAACGCCGGCCTGCTGGCCGCCCAGATCCTGGCGACCTCGGACCCCGCCCTGGCCCAGCGCCTGACCGCCTTCCGGGCCGAACAGACCGACAGCGTCGTCGAAAGCGTCGAAGACTGATGAGCATGTTCCCGCCCGCTTCCCCTTTGGCTCCTGGTTCCACGATCGGCATCCTCGGCGGGGGACAGCTGGGCCGCATGCTGGCCCTGGCCGCCGCGCGCCTGGGCTTCGACGTGGTCATCCTCGACCCCGAGGAGAACAGCCCGGCCGGCCGCGTCGCCAGCCGCCAGATCGTCGGCCCCTATGACGACCGCTGGGCCCTCAAGCGCCTGGCCGAGGTCTGCGACGTCGTCACCTACGAGTTCGAGAACGTGCCCGCCGCCACCGTCGCCGAGCTGACCGCCCTGGGCGTGTCGGCGGCCCCCGGCGCCAAGGCCCTGGCCGCCGCCCAGGACCGGGTGGTGGAGAAGACCTTCCTGGCCGAGATCGGCGCGCCCACCGTCGCGTTCGCGGCCGTCGACGACGCCGAAAGCCTGGCCGCCGCCGTCGCCCAGATCGGCGCCCCGTCGCTGCTGAAGACCCGTCGCGAAGGCTATGACGGCAAGGGCCAGGCCTGGATCCAGCGCCCCGCCGAAGCCGCCGCGGCCTTCGACAAGATCGGCCGCCAGCCGGCCATCCTGGAGGCCCCGGCCGACTTCGTGCGCGAGCTGTCGGTGATCGCCGCCCGCGGCCGCGACGGCGAGATCGCCTGCTATCCACTGTCGGACAACCACCACGAGGGCGGCGTCCTGCGCCGCACCAGCGCGCCGGCCAAGGTCAGCGCCGCCACCCGCGACCAGGCCGAGGCCATCGTCGCCAAGATCCTGACCGCCCTGGAATATGTCGGCGTGATCGGCGTGGAGCTGTTCGAGCTGGCCGGCGGCAAGCTGCTGGTCAACGAGTTCGCCCCCCGCGTCCACAACACCGGCCACTGGACCCAGGACGGCTGCGAGGTCGACCAATTCGAGCAGCACATCCGCGCCGTCGCCGGCTGGCCCCTGGGCCCCACGGCCCCGCGCGCCCATGTCGAGATGACCAACCTGCTGGGCCCCGAGGTCGAGGCCTGGGCCAAGCTGGCCGCCGAGCCCGAAACCCGCGTCCACCTCTACGGCAAGGGCGAGGCCCGGCCGGGACGGAAGATGGGCCACGTGAACCGGCTGCGGGGCCTGAAGGATTAGGCCACGGCGATGATCTCCAGCTCGATCAGCCAGTCCTCGGCCAGGGTCTGGACGACGATCGCCGTGGTCGGGATGCGCCGGTCGCCCAGGGCCTTCACGCGCGCCGCGCCGTTCGCCTCGGCATAGGCCGGATCGCGCAGGTAGCTGGTCAGGCGCACGATGTTGTCGACGGTCATGCCGGCGGCGGCCAGGATGGTCCGCAGGTTCGACCAGACCAGCTCCAGCTGATGGTCCAGGCCAGTTCCCGCCACGCCTTTGGCGTCCAACCCCATCGTCCCGGCCACGAACAGCATGCGGGCTGGATTGCGCACTTCCAGGGCATGCACGTAGTCGCCGGTGGCGGCGTAGACCCCGTCGGTCGGATTGTGGATCACGGTGTCCATGGCGCGCCTCCCGGGGCTTTCGCTTTGCGGCTTCACGCCCCAGCTTAGCGGAAAGACGCGCCGTCGGTGTGACGGCCCTTCGCGGAGCGCCCTATGGCCGAACAAACGCTCATCGGCCAGAAACTGATCGGACTGATCGGCGGCATGAGTTGGGAGAGCTCGGCCCAGTACTACCGGCTGATCAACGAAGGGGTGCGCGACCGTCTGGGCGGGACGGCCTCAGCCCGCATCCTGATGTGGTCGTTCGACTTCGCCGAGATCGAGGCCCTGCAGCACGCTGGCGACTGGGACGCCCTGGCCGGCCAGATGGTCGATGCGGCCAAGGCCCTGCGCAAGGGCGGGGCCGACTTCCTGGTCCTGTGCACCAACACCATGCACCGCTGCGCCTGGGCCGTCGATGCGGCGGTGAAGACCCCGCTGCTGCACATCGCCGATCCGACGGCGGCGGCGATCCAGGCCGCTGGCCTGACCCGGGTGGGCCTGCTGGGCACGGCCTTCACCATGGAGCAGGACTTCTACCGCGGCCGGCTGGAGGACAAGTTCGGCCTGGAGGTGCTGGTCCCCGACGCCCAGGACCGCAAGGCGGTGCACGACATCATCTATCGCGAGTTGGTCACCGGCCAGGTGCTGGACGCCTCGCGCCAGGTCTATCGCGAGGTGATCGAACGGCTGGTGGCGCGCGGGGCGCAGGGGATCATCCTGGGCTGCACCGAGATCATGCTGCTGATCGGCCAGGAAGACAGCCCCGTGCCGGTGTTCGACACCACGACGCTGCACGCCATGGCGGCGGTGGACCGGGCGCTGGGGCGCTAGCGCGTCCCGTACCGCATCCGCGCCAGGGCCGCGGCCACCTCGGCCGCCAGGTTCATCGGCTTGATCCCGGCCTTCCACTTCTCGAAGGCCATGACGTTGTCGATGCGGCCGTCCAGATGCTTGAGCGCCGACTCGCGGCCCGAGGCCATGTCGACCGCCAGGGTCGAGACCAGGATCCCCGACAGGATCGCCCGCTTGGAATAGTGATTCTCGTCGGTGGCCGTGTCGCCGGCCCAGCGCCACAGGACGTCGGCGCTTTCCCAGATCAGAGTCAGGGCCAGCGGCATATTGGTCGGGAAGGCCAAAAAAGCCGACAGCTTGCGCAGGGCCTCGGCGTCGCGTTGGGCGGCGTCCAGGCGGGCGATCACGCCGGCCCGGATCTTCTCCCGGATCTTGGTCGGCGGCGGGTTCAAGGCCTTCAGCGCGGCCAGGGCGGCCTTGTCGTGGCGGCGCGACAGCAGGGCGGCCAGGTCGCGGGCCCCTTGCGGCAAAAGCAGTTGCGCCTCTCCGGCGTTGAGGCCGGCGGCCACCGCTGCGGCGCGGGCCATCCCCGGGTTCCACCCCAGGCGCGGCGCCAGGCGCAGGGCCTCGTCCAGCACCCGTTGCTCGGTCGTGTCGGCCCAATCACCGGGGTCGTTGGGCGCTTCGGCGGTTTTGTCGCTCATGAATCCGAGTCTACACGGGAGTTTAGGCCGCGTCGCCATGGACAGCGGGCCTCGCCTCTGCTATCAGCCGCCCCTCGTCGCCCGGGAGATCCCTTTCCGGGCTTATCAGGTTTTGTTCGCCCGCCCGGCCCCTGAGAGGGACTCGGGAAGATGGTCGGGCCGTCGAATGGAGAGAGACCCCTGGTCCAGATTTTCGTCCGCGACAACAATGTCGATCAGGCGCTCAAGGCCCTGAAGAAGAAGATGCAACGCGAAGGCAGCTTCCGTGAAATGAAGCGCCACGTGCACTACGAGAAGCCGTCGGAAAAGCGCGCCCGTCAAAAGGCCGAAGCTGTCCGCCGCGCCCGCAAGCTGGCCCGCAAGCGCGCTCAGCGCGAAGGCCTGCTGCCGATGCCGAAGAAGCCGGCCGGCGCGCGCTAAGCGACGCTTTCCAGGTTTCTGGAAACACCAAACCCGCCCGGAGCGATCCGGGCGGGTTTTGTTTTGCCTGAGAGCTGGATGACGCCCCCCTTGCCCCCACCTGACGGCTTCGCCGTCTGTCCGCCCCCGTAGGGGGCGGAGCCTCGCGCTTCAGGCTCTTCCCCCTCTGGGGGAAGACGACCGCGAAGCGGTCCGTAGGGGGCAAGTGCTAGCCGCCCCTCCCGCCCACGAACTCCACCGCCTTGACGATATGCCCCGCGAACTGCTCGCCCAGCAGCCGCGTATGGGTGGCCGCCTCGACGTGGTCCACATAGCCGTGCGCCGACCGCTCGGCCGGGGCGGACTGCATGGCCTTGCGCTTCTCGCGGCCCTGGACCGGCCCGGCGGTCACCACGGCCACCGGCCAGGCGGGATCGTAGGCCGGAACGGCGACCGCCTGCCGGGCCGACTCCGACCACAGCTCGACCTCGGCGGCGGCGGTGCGGTTGTGGCGGCCGTTGGCGAAGGCCCAGCGCTTCTCGGCCTTGGCGGCCGGCGGCAGGCCGATCTTGTCGCCGAGACTGGTGTAGACCAGCGGCTTGTAGAGCCCCAGCGACGCGCCCCGCGCCGCCCAGCGCGAGGCCGTGGCGAAGGCCTGGATGAAGGGCTTGAAGGCCTCGGTTTCCGAGGCGTCGGCCGTGGCGGCGTCGACCAGCACCAGGCCGGCGATCTTGTCGGGGTTGCGCCCGGCGTATTCGCGCAGGCGCAGGCCGGCCATCGAGTGGCCGACCACGATAAACGGTCCCCGCTCGCCCGAGGCGGCGACCAGCTTCTCGAAGTCGGAGACGATGGCCAGGCCGTCGCGCGGCGCGGGTCCCGGCGGCGAGAAGCCCATGCCGGCCCGGTCGTAGGCGCAGGACCGCCAGCCGGCCTTCGTCAGGGCTTCCTGGGTCGCGCCCCAGTCGGCGGCGAAACCGAAGGCCCCCGCCTCCAGCCAGACGACGGGGCGGTCGCCCGTCGCGCCCTGGGCGGGACCTTCGCAGACCAGCCGCAGCTGTCGGCCTTCGCCGATGTCCACCATCTTGCCGCGCGGCGCGGGATGCCCGGCCGCCGACATCAGGCCGCCCACGGCGACGAACGAGACAAGGAAAAGAGCGAATCCGGCAACGGCGCGTCCGAGGAACTTGAGCATGCGGCCACTCTAGCCGAGCGTCGGTGTCCGTCGAGTGACGGCCCTGTGGAAAACGCATGGAGGGCCGGGGCGCCCAAAAGGCGGGAGCCCTAGCCGTCGACCACGTTGATCCGCGTACGGATGCGGCCGCCCTTGACGCGGGTGACCACGCCCTCGCCGTTGGCCGACATTTTCGCCTTCACGCCGTCGGGCCAGCGCGAGACCGTGGCCAGGCGCACCTTGCGGCCCACCTTGGCGGCGGCCTTCAGGGGCAGGTCGTCCTTCTGCGCGAAGGTCTTGCCCATGAACAGGGCCGGGTTCAGCGGCTTGCCGGCCTTGTTGCGCAGTTCGAAATGCAGGTGCGAGCCCGTCGAGCGGCCGCTGCTGCCGACATAGGCCACCGTGGTCCCGCGCTTGACATAGGCCCCGCGCTTGAAGCCCGCGTCGCGGCCGAGGTGGGCGTAGAGGGTGCGGAAGCCGTCCTTGTGGGCCACCTCGACGAACCGGCCGTAGGTGGACGAGACGCCGCTGCGCATGACGATGCCGTCGGTGGCCACGTGGACCGGCGCGCCGACCGGGGCGGCGATGTCGACGCCCTCGTGCAGGCGGCCGTTCTCTTCCCACGGCATCTGGCGCAGGCCGAACGGCGAATTGACCACATGGCCCGGCAGCGGGGCGTCGAACACGAAGGCGGGCGGCGGCGGGGGCGGCGGCTCGGGGGCCGTGACGGGCTCGGCCGCGGTCGCCGGCGCGGGCTGCTCCAGGCCGGCGCTCATCGCCCCGATGGTCGTCACCGCATTGACCGCGCCCCAGACCACGATGGCGCCGCCCAGCGCGGCGAACGCGACGAGCGAATAGGGCGACGTGGTTGCGGCCAGGACTCGAGACGCCAAGAGCGATCCTCACAGACGGGCGGTCGACCCAAAGGTCCCGCCGAAGCGGGCTCCCATCCCACAGGTGACCTTTCGGGATGATGAAGGCGTAGCCCTATGCCGCGTCCATGAGGCGAAAAGGCGGCGCAGCTTAACCATTGGTCAATCATGGCCACGATCAGCGGACAGATGATCCCCACTCACATTACAGGAATTTTAGAACATTACTTTGAGTACACTTCTTTAATTACACGTCATGAAGGAGACGTAACGAGTATTCATGAGAATATCGGAATATAACTTTGGACATGGCGCAGGGACGCGCCGCCGACATCAACCAAAGGGACGATCCGATGCGCAAGTTCATGACCAGCCTGGCCGCCGTGGCCACCGTCACCCTGGCCGCCGTGCCCGCCCTGGGCCTGCTGCAGGCCGCCCACGCCGAAACGCGCGCCACCATCTCGCTGGTGGGCCTGAACCTCTCCAACCCCGCCCACGCCGCCGAATTCAACGCCCGCGTCGACGCCGCCGGCGAGCGCGTCTGCCGCGACCTGGTCCACGACAACCCCACGGGCGACTTCACGATCGCCGGCTGCAAGGACGGCATCCGCAAGCAGGCCGCCTCGCAGCTGTCCCAGAGCCAGCGCGAAGCCCTGAAGATGGCCGTCCGCGCCACCCCGGTCTCGGTCGCCGCCCGCTGAGCGACCGCATGATCCAGACAAGCAAAAGGCCCCGGACGGGAACGTCCGGGGCCTCTTCTTTTGCAGACGGGATCGCAGGCCCTAGAGCCCCTTCACGATCCCCTCGACCATCTTCTTGGCGTCGCCGAACAGCATCATGGTGTTGTCGCGGAAGAACAGCTCGTTCTCCACGCCGGCGTAGCCCGAGCTCATGCCGCGCTTGATGAACAGCACGGTGCGGGCCTTCTCGACGTCCAGGATCGGCATGCCGAAGATCGGGCTCTGCGGGTCGGTCTTGGCGGCCGGGTTGGTGACGTCGTTGGCGCCGATCACGAAGGCCACGTCGGCCGTCGAGAACTCGCTGTTGATGTCCTCCAGCTCGAACACCTCGTCATAGGGCACGTTGGCCTCGGCCAGCAGCACGTTCATGTGGCCCGGCATGCGGCCGGCGACGGGGTGGATGGCGTACTTCACCTCCACGCCTTCTTCCTTCAGCTTGTCGGCCATTTCGCGCAGGGCGTGCTGGGCCTGGGAGACGGCCATGCCGTAGCCCGGGACGATGATCACCTTGCTGGCGTTCTTCATGATGAAGGCCGCGTCGTCGGCGCTGCCCTGCTTGACCGGACGGGTCTCGACCTTGCCGCCGGGGCCGGCGGCCGCGGCGTCGGCCCCGAAGCCGCCCAGGATCACCGAGACGAACGATCGGTTCATGCCCTTGCACATGATGTAGGACAGGATCGCGCCCGACGAACCGACCAGGGCGCCGGTGATGATCAGGGTGGTGTTCTCCAGGGTGAAGCCGAGGGCCGCGGCGGCCCAGCCCGAATAGCTGTTCAGCATCGACACGACGACCGGCATGTCGGCGCCGCCGATCGGGATGATCAGGGTCACGCCGATCAGCAGGCTCAGCGCGAAGATCGCCCAGAAGGCCCAGATGGCCGAACCGCCCGAGATCACCAGCACCACCACCAGGGCCACGATGGCCAGGGCGATGACGATGTTCAGCAGGTGGCGGGCCGGCAGCAGGATCGGCGCGCCGCCCATGTTGCCGTTCAGCTTGGCGAAGGCGATGACCGAGCCGGTGAAGGTGATGGCGCCGATGGCCAGGCCCACCGACAGCTCGATCAGGCTGTTGAGGTGCACATGACCGTCCGCGCCCAGGATGCCGTAGGCCGCCGGGGTGTAGATCGCCGCCACGGCCACCAGACAGGCGGCCATGCCGACCAGGCTGTGGAAGGCCGCCACCAGCTGGGGCATCGAGGTCATCGGCACCTTGCGGGCGATCACCGCGCCCACCCCGCCGCCGACGGCCACGCCGCCGATGATCAGGCCGATGGTCACCGGGTCGAGCGCGCCCTGGCTCCACAGGGTGGCCAGGGTGGTCAGCACGGCGATGGCCATGCCGATCATGCCGTAGGTGTTGCCCTTGCGGCTGGTCTCGGGGCTGGACAGCCCCCGCAGCGCCAGGATGAAAAGCACCCCCGAGACGATGTAGAGGATGGCGGCGAGATTGGCGTTCATGTCAGGTCTTGGCCCCCAAGAGCGGCGAAGAGGAAAGCTCCGGCGCGGCGTTGACGCCGAACCGGGGTGGATGGCCCGAAGGCAGGCCGGAGAGGTCGTAGCGCGGCGGCTCGTAGTGGTTGGCCGCCGTGTAGGGCGCGGCGAAGCGGGGCTGGCCGTCGGGACCGGCCAGCTCGTCCTCGCGTACGAAGAAGGCGTTGGCGCCGGAGAGATTGCAGCCGACCAGGGCGTAGCCCTTGGCGCGGCCCAGGGCCTCCAGGCTGGTGAGGCTGGCGCTGTGATAGTTGCCGCCGTCCCAGACCCGGTCGGCCTTGTACTCGGCGACGAAGGGCACGGGCGGCGGATAGGCGGCGTTGTATTCGATGATCAGGACGCGCGGGCGCACGGCTTCGATGGCCTTCCAGATCCAGTAGTCGTTGCCGTCGATGTCGATCGACAGCAGGTCCACCGAGGCGGGCCTGGCGGCGGTCCCGCCGGCCCAGGGGCCCAGCAGGCCGTCGATGTTCTCGGCGGTGACGAAGGCCTTCTGGACGGTCAGGCGCCCCTGCCCCACGGCCACGGCCTGGTGCTTCTGGGCGGCCTCGACGTACTTGTCCGAACCGTCCAGCCACAGGCCGCTCCAGCCGGCCATCAGCAGCAGGGCGGTGTTGCACTCCACGCCGGCCTGGACGCCGAACTCGATGAAGCGCCGGTCGCCCTCGCCGATGCGGTTGAAGATCTCGAGGACGATGCCGTCCTCGTCGTTCTGGCTGTAGGTCTTGCGGCCATGGGCGATCAGCCGCCCGGGCTGGCGAGCCCGTTCGCTGCCGCGCAACTCGTCCCACCAGCGCTCCAGCGCGATGCGCCGCAGGCCGTCGGAACGGTTGGCGATTTTCTTGATCGCGCTGAACATGGCCCGAAGGCTCCCGTCGCCTTCCGCGCCCTATTTCTTCTCTTTCTTCTTGTACATCGCCAGCATGCGCTGGGTGACCAGGAAGCCGCCGAAGATATTGACCGCGGCGAAGGCGGCGGCGACCGCGCCGGCGCCCTTGGAGATCCAGGTCGAGGCGGCCACCGTGCCGCCGTCCAGGTCGGAATTGGCGCCGTGGGCCGCGGCGGCCAGCAGGGCGCCGACGATGATCACCGACGAGATGGCGTTGGTCACGGCCATCAGCGGGGTGTGCAGCGCGGGCGTCACGCTCCAGACCACGTAGTAGCCCACGAAGATGGCGAGCACGAAGATCGCCAGGCGGAACACGGTGGGGTCGACGGCTTCCATGGGAGCCTCCCTATTTCGATGCGTGGAGTTAGGCGGTCTTCAGAGAAGGGTGCACGACTTCGCCGCCCTGGGTGACCAGGGCCGCCTTGAGGATTTCGTCCTCGAAGTCGGGGGCGAAGGCGCCCTCCTTGTTCAGGAACAGGCTCGACAGGGCGAAGAGGTTGCGGGCGTAGAGCGCGCTGGCGTCGGTGGCGATGCGGCCCGGCAGGTTGGCCGCGCCCAGGATCTTGACGCCGTTTGCGGTGACCACCGTCTCGTTCAGCTTGCCGCCCTCGACGTTGCCGCCGGCCTCGATGGCCAGGTCGACCAGGATCGAGCCCGGCTTCATCGACGCCACCTGGGCGGCGTTGACCAGCTTGGGCGCGGGGCGGCCGGGGATCAGGGCCGTGGTGATGACGATGTCCTGCTTGGCGATGTGCGAGGAGACCAGCTCGGCCTGCTTGGCCTGGTATTCCTTCGACATTTCCTTGGCGTAGCCGCCGGCGGTCTGGGCGTTCTTGAACTCTTCGTCCTCGACGGCCAGGAACTTGGCGCCCAGCGACTCGACCTGCTCCTTGGTGGCCGGACGCACGTCGGTGGCGGTGACCACCGCGCCCAGGCGGCGAGCGGTGGCGATGGCCTGCAGGCCCGCCACGCCCACGCCCATCACGAAGACCTTGGCCGCGGCGACGGTGCCGGCGGCGGTCATCATCATCGGCAGGGCCTTGCCGTAGGCCTCGGCGCCCTCGATCACGGCGCGATAGCCGGCGAGGTTGGCCTGGGAGGACAGCATGTCCATCACCTGGGCCCGCGTGATGCGCGGGATGAACTCCATGGCGATGGCGCTGGCGCCGGCCTTGGCCAGGGCGTCCAGGGTTTCCTTGTCCTGGTGCGGATTGAGCGCGGCCGCGACGATCGCGCCCTTCTTCAGGGCGGCGATCTCGGCGGCTTCGGGGGCGCGGACCTTGAACAGGACGTCGGCGTCCTTCAGGGCGTCCTTCGCCGTCTTGGCCAGCTTGGCGCCGGCCGCTTCGTAGTCGGCGTCCGGATACGACGCCGCGATCCCCGCCCCGGCCTGCACGACGACCGTGAAGCCGGCGGCAGCCAGTTTCTTCACGGTCTCGGGCGTGGCCGCGACCCGCGTTTCACCCGCGCGGGTCTCTTTCGTGACGGCGATGACGGCCATCGGCATACCCCTCCCAAGGACGCTGCTTGCTCCGACGAGCTTGCGCGTCTCTCTAGGGGATGTTCTTGCCCGATGTCGAGCCTTACGCTCGCGTCAGAGGCAAAAAAATTCCGATGTCTACCGGTGTCAGTGGGCGGAGGCGGGCTTTTCGCGCAGGAACACGACGCCCACGATCGCCAGCACGATTCCCGGGACCAGGCCACCGATGAAGCCGGCGGCGGTGCAGAACCACAGGGTGATCGTCAGCAGCAGGACGGCCACGGCCAGCGAGCCCCACTTGGTCATCTTGCCGAAACCCTCGAAGGTCGCGGCCTGCTCTTGAATGTCCATCGAACCGCGTTGGTAGTCGCCGGCCATGTCTGTTTCCTAGGTGGAATTAAAAAAACGCCCCGCCGCTTACAACGTGCGGCGCGTGGGCTCAAGCCGCCGCGATGTCGCGGTTGGCCCAGGCCTCGTCGGTGAACCGCGTTCGCACAGCCGCGACGGCCTGGTAGACCGAAATGTCGGCGATCCGCCCTTCCCCGCCGTCCAGCCGCGAGAGCCAGCGCGAATAGGCCGGTACGGGGCTGGTGCCCATCAGGCCGACGGCCGGGCGGCCGACCGAGGCGGCGACGTTCAGAGGTCCCGAGTCGTTGCCCAGGAACCCGGCCGACAGGGCGATCAGGGCCGCGCCCTGGTCCAGCGGCAGGTCGAAGACGGCCACGTCGCGGCCAGGAGGCTGAGCCTCGATCACGGGCGCGGCCCGCGCGGCGTCGCCGGGCCCGCCTAGCCAGAAGACGGTCGGGAATAGGTCGGCCAGGGCCGTCGACACGGCGGCGAAACGCTCGGCGGGCCAGGTGCGGGCCGGCTCGCTGGCCCCCACGCCCAGCACCAGCCAGGGCCCGGGCCGGTCGCCGAACCGCGCCTTGACGGCGGCCACGGCCTTGGGGTCGAGCAACAGGCCCGGCTCGCGGCTGTCGACCTTCAGCCCATGCAGGGCCTCGAAGGCGGCCAGCTTGGCCAGGCGATGCTCGGGCCGCATGGCCTTGGGCAGGAACGGCCCCCGCAGCCACTGCTCCTGGCTGGAATGGCCCAGGCCGAAGCCGCGCCGGTCCGGCACCCCGGCCAGCCAGGCGGCCTGGGCGGGACGGCCGATCTTCTCCAGGATCCAGACGGCGCGCGGCTTCACCGCGCGGCAGATGCGCCAGAAGTCGAGGACCTCCTTCACGCCCTTCAGCGATCCGGTGAAGTGGCGGGCATAGACCACGCCGGCGATCGTCGGCTCCACCGCCAGCACCTCGGCCGCGCGGCTGGACGGTCGGGCGGCCAGCACCACCGTCCCCTCGGGTGTGGTCGCCGCGATGGCCCGGAAGGTCGGCAGGTGCCACATCAGATCGCCGATGCCCCGGTCGGGAGCGTAGACCAGCACGGGACCGGCAGGGTTTTTCGCGTTCACGAAGGATCAGGCTCCCGACTAGGCCCCGACTAAGGCCCTTGGGGGCTTAACGGGCGGCGCGGGCCTTGTCATCCCGGCCGGTCGTCAACGGCCGCCCAGCGCCCACAGCCGGTAGGCGTTCAGGTCCTCGACCATCTTCTCGGGCGAGCCGGGCCAGCCCTTGGGCAAGGCTCCGTCGGCCCCGAAGCCGCGCGCGATCCGGCCCAGGGCCGTCTGCTTGCGGGCGGCGGGCACGAGATTGTAGCCGATCATCTTGCCGCCCCGGGGCAGCTTGTAGACGAAGAGGCTCTCGACATCGCGCCAGAGCACGGTCTTGGGGGACCGGACGAAACCTCCGCGAAGCGTGAAGCCCTTGGCGTCCAGCTCCAGGACCTGGGGACGCAGCAGCATCCAGGTGAAACTCGCGATGCACAGCGTGACGAAGCCCAGGGCGAGCCATCCCTTCCAGCCGGTCGACGGATCCCTGACCATCCAGACCGCGAGGGCGAAGAAGACCAGGCTTCCCGCCAGGTACAGCGACATCTTGAGGCGCGACGCCTCGATGGTCCGCGGCCCGACCTGCGTGCTGATCCCGACATCGATTGGCTTGCCCATGACCGTCCCCCAAAAGCGTGGCCATAGGCTAGCCAGCGGACCGGCGGCGGGACAAGCCCCGCGTGCGCCCTACTCCCAGCCCGCCAGCAGTCCCCGCAGCCCGGCCACGAAGGCCAGCGGTTGGTCCACCATGACGTGGTGATCGGCGTCGGGGATGGCGACGCGCAGGACGCTGCCCGGCATCTCGCCGAACATGTAGGCCAGGGTGTCTTCGCGCATCAGGGCCGAGCGCTCGCCCCACATCACCGCCGCCGGGCAGGCGATGCGCGGCAGCAGCAGGCCAAGGTCCGGCATCGAGAACCGCTGCCAGATGGCTGGATCGAATTTCCAGGTCCAGCCGCCCTCGACCTCCTTCAGAGAGCCGCGCGCGATGTGGTCGGCGATGTAGAGGTTCTCGCAGCCCTGCGGCGGGGCCAGGCGGAAGCGGCTCAGCGCCTGCTCCAGGGTCGGATAGACCCGGTTGGCGGCGTCGGGACGCGAGGGCGGGCCCTTCCAGCGCTTCTCGGGCGGCTGGATGCTGCTGTCGACCATGACGATGCCGCGCAGCCGGTCGGCGTGCTCGACGCCGCAATAGAGGGTGGGGAAGCCGCCGAACGAGTGGCCGACCAGGATCGGCTTCACGCCGCCCGCCTCCAGGCCCGCCGCCTCGACCGCCGCGAAGATCTCGGCCGCGAACGATTGCGCCGAATAGGCCGGCCGCCAGTCCGAGCCGCCCATGCCCGACCACGAGATGGCCGCGCAACGCCAATCCTTCGCGAAGAACGGCGCGATGAAGCTCCACCAATCGGCGTGGGCGCCGTTGCCGTGCAGGAACAGCAGGCCCGGCTTGCCGATCTCGCCCCAGATCAGCAGCTCGATCTCCGCACCTTCGACGGGGATGCGCGAGCGCTCGGGCGCGACGGCGACGGCGGCCTCGAACCAGGCCGGAGCCGGCGGCCGTTCGCCGTTGAACGGACCCAGCAGCGAGACGGGGGCGGGACGGTCGTCGGCCATCGCTAGGCCTCCGCCTTGTAGGCGACCTCGCCCGGGCGCGGAGCGCGGGGCGACAGGGCCTTGAAGACGCCGGTGCCGGTCATCAGGGTCCGCTCGCCGGCCCAGATGCGGCCGCGCACGGTGAAGACCAGGTCCTGTTCCGAGATCAGCTCGCCCCGGCCCTCCACGAAGTCGCCCAGCTGGGCGCCCGACAGGAAGTCGCAGTTCAGGCGGACCGTCACCCAGCTGTAGGACTTCTGCAGCGAAATGATCCGGCCCCAGGCCATGTCGGCGAAGCTCATCAGCATGCCGCCGTGGCAGTTGCCCAGGCCGTTGGTGTGATGCTCCTCGACGCGGAAACCCAGGGTCGCCTCGCCGGGCCCGGCGCGCTGCTCGTACAGCGGCCCGATCTGCCGGCCGAAGCCGCGCGACCAGTTCAGCTGGCTGTAGCCCTCGGGAATGGCGGCGGCCTGGGCGTCCGTGAGATCGTCTGACATGGGAGAAGTCTAACAAGCGTTTGAAGCGTGGCAAGCATTACGCGCGCGAAGTTTCAGCGAGGCTCCTAGGCGCCCTTGTAAGGACGGCGCGTCCGCCGGCGTCTAACCTTCTGAAAACGGGGCGCACCATGGCGGCTGGACGACAGGAGGACGAGGCTTTCGCGGCGTGGCTGGCGTCGCACCTGGGCGCCCTGCGCCGGGTGGCCCGCGCCTTCGCCGAGCCGGCCGACCAGCACGACCTGATGCAGGAGCTGACGGTGGCCCTGTGGAAGGCCCGGCCGCGGTTCCGGGGCGAGGCCGCCGACGCCACCTTCGTCCACCGCGTGGCCCACAACGCCGCCCTCACCTGGCGGCGCGGCGAGACCCGGCGGCGGCGACGCCAGGACGCCGCGGCGGCCGAGCTGGCCGTGCGGGCGGACCACCCGGACACGCCCGAGGCGGACCTGCTGGAGCGCCTATACGCGGCGATCCGCACCCTGCCGCCGCTGGACCGGTCGCTGATCCTGCTGTCGCTGGACGGCCTGGCCTACGAGCAGATCGCCGGGCTGCACGGCCTGACGCAAACCAATGTCGGCGCGCGCCTGACCCGCATCCGCGCCCGGCTGACGATCCTGGTGAAGGAGGACGGCGATGGAGTTTGACCGTCTCGAACGGGCCTGGCGCTCGGAGGCCAACACCCCCGACGCCCGGGCCCAGGCCTATCTGATGGAGCAGATGATGCAGATGCTGAAAGCCCGCCGTCGCGGCGAGACCCTGCTGTTCGCGATCCCGGTCGCGGCCATGACCCTGTTCACGGCGATCGCCGCGCGGTCGTTCCTGACCGGCCGCAGCGATCTCGCCCACGAATGGGGCGCCTTGGCCATGCTGGGGTTGTGCTGGGCCGTGCTGGCGGCGGTGTTCTTCGCCGCCCTGCTGGTCCGGCGGCCGCGCGGCGACGGCTCGCCGATGCGCCAGACCCTGGAGGCCATGCTGGCCGCCAACCAGCGGGCGCGGATCAACTACCGGATCTTCTGGATGAGCCTGCCGGTGTTCATTCTGCCGACGCTGATCGGCCTGTTCCAGCTGAACGAGGTCGGCAAGGCCACCGACCGCAACGTCTGGCAGATGCTGCTGCTGTTCGGCGTGGCCCTGGCCGCCAGCCTCGGCTGGAACGCCCTGCGGTTCTTCAAGGTGCTGAAGCCCGAGCAGCGGCGGCTGGAGGGGCTGCTGAAGGAATATCGGGAGTAGCTGAAGGACCGGTGGTCAAACCATCTCTTGTCATCCCGGAAAGCGTGAAGCGCTTGTCCGGGACCCAGGGCAGCCGCACCGCATCAGCCCGGTCCCCTGGGTCCCGGACAGCCTCTGCGAAGCTTCCGGGATGACACCGATTTGGGAAGCTTGAAACGCCCGTCCGTTACCCCGTCACGGCCCCGAACTTGCCGGCGTTGTAGTCGTCGATGGCCTGGATGATCTCTTCCCGGGTGTTCATCACGAAGGGCCCGTGGGCGAAGACGGGTTCGCCGATCGGCTCGGCGTGGGCCAGCAGGACCACCGCGCCCTCCGGCGCCGCGAAGGCCACCGCGTCGCCGTCGTCGTTCAGCTCGACCAGGTTCCACTTCGGAGCCATTTGGGGCGCCGCCTGGCCGCCGACCACGATCCCGCCGGAGACCACGTACAGGAACACCGCCCTGCCCTTCGCCACCGGCAGGTCCAGCGCGCCGCCGGGAGCCAGGCGCACGACGCTCATCTCGATGCCGATCAGCGACGGGAACGGACCGGTCGCGCCGGCGACCTCGCCCGAGATCACCTCCACGGTCGCGCCGCCGGCTTCGACCTTGGGAATCTCCTCGCCCTGCAGGCCCAGATAGTTCGGCGTGGTCATCTTCAGCCGGCCGGGCAGGTTGACCCACAGCTGCAGGATCTCCATCGGCCCGCCCGCGCGCTGGAAGCTCTCCGGCGACAGCTCGGCGTGGACCAGGCCGCTGCCGGCCGTCATCCACTGCACGCCACCGGGGCCGATGATGCTTTCGTGCCCGCCGCTGTCGAGGTGCGACAGCTCGCCGTCCAGGATGAAGGTCACGGTCTCGAAGCCGCGATGCGGATGCGGTCCGAACGGCAGGCCGCGGTTGTTCGGCGGATAGACCTGCGGGCCGTGGTGGTTGAGGAACAGGAACGGGTCCAGCTGCGGGATCGCCGGCCCGGGCAGCGGTCGCCGGGTGACCAGGTCGCCGATGTCGTCGCGATGGGCGGGGTGCAGGCGCTTCAGGGTTCTGGGGGTCATTCGGCTTCCTTACTCCTCACCCGCGCAGCGGGGGAGGTGGCGCGATGCGGATACGCATCGTGGATGGGGCGTCGTACGGCGGCGGGACGCCCCCTCCGTCTCGTCGCTGCGCGCCGATCCACCTCCTCCGTTTCACGGGTGAGGAGATCAAGCCACCCCCGCCGCGCTCAGCACCGCCGCCTGCCTCTGGGCCAGCCCCTCTTCCGAGAAGCCCTCCAGCGACCGCTCGAACAGCGCCTTCCAGTTATGCCGCGCGCCCAGGTGCAGGAAGGCCGCGCCCAGGCCGATGGCGGCGCGGTCCATGAACACGAACTCGCGCGGGATCAGCACCGGCCCCTTGTCCTTCAGGGCCTGGCGCACCTTGAAGGCCTCGCGGCGGCCGTACTCGCCGGGCGGGGTGTCGTCGGCCACGCTGCGCACGCGGTCGTCCAGCAGCGGGCCGTAGATGAAGCGGGCCCATACGTTCAGCACGTCCACGAGATCGTCTGTCAGGTTGGCGAAGCCCCAGCTGCGATAGGCCTCGACCTGCTCGGCGCGGTCGTCGTTGGACAGGGCGCGATAGAGCCGCACCACCCCGCCCACGAACTTCGGCGGGAAGATGCGGATGCAGCCGAAGTCCAGCAGGTTCAGATGCGCCGCGCCTTCACCGCCGAACGTGTAGTTCCCCAGGTGTGGGTCGCCGTGGATGATCCCCAGGTGGGTCATCGGGCTCCACCAGGCCTCGAACAGCAGGGCGGCTATGCGGTCGCGGGTCTCCTGCGGGGCGTCCTTGAAGGCCAGCAGGCCCCGGCCCTCCAGCCAGGTCATGCTCAGCAGGCGCTTGGTCGACAGCGACGGGACGGGCTCGGGAACCTGGATGTCGTCGCGGCCGGTGAAGAACCCGCCATAGACGGCCATCAGCTTGGCCTCGCGCTCGTAGTCCAGCTCCTCGCGCAGCCGGTCGCCGATCTCGACGATGGCCTCGCTGGGGTCGATCGAGCCGTCCATGCGCTTGAACAGACCGATCAGGGCGCGCAGCTGGCCAAGGTCGCTTTCGACCGCGCTCTGCATGTCCGGATACTGCAGCTTCA
Organism: Caulobacter sp. UNC358MFTsu5.1; assembly: GCF_000712075.1. Lineage (GTDB taxonomy): Bacteria > Pseudomonadota > Alphaproteobacteria > Caulobacterales > Caulobacteraceae > Caulobacter. The sequence continues at coordinate 416,275 of NZ_JONW01000008.1, forward strand.
CCGCCAGGGCGCGGCCGTCGGGGCCGACGGCGCGGTGCACCTGGCCCAGAGATGCGGCGGCGGCGGCCTCGTGCTCGAAGCTCTGGAACCTGGACGCCCAGTCCGGCCCCAGCTCGGCGGCCATCCGCCGGCGGACGAACGGCCAGCCCATGGCCGGGGCGTTGGTCTGCAGCTCGGCCAGCTCGGCGGCGAATTCCGGCGGCAGCAGGTCCGGCACCGTGGCGAACATCTGGGCCGCCTTCATCAGCGGCCCCTTCAGCCCGCCCAAGGCCGCCTTCAGCGCCTTGGCGTTGCGGGCGTCGGCGCCCTCGCCGCCGAACAGGCTGTTGGCGCCGTAGCTGACCGCCGCGCCGGAGAGGCCGGCCCCGACCTTGGCGAAGCGCGACACGCGGCCGGCCAGGCGATTGCGTTCCGGATCGCGGGGGTCGTCGGCCATCAGCCGAACTGCCGGGAGTCGTAGAAGAACCGCTCATGGACGATGCGATCGCCCTCCCAGACCTGGTGGGTCAGTTCCTCGAACCGCAGGGTCTCGCCCTTCTGGTTGGTCATCAGGAACACCCACTGGATGACGACATTGTCGCCATCGTGCAGGACCATGGCCGCCGGCTGGGTGTCCATCTTCGACAGCCGCGCCAGGGCCGCCGCCTCGTGCGCGACCAGGACGTCGCGACCGACGCGCGGCTGGGCGTTGTTCTCCTGCATCGAGGCGTTCGGCGCATAGAAGCGCTCGATCGCCTCCACGTGCTCGTTGCGCTCGACGGTGGCGATGAAGTCGGCCAGGCGGTCCTTGGTGGGCATTCCAGCTCCGATCAGACGAGGGCCTCGAACTCGTCGACCAGGCGTTCCAGCTGGGCGCAGCCCGCGGCCCAGAACGCCTTCTCGCGCGGGTTCAGCCCGAAGGGCTTGAGCGCCTCGACATAGGTGCGCGTGCCCCCCGCCGCCAGCAGGTCCTCGTACAGCGGAGCGAAGCTTTCCGGGTCCTCGCGGCGCTTCTCCATCAGGCCGCGCACCAGCAGGTCACCGAACGCGTAGGCGTAGACGTAGAACGGCGCGTGCACGAAGTGGCTGACATAGGCCCAGTAGTGCTCGTAGCCCTCGTTCAGCACGACGGCCGGGCCCAGGCTCTCGCCCATCACGTTCAGCCACAGCTTGCCGATCTGGTCGGGCGACAGCTCGCCGTCCTTCCGGGCCTCGTGGAAGCGGCGCTCGAACCGGTGGAAGGCGATCTGGCGGACCACGGTGTTGAGGCCGTCCTCGATCTTGCCGGCGAGGAGCCCCATGCGGTCCTTCGGCGCGGCCTCGGCCAGCAGGCGGTCGAACACCAGCCCTTCGCCGAAGATCGAGGCCGTCTCGGCCAGGGTCAGGGGCGTGTCGGCCAGCAGGGTGCCCAGCGGCGCGCACAGGGTCTGGTGCACGGCGTGGCCCAGCTCGTGGGCCAGGGTCAGCACGTCGCGCCGCTCGCCCATGTAGTTCATGAAGACGTAGGGGTGCCGCTCGGCGGTGACCGGGTGCGAATAGGCGCCCGACTGCTTGCCGGCGCGGGGCCGGGCGTCGATCCACGGCTTGTCGAAGAAGGTCTGGGCCGTGTGGGCGAATTTCGGGGCCAGGGCCTGGAAGCTTTCCAGCACGATGCCCTGGGCCTCGGTCCAGTCGTAGTTCCTGGGCGCGGCGGCGGTCAGGGGCGCGTTGCGGTCCCAGTAGTCCAGGGTCTTGCGGCCCATGACCTTGGCCTTCAGCGCATAGTAGCGGTGCGACAGGCGCGGATAGGCCTCGACCACCGCCTGCTCCAGGGCGTCCACCGCGTCGGCGTCGACCTCGTTGGCCAGGTGGCGCGACTGGGCGGGGCTGTCGAACCGCCGCCAGCGGTCCTCGACCTGCTTTTCGAAGGCCAGGGTGTTCATCACCAGGCCCTGGGTCGAGGCGCGCTCTTCCAGGGCCTTGGCCAGGCCGTCGGCGGCCGCCTTCCGGCGCTTGCCGTCCGGGTCCGACAGGCGGTTCAGCGCCTCGGGCAGGGTCAGGCTTTCCTTGCCGACGCTCGCCGTCAGCTTGGCCAGGGTCTCGTCGTACAGCCGCACCCAGTTGGCCACGGCCGGTCCGCGATCGACGATGTAGCGCTCCAGGTCCGGCGTCAGCTCGTGCGGACGCGACAGGCGCAGGCGACGCAGCCAGGGCCGCCAGCGCTGGGCGGCGGGATGGGCCTCGAGGGCGGCTTCCAGCTCGTGGTCCTCCAGCTGGTTCAGCTCCAGCGAGAAGAACAGGCTTTCCGAGGCGATCTGAGACGAGCGGGCCCGCAGGTCGGCCTCGAACTTGGCCCAGGCCGGGTCGTCGCGGGCGGTCGAGGCGGCCAGGCCCGCATAGGCCCCCACGCCCCACAGGCCGTTGGTCGCCTGCTCGTAGAGGCGGATCCCGCGATCCAGCAGCACGCCCAGGCGCTCGGGCTCGCCCCGGGCCTGCAGGAACAGGCCCTCCAGGCTGGCCAGTTCGTCATTGGCGGCCTTGGCGGCGGCCAGGTCGGTCTCGATCCTGGGATCCTCGCGGCCGGCGTAGAGGTCGGCGAGATTCCACTCGGGCAGGGCGTCGGTCTTGAAGGGCGCGTTCATGGCCCACGGATATGGCCCTGTCGAAAGACGCACGCAATCGTGGCCGTGGCATTCCTCAGCGCCCTCGCCGCTCGGTCTGGTCCATCAGCCAGGCGAACAGGGTCGCCAGCATGTAGGCCGACAGCGAGGCGATCACCATCTGCGGGACGCCGCCGGTCGGTGGAGCCACGATGCTGACCAGCTGCAGGGCCACCAGCAGGACCAGGAACAGCGGCGTGCTCCAGCCGCTGTGCCCCTGCAGGCCGCGCCGCCAGCCCCAGGCCGTGGCGGCGATGGCCAGAAGGCCCATCTCCAGCGCCTGCTCGGGCACGGCGTGGTCCCACCAGCCCAGCCCCACCTTCGGACCGCCGAACCCCAGCGCCAGGTCGGGCCGGTGCACCAGGAAATCCAGTCCCCAGTGCGACGCCACCACCAGCCCCACGGCGATCGCCGCCGCGCGGGGCAGCTTCAGCAGGAAGAAGGCGGCCAGGCCCGCGCCCAGCGCCCACAGGAGCGCGGCGGGCAGGCTGTGGGTGTAGGGCATGTGCGACAGGACCAGCGGGCTGCCGGCCAGATGCGGGTCCAGGCTCATCCGCTCGACCCCGGCCAGGACCAGCACGGCCCACGCCACGTCCACCACCTGGGCGCCCAGCACATAGGTCCAGAGCGGCGCCTTGGGCTGAGCGGCCTTGGCGGCCAGGGCGGCCGCGTAGTGCCCCACGAACATCATCCCCTCCCACGCAACACGAGCGGAGGCTAGGTCGGATCGGCACGCCTGAACAGCCGTTCGCATTACCGCGAATTAAAGGGCGCGCCGGCGAGTCGCCCCTTAGGATATCGCCGGTCGACGAGGGGTTGTCGGCGAGGGCAGACATCGATGAGCAAGGCCGCCGTTTCCGTCGCCCTGGCCGTGGGGCTGGTCGCCGCGCCGTCGGCGATGGCGGCGGACAAGCCCCAGCCGATGGGCTGGCTGTCCCTGACCCTGCGCAGCGTGGTGGTGTTCCACAGCTGCACCGAGCGCCTGAAGGAGCGGTTCAACATCGGGCCGCTGAACGACATCGACATCACCAACATGGACACCGGCGGCGGCGACCTGTCGGGCGCCGTGGACGTCAAGTTCGCGGCCACGACCACCGAGAAGAAGACCCAGCGCCGTAGCCACTTCGTCGGCGTCTGCCACATCGGCCGCGAGGGCGAGACCCGCGTCGAGGCCCGCCTGGTCAGCCAGGACGGCGGCCCGATCCGCCGCGTGCCGCCGAGCCGGATCTCGGGGTAGCCCCGCCCGCGCGTCCGGGGCAAGCTCTCGCCGATCGGGAGGACCGCAAGCATGTTCAAGAAGCTGTTCGGTGGCTCGCCGCCGCGCAAGATCGGCGCGCTGGGCCAGACCGTACGCGCCCTCTATCCGCGACTGGTGCTGGACGTCGACGTGTCGGATATCGCGCAGGCGCTCGAGGCCTGGGCGTGGCTCGAACCACCGGCCCCGCTCCCTGACCTGATCGTCCCTTTCGGCGACATGTTCTTCGACACGCCGCGGGGCGTGATCATGCTGGACACGATGGAGGGCGCCTTGAACGTTGTGGCCGACAGCGCGGCGGCCTTTGTCGAGGCGCTGGACCAGGACCACTATCGCGACGAGATTCTCGGGGACGTCTGGGTGCAGGCGGCCAGCCGGCGGGGACTTGTCCTTGCTCCGGGCGAGAGTTTCGACTGGACCATCGCCCCCATCCTCGGCGGCCGATGCTCGGTGGAGGCGATCACCAAGGGGAGCTTCGTCGTCAACGTCAACATCGCGGGCCAGTTGCATCGGCAGATCAAGGCCCTGCCGCCGGGAACACCCATCGGGAAGATCACGATCAGCGACTAGGCCCCCGCGCGCCCAATCGTCACACCTCGTTAAGGGCGACCGTTAACCCCTGACTCACGTCTCCGAAACCCGGTCTTTACCCCGCGCCTGTATCACTCTGAACCAACAAGAGCCCTGTCCCATGTCGGACGCGGCCGGTTCTAACGGGTGTCTGCAATGACCAAGACGGTTCTCGTCGTCGACGACGATCCGACTCAACGGCGGCTGATCCAGGCCGTCCTCGAGCGCGAAAGCTTCTCGGTCTCGCACGCCGAGAACGGCGACGCGGCCATGGCGCATCTCGCCAGCGGCGCGCCCGTCGACGTGGTCCTGCTGGACCTGGTCATGCCGGGCCTGTCGGGCCAGGACACCCTGAAGGAAATGCGCGCCCGCGGCTATGCGCAGCCCGTGATCGTCCTGACCGCCTCGGGCGGCGTCGACACCGTGGTCAAGGCCATGCAGGCCGGCGCCACCGACTTCTTCATCAAGCCGGCTTCGCCCGAGCGCATCACGGTCTCGATCCGCAACGCCCTGTCGATGGGCGAGCTGAAGGGCGAGGTCGAGCGCCTGACCAAGCGCGCCGGCAACCGCACCACCTTCGCCGACCTGATCGGGACCTCGCCCGCCATGACCCTGGTCAAGCGCATGGGCGAGCGCGCGGCCAAGTCGTCGATCCCCATCCTGATCACCGGCGAGAGCGGGGTCGGCAAGGAGCTGATCGCGCGCGCCGTGCACGGCGGGTCCGACCGCGCCGGCAAGCCGTTCGTGGCCGTCAACTGCGGCGCCATCCCGGAGAACCTGGTCGAGTCGATCCTGTTCGGCCACGAGAAGGGCAGCTTCACCGGGGCCACCGACAAGCACCTGGGCAAGTTCAAGGAGGCCGACGGCGGCACCCTGTTCCTGGACGAGGTGGGCGAGCTGCCGCTGGACATGCAGGTGAAGCTCCTGCGCGCGCTGCAGGAAGGCGAGATCGACCCGATCGGCTCCAAGCGCTCGCAGAAGGTGGACGTGCGCATCGTCTCGGCCACCAACCGCGACGTGGCCCACGCCGTGCAGCAGGGCCGGTTCCGCGAGGACCTCTACTACCGCCTGAACGTCTTCCCGATCGAGGCCCCGTCCCTGCGCGAACGCCGCGAGGACATCCCGGCCCTGGTCGAGGCCTTCATCCGCCGCTTCAACGTCGAGGAAGGCAAGCGGGTGGTCGGCGCCGCGCCGGAGACCCTGCAGGTCCTCACCGGCTTCGACTGGCCCGGCAACGTGCGCCAACTGGAGAACGCGGTCTATCGCGCCATCATCCTGGCCGACGCGCCCTATCTGCAGCCCTACGACTTCCCGGCGATCTCGGGGATCGTGGCGCCGCCGCCGGAAGCCGCGCCGGTCCAGGCCGCCCAGCCCGATCTGTCGGCCGCCCTGCAGGCCGCCCACGCCGCCATGGCCCGCGCCCCGGCCCAGGACGCGCCCGTGCGCATCCTCGACGACCGCGGCCACCTACGGACCCTGGAGGAGATCGAGCGCGACCTGATCCAGCACGCCATCGAGGTCTACGCCGGCCACATGTCGGAAGTGGCCCGCCGCCTGGGCATCGGCCGCTCGACCCTCTACCGCAAGGTCCGCGAGCAGGGCATCGACGTCGATCTCAAGGAAGCGTCGTAAGGGTCAGGCGCTGATCGCCAGGGGCGGCGAGGTTTCGGCCTCCACCTCGACCTCGACTTCCGGTTGATCGGCCCGCACCCATCCGGCCTCGGTCCGGAGGGCCAGGCCCGTCTGCTCCAGGCCCTGCAGCTCCAGCATCACCGCGGCCAGCGGGATAGCGCGGCCCCAGCGCCGGGTCAGCTTGCGCGAGATCTCGGACGCCGCGATCGCCGCATCGCCGCTGCCCAGCACCAGCAGGATCATCTCGCGGGCCGAGCGCGGCTTGCGGCCGCGCCGGGACGCGCCGGTCGCGAAGCTGGCGGGTTCGCCCTCCAGCCCGACGTGACCATGGGCGCCGTCGGCCAGGCCGCCGCGCTCGATGGCGCCCAGGGCCAGGCTCAGCGCCCGCAGCTCGTCCTCGAACGGCGCCTGGGCGCGGCGCTGGGCTTCCAGCATGCGCGCCTCCAGATCGGCCTTCCGTCGCAAAAGGTAGTCGTAGATCGTGGTCGCCATCTTCGGGCTGCCCAGAAAGGCGTGAGACTCCCCACCGCGGTCACGCTGTCGCGGCGTCGGTCGCAGCCATTTTCTACGGCGCGGACAGACGACAAAAGCGATTAAAAGCAATACTTTACGCGAGCCTCAAATGTCCGCCCGTTTCGTTACCGAAAACCTAACGCCGTTCTCCGGACTCGCGTGTTTGGTGAGAAACGGGGACCATTTTCGGCGGATTCGGGGGTTCGCCGCCCGCCGTCTCAGGGATTCACCCTAGGCCGAAACTTGACCGTAGCCAGTCATTCGTCGTCGGACTCGACCGCCGGCGCCTCGGGCTCGCGCCCGCGCCGCGGCGAGTCGCGACGGCCGAAGCCCTTGCCGCGCGACATGGGCTTGCGCTCGCCTTTGGCCTTGGCGGCGATTTCCTTGAGCTTGATGGTCTGGTTGCCCGACATGGCCTGGCCGGCGCCGCCCTTTTCGGGATCGCCGAACGCCCGGCCGTAGGTCTCGATGCGCTGGGCGACCGAGCCCAGGAACTCGTTCTCCCACTCCGACAGCTCGATCCCGGCCTTGTCCGCCGTGCGCTTGGCGCGCTTGAGGGCGTTGAGGGCCGCCTTGCGCGCCTGAGCTCTGGGATCGGGCGGCTTCTTGGCGCGCATGCGGGGAGACTAGCGGGCGTCGAGGGCGGGACGCACGCGGAAAAATCGCGGTTGCGGCCGGGGACGCCCGCATGCGGGCGTCCCCGATCGCCAGCGCCCTAAATCTCGCCGATGGCCGACAGGTACAGGTCCAGGATCGCGTCCTCTTCCTGGCGCTTGGCGCGGTCCATCTTGCGCAGGCGGACCACCTTCTTGAGCACCTTGACGTCGAAGCCGTTGCCCTTGGCCTCGGCGTAGACTTCCTTGATCTGCTCCATGATCTCGGTCTTCTCGACCTCGAGGCGCTCGACCCGGTCGACGATGCTCTTCAGCTGACCTTGGGCGGTGGAGTTCAGCACATCGGCGTGCGGGGCGGCGTCGTCGGCCATGGAGAATGCTCGCGAAAAGGCGGGAAAACAGAGGCGCGGAACCTAGTGGCAACGGCGCGCGAACGGAAGGCCGATTCCCCCCTCTTTTTTCTTTAGCGCCCTTCCACACGTCCGCGCGACACCTCGGCCAGGGCGGCCAGGTCGGGCGTCTCGCCCTCGCCCGACAGCAGGGTCTCCAGCCCGCCCTCGACCAGGTCGGCCAGGGGCAGGGCCAGGCCCTTCTCGTCGCCGGCGGCCTGGGCCAGGCGCACGTCCTTCAGGGCCAGGTCGGCGGCGAAGCCCGGCGGGTGGTAGCGGCCCTCGGCAATCATGCCGCCGTAGATCTTGTAGATCGGCGAGGCGAAGATCGTGCTGGTCAGCACGTCCAGCAGGTCGGCGGCCGGCACGCCATGCGCCGCGCCCAGGGCCGCGGCCTCGCCCATGGCCTCGACGGCCGAGACGATCATCAGGTTGCCGGCGATCTTGACGGCGTTGGCGCGGACCGGGTCCTCGCCCATCGGCCAGACCTTGCCGGCCAGGGCCTCCAGCGCCGGCGTCGCCGCCGCCACCGCCTCGGGCGCGCCCGCCGCCAGCACGTTCAGCCCACCGGCCCGCGCCACCGGCGGCCGGCCGAACACCGGCGCGGCCACGTAGCCCAGGCCCAGCTCGGCATGGCGGTCGGCCAGTTCGCGGGCGAAAGCGGTCGAGATGGTGGCCAGGTTGACGTGCACCAGACCCGGTCGGGCGCGCGGCAGGGCGTCCAGCAGGACGTCGCGGATCGCCTGGTCGTGGGCCAGGATCGACAGCACCAGATCCCCCTGCAGCGCGCCCTCGACGCCGTCGGCCACGATCGCGCCCAGGGCGGCCAGCTCGGCGGCCGGACCGGGCGAGCGGTTCCACACCGTCACGGCATGGCCCTTCTCCAGCAGGTTCTCGACCATGGCCTTGCCCATGGCTCCCAGGCCGATGAAACCGATGTTCATGGGAAGGTCTCCGGTCTTCCTTCTCCCCTTGCGGGAGAAGGTGTCGGCGCAGCCGACGGATGAGGGGTCGCACAGACGTCGGACGTCTGCGTGACGGCACAACTGGTCGCGGCGGAACCGATCTTCAACCCCTCGTCCGGCGCTTCGCGCCACCTTCTCCCGCAAGGGGAGAAGGGATCAGAGGAGCCCGTGCTTCTCCACCACCGGCCGGAGCGCCGCCGGGTCGGTGAAGTGGTGGACATGGAAGCCCAGGGCGTCCGCCGCGGCGATGTTGGCGGCGCTGTCGTCGACGAACAACAGGTCGGCGGGCTCGAGCCCGGTGCGTTCCAGGACGATCTGGTAGATGCGCGGCTCGGGCTTGATCACCCGCTCGTGGCCCGAGACCACGGTGTCGCGGAAATGGCGGAAGGCCGGGCTCCGGGCCCGCACGCCGTCCCAGGTCTCGTGGGACATGTTGGTCAGGCCGAACTGCGGCACGCCGCGCGCGGCCAGGTCCTCGATGAGGCTTTCCGTCTCGGGGATCGTTCCGGAGAACATCTCGTCCCAGCGGTCCCACCAGGCGGCCAGATGCTCGGCGTGTTCGGGATGCTGGGCGCTGCGGGCGGCGATGTTGTCGGCGAAGGTCACGCCGCGGTCGGTGGCCGCGTGCCAATCCATAGTCCCGACATGCGAAAGGAACCGGTCGAGATCGGCCGGTTCCTTGAAGATCTTCGCGTAGAGCGTGCGCGGATTCCAGCGCACGATGACGTTGCCGACATCCCAGAGCAGCGCCCTGGGAGGTCGTGCGGGCGTCATTAGCCTTGCTTGGCTTTGAAGCGCGGGTCGGTCTTGTTGATGATGTAGATCACGCCCTTGCGGCGGACCATCTTGCAGTCGCGGTGACGCGACTTCAGCGACTTCAGCGAGCTACGAACCTTCATGACCGTCTCTATACTCAGCGGAGAGGTTCGCGGCCGCCATGAGGGCGAAAGGAACATCCGGGATGTTTCGGAGGGCGTGCGTATAAGCAGGACAACCGCCGGAGTCAATGCGCGCCTTGGCTCCAAAAGCACGGAACGGCAGGGTTCCGCGCCCTTCCCCTGGTTTTAGAGCGACCTCATGACGACCGCCAGCCTCGACGGAACCCAGGGCTACGATCAGGACGTCGAGGCCTTCTTCGCCCGGGCCGACGCGATCGCCTTCGCCGAAAAATACGCCGACGTGGCGCATCTGATCCCCGCCGCCCCGGCCGAAATCCTCGATATCGGGGCCGGATCGGGCAAGGACGCGTTCGATCTGGCGGTCCTGGGCCATCGTGTGCTGGCCGTCGAGCCCACCCCCGCCCTGCTGGCCGAGGCGATGATCCGCCACGCCCATCCCGCCATCGCCTGGCTGGACGACGGCCTGCCCGACCTGGCCGCGACGCGGGCGCGGGGCCAGGCTTTCGACCTGATCCTGCTGTCGGCGGTCTGGATGCACCTGGACGCGGGCCAGCGCCGTCGCGCCATGCCGAACGTCGCGGGGCTGCTGGCCGATGGCGGGATGCTGATTCTGTCCCTGCGCCACGGCCCTGTCCCGCCGGGACGGCGGATGTTCGAGGTGTCGGCGGAGGAGACCATCGACCTGGCGCGCGCCGGGGGCCTGGGCGTTCGGCTTCAACAGGAGCGCGGCTCGATCCAGGCCGCCAACCGCCTGGCCGGCGTGACCTGGACGATCCTGGCCTTCCAGAAGGTCAAAAGCTCCACAGTTTAGACGCGTATCGGCGGGAACTTCGCCGCTCTGTCGCCCTTGTGATTGCAGCCCTGTCGCGAACCCCGGTAGCCTGACCCCATGGATAGACGCGTTTTCCTCGTTCTGCTGCTGGCCGGTTGCGCCGACACCTCGGCCAACGCGCCGCTCGCGCCGTCGGTGACGCCGCCCAAGCCGCCGGCCGTGCCGCCGCCCGCGCCCGCCGCGCCGTCGGCCGATCCGGGGGCCTCGGGCCAGTCGGTCGGCTTCGACACCTGGCTGGCCGCCTTCAAGCAGAAGGCCCTGGCCGCCGGCCTGACCCAGCAGCTGCTGAACCGCGAGCTGGACGGCGTGACGCCCGATCCCAAGGTCATCTCGCTGGACGGCCGCCAGCCCGAGTTCTCCAAGCCGGTCGGCGCCTACATCCAGGGCGTGGTCGGCGACGACCGCATCGCCGTGGGCCGCGACAAGCGCCAGACCCTGGCCTTCCTGCCGGATGTCGAGCAGCGCTACGGCGTGCCGCGCGACATCCTGCTGGCCGTCTGGGCCATGGAGTCGGCGTTCGGCAAGATCCAGGGCAATTTCGACGTCGTGCGCTCGATGGCCAGCCTGGCCGCCGACGGTCGCCGACGGAACTGGGCCGAGGGCGAGCTGATCGCCGCCCTGAAGATCATCGCCTCGGGCGAGGTCACCCGTGCCCAGCTGCGCGGCTCGTGGGCCGGGGCCATGGGCCAGACCCAGTTCCTGCCCTCCAACTACCTTTCCACCGCGGTCGACAACGACGGCGACGGGCGGCGCGACATCTGGGGCAGCGACAGCGACAGCCTGGCCTCGGCCGCCAACCTCCTGAAGAAGGGCGGCTGGAAGCCCGGCGTGGGCTGGGCCAAGGAAGTGATCCTGCCGGCCGGTTTCGACTACGGCCTGGCGGAAGGTCCGCGCGAGATCCCGGCCTGGTGGGAAGCCAAGGGCGTCAGGCGCGCCGACGGCCTGCCCTGGACCGCCGCCGACGCCGCCTCGCCGGCCGGGCTGATCCTGCCCGCCGGCTGGTCGGGCCCGGCCTTCCTGGTGCTGCCCAACCACTTCGCGATCCGCACCTACAACAACTCCACCTCCTACGCCCTGGGCATAGGCCTGCTGGCCGACCGCTTCGGCGGCGGCGGGCCGCTGGTCGCGAGCTGGCCGGTCGAGACGCCGCTGAACCTGGCCGACCGCATGGCCGCCCAGATCGCGCTGGCCCGCCTGGGCTTCGATCCGGGTCCGGCGGACGGGGTGATCGGCGCGGGCACCCGCAAGGCCCTGCGCGCCTGGCAGACCGACCGCAAGCTGCCCGCCGACGGCTACCTGTCGTCCGACATGGTGGCGCGGCTCAAGGCCCAGGCCGGGATCAGCTAGACCCGCCCTGGGCCGTTCCCGGCCAGGGATTACCGTCGCGCCGCAAAGGCCACTCAGCAATCCGCCCTATGGCCGCTGGGATCGCGCCCGACCACTCTTCGAGGCCTAAAGCCACGGAGACCTGGGTCATGGGCCTCACGCCGAACATCCGATCCGCCGCCCGCCGAACCGCCCTGGCGCTGGGCGCGGGCCTCGTCCTGGTCCTGGCCGCCGGGACCCAACAGGCCCAGGCGTCCGAGGGCGGGGCCAGCCTCTACCTGCTGGGATCGGGCGGACCGGGGAACGCCATCATGCCGCCGCTGCGGGGCGTGTTCTTCGACAACGAGGTCTACTACTACAAGGGCGGGGCCAGCTCCGGAAAGCAGTTCACCGTCGGCGGCAACGTCGTGGCCGGCCTGGACGCCAAGATCCTGGCCGACTTCGCCACGGTCCTGTGGGTGCCGACGACCAACCTCAACGGCGTGACCGTGGCGCTGGGCGCCGCCCTGCCCGTGGGCAACGCCGATGTCGACGTCAACGCGGTGATCACCGGCCCGCACGGGAACCAGATCGGCCGCTCGGCCAGCGACTCCGCCACCGTGATCGGCGACCCGATCGCCACCGGGATGCTCGGCTGGAGCAAGGGGAACGTCCACTACCAGGTCTCGACCATGCTCAACGTCCCGATCGGCGACTACCGCAAGGACGAGCTGGCCAACCTGGCCTTCCACCGCTGGGCGTTCGATTCCTCGTTCGCGGTCAGCTGGCACGACCCCAAGAGCGGCTGGGACGTCAGCGGCAAGGCGGGCCTGACCTGGAACGGCGAGAACCGATACACCGACTACACCACCGGGACCGAGATGCACGTGGAGGCCTCGGTCGAGAAGACCTTCTCGCCGAAGTGGTCGGCGGGCCTGATCGGCTACTATTTCGACCAGGTCAGCGCCGACCGCGGCCCCGGCGCCGTGCTGGGCCCGTTCCAGGGCGAGGTGACCGGCGTGGGCGCGACGGCGGCCTACAACTTCAAGATCGGCCACATGCCCGCCACCCTGCGGGCCCGGGCCTTCACCGAGTTCGACGCCACCAACCGGATGGAGGGCGACTCGTTCTGGCTGGGCCTGACCGTGCCGCTCAGCCTGAAGATGCCCGCCGCGCCGCCGACCTGAGGCTAGCGGACGGTGATGTCCACCGCGATCCGCCGGACCGCGCCGTCGGGGCTGGAGCCCTGCAGCACCATATGGTCGTGGCCGGTATAGCCCGAGGCCGCGGTGTAGAAGGCCTGATGGCCCGGCACCTTGCGGTTGTTGCAGGCCGAGCGCGGATTGGCCGGCGGGAAGGCGGCGAAATAGGGCTCGTCCTTGACCACCGCCGTGCCGTGGGACGGCGGCTGCAGGATGGTCAGTTCGGCGCCCGGAACGTGGGCCGAGCAGTCGGGATCGATGGCGGTGTTGGCCCAGACCCGGATCGGCGCGCTGCCGACGACGGCCTTGGCGACGTTCAGCTTCTCGTAGCCGGACGGATGCCCCGCCGGCTTGACCGTCACGACATACTGCTTCGGTTGGGCGGCGATGGCGGCGCCGGCCCCGATGGCCAGGCCCGCCGCGCAGGCCAGGATGAACAGCTTGGAACCCACCGTAGATCTCCCTGAGGCGGACGCCTCGGGACGCTGCGCTCGGTTCATTTCACGACTATTGCAGGTCGGAAGCGTCGCCGGCCGTCAGTGCGGTCCCGTGGCGTCGATCGAGCTGGCGTCCACCACCTGGGCCTCGTCGCGGGCCTCGCGCGGGGCCGCGGCCTCGCCGACCCGGCGCATGATCGGGTCGATCAGGGCGTAGGCGACCAGGCCGACCAGCACCACGACGTTCATCAGATAGGGCGACGGGTGGGCCCACTTGTACAGCGCCACGCCCAGCACCGGGGCGATGATCACCGAAGCGCCGTTGATGGCGCTGATCGCCCCGGCCACCGCCCCCTGCTCCTCGTGCCCCACCGACAGCGAGGCGCCGGCCGTGAAGCCGGGCCGGGCGAAGCCGTATCCCAGGCTGCACAGGGCGAAGCCGACGACCAGGGTGTGGTAGTCCGGCGAGAAGGCGACGATCAGGTTGCCCAGGCCCGCGCAGCCCGCGCCCAGCCACAGCAGCTGGCGCGGGATCAGGCGCAGCATGCGGATCAGGCCCCACTGGGCCAGCAGGCTGGCCACCGCCCCGGCCATCATGGCGATCCCCGCGAAGGCCGCCGCCTTGGCCGGGCTGATGTTGAGCTTGTCGATGACCATGAAGCCCAGGGTCTGCTGGTTCACCGTCTGGGCGCTGGCCAGCAGGAAGCCGTAGAGGATGAAGGGCATGATCCGCCGGTCGTTCCAGCGCACGCGGGCCCGGGGTTTCCGCGCCGTGTCGCCGGCGCGCTCGGGGATCTCCTCGGGCGCTTCGGGCAGGCCGCGCATCACCAGGATCAGCACCACGCCGGCGATCAGCGCGAACGAGAACATCGGCCCCGACAGGGTCAGCAGCGGGAACACCAGGAACGGCGCGACGGCCGGGCCCAGGATCGTGCCCAGCCCGCTGGCCGAGGCCATGGTGGCCAGGGCGTTGGTGCGGTCGGCCGGCGCCGTGCGGTCGGCGACATAGGCCTGGGCCGCCGGGTTGGAGGCGCTGCCCACCAGGCCGAAGATCGCCCGCGACAGGGCCGCGCCGGCGAACACCGCCAGCGGGACCATCAGGCCCTTCAGTCCCATCAGGATGAAGAAGCCGAAGCCCAGCATCGACACGGCGAAACCGGCCATGCCCAGGATCACCATCGGCTTGCGGCCGCGCTTGTCCGACATCCGCGCCCAGACCGGCGACATCACGCCCCACAGCAGGGCCGACAGCGAGAAGATCGAGCTGATCAGGACGTCCGGGATGCCGACCTGGCGGCCGATGGCCGGCAGCACGGTCTGCAGGGCCGTGTTGCCCGCGGCGCTGGACAGCAGGACGGCGAACAGGATGGCGAAGGCGCGGCCCTTGGCGCGGTCGTCGAGGCGCCCGAAAAGATCAGCGTCCGGGCTGGCTGCGCTCATGCTTCCCCTCCAGGCGACGGCTCGCCCGCTCCTGGCCGGTTGGTCCGGCTCGTGTCGAAGCAGCGACGTCAAACATCTGTTAGGCGGGTGCGGCGAAAGGCGCAACAGGCCCGAAAACCCCCGCTCACCTTGGATTAAGCATTAACGGCGATGATCCCGGCTGAAGTTACCCGGGGCGCCCTTCGTCATGTTCCAGATCATCGGCATCGTTCTGCTGTTCGGCCTCGTGTTCGGCAGCTTCATCATGTCCGGCGGCAAGATGGACGTGATCATCGAAGCCGCCCCGCACGAGCTGATGTGCATCCTCGGCGCGGGCATCGCCTCGTTCCTGATCTCGAACTCGATGACGGTGATCAAGGCCACCGGCGCCGGCTTCGGCAAGATCTTCAAGGGCCCCAAGTGGAAGACCGCGGACTATCGCGACCTGCTGGGCCTGCTGTTCCTGCTGACCAAGACCATGAAGTCCAAGGGCGTCATCGCCCTGGAAAGCCACATCGAGCGGCCGCACGAGAGCGGAATCTTCCTGCGCTACCCGAAGATCATCAAGGACCACTTCGCCGTCGACTTCATCTGCGACACCCTGCGGATGATGACCATGAACCTGGAGGATCCCCACCAGGTCGAGGACGCGATGGAGAAGCAGCTCGAAAAGCACCATCACGAAGGCCTGGCCCCGGCCCACGCCCTTCAGAGCCTGGCCGACGCCCTGCCCGCCCTCGGCATCGTCGCCGCCGTGCTGGGCGTCATCAAGACCATGGGTTCGATCACCGAGCCGCCGGCCGTGCTGGGCGCGATGATCGGCGGCGCTCTGGTCGGCACCTTCCTGGGCGTGTTCCTGGCCTACGGCCTGGTCGCCCCGTTCGCCACCCGCCTGACCGCCGTGGTCGATGAGGAGGGCTCGTTCTACAAGATCATCCAGTCGGTGCTGGTCGCCCACCTGCACGGCAACGCCGCCCAGATCAGCGTCGAGATCGGCCGCGGCAACGTCCCCAGCGAGGCCCAACCCAGCTTCCTGGAACTGGAAGAAGCCCTGCAGGCCATCCCCAACGAGGTCTGATCCGGGCGATCACGGACCGATCACGGATCCGTGAACATTTGTCTTGCCCCTGCCACCGAACTGATGTTCTGTGACCTTGTGACGCGGCCCCAACGAGCCGCGATCGCCCAAAAAGCAGTCGCAAGGGAAGTCCCTATGACCACCAAGATTCTCCGCTCGTTCCTGATCGCCGGCGTGGCCGTCTCGGCCCTGTCGCTGGCCGCCTGCGGCCCGAAGACCGACACCGCCGCCGACGCCAACGCCAGCAAGGCCGCCCAGGACGCCGCCGCCTCGGCCAGCACGGCCCAGGACGCGTCCGCGAACGCCGCCACCGCCGCCGCCGACGCCAACAAGGCCGCCGCCGACGCCGCCGCGGCTCCGGCCGCCCCGGACGCCACGACCGCCGCCGAAGCGCCCGGCACGACCACCACCACGACCACCACCACCGAAAAGAAGACCGAACCGGCCGCCCACTAAGGCGGGTTCGCTTCCAAGCGATCCGGAAGGGCCGTCCGCGAGGGCGGCCCTTCTTCTTTGCGGGCTTCTTCTGAAAGAGTCGGGCGCGCCCTATAAGCGGCGCATGAGCGATCCGGCCGCCCCCTCCCCCGACTCCCCGCTGGTCTGGCGCGACGACGGTCTGCCGCAGTCGGCGCTGTACGGCGACGTCTACTTCTCCAGCACCGACGGCCTGGCCGAGACCCGCGCGGTGTTCCTGGCCGGCTGCGACCTGCCGGCCGCCTGGCGAGGGCGCGACCGCTTCGTCGTCGGCGAGTTGGGCTTCGGCACCGGCCTCAACATCGCCGCCCTGCTGGACCTGTGGCGGCGGGAAAAGACCCCCGGCCAGCGCCTGCATGTCTTCTCGATCGAGGCCCACCCGATCACCCGCGACGAGGCGGCCCGGGCCCTGGCGGTCTGGCCGGAACTGGGCGAGGCGGCCCAGGTTCTGCTCGACCACTGGCCGGGCCGGGCGCGAGGCTTCCACCGCATCGACCTGCCCGGCTTCGACGCCACCTTCGACCTGGCCGTGATGAACGTCGAGGACGCCCTCGCCGCCTGGGACGGGGCGGCCGACGCCTGGTTCCTGGACGGCTTCTCGCCCGCCCTGAACCCGGCCATGTGGCGCGAGGAGATCCTGGCCGCGGTGGCCGCCCGCAGCGCCCCCGGGGCGCGGGCCGCCACTTTCACCGTCGCCGGCGCCGTGCGGCGCGGCCTGGCCGCCGCCGGCTTCCAGGTCGACAAGCGTCCGGGCTTCGGCCGCAAGAAGGAACGGCTGGAGGCGGTGTTTCCGGGCGCGCCGTCCGTGATCGCCCGTCCGCGCCGCCTGGCGGTGATCGGCGGCGGGATCGCCGGCGCCGCCATGGCCCGCGCCGCGCGGGCCGAGGGCCTGGACGTGACCATCCTCGACGACGGCCGGGCGCCCGCCTCGGGAAATCCCGCCGCCCTGGTCACCCCCGCCCTGGACGCCGGCGGCGGCCCGCGCGCCGCCCTGCCGGCCCAGGCCTTCGCCCGCGCCGTCGCGCTCTACGCCGACCTGTCGGAGGCCGTGATCGCCCGGGGCGTGCTGAAGCTGGCGGTCGCGCCGCGCGACGGCGAGCGCCACGACGCCGTCGCCGCCCAGGACCTGTTCGAACCGGGCGCCATGCGCGTGCTGGCCGCCGACGACGCCGCGGCGCGTCTGGGCGAACCGGCGGAGGCCGCCCTCGACATGGCCCAGGCGCTGGTCGTCGAGCCGGCCAGGGTGCTGGAGACCTGGCGCGGACCGGCGACCCCGGCCCGCGTGGCCCGGCTGGCGCGCGAGGACGACACCTGGCGCCTGTACGACGCGGAGGATCGCCTGCTGGCCGAGGCCGACACCGTGGTGCTGGCCGGCGGCGTGGAGCAGGCCGCCCTGTGGCCTTCCGCCCCCATCCGCCCCGTGCGCGGCCAGGCCACCTGGGCCGAGCGCCCAGATCCCGACCACGCGCCCACCCCCGCCGCGTTCGGCGCCTATGCGATCCCGACCCGCGACGGGGTGCTGTTCGGGGCCACCCACGATCGCGGCGTCGTCGAGACCGACGCCCGCGAGGCCGACGACCGCCGCAACCTCGCGGCCCTGGCCAAGGGGATGCCCGGCCTGGCCGCCGGGCTCGCCGACGCGCCGCTACGGGGCCGCGCCGCCGTGCGCGCGACCACCGCCGACCACCTGCCGCTGGCGGGCGCGGTTCCCGATGCGCCTGTCGGGCTGTTCGTCCTGGGCGGGCTGGGCGGACGCGGCTTCTGCCTGGCGCCGCTGCTGGCCGAGCATCTGACGGCCCGGATCCTGGCCCTGCCCTCGCCCCTGCCGCGCGACCTGGCCGAGCTGGTCGAGCCCGCGCGATTTTCATCGCGCCCTTAACCTAGAGCGGTATAATCGGCGTCGAAACGGGGAAACAGGAGAACGCCATGCAGCGCATGTTCCTCGTCTTGGCCGCTTCGGCCGCCGCCCTGACCAGCTTCGCCTCCCCCGCCGTCGAGGCCTCGTCCAGGAAGGTCGATCCGTCGCAGTGCTTCCGCACCGAGCGGATGGCCAACTGGGCCTCCGACGACGACCGCAACATCTATGTGAAGCTCAACACCGGCGCGGTCTTCCAGGTGACCCTCAAGGGCGACTGCCCCGGCCTGACGACCTATCGCGTCCTGTCCTTCGACACCGACTTCACCGACCAGATGTGCAACGGCCGCCCCGCCACCGTCATCACGCGCAGCGGCGCGGGCCCGCTGCATTGCGCGGTGCAGTCCATCCGCGCCCTGACGCCCGAGGAAGCCTCCGCCCTGCCGGACAAGCAGAGGCCCTGACGGCGCGGACGCTCGCCACGAGAGCCGACACCCCCAGAACGTCGGCCTGACCGGCCCCCGACGCCCTCTCGGGATTCCGGACGATGACGCTCCCGAACCGCTCGGGGGCGTCTTTCTTTTGCGGATGGTCGCGCCGCCGCCTCGCTCCCAGGGAAGACGCAAAAGAAAAGGGCCCGGCCTTTCGGCCGAGCCCTCAACTTCGGTACCGGATCGCGATCTTAGAAGTTGATCGAGATCGTGGAACGGCGGTTCAGCGGTTCCTTCACACCGTCGCCGGTGGCGACGGCCGGTTCGCTTTCGCCCTTCCAATCCACCGCCAGGGTGGTGGCTTGGACACCGGCGCCCACCAGGGCGTCGGCGACGGCCTTGGCCCGGCGCTCGGAGAGCTTGGCGTTGTACTTCGGAGACCCCGAGGTGTCGGTGTGGCCGACCACGGTGATCTTCGTCGCGTTACCGCCCTTGGCGTAGTCAGCCGCTTGCGAGACCACGGCCTGGGCTTCCGGCGTCAGCACGTACTGATCGAACGGGAAGTAGACCACGAACTCCTTGGCCTCGTAGGCCGGCGGCGGAGGCGGCGGGGGCGGCTCCGGCGGAGGCGGCGGGGGCGGAGGCGGCGGCGGCGGGGGCGGCGGCGGCGGCGGGGGCGGCGGCGAGCCGAAGGTGTAGCGGATACCCAGCGTCAGCGAGGTGTCCTTGTACTTGCCTTCGAACGTGCCGACGTCGGTCACCGCGCCGAAGCGGCCCGGACCGCCGGTGTTGGTGGTCAGCGAACCCCATTGCAGGTCGTCCGTCGCCAGGTAGCGGCCGGTCAGGTCCAGGGACCAGTTCGGCGCGAAGTCCCAGGCCACGCCGAGGATGCCTTGCCAGGCCAGGGCCTGGTCGACGTCGTCGATGCTGGTGTTCTGGAACGCCGCGGCGCCGGCCGGCACGTTGGACAGCTGGCCGTAGACCTTGTTGTGGACCCAGGCGGTACCCAGGCCGGCGCCGAGGAACGGACGCCAGGTCGAGTCCGGCATGAAGTCGTAGATGACGTTGAACATCAGGCTCGAGGCCTTCAGCTCGCCATCCACGCCGCCGCAGGTCGGCGCGGCGGTGGTGCGCATGACGCCGGGGGTGCAGAGACCCGACGGCGTACCCGTGCCGTGGACGCCCGACTGGTCGCCCGGGCGATAGCCGTATTCGCCTTCGACGCGCCAGTTCGGCGTCAGTTTGTAGCCGATACGGCCAAAGCCCGCCCAGTCGTCATCGGGGGAGAAGCTCCACTCCGAGCCGGTGGTGGACGAGGTCCCCTTGACGCCGTCGGGCCAATGGTACCCGACGTCGCCGGCGACGTACCATCCGCTCAACGTCATTTGGGCGGAGGCGCCCGACGCGGCGCAGAGCGCAAGCGTCGCAACACCAGCCAGCAACCCGATTTTCATGATGTAACCCTCTACGTGAATGTCGCGAGATCGGCACTGGGAGCGACCTCACGACGACAACGCGCCAGGATTGAAATCAGGTGTGGCCAAGGCGCCACATTCCGGTCATTTCGTCGAAGAACCGACTCAACGCTCCGGAACCCGGGCCCTTGTTCCTTCAAGAAAACGTCGTCCCCGAGCGATCGCTCCCGTCGCGGCGGCGTGGCCCCAGAACCTCCCGCGCCACGTCGACGAAGGCCCGCAGCTTGGGAGCCTGGGCCGCGCGGCGCGGGAAGTAGAGGAACAGGCCCGGCTCCTCGATCGCGGTGTCGGGCAGCAGCCAGCGCAGGCGCCCGTCGCGCACGGCCTCGCGGACCAGGGGCTCGAACACATAGGCCACGCCCACCCCGGCCAGGGCCAGGTCGCGGGCGTAGAGCGGATCGGTGACGCGGGCGCTGCCCCGCACCCGCACCGCCGTGTCGGCGCCGTTCTCCCGCACCTCCCAGGCATAGTCGCCGCCCGTCGAGATCAGGCGGAAGCCGATGCAGTTGTGATCGGCCAGGTCGGCCAGGACCCCAGGCTCGCCCCTCGCCGCCAGATAGCCGGGCGCGGCGACCATGATCGCCTTGAACGGCGGGGTCAGGCGGACGGCGGTCATGTCCTGGGCGATCATCTCGCCCAGCCGCACGCCGGCGTCCCAGCCGCCGGCCACGATGTCGACCAGGCCGTCGTCCGAAGTGACCTCGATCACCAGGTCCGGGTGCCGCCAGGCCATTTCGGCGATCACCCGGGTCAGGGCGGTCTCGAGCGCCACGCGCGGCGCGTTCAGACGCAGCACGCCGGTCACCCGCCCCCGGGTCGCCCGCAGCCGCTCGACCGCCTCGCCCACCTCGGCCAGGGCCGGGCCGACCTCGGCGACGAACTGGGCGCCGGCCTCGGTCAGGGCGACGCTGCGGGTCGTGCGGGCCAGCAGCGGCAGGCCCAGCCGGTCCTCGACCGTCTTGACCGCGTGGCTGACCGCCGAGGGGCTCATGCCCAGCTCGGCCGCCGCCGCCGCGAAGCCGCCGCGTCGGGCGACAGCCAGGACCACGGGGAAGTGCGCGATCAGGTCTCGATCCATTCCTGCACGATATCGAACAGCCAATGCGATTTGAACCGGCTTATCGCGCAATGCCTCGGTTGCGATCTTCGTCCGGCGTTCGGACGGAACGCGTTCCGAACCGGAGATTCCCATGACCGCCACCGCCTCCGCCAAGACCTGGTTCATCACCGGCGCCGCCTCGGGCTTCGGCCGCGCCTTCGCCGAGCACGCCCTGTCGCGCGGCGACAACGTCGTGGCCACGGCGCGCTCGGTCGCCAAGCTGGACGGCCTGGTCGCCCTGGACCCGGCCCGGGTGTTGGCCGCCAAGCTGGACGTCGACCAGGCCGGCGACGCCGAGGCCGCCGTCGCCGCGGCGGTCGCCCGCTTCGGCCGCATCGACATCCTGGTGAACAACGCCGGCTACGGCGTGGTCGGCGCCCTGGAGGAGACGCCGGACGCCGAGCTGCGGGCGATCATGGACACCAACTTCTTCGGCGCCCTGGCCGTGATCCGCGCCGCCCTGCCGACGCTGCGGGCCCAGGGCTCGGGCGCGATCGTCAATATCTCCAGCCTGGGCGGCCAGCTGTCGTTCGGCGGCTTCTCGGCCTATTCGGCCAGCAAGTTCGCCCTGGAGGGCGCTTCGGAGGCCCTGGCCCAGGAGGTCGCGCCGTTCGGGATCAAGGTGCTGATCGTCGAGCCCGGCCAGTTCCGCACCGACCTGGCCGGCGCCGGCATGCGCCACATGCCGATCCTGGCCGCCTACCAGGACACCGTCGGCCCCACCCGCGCCTTCGCCCACGACATGCACGGGACCCAGCCCGGCGATCCGCGCAAGGCCGCCGCCGCGATCGTCACGGCGCTGGACGCCGAGGTGACCCCTCTACGCCTGCAGCTGGGCGCCGACGCGGTCGAGGCCGTGCGCGGCCACGCCCAGGCGATGCTGGCCGACCTGGCGGCGTGGGAGGCGGTGGCGACGGCCACGCGTCACGACGACGCCTGAACAGGCGTCGGGTCGATCTGATTTTAGGAAGGGAATGGTGGACGCGACAGGGATTGAACCTGTGACCCCTACGATGTCAACGTAGTGCTCTCCCGCTGAGCTACGCGTCCGCCGAAGCGATCCGAAGCGCCTCTTAAAAGGCGTCCCGGCCGGGAAGGTGTGGGGGTATAGCGGCGGCTTGGCCGTCGCGCAACCCGCCTTTCGGCGGGTCCCCAAAAAATTAGGCGGCCATCATCTTCTCGACCTCGGAGACGAGGTCGCGCAGGTGGACGGGCTTGGACAGCACCTTGGCGCCGGCCGGCGCGCGGTCCTGGGCCGACAGGGCCACGGCGGCGAAGCCGGTGATGAACATGATGCGCAGGGACGGGTCGCGGGCGGCGGCCTGGCGGGCCACCTCGATGCCGTCCATGCCGGGCATGACGATGTCGGTCAGCAGCAGGTCCCAGGGGGTGTCCAGGTGCTGGACGGCTTCCTCGCCGTCGGCGCAGGCCGTGACCTCGAATCCGGCCCGCTCGAGGGCCCGGGCCAGGAACCCGCGGAGGGAGTCATCGTCTTCGGCGAGGAGGATGCGGGCCATGCGGTCAGTTTCCAGGCGATCGGCGGAATTGGAAAGCGGGAATCTAGAGAAGGACGGTAAATCGCGGATGAACCGGCCCCGCGCTGTCCACAGGTAAAGCTTCGGCGCCGGGCCCCGCTCCTTATAACCCGGGCGCTTGGCGTTTGACCCGGAACCGTCCGGCCGCGACAATAAGCCCATGACCGCATGGGAGCCGATCGCTTCGGAAACGCCGGCGACGGCTGAGCAGGGCTTCTCGCCGGCTTTCGAGATCGCGCGGGCCCAGGCCGAAGGCGAGCCGCCCCCGACCCCGCTGGTCTTCGCCTCGCCCCATTCGGGCCGGCTGTATCCGCCCGACATGATGGCCGCCGCGCGGCTGACGGCCCAGGACCTGCGCGGGTCCGAGGACGCCTTCGTCGACGACCTGATCGCCGGCGCGCCCGCCCAGGGGGCCTGCGTGATCCGCGCCCGGCTGGCCCGCGCCTATATCGACTTGAACCGCGACGCCTGGGAGCTGGACCCGGCGATGTTCGAGGACGCCCTGCCCGACTTCGCCCAGGCCCGCACGGCGCGGGTGGCGGCGGGGCTGGGCGCCATCGCCCGCGTGGCCGGCGAAGGCCGCCCGATCTACGCCCGCAAGCTGACCTTCGCCGAGGCCAAGGCCCGCATCGAGACCGCCCACCGGCCCTATCACGACGCCCTGGACCGCCTGCTGGCCCAGGCGCGCAACGCCCACGGCCTGGCGATCCTGGTCGACTGGCACTCGATGCCGGCGGCGGCGGCCCGCGGCCACAGAGCGCGCGGCGGCGGCCCGTGCGACATCGTGCTGGGCGACCGCTTCGGCGCCGCCTGCGGTCCCAAGCTGACCGCGCTGATGGAGAAGACCCTTGAGGGGCTGGGCTATCGCGTCGCTCGCAACGCCCCCTACGCCGGCGGCTACACCACCGAGCACTACGGCCGCCCCGCCCGGCGCACCCACGCCATCCAGGTCGAGATCAACCGCGCGCTCTATATGAACGAGACGACGCGCGAGCCGACCGAAGGCCTGGCGCGGCTGAAGGCGCATATCGAGTCGGTGACGGCCCGGCTGGTCGCGACCGACTGGGCCGAGCTGCTCTAGCTCTTCCGAATCCGGGTTTTTCGCGAAAACACCCCGAGCGTGGCCGTTCGCCTTGGGTTCGCCCAGGTTGCGGGCAAAAAAAAGCCCGGCTCGAAAGCCGGGCAGTTCATTAGGGAGGAAACGCCCAGGAAGGGCAGAGGCGGCAGCGCCGCCTCACAGGTTGCTTATAGGGTGCGGTGCGAAATGCATCAAGCGAAATCTTCGACAACGTTGTCGTTTTTTATATCGCGAACCGAGTGAAATCCTTTGTAACACAAGGGACAGAGAACGCCGCTCTCCAAGCTTGGCCGATTTTGGCGACAATGCTGCACTGCACAATTAGTTGCCGAAGAAACGACATCCGCCCGCAACTTTCGCAAACCCTATGAATTTAAGGGGTTTGAGCGTGACACCGGTTACCGTGGCAATTCCACGCGCAGGGGTGGGGGTGGATAAACGTCGCGCAGTCGCGTAAAAGCCGCGCGCCTGACGCGCCCGCGTCAAACCCCATCTGTTCCTCCCCGAAAGTCCGCCTTCTCCATGTCCATGCGAAACATCGCCATCATCGCGCACGTCGATCATGGCAAGACCACCCTCGTCGACCAGCTCCTGGCCCAGTCGGGCGTGTTCCGCGCCAACGAGGCGACGACCGAGCGCGCCATGGACTCCAACGACCAGGAGCGCGAGCGCGGCATCACCATCCTGGCCAAGTGCACCAGCGTCCTGTGGAACGGTGAAGCGGGCGAAACCCGCATCAACATCATCGACACCCCCGGCCACGCCGACTTCGGCGGCGAGGTCGAGCGCATCCTGGGCATGGTGGACGGCTGCGTCCTGCTGGTCGACGCCGAGGAAGGCGTCATGCCGCAGACCAAGTTCGTGCTGACCAAGGCGCTGAAGATGGGCCTGCGCCCGATCCTCTGCATCAACAAGGTCGACCGCGCCCACGCCGATCCGGACCGCGTGCACAACGCCGCCTTCGACCTGTTCGCCGCCATCGGCGCCACGGACGAGCAGCTGGACTTCCCGCACATCTACGCCTCGGGCCGCGCCGGCTGGGCCACGCTCGACCTGAACGTCCCCAACGACAACCTGGCCCCGCTGTTCGACCTGATCGTCCGCCACGTGCCGGAACCCAAGCAGATCGAGAAGAAGGACGAGCCGTTCCAGATCCTGAACGTGCTGATCGAATCCGATCCGTTCCTGGGCCGCCTGCTGACCGGCCGCATCGAGAGCGGCAAGGCCGTCCCCGGCATGGCCATCAAGGCCCTGGACCGCAACGGCAAGGAAATCGAGCGCGGCCGCATCACCAAGGTGCTGGCCTTCCGCGGCCTGAAGCGCCAGCCGATCGACGAGGGCGCCGAGGCCGGTGACATCGTCGCCATCGCCGGCATGTCCAAGGCCACCGTGGCCGACACCCTGTGCGCCCTGGACCTGACCGAGGCCCTGCCGGCCCAGCCGATCGATCCGCCGACCATCTCGATGACCGTCTCGGTCAACGACTCGCCCCTGGCCGGCCGCGAAGGCGACAAGGTGCAGAGCCGCGTGATCCGCGACCGCCTGCTGAAGGAAGCTGAGTCCAACGTCGCCATCAAGGTGACCGAGTCGACCGAAGGCGACGCCTATGAAGTCGCCGGCCGCGGCGAACTGCAGCTGGGCGTCCTGATCGAGAACATGCGCCGCGAAGGCTTCGAGGTGTCGATCAGCCGTCCGCGCGTGGTGTTCCAGAACGATCCGGAAACCGGCAAGCGCCTGGAACCGATGGAAGACGTCATGATCGACGTCGACGACGAGTTCTCGGGCATCGTCATCGAGAAGCTGTCGCTCCGTAAGGCCGAGCTGAAGGACATGGGCCCGTCGGGCGCGGGCAAGACCCGCCTCCAGCTGACCGCCCCGTCGCGCTCGCTGATCGGCTACCAGGGCGAGTTCCTGACCGACACCCGCGGCTCGGGCGTGCTGAACCGCGTGTTCAGCCACTACGAGCCCTACAAGGGCGCCATCGACCAGCAGCGCAAGGGCGTGCTGATCTCGAACTCGGACGGTGAGACCGCGGCCTACGCGCTGTGGAACCTGGAAGAGCGCGGCGTGATGTTCGTCGGCGCCGGCGAGAAGACCTATCAGGGCATGATCATCGGCGAGAACGCCCGTCAGGACGACCTCGACGTCAACCCGATGAA
Source organism: Caulobacter sp. UNC358MFTsu5.1 (assembly GCF_000712075.1). Taxonomy (GTDB): domain Bacteria; phylum Pseudomonadota; class Alphaproteobacteria; order Caulobacterales; family Caulobacteraceae; genus Caulobacter. The sequence goes on from NZ_JONW01000008.1 coordinate 442,109, forward strand.
GGCCAAGCAGCTGACCAACGTCCGCGCCTCGGGCAAGGACGAGTCGATCCGCCTGACCCCGCCGCGCCGCATGACCCTCGAGCAGGCCATCGCCTACATCGAGGAAGACGAGCTGGTGGAAGTGACGCCCAAGAACATCCGCCTGCGCAAGCAGGTCCTGAACCCGTCGTTCCGCAAGCGTCGCGTCAAGGAAGAATAGTCGCTTCCCAGACTCTTCTGGGACAGACGATCAAGAAGCCCGTCATCTCTTGGGATGGCGGGCTTTTTCACGCGCCTTTGCTCAGCTTACGGTTAACCCGCGTTTCAGGAACCGACGGTACGTTGCAGGCGGGGGATGCGGGGGCGTCCTGAAGTGCAGGACCGCGCCGTGCGCCAGACTTCCTTCTTTTCGGGCGTCATTTCGGGAACCGCCTCGCGAGCCGCCGCCCTGCTGTCGCGCCACCTGACCGCCGTGCCCGAGGCCATGGCCGGCCGCGTCCGGTTCGAGCAGCTGGCCAGCATCCAGCGCCTGACGCCGGTGATGATGGCCGCCAACATCATCAACGCCCAGCTGGTCTGCCTGGCCGGCCTGGGCGGGACGCATCGCCTCACCCTGCTGGTCTGGGCCGGCGTGGTCACCTGCTACGCCCTGCTGGGCCTGCGCGGCTGGGTCGCCGCCCGCCGCCGCAAGAGCGGCAAGAACACCGTCTCGGCCCGCGGCGTGCGCCGCGTGGCCCTGCAGGCCGGGCTACTGGGCTTCATCTGGGGCCTGTTGCCGGCCCTGGCCCTGCACGACGCCGGCCTCCACATGAGCATGCTGGTCGTGGCCCTGATGGCCGGGATGATCGGCGTGGGAAGCTTCGCCCTGCTGACCCTGCCCGTGGCGGCCCTGGCCTACACGACGCCGCTGGTCGTCGGCTCGCTGTGGGTGCTGCTGACCAGCCACGAGCCCATCCTGCTGGCCTTGGCCGGCCTTCTGATCTTCTGCTACCTGGTCGTGGGCCTGTCGTGCCTGTCGCACGCCAAGGTCTTCGTCGACCGCCTGGTGGCCGGCGACGAGCTGGAGCGCCAGAAGCAGGTGGTCAGCCTGCTGCTCAGCGACTTCGAGGAAGGCTCCAGCGACTGGCTCTGGGAAGTCGACGCCGCCGGGGCCCTGACCTACGTCTCCGAACGCATGGCCGAAGCGGCCGGCCGGCCGCGCGAGGACCTGCTGGGCCGCCGCGTCAGCGAGCTGGGCGCCGAACTGGCCGAGGCCCCCGAGGGCCTTTCCAACCTGGGCGGACTGCTGATCGACCAGAAGGCCTTCCGCGACGTGGTCGTGTCGGTGCTGGTCGGCGACGAACTGCATTGGTGGGCGCTGAGCGGCAAGCCGATCCATGACCTGGACGGGGCCTTCGCGGGCTTCCGGGGCGTAGGGGCCGACGTCACCCAGGCCCGCAAGGACCAGGAGCGCATCAAGCGCCTGGCCCACTACGACGTGCTGACTGGCCTGCCCAACCGCCTGTCGTTCCTGCAGGCCCTGAGCGCCGCCTGGGACGCCAAGGGCAAGACCTCGGGCTGCGCGGTGCTGTGCCTGGACCTGGACCACTTCAAGGGCGTCAACGACAGCCTGGGCCACCCGATCGGCGACGCCCTGCTGGCCGAGGCGGCCGGCCGCCTGCGCGCCTGCGTCGGCGAGACCGGAGTCGTCACCCGCCTGGGCGGCGACGAGTTCGCCGTGGTGGTCCGCGACCACCTGGCGCCCGCCGAGCTGGGGGCCCTGGCCCAGGCCATCGTCGACGCCCTGTCCCAGCCCTACGAGCTGAACGACCATCACGTGTCGATCGGGGCCAGCGTCGGCATCGCCGTGGCCCCGGCCGACGCCGACGACGCCGACACCCTGCTGAAGAACGCCGACCTGGCCCTCTATCGCGCCAAGGGCGACGGGCGCGGGGCCTATCGCTTCTTCGAGGCGACCATGGACCTGTGGGCCCAGGAGCGCCGGGCCCTGGAGATCGACCTGCGCTCGGCCCTGAAGAACGACGAGCTGAAGCTGTTCTTCCAGCCGCTGATCGGCGCCAAGGCCCACGAGACCATCGGCTTCGAGGCCCTGCTGCGCTGGCAGCACCCGCGCCGCGGCCTGGTCGGGCCCGACGACTTCATCGAATGCGCCGAGCAGTGGGGCCTGATCTGCAAGATCGGCGAGTGGGTGCTGAACGAGGCCTGCCGTCAGGCCGCCGCCTGGCCCGCGCCGCTGAAGGTGGCGGTCAACCTGTCGCCCAACCAGTTCGCGGCCGGCGACCTGGTGGACCAGGTGCGGGCGGCCCTGGAGGCCTCGGGCCTGGCGCCCTCGCGCCTGGAGCTGGAGATCACCGAGGGCCTGCTGCTGCGCGACACCGCCGGCACGCTGGAGCAGCTGAAGGCCCTGAAGGACCTGGGCGTGCGCATCGCCATGGACGACTTCGGCACGGGCTATTCCAGCCTGGCCTATCTGTGGCGGTTCCCGTTCGACAAGATCAAGATCGACCGCACCTTCGTGGCCGAGATGGCGGGCAACCCGGCGATCGCCGACATCCTGCGCACCATCACCCTGCTGGGCCGCACCCTGAACCTGGAGGTCACCGCCGAGGGCGTGGAGACCGCCGACCAGGCGCGGATCCTTGAGGACATGCGCTGCGATCACTTCCAGGGCTACCTGTTCGGCCGTCCCATGCCGATCGCCGACATCCCCGGCTTCCTGCTGGACAACACGGCGCAGCAGATGCGCCGGATCGTGCTGGACGAGGCCGCCGAGAGCGCCGCGGCGGCCAAGGGCGCCTAGATCCGGCGTCGCCCGCTGAACAGGCCCACGATCCACAGCAGGACGATCGCCCCGACGGTCGAGACCAGCAGGCTGCCCAGCCAGCCGAAGAAGTGGATGTTGAACATGCTGGCCAGGAAGGCGCCGATCAGGGCGCCGACCAGGCCGACGATCAGGTTGGTGATCAGGCCGTGATTGCGGCCCATGACCTGTTCGGCGATCCAGCCGGCGAAGATGCCGATGATGACCGCACCGATGAAACCCACGCCGTTCATGTGCTGAAGATCCTCACAGCCAAGATTTGCTGCTGGAACACCGGAACCCCCGGAAAGGTTGCGCCGCGGCCGACCGGCCGGTCGCTCGACAGCCGGTGAGCGCCGTGGAACACTTTGGAATGGACCATGGACCAGACCTTGTCGGCGTCGCCTTCTTCGCGCTGTGCACGATCTTCATGCTGTGCCTGACGCGATGGCCGCGCCTATGGATCGCGTTGGCCGCCAATCGGCGCTGGGCGATCGAGGAATTTCCCCGGAAGCGGCGCGCGCTCTTGGTCCTCACCCGCCTCGGCGCGCTGCTCTGCGCGTGCATGACGGTGGCGATGTACTACCTCTAGACCCTAGCGCGCGGTGTCGATACGGGCGACCACGCTCATGCCCGGCCGCAGGCGGGCGACACCGTCCTGGTCCGGATCGAGCGCGATGCGGGTAGGCAGGCGCTGGACCACCTTGGTGAAGTTGCCGGTGGCGTTGTCGGGCTTGATCACCGCGAATTCCGAGCCGGTGGCCGGTCCCAGCCGCTCGACATGGCCGCGCAGCTTCAGCCCGCCCAGGGCGTCGACCTGGACCGTCGCCGGCTGGCCCACCTTGATATGGGCCGTCTGGGTCTCCTTGAAGTTGGCGGTCACCCAGGTCTGGCGCGGCACCACGCCCATCAGCTGGGTCCCGACGGCGACGTACTGGCCCAGCTTCACGCCCACCTCGCCCACCGCCCCGTCCTCGGGCGCACGGATGGTGGTGTTGGCCAGGTCGATGCGGGCCAGCTCGACGGCCGCCCGGGCGTTGGCCAGGGTGGCCTCCAGCCCTTCGCGATTGACCTTGGTGGTGGCCAGGGCTTGGCGGGCGATGTCGATATTGGCCGCCGTCTGGGCGACGCCGGCGGCGGCCTGGCGCTGGGCCACCTGCAGCACGTCGCGCTGGCTGGGGGCCAGCCAGCCCTGGGCCAGCAGCGGCTCGGCCCGCTTGATGTCGACCTGGGCCTTCGCCAGGGCCGCCTGGCTGCTGCCGGCCTGGGCCTCGGCGAGGCGGATCTGGGCGGCGTTGGAGGTCTGGGCCTGGGTGTTGGCGTCCAGGGCCGCCTGGGCCGAGCGCACGCTGGCCTCGGCCTGGGCCAGCTTCTGGCGGTAGATGCGGTCGTCGATCTGGACCAGCACCTGGCCCGCCTTCACCGCCTGGAAATCCTTGACCGCCACCGCCGTCACATAGCCGTCCACCTTGGGGGCCAGCAGGGTGACATAGCCGCGGACATAGGCGTTCTCGGTGCTCTGCACCGTGCCGGTGAACGGCGGCAGCTTCCAGGCGTAGAGCACCAGCAGCACCCCGCCAATTCCGGCGACGATCACCGGGATGGCCGCGCGCGACCACATCCGTTTCGGGGGCGGCGGCGGAGGGGCGGTCGGCGTGGCGGCTTGCGGGTCGGACATCAGGCGGCCTCCACGGGCGTCAGCCGGGCCGCGCGCCTCAGGCGCAGGTCGGACCGGACGCGCAGGAACAACAGGTAGAAGAACACCATCATCGCCATCACGGCCACGGTGGCGAACACGTCGTCATAGGCCAGCACCGTGGCCTCGCGCGTCGCCTGCTGGGCCAGCAGGGCCGCGCCCTCGCCGCTGCGCAGGGCCGGGTCGGTCAGGACGCCGGCATAGGTCCCCGACAACTGCTTCACCCGCAGGGCCACCTGCGGGTCGGTCAGGCTGAGGCGGTCGACGATAGCGGCCGAATGCACCCGCTCGCGGACAGTCATCAGCGTGCCCAGAAAGGCCGAGCCGCCCAGGGCCCCGATCACCTGGCCGGTCGAGAACAGCACGATGAAGCTGACGATGTACTCCTGGCCCATGCGGATGGCGCGCGGGAAGCCGGCCAGCAGGGCGGCGGGCAGGAACAGGGCCCCGGCGAAGGCCATCATGCCCTGGCTGAGATACATCTGCTCGGGCCGGGTCAGGCTGGTGGACAGGCTGTCCATCCAGGCCGCGGCCGCCACCATCAGCAGGGCGATCAGGGCCGGTGTGCTGACGTGCTCGGGATTGATCGTGAAGGCCACGATGACCATGCCGGCCAGGGTGGCCGCCAGCATCACCCACGACAGCCCGGCCATCTGGTCGTTGTTCATGCCCAGGGTCTGCAGCAGGCCGAACGCGCCGACGCCCTGCTCGGACAGCACGATGCGGAACAGCAGGATGATCACCAGCAGACGCAAGAGATCGGCGCTGGTCAGCCAGCGCAGGTGGATCAGCGGCTTCTTGCGGTGCAGCTCGACCAGGGCCGAGGCCGCCAGCAGCACGATGGCGGCGGCCAGGCACCAGCCGATCCAGGCGGTGTCGAACCACCAGACGTAACGCCCCTGCCCCAGCACCACGCACAGCAGGGCGATGCCCGGGGCGAACAGGGCGAAGGTGAGGAAGTCGCGCCACTCGAACATCTGCACGCGCGGGATCGGCGGCAGGCGCAGCAGGTTCACCGCCGACAGGCAGACGACGCTCAGCCCGATCTCGGCCAGATAGAGTCCATGCCATTGGCCAGTGTCCAGGAGGTCGGAGGAGACCAGTCGCGACAGCGGCAGGGCCAGCTGCGCCCAGCCCACGCCCAGGGCGATGCCGACGATGCGCCGCTCGGGCGGCGCGGCCTCGACCATGTAGAGCAGGGTCAGGGTCGACAGGGCCGAGGCGGCCATGCCCGCCGCCGCCCGCACCGCGATGGCCGAGCGCAGGTCGTTGCTCAGGAGGTGCGCCAGGCCCACCACGATGAACAGCCCCAGCCCGATGTCGGCGAACAGCCGCAGGCCGTACTGGAAGCGGAACTTCACGGCCAGCAGGCCGATCGTGGCGTTGGCGGCGGTGTAGGCGATCGACAGCCAGGCCGACTCGTTGGTGTAGGCGCCCAGCGAGCCCTGGATCCAGGGCAGGTTGTTGTTGATCAGGTTGGCGCCCAGCCCCTGGGTCAGGCCCAGCAGCATCGACACCGCGCCGTAGGCCAGCCCGTGCGACCAGGTCCAGGGCGGCGGAGACGGCGGTGCGGGGACGGCGCTGTCGGTCACTTCAGAGGAAGCTCCGCCTTGGGGAAATCGTTCCACGCGACGACCCAAGCTATCACCGCGCGACCTGTGCTAGGCAAGGGTTCCCAGTTCGAGTGTCTTGGGAGACGCGCCCCATGGTCCATCCGGTCTACGCCGACCTGCCCACCACCATCTTCGAGGAGATGAGCGGCCTGGCCCGCCAGACCGGGGCGATCAATCTGGGCCAGGGATTTCCGGACGACGCGGGTCCGATGGCCCTGCGCCGGAAGGCCGGCGAGGCGCTGATCACGGGCACGAACCAATATCCGCCGATGCGCGGCCTGCCCGACCTGCGCCAGGCGGTGGCGGCGCACTACGGCCGGACCCAGGGGCTGGACCTGGATTGGGAGAGCGAGATCGTCGTCACCTCCGGCGCGACCGAGGCCCTCGCGGCGGCCCTCCTCAGCCTGATCTCGCCGGGCGACGAGGTGGTGCTGTTCCAGCCGCTGTACGACGCCTACCTGCCGATGGTGAAGCGCGCGGGAGGGGTTCCGAAGCTGGTGCGCCTGACCCCGCCGCACTGGCGGTTCGACCGCGCCATGCTGGAGGCCGCCTTCAGTGATCGGACGCGGATGGTGGTGCTGAACACTCCGCTGAACCCCGCCGGGGTGGTCACGCCCGACGAGGACCTGGCCCTGCTGGCCGAGTTCTGCGTCAGGCACGACGCCGTCGCCGTCTGCGACGAGGTGTGGGAGGCCGTGGTTTTCGACGGTCGCCGGCACCGGCCGCTGATCGGCTATCCGGGCATGCGCGAGCGCACCGTGAAGATCGGCTCGGCCGGCAAGATGTTCGGCATGACCGGCTGGAAGGTCGGCTTCCTGTGCGCCGCCCCCGCCCTGACCAAGGCCCTGGCCGGCGCCCACCAGTTCCTGACCTTCACCACCCCGCCCAACCTGCAGGAGGCGGTGGCGTTCGGGTTGCGGGACCCCGGCGACTGGTTCGAGGCCATGCCCGCCGGCCTGCAGCGCTCGCGCGACCGCCTGGCGGCGGGCCTGCGCGACGCCGGCTTCACGGTGCTGGACAGCGGCGGGACCTATTTCCTCAACGTCGACCTGAAGGCCTCGGGGATCGACGAGGACGACCGGACCTTCGCCCTGCGCGCCGTGCGCGACCACGGGGTGGCCAGCATCCCGGTCTCGGCCTTCTACGCGGAAGACCCGGTGCGCCACATCCTGCGCCTCTGCTTCGCCAAGGCGGACGACACGCTGGATGAGGCGGTGCGGCGGTTGGCGGCGGCGCGGGGCTAGGCCGGCTTCTCCCACTCCATCACGACGTACCAGGGCACGCCGCGATAGCGCTCGGCCTTGGCCGGGTCGCCGCCGACCGGCGCCGGCTCGTCGAAGTGGGTCAGGCGCAGGCCCGCGCCCAGGAAGGCGGCCATGTAGGCCGACAGGGGCCGGTGCCAGTTGACGATCCGGATGCCCCGCCAAGCCTCCCAGCTGGACCGCTGTTCCAGATAGCGGTCGATCCGCACGCCCGGACTGTTGACCCAGCGCTCCAGGATCGGGGCGTCGATCCGGGCGGTCGCGAAGCTGGTCAGGTTGGCGACGAACAGGGTTCCACCCGGCGCCAGCACCCGGGCCATCTCGGCGATCGCCGCTTCGAAGCCGGGGATGTCGATGAGGCTCAAGCAACTGACGACCAGGTCGAAGCCCGCGTCCTCGAACGGCAGGGCCTCGGCGACGCCCTCCACATAGCGTCCCTCGGGGTGCGACCGTCTGGCTTGGTCCAGCAGGGCTTGTGTCGGGTCCAGCCCGATCGTTTCGATGCCGAAGCCCGACAGCATCCGACACAGCCGTCCTTCGCCGCAGCCCACGTCCAGGGCCTTGCGAAAGCCGCGCTCGCCCAGCCGTTGGCGGATCACGGGATCGAGCACGTAGCGACGGCCGTAGTCGCCGTGCTCGCCCATGTCGGCGATCCAGGCCGCCGCGGATTCAGCCCAGCCATTCGAGTTTGGATCGTTGGAGAAAGGCGGGTCGCTCATGCCGCCTCAATAGCACGGCGACGCTCCGAGCTCAGCCTCAGGCCGCGATCGCCTCGGCCGTCGGGCCGAACACCTCGTAGTGCACCCGGTCGGCCGGCACGCCGGCGTCCGTCAGCCCACTGACGAAGGCCTTCAGGAACGGCGTCGGGCCGCACAGGTAGAAATCCGCCTCGGCGAACGGGGTGTTGGCCTTCAGCCAGTCTATGGTGATGAACCCGTCGACGTCGTGGCTCTCACCGGCCCGGTCGCCCGCCAAGGGGTGGCTGTAGAAGGTGGTCACCGAGACGCCGCCGTGGTCCTTGGCCAGGGCGCGGACGTGGCCGTCCAGGGCGTGGACCTTGCTGTTCAGCGCCCCGTGCACGAAGTGGGCTTCCAGCTCCGGATGTTCCTTGGCGATGTGCTCGACCATGCTGACCATCGGCGTCAGGCCAACGCCGCCGCTGAGCAGCACCACCGGACGGGCCGGCTGGTCGGCCAGGAAGAAGTCGCCGGCCGGCGGGGTGGCCTGCAGGATGTCGCCGATCCGGGTCTGGTCGTGCAGGAACCGCGAGGCCGCGCCCAGGTCCTCGCGCTTGACCGAGATGCGGTAGCTCTCGCCGTTCGGCCCGGCCGAGATCGAGTAGTTGCGCTTCTCGCCGGCGAGGTCGGCGGAGTCGAAGCGGAAGGTCAGGTACTGGCCCGGCTTGTGCGGGATCACCTTGCCGCCGTCCGCGGGCCGCAGCACGAACGAGGTGATCACCGCGCTCTCACGGACCTTCTCGGCCACCACGAAGTCGCGCCAGCCGGTCCAGCCGCCTTCGAAGGCCTCGATCTCCGTGCGGATCGCCGCCTCGCGACCGATCAGGATGTCGGCCAGGAACCAGTAGGCCTCGCCCCAGGCGCCCAGGATCTCGTCGGTGGCGGCGTCGCCCAGCACGTCCTTGATCGCGCCCAGCAAGGCCTTGGCCACGAACGGATAGTGCTCGGCCAGGATGTGATAGCCGACGTGCTTGTGGGCGATGCGCTCGACCACCGGCAGCACCACGCCCAGATTGTCGATGTTCTGGGCGTAGGCCAGGATCGCCCCGGCCAGGGCCTTGGGCTGGGCGCCGGTCGCCTGGTTGGCGTGGTTGAACAGCGCCTTGATATGGTCGTCCTGGAACAGCCGGGCGTACATCGCCAGGGTGATCGCCTCGCCGTGTTCGGCCAGGGCCGGAACCGTGGCCTTGACGCGCGCGATCGTCTCCGCGCTGAGCGCAGCCGCCATTGTCTCTCTCCTCGTTCGGGTTCGGTGTTTCGGTCCGGCTAGAGCGCCGGAGGGTGGTCGTAGAACTCGACCTGCATGCGCATCGGCCCGACCGGCTCGACGTGATGAGGTTCCTGGGGCCGCACCAGGCCCGGCGTGCCCGGCGACAGGATGACGTCCTGGTCGTGGGCCTCGATCCGGTAACGGACGCAGCCCTCGAGCACGCGGATCACGCCCCAGACGCCGTCCTTGGTGGTGTGCGCCTGGCGCAGGCCTTGCGGCAGGGTCCGCTCGTCGAAGACCGGGGTCGAGCGATAGGGCTTGGAGACCTCACGCGGAATCGTTTCGCTCTTGGCGGCCTCGGCCTTGGACAGGCGGAAATGGAGGGCCGCGTCCAGGCTCTGGGCGATGCGCGCGGCCTTGGCCTGCATGACCGCGGCGACCGGCGGCGACATCATCTCGTCGGTGGTCTGAGTCCACAGCGCCAACCAGTGGCCGAACATCTCCGACGGGATGCGCGCGGCGTGCTGCAGGTGGACCGCCATCGGATTGCCCTTGTAGCGGCCGCTGGTCAGCATCACCGACGACCAGAAGTCGGCCAGGGTCCCCAGGTGGTGATCCCAGTCCTGAACGGCGTCGTTGAACACCGGGCCCAGCTCGGCGTCGGCGCGGACGCGGGCGTAGAAGCGCTCCAGCAGCGCCGGCAGAGCGGCTTCGATCTCGGCGGCTTGGGTCGGGTCCATAGGGGAGCCTAATTGATGCGTCAAAAATGCATCTATAAGGCCGCGACGAAACATGCAATGAAAATGCCTGTTTTACGTATTCGCCCTTAGTCCGTCCCGGCGGGGCGCGTGCCCGGAGTCCCGATGCGGCTGACGCGCTACACCGACTACGCCATGCGGGTGCTGCTGCACCTGGCGGCGCGCGACGACGGCGACCTGTCCTCGATCGGCGAGATCGCGGCCCTCTACAAGATCTCGCAGAACCACCTGATGAAGGTGGTGCAGGATCTGGGCAAGGCCGGCTTCGTGCGCACGGTGCGCGGCCGCGGCGGCGGCATCGCCCTGGCCCGTCCGGCCGACCAGATCGTCGTCGGCCAGGTGGTGCGCCAGACCGAGGAGGGCTTCCAGCTGGTGGACTGCAGCAGCTGCGTGATCGCCCCCGCCTGCACCCTGCCCCGCGCCCTCAACGAGGCGACGGCGGCGTTCATCGCGGTGCTGGACAAGTACACGCTGGAGGACCTGCTGGATCAGCGCCACCAGATGCGGGCGCTGTTCGGGATCACCGAGCCGGCGGCCTTACCGGCCTAGCGCTCAGAACCAGCCGGCCGCCTTGACGGTCGGCGCATGGGTGCGGCTGACCGGAGCCGCCAGGCCGCCCGCCAGGCGCAGTTCGCCGCCGCCGCGCCGCCAGCGCACGCCCTCCACCGCCTCGGCCGCCACCCACCACGAGCGGTGGGTCTGGAAGCCGTGCGCGCCGGACAGCTCGTCCAGGGCGACGGCGAAGCGCAGGGTGACCATCTCGGCCCCGGCGTCGGTGTGGACCCGCAGGTAGTGGTCGTCGGCCTCGACCGCGATCAGCCGCGCGCCGCGCCGCTTCGCCGACAGGCGCCGGCGGAAGGCCGCCTCGGCCTCGGGCAGGGGCGGCTCGACCACCACCCGGGTCTCGACCACCGCCGACGGCCGGCGCCAGACCAGGGCCCGGACGGCCATGACCGGGACCGAGATCAGGAACACCTGCCACAGCAGCGGCCAGTACCGCGACGCGACGATCGGCGCGCCGACCACGAGGCGATCGGACACCAGCACCCACAGGGCGGTCGGCGGCGTCATCAGAACGGCGGTGACCAGCAGCCGCCGCCAGAAGACGCCCGCCCGGCGTCCGACGGTCTCGTCGATCAGGATGCCGATCAGCCCGCCGCCGACGATGCACAGCACCCAGTAGGCGTAGGCCTGGCGCGGCGCCAGGTGCTCGCTGCCGAACGGGCCGACCGCGCCCAGGAACAGGCCCATCGCCAGCAGCAGCGCCAGGTCCGCGCCGCCGCGCTGAAGGATCGCCCGCAGGTCCGTCACCCCGATCTAAGCCTCTCGCCCAAAAGCCTCTCATCATGGCGCGGCGCCGTTCGCGCAGTATCGGCGCCGCTCACGCAACCTCGCCTAGCGCCGGTCGGCGAGCTTCGCAATCTCCGCCAAACCTCGGAGACCGACATGACCCGCCTGCTGAACCGAAGCCTCTGGACCCTGTACGCCCTGCTGAGCGCGGCCGTGGCGATCTTCTCGTACCGCTATCTGCCGAGGATCGGGCCGCTGGGCCCCGAGATCCTGGCCAACCTGTTCGCGCGGCCCTGGCTGGACGTCCACGTGGCGGGCGCGGCGACGGCGCTGCTGGTCGGCCCGCTCCAGTTCCTGCCCTGGGTGCGCCGACGGTTCCCCGCCCTGCACCGGACGCTGGGGCGGGTCTATGTGATCGGCTGCCTGGCCGGCGGGGTCGGCGGGCTGGTGATGGCCTTCGGCTCGACCGCCGGCCCGATCGCCACGGTCGGTTTCGCCAGCCTGGCGGTCTGTTGGATCACGGCCAACGTCCAGGGCTGGCGCCTGGCGGTGGCGCGCCGCTTCGACGACCACCGCGCCTGGATGCTGCGCTCGTTCGCCATGACCTTCGCCGCGGTCACCCTGCGGATCTACATCGTGGTGCTGCCGATGATGGGCGTGGCCGAGATCGACGCCTACCGCGCCTCGGCCTTCCTGGCCTGGATCCCGAACCTGCTTCTGGTCGAGCTGTATCTGCGCGGCCGCCGCGAGCGCGCCGTGGCCGCCTAGGCCAGCGCGGTCTCGCCGACCGCCGGCGCGACGCCGCGCCGGTCCAGCACCTGGACCATCACCGACAGCAGGTCGCGCAGGTCGATCGGCTTGGCGATGTGGGCGTCCATGCCCGCCTCCAGGCAGGTGTCGATCTGGGTGCGCATGACGTCGGCGGTCAGGGCGATGACCGGCAGGCCGGTCCAGCGCGGGTCGCGGCGCAGGCGGCGCGTGGCCTCCAGCCCGTCCATCACCGGCATGTTGACGTCCATCAGCACCAGGTCGAAGGCCTCGGCCTCCAGGGCGTCCAGGGCCTCGCGGCCGTTCTCGACCTCGACCAGGTCGCAGTCGAACGGGGCCAGGAACAGCTTGATGACCCGGCGGTTGACCGGGTGGTCGTCGACCACCAGCACCCGGCGGCCGTGCAGGGGCGACAGCGTCTCGTCCTCGCTCGGGGCGCCGAAGGCCGGGGCCCCGGTCTCGATCGTCCCGGCGGCCGCGACGTCGACCTGGAAGTCCAGCATGAAGGTCGAACCGTGGCCCTCGCGGCTGTCGACCCGGATCTCGCCGTCCATCAGTTCGGCCAGGCGGCGCGTGATGTTCAGGCCCAGGCCCGTGCCGCCGAAGGTGCGGGTGGTCGAGGCGTCGGCCTGGGTGAAGGCGCCGAACAGCTTGGACAGGGTGGCCGGGGTCATGCCGATGCCGGTGTCGGCGACGGTCAGGCTGATCGCCGTGCGCCCCGTCAGCGGATCGGGCGCCCAGTCCAGGGTCACGTCCACCCGGCCCACCACCGTGAACTTCAGGGCATTGGACAGCAGGTTGGCCAGGCATTGGCGCACCCGCACGGCGTCGAACAGCAGCATCGGCGGCGGGTCGCCCGCCACGGCGAAGGTCAGCTCGACGCCCTTTTCCCGGGCGGTCGGCTGGTAGCCCCCCACCAGGCGGGCGCAGACCCCGACCAGGTCGCCGGCGGTGGGGGCGATCTCCAGCTTGCCGGCCTCGATCTTGGACAGGTCCAGGATATCGTTGAGCAGCACCAGCAGGGTGTCGCCGCTGTCGATCATCAGCTCGACCTGCTCGCGTTGGCGGGCGTCCAGGGCCTCGCCGCGCAGGGCCTGGGCCATGCCCAGCATGCCGTTCAGCGGCGTGCGCAGCTCGTGGCTCATCACGGCCAGGAAGGCGGACTTGGCCTCGTTGGCCGCCTCGGCCCGGCCGCGGGCGTCCTTCAGCCGCATCGACGCCCGGCGCAGGTAGAAGCCCCAGGCGACGCCGCCCAGCACCAGCACGCCCAGCAGCATGGCGATGATGATCGAGGCGTGCGCCAGGCGGCGGTTCAGCTCGACCTCGGCGGTCAGCCGGCGGCTCTCGTCCCGCTTGGACTTCAGTTCGGTCTCCAGGGCCGAGGCCATCTGGGCGCCGTTGCGGGTCAGGGCGGCCTGGGTCTTCTCGTGGTCCTGCCGCCGCCACTGGTCCAGGTCGCGGAAGGCCTCCTCGCCGCGATGCTCGGCCAGGGCGATATAGGCGCTGACCAGCAGCTCGGCCTGGGGATCACGCTCCAGGGTCTCCAGGGGGATGGCGCGCGCCACGTCCAGATCGGCCCGGGCGGCGGCGGCCTGGCCCAGCTCGGCCCGCGCCTGAGCCCGCAGCCGCAGGCTGAGGCCGGTCAGGCGGTTGGTCGGATGGTCGATCTCGAAAGCGCCCGCTTCCAGGCACTTGAGGACCCGGCCCGGCGCGTGGCGCGCGCTGGCGATGCGGGCGCAGAGATAGCGATCCCAGGTCTTCAGGTCGGGATCGCCGGCGGCCTCGGTCATGTGGTGGTGCACGCCGGCGAAGTGCTCGGCGGCGTCCAGCTCGCCCACCTCGGCGGCGGTGTAGGCGATGTCGTAGATCCGCTCGACCTTGCGCATGTAGAAGGCGTTGCCCTCGTCCAGGCGAGCGGCGGCGCTCATGTGGTCCAGCGCGCCTTCCTTATCGCCGATGTAGGACAGGGTGTAGGAGTGCACCTGGTGGGCCTCGGCCAGCATCGGCCGGGCGACGGCGCCCTTGCGTTCCAGCTGGCCCATGACCTCGGTCGCCAGGCGCGAGGCCTCGGCCCAATGGCCCGAGCGGCCCAGGCTGCGGATGCGCTCGATGGCCGCCATCATCCAGATGTTCGGGCCCGAGCGCTCCAGATAGCGCACCCAGTCGGCGTCGTTGAACGTGCGGAAGCCGCCGGACTCGTGGCGGTAGGCCGTGGTCAGCAGGTCGACCAGGTTCAGCAGCTCGGCGTCGTTGTCTTCCTTGGCCAGGCGGCGCACGCGGCGGGTCCAGTCGTCGAACTGCGGCTGCACCTGGTTGCTCTTGTAGGCGTAGAGCACCGACCACAGGCCGTAGAGGCGCTTGTCGCCGTGCTGCTTCAGGGCCCGGCGTCCGACCCGCTCGATGTCGTCGTTCTCGCGGGCGGGGGGCTTGATCTCGTCGCGGCTGATCTCGCGGTACAGGGCGTCCAGCTTGGCCGACTGCTGCGAACGGGCGAACGCCGTTCCGCCGCTCGCGACGAACAGGGTTGCGATCGCCGCGAGGAACAGGACGTAGCGCCGCAAGCCGTGGTTTCCTGGTGAACCTTGGCAAGGTACGAAAACGGCCTGTATCCAAAGTTAAGATCGGCGCGGCGCGACGTTCTGTCCCCGGATGACTCCGCCAGGGGCAAATATCGCCCTTTCGCGGCGTCGTCCGCCCGACCTCGCGGCGCCCTTAGATCGTGGCGCCGCCGTCCACCACCAGGGCCTGGCCGGTCATGAAGCTGCCCGCCTTCGAGGCCAGGTAGACGGCCGCCCCGGCCAGTTCGTCGGGCTCGCCGATCCGGCGCAGCGGCACGCCCTTGGTCGAACGCTCCAGGGTCGCCGGGTCGTCCCACAGGGCCTTGGCGAAGTCGGTCTTGATCAGGCCCGGCGCGATGCAGTTGACCCGCACGTTGTCGGGGCCGAACTCGTGGGCCAGGTTGCGGGCCAGCTGGAAGTCGGCGGCCTTGGAGATGTTGTAGGCCCCGATGATGGCGTTGCCGCGCAGGCCGCCGATCGAGCTGACGATGATGATCGAGCCGTCCTTCCGCTCGCGCATCTCCGGGGCGACCATCGAAATCAGCCAGTGGTTGCTGATGATGTTGTTGTCCAGGATCTTGCGGAACTGGTCGTCGGCGATGCCGGACAGCGGGCCGTAATAGGGGTTGGACGCGGCGTTGCAGACGCAGATGTCGATCTTCCCGAACGCCTTGCGGGTCTCGTCGACCAGCCGCTGCAGGTCCTCCTTGGAGCCGATGTTGGCCGGGACCGAGATCGCCGTCCCCTCGCCGTGCCGGGCGTTGATCTCGGCCGCGACCTCGTCGCAGGGACCGGCCTTGCGCGACGAGATCACCACCTTGGCCCCGTGCTCGGCCATGCGTTGGGCGATGGCCTTGCCGATGCCGCGCGAGCTGCCCGTGATGATCGCCACCTTGCCGGCGAGGTCGAAGAGGTTGGTCATGGCGGGCTCCCGGCAAACATCAAAACGATTGTTTGAATTGCCGGCACATTGGGAGGAAGGCCCGCCCAGGTCAAGCCTTCGCCGAAGCGGCCTCAGAACCGGTAGGTGAAACCGAACAGCGGACCCTTCAGGTCCAGGTCGACGTTGCGACGGCCCTTGTCGTTCTCGAAATGCAGGAAGCGATAGCCGCCCATCAGCCGCCAATGGCTGGACGCGTCGTACTCGACCATGCCCTGGCCCTGCCAGCTGGTGGTGTCGCTGCCCCAGCCGCTGTCGATCTGGCCCATAAAGCCCCACTTGCCGTACTGGCCGCGGGCCCGCGCGCCGATGACGCCGTCGAACCAGTTGGTGTCGGCGCTGGCGTCGATCAGGTCGGTGTTGGGCGCGCTGAGCGTGAAGTCGGTCTCCAGCCAGTAGCCCCGGACGCCGGCGGTCAGGTCCACGTCCCATTTGTCGCCGTCGACGACGCGGTAGAAGCCGTTCACGCTGCCGACCATCGCCTTGGTGTCGAGGTCGGGCTTCAGGGGCAAGGCCGGCGGCAGCTCGACGTCGTCGCCGAAGCCGATGTCGACATAGGCGAAATCGACCAGGGCCCCGACCCGGTCCTTGCTGAGTTCGGCCACGCCGAAACCGAAGAACTGCAGGTTATCCAGGATATTGCCGTCGCCCAGCACCGGCGTGGGCCGGTCGGGGTTCAGCCCCAGCGGCCCCTTGACGGTGGGCAGCCAGACATAGGTGCCCATGCGGAACGTCACGTCGTCGTCGGCCCTGGCCTCGACGGCGCTCGCCCCCAGGACCAGCGCCGCGGCGCAGCCCAGAACCACCGCAACCTTCATCAACCCGCTCCCTGGCGACCCGGGGAGAGCCTGAACTGTCCAGCCGAGGGGTAAATCAGGTGAACACCCGAGACCGGCCTCGGCTTCCCGCCATCGACTCGCGGTCTCGACAAAAGTTCGCACCCGATGTCGGATCGCCGACGTCGGGGCCGTCCTTCGGGCGCAACACCCCACTCCCTTGGAGAAACGCCATGGACACCCCCGCCCCTTCGCCCGTCGCCGACCGCGAACTGGTGCTGACCCGCGTCCTCGACGTGCCCGCCGACAAGCTGTTCAAGTGCTGGACCACGCCCGAGCGCATGCACGAATGGTTCTGCCCCAAGCCCTGGACCGTCTCGCACGCCGAGATGGACATCCGCCCCGGCGGCTCCAGCCTGATCGTCATGCAGGGCCCGAACGGCGAGGAGGTCCCCAACCCGGGTCTCTTCCTCGAGGTCGTTCCGAACAAGCGCCTGGTCTTCACCGACGCCTTCGCCTCGAACTGGGTCCCGGCCGGCAAGCCCTTCATGGTCGCGACCATCGAGTTCGACGACCTGGGCGACGGCACGACCCGCTACACCGCCACCGCCCGCCACTGGACCGTCGAGGACCGCCAGACCCACGAGCAGATGGGCTTCCACGAGGGCTGGGGCATCGTCGCCGACCAGCTGGCCGAGGTGGCCAAGACGTTCTGATCAGAACCTAAATTCCGCTCATCCCGGCGAATGCCGGGACCCAGATGGAACGGCGTTGGGGCCGACGCCATTAGCGCTGAGCCTCTCCAATCATTCGCACCGTTTGGGATCTGGGTCCCGGCATTCGCCGGGATGAGCGGAGCTATTTGCCCCTCACGCGCACTTGCTCCACCCGTGCATGTCCAGGTGGAAGTGATCGTGATGCTCGGCGTTGAAGTCGGGGCTCAGCGTGGTGATGAACACCCGGCAGGCCCCGTCGCGCACGCGGCGCAGGAACTGGCCCTTGGGGCCGGGATCGTTCCAGTCGCGGGCCACGTAGACCGTCTGGCCGTCGGCCAGCCTGAAGCCGGCCAGATCGATGGCGTCGGCGGTGGCGTGCTCGCTGACCGGGCCGGCCGTCCTGCCGTACTGCCGCCGGCACGAATAGGTGCCGTAGTGCTCAAGGCCCACCACGCCCTGGCCCAGCACCTCGTAGGCGGCCGGCTGCACCACCTGGCGCTCCCAGATCGACAGGGCCAGGGCCTCCTTGCAGACCATCGGCGCGTCCGTGGGCGACAGGCCGGCCATGCCGCCGTCGATCCTCAGGGCGTCGCGCACCGTGCAGAAGCCGCCGTCGGTCTTTTCCGGGACCTCCTCGTAGGACAGGCCCGCCTTGCGCAGGATCGCCCGGCAGGTGGCCGGATCGGCGCCGGCCCGCGCCGCCTTGATCCGCGTGGCCATGCCCACCGGATCGACGATGCTGAGCGGCTTCCACGGCAGGTGCTGGCGGGCGATGCCGCGCTCGGCCACCAGGGCCATCACCAGCACCAGAGACCACAGCAGGACGAGCGCCGTCAGCCCCGCCAGGCGGTTCTGGCGGCGCGTGCGGTGCTCGACGCTCTGATGGCGCGGAACGCGGTAGGCCATGGCGGGGGGAGCGCCCGAAAAGGTTAACGGCCAAGCCTTGCCTTAGGCGCGCGCGCCTTACAACCCTCTCCGGAGAGCGAAGACCACAAGGCTTGGCTTGGCGGCCGGAAAGGGCCATCTACCGCGTCCCGGAGACGCCCATGACCCCCACCAACAGCTGGCGCGGCCTGCTGAACGCCGAACTGGCCCCGCGCTTCGCCCTGCTGTGCCTGGGCATCTGGCTGAACGCCGCCGACACCCTGGTGACGGTGACGATCATGCCGAGCGTCGCCAAGGAGATCGGCGGCTTCCAGTATTTCGGCTGGTCGATCGCCGCCTTCCTGCTGGGCTCGATCCTGGCGGGGGCGTGCGCGGGCAAGCTGTCGATCCGCTTCGGACTGCGCCGCGCCACCGCCCTGGCGGGGGTGGTCTACGCCGTCGGCTGCGCCATGGGCGCCCTGGCCCCGGAATTCCTGACCTTCGTGGCCGGCCGCCTGGTCCAGGGCCTGGGCGCGGGGGCGATCGTCTCGCTGTGCTACGTGGCGATCAGCGCCATGTTCCCCGAAAGCCTGTGGCCGCGCGTCTACGGCGCCATCGCCGGGGTCTGGGGCGCGGCCACCCTGCTGGGCCCGCTGTGCGGCGGCCTGTTCGCCGAGGCCGGTTTCTGGCGCGGCGCCTTCTGGTTCTTCGTGGTCCAGGCGGTGATCTTCGTCGGAGCGGTGCTGGTCATGGTGCCCGGCGCGCCGAAAGCCCCGGAAGGCGGGCGCATCCCCAAGCGGCAGCTGGCCCTGCTGACCGTCGGCGTCACGCTGATCGCCGCCGCCGGGGTCGTGCCCGGTCAGGTCGCGGCCGCCGTCTGCGCGGCGTTCGGGACCCTGGCCCTGGCCGCCATGCTGCTGGTCAACGGCCGCACGGCCGAGCGCCTGCTGCCGCGCGCCGCTGGCGACCTGCGCACCGCGACGGGCCTGGGGCTGATGGTGATCTTCTTCTGCGAAGCCGCGACGGTCGGCTTCTCGGTCTACGGCCCGACCTTCATCCAGACGCTGCACGGCGCCGGCCCCCTGCTGAGCGGCTATGTGATCGGCGGCATCGCGGCGGGCTGGACGGCCCTGTCGTTCGTGGTGGCCGGCCTCAAGCCCAAACACGAGGGCCTGGCGATCCGCCTGGGCGCCGTGGTCATCGCCGCGGGCGTGGCCTGGGGCGCGTTCGAGATGGTGCGGGGCGGCCTGGTCGGGATCACGGCCTCGATGGTGCTGCTGGGCGCCGGCTTCGGGATCTGCTGGGCCTTCCTGGCCAAGCGGGTGATCGGCGGCGCGCCGCTGGAAGAACAGCCCCTGGCCTCGGCCGCCGTGCCCACCACCCAGCTGATGGGCGGCGCCACGGGCGCGGCCGCCGCCGGCGCCCTGGCCAACGCCCTGGGCTTCGCCCACGGGGTGACGCCGGAGGGCGGCCTGGCGCACGGCCTGCTGCTGTTCTACGCCTTCCTGCCGCTGGCGGTGATCGGCCTGCTGGCGGCGTGGCGGCTGGGGCGGGACCGACCCGCCGCCTAGGACCCGGTCCCGGCGCCGGGCTCGGCGTCATCGATCGTTTCCAGCAGGACGGGCCGATAGCCATAGGTTTCCGGGGGTAGGCGCAACTCCGAGAGGTCCCGGTCGAACCGCCGGCTCTGATCCTCCATCTCCTCCCAGGCGGTGGTGACGTTCTCCTCGTGGTCGACACCCCGGATCGGCACGACGAAAGGGCTGTCCAGCGGGACCGCGTCGCGGTGGAAATTCACGGCGGGATCCGCCTCGCGCAGGGCGTTCACCGCCAGGTCGTAGGTCAGGCAGGCGGCCGACATCTCGATCGTCACGTCGCCGCCGCGATGCTTCAGGTATGAGGGCAGGCCCGCCGCGCCCGGTCCCACGCGCAGCCGCAGCTTGAATTTCTCTCCCCGGGGTCGGGGCAGAATCTCCAGGATCTGGTCGAGGCGGATCGTTCCGCCCAGCGCGCGACTGTAGAGCCCCTCGGCGTCGATCCGCGTTTCCACCCTGACCGACAGGCCGCGCCAGGCGTCCCACGCCACGCTGGCGACGAAGCCCAGCACGACGAACAGGTCCAGCGCCAAGGCCAAGGCGTCGCCTGCGTCGAACGACGCGACCGCCATGCCGATCGCGCACCCCAGCCCGGCCAGCGGCAGGACCAAGGCCACCAGGCGCCGGAACCGGCGGGTCGGGCTGGTCAGCCAGACACCCGGCTTCGGCGAAGCGACGCGGTCCAGGCGCGGCCCCAAAGGCAAGGGCTGCTTCAGCGCCGCGCCGACGAGGTACAGGAACATGCCGCCCACCACCGAACCGGGCGTGCCCTGATCCACGGCCGTGACCAGCAGGACCCAGGGGATCGCGGGGGCGGCCTCGATCGCCAGCTCCAACGCTCGGGTGGGGACAGCCGCGCCGTCGGCGATCCTGCGCAAAGGGCTCATGGCCTAGAGATCGGCTTCGACGATGTCGGTCGCGCCGCGCACCGGCAGGACCAGGCCGGCCGAGCGCGGATGACGGACCTCCAGATCGGGGCAGGCCGCGCGCAGGGCGTCCACGGCCGTGATCGGTGAAAGGACCGTCGGCGACAGGTCCAGATCCAGGAAGCCGTTCCGCCGACGCACATAGTCCGGCAAGGTCGCAAGAGCCTCGGGCCTCAGCACGAGGCGCAACGACGAATCCGCCTTGTCCGGCCGGACGACGAAGTCGATGGCGCTCCACGGGACGACGCCCTTCCATTCGCGCGCGGAGACTCCGGTCCGGTCGACGGACAGCTCCAGGACGGACCTCCCCCTCCGTGCGAAGGCGGCCACCGCGAACGCCGTCAGGGCCGCCGCCACGCCGCACGCGCCGAGAAGCCTGGGCGTGTCGCCGATGCGCCAGGCGTAAACGGCCTGGTCGGCGAACCTGCAACCCCACCCCGCCAGCACCAGAGTCCATAGGCCGACGTCGATCCGAAGGGCCCGCGCGGTGCGCCACTTTCCCGACTGGACCGGGCGGCCTCGTTCCAGCCACGTCTTCACCTTCGGGCGCGAGAGCAGCCAGGAGACGACGAAGAGCGACACGGAACCAAGGCTTGGGAGTTCCATCGCCTGCGGCCTCATGGCGTCGAGCCACCGGCTCGTCCATGTGGCCCCGATCCCGAACCCGATCAGCAGCGCCCAGAAAGCGCCGGTCCGGAAACGCTCGGCCGTGGTGGGGGTATAGTCTGCGCCGAAGGTCGCCATGAGCGCACTCTAGGCGTGTAACCGTCGTCCGCTCAAGCTTCCGCCAGCGCCGCGGCCTCCACCAGCCGCACCACGTCGCCCATGATCTCGGTGATCTTGAAGTCCTTGGGCGTGTAGATGCGCGCCACGCCCATCTGCTTGAGGATCAGGGCGTCGCCGTCGGGGATGATGCCGCCGGCCACCACGGGGATGTGGCCCAGGCCCTCGGCGCGCATCAGGCGGATCACCTCCTGCACCAGGTCCAGGTGCGAGCCCGACAGGATCGACAGGCCCACCACATGGGCGCGGCCCTCCTTGGCGCGGCGGACGATCTCCTCCGGCGTCGAGCGGATGCCGTCGTAGATGACCTCCATGCCGCAGGCCCGGGCCCGGGTGGCGATCTGCTCGGCGCCATTGGAGTGGCCGTCCAGGCCCGGCTTGCCGACCAGATAGGTCAGGGTGCGGCCCAGCAGCTGGGACACCCGCTCGACCTGCGCCTTCACCGCCTCGACGTCCTCGGCCTCGCCGGTCGAGACGACCACGGCCACGCCGGTGGGGCCGCGATACTCGCCGAACACCTCGCGCAGCGCCCCGGCCCACTCGCCGGTGGTGACGCCCGCCTTCGCGGCGGAAATCGAGGATTCCATGATATTTCGGCCATCGCGCGCCGCCGCCTTCAGATCGGCCAGCACCGTTTCGACGGAGGCGGGGTCGCGGGCCGCCTTCCAGGCCTTCAGCCGATCGACGACGCCCGCCTCCAGCAACGGGTCGACCGTCTCGATCGCCTTGCCCCCGGCGGCCAACGGCGAGGCCTCGGTGTCGGTCCAGCGGTTGACGCCGACCACGGTCAGGTCGCCGGTCTCGACCGAGCGCACCCGCGCGGCGTTCGACGCCACCAGCTGCGTCTTCATGTAGTCGATGGCGTTCTGGGCGCCGCCCATGGCGTCGATCAGGGCCAACTGCTCCAGCGCGCCCTTGCTGAGTTCGGCGACCTTGGCCTCGACCACGTGGCTGCCGTCGAACAGGTCCTCGTATTCCAGCAGGTCGGTCTCGTAGGCCAAGACCTGTTGAAGCCGCAGCGACCACTGCTGGTCGAACGGGCGCGGCAGGCCCAAGGCCTCGTTCCAGGCCGGCAGCTGCAGGGCCCGGCAGCGGGCGTCCTTGCTGAGGGTGACCGCCAGGGCCTCGATCAGGATGCGGTAGACGTTGTTCTCGGGCTGCTGCTCGGTCAGCCCCAGGCTGTTGACCTGCACTCCGTAGCGGAACCGCCGGGCCTTCTTGTCCTGCACGCCGTAGCGTTCCAGCAGGATCTGGTCCCACAGCCGCGTGAAGCTACGCATCTTGCACAGCTCGGTCACGAACCGCACGCCTGCGTTGACGAAGAAGCTGATGCGCGAGGCGACGATCTCGAAGTCCTCGTCGGGGACCTGGCCGCCGGCCTTGACGGTGTCGAGCACGCTGATGGCCGTGGCCAGGGCGAAGGCCAGCTCCTGCTCCGGCGTCGCCCCCGCCTCCTGCAGGTGGTAGCTGCAGACGTTCATCGGGTTCCACTTGGGGACCTCGCGGTAGCACCAGGCGATCATGTCGCCGATCAGCCGCAAGGACGGCTCCGGCGGGAAGATGTAAGTGCCGCGGCTCAGATACTCCTTGATCAGGTCGTTCTGGGTGGTGCCCTGCAGCAGCGCGCGGTCGGCCCCCTGCTCGTCGGCGAGCGCGACGTACATCGCCAGCAGCCAGGCGGCCGGGGCGTTGATGGTCATCGAGGTGTTGGACTGCTCCAGCGGGATGCCGTCGAACAGGGTCCGCATGTCGCCCAGGTGGGCGATCGGCACGCCGACCTTGCCCACCTCGCCCCGCGCCAGGATGTGGTCGGCGTCGTAGCCGGTCTGGGTGGGCAGGTCGAAGGCGACGGACAGGCCTGTCTGGCCCTTGGCCAGGTTGGCGCGATAGAGGGCGTTGGATTTCTCGGCCGTGGAGTGCCCCGCATAGGTGCGGAAGATCCAGGGCGCGTCAGGCGCGTGCTGGAACGGCTTGGCTGACATCCTGCGCTTCCCGTTTATCGTTGTTCTTAATTACCAACGATCATGAACCGGGTTTTGCTGCAACGCAACATCGCAAGAGCGAAGGCAGGGCGGCGAAGGCGAGGCTCAGAAGGGGCGCTTGCCCGTCACTACCTCGAACCACAGCCGGAAATCGCCCGCCAGGCTGTAGAGCGGGTACTTGAAGGTGGCCGGCCGGTTCTTCTCGAACACGAAATGGCCCACCCAGGCGAAGCCGTAGCCGACGAAGGGCGCGGCGACGAAGAACCGCCAGTCGACCAGGAAACCGCAGACCAGGGCGGCGATGACCAGGGTCGTGCCGACCACATGCAGCCGCCGGCTGGTCCGGTTGACGTGTTCGGTCAGGTAGAACGGGTAGAACGCCGCGAAGGTGCGGTAGCGTTCCCCCTCTTTGGCGGGCTGATCATGCGCGGTCATGGACCCGATGTTCCGCCCGACGGAGCCCGGTTGCAATAGGCCACGCGGGCCCGGCATAGGCCGTTTGGCCTATCGCGTCGCGCGGAGGATCAGCCGCCTAATGCCCCCATCCAGACAGCCGGGGGGCCGGGCCATGATCCACGTCGTCACGTCTCAGAACCGACATCTCTACGGCCCCCAGCTGTGGGCCATGCACGAACAGCGGCGCGAGCAGTGCGTCGAGAAGAACGGCTGGGTCGACCTGGTCGTTCTGGAAGGCGGGGAGGTCGACGACTACGACGACTCCCAGGCCGTCTACCTCTTGGGTTTCGACGCGGCCATGCGGCTGGAGGTGGGCCTGCGCCTGCATCCCACCGAAGACCGCTGCATGCTGGCCGACAAGTTCCCCCACCTGATCGCGCCGGACGAGACGCCCAAGAAGGGTCCGACGGTATGGGAAGCCACGCGGCTGTTCACCACCGAGGCCTATCGCGCCCGGAAGGGTCCGAACCGGGGCCTGCGGGTGTTCGAGGTCTGGGCCGCGGCCATGGAGCTGGCCCTGGTCAACGGCGTCGAGCGCTTCGTCGGCATGATCGACATGTCGCTGTATCCGGGGATCATGAACTCGCCGATCGACACGCGGCTGGTCGGCCTGCCCCGCCCCTACGCGTTCGGCGTGGTGGCCGGCTCGGAGATCGCCCTTTCCTACGCCCTGCTGGACCGGGTGCGCGAGGCGATCGGCGTCGACGGGCCGGTGGGCTACCACATCGACGAGCTGGACCTGCGGGCGTTCGGCGGCCTGGCGGCCGTCCAGCACCAGGTGATCCGCGCCCAGACCCCGCAGTTCGACCCGGGTTCGCCGCGCGACGAGGCCCTGGCGGCCGAGACCCTGTATCGACTCAACGACACCACCCTCCAGGCCCGCCGAATCTGGGCCGAACGCGACGCTGTTCCGCCCGCGGAGCGACTCAACGCCTAGCCCCTGCTGCGGCGCCGAAACAATTTTGCCTGGAAATCGCCTCGATCTAGGCGTGTACGTCCGTGCGTTAGCGCAAGCATGGGGTTAATTAGCTAAACCTCAGCGACCTAACGCCGCGCTTTGCCGCATCAGCGTTCCACGAACGTGTTGGACGTGGCATTGTGCCTGGACAACCTTTGGAGGCGAAACTTGAGCGAAGAAACCGAGGGCCGACGCCCGAATCCCGTCGATCTGCACGTTGGCGGCCGCGTCCGGATGCGTCGCAAGCTTTTGGGCGTCAGCCAGGAACAACTGGCCGACTCGCTGGGCCTGACCTTCCAGCAGGTGCAGAAGTACGAGCGCGGCGCCAACCGCGTCAGCGCCTCCAAGCTGTATGAGATCGCCAAGACCCTGCAGGTCCCGGTGTCGTTCTTCTTCGACGGCCTGGCCGACCCGATGGACGGTTCCGACGGCGACGAGATCGGTCAACAGGCCGAGCGCATCGTCCAGGAATTCCTGACCACCCCCGAGGGTCTGGAACTGGCCGAGGTGTTCCCGAAGATCGGCCGCGGCCGCGTGCGTCGTCAGGTCCTGGACCTGGTCCGCGCCATGGCCGAGGAAGCCGCCCGCGCCGAGAACGCCGCCGCCTAAGCGCCGGCCAAGACGAAGTAGCCTGTTCGGGCCCCGGCACCCCCCGCCGGGGCCCGATCGCGTTTTCAGGCGTGCTCTTCCGGCCTCAGCTGGCCGAGGCCCGTCGCGGGCTGGCCTGCCAGATGCGCTTGGCCGTCTGCAGCGAGGCGGGGGCCAGGCCGCGCAGATCGTGGCTGCGCAGGATCTTCAGGCCGAACTCGCGGTCCTTCTGCCAGACCACCTTCACCTCGTGCGCATAGCCCGACACCAGGTCGACCAGCTGGACGCTGGACGGCGGTATGGCGCTGGACAGCATCTGGATGCGCAGGCCCGAGTCCGACTGGTCGCGCACGACGCAGTCCCACGCGAAGGCGCCGCACAGCACCTTGGCGGGGGTTTGCATCGCAGTGCGGGGACCGGCGCGGCGGTCGGTCATCCCGTCGGAACCAAACTTCGACATACCCCTAACAACGCGCGGCGCCGTTAATCGGCGGTGCAGGGGCAAGGTTTATTTCCCGCTGACCACGCCGGAAGTCACGGTTTTCCCCAGCAAAAACGCTGTTTCGCGCCGATCGCGCCGCCGCGCGGGGAACCCTCCGCGAACGCGGTTATTTAGCGAGTAACCCGCTTGGGGCTATGATGCGATCAGGCCGGCGTAGACCGGCCGCCCCGGGGAAACAAAAAGGACCGCCCGATGACCCACGGCGTGGCGCTGTTGGCCGACGTGAACGGCCGCGATCTGATCGTCGCCCTGGCCCGGCCCGGCGACGGTCCCGGCGAGCATCGCGTCCTGCCCGGCTCGACCCCGCTGGAACTGGAGGCCGGCCTCAAGTCGGTCCTGGCCGAAGTGGGTCCCGACGACCTGGTCGGCGCGGCGATCGCAGCGGCGGGCCCGGAGATCGACGGGACGGTGATCGTGACCGCCACCGGCCTGAGCCTGTCCCTGACCTGGCTGCGCGCCGTCCTGCGCACGCCCCGGGTCTATCTGGTCAACGACTTCACCGCCTGCGCCATGGGCGCGCCCAAGGTGCCCGAGGCCGACCTGACCGTGATCCACCCCGGCAAGGCCGCCCGCAACGCCGCCATCGCCGTGCTGGGCCCGAATCTCGGCCTGGGCGTGGCGGGGCTGGCGCCGTTGCGCGGCGACGGCTGGCTGGCCGTGCCCAGCGAGGGCGGCCACATGGACTTCTGCCCGGTCGAGGCGCGCGAGGCGCCGGTCTTCTCGGCCGTGCGCGCCCGCCACGGCGAGGTCTCGGCCGAGCGCCTGCTGTCCAAGGAAGGCCTCAGCGACATCCACTGCGCGCTGGTCGGCGACGGGGATCCCCTCGTCGTGCCCGAAAATGACAACGTTATCATCGAGTTGGCGCGCGCCGGCGACGCCAAGGCCCGCGAGGCGATCTCGATCTTCAGCGCCCTGCTGGGCGGCTTCGCCGGCGACATGGCCCTGCTGTTCGCGGCCCGCGGCGGGGTGTTCCTGAACAGCCCCCTGCTGGAGACCATCGACGGCCTGCTGGACCGCGAAGCCTTCGCGCGCCGCTACCGGGCCAAGGGACGGATGAGCTACTACCTGGCCGAGGTGCCGGTGTTCCGCATGCCCGGCCGGCCCGCCCTGCTGGGCCTGTCCAGCCTGTTCACCCCCAGCGACATGCGCTACGGTGCCACGGAGGTGAAGTTCCTGGATTGCTGAGGGGGACACCGCCCAACGGTTGTCATCCCGGAAAGCGCGCAGCGCTTGTCCGGGACCCAGGTGAACCGCAAAAACCTTGGCCCAGCTCCTGGGTCCCGGACAGCCCCTGCGGGGCTTCCGGGATGACAACGATTTTGCGAGCTCGGGGAAACCTCCCCTACCCCTCCGCCGCCGTCTTCAGGCTCGCCAGCCCCGTCTCGAAGTCCTTGCCGGCCATCTTGTCCATGCTGAACAGCACGTCCATCAGCTTGAAGAAGAACGGCGAGTCCCCTTCCATGGCCCAGGTCACGCGGGTGGCGTCGCCCTCGGGCTCCAGGGTGAAGATCGCCCTGTTGCTGGCCTTGAACGGCTTGGTGAAGTCCAGGCGGATCACCAGTTTCGACGGCGCGGCGGCCTCGATGATCTCCATGCGCCCTGCCCCGGCCTTGTTGTTGCCGCTCCAGGCGTAGGTCGAGCCCAGGCCACGCGCCGGACCGCCGAAGATGCGGGTCATGGCCGGGTCCAGCTTCTCGTAGGGCGACCAGGCGCCCCATTGGTGGAAGTCCTCGATCAGGGCGTAGATCTTCTGCGGCGGCGCCTTGATCACGGTCGAGCGGGCGACGCGGAACTGGTCGGGCTTGGTCGCGGCGTAGCCCAGCAGGGCGACGAGCGCGATGACCACGACGATGACGATGATCTTGAGCATGGCTTTCCCCTCCTTGTCGCGGGCGGGACCGACGGCCCCGCCCTTTCTTTCATGAGGTCAGGTCTTGGGCGTCGTCGCAATCGACCACGAGAAGCCGTAGGGGTCCTTGAGCTGGCCGTAGCGGTCGCCCCAGAACATCAGCTGCACCGGCAGCGACACCGTGCAGCCGGCCGCCACCGCGCGCTCGAACCAGGCGTCCACGTCGTCGACCTGCAGGTGCAGGGTGAAGGCGGCGGGCTTTTCGAACGGATAGCCGTGCTCGGGATAGAAGTCGCTGAGCATCAGGGAATTGCCGTTGATCAGCAGGTGGATGTGCATGGTCCGGCCCTGCTCGTCCGGCGGGATGCGGTAGATCACCTCGGCCGCGAAGGCCTTGGCGTAGAAATCGGCCGCCTCGGTGGCGTTGCTGGGCGACAGATAGGGCACGATGCCGCCGGAAACGGCGGGCAGCTTGGGCGGCGGTTGCTGGGCGTCGGTCATGGTCGTTCCTCTCCGATTTCGGGGTCAGGGCTGGAGATCGACGGCGGCCTTGAAGCTGCCGTCCATCAGGAAGGGCACGGACTCGTGCTGGTGGACGATCTTCCAGGCGCCGCTCAGCTTGCGCAGGCCCAGGGTGCAGCGGAACCACAGGTCGGGGGTCTCGCCGTCCGTCTTGGTTCCGGTCATGTGGGCCAGGCCGTGGGCGAAGGCGACGTCGCCGGCCGCGGCGATCGCCAGGTTCCGGAAAGCGTAGCCGATGGGGCTGGACCAGGTGTCGAACCAGGCCGCCAGGCCCTCGCCGTGGTCGTCGGCCGCGATCAAGGGCGGGGCCAGGGAATAGACGACCGGCGCGTCGCCCAGACAGGCCGCGACAGCCGCGGCGTCCTTGTCGTGCAGGCCCTGCGTCCAGGCGTCGATCACGCAGCGGATCGCGATCTCTTCGGCGGCGGCGTCGATCATGGCGAGCTCCCGTTCGGTTCAGCCAAAGGACGGTCGCGCGGCCGCCGTCCCGACACCGGCGGGAAAACTTTCTAACCGGTGCTTGCCCTCAGCAGCCGGTCCAGGTGCAGGCGGATGTGGGCGGCCTCGGCGGCGGTGTTGGCCAGGGCGATGGCCTGGTCGAAGGCGACCTTGGCCTCGTCCCGCCGGCCCAGCTGGAACAGCAGCCCGCCGCGCAGGCCGAAGAAGTGGAAATAGCCCGACAGCTTGGGGGCCAGGGGCTCGATCATCTCCAGGGCCGCCTCGGGCCCGGCGACCTTCGACACGGCCACGGCGCGGTTCAGGGTGACGACCGGCGACGGAGCCAGCTGTTCCAGATCGCCGTACAGCAGGTCGATCCGCGCCCAGTTGGTGTCCTCGGCCCGCTCGGCCCGATCATGCTCGGCGGCGATGGCGGCCTGCACCAGGTAGGGCCCGGGCCGGCGGTGGCGCACGGCCTTGTCGATCAGGGCCAGGCCCTCGGCGATCATCCGGCTGTTCCACAGGCCGCGGTCCTGGTCCTCCAGCAGCACCACCGCCCCGTCGGCGTCGAACCGGGCCGGGGCGCGGGCGTGCTGCAGCAGGAGCAGGGCGGTCAGGCCCATGACCTCGGGCTCGCCGGGAAACAGGCGCAGCAGCAGGCGCGCCAGGCGGATGGCCTCGCCGCACAGCGAGCCGCGCGTCAGCAGCTCCTTGCCGCCGGCCGAATAGCCCTCGTTGAAGACCAGATAGACCATGGCCGCCACGGTGGTCAGGCGCTGCTCGCGCTCCTCCAGGCCCGGCGCGCCGAACGGCACGTCGGCCGCCCCGATCTTGGCCTTGGCCCGAGTGATCCGCTGTTCCATCGCCGACTCGCCGACCAGGAAGGCGCGGGCGATCTGCTTGACCGACAGGCCCGAGACGATGCGCAGGGCCACGGCCACCTGCTGGGTCGCCGGCAGGTCGGGATGGCAGCAGATGAACAGCAGCCGCAGCACGTCGTCGCGATAGTGCTCGCCGTCCAGCCGGTCGACCAGGGCGGCCTCGGCGTCCTCGAGGTCCGAGATCAGCTCCTCGGCCGGCAGGGGGGCTGAGCGGCTGGACTTGCGCACCCCGTCCAGGGCGGCGTTGCGACCCACCAGGATCAGCCAGGCCGTCGGGTCGCGCGGCGGGCCGTTCTTGGGCCAGGCCTTCAGGGCCCGCAGGCAGGCGTCCTGGAAGGCCTCCTCGGCGGTGTCCAGATCACGGAAATAGCGCAGCAGGGCGGCCACCGCCTGGGGCCGGGCCGCCGTCAGGGCCGCGTCGATCCAGGCCGCGTCGATGTTGGCGATGGTCATGCCTTCAACCCCTCGTGCTGACAGCGCGTCGGGGACGCGCCTCGCCCAGGCCGCCGGGACGATAGACGGCCAGCGGACGGATTTCATAGGCGCCCCGGTCGGGATTGGCCACGGCCAGGTCGTGGGCCACCGCGATCGCCGCGTCCAGGTCGCCGCAGTCGACCACGTAGAAGCCCAGCAACTGCTCCTTGGTCTCGGCGAACGGGCCGTCGATCACCAGGTGGTCGCGCGCCTTGCGCAGGGTGACGGCGGCCGTGGTCGGCAGCAGCCGGGCCACCGCGCCCAGCCGATGGACGGCGGCCAGGCCGGCCTCGACCGTCCCCAGCCGGGCCATGACCGCGGCGTCCTCGGCCGGCGACCAGTCCCCGACCACGTCCTCGGAATTGTAGCAAAGAATGGCATAGAGCATCGGCTGCGCACCTTGTCGTAGCCAGGACGATCAGGACCTCGGCAATCCGACACGACGGCCGCTAAAAATCGGGCTCGGCTGTTTTCGCCACGGTCAAGGAGCCCTATTTTCGCCCAGGCGTTCCCTGATCGTCAGCCCGCCGACACAAAACCATAAACAGAAAACGGCAAAGGGGAGGAGACGCTCGCAAGCCAGGAGCCGTTCGTGAGTTTGTGGATTTCGACGTTCTTCATCGTGTTCCTGCTCGGCATGCTGGCCTGGCCGAGCGTCGCTCCCCGCATCGACGCGATGCGCCGCAAGCGGCGTGGGGTCAGGCGGCGGTATTTTCAGGATTGAGCCGAGCATCGGTCGACGCCGGCGCGAAATCATCGACTTTTTGAGAAACCGCCCGGCTTGCGGGACCTTCAGGACCCGAGGGTGGTGGCTGGGGGCGGGATCGAACCGCCGACCTGTGGGTTATGAATCCACCGCTCTAACCATCTGAGCTACCCAGCCGCACGAAGCGGAGGCGGGCTTATAAGCGCAAAGCGGGGGCGGCTTCAAGTCCGTCCGAGCATCAGATTTAGCACCGCGTCGAGACGCCGCTTCAGGCTTTCCGGACCGTAGTCGTCCAGCACCTTGGCGCGGGCCGCCGCGCCCAGGGCCACGGCCTTTTCCGGGGCGGCGATCAGGCCGGCCAGGCCTCGCGCCAAGGCGGCCGGGTCGCCGGGCGGGACCAGGACGCCGTCGACGCCCTCGCCGATCATCTCCACGGGCCCGGGAATCGCGCTGGCCGCCACCGGCAGGCCGGCGGCCATGGCCTCCAGCAGCACCAGCGGGAAACCCTCCTGATACGAGGGGAAGGCGAAGACGTCGCCGGTGGCCAGGAAGGCGGGGGCGTCGCGCCAGCCGACCAGTCGCACGCGCTCGCCCAGGGCGTGCTGGGCGATCAGCCCCTCCAGCCTGGCCCGCTCGTCGCCCTCGCCGGCGATCTCGCAATCGAAGGCCAGGCCCCCAAATCCTTCCCACCCGTCGCGCAGCAGCGCCAGGGCGGCGATCAGCACGTCGAAGCCCTTCTTGGGATGCAGCCGGCCGGCGGCGACGATGCGCGGCGGGCGGGACGTGTCGGCGAAGGGCGCGGCCAGGACGGCGGGCGGCTTCACGGCGTTGGGCACGAAGTGAACGCGCTCGGCAGGCACGCCGCGCTCGACCGCCAGTTCGGCTAGGTGCTTGCCGACGCAGACATAGTGGGTGCGCGTGGTCTCGATGTCGAAGGCCGGCTTGTGCACGCAGATCGCCAGCACCGTCTTGGCCGGAGCAACCTTGGCCATCAGGCGGGCCGGGCGCTGGCCGTGGCTGAGGATCAGGTCGGGCGCCGTGGCCCTGACCAGCTTGCGGGCCGCGCCCACGGTGATCGGGTCCCAGTCGGTATAGGCCGGCATCGCCGCCAGGGGCGGAACGCGCCCGGCCTGCTGGACCGCGACCCTGCCGCCGGCCCGCACCACGCCCGTCGCCGTTCCGCCATCGGCGGCGGCGTAGGCCTCCAGGATCGGCTGGTAGTCGAGGAACACCTGCTCCAGGCCGCCCAGGCCCTTGCCCAACATGGCGTGCAGGATGGCGGTCAAGGCGAGCTCCCCAGGAACGCCGGAGGCGGCGAGGCCGGACCTTCGTCGGGCGACGCCGGGAAGTCAACGCGCCCGCGCCGCCGGGATGACAGCTGTGAAACGATCTGGATGACAACGGCGCGTCACGATGACAACGTAGTCACCTGACCAATCGTCGCCCCCTCGCCCCTCTCGTCAGGACAGTTTCCATGCGTCTTCGCCATCTCGCCCTCGCCGCGCTGGTCCTGTCGGCGTGCGGCCCCGCCCCCGCGGTCCAGGCCCAGCCCAATCCGCCGGTCGAGACCGGCCCGCCCAACGCGCCGGACCAGAAGCCGGCCTTCCCGCAGCAGACCCGCGCGCCCGAGGAGAAGCTGGGCGTGGCCTATCAGGTCGAGACTCTGACCACGGGCCTGGACCACCCCTGGGGCCTGGCCTTCCTGCCCGACGGCTCCAAGCTGGTCACAGAGCGCGCCGGCCGGCTGCGCATACTGGGGACCGACGGCAAGCTGTCGCCCGCCGTCGCCGGCCTGCCGGCGGTGTTCGCCGAGGGCCAGGGCGGCCTGTTCGACGTGGCGCTTGACCCCGACTATGCCAAGAACGGCCTGGTCTACTGGACCTATGCCGAGCCCCGCGGGGGCGGCAACGGCACCACCGCGGCGCGCGGCAAGCTGGTGCTGGGCGCGGCGCCCAGGCTGGAAGACGTCCAGGTGATCTGGCGGCAGATGCCGACCATGGATTCGCCCCTCCACTTCGGCGGCCGCCTGGCCTTCGCCCGCGACGGGGCGCTGTTCATCACCACGGGCGAGCGCTCGATCATCCCCGGCCGCATGCAGGCCCAGAAGCTGGACGCGGCCCTGGGCAAGGTGATCCGCATCCGCCCCGACGGCTCGATCCCGGCCGACAACCCCTATGTCGGCAACCCTCAGGCCAAGCCCGAGATCTGGTCCAAGGGCCACCGCAACCTGCAGGGCGCGACGATCAATCCCTGGACCGGCGAGCTGTGGACCGTCGAGCACGGCGCCAAGGGCGGCGACGAGCTGAACACCCCCAAAGCCGGCAAGGACTACGGCTGGCCGACCATCACCTATGGCGAGGACTATTCCGGCAAGCCGATCGGCGACGGCATCACCCAGCACGAGGGCATGGAACAGCCGATCTATTACTGGGACCCGGTGATCGCGCCGTCGGGCATGGCCTTCTACAACGGGGGCCTCTTCCCGGCCTGGAAGGGCAGCCTGTTCGTCGGCGGGCTCAAGGGCTACCTGGTGCGGCTGACGCTGAAGGACAAGCAGGTGGTCGGCGAGGAGCGCCTGCTGTCGGAGCTGAACCAGCGCATCCGCGACGTGGTCGTGGGCCCGGACGGGGCGCTTTACCTGGTGACCGACGAGGATGACGGGCGGGTGCTGCGGGTTTCGCCCAAACGCTAAAGCGGCGAACACTT
Organism: Caulobacter sp. UNC358MFTsu5.1; assembly: GCF_000712075.1. Taxonomy (GTDB): domain Bacteria; phylum Pseudomonadota; class Alphaproteobacteria; order Caulobacterales; family Caulobacteraceae; genus Caulobacter. The sequence goes on from NZ_JONW01000008.1 coordinate 475,442, forward strand.
GCCCCTACGGACCGCTTCGCGGTCGTCTTCCCCCATAGGGGGAAGAGCGCTGTAGCCGATGCCGGCGCGAAGGCTCCGCCCCCTATGGGGGCGGACAGACCGCGAAGCGGTCAGGTGGGGGCAAGTGCGTGAGCCGCTGACCTACTTCGGCTTCCCCTTCCGCGCCTCCCAAAGCGTCGCCGCCAGCGAGGGCTTGCCCTTCAGCAGGGTCGCCGCCGCCATGCCGGCCAGGAACGAGGCGGTGGGGTGCTCCTGCATCATCGCCAGGACGCGCTTGTCCAGCGGCGGCTGGCGGGTGCGGGCCAGGTGCCGCTTGTGCAGCAGCGACCAGACGGTGACCACCACCGAGGCCGTGATCGCGACGATCGCGTAGGACCAGGCCGAACCGACCCACTGCGCCAGGAAGGCGAACACCGCCATCGCCCCGGCCACCGCGGCGATCGCCGCCGCCATGATCAGACCCGCCCCCGCCATCAACCGCGAGATCAGCCTGTCGATGAAATCGTCCAGCATCGCGCCCTCCTGAAAAGCCAAGATTGCAACGCGCGAAGCGGGAGTTGGTGGCAGGACTGGGGTTTGACCCCTACGCCGTCAGCCGCGCGGCGACCTCTTCGCCGATCGCCAGCGAGCTGGTCAGGCCGGGGCTCTCGATGCCGAACAGGGCCATCAGCCCCTCCAGTCCATGGGTCTCGGCGCCGCTCAGCTGGAAGTCGGGCTGGGGCTCGTCCGGGCCGTGGATCTTAGGCCTGATCCCAGCGTAGTCGGGCACGAGCAGCTCTTCCGGCACGTCCGGCCAGAACTTGCGGATATAGGCGGCGAAGGCGGCGCGACGGCCCTCGTCGACCGAATAGTCGGGGGCCGGGACATATTCCAGGTCCGGCCCGAACACCGCCTGGCCGCCGAGATCGTTGCGATAGTGGGTGCCCAGGGCCCCATGGATCGGCGGCGGATAGATCAGGCGCTGGAACGGGGCCTTGGCCGCCAGACGGAAATAGACGCCCTTGCCGTAGTGGGCGGCGGGAATCTTGTCGGCCGGGAAGCCCTCGATCGTCGCGGCCACGGCTTGGGACGAAAGACCGGGCGCGGTGACCAGCAGGCGGCAGGAAAGGCTGGCCGCCTCGGCGCCGCCGATCCGCACGGTGAAGCCGCCGCCGGCCAGGGGCGTCGCGCCCTCGAACGGGGTGTTGACCACCACCGCCCCGCCGGCCGCCTCGATCTCGCCCTGCAGGGCCAGCATGTAGTCGTGGCTGGCGAAGACGCCGCTCTCGGGCGACAGCAGGGCGGTGTGGGCGTTGAGGCCGGGCTCCAGCGCCCGGGCCTGGGCGCCGGTCAGGTGCTCCATGCCCTCGACGTCGTTGTCGAGCGCCTGCTGGAAGATCGCCTCCAGCTGCGGGATCTCGCCTTCGTTGGTGGCCACCACCAGCTTGCCGCACTTCTTGTAGTCGATGTGGTGCTTGTCGAGGAACGCGTACAGCCGCCGCCGGCCCTGGACGCAGAACCGGGCCTTCAGCGAACCGGTGGGATAGTAGAGCCCGCCGTGGATCACCTCGGAATTGCGCGACGACACGCCCTGGCCGATGTGCCCTTCGGCCTCCAGCACCGCCACGACGAGGCCGCGCTGGGACAGGGCGTAGCCGCAGGCCAGGCCCACGGCGCCGGCGCCGACCACGACGGCGTCGAAATCGAACTCTTGGGTCATTCCGAGGTCACCAGCCGCCGCTTCACCCGCGCGATGCATCCAAGCGCTGCTTCAGCCCCGCGCGGAGTTCGGCGAAGAAGCCCTTGGCCTCGACGTCTCCCCTGGGGTCGCCCTCGGCCTCCAGCCTCGTCACCAAGGCCTCCAGTTTGTCGTCGCCGCCCATGATCTCGACGGCGCGCCGGTAGTTCAGATCGGCCAGCTCGGCCGCCACCGCCTCGTCCAGCGACGAGAACTCGCCCCGCGCGACGCGCTGGCCGAGATCGAAGGCGTCCTCGGGTCTGAGCGTCACCACGACAGGCTTGGATGGAACCGGCTTGTTCATGCGGCCAGCCTAGCACGGCCCCGGCGACGCGCCAGATGGCGCGGCCGCCCCGCCTCGACCTTCATTGCCCTTTTTCGAGAGCTGTGAAACCCTTGCTCGACAAGGTTGAGGGCGCGCCGTCGTCACGCGTCGGCGCCTCAGGGAAGGGCCATCATGAACTTCGGCGCAGCGCTCGACGTCGCGGTCGGACTGATCTTCGTCTATCTGCTGGTCAGCCTGTTCGTCACGGCGCTCAACGAATACATCTCCAGCTTCCTCAACAAGCGCAGCGAGTACCTGCTGTCGCGGGTGCAGAGCCTGCTGGGCGGCGATGGCTCGGAGAAGAAGACCGGCGAATGGTCGCCCGAGATGTGTTCGGTGTGGAACCACCCGCTGATCAGCGCCCTCAAGTCGCACCAGACCGCCGAGGACCACTGCACCAAGCGCGGGGCGCTGCTGAAGAACGCGCCGTCCTACATCCCCGGCAAGACCTTCGCGGTGGCCCTGACCGAGACGCTGAAGCCGTCGGAGACCGCCCATCTCAGCTTCCAGCAGCTGAAGACCGCCGTCGCCGGCATCGAGAACAACGACGCCCTCAAGAACGCCCTGCTGCCGATGCTCGACGAGGCCGAGGGCAAGGTCGAGAAATTCCAGACCAACGTGGCCACCTGGTTCGACGGGGCCATGGACCGCACCAGCGGCGCCTACAAGCGCTGGATCCATCGCCTGACCTTCTGGGCGGGCTTCGCGGTGGCCATCGCCTTCAACGTCAATTCGCTGCAGCTGATCGACAACCTGTGGCGCGACCCGGTGGCCCGGGCCGGGCTGGTGGCCCAGGCCTCGCAGTCGGCCAAGGACGCCGAGACCGCCCAGGGCCTCCAGGCCCAGCTGTCGGCCCCCGCCCCCTCCGGGTCGGACGCCTCGTCGGACGCCTCGGGCGCGGACGGCGCCGAATGCGCCTGCGAGAAGGACCAGGACGCCGCCGACATCGGCCAGAAGCTGGCCCTGCCGATCGGCTGGACCCACGAGGCGATCTGCGACCTCTGGACCGATCCCCGCGCCAAGCCGACGCCCGGCCAGCTGCGGCAGCGGCCGCAGGACTGGAGCAAGAGCTGCAAGGCGCTCAAGCGCGACGGCTGGGGCGTCACCGTGAAGGTCTTCCTCAGCCTGCTGGGCCTGGCGATCACGGGCCTGGCGGTGTCCCTGGGCTCGCCGTTCTGGTTCGGCACCCTGCAGTCGGTGACCAACATCCGCGCCACCGGCATCAAGCCGGATCGGGCGGACGGGACCGCGCAGAAGTAGGCGCAAGTCGGGGACATGCCCTTGCGGCGTGTCCCCACCTACAAGCGCCGCGCCCAGTCTTGGGGACACGCCTCAAGGGCATGTCCCCGGATCAGATCACCACTGGCTCCACAGCGTCGCCGCCTCGGCCTTGGCCTTGACCACCGAGGCGTCCTTGACGTGGCCGTAGCCGCGGATGTCCTGCGGGACGGCCGCGATGCGGGCCGCCAGGGGCAGGCGCTCGGGAGTCAGGCCGCCGGCCAGGCGATCCAGGGTGGTCTCGTAGTCGGTGACCAGGCCGCGCTCCATGCGGCGCTCCTCGGTCTTGCCGAACACGTCCAGCGGACCGCCGCGCAGGCCCTTCATCCTGGCCATGATCGGGAAGGCGACGTCCAGCATCCAGCCGCCGAAGGCCATCTTGCGCGGCGTGCCGTCCTTGTTCTTGGCGCCGATGATCGGCGGGGCCAGCCAGACCTTGGCCTTGCCGCCCTTGAAGGTCCCGGCCAGTTCGGCCGCGAACCGGCCGTCGGTATAAAGGCGGGCGACCTCGTACTCGTCCTTGTAGGCCATCAGCTTGTAGAGGTTCACGGCCGCCGCGCGGGTCAGGGGCAGGCCCTTCTCCTCGCCGCCCGCCGCCACTTCAGCCGCGCGGACCTTGGCCACCTTGGCGGCGTAGCGGTCGGCATAGGCCTGGTCCTGGTAGGCGACGAGGTCGGCCGTGCGCTTGGCGATCAGCGCGTCCAGCGGCATCGTTTCCGGCGTCGGGACGTCGGCGTCGCGCGGCCCCATGGCCGACGGATCGTGGGCGACCTTCCGGCCCAGCTCGAAGGCGGCCAGGTTGGCCTCGTAGTCCACGCCGTTCAGCTTGATGGCGCGGTAGATGGCGCGGCTGGAGACCGGGATCACCCCGTGCTGCCAGGCGAAGCCGACCATGATCATGTTGGCGAAGATGGCGTCGCCGAACTGGGTCTCGGCCAGGTGCTGGGCCGGGCAGGCGTCGAACGCCTTGGTCGCGCCCTTGATCCGCCGGGCCATGGCCCCGCTGTCGAAGCGGATGTCGCGGCTGGTGACGAAGTCGGCCGTGGGGGCGAAGTCGCTGTTGCCGAAGGCGGCGGTGCGGTCCTTGGCGTAGAGCGACAGACCCTCGGGCGAGGCGGCCACCAGCATGTCGCAGGCGATCAGCACGTCGGCGCTGGCGGCGGGCACGCGGCCGCCGACCACCGTCTCCTCGGTCTCGCCGATCTTGACGTGGCTGAACACCGAGCCGCCCTTCTGGGCCAGGCCCGTCATGTCGACCACGCTGCCGGCGCGGCCATCGACGTGGGCGGCCATGGCCAGGATCGAGGCCACGGTCGTCACGCCCGTGCCGCCCACGCCCGTGAAGATGATCCGGCGCACGCCGTGGAAGTCGTCGAACACCGGCAGGGGCGTGGAGTCGGCCGTCAGGGCCGGGGCCTTCTTGGCCTGGGCGCCCTCGGCCCCTTCCAGGGTGATGAACGACGGGCAGAAGCCGTCGACGCAGCTGTAGTCCTGATTGCAGGTCGACTGGTTGATCTTGCGCTTGCGGCCGAACTCGGTGTTCAGCGGCTCCACCGACACGCAGTTGGACTTGATCGAGCAGTCGCCGCAGCCCTCGCAGACCAGCGGGTTGATGAACACGCGCTTGGTCGCCTTGGCCATGGTGCCGCGCTTGCGGCGGCGGCGCTTCTCGGTGGCGCAGGTCTGGTCGTACAGCAGCACCGTCGTTCCCGGCGTGTCGCGCAGCATCTTCTGCACGCTCATCAGCTCGGACCGCGGGAAGACCTCGACGCCGGGGGCCAGGTCGGTGACGCCCTGGTAGCGCTCCAGCTCATCGACCACGATCACCGTCCGGGCCACGCCCTCGGACGCCAGCTGGCGGGTGATCTGGGCGGGGGTGAAGCCGCTCTCGGCGCGCTGGCCGCCGGTCATGGCGACGGCGTCGTTGAACAACAGCTTGTAGGTGATGTTGGCCCCGGCCGCGACGGCGGCCCGGATCGCCAGCGAGCCCGAGTGATTGTAGGTGCCGTCGCCCAGGTTCTGGAAGACGTGCTTCTCGGTGGTGAACGGCGCGGCGCCCACCCAGGTCAGGCCTTCGCCGCCCATGTGGGTGTTCAGGTCGGTCGAGGGGTCGTTGAAGCTGGCCATGTAGTGGCAGCCGATGCCGGCCAGGGCGCGGCTGCCTTCGGGCAGCTTGGTCGAGGTGTTGTGCGGGCAGCCCGAGCAGAAGAAGGGCTTGCGGGCCTGGTCGGCGGCCAGGCTGACGGCGGCGACGCCGGCGGCCGAGACGCGGTTCAGATAGGCCTGGGCCCGCGCCATGTGCGGGCCGTCGGGCAGGCGGTCGTAGATGGCCAGGGCGATCTCGGCCACCGACAGCGAGCCCAGTTCCGACAGCAGCGGCGCGCCCTTCTCGTCGACCTTGCCGATGATGCGCGGCCGGGCCTGGGCGGGCAGGTCATAGAGCGCGGCGCGCGCCTGGGGCTCGATCAGGCCGCGCTTGTGCTCGATGACCATCAGGGTCTCGAGGCCGGCGGCGAAGGCGCGCAGGCCCAGGGGCTCCAACGGCCAGGGCATGCCGACCTTGTAGATCGAGACGCCCAGGTCGGACGCCTCCTCCAGGGTCATGCCCATGGCGGTGAAGGCTTCCAGCACGTCCTTGTAGGCCTGGCCCTGGCAGACGATGCCCAGCCGCGCCTTGCCCACGCGCACGTGGTGGGCGCCCAGCACCACCCGGTCGACGCCGTTGGCGCGGGCGAAGGCCAGGGCGGCGGGGATCTTGTGCAGGCGGAGCCGGCGCTCCTTCTCCATCGGCTGGTCCTTCAGCCGGATGCCCAGGCCGCCGGGCGGCATGGGGAACTCGGGGATCACCAGCTTGTGGCGGTCCAGCGAGACGTCGATGGTCACGCCCGAATCCATGGTGTCGGCCAGGGCGATCATGCCCGTCCACAGGCCCGAGAAGCGCGACATGGAAATGCCCAGCAGGCCGTAGTCGAGCACCTCCTGCACGTCGGCCGGCGACAGCACCGGCATCTCGAAGTCCTGGAAGGCGAACTCCGACTGCGACGGCAGGGTCGAGCTCTTGCAGCCGTGGTCGTCGCCGGCCACCGCCAGCACGCCGCCCGTCGGGAAGCTGCCGGCGAAATTGGCGTGCTTGAAGACGTCGCCGGTGCGGTCCACGCCCGGGGCCTTGCCGTACCACATGCCGAAGACGCCGTCGTGGGTCGCGCCCGGGAACAGGTTCGCCTGCTGGCTGCCCCACACGGCGGTGGCGGCCAGGTCCTCGTTCAGGCCTTCCTTGAAGACCACGTCGTGGGCGGTGAGCAGCTTGGACATCCGCGCCGCCTGCTGGTCCAGCCCGCCCAGGGGCGAGCCGCGATAGCCGGAAAGGAAGCCCGCGGTGTTCAGCCCGGCCCGGGTGTCCAGGCGCTTTCGGTCGAGGAGGACCCGGATGAGCGCCTGCACGCCGGTGATGAACGCACGACCATCTTCGAGCAGATATTTGTCGTCGAGCGTGATTTCCGAGTGCCGCATAGCAAAAATTTTCCTCCGGGGTCTTCCTGCCCGCTCAGCAATATCTTATAGAAGCGGGGAAATTGTTTGCCCAAGGTTTGCCCGACTCAAGGCCGCTTTGCGCAAGATCAACGCGTCAATCACCCTCTGGGGGGAGGAATTCTTGTCCGAACAACTCGACGCCGTGGATGCCAAGATCCTCGATCTCATCCAACACGACGCCGGTCTGTCCGTTGCGGAGATCGCTGAACGAGTCGGCCTGTCGTCCAGCCCGTGCTGGCGGCGCATCAAAAGGCTGGAGGACGCGGGCGTCATCCAGCGCCGCGTGACCATCCTGGACCGCGAGAAGCTGGGCCTGGGCTTCGAGGTCTATTGCACCGCCAAGCTGTCGCTGCCGACCAAGGAAAACCTCGAGGTCTTCGAGCAGGCCGTGGGCAAATGGGCCGAGGTCGTCCAGTGCGCCACCGTGACCGGCGCGGCCGACTACGAGCTGCGCATCGTCACCCGCGACATGCGCGCGTTCGACGAGTTCCTGCGCGACAAGCTGCTGTCGCTGGGCCTGGTCAGCAACATCGAGAGCCGGATCGTCATCCGCGGCGTGAAGAACTCCACGGCCGTGCCGCTGGGCCTCGTCAGCCCGTATGTGAGCCCGCTGAGCTAGGCCCGACTTCCAATCGGCGAGACAAAGACGCCGCGCTCCGCCGAAAGGTCGAGCGCGGCGTTTTTCGTTTCGGCTTCGCCTAAACAGATTAGCGTTGACTAATGCATTAGCCATTGCTAATTGATCCGCCATGATCGCAGCCGCCCCCATCGACAGCGTCATGCGCGCCCTGGCCGACCCCACGCGGCGCGCCGTCTTCGAGCGCATCGCGCGGTCCGACGAGATCACCGTGGCCGAGCTGACCCGCCACGCCGGCGTCAGCCAGGGCGCGGTCTCCCAGCACCTGAAGTCGCTGAAGACCGCCGGCCTGGTCGCCGAGCGTCCGGAAGGCCGCAACGTCTACTACCGCGCCCAGCCCGACGGCCTGACGCCGCTGGTCGACTGGATGTCCCACTACGGCGTGTTCTGGCGCGACCGGTTCGCCGACCTGCGCAACCTTCTCCAGGAGATCGACCCATGAGCGACGCGGCTCTCCAGACCCGCCCCGAGACCCACGAGATCGTCGTCGACGAGGTCTTCCCGCATGCCCCCTCCACCGTCTGGAAGGCCCTGACCAACGGCGCCCTGATGGCTCGCTGGCTGATGGCGCCGACCGGGTTCGAGCCCGTCGAGGGTTGTCGCTTCACCTTCCAGACCACGCCGGGCGGGCAATGGGACGGGGTGATCCACTGCCAGGTCCTGGAGGCGGTCGAGAACCGGCGCCTGGTCTATGGCTGGAAGGGCGGCCACGCGGCCAATACCGGCTACGGCGCGCCGCTGGAGACCGTGGTCACCTGGACCCTGACGGCCAGCGAGGCCGGGACGCGGGTGCGGCTGGTCCACTCGGGCTTCGTCCTGCCGCGCAACCAGAGCGCCTATGACGGCATGAGCAAGGGCTGGCAGGTGGTGATGGAGCGCCTGGAGACCTGCGCGGCCGAACAGGACGAGACCCAGCACTAGGGTCGCCCTCCCCTACCCCAATCCGACAACCAGGAGACTTCGATGAGCGACCCCTTCACGGGCGGCTGCGCATGCGGCGCCGTGCGCTATTCCATCGTCGGCGAGCCGATGGTGCAGGCCGATTGCCAGTGCCGGACCTGCCAGCGCGTCAGCGGCACGGGCCACGGCTCTTACCTGACCTTCAAGGACGCGACCGTGACCCTGCAAGGCGAGGCGAGGCGCTGGGAGGCGGTCGGCGACCTGGGCACGGTGAAGTCACACGCCTTCTGCCCGACCTGCGGCGCGCCGGTCTACCTGGCCTTCCCGGCCATGGCCGACCTGTTCACGATCCACGCCGCCAGCCTGGACGATCCCAAGCGCTACGCCCCGGCCATGACCTTCTTCACCGCCAGCGGCTTCGCGTGGGACCAGGTCCCGTCCGGTCACCAGGCGTTCGAGGGCATGCCGACGGGCTAGGCGGCGCGGACCTCGCGGCGGCGTCCGACGGAACGTCGACGCCACCCGTTTTCTTCTAGAGGCAAGCCGCCCTTCCCTTCTAGAGTAAGGGCTCCATCGCTTCGGAGCCTCCCCATGATCGACCTCGTCATCGACCAGCGCCGCAAGGACCTCGGCGGTTTCGAGGTCGGGCGCGTGCTGCCGTTCCACAGCCGGCGGATGGTGGGGCCCTTCACCTTCTTCGACCACATGGGGCCGGTCGAGTTCGAGCCCGGCTTCCCGCGCAATGTCGACGTGCGCCCGCATCCGCACATCGGCCTGTCGACCCTGACCTACCTGTTCGAGGGCGAGATCACGCACAAGGACAGCGTCGGCTCCGACATCGCCATCCGTCCGGGCGAGGTCAACTGGATGACGGCCGGCAGCGGGATCACCCACTCCGAGCGCTTCGAGACCCTGCGCGAGTTCGGCGGCCCGATGCACGGCATCCAGGCCTGGGTGGCCCTGCCCGACGGCCAGGAGGAGATCGCCCCGCGCTTCTCGCACCACCCGCGCGACGAGATGCCGGTCTATGAAGCCAACGGCCTGAAGGCCGCCCTGGTGGCCGGCAAGGCGTTCGGCGTCGAGGCCAAGGTGCCGGTGTTCTCGCCGCTGTTCTACGTGCACTGGGAGCTGGCCGCCGGCGCCAAGGCGGGCCTGCCGGCCGAATATCCCGAGCGCGCCGCCTATGTGGCCGTCGGCAAGGTCGAGGCCGCCGGCCAGGTGCTGCACGCCGGCCAGATGGCGGTGTTCAAGCCGGGCGAGACGATCACCTTCGAAGCGCTGGAGCCCTCCACCGTCATGCTGCTGGGCGGCGAACCGGTGGGGCCGCGCTTCATCGAGTGGAACTTCGTCTCCTCGTCCAAGGAACGCATCGAGCAGGCCAAGGCCGACTGGAAGGCCCAGCGCATGAAGCTGCCCGACCTGGACGACCAGGAATTCACCCCCCTGCCCGAGCCGCCGCCCCCGCCGCCGCCGATGTCTTAGCGGCTAGAGGAACGGCCCCGGCAATCTGAGCGGCCCGGGGCCCACCTCGTCGTCGGCCTCGCCCACCGCCTGGTAGTGGAGCACCAGCTTGGCGCAGGCGCCCAGGACCAGGGCCTCGACGAAGGCCGTCTCCCGGCCGGTCAGGCGGACGATCTCGGCCAGGGCGTGGCCGCGCCCGGCGGCCATGTCCATCACCGCCACCTCCTGGACGCTGAGCGCCGCGCGGGCCCCGGCCAGCCGCTCCACCGCGTCCAGCCGCTGGAAGCCGTCGTCGCTGGCCAGCGCCTTGCGATAGTCGCGGCCGTAGAGCTCGGCGGCCTGCGCCTCGGCGAAGCCGATGTCGGGGCCGAGGTCTTCGCGGGGGATGGGGAGGTTGTCGGTGGTCACCGGACGGTTCTTAAGGCATCGACCGGGGACATGCACTTGTGCGTGTCCCCAGCAGACGCAGTGCGAGATTTGGAGACACGCACAAGTGCATGTCCCCGCCCGGCGGAGGGGGAGCATCTTGTCGGTTGAACACCCCCGCCCCCGGCGCTCATAATCCGGCCATGACCGATCTCGCTCTCGAAACCTTCGTCCGCGGCCTGCCCAAGGCCGAGCTGCACATGCACATCGAGGGCAGCCTCGAGCCCGAGCTGATGTTCGAGCTGGCCGCGCGCAACGGCGTGACCCTGCCGTTCAAGACGGTGGACGAGATCCGCGCCGCCTACGCCTTCTCGAACCTCCAGGACTTCCTGGACATCTACTACCAGGGCGCGGGCGTGCTGCTGACCAAGGCCGACTTCAAGGACCTGGCCCTGGCCTATTTCCGCCGGCTGAAGGCCGACGGCGGGACCCATGCCGAGATCTTCTTCGATCCCCAGACCCATACCGACCGGGGCGTGGCCTTCGAGACGGTGATCGACGGCCTGGTCGAGGGCATGGAGGCCGCCGAGCGCGAGCTGGGCGTGACGTCCAAGCTGATCCTCTGCTTCCTGCGCCACCTGGACGAGGCCTCGGCGTTCGTGACGCTGGAGCAGGCCAAGCCGCACCTGTCGAACATCGCCGGGGTCGGCCTGGACTCCTCGGAGGTGGGCCACCCGCCCGCCAAGTTCGCCCGCGTGATGCAGGCCGCCCGCGACCTGGGTCTCAAGGTCGTGGCCCACGCCGGCGAGGAAGGCCCGCCGGCCTATGTCTGGGAGGCGGTGGACATCCTCGACGTCGACCGCATCGACCACGGCAACCGCGCCCTGGAGGACGACTGCCTGACCGCCCGCCTGGTGCAGGACGAAACGACCCTGACGGTCTGCCCGCTGTCGAACCTGAAGCTGTGCGGGGTCAGCGACCTGAAGGAGCATCCGCTGAAGCGCATGCTGAAGCTGGGCCTGAAGGCCACCGTCAATTCCGACGACCCGGCCTATTTCGGCGGCTACCTGCTGGAGAACTACCTGCAGACCGCGCAGGCCGTCGGCCTGACGCGCGACGAGCTGGTGACCCTGGCGAAGAACAGCTTCACGGGCTCGTTCCTGGACGAGGCGGAAAAGGCCCGGCGCGTGGCGCAGGTCGAGGCGTACGCGGCGGCCAACTGATTTTATATCCGCTCATCCCGGCGAATGCCGGGACCCAGATGGAATGGCTTTGAGGTGGGGTCCAAAAGCTCCGCGCTCTTCCAGTCAGCCCAAACGCTTTGGGATCTGGGTCCCGGCATTCGCCGGGATGAGCGGAGTTTAGACCAGCGCCTTCCGTACCGCCTCGGCCAGTTCGTCCAGCTCGGTGATCCCCAGGTCCGCATGGAACGGCAGGCTCAGCACCGAATGGGCCAGGCGGTCGGCCACCGGGGTCTGGTCGCGGATGACGACGCCGGGACCGACAGGATTGGTCGCATAGCCCAAATCGGCCAGCTTCTCCGCCACGATCGGAGCGGCGCCTTCCGAGACGCTGACGACCCAGGCGTCCGACACCCAGCTCATGCCCCAGCCCGGCTGGAAGCCGATCGGCGCGCCCAGCAGCAGCATGCGCAGGCGCTGGGCCGCGGTGGCCAGGCGCAGGCGCTGGCCCGACCAGCCCTCGAGCCCGGCCTCGCCTTCGAAGGCGGGCGCATCGAGGCGGGCGATGAAGGACGCGTCCTGGCTGGCGACGAACACGCCCTGGCCGCCAGGCAGGCCGACGACCACGGGGACCGGGGCGTCCATGATCACGTCGAACCCGTCGGTGGCGTCGACCACGATCGGCAGGCCGGTCTCGCGCTGGAAGGCGGCCCAGGCGCTCATGTCGGGGGCGCGGCCGAAGGCGCAGGTGGGGACGATGGCCTCGATCGGCGGCGGGGCCTCGCCGAGGCGTTCGCGCAGGTGGGCCGGGTCGAACATCCAGCTGTAGGGATCGACGTCCACCAGCCAGGCCCGCAGGCCGGCGGCGGCGACCGCCTCCAGGGTGGCGGCGCTGGCCAGGGCGGGGACGATGCAGACGCCGCCGGGGCGGACGCCCGAGGCGACGAGGGCGGCGGTCAGGGCGCAGACGCGGTCGGCGACGGCGCGGACGGCGGTGGGGCGGTCGAAGCGGTCGGCCAGCTTGGCGTCGAGGCCGGGCGTCAGCCCCTGTCGAAGCACCTTCTCCACGGCGGCGAAGTCCATCGGGACGCCGGCGGCCGCGAAAGCGGCTTCGGCCTTGGCCTTCTTGCGCGCTTCCGGCGAGACTTTGGGGAGGGCTTGCATCAGACGTCGCTTCCGAACAGTCCAGCTCTGTCACACGACAGCGCCGTTATGGTTAAGCAAACGTATCGACTGACTCGGGCGCCCCAGATGCGGCGCGCCGTCGCGGCAAAAATAGGGCCGGAATCTTCGACCTAGGCAGAAGCCGTCCAGCCATCGCGGAGTTCACGCTTCAACACCTTGCCAATATGGCTGCGGGGAAGGGATTCGACCAGACGCAGGTCGACCAGCCGCTGGGTCTTGCCCAGGCGGGCGTTGACCCAGGCCTTCAGGGCCTCCGCGTCAATCCGCGCATCAGGCTTGAGCGCCACGAAGGCCACCGGCGATTCGCCCCAGGCGTCCGAGGGCACGCCGACCACCGCCGCCTCGACCACATCGGCATGCTTGACGATCTCGGCCTCGATGTCGCTGGGATAGATGTTGAAGCCGCCGCTGATGATCATGTCCTTCTTGCGGTCCATCAGCGTCAGGAAGCCCTCCTCGTCGAACCGGCCGACGTCGCCGGTGCGGATGAAGCGCCAGCCTTCGGGCGAGGTCCAGGTCGCCTCGGCGGTCTTGCCCGGCTGGCCGTGATAGCCGTTCATCATCCCGCCCGAGCGACCGACGATCTCGCCGACCACGCCGGGACCGACCTGGACGCCGTCCTCGTCGATCAGCCGGATGTCGTGGCCGGGCGCGGGTTTGCCCACCGTGTGCAGCTTGTCCGGGTGCTCGTGGGCCATCAGGATGCAGGTGCCGCCGCCCTCGGTCATGCCGAAATACTCGACCAGCCCGCCGGGCCAGCGCGCCAGGACCTGGGCCTTCAGCTCGGCCGCGAACGGGGCGCTGGTGCAGAACTTCAGATGGGTCGACGACAGGTCGAAGTCGCCGAAGTCGGGCCGGTCCATCAGGCGGCGGTACTGCACCGGCACCAGCATGGTGTGGGTCATGCGATGGGCCTGGGCCAGCTCCAGATAGCGGCCGGCGTCGAACTTCCTCATCAGCACCACCGTGCCGCCGCCCGCCAGGGTGGGGAAGAAGCAGACCAGGGTCGTGTTCGAATAGAGCGGCGTCGACAACAGGGTCACCGCCTCGGGGCCGTAGCCGACCGCGTCGCCGCGGAACACGTGCTTCCAGCGCATGCCGTGCGACTGGACGATGCCCTTGGGCGCGCCGGTCGTGCCGCTGGAATAGATGATGTTGAACGGGTCGTCGGGGGCGATGGCCACGGCGACCGGGATCGCGCCGACGGGCGCCAGCCAGGCGTCGAAGGCCTCGCCGAAGTCCGAGCCGTCCAGGGCGATCTGGCGAACCGCGATCGGATGCGGCTTCTGGGCCTCGGCGACGCCCGCGTCGAGGAAGAACAATCGCGCCCCGCAGTCGGCGACCATGCCGGCGATGGCCTCGGGCGTCGACGACGGGGCCAGCGGCGCCACCGCCACCCCGGCGCGCAGCGCGCCGAGGAAGAGCGCCGCATAGGCGATCGACGACAGGGCGCAGACGGCCACGGCCTCGCCGGGCCTGATCCCGTCGCGCTGCAGGGCGGCGGCGACCCGGTCGGCCAGGGCGTCGAACCGGGCGTAGGTCACCGCCTCGCCGGTCTCCATGATCACCGCCGGATGGTCGGGATGCTCGGCGGCCCGCTGGCGCAGGATGTCGCCCATCACGCCGTAGTCGGCGGTCATCATGGCGGCGATGGTGGTCATGGAAACGCCTCTAACTCTGATCTCCCAAACCCCGCCGATCCCCGCGAAAGCGGGGACCCAGGCCGGGTCCGACGATCGATCCTGGACCGCGCCACAAGCTGAAAGTCAGCTTGGGCCCCCGCTTTCGCGGGGATCAGCGGAGGTTTTATAGCCTCTCACAAACGGAGAGGCTTTCGGACGCTACGCGTCCTTGAAGCCCTTGCCCTCGGCCACCAGCCGCTCCAGCAGGGCCGACGGCTTGAAGTCGTCGCCCAGCTTGGCCTGGAACTCCTGCATCTTGGCCAGGATCTTATCCAGGCCCACCAGCTCGCCCCAGAACATCGGGCCGCCGGTATAGACGGGCCAGCCGTAGCCGTTGACCCACACCGTATCGATGTCGGACGCGCGGATGGCCTTGCCCTCCTCCAGGATCTTGGCCCCCTCATTGACCATCGGATAGAGGCACCGCTCCAGGATCTCCTGGTCGCTGATCTCGCGGCGCTGGATCTGGCGCTTCTCGGCGAAGTCGAGGATCACCTGCTCGACCTCCTTCGACGGCTTGGCGACGCGGTTCTCGTCGTAGTCGTAGAAGCCCTTGCCGTTCTTCTGGCCGCGACGGTCCATCTCGCAGAGCACTTCGCGGACGGTCGAGGAGCTGGTCTTGGCCGGGTCCCAGCCGATGTCGAGGCCGGCCAGGTCGCTCATGGCGAACGGGCCCATCGGCAGGCCGAAGTCGTACAGCACGCGGTCGACATCCCAGGGCATGGCGCCTTCCAGGATCAGCTTCTGGGCCTCGCGCTGGCGCTGGGCCAGCATGCGGTTGCCGACGAAGCCGTGGCAGTTGCCGACCAGCACGGCGACCTTGCCGATCTTCTTGCCGATCTGCATCGAGGTGGCGATCACCGACTTGTCGGTCTTGGCCCCGCGCACGATCTCCAGCAGGCGCATGACGTTGGCCGGCGAGAAGAAGTGCAGGCCGATCACGCTCTCGGGCCGGCTGGTGCTGGCGGCGATCACGTCGATGTCGAGATAGCTGGTGTTGGAGGCCAGGATCGCGCCGGGCTTGGCGATCTTGTCCAGCTTGCCGAAGACCTCCTTCTTGATCTCCATCAGCTCGAACACGGCCTCGATGATCAGGTCGCAGTCGGCCAGGTCCTCCAGGTTCATCGACGGGGTCAGCAGCGCCATGCGCTTTTCGACGTCGTCCTGGGTCAGGCGGCCCTTCTTGGCGGTGTTCTCGTAGTTCTTGCGGATCACCCCGACGCCGCGGTCGAGGTTCTCCTGTTTCGCCTCGATGATCGTCACCGGGATGCCGGCGTTGAGGAAGTTCATCGAGATGCCGCCGCCCATGGTGCCGGCCCCGATCACGCCCACCTTCTTGACCGGGATCAGCGGGGTGTCGTCCGGCACGTCCGGGATCTTGGCGGCCTGGCGCTCGGCGAAGAACACGTGGCGCTGGGCGGCCGACTGCGAGCCGGTCATCAGCTCCATGAACAGGCGGCGCTCTTCCTTCAGCCCCTCGTCGAAGGGCAGGTTCACCGCCGCCTCGATGCACTTGATGTTGTTCTCGGGGGCCATGAAGCCGCGGAACTTCTTGGCGTTGGCCTTGCGGTACTCGCTGAAGATCTCGGGCTTGCCTCGGGCCGCCTCGACCTTCTCGTTCTGGTCGCGGATGCGGCGCAGGGGCTTGTCCTCGGCCAGGACCACGCGGGCGAAGGCGATGGCCCCGTCGCGCAGGGCGCCTTCCTCGACGATCGAGTCGAACAGGCCCATCGCCAGGGCGGCCTTGGCCGGTACGTGCTGGCCGGTGGTGACCATCTCCAGCGCCTTCTCGACGCCGACCACGCGCGGCAGCCGCTGGGTGCCGCCGGCGCCGGGCAGCAGGCCGATGTTAACTTCCGGCAGGCCGGCCTTGGCCGAGGGCACGGCGACGCGGTAGTGCGCCACCAGCGCCACCTCCAGCCCGCCGCCCAGCACCGTGCCGTGGATCGCGGCGACCACCGGCTTGGGCGAGTTCTCGATGGTGTTCTGCACCTCCTGCAGCGACGGACCGGTCATGGCCTTGCCGAATTCGGTGATGTCGGCGCCGGCGATGAAGGTCTTGCCTTCGCAGATCAGCACGATGGCCTTGACTGCCGGGTCGGCGATGGCCGCGTCGAAGGCCTTGGACAGGCCTTCCCGCACCGCCGCCGACAGGGCGTTGACCGGCGGCGAGTTGAGCGTGACGACCCCGATGTCGCCTTCGACGGTCAGATCGGTGACGTTGTTGATCGCGGCCATGGCGTGCTCCACCCCTGAGTTCGTGGTTGCGTTCTTTTGAACGGTTGTTTGAAGCAAACCCTGCACGACCCGGCGACGAAGTCCAGAGGTCCGTAACGGCGCCGCGATTTTAGGCGCCGCCCATTGACGCCGCTGCATTCATACTTGAAATTCGAAAATAGAAGTTTCAGCCGGAGCCAATCCGTGCGGGCGGGGGGAAGCCGCCGAGGGATGTGCCCGCAAAGCGAGCGGGAACGCCGATGTGTGCTCCGATTGTCGAGGGCGTACGCGTAGGGGGGTCGGCGTCGGGACGCGACTTGCACACGTCCCAAATCTTCTAAGCCGACGATCCTGCACGCACGTGGCGCGCCGCCTCGGCGTGTCGACTTAGGTGAAGCGCACTCGGCGCGGGAGCCTGCCTCCCGCGCCGCTTTCTTGTGCGGTCTAGACCTTCAGCACGATCTTGCCGAACGGCCCGCGGTCCAGGTGGTCCAGGGCCGCGTGCAGATCGGCGAAGGCGTATTCGTGGTCGATCACCGGCTTGAGCCCCTGCTGGTCGACGAAGCGGACGAAGTCCTCCAGCGCCCGCCGGTGGCCCACCACCAGACCCCGCACGGCCAGTTGCTTGAGCAGCATCGGAAAGACCGTGCCCTTCAGCTCGCTGCCCTCCAGCAGGCCGATCACCGCGATCTGGCCGCGCACGGCGGCGGCCGCGATCGAACGGTCGAAGTTGTCGCCGCCGGCCACTTCCAGGATGTGGTCGGCCCCGCGGCCGCCGGTCAGGGCGATGACCTCCTGGGCCCAGTTGACCTTCAGCCGGTTGACGCCATGGTCGGCGCCCAGGGCCAGGGCGCGGGCCAGCTTGTCGTCGTCGCCCGAGGTGACGATCACCCGCGCGCCGGCCGCCTTGGCGATCTGCAGGCCGAACAGCGAGACCCCGCCTGTGCCCTGGAGCGCCACGGTCTGGCCCGGCGCCAGGCGGCCTTCCTCGATCAGGGCGAACCAGGCGGTCAGGCCGGCGACCGGCAGGGTCGAGGCCTCGGCGTCGGTCAGGCCGGCCGGCGCGGTCGACAGCACCTCTTCCGACAGCACGATATATTCGGCCGCCACGCCCTGATGCAGGCCGCCCAGGGTGGGATAGGCCGGCGCCGCCGCCGAACCGCGCGCCGGGCCGTCGATCCAGTGCGGCACGAAGGTCGAGATCACCCGCGCCCCGACCGCGAACCGTGTCACGCCCGGGCCGACCGCCGCGACCGTCCCCGCCAGGTCCGAGAGCGGGGTGAACGGGAATTGCAGGTCCAGGCCCATGCCGCCTTCGACCACCATCTTGTCGCGATAGTTCAGGGACAGGGCCCCCGTCTTGACCAGCACCTCGCCCGGGCCGGGCGCGGGGATTTCGACTTCGCTCAGCACCAGGCGGTCGCGGCCCAGGCCGTCCATCGTCCACCGCTTCATCAGGTTCGCCATCACGTCTTCCTCGATATCTCGCCCTTGCCGGGCCGGGAGGAGGCGGACCATATGCACTTCAGAATTCTACGGTGGCGGCCATTTGTCCGCTGACTGTAGCGCAGACGGAACCAATGGAGCGACGCCATGAGCGAGCGGCTGAGCGGGATCGCGACCTTCGTCGAGGCGGTGGAGGCCGGCGGCTTCGCGCCCGCCGCCCCTCGCCTGGGGCTGACGCGCTCGGCGGTGGGCAAGACCATCGCCCGGCTGGAGGCGCGCCTGGGCGTGCGGCTGTTCCATCGCACCACGCGCAGCCAGAGCCTCACCGAGGACGGCCAGATGTTCTACGAGCGCTGCGTGCGCGCCCTAGCCGAACTGGAGGCGGCCGAGGCGGCGCTGGAGTCCGGCCGCGCCGAGCCGGCCGGCCGGCTACGGGTCACGGCCCCGGTGATCTTCGGCCGCCATTGCGTCGCCCCGATCCTGCTGGACCTGGTCCGCCGCCATCCGGCCCTGGAGCTGGACCTGTCGTTCAGCGACCGCCCCGCCGACCTGATCGAGGACGGCTTCGACCTGGCGGTCCGCAACGGCGGCCTGCCCGACCGGGCCGGCCTGGTCGGGCGACGCGTGGCCGGGCAGCGGATGACGGTCTGCGCCTCGCCCGCCTATCTGGACCGCCACGGCCGCCCCCAGCGCCTTGAGGACATCGCCGGGCACCGGGCCGTACTCTACGGCCGCGGCGATCGCTCGCGACGCTGGCTGTTCCCCACGCCCGGCGGACCGGACCGCGAGGTCACGCCCGTCGCCCGCATCCGCTTCGACGACCTGGAGGCCATCGCCGAGGCGGCGGCGGCGGGTCTCGGCCTGGCCTGGCTGCCCTGCTGGCTGGTGCGCGAGCCCGTGGCCTCGGGCCGGCTCGAGCGGGTGCTCACCGACCTGCCCGGCCTGGTGTTCGACACCCACCTGATCTGGCCCCAGGCCCCGCACCTGCCCTTGCGCGTGCGGGCGGCGATCGACGCCCTGGCGGCCGAGCTGCCGAAGATGATGCTGACCTAGCCGTTGCTCTCGGTCAGGGCCGCGTAGACCAGGGTCCGCAGCTCGCGCCGGATCGGATAGGCCGAGGACGGGATCAATTGGGTCATGAACACCACCGCCAGGTCTTCGACCGGATCGATCCAGAAGGCGGTCGAGGCCATGCCGCCCCAGAAATATTCGCCCAGCGAGCCCAGGTTCCGGGTCCGGGCCTGGTCGATGGTCATGGCGAAGCCCAGGCCGAAGCCCAGCCCCTCGAACACCGTCTCGCTGAACAGCGAGCGCGACATCTCGGTCAGCTCCCGGCCGCCCGGCAGGTGGTTCATCGTCATCAGCTTCAGGGTCTTGGGGCTGACGATGCGCGCGCCGTCCAGCTCGCCGCCGTTCAGCAGCATGCGGCAGAAGCGCATGTAGTCGCCGGCCGTCGAGACCAGCCCGCCGCCGCCCGACTTCACCGACGGCTCGGACAGGTAGTGGCTGGTGGTCGGATCGTCCTGCAGCACCACCTCGCCCTTGGGGTTCAGGGTGTAGCAGGCGGTGAAGCGATGGCGCTGGTCGTCGGGCACGAAGAAGCCGGTGTCGACCATCTTCAGCGGGTCGAAGATGCGCTCCTTCAGGAACACGTCGAACGGCTGGCCCGAGATCGCCTGGACCAGGTAGCCCAGCACGTCGGTGGCCACCGAATAGTTCCACGCCTCGCCCGGCGAGAACTCCAGCGGCAGGGCCGCCAGGGCCTCGACGAAGGCGTCGAGCCCGCCCTCGCTGTCGACCCCGTCCAGCTTCAGCTTGCGATAGGCGGCGTCGATGTTCGAGCGCTGCTGGAAGCCGTAGGTCAAACCGGCGGTATGGCGCAGCAGGTCGACGATCCGCATCGGCTGATCGACCGGCTTGGCCTGGAAGGCGCCCAGCACGCCGGCCTGGAACACGCCCAGCTTCTTCCACGACGGGATGAACCGGTGCACCGGATCGTCCAGCGCGACCTTGCCCTCCTCGACCAGCATCATGAAGGCGATCGAGGTGATCGGCTTGGTCATCGAATAGATGCGGAACAGGCTGTCGGCCTGCAGCGGACGCCCGCGTTCCTTGTCGGCCGAGCCCAGGATCGTGGTGTGCGCCAATTGGCCGCGACGCCAGACCTGGACCAAGGCGCAGGGCAGCTTTCCGGGCGCGATGTAACGGTCCTGGACGAAGGCGTCGATGCGCTTCAGTCGGTCCGACGACAGACCCACGGCTTCAGGCGTGCTCAAGACGATATCCCTCCTGCGACGGACCGCCCGGACGATCGCGGGCGGGCGGCGTGCTTTTTCATTGGCGCGATCGAAGAGGCGGTACGTCGAAACCCGCCCTTTACCCGTTCGTGCGCATATCGATTGAAAACTAGGGAACGGGGATGGGCAAGCACTTGCGCGACGAGACCCCCGGCGGCCTCAGTATCGAGCAGGCCGCCGCCGACTGGTTCTTCGAGACCAGCCTCGACATGTTCGTGGTGCTGGAGGACGACGCGATCGTCCGCGTCAATCCGGCCTGGACCACCCTGACCGGCTGGACGCCCGACGAGACCCTGGGCCGCCCGATCCGCGACTTCTTCCACCTGCACGACACCGACACCATCCGCGGCATCGGCGCCACCCTGCGCGCCGAGGGCGAGGCCCGCTCCGAGCACCGCCTGGCCCGCAAGGGCGGCGGCTGGCTGTGGGTCCGCTCGCAGTCCAAGCTGCTGCCCGAGGCGTTCGGGCGCGAGGCGCTGCTGATCGTCTTCCAGGACTTCACCGAGGATCGCGCCCGCCGGATCGAGCGCCAGCAGTCCGAGCGCGCCAACGAGCTGCTGCGCAACACGGCGGGCGTCTATGTCTGGCGGTTCGACCCGCGCAAGGGCGTCTACATCTTCGAGCAGGACATCCCCACGCCCTCCTCGCCCCAGGGCGGGGTGCGGATCATGACGGTCCAGGAGATGACCGCCTCGACCCATCCCGAAGAGCGTCAGGCCGTCTGGGAAGCCTTCAGCCGGACCCTGGCCACGGGCGACCACCACATCCAGACCTATCGCTACCTCGATCCCTCCAGCCAGTCCTGGATCTGGATGCGGGCCGCCTGGCGCGGCGTGCGCGGCTCCAGCGCCAAGGCCTGGGACGTGATCGGCATCAGCCAGGACGTCACCGAGCTGGTGGCCACCCGAGACGCCGCCCTCGGCGCGGCCGAGGCCAAGTCGCAGTTCCTGGCCAATATGAGCCACGAGATCCGCACCCCGATGAACGGGGTGCTGGGCGTGATGCACCTGCTCAAACGCGAGAAGCTGTCGGACGACGGCCGCCAGCTGCTGAACGAGGCCCTGGGCTGCGGCGCCATGCTGTCGGAGCTGCTGAACGACATCATCGACTTCTCGAAGATCGAGGCCGGCAAGCTGGAGCTGAATCCCGAGCCGATCGACCCGGCCGCCCTGCTGCGCAGCGTCGCCGACCTGCTGCGTCCCCAGGCCAAGCAGAAGGGCCTGAGCCTGACCGTCACGGTCGATCCCGGCATCGGCTGGGTCGGCGCCGATCCCCTGAGGCTGCGCCAGGGCCTGTTCAACCTGCTGGGCAACGCCGTGAAGTTCACGCTGGAGGGCGGCGTCGAGGCGCGCCTGACCACCGCCGGCCCGCCGGGCGCGCGGCGCCTGCGTTTCGAAATCCAGGACAGCGGCGTGGGCGTCGACCAGGCCACGGCCGAGGGCCTGTTCCAGCGCTTCAGCCAGGCCGACGGCTCGACCACCCGCCGCTTCGGCGGCGCGGGCCTGGGCCTGGCCATCACCCGGCGCCTGGCCATACTGATGGGCGGCGACGTCGGCTTCACCAGCCCGCCGGAGGGCGGTTCGCTGTTCTGGCTGGAGATCGCCGCCCCGCCCGCCTCCGAGGCCGCCGCGCCGATCGAGGCCGACACCGGCCTGCTGGCCGGCCTGCGCGTGCTGATCGTCGAGGACAACGCCACCAACCGCCTGATCGCCGGCCGGCTGCTGGAGGCCATGGGGGCGGTCGTCGAGACCGCCGAGGACGGCGTCCTGGGCGTCGAGGCCGTCGAACGCGGCGGTCCCGGCTACGACCTGATCTTCATGGACATCCAGATGCCGGGCATGGACGGTGTCGAGGCCACGCGGCGCATCCGCGCCCTGGGCGGCGAGGCGGGCGCGACCCCGATCATCGCCATGACCGCCAACGCCCTGGCCCACCAGCAGGCGTCCTATCTCGCCGCCGGCATGGACGGCGCGGTGGCCAAGCCCCTGTCGCCCGCCGCCCTGGTCCAGGCCATCGCCGCCGTGCTCGGCCAGACCGGCCGCGAAGAGGCGCTCCCGGAGCGGACTCCCCTGGCGTCCTAGACCTTCGAACCACCTCGCCGCCTCAATCCTGCAACACGGGCGCAAGATTCCGCGCCCACGAAAGCGGCGCCGAAGCGAGTCGCGCGCCTTGTCGTGAAGTCAGGGCTTCCTAAATTGGACCAGCGGGTCCAAGGGACGCGCGCGAGGCCGCGAACTAGGGGGCGACACATGGACGACGGCCGGATCGCGAGCCCCGCCACCGAGCGGTACGCGAAGAAGAAAGAGGCGATCCTCGCCGCCGCGACCGCCATCCTGAACCGTCAGGGCGTCAAGGGCATGACCCTGGCCGACGTGGCGGCCAAGGTCGGGCTGATCACCACCAGCGTCACCTACTACTACCGCAAGAAGGACGACCTGGCGGCCGCCTGCTTCATGCGCGGCCTGGAGCGGTTCGACGCCCTGGTGACCGAGGCGGGCAAGGCGCCGGACGCCCCCGGCCGGCTGCTGAAGTTCCTCGACCTCTATCTGGACCTGAACCGTCGGGTGCGCCTGGGCGAGGCCGCGCCCCTGACCAGCTTCACCGAGATGCGGGCCCTGAAGGAGCCGCTGCGCGGTTCGGTGCAGGGCGCGTTCAACGACCTCTTCCGCCGGGTTCGCGGCTTCTTCGAGGGGCCCGAGTTCGACCATCTGGACAAGCGCGACCGCAACGCCCGCACCCACCTGCTGCTCGAGCAGGTGTTCTGGTCGGGTTCGTGGCTGCGTCGCTACGACGTCGACGACTACGGCCGCGTGCGCGACAAGATGTACGACATCCTGGTCAACGGCCTGGCCCCGAAGGGCTCGACCCAAGCCTGGGCGCCGCTGACCCTGCCCGATCCGACGCCGCAGTCGCCCGAGGGCCAGGAATGGCGCGAGACCTTCCTGGTCGCCGCTACCCGCCTGATCAACCAGCGCGGCTATCGCGGCGCCTCGGTCGAGGACATCTCGGCCCAGCTGAACGTCACCAAGGGCTCGTTCTACCACCACCACGAGGACAAGGACGCCCTGGTGGTCGAATGCTTCGAGCGCACCTTCGCCGTCACCCGCAAGGCCCAGATCGACGCCCGGGACCTGGCCAAGGACAGCTGGCAGCAGCTGTCGTCGGCGACCGCCGCCCTGGTCGCCTACCAGCTGTCGGACCACGGCCCGCTGCTGCGCGCCTCGTCGATGGGCGCCCTGCCGATCGAGATCCGCACCGAGATGGCCCAAGGCTACGCCCGCGGCTCCGAGCGCTTCGCGGCGATCATCTCGGACGGCGTGGCCGAGGGCTCGGTGCGGGCGGTCGATCCGATGATCGCGGCCCACATGATCAATTCGATGCTCAACGCCGCCGCCTCGCTGGGCATCTGGGTCCCCGGGCTGGAGCGCGAGGAAGCGGCCCGGCTGTTCGCCCGGCCGCTGCTGACGGGGCTGTTCACGCGCTAGGCCGCGCCACGACTTTTCATTGCCGTAATTTCCAGCTCAACTCGCGGCCGTGGTCGGACGGGGTGAGCGGTCATGCACAGGCGGGACCTGGTTCAGGGGATCTTCGGCGCCGCCGCGATCCTGGTCGTCGGCGGCCGCGCGAGGGCCCTGGCGCGGGACGAGTACGGACCCGAGCCGCAGGTCATGACCGTCCGGGGCCAGATGCACGCCGACCAGATGGGCGTCACGCTCGTGCATGAACACATCCTGGCGAATTTCCAGACCTATGCCGCGTGGGCCAAGGCGCCCCTGCCCTATGACCGCGACGAGGTGGTGAAGGTCGTCCTGCCTCGCCTGCTCGGCCTCAAGGCGCGCGGCTGCCGGACCTTCGTCGACGCCACGGCGGCCTATCTGGGTCGCGACCCGATCCTGCTGGAGCGCCTGGCGCGGGAGAGCGGGCTCAACATCCTGACGGTCACGGGCAACTACGCCGCCTTCGACAACACCCACCTGCCGCCCTGGGTGTTCACCGACACCGCCGAGGCCCTGGCCGAGCGCTGGGTGCTGGAATGGAAGGACGGGATCGATGGAACCCCCGTCCGGCCGGGCTTCATCAAGCTGGGCTTCAACGGCGGGCCGCTCAGCGAGGTCGAGCGCAAGCTGATCCGCGCCGGCGCCATCGCTCACAAACGGACGGGCCTGACGATCGGCGCCCATACCGGTCCGGCCGTGTCCGCGTTCGAACAGCTGGACGTGTTGGAGCAGGAAGGCGTTCATCCGTCCGCCTGGATCTGGATCCACGCCCAGAACGAGCCGGACGTCACGCGGCACATCGCGGCGGCGCGGCGCCAGGCCTGGGTGGAGTTCGACGGGATCGACGCCAAGTCGATGGACCAGCACGTCGGCCTGGTGACCCGCCTGCGGGACGAGGGCCTGCTGAACCGCGTGCTCATCTCGCAGGACGCGGGTTGGTACAATGTCGGCCAGGCCGGAGGCGGTCAGGCCCGCAGCTACGAGCTGATCTTCACCCAATTCCTGCCGGCGCTTCGGGCCAAGGGCTTCACCCCGGCGGAGATCAACACGCTGATGGTCGCCAATCCGGCGGAGGCCTTCGCGATCCGACAACGCGGGACGGCGTGATCGAGAAGAGGGGCGGCCTGAGCCGCCCCTCCCGCCGACGGCTCTAGAACTTCTTCTTGATGCCGAACTTGTAGGTCCGGCCCAGCGGGTCGCCCGTGAACGGGTCGTACCCGAGGTCCAGGCGGGCGTACGAGGGATCCTGGTCGAAGATGTTGGTGATCGTCGCCGACAGGGTGGTGTCCCAGGGCAGGAACACCCGATACGAGATGTCGGTCAGGATCTGCTTGTCGATCTTCTTGCCGGCCGCCACCTGCACCGGCGCGCCGGTGGAGTCCTTGTAGGCCCCGGCCGCGAACGGCGCGGTGCGCTGGTCGACGTAGCTGTCGATGTAGTGGACCGTCAGGCGCACGTTGTGCGGCCCCCGGGTCCACTCGCCGAAGGCGTCACCCTTCCACTGTGGGATCGGCACGGCAATGGTCTGGTAGTTCAGCTGGCCCACGGCGTCGAACGCGGGGGTGACCACCACGCCTTCCACCGTCTGGGCGTCGATCTTGTATTCGGAGATCCAGGTGGCGTTGGCGCCCAGGCGCAGGTCGCCGCCGATCACGTCCTCGAAGATGTAGTCGGCCGAGAAGTCGACGCCCGAATTCTTGATCGACGGTCCGTTGACGTAATAGGTCTTCAGGCGGGCCAGCGACGAGATCGTGCTGCAGCCGGTGGTGAAGGTGAATCGGGCCTGCAGGGCCGCATAGGCGGGGTTGCCGCAGTTGTTGGCCCCGGTCGCGCCGTTCGGATAGAGGGCGTTGACCATCCCGCCCACCGGCTCGGCCACGATCGGCTTGTCGAAGTCGAACTGGAAGTAGTCGATGCTGGCCTTGAAGTTGCCGGCGTTGAACAGGACGCCGGCGTTGAAGGTGTCGGCCTTTTCCGGCTGCAGGTTGGGATTGCCGTAGATATCGACGGCGCGGAACACGCCCAGGATGCTCTGCAGCGAGGTGACCGACGAGGTGACCAACTGCGGATCGGGCGGGCCGCGGAAGGTCGAGCCCGCCGAGCCGCGCAGCGCCATCCAGGGCGTGGCCTGCCAGCGGAGCGCGACCTTGGGATTGAAGGTCGAGCCCGTCGGGCCGCCGTAGTCCTCGTAGCGGGCGGCCAGCTGCATCTGCAGGTCTTCGGTGATCGGCACCGACAACTCGCCGAAGCCGGCCATGACGTCGCTCTGCTTGTCGGCCGGGGTGTTGACGCCCAGGAACATGAACGGCCCGTTGCGGACCGAGCCGGTGCAGTTGGTCACCCCGTAGTCCGGCGTGTTGACGCACGGATTGATCAGGGCGTTGGAGATGTCGTTGTAGTCGGACTTGAAGTAGGTCAGGCGGTACTGCACCCCGGCGGCCCAGGCGATGTCGCCGCCCGGCAGGGTGATGTTGGTCTTGCCGTTCAGCACCGCCTCGCCGACGAACAGGCGCGAGGCCTGCTTGGTGGTCAGCTTCTGGAAGAACCAGCGCGTGACCTCCTCGCTGTTGGCCAGGTTGGCGTTGTAGCCCGCATTGGCCACGCCGGTGATGGCGTTGCCGGGGATGGCGTTGGCGAACGGGTTGTAGAACAGGCAGCCGTTGACGCCGGGCACGCCCTGGATGCCGGGGGTGGCCGGGTCGGTGTCGCAGCGCGGACCGCCCAGGCCGCGCAGGGCCAGCTGGAAGCGGTTGACCAGCGTGTCGTAGCCGGTCCGGATGCCCACCTCCTGGGAATAGGTCAGGGCCAGGTCCCAGCCGATGCCGTTGTCGAACTCGCCCGACAGGTCGCCCGACACCCGATAGGCGTTGTAGGACCGCGCGCCGATCGAGGGGCCGTAACCGAAGGCCGGATTGCCGCCCAGGCCGTAGGGCCGGTTGGCCGCGTTGATCGCCCCGCCCGCCAGGATCGCCGACGGCACCGTGGTCTGGGCGCCGGTCACCAGGCTGGTGGTGACGATGGTGGGGTTGGCGGCCATGAAGGCGATCAGGCCGGGGTTGTTGGCCGGCACGTAGTAGCGTCCGACCAGCGACGGCGCGAGCGCGACCTCGGCCGTCGGCACCGCCAGGGCGGCGTAGGACGGCGAGGTGTTCCAGTCGGGGACGTCGGTGTGGCTGACCAGGGCCTCCATGTGGAACTTGGTCTTGTCCGACAGGTCGGCGTTGATCTCGCCATAGGCCTGGAGCGCGTCCTGTTTCTCGACCAGGTTGTCGAACGGCGTGTAGTGCCAGTAGCAGACCGGCGTCAGGCCGCTGAAGCCGGCGTAGCCGCCCAGGGACGAGCAGCTGGGATCGCGGAAGCCGGTGGTCGAGGCCGCGGCCGGGATGAAGGTCGAGGGGTTGCCCGCCGCCGACCAGCCCGCCTCGGGGTTGTCCAGATAGGGCTTGTTGGCCCAGTCGCGGTCGGCGACCGTCAGCTTCGAGCGGTGCTGCCAGCCGATGCTGGCCAGCAGGTTGGCGCGGTCCCAGACCTTGCCGTAGGTGACGTTCAGGCCGTAGTCGCCCTTCGAGCCGTCGATGAACCGGTAGTCGGCCCCGGCCTCCAGGCCGTTGAAGTTCTTGCGGGTGATGAAGTTGACGACGCCGGCGATGGCGTCCGAGCCGTAGGTCGCCGCGGCCCCGTCCTTCAGCACCTCGATCCGGCCGATGGCGGCGCCGGGGATGATGTTGGTGTCGACGATGCCCGCCCCGGCCGCGGCCAGCGGGTTGATCGCCAGGCGCCGGCCGTTCAGCAGCACCAGGGTGCGCTGCGAGCCCAGGCCGCGCAGGTTGACCGAGCCCGAGCCTTCCGAGCCCTGGGCCCGGGCGTCGAACTGATTGGTGTCGCCCAGCACGCCGTTCGAGACCGGCAGGGCCTTGAGCATCTCCACCGTCGAGGGCGAGCCCTGCTTCTGCAGGTCCTCGACGCCGATCACGTCGACCGGCAGCGAGGCGTCCTCGGGCGTGCCCTTGATGAACGAACCGGTGACGATGACCTCTTCCACCATGACCGGTCCCTGGTCGTTCGAGGGTCTGGTCTGGGCGTGGGCGGCGCCGGCCCCCATGCCCAAGACAAGTGTCAGGGCCGAGGCCCCGCGCAGGAACATCGCTTTCTTCATGGTCTTCCCTCCCGAGCTGCTTTTTTTGAACGCAGGTCTTTTGGGCTTCGGGAAACCTAGCCGGCGGCGCGTCTCGCGCGTCGCCCGGCGCTCGCGGCGGCCTTCGCCCCCACGTCGTCGCGGGGACGCGTTTCGAAAATTGAAGATGCGTATTCGCGCGCCGACAACTCTGGGGTCCCCCTGGGCCGGATACTGGAAACGCTTGACTGAAAGCCCGCAATTCCGCGCGGACGGAAGCTCGACCGTGAAGTCGAACATCTGTTTCGATGATGTGGTATGTTTTGACGCCACGTCAACCGCGCATCGGCGCCGCCCTTCGAACACGCGGCACGGCCCAGCTGGAACCGGCCGGCGAAATAATCGCCGCGCCGTGTCGCAAAGCTGCGCCTTCGTTCGTCATCTCCAGGAAGGACCGATGCGCGACCGCCGGATGGGGGCCCTGCATCCCCCGGCGCCGGCAGGAGAAAAAAGCGATGACGTCCCGCCCTTTCATCCCGCCGCCCTCGTCCCCAATTGAACGAACGACGGTCGTTCGCGTTAGTCCCGCGCTCGGCTTCTTGGGGATCTGGCCATGATTGTCCTGGCGGCCGAGCGAGCGGCCCACGCATTGCGGCCGATCATATCGCTAAGCGATTTGACTATTAAATCACTTAACAATATGGATCGCCTCCATGACGACAGGCGATCCCGGTTCGACGAAAGGCGTATGGCGCACCTCACACGTGCCCCGCGACCCCATCGGTCAGCGCCTGAAGACCATCTCGATGCTGACGCGCCAAATCGGCCGCAAGATCGGCGAAAGCCTGGGCGTCAACGTCACCGACATGGCCGCCCTGGAGCAGCTGCTGAACAACGGCCCGATGACGCCCGGTCAGCTGGCCGGGCACCTGAAGGTGACGACCGCCGCCGCCACCCAGATCGTCGACCGCCTGGAACGGGCCGGCCACGTCGCCCGCGAACGACGAGCCCACGACCGGCGCAAGGTCTGCATCGTGCCCGTGGAGGCCTCGGTCGAACGGGCCTTCGCCCAGCTGGCGCCGATGCTGGACGGCCTGGACGGCGTCATCGCCGGCCTCTCCCCGGACGAGCGCCAGGTCATCGAGCGCTTCCTGGACCAGGTCGCTGACGTCTACGGCGCCATCGCCACCCCGTCCTCTTCCGAGACCCCTTGTTGAGATCACGCCGACCGTCCTCCCCCTTCGGTCCCGCTTCAGGTGAGAGTTGATGAGTGAAATCATGACCGGAGAGCGCCAGCGCCCTCGGCCATTCCGATCCGGAGCCTCGCTTCTGGCGCTGAGCCTGGCGGGTCTGGCTTTGGCCGGCTGCGTGAACACCCCGCGCCCGACGCCCGACACCCGCCTGCCGGCCGCCTATGAAGCGCCCGCCGGTGCGGCCCAGGCGGACCTGGACCACTGGTGGACCAGCTTCAACGACCCGCAGCTGACCGGGCTGGTCGAGACGGCGCTGGAGAAGGCCCCCGACGCCCGCACCGCCGCCGCGCGGCTGGAGGAGGCCCGCGCCGTCCGCAAGGGCCAGGTGCGCCAGATCTGGATCCCGGGCACGCCGCTGACCGGCAGCGCTAGCAAGACCCACACCGAGATCCTCGACAGCAGCGGCGCCGCCGGCTTCACCCAGGGCGGCGACAGCGAGAACTACGCCGCCAACTTCGACGTGTCGTGGGAGCTGGACCTGTTCGGCCGCAAGCGCGCCGGCATGCGCATCGTCGACAACGACTTCGCCGCCGCCCGCTTCGCCTACGAGGGCGCCCGCGCCTCGCTGGCGGCCAACGTCGCCCAGTCCTATTTCCAGGCGCGCGGCCTGGCCGTCCAGCTGGACGACGCCCGCCAGACCGAGCGCATCAACGCCTCGCTGCGCGACTTCGCGGTCAAGAAGGCCAACGCCGGCCTGATCGCCACGTCGGAAGCCGACCGCGCCGAGTCCGACCTGGCCTCGACCCAGGCCCGGGTCTCCAACCTGGAGGCCCAGCTGGACTCGGCCCGGCGCAGCCTGCTGATCCTGATCGGGCGCGGGACCGATCCGCTGGCCAGCCTGCCGGTGGACGCCCGCCTGGACCTGGCCCCGCCGGTCCCCGCCACCATCCCGGGCGAGCTGCTGGGCCGCCGTCCCGACGTCCGCGAAGCCCAGGCCCGCCTGGCCTCGGCCTCCGGCACGCTGAAGATCAACGAACTGGCCTTGCTGCCGACGTTCAACATCACGCCGGGCGTGGGCCTGACCAAGAGCGTCCAGCCCTCGTTCCCGTTCGCGGGCGGCGGCGGCGGCAAGACCTCGACCACCAGCTCGGCCTGGACCATCGGGGCCAACGTCTCGATCCCCGTGCTGAACATCCCCGCCCTGCTGGCCGACATCGACGCCCAGGACGCCCGCACCCAGCAGGCGGCGATCGCCTTCGAGAAGTCGGTGCAGACCGCCTATGGCGAGGCCGAGAACGCCATGCTGCAACTGGCCGCCGACCAGCGCCGCGTGGCGGTGCTGACCGCCGGCGAGGCGCGGGCCG
This sequence comes from Caulobacter sp. UNC358MFTsu5.1, assembly GCF_000712075.1. Lineage (GTDB taxonomy): Bacteria > Pseudomonadota > Alphaproteobacteria > Caulobacterales > Caulobacteraceae > Caulobacter. The sequence goes on from NZ_JONW01000008.1 coordinate 505,833, forward strand.
AACGCGCCTATCAGGCCAACCGCAAGGGCTACGGCCTGGGCCTGATCGACCTGACCACCACCCTGCAGGCCGAGCAGTCCTGGCGCCTGTCGCGCACGGCCCTGACCGATGCGCGCACCGACGCCCTGCTGCACGCCGTCCAGACCTACAAGGCCTTGGGCGGCGGCTGGACGCCGGACGCCGTCGTGTCCGCCCAGAACAGTCCCCAGAACGCCACCCCGACCCAAGTCTCCGCCAAATGAGCCCCTCCCCCATGACGACCCGCACCGCGCTCGCCGCCATGATCCTGATCGCCGCGACGGGCCTGAGCGCCTGCGGCGAGAAGAAGGACAAAGCCGCTCCGAAAGCCCCCGCCGCCGCGGCCCGCGCCGTCAGCGTCGGCTCGGTCGAGACCCGGCCGCTGGGCGGCGGGGTCGAGGCCTCGGGCCTGCTGGTCTCGCGCGAGGAGGCCGCCGTCGGTTCCGAGCTGAGCGGCTACCGCGTCGCCCGCCTCTACGCCGACGAAGGCGACTATGTCCGCGCCGGCCAACCCCTGGCCCAGCTGGACGACACCCTGCTGCGGGCCCAGGTCGACCAGCAGGCCGCCGTCACCGCCCAGGCCGACGCCGAGGCCCGGCGCGTCTCGGGCCTGGACGGCCAGGGCGTGCTCAGCCAGGAGCAGATCGAGACCCGCCGCTACCAGGCCAAGGCCCAGGAAGCGGCCCTGAAGGAGCTGCGCACCCGCGTCTCGCGCATGACCATCACCGCGCCCGTCAGCGGCCTGGTCCTGCAGCGCGGCGTCCAGCCGGGCCAGATCGCCGGCGGCGGGACCACGCCCTGGTTCACCATCGCCCGCGACGGCCTGGTCGAGCTGGACGCCGAAGTCAACGAGGCCGACCTGGCGGGCATCCGCGCCGGCCAGCCGGTCCAGGTCAGTCTGCCCAGCGGCCAGGCCGTGTCGGGCGTCGTGCGCCTGGTCAGCCCCCGGGTCGATAGCGCCAGCCGCCTGGGCAAGGTGCGCGTGCGCCTGCCCGTCCGGCCCGACCTGCGCCCCGGCGGCTTCGGCCGCGCCACCTTCGGCGCCTCGGGCGCGTCGGTGACCGCCGTCCCCGAGTCCGCCATCCGCTACGAGGCCGACGGCCTGTACGTCATGACCGTGGACAGCAACAACAAGGCCCATCAGGTCGCCATCAAGGTCGGCCAGAAGGGCGGCGGCTGGGCCCAGCTGGTCCAGGGCCCGCCGGCCGGGACCCGCATCGTGCTGGGCGGCGCCTCGTTCGTCACCGACGGCGACGTGATCCGTCCCGCGGCCACCACTCAGCAGGCGGCGCGCTGATGGCCGACGAACACAAGACAGGCGAACTCCGCGTCTCCGCCTGGGCGATCAAGAACCCGATTCCCGTCGCGGTCCTGTTCATCGCCCTGATCATCGCCGGCGTCGGCTGCTATCTGGGCCTGCCCATCAAGCAGTTCCCGAACGTCGAGTTCCCGGCCGTGACCGTGACGGTCACCCAGAGCGGCGCCGCGCCCGGCGAGATGGAGACCCAGGTCACCCGCCCCATCGAGGACGCGGTGGCCAGCATCTCCAACGTCAAGACCATCAGGTCTTCCGTGGTCCAGGGCGCCTCGACCACGACGATCGAGTTCAATCTCGGCGAGGACCTGCAGAAGGTCACCGACGAGGTGCGTTCCAAGGTCGACCAGACCCGCTCGCTGCTGCCCCGCGAGGTGGACGAGCCGATCGTCCAGCGCCTGGAGATCACCAACGCCCCGATCATCACCTACGCCGTCTCGGCCCCGGGCATGAGCGCGACCGAGCTGTCGTGGTTCATCGACGACACCGTCACCCGCGCCCTGCAGGGCGAGAAGGGCGTGGCCCAGGTGGCCCGGGTCGGCGGCGTGGACCGCGAGATCAACGTCATCATCGATCCCGACCGCATGGCCAGCTTCGGCGTCACCGCCCCCCAGCTGAACCAGGCCCTGGCCAGCTTCAGCGTCGACGCCCCCGGCGGCCGCGCCAAGATCGGCGGCCGCGAGCAGACTCTGCGCGTGCTGGGCGCGGCCACCACGGTCGAGCAGCTGCGCGCCATCACCATCCCGGTGGCTGGCGGCCGCTATGTGAAGCTGACCGACGTCGCCCAGGTCGGCCAGGGTTCGGAAGAGGAGCGCGGCTTCGCCCGCCTCGACGGCAAGCCCGTGGTCGCCTTCCAGGTGATGAAGACCCGCGACTCCAGCGACGTGGCCGTCGAGGACCGCGTCAAGAAGGCCGTGGACGCCCTGGAGGCCAAGCAGCCGGGCGTGACGTTCGTGAAGATCTTCTCGACCGTCGACGAGACCCGCGCCAGCTTCGCGGCCACCGAGCACACCCTGCTGGAAGGCATGCTGCTGGCCTCGCTGGTGGTGTTCCTATTCCTGCGCGAGTGGCGGGCCACCCTGATCACCGCCATCGCCATGCCGGTGTCTCTGATCCCCACCTTCGCCTTCATGTCGATCATGGGCTTCTCGCTCAACGTCGTGACCCTGCTGGCCCTGACCCTGGTCATCGGCATCCTGGTCGACGACGCCGTGGTCGAGATCGAGAACATCGAGAAACGCGTCGCGCGCGGCCAGAGGCCGTTCATGGCGGCGATGGAGGGGGCCGACGCCATCGGCCTGGCGGTCGTGGCCACCACCTTCACCATCGTGGCGGTGTTCGTGCCCGTCTCGTACATGCCCGGCACGCCCGGCCAGTTCTTCAAGGAATTCGGCCTGACCGTCGCCGTGGCCGTGCTGTTCTCGCTGGTGGTCGCCCGCCTGCTGACGCCGCTGCTGGCCGCCTACTTCCTCAAGCCCTCCAAGGACCCGCACCCGCGGCGCGACTTCCAGGGCTTCTATCGCGGCGTGCTGGACTGGTCGCTGGATCACCGCTTCCTCAGCATCATCATCGGCACGGTGATCCTGATCGGCTCGTTCGCCCTGGCCGCCTTCCTGCCCACGGCCTTCCAGCCGGCCGGCAACGCCAACTACTACTACCTGAAGGTCCAGGGCCCGCCCGGGGCGACCACGGCCGACATGGACCGCACCGTCCAGGCGGTGACCACCATGTTCCGCAAGCGCCCCGAGACCGCCCACGTCTTCGCCCAGGTCGGGTCGAACATCGGCAGCGGCTGGGGCGGCCAGAGCGGGGCCGACATCCGCGACGCCACGGTCACCATCGTGCTGAACGGCAAGCGCGACATGACGGTGACCGAAATCAAGCAGGCGGTGCGCAACGGCCTGCACGACATCCCCGACGCCCGGGTCAACCTGCTGGGCGACTGGGGCACGTCGGAGGTCCAGACCATCCTGATCTCGGACGACGGCCCGCTGCTGGAGCGCACCGCCGCCCAGATCGAGCGCGAGATGCAAGGCCTGGCCACCGTGGCCGATCCGCGTCCCTCCTCGCCGCCCAGCGGTCCGGAGATCGTCATCCGGCCCAAGCCCGACGAGGCCGCCCGCCTGGGCGTCAGCGCCGCCGACATCGCCGCCATCGCCCGCGTGGCCACGGTGGGCGACATCGACGCCAACGTCGCCAAGATGACCCAGGGCGAGCGGCGGATCCCGATCCGCGTGCGCCTGCCGGCCGAGACCCGCGCCGACCTCGACGCCCTGGGCGCCCTGCGCATCCCCACGGCCAGCGGCGGCACCACCCGGCTCGACACCGTGGCCGACCTGTCGTTCCAGGCCGGTCCGGCCAAGATCGACCGCTTCGCCCGCAAGCGTCAGGTGACCATCGAGGCCGACCTGGCCAACGGCGCCCAGCTGGGCCAGGCGATGGGCGACGTGGGCAAGCTGCCGACCATGAAGCACCTGCCCGCCAGCGTGGGCCCGGCCACGGCCGGCGACCAGGAGGCGTTCGTCGAGCTGTTCACCGGCTTCGCCGTCGCCCTGCTCTCGGCCGTGGGGCTGGTGTTCGGCGTGCTGGTCCTGCTGTTCCGCAGCTTCTTCAAGCCGATCACCATCCTGTCGGCCCTGCCCCTGGCGATCGGCGGCGCGTTCTTCGCCCTGCTGGTCACCGGCCAGTCGCTGTCGATGCCGTCGCTGATCGGCTTCCTGATGCTGATGGGCCTGGCGGCCAAGAACTCGATCCTGCTGGTCGAGTACGCCATCGAGCAGGAGCGGGCCGGCATGAGCCAGCGCGAGGCCATCCTCGACGCCTGTCACGAGCGGGCCCGGCCGATCATCATGACCACCCTGGCCATGATGGCCGGCATGCTGCCGACCGCCCTGGGCATCGGCACCGGCTCGGAGTTCCGCCAGCCGATGGCCGTGGCGGTGATCGGCGGACTGATCACCTCGACCGTGCTGTCCCTGGTGCTGGTGCCGGTGGTCTACGAGATCGTCGACGACATCGAGCGCTGGCTGACCCCCAAGCTCTCGCGCATGACCACCCCGCGCGAGGCCGAGGGGACGCTGTCGCCGGTCGACCGCCTGTGATGAAGCCGGCGTCGTCCGTCCGTTCGTGACGGACGGCGCCGAGCCGTCCTAGCGCTTGCTGTCGTCCAGCAGCGAGCCCACCACCGGGGCGTCCGGGGCCTTGGCGCTGATCGGCTCGCACCAGGGGAAGCGGCTGTCGCGGCCGGTGCTGCGCCGGCTGGCCAGGCCGGTCTCGAACATCAGCTGGCCCAGGTCCACGCCGTCCAGCTGGACCACGGCCAGCTCGCGATGGAACTCGTCGAAGCCGCCGGTCGGCTGGACGGTCACGTCGCGCGCCTCGTGCATGCGCTGGCGCACCCACTGCGTGGCCTGCTTGGCTGCGGCGGCCTCGGCCCAGCACCGGGCGTCGGGTACGCCCTGGGGCGCATAGGCGTTGGCCAGGCGCACGTGCTTGCCGTCGATGACCAGGGCGTCGGCGCTGAGCACCCGCACGCGATCACCCAGGCCGGGCGGGACGTCGAGCGTGGACGGCGGATCGGGCGTCTTCTGGCAGGCGGTCGTCAGGACGGCCAGGGCCAGCACGATATGGCGTTTGCGGATCAAGAGCTCACCCCGAATTCGGACACCAGGATAACGTGTTCGTCCGGAGCCGTGAACCGGTGAAGGCCCTCCCCCGGGTGAGCCACCAAAGCAAAAGGCCCCGGAGTCTCCTCCGGGGCCTTCGCTTAGTCAGCTAGTCGCTGAGATCGGATCGATTACTCGACGATCTTGGCCACGACGCCGGCGCCGACGGTGCGGCCGCCTTCACGGATGGCGAAGCGCAGCTTCTCTTCCATGGCGATCGGGGTGATCAGCTCGACGTCCAGCTCGGCGTTGTCGCCCGGCATGATCATTTCCACGCCTTCGCGCAGCTTGATGATCCCGGTCACGTCCGTGGTGCGGAAGTAGAACTGCGGGCGGTAGTTGGTGAAGAACGGGGTGTGACGGCCGCCTTCTTCCTTGGTCAGGATGTAGGCTTCGGCCACGAACTTGGTGTGCGGGGTGATCGAACCCGGCTTGCACAGCACCTGGCCGCGCTCGACGTCTTCGCGCTTGGTGCCGCGCAGCAGCACGCCCACGTTGTCGCCGGCTTGACCCTGGTCCAGCAGCTTGCGGAACATTTCCACGCCCGTGCAGGTCGTCTTCTGGACCGGACGGATGCCGACGATCTCGACTTCCTCACCGACCTTGACGATGCCGCGCTCGACGCGACCGGTGACCACGGTGCCGCGGCCCGAGATCGAGAACACGTCTTCCACCGGCATCAGGAACGGCAGGTCGATCGGACGATCGGGCTGCGGGATGTAGGCGTCGACCGTGGTCATCAGTTCCAGGATCGACTGCTCGCCGATGATCGGGTC
>NZ_JONW01000009.1 GCF_000712075.1 Caulobacter sp. UNC358MFTsu5.1
CCGGAGTGCAAAAGTGTGTACCGTTTCGACGAAGCCAGTCGCTCCGCGCGATGCGTTATCCGCCAGCGTCCGGTGGGCAGCCCTGTTGAGGCTTAGCCGGACCCGGGGCGGCTGTTTCCAGCTTTCCCGGCCGCCGGGGGCGCGGGCCTAAGGGCAAACACGCGCTTTGTCCCCGTTCGACGCCGACGGCGGGCGGGCTCCCCAACGATGGGAGTCCCCGGACACGCTGGAGTAACCCCCTCCAGCCCAGTCCCGCTCGATCGCCCCCCGCCGCCGCATCGGTCGCTGGCCATGCGCCCTTTCCGGTGCGGCGAGGTGGGTAAAGGATACGGCTGGTTTGGAAGGTGGGGACAGATCGGGGTTGAGAAAGTTCAAGGCGTTGAAATCGCTGAGGTTCGTTCGCTATCCGCATAGGATAGACGCATCCAAATCCCTCTCTCTTTGAGAGAGGGAGGGGCCCGCCGCCGCAGGCGGTGGGAGGGTGAGAGGTTTCACCGCCTGCCGGCAAACCCCGCGCCGCCGAGCGCCGCCAGGGGAGTCCAGACTTCCACCCTCATCGCGGCCGCCAAGTCATGCCGCTCCTCGTCGGAGCCTTTTCCTGAGAGATTGTAACCTCTCACCCTCCCACCGCTTCGCGGCGGGCCCCTCCCTCTCTCTATGAGAGAGGGGATTTAGGCGGCGGCGCCTTGATGCGAGGCGTGCCCTAGCCCCCGAACCACCCCGCCAGCTTCTTCAGGCTCTCCTTCGAGCCCTCCTTGTTGTCCGCCGGCCGCAGCCCCGGCGGCAGGTTCTCCGACAGGAAGGTCACCCGCGTGCCGCCCTCGGCCGGCTCCAGCGAGACGGTGATGGTCATCTCGCCCTTCAGCGCCGGGGCGTCGGTATCGAACAGCACCGCCCAGACCACCCGGCGGCCCGGCGTGATGGCCGCGAAACGCACGCGGGTGCGGTCCTCGCGCTCGGCGGTCTTGCCGACGTGTCCGGTCTCGCCTTCCGGATAGTAGAGCGACATCTCGAACCCGCCGCCCACCCGGCCGTCGAAAGCGTGCATCCGGCCGGTCATGTCGCCGGGCGGCAGCCATCGGACCAGGATCTCGGGGTCCATCAGGGCGTTCCAGACGGCGTCTGGCGCGGCGGGGATCAGGCGGCTGGCGCGGGTGGTGGGTAGCGGCATGTGTCTTTCAATCCTTCCCTTCCCCTCGTGGGGAGGGGGGACCAGCGAAGCTGGTGGGTGGGGCCTCCGGCGTCCAGGCCGATTGGCGCATCAAACCCCACCCGACCCTGGCTCCGCCAGGGCCAGCCTCCCCACGAGGGGGAGGGAAAGGTCGTCAGGCGCCCTCGCCTTCCGCCGCCAGCCACCGCATCCGGTACGCCATCATCGCCGTCTTCCCCAGGTGCGCCGTCAGCCGCCAGTTGACCACGGCCCCGACCGGGGCGCCGACCACGGGCAGCAGCTGGGCCAGCTTGGCCAGGTCGATGTGGTCGCGGTACTGCTGCTGGAACGACCGCCAATCGAAGGCCTTCAGGTCGGTCGGATGCTCGCGCGTGTCCCAGTCGTCCATGGCCTCCAGCACCTTCACGCGGTGCTCGACGTCGGAGAAGGCCAGCTCGAAGATGTGCAGGATATAGAGCCGCTCGCTCAGCACGCTCCCGTCATGGCCGTAGAGGGCGGCGATCTCGAACAGCAACTTGAGCTTGAAGCTCATCAGCAGCGGGAAGTCGGCCGCCGCCAGCAGGAACCCGCCCGCCCCCGCCACCCCGCCCTCGGCCCCGGCGGCGGTCTTCCAGCCCTGGATGGCGGCCGCGACCTTGGCCTCGCGCTGCTCCAGCGTGGCGTCCCGCAACGGCGAGGCCGTGGCGAAGTCGGCCCCGGTCAGGATCGCCTTGGTCATCGCCTCCATGGCGGCGGTGATCGCGGCGTGGACCTTCTCGGGGATGATCGTGTTGATCTTCCGCTGCACGGCCCGCGAGGCGTTGCCCAACGGCCCGGCGGGCTTGGTGATGCGGGCGCGCCAGGCGGCGATGGATTGAGTAAATTCCTGAATGGTCACCGGCGAACTATCATGGATCTAGAAAATTCTCCGAGTATTATTACTGGAACTCGATCGTTTGCCGCCGCAATAAGTTCCATTACCGATAGTGCGAGCGGTGTCGATTTCTCGATTTCCAGCATCCATTTATCTGGATAGTATCTCGCGTACATTCCAACAATATACAAAGCTAAATAATACAACCCAAACTCGTTTAAACTTTGATTATCTTCGCAAAACCATATATTTGAGCAATTCTCTTGTATTGCATTTGGCAATTGAAATATTGACGGCGGCATATCTGTTCGATCTCTAAGTCTTATTATGTACCCTGAATACATGGTGTCTATTTGTAGAGATTCGAACGAGTTAGGCCCAAATCCGAATGATTTTACGGTATTTTCTATAGTCTCTCTGTTTTGAGGGTGTATGGATAGGCATGTTATATTTGTTCTTTCTGCGTGTCTTGTGTCAACTGACATTGTTGATCGGCAAATTTTACTCCTTAGTTGATGATCTTCCAGGAATTTTGCCATCCTTGGCATATTTGAGTAACAATCCAGGAGGGTCATTCCCTCGCATCTCAAAAGTGGGAATCTCTTGTCTGCGCCAATTCCAAGTGTGGCGTAGGTTTCATTTCGCGTTCCCTCCAAGAAATATGTGGTGTGTTTTCCGACTATGGGGAGTTCCCGGGCGCTTCTATGCCACAGCTCAAAGGTGCCGGCTCGTCCCGTTCCATTTTGATGCGGCACGGCCCGAAGGGCGGCGGCAGAAACTTCAAGGGGGGCCCCAACCGGCAGGGTGTCCACTCCCTTCAATTCCAGTCCGTGGTGGCCGTGGCTGTTGCGAACGCGGTCAAGACTGCTGTCGCCATCTTGCTTGTACAGAACCTCGGCTAGAGCTAGAGACATAATTGAATAATAGTATAAAAGTGGATTTGTGGCGTAGCTAACCGCATTGGCGGCGGTGGCGTATTCTTCCGCTTGGATTAGGCAGTGCCTAATTTGCTCCGATTGCTTTTTTGCGAACTTTTTATACCGTTCAGGTATATCGTGATGTTTGCGAAGAATTTCATAGGTATATTGTATATTTTGATATCTTTTTAGTCGAAGCCAAACGTGATGCAGTGCGTCGCTCTCGTTCGCGATCGTTAAGTTGGATATTATCAACTCCCCTCTCCATGTTTTTCGGAAAGCAAGATTGCCGAACTTTTTATCAATTCAAGATCAGTTCATTGATGCATGCAAGTAGGCCTGTTTCGACCTAATGCCATCCCATCCACACCTCCCCGCCCCTCATCCCCAGCCAACCCGCCGCACGCCCTCGCCCTCCCCCACAACCCGGCCTATATCTCCGGCAACAGAGTAAACCGCCCCGGACGCCGCCTTGCCCCGTCAGTTCCGACTGCCGCTGACCGCCCCGCCCTGCTGGGATCGGGAGTCGTTCGCGTCGTCGCCGACCAATCTCGAGGCGCTGGAGGGGCTGGACGCCTGGCCGGCCTGGCCCGACGGGCGGATGGCCCTGGTCGGGCCGGCGGGCACGGGCAAGTCGCACCTGGCGCGCGACTGGGCGGCGCGGACCGGGGCCGTGACCATCGAGGCGGCTTCCACGGGCAATAAGCCGCTGGACCTGGCCGCCCTGCGCGGCCGGCCGCTGCTGGTCGAGGACGCCGACCGCCGGTCCGAGGGCGACCTGGTCGACGACGAGACCCTGTTCCACCTGATCAACATGGCCGGGGTCGACGGCGGCAGCCTGCTGCTGACCGGCCGCCTGGCCCCCGTGGCCTGGGAGGCCGCGGTGCCCGACCTGCGCTCGCGGCTGAACGCCCTGACCGTGGCCCGGGTCATGGAGCCCGACGACATCGTGCTGGAGGCCGTGCTGCGCCGCGCCTTCGAGGCGGCGGGCATCCGGCCGGCGGGCGACCTCTATCCCTACCTGATGGCCCGCCTGCCCCGCTCGGCGGCCGAGGTCCTGGCGGCGGTGGCGGCCCTGGACGAGGCGTCCATCGAGCAGGGACGCGAGGTGAACAAGGCGCTGGCCCTGTCGGTGCTGGATTTCGGCGGGGACGACGACGGCGAGGACTGAGGTCCGCCGCGTCTTTCCTCATCGCCCCCAAATGGTTGTCATCCCGGCCGAAGCGAAGCGTAGAGCCGGGACCCAGGTGAACCGCACCGCCTTCGCCCAGTCTCCTGGGTCCCGGACAAGCGCTGCGCGCTTTCCGGGATGACAACCTTTGGGCGGGCGTGGAGGAACTTGGCCGAACGCAAACCTTTGGGAACTTCTTCCAGGCAAAGCTTGCGACGCCGCGCGCGTGAGGGGCGCCAAGACCTGTCTTTGTCTTGCTCCTGTCACCACCGTCCTTCACTCTGTACGCGGTAAACGGAGTTCCCCATGCCCGACGACGCCACAGCCCTCGACCTGCCCGCCGCGCCTTCGCCGGCCGCGCCGGACCTGGCGGGCCTGCGGCTGGACGACGAGCTGCTGGCCGCGCCGGAGCGGTTCTTCAACCGCGAGACCTCGTGGCTGGCCTTCAACTGGCGGGTGCTGGAGGAGAGCGGCAATCCGCGCCACCCGCTGCTGGAGCGGCTGCGGTTCCTGTCGATCTCGGCCAACAACCTCGACGAATTCTACATGGTCCGCGTGGCCGGCCTGAAGGGCCAGGTGCGCGAGGGCGTGCGGGTGGTCAGCCAGGACGGGCTGACGCCGGGCGAGCAGCTGGCGCGGATCAACGCCTCGGCCGCCGAGCTGATGGCCGAGCAGCAGAAGATCTGGCGCGAGGTGCGGGCCGAGCTGTGGGGCGAAGGCCTCAAGCTGCTGGACGCCAAGGACATCGTCGGCGCCGACCGCGAGCGGGCCGAGGAGATCTTCCTGACCCGGATGTTCCCGGTGCTGACGCCCCTGGCGATCGATCCGGCCCACCCGTTCCCGTTCATCCCGAACCTGGGGTTCTGCCTGGCGCTGAAGCTGCGCCGCATCGCCGACGACAAGCACCTGTACGCCCTGGTGCCGGTGCCCAGCCAGGTGCAGCGGTTCTGGGAGCTGAGCCAGACCCCGGCCAAGAGCACGCGCAAGCGCGAGCGGCGGATCGTGGCGCTGGAAAGCTTCATCATCCTGTTCCTGGACCACCTGTTCCCCGGCTACGAGGTCGAGGGCCGCGGCCTGTTCCGCCTGATCCGCGACAGCGACCTGGAGATCGAGGAAGAGGCCGAGGACCTGGTGCGCGAGTTCGAGGCGCGGCTGAAGAAGCGCCGCCTGGGCCGCGTGGTGCGGGTCAAGATCCAGACCACCATGCCCGAGGACCTGCGCGCCTTCATCATCGAGGGCCTGCGCGCCCTGCCCGAGGACGTGGTGCTGGTCGACGGCAAGCTGGGCCTGGCCCAGATGGCAGAGCTGATCCCGCCCGACCGTCCGGACCTGAAGTTCAAGCCGTTCAACGCCCGCTTCCCCGAGCGCATCCGCGACCACGGCGGCGACTGCTTCGCGGCGATCCGCGAGAAGGACATCCTGGTCCACCACCCGTTCGAGAGCTTCGACGTGGTGGTCCAGTTCATCCGCCAGGCGGCGCGCGATCCCAACGTGCTGGCGATCAAGCAGACCCTGTACCGCACGTCCAAGGACAGCCCGATCGTGGCGGCCCTGATCGAGGCGGCCGACAACGGCAAGAACGTCACCGCCCTGGTCGAGATCAAGGCGCGCTTCGACGAGGAGAATAACCTCAAGTGGGCCCGCGACCTGGAGCGGGCGGGCGTGCACGTGGTGTTCGGCTTCGTCGACTGGAAGACCCACGCCAAGCTGTCGGTGGTGGTGCGGCGCGAGGGCGACAGCTCCTTGCGCACCTACTGCCACTTCGGCACCGGGAATTATCACCCCCAGACGGCCCGCGTTTATACGGATTTGTCGCTGTTCACCTGCGACCCGGCCCTGGGGCGCGACGGCGGCAAGCTGTTCAACTTCATCACCGGCTACGCCCAGCCCGGGCGGCTGGAGAAGCTGAGCTTCTCGCCCGAGACGCTGAAGCCGGACCTGCTGACCATGATCGCGGCCGAGGCCCGCAACGCCCGCGAGGGCAAGCCGGCGGCGATCTGGGCCAAGATGAACGCCGTGGTCGACCCGCAGATCATCGACGCGCTCTATTCGGCCAGCCAGGACGGCGTGCAGATCGACCTGGTGGTGCGCGGCATCTGCTGCTTGCGGCCGGGCATCAAGGGGCTGTCGGAGAACATCCGGGTCAAGTCGATCGTCGGCCGGTTCCTGGAGCACGCCCGCATCGTGGCCTTCGCCAACGGCGGGGCCATGCCCAGCCCGCAGACCCGGGTCTTCATCAGCTCGGCCGACTGGATGCCGCGCAACCTGGACCGCCGGGTGGAGAGCCTGGTGCCGGTCGAGAACCCCACCGTGCACCAGCAGGTGCTGAACCAGATCATGGTCGCCAACCTCAACGACGAGGCCCAGAGCTGGAACCTCGACCCGGAAGGCCACTACGCTCGCGACCCGGCCTGGGACCGCAAGGGCGCCTTCTCGGCCCACGAGTACTTCATGACCAATCCCAGCCTGTCGGGCCGGGGCCACAAGGTGAAGGACCTGCCGCAGGCGTTCGACCACGTGGGTCCGCGCAAGCGGGGATGAGGCGGTCTCTCATAGCCGTCCTGGCGGCCTTTGGTCTCACCGCCTGCGGACCGCGTCTGGCCGAGCAGGCCGACATCTGCGCGATCTTCGCCCTGCCCGCCGCGCCCGGCGACGCCCAGGCCGGCGACGCCGCCGACCTGGCCTGGGCCAAGGTCCACGAGCGGGCGCTGTTCAAGTCCGGTGTGATCTACCGCTCCGGCTGGAAGGTCATGGAGCACGGCCGCCCGTGGGGCCGCTGTCCGGCCAAAGGACCAGGTCGCCCCAAGCCGATCGAGCACCTGCTGGTCAGCCCCGACGCGACCTACGCCATGACCAAGGGCGGGCGCCGCGAGCACGGCCGGCCGGTCAGCTTCGGCGCCTGCTATTACGAGAAGGGCCCGTCGGGCTGGCGCGTGCGGGCCTGCCGCAAGACCCTGAACGAGCCCCTGCCGCTGGTCACGGCGCATCCGCTGTCCTAGAGGAGGCGGCGCACGCGACGGTCGACAGCTTTTTCCGTGCGGCGCCTTCCCCTCCCCGCCCAATGCGCTAAACCACCCCCATGCCTTTTGCGGCGCCGCGCGACGCGGCCGTTATCGATATCGGCTCCAACTCGGTCCGCCTGGTGGTGTACCGGCTGGAAGGCCGCGCCATCTGGACCGTCTTCAACGAGAAGGTCCTGGCGGGGCTGGGCCGTGACCTGGGCGACGGCGGCAAGCTGAACCCCGAGGGCGTGGCCCAGACCCTGGCGGCGCTCAAGCGCTTCCGCGCCGTGCTGGAGGCCGTCAAGCCGGCCGAGACCTTCATCGCCGCCACCGCCGCCGTGCGCGAGGCCAAGGACGGCGCGGCCTTCGTCAAGCAGATCCTGGCCGAGACCGGCTTCTCTACCCGCGTGCTGTCGGGCGAGGAAGAGGCCCGCTACGCCGCCCTGGGCGTGCTGGCCGGCGCGCCGGACGCCACCGGCGTGGTCGGCGACCTGGGCGGCGCCAGCCTGGAGCTGATCCGCCTGGAGGCCACCGGCGCGGGCCTGGGCGTCACCCTGCCCCTGGGCCCGTTCAGCCTGGGCGTTTCGGACGGCTTCGACCTGGAGAAGGTGCGCCGCCTGTGCGCCCAGCGCCTAGCCCCGGTGGCCGAGGCGTTCAAGACCGACGTCTTCCACGCCGTGGGCGGCGCCTGGCGCAACCTGGCCCTGCTGCACATGCGCCTGACGGGCTATCCGCTGCACGTCGTCCACCAGTACAGCATCGGCCGCGCCGAGGCCCTGGAGGCGGCCCGCCTGGTCGCCCACCAGTCCAAGAGCTCGCTGGAGCGCATCGAGGGCATGAGCCGCAAGCGCTCGGAGACCCTGCCCTACGCCGCCGTGGTGCTGGAGCAGCTGATCGAGAGCCTGGACCTCAAGCGCATCGAGATCTCGGCCTACGGCGTGCGCGAGGGCCTGCTATTCGAGGCCATGCCGCCCGGCGTGCGTCGGCTGGATCCGCTGATCGAGGGCTGCGCGTCGCTGGGGGCTCGACAAGGCGTCGCCGACGAACTGGGCGCGGCGCTCGACACATGGCTGACGCCGGCCCTGGACCAGCTGCCGCCCTGTTTCGGCGAGCGCGACGCGGTCCTGGTCTCGGCCGCCTGCCGTCTGGCCGACCTGGGCGCGCGCCTGCACCCGGACCATCGCGCCGACCTGGTGTTCGAGCAGGTGCTGCGCGCCCCGATCGCCGGCCAGACCCACGCCGAACGGGCCTTCCTGGCCGCTGCGGCCTTCGCGCGCCACGCCACGGCCTTCACGCCGCCGGAGGTGGACGTGCTGGAGCGCCTGCTCACGCCGGCCCGGCTGAAGCGGGCCCGGGCCGTGGGCGCGGCCATCCGCCTGGGCTGCGACCTGTCCGGCCGAAGCGCGCCCCTGCTGGCCCGCTCGCGCCTGTCCATCGACAAGGGCGACCTGCTGCTGACCGCCGAGCCGGGCTACGCCGACCTGCTTCTGGGGGAGCAGACCGCCAAAAGAGCGGGCGCCCTGGCCGCCCTGCTGGGCCTGAAACTCAAGATCACCGCGCTCTAGCCGGCCAGCCTGGTCACGCGCATAGGCTGTACCGGCTGGCCGGCCCCGGCCCGCTCTACGTCCGCGCGCGTTGGGCTATCGACAAACGATAACTTGTCGGATGTTTCTATCGTGACACGATAAGTCTCGATTATGTGACAAAAGAACCACGTTACATTTCATTAATGCAATGATTGTTGACCGTGCGTCTCGTTGATCTGTAGCCGTTCTAACGCCGGGGTCAGAAAAGCTGAGTCGGTGACTCGTTCGCGCCTCCAACGGCGTGGTCACTACATTGGGGATGTATCTTGACAACTAAACTCTTGCGTGAGCGCCTGCTTGCGTCGTCGATGATCTGCGGCGTCGCCGCCGGCCTGTTCGCCGCGAGCTCGGCGACCGCCCAGACCGCCGCTCCGGCCGCCGACCAGACCGAGGTCGAAGAGATCGTCGTCACCGGTTCGCTGTTCCGTCGCACGGACACCGAAACCCCCTCGCCCGTCACCGTGCTGACCTCGGAGAACCTGCAGCGCGCCGGCCTCACGACCGCGACCGACGCGATCCGCTCGGTCTCGGCCGACGGCGCCGGTTCGATCGGCACCGGCTTCCAGAGCGGCTTCAGCGCCGGCGGCTCGGCCGTCTCGCTGCGCGGCCTGGGCGTGTCCTCGACCCTGGTCCTGATCGACGGCCTGCGTTCGACCAACTTCCCGATCAACGACGACGGCCACAACGCCTATGTCGACCTCAACAGCATCCCGTTCAGCCTGATCGACCGCGTCGAGGTGCTGAAGGACGGCGCGTCGTCGACCTACGGCGCCGACGCCATCGGCGGCGTGGTCAACCTGATCCTCAAGCCGCAGTTCCAAGGCATTGCCGGCAGCGCGGAAGTCGGTGAATCCGACCGCGGCGACGCCGAGCACAAGCGCTTCGACCTGACGCTGGGCTATGGCGACTATTCGGCCAGCGGCTTCAACGTCTACATCAACGGCGAATTCCAGACGGACGGCCGCGTGGCCAGCCACGACCGGGGTTTCCCCTACAACACCCAGGATCTGACCTCGATCGGCGGCCTGGACAACAACCGCGGCGATGACTCGATCAACACCGCCAGCCCGAACGCCGTGGTGGTCCGCACCACCCAGAGCAACCTGAACAACCCGCTCTCGGGCGGCGTCCTGGCGTTCCCGGACGGCACCTATGTCGACTCTTCGGGCGCGACCCAGCCGTACAGCAACTACACCTCGCTGAACACGAACTGCGCCAACGGCAGCTACACCGTCACCAGCGGCGGCGCGCGCGGCACGGGCTGCAAGTACAATCTGGTCGACCAGTACAACCAGATCGCGCCCAAGCAGAAGCGCTACGCGGTCAACGGCCGCATCAGCAAGCGCTTCAGCGATCACGTCGAGGGCTACGTCACCGGCAGCTACTCGTACGACTTCGTCAGCATCATCAACCAGCCGCGCGCCATCCGGAACACGCAGCCCTTCGGCGGCGCCGCCGCCCTGGCCTCGAACAACCCGGGCATCGTGCTGCCGGTGTGGATCTGCACCTCGGGCGCCAACTGCGCCGACCCGACCGCGGCCGGCCGTCGCCTGAACCCGAACAACCCCTACGCCGCCGCTTTCGCCAACGACCCGGCCAACGGCGCGGCGCGGATCTACTACCTGTTCGGCGACCTGCCGGCCGGCAGCGACCGCACCAACGAAGTGTACCGCGGCACCGCGGGCCTGAAGGGCGACATCGACGGCGACTGGAACTGGCGCGTTGAAGCGGTTGGGGCCAAGGACAACCTGAGCATCGACCAGTTCGGCTTCCTGAACATCGCGAACCTGATGAACGCGATCAACACGGGCGCCTACAACTTCGTGAACCCGTCGCAGAACACCGCGGCGGTCCGCAACTTCATCTCGCCGACCATCACCACCCCGTCGCACTCGTCGATGGTGTCGCTGGACGCCTCGGTCACCAAGCGCCTGTGGGCCCTGCCCGGCGGCGACATGCAACTGGCCGTCGGCGCCCAGGTCCGCAAGGAAAAGCTGGTCAACAACAACCAGAACGAAAAGCTGGACACCTACACCCTGACCACCTCGTCGGCCTTCGGCGAGCACACGGTGTCGGCCGCCTACGCCGAACTGCTGGCGCCGGTGCTCGACAACCTGGAAGTCAACCTGGGCGGCCGTTACGACCACTATTCGGAAGGCTTCAGCCACTTCTCGCCGAAGATCGGCGTGAAATACACGCCGGTGAAGCAGGTGGCGTTCCGCGGCACCTATTCGGAAGGCTTCCGCGCGCCGACCTTCGCTGAATCCGGTCCGCGCAGCCAGTACGCCGGCTTCTCGACCTACGCCCCGCCGAACTCGTTCCAGAACGCCCACGGCGGCCTGGTCTCGGCCGGCAACACCAACCCCTACGCCCAGCAGTACAATCTGGGCGGCGGCTACGTGGGCAATCCGGACCTGAAGCCGGAAACCTCGCGCAGCTACACCGTCGGCATGATCGCCGAGCCCTTCCCGTGGCTCAGCATGACGGTCGACTACTACAACGTGAAGAAGTCAGACCTGATCGTCGCCGGCCCGCTGATGGCCGACGCGCGCGCGGCCTACTACTCCAAGACCAACGTCACCGACGCCTGCGCGGCCGTCGCGGCGGTGGGCGCGGGCTATTCGTGCAACCTGGTCGACGCCATCGACCCGCTGTACCCGACCGCCCTGCCCCGCGTGCTGATCATCAACGCCCCGTTCGTCAACGCGAACTACTCGCTGACCTCGGGCGTCGACTTCTCGGCCACGGCCAAGGTGAACCTGCCCTATGACGGCAAGTTCACCAGCCGGATCGAGGTGACGCACGTGCTCCAGTACGACCTGCACACCAGCAAGGGCGTGCAGAAGTACGCGGGCACCCTGGGTCCGTACCAGCTGTCGTCGGGCAACGGCACGCCCGACTGGCGCGGCAACTGGCAGAACTCGGTCGAGTTCGGCCGCTACACCGTGTCGGCCACCACCTACTGGGTCGGCAAGATCGCCGAAGTGGCCCAGGACCAACGGGCCGGCACCGACTGCGCGACCAACAATCTGTACTCGCCGGGCAACGCCACGATCGGGAACAAGTTCTGCTACATCAAGCGCTTCGTGAACGTCGACCTGAACGCCTCCGCGCGCGTGAAGGAAGGCTTCACGGTGTACGGCAACGTCGGCAACCTGTTCGACGCCCGCGCGCCGGTGGCTCCGGCCGCCTACGCCAGCGCGCCCAACTTCCTGACGACCTTCCACTATCCGGGTCTGGTCGGCCGGACGTTCAAGGTGGGCGTCCGCTTCGAGTACTAGGCTCGAAGCCATCGCCTGAAGGGGGCCGGTTCCGAAAGGAGCCGGCCCTTTCTTTTTGCCCCTTCGCCCCGGCTCCGTCGGGTCCGCGACACGCCGCCGCACCGAACCGCGGTCGATGAGCACGGTTTGTTATCCACACGCGTCGCAAGCTCCACCTCAGAAACGGGGAGCGCATCCATGCAGAAGCAGCGGATTTTCGAAGTCGAACGTCTCGAGGACCCTAGCCTGGCCTTTCCGCCGCCGCGGGCGCGGCCCGCGCCGCGACTGGCCGACGACAGCGACGTGTCCGTGATCGGACCGGCCCGCCGCCTGCAGGACGACCTGGCCCACGCCTTCGCCGCCGACGCCCGCTGGTCGGTCAAGCGCACGGTGATCGTCGGCCTGGTCTTCCACGTGGCGGTCCTGGGCTCGCTGGCCCTGGCGGCCGGCGGCCTCCTTCCGCAGATCGTGCGTTAACCCTCCGGAACACCGGCGGCGGAACAGCGTTACGCAAGCGCGCAACCTTTACTGTTTGAACACGCGCGCATGCAATCTGGGGCCATGGGCAGGGGGATAGACATCTTGGACGGCATGCCGGCGGGACGTCGCGCGGTGCGCAGCCTGCTGGTCCTGGGGGCGATCGTCGTGACGATCGTCGTCCTGGGCGGCTGCGCCCTGCTGGCCTTCGCCGCCGTGTCCGTCGACCGCCTGCAGGCGCGCGAGGAGCATGTCGTCGTCCGGCAGACCCTGGAGCGGTCGCTGCTGCGCCTGGACAGCGACGTGGCCGCCGCCGCGGTCTGGGACCAGGCCTTCGAGACCATCCGCCCGGGCGTCGATCCCGCGTGGATGGATTCCGAGATGGGCTCCTACTACGCCAACAACCGCGGCGACGACCTGTCGATCGTGTTGGATTCCGCGAACCGGCCCTTCTACGCCTGGGTGGACCAGGGCCGGGCGGCGCCGGAAAGCCAGGCGGGGCTGGTCGCCGCGGTCGCGCCCCTGATCGCCGAGGTCCGCCGCCAGGAGAAGGCGGCGGCCAAGCGCCCTCGCCCCACCGATCCCACGGTCGCGACGATCGCCGAGACCGCCCACGGCGTCGTCCGGGCGGACGGCCGTGTGTATCTGGTCGCCCTTTCGACGGTCACGCCGGAGAAGGCCGCGCGGCCTCGGGCCGACACGCCCGCGATGATCGTGATCTGCGCCCAGCGGGCCGATCGCCACCTGCTGCCCGCCCTGGCCCAGGAGATGCGTATCCGCCGTCCCGGTCTGGTTGGCGCCCAGCCGGCGCGGGGCGCGGCCATCGCCCTGACCGGTCCGAGCGGCGAGCCGCTGGGCTGGCTGACCTGGTCGCCCAAGCAGCCCGGCCTCGACGCGGTCCGCGAAGCCGCGCCCCTGGTCCTGCCCGGCGTCCTGCTGCTGGTGGCGGCCGGCGCCGCCCTGGCGCTCCGGGTCCGCCGCGTCCTGCGCGAGCTGGACGCCTCGGAGGTCGGCGAGAAGAAGGCCCTGGCCGAGGTGGTCGAGGCCCGCGACCGGGCCCAGGCCGCCAACCTCGCCAAGTCGCAGTTCCTGGCCAATATGAGCCACGAGATCCGCACGCCCCTGAACGGGGTGCTGGGCATGGCCCAGGTGATGGAGCAGAGCGGCCTGGGCTCGCCGCACCGCGAGCACCTGAAGATCATCCGCGACAGCGGCGAGACCCTGCTGGCCATCCTCAACGACGTGCTGGACCTGTCGAAGATCGAGTCCGGCCGTTTCGAGCTGGACGACCACGTGTTCGACCTGGGCCAGACGGTCGCCGCCGCCTGCCGGCCCTTCGCCCTGCTGGCCGACCAGAAGGACGTGGCCTTCGTCACCGAGATCGCGCCCGACGCCCAGGGGACCTGGTGCGGCGACAGCGTGCGGCTGCGTCAGGTGCTGTCGAACCTGGCGTCCAACGCCGTGAAGTTCACGCCGGAGGGCCGGATCCGGCTCTCGGTCGAGGCGACGCCCGAGGGGCTGACCTTCACCCTGGCCGACACCGGCATCGGCATCGCGCCCCAGCGCATCGCCGCCCTGTTCGAGAAATTCGTCCAGGCCGACAGCTCGACCACCCGGCGGTTCGGCGGCACGGGCCTGGGCCTGGCCATCTCGCGCGAGTTGGTCGAGCGCATGGGCGGGACTCTGCGGATGGACAGCGCCCCGGGCAAGGGCTCGACCTTCGTCTTCCGCCTGCCGTTCGTGCGCGCAGACGTCGACGACTGCCTGCCCTCCGTCCAGGCCGACGGCGACATCCGGTCCCTGCGCATCCTGGCGGCCGAGGACAACGCCACCAACCAGTTCATCCTGCGCGCCCTGCTCGAGCCGGCGGGCGTGGACCTGCACACCGTCGCCAACGGCCGCGAGGCCGTGGACGCCTTCCACGCCGACGACTTCGACCTGATCCTGATGGACGTGCAGATGCCGGTGATGAACGGCATCGAGGCCACGCGGGCCATCCGCGAGCGCGAAAGCGCCCACAGCCTGTCGCCGACCCCCATCCTGGCCCTGTCGGCCAATGTCATGAACCACCAGGTGGCGGAATACGCCCAGGCCGGCATGGACGGCGTGGTCGCCAAGCCCGTCGACGCCGGCAAGCTGATCGAGGCGATCACCGCGGCGATGGAACGCGGGGCGGTCTAGGAAAGGCACCGCTCATCCCGGCATTCGCCGGGATGAGCGGATTGATTGTTACGCTTTCGGAGTCGCCCGGCGGACCTCGACCACCCGCACGCGCGTGCCGTCCAGCACCAGGGCCAGCTCGCCGCGCTTGATCTTCAGGGCGTCCGAACCGAAGGCCTCCAGGCGCCAGCCCTGCAGGGCGGGCGTGTCGGCCTCGTCGTTGGCGGCGATCTTCTCCAGGTCCGAGACCGTGGCGATCAGCTTGGACGCCACACCGGCTTCCTCGGCGCGGGCCTTCAGCAGCACCTTCAGCAGCTCGACCACGGCGCCGGCCGAGGCGGGCGGCGGCGGGCCGGACTTCTCCAGCACCGGGGCGTAGCCTTCCGGATCGGCCAGGGCGGTCTTGATCGCGGCCAGCAGGTCGGGACCGAACTTGGAGCCGCCGAAGCCCTTGGGCACGCTGCGCAGGGTGTTCAAGCCCTCCAGCGAGGTCGGGGCCTGGGTGGCCAGCTCGTCGATGGCCTCGTCCTTCAGGATGCGGCCGCGCGGCTGGTCGCGGGTCTGGGCGGTGCGCTCGCGCCAGGCGGCCACGGCCTTGAAGACCGCCAGGTACTTGGCGGCTGTCTTGCGCGGACGCAGGCGACGCCAGGCCTTCTCGGGATCGACGTCGTAGGCGGCCGGATCGTTGAGCGCCTTCATCTCCTCTTCCACCCAGGCCAGGCGGCCGGCCTTTTCCAGGCGGTCGCGCAGGATGGGGAACAGGGTCGCCAGGTGGGTCACGTCGGCGATGGCGTAGGTCAGCTGGTTCTCGCTCAGCGGACGGCGGGCCCAGTCGGTGAAGCGGCTGGACTTGTCCAGCTCGACCTTCAGCATCTGACGGACCAGGGCGTCGTAGGCGATCTGCTCGCCGAACCCGGCGGCCATGCCGGCCACCTGGGTGTCGAACAGCGGCGTGGGCATGGCGTTGAGGTTGTTGAAGATCTCGACGTCCTGACGGGCGGCGTGGAAGACCTTCAGGATCGAGGGATCGCGCAGCACGTCGAGCAGCGGCGTCAGGTCGATGCCGTCAGCCAACGGATCGATACAGGCCTCGGTGTCCGGCGAGGCCACCTGGATAAGGCACAGCTTGGGCCAGTAGGTGGTCTCGCGCATGAACTCGGTGTCCACGGCGATGAAGGGCTGTCCCTTCAGCTCATTACAGAACGCCGCCAGCTCAGCGGTAGTGGTGATCGTCGTCATCGGCTGCTAATAGCCTCGCGCACCCCCGAGTCTGCAAGCTAAAGCATGAGTTGGGCGTCAACTTTTCCTTGTCTAAACGGTCCCTTGGGCCGTTTTCGAGCCAGAGCGAACGCATGAGCGACCCCCAGAACGGCCTCACCTACGCCCAGGCCGGCGTCGATATCGATGCGGGCAACGCCCTGGTCGAGGCGATCAAGCCCCTGGCCAAGGCCACCCGGCGCCCCGGCGCCGAGGCCGGACTGGGCGGTTTCGGCGCCCTGTTCGACCTCAAGGCCGCCGGCTACGAAGACCCGCTGCTGGTCTCCACCACCGACGGCGTCGGCACCAAGCTGCGCATCGCCATCGACACCGGCATGCACGCCACGGTCGGCATCGACCTGGTGGCCATGTGCGTCAACGACCTCTTGGCCCAGGGCGCCGAGCCGCTGCTGTTCCTCGACTACTTCGCCACCGGCAAGCTGGACGTGGCCACCGCCACCAGCGTGGTCGCCGGCATCGCCGAGGGCTGCAAGCTGGCCGGCTCGGCCCTGGTGGGCGGCGAGACCGCCGAGATGCCGGGCATGTACAGCGACGGCGAGTACGACCTGGCCGGCTTCTCGGTCGGCGCGGTCGAGCGCGACGGCGTGCTGCCCAAGCTGGACAAGCAGCGGGCCGGCGACCTGGTGATCGGCATCGGCTCGTCGGGCCCGCATTCCAACGGCTATTCGCTGGTGCGCCGCGTGGTCGAGCGCTCGGGCCTGGCCTGGGACGCCCCCGCCCCGTTCGCCGAAGGCAAGACCCTGGCCGAGGCCCTGATGGCCCCGACCCGCATCTATGTGAAGTCGATCCTGCCGCTGCTGCAGTCGGGACGCGTGAAAGGTGGGGCGCACATCACCGGCGGCGGCCTGATCGAGAACCCGCCGCGCTGCATCGCCGAGGGCCTGAAGGCCGAGTTCGACTGGAACGCCTGGCCCCTGCCCCCGGTCTTCGACTGGCTGCAGCGCGAGGGGGGCATCAGCGACCACGAACTGCGCCGGACCTTCAACTGCGGCGTCGGCTTCATCCTGGTGGTCGCCGCCTCGGACGCCGAACCGGTGCTGGCCGCCTTGCTGAACGCGGGCGAGGACGCCTTCATCTGCGGGCAGCTGGTCCAGGCCTAGCGTCATGAAGATCAAGGTCGCCGTCCTGATCTCGGGCCGGGGCTCCAACATGGAGGCCCTGGTCCGGGCCGCCCAGGACCCCGCCTGCCCGTTCGAGATCGCCCTGGTGCTCTCCAACAAGCCGGAAGCCGGCGGCCTGGTCACCGCCGCCGCCGCCGGGATCGAGGCCCTGGCCGTCGACCAGCGCGACTTCGGCAAGGACCGCGAGGCCCACGAGCGCGCCATCGACGCGGCCCTGCGCGACCGCGGGATCCAGGTCGTGGCCCTGGCCGGCTACATGCGCATCCTGACGCCGTTCCTGGTCGAGGCCTGGGAAGGCCGGATGCTGAACATCCACCCCTCCCTCCTGCCCGCCTATCCGGGCCTGGACACCCACGGCCGCGCCCTGGCCGCCGGCGAGGTCGAGGCCGGCTGCACGGTCCACCTGGTCACCGCCGGCGTCGACGAAGGCCCGGTCCTGGGCCAAGCCCGCGTGCCGATCCTGCCCGGCGACACCGAGCATATGCTGAGCGATCGTGTGCTGGAGCAGGAGCACCAGCTTTATCCGGCCACCCTGGCCGAGTTCGTCCGCGGGCTCTGACGCCCCGACTTGCACCAGGGCGAACTTTCGCCCCATGGGACGCCGGGAAAAGCAGCGTGGGCTGCGTCCCGCGGCGGCGCCCCGCGGCAAGCCGAGGCGTCGGCGCTTCCCACAATTGACGCAAAGCCTGTTGCGGATCCTCCTGTCGGGGCTCTCGCGGGAGAGATCGGGCCCGGCCCGGCGCTGAAGGCGAAACCACCCCGGAAACGCTCAAGCAGAAGGACCGCGACGGCCTCGAAACGCTGGAAAGCAGGGCGTGTCTGCGTGCGCCCTCGCCGAAGGAGCAAGGCGATCCCCGTCCATGGGGTGGTCGCTGAATCTCTCAGGCGCCAAGGACAGCGGGGGTGCGGAAGGCGGGCCATGGCGGTCCGCCACGACACCTCTTGGCTGCCGATGATCTGAAAACCCAGTCCCTACGACCCCGTTCAGAAAGCTTCGCTCGACCGTCACACGAAGACCTATGCGGTTTTCGTGAGATACCCATTTGATCTATAAATACTCGACATTTTCAATGTTTATAATTTATACATCAATGCGCATCCTCTGAACTTAAGTATATTTTGTCGTCGAAAGCAGCTTTTCTGAATTTACCGCGATAGACCAACCGTCGAGCTTGTCCCTAGTCAAAAATGATTGGGGATAGTCATGACGAACACGCGCCTTTCGCCGGCCTCGGGCCGGTTCCGAGCCCTGCTGCTCGCCGCTTCGATCCTGGGGGGCGCGACGCCCGCCCTGGCCCAGGAGGCCGACAAGGCCTCGACCGTCGATGAACTGGTGGTCACCGGGGCCCGCGTTTCCGAAGCCAGCGTCGCCATCGGCACCGACCACGCCACCGCCACGGTTTCGATCACCCGCGAGGCGCTGCTGTCGGCCCCGGCCGGCATCACCGGCCTGAAGATGCTGGAGAGCCTGCCGGGCTTCAACGTCCAGGCCAACGACGCCCTGGGCATGTACGAGTTCGGCAATTCGGTCTCGGTGCGGGCCTTCAACTTCCAGCAGATCGGCTTCCTGCTCGACAACATCCCGATGGGCCGCAGCGACCAGTTCGGCGGCAGCCCGATCTATCGCTATGTCGACAACGAGAACCTGCTGCGCGTCACCGCCTCGGCCGGGGCCGGCGACGTCTCCCTGCCCAGCTACGCCTCGCTGGGCCCGATCGTCGACTACTTCACCCAGAAGCCGTCCGAGACCGCCGGCGGTTCGCTCAGCCAGACCCTGGGCAGCGACAGCCTGCGCCGCACCTTCCTGCGCCTGGAGACCGGCGAGCACGCCGGCTTCTCGGCCTATGTCTCGGGCTCGATCATCAAGGGCGACCTGTGGCGCGGCCCGGGCACGATCGATCGCAAGCACTACGAGGGCAAGATCAACTACGCCCTGCCCAACGGCGGGAACATCAGCTTCCAGACCGTGCACAACGACTATTTCGACTACGATAGCCCGTCGATCACCAAGGCCCAGTACGCCGGCACGGCGGGCGACGTGTTCGGCCGCAAGGGACGCAGCTTCGCCTATCTGGGCAATGTGCCGCTCTCGACGCCGTTCGGCACGGCGGCCACGGATTCCAGCCTGCCCCAGACCACGGCCGGGGTGCCCTACTCCAACGCCAACTACGCCCAGTACTACAAGTTCGCGGTCAACAGCCGGCAGGACCACCTCTACGGCCTGACCCTGAACACGCCGATCACCGACGCGATCGACGTCACCGCCACGGGCTATTACGAGGACAAGGAAGGCTACGGCGTCTCGCCCGAGGCCTACGCCACCTCGCTGGCCAGCTACAACGCCGAGCGGCTGATCGTGGCCGGCCTGACCGCGCCCAAGGGCCTGCAGTACGGCCTTTCGGGCATCGACGGCACCCGCAAGGGCGTGACCGGCAAGGTCGCCTGGCGCGCCGGCTTCAACAAGTTCGAGGCGGGCGTCTGGCTCGAGGACGACGACTATCACCGCACCCAGGCGCGCTACAACGTGCAGGACGGCAACCCGGACGGCGCGCCGCTGTTCAACGAGCCCGTCCACCTGCAGCGCAACTACGTCTCGACCCGCGAGACCACCCAGCTGTTCCTGAAGGACACGCTGAGCCTGGTCGACGACAAGCTGAAGGTCGAGCTGGGCTTCAAGGCCACCGACATCGACTACAAGATCACCGGCTATCGCAATCCGGGCGACTACATCGCCCAGCGCAAGCCGACCCTGACGGCCAAATGGAAGGACGATTTCCTGCCGCAGGTCGGCTTCGTCTACGACATCAACAGCCGTGACCAGATCTTCTCGTCCTATTCGGAGAACATGGCCCTGCCCCGCGGCGCCGACGACGTGTTCTCGGCCGCCAGCCCGACGGTGGTCGCGCCCAAGCCGGAGACCTCCAAGAACCTGGAACTGGGCTATCGCGCCAACCGCCAGACCTTCAACGCCTCGATCGTGGCCTACAAGACGGAGTTCAAGAACCGTCTGCAGCAGTTCAACACCGAGGTGCCGGGCGGCGGCGGCACGATCGAGAGCTTCTACCAGAACGTCGGCGCGGTCGAAGCGCAGGGCGTGGAGTTCAGCGGCCAATGGAAGCCGGCGCTGCTGGACGGCAAGATCTTCTTCAACGCCAACGTCTCGTACAACAAGTCGGAGTTCCAGGACGACGTCCCGGGCTACCGCGCCAGCGCCACGGCCGCGCCGATCACCCTGCTGACCAAGGGCAAGTCGGTGCCCGACTTCCCCGAATGGCTGTTCCAGGGCGGGGTGACGGTCCAGCCGACCGACGGCGTGGTGTTCAACCTCTCGGCCCGCCACATCGACGACCGCTTCACCAACTTCGTCAACAACGAGACCACCGGCGGCTACACGATCTGGAACGCCTATCTGGATCTCGGCGACGGTTTCGGGGCCGGGCCGTTCGAGCAGGTCAAGGCGCGGGTCAATGTCGATAACATCTTCGACAAGGACTATCTGGGCACGATCAGCACCACGGTGAACACCCCGGCCAGCTTCCGGCCCGGCTCGCACCGCACGATCCAGTTCACCCTCTCCGCCGACTTCTAGGTCCACGCTCCGGCCAGCCTCGCGAGAGGCTGGCCGGACAGTTTTCGAGTGCTCGCATGACCCGTCCCCTGCTCCTGGCCGCCGTTTCGGCCCTTGCCTTCGCCACCGCCTCGCAAGCGGCCGAGACCGCCGCTTCGGCCCGCAAGATCCACGAGGGCCTGCTGACCCTCGACACCCACCTGGACACCCCGGCCAATTTCGGCCGGCCCGGCTGGGACATCCTCGACCGCCACGACGCGGCCAAGGACGGCTCGCAGATCGACTATCCGCGCATGGTCGAGGGCGGCCTCGACGGCGGCTTCTTCGCTATCTACACGCCCCAGGGGCTGCGCACGCCCGAGGCCACCCGGGCCGCCCGCGACGGCGCCCTGATCCGCGGCGTCGAGATCCGCGAGATGGTCGCCAAGCACGGCGACAAGTTCGGCCTGGCCCTGAAGGCCGACGACGCCGCCGTGATCGCCGCCCAGGGCAAGCGCGTGGTCTTCATGAGCGTCGAGAACAGCTATCCGATGGACGGCGACGTCACCCTGCTGTCCAGCTTCTATGCGATGGGGGTGCGGATTTCGGGTCTCGCGCACTTCAAGAACAACGACATGGCCGACAGCGCCACCGACAAGCCCGAATGGCATGGCCTGTCGCCGCTGGGGAAGTCGTTCGTGGCCGAGGCCAACCGGCTGGGCGTGGTGCTGGACGGTTCGCACTCGTCCGACGAGGTGCTGGACCAACTGATCGCCCTGTCCAAGACCCCGGTGATCCTGACCCATTCGGGCTGCAAGGCGGTGTTCGACCACCCGCGCAACGTCGACGACGCCCGCATCAAGGCCCTGGCCGACAGCGGCGGCGTGATCCAGGTCGACGCCTATTCCAGCTACCTGATCGACACGCCCAAGAATCCCGAGCGCGAAGCCGCCATGGCCGCCCTGATGGCCAAGGTCGGGGCGCGCAGCAAGATGACCGAGGAACAGCGCGCCGCCTTCATGGCCGAGCGCAACGCCATCGACGCCAAGTGGCCGGTGACCAAGGCGACTTTCCAGGACTTCATGAACCACCTCAACCACGCCCTGAAGGTGGCCGGGGTCGATCACGTGGGCATCGGCATCGATTTCGACGGCGGCGGCGGCGTGACCGGCTTGAACGACGCTTCCGACTACTGGAAGATCTCCCAGGCGCTGCTGGCCGAGGGCTACACCAAGGCCGACCTGGAGAAGATCTGGAGCGGCAACGTCCTGCGCCTGCTGCGCGCGGCCGAGGCGGCCAAGGCGCCGGCGGCCTAGGGTTCGGCGGCGCGGTCCCGCCAGGCCGTGGCGGCGGCCAGGACCGCGATCAGCGCGGCCGCCGCCCACAGCGCCAGCACGCCCCAGCGCAGATAGGCGAACGCCCCCAGGGCTCCACCGCAGGCCAGGCCCAGCCACAGGCACGCGAACGGGACCCAGGCCCAGCGGTCGCCGCCGGTCAGGGCCGCGGCGATGCGCTGGCCGATCTTCACCAGGGTCCCGGTCATGTAGGTCAGGCCCAGGCCGACGTCGCCGTTGCGCTGGAACACCGCGTTCTCGGCCCCCATGGCCAGGACCACGACCCCCGCGCCGGCCGGGCCGAAGCCCAGGCCGATCAGGCCGGCGCCGGTCGCCAGCAGGGCGGCCTCCAGGGCCAGGACCCAGGACCGCCGCCCCTCGCCCGCCGCCCGCGCGACCAGGGCCCCCAGCGTGGCTCCGACCACGAACAGGCCGATCAGCATCAGGGCGGTGCGCGCCATCGCCCAGTCGCCGGTGGCGATCCCCACGCCCAGCCGCGTGGAATTGCCGCTCATGAACGAGACGAAGAACCCGCCCAGCTTCAGGAAGCCGATGGCGTCGACATAGCCCGCCACGGCCGAAAGTCCGGCCGCCAGGGCGATCTCGCGACGGCGATAGTCCTTCATGAGCCCTCGCCCGCCTTGGCCATCAGCTCCAGCACCTTGCGGGCCTGGACCGAGGCGAGCCCGCCGTTGGGGTCGGCCGACATCGGCTTGAGCAGCGAGAAGGCGGTCTCGCTGTCGTCGGCGCGCAGGAAGGCGACCGCCGCCACGATCCGGATCTCGGCGACGTCCGGCGCCAAGGTCACGGCCCGCCGCAGCAGGGCCAGCCGTTCCGGCGAGGGCGTCTCGTCGGGCGACATCGTCTGGGCCAGCAGGAACAGGGTCTGGTAGTCGTTCGGCTCCGCCGCGTCGGCGCGGGTCAGGTAGGCGCGGGCCTCGGCCAGCAGCGGGGCGGCGTGCGTCTTGTCGGCGGCGGAGCGATAGAGCTTGCTGGTCCCCATCAGCCGCAGGGCCTCCAGATTGCCCTCGTCCTCGTGGAGCAGCGTCTCGAGCAGGCGCTCGCCCTTGTCGCGGTCGCCCAGCGTGATCTCGGCCCGGGCCAGGGCCTGGCGGCTGTAGCGCTCGTCCGGCCGTTTCGCCGCCGCCTTGCGGATCCGCCGCAGCAGGTCGGTCCGGCCCCGATAGGGATCGGCCTTCAGCCGCTGGAGCTCCAGGATCAGGTCGTCGGCGCCCGCCGGCATCCGGCGGATCGCGACGGCGGGCGGCGGCCCCTGCGGGCGGGCCAGGGTCGTCATGACCGGCTGTCCGCGCAGGAAGGCCCGCAGGTCCGGCTCCAGCTTCCCGACCGGCCGCCCGAAGACCTCGGCCCAGGTGGCCTTCGGGTCGCGCGCGCCGGCCTCGAGACGATCCAGATAGGTCGCCAGCCGGGCCTTGCGGTCGGGATCGGCCCACAGGTAGCGCACCAGCAGGGCCGAACGCGCGTCGTAGCGGCCCGGATCGGTGCGGTCGTCGCCGGCCTCGGCGATCAGGCTGGGCATGCTGTCCAGGTCGCGCGCGATCCGGTCGTCGCCGAACAGCGCCGGCGTCGCGCCGACCACCACGCTGTCGGGCCGGATGTCGACGGCGCTGTAGTAGATGGCCGCGCCCTTGCTCAGCCAGCGCGGCTGGCGAAAGGCGAAGTTCTCGCTGAAGAAGTGGAAGGCGTAGGCGCACAGCACGCTGTCGTCGCCGGCCGTCCGGTCGGTCACGCCGAAGAAGCGGAAATTGTCGCGCACCACGACCGCGAAGATGTCGTCGGTGGTGGCCACGTCCATCGACAGCGAGCCGGTCGTCGCGCCTGGCAGGAAGCGCTGGTAGGTCTCGTTGACCGCCGCGCCGCGCCCGACCGGCCGGATCAGATAGATGGGGAACTTGCGCGCCGTCGGATCGCGGGGCTTGCCGTAGATCGACCGCAGGGTCTGGTCCAGCGCCTCCAGGTCCTCGACCGTGCGCCGCGCGACCTCGGCGCTCTCGTCGGAATAGACGATGACGTGGTCGCCCTCGGCCCGCAGCCAGCGGCCGAAGCCCTGGGGCGAGACGGCCACCGCCTCGACGGGCGTGGCCTTGGGCGTGGCCTGGGCCAGGGCAGCGCCGGGCGCGGCCAGCAACGCGGCGGCCAGCACGCCCCGCATGATCATCGCCCGCCCCAGCAATCTCGTCGCCCCACGCTGCTCCCTGATGCGGATTGGAGGACAAGCCGGGGGCGGATGTCCAGCGGCCAAACAAAAAGGCCGGCGGATCGCTCCGCCGGCCTCTTCGGTGTCGATAAGGCGAAAAGCCTTAGCCGACGATCTCTTCGTCCTTGAAGAACTGGGCGATTTCGATGCCCGCGTTTTCCAGGCTGTCCGAACCGTGGACCGAGTTCTCGCCGATCGACAGGGCGAACAGCTTGCGGATCGTGCCTTCGTCGGCGTTGTCCGGGTTCGTGGCGCCCATCACTTCGCGGTACTTCAGGACGGCGTTGTCGCCTTCCAGCACCTGGACGACCACCGGCTCGGCGGTCATCTGGGCGACCAGTTCGCCGTAGAACGGGCGCTCGGCGTGGACTTCGTAGAACTTCTTGGCCTGGGCCTCAGTCAGCTTCACGCGGCGCTGGGCCACGATGCGCAGGCCGGCTTCCTCGATCACGGCGTTGATCTTGCCGGTCAGGTTGCGACGGGTGGCGTCGGGCTTGATGATCGAGAAGGTGCGTTCGGTCATGATCCGAAAATCTCACAGAGAAAGTTTGTAGATTGGGAGGTTGCGGGCTTATAGCCGGGCGCCTCCTCCCCGCCAACCCGCCGCGTAACCTTAAAATCAAATGCTGCAGATCAACGACCTGACCTTCGACGCCTGGGGTCGGCGGTTCTTCGACCACGCCAGCGTGACTCTGCCCCCCGGGGCCAAGGTCGGACTGATCGGCCGCAACGGGGTGGGCAAGTCCACGCTGTTCAAGCTGATCCTCGGCCACCTGCAGGCCGGCGACGACGAGATCAGCCTGCCCAAGAGCGCCCGCGTCGGCTCCGTGGACCAGGAGCACCCGGCCACGCCCTTCACCCTGCTGGAGACGGTGCTGGAGGCCGACGAGGAGCGCCACGGCCTGCTGACCCGCCTGGAGACGGCCGAGCCGGAGGAGATGGGCGAGATCTGGGCCCGGCTGATCGAGATCGACGCCGACGCCGCCCCGGCCAAGGCCTCGGAAATCCTGGTGGGCCTGGGCTTCACCCAGGACGATCTCAGCCGGCCGATGGCCGAGTTCTCGGGCGGCTGGCGCATGCGCGTGGCCCTGGCCGCGGCCCTGTTCGCCGAGCCGGACATGCTGCTGCTGGACGAACCGACCAACTATCTGGACCTGGAAGGCGCGCTCTGGCTGGAAGCCAGGCTCCAGAAGTACCCGCACACCGCCCTGATCGTCAGCCACGACCGCGAGCTGCTCAACAACAGCTGCACCCACATGCTGCACCTGGCCGGCGGCAAGCTGGAGCTCTACACCGGCGGCTACGACGACTTCGAGAAGCGCCGCGCCGAGAAGGCGCGCCTGCAGCTGTCGGCCAAGGCCAAGCAGGACGCCGAGCGCGCCCACCTGCAGGCCTTCGTCGACCGCTTCAAGGCCAAGGCCTCCAAGGCCGCCCAGGCTCAGTCGCGCATGAAGCGCCTGGCCAAGATGGAGCCGGTGGCCACCACGATCGAGGAGCGCGTCGCGCCCTTCACCCTGCCCTCGCCGCCCAAGCCCCTGCCCCCGCCGCTGATCCGGCTGGAGAAGGCCGCCGTTGGCTACGAGGCGGGCCGCGCGATCCTCAGGAACCTCAACCTGCGCATGGACCTGGACGACCGCATCGGTCTCCTGGGCGTCAACGGCGCCGGCAAGTCGACCTTCGCCAAGATGATCGCCGGGGCGCTGGGCGTGCAGACCGGCGAGTTCCACCGCGACAAGAAGATGAAGGTCGGCTGGTTCCACCAGCACCAGATCGAGGCGATGGACCCCGAGGACACGCCGCTGGAGATCATCCGCCGCGCCATGCCGGAAGCCTCGGAGAGCTCGCGCCGCTCGAAACTGGCCCAGTTCGGCCTGGGCTTCGAGAAGCAGGAGACCAAGGTCGACAGCCTGTCGGGCGGCGAGCGCGCGCGCCTGCTGCTGAACCTGGTGGCGATGGACGCGCCGCACATGCTGATCCTGGACGAGCCGACCAACCACCTGGACATCGACAGCCGCCGGGCCCTGCTGGACGCCCTGAACGACTACGAGGGCGCGGTGATCCTGATCACCCACGACCGCTCGCTGATGGAGCTGGTCGCCGACCGCCTGTGGCTGGCCGCCGACGGCTCGGTCAAGCCGTTCGACGGCGACATGGACGACTACGCCAAGTTCGTGCTGGAGCGCGCCAAGCAGGCGGTGAAGCCCACCCAGGTGGACCGCGAACCGGCCAAGGCCGAGCCCGCCGCGCCGGCGAAGAAGTCCGTCGCCGTCGAGCCGCTGAAGCGCAAGATCGAGGCCGCCGAGCAGGTCGTCACCCGCCAGACCCGCCAGCTCAGCGAGCTGGACGCCCAGCTGGCCGATCCGGAGCTCTACAAGAACCCGGCCAAGGTGGCCGAGCTGACCAAGCGCCGCGACAACGCCAAGGCCAAGCTGGACGAGGCCGAGGCGACCTGGATGGAGCTGGCCGAGGCCTTGGCGGAAGCCGAAGGCTAGGCCTAGGCGGTCGTCGAGGCCTGGGAGGTCTGGGAGGCCCACGCGTCCATCTGGGCGCGGAAGGCCTCCATGGCCGCGCGGTACGGGGCCATGGCCTGGTCGCGCTTGGCGCTTTCGGCCGCGAAGGTGACCGCCCACTGCGACTGGGTCTGGGCGGTGTCGGCCATCTTGACGGTTCCGCCCAGGGCCTTGGCGATCTTGGCGGCGCGCCACTGGGCCAGCTGCGGACCGCCCTCGTAGGGCTCGTTCTCGCCGGTGACGATCCCCTGGGCCTGGCCGTAGGTGGTCGCCGAACCGCCGTTGTAGAGCCGCGCCACCACCTTGCCGTCTTTGTAGACCTCGGCGAACAGCTTGGATGGATCGTCGTCGGACGTGACGCCGGCGTCCTTCATCGCATTGAGCATGCTGGTCGGATCGATCAGCGACGGCGCGACCGCCACCGGCGCCATGCGGGCGGACAGCGGCTTGATCATGGAGGCGTCGATGCGCTTCAGCTCCCTGACCGGAATCCCATCCCTGGGCGAGGAGCCGGCCGCCGCGAGGATCCGCGCAAGGCCGCTCGTCGAATTCGTCGCGCCGATCGTCATCGCTCGATCTCCGGTTTCGCTGGCCGGACGGGGGCAATGGTCGTGCCGAGGAAAATCCATCGGAAAATCAACGCGACGTTGTATGACCAGGCAAGCTTGGCCGGCGTTTATTGCCCAGCTTGGGCAAAATCGCGGGGGCGGTTTCTGCACAACCCTTGGTTAATCGCCGTGAACCACGTCTCTTAGCCAAAACGAGAGACCCCAGGCGTATTCCTGCTCGCATGAGTTCAGGAACCGCGTCCCGAAACCACATCGTCGCCAATCCCGAAGGCCTGTCGGCCACCTCGGTGCTGGCGGCCTTTGGCGAATGGCTGGACCAGCGTCTGGCCGACGCCATGCGCCTGGACATGGACCTGGCCTTCCGCGATCGCCCGTTCGACGTCGAGGTCGGTCGCAGCCCGGCCCTGGTCGGCTGGGAGCATCGCTACCTGCAGCCCGGCGCCCCGGCCCCGCGCGGCAAGATGTGGACCGTCTACCGGCTGCAGGACCAGACCGGCCGTCCGGCGCCCCTGCTCAAGCACGCCGACGACTACGCCGACACCATGACCCCGCTGCTGGGCGAGCTGGGCTATCTGGGTGTCTTCGACGGCGAACCGGCGCTCTATCCGGGCGTGGGAACGCGCTAGGGCTTCCTTTATTCCATCCGCTCATCCCGGCGAACACCGGGACCCAGATCCTATGGCTGGGTGGATGATTGGATGGCTTCAGCGCTTTTGGCGTCAGCCTCAAAGCCATTCCATCTGGGTCCCGGCATTCGCCGGGATGAGCGGTGTTAGTGGGGTTTGAGGGACAGGTTTCGAACCTGCCCCGCCGCGCCGTTCGCACGCAACACCACGGTGTTCCGGCCCGCCAGCAAGTTCACCTTCAATAGGCGAACCGTCGTCCACGCTGCGGGCGTCGTGACCGTCGCCCCCGCCGCCTCGCCGTTGACCGCGGCCGAAAGCTTGCCGCCCTCGCCGCGCGCCGAGACGGCCAGGTCGTAGGTCCCCGCCTTGTCGACCACGACCGTGTACTTCAGCCACTCGCCGTCGACGAAGTCCTCGACATACGGCGTCCCGTCGGCCTCGCGGGCGATGTCGACGCCGTCGTTGCGATAGGTGCGGCCGTTGTTCCACGACGTGCGCTGGCCGCCGGTCGAGACGTGGTAGTTGGCCGTGTCCTTGTCCGCATAGGCCTGGCCCAGGGCGCCCAGGTCGTAGTCGACGGCCGCGAAGGTCTCGCCCTTGGCGCCGATCCGGTGATCCTTGAACGGCCGCGTCGTCTCGTCGTGCGGCTGGCGGATCATGGCGTCGACCACGTCGTCGTGGCGGATGTTGTTCTCGAACCGGACATCCTTGGACGCCAGGGTCATCAGGGCCGCATAGGCCTCGTCGGCGGTCGGCTGGGGGCCCTCCTTGGTCCAGTAGTCGACCAGCTTGGCGTAGCCGGGATTGGGCGTCACTTCGAGCGGCTGGTTGAAGCCGATCTTCTTCAGCGGCCAGAAGGCCCAACCGATCTCGTGCTTCTCGACCAGGGCGATGGCGTCGCGGAACCAGGCGTTGGAGTTCTCGCCGCTCTCGCCCAGCCACAGCGGCAGGCCCGTGTCCTCGCGCAGCTTCAGGACCGTGGCGATCGAGGCCTCGTCATTGACGTTCCAGTATTTGTGGAACGACAGGGCCATGTTGTTGTCCCAAACGGCGGGCAGGCCCTTGTAGTTATTGCCCCAGCAGTTGCCCTCGAGGATGATCATGTGGCGCTTGTCGATCTCGCGGACCGCCGCCGTCAGTTCCTTGTAGTAGTCCCACAGGGCCGTCTGCTTCTCGTCCTTGCAGCCGTGGTCGCCTCCCCCTCCTGGACCATACTGACCGTCGAAGTCCCAGTTGGGTTCGTTCAGCAGGTCGTAGGCCCCGATCGCCGGCTCGTCCTTGTAGCGGGCGGCCAGCTTGCGCCAGAGGGCCACCACCTTGCGGCGGTTTTCGGGGCTCTGCCACAGCGAGGGCTTGGCGGGATCGCGGTCGGCGATCGGCAGGTCGTTGCCCTGCCCGCCCGGCGCGGCGTGCAGGTCCAGGATCAGGTACATGCCGTTGGCCTTGGTCCAGGCCAGCAGGTCGTCGATCCGCTTGAAGCCGTCCTCCTTCCAGGTGTCCTGGCCGGGGACCGGCTCCTGGTCGGCGGCCAGGGTCAGCAGGCCGTAGTGCATGGGCAGGCGCACCGAGTTGAAGCCCATGGCGGCCATGGCGTCGATGTCGGCCTTGGTGGTGTGGTTGTCGAGCCAAGCCTGGTGGATGGCGGCCTCGCGCTGCGGGCCGACCAGCTTGGCGGTCTCGGCGCGGATCACGTGCTCCTGGCCTCGGCCCAGGTCGCCCAGGCGCAGCATGTAGCCCTCCTGCAGCATCCAGCCGCCCAGGCCCATGCCGCGCAGGATCACCGGCCGGCCGGTCTCGTCGACGATCCGCTTGTCCTTGGCCCGGAGGTAGCCGTCGGCCAGGGCCGGCCCGCTCGACCCCAGGGCGGACAGGAGCGCGAGCGAAGCCGCGGCGGCGAACAAGGCTTTCATCTGGACGGACCTCCCGACGTCGCCTCTCGCGGGCGAACTGGTCAGGCCACTTTAGGTCGTCGATGACAACGTTGTCTAGATCGTCAGAAGACGATGTCGACCCGCACGGTCGTGGGCTGGTCGACGGGCAGCGGCCTGACTGTCGCGCCGCCCTGGCAGACCGCGCCGCCGGGACCGACCGTGCAGCGATCGACGACCTTCGCCCGCACGGTCATCTGGCCTGTGCCGATCAAGCCAGAAGCCGCGGCGGGCCTGGAAGGCTGGGCGCCGGAGCCGGCGACGGCGGCGACGGCGAGGACGGAGACGAGAACCGAGATCATGGCTCATCCAACCTCCTAGAAGGTCAACGTCACGTATACGGTGTCGAAGTATGAACCCGGTGGTACGAACTGTCGCGGCTCGATCGCGCCGTACAGGTCGACGCTGCTGACGCTCCCGCCCGGGCCGCCGGCAAGCTCGGGGAACAGGACGGTCGTTCCGGACGAGCCGTCGCCGACGATCCGGGTCAGGGCCTGGTCGGCGTAGATGTTGTAGACCAGCACATTGGCGCCCGAGACCTGGGTCCGGCGGCCGAAATCCTGCGACATGCCGGCGCTGAGCTCGATCGTCGGCCGGATTTTGGTGCTCGCTCCCCCGCAGTCCACCTTCACCCGCGCGACGGCCCGCGTCCGGTTGGAGGCGAAGACGTCGTATTCGCCGAACGACAGCTCCAGGACCGTGATGTTGCAGGCTCCGGCGTGGGACTGGGCGGCGGCGGACCCCGGGACCAGGACGGGGCCAAGCGCCAGGACCACGGCTGCGGCGGACGCTGTTCGGGCGATCAAGGCGCGCATGTGTAGGGTCCCAGCTTGACGATCTCGCCCGGCTGATCCGGAACCGTGACGACCACCTCGCAATCGTGCTCGCGCCACAGCACCCGGATCACGTTGCGCCCGACCGCCAGCCCCCGCAAGTAGACCTCGCCGCCGTAGCCCAGGGGGAACATGCGGTCGCCCAGATAGACCTCGGCGCCGGCCGGCGGCGCGGATCCGCTCTTGGTCATCAGGGTCACCAGGGCCGAGCGTTCCTCGACGACCTCGAAGACCAACGGCGCGCCGGCGCCGCGGCGGGGCGCGACCGTCTTGCTGGTGGTCTCCGGGACCGCGTCCAGCGGCAGGCCGGCGGGATCGATCGACAGGCCGTTGCTCTCGTAGGCGCGCAGATGGTTCACGAACAGCCGGCCGCTCGCGTCGGTGCGGCCGACCGGCTGGTTCTCGCGGAACACCTCGACGCCGGCGTTCTTCCCCACCCGCACGACCGCGAACGCGTCGTCGACCCGATCGGCCACGAACACGCGGCCGTCGAACAGCACCAGGGACTGGGCCGCCTCGACCTGCAGGGTGGTGGTGACCTCGTCGTTGCGGACCCGCACCTGGCCGTCGAGGGTCGAGCCGTCCCAGCGCAGCTCCGCCGACCGGTTCGGGGCCGGCCCCTCCACGTCGCGCACCTGCCAGATCAGGCGGTCGTCCATCGTCGTGCCCCGCGCCTCCAGTTCATAGGACCGGCCTTCCGGCCGCTCGTGCGCGCCGGCGGTGAGCAGGCCCCGCTGGCCCAGGGGCACAGACAGGGTCACCCCGACGCCCCACTGGTCGTGCTCGTCGAGGACGCCGTAGCCGGTGACCATCAGGCGGGCGCGGCGATGGAACAGGTCGGCGGAGTAGCTGGCGGTGGCCACGGGCGTCTTCACGCCGTCGGCCCGGGTCTCGGAGACATAGGCGACGTTGAGCGTCCCGCTCCTGCCCAGGGTCAGGCCGATGGCCGCGCTGTCGCGCTTGCGCGTGTGCGGTTCGTCCGCGACGGCGGCGATGTCCTTGAAGCCGGCCGAGGCCTCTTCGTGGCGGCCGATGAAGCTGAACCTGGGCGTCGTGCGGTCGAAGCCGATGGCCCACAGGGTCCCGTCGCCGTCCGGGCTGTGGCTGACCGCGAACGATCCGCCGACCGCGAACAGGTCCCGCACGGCTCCGCCGAACGAAAGGCCGCCCATGGCCAGCCCCTTGGCGGCCTCGCCGTGGAGCTCCAGGGTGAGGGCGTCGGACAGGCCCCGTCGCCAGACGCCCGAGGCGAAGGTCTGGCCGTAGTGTCCGCTCGCGATGCCGAAGTCCTCGCGCACCGCTCCGGCCTCGAAGCTGAAGTCGGTGATCCCCCGCCCCAGCATCTGGGTGTTCATGTAGAACGGAAGGTTCACGGCGCGCTCGCGCCCGTCGACGTCCGTGACGACGACCGTGACGCTGTTGGCGCCGGTCAGGACCGGCAGCTGGCCCAGCTGGAAGGCGCCCGGCCGCACGTTGCCGGAATAGCGCTTCACGCCGTTGATGTAGAGGTCCAGCGTCGACGGCGTCGTCACGCCGCTGGTGAACTCCGGCAGCGGCGTCATGACGAGGTCCGGGCGGAGGCTGTAGTTGCGCTGATACTGGACGCCGCCGAAACGCAGGTTCCGGCTCCAGTTCAGGGCGCGGCTTGTGCCGTCGCCGATCCGCAGGGTGCGCGCCCGGTCCTGGTCGTCGAAGGCCAGGTAGCTTTCGTAGCGGATGGCCTGGGCGGCGGCTTCCGACCAGCTGACGGCGCCCGTCGAGACCAGGGTGTAGCGCGAGGAGAACAGGCGCGCCTCCAGGGCCGAGCTCAGGCTGCGGCCATAGCTGCCCTCGTTGGGCTTGGCGGCCCATTCGCCGTACAGGTCGTAGCTGAGAAGCGCGCCGCGTCCCGATTGCGCCTGGACGTGCTGGGGGGCGGGCGCGACAGCGAGCTGTTCGGGCGACAGGATCTCGAACGGCGCGGCGATCGCGATGGTCTGGGCCTTGGAATCGACCCGCCAGGACAGGTTGGGAACCTTGTCGAGATAGACCCGCCGCGCCTCGCCCTCCCGGGTCACCCAGGCCTCGTCGAGGCGGAAGCCCAGGCCTTCGAACTGGTCGGCGGGCAGGGAAAGACGGCCTTTCTCGTCCCGGAACCTGGCCACCAGCCGCACGGGCCAGTCGTTGATCCGCACGTCGAGATAGTAGGTCATCGGCGCGGTGGGATCGATCGTCGCCTCCGGGATCGCCGAGGTCGGCGGAAGCTGGGGCGGAACCTGGGCCCGCCCAGCGACGGCGGCGACCGCCCACAAGCTCATCGCCAAGGCCCCGCGCCGCCACGATCCCATCGGTGCGGCTTAGGGCGAGACGTCGGCCTTGATCGGCTCGAAGAGACCCTCTCCGGTGACCGAGACCTTGGCCGTCCCCGCCCCCGCCCCGCTCAAGGGCCAGGTCCGGCTGGAGCCGGCCAGGACGTAGCCGCTCAGGCCCTGCTCGTTCGAGATCTCCGTCGCGCCGCTGGTCACCTTCAGGCCGACCAGCCGTTCGCGGGCGTCGCCGGTGTTCTT
The DNA here is from genome assembly GCF_000712075.1 of Caulobacter sp. UNC358MFTsu5.1. Classification (GTDB taxonomy): domain Bacteria; phylum Pseudomonadota; class Alphaproteobacteria; order Caulobacterales; family Caulobacteraceae; genus Caulobacter. The sequence continues at coordinate 33,108 of NZ_JONW01000009.1, forward strand.
CGCGGTCAGCACGCCGCCCGATGGCGAGGCGCTGAGCGACCAGGACAGCTTGGGCCGCGAGCTGGCCGACGGGGTGAGGAACACCGGCAGCAGCACCCGGATCGGCACGACGACCCCCGCGTCGCCCTTGAGGTGGCTCTCCGGGATCTGGTCCAGGATCAGGCGATAGGCCTTCTCGGTTTTGACCGCGTCCACCCCTTCGACGACGACGCGCACTGTCTGGGTCTCGCCGGGCTTGAGGGTGAACACCGGCGGGCTGACCGCCAGGGTCTGGGACCGGGTGTAGGCGTCTTCGCCCTTCGGCTGATCCCAGTCCACCGCGCGCAGCTGAAGCGTGATCGGCTGGGCCTCGGTGTTGCGGACCCGCAAGGTCGTGGTGCGCTCCTTGCCCACCATCTGGAGGGTGATCGGCGACAGTTCGACAGAGCCCGCCAGGGCGGCCGGGGGCGCGGCCGCCAGGGTCGAGGCGAACAGGGCGACCGCGGCGGCGCCAGCCCAAAATGCCTTCATCGCCCTTCTCCCTCAGTAGGTGACGGTCACGGTCACGGTGTCGAGATAGTCACCGGCCGGAACGCTCTGGTTGGCCACGATCTGGCCGTAGATCTGGTACCGGATCGGGGTGCCCTGGGGATCGGACTGGCCGGTGAAGTCGGACCCCGTGGTCATCATCGGCTGGGTGTAGCCGCCGTCCTTGTAGAGACCGTAGCGCAGCCGGTTGACGCCGGGACCGTTCATCCAGCGGTCGTTGCGGTTGCCGGAACCGCCGGCGCCGACCTCGACCGCAAAGGGCGTCAGCGGGGTGCACTGCACCGTCATGTCGGACGAGGCGCGGCTCTGCTGCGAGGAATTGTAGATGCCGAAGTCCAGGTCGTTGGCCACGACCGTGCAGGTCTTGGTGACCTGGGCCCTGACCTGGAAGGTGTCGGTGGCGGTCTGGGCCGCCGCCTGGCGGGCGCCCAGCAGCAGGCCCAGGATGCTCAGGACCATGGCCAGGAACGCCGGCAGGGTTAGGGATCGCATGGCATGTCCTTTCAATAGGTGACCGTGACGACGACGATGTCCACGTAGGTCCCTTCGGGGACCGGCTGTCCGGCCGGCGCCTCGCCGTGGACCAGGACGCGCTGCGGCAGCCCCGTCGTCTTCAGGTCCTGCATCTCGGTCCTGTTGCGATCGGCGAACACCTGGGTGCGCGCCTCGTCCTTGTAGAGCTGGTAGTGCAGCTGGCCCTTGGCCTGCATGGCGCGGTTCATCGGGTCGCCGGTCTGCCCCCCGCTCAGGGCGATCCGCGCGGCCACGCCCGGCGTGCACTGCAGCTCGATCGAGGACGTGGCCCGCGAGGGCTGGTCGGGATGGTAGAGGCCCAGGTCCAGGTCGCCGGCCTGGACCCGGCATTGCGGGCGGACCTCGGTCCGCACCGCCAGGATGTCCTGATCGATCTCCGCCAAGGCGGGGGATGCGCCCGCGATCGCCGCGAGCGGAAGCCACAGGAGATGACGGAACGCGAAGCCCATAACGGCCACGCTGCCACTTCACCCGGGGCTGAGCCATCGGGCGAAACACCCACGTACCCTAGGGTCTAGCCCCACGCCTGGCGTCGCGAACGGCCCTTGATTGAAAGCGTGGCGGTCCTAGCCGCACTTCACCTGCTGGACGACGCCGGTGTCCGGGTTGAACAGGATGTTCAGCCGGTCGGGCCGGTAGTCCATGGTCACCGGGCAGGTGGTGCAGGCCACGCGCCAGCGCGAGGGATCGACCGGCGCGGGCAGCTCGGTGCGGTTCTTGCCGACGAAGGCCTGGGCGTCCTTGAGGCCGCACTGGTCCTTCTCGGGCTCGGGCGGCTTGGGCAACGCGATGGCCGGCGGCGCGGTCGGGGTGGCCGGCGGCGGCATGGGTGCGGGCGGCGGCGGCGCGCTGGAGCAGGCGGCCAGGATCAGGATGACGCCACCCAACGCGAAACGCTTCATGCCTGCTTCTCCCATCCGCGCTCGGCGCCCTGGCGCCAGTAGGACACGGGATGCCCCGCGCCCTTGAAGGCCTTCCACCGACCCCGCGCCAGGCGCAGGGCCTCCTCGTCACGACCGTCGAACAGCAGGATGCAGCGTTCGAACGCCGAAAGATCGCCCGGCTCGGCCCCGTCGAGCAGGAACAACGCCTGACCGCCGTTCGGGTTGTCCAGCTTGTCGGTCAGCAGCACCGGCTGGCGGTCGGCCATCGGCTCGTCGTCCAGGCCGTGCGGCAGGAAGCTGTCGTCGCGGAACGTCCAGAGATGGGCGTCCAGGGCGCGCAGGCGGGCGGGGTCGCCGCCGCGCACCAGGGCCCGCCAGCCGCGTCCCAGGGTCTTCTCCAGCAGCCCGGGCAGCACCTCTTCCAAGGGGCTGCGCTCGAGGTGGTAGAACCAGATGTCGCAGGACGCGTCGGTCAAGGTCAGCCTTCGTAGGAGTCCGCCACCAGGCGGTTCAGCAGGCGCACGCCGAAGCCCACGGCGCCGTCCGGGACGGTCGGGTCGGTCGAGGGCTTCTTCCAGGCCACCGAGGCGATGTCCAGGTGGGCCCACGGCAGGCCGTTGACGAACTTCTGCAGGAACAGGGCGGCGGTGATCGAACCGGCCGGGCGACCGCCGATGTTCTTCATGTCGGCGATCGGGCTTTCGATCTGCTTCTCGTAGGCGGCCGGCATGGGCAGGCGCCACAGCGGCTCGCGCTCGGCCTTGCCGGCGGCGAGAAGTTTTTCCGACAAGCCGTCGTTATTGCTGAACAAACCGCCCAGGTCGTTACCCAGCGAGATGATGATCGCGCCGGTCAGGGTGGCCAGGTCGATCATGAACTTGGGCTTGAAGCGGTCCTGGCAGTACCAGAGGGCGTCGGCCAGGACGAGGCGGCCTTCGGCGTCGGTGTTGATGACCTCGATGGTCTGGCCCGACATCGAGGTGACCACGTCGCCGGGGCGCTGGGCGTTGCCGTCGGGCATGTTCTCGACCAGGCCGAGGATCCCGATGGCGTTGACCTTGGCCTTGCGGCCGGCCAGGGCGTGCATGACGCCGGCCACGGCGGCCGCGCCGCCCATGTCCCACTTCATGTCCTCCATGCCGTCGGCCGGCTTGATCGAGATGCCGCCGGTGTCGAAACAGACGCCCTTGCCGACGAAGGCCACCGGCTGGGCCGACTTGTCGGAGGCGCCCAGCCACTTGATCACCACCAGCTGGCTCTCGCGGACGCTGCCCTGCCCCACGCCCAGCAGCGAGCCCATGCCCAGCTTGGCCATCTCGGCCTCGCCCAGGACCTCGACCTCGAGACCGAGCTTTTCGAGGCCCTTCACGCGGGCGGCGAATTCCTCGGGGTGCAGGATGTTGGCCGGCTCGGAGACCAGGTCGCGGCTGAACAGGACGGCGTCGGCCAGGGCTTCCAGGCCGGCGAACGCCTTCTGGGCCTTGGCCGGATCGGCGGCGGCCACCTTGACCACGCCGACGGAGGGCTTCTTCTCGGCCTTCTCGGTGGTGCGGTACTTGTCGAAGCGATAGGCCGCCAGCTTGACGCCGAAGGCGGCGCGGGCCGCCGTCTCCGCGTCGCCGCCCAGCTTCAACACCAGCTCGGTGACGCCCGAGGCCTTCAGCGCCTGGAAGGCGTGGCCGGCGGCGACCTCGACCGTTTCGGGCTCGACCGCGCCATCGCCGTCGACACCGACCAGCAGCACGCGGGCGGCGTCCAGGCCGGCGGGGGCGATCAGGTCCAGGGTCTGGCCCTTGGCGCCGGTGAAGCGCCCGCCGGCGATCGCGCGGGCCAGGGCGCCGCCCGTGGCCTCGTTGACGGCCTTGGCCTCCGGCGACAGGGCGGCGGCCTCGTAGGCCAGGACCGCCAGGGCGGCGTTGGCGCCGGCTTGGGTGTCGGCGGTGACGAACTCGATACGCATGGCGCGCTCCTGAAAACCGATGGAGCCCTGGCGGGACCTTCAGCCGTTGGATTGACGCAAACCCGAACCGAAGAAAAGCACCAATCGTCGGGCTCGTCGGCGCGGCGGGCGCCGAATGGCAACGAACGCCGCTTTCTCGCCTGACTTGAGCGGTTGTGCGCACGCGAACACGCCGTGTAGAAGGGACCCGTCCTGGGGGCGCGCCGCGCGACTCCGTCTTTCCCGCCCCAGTCGTCCCCCTTCGAGCCGGTCCCCTGCCCCAACGTCGATGCGCCTGATCGAACGCTATCTTTTCCGCCAGCTGCTGGGCCCGACGCTGTTGGCGACCCTGGCCCTGGTGGCGCTCGCCCTGTTGGCGCGCAGCCTGTCGGAGTTCGACGTCCTGATCGAGCAGCGCCAGAGCGCGACGGTCTTCCTGAAGATCATCGCCCTGGCCCTGCCCCAGCTGCTGTCGATGATTCTACCGATCGCCCTGTTCGTGGCCACCCTGGTGGCGCTGAATCGTCTGCACACCGAGCAAGAGATCGTGGTCTGTTTCGCGGGCGGCATGAGCCGTTGGCGCGTGATCTCGCCGGCCATGCGGCTGGCCGTGTTCGCGACCCTGATCTCGCTGGTCATGAGCCTGTGGGCGGCGCCGTGGAGCTCGCGGGCGATTCGCGAGACCTTCTTCGACATCAAGTCCGACCTGGCCTCGACCCTGGTGCGTCCGGGCGAGTTCACCGAGCCGGGCCCGGGCCTGACCGTCTACGCCCAGACGATCGACCGCGACCAGATCATCCACAACCTTTTCATCCACCAGGAAAAGGCCAACGGCGGCGCCGTCACCTACACCGCCCGCGAAGGCGTCATCGCCGAACGCAAGGGCCTGCCGGTGCTGATCCTGCGCAAGGGCTCCAACCAGGAGTTCTCCAGCGCGGGCGTGCTGCAGTACCTGTCCTGGGACGAATACACCTTCGACCTCAGCTCGCTGTTCCAAAGCGACGAGCTGCTGCACTACAAGATCGGCGACCGCTATCCGCACGAGCTGTTCTTCCCCGACCTCACCCAGGACTGGGAGAAGCAGAACCGCGAGAAGCTGCTGTCGGAAGGCCACTGGCGGCTGGCCAGCCCGCTCTACAACCTGGCCATGATGTCCATGGCCGTGGCGGCGGTGATCGGCGGTTCGTTCAGCCGCATGGGCTACGGCAAGCGGATCGCCCTGGTCGGCGCGGCCGCCGCCATGGTCCAGATCCTGGGCTTCGGCGTGAAGGCCGCCTGCGACAACGACCTCTGGCTCAACCCGCTGCAGTACGCGGTGCCCCTGGCCGCGATCTGGTGGGGGCTGGCCCAGATCTTCCGCCAGAAGGTCAAGCGCTACATCGCGATCGGGGCGCACGAAGATCTCCAGCCGCTGGGGGTCGGATGATCGGCATCGGCATGATCGAGCGCTATGTGCTCCGCAAGACCCTGGGGGGGCTGGCCGCCGCCCTGGCGGTCGTCAGCGTGCTGGTCATGCTGATCGCCTTCGTCGACATCTCCAAGAACGTCGGCACCCGGGCCGAGGTGGGCTTCGCCCAGCTGCTGTTCCTGACCGTGCTGCAGGCGCCGGCCACGATCCTGGTGCTGACGCCGTTCATCTTCCTGTTCGGGACCCTGGGCGCCTTCGTCGGCCTGAACCGGCGCAGCGAGCTGATCGCCATGCGGGCGGCCGGGGTGTCGGCCTGGCGCTTCATCATGCCCGCCGCCGTCGCCGCCTTCGTGATGGGCCTGGTGACCCTGACCCTGCTCAACCCGCTGACCTCGGCGATGAGCGCCCAGTTCGAGGCCTCCCGCGACGCGCTGATGGAGACCTACCTGAAGGCCGCGCCCAAGGGGTTGTGGCTGCGCCAGGGCAACGAGAAGACCCAGGTGGTCATCCGGGCGCGGGCCCGGGATCAGGTCGACGGCAGCGTCCGCCTGCGCGGCGTCTCGCTGTTCGAATACGCGGTGCAGCCGGACGGCACCTTGCAGTTCTCCCGCCGCATCGAGGCGGACGAGGCGCGGCTGGAGCCGGGCTTCTGGCAGCTGTCGGGGGTGCGGGTGGCCATGCCGGGCGCCGGCGCGATCCGTTCCGAGACCTACACCATGCCGTCCGACCTGGACGACCGCACGGCGTCCGAGCGGTTCAACAACCCGCAGGCCATCGCCGTCTGGCGGCTGCCCGACACGATCAAGCGCACGGAAGCGGCGGGTTTCTCGTCGATCCCCTTCCGTCTGCGGCTGCAGCAGGTCCTGGCCACGCCGCTGCTGTTCGCGGCGATGTCGGTGCTGGCGGCCGCCTTCTCGCTGCGGCTGATGCGGCTGGGCGGGCTGGCGGGACTGGCCGGGGCTGGCGTGACGCTGGGCTTTGGTTTCTTCTTCTTTAACGAGCTGTGTGGCGCATTGGGCAAGGCCGACGTGCTGACGCCGGTCATGGCCGCCTGGACGCCGCCGGTGGTGGCGCTTTTGGCGGGTCTGACTCTGCTTTGCTATACCGAGGATGGTTGAGTCTGTGTCGGGATCGAGGTCGTTGATGTTGGAGCTTCGCTGGGGGGCGAAAGAGAAGAGCCGCGCGGTCCTGCTGGCCGGTGCGGCCTGGCTCGCCCTGAGCGGCTCGGCGCAGGCGCAGCAGTCGCTCGCCACGATCCCGGCCGCGCCCGCGCCGCCCCCGGCCGTGGACGACGGCCTGGGCGACACCGGCTACTACCTGGAATCGGACCTTCTGATCCGCGACGACGCCAATCAGAAGATGATCGCCCGCGGCGACGTCGAGGCCCGCTACCAGGGGCGCACCCTGCGCGCCGACGAGGTGGTCTACGACACCAAGAGCGAGGTGATCACCGCCCACGGCCACGTGACCCTGATCAACGCCGACGGCACCGCCCAGTTCGCCGACGACATGACCATGGACAAGGACATGAAGGCCGGCTTCGCCCGCCACGTGTCGGCCCGCCTGGACAAGAACATCAAGATCGCGGCCGACAGCGCCGTGCGTCGCAACGACCAGATCACCGAACTGAACAAGGCGATCTACACGCCCTGCGAGGTGTGCGCCGAAAAGCCGAAGCCGACCTGGAGCATCCAGGCCGACAAGGTGGTCCAGGACAAGACCAAGCACCTAGTCTACTACCACGGCGCGACGATCCGCATGTGGGGCGCGCCCCTGATGTACCTGCCGGTGTTCTGGCACCCGGATCCCGAGACCGAGCGGCGCTCCGGCTTCCTGGTGCCCAAGATCGGCGTCTCGAAGAAGCGCGGCCTGGTCTACCAGCAGCCCTATCTGTTCGTGATCTCGCCGTCTCAGGATTTGGTCGTAAGTCCCCAAATCAACACGAAAGTTAATCCTTTCCTGAACGCGACTTACCGCAAGCGCTTCTACTCGGGCTACGTCGAGGCGCGGGTCGGCGCCACCTACGACAAGGACTTCGACAACCACGGCGACCGCTTCGGCGAGGCCACGGCCAAGAGCTACATCCTGGCCAAGGGCGCGTTCGACATCGACGAGAAGTGGAAGTGGGGCTTCACCGCCGAGCGGGCCTCGCAGGCGCTGATCTTCGACGACTACGACATCGGCGACGTCTACCAGCAGCGCGGCATGTTCACGGGCGACGACCATCGCCTGATGTCGCAGATCTACGCCACGCGTCAGTCGGACCGGTCCTGGTTCTCGGCCTCGATGGTGTCCGTCCAGGGGCTGCGCGTCGTGCAGGTCAGCTCCACCGGCCTGGCGAACCAGTTCGAGAACAGCGGGGCCTTCCCCCTGATCGGCCCGCTGGTGGAAGGGCGCTGGGAGCCGGAGTCGCCCGTTTTGGGCGGACGCCTGCGCGTCCAGGGCTCGGGCGTGGTCCTGACCCGTTCGGAATCCCAGTTCGGTGAGCCGCCCTACGCCTACGCGGCCTACAAAGGCCAGGACGGCGTCGACTCGGCGCGCGGCACGATCGAGGGCGACTGGCGCGCCAGCGTCGTCGTGGGGCCGGGCGTGCGCGTGGAGCCCTTCGCGCAGGCGCGCGGCGACAGCTACCGCGTCCGCGACGTCTTCCTGCCGCCCAGCGCCTTGGCCGCGGGCGACACGACGACCAACATCAACTACTCGCGCGGCCTGGGCGTCGCCGGCGTTGACTTGAGCATGCCCTTCTTCAAGCCCCTGAAGGGTGGCGGCAGCATCGTCCTCGAACCTCTGGCCCAATTGGCCACCGGCTCCGACAGCTCGCGCGTGCCGATCGTCGTGGCGCGCGATCCCGCCGGCAATCCGATCTACTTCAACGAAGACAGCACCAACTTCGAGCTCGACGAAACCAACCTGTTCGACGTCAACAAGTCGCCCGGCTTCGACCTCTACGAAGGCGGCACGCGCATGAACCTTGGCGGCCGCGCCACGGTGAAGTTCGCCGACGGCCGCGGCGGCAGCGTCCTCGTCGGGCGCAGCCTGCGCACCAAGGTCGATCCGCTGATGCCCACCCGCGCGGGCCTCGACCAGAAGGCGTCCGACTGGATCGTGGCGGCTACCGTCACCCCGATCCGAGGCGTCACGGCCTTCACCCGCGCGCGTTTCGACGACGACACCAGCAAGCTCAACCGCCTCGAGGCCGGCCTCGACTATTCCGGCGCGAAAGGTTTCGCCTCCTTGCGCTACCTGAAGGACAACAAGGACACCTCGGGCCTGCGCCAGGAGAACCTGGACTTCATCGGCGACTACATGGTCAGCGAGCACTGGGGCGTGACCGCCCTCGGACGTCTCGCCTATCAGGACGCCCGCGCCTTCGGTCTTTCGGCCAACGCCAGCAAGTGGTCGTGGACCCGGCGGGACCTGGGCGTCTACTACAAGGACGACTGCATCCGGCTGGATGTGATCTACCAGAACGAGGATCGCTACACCCAGACGTCCAATGCCGGCCTGAAACTGAGGGCGGATCAATCCGTGGTCCTGCGCCTAACGCTCGCCACATTGGGCGACACACTGTACAGCGATTAGAATGTCACCGCGTCGGGGGACGCGCGATTAAGCGCGCGCCTTCCTTTGGACGCGTCTAGAGGAACGACAATACCGATGCGGTCTGCGCGTAGCGTGACGAAACTGGCGGCCTGCACCGCTTCCATCCTCGCCTTGACCGTGGCGAGCCTTGGTTCGGCGGTCCAGGCCCAGGAGGCCGCGCCTCCGTCGGCGGACGCCCCCGCCGCGGCCGCCGCGCCGCGCGCCAACCCGCTGTCGGAAAGCGTCGCCGCCGTCGTCAACGACGACATCATCTCCAGCTACGATCTGATGCAGCGCATGCGCCTGCTGATGGTGACCTCGGGCATGCAGCCGACCCAGGAGAACCTGCCCCAGCTGGAGCAGGAAGCCCTGCGCTCGCTGATCGACGAGCACGTCCAGATGCAGGAACTGCGTCGGGTCGAGAAGGCTCAGAAGATCACGATCATCTCCACCGACCAGGAGGTCGCGGAGCAGATCCAGGACATCGCCAAGGGCAACAACATGACGGCCGACCAGCTGACCCAGCAGCTGGCCGCCCAAGGTGTCGGAATCGACACCTGGAAGGCGCAGATCCGCGCCGACAGCAGCTGGCAGGCCTGGATCAGCGGCCGCTACGGCTCGCGCCTGCGCATCGGCGACGACCAGATCAAGGCCTTCGAGCGCCGCCAGGCGGAAGCCGCCAGCAAGCCGCAGTACCAGGTCAGCGAAGTGTTCATCGACGCCCAGCGCGTGGGCGGCATGGAAGTGGCCGAGAACGGCGCCAAGCAGCTGATCTCCCAGATGCAGCAGGGCGCCCCCTTCCCGGCCGTGGCCCGTCAGTTCTCGGCCTCGCCGACCGCGGCCAACGGCGGCGACGCCGGTTGGGTCAGCCCCGGCGAGATGCCGCCCGAGGTCGACGCGGCGCTGGATCAGCTGCGTCCCGGCCAGCTGTCGGCCCCGATCCCGGTGCGCGACGGCGTCTACATCCTGTATCTGCGCGACAAGCGCTCGGGCGCGAAGACGGCCCTGGTCGACCTCAAGCAGGTGGCCGTGGCCCTGCCCAAGGACGCACCCCAGGCCCAGGTCGACGCCGCCAACAAGCTGCTGGTCGACCTGAAGCCGAAGATCACCAGCTGCGAGACCCTGGAAGCCACGGCCGGCAAGGTCGACGGCGCGGTCGCCGGCGACCTGGGCGAAGCCGAGATCACCGATCTGGCGCCCGCCTTCCAGGAAGCCGCCAACAGCCTCAAGGTCGGCCAGGTCTCCGACCCGATCCGCACGGACGCGGGCCTCCACCTGATCGCGGTCTGCGGCAAGCGCCAGTCGGGCGCCCAGGCCCCAACCCACGATCAGATCGAAAATCGCCTGCGCGGCCAACAGCTTGCGCTGATCTCCAAACGTTACCTGCGAGACCTGCGCAACTCGGCGACCATCGAGACCCGGTGAAGACGACCGCCCTTGCCCTGAGCGCGGGCGATCCGGCCGGCATCGGGCCGGAGATCATCGCCAAGGCCTGGTCGGTCCTGCGCGCCGAAGGGCCGACGTTCATGGTGGTGGGCGACGCCCAGCTGCTGGCCTCGGCCGGCGGCGGGGTGAAGGTCCGTCCCGTCACCGGACCGGTCGAGGCGATCAAGGTGTTCGGCGAGGCCCTACCCGTCCTCGACATCCCGCTGCAGGCGCCCGTCGTGGCCGGCCAGCCGTCCAGCGCCCACGCGCCCCAGGTGATCCGCTGGATCGAGACCGGGGCCGGCCTGGCCCTGTCCGGCGCCGTCGCCGGCCTGGTCACCGCCCCCATCGCCAAGGCCCCGCTCTACGACGCCGGCTTCGCCTTTCCGGGTCACACCGAGTTCCTGGCCGAGCTGACCCATGTGGGCGAGCGCCAGCCGCCGCACGGGCCGATCATGATGCTGGCGGCCCGCGACCTGCGCGCCACCCTCGTGACGATCCACACCCCGTTGTCGGCCGTGCCCGCCGCCCTGTCGGTCGAGGCGATCGTCAACGCCGGCCTGGTGACGGTCGAGGCCCTGCGCAAGGACTTCGGCATCGCCGTCCCCCGCCTGGCGGTGGCGGCCCTGAACCCCCACGCCGGCGAAGGCGGCGCGCTGGGCGGCGAGGAGGCGGCGATCATCGAGCCGGCGGTCCAGGCCCTTCGCGCGCAGGGCGTGCAGGTCAAGGGCCCCGCCCCCGCCGACACCCTGTTCCACGCCGAGGCCCGCGCCACCTACGACGCGGTGCTGTGCATGTACCACGACCAGGCCCTGATCCCGGTCAAGATGCTGGACTTCTGGGCCGGGGTGAACGTCACCCTGGGCCTGCCGATCGTGCGCACCTCGCCCGATCATGGTACGGGTTTCGACATCGCCGGTCGGGGCCTGGCCCGGGCCGACAGCCTGATCGCCGCCATCCGCCTGGCCGCCGAGATCGCCGACCGGCGCTCGATCGCCTGAGTCTCCAGATATCTGAGCCGCTAGAACCCTCGAGTCCCGATGAGCCTCGCCGACCTGCCGCCGCTCCGCGAGGTTCTCGCCGAGCATGACCTGCTGGCCAACAAGAGCTTCGGCCAGCACTTCCTGCTGGACCTGAACATCACCCGCAAGATCGCCCGCCTGTCCGAGGTGGGCGAAGGCGACGTGGTGATCGAGGTCGGCCCCGGTCCCGGCGGCCTGACCCGCGCCCTGCTGGAGACCGGCGCCCGCGTCGTGGCGGTGGAGATGGACAAGCGGTTCATCCCGCTGCTGGAGGAACTGGGCGCCGCGGCGGACGGCCGCCTGACCATCGTCCAGGGCGACGCCCTGAAGGTGGACATGGCCGCCATCGCCGGCGGCCCGGCCCACATGGTCTCCAACCTGCCCTACAATGTCGGCACGCCGCTGCTGATCAACTGGCTGACGGGCCCGTATCGGCCGCTGTCGATGACCCTGATGTTCCAGAAGGAGGTCGCCGACCGCATCGCCGCCGATACGGATGACGACGCCTATGGCCGCCTGGCCGTGGTGTCACAGACCGTCTGCAGCGCCAAGGTGGTCATGGACCTGCCGGCCCGCGCCTTCACCCCGCCGCCCAAGGTGGCCTCGGCCGTGGTGCGCCTGGTCCCGCTGGAGCCGGCGCCCGACAAGGCCCTGGTCGCGGCCCTGGAGAAGATCACCGCCGCCGCCTTCGGCCAGCGCCGCAAGATGCTGCGCTCCAGCCTCAAGGGCCTGGGCGGCGCGGCGCTGTGCGAAAAGGCCGGGATCAATCCCGACGCCCGGGCCGAGACGATCGACGTGGCCGGGTTCCAGGACCTGGCGCGGGCGTTGCTGGAGGCCTGATCGGCGAGCTAGCGCCCCTCCTCGATCGCCCGGAATTCGGAGACCAGGGGCAGCCAGAGCCAGCGATCGCCGCGCCGCGTACCGCCGATCTCGACCAGATAGAGGTCGATCTTGTCCCCAGCCCTGAGTTCCTTCGGGAAAAACGTCGCGACCGGAGCCTGGACCGGCAGCCAGTACTCCGCGCCGTCCAGGGTGAAGAGATAGCTGTCGGTGAAAATGCCGGCGAGGTTCTCGCGCTGGCTGCTCTTCAGCCAATCGCGGATGAACTTCAGCTCTTCCGCGTCGAGGGGACGTGATTGCCCGGTATAGGTCGCCGGGGTCCGCCAACGTTGGCCGCCCTGATTGAAGTAGCTGGTCAGGAACGCGCCCGGCCGGCCCGGGATGGGCTGGCTCGCGACCTCGACGAATTCGGCCCGGGCCTTCGATAGCGTCGTCGGCTGGAAGGCGTCGTAGTCGAAGCCCTGCGCCCAGGCCCCGGCTGCGACCAGGGCGAACGCGGCGGCGGCGAGCATTGTTCGAAGCGCTTTCATGTTCGCATGCTACCCACGCGCGAACTTAAGGCAACGCTTGCCGAGCCCTCTAGACCTCTTCCTTCAGCAGGTCGGCCACCAGGTTGCCGATCCACGGGTTGCGGGCCCGCTTCTGGCGTTCGGCGTGGTAGATGTGGGCCAGGTCCGAATAGGCCTTGTCGAAGTCGTCGTTGAGGATGACGTAGTCGAACCGCTCCCAGTCGGCGACCTCGTCCTTGGCGCGCGACAGGCGGCGGGCGATGACTTCCTCGCTGTCCTGGCTGCGGGCGTGCAGGCGGCGGCTCATCTCGGCCAGCGACGGCGGCAGGACGTAGATCAGCACCGAGTCGTCCGGCAGCTGGGCGTGGACCTTCATCGCGCCCTGGAAGTCGATGTCGAACAGCACGCTCTCGCCGCGCTCCAGCGCCTCGACGACGGGCCCGCGCGGGCTGCCGTAGTGGTTGCCGTAGACCTCGGCCCATTCCAGGAAGGCGTCGTCCTGGATCATCACCTGGAACTTGTCGCGGGTGACGAAGTGGTAGTCGCGGCCGTCGTGCTCGCCCGGGCGCGGATCGCGGGTGGTGGCGCTGATCGACAGGTGCAGGTCGTTGTGGTCGGCCACCAGGCGGCGGGTCAGCGAGGTCTTGCCCACGCCCGACGGGGCCACGACCATCATCAGCAGGCCGCGCGTGCGTCCATGCGGGTTATTCGACATTCTGAACCTGTTCCCGGAATTGCTCGATCGTGGCCTTCAGATCCAGGCCGTGGGCGGTCAAGGCGGTCAGGGCCGACTTGCTGCAAAGGGTGTTGGCCTCGCGCATGAACTCCTGCGAGAGGAAATCCAGGCGACGGCCGGCGGCCGCGTCGGCGGCCAGCAGGGCGCGGGCGGCGGTCACGTGGCTGGCCAGGCGGTCCAGCTCCTCGCGCACGTCGGCCTTCACGGCCATGGCGGCGGCTTCCTGGACGATGCGCTCCTCCGAGGCGGCCTCGCCGATCAGCTCGGTCAGCTTGCGGGCGTAGCGCTCCTTGAGCACGGCCGGCTGGCCGGCGGCCTCCTGCGAGGCCAGGACGGTCAGGGCCTCGATGCGGTCGACGGCGCCGGTCAGGATCGGGGCCAGGGCGGCCCCCTCCTCCAGCCGCGCGGCCTTCAGCCCGTCCAGGGCGTGGGCGATCGTGGCGGACATGGCGGCCTCGACCTCGGCGCGGTCCTCGGCGGCGTCGTCCTCGTCGCGGGCGTCGATCACGCCGCGCAGGGCCAGCAGGCCGTCCAAGGTGGGCTTGGCGACCATGCCGGTCGCCACATAGGGCGCGCCGGCCTTCAGATAGCGCTCCAGCGCCTCGACATTGATCTGCACCGCGGCCTGGGCCTCGATGCGCTTGGCCTGCAGGTTGACGGTCAGCTGGCCGCGCTGGAAGCGGGCCTGAGCGCCGTCGCGGGCCGCGCGATCCAGGCCCTCGAAGCCCGGCGGGCCGCGGAAGCGGGTCTCGAGGTTGCGACCGTTGACGCTGCGCGCCTCCACCGCCCACGACCAGGCCCCGTGCGAGCCCTCGACGCGGGCGAAGCCGGTCATGCCTGACAGCGCCATCCTACCCTCCGGCGAGCGGGGTCTTGGAGGTGACAGGACCGGCCGCCTTGGAGCGCTCGATCTGCCGCCACTTGGCGACATTGCGCTCGTGTTCCTCGTAGGTCGAGGCGAAGACGTGGCCGCCCGTACCGTCGGCGACGAAATAGAGGTCGTCGCTCTTCATCGGGTTGAGCACGGCCTCGAGAGCGGCCTTGCCCGGGTTGGCGATCGGGGTCGGCGGCAGGCCGGTGATCAGATAGGTGTTGTACGGCGTCTCGCGCTGCAGTTCGGACTGCAGGATGCCCCGGCCCAGGGGCCGTCCGCGCGTCAGGCCGTAGATGATCGTCGGGTCGCTGCCCAGGCGGATGCCCTGGCGCAGGCGGTTGATGAACACCGCCGCCACGTGCGGGCGCTCGCGGGCCAGGCCGGTTTCCTTCTCGACGATCGAGGCCATGGTCACGGCCTGGTCCTTGGTCTCGAACGGCAGGCCCGGCTGGCGCGCGGCCCACAGCTTGTCCAGCAGGGCGTCGCGGTCGTCCATCATCCGCTGCAGCACCGCCGAACGGTCCTCGCCGCGCTGGACCTGATAGGTCTCGGGCAGGATGGAGCCTTCGGGCGGAGTCGCGACCGTACCGGTCAGCTCGGGCGCCCGCATCAGGATGTCGACCACCATGTCCGAGGTCAGGCCTTCGGCGATGGTCACCTGGTGGCGGACGATCTTGCCGTCGCGGATCTTGGCCAGGACCTGGCTGAGCGAGGCCTTGGAGGCGAACTCGTATTCGCCGGCCTTCAGCTTGCGGGCCGCGCCGGTGGTCTGGGCGGCGGTCAGGAACAGCGACGACGAGCGGATCACCCCGGCCTGCTCCAGGCTGGAGGCGATCTCGGGCAGGCTGGCGCCGCGCCGCAAGACGACGGTGGTGACGTCGCCCGAACGGGCGGCCGGCCCCGGGCCCTGGTAGATCCACACGGCGGCCAGCACCACCACCATCGCGGCCAGGCCCAGCATGGTCAGCAGGCCCGCGCCCGTGGCGGCGATGCGGCGTCCGACCGGCGCGGTTTCGCGCCGGCGCGGATTGGCCTTGCGGGGAGCCCCCGTCTTCGGCGCCGGCCGCGGGGTCCGGCGTTGCGGCGAGGGCTTCCGGCTCACGAGACTTTGCGGAACACGACGGAGGCGTTGGTGCCGCCGAAGCCGAAGCTGTTGGACACGGCCACGTCGATCTTGTGCGGCACGGCCTTGTTCGGCGCCAGGTTCATGGCGACGCTCACGTCCGGATTGTCCAGGTTGATGGTCGGCGGGGCGATCTGGTCGCGGATCGCCAGGACCGAGAAGATCGCCTCGACCGCGCCGGCCGCGCCCAGAAGGTGGCCGGTCATCGACTTGGTCGACGACATCACCACGTTCTTGGCGTGGTCGCCCAGGAAGCGCTCGACGGCCCCGGCCTCGATGCCGTCGGCCATGGTCGAGGTGCCGTGGGCGTTGACGTAATCGATGTCCGACGGCGCCAGGCCGGCGTCCTTCACGGCCGCCGACAGGGCCCGGAAGCCGCCGTCGCCGTCTTCCGACGGGGCGGTGATGTGATAGGCGTCGCCCGACAGGCCGTAGCCGATGACTTCGGCGTAGATCTTGGCCCCGCGCGCCTTGGCGTGCTCGTACTCTTCCAGCACCACGACGCCGGCGCCCTCACCCATCACGAAGCCGTCGCGGTCCTTGTCATAGGGACGCGAGGCCTTTTCCGGGGTGTCGTTGAAGGCGGTGGCCACGGCGCGACAGGCGATGAAGCCGGCCATGCCGACCTTGCAGACGGCCGCTTCGGCGCCGCCGGCGATCATCACGTCGGCGTCGCCGTACTTGATCAGGCGCGTGGCGTCGCCGATGGCGTGGGCGCCGGTGGCGCAGGCGGTGACCACGGCGTGGTTGGGGCCCTTGAAGCCGTAGCGGATCGAGACCTGGCCCGAGATCAGGTTGATCAGGGCCGAGGAGATGAAGAACGGGCTGACGCGGCGCGGGCCTTTGGCTTCCAGCTCGAGAGCCGTGTCGGCGATCGTCGACAGGCCGCCGATGCCCGAGCCGAGAATCACGCCGGTGCGGTACTTGTCCTCTTCCGTTTCCGGGACCCAGCCCGAGTCCTTCACGGCCTCGTCCGCGGCGGCGATGCCGTACAGGATGAAGTCGTCGACGCGCTTCTGGTCGCGCGGGCTCATGGTCAGGTCGGGGTTGAACGATCCCTCGACGTCCGGACCGCCGCCGCCGCGACCGTCGACGCGCGGAACCTCGCAGGCCACCTGGCAGGCGTATTCGGTCGGATCGAAGGCCGAGAT
Source organism: Caulobacter sp. UNC358MFTsu5.1 (assembly GCF_000712075.1). Lineage (GTDB taxonomy): Bacteria > Pseudomonadota > Alphaproteobacteria > Caulobacterales > Caulobacteraceae > Caulobacter. The sequence goes on from NZ_JONW01000009.1 coordinate 49,663, forward strand.
CCTGTTCGCGCCGGACTTGCCGGCCAGGATGTTCTTCCAGGTGACATCGACGCCCTGACCCAGAGGGGTCAGGAGGCCAAGCCCGGTGACGACAACTCTACGCATGGATCACTCCCAACCTTCGCATCGCGGTCATATGGGGATGCTGACGACTCGGACAGCCCCCCGACCTCGAATCTCGGCCACATACGAAAACCGCCGCGCGCACGATGGCAAGAGCCCGTGCGACGCGGCGGTTGATAGTCCCGTTCGCTGAAATACGCGAACCCGACGCCTTAGGCGCCGGTCTTTTCCGTGATGAACTTCACGGCGTCACCGACGGTCTGGATGTGCTCGGCGGCGTCATCCGGAATTTCGATGTCGAATTCTTCTTCGAACGCCATGACCAGCTCGACGTTGTCGAGGCTGTCGGCGCCCAGGTCGTCGATGAAGCTGGCCTTTTCGGTGACCTTTTCCGGATCGGCGTCCAGGTGCTCGATGACGATCTTACGCACGCGCTCGAGAATGTCGGACATTCTGTTAGTCCCTCGTTTTGAATCTTGCAGTACCGCGGGAGGCTCGGACGAACCTCGCCCCCACGGGAATTGTCGGGCCACCGCCTATCACGTTCCTTTTCGAGTGACTAGCGGCACGTCCGATTAGAAATGTGGGCTTTCGTCTTTCCAAGCAGAAAGGCGCGGAGCCCAGGAAAAGACGGCCCGTCTAGATCATGGCCATGCCGCCGTTGACGTGCAAGGTCTGACCCGTGACGTAGCCGCCCTGGTCACTGGCGAGGTAAACGCACGCAGCGGCGATATCGCTCCCCTCGCCCAGACGTCCGGCGGGGATGGTCGACAGGATGCCGGCCTTCTGCTGCTCGTTCAGGGCGTCGGTCATGGGGCTGGCGATGAAGCCGGGAGCCACGCAGTTGACCGTCACGTTCCGGCTGGCCAGTTCCTGGGCCAGGGCCTTGGAGAAGCCGATCATGCCGGCCTTGGAGGCGGCGTAGTTGGTCTGGCCGGGGTTGCCCGTGACGCCGACGATCGAGGTGATGCCGATAATCCGGCCCGAACGGCGCTTCATCATGCCCTTGGCGGCCGCGCGGGCCAGGCGGAAATAGCCTTCCAGGTTCACCTTGATCACGGTGTCCCAGTCCTCGTCCTTCATGCGGACGATCAGGCCGTCGCGGGTGATTCCGGCGTTGGCGATCACGATGTCCAGCGGCGCGCCGGCGGCTTCCTCGGCCTTGGCGACCAGGCCGTCGACCTGTTCGGCGTCCGAGAGATTCGCCGCCACGGTCGAGACGCGCTCGCCGAACTGGGCCTTCAGCTCGGCCAGGGCCGATTCGCGGGTGCCCGAGAGCACGACATGGGCGCCTTGCTCGTGCAGGGCCTTGGCGATGGCCCCGCCGATGCCGCCCGTGGCGCCGGTGACGAGGGCGGTCTTGCCGGTGAGATCGAACATGATCTGATATCCTGGAATTAGAGCGACTTGGCGAAGGCTTCGAGGTCGGCCGGGCTGTTCAGGGGAACGGCTTCGGCGTCCGGAGCGATCCGCTTGGCCATGCCCGACAGCACCTTGCCGGCGCCGGCCTCGGCGAAGCGGGTGACGCCGCCCTCGCCCGCCAGCCAGGTCATGCTTTCGCGCCAGCGGACGCGGCCGGTGACCTGCTCAACCAGCAGCTTGCGGATGACGTCGGGATCGTGGACCGGCGCGGCGGTGACGTTGGCCACCAGCGGGGCGCGGGGCGAGACGATGGTGGTCTTGGCCAGCGCCTCGGCCATCTCGTCGGCGGCCGGCTGCATCAGCGGGCAGTGGAACGGAGCCGAGACGTTCAGCGGGATGGCCCGCGCGCCCAGTTCCTTGGCCTTCTCGATGGCCTTGTCCACGGCGGCCTTGGCGCCGGAGATCACCACGTTGCCGTTGTTGTTGTCGTTGGCCACCACGCAGACGCCGACCTCGGAACCGGCCGCGGCGGCGGCCTCGGCCAGGGCCAGGTCGGTCTTGGGGCCGATCAGCGAGGCCATGGCGCCTTCGCCCACCGGCACGGCGCGCTGCATGGCCTGGCCGCGCAGCTTCAGCAGCCGGGCGGTGTCGGCCAGGGTGATCGCGCCGGCGGCGGCCAGGGCGCTGTATTCGCCCAGGCTGTGGCCGGCCACGAAGGCGGCGCGGTCGATCCCGACGCCGAATTCCTTCTCCAGCGTGCGGGTTACGGCCAGGCTGACGGCCATCAGGGCCGGCTGGGCGTTCTCGGTCAGGGTCAGGTCGCCGTCGGGCCCCTCGGTCATCAGCTGGAACAGCTTCTGGTTCAGGGCGTCGTCGACTTCCTGGAAGACCTCGCGGGCGGCGGCGAAGGCCTGGGCGAGATCGGCGCCCATGCCGACCGTCTGGCTGCCCTGTCCCGGGAAGATGAAGGCGATGCTCATGGGCCCGCTCCGTCGTTACAAATCCAAGGGCGGGAGGGTTATGGGATCACCGCGCCACGGGCAAGGATCAGTTTTGACCGGGAACGGGGTCGAACGCGGCCTCGTGCGCGTTCGCCACGATCATCTCGGGCGAGAGCTGGACCGGCGGGCAGCCCTTGCGGGCCAGCTTCTTGGCGCTCCAGGACGGGTCGCAGGGGCGCGGCGTCTCGGCGGCCCGCATGGCGGCCATCATGACGATGTTCTGCTGGATCAGCGCCATGGTCCGCTTGTTGTAGTCGGGCTTGGGGATGCTGACCGACAGCGGCGGCTTGGGCGGCGGACAGTGCGGCGGCGTGGCGGCCGGGATCGCCCTGGGCATGACCGAAGGCGTCATCGGCGGGCGCGGCGTGGCCGGGATCGCGACTCGGGACGACGAGACCGCGCGGAACGATCGGATCGTCGGCGTCTCCGCCTGGGCCAGGGTCGTCGCGGCGGCCGCCAGCACCGCTATGGAAAGCACCGCTATGGAAAGCACCGCCGGGGAAAGGATCGCGCCGCGCATTCGAGCCGCCTCCGTCTGTCGCTCATCTCTACCATGGCGCGAGGCCGAACGCGACGGCCGAAGCATCCGCCGCCTCGACGAAGGTCGGCGTTTGGAAGGCGCGAGAATGGGGTTATTGAATCGACGACGCACTTGGCTGCGCCTCGCCTTCCCTCGGAGCCTCCCGCATGCAACGCCTGCTCACCGGTCTCGCCCTCTGCGGCGCCCTGCTGGCCGCCTCTCCCGCCCTGGCCGCCCTCAAGGTCGGCGAAAAGGCGCCGGACTTCACCGCCCCGGCCGCCCTGGCCGGCAACGATTTCAGCTTCACCCTGTCCAAGGCGCTGAAGAAGGGGCCGGTGGTGCTGTACTTCTTCCCCGCCGCCTACACGTCGGGCTGCACGGCCGAGGCCCACGAATTCGCCGAGGCGACGCCCGAGTTCGAGAAGCTGGGCGCGACGGTGATCGGCGTCACGGCCGGCAATGTCGACCGCATCAAGGACTTCTCCAAGGAGCACTGCCGCGACAAGTTCGCGGTGGCCGCCGCCAATCCAGCCCTGATCAAGACCTACGACGTGGTGCTGCCGATGAAGGACAACCTGTCCAACCGCACCTCCTACGTCATCGCCCCCAGCGGCAAGATCCTGCTGGCCTACAGCGACCTGAACTTCCAGGGCCACGTGACCCAGACCATGGACGCGGTGAAGGCCTACAAGGCCGGAAAGCACAAATAGACCGGCTTTCGGCCAGACTCTTCCGAAATCGGCGCGGCGGGACCAGCGCGGTCCCGCCCGCCTGATCCTAGGATCACGGCCATGGTCGACACGATCCTTCTCGAGACTCTCGCGCGCGGCGTGGCCATTGGCGGGTTCGCCGCCACCGGGCTGGGCCTGGCCGTGGACCGCCGCCCCTCGCCCGTCCGCTGGGTGGGGGCGCTGTTCTTCCTGTGCGCGGCCGCCCATGTCGTCGAGGGTTACCGGCCGGGCGGCGTGCTCGTGGCCTGGCTGCCGCTGTGCCTGATGTCGGTGGCGACCACGGGCCTGTTCTGGACCCTGGCCTACGCCCTGTTCGCCGACGAGCGGCGCTTTTCGCTCCACCGCCTGTGGCCGGCCGTGGGCCTGGCGGCCTGGTGGCTGCTGGCGCGTTCCCTGCCGCCGCCGATCTGCGAGCCCTTCTGGCTGGTCTTCAACCTGGCTTCGGCCGGGATCGTGCTGCACGCCCTGCTGGTGATCTGGCGCGGCTGGCGTGGCGACCTGGTGGCCGAGCGCCGGCGGATGCGCGGGCCGATCATGCTGGCCGCCGCGGGCTATATCCTGCTGCTCAGCGTCCAGAACCTGGCCGCCAACGCCGGGCTGTCGGGTTTCGGCCACGGGCGCCTGGCCCAGGCCCTGGTGCTGGCCGTCCTGGCCCTGGCCGGCTCGGTCGCCCTGCTGCGGGCCGAACCCGCCCTGGCCGCCGTCCCCGAGGCCGAGGACCGGCCGCCTGGCATCGCGCCCCTGGCCGACCACGACCTGTCGCCCGCCGACCGGCTGGTGCTGTCGCGGCTGGAGACGGCCATGGACGATGACGAGGTCTGGCGCGGCGAGGACCTGTCGATCACTGCCCTGGCGGCCCTGGTCGGTGCGCCTGAGCATCGCCTGCGCCGGCTGATCAACGGCGTGCTAGGCCATCGCAACTTTGCCGACTACGTCAACGGCCGGCGGATCGAGGCGGCCAAGACCGCCCTCGCCGCTCCCGACCTGGCCCTGAAGTCGATCTCGACCATCGCCTACGACCTGGGCTTCGCCTCGCTGGGGCCGTTCAACCGCGCCTTCCGGGCCGCCACCGGCGTCACCCCCACCGAATGGCGGACCGCCAACACCCCGGCCCCGGCCCGCCTGCGGCTGGTCGAAAGCGGCGATCCTTCGCCGAAAGCCGACAAGTCCGCCTGATTTCGCGATCGGCGCGACGAACCGGCCGCGCCGTTCTTGCCTCGGGTCATCGTCCAACCGAGGAAGTCCGATGCTCCCCTATCTCGCCGCGATGGCGGACAACTGGCTGCATGCCGCCTTCACCGACGTCAGCCGCTACGTGACCTTCGCGGTCGGCGTCTGGCTGACCCTGTGGGTCGTGCTGGCCGCGCCCCTGGCCGGGCGCAAGATCCGCGAGGGCCGGCCGCCGGCTCGGCAGCTGCTGATCGAGTTCGCCTGCTCGATCCGCTCGATCATGATCTTCTCGACAGTCGGCCTGATCAGTTTCGCCCTTTTCCGCGCCGGCCTGATGCCCGGCCCGTACATCGCCCGGGGCCTGGGCCCGGTCTGGTTCTGGACCAGCCTGGTCCTGATGGTCGTGGCCCACGACGCCTGGTTCTACTGGACGCACCGGCTGATCCACGACCGGCGGCTGTTCCGGACCTTCCACCGCCGCCACCACCGGTCCAACAGCCCCTCGCCGTTCACCGCCTACAGCTTCGACCTGGGCGAGGCGGCGATCAACGCGCTGTTCGTGCCGCTGTGGATGCTGCTGGTCCCCACCCAGTGGCCCGTGGCGGGCCTGTTCATGCTGCACCAGATCGTCCGCAACACCCTGGGGCACAGCGGCTACGAGCTGTTCCCGGCCACCCGCGACGGCCGCCCGCTGTTGCCCTGGCTGACGACGGTGACCCACCACGACCTGCACCACGCCCAGGCGGGCTGGAACTACGGGCTCTATTTCACCTGGTGGGACAAATGGATGGGCACCGAGAACCCGCGCTACCTGGAGCGGTTCGCGGCGGCGGTGTGCCGTCCGGGGCGCGAGGTGATGGCGGAGGCGGCCTGAACCCTACCAGGTCGAGCGGACCAGCTTGACCATCAGCCGCCCGTCCTGGACCCGCTCGTCGGCGGCGCGCAGGCTGACGGTGAACTCGGCGGGGATGTCGAACGGCCGGGTCAGGCTGAAGTCGACGCCCTCCTGGCCGGTGGTGCCGCCGCCGACGGCGATCGAGGCGACCGGGCGGCCGTCCAGGGTCAGTTCGGACCGCACGTTGGCCCGGGTCTCGGGCATGCGGCCGCGCACATAGACCGGCTGGGTGGCGTTCATGTCCATCGACAGGCGGACATAGTTGGCCTTGGGCAGCAGGCCGAAGCCGAACGAGCGGGCCAGGGACGAGCGGATCGCCGCCTCCCGGGCGTTCCAGGACGCGCCGACGCCCAGGGCGCGGTTCGCGGCGACCTGCTCGTCGGGCTTCTGGTTCAGGTTCAGCTCGAAATTATAGGTCGGATCGTCGATGGAGCCGGCCACCTTGGCGGTGAAGGTGGCGTTCTCGACGTCGCTGGACAGGTCCAGGGTCTGGGCGGCGGAATAGCCCTGGAAGTGGCCGTCCGAGCCCCAGACCGACAGGTCGGGCTTGCGGATCACCTCGCGGGCCGCCGCCGGATCGGCGAGGACCGCAGTCGCGGCCGTGACCGCGATCAAGGAAGCGAGCGTGCGAAACCCCATGAACCCCCGATAGCACAAGCCTTTGCGCGTCCAAAGCACCTGTCCGCCAATTTTGTATGACAGTTGTTCGAGCGCCCGGTTTTCGGGCGGTTCGCGCGGGGCGCGATCGCGGGCCGGGCGTCGCCTTCGCCCGAATCCGCAGGGTTTCCTTGCCTTGGCGCGGCCTTTCCTGTAATAGCGCGCGCTCTCACGGATGGCGGTCTTGCGCGCAGCCCTTTGGGTCGGGATTTCCCGCTCGGCATGCAGGATCCATCGTGGTCGACGGACTTCCGCCGTCGCCCGCGCCGCCTTCCAAGCCGGAAGAAGGAAAACATGGCGTTCTACGAACACGTGGTCATCGCGCGGCAGGACATCTCGCCGCAACAGGCCGAAGCTCTGAACGAGCAACTCAAGGCTCTCCTGGAAGAGAATGGCGGTCACATCGCCAAGATCGAGTACTGGGGCCTCCGTAACCTCACCTACCGCATCAAGAAGAACCGCAAGGGCCACTACTCCCTGCTCGCCATCGACGCTCCGGCCGCGGCCGTGAAGGAGATGGAACGTCAGCTGCTGATCAATGAAGACGTCCTGCGCTTCATGACCATCCGCGTCGAAGAGCTGGACCTGGAACTGTCGCCGGTTCTGGCCCGTCGCGACCGCGAACGTGGCGAGCGCAGCGAGCGCCCGCGCGACGACTTCGCGCCGCAAGCGTAAGGGAGAAGAGAGATCATGACCGATACCACTGCTCCCGAAGCCGGCGCTCCCGCCGCCGGTGGCGGCGCCCGCCGCCCCTTCTTCCGTCGCCGCAAGGTTTGCCCGTTCTCGGGCGCCAACGCGCCGAAGATCGACTACAAGGACGTGAAGCTGCTGCAGCGTTACGTCTCCGAGCGCGGCAAGATCGTGCCGTCGCGCATCACCGCGGTGTCGGCCAAGAAGCAACGCGAACTGGCCAAGGCCATCAAGCGCGCCCGCTTCCTGGCTCTGCTCCCCTACGTCGTGAAGTAAGGGAGACACCACGATGAAAGTCATTCTGCTCGAACGCGTCGAAGGCACCGGCGTCCTCGGCGACGTGGTCACCGTGAAGGACGGCTTCGCCCGTAACTTCCTGCTGCCGCGTTCCAAGGCCCTGCGCGCCAACTCGGCCAACCTGAAGACCTTCGAAGCTCAGCGCGCTGAGATCGAAGCTCGCAACGTCAAGAACCGCGAGAACGCCGGCAAGGCCGGTGAAGGCATCGACGGCCATCAGTACGTGATGATCCGTCAGGCCGGCGAAAGCGGCCAGCTGTACGGTTCGGTCGCGGGTCGCGACGTCGCCGACGCCATCAAGGCCGAAGGCGGCAAGGTCGATCGCTCGATGATCGTCCTCGACAAGCCGATCAAGACGCTGGGCGTCCACGAAGTGAAGGTGAAGCTGCACGCTGAAGTGACCGTCACGGTCACCCTCAACATCGCGCGCAGCCAAGACGAAGCCGACCGCCAAGCGCGCGGCGAGAACGTCATCGCCGCTCAGTTCGAGGAAGACCGCGCCGCTGACGCCGAAGCCGCCCAAGACATGGCCGAAGGCGGCGCCGGTTCGTTCGAAGGCGACCACTACGAAGCCTAATCCGGCTTAGTAGCGTCTAGAAAAACTGGAAGAACGGCGCGGAGAAATCCGCGCCGTTTTTTTCTGCGCGTTCGTCAAGAATTGCTCAGCTTGCGGGCGAACGCACGCATTCCCATCCTTTCGATATGGGGGAGACAGGCTCCTCCGCTTCCGGACAAGGCGTCGATCGCCGCCGGAAGCCAAGCGAGGGGATTCGCTATGCGCTTCAGAAACTTCCTGCTGGCCGCCACGTCGATCGTGGCCGTGGCCGGCGTCGCCCATGCCCAGGACGCCGCCGCGCCCGCCGCCGACGAGTCGACCGCGGTCGACCAGGTCGTGGTCACCGGCACCCGGGTCGCCCGTTCGCGGCTCGACACGGTCTCGCCGGTCGACGTCGTCGACAACAAGGCCCTGAGCCGCCAAGGCACGCCGGAACTGGCCCAGGCCCTGGCCAATCTGGCGCCGTCGATCGACTTTCCCCGCCCGGCGGTCACCGACGGCACCGACTCGGTGCGTCCGGCCACCCTGCGCGGCCTGTCGCCCGACCAGACCCTGGTGCTGCTGAACGGGCACCGCGCCCACACCGCCGCCCTGGTCAACATCAACGGCTCGATCGGCCGCGGCTCGGCCCCGTTCGACCTCAACACCATCCCGACCGCGGCCCTCGAGACCGTCGAGATCCTGCGTGAAGGCGCGGCCGCCCAGTACGGCTCGGACGCCATCGCCGGGGTGATCAACCTGCGCCTGCGCCAGGCCAGCCACGGCGGCGGCGCCAGCGCCACCTACGGGATCTACAACACCGACGTGAAGACCACGCGGAACCAGGACGGCCGCACGGCGCACGACGGCCCGACCTACAGCGCCTCGCTGTGGCAAGGCTTCGCCCTGCCCAACGACGGCTATCTGACCGTCACGGGCGAGTATTCGTTCCGCAACCCGACCAACCGCGCCGACTACGATCCCCGCGTCACGCCCAGCAAGGTGACCGGCGTCTACGGCGACCCGCAGGTCGAGACCAAGACGATCTACGCCAACTTCGGCCTGCCGCTGAACGAGGACTGGAGCCTGTACGGCCTGGCCGGCTATCAGAACCGCAAGGGCGAGAGCTCGGCCTTCCCGCGCCTGGCCGACAACGCCAACAACTATGTCAGCGTCTATCCGACCGGCTACGTGCCGCGGATCACCACCGACATCGACGACTACAACCTGGCCTTCGGCGCCAAGGGCGTGATCGCCGGCTTCAACGTCGACGCCAGCGTCACCAACGGCGCCAACAAGGTCGAGTACGGCACGATCAACTCGCTGAACGCCTCGCTGGGCCCGAGCTCGCCGACCCGCTTCAAGGACGGCTCGATGCGCTACGAGCAGACGGTGGCGGCCATCGACGTCAACCGGCCGCTGGAGCTGTTCGGCTTCGCCAAGCCCAGCACCCTGGCGTTCGGGATCGAGTACCGCGACGAGAGCTACAGGATCAAAGCCGGCGAGACCGCCTCGTGGGTCAACGGCGGCAACGGCAAGGGCGCCGGCGCCCAGGGCTTCCCGGGCTTCCGCCCCGCCAACGAGGTCGACGTCAGCCGCAACGCCACCAGCCTCTATGTCGACCTGGACAACCAGATCACCGACAAGCTGGATGTCGACCTGGCCGCCCGCTACGAGGACTATTCCGACTTCGGCTCGACCACGACTGGCAAGATCGCGGCGCGCTACGACTTCACCGACAGCTTCGCCCTGCGCGGCGCCTTCTCCAGCGGCTTCCGGGCCCCGGCCCTGCAGCAGCAGTACTTCACCACCACTTCGATCAACATCATCGCCGGCGGCGCGGCGGTGGACGTGGGCACCTTCCCGGCCACCAGCGCTACGGCCGCCGCCCTGGGCGCCAAGCCGCTGGAGCCCGAGAAGTCGAAGAACTATTCGCTGGGCGCGGTCTATCACAAGGGCCCGTTCGAGCTGACGGTCGACGCCTACCAGATCGACATCGACAACCGCATCGTGCTCTCGGAGAACATCCAGGGCGTGAACGGCGGCACGCCCACCCAGCAGGCGATCTACAACCTGCTGCAGCCGTTCGGCGTGACCACGGCGCGGTTCTTCGTCAACGGCGTGGACACCACCAGCAAGGGCGTCGACGTGGTGGCGCGCTATCGCCTGGACGCCGACGCGGCCGGTCGCTTCGACCTGACCCTGGCGGCCAACTACAATCAGACCGACGTCAACAAGGTGCCGACCACCAGCACCCTGTCCGGCCTGCCCGTGCCCCCGCCCCTGTTCGCCCGGGTCAACGTCCTGACCTACGAGCAAGGCACGCCCGACCACAAGTTCGTGGCCAGCGGCGACTGGAGCAACGGCCCGTGGGGCGCCACCCTGCGGGGCACGGCCTACGGCTCGGTGCTGATCCCCAACGCCACCCCGTCGCTGGACTACAAGTCGGGCGCCAAGACCGTCTGGGACGCCGAGGCGCGCTACACGTTCCTGAAGGACATCACCTGGGCCGTGGGCGTGAACAACCTGTTCGACGAGTATCCCAACCAGGCGCCGGCCCCGGTCAACACGACCGGCGTGGTGGGCTTCCCCAGCTACTCGCCGTTCGGCTTCAACGGGCGCTTCCTCTACACGCGTCTGAGCTACAGCTGGTAAGTCCTTGACCGGCTTCGACTAAGCGTTCCAGGGGCGCGGCGAGCGATCGCCGCGCCCTTCCTACGTCCGCTTTTGACGGGTCGTGATCCTATAGAACATACACAAAACATCCCCGTTCATCTGAAGCGGGGCCGGTCGCGCCCAACAACCGTTCGCGTTAACTTCCGCCGATGTCCCTCGTTCCTGCTCTAGACCTCCGCCCGCCGTCTTCGGGCGAAATCGTCGTCGCCGTCGCGCCCCACAACCTGGAGGCCGAACAGGCCCTGCTGGGCGTGCTGCTGTACGACAACGCGGCCTATGAGCGCCTGACCGACAGCCTGCAGGGCCGCCACTTCTACGAGCCCTTCCACCAGCGGCTGTTCGGCTCGATCGAGACCCACATCCGCAAGGGCCAGCTGGCCGAGCCGATCCTGCTGGCCGACGAGTTCAAGCACGATCCGGCCTTCGACGAGCTGGGCGGCCTGCGCTACCTGGCCGACCTGGTCGACCGCGCCCCGCCCGCCGCCAATGTCGGCGACTACGCCCGGGCCGTCTTCGACCTGGCCCTGCGCCGCGACCTGATCCGCATCGGCGGCGAGATCGCCGCCACCGCCCACGGCGGGACCGGCAAGGACGACGTCAAGCTGCCGGCCCGCGACCAGATCGAGGCGGCCGAACAGCAGCTCTACACCCTGGCCGAAAGCGGCACGGCGTCGTCCGGCTTCGTCAGCTTCGGCGACGCCCTGCGCGGCGCCGTGGAGATGACCGCCGAGGCCTACAGCCGCGACGGCGGCATGTCGGGCGTCTCGACCGACCTGATCGACCTGGACACCAAGATCGGGGGCCTGCACCCGTCGGACTTGATCGTGCTCGCCGGCCGTCCGTCGATGGGTAAGACCGCCCTGGCCACCAACATCGCCTTCAACATCGCCAAGAAGTACGCCTGGGAGCCCCAGCCGGACGGCACCAAGAAGACCGTCAGCGGCGGCGTGGTGGCCTTCTACTCGCTGGAAATGAGCGCCGAGCAGCTGGCCCTGCGTATGCTGGCCGACGCCTCGGGCGTGTCGGGCGACAAGCTCCGCAAGGGCGAGATCGACGCCAGCGAGTTCGGCCGGGTGCGCGACGCGGCCATCGAGCTGCAGGAAGCCCCGCTCTACATCGACGCCACCGGCGGCATCTCCATCGCCAAGCTGACCGCCCGGGCACGCCGTCTGAAGCGCCAGGTCGGCCTGGACCTGATCGTGGTCGACTACCTGCAGCTGGTCACCGGCTCGGACCTGTCGTCCAACGCCAGCCGCGTGCAGGAAGTCTCGCAGATCACCATGGGCCTGAAGGCCCTGGCCAAGGAACTGGCCTGCCCGGTCATCGCTTTGTCGCAGCTGTCGCGTCAGGTCGAACAGCGCGAGGACAAGCGTCCGCAGCTGTCCGACCTTCGTGAATCGGGCTCGATCGAGCAGGACGCCGACATGGTCTGGTTCGTCTACCGCGAAAGCTACTATGTCGGCCGCTCCGAGCCGCGCGAAGGCACGCCCGAGCACCTGCAGTGGCAGGAGGACATGGACCGCCTGCAGGGCCTGGCCGAGGTGATCATCGCCAAGCAGCGTCACGGTCCCATCGGCACGGTGCGCCTGTCGTTCAACAGCGACACCACGCGCTTCGGCAACCTGGCCCGCGACCACTACTTCCACCAGATGCGCAGCGGCGACGACGAGTAGCCGCCTTCGGTTTGACGCGGGCGGACGGATCGGGCCAGGGTGCCCTTCCCGTTCGCCGACCACGAGACCGCCTGATGGAGTTCAGCCCCCTGCCGGTGTCGACCCTGGTCGGCGCCTTCCTGCTGGCCTTCCCGGCCCTGTTCTCGATCGTCAATCCGGTCGGGGCGGCGCTGATCTTCCACCAGATGCTGGTCGACCACCCGGCCGAGACCCGCAGGCGGCTGGCCCCGACGATCGCGCTCTACGCCTTCTTCATCCTGCTGGGCTCGCTGCTGCTGGGCGGCTACGTGCTGAACTTCTTCGGCGTCAGCCTGGGCGCGCTGCGCGTGGCCGGCGGCCTGGTGGTGGCCATCCGGGCCTGGGCCCTGCTGATGACCCCGGAAGAGCACGAGGACCGCAAGGCCGACCAGGCCGCGCCGCTGAAGAGCCGGGCCGAGGACATGGCCTTCTTCCCGCTGACCATGCCGTTCACGACCGGGCCCGGCGCGATCTCGGTGGCCATCGCCCTCTCCTCCCAGCGGCCCGCCCAGGGCCACTCGGTGATCCCGTTCTTCCTGGGCGCCAGCCTGGCCGTGGTGGTCATCGCCCTGATGGTCTGGGGCTTCTACCGCGCCTCGGACAAAGTGCTGGCCTTCCTGGGCGTCAACGGCGCGCGGGTGATGTCGCGGCTGATGGCGTTCCTGCTGATGTGCATCGGGGTGCAGATCGTCGCCAGCGGCGTGGAGGCCCTGGTCGCCCAGTTCCTGGCCGGGCGCTGAGTCGTCAGGGCGCGGGCGTCGCCCTCGCCGCGACGACCTCGCCCTTGGCGTTCTTCACCGGGCTGAAGCGCAGCTTGAGCCTGGCGTCGCGTTCGACGGGGTCGTCCCAGTAGTGGGTCTCGTCGGTGACATGCTTCCGGTCGCCCATCTGCTCGACCTTACTGACCACGAAGCCGGTCTCGCCGACCACCTTCAGGACCATCAGTTCCTCATAGGGCGGATTCAGGGGCGCGGGGTCTTCGCGGATCTCGAGGCCCGGCGCGGCGTGCCAATTGCCGAAGGGCGCCCGATCGAACATCAAGCCGCCGATCACGCCGGCATATTCCGTGTCGTTGGGACCGTTCCAGCGGAAGCACAGGACCGGCGCGGCGCCCGCCACGCACCAGACCAGATCGTCCTTGCGGCGGGGCGGCAGGTTCTCCCCGACGCGCGGAATGGTCAGGAACACCTCGCCATAGAGCGGTGCGCCGGCCTTGATCACGCCCGCGTATTTGCCCTGGCCGAACGGGAAATCCTTAGCGAGAACGCCTCTGCGGATCGGTTGGCGGATCTGGCGGGCGAAGACCTCGCCCGGCTGGATCAGTCCCAGCTTGTTCTGCGCCGACCCCGCCACGACTTCCGTCCCGGAGGCGCCGGACCAGAGGGGCGGCGCGCCTTGCTGGGCCGCAGCGACCCCTGTGCCCGCGACGGTCCACGCCACGGCCAAGCCCAGCAACTTCTTCATCCGACAGCCCCGATACCCGCCGGCTCGAGACGAGTCGGCTGCGTCATGGCTAGCGCAACCTCAGGTGAAGGACGAGTCCTGCACGGCAAACACACTTCTCCCGAAGGTCGCAAGGGTGCTAGAGCCGCCCCGTGACCGAAGCCAGCCTCCTCACCCTCGACCTCGACGCCCTGGCGTCCAACCACGCCGTGCTCAAGGCCGCCGCCGGCGGCGGCGAGATCGCGCCGGCCGTCAAGGCCGACGGCTATGGCCTGGGCGCGGCCCTGGTGGCCGGTTTCCTGTGGGACGACGGCGCGCGCGCCTTCTACGTGGCCCGGCTGTCGGAAGGCCTCGCCCTGCGTCGGGCCCTGGGCGACCGCAAGGCGACGATCTACCTGCTGGACGGCGTGACCCCCGGCTCGGCGCCCGCCATCGAGGCGGCCCGGCTGACGCCGGTGCTCAACAGCCTGCCGCAGATCGAGGCCTGGAACAGCCACGCCCGCGGCCGGGTGCTGGACGCCGCCCTGCACATCGACACCGGCATGAACCGCCTGGGCCTGCGTCCCGAGGAGGCCGTGGTCCTGACCGGGGCCATGGACCGGCTGAAGTTCCTGAACATCGGCCTGGTGATCAGCCACCTGGCCTGCGCCGGCGAGCCGGGCCACCCGCTGAACGCCCGCCAGCTGGCCCGCTTCACCGAGGCCGCCGCCCTGTTCCCGAATGCGCGCCGCAGCCTGGCCAATTCGGGCGGGATCTTCCTGGGCGGCGACTACCATTTCGACCAGTGCCGGCCGGGCATCAGCCTCTATGGCGGCGGCCCGCGCGACGTGCCCGACGCGCGGATCAAGGCCGTGGCCACGCTGGAAGCTCCGATCCTCCAGGCCCGGGTGGTGCCGCGGGGCGAGAGCATCGGCTACGGCGCGGCCTTCACGGCGGAGGACACCACCCGCGTCGCCATCCTGGCGGCGGGCTACGCCGACGGCGTGCCGCGCGCGGCCCATCCGCGTGGGGCGGTGTGGTTCGACGGCGCCCGGCGGCCGATCCTGGGCCGGGTGTCGATGGACCTGATCGCCGTCGACATCACCGACTGCGACGCCGCCCGCCCGGGCGCGATGATGCAGATCATCGGCCCGGACCTGCCCGTCGACGACGCGGCGGCGGCGGCCGGCACGACGGCCTACGAGCTCCTGACCCGCATCGCGCCCCGCGCCCGACGGACCGTCACGGGCGGCTGACGCCGCCGACTAGCGGGCCAGGCCTTCCAGCCGGCCCATGTCGACCGCGGCCACCGCCTGCTTCAGCGAGTCGATGCTGTCGGCCGTGCCGTTGGCCTCGACCGTGAAGCGGTCGCCCACCAGCACGCTGTATTGGCCGTACTTGCTTTCACGGTCCCACTCCTCGGTGGTCATCCGGCCGCCGACCTTGCCGACCTTCTTGTAGCCGTGCGCGGTCTCTTCGGAGGACTGGGCGTCCACCGCGCCGGCCATGGCGGCCATGCCCGCCATCGCGCCCAGGTCCGTGACCGCCAGGGTGAAGTTGGCGTCGCCCTTGGTGTACTCGCCGCGCGCCGAGCTCATCGACATGCCCGCCGCGCCGCCCGACTGGCTTTCCAGGCTGATGCGCGAGAAACCCGCCACGCCGCCCGGCAGCAGGCCCTTCAGGGTGTCGGCCGGCACGGTGGGAACCGGTTTGCCCGAATTCATCTGCTTGGAGGCGGCCTCCATCTGCCTGCTGGCCGCTTCCAGCTTGCCCATGTCGACCTTGGCGCCGTTGATCTCCATCGTGCCCGAGGCGTGACCGGCGCCGGCGACGCGGTTGGCCGCCCCGAACATCGCCGCGCCCGCGATCGCGCCGGTGACGGCGCCGATGATGATCGACAGGACGATGGCGCAGATGACCGTGACGACGGTGTAGCCCACCGCCTTCTCCTTCGGGGCCTTCATCAGCCGCGGCAGGCCCAGATACAGCAGATAGAAGCCGTAGAGGCTGATCAGGGCGGCGATCGCGCCCAGCGGCGGGAAGATTCCCAAGATCCCGAAGACCCATGCGGCGGTGTAGCTGTAGGCGGCGACCTTGAAGGCCTGAACGCGGTCCTTCTGGCCGTCGAAGCTGGGCGCCAGGGCGTCGATGATCAGGGCGACCAGGAACACCGACAGCAGGTTCAGCCCATAGCTGACGACGGCGGTGACAAGCGCAGACACCAGCGACGGCTTGAACGAGAAGCCGAGCGCCCCGACGCCGAACACCTGGCCGCCGATCAGGCCGGCCAGCGGCGGGATGGCGGCCAGAATGCAGACATAGCCGACATAGAGGCCCTTGATCGTCGCCGGCTCGGCGTCGATGCGCTCCCACTCGGCCGACGGGGACAGCAACAGGCGTTTGACGCGGCCGACGAGATCGGACGACGTGGACCCGGGTTCGATGACAGTCATGCGCCCTCCTCTGGCGAATCCTGAACACCCCCCGGCGCGGTGAGTTGTCTGCCACGGCTTCGTGACATTGAGAACAGCGTTCCTTGACGAAGGCGCGGCGACGATGCGTCCGGCTTTGGCGCACCCGGCGCCCAGGCTGTAGTCTCCAGTCACGCTCGAATCAGGAGTTCCCATGGCCCGCGACGGCGCCGTCTACGCTTGCCAGTCCTGCGGCGCGGTCTCGACCAAGTGGTCGGGGCAGTGCTCGGCCTGCCAGAGCTGGAACAGCCTGGTCGAGGAGGTCGGGACCCGCGCGCCCGGCGCCCTGTCCAGCACCAAGGCCACACGCGTGCGCGGGCTGCAGTTCACGGGCCTGGAGAGCGACACCCCCGCCCCGCCCCGCATCATCACCGGCGTCGACGAGTTCGACCGGGTCTGCGGCGGCGGCGTGGTGCCCGGCTCGGCCATCCTGATCGGCGGCGACCCGGGCGTGGGCAAATCGACCCTGCTGCTGGAGGTGATGGCCAAGGCCAGCCTGGCCGGCGTGAACTGCGCCTACATCTCGGGCGAAGAGGCCGTGGCCCAGATCCGCGGCCGGGCCGACCGCATGGGCTTCGCCCAGGCCCCTGTGAAACTGGCCGCCGAAAGCAGCCTGCGCGACATCCTGGACGGGCTGAAGCGCGAGAAGTTCGACCTGGTGGTCATCGATTCGATCCAGACCCTGTGGAGCGACGCCCACGAGGCCGGCCCCGGCACGGTCACCCAGGTGCGCGCCTGCGCCAGCGAGCTGGTGCGCCTGGCCAAGAAGCAGGGCGTGGCCATCCTGATGGTCGGCCACGTCACCAAGGACGGCCAGATCGCCGGCCCGCGGGTGGTCGAGCACCTGGTCGACGCCGTGCTCAGCTTCGAGGGCGAGCGCGGCTATCCGTTCCGCGTGCTGCGCGGGGCCAAGAACCGTTTCGGGGCCACCGACGAGATCGGGGTGTTCGAGATGGGCGACGCTGGCCTGCGCGAGGTCAAAAACCCCTCGGCCCTGTTCCTCAACGAGGGCGGCGAGCGGGCGGCCGGCGCGGCGGTGTTCGCCGGCATCGAGGGCTCGCGACCCGTCCTGGTCGAGTTCCAGGCCCTGGTCGCCCCGTCCGCGTACGGAACGCCCCGGCGGGCCGTGGTCGGATGGGACTCCGGGCGGCTGGCCATGGTTTTGGCTGTGCTGGAATCACGCTGCGGCCTTGGTTTTGGCAACAAGGACGTCTATCTGAACGTCGCTGGCGGCCTGCGGATCACCGAGCCGGCGGCGGACTTGGCTGCGGCGGCGGCTCTGGCCTCCTCGGCCCTCGACATCGCCCTGCCTCAGGACTGCGTCGTCTTCGGCGAGGTCAGCCTGTCCGGTGAAGTGCGGCCCGTGAGCCGTATGGAGACACGTTTGAAAGAGGCCGCGAAACTCGGCTTTGGTCGAGCTCTGGGACCGCTGTCGGGCCTTCCCGAAGGCGGCGGAGCCCTGCCCGTCGCCGGCGTGGCCCGGCTGGCCGACGCGGTGCGCCGCATCGGCGACGAGATCTGGGGCCAGCTGACGTGACGCCTTTCGACATCATCTTCGGCGTGATCCTCCTGGTTTCGTGCGTCGTCGGCTTCGCGCGCGGCGCGTCGCGGGAACTGACCTCGGCCTTGGCCTTCATCGTCGCCGCGCTGCTGGCCCTGCTGGCCTTGCGGTTCACCGGCCCGCTGTTCCGGGGGATGATGGACCCGGACTGGGCGGCCACGGCGGCCGCCATCCTGGTCGGCTTCGTCATCATCTTCGTGCTGCTGCGCCTGGTGGGCGCCCAGATCACCAAGACCCTGCACGCCGACGGCGCCCTGGGCACGCTGGACCGCCTGATGGGGCTGGCGTTCGGCCTGCTGCGCGGCCTGGTCGTGCTGGGCGTGTTCAGCCTGGTGTTCCACATGGCCACCCCGCCCGACCGCGTCCCGCACTGGATGTCGAAGTCGGCGCTGTATCCGCTGTCCAACGCCGCCGGCCGGGTGCTGAAGGTGTTCGCCCCCAAGGGCGCGGGTCTGGCCGGCAAGCTGGCCCCCGCCATCGAGGACGCCGTCCATGACGGCGCCAGCGACAAACCGTCCGAACGCAAGTCGGGCGATCCGGGTTATGATAAGGACCAGCGTCGCTCCGTCGACGAGCTGGTGGAGAAATCGCGATGACGTCCTTCGGCCAGTCGACCGACCGCTTCTCGTCCAAGCCTTGGCGTGATCCGGAAGACGACACCCTGCGCCTCGAATGCGGCGTCTTCGGCGTCTACGGCGTGCGCGACGCCGCCGCGGTCACCGCCCTGGGCCTGCACGCCCTGCAGCACCGGGGCCAGGAAGCCTGCGGCATCGCCGCCTTCGACGGCCAGCGCTTCCACACCGAACGCCACATGGGCCATGTCGGCGACGCCTTCACCGGCAACGACCTGGTCCAGCGCCTGCCCGGCAACATGGCCATCGGCCACACCCGCTATTCCACGGCCGGCGGCAGCGGCATCCGCAACGTCCAGCCGATGTTCGCCGACCTCGAGACCGGCGGCGTGGCCATCGCCCACAACGGCAACCTGACCAACTTCCTGACCCTGCGCGAGCGGCTGGTGCAGGAAGGCGCGATCTTCCAGTCGACCAGCGACAGCGAGGTGATCCTCCACCTGATCGCCCGCTCGCGAAAGGCGCGCATCGTCGACCGCTTCATCGACGCCGTCGGCCAGATCGAGGGCGGCTACGCCATCGTGGCCATCACCAACAAGAAGATGATCGGCCTGCGCGATCCGCTGGGCATCCGCCCGCTGGTGCTGGGCGACCTGGACGGCCAGCCGATCCTGGCGTCGGAAACCTGCGCCCTGGACATGATCGGCGCCCGCTTCGTGCGCGACGTCGAGCACGGCGAGATGGTGGTGATCTCGGAGACCGGCGTGAAGTCGCTGCGTCCGTTCCAGAACGTCGCCGCCCGCCCCTGCGTGTTCGAATACGTCTACTTCGCCCGCCCCGACAGCGTCGTGAACGGCCGCTCGGTCTACGACGTGCGCAAGCGCATGGGCCAGCGCCTGGCCATCGAGACCGGCGTCGAGGCCGACGTCGTGGTGCCGGTGCCCGACAGCGGCGTGCCGGCCGCCATCGGCTTCGCCCAGCAGAGCGGCCTGCCCTTCGACCTGGGCATCATCCGCAACCACTATGTGGGCCGCACCTTCATCCAGCCCACCCAGGGCGTGCGCGAACTGGGCGTGCGCATGAAGCACAGCCCCAACCGCGCCGTGCTGGAAGGCAAGCGCGTCATCCTGATCGACGACTCGATCGTGCGCGGCACCACCTCGCTGAAGATCGTCCGCATGGTCCGCGAGGCCGGCGCCAAGGAGGTCCACCTCCGCTCGGCCAGCCCGCCGATCAAGTGGCCCGACTTCTACGGCATCGACATGCCCGAGCGCGACCAGCTGCTGGCGGCCAACAAGTCGCTGGAGGAGATGGCGCGGTTCCTGGAGGTCGACAGCCTGGGCTTCCTGTCCGTCGACGGCCTGTATCAGGCTCTGGAAGCCGGTCCGCGCGACCCGGCCCAGCCGCAGTTCACCGACCACTACTTCACCGGCGACTATCCCACGCGCCTGACCGATCGCGAGATCGCCGAGGGCCGCAACGACCAGGCCGAGAAGCAGCTGTCGCTGCTCAGCGCCTAGGCGACCAGCCCGCCATCGTCGTCCCCGACTTGTTCGGGGACCCCAAGCTGGGCTAACCCGGTCCGCCGCCCGGGTCGCCCGAGGGCGACGACGTTCGAGAGAGTTGCGCCTTGGCCAATCCCGTTTCCGCCCTGCTCGCCAAGCTGAAGATCGACGGCTACATCCTGGCCCTGTTCGGCATGGTGGTGCTGGCCTCGATCCTGCCAGTGCGCGGCGAGGCGGCGACCGTCGTCGCCTGGGTGGTCAAGATCGCCATCGCGGTGCTGTTCTTCCTGCACGGCGCCAAGCTGTCGCGCGAGGCCGTGGTCGCGGGTCTGACCCACTGGCGGCTGCACCTGACGATCCTGGCTTTCACCTTCGTGCTGTTCCCGGCCCTGGGCCTGGCGATCAGCAAGTCGGGCGCGCTGTCCCCCACCCTGTCGGCCGGCATGCTGTTCCTGTGCTGCCTGCCCTCGACCGTCCAATCGTCGATCGCCTTCACCTCGATCGGCCGGGGCAACATCGCCGCCGCCGTCTGCGCGGCCTCGGCCTCGAACCTGCTGGGCATCTTCCTGACGCCGGTTCTGGTGGGCCTGCTGATGCACGCCCACGGCGACGTGGGGGGCTGGGATTCGATCCAGTCGATCGTCGTTCAGCTGCTGGTCCCGTTCGTGGCCGGCCAGATCGTCCGCCCGTGGGTTAAGGGCTGGATCGAGAAGCACAAGGCCCTGGTCGGCCAGGTCGATCGCGGCTCGATCCTGCTGGTGGTCTATTCGGCGTTCAGCGCCGCCGTGGTCGGCGGCATCTGGAAGATCGTCTCGATCCCCGAACTCTTCCTGCTGCTGGCGGTCTGCTGCGTCCTGCTGGCCGTGGTGATGCTGGCCACCGTGTTCGGCGCCCGCGCCCTGGGCTTCTCCAAGCCCGACGAGGTGGCCATCGTGTTCTGCGGCTCCAAGAAGAGCCTGGCCACCGGCGTGCCGATGGCCGGCATCCTGTTCCCCGGCGCGACGGCCGGCATCCTCGTGTTGCCGCTGATGCTGTTCCACCAGATCCAGTTGATGGCCTGCTCGGTGATCGCCCAGCGCTACGGCGCGCGGCCGGCCGACGGGGCCTGACGCGACCGGGCTGCTTAAGGGGCGGTTCCGGTTCCCATTTGGCGGCTTAGCCACTAGAACCCGCCCATGACTTCCGACTCCGAAAAGCCGCTGGCCGGCCGCATCGCCCTCGTCACCGGCGCCACCCGCGGCATCGGCGAAGCCATCGCCCTGGGCCTGGCCCAGGCGGGTGCCCACGTCATCGCCCTGGGCCGCACCCAGGGGGCGCTGGAGGCCCTGGACGACGCGATCTTCGGCGCCACCGGCGAGCACGCCACCCTGGTCCCGCTGGACCTGCGCGAGCCCGACGGCCTGGACCAGCTGGGCGCGGCCCTCTACGAGCGGTTCGGCAAGCTGGACATCCTGGTGGGCGCGGCCGGCGTGCTGGGCGCCCTGACCCCGGTGGGCCACCTGGACCCCAAGGGCTGGGACATGATCATGGCCACGAACCTGACGGCCAACTGGCGCCTGATCCGGGCCATGGACCCGCTGCTGCGCCGTTCGGAGGCCGGCCGGGCCGTCTTCCTGACCAGCAGCGTCGCCAAGACCCACCGCGCCTTCTGGGGCGGCTACGCGGCCTCCAAGGCCGGGCTGGAGGCCGTCGTCGCCTGCTATGACGACGAGATGGAGAACACCTCCGTACGCGCCGTCTGTGTCGATCCCGGCGCCATGCGCACCCGCATGCGGGCCGGGGCCTTCCCGGGCGAGGATCCGCAGACCGTGCCCGCGCCGGACACCATCGTCCCGTTGATCGTCGATCTGGCCCGCCCCGACCGCGAGCCGCCCAAGGGCGTCCTGAAGTTCAAGGACCGCGGCCAGGAATCAGCCAGCATCGGTTGAACGGCCGTGAGCGATCAGTGATCGCTGTTAACCCGTAGGCAGCCCCCTGGCGGCGCTTCCTTTTGGCGGTCAGCCGGAGCGTCGAAAGTCGATAAGTCGACAAATCTAATGAATTCAACCTCTTGGAATTTGATAATTTCATCGGATCACGAGGTGTTGCGCCAAACTGTCGCGCCGAGGAAGGCTGCGTTCGGCGTCAGCGTTAACGCCTCCTCAACCCAGGCGACGCACGCTTGCCGTGTAGTGCGACCCCCGGTGCGGTCGCGCGCGGGGGAGTTCATTGATGTCGCTTTTTTCGCCCAAACGTCCGGACCCGAAGGCGACTGAACGCCTCGCGGACCTTGAGGCCACCGTCGCCGCCATCGATCGCTCGCAGGCGATGATCGAGTTCAAGCTGGACGGCACGATCATCACCGCCAACAAGAATTTCCTGGACACCGTGGGCTACAGGCTGGACGAGATCGTCGGCCGCCACCACAGCATGTTCGTCGATCCGACCTACGGCGCCAGCGCCGACTACAAGGCCTTCTGGGCCAATCTGGGCCGCGGCGAGTTCTTCTCCGACAAGTTCCAGCGGGTCGGCAAGGGCGGCAAGGACGTCTGGATCCAGGGCAACTACAACCCGATCTTCGACGCCGCCGGAAAGCCCTCCAAGGTCATCAAGTTCGCGGTCGATATCACCGGGGTCGAGCACGAGCGCATCGAGAACGAGAAGCGCCGCAAGGCCGAGGAAGAGCAGAGCGCCGTCGTCTGCTCGCTGGCCGGCTACCTGAAGCGCCTGGCCGGCGGCGACCTGACCGCCCGGATCACCGAGACCTTCGAAGGCCGCTTCCTGCCCATCAAGGAAGACTACAACGCCGCCGTGGACGCCCTGCGCGCGGCCATCGGCCAGATCGTCGATTCGACCGATGGCCTGCGCGGCGGCGCCGACGAGATCTCGGCCGCCTCCGACGACCTGTCGCGCCGCACCGAGCAGCAGGCCGCCAGCCTCGAGGAGACCGCCGCCGCCCTGGACGAGATCACCGCCACCGTCCGCCGCAGCGCCGTCGGCGCCAAGGAAGCGTCCGACGCCGCGTCCGGGGCCCGGCAAGAGGCGGCGCGATCGGGCGAGGTCGTGCGCGACGCCGTCGCCGCCATGGGCGAGATCGAGCAGAGCTCGGGCCAGATCACCCAGATCATCGGCGTGATCGACGAGATCGCCTTCCAGACCAATCTGCTGGCCCTGAACGCGGGCGTCGAAGCCGCCCGGGCCGGCGACGCTGGTCGCGGCTTCGCCGTCGTCGCGCAGGAAGTCCGGGCCCTGGCCCAGCGCTCGGCCGAGGCGGCCAAGGAGATCAAGACCCTGATCGCCAACTCGACCTCTCAGGTGGCGCGCGGCGTGCAGCTGGTCGGCGACACCGGCCAGGCGCTGAGCGGCATCGTCGGCAAGGTCGCCGAGATCGACACCCTGATCTCCGAGATCGCCCAGTCCTCGCAGGAACAGGCCACGGGCCTGAACCAGGTGAACTCGGCGATCAACCAGATGGACCAGGTCACCCAGCAGAACGCGGCCATGGTCGAGCAGGCCACCGCCGCCGCCGCCAACCTGCGGACCGAATCCGTCGGCCTGGCCGAGCTGGTGTCGCGTTTCCACACCGGCGAGGCTGTGCACCGTCGCGCCGCGCCGGCCGCTCGTCCGCGCGCCGCCGCCGAAACGCCTCGTCCCGCGGCGCGCCCCGTGCCCCAGATGCGCCCGGGCTCGAACGCCGCGGTCGCGCCGGAGTGGGAAGAGTTCTAGGCCAGGGTCCGGAAGGTGATGGAGTAGCGCAGCGCCGCCACCGGCGGGATGCTGTGCTCCCAGACCGAGCGGGCCTCTCCAGCCAGTCCGTAGGCTGAGCGGGGCTCCAGCGTCACGGACCGCCGCTCCCAGCCGCCGCCCTCCCCCGCCCGGCGAAAGCGCATCGCGGCCGGCGACAGCAGCGAGAAGCCGACCACCTGGCCGAACGCGGGCCGGTCGCGGTGCCAGCCGATCGGCGCGCCGGGCGGGTATTCGTTGATCAACGCGTGGACCAGGGCGTCCGGCGCCACGCCCGCCAGGTCGGCGGCCTTCTCTCGCAAGGCCTGCAGGAAATCCGGGATCGGCGGGCCGTCGGTCAGTCCGCGCGCGCCGTCGTCGTAGCGGCGGCCGAAATAGGCCACGCGGCGGCGGGCGCTGTAGCCGCGCATCTCGAAGGCGCGCAGGTCCAGCCGGCCGACCGCCTCGGCCAGGGCCGCCTCCTCCGCCCGCGTGATCGCGTCGGGTCGATAGACGAAACCCGGCGGTCCCGGCGCCGGATCGTCGAACAGGCTGGCTTGGCGCGCGTCCATGTCACGGCAAATGGCGTCGGTCGGCCCCGCGTTCCAGTGCAACCGTTGGCGGTCTGGCGCGTCTATGGCCGGCGGAGGCGCCCGATGGCCGATCATGAACCCTGAACGCCTGGACGCGATCGTCGTCGGGGCCGGTCCCGCCGGCCTGACCGCCGCCCTCTATCTGGGCCGCTTCCGGCGACGCGTCCTGGTCGTCGACGGCGGCGACAGCCGGGCCGCCTGGATTCCCATCACCCACAACCATCCGGGCTTTCCGGACGGCGTGGCCGGAACGGCGCTGCTGGCGCTGCAGAGGGACCACGCGCTGCGCTACGGCGCGGTCATCCAACAGGGCGCTGTCGAAGGCCTGACGGTCGTGGACGACGGTTTCGAGCTGGCGCTGGACGGCCGGCCCCTGCGAGCGCCCACC
The DNA here is from genome assembly GCF_000712075.1 of Caulobacter sp. UNC358MFTsu5.1. Classification (GTDB taxonomy): domain Bacteria; phylum Pseudomonadota; class Alphaproteobacteria; order Caulobacterales; family Caulobacteraceae; genus Caulobacter. The sequence continues at coordinate 74,165 of NZ_JONW01000009.1, forward strand.
GTCCTGCTGGCCTGCGGCGTGGAGGACAACGCGCCGGACCTGCCCCAGGTCGACGAGTCCGTGCGCCGGACCCTGCTGCGCATCTGTCCCATCTGCGACGGCTTCGAGGTCACCGGCCAACGGGTCGGGGTGATCGGCCACGGGGCGCTGGGGGCGCGGGAGGCGCTGTTCCTGCGGACCTATGCCGACCGGCTGACGCTGATCCACATCGCCGCGCCCGAAGCCCTGCCCGCCGAGGAACGGGCCCTGCTGGCCCGGGCCGGGGTGGCGGTGATCGAGGCGCCGATCGAGGACGTCGAGCTTCAGCCCGACCGGCCTCGCGCCCTGTGCTTCTCGGGTGCGGGCCGCGTCGAATTCGACGCGCTCTACAGCGCCCTGGGCGTGACGCCCCGGACGGGTTTGGCCCTGGCGGCCGGCGCGCGCCATGACGACCAGGGACGCCTGGTGGTCGACGACCACCAGCAGACCTCGATCCCGGGCCTCTACGCCGCCGGCGACATGGTGCGCGGCCTCAACCAGATCACAACGGCGCAGGGCGAGGCGGCGATCGCCGCGACGGCCATGCACAACCGGCTCAAGGGCGGCTAGCGCCCCTTCGGCGGCGCCTTGTTGCCGCGCACGGTGCGGGCCCCGGCCACGGGGCGGCGGACGGCGGTCCTGGAGCCCGCCGCCTTGCCGCCTGCGGCCTTGAAGCCGACCTTGTAGCTGGGCGTGGCCGACTTCTTCTGAACCTTGGGGCCCTGCTTCTTGACCGACTTCACCGCGGCCTTGCCGGGCTCGACCGCCGGAGCGGCGGCGATCTCGGCCGGCTTGGGCGCCTTGGAGGCCTTCGAGGCGGGCTTGCCGGCGCTCTTGGCCGGCGGCGGCAGGCCCGCGGCCTCCGCCGCGGCGGCCGCGGCCGCCTCGGCCACGCGCACCGACTTCTTGACGGTGTTGCGCGAGGCGCGGATCCGCTCCTTCTCGCGCTCCTTGCGCTCGAACTCCCGCTTGCCCTTGCCCGAGTGGCCCTTGGCCTCGCCCTCGGCATAGGGGTTGGCGCCCGACTTCAGGGTGATGCGCAACGGCACGCCCGGCAGGTCGAAGCTCTCGCGCAGGCTGTTGATCAGGTAGCGCCGGTACTGCTCGGGCATCTGGTCGGCGCGGCTGGAGAACAGCACGAAGGTCGGCGGGCGGGCCTTGGTCTGGGCCATGTACTTGGGCTTGATGCGCTTGCCCCCGACGCTGGGCGGCGGGTGGCGCTGCATGGCCATCTGCAGCCAGTCGTTCAGATCGCGGGTCTTGACCTTGGTCGACCAGTCCTTGTGGCTCTTCAGCACCGCGGGCATCAGGCGTTCGACGCCCCGGCCGGTTTCGCCCGACAGCGCCACCACCGGCGCGCCGCGCAGCTGGGGCAGCATGCGCTCGGCGTGCTCGTTGAACTCCTTGAGGATCTGGCCGGGGTCCTCGATCAGGTCCCACTTGGCCAGGACGAAGACCACGCAGCGCCCTTCCCTCTCGGCCAGGTCGGCGATCTGCAGGTCCTGGGTCTCGAACGGATGGGTGGCGTCCATCACCAGCAGCACGACCTCGGCGAAGGTCAGCGAGCGGATGGTGTCCTGGGTCGAGAGCTTCTCCAGCTTCTCGTTGACCTTGGCCTTCTTGCGCAGGCCGGCGGTGTCGACCAGCCGGACCTTGCGCCCGCCCCAGTCCCAGTCGACCGAGATGGAGTCGCGGGTGATGCCGGCCTCGGGGCCGGTCAGCAGGCGCTGCTCGCCGATCAGGCGGTTGATCAGGGTCGACTTGCCGGCGTTGGGGCGGCCGACGATGGCGATCTTGATCGGGTTCTCGTCGTCGAGTTCGTCGTGGTCGCTCTGCAGCTCCTCGGGCGCGACGGCCAGCAGGGCGGCGTACAGCTCGGCCATGCCTTCGCCGTGCTCGCCGCTGATCTGGATCGGCTCGCCCAGGCCCAGGACGTTGCCCTCGGCCGCGCCGTGGTCGCCCGCCTTGCCTTCGGACTTGTTGGCCGCCACCAGCACCGGCTTGTTCCGGCGGCGCAGGATCTCGGCGAAGATCTTGTCGAGCGGCGTCAGGCCCTCGCGGGCGTCGTAGACCAGCAGGCTGACATCCGCCTCCTCGATCGCCAGCTCGGTCTGGGCGCGCATGCGCGCTTCCAGGCTCTCGTCGGTGACGTCCTCGAAGCCGGCGGTGTCGATCAGCTCCAGGTCCAGGTCGCCGAGGCGGCCGTGGGCGAAGCGGCGGTCGCGGGTGACGCCGGGCTGGTCGTCGACCAGGGCCAGCTTGCGGCCGGCCAGACGGTTGAACAGGGTCGACTTGCCCACATTGGGGCGACCGACGATGGCGAGTTTCAAAGGCATGGGCTGTGATTAGTCGATTTCGGGGACAAAAGCGACAAACCCGGACCAGCTAAGGCTGGCCCGGGTTCGCATGGCTTGGATTGTGGGTCCGAGCGAGGCTCGGGGACGCCTAGCGGATGGCGATCAGGTCCGCTTCGTCGGTGGCCACATAGACCGTGTCGCCCATGGCGATCGGGCCCAGCAGCGTGCGCTGGCCGATCTTCAGGGTCTTCAGGGTCTCGCCGGTCTTGGGGTTCAGAGCGACGGCCTGGCCTTCGCTCGACACGGTGATCAGGCGGCCCGAAGCCAGGATCGGCGACGACCACAGCAGCGGGTGCTTGGCGCGCTTCTTCTTCTGCTTCTTGCTCAGCTGTTCGGTGTTGTTGAGGTCGCGGATCCAGTAGACCTGACCGGCCTCGCGCGACACGCAGATCACCTGGCCGCTTTTGTCGACCACATAGACCACGTCGCCGGCCGCCCACGGGCTGGTGATGGCGGTGACCGGCAGGCTCCAGCGGGCCTGGCCCGTGCGCAGGTCGGTGGCGGCGAACACGCCCGAGTGGCTGACGGCGAACACATCGCCCTTGAAGATCACCGGACGGCCGGCGATGTCGCGGATTTCCGACAGCGCGTTGGTGCGGCTGGCGCGGCTGAGGGCCTCGCTCCACAGGTCGTTGCCGTTGGTGGCGCGCAGGGCCACCAGTTCGCCCGAGGCAAAGCCGGCCACCACCGTGTCGCCGCTGATCGCGGGGCTGGTGGCCGCCAGGATGCGGGCCGGCTCGATCAGGGCCTGATAGGTCCAGCCCGGCGCGCCGTCGGCGGCGTTGAAGGTCAGCAGTTCGTTGTCGGTCGAGATCACGAACACCCGGCCGTCGGCGACGGTCGGCGCGGCGTGGATCGGCGTGCTGGTCTGCTGGCGCCAGGCCTCGGCGCCGGTGGCGGCGTCGAGCTGGGCCACGAAGCGGAAGCCCGACGAGACGTACAGCTTGCCGTTGGCGTAGGCGACGCCGCCGCCGAAGCCGGTGCGATCGCCGGCGCTGCCGCCCAGGCCCATGAAGCCGTGCTTCTTGCCGGGAGCCTTGGCCGGACGCAGGTCCTTCTTCCAGACGGTCGAACCGCTGCGGGCGTCGATGGCGACGACGGTGGCCTCGCCGTCCATGACGAAGATCTTGCCGTCGGCGGCCACGGGCGGGGCGGTGACGTGGTACTTGCGGTTGGCCTTCTGGCCGAAGCCCTTGCGCCAGGCGATGTCGAAGTTGGCGGCGGCGGCCACGTGCTCGACCGACTGCTCGGCGTTGCCGCCCGGCAGCGGCCAGTCGGCCTGGGGCGCCGGCTCGGGCAGGAAGAAGTCGGAGCCCTTCAGGGCTTCGGACGCCTCGACCTTCTGGTCGAAGGCGATGACCGAAATCCGCTGGCCCTGGGTGGCCAGGGTCTTGTTGGCTTCCTTCTTGTCGAAGGGATTGATCTTCGAGATCGTCGAACACCCGGCCACCGACACCGCGGCGGTCATCATCGCGGTGAGAAGCAGATAGCGCTTGGTCGTCATGGGGCGGCGGCTCATTGGGCGGTAGCGGGGGCGACGTCGATGGGCGCGCCGGGCGGCGGGGCGGAGAGAGGCGGCAGGGCCGCGGCGGCCTTGGCGATGGCCGGCAGGTCCTTGGCCGAGCCGGAATCGATCATGGCCATGGCGCCCTGCGCCCGCTCGCGGATCTCGTCCGAGGAGTTGTCGAGCGAGTTGGACAGCACCAGGAAGTCGGCGCGCGCGCCGGCCAGATCACCGGCCCGCAGCTTGGCGAAGGCCAGGGCTTCCTTGGCCTGCACACGATATGGACTCTTCTCGCCCATCAACGGGGTCAGCCTCGCCTCGACGTCCTTGTAGGAAGCCGTGTCGAGGAGCGCCAAGGCGGAATTGAGGCCGGCGAGGTCGCCGAGCACCGGATTGGGCGCAAGCTTGGCCGCTTGGTCGAAATAAGCCACCGCTTCGGCCGTTTTGTTCTGTTCCAGGCGCACGCCGCCCATCTGCAGCAGGGCCAGGGTCTTGTAGGCCGGCGTGCCCGTCTTGGAGATCGCCTCGAACGCCGGGAAGGCCGCGACCGGACCCTGCTTCTGGCCGGTGGTCAGGGCCGCCTGATAGGCTTCCGTGGCCTTGTTGGTCTGGTTCTGCTGGTAGTTGGTCCAGCCCAGCCAGCCGCCCGTGCCCAGAATCGCCACCGCGGCCAGCGCGCCCACCCAGGGCAGCGACTTCAGCGCGAGGGACTTGTAGCGGTCGGAGCGCAGCTGCTCTTCGACCTCGTCAAACACATCGACCACGAACGAGGCTCCGGTAGGGGCGAAACTGCGCCCTGAGGCGTCGACGCCGGATCGCTCCGGAATCGACACGCGAAATGAAAACCATGGCGGGCGAAACCCACCGAGGCGGCGAACCTATAGCGTGTCCACGCCAGCCGCAACGGGGCGGAACCGGCGCGCGAGCTGCCTAGGTCTTCTTCGCGTAGTAGGTCTCGGCCTCGCCCGGGAAGGTGCGGGCCCTGACGTCGCGGGCGTAGTCGGCGGCGGCCCGCTCGATCTCGCCCTTCAGGTCGGCGTAGCGGCGCACGAACTTGGGGGTCCAGTCGAACAGGCCCAGCATGTCGTCGACAACCAGCACCTGGCCGTCGCAGCCGGCCGAGGCGCCGATGCCGATGGTCGGAACCGAGACGGCGGCGGTCACTTCGCGGGCCAGGCCCTCGGCCACGCCCTCGACCACGATCGCGAAGCAGCCGGCCTCGGCCGTGGCGCGGGCCTCCTCCAGCACCTTCAGCCGGCCGGCCTCGTCCTTGCCCTTGGCCTTGAAGCCGCCGTCCACCAGCACCGCCTGGGGGCGCAGGCCGATATGGCCCATCACCGGGATGCCGCGCTGGACCAGATAGGCGATCGTGGCGGGCACGGTGGAGCCGCTCTCGACCTTCACCGCCTGGCAGCCGGTCTCCTTCATGATCCGCACGGCGTTGGCGTACGCCTCCTCGGGCGCGCCCTCGTACGAGCCGAACGGCATGTCGACCACCACCATCGCCTTGCGCGAGCCACGCATCACCGCCTGGCCGTGCAGGATCATCATCTCCATGGTCACGCCCACGGTGTTGGGCAGGCCGTGGACCACCATGCCCAGCGAGTCGCCGACCAGCAGCAGGTCGCACGACTCGTCCAGCGCCGCGGCGATCGGCGCGGTGTAGGCCGTCAGGCAGACGATGGGCTCGCCGCCCTTGCGCGCGGCGATGTCGGGCGCCGCCAGGCGACGGACCTTCTCTTCACGGTGGGCGGACAGGACGGGCACTCCAGCGGAAAAAAGCGTGCCGTTTTCCGCCAGAATGTTCGGCGCCGCAACATGATCGTTGAAAACTTGACCGAAACCGCGCCGGAAGCGGGGCTTAGACCTCGTCCATCAGCCGGGTGACGGCGAACGCCAGGGCCAGGCCGGCCAGGGCGACCGCCAGCCACAGGGTCTCCGATCCGCCCAGGGTGAACAGCTGGTCGTAGCGCTGGGTCAACTTGCCCAGCTGCTGCGCGCCTTCGTGCGACATCTCCGAGAACTCGGTGGAGAATCGCGCGCTGACCAGCTGCGCGGCCGCCGCCACGCCGGCCACGACGCCGGTGGCGCCGATCAGCACGCGGCGCAGCGCCCAGCCCCGATCCAGCCGGTCGGTGACCTGTTGCGCGAACAGGTCGGCGTCGCGGAACGCCGGAGCCTGGCCGTAGAGGCGCGCCAGCTGGGTTTCGAAATCCAGGTCAGCCATGGCTTTCTCTCCTGGCGGAGTCGTTCGATGCGCTCCCGGACGGCGCGGCCATCCGGGCCCTGAGTTTATCCAGACCACGTTTGACATGGGATTTGACCGTCCCAAGGGGGATGTTCAAGACCTCGGCCGCCTCGGCGTGCGACCAATCGGCCCCGTAGCAGAGGGAAACGCAGAGCCGCTCGGCCTTCGACAACGACTTGAGGGCTTCGTCCAGATCGAGGCGGTCGGCCGTCGCGGCGGAGCCGTCGGGCCCGACCGGAGCCTCCTCCTCGGGAGTCTCGGTCAGTACCAGGCGGGCCTCGCGCTTGACCTTCCGCAGATAGAGCCGCGCGGCGATCTTCTTGATCCAGCCCGCGAAGGCCCCCTCCCCGCGATATTCGGCGATCTGCTCGTAGCCGACCAGGAACGCGTCCTGGGCGACGTCGTCGGCCGTGGCCGGATCGGCCCCCAGCCGGCGCAGCAGGCCCCGCACGGCCGAGCCGTGGCGGCGCACCAGCTCGCCGAAGGCCCGCCGGTCGCCGGCCGCCGCCAGGGCGGCCAGTTCGACGTCGTGGCCGGTGGGTGGGCGTTCAGTGCCCATTGGTTTGGTCCCCTCTTCCCCGCGATCGTCAGTCCTGCGGCGGACGCTTGTTGGGGTTGAAGAAGCTGAGGATCACGAAGGCCAGGCCGATGGCGCCGGGAATGGCCGAGCCGGCCAGCGTGCCATACATCGCGTAGTCGTTGATCTGGCCCAGCGCCAGGGCGGTCAGGGCGACGCCGCCGGCGACGAACAGCAGGATCACGCCAATCCGCATGTCGCGGTGCGCCGACGAGACGATCCGCGGACGAACGTCCTTGGAAAGGGCCTCGACCAGTTCCGGAGGCAGCGGCTGCCCCTTCTCGATGGCGGCCCGGACGGTCGCCTGCATCTCGCGGCGCTCGCGCGTCCGCAGCCAGGCCGGCACGATCACGATGGCCGCGACCATCAGGAACGGAGCCAGCGGGATCAGAATTCCAAGGTCCATGACCTAAGTCCCCTCGAATGTGTGGCGGGAGCGTCTGCCCTCGCCTTCTGTAAGGTAAGAGACCTGGGCCATGCCGATTGGAGGCGCCGGGTCGGATGAAACTTTCGTAAGGCTGCGTCTTTTGAAGGTTTCGGCCGATTCCCGGGGAAATCCAGCGTCTAGCGGCGCGCCAGGCCCTGGCCGCCCAGGGCGACGACGACACCCGCCGCCACGGTCAGGATCCCGGCGACCGGAAGCAAGACGGGCGCCAGGGTCTGGACCGCCAGGTCCAGGGCCGGGGCGCAGGCCCACAGCACCGCGCCGGCGGCCACGGCGGTCACGGCGGCCGAGGCCAGCTTGATCCGCAGCTCGCGCCGGCCCACGGCCTGCATCACCTCGGCGACGAACATCGCGTCGACCGATGGGCGCGCCGAACCGGATTGGGCCGGAGCGGCCTCCTCGGACAAAAAGGCGGCCAGGCGTTCGTCGGGGGTCATGACGCGTCTCCCAGTACTGATAACAGTCTCTCACGTCCTCGGTTCACATGCGACTTCACCGTGCCCAGGGGCAGGTTCAGCACCTCGGCCGCCTCGCCGTGCGACCAGCCCTGGCCCAGGCACAGGGTGACGCAGGCCCTTTGATCCGGCGGCAGGTCGGCCAGGGCCGCCTCCAGGGCCATGCGGTCGGCCGGATCGGCCTGTCGTGGGGCCTCCTCGGCCTGGTCCCCGCGCCAGGCCTCGTCGCGGCGGGCGGCGCGGCGGGCCGAGCGGCTGTGGTCCAGGGCCTTGCGCCAGGCGATGCCGAACAGCCAGGCCCGGAAGCCCTCGTCGTCGCGCAACCGGTTGAGCCCGGACCAGGCCGCCAGGAAGGCTTCCTGGGCGATGTCGTCGGCGTCGCCGAAGCCGCTCTTGCGCAGGAAGCCGCGCAAGGATCGCTCGTGCGCCGCCACCAGCCGGGCGAAGGCGGATTGCGACCCGCCCCGCGCGGCCCGGACCAGCGGCGCGTCCATCAGAGGCGAGGCTCTCGATCCACCAGGATCGACACCACCGACGACACGGCCAGGGCGCCCATCACGAAGGCGACGATGATGAAGGCCGGGCCCGCCTCCCCGTAGAAGCCAGTCAACGACGCGAAGGTGAAGCCGGCGCAGAGGCAACCGAAGAGCGCCACACGGGACCACCCGTGATAGCGGCGGTAGCGGCGACGGTGGTAGCGGCGATGGCCGCGATCGTCGTTGTCGTCGTCCGCTTCGCCCAGCCCGTTGCCGTCGTTCCAGCGCTTGCTGAGCTTGGCCAGAAGTTCCGGCGGCGGCTCGCGTCCCGACTGGGCGTAGGTCTTGATCAGGTCCAGCGTGTCGCGGTTGGCCTTGTAGGACAGCCAGCTCTGATAGGCGCCGAACACGAACCAGCTCAGCGGAAAGATCAGCCACCAGTAGGATCGAAAGAGTTCTTCCATGGTCTTGGTCTCCAGGCGTCCCGGACGCCTTCAGGTTCAGCAGGCGCCGCGGACGCGCAGGCGCGCCACCAGCTCGGCGGGCGGCTCCCGGCCGGCCTCGGCGTAGGATTTCAGCAGGGCCATGGTGTCGCGGCGCGCGCGATAGGCCAGCCAGCTTTGGAAGGCCCCGAACGCGATCCAGCTCAAGGGGAACACCAGCCACCAATAAGAGCGGAACAGCTCTTCCATCGGTCTCATCTCCAGATCGACGCGACCCTTCGCGCCTTTTCTGAAGACTAGTCGGCGCCGACCTGCTGATTGGATGCGGCGACCCGCGAAATAATTTCGTCCATGGCAGAGAACATCATGGTCGGGCCGTGGTCGGCCAGGGCGCGACGCGTGGCGTAGCCCCATTCGACGGCCCCGCAGGCCAGGCCCGCTTCGCGCGCGGCCTCGATGTCGCGCGTCTCGTCGCCGATGCACAGCACCCGGTCCTTGGGGATGCGCGCGGCCTTGACCACGGCCTTGAACTTGGCGGCCTTGCCGAAGATCGCGGCCCCGCAGCCGTAATGGTCGACCAGGCCCGCCAGCTCGGCGCCCAGGATCGAGCGGATCGTGGTCTCGGAATTGGAGCTGACGATCGCCAGCCGCAGCCCGGCGGCCGACAGGGCGCGCAGCAGGTCGCCGGTGCCGGAGAACAGCGGGATGGCGTGGGCTTCGGCGGCCATCATCTTCTTGCCGTGGGCCGCGACCAGCGGGACCTTCCACAGCGGCAGGCCCAGATAGGCCATGATCTCCCGGCTGGTGCGGCCGCGGAGCATGGCGATCTCGTCCTCGGTGACCGCCTTGAACTTGAAGCGCTCGGCGAGCGGCCGTACGGCGCGGATGGCCCAGGCCGTGCTGTCGGCCAGCGTGCCGTCGAAATCGAAGATGACCAGATCGATCTGGGCGTCCATTCAGCCCCCCGAACCCATGGCGCGACCATACACGTCTGGCTTGAATCCGACCAGCAGTTGATCGCCCGTCGCAAGAACCGGCCGCTTGATCATCGACGGATGGGCCAGCATCAGGTCGATGGCCTTGGCCTGATCGATGCCCTGCTTGTCGGCGTCCGGCAGCTTGCGGAAGGTGGTGCCGGCCTTGTTGAGCAGGGTTTCCCAGCCCACGGCCTTGCTCCAGGTTTCCAGGCGCGGACGGTCGATCCCGACGGTCTTGTAGTCATGGAAGGCGTAGGCCACGCCGTGACCGTCCAGCCAGTCCCGCGCCTTCTTCATCGTGTCGCAGGCCTTGATGCCGTAGATCGTGGTCGTCACGCCTGATTGCTCCGTGCGCGTCAGATTCTCGAGTCTGACAGCCTAGAGTTCGCGCGCCATCGGGCAAAACGGAAAAAGACCTGGGTGAACACCCCGGGCGTCCCGATCCGGGTCAGGCCAGGGCCAGAAGCCCCGCGCGCAGGGCGTCGCCGCCTTGCGGCAGTCCCGCCTCGACCTCGGCGTGGGTCGAGGTCCAGACCGGCAAGGCGCGCGCCAGCACCGACATGCCCGCTGGAGTCAGGGCCAGCCGGCGGTTGCGGCGGTCCTTGGGGTCGATGGCCACCGTCAGCAGGCCGCGTCGCTCCAGCGGCTTGAGATTGGCGGTCAGGGTGGTGCGGTCCATGGCCAGCAGGCCGGCCACCGAACCGATGGTCGGGGGCTCGGGCCGGTTCAGCGACATCAGCAGCGAGAACTGGCCGCTGGTCAGCTCGAACGGGCGCAAGGCGTCGTCGAAGCGCCGCGCCAGGGCCCGCGCCGCGCGCTGGGCGTGCAGGCACAAACAGGTGTCCTTCACGTGGAGGGTGGCGGCGTACGGGACCTGCAGGGGCTTTGACACGGTCTAATTATGTTGATATCAACGTTATCTGTCAAGGCCGGAGGCCGGGCGGGCTCACGAACAGGGAGAAGGACGATGGCGAACCCGAAGGTCGCGTCGCGAGAGGAATGGCTGGAAGCGCGCAAGGCGCTGCTGGTCCATGAAAAGGAAGAGACGCGGCTGCGCGACCGCAACGCCGCCGAGCGCCTGGCCCTGCCCTGGGTCAAGATCGACAAGACCTACACGTTCGACACCCCGACCGGCCGCAAGACCCTGGACCAGCTGTTCGACGGGCGCAGCCAGCTGGTGGTCTACCACTTCATGCTGCCGCCCGAATGGGAGGCCGGCTGTCCAGGCTGCTCGTTCCTGGTCGACCATCTGGACGGGACCCTGCCCCACCTGAACCATCACGACGTGACCCTGATCGCCGTGTCGCGCGCGCCGCTGGACAAGGTCGCCGCCTACAAGGCGCGGATGGGCTGGAAATTCCCCTGGGTCTCGTCGTTCGGCGGCGAGTTCAACTACGACTTCGGCGTCTCCTTCACGCCGGAGACCATCGCGGCCGGCGCCACCTACAACTTCGAGCCCGCCAGCCCGGATTCGGGCGAGGCCCCGGGCATGAGCTCGTTCTTCAAGGACGAGACCGGCCAGGTGTTCCACACCTATTCCAGCTACGGCCGCGGCGGCGAGGAGCTGATCGGGACCTACATGATCCTCGATCGCGCGCCCCTGGGCCGCAACGAGTCCGGCAACATGGGCGACTGGATGCGTCGCCATGACGAGTACGAGGACGCCGAGCCCGTCAAGGCCTGCCACGCCGAAGCGATCCCGGCCTAGGCGTCCGCCATGCTGTGCTGCGCGCTGGGACTGCTGGCCGTTCTGACCGGGGCCTCGGCGCGCGGCCTGCGGGCGCTGCTGGGCGCGTGGCCGATGGCGATCGTCGCCGGCGGCGCCGTCACGGCCCTGGCCGTCCTGGTCCCGCAGCACCTCGAGCACTATCGCCAGCGGGCCCTGGCCCACGACCGCACGGTGCTGGCCGAGATCGTCGCCGCGCCGCTCTGCTCGGGGCCGCCCCGCTTCCGCTAGACGCCGGCCCGGCGCGCCACTTCGCTGCGGCGGGCCCGGATCAGCGCCCTCGCCTCCTCCAGCGCGTCGGCCTCGACCACGGCCATCAGGTTGTCGATCACCCGCCCCAGATGCTCGCGCATCGCCGTGCGGGCCGCGACCGGATCGCGGGCCTTCAGGGCGTCGAGGATCTCCTGGTGGTCGTTGACCAGGGGCTGGGCCCGCATCCTTCCCGCCCGCTCCAGCAGCTCGCGGCAGGCCGGCTGGTAGCGCAGATCCCACAGGTTCTCGACCATGGCCACCAGCACGCCGTTGCGGCTGGCCTTGGCGATGGCGACGTGGAAGCGCCGGTCCGCCAGGTCGGCCAGCGCCCCGAAGTCATGCTCCTCGGCCATGTCGTGCAGGATGACCGTCAGCTCGTCGAGCTGGTCGTCGGTCATCACCGCCGCCGCCAGGGCGCAGGCGTCGCCTTCGATCAGCCGCCGGGCCTCGACCAGCTCGAAGGCGCTGACCTCGAGCCGGGGCGCGGAGACCTCGGGGCGCGGGGCGTCGGCCACATAGACCCCCGCCCCGTGCCGCGCCTCGACCAGGCCCCGCGCCTCCAGGATGATCATCGCCTCGCGGATGGTCGGCCGGCTGACCTTGTGGTCGTCGGCCAGGTCGCGCTCGGACGGAAGCCGCTCGCCCGTCGCCCAGCGCCCGTCGCGGATCGAGGCCGCGATCAGGTTGGCGATGTGCTGGCGCAGCTTCCGCGAGTCGGCGACGGGCTCGGCCACGGCGGGATCAGACCTTGGCCGGCTTGCTCCACAGCGCGCGGGCGCGATGGGCCACCAGCTTGGGCTTCCGCTCGCGGGTGAAGAAGCCTTTGTGGTTCAGCGCCCCGATCCGCATGATGCTCTGCGAGGTGCGGAAATCGGCGAAGGCCCAGGGGTGGGTGCCGAAGATGAACGGGTATTCGCCCAGCACCCGGATATACATCTCGACCATGTCGGCCTGGTATTCCTCGGTCCACATCTCGGGCGGATGGGCGTGCATGCCGGCCACCGCGTCGGCGCCGAACTCCGTGAACATGATCGGCTTGTTCGGGTGGCGGGCGCGCAGCTTGGCGACGTCGTTCTTCAGCGCCTCCTCGGCCAAGTCCAGCTGGCCCGACAGCGAGTACCAGCCCTGGTAGGAGTTGGTGCAGATCACGTCGCCCAGGGCCTGCCAGTCGGTCGAGCCGCCCTGGACGCTGACGATGGTCACCGGCCGGGTGGAGTCCAGCTGGCGGGTCAGGTCGAACAGCGGCGAGAAGAACTTCAGGCCGGTCTCGTTGCCGCCGGGCGGCTCGGGATCGGTCGTGTGGAAGGGTTTCACCAGCGGCTCGTTGGCCAGCGACCACATGATCACGCAGGGGTGGTTCTTGTCGCGACGGACCAGATCGACGATGTCCTGCCGAAGCTGCTTGGACCGCGCCTCCTGGATCTCCGGCGGATCGGCGAACACCAGGCTGACGGCGGGGGTCTCGTCGATGACCAGCAGGCCGTGCTCGTCGGCCAGCATCATCGCTTCCTCGCTGTAGGGATAGTGCGAGGTGCGGAAGCTGTTGCCGCCGAGCCATTTCAGCAGCTCGAAGTCGCGGATGATCGAGGGCACGTCCAGGCCGCGGCCGTGGATCGGGAAGTCCTCGTGCTTGCCGAAGCCGCGCAGGAACACCGGCTTGCCGTTCAGCAGCAGCTTGTCGCCCTTGGCCTCGATGGTGCGCACGCCGATCTTGAAGGCGTATTCGTCGGACGCCGCGCCGTTCTCCAGGCGGATCGTCAGGGTGTAGAGGTGCGGGTCCTCGGGGCTCCAGAGGCGCGGGGTCTTCAGCGACACGACGATCGAGCCCTTACCGGCGCCGAGCGCGACCGAGCCCTTCTGTTCGCCCTTGTCGTCGGAGATCGTCACGCTGGCCTTGCCCGACCACGGGGCGCTGGTCTCCAGGTCGATCGAGACCTTGCCGTCCAGGGTGGTCTTCACCGTCACGTCCTTCAGGTGGACGTCGGGCGTCGTGAACAGCAGCACCGGACGGTGGATGCCCGAATAGGGGAAGAAGTCGTAGGCCGTCTGCGGGAAGTGGACGGTATGCATGTGCCAGCGCGCGCGGTCGGGCGTGGCGGGCACGCGGTCCAGCTGGATCTTGTTCTCGACCAGCACGGTCAGCACGTTCTCGCCGTCCAGCGACACCGCGTCGGTGATGTCGAAGGCGAACGGCAGGTGGCCGCCGACGTGGCCGCCCAGCGGCTTGCCGTTCAGCCAGACCTTGGCGGTGTAGTTCACCGAGCCGAAGCGCAGGTGGATGCGCTGGCCGGCCCAGCCCTTGTCGACGCGGAAGTCGGTCTCGTACCAGGCCGAGCCGACATAGTTGCGTACGTCGTCGAAGATGTCGTTCCAGCTGGCCGGGACTGGGATCAGGCGGAAGTCCTTCAGCCCCTTCTGCCAACCCTCGGCCTCGCCGACGTCCTTGGGATCGGTGCGGAAGCGCCAGGTGGCCGCCAGGCTCTTGGTCGAGCGCGTGGCGCTTTCGTGGGGATAGAGGATGCTGGGGGCGCCCACGGCCGGACCCGGCTTGGCCGCCCGCGCCTGGGCCTGGGTGGCGCCGGCCGCCACGCCGGCCAGCACCATGCCGCCCGACACGCCGACCATGCTCCTGCGGGTGACCTGACCCCGCGGGGCCTCGCCGCCGTCTTTGCCCGAATTGTCAGCCATCCGTACGCCCTCGCCTGTTGAAACGTCTTTTGAAGTCGAACCTAGCGGCGAATCCCGCCGCCAGGACCAGAAAGAAGAAAGGCGGCGGGCCGAAGCCCGCCTCGAGGACCCCGGGAGAAAGTCCTAGTAGTTCAGCGCCCCTAGTAATTCAGAGAAAGGCGCACGCCCGCATAGCGGTGGAAGTCGCGCGCCGGCTGCAGTTCGGTGACCGTCTGGCTGCCGAAGTTGCCGTACTGGTTGGCGCCGTTCACGCCGTAGCTCTTGTCGAACACGTTGTTGACGAAGGCCACGACCTGCCAGCCGTCGTCCGGCTTGCGGAAGCCGCCCGAGACGTTGACCACGCCGTAGGCCTTCTGGACCGTGCCCGGGTCGGTGTTCAGCGAGAAGTTGACCTTGGTCTGATAGGCGTAGGCCGCCGAGAACAGCATTTCGTAGCTGCCGAGCGGCTGGGTGAAGTCCATGCCGGCGTTCAGCTTCCACTTGGGCGCGTTGGGCAGGGTCGCGCCCTTCAGGTCCTGGAACGAGGGCGAGCCGGCGACGCAGCCCTGGGCCGCGGTCTGGCCCGGCCAGCAGGCCGCCTTCGGGAACGAGGTGATCTTGGCGTCGACATAGGCGGCCGAGGCGTTGAACCGCAGCTCGCGGGTGACGATCGCCGTCGCCTCGACCTCCACGCCCTTGGTCAGCACCTTGCCGACGTTGGTCAGGCGGAAGTTCTGGGTGCCGCCGATCGTGTCGATGCCCTGGGCCTGGTAGTCGTCGTACTTCACGTGGAAGGCGGTGGCGTTCAGCATCACCCGGTGATCGAGCAGCTGGCTCTTCACCCCGACCTCGAACGACTTGGACTCTTCCGGCGCGATTGGACCGACGTCGGCGCGGGCCTGGTTGAAGCCGGTCGTCAGGTCGTAGGTCTGGCCCTTGTGGCCTGTGGCGTACGAACCGAACAGCATGACGTCGTCGGTCAGCTGGTGGCGCAGGCCCAGGCGATAGGTCGCCGACTTGTCGCTGTCGCCGCCCGAGAACTTGGCGTTGCCGTTCTGGATATCGTTGAAATAGTAGCCGATGTCTTCCTTCTGGTAGCGCAGGCCGACGATCGCCGTGGTCTTGGGCAGGAAGGTCCATTCAGCCTGGCCGAACGCCGCCTTGTTCTCCGAAGTGGCCATGGCGTACCACTGGGCCAGCGAGAAGACCGGGCCCCGCTTGAAGCTGCGGCGCAGGTCGTTGTCGCCGTAGAACAGGCCCAGGGTGTAGCGGAACGGCCCGTCGCCCGGCGACAGCAGGCGGAACTCCTGGGTGTTGGCCTTGGCCTTGAAGTACCCGCCCTGGGAGTTCTTGATCCCGGCATAGGACGTCCGGTCGGAGTCCAGCTGGTCGTCCAGGCGGAACTGGTCGTGCGAGGTGATCGAGACCAGGGTGAAGTCCTGGGGCAGGTCGTACTCGACCTTCAGCGACTGGCCGAAGCCCTCGCTCTTCGCATAGGGCGGCGTGTCGTTGCTGACCGTCAGGTTCTCCTCGCCCGGCACGACGCCCGGCATGGTGACGTTCGCGGTCAGGCCCGGCGTGCCGCGCAGGGTGGCGCCCGGCGTATAGACCCGCATCGTCGCGTTCGAGGTGGCGACGCCGTCGATATAGCTGGCGCCCAGCGTGACCTTCAGGTCCTCGATGGGCCGCCAGACCAGCTTGCCGCGGACCGAGGTCTCGTCGCGGCCGTTGACCTTCTTGCCGTCGTACAGGTTCTTGACGTTGCCTTCGTATTCGCTGCGGCTGGCGCTCAGGCGGAAGCCCAGGGTCTCGCCGATCGGGCCCGACAGGCTGACCGCGCCGCGGTATTCGTGGTCGTCGGTGGCCAGGGCGTTGGCCAGGACGCTGAACTGCGGGGTCGGGTCGCGGGTGGTGATGTTGATCAGGCCGGCCGAAGCGCTCTTGCCGTAGAGGGTGCTCTGCGGACCGCGCAGCACTTCCACGCGCTCGACGTCGGTCAGGTCGGAGAAGGCCCGGGCCTGGAACGAGACCGGCACGTCGTCCAGTTGGACCGCGACGCTGGGCTCGACGCCGATGCCGTAGGCGAAGGTGCCGATGCCGCGCAGCGCCACCGAGGCGTTGATCGGCTGGTCGGCCTGGCGGATGGTCAGGGACGGGGCGACGCGCGAGACGTCGGTGAATTCCTTGACGCCGGCGCTTTCCAGTTGACGGGCGGTGACGACCGAAACGGCCAGGGGCACGTTCTGGACGTTCTCGGCGCGCTTCTGGGCGGTGACGACCACCTCGTCCAGCGCGATGGCGTCGGGCGCGGCCTGGGCGAAGGCCGTGGTGGACATGGCCAGCAGGAGCGCGGGCGTGGACGCGCAGCAGAGCAGCCGCTTCATGGATTTCCCCTCTTCTCGACTCGTTTGGTGGCTTGTTCGCCGTGTCGATGGTCGGGAACCTAACAAGTGGCCAGGACACTTTCAAGATATTCCCCTGGCCTCTCCTCCAAATTCGATGACACCGGTTTCCGAAATTTTCGCGATTCCGGCCATGTGACCGTTATATTTGATGATTTCGCGGAGGAAAGTGTTCGAGAGGTGCGGGGATTCAAGACGCGTCGGGCGGCGCTCGCTTGACACCAGGGGTGGAAACGACGCAATTGGCCAGGCCACTTTTGAACTCTTTCGCGAATCCTCGGGGGCTCGCGGGAGCGCGGCGCGGCCCTGCACGCCGCGCGCGCCAGTCAGGATTTACGGAAGGCCCGCATGCTGAAGATCATCGACGCCAAGGTCATCGTCACCTGCCCGGGACGCAACTTCGTCACCCTGAAGATCACGACCTCCGACGGCGTGTACGGCATCGGCGACGCCACCCTGAACGGGCGCGAACTGGCCGTGGCCAGCTATCTGACCGACCATGTCATCCCCTGCCTGATCGGCCGCGACGCTCACCAGATCGAGGACATCTGGCAGTTCCTCTACCGCGGCGCCTACTGGCGGCGGGGCCCGGTGACGATGTCGGCCGTCGCCGCCGTCGACGTGGCGCTGTGGGACATCAAGGCCAAGGTCGCTGGCCTGCCGCTGTACCAGCTGCTGGGCGGCGCCAGCCGCACCGGCGTGATGGTCTACGGCCACGCCAACGGCGCGACGATCGAGGACACGATCAATGAGGCGCTGAACTACAAGGCCATGGGCTACAAGGCCATCCGCCTGCAGACCGGCGTGCCGGGCCTGGCCAGCACCTACGGCGTCTCGGGCGACAAGCTGTTCTACGAGCCGGCCGACGCGGCCCTGCCCACCGAGAACGTCTGGTCGACCAGCAAGTACCTGCCCACCGTGCCCAAGCTGTTCGAGGCGGCGCGCAAGGCGCTTGGCGAGGAAGTGCACCTGCTGCACGACAGCCATCACCGCCTCACGCCCATCGAGGCCGGCCGTCTGGGCAAAGACCTGGAGCCCTACCGTCCGTTCTGGCTGGAGGACGTCACCCCGGCCGAGAACCAGGCCAGCTTCCGCCTGATCCGCCAGCACACCACCACGCCCCTGGCCGTGGGCGAGGTGTTCAGCTCGATCTGGGACTGCAAGCAGCTGATCGACGAGCAGCTGATCGACTACATCCGCACGACCATCGTCCACGCCGGCGGGATCTCGCACCTGAAGCGCATCGCCGGCCTGGCCGAGATCAACAATGTGCGCACCGGCTTCCACGGCGCCACGGACCTGTCGCCGGTGTGCATGGGCGCGGCCCTGCACTTCGACCTGTGGGTCCCGAACTTCGGCATCCAGGAATACATGCGCCACACCGCCGATACCGACCGGGTATTCCCGCACGCCTACACCTTCAAGGACGGCGAGCTGCACCCCGGCGAAGCGCCCGGCCATGGCGTGGACATCGACGAGGACCTGGCCGCCCAGTTCCCCTACCGCCCCGCCAGCCTGCCGGTGAACCGCCTCGAGGATGGCACCCTGTTCAACTGGTGATCCCGCATGTCCCGTCCGCCTGCCGGACGGGATCGCGCGCCGCCTTCGCGCGGCGCGACGGAGGGGATGTCCGCACCGCCCCCGCCGCGGGCGTCCCCTCCCCTTGCCGTTCCTAGCGTTGCTCGACGCTGGAGGCGCCGCCCTCGCTGGCCTTGTGGATGTACTGCTCGGCCACCAGCCAGGCCTTCACGGGGCGCAGCGTGCCCAGGCAGCCGGCCAGCAGGGCCGGGAACACGGTCGCGAACTGCACCCACAGCGGCGGGTTCCAGGCGACGACCGCCCAGGCCCAGATCGCGATCACCACGATGCCGACGCCGGTCATGACGAAGAAGGCCGGGCCGTCGGCCGGATCGGCAAAGCTGAAGTCCTGGCCGCAGCGGTCACAACGCTTGGCCAGCCGCAGGAAGCCCGCGAACAGCTTGCCTTCGCCGCAGCGGGGGCAGCGGCACGTCAGCCCCGCCTGCAGGCTGGTGGGGTTGTCATAGTGGGTGAGAAGGGGCCGGTCCATACAATGCGCGCCTTGTTGCATACATTACCAATAGAATGTATGTATCGCGCCATGGAAAAGCAACCATGACCCGCGACCGGCCCACGGCTGGCTGGCTGAGGCACGTCGCCACGGGCGGCGGCCGACCGATCTACCTGGCCCTGGTCGAGGCCCTGGAAACCGCCGTCCGCGAGGGCGAGCTGCAGCCCGGCGACCAGTTGCCGCCCCAGCGCGCCGTGGCCGACCAGCTGGGCGTCGATTTCACCACCGTGACCCGCGCCTACGGCGCCGCCCGGGCGCGCGGACTGGTCGAGGGCGCGGTGGGGCGCGGCACCTTCGTGCGTCGCCGCGCCGTGGACGACGAGGCCGGCTTGGTCGACCTGAGCATGAATCTGCCGCCCCCGCCCCAGGGCGTGTCGCTGGCCGCCCTGCTCAAGGAGACGACCGCCGCGGTCCTCGAGCGCACCGACGTCGCGACCCTGATGGCCTATCACGCCGGGGCCGGCGCGCCGGGCCAGCGGGCCGCCGGCGCGGCCTGGCTGGCGCCGGTGCTGGGCGAGATCGGCCCCGAGCGGATCGTGGTCTGTCCCGGCGCCCAGTCGGCCTTGACCGCCGTCCTGACCACCCTCGCCAAGCCCGGCGACCGCATCGTCGTCGAGCCCTTGACCTATCCCGGGATCATCGCCCTGGCCGAGCGCCTGGGCGTGAGGCTCGTCCCCTGCCCGGTCGACGACGAAGGATTCCTGCCCGAGGCGCTGGAGCGGCTCTGCGCCGAGGAGCGGCCGGCCGCCATCTATCTGGTTCCGACCACCCGCAATCCGGTCGCCACGACCATGGGCCTGGCGCGGCGCCGGGCGATCGCGGCCATCGTCGGGGCCAGCGACGCCTGGCTGATCGAGGACGATCCCTACAGCCGGCTGTTCGACAGTCCCCTGCCCGCCCTGGCCGCCCTGGCGCCCGAACACACCCTGCACATCGCCACCCTGTCGAAGACCCTGACGCCCGGCCTGCGGACCGCGTTCCTGGCGGCGCCGCCCGGCCCGATGGCCGCGCGGGTGGCCGAGGCGCTGCGCGCCACCGCCCTGATGGGTTCGCCCCTGACCACGGCCGTCGCCGTCCGCTGGATCCGCGACGGCCTAGCCGACCGCATCCTGGCGGGCGTGCGGCTGGAGGCCCGCGCCCGCCGCGCCATCGCCGCCGAGGTCCTGCCCGCGGCGCGCGGCGACGCCGAGAGCCTCCACGTCTGGCTGGACCTGCCCGCCGGCGTCGACCCGGCCGGCCTTCGCGCCCTGGCGGCGGCGCGCGGCCTGGCCCTGGTCACGGCCGACGCCTTCGCCGCGACGCCCGACGCCCCCGGCGGCCTGCGCATTTCGCTGGGCGGTCCGGCCAAGGCGGCGCAGCTGCGCGAGGCCCTGGGCAATGTCGCGGCCCTGCTGAAGCCGACCGCGATCGTCTGAACCAACAAAAACCCCGGAGCCTGACGGCGCCGGGGTCAGTTCAAATCAAGGGGGGATACAGCTGGACAATGCGCGAAACGGCGATTGGTTCAGCTTGGACGCGAATTTCCTTCGCGGGCTCAGCCCAGCGTCCACCGCGCCAGCGGAATGTGCTCGGTTCGCCCCAGCAGGCTGTGGACCAGGGTGAAGCCGCCCACGGTCCATCTGACGGGCTCGATCGCCTGCTCGCCGATCAGCTGCCGGTCGTAGAGCATCGTCACGTGCGGGGTGAAGGTCTTGTCCACCCACTTGCCGCCGCCGGCTCTCGCCATCGCCAGGCCCAGGTCGCGCTGGAAGGCCTTCAGCGCCTCCAGCCCGTCGCCGCCTTGCAGGACGAAGGGATTGTTGCCGCCGTTGTGGAAGCTGGCGGCGCGGTCGAAGGCCACCTCGAAGGGCGCGGTCGCGATCGCCTGAGCCGCCTCGCCGGCCATGGCCACGATGTCGCGCCGCACGCCGGCATGGTCGCCCAGATGGTGCAGCGTGATGTGGAAGCGCTCGGCCGCCAGCGGCCGGCCGCTCAGCCGGTGCGCCGTGCGCAGCGCATCGGCCCGCCGGGCGATGTCGGCCGCCGTCGCCGGGTCGGGAAAGATCGCGAAGAACAGCCGGTCGGTGGCCGGCGGCACGTCGAAGAGGGAGAACTGGTCGGACACCCCCGCACCCTGCCCGGATTCCGGGACCGGCGCCACGACCTCCCAACACGCGAAACCAGGGGCTAGCGCACAACCGCGCCGAGTGGTCATCTTGCGGCATGCAGGTCGCCCCGCCCACCCACGATCTCCTGGTCCACGCCCGCACGATGATCAGCATCATCATGGGCCTCAGCCTGGCGCGGCTGCTGAACGGCGTCGCCGGCCTGATCCAGCATCCCAAGAAGGAGCACCTGTGGTGGCCCCACCTGTGCTGGGTGCTCTACATGATGGTCTCGATCACCGCCTTCTGGTGGTGGCAGTTCCAGCTGACCGAACTGCGGGCCCTCACCTTCGAGACCTATCTCTTCCTGATCTCGGAAGCGGCGATGATCTTCCTGCTGTGCAGCGTGATCTTCCCCACCGAGATCAGCGAGTACGACGGCTACGGCGACTACTTCATGTCGCGGCGGGCCTGGTTCTTCGGCCTGCTGATCGTCAGCCTTCTCATGGACGTCCTGGACACCCTGCTGAAGGGCGTGGCGCACTTCCTGAGCCTCAGCCCGGAATATCCGATCCGCATCGCCCTGATGGTCGGGCTCAGCCTGGCCGGCTGCTTCATCCGCAACCTGCGCTTCCACACGCTCTTCGCCGGCGGCGCCCTGATCTATTTCGTGATCTACGTCGCCCGCCACTACGGCCACATTCAGTAGGCGCCCCTTGAGAAATTCCCGCTTGGATTGTGTCGCGTAAACGCTAACCTCTGACGGCACCAGGAGGGGCGCTCATGAAACTCAGCGCGCATTTCTCGCTCGAGGAATTCACGATCTCCAGCAAGGCCCTGTCGATGGGCGTGAAGAACGACCCGACGCCCGCGCATCTGGAGAACCTCAAGCGGCTGGCCGAACGGATGGAGGGGGTCCGGGCGCTGTTCAACCGGCCGATCGAGATCACCAGCGCCTATCGCAATCCCCAGGTGAACGCCGCGGTCGGGGGCGTGCCCAACTCGGCCCACGCCCTGGGCCACGCCGCCGACTTCCATGTCGACAGCCTCACCGACCTGGAAGCCGCCAAGACCATCCGCGACAGCGGGCTGAAGTTCGACCAGCTGATCTACGAGAAGAGCCGCTGCGTGCACATCAGCTTCGATCCCAGGCTGCGCCAGCAGGTCTTGCGCCAGCCCGGCGGTCCCGGCTCGACGGTCTATAACGGCCTGGAACCCTAGGCTTCCGATCTCACGCGCCGGTATTTCCCGTACGCGGCGGGGCGAACCTTCGCTTCCGGGCGTTTCAGGAACCGATGGCTTTCGCCCGCATTTCGCGACGGGTGTTCCGCACACGTCTGATCGCGCCGGTTGAAATATAAATCCGAAACTCCGGATGCGCGGCGATGAAATATATGCGTTCTCTTCGCGTGCCTCGTCGCGCGAATCCTGCACAGTGGCTTGCGTGAGACGAACAATCAAAACACAGGGCTAAATACCGAAATGCATACGGCTCACGAGATGAGCGAATGGTCCGCGTTTAGCTTGCACGAATCCATACTCGACGCCGTTGCCGCGAATGTTGCGATCCTGAACGACCAGGGCGAAATCATCGCGGTTAATGACGCCTGGATGCAGTTCGCCGAGTTTCACGAATTGCCTGTGGAAAACTACGGACTAGGCCTCGACTATATCTCGTTCTGCGAGAGCCTCGACGCGCCTGACGCAGCGGAAGCCAGACAGGGTCTGCGCGATCTGCTTGCCGGCGAGCCTGGTCCCCTGCGTTTTGAATACCAGATCTTCCTGGACAACGGCCCGCTGTGGACCCGGCTGACCGCGACGCGGATTTCGCGCGACGATCGGACCCTGATCGTCCTGGCGCACGAGGACATCACGGTCCAACGCCACACCCAGGCCGCGCTGGGACGAGCCACCGCCGCCCTGCTCCACGCCGAGGACGACGAGCGCCGGCGGATCGCGCGCGAACTCCACGACGGCACGGCCCAATACCTGACCGGCGCCAAGCTCATGTTGGGCGCGATGAAGGCCGAAGGCCGCGCCGAGAAGACCCGCGTCGAGGTCGAGGCCCTGCTCGCCAACGCGCTGGAGGAAATCCGCAGCCTGTCCTACGTGCTGCATCCCCCGGGCCTGGAGGAGATGGGGTTGGGGCCGGCCATCCGGCAGATGGCGGAAGGCTTCGCCCGCCGCACCGGTCTGGCCCTGCAGATCGATATCGCCGACGACTTCCCCAAGATGGCCCGGTCGATCGAGGTGGCGCTCTATCGCGTCGCCCAGGAAGCCCTGGCCAACGTGCATCGCCACGCCGGCAGCCCCCGGGCGACCATCGGCCTGCGCCAGGCGGGCGAGATGGTGCTGCTGTCGATCCGCGACTACGGCGTCGGCCTGCCCGAAAACACCCAGGCGACGGCCGGCGTCGGCCTGGCCGGCATGCGCCTGAGGCTGGAGTTCGTGAACGGCCACATCTCGCTGAACAACGCGGTCCCAGGCCTGCTGGTGGAGGCCTGGGCGCCGTTCCAGCCGAAGGCGGCCGGCTAGAGCGCTTTCAAGCGAAGTGGGAACCGGTTCGCGTGAAGAAAGCGCGTCAAAGCCGGAAACCTACTCCCACTCGATCGTGCCGGGCGGCTTGGAGGTCACGTCGTAGACCACGCGGTTGACGCCGCGGACCTCGTTGATGATCCGGGTGGCGGTCTTGCCCAGCACGTCCCACGGGAATTCGAAGAAGTCGGCGGTCATGCCGTCGGTCGAGGTGACCGCGCGCAGGGCCAGGACGTTCTCGTAGGTGCGGGCGTCGCCCATGACCCCGACCGTCTTGACGGGAAGGAGCACGGCGAAGGCCTGCCAGATCTTGTCGTAGAGGCCGGCGTTGCGGATCTCTTCCAGATAGATGGCGTCGGCGTCCTGCAGGACCTTGACCTTCTCGGGCGTGATGTCGCCGGGAATGCGGATGGCCAGGCCCGGGCCGGGGAACGGGTGGCGGCCGACGAAGGCCGGGGCCAGGCCCAGCTCGACGCCCAGGGCGCGGACCTCGTCTTTGAACAGCTCGCGCAGCGGCTCGACCAGCTTCAGCTTCATGTAGTCCGGCAGGCCGCCCACGTTGTGGTGGCTCTTGATCACCGCCGACGGACCGCCGCGCGCCGAGACGCTCTCGACCACGTCCGGATAGAGCGTGCCCTGGGCCAGGAACGCCGCGCCCTCGATCTTGGCGGCTTCCTTGTCGAAGACGTCGATGAACAGCTTGCCGATCGTCTTGCGCTTGGTCTCGGGGTCGGAGACGCCCGCCAGTTCGCCCAGGAACAGGTCGCCGGCGTCCACGTGGATCAGCGGGATGTTGTAGTGGTCGCGGAACAGGGTCACGACCTGCTCGGCCTCGTTCTTGCGCAGCAGGCCGGTGTCGACGAAGACGCAGGTCAGCTGGGCGCCGATCGCCTCGTGGATCAGGACGGCGGCCACCGAGCTGTCGACGCCGCCCGACAGGCCACAGATCACCTTGCCGTCGCCGACCTGGTCGCGGATCTTCTGGACCATCTCCTGGCGGAAGGCCGCCATGGTCCAGTCGCCCTTCAGGCCGGCGATGTTGAACAGGAAGTTCTTGTAGATCTTGGCGCCGTTGACGGTGTGGACCACCTCGGGGTGGAACTGCACGCCGTAGATCTTGCGGGCGTCGTTGGCGATGGCGGCGAAGGGCGCGCCCGTCGAGGTGGCGATCACCTCGAAGCCTTCCGGGATGGCGGTGACGCGGTCGCCGTGGCTCATCCACACGGTTTCCAGTCCGCCGACCTCGGCCAGGCCCTGGAACAGCGGGCTTTGCTTGCCGATGGTCAGCTCGGCGCGGCCGAATTCGCCGGCGTGGCCGCCCTCGACCTTGCCGCCCAGCACGTCGCACAGCAGCTGCTCGCCGTAGCAGACGCACAGCATCGGCACGCCCAGATCGAACAGCTTGGTCCCGATCCGGGGGCTGTCGGCCTCCAGCACGCTGGCGGGGCCGCCCGACAGGATGATCGCCGAAGGCTTGTAGTCGTCGACCAGGCCTTCGGCCTTGTCGAACGGATGGATTTCGCAATAGACGCCGGCCTCGCGCACCCGGCGCGCGATCAGCTGGGTCACCTGGCTGCCGAAGTCGACGATCAGGACGCGCTGGTGATGGGGTTCGGCGGTCATAGGGTCAGGCTCTCCAGCGTTCGTCGTTTCGGTTCGGTCTCCCCTGCGGGAGCAATCCAGGTTCAGGGCGCGTAGGACCCGCGCTCGATCACGGCGGCGAAGAAGCCGTCCGTGCCGGCGCGATGCGGGGTCAGGCGCAGATAGCCTTCCGGCGTGATGTGCTGCTCGACGCCGGCCAGGGTGACGGGCTTCACCGAGAAGCCCGGATGGCGCTCGACGAAGGCCGCCACGCGGTCCTCGTTCTCCTCGGCCAGCAGCGAGCAGGTGACATAGATCAGGCGGCCTCCGGGCTTCACGAAGTCCGAGGCGTCGGCCAGCACGGCGTCCTGCTCGATCTGGCGCTTGGCCAGTTGGTCGGGCGACAGGCGCCACTTGGCGTCGGGGTGGCGGCGCCAAGTGCCCGAGCCGGTGCACGGCGCGTCGACGAACACCAGGTCCAGCTTGCCTTCCAGGCCCTTCAGCGGCGCGCCCTCTATCGGCGAGCGGATCTGCAGGTTGCGGACCCCTGCCCTCTGGCCGCGACGGATGGTGTCGGCCAGGCGGCGGGCGTCGCTGTCGTGGGCGTAGATCTGGCCGCGATTGTCCATGGCGGCGGCCAGGGCCAGGGTCTTGCCCCCGCCCCCGGCGCAGAAGTCCAGCACCTGCTTGCCCTTGACGTCGCCCGCCACGGCGGCGGCGATCTGCGAGCCCAGGTCCTGAACCTCGAACCAGCCCTTGGAGAAGGCGGGCACGGCCTCGACCGACGGCGTGCGGTCGGCGGCCTGGGGCGCGGGGATGCGGAAGGCGGTGTCCAGCACCCCCGCGGGTTCGGCGCCGATCAGGGCGACGGCCTTGGCGCCGCGCTCGACGTCGGTCTTCAGCAGGTTGATGCGCAGATCGACCGGGGCGCGCTCGGACAGGGCGGCCATCTCGGCGGCCCGGCTCTCGCCCAGCGCCCGCGCCAGCGAGGCGTCCATCCAGTCGGAATAGTCGCCGGCCACGGCGGGCGGCGCGTCGTCCAGCGCGCGCGGCGAGGCGACGCGTTCGCGCTCGGCGTCGGTCAGGGCGCCGGGGCCGTGCTCCTCGCCGGCCGCCTCGGCGATGCGGTCGACCGGCCATTTCCAGTCGTGGGCCAGCACGCCCAGCACCACGCCGCGCGGGCTGTCGTCGCCCATCATCCAGCCCAGCGAGCGCTTGCGGCGCAGGGCGTCCAGCGCCAGGCCCGACACGAAGGCGCGGTCCTTGGAGCCGGCGTACCGGGCGCTCTCGCCCCAGCGCTTCAGCGCCATCCGTACGGGGAAATGACGCGTCTCGATCTCGGTGAAGACCTCGATCGCCGCTGCTAGTCTGCCGCCGTCGCGCATTTTTGCTTTCAGATCACCAAGGCCGCCAGGATCAGGCCGATGCCGATCAGGGAAGCCAGCCAGACCAGCGACCGGACGACCGGCACGCCGAAGGCGTAGAGGAAGATGTAGACCGCCCGCGCCCCGACATAGAGCACCGCTCCATGGGCCGAGAGCATGCCGAGGCGTCCGCCCAGATAGGCGACCAGCACGGCGGCGGCGAAGAACGGGAAGGTCTCGCGGAAATTGGCGAAGGCGCGCTCCAGGCGCCCCGCCATTCCCGTCAGCACCACCGGCGTGTCGCGCGGCCCGATGTTCCACTTCAGACCACGCTGCGGCTGGGCGGCCGCGGCCGCCCAGAGCAGGTGGACCAGGCCGATCACGACGGCCCAGCCCAGCATCTGAAGTTCGAGGGCCATCCGCACGGCCTAGACCGCGCTCGGATAGTTCGGCGCTTCCCGGGTGATCATCACGTCGTGGACGTGGCTCTCACGCAGGCCGGCGCCGGTGATCCGCACGAAGCGGGCTCGACGCTGGAATTCGAGGATGTCGGGCGCGCCGACATAGCCCATGGCGGCTCGCAGGCCGCCGACCAGCTGGTGCAGCACCGGGGCGATCGGGCCCTTGAAAGGCGTTTGCCCTTCAATGCCTTCCGGCACCAGCTTGAAGCTGTCGGTGATGTCCTTCTGGAAGTAGCGGTCGGCCGAGCCGCGGGCCATGGCGCCCACCGAACCCATGCCGCGATAGCTCTTGTACGAGCGGCCCTGGTACAGGAACACCTCGCCGGGCGCCTCTTCGGTGCCGGCGAACATCGAGCCCATCATGGCGGTCGAGGCCCCGGCCGCGATGGCCTTGGCCAGGTCGCCCGAGTACTTGATGCCGCCGTCGGCGATCACCGGCGTGCCGCTGTCGCGGGCCGCGCGGACGGCTTCGGCGATGGCGGTCAGCTGGGGCACGCCCACACCGGCGACGATGCGGGTGGTGCAGATGCTGCCCGGACCGATGCCGACCTTCACCGCGTCGGCGCCGGCGTCGATCAGGGCGCGGGCGGCGTCGTAGGTGGCGATGTTGCCCGCCACGATCTGCACGCGGTTGGCTTCGCGCTTCAGGCGGGCGACCGCCTGGGCGACCTGGCTGGAGTGGCCGTGGGCGGTGTCGATGACGACGACGTCCACGCCGGCCTCCACCAAGCCCATCGAGCGCTCGAAGCCGGCGTCGCCGACGGTCGAGGCCGCGCCGACCAGCAGCCGGCCCTTGTCGTCCTTGGCGGCCAGGGGGTGAGCCTGGGCCTTCTCGATGTCCTTGACGGTGATCAGGCCGACGGCGCGGTAGGCGTCGTCGACGACGATCAGGCGCTCGATCTTGTGCTTGCGCAGCAGCTCGCGCGCCTCGCGATGATCGATGCCTTCCGAGACCGTGATCAGGTTCTCGCGGGTCATCAGGGCCGAGGCCGGGACCTTGTCGTCGCCCTCGAACCGCATGTCGCGGTTGGTCAGGATGCCGACCAGCTTGCCGCTCTTGGCCTCCACCACGGGAAAGCCCGAGATCTTGCGCCGGGCCTTGATCTCGCGGATCTCGGCCAGGGTGGTTTCGGGATTGATGGTCAGCGGGTTGATGACCATGCCGCTTTCGTAACGCTTCACTTCGCGCACGTGGTCGGCTTGCTCTTCCACCGTCAGGTTGCGGTGCAGGATGCCCATGCCGCCGGCCTGGGCCATGGCGATGGCGAGCCGGCTTTCGGTGACCGTGTCCATGGCGGCGGACACGAGCGGGATGTTCAGACTGATTTCACGCGTGAACTTGGTCTCGGTCGTCACCTGGGTGGGCATGACGTCTGACGGACCGGGTTCGAGCAAAACGTCGTCGAAGGTGAGCCCTTCGCGAATCTCCATTGGAGTCTCCATTTTGCGGCGCGGGTATAGCGTCGGGACGACGACCTGTCGACCCGCCCGACCGCAGAAATGGGACGAAAGTTCGCGAGCGCCAGGCGCCCTACTTCACCGGCTTGGCGCCGGGCGAGCCGCATTTGACGAACTTGCCCTTGGCGTCCTTGCACTGCTTGGGCTTGGCCGGCGCGGAAGCGGCCGCCGGGCATTTGATGAACTTGCCCTTGGAGTCGCGGCACTGCTTGTCGGCCAGGGCGGACGAGCCGAAAGCCGACAGGGCGAAGGCCAGGGCGACGGCGAGGCTGAAAGACTTGGACATCGGGCTACTCTCACGACTGCGCGTGACTGCGCGCCGCAGAGAACAGGCCCGCCGGCGCCGCCCGACAATCGGTCGAACACCCTAGCCGGGCCTGGAGGGCTTACCGGCCCTTGAACCCGGTCGCCACGAGGAAGACCTCGGAACTGTCGCTGCGGCTGGCCTTGGGCTTGAAGTGCACGACCTTGTCGAAGTGCTTCTTCAGGCGGGCGATCACCTCGGCCGTCTCGCCGCCCTGGAAGGCCTTGGCCACGAAGGCGCCGCCAGGCTTGAGCACCTCGATGGCGAACTCGGCGCCGATCTCGATCAGGCCCACGATCCGCAGGTGGTCGGTCTCGCGGTGGCCGACGGTGTTGGGGGCCATGTCCGACATCACCAGGTCGGGCGCGCCGCCCAGCAGCTCGATCAGCTTGGGCGGACAGGACGGGTCGGTGAAGTCCATCTCCAGGATGTGGGCCGGGGCCACCGGGTCGACCGGCAGCAGGTCGACGCCGACCAGCTGGGTCACGCCGCGCTCGACGGCGATCTGCAGCCAGCCGCCGGGCGCGCAGCCCAGGTCGATCACCCGCGCGTTCTTGCGGAAGAAATGGAACTTGTCGTCGATCTCGCTGATCTTGAACGCCGCGCGGCTGCGATAGCCCAGGGCGCGAGCCTTGGCCGAGAACGGGTCGTTGATCTGGCGCTCCAGCCAGGCCTGCTGGCTGGGCGTGCGGCCGAAGGCGGTCTTCAGGCGCGCCGGCTTGGCGCGGCCGCTCTCGTTGCCGCCGGCCGGCGGCTTGACCATGCGCTTGCGGGGAGGTTCGTCGTTCATGCGTTCACCGTCGAGGGGCGGGACGACCGACCGGCGCCGCCTCGCCGACGCCGGCGCGGCTTCTTCTGCTGATCGGACATCAGGGACATCAGGAGCCCCTCTCTAAGCCCCCTGTCGGCGACACGCACGCGCGAACACGGCCAAAGCTCCTGGACGGCCTGCAATATCGCCGCGCCGGCCAGCACCAGGTCGGCGCGATCGGCCCCGATGCAGGGCTCCAGGGCCCGCTCCCGCGCGGTCAGGGCCAGCAGCCGGTCGGCCGCCGCCTCGCATTCCTGGCGCTGCATCCACAGGCCGTCGACGATGTTGCGGTCGTAGCGCGGCAGGCCCAGGTGCAGGCCGGCCAGGCTGGTGATGGCGCCCGAGGTGCCGACCATGTGGGCCCGGCCGCTCTCGAAAAGCCGTCGCATCGGCTCCGCGTGCGGGAAGGCTTCGATCCGCGCCTTGACCGCGTCGACCATGGCCCGGAACCAGCCCTCCTCCGCCCGCTCGCCCTCGGGGAAGCGCTCGGCCAGGGTGACCACGCCGATCGGGATCGACAGCCAGGCCTTGATCGGCAGCTTCCAGGTCGCGAACTGGCGGGGTTTGCTGTCCAGCCCCTCGCCCTTGAGGTCCACCCAGGACAGCTCGGTCGAGCCGCCCCCGACATCGACCACCAGAGCGGCCTCGGCGTCGCGGTCGAACAGGCTCATGCAGCCGGCCACGGACAGCTGGGCCTCTTCCTTGGGCGTGATGATCTGCAGCCGCAGGCCCGTCTCCTCGGCGACCCGGCGCACGAAATCGGGGCCATTGGCCGCGCCCCGGCAGGCCTGGGTGGCCACGGCCTTGACCCGCACCACCTTGCGGCGGCGGATCTTCTCGGCGCAGACCTTCAGGGCCGCCATCGAGCGATCCATGGCCTCGTCGGACAGCTGTCCTGTCTGGGAAAGCCCCTCGCCCAGCCGGACGATCCGGGAGTAGGCCTCGACGACGCGGAAGCCGCGCGGTGAAGGCGTGGCCACCAGCAGGCGGCAGTTGTTCGTACCCAGGTCGAGCGCCGCATAGCACGACTGCTCGCCTGGCGGCCGGCGCCGGCCCGAGCCCGAAGGCTGAGGCGCGCCGGGCGCTCGCGGCGCCTCCGACATGGTCGTTCCACCTTGTCTCGCAGGCGATTCGAGCCGAACCGCCTCACTTCGGGAGCGAGCATAGCGGCCGGATTCCCCCACCGGAAGGCCTCGCCTTGTTATCCGGCCACGGAACTCTACGTTCAGGTTCTAGTCAGGAGACTCGTGTAAACTGCGCGACATGAACCCGAGACTCGCCAAATTCGCGATCGGCCAGGTGGTCAAGCATCGCATCTTCCCCTTCCGGGGCGTGGTGTTCGATGTCGACCCGGTGTTCGCCAACACCGAGGAATGGTGGAACTCCATTCCCGAGGATATCCGGCCGACCAAGGACCAGCCGTTCTACCACCTGCTGGCCGAGAACGACGACAACACCTACGTCGCCTACGTCTCCGAGCAGAACCTGCTGGCGGACGACACCGGCGAGCCCGTGGGCCACCCCCAGACGGCGGTGATCTTCGAGAGCTTCGACCACGGGGCGTACAAGCTGCGGCCGCGGATCTCGCACTAGCGGCGTCGCTGTTTCTTCCGAGCGGACCTCCGCCACAGGAGGATCAGGGTCACCAATACGCCGGA
Source organism: Caulobacter sp. UNC358MFTsu5.1 (assembly GCF_000712075.1). Classification (GTDB taxonomy): domain Bacteria; phylum Pseudomonadota; class Alphaproteobacteria; order Caulobacterales; family Caulobacteraceae; genus Caulobacter. The sequence continues at coordinate 105,057 of NZ_JONW01000009.1, forward strand.
CAGCAGAAAGCTGGTCACCTCGTCCGCCGCCGCGATGCAGTCGCCGAGGATGAATGTTGATCGCCATGGGGCCCAGACAGGCAAGCCTTCAACCCACTTGAAGATCGCGATGCCGGTCAGCCCCCTGGCGACATAGTACCAGGCGCCCGCGGCGACGAGAATTTCGGCGGTGCCTTGCAGATGTTCGATCTGCCGCTCGCTTTCGGCCATCGACTTCTGGCTTTCAGCCATTAGGACTTGCCCCTCGGCCACCTTCGAGGTGAACGTGGCGATGTCGCGTCCGTAGTCCAGCTGGTTGGTCGTATCGACCAGCGAGAGCAGATTGGCGGCCCGCTTGGACAGGCTCTCCACCCGGATGCCTATGCGGTCGATCGTGTCGAACTCGTGGTACAGCCGGCGACGCACGAACTCGTCGTAGGGCTGGCAGCCGTCGACCCGCTCGATCTCGAGGTCCAAAAGCGTCTGCTTGTAGCCCTGGGCCATCAGGCGTGATCGGTTGATCCGGTAACTCAACCCCCCGACAGCGTCAGAGCCCAGGTTGTTCAGCGCCTTGAAGAGGTCGTTGATCTGATCGCGGGTGGTCCGCTTGCCCTGGGTCTGTCGCCGATAGAGGTCGTCGAGCCGGCTGCCCAGCACCATCGCCTGTTGACCAGCGCCCTTGACCAGCCGCAGATCGCGCAGGGCCATCATTCGCATCGTCGCCAGTTCGTGCAGTCGAAAGACCAGCCGTCCGATCTGCCAGCGGTTGAACGGCACCTCCACTTGGCTGCCCGGCCGAAGCCGCGTCGCGCCCAGGCCGTTGGTCATCACCAGATAGCGCACGACGCCCGACCCCAGGCGCGCCGGCGGCGACTTCGGACGGGCGATCCCGACGCCCAGGTCGCCGAACGCCGAGACGAACAGGGCCCGCCCGGCGAGTACCTTGTTCATCACGAATTCGACGTCCCGCGCCTCGGTGTGGGACGCCTGCACGAACGGCCAGATCCGATGCAGGGCCTCGGCCGATTCCGCGCTGTCGAAGCCGGGCACTACGTTGAGGAAGTCGTGCGGCAGCGGCTCGGCCTTTACCCGGTGGACGTTGTTTTCGTCGCCCACATTGAGCACGACGCCGCGCACGTCGACGAACTTCTGCCAGCCCCCATCGCCTCGGCCAACGATCGCCTCGATCTCGAGATTGCGGAAGAAAAGGGTCCAAAAGCCGTCGTACAGATAATCGGCGTGCGCCTGGAGCCGGCCAGGATCGCTCGGCTTGGGCAACTGCCCCGCCAGATCGGCGAAGCCGGCCTTCAGTTTGTCCGCCGCCTCGCGGACCCAACGTCCCGGCAGCGGATAGAGCTGATCTCCGGGTTCCTTCGAAAGGTCGATGATGAAGGTGGCGCTGACGGCTTCGCTGTTACGCGAGAAGACCGCCTTGCCGATCAGGCCGCCGAATTCGAACTCCAACGGCAAATAGTGCTCCGGAGCATCGCCGCCATGGCTGTCGATAAACCGCTTCCGGCGCTCGGCCGGAATGCCCAGCAGCTCCTGGAAGCGGTGGATGGCGGCGTTGATTTCCCGATAGGCCGCGCCGAGCGCCGCGGCGCCGTTGCGGATGTGCTCGGCCGCCGTCTCGCCCGAACTGGCCGGCAGGCGGTGCCAGAAGCCGATGTGCGCGGTGACGGCCGGCGCGCCGCAGGGCCTGGGCGCTCGCCGGTGGGACTGCCTCGCCGCCTCGACCAGCGGACTCTCGTATGGCATCGCGCTCCTCCCCCAAGGTTGCGTGCTACGGTGACGTTAGTAAGCTCTACCTCCGCGCGCAACGCCTTAGGCGACATCTTTCGTCTTCCAGCGTCGCCGGCCGCGCAAAACCCTTCTCGAAACACCGTTCTGAAGAGGCATGGTCGGAAGGTTTTACTCTCCGGCGCGGCCTAGACTGTCGCCATGGACGCTCTGCACATCCTGCCCGAACCCCCGCCCGGCGCGGCCGCCGACTGGACCATCGATCAGGGATGGGAGGCCTATTCCCAGGCCGAGCACGACGTCTGGATCACCCTCTACGAGCGCCAGACCGACCTGCTGCCCGGCCGGGCCTGCGACGAGTTCCTGCGCGGCCTGGACGCCCTGGACCTGCATCGCTCGGGCATTCCGGACTTCAAGCGGATCAACGAGGAACTCCAGCGCCTCACCGGCTGGAGCGTGGTGGCCGTGCCGGGCCTGGTGCCCGACGACGTGTTCTTCGACCACCTGGCCAACCGCCGCTTCCCGGCCGGCCAGTTCATCCGCAAGCCGCACGAGCTGGACTACCTGCAGGAGCCCGACGTCTTCCACGACGTGTTCGGCCACGTGCCGATGCTGACCGACCCCACCTTCGCCGATTACATGCAGGCCTACGGCCAGGGCGGCCAGCGGGCCTTGGGGCTGGGACGGCTGACCAACCTGGCGCGGCTCTACTGGTACACGGTCGAGTTCGGTCTGATGGAGACGAAGGCCGGGCTGCGGATCTACGGCGCCGGCATCGTCTCCTCGCGCACGGAGTCGATCTTCGCCCTCGACGATCCCTCCCCCAACCGCATCGGCTTCGACCTGGAGCGGGTGATGCGCACGCCCTACCGGATCGACGATTTCCAGCAGGTCTATTTCGTCATCCCCTCGATCCAGACCCTGCAGGAGGTGACCCTGCAAGACTTCGGGGCCCTCTACGGGCGCCTGGCCGGGGCCAGCGAGCTGGGCATCGCCGAGATCGCCGGCGGCGATCGGGTGATCACCGCCGGCACCCAGGCCTATGCGAAGGCCGGCGGGCGGCTGGCCTCGGCGGCCGGCTGACCTTTCAGGCCGAACAGGATCCTCAACCCCGGAACCCGGCGGACGATCTCGTAGGTGGCGAAGCAGCCGGCGAAGGTCAGGACGATCAGGATCGTGGCCTCCAGCGGCTGGGGCAGGCCCAGCTTGGCCAGGTTGTGGGCCATCACCACGATCAGGGTCTGGTGGACCAGGTAGAACGGGAACACCCCGAGCGTCAGGTAGCGCAGGGCCGGTCCGCCGCGGTTCAGGTGCTTGGCGCCGAAACCCAGGATGGCGACGATCGAGCACCACGCGTCCAGGGGATGGACCAGGCGCATCGCCATCCGCAGCCCGTCGGACGGGATCGGCGTGTCGTTGCGGTAGACGAAGGCGTAGCTCGCCCAGCCCAGGTAGGCCGCGACCGCCAGGGCCAGGGCCGGCCAGCGCGCCGCGATCAGCCTCCGGCGCAGCAGGTCCGACTTGGCCAGGCCGAAGCCCAGCAGGAAGGCAGAACCCGACACGGCGTGGACATAGTGGTCGCCGATCAGGGCATGGGTCTCGCCGAAGCGCGGATAGAGGGTGGCGCGCAGCAGGCCCAGGAAGAGCACCGGCCACAGGATCAGGCCGGGTCCCCGCAGCACCGTCTCGGCCGCCGCCTGGATGTGCGCCCCCAGCCGGCGCCAGACCAGCAGCAGCCCGGCCAGCACCAGGGTGTAGAACAGCAGGTAGGCGACGAACCACATGTGGTTCCAGGTCGGGGTGATCAGGCAGCCGTCCGGGCTGCACCAGTGGCCCGAGGCGGTGATGTAGCGGACCCAGAAGTGGTCGACGGTCAGCGACGTCCCCGGATGGGCCGCGATGTACTCGACGACCTGGTAGTAGGACTGCGGCGGCACGATCACGGCCATGGCGAACAGCAGCGGCGGCAGCAGGCGCGCCACCCGCGCCCCGGTCAGCTTGCCGACCGAGACCTTGTCGGCCATGAACCGGGTGGCCGCGCCCGAGACCAGGAACAGCAGCGTCAGCCGCCAGGGATTGGTCAGGAACATGGCCAGTTCTAGCGCTTCCACCGGATGCGGCGACTTCACGTGCCAATCCCAGGGCACATAGAACATTCCGACGTGGTAGAGGATCAGCAGGAAGAACGCGCCGACCCGAATCCAGTCGAGGTCGTAGCGGCGATCGGGCATTGAGACAGTCGAAGACATGACTGGCGAAGACATGACGGGCGAAGGCATGACAAGGCGTCCGGCTTGAAAAACGATGCGAACGTCGTGACCCGGGCGGCCGCCGGCAGCCAAGGGCCCGGGGACGGGCGGCCGCCGGCAGGGACGAACGGAAAACCCACGGGGACCAGCGGCGCGCTTTTCGGGATGAGCGGCGAAGAGCGTCAGGGCGTCGCCCAGGCCTGGCTGCTGGGTGTGGGCCTCATCGCCTGTATCGCCGTGGTCAACGTCCTGACCCTCCGCCACGACGCGCCGCGCCTGGGAATCCTGGGGCCAGCGATCTGGGAAGGCAGCAGCGCCTTCATCACCATGCTGATCTTCGCGATCCCCGCCGGGGTCGCGGTCTGGACGTTTCGCAAGAAGCCGCGCTGGTGGCGCGCCGCGCCGGTCCACCTGGCGGCGGTCGTGCTCTACTCGGTGCTGCACGTCAGCGGCTTCGTGGCCCTGCGCAAGCTGGCCTACCTGGCCTTCATGGGCGGTCCCTACCAGTTCGGGCCGCTGTCGACCGAGTTCCCCTACGAGTTTCGCAAGGACCTGATGGCCTACGGCCTGGCCTCGATCATCTATTACCTGTCGCTGAGGCGCAGCGCCCGCGAGGCCGCCGACCACACGCAGACGGCGGCGCCCGCGCCGACCTTCGACATCCGCGACGGCGCCCGGCTGGTGCGGGTGCCGGTGTCCGAGATCCTGGCCGTGCGTTCGGCGGGGAACTACGCCGAGTTCGTGCTCGCCGACGATCGGCGGCCCCTGATGCGGTCCTCGCTGAGCGCGCTCGAGGCCGACATGGCGCGGCACGGCTTCCTGCGGACCCATCGTTCGTGGCTGGTCAATCCGGCCCGCGTGACGGGGCTGCGCCCGGAAGGTTCGGGCGACTTCGCGATCGAGCTCGGCGCCGTGGAGGCGCCGCTGTCGCGCCGCTTCCCCCAGGCCCTGGCCGCCCTGCGCCGTTAATCCAGCATCAGGCCCATGACGATGTCGTCCTCGACATGGCCGTCGGGATAGCGGCCTCGCCCGATCATCCGGCCTTCGATCCTGAAGCCCAGGCGCTCGTACAGCCTCTGGGCGCCGAGATTGTTCGCGCCGGTCCACAGCTCGATGCGGCCGACCGGCGGGGTCAGGGTTCGGGCCGTCTCGATCAGGACGCGGAACAGGGCCGAGCCGACGCCCCTGCCCTGCCAGTCCGGATCGACGGCCACGGTCAGGTCGGTCAGCACATGGGTGAAGATGCCGACCTTCATCCGCTCGACATGCAGTTCGCCGCAAATCCCGCCGCCGGCGTCGACCGCCACCAGATTGACCCCGCCGTCGGCGGCCGTCGCCATGGCGTGGGCGACATAGTCGGCGGTCACCTCGTCCGGCCGGCGCGCCAGGCCACCCGGCTGGGCCGCGACCTTGCGGTGCAGGGCCAGGATGGCCGGCGCGTCCTCGGGCCGCGCGGGCCGGACGGTGAAGTCGCTCATGGTCAGGCGGCTCGCTGGAACGGATAGAAGTCGCCGCCAAGGTTGAGGATCCTGGTCAGTTCGTCCAGCGCCTCGCGGCTCTCGACGATCAGCGCCGGATCGGCCAGGTCGGCGGGCGCCAGGCGGTCGCGGTAGCGGCGCCCGGCCCAGGCGTTCAGGCGGTCGTGCAGGCCCGCGTCGAAGCGCTGCCCCGGGTTCGTCGCCGCCAGCTCGGCGTCGGTCAGCACCACCCGCAGGCGCAGGCAGGCCGGGCCGCCGCCATTGCGCATGCTCTGGCGGACGTCGACATACTCGACCCGTCCGATCGGGCCGTTCGAGCTGGCCAGGCCCTGGGCGACCGCGTGGGCGCGCGGGTTGTCCCGCGTCTCGCCCGGCGCCAGCAGCACCAGCCGGTCCGCGCCCGGCAGGACCAGGAGCTGGGAGTTGAAGAGATAGCTCTTCACCAGGTCGTCCATCGGCAGGTCGGCCTCGGAGACCTCGACGAAGACCGGCTCGAACAGGCCGTCGGCCGCGCGGCGGATCCCGTCCTGCATCGCCGCGCCGTCCTCGAAGGCCCGCTCGTGGAACAGCAGGCACTCGCGCGTGCCGACGCAGACCACGTCGTTGTGGAACGCCCCGCCGTCGATGGCCGCCCGGCCCTGGCGGGCGAAGACGCCGCGCGCCGCGCCATGGCGGCGCTCGATGGCCTCGAACGCCTCCAGGGTCTGGCGGGCCGGATAGCGGCCTTCCCAGCGCTCGAACGCCTCGCGGCCCCAGACGAACAGGTTCACGCCTGGATCGCCGTGGTCGGCGCACAGCCGCACATGGTTGGCCGCGCCCTCGTCGGCGAAATGGGACTGGGCCGACAGCGGGTCGTGCACGGCGAACCGGGCCATGTCCGGGAACAGCCGGCGCAGGGCGCGGGCGGTCTGCGGACCCTCCAGGCTGCGGTGCAGGTTGGTCAGCAGGTTGGCCGGGGTGAAATGCACGCGGCCGTCGGCGGTGTCGGCGCTGGGCGTGACCGTGGCGGCGTTGGCGGCCCACATCGGCGAGGCGGAACAGGCGGCGGCGGCCAGGGCCGGCGCATCCTTCCAGGCCTTGCCCAGCACCTCGGCGTCGGTTCCGGCGAAGCCGATGGCCCGCAGCAGCGCCAGGTCCGGCCGCTCGTGCGGCGGCAGCACGAACTGCGGCACGCCCCAGTCGGCCAGCTTGCGCATCTTGGTCAGGCCCTCCAGCACCGCGGCGCGCGGGTTGGAGACCTCGCCGGCGTTGATCTGGCTGGCGATGTTGCCGGGCGACAGGCCGACATACGAGTGGGTGGGCCCCACCAACCCGTCGCAATTGGCCTCGACCGCCCGCGCACTCATTCGCGCAGGCCCTTGATGTCGCCCAGGGTATTGGCCACCGCTTGCGCCTCGAAACTGGCCACCGGATAGGCGCAGTAGTCGGCGGCGTAGTAGGCGCTGGGCCGGTGGTTGCCCGAGTTGCCCAGGCCGCCGAACGGCATGATCCCGGCGGCGCCCGTGGTCGGCCGGTTCCAGTTGACCACGCCGGCCCGGATGCGCTTGAGGAAGTGGTCCCAACGTCCTGTTTCGTTGGAGACAAGTCCGGCCGACAGCCCGTAGCGCGTGGCGTTGGCGGCGGCGATCGCCTCGTCGAACGAGCCGACCCGGCGCACCTGCAGCAGCGGCGCGAACAGCTCCTCGTCCGGCACGGTCTGGCCCGTCACATCGACCAGGCCCGGCGAGACGAACGCCCCGCTCAGCCCTTCGACGGCGGTCATGGGCCGCACGGTTTGGCCGGGCATGGCCTTCGCGCCGGCCAGGGCCATGGCCGCGGCGCGGTCCGAGATCAGCGGGCCCATGAACGGCTCCTCGCGACCGTTCCAGGGACCGACCGCCAGGCGCTCCGACAGGGCGGCCACGGCGTCGATCACCGCCCGGCCCGTCGCGTCGTCCGACACGATCAGCCGGCGGGCGCACGAGCAGCGTTGGCCCGTGGTGATATAGGCCGACTGCACCGCCAGGGCCGCCACGGCCTCGGCGTCGCCCGCGTCCCAGACCACCAGCGGGTTGTTGCCGCCCAGCTCGAGCGCGAGGATCACGTCCGGACGGTCGGCGAAATGGCGGCGGAAGAAGGCCCCGGCGGCGGCCGAGCCGGTGAACAGCAGGCCGTCGATCTCCTGGTCGATCAGGGCCTGCCCCACCTCGCGGCCGCCCTGCACCAGGTTGACGACGCCGGGCGGCACGCCGGCCGCCTCCAGCGCCTCGACCAGCAGCTGGCCGGCCAGGGGCGTCTCTTCCGACGGCTTGAACACCACGGTGTCGCCCGCCAGCAGGGCCGGCACGATGTGGCCGTTGGGCAGGTGGCCGGGGAAGTTGAACGGGCCCAGCACGGCCATCACGCCGTGGGGACGATGGCGCAGCACGGCGCGGCCGAACGCCATGTCGCTGGCGTGCTCCCCGGTGCGCTCGTCATAGGCCTTGATCGAGGCCTCGACCTTGCCGGCCATCGAGCCCAGCTCGGCCTTGGTCTCCCACAGCGCCTTGCCGGTCTCGCGGCTCAGGGCCTCGGCGAAAGTCGCCGTGCGGGCCACCAGCACGTCCTTGTAGCGGCGCAGGACCGCGATCCGCTCCTCGCGCGGCAGGTCGGCCCAGGCCGGGAAGGCCTTGCGGGCCGCCGCGACCGCCGAAGCCACGTCGGCCGGACCCGCCGTCGCCTGGCGCCAGATCACCTCGCCGGTGGTGGGGTCGACCGAGGTCGCCTCGGAACCCGCGCCCGTCCGCCAGACGCCGTCGATGAACACGCCGCTCATGCCTTCACCCGCACCATTTCGCCGTCCTTGACGCCCAGGGCCGCCGCGGCGTCCCGGCCGATGATCGCGCTCTCGCCGTCGACCAGCACCGGCGCGCGCACCGCCCGGAAGCGGGCCACCGCGCCCGAGCAGATCAGGGCCTCCTCGCCGTAGGCGTCCTCGCCCAGCCGGACCCGGAGCCGCCGGCCCTCGCGCACCGTCTTGATGTCGTCTCGTCGCGCCGCCACGGTCGGGCCGGCGTCGAAGATGTCGATCAGGCCCGAGAAGCGGAAGCCCTCGGTCTCCAGCATGGCCCGCGCCGCCTCGCCCTCGCGGTGCACCCGGCCGATGGTCTGGGACGCCACCTGGGGCAGCAGCTCGGCATAGATCGGATGGCGCGGGGCCAGGTCGAGGATGAACTGGCCGTCGGTCGAGGCGCTCATCATGTCGGCCTCGTCGAACTCCAGCCGGAAGAACTTGCTGGCCACGTGGTCCCAGAACGGACAGCTGCCGTCCTCGTCGAACCAGCCGCGCAGCTCGGCCAGCACCATCTCGGCGAAGCGCTGCGGCTCCAGGCCGATCAGCATGTAGCGCGACTGCGCCAGCAGCCTGCCCGCCCCGCCCTTGCGGCGCTCGGGCTTGAGGAACAGCGACCCCACCTCGGACCACCCGGCGCATTCGTTGACCAGCACCAGGGCCCGGTGGTCGAACCGCTTGTCCAGCGTGGGAGAAGATTGGGCCAGGGTCACGACGCGGAACGAGAAATGCGGGCGCTTCAGCCCCACCCCGGCCTTGACCCCGGCCACGCCGACGATGTCCCCGGCCTCCAGGTCCTCGAGCATCAGGGTGTACCAGGCCTCGGGCGCGGCGACTTCGGAGTGGAAGCTCTTCTGCGACAGCTCCAGGCGGGCCCGCAGGGTGACCTCGTCTTCCGGCAGGCTGGTGAAGCCGCGGCCCGACAGGACGGCCAGCTCCATCAGGCTGTCGAAATCGGCGGGCAGCGCGGGACGGACGACAAGCATGCTCAATGGGTCTCCGCGAGGTCGGTCATGGCGGCGCGCAGGGCGGGACCGTCGATCTCGCCGCTCGCCAGCTTCATCAGGATCACGGCCGACAGCTGGGCCCGCTCGACGAAGCTGTCGGGCCAGGCGTGCTCGGCCTCGCTGTGGATGTCGCCGCCGCGCACCCCCAGGGTGTCGACATTGGGCAGGCCCGAGGCGAACAGGTTGTTGCCCTCGCAGACCCCGCCGGACGGCTTCCAGGCGATGTCCTGGCCCAGCAGCGCCCCGGCCTCCTTCACCGCCCCGAACAGCCGTTGCTGGGCGGCGTTGAACGGCTTGGCGCCGCGGGTGATGCGGCCGTGCAGGTGGGCGTGCAGCCCCTCCCCGGTTGCGGCCACGATCTTGTCGACCTCGCCCTCGAACCAGGCCGCGTCCTCGGCGGCCGGGAAGCGGACGTTGAACCGCACCACGGCCACGTCGGGCACCATGTTCAGGGGCGAGCCGCCGTCGATCTTGGCGATGTTGCAGGTCACCCCGTCGCGCAGCTCGTTCAGGGCGTGCAGGGCCTGGGCGATCCGCGCGGCCTCCATGACCGCGTTGCGGCCGGCGGCGAAGTCGCGCCCGGCGTGAGCCGCCTTGCCGTGGACCACGATGTGGAAGTTGCCCGAGCCCTTGCGGGCGCTGGCCAGGGCGCCGTCGGCCAGGGCCGGCTCGTAGGTCAGGCCTACGTGACCCTGGCGGGCGAACTGGGCCAGGATCGGGGCCGAGGCGACCGAACCGATCTCCTCGTCGGGCGACAGCAGCACGCGATAGCCGACGTTGTTCGCCAGCGGATGGCGCTCGAACGCCTCCAGCGCCGCCAGCATCACCGAGATGCCGCCCTTCATGTCGGCGATCCCCGGGCCGTGCAGTGCGCCGTCGGGCCGCGTGGTGACGGTCCGGAAGCCGGAGGTCTCGGGATAGACGGTGTCGTAGTGGCCGGTCAGCACGACCTGAACCGGCGCCTCGGGCCGGACGACCACGGCGATCGCCGCCGGATGGGCCTGTTCGCCGATCCGGCCATCGGCGCCGACTTCCGGCGAGGCGCCCAGCGGGATGTCGGTCGGCGCGGCCGGCAGGTTCCCGAAGGCGTCGAGCAAAACTTGCCGCTGGCGCTCCAGCCCGCCCAGGTGGCGGCTTCCAGAGTTGATCGCGCACCAGCCTATCGCCCGGTCGATGATCACCGGCCCTTGGTCGGCCAGATGTCGAAGGACGGCGCGATCCTCGTCGTTGAGTCGCATGAATCCACTGTCTCCCTCAGTTCAAACTAAACCAAGGGCCGCGGGCAATTCGTGCTTCCTCGCCAGGGGAAACCGGTGGCCCGCGCAACAGCCTTGCTTCGAACAGGTCGGGTCCCGGCCGGGGCCAGGACGGGGAAGCCGGCTAGTTGTAGTCCTTCCGCCAGCGCACCGAAAGCTGGGCGTCGCCCTGGCTGCCCAGCTTGGAGACCAGCGACAGGGCCCGCCGCACGCGCCATTCGACCTGGGCCGAGGGCCCTTCCCGGCCGCCGCCGATGATCTCGATATAGACGTCGTCGGTGACGTACTTGCCGCCGGCCACGGTCATGCCCGTGGCGCTGTCGGCGAAGGACAGCCGGTCCAGGCCGGCCAGGCTGCGCAGGTTGCCGATCACGTCGAAGCCGCCGCCGCCGGCCAGGGCCGCCAGGGCCGAGGCCAGCTGGGCGGCTTCGATCGGCTGCAGGTTGGCGGCCGACGACCCGAACAGCACCTGGGACAGCACCTCGTCCTGCGGCAACTCGGGCTTGGAGGTCAGGGTGATCTCCGGCTTGGCGGCCGTGCCCTGCACCTTGACGACGGCCGTCAGGGTCGGGTCCTCGCGCACGGCGGTCAGGTCCAGCCGGATGCGGTCCAGCTGGGTGGCCAGGCGCACCGTGCCGCTCTCCTCGAACTCGAAGCGCTTGCCGGCGAAGTCGTACTCGCCCCGCACCATCCGCGCCTCGCCGTCCAGGGTGGGGCTGTTGGTCGAGCCGCCGACGTGGGCGTTCAGCGACAGCTCCACGTCCAGGCCCCGGCCCCGCACGAAAATCCGCCGGGGCGCGGTCAGGGTGACGTCCAACAGCATGCCGCTGCCGGGCGCGACCTTGCGGACCTCGACGCCCTGGTCCAGTTCGTCCGGCCGGTTGCGCTCGATCACGTCCAGCGAGACCACGCCGGCGGGGGTCTTGGTCTGGGCCGAGACGTCGGCGCGGTCGATGGTCAGGGCGCCGACCATCTTGACCTTGCCGTCGGCGCCGCGATTGACCGTGGTCTGGCCGCTGGCCGTCGCCGTGGCCAGTTCGTTGTCGATGACGCGGAAGCCCTTCAGGTCCAGCTTGAAGCTGCCCAGCCCGTCGCGGGCCAGGCTGATCCGGCCCGAGCCCGACATGGTCCCGCCCTGGCCGTCGCCGGCCGAGACCTGGCTGACGTCGATGGCGTTGTCGGCCAGGGCCACCCGCACGATGACGTCGCGCAGGCTCAGGCCCGTCTGGCCGTCGTCCACCCGGCCGCCTTCCAGGCTGGCGCGGCCGGTGAGGCGCGGGTCGGCCAGGGTGCCGGCCAGCTCGCCCTCGGCGTCGACCTTGCCCGATACGCTGCGCTCCGAGCTGCCCAGCAGGTCCCACAGCGGCTTGATCTCGCCCTGGGCCGTGAACTGCCCGCGCACCGGCCGCTCGCGGCTGATCGCCAGGTGGAACGGCTTGGCCGAGGCCTCGGTCGGCAGGGTCACCTCGGCCTTGGCCTGCAGGCCCTGGCTGTTGGAGCTGGTGGCGTTGATGGTCATCAGGTTGTCGCGCAGCACGCCCCGGATCTCGGCGTTCAGCGACCGGTCGGTCCGCGGGCCGCGTTCCCGGGCGTCGACCAGATGGGCGTCGAAGTCGCCGGTCAGGGTCGGGCCCGAACCGTTGAGCGACAGGCGGGCGTCCACCTTGCCGGCCATGTCGGGATTGATCGCGGTCAGGCTGACGCCGGTGAGCTGCGCCCGGAGCGAAGCCAGATCGCCCCCGACGTCGGCGTCGAGATCGGCCGCGCCGTCGCCCACCGACAGCCGCAACCGGGCGCTGGTGCGCGGGCCACCGAAGCGGATCTGGGCCGTCTCGCGGGTCTTGACCTCGGTGCGCGCCATGGCGCCGGCGGCGTCGAGGGCCAGATGGTAGTCCCCCTCGCCCTCGGTCAGCACGCCGGAGCCGTTCAGCTTCCAGCGGCCGGACGGCGACTCGCCCCGGGCGTCGACCGTCAGCGGCAGGCGCGCCATCGGGCCGGCGGCCTTGATGGCCGCGTGCCGGACTTTCCAGGCCCCGCTGGTGATGTCGTCGGCGGCGAGGTCCAGCTGGGCCAGGGCGCCCGCCGCGCCGTCGGTGATCTTGGCCGTGCCGCTGACCCGGCCCTGGGGCAGGAAGGCGCCGGGCCCGACGGCCACCGTCAGGTCGGCCGTGGCCGGACGGCCGCTGCGCAGCGAGATCGCGCCCTTGGCCTTGGCCCCGCCGGCGTCGACGTCCAGGTCGGAAAGCTCCAGTCCGCCCGGCGCGAAGCTGAACGCCGTGTGCCCCTTGGCCGGACCATACTGGCTGCCGGCCTCGATCGAAGCCGTACCGTCGCCGCCGTCCGGGCGCTTGGCGAAGGACAGCACCACGTGGGCGTCCTTCAGCGGCAGGCGCGGCACGTCGATGGAGTCGAAGTCGGCGATCAGGTCGGCCTTGGGCGCGGAAAGGGTCCCGGTCACCGCCCCCGTGCCCTTGGCCTTGCCCGCCACCTCGATGGGGCCGGCCACGAACGGCCCCGTGGCGGTCCAGTCCAGCTTGAAGGCCAAGGCCGTACCCGGACCCAGCACGCCGGCGCTTCGGACCGAGGCGGCCGAGCCGTCCAGCTTGGCGTCGGCCACCGACAGCCGCTCGTTGGCCCACGAGGCGCGCGCCTCCAGCCGCGGGGTCTTGCCCAGCAGGCGGTCCAGCTCGGCCAGGCCGGTGGCGAAATTGCCGCCGCGCGCATCGACGTTGAGCATCCAGGGCTTGTTGACGCCCTGGCTGGCGGACCACTTGGCGGTGACCTGCCCCGCTATCCCCGCGCGAACGGGAGCCAGGGAGGCGACCTTGGCCTCGCCCTTGAAGGACAGGCCGCCGAGGATGCCGCGCTCGCCCTGGGCGTCGATCTTCAGGTTCGGGGCCTGGACCTTGGCGGACCGGATCAGGAAGCGGCCGTCCTTCAGCCTCGCGCCCTCGAACTGGGCCGAAGGCGAGCGCCCCAGCACCGCCAGCAGGCCTTGCCCGCCCCCGCCCTCGGTGGTGGCGTCCGCCCGGATGCTCAGCTCGCCGCGCTTCCAGCCGACGGTGGCCGGGCCCTTGGCGCGGGCCAGCTTGTAGCCCAGCCACGACAGGTCGCGGACGTCGACGCGGCCGTCGACCAGGAAGCCGTCGCCGTCCAGGTGGAAGACGCCGTCGGCGACGCCCGCGCCCAGGGTGGGCAGCGGCGTCAGGCGCGAGAGGTTGGCGACCCGGGCGTTGAACTTCAAGCCCTCGGGCGCGGTGATCCGCTTGCCCAGGTCGGCGGGGCCGTGGGCGGTCAGGTTCAGGTTCTGGCTGTCGATCTTCAGATCCAGGACGTTGAAGGCGCCGGCCTTGCGCCCGACGATCGAGAAGGCCGCGTCGGCCCCGAACATCTTCTCCTCGCGGTCGGTCAGGGTCGAGGCCGCCAGGTCGATGTGGCCCGCCGCCGATCCGCCCTGCGGCGTCCAGGCGCCGCCCGCCTTCAGCGGCGTGGCCGTTCCCGAGCGGGCCAGGACCGTGAAGGCGCCCTGGCTGGTGGTGCCGTGGGCCTTGGCGTCCAGGTCGAACGGCCGGTCGGGCGACAGGCCCAGCGCCCCGGCCAGAGCCCCGCCGTTGGCCTCGCGCCCCTCGGCGTCGAGCAGCAAGGTCTTGTCGCGCCCCAGGTCGAAGACGAGCTTCAGGTGGTCGCCGGCGTGCATGCGGCTCAGCGCGGTGATCGCGCCCTTCTGGCCGCCCAGCCGCTGGGATTCGTAGTCGCCGCTGAGGTCGAAGTCGCCGGCCCGGCGGCTGAACTCGGGACGGGTGATCAGGCGCAGGGCCACGTGGTCCAGGTCCACCGACAGCGGCGCGGCGCTGGACTTGCCCTTCGGGGTCAGGGTCGGGCGGCGCAGCACCACGACCTGGCGGGCCTTGATCTCGTCGGCGTGGAAGCGACGGTAGAACAGCTCGGCCGGCCGCCAGTCGACGTACAGGTCGGCGGCCTCAAGCCAGACGCCCTTCTCGTCGCTGATCGTCAGGCGGCGCACGCCGAAGGCGTTCCAGATGTCGCCGGTCAAGCCCTCGATCTTCAGGCGGCCGATGCGGCCCAGCTTCAGGCCGCTGGTGCGGGCTTCCAGGAAGGCGCGGCCCTGCGGGGTGACCGCGCCGAAGCGCACGCCGCCCAGCAACAGGGCGACCAGCACCACCAGGCTCACCGAGACGATGATGATCAGGCCCGGCCAGCCGATCTTGCGCGCGACCTTGGTCGCCGCCTCGGCGACGACTTCCGGAACGTCTTCGGGCGGCGGTCCGCCGGAGGGGGTCTGGGCGTTGGTCAAAAGGCCTGCCCGATGCTGATATAGATCTGGAACGACGGATCGCCCTCGCGCTTGCTGATCGGCATGGCGATGTCGGCGCGGATCGGTCCGAAGCCCAGGTCGTAGCGGATGCCGACGCCCACGCCGACTCCGAAGTCGTCGCCGTTGGGCCACTTGTCCACGCCGACCCCGCCGGCGTCGACGAAGGCCACGGCGCCCCACTTGTCGGTGAACTTGTGGCGCAGCTCCAGCGAGCTCTCCAGCAGCGACAGGCCGCCCTGCGGCGTGGTGGTGTTGTCGATGCGCGGGCCGATGGCCTGGTAGGAGTAGCCGCGGACCGAGCCGCCGCCGCCGGCGTAGAAGCGGTTCGAGGCCGGGACCTCGGGCATGGTGCCGCCCAGGATCTGGCCGGCCTTGAAGCGACCCGCCAGCACGGTGCGCGCCCCCTGGCCGAACGGGAGATAGGCCGTGGTCTGGGCCTGGATCTTCAGGAAGGCCATGGTCAGGTCGCCGGTGATGGCGGTGGGCTCGGCCCGCGCGTCCAGCCGCCAGCCCTTGGTCGGGTCCAGCACGCTGTCGGAATGGTCCCAGGCCTGGGCGCCCAGCAGGGTGAAGGTGGCGAAGTTCTGCTGGACGTCGGTGGTGACGCCGTTGACCGTCGTGGGCGAGTCGACCTGCGACAGGTCCAGCGAGACGCCGTAGGTGCGATAGACGGTCGTCTGAAGCTTGCGGGTCAGGTCCGCGCCGAGGTGGAGGCCGGTTTCCACATAGGCGTCGGTGTCTTCGCGGAAGATGGCGGTGTTCAGCTTCAGGGTCTGCTGGCTGCGCCGCCAGTGCGGCAGGGCCAGTTCGGCTTCCAGCCGGCTGTCCAGCCTTCCCAGCCGCGCCGTCAGGGTGGTGGTGTCGGCCCGATGGAAGCGGTTGTAGTGGATCCACTTGGCGTCGGCGCCCGGCCCGTCGGTGCTGGAATAGTTGGCGGCCAGTTCGACCGTCCGGGACTTGCGGTCGGACACGGTCACGATCACCGGGCGCAAGCCATCGGCCAGCGCCTTGTCCTTGGGAGCCAGCGAGACCGAGACCGTGTCGTAGACGCCGGTGTCGCGCAGCCGGCGCTCCAGCTCGGCGATGTCGTCGGGCTCGTAGATGTCCCCCGATTTCCAGGGCGCCAGCTGCTTGATCCAGGCGGGGTTCGAGCGCCCCTGGGTCACCACCTCGATCCCATCGACATGGGTCAGGTCGCCCGCGGCGATGTGGAACACCGGGCGCAGGGTGTGGTCGGCGTGATCGACCACGACCTCGCGCGGCTCGGCCACGGCGTCGGCGTAGCCAAGCTGCTGGACCTGCGAGACGACGCGTCCCTCGGCCGCCAGGACGTCGACGGCGCGGCCCGGGGCGCCGGGGGTCAGGCGGATGACGCCCTCGGCGCGCTGGACCACACCCTCGTCCGGCTCGGGTCCGCTCCAGGCCAGCCTGGGATCGGCGATCACGAAGACCGGACCGGGGGTGATCTTGAGGATCGCGCGGGGCGGATCGGCTTCGGAGACGTCCGGCTCGACCACATAGGCGTAATAGCCTTCCGACCGCAGCACCTGGGCGGCGTCGTCGCCGGCGTCGCGGGCGCGGCGGCGGGCCTCCGAGCGGCTGCGCGGCGGAGCCTTGGCCTCGACCATGGCGCGCTGGATCGCTTCGCGCAGCGCCTTGTCCTCGACGCCGGTGATGCTGGCCGCGGGCTCGGCCGCATCGGCATGGCTGGCGACCATCAGGGCCGCCGCGGTCACGCCAAGGGCAAATCTCTTACGCACCAAGCCTTCCGAGTCTCCGCGCGAGCGCCCCCGAACCCCTGTAGTCGCCCCCCCGCCGGCTGTCACGCGGTGAAATCTTCGGAAACGCTTCAACGCCAGGTTCCGTCGGTGATCGGAGGGCGCCCAAATGTTGGGCAGTCTCCACCATCGGGTCTTTGCGGGGCGAAAAGCACCGCTCGCCGTGTTCGCGCGTTCTAGGCTGGATCGGGACGCGCCCCCTCAGATCCGGCGCGCAGGGCGGACGAAATGGACACGGGCGTGGCGGCGAAAATCCAGGACCTCGACGATACTCCCAGCCTGCCGATGACCGGCGCGGCCTATCTGCCCGGCGCGGCCTATGACGAGATGATCGCCCCCGGCGGCGACGTGCGGGCCCACTACGCGGCGCTGCAGACCCGGATCTCCACCCTGGGCGCCGGCGAGCTGGCCGACCGACAGCGCACGCTCGAGCGGTCGTTCCTGCTGCAGGGCATCACCTTCACCGTCTACGGCGCCGACAGCGCCACCGAGCGGATCATCCCCACCGACCTGTTCCCCCGCATCCTGCCCGCCCAGGAGTGGGCCAAGATCGAGGCCGGCCTGACCCAGCGTCTGCAGGCCCTGAACATGTTCCTGGCCGACATCTACGGCGAGCAGCAGATCCTGATGGACGGCGTGGTGCCGCGCGAACTGGTGCTGGGCGCGCCGTCGTACCGGCGCGAGATGCAGAACCTGTACGTGCCGCACAAGGCCTACGCCAATGTCTGCGGCAGCGACCTGATCCGCGGCCAGGACGGCGAGTTCGCGGTGCTGGAGGACAATCTGCGGGTGCCGTCCGGCGTGTCCTACATGCTGGCCAACCGCGACGCCTCCAAGCGCACCTTCCCCAGCGCCTATCGCGAGGCCGGGGTGCGGCCGGTGGAGCGCTATCCCGACCTGCTGCTGGCCACGCTGAAGAGCATGAGCGCCGACTGGCGGCCCAACCCGCAGGTCGTGGTCCTGACCCCCGGGGTCTACAACTCGGCCTATTACGAGCACGCCTATCTGGCGCGGCTGATGGGCGTGCCGCTGGTCGAGGGGCGCGACCTCGTGGTCCACGACAACATGGTCTACATGCGCACCACCACGGGCCTGCGCCGGGTGGACGTGATCTACCGCCGAGTGGACGACGACTTCATCGACCCCCTCACCTTCCGCCGGGATTCGTCGCTGGGCGCGGCCGGGCTGTTCAACGCCTATCGGGCCGGCAACGTGGTGATGTGCAACGCGCCCGGCACCGGGGTGGCCGACGACAAGGCCGTCTACGCCTTCGTGCCCGACATCATCCGCTACTATCTGGGCGAGGACCCGATCCTGCCCAACATCGAGACCTTCCTCTGCCGCGAACCGGCCCAGCTGAGCCACGTGCTCGACAACCTGGACAAGCTGGTGGTCAAGGCCGTGGGGGCCTCCGGCGGCTACGGCATGCTGGTGGGGCCGCACGCCTCGGCCAAGGAGCGGGCCGAGTTCGCCGACGCCCTCAAGGCCGATCCGGCCAACTACATCGCCCAGCCGACCATCCAGCTGTCGACCGCGCCCTGCCTGGTCGACGGCCGCATCGAACCCCGCCACGTCGACCTGCGGCCCTTCATCCTGTCGGGCGAGAAGACCGTGGTCACGCCGGGCGCCCTGACCCGCGTGGCCCTGAAGCGCGGCTCGCTGGTCGTCAATTCCAGCCAGGGCGGCGGCAGCAAGGACACCTGGGTGCTGGCCGAGGAGAACGGCCACAACGGCAACGGTCACAACGGAGGCGGCGCCCATGATGCTCGCTAGGGTCGCCGACAGCCTCTACTGGCTGGGTCGCTACATTGAACGGGCCGAGCACCTGTCGCGGCTGTCGACGGTGATGCTGAACGCCACCCTCGACCAGACCGACGCCGGCGCCGAGGCCGTGCGGATCGCCCTGTCGGCGGTCGGCGAGACCGAACTCAAGTCGGGGGCCTTCGAGGCGGCCAACGGCCTGGTGCTGGACCGCACCGATCCCAACTCGGTGGTCGCCTCGCTGTCCCGGGCCCGGGAAAACGCCCGCCAGGTGCGCGACCAGATCACGACCGAGACCTGGGAGCGGCTGAACCTGCTGTACCTGAAGGTCATGGACCGCAACGCCGGCCGGGAATTCGCCGACAATTCCGTGACGTTCCTGCACGACATCATCGCCGACGTGCACCTGTTCAAGGGCGCGGCCGACACCACGATGAGCCATGGCGAAAGCTGGCGGTTCATGATGGTCGGCATGTACCTCGAACGCGCTCAGCTGATGGCCAGCCTGCTGGAGGCGTGTTTCGCCGAGGACAGCCCCAAGGTGAACGACCACCTGGCCCTGGTCGCCGTGCTGCGGATGGGCTGCGCCCTGGAGCCCTATCTGCGGGTCTACACCGCCGAGATCGAGCCAAGGCACATCCTGGAGTTCATGGTCTTCGACGAGGACTTCCCGCGCTCGATCCGCTTCGCCACCAGCCAGATCGAGAAGCACCTCAGCGAATTGGCCCGCCACGTCGAGGCCACGGGCCGCGCGGCGCCCGAACGGCTGGCCGGCCGCCTCAAGGCCCGGCTGGAGTTCGCCGACGTCGGCGAGTTGGAGAGCCAGGGCGCCGGCGAACTGCTGACCACCGTGGCCAACGAATGCGCCCGCATCCACCAGGCGATCTACGAGACCTTCGTCGCCTATCCCCTGGAAATGCGCCTGCCTGCTTGAGAATTGGAATCCCGCCGTGCTGCTCGAGATCCGCCACGTCACCCAGTACCATTACGAACAGCCCGTCCGCGAAAGCCTGATGGAGCTGTGGATGCAGCCGCAGAAGGGCGCGCGCCAGCGGCTGGTCAGCTTCGAGCTGGACATCGAGCCGGCGGCCCAGGTGTTCTCGTACGCCGACAGCTTCGGCAACGCCGTCTATCATTTCGACGTGCCCCAGCCGCACGACGGCCTGACCATCATCGCCCGCTCCGCCGTCGAGACCGAGCCGGTGCACGAATGGCCCCTGCCGCTGGACATGGGCGAGTGGGAGCGGCTGAAGAGCGCCTTCGTGCGCGGCGAGTGCTTCGACTATCTGCGGCCCCATGGCTTCGTCCAGGTGACGCCCGCCCTCGAGACGTTCATCGCCGAGCACGATCTGGACGCCCTGCGCCGCAAGGACCCGTTCTCGGCCGTCCAGGCGCTGTGCGATACGATCTACCGGGCCTTCGAGTACCAGCCCGGGGTCACCGACGCCGACAGCCCCATCGACCTGGCGCTGAGCGCCGGCCGGGGCGTCTGCCAGGACTTCGCCCACGTCATGCTGGCCGTCTGCCGCGCCTGGGGCATCCCCGCCCGGTACGTCTCCGGCTATCTGTTCACCGACCGCGAGGCCGGCGACCGCTCCGACCCCGACGCGACCCACGCCTGGGTCGAGGTGTTCCTGCCCAGCTATCGCTGGGTGGGGTTCGATCCGACCAACAATGTCATGACCGGCGAGCGCCATGTCGCCGTGGCCGTGGGCCGCGACTACAGCGACGTCACCCCGTCGCGCGGCGTCTACAAGGGCGATTCCGAGAGCCACCTGGCCGTCGGCGTCTCGGTGCGCCGGGCGCGGGCGGCGGTGGCCGAGCCGGAGTTCCTGCGCCTGCCCCGCCCCGCCGCCCCGCTGGGCTCGGCCAACCGCCGCCGGGCCAGCGCCGACGCCATCCGCGAACAGCAGCAGCGCCAACAGCAGCAGCAACAGCAGCAGTAGACCGCCCGGCCCGACGCATCCTAGGTTAGCGCTAACAAAGCGACGACCTGGGGAGGGCGCGGATGTCGGAAGGGCCGAACGGGGCGTCGCCCCGCCTGGCGATCGTGGACGGTCTGCGGGGCTATGCCCTGATTGGCCTGTTCCTGGTCCACATGCTGGAATATTTCGAGCTCTACTGGTCCGACCCGACGCCCAATCCGGTGACCACGGCGGTCTTCACCCTGTTCATGGGCAAGACCTTCTCGCTGCTGGCCCTGTGCTTCGGCTTCAGCTTCTTCGTGATGATGGACGGCGCCGCGCGGCGGGGCCAACCGTTCGCCGGGCGCTTCGCCTGGCGGCTGACCCTGCTGGCGGGGATCGGCCTGCTGCACGGCCTGGTCTATCGCGGCGACATCATCGTGGTGCTGGCCCTGGCGGGCTTCGTCCTGATCCCGTTCGACAAGGTCCGCTCCAACCGCGCGCTGCTGGCCGTGGCCGGGCTCTGCTTCCTGCAGCCGTACATCCTGCTGTGGATCGCGGCGGGCGCGGCCGGCGCGCCGTGGGCGCTGAACAAGCCGCACTTCTTCTCCGATCCGGCCATGGCCGTCTATCTGAGCGGCGACCTCGGCCAGGTGCTGCGGGCCAACCTCTGGGAGGGCCAGGTCAACAAGTGGTGGTTCTTCATCGAGACCGGCCGCTGCGTGCAGGTGCTGGGCCTGTTCCTGATCGGGCTGGTGCTGGGCCGGATCGGCTTCTTCGCCGACCTGGGGCGGTTCGCCCGGGGCCGCGCCGTGGCCCTGGCCGCCGTGATCCTGTTCGCGGCGGTCTGCTACGTCCTGAAGGCCAGGACCGGCGGCCATCACAGCGGTCCGGTCTTCTGGGCCAACATGCTGTTCGGCGGCTGGTTCGACCTGTCGTGCATGGCCGCCTCGGTGCTGGTCTTCATCCTGCTGTGGCGGGCCGGGGGCGAGGCGGTGCTGCGCGCCCTGGTCCCGGTGGGGCGCATGACCCTGACCCTCTATGTCGCCCAGTCGCTGGTGTTCATCCCGCTGTTCTACCCGCTGGGCCTGGGCCTCTACGCGAAGATCACCCCCGCCCTCGCCCTGACCGCCGGCCTGATCGCCGTGGCGGCGCAGCTGCTGCTGGCCTCGGCCTGGTTCAAGGCCTTCCGCTACGGCCCGCTGGAATGGCTGTGGCGGTGCGGGACGCGCCGGTCGCTCGACATCCCGTTCCGGCGCCGGCCCGAGCCCCAACCCGTCTAGAAAGCTACCCGGCCTAGGTCGGATAGACGTGGCTCTTGCGGGCCGCGACCTTGATCGTCCCGGTGAAGCGGGCGGCCTCGGCGCGCGAGCCGCTGATCTCGATGTGGCGGCCGTCTGCCGTGACGGCGGAGGCCGAGGCCAGGGCGCCCTGCACGTGGACCCGGTCGACCCGGACCTCGAAGCCGCCGTCGTCCAGGGCGAAGTCGTGTGGCCGCACGAAGCCCACGGCCGCCCCGTCGCGGGCGCCGTTGGCGGCGAACGACACCGCGCCCGACGTGAAGCGTCCGCCCGAGACCGTCCCCTCGAACCGATTGGCCTCGCCCACGAAGCCGCAGACGAACGGGGTGGCGGGGTTGTCGTGCACCTCGTCCGGCGTGCCGATCTGCTCGATGCGGCCCGCGTTCAGGATGGCCACGCGGTCGGCGAGGCCCAGGGCCTCTTCCTGGTCGTGGGTGACGAAGATGGTGGTGACGCCGGTGGCGTCGTGGACTCGGCGCAACTCCTTGCGCAGCGACTTGCGGACCGTGGCGTCCAGGGCGCCGAACGGCTCGTCCAGCAGCAGCACGCTGGGTTGCACCGCCAGGGCCCGAGACAGGGCCACGCGCTGGCGCTGGCCGCCCGACAGCTGCGAGGGGTAGCGCTTGCCCAGCCCGTCCAGCTCGACCAGCTTCAGCAGTTCGTCGACCCGGCGGGCGATCTCGGCCTTCGGCGGCTTGTCCTTGCCCTTCCGCACGTCCAGGCCGAACGCGATGTTGCGGGCCACGGTCATGTGCTTGAACAGGGCGTACTGCTGGAACACGAAGCCGACGCGGCGCGCGGCGGCCGAAGCGAAGGTGACGTCCTCGCCCTCGAACAGCACCTGGCCGGCGTCGGGGAATTCCAGGCCGGCGATCGTGCGCAGCAGGGTCGTCTTGCCCGAGCCCGAGGGACCCAGCAGGGCCACCAGCTCGCCGTCGGCGATCTCGAGGTCGACATGGTTCAGGGCCGGGTAGCGGCCGAACTTCTTTTCGACGGAACGGATGGAGATGGTCATGGGGTCTGATCGTTCCGGTCTGATCTAGTGGCCGCCGCCGCGCTTGACGTCGGGTTGGGCGATCTCGAGCGCGCTCTTGAGCACCAGGGTCACGATCGCCAGCAGGCACAGCAAGGCGGCGACGGCGAAGGCGGAGACGAAGTCGTACTCGTTGTACAGAATCTCGACGTGCAGCGGCATGGTGTTGGTCAGGCCGCGGATGTGGCCGCTGACCACCGAGACGGCGCCGAACTCGCCCATGGCCCGGGCGTTGCACAGCAGCACGCCGTACAGCAGGCCCCAGCGGACGTTGGGCGCGGTCACCCGCCAGAAGGTGTAGAGGCCCGACGCGCCCATCGAGACGGCCGCCTCCTCCTCCGACACGCCCTGCTCCTGCATCAGCGGGATCAGTTCGCGGGCGATGAACGGGAAGGTCACGAAGATCGTGGCCAGCACGATGCCCGGGATGGCGAAGATGATCTTGATGTCGTGGTCGATCAGGCGCTCGCCGAACCAGCCCTGCAGGCCGAAGACCAGCACGTAGATCAGGCCCGCCACGACCGGCGACACCGAGAACGGCAGGTCGATCAGGGTGATCAGCAGCGGCTTGCCGGGGAAGTCGTGCTTGGCGATCGCCCAGGCGGCGCACAGGCCGAACACGGCGTTGAACGGCACGGCGATGCCGGCGGTGATCAGGGTCAGCTTGATCGCGGCCCAGGCGTCGGGCGTCGAGACCGCGGCGATCGCGGGGCCCAGCCCCTTGCGCAGCGCTTCGGCGAACACCGCGGCCAGCGGCAGGATCAGGACCAGGCCCAGGAAGGCCAGGACCAGGCCGATGACCACGACCTTGGCCCACAGCGGATCGTCGGTCGGGTGGCGGGCGTGGGCCCGGGACGGAGCGGCCATCAGACGAACCTCCGCGACCAGGCCTGGATGGCGTTGATGACCAGCAGCATCAGGAACGAGACGGCCAGCATGACCAGGGCGATGGCCGCGGCGTTGGCGTATTCGAACTGCTCCAGCTGGATGATGATCAGCAGCGGCGCGATCTCGGACTTGTAGGGCATGTTGCCGGCGATGAAGATCACCGAGCCGTACTCGCCCACCCCTCTGGCGAAGGCCAGGGCGAAGCCGGTCAGCCAGGCGGGGCCCAGGGCCGGCAGGATGATCCGGCCGATGGTGGCGAAGCGCCCGGCGCCCAGGCTGGCGGCGGCTTCCTCGACGTCGGCCGACAGGTCGCGCATCACCGGCTCCAGGGTGCGGACCACGAACGGCAGGCCGATGAAGATCAGGGCGATGGTGACGCCGACGGGGTTGTAGGCGGCCTTGATCCCCAGCGGGGTCAGGTACTGCCCGACCCAGCCGTTGGGGGCGTAGAGGGTGGCCAGGGAGATGCCGGCCACGGCGGTGGGCAGGGCGAACGGCAGGTCGACCAGGGCGTTGACCACGGCCTTGCCGGGGAACTCGTAGCGGACCAGGGCCCAGGTGGTCAGCACGCCGAACACCCCGTTGATCACGGCGGCGACGAAGGCCGCGCCGAAGGTCAGGCGATAGGCGGCGACGGCGCGCTCGGAAAAGGCGGCGGCCAGGAACTGGCTCGGCGACAGGCTGGAGGCCTTGATGGCCACGGCCGACAGCGGGATCAGCACGATCAGCGACAGGACCGTCAGGGTGACGCCCAGGGTCAGGCCGAAGCCGGGAATGGCCGAGCGGCGTCGGAACAGCGGTCGTCGCGGCCCCTTGATCCCGGAAGGACGGGCGGCTGCGGGAATCGTCTCGGCGGTCATCGGGTGATCGTCGTCCAGCATCCGCGTGGGGCTCCGCAACGGAGCCATGAAAACAAGAACGCGCCAAGCGCCGAAAAGAGCGCCGGGCGTAGTGAAGCTGAGCGGCTTAAATCCCTACACGACCAGTGGGGTCAATTGAGTTCGTCGAAGGCGGGGGCCAGAAAAACTGTGGGGGGCCCGTTCTCCGACGGCGACATGCCCTCGGGCGTGTCCCCGGGTCTTGGCTCCGTGGAGGCTGATGGGGACACGCGCGAGCGCATGTCCCCGGCCGGGAAACCCGGCGGGTGATGGGAAGGGTGCGAAGCGCCCGGGCCTCGCCCGGATGATTTGCAGTTTTGAATACCGTTTCGACGAAGACAGGCGCTTCGCGTGGAGCCGTTATCCGGAAGCCTTCGGATCGCGGATTTTTAACCCGCTCCGATGGAGGCCCCCGACGGGCGGGGTGCTGGCCGCACCCCGGACCGCCTGGGCGATTTCAGCCCAGGCCTGCCGGCCCGATCCGCCTACCCCGAGCGCCGGAGCTTCGTCGCGACTGAGGCGAACCTGCTCCAACTCCAACCCAGGGCGTCTCCGAGGAGACATGACGGACAAGCCTTCCCGCTCGTCCACCCCCGAAAGCCGCATCGGTCGCCGTACGTGCGCCCTCCCCCGCCTTCAGGTGACGAGCATTATGCGGCCGCCCGGAAGCCCAAGGATCGGAAACGAGTATTTTCCTCCATCACGTTGATTTCGTTGAACTCGATTTCAGATTCGACGGGGATGGACGCGTCGCGCGATGGACAGCGTGTTCGTCGCATGGTTGAACAAGCTTCAGTTCAAGGGGGCTTCAGACATGACCGACACGACCGCCGCTTCGCGCCGATTTGAGATTGGACGCGTGATTTCAGGAACCTTCGGCGTCATCGGCCGCAATTTCGGTGCGTTCGCGCTGATGGCCCTGCTGCTGGGCGGCCTGCCCAACCTCCTGGTCAGTTTCGGCCAGCTCTGGATCGCCGGCGGCGTCAAGACCTTCTCGCCTCAGGTGTTCGCCGGCTCGGCCGTGGGCCTGATCGTCATGATGGTCGCCGCGTTCGTGCTGCAGGCCGCGATCGTCCACGCGACCGTGGCGGACCTGAACGGCCGCCGCGTGGTGGTGGGCGAGAGCCTCAAGGCGGGGCTCAGCAACTGGCTGCCGCTGCTCGGCCTGGCCATCCTGATGGGCCTGGGCCTGATGCTCGGCTTCCTGCTGCTGATCGTGCCCGGGATCATCCTGGCGGTGATGTGGTCGGTCGCCGTGCCGGCCAAGGTGGTGGAGAAGATCGGCGTGACCGACGCCTTCCAGCGCAGCCGCGACCTGACCCGCGGACGCCGCTGGGCGATCTTCGGCCTGTTCGTCATCTACGTGATCGCCCTGTGGATCGTGGAAGCGCTGATCATGGCCGCCGCGATGCCGTTCATCCTGTCCAAGGGCCTGCCGACGCCGGACTCGGTCGGCCTCACCACCGTGAACGTCGCCACCATGATCGCTTCCGCCCTGATCGCCACCATCACCACCCTGGTCAGCACGGCCGGCGGCGCGACCCTCTATTCCGAACTGCGCGGTACGCGCGAAGGCGTCGGCCCCGAAGCCATGGCCTCGGTGTTCGACTGAGCATGGCCGACGCCGCCGCTCCCGGCCGGTTCAACACAGGGCGCGCCGTCAGGCGCGCCCTCGCCATGCTGAAACGCAACATCGCCGCCAATCTGGCGTGGGCCGTGGTCTTCACCGGCCTGCCTGACCTGGCGATGGCCTACGCCAACCAACGTTTCTCCGAGGACGCGCCCTTCGGCTCGCTGGCGCGCTGGGGCTTCCTGGTCGGGACGATGCTGGCCTCCATGTTCGGCATGACCGCGCTCCAGGCCGTGATCGCCCGTCGCACGGCCCTGGACGACAGCAACCGACGCGCGTCCTCCAGGAGTGTCTTCGGAGGCTCGAGCGACTACCTCGCCTTGGCGACCCTGGGCCTGGTCACGGGTCTCGGCATCGTCGCCGGCTACGCCCTTCTGGCCATTCCCGGGATCATTCTCTCGCTTGCCTGGTTCGTAGTGGTCCCTGCGATGGTGACCGAACGCCTGGGCGTGATGGAGTCGATCCGGCGCAGCAACGCCCTGACCCGCGAGGTCAGGGGAGAAATCTTCGGACTGTGGGTGGGAGTCGGGATCTTGAGCTTCCTCGCCGCCTGGGTGGGCGGCCTCGCCATCGACGCGCTGGGAATCCCGGCGCTCAGCCTCGTTGTCAGTTCCGCGATCCAAGCCGTGATCGGCCTGGTGGACGCCATCCTCGTCGTGGCGGTCTATCAGGAACTGCGCGAGAGCCAGGAGGGCTCGCCCGCCGATCGCCTGGTCGAGGTCTTCGCCTAGCGGCGCGCGATCGCGGTCACGCCCCGGTCGCCGCCGCCCCATCCCCGTCGTCCGAAGACTTGAAGAAGCTGTTGGCCTTCTCGACCAGCCACTTCAGCGCGTTCTCGGAGGCCAGGCCCGCGAACAGGCCCAGGGAGGCCAATGCGGGCGGGGACAGCTGGTTCACCGCCTGGGTGGCCTCGGTCGCCTGGGGCTGGATCAGGAAGCTGGCGCCCGCCGAGATGACGAAGAACACCGTGAACCCGGCCAGCGCCCCCAGCAGCGGCCGCACGCCGAACGCCATCCAGGTCCGGTCGGGCTCGCCCTTCGGCGCCGCCAGCATGCCGAGCTCGACATAGAGCGAATAGACGGCCGCCCCGATCGCCCCCATCAGCCCGGTGAAGCTGGCGACGATCACGCCCGACGGCAGGAAGAAGGCGAACTCGAACAACGGAATGGCGTGGCGTTGCTTGTTGAAGCTGAGCGCGACGGCCTTCTGGTCCTCGGTGGAGCCCTCGTCGGCGCCGACGGGGCCGGTGACGGGCTGGTCCGCCTGATCCGCCTGATCCGCCTGATCCGCCTGATCCGATGGGGCGGGCGGCTTGCTCCCGTTGTATTCCGCCTTGGCCGCGGCGAGCGCGGTTTCGGCGTGGCCGTTGCGATCCACCAGGTCGTCGCTGACGAACTGCGCGTTGCGATAGGCGTCGTAGAGCTGTTGGGCGGCCGCGACCCGCTTGGGGATCTCGGCCCCTTCGGCCCAGTCGTGCTGGTCGTTGTCGGTGACGATGTCGGCCAGGCATTGCTCCAGCTCGCAGGTCGGCTGGGCGTTGCGGAAGGTGATCCAGACCGAGTTGACGGCGGCAGTGCTCTTCTGCTTGGCCTCATCGACCCTCACCTTGGCCGCCCGGATTTTCTCGTCCAGCGCGGTCAGCTCCTGGCTGGTGGTTTCGATCTCGGCTTCCAGGGCGTTCAGGCGATCGGCAAGACGGCTGATCGTGAACGGGGCGAGGCGCGAATTGGCGCCGACCGCCACCCGCGCCGCCGACTGGGTCTCGATGACGGTGTAGAAGAAGGCGAAGATCGCCGGGACGAGGATGAACCAGACGAACCCCAGCAGCACCCGGTTGGCGATCCGCATCCAAGACAGGTCCATGCTCGATCGCTCCCCGAGAACGTTTCCACCCTCTCAGATTGCGCTCAAATATATCTCTACCGCAACGTTATAACGACCGCCCCGCCACCTGGGCGTCAACTCTTGTCGTGCTTGTCCTTGCGTCGCTTGCCCAGCAGCAGGCGCGATTCCAGCCGTCCGCGCAGGGCCGCGTAATAGGCCGCCAGGAAGTCGCCGTCCGACTCGTAGGGCGCGGCCTGCCAGCCGATCTTCAGGCGAATGCGAGCCGCGACCAGGGCGATGGTCTTGCTCTCGTAGCGGCGCAGCACGTCCTCCAGCACGTGCAGCTCCTTGACGCCGTAGGCGTCCAGCTGGGCCTGGGTGAACTTGAAGCGCCCCACCGGCGGCCGCGAGGTCTCGACCAGGTCGGGCGCCAGCTTGCGGGTCGGCGCCTTGACCACCCAGGTCCCGGCGACCATGTCGCCCACCCGCAGGCGGTCGCGGTTGAACAGCGGAAACAGCACGAAGACCAGGCACCACACCAGCCCCGCCAGGTTGATCCAGGCGCTGACCTTGTCGCCGCTGGAGGCCAGGAAGCTGAGGGGCAGGTAGAGCTCGATCTCGCGCATGGCGTTGCGGGCGAAGATGGCGTCGGCGGTCAGGCGGCCGCCGTTGCGCGCCGCCACCCGCACGCCCATGGCCCGCTTGCCCGGCGTGGCCGCGCCCGGGGTCAGCTCGAACAGCACGAAGTAGAGGTTGCGCAGGATGAAGAACACCAGCAGCCCCAGGGTGCCGACCAGCTCCCAGCCCTTGCCCTTGGTGCCGACCATCGTCAGGACGGCCAGCAGGAAGAAGGCGATCAGCACGCCCAGCATGATCGCCAGGTCGATGAACAGGGCGGCGGCGCGCTCGCCCGCGTCGCCCAGGCGCAGCTTCAGGTCCACACCCTCCGGGGTGACCAGCGACCGGGCGCGGGTGTCCTCGCGCGCGCCGGGATCGTAGGGCGTGGTCGCCGCCGCGGCCTTGGCCGTCTTGGTCGCCGGCTTCATGCGGCGCTCCGGCGGCGCGGCAGGTACAGATAGGCCGGCCAGATCGCCAGGGTGGCCAGGGCGATGCCGTAGCGGGCCCAGTCGTTCTGGATCACCTGCCGGCCGACGCCCTCCAGGATGCCGGCGCAGAACAGCATGACCACGACCCCGGCCATCAGGGTGGCCGACTGCCGTCCCGCCTGGGCCATGGCGGCCGGACGGCTGAGGTCGCCGGGGAAGGCCAGGGTCCAGCCGATCCGCAGGCCCGCGGCCCCGGCCAGGATGACAGCCGAGATCTCGGTGACCCCGTGGATGGCCAGCCAGCCCCCGGCCTCGAAGCCCAGACCGCGCATGCCGAACACCGCCAGGAAGGCCCCCAGCATCGCGCCGTTGTAGGCCATCAGCATGGCGGTCGGCAGGCAGAAGGCGAAGCCCAGGGCGAAGGCGAACAGGGCCACGCCCGAATTGTGGGTGAACAGGAAGGCCGCGAACACCGACAGGCCCTTGTGCTCGCCGTGGTCGTAGAGCGTGCTGCGCATCGCCTCGGCCGAGGCGGCGGGGCCGCGCCCGTCGGCCAGGCTGTCGGGCACGAAGGCGCTGAACCAGTCCGGGTCGTGCAGGGTCAGGAAATAGGCCGCCAGCACCCCGGCCAGGGTGAGCAGGAAGCTGACCAGGGTCTCGCGCCACAGGGCCTTGGCGGCCTCGGGCCAGGCGCGTGTGAAGAAGCCCCCCACCCGCTCGACCAGGTTCGACCGCGTGCCGTAGACCAGGAAATAGGCCCGGGTGCTCAGGCTCTCCAGATAGTCGACCAGCCCCTGGTCCAGCGAGGTGGCGCGGGCCACCGACAGCGACGACAGGGCCTGGCGGTAGAGCACCGGCATGGCCAGCAGCTCCTCGTCGCTCAGCGCCCGGGCCGAACCCTTGCCGACCTTGGTCAGCAGCTTCTCCAGCCGGCGCCAGTCGTCCTCGCGCTCGGCGCGGAAGCGGTAGCTCTTCAGGTGCAGTTCGGCCATCAGAGCAGGTCCCGGCGCTTGAGGTCCAGATAGCTCGCCAGCAGGGCCGGACCGACCTGGTCGGCCGACGCCTCGACGATCTCCACGCCCATGCGGCGCAGGCGGGTGATCACCACGTCGCGCTCGCGCAGCAGCGAGGCGGCGACCACGGCGCGCGACACGTCGTCGGCCTCGACGGGCGCCTTGCGCTCGATCGCCTCCAGCTCCTCGTCGCGCATCATCACGAACAGCACCAGGTGCTGGCGCAGCAGGCGGCCGACGTTCTCGAGCATCAGCTCGGCGCTGGTGGAGTCGGCGATGTCGGTGAACACCACGATCAGCGAACGCCGCGACAGTTGGCCCGACAGCTGGGTCAGGCCCAGGGTGTAGTTGGTCTCCTCGGTCGAATAGTCGATCGAGGCGGCCAGGCGCTGCAGGGCGCCGAAGGCGTTGGGGCCCGAGGTGACGCCGCTCGACACGTGCGGCTTGGCGTCGAAGCCGAACAGCCCGACCTTGTCGCCCATCTTCAGGCCCACATAGGCCAGCAGCAGGGTGGCGTTCAGGGCGTGGTCCAGGCGCGGCTTGCCCAGCAGGGGCTGGCTCATCAGTCGGCCGGTGTCGATGGCCGCTACGATGTGGTGGTTGCGCTCGACGTGGAATTCCTTGGCCAGCAGCGCGCCGTGGCGGGCCG
The DNA here is from genome assembly GCF_000712075.1 of Caulobacter sp. UNC358MFTsu5.1. Taxonomy (GTDB): domain Bacteria; phylum Pseudomonadota; class Alphaproteobacteria; order Caulobacterales; family Caulobacteraceae; genus Caulobacter. The sequence goes on from NZ_JONW01000009.1 coordinate 135,616, forward strand.
ACTGCTTCCAGTCGATGGCCCGGCGGTTCATGCCGGGTCGGAAGTCGGTCAGGGCGTGGAAGTCGCTGCCGCCGCCCAGGTCCAGCTGCAGGCGGTGGCCCACCGACGGATCGCGCGAGAACAGGCGCAAGGCCTCCTCCTTGACGCCGGCGATGTCCAGGGTGACCGGGATCACCTGCTCCAGGGCGTCGTCGCGCTGCTTCCACATCAGGCCCAGCGGGCCGCGCCAGCGGGCCGAGACGCGGTGCACCCTGCCCTCCCCGCGCCGGACGGCGGTCAGGCTCAGGGGCAGGCCGGCCTGGCGGTCGCGCACCCGGGCCCGACCGTGGGCCGGTTCGGCGGTCAGGCGGTCGTCCAGGTCGACGGCGAACTCCACGCTCCACGGGGCCACGCCGCGCGGGAACGTCGCCTGCAGCAGGACCGGCCTGGTCGCGCCGCTGGCCATGGCGCCGGGCGCGGTCAGGCTCAGCTGCATGCGCCGCCGGCCCGGGGCCAGCAGCGCGTCGACGAACAGCAGGGCCGCCGCCAGCGCGATCCAGGCGGGACCGACCAGCCACAGGCGCGCGGAGACGAGCGCCGCCGCCAGCGCCAGGGGCGCGCCCAGCACCGTCAGGAAGATCGCCCGCGCCGTGGGATAGATGCGCAAGGTCGGCCCCTAGCCTTCCAAAGTCGTCTTGAGGATCATCGCGGCGCCTCGACCTGGTCGACCAGGCCGCGCACCACGTCGTCGACCTTGCGGCCCTCGATCTCGGCGGCGGGCGACAGGATCACGCGGTGGCGCAGGGCCGGCAGGGCCAGGGCCTTGACGTCGTCGGGGATGACGTAGTCGCGGCCTTCCAGGGCGGCGCGGGCCCGGGCGGCCACGGCCAGCATGGCCGCGCAGCGCGGCGAGGCCCCGCCCGACAGTTCGCCGGTGTCGCGCGTCGCCCGCACCACGCCGACGATGTAGCGGACGATGTCGTCGGTCAGGCGCACGGACGCCACCGCGGCCACGGCCTCGGAGATGGTCCGCGTGTCGCCGGCCGGCTCGACGCCGAAGCTTTCCGGCGAGAACTGCCCGGTGCGGCCGCCGTGGCTGGCGACGATGGCGGTCTCCTCGGCCAGGCTGGGATAGGCCAGCACGTGCTTGAACAGGAAGCGGTCCAGCTGGGCCTCGGGCAGCGGATAGGTGCCCTGCTGCTCCAGCGGGTTCTGGGTGGCCACCACCATGAAGCGCTCGCTGAGCGGATGGCGCTCGCCGTCCAGGGTGACGTTGCGCTCCTGCATGGCTTCCAGCAGGGCCGCCTGGGTCTTGGGCGGCGTGCGGTTGATCTCGTCGGCCAGCAGCAGCTCGCAGAAGATCGGGCCCTTCACCAGGGTGAAGGCGCTGGTCTGGAAGTTGAACAGGTTGGCGCCCAGGATGTCGCCCGGCATCAGGTCGGGCGTGAACTGGATGCGCCCGAACTGCAGGTTCACCGCCTGGGCGAAGCACTGGGCCAGGAAGGTCTTGGCCGTGCCGGGCGGACCTTCCAGCAGCACGTGGCCGCCGGCGAACAAGGCCGTCAGCATCAGGTCGATGGTGTCGTTCTGGCCGACCACGGCCTTGGCCGTCTGCGCCCGGATCCTGCCGGCCAGCGCCTGCACGTCAGCCACGTTCACGAGTCATCTCCAGTCTCCACTGATGCCATTTTGCGGCGACCTTCATCAGGTCGCCGAGCGAACGGACCGTTCGGGTTTCCTCGTCCAGGCGCGAGGCGCTGTCGGCCGCGCCGAAACGCTCGCCCTGACGGTCCAGGAAGTCGGTGAGGGCCTGGCCCTCCAGGCGCGAGCCGCCGGCCCGCAGGCCGCCCAGGGCCTTGACGGCGGCGGCGCGCTGCAGCTCGGCGTAGCGCGGCGCCAGGGCCGGTTCGCGGCGGGCCATGCGGATCAGGCCGGCGGAATTGTCGATCAGGGCGTCCTTGCCCAGGGCCAGGGCCCGTTCGCCGCGCCGCACCGCCCGGAACCGCGCGGCGGCGTGCAGCCCCATCAGCGCGGCGGCGGCCACCAGGCACAGGGTGGCCCCGACGAACGGCGCCTCGAAGGCCAGTTTCAGCACGCTGCGCGAGCGGGAAAAGCCGTTCAGCGTCACGTCGAAGGCGATGACCTTGCTCTCCTTCGGCTTGTAGCCGCCGTCCGGGATGGCGCGGTCGCGCAGGACCCGCAGCATCCCGACCCCGGCGCGCGCCGTGCGGATGTCCTTCAGGCCCATGGTGTTGATCAGGTCCGGGTCGGCCAGGATGTAGGTTTCGGTCGGCATCCGCCGGGCCAGGACGACCCGGCCCTGGGCGTCGGTGAGGACGGGGACCAGGTTCGGGCCGGATATGCTCTGCAGGTTCCTGATCGGACCGGTGTCGACCGACATCCCGTCGAACAGGCCGCCCGGCGCGCCGACCAGCCGGCGCGGACCCGAATCCTTGGCGAGCGTCGTCACCGCCTTGGGGATGCCGACGGCCTTCAGCAGATCGGCCTGCTCGCTCGGGCGCACGGGTTCCAGCCCCATGACCCAGCCCGGATGCTTGGGGTCCAGCCCGCCGCGCCACTTGGGCAGCACCACCAGGGTCCGCGACGACAGCAGGGCGGCCTTGACGTAGGCGTCCCGGGTGACGTTGACGTCCGGCGCGAAGATGATCAGCCCGGGCTCGTCGCGCCGCAGGTCGCGCCGGCTGACGATCACCGGCTCGCCCAGCCTGCCCAGCAGCCGCACCATGCCGCCGTAGCCGACGGCCGACTTCGACAGGGCGTGGGCCCGGCCGTTGTCGCCCGACTGCAGGTCGGGCGCGTAGGTCGACAGCACCACGAAGGCCGAGAAGGCGAACACCCCGGCCAGGATCATGCCCAGCACGACCTTGGGCGAGAACAGGCCGCGGTCGCCGTCGCCGGGGCTTTCCGTCGCGACGGCGGGCTGGACGTCGCTCATCGCCAGGCCTCGGCGAAGGCGAAGCCCTCATAGGCCCGGCGGCAGGCGGCGAATTCCTCGGCGCCGACCGACCGGCCGCCGAAGAAGCTTCGCTCCACCACCCGGGCGATCTCGCTGAAGGTGCGGCGCACGCGCTCGGGCACGCCCTCCAGCTCGGCGATGTCGCGGCTGGTCAGGGCGGGCTTGATCAGGTCCGGGCGCTTGCCCTCGATGTCCTCGATGCTGCGGAACAGGATCAGGTGAACGGCCTCGGCGAAGCGGCCGGCGGCGGCCAGCTTGTCGGCGTCCTCCAGCAGGGTCCGCGCCTTGGCGGCGGTGGGGCGCCAGCCGTCGTCCTGCAGGGGCGGCCCCTTGGTCGTCTTGAAACTGGGCCAGCGCGTGGCGATCAGCTCGCGGGCCAGGAAATACAGGATCAGCGCCGCGCCCAGGATCAACCCGCCCCAGAACACCCAGGCCAGATACGGCGCGAGGGCGGCCAGGGCCTTGCCGATCGCCAGCAGCCAATCGGGCACGTCCGGCGGCTTGGGCGCGGCGGTCGGTTCGAACTGCAGGTCCTTGCCGCGCAGCAGGGCGCCGTGGGCGCGCGCGAAAGCGTCCGACGCGCCGTCGAAACCCGGCGACGCCGCGTTGCGATCCACACCAGCCCCCGCCCTCAAACGCCCACTCCCGACAACCCCGTCGCTACAGCTAGACGATTCAACTTTCGGTGTCGCCTCCTACCGACATCGACCGGTCGAGGTCGTGGCGCCGGCCGGGATTCGATTCGCCGGGGTCCGTTCCGCGCCGCGCCCCGGATCGTCCGAGAGCACACGGATGCGCCGCGCCGATCCCGAGCGCCCCACCGCCGGAGGGCGTCTCCGGGGTGGCGAATTTCGTCCGTTATTTCAAAGGGAAGATTGGTGGGCCGGCTGGGATTCGAACCCAGGACCATTCGATTAAAAGTCGAATGCTCTACCACTGAGCTACCGGCCCGCATCGACACGGCGGGTGGCCGGTGGAAGCGGCGCGGAACATAGTCGGGGGGCGCTCGCGTCGCAAGCGCGGTTTCGCATGGAGAGGGAGATGACGAACGCATCTTTCGCGCGGTAGGGTCGGTCCATGCGCAGTCTCGTGCTTCTCGCCGTCGCCGTTCCCGTGTTGGCCGCCTGCGCGTCCAATTCGGAACCGCCGCCGCAGAAAATCCAGACGACCTCCGACGCCAACAAGGACGGCATCACCGGCGCGGCTCAGGCGCCGCTGCGCGACATGAACATCGTCCGCACCAAGATCCCGCCGGTGCTGCTGGAAGCCATGGCCGATCCCTACGCCCGGCCGCCCGGCAAGAAGATCAGTTGCGACACGCTGATCATGATGGTCGCGCCGCTGGACCTGGCGCTGGGCGAGGACGTCGATCGGCGGCCGCCGGAGGACGACGAGGACCTGCTGGACCGCAGCAAGCGTATGGCCGGCTCGGCCGCCTTCGGCGCCATGGCCAGCGCCGCCCAGGACCTGATCCCGATGCGCGGCTGGGTCCGCAAGCTCAGCGGCGCCGAAAAGCACGACAAGCTGGTGCAGCACGCGGTCGCCTCGGGCGCGATCCGCCGCGCCTATCTGAAGGGCCTGGGCGAGGCGCGCGGCTGCAACCCGCCGGCCACGCCCCAGCACCTGGCCAAGCCCGCCGCGCCCATCGTCGAGAAGCGTTTCCCCTGGGAGAAGGACCAGCCACCGCCGGACGCCACCGCCGATACCGCGACCGCCACGGCCGACACGCCCGTGGTCGACGCGCCGGAGCAGGCTGCGTCGCCGCCCAAGAAGAAGAAAAAGCCGTTCTACAAGGTGTGGTAGGTCGGAAGGCTGTGGTCGAGAACGTCTGACGTTCGGGAGGGCGCGTGGAATCGCCAAGTCTGCTGACATACGGCGTCGCCGCCGCGGTCGCCGTTCCCTTCGCCGTCACGGGCGCGGGAGCCTACGCCCTGGCGGCCCTCACCCGATGGAAGGGGCTCGCGGTCGCCCTGATCTGCGGTCTTGTCGCGCCGGCATGTGTCGGCCTCTTCGCCTGGCTCGGCCCGGCGACCAGACCCGATCCACGTTCGATCGATGGTCCGGCCTACATACTGGTCGCCCTGATCGTCTGGGCGCTGCTCCTGATCCCAGCCTGCTTGATCGCCAGCTCGCTCGGCGTCTGGCTGAGGCGCAGGGGGCGGAATCGGCGCGTGCCCGTCCCGTCGAGCTAGGCCGCCCTACCCGCCCTGGTGCCGTTCCCGGAAGTCCCGGCGGAACTGCTCGAACCGGCCTTCGGCGATGGCGGCGCGCATGGCGGCCGTCAGGGCCTGGAAGAAGGCGATGTTGTGCCAGGACAGCAGCACCTGGCCCAGGATCTCCTCGGCCTTGAACAGGTGGCGCAGATAGGCCTTGGAATAGTCGCGGCTGGCCGGGCAGTCGCTGGTCGGGTCCAGCGGGTCCTCGTCCTCGGCGTAGCGGGCGTTCTTGATGTTGATCGCCCCGTCCCAGGTCCAGGCCTGGCCGTGGCGGCCCGAGCGGGTGGGCAGGACGCAGTCGAACATGTCGACGCCGCGATAGACCGCTTCCACCAGGTCGATCGGCTTGCCCACGCCCATCAGGTAGCGCGGACGATCCTGGGGCAGCATCGCGGGCGCGTAGTCCAGCACCTCGCACATGGCCTCGTGCCCCTCCCCGACCGCCAGCCCGCCCAGGGCGTAGCCGTCGAAGCCGATCTCCTGCAGCCGCTCGGAGGACTCCTGGCGCAGGTTGCGGAAGGTCGAGCCCTGCTGGATGCCGAACAGGGCCTGGGCGTCGCGCGTCCCGAAGGCGGCCTTGGAGCGCTTGGCCCAGCGGGCGGACAGCTCCATGCCCTCGCGGGCCCGCTTCTCCTCGGCCGGCCAGGCCACGCACTCGTCCAGCTGCATGACGATGTCGCTGCCCAGGAGGTCGGCCTGGATCTCCATCGACCGCTCGGGGCTGAGCACGTGCTTGGAGCCGTCGATGTGGCTGGAGAAGGTGACGGCCTCCTCGGTGACCTTGCTGATCCCCGACAGGCTCATCACCTGGAAGCCGCCGCTGTCGGTCAGGATCGGCTTGTCCCAGCGCATGAACTTGTGCAGCCCGCCCAGGCGCTTCACCCGCTCGGCCGTGGGGCGCAGCATCAGGTGGTAGGTGTTGCCCAGGATGATGTCGGCGCCCGTGTCCTGGACCTGGTCGACCGTCAGGGCCTTGACCGTGGCGGCGGTGCCGACCGGCATGAAGGCCGGGGTGCGGATGTCGCCGCGCGGGGTCTTCAGGACGCCGGTCCGGGCCGCGCCGTCCGTGGCCGAGATCTCGAAGGGAAAGGCGACCATCAGGTTTGCTCGAAATCGGCGCGGAACAGCAGGCTGCCGTCGCCATAGGAATAGAAGCGATAGCCCGTGGCGATCGCGTGTTCATAGGCCGCCTTCATCGTCGCCTGGCCGGCGAAGGCGCTGACCAGCATGAACAGGGTCGACTTGGGCAGGTGGAAGTTGGTCATCAGCACGTCGGCGGCGCGGAAGCGGTAGCCGGGCGTGATGAAGATCGCCGTCTCGTCGGCGAACGGCCGGATCACGCCGTCCTCGCCCGTGGCGCTCTCCAGCAGGCGCAGGCTGGTGGTGCCGACGCAGACGATGCGGCCGCCGGCGGCGCGGGCGGCGTTCAGGGCGTCGGCGACCGCGGCCGGGACCTCGCCGAACTCGGCGTGCATCCTGTGCTCGGAGACGTCGTCGGTCTTGACCGGCAGGAAGGTGCCCGCGCCGACGTGCAGGGTGACGAAGTGCAGGCTGACGCCCTTGGCCTTCAGGGCCTCCAGCAGCTGGGGCGTGAAGTGCAGGCCGGCGGTCGGGGCGGCGACCGAGCCGTCCTCGCGGGCGTAGACGGTCTGGTAGTCGGCGCGGTCGCGGTCGTCCTCGGCGCGCTTGGCGGCGATGTAGGGCGGCAGCGGCATCTCGCCGTGGGCGGCCACGGCCAGGTCCAGGTCGACGCCGGAAAAGTCGAAGGCCAGCTCGATCTCGCCGCCCTCGTGCTTGGCCACGACGGTGGCGTCCAGCAGGCCGGCCATGCACCCGCGATCGCAGTCATGGCCGAAAGCGATGCGGTCGCCTTCCTTCAGGCGCTTGCCGGGACGCATGAAGGCGATCCAGCGGTCCGGCGCGACGCGCTTGTGCAGGGTGGCCTCGACCGAGACGGGCGAACCGTCGCCGCCGCCGGTCTCACGGCCGGCCCGCAAGCCCATCAGCCGCGCCGGGATCACCCGGGTGTCGTTGAAGACCAGGGCGTCGCCGGGCCGCAGGAAGTCCGGCAGCTCGTGGACGATCCGGTCTTCCAGGCCCCCGTCTTCTCTTGGGGCGCCGGGGCGGACCACCAGCAGGCGCGCGGAATCCCGCGGCTCGGCCGGCCGCAGGGCGATCGCCTCGTCGGGCAGGTGGAAATCGAAGTCGGACAGGCGCATGGGGCGGCTTCAAGGCCACGACGGGGCGGGAAGGTCAAGCGTCCTGGCGCCGCGCCGGTCCGAGCCGGATGGACAAACCCGGCCTCGCGCGGTCATCCTGCGGTCCGACGCATCAGCGGGGGGAGCCAATGACCGTCACGATCCGCCACCTGTTGGCCGCCTGCGCCTGCCTGTCGCTGGCCGCCTGCAAGCCCGCCGCCGAGACCAAGGCGCCCGAGACGGCGCCCGCGCCCTCCACCGCGCCCGCCGCCGTCCCGCCGGCCCCGGTGACCTTCTCGCACGACCCGGCCCTCGACGCGTTCGGCTACTATTTCACCGAGGCGGACGTGCGGTCGGGCGACCTGAAGCTGACCGCGCTGAACATCGGCCAGCCCAGCGACTTCGCCGACTGGGAGGCGGGCAAGCGGCCGGCCACCTTCGCGCCGATCTTCCTGGCCTTCGACGACGTCACCAGTCCGACGGCGGAGAACGAGCTGGGCCAGACCTATCACACGGTGTCGCTGCGGGTGATGCCGACCGCCTACCGCGTCGACGGCCAGCAGGTCAGCTTCCACGGCGTGGCCCCCGGGCTGGGCCAGGTGAGCTTCGACGGCGCCTTCGACCTCAAGGCCCTGGCCGACGCCAAGGCCGCCGGGCCGGGCGAAACCCTGACCGTGCTGACCGGCGACCTGCAGGTCGGCGACCGGCGTTTCAGCAAGGTCGCCTTCCTGTACTTCGGCGGCGAGTAAGGCTGGCGCGGTCGTCATGCGGTCGTGCTAAGGCGTGGTCATGCCTCTGATCCTGCACCTCGCCAACCTGTTCCTGCGCGGCACCGCGCTCATGCTCAGCCTCGTGGCGGCGGCGGCGGGCCTGGCGTGCCTGGGCGGGGCGTTCAGCGTGCAACTCGACGCCCTGACCCACGTCGCGCCCGTCTGGCTGGCCGTGGGCCTGGCCGGCATGGCCCTGGCCGCGATCTTCGCCCGCGACGCCGAACGCCGCGCGGTCATGAGCCTGGCCGCCGTCGGCGTGCTGTCGACCGGCCTCCTGATCGTCCCGGAGGTCCTCTCCGGCCTGCACGCGCCGGCCAAGCCCGTCCCCGGCGCGACCGTGAAACTGGTCCAGTTCAACGTCTGGGGCGAGAACAACAATCCCAAGGCCACCGCGGACTGGATCCTGAGCCAGAACGCCGACGTGGTGATGATCGAGGAAGGCGGCGGCACGGCCTTCCCGGTGGTCCGGGCCCTGGCCAAGGCCTATCCGAACCACCTGACCTGCCGTGACCGGCAGGGCTGCGACACCTGGATCTTCAGCCGCTGGCCCTTGCGCGCCCACCGCTCGTTCACCGAGGACAAGCTGCCGCTGTTCGGGGCGTGGGCGACGCTGGACCATCCCAAGGGCCCGTTCACCGTGGCGGCCACCCATTTCATCTGGCCTTTCCCCGGCGGCCCGCAGCAGGCGCAGAGCCGCCTGCTGGCGAAGACCCTGTCGCCGTTCCCCAAGGACACCCTGATCGTCACCGGCGATTTCAACTCCACGCCCTGGTCGTGGAGCCTGCGCCGGCAGGACAAGGCCCTGGGCCTGAAGCGGCGGACGCGGGCCCTGGCCAGCTGGCCCAGCGGCGAGTTCTCGCGCATCGCCAGCGCGCCCTTCCCCATCCTGCCGATCGACCACGTCTACGCCGGCAAGGCCTGGAAGACCGTCAAGGTCGAGCGCGGCCCCAAGCTGGGTTCGGACCATCGCGCCGTGGTCGTGACGCTCACCCGGTAGGCGCGCAGAAAAAAGGCCCCGGTCTCCCGGGGCCTTTTCAGTTCAAGTTCAGCTCAAGGCCGCGGCGCTCAGGCGTCGGCGGCGATCTTGGCGCTGAGGATCTTGCCCGGATTGCGCGGCGGCTCGCCGGTCGGCAGGGCGTCGACGTTCTCCATGCCTTCGACCACCTGGCCCCAGACGGTGTACTGGTTGTCCAGGAAGGTGGCGTCGTCGAACACGATGAAGAACTGGCTGTTGGCCGAGTTCGGATCGGGGGTGCGGGCCATCGAGCAGACGCCGCGCACGTGCGGCTCCTTGGAGAACTCGGCCTTGATGTCCGGCTTGGCCGAACCGCCGCGGCCGGTGCCGGTCGGGTCGCCACCCTGGGCCATGAAGCCGGGAATCACGCGGTGGAAGACCACGCCGTCGTAGAAGCCCTCGCGGACCAGTTCCTTGATGCGGTCCACGTGGCCCGGGGCCAGGTCGGGACGCATCTTGATCGTGACAGGCCCGGTCTCGAGCGTCAGCAGCAGGGTGTTTTCGAGGTCGGCCGACATGGTCATCCCTTAAGCTTGAAGAGGGGGAGGAAGAGAGTCGGGAAGGCTTCTATCCCGCTTTCCACAAGGGGGAAACCGCCCGGTTGCATCCCGGACGCGGATCAATTGTCACAGCTCAGCTTGCCCGCTAGCGAACGTCGACCGGCAGATCGAGGTCGCAAACCGAGAAATCGGCGCCCCGCGCCGCCCGCTTGCGGGCGATCTCGGCCTTGAACCAAGCGCTGCCCGTGTCGACCACCCGGACCGTCGGGCGCTCGGCCGCCGGGATGTCGGACAGCAGCCGCACCTTGGTCATCTTGTCCTGCGGCTTCTCGACCGGCTCGCCGGTCTTGATGGCCCGCACCACGTCCAGGCCCGACAGCACCCGGCCGAAGGCGGTGTAGCGCTTGTCCAGCGAGGGATAGGCCTGGCGCATCAGGAAGAACTGGCTGTTGGCCGAGTTGGGGTCCTCGTCGCGCGCCTCGCCGACCACGCCGGGGCAATAGGTCCCCCAGGCCGAGACCTTCTTGTCCGAGGTGACCTCGGCCCAGCTCCAGGCCTGGCTGACGACCGGCAGCGACTTCAGGACGCCCACCTCGGTCCCGGCCGGCGCCGCGGCGGCCACGAACGGCGTCGCGGCGTCGCGGCGGAAGGTGAACTCGGCCTTGAGGTTGGGCAGCTTCGTACCGCCCTCCCCCGTGTCGTCCGGATCGCCGGTCTGGGCCATGAAGCGGTCGATCACCCGGAAGAAGGTGCGGCCGTCATAGACCCCGGTGCGGGTCAGTTCCTGGAAGCGCGCCACGTGGCCCGGCGCGACCTCGGGGACCAGCTCCACGACGATGCGCCCCTTGTTGGTGTCGATGACCACCACGTCCTCGGGCGCGGGCGTGCGCCAATCGGCGGCCTTGGGCGGCGCGATCTTCGGCGCGGCCTGGACCTGGCCGGCGAAGGCCGACAGCACGGCGACGGACGCGAGCAGCGGACGGATCATCGGATTTCCCCCTGAGGCTGGTTGACCGAGCCTATTTCACCTGCACCGGCACGGCGACGTCGCAGGGGCCGAACGCCCCGCCCATCTCGGCCTTCTTCTTCTCGACCAGGGCCGTGAAGGCGGGCGAGCGGGTGTCCATCACCTGGATGCTGGGGCGCTGGGCGGCCGGGATGTCGGACAGCACGCGGACGGTGGTCATCTGGTCCTGCGGCGCGGCCACCGGCTCGCCGGTCTTGATGGCGCGGATGGCCTCGATGCCGGTCAGGGCGCGGCCGAACGGCGTGTAGGTCTTCTCCAGCGAGGCGTAGTGCTGGCGCATGAAGAAGAACTGGCTGTTGGCGCTGTCGGGGTCGTTGGCGCGGGCCATGCCCAGCACGCCGGGGCAGAAGGCGCCCCAGGCCGAGACCTTGCCGTCGGCGGTCATCGCCGCCAGGGCGCTGTTCTGGCTGTAGACCGGCAGGGCGCCGACGAAGCCCATCTCGGTCGAGCCCGTCTTGCCGATCTGCACGTAGCCGGGACCGCGGCGGAACTGGAACTCGGCGGCCAGGTTCGGCTGGTCCGACCCGCCGGTGCCGTCGTTCTTCGGGTCGCCGGTCTGGGCCATGAAGCTGTCGATGACCCGGAAGAAGGTCAGGCCGTCATAGAAGTGGGCCTTGGCCAGATCGCGCACGCGCGCCACGTGGTTCGGCGCGACCTCGGGCGACAGCTCCACGATGATCCGGCCCTTGTTGGTGTCGACCACCAGGATGTTCTCGGGGTCGGGCGTTCGCCAGCCGGAGGCCTGCTGGGCGCTGGCGGCGGAGGCCGCGGTGAGCGCCAGGACGGCGGCGATGGACGCAAGCTTCATGGAGATCCCCGGATAGAACTGGTCTGACGGCGTAGAACGCCGACGCGCCTACGACAAGTAGCGCCGCGTTTAAGCTGAAGATTCCGGCGAGTTTCCGGCACGGCTTCATCCCCGCGCCGGGGACATGCCCTTGCGGCGTGTCCCCAAGACCGAGCTCGGCGCGAGCTGATGGGGACACGCCGCAAGGGCATGTCCCCGGCGGATACTAAGACTTGGGCTTCAGCAGGCCGTGCATGCCGAGCCAACGCACATAGGCGTCGAACCAGCCGGTGCTGGTGGTGGTCTTCGGGTACATGCCGAACCCGTGGCCGCCCTGTTCGTAGAGGTGGAACTCGACCGGGCGCTTGGCGGCCCGCCAGCTGTCGATCAGCCCTATGCCGCTATGGGCGAAGAACGGATCGTCGGCGGCGAGCGCCACGAACATCGGCGGCGCGTCGGCCGGCGGGGTCACGGCCGTGAGCGGGCCGTAGATCAGGCCGATGAAGGCGGGCTTGGCGTCGTCCCCGGCCAGGGTGGTCGCCAGGGTCAGCATGGCGCCGGCGGAAAAGCCCACCATGCCGACGCGGTCGGGGTCGATCCGCCACTCCGCGGCCCTCTGGCGGACCAGCGCGAACGCGGCGCGCGAGTCGGCGATCTGCGGGGCCAGGCCGGCGATCGCGACCTGGGGATCGGGCCGCGGCCTGTTGGCGGTGGCCGAGAACATCTCGGCCATCGACCGCTCGAAGCCCGGTATGTCCGCCGGCGTCGGATTGAGCCTGTACTTGAGCACGAAGGCGGCCACGCCCTTGTCGGCCAGCGCGCGGGCGACGTCCCAGCCCTCGTTCTCCATCGACAGGGTGCGGAAGCCGCCGCCGGGCGCGACGATGACGGCCGCCCCCGTGGCCTTGGCCGGATCCGGCAGGAAGGGCGTCAGCGTCGCCACCGTGACGTTGCGGGCGAAGACGCTGTTGTACTGGCGATGCCAGGACTCCGGCGAGGTCGCGCCCGGCAAGGGCCCGGTGTCCAGCACGATCGCGTTCGGCTGGGCTGGGACCGCGATCGGGGTCATCTTGTCGTCCTGCGCCCACGCCCCGCCGGCCAAGGCCAACGCCAGGACCACGGCGCCCAGGCCGGCGCGAAGGGATCGTCCTGCACGATCGGACTGCACGGAATTCAAGTTTCTCACGACGTTCCTCCTGCTTGGTCGAGGCTTGTCCGCACGGTCCATGGGAAGGACCGCGAGCGCCACTTATGTCCGACAACTGGTAACGCTAACAATTTGTGGTACGCAAGAGGGCAACAGTCGCCTCGAACGGCGCTACGGGGTCCCCTACCCGTGGGTAGCGTCGTTAGGTGAGCGATTGACGACCATTTTTGTCTGAGTAATTTTGGACATCGCTACGGGAGGAGCACGAACATGAAGTCGGTCTGGATGGCGCTTGCGCTGGCGACGGCCATGTCCGTCGCGTCACCCTCCGGGGCAAGCGACGGAGCCGGCGCCGCGCCGGGTTCCAACCCCCTCTTCCGGGACAAGTTCACCGCGGACCCCGCCCCGCTGGTCGTCGGCGATCGCCTGTATCTCTACGTCGGCCACGACGAGGCCCAGCGCGACGAGATGTTCAACATGCGCGAATGGCTGGTCTATTCGACCACCGACATGAAGAGCTGGACCTCGTATCCGCCGATCATGAAGGCCACGGATTTCAAGTGGGCCAAGAAGGACGCCTGGGCGTCGCAGGCGATCGAGAAGAACGGCAAGTTCTACTTCTACGCCGCCGTCGAGCACGACAGCACCCATCCCGGCAAGGCCATCGGCGTGGCGGTCTCGGATCGGCCGACGGGCCCCTTCGTCGACGCACGCGGGTCCGCCCTGATCACCAACGAGATGACGCCCAAGGGCACGCACAGCTGGGAGGACATCGATCCCACCGTGTTCACCGACGACGACGGGACCACCTGGATCGCCTGGGGCAATCGCGAGTGCTACATCGCCAAGCTCAAGCCGAACATGATCGAGATCGACGGTCCGATCACCGAGATCACCCCGCCGCACTTCGAGGAAGGCCCCTGGCTGCACAAGCGCGGGGGGCTCTACTACCTGACCTACGCCTCGCTCGACCGGTCGACCCAGCGGGACGAGCACGTCTCCTACGCGACCGCGCCCTCGATCAACGGCCCCTGGACCTATCGCGGCGAGCTCACCGGGTCGGGCAAGTACAGCTTCACGATCCATCCCGGCATCGTGGAGTTCAAGGGCGACTGGTACATCTTCCTGCACAACGCGACCCTGGCGGTCGGCGACCAGAACGGCGCGATCGGGCGGCGGGCGGTGACGGTCGAACGGCTTCGCTACAACGCCGACGGCACGCTCCAGCCTGTCGTGCAGACCGAAGCGGGCGTGTCGGCGCCGCGATAGGACGGCCCTACTTCGCCAGCTTGCCGAGCAGTTGCTCGGCCACGCCGGGCGGCACGAACTTGTGGACGTCGCCGCCCAGGGCCGCGATCTCCTTGACTAGGCGCGAGGCGATGGCCTGGTGGCGCGGGTCGGCCATCAGGAACACGGTCTCGATCTCGCGATCGAGCTGCTGGTTCATGGCCGTCATCTGGAATTCGTATTCGAAGTCGGCCACGGCCCGCAGGCCGCGCACGATCATCTGGGCCCCGACCTCGCGGGCGAAATGCATCAGCAGGCTGTCGAACGGCAGGACCTCGATCTGGGCGATCTTGGTCAGGTGCGCCGTCTCGCGCTGCAGGATCGCGACCCGCTCGTCCAGGCTGAACAGCGGCCCCTTGCCGATGTTCACCGCCACCCCGATCACCAGCTTGTCGACCAGCTTGACCGCTCGACCGATGATGTCGAGGTGGCCGTTGGTGACCGGGTCGAAGGTCCCCGGATAGAGTCCGATCCGCATGCTTTTCCCTCACCCGGGCGTACGCCCGCTGGCCCCCTTGCTTGGGTCGCTTACGAGGTCTCGTCCGCCTCGTTTTCGTCGCCCGTGTTGTCGTCCCCGCCGGCTTCGGCGAGACGCTCGACGCTGACGACGTGTTCGTCGGCGGCGGTGCGGAAGATGGTTACGCCTTGAGTATTCCGCGCTGCAACACGAATTTGCGAGACAGGCACCCGGATCATCTGGCCGGCGTCGGTGACCAGCAGGATCTGGTCGCCCTCCTCGACGGGGAACGAGCCCACCAGCTTGCCGCCGCGCTTGGACAGGTCCTGGGCCGTCAGGCCCTGGCCGCCGCGGCCGGTGCGGCGGTAGTCGTAAGCGCTGGTGCGCTTGCCGAAGCCTTCCGACGACACGGTCAGCAGGATCTCCTCGGCCGCGCCCAGTTCGGCGATGCGTTCCGGCGTCAGGCTGGCCTCGCCGCCCTCTTCCTCGGCCTCTTCGGGCGCGGCGGCCGGAGCCTCCTCGCCCTCTTCGCCCAGGGCCCGGGCCAGGGCCCGCTGGTGCTTGAGGTAGGCGGCGCGCTCGGCCGGCGTGGCGTCGACATTGCGCAGCACGCTCATCGAGATGACGCTGTCGCCCTCGGCCAGGCGCACGCCGCGCACGCCGGTGGAGTCGCGGCTGGCGAACACCCGCACTTCGTCGGTCGAGAAGCGGATACAGCGGCCCGAGGCGGTGTTGAGCAGGATGTCCTTGCCGCTGTCGCAGACCGCCACGCCGACGATGCCGTCGCCTTCGTCCAGCTTCATGGCGATCTTGCCGTTGCGGCGGACGTCCACGAAGTCGCTCAGCTTGTTGCGGCGCACGCTGCCCGAGCGGGTGGCGAACATCACGTCCAGGCTGTTCCAGGTGGCCTCGTCCTCCGGCAGGGCCAGGATCGAGGTGATGGTCTCGCCCGGCTCGATCGGCAGCAGGTTGACGAACGCCTTGCCGCGGCTGTTGGCGACGCCCAGCGGCAGGCGCCACACCTTCATCTTGTAGACCTTGCCGCCCGAGGTGAAGAACAGCAGCGGGGCGTGGGTCGAGGCCGAGAACACGCGGGTGACGGCGTCCTCGTTCTTGGTGGCCATGCCGGCCTTGCCCTTGCCGCCCCGGTGCTGGGTGCGATAGGCGGCCAGGGGTGTGCGCTTCACATAGCCGCCCAGGGTGACGGTGATCACCATCTCCTCGCGGACGATCAGGTCCTCGTCCTCGACGTCGGCGTCGCCGTCGACGATCTGGCAGCGGCGCGGCACGGCGAACTTCTCGCGCACCTCGACCAGTTCCTCGCGGACCACGGCCATGATGTTGGCGCGGTCCGACAGCAGCTCGAGGAAGCCCTTGATGGCCTCGGCCAGGGTGGCGGCCTCGTTGCCGATCTCGTCGCGGCCCAGGCCCGTCAGGCGCGACAGGGTCAGGGCCAGGATGGCGCGGGCCTGCTCGTCGGTCAGGCGGATCATGCCGCCGTCTTCCTGCACGGTGCGCGGGTCGGCGATCAGCTCGACCAGCGGCAGCATGTCGCCGGCCGGCCACGACTTGGCCACCAGCCGCTCGCGGGCCTCGGTCGGGTCCTTGGACGAGCGGATGATGTGGATGAATTCGTCGATGTTGGCGACGGCGATGGTCAGGCCGACCAGGACGTGGCCGCGGTCGCGCGCCTTGCCCAGTTCGAACTTGGTGCGCCGGACCACGACCTCCTCGCGGAACTGTACGAACAGCTCGACCAGCTGGCGCAGGCCCATCTGCTCGGGACGGCCGCGGTTCAGGGCCAGCATGTTGACGCCGAAGGAGCTCTGCAGCGCGGTGAAGCGGTAGAGCTGGTTCAGGATCACCTCGCCCGAGGCGTCGCGCTTCAGCTCGACCACGATGCGCATGCCGTCGCGGTTGGATTCGTCGCGGATGTCCGACACGCCCTCGATCCGCTTATCGCGGACCATCTCGGCGATGTACTCGACCAGGTTGGCCTTGTTCACCTGATAGGGGATGGCGGTGATGACGATGGCTTCGCGGCCCGAGCGGATCTCCTCCACCGTGGCCAGGCCGCGCATGATCACCGAGCCGCGGCCGGTCAGCAGCGCCTGGCGCGGGCCGGCGCGGCCGATGATCTCGCCGCCGGTCGGGAAGTCGGGGCCCGGCACCAGGTCCAGCAGCTGGTCGGTGGTGCAGTCCGGCTGATCGATCATCAGCAGGCAGGCGTCGATCACCTCGCCCAGATTGTGCGGCGGGATGTTGGTGGCCATGCCGACGGCGATGCCGCCGGCGCCGTTGACCAGCAGGTTGGGGATCCGCGACGGCAGGACGACGGGTTCCTGCTCCTTGCCGTCGTAGTTGTCCTGGAAGTCGACCGTGTCCTTGTCCAGGTCGGCCAGCAGCGCCATGGCCGGCGGGGCCATGCGGCATTCCGTGTAACGCATGGCGGCGGGCATATCGCCGTCGACCGAACCGAAGTTGCCCTGGCCGTCGATGAGCACCAGGCCCATCGAGAACGACTGGGTCATGCGCACCAGGGTAAAATAGATCGAGGCGTCGCCGTGCGGGTGGTACTTACCCATCACGTCACCGACCACGCGGGCCGACTTGACGTAGGGCCGCTCGGGCGTCTGGCCCTGCTCGTGCATCGAGAACAGCACCCGGCGGTGCACGGGCTTGAGGCCGTCGCGGGCGTCAGGCAGGGCCCGGCTGACGATCACGCTCATCGCATAGTCGAGATACGAACGGCGCAGTTCGTCCTCGATGTTGATGGGAGAAACGTCCCCGCGGGCGCCCGGCGAGGCCGGAGACCCGGGGATGGTGTTTTGATCGTCGCTCAAGGGAATTTTTCGCCGTCAGAATCGAACACGGAACCGTCAAAAACAGTTAGCATTCCGATAGCCAAGACGCCACCTTCGCAGGTCCAACCCCCAAGTTTCTTGGGCTTTTCCGGGAGTTTTCGATGCGTTTGACCGCCCTCGCCCTGTCCGCCGGCCTGCTGGTCGCTTCCCAGGCCTCCGCCGCCGCCACCAGCGCTACGGCCGAACTGAAAGGCGCCGACGGCAAGACGCTCGGGACGGCCACGCTGACCGAGGCGCCGCACGGCGTGCTGCTGCGGATCGAGGCCAAGGGCCTGACGCCGGGCTGGCACGGCCTGCACTTCCACGAGAAGGGCGACTGCGGCGCGCCGGACTTCAAGTCGGCCGGCGCCCACGTCCACACCACGACCGCCGTGGTCCACGGCCTGCTGAACCCGGACGGCAACGACAACGGCGACCTGCCCAACCTGTTCGCCGCCGCCGACGGCTCGGCGACGGCCGAGCTGTTCTCGCCCCTGGTGTCCCTGAACGGCGCCGGCGGCCGCCCCGCCCTGCTCGACGCCGACGGCTCGTCCATCGTCGTCCACGCCAGCCCCGACGACTACAAGACCCAGCCGATCGGCGGCGCCGGGGCGCGGGTGGCTTGCGGGGTGGTGAAGTAGGTCAGAGCCGGAAACAGGGGACACACACTCACACGCAGGCCTTTGCGAACGGCCACGAGCCGTGCCGTGAGTGTGTGTCCCCTACTTCGTCCTATGTCGCCTCGCCCTCGGCCGGCACGACCTTCTTCGCCGTCAGCGCCACCAGCGCCACGCCGGCCATGGTCGCCGTCGCGCCGATCACCAGTTGCGGCGACAGGGCGTCGCCCATGAACAGCACGCCGATCGTGCACGACACCAGCGGCGTCAGCAGGAAATAGGGCGTCACCCGGCCCGCCTCGCGGCGCTGGACCAGCCAGAACAGCAGGGCGCTGGCCCCGATGGTCGAGACCACCCCGGCGAAGGCCACGCAGGCCCAGGCGATCGGGGCGGCGGTCTTCACGCGCTCGATCACGTTGTCCTCGAAGCCGAACGACATGGCCAGCAGCACCGGCGCGGCGACGGCGGCGGTCAGGGCCTGGACCTGCAGCGGCTTGGCGCCCGGCGTCTGGCGCACGAACACCGTGGCCAGGGCCCAGCAGGCGCTGGCCACCACGCCCAGCACGATGGCCGGCAGGTCGGCCGCGCCGTGCGGGTCCAGGCTCATCCAGGCCACCCCGACGAAGGCCACGACCAGGCCGGCGACGGCCATGGGCTTCATGCTCTCGCCCAGCATCTTCCAGGCGAACAGGGCCGTGAACGGGATCCACAGCTGGGTCGCCACCACCAGCGGGCTCAGCGACTTGGCCAGGCCGAAGGCGATGTAGATGATGCCGAAGTGGATCGGCCCCGACAGCAGGCAGATGGCCGCCAGCCGCCGCGACCACGGGAACGGCGGCTTCAGGAACGGGACCAGGAACGCGAACGCCAGGCCGAAGCGCAGGGCCCCGACCATCATCGGCGGCAGCTCGGCGGTCGCCACCTTGGCCGCGGCGTTGTTCAGGCCCCAGGTCAGGATGATGGCCGCGATGGCCAGGCGCTCGAGGCCGGTCAAAGCCGCGGTTTGGGGCGTGTTCGACGACATGCCCCCGCTTGGATCAGACCCCGCCTGATCCTTCAACCCCGCCGGCGCCCACAACCTTGCGGATGGCCGCCGTCAGGAGCGCCAGGTCGGCGTCCGGTGTCGTGAAGGCCGGGGTCAGGTACACGGTCCTGCCCATCGGCCGGATCCAGGCGCCCTCGGCCGCGAAGGCGTCGCACAGGGCGCCGACGGCCACGGGCGCGTCGAACTCCACCACCCCGATCGCGCCCAGCACCCGCACGTCGACCACCCCCGACGCGGTGCGGACCGGTTCCAGCCCCGCCGCCAGGGCCGCCGACACCCGCGCCACGTCGGCCCGCCAGGCGCCGTCCTCGAACAGGTCCAGCGAGGCGTTGGCGGCCGCGCACGCCAAGGCGTTGCCCATGTAGGTGGGCCCATGCATCAAGGCCGCCCCGGCGTCGTCGGACCAGAAGGCCTCGAACACCCGGCGCGAGGCCACGGCGGTCGACAGCGGCAAGGTCCCGCCGGTCAGGGCCTTGGACAGGGTGACGATGTCGGGCTCGACGCCCGCCGCCTGCATGGCGAACAGATCGCCGGTGCGGCCGAAGCCGGTGAAGATCTCGTCGAAGATCAGCAGCACGCCGTGCTTGTCGGCCAGGCGGCGCAGGGTCCGCAACACTTCCGGCGCATGGAACAGCATGCCGCCGGCTCCCTGGACCAGCGGTTCGGTCAGGATGGCGGCGATCTCCCCGCCCCGCTCGGCCAGCAGCGCGTCGAGGGCGGCCTCGGACGCGGCGTCCACCGGCAGGTCGGCGATCACCTGCGATGGCATCACGCCGGAGAACAGGCTGTGCATGCCCTCCTCCGGGTCGCAGACCGTCATCGTCGCCAGGGTGTCGCCGTGATAGCCGCCCCGGAACGACAGGAATTTCGTGCGCCCCGCCCGCCCCTGGTTGATGTGGAACTGCAGCGCCATCTTCATGGCGATCTCGACCGAGACCGAGCCGGACTCGGCGAAGAACACGTGGTCCAACTCGCCCGGCAGCAGGTCGGCCAGACGCTTGGCCAGGCGATAGGCCGGTTCGTGGGCCAGGCCGCCGAACATCACGTGCGGCATGCGCTCCAGCTGATCGCGGACGGCGGCGGCGATGTGCGGGTGGTTGTAGCCGTGGCAGGCGGTCCACCACGAGGCCAGGCCGTCGACCAGCTCGCGCCCGTCGTCCAGAATCAGCCGCGAGCCCCGGGTCGCCACGACGGGCAGCGGCGGACGCGCCGTCTTCATCTGGCAATAGGGCCGCCAGACGTGGGCCGCGCCGGCGACGAGCCAGTCGGGACTTTCGGCGGTCATGGCGCGATCCTTCGTTGCCTAGAGCGGGCGCACTGCCTATGCCCTCCCGCTGCGGGGGGCAAACAGGAACCGTGATGCACAGTCTGGACACCTACGCCGCCGACAAGATCGAGCGCCTGGAGGCCGCCAGCCTGCTGCGCCGCCTCAAGCCCACCCGGCGCTCGGCCGGGGCGTTCGTCGAGCGCGACGGCCGCAAGCTGCTGTCCTTCTCGTGCAACGACTATCTGGGCCTGGCCCATCACCCGGCGGTCAAGGCCGCCGCCCAGGCCGCCATCGAGACCCACGGGGCCGGCTCGGGCGCCTCGCGGCTGGTGACCGGCGACCATCCGCTGCTGTCGGAGCTGGAAGGCCGGCTGGCGCGGCTGAAGGGAACCGAGGCCTGCGTGGTGTTCGGTTCGGGCTACCTGGCCAACACCGGCGTCATCCCCACCTTCGCCGGCAAGGGCGACATCGTCTTCGTCGACGAGCTGGCCCACGCCTGCATCTGGGCCGGGGCCCAGCTGTCGGGCGCCCGGATCGTCCCGTTCGCCCACAACGACAGCGACCACCTGGCCGCCCTGCTGGCCGAGCACCGCTCGAGCGCGCGCCACGCCATCGTCGCCACCGACGGGGTGTTCTCGATGGACGGCGACATCGCCCCGCTGGACTGGCTGTCGGCGGTCTGCGAGGCCAACGACGCCTGGCTGCTGTCGGACGACGCCCACGGCGTCGGCGTCCTGGCCGAGGGCAAGGGTTCGGCCGCCCTGTTCCCCGAGGCCCAGATCCCGCTGCAGATGGGCACCCTGTCCAAGGCCCTGGGCTCGTACGGCGGCTATGTCTGCGCGTCCCAGGCCGTGGTCGACCTCCTGAAGACCCGGGCCCGCACCCTGGTCTACACCACCGGCCTGCCGCCGGCCGCCGCCGCCGCCGCCCTGGCGGCGCTGGACATCATCGAGGCCGATCCGGCCCTGACCGCCCTGCCCCTGGCCAAGGCCCGCGCCTTCACCGAGGCGGTCGGCCTACCGCGCGCCGCCAGTCCCATCGTGCCGGTGATCATCGGCGAGGCCCAGGACGCCCTGGACGCCTCGCGCGCCCTGGAGGCCGAGGGCTTCCTGGTCGTCGCCATCCGCCCGCCCACCGTGCCGGCCGGCATGGCCCGCCTGCGCATCGCCTTCAGCGCCGAGCATCCCGACGACGAGATCGCCCGCCTGGCCGAACTGGTGAAGCCCTACGTCAAGGCGGCCGCCTGATGCCGGCCCTGTTCGTCACCGGCACGGGCACCGACATCGGCAAGACCTATGTCAGCTGCGCCCTGATCCGGGCGCTCCGGGCCAAGGGCGCGGTCGTCGACGCCTTCAAGCCCGTGGTCAGCGGCTTCGATCCCAAGGACGCGGCGGCCAGCGACCCGGCCCGCCTGGCCGCCGCCCTGGGCGCGCCCGGCGACGTCTTCCGCATCGCCCCGCGCCGCTACCGCGCTCCGCTGTCGCCCAACATCGCCGCGCGGCTGGAGGGCGACACGCTCAGCCTGGACGACATGGTCATCGACGCCGTGGCCCGCGCCGCCGAGGTCCGCGACGGCCTGCTGCTGGTCGAGGGGGCCGGCGGGGTCATGTCGCCCCTGACCGACGGCGAGACCAACCTGGACATGATCGCCGCCCTGGGCGCGCCGGTGCTGCTGGTGGCCGGCTCGTACCTGGGCACGATCAGCCACGTCCTGACCGCCCTGGTCGCCCTGCGCGCCGCCAGGGTCCCGGTCGCCGCCGTGGTGATGAGCGAGAGCCTCGACGCCCCCAACCTGGACCAGACGGCCCAGGCCCTGACGCCGTTCCTGGACGGCGCGCCGCTGTTCCTGGCCCCGCGCGGCGACGCCTGGGACGCCGGCGCCCTGGCCGACCACCTGCTCAACGCCCTGGGGACCTCATGACCTCGCGCATCGCCCCGCTCCGCATCGCCATGATCGGCCTGGGCGACATCGCCCGGAAGGCCTACCTGCCCGTGCTGGGTCCACGTCCCGACCTCGACCTGGTCTTCGTCACCCGCGACGCCCGGACCCTGGTCGAGCTGGGCGCCGCCTGGCGGGTCGCGCGCCTGCACGCCGAACTTGACGCGGCCCTGGCCGAGGGCCTGGACGGCGCCCTGGTCCATGCGGCGACGGCCGCCCATCCCCAGATCGTCCGCCGCCTGCTGGAGGCCGGCGTGCCGACGATGGTCGACAAGCCCCTGGCCGACAACGCCGCCGACAGCGAGGCCCTGGTCGACCTGGCCGAGACGCAAGGCGTCTCGCTGATGGTCGGCTTCAACCGCCGCTTCGCCCCGGTCTATCGCGACGCCGCCGCCCTGAAGCTGCCGCTGGCGGTGATGCAGAAGAACCGCGCCGATCAGGCCGACGAGACGCGCCGCGTGGTGTTCGACGACTTCATCCACGTGATCGACACCCTGCGGTTCCTGGCGCCGGGCGCCGGCGAGGCGCGGGTGCACGGGCGGGTCGTGGACGGCCTGCTGGAACACGTGGCCCTGTCGCTGTCGGGCGGCGGGCGCGACGCCCTGGGGATCATGAACCGCACCAGCGGGTCGAACGAGGAGACCCTTGAGGTCTCGGGCGCCGGCGCCAAGCGGCGGATCGTCGACATGGCTCAGGTGATCGACCAGGGCTCCCAGGATCACCTGGCGCGGCGCGGCGACTGGACCTCGGTGGGCCGCCAGCGCGGTTTCGAGGGCCTGTGCGAGCACTTCCTGGGCGCCGTGCGCGAGGGGCGCCGCCTGTCGGCGTTGGATGCGCTGGAGACGCATCGGTTGTGCGAGACGGTGGTGCGGGAACTGGGATCGTAGGCTTCGCGCGCCGCGCCTAACGGGACTGAAGCCGTCGGCCTATCCACAGGGCTGCCGCCACGAACCCGAGCGACGCCGCCGCCAGCCAGATGAGATCGACGGCGCCGTAGACCGCAACGCTCAGCGGCTCCGCGGCGAACGCGGCCCAGTGACCTGGCGGGCCATATCGTCCTCCCCAGACGAAGAGGAACCCGCTGCTGGCCAGCGATGCGAAGTTCCACGCACACCAGCCGATCGACAGGCCGCAGACGGCGAGAACGGCCAACCATTCGCCCCAGCCGTATCGCAGATAGGCGTACAGGGCGTCCGGCCAGCGGCGCTTCGGTTCGGTGGCTGAACCCATCCTAAGCCGTCTTCCGCCACGCCGTCGGCGACAGGCCGAAGGCCCGCCGGAACGTGGCGTTGAAGTGCGAGATGTCGTTGAAGCCCACGTCGAAGGCGATGCGCGTGACGGGCTCGGCGGTGTCGGTCAGGCGGTCGGCGGCGGCCCGCAGGCGCGCGCCGATCAGGTACTGGCGCGGGCTCTCGCCGGTCATGGCCCGGAACAGGCGGATGAAGTGGAAGCGGCTGACCTGGCCCATGGCCGCCAGGCTGTCCAGTTCGCAGGGCTCGGCATAGGCCTCGTCCAGGTGCCGGATCACCTCGCGGATGCGCCGCCGCTCGGTCCCGACGGGCGCGACGGGACGCGTGTCGCGGCCCAGGGCCAGGGCGCGGGCGGCCAGGTCGATCACCTCCTCTTCGCCCAGGCGCAGCCCGCCGGCCGCGCGGCGCACGGCGCCGTACAGCGGCGCGGTCTCGCGCGACGGGGCCAGGGCCGAGATCGCGAAGTCGGCGTCGTCCAGGCCGCAGTCGTTGGCGACCTCGGCCAGGAGGTCCGGATGCAGGGCGATCACCGCCCGGCGATTGCCGGCGGCGTCCAGGTGGCGGCAGTCGAAGGCCTCGCCGGCGTTGCCCAGCAGGATCGCGCCGGGCTTGGCCTGGGCGCGGCCATGGCGGCCGGCGTAGTCGAAGGTCCCCGCCACCACAACGCCGATGACCGGACCCGCATAGCACTTGCCGATCGGGGCCCTGGCGTCGGTGGCGCAGCGCGCCTCGCCGGCGCCGTACAGCGGCGAGCGGGCGGGCAAGGCGGGGCCGTGGGACTCGACACGAAACATGCAGGCGCCTCCGTCGGGGTGCGCGGCCATAGAACCCGTCCGGAGGCCGAAGCGCAACAAACCCCAAGCCATGCGCCGGAGGCCGAGCCAAGTTCGGAACGTTCAACGGGAGGGATCATGAACCGCGACGGCGCACTCTACGGCTCGGGCGCCATGGCGCTGGGGATCATTGGCCTGGGCTTCGGCGACTTCGCCCTGCAATGGCAACCCGTGCCCGAGGGCGCGCCCGGCCGGCATGTCCTGGCCCTGGCCAGCGCGGCGCTGATGCTGGTCCTGGGCGCCGGCGTCCTGTGGTCGCGCACCGCCCGTCTCGCCTCGGCGGCGTTGGCCGTGGTCTATCTGGGCTGGGTCGCCCTGCACGGCCCCGAGGTCGCCGCCGCCCCGACTCGGGTCGCCTCGTGGCTGGGCGTGGCCGAGACCCTGTCGCTGTCGGCCGGCGGCCTGGCCCTGTTCGCGATGTCGGGCGGGACGCCGGACGCCCGGCTGCGGCTGGCCGTGCGGCTGATCTACGGCGTCTGTCCGCTGGTCTTTGGCCTGAGCCATTTCGCCTATGCCGACTTCACCGCCAAGATGGTGCCGGGCTGGATCCCCTACCCGCTGTTCTGGGCCTATGCGACGGGGACAGGCCACCTGGCGGCCGGCCTGGCGATCCTGTTCGGGGTGGCGTCGCGGCCCGCGGCCACCGCGCTGACGGCGATGATGGCGTGCTTCGTGGTGATGCTGCACATCCCGCGCGTCATGGCCTCGCCCGGCAGCCATCTGGAATGGACGATGACGGCGGTCGCCCTGTCGCTAACCGGCGCGGCCTGGGCCCTGCGCCAGGCCTTGCCGCCGTCGCAGCCGTCAGGCGCTCTTGCGTTCGACCGTGTCGGCCTCGACCGCTAGGACCGGCGCGCCGCCGGCGCGGGCGAACAGCTTGGCCAGGGCCACGAACAGGCCCTTCTCCTCGACCCGGTGATAGGGCGAGGTCGCCGCCAGCCGGGCCGACAGCCGCGCATGGGCCTTGCCCAGGTTGTGGTACGGCAGGCGCGGCAGCAGGTGGTGCAGGGCGTGGTAGCGCAGGCCGACCGGCGCCCACAGGAACGGCAGCAGGGCCGGCGGCGGCACGTTGACCGAGTCCAGGAACTGCTCCTCGAAGCTCATCATCTCGCCGTCGTTGTGCCAGTAGTGGGCCGCCAGGGTCCGCAGCTGGTTGACGAAGGTGGCCAGCGAGAACAGCACGAACCAGGTCGCGACCACGCGGACGGGCACGAAACCGGCGACCGTCGCGGCGGCCACGCCCCAGCACCACAGCCAGCAGCCGATCTCCTGGGCCAGCCAGTCGGGCCGCGTCCTGTCGTTGTCCTCGCGCACGAAGTCGGGATTGATCACCAGGGCCGACAGCTTGGTCCTGACGAAGCGGCGCACGGGCGGGACCACGAACGACAGCGGGACCAGGACGCCCGAGCGCAGGATCACGCCCAGCGGGGCCAGCAGCGAGATCGCCGTGAACAGGCCCAGCTTGAACGGCGAATAGCGGCCCAGCGGCAGGTATTCCGGGTCCTTGGCGGTGCCAAAGCGATGCTTGGCGTGGTGCAGGTTGTGCACGCCCTCGTACATCATCGACGGCGTCATCAGCGGCACGCCGACCAGCAGGTTCCAGCCCAGGCGGAAGCCCGGCACGTCCTTGGGCCGCAGGTGGCTGATCTCGTGGATGAACGACAGGCCGCGATAGATGGCCAGCAGGCCGACCAGGCCGGCGGCGATGACGATTCCGGGATGGCCGGCCGTCGCGGCGATCCACAGGCCGCCCCAGGCGGCGGTCGCGGTCAGGGCCAGGTCCAGCCAGTAGATCCGGCGGTCGGGCGCCGTCAGGTCGGCGGTCAGGCCGTGGGCCTGGCGCACCAGGCCGCCCTCGTCTTTCTGGGGTTGTCCCACGGTCTTCTCAATCCCCGATTCCGACTCGAGCGCCTCGACGCGCTTGCCTTCCGCGCCCCCGAGGTGGCGCGCCGCCCTTCGAAATTCAATGGCCATACGGACGAAAGGCGTCCACCAGGGATAAACCAAAACGGCCGGCGCCGAAACGCCGACCGTTGTCGCAGCCGGACGCGGCGCCGATCGCCCTGTTTGAAGGCTCGGTCAGCCCAGCGCCTTGAGGACGAAGGCCGCCCAGGTCATGGAGGGCTCGAGATCGCCGCTCATCAGCTTGCGCTTGGGCGGCGCGCGGAACCGGTCGTTGATCCAGTCGCGGATCGCGAGGTCCAGGCTGTTGGCCCCTACGCCGATCTGAGCCAGCGTCTCGTCAGGGCCCGGCGGATCCTCCCGAAGGTCGCGCGCGCGCACGAAGAGGGCGACGCCGACGACGAGGACCTCCTCGTCGGTGGGACCCGCGGACTCGGCCATCCCTGATCTCCTCGCAAGGGGAGCCCGCGGGTCAGGCCGACAGGCCTGGCGCGTCCCCGGAAGCCAGGATCACCAGGGGGACCGGTTCCAGCAGTGGCCCAGCCCACCGCGCGGTCGTGAGAAAGCGCACACGAAAAAGCGGCCGGCTCCCGGGAACCGGCCGCTGTTCGAGCTCTGGCGTCGCGACGACGCCTAGAACGGGATTTCGTCGTCCAGGTCGGCCGAGAAGCTTTCGCGCGGGCCGCTGGGCTGGCTGCGCGGCGCGCCGCCGCCGAACCCACCGCCGCCGCCGCCGCCGCCGCCGGCGTAGCCTTCGTCATAGCCGCCGCCCGCCGACGCGCCGGCGCCGTCGCCGCGACCGCCCAGCATGGTCAGTTCGCCGCGGAACTTCTGCAGCACGATCTCGGTGGAGTACTTCTCCTGGCCCGACTGGTCGGTCCATTTGCGGGTCTGCAGCGAGCCCTCGATATAGACCGTCGAGCCCTTGCGCAGGTAGCTCTCGGCCACCTTCACCAGGTTGTCGTTGAAGATCACGACGCGGTGCCACTCGGTCTTTTCCTTGCGCTCGCCGCTGGTGCGGTCGCGCCAGCTCTCCGAGGTGGCAATGCGCAGGTTGGCGACGCGGTCGCCGGAGCCGAGGGAGCGGATTTCGGGGTCGGCGCCGAGGTTGCCGACCAGAATGACCTTGTTGACGCTGCCCGCCATGGGAAGACCTTCGTTCTCGCCCGGCGACCCAACGCGCCGGAATCTGGCCCGGACGTTAACGACCTATCAACGCCGAACGCAAGGTTTGTTCCACAAATGTTCCTGTGGAACAAGAGCGGTTATCCACCGCCCTCTTCCTCCGGCCCTCCCCGTTACTGGGGCGGCATGGCCCCCGGGACCGCCAGGCGGCCGTCGCCCGTGCGGACCAGCGACATGAACCGGGCGCCTTCGTAGGTGTCGCCCAGATAGATGCCTTCCTTCTGCAGGAAGATGAACTTGCCCTGGTAGGCGCCGGTCATCTCGCGGCTGGGGCTGCCCAGGCGCACGAAGCGCAGGCGCATGCCCTCCAACTCGGCCGCGCAGAGCTCGAGACTGGGCACGTTGCGGGCCACCGGGTTGAACTTCAGCGTCCCGTCCTTCTGTTCGATCACGTGCATGCAGACGCCGGCCTCGAACGGGGCCTTGGTCTGCTTCTCGCAACCGCTCAGGCCGACAACGGCGGCGGCGGCGACGAGCGAGAGGGCGACGACGGGAAGGCGCATGGGTCTTGGACTCTCTCTAGGCCGACGGGATGGAGCAGCCCTGCCCCAGGTCGATGATCGAATGGAAGGTGCGGTTGTCGGACGAGGATTCGACCTTGCCCGGCACGATGCGCAGGGTTTCGTCGCCCCAGCGGCCGTAGGTGGCCCCGCCCGCTTTCTCGCACTTGCCGCCCGAGATCTGCTGGGCGCAGGCGTTGACGGTGATCTCGCCCGGCAGCTTGCGCCATTCGCCGCCGGCGTAGCGCCAGCAGACCGCCAGGGGCGTGCTGGCCGCGGTCGGCGTCGGGGCGGCCGGCGTCGCGGCCGGCGCGGGCACGGTCAGGGCCTCGGGCGGCGGCGGCAGCGGGGTCAGGACCGTGCCGGCCTGGTCGGCGGCGGCCAGGGCGCCGGTCTCGTCGACGCCCACGTCCAGGGCGCCGGTGGCCACGCCGTTCTTCTTGGCGCACTCGGCCAGGGTGATCTCGCCGACGAACTGGCCGCCGACAAAGCAGCGCAGCGGGCGGTTGGCGTCCAGCTTGTTGTCGTCGGCGCGGCCGGTCTCGACGATCAGGCCGGCGCGCGAGGCCGGCGGATCGGCGGTCGGCGACTTGTTGCCGTGCATCACGGTCAGGGCGATGCCGAGGCCCGCGATCAGGGCCAGGGCGGCGCCGCCGCCCAGCAACACGCGTCGATCTTTGAGAAGTTCCATGATCCCTGGCTACGACGCGGTGATGACGCTTTCAAGTCCAAGGCTCAAGACGGCTTCCAGGGCCGTCGCGGCGCGCGCCCTAGCCGCCGCCGGTCAGGCGATCCAACGCCGCCTGGTAGTTGGCGATCTGGTTGGTCAGATAGGTCGGCACCGTGCCGGTGGCGTTGTTGTTCGAGGAGGCGGTCGCGTCGGTGCGCTTCACGCCGTTGGCGGTGTCGGCCATCTCGCGATAGGCGTTGCGGACCGCCGACAGGGCCTTGGTCATGGCCGACACGGCGGCGTTGCGGCCGACGTCGGTGGTCAGGTCCAGGCCCGTGTCCAGCGCGAAGCCGTAGATCGGCCCCTTGCCGTCGGCCGAGACCGTCTGGCCGTGATCGGTCTTGGTGTTGCGGACGATCCCCGGCTTCAGCCCCAGCGATTCCAGCACGTCGGTGCCGCCCTTGCCGGGCAGGATCTCGACGGTCGAGGTGGTTTGGGACGGGCTGATCCGCAGGGTGCGGTTGTTGCCGACGCTGCTGAACTCGACCTTGGCCGCGTAGCCCGTGGCCTTGCGGATCTTGTCGGCCAGGGTGTCGAGCGTATCGTCCTGCTCGATCTTGATCGTGGTCAGGGTGCCGCGCGCCCGGGTGCGGACCTGGAAGGTGTCCCCCGCCCGCGCCGAGGTCGCAGAGACGATCTTGTCGGACTGGGTGAAGTCCATCTTGCCGCGCGGGATGCCGAAGACGTCCAGGGTGCTGGAGCCCGACGCGTCGACCGCGATCGAGGTCGGCGTGGCGTAACCGTCCTTGCCGGTCAGCCGCTGCTCCCAGGAGGCCTGACCGGTGGCGACGTTGATCTGGGCGACGTAGCCGTCCTTCGTGCCGACCGTGGCCTCGCCCGCCAGGTCCTTGCCGGCCGAACCCACCAGCCAGGCCTGGCCGTTGGAGACCGCCATGCCGGTGACCGTGTCGTCGCCCGTCCCGCCGTAATAGGCCAGGGTGTCCTGGCTCTTGTCGGCCAGGTCCAGCGACAGGCGGGCCACGAACCCGTCCGAACCGCCCGAGGCGGCCTTGGTCTTGTTGTCGACGTCCAGCGCGCCGTTGGTGGTCGAGCCGCCGATGTAGAGCTGGCCGTTGTCGATGGTCAGGCCGGCGATGTTGCCGCCCTTCAGCGAACCCAGGTCGCGCGTCGCGCCCTCGGTGAACGTCGCGGCCTTGGTGTAGGTCGTCGGTTCGGTGACCCAGACTTCCTTGTCGTTCAGATAGGTGCGCGGCTCGGTGACGATGGTGGTCGAGACGTCGAAACTGCGAAGCATCGCCTCGCTGCCTTCCTTGCTGGCCACCACCACCTGCGTGCCGTTGACCACGATGCCGGAGACGGTGTCGTCGTTCTCGCTGCCGAAATGGGTGGTGAACAGCGCCTTGGGCGTGCCGGCGATGTCGGTGGCGAAGGCGCTCAGATAGCTGTCGTAGCCGCCTTCCGTCGCGCCGGTGGCCGAGCCCGGGATGTCGGACTTGGTGCGGCCGCCCACATAGACCACGCCGTCCTCGCCGAAGGCCACGGCCGTGGCCTCGTCCTCCAGCATGCCGCCGCGGCGGACCGTCCAGGTCTCGTCGCCCTTGGCGTCGTAGAGGGTCACGAAGCTGTCGGTGAGCGTGCCGGCCGAGTCCGAATTGATCGGGCCGTTGGTGGCGCCGGCCAGGCTGCCCGCCACCGAACCGGCGATGGCCACCTGGCCGTCGTCCGAGATGGCCATGTTGTAGCCGGTGGCGGTGTTCGAGGCGCCCAGGGTGCGGGCGTAGAGCAGCTTGCCCGACGAATCGTACTTCAGCAGGGCGACGTCCTGGTCGCCCTTGATCGTCTGGGTGCTGGTCGTGCCGTCAACATCGGCCAGGACGTAGAGCGAGCCATCGGGGCCCGTCATCGTCTTGTGGACCGTGCTGATCGTGCCTTCCAGCGTGTCGGAGAACACCTTGGTGCCCGGCTGGCCGGCCGTGCCGGGGCCGTACTTGGTCAGGGTGTTCTCGATCACCGCGTCGTCGGTGGTGGTGTCCTTGTCCGGATCCGGATTGCCGGCGGCCGTGGTGATGTAGACCGCCGGCTTGGCGGCCGGGGCCGAGAAGGTCAGGGTCTCGGTCAGGTCACCCTTGATCTGCAGGGCGAAGTCGTCGCCGGTGGCCGGCAGCTTGACGGTCTGGCCGTTGACCGTGGTGGTGCGCTCCTGGCCCACCGTGCGGTTGACCGCGAACTGGGTGTCGAAACCGGCGTCCGAGAGCTTCTGGTTGAAGAACGAGACGACGTTGGCCATCGTCCGCGGCGTCGAACCCATCTCCGACAGGTCCATCGTCACGTCCGTCGCCACGCCGAACTTCTTGACGTTCATCGTGAAGCTGACGTTGCCCTTGAACGTGGGCACCTCGTCGTCGACCTGGCCGCTGTAGATCGTGTTGGTGACGTAGTTGTAGTTGTTCTTCGGCACCCCGACGGTCGACTTGTCGCTGGTCATGACCGTGCCGGTCGTCAGGCGCATGCCATCGGTGCTGAGGTTCTGGACGTAGCTGTTGACCTCGTTCAGCCCCTTGCTGAACACGGCCTGCAGCCGCTTGATCTCGCTGTCGGTGACGCCCTTCTCGGCCGAGCGGTTGGCGATCGCCGACAGGGTGTTGAGCGCCTGATAGGCGGCGAACAGCTTCTTGTAGTCGCCCGAGATCGTCGGGGACGCGGCGACGGCCGCAGCCTCGTCGACGAACTTGCGGCCGTTCAGGGCCGCCTTGACCAGGTCGCTGGGCTCGCTGGTCATCGTCGTCCAGGGCGAGCTGGGCACCGTCTTGCCGCCCGAGGAGGACGGAGCGGACGACGAGGACTGGTTGGTCGACGCGGTCGCGTTCGCGGCCAGGCCAGCGTTCTTGGCCTGATAATACCCGAGCAGCAGACTGGAATCGAAAGTGATCACAGCGGGTCCCATCGGGACGCACTACGCCCCACGATTCGATTGTCCGCGATGATCGCTGACGTTTCGTTAAGACGTATGAATCGAAGTCGGGATCAGGCCGCGATCAGGTGGGCGTCGGTCAGCGAGCGCCGGACCTCGCCCCGCAGCTCGCGCCATT
The DNA here is from genome assembly GCF_000712075.1 of Caulobacter sp. UNC358MFTsu5.1. GTDB lineage: Bacteria > Pseudomonadota > Alphaproteobacteria > Caulobacterales > Caulobacteraceae > Caulobacter. The sequence continues at coordinate 167,137 of NZ_JONW01000009.1, forward strand.
CCTCGGCCAGGATGCCCAGCAGGACCACGTCCCGGGGCTCGCCGTCCTTCAGCACGTGGCCGCGCAGATAGCCTTCGCGACGGAAGCCGGAGGCCGCCTGGGCCTTCAGCGCCGCGTCGTTGTCGGCCATGACCTCGGCGAAGACCTTGTGCAGGCCCAGCTCGCCGAAGGCGCGGTCCAGTCCCAGCACCTGAGCGGCGCGCCCCACGCCCCTGCCCCGCGCCTCGGCCGAACCGAGGAACCAGTTCCAGCCGGCGCGACGATGATGGCTGAGCAGGCCCGTCAGGGTCAGAAGGCCCGACGGTTCGCCGGCCCGGACGATCATCCAGCCGCGCATGTCGGGATCGGAACGCAGGGCCTGGAACCAGGCGGCGTGGGCCTCGCGGCTCGGAAAGGCCGCGTCGGACATCCACCGGTCGACTTCCGGTTCGCCCCGCCATTGGAACAGGACCGCCTCGTCGCCGTCCGTCAAATCGCGAAGCTCGATCATACCGGGTCGATTCTCCCAACTAGCGTGGCGGAGAGTCTACCCCGCGCGGGGCCTCAGGCCTAGCTGCCGCCGTTGAACAGCGACAGGATGATCTGCGGCGCCTGGTTGGCGATCGACAGCGCCTGGGCGCCGAGCTGTTGCTTGACCTGCAAGGCCTGCAGGCGCGCGCTTTCCTTGGCCATGTCGGCGTCGACGAGGTTGCCCACGCCGGTCTCGAGCACGTCGTTGAGCTTGGACACGAAGGTGTTGTGGGCTTCGATCTGCTTGGCTTGCGAGCCGATCGAGCCGACGGCCTGGTTCACCGCCGTCATCGTCGCGTCCAGGCGCGACAGCACGCTGGCGGCCAGGGTCTGGGTGTTGATCTTGTCGTTCAGCGACAGCGTGTTGATCGTGCTGCTCAGCGACAGGTTCTGCAGGTTCAGCGTGATCACGGTGGCGGCGTCGGCGTCGGCCAGGAACGTGATGTTGCTCGGCTCGCTGCCGTTCAGGATGTTGGCGCCGTCGAACGTGGCGCTGTTGATCACCTGCGTCATGTTCTTCAGCAGGCTCTGGAAGTCGGCGTTCAGCGAGTTGCGCGACTGGGTCGACAGCGAGGTGTCCTTGGCGGCGACCACCTTCTCGCGCATCTGGGTCAGCAGATCCGAGACCGATTCCCCCGCGGCCAGGGCCACGTCGGTGATCGAGGTGGCGCGGTCCAGGCTCATCTTCACCGCGTTCAGGGCCGAGCGGTCGGCGCGCTGATCCTGGGCGATCGACCAGACCGCGGCGTTGTCCTTGGCGCTGGAGATCGCGAGACCGGTGTTGATGCGCGACTGCACGCCGCCCATCTCGTCGTTGGTCTTGTTCAGATTCTGCAGGGCGATCAGCGCAGGCTGATTGGTGTTCACGCTCAGCGTCATCACGGTCTCCGAACGGCGGTTCTTGCCAATGTGGCTCGGAACGCGATTCGGCGGCCGAGCAGGTCGACCGTGAACTTGAGGCTCAGGGAGTAAGAATATGGTTAACGCGCGTAAACCATGTTCCGCCTGCGACGCCAGGTCGCGGCGAACACGGTCCTAGGGGGCGGAGCGCCCTCTCAGGTCAGGCCGTCGAAAACCTCGCCCGGGTCGTAGTGCTCGGCCTGCTTGAAGCGGAGCACGTCCTCGCGGGGAAACTGCTGCAGGACGTCGCCGGTCCGGCGATCGACCGTCTTGTAGACGTACGAACCCGAAACGGGATCCTGCTCGATCACCAGTCGCAGGTCGCCCGGTTGGGGGCCCGCGGCGGCGGCCGGCTTCTCCGGAGCCTCCGAAACGACAGGACCGCCCGCGGGTTGGCCCGGGACGGTGTAGGCATTGGCGGCCGAAGACGGCGCGGTCGGTTCTGGTATCGGCTGTGTCAGTGCGGCTTTGGTTTCCATTACTCCTATCGTCGCCGGGTCACGGCGGCGCCTCTGGTGAACCCTCCTCCCGGCTCAAGGCCGACGGAAGGCGGGGACGGGCCCGAAGGCCCGCCCCCAGGTGTCCCTATCGGAACAGGCTCAGGATCGAGCCGGTCGACTGGTTGGCGATCGAGAGCGCCTGGATGCCCAGCTGCTGCTTGGTTTGCAGCGACTGCAGCTTGGCGCTTTCCTTGGCCAGGTCGGCGTCGACCAGGTTGCCCACGCCCGCGTCGAGGCTGTCTTGCAGCTTGCCGACGAAGGTCAGGTGGGTGTCCAGGCCGGTCGAGCTGGTGCCCAGCGAAGCCAGCTTGTTGGTGGCGGTGCCGATGGCCTTGCCGACGGTGTCGATCATGGTCTTGGCGGCCGCGGCGGTCGTGAAGGTCGACGTCGTGGTCATGCCGATACCCTTCAGCGACAGGGTCTTGGAGCTGACCGTGAACTGCGAACCGTCCGAGTTGGCCAGGAAGGCCAGCTTCTGGGTCGAGCCGTCGGCGATCGACACGCCGTTGAACTTGGCGTTGGTGACGGCCTTGGTGATCTGGTCGCGCAGGCTTTCGAAGTCCGACTTCAGGGCGTTGAACGAGGCGGTGTTCAGCGAGGTGTCGGAAGCGGCCAGGGCCTTTTCCTTCATCTTGCCCAGCAGGTCGGTGATGGTGTCGCCGGCCGCGAGGGCCACGTCGATGGTCGACTGGCCGCGTTGCAGCGAGTCCTTCACGGCGTTCAGCGAGCTGGAGGTGGCCGACTGGTTCTTGGCCATGGCCCAGATAGCGCCATTGTCCTTGGCGGTACCGACCTTCTTACCGGTGTTGATGCGTTGTTGCGTGACCTGAAGCTCGCTGTTGGTGGCGTTCAGGTTTTGCAGGGCGATCATCGCGCCGGCGTTCGTGTTGATGCTATTCAGCGGCATCGCAACAGTTCCTATTCAAGGGTTCCGACGTCATTTTGACTGCCGGGAGCTTTTTGCTCATCGAACTAGGAAGCAATGATCGGGCCAAAACTGCCCAGTAGGCAGAAATTGCCAACAGCTTGAAATTGCAAAGTTATAGTTTTGTTTACTGTGATTTTGATGGGCAATAACTGCCGAGCGACATATCGCCTCGGCAAAATATGCCGGGCAATTTTAGGTTGGCTTCGGACAATTCGACGAACGCCGGTCCGTGGAAAAAGAAATGCCGGACGGTCCGTAGACCGTCCGGCTTTGATCGCTTCTTGGAGCCTAGTCGCCGATCACTTGAAGAGCGACAGGATCGACTGAGGCGTCTGATTGGCGATCGACAGGGCTTGAACGCCCAGTTGCTGCTTCGTCTGCAGCGACTGCAGCTTCGCGCTTTCCTTGGCCAGGTCCGCATCGACCAGGTTGCCCACGCCCGAGTCCAGGCTGTCCTGCAGCTTACCCGTGAAGGTCAGGTGCATGTCCAGACCGGTCGAGCTGGTGCCCAGGCTCGCCAGCTTGTTCGTCGCCGTGGTCATCGACTTGGTGATCGTGTCGATCATGGTCTTGGCCGCGGCGGCGGTCGTGAAGGTCGAGGTCGTGGTCAGACCCAGGCCCTTCAGCGACAGAGTCTTGGCGCTCACCGTGTAGGCGACACCGTCCGAGTTGCTGAGGAACTGCAGCTTGGTGGTGGTGCCGTCGACGAGGCTGACGCCGTTGAACTTGGCGTTGGTGACAGCCTTGGTGATCTGGTCACGCAGCGAGGTGAAGTCCGAGACCAGGGCGTTGAACGAGGCGGTGTTCAGCGAGGTGTCGGAAGCGGCCAGGGCCTTTTCCTTCATCTTGCCGAGCAGGTCGGTGATGGTGTCGCCAGCGGCAAGGCCGACATCGATCGTGGACTGACCGCGCTGGAGGGAATCCTTCACGGCGTTCAGCGAGCTCGACGTCGCGCTTTGCATCTTGGCCATCGACCAGATCGCGCCGTTGTCCTTGGCGTTGGAGATCTTCTTGCCGGTGTTGATGCGTTGCTGAGTGTTTTGGAGCTCCGAGTTGGTGGCGTTCAGGTTTTGCAGCGCGATCATGGCGCCGGCATTGGTGTTGATCGAGTTCAGCATGGTGTTTCTCGCCATTTTGGGAGGATTGCCCCGGCGTTTTGCCGGTCGGGCGTTTTGCCCGCGGGAACCATCGCAAGCGGCGGGCCAATCGGCGCCGCACGGAGAGAATCGCTAAATCGCTGTTTTGAAATGGATTTTTTGAATACCGCGTTCGCTGCGGCGCCGCCGATCGCCTGCAGAAACAGCCGGGCGGCAGCTTTTACCGGAAAGGTTTGCCGTCGGGGCCGCGGCCCCCTGCCCGGTCGTCCGCGCATTGAAAAGGCGGGCGCCGAAACCGACGCCCGCCCCGCCATGACGGCTCAATTCAAGCTGGCCCGCCGGAGGCGGGCCGGGATCAGGCCCCGTCGGAACGGCCGGCCAGGCCCTGCATGATCATGCGGTTGATCTCGATCAGCGGCTCGAAATCCTCCTCCTTGCGCATGATGGCGCTGGAGTGGCGGCCGACCCAGAGGCTGAGCGAGATGATGCTGGCGCGCAGCTGCACCGGCAGGGTGTTCTCCGGCAGCGCGCAGTCGGTCGCCAGGGCCGACCACACGCGCCGGTTCCAGTCGAGCGCGTCGATGCGCGTGGCGATGTCGTCCGCCGGCGCTTCGGACGCGGCCATGAGGGCGCGCGTCACCTGACCGAACAGACGGTATTCCATCTCGCGCGGGTTTTCGGTCCGCGTCGCCGTCTGTTGATAGGCCCTAAGAGACATGCCCCAACCTCTGATCTTCGTACTCGATTAGCTTCCGGCTCAGCATGAGCGCCTTGTAGTACTCGCGGGCCATCACGTGCTTGGAGATGGCGATGCAGTCGCCCAGCACGTCGGGATTGCGCACCACGCCCATGAATTCGGTCAGGCGGGTGGCGAATTCCTCGTACTGGCGCTCGGCGCCGGCCTCGTCCAGGTACATCATCATGACCGGGAAATAGATCCGGCGCGCCGGCGTCGTGGCTTCGTCGGGCTGCATGATGTCCTTCTCACGCAGCACGGAGGCCTTGTTCTGGAGGACCAGCACGCCGCGACGGTCGCCGTTCTGGACGACCGCGCCGTTCAGCACGAATTTCTCGCCGGGTTTCAGCGACAGCTTCAATGGCACAAGGCCGCTCCCTCTTGCATTGCCGTGTCGCCCCATCCGCCGGAATAGCGGTTCGGAGCAGAAGCTAGGCGGAGGCGGTTAACGTCCCCTTGCCAAGCCTGCGACCGGGAGACGCAGCTTAGGATACAATTAAACATACTGACCCAGAGGATGACTCTCTCCAACCGCCAAGGCCTTCAATAGATGTCCCGCAGTCGCGACACCCAGATCTCGGCCGCCGCGCTGGCCGTCGCCCAGGAATCCGTCGCCCAGGCCGTTAACCTTGGCTTCCAGACCGCGACCGGCGACGCCGCCTCGGCCGAGGCCCTGGAGCGGCTGGATCGCCAGGTCCACGAGGTCCGCAACCGGGAAGCCTCGCGGCAGCTGGAGCGCTCGCTCCGCGCCATGCACAGCGGCGACTTCGCCAAGGGCGAGAAGCTGGCCCTCAAGGCCCTGGAGTTCGACGACAAGCTGGGCGTGGCCTGGCACGTGCTGGGCATCGCCCGCGAGAAGATCGGCGATTTCGCCGGCTCGATGCACTGCTACGAGGCGGCGCTGAAGCTGCTGCCCAACCACGATGGCGTCGCCGGCGACCTGGGCCGCCTGGCCTTCCGCCTGAACATGCCGGAAATCGCCGTGAAGTTCTTCGCCCACTACGTCCAGGCCCGCCCCGGCGACCTGGAGGGCGTCAACAACCTGGCCTGCGCCCTGCGCGACCTCAATCGCTGCGAGGAAGCCATCGAGGTCCTGCGCCCGGCCATCAACGACAATCCCGAACAGCCGCTGCTGTGGAACACCCTGGGCACCATCCTGTGCAGCCAGGGCGACGGCAAGACGGCCCTGACCTTCTTCGACGAGACGCTGCGGCTGGCCCCGCGCTTCGGCAAGGCCTACCACAACCGCGCCTACGCCAAGCTCGATCTGGGCGACGTCGAGGGCTCGCTGGCCGACTGCGACCGGGCGATCGCCTTCGCCGAATCCGCCGAGGACTTGGCGACGATGCAGTTCGGCCGGGCCACCACCCTGCTGTCCCTGGGCCGGGTCGGGGAAGGCTGGAGCGCCTACAAGGCCCGGCTCTCGAAGGACCTTAGCGACGCCCCGCGCTTCACCATCGACGCCCCGCGCTGGAGCCCGGGCATGGACCTGGCCGGCAAGTCGCTGATGATCTGCGCCGAGCAGGGCCTGGGCGACGAGGTGATGTTCGCCAACATGCTGCCCGACGTAGTCGAGGCGCTGGGGTCCGACGGCAAGTTGACCCTCGCGGTCGAGCGCCGGCTGGTCTCGTTGTTCCAGCGCTCGTTCCCGAACGCCGCCGTCTTCCCGCACAAGACCGTCGCCTACGAGGGCCGGGTCTATCGTGGCGCGCCCGAGATCGAGGACTGGAGCGGCGTCGACTTCTGGGCCCCGATGGCCGACCTGCTCGAGGTCTTCCGGCCCAGCCTGGCCGCCTTCCCCAACCGTCCCAACTTCTTGACAGCCGATCCGGCGCGGGTCGCGCACTGGCGGCGGGTCCTTGAGGAGAGCGCCCCCAAGGGCCCCAAGGTCGGCCTGCTGTGGAAGAGCCTGAAGCTGAACGGCGAACGGGCCCGCCAGTTCTCGCCCTTCCTGCTGTGGCGTCCGATCCTGGAGGTTCCGGGGGTCACCTTCGTGAACCTGCAGTACGGCGACTGCAGCGAGGAGATCGCCCTGGCCAAGGCCGAGTTCGGCGTCGACATCTGGCAGCCGCCGGGCATCGACCTGAAGCAGGACCTCGACGACGTCGCCGCCCTCTGCTGCGCGATGGACCTGATCGTCGGCTTCTCCAACGCCACCACCAACCTCGGCGGCGCCTGCGGCGCGCCGATCTGGATGCTGACCGGCGCGGCGTCCTGGACCCGGCTGGGCGCCCAGACCTGGCCCTGGTACCCGCGGACGCGCTGCTTCATCACGCCGGACTTCAACGACTGGAACCCGACCATGCGCGAGGTCGGCGCCGCCCTGCGCGAGCGCTTTCCGGCCGCTTGACGGAAAAGGCTTCGCCACGAGGCCACCGCATTTCGGCGGTAGACGAACGCCGGAGTTCGGGCTTGAAGTTCCGGACCTAACCTTGAGTACGCCCTTGCCGCTCGCCATCCTCCAAGCTCGCATGTCGTCGACGCGGCTTCCCGGCAAGGTGTTGGCCGATCTGGCCGGCAAGCCGATGATCCTGCGGCAGATCGAGCGCCTCAAGCGCGCCACGCGACTGCAGCGGATCGTGGTGGCCACCTCCGACCAGGCCAGCGACGATCCGCTGGCCGTCTGCCTGATCGCCGCCGGCGTCGAGGTGTTCCGCGGATCGCTGGACGACGTGCTGGCCCGCTATATCGGCGCGATCGAAACCTTCGGTCCGACCCGCACGGTGGTGCGCCTCACCGCCGATTGCCCCCTGGCCGACCCCGACCTGATCGACCAGACCCTGGCCCTGCACGAGCGCTCCGGCGCCGACTACACCTCCAACACCCCCGCCCGGCGCAGCTTCCCCAAGGGGCTGGACGTCGAGGTCTTCGAATCCGTGGCCCTGAAGATCGCCGCCGACGAGACGAGCGACCCCTACGACCACGAGCACGTCACCCCCTTCCTCTACCGCCACCCCAACCGCTTCAAGATCGAGGGCCTCGAACAGGCCGCCGACGAGGGCGACGTGCGCTGGACGGTGGACCGGCCCGACGATCTGGACTTCGTCCGCGCGGTGTACGATGGACTCTACGCCGCCAATCCGACCTTCACGTCGGACGACGTCCGGGCCTTCGTGCGGGGCCGGCCGGACCTGGCCGCCCTGGGGGGAGATCGCCGCGTATGACCACTGGAGCCTCGGACGCCCCGTCCCACGCCGTCGTCCTGCGCGACGTGACCGAAGGCGATCGTCAGAGGCTGCTGGACTGGCGCAACAGTCCCGACGTCGCGGCCTACATGTACACCGACCACAAGATCGGCCAGGCCGAGCACGACCGCTGGTTCGACGGCATGGCGAGCGACGCCCGCCGCCGATACTGGGTGATCGAGGTGGACGGCGAACCCGTGGGCCTGGCCAACCTGGCCGACATCGACGCCAGGAACCGCCGCTGCGCCTGGGCCTACTACCTGGCCAGCCCGTCGGTGCGCGGGCTGGGCGTGGGGTCGTATATCGAGTTCTGGATGATCGAGTACGTCTTTGGTCCCCTGGGCTTCGACAAGCTGTGGTGCGAGGTGCTGCTGTCCAACGAGAGCGTCTGGAAGCTGCACGAGCGCTACGGCTTCCAGCGCGAGGCGCTGTTCCGCCATCATGTGATCAAGGACGGCGCGCCGGCCGACGTGGTGGGGCTGGGCCTGCTGGCCCAGGACTGGCCGGCCCGGCGCGAGGAGATGGCCCGACGCCTGCTGGACAAGGGCTACGCGCTTCCCTTCGCATGAGGGCCTTCGCCTCGCGCGACCGACGGAACAATCGTCACGGACGACGGGTTGAATCCGGGACCGCGGGGGCGTCGCCCTCGCCCTTCTGGTTTCAGGGAGCCCGCCATGCCCACCGACACCGACTATGACGACCAGGACGGCGCCGAGGTCCTGGACGAGACCAATCTGACCGAGGACGGCGACGACATCGCCAATTTCGACGAGCTGGACGACGTCTACGACGTCACCCAGGCCGACGGCGATGACGACGAGGACGAAGAAGACGACGACTTCGACGACGAGAACGCCGACGAGATCGACGACGATCTGGAAGGCGAACGCGACGACGAGGGCCTGGACGTCGAGCGCGAGCCGCTCAGCGCGATCGCCGGCGACGACGAGGACGTCGAGGACTCGATCTCGGACGACGACGACAGCGCCGCCGACTTCGAATCCACCGAGCTGGCCGAGGACGACATCGAGTCGCTGGGCTACGCCAAGGAGAGCTGAGACGTTCAAGACGGCCGGGCCGGCGTTGAAGCTGTATCCCCGCGCGCCTAGATTCATGAGGCGATAGGAGACCCGCCATGTCCGACGCCTCGCCCGAATCCGACAATGACGACCCGACGGAATATCTCGAGGACCAGTTGGAGGAAGGGCTGGAGGACAGCTTCCCGGCCAGCGATCCGCCGTCGGTCGCCCGCCGCCACCGCAAGCCGCCGCCCGAACTGCTGAAACCGCGCGACGGAGCCTGACCACAAGCCGGCTTGATCCGGCCGACCGTTGGTCTGTAGGTTAGTCCTGATTTGAACAACTGTTCGAGGCGGTTCGCTGGAGCCGCCGTCAGGAAACCGTATGAGCTCGCGCTTCGAAGGCACCGCCGATTACGTCGCCACCGACGACCTGAAGGTCGCCGTCAACGCCGCCGTGGCGCTGGAACGTCCCCTGCTGATCAAGGGCGAACCCGGCACCGGCAAGACCGTGCTGGCCTACGAAGTGGCCAAGGCGATGAACGCGCCGCTGCTGACCTGGCACATCAAGTCCACGACCAAGGCCCAGCAGGGCCTCTACGAATACGACGCGGTGACCCGCCTGCGCGACAGTCAGCTGGGCGACGAGCGGGTCAAGGACGTCCGCAACTACATCAAGAAGGGCAAGCTCTGGGAGGCCTTCGAGGCCCCGGTCCGCCCCGTCCTGCTGATCGACGAGATCGACAAGGCCGATATCGAGTTCCCCAACGACCTGCTGCAGGAACTGGATCGCAACGAGTTCTACGTCTACGAGACCGACGAGACGATCGCCGCAAAGGTCCGGCCGATCATCATCATCACCTCGAACAACGAGAAGGAGCTGCCGGACGCCTTCCTGCGCCGCTGCTTCTTCCACTACATCCGCTTCCCCGAGGAGGCGACGATGCAGGCCATCGTCGACGTCCACTTCCCGGGCATCAAGCAGAAGCTGGTCGCCGAGGCCCTGCGGATCTTCTACGACATGCGCAAGGTGCCGGGCCTGAAGAAGAAGCCGTCGACCTCGGAGCTGCTGGACTGGCTGAAGCTGCTGCTGGTCGAGGACATCGACGAGTCCACCCTGCGCGAGAAGGACCCGACCAAGCTGATCCCGCCGCTACACGGCGCTCTGCTGAAGAACGAGCAGGACGTCCACCTGTTCGAGCGCCTGGCCTTCCTGGCCCGCCGCGAGGGTTCGGGGGCGCGGCCCGGGCAATAGGGCCGTTACCGCGATTTCATTGGATTTCCGAGCGCCGCCGGACCACGTTCGCGTCGAACGGGAGATTCCTTTTATGCGACACCTGACGCTGCTGGCCGCCGCGAGCCTGGTCGTTCTCGCCGGCGCCTGCTCGCCCAAGGTCGAGGTCAGCCATGGCGACCACAGGACGCCCGGCAAGCGCGAGCCGCTGCGGGCGATCAGCCGGCTGGACTGCCCGGACAAGCAGGGCGAGCTGACGCGCGTCAGCGCCGCGCCCGACGGCCAGACCTGCCTCTACAGCGGCCAGAACGCCGAGGTCACGCTGAGCCTGGTGGCGCTGAACGGCGGCGACGCCGAGGCCGCCCTGGCGCCGATCGAGGCCGACCTGAAGACCCTGATGCCGGCGGTCAAGGCGCCCCCTCCCCCGCCGCCCGGCGGCAAGGCCCGTGGCGACAGCGCCAAGATCAGCCTGCCCGGGATCAAGATCGACGCCCACGACAAGGGCGCCGACATCAAGATCGGCGGCCTGACGATCAACGCCAACGACGACACCGCCGAGGTCAAGGTCGCCAAGAACGTCACGATCCGCGACGGCGACAGCACCAAGCGGGTGACCGAGCGGACCAGCGGCGGCAATTCCAACGTCAGCGTCCAGTCCACCAACGAGGACGAGGGCGACACCGAGATCCACGCCACCAACGACGGTGCCCAGATCCGCCAGCGGCGGGGCGGCGACGGCGTGCGCGCCACCTTGATCCTGGCCAGCGACAAGGCCGTCAGCGGCTACCGCGTCGTCGGCTACGAGGCCCGCGGCCCCAAGGGCGGCCCGCTTGCCGTGGCCGTGGTCAAGGCCAAGGGCCGCGACGGCAGCGACCACGACATCTTCGAGGACATGAAGACCCTGGTCCGCCACAACGTCGGCGGCTAGATCGGCGTCACCTCCATGACCTTGTAGGTCAGCGGCCGGCCGTCGTCGTCGGTGACGGTGACGTATTCGCCCAGGGCGAAGCGATGCTGGCCCAGGCGGTGGACGGGCTCGTCGTCCAGGTCCTCGCCCTCGTCATAGTCGAAGAACCAGCGCTCGCCGCGTCGGTTCAGGCGGCCGTCGGCGGCGTCCTCGTCGGGGGCGAAGCGGCGGACCACGCACTCGTCCTTGGCCTTGGCGTAGGCCGCGGCGTCCAGGTGGCCGTCCTCGGTCAGCGGCGCGGTCAGGGCGTAGCCCCGGTGGTCGTCGCCTCCCGCGAACTCGGTGCCGGGATTGCGGGCCAGGCGCATGACGATGCGTGACAGGGACATTTGAACGCCCTCCTTCTTCTTTTGGAACAAAGCTCTAGTGCGACAGGAACAGCGAAGGTCCGTCGCTGTTCAGCAGGCTCCGGGTGGTGCCGCCGAAGATGAACTCCTGCAGGCGCGGGTGGCCGAAGGCGCCCGCCACCAGGAAATCGGCGCCCACGTCCTTGGCCGCGCCCAGCAGCAGGGCCGAGGCGTCGCCGCCCGTCCCCTCCAGCACCTTGGGCTCGGCCTTGACGCCTCGGGCCGCCAGGAACGCGACCAGGCGCTCCAGCTCGAAATTGCGCGACGAGGCGCCCGGCGCCCCGGCCACCACGACCTTGGCGGCCTTCTGCAGCAGCGGCAGCGCGGTGCGCATGGCGCGGCTGGCCTCCTTGCCGCCGTCCCAGGCCACCAGCACCGTGCCGCCGACCTTCAGGCCCGGCCGGGCCACGACCACGGGGCGCTGCTCGTCGGCGATCATCTGCTGGAACGACTCCGCCAGCGGGCCCTTGCCGCGCGCGGCGGCGCTGTCGAACACGATCACGTCCGACAAGCGGCCCTCCGCGGCCAGGCCGGCCCAGACGGGCGATTCCAGGCTGATCGCGGTGGCGCGGGCGTAGCCCAGCTCGGCCACCAGCTTGTCGACGGCGTGATGGCCCTCGACGGCGGCTTCCTTCAGGCTCTCCAGCGCCGTGACCTGCACGCCGCCCATGAAACCCTCGCCCATCCAGGGCATCAGATCGGCCATGTCGGCCGGCGCATGGACGCAGGCCAGCTCGGCGTCGAAACCCTCGGCCAGCGTCTTGGCCGCTTCCAGGACGCCCCGGTCGGCGGCGGCTCCGGCCAGCGGCGCCATGATTCTCGCCCAGCTCATGATCGATCTCCCGGGTCTAAGCATTCACACGGTGAGGCATTTCCACAGACAACGGCCCGGCCCTCATTGATCTTTGTCAACCGATGGGCCAACCCAGCTAGAGTGGGGCCAGACTGTGTAAGGCCTGCACCTTCACCGTAAGGAACGATCTCGTGGCCAAAGGGCTGCATAAAACTCCGCCCCGGGCGTGGCAGCGCATGCTGTCGGGCCGCAGGCTCGACCTGCTGGACCCCTCGCCGATGGACATCGAGATCGAGGACATCGCCCACGGCCTGGCCCGGGTGGCGCGCTGGAACGGCCAGACCACCGGCGAACACGGCTTCTCGGTGGCCCAGCACAGCGTGGTGGTCGAGGAGATCGCCGCCCATATCAAGCCCGACCTCGAGCCGAAATGGCGCCTGGCCGCCCTGCTGCACGACGCCTCCGAATATGTGATCGGCGACATGATCAGCCCGTTCAAGGCGGCGCTGGGCATCGGCTACAAGGATTTCGAGGCCCGGCTGGAGGACGCCATCCACATCCGCTTCGGCCTGCCGCCCAAGGTCCCGGCCGCGATCAAGAAGCTGATCAAGCAGGCCGACCGCGCCTGCGCCTTCTTCGAAGCCACCCAGCTGGCCGGGTTCGAGCACGCCGAGTCCCTGGCCATCTTCGGCCCGCCGCCGGCCGGCTACGATCTGAAGATCCTGCCCCTGCCGCCGTTCGAGGCCCAGGCCCGCTACGTCCAGCGCTTCCACGTGCTGTCGCGCGCCGCCGGCTTCGAAAGCGCCCCCGGCATGGCGTTCGAGACCGAATGACCGGGGGCGGATCGACATCGGTCGTCATCGGCCTGTCGGCGGTCGTGGTGGCGATCCGCGACGGCGAGGCCGTGGTCCTGACCGTGCGGCCGCACGACGCCGTCACCGACGTGGCCAGCCCCCTGCCCGGCCTGCCGTTCGGCCCGTTCGACCCGGCCGGCCACCGCACCTTCGAGCTGGGCCTGCGGGCCTTCGTCACCGAGCAGACCCGGTTCCAGCTGGGCTATGTCGAGCAGCTCTACACCTTCGGCGACGAGGGCCGCGACGCGCCGCGCGCCGAAATGGGAGCCGGGGCGGCCCGGATCGTCTCGGTCGGCTATCTGGGCCTGACCCCGACGGCCGTCGAGACCCAGGTCCCCGACACCGCCTGGGCGCCCTGGTCGGCCTTCTTCCCCTGGGAGGACTGGCGCCACGGCCGCCCCGCCCTGCTGGACGAGGCCATCGCCCCGGCCCTGCGCCGCTGGGCGGGCGAGGACGCCGGCAAGTGGTCGCGCGCCCGCCTGGCCTTCGCCCTGGACGGCGCGCCGTGGAACGAGGAACGGGTCCTGGAGCGCTACGAGCTGCTCTACGAGGCGGGCCTTGCCCCAGAGGCCGCCCGCGACCGGGCCCGGGCCGAGGGCCACGATCCGGCCGAGCCCGCCGCCCTGTCGGCCGCCCTGGGCGAACCGATGATCTCGGATCACCGCCGCATCCTGGCCACCGGCCTCTCGCGCATCCGGGGCAAGATCAAGTACCGCCCGGTGGTGTTCGAGCTGATGCCGACCGAGTTCACCCTGTCGGCCCTGCAGCGCACGGTCGAGGCCATCGCCGGGGTGCCGCTGCACAAGCAGAACTTCCGCCGCGTGGTCGAGCGCGAGGACCTGGTCGAGGGCCTGGGCCGCCAGGACGCCGACACCGGCGGTCGCCCCGCCGAGCTGTTCCGCTTCCGCCGCGAGATCCTGACGGCGCGGCCGGCCATGGGGTTGTCGCTTCCGTTGCTGCGGGACTAGGCGTCGCATTTGCCTCCTGGCCCTTCAACGCTAGGCTGACCGGCATGGCGAACCTCTCCCGCACACACCTGATCGCCGGCGGCGCGGCCGTCGTCGTGCTGGCCGGCCTGGGCGCGGGCCTGGCCGCCTATGTCCTGCGCGACACCCAGGCCGAGGCCGTCGATCACCGCACCGACGACGCCGAGGCCGTCCAAGGTGCCCGGATCGCCGTCGCCGACCGTTTCCCGGAGGCCCAGGGCGTCGACTTCGGCAAGACCTTCGTCCACTGGGACGGCGAAATCCCCTCCGTCTGCGGCGAGGTCGACATCGTCGAGGAGCAGGACGGCTTCGACGGCCCCGAGCGCTTCGTCTGGTCGCAAGGCGACCTGAAGCTGGAAGAGACCGACGGCAGCGACGCCCTGGACCAGTCGTGGAGCGATCTTTGCGTCTGAGGCCCGCCCTCTCTTGGAGAGAGGGCGTCTAGGACTTCGCTCGCCCCAAGGCGTCCGCGACGACCTCCTCGAACACGTCGAGGTCCAGGTCCTTGGTCGACCTGAAGCTGATGCAGTATCCGGTGACCTTGGCCTTGCCGAGCCGCGCCCCATAGGTCCGCGACAGGTAGGTCTTGTCCTCCAGCCCCATGACGTAGAGCGACAGCCCGGACGTATTTGCGCTGAGGCCGATCTTGTAGAACGGCCGCGACTCCCCGTTGGCGTAGCCCAGCGTCTGCGAGCAGTAGCCGATGTTCGGGTTGGAGACGACCTTGCCGTCGGCGTTCCTGCCGTCCAGGAACCAGAGCTCGGCGTCGGGCGAGAGCTCCAGGATACGCCGGTGCAGGTCGCGCAATTCCTCGCGCTTCGCCGGAGGCTGGCCGTCGATATAGCGGTCGACCTGTTCGCGCACGTCCATGCCGGGACTTCCTATTCAATCTCGCTCTTCTGGATGACGAACGGACGGATTCGGAACCGACACGGCCCGCTGATTTTCCTCGGCCCTCGGCGGCGTCGCCCGGACCCAGTCGCTGATCGTGTCCAGGAAGTCCGGCACGTAGCCCGGCGTCAGGCTGGCGTATTCAGCACTGGCGCCGGTCTTGGCCTTCCAGAACTGATGGTTGGCCTCGTCGAACATCCTGATCGTCAGGTCGGTGTTCCTCAGACCCCGGCTGAGCAGGCCGACGTTGGGCCGGGGCGGAACCAGGCTGTCGCGCGCGCCGAGCAGGGCCAGCACCGGCGCGCGGACCTTCGGCAGGGCCGAGGCCGGCGAATAGTGGATCACGCCGCAAAGCGTCTCCAGCGCGGCGATCTCGCAACGGGTCGGCAGCAGCCGCACGGTCGAAAGCCCCGCCCGCAGGACCAGGCCGTTGAAGGCGACGCCGGCCCGGCTCCGGCCGGCCAGCCGCCACTGGTTGGTCTGGTCGGTGACCACCTGGTCCAGCACCGACTGGCCCGGTCCCGCCATCAGCACGACGAAGGCCACCGCGTCGGGCGCCTGGGCCGCCGCCTCGGTCGCCACCCATCCGCCCTGGCTGTGTCCCAGCACGCCGACGCGGCGCGGGTCCACCGCCGGGTCCTGGGCCAGGCGGCGGAGCATCAGGACGGCGTCCCGAGCCCGTCCCTCGATGGTTTCGCCGCGCCAGCGCCCGCCGGACCCGCCGACGCCCCGTCGGTCGGTGATCATCACCGCCACGCCGTCGGCCGCCAGCCGCTCGGCGATCACGCGATAGGCGGGGAAGCCCTGGATCCTGCCGTCCCGTCCGTTGCCGCCCGAACCCGCCAGGATCACCACGCCGGGCGCGTCCGTCCGCCCCTCGGGCGACAGCACCGATCCCGCCAGCACGACCCCGTCGTGGGCCTTGATCGTGACCGGCGTCTCGCGCCAGACGCCCGCCAGGGCGTCGCGCGGACCCAGCAGGCAGAGCGCGAGGAAGGACAGGGCGAAGGCCGTCGGCAACTGACGCATGGAAGGCTGGAACTCCGATGTGGGGAAGCGCCGGGCGATCGCCGCGGCCAGGCAGGGATCGGGCTCGGCCGGGGCGACCTCAAGCGGGAATTCGTGAAACGGACCGCCGCCTTCGTGTAATGGCCTGGTCCATGACGATTCCCTTTGGCGCTTCGCCGATCGGTCGCCGGGCGTTCCGGCGCGAGCATCTTCGCGAGGCGATCGTGATGCTGGTCTGCGCCGCGATCGTCGTGGCCATGGGGCCGTTCGGCGCGGTCCCGTACCGCGACTGGCCGGCGCGGACCCTGTACTGGCTGCGGATCATGGCCCTGGGCTACGCGATCGTGCGGCCGTGTCTGGCCTTGGCAAGCGCCGTCGCAAAGCGCTGGAATCTGCCCGAGGGCCTGGCCTGGGCGGCGGCGTCGGTCGTAGCCGCCGCGCCGGTGACCGCCCTGGTCTGGTGGCTCGGTCCGCATCCGGACCTCTCGCGACCGCCCCCGTCGCTCGCCGATTTCCTCGACGCCTATGTCCAGGTGCTGGTCGTCACCGCCTTCGTGGTCCTGGCCCTCTGGCTGGCGCGAGCAGGCCAGGACCGGACGCGCGGGCGCGCCTCCGGACAGTCGGCGACGCCGACGGCCGAGGTGAAGCCCGCCCTCGCCCGGCGCCTGCCGCCCGGCCACGGGGCGATCCTCGCCCTGTCGATGGAGGACCACTATGTGCGGGTCCACGCCCAGGGCGGCCAGACCCTGCTGCTGATGCGGATGGCCGACGCGGTCGCGGCGGTCGAAGGGCTGGACGGCGCCCAGGTCCACCGGTCGTGGTGGGTGGCGCGGTCGGCGGTCGAGCGGTGCGAGCGTCGCGGCCGACGCTTCTGGCTGCTCCTGCCGGGCGGCCTGCCCGCGCCCGTCGCGCGCGACCGGGTCAAGGCGCTGATCGCCCGGGGATGGCCGCTGGAGCGGTCGTGAGCACTCGCCGAAGGAACGCCGCGCCTCCCGCGCACATTCAAGCCGGATGCACCGCGCGCGCCACGCCCTGAATCCCCACACCGAGACCTTCGCCCTGGCCGCCCTGCTCGGCCTGGGTGCAGCCCTGGCGGTCTTCCAGGACGTCGCCGACGACCAGAACGAGGCCGACGGCCAAGCGTCCGACTGGAGGATCCTCAAGGCGCTGCGGCGCGACGGCGATCCATCCGAGCCGGTCGGGCCCAAATGGCTGAAGGAAAGTCTGACCGAGGCCAGCGCCCTGGGCGGGATCACCGTGCTGGCCGGGCTGACCGCCGTGACGGCCGGCGGGCTGGCCCTCGCCGGCAAGCGCCGCGAAGCCTTGCTGACGGCCGGGGTGTTCGCCGGGGCCCTGGTGCTGAGCGAGGGGCTGAAGAACCTGTTCAAGCGCAGCCGGCCGCCGGCCGAGTACCGCGCCGCCGAGGCGGTCAACGAAAGCTTTCCCAGCGGCCACGCCCTGCTGTCGGCCGCGACCTTCCTGTCGCTGGGCATCCTGTTCGCCCAGGGGGCCAAGGGGACGGCGTTGCGCGCCTACGGCCTGGCCGTGGGCGCGACGACGGCCGCCGCCGTGGGATTCAGCCGGGTGTTCCTCGGCGTCCACTGGACCAACGACGTGCTGGGCGGCTGGGCCGCCGGCTCGGCCTGGGCGGCGACCTGCTGGCTGGTGGGGCGCGAGCGACGCTAGGCCGACCGCCCTACTCGGCCGCGTGCGTCTCCGGCGTCGCCTTCCCGTCCCGCTCCAGCCGCGCCCGCCACTTGGCCTTCAGGGTGTGGGAGGTGTCGCGCGAACCGTCGTGGCTCCAGCCCGGCGGGCCGAAGACATAGCCCAGGGCGTGGCGCGGATGGGCGGCCACGTCCTTGGCGATGCCGATGAACTCGTGGAAGACGTTGGTCAGCAGGTTGAAGCTGGCCAGGTTCTTGACCGTGCCGTAGCGGCACGGCTCCTCGTCGACCTCGGGGATGAAGGTGCCGAACATCCGGTCCCAGATGATCAGGATGCCGGCGTAGTTGGCATCGAGGTAGCGGGCGTTGCGCGCGTGGTGCACCCGGTGGTGCGAGGGCGTGTTGAACACCGCCTCGAACCAGCGCGGCATCTTCTTGATCGCCTCGGTGTGGATCCAGAACTGGTAGATCAGGCTGATCCCCTTCTGGATGGCCACCATGGCCGGCGGGAAGCCCAGGAACGACAGCGGCAGCCAAAGCAGCCACGTGCCCACGACGCCGCCCGTCCAGGTCTGCCGCAGGGCGGTCGACAGGTTGTAGTGGGTGGAGGTGTGGTGGTTGACGTGGCTGGCCCACCAGAACCGCCGCTCGTGGGCGATGCGGTGGAACCAGTAGTAGGTCAGGTCCTCGGCGAAGAAGAGGATCACCCAGGCCCAGACGGCGGTCATCGGGATCGTGAAGATCCGGTGCTGCCAGACCCAAACGGTGGCGGCGAAGATCGCCCCGCCCAGGATCGCGCCGGCGATGCTGCTGCCCAGGCCCATGGTCAGGGACATGGCGGTGTCCTTGGCCTCGTAGCGGGCGTTCGCCTTGCCGAGGCGCGCCAGGACGATCTCCAGGATGACGGCCAGGACGAAAAAAGGAATAGCAAGCTGCACGGGGTCGAAGGTCTTCATGCGAACTCCCGCGGCGGCCAGGCGCCGTCCTTCAGGGCCAGGCGCGGGGCGCCGTCGGCGGTCTTGAGGCGGAGGAAGCCCTTGTCGGGCCGGGCGGCCAGGGCGGCGCTCCAGGCCAGGTCGCGGGCCACGTAGCTGTCGCCCTTGCGCCAGGCGACCAGGGCCCGTTCGCCCGACCGCGCCACTAGACCCGCGCCGTCGGCGGCGATCCACAGGGCGTCGACGCGGTCGTCGGGGAACTCCACGGCCAGCAGGGCCCGGGCGCCCTCGGCGTCGAGCGGAGGGGTCGGACGCGGAATCCGCGCCCAGGCCGCGATGGCGACCAGCAGGCTGACGGCCACGGCCGAGCCCACCAACTGAATCAACAGCGCCTTGTCCAAGCGACGCTTCCTCCCAAACTTGACGCCAGCGTCACGCTTCATGGCGCCGGCGTCAAGCCGGCTCCGCCGAGGCACGGCGACGCGGATCGGCCGAAAAGCGTCTTTACGCTGAGGCTTGCGCCGCCCTACGGTATCGCCAGGGTTGTTCAGCGCTCGCCGAGCCGAGCTTCTGGGGGAAAACGATGTCGTTGATGTTTGAGCCATTGCGCCGGTACGCCGATTTCGAAGGGCGTTCGCGACGGACGGAATATTGGCTCTTCTTCCTGTTCCATGTCCTGGTCGCCGTGGCCTTCACCATCGTCACCGTGACGTTGGTGGTCGCGGGTGCGGAGGCGAACAAGCCAGGGCCAGGACGGCGTTGGAGCCGCCTTCGTCGTCTGGATCCTGGTCGCCATGGCGGGCGCGCTGGCCCTGATCATCCCCACCCTGGCGGTCCATGTCCGCCGGCTGCACGACATCGACCAGTCGGGCTGGATGGTGCTGCTGGGCCTGATCCCCGGCGTGGGCGGGATCATCCTGCTGGTCTTCCACCTGATGGACGGCACGCCCGGTCCCAACCGCTACGGCGAGGACCCGAAAGGCCGCCTGCCTTACGGCGCTGGACCGACCGTGCATCACCATCACTACGCGCCCGGCGCGGAGCCGCCGGCGGTCTGACCGCGAGCCCATGTCGGAATCAGAACGCGCGCCCCGGGATCGAGGCGCGCGTTCTTCGTTTCAGGGGGCCTGGCGCCTAGAACTTCCGGGCGTAGCCCACCGACACCACGTTGGCGTCGGCCGCGTCGTCGTCGCGGTACTGCTGACGGGTGTAGTCGACGCGGACGCCGTTCTTGTCGTCGAACTTGTACTGGGCGCCGACGCCGTAGTTGACGCTGTCGGCGTCGAACTTGTTCTCGACCCCGGCCACGGTCTGCTTGAACTGGCTGTTGCCGTAGCCGACGCGGCCGATCAGGTCGATCTGCGGGGTCACCGGCAGGAAGCCCACGCCGTAGACCGCGGCCTGGTGGGTCTGTTCGATGCTGGAGCGGACGCCGGCCTGGTCGATGTTGTCGTCCTTGACGCCGCCGGACAGTTCGCCCTCGACGCCGAAGTGCGGGGTCAGCTTGGCGCCCAGGCGGCCCTGGACGGCGCCGGTGTCGGCGCCCTCGGCGCGGGACCCGGCGTAGCCGAGCGTGCCGTAGACCCCGGTGTCCTGGGCCTGGGCCAGGGCGGGCATCGAGGCGAGCGAGATCGCGACCACGGGAGCGGCCAGAACGGCCGCCGACATGAGAGTCTTCATTGTTGTACTCCTTGGTACTGGCGAGGCTGGGGGGAGCGCCTCGACGGTCTCAGGGATAGCCTTGCCGTTGGGCCGCCATTGGACCCTGGCGAGCCCGTTTGGGGCCATTGCGTGTCGATCGCGACACGTCCGTGGCGATTGTGGCGGCTTGGAATCGTTCCCCTTCCCGGCCCGAAAGCGGAGAGGTGTGACCTTCCTGCCGCGCGGGGAAACGTGACGGCTGCGCCAAGCGTGCTATTGATCGGGCAAGAACCGAAAGGCGCTCCCCCCTTAATCTTGGCGGAGGCTCGCCAACGTCACCGGGATCGCCGCCTTGCCTAAAGCCGTCATCGTCGCCACGGGGCTGTACACCCCGCCGTTCAGCGTTTCGAACACCGAGTTGGTCGAGACCTTCAACACATATGTCGAGCGCTTCAACGCCGCCAACGCCGAGGCCATCGCCGCCGGCGAGGTCACGGCCCTGCTGCCCTCCTCGCCCGAGTTCATCGAGAAGGCCTCGGGCATCAAGTCGCGCTTCGTGATGGACAAGACCGGGATCGTCGATCCCGAGGTCATGCGCCCGATCCTGCCCGAGCGTCCGAACGAGGAGATCTCGATCCTGGCCGAGATGGCCGTCGAGGCCGCCAAGCAGGCCATCGCCCGCTGGGGCAAGCCGGCCTCGGAGATCGGCGCGGTGATCTGCGCCGCCTCGAACATGCAGCGCGCCTATCCGGCCATGGCCATCGAGGTGCAGCAAGCCCTGGGCATCGAGGGCTTCGCCTTCGACATGAACGTCGCCTGCTCGTCGGCCACCTTCGGCATCAAGACCGCCGCCGACTTCATCGCCACCGGCAGCGCCAAGGCCGTGCTGATGGTCAATCCCGAGATCTGCTCGGGCCACCTGAACTTCACCGACCGCGACAGCCACTTCATCTTCGGCGACGTGGCCACGGCCGTGATCCTGGAAGAGGAAAGCCAGGCCGAGGGCGGCTGGGAGATCCTGGGCACGCGGCTGAAGACCCAGTTCTCCAACAACATCCGCAACAACTTCGGCTTCCTGAACCGCGCGGCCCCGGAAGGGATCGGCGCGCGGGACAAGCTGTTCGTGCAGGAAGGCCGCAAGGTGTTCCGCGAGGTGGTGCCGATGGTCAGCGAGATGATCGTCGAACACGCCGGCGACATCGGCGTGGAGCCGACGGGGCTAAAGCGCCTGTGGCTGCACCAGGCCAACATCAACATGAACGAGATGATCGGCCGCAAGGTGCTGGGCCGCGATCCCGCCCCCGGCGAGAACGTGATCATCCTGGACACCTACGCCAACACCAGCTCGGCCGGCTCGATCATCGCCTTCCACACCGCCAACGACGACTTCAAGCCGGGCGACACCGGCCTGATCTGCAGCTTCGGCGCGGGCTATTCGGCGGGCACGGTGTTCGTCCGCAAGCGGTAGCGGCCGGGGACATGCGCTTGTGCGTGTCCCCGGCCCTATTTCGCCTATTCCGCCTTCGGATGGGCCGCCTTCCAGTCCATGGCCCGGCGGATGCGGGCGCCCACGGCCGGGTGGTCGTAGAACAGCACCTCCTCCAGGCGGCTGGGCGTGGCCGCGCGGTACTCGATGGTCTTGACCAGGGCCTTGGACAGGCCGTCCGGCTCGTTGAAGTGCTCGAGGCTGTAGTGGTCGGCGTCGCTCTCGGCGATGCGGATCAGGCTGTTGGTCACCGGCGTGCCCAGCAGGGACAGCACCGCCAGGATCACGCTCAGCACCGGCAGGCCGGCCGGATCGGCCAGGCCCTTGATCGTGTCGCCGCCCAGCAGGGCGCAGACCGGCGCGAACAGGCGGTCGACCAGGAAGAACGACACGATGGCCAGCAGGCTCATCACCCCGGCGATCCACAGCGAGTGGTAGTGGGCGTAGTGGCCCATCTCGTGGCCGACGACGCCGCGCACCTCGGCCAGGTCCGCGCCCTGCTTGAACATGGTGTCGCTCATCGCCACCCGCGCCGAGCCGAACAGGCCCGAGACGTTGGCGGTGTAGGCGTTGGACTGCTTGGAGCCGTTGTAGACGAAGATCTTGTCGGCCGGGATGCCGTTGGCCTTGGCCATGGCCACGACCTGGTCGCGCACGGGGCCGGCCGGCGCGGGCGTGTAGTGGTTGAAGATCGGCTCGATATAGATCGGCGACAGCACCATCAGGATGGTGATGAAGACGGCCGTCAGACCGCCGCTCCACAGCCACCAGGTGCGCGGCACCCTGCGGATCAGGGCGTAGAGCGCCGTCAGGAACAGGCCGAACGCCACCGCGCTGATCGCCAGGCTGATCGCGTTCTCGCCCAGCCAGCCGCCGAACGCCTGGCTGGTCAGGCCGTACTGCTTCTGCCGCCACCAGCCGGCATAGGCCGACCAAGGCAGGCTCAGGACGCCGTCGATCAGCAGGTAGACAACCCCGACCGCCAGGCTGACCAGCACGGGCCGCGGCTTGCGCCGCTCCATCCGGCGGCGCAGCCCGACCAGCACGCCGCTGCGCACGATCAGGAACGACACCAGGACCGAGACCAGGAAGCCCCACAACAGCAGCCAGTGGCCGCCCTGGGTGTAGGCCGTGGCCTTGGCGTGGGCCTCGGGCGGCAACTGCGCCAGATAGGCGGCCGTCGCCGCGGCCGGATCGAACAGAACCATGGAATCCCCCGGTGGGTTACGCAGCCTCGCAGGAAGCCAGACCGGGGAGCGGCCGTCAGGTTAAATCTCGGTCAGGTTGGGTCCGGCGCGCTCCCGGCGACGCTTGCCTCTGGCGGCGGCGCGTGGGGCGTATAGAAATGCGCGCCTGACTTTCGTCTTTCGAGGCTTCGCATGCGATTCCCCGCTCGTCGTGAATTCCTGACCGCCCTGGGCGTGGGCGCCGTCGCGCTCGGCCTCGGCGCCCTGGCCGCCTGCGGGGGCAAGACCGGCGACGTGACCGAGACAGGCCTCAAACGCGTCGAATCGACCAAGGTCCTGCGCGTCGGGCTGGAAGGCACCTATCCGCCGTTCAACTTCCAGGACAAGGACGGCCAGCTGGCCGGCTTCGAGGTCGACTTCGCCAAGGCCCTGGCCGCCCAGATGGGCGTCAAGGCCGAGTTCCACCCCTCGCCGTTCGCCGGCCTGCTGGGCGCGCTGGAATCCAAGCGCATCGACGTGGTGATCAACCAGATCACCATCACCCCCGAGCGGGCGGCCAAGTACGACTTCTCGCGGCCCTATACGGTCTCGGGCATCCAGATCATCGTCCGCAAGGGCCAGACCGGCATCGCCGCCCCCGCCGACCTGGCCGGCAAGAAGGTGGGCGTGGGCCTGGGCACCAACTACGAGAGCTGGCTGCGCAAGAACGCCCCCAAGGCCGTCGTCCGCACCTATGACGACGACCCCACCAAGTACCAGGACCTGAAGGCCGGCCGCATCGACGCCGTGCTCAACGATCGGTTGGTGGCCGCCGACTTCGTCAAGACCACGCCGGACTTCGAGGCCTCGGGCCCGCCGTTCGCCAGCCAGGGCATGGGCGTGGCCATGCTGCGCGACCCGGCCCTGAAGGTGACGATCGACCAGGCCATCGACGCCCTGCGCGCCAACGGCCAGCTGGCCGCCATCTCGACCAAGTGGTTCGGGCAGGACGTGACGAAGTGATATCCCACGCTAGGATCGGGCTCATGTCCCTGTCCGTGTTCCCCGTCGTCGGCCCATGAACCCCGCCCTCGACCTCGTCGCCCAGTCCGCCCCGCTGCTGCTGAAGGGCGCGGTCTACACCGTGCTGCTCAGCGTGATCGGCATGGGCGTGGGCCTGGTGATCGGCTTCGGCCTGGCCCTGATGCGGCTGTCGCGCAGCCCGCTGCTGCGTTGGCCGGCGGCGGTCTATGTCTCGGCGATCCGGGGCACGCCGCTGCTGGTGCAGCTGTTCCTGATCTATTACGGTCTACCGCAGTTGGGGATCGAGCTGCCGCCGCTGCTGGCCGCCGGGATCGGCTTCTCGATCAATATCGGCGCCTATGCCGGCGAAATCCTGCGCAGCGCCATCGCCGCCGTCGACAAGGGCCAGTGGGAGGCCGCCAGCGTGCTGGGCATGAGCCGCGGCCAGACCCTGCGCCGGGTGATCCTGCCCCAGGCCGCCCGCACCGCCGTCGCGCCCCTGTCCAACAGCTTCATCAGCCTGGTCAAGGACACCTCCCTGGCCGCCACGATCCAGGTGCCCGAGCTGTTCCGCCAGGCCCAGCTGATCACCGCCCGCACCTACGAGATCTTCGCCATGTATCTGGCGGCCGCCGCCGTCTACTGGGTCCTGTCCAGCCTGCTGGCCCTGGGCCAAACCCGGCTGGAACGCCGCGCGGAGGGCCGCAGATGAGCGCGATCGACGCCAAGGGCCTGGTCAAGCGCTTCGGCGCGACCACAGTCGTCAACGGCGTGGACCTGACGGTCACGCCCGGCGAGACCGTCGCGGTCATCGGCCCCAGCGGCTCGGGCAAGAGCACCCTGCTGCGCTGTCTGGCCGGGCTGGAGGTCATCGACGGCGGAACCCTGACCGTGGCCGGCGTGACGGCCGGATCCAAGCCGCCGCTGGCCCGCGCCCTGAAGGGCCGGGTCGGCTTCGTCTTCCAGAGCTTCAACCTCTTCCCGCACCGCACGGCCCTGCAGAACGTGGCCGAGGGCCTGATCGTGGTGCGTGGCGTCAAGCCGGGCGAAGCCCACGGCAAGGCCCGCGCCCTGCTGACCAAGGTGGGCCTGGCCCACCGGGTCGACGCCTATCCGCGCGAGCTGTCCGGCGGCCAGCAGCAGCGCTGCGCCATCGCCCGCGCCCTGGCCATGGACCCGGAGGTCATCCTCTTCGACGAACCGACCTCGGCGCTCGATCCGGAACTGGTCGGCGAGGTGCTGACGGTGATCCGCGACCTGGCCGCCGAGAAGCGCACCATGGTCATCGTGACCCACCAGATGGACTTCGCCCGCGATGTGGCCGATCGGACGCTCTTCATGGATGACGGCGTTATTATTGAACAAGGCCCTTCCGCCGCCGTGCTCGGTTCGCCTAAGGAAGAGCGCACGCGGCGATTCCTCAGCAAGGTGAGCGGCCTAAGGTCATAATTTGGCCTCCGGCGCCCCTCACCTCCTCTCCGCCGACGCCGTGTGCTGTGAGGCGAGGTCCTGTGAAACCCTATATCGATCTGCAAGGCGCTTCGGGCGCTGTCTACCGTTACAAGCTGGCCGAGGATCGCGATCCCCGGACGACCATCGCCGGCAATTTCGTCTTCGTCGATGCGGCGGGGACCGTCGTCTACGCGGGCGAGGCCAACAACCTGCACGGGGCCGGCAACCGCTTCCCCGAGGCCTCGCTGAAGCACAAGGCCGAGTATCTCTACACCCGCCTGAACGTCTCGGGCGCCTCGCGCTCGGATGAGCTGCAGGACATCGTGGCGGCCGTCCGGCCGGTCATGAACAAGGGCGAATAGGCCCTTCCAGGATCCCACGGCCGACAGAATCGTCGCCCCGGGATCCGTCCGACCTCGTACGGTCGAGCTTCCCTTCGCCATCAAGTACGAAAAGAGAACATCGGCGGCGTCCACATCCGGCGCAGGCTTCGCTATGGTGGCGTCAGCATGCGCCCCGAGATTCTCTTTCCGCTGTTCACGCCGGTCTCCACGCTGAAGGGCGTGGGGCCGCGCGTCGCGCCGCTGGTCGAGCGCCTGGCGGGGCCGATCGTGCGCGACGTGCTGTTCACGACGCCCCAGGGCCTGATCCGCCGGACGGTGACCACCAGCGACCGCGCCGTGGACGGCCAGGTCCAGACCTTCCTGGTCACCATCGACGCCCACCTGCCGCCGCAGCGCTCGGGCCAGCCCTGGCGGGTCCGGACCTGGGACGAGCACGGTTTCGTCACCCTGACCTGGTTCAAGGGCCACGGCCCTCACCTGGAGCGCCAGCATCCCGTCGGCGCCAAGCGGGCCGTCAGCGGCAAGGTCGAGCGCTTCGGATCCGAGATCCAGATCGCCCATCCGGACTATCTGCTGGACGCGGAGAAGGCCGGCGAGATCCCGGCCGTCGAGCCGGTCTATCCGGCCACGGC
This sequence comes from Caulobacter sp. UNC358MFTsu5.1, assembly GCF_000712075.1. Classification (GTDB taxonomy): domain Bacteria; phylum Pseudomonadota; class Alphaproteobacteria; order Caulobacterales; family Caulobacteraceae; genus Caulobacter. The sequence goes on from NZ_JONW01000009.1 coordinate 193,434, forward strand.
GGGCCTGCCCTCGCGCACCTTCCGCAAGTTCGCCCAGGAGGCCCTTGAGCGCGCCGCCGCCCTGCCCGAGTGGCAGGACCCCGCCTGGCTGGCCAAGAGCGGCTTCCCGGGCTGGCGCGAGGCCCTGGCCCTGGTCCACAACCCGCAGGCCGAGATCGACCTGTCCCCGATGTCGGTCGCCCGCCGCCGACTGGCCTTCGACGAATTGCTGGCCCACCAGCTGGCCCTGGCCCAGCGCAAGGCCGGCAAGCGCTCGCACCCCGCCCCGCGCATCGTCGCCGGCGACCTGTCCGACGCCGTCGAGAAGGCCCTGCCCTTCAAGCTGACCGGCGCCCAGATTCGCGCCCTGTCGGAAGTGCGCGGCGACATGGCCAGCGGCGAGCGCATGGCCCGGCTGCTGCAGGGCGACGTCGGGTCGGGCAAGACGGTGGTGGCCATGCTGGCCATGGCCGACGCCGCTTCCAGCGGCCTGCAGTCGGCCCTGATGGCCCCGACCGAGATCCTGGCCCGCCAGCACTACGAGACCCTGGCCCCGCCGCTGGAGGCCCAAGGCCTGGCGGTGATCCTGCTGACCGGCCGCGACAAGGGCTCGGTCCGCGCCTCGAAGCTGGCCAAGCTGGCCGACGGCTCGGCCGCCGTGGCCGTGGGCACCCACGCCCTGTTCCAGGACGACGTCGCCTTCAAGGCCCTGGGCCTGACCATCATCGACGAGCAGCACCGCTTCGGCGTCAATGAGAGGAAGCGCCTGCAGGACAAGGGAGAAGGCACCCACCTAGTCGCTATGTCGGCCACGCCGATCCCGCGCACCCTGGAGCTGACGGTGTTCGGCGACCTGGACGTCTCGCGGATCGACGAGAAGCCGCCAGGCCGCACGCCCGTCGCCACCCGCGCCGTGCCCACCCCGCGCATCCCCGAGATCATCGCCCGGCTGAAGGCCGCCTCGGAAGCCGGCGCCCAGGCTTTCTGGATCTGCCCGCTGGTGTCTGAGTCCGAAAAGATCGACCTGCGCGACGCCGAGATGCGCGCCGCCTCCCTGCGCCAGGCGATCGGCCCCAGCGTCGGCCTGGTCCACGGCCAGATGCCGGCCGCCGAGAAGGACGCGGTGATGCAGGCCTTCGTCGACGGCGAGGTCAGCGTCCTGGTCGCCACCACCGTGGTCGAGGTCGGGGTCAATGTGCCCAACGCCAGCATCATGGTCATCGAGCACGCCGACCGCTTCGGCCTGGCCCAACTGCACCAGCTGCGCGGGCGCGTGGGGCGCGGGGCGCGCGAGAGCTCGTGCGTGCTGCTCTACGCCCCGCCGCTGTCGGAGACCGCCCAGCAGCGGCTGGACATCCTGCGCCGAAGCGACGACGGCTTCGAGATCGCCGAGAAGGACCTGGAGCTGCGCGGCGGCGGCGACCCGCTGGGCCTCAAGCAGAGCGGCTTCCCCGCCTACCGCCTGGCCGACCCTGTCGCCCATCGCGACCTGATCGCCGCGGCGGCCGACGACGCCCGGCTGATCCTGGCCCGCGACCCCGACCTGACCAGCCCGCGCGGCCAGGCGGTGCGGACCCTGCAGGAGCTGTTCGACTGGAAGGCCGCCTCCCCCTTGAATGACGCTGGGTGAAGCGAGGGAGGCTGGCGACATGGACGTCTCCGCCGCCCTTTCCGCCCTGGCCCCGCGCCTGTCCGCCGCCGCGACGGCGGCGCTGAATGTCCGCCGGCTGTCGGGCGGGGCCAGCCAGGAGACCTGGACCTTCGACCTCGACGACGGCACACCCTTGATCCTGCGCCGGCGGCCGCCGGGCGGGGCGATGAGCGCCGCCGCCCTGCCCCTGTCGACCGAGGCCGCCCTGCAGGCCGCCGTCGGCCCGCGCGGCGCGCCCGTGCCTGAAGTCGTCCGCGTCTGCGAGCCCGCCGATGGCCTGGGCGAGGCCTACGTCATGCGCCGGCTGTCGGGCGAGACCCTGGGCAAGCGGATCGTGCGCGACGAGGCCTTCGCCGCCGTCCGTCCTGGCCTGGCCCGGCGCTGCGGCGAGGTGCTGGCGACGATCCACGCCACGCCCCTGGACGGCCTGCCGCCCCTGAACGTGTCGGACGCCGCCAGCGAACTGGCGCGCTACGAGACCGTCTACCGCCAGTCCGGCGCCCGGCGGCCGGTGTTCGAGGCGGCCTTCCGCTGGCTGGAGGAGCGCGCCCCGCCGCCGCTGCAGCGTCCGGTGCTGGTGCACGGCGACTTCCGGAACGGCAACCTGATGATCTCGCCCGCCCCGTCCCCCAAAGGGGGCCTGGTGGGGGTGCTGGACTGGGAGCTGGCCCACCTGGGCGACCCGGCCGAGGACCTGGGCTGGATCTGCGTCAATTCCTGGCGGTTCGGCGAATGGCGACGACCGGTGGGCGGCTTTGGCGACTACCAGGACCTGCTGGACGGCCACGCCGCGGCCGGGGGCGAGCCGGTGTCGCTGGACCGGCTGCTGTTCTGGCAGGCCCTGGGCTCGCTGAAATGGGGCGTCATGTGCCTGATGATGTACGCCAGCTTCGCCAGCGGCGCCGACCGCTCGATCGAACGGGCGATGATCGGCCGTCGGGCCAGCGAGACCGAGATCGACCTGGTGCTGCTGATGGAGCAGGCCGCATGATCACCCACCCGACCGCCGCCGAACTGACCGAGGCCTTGGCCGGCGTCGAGGCGGGCCCGCCCGGCGACGCCCGCGCCGCCTTCATCGCCCGGGTCGCCGACAACGCCCGCGCCACCCTCGAACGCGAAGCCGCCCTGGGCCCCGCGGCCGAGGCGGCGGCGGTCGCGCGGCTGCGGACCCTGCTGGGGCGGGACGGCGACTTCGAGGCCCTGAACGCCGAGCTCTGCGCCCGGCTTCGCGACGGCCGCCTGGCGCCGCTGGATCCGGCGGTCCTGGCGCATCTGAAGGCCACCCTGGTGGACCAGGTCGCGATCGATCAACCCGGCTACTGGGGTTTGGGAGCGCTGCAATCTGAAGGCGCGCCTTCCCGGTGAGACCCTCTCCTCCGCTCATCCCGGCGAATGCCGGGATCCAGATGGAATGGCTTTGAGGCTGACGCCAAGCCCTCAGAGCCCATCCAATCGACTGCGCCGCTATGGGATCTGGGTCCCGGCATTCGCCGGGATGAGCGGATTTGGGGGATGACTATTGAGGGACGGTCGCCGTCGCGGACCGCGCCTTCAGCGCCGCCACGCGCGCCAGGGCGTCGGCCTCGATGTCGGCCCAGAACAGGTTGAAGCCGTCGACCTTGCGCCGGTCGGTCCAGGACCCGCTGTCGCGCAGAGAGGTCGACTTGGGCCGGCCCGTGTGCAGCAGGCCGTTCTCGCACTGCGCCCAGACCTGGCGCTTCAGCAGGGCGGGACGCGAGCCCCACTCGAGCCCCGTGGCGTTGGCCGCGCCCAGGTTCAGCTTGGCCGGGGCGCGGATCTCGTTGCGGGCGCCTAGCAGCGGGTTGACGCACAGCGGCGCCCGGCCGTCGATCGTGACCAGTTCGCCGTCCCGGTTCCAGACCAGCGAGCGGTTGGACAGTTCCTGGGCGCGCTGGAAGTCGCCGTCGGTCAGCGACGCCCAGGCGACCACGCAACCGGCCTCGTTACGGCCGGCGCAAGCCGGCGTGGGCGCGTCGGGCCCGAAGGCGTCGGCCGGGACCACGGTCTCGATCAGATAGACCCCGGCCAGGCGCCGGCGCAGCGCCGCGTCGGGGACGATCTCCTCCTTCAGCAGGCGATCGGCCAGGACCCCGCCTTGCTCCACCCCGACCAGCACCAGCGGCCGGCCGCCGTTGTCGTGCTCGAGGTAGTAGCGGAAGGCGTCGCGGACATCGTCATAGGCGAAGCGCCGGGCGTCCCGGGCGTCGTCGCGCAGGGTCAGGAAGGTGTAGAGGCTGGCTTGGCGATAGTGCGGCGCGAAGATCCGCCCGACCCGCGCGAACGGCGCGGCGTAGTTGGGCAGCATCACCCGGGACAGGTCGCGCTCGGCCTTGGGCTGGTCGAACGGCGCGTTCCAGTCGCGGCCGCCGTCATAGCTGGTGGGGTGGACGAAAAAGACGTCGGCCGTCACGCGGGCCGCCGCGTCACGCTGCGGCCGCAGGGCCCAGGCGTCGGGCTTGGCGTAGTTCGGGGCCGGCGGCGGGTCGTAGGTCTGGAACGGGATCTTGGGGTCGAGGGTGGTGCGCAGGATGTCGTAGCGCCAGTAGAACGCCGCCGACACGACCATCGCCAGGAACAGGACCGTCCCCGCGAAGATCCAATGCTTGAAACCCTTGAACCGCTCGGCCATGGCCCCTCGTTACACGAAGCCGGGCCAAGGCGCGAGCCGGCGCGGAACCCCTTACGCGCCTTCCTGTCCGATGATCGCCACCGAGCAGACGTTGCTGGCCGGCGCGCCGCCCAGATTGTGCGTCATGCCGAACACCGGGTCCTTCAGCTGGCGCTCGCCGGCCCGTCCCTGCAGCTGCAGGTACATCTCGTAGAGCATGCGCAGGCCCGAGGCCCCGATCGGGTGGCCGAAGCATTTCAGCCCGCCGTCGATCTGGCACGGCAGGCCGCCGTCGGCGTCGTAGAAGCCGTCCAGCACGTCGCGCCAGCCCTGGCCCTCGGGCGAGATGAACAGGTCCTCCATGGTCACCAGCTCGGTGATCGAGAAGCAGTCGTGCACCTCCATCATCGAGATCTGCTCGCGCGGGCGCTCGATGCCGGCCTCGCGATAAGCCTTGCCGGCGGCGATGCGGGCGGTGTGGAAGTGGCTGCCGTCCCAGCCGTTGTACTGGCTCTCGTAGCCGTTGGAGACCGACAGCTGCAGGGCCTTGACCGTGATCAGGTCGCGCTTGCCCAGCGACCGCGCGATCTCGGGCGTGGTGACGATGGCGGCGGCCGCCCCGTCCGACACGCCGCAGCAGTCGAACAGGCCCAGCGGCTCGGCGATCATCGGGGCGTTCAGCACCTGCTCCACCGTCACCGCCTTCTGCAGGTGGGCCTTGCGGTTCTTGGCGCCGTTGGCGTGGCTCTTGACCGAAACGTGGGCGATGGCCCGCTTGAGATCCTCGCGCGAGACCCCGTGCTTGGCGCGGTAGGCGCTGGCCAGCTGGGCGAAGTTGCCGGGAGCCGAGCCGTTGGGGATGACCTGCGGCGCCAGCGTGCCGGGATTGCCGACCGGCAGGCCGCCGTAGCCGGTGTCCTTCAGTTTCTCCACGCCCACGGCGATGGCGATGTCGGCCGCCCCCGCCGCCACGGCGTAGACCGCGCCCCGGAAGGCCTCGGAGCCCGAGGCGCAGAAGTTCTCCACCCGGGTGACGGCGATGTTGGGCAGGCGCAGGGCGATCGACAGCGGCGTGCCGCCCTTGCCGGTCCCGAGCTCGTCGATGTGGGTCGAGAACCAGGCCGCGTCCAGCTGACTGGGCTCGATGCCGGCGTCCTGCATCGCCTCGACATAGGCCTCGACCATCAGGTCGTCGGGCCCGGCGTCCCAACGCTCGCCGAACTTGCTGCAGCCCATCCCCAGGATGGCGACCTTGTCGCGGATGCCCTTGGCCATGGTGATGCTCCCTATTCCGCCGCCAGGGCGGTGTTCTTGGCCATGGCCGCGCGGTCGGGGGCGGCCTTCCAGAAATAGCGGACGAAGCCCCGTTTCTCGTCGACGTCCTTGATGCGGAACACCATCTTGACCGGCAGGCCGCTGTCGACCTCGCCGGGCTCGACGTCGGTGATGTCCATCATGATCCGCCCGCCGCCCTCGAAGACGATCATGCCGTAGTGGTTGGGCGGGCTCATGGAGAAGGTCAGGTAGTCGGCCGAGTAACTGAGGACCGACGCCTTGCGCTCGGCGAAGCGGTACGGCTCCTGGGTGTCGACGCCGGGATTGTTGGGGGCCACCGAGATGCGGGTGCGCGGGAACTGGACCACGCCGGTCTCGCGGCAGCGGCCGCCGACCAGGCCCAGGATCATGTCCTGGTTGCGGTAGAGGGTGGTCAGGGCCGTCTTGTTGTCCTTCTCGGCCCGCATGCCCTTGTCCCATTCGACCAGGCCGTTGAAGGTCAGGAATTTCAGATAGTTGGTCTCGTCTTTTCGATCGGCCAGCGAGCCCGCGACGCCGCGCGCCGGGCGGTTGTTCCCGACGCCGTCGCCGACGCGGAACACCAGGGCCTCGGCGCCCTGGCCGAACTGGGCGACCAGGATCACCTCGCCCGGCTTGGCCTGCTCCAGGGCGTGGGCCAGCATCAGCGGCCCGTGAGCGCTGCCGGCCTCGCCCAGGGTCAGGGCCAGGTTGTCGCGCACCGCCTCGGGGGCGATCCCGACCGCCTTGGCCAGACTGGCGGCCATGCCGGAGAAGGTCGATGGGAAGCAGAAATGCGAGACGTCGGAGGTGTTTAGGCCCGAAACCTCCAGCGCCCGGCGGATGGCCGGCGGGACCAGCTTGACGATGCCCTCGTCGCGGATCCAGCGCTCCTCCCAGGCATAGTCGAAGTCGCTGTCGGCGCCGCGGAAGTGGTCGACGAAGTCGTCGGTGACGCTGCCCTGGCCCAGGAACTCGGCGACGCCGCCCTCGGCGTCGATCACGAAGGCCGCCGCGCCGTCGCCGTTGTCCAGCTCCTGGGTCGAGGCCGCCCGGGCCCGCCGGTGCTCGCCGGTCGCCACCAGGGCGCGCCGGGCCGCCCCGCCCTTCACTGCCGCCAGGGCCTGGCCCAGGGCCGAGAGGCCGCAGCGCTGCGAGCCGGTGACGTCGGCCGAAGCGATCGACGTCTCCAGGGTCAGGGCGGCGGCGACGATGCCGGCGTTCTGGCGATCGACGAACGGCGCCGTGGTCGAAGCGAAATAGAGGGCGTCGACGGCCGAGCGGTCGTCGTCCGGTCCCAAGGCGTCGCGGGCCGCCTCAACCGCCATGGTCAAGGCGTCCTCGTCCCAGTTGGCCATGGACCGCTCGCCGTTGGCCTTGGCCCGCAGGTTCGGCGCGACCCAGGCGTTGGCCTCGGTGACCGCCTTGCGGCTGAGCCGAAGACGCGGCGCATAGGCGCCCCAGGCGGCGATGCCGACCATGTTCCACTCCCTGACCATCGCCCGTTTCGGCGACTTATCAGCGGTTAGCTTACGCTCGCGGAAGGGGTCGGCAAGTGTGACCTGACGTCAGGCGCGGGCCGATCAGCGATAGGGATCGTCGGTGTTCAGGAACCCGGCCACATAGTCCTCGACGCCGTCCTCCAGCGAGGTCATCGGCGCGTTGTAGCCGGCGGCGCGCAGGCGGCTCATGTCGGCCTGGGTGAAGTACTGGTACTTGCCGCGCAGCACTTCGGGCATGTCGAAATAGTCGATGTCGGGCTCGCGGCCGATGGCGCGGAATGTCGCCTCGGCCAGGGCCTTGAACGAACGGGCCTTGCCCGAACCCAGGTTGTAGACGCCGTTGACGTGCGGGCTCTTGGCCAGCCAGGCGACCACGTCGGCCACGTCGCGCACATAGACGAAGTCGCGCAGCTGGCCGCCGTCTTCGTAGTCGGGGTGGTGCGACTTGAAGAGCTTCACGCCCTGCCCTTCGGCCACCTGCGGCCAGATTTGGCAGACGACCGACTTCATGCCGCCCTTGTGCTGCTCGTTGGGCCCGTAGACGTTGAAGAACTTCAGCCCCACCCATTGGGCCGGCGCATGGCCGCGGGCGGCTTCGCGTACGGCGTAGATGTCGAACAGGGCCTTGGACCAGCCGTAGGCGTTCAGCGGCCGCAGGGCCTTGAGGCTTTCGATGTCGTCCTTGCCGTCGAAGCCCTGCTGGCCGTCGCCGTAGGTGGCCGCCGACGAGGCGTAGATCAGCCGCCGCTTGTGCTGGGCGCACCAGCGCCACAGGTCGCGCGACAGCACGAAGTTGGATTCCACGATCAGGTCGGCGTCCGGCTCGGTGGTCGACGAGATCGCGCCCATGTGGATGACCAGCTCGACTTCGTCGCCGCGCTCGGCCAGCCACTCGAACAGGTCCTCGGGCGGAACGAAGTCGGCGATCGGCGACTTGGCCAGGTTCTTCCACTTGTTCTCGGCGGCCTCGCCCAGCCAGTCGCAGACCACGACGTCGAGGCTGTCGTCCTCGCACAGCTTGGCGACGATGTTGGAGCCGATGAACCCGGCGCCGCCGGTGACGAGGATGACGCGTCTGGACATGATCCGCGTTATGGCACAGGGGGCGACAGGAACAAGGTGTTGGACTGGGCGTCGGAGTGAACGTGCGGATCGATCGGGACGGCCCTGTCATCGTCTGGCTGCGCAACGACCTGCGCCTGGCCGACAACCCCGCCCTCGCCGCCGCGGCGGCGACCGGCCGGCCGGTGATCCCGCTCTACATCCTGGACCAGACGCCCGGCGTGCGACCGATGGGCGGGGCGTCCCTGTGGTGGCTCGACAAGTCGCTGGCCGCCCTGGCCGCCTCGCTGGATGCGATCGGCTCGCAGCTGATCCTGCGGCGCGGCCCGGCGCGCGAGGTGCTGGCGGAGGTCGTCGCCCACGCCCAGCCCGCGGCCGTGGTCTGGAACCGCCTCTACGACGCCGCAGCGGTCGACCGCGACACCGACATCAAGGCCTGGCTGAAGGACGAAGGCGTCGCCTGCGAAAGCTTCGACGCCGGCCTGCTGAACGAGCCCTGGACGGTGAGGAACGGCGCCGGCCAGCCCTACAAGGTGTTCACGCCCTACTGGCGCGCGGCGCGGGAGCATCTGCACCAGGTCCATGTCGAGCCCGCGCCCAAGGCCCTGGCCGCGCCCGAGCACTGGCCGCGCACCGAGGCGCTGGCGGGCTGGAAGCTGCATCCGACGAGGCCCGACTGGTCCAAGGGCTTCGACCTGTGGACGCCCGGCGAGGCCGGCGCGCGGGAGCGGCTGGACGACTTCCTGTCGGGCCCGGTCGACGACTACCAGCGCAAGCGCGATCTGCCGGGCGTCGAGGCCACCTCGCGCCTGTCGCCACACCTGCATTTCGGCGAGATCGGCCCGCGCCAGATCTGGGTCGCCGCCCGCAACGCCGTCGAGGCGGGCGACGCCCCCGCCGGCCAGATCGAGAAGTTCCTGTCCGAGATCGGCTGGCGGGAGTTCAACCACGCGATCCTGTTCCACCATCCCGACCTGCCGAAGACCAGCTTCCGGCCCGAGTTCGACGCCTTTCCCTGGGTGAGCGACCACGCCGGCTTCGAGGCCTGGACGCGGGGCGAGACCGGCTATCCGATCGTCGACGCCGGCATGCGCGAGCTGTGGGCCACCGGCTTCATGCACAACCGCGTGCGGATGATCGCCGCCTCGTTCCTGGTCAAGCACCTGCTGGTCGACTGGCGCCGGGGCGAGGCCTGGTTCTGGGACACGCTTGTCGACGCCGACCTGGCCAACAATGTCGGCAACTGGCAGTGGGTGGCCGGCGGCGGGGCCGACGCCGCGCCCTATTTCCGGATCTTCAACCCCATCGCCCAGGGCCAGAAGTTCGACCCCGCCGGGACCTATGTCCGCCGCTGGATCCCGGAACTGGTCGGCCTGCCCGACGCGACGATCCACGAGCCCTGGAAGGCCGCGGCGCAACTGAACGGCGCGGCCAGGCGTCTCTATGGGGAACCGATCGTGGGGCATTCGGCGGCGCGCGAACGCGCGCTCGAGGCCTATCGCGGCCTCAGGGGAGATCAGCCGCTCCACGCGGCCAGGTAGTAACCCCATTTACAGGTCGGTCCCGAGAGTTCTTACTTTCGTCATCAAGTTTGGGATGGGACCGTCGATGACCGATATCCTGCCTTCGACCTGGCCGGCCACGGCCCGCGACCCGGAACTGCGTCGCGCCCCGGCCGCCTTCCGCACCGCCCTCCGCCTCGCCGTGGAGAACTGGGCGGCCGGCAACCTGACCTTCGTCCTGCCCTCCGGAAAGCCGATGCGCATCGTCGGCAAGGCGCCGGGGCCGGACGCGGTGGTCCGCATCCACGACTATCGCTTCATCCGCCGGGTCCTGGCCGCCGGCGGCATCGGCTTCGCCGAGGGCTACATGGCCGGCGAGTGGGACACGCCCGATCTGTCGGCGGTGCTGGAGGCCTTCTCGCTGAACTTCGACCGGCTGACCGCCCTGGTGCGCGGCAATCCGGTCATGCTCGCGGTCAACAAGCTCTACCACCTGTTCCATCGCAACGACCGGGCTGGTTCGCGGAAGAACATCCACGCCCACTACGACCTGGGCAACAGCTTCTATTCGCGGTGGCTGGACCCGACGATGACCTATTCGTCGGCGCTGTACGAAGCGCCCAGCCAGCCGCTGCACCAGGCCCAGCACGCCAAGTACGCTGCCCTGGCCCGCTCGATCGATCTCAGGCCCGGCCAGCACGTGCTGGAGATCGGCTGCGGCTGGGGCGGCTTCGCCGAGTTCGCGGCCAAGGAGGTGGGCGCCAAGGTGACCGGGGTCACCATCTCGCAGGCCCAGCACGACTTCGCCAGGAAGCGCCTGTTCGACCAGGGCCTGGCCGAGAAGGCCGACATCCGGCTGATCGACTACCGCGACGTCCAGGGCCAGTTCGACAGCGTCGCCTCGATCGAGATGTTCGAGGCCGTGGGCGAGGAGTACTGGCCCACCTATTTCGGCAAGATCCGCGAGGTCCTGTCGCCGGGCGGCCGGGCCGGCCTGCAGATCATCACCATCCGCGACGAGCTGTTCGCCCGCTATCGCAGCCGCACCGACTTCATCCAGCGCTACGTCTTCCCGGGCGGCATGCTGCCCAGCGAGGCGCGGCTGAAGCAGGAGACCGACGCCGCGGGCCTGTCGTGGACCGGCGTCACCCGCTTCGGCCAGAACTACGCCGACACCCTGGCTGAATGGGCCACGCGGTTCGAGGCGGCCTGGGAGGACATCAAGGGCCTGGGTTTCGACGAGCGGTTCCGCCGGCTGTGGCGGTTCTATCTCAGCTATTGCGAGGCCGGTTTCCGCACGGAACGCACCAATGTGATCCAGCTGGGTCTCGCCAGGGTCTAGCGAAGGCCGGCCGTCGTGCCGACGTTTGACGTGCATCCCCGCGCGAGCGCGCGTCCGAGGTCGGCCCGATGAACCTCTACACCCTGGTCCTCGATTTCCACGGCGGCACCTACATCACCCAGTTCGAGGCCGACACGCCGACGGACGCGGTCGCCGCCTGGTGCAAGGAGCTGGAGGACGAGCAACTGCTGGGCGACGCCTCGTTCCCCGTGGCCGAGGGCATCATGGTCGACGCCATCGAGAACCACCTGGTCGAGGTGGAGGGCCTGCACGGCGCCTGGTGCGCGGCGGCGACGGTCAACGGCGCCCTGGCCCTGCTGAACGTGATCGTCACCCAGCGCCTGGATTGAACCTGCGCTGAAACGGCCCCCGAAGCGTTGACGCGGGTCGCCTTCAGGAAAACTGGCCTTGCTTACCGGGCGCGCATCACGATCTACCCTACCGACCTCACGACCGGCCGGACCGAAGAGATGACCGTAAAGACCAGCGTCCTGGACGCTATCGGCGACACGCCCCTGATCCGCCTGAACCGCGCCAGCGAGGCCACCGGCTGCGAGATTCTCGGCAAGGCCGAGTTCATGAACCCCGGCCAGTCGGTCAAGGATCGCGCCGCCCTCGGCATCATCCGCGACGCTGAGGCGCGAGGTTTGCTGCGGCCCGGCGGCCGAATCGTCGAGGGCACGGCCGGCAACACCGGCATCGGCCTGGCGATGGTCGCTTCGGCCCTGGGCTACAAGACCACCATCGTCATCCCGCGCACCCAGAGCCAGGAGAAGAAGGACGCCATCCGCCTGCTGGGCGCCGAGCTGGTCGAGGTGGACGCCGTCCCCTACTCCAACCCCGACAACTATGTCCGCTACTCCGGCCGCCTGGCCGAGGAGCTGGCCAAAACCGAGCCGAACGGCGCGATCTGGGCCAACCAGTTCGACAACCTCGCCAACCGCCAGGCTCATTTCGACACCACGGGTCCGGAGATCTTCGAACAGACCGACGGCAAGGTCGACGGCTTCATCTGCGCCATCGGCTCGGGCGGCACCCTGGCCGGCGTCGCCGCCGCCCTGCGAGCCCGCAAGCCCTCGGTGAAGATCGGCCTGGCCGACCCGCACGGCGCGTCGCTGTACAGCTGGTACGCCGACGGCGAGCTGAAGGCCGAGGGCAACTCGATCAGCGAGGGCATCGGCCAGGGCCGGATCACCGCCAACCTGGAAGGCCTGGCGATCGACTATCCCTTCCGCGTGAGCGACGAGGAGATGCTGGAGCAGGTCTTCGACCTGGTGCAGCACGAAGGCCTGTGCCTGGGCGGTTCGACCGGCATCAACGTGGCCGGCGCCGTGCGCATGGCCCGGGCCATGGGCCCCGGCCACACCATCGTGACCGTGCTCTGCGACCACGGCTCGCGCTACCAGAGCAAGCTCTTCAATCCCGCCTTCCTGGCCGAGAAAGGCCTGCCGACTCCGCCCTGGATGTAAGGCCAAGCTCGGCATACGGGTATTGCGCATCACGCTGACCGAGAAGTTGCGGAATTCAACCATCCGGTGCAGGATCGAGGGAAGTCGCACCGGGAGGGCCTGATGGCTTGGAAGGGTATCGTCGGCAAGAGCTTCTCGCCGGAAGGGTTCGAGACCTATTGCGAAGGCCTGAAGTGGTCGACCTGGCGACCTAATTTCATCGTGTTGCACAACACCGGCGTGCCGTCGCTGGATCAGCGCCCGCAGGGCCTGACCGAGCAGCACATCAAGAACCTCGAGGCCTATTACCGCGACAATCAGAAATGGAGCGCGGGACCGCACCTGTTCGTCGACGACAAGCAGATCTGGGTCTTCACGACCCTGACCACGTCCGGCGTCCACTCGCCCAGTTGGAACAGCGTGGCCCTGGGCATCGAGATGCTGGGCGATTTCGACAAGGACGCCTTCGACACCGGCCGCGGCGCCCTGGTGCGCGACAACGTCGTGGCGGCCATGGCCACCCTGTCGGCCGTGCTGGGCCTGGACCCGAACACCATGCGCCTGCACCGCGAGGACCCCAAGACGACCCACGCCTGCCCGGGCAAGAACGTCAAGAAGCTGGAGGTCATCCAGCGGGTCCAGGACAAGATGGAGGAAGAGGCCAAGGAGCACAGCCTCAGCGAGGCGCATCCGTAAGGTTCCGCTCATCCCGGCGAATGCCGGGACCCAGATGGAATAGAGGCGTGGCGGACGCCATGGCCTCCACGCCCCTCCAGTCATCCGCACAGCCATAGGATCTGGGTCCCGGCATTCGCCGGGATGAGCGGGTCAGGGGGAGCGTGGAAATGCAGGCCCAATCGCTTGCCCCTCACCGCCGATCGCGTGATCTTGCCCGCCTTCTCGAAGGGGCGAGTCGGACCCCGAAAGGCTTATCCTCATGACCCACGCCGATCCCCTCGTCTCGACCGCCTGGCTGGCCGAGCATCTCGATGCGCCGGACGTCCGGATCGTCGACGGCTCGTGGCATATGCCGGCCGCGAAACGCGATCCCAAGGCCGAGTACGAGCAGGCCCACATCCCGGGCGCGGTGTTCTTCGACATCGACGAGATCTCGGACGAGACCTCGCCCCTGCCGCACATGCTGCCCTCGCCCATCAAGTTCGCCTCGCGGGTCAAGAAGCTGGGCCTGGGCGACGGCTCGCGGATCGTCGTCTACGACACCAGCGGCATCCTGCCCGCCGCCCGCGTCTGGTGGGAATTCCGCGCCATGGGCCACGAGGACGTGGTGGTGCTGGACGGCGGCCTGCCCAAGTGGATCGCCGAGGGCCGCCCGGTCGACGACCTGGCCGTCAGCCCGCAGGAACGCCATTTCACCCCGCGCTACCAGGCCGACATCGTCCGCTCGCTCGACCAGATGAAGACCAATCTCGACACCCGCCGCGAGCAGGTGATCGACGCCCGCGCCGCCGGCCGCTTCGAGGGCCGCGACCCTGAACCCCGCGCCGGCCTGCGCGGCGGCCACATCCCCGGCTCGCGCAACGTGCCCCTGTCGGCCATCCTGGCGTCGGACGGGACCATGCTGCCCGCCGATCGCCTGGCCGAGGTGTTCAAGGCCGCCGGGGTCGACATCGACAAGCCGATCGCCACCACCTGCGGCTCGGGCATCACCGCCGCCGCCGTCTCCCTGGCCCTGGCGCGGCTCGGCAAGCCCCGAGCGGCGGTCTACGACGGGTCGTGGACGGAATGGGGCGGCCGCGAGGACGTGCCGGTGGCGACGGGCGCGGCCGCACCGGTCCAAGTCTAGGCGACGCCCCGCACAAGGAAAAAGCCCATGAGCAGCCAGTACTCCCACCAGGGCGTGATCGACGCGATCAGGAAGGGTGACCTCCCCCGCCTCAAGGCGGTCTTGGCCGTGGCCGAACAGCATCTGGCGACGTACGGAGATGTCGCCACCATGGTCCAACTGCTCAGGGTCGAGATCTCCAAGCTGGAAGAGCATGAAGGCTGAGGTCGCCGGGAACCCGCAGGCCGGCGCACAGGCTCCGGCGGAGCGGTCCAGCCGACCTCCAGTCCCCTGCAGATTTCCCACCTTGAACGGGTTCGCCCCCGCGCCGTAAACGACAAGGGCTTCGTCGTCGCCCGAGTTCAGCCCGAGTCCGCCCATGCCCCTGGATGAAGAAACCCGCCTGATCCGTCGAGGCGCGCCGCCCAGGGAGGGCACGGTGCTGGCCCGCACGGTCAATCCGCCGGTCCAGCGCGGTTCGACGGTGCTGATGCCCAACGCCGCGTCGCTGTACGACGACGACCAGCTGACCTACGGCATCACCGGCCTGTCCTCACCCGCCAACCTGCAGCTGGCCCTAGCCGAGCTGGAGGGCTCGCCGGACGTGACCCTGTACCCCTCGGGCCTGGCGGCGATCACCGGCGTGATGCTGGCCCTGCTGAAGGCCGGCGACGAGATCCTGGTGGTCGACAGCGCCTACAAGCCCACCCGCCGGTTCTGCGACCGCGTCCTGACCCGCTTCGGCGTCAAGACCACCTACTACGACCCCGCCCTGTCGCCCGACGCCCTGACGGCCCTGTGCGGGCCGGCCACCCGGATGATCCTGCTGGAGGCCCCCGGCTCGCTGACCTTCGAGATGCAGGACATCCCGGCCATCGCCGCCGCCGCCAACGCCCGGGGCGTCCTGACCCTGATCGACAACACCTGGGCGGCCGGCTTCTACTTCAAGCCCCTGGCCCACGGGGTGACCATCAGCGTCCAGGCCCTGACCAAGTATGTCGGCGGCCACTCGGACGTGTTCATGGGCAGCGCCGCCACCGCCGACAACGTGATCGGCAACCAGCTGGGCGACGCCATGTGGGACATCGGCTGGTCGGTGTCGCCCGACGACGCCTACACCGTGCTGCGCGGCCTGCGGACCCTGACCACCCGCCTCCCCGCCCACGAAGCCGCCGGTCTGAAGATCGCCCGCTGGCTGCAGGACCGGCCCGAGGTGTCGCGCGTGCTGCACCCGGCCCTGGAGACCGATCCGGGCCACGCCCTGTGGAAGCGCGACTTCACCGGCGCCTGCGGCCTGTTCGGCGTGGTGCTGAAGCCCTGCTCGCAGAAGGCCGTCCACGCCTTCCTCGACGCCCTGGACCTGTTCGGCCTGGGCTTCTCGTGGGGCGGCTACGAGAGCCTGGCCATCCACTGCGACCCGCAGCTGAAGAACCGCACCGTGCCGGTGAACCTGGAAGGGCCGCTGCTGCGCCTTCACGTGGGCCTGGAAAGCATCGCCGACCTCAAGGCCGACCTCGAACGCGGCTTCGAAGCGCTGGCCAAGGCGTAAATCCATCGCGACGCCGCGGCCCGGAAGGTCTAGACAACCGCCTCGTTCGAAAGGCCCGCCCATGACCGTCCACATCGCCCTGCTGCGCGGCGTCAACGCCGCCGGAAACCGTCAGGTCGCGGCCGAAGAGCTGACCACCCTGCTGACCGAGCTGGGCCATGCGGACGCGCGCACCGGTCCCAAGGTCGGCGACCTGGTGTTCGCCAGCGGCGGACAGACGGGCGCCGAGTTGCAGACCCAGATCGAGACCGCGCTGATGGACCGCTTCTCGCTGCGCACCGACGTCTATGTCCGCACCGCCGACGCCTGGCGCGCCCTGGTCGCCGCCAACCCGTTCCCCGAGTTCGCCGCCCAGGACCCGGGCTGGCTGATGACCCTGTTCCTGAAGGACGCCCCGGACAAGAAGGCCGTCGGCGCCCTGCGCGCGGCCATCCGCGGCCGCGAGCAGGTGCGGGCCGAAAGCCGCCAGCTCTACGCCGTCTATCCCGACGGCGTCGGCGGCTCGAAACTGACCAACAGCCTGGTCGAGAAGACCCTGGGCGCGCGGATCACCGGCCGGAACTGGACCACCGTCCTGGCCCTGGAGGCGATGCTGGACGGCTAGGCCCGCTTGGCCATCGGCATGGTCGTGATCAGCGTCTTCTGCAGGTTCGCGCCCGCCGGCACGGTCCGCCCCCAGCTCGCCCCGCCGTAGCTCCAACCCTTGTTGATGTCGAAGCTGACGGCGACCTGCGCCTGGCCGGTCATGTCGATCAGCAGGCTTTGCGAACTCGAGGTGTTGAGCACGGCGCCGGGGCCGAGGCCGGCGGTCGAGAACGTGACCAGGAAACTGTCCTTCGGCGCGAAGATGTCGCCGCCCAGGCCGTAGAGCGGCGCCGACACGAACGGCGTGGTCGGGCCCGCGCCGAGACCCGCCGTCAACGGGTCGGTCGTGCCGTTGAGCACGGTCACGCCCCGGGGATTGCCGCCCGGCGTCACCGTGGGCGGGCCGCCGGCGACGTAGGTGAACACGTCGCCCAGCACCACGTCGGCGCCGACCGATACGTCGATCACGCTTCCGCTTGTCGTCACATGGGCCTGCAAGGTCGATGGGATCGCGAGCGTGGTCTGGCTCAGGAAGTCCCCGACCGCCGCCCAGACCAGCGCCTTGGCCCCGGCGTTGTTGGTGTCGATCGCCCGCAGCGCATAGAGCGCGTAGCCCAGGTCCTTGAGAGCGGCCAGGGTGGTGGGGTCGACGGCGATCTGGATTTCCTGGATCGTGGACATGGCGGCTCCGGCGGCGGCGTTGCGAAAGGCGAAGCTTGCGCGAACTCGGGCCGCAGCACAATCCAGGAGCGAACCGTCAGCCGGGCTTGGGCAACCTCAGCAGCCGCCAGGCCGCCGCCGTGCCGATCAGGCCGAACACGCAGGTCCCGTAGGCCACATTGGCCAGGAACCCGCTCCAGGCCAGGTCCAGGTGCGCGAAATAGCGGGTCAGCAGCAGGGAGACGCTGCCGACATAGCCGCAGGAGTCGGCGACATAGATCAGGAAGCCGGCCGTCCCCACCTGCCCCGTCGCGGCGATCAGCCGGTCGAACAGCATGCCGTTGAAGGGCGTGTAGGCCATGTAGACGCCCGCCCCCGTCGCGATCATCCAGGCCACGGGGCCGATCAGGCCCAGGCGCCAGCCCAGGGTCGCCAGGCCCAGCAGGGCGAAGCCCAGGGCCACGAAGGCGAAGTTGAAGCCGACCGCCCGGCGGTTGTCGCGCACCAGGCTCAGCACGCCTAAGCCCACCAGCACGATGGCCGCCACCGGGATTTCGGACAGCGAGAAGATTGCAGCGGCGTTCTTGAAGCCCAGCTCGGCCCAGATCTCGGCGGCGAAGTTGTCGCGGAAGTCGCGCAAGGCCGTCAGCACCACATAGACCGCCACCAGCAGGACCAGGGCCGGGGCGTGAGCGGCGAACATGGCGGCGCGGGCCTTGGCGTCCATGGGCGCGCGGCGCACCCGGGCGGCCTCGTCGGCCGGCGACGGCGGCGGCAGCTGAGTCAGGGCCGCCACGGCCAGCAGCAGCAGCGGGGTGAAAAGCAGCCCGGCCAGGGCCGGCATCCAGCGCTCGTCGACGCCCTGCAGCAGCAGGCTCTTGCCCACCGACTTCACCACGCCCGAGGCCAGGATGAAGCTGGCGCACAGCATGGCCCCCAGCACCTCCGACAGCCGCCGCCCCTCGACGAAGCCGAACACCAGGCCCCAGATCATCCCCAGGCACAGGCCGTTGACGAACAGGGCCAGCGGGCCGATCGCCGCCGGGCCGCCGCCCAGGCCCAGCAGCGACAGCTCGGCCACGCCGATCAGCGCCAGGATGGCGATCCAGCGCCGCTCGGGCCGCATCTCCGAGATCACCTTGATGCCGATGATCTTGGACACCGCGTAGCCGGCGACCTGGGCGATCACCAGGGCGACCTTGAAGTCGATGGCCAGCGGCCAGCCGGCCATGTGCTCGTAGTGCGCGGCCGTGAACGGCTTGCGATAGGCGAACATCGAGAAATAGGCCGCGAAGGCCGCCAGCCCGCCGTAGAGGGCGAAGGCCCACGGCGGCGCCTTGGCCAGGGCGCGGGCGATCGGGCTCTGAGTCGGTGTCGTGGTCCCCATGAGCTCATGGGCGGGTGGAATGGGGCGATCCGTCAAGCCCGGCCGGGGGCGCTGCCGGGGACATGCCCTTGGGCGTGTCCCCATCCGCATCCACGGAGCCAGGTTCTGGGGACACGCCGCAAGGGCATGTCCCCGGCGGCATCAGGCCGTTCGCGCCACAAGCGCCTCGTCCGCCACCGCGCCCAGCGCCTGGGCCGCCACTTCACCGACCACGATGACCACCGGACCGCCCTGGCCGCCCAGGCGATCGCCGAGGGTCGCCAGCGTGCCGTGGGTGATGCGGGCGTCCGCCCCGCCCGCCTGCTCGACCGCCACGGCGGGCGTGCCGGGCGCACGGCCCGCGGCGACCATCCGCTCGCAGAGAGCGCCGGCCATCTCGCCGCCCATATAGACGGCCATCGTCGCCTCGGGGTCGCCGGCGGCGCTCCAGTCGCCGCTCAGCGCACCGGCCTCCAGCCGGGCCGTGGTGAACACCACCCGCCGGGCCTCGCCGCGGTGGGTCAGGGGGAAGCCGAACTGGGCGGCGGCGGCGCAGGCGGCGGTGACGCCGGGCACCACCTCGACCGACACCCCGTGCTCGCGCAGGAAAGCGGACTCCTCGCCCACCCGGCCGAACACCGAAGGATCGCCGCCCTTCAGTCGCACCACCCGCAGGCCCTTGCGCGCCAGGCGCAGCATCAGGCGGTTGATCTCATCCTGGTGCATGCTGGGCTTGCCGGCCCGCTTTCCCGTCTGGATGCGCACGCAGCCGGGCGGGGCCAGGGCGATGGCTTCCTCGCTGATCAGGGCGTCGTAGAGCAGCGCCTGGGCGCCCTCGACGGCCCGGACAGCCCGCAGGGTCATCAGGTCGACCGGGCCGGGACCGGCGCCGACGAGCAGGACTTGAGCGCTAGACATGGACGGGCTCCTTGCTGGAGACGGAAACTGACGCGGCGATCATCCGGGCGATCTCGGGACGGCAGGACCCGCAATTGGTCCCCGCCCCGGTGGCGGCGCCGACCGCGTCGGGACTGGCGGCGCCGGCGGCGATGGCGGCCTGCACGACCTTGGCGCCCACCTTCAGGCAAGCGCAGACCAGCGGCCCCTTGTCGGCCGGCGCGCCGGGCGGGCGGCCGAACAGCAGGGCCGAGCGGGCCTGCGCGTTCAGCACCGGCTCGGCGAACAGCTCGGCCAGCCAGTCGCGCGGCGGCAGGCGGCCGGTCAGGGTGACGTACAGCACCGCCGTCAGCCGGCCGTCCTGCACCCAGGCGTCGCGCCGCGCGCCAGTGGCGGCGTCCTCGTAGGTCACGAGTTCGCCGGTCAGGCCCTTGGCGAGGACCTTGCGCAAGGCGGCGCGCTCGACCTCGCCGCCTCGGCCGGCGAACTCGTGTTGCTGGCAGGCGTCGTGGGGGATACGCCGCCAGACGAGGTCCAGCCCGGGGGGTAGAGACAGGCTGTCCCGCGTGAGGAAGAAACCCTTCCAGGTCTCGCGATAGGCGCGGATCCGGGCGGGGGTGTGCTTGAACTCCGGCTGGCCGGACGTGGGGTCCAGGTTCGGTGCGACCAGGGGGTTGGCGCGGCCCGACGGCGCGAAGGCGTCGGTCCAGTGCATGGGCATGAACAGGCCGCCCGACCGC
The DNA here is from genome assembly GCF_000712075.1 of Caulobacter sp. UNC358MFTsu5.1. Taxonomy (GTDB): domain Bacteria; phylum Pseudomonadota; class Alphaproteobacteria; order Caulobacterales; family Caulobacteraceae; genus Caulobacter. Next base: position 213,422 of record NZ_JONW01000009.1, read on the forward strand.
TGGCGGTCGGTGACCTTGGCCAGGGCCACGGCCTCCCCGCGCGTCGTGATCACCCGCGCCAGGGCGCCGTCCTTGACCCCCAGGGCCTCGGCGTCGGCGGGGTGGACCTCGACGAACGGCTCGGGTGCGTGGCGGCACAGGTCCGGCGCCAGGCCCGTGCGGGTCATGGTGTGCCACTGGTCGCGGATGCGGCCGGTGTTCAGCGACATCGGATAGGCCGCGTCGACCGCGTCGGCCGGCCCCTTCGGCCGGGTCGGGACCATGCGGGCGCGGCCGTCAGGGGTCTGGAAGCGTCCGCTCACGAACAGCCGCGGCGTGCCCCGCCCGTCCGCCGCCACCGGCCACTGCACCGGCAGAAGTTCGGCGTAAGCCTCTGGCGTCAAAGCCGAAAGTCCGGACAGGTTCAGGACGCGATCCGTATTCTCGTAGGCCGTCAGGCGCGCCCATTCGCGGAAGACGCTGGCGTTGCTGGCCCAGCCGAAGCCGTCGAAGCCCATGGCCTTGGCCACATCGGCCACGATCCGCCAGTCGGCGCGGGCCTGGCCGGGCGCCGAGAACAGGGCCCGCTGGCGCGAGATCCGGCGCTCGGAATTGGTGACCGTGCCGTCCTTCTCGCCCCAGGCCAGGGCCGGCAGCTTGACGTCGGCGAAGGCCGTGGTGTCGGTCTCCACGCAGTCGGACACCACCACGAACGGACAGCGCTCCAGCGCCTCGCGCACCCGGCCGGCGTCCGGCAGGCTGACGGCGGGGTTGGTGGCCATCACCCAGACGGCCTTGATCTTGCCGGCGTGGATGGCCTCGAACATGTCGACGGCCTTCAGGCCCGGCGCGCGGGCTGTGTCGGGCGCGCCCCAGAAGCGGGCCACGCGGTCGCGGTCGGCCGGGGCGAAGTCCATGTGGCCGGCCAGGGTGTTGGCCATGCCGCCGGTCTCGCGCCCGCCCATGGCGTTGGGCTGACCGGTGATCGAGAACGGGCAACCGCCCGGCTTTCCGATCCGTCCAGTGGCCAGGTGGACGTTGAGGATCGACAGCCCCTTGGCGGTGCCCTGGGCCGACTGATTGGCGCCCATCGAGAACAGGCTGACCGTACGCTCGTGGGCCGCGAACAGGTCGAAGAAGGTTAGCACATCCTCGACCGGCACGCCGCAATCGGTGGCGACGGCGGCCGGCGACTGGTCCAATTCCTCAAGCGCTTCCACGACTTCCGCGAAACCGTTCACGTGAGCGGCGATGTAGTCGCGGTCGACGGCGTCGATGCGGATCAGGTGGGCCAGTAGGCCGTTCCACAGACGCACGTCGCTCTGCGGGGCGATCGCCAGGTGCAGGTCCGCGCCCTCGGCGGTGTCGGTGCGGCGCGGATCGATGACCACGTGCTTCTGGCCCCGCGCCCTCGCCGCCTCCATGCGCCGGAACAGCACCGGATGGGTCCAGGCGGCGTTGTGGCCGCTGAACACCACCAGGTCGGCCAGGTCCAGGTCCTCGTAGCAGCCGGGCACCAGGTCGGCGCCGAAGGCCTGCTTGTGGGCCGCCACGGCCGAGGCCATGCACAGGCGGCTGTTGGTGTCGATGTTGCCCGAACCGATGAAGCCCTTCATCAGCTTGTTGGCGACGTAGTAGTCCTCGGTCAGCAGTTGGCCCGAGACGTAGAAGGCCACGCTGTCGGGGCCGTGCCTGGCGATGGTGTCCTTGAAGCGCCTGGCGACCAGGGCCGTGGCGTCGCTCCAACTCGCCGACTTGCCGTTGATCGTCGGCTCCAGCAGCCGGCCCTGCAGCCCCACCGTCGCCCCCAACGCCGTGCCCTTAGAGCACAGGCGGCCGAGATTGGCCGGGTGGGCCTTGTCGCCCGACACCGACAGGGCCCGTTCCTGGGCGACCGCGCCCGAGACGCCGCAACCCACCCCGCAATAGGGGCAGGTCGTCTTGACGTTCGGGACGGCCGATCCGTCAGCCATGGACGTCGAGGCTCAGCAGCAGGCGGCCGTCGCGGACCTCCAGCGGCACCACGGGGGTGCAGCCCTTGCCCTTGTCGGCGCCCATGGCCTCGCCCGAGGCCAGGTCGATGTTCCAGCTGTGCAGCGGGCAGGTCACCGCCCGGCCGTGGACGATGCCCTGGCTCAGCGGCCCGCCCTTGTGCGGACAGGCGTCCATCAGGGCGAACACCTCGCCGTCGCCGGTGCGGAAGATGGCGATGTCGCCGCGCGGGCTGGGCACCCGGCGCGCGCCGCGACGGGGCACGTCAGTGACCGCGCCGACATCCACCCAGACCGGGACTTTCACGTGCGCGTTCATGCGGGGACGAACTCCATCCGGCGGCTCATGGGGGTGAATTCCTCGGTGTGGCGGCCGGCCACGCGCTCGGCCCACGGATCGAGGCGGGCGAAGCGCTGCGAGAACACGAAGCGGTCGTAGAGGGCCTTGCGCTGGTCCGGATCGGTGACCTTGTCCTGGATGCTCTCCAGCCCCACGCGCGCCATCCACTTGTAGACCCGCTCCAGGTACCAGCCCTCCTCGCGGTACAGTTGCATGGCTGCGGCGATGACCCAGACGGCCTCGTCCTCGGTCGCCACCCGGGTCAGCACCTGGGTGCCCTGGATGTGCAGGCCGGCGGCGCCGCCGATGTGGATCTCGTAGCCGCTGTCGACGCAGACCACGCCGAAGTCCTTGCAGGTGGCCTCGGCGCAGTTGCGCGGACAGCCCGACACGGCCAGCTTGACCTTGGCCGGCGCCCACGAACCCCACAGGAACTTCTCCAGGCGAATGCCCAGCCCCGTGGAGTCCTGGGTGCCGAACCGGCACCAGTCGCTGCCGACGCAGGTCTTCACCGTGCGCAGGCCCTTGGCGTAGGCGTGGCCGCTGACCATGCCCGCGGCGTTCAGGTCGGCCCAGACGGCCGGCAGGTCGTCCTTCTTGACGCCCAGCAGGTCGATCCGCTGGCCGCCCGTGACCTTGACCGCCGGGATGGCGAACTTGTCCGCCACGTCGGCGATGGCCCGCAGCTCGTCGGGCGTGGTCATGCCGCCCCACATCCGCGGAACGACGCTGTAGGTGCCGTCCTTCTGGATGTTGGCGTGGACCCGCTCGTTGATGAAGCGCGACTGCTTGTCGTCGCGATACTCCGACGGCCAGGCGCACAGCAGGTAGTAGTTCAGGGCCGGACGGCACGAGGCGCAGCCGTCGGGCGTGGTCCATTCCAGGGCCTGCATGACCGCCGGCATGGACTTCAGCTCCCACTCCACGATCGCCTTGCGGACGTCGGAGTGCGGCTTGGACGTGCACTTGCACATCGGCTTGGGGCCGGTCTGCTCCTTGAAGCCGTCGCCCAGGGTCAGCTTCAGCACCTGCTCGACCAGCGGCGTACACGAGCCGCACGAGGCCGAGGCCTTGGTCACCGCCTTGACGTCGTCCAGGGTGGTCAGGCCCTGGGCGGTGATGGCGCCGACGATCGCACCCTTGCAGACGCCGTTGCAGCCGCAGATTTCCTGCGTGTCGGGCATGGCCGCAACGGCGGCGTTAGGGTCCAGGCCGAACAGCCCTTCCGTGATGGCCTGGCCGAAGATCAGGGTCTCGCGGATGTCGGTCACGCTGGCGCCCGACCGCATCAGGTCGAAGTACCAGTTGCCGTCGGCGGCGTCGCCGAACAGCACCGCCCCCGCCACCTTGCCGTCCTCGATGACCACGCGCTTGTAGACGCCGCGCCCGGCGTCGCGGAACACGATGTCCTCGCAGCCTTCGCCGCCCGAGAACTTGCCGGCTGAGAAGACGTCGACGCCCGACACCTTCAGCCGGGTCGACAGGACCGAGCCCTCGTAGGCCCCCTCCCCGTCGGTCATGGACTCGGCCAGCGAGCGGCACATGTCCCAGATGGGCGCGACCAGGCCGTAGCAGTTCCCCCGGTGCTCGGCGCATTCGCCCACGGCGAACACCGCCGGGTCGGAGGTGCGCATGGCGTCGTCGACGAGCACGCCGCGATTGACCGCCAGGCCGGCGTTGCGGGCCAGGGTCGAATTCGGACGGATGCCCACGGCCATGACCAGCAGATCGCACGGCAGGGTGCGGCCGTCCTTCAGCTTCAGGCCGGTGACCTGGCCGTCCGCTCCGACGATCTCTTCCGAGTGAGCGCCCAGCACGGTCTCGACGCCGCGCTCGGCCAAGGCCTCGCGCAGCAGGAAGCCGGCGCTTTCGTCCAGTTGGCGCTCCATCAGCACGTCCATCAGGTGGACGACCGTGGCGGCCATGCCGCGCCGGGCCAGGCCGTAGGCGGCTTCGAGGCCCAGCAGGCCGCCGCCGATCACCACGGCCCTGGCGCCGGGCCTATTGGAGGCGGCGACCATGGCCTCGACGTCGTCCAGGTCGCGGAAGGTGACCACGCCCTTCAGGTCGATGCCCGGCAGCGGCAGGCGGAACGGGTCGGACCCCGTGGCCAGGATCAGCTTGTCGTAGGCGACCTCGAGCCCGCCCTCGGCGACCACCTTGCGGCCTTCCAGGTCGACCGCCGTGACGGCGCGACCGGCGTGCAGGGTGATGGCGTTGTCGGCGTACCAGGCCTCGTCGTTGATGACGATGTCGGCGAAGCTCTTCTCGCCCGCCAGCACCGGCGACAGCATGATGCGGTTGTAGTTCACCCGCGGCTCGGTCCCGAAGATCGCGATCTCGTAGCGGTCGGGATCGCGCTTGAGGACTTCCTCGACCGCCCGGCAACCGGCCATGCCGTTGCCGATGACGACCAGCTTTTCCTTGGTCATGGTTCTGCTCACTGGAAGAGGAAGGTCAGACGCGGATCGGACGGGCGTCGCCGCCGTGCAGGGTCGGCCAGACCGCGCGCCAGCGGGCCTTCAGGCCGGTCAGGGCGACCAGGGCGAACACCGCCAGGGCCGCGAAGCCCAGGAAGCCGACCTGGTAGGAACCGGTCATCTTCTTGGCCATGCCCAGGGACGAGGCCAGGTAGAAGCCGCCGATGCCGCCCGTCATGCCGATCAGGCCGGTCATGACGCCGATCTCCTTGCGGAACCGCTGGGGCGCCAGCTGGAACACCGCGCCGTTGCCGGCGCCCAGGGCCAGCATCGAGAACATCAGCACCGCCAGGGCGACCCAGGCCGAGGGCAGCTGGAAGCTGGCGACCGACAGGCCGGCGGCGGCCAGGGCGAAGACGAAGGTCAGGGTCCGCACCCCGCCGAAGCGGTCGGCCAGGGCCCCGCCGACCGGGCGGATGAACGAGCCGGCGAACACGCAGGCGGCGGTGAAGAAGCCGGCGATCACCGGGTCCAGGCCGTATTCGGCGTTGAAGTAGATGGTCAGGGACGAGGCCAGGCCCACGAAGCCGCCGAAGGTGACGGCGTACAGCAGCATCAGCCACCAGGCGTCCGGAACCTTCAGGACGTCGAGATACTCGGTCAGCTTCTTGGGCGCGGGCTGTTCCGGCGCGTCCTTGGCCAGCAGCATGTAGACCACGAAGGCCACGGCCAGCGGCGCGGCGGCCAGGCCGATCACGTTCTGCCAGCCGAAGGTCTTGGCCAGGATCGGCGCGAACAGGGCCGCCAGGGCGGTGCCGCTGTTGCCGGCGCCGGCGATGCCCAGGGCCAGGCCCTGGTGCTCCTGCGGATACCAGCGCGAGGCCAGCGGCAGGGCGACGGCGAACGAGGCGCCGGCCACGCCGAGGATCAGGCCCAGGGCCAGGACCTGGTGATAGTCGTGGATGCCCAGGGCCCAGGCCCCGACCAGGCCGGCCAACACGATCAGCTGGCCGATCATGCCGGTCTTCTTGGGACCGATGCGGTCGACCAGCACGCCGTTGACCAGCCGCAGCACCGCGCCGGCTAGGACCGGGATGGCGACCATCAGGCCCTTCTGGGCGGGGTCGAGGTGGAACTCCTTGGCGATGGCCACGCCGAGCGGGCCCAGGATCACCCAGACCATGAAGCTGAGATCGAAATACAGGAACGCGGCGAACAGGGTCGGCGTGTGGCCGGCCTTCAGGAAATCACGAGAGATCATGATGCGCCTCGGATGTTGCGTGTCTGCGAGAGCGGGGCGTCATCGCCCCGGGCGGGTGACCGCATCCGAGCGGTCGTCTCTGGCAGCCACGAACGCCGTTGTCCGAAGGCTTGATGTCAGTGGAACTTCAGGCTGCTGACGGAGTCACGCACCATGTTGCGGTGCAGTGCGAACGACGGTCTCGTCGTACGATCTTCGTGCAATTGCCTAACTTGAAGGCAGCGCTAATGCCCACAAGTTGGGCAAAACGCAGCTAGGGGCGCATTCGGCCGATCGGAAAAGCCGCCGCGTAGCTCGAGGCTTTCGCCGGGTCGAACGACGCGCTGTCGAACAGCCCCCCGCCGGCGGGGGCCGCGTCGGCGAACACCATCGCGGGATCGACGATCGGCCCCAGGGACAGGGCCGCCTCGCGGAAAAGATCGGGCCGGTAGACCGCGTCCGCGACTTGGTCGAGGTCGAGCTCCGCCCGGACCTGCCCCCAGCGGACCATCTGGGACAGGAACCACAGCGCATGCTCGCGACGCGGCAGGCCGGCGGCGTCGCGGTGGAAGACGATCTCGGACTTCAGCGCCCGGGCCACGACCTCGGCCTCGACGCCCACATGGTCGGGCCGCGACAGCAGGGCCACCAGTTCGGCGTGGTTGCCGGGCTCGTCTGCCCAGGCCGCAGCGCGGATCAGGGCGCGAAGGGCGGCGCGCAACTCGTCGCCATGGCGCTCGGCCCAGCCGGCGGTGACGCCGAACACCTTGTCCGGACCGCCCGGCCACAGCTGCGAGGCCTTGATCAGCACCTCGCCCAGACCCTCGTCGACGGCCACGGCGTTCCACGGCGCGCCGACGCAGAAGCCGTCGATCTCGCCCAGGCGCAGATGCTCGACCATGCGCGGCGGCGGCGTGACCACCAAGCGCACGTCGCGGTCTGGGTCGATCCCCGCCTGGGCCAGCCAGTAGCGCAGGGCGTAGTTGTGCATCGACTGCGGGAAGACCATCGCGAAGGTCAGGATCGGCGCGTCCTGCGCGCGACGCTGTTCGACCAGCTTGGCCAGGGGCGCGGCCGTGATCAGGGGCGCGGCCATGCCCTCGGGGTCGATCTGGCGCAGTTGGGCCGCCAGCCGCGTCGAGACCGTGATCGCGCTGCCGTTCTGGTTCAGGGCCAGCGGCGCCAGCATCGCCGACCGCGGATCGTTGAGACCGGCGGCCAGGGCCATGGGCGCCAGCATGTGCGCGCCGTCCAGGGCGCCGACCAGCACCTTGTCGCGGATCGTGGCCCACGACGCCTCGCGGCTGAGCGTGACCTCCAGCCCCTCCTCGGCGAAGAAGCCCCGCGCCTTGGCCACCACCAGCGGCGCGCAGTCGGTCAGGGGGATGAAGCCCAGCGTCAGGTCGGCCAGCCCGCTCACGAGGCGTCGCCCTTCAGCACGCCGGCGAAGGCCAGCAGGTCGGCCGCGACCTGGCCGATCGGCTTGCCGCGGTCCATGGCCAGCTTGCGCAGCAGACGATAGGCGCCGTCCTCGTCCAGGCCGCGCTCCTTCATCAGCAGGCCCTTGGCGCGCTCGACGGTCTTGCGCGACTCCAGGTCGGCCTTGGCCTTGGCCAGGTCGCCGCGCAGCTGCTGGGTCAGGGCGAAGCGGCTCATGGCCACGTCGAGGATCGAGCGGACGCGCGCCGGCGCCAGGCCGTCGACCACATAGGCGGCCACCCCGGCCCGCACGGCCTGCTCGGCCAGGCCCGGTTCGGAGCGGTCGACGAACATCACCACGGCGCGCGGATTGTGCTGCCCGGCCTCGCGCAGGCTTTCCAGGGTGTCGCGGTCGGGACTGTCGGCGGCGATCACCACCACGTCCGGCGCGAAGGCGGCGGCCTCGCGCTCGTCGAACGTGGCCGCCCGACGCACCTCCAGCGGCTGCACGCCCTCCAGTCCCTCGGCCACGAGGGCGGCGCGCGCGGGATCCGGATCGATGACGAGGACGCGCATGCCCTCCGCCCTAAGGCTCTCGGGCGACGGGGGGGAGCGGTGAAGGTCCGTCACGGGCGCAGTTGCTCTATCAGCCTGGAATTTTCGCACCCTAGCCTGAAATAGCGGCGCCGGAAGGCCGTGACGGACCTTCAGATCGTCACTGTGTCCCGCGCAGCCGGATCCAGGCCGCCGGCTTCTTGCCTGTCTTGGCCGACACCTCGTCGCGCACCGCGCCGAAACGCGGGTCCAGCAGCGCGGCCAGGCCGTAGGTGCCCACGGCGTTCGACACGTCCCACGGGTGGGGCGCGTATTCCTTCTGGCCGGCGGCGGCGCGGTCGCGGTCGAACTGGATCTTGGAGTTGGCGAACTCGATGTGGGTCTTCTGGCCGCGCGCGTACGGGACCAGCCAGTCCAGCGCCGAGGCCAGGCTGACGTCGTTGTCGGCCTTCCAGTTCAGCCAGTCCTCGCCGTGCGCCTTGGCCGACAGCGCCGCCATCATCAACGGGTCGAGGTCGTAGGTGACGTAATGCAGGGCGTCGCGCTCGTGGAAGTCGAACACCGACCCGTCGGGCTGGATGTTGGTCGAGACCTGGGCGCGATAGGCCGCCCTCGCCCGCTCGATCAGCTTGGCGTCGCCGGTCTGGAAGGCGGCCATGGTCGCCAGCTTGACGCGGTGGCTCTGCCAGTTGGTGTTGAAGTTCTTCGGCTTGGCGTCCATCGCGTCCAGATAGCCGGCGGCCATGCCCCGCCACATCTTGTCGACCTTGGCGCGGGTCGCGGCCGGCAGGTCAGCCTCGGTCAGGTCGGTGGCCATCAGCAGCGTGTCGAAGCCGGTCTCGTCGATCGGGTTGAACGACGGCTCGTAGATGTCGGCCCAGGCCTCCAGATAGCGGCCGGCCTGGTCGAGATAGGCGCGGTCGCCGGTCAGGCGCCAGGCCAGGGCCAGGTTCAGCACGATCGGCTGGTCTTCCTTGGCCTTCAGGCTGATCTCGCGGATGCCCTTGCCCGGCAGGGTGCCTTCGGTGTGCAGCTTGGGGATCGCGCCCGGCGGACGGTCGAGGGCGGCCTTGGCCTTGGAAATCACCTCCTGGGCCGCCGGGGCCTGGGCGGCGCCCTTGGCGTAGTCGGGACCGAGGATGGCGTAGTCGCCGGCCAGGGCAGGCGAAGCCAGGAGGGCCAAGGCGGCGGCCGCGCCCATCAGCAGGGTCTTCATGTCACGCGTCTCTTCGTACTGGAGATCAAAGAAAAAGGGCCGGGCTTCACGCCCGGCCCTGCAGGAGGGGATTAGAACTTGGCGCGCATCGTCACCTGATAGGTGCGCCCGTCGTAGTCGATCCGACGCGGCAGCATCGGGTCGTTCTCGTACTCCGACCGGGTGGCGTCGGTCAGGTTGAACGCATCGACCGAGACCGTCAGGTCCTTGGTGATGTTGTACGAGGCCGAGGCGTCCAGCTGGCTGCGCGCCTTGACGGTGCGGGCGTCGCCGACGAACGAGTTGCCGGCGGCCAGGTCGTACTTGTCACGCCAGTTGTAGACCAGGCGGACGCCGAACTTGTCGGACTCGTAGTAACCGATGACGTTCAGGTTGTTCTTCGACACGCTGGGCAGGGTGATGTCCTTGCCCGCCGTGTCCTTGCCGTCGATGTTGACGAACGAGTAGTTGAACGCGCCGCCGAAGTTGCGCCAGAAGCCCGGCAGGAAGTCGAAGTTCTGCTGGATGTTGAACTCCAGGCCGGTGACGGTCATCGGGCTCTGGTTGGTCTTGCCGCTGATGTTGACCTGGGCGTTCTTCAGCCCCCCGCCGGCGCCGGGGAACTGGTTGGAGCTCCTGCAGACCGGCGTGCCGCTCGAATTGTCGATCGTCAGCGTGCCCATATCGACATCGATGCCCGGGATCTTGCCGTTCGCCGGGCAGAGGATCGCCGGATCGGTGATCGGGCCGATATAGCCGTCGATCCGCTTGCGATAGGCGGCCACCGAGATCAGGCCGCCCGGACGGTTGTACCATTCCAGCGACAGGTCGAAGGAATCCGAGGTGTAGGGCTTCAGGTCCGTGGCGCCGATGGTGACCGTGTAGACCGGGTCGATCGGCGTGGTCAGGGTGACCGGCACCTGGACATAGGTGGTCGGCACGGTGTCGCGCGGCTGCGGACGGACATAGGTGGAATAGGCCGCGAAGCGCAGGATCAGGTCTTCGCGCAGATCGGCGGCCAGGATCAGCGACGGCAGCCAGTAGTCGTAGTCGTTCTTGGTGGTCTTGGTGCTCAGCGAGTGGTTGACCGGCCCGCCCGCACCCGAGATGTTCGCGCCGCAGTTGTTGCAGTTCAGCGCATTGATCTCATTCTCCGTGTATTCGTAGCGGACGCCGAGCGCGCCGCGCACCGGAACGCTCAGCACGTCGGTCTTGAACTTCGCCGTGGCGTACAGCGAGTACACGTCGTTGGCGTTGCTGAAGTTGTTGTTCCAGTAGTTGCCGTCCCAGTAGTTGTTGACGAAGCCGTACGGGGTCAGGAAGACGCCCGGGGCGCCGAGCGTGAACTGGGCGGGCAAGGCGTTCGGGTTGATCGGCGTGATCGCCGCCAGCACGCGCTGGACGTCCAGGCCCATCCAGTTGGAGGTCGGGCCGCCGGCCTTGCCGCCGAAGAAGTCCTTGGCGTAGCCCAGCTGGGACGCCATGTCCGGCGTGATGTTCTGGGTCTGGGCGCCCAGGGAGGTGTTGCGCGAGCCGCTCGAGATGAACTCGTTACGCTCCGCCCGGCCGCCGAACAGGATGCTGGTCAGGAACGGGTTGTCGGAAAACGAGCGCTCCAGGTCCAGCTGGAACGAGTCCAGCTTGTTGTCGGCGTTGCCGTTGGTCCCCGTGATGCCGAACTTGTCGCCGGTGATGTTCGCCGCCTGGCCGGGCATCGGGGCGCTGGCCTGGGTGGCCGAAGCCGGGGCCGCCGCGATCGGGAAGCCGCCGTTGGGCAGGTGGGTGGCGTGCGGCGTGACCAGGGTCGCCATGTAGTTGGCCAGGTCGGTCCCGCCCAGATTGACCGAGGTGGTGATGCCGTTCAGCCCAGCCGATCCCAGGTTGCGGTAGGGGTTCTGGACGATGTCCAGCTCGATCTGGTTGGCCTGGGCCTGGGCGCGCGAGATCGTCAGATTGGCCGTGGCGCGCCAGTCGTCGTTCTTGAACTCCAGGGTCGGGTTGATGGCCCAGGTCTGGTTCTTGGCCGGCTCGGAGCGGACCGAGTCGAAGGTGTTGATGTTCTCGGCCGAGAAGCTGTTGATGTAGGCGCGCGGACCATTGGGGGTCTGGACGATGTAGGGCGTGCCGATCTGGGTGATGTGGGCCACCGCCGAGGCCGCGACCAGGCCGGTGTTGGTGCCGTTGCCCGGGCCCGCATCGATATAGAGGATGTTGTTCGTCGCATCCTTGAGGTTTCGCTTGGTGATGAACGCGTTGGCGCCCAGCTTCCAATTCTCGTTGACCTGCCATTCGAAGCCGGTCGCGGCCGACAGCGTGGTGCCGCGGTTGTACTTCACCAGCTGGCGGGTCTGGCTGGGATAGTAGACCCCGCCCGGATTGGCGGTGACCAGGGCGTCATAGACCGGGTTGGAGCCGGCGGCGGCCTGGTTGCCCACCTGGATCGCGCCCAGCTTGTTGGCCCACGAGTTCACCGTGATCGAGTCGCGGCGGAACTTCTCGTCCTTCCAGCCCACGACGCCGAAGATCGCGAAATCGTCGCTGAGGTGGGCGTTGTAGCCCATCGAGGCCAGCGGGCTGCCCAGGTTGCCCAGGTCGTTGTACTCGTACGAGACCTTGGCGAAGCCGCCGTCCTTGCGCTGCAGGGCGGGCGCGATGCGCAGGTCGATGTTGCCCGACAGGCCGCCGGCCAGGTCGGTGGCCATCGGCGACTTGATCACGTTGATCGACGTGAAGATGTCGGAGTTGAACGCGCCCAGCGGGGTCGAGCCGTTCAGGATCGGGTCGGCGAAGGCGCCGCCGTTCAGGGTGGTGCGGGCGAAGGTGCCCGGCAGGCCGCGCAGGCTGATCGTGGCGTTGCGGCTGTCGGCTTCGCGGTTGATCTGGATGCCGGGGACGCGCTGGATGGCCTCGCCGACGTTGAGGTCCGGGAAGCGGCCCAGACCGTCCGACGAGATGCCGTCCGAGATCTGCAGGGTGTCGCGCTTGGTGGCGATGGCGTTGGCGTAGGCGGCGCGGAAACCGGTTACCACGACAGTGTCGACGACGCTGTCATCGGCCGGGGCCTGTTCGGCCTGGGCGGGCGCGGCCTGTTGCGCCTGGGCGACCGAGCCCAGCGCCAGAGCGGCGCACGAAGCCAGCAGCGCGGTCCGCAGGACAAGAGTGTTTCGAACGGTGGTCATGATCCCTCCCCTGGCGCGTCTGAGTGGGCGCCCTTATGCGGCGACTTATCCGACCAATCGAGAAATGTGTCAATGATTGGTAATGCCACTTTTCAAAGTGGCAGAACTTTCTGGTCAGGCCAAAGCCATGAGAGGCAAGACCAGAACCGGAAAACAACCCAAAATTGGATTTCACCGGGGCGCAGCCGACCCCGGAATTGGCGAATCAGATCGCAAACGGCGCCAGCGCTCGTTGCCGTTCGATGACAGAGCTCGCCATCAGTCAGCGGGCGACCCGATACTGGTCTAGCCAGCTCAGTGGATGACGCCACTCACCTTCAAGCCGGCGATGTAGCCGCCGCCGGCGATCATCAACGGCGCGGCGGGGTGGACGCCGTCGGTCGTATAGGCGGTTCGCACGAGCGTGGTCGCGGGATGGGCCGCCGTGAACTTCGAGTGCATGCCGAGGGTCTGGTTCGAAGCCGGTCCCGTCGTCGAGGAGACGTAGATGCGCTCGTTGTCGACGACCAGGCTTTCGCCGAGCTCCGCGACGGCGCTCATGTCGACGGAGCAGTAGAGCGCGCCCGCCGACACGTTGGCCAGCAAGGCTCCCGTCACGCCGGGCGCCTTCCACTTGCCGGGACTGCCCCCGTCCTCGTAGGTCGTCCTCATGTCGATCGCCGTGACCCAGGCGGGCCGATCGGCGGATGTCAGCAGCCAGTTGAACCACAGAGGCTGCACGCCATCGGGATAGGCGGCGCTCGGCAGGGGCGTCTGGTCCGCCACCGTGGTCCAGTAGGTCCCAGGCGCCGAGGTCGTCCAAGGCTCGCCGAAGAAATGGAACACTGGCGTCGACGGGCAGTGCGCCCGCCAGAAGCGCCACCAGTTCGTCGTCGCCTTTTTGATCGCGGGAAGCGACAGCAGGCCCTGGTTGATGTCGTTGGGTCCGATGTCGGTCGCGATGCGATTGAACGGCGCGTTGCCGATCGCCCTGAGCGCGGCCATCCGCGCCGCGAACGCGCCCGGCGCCTCGGACGCGGTGTTGAGGGCGTAGGCCCCGCTCTGCGAGAAGTTGCCGAACGCCATCCGTCCGCCCGTCGTATCGTCCAGCCCGCGCATGATCGCGCTGGTCACGCCGCGCTGGGCCTGCCGGTACACGAGGTCGCTGGTCGGGACCTGGCGGCTGGTGCCGTTGATCAGGAAGACCGGCGAGGTTCCATCCCATCCCTTGGCGACGGCGAAGCAAGGCGAATAGGATTGCGTCGAGCCGGGATTGGTGACGGCGATCGCGCCGCCGAGCCGTTTGCCGGTCTGGACGGCGGAAGTGCCTTCGTTCCCTTCGCCGAGGTCCGATCCGACCGTGGACGGATAGATCGAGACCAGCTGATAGCCGCCGACCGGCACCGACTTCTGGACGCGGATATAGGCATGGCTGTTGCCCCCCGGCGCGAACCCGACCACCTCGTCGGACAGCACGACCTGTCCGGCGGGGATCACGACGCTGGTCGAGCCGCCGTTGAAGGTCACGGGCCAGGCGTTCGTGCCGACGGGATCGTCGGTGACCGTGGCGAACTCGATGGTCATGGCGGTGTTGGCGGGGCGTTCTGGGCCGACCGCGCCCGCCAGGTAGAAGTTGGCGAAGGCGAAGCGCCAGCCCGTCGCGGTCCAGGCGGGCGTCGCGAAATAGGTGTTCGACAACTGGAACCGATTGCCGGCCCCGGCGCCGCCTGTCGACGTCACCGGAAAGACGAAGCGGGACGCGGCGAAGGCGTAGCCCGCCGTCGTCAGGACCGGCAGCGGATCGGTGATGAAGATCCGCAGGGCGTCGACCTTCGGGCTGTTCCGGCCCGCCAGATAGGTCTGGGTCACCAGAAGATCGAGATCGCCCACGACGACGGGCGCGGATCCCCGCACGACTTTCCAACCGTTGTAGTCGTCGCCGGTCAGGATGAACCGGCCGTCGTTGGGACTGATCGACAAGAGCGATCCGGGCGTCTTCCCGACGAGGGTCCCCACCACGGTCCCCGCCGGCGCGGTCGGCGAGATCGCATCCCCGGAAAGGGAGAGATCCGGCATCTCGACCGTCAGTTGGAGATAGAGCGCGTTGACCGCGGCCGTCACGGCGCTGTCGACGATCGGCGTGATCAGGGCCTCGAGCTCGGCGTTTGTCGGGGTGTGCCCGATCATGGCCACGCCGGCGGGCCAGGCGCCCGCCGCCTTCGGGCCGTAGATGAACCAGGCGGTCGTATCGATCCAGAAGTCGCCGTCGACGCCATCGCCAGGCGCAGGCGGCGCCGTCCCGTTCAGCAGTGACATCGACACCCCCCGGTCCGACCAGCGGGACTTCGCGTTCGGCGCGCCCGTTGAACCGCTAGGAGAACGCCGATTCGCGAGCGGGGCTATACCTCAAGGTGATCGGCGCCGGTTCCGAAGGTGGCGGACCCGACCTTCAGGTCGGCGCCTGCCAGCCGCCGCCCAGGGCCTGGATCAGCGCCACGGCCGTGGTCTGGCGCGCCACGGTGGCGGTCACCAGGGCCCGCCGGGCGGACAGCGCCGAGGCTTGGGCCGTGACGACATCCGTGTAGGCCACCTGCCCGGCCTTGTACTGGTTCAGCAGCATCTGCTCGGTCTGGTCGGCGGCGTCCGAGCTGGTCTTCAGCAGGGCCTGGCGGCGTTCCAGCGCCTGGGCCGCGGTCAGTTGGTTCTCCACGTCCTCGAAAGCGGCCAAGGCGGTCTGGCGGTAGTCGGCCACCGAGGCGTCGTAGGACGCCCTCGCCTGCTCCACCCGCGCCTTGCGCGCGCCGGCGTCGAACAGGGTCTGGGCGGCGGTCAGGCCCAGCGACCAGGTGTTGGCCGAGGCCGAGAACAGATCGCCGAAATCGGTGCCGCTGGTGTTGCCGGCGGCGCTGAGACCGATGGTCGGGAAAAAGGCGGCGCGGGCCACCCCGATGTCGGCGTTGGCGGCGGCCACCCGGCGCTCGGCGGCCGCGATGTCCGGACGGCGCTCCAGCAGGGTCGAGGGCACCCCGGCCGGGATCTCGGGCACGCGGGCGCTCCAGTTGGGGTCGGCGGCCAGGCGAAAGCCGCTGGCCGGCTCGCCGATCAGGGTGGCGATGGCGTTCTCGTAGGCGGCGCGGGTCTGGCGAAGGCTTTCGAGCTCGGCCTGGGCCCCGGCCAGCTGACTGGTGGCCTGCAGGACGTCGGACTTGGGCGCGATGGCGGCGGCGTAGCGGTTCTGGGTGATCTGCAGGCTGCGCTGGTAGCCCTCGACGGTCCGGGTCACCAGGGCCAGTTCGACGTCGGTCTGGCGCAGGCCCAGATAGTTCACCGCCAGCTCGCCCTGCATGGACAGCCTGGCGCCGGCCAGGTCGGCCGCGCTGGCCTGCTCGCCGGCCTTGGCGCCGTTGATCCCCTGGCGGATGCGGCCCCAGAGGTCCGGCTCCCAGCTGGCGCCGAGGCTGGCCTGGTAACGCGCGGCGTTGCCCGAACCGCCGGCTGAATTGACCGAGGCCGAGCCGCCGGCCTTGGTGACCGAGCCCGACAGGTCGACCACCGGGAACAGGCTGGCCCGCTGCTCGCGCGTCAGGGCCCGCGCCTGCCGGTAGTTGGCCTCGGCGGCGGCGATGGTCTGGTTGGAGACGTTGACCTTGGCCACCAGGGCGTCCAGCGCCGGATCCCCCAGCAGGGTCCACCAGTCGCCGCGGTCGAGCAGATCGCCGGGCGTGGCGACCTTCCAGCCGTCCAGGGCCTTGTAGGTCGCCGGCAGGGCCGTGGCCGAGGCGGTGACGTCCGGCCGCTGATAGGCGGGCCCGACCGTGCAGGCCGACAGCAGGATCAGCGAGGCGCCGGCAAGGACTCCAGTCTTGAAGAAGGGGGGCTTGAAAGCAGGCATCAGACTGGCTCCGGCGCGGAGGGCATGTGGGCGAGATAGCGCTCGTCGCGCTTCTTGCCCCGCAGGCGGTCGAGATAGACGTAGACGACCGGGGTGGTGATCAGGGTCAGCAGTTGGCTGGCGATCAGGCCGCCGATGATGGTGATCCCCAGCGGCCGGCGCAGCTCGGCCCCCTCCCCGAACCCGATGGCCAGGGGCAAGGCGCCCAGGGCGGCGGCCAGGGTGGTCATTAGGATCGGCCGGAAGCGCAGCAGGCTGGCCTCGCGCACAGCCTCCAGCGCCGTCAGCCCACGTGAACGCTGGGCCTCCAGGGCGAAGTCGATGATCAGGATGGCGTTCTTCTTGACGATGCCCAGCAGCAGGAAAACCCCGATCAGGGCGATCACCGAGAACTCCATCTTGAAGACCAGCAGGGCCAGCATCGCCCCCACCCCCGCCGCCGGCAGGGTCGACAGCACCGTCAGCGGGTGGACGTAGCTCTCGTAGAGGATGCCCAGCACGATGTAGATCGCCACGATGGCGGCGGCGACCAGGAACGGCTGCTGCTTGTTCTGGTCCTGGGCGCTGCGGGCGCTGCCCTGGAAGCTGCCGCGCACGTTGGTCGGCAGGGCGATGTCGGCCTCGGCCTGCTTGATGGCGGCCTGGGCGTCGCTGAGCGAGACCCCGTCGGCCAGGTTGAACGACACCGTCGTGGCCAGCTCGCCGTTCTGGTGGTTGATCGAGGTCGGGGTGGCGGCCTGGGCGACGCTGGAGATCGCCGAGAGCGGCGTCATCGGCGTCACCGCCGTGTTCAGGGCCGAACCGGTCGAGGCGTCGCGCAGCGCCGGGTTCACCGCCGCGCCGCTGGTCGAAGTGGCCGCCGTCGCGCCGCTGGGCTTGGTGGGCACGTAGAGGTCGTTCAGCGCCTCGGGGCCCTTCGAGAACCGGCGGTCCCACTCCAGGATCACGGCGTACTGGTTGATGTCCTCGTAGATCGTCGCGACCTGGCGCTGGCCGAAGGCGTTGTAGAGCGCGTTGTCGACCGCCCGGGGCGTGACGCCCATCCGCGAGGCGCTGTCGCGGTCGATCGTCACGAACGTCTCGACGCCGTTCTCGGACTGGTCGCTGTCGACGTCGGTCATGACGTCCGACCGGGCCTTCATCGCCTCGGCCAGCTTGGGGGCCCATTGCTTCAGCGCGTCGCTGGAGTCGCTGGTCAGGGTGTACTGGTAGGTCGAGTTGCTGGAGCGCCCGCCCATCCGCACGTCCTGGACGGGGTTGAGGAAGACGCTGATGCCGGTGACCTTCTGCAGCTGCGGCCGCAGGCGGTTGATCACCACCGAGCCCTTGTCCTTGCGGTCGTCCGCCCCGCTGCCCAAGGGCTTGAGATTGACGAACAGGAAGCCGCCGCCCGCCCGGTTCCCGCCGGTGAAGCCCACCACGGTGTCGACCGCAGGATCCTTGCGGATGATGTTCACCACCTGGCGCAGCTTGTCCTGCATGACGTGGAACGAGACGCTCTGGTCGGCGCGCAGGCCCGCCTGGATCTGCCCGCTGTCCTGCTGGGGAAAGAAGCCCTTGGGCATGGCGACATAGAGCCAGCCGGTCAGGCCGATCACCACCACCAGGATCAGCACCACCAGCGGCTTGGCGGCCAGGGCCCAGTCCAGGCTGTATTCGTAGGTGCGGTGGACGCGGTCGAAGCCGGCCTCGAAGAAGCGGGCGATCCGGCCCTCCTGCTTGCCCTCCTTGGGCGGCCGCAGCAGGTAAGCGCACATCATCGGCGTGGTGGTCAGCGAGATGACCAGCGAGATCATCACCGCCGCCGACAGGGTGACGGCGAACTCGCGGAACAGCCGCCCGACCTGGCCGCCCATGAACAGCAGCGGGATGAAGACGGCCACCAGCGAGATGCTGATCGACAGCACCGTGAAGCCCACCTCGCGCGCGCCCAGCAGGGCGGCCTTGAAGCGGTCCATGCCCTTCTCGATGTGCCGCTGGGTGTTCTCCAGCACCACGATGGCGTCGTCGACCACGAAGCCGGTGGCCACGGTGATGGCCATCAGGCTGAGGTTGTTCAGCGAGAAGCCCAGCAGGTACATCACCCCGAACGTGCCCAGCAGCGACACGACGGTCGCCGCCGCGGGGATGAAGGTGGCGCGGGCGCTGCGCAGGAAGGCGCTGACCACCAGCACCACCAGCACGACCGAGATCAGAACGGTCACCTCGATCTCGTGCAGCGAGGCGCGGATCGAATTGGTGCTGTCCGAGGCGACCTGGACGTTGATGTCGCTGGGCAGTTGGGCCCGCAGCTCGGGCAGGACGGCCCGTACGCTGTCGACGGTCTGGATGATGTTGGCGCCCGGCTGGCGGGTGACCAGGATGATGATCGCCGGCTTGCCGTTGAACAAGCCCAGGGTCCGGGTGTCGGCGACGCTGTCGGTGACCTCGGCCACGTCCTGCAGGCGCACCGGCGCGTCGCCGCGCCAGGCCACGACCAGGGGGGCGTAGTCGGCCGCCTTGCGCCCGCCGGGGCTGGTATAGACCTGGAAGCGCCGCCCCGCCCCCTCGACCTGGCCCTTGGGGCGGTTGGCGTTGGCCGACTGCACGGCGGCGCGCACGTCCTCCAGGGCGATGCCGTACTGGTTCAGCAGGAACGGATTGACCGACACCCGCACCGCCGGCAGCGAGCCGCCGCCGATCTCGACGTCTCCGACGCCGGTCACCTGTGACAAGCGTTGGGCCACGATGTTGGAAACCGCGTCGTAGATCTGGCCCGGCGTCTTGGTGTCGCTGGTCAGGGCCAGGATGATCACCGGGGCGTCCGAAGGGTTCTGCTTGCGGTAGCTGGGGTTGCTGCGCAGCGTGGCCGGCAGGTCCGAGCGGGCGGCGTTGATGGCGGCCTGCACCTCGCGCGCGGCGCCGTCGATGTCGCGGTTGAGGTCGAACTGCAGGGTCACCCGGGCCGAGCCGGTGTTGCTCTGCGAGGTCATCTCGGTGACGCCGGGGATCACGCCCAGCCGCCGCTCCAGGGGCGTGGCGACGCTGGAGGCCATGGTCTCGGGACTGGCGCCCGACAGGTTGGCCGAGACCGAGATGGTCGGATAGTCCACCTGCGGCAGGGGCGAGACCGGCAGCACGAAGAAGGCGGCGATCCCCGCCATGGCCAGGCCGATGGTCAGCAGGACCGTGGCCACCGGCCGCTTGATGAAGGGCGCCGACAGGTTCACGACGGCGCCCCCGGGATCGGGTCGGGATCGGCCCGGTCGGGCGCGACGTGGTCGTCATGCTCGCGGTGGACGCCCTTGTCGGCCGGGGCGAAGCGGTCGAAGGCCAGGTAGATCACCGGGGTGGTGAACATGGTCAGCAGCTGGCTGACCAGCAGGCCGCCGAAGATGGCGATGCCCAGCGGCCGGCGCAGTTCGCCGCCCTCGCCGAAGCTCAGCATCAGGGGGACCGCCGCGAACAGGGCCGCCAGGGTGGTCATCAGGATCGGGCGGAAGCGCAGCACGGCCGCCTGGAAGATGGCGTCGCGCGGGCTCTTGCCCTCGTTGCGCTGGGCGTCGATCGCAAAGTCGATCATCATGATCGCGTTCTTCTTGACGATGCCGATCAGGAGGATGATGCCGATGATGCCGATCACGCCCAGGTCGTTGCCGGTGATCCACAGGGCCAGCAGCGCGCCGACGCCCGCCGACGGCAGGGTCGACAGGATGGTCAGCGGGTGGATGTAGCTCTCGTAGAGCACGCCCAGCACGATGTAGACGCAGACCACGGCCGCCAGGATCAGCCACAGCTGGTTGCTCAGCGAGTTTTCGTACGCGCCGGCCGCGCCGAGGAAGGTGTGCGTCACCGACACCGGCATGCCGATGTCCTTCATGGCCGCGCGGATGTCGTCGACCGCCTTGCCCAGCGAGACGCCGGGCGCGGTGTCGAAGCCGATCGTGGTGGCCGGGAACTGGGCGACGTGGGTCACCTGCAGCGGGGCGGTCTGCTCCTTGATCGTCGAGATCGCCGACAGCGGCGTGGGCGAGCCGCCGCCGGTCTTCAGGTTCAGCAGGCCCAGCGACTCCGGCGCGGTCAGCAGGCCCGGCTTGGCCTCCAGGATCACCCGGTACTGGTTGGTCTCGGTGAAGATGGTCGAGACGATCCTCTGGCCGAAGGCGCTGTAGAGGGCGTCGTCGATGTCCGAGGCCGTGATCGAAAGACGGGCGGCGGTGTCGCGGTCGATGTCGACATAGGCCGCCGCCCCGGTGGCGCTGGCGTCGCTGTAGACGTTGCGCACCGACTTCACCTTGGCCAGACGCTCGGCCAGCTTGCCGGCCCATTGCTTGACCGTGGCGGTGTCGGCGCCCTCCAGCGACAGGCGGTAGAGGGTCGGGCCGGTCTCGGCGTCGATCGTCAGGTCCTGGGTGGGCTGCAGATAGAGGTGCACGCCCGGCACGGCGGCGACGCGGTCCCGCAGCCGCTGCATGATCTTCTCCTGCGAGCCGTGGCGGTCGGCCTTCAGGTTGATCAGCATCTGGCCGGTGTGGAGCATGCTGTTGTTGGCGCCGTCGACGCCGATGAACGAGCTAAGGCTCTCCACCGCCGGATCGTCGAGGATGGCCTTGGCGGCGTCCTGCTGCAGCCCCGCCATGCGGTCGTACGACACCGACTGCTCGACCTCGGTGCGGGCCTGAAGCTGGCCGGTGTCCTGGGTCGGGAACAGGCCCTTCGGGATGACCAGGTAGAGCAAGGCGGTCAGGACCAGGGTCCCAACGCCGACGATCAGGGTGGCCGTCTGGTGTTCCAGCACCCAGGCCAGGCCCTTCTCGTACTTGCCCTCGACCCGCTCGAACACGGCCTGGGACTTGCGCGCGATCCGGCCCTGGTGCTCCTCGCCGGCCGGCTTCAGCCAGCGGGCCGACAGCATCGGCGTCAGGGTCAGGGAGACCACGGCCGAGATCAGGATGGTGATCGCCAGGGTGATGGCGAACTCTCGGAACAGCCGCCCCACCACGTCGCCCATGAACAGCAGCGGGATCAGCACCGCGATCAGCGACACGGTCAGCGAGATGATCGTGAAGCCGATCTCCCTGGCGCCCTGCAGGGCCGCCTGCATCGGCTTGACGCCCTTCTCCAGGTGCCTGGAGATGTTCTCGATCATGACGATGGCGTCGTCGACCACGAAGCCCGTCGCGATGGTCAGGGCCATCAGGCTCAGATTGTTCAGCGAGAAGCCCAGCAGGTACATCACCCCGCACGAGCCGATCAGCGAGATCGGCACGGCCAGGCCGGCGATCAGGGTGGCGCGCAGGCTGTGCAGGAAGAAGAAGATCACCACCACGACCATGACCACGGCCAGCAGCAGCTCCATCTCCACATGGTGGACCGAGCCGCGGATGCCGGTGGTGCGGTCGGCCAGCACCTTGACCTCGAGGGTGGCGGGCAGCCCCTCCTCCAGTTCCGGCAGCTTGGCCTTGATGGCGTCGACGGTCTTGATGACGTTGGCGCCCGGCTGGCGCTGGACGTTGACGATGATCGCCGGCGTCTCGTTCGCCCAGGCGCCCAGCCGGGTGTTCTCGGCGCTCTGCACGACCTGGGCGATGTCGCGCAAGCGGATCGGGGCCTGGTCCTTGTAGCTGACGATCAGGTTCGAATAGTCGTCGACGGTCAGCAGCTGGTCGTTGGCGTTGATCGTGTAGGCTCGGGTCGGGCCGTCGAAGCTGCCCTTGGCGCTGTTGGCGTTGGCGCTGCTGATCGCGGTCTGCACGTTGGCCAGGGTGATGCCGTAGCTGGCCATGGCCTGGGTGTCGGCCTGAATGCGGATGGCCGGGCGCTGACCGCCGCTGAGCGTGACCAGGCCCACGCCCGAGACCTGGCTGATCTTCTGGGCCAGGCGGGTGTTGACCAGGTTCTGCACCTCGGTCAGCGGCAGGGTGTCGGAGGTCACCGCCAGGGTCAGGACCGGGGCGTCGGCCGGATTGACCTTGGCGTAGACCGGCGGGGCCGGCAGGTCGGCCGGCAGCAGGCTGTTGGCCCCGTTGATCGCCGCCTGCACCTCCTGCTCGGCGACGTCCAGGCTTTCACCCAGGTTGAACTGCAAGGTGATGATCGAGGCCCCGGCCGTGCTGGTCGAGCTCATCCGCGCCAGGCCAGCCATCTCGCCCAGCTGGCGCTCCAGCGGCGCGGTCACCGTCTGGCTCATCACTTCGGGGCTGGCGCCGGGATAGAGCGTCTGGATCTGGATGGTGGGATAGTCGACCTGCGGCAGGGCCGACAGCGGCAGCAGCCGGAAACCGACCAGGCCGGCCAGGACGATGGCCGCCATGAACAGCGCCGTGGCGACCGGCCGCTGGATGAAAGGACGCGAGGGGTTCATCGGCGCGGCCTATTCGGCCTGTTGCTGACGACGGCGGCGGTGCTCGCCGCCCTGGCCTTGCCCCTGCCCTTCGCCCTTGCCGGCCCACTGGCCTTTTCCCTTGCCCTTGCCTTGGCCCATGCGGCCGGCGGCCTGGCCGGGCAGCTGCACCTTGCCGCCTTCGCGCAGGCGGTCGCCGCCCTCGGTGATGACTTTTTCGCCGACCTTCAGCCCACTGATGATCGACACCTGGGTGGTGGTCGATGGCCCGGACGTGACCTTGCGCTTGTGGACGACCTGCCCTTCGCCCAGCACCCAGACGAAGGCGCCGTCGCTGCTCTGGCGCAGGGCCGTGGCGGGCACGACGACCGCGCCCTGGACGGTGTTCAGCTCCAGCCGGACGTTGACGAACTGGCTGGGGAACAGCGCCCCGCCGGCGTTGGGGAAGCGGGCCTTGGCCTTGACCGTGCCGGTGCCCGTGTCGACCAGGTTGTCCAGGGTCGAGAAGGTCCCCTTGTCCAGCGTGGTGGTGCGGGTGCGGTCCAGGGCGATCACCGGCAGCACGCCGGCGCCGTTGGCCCGGGCCGCGATGCGCGGCACGTCGTCCTGCGGGACGGTGAACTCGACGTCGATCGGCGAGACGGTGGTGATCACCGCCACCCCGCCGGCGTCGCCCGCCCCGATGTAGTTGCCCGCGTCCACGATCCGCAGGCCGACCCGGCCGCTGACCGGGGCGACGATGCGGGCGTAGCCGACGTTCAGCCGCGCCGTGCCGACAGCGGCCCGATCGGCCATCACCGTGCCCTGCAGCTGCTTGACGGTCGCGGCCTGGGTGTCGACATCCTGGCGGGCGATGGAGTCCTGGGCCAGCAGGGTCTGGTAGCGGGTCAGGGTGACCTGGGCGCTGGCCAGCTGAGCCTCGTCGCGGGTCAGGTTCCCCTGCGCCTGCATCAGATCCATCTGGAACTGGCGCGGATCGATCTGCACCAGCGGCTGGCCGGCGCGGACCATCTGGCCTTCCTTGAACATCACCTGGGTGATCACGCCCGAGACCTGAGGCCGGACGGTGACCGTCGCGGCGGGCTTCACCGTGCCCAGGGCCTCGATGATCACCGGAAGGTCGGCCTGGGTCGCGGTGGCCACGGCCACGGTGCTGGCCGGACCGCCGCGCCGTCCGCCGCCGAACCCGCCGCCGGGGCCTCCAGGACCGCCCGCTCCGCCGCCCTCGCCCTTCGGCGCGTGCATCAGGGTCCAGGCCAGCCACACAATTCCGACCAGAACCGCCAGGGCGATCGCGCCGCCGATGATTTGCGCCTTGCGGCTGACATGACGGATCGGCGGACGGGGTTCGGTCATCGAGATCTCAGGCGCGCGTGGCAAGGGACGGCGGATCGCCGCCGCGGCGTCCGCACCATCAAACGCCACAATGGCGAAACGGATGCTCGGACGGCCGCGAAGGAGATCACGCCTAGGCTTACTTGCCCGGTCACGTTTGCCTGAACATTTCAGACGCGAAACTTGCCGCGCCGCAACTTCGCCTAACTGGATTAGCGAGAGGCGTCGTCCTGAAGGGTCAGGCCGCGTTCAGTCGCCAGGCGAAGCGCGTGGCGATCGACACGGCGCCGTCCTTGCCGCCCGCCGGCCCGTCCAGCGTGTCGCTCTCGATGAACTGCAGGCCGGCTTCCTTCTGCGAACGCCAGACCACGCGGGTCAGGTGGATCCGCTTGGCGATGGAGTCCACGAGGAACGCGCCCTCGGCGGGCAGGTCCAGATCGGCGATCGCGATCCGGGCGCCGCCTTCGGCGATGTCGATCAGCGAGACCTTCCAGGCCTTGCGGCCGTCGACCACATAGGCCTTGCGCTTGGTCGGCGTGCGGGGATGGGCCCGCTGTTCGACACCTGGTCTGGATTCGGTTTCGGATCGCATGGCGGCGACCCTAGCCAAGCAGGGTTAACGGATGGCGCCCGCCGCGCCGTCCAGGTCGCGATTGACCAGCAGGACGTTGACGCGCGGCTGGCCGATGAAGCCCAGCAGGCGCCCCTCAAGGTGGCGGTCGATCGCCGCTTCGACGGCCTCGACCGTCATGCCCCGAGCCTTGGCGATGCGCGGTGCCTGGAAGCGGGCGTAGGCCGGCGAGATTTCCGGATCCAGACCCGAGCCCGAGGTGGTCACCGCGTCGGCGGGGATCGCGACGCCGGGGTTCTCGGCGCGCAGGGTCGCGGCGTCGGTTTTCTCGCGCTCGATCAGCTTGTCGTTCAGCGGACCCATGTTGGAGCCGCTGGACGCCGAGGCGTCGTAGCCATTGCCGGCCGCCGACGGACGGGGATGCAGGTACTCGGGCTTGGCGAAGCCCTGGGCGATCAGGGTCGAGCCGACGACCGTCCCCTTGGCGTCCTTGACCAGGCTGCCGTTGGCTTGGGCCGGGAACGCCGCCTGGGCGACGCCGGTGACGGCCAGCGGATAGGCCAGGCCCAGCAGGGCCGTGAACAGGCCCATCGAGACCAGGGCCGGACGAAGATGCGAGAGCATGACAGTCTTCCTCTCTAGAAGCTGGCTTTGAGGGTGGCGACGGCGCGGCTGTCGTACAGCTTGCCGAAGTCGTGCTGGTCGGTGTCGACGTAGCGCAGATCCAGGGCCAGCTTGTCGTTGATGGCGTAGGCCGCGCCCAGGTTCCAGGTCGTGTAGTCGCCCGAGCCCTTGTAGGTCTGGCGGCCCAGGGCGCCGGAGACGCTCCACTTCCCGGTCACCGGATAGCCGCCGTTGACCTCATAGTAGGTCGCCTCGTCGGCGGCGCCGAAGCTGTCGGGGCTATAGAACACCGCCGCGCCCAGCGAGCCCTTGCCGGCCGGGACCGAGCCGGCGACCTTGAACTCGGTGTTGGCGTAGCCGGCGCCCGACGGTGCGCCGACATAGCCGTAGTAGATCACGCCCAGGTCCAGGGTCGCGGGACCCAGGGTCGGCTTGAAGCCGGCGTAGAGATCGATCTCGGCGTCGGTGTCGTCGCCGAAGTCGACGTTCGAGGCCCAGGTCCCGGCGTAGACCTTGCCGGCGGTCAGGTCGACGCCGCCGAACACCTGGGGGTTCTCGTCGGTCTGGCTGACGCCCCGGAAGACATAGTCCGAGGCGACGCCGACATTGTAGCTCAGCTTCGGGGCGTCCTGGGCCTGGGCCATCCCGGCCGAGAGGGCCAGGACGCCGGCGGCGGCGAGGAGGCGGAAAGCGAACTTGGTCATTTAAGTCGTTCTTTCAGAAAAGAAACTGGGTGGATTTCGAAGGTTGTCGTCAGAAGGATTGGCCGATCAGGGCCGCCACGAAGACCAGCCCGATCGCGCCGGCCCCGAACAGCAGGTCGCGGAGGATCGGACCGGACATCAGGCCAGGCCCAGGGCGGAGATGATCATGTCGATCAGCTTGATGCCGACGAACGGGGCGACCAGGCCGCCCAGGCCGTAGACGGTCAGGTTGCGCGACAGCAGCTTGCCGGCGCCGATGGCGCGATACTTCACGCCCTTCAGGGCCAGCGGGATCAGGGCCACGATGATCACGGCGTTGAAGATCACCGCCGACAGGATCGCGCTCTGCGGGCTGTGCAGGCGCATGATGTTCAGAGCGCCCAGGGCCGGCAGGGCCACCACGAACATCGCCGGGATGATGGCGAAATACTTGGCCACGTCGTTGGCGATCGAGAAGGTCGTCAGGGCGCCGCGGGTGATCAGCATCTGCTTGCCCACCTCGACGATCTCGATGACCTTGGTCGGGTCGCTGTCGAGATCGACCATGTTGCCGGCCTCGCGGGCCGCCTGGGCGCCGGTCTGCATGGCCACGCCGACATCCGCTTGCGCAAGCGCGGGAGCGTCGTTGGCCCCGTCGCCGCACATGGCCACCAGGCGTCCCCTGCCCTGCTCCTCGCGGATCAGCCGCAGCTTGTCCTCCGGGGTGGCCTCGGCCAGGAAGTCGTCGACGCCGGCCTCCGAGGCGATGGCGGCGGCGGTCACCGGGTTGTCGCCGGTGATCATCACCGTGCGCAGCCCCATGCGGCGCAGGTCGGCGAAGCGCGCCTTGACGCCCGGCTTGACCACGTCCTTCAGGTGGATGACGCCGACCAGGGCTCCGTTCTCGCTGACCGCCAGGGGCGTGCCGCCCGAGCGGGCGATGCGATCGACGGCGGCGGTGAGGTCCGCCGGGATCAGCTTGGGATCCAGGGCCAGGCTGCGATAGACCGCGTCCACCGCCCCCTTGCGCCAGGACATGGCGCCCCCCTTGCCATCTGTGGCGTCCAGGCCCGACTGGCGGGTGCTGGCGCTGAAGGCGATCGCGGTCGCGCCCTCGGGGACGTCGATGACGATCCCCTGGTTGCGGCCCAACTCGACGATCGAGCGGCCTTCCGGCGTCTCGTCGGCCAGCGAGGCGCTGACGGCGGCGCGCAGGGCGGTCTCCGGACGAACGCCCGGCGCGGGGATCACCTCGGTGGCCATGCGGTTGCCGAAGGTGATGGTGCCGGTCTTGTCCAGAAGCAGGGTGTCGACGTCGCCCGCCGCCTCCACCGCCCGACCCGAGGTGGCCAGGACGTTGTGCTTCATCAACCGGTCCATGCCGGCGATGCCGACGGCCGACAACAGCCCGCCGATCGTCGTGGGGATCAGGGTGATGAACAGCGCGCCCAGCACCAGCGGGTCCAGCACCACGCCCGAGAACTTGCCAAGACCCAGCAGGGTGACGACCGCGATCAGGAAGATCAGGGTCAGACCCGCCAGCAGCACGGCCAGGGCGATCTCGTTGGGCGTCTTGCGACGGTCCGCGCCCTCGACCATGGCGATCATCCGATCCAGGAAGGTCGAACCGGCCGAGGCGGTGACCCTCACCTTGATCCAGTCGGACACCACCGTGGTGCCGCCGGTGACGGCCGAGCGGTCGCCGCCGCTTTCGCGGATGACCGGAGCGCTCTCGCCGGTGATGGCCGCCTCGTTGACGCTGGCCATGCCCTCGATGATCTCGCCGTCGGTCGGCACCACGTCGCCGGCCTCGACCAGGATCACCTCGCCGGGGACCAGCTTGTGGGCCGGGGTCGGGATGATGGTGCCGGTCTTCTCGTCGATGATCAGCTTGGCGCTGGTGGTGACGCGGGTGGCGCGCAGGCTGTCGGCGGCCGCCTTGCCCCGCCCTTCGGCGACGCTCTCGGCCAGGTTGGCGAACAGCACGGTGGCCCACAGCCAGGCCGAGACCTGGACGGCGAAGCCGGCGGACTGGTGGCCGGCCACCGCCGCGACGGCCGACGCCGTCGACAGCAGGGCCACGATCCAGGTGGCGAAGATCACCGGGTTGCCGGTCAGCTTGCGCGGATCCAGCTTGACGAAGGCGTCTTTGGTCGCCCGGGCCAGGATGGCGCCGGACAGGCCGCCGGCCAGGAGGCCGGGCTTGCGCCGGCCCTCCCCGGCGTGGGTTTCGTAGGTCGTCATGATGAGGTCTCTCAACGGCCGGCGACCGCGGCGAGCACCTGGAAGTGCTCGACGATCGGCCCCAGCGCCAATGCGGGGAAGAATTGCAGGCCGCCCAGGATCAGGATCACCCCGATCAGCAGGCCCACGAACAGGCCGCCGTGGGTGGGCAGCGTGCCGGCCGACGGCGCCAGCTTGGGCTTGGCCGCCAGCGAGCCGGCGATGGCCAGCACGGCCACGATCGGCAGGAACCGGCCCATGGCCATGGCCACGGCCAGGGTGGTGTCCCACCACGGCGCGTTGGCGGTCAGGCCGGCGAAGGCCGAGCCGTTGTTGGCCGTGCCGGAAGTGTAGGCGTAGAGGATTTCCGACATCCCGTGCGGGCCGCTGTGCATCAGGCCCTTGAGCGCCTCGGGCAGCACGGCGGCGATGGCCGAGAAGCCCAGGACGCAGACGGGGATGGCCAGCACGGCCAGGATCGACAGCTTGACCTCGCGTGCCTCGATCTTCTTGCCGAGGTATTCCGGGGTGCGGCCCACCATCAGGCCGGCGACGAACACCGCCAGCACGGCCATCACCACCATCACGGCGATCCCCGAGCCGATGCCGCCGGGCAGGATCTCGCCCAGGTGCATCAGGAACATGGCGATGCCACCGCCCAGGGGCATCAGGCTGGAATGCATGCCGTTGACCGAGCCGTTCGAGGCGCCGGTGGTCATGGCGGCCCAGGCGGCCGTGGCCGGCGCGCCGAAGCGGGTCTCCTTGCCCTCCATGTTGACGCTGGTGTCGACGCCGGCGGCGACCTGGGCCGGAGCCGGCTGGGCCTCGGCGACGTAGATTCCGGCCGCGGCGGCGAACAGCAGCACGGAAGCCGCGATCACCAGGGCGCGCACGTCCTTCCGGGCCAGGACCGAACGGCCGAAGGCGAAGAAGGCGGCCCAGCCCAGCACGTTGATCGACACGGCGGTGATCAGGTTGGTCAGGGGCGTCGGGTTCTCGAACGGGTGGGCCGAGTTGGCGTTGAAGATGCCGCCGCCGTTGATGCCCAGCATCTTGATCGCTTCCTGCGAGGCGACGGCGTAGAGCGAGATCTTCTGGTCGGCGCCCTCCAGGGTATGGGCGGTGAGGCTCGCGGCCAGGGTCTGGGGCAGGCCCAGGGCGACTAGCACGACGGCCAGGACGAACGACAGCGGCAGCAGCACGTAGAGCGTGGTGCGGATCAGGTCGGCCCAGAAGTTGCCGACGCCCCCTTCCCGATTGGCGATGAAGGCCCGCGCCAGGGCCGCGGCCACGGTCGCGCCGGTGGCGGCCGAGACGAAGTTCTGGACGGTCAGCACGACCATCTGGCTGAACGTCGACATGGTCGTCTCGCCCGCATAGCTCTGCCAGTTGGTGTTGGTCACGAAGCTGATGGCGGTGTTGAACGACAGGTGCTCGGAGACCGCCCCGAAGCCCTGCGGGTTCATCGGCAGCACGCCCTGCAGGCGCAGGACGGCGTAGGTGACCAGGAAGCCGACCAGGTTGAAGGCCAGCAGGGCCCCGGCGTAGCCATACCAGGTCTGGCCCTTCTTCGGGTCGATCCCGCAGGCGGTGTAGAAAAACGCCTCGAACGGCCGAAGCACCGGGTCGAGCCAGGTGCGTTCGCCGTTCCAGACGCGCGACATGTAGACGCCCAGCGGCCAGCCGATCGCGACCGCCAGCCCCAGCGTCAGGGCGATTTCCGCCCAGCCTTGCCAATTCATGGAATGCGTTCCGTCAGAACTTGTCGGGCCGCAGCATCGCCGCGACCATGTAGACCGCGACGACGATCGCCCCGGCGCCCCAAAGCACGTTCACCAGCATGGTCAGACGCGCCTCAAACCCACGGCGAAGGCGGCGAAGGCCACGAACAGCCCCGCCCCCAGCGCCAGAAACATCAGATCAGCCATGAAAGGCCTCCCGCTAAACTCGGCGGGACCAGACCACGGAGCGGCGTAAGGGCTCCATGCGGCAGGCGGCGCGACGCATAAGGGCGCCGTAAAGGCCCCGGTCGAGCTCAGCGGCTCGCCGGGGCCTAGGACACGTCGTCCATCGGGACGTGGACGCTGGTGATCTTGACCAGCGGCATCGTCGCGTTCGGCAGGGTGCTGTAGAGGATCACCTCGAAGCTCAGCGTCGCCCCGATGCCCGCCAGCGGCGCGCGATTGGCCTGCAGCCAGCCGTCGACCACCCCGGACAGTTCGGTCAGGGCCGCCGAGGTCGGCGCCGTGGGCGGCATCAGCCCGATCGGCAGGTCGATCACCGGACTGGCCGGATCGGTGGTCAGCGGATAGGCGGCGTCGGCCCCGATCTGGGTGGTGAGATAGGTCGCGCCGTCCGCCCCCAGCAACTGGCCGAAGAACTCGTTCAGATAGGCGGAGATCGCGGCCGGCGGCGTCACCGGCGGGTCCAGCGTGACCAGGCTGTAGGCGTCGTGACGGATCAGCGGCGTGATCGGGGTGGCGAAGGCCACCGGGATCGTCGTGAACACGAAGGCGTCGTTGGTCGTGGCGCCGTTCTCCAGATCGACGTTGCGCTGGATCTGGATCGAGGTGTCCGCCGACTGGAACAGCACGGCGCTGAGTTCCGGGAAGGCGATCGTCTGGGACTGGGCGTCCTTGGCCTCCCGCGTGGTCAGCGGATCGCCGGTGGTCTTGTTGGCGTACTGATAGGCCGCCATCGCGCCCGCGGGCGGCGTCACCGGCGTGGCCGTGAACGTGTCGGGCAGGACCAGGATCACCGGCACGGGCGCATCGGCCCCGCCGACGTTGGTGACGACGATCGTCGCCGGCGACGCGTCGTCGGCCAGGGCCACCTCGACGCGGAACTGCAGGTTCACCGGCGGCGGACCGACGGGGGGCGCCGCGAAGAACGGCGGTGGCGGGGCCGGCTTGGCCCATTCGGCGTAGGCCGTGGCGAAGCCGGTGACCAGGGTGTTCCAGGCGGTCAGCGCCGCGGCGGCGTTGACGTAGGTAGTGCTGTCCAGCTTGGTGTCCGGCGCCACCTGGGTCAGGTAGGCGTCGAAGTCGGCGAAGATCGCCGGGGCGCAGCCGATCAGGTTGGCCAGGGCGACGAACAGCCCGGTCTGCGGATCCTGGTCGTTCTTCGGGGGATTCACCGGCGCGTTGAACGACACGGTCGCCAGCAGCGAGTCCTGCGCCGCCCGCCGCGCCGTGTAGGTGAAGGTGTAGTCCCACAGCGAAAGCTGGGCCGGCGTCGGGTTGGCGATAGCCGAGCCCGAACCGGTCTGGCCCTGGGCCGTCGGCGGCGGCGGCAGGGCCCGCAGCGGCACCGGGAACTGTTGCGCGCCCGAACCGATCGGGAAGCCGAATGGGCCGGTGGTGAAGGCGATCCAGCTGCTCTGCTTGTAGCCGTCGATCCCCGCCACCGCGGTGATGTCGTTCTGCAGGTGGGTCAGCTGATAGCTCAGGGTCAGCGGGATCGACGCCTCCAGCGTCGGGTCCGAGCAGGTGAACAGGAAGGCCAGCGCCGAGTCGGTGCTGGTGGCCCCCTTGGCGTTCAGGGCGATGCTGGCCGCCGAAAGCGCGTAGTTGGGCAGGTCCAGCGGCGGCGCGGTGTTGACCGGCGCGCCGTAGAAGGCCGGCGGACTGGCCGTGCCGGGGGCCTGGGCCTCGTTGGTGGTCGCGCCGGTGACCGGCACCACGGCCACCGAGGTGACCAGGGCGGCGTTGCCCAACTGCTGCAGCAGGGACTGCTTCAGCTCTTCCTTGGCGGCCGCCTTCAAGGTGTCGTTCGCGGGGCCGACCAGCACCGGCTCGATGGTGCCGGAAATGGTCTCGGCCAGAGCGGCCTTCTGGGCCAGGATCTCGAACAGATCGCCCGCCTGGTCCGGATCCTGGCCGGCCAGGGCGGCCACGATGAAGGCCGGGGCGGCGTAGGTCGCCGACAGGAAGGTGTCGATCGCCGTCAGGGCCTGGGCGCTCCAGACGTTGAGGTCCACGCCGGTGAAGGTGGTCGCCGCCCCCTGCCCCGGGCTCAGGCCCTTGCCCGTGACATAGGCCGGCAGGGTGACCATACCCGAGGTCTGCGACTTGGCCACCGGCTTGGGCGCGTAGAACAGCGGCTCGTCGCCCAGGGTGAAGGTCAGGCCGTCGTTCGAGCCCGCCTTGGCGAAGCGCGTCACCCACACCGTGTAGAGCTGGTTGGCCAGGGGTTCGTCGGGATCGGCCGGGCCGGCCCCGACGCGGTACTGCCAGGCACTGGTGACGAACGCCGTCTCCATCTGCTGGGCGAACGGCAACAGGGCGTCCTGCGAGTCCTGGGCCGTGGTCGAGTACGGCAGGATCTCGGTCTGCACGGTCACGCCGCCGTCCAGGTCCAGGAGGCGCGGATCGACCAGGCGCGGGTTGCGGCTCTGCAGCAGGAACAGGCGCAGGCGCAGCACATTGTCGGCCACCACCTGGGTCAGGTCGATCGGGACGGTCAGGGTCACGCCGACCGGGCCGGTGGGGGCCGTGCCGCCCGCCGCCGCCGCCGTCGTCTGGGCGCACTGGTTGGCGAAGGCGACGAACTGGGCCGCCAGCGCCGGGTCCATGGCCTGGACGCCGCCCGTCAGGCTGTTGAGCAGCGAGAAGGTGACCGCGGGTCCGCTGACGCCGGGCACGTTCTGGCCGTCATAGTTCTGGTTGAGCTGGTAGTAGATCGAGGCGAACACCTTGGCGTCGTTGGCGGCCGCGGGGGCCGGGACGCCGTTGGCCGGCTGGTAGGCGTCGGTGTTCAGGGACAGGGTGATCTGCAGTTGGGGCGCGCCCGCGGTCCCCGTATAGAGGTAGGACGCGCTGACGTTCGGCCACTGGCTGAGCGCGACCAGGGTGTCGGTGTAGGCGATCGGCATCGGCGGATTGTTGAGCGGTCCGTCGTAGCCGGCGGGCGGCGTGTTGAACGGCGTGACCGTCTGGTTGCCGAACAGGTCCAGCCAGCGGAGGCTGAGCTGAGCGACGCCGCCGACGCCTCGGTAGGGGTTCGAAGCGGCCGGCGGCAGGTTCGGCGCCGGATTGGCGGGTGCGGGGTTGATCTTGCTGTTGCTGTAGACGGTCAGCGCCTGCTGGTAGGCGATCGTCCCCGACGCCGCCTGACTTTGCAGCATGGCGCGCCGCGACACCGGGTTGCGGATGTCGGCCCGAGCCTGGGCCGGCGCGTTGGCCCGCATCAGGGCGCTCTTCGGATTGGGCGTCGAGGACGAGCCGTCTCCGGTCGGGCCGAAGGGCAGGCCGGGCTGGCTCAGGCTGAAGAACTGGTTGCCCAGGAAGCCGGCGTCCAGCAGCGAGTACAGCGAGAACATGTACTGCTGGCCATACGTCGGGTCGGTGCTGGCGCCCGGCGGGTCGAGATTGGCCCGGGTCAGGGTCACGCCGACATTGCCCACTCCGATCGACGGGTTGGACGAGAAGCTCTGCGGATCGACGTTCAGCGTCGGCGTGCCGACCAGCAGGCCGGTCTGGGCCTGGGCCGCCGCCCCCACCTGCTCCAGGCTCAAGCCGAAATAGCCGGCCACGCCCGAGAAGGTGTCGCCCGCGACCGCCACATAGGTCACCTGCGGGATCATCAGCACCGCGTAGAGCGCGGCGGTGACGTTCGGATTGTAGCCCTGCAGCTGGGCGGCGGTGATCGTTTGGAGGGCGTTCTTGGAGTAGTAGTTGGCGACGGTCGTCCACACGTCGCCGCTGGCCACGTCGGCCGGCGTCACTTCGTGGAACATGCCGGCCAGAACGATCTGGGCGCCCTTGTTCAGCCCGGCCTGGGGATTGTCGCGCGCCACCTCGCCGGCCGTCATGCCGTAGCGCAGGGCGAACGTCGCGAGGGTGTCCTCGGCGTCGAACGCCGCGGTGTTGGGAGCGGACTCCGAGACCAGGACCAGGGTCGACCGCGTCGGGTCGATGCTGGCGCTGGTCAGGATCGAGTTGCACACGTTGCTGAGCCGCGCGCCCACCGGCGTGTCGCCGGAACGGACGTAGGTGACCATCAAGGTCAGGGTGGCGTAGCCGGCCGAGTCGAAGAGCCCCGGCGGCAGGGCCGCGCCCTTGACCAGCTCGTCCCAGTAGAAGCTGAAGCCGCCCGACTGGACCGTCGAGATTTCCCACAGCAGGCGGACGGCGTCGGACGGCTGGTTCAACAGATCGTTGATCAGCACCGGGGCGTCGTCCTCGACCGCCAGCGCCCCGAACAGGCGCGGCGGCGGCGGGTTGGCCTTGGTGGAGAGGTTGGAGCGGGTGATGAAGCTGTAGACATCCGAGGCCGCGTGGCCGACCAGGCCCGGGACGTTGGAGCCCTGGTCGGCATAGGCCACCAGCACGCCGTTCACGATGTCCGGCCCCAGGGTGTTCATCTCGATCAGGATGCGCTCGAGCAGCACCGCGTCGCTGGGGGTGGGACCGATCAGCTGATAGGTGTTGGGCGCCATCTGGGTGACCGGCGGCGTGTTGCCCTCGCCGGGCGGCAGCACGGTGTTGGAGTCCGCCGTCGGGGTCTGGGCGCCCGCCGCCTGTTCCAGCTTGCGGATCTGGAAGTCGATCCGGGTGGCGAAGACGTAGTCATCGACGGCCGTGACGACCGGCATCTGGGTGGCGGGATCGGTCGTCAGGGTGGCCGGCGCGAACACCGGCAGGTGCTGCACGGCCTCCGACAACGGCATCTCTTCGGTCAGGGCGGCCTGCTGGGTCTCGATCCGGCTGAGCAGCGCGGGCGCCAGTCGCCACAGATAGGGTTGGGCCTGGCCCGAGCCGCCCGTCTGCGACGTTCCGGGCGGCGTCGTGAGCTTGGCGATCTCGTCCATCCCCGAGGTGTTCCACGGCGCATAGCTGGCGGCGGCGAACTGCTGGGGGGTGAGCGCCAGCGCGGGTTCCGGCGCCAGCGTCAGGTCGGGGCTCACCGTCGGGGCGCTGGGGTTGTAGCCGTACTGCTTGGCCCAGGTCAGCACGACGTTCAGATTGGCCGCCGCCTGGGTCAGGTCGGTGTCGCCGCTGGCGTCGGGGGCGGTCGAACCGTTGATCTGCACCCAACCCAGGGCGGTCGCGTCCCGGGTCAGGGTGACCTTGTAGGACAAGCCGTAGCTGGTGACCGGGAACTGCTGGCCGGTCAGCTGGTAGAGGCCGTACTGGTCTTGGTTGTTCGGATAGAGGAACTTCGGCGACAGCGTCAGGCCGCTGTTGTTGGGCAGGCGCAGGCCCTGGAGCATGAAGCGCGAAACCATGCCGGCGGTCTGGCCCACCGTCTCGCCCGCCGCCACGCCCTGGCTCAGCTGGTCGCCGGTCAGCAGGTCCAGGTTGGACAGATGGACCAGGGGCTCCTGCTTGAGGTCGAAGATGTTGGCCAGGGCCAAGTTCTCCGACCGCGCCACGAACGCCGTCGTGCCCACGCCGAACCGGCCCAGCAGCGAACCCAGGGTGTCGCCAGCGACGGTGGTGTAGACCACGGTCGGGATGATCAGCGGCGCCCCGGCCAGCAGCAGGGTGTTCAGGTCGTAGAGGCTGGATTGGGCCGCCAGGACGTCGATCGAGACCTTCAGCGCCTGCGCCAGGCTATAGAAGCTGTCGCCGAGCGCCGTCGTGACGGACGCCCCGCCGATCGTGATCGTCACGCCGGCCTGCAGCAGGTTGACGGCGTTCTGGTTGCTGACGATCAGGGCCGCCGGGGTGGTCGTGTACTGCGTTCCGCTGAAGCGCGCGGCGATGGCCGACAGGGACTCGATGATCGTCGCCTTGGTCGTGTCGTCGACCCGCGTCTGGACGCTGGACGTGACTCCGTCGAAGTACAGCGTCCCGCCGACGGTGAGCGGGTTCTGCTGGTTGCCGTTGACCAGGTCCTCGAAGGTGAAGCGCGGATTGAGCTCGCCCGTCTGGACGAAGGCCATGATCGCATTGAGGGAATCCCCCGGCCGCAGCACGTAGGGGAACGAGGCGTAGCAGTCGATCGCCGCCTGCAGCAGTTGCCGCGAGATCATGGCGAAGGCGTCTTCGAACAGCACCTGGGCCAGGGATTCCGGCGCCTGGTCCACCGACAGCGCCTTGGGCGCCGGCGCGTTGACCTCGTTGTTCAGCGTCGCCGCCAGCTTGTTGAACTCGGCGATCACCGCCGTGCGATAGGCCGGCGTGATCGCGGTCCAGGCCTCGAAGTCGATGGTCACCGTGCTGCTGGGCGCGGTCGGCGACGGCACGGCCAGGCTCAGGCCCGGCATGACCGGGAAGATCACCGCCCCGGCCTTCAGCGCATCCTGCTGCGCCTGGCTGGGCGTGGTGACCAGGTTGACGGTGAAGTTGGACTTCAGGAACGTCAGGATGTCGGTCGCCGCCAGCGCCGGCTGCTGGTCGGGATCGGCCAGGACCGCCAGGATCTCCTTCAGCGTCGCGACGCTGACCGGGGTCTCGGCCAGGGCCGGGCCGTTCGGCGTGACCGGGTGGGACTCGATCACCCAGGGCAGCAGGGCGTCGCACAGGGCGGCGAACGAGGAGCCGGTCTTGTTGCCGTCCCCGGTCGCGGTCGGCGCGTCCATGGAGAACAGGGTGACGAAGGCGCCCTGTTGGTTGGCCAGACTCAGCTGGCTCATGTCCGGCGCCAGCACGGTGAACTGCGGCGTCAGCACGATGGTCAGGGTGGGCAGCACATCGTCGGCGACGGCCGCGTCGACGACGGCGGAGGCCGAAAGGCTGGCCACGCGCGGCGACCCGCCGAACTGCAGCGCCACCCGGGCCGGACGCTCCAGCGCGCGGAGCGGCGCCGGGGCCTCGTCGAACGCCGCGAACATCAGCGAGCCGGTCTGCGGGTCCCACGGCGCGGTGCTGTTGGAACCGATCGTCATGTCCTCCGAGATCGTCGTCGCGAAGGAGAAGCTGATGGAGAAGGAGAACAGGCCCAGATCGATCTTCACCGAGACCGACACCGAGACCGACGCCGACACCGACATCGGGATGGCGCGATACGACTCGTAGGTGATCTGCAGCGCCAGGACGATCGACACATTCACGCTGGCCGAGATGATCGCGAAGTTGATCGTGCCGTAGAGCTTGCCCTGGATCCCGAACTGGCCCCGGAGCCAGAAGTAGTTGTCGGCCTGGACCTCCTTGCTGGCGCCGACCAGGGCGGCGCCGCCGGCCACCGTCACGGCGTTCGAGCCGTCATAGGGGTGCCAGGGCGCGAACACGCCCTGGATGATGCCGAAGAACGTGACCGAGAAGCCCGCCGAAAGGATGCCTTTGTCGATAGAATAGCCCAGGCCCATCTGCAGGCCGATGCCGAACTCGATCACCGGATCGAAGGTGCCCTTGTCGGTCTTGGGAATCTTGGTCGAGGTGGCGTTGCTGAGCTTGGAGAAATAGAAGCCGCCCGACCCCATCACCGGGAACGGGCCGACGATGGCCTGGATCGTGAACGATCCGGAGAAGTCCATGTTGTAGGGGAAGCCCAGGTCGAACGTGAAGTCGCCGTTGGTGTAGATGGCGATGCCGATGGTCGGCAGGGTGACGTTCAGGGCCCCGAAGTTCAGTTGCCGGATCGAGCCCGGCAGCACCAGGTCGAGCTGGTAGACACCGATCGTCGGCGTCACCTTCTTGTACATGATGTCGATGGCCAGGTCCTTGAGGACCGGGATCTTGTCGCCGTTGAAGCCCAGCCTCAGGCCATAGAGGTCCGGGTCGTTGAACACGACCATGACCTCGATCGAATAGAGATTGCTCTTGTCGTCGCCGACCCGGAACAGGCCGATGTCGGTGGCGATCAGCCAGTTGCTGTCGGCGTTGTAGCGCGGCTGCAGGGGCTGGGTGCTGGTGGGATCGACGGGATTGGCGCCGCCCGTGCCGGTGGACGGGACGTTCTCCAGCGACTTGATGACCGCCTGGGTGCTGCTCATGTCGCCGGCGTTGATCGACACGTGCTGGCCCAGGGCCAGCAGGCGCAGATCCAACAGCGCGTTCCCGCGGCCGGGCACCTCCGGCATCTTGGTGACGTCCTGACCCTTGGTCGGGTCCTTGCTCACCAGCGGCTGCCAGGCGGGATCCGACGCCAGCGACGGCGGCAGGGAGCCGGAGATCGAGAACAGGATTTTGCCGGTCTTGGGGTCGCGGGCGAAGTTGAAGCCGTCGATCACCATGAAGCCCAGATTGATCGGCGACGACAGCTTGTAGCCGGCGCTGACGGTGGTCGGCGCGTCGGCGGCCAGGTGGAAGGTCAGGAACAGCCCGTCCAGCGAGATCGAGTTCAGCACCGCCCACGGACCCGACAGCGAGAAGTACGAGCGGCCGGTCAGCTGCACCAGCGAGGTGATCAGCGAGCCCAGGCTCCAGCCGTTCAGGGTGACGGTGATGGTCTCGGCGGTGCTGTCGTAGGTGCCGGTGACGCCTTCCCACTGCACGGCCAGGGTCGAGCCCCCGGCGCTGCCGGGCTGGTTGAAGGCGTAGGCGATCGAGACGGTCAGCCCCTGGACCGCCGCCACCGAGATCGTGCCCAGCACCGAGCCGGAGAACTCGGCCCCCGCGGGCCTGGAGCCGTCATAGGCCAGGGCCAGATTGGCCGTGCAGGCGATCGGCAGGCCCGGCAGGACGGTCGTCTCCCAGGTCAGGGCCCCGGAGATGTTGTACTTCGAGGCCGCGCCCGTGGCGGTGGGGATGATCGCCCCGACGGCGAAGCTGTCGACGATCAGGGTCTTGGGCAGGAAGTCCGGCAGGAAGCGGTCCAGGTCGGTGACCGCGAACAGCTCGCGCAGCAGCGAGCCCAGGTCCAGCGGCGCGGCCAGGGCGCTCTGCAGCCGCCACTGCGGCGAGGGCCCCGCCCCTTCGTAGGCGATCAGCATGTTCAGCGCGATCGGCCCGATCGCCATCAGCCCCGACATCGAGGCCGAATAGGTGGTGGCCGCCGGCTTGACGGGCGGCGGCTGGGTGGGCTGGGGTGTCTGGGCCGACAGCGCCATGCGCATGCCGTCCAGCCGGATCAGCGGCTGGCCGTTCCAGGTGATGATGTCGACGGTGACGTCCACCCCGAACGAGAAGGCGTAGCTGGTGTTGGGCGGATCGATCATCAGCTGCACGTCGCTGAAGATCACGGAAATCCCGTCCGGCATGTGCACCAGGCCGCCGGTGACGGCCGGCAGCAGGTTGGCCAGCGAGACCTGGCCCTGGAACTCCGCCAGGATGACGAAGTCCTGGTCGATCGACAGCGCGAACAGGCCGCCGGGATTGCCCTGGTCGTCGGTGAAGACGTTGGGCATGAAGGTGAAGGTGGTCTCGAACAGCAGGAGCTGGCGTGACACCCCGGTCGGGTTCAGCACGGTCCAGTGCAGGTCGAGCGAGGTGATGGTGAGATCGAAATTGCCCGACGGGTCGTCGATCAGCTGGTAGCTGAACCCGTCGAGCGTTCCGATCGACACCGCCGTCGAGGTGATGGTCGGGATGGTCTGGCCCTTCGGCAGCACCGTCGAGACCTGCAGGCCCTTGAAGGCGACCTCGGTGAAGAAGCTCTGCAGCGGCGCCGGGACATAGGCGATGTAGTTGGTGTTGACCCCGGCGATGGCGGCGATGTTCGCCGGCGTCAGCGGCGTGGAGCCTTCCGGCGGCGACAAGGCGATCGCGTAGTTGTTGGTCGCGCTCTGCATCAGCACCGTGAAGCCCAGCGCCAGCGGCGGCGAAGTGGTGGTCGTGACCACCCCGCCGAAGCTGTAGCTGATCGGCTGCTCGGGCGGCGGATCGTCCTCGTTCACCGGTTCCTCGGCCGGCGGCGCCGGATCGATCACGTAGCCGAAGAAGGGACCGCTGGCCTCCAGGAACAGGAAGGTGAAGGTGGCCGCCGACAGGGGGGCCGTCAGGTTCATCACCGGGAACGGTGTGTCGTCGGTCACGGTCGAGGCGTCGAACGGTCCGGACATCACCAAGGGGTTGGGCACCGCCGCGCCCGTCAGGTTGGCGATCTGCAGGACGGTCTGGGCGTAGATGTCCAGCACCAGGGCGCCGGCGAAGGTCATGCCGGGCGTCAGGGGCACCGTGGCGCCGCCGGCCGCCGGCCAGCTGGCCGCGCCGGTCGCGGTGGAGAACAGGAAGCTGCTCTGACTGAAGTTCAGGCCGCTGAAGACCCCGCCCACCATGAACGGGAAGCCGGTGGCGAAGGTCCAGTTGGACAGGTCGGTGCGGATCTGCACCAGCAGGTCGCCGCCGGTCGCCGGCAGGGTGAAGGTCAGGGTGACCGAGGTCTGGCCCGCGGTGGCCCCGAACAGGCCGTTGGTCAGGCTGGCGGTGGTGATGGCGAAGCTGTCGCCCGCGACGGCGCCCACCTGCCCCTGCCCCACCGACAGCCCGGCGGCGTCGCCCAGGACGAAGGCCTGCTTGAGCAAGGCGTCGAAGCCCGGCGGCGGCGTCACCCCGTTGTCGGTCAGATAGGCGGCGTTCAGCACCACCGGCCAGGTGGCGGAGGCGAAGGCGGACTGTAGCGTCTGGAGTGACAAAGCCGCCCCCTATCCGTTGAAGAACAAAGGAAGATGGTCGCTGGTGCTGCGGATCTTTCCGTAGACGTCCCAGCCGAGGAACCAGCCGCGGACGCCCTTCGCCACGTTGAACTGGGGGGCGACATCGGGCGCCGGCCCGTTCGGCGCCATCCACTGCGGGTTCAGTCCCGCCCAGTACCAGTTCACGTCTCGGACGAAGGGCTCGGTTCCCTGCGGGACGCCCCCCGGATCCGCCCCGGCGTTGTCGTAGGGCGAGCCGACGACGCCGTTAACGATCGTCAGTTCCGGCGCCGCGGGCAGGCCGCCGGCTCCGGCCAGGTACAGCACGTTGTCGATCGACTCGTTGGCCGAGCCGCGACTGTCGCCGGTGTAGAAATAGCTGGGATAGTAGGCGACCGACGCGGTCTTGCTCCAGCAACGGGCGTTGCCCCTCGGCCGCATATGCGTGGCGAAGTAGCCGCTGTAGCCGAGCAGCGGGTTCGGCGGCGCCCCGGCCGGCTCCAGCGCCACCGTGTACGGATTGGCCAGGCCGGTGAACGGGGCGTAGCAGTTGGTGTAGGTGCTGTCGGCCACGCGCAGCAGCGCCAGATTGAAATCGCCCAGCACCAGCCGCAACTCGTTCGCCGCTCCGGCGGAATTGATCGCCGCCATGGTCGTCATGGTCTGCAGGAAGGCGGTCGCCCCCGCGAAATTGGCCGGCGCGTGCACCGCGAAGATGTTGATGGTCCGCCCGCCCGCGTCGAGGAAGGTGGTCTGATAGGGATGGCGCACATCGACGCCGAAATTGACGTTGGCCGGCGGCATGCCGACCAGACCGGGGAACTCCACCCGGGCGGCGCTGTAGTTCGCGACAGGCAGGCAGTTGTTCCAGGGCGCGGGATAGGCCTGGGCCATCGGCACCGCCAGGTTCGGCACGGTCGGACCGATCCCGCCGTTCCACTGGTCCGGCCCCGTGAAGGTGACGCGGTCGGCGCGGAAGAAGACCGCGACGGCCTCCTTGTTGCCCGTGATCAGGGGCGGGACCAGGCACCAGTTCGCGTCCAGGACCCGCAGGCTGCCCAGCAGCGCCAGAACGCCGGTCGCGCCGCCGCCGCCGCACAGGACGCCGCGGTTGTTGTTGTAGGGCGTCTCGATTTCGACGACGACGAAGATGTCCGGGTCCATCTCCGTCACGTGCCGGGAGATGTAGGTGAGGCGTTGGGCCGAGGAGAGGTCGACCTTGATCGCCCCGCCCCTCTGGCGCTTCTTGGCGCTGGGGTTCTGGATCTTGTTGATCGCGAAGTTCTCGATGTTCCAGTACAGGACCCGGGTCATGCCGAAACTCCCTCGACGAGCGCGGTCGACTTGCCCTGGTCCTCGATCAGGGCGCCGTACCAGCCCAAGGCGCCCTTCCCGTCCGGCGAACCGAACACGAACAGGTCGATGCTCGATCCCGACGGCAGCTTGGCGATGCCCAGGAAACTGAGCGAGATGTCGCTGAGCCTCAGGGTGAAGGCGTCGGCCCCGCCGCCGGCCACCGGGGCCAGCGACAGCGAGATGGTGTCGACCTTCAGGTTGACGACGCCCTGCAGGCTGAAGGCGCTGGCGCCGGGCGCCGCGCCGGGCAATTGCAGCCCGGCGAAGGCGGCGTAGCTGGTCGCGCTCTGCGGGGTCTGCGGGCTCCAGGCCATCAGCAGGGTCGAGTTAAAGCCCGCCGCCGAGGCCAGCGCTCCGGGACCGCCCATGTTGATCAGGCACGAGACGCCGTACCAGGCCTGGGTCACCGCCGTCTGAGGCGGCGCGCCCTCGTCCAGCACCACGGGCAGGAAGCCCCGCGCGGCGGGCGTCGTGCCGGCCGCCG
Organism: Caulobacter sp. UNC358MFTsu5.1; assembly: GCF_000712075.1. Lineage (GTDB taxonomy): Bacteria > Pseudomonadota > Alphaproteobacteria > Caulobacterales > Caulobacteraceae > Caulobacter. Next base: position 255,669 of record NZ_JONW01000009.1, read on the forward strand.
ACACCAGGAACGCCTGCGGCTGCAATGTCAGGCCCGACACTAGGCTGCCCGCGCGCAGCACGCTGTTGGCCAGGTCGAACGCCAGGTTGTCCTCGACGATCGTGTAGGTGGTCACGTTGGGGCTCGCCACGGGCGAGGACATGTCGATGTGCAGGTTCGAGAACATCAGGCCGCCGGTGGCGGTGGCCGCCGGGGCGTCGGCCGCCATGCCGTAGGACATCAGGTCGAACGCCGTGTCCTGCTGGCTCATCAGGACGGCGAAGTTGAAGCTGCCCGAGATCAGGATGCGGCTCAGGATGCTGGGCGGTGTCCCGTTGTCGTTGTTGGTCAGGGTGTTGAACACGACCTTCGAGACCAGGACCGAGCGCAGCACGTTGCTGTCGGTGACCATCACGGTCGGCAGGTCGCTCTCGAACAGGTAGGTCCCCTGCCCGCCCTCGCTCTGGTAGTAGCCGGTCAGGACCACGCTGTTGGCCGCCTGGCGCGTGGCGTTGAAGAACGAGGCGGTGACCTTCGAGCCGAACAGCACGTTGGTCGTGACCTGGACGTGGCTGCGGAAGTCGACCAGGGCGCTGTTCTCGAACAGGCTCTGCAGCTGCAGCACCGTGAAGTTGTAGGCGCCCGACGACGGCAGGGCCAGGGGCAAGGTGGGCGGCGCCCCGCCGGCCACGCTCTGGGCGAAGGCGGGCAGCTGATAGTCCACCAGACCGAACAGGCTGCTGGCGCCCGGGATCTTCAGGGTGGTTCCGTCATAGCTGACCGGGCTGACCGAGACGCCGAAATGGTGGGCGCGGAAGTTGGTGAAGTTGATCCCGGCCGCCAGGCCCGCCAGCTGCGGCGGCAGGTCGGTCGGATTGATGTCGGCGCCCAGCACCAGGATGCCCCGCCATTCGGAGCTGGTGACGATGCTGGCGAAGTTGGCGTAGAGCGTGTTGCCGCCCTCGGCGGCCTTAAGCGCGATGTCGATATACTGCCTCAGGGCCTGGGACAGCACGGCGACGCCGATATTGGGATCGGGGTTGGAGAAGTCGTCCGGGTCGGTCCACGCGCTGGGCTTGTCGACCAGGTCGCTCAGCGTCCCCTCGCAGAACTTCATGATCATGACGTTGCTGACGTTGGACGAGCCGGACTTGGCGCCGACATTGGCCTCCATCTTCCAGCCGGCGATGTCGACGACGTTGGCGAACTGGCCCAGGTGCGTGGGGTTGGTGATGACCGCGAACAGCTGGTTGGTCTGGAACAGGCCCTGCAGCACCGCGTCGACGTTCCGGAACGACATCTGGGAGGTGGGTTCGCCCAGGTCGTTGGACTGGGCCAGGATCACCGCCTCGTAGTTGGCGTGGCCGCCGCTCTGGTCCAGCTGGGCCAGCAGCCCCTGCGGCGTCGTGCCGTTCGGGACGATGGGCGTGTCGGCGGCCGCGCCCAGAGCCGCCAGCTGGGTGGCGCGAAGCGCCTTGGCGGCATGGACCTGGCCCCGCGCCAGGCTCTGCAGGGCGTTGCGGCGCGTGGCGCTGAGGACCTTGCTCTCGTACTCGCCCCACCCGGCGACGGGGATGGCGCCCGAGGCGCCGGCCCAGGCGACGATCGGGAAATCGACGGTGCCGATGGGCGTGGTCGGCCGCAGGGCTCCGGCGACCGTCTTGCTGTTCCCGCTGAACGCCCCGCCCGGGCCGTAGAGGGCGTTGCCCTGGGGCTGGGCGCTGTAGGTCGGCGGGTCCCCCTGTCCGGGGACCACCTGCGCCCAGCTGGTGATGTAGGTCGGGGGATCGGTGACCGGCAGCGTCGGCTGGGCCTTGCCGGTGGTCGGGTTGGCGATGTCCGACGGCGGCAGGGGGAACTGCGGCGTGTAGGCCGGGGAAATCCCGACGAACCGCAGCGCGTCCACCGACGCCGCGCCGACCGGACCCAGGGCGAAGTTCTCGGTGCCGGCTAGGCCGGGGATCAGGACCACGGCCCCGCTCGCCCCCGCCGCGCCGGTCAGGTAGTCGCCCGCCACGGTCATGTAGACGTTCGCCTGGACCGGCAGGAGGTTGGCCCCGATCTGCAGCGGACCGACGGGCTGGAAGATGAATCCCCCGTCCTGGGGCGTCGGGCCGGTCGGGAGGGCGGCGGCGCTGCGCGGCGTCAGCGTCACGGGGTCGTTGTTGACCGTTCGGAACAGGCTGGCCAGGGCCGAGGTCCCCGGGGCCGCGGCGACGATCGTGCGATAGATCCCCATCGCCGGGTTCGAGGCCGGGCCCGTGCACAGCGGGTCGAGCGGGTCGAACGCCGCCACGTAGCCGAGACTGGGCGTATTGGTCACGTCCAGGAGCTCGAACTGCTGCACCACGTCGCCGCCCGAGGCCTGGCCATAGGCGTACTGCATGCCGATCAGGAAGCCGCCGAGCTGGCTGGAGACGGTCATGCCGCCCTCCAGCACGAAGCAGCCGGACATGTTCCCCGTCAGGGGGATGAAGGCGTAGTCGGAGGGAACGGTCAGCTGCAGCGCCTGGGGCGACCGGTAGCTGATGCCGGGATCCTGCGGGCCGTAGAACTGCAGGGCGTCGCCCGGGGCCGAGATGAAGACGCCCTGCGCGATCGACAGCCACATGTTGAGGCCGACCAGGGCGTTGAACGGGCTCTGCACCGTCCATCCCCCCGCCTGCTGCGAGAACGCGAAGGCGAAGCCGCTGGAACCGGTCGACGAATAGGTCGGCGTGCCGAACACCGGCTGGGTCCCCGCCCGCGGCATCCACACGAAGTACCGGCCAAAGAAGGTATTGCCGTTCGCCAGCCAGGCCTGGACCGTCCCGACGAAGGTGTTGGCGGTGTCGGTGTCGGTGAAGCCGGGCGCGAGCGGCGCGAAGACGAACGACCCGCCGTAGGCGTTCAGGGCGTCATCCAGCGAGATCGGTTTGTTCGGGTTGCCGCCAGCGGGCGGGAACATGTACCCGCACCAGCCGGTCGAGCCGCCGCCAGCGACTTGATAGAGGTCGGACCCGAAGACTTGCTCGAATTGAACCGACATCTTTTGGATCTCCGACGACGGCGCCGTCCTGCTGCATCGGGAGCACCCCCTGAAGCGGCCAGAAGGCGATCGCACCGGTGAATCTTGTCGGCGGGATCGTCACGGACGAGAAAGTGCAGTCCAGGACGACCATGCCGTTCGATAGGTTCGAGGGCGGCGTCAGGGTCAGCTGCGCGCCCTTGTTCAGTTTCAGATCGCCGATCACCAGGTCGAAAGGCGTCACGGATACATTCGACGACGGCAACAGAAGGCTGCTGTAGAGCAGAGTCTCGCCCGTCAGGTAGTCGACCCGGGCTCCTTCTCGCGCGCCGTTCAGTACAACCGTCCTGGCGCTGAGGTTTCCCGTGAGATTGTAGTTGACGCTGAACAACTCCAAATTGTCGGGGGCGACCCAGGACACGACGTCGCCCTTGAAGGGAACACTCTTGCCGGTGGCGTCCACCACGGCGAAGTCTCCGACCAGGCTCGAGGGGCTGGGATCCTGAACGACCGCTAGGCTGATGGCTCCGCTTGCGCTCATCCCATTGGCCGTCACCGAGAAGTTGTGGGTCGGGGCGGCGTAGGTGAGGACGGCGTCATCGACGAATTGGCCGTTCAGGGTCAGCCTGACGCCAACCTGCGCGACAGCGCCGCTGACGGCGTAGTCGATGGTCAATCCGGAGATGTCGCGCTGGCCGGACCAATCTTGAGCCCGGGCCAGCGCCCCCGAATAGAACACAAAGACCAGCGCCAGAACGCTGAGGCGAAGCATTCAAGCCGTCAGGTCGAGGTCAGGGTCCAGCTGGCGACAAGGCCGTTGTAGTCGTGCTTCGGCTCGTTGGGCGCGCCGAAGGTGATGGCGGCGGCGTTGCTGCCGCCCGTCAGGGCGGTCGGCACGGTCAGGGTGAAGTTGCTGCCGGCATAGATCACCGTGGCCGCGGAGCCCGTGCCGATGATCAGGTCGCCCCCGACGACGCCGACGTTGGACGTCTGGATCAGCGTCGTGGTCCACAGGGTCTGGCCGGCGGAAATGATGTTCACGGTGGCGACGTTGTTCGTCGAACTGCCCTGGGAAGACACCACGGTCTGGATTTGGACGGTGGCGTTCAGGTTCCAATTATAGGTCGGCATTGGTTCACACCTTCTGGTTGGGTGCGCGCACTAAATCGCGTCTTAATTGTTGAGTCAATGGACAAGCGCTACTTATTCGATTATTGCAAAACCGTCACAACCTTTAGGAATCTTGTCGAATAAATTCCCCATAAATACAGATAGTTATAAACAAGCTAGGCAATTCCCATTCGCGCCCAGGCACCCCTGCTTCCCCCTCATCGTCGCCCGCGCGCCAAGGTCGCGCCGTCCAGCCACGGCTCCGCTTGGACCCCGCTGGAATCGCGACGCGCGGAACGGTGCGGACGCCATGCTCTAGGCCGCACCCGAAAGCCTCACGACAGCCCTCGACGCCCGAGCCCCGGGGCGGGAAACCCGCGAGAATTGGCCCGGACAGGACTGTTATTCCGAGCTTTCCGATCGCCAGACCAGATTCCGATATTGTACAACAATCTTTACATTCAACACGACAAAACGCTTGCCGCCCTGTTCCGCGCGAAATAGGAATGAGGGCGTACGGAACTGGCAGGCTCTCGGTGAAGCGCAACGAGTCCGTGTGAGGAAACGTCTTTGGCAGCCACAGCGAAACCATCGGGCAAGTCCAAGGTGAAGGACGCGGCCGCGAGCTCGGCCCCGACCGCCGACGACCTGGCCCAGACCCTGCGGGTCCGCATCCAGAAGAGCGAGCTCGCCCCGGGCGAGTGGCTTCGCGAGGTCAAGCTCTGCAGCGAATTCGGCGTGGGACGCTCGATCGTGCGCCGCGCCCTGCGGACCCTGGCCGACGACGGCCTGATCGAGATCGAGGAGAACCGGGGCGCGCGCGTCTCCGCGACGACCGTCGAGGAGGTTTTCGACCTCTACGAGGTCCGCGCCGCGCTCTATGGCATGGCGGCGCGCTTCGCCTGCCTGCGGGCTTCGGACACCTTGATCCGCGGCATGCTGACCAAGATCGACCGCCTCCTGGCCGACGCCGAGGCCAAGGCCCCGGCCGAACAGATCATGGAGGTCAGTGAATCGATCTTCGGCGACATGACCAGCTGCGCCAGCGCCGACGGCCAGCGCATGATCGAGGCCGTACGCCGCAAGACGCGCTTCCACTTCTCCTACCTGGCCCTGGCGATCAACGCCAACGGACCGGGCCCCTACGAGCATTGGCGTAGGGTCCGCGCCGCGCTGGTCGACCGCGACGCCGACCGGGCCAGCCAATCGGCGCGCGACATCCTCTACTTCATGCAGGGCGAGGTCGCCCGCATCATGCTGGCCCGGGGGCCGCGCCTGATCTCCGAGGCGCCGTCCGCCGAGCCGTCGTCCGCGCCCAAGCGGCGCGCGCCCGCCAAACGGAAACCCGGCTGATGCGACACGCGCTGCTCCGCCTGATCGCAGCGACCGCCGTCTGCGCCCTCGCCGCCGGTCCTGTCGCCTGCGCGGCCCCCGGCGCCGCCCCCGCGATCCACGCGGCGGCCCCGTCGCCGGACCTGCAGGCCCTGCTCGACTACCTGCACGACCACGGCAGCACGGGCTTCATCGTCATCGAGGACGGAACGACGCTGGTCGACCAGACCTGGCCCGCCCCGCAGGACGACCGGATGTTCGCCAACTTCGTCTACGGCCCCGCGCCGGACGGGACGCTCCTCGAGGACGTCGCCTCGCAGCAGAAGAGCTTCGTGGCGATCCTGGCGGCCATCGCCATCGACAAGGGGCTGCTCGACATCCAGGCCCCGGTCTCCAGGTACCTCGGCGCAGGCTGGTCCAAAGCCTCGCCCGAGCAGGAGGCCGGCATCCGGGTCATCGACGTGATGACGATGAGTTCGGGCCTGAACGAGCAGTTCGGCTATGTGGCCCCGCCCGGCTCGGTCTTCTTCTACAACACCCCGGTCTACGCGATGACCAAGCGCATCGTCGCGGCCGCCGCCGGCCAGCCGCTGGAGACGATCACCCGCGACTGGCTGACCGCGCCGACGGGCATGAAGGACACCGCCTGGCGCCAGCGTCCGGCGGCCCTGGCCTCGGTCGGCAACGCCACCGGCCTGGTGACGACCCCGCACGACGTCGCGCGCTTCGGCCTGATGGTGCTGCACGGCGGGCTCGCAGAGGACGGCAAGCGCGTGGTCTCCAAGGCCCAGCTCGACGCCCTGTTCACGCGCTCGGCCGCCAACCCGGCCTATGGCCGCCTGTGGTGGCTGAACGGCGCCGACTACACGCTGCGCGCCCAGGCCGGACGCCGCGAGGGCCAGCTGATCCCGGCGGCGCCCGCCGACCTGGTGGGCGCGCTCGGCGCCTTCGACCGCCGCCTCTATGTCGTGCCCAGCCGCAAGCTGGTGGTCGTCCGCACCGGCGCGGGCGCCAACGACGCCGACTTCGATCAGCAGCTGTGGCTCAGGCTGATGAAGGTCATCGGTTAACCCTCCGCGCCCAGCGCTCCACCCCGTTCTGAACCGGGAGGCCCTCCGAAGGCGGAGCGGCCCATCCCTGTCCCTATGCCTTGCAGGATGACGACCCAGTGATCGACGGCAGCATTCAGACCTTCTCCCTCACGCTCGACGCGATCCTCGACCACGCCGCCAAGTGGCACTGCGACACCGAGGTCGTCACCGCCCGCGAAGGCCAGGACAACGCCCGGGTCACCTATGCGGGGCTGCGCGAGCGCGCCAAGCAGGTCTCGGCCGTCCTGGCGGGGTTCGGCGTCACGGCCGGCCGGCGGGTCGCCACTCTGGCCTGGAACACCCAGGCGCACATGGAGGCCTGGTTCGGCATCATGGGCATGGGCGCGGTCTGCCACACGCTCAACCCGCGCCTGACCGCCGTCCAACTGGCCTGGATGCTGGACCAGTCGGGCGCCCGGATCGTCATCGTCAGCGCCGATCTCGCCAAGCTGGCCTTGGAGGTCGCCGACCACGCCGCCGGCGTCGAGCGCATCCTGGTCATCGACGGCGTCGCCGCGACCCGCCACCCGCGCGCCGTCGTCGAGACCCTGGACGACCTGCTCGCCGCCGCCGAGGGCGAGGTGCCCTGGGGCCGGTTCGACGAGACCTCACCGTCCGGCCTGTGCTTCACCTCCGGCTCGACCGGCGCGCCCAAGGGCGTGACCTATACCCACCGCTCCAGCTTCCTGCACACCCTGAAGATGCTGGCCGCCGACGTGCTGGCCGCGCGGGTCGACGACGTGATCCTGCCGGTGGTGCCGCTGTTCCACGCCAACGCCTGGGGCCTGCCGTTCGCGGCCCCCGCGGCGGGCAGCAAGCTGGTCCTGCCGGGCCGCCACACCGACGGCGCCAGCCTGGCCCGCCTGATCGCCGCCGAGGGCGTGACAGTGGCCGTGGGCGTGCCGACGGTGTTCCTGGGCCTGTGCGAGCATCTGGACGCCACCGGCGCCGCCCTGCCCTCGCTGAAGCGGATCATCCTGGGCGGCGCCCAGACGCCGCCGGCCCTGATGGAGCGGCTGGAGCGCCAGCTGGGCGTCACCGTCCAGAACAGCTGGGGCATGACCGAGCTGTCGCCCGTCGGGGTGTTCAGCACCCTGGGCGACATCGACGGCCGGGCCTCGGTGTCCGGACGGCCGGCCCTGGGTGTGGACCTGATGCTGGCCGACGAGACCGGCGCGCCCCTGGCCGACCAGCGCGACCAGGAAGGCCGCCTGCACGTGCGCGGCGCCGCCGTCATCGAGCGCTATTTCGGCCAGGAGCAGCCGGCGACCAACGCCGACGGCTGGTTCGACACGGGCGACCTCGCCAGGATCGACCACAAGGGCAACCTGATGATCACCGGCCGCGCCAAGGACCTGATCAAGTCGGGCGGCGAGTGGATCAACCCGTCCGAGATCGAGGCCCTGGTCTGCGCCCTGCCCGAGGTGTCGCTGGCGGCGGTGATCGGCAAGGCCGACGCCAAGTGGAGCGAACGCCCCCTCCTCCTGGTCGAGCTGCGCGACGGGGCGGAGATCACCGACCAGGCCCTGCTCGACGCCCTGCGCGGCAAGATCGCCTCGTGGTGGATCCCCGACGCCGTCGTGCGCCTGCCGGCCATGCCGCTGGCGGCGACGGGCAAGATCGACAAGCTGAGTCTGCGGGCGACCTACGGCGCCGGGTGAACCACCCCCGCCTGAAGGTTGACGCCGGCAAGGGCGGTGATGGGTGGCGAACGGCCTTTAACGCCGGTAGCTTAACCTGATGAGCACCACCAACGTCACGTTCTGCAAATCCTGGTTTCGAGCCAAGAAGCAAGCCATCGAAGCTTGGGACGTAGATCGCGCCAGACAGGCCCACGCCGCAGGCACTTTGTACACGGTGCTGATCGGATCACCTCAAAGACCAACGCACTTCATCGAAGTGAACTTAAGATCTTGTGGCGTTGGGTTTCTGGACGAGAACTTGCGCGAATATATGTCGTACTCGTTTCAAGAGGCCGGCGACGGTAGGGTTTTCCTTTCGATGGCAACTCACCGCGAGTTTGAAGGAACCTCAGACCAAGTCATTAGTGGTACGAACTACCTATTCGACCCGATTGGCACTACAAATATCCAGAAGAAAATTCTCCATCCTCATTGCTCGATTGAAAACGCCAGTGCTCAGATTGACGTGAGTGGTAACTATGAACAGTTCCCGATCTTCGGCGCCTACGACGCGCTTCTGAAGCGAGAGCGCTTCCCGGTTCAGTCCGTCTAGGATCGAAAGCCGCCCTAGGCCGCCTCCTCCACCCAGTCCTTGCGCAGCGGCCTCACCGCGAACAGGGCCAGGAGGGCGGCGACCAGGTAGAGACTGACCAGCGCCACCGCCGAGTAGCGCAGCGCCTCGTCGCCGAAGCGCGGCTTCATGACGTCGCTGATCCCGCCCAGCAGCCACGAGCCGGCGCCGATGCCGATCAGGTTGTTGATGAACAGGAAGCACGCCGCCGCCGTGGCGCGCATGGATGGCGGCACCAGGTGCTGGGCCGCCGTGGTCAGCGGTCCGACGAACAGGATGTTCAGCGCGTTGGGGATCAGCAGGAACAGCCACGCCATCACCGGCGACGGCGACATCAGCCCCGCCACGAACAGCGGCGCGGTGACCAGCCAGGCGAAGGACGAGACCCGGGCGTAGGCGCCGCGGTCGGCACGGCCCAGCCGGTCGGCCAGCACGCCGCCGAGATAGACCCCGGTGGTCCCGCCCGCCAGCAGCAGCGAGCCGTAGAACCAGGAGGTGGCGGTCAGGTCGAAGCCGTAGGCCTGGATCAGGATCGAGGGCACCCAGAAGGCTAGGCCGTAGCCCGCCGTGCTGCTGGCCGCCGCGGCGAAGGCCAGCAGCCAGAAGCTGGGCTTGCGGGCCAGGATGGCGAACACCGCGCCGACCGGCGCGTGGCCGCCCGGCGCCGCCACGCGCGGCGGCTCCTTGACCACCAGCCGGAAGATCGGCGCGATCACGACGCCGGCCAGGCCGATGACGACGAAGGCCGCGCGCCAGTCGACCGCCTTGGCGATCGCCGCGCCGAACAGCACGCCCATGGCCAGGCCGACCGGAATGCCCATCGAATAGATGCTCATCGCTCGGGCTCGCCGCTCGGGCGGGAAGTACTGCGAGATCAGGGCGTAGCTGGGCGCGACGCCGCCCGCCTCGCCCACTCCGACGCCCAGGCGGAACAGGAACAGCTGCCAGAAGCCGCCGGCGAAGCCGCACAGCGCGGTGAACCCGCTCCAGACCACCAGCGCCCCGGTAATCACCCAGCTGCGGCTGGTGCGGTCGGCGACCAGCGCCAGCGGGATCGCCAGGGTCGAATAGAGCGCGGCGAAGGCGATGCCGCCCAGCGCGCCCAGCTGGGTGTTGCTCAGGCCCAGGTCCGCCTTGATCACCGGCGCCAGGATGCCGAGGATCTGCCGATCCAGCCAGTTGAAGGTGTAGACGACCAGCAGCATCGCCAGCACCAGGCGGGCATAGGCGGGGCTCGAGGTCGGCGCGCGCGTCTCGTCGGTCATGGTGGGTCCTCGCGATCGGAAAAGGCGTCAGGGACAAGGAAGGGCTAGGCGCGCCCCTGCGCGGCCTTGGCGGCGATGAAGGCGGGCCGGGCGGCCAGCCGGTCCCAGTAGGCCGAGATCTCAAGGCTGAACTTGTGGTCCAGGCCCAGGTCGCGGGCGGACATCAGGGCGAAGCCGACGCACAGGTCGGCCATGGTGAAGCGTCCGGCGCACAGCCATTCGCGATCGGCCAGGGCGCGGGTCAGATGGCGCAGACGCGACAGGAACCACTGGGCGTAGTCGTCGGCCACCTGTTTCAGGCGACGCTCCTCCGGCTCCAGCCGGCTGTAGCGCAGCACGATCGTCTGGGGGAACGTCAGCGTCGCCTCGCTGCGATGCAGCCAGTCCAGCCACAGCCCGTAGTCCGGCTCGTCGACGCCGACGGCCAGGGGCGTGGGACCATGGCGAGTGGCCAGATATTGCGGGATCGCGGCGGACTCGGTCATCCGAACGTCGCCGTCGATCAGCAGCGGCACGGTGCCCAGCGGGTTCGTCGCCAGATAGTCGGGCGCCAGCACCCGCGGCGGAAACGGCAGCACATGCAGGCGGTAGTCGAGCCCCATCTCTTCCAGGGCCCAGAGGGCGCGGAAGGAGCGCGTGTCGACGCAATGGTAGAGTTCGATCATGCCCGGCCTGTTCCCGTCCCGAAGGCTTGGCCCGGCGTCGCGACGACGGCTCGCGCGACGCTTCTTCTTGTGCGACCAAGCCTCTTTTCATCGGCCGGACGGCGGTCGTTGTCAAAACTTTTGTACGACAATCTTTTGGCTGTGGTGGTACAAAATTCGCAACACCAAACCGCGCCCTTCCCCCTGAAGAGCCGGGCAAGAAACGTAGGAATGGGAGAGCGTTACGGATGACTTCACGCGGGAAACACGGCTTCGACGCCGCCAGGCTCGGCCGCATCGATGCGTTCCTGAAGGAACGGTACCTGGACTCCGGCAAGCTGCCCCACGCCCAGATCCTGATCAGCCGCGACGGCGAGATCGCCCACTTCAGCAGCCAGGGCGCGGCGCGCGAGGGATCGGCCAAGGCGATCGACGAAGGCTCGATCTTCCGTATCGCCAGCATGACCAAGCCGATCACCTCGGTGGCCTTCATGATGCTGGTCGAGGAAGGCAAGGTGGCGGTCGACACCCCGGTCGCCGACATCCTGCCCGAGTTCAAGGACGTCGGCGTCTACAACGGCGGCGGGGCCGGCGTACCGTTCCTGACCAAGGCGCCGGCCGAGCCGATGCGCATGCTGGACCTGCTGCGCCACACCTCGGGCCTGACCTACGGTTTCCAGAACCGTAGCAATGTCGACGCGGCCTATCGGGCGACGAAATCGAACGCCGGCCCGGTCGAGAACTGGCATGGCGAGCACGACCTGGACGGATTCATCGCCGACCTGGCCAGGACGCCGCTGGAGTTCTCGCCCGGCCAGGCCTGGAACTATTCGGTCTCGACCGATGTGCTGGGCGCCGTGGTCCAGCGGGTGTCGGGCATGCCGCTGGACCGCTTCCTGGCCGAGAAGATCTTCGCGCCGCTGAAGATGCACGACACCGCCTTCGTCGTGCCGGAGAGCAAGGCCGACCGGCTGACCGACTGCTATGTCTGGGCCGGCCCGGGCGTCGGGCGCGTGATGTACGACCGCGGCGCGGAAAGCGTCTGGCTGCGCCAGCCCAAGCTGGTCTCGGGCGGCGGCGGCCTGGCCTCGACCGCCCTCGACTATCACCGCTTCTGTCTGATGCTCGCCAACGGCGGGGAGTTGGACGGCGTCCGCATCCTGGGCCGCAAGACCATCGAGCTGATGACGATGAACCACCTGCCCGGCAAGTCGGACCTGGCGAGCCTGTCCAAGTCGCTGTTCAGCGAGACCACGAACGCCGGCGTCGGCTTCGGCCTGGGCTTCGCGGTCACCCAGGACGTGGCCAAGGCGATGATCCCGGGCTCGGCCGGCGAATATTACTGGGGCGGCATGTTCACGACCGCCTTCTTCGTCGACCCGGTCGAGAAGATCCACATGGTCTTCATGACCCAGCTCAGCCCGTCGATGCTGTATCCGATCCGCCGCGAGCTGAAGACGCTGATCTATTCGGCCCTGACCTAAAAGGAACGCCCGCTCGGCCAAGGCCGGGCGGGCGCAGTTCATGAGGTAAGCAGACAAAGGTCCGGATCACCGCCGCCGCGCCGGAGCCCGGCGACGGCGACCCGGTCGGGGAATTACCAGCGGTAGGTCGCGCTCACGCCGAAGGTGCGCGGGCGGCTGTAGCGGTTGGCCAGCGGGATATCGACCTGCTGCAGCTTCAGGATCGGGACCACCTGGTCGGTCAGGTTCTTCACGAACACCGCCACTTCCGTGCGGCGGTACTCGGCGCCGAAGCGCAGGTCCACGTTGTCGATGTCCTCGAGCGGGATGAACGGCGTGGACGCGGTCACGGTGTCCTGGCCGCCGCCGCGCGAGCCGTTGTAGGCCACGTTGGCGAAGCCCGTGACGCCGGCGACGATCGGCGCGCGGTAGTTGAGGTTCGCCGACATCGTCCAGTCGGGGGTCTGGGCCACCGAGCTGTTCAGGATCGGCGCGCCCGGGGCGGTCTTCACCTTGATGTACTTGGCGCTCTGGTTGGCGGCGTTGAGGCCGACCGTCAGGCGCCCTGGGCCGACCTTGAAGGCCGCGTCCAGCGCCGCTTCGATACCCTTCACCTCGGCGGTGCCGGCGTTCAGGTTGAAGTTCTGGCCGGCCTGCAGGCAGGCGTTGGCCACGGTGCAGCCGTCCGAGACGCTGGCGATCGCGTCGGAGGTCCGCGACGTGTAGGCCGAAAGGCGCAGGAACACGGCGCGGGCGATCGTCGACTTCACCCCGACTTCGTAGCTGGTGGTGTTCTCGTTGTCGTAGGTCGGCTGCAGCGGGTTCGGGGCCACGGCGACGATCGCGCCGTTGTTCACGCCGCCCGCCCGATAGCCCGTGCCGGTCTTGGCGTAGGCCAGGGTCGAGGGATTGAACCGGTAGCTGACCGTGGCCGCGTAGCTGGGCGAGCTCTGGTCGAACTTGTAGGTCGAGGGCGTGCCGACGGGCGTGGTCGTGTAGAGGCGATAGTCTGCCTGGGTCGCGGTCTTCTTGTCCTTGGAGTACCGCAACTCGCCGCTCAGCGACCACGGACCGACGTCGTACTTCAGTGAGCCGTAGATCGCCGCCGAGCGGTATTCCGACGGGACGACGCGGTGGCCGCCATAGGCCGCCGTGATGACCGCCGGGCAGTTCAGCGCCGTCGGGATCAGCTTGTAGCAGATCGGCTGGGTCGGCGTGCCGCCGCAGATGCCGGAGGTGGCGGTCACCGTGCAGGGCGTGGTGACGACGTCGCGGACATAGGTGTCGTCCTGCGCCAGGAACTCGACGCCCGTCAGCCATTGCAGGGCGCCGTCGTGCAGGTCGCCCGTCAGGTGGACGTCCTGATAGAGCGTCTGGTCCTTGGCGTTGGTCGAGGTGCCGCCCAGCGGATAGAGACCGGCCCAGCCCCTGGCCTGGAAGCTGGCCTCGGTGGCCAGATCGACCGCGGCGGCGAAGTCCTGCATCGACCGGGAGAACGAGACCATCGAGGTCGAGGTCAGGGTCGCCCAGCCCAGCTGGTAGTTGGCGATCAGCATCGTGCGCCGCTCGACTTGGCGCAGGCCGTTCTTGACGTCCGAACCGATGTCGTAGCGCGGACCGGTGTAGCCCTGCGGCAGGTAGGCGACCTTGCCGGCGGGGATCACCCACTGGTTGGCGAAGGTCGGCAGGTTCATGTCCTGCGCGTCGAACATCAGGTTCACGTCCAGCGGCCCGTCGCTGTGGCGGATCTGGGCGCGGACGATGTAGCCGTCGGTGTGGTCGTAGTACTTGTTCTGGTTGGGATTGTTGTAGATTCCGCCGCCCTGCCCCGTGACCTGAGCGCTCAGACGGACGGCCGTGGTGTCGCTGATCTTCTGGTTGACGACGCCTTCCAGGCGCACCTGCTTGAGGTCGTCGGTATAGGTGGCCGACACGCGGCCGGTGTCCTTGAACAGCGGCTGGGCCAGGACGACGTTGACGGTGCCGAATTCGGAGTTGCGGCCGTAGAGCGCGCCCTGCGGGCCCTCCAGCACCTCGATGCGCGAGATGTCGAAATAGTCGATCCGCTTGAAGTTGCGGCCGCCCAGGGTGCTGCTGCCGACATAGGCGCCGTTGACGAACAGGCCCACGCCCGAGTCGGCGCTGGTGGCGCGCTGGGTGCCCGACCCGCGGACCGACACTTCCGCCAGGTTCTCGCTCTGCAGGCTGTTGAAGCGCACGCCTGGCACCAGCTGGAGCAGGTCGCCGACGCCTTCGATCGGGCTCTTGGCCTCGAGCTGGTCGATCCCCAGGGCGGTGATCGTCGAGGGAACGTCGCGCACGGCCTCCTCGCGACGGCGGGCGGTGACGACGACGTCGCCGAAGGTGGTCACGGCGCTCTCGGTCTTGCTGGCCTCATTGGCCGCCGGGGCGGTTTGAGCGGTCGCCGCCCCTGGGGCCATCGCCGCGATGAGGGCGACAGCGGACGAGCACGCAAGCCAACGGACCATGCTTATTTCCTTCCCCGATTTGATGCCGACGTTTTTCCTGTCGGCTGAGCTGGACAATCCTCTGGGCTCGCCCCGCTGTCAACATTGTACGACAATCTTTGTCCAATTGCGTTACGTCATATGCGTTATGAGCCGTCCCACGCCCAGTCGGCCGCGCGCGAAACCCGAGGCCGGACAGGGCCGAAGCGCGGAGATCCATGGATTCCCTTGGCTTGGCACGGCTCGACAAGGGTTCTCGGCCAAAGGCCGCCAGGCGGGCGGGCCGGAATCACGCCCGTTCAGGCGCGCAAGCTGATCGCGTCGCCGCCTCCGACCACGCGCCGCCAGGGACCTGACCAGCTTGCCGGGGCGGCTTGGCGCGAGCCCGATCGCCCAATCATGGATACAATCACTATATTTTTGTCGTACAATCGATTGACACCCGCCGCGGGCGGGTGGTCTCTTCCCCTCGAAGCGTCATCCAGAACGCGGGGGAGTGAATGTCAGCCATGGGTGTTTCCGGTGGACGACCGGGCCTGAAGGTCGCCGTCATGGCGTCGGCGGGCGCCGCGGTCGAGTGGTACGACTTCTTCATCTACGGCACGGCCGCGGCCCTGATCTTCCCCCGCCTGTTCTTCCCGGCCGACCTTCCGCCCTTCGTGGCGCAGATCGCCTCGTTCAGCACCTTCGCGGTCGGTTTTATCGCGCGCCCCCTGGGCGGCATGCTCTTCGGTCACTACGGCGACGTCCATGGGCGCAAGCGCGCGCTGGTCCTGGCGATGTTCGTCATGGGGCTGTCGACGACCCTGATCGGCCTCCTGCCCGGCTATGCCCGTCTCGGCGTCTGGGCGCCGCTGCTGCTGGTGGCGTTGCGCTTCATCCAGGGTCTGGCGGTCGGCGGACAATGGGGCGGCGCGGCCCTGCTGGCGATCGAAAGCGCCCCACCCGGCCGCAGCGGCTTCTACGGCAGCTTCGTCCAGGTGGGCGTGCCGATGGGCGTGGTGCTGGCCAACCTGGTGTTCCTGGGCGTCAGCGCCCTCAGCCCCGAGGGAGCCTTCATCGCCTGGACCTGGCGGATCGGCTTCCTGCTGAGCATCCTGCTGATCGTCATCAGCCTGGTCGTCCATTTCGGCGTTTCCGAGCCGGCGACCGAGACCGCCGCCGGGACGACGCCCCGGACCGCCCCGCGCCGCTCGCCCCTGGCCGAGGTCGCCCTGGGCCACTGGCGCGAAATCCTGCTGGCCGGCGGCGCGTTCGTCGCCAACAACGCCTGCTTCTACATCGCCATCACGTATTCGGTCGCCTACGGCGCGACGACGCTCGGCCTCGACCGTGACCTTTTGCTGTTCGCCGTCATGGCGGGCAGCCTGGTGATGATCCCGGTCCTGCTGGCCTGCGGCGCGGCCTCGGACCGCTGGGGGCGACGCGGCGTCTTCCTGCTGGGCGCGCTGCTGTCAGGCGTCTGGGCGTTCGCGGTGTTCCCGCTGATCGAGACCGGCAAGCCCCTGGCCGTCGTCCTGGCCATCGCCGTGCAACTGACCTTCATCGCCCTGATGTACGGCCCGCAGGCGGCGTTGTTCGCCGAGCTGTTCCCCAAGTCCGTGCGCTATTCGGGCGCGTCGCTCGGCTACCAGATCGGCGCGGTCGTCGGCGGCGGCTTCGCACCGATCATCGCCACGGCCCTGTTCGCCCACTACCAGTCGCGGACGCCGATCTCGATCTACCTGGCGGCCATGTGCGCCGTCTCGTTCGTCAGCGTCATCCTGCTGGGCCGCCGCATGCGGTCGCGGCTGGCCGACTGAGCTGACCCTCTCCATTCTCGCGTCAGACCAGGAAGGACATCGGCATGATCGACACCAGCAGGCGGACTCTCCTGGGCGCGGGCGCGCTGGCCTCGCTGGGCGGCGCCGTCGCCGCCGCCACGCCGCCGTCGGCGAACGCCCCCAAGACCGCCATCGAGGCGGACCTGCTGAAGTACGTCGGCTTCGGCGAGAAGCGCGCCGGCGGCGCGGGCGACAACGCCTGCGGCGAATGGCTGGCGGCGGAGCTCGCCAAGGCCGGCTACGTGATCGAGAAGCAGTCCTTCCAGGCCCCGTTCTTTGAAGCGACCCAGGCCGAGCTCGTCTGCGGTGAGACCAAGGTCCCGGTCTATCCCCAGCCGATCGTCGTCCCGACCGGTCCCGCCGGCGTTTCGGGGCCGCTGGTGCGGGTCGACCCGGCCGGCCGGTTCGCGGGATCGCTAGACGGCGCGATCGCCCTCGTGGACCTGCCCAGCGCGCGCTGGTCCACCATGATCGCCGGTCCCGCGCGCAAGCCGGTCGAGGCCGCCTTCGCGGCCGGAGCCAAGGCCGTGGTGGCGATCACCAACGGCCCCACGGGCAAGGTGATCGCGCTGAACGCCGACGGCCGCAAGCCGATGTTCGCCGGTCCGGTGGCCCTGCTGGCGCCCGAGCGCGCGGGTCCGTTCCTGGCGGCCGCCTACCAGCGCCAGGAAGCCAAGCTGACGGTCGACGGCAAGGGCGGGACGCGGCCCGCCTTCAACTTCGTCGGCCGGATCGATCGCGGCAAGGGACGCTGGCTGGCGGTGTCCACCCCGCGATCGGGCTGGTTCGGCTGCGCGGCCGAGCGCGGCCCCGGCGTGGCTGTCTGGCTCGACCTGGCCCGCTGGGCCGCCAAGGCCATGCCCGACCACGACCTGGCCTTCGTCTGCAACACCGGCCACGAATACGAGTATCTCGGCGCGTCCGAGGCGATGAAGCAGATTGCGCCGCCGCCCGCCGCGACCCGCTTCTGGCTGCACCTGGGGGCCAATGTCGCCGCCCGCGACTGGCACGAGATCCCCGGACGTTGGGAGCCCCTGCCCAATGTCGACAGCCAGCGCTTCCTGTCGATCACGCCGCAGCTCATGCCGTTGGCCAAGACGATCTTCGCGGGACAGATCGGCTTCGAGGCCCCCGTTTCCAGCGCGGTCCTGGCGGCCGGGGAACTGGAGGAGGTCCTCAAGGCCGGCTACGCGCCGGCGGCGGGCGTCTTCGGCATCCACCGCTTCCACCACACGGCGGAAGACGACGAGCGCTGCCTCGACGCCCCCGCGACCATCGCCGCGGCCCAGGGCTTCCGCAAGCTGCTCAAGGCGGTCGCCGGTTAGCGGCGTCCGACCTCCAAGCGGGCCGGCTTCGGCCGGTCCGCCGCGCGCAGCCGAATCCAGACAGTCAACGACAACAGCGTCGCCGCGACGGCGACGAAGCACGCCGGGCAATGGTCCAGCGGCGTCCACGCGTCCTGCCGGACGCTGCAGAGCGGTCCCGCCGCCAGCCGTTGCGCCGCTTCGCCGAGCGCGACCGCCCAGCTGACGATCGCGACCGCGGCCGCGAGAAGCGCGCCGATGCGGGCGCGGGCCTGGAAGGGTGTCGACATGGGCCGCTCCTGAACATCGCCAGGATAGGGAAAATGCCGGGCTCGCCTTTGACATGTGTCAAAGCCGCCCAACCACGACCGTGACATCGAAGATGGGACAAGATTCGGCGCACGGAGTCCGCATGTCCGCCCCATCAACACCTACCGCAAGTCCGCCCGCGGGCTCGGGCGGATTGCTGCTCTTCTCGGCCGTCGGCGCGCTCGTGGCGTTCTTCTGCGCGGGGCTCAGCCAGGACCCGATCTTCCGCCTGCAGGCCGAGACCTTCGCCTTGGCCGGGGTCATCGCCGCGTTCTTCCTGACCGCCGGGCTGTCGGGCGGGACCCTGCGCGACGAGCCCGACCGCTATTCCGACAACGTCATCAAGGCCGGGGTGATCGCCACCATGTTCTGGTCCGCCGCCGGCCTGCTGGTCGGGGTGATCATCGCCGCCCAGCTATCCTGGCCCCGGATCTTCTATTTCCCCGAGGCCGGGTGGCTGAACTTCGGCCGGCTGCGTCCGCTGCACACCTCGGCGGTCGTCTTCGCGTTCGGCGGCAACGCCCTGATCGCCACCTCGTTCTGGGTGGTCCAGCGCACCTGCAAGGCGCGGCTGGCGGGCGGCATCGCGCCGTGGTTCGTGTTCTGGGGCTACCAGCTGTTCATCGTGCTGGCCGCGACCGGCTACCTGATGGGGGCGACCCAGAGCCGCGAATACGCCGAACCCGAATGGTACACCGACCTGTGGCTGACGGTCGTCTGGGTGACCTATCTGCTGGTCTTCCTCGGCACGATTTGGAAGCGCAAGGAACCCCATATCTACGTGGCCAACTGGTTCTACCTGGCCTTCATCGTCACCATCGCCCTGCTGCACCTGGTCAACAACGCCGGCCTGCCGGTGGGCCTGCTGAACCACAAGTCCTACGGCGTCTTCTCTGGCGTCCAGGACGCCCTGGTCCAGTGGTGGTACGGCCACAACGCCGTCGGCTTCTTCCTCACCGCCGGCTTCCTGGCCATGATGTACTACTACGTGCCCAAGCGCGTGGAGCGGCCGGTCTACAGCTACCGCCTGTCGATCGTGCACTTCTGGTCGCTGATCTTCATCTACATCTGGGCCGGCCCGCACCACCTGCACTACACGGCCTTGCCGCAGTGGGCCCAGACCCTGGGCATGACCTTCTCGATCATGCTGTGGATGCCGTCCTGGGGCGGCATGATCAACGGCCTGATGACCCTGTCGGGGGCCTGGGACAAGCTGCGCACCGACCCCGTCGTGCGGATGATGGTGGTCTCGATCGCCTTCTACGGCATGGCCACCTTCGAAGGTCCGGTGATGTCGATCCGCGCGGTCAACGCGTTGAGCCACTACACCGACTGGACGATCGGCCACGTGCACTCCGGCGCCCTGGGCTGGGTGGGCTTCATCAGCTTCGGCGCGGTCTACTGCATGGTGCCGTGGCTCTGGAAGAAGCCGGCCATGTACTCGAACAAGCTGATCGAGTGACACTTCTGGATCGCGACCACCGGGATCCTGCTCTACATCGCCGCGATGTGGGTGTCGGGCATCATGGAAGGCCTGATGTGGCGGGAATACACCCCGCAGGGCTTCCTCGCCTACAGCTTCATCGAGACGGTCTCGGCCAAGCACGTCGAGAACGTCATCCGCACGGTCGGCGGCCTCATGTACCTGACCGGCGCCCTGATCATGATCGTCAACATCTGGAAGACGATCGCTTCGCCCTCCGTTGCGCCGGCCGACGCCATCGCCGCGCCCGCCCCCGCGATCGCCTGAGGTCCCCGATGTCCGTCTGGAAACACCACACCAAGGTCGAGCGGAACTCGCTGCTGCTCGTCATCGGCATCCTGATCGTCGTGTCGATCGGCGGCCTGGTCGAGATCGCCCCGCTGTTCTGGCTGCAGGGCACGATCGAGAAGGTCGGCGGCGTGCGGCCCTACACCCCGCTGGAGCTGAACGGCCGCGACATCTACGTGCGCGAAGGCTGCTACGTCTGCCACTCGCAGATGATCCGCCCGCTGCGCGACGAGGTCGAACGCTACGGCCATTACAGCCTGGCGGCCGAGAGCATGTACGACCACCCGTTCCAGTGGGGATCCAAGCGCACCGGCCCCGACCTGGCCCGGGTGGGCGGCAAGTACTCCGACAGCTGGCACCGCGATCACCTGATCGACCCGCGCTCGGTCGTGCCGGAGTCGGTGATGCCGCCCTACAAGTTCCTGGCCGAGAAGGAGCTGGACTACCGCGACGTCGCCGACCGGATGAAGACGCTCCGCGCCGAGGGCGTGCCCTACACGGCCGATCAGATCGCCAACGCCAAAAAGGACCTCGAGGCCCAGGCCGATCCGTTCTCCACCGACGCCGTCGCCATGCGCGACCGGTACGGCGGCAAGGCGGCCAACCGCGACTTCGACGGCGACCCCGACAAGATCACCGAAATGGACGCCCTGGTCGCCTACCTGCAGATGCTGGGCACGACCGTGGACTTCAAGTCCTACAAGGCCCAGTCGCCGGAAAACATGCGATGAGCGGCCTCTCCTACGAAACCGTGGCGCGGTTCGCCCAGCAGGGAGGGCTGATCTATTTCGGCCTGATCTTCCTCGCCGGCGTCTTCTACGCCCTGCGGCCCTCGAAGAAGGCCGAATTCCACCACGCCGCGCGCATGCCGCTGGACGACGAGGAGCTGCCCTGATGGCGTCCGAACGCAAAACCGACGAGGTCACCGGGACCGAAACCACCGGTCACGAATGGGACGGCATCCACGAACTCGACACCCCCCTGCCCCGCTGGTGGCTGTGGGTGTGGTGGGGCACGATCGCCTTCTCCGTCGTCTACTGGCTGCTGATGCCCGCCTGGCCGGGCCTGACCGGCTACACCAAGGGCCTGCTGCATAAGTCCGACCGGGTCGAGGTGGGCCGCGAACTGAGCGCGCTCGAGGTCCAGCGCGGCGCCGGCGCGGCCCAGCTGCGTACGGCCAGCCTCGAGCAGATCGAGAAGGATCCCAAGCTGCAGGCCTACGCCCAGCAGGTGGGCCAGTCCGTCTTCGGCGACAACTGCGCCACCTGCCACGGCATCGGCGGCACGGGCGGCAAGGGCTATCCCAACCTGCGCGACGACGTCTGGCTGTGGGGCGGCAAGCTGGAGGACATCCAGTACACGATCACCCACGGCGTCCGCACCGGCGCGCCTGGGGCCCGAGCGTCGCAGATGCCCGCCTTCGGTCGCGACGAGATGCTGCAGCCCGCCCAGATCGACGACCTGACCGAGTATGTCGTGCACCTGTCCGGCCGGCCGGCCGACGCGAGCGCCGTGGCCCGCGCGGCCCCGCTCTTCCAGGACCAGTGCGCCGCGTGCCACGGGGCCGAGGGCAAGGGCGATCCCGCCTTCGGCGCGCCCAACCTGACGGACGGGGAGTCCCTCTACGGCGACTCCCGGACGGCCATCCGCGGCCAGATCTTCGCCGGCAACGGCGGCGTCATGCCCACCTGGAACGGCCGTCTCAGCCCGGAAACCATCAAGGCGCTCTCGGTCTACATCCACGCAAACGCGGGCGGTCAGTAGGGCCTATGGCCACGGTCATCGACAAGACCCGGTCCCAGAACGACAACCGTCCGGCGGTCTCGGCCGCCGAACGGGGCAAGCGCAAGGGCGACGCGCGCGGCGGCCTCTACAAGCCGCGCGAGCCGATCTACCCCAAGCTGGCCCACGGCCGGTGGCGGGCGGTGAAGTGGGCGGTGCTGATCGCCACCCTGACCCTCTACTATGTCACGCCCTGGATCCGGTGGGGGCGGCCCGACGGCTTTCCGCAGCAGGCCGCCCTGGTCGACTTCACCGGTCGCCGCTTCTACTTTTTCGACATCCAGCTGTGGCCGCAGGAAGTCTACATCTTCACGGGGCTGCTGATCGGCGCGGCGCTGGCGCTGTTCCTGACCACGGCGCTGTTCGGCCGCCTGTGGTGCGGCTACGCCTGCCCCCAGACCGTCTGGACCGACCTCTACATCGTCGTCGAGCGCCTGTTCGAGGGCGACCGCAACGCCCGCATGCGCCTGGACGCCGCGCCGTGGTCGTTCGACAAGGCCTGGCGCAAGGTCGGCAAGCACGTCGCCTGGTTGGGCATCGCCTTCGGGACCGGCGGCGCCTGGATCTTCTATTTCCACGACGCGCCGACGCTGATCCGCACCTTCTGGATCGGCCAGGCGCCGATGACCGCCTACGCCTCCTGCGCTCTGCTGACCGCGACGACCTACATCTTCGCCGGCTGGATGCGCGAGCAGGTCTGCATCTACATGTGCCCCTGGCCCCGGATCCAGGGCGCGATGCTGGACCAGCACTCGCTGCAGGTCACCTATCTGCGCGACCGCGGCGAGCCGCGCGGCAGCCACAAGAAGGGCCAAAGCTGGGACGGCCGGGGCGACTGCATCGACTGCCACCAATGTGTGGTCGTCTGCCCCATGGGCATCGACATCCGGGACGGCAGCCAGCTGGAATGCATCAACTGCGGCCTGTGCGTCGACGCCTGCGACGACATCCTCGGCAAGCTGAACCGGCCGACGGGCCTGATCGCCTACGACACCGACGCCGCCGTGGCCGCTCGGGCGGGTGGCGGCAAGGCGACCTACAAGCCGATCCGTTCCCGGACGATCTACTACGCCCTGGCGCTGACGGTGGTCAGCGGCCTGACCCTGTGGTCCCTGATCGCCCGGCCCAAGGCCGACCTCCACGTGATCCGCGACCGCAACCCGATCTATGTCCGGATGCACGACGGCGCGGTCCGCGAGGGCTACACCCTGAAGATCACCAACCGCACCTTCGCCGACCGCCGCTTCGACGTGACGTTCGACGGCGTCCTTGGGGCACGCCTCAGCCAGCCCGCCCTGAAGAGCGCGGGCATTTCGGTGACCGCCCCCGCCGACCAGGTCGTGTCGCTGCGCGTCTTCGTCACCGCCCCGCCCGACGCCGAGCGTCCGTCCAGCGTGCCAGGCCGCTTCACGGTCCGCTCGGGCGACGTCCATGCCGACGCCGCGACCGTCTTCCTTTCAGGAGCCGCGAACCCGCAATGACCGCCGCCTCCCCGCCCGCGCCAAAGGGACAGATCACCGGCCGGCACGTGCTGATCGGGGTCGTCCTGTTCTTCGCCCTGGTGATCGCCGTCGACGCCGTGTTCATGGTGCTGGCTTACCGGACCTTCTCCGGCCAGGTGGCGTCGAACCCCTACGAGGCCGGGCTGGCCTTCAACCGCACCTTGGCGCAGCGCCAGCGCGAGGCCGCGCTGGGCTGGACCGCCGCCGTGGAGACCCGGGACGGGCAAGCCGTGATCGTGGACGTTCGCGACGCCGCCGGTCGCCCCCTCGACCACCTGTCGCTTACCGGAACCCTGGAACGGCCGGCGACCGAGACCGGTCGGCAGGTCCTGGCCTTCACGCCGATGGGCGGGGGTCGCTACCAGGCTCCCGCGCGGCTGGACGGGGCCTGGGACCTGCGCGCCGTCGCCCGCACGCCCAAGGACGTCTTCGAACTCGAAGCCCGCCTGGTGTCGCGATGAGCGCCGGGCTTGCCCTGCATCGCGACCTGGAGGCCTTCGTCCGCCGCGACGACGCGGGGCGAGGCCAGCTGGACCTGCTGGTCAGCGGCGCGCGCTGCGCGGGGTGCATCAGCAAGATCGAGAAGGCCGTGCGGGACCTGCCCGGCGTCGAGGCCGCGCGCCTGAACCTGACGACCGGCAAGCTGGCCGTCGAACTGGCCGGCCAGGACACCGCCCCGCAGCGGGTGCTGGAGACGGTGGAGGGCCTGGGCTACCGCGCCTGTCTGTTCGACCCCGGCGAGGCCGCCGCCGCCCAGGACCGCGAGGGCCGCGACCTGGCCCTGGCCCTGGGCGTGGCGGGGTTCGGCGCCGGCAACGTCATGATGTTCACGGTGCCGGCCTGGGCCGGGCTGTTCGGGCAGGAACTGAACGCCTCGACCCTGACCGTGATGTACTGGCTGGCCGCCATCGTCGCGACGCCGTGCGCCCTGTTCGCCGGACGGCCGTTCTTTCGCTCGGCCTGGGCCTCGTTGAAGCGTGGCCGGGCCAACATGGACGTGCCGATCTCGATCGGCGTGATCCTGACCCTGATGGTGAGCTTCTCCGAGACCATACTCGGGGGCAGGCACGCCTATTTCGACGCGGCGGTGACCCTGCTGTTCCTGTTGCTGATCGGCCGCTACCTGGACCATCGGCTCCGAGCCGGCGCCCGGTCGGCCGCCCGCGACCTGCTGGCGTTGCAGACGCCGGTCGCGATCCGGCTGGTCGACGGCGTCGAGCGAGGCGTCCCCGTCGCCGAGGTCAAGGTCGGCGATCGCCTGGTCGTGGCGCCGGGAGACCGCATCCCGGTCGATGGCGACGTCGAGACAGGCTGCTCGGAAATCGACAACGCCCTGATCACCGGCGAGACCGCCCTGGCGGCCGTGGGTCCTGGCGTCCGGCTGAACGCCGGAGCGTTGAACCTCACCGGGCGGCTGATCATGAGCGCGACCGCCCGCAGCGAGGACTCGACCCTGGCCGCCATCGCGCGGCTGATGGAGGCCGGAGCCCAGACCCGCTCGGCCTATGTACGGCTGGCCGACAAGGCGGCCGCCCTCTACGTGCCGCTGGTCCACACGGCCGCGGCCCTGACCTTCGTCGGCGGTTGGGCGCTGGGACTGGGGCCGCGCGAGGCGCTGCTGCGGGCCGCCGCCGTGCTGATCGTCACCTGTCCCTGCGCGCTGGGCCTGGCGGTGCCCGCCGTCCAGGTCGCCGCCAGCAGCCGCCTGTTCCGGGGCGGCGTCCTGGTGAAGTCCGGCGCGGCGCTGGAGCGCCTGGCCGAGGTCGACCACGTGGTGTTCGACAAGACCGGCGTCCTGACCCGGGGGCGTCCCGCCCTGATCGGCGCGCCGGCCCATCTGGTGAGGCTGGCCGCGCCCCTGGCCCGCGCCTCGCGACACCCTCTGGCCCGCGCCCTGGCCGCCGAGGCGGGGCTGGGCTTGGTCGCCGAGGCGTGCGTCGAGACCCCGGGCCAGGGCGTGGAAGGCCTGATCGACGGCCGACGCGCCCGCCTGGGCCGCGCCGCCTTCGTCGGGGTGGACGGCGCCGACGCGCGCGAGACCGAACTCTGGTTCGGCTTCGAAGGCGACGTGAAAATCCGCTTCGTCTTCGCCGACAACCTTCGCCCGGACGCCGCCGGCACCGTCGCCGCGCTCCGGCGGCTGGGCCTGCCGGTCGAGATCCTGTCGGGCGATCTGCCCTCGCCTGTCGCCGAGGTCGCCGAGGCGGTGGGCGTGACCGCGTGGCGGGCCGCCCTGACGCCCTTCGACAAGGTCGCGACGATCGAGGCGCTGGCCGTCCAGGGACGCAAGGTGCTGATGGTCGGCGACGGGCTCAACGACGCCGCGGCCCTGGCCAAGGCCCACGCCTCGATGGCGCCCGGCGCGGCGGTCGACGCCGCCCAGAACGCGGCCGACCTCGTGTTCACCGGCGAGGACCTGCGGGCCGTGGTCGAGGCGATCGAGACCGCACGCGAGGCGCGACGTCGCGCCCTGGAGAATTTCGGCTTCTCCGCGCTCTACAACCTCATCGCCACCCCGGCGGCCATGGCCGGGTTGATCAATCCCTTCGTCGCGGCCCTGGCCATGTCCGGCTCGTCCATCGTCGTGCTGCTCAACGCCGCCCGTCCGCGCCTGGGACGACGCCCGCGATGAACATCCTGCTGTTCCTGGCTCCGGCGTCGATCGGCCTGGGGGCGCTGGGTCTGCTGGCCTTCTTCTGGACGATGCGGTCGGGGCAATACGACGACCCCAAGGGCGACGCCGAGCGCATCCTCTACGACCATCTCGAAGACCGCCCGCCGCCCGATCCGGCCGGCAAAACGGACGCCGCACTTAAGTAATCGCCAAGCGCCCAGAGGTCTTCGAAACTGATCGAGGTCAAAGCCCTCCATATCGCACCCCTTAGAGTGAAGACGCGACGGAAACACTGACGTCGCGATCCAGGGGATACGATATGAAGACCTCCATTATTTCGCTCGTCGCCTTGGGCGTGTTTTGCGCCGGCGCCGCGAACGCCCAGGACTTCACCACGAACGCCAAGGGCGACCTGATCGTCCACGTCCGCGCGACGCAGGTCGCGCCGGACAAGGACGCCGCGATCCTGACCGCCTCGGGCGCCGCCACCGGCCTGAAGGCGCACGTCGGCGACGACGTGAAGCCGACGCTGGGCTTCACCTATTTCCTCACCGACAAGGTCGCGGTCGAGGCGATCCTGGGGACGACCCATCACGAAATCCGGGCGCGCGGTCCCGGGACCGACGTGGTCGTCCACGAAGCCTGGGTGCTGCCGCCGGTCGTGACGCTGCAGTACCACCCGCTGCCGGCCGCCCGGGTCAGCCCCTATGTCGGGGCGGGCCTCAACTACATGCTGTTCTACAGGAACAGCGACAAGAACGGCTTCAAGGTCGGGCTCGACGACGGCATCGGCTACGCCCTCCAGGCGGGCGTGAACATCAAGCTCAGGAACCAGTGGCTGGTGAACGCCGACGTGAAGAAGGTCTTCTTCGACACCGACGCCAAAATCAACGACGGCGCGCTGAAGGCGAAGGTCGATCTCGATCCGCTCGTCACCTCGGTGGGCCTGTCCCACCTGTTCTAGACCGGCCGGACGCCTCGCCCCAGCCTCGATGCTCGGGCGAGGCCCCCATCCGACGCCCGCCGGCGGCGGCGCGCCGGCTTTTTGACGAACATCAAGGCCGGCCGGGCGATCGGGAGCCATGAAGCGACCGTACCCTTCGAAAGCCTCGATCGATGCTCCTCTCCGCCGAACAGCGTGCGCACGCCCAACGTAACTTGCCGCGCTACACCAGCTATCCGACGGCCCTCGCCTTCCAGGCGGACCAGGCGGCCGTCGGCCAAGGCTGGTTCGGCGCGACCCGGCCGGACGACCGCCTGTCGATCTATGTCCATGTGCCGTTCTGCCGTCGGCTTTGCTGGTACTGCGGCTGCCACACCACGATCACCCACGGCTACGAACGCGTCGCCGCCTATGCCGACCTGCTCGGGCACGAGATCGATCTGGTCGCCCGACGCCTGGGCGAGCACGACGGCCTGACCCATCTGCATTTCGGCGGCGGCAGCCCCAACGCCCTGAACCCGGCCGACTTCCAGCGCCTGGTCGAGCGCCTCAAGCGCGTCTTCGGCCTGAGGCCCGGCGCCGAAGTCGCCGCCGAGCTGGACCCGGGCCTGCTGTCTGACGCCTTCATCGAGGCCGTCGGCGACGCCGGCGTCACGCGCGTGAGCCTGGGGGTCCAGACCTTCGATCCCCGGGTCCAGGCCCTGGTCAACCGCGTCCAGCCGATCGAGCAGGTCGCCCACGCCGTCCACGGCCTGCGCCAAGCGGGGGTGCGCGGCATGAACTTCGACCTGATGTACGGCCTGCCCGGACAGACGGTGGAGAACGTCCACGACTCCGCGCGCCGCGCCGCCGAGATGCGCCCCGACCGCGTGGCGGTCTTCGGCTACGCGCACGTCCCGTGGATGAAGAAGCACCAGGTCATGATCCGCGAAGCCGACCTCGCCGACCTCGACGAGCGCTGGGCCCAGGCCGAGGCCGCCGACGCCGCCCTGGTCGGGGCAGGTTATGTCCGCATCGGCCTGGACCACTACGCCCTTCCCGACGATCCCCTGAGCAAGGCGGCCATGACGGGACGCCTGCGACGGAACTTCCAGGGCTATACCGACGACCCCGCTCCCGTGCTCGTGCCGATCGGTCCCTCGTCCATCGGCCAGTTCCGCGAGGGCTTCGTCCAGAACCTGGCGCCGACCGACCAGTGGGCCGCCCGGATCGCCAAGGGCGAACCGCCGCTCGCCCGCGCCCTGGCGCTGAGCGACGAGGACCGCCTGCGCGCCGCCGTCATCGAGCGCCTGATGTGCGGCCTGACGGTCGATGTCGAGGCGACATGCCGGGAGCACGGCTTCCCCCCGGACCACCTCGCCGGCGGCCTCGGCGCGCTCGACGCCCTGCAGATCGCGGGATTCTGCGTCCGCGACGGCGGGCGGGTGACCATTCCCGAAGGAGCCCGGCGGCTCATGCGGGTCGTGGCGGCAGCTTTCGACGCCCGCCTCCCGGTCGCCCCGGCCCGCCACGCGAAAGCGGTCTGAACCCGACGCTCGAACGTCGGAACCGATCGACAAGGCTTTCGGCTATGACGAAATCGCCGAACTGAGGCAGGCTTCCCGGAACAAGGTCACGATCTTCGTCCGGCGGATCCACCAGGAGCCCGCGCGCCCGAAGATCGAAGCGATCCACGGGGCCCGTCGCCATGGAATTCCATCGAAGCCTGCGCGTCCCGCTGCTCTACGCCGCGGTGCTCGTGCTGGTCCTGGTCTGCGTCTATCTCGTCAGCCGGCCTCACGGAATCCATCTCGTCCAGGCCCAGGTGCTGGCCCAGGACAGCCAGGGCTATGCGCCGCCTCCGCGTCGCGTGGACTGGCGCGACATCCCCGGCCAATGGCGGACCGTCGCCCTGCCCCACGCGCCCCGCCCCGAGGTCCGGACCCAGCCCGGCGAGGCGGACGCCCTGCCCACGCGCACCACCTGGTACCATTTCCAGCTCGGACCGGGGCAAGCGCCGCCGCCCGACGCCTATCTCTACATCCCGCGCTGGAAGACCGACGGCGAGATCGCGATCTATGTCGACGGCGCGCTGTTCTACCAATCGCACGCCAATCTGCAGTGGAACGGCTCGAACCGGCCGCTGTGGATTCCGCTGGAGGACGCGGCCGAGACCACGCCGCCCAAGGACATCCTGATCCGCATCCGCCACGTCCGGGGCCTGGGCGGGGCGCTGTCGACCCTATGGCTGGGCGACTACCGCCAGCTGGGCGCGGCCTACTACGTGCGCGACTTCTTCCAGATCGAGCTGCCCTATCTCAGTTCGGCGATATTCCTCGGGACCGGCATCTTCGCCTTCCTGGTCTGGCTCGGGCGACGGCGGGAGACGTTGCTGCTGCTCTTCGCGGTGATGAGCATCGTGGCGCTGCTGCGGGTGATGCACACCTTCATGGGAACGGACCGGTTGCCGATCCCGGACGCCTGGTTCGGCTGGCTGACGGTCAATGCGCTGAGCTGGATGATCCTGATCGCCCAGCTGTTCCTGGTCAGGCTGCATCATCATCGCCAGCCCTGGCTCACCGCCCTGATCGCGACCACCAGCCTGGCGGTCAACCTGCTGACCCTGCCGCTCTTCGCCGGCACGTTCGACGCCACGATCGTGTCGCCGATCGTCTATCTGGTCATGGGGGTCCTGGCGATCACCACCTTCGGCCTCGGCTTCCACCGAAGCTGGCGGGCGCGTTCGCGGGAAGGCGTGGTCCTGGCCGCCTGGGGGCTGCTGAGCGTCCTGGCCGGCGCCTACGACCTTCTGCTCCAGAACAACCTGGTCAACATCGAGGGCCTGTTCCTCAACATCTATGCCGAGATCGGACTGATCGTCGCCTTCTGCCTGATCATGCTGAACCGCTACATGCGGGCGATGAGCGAGGTGGAACACGCCAACGCGGTGCTGGCCGAACGGCTGGCCGCGCGCGAGGCCGAACTGACCGAAAGCCACCAGAAGCTGCGCGAGGTCGAGCGGCGCGAGGTGCTGCACCGGGAACGCCAGCGGCTGATGCAGGACATGCACGACGGGCTCGGCTCGTCCCTGGTCAGCGCCCTGCGGGTGGTCGAGCACGGCAGGATCGACGAGCACGAGATCGCCCAGCTCCTGAAGAGCTGCATCGACGACCTGAAGCTGACCATCGACTCGATGGAGCCGGTCGAGACCGACCTGCTCCTGCTGCTCGGCACGCTGCGTTTCCGCCTCCAGCCGCGGCTCGAAGCCACGGGCGTCAAGCTGCGGTGGGAGGTCCAGGACGTGCCGCCGCTGGCTTGGCTGGACCAGCGCCATTCGCTGCACATCCTGCGCATCCTGCAGGAGGCCTTCACCAACGTGATCAAGCACGCCGGCGCCGGCGAGATCCGGCTGGCCACCGAGGCGCGCGACGGTTTCGTGCGGGTCAGCGTGGTCGACAACGGACATGGGTTCGATGTCTCGGCCGCCGCCGAAGGCCGCGGCCTGGGCAACCAGGCCCGTCGCGCGGCGGCGATCGGCGGCCGGGTCGAGCTGGTATCGGGACCGGACGGAACCGCCTTCACCCTGCTGCTGCCGATCGTCGGCCAGCTCCGCGAGGCCGTCGAACTCACGACACCTTGATCAGGACGTCGCGCAAGGTCGCCGTCAGTTCGGCGATATGGCCGACGTCGGCGATCAGGGGCGGCGAGAGCGCGACGATGTCGCCGGTCACGCGGACCAGGAGGCCCGCTTCGAAACAGGCGACCAGCACGTCGTAGCCGCGCGCGCCCGGCTGGCCGTCCCTGGGCGCCAGCTCGACGCCGCCCATCAGGCCGATGGCGCGGACGTCGATCACGTGGGGCGCGTCGGCCAGGGCGTGCAGCGCCTGGCCCCAGGTGGCTTCGAGCCCCGCCACGCGGGTCAGCAAGCCCTCGTCCTGATAGAGGCCCAGCGTCGCCAGGCCCGCCGCGCAGGCCACGGGATGGCCGGAATAGGTGTAGCCGTGGAAGAGCTCGATCTGCGGCTCGGGGCCGGTCATCAGGGCGTCGTGGACCTTGCGGCTGGCGAACACCGCGCCCATCGGCAAGGCGCCGTTGGTGATGCCCTTGGCCACGGTCACGAGGTCCGGGACCACGCCGAAATAGTCCGTGGCGAACGGCGCGCCCAGCCGCCCGAAGCCGGTGATCACCTCGTCGAAGATCAGCAGGATCCCGTGGCGGTCGCAGATCGCGCGCAGGCGCTCCAGATAGCCCTTCGGCGGCGGCAGGACGCCGGCGGACCCCGCCACGGGTTCGACGATCACCGCCGCGATCGTCTCCGCGCCATGCAGCGCGACCAGGCGCTCGAGATCGTCGGCCAGCTCGGCGCCGTGCTCGGGCAGGCCCCGCGAGAAGGCGTTGCGGCCCAGGTCGTGCGTGTGGCGCAGATGATCGGCGCCGTTCAGCAGCGGGAAGACGCGCCGATTGTTGACCAATCCGCCGACCGAGATGCCGCCGAACCCGACGCCGTGATAGCCGCGCTCGCGGCCGATGAACCGGGTGCGCGTCCCCTGCCCGATCGCCCGCTGATAGGCCACGGCGATCTTCAGGGCGCTGTCGACGGCCTCGGAACCCGAGTTGGCGAAGAAGATCCGGTCCAGACCGGCCTCCGGACCGCCCGGCGCGATCGCGGCCAGGGCCTCGGCGAACTGGAAGGCGACCGGGTGGCCCATCTGGAAGGACGGCGCATAGTCCAGGTCCAGCAGCTGGCGCGACACCGCCTCGGCGATCTCGCGGCGCCCGTGGCCGGCGTTGACGCACCAGAGGCCCGCCGTGCCGTCGAGGATCCGGCGGCCGTCCGCGCTGGCGTAGTACATGCCCTCGGCGCCCGCCAGCAGACGCGGCGCGGCCTTGAACTGGCGGTTGGCCGTGAACGGCATCCAGTAGTGGTCGAGGTTCAGATTGGTGTCGGGCATGCAAAATCCTACTCAATGAGTAGAGAAATCCACGCCGCCGCCTCGTCGCGCAATCCCCCCGCTTTCCTGATAAATCTGCGTGCCCAATCAGAATTTTTCCGCTCAGCTGAACGCCGATTAGAGAAGCTTGGCTTATCGGGAGGAAATCTCGGTTTGAATCCCCATTCATTCAGTAGGAATTCTCGGGCGAACGAAAAACCGGCGTTTTTGCCTCAAGAGCGTGCGCCGCAAGCGGGGATTATCCAGTGATCAAGCGTCTACTCATCGGGACCGCCGCCGGCGCCCTGACCGCCTCCCTAGCCAGTGCGGCCTTCGCCCAGGCGACCAACACCGAACTGGAGCAGGTGATCGTCACCGCCCAGCGCCGGGAACAGTCGGCCCAGGACGTGGGCGTGGCCCTGTCGGTGATCTCGGGCGAGCAGCTGGTCGCGCGCAGCGTCGCCACGGTCAATCAGTTGCAGTACGCCACGCCCAGCCTGGAGATCACGCCGCAGTTCGGCAGCGGCCAACCCAGCTTCCGCCTGCGCGGCGTCGGCTTCGACGACTACGCCTCGAACAACTCCTCGACCGTCGGGGTCAGCGTCGACGAAGTGGCCTATCCGATCCAGGCCCAGACCCAAGGGCTGCTGTTCGACATCGCCCGGGTCGAGGTGCTGCGCGGCCCGCAGGGCACGCTCTACGGCCGCAACACCACCGGCGGCGCGATCAACTTCATCACCAACCGGCCGACCACCACCCAGGCGGCCGGGATCACCGCCGAATACGACAGCCACGACCACTTCAAGGCCGAGGGTTACGTCTCGGGACCGATCGGCGACGCCCTGCAGGGCCGTCTGGCCTTCGTCACCGACCAGGGCGGCGCCTGGCAGAAGAACCGCACCACCGGCGAGAAGCTGGGCGACAAGGACAGCACCAGCGTGCGCGGCCAACTGGCCTGGCAGCCCAGCGACAAGCTCGACTTCCTGCTGAGCGCCCACTACGGCCGCGACAAGTCCGAGCCCACCGGCCTCTACC
This sequence comes from Caulobacter sp. UNC358MFTsu5.1, assembly GCF_000712075.1. GTDB lineage: Bacteria > Pseudomonadota > Alphaproteobacteria > Caulobacterales > Caulobacteraceae > Caulobacter. The sequence continues at coordinate 288,274 of NZ_JONW01000009.1, forward strand.
TGTTCAATCCGCTCAGCTACAATTCGGCCCTGCCGACGATCCCGGCCGACACCGACCGCAAGGCCACCGGCTGGGGCGGTTCATCCGCCTTCGCGGACCTGACCGGCATCGCCACCAACGCCAAGCCGTTCCACGACACCGACAGCAGCGGCGTCAGCCTGCGCGCCCACGGCGGCAACGACGCGGTCGACGTGGTCTCGATCACCTCGTACGAGCGCCTGCACCGCAAGGAATACAACGACTGGGACGCCTCGGCCTACGCCTATGCCGGGACCTATTTCGACACCGACGCCAAGGTCTTCTCGCAGGAGGTCCGCGCCTCGTCGAAGACCGAGGGCCCGCTGCAATGGCTGGTCGGCGCCTACTATTCGCGCGAGACCCTGGACGAGGCCTTCTATTCGGACTTCTACCAGTCGCTGCTGTTCGACACCCGCACCAGCTACAACCAGAAGGTCCGCTCGGGTTCGCTGTTCGGCCAGGTCGAATACGCGCTCAACGACAAGCTCAAGCTGATCGGCGGCCTGCGCGGCGAGGATGAGAAGCGCAACCAGTACGACTTCGTCACCGCCGGCGTCTTCGCCCCCGGCGCGCCGCCGACCAACTTCAGCCCCACGGCCGACAAGTCGCTGCACAACAAGACCCTGACCGGCAAGCTGGGCCTGGAGTACCGGCCGGTCGACGGCGTCCTGCTGTACGCCAGCGCCAGCAAGGGCACCAAGTCGGGCGGCTTCACCTCGTACAACGTGGGCGACGCCTCGGCGGTCGACGGCTTCCGGCCCGAGACCCTGTGGGCCTACGAGACCGGCTTCAAGTCCAGCTTCGCCGACAACACCGTCCAGCTGAACGGCTCGGTGTTCTACTACGACTACAAGGACCAGCAGGTTCAGTCGGCGATCTACGACATCAACAACGGCCCGATCGGCGCCATCGTCAACGCCCAGAAGTCGCACATCTACGGCGGTGAACTGGAGCTGACCTGGCGGCCGGCTCCCGGCCTGCGGATCGGCCAGTCGCTGGGCTACAAGACCGGCAAGTTCGACAAGTACACCAACGACCTGGACATCGCCGCCAGCACGGCGGCCGGCCACGCCGTCTATGTCGACCGTACCGGCGCCAAGGTGGGCTTCCCGCCGCTCAGCTATGGCGGCGACGTCTCCTACGGCTGGTCGCTGGGCGACTATCAGCTGGAGGCCGAGGGCAACTACGCCTTCCACGACGAGACCAAGCCGCTGCTGCTGGGCTCGCGCTACAACGTCGACTCCTACTGGCTGGCCAACGCCAGCATCACCCTGACGCCGTCGACCGGCCCCTGGGCGCTCACCCTGTTCGGCCGCAACGTCTTCAACGAGAAGTACGACCTGACCCGCAACTTCTTCCTGCCCTACATCGACATCGCCGCCCCCGGCGAGCCGGCGACCTGGGGCGTGCGCGCCAGCCTGAAGTACTAGCGTCCAAGGCCTCCTCGCCCTCGCGGCGGGGAGGCCGACCGTTCTGGAGAGTTCGATGATCAAGATCGTGTTGTCGGTGCTGGGGGGCCTGGTCGCGCTGGTGGTGGTCGCCGGCTTTGTCGGCTGGTTGCTGCTGCGCGGCCCCGACATCCCCTATGAAAAACTCGAGGCGAAATACGCCACGGCGGCCTCGCACTACGCCGACCTGCCGGGCGGCGTGCGCCTGCACTACAAGGACGAGGGCAAGGCCGACGGGCCGGTGCTGGTGCTGGTCCACGGCTTCGGCGACTCGCACTTCTCGTGGGAAGGCTGGGTCGCGCGCCTGGGCGACCGCTACCGGATCATCACCCTCGACCTACCGGGCCACGGCCTGACCCGCGCCCCGGCCGGCTATGTCGCCAGCGGCGACGGCTACGCCGACCTGATCGACGCCCTGGCCGCCAAGCTGGCCCTGCCCAGGTTCGCCATCGCCGGCAACTCGATGGGCGGCGGCGTGGCCTGGCAGACGGCCGTGCGCTATCCGAACCGCGTGGACGCCCTGATCCTCGCCGACGCCGCCGGCTGGCCGGCGACCACGCTGAAGAAGCCGCCCCTGGCCTTCAAGCTGTTGAAATATTCGTGGGGCCGCGCCTTCCTGCGCTCGATCGACAACAAGCCGCTGATCCGCTCGGGCCTGCGCGGCGAGGTCGGCGATCCCGCCGTGATCACCGACGCCTTCATCGACCGCTGGGCCGAACTGCAGCGCGCCCCGGGCCATCGCGCGATCCTGATGTCGATCCAGCCCGGCAAGCACGGCCAGGCCACCAAGGAGGCTCTCTCGACGATCAAGGCCCCGACCCTGGTGCTGTGGGGCGAGATCGACCCGCTGATCGAAGTAGCCGGCGCGCACAAGTTCGCCGAGGCGATCCCGGGCGCCAAGCTGATCATCTATCCGAAGGTCGGCCACCTGCCCCAGGTGGAGATCCCGCAACGTACGGCCGACGACGTCGCCGCCTTCCTGGCGGACGCCGGCATCCGCTAGCGTCCAGCCCCGGGACCTCTAGAGTAACCCCATGCGTACCGACTATCTCGGCAATCCGGTCAGCCCGACCTCCGGCACGGCCCTGGCGGCCATCGACGATTTCGTCGATGGCTTCCTGAGCTACGAGACGCGGGCGGCGGACATCCTCGCCGCGGCCGAGGCCGAGCCGTCGAGCGCCCTGCTCAACGCCTACGCCGCCGCCCTCTGGCTGCTTCTCGAAGCGCCGGAGGCGGCGGAACGCGCGGCGCCCTATCTGGCCCGGGCCCGCGAGGCGGCGGGCGCGGCCCATCCGCGCGAGCGCCGGGTCGTGGATTTCGTCGCGGCCTGGTCCGCCAACGACATCCCCGGCGCGCTCGCGATCGCCGACGCCATCCTGGAGGCCTGGCCCCGGGACCTGCTGATCCTGAAGCTGCGCCAGTACCACGACTTCAATCGCGGCGACTTCCCCGCCATGCTCCGGTCGGCGAGCCGGGCCCTGCCCGCCGCCGACGACGTCCCCCAGCTGCACGCCATGCTGGCCTTCGCCTACGAGCAATGCCACCTGCTGGATGAGGCAGAGGCCGCCGCCCGCCGGGCGCTGGCGCTGAAGCGCAAGGAGCCCTGGGCCCAGCACGCCCTGGCCCATGTGATGCTGACCCAGGGCCGCATCGACGAGGGCGCGGCGTTCCTGGAAGGCGTCCGCGACACCTGGACGGGACTCAACTCGTTCATGGACACGCACCTGTGGTGGCATCTGGCGCTGTTCTATCTGAGCCAGGGACGGTTCGAGGCGGCGCTGGCCGCCTATGACGACCACTGCTGGGCCCAGGCCAAGGACTATTCCCAGGACCAGGTCGGCGCCGTCTCGCTGCTGGCGCGGCTGGAAGTGGCCGGGCTGGACGTCGGCCAGCGCTGGAACGACTTGGCCGATTACCTGGTCGTCCGCGCCGACGACGTGGTCCAACCGTTCCTGACCTTGCAGTACCTCTACGGCCTGGCCCGCGCCGGACGTCCGGAAGCCGACGCCCTGCTGGCCGCCGTGCGCCGCGCGGCGCTGGACGCGCCCGACCATGTCCGAGAGACCTGGCGCGAGGTGGCCTTGCCGGCCGCCGAGGGGCTGGTCGCCCACGCGCGCGGCGACGACGCGGCGGCGCTGCGCGGCCTGCGCGCCGCCCTGCCCCGGCTGGCCGAGATCGGGGGCAGCCACGCCCAGCGCGACCTCTTCGAACAACTGATCCTCGCGGCCCTGCTCCGCGCCGATCGGCTGTCCGAGGCCCAGCAGACCCTGGAGCTGCGCCGGAACTTCGATCCCGACGGCGTCCCGCTGAACCGCGCCCTGGCCGCCGTCTACGACCGCCTCGGCCTGGCCGGCGAGGCCGCCAAGGCCCGCGCCCGCGTCGAGCGTCGCCTGGCGGCCATCGCGTGAGGCTGCGCGCCCTCCTCGGCGGCTTGGCCGCCGCCCTCGCCATGGCCCTGGCGCCGGCGGTCCAGGCCGCGCCCAAGGACAGCCTGACGATCGCCCTGCAGCTGGAACCGCCCAACCTCGACCCGACCTCGGGCGCGGCCGCCCCGACCGACGAGGTGGTCTACGGCAACATCTTCGAGGGCCTGGTCCGGCTCGACGCCCAGGGCGCGGTCAAGCCGCTGCTGGCCACCTGGTGGGAGGTTTCGCCCGACGGCCTGACCTACACCTTCCACCTGCGCGACGGCGTGCGCTTCCAGGACGGAGCGGCCTTCGACGCGGGAACCGTCAAGTTCAGCCTGGAGCGCGCGATCGCGCCGGCCTCGGCCAACGTGCAGAAACAGGCGCTGAGCGTGATCCGCCGGGTCGAGGTGGTCGATCCCCGCACGGTGCGCCTGCACCTGGCCCAGCGCGACAGCGACCTGCTCTACGTGCTGGCCTGGGGCGACAGCGTGATGGTCTCGCCCCGCTCGGCCGCCGGCCTGGCCACCGCGCCCGTCGGCACCGGCCCGTTCCGCTTCGCCACCTGGCGGCGCGGCGACGCGGTGACCCTGACGCGCAACGACGGCTATTGGGACCAGCCGGCCCGCCTGCGGCAGGTGACGTTCCGGTTCATCGCCGATCCCGCCGCGGCCTTCGCGGCGATCAAGACCCACGAGGTCGACGCCTTCACCGACTATCCGGCGCCGGAAAGCCTGGCCCAGCTCCGCGCCGATCCGTCCCTGAAGGTGATCACCGCCTCCAGCGAGGGCGAGGTGATCCTGGCGATCAACAACCGCACCGGCCCGCTCGCGGACGTCCGGGTGCGTCGCGCCATCCAGCACGCCCTGGATCGGCGGACGATCATCGACGGGGCGATGTACGGCTACGGCGTGCCGATCGGCAGCCACTTCCCGCCGCAGAACGCGGCCTATGTCGACCTGACGGGCCTCTATCCGCACGACGTCGCCAAGGCCAAGGCGCTACTGGCGGAAGCCGGCTATCCGAACGGCCTGTCGCTGACCCTGAAACTGCCGCCGCCCAACTACGCCCGGCGCAGCGGCGAGATCGCGGCCGCCCAACTGGCCCAGGCCGGCATACGGGTGAAGATCGAGAACCTGGAATGGGCCCAGTGGCTGGACCAGGTTTACGGGCGCCACGCCTTCGACCTGAGCATCGTCGCCCACACCGAGCCGATGGACTACGGCATCTACGACAAGGCCGACTATTATTTCGGCTACCACAGCGACGCCTTCCACGGCCTGATGGAGACGCTGAAGGGCGCGACCGACGAGGGTCAGCGGACCGTGATCCTCGGCCAGATCCAGCGCCGGATCGCCGACGACGCGGTCAACGGCTTCCTGTTCCAGTTCCCCCGCCTGGGCGTCTTCGACGCTCGGCTGAAGGACTTCTGGGTCAATTCGCCGACCCAGGCGATCGACCTGCGCGCCGCCTCGTTCGGCGGCCAGGGCGTCGCGGACGGTCCCGTCGCCAAGGCCGGGCCAGGCGGCGCGATCCTCGGCGGCGTCCTGGCGCTCGCCGCTCTACTTGGGCTCCTGGCGATCGCCGCTCGCTTCGGCGCGACCTGGCTGGCCGGCCGCGCGGCGGTGATGATCCTGACCCTGCTGGCCGCCAGCATCGTGATCTTCGGCGTCATCCAGGTCATCCCCGGCGACCCGGCCGCCTACATGCTGGGCCTGAACGCCAGCCCCGAGGCGGCGGCCAGCCTGCGCCAGCAGATGGGTCTCGAAGGCCCGGCGACGCAACGCTACCTGGCCTGGCTGCTGGGCATGCTGCACGGCGATCTCGGCGTCAGCTACACCTACCAGACACCGGTCGCGGCCCTGGTCGCCGAGCGGATCGGCGTCTCCCTGCCCCTGGCTTTGCTGGCCATGGTCCTGTCCGTGGTCATCGGCGCGCCGATCGGCGCCCTGGCCGCCGCGCGCCGGGGCAAGGCGGCCGACACGATCGTGATGGGCCTGACCCAGGTGGGCGTCGCCATCCCGAACTTCTGGTTCGCCGTGCTGCTGGTCATGGTCTTCTCGATCGGGCTGCGCTGGGTCTCGGCCGGCGGCTTCCCGGGATGGGAGGCCGGCCTCGTCCCGGCGCTGAAGGCCCTGGCCCTGCCCTCCCTGGCCCTGGCCGCGCCCCAGGCGGCGATCATCGCCCGCGTCACCCGCTCGGCCCTGATCGACACCCTGGCCGAGGACTGGATGCGCACAGCCCGCGCCAAGGGGCTGACGGCCGGCCAGGCCCTGTGGCGGCACGGCCTGCCCAACGCCCTGATCCCGCTTCTGACCATCCTGGGCCTGCAGTTCCCGTTCCTGCTGGCCGGCGGGGTGATCATCGAGAACGTCTTCTTCCTGCCCGGGCTGGGACGTTTCGTCCTCCAGGCCATCACCCAGCGCGACCTGATCGTGGTGCAGGGCGTGGTCATGCTGCTGGTCTTCGCCGTCGTGGCGACCAACTTCCTGATCGACTTGGCCTATGTGGTCGTCGATCCGCGCCTGCGCGGGAGCCGGGGTCGATGAGCCGCGCCCGCCTTTCCCCGGCCCTCGTCGTCGGCGCGGCGATCAGCGTGGTCTTCGTCGCGTCCGCCCTGCTGTCCCTGGTCTGGACGCCCTACGACGTTGCGGCCTTCGACATCGGCCACCGGCTGGAGGGACCCACCGCCGCCCACTGGCTCGGCCGCGACCACTTCGGCCGCGACGTCGCCTCGATGATCCTGCTGGGGGCGGGCAACGCCCTGGCCGTTTCGCTGGTGGCGGTCCTGCTGGGCGCCGGCCTGGGCGTCCCGCTGGGCCTGCTGGCGGCCGCCCGGCGCGGTCTGATCGACGAGCTGGTCATGCGCGCCTCGGACGTCGCCTTCGCCTTCCCGGCCCTGATCCTGGCCATCCTGCTCACCGCCGTCCTGGGCCCGGGCGCGATCAACGCCGTGGTCGCCATCGGGATCTTCAACGTGCCGGTCTTCGCCCGCCTGACCCGCGGCGCCGCCCTGTCCCTGTGGACCCGCGACTACGTCCTGGCGGCCCGCATGACCGGCAAGGGCGCCGCCCGCATCTCGCTCGAACACATCCTGCCCGGCCTCGCCAGCGTGCTGATCGTCCAGGCGACCCTGCAATTCTCGCTGGGCGTCATCGCCGAGGCGGGCCTGTCCTATGTCGGCCTCGGGGCCCAGCCGCCCGCCGCCAGCTGGGGCAAGATGCTGGCCGACGCCCAGACCCTGGTCTCGGTCGCGCCGCTGCAGGCGATCTTCCCCGGCCTGGCCATCGTCGTCACCGTGCTGGGCCTGAACCTGCTGGGCGACGGCCTGCGCGACCGCTTCGATCCGCGCCTGGACGAGGAGCGCTGAGATGCTGGAAATCCGGGACCTCGCGCTCACCCTCGCCGACAAGCCGATCCTCAAGGGGCTGAGTCTGAGCCTGGACGCCGGCCAGGTCCTGGGCGTGGTCGGCGAGTCCGGCTCGGGCAAGTCGATGACGGCGCTCTCGATCCTGGGCCTGCCGCCGCGCGGCGCCCGGATCGAAGGGACCATCCGCTTCGAAGGCCGCGACCTGCTCGACCTGACCGACGCCGAGCTCGCCCGACTGCGCGGCGACCGCATCGGCATGGTGTTCCAGGAACCCATGACGGCGCTGAACCCGGTCATGACCATCGGCGCCCAGGTCGCCGAGGTCGTGCGCGTGCACCGCAAGGCCTCGCGCGCCGAGGCCAAGGCCGCCGCCCGCAAGGCGCTGGACCGCGTGGGCCTCGCCGACATCCCCCTGACGCGCTATCCCCACGAGCTGTCGGGCGGCCAGCGCCAGCGCGTGGCCATCGCCATCGCCGTCGTCCTGTCCCCGCGCCTGCTAATCGCCGACGAGCCGACCACGGCGCTGGACGTCACCACCCAGGCCCAGATCCTGGACCTGCTGCTCCGCCTGGTCCGCGAGGACGGCGCGGCGCTGATCCTGATCAGCCACGACCTCGCCCTCGTCGCCGAGGCCGCCGACCATGTGGCGGTGATGAAGGACGGCGAGATCGTCGAGCAGGGCGAGACCGGAGCCCTCTTCGCGGCCCTGGCCCATCCCTACACCCGCGCCCTGGCCGCCGACGCGGCGCGTGCGCCGGTGCGCACGCGCAGACCCGATGCAGACGCCGCCCCTGTGCTGGAAGCGCGCGGGGTCGTCCGCGACTATCCCGGGCGGCGCAGCTTCCTGAAGGCCGCCCCGCCCGTGCGCGTGCTGTCAGGCGTCTCCCTGGCCATCCGTCCGGGCGAGATCGTCGGCCTGGTCGGCGAGTCCGGCAGCGGCAAGTCGACCCTGCTGCGGGCGCTGATGGCGCTGGACCCGGTCCAGGGCGGCGAGGTTCGGCTGGCGGGCGCGCCGTTCACGCCGAACGCGCCGCGCCGGAGCCGTCGGGCGATCCAGCTGGTCTTCCAGGACCCGAACGGCAGCCTCGACCCGCGCTGGACGGTCGAACGGCTGGTCGCCGAGCCGCTGCATCTGCTGGACGACAAACTCCCATCCACCGAGCGCCGTCGACGGGTCGAAGCCGTCCTGGCCAAGGTCGGTCTGCCCGCGGAGGCCGCCGACCGCTATCCGCACCAGTTCAGCGGCGGCCAGCGCCAGCGCATCGCCATCGCCCGCGCCCTGATCGCCGAGCCGGACGTCATCGCCCTGGATGAGGCGGTCTCGGCCCTGGACGTCACCGTCCGCGCCGAGGTGCTGGACCTGCTGGCCCGTCTCTCCGACGCGCTGGGCGTGGCCTATCTGTTCGTGACCCACGACATGGGCGTGGTGCGCGGTCTGACCGACCGGGTGCTGGTGATGAAGAAGGGCGAGATCGTCGAGAGCGGTCCGACCGCCGAGGTTTTCGCCGATCCGAAACATCCCTATACGGCGCAACTGATCGCCGCGACGCCGGACCTCGACCGGGCCCTCGCCGCCCGGCGCTAGGCCCGCGCGGCGTAGACCCCGCGCGCGATGGCGCGGGCCAGGCAGTCGCCGGCCGCCGAGCCCAGGCGCGCGAGCCGATGCTGGCGACCTTCGTCGCCCAGGTCTATCGCCCCCGACGCGGCGGCGAACACGACGTCGCCGTCGAACGGGGTGTGGACCGGGCGGATGGCGCGCGAGAGCCCGTCCTGGGCCATCATCGCCAGTCGCTTGCACTCGCCCGCGTCGAGCGCGGCGTTGACGGCCACCACGGCCAGGGTGGTGTTGGCGCCGAGCGCCGCGCCCTTGCCCGCCAGCCGGGAGTCCGCCGGCATCGGCTCCACCGCCCCGGCCGGGCCGCTGGGCGTGCGCCCGCCGTATTCGCCGCCGATCTCGAACGGCCAGGCCCAGAAGGTCTCGCCGTCGGGCATGTACACCGAGCCGACGGGATTGACCGCCGCCAGGGCCCCGACCACCAGACCGTCGCCCAGGTCCAGCGAGGCCGAGCCGAGCCCGCCCTTCACCAGACCGGCGCGGGCGCCGCGACCCGCGCCCACCGATCCCAGAGCGAAATCCTGACCCGCCGCGGCGAACGCTTCCAGCCCCAGGCGGCGGTACGGCGGCTCCAGACCCCAGCCCTTGTCGCCGTCGTTGGACAGGTCGTAGAGCACCGCGCCCGCGACGATCGGCGCGCGCGGCGCGGCGGGATGCACGGCGAACCCCTCCCCCGCGTTCGACAACGCCGCCGTCACGCCATCGGCTGCGCCCAGGCCGAACACCGAGCCGCCGCTGAACACCGCCGCGTGGAGCCGGGCGTAGCCGTTCTCGCTGGACAGGGCCTCGGTCTCGCGCGTTCCGGGCCCGCCGCCGCGCACGTCCACGCCCGCCGCCCAGCCGCCGGGAAAGCGGACGACCGTGACGCCGCTGCGGGCGATCTCGTCCGTCGCGTTGCCGACCAGGAGTCCCGGCACGTCGGTGAGCAGGTTGAGCGGACCAGGTCGAAGCAAGGCGGAGTCCTTCAAGGCGTCGCGGATCGGATCGGCCGCGCGGGGCTTGTCTTACAACCCTTACATCCATCGGGCGAAGGCCTGGGACCTAAATCCGCTGCGAGGATTTCTGGCCTGGGCGCTCAGCCCTGGACCTCGGTCTCGGCAAGGCCGCGCTCGAGCCGGGCGGCCCAGGTCGAGAGGTCGTCGCGCGCTTCGGCCGCGGTGTGCCTGAGCCCGGCCAGGGCGGCCTCGAAATCGTCCCCGTCGACGCCGCACGCTTCCAGGCGACTGGCCGCGTTCCCCAGGCGATGCAGGCCCAGCAGGCCCGCCGAGCCGGCGGTCTTGTGGGCCTCGGCGATCAGCGCTTCACGGGACGAGGCCGTGAAGCGCCCTTCCAACTGGCCCTGCAGCATGGTCACGAACTTCAAGGTCGCCTCGGGGCCCATCGACTCCTCGAAGGCCAGTTGCGCTTCCCGGTCGGCGTCGACCGCTCCGGCGTCATCCTCGCCGGACCTGGCGACGGGTTCAGCCCGGCCGGACGCCGGCGCCGAGGCCGTGAACGCCGTGACCAGCGCGCGTTCCAGGTCGGCCGGGGCCAGGGGCTTGAGCAGGTGGCCGTTCATCCCGGCCGCCAGGCAGGCCTCGACCTGCTGGGGCGTGCCGCTGGCCGACAGCGCCAGGATCGGCAGGCGGTCGAAACCGGCGGCCCGGATGGCGGCCGTGGCGGCCAGGCCGTCCATCGTGGGCATGTGGACGTCCATCAGGACCAGGTCGTAGGGCTGGGCCAGCACGGCCGCCACGGCCTCGGCGCCGTCGCTGGCCAGGTCCACTCCGCAGCCGTGCTGCTCGACCATGATCTGGCAAAGCTCGCGATTGAGGGCGACGTCGTCGCAGACCAGCACGCGCTTGCCGGGGAACATGGCGCGCCCGCCCGCCGCCTTCTCGTGGCCGGCGGGCAGGATGCCGCGCTGCAGCACCACCTCGAACCAGAAGGTCGAGCCTTCGCCCGGCGTGCTCTCGACCCCGATGTCGCCCCCCATCAGCTCGATCAGTTCGCGCGATATGGCCAGGCCCAGCCCCGTCCCCCCGAACGTGCGGGTGATGGCCCCGTCCGCCTGGGAGAAGCGCTTGAACAGCATCCCGATCTTGTCGGCCGGGATGCCCACGCCCTGGTCGATGACCCGGACCTTCAGCCCGACCGTCGCCTCGCCCAGCTCAATCACCTCGAGGTCCACGGTGACCGCGCCGTCCTCGGTGAACTTCACGGCGTTGGACAGCAGGTTCAGCAGGACCTGGCGCAGCCGGTACTTGTCGCCGATCACCACGTCGCCGTGGTCGCCCGTCATCCCCAGCCGAACCCGCCTGTCCGCCGCCTGGGGCTCGACCATCGAAAGCGCCTCGGAGACCATGTCGCCGACGGAGAAGGGCCTGGCCTCCAGCTCCACCGCCCGGGCCTCCAGCTTGGAGAAGTCCAGCACGTCGTTGATCAGGCCGTTCAGCGCCTCGCCGGCGCCCCGCACCAGCAGCACCCGGCGACGGTCTTCGGCCGACAGGTCGGGGCTCTGGGCCAGGAGGCGCGAAAAGCCGATCACCCCGTTGAGGGGCGTGCGCAGCTCGTGGCTCATATTGGCCAGGAATTCCGCCTTGGCGTTGTTGGCGGCCTCGGCGGCGTCGCGGGCGTCGGCGAGCTGGGTCGCCATGGCGGCCAGCACCTGAGCTTGCTGCTCCAGCGCCTCCTGGGCCTCCACCCGCGCGGTCAGGTCCTGGGCCTGGGCGATGAAGTGCAGCGGCTGGCCGTCCGGTTCGCGCACCAGGGACACCGACAGATTCACCCAGACCGGAGTGCCGTCGCCGCGGATGTAACGCTTGTCCATCGTGTAGCTGACGATCTCCCCCGCCAGCAGCCGGTCCCGGTGATGGAGGTCCAGATCCAGGTCGTCCGGATGGGTGATGTCCTGGAACCTCAGCTCCAGGACCTCGGCCTCGGGATAGTCGACGATCCCGCAGAACGCGTCGTTGACCTTGCTGAAGCGGCCGTCGGGCGTGACCAGGGCCATGCCGATGGAGGCGTGATGGAAGGCGTTCTCGAACAGCTCCATCTGCGCCTTGCGCTCGGTGATGTCTTGCATCATCGCGGTGAACTGCCAGCCGTCGGGACCGTCGATGGCGTTGATCGACAGCTCCACGGGGAAGATCTCGCCCGACTTCCGGCGCGCCGGCATCTCGATGCGCCGATCCAGGACCGCGCCCTTGTGGGTCTTGAGGAACCGGTGCATGCCCGCCTCATGGGCGGCGCGATGGTCGGGCGGGATGATCAGTTCGGTCAGGGGCGCCCCCAGCGCCTCGGCGGCGGTCCAGCCGAAGATGGTCTCGGCCAGTCGGTTCCAGTCGGTGACCCGGTCGTGCTCGTCGATGGTGACGATGGCCTGGCGGGCGTCGGCGATGACGCGCCGGGCCCTCGCCTCGCTGGCCTGCAGATGGGCTTCCAGCGACTTCTGCTCGGAGATGTCGCGGATGACGGCCACCATCTCGGCGGGCTGGCCGGCCTCGTCCCGGATCAGCCGGAAGCGCGTCTCGACCCACACTGGATGGCCGTCGCGATGGGCCGCGCGGTGCTGGACGGCGATCTCCTCGCGGCCGGCGGCCATCTGGGCGAAGGCGTCCAGGATGATCGGCCTGTCCGGTTCGTAGACGAAGCTGTCGGCGGACCGCCCCGCCATTTCGCGGGGCGTGTAGTCCAGCAGCGCCTTGATGGCCGGCGAGATGTAGCTGCTGCTGCCGTCCAGCGCGATGCGGGTGACCACGTCGGCCATGTTGTCGGCCAGCAGCTTGTATCGGCTCTGGCTCCGGCGGACGCTTTCCAGAGCCTCGCGGCGATCGGTGACGTCCTGGATCACCCCGAACAGCGCCACCACCTGGCCCGCATCGTCCAACTCGGTGGTGGCCCGGACCAGCACCTGGCGAACGGCGCCGTCGGGGCGCACGATCCGCAGCTCATGTTCGAACCCGCCTCTGGTCGCCAGGACCACGGCGACGGTGCTGGAGACCGTCGCGCGGTCGTCGGGATGGTAGAACTGCAGCCGATCACCGGCGTTCGGGTCGAACGTCCCGGGCTCGACCCCATGGATGCGGAAGACCTCGTCCGACCATTCCACCCTCTTGGTCCGGATGTCGTACCGCCACTGGCCGACGCCCGAGATCGCCTCGGTGAGCGTCAGCATTCGCTTCTGCTCGGCCAGGGACCGCACGTCGCGGATGTGCTCCAGGCGCTCGACCACCATCCCGGCCAGCGCCTTGAGCTCCTCGAGCGCCTCGGGCGTGGGGCGTTCGCGCGGTTCGGTGTCGATCACGCAGAGGGTGCCGAGGTTGTAGCCGTCGCGGTCGGTCAGCAGCGCGCCGGCGTAGAAGCGGATGTGCGCCTCGCCCGTCACGAACGGGTTGTCGACGAAGCGCGGATCGTCGAGCGCGTTCTCGACCACCATGACGCCTCGGGGCGGAAGGGCGAGGGCGTGGCTGCAGAAGGCCTCCTCGCGCGTCGTTTCGCAGACGTCGAGCCCGACCTTCGACTTGAACCACTGGCGCCGGTCGTCGATCAGCGTCACCAGGGCGATCGGCGTCGCGAACAGGCGCGCGGCCAGGGCGGTGATCTGATCGAAGGCCGGCTCCGGCGCCGTATCGAGGATACGGAGGGCGTGCAGCGCGGCGAGGCGTTCGAGTTCCGGCATCAGGCCAGTCCTGTTTCGATCCGGGCCGGACCGACGGGCGCGAACATCCAACGCCCCGCGGGCGCGATCGGATGCTGCCCCTGGCCCGGCGCGGTCATGAGGTCTTGAACCCCCTCCGCGTCATGGTTCCCCACCCCTGGGCGCCCGTGACGAACTGCCAGGCGCCGCGGACGCGCCAGAAGTTGTTGATCTGCCGGTAGCCGAAGTTCTCCAGGACGGCCGCGCCCATCAGGATCAACAGGCTCTTGGCGTCGGGGAACCGGCGGAGCTCGGCCTCCTCCAGGGCCAGGGCGCCGACGCTGATCACGATGCCGAACCCGAAGGTCACCGCCAGCATGGCCCAGAGGTAGTCGGCGGACAGCAGGCCCAGCAGCCAGAAGGCCGGGATCAGGACGTAGCCGAAGATCTCGATGATCGGCCCCAGGACGTCGACCAGCAGGATGTGCCCGAACCCGACCAAGCCGATCCGGCCGTAGCCCGGGTTCAGGATCATATCGCGATGCCGGAAGAAGGTCTCCAGCGCGCCCCGATGCCAGCGCGCCCGCTGGCGGGCCAGCACCGACCAGCTTTCCGGGGCCTCGGTCCAGCACACGGGCTCAGGCGTGAAGCCGATCCGGTACGGCTTGCCCAGCCGGCGGTAGTGCTTGTGCAGCTTGACGACCAGTTCCATGTCCTCGCCGACCGTGCCGTGGCTGTAGCCGCCGACGTCCAGCACCGCCTGCCGACGAAAGAGGCCGAACGCGCCGGAGATGATCGTCAGGGCCGAGATGCGGCTCCAGGCCAGCCGGGCCATCAGGAACGCGCGCAGGTATTCCACCGTCTGCAGCAGCGCCAGGACGTTTCGCGGCGCGCCGACCTCGACCACGCGCCCGAACGCGATCTTGCAGCCGTTGGCGATGCGGATGGTGCCCCCCACCGCGATCGTGCGCTCGGGATCGTCGACGAACGGACGGACCGCCCGCAGCAAGGCGTCGGGCTCGAGCAGGGAGTCGGCGTCCATCGAGCAGACGATCGGCGCGCGCGACAGGTTCAGGGCCGCGTTGAGCGCGTCGGCCTTGCCGCCGTTCTCCTTGTCGATGACCAGCAGCCGGGGCTGCTTGGCCCCGGCGTAGAGCCCGCGGATCGCCGCGCAGGGCGCGGCCAAGGGGTAGTGGCGGTGGGTCGGGGTCAGTTCGAAGGCCTCGACCAGCACCTTCAGGGTCTCGTCCTTGGAGCCGTCATTGACGACGATGACCTCGAAGTTGGGATACTGCAGGGCCAGCAGCGACCGGATGCTCTCGACGATGGTCAGGGCTTCGTTATAGGCGGGCGCCATCAGGGTGATCGGCGGGGCGGCGTCCGCGAAGCGCCGCCAGAGCACGGCCGGCGCGCCGATCGAAGGATCCTGGGCCAGGGCCCGGGCGGCCAGCAGCAATTGCCAGAGATAAAGCAGGTTCTGCAGCAGGCCTGTGACGATGACCGCCACGGCGATGGCCTCGGCGACGCCGACCAGCCAGTGGGCCGCCTCGTGCAGCAGCCCGTTCATGTCGCGTCCCCCTCGGCCAGGGCCAGTTCGGCCGCGCGGTGGGCCAGCGGGCGTTCGCTTCCGGCCGCCAGTCGCAGCACCGCCCGCCCCTCCACGCCCAGGGCGAACAGCGCCTCGCCGGCCCGGAACCGGACCCACCATTCGGCGTCGCCCAGCAGACGGTCCAGCCCGGCCGCCAGGCGTGAGAAGCCCGCCGCCCCGGCCGCCTCGGCCGCCGCCGAACGGACAGTCCAGCTCTCGTCCTCCATGGCGCGGCCGATGGCCCCCTCGCCCGCCGGATGCTGCAGCCGCCCCAAGGCCCGCACCGCCGCGGTGCGCACCTCGAAATGGGCGTGGCCCGCGAAGGCGATCAGCAGCGGAACCACCTGGTAGTCGCCGGAGAACCCCAGGGCGTCCAGCGTCAGCGCGCGCAGCTGGGGCGAAAGGTCGGCGCGCTCTAGGGCCTTCATGGCGGCCGCCGGATCGGCGGCGGCGACCTGGCGCAGCAGCTCGGCGTAGAGGCGGGACGGCTCCAGTTCGCCGCCGACCGCGTAATCGAGCAGCCGGCCGATGCTGGGCGGATTGCCATTGTCGGCGAGGGCCTTGACGGCGGCCATGCGGATTTCCGGGCGCGGCGACCCTATGGCGCGCCGCATGGCCTGTCGCGCGGTCTCCCCGCCCAGCGCCGACAGGGCTTCGAGCACCGTCAGGCGCCCGGCCCGCGACCCTCGCTCCAGCCGCGCCACCAGCACGTCGACCAGGCCGATCTCGCGCAGCTGGCTGAGGACGCGCTCCTGATCCGCGCCCCGGATCAGCCCCTGGAACTCGACCAGCACGTCCGCCATCAGCCGTGCCCGGTGGGCGTAGGCGCGCAACGCGTCGATCGCGTCGGGAACGTCGCGCAACAGGGCCGACAGCCCTTCGACCACGGCCCGGCGGTCGGCGGCCAGGCGCCCGGCCCTGCGCTCGTTGATCAGGCGCAAGACGATCAGCCCGCTCATCCAGCCGAGAGCCAGCGCGATCAGGACCAGGGCCGTGATCCAGATGATCGCCAGCGGGGACATCAGAACCGCGTCGTCAAGGCGATCGCCACCTCGTCTCGATCGTAGGCGTCGCGCATCTCGTGGGTGAAGCCCAGCTGGAGGCTCAGCGCGCGACTGAAGTCGACCGCCGCGCCGGCCGAGGCGGCCCGGACCGTCACCGTGCGTCCGGACGAACTCTCGGGCGCGTCAGCCCAGCCGGCGTAGAGCCGCAGATCGCCGCGCGGGCTCCAGTCGCCGCGCACCGCATAGCCGCTGCGGAAATCGTCCAGTTCGTCCACCGTGAGGAAGGCGCGCGCCGTCAGGCTGACCCGCTCCTTCCAGGCCAGGACGGCGTAAGGCTGCAGACCGCGCACGTCGCCGACCTGATAGCGGGCCCAGCTGGCGTCCGCGCCCAGCCGGGTCGTCCACGCCCCTTTTGCGTCGATCCGCGCCGAACCGCCGCCGCGCACGCTGAATTCGGGCCGGTAGTCGGCGTCGGGCGTCCCGCCCACGGCGATCCAGGCGTCCCGGTTGGGGCCGAAGGCCCGCGCGCCCAGGGCTTCGATGAAGACGTCCTCGCGTCCGAAGCGCTCCGTGCGGTCCACCGACAGCACCCCGGTGTCGCGACCGTGTCGCGCACTCAGGGCGACGATCGTCGACGACCAGTGGCCCAGGCCGTTCGAAAGCTCGCTGCGGGCGTGGGCCAGGTCCAACCGCCAGGTCACCGGCGCCGCGGCGGCCGCCGGGGCGCCGTCGATCTGGCGCGCCAGGGCCTGGACCTCGGGATCGCCGGCCGAGGTCGCCGACAGCGGCGTCAACCGTTTGCGCGCCGTGGCCGCATCGCCCGCGAACAGGGCCGAACGCGCATAGGCCAGGCGGGCGTCGCGATAGTCCGGCGCCAGCCGCAAGGCGGCCTCCAGCGCCCGGTCGGCGGCGTCGTATCGATGGGCCGCGATATAGGCCAGGCCGAGGTTCAGCTGCACGTCGGCGTCGGCCGGCCGCTGGCGGGCCAGCGCCTCGAACGCCGCGATCGCCTCCTCGGTGCGCCCCGCCGTGCGGGCTTCCACCGCCGCGGCGTAGGTCGGGTCCACCGCCTGGGCCGCGACCAGAATCCAGACCATCAAACGACCTCGCTCGGCGACAGCCGCGCCAGGCGCGCGACCAGTTCGTCGGGGTTGAACGGCTTGGCCAGATAGTCCGCCGCCCCGAGCTGCAGGGCGCTGACCACGTCGTCCTGGCGCTTGAGCGCCGTCAGCATGAACACCGTCAGGTCGCGGGTCTGATCGTCGTCCTTGAGGCGGCGCAGCACCTCGAAGCCGTCGAGCACGGGCATCATGGCGTCCAGGACCAGGACCGCCGGCCTAAGCGCGCGGGCCTGCTCCAGCGCGGCCCCGCCATCCTCGGCCAGGATCACCCGATAGCCGGCCCGGGTGAGCTTGTGTTCCAGAATACTGCGAAGCAGTGGGTCGTCGTCGGCGACTAGAATAAGTCCGTTTGGCATCGGACATCTCCTCGCGGAACAATCTTCACTATATCAGAATCGACTTCGCCCAACCGATAACACACCGCGCGAACAAACATGATGAATGTGATCTTCGACGCCGGGAGAAAATTCCAAAATCTCTCCAATCAACACTCAAGCTTCCGGGCCTGACGCCTTGCACGCACGGCGTCGCCGAACCGTCCGCCTTGCTCCCTGCCTCACATCTCAAGGGAACAACCTGCTCCCTCGGCTCGCCGTTCCGTTGAAGACGAACCTCATCAGGGCCACGCGCCACGGGAGTTGATCGAGCATCGCGCCGCGCCGATCCTCACGACCGCGAGCCAAGGCGATAAGTTTTCCGTCCGGAGCCATCGATTTTGACTGTTTGAGCTAGGCGCGCCGCCCGAACGGCCGCCCCTATCTCCAAAAAACACACAAAAGGGTGCGAAATGGACAGGCAG
The DNA here is from genome assembly GCF_000712075.1 of Caulobacter sp. UNC358MFTsu5.1. Classification (GTDB taxonomy): domain Bacteria; phylum Pseudomonadota; class Alphaproteobacteria; order Caulobacterales; family Caulobacteraceae; genus Caulobacter. The sequence continues at coordinate 306,260 of NZ_JONW01000009.1, forward strand.
CCGGCGGAGTCCCTCCGCCTTTTCCGAGTGCGTCCGCGCCTTGTCTTGGCGCTGTCCGGGCCATCGACCTCGTCCGATCGCCGCACCCGCCCGGCCCGCTCGCCGTCGCCGGCCGGGCGCCTCGACGCCGCGATCGAGCCGGCGTCCTTCTGGTTCGACAACCCGCCCTATTGAGCTTCCAGGAACGGGAAAGGGCGGGCTCGCGCCAAGCGAACCCGCCCTCCCCTCGGTCGCGCCTGGCGCGCCGTCTTACAGCTTCAGGCGCGCGCCGACGGTGAAGTAGCGGCCCAGCACGTCGTCGCCGATCGCATAGCCGTCCCGCATGCCCGCCCGGGTGCCGTTGCCCGAATAGGCGCCGCCGGGCGGATCGGCGTCGAACAGGTTCTGGACGTTCAGGAACAGGTCCGTCTTGCCGATCTTCGTCTCGACCTCGTAGGTCAGGGTGACGCTGGTGGTGGCGAAGGCGCCGATGTGGTTGTCGGCCCACACCTGGGTCGGGTCGCCGCCCAGCTTCATCGAGTCGCGCCAGCGCTCCATAAGGTCCAGCGTCACGTTCGGCGCCGGCTGGAAGCGGGCCAGGGCGGTGATGCGCAGCGACGGTCCCGCGGCCATGCCCAGCGGCCCGAAGGCCACCCCGCCCTGGTCGGTCGTCGTCACGCCCGGCTGGCGATAGTAGACGTGCGGCTGCCAGGCGCCCAGGAAGCGGAGGTTGGCCGGGCGGTCGAACAGGGTGGCGGCGTAGTTGACCTCCAGGTCCGCGCCCCAGGTCTCGATCTCGGCGATGTTGTAGTACTTGGTGTACCACCGGGTGACCGCGTTGGACGCCGAGGTGTCGGTGTAGCCGTTCGGCCGGGTCTGCAGGGCGCAGAACGGCGAGGAGCCGCCGCTGGCGTAGCAGGCCTGCTGGTAGGCCGCCGTCGAGCCGGCGATCTGGGCGATCGCGTCGGTGACGGTGATATGGTAGCCGTCCAGCGCGACGCTGAGGCCTGGAGCCGGGTTCCAGACTAGGCCCGCCGTGGTCGTCTTGCCGATTTCAGCGGTCAGGTCGGGGTTCGACAGGTCGGTCGACGGCACCCGGGGGCTGAGCCCCGTCAGCAGGTCCACCGGATTGACCGGCACCGAGTTCACCGGCGCGAACAGCTCGTAGAGCGTGGGCGCGCGGATGTCGCGCGACTTGGTGCCCCGGAAGCGCAGGGCGTCGTTGACCCGCCAGTCGAAGCCGACCTTCCAGGTCCAGTAGTTGCCGCTGGTGTCGTAGTCAGTGTAGCGCGCCGCGCCGTTGATGTTCAGCGCCTGGGCCCAGGAGGCGTCCTTCAGCAGCGGGACGTCGACTTCCAGCGCCGCTTCCTTGACGGTCTGGCTGACCTTGGGGCTGCTGGCGTAGGTCTGGGTCCACAGGGCGCCGCCGACGGTGCAGTTGTAGCGCAGCCCTGTGCAGTTGACCGTGTCGCTGGGCAGGGCGTCGCTCTTGGACTCGAAGCTCAGCTTCCGCATCTCGGCCGACAGGGCGATGTTGACGTCGCCGGCCCAGGTCTTGACCGGCGAGCCGGCGATCTGGCCCGACACGGCGTCCATCGTCGTGTCGGCCGTGTAGTGGGTGGGCTGCATCACATAGGCGATCGCGTCGGCGTTGGCGGCGGTGGGGCCGAAGACGTTCAGCGGCTTGCAGTTGGCGTAGGCCGAATTGGTCAGGCTGGCGTTGCAGACGATGTTGCCGGACCCGTCGGTGACCGCGTCCAGGGCCGCGGCTAGGCGCTGGTTGTTGACGTTGTTCTGCAGGGTCGTCTTCAGCTCGGTCTTGCCGTGGGTGAAGTCCAGGCCCCACTTGTAGTCGCCGATCCCGCCGTCCAGGCCCGCGGTGTAGATCCACTGGTCGGACTTGGAGTCGGCCTCCAGCCGCCCGGCGTCGGCCACCAGCTCGCTGAGCGTGAAGGTGGTCACGCCCGCCATCGCCGTCCGGTAGGCCGGGGCCAGGAAGGCGTTCTGCGAGTTCATCGTGACCTTGTTGAGGGTCAGGTAGTCCGAGAAGTTGCTGTTGGTCTTCTTGTTGCCGCCGACCTGCACATAGGCGTGCACGCTGTCGGAGAGGTCGTAGTCGACGCGGCCGAAAACCTGCTGCCCCTTCAGCGAGGCCAGCAGCGAAGAGTCGTAATAAGCGCCCTCGCCGCCGATCTCGAGGGCCGACGAGCCGGTGGCCGTTCCGTGCACGAACGGACGCAGGACGCCGTTGGTCGCGAAGGTCTGGCCGGCCAGCGGACCGCTGCCGATCAGGCCGCCGAACGTGTAACCGGACTGGTGGACGTTGCTGTACAGCGTGTACGGATTGGCGGTCGTGCCGGCGCCGGCCACGCCCCACAGGTTCATCCAGTCGCGATCCGAGCGATACGGGATGCCCTTCTCGTCGCGGTATTCGTAGCTGCCCTCGAAGTGGCCGCGGCCCTCGGCGAACTTGGTCCCGGCCGCGAAGCCGACATCGACCTTCTTGCCGTCGCCCTCGCTGGAGACGCCGGTCTGGGCCAGGGCCCGCAGGCCCTCGAACTTCTTGTCGATCACGTAGTTGACCACGCCGCTCATGGCGTCCGAGCCGTAGACGGCCGAGACGCCGCCGGTGACCGTATCGACGCGCTGGACCAGCATCTGCGGGATCACGTCGACATCGACGACGCCGTTCAGCAGGGTCGGCGGCACGCGCTGGCCGTCCAGCAGCACCAGGGTCCGGTTGGGGCCGATGTTGCGCAGGTTCAGCTGGTTGGCCGAGGCGTTGCCGGCCCCGACGCTGCCGGTCGAGGTCGGATTGACGCCTGAGCCACGCGAGCCGGCGAACACCGGCAGGATCTGGAGCGCGTCGGCCAGGGTCCCAGGCTGGACGCGCAGGGCGTCGGCGGACTGGACCACAGTGACCGGCGACGGGCTGGCGTCGCCGTTCTTGATGACCCGCGAGCCGGTGACGACGATCTCCTCGACCGTAGCCGCCGCATCGGGAGCGGCCTCCTGGGCGAAGGCGGCGCCGGCGAGCGCGAGCAGGCTGCCGCCCGCGAGCAGACCGGCCGTCTGGCTGAGCTTCTTCATGATCCCTCCCATGGGCGGGTCCGGCGCGGTTGCTCCGCGTCCGTCCCGTTCTTTCCTTGCAGCCTGTTCCGACGCCGCAACACGGGAAGGATGGTCTTACTCGATAATCCAGCGCCTATAGAATTCGATTATACGTCCATTAGTTTTGCGATATCGCCGTTCTTATTCAACAGGCGCGCGAACTCAACCTGCGGAGCACGCAGGAAACCTTGCAACGACAGAAGAGCGCGCCGGGGTGACCCCGGCGCAACGACGGCGCCGGCTCAGGCGCCCAGGGTCGCGGTCACGTCGTCGAACAGCTCGTCGATCGACAGCTTGCGCGGGATGATCTTCTGCTCGAACGACCAGTCGATCGCCAGCTGCAGGCCCTTGCGGTTGGCCTCCAGGCCGAACGGCGGATAGACGGCCGGAGGGCCGCCCTCGGTCAGGGCGCGGCTCTCGACGATCATCCGGTAGATCTCGCGCACCACGTCGGGGCGGGTCTTCGAGAGGTCCTCGTGGACGACGAAGACGTGGTTGATCGGCACCACCTGTTCGCGGGCGTACCAGGCCTTGGCGGCCTCGAACGGATCGGGGACCAGATACTGCACGCGCGGGTCCTTGGGCAGGTCGACGCCCTGCAGGGTGGCCGCCAACTGGCCGTCCAGCATCATCTGGCCGATGTCCGAGCCCTTGGGCAGGCGCACGCAGTTGGGCGGATCGGAATATTCCTCCAGGTGGCCGTCGCCCACCGTCATCCAGGTGACCTTGTCCAGGTCGACGCCGTACTCGTGCTGCAGCACGCCCCGGATCCACAGGCCCGTGGTCTGGGCGTAGGTGCGCACCCCGACCTGCCTGCCCTCGATGTCCCGGGGGTCCAGATGGCCCAATTCGCTATTGAAACCGGCGCAGTGGTGCTGGAAACGGCCCGAGATCGGGGCCGGCAGCATGACATAGGGCTTCCCGTAGCACTTGGCCTGCAGGTAGGTGACGATGGCCAGCTCGCCCGCGTCGTACTGGTCGCGGCGGACCATGTCCTTGAAGCCGTTGTGGGCCTGTTCGGGGCCGCAGTAGTCCAGCTTGACGATATCGGAGGTCACCCGGCCGTCCTTCATGGCCTTGGTCACCGGATAGTCGGCCAGGTTCGTCTTCAGCGTCAGGACGTCGGTCGTGGTGTCGGTCATGGTTCCCATCCCCTCGCGCTAGAGCGCGACCTCGATCAGCACCGGACCCGCCTCGCGGACCGAATTGACCATGCTCTTGTGGAAGTCCTCGGCCGTGGTGACGCGGTGCGAGGGGACGCCCATGCTGGTCCCCATCGCCACCCAGTCGATGCGCGGCTTGTCGATGTCGATCATCGCCAGGGCCTGCGGGCCCGGCGCGCCGAAACCCATGTTGGCGAATTCGGTCTTGAGGATCTGGTAGCTGTGGTTGGCGAAGATGATCGTGGTGACGTTCAGGCCTTCGCGCGCCTGGGTCCACAGCGACTGGATCGTGTACATGGCGCTGCCGTCGCCCACCATGCAGAACACCCTGCGGTCCGGGCAGGCCAGGGCCGCGCCGGTCGCCACGGGCGTGCCGTAGCCGATGGAGCCGCCCATGTTCTGGATGGTGTCGTGCGGCAGGGCGCCGGCGGTCAGCCCCATCGACTCGCGGCCCGTGGTCAGCGACTCGTCGACCAGGATGCAGTGCTCGGGCATGGCGCTGGCCAGGGCGTGGGCGATGCTGATCGGCTCCAGCTTGCCGGTCGGGACGCCGTTGTCGACGCGGGCCTGGACACGCGGCGCCACGGCCGGGCCGCCCAGGGCGTCCAGCAGCATCTCCAGCCCCCGGACGCTGTCCTCGTCGGTCGTCGCCAGGCTGTGGACCACGGCCTCGGGCGACTTCAGCAGGCTGGGCTTGTCCGGATAGCTGAAGAAGGCGATCGGCTCGCCGGTCTCGACCGTGACGATGTTCTTGAAGCCCTTCAGGAAGGCCACGGCTTGCAGCACGGCGTAGGGGATGCGCTCCAGCGGCACGCGGCCGGCGCCGCGCTCGATACGGGCGCTGAAGAACTGGGTCGCCAGGCGCGCGCCGGTCTTGGCGGCGACGCGGCCGGCCAGGTCCAGCGCCCTGCCCCGCATCGCCTTGCCGCCGAAGATGATCAGGGTCGGTTCGCCGGCCCGCAGCACCTGGGCCACGTGGTCGACGCGGGCCTGGTCGGGCGCCTTGCGCTGGATCGCGGCGCGGGCGGTCTTGGGCGGCTGGCCCGCGTCGCCCCACGAGGTGTCGCCCGGCAGGATCAGGGTGGCGATCTGGCCGGGATGCTCGCTGGCCTTGGCCACCGCCGAGGCGGTGTCCTGGGCGATCGAGGCCGAACTGTCGGCGCGGCGCACCCAGTGGCTGAGCGGCCGGGCCAGGCCTTCGATGTCGGAGGTCAGGGGCGCGTCGTACTTCAGGTGCGCGGTGGCGTGCTCGCCGATGATGTTGACCATCCCGGAGCTGGCGCGCTTGGCGTTGTGGATGTTGGCCAGGCCGTTGGCCAGGCCCGGGCCCAGGTGCAGCAGGGTCGAGGCCGGCGTGTCGCGCATGCGATACCAGCCGTCGGCCGCCCCGGTGGCCACGCCCTCGAACAGGCACAGCACGCTCTTCATGCGGGGATTTTCCAGCGCCGCGAGGAAGTGCATTTCCGACGTGCCGGGATTGGCGAAGCAGACCTCGACGCCCTGGTCGGCCAGCGTGTTCACAAGGCTTTCGGCGCCGTTCATCTCTACTCCTCCACTCGGCGGAAGCGCTTCACGGCGCGTCCGTTTCGAAGGAAGAGAGATCATTTCCAGGCGGCGGCGACCCAATCCAAACGGGCCGGAAAGCGATAGATTTCCGGGTGTTCAGCGCGGGGACATGCCCTTGCGGCGTGTCTCCACCGACTAGCGCCGCGCTGCTGAAGGGGACACGCCGCAAGGGCATGTCCCCGGTCCAAATCAGTACCCCGCCAGCTCCTTGCCCTTGCCGACCACGCCGTACGAGCGCTGCGGGGCGGCCATCAGCCAGCGGTAGCCTTCCGACAGCAGGCGCTCGAGGTTGCCGGCGTTGGTGTGCGGATTGCCGACCGGCACGCCGCGGCGCACGCAGGTGTCGGCGACCTTCTTCATGGCGTCGCGGACGTCCGGATGGTCGTACTGCCGCGGGAGGCCCATCTCCTGGCTGAGGTCGCCCTCCCCGATCAGCACGAAGCCGATCCCGGGCACTTCCTTGAGGATCTCGTCGAGGTTCTCGACGCCCTTGACGCTCTCGATCATCAGCCCGACCAGCAGCTCGCCGTGCGGGGCCAGCGGCCAGACATCGGCCCTGGCGTAGTACTCGGCCTGGGAGAGACCCCAGTAGCGGGCGGCGGTCGCCGGCCCGTCGCCGCGCACGCCGCGCGGCTCGTACAGGGGCGCGTTCTTCGGACGACCGTAGCGGCAGGCCGAGACGGCGTTGTAGGCCTGGGCCACGTCGTTGATGTGCGGCCAGATCACGCCGTAGACGCCCCGGTCCAGGGCCTGCTTGGCGTAGGCCTGGTTCATCTCCACGCCGTTGGCCGGGATGCGGACGATCGGGGTCACCTGGGGCGCCAGGCTGGCGGCCGAGTGGATCTGCTTGCGGTTCAGCAGATACTGCAGCGCATCGCCCAGGGCGGCCATGTCCCAGGGATTGTGCTCCATCTCGAACACCAGCCCGTCATAGGGCGCGTCCGACAGGTCGATGGCCGATTGCTTGTCGGCCTTGGCGAAGCAGGTGAAGACCGGCTTGCCGGCCTCCCAGGCGCGGATGACGCCGTTCAGGCGGGTGTCGCTCATGCTGATCTCGTTCTCTCGGGGTCAGGCCGCGCCGATGGCGTCCAGGCTGTTGTCTTGGGGAGGCTCGTCGGGGTTCCAGTACATGAAGCCCATGCCCTCGCCTGTGCCGGCGGCGGTGCGCCAGCACGGCACGTAATCGACCAGCGTCATCTTCGCCCCGGTGTGCTGCAGGGCCATCATGACGATGCTGTAGATCTTCACCTCGGAGGTGCCCGACTGGTAGTAACCGTCGGGGATGGCGGCCAGGCCGTCGTAGTCGTAGGCCGCCAGCTTCCCCATGACGTCGCGGTCGAACTCCTCGTCGTTGACGAAGTGCGACAGGCCGCCCGAGGCGATGATCGCCACCCGCACGTCGTCCGGCCAGGCCTCGACGGCCTCGCGCAGGACGCGTCCGAATTCGATGCAGCGGCTCATCGACGGCTGGGTCGGCGGATAGAACAGGTTGAACAGCACCGGCACGTGCGGCGGCGGCTGGTCGCCCATGATCTGGTGGTAGACGAAGCTGTAGGCGTGCGGGACCACAGGATAGTCCGGCCGCATCCCCTGGCGCTCGGCCATCCAGACGTTCTCGGGCCAGGCCTGCAGGTCGTTGAGGTCGAACCCCTCCTTCTGGAAGGTCTTGATCAGGTAGGTCGCCAGCTCGGGATAGGCCTTGTGCACCACGTGGCGGTCGGGGGCGTAGACGCTGCGCTGGGGCGGGCCGTTGTGGACGTCCTCGCCGGTATAGATCGTGATCGACGGCGACTGGTCGGGCCAGATCTCCTTCTGGTCCTTGCCCAGCACGATGGCGACATCGACCTTGGCCCGCTTGTAGGCTTCAGCCATCTCGTCCAGCGCGGCGCGGCAGCGGCCGGCGCGCTCGGTGCGCTCCTCCAGCGTCAGGAAGGGCTCGAAGGCGCCGCCGCGATGGGCCTCCAGCTCCGGATAGGTCCAGGTGCGGTTCTGGAACCAGAGCTCGGGGTTCTTGCGGTCCCGCTCGCCGTTCTTCAGCCAGTCCTCGGGCGCCTGCCCCAGCATGCCGCTGTGGGGCACCGCCATGCCGAACACGATCTTGGCCATCGGCCGTACTCCTTGGAAACTTGGCCTGGACTTGGGGGCCTAGATGACGACGCCGTCGGGCACCTTGGGCGCCCACTCGCGACGCAGGACGAACAGGGTCGTCACCGCGCCCAGCAGCAGGAAGGCGAAGATCACGTACATCGGCAGCTGGTAGCCGCCGCTGACGTCCAGCAGCCAGCCCGACAGGATCGGCGCGACCATGCCGGCCAGGCTGACCGCCACCTGCTGCACGCCGGTGACCACGCCGACGGCGGGCTTGGGGATCAGGGTCAGGCGGCAGAGCGCCAGGTTGTTGGCCGTGGCCAGGCCCAGGCCCGACAGCGAGGCCACGTTCCAGAACAGGGCTTCGCCCACGTTGGTGGCCCGCGCCCCCAGGATCACGGTCGAGGCCACCAGGAAGCCGGCCACCACGAAAGCCTTGCGCACCACCACCGCGTCGCCGCCGCGGGCGATCAGCTTGTCGGCCGTCCAGCCGGCGACCAGGGCCACGATGGCGATCCCGGCGAAGCTGAAGAAGGAATAGAGGCCCATCTTTTCCAGCGACAGGCCGCGCTGTTCGACCAGATAGGCCGGCATCCAGGTCATGCAGTAGAAGGTGAAGTAGTTGTAGCAGAAGTTGACCACCAGCGTGCCCCAGACCAGCGGGCTGGCCAGGATGTTCTTCATGGGCACGGCCGAGGCCTTGGCCCTGACCGCGGCCATGTCGGCTTTCTTGGGCAGGTCGTTCTTGACCATGAACAGCCAGGGCAGCAGCCAGACCAGCCCCACGCCGCCGGTGATGAAGAACATCGCCCGCCAGTCGTAGGCCGCGATCAGCCAGGCCGCGACCGGCGCGCCGATGGCGGGGCCGAACTTGGTGCCCAGCATGTAGAAGCCCACGGCCGTGCCGCTCTGACCTTCGTGGAAATTGTTGCGGATCCAGCGATAGCTGGCCGGCACCACCACCGCCTCGGCGGCGCCCACGATCAGGCGCATGACGATCAGGGCGGTCAGTGTGGTCGTCAGGCCCGTCAGGGCCGACGCCGCGCACCACAGGACGAAGCAGATCGTATAGGGCGTCTTGACGCCATAGCGGTCGACGACCCAGCCCATCGGGATCTGCATGGCCGCGTAGGACCAGAAGAACGCCGAATTGATCCAGCCCCGGCCCAGGTTCGACAGATGGAAGTGCGCCTTGAAGTGGGGCACCGCCAGGGCCGAGGAGATGCTGGTCCGGTCGACGAACGCGATCAGGGCGCCCACCGCCAGCAGAGCCAGGATCGCCCAGCGGACCCAGAGCGCCTGCACCGTCTTTTCGTTCGCCGTCGCGCCGCCGACGGCGGTCTCGCTGTAGCTGGCCATGTTCGCCTCCCCGGGCTTTTTCATCGTTACGCGCCCAGCATCGGATAGAGCTTGAGCGCGGTCTTGCCGAATATCCATTCGCGGTCCTGGCCGGAAAGCGAAGACAGGCGATCCTGGGCCGCGCCGAGGATCTCGCCCAGCGTCCCCGGCGAGGTCGGGAAGTTCGAGCCCCAGGCCAGGCGGTCGGCGCCGAAGGCCTCGACCACCTTCGGGAACCAGGTTTCCGGCGTGGCCGCGCCCTTGACGCTGTCGCCCATGATCCGGGGCGTCAGCTTCAGATGGATCGACGGCAGGTCGGCCAGGTCGAACAGGCTCCGGGCGGCCGCGTAGGGCGGACCGTCGGTCACCTCCGGGCGGCCCAGGTGATCCAGGATGATCGGCACGTTCGGAAAGCGCTCGGCCAGGGCCCGCACCTGCGGCAGGCCGACGGGGCCGGTCTGGATGCACATGGTCAGGCCCAGCTCGCCCAGCAGCTCCCAGGCCGGATAGGCGCGCTCGTCCTCCAGCTCGCTGGGGTCGAAGTCCTTGGTGCTGCCGCCGGTGAAGATGCGCAGGCCCGCCAGGCCCTTGTCGGTCCAGGCCCTGATCGTCGCCACCGCGTCCGGCGCCCGCACGTCCACCGAACCCACGGCGATCAGCCGATCGGCGTGGGCGTTGCAGGCGTCGACCACATAGCTGTTGTCGAAGCCGTAGGTGGTCGAGGAGTGGACGACGGCGGCCTTGGCGACGCCCGCCTGGTCCATCGCCTCGATCAGGGTCTCGACCACGCAGGGCCGCTCCTGCGACCAGTCGGACCGCTTGCCGAACAGCGGGGCCGGCGGATAGCGGCCCTCGTCGTCCGAGATCACGTGCGGGTGGATGTCGATGATTTGCGACGCCATGACCTGTACTGTTCTTTCCTGGGCCTTGGGCTCGGGCCTTGCTGGCCGCCGCCTCGTTGCTCCGAACCTCGTCGGAGCCCGCCCCTTTTGGAATTCGAAGTTCCGCCGCGAGCCATAAGTTCAGGCTCGCGGCGGATGCCGATCGCTAGAGCGGACTTGTGTCCGATGGACCCAAGTCCGCTCTAGATCTCCTTGTTTTGACGCGCTTTCTTCACGCGAACCGGTGTCCACTTCGCTCGAAAGTGCTTACAGGCCCTTGGCCTTCAGCTGGGCGTCCAGGCGCGGATAGACCCGCCGGGCGTTGCCCTCGTAGATGTTGAAGCGATCCTGGTCGGTCAGGCTGACGCAGGCGTCCACATAGCGCTTGGTGTCGTCGAAATAGTGCCCGGTGTCGGGGTCCTTGCCCCGCACGGCGCCGATCATCTCCGACCCGAACAGCACGTTCTTGGACGGGATCACCTTGGTCAGCAGGTCCACGCCCGGATGGTGGTAGACGCAACTGTCGAAGAAGATGTTGTCCAGCAGCCCTTCCAGCGGTCGGTTGGCCATCTCCAGCGACATGCCGCGATAGCGTCCCCAGTGATAGGGCACCGCCCCGCCGCCGTGCGGGATGACCAGGCGCAGGGTCGGGAAGTCCTTGAACAGGTCGCTCTGCAGGATCTGCATGAACACCGAGGTGTCGGCGTTCAGATAGTGCGCGCCGGTGCCGTGGAAGTTCGGATTGCACGAGGCCGCCACATGGACCATGGCCGGAACGTCCAGGTCGCACAGCGCCTCGAACAGCGGATACCACTCGCGGTCGGTCAGGGGCTTGCCGGTCCAGTAGCCGCCGGTCGGGTCCGGGTTCAGATTGCAGCCGACGAAGCCCAGCTCCTCGACGCAGCGGCGCAGTTCGGGGATCGAGTTGGCCGGCGGCGCGCCGGGCGACTGCGGCAGCTGGCAGACCGGGACGAAGTTGTCCGGATAGAGCTCGGTCACCCGCTTGACCAGGTTGTTGGAGACCTCGGCCCACTGCAGGCTGGTGCGCTCGTTGCCCAGGTGGTGGCTCATCAGGCCGGCGATCGGCGAGAACAGGGTCAGGTCGCTGCCCCGCTCCTGTTGCAGCTTCAGCTGGCCGTTGCCGACGCCCTCGCGGATCTCGTCGTCGCTGACATGGGCTTCCGAGACCGGCGGCGCGTTGGCCGGGTCGTTGGCGGCGTCCACCTGGCGCTGGCGCCAGTCGCGGAACGACTTGGGAACGGTGGTGAAGTGGCCGTGGCAATCGATGATCATGGCTCTACGCTCCCCGCTCACTGTTTGTCCGGATCGACGAACAGCTCGCCGATGCTCATTCGTTTTGGGGTCAGCCCCTGGGCGAAGGCGGTCCGTTCCAGCGCCTCGATGGTCGGGCGGTTGGCCTCGACGCCGTAGGGCAGCGGGTCGGGACCGACGATGTCCATCAGCTTGACGTACTTCTTCTCGGTGGCGTCCTGTGGGCCGTTAGCGCGCACGCGCTCCAGCCATTCGTCCTTAGCGCGCTTGAAGGCGTCATAGAGCGACTTGGCCACCCAGGGGTGCTCGGCCAGCACCGAATCCTTCAGGACGATCGTGCCGTGCATCGGATAGACGCCGGTGCGGCGGAAATAGTCGGCTTCCAGCTCGGCGGCGTTGGGCAGCAGGTCCGGATAGTTGGCCTCGACCTCCTGCCAGCCGCCCGTCGGGGCGCCCGTGCGGCCGATGCCCGCCGCGCCCTCGACGCCGGCGGCCAGCTCGCCGTCGACCATCATGTCGGCCAGCGGTCGCGTGGCGTGGATCACGTTGCCGGGCAGCTTCAGCTGCTGGACGTGCTCCTCGTCGTCGACCACCCAGGTCACCTTCGAGGGGTCCAGGCCGCAGTCGTCCATCAGGGCCTGGCGCAGCCAGACGCCCGTCGTCACCGAATAGGCGCGCACGCCCACCTTCTTGCCTTCCAGGTCCTTGGCCGTGACGATGCCGGCGTCGGGGCGGATCAGCATGCCCGAGTGGTGGAACCGGCGGACCACGAAGATCGGCAAGGCCACGAACGGCGCGCCATAGGCCCGGGCGATGATGTAGGTCGTGGGCGCGATCTCGCAGACGTCGAACTCCACGTCGCGGACCATGCGCCGGAAGGCGCCGATCTGCGGCTTGACCGTGATGATCTCCGCATCGACGCCCTCGATCGGGATCGCGCCGCTGCGGATGGCCGACGTATGCGGATGTTCGGCCACCGCGATCTTGAGGGGGACTTTTCCGGCCAATTTCCTCTCCTTGGTACAGTCAGATAGCGGGGGAATGGCTGGCGGTCATCGCGTCAGTCTCGAAAGCCCCGTTCGGCTTGAAAAGGCTCGGACAAGGGGCCCGCCGCAACCGGCTCGCCGCGAAACCTTCCGGGCGCGCGCCATTTCCTATCGGCGGCCGTCGAGCCGGCGGGGGACGTCCATCGGGTTGTCGTCGCGCAAGGCGGGCGGCAGCAGCGCGGCGGGAACGTCCTGGTAGCAGACCGGCCGCAGGAAGCGGGCGATCGCCAGCGACCCGACCGAGGTCGAGCGCCCGTCCGAGGTGGCCGGAAACGGTCCCCCGTGCACCATGGCGTCGCAGACCTCGACCCCCGTGCCGAACCCGTCGAACAGGATCCGTCCGGCCAGCCGCTCCAGCCGCGGCATCAGCCGGGCGGCCTCTCCGAAGTCGGCTTCGGCGGCGTGGACCGCGACGGTCAACTGGCCCTCCAGCGCCTCCAGGACGCGTTCCAGCGCCGCGAGGTCAGGGCAGCGCACCAGCAGGGACGACGCCCCGAACACCTCGTGCGACAGGGACGAGTCAGCGAGGAACGCCTCGGCGGTCGTGGCCAGCAGAACGGCCCCGCCGACGCCTTCGCCGCTCGGCCGGCCGCGCGCCACCACCTCGACGCGGGGGTGACGCTCCAGCGCCGCGACCCCGCGCTCGAAGGCCTGGCGGATGCCCGGCGTCAGCATGGTCGCCGGACCGGCCTGGGCGACGCACTGGGCCGCTTCGGCGACGAAGGCGTCCAACGCCTGGCCTTCGATCGCCAGTAGCAGCCCCGGATTGGTGCAGAACTGGCCCGCGCCCAAGGTCAGCGCCGTGACGAAGCTGCGGGCGATGGCCTCGCTACGCGCGGCCAAGGCGCCCGGCAGCAGGATCACCGGATTGATGCTGCTCATCTCGGCATAGACCGGGATCGGTCGCGGCCGGGCCTGGGCCAGGGCCATCAGGGCCAGGCCTCCAGCGCGCGAACCGGTGAACCCCACCGCCTGGATCCTAGGGTCCGAAACCAGCGCCGCGCCCACCGCGTGGCCGTTGTCGAACAGCAGCGAGAACACGCCCGGCGGCAGGCCCGCCTCGGCCACGGCCTTGGCCACCGCCCGTCCGGCCAGTTCCGACGTTCCAGGATGGGCGGGGTGCGCCTTGACGACCACCGGGCAACCCGCCGCCAGCGCCGACGCCGTGTCGCCGCCGGCGACGGAAAAGGCGAGCGGGAAGTTGCTGGCCCCGAACACCGCCACCGGCCCCAGCGGCAAGTGCGTCAGGCGCAGGTCCGCGCGCGGCGGGGCTCGCCTGGGCAAGGCCTGATCGACCCGGACGTCGAGGAAACCGCCGTCGCGCAGGAGGGCCGCGAACAGCCGCAGTTGCCCGTTGGTGCGGCCGAGTTCGCCCTCCAGGCGCGGACGCGGCAGACCGGTCTCGGCCATCGCCCGTTCGACGATCGCGCTCCCCTGCTCCGCCAGATTGACCGCGACGCCCTCCAGGAACGCCGCGCGCTGCGCGTGCGGCGTGGCGCGGTAGGCGTCGAAGGCCGCCTCGGCCAGGGCGCAGGCTCGCTCGACATCGTCGCGACCGGCGCTGGCGAAGGCCGGCTCCAACCTCTCGCCGCGGCCGGGGTCGAACGCCCGGAACGTCTCGCCTCCCCCCGCCACGGCCTCGCCGCCAATCAGCATCATGCCTCGCAGGTCCATGCGCGCCTCCCTGTCATCCGTTTCGGCCGGGATGGAGCCGGAACCGGGAAACGGGGCGATAGATTTGCGGCGGCGCGTTATAAGTTTTTCGTCGTGCGGTATAATTCAACCACCGTCTCGCGGCGGATTTCTTATGACCATATAAGCCCAATCCTCATCACCCATCCACGCCGTTCGCACTGTCTTCCCGCCTTCGCCGCCCAGCCGCCACAAGCATCGGAACGCACGAATGAATGGTGATTTTATCGATCTATTTCAGCGCCATATCCCGGAGTTCTGCAACCCCATAGCCATCTCAGCCGTGCGCGCCGGCCGACGCCTCCGACCACGAACGACGATTGGAGCGTCGAAAATCGCCAATTCCCAGAGCGATAAATTCCTGTTACCGGTGGGCTATCGGGAGGACTAAAAATGATCGACCAGGATCCTGAACACAGGGCCGCGTCGCTGAGCTTTCGGCAGCTGAAGCTGTTCGAGAGCGTGGGCCGTCTCAACAGCGTCCGCAGGGCGTCGGAGGAGTGCAACCTCTCCCAGCCGGCGGTGACCCAGGCCCTGGCCAAGCTGGAGCTGCAGATCGGCGCCGTCCTGCTGGAGCGGCGGGCCAGCGGGAGCTATCTCAACGAACTGGGCGAGATCTTCCATCGCCGGGTGACGCGCCTGTTCCAGCAGTTCGAGCAGGCCCTGATCGTGCTGGGCGTGCCCGGCGGCGCCGAGACCGCGCCGGTGATCGCCAAGCGCATCTCCCGTTCGCAGGCCCGCAGCCTGATCGCCATCGTCGACAGCGGCTCGTTCGCCCAGGCCGCCCAGGCCCTCGAGCTGTCGCAGGCCTCGCTGCAGCGCGCCGCCCGCGACCTGGAGGGCAACCTCAAGAAATCGATCTATTACCGCACCGCCAACGGCGTGATGGTCACCCCCGCCGGCGTCGAGTTCGGCCGCCGGATCAAGCTGGCCACCCAGGAGATCGAGTGGGGCGTCCAGGAGATCGAGGCCGCCCGCGGCTCGGTCGCCAGCCAGATCTCGATCGGCGCCATGCCGTTCGGCGGCAGCGTCCTGCTGGCCTCGGTGCTGGACGAATATGTCCAGACCCATCCCAAGGTCGACGTGCGAATCGTCAACGGCAGCGCCTCGGAGATGCACAAGCGCCTGCGCGACGGCGAGGTCGATTTCGTGATCGGCCTGGTCCAGGAGACCGGCGACCAGGACCTGGTCAGCGAGGCCCTGGCCCGCACGCCCTACGCCGTCGTCGCCCGCCGGGGCCACAAACTGGCCCGCAGGAACGAGGTCACCCTCGCCGACCTGCTGGACTACGACTGGGTGGTCGGCACCCCCGGCGCTCATCGCCGCGCCTGCTTCGAGCGCCTGTTCGAGGGCGGTCCGGGTCCCCACGCCTCGATCGCCACCTGCGCCGTGCCGGTGATCCGCCACCTGCTGTTGCGCAGCGATCGCCTGACGCTGATGACCTCGTACGAGCTGATGCAGGAAAGCGAACTGGCGCCGCTGCGGTTCGCGTCGATCGAACCGGCCCCCGCCATCGGCCTGACCCAACGCGCGGGCTGGCTGCCGACCCGGCTGCACCAGGGCTTCATCGATCTCCTGCGCCGCCATACCGCCGACGCCACCGCCCCGGCCCCGCTGCGCAAGGCCGGCTGACGCGGTTCCTATCGCTCCGCCCGCGCTTCCTGGCGCCCGCCGGGACGCGCGCGGCCTAAGCACCGAGGTGGAGGATACGCCCATGCCCATCACCCGCCGCGCGGTCACCGCCGCCGCCCTGTCGATGCTCGCCGCCCCCGCCCTGGCCAAGTCGCCGAGGGGGACGTTGGTCTATGTCGGAACCCAGGGCGCCGAGGCCGGCCAGGGCGTCGTCGCCGCACGGCTGGACCCGCGCACCGGACGGCTGACGCCCCTGGGCCTCGCGGCCGAGACCGTGCGCCCCACTTGGCTGGCGGCCCATCCGGTCAAGCCGCTTCTCTACGCCGTCAGCGAGATCGGCAACGACGGCAAGAGCCAGGGCGAGGTGCGGACCTTCCGCGCCGATCGGGCCACGGGAAAGCTGATCCTGGCCGGGATCGCGGCCTCGGGCGGCGGAGGCCCCACCCACCTGGCGCTGGACCTGCCGACGGCGACCGTCCTGGCCGCCAACTTCGGCACCGGCCAGGTGGCGGCCCTGCCGATCCTGAGCGACGACACCCTGGCGCCGGTCGCCTCGGTCGTCGCCGACCAAGGCTCGGGCCCCAATCCGCGCCAGAAGGGTCCGCACGCCCACGGCGTGGTCCTGGACCCGACCCGACGCTTCGTCCTGGTCGCCGATCTCGGGGCCGACAAGGTGTTCGTCTACCGCTTCGACAAGACGACCCGCGCCCTGACGCCCGCCGAGCCGGCGACCGAGGCCCTGCCCCCAGGCAGCGGCCCGCGCCACCTGGTCTTCCATCCCGACGGCCGCTTCGTCTTCGTGCTGAGCGAGCTGATCCCCGAAATCCGCGTCTACGGCTGGAACGCCGGACGGCTGGCCCTGGTCCAGACCCTTCCGGTCGCCAGCGCCGACAAGGCCGCCGTGGCCCGGGGCGGCGAGATCGCCGTCAGCGCGGACGGCCGCTTCGTCTACGCCTCGGCGCGCGGCGAGGACGTGATCGTGACCTATGCGGTCGACGGGCGCTCGGGCCGGCTGACGGAGATCCAGCGCCTGGCCAGCGGCGGCCAGTCCCCCTGGAGCTTCGCCATCGACCCCAGCGGCCGCTGGCTGCTGGTCGCCCACCAGGTCTCGGGGACCGTGGCCGTGCTGAAACGCGCGCCCAGGACCGGCAAGCTGGCGCTCACCGACCAGTCGCTGGCGGTCGCCAAGGCGACCAGCATCGCCTACCTAACGGCCCAACACTGAGGGCGAAAAAGAAAGGGCGAAGCCCGCCCGGCTTCGCCCTGAGAGTCGAGGAGTCTCGGAAGAGCGGCCGGAAGCGCGGGGACACGCTTCCGGCCCAGAGATCCAGGTGGGAGGCCTAGAAGTTCACGCCGACCCGCACCCCGAAGGTGCGCGGCGGCAGATAGGTGCCGTAGTAGGTGTTGGGCGTGGAGGTGGCGAAGGCGTAGGCCTTGACCAGCTCGTCGCTCAGATTGTTGCCGTAGGCCGTGACCGACCACATGCCATTGGGACTGTCGTAGGTGAGGTTGACGTCCTCGGTGGTGTAGCCGTCCTGACGGATGACGGGGCTGCGGATGTCGAACAGCAGGTACTGCTTGCTGACGAACCGGGCCCGGGCCGCGGCGGTGATCGTCGCGCCGTTCGACAGGTCGAAGCGGTGCGAATAGTCGACCGTCAGGGTCCGCCTCGGCGACTTGGGCAGCGGATTGCCCGAGAAGTCGCCGCCCGAGGAATAGGGCGTGACCGGCAGGACGAAGTCGTTGAACTCCGAATGGGTCAGGGCCCCGACCACGCCCAGCCGGTCGGCCGAGGTGATCGCCCACACCGACTCCAGCTCCAGGCCGTACACCGTGGCCTTGTCGGCGTTGTAGGTGATCCGGCCCGAGGCGGTGCACGGCGGCAGGTTGGCAGGCAGGTTCAGGCAGCCCAGCTGGCTGGCCTGGTAGTCGTCGTACTTATAGTGGAAGCCCGTCAGATTCAGCTGCAAGGCATTGTCGAACAAGCGGTTCTTCGATCCAGCCTCAAGCGAGAACACCTTCTCCGGATCATAGGCGTTGGGCGGCAGGCCGTCGTAGTTGCCGCCGGCCTTGTAGCCCGTCGCCGCCGTGAAATAGATCAGCGACCGCTCGGCCAGCTGGTACTCGATCGAGGCCTTCCAGTTGGTGGCTTCCCATTCGCTGTTGGCGAAGTTGGTGATCCGCGACAGCAGGACGCCGGCCGGATTGCGCACCTCGGTGGTGCCGCTCTGCTTCTTCTGGTCGGCCGTGTATCGCAGGCCGCCGGTCAGCCGCAGCTTGTCGGTGACGTGCCAGGTGGCCTGGCCGAACAGGGCGCGCGAATAGGCGTCGATGTCGGGATAGCCGAACCGCACCGAGGTCGGCGGCGCCAGCAGGGTCTGGTAGGAGCTCTGCAGCTCGTCCCAGTAGTAGGCGCCCACGATCCAGGTGACGGTCTGGTCCGGATTGGACGCCAGGCGAACCTCCAGCGAATGCTGCTTGGCTTCCTGGTTCAGCTGGATGCGACGGTCGCTGGCGTAGAGGTTGTCCAGCGTCAGCTCGTGATAGGCGGGCAGCACCGTCAGGGTGATGTCGCCGATGTTCCAGGTGACCTCGGCGTGGACGCCGACGTTCTTGTTGTCGATGTGCGCGCCCGGGTTGGCCAGGTTGGTCGAGCGCGGATCGACGCCCGCCACCGCCAGCTTGTAGGCCGCCGGGCCGACGCCCTTGCGCAGGTCGTAGTCGGCGCCCAGCAGGATCGACAGGTCGTCGGTCGGCTTGGCCAGCAGCTGACCGCGGAAGGCCCGCGAGTTCTGGTCGTCGGTCTTGCCGTCGGTGGCGTAGCCATCGCGCTTGAGCGTCCGCATCGCCAGGCGCGCGGCTAGCTTGTCGCCCAGCGGCACGTTGACCATGCCCGAGACGCCGCGCTGGTTGTAGGAGCCGTATTCCGCCCCCACCGCGCCGTCGAAATCGAAAGTCGGCTTGTTGGAGATCACATTGACCGCGCCCGCCGTGGCGTTGCGGCCGTAGAGCGTGCCCTGCGGACCGCGCAGCACCTCGACCTGCTGGATGTCGTAGATCAGGCCGCCGGTCGACTGCGGGCGCCCGATGTAGACGCCATCGATATGGAAGGCCACGGCCGGGTCGCCCTGCGGCCCGTCATTGGTGCTGAAGATGCCCCGGATGGCCACGCCCGTGGCGGCGTTGCTGGAATTGATCTCGACGTTCGGGGCCGAGCCCTGCAGCGCCTGCAGGTTCGGCGCGCCCTGCTTTTCCAGGCTCTCGGCGCTGACCGCGGTCACCGCCACCGGAATGCTCTGGACGTTTTCGCTGCGCTTCTGGGCGGTGACGACCACCTCCTCCAGCGCCACGGCGTCCTTCGGCGTCTCCTGGGCCAGGGCCGCCCCCGCGGCGCCGACCAGTCCCAGGGCCGTGGTCGCCAGCAGCAGCGTGGCGCGCCCAGGACGAAGATGTCCCTTCATTCGTTCCTCCCTTTATCGGTCGCCGTCCGATCCATGCCGGGCGGTCGCCGTTGTTGTTTTCACCAGGGCGGACAGCGCGTTTCCGTCGCCGAGCCGCCCGGGCGCCGACCTTTGAATTCCGAATTGAAGTAGAGCAGCGGATGGCCGCCGCGGCGCGATCCAAACCCCGCAGCGGCCGATAGCTTTATCGAACGCCCGTCCCCGCGGCCGCCTATTTGGCCGGCAGGTAGAGCGGCATGGAGTCTTCCCAGAGGCTGTCGGTCAGCAGGCGCTTGCCCGTGCCGTCGGCGTTCATGACCATGATCTGGCCATAGGGCTGGAAGGTGTTGTCGTAGAGCGCCGCCTCCTCGCGGAAACCGTACATGCCCGTGCTCCACAGGATGCGCCCGTCGGCGGTCCAGACGGCGTGTCCGTCGTTGCCGCGGTTCGTCGTCAGGCGCTGCAGGTCCGAGCCGTCGGGCCGGATCGTGAAGACGTCGAAGTTCACCGCGTCGACCTTGCGCGTGAAGACGATCCGTTTGCCGTCCGGCGACCAGAACGGCAGGTTGTCCAGGCCCGTGGTCAGGGTCCGCACCTCGCGGGTGTCGAGATTGATGACCCGCAGGCCCATGTTGTTCTCGCCCCAGACGCGGAACACGATCTCCTTGCCGTCTGCCGAATAGCTGGGGAAGCCCGAATGCACCGAGCCATCGGTCAGGGCCTCCAGGCCCGTGCCGTCGCGGCGCGACCGCATCAGGGTCGCCTTGCCGTGCGCCCGCTCCTGGAACCAGACGCCCACGCCGAAGGCCAGCCACTGGCTGTCGGGCGACCAGGTCGGCTGGAACGCCCCGGCCAGGCCCTTCTTGACCAGTTCCGGATCCAGCCCCTTGCCGTCGACCTCGTAGGCCACCCGGCGGTTCGAGCCGTCGCGGTCCATCAGCACGATCGACGAATTGCCCTGCTGCTTCTCGGTGATCGCCAGGGTCCCGTCCTTGGCCGCCACGGGGAAGACGTCGGTGTGACGGTACTCCCAGGCCGGGTCCCAGCTGTAGAGCCGCTTCTCCTGCGGCCGGGCCTTGAAGCCGACCTTCTCGTAGATCACGGTCTTGCCGTCCGGAGACCAGACCGGCGAGCGCAGCACCCGGACCACGGGCGCCTGGCCCGAGGTGTAGTAGAGCCCCTCGCCCTCCCCGCCCTTGCGGTGATAGGCGATGACCTCATCGCTCAGGAACTGCGGGAAGATCTTCAGGCCCGGGCCCGAGGTGCGCTCGACGCGCTCGCCGGTGGCCAGGTCGACCGTGACGATCTGCGAGGCGATCTTGCCCAGCAGCTCGGGCCGGCGCGCGCCCCAGGTGTCCTCGGTGGTCATCTCGTAGAAGGCTAGGCGCTTGCCGTCCGGCGACCACTTGGGCGAGCCCAGGCAGAAGCCCGACTTGGACGCCACGCGGCGGAAACCCTTGCCGTCGACGCCGATCACATAGATCGACAGCTCCTGGGTGTGCTCCCAGCCCTTGCCGTCGTGGTGGCCCCGCCAGTCGGTGTTGCGGTCCGACGAGAAGGCGATCTGCTTGCCGTCCGGAGACCAGGCCGGGCGGAAGAAGCCGTCGGGCAGGCTGGGATCGCCCTGGACGTCGGCGGCGCCGGTCAGGTTGGTCAGGCGGCCGGACTTCAGGTCCTTGATCCAGATGTTGGTGCGATAGCCTTCGCGGGTCGAGACGAAGGCCAGGCGCGTCCCGTCCGGCGACAGCTCGCCGGTGTCGTCCACCGCCGAGCCGACGATCAGCGGCTGGATGTCCGTCCCGTCGACCCCGACGCGGAACAGGTCGGACTGGCCGTCGCCGTTGCGTTCCGAGGTGAAGACGATCGACTTGCCGTCGGGGCTGAAGCTGGCGTGGTAGTCGAACACCGAGCCGGTCAGCAGCTTGCGCTCGCCCGTGCCATCGGCGTTGGCGATGTAGAGTTCGGACGAGGACGGGCCGATGCGGTTCATCAGCATCACGCCCTTCTTCTGGACCGTCGCCGTCGCGGCGGCCGCCTGGCCGGCCAGGAACGCGGCGGGCAGAGCGGCGAGGAAGTGACGACGATCCATGGGTCCTCCTGGGGGTACGCACCGCCGTTTCGCCGGCGGACTTTCTGTCGGCTCTAGGCTAAGCCTTCCGGCCCAGGGAAGCGTCGATCAAAACTGCGTCCGGGCCGATCCATTTCGCCGCAGCCTCAGGCCACTTCGCGGGTGGATTCGAAGGTCCGCGCCTGGCGCAGGGCCGGGAACCGCCAGGCCCAGACGCCAGTGACGACGACCGCCCCGACCCCGCCCAGCACCACCGCCGACACGGGCCCGATCGCGGCGGCCAGGAACCCCGACTCCGCCTCGCCCAGCTCGTTGGAGGCCGAGATGAACAGGGACGAGACCGCCCCCACGCGTCCGCGCATGGCGTCCGGGGTCGACAGCTGCATCAGCGACTGGCGCACATAGACCGACAGCATGTCGGCTCCGCCCAGTACGGCCAGGCAGGTCAGGGACAGCGGCATCCAGCGCGACAGGCCGAAGACCACGGTGGCCAGGCCGAACACCGCCACGGCCAGCAGCATCTTCACGCCCACGTGGTGCTTGAGCGGCCGCCACGAGAACAGCACGGCTGTGGCCATCGCCCCGACGGCCGGGGCGGCGCGCAGGTGGCCCAGGCCGGCGGGTCCGACATGCAGGATGTCGCGCGCATAGATCGGCAGCATGGCCGTCGCCCCGCCCAACAGGACGGCGAACAGGTCCAGCGAGATCGCGCCCAGCACCAGCTTGTTGGCCACGACGTAGCGCAGCCCCTCGACGATCAGTCGCCAGGGATGGCGCGGGACGATCGGAGTCCGCGCGTCGGGCCGCACCAGCAGCATGCAGGCCAGCGACAGGACGAAGAGGCCGACGCTGGCGGCGTAGGGCGCGGACGGCGTCCAGGCGTAGAGATAGCCGCCCATGGCCGGCCCCACGATCGAGCCCACCCGCCCGGCTATGGCGTTGTTGGCGATCGCGTGGGGCAGCACCTCGGGCGGCACGATGTTCGGCCCCAGGGCGCTGAGCGCGGGCATCGAGAAGGCCCGCGCCACGCCCAGGAACACGGCCACCGCCAGCAGGGCCGGGATCGAGGCCGCGCCGGTCCAGGTCAGCACGCCCAGGACCCCGGCGCAGGCCAGTTGCAGGCCGGTGGTCAGGCAGATGATCAGGCGACGGTCGAAGCGATCGGCGGCCCAGCCGGTCACCAGGGTAAGGGCGAACAGCGGCGCGAACTGGGCCAGCCCCACCAGGCCCAGTTGCAGGGCCGCCGCGCGGGTGTCCATGGTGGCGCGGGCCAGGTCGTAGACCTGCCAGCCGACGACGATGACCAGGGTGTTCTGGGCCAAGGTCGAGGCCAGCCGGGCGGTCCAGAAATAGCGGAAGTTCCGGAACGCGAACGGCTGCTTTCCCCGATCCATGGCCTGCTCCTGACGCGACACGCGCGCACCCTTAGCGCTGTTGGCCGCGCGCGTAGAGACCGCATCGCGGATTCGATCGCTCGATCCCCGTCTTGAATGACCTCCGCCCCGCGCCGCCCGATACCTACCGGACCCAGGAGGATCGCCGATGACGACGATGACGGGCGCGGAAGCCGCCGTGCGGATGCTGCAACATCACGGGGTCCGGCACGTCTTCGGCCTGTGCGGCGACACCAGCCTGCCGTTCTACGACGCGCTGCATCGGCTGGATCACGGCGTCGACCACATCCTGACCCGCGACGAGCGCAGCGCCGCCTACATGGCCGACGCCTATGCGCGCCTCTCGGGCCGGGCCGGGGTGTGCGAAGGCCCCAGCGGGGGCGGCGCCACCTACATCCTGCCCGGCGTGATCGAGGCCAACGAGTCATCGATCGCCCTGGTCTCGATCACCTCCGACATCCCCGTCACCGCGCGCGGCCGCTATCCGCTGACCGAGCTCGACCAGAAGGCCCTGTTCCGCCCTCTGACCAAGTGGAACACGGTCGTCGACCACGTCTCGCAGGTGCCGCACGTCTTCAGGACGGCGTTCCGGGCCGCGACCACCGGCCGCCCCGGCGCGACCCACATCGGCCTGCCCTACGACCTCCAGAAGCAGACCTTCGATTTCGACCTCTGGGCCCAGGCCGAGCACGGCGTCTTCCCTGCGTTCCGGACGGGGCCGTCGCCGGACCTCGTCGCCGCGGCGGCCGAGACGATCCTGGCCGCTAGGCGGCCGGTCTTCGTCTGCGGCGGCGGGGCGATCATCTCGGGAGCCACCGCCGAGTTCGCGGCCCTGGCCGAACTCCTGGACGCCCCGGTCGCGTCCACCGTCAGCGGCCACGGCGTGATCCCCGACGACCATCCCCTGGCGGTCGGCGTGGTCGGCGCCAACGGGGGCACCGACGAGACCCGCGAGGTCGTCGCCGGCGCCGACACCGTGATCTTCGTCGGCTGCCGCGCGGGCTCGACCACCACCGAACACGGCGAGGTCCCCGGCCGGGAGGTCCCGATCGTCCACATCGACGTCGATCCCATGGTCGTCGGCTCCAACTACCGGGTCGAGGCCGGCCTGGTCGGCGACGCCAAGCTCTGTCTCTCGGCCCTGGTCGCGGAGATCGCCCGCCGCCTGGAGGACGCGCCGCGCGCGACGGGCGCGGCCGAGCGCCTGGCCGCCATGCGCCAGGCCAAGCGCGCCCGGTTCGAGCGCCAGGCCGGCTCGACCGACCGTCCGATCCGTCCCGAGCGCGTGCTGGCCGCCCTGCAGGCCGCCCTGCCCCGCGACTCCGTGATCGTGGCCGACCCCGGCACGCCCTGCCCCTACTTCTCCGGCCACTACGACTTCAACACCGCCGGCCGGCGTTTCATCACCAACCGCGCGCACGGCGCGCTGGGTTTCTCGCTGCCCGCCGCCGTCGGCGCCTGCTACGGCGCGCCCAACGCCAAGGTGGTGGCGGTTATGGGCGACGGCAGCTTCGGCTTCGCGGTGGGCGAACTGGAGACGATCGTCCGCAAGCGGCTGCCGATCACGCTGGTGGTGTTCTCGAACGCCTCGTACGGCTGGATCAAGGCCAGCCAGAAGAGCGGCTACGGCGCGCGCTATTTCTCGGTCGATTTCAACCGCTCGGACCACGCGCGCATCGCCGAGGCCTTCGGCCTGAAGGCCTGGACGGTGGCCGATCCGGCCGAGCTGGACGGCGTCGTGCGCCAGGCCGTCGCCCACGACGGTCCGACCCTGATCGACGTGATCTCCCAGCCGCTCGAGGAGTCGGCGGTCCCGGTCAGCCGCTGGATGGGCTAGGCCCCGCCCCGGCTATTTCCGCGCGACCGAATAGGTCAGGTTGGCGTTGCGCGTCGCCTGGAACGCCTCCAGCGACATGCCCTTCATGGCCGCGTAGATCTGCGGATTGGGCGCGCCCACCACCGCCCCCAGCTTCTCCAGCACGAAGAAGATCGCGCCGTACCGGATCAGGCCGCGCCAGTCCCGGGTCTCGATCAGCCGGCGCTCCTCATCGCTCAGCCCGGCGGCTTCGAAGGCGGCCCCGGGATCGGCCAGGAACCGCTCGCGGGCGGCCGGCTCGATCAGGCCCTGCAGGAAGCGGTTGATGCGATAGGCCCTGCCGCTGACCTCCAGGGTGAACGGATAGGTGCCCTCCAGCGCCTCGACGCTCGCCAGTTGCCGGGTGGCCTCTTCCCGGATCCGGGCGACCTCGGCCTCGTCCGCCGCCGCCCCCTCGTCCTCGTACAGCGTGGTGGCGATCGCGGTCATCGACGGCAGGTAGTAGGTCCGGTGCCGGCAGACGACATGGCCCGACAGCGCCCCGCGCATGATCAGCCACATGATCACCTCGGCGCTCTCGAAGCCGCCCAGCCGCGCATAGTCGGCGTGGGTCATCTCGGCAAGGCGCTCGGGATCGCGTTCGAGGAGATCGAGGAATTCCTCGTCCCAGGCGGTGTTGTTGAACCCCGCGCGCTCGCCGTGGACCTGGTGCGAGAGGCCGCCCGTGGCGATCACGACCACCCTCGCCTCTTCCGGCCAGGCGTCGATCGCCTTGCGCAGCGCCCGGCCGAGGTTCAGGCAGCGCCGCGCCGAGGGGGCCGGAAACTGCAGCACGCCGCATTGCAACGGCACGATCGGGATCGGCCAGGCGTCGCCTTCCGGCGGCGTCAGCAGCGACAGCGGCGACAGGCAGCCGTGGTCCAGCGGCTTGTGCTGGAACACCGACAGGTCGAAGTCCTGGGCCATGACCGCCCGGGCCAGCCAGCGCGCAAGGGCGGCGTGCCCCGGAACCGGCGGCAGGTCGCGCGGACCCCCGCCCTCGTCGGCCACGTCGTAGGTTTCGCCGACGCCCAGCGCGAACGCCGAATAGTGATCGAAGGAGAACGAGGTGACGTGGTCGTTGTAGATCACCACCAGGGCGTCCGGCCGCTGCTCGGCCAGCCACGCCTTCAGCGGCTCGAACGCCTCGAAGATCGGCTTCCAGACGGGATCCTGCGACAGGTTTCGGTCCCGGGCGTAGCCGATGGTCGGCGTGTGGGAGACGCCGATCGCGCCGATCAATCTGGCCATGCGTTCGCCTCCGCTCGCCGTGGCTCTAGCACAAGCCCGATCCGCCCGGCCTATAACTTAAGCCGGGCGGGTATAACGTCGGCGGCCGCTAGAACCGCTTGTTGAAGGTCACGACGAACTCGCGCCCGCGGTTGTAGGCGATCTCGGCGTAGCCCGAGCTGGTGCCCAGGGACGAGTTGCCGGCCAGCGGATAGATCTCGTCGGTGACGTTGTTGATCGCCGCCTGCAGCTTCCAGTCGCCCGAGGCGCTCTGCAGCACCGCTCCCAGGTTCAGGCGGGTCACCGCGTCGTTCTGGGCGATCTCGGGCGTGTTGCCCGCGTCGAAGAACTGGCTGGCGGTGTAGACGATCTCGGCGCGCGGGATCAGGCTCAGGTCGCCGTTGATGTCGTAGGTGTAGGCGATCGAGACGTTGCCCTGCCATTCGGGCGTATAGGGCAGCTGGCTGTCGGTGGTCACCGAGGTGGTGGCGCCGACGATCGAGGACACCTCGTCGATGCTGTCGTCGAGATAGCTGAAGCCGCCCTCGATCGCGATCGCCGAGGTCGGGATGTAGGTGAACTCCACCTCCGCCCCCTTGATCGAGGCCTCGCCGGCGTTGAACAGCAGCGGCGCGGTGCCGACGCGATAGGTGAACTGCAGGTCCTCGTAGTCGGTCGAGAAGATGTCGCCGTTGATCCGCAGCTTGCCGCCCTTGTCGAACTTGGCGCCCAGCTCGAGGGTCTCGGCCTTCTCGGGATCGAAGGACGGCGGCTGGCCGCCCGGGACGACGCCGTTGAAGCGGCTGTTGAAGCCGCCGCTCTTGAAGCCCTGCGACCAGCTTGCATAGGTCATCAGCGCCGGGCTCCAGCGGTACTGGGCCTGGAACGAGCCCGTCGTCGCCGAGAACTCCCGCTCGTAGAGCTTGTAGGGGACGTAGAGCACGCTGGGGTTCGAGTAGTTGAACTGCAGCGGACGCGAGCCCTTGGTCTCCTCGGTGTGGCGCACGCCGGCCGCCACGCTGAAGGCGTCGGTGAAGTTGTAGGTCCACTGGGTGAAGGCCGCCCAGTTTCTGTTGCGGATGTCGTTGTTGTTGCTGTCCTTGGTGCCCTGCGGGCTGGGCGGGGGCGACAGGGTGACGGTCAGGACGTCGTCCACCGACTGGCGGAAGAAGAACAGCCCCGCCACGCCGCTCAGCTTCTTGGAGGCGTAAAGCGCCTGGAACTCCTGGCTGACCTGGAAGCCCTTGCTCACGTAGTCGGTGTGGAGGATCGGGAACGGCGTATTGTCGGCGTCGCGCCGGCCGGCCCATTCCAAGCGGCGATAGGCGCTGATCGACTTCAGGGTCAGGGCCTCGGTCAGCCGCCATTCCAGCAGCAGCGAGCCGCCGATGTTCTCCAGGTCGCTGTTGACCGGATTGGTGCCGTTGTTGGCGTACTTGCCGGCCCCGTAGAAGTCGTTGGCGCAGCGCTTGTCGTTGACCATCGGGACGGTCGTGCCCACCGAGGTCATCCCGGGGCATCCCGCCGCGAAGCTGACCGAGCGCGGGAAGGCCGAGGTCTCGTTGATCGCCGCGAAGACCAGGGGCGCGCCGTTCTCATCGGACTTGGTGTAGTCGGCGCGCAGTTCGGCGGTGAAGTTGTCGGTCGGCAGCCACTCCACCTTGCCGGTCAGGGTGAAGGTGTTCACGTCGCCCAGCTTCTCGCCGTCGTAGAGGCGGGTGACGTAGCCGTCCTGGACGCGCGACCCGTAGGTCCAGCGGGTGAGCAGCTTGTCGGTGATCGGCACGTCGACCGCCAGGACCCCCTCGCGCAGGTTGTCGGTCCCGAAGCCGGCCTTGAAGTTGCCGCCGAAGCTGGAGCCCGGCGCCTCGGTGGTCAGCAGGATGGCCCCGCCGATGGTGTTGCGGCCGAACAGCGTCCCTTGCGGGCCGCGCAGGACCTGGACCCCGGCGATGTCGCGGAAGTCCATCACCCCGCCGACGGCCGAGCCCATGTAGACGTCGTCGATGTAGAGACCGACGCCCGGATCGACCCCGGCGGTCGCGTCGGTCTGGCCGACGCCGCGGATGAATATCTGGGCGGCCGCCGAATTGCCGGTCAGCGGCGAGACGGGCGCGAACTGCAGGCTGGGCGTGGCGTCGTCGAGATCGGCGGTGCTGTCGATCTGGCGCCGTTCGAGCGACTCGCCGGTAAAGGCGGCGACCGAGACGGGCGTGTCCTGGAGGTTCTCCGCCACCCGCCGCGCCGTGACCACGACCTCCTCGACCTGAAAGCCGCCCTGCGCCTGACCAGGGGTCGATGATTGCTGGGCGAAAGCCGTTCCGCCCCAGAAGCTCGTCGCCAAGGCCGTCGCGGCCAACAGGATCGAACGTTTCGCCATGTCTTCCCCCCCATACCGGCGGCGGACTTTCGACCACCGCCCAGGCCGTCGAAGCGGCCAGGATTCCGGGTTCTTCGACCCGTGATCCTTGAGCTAACAGAAGGGGTTATCGCGCTCGGTATAGGAAAACCCTCCGACCTATAACCGGATCGCCGGAGCGGTCGCCGGGCGTTTCTCCGGTCGCGCCCGATTTGGTTATAGCTCGCGCCCAAAATGCATAGGCCGCGCTCGGACGCCGGGTGCTAGCCAAGGCCTCGCCCCGTCGCGACCGCGTCGGCGGGCCGGAGGAGCGGCATGAACCAGGTGGTCACGAACGTCCCGCGCGCGCCGCGCGAAGCCGTGGAGGCTCTCTCGGCCTTCGGCGTGGCCACGGTCCACGAGGCCCAGGGCCGCACCGGCCTGATGTCGCCGAAGCTCCGCCCGATCTGGCCCGGCGCCCATGTCGCCGGAACGGCCGTCACCGTCTCGGCCCCGCCGGGCGACAACTGGATGCTGCATGTGGCCATCGAGCAGTGCCAACCCGGCGACGTCCTGGTGGTCGCTCCCACCTCCGCCAGCGACGCGGGCTATTTCGGCGACCTGCTGGCCACCTCCCTGATCGCGCGCGGCGTGCGCGGCCTGGTGATCGACGCCGGCGTGCGGGACGTGGCCGCATTGAAGGCCATGGGCTTTCCGGTGTGGTCCAGCGCCGTCTCCGCCCAGGGCACGGTCAAGGCCACGCTGGGCAGCGTCAACGTACCGGTTGTCTGCGGCGGCGCCCTGGTCCGCCCCGGCGACGTGATCGTCGCCGACGACGACGGCGTGGTGGTGGTCCAGCGGCTGGAGGCCGAGACCGCCCTCGCCGCCTCGCGCAAGCGCGAAGCCGCCGAGGTCGAGAAACGCGCCCAGCTGGCCGCCGGCGTCCTGGGTCTGGACCTCTATCGGATGCGCGAGCCGCTGAGGGCCGCCGGCCTGGTCTATGTCGAGAGCCGGGACGCCTGACGGATGCAGACCGCCATCCCCTGCCTGGTCATGCGCGGCGGCACCTCCAAGGGCCTCTATTTCAACGCCGCCGACCTGCCCGCCGACCCTGCCCTGCGCGACCGCGTCCTGCTGGCGGCCATGGGCTCGCCCGACCCGCGCCAGATCGACGGCCTGGGCGGGGCCGACTCCCTGACCAGCAAGGTCGCGGTGATCTCGCCCTCGGCCCGGCCCGACGCCGACGTCGACTACCTCTTCCTGCAGGTCTCGGTCGCCGAGGCCGCCGTCACCGATCGCCAGAACTGCGGCAACATCCTCGCGGGCGTCGGCCCCTTCGCGATCGAGCGCGGCCTGGTGACGCCCGGTCCCGCCCGAACGGACGTGCGCATCTTCATGCGCAACACCGACGGCCTGGCCACGGCCCGGATCCAGACCCCGGGCGGCCATGTGGCGTACGACGGCGATTGCCGGATCGACGGCGTCCCCGGCTCGGCGGCGCCGATCCCCCTGGTCTTCGCCGACGTCGCCGGCTCCTCCTGCGGCGCCCTGCTGCCGACGGGTGAGGTCGTGGACACCATCGAGGGCGTGGCGGTCACCTGCATCGACAACGGCATGCCCGTGGTGATCGTCCGCGCCGCCGACCTGGGCGTGCGGGGCGACGAGGCGCCGGCCGTCCTCGAAGCCGATGCCGCTCTCCGCGCCAAGGTGGAGGCCATCCGGCTGGAGGCCGGTCGCCGCATGAACCTGGGCGACGTCTCCGGCACGACGGTGCCGAAGGTCGCCCTGGTCTCGCCGCCCCTCGCCGGCGGCGCGCTGTCGACCCGCAGCTTCATCCCGCACACCGTGCACAAGGCCATCGGCGTGTTCGGCGCGGTCAGCGTCGCCACCGCCGCCTGCCTGCCCGGCTCGGTCGCGGCGTCGGTCGCGATCCTGCCTTCGCTGTCGGGCGAGGTCGCCGTCAGCGTCGAACACCCGACCGGCGAGTTCACGGCCCTGCTGAGCCTGTCGCCTGACGGCGAGGTCGTCTCGGCCGCCCTGCTGCGCACGGCGCGCCTGCTGATGGCCGGCCAGGTGTTCGTGCCGGCGTCCGTCTGGGACGGTCGCCGATGAGCCCGCGCCTGGCCCTGATCGGGTACGGCGAGGTCGGCCGCATCCTGCACGCCGACCTCGTCGCCCGCGGCGTCTCGGACATCGTCGTCCACGACCGCCTGTTCGCCGATCCCGCCTCCCCGCCCTCCCGCGCCGCCGCCGAAGACCAGGCGCGGGTCGCGTCCGGTCTCGCCGAGGCCTGCGCGGGGCGCGACCTCGTCATCAGCGCCGTGACGGCCGGCGAGGCCCTGAACGTCGCCCGCGCCGCAAGGCCGCACCTCGACCAGGCCTGGTTCCTGGACCTCAATTCGGTCTCGCCGCAGACCCGTAAGGCCGAGGCCGACGCTTTGGCCGGGAGCAAGGCCCGTTATGTCGAGGGCGCGGTCATGGCGCCGATCGGCCCCAAGCGCCAGCAGACCCCGATCCTCCTGGGCGGGCCCCACGCCGCCGCCGTCGCGCCCTTGCTGGACGCGCTCGGCTTCTCGGTCTCCCCGGCCGGCGAGGAGATCGGCCGCGCCTCGGCGATCAAGCTCTCCCGCAGCATCTTCGTGAAGGGACTGGAGGCGATCGTCACCGAAAGCCTGGCCAGCGCGCGCCACTACGGCGTGGAGGCCGAGGTGCTGGCTTCGCTGGGCAACACCCTGCCCCATCCCGATTGGCCGGCCCTGGCGCGCTACCTGCTGACCCGCCCGCTGGTCCACGGCAAGCGCCGCAGCGAGGAGATGGCCGAGGCTGCGGGGATGCTGGCCGCCGCCGGCCTCGACGCCTCGATGACCCGCGGAACCGTCGAGGTCCAGGCCCGCCAAGGCGCGCTGGGGCTGACCGGCGAACCCTTCGGTCGCCTGGAGGACTTGCTCGACTCCATCGCCGAGCGGACAACAGCCTTGTCCAGCCAGCGGAAATCCTAGTGCGACGCTATCTCCAACAGCGCCTGAAGTTCCGCCACCTCCGGGTGATCGACGCGATCATCACGCACGAGAGCATCCTGCAGGCCGCCAAGGCCCTGGGCCTGTCCCAGCCGGCCCTGACCAAGAGCCTGCAGGAGATCGAGGAGATCGTCGGCGCGCGCCTGTTCGACCGCCACGCGCGCGGCGTCGATCCCACGCCGTTCGGCCTGACGGTCGCGGCCTCGGCCCGCCGGCTGCTGTCCGAGATCAGCCGCCTGGAGGACGACCTGGACGCGCTGGAGGGCGGCGACGGCGGTCCGGTGATCGTCGGCGCCCTGCCGGTGGCGGCGGCCGGCGTGCTCCCCGGCGCCCTGGCGCGCCTGAAGATCGCCCGTCCCGACATCGAGGTGCGGGTCACCCAGGGCCGGACCGAGGAGCTGATCTCGCTGCTGACCCTGCGCGAGATCGACCTGATCATCGGCCAGCTCTACCCCATGCCCGAGGACGACGGCCTGATCCGCACGCCGTTCTATTCCGAGCCGATCTCGGTGCTGGCCCGCAGCGACCATCCGATCTTCGCCGAAGGGCTCGACACCGCCACGGCCCTGACCCGCTATCCGCTGGTCCTGCCCACGGTGTCCCAGCGCGTGGGCCGGGAGATCGACGGCCTCCTGGCCGAGATGGCCGTCGAGCCGCGCCAGCCCCTGCGCTCCAGTTCGGCGGCGATGATCCGCGAGATCCTCTACGCCACCGACAATGTCGCGGTCATGCCGCACATGCTGCTGGCGGGCGACCTGCTGCGCGGCGCGGTCCGCCTCCTGCCCCTGGACATCCCCCAGCGCGCCCGTCCCGCGGGCCTTATCCGGCGCGGCGACACCCAGCTGCTGCGCAACGCCCAGGCCTTCGTCGACGCCGCGCGCGGCTATGTGGGCGAGATCGAGAACCGCCTCGCGAACCGGTTATAAGCGCCCGGCATAAGTTATAACGGCCGCCGGGCGTTGCTTGATATCTCCGGGGACGACCGCCGCTAAGGCGCTTGCACGATATCTCGAGGTTTGAGCGGTGATCATCGACTGCCACGGCCACTACACCACAGCGCCCGCCGCCCACGACGCCTGGCGCGAGGCGCAGACCTCGGCCTTCAAGATCGGCGGCGACATCGATCCGGCCTATCCGCGCATTTCCGACGACGAGATCCGCGAGACCATCGAGAACAACCAGCTGCGCCTGATCCGCGAGCGCGGCGCCGACATGACGGTCTTCTCGCCCCGCGCCTCGACCATGGCCCACCACGTGGGCGACGAGGCCGTCAGCCGGGCCTGGACCCGGCGCTGCAACGACCTGATCAAGCGCGTGGTCGACCTCTTCCCCGAGAGCTTCGTCGGGGTCTGCCAGCTGCCGCAGTCGCCGGGCGTGTCGGTCGAGCGCTCGATCGGCGAGCTGGAGCGTTGCGTCGAGGAACTGGGCTTCGTCGGCTGCAACCTCAATCCCGACCCCTCGGGCGGCCACTGGACCGCCCCGCCGCTGACCGACCGGTCCTGGTATCCGTTCTTCGAGAAGATGGTCGAGCTGGACGTCCCGGCCATGGTCCACGTCTCCGGCTCGTGCAACCACGCCTTCCACGCCACCGGCGCGCACTACATCAACGCCGACACCACGGCCTTCATGCAGTTCCTGCAGGGCGACCTCTTCAGCGACTTCCCCGACCTGCGCTTCATCATCCCGCACGGCGGCGGGGCGGTTCCCTACCACTGGGGCCGCTATCGGGGCCTGGCCGACATGCTGGGGAGGCCGCCCCTGCGCGACCACGTCATGAAGAACGTCTTCTTCGACACCTGCGTCTACCACCAGCCGGGCATCGACCTGCTGTTCCGGGTGATCGACGTCGACAACATCCTGTTCGGCTCGGAGATGGTCGGCGCGGTGCGCGGGGTCGATCCGGAGACGGGACAATATTTCGACGACACCAAGCGCTATGTCGACGCCCTGCCGATCCCCGAATCCGACAAGCGCAAGGTGTTCGAGCTCAACGCTCGTCGGATCTATCCGCGCCTGGACACGATCCTGAAACGGCAGGGACGGTAGGCCGGCCTGATCGGCGTCCAGATGCGGAACGACATTTTGCATCCAAAATATTGACCGATTGCATTCATGCATTGTAGTCCGGTGTCACGCCTGCTTTCGGGCGCTGACGACGGTGGACTGGCATGCGCGACGGCCCGATCAAGATACTGGTTCCGACCGGCTCCCTCGGGGCCGGCGCCTTGGAAGCCGAGGTCGCCTACGGCGTCGCCCAGGGCGCGCGCGCCATCGCCACCGACGCGGGTTCCACCGACAGCGGCGCGGCCTATCTCGCGCTGGGCATCTCGAAGAACAACCGCGGCTCGGTGAAGCGCGACCTGACCATCCTGATGAAGGCGGGCGCGCAGGCGGGCATCCCGCTGATCATCGGCACCAGCGGTCAGGCCGGCGGCGACCGCAACGTCGACTGGACCCGCGACATCGTGCTGGAGGTGGCCGGCGAACTCGGGATCAGCCCGAAGATCGCCCTGCTCTATTCCGAGCAGGACAAGGCCGACCTGAAGGCGCGCAACGCGGCCGGCAAGATCCGGCCCCTGCCGCCGCTGGGCCCGCTCGACGACGCCACGATCGACTCCTGCGAGCACATCGTCGCCGCCATGGGGCCCGAGCCCTACATGGCCGCGCTGCGCGGCGGGGCCGACATCATCCTGGGCGGCCGCACGACCGACACCGCCGTCATCGCCTGCTTCGCCCTGCTGCACGGCGCGCCGTCCGGCCCATCCTGGCACGCGGCCAAGATCGCCGAGTGCGGGGCCCAGGCCACGGCCGTGCGCAACAAGGGCGCCGGCGTGCTGATCAGTATCGGCGCCGACGGCTTCGAGGTCGAACCGCTCAGCTTCGACAACTGGTGCGATCCCGAGAGCGTCTCGGCCCACATGCTGTACGAGAACAGCGACCCGTTCCGGCTGACCGAGCCGGGCGGCGTGCTGGACGTGACCCAAGCGGTCTACACCCAGGCCGACAAACGGTCAGTGAAGGTCACCGGCTCGGTGTGGGAGCCCATGCCCTACACCCTGAAGCTGGAAGGCGCGGCGGCCAGCCGGTTCCAGACGGTCATGCTGATCGGCATCCAGGACCCCGACGTCCTGGCCGACATCGACACCTTCCACGACAACCTGCTGGAGGCGCTGAACCAGCGGGTGCACGCCACCATCGGCGCGGCGGCCGGCGACTTCCACATCTCGCTGCGGCTGTACGGCTGGAACGCCCTCTCGGGCGACAGGCCGCCGAAAGGCACGCCGCCGCCGCGCGAGGTCGGGGTGCTGTTCGTGGCCACCGCCGACACCCAGGAGATGGCCTCGCAGATCGCCAAGGCCTGCAACCCGTACTTCTTCCACTACCCGCTGTTCATGGACCGCGAGCTGCCCAGCTACGGCTTCGCCTTCAGCCCGGCGGACATCGATCGCGGCCCGGTCTTCGAATTCAAGCTCAACCACGTGGTCGAGGTCGACGATCCGCTGGAGCTGGTCCGCACCGTCTGGATCGACCTTCGCAACGAGGAGGCCGCGTGATGACCACGGTCAAGGACGTCTGCCGCCATGTGCGGTCCAAGAACGCCGGCCCCTTCTGGGTCACGGTCGACCTGTTCTTCGACGGCGAGGCGAACTTCCGGCGCTATCACGACAGCGCCGCCCTCGGGCCGGACCTGTTCGCGCGGCTCTACGGCGCCGACCCCACGCTGGTGAAGCGTTTCGCCGTGCCAAGCCTGCACGTCGTGAAGATCTCGTACCCGCGCGTCACCGCGCAGGGCGGCATGGTCGAGCGCGACATGCACGCGGGCCAGCAGTACGTGCGTCTGCTGGACGTCGAGCTGGACGCGGAGACGGTCGCGTGAGCGCCCTAACCGCCGAGACCGCCGCCGACGCCGAGGCCCGCCTGCGCGTCGACCTGGCCGCCGCCTACCGCCTGGTCGCGCTGTTCGGCTGGGACGACCTGGTCTTCACCCACATCTCGGCGCGTATCCCGGGGCCGGAGCACCACTTCCTGATCAATCCGTACGGCTGGATGTTCGAGGAGATCACCGCCGGTTCGCTGGTGAAGGTCGGGCTGGACGGCCAGGCGATCGGGCCGAACACCGCGATGGTCAATCCGGCCGGCTTCACCATCCATTCCGCGATCCACGAGGCGCGCGAGGACGCCGGCTGCGTCATCCACCTGCACACGGTGGCGGGGACGGCGGTGGCGTCGCAGGAGGAAGGCCTGCTGCCGCTGAACCAGACAGCCATGCTGCTGAACGGCCGCGTCGCCTACCACGATTTCGAGGGCGTGGCCCTGGACCACGACGAGCGCCCGCGCCTGGTCGCCGACCTGGGCGAGCGGGACGTGATGATCCTGCGCAACCACGGCACCCTGACGGTCGGCCGCACGGTGGCCCAGGCCTTCACCCAGATGTACTTCCTGGAGCGGGCCTGCGCGATGCAGGTGGCGGCCCAGGGCGGAACGGTC
The DNA here is from genome assembly GCF_000712075.1 of Caulobacter sp. UNC358MFTsu5.1. GTDB lineage: Bacteria > Pseudomonadota > Alphaproteobacteria > Caulobacterales > Caulobacteraceae > Caulobacter. The sequence continues at coordinate 341,858 of NZ_JONW01000009.1, forward strand.
CGCCTGCCCGCCGATCCGGTGCAGGCCGTGGTCGAGCAGCAGAGCCAGGGCCTGGGTTTCGTCGCCGACCTGCTGGTCTGGCCGGCTCTGTTGCGCAAGCTCGACCGCGCGAACCCCGGCTACGCCGCATGACGGACTCCCGACGGGTGGTCGTCACCCAGCGCTTCTTCGACGACGCGACTGTCGCCTATCTCCAGGCCCACGGCTGCGAGGTGGTCCTAGCCGACCTGCCGCCGGGCAAGGGCGACGGCGACTTCACCCAAGCCGAGCTGGAGACCCTGCTCGCCGGCGCGGCCGGCTGGATCGTCGGCCATGCCCGCGTGACCCGCGAACTGATGGCCGTCCTGCCCGACCTGAAGATCGTCTCGCGCCGGGGCGTCGGCTACGAGCGCGTCGACTTGGAGGCGGCCCGCGACCTCGGCAAGGTCGTGGCGATCGCGGCCGGCGGCAACGACGCCTCGGTGGCCGACCACGCCATCGCGCTGATGCTCGCCGTCGGCCGCCGTTTCCGGGAGTCGCAGGCCAACATGCTGGCCGGGAACTGGTCGATCCTGATGGGCTCGGACCTGTACCGCAAGACCGTCGGCGTCGTCGGCGCCGGCCGCATCGGCCGCAGCGTCGTCCAGCGCCTGCGCGGCTTCGAAGCGAAGGTGCTGGTCGCCGGCAACCGCCGCGACGACGCCTGGGCCGCCGCCAACGACGTCACCTACGTGGACATGCCGACGCTGCTGGCCAGGTCGGATGTCGTCACCCTGCACGCCCCGCTGACGTCCGAGACGCGCCTGCTGATCGACGCCGAGGCCCTGGCGGCGATGAAGCCGGGCGCGATCCTGATCAACACCGCGCGCGGCGGACTGGTCGATGACGCCGCCCTGCTGGAGGCGCTGAAGAGCGGGCGCCTGGGCGGCGCGGGCCTGGACACCTTCATGAGCGAGAGCGACCCGGCCCTGAAGCCGGTCACCGACGCCCTGCTGGCCCTGCCCAACGTGGTCGCCACGCCGCACGCGGCCGCCTCGTCCCGCGAGGGTCTGGACCGCACCAACAGGGTCGCGGCGGAGTCGGTGGTGGCCGTGCTGGAAGGCCGCGATCCTGCGCCCGGCTGCGTTGTCGCCGACGGACGCCGGCGCTAGCCGATCCGGGGTCCCCGTGGAGGGGACCCCGACCTTCCTTCTATCGCACCGCCGCCGCGATCGCCTCGCCGCAGGCCACCGTGCCCAGCGGGCCGCCGAGGTCGCGGGTGCGCAGCGCCTGGTTGGCCAGCACCGCCTCGATGGCGGTCACCACGGCCGCCGCCGCCTCGCGCTCGCCCAGATGGTCGAGCATCAGCGCCGCCGCCCAGATCTGTCCCACCGGATTGGCGATCCACTGTCCGGCGATGTCGGGCGCCGAGCCGTGCACCGGCTCGAACAGCGAAGGGAACTTCCGCTCCGGATTGATGTTGGCCGCCGGGGCGATGCCGATGGTGCCGGTGCAGGCGGGGCCCAGGTCCGACAGGATGTCGCCGAACAGGTTGGAGGCCACCACCACGTCGAACCAGTCGGGGTGCTGCACGAAATGCGCGGTCAGGATGTCGATATGGTACTTGTCCCAGCGCACGTCCGGATAGCTGGCCGCCATCGCCTCCACCCGCTCGTCCCAGTAGGGCATGGTGATCGAGATGCCATTGGACTTGGTCGCGGAGGTGAGGTGCTTCTTCTCCCGGCGCTGGGCCAGGTCGAAGGCGTATTTCAGCACGCGGTCGACCCCGATGCGGGTCATCACCGTCTCCTGCACCACCACCTCGCGCTCGGTGCCGGGGAAGATCTTCCCGCCGATCGAGGAGTATTCGCCCTCGGTGTTCTCGCGCACGACGTAGAAGTCGATGTCGCCCGGCCCGCGCCCGGCCAGCGGGCTGGGCACGCCCGGCATCAGCTTCACGGGGCGCAGGTTCACATACTGATCGAACTCGCGCCGGAACTGGATCAGCGAGCCCCACAGCGAGACATGGTCAGGCACCGTCTCGGGCCAGCCGACCGCGCCGAAGAAGATGGCGTCATGACCACCGATCAGCGTCTTCCAGTCGTCCGGCATCATCTGGCCGTGCCGGAGATAGTAGTCGCAGGAGGCGAAATCGAAGTGGTCGTACTCGAACCGGCAGCCGTATTTCGCCGACACGGCGTCCAGCACGCGCAGGCCCTCGGGCACGACCTCCTTGCCGATCCCGTCCCCGGGGATGACTGCGATGCGGTAGGTGCGGTTGGTGCTCATCGGAACTCTCGGGAAGCGACGGACGGATCGATCAGGATCGCCCGGAAGTCGTTGACGTTTGTCAGGGTCGGGCCGGTGACCACAAGCCCCCCGACCGCCTGGAAGAAGCCGTAGCCGTCGTTGTCGTCCAGCCGGTCGCGGGCGTTGAGGCCCAGCCGCCGGGCCAGCGTCGGCGTCTCAGGCCCCAGCACGGCGCCGGCGTTGTCCTCGGAGCCGTCGATGCCGTCGGTGTCGGCGGCGAGGGCGTGCACGCCGGGCAGGCCGTCCAGCGCCACGGCCAGGGCCAGCAGGAACTCGGCGTTGCGCCCGCCGCGACCGCCGCCGCGCACGGTCACCGTGGTCTCGCCGCCGGACAGGACCGCCCAGCGGCCGCGTCGACGCCGGGTCAGGGCCATCAGGCATTGGACGAGATCGGCGTGCTCGCCCGCGATCTCCCGCGCCTCGCCCTCGATCCGGTCGCCCAGGACCACCGGCGTGTAGCCGTGCTCGCGCGCGACGGCGGCGGCGGCCTCCAGCGACTTGGCGGGCGTGGCGATCATCCGGACGTCGGCGCGAACCGCGTCCGGCCCGGGTGTCTCGCTGCGCGGATCCAGCAGCCAGGCGCGGACGGCGTCGGGTACGGTGTCCAGCCGACGCTCGAGGATCGCCAGGGCCTCGGCCGAGGTCCTCGGATCGCCCAGGGTCGGGCCCGAGGCGATCACCGCCGGGTCGTCGCCGGGCACGTCGGAGATGACCAGGGTGACCACCTTGGCCGGCGCGGCCGCCAGCGCCAGCCGGCCGCCCTTGATGGCCGAAAGATGCTTGCGCACGCAGTTGATCTCGCCGATCGGCGCGCCGGATTTCAGCAACGCCCGGGTGACCGCCTGCTTGTCGGCGAGGGTGACGCCCTCCCCCGGGGCCGCCAGCAGCGCCGAGCCGCCCCCGGAGAGCAGGCAGAGCACCAGGTCGTCCTCGGTGAGCCCCCTCACCCGCTCCAGGATCGCCTGGGCCGCCCGCGCCCCGGCCGCGTCGGACACCGGGTGGGCGGCCTCCACGACCTCGATGCGCTCGCAGGGGATCGCGTGCCCGTAGCGTGTGACCACCAGGCCCGACAGCGGTTCGGGCCAGTGCGTCTCGACGGCCCGCGCCATCGCCGCCGCCGCCTTCCCCGCCCCGACCACGATCGTCCGCCCGCGCGGCGGGTCCGGCAGGAACGACGGCAGCCGCGACGCCGGCGAGGCGGCGTCGACCGCGGCGTCGAACATGGCGCGAAGAAGGACCCCGGGCTGCATCAGCACCCCGGGGCCAGGGAAGGACCAGGGCCGCGTCGATGACGCGCGCCCGATCCGCTCGAGGTCATGGTCAGCGGGTCCAGTTGAAGGTCACGCCGAAGGTGCGCGGCGGGGCGTAGGCGCCGAAGTTCGCGCCCAGGAACGAGCCCTGGAAGGTGCGCGTGACCTCGTCGCTCAGGTTCTTGCCCCACAGGGACAGCGACCAGCGGTCGTGCGGCTCGGTGTAGACGATACGGCCGTCATAGAAATTGGTCGGCGACCGCCGTTCCGGACCCTCGTTGGAATTGTCGTCCCAGATGCTGCTTTCGTAGCGGTAGTCGATCGCGAAGCGCACCGCGCCGCCGCCCGCCAGCGACCAGTCATATGAGGGCGACAGCACCACCTTGTGCTTCGGCACGCGGGCGATCTGGTTGCCGGCGTAGCTGACACCGGGCTCGGCCTCGTACTCGTCGAACTTGGCGTCGGTGTAGCCGTAGGACGCCACCAGCTTGGCGCCGTGGAACGGCCGCCAGCTGAGATAGGTCTCGTAGCCCTTGATGGTGGCCGCGCCGGCGTTGTCGGTGACCACCGCGCCGCTGGGCACGGTCCGGCGGGTCTGCAGGTCGCTGTAGTCCATCCAGTAGAGGGTGTTGTTCCAGACCAGCGCGCCGCCCAGGAACGTGCTCTTCTGGCCGAGCTCGTACTGGGTGGCGTGCTCGGGATCGAACGCGTCGCCCGCCTCCTCCGCCGTCGCCGGCAGGTCCTGGAACCCGCCGCTTTTGAACCCGGTCGAGATCATCGCGTAGAACAGGTTGTTCTTGTCCGGCTGGAAGTTGACGCCGGTCCGCCAGGTCACCGCGTCGAACGAGGCCGAGGACGAGACGTCGAACGGCTCCTCGGCGCGGAACAGCGAGTCCCCGGCCAGGTCGTCGACGCGGTAGTCCTTCTTGTCCTTCGAGTAGCGCAGGCCGCCGATCACCGCGAAGCGCTCGCCCACCGGCACGGTGACGTCGCCGTAGACCGCGTAGCTCTTCAGCTGGGCGTCCTGGGTGAAGACCTCGGTTCCGGCCCCGCCGATGTCGAGCACCAGGGTGTCGGTCCGGTGCGTGTCGCTGTTGAAGTTGTAGAGGCCGACCACCCACTGGACCGGGCTGTCCGGCAGGGAGGAGAGCCGCAGCTCGTGGCTGGAGGCGTCGCTTGTCTCGGCGTTGCCGCCCTCGATGCCGATGAAGTTGGTCGACGGGTTGCCGCCGTCGAAGTCGTAATAGGTGTCGTAGTCGAGGTCGCGGTACGAGCCCAGATAGGTCAGGGTCGCGAACGACAGGTCCCAGTCGGCCTGGAAGCGCAGGCCCCAGGTGTCGCGGTCCTGGTGGCCGTCGATCGAGCCCGCCGAATGGTCGCGATCCCGATCCACGGTCCAGAAGGCCGCGTACGGGCTGCTGTCATCCAGATCGAGCACGTGCTGTCCCGGACCGGTGCCGCGGTCGCGCGTGCCGTCGACGCCCGCCTGGACGCGGAAGGTCGGGCTGAGTTCGGCCGCCACCTGGAACCGGCCGCTCAGGGTGTCCTGGTCCTCCAGCGAGCCGCCGGTGAAGGTGTTGTCGACATAGCCGTCATGCTTGCGCCAGGCGGCGCTGGCGCGCACGGCGGCCTTTCCGTCGGCGAAGGGCGCGTTGACGAAGCCCGCGCCCTCGAACCGGTCGTAGTTCCCGACCGTCGCCTCGACGCCCGTGTCGAAGCCGCTCAGGTTCGGGCGCTTGGACACGACATTGACCGCGCCGCCGACGACGTTGCGGCCGTACAGCGTGCCCTGGGGTCCCTTCAGCACCTCGATCCGCTCGACGTCGAACGCGTCGAAGGCGACCATGGCCGGGCGGCCCAGATAGATCTCGTCGAGGAAGACGGCCGAGCTCGGATCGCCCGCGGCCCCGCGGTCGGTCGAGCCGATGCCGCGGATGGCGATGCGCGGCTGCGAGGCCGGGAAGGCGTCGAACTCCAGGCCCGGCGTGCGGCTGGAGACGTCGTCGATCTCACGGATGCGGGCTTCCTTCACCTGCTCGGCGCCGAAGGCGGTCACGGTCACCGGCACGTCCTGCAGGCGTTCGCTGCGGCGCTGGGCGGTGACGACCACCTCGTCGAGCATGGCGTTGTCGGCCGACGCGGCCTGGGCCAGCGCGTGACCGGCGGACATCAGCGCCGTCGCGGCGACGCCACACGCCAGCACCTTGCGGCTCATCGAGACCATATCGCCCTCCCCTGGGGTCATTATTGAACCCCGTCTCAGCGGGGATGCCGGGACGATAGACAGCCTGGATGCTGTCGGTCAACAGATTGCATCCAATTTTATGTCTGTTTGAATGTGATCCTTGACGGTGGCGGATACGGGCGGCAGGTTCCCTAGCGAAGGGTCGCGATCGCCAGGATACGCGCCTTGGTGCGGAGGACGTGTTCGATCATGAGGCGCTCGGCCCCCTCGCCATCCCCCGCGCGGATCGCCGCCAGCAGGTTCTCGTGATCGGTCTGCGACTGGACGATGTGCGGCGGGACGGTCGCCGCGATCTGGCGCGCGCGGGGCGGCACGTGGGCCGCGACCGTGGGCGACACCCGCACCGCGTCGCCGAACACCGGATAGAGGATCGTCATCCGCATGGCGTGGCGCAGCACCAGGTTGTTGGCGGCGTGATGGATCCGGCGGTGGAAGATCCAGTTGCAGTCGTACCACTCGTATTCGATGGCTTCGGACCACTCGCCGCGATCGACGATGGCGCGGCCGCGCGCCACCAGTTCCTCCAGCGGCTGGAGCCCCTCCTCGGTCCAGCCTTGCTCGATCGACAGCCGGCAGGCCAGGCCCTCGATCCGCGCGCGCACCTCGATCGAGTCGTAGATGTCGCCCAAGGTCACGGCGCGGACGGTGTAGCCCCGGTTCATGTTGTAGAGCACCAGCCCCTCGGCCGAGAGCACGGCCAGGGCGCTGCGCACCGGCGTGCGCGAGACGTCGAGCTGGGTCGCCAGGGCCTCGGCGCGCAGGCGCGTGCCGGGCGCGATCTCGCCGGTGACGATCATCTCGCGCAGTCGGGTCAGCACCGTATGGGTGGCCGGCTCGGTGTTCTGGGGATCGGCCAAAGCCTCGGCGCCGTCCGTCATCTTCGCCCCCGCCATCGCATGCTCCGAGAATCTTCCTGTCGCCCCACGGTGAGCGATCCCCCGGAGCGATACAATCATCCGGCGCCGCGCGTCCCCCTCATTCAACCATCCGCCCCCGGCCGATCGCCGACGGAGACCTCCACGTGACGCCCAGCATCTTCCTGAATCCGGCCTTCCTCGGCCTGGCCATGGTCGTGACCTTCATGACGCTGATCATGACCAAGCGCATGTCGGCGATCGCCGCCCTGCTGCTGGTGCCGATCCTGTTCGGCCTGATCGCGGGCGCCGGCGCGGGGCTGGGCCCGATGATGATCAAGGGCGTCCTGCAGGTCGCCCCCACCGCGCTGATGCTGGCCTTCGCCGTGCTCTATTTCGCGATCATGATGGACGCGGGCCTGTTCGATCCGCTGGTGAGGAAGGTGCTGGCCACGGTCGGCGAAGACCCCGTGCGCATCGCCCTGGGCACCGCCGTGCTGGCGACCGTGGTCTCGCTGGACGGCGACGGCACCACGACGGCGCTGATCGTCATCACCGCCATGCTGCCCGTCTATCGCAAGGTCGGGATGAATCCGTTGATCCTCGCCACCCTGCTGGGCTCGACCAATTCCCTGATGAACTTCGTGCCCTGGGGCGGACCGTCGGCGCGCGCGGCCAGCGCCGTTCATGCCGACCTGGCCCAGGTCTTCCTGCCCCTGCTGCCGGCGATGATCGCCGGGCTCGCCGGCGTCTACGGCCTGGCCTGGCTGTTCGGCCGGTCCGAGCGTCGGCGCCTGGCGGGAGCCGCGCCCGGCGCGACGATCGCCGCCCCGCCCGTCGTCGCGCTCGACACGCCCGCCGACAAGGCGGCGGAGGCCCTCCGCCGGCCCCGGCTATTCTGGCTGAACCTCGTCCTGACCGTGGGCCTGCTACTGGGGATGATTCTGAGCCTGGCGCCGCTGCCCGTCCTGATGATGGGCGCGTTCGCCGTCGCCGTGACGATCAACTACCCGAACCTGCGCGAGCAGAAGGCGCGGATCGCCGCCCATGCCGACAACGTCGTCAACGTGGTGGTGCTGATCTTCTCGGCCGGCGCCTTCACCGGCATCCTGAACGGCACGGGCATGGCCGACGCCATGGCCACCGCCGCCCTGTCGGTCATCCCACCGAACATCGGACCGTTCCTGGCGCCGATCACCGCCCTGGCCAGCATGCCGCTGACCTTCGTGATGTCGAACGACGCCTACTATTTCGGCGTAGTGCCGGTGATCGCCCAGACCGCCGCCCACTACGGCATCGCGCCCGAGGCCATCGCCCGCGCCTCCCTGATCGGACAGCCGGTCCACGCGCTCAGCCCGCTGCTGGCGCCGATCTACCTGGCGTGCGGCCTGCTGGGCGTGGACGTCGCCGACGCCCAGCGGTTCGCCCTGAAGTGGGCGGTGCTGATCTGCCTGCTGGTGCTGGGCGCGGCCCTCCTGACGGGAGCCGTGCCCCTGGTCGCCGGCTAGCGGCGGCCTCGACCTCCGGAGCCGCTAGAAGCGGACCCGGATATCGAGGCCGGCCGATTGAGCGCGGATCCGGTCGCCGAACTCGCGGTCATAGCTGAAATGCACCGACACGCGGTCGTCGCCGATCACGTGGAAGTCGACGCCGGCCGTATAGGCGCTGCGGTCCAGGATCGTGCCGACCCGCGCCGCTTCGGACGCCGGATTGGCCCCGACCAGGCGGAACGGCATCTCGATCCGGTCGGTCGTGTTGAAAAGACCCCCGACCCGGAACGCCACCGCCGTCTGGCTGCGCACGCCCTGCCGCATCACGAAGCCCAGCGTCACCTCCGGATTGGCCGTGCCGATGAACTGGGTGTGCGAAGCGCCGCTCGCGCCCAGGCCGCCTAGCCCGCCTAGCCCGCCCTCGGCGAACTTCTGCTGGTGCAGGCCGGTCGCCCAGACGTTCAGCGCCGGACGCACGAACAGCCGTCCGTTCTCGACCACATAGGCGAAGCGCGCGTCGGTGCGCAGATAGCCGCTTTCCGGCTGGGCCTCGGCGCGTCCGGGCCCGAAGACCTCGACCGCGCGCGTGGTGTCCATCCACTGCCAGCCGCCGGACAGCGAGAAGGCCATCTCCGCCGAGCCGTGGGCGTGATCGCTGCGTTTCTTCAGGCCCAGGCCGGCGTTGAAGCCCTGCCCCTCGGCCAGCGAACGCATGTCGTCGACATCGACGCGGTCCAGGCGCTCGTATCCGACCGCCGCGGCCAGCGACCAGTCGCCGGCCAGCGGACGTTCGAAGCCGCCGCGCAGGCGCCCGCCCTCGACCTTGGCGCCGAGGGTCTGGGCGTCGGCCTCGCCGCGTGAGGTGACCCGCTCGATCGTCGTCCAGGCGCATTTGCCGTCCAGGCCCGCGCCAGGACTGGCGCAGTCGAACAGCTGGCTTGAGAAACTGTTGGCCGAGTACAGCTGGCTGCGCAGCGGCGCCAGGTAGGGCTCGGGATTGAGCTCGCCGAAGATCCGCGAATAGATCGCCTCCTGGCCGGCTTCCAGATTGCCGATCAGGGCCATCAGACGGCCCATGCCGCCGGAGTCTCCGGCCTGGATCGCCGAATTCATGTGTCGGCCCAGCGCCTGGCCGTTGTCGTTCAGGAAGCCCTGGTCGAAGTGCGGCGTGAAGGCCAGCTGGACGCCGGCCGCCCCCGTCACGACCCGGTAGTCCATCGCCAGGGTGTCGGCGATCTTCAGGCCGTTGTCGACCGCCGAACCGGAGGCGAACAGGGTGACCGGCTTGGTGTCCTGCAGCCAGGTGAGCGTCACCTCGCCCATGCCCGCCACGCTGGCCGATCCCGTGACGTCCACATGGTCGGACGCATAGGGTCCGAAGGCCACGTCGAAGGCCATGCGGCCGGTCGAGGTCTGGACGAAGTCGCCGTCGATCGCGACCGTGTTGATCACCCGCAGCCCGTAATAGGGATTGGCGGCCGGATCGCCGAGATCGTCGTAATTGGCGAACTGCGCGCCGCCGGCCAGGTCGATCGGCGTACGCGGCGCCGACAGGCCCATCAGGAAGTCGCCGCTGTTGGTGAAGGCGCCGCCCGGGATCGCGGCCGGCGACAGCGAGAAGGCCGCCATGCGGGCCGAGGCCAGGCGCACCGTCGCGGTTTCCCGCAGGACGATCGAATGGGCGGCGATGAAGGTCGCCCCGTCCTGGTTGACGAAACTATTGTCGCCGCCGCCCAGATCGACGTCGCCGACGACCACGCCCAGGTTGTCGACATGATCGTCGCCGCCCGAGGTCCGGATGGCCAGGTTCGAGGTCGCCGAGACGTGCCCCGTGTTGACCAGGGTGTTGTCGGCGCCGCCGTCGATCACGACGCCCGCGCCCGTTCCCGAACCGCCGCGCGTCACGCCGCTCAGGCTGATGTCGATGTCGCCCGCGCCGCTGGAGCCCTGGCTCTGGGCGAAGACGGCCACGCCGTCCGCGCCGACCGCCATGATGTCGTCGGCCAAGTTCAGCGAGATCGAACCGCCCGCCCCTTCGCCGCCGGCCGCGCCCTGATGGACGTCGTCCACCCAGCCGCCGCCGCCGCCCAGGCTCTGGACCGCGACGCCGTAGGCGCCCGCCCCCGTCGTCAGCACGCCGCCGGTCTGGGTGAAGGCGATGTCGCCGCCGCCGCCGATATTGTCCTGGTTCAGGCTCACGTCCGTGACGCCGCCGCCCAGCACCGCCCCGCCGCCGCCGCCGATCGATTGCAGCAGCACGCCATGCGCCCCCGCGCCGGCCGTGACGATGACGCCGTCCTGGTCGAGCGTGACGTCGCCGCCGTCGCCCGCCGCGCCCGCGGTCGCGCCCAGGCTCGCCGCGCCGCCGGCGGGACTGGTCAGGTTGACCACGCCGCCGCCAGCGCCGATCGACTGGACCAGCAGACCCGCGGCGTGATCCCCCGTCGTGACGATCGCGCCGTCGAAGCGGGCGGTGACCGCTCCGCCCGAAAGGTCCGTGCCGCCGGCTGAGCCCAGGCTCAGGGTCGGGGCGACCGTCGCCGCGTCCGCGCCCGTGACGACCACGTCGGCCACGCCACCGCCGCCGCCCACGCTCTGCAGGATCGCGCCGGCGCCGAGCGCGCCCGTGGTGGTGATCCGGCCCTGTTGGTCGCGGACCACCGCGCCGCCGCCCTCGTCGGTCCCGTTCCGGCCGCCCAGGGCCACGGACACCGGTCCGACCGACGCGCCCTGCGCCACGTCCACGGTGACCACCGCCCGGCCGCCCCCGCCGCCGATCGACTGGTCCAGCACGCCCGGCGAATGGGCGCCGTTCATCAGGATGTCGCCGGCCTGGCTGTTGTCCAGGTCGCCGCCAAGGTTGCGCGCGCCGTCGATCCCGCCCAGGGCCACGTCCACCGCCAGCGGCATGGCCTCGCCGCCGACCTCGGTCAGCGGGTCGACCGCCAGGGCCGACAGGGTCGACACGTCGTCCTCGGGCGTGGCCGCGACCTCGAGATTGACGCGCAGCACGCCGCCGCCGCCGCCGATCGACTGGTTGAAGATGCCGGCCGCGTTGGCGCCGCCCACCTGGTACGTGCCGCTCGAGACCAGGAACACCGAGCCGGCGTTCATGTCGGTCGCGCCCTCGGCCCCCGCCCGCGCGGAGACCCGCGGATCCGCCGTCGCGGCGGGGTCGTTGGAGCCGCCGATCGGCAAGCCCTTGCGGCCGTAGACCTGTGTGATGTCGAAAGCCAGTTGGCCGCCGCCGCCGTTGATGCTCTGGAGCACGATGGCCTGCGAGCCCTCGCCCAGCGTGGTGATGTCGCCGGACTGGACGACCGCGACCTCGCCGCCCTGGCCGCCGTCACCGGTCCCGACCGCGCCCAGTACGGCGTTGACCAGGCCCGACACGGCGATGACCCCGGCGTCGATCGAGGCCGAGATCGCCGCGCCGGCGTTGCCGCCGCCCCCGCCGATCGACTGGGCCACGATCCCGTCGGCGTTGTCGCCCAGGGTGACGATCGAGCCGGCGTTCTCCACCAGCACGTCGCCGCCGTTCCCGCCGTCGCCGCCGATCCCGCCCACCGAGATGGCCGGCGAGGACGTTTCCTTGCCGAAGTCCAATCCCAGGGTCAGCACCATGCCGCCGTTGCCGCCGCCGCCGCCGATCGACTGGGCCAGGATTCCGTGCGCCCCGTCGCCGCTGGTGCCGATGACGCCGTCGTTCTGGACGGTCACCTGGCCGCCGGTATTGCCCGAGCCGCCCGCGCCGCCGATGTTCAGCGAGGCCGCGGTGGTGCCCTTGCCGCTCGTGATGAGGTTGATCGATCGGATGGAGCTGCCGTTGCCGCCGCCGCCGCCGATCGACTGGGCGAAGATCCCGTAGGACTCCTTGCCCTCGGTGACGATGAGGCCGGACTGCACGTCGTCGGTGACCGGGCGGTTGGTGACGATGACGTCGCCGCCCGTGCCGCCGGTTCCGCCGGAACCGCCGATGTTCAGGGCCGTGCGCGTGGTCGCGCGGTCGCCTGAGCTGATCGTGGCGCCGTCGTTCATGATCCCGGCGTCGCCGCCGCCGCCGCCGATGCTGTTGGCGGAAACGCCCGACGAATAGTCGCCCTGCGTCCAGATCAGGCCGGTGTTGACGACGTCGACCGCCCCGCCGGTCCCGCCGGTCCCGCCCGAACCTCCGATGTTGATGAAGGCCGAGATCCGCGAGGCGGTCCTGGCGCCGGCGCCGCCCGTGTCGGACGATGAGCTCATCGTCGCGCCGCCCACGCCGCCGCCGCCGCCCACCGATTGGGCTCTTATGCCGTCGGCGAACTGGCCTTCGGTGACGATCTGGCCCGCGTTGAGGACATCGACCGCGCCGCCGACACCGCCCGCGCCGCCCGAACCGCCCAAGGCGATGCTCATGGCTCCGGCCGAGGAGTCGCTCCGGGCGGCCTCCACCGGCCTGGCGATGGTGACGGTCGCCCCACCCACGCCGCCGCCGCCGCCCACGCTCTGGGCCAGGACGCCGTCGGACCGGTCGCCCGAGGTCCAGATCAGCCCGCTCTGGGTCAGATCGACCGCGCCGCCGTCGCCGCCGGTCCCGCCATCGCCGCCCAGCACGATCTTGCCGGTGAAGGTGCTCATGATCAGGTTCAGCGCCATGCCGCCCGCGCCGCCGCCGCCGCCGACCGACTGGGCCAGCAGGCCGCGGGCCTCGTCGCCGCGCGTGACGACCTGGGCCTCGCTGGTCACCACGATCTGGCCGCCGTCGGCGCCCAGGGCGCCTTGCAGGCCGATGGTCATGCCCGCTTCGTAGACCTGTCTTTCGGTGTCGCTGCCGGTTGCGGTCTGAGCCCCGACCGAGATCGCGCCGCTCTTGCCGCCGCCGCCACCGATCGACTGGGCGTAGAGGCCGCCGGAGCGGTCGCCGGTGGTGTCCAGCACACCGCTGATGTCGATAGACAGGTCGCCGCCGGCCCCGCCGGTTCCGCCTTCGCGGCCGATCGCGATGGCCAGCTTGTTGCTGGCTCCAAAGGCGAAATTGCTGTTGAGCATGGCGTTGCCGCCGCCGCCGCCCAGGGACTGCACGATGATCGCGTCGGAATCGTCGCCCTTGGTGACGATCGAGCCGTCCTGGACCAGGGTGATGTCGCCGCCGTCGCCGCCCGAGGTGGGGTCGCCGCCCAGCGCCAGGGCCAGCGCCGTGGTCTTGGGAAAATAGCCGGCGCCGATGTTGTAGTTGGCGTTGCCCCCGCCGCCGCCCTGGGACAGCACCACCAGACCATCGGAATTGGCTCCGTCGGTCGAGATGTCGCCGCGGTTGGTCACGTCGACCTCGCCGCCGTCGCCCGAGGCGCCGCCGTTGCCGCCGATGGCCATCGACACCGCGAGGCTCTCGCTGGTCGGGGTGTTGGCGTCCACACCCGCGGTGGAGAGGCCCAGCACCGCGTTGATGCCCGCGTCGCCGCCACCGCCGCCCGTGGACTCCACATAGACGCCGATCGAGTTGTCGCCGAACGTGACGACCGAGCCGGCCCGGACCTCGTCGTCGTCCGGGTCGCCGCGCACCACGGTGATGTCGCCGCCATCGCCGGCCGCGCCGCCCGAACCGCCGACGCCGATGGTCAGCGGGCTGCCCGACAGCGCCACCACGCCCGTGACGTTGATGCCGCCCGAGCCGCCGCCGCCGCCGATGGCCATGACGGAGACGCCCTTGGCCCCGCCGGTGAAGTCGGCCGAGGCCAGGCTGGTCTTGCCCGCGGCGTCGGTCACGACCTTGGCGTTGACGATCACGTCGCCCAGGCTGACCAGCGAGATGTCGCCCGCGTCGGCGCCGACGCCGCCGTTGCCGCCGATGCCGACGCCCAGGGCGTAGCCGCGCTCCTCGCTGCTGCCGTTGGTGGCCGAGAGCGTGACGTTCAGGCCGCCGTCGCCGCCGCCGCCGCCGATCGAGCGCACCAGCACCCCGCCGGCCTCGACGCCCTGGACCCAGACGTCGCCCGTCTGGACCACCGAGACGTCGCCCGCGACGTCGCCGTTGCCGCCGCCGCCGCCCACGCCAAAGGTGATCACCGGCTCCGAGCTGTCGGAACCGCCCTTGATCCCCCCGGCGATGTTGATGCCGCCGTCGCCGCCGCCGCCGCCCAGGGACTCGACCAGCAGGCCGCGCGAACGCCAGCCGTGGGCCGAGAGGTCGGCGTCGATCGCCGCCGTGACGTCGCCGCCCTTGCCGCCGCCGCCGCCGAACCCGCCGACGCCCAGCGTGGCCGAGCCGTCCAGCGAGAAGCTGCCCGAGATGTTGATCGCCCCGTTGCCGCCGCCGCCGCCGATGCTCTGGATGGCGACCGCCGATTCCGTGTCGCCCTTAGACGTGATGACGGTGCGCTCGTCCTGCGTGCTCGCGATGGTCGCCGTGACCTCGCCCGCATCGCCGCCGTCGCCGCCGAAGCCGCCGATGCCGATGGCCGCCGCGCGGCCGGCGCTGTCGGAGCCGCCGTTGATCACCAGGTCGCCGGTGACGTTGATCCCGCCCGAGCCGCCGCCGCCGCCCAGCGACTGGACGACCACGCCGCTGGAGCCCATCCCGTTGGTCTCGCCCACGGCGCGACCTTGCGCGTCAAGGACGTAGCCGGTGGTGACGTCCTCGCCGGTCGTGACGCTGCCCGTGATCGTGGCGGTCACGTCGCCCGCATCGCCGCCGCCGCCGCCGAAGCCGCCGACGCCCAGGCCGAGGCCCAGGGAGTCGCTCTCCAGGCTGACCGAGATCGTGCCGGTGACGTTCAGCCCGCCCGAACCGCCCGAGCCGCCCACCGACTGGACGTTGATCCCGTCCGAGCGGTGGCCGTCGGTCTGGGTGGCGCCGGTGAGCGTGGCGGTGACGTCGCCGGCGTCGCCGCCTGCCCCGCCGAAGCCGCCCAGCCCCATCGCCACCGTGCCCGCGTCGCCCGAGGCGATGTTGATCGCGCCGGTGACGTTGATCGCCCCCGCGCCGCCGCCGCCGCCCAGCGACTGGATCAGCGCGCCGATGGCGTCGTCGCCCTCGGTCCGGATGTCGCCCGTGAGGCTGGCGGTCACCGCCGCCCCGTCGCCGCCGCCGCCGCCGAACCCGCCGACGCCCACGCCGATCAGGCCGCTCTGCACCTCGGCCGCCGTCACCGACAGGCCGCCGGTGACGTTCATGCCGCCCACGCCGCCGCCGCCGCCCTGGCTGACCACGGCCACGGCGCCCGCGCCCCGGCCCTTGGTGTGGACGTCGCCCGTCAGATCGGCGAGCACCGCCCCGGCGTCGCCGCCGCCGCCGCCCAGGCCGCCGACCCCGACCAGGACCGAGGCCGCGTCGGTGGCGATCGTCACCCCGCCGGTGACGTTGAAGCCGCCCGCCCCGCCGCCGCCGCCCTGGCTCTGCACCAGAACGCCCGTGGCTTTGACGCCCTGGGTGGACACGTCGCCGACGATCGTCGCCGACACCGCGCCGGCGTCGCCGCCGTCGCCGCCCGAACCGCCGATCCCAACGCCGACGTTGTGGGCCGTGTCGGCCGCGATCGACAGCTGGCCCGCGATGTCGAAGCCGCCCGAACCGCCCCCGCCGCCCACGCTCTGGGCCACCACGCCGCGCGAGCCGTAACCCTTGGTGTAGGCCGCATAGTTGGAGTCGCCCGTCCCCGAGGCCGCGTTGCTGGCCATGACCAGGGTCACCTCGCCGCCTGAGCCGCCGTCGCCACCAGAGCCTCCGACGCCCACGCCGATATTGGTCGCCGCGTCGGCGGTGATCGACATCTGGCCGGTGACGTTGAAGCCGCCCGAACCGCCCCCTCCGCCCACGCTCTGGGCCATGACGCCGTCGCTGTCGCCGCCCTCGGTCAGGATCTGGCCGATGATGTCGAGGTCGACGCTCCCGCCGTCGCCGCCGCCGCCGCCGGAGCCGCCGACGCCCACGCCGATCGCGGCGCCGCCGGCCGTGGCGATCGTGGTCGTGCCGGTGACGTTGAACGCCCCGGCCCCGCCGCCGCCGCCCACGCTCTGGGCGGTGACGCCGGCCGAGCCGCCGCCCGCCGTCTCGACGTCGCCGTGGACGGTCGCCTGGACGGTTCCGCCGTCGCCGCCGTCGCCGCCCGAACCGCCGACGCCCACCGCGACGCTGGCGCCCGACTGGCCGGTGACCGACAGCGCGCCCGCGATGTCGAAGCCGCCCGAACCGCCGCCGCCGCCGGCGCTCTGGGCCAGCACCCCGCGCGAGGCCGCGCCCTCGGTGTGGGCCAGGACGCCGCTGTCGCCGGTCCCCGAGGCCCGCTGGCTGGAGGCCGTCAGGGTCACCGCCGCGCCATCGCCGCCGCCGCCGCCCGAACCGCCGACCCCCACGCTGGCGCCGCCGCCGCTGCCGGTCGATGCATTGACGGCACCCGAGACGTTGAAGCCGCCGTCGCCACCGCCGCCGCCCAGGCTCTGGGCCACGATGGCGTCGCTGAATCCGCCCTGGGTCGAGGCTCCGCCGGCGACCTCCAGCGACACCGCGCCGCCGTCCCCGCCGCCACCGCCCGAACCGCCGACGCCCACCGAGACCGTGGCCGCCGAACCGCCCGAGGCGCTGAGGCCGCCCGCCACGTCGAAGCCGCCGTCCCCGCCGCCGCCGCCCACGCTCTGGGCCTTGATGGCGAAGGCCCGCTGGCCCTCTGTCGTGACCAGGCCGGTCAGGGCGGCGGTCACCGCCCCGCCGTTCCCGCCGCCGCCGCCCGAACCGCCGACGCCCACGCTGACCGCGCCCGCCACCGAGCCCGAAGCGCCCAACGCGCCCGAGACATTGAAACCGCCGCTGCCGCCACCGCCGCCGACGCTCTGGGCCAGCAGGCCGTGCGAAAGGTCGCCCTGGGTCTGGATGTCGCCGGTGATCGTGGCCAGCACGTCGCCGGCCGAACCGCCGCCGCCGCCCGAGCCCCCGACGCCGACGCTGACCGCGCCGCCGCCGTCGCCCGCCGCGCCGAGAGCTCCGGCCACGTTGAAGCCGCCATTGCCGCCGCCGCCGCCCACGCTCTGGGCGGTCACCGCGTCGGCGTCGCCGCCATAGGTGACCGCGGCCCAGGTGGCTTCGGGATCGCCGCCCGCCGCCGCGCCGCTCTTCATCGTCAGGGTCACGTCGTCGGCCGCGCCGCCGCCGCCGCCCGAACCGCCCACGCCCACGCTGGCCGCGAAGGCCGCCGTGCCGCTGACGCTGAGATCGCCCGAGACGTTGAAGCCGCCGTCGCCGCCGCCGCCGCCCGTGCTCTGGGCCAGGACCGCCTCGGCGCCCTCGCCGAAGGTCAGCACCACGCCGTTGACGCCCAGCTTCACCTTGCCGCCCGAACCGCCGCTTCCGCCCGAGCCGCCCAGGCCCACGCTGGCCGCCCCGCCGATCCCGCCGCTCAGGGCCGCGTCGGCGCTGATGTTGAACGCGCCCGAACCGCCGCCGCCGCCCACGCTCTGGGCCACGACGCCCGCCGAGTCGTCGCCCAGGGTAGCGACGACGCCATCGACCTGGGCCTCGACCGCGCCGCCGGCCCCACCGCCGCCGCCCGAGCCGCCCAGGCCCACGCCGAGCGAGGCCGCGCCCGTGCCCGATGCGGCCAGCGCGCCTGAAATGTCGATCCCGCCCGAACCGCCGCCGCCGCCCACCGACTGCACGACCACCGCGTCGGAGCGATCGCCCAGGGTGGTGATCAGGCCCGACAAGGTGACCTTGACCGTTCCGCCCGCGCCGCCCTGACCGCCCGAGCCGCCCAGGCCCACGGTCAGGGCGTTGGCCGAGGCGATCTCGGCCGAGGCCGCGCCGGAAATGTTGAACCCGCCGCTGCCGCCCCCGCCGCCCACGCTCTGGGCCAGGAAGCCGCCGGACTGGTCGCCCTCTGTGTGGATGTTGTGGGCTGAGGCCTCGACCGCGCCGCCGCCGCCGCCGCCGCCGCCCGAACCGCCCAGGCCGACCGCGACGGCCAGGCCGCCGCCCGCGCCGATATCGACGCCGCCGCTGATGTTGAACCCGCCCGAGCCGCCGCCGCCGCCCACGCTCTGCACGATCACGCCGACCGATTGGTCGCCATAGGTGACCACGTCGTCGCCGATGTCGGCGACCGCGCCGGCCCCGTCGCCGCCGCCGCCGCCCGCGCCGCCCAGGCCCACGCCGATCGTCCCGCCGTTGGTGGCCGACAACGACAGCGCGCCCGAGACGTTGAAGCCCCCGCTGCCGCCGCCGCCGCCCACGCTCTGCACCAGCACGCCCACCGACTGGTCGCCACCGGTGGTGACCACGCCGCCCGTGGACCCGTAGGCGTCGCCGCCGTCGCCGCCGCCGCCGCCCACGCCGCCGACCCCGACACCGATCGCCGCGCCGGACACCGCCGCGGACAGGGACCCGGCCACGGCGAAGCCCCCCGCCCCGCCGCCGCCGCCCACCGACTGCACCACCAGGCCCGTCGAACGGTCTCCCGAGGTCGTGATGTCGCCCCCGACATAGCCCGACACCGAACCGCCGGCGCCGCCCGAGCCCCCGGAACCGCCGACGCCGGCCGAACCCGCGCCGGTGTCGCCCGACGACACAGCCATCGCGTCGCTGATCGCGTA
Source organism: Caulobacter sp. UNC358MFTsu5.1 (assembly GCF_000712075.1). Classification (GTDB taxonomy): domain Bacteria; phylum Pseudomonadota; class Alphaproteobacteria; order Caulobacterales; family Caulobacteraceae; genus Caulobacter. The sequence continues at coordinate 360,528 of NZ_JONW01000009.1, forward strand.
GCCGCCGTCGCCGCCGCCGCCGCCCACCGACTGGATCAACGCCCCCTTGGAGTCGTCCTTGTGCGTGGTGATCTTCCCCTCGAACGCCGCGCCGACCGCGCCGCCGTCGCCGCCCGAGCCGCCTTGCCCGCCCACGCCCACCGACGCGGCCACCGCCGCCGCGACGCCGCCCGCGCCGGAAAAGGCCAGGGCGTAGCCGCCGGTCCCGCCGCCGCCGCCCACCGACTGGGCCACCAGGCCGGTCGAGAACCGTCCGTCGGTGTCGATCGAGCCGCCCGAGAGGATATCGACCTGGCCGCCGTCGCCGCCGCCGCCGCCTTGGCCGCCGATCCCGACCGCGAACGCCGCGCCCGCCGGTTGGCTGGCCGCGACGGCCAGGCTCAGGGCGTAGCCGCCCGCCCCGCCGCCGCCGCCCACGCTCTGGGCGAAGATCCCTTCGGCGTTGTCGCCCTTGGTGGTGATGCTGGCCTCGCCCTCGATCCAGACCGCGCCGCCCTTGCCGCCGACCGAGCCGTCGCCGCCGATCGCCGCGCTGGCGCCGGCGCCGTAGCCCACCGTCAGGGCGCTGGCGAAGCCGCCCGCGCCGCCGCCGCCGCCCACCGACTGGGCGAAGATCCCGCGCGAGCGGTCGCCCTCCGTGTCGATGGTCGGGTCGACGCTCACCGTGCTCCCGCCGACATTGAGCGAGATCGGGACCAGGTTGACCCTCACCGCGCCGCCGTCGCCGCCGCTGGCGCCCTGGCCGCCGATCGCCGCCCCGGCGAACACCGAGATCGACGACGCCGTGCCCCCGCTGCCGCCGCCGCCGCCGATCGACTCGGCGAAGATGCCGTTGGAGTCGTCGCCCTTAGTGTGGATCGCCCCGCCGTGCGTGACCGTCACCGAGCCCGACTTGCCGCCGATGTTCCCCGAACCGCCGATGGTCAGGAACACCCCGCCCGACGAACCGCCGTCGCCGCCGCCGCCACCGATCGACTGGGCCTGGACGGCGCTGGAATGGTCGCCGGACGTGTTGATGGCGCCCGTGTTGCTCACCGACACGTCGCCGCCGTCGGCCGCCGCGCCGCCGTTGCCGCCCAGCGAGACCAGGCCGCCCGCGTCGCTGCCCGCGCCGCCGCCGCCGCCGATCGACTGGGCCAAGACGCCGCGCGCGAAGTCGCCCTCGGTGGTGATCCAGCCGGCGTTCTGGACGGTCACCGTCCCGCCGTCGCCGCCCGAGCCGCCCTTGGCGCCCAGGGCGACCAGGCCGATCGAATAGCCGCCCGCCCCGCCGCCGCCGCCGATCGACTGGGCCATGATGCCCGTCGCGCCCTTGCCGTAGGTGTGGATCGACGAACCGGAACCGGTGACCACCGTCACCGTCCCGCCGTCGCCGCCGGCCCCGGCCACCGTGTCGCCCAGCGAGACGATGCCCGCGCCGTCGCCGGCCGAACCGCCCGAGCCGCCGATCGACTGGGCGATGATCCCGTAGGCGTCGTAGCCGCTGATGTCCTCGCCGGCGGCGTTGAAGTCCCAGCCGGACTCGTCGCCCGTGACGATGGCCCCGTCGTTCTCGACATAGACGCCGCCGGCGTTGCCGCCGGTGCTGCCCGACGCGGCGCCGGCCACGATGCCGTAGCTGGAGCCGCCCGTGCCCGCGCCGCCACCCAGGCTCTGGGCCGAGATGCCCGCCGAGCCGTAGCCGACCGTGTGCAGATAGCCGCTGTTGTAGACCCGCACGTCGCCGGACTCGGCGGCCGCGCCGCTGACCGCGCCGTCGCTCAGGCCGTAGCCGTCGCCGCCGTTGCCGCCCGTGCCGGCCCGGCTCTGGGCGAAGATCGCCGCCGCGCCCTTGCCGGTGGTCACCACCTGGGCCTGGTTGGTCAGATCGACGTCGCCGCCGGCGCCGGCCTTGCCGCCCCGCCCGCTGATCACATAGCCGTAGCCGTTGCCGCCCGTGCCGCCGCTGCCGCCCTGGCTGAGGGCGAAGATGCCGGCCAGCTTGTCCGTCGCGGTCTTGATCGGACCGTCGGCGGCGTAGACGGTCGCGGTGACGGTCTGGCCGTTGCCGCCGTCGCCGCCGTTGCCCGGCTCCTTGCCCACGGTGACGCAGCCGAACCAGCCGAAGCAGATGCGCACGCCGCCGCCGTCGGCGCCGTTCTTGCCGTTGGCGCCGATGCTGGAGAAGATCCGGTTCCCGATGTCGCCCGCGCCGCCCCAAGAGGTCAGGGCGCCGTTCGGGTCGGTGGAGCCGGTGGAGCCGGCCGGCGGGTTGACCAGCGGCGTGACCAGGTCGAACGCGACGACGTTGTTGGACGCGTCCTTGACCTTCAGCTTGGGATGGGCGGGATCGGTGTTGTCGACCGACTCCACGGTGTAGGTCTTGCTGGTCCCCGCGGGGTCCGGGGTGCCGTCGTCGGGATGGTTCCCCGTGCCCTGGTCGGCGACGGTGAAGGTGGTGCCCGCCGCCATCGGCACGAGGATCAGGTTGCCGCTTTCGGTGCGGACCGTGATCGCGTTGACGATCTCGGCGATCTCTTCCTGCTGGCCGGTGGCCGGGTTCGTGATCAGGTCGTCGACGTGATAGGCGGCCGTCGGGTTCGGCGGCGGCGCGGGATCGGCCGCCGCCAGGGTCGGCGCGGCCGCCGCGACCATCGCGGTCACGGCCACGGCCAGGCGGCGCAGCTCGCGGCTCAGCCGCTTGCCGATCGTGTTCCGTCGGCCCACGGGCGCGGCGATCTCGACATCGGCCTCGACGGGGATCGGCGCCAGCCGTTCGGCCAGGATCAGGAAGCCGTCGTGCAGCGCGATCAGGTCGCGATTGCGGCTCTGCGACAGCAGGCCGGCGATTTCGAGGACCTGGGTCCGCGCCGAGGCGCGGTCGGCGTTCGACAGGTCGCGTGCGGCGGCCAGCTTTTCCAGCCCGCGCAGCATCAAGGCGATCTTGGCGCACGCCGCCTTGGGAGCCGCGGCCACGCCCGGCATGGCGTCGTTCTCGTTCTCGGGCGTCGGCGCTTGCACTGTCTCTACCTTTTGTCGCGCTCGGAAATCTTCCGCCGGCGCGCACGGCGGGAAGCGGTCCGTCGACGCGCTTCGTCCTTCAGGGATGGGGTGGAGTCCGGTCGCGACGGTCGGTCACGAGGGGTCAGGATCGCGACCTTGGACGCAGCCTCCGCGTCGGCTTGCGCGGGAGCTCAGGCGCAAGTGTTTGCGAGGCGACCATCTTGGCGACGCTCAGTACTGGGGCGGGCGAACCCAGGAGCGGATTGTTGCTAAGGCCAAAGCGTTCCCCCACAAAAGTGTTGACTGAATTTAACTACTTGTGGTTACGCGAGTTGGCATGCTTCAGCTTACCCATTGCGTGTTTTTTTCGGTGACACCGGAGTCCAGCCGTCGCGCCCGCCCCGGGCGGCGAGCGTGAGCACGGCGTCGCCGACATCGGCCCCCGCGGGGGCGGCCCAAGACCTCCAGCCGTGGGAGGTCGCCCGGGCGTCCCTCGGCTACATCCGCGACATCGTGCGGATCACCCGGGGCGACCGCCATTTCCTCGACGCCCTGATCTTCACCGTCGCGCTCGACGCGAACATGACGCCGGTGACCCGGGACCGCAGCCTGCTGGCCGCCTATGGCGGCGCGGAAGTCTCCACGCCCGACGAACTTCGGCGTCCCGTCAGCATCAACGCGGTGGCCACGTCGCTGCGGCTGCCCTTGGAGACCGTGCGGCGGCGCTTCCTCAACATGTCCCGCGACGGCCTCTGCATGATCGGGCAGCAAGGCGTGATCATCCCGCGCGCGGCGGTGACCTCGGCCGTCTACCTGGCCGAGCAGCGCGCCCGCTTCGACCGCACCCGGGGCTTCTACCAGGCGATGCAGGCCGGGGGCGCCTTGCCGGACCGGGCGGCGCGCGAGGCCTCGCCGGCGACGGGCGAACCGCTGGTGCGGGCCGCCAACTGGGCGGTCTCGGAATACGCGCTGCGGATTTGTGGCGAGCTGGTCGCCCTCACGGGCAATGTCGTGAGCAGCATCGTCCTGCTGGACCTGGTGCTGGCCAATATCGACCAACTGCCGCCGTCGGCTCTGCCCGACTGGGGTCGTGATCCCGAGCGCTTCGGGCGGCCGGTCAGGATCGGGGCGCTGGCGGGTCCGCTGCGGGTTTCCGGCGAGACCATCCGGCGGCACCTTCTGACCTTGGAGACGCTCGGCTTCTGTCGTCGCAGATCAGGCGGTCTGGTCGCGGTCGCGCCCGACTCCGCCCGGCCGCAACTGATGCGCATCGTCGAGACCAACAGGACCAACAGCGCACGCCTGTTCGCCCGTCTGGGCCAGCTGGGCGTCCTCGACGGCTGGGACGCCGCGATCGCCTAGAGCGTTCGCGTTTCCCCCGACCCGGCTCGGCGATCCTGCCCTGCCGCCCGGATCGATCGCCGCATCTGGAACCCGGAATCCGCGCGGGATTCCCAACGCGCGGCGCCCAGAGACTAGACGGACGGCGCTCGGGGTTTCGCCCCATGGCTCCCGCCAGACCCACGCCCGATCATCGCGCCCTGGATGACCACCGGGTCGAGAGCGTTGGCGTGATGACTTCATCCCTCCGCACGGCGTTTCTGCGCAGTTCCATGTTGGCGTGGGTCGGCGGGGTGGATCGACGAAAATCCCCGGAGCCGGGAGCGACGGTTCGGCGGTTGGCGATCACCCTGTTCGGCGCCGCCCTGGCGACCACGGCCGCGCCGGCCCTGGCTCAGGCCCCGGCGGGCCTCCCCACGGGCGGCGCCTTCGTTCGCGGGGAAGGCCAGATCGGCCAGACCGCACCGGACGTGATGACGATCACCCAGTCCAGCCAGCGCGGCGTGATCGACTGGAGCAGCTTCTCGATCTCCAGCCCCAGCCAGGTCAACATCCTCAACGGCCAGGGCGCGACGCTGAACCGGGTGCTGGGCGGCGAGGTCTCGCGGATCGACGGCGGCCTGACGGCGACCGGCTCGGTCTTTCTGATGAACCCGCACGGCGTCATCGTCGGGGCGGGCGGACGCGTGCTGGCGGGCGGCAATTTCGTCGCCACCACCAAGGAGACCAGCCTCGACGACTTCATGGCGGGCGGTCCCCTCGCCTTCACCGGCGGCTCCCAGGCGTCGGTGGTCAATGAAGGCTCGATCGTCTCGCGCGGCGGCGACGTAGTGATGATCGCCAGCGCGGTCGCCAATCGCGGAACGATCGAGGCGCCGAACGGCCGGGTCAGCCTAGTCGCCGCCGACGAGGTCCTGCTGGCCACCACCGACCGCAGCGACGGCGGCCTCTATGTGGCGACCGCCTCGGGCGGCGGCGACGTCACCCAGGAGGGGCGCATCCAGGCGGCCGCGGCGACGCTGCAGGCGGCGCACGGCAACATCTACGCCCTGGCGGGCAACCGTGACGGCCTCATTCAGGCGACCGGGACCGAACGGATCAACGGCCAGCTGTGGCTGACCGCGCCGCAGGGCGCGATCACGGTCGGCGGAGCCCTGTCGGCGGTCAACGCCGACGGGACGGGCGGCAAGGTCGTCGCCAATGGTCGCGAGGTGACGCTGGCGTCGTCGGCGCGGGTTTCGGCCGCCGGTGCGACCGGCGGCGAAGTGCTGGTCGGAACCTCGGCCTTCGGCGGGGCAGACCTGGCCCAAACCACGACGATCGCGTCGGGCGCGACGATCCTGGCCGGAGGTCCCTCGGGGGGCGGCCGGGTCGAGACCTCGGGCAAGACCGTCTCGATCGGCGCGGCGCGGATCGACGCCGGACGCGGCGGGACCTGGCTGCTGGACCCCGACGACCTGACCATCGACGCGCCAGCGGCGGCGACCATCACCGGAACGCTGGACGGTGGCAGCGACGTCACCCAGGCCACCACGGCCGGCGGGACGGGCGGCAGCGGCGACATCACCGTCCAGGCGCCCGTCGTCTGGACCGGCGGCGGCAACTTGACGCTCAACGCCTATCGCGACCTCAACATCAACGCCCAGATCGACGGCGGCGGTGAGTTCACCTTCTCGGCCGGGCGCAACGCGACGATCTCGGCGCCCGTGGCCGGGGCCGTGGTGTCGACCGGGCTACCCCTCTATTTCGGCGTCAGCGGGACCCTGACCATCGCCTCAGGCGGCTCGGTGTCGGGCAGTAGCGGCGTCGGCCTGGCGGCCTCGACCTTCGTGAACCAGGCCGGCGCCGGGGCGCTCACCTCCGGAACCGACTGGTACATCGTGACCCCCGATCCCGGTTCGGTCACGCTGGGGGGCCTGGTCCCGGATTTCTATCAGTACGACATCATCACCAGCGGCTCGCCGGCGGCGGCGGGAAACGGCGTGCTCTATACGGCCGCCCCCACGGTCAGCGTCACCCTGGGAACAGTCACCAAGAGCTATGACGGCACGACCACCGCCACGCTGGACGACGGCAACACCACCGTCACGGGCCTGAACGCCGCCGACGACTGGTCGCTGGACGGCGTCTATTCCACCAAGAACGCCGGGACCGGCCTGACCGTCACCACCAGCAACTTCCAGATCACGGAAGGCGGGATCCCGGTCTACGGCTATGCGTTCGCCGCGCCCGTGCCGACCTCGACGACCGGTGAGATCACCCCGGCCGTGCTGACGGCCAGCATCATCGGCACGCCGACCAAGACCTACAACGCCACCACCAGCGCCACCCTGACCGCCTCGAACTACCAGCTGACGGGCGTCGCGGCGGGCGAGACGATCACGATCAGCGGCCTGACGAGCGAGGACTACGACTCCGCCAACGCCGGCGCGCGCACCATCACCGCCACCCTGACCACCCCGGACTTCGTCGCGGGTTCCGGCGTGGACCTCAACAACTACGTGCTGCCGACCAGCGCCACCGGCGCGGGCCTGATCAATCCAGCCACCCTGACGATCAGCGGGCTCACGGCCAACAACAAGGTCTATGACGGCAACGCCGTCGCGACGGTCAACACCGCGGGCGCCAGCCTGTTCGGCGTGATCGGCGGCGACAGCGTCACCGTCGATGGCTCCGGCGCGACCAGCTTCTTCCCCAGCAAGAACGTCGGGACCAACCTGGCGGTCACGGTGACCGGCGTGACGCTGAGCGGGGCCAGCGCCGGCAACTACGTGGTGACCCAGCCCAGCGGCCTGGTCGCGGACATCACTCGGGCCACGCTCACGATCTCGTCGGTCACGATCAACGACAAGGTCTACGACGGAACGGCGGCGGCGACCGCCGACACCAGCTCGGCGGTGCTGACCGGCAAGATCGCGGGCGATGACGTCACCATCACCGCCTCGGGCCTGTTCTTCGCCTCGAAGGACGTCGCCCAGAACATTCCCATCTTCGCCACCGGCGGCGTGATCAGCGGCGCGGACAGCGGCAACTACCGGACAGTGGTCGCCGGCTCGGTGACGGGCGACATCACACCCCGCCCGGTCACGATCACCGTCACCGGGACGCCGACCAAGATCTATGACGGCACGACGGCCGCGCGACTGTCGCCGTCCGACGTGGTCATTTCCGGATTGGTCGCCGGCGAGGGGCTCACGGTCACCCAGTCGTCGGGCGCGACCTACGCCTCGAAGGACGCCGGCTCGCGGGCGGTGACCGCCAACATCTCGGCCTCGGACTTCCAGGCCCAGCCGGGCACGCTGCTGTCCAACTACCAGCTGCCGGCCACGGTCACCGGGATGGGGCTGATCAACCCGGCGCCGCTGGACATCGAGATCGTCGGGAACCCCACCAAGCCCTACGACGGCAATTCCAGCGCTGGCCTGGGCCCCTCGAACTTCCAGGTCGAAGGCTTCGTGCCCGGCGAAGGCGCGACGGTCACCCAGACCAGCGGGCAGTACAGCTCGGCCGACGCCGGCGTCTGGACGGTGTCGACCACCCTCGACGCCAGCGACTTCGCCCCCGACGCCGGGACGCTGATGTCCAACTACGTGATCCCCTCCCCTGTGACGGGGTTCGGCACCATCACGCGCATCGACGTGGACCCGGGCATCCTGAACGCGGCGATCACCGGCAATCCGACCAAGACCTATGACGGCACGGTCCTCGCGACCCTCAGCCCCAGCGACTACACGATCACCGGCTTCATCCCGGGCGAGAGCGCGACGATCACCAAGACGACGGGAAGCTACGCCGACAAGAATGCCGGGCAGAAGCCCGTCTACGTCTCGCTGGCGCCGACGGACTTCGTGGCCGGCCCCGGCACCAATCTCGACAACTACAACCTGCCCACCGAAGCGACGGGGATCGGCACGATCCTGCGGGCCCAGCTCACGGCAGCGATCATCGGCAACCCCACAAGGGTCTACAACGGCTCGACCAACGCTTTCCCGCTGTCATCCAACTACCAGGTCAACGGCCTCATCGGCTCGGAAACAATCAGCATCAGCGCCTCGTCGGTGGTCGCCAACTACGACAGCAAGAACGTCGGCGCCCGGACCCTCACCACGCCGCTCGCGCCCAGCAACTTCGTCTATGCGAACGGGGCGCTGAGCACGAACTACATCCTGCCCGTCCAGGCGATCGGGCCGGGCACGATCACGCCCGCCCCCCTGGTGGTGCTCAGCACCCGGGCGCTCAACAAGGTCTACGACACCACCACGGCCGCCCCGCTGGACGTCAGCGTCGCCAGCCTGTCGGGCCTGATCGCCGGCGATACGGTCACGCTCAGCACCAGCGGCGCGGTCGGAACCTTCGCCACGCGAAACGTCGGCAACGGGATCGCGGTCACGGTCGTCGGCATGACCCTGGGCGGTCCCGACCTGGCCAACTACCAACTGTTCCAGCCCGCGGGCCTGACCGCCAACATCACGCCCGCGCCCCTCGTGGTGACGAACGTCACCGCGTTCGACAAGACCTATGACGCGACCACCGCCGCCACACTGGACATCTCTGCGGCGACGCTGCAGGGCGTGCTCGGTTCGGACTCCGTCACGCTCGGCGCGTCCGGCGTGGCCGGCGCCTTCCGCCAATCCAACGTGGGAACCGATCTGGCCGTCAACGTCAGCGGCTTCGCCATCAGCGGCGCCGACGCCGGGAACTACAGCCTCAACCAGCCGTCGGGCCTGCTGGCCGACATCAACCGCGCCATCCTGACCGGTTCCATCATCGGCAACCCGACCAAGACCTACAACGGCTCGACCCAGGCGACCCTGACCGCGGCGAACTACAGCCTGACCGGCTTCGTCGCCGGCGAAGGCGGCTCGATCGTCCAGGCCTCGAACGGGCGCTATAACGTGGCCGACGCGGGCTCCCGCACGGTGCTGGCCGACGTGGTGGTGTCGGACTTCACGGTCAACGCCGGCACAAGCCTGGCCAACTACCAACTGCCGACGACGATCTCGGGACCGGGCACGATCAACCGGGCCACCCTGCTGGCCTCGATCATCGGCAACCCGACCAAGGTCTATGACGACACCACCGTCGCCACCCTGACCTCGGCCAACTACAGCCTCAGCGGCTTCGTCGCCGGCCAGGGCGCCACCGTCGGCCAGACCGTGGGGACCTACGACAGCGACAATGTCGGCGCCCGCATCGTGACCGCCGGCCTCAGCGCCCCCAACTTCACCGGGGTGGGCGCCACTAACCTCGCCAACTACAACCTGCCGACCACCGCCAGCGGCGCGGGCACGATCACCCCGGCCAGCGTCCAGGTGATCAACGTCACCGCCCAGGACAAGGTCTATGACGGCAACACCAGCGCCATCCTGAACAGCGGCGCGGCCGCCCTTTCCGGAGTGCTGGGCGCCGACGTGGTGACCGTGGTCTCCGGCGCGGCCAGCGGGACCTTCGCCAGCAAGAACGTCGGGGTGAACATCCCCGTCACCGCGACCGGCTACGCGATCGGCGGAACCGATGCGGGCAACTACACCGTGGTCCAGCCCACGGGCCTGTTCGCCGACATCACCGAGGCGACCCTGATCCTGGCCTCGGTGACCAAGGTCTACGACTCCACCCTGGCGATCCCGACGACCAACGGCGCCTACGGTCTTTCCGGCGTGATCGGCGGCGACACCGTGGCCGTCAACGCCGCCGGGCTGTCTGGCGCCTACGCCGACAAGAACGTCGCCACCGGCATCGGCGTCACCCTGTCGGGGGTCGGCCTGACCGGCGCGGACGCGGCCAACTACACGATCGCGGCGACCACCACCAACGCGCCCATCGGGATCATCACCCCGGCCTCGTTGCAGGTGATCGGGGTGCTGGCCAACGACAAGGTCTACGACCAGACCGCCACCGCGATCCTGAACAACGCCGGCGCGGGCCTGAGCGGCGTGCTGGGCACAGACGACGTCACCTTGCAGACGGGCGGCTCCAGCGCCCTGTTCTACAACGCCGGCCTCACCGCGCCGGACGCCAACGCCGGCGTCGGCAAGCCCGTCGTGGCCAACGGCTACATCGTCACGGGGATCGACGCCGGCAACTACACCGTCACCCAACCCCAGGGCCTGACCGCGACCATCACACCCGCGCCGATCAGCCTCCTGGCCGTGACCAAGATCTATGACGGCTCGACCGCCCTGCCGACCGCCAGCTCGGGCTACGCCTTCAGCGGCGTCTATGCCGGCGACACGGTCACGGCCAACACCTCGGGCCTCTCGGGCGCCTATGCCGACAAGAACGTCGCCGGGAGCCTGAGCGGCGGGACCGTGATCGGCGGGATCAATGTCACGCTCAGCGGCCTGAGCCTGTCGGGAAGCAGCGCCGGCAACTATTCGATCTCGCCGACCGTGACCGCCCAGCCGATCGGGATCATCACGCCCAAGGCGCTGAGCGCCAGCATCATCGGCGATCCGACCCGCGTCTACGACACGACGACCGCCGCGACGCTCGCCTCGACCGACTACGACCTGGTGGGCGTGGTGGCCGGCGAGACGATCACGGTCACCGAAACGGCCGGCGTCTACGACAGCAAGAACGCCGGGACCCGCACGGTGACCGCGACGCTGGACGGCCTGGACTTCACGGCCGGCGGCGCCACGTCGCTGGCGAACTACACCCTGCCCACCAGCGCGTCCGGAACCGGCCACATCACCCCCGCCCCGGCCTCGGTGGCCGGCGCGGCCGCCAACGACAAGGTCTATGACGGCACGGTCGCGGCGACGCTGGACAACAGCGGAACCAGCCTGGTCGGCCGCCTGGGTTCCGACGACCTGACCCTGACCCTCGCCACGACGGGCGTCTTCGGCGACCCCAATGTCGGGATCGGCAAGACCGTCACCACCACCGGCTATGGCCTGACCGGCGTCGACGCCGGCAACTACACCCTCACCCAGCCCAACTACCTGACCGCCGACATCACCCAGGCTCTGCTGAACCTGATCAAGGTCAGCCGCGTCTACACGGCCGGGACCGAGCTGCCGACGGCGTCCTCGGCCTATACGCTGTCGGGGATCGTCGGGACCGACGACGTGATCGTCGACACCTCGGGCCTGTCGGGAAACTACGCGGCCAAGAACGTCGGAACCGGGATCAACGTCACCCTGTCAGGCCTGGCGCTGGGCGGCGCGGCCCAGGGCAACTACAGCATCGCCCCCACCCTGACCAACGCCCCGATCGGCGAGATCACCCCGGCGACCGTGACCCTCGCGGGTATGCTGGCCAACACCAAGACCTATGACGGAACGACCGCCCTCACGCTGAACAACGCCGGCACGACGGTGGTCGGCACGCTGGGCGTCGACGACCTGGACGTCGACAGCGCCGCCTCGTCGGCCAGCTTCCCGTCGGCCAACGCCGGGACCTACCTGGTCAACGCCAGCGGTTACCTCCTGACCGGCGTCGACGCCGGGAACTACATCCTGACCCAGCCGACCGGCATCTCGGCGACGATCGATCCCAAGGCGCTGGCGGCGGCGATCATCGGCGATCCGACCAAGACCTATGACGCGACCACCGCCGCCAGCCTGGCGGCCGGAAACTACGATCTGGTGGGTTTCATCGCCGGCGAAGGCGCCACCGTCTCCCAGACCGTCGGCGCTTACGCCTCGGCCGACGCGGGCGCGCGCCTGGTCACCGCCACCCTCGCCGCCGGCGACTTCACGGCCAACGGCGGCACCCTGCTGGCGAACTACGTCCTGCCGACCACCGCCACGGGCCTGGGCCACATCAGCCAGGCCAGCCTGACGGCCGCTATCATCGGCAACCCCACCAAGACCTATGATGGGAACACCGCCGCCACCCTGGCCTCGACCAACTACCAGCTGACCGGCTTCGTCGCCGGCCAGGGCGCCAGCGTCGGCCAGACGGTGGGGACCTACAGCGCCGCCAACGCGGGCGCCCGCACGGTCACCGCGGGCCTGTCGACAGGCGACTTCACCGCCAACGGCGGCACGAACCTGGCCAACTATGTCCTGCCCACCACCGCCAGCGGCGCGGGGACCATCGGTCAGGCGACCTTGACGGCGTCCATCGTGGGCGATCCGACCAAGACCTATGACGCGACCAACGCCGCCAGCCTGGCGGCCGGCAACTACGACCTGGTCGGCTTCATCGCCGGCGAAGGCGCCAGCGTCACCCAGACCGTCGGCGCTTACGCCTCGGCCGACGCGGGCCTCCGCAACGTCAACGCGACGCTGGGCTCCAGCGACTTCACCGCCAACGGCGGGACCCTGCTCGCGAACTACGTCCTGCCGACGACAGCCACAGGGGTGGGCCACATCAGCCAGGCCAGCCTGACCGCCGCCATCATCGGCAATCCCACCAAGACCTATGACGGGACCACCGCCGCCACCCTGACCTCGACCAACTACCAGGTGACAGGCTTCGTCGCCGGCCAGGGCGCCAGCGTCGGCCAGACGATCGGGACCTACAGCGCCGCCAACGCGGGCGCCCGCACGGTCACGGCCGGCCTTTCGACGGGCGACTTCACCGCCAACGGCGGCACGAACCTGGCCAACTACGTCCTGCCGGTCAGCGCGGCGGGTTCGGGGACGATCGACCCCAAGGCCCTCACGGCGTTCGTGACCGGCATCCCCACCAAGACCTACGACGCCACCACCGACATCACCCTGGCCCCGGCCAACTACCGCCTGGCCGGCTTCGTCTCCGGCGAGGGCGCCAGCGTCGGCGAGACGGCGGGCCAGTTCGGCTCGCCCAACGCCGGCGCGCGCCTGATCACCGCCGCCCTCGACCCGACGGACTTCACGGCCGACAGCGGGACCCTGCTGGCCAACTACGTCCTGCCGACCACCGCCACCGGCGCGGGCCTGATCCTCAAGAAGCAGCTGGAAGCGGTGATCCTGAGCGATCCCACCAAGACCTATGACGGAACCCAGAGCGCGGTGTTGACCACCTATCTGCTGACCGGCTTCGTCTCGGGCCAGGGCGCCATCGTCACCCAGCCGACAGGAACCTACGACAGCGCCAACGCCGGCGTCCGCTTGGTGTCCGCCCAACTGGGCAGCCCGAACTTCCAGGCCAACAGCGGCACCTCCCTGGGCAACTATATCCTGCCGGCCCGGGCCGAGGGCGTCGGGCATATCACGCCCAGATCCCTGGCGGCCGTGATCGTCGGCAACCCGTCCAAGCTCTACGACGGCTCGACGGCGGCCAGTCTGACGGCGGCCAACTACCAGCTGACCGGCTTCATCGCCGGCGAAGGCGCCACCGTCGACCAGACCGTGGGGACCTACGCCAATCCCAATGTCGGCGTGCGCGCCGTGACGGCCAGCCTGACTTCGAGCGACTTCACGGCCAATGGCGGGACGCTGCTCGGCAACTACGTCCTGCCCACCACCGCCCTCGGGACGGGGACCATCGGCCAGGCGATGCTGGTCGCCATCCTGAACGGCGCCTTCAAGACCTATGACGGCACGACGGCGGCGGTGCTGACCTCCGGAAACTACACCCTGACCGGCTTCGCCGCCGGCGAGGGCGCGAGCGTCACCGAGACGGTCGGGACCTACGGCTCGGCGGACGCGGGCCTTCGCCTGGTCACCGCCGACCTCGACGGCGCGGACTTCGTCGCCAGTGGCGCGACCGACCTCTCCAACTACGTCTTGCCCGTCCAGGCCACGGGGACGGGGCGGATCGACCAGGCCGCCCTGACCGCGATCATCGTGGGCGATCCGACGAAGACCTACGACGCCACGACCTCGGCGAGCCTGACCTCGGCCAACTACCTCCTGACCGGCTTCGTCGCGGGCCAGGGCGCCACGATCGGCCAGACCGCGGGCGCCTACGCCTCGGCCGACGCCGGCGTCCGCCTGGTCACCGCCACGCTCGGCGCCGGCGACTTCGCGGCCGATGGCGGCACCCTGCTCGCGAACTACGTGCTCCCGACCTCGGCGGCGGGCCTGGGCCACATCGACCCCAAGACCCTGTTCGTCGCCTTCGCGGGCGTGACCAAGACCTATGACGGGACCACCGCGGCGACGGTCGCGCCCGACAACTTCGTGATGACCGGCTTCGTGGCGGGCCAGGGCGCGACCGTGACCGAGAGCCAGGGCGTCTACGCCCAGGCGAACGTCGGCCTCCACCTCGTTACGGCCAATCTGGACGCGGGCGACTTCAACGCCGCCAGCGGCACGAACCTGGCCAACTACGTGCTGCCGACCAGCGTCAACGGCCTCGGCCGGATCGACCCGGCCGTGCTGATCGCCCGCCTCAACGGCGTCTCCAAGACCTATGACGGCGACGCTATCGCTGCCCTGACCTCCGGGAACTACACCCTGACGGGCTTCGCGCCCGGCGAAGGCGCCGTCGTCACCGAAACCGCCGGCGCCTACGGCTCGCCCAACGCTGGCCTGCGCACCGTGAGCGCAGTCCTGGAGGCCGGCGACTTCACCGCGACCGGCTCGACCCTGCTCTCCAACTACGTCCTGCCCGCCACGGCCGACGGCCTGGGCCCGATCGACAAGGCGGCCCTCGCCGCGGCGATCGTCGGCGGACCGGCCAAGGCCTATGACGGCACGACCACCGCCACGCTCACCTCGGCCAACTACCAACTGACCGGCTTCGTCTCCGGCGAAGGCGCCGAGGTGACCCGGACGACGGGCGTCTACGACGACAAGAACGCCGGCGCCCGCACGGTGACCGCCGACCTCGCGACGGCGGACTTCGCGCCAGGCGGCGCGACCCTGCTCGACAACTATGTCCTGCCCACCAGCGTGTCCGGCGCCGGGCGCATTGATCCCAAGGCCCTGACGGTCGTGCTGACCGGCATCTCCAAGACCTATGACGCCAACACCGGCGCGACCCTGACCTCCGGCAACTACGTTCTGACGGGCCTGGCGTCCGGCGAGAGCATGGCCATCGGCCAGACGGTCGGCGTCTACGACTCCCCGAACGCCGGCGCCCGCTCGGTCAGCGCGACGCTCAGCACGACGGACTACGCCGCCGGGGCCTCGACCCTGCTCTCGAACTACGTCCTGCCCACGGCCGCGAGCGGCGCGGGAACCATCAACCGCGCGCCCCTGGCCGCCGTGATCATCGGCAACCCGACCAAGGACTACGACGGGAACACCACCGCGAGCCTGACCTCCGGAAACTACCAGCTGACCGGCTTCATCGGCGGCCAGGGCGCCACCGTCACCGAAACCGTCGGCGCGTACGACTCCGCGGATCCCGGCGCTCGCGTCGTGACGGCCCTGCTCGGCGGCGGCGACTACAGCGCTGGCGCGGGGACCTTGCTGTCGAACTACGACCTGCCGACCTCGGCCTCGGGCCCCGGCGAGATCGTCGCGCCGCCGGGGCCGCCGGGATGTCCGACCGCGCGGGCGGACGCCTGCAACACGGTGTTCAACCTGGCCCGTTCCGTCGGCAATCCGCGCTTCTACGTCCCCTACCCCGTCGCCGGCGGCCTGTATCAAGGGCGCACCAACGGCCTGGGCGACCTGCCGTCCAGCTTCGAGATCTCCCTGCCGGTCATCGAGGGCAACGAGGCGGTGATCTTCGGCGGCGCGCCGGTCGCCAACTCCACCGAGGACGTCCTCCTGCTGGGCGACCGCCAGACCCGCTGGAGCCTGCGTTTCGTCGCTCGGTCCGCCCCCCTCGAAATCAGCGAGGCCCAACCTTGAAGCCCCACTCGAAGTCGCCCGCGCGGTGGGCGGCGATGATCGTCGCCCTGGCCGCCTCGGCGCCGCTCGTCGCGCGCGCGCAGGACTTCGAACGCGTGATCCCCCGGCCGCCCCAGCCGGCGACGCCTCCGCCCGTACAGCCCCCGCCGCCGGCCTCCCCGCCCAGCCAGGACCGGACGGTGCTGCTGCCGCGCCTGGAGGGCCTGGTCTTCGTTCCCGATCCGGGATCGGTCCAGCCGGCCGGCGTCGCGCCCCCGCCCACCGGCCTCGCCACCGCCGACCTGCCGCTGTTGTCGACGCCGGCCTTCACCCGGCAGGCCACGGACTATCTCGGCAAGCCCCTGACCCGCGCCGATCTCGACAAGATCACCGCCCTGGTGCGAGCCGCCTACCGCAAGGCCGGCCGGCCGTTCATGGACGTGACGGCGCCGCCCCAGAACATCCAGAACGGCGTCGTCCAGATCGTGGTGACCGAATTCCGCGTCGGCGAGGTGACCATCGCCGGCAACCGCCATTTCTCGTCGGAAACCGTACGAAGACTGGGCGGGCTGGACAGCGGCGAGCCCCTGACGCTGGCGCGGATGCGCGGAGCGCTGGACGGCTATAACCAGAACGCCTTCCTGACCGTCGACGCCGTCCTCCGCCCCGGGGCCGAAACCGGCCTGAGCGACGTGGCCCTGACCGCCCACGATCGTTTCCCGTTCCGCGTCTACGCCGGCTACGATAACCAGGGGGTCACGACCCTGGGCCGCGACGAGTGGAACGTGGGCTTCAACTGGGGCAACGTCTTCGGCCGGGGCGGCACGTTCTCATACCAGTTCACCCAGAGCTTCTCGGGCCGCTATACCTCGCACTCGTTCAGCGACGTGGTCCCGCTGGTCGACGGCGACCGCCTGCTGTTCTTCGGGGCCTACGCGATCCAGAAACCCCGCGTCGCCCGCGAGTTCGGCAGCAAGGGCCATTCGGGGCAGTTCAGCGGCCGATGGGCCCATCCCGTGATCGGCCCCGGGCCGATCAAGCAGACCCTGCAGATCGGCTTCGACTACAAACGCGTCGACAACACCTTGGAATTCCTGGGTTTCCGGCTGCTCGACACCGACGTCGAGATCGTCCAGTTCCCCGTCATCTACAGCCTGACCGCCACCGACCGGGCCGGTCAGACCGACCTGGAGAACCTCGCCGTGCTCTCGCCGGGCGAGCTGGCTCCGCACAACGGCGACCGGGAAATGCGCCTGCTGGTCCCCGGCGGCGACGCCACCTATGCCTACGACCGCTTCAGCGCCACCCGGACCACGACCCTGCCCAAGGGGTTCACCTGGATCGCGCGCGGCGTGGCCCAGATCGCCAGCGGCAATCTGCCCTACAGCGAACAGCTGGCGGCGGGCGGCATCGGCAGCGTCCGAGGCTATGACACTAACATCGCCCTGGGCTCGAACGGCGTGATCCTCAGCACCGAGATGCGCTTTCCGACCATCCGGGTAGGACAGGCCCTGGGCCGACCGGGCCTGGACGACCGCCTGCAGCTGGGCGTGTTCGTCGACTACGGGAAGTTCGAGCAGCCGACGGATTTCCCGGACCTGGCCGACGAGGCGGAACTGGCCAGCCTGGGGTTCAATCTCCGCTATGTCGTCGACCGCCACTTCGCGCTGCAGCTCGAGTTCGGCTCGCAGCTGAAGCCGGCGCCCGGCCAGGCCCACAAGGCCAGCCAGTTCGCCGTCTCGACGTCGATCGGCTTCTAGGAAGAGGCCCTGCCTAGTCCTTGAACGCGGAGGTTTCGCGCCGCTCCTCGACGTCCTTGTTGAGGAAGTAGTTCAGGGCCGTCCGGATCGCCGCGATGGCCGCCAGCTGACCGATCTGGTCCCAGGTCGGGGCGATGGCCGTGCGGACGATGTCGGCGGCCAGGGCGAACTCCAGCGCCAGGATGATCCAGCCGGCATAGGCGACGAAGATCGTCTGGCGCGTGCTGACCTCACTCGCCAGGCCCCGCACCAGGGCGAGGATCACGCGGGTCAGCGCCACCACCGAACCGATGGCGATACACAGCACGCAGACCAGTTCCGTCGCCAGGGCGATGTGGCTGGCGAATTCCCGAAGGATCTCTTCCATGCGCTCACCTTGTTGATGCCGCGACTCCATCGCGCGCGCGCCGGACGCGCCACCGGGTAAAACCCGGAGGGAACCGGCCGAAGATTGCTCCGGCCGTTCCGTGGGATTCCCGCAGATGCGAAAAGTCGGCGCGCCGTGCTGTGGGTTGGCCGTTGTCGTGCGTCATGCACGGTGAGAAAAACCTCTTGAACCCGGGCTCACGCCCATGGGGCGGGATCGTGCGACCAGTCATCGAACCAGACCTCCATAGACTGGACCGACGCTACCGGCCGGCGCTGATGGCGTTCTTCATGCGTCGCGCCGCCAGCCACAGCGACGCGGAGGACATGACCCAGGAGCTGTTCGCCAAGCTGGCGACCGCTCAATCCGGTCCGACGGGGGCCGGCGGAGTGGACAACGCCGACGCTTACATCTTCCAGATGGCCGCCAACCTGCTGCGCGACCGGGGTCGGCGCGAAAGGGTTCGGGCCAACTATCGCGCCAGCGTGCACGCCGGCGCCGGCGACCTGGAGCCGCTTGACCCCGCCCGGGTGCTGCTGGGTCGCGAGAGCCTGGGCGAGGTGTCCGACGCCCTGCGCGAACTGCCCGACCGCACACGCGCCATCTTTCTTCTGTTCCGTCTGGAAGGCATGAAGCAATCCGAACTCGCCGCCCTGTACGGCGTCTCCGTCAGCGCGGTGCAAAAGCACATCCTCAAGGCCATGACCCATCTGACCCGACGCGTGAGGGCCGGCGAATGACCGTGATCTCTCCTGAAGAGCGGCTGGACGCCGCGCGCGAGCAGGCCGCCCTGTGGTGCGTGCGCCTGGCCGACAACGCGCTGACTCCGGCCGAGCACGACGAGCTCCAGGCCTGGTTCGAGGCCGACGCCGACCATCGCGGCTTGCTGGACGACGCCGTCATGGCCTGGCGCGCCGTCGAGGAACAGGCCGCGGGGCCGGGCCTGATCGCGCTGCGCCGCGAAGCCCTGGAAGATCTGCGGCGCGCGCAGCACGGTCGCTGGGCCCGCCCCGGCCGCCGTCGAGCGATGTGGGCGGCGCTGGCGGCCTGCCTGGTCGCGGCCGTCGGCGGCGGCATCGCCTGGCGCGCCAGCCTGCCCGACGTCTACCGCACCACCGAGGGCGAGCGGCGGATCGTCGAGCTGGCCGACGGCTCGCGCGCCTCGCTCGACAGCGCCACCGTGCTGAAGGTCAAGTACGAGCGCGGCCGCCGGCGGCTGTGGCTGGACAGCGGCCGGGCCAAGTTCTCGGTCGCCAAGGACCCGCTGCGGCCCTTCTCGGTGGCGGCCGGCGACAAGCTGGTGGTGGCCACCGGCACGGTGTTCAGCGTCGAGCGCCTGACCGGCCAGATGCGGGTGGTGCTCTACGAAGGCCACGTGGCCGTGCTGGACGACAAGACCGGCCGCGCCGACACCGCCGTGCCCCTCAAGATCGACGGCGCGCCCGCCGACCGGCTGCTGACCCCCGACCACGAACTGGTCGCCTCGACCCGCACCAACGCCACGGTCGTCAGCCAGTTGGATCCGGTGCGCGCCAAGGCCTGGGAGAACGGCCAGCTGGTGTTCCAGGACGAGCCCATGGACCTGGCCGTCGAGCGGGTGAACCGCTACGCCCGCGACAAGCTGAAGATCGGCGATCCCGGCGTCGCCCAGCTGCGGATCAGCGGCGTGTTCACCTCGGGCGACACCGGCGCCTTCGTCGACGGGGTGACGGCCGTGCTGCCGGTCCACGCGGTTGCGGCCAACGGCGTGACCGTGCTGAAAATCGACCGCGGTCAAAAAAATTCAGCGCCGTCCGGTGTGTCTTCGACGAGCTGAGGCGTCTCACTTTCCAAAGCGCCGCAATCAACGTCGGCGCATAAGGGAGGGAAGACAATGCGCAGAACGTTCGACCGTCGCCTGGCCAATCGCCTGCTTGGGGGCTCCACCGCCGCCGCGGCCCTGATGCTGCTGGCCGCCCCCGTCGCCGTGCACGCCCAGCAGCAGCGGACCACCTACAGCTTCGACATCCCCGCCCAGGACCTGAGCAGCGCCCTGCGCGCCTTTGGCCAGGCCTCCGGCCAGCAGCTGGCCTTCGACGAGGCCAGCGTGCGCGGCAAGCGCGCCCCGGCCCTAACCGGCGCCTACACCGCCGAGGCCGGCCTCAAGCGCCTGCTGAACGGCACCGGCCTCAGCGCCCAGCCCACCGCCAGCGGCGTCTACGCCATCCGCGCCAAGACCCTGCTGGTGGCCACCAGCGCCCAGACCCAGGGCCAGCCCGCCACAGCCGTCGAGCCCGAGCCCGAGACCCCCGCCCAGGTCGAGGAAGTGATCGTGGTCGGCACCCCGGGCGGCAAGGGGATCGACAAGCTGGCCGCCAGCTTCGCGGTCACCACCGTCAACGCCGACGACATCACCAAGGCCTCGCCCAAGAGCACCGCCGAGCTGCTGACCCTGGTCCCGGGCGTCTGGGTCGAGACCTCGGGCGGCGTCGCCGGCGCCAACGTCTTCGTGCGCGGCTTCCCCGCCACCGGCGACGCCGAGTTCCTGACCATCCAGTTGCAGGGCTCGCCGATCTATCCGCCCTCGACCCTGTCGTTCCTGGAGAACAGCTCGATCTTCCGGGTCGACGAGACCATCTCGCGGATGGAAGCCCTGCGCGGCGGCCCAAACCCGATCTTCTCCAACGGCCAGCCCGGCCTGACCACGAACTTCCAGCTCAAGGAAGGCGGCGAGGAGACCCACGGCCTGATCAAGCTGTCGACCTCCGACTACGACCTGCGCCGCGTCGACGGCCTGATCAGCGGCAAGCTGGCCGACGACCTCTATTTCATGGTCGGCGGCTACGCGACCACCTCGCCCGGCGTGCGCGACACCCAGTTCGACAGCGAGGTCGGCCAGCAGTTCACGGTCAACATCACCAAGCGGATGGAACGCGGGAAGATCAATCTCTACGCCCGCTACACCGACGACCACGGCGCCTGGTACCTGCCGTTCGCGATCAACGTGCCGGGCGTCGACAAAGGGACCTACACCCAGATCGGCGAGGCCAGCCGCTTCCACACCCTGCAGATCAACGCCGCGGGCGCGACGCGCAACTTCGACCTGGCCGACGGCCGGGGCTTCAAGGGCTTCGTCGCCGGCGGCGGGTTCGAGCACGAGTTCGGCGACGGCTGGCAGGTGCGCGACCGCTTCAGCCTGACCGACGGCGACGCCAACACCTACGGCCTGGTGGGCGACGGCGCGGCGATCACGGTCGCCTCGTTGAACACCGTGGTCCCCGGCGCGATCAAGACCCGCGGCGGCGCCACCCTGGCCTCGACCGACTACGTGCAGAACTGGGGCGCCTGGATCGTCGAGAAGAAGATCAAGGCCGTGACCAACGACCTGTCGATCGCCAAGACCCTGGGGACCCACCAGCTGTCGGCCGGCTACTACGCCTCCAGCTTCAAGTCCGACGACTTCTGGACGCTGGGCAATGTCGAGCCGATGCAGGTCAAGGCCAACGGCGAGTACCTGGCCGCCCCGGTCACCTGCGCCGACCTGGCCACGGCCGGCAGCACGTCCAGCTGCTTCAAGTTCGGCCTGACCTCGGCCGGCGACGGGCGGGTGGACGCTCTCTACCTGGCCGACTCCTGGCAGGTGATCGATCCCCTGCGCATCGACCTGGGCGTCCGCCGCGAGCGCTTCCAGACCGACTACGTGGTCGACGACGGCCCCGGCTTCCCCGACGGCCTGGCCCTGCGCACCACCGACTACAGCAACAGCAAGACCAGCTACACGGTCGGGGTGAACTACGACATCAACGGCGTGTCGGGCGTGTTCGGCCGCTATTCGCGCGGTTACAAGTTCCCCAGCTTCGACAACTTCCGCGAAGGCCTGACCGACACCCTGTCGGTCGACCAGTACGAGCTGGGCTACAAGCTGCGCAGCGGACCGTTCGAGCTCTACGCCACCGGCTTCGCCAACGAGTTCAAGGGCGCCAAGTTCGCCGACGTCGGCGGCATCCAGGAGAGCAACAGCAACAAGGCCCACGGCCTGGAGCTGGACGGCCGCTGGCGCTCGGACTTCGGCCTGTCCCTGGCCCTGAACGGCACCTTCCAGAAGACCGAGATCGTCAAGTCGTCGATCCCGGCCAACAAGGGCAACAGCGCCCAGCGCCAGCCCGACTGGATGATCCGCTTCACCCCCAGCTACGACGTGACCCTGGGCTCGGTGGAGTCGACCTTCTACGGCACGGTCAGCGCCGTGGACGACCGCTTCGCCGACAACGCCAACACCCAGGTGCTGAAGGGCTACACCAAGGTCGACCTGGGCGCGATCTTCGACGTCGCCGACTTCACCGTCCAGGTCTCGGCCGACAACCTCACCGACAGCCACGGCCTGACCGAGGGCGACCCGCGCTCGACCAGCGGCGCCAACGCCCGCCCGATCCTGGGCCGGTCGTTCAAGTTCAGCGTCGGCTACAACTTCTGACCGGTTCTCCCGATCAGACCGCCGGAGCCGCCCCCAGTCGGCCCGGCGGAGGGAGCGCCTCCCCCGGCGGCTCCCGTTGGCGGATCGGGTCCCTCCCTCGGACCCGATCCGCGCTTTTCCCGTTCTTGAGCTAGAGCTGTTCGCCTTCGGAGGAACGCCGTGAACCGTCGCCACGTCCTAGCCGCCTCCATCGCCTGGCTCGCCCTCGCCGCGCCCGCCTTCGCCCAGACGACGGCCGGCGAGATCGCCTCCCCCGCCGACACCTATGCCGAGCTGTTCCACCAGGTGCAGATGCGCAGGCTGTTCCCGGACGGGAAGACCTTCGTCGACGCCACGCCCAAACGTCCGCCCGACCGGATCCTGGCCGCCTACCGCGCCCACGCGGCCTTCACCGACGCCGAGCTGAAGCGGTTCGTGACCGCCAATTTCGTGGTGCCGCAAAGTCCGCCCGCGCCGCCGCCGTCCAAGGACCGCATCACCCTGAAGGCCCACATCGCCGCCCTGTGGCCGGTGCTGACCCGTCCGCCGGTCACGCCGGTCGACGGCGACAGCGCCCTGCCCCTGGAGAAGCCGTTCGTGGTGCCCGGCGGGCGCTTCCGCGAGATGTACTACTGGGACAGCTACTTCACGATGCTGGGCCTGGCCGCCGACGGCCGGCAGGACGCGGTCGAGAACATGGTCGACGACTTCGGCGGGCTGATCGACCGCTACGGCCACATCCCCAACGGCACGCGCACCTATTATCTCAGCCGCTCGCAGCCGCCGTTCTACTTCGCCATGGTGGGGCTCGCGGACAAGACCGACAAGGCGCGGTTCAAGCAGCGCCTGGACCTGATGCGCCGCGAGCACGCCTTTTGGATGGACGGCGAGAAGACCCTGGCGCCGGGCCAGGCGTATCGCCGCGTCGTGGCCCTGCCCGACGGCGCGATCCTCAACCGCTACGCCGACGACCGCACGACGCCGCGCGACGAGTCCTACCGAGAGGACGTGCTGACGGCGCGAGAGGTCACGAACCGTCCGGCCGGCGACGTCTTCCGCGACCTGCGCTCGGGAGCCGAAAGCGGCTGGGACTTCAGCTCGCGCTGGATGGCCGACGGCAAGAACCTCAAGTCCATCCAGACCACCGCGATCATCCCGGTCGACCTCAACGCCCTGCTGTTCGGTCTGGAGACGGCGATCGCCCAGGGCTGCGCCCATCTGACCGACGCCCCCTGCGTCGCCGAGTTCAGCGGCCGCGCCAAGGCCCGCCGGGCGGCGATGGACGCCTATCTCTGGGACGCCCCGCGCGGGCTCTATCTGGACTACCAGTGGCGCGAGCGGGCGCGGCTGGACCATCCCAGCGCGGCCACCCTCTATCCGCTGTTCGTCGGGGCCGCGAGCGCCGACCAGGCCAAGGCCGTGGCGGCGACCACCCGCGCCCTGCTGCTCGCGCCCGGCGGCCTGCGCACCACCACCGTCGCCACCGGCCAGCAGTGGGACACGCCCAACGGCTGGGCCCCGCTGCAATGGGCGGCGGTCTCGGGCCTGCGCCGCTACGGCGAGGACGACCTGGCCAAGACCATCGGCCAGCGCTGGCTGGCCACCGTGGCCCGCGAATACCAGGCCAGCGGCAAGATGCTGGAGAAGTACGACGTCGAGGAGGCCAAGGCCGGCGGCGGCGGCGAGTACCCGCTGCAGGACGGCTTCGGCTGGACCAACGGCGTGACCCGCGCCCTGCTCGACCTCTACGCCGCGCCGTGAGAATCCCGATCGGAACCCGGCGCCCTTCGGCGACTCTGGCCTATCGCGTCACGCTCTAATGCAGGAGTGGCGCGCCCTGCTGGATTCGAACCAGCGACCGCTCGCTTAGAAGGCGAGTGCTCTATCCAGCTGAGCTAAGGGCGCGGATCCCTTGGGGAATCCGGGAAGCTTGGGGCGGAAAGCCTAGTGCGTCCAGGGTTGCTTGCGGCCGGCGGCGAAGTTGTCGGCGTAGGCCTTGATGATCCGCTTGGGCGTCTTGGGCTCGAACAGCTGGAACGAGATCTCGTGACGCTGGGCGTAGGCCACGGCCTCGTCGCGGGTCTCGAAGTTCAGGCGCACCTGGCCGTTCATGTCGCTCGACTGGGTCCAGCCCATCAGCGGATCGGGACGTCTGGCCGAGGCCGGTTCGAACTCCAGAACCCAGTCCTTGGTCTTGGCCTTGCCGGACTGCATGGCGGTCTTGGCGGGGCGGTAGATGCGCGCGAGCATGAGGGCCTCTCCAGGTCGATCGTCACCCCTCGGAAGGGGGTCTAGGTGGTCGGAGCGGCAGGATTTGAACCTGCGACCCTCTGGTCCCAAACCAGATGCGCTACCAGGCTGCGCTACGCTCCGAAACACCGAGCGGCTGCTCTACAGGGCTTCGCCGCCGGGGGCAAACGGAACGCCGGACGTCCTGAAAGAAATCAGCCTTTCGGGAAGATTTTGTTGAGCACCCGGTCGCCGGGCAGGATGCCCAGCTGGGCGGCGCGGCCGCCGGGGATCTCGAGCACGCCCCGGATCACGCCGCCGGAGGGGATCGGCGTCTCGTCGTGCGGCACCGCGTTGCGGGCGATCGACAGCACCCGGCCGTCGGGCGCGATATAGATGATGTCCAGCGGGATCAGGGTGTTCTTCATCCAGAACGCCGCCCGCTGGGGCGGGTTGTACGGGAACAGCATGCCGCGGTCGGGGGCCAGCGACTTGCGGAACATCAGGCCCCGCTCCTGCTCGGCCTTGGTCACGGCCAGTTCGACGGTGAACCTGGCCCGTCCCCGGCTGGTCAGGATCTCGACCGTGTCGAGCTTGGCCGAGGGCTTGGCGGCGGCCGGCGCCGGCTTGGGCTTGGCCTGCCACGCCTGGGCGGGCGCGGCGATCGACAGGCTGGAGAACAGGGCCAGGACGACCAGCGCCAGGGCGCGTCGTCCGATCGTCGTCATCCCGATCGTCCTCATGAATGTCACACGCGCCTCATCATCCTCGCCGCGTCCCGCGGCGCGGCGATCCTACGACGTCACGCCGCCATGGCGAAAGCCGGTCCTTGGAGGTCAGTCCTCGCCGGCGGTGATCTCGGCCACCACCAGGCCCTTAGGGCCTTCCGCGAAACGCACCATGACGTCGTCGCCCGGCTGGAGGTCCTCCAGGCCGCCGCGACGCAGGGTCTCGATATGCACGAAGATGTCGCCCGGCTGGCCGTCGCGGACGACGAAGCCGTAGCCCTTGGTGCGGTTGAACCACTTGACCTTGGCGCGCTCGGCCGGCCCGACGGGCTCCAGCATCTGGCGGCCGCTGTCGACGCCCGAACGGAAGTGGTCGCGGCGCATGCCCACGCCTTCGCCGAACGACCGCTTGGGCCGCTCCAGGGGCGCCGGCGCGGCGCTCTCGTCCAGGTCCACCACCTCGGACACCTGCCAGCCCTTGGGACGCTTGACCACGTCGCAGACGATGATCGCGCCCTCCAGCGCCGTTTCCCGGCCGCAGCTGCGCAGAGACGTGACGTGCAGCAGCACGTCCTTCAGGCCGGTCTGACCCGGATCGTCGGGGACGATGAACCCGTACCCCTTTCCCGTGTCGAACCACTTCACGCGACCGCTGATACGCACGAATTCCTCATGCGATCCCGAGTCCTCGAAATCGAAACCAGACATTCCGCCCCTCTGGCTCGCCCAGACAGCCCAGGGGGCGAGCACCACAGAATAACACTGTTCTCGCGAGAAGAGAGCCGTCAATAACCAATTGACGTGAAAAGGCGATCGCGAGGCGTACGCGACATTTCGTCGCAGCGCCTAGACCGACATAAACCTGAAATGTCCGTGGTGGGTGGCAGTCCCTAGGGGAGTCGAACCCCTCTCTCCAGAATGAAAATCTGGCGTCCTAACCGATAGACGAAGGGACCACGGCGCCTGCATTAGGCGGGTATTCGCATGTAAAGTCTAAGTAGCTTCGCGGTGGCAGTCCCTAGGGGAGTCGAACCCCTCTCTCCAGAATGAAAATCTGGCGTCCTAACCGATAGACGAAGGGACCGCGTGGCCGCGAAGAGCAGGCGATATACAAAGCTTCCCCCCGGGGCGCAAGCGACGAAGAGCAGTTTTTTCAGGTCACGCGCATGCGGGGGTCGGCGACGTCCTCGATCTCCAGCTGGACGCCTTCCCGGCCCATATAATCGTCCGGTTTCAGACGGCCCACGACGTGCAGGGCTCCCCCGCCGGCCAGCAGGCGCTCGCCCAGCGGGGTCTCGGCCGACCGCCAGGAGATGGCCTTGATTCGGTCGCCCGACGGCCCGACCAGATCGACCCGCACGTGGCCGCCCTTCATCGCCATCATCCGTTCGGGCCGGACTCCGGCCAGGGCGAACATCGGCTCGGGATTGCCCGGACCGAACGGCGCCAACTGCTGGAACTCGCTCCACAGGGCGCGGTTGGCGGCCCGGGGCTGGACCAGGGCGTCGATCTCGACCGCCTCGACGCCGACGGCTTCCATCTCGCCGGCCAGGCGCTCCTCCAGGAAGGCGCGGAACTCGGGAATCGAATCGGGACGGATCGACAGGCCCGCCGCCATGGCGTGGCCGCCGCCGGCCATCAGCAGGCCCGCCTCGAAGGCCGCCTGGATCGCCGCGCCTAGGTTGACGCCCGGCTGCGAGCGGCCGGACCCCTTTCCGACATTGGCGGCGCGGTCGACGCCGATCACCACCACGGGCTTGCGATAGCGCTCGCGCAGGCGGCCGGCGACGATGCCGATCACGCCGGGGTGCCACCCCTCCCCCGCCACGACGATCACCGGGGCGTCGGGATTGAAGTTGCTGCCGCGCTCCAGCACGGCCGCGGCCTCTTCCACCACGGCGGCCTCGACGGCCTTGCGCTCGGTGTTCAGGCCGTCCAGCTCCTCGGCCAGGGCCTGGGCCTCCAGCGGGTCGTCCGTGGACAGCAGGCGCGCGCCCAGGTCCGAGCGGCCGATCCGTCCGCCGGCGTTGATGCGCGGCCCCAGGATGAAGCCGGCATGGAACACCGAGGCGGGGCCCGAGCCCTTGCCCACCTGGAACAGGGCCTTGAGGCCCGGATTGCCCCAGCTGGACATGGTGCGCAGGCCCAGGGTGGTCAGGGCCCGGTTGAAGCCGACCAGCTGGGTGACGTCGCAGACCTCGCCCATGGCCACCAGGTCCAGCCACTGGCGCAGGTCCGGCTGGGGCCGTTCCTCGGTGAACAGGCCGCGCTTGCGGGCCTCGCGGTTCAGGGCGGCCAGCAGCACGAAGGTCACGCCGGCGGCGGCCAGAACCCCCTGCCCGCTCTGGCAGCCCGGGCGGTTGGGATTGACTACGGCGGCGGCGGCCGGCGGGTCTTCGCGCATCAGGTGGTGGTCGATCACCACCACTTCGAGGCCGATGGTCGCGGCGCTGGCGATGGCGTCGTAGGCGGCCGCGCCGCAATCCAGGGTGACGACCAGCTCGGCCCCGCCGTCGCGGATGGTCTTGAAGGCCGCCGGACTGGGGCCATAGCCCTCGGTCAGGCGGTCGGGAATGTAGATGGGCAGCTCGACGCCCATGTAGCGGAACCAGCGCACCAGCTGGGCGGCGCTGGTGGCGCCGTCGACGTCGTAGTCGGCGAACACCATGGTCGGCCGGCCGCTTTCCAGGGCGTCGATCAGGATCTCGGCGGCCCGGTCCATGTCGGTGAAGCTGGACGGGTCGGGGAACAGCGCCTTCAGGGTGGGCCGCAGATAGTGCTCGGCCGCGTCGACGCCCACGCCGCGCGAGGCCAGGGCCCGAGCCAGGGGCTCGGACAGGCCGTGCATCTGCTGGTGGCTGCGGGCTACGCCTGCGTCGCCCGGCCGCTCGCGCCAGGCCCGACCGCTGATCGACCGCTCGACGCCGAGGAAGTGGCGGGCGTCGAGCGGGACGTGTCCGTCGGCCATGGCTCAGCCCTCCCGTGCGGGAAGACGGCCGGCGATGCTGAGCTTGGCTGTCGTGGTCATCTCCCGAGCCTACGCGCTTCGGCGGATTCGCTCCACGGACGGGGCGATGCTGGGAAGATAGGTCGCGGATGCGTCAGAAACGGACGCAGACCGGGGACATGCCCTTGGGCGTCTCCCCATCAACATCCACCGCGCCAAGACTTGGGGACACGCCGCTAGGGCATGTCCCCGATCCGGATCAGCCCGCCGCCGTCTCGGCGACGACCACCTCGACCTCGTTGGCCGAGCCCAGCACCACCGGCACGCGCTGGTGCAGCTTGATAGGCTGAAGGTCGAGGATCGGGGTGACGCCGTCGGTCGACTTGCCGCCCGCCCGTTCGACGATCAGCGACATGGGGTTGGCTTCGTACAGCAGGCGCAGCTTGCCTGGCTTGTCGGGCTCGCGAGCGTCCCAGGGGTACATGAAGACGCCGCCGCGCATCAGGATGCGATGGACGTCGGCCACCATCGAGGCGACCCAGCGCATGTTGAAGTTCTTGCCCCGCGGCCCCGTCTTGCCCTGCAGGCAGCCGTCGATATAGCGGCGCACCGGCGCGGCCCAGTGGCGCTGGTTGGACATGTTGATGGCGAACTCGGCGGTGTCGGCGGGGATGGCGACGGTCGGGTGGGTCAGCCGCCAGGCGCCGTCGGCGTCCAGGGTGAAGCCCACGACGCCCTTCGACAGGGTCAGCACCAGCATGGTCTGCGGGCCGTAGACGGCGTAGCCGGCGGCGACCTGGTTGCGGCCGGGCAGCAGGAAGTCGGCTTCGCTGGGCGCCACGCCGGCCGGCGCGGGCAGGATCGAGAAGATCGTGCCGACCGAGACGTTGACGTCGATGTTGCTGGAGCCGTCCAGCGGGTCGAAGGTGACCAGATAGCCGCCGACGGCGCCCGTGGCCTCGACCATCTCCAGTTCCTCGGAGGCCAGGCCGGCCACCAGGGGACAGCCCTGCAGCGCGTCGCGCAGGATGTCGTTGGTGATGATGTCGAGCTTCTTCTGTTCTTCGTCCTGGACGTTGACCACGCCGGCGGCGCCCAGGCTGCCCGAGATCGCGCCGGAGGCCACGACCTTGCTGATCCTGGCGCAGGCCCCGGCGATGACGGTGACGACGG
This sequence comes from Caulobacter sp. UNC358MFTsu5.1, assembly GCF_000712075.1. GTDB lineage: Bacteria > Pseudomonadota > Alphaproteobacteria > Caulobacterales > Caulobacteraceae > Caulobacter. The sequence goes on from NZ_JONW01000009.1 coordinate 390,144, forward strand.
CCTTCACCTCGTCGCCCGCCGGCTCGTCAGAGAGCCATCCGGCGAGATCGGTCAGCGTGGTCATGCGGGGCCTCTTGGGAAAGAAAGATTCGGCGCGACCATAGCGCGCGCGGCGCGATTTCCGATCCGGCTGGATCAGCTTACCGCTCTAGGATGTTGTTGTGACGCATTTTCCGGCGACGGATCGGCGACTGTCCGCCGGAAGACCGCTAGGCCTTCCGCTTCATCCGCACTTCGCGCACCGTGCCGGTCGACGAGTTCATGACCAGGGTGTGGGTGTGGACGAAGCCGTCCTTGTAGGTCACCCCGTCCAGCAGGTTGCCCCAGGTGACGCCGGTCGCGGCGAAGATCGCGTCGGCGCGGACGATCTCGTGCAGGTCGTACTTCTTGTCGAGGTCGGTGATGCCCCAGCGGGCGGCGCGGGCGCGCTCGTCGCCATTTCGGAACAGCAGGCGCCCCTGGAACTGGCCGCCGACGCACTTCAGCGCCGCGCAGGCCAGGACGCCCTCGGGCGCGCCGCCGGAGCCGACATAGAGGTCGATGCCGGTCGACGGATCGGTGGTGGCGATCACCCCGGCCACGTCGCCGTCCGTGATCAGATTGACCCGCGCGCCCACCGACCGGATGCTGGCGATGATCTCGGCGTGACGCGGACGGTCCAGCACGCAGACGGTGATGTGCTTGGGATCGACGCCCTTGGCGGCGGCGACGGCCTTGACGTTATCGGCCGGCGACTTGTCCAGGTCGATCACCCCGGCCGGCAGGCCCGGACCGCAGGCGATCTTGTCCATGTAGGTGTCGGGGGCGTTCAGCAGGCTGCCCTTGGGCGCCCAGGCCATCACCGCCAGGGCGTTGGGCATGGCCTTGGCCGTCAGGGTGGTGCCTTCCAGCGGGTCCAGGGCGATGTCGATGGCGGGGCCCTGCCCCGTGCCGACCTTCTCGCCGATATAGAGCATGGGCGCTTCGTCGCGCTCGCCCTCGCCGATCACGATCTCGCCGTCGATCGCCAGCTCGTTCAGCGTGTTGCGCATGGCGTCGACCGCGGCCTGGTCGGCCGCCTTCTCGTCGCCCCGCCCCACCATCGACCACGAGGCGATGGCGGCGGCTTCCGTCACGCGAACCGCGTCCAGGACCAGCGAACGGTCCAGGGTCTTCGAACTCATCAACGTCTCCCAGCCTATGCGAGGCTCAAGTCCCGGCCGCTTGGCGCGGCTCTCAGATGCGCGCGACGCGCAAAAGGCGGGGACGCTCTAGCACGGCGTGCAGTTTTTCGATGCGACTAATCGCGTCGAGGAGATTGGATTCGGGAGTCGCGTGCGTAACGAGCACGATCGGAACGCCGCCCGCGCCTTCGACCGGCTTCTGCAGGAAGCTGTCGATCGAGACGCCGCATTCGGCCAGGGTCTCGGAGATGGCGGCGATGGCGCCGGGCTCGTCGCGGACCATGATCCGCAGATAGGCCTTGCCCACCGAACGGGCCGGATCGACGGCCACGAACGGCTTCAGCTGACCGGCCGGCGCCTGGAACACCGGACGACGAGCGCCGGTCATGACGTCGGCGATGTCGGCGGCCACGGCGGCGGCGGTCGGACCCGCGCCCGCGCCCGGCCCCTGGATGAAGATCCGGCCGATCCGCTTGCCCTCGATGAACAGGGCGTTGAGCGCGCCGCCCGCCTGGGCCAGCGGATGCTCCAGCGGGACGAGCGAGGGATGCACCTTCACCGACACGCCGTCGTCGCTCTTGGCCGCGCCGGCCACCAGCTTGATGCGATAGCCCAGGTCCTTGGCCAGCTTGATATCCAGCAGTTCGACGTCGCTTATGCCCTCGATCTCGGCGGCGTCGAAGTCGGGCGCGCAGCCGAAGGCCAGGGCGGCCAGGATGCTGATCTTGTGGCCGGCGTCGAAGCCGCCGACGTCCATGGTCGGATCGGCCTCGGCGTAGCCCAGGCCCTGCGCCTCGCGCAGCACGTCGGCGAAGTCGCGGCCGGTCTTCTCCATCTCGCTGAGGATGAAGTTGCAGGTGCCGTTGAGGATGCCGGCCACGCCCACGACCTCGTCGCCGACCATGGCCTCGCGCAGCATCTTCACCGCCGGCGTGCCGCCCATGACCGCGGCCTCGAACAGCAGCGGGGCGTCGTTGGCCTCGGCCAGGGCCGCCAGTTCGGCGCCGTGCTCGGCGATCAGGGCCTTGTTGGCGGTGACCACCGGCTTGCCCAGCTTGAGCGCCGCCTCGACGGCCGCCTTCGCCGGGCCGTCGCTGCCGCCCACCAGCTCGACGAACAGGTCGACGTCCGGCGACGAGGCCAGGGCCACCGGGTCGTCGAACCAGGCCAGGCCCGAGATGTCGACCGTGCGCGGCCGCGACTTGGAACGGGCCGAGACCGCCGTCACCACCGCCCGGTCGCCGGCCGGCGCGAAGTCCGGCTGCTCGGCCAGGAACTGCAACAGCCCTCCGCCGACGGTGCCGAGGCCGGCGACGCCGACGCGCCAGGTCTTCTGGGTCATATTCGCGTTCCTAGTTCCAGCGGCCGGACTGCCCATCCTTCAGGGGATTTGGCGGCGCCCTAGACCTGTTCCATCTTGTTGTGCGCCTTGGCCAGGATCGTGTCGGCGTTGGCGATGAACTTCTTGACGTTGCGGGCGGCCTGCTTGATCCGCTGCTCGTTCTCGACGAGTCCGATGCGGACATAGCCCTCGCCGTACTCGCCGAAGCCGATGCCGGGCGCGACGGCGACGCCGGCCTCCTCGATCAGCAGGCGCGAGAACAGCATCGAGCCGGCGGCCTCGAACTGCGGCGGGATCTTGGCCCAGGCGAACATCGAGGCCGGCGGATTGGGGATCTCCCAGCCGGCGCGCGCCATCGACGACACCAGGGTGTCGCGGCGGCCCTTGTAGATGGCGCGGATCTCGTCGACGCAGTCCTGCGGGCCGTTCAGGGCCGCGGCGGCGGCCACCTGCACCGGGGTGTAGGCGCCGTAGTCCAGGTACGACTTCACGCGGGCCAAGGCGGCGCAGATGCGGGCGTTGCCGACCACCATGCCCACCCGCCAGCCGGCCATGGCGTAGGTCTTCGACAGCGAGTTGACCTCGACCGCGATGTCTTTGGCGCCCTCGACCTGTAAGATCGACGGCGGCGGGTTGTTGTCGAAATAGATCTCGCCGTAGGCCACGTCGCTGATCACCAGCAGGTCGTGCTTCTTCGCCAGGGCGACGGCGTCCTTGTAGAAGTCCAGGTCCACCCATTGGGCGGTCGGGTTGGACGGGTAGGACAGGATCAGCACGCTGGCGGGCGGCACCGAGTGCTTGGCGGCGCGGCTGATGTTGGACAGGTACTGCTCGGGCGACAGGGCCGGCACGTGGCGGATCACGCCGCCGGCCATGATGAAGCCGAAGGCGTGGATCGGATAGGCCGGGTTCGGGCAGATGATCACGTCGCCCGGCGCGGTCAGGGCCTGGGCGAGGTTGGCGAAGCCTTCCTTCGAGCCCAGGGTGGCGATCACCTCGGTGTCGGGGTTCAGCTTCACGCCGAAGCGGCGGCCGTAGTAGCCGGCCATGGCCTTGCGCAGGCCGGCGATGCCCTTGGAGGCCGAGTAGCGGCCGGCCTTGGGGTCGCGGGCGGTCTCGATCAGCTTGTCGACGATATGCTTGGGCGTGGGCATGTCGGGATTGCCCATCCCGAAGTCGATGATGTCGGTGCCCTCGGCGCGGAGGCGCGCCTTGATCTTGTTCACCTCCTCGAAGACGTAGGGCGGGAGGCGGCGGATACGGTGGAAATCGGAGGTCATGAAATGCTCATTGCGCCGCAGCGGCGCGCCGGGAGCGGATGTCGGGCATGGATAGACCCCGAGCGGGGCATAGCCAAGCCAGTTACGGGAATTTTATGCCTCCGTCGCCCTATTGGGGCTTGGACGGAGGCGCGGTAGCTCGATCGCGCGCCGCCTTTGCGAAGGCTTCGGTCGCGGCGCGGTCGGCGTCGGTGGGGATGTCGCTGGGCGGCGCCTTGCCGACCTTGCGGGCCTGGGCGGCGTAGCCTTCGGTGTCCGACAGGGTCCAGGTGTTGGGCGCGGTGTCGCGCTTCAGCTTGTCGGCGGCCACCTTTTCGGCGCCCACGGCCTTCTTGAACTCGACGGGCGTGCGCACGTCGGTCGGGATCGGCGGGATGTCGATGAAGCGCGGCAGGTCGGCGTGCTTGGAGTCCTTGGCCGCGGCGTTGGCGGCGGCGGCGATCGGCGAGTTGGGATCGACCGGCGGCGGCGTGAACGGCGAAACGGACGACAGCGACGAAGCGCAGGCGCTCAGACCCGCCAGCAGGGCCACGAGAGCCGCGCCGCGAAAGAGTACGCTGGCCCGTACGATTTTACCGGTTTCGACGTTCATCTTGTCTCAGGTCTTATGCGATGATCGCGGCGAGCGAAAGGCCATCCGCGCCGCCAAGGCGAGATGGTCGAAGAGATGACGGTGCAAGGAGCTCCATGGCCACGACCGAAACCTCCCCCAAACCGCGCAAAAAGCCCGCCGCCAAGGCGGACGCGGCGCCGACCGCCGCCAAGACCAAGAGCAAGGCCGGGCCGAAGGTTCCGCCGAAAGCCGATCCCGAGCCGGAGCTCCGCGCCCAGAACGCCGAATCGACCGCCCGGACCGCGCCCCTCCTCCCGACCGGCGCCCTGCCCGACTTCGAGGCCTTCCTGTCGCCGGACCAGCGCCAGATGCTGGAGACCCTGTCGGCCAACCTGGCCCGCGCCGCCGTCACCGCTCAGGGCGCGATCGCCGAGGCCGCCCTGCGCCAGGCCGACCGCCCCGCCGCCCTCAGCCCCGACCCCTTCCACGTCGGTCCCGCCTTCAACGAGGTGATGACCAGCCTGGCCGCCCAGCCCGACCGGCTGCTGCGGGCCCAGGCCGACCTGTTCAGCCGCTATATGGACCTTTGGCAGTCGGCGGCCCGCAAGGCGACGGGCGAAGCGACCCAGCCCGTGGTCGCCCCCGCCCCCGGCGACAAGCGGTTCAGCGACCCCGACTGGGCGTCCAACCCGATGTTCGACATGATGAAGCAGAGCTACCTGCTGTCGTCGAACTGGCTGAACGACCTGGTCTCGCAGGCCCAGGGCGTCGATCCCGCCACCAAGCGCCGGGTCGAGTTCTTCACCAAGATGCTGACCGACGCCTTCTCGCCGTCGAACTTCCTGATCTCCAACCCCGCCGCCCTACGCGAGGTGATGCAGAGCAAGGGCGAGAGCCTGGTGCGCGGTATGGAGAACTTCGCCGCCGACCTGGAACGCGGCGGCGGCCAGCTGGCGATCAGCCAGACCGACCTGGCCAAGTTCAAGGTCGGCGAGAACGTCGCCACCGCCCCGGGCAAGGTGGTCTACCAGAACGACATCCTGCAGCTGCTGCAGTTCTCGCCGACCACCGAGACGGTCCACGAGATCCCGCTGCTGATCTTCCCGCCGTGGATCAACAAGTTCTACATCCTGGACCTGCGGCCCGAGAACTCGATGATCCGCTGGCTGACCGGCCAGGGCTTCACGGTGTTCGTGGCCTCGTGGGTCAATCCCGACAGCCACCAGGCCAAGAAGACCTTCGAGGACTACATGCTCGAAGGCATCTACGACGCGACCCGGCAGGTCATGACCCAGGCGGGCGTCGATCGGGTCAACACCGTCGGCTACTGCATCGGCGGCACCCTGCTGTCCTGCGCCCTGGCCCACATGGCCGCCAAGGGCGACAAGCGGATCAATTCCGCCACCTTCTTCGCGGCCCAGCAGGACTTCTCGGAAGCCGGCGACCTGCTGCTGTTCACCAACGAGGAATGGCTGCAGTCGATCGAGTCCCTGATGGACCAGCAGGGCGGCTACCTGCCCAGCCAGTCGATGGCCGACACCTTCAACAGCCTGCGCGGCAACGACCTGATCTGGTCGTTCTTCATCAACAACTACCTGATGGGCAAGGAGCCGCGGCCGTTCGACCTGCTGTTCTGGAACGCCGACCAGACGCGCATGCCCAAGGCGCTGCACCTGTTCTACCTGCGCAATTTCTACAAGGACAACGCCCTGACCACGGGCCGCCTGACCCTGGGCGGCGAGCAGCTGGACCTGTCGAAGGTCAAGACGCCGATCTATGTCCAGTCGTCCAAGGACGACCACATCGCCCCCTATCCCAGCGTCTATCGCGGCGCGCGGGCGTTCGGCGGGCCGGTGACCTTCACCATGGCCGGCTCGGGTCACATCGCCGGGGTGATCAACCACCCGGACGCCAACAAGTACCAGCACTGGACCAACGAGCAGCTGCCCGCCTCGGTCGAGGGCTGGCGGTCCGGCGCGGTGGAGCATCCTGGCTCGTGGTGGCCGCACTGGGCGGCCTGGCTGAAGGCCCGGTCCGGTCCGCAGGTCCCGGCCCGGGACCCGGCCAAGGGCGTCCTCAAGGCGATCGAGGACGCCCCGGGCAGTTTCGTCCGTGTACGGTCCGACACCGCCGCCTGATCAGATCAGGCCCACCTCGTAGGCCAGCTCGACCGGCATCGCCTCGGCGCGGTCGATCAGGGGCTGGACGCGTTCCAGGTGCTCGGTGAAGCGCGGGTCCTTGCGGAACCGCTCGGCGTTCTGCGCGGTGTCGAAGGACGTCACCAGGACCACCACGCCCTTGGCGGGCGACTTGAGCATCCGGGTCCCGCGCACGCCGGCGACCTGGCCCCGCACCCGCATGAACTGCTCGTGCTGCAGGGCGACGAATTCGTCGAACTTGCCGGGCTTGGTCTGGATGATGCTGACGCTGAAGACCGGCGGGTCGGCCAGGGCGGCGGCGACGGCGGCGTAATCGGGGACGGTGAGCGTGGTCATGGAGGCTCCTGAAAGGACGTTGCCGTGGAAGGAGCTCCCCGTGTAAAACCTCAACCAAAGTTGAGGTCAAGCGACAATGCCGAAATTCGAAAAGACGGCGCCGGATTGCGCCTTTCCCGGCGGCACGCTCAGCGTCGGCGAGGTGGCCAAACGCAGCGGCGGGCGGTCTCGACCCTGCACTTCTACGAGACCAAGGGCCTGATCCGCAGCCTGCGGACCGAGGGCAACCAGCGGCGCTATCCGCGCGGGATCCTGCGGCGGGTGGCGGTGATCAAGGTGGCCCAGCGCACGGGCATCCCCCTGGCCTCGATCCAGGCCGCCCTGTCCCGCCTGCCCGACGGCCGCGCGCCGACCGCCGACGAATGGGCCGAGCTGTCGCGCGCCTGGCGGGCCGAGCTGGACGAACGCATCCTCCGCCTCACCCAGCTGCGCGACCAGCTGGACGACTGCATCGGCTGCGGGTGCCTGTCGCTGAAGGCCTGCCCGCTTCGAAACCCGGCGGACGTGCTGGGCGGCCAGGGCGCCGGGCCGCGGCTGCTGGAACCCCAGCCCGGCTGAACCCCGGTGCACGCCGCCCGCGCCGGAACTCCACACCAGCGACCCATGTTCGCCCAAAACTCGCCGGGATTCTGGTCGAGCTTGCCGACATGGGACTCAATCGCCGGACAGCACTAGGGATGCTGCTCGCGACGCCGATCCTCGGCGCGGGCGAAGCGGTGGCGCGCCCGGCGGCCGCGGCCGGCGGCGAGCGCCTGGCCCAGGCCGCGCGCAGCCAGGTGGGCGTGACCCGGGACTACGACCCCAGCTACCGCGCCATCCCCTACCCCAACGGCGACGTCCTCCGCTCGACCGGGGTCTGCGCCGACGTGCTGGTGCGCGCGGCCCGCGACGCCTGGCGGGCCGACCTGCAGCAGCTGGTCCACGAGGACATGACCCGCAATTTCGACGCCTATCCGTCGCGGCGCGCCTGGGGCCTGAAGGGACCGGACTCCAATATCGACCATCGCCGGGTGCTGAACCTGGAGACCTATCTGGAACGCCAGAAGGCCCTGCTGGCCCGCGCGCCCGCCAAGGCCGCCGGCGACCGGTTCGACGATCCCCTGCCCGGCGACATCCTGACCTGGCGGGTCTGGAGCGGCCGCCCGCACATCGGCGTGGTCAGCCAGGGGCCCGAGCGCGTGCGCGTGGTTCACAACATCGGCTGGGGCGCCAAGGAGGAGCCGCTGTGGATGTTCAAGCTCCACACGGCGGTCGGGCACTACCGCTGGCGGGCGTGAGGCGTGGGCGCTACAGCCCCGCGCCTTCCTTCAGCCCCAGCATCAGGTTCAGGTTCTGCACCGCCGCGCCCGACGCGCCCTTGCCCAGGTTGTCGAGCAGGGCCACCAGGCGGACCTGCCCGCTGTTTTCCGAGCCGAACACGAACAGCTTCAGGCGGTTGGTGTTGTTCAGCCCCTCGGGATCCAGGGTCGTCAGGCTTTTCGCCTCGTGTAGCGACGCCACCTCGACGAAGGCTTCGCGGTCGTAGTGGTCGGCCAGGGCCTCGTGGATCTCGTTCATCGAGACGCTGCCGTTCAGCATGCTCAGGTGCAGCGGCAGCTCCACCAGCATGCCCTGAGCGTAGCGCCCGACGGCCGGGGTGAAGATCGGCCGGGTCAGCAGGCCGCCGTGCGCCTGGATCTCGGGCAGGTGCTTGTGGTTCAGGCCCGTGGCGTAGATGCGGTACGGGACCTTGGTATAGTGCGGCGAGGTCTCGTCCTCGAACTCGGCGATCATCGCCTTGCCGCCGCCGGTATAGCCCGACACGGCGTTGAACGAGAGCGGCAGGTCGGCGGCGATGATGTCGTTCGAGACCAGCGGCCGCACCAGGGCGATGGCGCCGGTCGCGTAGCAGCCGGGGTTCGACACCCGCGTCGACTTGGCCACCTTGCCGCGCTGCTCGTCGTCCAGCTCCGGGAAGCCGTAGGTCCAGCCGGCCGCGGTGCGATGGGCCGTCGAGGCGTCGATCACCTTGACCTTCGGGTCCTCGATCAGCGCCACGGCTTCCTTGGCCGCGTCGTCGGGCAGGCACAGGATCACGGCGTCGGCGCCGTTCAGCATCGCCTTGCGGGCCTCAGGATCCTTGCGCTTGTCCGGATCGATCGAGACCAGCTGCAGGTCCTTGCGACCGACCAGGCGCTCGCGGATCTGCAACCCGGTGGTGCCCGCTTCGCCGTCGATGAAGACCTTGGGGGCCATGCGCCCTCCCGTAACCCGAACTTGAGGAGCGGTCCCTCTAGCGTACTCCGATCGCGAGCGAAACGGGTCTTTGGGTCACGCCGGCCGGATTGTCCGCCGTGCAATCCGCCGAGCCCATCCTATATCCGAGGTCTCGCCCGCCACCGGATATCGCCATGACCAAGCCCCTGAAGATCGACTTCGTCTCCGACGTCTCCTGCCCCTGGTGCATCGTCGGCCTGGGCGGTCTGGAGACGGCGCTCGCGCGGGTCGGCGACCTGGTCGAGGCCGACATCCACTTCCAGCCGTTCGAGCTGAACCCGAACATGCCGCCGGAAGGCCAGAACATCGTCGAGCACGTCGGTCAGAAATACGGTGCGACGCCCGAACAGTCGGCGGTCAACCGCAAGGCCATCCACGAACGCGCCGCCTCGGTGGGCTTCACGATGAAGACCAACGAGAACAGCCGCATCTACAACACCTTCGACGCCCACCGCCTGCTGCACTGGGCCGGGATCGTCGGCGGCCAGAAGGCGCTCAAGCGGGCCCTGTTCGACGCCTATTTCACCGACGGGCTCAGCCCTGCCGACCACGACGTCCTGGTGGCGGCCGCCGAGAAGGCGGGCCTCGACGGGGCGGCCGCGCGCCAGGTGCTGGCCTCGGGCCAGTACGGCCAGGAGGTCCGCGACGCCGAGCGCCGCTGGCAGGCCGCGGGGATCAATTCGGTGCCGGCCGTGGTGATCAACGACCGCTACCTGATCTCGGGCGGCCAGCCGCCGGAGTATTTCGAACAGGCCCTGCGCCAGATCGCCGCCGAGGCCTGACGGGACCTGACCGGCGTTCGGTCAAATTTATTTACCGAGAAGCGGAGCCTTAGTCCGGCGAGGACGTTCATTCCCCGAACGGGGATTATCCGCATGACCAATCAGACTTCGGCCCAAACCGCTTTCGAACGTGAGCTCGTCAGCCTGATCCCGCATCTGCGCGCCTTCGGCCGCTCGCTGACCGGCAACGCCAGCCACGGCGACGACCTGGCCCAGGACGCCCTGGCCAAGGCCTTGGCCTCGCGCGCCTCCTATCAGCCGGGCACCAACATGAAGGCCTGGACCTTCATGATCCTGCGCAACGTCTTCTACTCCGAGAAGCGCCGCTCGTGGCGCTCGTGCGCGCTGGACCCGGAGGTCGCCGAGCGCACCCTGGTCTCGAACTCCAACCCGACCGCCGCCCTGGAGCTGGACGAGATGCGCCGGGCGCTGGACATGCTGCCGCCCGACCAGCGCGAGGCCCTGATCCTGATCGGCGCCGCTGGGATGTCCTACGAGGAAGTCGCCGAGGTCACCGGCGCCGCCCTGGGCACGATCAAGAGCCGCGTCAGCCGCGCGCGCGATCGCCTGGCCCTGATCTTCGCCGAGGGCCGGATCACCGAAGACCAGATGCCGGCCCACGCGGCCATGGCCTCGATCTTCCGCCAGATCGACGATTACCGGTCGCGTCAGGCCGCCTAGCGGCCACACGCTGGACGAACTGAAAAGGCGGCGCCTAGTGCGCCGCCTTTTTGCTGGGGATCAGGTGGATCGCGCCGACGATCGCGCCGCCCACGATCAGCCCCACCACGGCCGAGCCCGCCGCCATGGCCAGCCAGCCCGTGATCGCGCCAACCACCGGGACCTGGCCGGCCCAGTGCGACGCGCCCTCCACCCAGTGCGGGATCGGGGTCAGGTGGAAGTGCTCCAGGCCGTGGACGATGATGCCGCCGCCGACCCACAGCATGGCCGCGGTGCCGATCACGGTCAGGGCCTCCATGGTCACCGGCATCGCCTTGACCAGGCCGCGCCCCAGCCCCTGCAGCGCCTTCGAGCGCCCCTTGGCCAGGTGCAGGCCGATGTCGTCCATCTTCACGATCAGCCCGACCATGCCGTAGACCGCCACGGTCAGCAGCACGCCGATAATGGCCAGGGCCGCCGCCTGTATGGCCAGGGGCTTGTCGGCGACATCGGCCAGGGCGATGGCCATGATCTCGCCGGACAGGATCAGGTCGGTGCGGATCGCCCCGTTGACCTTCTGGGTCTCGAGTTCGGCGCTGCTGAGGGCGAAGTCCTCGGCCTCGTCGCCGGCCACCTCGTGCTCGACGAAGGCCTCGATGATCTTCTCGGTGGCCTCGAAGGCCAGGTACGCGCCGCCGACCATCAGGATCGGGGTCACGGCCCAGGGGGCGAAGGCGCTGAGGATCAGGGCGCCGGGCAGCAGGAACAGCAGCTTGTTGCGGAACGAGCCGACCGCGATCTTCCAGACGATCGGCAGCTCGCGCTCGGGCGTGAAGCCCATGGCGTAGCCCGGCGTGACGGCGGTGTCATCGACCACCACCCCGGCGGCCTTGACCCCGGCCTTGCCGGCGGCGCCGCTCACGTCGTCCAGCGAGGCGGCCGCCAGCTTGGTGATGCCGGCGATGTCGTCGAGAAGGGCGGCGAGGCCGGAGGGCATGGACGGATTCTCTGCAGCGAAGGGAGGAGCCTAGGCGAATAGACCGGACTGCTCGCTCCGGTCGAGCCCTAACCCTTCTTGAGGACCGCGTCGGCCTTGCCGTCGATCCGCTTTTCCTCGGCATTGGACATCCGGCCGGCTTTCACGGCCTGGCTGGCGCGGGCCTTGGCGTTACGGGCGTGGGCCTTGTCCTCGATCGGATAGGCGCGCTTCTCCGGTTCGGCGAAGGCCTTGTCGGGCAGCTTGTCGCGTTTCTCGGTGTTCAATTCGGCCATGGCGTCATTCCTTCGGATGAGCCCGGCCCAGCCCTTCGGTCGGGCCGTCGTCCTCGTCGTCGGGCGTGACGACCTCGGTCGGCTCCCTCTGCCGCGCCAGGTCGCGGGCGCCGACCCCGCCGCCATGCTCGATATTGAGATTGGCTTCGACCATGGAGGGGTCGTAGACGCCGTCGTCCTCGTCGCCGTTGGTCACGTCGAGGGTCTCGTGGGGTTCAGCCATGGGAGTTCTCCGTCTCTCCCCAAGCCAACGACGGTCGGAGGCAGGACGTTCCCCCAGATTCCCTGCGGCGCGCTTCAGAATAAAATCAGAGCCTGTGGCAGTTGCGATCGGAACGCGGCACGCCAGATATTCGGGACGCCGGCGCGGGGTCGGCGAGCCTCCAGAGATTCTCCATGCCCACCCTGTTCGATCCGCTTGTCGTCGGCGACCTGAAGTTGCCCAACCGCGTCGTCATGGCGCCGCTGACCCGCCTGCGGGCCGGCCCGACCCAGATTCCCAACGCCCTGATGGCCGAGTACTACGCCCAGCGCGCCTCGGCCGGCCTGCTGATCACCGAGGGCGTGCCCGTCACGCCGCAGGGCGTCGGCTACCAAGGCGTGCCCGGCATCTGGTCCCAGGCGCAGGTCGAGGGCTGGAAGCAGGTGACCAAGGCCGTGCACGACAAGGGCGGCCGCATCTTCATTCAGCTGTGGCACGTGGGCCGGGTCTCCGATCCGTCGTTCCACGACGGCGCGGCGCCGGTCGGTCCCAGCGCGATCCCGGCCAAGGGCCATGTCAGCCTGCTGCGTCCCGAACGCCCCTACCCGACGCCCCGCGCCCTGACGACCGAGGAAGTCGCCGGCGTGGTCGAGGCCTTCCGCCAGGGCGCCGAGAACGCCAAGGCCGCCGGCTTCGACGGCGCCGAAATCCACGGCGCCAACGGCTACCTGCTCGACCAATTCCTGCAGGACGGCTCGAACCAGCGCACCGACCAGTACGGCGGCCTGATCGAGAACCGCGCGCGCCTGCTGCTGGAAGTCGCAGACGCGGTGGCCTCGGTGTTCGGCCCCGGCCGGGTCGGGGTGCACCTGGCTCCGCGCGCCGACAGCCACTCGATGGGCGACAGCGACCTGACCGCCACCTTCGGCTACGCGGCCAAGGAACTGGGCAAGCGTCGGATCGCCTTCCTGTGCGCCCGCGAATACGAAGGCCCCGACAGCCTGGGCGTGGACCTGAAGGCGGCGTTCGGCGGCGTCTACATCGCCAACGAGAAGTTCACCCGCGAAACCGCCCAGGCGGCGCTCGACGCCGGCAAGTACGACGCTGTCGCGTTCGGCAAGGCCTTCATCGCCAATCCGGACCTGGTGGAGCGCCTGCGGCTCGACGCGCCGCTCAACGCCCCCGACCCGACCACCTTCTACGGCGGCGACGGCCGGGGCTATGTCGACTACCCCACGCTCAAGACGCCCGTCCCGGCCGCCGCCGAGTAGGATTTCCGTCCGAGTCCGTATCCGCTGCGCCATTTGCCGCGTTGGGTCTTCACCACGCGCCGCGCAGCGGATACAGGCTTAACCATGAGCAAGACCAATGATCACTGGAAGACCATCCTGCTACGCGGCGCCAACGCCCTGGCCTTCCGGATCACCAGCCCGCCGACCGCCGTCAAGCCGATCATGGTCGCCGAACCCGCGCCCCAGAAGCGCGCCCTGCCGGTGGTGGTCTATCACGCGGTGGCCGCCTGCGCCCTTGTCGACGGCTGGGTCGCGACCGGCGAAGGCGAGGTCCTGATCGACCGTCCCGCCATCCTGACCCGCCAGAAGCTGGCCAACGCCAAGGCCGCGGAACCGCCCGGCAGCACCCAGTCGCCGTTCTCGACCGGCTATGCGGCCGACTACCGGCTGGAGCTGGCCCGTCTGGCCTGGCTGGCGATCATCGATGACCCGGAAGCCCGCCTCGAAGCCCTGGCCGCGCTCTACACCCCGCCGGAGCCCCGGGTGAAGCTGGTCTAGCGCCGCCTTCTACCAGGCGCCCGTGTTCGGCATCGAGGCCCACGGCTCGGCCGGGTCCAGGTTGCCGTCCTGCAGCAGCTCCACCGAGATGTTGTCGGGCGAGCGGACGAAGGCCATGTGGCCGTCGCGCGGCGGACGGTTGATCGTCACGCCCATGTCCATCAGCCGCTGGCAGGTCTCGTAGATGTCGTCCACCCGATAGGCCAGGTGGCCGAAGTTACGGCCGCCCTGATAGTCCTCGGGATCCCAGTTGTAGGTCAGCTCGACCAGCGGCGCCTTGCGCTCCTTGGCCAGCTCGACGTCTTCCGGCGCGGCCAGGAACACCAGGGTGAAACGACCCTTGTCGTTCTCCATCCGGTACATCTCGGTCAGGCCCAGCCCCTCGCAATAGAAGCGCAGCGAGGCGTCGAGGTCCTTCACGCGGACCATGGTGTGCAGATAGCGCATGGGCGGCTCCCGAAAGTGGAGAGGTCTGTCGAGCCGGCAGGATACAGCGGCGGCGCGGCGGCCCGCACCCCACAAATCGCCCTGGAAGGCTACTTCGCGGCCTGGACGCCCTGGCCTTGCAGCACCTGCTGGGCCCGCTCGACGGCTTCCATCAGATTGCCCAGGGCCAGGCCCTCGGGGCTGTCGGCGCGGTAGATCTCGCGCAGGGCCGGAACCCGGTCCTTGCAGGCGGCCATCGCGTCCAGGGCCCGATCGATCTTTCGCGTCAGCATGTCCGTAACCGCCAGAAATGTTCTACGTTCGTTCTACAATGGCGGTTTTCGGATATCAATCGACGACCGCCCCCGCTTCCACAGGTTTCTCCCGAGTCTGTCGCCGCCACAACGCCGCGTATTCGCCCCCAGCCTCCAAAAGCGCCGCATGGGGGCCACGCTCCACAACCTTTCCACGGCGCAGGACGACGATCTCGTCGGCGTCGGCGATCGTCGACAGGCGGTGGGCGACCACCAGGGTCGTGCGCCCTTCCCTCGCCTTGCGCAGAGTGGCCTGGATGGCGGCCTCGGTACGGCTGTCCAGGGCGCTGGTCGCCTCGTCCAGGATCAGCACGCGCGGATCGGCCAGCAGGGCCCGGGCGATGCCCACCCGCTGGCGCTCGCCGCCCGACAGCTTCAGCCCCCGCTCGCCGACCTTGGTGGCCATACCCTCGGGCAGGTTGCGGATGAACTCGCCCAGTTCGGCCGCCTCGGCGGCGGCCCAGACCTCGGCCTCGGAGGCGTCGGGACGGGCGAAGGCGATGTTGGCCATCACCGTGTCGTTGAACAGGGCCACGTCCTGCGGCACCAGGGCGACGGCGCGACGCAGCGATCCCTGCTTGAGCGCCTTCAGGTCGTGGCTGTCCAGGGTCACCCGCCCGGCCTGGGGATCGATCATCCGCAGGGCCAGGCGCACCAGGGTGGTCTTGCCCGCGCCCGAGGGACCGACGATGGCGACGGTGGTTCCCGGCCGGGCCGTGAAGGTCACGCCCTGCAGGCCCTCCGAACGCGCGCCGTGACGGAACGAGACGCCCTCGAAGGCCACGGCCCCGCCGCGCCGGTCGGCGGGCGGCGGCAGGTCGATGGCGTCGGGCGCGTCGGCCACGTCGGGCTGGGCGCGACGCAGGTCGAGCATGGCCTCCATGTCGATGAACGACTGGCGGATCTCGCGATAGGCGAAGCCCAGGATGTTCAGCGGGCCGTACAGGTTGACCAGGATCAGCACGGCGGCGGTCACGTCGCCGGGCCCGATCCGGCCGGCGGCCGCCTCGCCCCCGGCCAGGATGGCCATCACGCCCAGGCCCAGGCTCATCACCGCCGACTGCACGGTGTTGAGCAGGGTCAGGGAGTTGGTCGCCTTGATGTTGGCCGCGCCGTAGGCCGTCAGGGCGTTGTCATAGCCGCCGACCGCCCGCTCCTCGGCCCCGAAGGCCTTGACCGTCTCGTAGTTCAGCAGGGCGTCCACGGCCCGCCCGGCGGCCTCGGCGTCGGCCTCGTTCATCACCCGGCGATGGCCGATCCGCCAGTCCGAGATCGTGAAGGTCACCACGCCGTAGATCACCACCGTGACCACGGCCGTCAGGGCGAAGCGCCAGTCATAGGCCTTGGCCAGCACGATGGCGGCCATGATCAGTTCCACCGCCGTCGGCGCGATGTTGAACACCAGGCCGCGCAGCAGGAAATCCATCGACCGCGCGCCGCGATCGATCACCCGCGACAGCGAGCCGGTGCGCTTGGTCTGGTGGAAGTCGATCGACAGCGACAGGGCGTGGGCGAAGGTCTCGACCGCCGCGCGGGTCTGGGCGGCCTGGGCCACCGGCGTGAACACCGCGTCGCGCGCCTGGGGGGCCACCGCGGAGATGAAGCGGATCAAGGCCCAGCCGCCGGCCAGGGCGGCGAAGGTCAGCCCCACCTGCACGGCCGCGCCCTGCCCCGCCGTCAGGGCGTTGACCGCCTTGCCCAGCAGAAGCGGCGCGATCACGCCCAGGAACTTGCCCGCGAAGGTCAACACCAGGGCCAGGGTCAAGCGCCAGCGCAGGCCGGGGGCCTTGGAGCGCATCACCAGGCCGAACAGGTCGGCCATGGCCTTCCAGCCGTTGGCCTTGACCTCGGGGGCGGCCACGGCGCCCGCCACGGCTCCGGATCGCGGCGCCATGCCCCTCACTGGCCGCCGTCCAGCAGCTGGGTGGTCTGCAGTCCGCCGCCGGGCGTCATCCAGTCGACGCGCCAGCCCAGGGCCGTCAGCGTCGAGGCCACGGGCCCGTTCGTCGGCGTCGCCGGCGGGCTGACCTCGACGACCACCTGCTGCTCGCCGCCCTCGCCCGCCACCTGGATGGTGTGGGCGCCGGCCGTCAGCGGCTGGTCCAGCGAGATCGAGAACCGCCCATCCTCGCCGACCTTGCCCTCGCCGCGCGTGGCGCGGTCCACGCGGACGCCCAGGCCCGCGCCCGGCGTGCCGACGCCCGAGACGACGGCCCCGCCGCTGCGGTCGTAGTCCATCGCCAGCAGACGCGGCGACAGCGAGCTCTTCCCCATCACCTCGGCCCCGGCCCCGGCGCGCAGCAGCACCGCGGCGCCGTTCGGCGCGACCATCAGATAGCCCTGGGCCTGGACGGTCCGGTCCTCCAGGGTCATCGACAGGCCGTACAGCCGCGGCTCGCCGGCCAGGGGCGTCACCAGCCGCCAGGCGCCGGCCGCGTCGGCCTTGCCCACCAGGGCCTCGCCGGTCGGCGCGCCCAGCCTGACGCTGGACGACGGTTCGGCCTGGCCCGACAGCGCCACGGCGGCGCCTTCGCGGATCGCCGACACCACGCGCGGCGGCTTCAGATAACCCGCCTGGGGCGCGGGCTGTTCGGCCTTGGTCGCCGCCGGATCGCGCCGCCAGCCCTCCTCCCCCCGGCCGCACGCCGCCAGGGCCAGCGCGCCCAGGGCCGCGACGACACAGGCCGACCTGAAGGCGGCTGACTTGAAACCGATCTCGCGAATCCTGATCATGGCGTATCCAACGGCCGACGACGCCCCGACGGCCTTATTTCCTTGGGTGCTCACGTGCGGCGCGCCGACCTTGTCCACAAGGACCGGCGCGCTGTTTATTTTTCTGGAGTGGACGACGATGCCCGACCTGTCCAGCGGCCAAGCCGGCGACGCGACGTCCGACCCGGGGACCGGCCAGGCTGTCTGCGTCTATTGCGGCTCGTCGAACGCGGCCGACCCGGCCTATCTCGAGGCGGCGTTCCGCATCGGCGGCGACTTCGCCAGGGCCGGGCTGAAGCTGGTCTATGGCGGCGGCGGCGTGGGCCTGATGGGGGCGACGGCGCGCGGCGCCCACGAGGCCGGCGGCCGGGTGCTGGGGATCATCCCGGAGTTCCTGCGCGGCCGCGAGCAGCCGTTCGACGACGTCGAAACCGTGGTCGTCACCTCGATGCACGAGCGCAAGATGATGATGTTCGAGCGCTCGGACGCCTTCGTGGTGCTGCCCGGCGGCATCGGCACGCTGGAGGAGATCATCGAGCTGCTGTCGTGGCGACGCCTGGACCTGCACCGCAAGCCGATCGTCTTCCACAATCCCGACGGCTTCTGGGATCCGCTGTTCGCCCTGCTGCGCCACACGATCGACCGCGGCCTGACCCCGCCGTCGCTCGAGGACGCCTGGCGGGTGGCGGAAGACGCCAGCGACATAACGCCCGCCCTACTGGCCTGGCTTGCGGAAAAGGGGCAAGAAGACGCGTCTTCAAACGTTCGTTTGTTGACTTAGTTGCGAAACGCAACGATATGTCCGCCGCCGACCTCCCCATGTCGGCCTTAGGGGATAAGGAAACAAACATGCGTATCTTCGTGACCGCGCTCGTCGCGGCCTCCGCCCTGTCCACGCTGGGCATGGCGACCAGCGCGTTCGCCGCCGAGGGCGCGGTGCTCAAGCTGAAGGCCCCCGCCAAGGCTCCCACCCTGATCCAGGACGGCGCCATGTGGCGCTGCAACGGCGTCGTCTGCGCCGCTCCCCAGGTCAAGTCGCTGCCGATCGGCCGCGCGTGCCGCAAGGTCGCCGCCGAACTGGGCGCGGTGGAAACCTTCAACTATCGCGGCGAGGAACTGGACGCCGCCGGCCTCGCCGACTGCAACACGGTCGCCAAGCCGTAAGGCCCGCTCGAAGCTTTCGAGATCAAGCAATGGGGCGGTCCGCCAGGCGGGCCGCCCCTTTTTCTCGCCTGTTTGCGGCCGCCCTACTTCCGATTGGAAGGCTTGGGCTCGGTGACCGGCGGCTTGGGCGTCTGTCTGCCCCCGACCAGCATCCCGCCGATCAGGGCGAAGGACAGCATGGCGTGGTTCATTCTCGATACGTTCATTTGGCGGCGTCTCCCAGACTCGCTTGAAAACCAACGGGGCCGTTGGGCCAGGAGACGCGCGCGGCTTACAGGGACTCCCACCCTCCTAGTCGTCAGCGCGTCGAGGCAAAGCATGCGCCGTCGCGTCCCGAACGCAAGAAAATTAATCCGAACCCTGACGAAATCCGCGTACGGACGAATTGATCTTCAGCCTCGGATTCCCCTTGCCGGACAACGCTTCGCGCACGGAGCGCCGCGGCCGGACCTAGTGGAGCGTCGTCGAATGTTCGGGTTCGGTCGGCGCGGGCTTGCCGGCCGCGCCGATGATCGCGGCGGCGGCGCGCAGCATGGCCTCGTCGATGCGGGCGACGTCGCAGCCGACCAGCTCGGCGGCCATCTCCGGCAGGTCGGCGCATAGCCGCAGCTGACCCGCGATCCGTTGCAGCACAAGGCCTTCCTCGAGGTCGGGATCATTGGCCACCACCCCCACCACCAGGGAAAGCGCCACCTCCAGGCGGTCGGCCTTGGCCTTGGCCTCGCGCGCCTGCTCCATCAGGAGCTGGGCGCTGGCGTCCATGGCGGTCAGGGTTTCGGTCAGCGGTCGGGGGGCGAGGTCGAGGCGAAGATCGGTCACGGCGAGGTCCAGCAGGTTGTCCTGCCGGGTTGAACGACGCCTCGCCCAGGAACAGGGCGGACAAAACGCACGCCCCAAAGAAAAACCGCCCGCGACGGCGTGTCGCGGGCGGCGGAAGCTCTTTCCGGCTGCTTGTCCGTAGGCGGTTTAGGCCGCCTTGCCGGTCGCGGGCCCGAACGACAGCGATTCGTAGCGCCGCAGATGGTGGTCGACCGAGCCGAACAGGCCCTCGATCAGAGTGGCGCGCTTGAAGTAGTGACCGATGGCCAGTTCGTCGGTCATGCCCATGCCGCCGTGGATCTGGATGGCGTTCTGGCCCACGAACTTGCAGGCGCGGCCGATGCGGACCTTGGCGGCCGAGACGGCCTTGGCGCGCTCGTCGTCGCTCTCCGAAAGCTTGATGGTGGCCATGTAGGTCATCGACACGGCCTGCTCCAGCTCGATGAACATGTCGACCATCCGGTGCTGCAGCACCTGGAAGTTGGAGATGGCGGTGCCGAACTGCTTGCGCTGCTTGGCGTAGTCGAGGGTGCCCTCGTGCAGCTTGCGCAACACGCCCACGGCCTCGGCGCCGACGGCGGCCGTGGCCTCGTCGATCACCTTGTCGACCAGGGGCAGGCCGCCGCCCTCCTGCCCGATCAGGGCGTCGGCGGGGATCGAGACGTTCTCGAAGAAGACTTCCGAGGCGCGGTTGCCGTCCACCGTCGGATAGTCGCGAGTGACGATGCCCGGCAGGCTCTTGTCGACCAGGAACACCGAGACGCCGCCCGTGTCCCGCTGGGCGCCGCCGGTGCGGGCGGTGACCACCAGGTGCGTGGCGAACGGCGCGCCGACCACCACGGCCTTGTGACCGTTGAGGACGTAGCCCGAGCCGTCCTTCTTGGCCGTGGTCTTCAGGTCCTGCCAGGTGTAGCGGGCCTGGGGCTCGCCATAGGCGAAGGCGATGGTGGTCGTGCCGGCCACGATGCCCTCGATCACCGACGCCGCGCCGGCGTAGCCCGAGTGCTTCATGAAGCCGCCGCCGATCACCACGGTGCCCAGATAGGGCTCGATGACCAGCGCCTTACCGAACTCCTCCATGATGATCATGTTGTCGATGGCGCCGCCGCCCAGTCCGCCCAGCTCCTCGCTGAACGAGGCGCCCAGGATGCCCAGCTCCTCGGCGAAGGCCTTCCAGTAGTCCTGGCGCCAGCCGGTCTCGGAATTGACGATCTTGCGGCGGGTCTCGAAGTCGTACTTGTCCTGCAGGAAGCTCGCGACCGTGTCGCGGACCATCGACTGCTCTTCGGTGAAGTTGAAATCCATCCCTTGGTTTCCTCTGAAGACTGTTCGTCTACGACTTGTTCGTCTTGGATCACCGCTTCCAGATGATAGGTCATGCCCTCTGGTTTCACGGCTTCTACGATTAGGAAGACGTCGGCGTCCTTGAACGGAAGCGTCACGCGGCCGGGCGTTTTCGCCAGGAAGCCGATCGTCGATGAAGGCCCGGCGCGCGAAGCGAATTCGACGACCTCGAACCGCGACAGGCCCTGACTATCCCCGAGATAGCGGATTTCGCCCCGCCAGCCGGTCTTGGCCTCCGCGTTCGAACGCCAGAGCACATCTCCGGAGCGCCCGACGAAGGTGGCGAGCACCGGCGCTTCGCCGGGCGCCAGGCGCGTGCGATGCACGACACCTTGGCCGACGGCTCGCGAGGAGGCCTCGGGAACCTGGCCCGCCACAGCGCCGCCGGCCGCTCCGAACGAAGCGACCGTGACCGTGACAGCCAAGACCAGCCCGAGCCGGTTCATCGCTCCGCGCCCGACGCCCTAAAGCCCCAGCACCATCTTGGCGATGATGTTGCGCTGGATCTCGTTGGAGCCGCCGTAGATCGACGTCTTGCGGACGTTGAAATAGGTCGGCGCGGCGCGATGGGCGAAGTCGGGGCCGATCGGATGGGCGTTGTCGCCGTCCTTCGGGAAGCCGCGGAAGTACGGCGCGCCGTAGTGGCCGGCGGCCTCCAGCACCAGCTCGGTGATGCGCTGCTGGATCTCGGTGCCCTTGATCTTCAGGACCGAGGATTCCGGGCCGGGGCCCTTGCCGGCGGCTTCACCGGCCAGGGTGCGCAGCTCGGTGTATTCCAGGGCCGTCAGGTCGATCTCCAGGTCGGCGACCTTGCGCTTGAAGTCCGGGTCGGTCAGCAGCGGCCGACCGTCGTCGCCCAGTTCGGTCGAGGCGATCTGGCGGATGCGCTCGATGCCGCGCTTGGAGCGCGCCACGCCGGCGATGCCGCTACGCTCGTGGGCCAGCAGGAACTTGGCGCAGGTCCAGCCCTTGTTCTCCTCGTAGATGCGGTTCTCGACCGGCACCTTGACGTTCTCGAGCCAGACCTCGTTGACCTCGTGCTCGCCGCCCAGGGTGATGATCGGACGCACGGTCACGCCCGGCGACTTCATGTCGATCAGCAGGAACGAGATGCCTTCCTGGATCTTGGCGGTCGGGTCGGTGCGGACCAGGCAGAAGATCCAGTCGCCGTGCTGGGCCAGGGTGGTCCAGGTCTTCTGGCCGTTGACCAGGTAGTATTCCTTGCCGTCGTCGCCGGTGAAGCGCTCGGCCTTGGTCTTCAGGCTGGCCAGGTCCGACCCCGCGCCCGGCTCGCTGTAGCCCTGCGACCACCAGATGTCGCCCGACAGGGTCGGCGGCAGGAAGCGTTCCTTCTGCTCCGGGGTGCCGAAGGTGTAGATCACCGGCCCGACCATGTTGATGCCGAACGGCAGGATCGGCACGCAGTCGGCGCGGGCGGTCTCTTCCGACCAGATGTAGCGCTGGACCGAGGTCCAGCCCGGGCCGCCGTACTTCTCCGGCCAGGCCGGGGCCACCCAGCCCTTCTTGGCCAGGGTGCGGTGCCAGGACAGGAAGTCTTCCTTGGCCATTTCCTCGCCCTCCTCCTGCTTTTCACGCAGGCCGGCGGGATAGTTCTCGGCGATGAAGGCGCGCACCTCGTCGCGGAACGCGACGTCTTCGGGCGAGAAATCGAGGTTCATGGCGGACTCCCGGAAATCGGCCCTCTTCGGGGGCCGTCTTTGACTTTCGGGAGTCACCTTAGGGCTCGAACGAGCGTTTGGAAAGATGACCTTAGCGTCAACGTAAACAACGATCAGTTTGAGCCCGGAAAGGCCTCAGCGGACCTCGCAGGCCAACCGGACCAGGGCCAGGGCGGTGACCCCGCCGGCGCCCTCCTCCTCGGCGATGTCCAGCGCGATCAGCGGCCGCTTGCCCAGCGCCTCCAGCAGGCGCGCATGGCCTCGGGCGGTCCCGACATGGCCGGCCTGGCAATGGGCGACCAGGGCGGGGTCCAGCGCGTGCAGCACGGCGGCGGCGGCGCAGGCGGCGTAGCCGTCCAGCAACACCGGGATCTTCTGGACCCGGGCGGCCAGGATCGCCCCGACCAGGGCGGCGGTCTCGCGCCCTCCCAGCTGCCGCAGGGCGGCCAGCGGGTCCGACAGGTCGTCCTCGGCGGCGGCGCGGGTCACGGCGGCGGCGATCGGCTCGGGCGCGTCGCTCCAGTCCGAAGCCTCGCCGCCGAACAGCGCCAGGGCGATGGCGCCGGCGGCGCGGTCGGTTTCGGCGGCGATCACGCCGGGGATCAGCAGGTCGGGCTGCTTGGCCAGGGCTTCCATGCCGAAGGCCATGGTGGCGGCGCATTCCTTCTCGCTCATCGCCGCCTTCTGGACGGCGTCGGGCGTCGGGCGGTCGATGGCCAGGTCGAAGGCTTCCAGCCCCGCACCCTGGACGCCTGCGATGCGGCAGACATTGGCCCCGCCGGCGGCGACGGCCTCGAGGCGCTCGCGGGCCCAGCCGCGCGGCCCCACGCCCTGGCGGGCGCCGGCATAGAGGGCGACGACCGGGCGCAGCACCGCCGGCGGCGTCTTGCCGGTCCAGTCCGTCAGCCAGGCCGAGATTTCCGCCAGGCGGTCGCCGCCCGCGAAGGTCGAGGTCGGAACGGCCGGCGCGTCGGCGGCCAGCTTGCGGATGTCGTCGAAGGGAGAAGCGGTCATGGGCGCGGACTTAAGCCAGCCCGCGCCCGATGCAAAGAGCCGAGAGGTCAGGCCCCGGCCGGCTGGGCGGCGGTCGCGGTCGACGAGTTCTCGACCAGCGCCTTGCAGGCGCCGTCGCGTTCGGCGATCAGCGAGGCCTTCATGTCGTCCTTGGCCTTGCCGGCCTGCGAGGCGGCGTTGCGCTCGGCGGCCTCCGCGCGGTCCTGGACCAGCGGATCGCGTCCCCGCTTCTGGGTCTTCACGAAGGCCTGCAGGGCCGTGGCGTCCGAAGCGCCGAGGTTCGCCGCCTTGGCCAGGCCCAGGCAGCGCGAGGCGCGCACGAGTTCGCCGTCGCTGACGCGATCGGCGGCGAAGGCCGGCGCGGTCGCCGAAACGGCGAGCAGGGCGGCGGCGGTGAGGGTCAGGATACGCATGGAAGCTCCTTTGGAGGATTGGGACTACGAACGCGATCGACGCACGGGGTCTCGCCGCGGGCCGCCCTTGCGCGGCCGGCCTGGAACGGCGAAATACGGGTCATGACCTCGGCCACGCCCCCTGAGACGCTGAAGACGCCGCCCCGTCCCATCGCGACGCCTTGCGTGAAGGTCTGCGCGGTGGACGGCCAAAGCGGCTTCTGCCTGGGCTGCCGGCGAACCCTTCCCGAGATCGCCGGCTGGGCCCGGTTGAGCGACAAGGAACGGGCCGCGATCATGGCCGCCCTTCCCCATCGCCCGGATCCGATGGCCAACCTGATGGCCAGCCAAGGCTAGAGGCCCTTAGTTCGAGGTGTTGACGGCCGCGCCCGTCGATGCGCCGTTCAGCCAGGCCGAGCAGGCGCCCGACCGTTCGGCCAGCAGCTTGTCCTTCTTGGCGCCTTCGGCCTTGTCGCCTTCCTTCTGGGCGTCGGCGATCTTGTTCTTCGCCGAGACGCGCACCGGAAGCTCGCGGCTCACGCCTTCCTGCCGCAGGAACGCGTCGATGCCGGCGGTGTCGACCTTGCCGAGACCTTCGGAAGCGGCCAGGCCGCGGCAGCGGGCGGCTTGCAGGAACTCGAAATTGGTGGCGGAGGCGCCGGCCTGGGCGGCTCCGGCGAAGGCCGAAGCGGCGACAACCGCGGCGACGATGATCTTTTTCATGGCGACGTTCCCTCGATAAGCACTGAACTTGCGAGTGGTAATTTGCCGGAAATGTTCGATCATCTTAAGTTAAATCGAAGTCATATTGAGTGATTACATAGATGTAATGATGTTATCGCTAAGTATTACAGATTTTTAATTTGCTGATCGATTATCGATTAATTAACCAAGCAAGGTCGCGCCGGGATCGATTCACCGGTTGAAAACCCATTGCCCGCTAGTCTGCCTGGCAACGGTCGTAGAAACGGCCACAAAGCCTGTATGGCGGGGTGACTTCGATGCTCAAGTTCGCGACCATCGCGATCGTAGGCGCGCTCTCGGCGGTCGGGGCGGCGAAAGCCGTCGTGTCGCTGGACGATCTGCGCCAGCCGGACCTGCGCGGCCCCGCCCCTGTCGCGGCCTCCGTCGACGACGGCGCCGCCCAGATCGTCAAGGCCGCCGACGGCCACTTCTGGGCCGAGGCCAAGGTCGACGGCCGCGCGGTGCGCTTCCTGATCGACACCGGCGCCACCGCCGTGGCCCTCAGCCAGACCGACGCCAAGCGCCTGGGCATCGACACCAAGGCGCTGGACTACAACTACAAGGTCATGACGGCCTCGGGCGAGACCCGCGCCGCCTCGGTCAAGCTGGCCAGCGTGTCGGTGGCCGGAGCCCAGGTCCGCGACGTCGAGGCCCTGGTCGTCGAAAAGGGTCTGGAGACCTCGCTGCTGGGCATGAGCTATCTGGGCCGGCTGTCCAGCTTCCAGGCCACGCCCCGCGCCCTGGTCCTGCGCTCCTAGAGCCCTACTCCGCCACTTCCAGCGTCCGGGCCTCGCGGGCGTCGACCGCCTGGCGCACGGCCGCCACGGCGCGATCCACCACGTCCAGGCCCGCCCCCGCCTTGACCCCTTCGACGGTCAGAATCCGCCGCCACGCGCGGGCGCCCGGCAGGCCGTGGAACAGGCCCAGCATGTGGCGGGTCATCGCCGCCAGATGCACGCCCGACGCCAGCTGGCCGGCCATGTAGGGCTTGTAGAGCTCGACCGCCTCGAAGTCGTCGATGTCGGAGACGTCCTCGCCGAACACCCGGCGGTCCACCTGCCCCAGCAGGCCGGGCTCGTGATAGGCCGCCCGGCCCAGCATCACCCCGTCCACGTGCTCCAGCTGGGCCAGGGACACGTCCAGGTCCGGGATCCCGCCGTTGATCACGATGGTCAGGTCCGGCCGTTCGCGCTTGAGCCGATGGACCAGCGGATAGTCCAGGGGCGGCACGTCGCGGTTCTCCTTCGGCGACAGCCCCTTCAGCCAGGCCTTGCGGGCGTGGACCACGAAGCTAGCAACGCCGGCCTGGGCCGACAGGTCGATCAGCTCGAACAGGCTCTGCTCGGGATCCTGGTCGTCGACCCCGATCCGGCACTTGACCGTGACCGGGACCTTCACCGCCGCGGCCATGGCGGCCATGCAATCGGCCACCAGCTGCGGCTCGCGCATCAGGCAGGCGCCGAACCGGCCGCTCTGGACGCGGTCGGACGGGCAGCCGACGTTCAGATTGATCTCGTCATAGCCCCAGTCCTCGCCAACCTTGGCGGCGGCGGCCAGTTCGGCGGGCTCGGAGCCGCCCAGCTGCAGCGCCACCGGATGCTGGCCGGCGTCGAAGCCCAGCAGCCGCTGGCGGTCGCCGTTCAGCACCGCGCCGCTGGTCACCATCTCCGAGTACAGCAGCGCCCGACGCGACAGCACGCGGTGCAGCGACCGGCAATGGCGGTCGCTCCAGTCCATCATCGGGGCGACGGACAGTCTGTGCGGCGGAAACGTCTGCATTCTTTGAAACCGGCCCGGAGGCCTTGGAACCCGTTCAAGTTGGTCTTGAGCGCGCCCTAGTACGATATTTGCCCCCGATCATGGAAGCCGCGCGTTCGGTCGCACCGCTCCCGCCGATTTGCAGACCACGTAACCGAAGGCCGGCGCGCTGACCGCGTAGGCGCCCGGCGCCAGGGCGCTCGCCGCGCATTGGCCCCGCAGGCCGCGCCAGTCCGTCGAGGCGGTCTCGACCTGGACCTGGGCCGTCCTGGGCTCGGCCGCGGTGTTGACGGCCACCAGCACCTCCTCGCCGTCCAGGCGCCGGGAGAAGACGAAGAGGCCGGGCCCCTTGGTCTCGTAGCGGGTGATCTGGTCCCCGCGCCGCAGGGCCGGCTCCTGCCGGCGCAGCCGGGTCAGCTCGGCGATCTCGCGGTACAGCGGATGGGACGGGTTGAAGCTCGACGCCGTCGTCGTCGCCGAGGTCCCGATCAGGCGGTTGGCGTTGTAGCTGGCCACCTGGCTGGCGAACATGTCCTCGCGCGAGTCATGGTCGCCGTCGCCCACGCCGGTGAAGCCCTGCTCGTCGCCGTAGTAGAGCGCCGGCACGCCCCGCGCGGTCAGCAGCAGGGCGTTGGCCAGGATGGTCCGCTTCAGCAGCTCGGCCTCATCGGCCTGGGGATTGGCCGACCGGACGGTGCGCCCCAGCCTCAGGACGTCGTGATTGCCGATCAGGGTGACCAGGCGCCGCGCGGCGGCCGGGCCGCCTTCGTACAGCGCGTCCTTGTCGAACACCTCGCCCAGTTCGGCCGTCGGCTTGTTGCGGGCGACCACGTCGACGATCGCCCTGTGGAAGGCGAAGTCGTTGACCGCCGGCAGGCCGTCGATGCGCGTGTGGCGCGCCAGGATCGCCGGGTCGTCGTTCATCACCTCGCCGAAGATATGGAAGTTGGTCACGCCCGCGGCGACGGCCCGCTTCTGCATGGCCGGCACGAAGGCCCGCCAGAACTCGGGATTGACGTGGCGGGCGGTGTCGATCCGGAAGCCGTCGACGCGGAAGTCGTCGATCCAGCGGCCGTAGATGTCGATGAAGCCGGCCAGCGCCCTGGGGTCCTCGGTCATGACGTCGTCCAGCCCGGCGAAGTCGCCCAACTGCGAGCTCTCGCCCTCGAAGGTGGACTCCCCGCGGTTGTGGTAGAAGCGCGGGTCGTTCAGCCAGGCGGGCTGCTTGGCGTCGCGGTCCGCCTCGGGGACGTACGGGGTGTAGGCGTAGTCCGACCGGGTCAGCCGCTTGAAATTGCCCGGCGTCTGGCCGGAAAGGCCGGTGAAGCCGTCGTTGATCGGCTCGCCCTGGACGCCGCCTCGCCGCGAATAAGGATAGTCGGCCTGGCTCCGGTAGACGCAGCCGCGCGGGGCGCACTCGCGATACTGGATGATGTCGGCGGTGTGGTTGACCACGATGTCGAGATAGACCTTCAGGCCCCGGGCGTGGGCGGCGTCGACGAAGGCCTTGTAGAGCGCGCGGTCGCCCAGGTGCGGATCGACGTCCAGGAAGTTCAGCGGCCAGTAGCCGTGATAGCCGGCGATCTCCCGCCCGGGCTCGTACTGGACGGTCTGGTTGGTGAAGACGGGCGTCAGCCAGATCGCCGTCGCGCCCAGGCCCTGGATATAGTCGAGCCGGTCGATGACGCCCTTCAGGTCGCCGCCGTGGTAGAACATCCTCGAGGTCGGATCGTAGCCGGTCTTGTCGCGGCCGCCGGCCAGCCCTCCCCGGTCGTTGGTAGGATCGCCGTTCTCGAAGCGGTCGGGCATGACCAGATAGATGATCTCGTCCTCGGGCAGGCGGTCGGCCGGGAAGCGGGCCGGAGCCGGCGCCGCGACGGCGCTGGTCCCCAGCAGCAGGGCCGAAAGCGCCAGGGGCGCGATGAGGCTGTGGCGAGGCATCGGGAAACTCCTAGCGCGTGACGACGGCCAGCCGGGCCTTGAGCCGCAGGAAGGGCGTCTCGAGGAACCGGTAGGACAGATGGGCGGCCAGGCCCAGGAGCAGGATCGCCGCGACGAGACCCCCGCCCCGGCCCGCCAGGGTCTGGGAAAGGCCCGGCCGCCAGCCGTCCAGCGCCGGCAGGACCTGGTGGAACACCAGGTGCAGGACGAGGGCGTGGAAGACGTAGAGGCCGTACGAGATGCGCCCCGCATAGGTCAGGGCCGACGGCAGGGCTGTCCCATCGACTCCGAGGGTCGACAGGAAGATCGCGACCGTCCCGCCCAGGACCAGCCCCCAGCCCGCCAGGGCGTGCCACGGCGTGGGCGACTGCGGGTCCCAGCTCTTGACGCCGCAGACGCGGACCGCGACCAGCCAGGCCGCCGCGCCGGCCGCCAGCAGCGCCAGCCGGACAGGCCAGCGCCAGCTGGGGACGCGTCCGCGCAGCTGGTTGGAAAGCAGGCAGCCGGCGGCGAAGAACTGGCCCTGGACCAGGCCGTTGGTCCACTGCCCGTTGTCGCCGGCGGTCGGATGGACGGCGTAGAGCCAGATCGCGCCGTACGAGGCGGCCAGGACCGCGAGCGCCAGGGCCGTGATCGCCCTGCGCCCCGCCAGCGCCATGAGGACCGGAACCAGCAGGTAGAACTGCTCCTCGACCGAGATGCTCCACAGCGGATCGACCGGACCGGCGACCCAGCCTTGGAAGGCGATATGCCAGTTGGCGTAGAACAGGGCGAAGGCGGCGAACTGGTCGGGCCGGGCGGGCCCCACGCCCGGCGTCCAGTGTTCCAGCGCCGTCAGGCCCAGCAGAACCATGAAATACAGCGGCCAGATGCGCAGGATGCGGCGGCCGTAGAAGGCCGCGACGCGCACCTGTCCCTGGGCCTCGTGCTCGCGCGCCAGCAGCTCGGTGATCAGGAAGGCGCTCAGCAGGAAGAAGATCGGCACGCCGAACGCGCCGGCGGTCAGGACGTCGGCCAGCCAGGGCCGCCCCGCGGCGAGCGGCAGATAGTCCGGCAGGTGGAAGACCAGAACCAGGGCGAACGCGAAGAACCTCAGGCCATCCAGTTCCGGCCGATCGTAGCGCCGCATCCCCGCCCCCATAGCAAACAGATGCAAACTTCCCGACTGGGCCGTGCACCGGAGACGCTCTTCGGCGTCATTTTGCGAAGCCTGTTTGCCCGCTCCGACAGAACGGCACAATGCAAATTGATGCAAATCTTTGAAAACACGTCCGACGCCCGAGGTGGAGGGCGGCGAGCCGCGGCCCGGCGACCGTGGTGAATCTCACACACGCGCCGTGAGCCCTGGCACCGCGAAGCTTCCGGACGAGGCGCAAGGTCGCGGCGGAGGGGGCTCCGATCTGAAGACGGCTCTTCGGCGGAGCGCCATCTCAAGGGTGCGGCGTTCCTATAGAATCCCTAAGGTTGCAGAAAGCTTCACAGGAACGTTGCGCGAAAAGGGGGACTGAACATGAGGCAACCCGGAACCCGAGGCGGCCGGCTCAATTGGGCCGTGTCCAAGACCATCGGCGGCATGTCCGAGATCGCCGTGCTGTCGCCGATCAAGAAGGGCTGCGTGCCGAACGAGCGCCGAACCTACGAGGAGCGGCTGCGTTCGCTGATCGACGGCCTGGCCGAGCGGCACCGCCAGGGCTTCCCGATCGACCTCAACCGCGTCCCGGCCATCCATTTCGGCCGACTGACGATCCTGCGGCCCGAGCAGTATCTGGTCGGCTCCTCGGTGAAGGATGTCCGCTACTTCAACATGCCCGCCCCGCCCGCGGTCGCGGGTCCGAACCAGCCGACGCCCGTGGCGACATCTCCGAGCACGGTGATCCCGGGTGTCGTCCCCGAGCCGTTCGACGAATTCCTCACCCTGGCGCGGCCCTCCAGCCCTCCGACCGCGCCGGCGTCCTCGGAATTCAACAGCTTCCTCCTGACCCAGGTCGAATTCGACGGCGACCTCCGGGTCTATATGCGCGACATCGCCGAATACCTGGCCGACGCCTTCGATCTCATCTTCGAGAACTGCGAGGATTTCCCGAGGACGAGGGACTTCGAGAAGTTCTGGCTGTGGGTCCGGCGCTATCAGATCAACACCAGCCTGTTCTACGCGGCCTATTCGGACCTCAGCGTCGCGCGGATCAAGCATCTGGAGGCGTTCAAGCAGCGCTTCGACGCCTTCGTGGCCCAGGTGAGGCCGGCCCAGGGCGGCCAGGCCGCCAATCTCGACGCCCTGTTCGACGCCTTCCTGCGCGAAAACCAGCAGATCGCCCACGATTTTCCGACGCCCAGCGGACTGTTCCGCCAAAGCTGATCCAACAAAAGGGGGCCGGCCATGAGCGCCGATGGAGCCATTCCGATCGACCGACACACCAGCAAGGACGTCCAGGCCAACCTCCTGCGTCCCGCCAAGCGCCCCGGCAAGAAGCCGCGCGACTGGCTGCTGTTCTTCTTCTTCCGCATCCTGGACGACGACGAGATCAAGGCGACCAAGACGCGCATCGAGACCTGCCCGGACAAGGCCGCCCACCAGGAAGCCCTGTGGCTGGACTTCGCCCATCCCGCCCTGCTGCACGCCCATCAGCGCGACGACGAACCAAGGTCGGTCGACGTCTTCCGCGACTGGCTGAAGCTGATCGCCTGCGCCGACGCCGCCCCCCTGCTCAACCGGCTTCGCGAGATGGCCGGCGCCACGTCGCTCAAGGCGACGGCCACGGGCGGGGCGCCGACCAACGACCCGCTGCTCGCCTGGGTCGACAAGAGCTTCAAGGACGGCAGGCTGACGCCCCGCGAGATCCTGGACGGCATGACGCTGATCACCCAGATGGCCGGCGGACCGGTCGCCGACAGGGCGGCCCTGCTGGCCGCTTGTCGGAAGGCCGAGGCCCAGATCGGCTCGTTGCCGACCCTGACCCTGTTCGAGGTCCTGCGGCAGGCCGGCCTCTCGCTCGCCCCGGACAAGGATGAAAGCCGGGCCGCCTTGCGAGGCGAAGTCGGCGGCGTCGACGACGGCCCGGCCGACCGCCCCCTGCCGGTGAACCTGGCCTTCACCCTCTCGGGCCTGACGGCGCTGCAACTGGACCCCGTGACGCTGGCGTCCTTTCCCGAAGCCTTCAAGGAAGGCATGGCCGCCCGCGCCGCCCGCCTGCACGACACCGGGCCCAGCGACCCGGACCAGTGGGAAGGCGAACTGGGGCTGCCCAGCATCCACGGCTACTTCTCGGGCGGCGGCGGCTTTCCCCAGGGCGACCTGGACGAGGTCTTCTGGAAGGCGGTCCGCAACGACGTCGCCGCGTTCAACGACCCCGCCGACGGGCATGGCGAGAAGCTCCGCTACTGGATGTCGCTGCTCTTCCGCAGCCTGGGCATGGAGATCGTCCACGTCGAACTGGGCCAGGACCCCTACACGGTGCCGGGTGACGTTCCGCTTACCCAGGAGCCCCGCGTGGAGCACTTCGGCTTCCGTGACGGCCTGAGCCAGCCCTTCGTCGACCTGGGCCTGGCGCCGACGCCGCCCGGCGGAGGACGACCGCTTCCGAACCGGACCTGGAAGTCCGTGGAGCCGGGCGAGATCTTCCTCGACCAACCCGACGAGAAAGGCGCGCTGCACCAACTGCCGATCAGCGCCGACCTGCGCGCCGGCTCGACGTTCCTGGTCTTCCGCAAGCTGGAGCAGGACGTGGTCGACTTCCGCGCCTTCCTCGCCACGCAGCGACCGGGCGACACCAGCGCCCAGGCGAAGTTGGCCGCCCAGATGATGGGCCGCTGGCCCGACGGCACGCCGCTCGTTCTCTCTCCCGGCGCGCCCGACGCCGCCGGATTGACGGAAGCCCGGCTCAACGACTTCCGCTACGCCGTCGGCGATCCGGACGGGCGCAAGTGCCCCCTCGGCGCCCATATCCGGCGCACCAATCCGCGCGACATCGGCGGACGGGAGGCGGCCAGCCGTCACCGCATCCTCCGACGGTCGATCAGCTATGGAGGCCCCCTCCTCCCGCCGGACGTGACGAAGACCGACGAACGGCGCGGCCTGCTGTTCGTCGCCGCCAACGCCCGGATCGACGTGCAGTTCGAGGTCATCCAGTCCGAATGGATGAACGGCGGCGAGTTCCTGGGCCAGGCCGGCCTCGGCCGCTGCCCGGTCCTGGGATCCCACAACGGTCGGGAGGGCGACAGCTTCCTGGAAGCCGGCGCCGTAGCCCCCGTCACCCGTCTGCGCCGCTTCGTGGTCACCCGAGGCGGAGACTATTTCTTCGCGCCGGGCGTGCCGGTGGTGAAGGCCCTGGCGGAGGGGAAAACCTTCGCGCCGCAGCCGCAGGAACTGCCCTATGACGGGTACGCCCTGGGCGATTGCGACACCCCTGGCCTGTTCACGTCCAGGCGGCTGAAGCGCCTCGGGTTCGGGAAAGGCCAAGCCCCTCGCCTTCGCATCGCCTCGCCCGACCCCGACGGCCCCAGCACGATGGTCTTCGTCGCCCGGCACGGCGATGTCGTGAAGATCCTGCGCGGCGACGGACAGGACTTCTCGGTCCGGCACTATCGCGAGGCCGCCCAGGTGATCGCGGGCGAGGACATGCTGGTCGCCACGGACACGGCCGATCCCACGCCGAGCAGTCGCGAGCAGCTGACGCGCCTGCTGCGGCAGGCTTGGGGCCGATTGGGGACCAGCTTCGCGAACCAACAGACGAGCCTGCCCGCCCTTCTGCGGGAAAGCGCCCAGGCGGCGCTGAGCGCGGCGATCGACGGGATCGGCGACGCCCGACGGCTCGATCTGGTCAAGGACCTCGCGGCGCCGGCCACCTACGCCGTCATGGCCAAGGTCTTCGGCGTGCCGGGCCCGAGCCGGTCGAGCGACCTGGTGGACACCTTGCCGTTCGGGCGGCTCAACCGCACCCAGGTGCCGGAGGACTGGCTGGACCGAAACGGCAAGCCGGACCATCCGCCCGCCGTCACGCTCCAGGTGTGGTCGGTCCTGATCCTGGCCGACCTGATCGGCAACCTGCAGGTCCAGGCGATGCTGCGGGCCTTCTCCCACCAGGCCGGCCTGGAAATGCGCGCGCACATCGACGGCCTGCTGGCGGAAGCGGGCGCTCGGGCGCGGGCGGCGCTGCAGGCCAACGGCCGGCTCGACGAACCGGCCACGCTGCTGGAGGCCTTCGTCCACAACGCCGTCAGCGACCCGGTCGCCTATCCGCCGGGCAGCGCGGCTGAGCAGCTCTACTACCGGCAGACCGCCACGATCCTGCTGGAGCTCGTCGGCACCAGCATGGCGACCATTCCGCTCACCTTCGCGTCGGTGATGGGCGCCCTGTTCGATTTCCGGATCGACCTGGCCAGCCTGCTGCCCTTGCTCGAAGGGAACCCGCCGACCGGCCCGCTGAAACCGGGCGAGCCCAACGGCCTCCAGCGGCTGATCTACGAGGCCGAGCGGCTCAATCCCAACGCCCCGGTCCGGATGCGCTACTGCGTGGCCGACGCGACCCTGAGCAGCGGCGCCAAGATCAAGGCCGGCGAATGGGTCAGCTGCGTGATCCAGGCCGCCAATCTCGACGGAAAGGTCTTCAAGAACCCCCGGCGCTTCTCGCTCAGCCCCTATGTGGACCCGACCGGCCCCGTCCGGAATTGGAAGAAATACCTGCTGTTCGGCGACGACCGCAGCGACCGCAAGTGCTGGGGCCGCGACAATGTGGCGATGATCGTGCTCGAGGAATGCCTTCGGGCCGCCGGCCGCCTGAAGCGGCTGCGCAGACCGGCCGGCCTCGGCGGCAGGCCCGAGAAGAAGGGCAACGTGACGATCGGCCTTCCCGCGCGGTTCACGCGGGTGACGCCCCCGACGCCCCCGACGCCGACGGTCTGACCGCGCGCGCGCGCGCCGGGCCTGGCTTCCAGGCGACAAGCCCGGCGCGCGCGCAGATCTCGCGCTGCTCCTCCAGATCGACCTCGACGAGGTCCGAGCCGGGGCGCAGCTCGGCCAGCAGGCGGGCCCTCAGTCCCAGCCCGTCGACCACCAGACAGGGGCTGTCGACGGCGCGCGCGATCGCCAGGGCCTGCTCCAGCGCGACCAGGCCGCGCTCGACCTCGCCCGTCCGCACCAGGGCCTCGGCGTAGCCGACATGCAGATAGTAGACCTCCAGCTGCCCGGTCCGCTGATGCAGATTCTTGGCCAGGCAGGCCTGGACGCGCTGGATCGCCAGGTCGGGCCGGCCCGCGCGGGTCAGGGCCGTGGCCAGCGCGCCGGTCAGGTTGGCCTTGATCGCGTCGTAGCCGTTGAGCTCGGCCAGATCGAGCGCCCGGTGCAGGCACTCCGCCGCCTCGGCGTCACGGCCGAGGTTCACCAGGTTCCGGCCCAGGGAGCTGCGGGCCAGCACCTCCGAATAGGCGTCCTGGGCGGTGACCGCGATCGCCAGGGCGCGCTCGGCGTGGTCCACGCCCTCCGCATAGCGTCCGACGGCGTTCATGAACCAGCTGAGGAAGGCGTGGGTCGTGGCGCGCGGCAGGGCCGGCGCGCCCAGGCGCGCGGTCGCCAGGTCGCCGACCAGCATCTCGTCCAGCCGCTTCAGCCGCGCGATCGCCTCGTCCACCCGCCCCATGTCGTGGAGGATGTTGGTCGCCATCACCTCGTGGGCGAAGATCAGGGCCGGAGCTTCCATGGCCCGCGCCATCTCCAGACCCCGCGTCGTGGCGTCCAGCCCCTCCTGGTAGCGCCCCTCGAACCAGCAGAGCATGCCCAGCTGGGAGAGCGCGACGCAGACCTGGTCGGGGCGGCCGCGGGCATGGGCCACCTGCACGGCGCGCGGCAGATGGGTGTTCATCTTCCGGAACTCGCCCAGCTGCAGCATTGAGGCGCAAACCATCAGCACGAAATCGACGAAGCGGTTCTCGGCGTCGGCGCCGATGCGCGTCGTCACCCGGACCGCGCGATCGAAGATCAGGTTCAGGGAGCCGCCGGCGACGCTGCGCCGCGCCTCCAGGCCGGCCTCCCACAGATAGTCCAGGGCGGCGCGATCATCGCCCGCGCCCTCGGCGTGCAGGGACAGCCCCTCGTAGCGGCCGGCCAGGGCGGGACCGACGCGGGCCAGGATCGTGTCCAGCGCCGCCTGGTGCAGGTCCCGGCGTCGGGAACGGCTGATCGTGTTGGCGCAGGACTCGGCGATGATCTGGTGCCGGAAGCGCGTGGTCTGGCCGGTCGCCGGATGCAGGAACGCGAAGCGCTCCAGCTCGGCCAGGTCGTCGAGCAAGGCGTCCCGATCGGCGCCCAGGACCTCGCGCGCGAGGTCGATCTCGATCTCCTCGCCCAGCAGGCTGAGCGCCTCGGCGAGTCCCCTGGCCCGGGGCGACACCCGCTGCAGCCGCGCGTGGATGGCCGACTCCACGCCCTGGGGGAGGCGCCGGAAAGCGTCGGCGCCCTCGGCGTCCACCGAACGGACCAGCTCCTCCAGCACGAAGGGCACGCCCTCCGCACGGTCCAGCACCTGTTCCAGCAAGCTTTCGGACACCGTCGGGGTCGGCCAGAGGCAGCGTCCCAGGGCCTTCATCTCCATCCGCCCCAGCGGTTCCAGGCGCAGCACAAGCGACGCGATCTCGCCCGCGTCGTTCCAGGCTTCCGGACGCCCCGTCACGAGCAGCCGCAGGGCGGGCGGCGGGGTCTCGGTCGCCAGCAGCTTCAGGAACTGCCGGCTTTCGGCGTCGACCAGATGCAGATCTTCGATCAGCAGCAGAATGGGGTCGCCGCCCATCCGGGCGGCGAACGCCTTGGCGAAGATCCGGGCGACCTGCAGCGGGGTCCAACGGGCCGGCGGACGGGCGTCTTCGCGGCGAGCCGGCGCGACGACGGCCTCGAGGACGGCCGCCTCCTCCTCGTCGAGCCCGCCACGCGTCGGATCGCCCGGCTCGGCGCCGAGGCGCTCGATCAGCTCGCGGGCGGCGGCGAAGGGCGTGGTGCTCCTCTGGCCGTCGCCCTGGAAGGTGAGGATCCGGCTCCCGGCCGCGAGCTCCTCGTTCACCGCGGCCGCCGCCAGCCGGGTCTTGCCGATCCCCGCCTCGCCGATCAGCGCCGCCGACGCCCGAGCGCCCCCGGCCGAGAACAGCTCGCGCAGGGCCGCCAGCTCGCCGTCCCGGCCGACCATGGGCCAGCGATAGCGGAACGGCACGGAGCCCGGATCGCGCCGCTCGGGCCGGGCCGCCAGCCGATAGGCGTCCACGCCCAGCTCGCCCAGCGCCTCCTCGCGCGTTTCGCGGACCACCTCGACAGGATGCCGACACAGGTTCAGCGCCTCGCCGCTGATCAGGACCTGGCCGCTGCCCGCCCGTTGCTGCAGCTTGGCCGCCACGTGCACGACGGCGCCCGACACGTCGAAACGCGGCCGATCGTGGCGATGGATCTCCCTCAGGCCGACCAGCCCGGAATGGAGGCCCACCCGGAAGAACACGGGGTCCCCGTTCGGTCCGGGCGCGGCGACGACGGGGTGCGCGATGGTCCACGCCGCCTGGCAGGCGCGGTCGGCGTGATCCTCCAGCGCGCCCGGCCACCCGAACACCGCGATGCCGCCGTCGCCCTCGTAGTGGACCAGCAGGCCGCCGGCGCGCTCGACGGCCTCGCTGACATGCTCGAACCAGACGTCGAGGAAGGCCTGCGCCTCGTCGGGATCACAGGCGGCGATGTGCCGGGTGGACCCGACCATGTCCGCCGCCAGGACCGTGATGATCCTGCGCTCGGACGATGCGCTCGCCTTCTCCATACGCCCCTAGCCCCCCAGGTTCGCTATGGCGAAACGCTATCACAGCTAAAAGTAGTATCGCCATAGACTTTCACGCGACCGCAACCTCTCGAAGAAGTCCGGTCGGCGCCCTCAGCCGAGGCAAGGACACAGCTTTCGCGCGCGAAGCACGCGCTTCGATTGCAAGACCGTGCCCGGAGCGCGTATTCTCGACCCACTTCTGGAGGGCGGGCGGTGGATATCGAGCAGAAGAGGATGGGAGACCAGGGCCTGTTGTTCCTGATCGACCCCACGCTGCGGAGCCAGGTCGAGGCGCGCATGCGGACCGTCCGGGCGCCGAGGGGCCGGACGATCTTCAGCGTCGGCGCGCATGCGACCGACGTGATGTTCGTCGTCGAGGGCGAGGTCCAGGTCCTGCTCTATTCCAACAACGGGCGCGAGGTCTCGGTGCGCGACCTGGGACCCGGCTCGATCCTCGGCGAACTGGCGGCCCTGGACGGCAAGCCGCGGTCGGCCAGCGTCGTGGCCGCCTCGGACGTGCGCCTGCGGATGATGACCCGCGAGGACTTCATGGCCTGCGTCGAGTCCTCGCCCGTGGCGGCCCTCTGGCTGGCCCGCCGGCTGGCCCTCGAGGTGCGCCGCCTGACCGAGCGGGTCTTCGAGCTGAGCGCCCTGAACGTCCAGGCGCGGCTGCACTGCGAGCTGCTGCGGATGGCGCGGGGCGACGGCGCCGTCGCGACGCGGATCCCGCGCGCCCCGACCCACGCCGAACTGGCCAACCGGATCGGCACCCATCGCGAGGCGGTCACGCGCGAGATGCGCAGCCTGGCCCAGATGAACATCATCCGGAACCATCGCCGGTCGCTGGAATTCCTCGACATCCCCGAACTGGAACGCGCGGTCTTCCGGGCCGTCGGACAGAGCGTCGAGGCCCATCCCGCCTAGGCAGGCCGGGTTCGAGGCAAAAAAAGAGGCCGCGGAAACCGCGGCCTCTTTCTTCGGATGCAGGTCCGAAACGCTTAGCGCTTCGAGAACTGGAAGGAGCGGCGGGCCTTGGCCTTGCCGTACTTCTTACGCTCGACCACGCGGCTGTCGCGGGTCAGGAAGCCGTGCGGCTTCAGGACCGGGCGCAGGCCGGGCTCGTAGTAGGTCAGGGCCTTGGACAGGCCGTGACGGATCGCGCCGGCTTGGCCCGACAGGCCCGAGCCTTCCACGGTGACGACGACGTCGAACTGGCCCAGGCGGTCGGTGACCTCCAGGGGCTGGGCGATCATCATGCGCAGCACGGGGCGGGCGAAGTAGACTTCCTGGTCACGACCGTTGATCGTGATCGAGCCCTTGCCCGGCTTGATCCAGACGCGAGCGATCGCGTTCTTGCGCTTGCCGGTCGCGTAGGCGCGGCCCTGGGCGTCGATCTTGGGTTCGGCCGGAGCGGCAGCTTCCGGGTTGCTGGACAGGCTGGCCAGCGCGTCAAAGCCTTGAGCTTCAGACATGACTTAGGCGCTCCGGGTGTTCTTGGCGTTGCGGCCGGCGAAGTCGATGACTTCCGGGCTTTGCGCTTGGTGCGGGTGCTCACCGTTGTTGTAGATGAGCAGATGGGTCAGTTGCTTGCGCGCCAGGGGGCTTTCCTTGGGCAGCATGCGCTCGACGGCCTTTTCCAGGACGCGTTCCGGGAAGCGGCCTTCCAGCAGCTTGCGCGGGGTGGTCGACTTGACGCCGCCCGGGTGACCGGTGTGGCGGTAGTAGACCTTGTCGTCCAGCTTCTTGCCGGTGAACTTCACCTTGTCGGCGTTGATCACGACGACGAAGTCGCCGCAGTCGACGTGCGGGGTGTAGTCGGGACGGTGCTTGCCGCGAAGACGCATGGCGATGAACGTCGCCAGACGACCGACAACGGCGTCCTGGGCGTCGACCACGATCCACTTCTTCTCGACCTCGGCGGGCTTCAGGGAAGCCGTGGTCTTTTGCATGGGATTGATCCGTATTCCTTGTGCGTCGGGGGCCAAGGAAGCGGCTCCGTCTGCGTGAGGGGCGGCAGGTACAGGAGCGTTCGCGCCCTGTCAACAATGCGCGCGCAAGAAACTCCGCAACCCCTTATGGAACAAGGGATTTCGTGATGTGGTATCATAATACCGCATCGTGACCCGTCATCCTCGACTTGTCCCGAGCCCCCTGTTTCAACCGCCGCTGAAACGCAGAACGGGGCGCCGCGAACGCAGCGCCCCGAATGGCCGTCGATGATGACGCGGACAGAGGGGTCCTCGGGACAAGCCCGAGGATGACGGTTCCTATCGGGCGTCGAACCCGTAGGCGTGGCGCATCACCTGGTAGATGAAGCTCTCCTCGACCACGCCGTGGACCAGATAGGCCCCCGGACCGTCGGCGAACACGCCCACGTCCTCGCCCGAGTGGGCGCTGCTGGGCAGGTTGGCGGTGGCGTTCTGGTGATAGTCGACGTCGTCGGTGTCTTCCTTGGTCGGGTCGCCGCGCAGGTTCGAGCCTTCCGGACCGCCGGGACCGGTGGCGAAGCTGAGCACGGTGTAGGGCTTGCCGTCGCCGGCCAGGATCGGTTCGCCCTCGTTGCCCGCCAGGCCCAGGATCGGGGCGTTGCGGTTGGCGTAGCCCGAGATCACCAGGCCGTGGCTGTGGTCGGCGGTGACGATCACCAGGGTCTCGTCCAGGTTCACCTTCTCCAGCACCGCCTGGACCGCCTTGGAGAACTCGACCGTCTCGGTCAGGGTCCGCTTGGCGTTGTTCAGGTGGCTGCCCATGTCGATCTTGCCGCCCTCGACCAGCAGAAAGTAGCCCTTGGGGTTCTTCGACAGCAGATCGACGGCCTTGGTGGCCATGGCCGCCAGGGTCGGCACGCCCTCGCCCAGGATCGGACGTTCCACCTCGTAGGGCAGGTGCTCGTTGGCGAACAGACCCAGCACCGGACCGGTCTTGGCCGGGTCCAGGGCCGCCAGTTGCGCGTCGGTGGTCACATAGGCCGCGCCGGGCGTCTTGAGCCACTCGGCGGTCAGGTCGCGGCCGTCGGCGCGCTTGCCGTCCTTGGCCTCGGGCAGGAAGCGCGAGCGCCCTCCCCCGAACGCGACATCCAGGCGGACGCCGGCCGGCGCCTCGACCAGTTGGCGGGCGATGTCCACGCAGCCGCCCGACAGGGCCTCGGCCGGCATGTCGCTGTCGCCCTCCCAGTCGCGATAGGCGGTGTGGGCGTAGGTCCCGGCCGGGGTGGCGTGGGTGATGCGGGTGGTGGTCACCGCGCCGGCCGACAGGCCGTGGGCCTTGGCCAGCTCGGCGATGGTCTCGACGCGGGTCCCCGCCTCGCTGGCGCAGCTCTCGGGCTTGGCCGCGCCCGTCAGGCCGATGATCTTGTTGCGGGTCTTCACCCCGGTGGTGATGGCGGTGATGCCCGCGGCGCTGTCGGTGACCTGGGTGTCGTGGCTGTAGGTCTTGGACAGCGCGGTCCAGGGCAGCTTCTCGAACGACAGTGAATTGCTCTCGCCGTCGACGCCGCGCTGCTGGCCCTCGTAGATGCGGCCGGCGGTCACCGTCGAGATGCCCATGCCGTCGCCCAGGAACAGGATGATGTTCTTGGCCTTGCCGGTGCGCGGATTGACGGTCAGGGCCTTGGCCAAGGCGGCCTGGCCGGCCTGGTAGTAGGCGTCGCCGGGCGCGGCGTTGGTGACCGGCGCGGCGACGGCCGGCTTGGCCGGCTTGGCGGCCTTGGGCGCGGCTTGAGCCTGGGCCGAAAAGGCGATGAGGGCGGCGGCGAGGAACAGGGAGGCGCGGGTCACGGGAAGCTCCAGCAAGGACGTCGAACGTCCTGTGCTGAAGTTTCGTGACAGTTCGTTGTGCGCTCGCCCTGAAAGGGTCTAGGGCCGTCGCACGCGCCAGGCGAAGGTCGTGGCCGTGGCCAGCAGGATCGCCGCCCCGGCCTGGTGCAGCACGCCCAAGGCCAGGGGCACCGCGGCCATCAGGGTCCAGATCCCCAGCCCCGCCTGCAGGCAGACCACCCCGACCAGCACGAAGGCGGTCGTCTTGGCCTCCTGCGGCAGGCGGCGCGACCGGCCGGCGGCCACGCCGATGACGATGGCGGCGACGAACAGGGCGTAGGCCATCAGCCGGTGATGCAACTGCACCGCCCCCTGGCTGTGGGCGATCGTGCCCCACAGGCCATGGCCGGCGTATTCGGCCGGCACCAGGGCGCCGTTCATCAGCGGCCAGTCGTTATAGACCAGCCCCGCGTCGTTGCCGGCCACCAGGGCGCCCAGCAGGCTCTGGAAGAACACCGCGCCCAGGAAGGCCAGGGCCCAGCCGCGCCAGTCGGTGCGCTCCTCGATGCGCGGCGAGCCCGACCAGGCGTCCAGGGCCGTCCACACCAGGGCGACGAACAGGATCAGGGCCAGGCCCAGGTGCATGGCCAGGCGCTCGGGAGCCACCGACACGCGCTCCGACAGGCCGCTGGACACCATCCACCAGCCGACCAGGCCCTGCAGCCCGCCCAGGCCGAACAGCACCGCGCAGCGCCAGATCAGGCGGCGCGGGATCATCCGGCGGACCAGGAAGACCACGAACGGGATGGCGAACGCCGCCCCGACCAGACGACCCAGCAGCCGGTGCCCCCACTCCCACCAGAAGATGCCCTTGTAGGCCTCCAGGGTCATGCCGGCGTTGACCAGCCTGTATTGCGGGATCTTCTTGTAGAGCTCGAAATTGGCCCGCCAGGCCTCGTCCGACATCGGCGGCAGCGCGCCCATGATCGGCTTCCACTGGGTGATCGACAGGCCGGAGTCGGTCAGGCGGGTCGCGCCCCCGACCACCACCATGCAGAAGACCAGGAAGGCCACGGCGAACAGCCAGATGGCGACGGGCCTGGAACGATCGGAACGCAAGAAGGACGTCATGACAGCCGGTAAAAACGTCAGTTGGGGGCCGAAATACGGCGAAGCCTTGCCGTACGCCTGACAGCGCCCCGCGTCCATGGCCTCATGACGCGTAAGGCCTCGCATGCGATGATGGGGCGGTTTCGGGGGTGGAGTTGGTTCATGAGCGGAGTTGGCGTCTTTGTCGCCGTGGTGATCGGCATCCTGGCCGGCTATGTCGCCGACCTGGTGCTGGCGCGTCGCCATGCGCTGTTCACCAAGCTCTTGATCGGCGTCGTCGGTTCGTTCATCGGAACGTTCATCGCCCAGCGGCTGGAGTTCCGGTTCGACGGCTTCCTCGGCAGCCTGCTGGTCTCCAGCGTGGGCGCGATCTTCTTCCTGGCCGTCCTCGGCATTGTTTCGAGCATCTTCCGGAGACCCGCTTGAGCGCTCCCCTCATCCCCGCCCGCCTGCGTAAGCTGATCGGCGGGATCGGCATCATGGTGTTCCTGGCCGCCTGGATCTGGGCCTTCACCAGCCTCTACGACTACCTGCCGAACAATCGCGCCGTGCACCTGATCTATTTCGTCGTCGCGGGCATGGGCTGGGGCCTGCCGCTGATGCCGCTGATGTCGTGGATGGGCAAGGCGGACAAGCCGATCGGGCGCTGAGGCTCACGGACTTGCCCCCACCTGACCGCTTCGCGGTCTGTCCGCCCCCCCATAGGGGGCGGAGCCCATGGCGCGAGGCTCTTCCCCCTCTGGGGGAAGACGATCGCGAAGCGATCCGTAGGGGCAAGTGTTAGCCGCACCGGACAACGAAAAAGGCCGCCCCGGAGGGCGGCCTTTCCATTCTTCCGGTCCCGATCCTCGCGAGGAGGAATGGTCGGAG
The DNA here is from genome assembly GCF_000712075.1 of Caulobacter sp. UNC358MFTsu5.1. GTDB lineage: Bacteria > Pseudomonadota > Alphaproteobacteria > Caulobacterales > Caulobacteraceae > Caulobacter. The sequence goes on from NZ_JONW01000009.1 coordinate 432,761, forward strand.
CGACAGGATTCGAACCTGCGACCCCTTGACCCCCAGTCAAGTGCGCTACCAGGCTGCGCCACGCTCCGATCCGGAAGGAGCGCCCTTATAGGTGCGGCTTTCTCCGGGAGCAATGGGATTCCTGAGGGATTTTGAGCAGCGCTCGAAAGCGCTTCAGGCGCCCCGCAAAAGCCCGTCCAGCCGGGCCTTCACGGCCTGAAGGTCGTCCAGCGCCAGGACCAGCCGACCCCTCGCCTCGTCGGCCAGCTCGACGTGCGACGGCGAATCGACGATGGCGGCGACGGCCAGACCGTCCAGCGAGGCCGAGCCGTTGTCGCCCAGGCCGGCGGCGATCACATGGGTCAGGCCCTGCTCGCGGTGCAGCTTCTGCACGCCCTTGATGGTGTAGCCCTCGGCGTGCAGCAGGGCGCGCACGCCGCTCAGCACGGCGATGTCCTGCGGGCGGTAGAACCGCCGCCCGCCGGCCCGCTTCATCGGGCGAATGAACGAGAACTTGGTTTCCCAGAAGCGCAGGACGTGCTGTGGCACGCCCAGCTCCTCGGCGGCTTCGGAAATCGTGCGGAAGGCGTTGGGCCCCTTCGCCACCGCATCGAATCCTTCTTAGCCGCCCAAGGCGCGGTCGATTCGCGCCTTCATGACTTGCGAGGCCCGGAAACCGATCACCCGGCGGGGCTCGATCTCTGCGGGTTCCCCGGTCTTGGGATTGCGGCCCATGCGGGCCCGCTTGTCGCGCACCTGGAAGACGCCGAAACCGGAAAGCTTGACCGTCTCGCCCTGTTCCAGCGCCTCGGCGACCAGATCCAGGGTGCGTTCGACCAGGCCCGCGCAGTCCTGCCGGGTCAGACCGACTTCTTCGTGGACCGCCTCGCAGAGATCGGCCCGGGTCAATGTCGCGCCTTTCATGACGCCCCCTTACGCTTGATTGACAAACCCCAGAGCGCCCCTCGTCCGACGGGGTGGAGCCCCGTGTTTCTGCAACGCGCTCTCATCAACTCAAACCTGCATGCCGCGATTATCGCGTGGAGTCAAAGGCTGAGGGCCAAGACTTGAGACGATAGCGCAAGCTAGCGGGCGAAAACAGCCAAGCTTGGCCTTAAAGCCGGAGAACGCAGGCGCCCCAGGTCAATCCGCCGCCCATCGCCTCGAGCAGCAGCAGCTGGCCCGGTTTGATGCGGCCGTCGGCGATTCCCTGGGCGAAGGCCAGCGGGATCGAGGCGGCCGAGGTGTTGGCGTGCAGGGCGACCGTCGAGATCACCTTGTCCTCGTCGATGCCGCAGCGATGGGCCACGCCGGCCAGGATGCGCTGGTTGGCCTGGTGCGGGATGAACCAGTCCACCTCGGGCACGCTCACGCCGGCCACTTCGGCGGCGGCGAAGATCGCCTCGGAGATGTTGACCACCGCGTGCTTGAAGACCTGGTTGCCCAGCATGCGCAGCTTGCCGACCGTGCCCGTGGTCGACGGACCGCCGTCCACGTAGAGCAGCTCCTGCTTGGTGCCGTCGGCGCGCAGGGCGAAGCCCAGGACGCCCTGGTCGGCCGTGGTCCCCTGCCCTTCGCGCGGCTCCAGCACCACGGCGCCGGCCCCGTCGCCGAACAGCACGCAGGTGCCGCGGTCGGTCCAGTCCATCAGCCGGGTCATGGCCTCGGCCCCGATCACCAGGGCGCACTTGGCGTGGCCTCGGGCCACGAAGCCGTCGGCGACGCTGAGCGCGTAGACGAAGCCCGAGCACACGGCCTGGACGTCGAAGGCGATGCCGACAGGCGCGCCCAGCTTGCGCTGGACGATGGTGGCCGTGGCCGGGAAGGTCATGTCCGCCGTGGTGGTGGCCACGATGATCAGGTCGACGTCGGCTGCGGTCTTGCCGGCCCGTTCCAGCGCCTGCTGGGCGGCGCGGAAGGCCAGGTCCGAGACCGGCTGATCGTCGGCCACCATGTGGCGCTGGCGGATGCCCGTGCGCTCGACGATCCAGGCGTCGCTGGTGTCGACGGTCTCGGCCAACTGGTCGTTGGTGACGATGTTGTCCGGCAGATAGGCCCCGACGCCGGTGACGGCGCTACGAATTACGCTCACTCGGAAGCTCCCTGGCCTTCGGCGCCCGACACGCCTCCGGCCGTTTCTTCTTCTGCACCGGCTTTGAGGCCGGTTTCGGTCAGACGGTTCAGGTTGCGGTCGATCTCGGCCGAGAAGTCGCTGCGGGCCAGGTCGACCGCCACGCGGATGGCCGAGGCGTAGCCCAGGGCGTCGGCCCCGCCGTGGCTCTTGACCACGATGCCGTTGAGGCCCAGCAGCGGGCCGCCGTTGACTCGTCCAGGATCCAGGCGCCGGCGCATCTTCTTCAGCGCGCCCGAGGCGATCACCGCCCCCAGCATGGCCAGGGGCCCGGACGTCAGGGTGGTCTTGATCTCGGCGGCGAAGAAGCGGGCCAGGCCCTCGGCGGTCTTCAGGGCCACGTTGCCGGTGAAGCCGTCGGTGACGACCACGTCGACCGTGCCCTTGGCGATGTCGGTGCCCTCGACGAAACCGCGATAATCGAAGTCCAGCTTGGTCTCCTTGAGGATGGCGTGCGCCTCGCGCACTTCCTCGTGGCCCTTCTGGTCCTCGGAGCCCACGTTCAGCAGGCCCACGGTCGGACGCTCCGAGCCGTGCACCGCGTGGTGGAAGGCCGCGCCCATGATCGCGAACTCGATCAGCTGCTTGGCGTCGCTTTCGACGTTGGCGCCGACGTCCAGCACGGCCGAGACGCCGCGCATGGTCGGCCAGCTGGCCACGATCGCCGGGCGCTCCAGATTGGCCCCCATGCGCAGGATCAGCTTGGAGATCGCCATCAGGGCGCCGGTGTTGCCGGCTGAGACGCAGGCGGCGGCCTCGCCGGCCCGGATCGCCTCGACGGCGTTCCACAGGCTGGTGCCCTTGCCCCGGCGCATGGCCTGGGCGGGCTTCTCCTCCATGGAGATGGCCTTGTCGGTGTGGCGCACCTCGCTGACGGCGCGGGCGCCGGGGCTCTTGGCCAGCTGGGCGTTCAGCTGGACCTCGTCGCCGTGCAGCAGGAAGCGGACGTCGGGCAGGCTCTTGGCGGCGAGCGCCACGGCCGGGACGATCACGGACGGACCGTGATCCCCGCCCATGGCGTCGATCGAAATGACTACGGAATCAGGCACGAGGCGCTATCGGCTCCAGAAGCGGCGCACCGCCCGTTCAAAGGTGAGGGCCAGGCGGCCGGACGATACAGCCGCGGTAATATCACGCAAGCGGAAGGAATGGGCCATTTCAGCCCCCCTCCCCGCCGGCTTCGGGGTCGCTCTTCAGCTTTTTCAGGGCCGCGAAGGGCGAAAGGTCCACGGGCTCGGGCGGTTGCTGGAACACCGCGCCCGGCTTGCGGGGGAACGGGTCCAGCTCCAGGGCCAGGTGCTCGATGACATAGCCGGTGACGTCGATGGTCTCGTCCTCGAGCACGTCGGGCGGATCGTCGCCCTCCGGGTCCAGGCCCAGCTCGCCGCCGGTGTCCTCGTCCTGGGGCGCGTACTCGCTGTCGGCCGGCAGGACGTGGACGCTGAACCGCGACTCGACCGGCTCCTCGAACTCGTCGGCCGAGACGCCGCACACCTGGGTCACCCGGGCGCGGATCAGGCCCGAAACCTCGGCGCCGTCCATCCAGGGGCGCAGGAAGATCTGGGCGGTCAGGGATTCCACGGCGACCAGGCCGAGGGTCTTGGCGATCTCGCGACGCGCGGCCTCGTCCAGCTCGAATCGCAGATCGACGCCGCCGCGGCTCACCCGTCCCAGGGAGACGGCGCTGGGCCAGGGATCGATCACGCCTTCGGCCATTGGGCCTCTCCTTGCAGCAGGGTCTCGAGCGGCTGGGCCGCCAGGCCGTCGCGCGCGGCCACCACATAGTCCGTCAGGCCGGCCAAGTCGCCCTCGCCGCGCTCCTCGAACGCCGTGCGGGCCAGGGCCGCGCTCAGCACCGAGCGGTCGGGCAAGGCGTTGGCCGCCTCGTCGAACGCCTTGATCCGCCCGTAGGCGGCGCCGACCAGCTTCTTCATCTTCTTGCCGACGGCGGTGTCGGACACGCCGATCTCGCGGAAGGCGTCGTCCAGGCCGCGCGTATAGGCGTTGAAGGTCTCCTGCGAGACCTCGGCCGCCGACTCGCCCTGGCCCTTCAGCCGCTCCAGCAGCAGGGCCACGTGCAGGGTGAACAGCTCGAACCGGCCTTCCATCGAGTCGTGGACGCCCATCCGGGCGTAGAACGCGGCCGATCGGGCCTGCGCCACCGCCGAGGCATAGAGTTTGCCCCCCGCCGCCTTGGCGGGCCTGGGTTTGAGCAGCCGGTCCAGAAACATCACTTCGCCTCGATTTCGCCGCGACACGGAACTAGTTAGCCGTTCGATCCACGCGGACCATTGAACTAAGCCCGCGCGGGCGATAGGTCAAAGTCAGCCTGTCTAGGTTCCGGAGCCTCAATGTTTCGTCCTGCCGTTCTCGCCGCCGCCGTCATCGGCCTCGCCGTCGTCGCCGGAGGCTGCACGCCGCTGACGAGCTATTCCGGGTTCCAAGCCATCGAAGCCAAGCCGACCGACATGAAGATCGGCGAGGACAGCAAGTCGACCGTGACGGAAAAGCTGGGCTCGCCCTCGGCCACGTCCACCTTCGACCAGAACGCCTGGTACTACATCTCGCAGACCACCGACCGCGTGGCCTTCTACAAACCCCGGGTGATCAAGCGCGACGTGGTGGCGATCAAGTTCAACCCGGCCGACGAGAAGGTCGCCTCGGTCGACACCTACACGCTGAAGGACGGCAAGGTCATCGCCTACAACGGCCATGAGACCCCGACCCGCGGCCGCGAGATGACGATCCTCGAACAGCTGCTGGGCAACGTCGGTCGCGGCGGCATGCTGCCGCAGGACGACGACACCCCCGGCAACCGTCCGCAGGACCGCCGCTAGGCCTTCCCCAACGGAAGCTTCACCGTACGATGCGTTAAGCATAAGCGGCTGAAATCCCGCGACAATTTGTCAATCCGTCAACGGTTTCTAAACGACGACGGATACAATCTCCGGAAGTAAGCCTGCGGCAGCGTATCGTGGCGCTGCGACTTCCGGGGGAATGACTGTGAGCGCGCCTGATCTGCGCCCGTTGACGGTGCTCATCATCGACGACAACGAGCCGATGCGCGAGATCATCGCCACGGTCCTGAAGTCGTTGGGCATCCGCAAGATCTTCGTCGCCAGCGATGGCGTCGAGGCGCTGAAGATCGTGACCGAGCGCGAGGTCGACATCATCTTCACCGACCTGATGATGCAGCCGGTCGACGGCCTGGCCTTCATCCGCTGGGTGCGCACTTCGCCGGCCAGCAACAATCCCTACACGCCGATCATCATGGTCACCGGCCACGCCACCCGCGCCAGCCTGGACGAGGCCCGCATGGCCGGGGTGACCGAGTTCCTGGCCAAGCCCCTCACCGCCAAGGGCGTGCTGCACCGCCTGAACGAGGTGATCAACAATCCGCGCGACTTCGTGCGCACCGCCGCCTATTTCGGCCCCTGCCGGCGGCGCAAGATCGACTACGACTATCAGGGCGAGGAACGGCGCGGCGTGGCCGAGACCGCCAAGGCCCAGGTGTTCACCGACGCCCACGGCCAGGTCGCCGACGAGCCGATCCTCGATCCGGAAGACTGCTACTGATCCGCCTCAGCGGCCCGCGAACGGCCAGACCAGGGCGATCAGCGCGGGCGCCACGAGCAGGATCAGCACGGTGAGCGGCGCGCCCAGCCGCGCGTAGTCCCCGAACCGATAGCCGCCCGGCCCCAGCACCAGGGTGTTGCACTGGTGACCGACCGGGGTGAGGAAGTCGCAGCCCGCCCCCACCGCCACGGCCATCAGGAACGGATCCGGACTCAGGCCCAGGTGCTTGGCCAACTCCAGGCCGATCGGGGCCACGATCAGCACCGTGGCGGCGTTGTTCAGGAACGGCGTGGCCGCCATGGCCACCGCCATCATCGCCGTCAGCGTCAGCAGCGGCGGCAGGCCGTGGAACGCGCCCGACAGCCAGGCGGCGATCAGGTCGGTGCCGCCGCTGGCCTGGACCGTGTCGCTGACGGGGATCAGGGCCGCCACGAGCACAAGGACCGGAGCGTCCAGCGCCGCATAGGCCTCGCGCATCCGCAGGGCCCCGGTGGCGACCACCACGACCGCCGCCGCGAAGAAGCCGCCGGCCACGGGCAACACGCCGAACGCCACCAGCAACATGGCCACGGCCAAAATCGCGGTCGGCAGCAAAGCGTGGCGGAAGCCTCCCAGCCGCACCTCGCGCTCGGCCAACGGCAGGCAGCCCAGGGCCTGCAGGGCGTTCGGCAGCAACTGCTCGGCGCCCTGCAACACGAGGATGTCCCCAGCCTTCATCCGGATCGTCGCAAGGCGGCCCGCCATGCGATAGCCCGCCCGGCTGACGCCCAGCAGGTTGACGCCGTAGGTCTGGTTCAACGTCAGACCCCTTGCGGTCTGGCCGATCAGATCGGACTCCGCGCCGATCACCGCCTCGACCACCCGAACCTCGTCGGCCGGTTCGTCCATCACGACGGGGCGGTCGGCGTCGGTCAGCTTCAACCTGGCCTTGACGATCAGTTCGTTCAGTTCCTGCTGCTGGCCCTCGAGCAGCAGCACGTCGCCGGCCAGGAGCTTGCGGTTGGGGTGCGGCGAGGCGATGCGCTTGCGGCCGCGCAGTACGGCCACGACGGCGACCGCTTCCCCGGCGGCCTTCTGGAGGTCGGCCACCCGCGAACGCTCATAGCTCCAGCCTTCGGGGACCTCGACCTCGGTGACATAGGCGTTGGCCGCGAGGGCCGCGTCGATATCGATCGCGGCCGCCCGTCCCTTGGGCAGCAGCCGATAGGCGAAGGCGAGGTACAGGATCGCGAGCACCGACAGGGTCCCGCCCACCGGCATGAAGTCGAACATGGCGAAAGGCTTGCCCAGCGCCTCCTGCCGGACTTCGGAGACGATGATGTTGGGCGAGGTGCCGACCAGCACCGCCAGGCCGCCCACCAGCGAACCGAACGACATCGGCATCAGCAGGCGACCGGGCGACACCCCGGTGTTGCGGGCTATGCGCAGGGCCGATGGCATCATCAGCGCCAGGGCCCCGACGTTCTTGGTCGCCATCGACAGCAGGGTGGTGACGGTCGCCAGCACGGGCGTCTGGGTGCGCTCGTCCTTCAGATGCGGCAGCAGCGGCGCCATCAGGGTGTCGACCAGGCCCGAACGCGCGATCGCGGCGCTCAACACCAAGGCGCTGGCGATGATGACGACGATGTCGTTGGAAAATCCCTCGAAGGCCGACTTGATCGGAATCAGGCCGCACACCACGCCGACCGCCAGGGCTCCCAGGGCGATCAGGTCGTAGCGCCAGCGTCCCCAGATGAAGCACAGCACGGTCGCGCCGATCAGGCCGAAAGACAGTCCCTGCTGCAAGGTCACGCGCCGTCGCCCCAAACGCGGCCACAAGCTTGGCCCGGGGAGACAACGGCCCGGCCGGCGTTCCGTTCACCGGCGCAAGGCCCTCCCCCGCGACAACCCGCCACATGAACGGAAGACAACGACGGCCTCTGGGAACGTTCAGCCAGGGTGGCGCTTTATGGCCTCCATCGGACGCGTCGGGCGCCCGACAGATTATCGTCGGAGAACTACATCATGAAGCGCACTCTTCTCGCCCTGGCCGCCCTGGCCACCGTCGCCGCCGCCCCGCTGGCCGCCCAGGCCCAGCCCTGGCAGTCGATCAACCAGCGCCAGGCCAACCTGGACCACCGCATCGACGTGGGCGTCCGCAACGGCTCGCTGACCCGCTCGGAAGCCATGCGCCTGCGCGGCGAGTTCCGCTCGATCGCCCGCCTGGAAGCCAGCTATCGCCGGTCGAACGGCCTGTCGATGCGCGAGCGCGCCGACCTGGACGCCCGCTTCGACCGCCTGAGCCGCCAGATCCAGGTCGAGCGTCACGACCGTCAGGACTATCGTCGTCACGGCTAAGGCCGGCGCCGATCCCCTGAACTGAAAACGCCCCGGAGGGAAACCTCCGGGGCGTCGTCATGTCAGGCCGTTGGAACCGATCAGATCCCGTGGGCCAGCACCGCCAGCAGCAGCAGGGCCACGATGTTGGTGATCTTGATCATCGGGTTCACGGCGGGACCCGAGGTGTCCTTGTAGGGGTCGCCGACGGTGTCGCCGGTGACGGCCGCCTTGTGGGTGTCGCCGCCCTTCTTGTGCAGGACGCCGTCCTTGTCGGTGAAGCCTTCCTCGATCACCTTCTTGGCGTTGTCCCAGGCGCCGCCGCCGCTGGTCATCGAGATGGCGACGAACAGGCCGGTGACGATCACGCCCATCAGCATGGCGCCCAGCGCGGCGAACGCGTCGACCTTGCCGGCGATGGCCTGGATCACGAAGAACAGCACCACCGGCGAGACCACCGGCAGCAGCGACGGCACGATCATCTCGCGGATCGCCGCCTTGGTCAGGATGTCGACCGCTTTGCCGTACTCGGGCTTGACCTGGTAGGTCATGATGCCCGGGTTCTCGCGGAACTGACGGCGCACCTCGGCCACGACCGACTCGGCCGCCCGGCCCACGGCCGTCATCGACATGCCGCCGAACAGGAAGGGCAGCAGCCCCCCGAACAGCAGACCGACCACGACATAGGGGTTGGACAGGTCGAAGGTCACCGGACCCATGCCGTCGAAGAAGCTGCCCGCCTCGGCGTGGGCCGAGAAGAACTTCAGGTCTTCGGTGTAGGCGGCGAACAGCACCAGGGCGCCCAGGCCGGCCGAACCGATGGCGTAGCCCTTGGTCACCGCCTTGGTGGTGTTGCCCACGGCGTCCAGGGCGTCGGTGGTGACGCGGACTTCCGCCGGCAGGCCGGCCATTTCGGCGATGCCGCCGGCGTTGTCGGTGACGGGGCCGAAGGCGTCCAGGGCGACGATGAAGCCGGCCAGGGACAGCATGGTGGTGGTGGCGATGGCGATGCCGAACAGACCCGCCAGGTTATAGGTCACCAGGATGCCGATGATGATGGTCAGGGCCGGCAGGGCCGTGGATTCCAGCGACATGGCCAGCCCCTGGATCACGTTGGTGCCGTGACCCGAGACCGAGGCCTGGGCCACCGACTTCACCGGGCGGAAGTTGGTGCCGGTGTAGTACTCGGTGATGACCACGATGGCCGCCGTGACGGCCAGGCCGACCAGACCGCAGTGGAACAGGTCGCCCGCGCTGACGCTCTTGCCGGCGACCATGACGGCCTCGGGCACGAGCTGGAAGATCACCCAGCCCACGGCCGGGATCGACAGCACGCCGGTGACGATCAGGCCCTGGTAGAGGGCGCCCATGATGTTCTGCTTCTTGCCCAGGCGCACGGCGAACGAGCCGATGATCGAGGTGACGATGCAGACCGCGCAGATGGCCAGCGGCAGCAGCATCATCGAGCTCACCGCTTCGGTGCCGCGGAAGAAGATCGCCGCCAGGACCATGGTGGCGACCGTCGTCACCGCATAGGTCTCGAACAGGTCGGCGGCCATGCCGGCGCAGTCGCCGACATTGTCGCCGACGTTGTCGGCGATGGTCGCGGCGTTGCGGGGGTCGTCTTCGGGGATGCCGGCCTCGACCTTGCCCACAAGGTCGCCGCCCACGTCGGCGCCCTTGGTGAAGATGCCGCCGCCCAGACGGGCGAAGATCGAGATCAGGCTGGCGCCGAAGCCCAGCGAGACCAGCGAGTCGACCACCACGCGGTCGGTGCCCGCATGGCCCGTCTGCAGCAGCACGGCGAAGTAGCCGGCCACGCCGATCAGGGCGAAGCCCGCCACCAGCATGCCGGTCACGGCGCCGGAGGTGAAGGCCATCGACAGGCCCTTGGCCAGGCTCTCGGAGCTGGCCTGGGCGGTGCGGACGTTGGCGCGCACCGAGATCAGCATGCCCGCGAAACCGGCCGCGCCCGACAGGATCGCGCCCAGGGCGAAGCCGACCGGCTGTTCCCACGACTTGAAGAAGAAGGCCAGCAGGGCGATGACCACCACGCCGACGATGGCGATCGTCGTATACTGGCGGTTCAGATAGGCCTGGGCCCCTTCCTGGATCGCCGCGGCGATCTCCTGCATCTTCGCATTGCCGGCCGAGGCCCGCATCAGAGACGCCGTCTGCACGGCGCCGTACAGCACCGCCAGCAGCCCGGCCCCTATGGCCACGTAAAGCCAAGAACTCATCGGTAAGTCGCCCTCTTTCGCGTTTCAAATCACGAGAGGGTTCGCCGCCCCGACAGGATCACGATCGAAGAGACCGCCCCCGGCCGCACACGGCGGGCGGGCCTATGGCCTCTTGCCCCCTCGATGCTCCCTGTGGCGCCGTCGCGACGCCAAGGGCAGGACAGTGCCAGTTGACCGGCAGGTGTCAACCGGTTGCGGGAACGGCGTTCACTTGAGCTCGCGGCCGCGCGGAGGCCGCCGGACGGCCCTTTGGCGCCCCGTGGCGGCTAGGGGACCAGGTTCGGGTCGCCGGCCGGCGCGGCGCTGGGCGCGGGTTTGGTCTGTGCCCCGGGCTTGGGCGGCGGCGGGATGAAGTTGCGCGGTGTCTGCTTGACCACCGTCACCAGGGCCACCTTGCCCGGCCCGATCAGGCCGTTGGCCTGGCGCAGGACCGAGGCCTTCAGGCGTCCCTCGTCGAGGGCGACGTAGCTGTCGGGACGGATGAACGGCTTGGCGTGGGCCTCGCGGACGATGGCGTCGCGCAGCACCGGCTCCTTCTCGTCGAAGACCGTGGTCGGCACGCCGTCCTTGAGGGTGATGGTCATCTGCACGAAGACGTAGTTGACCAGCTTGCCGTTGGCGATGATCGGCAGGGCCATCGACTGCAGCTTGATCACCGGATCGGGCGCTTCCTCGCCCTCGCCTTCCTTGCTGCCCTTCTTCTCCTTCTTGGCCGAGCGCGCGAGCGCGGGCGTCGCCAGCAGGGCCAGCGAGACGGTCAGGAAGGCGCGGCGGGAGGCGGCGATGGGGCGGGTCATGCTCCGCCTGTTAACCGAGAAGGCTTGAGGTTTTGCTACCGGCCTTAGCCGTGCAGCCAGCCCAGGCGTTCGGGCGTGATGTCCTTGCCCTTGAACAGGGCGCAGATCCCCTCGCCTTCCACGAATTCGCCGATGTCGCGCACGGGGACGCCGGCGGCCATGGCGGCGGCCTGGAAGGCGGCCACGTCGGTGGGGTCGACGGCGCAGACGATCTCGTAGTCGTCGCCGCCCGAGGCCAGCGACATCCGCGCCTCGCCGGCTTCCGGCTGGGCGCCCAGCCAGTGGCGGGCGCCGGGCGACAGCGGCAGGCGGTCGAGATCGACATTGACCCGCAGGCCGCTGGCCTTGGCCACATGGGCCGCATCGGCCAGCAGGCCGTCGGAGACGTCGGCGGCGGCGCGGGCGTAGGCGCGCAGGGCGTCGCGGATGGCCAGGCGCGGCGGTGGCAGTCGATAGCGGCGCACCAGGCCGCCGTCGGGGTCCTCGACCTCGCCCCAGTGGGCCAGCAGGCCCAGCCAGCCGTCGCCGATCGTGCCCGAGACCATCAGGCGGTCGCCGACCCGCGCACCCTTGCGCAGCACGGCGTCGCCGCTGGGCACCCAGCCCAGGAAGGTGGCCGAGACCACCATCGGGCCCGAGGTGGTGACCGTGTCGCCGCCCAGCAGGCTGATGTCGTAGAGTTCGCCGTCCTCGGCCAGGCCGCGCGCGAAGGTCTCGCGGTCGGTCAGGGTGGTCCCCGAGGGCCAGCCCACCGCCAGGAAGTAGCCGTAGGGCACCGCGCCCTTGCCGGCCAGGTCCGACAGGTTGGTGCGCAGCAGCCGCTTGGCCACCAGGTCCAGGTCCTCGCCGGCCAGGAAGTGCACGCCGGCCACCATGGCGTCCTTGGTGATCACCAGGTCGTAGCCGGGGCGCGAGGGCAGCACGGCCGCGTCGTCCAGCAGGTCCAGGGCCGCGCGGTCGCCGCGGGTCAGCGGCCGCAGCAGCCGCTCGATCAGGCCGAATTCGTCGACGGGCGGCGCGGCGGCGGGCGTCGCGGCCTCGTCGAACCATGCGTCATCGACCGCCGGCGCCTGCGCCGTCGGCTCGTCGAACCAATCGTCGTCAGCTTCTGGCGTCACGCGCGATGGCGTCCAGGGCGCCGTTGATGAAACCGGATTCCGGTCCCTCGAAGAAGGATTTGGCGATCTCGACATATTCGTCGATCACGACCTCTTTCGGCACGTCGGGCCGATGCATCAGCTCGTAGGCCCCCGAGCGCAGCACCGCGCGGGCGGTGGCGTCCAGGCGCTCCAGCTTCCAGCCCGAGGCCAGGCGCTTGACGATGGCCTGGTCGACCGCGGCCTGATGGGCGACGACGCCCTTGGCCAGCTCGGCGAAGAAGGTCTCGTCGGCCTGGGCCAGGCGATCGCCGTCGGGGCCGTCGACGTCGCGGTCGAAGCGGTGCTCGGAGAACTCGCGCACGACGGCGTCGACGCCGACGCCGGAGACTTCCATCTGGTACAGGGCCTGGACGGCGGCCAGGCGGGCCACCGAGCGCGGCTGGATGCGGTCGCCGCGGCTCATCGGCCTTGCCCCAGCAGCTGACGCTTCAAGCCCACGATCTCCAGGCATTGTTGGGCGGCCTTGCCGCCGCGATCGCCTTCCGAGGCGCGCGAGCGGGTCCAGGCCTGGTCTTCCTCGTCGACATTGACCACGCCGTAGCCGATGGCCAGGCGCTTGCCGAACGACAGGTCGTTGAGGCCGCGCGCGGTCTCGTTGGCCATGATCTCGGAGTGGTAGGTCTCGCCCCGCATGATGACGCCCAGCGCCACGAAGCCGTCATAGCGCACGCCGACGGGCCGGTGACCGGCCTCCTCGGCCAGGGCGATGGCGGCGGGGATCTGCATCGCCTCGGACACGGTGATCACGTCGTAATCGGCGCCCTGGGCGTCGATCGCCGCCGCCGCGCCTTGCAGCAAGGCGTCGGAAAGCCCCGAATAACGCCGGGCCTCCACGATCAGCAGGCGAATCTTGTCTTCCACCATAGTCCTTAGAATTCTCCTCGACGGGACCGCTCACTTCGCACCAAACGGCGCCGTCGCCAAATCCAATCGTAGCCGCTCGGCGGCTTCGCCGCCGAATCCGAGTGTAGAGTGACGACTAGGCCGCCGAAAACCGAATCGTAGAATGCGCCTATAGTTCGTCTTCGGCGACGTCGCTCAGGCCTTCCTGCCCGAGAAACTTTGCGAAATCGCTAGTTTCCCGGAAATCGCGATAGACCGAGGCGTAGCGGACGTAGGCGACGTCATCGAGAGACTTCAGCGCCTTCATCACCATCTCGCCCACCGCCGACGACGGCAGCTCGGTCTCGCCCTGGCTCTCCAGCTGGCGGACGATGCCGTTGACCATCCGCTCGATCCGCTCGGAATCGACCGGACGCTTCTGCATGGCCAGCGAGATCGAGCGCACCAGCTTCTCGCGGTCGAACGGCGAGCGCCGGCCCGAGCGCTTGACGATGGTCAGCTCGCGCAGCTGCACCCGCTCGAAGGTGGTGAAGCGGCCGCCGCACTCGGGGCACAGCCGGCGACGGCGGATGGCCGCGCCGTCTTCCGACGGGCGGCTGTCCTTCACTTGGCTTTCCATGTGGCCGCAGAACGGGCAACGCATGATCTAGGCCCTCCCGACCAAGATGGGGCCTATTAGTTGTAGATCGGGAACCGGGCCGTCAAGGCCAGGACTTCCTCGCGGACCTTGGCCTCGACCGCTTCGTTGCCGGCGGGACCGTTGGCGGCCAGGCCGTTGACGACCTCGCCGATCAGTTGGCCCACGCGGGTGAACTCGGCCGTGCCGAAGCCGCGGGTGGTGCCGGCCGGCGTGCCCAGGCGGATGCCCGAGGTCACGGTGAACGGCGCGGTGTCGAACGGCACGCCGTTCTTGTTGCAGGTCATGTGGGCGCGCTCGAGGCTGTGCTCGGCGTCGCGGCCGGTCACGCCCTTGGGACGCAGGTCCACCAGCATCAGGTGGCTGTCGGTGCCGCCCGAGACGATGTTGACGCCCTGCCCCTGCAGCGCCTCGGCCAGGGCCTTGGCGTTGTCGATCACCTGCTGGGCGTAGGCCTTGAAGGCCGGCTGCAGCGCCTCGCCGAAGGCCACGGCCTTGGCGGCGATGACGTGCTCCAGCGGACCGCCCTGCAGGCCGGGGAACACGGCCGAATTGACCTTCTTGATGATGGCTTCGTCGTTGGTCAGCACCATGCCGCCGCGCGGGCCGCGCAGGGTCTTGTGGGTGGTGGTGGTGACCACGTGGGCGTGCGGGATCGGGCTGGGGAACACGCCGCCGGCCACCAGGCCCGCGAAGTGGGCCATGTCGACCATCAGATAGGCGCCGATGCTGTCGGCGATCTCACGGAACTTGGCGAAGTCGATCTGACGGCTGTAGGCGCTGCCGCCGGCGATGATCAGCTTGGGCTTCTCGGCCTTGGCGATCTCCTCGACGGCGTCGTAGTCGATCAGCTGGTCCTGCTGGCGCACGGTGTAGGACACCGGCTTGAACCACTTGCCCGACTGGTTGGCGGGCGAGCCGTGGGTCAGGTGGCCGCCGGCGGCCAGGTCCATGCCCAGGAAGGTGTCGCCCGGCTGCAGCAGGGCCATGAACACCGACTGGTTGGCCTGCGAGCCCGAGTGCGGCTGGACGTTGGCGAAGCCGGCGCCGAACAGGGCCTTGGCCCGCTCGATGGCGATGGTCTCGATCTCGTCCACGTATTCGCAGCCGCCGTAGTAGCGCTTGCCCGGATAGCCCTCGGCGTACTTGTTGGTCAGGATCGAGCCCTGGGCCTCCAGCACGGCGCGCGAGACGATGTTCTCGGACGCGATCAGCTCGATCTGGTTCTGCTGGCGGTTCAGCTCCAGCCCGATCCGGTCGAAGATGTCGCGGTCGGCGGCGGCCAGATCGGCGCCGAAAAAGGCGCTCTTGTCGGCGGTGATGTTGTTGGCCGGTGCGGTCATGGACGCTCTCCTGGGGCTGGGAGATTGGAGGAAAGGACTCGGGCGGAGTTCGGTCGCGCTCTCTTTACCGCCCTTCGCGCTGTGATCAATCCGGGAACCGCGCGGCGCGCCGAAGCGTTGGTCAGACGCCGGCGCCAGGACCACCTGGCGCGCCGGGCGTTTTGGCGACTTTCAAACAGATCGACAGACAGGGCGGAACGGGTATGGCGACGGCGTACGGCGAGGCGGCGACCAATGACGAGGACGTCGACATCCTGGGCCTCAGCGCCAGCATCGTGGCCGCCTACGTCGCCCAGAACACCGTGGCCCGCACGGCGATCCCCGACCTGATCCGCTCGGTGCACGGCGCGCTGTCGGCCCTGGGATCGACCTCGTCCGAACCGGCGGCCGAACGCGCCAAGCCCGCGGTGCCGGTCTCGCGCTCGGTGCAGCGCGACTACATCGTCTGTCTGGAAGACGGCAAGCGCCTGAAGATGCTCAAGCGCTACCTGCGCACCCACTACGACATGAGCCCCGAGGAATATCGGCGCAAATGGTCGTTGCCGGGGGACTATCCGATGGTGGCCCCGGCCTACGCCGAGCGTCGGTCCGACTTCGCCAAGTCCATCGGACTGGGCAAGGGCAAGATGCGGGGGCGGTAGGTCCGTTCGGAATTCGAAGAAGAAGCGTTTCCTCTAGGCCGCGTGGCCGCCCATGCGGGCGACGTTGCAGTGGGCCCACAGCTTTTCCATCGCCACGACCAGCTTGCGCATCATGTCGTCGGTGTGGAACGGCGTGGGGGTGAAGCGCAGGCGCTCGGTGCCGCGCGGGACGGTCGGATAGTTGATCGGCTGCACATAGACGCCGTGGTCGGCCAGCAGCATGTCGCTGATCATCTTGCAGTGCACGGGGTCGCCCACCAGCACCGGCACGATGTGGCTGTCGTTCTCCATCACCGGCAGGCCGGCGGCCTTGAACATCGCCTTCAGGGTCTTGGCGCGCTCCTGGTGGGCCTCGCGGACCTCCGGGTGCTGCTTCAGGTACTTCACGCTGGCCAGGGCCCCGGCGGTCAGGGCCGGCGGCAGCGAGGTGGTGAAGATGAAGCCCGAGGCGACCAGTCGGATGGCGTCGATCACCACGGCGTCGCCGGTGATGTAGCCGCCCATCACCCCGAACGCCTTGCCCAGGGTGCCTTCGATGATGTCGATCTGGTCCATCAGGCCGTCACGCTCGGCGACGCCGCCGCCGCGCGGACCGTACATGCCGACCGCGTGGACCTCGTCCAGATAGGTCATGGCGCCGTACTTCTTGGCCAGGGCCACCGTGCCGGCCATGTCGGCGATGTCGCCGTCCATCGAATAGACGCTTTCGAACGCGATCA
The DNA here is from genome assembly GCF_000712075.1 of Caulobacter sp. UNC358MFTsu5.1. Taxonomy (GTDB): domain Bacteria; phylum Pseudomonadota; class Alphaproteobacteria; order Caulobacterales; family Caulobacteraceae; genus Caulobacter. The sequence continues at coordinate 449,143 of NZ_JONW01000009.1, forward strand.
GCTTGGGCGCGTCGGCCGGCGCGGCGATCAGCAGTTCCTCGAGGTGCGCCAGGTCGTTGTGGCGGAAGATGTGCCGCTGGCAGCCGCCGTTGCGGATGCCGGCGATCATCGAGGCGTGGTTCTGGGCGTCGGAGAAGATGATCAGGCCCGGCAGGATCTTCTGCAGCGCCGACAGGCTGGCCTCGTTGGACACGTAGCCCGAGGTGAACAGCAGGGCCGCTTCCTTGCCGTGCAGGTCGGCCAGCTCGGCCTCCAGCTCGACGTGGTGATGGTTGGTGCCCGAGATGTTGCGCGTGCCGCCCGAGCCCGAGCCGTGGTTGTCGATCGCCGCGTGCATGGCGTCCAGCACCACGGGGTTCTGGCCCTGGCCCAGATAGTCGTTCGAGCACCAGACCACGATCTCGCTCTCGCCGCCGTCCGGACGGGTCCAGGTGGCGCGCGGGAAGGCGCCGCGATGGCGCTTCACATCGGCGAACACCCGATAGCGGCCCTCTTCGCGGATCTGGTCCACAGCGGTCTGGAACGCGGCTTTGTAGTCCATGGTCACTTCACCCGACGGACTTTGACGAGTCCTATCGGTCCCTTCTCAAGGCTCGGCTTTTCGCACCAGCGACGCGCCCTGTCCACATAAGGGCGTATACCTACCGATAGATATTGGCCGTCACAAATACACCAATCGACGCGTCGCCTTCGCGAACGGACAGCTTCGCTAGAGAGAACTCTCGCCAAGGCTGTGTCAATGAAGGTCGGCAATTTTTCCGCGCAGAAGTTGCAGCACCGCCGAGAAGTCCTTGCCGCCGAATCCGTTGCCGTCGAAGAGGGCGTACAGCGCCTCGGCCTGGGCGCCCATAGGGGTTGAGGCGCCGGACTTGGCGGCGGCCTCCTGGGCCAGCTTCAGGTCCTTGAGCATCATGGCCGTGGCGAAGCCGCCCTCGTAGCCGCGATCGGCCGGGGTCGAGGGCCCCACGCCCGGGACCGGACAGTAGGTCGAGACCGACCAGCACTGGCCCGACGACTTGCTGGCGATCTCGAAGAACCGGTCGGCGGCCAGGCCCAGCTTCTCGGCCAGGGCGAAGGCCTCGCAGGTCCCCAGCATCGAGATTCCCAGCAGCATGTTGTTGCAGATCTTGGCCGCCTGCCCCGCCCCGTGGTCGCCCGCGTGGATGGTCACCCGCGACATCGGGGCCAGCGCCGCCTCGACCTGCGCGAAATCGGCCGCGTCGCAGCCGACCATGAAGGCCAGGGTCCCGGCCTCGGCGGCCATGATCCCGCCGGAGACGGGCGCGTCGGCGAAGCGGAAGCCCGCCGCCCTCGCCTGCCCCGCCACGGCCCGGGCGCTGTCGACGTCGATGGTGGAGCAGTCGATCAGCAGGGCCGATTTGGGCGCATGGGCCAGGACCTGCTCGCCATAGACGCCGCGCACGTGCGGCCCGGCGGGCAGCATGGTGATCACGACCTCGGCGTCCTTGACCGCCTCGGCCACGGATCCCGCCGCGTGGCAGCCGGCCGCCACGGCCTTCTCAAGCGCCGCCGCCGACAGGTCGAAGGCGCTGACGTGGTGCTGGGCCTTGGCCTGGTTGGCGGCCATGCCGCCGCCCATGTTGCCCAGGCCGATGAAGGCGATGCGGGTCATGTGAGGTCTCCTCCGGTTACGCTCGGCCATTCGGCCTTTTCGTTATTTCGACAGTTCGAGATGCAGGTGGTCGTCGTGGCGCGCCGCCCGACAGCCCTGGAAGCGGACCATGTCCACACCCGGAGCCCATCGCTGCTTCAGATGGGGTTCGATCAAGACCTTGCGAAGGCCATGGGCGCGCCCCTCGGTGGTCAGCCAGGCCAGGGCCGCGCTCATCCGTTCGGGGTCGGCCCGGCGGGTCACCCGCGACTGCAGCGCCGCGAAATCCCAGCGCAGGTTCGGCTGCTTGGCGTGGGCGCAGGGCCGCGCCTCGTCGGCGCCCGGCGCCTCATACGCCCAATAGCCGATCGGGCTGGCCGCGCCGTCCAGCACCCGCCGCCCGTCCGCCTCGCGATAGTAGTAGGCCAGGTCCACCTTGCGCCCGTCGCGATGGGACAGGTGCGGCATCAGCGGAAAGCCGTCGAAGAACGGAAAGCCGGCGTCGAGGAAGCGCGTGATCGTGCCCGGATAGCGATCCGCCACATGGGTCGCCAGGGCCGCGACCAGCGCGTCGGTCTCGGGGGTCGCATAGTTCCTGTTGAGGACGCAGAGCCCCGGATTGACCGCCGCGTAGGGGCGACCGGGTCCCGCCACGCAGGACAGCCGCACGCGGCCGCCGATCTCGGCCAACGGGGGGACGACCACGAAGCTGACCACGCCGTAGACCGCGACGAACCCCAGAACCGACAGCCAGGCCGGCCAGCGACGCAGGCGGGTCAGCCAGGCCGTCAGGAGCAGCGCCACGCCCCCGACCTGGGTCAGGATCGTCAGCGCGAGGGCGCCTCCCAGCAGCGCGACAATCCTCGCGCCGCGCCGCCAGGAGGGTTTGCTCATCGCGCCCCGGCCGGCTTGCGGAACTTGTAGATGAACTGGTCGGTCTTGCCGCGGATCGACGGGTCGAAGACGCTGAGCTTGCGGGTGTCGGACGGGTCGCGCAGCACGCGGCTTTCGCCCTCGAAGATGAAGCCGGCGGCGGTGACCTCCTGCTTGACCGCCTCGGCGTCGATCCGGTGCAGGGTCTCGGTGTCGCGCAGGCCCGAGCCGGGCTCGGCCGAGTGGTCCAGAACCAGGTAGACGCCGCCCGGCTTCAGGGCCTTGAAGACCTGGCGGTTGACCACCGACAGGTCGGCCGGGCCCATGAACTTGTCGTGCATGTCGTGGTAGTTCTGGGCCGTGAACACCAGGTCCAGCTTCTCCGGCGCGGCGAAGTTGGGCAGGGTGTTGAGGATCACCGACACGTTCTTGTAGGCCGGATCGGCGGCGATGGCCTTCACGGCCGGCTCGCGCTTGGCCAGCTTGGTCAGTTCGTCGGGCACATAGGCGTAGACGTGGCCCTTGGGCCCCACGGCCTTGGACAGGATGCGGGTGAAGTAGCCGCCGCCCGGGATCAGGTCGGCCACCTTGGCGCCCGGCTTGACGCCGGCGAACGACAGGGTCTGGCCCGGCAGGCGGTTCTCGTCGCGGACCATGTCGGCGGCCGGACGGTTCGGGTCGGACAGGGCCGCGGCGATGTTGGCCGGGATCGCGGCGGGCGCGTCGGCGGGCGGAGGCGGCGGCGGCGCCATCGGACCCATGGGAGTCGTGGCGCAGCCCGCGAGGGCGAGCACGGCGACGAGGCTGAGTAACGGCTTACGCATGGTATTCCTTCCGACGACGTCTTCTTGATTGCCCCCAAGCTAGCGCAGCATTCACGCTACGTCAGCGGCGACCATTCCTGATCGCTGGGCAGCGGCGCGAAAATATCATCCAGCATGGCGTCGGTGACGTCTTCAAGCGTGGCCGGGTCCCAGCGGGGCGCATTGTCCTTGTCGATGATCACGGCCCGGACGCCCTCGATGAAATCGTGGCGGCGCACGACGCGCGAGCCGATCCGGTACTCCATGGCCATGTTGTGGGCGAAGTCGGTCATCGCCGCCCCGGCCTCCAGCTGGCGGAAGGCCACCTTCAGGGTCTGGGGCGACTTGGTCTTCATGACCGCCAGCTGGGCCTTGCCCCAGTCGCTGCTGTCGGCCTCCAGGAATTCGAAGATCTGCTCGACGCTGTCGCCGACGAACAGGCGGTTGAGGTCCTGCTCGAAGCCGACCAGCGAGGCCTTGCCGGCGTCGGCGCGGTACTTCTTCAGCGTCTCTTCAATGCGGCGCGGGTCGGCGACGATGGCCTTCTTCAGGCCCTCGACGGCGCCGAACTCGACGAAATGGGTGGCGACGCCCAGGCGCATGCAGTCCGCGCCCTTGATCCGCGCCCCGGTCAGGGCCAGCCACAGCCCCGCCTTGCCCGGCAGGCGCGGCAGGTACCAGCCGCCGCCGACGTCCGGGAACAGGCCGATGCCGGTCTCGGGCATGGCGAAGGTCGTGCGCTCGGTGGCGATCCGGAAGTGGGCCGGCATCGAGATCCCGACCCCGCCGCCCATCACCACGCCGTCGAGGATGGCGACCACGGGCGTGTCGTAGGTGAACAGCAGGTGGTTCAGCTGGTACTCGGTGTGGAAGAAGGCCCGCGCCTCGACCGCGTCGCCCGCGCCGCTGTGGGCCAGCATGCGGATATCGCCGCCGGCGCAGAAGCCGCGCTCGCCCGCATGGTCGATCATGACCATGTAGACCTCCGGATCGTCCTGCCAGTCCAGCAGGGCGGCGATCATCAGCTCGCACATGTTCTGGGTCAGGGCGTGCAGCGCCTGGGGCCGGTTCAGCGTGATGCGCCCGACGTTTTTCTCAACACGGACAAGGACTTCGGGCTGGTCGTTCATGGCGGTCCGTGACTCTAGGCGGGTTCGGCGACGGGGTCGCAGGCGAGGCGCTCGATCACGCCGCCGCTCAGGCGGAAGATGGCGTTCTGCGGCGTGTCCAGGGCGATGACCTCTTCGCGCGGCAGGCCGGCGTAGGCGCCGCGCAGCATCCAGCCGGCGATGCCGTGGCTGACCACGATCAGCCTGCGCCCGGGCTCGGGCGGCTGCTCGGCCAGCCAGCCGGAGACGCGGCCCATGATGTCGTCATAGGTCTCGCCGCCCGGCGACCTGAACGCCCACTCCGGGTCGGACAGCAGGGCCGGGTTCTCGCGTTTCACGTCGTCGCGCAGGCGGTTGGACCAGTCGCCGACGCTGACCTCCATCAGGCGGTCCTCGAACGCGACCGGCAGGCCCAGGCGGGCGGCGATCGTCTCGGCGGTGTCGCGCGCCCGGCGCAGCGGGCTGGCGACGATGCGCCACTCAGCCGGCCGCTCGATCAGCGAGGCCAACAGCTCGCCCATGGCCCCGGCCTGGGCCCGGCCCAGCGGCGTCAGGTCGGACTCGGTCTGGCCCTGCATGCGGCCTTCGCGATTGTGGAACGTCTGGCCGTGGCGGCAGAGATAGATCATCGAAGTCCCGTTCCTCGCGTCGCGTGCGCCAGCTTCGTATAGGCCAGCGCCGCGAAAAGGAACGACAGACCGATCCCGGCCAGCTCGAGCCAGTTGGGCGGATAGGTCCAGGAATTGGCTTCGAACGGCGTGATGTTCATCGGCGCCTCGAGGGCCTCGTCGATGATCCAATACGCCTGATTCACGAACATCAGGATCGTCGGCGGCGCCGCGACGAGGACGGGGAACGCGCCTGATCGCCCCAACCTTCCCGCCAGCCACCAGCCCAGGACGATGAACGGCGACCCGATCAAGCCTATGAGCCCGATCCCCATCAGCAAATCCAATGCGGACGCCTCCATCATCCGGGGAACACCGTCCGCATCCAGTCCTCGGCGGAAACCCGCCACGAAGAACATAGTCAGGATCAAGCATAGGCCCAACAACGCGGTCGAAACCGTCAGCGCGACCCAAGACCAAGGCGGACGGCCCGACTTCACTGGCGGAACATCTCGCGGGCGATGATGACGCGCATGATCTCGTTGGTCCCTTCCAGGATCTGGTGCACCCGAAGGTCGCGGACGATGCGCTCCAGCGGATAGTCCTGCAGGTAGCCGTAGCCGCCGTGCAGCTGCAAGGCGTCGTTGGCCACCTGGAAGCCGGCGTCGGTGGCGAAGCGCTTGGCCATGGCGCACAGCTTGGTGGCCTGGGGGTCCTTGTTGTCCAGCGCGTGGGCGGCGCGGCGCACCATCAGGCGGGCGGCCTCCAGCTCGGTGGCCATGTCGGCCAGCTTGAACTGCAGGGCCTGGAAGTCCTTCAGCGGCTTGCCGAACTGCTTGCGGCTCTCGAGATAGGCCTTGGCGGTGTCCAGGGCGAAGGCCGCGCCGCCCAGCGAGCACGATGCGATGTTCAGCCGTCCCCCGTCCAGGCCCATCATGGCGAAGCGGAAACCCTCGCCTTCCCCGCCGATGCGGTTGGCCACCGGCACGCGGCAGTCGTCGAAGTTCACCGCCGCCGTCGGCTGCGAGTTCCAGCCCATCTTGCGCTCGTTGGCCCCGAAGCTGAGGCCCGGCGTCCCCTTCTCGACCACGAAGGCCGAGACGCCCTTGGCGCCTTCGCCCCCGGTCCGCGCCATGACGACGTAGACGTCCGAGACGCCGCCGCCCGAGATGAAGGCCTTGCCGCCGTTCAGCACGTAGTGGTCGCCGTCCAGCCGCGCCGTCGTGCGCATCGCGGCCGCGTCCGAGCCCGAGCCCGGCTCGGTCAGGCAGTAGCTGGCGATCAGCTCCATGGTCGTCAGGCGCGGCAGGTAGCGCTGACGCAGCGCGTCCGAGCCGAACCGGTCGATCATCCACGAGGCCATGTTGTGGATCGTCAGATAGGCCGCGGTGGGCACGTCGCCGTAGCTGAGGGCCTCGAAGATGATCGAGGCGTCCAGGCGCGACAGCCCGCTGCCGCCGACGTCGTCCTGGACGTAGATGCCGGCGAAGCCCAGGCCCGCCGCCTCGCGCAGCACGTCGACCGGAAAGTGCTTCTTCTCGTCCCACTCGGCGGAATGCGGGGCAAGGCGTTCCGCCGCGAAGCCCGAGGCCATGTCCTGGATGGCGCGTTGATCGTCGTTGAGCGCGAAATCCATGCGCGAAATCCTCCCAAGCGGGGCAGAGTGATCCCCTCGCCTTCTTGGCCGCTGACGTGCCGCGCCCGGGCGACTGTGTCAATCATATCTCACTCGGTGACTTTGAATGTCGCACCGCGAGAAAAGCGGGAACCAAATGTCGCACCGCCCTTGAACCGCCGCGTCCTCGGTATAAATCGCGGTTATCGGAGGCGTCGTCTTTCTGTCATGCGTAAGTTCACTGCCGTTTTCGCCGCGGTCGCGGCGCTTGTCAGCGTGTCGTCTGTCCAGGCGGCCGACCTGGGCGTCTGGACGGGTCCCAAGGACAATGTCCGGGTCGCGATCAAGAGCTGCGGGTCCAGCACCTGCGGCACGGTGGTCTACGCCAGCCCCAAGGCCGAAGCCGACGCCCGCAAGAGCGGCCTGGACACCCTGGTCGGCAAGCAGCTGCTGCGCGACTTCGAACCCACCGGCCACGGCAGCATGCGCGGCAAGGTCTATGTGCCGACGCTGAAGGTCACCCTGACCGGCACCGCCGAGTTCGTCGACGCCCGCACCATGAAGGCCAAGGGCTGCGTCCTGGGCGGCCTGCTGTGCAAGTCGCAGACCTGGCACCGCATCGACGCCGTCACCGCCAAGAACGACGGCCCCGCCAGCTACGCGCCGTAAGCCCGGCTATTCCTGCTTCCTGAGGAACGCGGTCAGCCCGGCGAAGTAGTTCGCCTGGTCGTCGTACATCGCCAGGTGGCTGCCGTTGGCCAGGTACAGGTACTGTCCCTTGGGCAGCTGCTTGGACATCTTCTCCATATAGGCCGGGTCCATGGTGTCGTACCGGGCCCCGATCACCAGGGTCGGCACGGTGATCCGCTTCAGATCGTCGAAGCGATCCCACTTTTCCAGCAGACCGCTGGCGCCCAGCTCGCTGGGTCCTTGGATCAGGGTGTAGAGCTCGCCGTTCAGCTGGCCGAACGCATAGGTCACGGGCTCGGGCCACTGGTCGGCCGGACGGCGCAGGATGTGCTTCTCGTAGTGCATCGGGATCAGCGTGCCCATGTAGTCCGGGTCCGACGTCTTGCCCGCCGCCTCCAGCGCCTTGACCTTGGCCAGCTGGGCCTGGTCCATCTCGGGCATCAGCACCTTCTCGGCGTAGTCGTTGTAGGCCGGGATCGAGGCCATCATGTTCGAGATGACCACGCACTTGAGGTTGGCCTGGTGTTTCAGCGCGTACTCGATCGCCAGCACGCCGCCCCAGCTGTGGCCCAGCACGCAGAAGTTCTCCGGACCCAGGTTCAGCGCCTTGCGCACCTGCTCCACCTCATCGACGAAGCGGTCGATGGTCCACAGCTTGGTGTCGGTGGGCTTGTCCGAGCGCCCCGAACCCAACTGGTCGTAATAGATGTACTCGATGCCCTGGGCCGGGAAGTAGCTGTCGAAGGGCTCGAAATAGTCGTGCGTCGCGCCCGGGCCGCCGTGCAACAGCAGCACCTTCAGCTTCGGGTTGGAGCCGACCCGCTTGGTCCAGACCCGGAACTTGCCCGAGGGGGTGTCGATGTCGACCATCTTCACCCCGCCCGACCAGGCGTCGGGCGCCTTGACGTCGTAGTAGCTGGCCGGGGGCGCCTGTCGCGCCAGGGCCGCCGTTGCGAAAAAGGAGGTCGCGAAAAGGGAGGTCGCCAGGAACGCCATCGCCAACACAAACCGCTTCATGGTCCGCCCCTTCGATTCAGCCCTGGCGCGACCATTGGCGAGATCGCGGGGCGGGGCAAGCGCCCTTAAGCAACCAACCGCCTTGCCTCGCGCCGCCTGGCGCGCGAAACCTCGCCCCATGACCACGCCCCCGCTCGCCCCCTACCCCGCCACCCGCCTGCGCCGCCTGCGTCAGGCCGACTGGACCCGCCGCCTGGTCCGCGAGACCACGCTGGAGCCGTCCGACCTGATCTGGTCGATGGTGGTGCACGAGGGCGAAGGCGTGGTCCCGGTCGCCTCGATGCCGGGCGTCGAGCGCCTGTCGGTCAAGGAGGCCGCCAAGGCCGCCGTGCGGGCCCGCGATCTGGGCATCCCCGCCATCGCCATCTTCCCGCACATCGACGGGTCGCGGAAGGACGCCGCCGGCTCGATCGCGTCCGACCCGGACGGCGTGATCCCCCGCGCGGTCAAGGCCATGAAGGACGCCGCCCCCGAGGTCGGCATCATGTGCGACGTGGCCCTGGACCCCTTCACGGACCACGGCCACGACGGCGTGGTCGAGGGCGGCAGGATCCTCAACGACCCGACGATCGAGCGCCTGATCGAACAGGGCCTGATGCAGGCGGAGGCCGGCGCCGACATCCTGGCCCCGTCCGACATGATGGACGGCCGCATCGGCAAGCTGCGCGCGGCTCTGGAGGGCGCCAACTTCCAGGACACGATGATCATGTCCTACGCCGCCAAGTACGCCTCGGCCTTCTACGGCCCGTACCGCGACGCCATCGGCTCGGCCAAGCTCAGCGCCGGCCAGGGCGACAAGAAGACCTACCAGATGGACCCGGCCAACACCGAGGAGGCCCTCCGCGAGGTGGCGCTCGACATCGCCGAGGGCGCCGACATGGTCATGGTCAAGCCGGGCATGCCCTATCTCGACATCCTGCGCCGCCTGGTCGACGAGTTCCGCATGCCCACCTACGCCTTCCAGGTGTCGGGCGAGTACGCGATGATCAAGGCCGCCGCCCAGAACGGCTGGATCGACCACGACCGCGCCGTGATGGAGAGCCTGACCGCCTTCAAGCGCGCCGGCGCCGCCGGGATCATCACCTATTTCGCGCCCTGGGCGGCTGAGAAGCTGGGCTAGGACGCGACTCGCCGCCGTCGCTAAGCTGGCCGCATGACCCAGCCCAGCATCGACATCGTCACCGCCGTGATCCGCGACGAGGCCGGCCGCATGCTGGTGGTGCGCAAGCGCGGCACGGCGATCTTCATGAAGCCGGGGGGCAAGCGCGAGCCCGGCGAGGACGACCTGACCGCCCTGGCCCGCGAGCTGGAGGAAGAGATCGGCGCCCGACTGGTCTCGGCGACCCTGCTGGGCGCCTTCGAGGCGCCGGCCGCCAACGAGCCCGGCTTCACGGTGCGCGCGGCGGCGTATCTGGCCAGGGTCGAGGGCGAGATCGCCGCCCGGGCCGAGATCGAGGAGCTGGCCTGGATCGACCCGGCCGCGCCGGGCGACATCGCGCTGGCTCCGCTGATGCGGGTCGTGCTGGCGCGGCTGGCGGCCTAGCGCGGCGCTCACACCTCTCGGCCATCATCATTCCTTCCACCCGCTCATCCCGGCATTCGCCGGGATGAGCGGATCAAAAAGCAATAATCCGGCGGTGAAACCGCGCTCCGCCTAGTTCTCCAGCTCCTCCGGATCACCGGCGGCGTCCTCGTCGGCGTCGTCCCGGGCGATCGTCTCCGACCTCGGGGGCGGCGGCGGGTCGGCGGTGAAGAAGGCGCCCAGCAGCATCAGCATGCCCGCCACCGGGGCCAGCGACCGCTTGGAGCGACGCAGCGCCAGGACGCCCCAGACGCAGAGCAGGATCACGGCGGCGCCGAAGGCGGTCAGGACGAGCGTGGCCTGCAAGGTTCCCATCGGTTGGATATGGCGACGCTTCGACCCGCCGCAACCGCCCTCGCGCGAAACCGGGAACGGGCTTAGGGTGTTCCTAGTGTTCGGCCCGAGGCCGCGTACGACGGCCCGGTCCGAACCTCAACGACAAGCGGAGGTGACGCATGGACGCCGATTTCAACGACACCGGAAAACCCGAACTGCTCGCCCACGAGCAGACCTATCACGGATTCAGCATCCTCCTGCGATGGTGCATGCTGGGCCTGGCCACCACCATCTCGACCCTGACCCTGTGGTTCGCCAGCCCCGCCGGCTTCTGGGGCGGCCTGATCATCGGGATCGTGGTGTTCGCGATCGGCCACGCCATCCTGGTCCGCCGCGAGGAGAAGCAGCCCCTGAACCTCTGGATCGAGGGGCGGTAGATTGCGATCGGGGACATGCACTCACGGCCGTGCGCCGGCCGGTTTGCAGAGCGCCTAGAGTGAGTGCGTGTCCCCCAAGTCGTCCGCTGAGGCTGGGTGTCTACTCTTGTGACGCCGCGGCCGAAGGAGGGGACACGCACTCACACCACGGTCGTTGATTGACTGGCAGAGGCCTTGCCGTGAGTGCATGTCCCCGTCACCGCGACGGACAAGCCGCTGATATCGCCGACCTAAATCTTTATTCCCCGCAGGGTTTCCCGGCGGCCGCATAAT
>NZ_JONW01000010.1:0-124081 GCF_000712075.1 Caulobacter sp. UNC358MFTsu5.1
CGGGGCGACCTCGACGAAGGCGTGGATGTCGTAGGGCCAGCCGTGCAGCAGCAGCACCGCCGGGCCGTCCTTGGGGCCCATCTCGACATAGCCGATGTTCAGCACGCCCGCGTCGATCTGCTCGACGGCGTCGAAGGCGGTGGGGACCGGCGTCGCGGCGCGCGCCCCGGAGGCCAGTCCGGCGAAGGCGGCGGCCAGCGCGGTCGCGCCGAGGAAGCCGCGGCGGCTCGGGTCGTTGTCCTGGGGGTGCGCTGAGGTCATGGCCGGAATCCTTCGGTTGCGGGATACCGGAAAGACTACGCCTCCCGATGCCGGGCAAGGGGCGGCCTCGTGGCGCTGGGGATTGTTCGCGATTGTGCGGCCGGCGTCGGACGAACCGGGACCGCCCGCGCCGCGGAGTCTATCGGGCGACGGACCGCAGACCGTGCACCAGGGCCTGGGCGGCGATCGCCGCCTGGGTGCGGTTGTGGACGTTGAGCTTGCGCATCAGCGCGGTCATGTGGGCCTTGACCGTGGCCTCGGCGATGCCGAGGTCGAAGGCGATCTGCTTGTTCAGCAGGCCTGAATTGACGCCTTCCAGCACCTTCAGCTGGGTCGGCGTGAGTTCCTCGAACGCCGCTTCCAGATCGCGGTCGATAACGCGGACTGCCGTCGTGCTCATGCTTGAACCCCTCTGTTTCATCCCAGCGCAGCCATCATCAGCGGTGCGACGCCCGTTTGTTTTCCGTTCGCCGATCAGAGTCGGTGAACGCGGGTCGTGTTCCAGGATGGTAACGCTATCTGTTGGACAAGTTCAAGCGATTTGCGAAATGTGAACGTGAACATTTGTTTTTGACAGGCGTAATGTCGAAACCTGTCATACAGATTTGACGGGGCGTGGCGAGTTGGAACAAGCTCGCCCCCGCGACGGCGGCGCTTGCCGAATGTGGAGATGGGTGGATGAGCGAGGGCCGTTTGGCCGACAGGGCCTATACGGGCATCGTCGAGATGATCAACGCCGACGGGATGGAGGTCGGGGATCGCTTGCCGTCCGAGGCGCGCCTGGCGGAAATCTTCGGCATGTCGCGCACGATCGTGCGCGAGGCGCTGGTCCGGCTGGCCGCCGACAGCATCACCGAGCCGCGTCGCGGGGCCGGGTCGTTCGTGAAGAATCGCCCGTCGGACAAGCTGGGCGCCTACATGCCGCTGTCCGAACTGCCCTCGACCCTGGGCAGCTATGAAGTGCGTTTCGTGCTCGAGGCCGAGGCGGCGCGGCTGGCGGCGGCGCGGCGGTCGGACGAGGAGATGACCAGCATCGAGGGGGCGCTGTCGGATCTGCGCAAGGCGCTGCTGTCGAACGCCCCGGCCCACGCCGAGGACATGGAGCTGCACCGTCGCATCGTGCAGGCCACCGCCAACCCCGCCTTCCTGCTGGCGTTCGAGGCCCTGCAGCCCGACGTCGACCGGATCATGCGCGCCGGCGTCGACATCTCGCGGTCGCGGCCGCCCGAGGCGATCGCCGAGATGATGCGGGAGCACGAACTCATCGTCGAGGCGATCCGCGCGCAGGACGGCGACGGCGCGGCCCTGGCCATGCGCTGGCACCTGTCGCGCGGACGAAAGCGCCTGATGCCCTAGGCGCGCGCCGAGTCGCCGGCCCAGCGCGGGACGTCGTGGCGGGCGCCGTCCAGCCAGGTCTGGGCGAGGTCGCACAGCTGTTCGGGCGGGGCGGCGGCGTCGAGCGTGAAGACCGCCTCGTCGGCGCCGGGGCGCTCGAGCGTGGCGAGCTGGCTGTCCAGCAGGCTGGCGGGCATGTAGTGGCCGGCGCGACGGGTGAGCCGCCGCAGGAGTTCGTCGTAGCTGGCGTCCAGCAGCACGAAGCGCGTCGGGGCGCCGATAGCGTCGCGCAGGCGCTCGCGATAGCTGCGTCTCAACGCCGAACAGGCCGCCACGACCTGGCCCCGGGCGGCGACCGTCTCGCCGACGGCGCGGCCCAAGCGATCCAGCCAAGGCCAACGGTCGTCGTCGTCGAGGGGCCGGCCGGCGCTCATCTTGGCGACGGCGCGGGCGTCGTGGAAATCGTCGCCTTCCAGGAACGGGCTGTCCAGCTTGTCGGCCAGCAGGGCGCCGAGCGTCGATTTCCCGCTGCCGCTCACGCCCATGACGATGATGGCGAGGCCGGCGGACGGGGCGAGGCGGGATGGCGGCGGCAAGCGGCTTCCTTGAAAGCTGGCCGGCCCGTCGCTCGAACGACAAGCCGGCCGCACAATAGGAAACCGGTTTCTACCGGGCCGCCGACGAGGCGTAACTACGACCATGGTCGAGGATGGCCCGGCGGCGGCGATTCCTTATCGATAAGGGATTAGGGTGAGGAGAGTGGCATGCGAGCGGTCCTTCTGGCGGCGTTCCTGGGGGTTTCGACTCCCGCCCTGGCCCAGGCCGCTTCTGTCTTGCTCACCGCGCCCGACGATCCCCGCGCGATCACCGTCAAGGGCGTGGGCGACGGCCGCGCCGACGACACCGAGGCCGTCCAGAAGGCCATCGACGCCGCGCGCGATCCCACCGGCCACGGCCTGGTCTTCCTGCCCTCGGGCCGCTACCGCCTGAGCCGCACGATCCTGGTGCCCCCGGGCGTGCGCGTCTTCGGGGTGGGGGCGACCCGGCCGGTCTTCTTGCTGGCCCCCAACACGCCGGGGTTCCAGAAGGGCGTGGGCACGATGATCGTGTTCACGGGCGGCGACCAGTACCAGGTCGGCGACATCCCCGTACCGGTGTCGACCGTGGTCCCGCCGACCGACAAGGTGCGCGACGCCAATTCGGGGACCTTCTATTCGTCGATGGCCAACATCGACATCGAGATCGGCGAGGGCAATCCGGCCGCGGCGGGCGTGCGCTTCCGCATGGCCCAGCACGCCTTCCTCAGCCACATGAACTTCCGCCTGGGCTCGGCCTTCGCCGGCGTCTACCAGGCCGGCAACATCATGGAGGACGTCCACTTCCAGGGCGGGCGCTACGGCATCGTCACCGAGAAGACCTCGCCGGCCTGGCAGTTCACATTGGTGGACTCCAGTTTCGACGACCAGCGCGACGCGGCGATCCGCGAGCACGAGGTCGACCTGACCCTGGTCAATGTGGCGATCCGCAACACGCCGGTCGGCATCGACATCGACCGCGGCTACAGCGACAGCCTGTGGGGCAAGAACGTCCGGTTCGAGAACGTCTCCAAGGCCGGGGTCGTGATCTCGGCCGAGGACAGCGTCTTCACCCAGGTCGGCTTCGACAACGCCGTGGCCTCGAACACCCCGGTGTTCGCCCGCTTCCGCGACAGCGGCAAGACCGTGGCCGGCAAGGGCCGGGCCTATCGGGTGGGCGCGTTCACCTACGGCCTGACCCTGTCGGGCCTGGGCCAGACGGGCGAGTACAAGACCGTCGCCGACGTGACGCCGCTGAAGGCCTTGCCGGCCGCGTCCGCGCCGGCCCTGCGCGCCCTGCCGCCGGTCGCCGACTGGACCAACGTCAGGACCCTGGGCGTCAAGGGCGACAGCCAAACCGACGACACCGCCGCCCTGCAGAAGGCGATCGACACGCACCGCGTGCTCTATCTGCCGATCGGCTTCTACAAGGTCACCGACACCCTGAAGCTGCGGCCCGACACCGTGCTGATCGGCCTGCACCCGGCCATGACCCAGCTGGTGATCCCCGACGACAACCCGCGCCACGCCGGCGTCGGGCCGGTGACGCCCGTGCTGGAGACGCCCAAGGGCGGCGACAACATCCTGTTCGGGCTCGGGATCTTCACCGGCCGGGTCAATCCGCGCGCCTCGGCCCTGCTGTGGCGGTCGGGCGCGACCTCGCAGGTCACCGACGTCAAGATCATGGGCGGCGGCGGCACGCCCACCATGGACGGCAAGCCGCTGGGCGCGCTGCAGGCCCGCAGCGGCGATCCCGTCGCCGACGGCCGCTGGGACGGCCAGTACCCGAGCATCTGGGTGACCGACGGCGGCGGCGGCACCTTCGCCAACGTCTGGAGCCCCAACACCTTCGCCTCGGCGGGCTTCTACATCAGCGACACCAAGACGCCGGGCCACATCTACGAGGTCTCGGTCGAGCACCACGTGCGCAACGAGTTCGTGCTCGACAATGTCGAGAACTGGGAATTCCTGGCGCCCCAGACCGAGCAGGAGGTCGGCGACGGCCCGGACGCCGTCTCGCTGGAGGTGCGCAACTCGCGCAACATCCTGTTCGCCAACTATCACGGCTATCGGGTGACGCGGTCGTACCATCCGGCCGAGACGGCGGTGAAGCTGTTCAACTCGACCGACATCCGCTTCCGCAACGTCCACATCAACGCCGAGAGCGGCGTGGCCCTCTGCGACCAGATCGGCTGCGGCACCTATCTGCGGGCCAGCAAGTATCCGTTCGAGAACGCCATCCAGGACAAGAGCCGCAAGCAGGAGGTGCGCGAACGCGAGTTCGCGGTGCTGGACGTCACCGGCGATCCGTCGCCCGTCGCCACGGCCGCCGACCCTAAGGTCCGCAAGCTGGAAACCGGCTTCTGGTCGATCTCCGGCGCGACGGTGGGCGCGGACGGGGCGCTGTACTTCGTCGAGAAGCGCTTCCAGCGGATCTATCGCTGGACGGCGGCCAAGGGTCTGGAGGTGGTGCGCGACAATTCGCTGGACCCGACCAACCTGGCGGTCGACGGCTCGGGCAAGCTGCTGGTGGTGTCGTCCTACGGTCCGCAGGCCAGCGTCTATTCGATCGATCCCGACGGTCCCAAGGACCAGATGACGATGATCGCCCCGACGCCCGCGTCTCCGCGTGCGGGCGGCAAGACCCTGCTGCCGGTCAACTGGTGGAACAACGGCGAGTTCCGGGACCAGTACGACCCGGCCACCGACCAGTTCACGACCCTGGCGCAGATGTTCGCCCGCGACGTCGGCACGCCCAAGACCCAGGAATACGTCTCGCCCGACGGCAGCCTGTCGCTGCCCGCCTTCCGGGTGTGGCAGCAGGGGCCGCCCGACCATGTGGGCTGGCGCTGGGCCGACAGCCTGCAGGCCAACGGCCTGATCGGCGGCGCGGTCGGCGAGCGGGTGTTCGTCACCAACGGCTCGGAGAACAAGACCTACAGCGGCCAGATCGGCCCCGGCGGGACGCTGACCGACCTGAAGGCCTTCGCCGATCGCGGCGGCGAGAGCGTCGCGGTCGACGGCCAGGGCCGGGTGTTCGTCGCCAACGGCCAGATCTTCCAGTACGGGCCCGACGGCAAGCCGGCCGGCCGCATCGACGTGCCCGAGCGGCCGCTGCAGCTGATCTTCGGCGGGCCGGACAAGAAGACCCTCTTCGTCCTGACCCATCATTCGCTCTATGCGGTCACGCCCTGACCGGGGGCTTGCGTTTGTTCGCGCGACGGGCCGACATCCGGCGGTTCGTCGCGGGTAGGGGAGTTTCGCCATGAAGACTTGGCTCGTCGCGCTGGGCGCGGCTTCGATCGCGTCCGTCGTGGTCCCGGCCGGATCGGCCTGGGCTTCGGTCTCGGTCTTCGCGACCGCGCCCGACGATCCCGCCGCCGTGACGGTCAAGGCCAAGGGCGACGGCCGCGCCGACGACACCGCCGCCCTGCAGGCCGCGATCGACGCCGCCGCGGCCAAGCCCGGCGGCGGCGTGGTGTTCCTGCCGTCCGGCCGCTACCGGATCAGCAAGACGCTGTTCCTGTGGCCGGGCGTGCGGGTGTTCGGCGTCGGCGCCACGCGCCCGGTGATCGAACTGGGCGACAGGACGGCGGGCTTCCAGAAGGGCGTGGCCAACATGGTGATCTTCGCCGGGGCCAAGCGCGACCCGGCCCGCCGCGTGCCGTTCCCGGTCCCGGGCAGCGTGCCGTTCGACAAGGCCATCGCCGACGCCAATTCGGGCACCTTCTACAGCGCGATGGCCAACATCGACTTCAAGATCGGCGACGGCAATCCTGCCGCGACCGCGATCCGCTTCCACGCCGCCCAGCACGCCTTCGTCAGCCACATGGAGTTCGACATCGGCTCGGGCCTGGCGGGGCTGTACCAGGTGGGCAACGAGGCCGAGGACCTGCATTTCAAGGGCGGGCGCTACGGCATCCTCGCCGAGAAGACCTCGCCCGCCTGGGGCTTCGTGCTGCTGGACTCCACCTTCGAGGGCCAGCGCGACGCGGCCATCCGCGAGCACGAGGCCGGCCTGACCCTGGTCAATGTGACCCTGCGCGACACACCGGTCGGCATCGAGATCGACCGCGGCTACGGCGACTGGCTGTGGGGCAAGGACGTCCGCTTCGAGAACGTCTCCAAGGCCGGCGTCGTGATCTCCAACGAGAACAACGTCTACACCCAGGTGGGCTTCGACAACGCCGTGGCCTCCAACACCCCGGTGTTCGCCCGCTTCCGCGACAGCGGCAAGACCGAGGCCGGCAAGGGCAAGGCCTATCGCGTTTCGTCGTTCACCCACGGCCTGACCCTGCCGGGTTTGGGCCAGGTCGGCGCCTACAAGACCGAGATGAAGGCCGAGGCGCTTCCCGGCCTGCCGGCGCGGCGCACCCCGGCGATCCGGGCCCTGCCGGCTGTCGCCGACTGGGTGAACGTGCGCACGCTGGGGGCCAAGGGCGACAACGCCACGGACGACACCGCCGCTGTCCAGAAGGCGATCGACGCCCATCGCGTGGTCTATTTCCCGACCGGCTTCTACCGCGTCGCCGACACCCTGAAGCTGCGGCCCGACACCGTGCTGATCGGCCTGCACCCCAGCCTCACCCAGATCGTGCTGCCCGACCGCACCGAAGGTTACCAGGGCGCCGGCGCGCCCAAGGCCCTGGTCGCCTCGGCGGACAAGGGCGACAACATCGTCTTCGGCCTGGGGCTCAACACCGGCGGGATCAATCCGCGCGCCACGGCCCTGCTGTGGACGGCGGGCGCCAACTCGCTGGTCGACGACGTCAAGTTCCAGGGCGGCCACGGCACCAATCTGTACGACGGCGAACGGTTCAATCCGTACAACGCCAACGCCACGGCCGACGCCGATCCGGCCAAGCGCTGGGCGGGCCAGTATCCCAGCCTGTGGGTGACCAACGGCGGCGGCGGGACCTTCGCCAACATCTGGAGCCCCAGCACCTACGCCTATTCGGGCATCTACGTGTCCGACACCCAGACCCCCGGCTACATCTACCAGGCCTCGGTCGAGCACCACGTGCGCACCGAGATCAGTCTCAACCGCGTGGCCAACTGGGAGCTCCTGGCGCCGCAGACCGAGGAGGAGGCAGGGGAGGGCGAGGATACCGTCTCGCTGGAGATCCGCGACTCCCGCGACATCCTGGTGGCCAACTACCACGGCTATCGCGTCACCCGGACGCGGCGGCCGGCGGCGGCGGCGGTCAAGGTCTACAACTCGCAGGACATCCGTTTCCGCAACGTGGCGGTGAACGGCGAGAGCGGCTTCAGCACCTGCGACGAGAACGGCTGCGCGACCTTCCTGCGCCTGACCAAGTACCCCTACGAGAACGCCATCCAGGACGTCACCAGCGGGCTGGAGGCGCGCGAGCGGCAGTTCGCGGTGCTGGACCTGACCGCCCACCCGTCGCCGGTCACGCCCTCGATCTTCCCCGCCGGGGCCCGGATCGAGAAGCTGGGCGACGGCTTCTTCTCGCTGGGCGGCGGCGCCGTGGACGCGGCCGGGACGCTCTACTTCACCGACCGCCGCCACCAGCGCATCTACAGCTGGTCGGACGCGCGCAAGCTGTCGATCGTGCGCGACAACACGCTGGACCCGATCAACCTGGCCGTCGACGGCTCGGGGAACCTGCTGGTCCTGTCGTCCGACGGCCGCGACGGCACGGTCTACAGCTTCAAGCCGGGCAGCCCCGACACCGAGGTCACGGTGATCGCGCCGACCCCGACCGCCGACCATGCCGGGGCGGCGACCGTGCTGCCGGTCAACTGGTGGAACAACGCCGAGTTCAAGGACCAGCTGGATCCGGAGACCTACCAGTTCACGACCCTGGCCCAGCTGTTCGCCCGCGACATGGCGCTGCCCAAGGCCAAGGAATACGTCTCGCCCGACGGCAGCCTGGCCTTGCCGGCCTACCGCGTCTTCCAGCAGGGGCCGCCCGACTACCGGGGCCTGCGCTTCTCGGACTCGCTGGACACCTACGGCTTCACCACGGCCAAGCCGGGCCAGCGGGTGTTCGTCGCCAACAGTTCCGAGAACAAGACCTACAGCGGCCTGGTCGGGCCCCAGGGCGAGGTGACGGACCTGAAGGTCTTCGCCGATCGGGGCGGCGAGAGCGTTGCGACCGATCCCGAAGGGCGGGTCTATGTCGCCAACGGCCAGGTCTTCGTCTACGCCCCCGACGGACGGGAGCTGGGCCGCATCGACGTGCCCGAACGGCCGCTGCAGCTGGTCTTCGGCGGCGCGGACAAGCGCACCCTGTTCGTCCTGACCCATCACGCGCTTTACGCGGTGCGAGGGCGCTGAAGCCGCCCTCGCGGCCCGGGACTACGACCATGGTCTAATGGTTTGCCCGCGGCTAGCCTGACAAATTCCCTCAAGGCCATCGGTCGATGGACTCAACGAAAATGAGGGAGGCAGCAGGATGAGTGGTGTTGGTCGCGCCGGCGGGGGACCGTCCTATTTGAGCGCTCTGTTCGCGACGAGCGCGGTGGCGTTGATGGCGATGGCGGGGGCCGCGAGCGCCCAGACGGCGCCGTCCGCGCCGGCGCCTGCCGCCGCGCAGGAATCCTCGACCGTGGAGACGATCATCGTCACCGGCAGCCGGATCAAATCCACCAACTTCACCGCCCCCACGCCGACCCAGGCCCTGGGCGAGGCGGATCTGCAACGCAACGCCGAGCCGAACGTCTTCACCACCATCGCCCAGCTGCCCTCCTTGCAGGGGTCGACCGGCGCGACGACGGGCACCTTCAGCACCTCGAGCGGCCAGCAGGGCCTCTCCTCGTTCTCGCTGCGGGGCCTCGGCACCATCCGGACCCTGACCCTGCTGGACGGCCAGCGCGTGGTCCCGGCCAACGTCACGGGCGTCCCCGACATCAGCCTGTTCCCGCAACTGCTGGTCCAGCGCGTCGACGTCGTGAACGGCGGCGCCTCGGCCTCGTACGGCTCGGACGCGGTCGGCGGCGTGGTCAACTTCATCACCGACAAGCGCTTCGAGGGCTTCAAGTCGAACTTCGCGGCCGGCGTCACCACCTACGGCGACAACGAGCAGTTCCTGGCCCAGGTCGCGGTCGGCAAGTCCTTCATGGGCGGCAAGCTGCACGTGCAGCTCAGCGGCGAATATGATGACGAGGAAGGCGTTCCGGCCGGCGGGTTCGGCGAGGACGCGCCCGGCGACCGCGACTGGTACACGACCGCCACCCTGGTCAACCGCGGCGTCACCAACGACGGCTCGCCGCAGTACCTCTATCGCGAGCACGCCCAGGCCTATCAGTACACCAAGTACGGCCTGATCAGCGCCGGGCCGCTGCAGGGCACCGCCTTCGACAAGGCCGGCAATCCGTTCCAGTTCCAGTACGGCTCGAACGGCGTGCCGGTTAAGAACGCCGCCGGCAACGTGACCAACTGCTACTCGAACGGCGGCTTCTGCGTCGGCGGCGATCTGTCGGGCAACGTCGGCGTCGGCACGTCGCTGCAGTCCGAGATCAAGCGCCTGAACGGCTATACCCGCGTCGCCTACGACATCGACGACAACAACGAGATCTACGGCACCCTGAACGTCGCCCGCGTCGAGAGCGCCAACCAGCCCAATCCGGGCGCGGCCACGACCGGCCTGACGCTGCAGTGCTCCAACCCGTACCTGCCGGCTTCGGTCGTCACGGCCTGCGCCAACAACGGCATCACCCAGTTCACCTTCGGCACCAGCAACGCGCTGCTGCCGCGGAACATCTCGGTCCATCCGACCCGGACCCAGGTCCGCGCGGTGATCGGCGCCGACGGCAAGTTCAACGCCTTCGACAAGGACTGGTCGTACGACGCCTACTACACGCACGGCCAGAACACGACGAACATCCATGTCCGCGACATCCTGCTGACCCCGCGCTACCGGCAGGCCGTCCAGGCGGTCCTGCTGAACGGCCAGATCGTCTGCGCCGACGCGACCGCGCGGGCCAACGGGTGCCAGCCGATCAACGTGTTCGGCGGCCAGACGCCCAGCGACGCGGCCCTGGCCTACATCACCCCAAAGAACGGCCCGTACCAGCACTCGGTCCAGAAGCAGGACGTGGCCAGCATCAACGTCACCGGCGAGCCGATCCAGGGCTGGGCCGGCCCGATCTCGCTGGCCGTCGGCGCCGAATATCGCCGCGAGCAGTACCACGTTCACGGCGACCCCTACGGCGACGGTTCGGCGGCCTCGCCCTACACCGTCGACTATCCGGCCGACCCGATCCTGAACACCCAGGGCAACAACTGGTTCGCGGGCAACTATCACTCGGGCGCCGGCAAATACAGCGTCAAGGAAGCCTATGCGGAAGTGAACGTGCCGCTGGTGGACTCCGAAGCCGCCGGCAAGGCCAACCTCAACATGGCCGGCCGCTGGACCGACTACAGCACCTCTGGCACCGTCTATACCTGGAAGGTCGGCGGCACCTGGGACACGCCGCTGGAGGGGATCCGCCTGCGGGCGGTCACCTCGCGCGACGTGCGGGCGCCCAACCTGTCGGAGCTGTTCGCCGCGCCGGTCACGACGACGCAGCCCAACTTCACCATTCCCTCCACCGGCACGCCCCCCGCGGGTCAACCGGCGGGACCCGGCGCGCTGACGCTCTTGCAGAACGTGATCGGCAACCCGGACCTGAAGCCGGAAATCGCCAAGAACGTCTCGCTTGGCGTGGTCCTTTCCAACCCGAAGTGGTTCCCTGGCTTCAGCGCCTCCGTCGACTGGTACAACATCGTGCTGAACGGCGGCATCTCCAGCCTCAGCGCCCAGCAGGTCGTCAACTTCTGCTATGCGGGCCTGACGCAGTACTGCGGCAACTTCAACCTCAACCAGCCTTCCCCGTTCGTGACCGCCCAGGTGTTCAACCTGGCCTCGATCAAGACGAGCGGCTTCGACATGGAGGCTAGCTACCGCTTCGATATGCCTGGCGTGCCGGGCCACTTCGATCTGCGCGCCCTGGCGACGAACGTGCACAAGTACGTCACCAATCAGGGCTTCCCCGGCGGCTCCGTCATCGACAGCGCGGGCCAGAATTCGGGCAACACGCCGGACTGGAAGGTGCTGGCCGTGCAGACCTGGACCTCCGACCGGTTCATGCTCAGCCTGCAGGAGCGCTGGTTCAGCGACGGTGTCATCGGCGGCCAGTACATCGAGTGCGCCCCCGGCAGCTGCCCGACCGGCAGAAGCGCGGCGGACAACAACAACTATCCGACCATCGACTACAACCGGATGAAGGGCGCGACCTATGTCGACCTCAGCGGTTCGTACGAGGTCAGGGATGGTCTGAAGGCCTATTTCAAGGTCGCCAACCTGTTCAACAAGGATCCGACGCCCTCGCCGCAGACCAATACCGGTCTCGACGCCAACCCGGCGCTCTACGACCTGCTGGGCCGGTTCTACCACGTCGGTCTTCGCTACGAATTCTAACTTGAGCCGCTTCCACCACCTCCCCCTGGGCGGCGCCGCCCGGATCGAAACGGCTCTCCTGCCGCGTCGATCCGGGCGCACTTTTTTGACGGCCGGGAAGCCCGCTGGAAGCGCTCGTCCGAAGCTGGGCCGTCTCGTGCTTGCCTTATCGGGCGCGTCACGCCCCTATGGCCCGGCGTCGGGGTTGCGACCTCGACGATCGGACCAACACCTCGTCGCCGTGGCGTCGGCGGACCTTCAGAAGGTTGTCCCTTGAGCAGGCTGGAGCGCGCCCGGGGCGCCACCCTCGTCGACGTCGCCCAGCTGGCCGGCGTCTCGCGCATGACGGTGTCGCGGGTGATCAACGGCGACGCCCGGGTCCGCGAGCCGACACGCCTGGCCGTCCAGGCCGCGATCCGAGAACTGAGCTACGAGCCCAACCTGGCCGCCCGCAACCTGGTCATGGCCGGCGAGCTGCGGATCGGGGTGATCTATTCCAATCCCAGCGCCGCCTTCATGAGCGACTTCCTGATCGGCGTGTTCGAGGAGGCCACCAACGCCGGCGCGCGGCTGATCCTGCTGCGGGGCGAGAACGGCCAGCCGCCGGCGCCGCACGAGCTGCAGAGGCTGCTGGGCTCGGGCGTCCAGGGCGTGGTCCTGGCCCCGCCGCTGGGCGAGTGCGTCATCGTGCGCGAGGTCCTCCGTTCCGCCAACCTGCCCGTCGCGGTGGTCGCCGCGGGACGTCCCCCGGCCGACGCGATCAACGTCCGCATCGACGACCGCCAGGCCAGCCAGGCCTTGACCAAGCACCTTCTGGACCTCGGTCATCGCCGCATCGGCTTCATCACCGGCAACCCCGACCAGACCTCCAGCGCCGAGCGCCTGGAAGGCGCGCGGGCGGCGGTCGCTCAGGTGAAGGGGGCCGAACTGATCCTGGCCCCGGGCGCCTTCACCTATGCTTCGGGCCTGTGCGCCGCCGAGCAGTTGCTGGAGTCCGACACGCCGCCCACCGCGATCTTCGCCAGCAACGACGACATGGCCGCCGCCGCCGTCTCGGTGGCCCACCGCCGCCATCTCGACGTGCCGGCCGACCTGACCGTGGTCGGGTACGACGACACGACCGTGGCCACCACGCTGTGGCCGCCGCTCACCACCGTCCGCCAGCCGGTGCGCCAGATGGCGGCCGTGGCGCTGGACCGGCTGCTGCGCGCCCTGCGCTCGACCGAGCCCGCCGCGAAGGCTCCCGCCGACTACGTGCTGGACCACGCCCTGATCCAGCGCCAATCCGCCGCCCCGCCCGGACGCCCCGTCCCGGCCGCGGACACGACAGTTCAAGAGAGGTCCCCGCATGCCTGATCCGTCCCCCGACATGGAACGCGCGACGGTCGGGCGGGTGACGCGGCGGCTGATGCCGCTGTTCTGCCTGATGTACCTGATCGCCTATATCGACCGGCAGAACGTGTCCTACGCCAAGCTCGACATGGTCCAGGCCCTGGGGCTCAGCGAGGCCGCCTACGGCCTGGGCGCGTCGCTGTTCTTCATCGGCTACTTCCTGTTCGAGGCGCCGTCGAACCTGATCCTGGCCCGGGTGGGCGCGCGGGTCTGGTTCGCGCGGATCATGTTCACCTGGGGCCTGGTCACCCTGGCCCTGGGCTTCACCCAGAACGCGGCGATGTTCTACGTCCTGCGGTTCCTGCTGGGGGTGACCGAGGCAGGGTTCTTCCCCGGCGTGCTCTACGTCCTGACCCTGTGGTACCCGCAGGCGCATCGCGCCCGGATGGTGGGCCTGTTCATGATCGCCAGCGCCCTGGCCAACGCCGTCGGGGCGGCGGTGGGCGGGCTGCTGCTGGACCTGGACGGCACGCTGGGCCTGGCCGGCTGGCAATGGGTGTTCCTGGTCACCGGCGTCCCGGCCGTGCTGCTGGCCCCCTATGTCCTGTGGCGCCTGCCGGACGGCCCGAACCAGGCCCGCTGGCTGCCGCAGGCCGAGAAGACCTGGCTGGCCGGCGTCCTGGACGCGGAGAAGGGCGGGGTGGTCGACGACCATCGCGGGGCCTGGAAGGCGATCTTCGACCCGCGCGTCCTGCTGCTGGCCGGCCTCTATATCGGCATGCCGCTGGGCGCCTACGGCCTCAGCTACTGGCTGCCGACGATCGTCAAGTCGTTCGGCGTCTCCAACACCGTCAACGGCTTCATCAACGTCATCCCGTGGATCCTGGTCGGGGCGGCGCTGTGGTTCGTGCCGCGCCACGCCGCGCGCCACGGCGCCAGCGCCTGGCACATCGCCGGACCCTGCCTGGTGGCCGCGGTCGCCCTGACCCTGAGCGTGGTCCTGCCGGGCGCGGCCCTGAAGTTCGCCATGCTGTGCATCGCCGCCCCGGCCATCTTCTCGGCCCAGCCGGTGTTCTGGAGCCTGCCGCCCAGCTTCCTCAGCGGACCGCGCGCGGCGGCCGGCATCGCGGCGATCAATGCGATCGGCAATCTGGGCGGCTTCATCGCCCAGAACCTGGTGCCGATGGTGCGCGACGCGACGGGCAGCAACCTGGCGCCGATGCTGGCCCTGGCCGGCGTGCTGGTGGTGACCAGCCTGCTGATCTTCTACGCCATGGCCCGGCTGGAGAAGGCGCGGGCCGCCGCCGGCTGAGCGCGCCTAGGCCTTCGGCGCCGCCGTCGAGGCGCGGTGGATCAGGGTGAAGGGCAGCAGTTCGTCGCGCGGCCGCTGCTCGGTCCCGGAATTGCGGGCGACCCCGCTGATCAGCATCTTGGTCGCCAGGGTCGACATCTCGACCAGCGGCTGGCGGATCGTGGTCAGCTGCGGACGGCTGAGGCGCGAGACAGGGCTGTCATCGAAGCCCGCGACGGAGACGTCGCCGGGGACGGACAGATCGGCCTCGGCCGCGGCCGCCAGGGCGCCCAGGGCCATGTCGTCGTTGGAGGCGAAGATCGCCGTCGGCCGGTCGGGCAGGGCCAGCAGGGCGCTCGCCGCCTTGTGGCCGGACTCGAAGGTGAAGTCGCCGTCGCGGATCCAGGCCTTGTCCACCTTCAGGCCGCGCGCCTTCATGGCGGCGACATAGCCCTCGCGGCGGGCCGGGGCGGCGCCGTAGCGCGGGTCGCCCATGATGAAGCCGATGCGCGTGTGGCCCTGGTCGGCCAGGTGCTCGGTCATCTCACGGGCGGCGGCGACGTCGTCCATGTGCACGCGCGGGCCCAGGCCCTCGGGCTTTTCCGGGCCGAGGCGGACATAGGGCGTGCCGGCCTTGTCGAGCAGCTCCAGCACCACCTCGTTGTCGCACGACGGCGGGGTCAGGATCACCCCGTCGGGCTTGAGGGCGGCCAGCAGGGCGCCGACCTCCTGGCGCACCCGGGGGCCGTCGTGGTCGATCAGCTCGACCAGCAGGTGATAGCCGGCCTGCCGGGTCTCGACCGTGGCGCCCAGCTGGATGCGCTGCAGGTAGTCGGACCCGCGCTCGCTGCGCCAGTGGTCCAGGGTCAGGGAGGCGTCGACGAAGACGGCGATCACGAACGAGCGCGAGCCGGCCAGGCTGCGGGCCGACAGGTTGGGCGCGTAGCCCAGGGCGGCGGCCGCCTCCAGGACGCGCTCGCGCATCTGCGGACGCACGTTGGGCTCGTTGTTCATCACGCGGGAGACGGTCTTGATCGACACGTCGGCGCGCGCCGCAACGTCATAGATCGTCACCGACGCCATCAGCTCGCCCAACTCCCGCTTCGTGGGTCCAGTTTGCTTGGACTCATCTCCATTCCGGCAGCCTAGAGCAACTGCGCGCCATAAGGCGACGCTCGCGACTGAAAAAATTGCGCTGTCAAACGTCGTAGTGCGAGCTTTGTCGCGTCTGGCCGCTTGTGTCCCCCCGCGCGGAAGGCCAGTGTCCGAGCCAATCGCGGCGAAGACCGCGTGTGTGCGGGGAGGCGTGATGACAGCGGCGGAGGCGATCGGGATCGACAGGGCAAGACCGACAACACCCGTGAAGCCGAGCTTCATCGCCGCCTTCACCCTGGCCCAGATCGGGGCCTATGTCAGTTTCATGCCCCTTTTCCAGGTGCTGCTTCCGCTGAAGGCCGAGGTCATCGATTCGGCCAACAAGGCCGTGGTGCTGAGCCAGGTCGCCATCCTGGGCTCGATCACCGCCAGCTTCGCCAACCTGCTGGCCGGCGCGATCAGCGACCGCACGACCTCGCGCTTCGGCCGCCGTCGTCCGTGGATGGTGGTCGGCGCCCTGGGCACGGTCGCTTCGTACTTCCTGATCATGATGGCGCGGAACGCGGCCCACCTGATGGCGGGGGTCGTCTGCTTCCAGCTGGCCTTCAACCTGCTGTTCTCGGCCCTGCTGGCGGTGCTGCCCGATCGGGTGCCCGACGCCCAGAAGGGCAGGGTGGCCGCCTTCCTCAGTCTGGGCCATCCGATCGGCGCCATGGCCGGAGCCATCCTGGTGGGCGGCTTGCTGGTCGGCGAGGCCTCGCGCTATTTCGCCATCGGCGTGGTGCTGCTGATCGCCATCGCCCCGTTCGCCCTGGCCCTGAACGACCCGCCGCTGCCGCGCGGCGAGCGGCCGCCGTTCGACTGGCGCGAGTTCCTGGCCGGGTTCTGGATCAATCCGCGGGCCTATCCCGACTTCGCCCTGGCCTGGGTCAGCCGGTTCATGGTGCTGGTCGCGATCACCCTGACCCAGTGCTACATGCTGTTCTACCTGCAGGACGCGCTGCACTATCCCGACCTGTTCCCGGGACGCCGCGCCGAGCAGGGCATGGCCCTGCTGACCACCGTGGCCACCTGCGCCAACGTCGCCTGCGGCATGCTGGGCGGGATGCTGTCCGACCGCCTCAAGCGCCGCAAGCTGTTCGCGGCGGGCGCGGCCCTGGTCCTGTCGGGGGCGATGGTGGTGTTCTCGATGGTGCCCGGCTGGCCGGTGGTGGTGGCGGGCTTCGTGATCTTCGGCTGCGCGGTGGGCTGCTACTACGCCGTCGACATCGCCCTGGTCAGCCAGGTGCTGCCCTCGCAGAAGGACGCCGGCAAGGACCTGGGGGTGATCAACCTGGCCAACACCTTGCCCCAGGCCATGGCCCCGATCCTGGCCATGTGGGTGCTGGGCCCGGCCCACGTGAACTATCACGCCCTCTATCTGGTGGCGGCCGGCCTCGCGGCGGCTGGCGGTCTGGCCATCCTTCCGATACGGGGCGTGCGTTAAGCCGTTTCCGAGGGCCCCATGGCCGACCTGATCCCGATCGACGATCCCGACGACCCGCGCGTGGCGACCTATCGCGACATCAAGGAGCGCGACCTGGTCGGCCGCCAGGGGCTGTTCATCGCCGAGGGCGAGACGGTCCTGCGCGCCTTCGTCCGCGACGCGCCCCGGCGGGTGCGGTCGCTGCTGATCGACGGCAAGCGCGCCGACAAGCTGGCCGAGGTGTTCGCCGGACTGCCCGAGGGCGTTCCCGTCTTCGCCGCCGGCCAGGCCGTGCTGGACGCCATCGCCGGCTTCCACCTGCATCGCGGCGTGCTGGCGGTGGGCGAGAAGCCCGCGCCGCTGTCGGCCGAGACGCTGTTGGCGCGAGCCGGGCCGCGCGCGGTGGTGCTGGTGCTGATGGGCATCGCCAATCACGACAATCTGGGCGGCATCTTCCGCAACGCCGCCGCCTTCGGCGTCGACGGGGTGATCCTGGACGGCGACTGCTGCGACCCGTTCTACCGCAAGGCCATCCGGGTCTCGATCGGGGCCACGCTCAGCGTCCCCACCGCCTGGCTGGCGCCGGGCGAGGACGTGGTCGGCCTGCTGGAGCGCCACGGTTTCCAGGGCCTGGCCCTCAGCCCGGCCGCCGGCGAGACCCTGGCGCGGCTGGAGCCACCGGCGCGGGCGGCGGTGCTGCTGGGGGCGGAAGGGCCGGGCCTGTCGCGGTCGGTGATGGACCGTGTGCGGACCGTCGGCATCCCGATGGCGAACGGCTTCGACTCCCTGAACGTGGCCACCACCAGCGGGATCGTGTTGCACCACCTGAAGTTCGTGCGTTCGTAGGGCTCTCAAACGCCCGTCATCCTCGGACTTGTTCCGAGGACCCCTCTGTCCGCCTGTTTGCCGCTCTTGATTGATCCGCGGCCTCACCGCTCCATGGATCGACCTTCTTCGCGGTTGAACGAGGGATCCTCGGAACAAGTCCGAGGATGACGGTTTGGGGGAATGACACCGGTGACTTGCCCGGATCGCAACCCCGCCCTAGGGTCCTCCCGCGTCGCTTAGGGAGGTCGCATTGTTCAATCGCCGGGGAACCCTGGCCACCTTGACGGGCGGCCTGCTGACATCGTTGCTGGCCAGCGCCGCCGCGGCCCAGACCAAGCCCGCGAAGGCCCCGATGGACCCCACCGAAGTCCTGCCCCTTTGGCCCGGCGATCCGCCCGGCTCGGCCGGCGTCACCGCCGTCGAGACGCTGATCGACCGCACCGTCGCCGGCGGCCTGCGCGACCGCGCCGTCACCCACACCCGCAAGCCGACCCTGACCGTGTTCCGCCCGGCCAAGCCGAACGGCGCGGCGGTGGTGCTGATGCCCGGCGGCGGCTACGAGCGCGTGGTCACCGACAAGGAGGGCTTCGAGACCGCCCGCTGGCTGGCCGATCACGGCTACACCTGCTTCGTCCTGCTGTACCGCCTGCCCGGCGACGGCTGGGGCGCGGGTCCTGACGCGCCGCTGCAGGACGCCCAGCGCGGCCTGCGCCTGGCCCGCTCGAAGGCCAAGGCCCTGGGCTTCGACCCCGCCCGCGTGGCGATCATGGGCTTCTCGGCCGGCGGGCACCTGGCCGCCAGCCTGACCGTGCGCTTCGAGGCCAAGGTCTATGATCGCGCCGACGCCGTCGACGACCTGTCGGCCCGTCCGGACCTGTCCTGCCTGATGTATCCGGTGGTCTCGATGGCCGACGGCCCGGTCCACGCCGGTTCGCGCAAGCAGCTGCTGGGCGCCTCGCCCAGCCCGGAGCAGATCACGGCCTATTCGCCCGACCAGACCGTGACCGGCCGCGAGCCGCCGGTGATCCTGGTCCACGCCGCCGACGACAAGACCGTGCCGGTGGCCAACACGATCATGATGTTCACCGCCCTGCGCGCCAAGGCGATCCCGGCCGAGATGCACGTCTTCGAGGAAGGCGGCCACGGCTTTGGCCTGCGCTCGATCGCCGGCAAGACGGTGGCGGCCTGGCCGGACCTGTTCGTGGCCTTCGCCAAGCGTCACGGAATCTAGGCTTTCCGTGCCCATGGTGTTCGCCGGGACCGTGGATAGGGGGCTTTGTCCATGATGATGCTTGTCGCGCTGCTGGCCGTCTCGACGGGCTCGACCACGGCGGTCGACGACCTTCGGGCCCACCTGCCCAAGCCGACCTTCCCGTCCTACACCCAACACGCCGACTCCGACCGCCTGGGTGTCAGTCTCGCCGAGACCCGCCTGAAGCTGTGGGGCGGCTTCGGCGGCGAGAGGGTCGAGATGAAGTCCCTGGCCATGGTCTGGACGCTGGGGCGGACCAAGGTCTACAGCCGCAAGGGCGACTATCGCGCCCTGACCCAGCGCCATCTCTACGCGGATCGCGACGGCGACGGCCTGGTCGACGCCGGGGCGCTGTACAATCCCAGGACCGGCGTCGTTTCGGCCGACTGGAACTGCGACGGCAAGGGCGACCAGATCCTGGCCGCCTTCCAGCCCAAGGACTAGCAGCTTCCGCCGTTGGCCTCGCGCCAGCGCTTGCGCTCCTCCTCCAGCGCCCGCTGCCATTTCGCCCGCAGCACGCCGGGCCGCTGGCCGTGGCGTTCGTCCAGGAACTCGGCGTGCTCGACCCGGTCGGTGCGGAAGTTGCGGAAGTCGTTGCGCAGCTCGCACCAGGCGATCAGCAGGCGGACGGTCTCCAGATAGCCCACCGTCACCGGCCAGACGACGCGCTGGCTGACCGCGCCCTTCTCGTCGCGATAGTCCAGGCGGATCTTGCGGCCGGCGTGGATCCAGGCCCGGGTCTGGGCGATGTCGATCCCGTCGGGCAGGGCCTTCCAGGCGCGCGAGGCCTCGGTGGCCGGCTGCAGGACGTAAGGGCGCAACTGTTCGGGGACGGCGGCGGCGATCTTGGCGATCAGGTCGTTGGCGGCCGTGGCCAGGACGGGATCGCCGCGTCCGGCGACCCACTGGGCCCCCAGCACGGCGGCCTCGATCTCGTCGGGTGTCAGCATCAGGGGCGGCATGTCGTATCCGGCCTCCAGCACGTAGCCGACGCCCGCCTCGCCGCGGATGGGCGCCCTCTGGCCGATCAGGGCGGCGATATCGCGATAAACGCTGCGTTTGGAGGTCTCCAGCTCGGACGCCATGGCGTCGGCCGTCACCGGCTGGCGGCTGCGGCGGAGGATCTGGATGATCTGGAAAAGGCGTTCGGCGCGTCTCATGGCTTCACTGTGCTCGACCGATGCTGACAGCATGCTGGCAGCAGGATGGCGGTAGCGTCCGATTGTCGCAATACGGCGGCTTCCAGAGGCGGCTCGGAAGCCCGCCCAAGCGGCTCGCTCAACAGGGAGAGACCACCATGATCACGCTCTACTGCGCCGGACCCGCCTACGGCCTGCCCGAGGGCAGCCCCTATGTCACCAAGACCGAGATCCACCTGAAGATGGCGGGCCTCTGGTACGAGAAGGTCCCGGCCCATCCCGAGACCTCGCCCAAGGGCCAGCTGCCGTGGATCGACGACGACGGGATCAAGGTCGCCGACTCCACCTTCATCCGCGCCTATATCGAGCGCAGCTACGGCGTCGACCTGGACGCGGGCCTGACCAAGGCCCAGCGCGGCCAGGCCTGGGCGATCGAGCGGATGGTCGAGAACCACCTGGGCTGGGCCAGCTGCTATTTCCGGTTCTTCGACGACGACAATTTCGCCAAGGGTCCGGCGCGCTGGTTCGACGGCATGCCCGGCGAGGCGCGGGCCGACGCCATCGACGGGCTGCTGGACACGGTGCAGACCACCCTGAAGTCCGTCGGCATGGGCCGCCATTCGCCCGACGAGATCGTGGAGCTGGGCGCCTGGTCGCTGAACGCCCTGTCGGAGATGCTGGGCAACAAGTCGTTCATGATGGGCCACCGGCCCACCAGCGTCGACGCCATCGTCTTCGCCATCCTGGCCCAGATCCTGACGCCGTTCTTCGACTCGCCGCTGCGCCGCCGGGCCGAGGCCCTGCCCAACCTGGTGGCCTTCGCCGAGCGGATGATGGCGGGCTACTACCCCGACTTCGCGCCGGAAGTGCGGGCGGCGGCGTGAGAAGGCTCCCTCTCCCATGGGGAGAGGGCGGGGCCCGCGCCGAAGGCGTGGGAGGGTGAGGGGGTACGACGTTCGACGGCGTGCCGGCAAAGCGACTGAGAGAAAGCGGTGAGGGTGTAACCCCTCACCCTCCCAAGCTGCGCTTGGGTCCCTCCCTCTCCCTCTGGGAGAGGGCGCCCCTCAGCGGTCCTGCACGTTGCCGGAATGGCTGGTGTTCTGGCGCAGGTTGCCGTGGCGGCCCTGCTCCTGAAGGTTCACGTCGGCGTTGCCGGGATCGGGCGACTGCAGGTCGTCGTGACCGCTCTGGCCTTCGATCTGCGGTTTCTGGCCCTTGAAGGCCCGTTGCTCGGGCGGGATGGGCGGGGCTTTGGACATCGGGTTCCTCCATGTCTCGCCCTTTGTGAACCGATGCGCGGCCGGTGAAGTTCCTCCGGTCACGGTTCGGACGCCCTTGGAAAAATGGGGCGCGGAGACGGGCGGAAACGGCGGTTGGCCATCGCCGGAATCGGCGTTGCGATGCTATCTAAGGGCGTGATCGGGATAGGACGCCCCCTTGTCGGATTCAGCCGCCCCCCAAGTCTCCGCCGCGGCGGATCGCGCCAGCCAGACCCTGCATCGGGCCCTGGACATCCTGGAAGCCGTGGCCGAGGGCGCCCATAGCCTCAAGGCCTTCGAGGAGCGGGTCGGCCTGACCCGCAGCACCACCCATCGCCTGGCCTCGGCCCTGGTCGATCGCGGCCTGCTGTCGGCGGTCGGGCGCGACTATCGGCTGGGCGGCCGGCTGGTCCAGCTGGGCCACCAGGCCAGCGAGCGGCTGGGGGTGGCCGAGGTGGCGCGGCCGGTGCTGGCGGCCCTGGCGGCCGACACCCAGGACGCGGCCAACCTGGGGACGCCGTCCGGCGACGACGTGCTCTATGTCGCCCAGGTCCCCGGCCGGCGCCGGCTGGAGATTCGGCACCGGGTGGGCGACCGCAACCGCATCCGCGACACGGCCCTGGGCCGCGCCCTGCTGATCGACGCCTCGCCGCAGCGTTGGGCGGCCCTGTTCGCCGACGCGCCGGACGCGCCGCAAGCGGCGGCCTTCCAGCGCGACATGGAGGCCGCCCGACAGACCGGCCACGCGCTGCACCTGGAGGACGGGGGCGACAGCATCCGCTGCATCGCCGCCCCGATCCGCGACGCCAGCGGCGCGATCGTCGCCGCCATCAGCCTGTCCAGCGTCCCGCAGTACATGGACGAGGCGCGGATGGCCGAGCTGGTCCCCCAGGTGGTCGCGGCCGCCCTGGAGATCGGCATGGCCCTGGGGTTCAACCCGTCGCGCCTGGCCCCCTAGCCGCCCAGGCGGTTGCCGTAGCCGATGATCACCGTGGCGCCGACCAGCAGGGCCACGCCGGTCCAGACCATGGCCTTGACCCCTGGACGGGCGTCCTTCCATTCGCGGAAGGCGAAGCCCCACAGCGTGCCGAAGATGATGATCGAGGCCATGTGCAGGGTCCAGCTGGAGAAGCCGAACCGGCCCATCTGGCTCTCGCCCATCGTGTAGAAGAAGAACTGGAAGTACCAGGCCGTGCCCGCCACCGCGCACAGCAGGTAGTTGGCCGCCAACGGCGAGCGCTTCAGCGCGGCGACCTCGGGCTTGTCGGCCGCCTCGGCGGGGCTGACCGCGCCCAGCCACTGGCCGGCGCTGCGGTTCTTGAAGATCAGCCAGGCGCACCAGACGCCGTTGGTGATCAGGCCGCCGAACATCACCAGGCACAGGGTGGGCAGGCCGGTCCACAGCGGGCCGGTGCCGGCCGCCGCGGTCAGGGCCTTGATCGGCTCGCCGGCCGACAGGCCGAAGGCGAAGCAGGCCGACATGATCCCCGAGAACACCGCCACGGCGATGCCCTTGCGGAAGTCGAACTCGGCGACGGCGGCCTTCTTCTGCTCGGGCGACAGGGCGGCGTCCTTCTTGGCCCCGGCCCAGGCGACCACGACGATGCCGGCCAGGGTGACCAGCAGGCCCAGCAGGATGATCCGCCCCGACAGCGTACCCATCAGGGTCTCGCCGAACTGGCCCCGGACGAGCGGTGGGACCAGGGTGCCGAACACCGTGCACAGGCCCAGCACCACGGCCATGCCCAGCGACAGGCCGAGATACCGCATGGTCAGGCCGTAGGTCAGGCCGCCGAAGCCCCACAGCACGCCGAACATCACGCACAGCCCGACGATCTTCGGCGGGACCTGGGCCATCACGCCCAGCAGGTCGTGGGTCTGGAGGGCGGCGAACAGCCAGGGGGCCAGCAGCCAGCTGAAGATCCCGCCGGTCAGCCAGAAGATCTCCCACGACCAGCGGCGCACGCCGCGATAGGGGACGTAGAAGCTGGCGGACGACAGCCCGCCCAACCAGTGAAACAGCACGCCGAGCAGCGGGTTGGGTGTCATGGCGTCGTCCCCTCCGGTGAGATCTAAAGTCTCACATTATGGAATAATATCTTATAGTTTGGAGTTTGAGCGTCAACCCGCCGCGACGGGCCGGGCCCAGTCGGGTCGTTGGTCGAGTTTGTAGGCGCGTTTGGGCAGGGTGTAGGTGAGGTCGACGATGAGCTCGGCGGCCTCGACCTCGTCCATGCGGTGCTCGGCGACCATGCGGGCCAGGAACGCGCTGTCGACGCGGCGGGCCACGTCGTGGCGGGCGGGGATGGACAGGAACGCGCGGGTGTCGTCGTTGAAGCCGACGGTGTTGTAGAAGCCGGCGGTCTCGGTGACCTGCTCGCGGAACCGCATCATGCCCTCGGGGCTGTCGTGGAACCACCAGGACGGGCCCAGCTTCAGCACCGGATAGTGCCCGGCCAGCGGAGCCAGCTCCCGGCTGTAGACCGTCTCGTCCAGGGTGAAGAGGATGATCGACAGGCGCGGGTCGTTGCCGAACTTGGTCAGCAGCGGCTTGAGCGCCTCGACATATTCGGTGCGCATGGGGATGTCGGCGCCCTTGTCGCGACCGTGCGAGGCCAGCAGGCCGACATTGTGGTTGCGGTGCGAGCCGGGGTGGATCTGCATCACCAGGCCGTCGTCCAGGCTCATGCGGGCCATCTCGGTCAGCATCTGGGCGCGGAACAGCTCGGCCTTGGCCGGCGTGACATCGCCCTTCAGCAGGCTCTGGAACAGGGCCTCGGCCTCGACGGCCGACAGGTCGGCGGTGGCGGCGGTCGGGTGGCCGTGGTCCGAAGACGTGGCCCCGGCGGCGATGAAGGCCTGACGCCGCACGCGGTGGCCCTCCAGATAGCCCTTCCAGGTCGTGACGTCCTGGCCCGAGACCTCGGCGAAGCGCTCGAACGAGCGGCCGAAGCGCTCATCCTCGAAGTCGATGACCGCGTCGGGGCGATAGGCGGTGACCACGTGGCCGCCCCAGCCGCTCTCGCGGATGGCCTTGTGGTGCTCGAGCCGATCCTGCGGGCCCTCGGTGGTGGCCAGGGTCTCGATATTGAAGCGGTCGAAGAGGGCCCGGGGCCGGAACGCCTCGGTGGCCAGGGCTTCGTTGATGGTGTCGAAATAGAGGTCGGAGGTCTCCGCGCTCAGGAACACCTTGAACCCAAACACCTGGCTGAACACGTGGTTGAGCCACAGCCACGACGGCGTGCCACGGAAGAGGTGGAAGTTCTGGGCCAGCAGCCGCCAGGCCTCGCGCGGGTCGGTGCTGGGCACGCCGGCCTTGGAGCGCACCTTCAGCGCGTCCAGCGAGACGCCCTGGCTGTAGAGCATGCGGAAGAGATAGTGGTCCGGCGCCAGCAACAGATCGGTGGCGTCCTCGAACGGGGCGTTGGTCGCGAACCAGGCCGGATCGGTGTGGCCGTGCGGGCTGATGATCGGCAGGGCCTTGACCTGGCCGTACAGCGCCCGGGCGATCCCCCGCGTGCGCTCGTCGGCCGGGAACAGGCGGTCGTCGTGAAAAACCAGAGGCCGGGTCATGGAACTGCACCTGGAAAAAGGGCGGCCGACGCCGGGACGCCGGCCGCAGGGGGAGGACGAAAGGGGGTCTAGGGCAGGGGCGTCAGCCCCTCCGCGCGGACGGTCCAGCCGGACCGGGGGAAGCCGGGGGCTGGCCCCTTGGAGCCGTCCCAGCCGGCGGCCATCATGCCGACGGCCAGAAGCAGCGAACCGTTGGACGGGAAATAGGTCTCGGCCGCGCGGCGATAGCCCGGACCGTCGGGACCGACCCCACCGGGCGCGCCGGGCGTGAAGGCGATGGCGTGCTCGTCGGCGTGAACGCGCGGCGTCATGCCGGTGACGCCCCACTGGTTGTTCTTCAGGTCCTTGAACAGCCAGTCGACCGCGTCCTCCGGCTGGCCCAGACGGGCGGCGGTCATGGCCACCATCGGGAAGTCCCAGCCCCAGGTCTGGCGCAGGTCCCAGTGGTCTTCGGTGGCCTTGAGCGTCCGGCGCATGGTCTGCGGATCGATCCGGTCGCCGCCGATCAGGCCGTAGGCCATCAGGAACGAGGGGTGGTCGCGGTTCTCGCACGCGCCCGTCGCGTGGCCGTCGCAGGCGGGCGAGGCGGCCCGGGTCCAGAGGTCGGGCGAGCTTTCGGTCGCCAGGTAGAGGCCGTCGCGCTGGGGGGCTTTCGACATCTTGTCGATCACGTCGTCCCAGCGCGCCTCGCGCGGCAGGCCCCGGCGCACCCGCCAGGTCTGGGCGATCTGCAGGCCGCGCCGGAAGTACTCGACCTCGAAGGTCGGGTTCACGGTGGTCAGGGGATCGTAGTTCTCCTGCACCGGGATGATCGGCGGGCCCAGCACGTAGCGCCCCGCGGCGGCGTCCCAGCGCGGCCAGGCGGCCAGCAGGCGGGCGGTCTGGTCGACCAGTTCGCCGTAGCGGGCCAGGATCGCCGGGTCGGGATGGGCCCGGAAGGCCAACTCGGCCATCAGGATCGGGTGCGGCTGCTGCCACATGATGAAGGGCGAGATCGAGCTGGGGCTGTTGCGACCCTCGGGCCCGGCCATCTTCGGCCACCAGGCGCCCTCGATCCCGTGCCGCCGGGCCTCGGCCCGGGCCTTGGGCAGGTCGGCCAGGTACCAGGCCAGGCCGCGCTCCAGCTCGGCGGGGCGGCCCCAGGGGGCGAACCAAGCCGAATGCCAGGGATGCATTTCCAGGTGGAACTTGCCGTTCCAGCTGTTGGAGAACAGACCCTCCTCCTGGGGCGGCGTGTCGCCCGCGCCGTTCAGGGCCGACAGGTATTGCGACAGCACCACCCGGCGCTCCAGCTCGGCGGCGCGGGGATCGGTGCTGCCGGTGAAGTCGACGACCCCGCCCTGGGTCCAGTAGTCGCGCCAGCGGGCGGTGACGGCGTCGCGGGCCTGGGCGTAGGCGAGGGGCGGCGGCGCCTTCGCGGTCCGGCTGAAGCCGACCATCACCACCAGCCGGTCGCCGGCCCCCGGGCGCACCGTGAAGGCATGCGGGCCGCTGGCCGCGATCGTCGCCCCGGGAGCGTCGATGCTGGACCCGTAGACCGTGCCGTCCAGACGTCGCGACAGGACCAGGCGGCCCGGCGCGCGGCCGGTGACGGTGGTCGTGTGGCGCTCGGGATGGGTCCAGTCCGACGGGTCGGGATTGAGGTTCGACGACACGCCGGGATAGCGCACCGAAACGCCCAGCCGGCCGGCCGCCACCAGGGGCGAGACGATCTCGACCAGGACCACGTCGCGGTCGGGCTGGACTCTCGTCTCCACGCGCACCGGCTGGCCGTCATAGACGAAGGTGCTGGTCAGGACGCCGGTCCACAGGTCCAGGGTCTGGCGGGTCTGGGACAGGTCGGCGAAGGCGGCGGGGCGGCCCTGGGCGTCGCGCAGGCCCAGGGCGACGCGGCCCAGCGAGAAGTGGTGCGGGTTCTCGCGCAGCCAGGCGTCGGCCGGATCGGGTTTCTCCAGCCCGCCCTTCATCCAGGCGTAGGGCTGCTTGCCGCGCCCCGGGACGTCCACCGGGGTCAGGCCGTCGGCCTCGGTGTAGCCCTTGGGGTTGGGGAAGCTGTGCCAGGACCACTGGGCCATGGTCAGCAGCGGGGCCAGGGGCGAGTACTGCTCGGGGAAGGTCTGCAGGCCGGTGATGTCGGCGGTGAAGCCCAGCCGGCCGTTGCCGACCATCATCGGCGCGTGCGGATCGACGGCGGTCAGGCTGGGGTCGTGGCGCGAGACCAGGGCGTGGCGGTCGATCGGCTGGGCGAGGGCGGGACCCGCGACGGCCAGGGCGAGGCCAATGGCAAGCGGGGCGGCCAGCGAAGCAAGGCGGATCACGGCGTCACCGCCTTGACCGTCACCCAATCGAAGTCGGCGACGCCCGGCTTCGCCTGGCCCGGGTCGCTGTAGGTGAACAGGGCCGGCCGCGCGCCTTTCCACCAGCTGAAGCGCAGCGGGGCGGGGCCGCCCAAGGCGACGAAGGTCTTGCCGCCGTCCAGGCTGTAGCTGTAGCGCGCGGTCTGGTCGGCGACCTCGACCCGCAGGTCCAGGACCTTGGCGGCCAGGGCGGGACCGGAACCTTCGACGCCCGCCGACGAGAAGGCCACGCGCGCGGCGCCGTCCTTCCGGACCACGCCGATCCAGCTGATCCCCTGGCCGAACATCGCCAGGCCCGCGCGCTGGCCGTCGACCAGGCCGCCGGCGTCGAGGCGCGCGGTGATCACCGAATGCTCGGCCTGCAGCACCTGGGTCAGGGTGTTGCGGGCCGAGACCAGGTTCGGCGCCGGGGCCGAGGTCAGGCGCAGGAAGCCGGGGCGCTTCGTCAGGCTCCAGCGGCGGTCGTCGGGATTGTGGTTCCACTCCCACTGCGGCCCCAGCCGGGGCGCGGCGAAGGTGTCGGAGGTCTGGGGCTGGACCGGCGGGAAGCGCCCCCCGACATCGGGCATGGCGTGCTCGGCCACCGGCTGGCCGGCGGTCTCGTCGGGCCCGGCCCCCGGGATCGGCTCGCCCATGACCGGCCAGTCGTCCTTCCAGGACACCGGCTGCAGGTGGACGATGCGGCCATAGGCGCCGGCGCTGTTGAAGTGGACGAACCAGCCCTGGCCGGACGGGGTCTCGACCCAGCCGCCCTGGTGCGGGCCCTTCCAGGCGGTCCGGCCCGGCGCCAGCACCGCGCGGTGCTCGTAGGGACCCCAGATGTTCCGCGAGCGGAGCACCGCCTGCGGGCCGGTCTCGACCCCGCCGATCGGCGCGAAGATGTAGTACCAGCCGTTGCGCTTGTAGAGCTTGGGTCCCTCCAGCACGGGCAGGGTCTTGGGGTCCTCGACGATGACCTTGCCGGCGTCGAGCACCGACTTGCCGTCAGGCGCCATGCGATGCAGCACCAGCGGCCCGGCCCCGACCTTGCCGTGGATCAGATAGGCCTGGCCGTCGTCGTCCCAGAAGGGGCAGGGATCTTCCAGGCCCGCCTGGGCGATCACCGCGACCGGCGCGCTCCACGGCCCCTCGGGCCGCTTGGCGGTGGAGACGAAGATCCCCTCGTTGGGCGTGGGGAAGTAGACGTAGAACAGCCCGTCGTGATGGCGGATCGACGGGGCCCAGACGCCGCCGGCGTAGCGCTGGCCCACCGTCCGCTGGTCGCGCGGCATCCGCGCGCCCGTGTCGTCGGTGGGGACGGGACCGGGCAGGTCGTATTCCGGCGCGAAGATCAGCTTCGGCAGCACGTGGCCCAGGATCGTCCAGTGGACCAGGTCCCGGGACTCCAGCACCGGCAGGCCCGGCGAGAAATGGAAGGTCGAGGCGACCATGTAGTAGCGGTCGCCGACCCGGATCACGTCCGGGTCCGAATAGTCGGCGTGCAGGATCGGGTTGCGGTAGGTCGCCGCCGGCTGCGCGGCCAAGACGGGCGCGGCGGCCATCGCCAGCGCCAGGGCCGAAAGTCCCGCCAGTCCAAGCTGCTTCACGCGCATCGCACAGGTCCCATCACGACGATCAGAGGGCGGTCGGGCGCGCGCAGGGCGGGGAAGGACCGCCGAACGGACGCGCGCCCGGGTCAGGAGGAAGCGTCGAGCGGTCCGGGGTGATCAGGCCCGGTCCCGCTCGAACAGAAACACACGTCTCCTCCGGACGTCTCTAGAACTTCAGCTTGCCGCCCAGGAAGAAGGTGGTTCCCAGGACGTCGTAGGTGGCCGCGTAGGTGTTGGCCGACGGCGACGAGCTGCCCAGGACCGGCGGGTCCCGGTCGGCGATGTTGTTGACGCCGCCGTACACCTGGACGTTCTCGACGATGTCGTAGGTGAACGAGGCGTCGAAGTAGTTCTGGGCCGGCAGCTTGGGGTTGGTCAGGGTGTCCAGGCTCGGAACGGTCCCGCCCGCGCGCTTGGGCAGGATGTACTTGTCGGTCATGACCTCGCCGACATAGCGGTGGCGCAGGTTCAGGGTCAGCGGGCCGGTGCGCCAGATCACCTGCGTGCCGCCCTTCCATTCGGGGATCGGCTGGCCGCAGGTCGGACCGTAGGCGCCCACGCAGTAGTTCTTGATGTTCGGGAAGGCCTGGACGGGGGTCGAGGTGAACTCGTCCAGCCAGGTCCACTGGGTGGAGATCTCGAACCGGCTGTCCTGGCTGAGGCCCGGGATGCCGAAGTCGGCGCTGAACCGGTAGTTGGCCACGAAGTCGACGCCGGCGGTCTTCAGGCCGCCGGTGTTGGCGTTGGTGATCGTCGCGTAATAGGGCGGGGCGATCTCGCCGGTGACCGGGTTGCGCTTGATCGCCTGGCAGAACTCGCTCGAGGCGTTCTGGACGATGTTGTAGCAGAGGTTGAGGGTGTTGTTCAGGCCGCCGCCCAAGGCCGAGATCGCGCCGTCCAGGTTGATGTTGAAGTAGTCGATGCTGACGGCCAGGCCGGGCAGGGCGCGTGGGGTGATGACGGCGCCGAACGTGTAGGTGTCCGACTTCTCGATGCCGACGTTCGGATTGCCGCCCTGCAGGTTGCCGATGATCGTGTTGGACTGCACGCCGGGCGTGAAGACCGCCGCGGCCGGGACGCCGGTGGCCACGCAGACGGCGCGGACGGCGGCGGTCTGCTGGGCGACGGGGGCGCGGCTCGAGCACGGGTCGGTGGCCGCGTCGAAGCTCTGGGCCAGGCCGCCGTACAGCTCGCCGACGTTCGGGGCGCGGATGGCGTGCTGGAACTGGCCGCGGAAGTTGACGTCGGACGTCACCTGCCAGGCGCCGCCGACCGAGTAGGTCCAGACCCCGCCGACGCCCTTCAGGTTATAGTCGGAGTAGCGGAAGGCGCCGTTGGCGCTGAGGTTCTTGACGAACGGCAGGTCGGCCAGGATCGGCACGCGGGCCTCGCCGTAGACTTCCTTGACG
This sequence comes from Caulobacter sp. UNC358MFTsu5.1, assembly GCF_000712075.1. Classification (GTDB taxonomy): domain Bacteria; phylum Pseudomonadota; class Alphaproteobacteria; order Caulobacterales; family Caulobacteraceae; genus Caulobacter. Next base: position 30,168 of record NZ_JONW01000010.1, read on the forward strand.
ATCGTGCTGCCGCCGGTCGGCAGGCCGGGGTTGAAGCCGACCACGTCGCCCGAGCGCAGGAACTCGTCGGGGGTGTAGCGGGCCGAGTTGTAGCGCCACTCGAAGCCGGTGGAGAAGTCGACCGGGCCGGCCGGCAGGCTGAAGGCCTCGCCCGACAGGTTGGCCGCCGCGACCTGCTGCTCGGCCTCGGTGATGTTGGTGGCCGCGATCGAGATCGCCTGGACCCCGGCCGTCGAGATGTTGGCCCCGAAGATGTTCAGCACCGGCGGGGCGCCGCCCACCGACAGCAGGTTGGCCTGGAAGCGGCTGCGCGAGGCGTTGCCCTCCTGGTGGTCGGTCTCGGAGGTGCGGGCGTAGGTGTAGTAGGCGTCGTAGCTGAGGTTGCGCAGGAAGCTGTCCGAGACGCTGCCCAGGTCGCCGCGCAGGCCGGTCGCGAAGCGCCAGACGTTGCGCTCGGCGTTGTTGCGGCGCAGGCCGATCTCCTTGAGGCGGCGGCCGACATTGATCACCGCCAGGCCGTCGCCGGCCACGGTGGTGCGGGTGGCGGTGCCGGTGGTCACCGTCGTGGTCCCCACCTCCTTCAGGTCCATCTGCCGGAGCACCTCCTGCATCTGGGGCGAGAGATAGGGGTTGTTGGTGTTGAACAGGAACGGGCCGTTGATGTTGGTCGGCGCCAGCTGCATGTCGACGACGTTGTTGCTGAAGTGGCCCTCCACGTAGCCCGTCATCCGGCTGTTGAAGTCGTAGTGGCTGAAGGCGTTCAGCATCCAGCGCTTCTGCGGGATGATCAGGTAGTTGTCGGGACCCAGGTTGAAGTCGTCCTGCGGGGTCAGGGCGGGGCGGGCCGTCGTGCCGGCGGTGTCGAAGGTGAAGCCGCGCGAGCCCATGCCGCTCAGGCCGGCGGCGATCAGGGCCGCGTCCAGGCCCGGGGTCGAGCCCGCGCCGCCGACGGTCGGCACGCCGGTGAAGCGGCCGTTGGGGATGTCGCCGCTGCCGCCGGCGATCAGGCCCATGCGGCCGCCGGCCTGGGCGCAGGTCTGGCCGGCCGGGATGGCCAGCGGCACGCCGGCCTTGCTCTTGCTGAACGAGCCGGCGGTGACGCAGCCGTCCGACAGGGAGTCATAGGTCCAGTGCCCGCGCATGCCGCGCGAGATGGCGCCGCGATCCAGGTAGTTGACCGAGACCACGGCGTTGCCGCGGCCCTCGGCGAAGTTGCCGCCCACCGTCAGGTCGAGGTTGTAGGTCGGGGTGGTGGTGTGGCTGTCCCAGCTGGTCTGGCCGTTGAGTTCGACCCCTTCGAAATCCTCGCGCATGATGAAGTTGACGACGCCGGTGATGGCGTCCGAGCCGTAGACCGCCGACGAGCCGCCGGTCACCACCTCGGTCTGCTTGATCAGCGAGACGGGGATCGTGTTGATGTCGGTGGTCTGGTCGGCGCCGGCGATGGCGAAGCGCCGGCCGTTGACCAGCACCAGGTTCCGCTGCGCCCCGAAGCCGCGCAGGTTCAGCGTGGCGGTGCCGCCGGGCACGGTGTTGGCGGTCTGGCCGTTGTTCTGCGAGCCCACGAACTGCGGGTTGGTGCCCAGCAGCTGTTCGGCGTTCACAGTGCCGGACAGCTTGAACTCCTCGGCCCCCACGACCGACACCGGCGTCGGTGCGCTGAAGCCCCGCGAGGCCAGGCGCGAGCCGGTGACCACCACGGTCTCGACCGTCGATGCGTCGTCGTTGGCGGTCGCCGGCGGCGTGGCCTGGGCTTGTGCCAGCGCTGGCACAAGCAGCAGAGCCGCGGCCAGGACGGCGGGCGAAGCCGCGCCGAAGTAGTGCTTGTTCATTGTCGTTCCCTCCTGAGGCGGCTCTTGGGGCCGCTCGTTGCGCATAAGGTCGGTTAGAAGGTCTGGCTGACGGTCCCGTCGAAACGGTGATCCTCGAGCCAGCGGCCGCCGAAGCTCCGGAAGCCCGTGACCTGGTCCAGCGCGAAGTTGGCCGGGGCCTTGGGCAGGCGGAGTCGGAAGAGGTCGATGTCCTGGACGTCCCGCATCCAGAAGGCGGGGCGGGCGTCGGGCGCCTCGACCGCGATCTCGACGTTGCTCATCTCGATGTTGCGGGCGTGGCGGATGAAGAAGCCGGTGGCGGGCAGGTCGCCGAACATGTCCGGGTCCGGATAGGCCTTGTCGGCCTCGGGCGGCTGGCGGCGGGCCAGCTCGGCCGAGCCGCCGCCCTGCGAATGGAAGTAGACGTCGCTGATCTTGACGTCCTCGACCGGATGGCCGGCCACGCCGGCGATGATCGAGGGCTGGAACGTGGCCCCGTGGCTGACGATGTTCTGGATCGTGATCCGCCGCAGCTTGCCCACCTCGACGCCGGCCGGGCCGCGCATGCGGCTGCCCAGGCGCAGGAACAGGGGCGGGAAGCCCAGGCCGCGCATGGTGATGTTGCTGATGGCGATGTCTTCGGTCAGCGCCCCGTCCATCGTCTCCAGGGCGATGCCGTAGCAGTGGTCGAACACGCAGTTGGTGATCGTCACGTTCTTGAAGCCGCCGTTCGACTCCGTGCCCAGCTTGATCCGGCCGTAGCCGTGGAAGCCGGGCGGCATGGTCTTCCAGGTGCCGTCGATCACCGAGCCCATCTCGTAGTTGCCGGTCAGCAGGCAGTCGGAGATCGTCAGGTTCTCGGTGGGGCGGGCATAGCCCAGGGCGAACGAGCTCTTGGGGCAGATGCCGTCGTCCCACGGCGAGTTGATCGTGCAGTTGGTGACCCGCACGTTGCGGCAGCAGTCGATGTCCAGGCCGTCGCGGTTGGTGTCGACGATCAGGTTGTCGATCGTCATGTTGTCCACGCCCGTGGCCAGCAGGGCGAACCAGCCGCCTTGCAGGATCTTGAAATCGCGCAGCAGCACGTTGCGGCAGTTCTTCAGGGCGATCGCCTTGTCGCCGACGCCGGGGCCGGAAACGTCCGGCGGATCGTCGGGGAAGCGGTGGCCGCGGGTCAGGCCCTTTCCCCAGATCAGGCCGGTCCCGACGATGGCGATGTCGTGCAGGCCCTCGCCGAAGATCAGGCTGTTGGTCCAGTGGCTGTGACCGTAGTCCTGATAGGCGTTGCCGGCGCCGGGGCCGGGATCGTCATAGCCGTTGGGCGCGACGCCGGTCGGGGCGGCTGCCAGCAGCACGGCGCCTTCGCCCAGGTGCAGGGTGACCCTGCTCTTCAGGCGCAGGGTGTAGCAGGCGTAGGTCCCGGGCGGGAAATGCACGACGCCGCCGCCCTGGGCCGCGGCGGCGTCGATGGCCTTGTTGACGGCGGGGGAGTCGACGGCCGCGCCGTCGCCCACGGCGCCGAAGTCGCGGATGTTGAACCAGTGGGCGGCCGGGTCGGTGCGCTTGGCCCGAAGGTCTTGGGGTTGGGCGGAAGCAGGGGCGGCGGAGAGCGCCGAGGCGCCGGCCAGGCCCGCGAGCACGAGCCCTCTTCGATCCAGTCTCATCCTGCGCGTCCCCTCGTTGAAAACCTGTCTTCCGCAGGCTCGTTGCAGGCAGGAAACAGTCGGATACCACCGGTGTCAAATGATTTTGGTACCGGTAGCATTGAAAATGCCAGCGCTGGCACATGAGCTGCTAGCGCTGGCAACGCTGTCAAAGGCGCGCTATGCCATATGGTGGGAAAACGGGAGGGCTTCGGTGGCTCAAGGCGAATTCGGCGCGACACTGTCGGTGACGATCGACGACGTGGCCGAGGCGGCGGGCGTCTCGATTCGCACGGTCTCGCGGGTGCTCAACAAGGCGCCCAATGTCGGCGACGAGACCCGCAAGACGGTCCTGGAGACCATCGCGCGGCTCGGCTACAGCCCCAGCATCCGCGCCCGGGCCCTGGCCTCGGGGCGCTCGTTCCTGATCGCGGTGGTGCAGGACGACCCCAACGCCCACGTGATCAGCGCCCTGCAGCGGGGCATCGTCGAGACCTGCTCGCGGCACGGCTACGAGCTGGTCGTCCACCCGGTGCGGTTCGGCGATCCCGAGGTGGCCGCCGACGTCGAGAGCTTCGTGCGGCGCTCGCGGGTCGACGGGCTGATCGTGCTGCCGCCCACCTCCGAGATCGCCGCGATCCCGGCGCGCCTGACCCAGCTGGGCGTGCCTTCGGTGGGCATCGCCTCGGTGTCGCTGCCGGAATATCCCTGCATGCTGGTCAGCGACGAGCGGGGGGCGACGTTCGAGCTGGGCCGGCGACTGGTCGAGCTGGGCCATCGCCGGATCGCCATGATCGAAGGCCCGCCGCACTTCCGCTCTGCCCAGCAGCGCAAGGCCGGCTTCCTGGCGGCGCTGCCCGGGCCGATGCCGGACGCCTATCTCCAGAAGGGCGACTACGGCTTCGACAGCGGCCTGGCCGCGGCCGATGCGCTGCTCTCGCTCAACCAGCCGCCCACGGCCATCTTCGCCTGCAACGACATCATGGCGGCGGCGGTGATCAAGGCCGCCCGCGAGCGCGGCGTCGACGTCCCCGGCCAGCTGTCGGTGGCCGGGTTCGACGGCAGCGACCTGGCCGCGATGATCACGCCGGCCCTGACCACGATCCGCCGCCCCCTGACCGAGATGGCCCGGCTGGCGACGGAGAGCCTGCTGGCCATGATCGAGGACCCGAAGAGCGCATCGTCGCACGAGCCGATCGCGCTCAGCCTGATCCAGCGCCAGTCGATGGCCGCCCCCGGGGCGGTCTAGGCTAGAACCGCGCTTCCAGCCCCAGGCGGACCTCGCGTCCGGTGTGGTGCTGGTAGTTGGCCAGGTCGCTGCTGTCGGTGAACTGGCGCTGGGCCCGGTCCAGCAGGTTGCCGCCCGCCGCCGTCAGCCACCAGCCGCGCGCGATCCGGTAGCGGGCCGACAGGTCCAGGCTGGTGTAGGCGTTGACCCCGTCCATGTCGCCTCCGGTCGGGGCGGGGACGGCGGTCAGGTAGCGGCCGCGATGCGACAGGGTCGCGCGCAGGTCCAGGCCGTTGCGGCGATAGGCGGTGGTGATCGTGCCCACGACGCGCGGCGAGCCCAGGCTGTCGTGGGCGATGAACGGCGTGCCGTCCAGGGCCCAGAACCGCATGCGCGAGCGGGTGTAGGTCACTCCGCCCCGGACGCTCCAGCCGCGCAGGGACGGCCTGACCCGGTCCAGCGGCGCCTGGAAGGCCAGCTCGATCCCGTCCAGATGGCCGCCGCCCTGGTCGGTCCGCGTCAGGAACTGCCAGATCGGCAGGTCCGCCGCGCAGCCGGGCAGGCGGCCGCACGCCGTGGTCGCGATGCTGTCGGGCAGGTCGAACGGATTGTCGGAGAACACCGTCGGCGCGGTGGAGGTGACCTGGACGCTGGAATGGATGGTCTTGTGGAACACCGCCGCCGAGAGGATCGCGCCGGGGGCGAAGTACCATTCCAGGGCGGTGTCCAGGGTGTCGGCGCGGGCCGGGCGCAGGAACGGGTCGCCGGACGAGACCGACCGAAGGCCTCCGGTCGAGACGTTGATGCCGGGGCGCAGGCTGCGCAGGTCCGGCCGGGCCATCACCCGCGCGGCGGCGAAGCGCAGCAGCAGGTCGTGGCGCGGCTCGACGGCCAGGTTGAGCGACGGCAGCAGGTCGTCATAGTCCCGCGTCGCCGACACCGGGGCCACGAAGCCGGGCGCGGCGGGATCGGTGGTGAAGCCTTGGGACGCCTGGCGGGTGTGGGCGTAGCGCAGGCCCAGGTCGCCGTGCAGCGACAGCATCGCGGGAACCGCGAAGGCCGCCTGCAGATAGGCGGAGGTGTCGTGCTCCTCGACCGCGTAGTTGAGGCCCAGCAGCGGCTCGGGGCCCAGGTCCAGCGCGCCGCAGGCGCCGGACGCGCAGGCCGCCTGGAACAGGGCGAAGGCCTTGGCGACGTCCGGCGCCAGCCAGGCGTCGGGCGTGCCCGCCGCGGTCGCGAAGCGGTCCGACCAGGCCTGGCGCAGGTAGGCGGACGGCGGGATCGCCGCCAGGGTCGGCGGGATGTCGGCGTTGAGGTTGGCGATGCTGCCGTCCGACCGCGCCTTGGCGATGGCGTCGGTGCGATAGACCTTGTGCTGCGCCCCGCCCCGAACGGTCAGGACGCTCGACGGCGTCCATTCCAGGTCGAGGCCGACGGTCTTGAAGCTGTTGTCCACCCAGTTGGGTTCCGAGCGGACCTCGGCCAGGGTCAGGCCGGCGCCGCTCGTCAGGTCGGCCGAGCCGAAGTCGATCAGCGGCCGCCGGCGGTCGCTGAAGTCGTAGCGGAATCCCTGGACGTCGTACTGGTCCAGCTGGACCGTGGCCTGCAGCGGATTGCCGAAATCGGACCGGCTGTAGCCGGCCAGGGCCTTCAAGGTCAGCTGGTCCGAAAGCCGCTGGCTGACCGACAGGGTGGTCTGGCGGAAGATGGTCTTCAGCCGGTCCAGCCGCGACTCGGCGCGGACGTCGACATTGTCGAACGTGCCGGCGACCAGGGCCGACAGGCCCGGCCGCGGGGTGACGATCGTGGCGTCGCGCACCCGCACCGCGGCCAGGCCGCAGTCGGGGTTGAGCGGCGCGCGGCAGGCGCCCGACGTGCGGAAGGTGAAGCTCTCCAGCAGGTCCTCGCGCCGCTCCGAGGACAGTTCAGAATAGAGGAGGTCCAGGGACAGGTCGGTGCGGTCGGTCGGCCGCCACTGCAGGCTGCCGGTCAGGCCCAGGCGCTCCTGCTCGACGCTGAAGGCCTCCAGCCGGGGGATGCGGGGATGGAGGGCGGCGTTCAGGGCGGCCAGGTCGGGCGCGCCGGGCGCGGCCTCGCCAAACCCGGGATAGACCGTGTCGCCGGCCTGCCATTGCCCGGCGTTGGTGCCGACATCGGCGACCGCCCGCTTGGCGTAGGCGCCCGAGACCAGGACCCCGAACCGGTCGTCCTGGCTGCGGCGCGACAGGATCGCCGAGACGCGCGGGACGGCCTTGTCGCTGCCGAAGTTGTACGCCGCCTCGACGGTCAGCTGGGCCCGGGAGCGGGGGCCTTCCAGCGGCGAGCGGGTCTGCAGGTCGACGGTCGCGCCCAGCGAGCCCTCGTCGACATCGGCCGACGGGGTCTTCTGCACGCGGATCTGGTTGAAGAGGTCGCTGGCGAAGACGTTGAAGTCGAAGGCCCGGCCGCGATTGGTGCCGCCGCCGGCGTTCGAGCCGCCGAAGGTCGCCAGGGTCTCCATGCCGTTGATGCGCACTCGGGTGAACTCGCTGCCCACCCCGCGCACGCTGACCTGCCGGCCTTCGCCGCCGTCGTTGGTGACCGCCACGCCGGGTAGCATCTGCATGGCGTTTCCCAGGCTGGGCTCGGCCAGGCCGCGCAGGTCGTCGCCCAGGAGGATGTCGCTGCTCTCGGCGGACAGCCGCTTGCGCCACAGCGCCTCGCTGACGGCGTCGCGGGCGATCACCTGGACGGCGCCCAGGGCGGCGGGCTCGCTGTCCTCGGGCGGCAGCAGGCGGGGCCGCGAGGGGGCGACGGCGGGCGGGGGCGCGGCGGGGCGGATGCTGATCACCCCGTCGGCGCTGACCGACAGCTCCAGGTCGGACCCGCGCAGCAGCCGCCGCGCCGCTTCGGCCGGCTCCAGGCGGCCGCGCACCGCCGGCGCCGACCGGCCCCGGACCAGGGCGGCGGGCGCGATGATGATGGCGCCCGTCTGGCGCGACAGGGCCAGCAGGGCGGTCGACAGCGGCTGGGCGGGCAGGTCGACGGGCCTGGCCGGCGCGGCCTGGACCGTCGCCGGCGCCAGGCTCAGGCCGAGGGCCAGCGCCGCCGAGAGGCCGGCCAGTCGGAAGCCGAGACCGGCGACGCGGGTGTCACCGGGCATGAGGCTCCGGCGCGCGTTTCGGATCGGCGGCCACCAGGACCCGTCCGCCCTGGCCGTCGGGGACCAGGCGCACGGGCAGCACGCGCGGCAGTTCGGCGACGAAGCGGTCGGCCTGGGCGATGTCGAAGGCGGCGGTGACCTTCATCCGGCCCGTCGAGGCCGAACCGATGGCCAACGGGCTCCGGCCGTAGCGGTTGAGGTCGGCGACCACCTCGGCCAGGGGCGCGTCCTCGTAGGCCAGGCGGCCCTGGCGCCAGCCGCCGGCCAGGTCCGGCCGGGCCAGCGCGCCGACGCTGACGCCGCGCGCGTCGGCCAGCGCGGTCTGGCCGGCGCGCAGGGTGACCGCACGCTCCTCGTCGCCGTCCGAGACCTGGACCACGCCCTGTTCGACCTCGACCCGCACGTCGCGGTCGGCGCCGTGGTGGACGTTGAACCGCGTGCCGACCACGCGCACCAAGGCGTCGCCGGCCTGGACCGTGAACGGATGGCCGTCCTGGTGGGCGACGACGAAGAAGGCTTCGCCGCGCTCCAGCGACAGGGCGCGCGGCCGCCAGCGCGAGGCGGCCCGCAGGCGCGAGGCCGGCGCCAGGGTGATCTGGCTGCCGTCGTTCAGGGCGATCTGGCGGGTCTCGCCCGGTCGCGTGTCGTAGGCGGGGCCGGGGAGGGCGAAGACGGCGAGGGCCAGGCAGGCCGCCAGCAGACCGCCGGCGGTGGCCAGGGTCGGAACCCGCCAGGGGGAGGGGCGGCGCGCGGCGGGGCGCGCCGCGGCCGGGGCGACGCCCAGGCTCCGCAGGTCGCCCAGCATCAGGACCACGCCTTCGGCCTCCTCATAGGCGCGACGGTGCAGCGGGTCGGCGTCCAGCCACGCGCCGAACAGCCGCGACCGCTCGGGCGGGAAGTCCTCGCCCGCCACCGCCAGGGCCCAGGCGCGGGCGGTCCGGCCGATCGGCGAGTCAGGATCGACGGCTTCGTTCACGCGACAGTCCTCGGTAATCGGCGGTTCCATGGATCAGGGCGCGCTGGCAGACGGCCAGGGCCTCCTCGACGGTCTTGCGGACCAGCGACTGCGAGACGCCGAAGCGCTCGGCGATCGCCACGAAGCTCTGGCCGTCCAGACGGTTGGCCAGCAGGTATTGGCGGTGCCGGTCGGGCAGGCCCTGCACGACCTTCTCCAGCAGGCCCATCTGCTGCTTGGCGATCAGGCTGCGCTCCAGGTCCGGGGCCTCCTCGCTGTCCATCGCCAGCAGCGGCGCCGAGGAGTCCAGGGTCCGGGTGGCCCGCGCCAGGCTGCGGCGTTCGTCCAGCATCAGGTTGATCGCCACGCGGAACACGAAGGCCCGTGGGCTTTCCAGCCGCTCGGCGCCCTGCAGCTCGCCCAGCTTGAAGAAGGCCTGCTGGGCCACGTCCTCCGGATCGGGAGGGCCGGGGCCGAACCGGGCGCGCAGGAAGGCGCAGACGTCGCGCCATTCGCGGGCGTAGGTCGCCGAATAGGACGGACGGTCGCGCCATCGGCCTTCGACGCGATCCGGCCCGACGCCGGTTGGCTCGACGCGGCTTGGCCTGACGATTCGAAGCTTGGGCGTCTTCGCCTCGAACACCGGTGCTCCCCAGTCACGTCGGTCTTTTTCTTGAGGCCGCGACGATGAGGGGGAAGGGCCCCGCGATCAACCGGAAGCGAAAAAAATCGGAGCGACACGAACTTTTTTGTGCGGATCGACATGGCGAAATCGTCGTTTCCTTCCGCTCTGAAAAGGGGAAAAATATTCAGCAATTTTAGTATGATACCGCTAACTTTTCCTCTTTTCTCCGCGTTCTCGCCATGTCTATCCTAATGACACCGGTGACAAAAGGCCGGACGAAAAATGGCGGCTCGCGAACCGCCAGGACGATCTGGGGAGGAAGAGTCCATGACCAAGTCCATGCATCCGCACACCTGCGCCCTGCTGCGCAACTCATCGCGCCTGGCGCTGACGGCCGCTCTGACGGCGGGCCTTTCGATGGGTCTGGCGACGACCGCCGCCCAGGCCCAGACGGCCCAGACCCCGGCCGGTCAGGGCGCCGCCGTCGAGAACACCGTCGACGAGGTGGTCGTCACCGGCTACCGCGCCTCGCTGCGCAGCGCGATGGAGACCAAGAAGACCTCGGACGTCATGCTCGACGCCATCAACGCCGAGGACATCGCCGACTTCCCGGATTCGAACCTGGCCGAATCCCTGCAGCGCCTGCCCGGCATCTCGATCGACCGCGACAACGGCGAGGGGCGCACGATCAGCGTCCGCGGCCTGAGCGGCGACTTCAGCCGCGTGCGGATCAACAACATGGAGGCGCTGTCGACGGGCGCCGCCAACGACTCCGGCTCCAGCCCCAACCGCTCGCGGGCCTTCGACTTCAACGCCTTCGCCTCGGAGCTGTTCAGCTCGGTGCGGGTGACCAAGTCGTCGTCGGCCTCTGCGGACGAAGGCTCGCTGGGCGCGACGGTCGACCTGATCACCGGCAAGCCCTTCGACTACAAGGGCGCCGCCTTCGCGGCCTCGGCCGAGGATTCCTATTACGAGAACGGCAAGACCCACAGCCCGCGCCTGACCGCCCTGGCCTCTGACCGGTGGTTCGACGGCAAGGTCGGCATGCTGGTCTCGGGCGCCTACGCCAAGCGCAAGTCGGTGGACGACAGCTATGCGCGCGGCGGCGGCTCGTCGGACTACACCTATCGCGGCTCGACCTGGACCGGCGACGAGCTGCCCGGCCGCGCCGGCTTCGCCGCCCCGACCGGCACGGTGTTCCGCGCCCTGATCCCGACCACCCTGACGGGCGCGGCGCTGGACGCCTACAAGGCCAACCCGGCCAACTACTACAACCCGCTGGCCAACCCGGCCGCCTACGCCGAGATGACCGGCTCGGACCCGGCGGCCTACGCCAAGCTCTATCCGAACTGCGCGGCCGCCACGGCGGCGCCCGTCGCGGGCGTGACCCCGACCAGCCCGGGCTGCAACGACTCGCTGATCCGCTTCCCGGCCCTGCCGTCGCTGACCGAGAAGGACGTCGACACCGAGCGCCTGGGCCTGACCGCCGCGTTCCAGATCGAGATCAGCGAACGCACCAAGCTGACGGTCGACGCCCTGTATTCGCGCTTCAAGAGCGAGACCACCAACTACGGCCTCTCGCCCGTCGGTCTGAACCGCAACAACACCAACGCCAGCTACCAGTACGGCGCGAACGTCCCCACGGCGACCGCGCGCGCCGGAACGGCCATGACGGCGGCCCAGCGCCGCGCGCTGTATCCCGGCACCTGCACCTACGCCGACGAGACCGACCTGAACCCCGGCCAGGACTGCGGCCAGTCGCTGTACGGCACGACCCCGCTGCCGGGCTACAGCTTCAGCTACACGCCCTACAACCTCGATCCGTACGAGTACTATACGAACCCGCTGTCGCCCGGTTACGCCGGACCCGAAGCCTCGCTGCCGTTCCGCGGCGACCTGATCGGCCGTCCGTCGGTCAAGCTGCTCGACGCCGAGGTCGTGGGCCAGAACGCCGAATATCTGAAGCTGGGCAACGTCGACTGGCGCTCGTACGCCGACCGCGGCGCCTACACGACCGACTTCAAGCAGGTGTCGCTCGACCTGACCCACGAGTTCAGCGACAAGTTCCGCGGCCAGTTCAGCGCGGGCATGTCGGAGTCCAAGAACGACAACCAGGGCACCCTGGTCGAGTTCAACTACATGGACGCCCAGGAGGCCTTCATCTTCGACGAGCGCGGCGCCACCGGCATGCCGCGGTTCGACGCCGGCTTCAACGCCGCCGATCCCAAGAAGTGGGGGATCATCAAGGGCTTCTCGGCCATGCGCAATTACAAGCGCGAGACCGACAACACCTACAAGGGCGTGAAGGCCGACTTCACCTACGAGGTGGACGACAACTGGTCGCTGAAGTTCGGCGCCACCGGGCGCAAGTACGAGTTCAGCACCAACCAGTTCGAGCGCAACAGCGACCTGCTGAACCCGACCGAGAAGGAAGCCGGCGTCAGCATCGCCTCGCTGGGCCAGGTCATCGAGTTCGGTCAGGGCCTGGACGTGCCGGAGGGTACGACGACCAGCTTCTTCGCGCCCAGCCTGGAAGCCTTCGACAAGGTCTTCGGCTTCACCTGCAACTGCATCAACAAGTACGGCGACTACCGCATCACGCGGAAGCGCAACCGCTCGGCCTCGTTCGCGGTGAGCGAGAAGAACTACGCCTACTACGCCGAGTTCGACTTCAACTACGACGTCCTGGACGGGCGGCGCCTGTCGGGCAATGTCGGCATCCGCCAGACCCACACCGCCGTGGACGCCCAGGGCGAAACCACCGCCGGCCGGCCGATCTACGGCGGCAACAGCTATGACGACACCCTGCCGTCGGGCAACGTGACGTTCGAGGCCTTCCACAACTTCTACATCCGCGCCGCCGCGGCCAAGGTCATGGCCCGTCCGCTGCTGGGCAACCTGTCGCCGGCCGTGACCGGCATCAGCGTCCCGGGCGACGGCTCGACGACGGGCGGCACGCTGACGGTGGGCAATCCCAAGCTGTCGCCGTTCCGCGGCGAGGCCTACGACCTGGCGGCCGAGTGGTACTTCCGTCCGGGCGGCCTGATCAGCCTGGCCTACTTCCGCAAGGACATCTCGTCGTACCCGCAGACGATCTTCTACGAAGCGCCGCTGACCGAGTTCCTCGACGCCGACGCGATCACCGCGCTGAAGGCCCAGTTCCCGGGCGCGACCGGCGCCGACGTGCTGCGCCGGGCCTATATCGACGCCAACTATCCGTTCCTGGCCCGTCAGGTCCGCGACGCGCCCGGCGGGGTCCTCCAGGGCTGGGAGTTCAACTTCCAGCAGGACCTGACCTTCCTGCCCTGGTACTTCAAGAACCTGGGCATCCAGTTCAACGCCACCAAGCTGGACACCGAGCTGACCTACATCCTGGATCCGGGGTCGGTGAACGCCACGACCGGCGTGGTCACCAAGGCGCCGACCTACGGCAAGGCGCCGTGGCTGGGCTCGTCGCCCAAGGGCGTCAACTTCACGGTCTACTACGAGACCGACAAGTTCAACGCCCGCATCTCCACGGCCTATCGCGACCAGTACTACACCGCCTATCCGCTGGCGGCGGGCAACTGCGATCCGGGCCTGCAATCCACCGGCGCGGCGTGCGACAGCCCGCTGATCAACGAGTTCAACGGCGCCAAGTCGACCATGAACGTCGACTTTTCCATGCGCTACTCGCCGATCGAACAGGTCAGCATCACCTTCGAGGCGCTGAACATCACCAACGAGATGTCCGAACGGTTCAGCTACAACGACCCGGTCATCCAGTCCTACGGCGGCGCCGGCCCGAACTACCGGATCGGCATCCGCTACAAGTACTGACCCCATCCGGCGCGGTCGCCCGGCTCGACGCCGGCGCGATCGCGGCCGATCGCCAAGCCGCCTCCCGCGGTGACTTCGGCGGATGGCCGTCCTTTCCGGCCGTCCGTCACCTTTTTTCCTGTACCGAGTCCGGAGTCGACGGATGCGTTTCACGGCCCTTGTCCTCGCCGCCGGCCTGGCGGTCGGTTCCGCCTCCGCCGCCCGGGCCCAGACGCCGGTCCCCAACCCGCCGCCGCACTTCAACGCGATCAAGATCGTGCTGGTCGGCGACTCCACGACGGCCGTCCAGGGCGGCTGGGGACCCAGCTTCTGCGCCAAGCACGTGACGTCGTTCGCCGCCTGCATCAATCTGGCCCGGGGCGGCCGCAGCAGCGGCAACTACCGGACGGAAGGATCGTGGGCCTTGGCGCTGGACGAGATCAAATCAGGCGGCTTCAACGACACCTACGTGCTGGTCCAGTTCGGCCATAACGACCAGCCCGGCAAGCCGGGGCGCTCGACCGACCTGGCCACGGAATTCCCGGCCAATCTGAAGGCCTATGTCGACGAGATCCGCGCGGCCGGCGGCAAGCCGGTGCTGGTGACCCCGCTGACCCGCCGCCAGTTCAAGGGCGGCCAGCTGGTCGACGACCTGGGCCCCTGGGCCGAGGCGGTCCGCAAGGTCGCGGCCGAGACCGGCGCGCCCCTGGTCGACCTGCACGCCGACAGCCACGCGGCCGTCCAGGCGATGGGCGCGGCCGAGGCGACGCGCTTCGCCCAGCGCCCGCCGGCGTCCCACGTGCTGGAGGCGGCCCGGACGGGCACGACGATCGCCGCCGACACGCCGCCGCCCGCTCAGAACAACGCCGCCGTCGAGCCGATGGGCCAGGCCAAGCTGTCGTTCGACTACACCCACCTGGGCGAGACCGGCGCGGACTACTTCGCGACGATCGTCACCGCCGACCTGGCCAAGGCCGTGCCGGCCCTGCGCCGCTTCCTGATCCCCTAGTTCCGCGTCTCGAAGGACCTCGCCGTGCGCCTGACCCGTAGAACCACCCTGGCGCTGGCCGCCGGCGCCGCCGCGACCGGCGGCCTGAGCTCGGCGCGCGCAGCCGCGCCGGCCTCGCCCCTGCGCCTCTGGTACCGCCAGCCGGCCAAGGAGTGGGTCGAGGCCCTGCCGATCGGCTCGGGCCGCATGGGCGCGATGGTGTTCGGCGGGGTGGCGGCCGAGCGGCTGCAGCTGAACGAGGACACCCTGTGGGCGGGCGGGCCCTACGACCCGGCCAATCCCGAGGCGCTGAAGGCCCTGCCGGAGATCCGCGCCCTGATCGACGCCGGCGACTACGCCAAGGCGACCGAGGTGGCCGACGCCCGCTTCATGGCCACGCCCAAGCGGCAGATGTCGTACCAGACCATCGGCGACCTGAAGCTGGCCTTCCCCGGCCTGGACGGCCAGCCGACCGGCTATGTCCGCGACCTGGACCTGGACGGCGCGATCGCCACGACCCGCTTCGCGGTCGGCGGGACGACCTACACCCGCCAGGTCATCGGCAGCTATCCGGACCGGGTCATCGCCGTGCGGCTCAGCGCCGACAAGGGCAGGGCGATCTCGGTCGACCTGTCGTTCGACAGCCCGCTGAAGTCCAAGCCGGTCTCCAGCGTCGAGGGACGCGACACCCTGATCCTGGCCGGCGCCAACGACAGCCAGCAGGACATCCCGGCGAAGCTGACGTTCGAATGCCGCGTCCAGGTGCTGAACAAGGGCGGGACGCTGAGCGCCAAGGACGGCGTGCTGTCGGTGGCGGACGCCGACGAGGTGCTGCTGCTGATCGCCGCCGCCACCAGCTATCGCCGCTTCGACGACGTGGGCGGCGACCCGGTCGCGATCAACAAGGCGGTGCTGGCCAAGGCCTCGGCCAAGGGCTGGCGGACCCTGCTGGCCGCCCACCAGACCGACCACCGGGCGCTGTTCCGCCGCGTGGGCGTCGATTTCGGGACCACCACGGCGGCCCTGAACCCGACCGACGAGCGCATTAAGGTCTCGCAGACCACCGACGACCCGGCCCTGGCGGCGCTGTACTACCAGTACGGCCGCTATCTGCTGATCGCCTGCTCGCGACCCGGCGGTCAGGCCGCCAACCTGCAGGGCGTGTGGAACGACAAGACCTTCCCGCCGTGGGGCGGCAAGTACACCATCAACATCAACACCGAGATGAACTACTGGCCGGCCGAGCCGACGGGCCTGGCCGAGTGCGTGACCCCGCTGATCGAGATGGTCCGCGATCTGTCCGTCACCGGCGCCCGCACGGCCAAGGTGATGTACGACGCCCGCGGCTGGGTCGCCCACCACAACACCGACCTGTGGCGGGCCAGCGGGCCGATCGACGGCGCCAAGTTCGGCGTGTGGCCGACGGGCGGGGCCTGGCTCTGCAAGCACTTGTGGGATCACTACGACTATAGCCGCGACCGCGCCTACCTGGCCGACGTCTATCCGCTGATGCGCGGCTCGGCCCTGTTCTTCCTGGACGCCCTGGTGGTCGATCCCAAGTCCGGCAAGCTGGTCACCAACCCGTCGATCTCGCCGGAGAACAGCCACGGCCACGGCTCGTCCCTGACCGCGGGGCCGACCATGGACCAGGCGATCATCCGCGACCTGTTCACCGCCTGCATCAAGTCGGCCGCCATCCTGGGGAACGACGCCGACTTCGCCGCCCAGCTGACGGCCGCCCGCGAGAAGCTGGCGCCCTACAAGATCGGCAAGGACGGCCAGCTGCAGGAGTGGCAGGAGGATTGGGACGCCGACGCCGACGACATCCATCACCGCCACGTCTCGCACCTGTACGGCGTGTTCCCCAGCGACCAGATCGCCGTCGACACCACGCCCAAGCTGGCCGACGCGGCCAAGGTGTCGCTGAACACCCGGGGCGACATCTCGACCGGCTGGGCCATCGCCTGGCGGCTGAACCTGTGGTCGCGTCTGGGCGACGGCGACCGGGCGCACAGGATCCTGTCTCTGCTGCTGGGTCCCGAGCGGACCTATCCCAACATGTTCGACGCCCACCCGCCGTTCCAGATCGACGGCAATTTCGGCGGGACCTCGGGCATGACCGAGATGATCCTGCAGAGCCGCAACGACCAGATCCTGCTGCTGCCGGCCCTGCCGTCGACCTGGCCGACCGGACATCTGACCGGCCTGCGGGCCCGGGGGGCGGTGGGGGTGGACGTGATCTGGTCCCGCGGCAAGCTGGAGACGGCGGTGCTGACCGCCGCCGCCGATGGCCGCCACCACGTGCGCTACGGCGCCGCCGCGATCGACCTCGACCTCAAGAAGGGCCAGCGCGTCCGCCTGACGGCGCGCGACGGCGTGCTGCGGAGAGCCTGAGCGTGACCACCCTCCTGAACCGGCGTCTCGCCCTGGTCTGCGGCGTCGCGGCGCTATGCGTCGGCGGCGACGCCCGGGCCGCCACCCTGAAGGTCGGCAAGGGCGGGGCCTACGCCACCGTCCAGGCCGCCGTGAACGCCCTGCCGGCCGACGGCGGGACCCTGGAGCTGGCGCCCGGCGAGTATCGCGAGAAGCTGGAGATCTCGAAGCCGAACGTTCGCCTGGTCGGCAAGGGCAAGCGCCCGCAGGACGTGGTGCTGGTCTGGAGCGACGGGGCGATCACCGCCGGCGGCACCTTCAAGTCGGCCTCGGTCAACGTGTCGGGCGACGGCTTCCGGGCCCGCAACCTGACCATCCAGAACGACTATCACCTCAAGGACAGCCGCCCGTCCCAGGCCGTGGCCCTGGCCATCACCGCCGACCGCGCCGTGCTGGAAAAGGTCCGCCTGCTGGGCGCCCAGGACACCCTCTACGCCGCCAGCAAGAAGACCGCCCCCAGCCGCCAGTACTTCAAGGACTGCTACATCGAGGGCCATGTCGACTTCATCTTCGGCGACGCCAAGGCCTTCTTCGACCGCTGCCACATCCACGGCATCGCCCACGAGACCGTGATGATCACCGCCCAGAGCAAGGTCCGTCCCGACCAGGACAGCGCCTATGTCTTCGACCGCTGCCGGATCACCGCCGACCCTAAGGTGGGCGAGCTGTGGTTCGGCCGCGCCTGGCGGCCCTACGCCACGGTGATCTTCATGCGCACCCGGATCGACGCCGAGCTGGAGCCGGCGGGCTGGCGCGAGTGGACGCCGGGCAAGACCGACACGTTCAGCACCGCGACCTACCGCGAGTTCGCCTCGACGGGGCAGGGGGCCAGTCCCTCGACCCGCGCGCCGCAGAGCCGGCAGTTGACCGCCGACGAGGCCAAGGTCTGGTCTCGAGACGTCTTCCTGGCCGGCGCCGACGGGTGGCGTCCGTGAGCCTGGATCGCCGGAATTTCCTCGCCCTCGCGGGCGTCAGCGCCGCCGCCGGCCTGGCTCCGAGCGCCGCCTTGGCCGCGACCGACGACCTGTCGATCCCCGACGACGGCTGGAAGCTGTGGATCGACCAGGCCGCCGCCTGGAAGGACGACGACATCCACCTGCCGGGCCGCTTCGACCTGGCGACCCTGCCGGTCAATCCGCCGACCGGCGGCTGGGGCGCCCTGGCCTCGCCGGACGCGATCGCCGTGACCCTGCCGACCACGGTCGAGCAGCACGTCTGGGGCCAGTTCGGCACGCGGCCCTACGGCCCGGACGAATACCGCTACGCCGAGGACGACGACGTGCCGCGCTACGGCGCCTACAAGGGCGTGTCGTGGTGGAGTCGGACGATCGACATCCCGGCCGGCGCCAAGGGGCGGCGGGTGATGCTGAACATCCGCGGCGCGCGCCTGCGGGCCGAGGTGTTCCTGAACGAGCAGCTGGTCGGCTATTCGATCATGTCGGAGCTGCCGATCGCCTGCGACCTGACGCGGGCCATGCGGCCCGGCCAGCCCAACCGCCTGGCGATCCGCATCACCAATCCCGGCGGCCGGTTCGACTGGCGCGACAGCACCACCATGACCTGGGGCAAGGCCAAGCTGTTCGCCTCGCACGGCTTCGGCGGGCTGGACCGGGGCCTGACCCTGAGCGTCCATCCCCTGGCCGCGCGGATCGACGAGGCCTGGGTGCTGAACACCCCCGACCCGCGCCGCGTCACCGCCTTCATGGAGATCGCGCTGGAGAAGCCTCTGGCCGCGAGCGGGCTGGACCGCCTGAAGGCCAAGGCCTCGGCGGCCGTGGTCGACGACCAGGGCCGACCGGTCGCCGCCGAGGTCAGGCTGGAGGCTCTGGAGCGGCTGGACGACCGTCGCCTGCGGGCCCGGTTCGCGGTCCATGCGCCTGACGCCAAGCTGTGGGACCTGGACACGCCCGTCCTCCATCGCCTGCGACTGCGGTGGACGGAAGGGAAGGGCGCCGTCGACGCCCGCGAGGTCCGCTTCGGCTTCCGCTGGTTCGCGCCCGAGGGCCTGGGCAGCGACGCCCTGCTGCGCCTGAACGGCCGGCGGGTGCGGCTGTATTCGGCGATCTCGTGGGGCTATTGGGGCTTCAACGGCCTGTGGCCGACGCCCGAGCTGGCGCGCCGCGAGGTGACCTCGGCCAAGACCCTGGGCCTCAACACGCTCCACTTCCACCGCAACGTCGGCAAGCCCGAGGTCTTCACGGCGATGGACGAGATGGGCCTGCTGCGGGTGATGGAGCCCGGCGGCGGCCGCCACGCCATCGGCCGCGACCTCAAGCCGGGCGAGACCCTGTCGCCGGCCGACGCCTTCAGCCGCGACTTCCTGGTCGAGAAGTGCCGGGCCATGGCCCGGGCCTTCCGCTCGCACCCGTCGCTGGTCCAGTACACCCTGCAGAACGAGATCGGCGCCAACCTGGAGAACCCCGACGTCCAGGCGGTGCTGAAGGCGATCCACGACATCGATCCCAGCCGGACGGTCATCCTCAACGACGGCTTCGTGGCGCGCGGCGCGGCCCAGGCCATGTACCTGCCCTATGACAACCGCTACTGGCGCTCGGACAAGGACACGTGGGGCGGCTGGTGGGTGAACCACCAGGGCGCCGGCGACCAGTGGTACGACAAGTTCTACCAGGGCAAGGACGACTACATCCACCGCCAGACCGGCAAGCCGTTCATCGTCGAGTTCGGCGAGATGCAGGGCTGCGCCGTGGCCGACAACCACCCGGCCATGCTGGTCGAGATCCTGGCCAAGGGCGGCAAGAGCTACGACCTGGAGGACCACAGGGCCATCGTCGCGGCGACCAACAGCTATCTCGAGCGCTGGGGCTTCCAGAAGGCGTTCCCGACCAGCGAGGCCCTGTTCCTGTCGGTGGGCCGCAAGGCCTACGAGGCGTGGCGCGAGTACCTGGAGAACATCCGGATCGGCGAGACGGTCGATGTCGCGGCGATCTCGGGATGGGAGTCGACCGCGATCGAGAACCATTCGGGCATCGTCGACGTGCTGCGCGGCTTCAAGGCCGATCCGGCCCTGCTGAGCCAGAGCCTGCGGCCGGTGCTGGCCATCGCCAAGCCGAGGGCCCTGGCCTATGGGGTCGGCGACCGCGCCGAGCTGGACCTCTATCTGCTGAACGACACCGGTAAGCCCGCGTCGGGCGAGATGGTGCTGAGCCTGGTCGGGCCCGATGGCGTGGTCGAGGCCCTGGGCCGCTGGCCGGTCCCGGCCCAGACGGCCGACCGCTTCAGCTATCTGGTCGCCGAGAGCGTGAAGACGCCGGCCCTGACCCGGCCGGGCCTGAACCGCATCCGCATCGCCCTGGGGGAGGTCGTCTCCGACCGCGAGATCTGGGTGACGGCCCCGGCGGCCAAGCCCGCCAAGCCGATCCGCATCGGCGTCTCGGGCATCGCCAAGAGCCTGCGCGACCAGCTGGCGGGCGTCGCCGGCCTGCTGGTCGAGGAGTTCAAGCCGGGCGTCCGCTACGACGGGATCATCGCCTCGGGCCTGAAGAGCGACGAGATCGTCCGCCGGCAGGTGGGCGAGCAGACGGGTCTGGAGGCCCAGCCCAAGAAGGGCGACAAGCCCGTGGTGGTCCTGGGCGACCTGCCGGCCGAGGTGCTGGCGGCGGTCAAGGCCGGCGCGCCGCTGCTGGCCATGGTCCAGGAGGACGGCCTGGCCGAGGGCGTCGCCCGGCAGCTCTCGGGCCTGGGCCTGTTCGACCACGCCGGCGCGGTCGGCGGCCTGCGCGCCCCCTGGATGGGCAACTGGAACTATGTCCGCGCCCATCCCACCTTCGCTGGCCTGCCGGTCGACATGGGGATGAGCGTGCTGCACCAGGTCGAGGGCCAGCCCTCGAACGGCCTGTTGGTCGAAGGCGCGGGCGTGGAGGTGATCGCCGCCTACAGCCGCGACCACGACCGCAGGAACGGCGCGGCCAGTTTCATCGCCCGCAAGGACGGCATGCGGGTGCTGGTGCACCGGCTGCCCGACATGGCCGGTCCGTTGCAGCGGCGCTGGCTGGCCAACGCCGTCGACTGGCTGGCGCGCGGCGCTTGAGGGAGATTTAAGATGACCCACGCCCTGTCCCGTCGCGCCCTGCTGCTGGGCGGCGCCCTCGTGCTGCCGGCGTCCGGCGTCCTGGCGGCGGCGCCCCCGCCGCGGATGTTCGAGCGCCTGGGCTGGGCGGCCGGCACGCCCGGCGGCGACGGCGGGACGGTGATCCGGGTCACCACCCTGGCCGCCGACGGTCCTGGCTCGTTCCGCGCGGCGGTCGCCGCCAAGGGCCCGCGCACCGTGGTCTTCGATGTGGCCGGGGTGATCGACCTGGGCCGCAGGAACGTCCGGATCGTCGAGCCCTTCCTGACCATCGCCGGCGAAACCGCGCCGTCGCCGGGCGTGACCCTGATCAAGGGCGACCTGGCCATCGAGACCCACGACGTCATCGTCCGCCACCTCCGCGTGCGGGCCGGCCGCGACGGGGCGGCGGCGCGCAGCGGCTGGGAGGTGGACGGCATCACCTGTTGGAAGGCCCACGACGTGATCGTGGACCACTGCTCGATCAGCTGGGCCACCGACGAGAACCTGTCGGCCTCGGGCCCGCGCTTCACCGGCGGCGAGGACCCGAAGGGCTGGCGGGAGGGGACCTCGCACCGGATCACCTTCAGCAACAACATCGTCGCCGAGGGCCTGTCGAACGCCAGCCACGCCAAGGGCGAGCATTCCAAAGGCAGCCTGATCCACGACAACGCCACCCAGGTGCTGATCGTCGGCAACCTCTACGCCCACAACCGCGAGCGCAACCAGCTGTTCAAGGGCGGGGTCGAGGCGGTGTCGGCCAACAACCTGATCTACGACCCCGGCACGCGGGCCATGCACTACGCGCTCAATGCGGAGGAGTGGAAGGGCCACGCCTGGCGGAACGGGCGGCTGGCCCTGGTGGGCAACGTGGTCAAGGGCGGCGCCTCGACCGACCTTCGCCTGCCGTTCCTGATCGTCGAGGGGCAGGGCGACCTGGACCTCTACGCCCACGACAACCTGGCCGCCTACGCCGACGGCCGGCCGATGCCGGCCAACCGCGTGATCCCCGCCGAGCCGCTGGCGAAGATCCGGTCGCTGGACAAGCCGCCGGTATGGCCGGAGGGCTTTCAGGCCATCGACGCCCGCAAGGTCGAGGCCAAGGTCCTGGCCAATGCCGGCGCCCGACCGTGGGACCGCGACGCCGTCGACCGCCGCATCGTCGCGGAGGTGCGCGCGGGGACCGGCCGGGTGATCGACGACGAGAAGGACGTCGGAGGCTATCCGCCCTAGGTCGACCGCGACCCCAGGATCGCCAGCAGGCCGTCGATCGAATACGGCTTGCGCACCAGGGGGAAGCCCTGCGAGCCCTGCTCGGCGATGACGTGGCTGTAGCCGCTGGTCAGCACCACCTGCAGGTCGGGCCAGCGCTGCTGGATGTGCTGGGCCAGCTCGATCCCGCTCATGCCGGGCATGACCACGTCGGAGAACACCAGGTCGAAGGCGTCGCGGCTGTTGTTCAGCTGCTTGAGCGCGGCCTGGCCGTCGCCCACCCAGGTGACCGCCTGGCCCAGCTCCTTCAGCAGGCCGGCGGCGAACCGGCCGACGCCCTCGTTGTCCTCGACCAGCAGGATGCGGCGACGGGCGACCGTCGCCAGATCGACCAGGGCCGGATCGGGCGCGGGGCCGCTCAGGGCCCGGCCGTCCGCGCTGGGCAGGTAGAGGGTGAAGGTCGTGCCCACGTCCAGCCGGCTCTCGACGTCGATCTCGCCCCGCGACTGCTTGGCGAAGCCGTAGACCTGGCTGAGACCCAGGCCCGTGCCCTTGTCGACGGGCTTGGTGGTGAAGAACGGCTCGAAGATCTTCTTCAGCGTCTCGGGCGACATGCCCGTGCCGTCGTCGGCGATGTCGACCGCCACGAAGGCGCCGAGGGCCGGGGCGTGGCCGCGCACCGCGGGGACCCCGTCGACGGTCCGCGCGGCGATCCTGATCGTCCCGCCGCGCGGCATGGCGTCCCGGGCGTTGATGACCATGTTGAGGACCGCGGTGTCGAACTGGCTGGGGTCGGCCTCGACCACGTGCTCGGTCTCGGGCAGGTCGATCTCGATGGTCACCGACGAGCCGATCGTGCTGCCGATGATCCGGAGCAGACCCTGCAGGCGCGCGCAGACGTCGAAGACCTCGGGCTGCAGGGGCTGGCGGCGGGCGAAGGCCAGGAGCTGGCCGGTCAGGGTGGCGGCGCGCTCGGCGGTCTCGGCGATCGCCTCGACATAGCGGGCGCGCTTGTCCTCGGCCAGGCCGGGGCGGCGCAGGAAGTCGGCCGAGGCGCGGATCACCGTCAGCAGGTTGTTGAAGTCGTGGGCGACGCCGCCGGTCAGCCGGCCGATGGCTTCCATCTTCTGGGCCTGGACCAGGGCTTCGCGCGACTGCTCCAGCTCTTCCTCGGCCCGGCGGCGTTCGGTGATGTCGCGGGTCACCTTGGCGAAGCCTAGAAGCTGGCCGGACTCGTCGCGGATCGGGTCGATCACCACGCTGGCCCAGAACCGCTCGCCGTTCTTGCGCACGCGCTGGGCCTCGCCCGAGAACTTGCCCTCGCGAAGGGCCGTGGCCAGGGCCCTGGCCGGGGCGCCCGCCTCGCGGTCCTCGGGGGTGTAGAACAGCGAGAAGTGGCGACCGACGATCTCGTCGGCGGCGTAGCCCTTGATCGCCTGCGCGCCGGCGTTCCAGTTGGTGACCACGCCCTCCTGATCGAGCATGTAGATGGCGTAGTCGTGGACGCCCTGGACCAGGATCTGGAAGCGCCGTTCGCTGTCCCGCAGCGCCTGGTCGGCGGCGCGCCGGTCGGAGACGTCGCGGGTGATCTTGGCGTAGCCGATCAGCTCGCCGTCCTCGACGACCGGGTCGATCACCACGTGCGCCCAGAAGCCCGTGCCGTCCTTGCGCACCCGCCAGCCCTCGGCCTCGAAGCGGCCCTGCTCCGCGGCGGTCCGCAGGGCGCGTTCGGGCAGGCCCGCGGCGCGGTCCTCCTCGGTGTAGAAGGTCGAGAAATGCCGGCCGATGATCTCGTCGGCGGTGTAGCCCTTGAACAGCTGGGCGCCGGTGTTCCAGGTCGCGACGTGGCCCTCGGCGTCGAGCAGATAGATCGCGTAGTCCTTCACCGCCCCGAGCAGCAGCTGGAAGCGCTCGGCCTGGGCGAGGTCCGTCAGACGACGAGAGAGCATTAAATCAGACATACCTGGGGCGCTGTGCTGAGGTGGAACCCGACTGTTCCGACGAGGTTCCGCAAGGCGACGGTATCATCGAGGGGGCAGCATCGCGCGCTTGGCGGGCGCACGCAACCGGCGCGCGCGACCCGGCCAAATCGACGGTCGGACCCACGGCGCACTCGGGGGATGTCTGAGGCCGAGCTCAGGTGTTGAACGGATGTCGCGCGAGTTTTGGCCGCGCTACCACCTGAGCGAGCCTGCGCCGCTACGACGCCGCCGCACCGGGAGGCCGGAGCGCGGGTGATGGAGAACGCGCAACATGGATATCCGCAAAGCGGTGGTCGCTATGTTCGGGGCGGTGCTGATGGCCCTGCCTGGACTCTCATTCGCCCAGGAGGCCACGGTCTACAAGGGCATCATCACGTCGCATACCGACAACACCCTGGGGGTGAAGATCGGCACGGAACAGCAGACCCTCACCCTGACGCCGGACACCAAGATCACGGCCACCGCCGGCGCGGGCGTGCTGCAGCGTGAGAGCGGTTCGCCCGAGGACCTGATCCGCGGCCTGGCCATCGAGTTCAGGGGCATACCGACCGACACCGGCCTGGTCGCCCAATCGGTCACCTTCAAGAAGTCCGATCTGAAGACCGCCCGGCAGATCGCGGCCGGGATCAACCAGACCGAAGAGGGCGTCGCGGCCAACAAGCAGGCGATCGCCGAGCAGGAAGAACGGCTGAACAACATCGGCAACCTGGTGGCGGCGGGCCGCACCAAGGTGTTCTTCGCGGTCGGCAGCGCGACGCTCACCGACCAGGGCAAGCAGGACCTGCAGGACATCGCGGCCAAGGCCAAGACGATCAAGGCGGGCTACCGCCTGGCCGTGGTCGGCCGCGCCGATCCGACCGGCAACGCCGCCGCCAACAAGCGCCTCAGCGCCCGCCGCGCGGTCGCCGTGAAGGAGTACCTGATCGAGAGCGCGGGCGTCCTGCCGGTCTATTTCGTCCCGCCGGCCGCCCTGGGCGAGAGCACCGTCGCCCAGGACCCCGATCCGCCCAAGAACGACGGCGAAGCCCGTCGGGTGACCGTGACGATCCTGGTCAGCAAGGCCAGCGTGCCGGCCGGGAACTGATCGAGCCTCGAACCGATCAGGTCACCGCGATCCGAGCCGTCGCCGGCTTCAGGCCCTGCGCCTGGGCGGTGACGGCGAGGACGTTTCCGGACCCGCCCTTCCGGGTCTGGACGATCACCTGGGCCAGGCCGTTGTAGAGGCTGCGGCGGTCGCCCTGTTCCGGCTCGTGGCTATTGGCGTCGCCGTTGCCCAGGCCGATGATCCGCCCGCCCTCGATCGCGAACCGCACCGCGTGCTGCGCCGTCGGCACGGGCCGACCCTTGGCGTCGATGGCCTCGACCCGGATCGGCGCGGCGTCCCGGCCGTCGCCGGCCAGGCTCGCGCGGTCCGGCGTCAGGCGCAGGGCCACGGGCGCGCCGGTGGTCTCGACGACGGCGCGGGCCACGACCTTGCCGCCGGTCACCCCGATCGCCTCCAGCCGACCCGGCGCGTAGGGGACCTGCCAGGTCACGCCCTCGTAGAGGTCGTTGGCCTGCCTGGAGACCAGCTTGCCGTTCAGGCGCAGCTCCACCGTGTCGCAGTTGGTGAAGGCCATCACCTTGATCGGCTGACCCTCGCGCCCGGCCCAGTTCCAGTGCGGGACCAGGTGCAGCACCGGGCGGTCATGCACCCATTGCGACTGGTGGATGTAGAAGGCGGTCTTCTCGAAGCCGCACAGGTCCATGATCCCGAAGGACGAACTGGCCGTCGGCCAGGTGAAGGGCTGGGGCTCGCCGCGATAGTCGAAGCCCGTCCAGACGAAGGCGCCCGCCAGGAACGGCCGCTCGGCGATGGCCTTCCACGCCGCGCGGTGGGTGGCGCCCCAGGGGCGGAACTCGTCGTCATAGGCGGCCAGCAGGTTGCGCTTCATGTCGGTGGCCCACTCGCCGCGCGTCATGATCGCCGAGGTGTCCTCCGAGCTGGTCAGCGGCAGGGTGGGGTGGGCCGCGTGGAAGCGGTCGTAGTCCTTGATCTGATAGTTGAAGCCGACCACGTCGACGGCCTGGGTGACGTTGACCGGGTTGAACATGCCGCCGCTGATCGCCGCCGTGACCGGGCGCGTGTCGTCCAGGTCCTTGACGATCTTGGCCATGCGCCGGACCAGCTGGTAGCCGGCCTCGGTCCCCTGCAGCGGCTCCTCGTTGAACACCGACCACAGGATCACGCTGGGATGGTTGCGGTCGCGCCGCACCAGCCATGACAGCAGCCGGGCGTAGTCGGGGCTGGCGTTGAAGATCCGGTTCTCGTCCATCACGAGGAAGCCCATCCGGTCGGCGGCGTCGAGCAGGGCCTTGGTCGGGGCGTTGTGCGAGCTGCGGATGGCGTTGCAGCCCAGCGCCTTCAGCCGCCGCAGCCGGAACTCGATGATCGAGTCGGGCAGGGCCACGCCCAGGCCGGCGTGGTCCTGGTGGATGCAGACGCCCTGGATCTTCAGCGGCCTGTCGTTGAGGAAGAAGCCCTTGTCGGGATCGAAGCGCTGGGTGCGGAAGCCGGCGGGCGTGACCAGTTCGTCGGCGGGCTGGCCATCGACCAGCACCCGGGTGCGCACGCTGTAGAGCGCGGGATCGTCGACCGACCACAGGCGCGGCGCCGCCACCGCCAGCTCCGTCCGCAGGACGGCGGTGTCCAGCGGCGCGACCGATCCCGACGCCTGGGCGCGGGCGACCACGCGGCCTTCCGGATCGAGCAGGGCGACGTCGAGGGTCGCCGCCTTGGCCGTGTCGGCGATGCTGCCGACGGTGGCCTCGACGGGCACGATCCAGCGGCCGTCGTCGCGCTTGCGCGGGTGGGCGTAGACCCCGTCGGCGACCAGGTGGACGGGCGGGCGCTTGACCAGCCAGACGTGGCGATAGAGGCCGCCGCCCTCGTACCACCAGCCCTCGATCGGATCGGCGTCCACCCGCACGGCGATGACGTTGGGCGTGTCGCCGTAGTGGGCGATGGCGGTCAGGTCGACGGTGATGGCGCTGTAGGCGCTGTAGCTGTGGGCCACGACGTCGCCGTTGACCCAGACCGTGGCGTTCACCGCCACGCCCTCGAACACCAGCTCCAGGTGCTTGCCGCGGTCGGCCGGGTCCAGGGTCAAGGTCCGACGGTACCAGGCCACGCCCTTGGGGCGGTAGCCCTGGGCCGGGTTCTCGTCGGGATCGAAGGGCCCCTCGACGACGAAGTCGTGCGGCAGGTCCAGCGCGCGCCAGGCGCTGTCGTCGTACTTGATCGCCGCCGCCCCGCGCGCCGCCCCGGCCTTGGTGCTCTCATAGGTCGGGCTGTCGCCGCGCACCTTGGGGAAGGGGATGTCGCCGCGATGGAAGCGCCAGTCGGCGTCCAGCAGGATCGTCTCGCGGCCGCTGGGCCCGGCCGGGGCCGCGGCCGAGGTCGCATCGCCCGACGGCTCCTTGCCCCCGACGGGTTTCGATTGGGCCAGGGCGGGCGAGGCCATCGCCATCGCGCCGAGCGTCAGCAGGTCCCGTCGGCGCATTCCCGTCTCCCTGTCGTTGTCGCCCTATTTGTACGACAATAAGGGTGGACGAAAAGGGAGAAAAGCCGCGCCTTCAGCGCGCCGCCGCGACCAGGGCCCGGGCGGCCCCCTGCAGCAAGGCCAGGGCCTCTTCCGCCGACAGGATCGGTCCGCTGACGAAGGCTCCGTTGATCAGGACCGCCAGCTGCCCGGCCAGGGTCTCGGCGCGGGCGACGCCCAGCCGCTGGGCGATCCCCAGCAGGCGGTCGCGCAACTCGGTCTTGTGCGCCGTGGCCACCAGCCGGGCCGGGTGGTCGGCCTGGGGGAACTCGGCGGCGACGTTCAGCTGCGGGCAGCCGCGATAGCGGGGCCGGGCGACCCGCTCGGCGATCCACGCCATGTGGGCGTCCAGCTCGCCCGCCGGATCGGCGCGATGCTTGTCCGCGACCTCGCCCCAGACGCGCCAGAAGTCCTCGTCCTCGCGCTTGAGGAAGGCGGCGATCAGGTCGTCCTTGGTCCGGAAGTGGCGATAGAGGCTGGTCTTGGCCACGCCGGCCGCGGCGACCACCAGGTCGACCCCGACCGCCCGGACGCCTTCCCGGTAGAACAGGCCGGAGGCCGTATCGAGGATGCGCTCGCGCACGTCGACCGTGTCGGGCTTGCCCGCGTTCGTCTTGTCCATGGACGCCGCGCGTCCGGTTTCCTGCGTCATCACAACACCTCTTCGCCGGTCCATAGCACGGGGTGGGTTGACGCGCTACAGACCTGTATGTAGCTGTTGCGAACAGACAGGTCTGTAGCGAGGTTCACGATGTCGAGAGTCGAGGGTTCCAAGGGGCGCGTGGCCGTGTTCGGCGCCGCCGGCCACACGGGGCGGTTCGTGGTCGACGAACTGCTGCGGCGGGGTCTGGCGCCCGTGGCCGTGGGCCGCCGCGCCGAGGCGCTGGAGGCGGCCTTCCCAGGCGGGACGGTGGAGATCCACGCGGCGAGCGTGGATGATCCCGCCGCCCTGGACCGGGCCTTCGCGGGCGTGGCCGCGGTGATCAACTGCGCGGGGCCGTTCCTCGACACCGCCGAGCCGGTGGCGTCGGCGGCGCTGCGGGCGGGCGCGCACTATCTGGACGTCTCGGCCGAGCAGCCCAGCGCCCAGGCGGTGTTCGACCGGTTCGACGCGCCGTTCCGCGCCGCCGGCCTGGTCGCCCTGCCGGCCATGGCCTTTTACGGCGGGTTCGCCGACCTGCTGGTCACGGCGGCGCTGGGCGACTGGTCGCAGGCCGACACGGTCCGGATCGGCATCGGCATCGACCGCTGGTGGCCGACCGAGGGCACGCGGGTCACTGGCGCGCGCAACACCGCGCCACGCCAGGTGATCGCCGACGGCCGGCTGGCGCCGCTGGCCGATCCCGCGCCGCGCGCGGACTGGACCTTCCCCGAGCCCCTCGGGCGGCAGGCGATGGTCGCGGTCCCGTTCTCCGAGGTGGTGGTCGTCGCCCGGCACCTGAAGGTCGCCCGGCTGGACACCTTCCTCAGCGAGACAGCCCTGAAGGACGTGCGGGACTCATCGACGCCGCCGCCGGCCGCCGTCGATGACCGCGGGCTGTCGGCCCAGAGGTTCGCGGTCGAGGCGATCGTGTCGCGCGCCGGCGAGACGCGGCGGGCCACGGCGGTCGGCCGCGACATCTACGGCTTCACCGCGCCCCTGGTCTGCGAGGCGGTCGAGCGCCTGCTGGCGGGCGGCGTCGAGGCGGCCGGGGCCGTGGCGCCCGGCCAGGTCTTCGACGCCGCCGACTATCTGCGGGCGCTGCCGCTGGACGCGTTCGTCGCGGCCTGAGGCCTAGCCCTTCTCGGACTTGGGGCAGGTCAACGCGCCCGTCTCCGGGAACTGCAGGGACGAATGGTGCACGATGATCCGCACCACGTTCTTCCCGTCCTTCTTGAAGACCCAGGTCTTGTCGACCGTGATGAAGCAGCCCTTGTTGTCGGTGAACGTGACCTTGCCCATGGTGTTGGCGACGCTGCCGTTGATCTGCAGGCCGACGTCTTCGACCTTCACGTCGCGCCAGTGCTTGAGCGCGAAGCCGCTGTCCTTCGGGAAGTTGGGATCGTCGCCGACGAAATAGGCCAGGGCGCCTTCCTTGGTCAGACGGAAGGTCTGGGGTTCCTGGGTCAGGGTCGGCTTGAACAGCACCGGGCCCAGATCGTAGCCGTAGGCCGTGTCGATCACCGTGCGGGCCAGCGGCTTGGCCTTTTCGATGCCGCCGGTGTCGTAGGCGAGCGAGATGTCCACCAGGGCCTTGCCCCAGGCCTTCTCGGCCGCCGCCACCTCTTCCTTGGTGATGTCTTGGCTGGGCGCCGGCGCGGGCTTGCTGGGGGTGCAGGCCGTCGCGGTCAGGAGGGCGGCGGCGGCGAAGGCCGAAGCGGTCAGGACGCGGCGGGTCGGAAAGATCGTCATGTCTTACCTCTGTTGTGGCCCCTGTTGTGGGACGGCGGTCCGGCATGGGCTCGAGAGTCGTGACGTCTCGGTCCCCCAAGCTTGGGCGCTAGAGAACGCTCGAAATCGGTGATTCACAAGACTAAAGGGCGAGCAATCGCCAGTATATCCTCAAAGGTTGAATGGATCGCGCGTCGCCGTGGGCTGGATGAAGCGGGCCGGGCGGGCTAACACCTTCCGATGTCGCGAACCAAACAGACCTCTGAATTCGAGATCGTGGTCGGCGGAGAGCCCTATGTCTGGCGTCTCCATCGTCAGCCCGGCTGGTCCAGCGAGGCCGCCGAGCGGCACGGCATGGCCATCGTCGTGCGCCACCAGGAGGGCAAGCGCGAAGCCCTGGTCGAGTTCCCGCCCGGCCCCCAGCCGCGCTACGGCGCCCCGCTGCTGAAGCCGTCTCGGATCGCCCCGACCCTCATCGCCAACGCCATCGCCTCGGCCATCGCGGCGGGCTGGGACCCGCTGTCGCGCGGCAAGACGGTCGCCATCGTCGTGGACGAGACCGGCGCCTGACGGGCGCGGGCGCGGACGACGGCGCGATCCCGCCGGGGACGTCGATCTGGCTGGGATGGGGGAAATGGTGGATGCGACAGGGATTGAACCTGTGACCCCCTCGGTGTGAACGAGGTGCTCTCCCGCTGAGCTACGCATCCGCCGTGTGGGGAGGTCGGTGAAGACCCCGCCGCGAGAGGAGGGGGCCTATAGCCCGGCGTTTTCGGGGGCGCAAGGGGCCAAAAGCGCGATGCAGGCCGAAGAGACGTCGGAGAAGGCGTCTATCAACAGATCTCCGCCCAGGGTCTCGACCGGCGCCTCGGTGTAGCCGAACGTCACGAGCAGGGCGGGGACCTTGGCGGCCTTGGCGGCCAGGGCGTCGTTGATGCTGTCGCCGACCATCACGGCGCGGGTCGGATCGCCGCTGACCGCCGCGATCGTCGCCAGCACGTGGCGCGGGTCGGGCTTGGCGGCCGGGGCGCTGTCGGCGCCGACCACGGCGTCGAAATACTGGGTCAGGTCCAGGGCGTCGAGCAGGGCCACCGACAGGTGGGTCAGCTTGTTGGTGCAGACCGCCAGCTTGGCGCCGGCCGCGCGCAGGGCGACCAGGGTGTCGACCACGCCGGGGAAGGGCGTGCTCTCGTGGGCGATGCGGCCCAGATAGAGGGCGATGAAGCGCTCGACCAGCTTGGGGGCCTGATCTGCGTCGAGCGGCGCGCCGGCGGCGGCGAAGCCGCGCTCCAGCAGGGCCTTGGCCCCACGGCCGACCATCTTGCGCACGTCGTCGAACGGCAGGGGCGGCAGGCCCTCCTCGCCGAGGATGATGTTCAGCGAGGCCACCAGGTCCGGCGCGGTGTCGACCAGGGTGCCGTCGAGGTCGAAGGCGATGGTCGCGCCGTTCAGGAGGTCGGTCGTCAGAATGTCGTTCTGGGCATGCATGGCTCTGGCCTTTCGGCTAAACGCGCGGCTAATGCAACTTTGGTCCGTGCTTCGGGAGTCGCTTCGCCCATGACCAACCCCGCTTCTTCACCGGCGCGTCCCCGCGCCGCCGTCATCCTGGCCGCCGGCCAGGGCACGCGGATGAAGTCGCCCACGCCCAAGGTCCTGCACCGGATCGGCGGGCGGACCCTGCTGGACCACGCCATCGACACCGCCCAGGCCCTGAACTGCGAGCGCATCGTCGTGGTGGTCGGGGCCCACAGCCCGCAGGTCGGCGAGCACGCCAGGAAGCGCCTGGGCGAGGCCGCCACGGTCCTGCAGGACCCGCCGCAAGGCACCGGCCACGCCGTGCTGGCCGCCCGCGAGGCCCTGGCCGACTTCGACGGCGACGTGGTGGTGACCTTCGCCGACTGCCCCCTGCTGAGCGCCCCCGTCATCCAGCCCCTGTTCGATCTGCGCGCGAAGGGCGCGGACGTGGCGGTGCTGGGCTTCGAGGCCGCCCATCCCGGCGCCTACGGCCGGCTGATCCTGGCCCCCGGCCACGTGCTGCTGCGCATCGTCGAGGCCAAGGACGCCGACGACACCGTCAAGCAGGTCAAGCACTGCAATTCCGGCGTCCTGGCCGCCGACCGCGCCGTGCTGTTCGACCTGCTGGCCAATGTGGGCAACGACAACGCCAACAAGGAATACTACCTGACCGACGTGGTCGGCCTGGCGCATGACCGTTCGCTGTCGACCCGCGCCGCCTTCGCGCCGGAAGCCTCGGTGCAGGGGGTCAATTCCCAGGCCGAGCTGGCCGCCGCCGAGGCGGTCTGGCAGGCCGCCCGCCGCAACGCCTTCCTGGTCGAGGGCGTGACCATGCCCGCGCCGGAGACGGTCCATCTGTCGTGGGACACCAAGCTGGCGGCCGGCGTCACGGTGGAGCAGTTCGTGGTGTTCGGCCCCGGCGTCAGCGTCGCCTCGGGCGCGGTGATCAAGGCCTTCAGCCACCTGGAGGGCGCGGCCGTCGGCGAGGGGGCCCTGATCGGTCCCTACGCCCGCCTGCGTCCGGGGGCCGAGATCGGTCCGGACGCCCACATCGGCAACTTCGTCGAGGTCAAGAAGGTCAAGGTCGGGGCCGGCGCCAAGGCCAACCACCTGTCCTATCTGGGCGACGGCTCGATTGGCCCAAAAGCCAATATCGGGGCCGGCACGATCTTCTGTAACTACGACGGCTTCGACAAGTTCGAGACCCATGTCGGGGCCGGCGCCTTCATCGGCTCAAACAGCGCCCTGGTGGCGCCGGTGCGGGTGGGCGACGGGGCGATGACCGGCTCGGGCTCGGTCATCACCAAGGACGTCGAGGACGGGGCGCTGGCCCTGAGCCGCGCGCCGCAAAGCGACAAGACGGGCTGGGCGACCAAGTTCCGGGACATGAAGGCCGCCCAAAAAGCCAAGACGCAGGCGAAGAAGGACAGCAAATGAGCGCCGACGATCAGAAGCGGATTTCGGGCGAGGCCGCGGCCCAGCTGGTCGAACCCGGCATGGTGGTGGGCCTGGGCACCGGCTCGACGGCCGCCTGGTTCGTCAAGGCCCTGGCCGCGCGCAAGCTGGACATCCGGGGCGTGCCGACCTCCGAGGCCACCGCCAACCTGGCCCGCGACCTGGGCATCCCGCTGACGGCCCTGGACGACGTGAAGTCCATCGACCTGACCGTGGACGGCGCCGACGAGGTCGGGCCCGGCCTGTCGCTGATCAAGGGCGGCGGCGCGGCCCTGCTGCGCGAGAAGCTGGTCTGGGAGGCGTCCAAGCGCTGCGTGGTCATCGCCGACGCCGCCAAGAAGGTCGACCACCTGGGCAAGTTCCCGCTGCCGATCGAGGTCGTGCGCTTCGGCCACGTCCATACCGGCCACCGCCTGGCCGACATCGCCGCCGAGTTCGACCTCCTGCCGCCGCGCCTGCGCATGGCCGAACGGGGCGTGGTGGTCACCGACGGCGGCAACGTGATCTACGACCTGCCGTCCGGCGTGATCGCCGAACCGGCCGCCCTGGCCGCCGCCCTGAAGACCGTGACCGGCGTCGTCGACCACGGCCTGTTCCTGGACCTGGCCGACGAAGCGCTGCTGGGAACCGACCAGGGGGTGGTCAAGCTGGTCCCCTAGACCCATATCCGCCCTCTTTCGGGCTCATGGCCGAGCCGAGCCCGCCTCAAGTGATTCCGGAGCGCCGCGATGGCTGAGTACGACTTCGACCTCTTCGTCATCGGCGCCGGCTCCGGCGGCGTGCGCGCCGCGCGCCTGGCCGCCATGAGCGGCGCCAAGGTGGCCGTGGCCGAGGAATACCGGGTGGGCGGCACCTGCGTGATCCGCGGCTGCGTGCCCAAGAAGTTCATGGTCTACGCCAGCGAGGTGAAGGCCCAGCTGAAGACGGCCAAGGGCTACGGCTGGACGATCGGCGAGGCCAGCTTCGACTGGAAGGGCTTCCTGCACGACAAGGACGTCGAGATCGCCCGCCTGTCGGGCATCTACGTCACCAACCTGCAGAAGGCCGGGGCCCACCTGTTGCACGGCCGCGCCCAGATCGTCGACAAGCACACGGTCGAGGTCCTGCCCAAGCAGGGCAGCAAGGACGCCGGCCGCTACACCGCCCGCAAGATCCTGATCGCCACCGGCGGCCGGCCGTGGAAGCCGGACTTCCCGGGCGCGGAGCTGGGCATCACCTCGGACGAGGCCTTCCACCTGCCGGAACTGCCCAAGCGGGTGATGGTGGTGGGCGGCGGCTATATCGCCGTCGAGTTCGCCAGCATCTTCAACGGCCTGGGCGTGGAGACCACGCTCTGCTACCGCGGCGCCAACATCCTGCGCGGGTTCGACGACGACGTGCGCTCGCACCTGGCCGAGGAACTCGAGAAGCGCGGGATCAAGGTGGTGCTGGGCTGCTCGCACGAGAAGCTGGAGAAGACCGACGCCGGTCTGGTCAGCACCTTCAACAACGAGCTGACCTTCGAGACCGACCTGGTGATGTTCGCGACCGGCCGCGATCCCTATGTGGCGGGCCTGGGCCTGGAGAACGTCGGGGTCCAGCTCAACGAACGGGGCGCGATCGTCGTCGACGAACAGTCCCGCACGACCGCCGACAACATCTGGGCCGTGGGCGACGTCACCGATCGCATCAACCTGACGCCGGTGGCCATCCGCGAGGGCGCGGCCTTCGCCCAGACCGAATTCTACGACAACCCCACCAGCTTCGACCACGAGATGGTGGCCTCGGCGGTGTTCTCGCAACCGCCGGTCGGCGCCGTGGGCATGAGCGAGGCCGAGGCCCGCCAGGCCTTCGGCAAGGTCGACATCTACCGCGCCGTGTTCCGTCCGATGAAGGTCACCTTCTACGGCGGCCAGGACCGCTGCCTGATGAAGCTGGTGGTCAGGCAGGAAGACCAACGGGTCGTCGGGGTGCACGTGGTCGGGCCGGACTCGCCGGAGATCATCCAGATGGCCGCCATCGCCGTGAAGATGGGCGTGACCAAGCAGCAATGGGATTCCACCTGCGCGGTGCACCCGACCCTGGCCGAGGAACTGGTGACGATGCGCGAGAAGTACATGCCGTCCGAGATGGGGACCGTATGATCGCGATCCCCTCGCTCGCGTTGAACCGCCTTGGGGACGCTCCGTCGGACGGCTCGGACCGACGCACGCCCTGGCTGAGCGGTGTGGCGGTGTTCGTGGCGGTGATGACGCCGCTGCTGGCCTATATCGCGCCGCTGGGGTTCGCGCCGCTGCTGGCCCTGACCGGCCTGCTGGTCCTGCCGGGCCTTCGCCTGACCCGGGCCGCCGCGCCGCCGCTGCTGATCCTGGTGGCCATGGCCGTGTGGGCGGCGATCAGCCTGAGCTGGAGCCCGGCGGCGATCGATGTGTCGAAACTCAAGGGCTACGACGATCTCGAGACCCTGACGGCCATGAAGCTGTTCCTGCAGGTCGCGACCTACGGCGCGGCCGTGGTGGGACTGCGCGGCCTCTCGGACGCCGGCGCGCGGCGGGCGGCGACGGTGCTGGCCTACGGGGTGGTGGCGCTGTCCGTCGTGGCGGCGCTGGACTCGCTGAGCGGCGCGACGATCTACCAGAAACTGCACCTGGCGACCGGCGAGGCGATCCGGCCGGACCTGGCGATGGTCAAGGTCTCGCTGTCGACCTACATCCTGGCGCTGCTGTTCTGGCCGGCGGCGCTGATCCTGTCGCGCCTGTCGCGTCGCGGCCTGATCGGGCTGTTGGTGCTGGCGACCGTCGTCACCTCCAAGGTCTGCAGTTCGGACGCCTGCCTCGTGGCCCTGGCCGCGGGCGGGGCGATCTGGGCGATGGTCTACCTGGCCGGACGGAACGGGGCCAAGGTGCTGGTGGGACTGGTCGCGGCCCCCTTCGTGCTGGCCCCCCTGGCGGTGCTGATCGCGGTCGAGACGGGCTTCGTCGCCTGGCTGCACAGGATGGTGCCGGCCTCGTGGGACATGCGCCTGAACATCTGGACCTTCGCGGCCGACCACATCCAGAGCCACCCCTTCCGGGGCTGGGGGCTGGACGCGAGCCGGACCTTCGGGCCGGGCATCCCGTTGCACACCCACAACGCCCAGCTCCAGCTGTGGCTGGAACTGGGGGCGATCGGGGCGGCGCTGGCGGGCGTGTTCTTCTGCTGGCTGGCCTATGGCGTCGTGCGGCTCAGCGAGCGGTCGCGGGCCGAGGCCGCGATGGCCGCCGGCGCCCTGGTCAGCTACCTGGTGATCGGCGGCCTGAGCTTCGGGGTCTGGCAGGAGTGGTGGCTGGCCCTGGGCGCCTTGACGCTGATCGCCTGTCGCCTGGCCCGCGCGGTGCCCCGGTCCGAATGGACGGATTTGGATGAAATTGCCCAGCAAGGGTGATTTTCCATCCCGCATCGCAACGATTTTGCCTTTCAGCAGCGCCTAAGGTAAAAGCCGCTCCCTTTTGAGAAGTTCGAGACCGTTATGACCAGCCGCTGGACCCCGTCGTCGTGGAGAGGCATGCCCGCGAAACACGTCCCGACCGACTACCCCGACGCGGGTGCGGTCGAGCGCGTGGAGCAGACCCTTCGCCAGATGCCGCCGCTGGTCTTCGCCGGCGAGGCGCGCCGCCTGAAGACCCTGCTGGGCGACGTGGCCGAGGGCCGCGCCTTCCTGCTGCAGGGCGGCGACTGCGCCGAGAGCTTCAAGGAATTCCACGCGGACAACATCCGCGACACCTTCCGCCTGATCCTGCAGATGGCGGTGGTGCTGACCTTCGCCGGCGGCAAGCCGGTGGTGAAGGTGGGCCGCATCGCCGGCCAGTTCGCCAAGCCGCGCTCGGAGCCGATCGAGACGATCGGCGACGTCACCCTGCCGTCCTACCGGGGCGACAACATCAACGGCATGGAGTTCACGGCCCAGGATCGCGTGCCTGATCCGGATCGCCTGCTGCGCGCCTACGGCCAGTCGGCCGCGACCCTGAACCTGCTGCGCGCCTTCGCCAGCGGCGGTTACGCCGACCTCTACAACATCCACCGCTGGACCCTGGGCTTCGTGGGCGACAGCCCACAGGGCGCGCGCTACCGCGAGCTGTCGGAGAAGATCTCCGAGGCGCTGACCTTCATGTCGGCGGTCGGCGTCACGCCCGAGACCCAGCCGGACCTGCGCCGGGTGGAGTTCTTCACCAGCCACGAGGCCCTGCTGCTGGGCTTCGAGGAAGCCATGACCCGCGTCGATAGCACCTCGGGCGACTGGTACGACACCAGCGCCCACCTGCTGTGGATCGGCGAGCGCACCCGCCAGCTGGACGGCGCCCACATCGAGTTCATGCGCGGCGTGAAGAACCCGATCGGCCTGAAGTGCGGCCCCACGATGGAAGGCGACGACCTGCTGCGCCTGATCGACGTGCTGAACCCGAACAACGAGCCGGGGCGCCTGACCCTGTACGGCCGTTTCGGCTCGGACAAGATCGCCGACCGCCTGCCGCGCCTGATGAAGGCCACCAAGAGCGCCGGCCGTTCGGTGGTCTGGGCCACCGACCCGATGCACGGCAACACGCTGAAGGCCTCGACCGGCTACAAGACCCGGCCGTTCGACCGCATCCTCTCGGAGGTGAAGTCGTTCGTCGAGATCGCCAACGCCGAGGGCGTCCACCCGGGCGGCGTGCACCTGGAGATGACCGGCCAGAACGTCACCGAATGCCTGGGCGGCGCGCGGGCCGTGTCGGAAGGCGATCTCGCCGACCGCTACCACACCCACTGCGACCCGCGGCTGAACGGCGAGCAGGCCCTGGAGCTGGCGTTCCTGGTGGCCGAGAAGCTGAAGTCCGCCCGCGACGATCAGCGCCGCCTCGCCGCAGGATAACGACGGTTTCTGAAACGCTGGTGGAGACCTCGCCACGGGTATAGCCTCCTTCTCCTGGAAGGAGGCTGGTCCCGTGGACAGTCCCATCATTCGCCGGCGCGCCTTGGCCGGCCTGCTCGCCCTGACCGCGTCGCCGGTCCTGGCGCGTTCGCTTCCCGATCCTCCGCAGGCGGACAAGACCACGCCGCTGGGCTATGTACGTCGCCTGACGGTGCAGGTCCGGATCAACGACCTGGGTCCCTATCCCTTCCTGATCGACACCGGGGCCAACGCCTCGGTGATCTCCGGAGAGCTGGCGGCCATGCTGGGCCTGCCGGCCGGCGAGCCCGTCAATCTGCACGGCATAGCGGGGACCGAGCGCGTATCGACCGTGACCGCGGCTTCCATCGCCGTGGGGCGCCGGGTCCGCAAGGGGCTGACCCTTTCGGTGCTGCCGGGCCGCTTCATCCAGGCGCCGGGCATATTGGGGCTGGACTGGCTGGGCGCCCAGGGGCTGGTGCTGGACTTCGCCCGCGAGGAGATGCGGCTGGGTCCCGTCGCGCCGCGCACCGACGAATCGACGGTGTCGGTGCCGATCCGGGCCACGCGCAGCGGCCTGCACCTGATCGAGGCCTCGGTGTCCGGCGCCCTGACCCTGGCCTTCCTCGACACCGGCTCGACGACCACGGTCGGCAACATGGCCCTGATGCGCCAGGCGGTGCGCCGGCGGGCGGTCAGCAGCGAGTGGGCGGACATCGAGCTGCAGAGCCTGACCGGCCAGACCATGGCCGGCCGGCTGGCCGCCCTGAAGACCGTCAGCCTGGGCAAGGTCAATCTGCGCAACCTGCCGGTGGTGTTCGGCCCGGTGCATACGTTCGACTATTGGGGCCTCTCGGACCGGCCGGCGATCCTGATCGGAATCGACGTGCTCAACGCCTTCGACTCGGTGGCCCTGGATTTCATGCGCGGCCAGGTGCACTTCAGCCTGCCGTCGGCCTAGACGCGCCAACCGGCGTTCTTGGACGCCGCCATGTCTTGACCCGCCGCTCAGCGCTCTCCAATGGTTGTTTGAACGGAGTGCGTCGATGAGTTTGCCGGCCAGGTTGAAACGCGAGTTGAAGTTCCTGAAGGGACTCTCGCGCACGCTCAAACGCGTGAAATCCATCGCGCCGGAAAGCCCGAACCTGATCTGCGACGATCTGGAGGCGGCGGTCGACAAGTGGCGCGACAGCCAGGCCATCGTCTTCGAGGGCAAGTCGGTCACCTACGCCGAGCTGGACGCCATCGCCAACCGCTACGCCCACTGGGCCAAGGGGCAGGGCATCACGCGCGGCCAGACCGTGGCGCTGTTCATGCCCAACCGCCTGGAATACCTGGCGATCTGGTACGGGCTGTCGAAGGTCGGGGTGGCCACCGCCCTGATCAACAACCAGCTGACCGGCCCGGCCCTGGCCCACTGCCTGAACATCTCCCAGGCCCTGCACTGCATCGTCGATCCCGAGACCTCGCCCTGCTTCGAGCAGGTGAAGGCCTCGCTGGGCCGCCACGTCCAGCAATGGGTGCTGGGCCCGGCCACCGGCGACCAGCGCGACCTGGCCAACGCCCTGAAGAGCTGCAGCCAGCTGCGGCCCGACCGCCTGACCGCCCGCAACGGCCTGACCGCCAAGGACACCGCGCTCTACATCTTCACCAGCGGCACGACCGGCATGCCCAAGGCCGCGCGCATCACCCACATGCGGGCGCAGCTCTACATGCGGGGCTTCGCCGGCTCGACCGACGCGCGCGCCACCGACCGCATCTACATCACCCTGCCGCTGTACCACGCCACCGGCGGCCTCTGCGCCATGGGCGCGGCCCTGCTGAACGGCGGGGCGGTGGTGCTGCGCAAGAAGTTCTCGGCCACCGCCTTCTGGGACGACGTGGTCGCCAACAACTGCACGATGTTCGTCTATATCGGCGAGCTGTGCCGCTACCTGGCCAATCACCCCGAGACGCCCAACGAGCACGCCCACAAGATCCGGCTGATCTTCGGCAACGGCCTGCGCCCGGACGTCTGGGACGTGATGCTGGACCGCTTCAAGGTCGGCGGCGTGCTGGAGTTCTACGGCGCGACCGAGGGCAACGTCTCGCTGTTCAACTTCGACGGCCGGCGCGGCGCCATCGGCCGCATCCCGGGCTATCTGCGCAAGAAGTTCAACATCCGCATCGTCAAGTTCGACGTCGAGACCGAGACCCCGGTGCGCGGCCCCAACGGCTGCTGCATCGAGGCCGCGCCGGGCGAGATCGGCGAGTGCATCGGCCACATCGCCAGCGACGCCCGCAGCAACTTCACCGGCTACGCCGACAAGGCCGCCACCGAGAAGAAAATCCTGCACGACGTCTTCGACAAGGGCGACGCCTGGTTCCGCACCGGCGACCTGATGCGCAGCGACAGCGACGGCTACCTCTATTTCGTCGACCGCATCGGCGACACCTTCCGCTGGAAGGGCGAGAACGTCGCCACCAGCGAGGTGTCCGAGCGCCTGTCGGCCGTGGCCGGCGTCAAGGAGGTCAACGTCTACGGCGTGCCGGTGGGCGACCTGGACGGCAAGGCGGGCATGGCGGCCCTGGTCGTGGGCCCCGAGTTCGAGATCGCGGCCCTGGCCGAATATGTCGACCGCGAGCTGCCCGTCTACGCCCGGCCGATCTTCGTGCGCCTGCAGCCCGAGATCGAGACGACCGGCACCTTCAAGTACCGCAAGATCGACCTGGTCAAGGACGGCTTCGACCCGGCCAACACCAAGGATCCGCTGTACTTCCGCGATCCCAGCAAGGGCTACATCAAGCTGACCAAGGCGGTGCACGCCAAGATCCTGGCCGGCGGCTACAAGCTGTAGGCCACCCCGGGAGGGCGCGGATGGTCGGATCGATGGGACGTCAGGCCGCCCTGGCCGCCTGGGCCCGCAAGAACCTCGCGCCGGTCGCCCTGTTCGGCGCGGTGATCCCGAAGGACCCGGCCTGGCGCGTCGCCGCCGACGCCGCCTTCGGCCCGCTTCCGCGCCTGAAGCTGGACGCCTACGCCCCGGCGCGGGGCGACGGGCCGTGGCCGGTGCTGGTGTTCTTCTACGGCGGCTCGTGGGACGCGGGGAACCGGCGGGACTACGGCTGGGCCGGGCGGGCCCTGGCGGCCCAGGGCTTCCTGACCCTGGTCCCGGACTACCGCCTGCATCCGGAGGCGGCCTATCCGGGCTTCCTGGAGGACGGCGCCCTGGCCGTGCGCTGGGCCGTCGACCACGCCCGCGCCCTGGGCGGGGACCCTGGGCGCATCGTGCTGGCCGGTCACTCGGCCGGAGCCTACAACGCCGCCATGCTGGCCCTGGACGACCGCTACCTGACGGCGGCGGGCGTCGATCCCAGGGTGGTGCGGGCCTTCGCCGGCCTGTCGGGGCCCTACGCCTTCCTGCCGCTGGACAAGCCCGTCACCCAGCGGACCTTCGGCGGCGCCGAGGACCTGGCGGCCACCCAGCCCGGCGCCCACGTCCGTCCCGACAGTCCGCCGGCCTTCCTGGCGACCGGCGAGGACGACACCCTGGTCCGCCCGCGCAACACCCGCCGTCTGGCCGCCGCCCTGCGCGAGGCCGGGGTGGCCGTCGAGGAGCGCTGCTACGCCGGACTGGCCCACGCCGGCCCGATGCTGGCCCTGTCGCGGCCGTTCAGGCGCAAGGCGCCGGTGCTGGCCGAGATGATAGGGTTCCTGAAGGCGTGGACAGGAGAGAGGCCATGACCGTGATCACCGCCGCCGAGCCCCAATTGTTCGTCGCCGATCTGGACGCGGCCTGCCGGTTCTATGTCGAGGTCCTGGGGTTCGACCTGGCCTTCTCGCACGGCGATCCGCCGTTCTACGCCCAGGTCGTCCGGGGCGGGGCCCGGCTGAACCTGCGCGGGGTCGAGGGGCCGGTGTTCGACGCCGGCTTCCGCGAACGCGAGCCCGACGCCCTGGCGGCCACCCTGACGCTGGACGACGCCGAGCCGCTGTTCCGCGCCTTCCAGGCGGCGGGCGCCCCGTTCCACCAGACCTTGCGGACCGAGCCTTGGGGCGCGCGCACCTTCGTCGTGCGCGACCCGGACGGCAACCTGATCCTGTTCGCCGGAACCGCCGGCTAGGAGCAGCTCCCCCCGTTCAGCTTGCGCTGATAGGCCTCGGCCAGGCTCATGTACGGCGGCAGGAAGGTGTGCAGCACCACGGCCTTGCCGTCGGTGGTCGTGCCCGCCACCCCGGCCCGCAGCTCGAAGTGCAGGTGGATGGTGGTGGGCGTGCCGCCGAAGTCGTTGCTGACCTTGCCCAGCTTCTGGCCGGCCACCACCGTGTCGCCCTCGTGCACCGCCAGGGCCGCCATCTGCATGTGCAGGTAGCGATAGACCCGGTGCGGGGCGGCCGACGAGGTCAGGGTGACCGTGTAGCTGCCGATGTCGGTGATCACGCCCTTCTCGGCCGCCACCGCCCAGTACTGGTTCTTCTTGCAGGCGGCCGGGCGGATGTCCTGGCCCTGGTGGCCCGTGCCGCCGCCGGCGCACAGCGGATTGTCGCGCGAGCGGGCCTCGCAGAAGGTGTCGTGCCAGGGCAGGCTGTAGTTGACCGCGTCGCACTGGCTGGTGCCGGCCGGACCCATGCCGCCGCCATGGCCGTAGACCTGGGAATTGGCGAAGGCGTCGTCCTGCAGCGGCCAGCACATGTTGGGCGACCACACCGTGCGGTCCAGATAGCCGTGGCCCTGGCCGGTCGGGATCACGCCCGGGGCGTCGTGGTTGAAGGTCGCGGGCGAGGGGGCCGGCGGCGTCGGCGGCTGGGCCGGGGGACCGGGCGCGGGCGGGATCGGCTCGCTGGACGGCTGCTCGGCCCCGCCGTCGGACGGCTGGTCCTCGGGCGTGGGCGGGCCGGGTTCGGGCGAGGCGGGCGTCTTGACCTCGCCGCCGGTCGAGCCCGGCGCGGCGGGCTTGGTGTCGTCGCAGGCGCCGAGGGCCAGGGCCCCCAAGGAAAGGGCCAGGACCAGCGGGGACAGCAGGAGCAGCTTGCGCATGGTCTTAGCCCCCCAGGCCGGCGGCGGCGCGGGCGGCCGCGCCCATCACCACGGCGGTGGTCTTGGCGGCCAGGCCGCGGGCGTAGTTGTCGTCGGCGCAGCGGGGGTCGGTGGGCGCGTCGCACCGCACCTCGACCGTGTAGAGCACGCCGTAGCGGACGAAGCTGATCAGCTGGCCGTCCACCGTGCGCTGCGAGGTGGCGCCTTCCGGACCCATCGGCGTGACCTTCAGCGGCGTCGCGGCGGGCAGGGGGACCACGGCGGTGGTGCCGGTCAGCGAGACGCCCGCACCGGGGGCGTCGGCGGTGATCGTGTAGTAGTCGCCGAACGAATAGATCCGCGCCCCGGCCGTCAGGTCGCCGTCGGTGGGCAGCAGGATCGGCACCCGGGTCATGTCGATGGCGGCCTGGTTGAGGTTGGGCGCGGGATTGCCGCCGCCGCTCTGGCGCAGGCCGCCGATCGCCGATTTCCAGTCGACCTGGCCGCCGCGCGGCGGGGCGCGGTTCAGCACCGCGATGCCGGGCCGTGTCGCCGCCGGGGCCGCGGTCGGAGCCGCCGCGCCCGGGACCTGCGCCCCGGTCGCCGGGTCGATCCGCGTCTGGGACAGCGCCGCCCCCAACGCGCCGGCGGCCACGATCCCGCCCAGCATCAAGCCTGTCACCAGTCGCATGAGAGCCCCCTCGCATCACGCCGTTATCTCGACCATACGACGCCCAAGCGTCGCTGTTAACCTTTGTTCGGCGAAGGGCGCCGGCCCGCCTGACGCCGGGGAGCGATTGAATGCGGGCCGCTTCCTGTCTATATGGCCGGACTGATCACGGGTCATGTGTGTGGCGGCCCGGAAAATCCCATAATATATCAAATGGATAGGGTTATTCCGCCATGCTGCTGACGATGATGAAGGCCAAGCTTCACCGGGCCACCGTCACTCAGGCCGACCTCGACTACGAAGGCTCGATCGCCATCGATCGCGACCTGCTGGACGCCTCGGGCATCCTGCCCAACGAGCAGGTCGACGTGCTGAACATCACCACCGGCG
Organism: Caulobacter sp. UNC358MFTsu5.1; assembly: GCF_000712075.1. Taxonomy (GTDB): domain Bacteria; phylum Pseudomonadota; class Alphaproteobacteria; order Caulobacterales; family Caulobacteraceae; genus Caulobacter. The sequence continues at coordinate 73,915 of NZ_JONW01000010.1, forward strand.
CCCGCTTCACCACCTACGCCATCGAGGCGCCGCGCGGCTCCAAGGTCATCGGCGTCAACGGCGCGGCCGCCCGCCTGGTCCAGAAGAACGACACGGTGATCGTCGTCACCTACTGCCAGATGCCAGCGGAAGAAGCTCGAAATTACGCCCCCACCGTGGTGCTGCTGGAAGACGGCAACCGCATCAAGAAGGCCGCCTGAGCATGCGCGCGCCCGCCGTTGTCCTGATCGCGGCGGGGCTCCTGCTCGCCGCCTGCTCTCCGAAGCTGCCCGGCGGCGTCGACGAGCAGCTGCTGTCGGAAGCCGTCGGCCGCGCCATCGGCGGTCCCAACACCTGCGTGCTGCTGGCGAACAAGGCCGGCAAGGTGGTCTGGACCGGCGGCGGCTACATCACCTGCGCCCGCAACCTGCCCACCTGCGGCGGAACCACCACCACGGCCCAGACCGTGCTGGAAGGCGCGGTCGGCAAGCCCGCCCGCTTCGCTAGCTGCTCCTCGGGCCCCGGCGTCAACACCGTCGGCTGGGCCATGGGCCCGGTGCCGGTCGGGGCGGGCAAGCCGGACCACGGCCTGTCGTACGTCGCGGTGATGGAGGGCGAACGCGCCCTGCCGGGCCGCGAGGTGCAGGAGCGGGTCGAAGAGGCCTTCGCCAAGGCGGGGCTGTAGCGCAACGATTGGGGACATGCCCATGGGCATGTCCCCAGCCGCATCTACTTCGCCAGTTCGTACGTCGCCGAAACGCTGACCTGCACCTTCAGCTCGCCGGCCGAGACCGGGCTGACCTCGGCCTTGTCCATGCGGGCCATGGCATACATCGGCATCGGGGGCGGGGCGGGCGTGTAGCCGCCGCCTTCGCCCAGGCTGACCAGGCGGACGATCTTGTAGCCGGTGGCCCGGGCGTAGAGGTCGGCCTTGGCCTGTAGGGCCTTGACCGCGTCCAGCCGCGCCGCGTCCTCGGCCGCCTGCGGGTTCTGCAGGCCGAAGCTGATCCCGCCCACATTGGTGGCCCCGGCGCCGACCGTGGCGTCGACGGTCTGGCCCAGCTTGGTCAGGTCGCGCACCTGGATGGTCACCTGGTTGCTGGCCTGATAGCCGCTGAGCTTCGGCGGATTGTTCTCCACATAGACGTACTGCGGATTGACGCTGAGATTGGAGGTCTGGATGTCGCGGTCGGCGATCCCGGCCTTCTTCAGGGCGGCGATCACCTTGTTCATCTGGACGGCGTTGGCGCTCATGGCCCCGGCGGCGGTCGCGCCGTCGGTCTGGACGCCCAGGGTGATGGTCGCCAGGTCGGGCGTGACCTTGGTCTCGCCCTGGGCCGACAGGTTCAGCGTCGTGGCGCGGAACGCCGCGTCGGCGCTGTCGGCGCCAAGACCTTGAGCAGAGGCGGGCAGGGCCGCGGCGGCGGAGGTCAGCAGGGCGCCGGCCAGGGCGATCGAGGCCGTGCGGGCGGTGAGGGCGGTCATAGTCGTCGTTCTCCATGCGGCTGCGGCGCCGCGACCCTAGCATCCCGTCCGCCGACCCCGGCAAGCGCGGCCGACGACGGACGCCCCACTCCTGACAGGCTCAACCTGAACCGGACCTTTAAGCCGCGTGCAGCCCATGCTAATCGACCCGTCCTCCCGAAGGGGCCGCGCGTCGCGCCGCCCGACGGTCTTGGGGGCCTGTAGCTCAATGGTTAGAGCCGACCGCTCATAACGGTCTGGTTGGGGGTTCGAGTCCCTCCAGGCCTACCAATTTTCCAGCGTGTGAAGATTCAAGGTCGGCGCGGCTGAGTCAGCAGGCCCCACCCGACCCACGAGGGGGAGGGAACGGCGTCTACGCTCGGCGGATAGCGAACAGACTTCAGCGTTTTCAACGCCCTGAACTTTTTCGACCGAACTTATCCTCACCCTTCCAGGCGCCCGTATCCTGATGTCACCTGAAGGCGTGGGAAGGGCGTCCGGCCGGCGACCGAACGGTTTTCGGGGGTGGACGAGCGGGAAGGCTTTGTCCGTCGTGTCCCACAAGGACGCCTTGGGTTGGAGTTGGAGCAGGTTCGCCTCAGCCGCGACGAAGCTCCGGCGCTCGGGGTAGGCGGATCAAGTCGCCAGGCCTGGGCTGAAATCGCCCAGGCGGTCCGGAAGGCGCCAACCTTCCGCCCGTCGGGGGCCTCCATCGGAGCCGGTTAAAAATCGGCGCCCCGAAGGCTTCCGGATAACGGCTCCGCGCGAAGCGCCTGACTTCGTCGAAACGGTAACAACATCAAAGCTATTCCGGGCGAGGCCCGGGCGCTTCGCACCCTTCCCATCACCCGCCAGGTTCCCCGGCCGGGGACATGCGCTCGCGCGTGTCCCCATCAGCTCGCACTAAGCCAAGACCTGGGGACACGCCCAAGGGCATGTCCCCGGCTGCTGTACGCGGCACGCTCATGGCGTCCGCCGCCCGATCATCACGAACAACCCCCCCTCCGGCCCCAGCGTCTTCATCCAGCCCATCTGGCTGAGCCAGGCTTCGAACCCCCAGTTGTCGGCCGCCGGTTCGAAGAGGTCGTCGGGCTCGTCGCCAATCACCGTGCTCGGATAGGCCCGCACATAGTCGACGCCGGTCTCGGCGAACCACTTCAGCACTTCGCCGTGCGTATGCCGGTGCTCCTCGGGGTGCCGGTACTGGTCGCGCAGCCAGGCGGCGTGGCGCTCGGGTTCAGACTGGCGGGACCGCAGCACCGGGTCGAAGGGGATCCAGCGGAAGCCGGTCAGGCGGGCGACGGCGCGCCTCAGCCGCAGGGGCAGCCTGGCGACGGCGTTGTAGAGGCCCAGCACGATCATGCCGCCGTCGGGCCGGGCCAGCCGCACCAGCCGCGCGAAGGCGGCCTTCGGGTCGGGGGTGTGATGCAGCACGCCCAGGCTCACCACCACGTCGAACGCCCCCTCGGCCAGCCCCGGGGCGTTGAGGTCGGTCTCGACGAACTGGACGTCGCGCGAGCCGAACCGCCGGGCGGCCGCCGCGCCGAGGTCCAGCGAGGCGCGGGTCAGGTCGGCGCCGATGACCAGCCGGTCGGCGCGGGCCAGGTAGAGGCTCATCTGGCCGGTGCCGCAGCCGACCTCGACGATCCTGGCGTCGCCGGGGATGGCGCGGTCCAGCAGGCGGGCGAACGGGCTGCGCTCGGCCCGGGCCCGCAGGCCGTCCAGGCTGTCGCGCGGCGGATAGCCGGGGAAGGGGGCGTGGCCGTAGAAGGCGCGGACGGCCTCGGTGCGGGCGTCGCCCGGCAGGCGCAGGTCGACGACGCCGTCCGCCGCGCCGTAGCGGGCGCCGCAGCCTCGGCAGGTCCAGTCGGCCGCCAGGACGCCGCCGCAGGCCGGGCAGGCCAGCAGGGCCCGTAGGTCGGCGCCGGTCGCGTCCTCCACGCTCAGAAGATCGCGTAGACGAACGGCGCCAGGGCCTCGACGGTGACGGCCAGGATCAGGATCGCGCCGGTCAGGCACAGGAAGACGGCCAGGGGCGCCAGCCAGCGGCGGCCCGACCGGTCACGCCAGAGGCCCTTGACGAGGTCGGCGGTCGAGCCGGCCATGCTGCCCAGCACGATCATCTGGCGATGGATGCGTCCACGACGGCGGATCATGCGAGTTCCTCCTGTGGTTCATTCGGTTCTTGGGGGGAAGCCTGGGCCAGGGCGCGCTTGACGATCCGGGCGCGGCCGGCGACCAGGACGTCGATCCCGCAGCGCCGGAACGTCGAATAGCCCTCGACCACCCGGTTGACGATCGGCTCGCCGGCCAGGTTGAACGAGGTGTTCAGCAGCACCGGCATGCCCGAGCGGCGGCCGTAGGCTTCGAGCAGGGCGTGCAGGCGAGGAGCCATGTCGCGCTCGACGGTCTGGACCCGGGCGGTGCCGTCCACGTGGGTGACCGCCGCCAGCCGCTCGCGCCATTCGGGGCGGACGGGGAAGACGCCGGACATGAACCGCGCCAGCCGCGCCCCGGCCGGCGGCAGCTCGAAATAGCGGTCGGCCGCCTCGATCGGCACGACGGGGGCGAAGGGGCGGAACTCCTCGCGGTACTTGATGTCGCGGTTCAGCCGGTCACGCATGGCCACGTCGTGCGGCGCAGTCAGGATGCTGCGGTGGCCGAGAGCCCGGGGGCCGAATTCGAGCGCGCCCTCCATCCAGCCGACCACGCGGCCGGCGGAGAGGTCGTCGGCGGTCTGTTCGACCAGGGCCGCCTCGTCGAGGGTGGCGACCGGCAGGCCGTCCTCGCCGGCCAGGCGGGCCAGTTCGCCGTCGTCGATGGCGGGACCCCAGAACGGGTGGTCGGGCACGTCGCGGTCGGGATTGCCGAAGTGGATGCGGTCGGCGTAGAGGGCCGCCCCCAGGGCCGAGCCGGCGTCGCCGGGGGCGGGCGGCACGAACAGGCGCTCAAAGCCGCTCTCGGCCAAGATGCGGGCGTTGGCCACGCCGTTCAGCGCCACCCCGCCGCCCAGGCACAGGTCGGGCAGACCGGTGTCGGCGTGGAGGCGGCGGGTCATGTCGACCAGGATCTCCTCCAGCACCGCCTGGACGCTGGCGGCGACGTCGGCGAAGCGGCGGCCCTCGGGCGTGGCCAGGTCGATCGGCTCGTAGGCCTGGCGGGGTGGACCGAACAGGTCGACGAAGCGCTTCGAGTACGAGCGGGCGACCGTCGTGTGGAAGGCGAAATAGTCCAGGTCCAGGGCGAAGGCGCCGTCGCCGGTGCGGCGGATGACCTTGCGGACCTGGTCGGCCATGGTCGGCCGGCCGTAGGCGGCCAGGCCCATGACCTTGTACTCGCCCTCGTTGACCGCGAAGCCGAGATAGGCGGTGAAGGTCGAGTACAGCATGCCCAGCGAGTGGGGGAACCGCACCTCGCGGTCGAGGACGAGGCTGGTCGGGCCGCCCGGCGTCCGCTGGCCCCGCCCGACGGTCAGGGTGGCCCATTCGCCGACCCCGTCGGTGGTCATGATCGCCGCATGGCGGGTGGGGGCGGTCAGGAAGGCCGCGGCGGCGTGCGACTGGTGGTGCTCGGTGAACAGCACCTTGTCGCGGCCCACGCCCAGCTGGGCGGTGATCAGGCCGCGCACCCAGGCCTTCTCGCCCAGGCTGTTCTTCATGGCGTGGGCGAAGGCGCCCCGGCCGTGGGGGAAGGCGCGCAGGGCGCTGACCAGGATGCGGTCGAACTTCAGCATCGGCCGCTCGTAGAAGACCACGGCGTCCAGGTCCTCGGGCTCGAGGCCGGCGCTGTCCAGGCACCACTCGATGGCCTCCAGCGGGAAGGCCGCGTCGTTCTTGCGGCGCGACAGGCGCTCCTGCTGCACGGCGCCGACCGGCAGGCCGTCCACCACCAGGGCTGCGGCGGCGTCGTGATAGTGGGCCGAGACGCCGAGGATCTTCATCAGTATTGCCGCTTCAGGGCCGCGCCGTTGCGCTCGGCGGCGATCGGGCTCCAGCCCTCGGGCTCGCGGCGCTGGGCGCGGCGGGCCATCAGGGCGAAGGGCGGCAGCAGCACGAAGTACTGCAGGGTCAGCACCACCGTGCCGATCACCGAGGCCAGGGCGCCGGCGAACCGCAGGTACAGCGACCACAGGCGGCGCAGGCGGGCCATCCACAGCAGGCGTCCGTGGTCCTTCGGCGCGACGCGCAGCAGCTGGGCGTGGGTGTAGTTCATGTGGAACGCCTCGTCGTGGCACACCTTCTCGAAGACCTCGCGGGTCGGCGGATCGCCGTCGAGCACGGCGATGTAGTGCGTGAAGTCGCGGGCGGCGGCCTTTTCGGACAGGTGCAGGAAGGCCAGCAGCGCGCCGTCGGCTTCCTGCTCGACCCGCAGGTCGTCCAGGCCGCGCTCGCCCGGGGCCAGCCAGTCGGTGTTGGCGGGACCGTCCGACCCGCGAGGAAGGCCGGACAGCAGCGCCAGGCCGCGCTGGCGGAACAGGCCGGCGTGACGCTGCTCGTCCAGGGCGTGGACCAGGAACAGGCGGCGGAGGAGGGGGTCTTTCGTCTGCTCGGCGGCCCGGACCAGGTCGCGGCCCCCGTCCGCCTCCACCTCCGCGAAGCGCAGGAGATTGTTGGCGCGCCGCCGGGCGTCGCGCCAGACCCATCGGTGGACCGATGACAGCGGGGATTGCATGGGGCAGGGTCCCTTCTGTCGGTCATCCAATATCATCCGCGAGGGAGGATCAACACTTGGCTGAGCGGGCCAAAGGCCCCGTCGCCGCGCCGTCGAGGGCGCGCGGCCTGGTCGCCGAGCTGGTCGTGGTCGTGCTCGGCCTGGCCCTGCTGGGCTGGGCCGCGGCGGCCGACACGCACTGGCTGGACCGGCACGTGCTGCCGGACTTCTACACCCCCCGCGAACGGCAGGTCCTGATCCTGAACCTCCTGCGCGGGGCGGCGGCGGCCCTGGGTCTGGCGCTGGTCTTCGTCGTGCGGCCGTGGGCCGGCCGGAAGCTGACGGACACGACCTCGGCCCGCCTGGCCTACGACGTCGCCCCCATGGCCCTGGCGGTGGCGCTGTCGCTGGCGGCCAGCGAGTTCCTGCTGTCGCGCCTGCCCTGGCTGGGGACCCAGGAGGTGCCGGCCCCGCGCGAGCCGCTGCGCCAACGCGATCCCCGCCTGGGCTGGGTGTTCGTCCCTTCGCGCGAAGGCGTCGGACGACTGGGCGGCCGCGACATCGCCTACGCCTTCGACGCCGAAGGCCATCGCGTCCGCCGTCTGGGCGACCAGGTGGACTACGCCCGGCCGACCATCCTGTTCACGGGCGAGTCCGTCATGGTCGGCCACGGCCTGACGTGGGAGGAGTCGCTGCCCGCCCAGGTCGAAGCCCTGACGGGCGTGCAGAGCGCCAACCTCGCGGTCGAGGGCTACGCCACCGACCAGTCCTATCTGCGGCTGCGCGACGAGCAGGCCGACTTCCGGCGCCCCGTGGCGGTGGTCGCCCTGTTCATGCCGTCCCTGCTGCGCCGGACCCTGGACCGTGACCGACCGCACCTCAGCCGCTCCCTGGCCGTCCGCCCGCCGACCCCTTCGCTGAAACTGGCCGAGGTGGCGCGGCGGGCGATCCCCTATCGCTCCGAGCGCAGCATCGACCGGGGCGTGGCCATCAGCCGGGCCGCCCTGGCCGACACCGTCGCCCTGGCCCGGCAACGGGGCGCCGTTCCGTTGATCCTGGTCCCGCAGATGCGGCCGGAGACGCCGGTCGAGGCCGACCTGCGCCGCCGCGTCCTCGACGGGGCGGACCTGCCCTACATGATCGTGCGGATCGATCCCGCCTGGCTGATCCCCCACAATCGCCATCCCGACGCCCGGGCCTCGCGGGCCATGGCCAAGGCGGTGGCCGGTTATCTGGCGGCGCGGGGCGTATCGAGCGCCTCATCAAGCGCCTCAGGGAACCGCGTCACGTCGAACTAGGGGAAACCCGGATGGACCCTGGCCCTCGGCCCCGCGACTCTCGCGTCCGACCGCCAACCCGCCGGGATGCGTATGATCATGTCCACCAAGCCGGCCAAGGACGTCCCCAAGCGCCCCGCGCGCATCGAGCTGCCGCCCGTGCCGCCGTTGCCGCAGGTGAGCGACAAGCCCGAAGTCGCCTCGACCCAGTACTCCACCCACCGCACCAAGCTCTCGACCTTCCGGACCCAGCTGTCGGAGCACCGGACCGACCTGTCGGAATACCGCACCGACCTGTCGACCTTCCGGACCGACCTCTCCACCCACCGCACCGAGATGTCGATGCGGCGCACCGGCATGTCGTTCCAGCGCACGCGGATGAGCGACGACCGGACCCTGATGTCGGTGATCCGAACCTCGCTGTCGCTGATCGGCTTCGGCTTCACGATCTACCAGACGTTCCAGAAGCTCCATGACGCGGGCACGATCGCCAACCCCAACGCCCCGCGCAATTTCGGCGTCATCCTGGTGCTGCTGGGCATCGTCATGCTGATCGTCGGCATGGTCCACCACGTGCAGTTCATGCTGGAGCTGAAGAAGACCCGGCAGGACATGAAGCGGAACGGGCTGGTCCATGCGGACAGCCGGTTCCCGGTCTCGGTCACCTTCATGGTCTCGCTGGGCCTGCTGCTGCTGGGCTTCGCGGCGATCGCCAACATGGTCTTCAGCGTGGCGGTGTTCGGGTAGTCGAGCCAAAGGTCCTCCCCCTCAGGGGGAGGACCTTATTTCACCTTCGGCAGGCTGGTGATCGGCTCGATCACGATGTCGCGGAAGAAGGTCTCGGCGCCTTCCGACTGCAGCTGGATCGCGCCGTGGGTCAGGGGGCGGCCGTCGGCCTTCAGGTCGCGGACCTCGAGCACGGGCACGCCGTTGACAACGTGGACGGCGCGGTCGCCCAGCACGTAGAGGTCCAGGGTGTTCCATTCGCCGGCGGGATTCTCGGCGTCGCTGTAGGCCTCGACGTTCCAGTTGCCCGTGCCGCCCTGGACCGTCTGGACCCGGCCGCCGGGCGTGAACCGCAGCTTGGGCGGGATCAGGGCGGGATCGTCGACGGCGTCTGTCGTGGTGCTGATCGCCTCGCCGACGGGCACGACCATGCCGATCGAGCCGGTCATGATCTCGAACTCCACCGCCTGGCTCCAGGTGCCCCAGACCGCGCCGGGCGCGCCGTGGCTGTGATAGAGCAGGCCGTTGTTGGGCGCCTGGGTCTCGCGCGGCGCCCAGCGGCCCTTGCCCCACTTGTACTGGAGCCGCAGGTGGTAATCGTGGAAGTCGCCGCGACGGACCAGGCTGCCCCAGGTCCTGCCGTTGACATAGAGCGCCGGGCGGCCGTCCTCGACCACCACCTTGAAGATGTCGGCGCTCTGGGCGCCGACGCCGATCGGGGCGACGGGCGGACGCTTGTAGGTCAGGGCCGGGTCGGCGTAGCCGAGCCAGGCGTCCCAGTCCTTCAGGTCCTTGCCGTTGAACAGCGTGACGGCGGGGCCGGCGGCCTTGGGCACGTCGGCCAGGGTCAGGGGCTTGCTCGGCGCGGCGAGGGCGGGCGTGGCGGCCAGCGCCAGGGTGAAGGCCAGGGTCTTGAACATGGGTCCTCCCGCGCCCCTTCTCCGAGGCCGGCGGCAAGGTATCTGACAGCGTTGTCGGTTCAAGCGCCATGAGGTCGTAGATGCGGCCGGAGACAGGTCCGTGGACCTGTCTCCGTCAATGCCCGCGGAAACGGCAGCTTGGCTCCGCAACCACCCCGGTCCTTTGGCGTCCGCTTCCCAGCCGCGCTTATCGGCGCCACCCTCGCCGCCATGGCCTATCGCGCGACCCTGGGCGGAACCACCTGGACCTTCGAGAGCCTGGCCGACCTGATGGCCAAGGCCTCGCCGCCGCGTTCGGGCGACGCCCTGGCGGGGATCGCCGCGACCAGCGCCCAGCAGAACGTCGCCGCCAAGACGGCCCTGGCCGACCTGCCGCTGAAGGCCTTCCTGGACCAGGCCCTGGTGTCCTACGAGGCCGACGAGGTCACGCGCCTGATCCTCGACGGCCACGACGCGGCGGCCTTCGCGCCGGTGGCGTCGCTGACCGTGGGCGCGTTCCGCGACTGGCTGCTGTCGGAGCTGGCCACGCCCGCCGCCCTGGCCGCCCTGGCGCCGGGCCTGACGCCCGAAATGGCGGCGGCGGTCAGCAAGCTGATGCGCAACCAGGACCTGATCCTGGCCGCCTCCAAGCGCCAGGTGACGACGCGGTTCCGCAACACCATCGGCCTGCCCGGGACCATGGCCGTGCGGCTGCAGCCCAACCATCCGACCGACGACCCGGCCGGGATCACCGCCTCGATCCTGGACGGCCTGCTGTACGGTTGCGGCGACGCGGTGATCGGCATCAACCCGGCCAGCGACAGCCTGTCGGTGCTGGGCGACCTGACCCGGCTGATGGACGACCTGATCCGGCGGTTCGAGATCCCGACCCAGTCCTGCGTCCTGACCCACGTGACCACGGCCATCCAGCTGATCGAGCGCGGCGCGCCGGTCGACCTGGTGTTCCAGTCGATCGCGGGGACGCAGGCCGCCAACGCCAGCTTCGGCGTCACCCTGGAGCTGCTGCGCGAGGGGCTGGAGGCGGGGCGGTCGCTGAACCGGGGAACCGTCGGCGACAACGTCATGTACTTCGAGACCGGCCAGGGCTCGGCCCTGTCGGCCGGCGCGCATCACGGCGTGGACCAGCAGACGCTGGAGGCCAGGGCCTACGGCGTGGCCCGCGCCTTCGAGCCGCTGCTGGTCAACAGCGTGGTCGGCTTCATCGGCCCCGAATACCTCTACGACGGCAAGCAGATCATCCGGGCCGGGCTGGAGGACCACTTCTGCGGCAAGCTTCTGGGCGCGCCGCTGGGGGTGGACGTCTGCTACACCAACCACGCCGAGGCCGACCAGGACGACATGGACAGCCTGCTGACCCTGCTGGCCACGGCGGGCGTCACCTTCGTGATGGGCGTGCCGGGCGCCGACGACGTGATGCTGAACTACCAGTCCACCTCGTTCCACGACGCCCTCTATGTCCGCGAGCTCTTGAGCCTGAAACGGGCGCCGGAGTTCGAGGCCTGGCTGGAGCGGGCGCGGATCGTCGGGGCGGATGGACGCCTGGCGCCCCGGGCCGCCGGCCATCCGCTGCTGACCGCCGGGCGCGTCGGATGAGCGCCCCCCCTTCACTTCCAGGCGTCACGCCCGATCCCTGGACCGCCCTGCGCCGCCACACGCCGGCCCGTATCGCCCTGGGGCGGACGGGCTCCAGCCTGCCGACCTCCGAGGTGCTGGGTTTCGCCCTGGCCCACGCCCAGGCCCGGGACGCGGTCCACGCCCCGTTCGAGGCCGAGGCGACGGCGGAGGCGATCCAGGCCCTGGGGCTGGAGACCGTGATCGTCGACAGCGCCGCGCCGGACCGGGCGTCCTATCTGCGCCGGCCCGACCTGGGGCGGACCCTGTCGGAGACCGGCCGCGCCGCCCTGGTGGCCCGGACGCGCGGGGCCTGCGACCTGGCGATCGTGGTCGCCGACGGCCTGTCCAGCACCGCCGTCCACGCCCACGCCGCGCCCCTGATCGAGGCCCTGCTGCCGGCGGTGCGGGCGGCGGGCTGGCGGCTGGCTCCGGTGATCGTCGCCCGCCAGGCCCGCGTGGCGCTGGGCGACGCGGTCGGCGAGCTGCTGGGCGCGCGGCTGGCGATCCTGCTGGTCGGCGAGCGGCCGGGCCTGTCGTCGCCCGACAGCCTGGGGGCCTACATCACCTTCGCGCCCAAGGTCGGACGCAGCGACGCCGAGCGCAACTGCGTGTCGAACATCCGCGCCGAGGGGCTGAGCTACGAGGCGGCGGCGTTCAAGCTGGCCTGGCACGCCCGCGAGGCCTTGCGGCTGGGCCTGACCGGCGTGGGCCTGAAGGACGAGAGCGACATCGCCGCCCTCGAGGCCGTCACGCCCCCGCGTATCGCTCCAGCAGGATCGCGATCGCCGACAGGCTGACGCACGAGACGGCGGTGGTCAGGGCCACGATCCGCGCCCCGCCGCGCTCGAACACGCTGTAGGCCTTGGTCTGGATGAAGACGTTGACCGCGGTCGGGGTGGCGGCCAGCAGGGTCGCGCCCAGGCGGAAGGGCAGGGGGGCGTCCACGAGGTCGGCGGCGAACCAGACCAGCAGCGGCAGCACCAGCAGCTTGCCGACGGCGGCGACGATGATCGGGGTCCAGCGCGGGATCGGCGGGGGCTCTTCCTCGGTCGGCTCGCAGGGGACGCCGGCGGCGGGGAGCCCGGTCAGGCCCAGGGCGACGCCGAGGGCGACCAGGGCCACGGGGCTGCCCGAGGCGGCCGCGGCGGCCACGGCCCGGTCCAGCACGCCGGGCAGGGACAGGCCCAGCAGGGCCATGGCCGAACCGGTCATGGCCGCCAGGACGATGGGATTGCGCAGGGCCTGCATCAGCGAGCGCCAGGTCGAGCGGCCGCCGGCCCAGCCCAGCAGGCCCACGCCGATGGCCGCCACGACGACGAAGTCCACCGCGACCGCGCCGGCCGACAGCCGCGCGGCCTCGGGACCCAGCACGGCGGCGGCGATGGGCAGGCCCAGGAAGGCGCTGTTGCCCAGGCTGGCCGACAGCGAGCCGCCGGCCCGTTCCTCGCGCGTCCACCTCAGGGCGCCGCCCAGCGCCGCCATCAGGACCACCACCAGCAGGGCGCAGGCGCCGTAGGCGGCCAGGCCCAGGGCCAGGGACCGGTCGGGCGCGCCGACCCGCGACAGCGAGTGCACCAGCAGAGCCGGGAAGCCGATCCAGTAGACATAGGTCGACAGGCCCGCCGACATCCGGGCGTCGAACAGGCGCAGCCGGGCCAGGGTGACGCCCGCCGCGACCAGCAGGAAGAACGGCAAGACCCGCTGCGGCACGTCGAGCAGGAGATGGATCAAGGCGCTACCATGGAACTGCGGGACGGCGATAAGCGCGCCACCCGGCGGGATTGATGCCCGAAAGAGAGTCGGGGCCGAAACAAGGCAAGGCTCGATACCACCGGCGAAGGCGGGCGGTCCAGCGGCGCACGACGGGAGCCCGGCTCAGCGCTCGTCCACGGGAAGGCGGATATGCACCAGCCGCCAGGTGAAGAGCTTGTCGCGGCGGAAGGTGAAGACCGTGGTCCTGGCCGGCTGGCCGGGCCGCTTGACGCTGATCCGCACGCGGTTGGGGTCCCAATAGGCGATCATGGCGTGCGGCCCGGCCACGGCGGCCTTGGCCTTGTCCATGGCCGTCGCCGGCCTGGGCGGGACGGGCGGGGCCGCGCCGGGCGCGTAGCCGCGGGTCAGGGCCGACAGCCCCTGGATGGTCAGGTAGCGGTCGACCTTGGGCTCGGGCGGGGCGATCGGCGCGATGGCGCGCTTGAAGACGCCCAGCGGGTCGCGCCAGAGCGAGGGCGGTTCGGCCGGGGCCGCGGCGGCCGGGGTCTTGTCGTTCAGCTCGGCGGTCAGGCTGCCCCGGACGGCCGGGAAGTCGACCAGTTCGCTGATCGCCTGCACGTCCTCGTACTGGGCGGCGGCCTTGAGGGCGCGGAAGGCGAACCAGGGAGCGGTGGCGAAGGCGGCGGCGAAGATGACGATGCCCAGGACCAGCAGGTCCCAGATCCGCTTTTGCACAGTCATCGCCGCCCCCGCGCGAAGAAGGTTAAGGTTCGCATAGACACCCTAATCCCCGGCGCGCCGCAAGGTTTCTCGCGCGAGACGGGCGCTGGACGGGCGGTCCAACGAAAAACGCCCCCCGGTTTCCCGAGGGGCGTTTGGCGATCGGTCGAAGACCGGCGGCGGCCTAGGCCGCCATCGCCTTCTTCAGGTTCTCGTCGATCTTGTCGAGGAAGCCTTCGGTGGTCAGCCACGACTGCTTGTCGCCGACCAGCAGGGCTAGGTCCTTGGTCATGAAGCCGCTCTCGACGGTGTCGATGCAGACCTTTTCCAGGGTGGCGGCGAACTTGGCCAGTTCGGCGTTGTCGTCCAGCTTGGCGCGGTGGGCCAGGCCACGGGTCCAGGCGAAGATCGAGGCGATCGAGTTGGTCGAGGTCGACTCGCCCTTCTGGTGCTGGCGGTAGTGGCGGGTGACGGTGCCGTGGGCGGCTTCGGCTTCCACCGTCTTGCCGTCCGGGGTCATCAGCACCGAGGTCATCAGGCCCAGCGAGCCGAAGCCCTGGGCGACGATGTCCGACTGCACGTCGCCGTCGTAGTTCTTGCAGGCCCAGACGTAGCCGCCCGACCACTTCAGCGCCGAGGCGACCATGTCGTCGATCAGGCGGTGCTCGTAGTGGATGCCCTTGGCCTTGAACTTGTCGGCGTATTCGGCGTCGTAGATCTCCTGGAAGATGTCCTTGAAGCGGCCGTCATAGGCCTTGAGGATCGTGTTCTTCGTGGAGAGGTAGACCGGATAGCCGCGGTTCAGGCCGTAGGCGAACGAGGCGTGGGCGAAGTCGCGGATCGACTCGTCGAGGTTGTACATGCCCATGGCCACGCCGGCCGACGGGCTCTTGAACACTTCGTGCTCGATGGTCTGGCCGTCGTCGCCGACGAACTTGATCGACAGCGTGCCCTTGCCCGGGAACAGGAAGTCGGTGGCCTTGTACTGGTCGCCGAAGGCGTGGCGGCCGACGATGATCGGCTGGGTCCAGCCCGGCACCAGGCGCGGCACGTTCTGGCAGATGATCGGCTCGCGGAAGATCACGCCGCCCAGGATGTTGCGGATGGTGCCGTTCGGCGACTTCCACATCTTCTTCAGATTGAATTCCGTCACGCGGGCTTCGTCGGGCGTGATGGTGGCGCACTTGACGGCCACGCCGTGCTTCTTGGTCGCCTCGGCCGCGTCGATCGTGACCTGGTCGTTGGTGGCGTCGCGGTTTTCGACCGACAGGTCGTAGTAGTCGAGCTCCAGGTCCAGGTACGGGAAGATCAGCTTATCCTTGATGAGCTTCCAGATGATCCGGGTCATTTCATCGCCGTCCATGTCGACGACGGGGTTGGCGACTTTAATCTTGGCCATTGCGGGGTCTTTCCTCTCGCGGTGGCGCGCCTGTGACTCTTTGGCGCACAGGGCCTGGGAGCGGCGCGGACGGCGTGCCTATAGACTGTTGCGAGCCGGGGGGAAAGCCGAGGTCGAACCGAACCTGTGACGAAGCCGTTTCGGCGAGCTAAGTCTTTGATCCAGGTGTAAATCCTTATTGAGGTTCTTGGGGTACGAACAAGGCGTGAAGAAGCGGGGAGCCATAGCCGACGTCACGTCGCCGCTCGCGCGGCGGCTGTTGGCGATTGTCGCGATCCTGTCCATCGCGGTGACGGGCATGGCCACGGCCGTGACTTTCGTCTTCGTCCAGCGCTCCGCCGCCGACGCCCAGGTCCGCCATCTGGCCGAATACGCCGCCGAGCGGGTCAAGACCGAGGACCGCCTGTTCTCCGACCTGGTGAAGGTGCACGAGGCGGCGTCCGACTCCCTGGCCCGCCGCCTGGCGACGATCGATCCCGCCAAGGTGGACGGCGAGTTCGACGCCCTGTTCCCGAAGTTCGGCGACGGCACGCGGCGCACGCCCGACGCGCTGTACGACGGCGGCATGGTGGCCGGCGACTACACCTACGGGATCGGCGGCTTCCTGCGCGACGCCGACAGCCTGACCCAGCAGCAGAAGGCGCTGTTCGTGGCCGCCGTCCAGACCGTCTCGCACACCGGCGAGGCCGAGCTGAACCGCTACGACAACTTCTATTTCTTCACGCCCGACACCCGTCTGGTGATGTTCGGACCGCGGCGCGCGGACCGCCTGACCTATTACCGCCAGAAGGCTCCGCCCACCTTCGACGTCAGCGGCGAGGAGATGACCCTCCTGACCCTGCCGCAGCAGAACGCCCAGCGGGTGATGAAGTGCACCAAGCTGCGCAAGGTGCTGTCGGACCCCAGCGGCCGGGGCCTGAACTCGGCGTGCATGACGCCCTTCGACTATCGCGGCAAGCAGCTGGGGGCCTGGGGCACCAGCCTGTCGCTGGACTCCTACCTGCTGCGGGCCGTCGAGGACGCGCTGCCGGGCGGGCGCAACATGATCGTGTCCTCGGACGGCGAGCTGATCGCCGCCCCCGGACTGGCCAAGGACGGCGTCGTCGACGCCCAGACCCTGGTGCGCGCCCAGGCCGACGAGCACGTCGCCGACGTGGTCCGGCAGATTCGGGCGATCGGGGCCGACACCGGGGCCCTGCGCCACGGCGACCGGGTCATCGCCTACGGACGCCTGAAGGAGCCCGACTGGTATTTCCTGATGAGCTTCCCGTCCGACGACCTGGTGTGGTCGGCGGTCAAGACGGCGTCCTGGGTGCTGCTGTTCGGCGTGCTGGGGGTGATCGCCCAGGTGGCTCTGCTGTACCGGGTGATGCGCCTGACGGTCGAGCGGCCGCTGCGGGTCCTGGCCGACGCCCACCGCACCGGCGAGGTCGAGCAGGCCGAGCCGATCGAGACGCGCACCGACGAGATCGGCGCCCTGGCCCGCACCCTGCGCAGCCAGCGCGACGGCAATATCGAGCTGCTGCGCTCGCTGGAGGAGCGGGTCGCCGAGCGCACGATCGAGCTGGAGCGCGCCAACCAGGCCAAGTCGGTGTTCCTGGCCAACATGTCCCACGAGCTGCGCACGCCGCTGAACGGGGTCATCGCCATCGGCGACCGGCTGGCCGAGGAGAACGACCCCGAACGCCGCCGCGAGCTGGCCGCCCTGGTCACCTCGTCGGGCCGGCTGCTGGAGCAGGTGCTCAGCGACATCCTGGACGTCTCCAAGATCGAGGCGGGCCAGTTCCAGCTGACCCCGGCGCCGTTCGACCTGGCCACCCTGGTGGGCGGCGTGGCCGAGCTGCACCGCGCCTCGGCCGAGGCCAAGTCGCTGCTGTTCCGCTGGTCGATCGAGCCGGGCGTGGCGGGCAGCTATCTGGGCGACGCCGGCCGGATCAGCCAGATCCTCAACAACCTGCTGGCCAACGCCGTCAAGTTCACGGCCCTGGGCGAGGTGGCGCTGAACGTCGAGCGCACGGCCGACGGCCTGAGCTTCATCGTCAGCGACACCGGCGTCGGCTTCGACGACACCGTGCGCCAGCGGCTGTTCAAGCGCTTCGTCCAGGCCGACCAGTCGATCACCCGTCAGTTCGGCGGCACGGGCCTGGGCCTGTCGATCTGCGCGGCCCTGGCCGAGATGATGGGCGGCCGCATCGACGCCCGCGCCGTGCTGGGCCGCGGGGCGATCTTCCAGGTCGATCTGCCGCTGGAACGCGTCCGCGCCGTCGAGGACGCCGCGCCGGACGACGAGGAGGAGGTCTCGCTGGAAGGCCTGCGGGTGCTGGTCGCCGAGGACCACCCCACCAACCAGAAGGTGGTCGAGATCATCCTCCAGCCGTTCGACGTGGACCTGACCATGGTCGAGGACGGCCAGGCGGCGCTGGACGCCTTCACGCCGGGCGGCTTCGACGCGATCCTGATGGACATGCAGATGCCGGTCATGGACGGCCTGACCGCCACCCGGCTGATCCGCGAGCGCGAGGCCGCCGCCGGCGTCCCGCCGGTGCTGCTGATCATGCTGACGGCCAACGCCATGGAGGAGCACGTCACGGCCGCCAAGGCCGTCGGCGCCGACCTCCACCTGGCCAAGCCGGTCCGCCCCGCCCAACTGCTGGAGGCCCTGGCGCGGACGCGGATGACGCGCGGCGCCTCGGCCCTGAGCGTCGCGGGCTAGGGTTCGGCCAGGCTCAGCCCGTATTCCAGGAAATCCGTCTGCCGCCGCCAGCCCAGGCGCTCGTAGAGCCGCTGGGCCGCCTGGTTGCCGACGCCGGTCTGCAGCGACAGGCCGGCCGCGCCCGCCGCCCGGGCATGGGCGATCGCCGCCGCGACCAGGCCGCGTCCCGCGCCGCCGCGCCGGGCGTCCGGCTCGACATAGAGGTCGTTGAGCACGAAGGTCCGGGCCGCGCCCACCGACGAGAAGCCGGGATAGAGCTGGACGAAACCCACGGCGCGCCCGGCCTCGAGGGCCAGGAACACGACAGACTCCCCGCGGTCCATCCGCGCCGCCAGGAAGGCCGAGGCGCGCTCCGGATCGGACGCCCGGCCGTAGAACTGGCGATAGCGGTCGAACATCGGGGCCAGGGCCGGCAGGTCGGCGGGCAGGGCGCGGCGAATCTCCATGGCCTCACGCCATCCGCGAATAGCGCATGACCCAGTTGACCTCCCAGGTCTTGCCGCCGTCGGGCGAGAAGGCCTGGTCCCATTGCGCCTCGTCGGGCGACAGCGACGAGAACCGACCGCGCACCACGATCGGACGGCCCTCGAAGACGTCGTCGGACAGGAAGGTCCCGACCCCGTCCCGGAACCGCCCGATGCCCGGCTTGTCGATCGTCAGCGGATCGGCGGCGCTGAGGTACCAGTCGGCCCAGGTGTCGGTCTTGGCGTCGTAGGCCCGCAGGCCCAGGCCGCTGGTCGGTCCGCTGGCGCGCCGGGCCCGGCTTTCGTTCAGGTTCACGACGCCGCCCAGCAGGGCCTGGCAGACGGTCGAGCCCTCGAACGTCTCCCAGTCGTCGCTCCCGGCCAGCCGCTTGCGCAGCCGCCGGTGGGCCACGCGCCACGAGCCGAGGAAGAAGTCGAAGTCGCGGATCGAACCGCCGCCCGGCGGCCCGAGATCTTGCGCGAAGCTCCGGCGGGCCGCGCCGAGGGCGGGCGACGCCGCCAGCGCGAGGGCCAGCAGCGTCCGCCGGTCGGGATCGGGACGGGCCATGCTCAGTCCGCCTTGGTGAAGTCGGAATACCAGTTGGTCTCCCAGGTCTTGCCGCCGTCAGGCGAGAAGGCCTGCTCCCAATGGGCCGAGGTGGCGGTGATGCCCGACCAGGTGAACCGCACCTTGATCGGTTTCCCGCGCAGGGTGTCGTCGGCATAGAAGGTCCCGACGCCGTCGATGAAGCGGCCCTTCACCGGCGGATCGAGCGGACCGTGTGGGTTGCGGCTGTCGAGCCACCAGATCGCCCACAGCCCCGTGGCCGGGTCGTAGGCCCGCATCGTGAAGCCCCAATAGTCGCCGGCCGGCAGGCGCAGCAGGTTGTCGTCGGCGTTGCCCTGGCCGTCCAGGGTCTTCCACCAGACCTGTTCGCCGGTGAACTCCTGCCACTCGGTGTTGCCGGCCAGGCGCTCCTTCAGGCGGCGATGGCTCACGCGCCACTTGCCCACCCTCAGGTCGAAGGCGTGCAGGCCCGAAAGGTCGGCCGGCGGCTTGGCCTTGACGTTGTCCTGCGAGGCCAGGGCGGGGGCGGCGGTCGCCAGCGCCAGGCCCAGGATCGCGGCGCCCAGGACGTTCATTCCAGCGGTCATCGTCGGCATCTCCCTGTTCGCGAGGAGCATGGCAGGGACGCGGCGTCGGACGAGAGCCAGTGGCGGCGAACCTTAGGGCGCCACCTTGCGGGCGCTGCTCGGCCTTGAGCCGGCGGCGGCGCTCGCGCACAACAGCGACGATGAACGGCGTTCTCGAACTCGAACTGCAATTGCCGG
Organism: Caulobacter sp. UNC358MFTsu5.1; assembly: GCF_000712075.1. Classification (GTDB taxonomy): domain Bacteria; phylum Pseudomonadota; class Alphaproteobacteria; order Caulobacterales; family Caulobacteraceae; genus Caulobacter. Next base: position 92,886 of record NZ_JONW01000010.1, read on the forward strand.
CCGCCGGATCGCGGGAGATGCGCCGCCGGCTGCACGAGCAACTGCGCCAGGCGATCCTGGCCGGCCGGCTGGCGCCCGGCGTCCAGCTGCCGGCCAGCCGCGCCCTGGCCGACCAGCTGGGCCTGTCGCGCAACACGGTGATGGCGGTCTACGACATGCTGCTGGGCGAGGGCTGCCTGGTCGCCCGGCCGGGCGCGGGCACGTTCGTGGCGCCCGCCGCGTCCAGGCCGGCCGGCGGGGAGACGATCCGCGCGGCGCCCGCCGTCACCCACAACCTGCGGCCCGGCCGGCCCGACGCGACGCGGTTCCCGTTCGACATCTGGGGGCGGCTGACCGGCCGGGCCCTGCGCCGCTATTCGCGCGACCCTACCGTCTATCGCGAGCCCTGCGGCCATCCGGCCCTGCGCGAGGCCATCGCCGGCCACCTGTCGTTCGCCCGCGCCATCGCCTGCGCCCCGGCGGACGTCGTCGTCACGGTCGGCGCCCAGCAGGCCTTCGACCTGGTGATCCGCGCCCTGACCCCGCCCGAGCGCCGGGTCGTGGTGGTGGAGGATCCCGGCTATCCCGCCGCCCGCGCGGCCTTCGCCGCCGCCGGGGCCGACGTCCGCGCCGTGCCGGTCGACGCCGAGGGGCTGGTGGTCGAGGCCCTGCCGCCCAACGCGGCCCTGATCTGCGTGACGCCGTCCCAGTTCCCGACCGGCGTGACCCTGTCGCCGCGGCGCCGCCAGGCCCTGCTGGCCTTCGCCGCCGCCCATGACGCGGTGATCGTCGAGGACGACTACGGCGGCGAGTTCCGCTTCGACGGCCCGCCTCTGGACACCCTGCGGATGCTCGATCGCGACGAGCGCGTGGTCTATGTCGGCACCTTCTCGCAGAGCCTGCTGCCGGCCCTGCGCATCGGCTTCGTCGTCGCCCCCGGCCGCTTCCGCGCGGCCTTGACCGAGGCCCGGGCCCACAGCGACTGGCACGGGCCGGCGATCGAGCACGCCACCCTGGCCGACTTCATCGGCGAGGGGCATCTGGCCCGCCATGTCCGGCGGATGCGGGGCGTCTACGCCGAGCGGCGCGCGGTCCTGTTGCGGGCCCTGGCCCGCGATGGCGCCGGCCTGCTGGACCTGGTCGCGCCCGCTTCTGGCCTGCACCTGGCCGCTCGTCTTGCCGCCGGCGTCGACGTCGCGGCGGTGATCGCGCGAGCGGCGCGGTCGGGCGTGGCGGTGGAGGACCTCGCCGCCTTCACGGCCGGGGACGCGTCGGCGCCGGGCCTGGCGCTGGGCTACGGCCAGATCGAGGCCGGGCGCATCGACGAGGCGGTCGCGATCCTGGCCGAGGCGATCCGCGCCTCTACTTCGCGGCCTTGATCACCACGCGGCCCACGTCGGCGATCGCCTTCTCCTGCTCGGCCAGCGGCAGGGGCGAGCCCGAGATAAAGACCACGACGGCGAACTTGCGGCCGTCCTTCAGGGTGTAGACGCCGATGTCGTTGACCACCGGCGTGAAGCCCTGGTCGGTGCGGGCCGTGCCCGGCACGTGGACCAGCTGGGCGTCGCGGGGGAGGGCGGCCCTCAGGCGGTCGGGTCCGGCGGTCACCTGGCGGGTGATCCCGCCCAGCAGGCGGCGGGAGTCGGCGTTCAACAGCTCGGCCTGGTTCAGGGCCTCCAGGAAGCGCAGGGCGCCCAGGGGCGTGGCGGTGTCGCGCGGATCGGCCAGATAGGCGTGGACCGCCCGGCTTCGCTCGGCGGCCGGAACCTGGCCGAGGGCGGCGCGGTAGGCGGCCTCGCCCTTCCAGCCGGCGCGGAACGAGGCCAGGCCCAGGCTGTCGGGCTGCAGCTGGCGCTCGTAGCGGTCGATGTCCAGGTTCATGACCTTGCGGCCCTGCAGCCAGGCGGTCACCGCCCCGGGGCCGCCGACCCGCTTCATCAGGATGTCGGCGGCGGTGTTGTCGCCGTCGCGGATGGCGCGCTCCAGAAGCTCCTGGACGGTGTGGGTCGAGGGGCCCGTCCAGGCGTCGGCCAGCGGGCTGGGCGGCGGCGACAGGTCGACGTCCTCGATCAGCAGGACGTCGTCCAGCCGCAGGCGCTTGCCCTCGACCTCGGCCATCACCGCCGCGCCCAGCGGGGCCTTGGCGACGTTCTGCAGGGGGAAGCGCCGTTCGCCGTTGAACGAGATGATCTGGCCGGTGCCGAGGTCCTCGAGCCCCACGCCCAGCTGCCCCGGGGCGACGCGGTCGGCGATGGGCTGGAACTGGGCCGTCAGCTTCTGGCGGTCGAACAGCGGATCCTCCTGGCCCAGCATCGGCGGCTCGCCGCAGCCGGCCAGCGGGGCGACGAGGGCGAAGGTCAGGAGAAGGGCGGCGAGGGGGCGGAGCATGGCGATCCCGGTGAGCTTCAGCACGAGCTGGACCGGGGCTAAACGCGCGAACCGCCATCGTGGGGCTTGCGCCGCGCGGCGGTCCGGCGGCAAAGGGTGGCGATGACTTCGAAGCACCTCCCGCCCTGCGTGATCCTGAACCAGCCGCAACTGGCCGAGAACATCGGGGCCGTCGCCCGGGTGATGGCCAATTTCGGCCTGTCGGACCTGCGCCTGGTCAAGCCGCGCGACGGCTGGCCCCAGGAGCGCGCCTGGGCCAGCGCCTCGGGCGCCAACTGGCCGCTGGACGAGGCCAAGGTGTTCGATCGCCTGGAAGACGCCATCGCCGACCTGAAGCTGGTGTTCGCCACCACGGCCCGGCCGCGCGAGACCCGCCTGCCGGTCTACACCCCGCGCGAGGCCGCCGGCCACCTGGCGGCCGACGTCGCCCAGGGCCACGCGGTGGGCCTGCTGTTCGGCGGCGAGCGGGCGGGACTGGAGACCGACGACATCGCCCTGTGCCAGGCCATCGTCTCGATCCCGATCGACGAGCGTTTCCGGTCGCTGAACCTGGCCCAGGCCGTGTCGATCAACGCCTACGAATGGAAGATGACGGTCGACGACCGGCCGTGGTCGCGGTTCGAGTACAACGTCGCCGAGCCGGCCGACCAGTCCAGCCTGCTGGGCCTGTACGGCCAGCTGGAGGACGAGCTGGAGAAGGCGGGCTTCTACCATCCGCCCGAGAAGAAGCCGTCGATGGTCCGCAACCTGCGCGCCCCCCTGGCGCGGGCCCGGCTGACCGAGCAGGAGGTGCGCACCTTCCGCGGCGTGGTCACCGCCCTGTCGAAAGGGCGGGGCCGGGTGCTGGCCAAGCTGGCCGAGCAGAAGGCCCGGAAAGCGGGCGAAACTTCCGTTACGGAAGGCGAAGAAGGCTCCGAAACCTAGCCGGAACCAAATTCTCCCAAGCCACGTTTCGGGCTCGAGACGGCCAATGTCGGATGGCCGACAGGGAGGACGTGCAGTGATCAAGGGTCTTCGGACCTGGCTCGCCTTGGGCGTGGCCGGGAGCGTGATGGTCTGCGCCTCGAGCGCGGCGGCGGGGGCGTTCTACATCCAGGAGCAGTCGGTGAAGGGCATGGGCCGCGCCTATTCGGGCGAGGTCACCGACACCGGCGCGGAGTCGATGTTTTGGAACCCGGCGGCCATCGGGCGGCTGGAGGGCAAGGAGGTCTATACGGGCCTGTCGGGCGTCAAGGTCGACGGCACGGTGACCGACGAGGGCTCGACCCTGCAGCGGCCCACCCTGAACATCCCGTCGGTGCTGGGGACGCCCATCCCGGGCCTGCCCAGCGGCGTCACCGGCCTGCTCAGCGGCGTGCTGCCCGGCCTGACCAACGGGGTGCTGATCCCCACCCTGAACAGCCTGCCCAACATCGCGCTTCTTCCGCCCCAGGCCGTAGGCGGCAATCCCGTGGCCAAGGACCCGATCCCCAAGTCGGTGGTGCCCAACTTCGCCTTCGCCATGCCGGTCACCGACCGGATCGCCGTGGGCATCGGGATCAACGCCCCGTTCAACGCCATCACCACCTATGACGGCGACAGCTGGGTGCGTTACGGCGCCATCAAGTCGCGGTTCCTGAACATCAACATGCAGACCGCCGTGTCGATGCGGGTCACCGACTGGCTCAATGTCGGGGTGGGCGGGAACGTCGACTATTTCGACGCCACCTTCAGCCAGATGGCGCCCGACCTGATCGCCCCGTTCCCGGACGGCAAGATCGAGGTCAAGGGCAGCGACACCCGCTTCGGCTGGAACGCCGGGGCCCAGCTGCGGCCTGCCAAGTGGGCGACGATCGGCGCCAGCTACCGCTCGGGCTACAAGCACCACCTGGACGGCGACGTGACCATCTACGGCTTCCAGGGTCCGTTCGCCCTGGTCACCAGCAAGCAGGAAGCCACCACCAACTTCGACCTGCCGTGGATCGCCACGGCCGGCGTCACCCTGCGCCCGATGCAGCGCCTGGCCCTGCACGCCCAGGTCCAGCGCTTCGGCTGGAGCGACTTCGACAACGTCCGCGTCGACCTGAAGGGCGCCGGCCAGCTGCTGCCCGGCGCGCTGCTGCCCAAGTCGATCACGGTGCACGAGTTCTACAACGACACCACCAATGTGGCGGTCGGCGCGGACTTCGCCGTCACCGACTGGCTGACCGTGCGGGCGGGCGCCCAGAAGGACCCGACCCCGACCAACGACCTCTATCGCGACCCGCGCGTGCCGGACGGCGACCGCAAGCTCTACAGCGTCGGCACGACCATCACGCCCCGGCCCGGCATGCACTTCGACCTCAGCGCCGCCTACATCAAGCTGAAGGACAGCGCGATCCACAGCGACCAGGTGCTGTACGACGGCACGGCCTTCCCGATGAACCTGTCGCTGCGCGGCCGGTCCGAGGGCAAGGGGCTGGTGATCGGCGGCGGGGCGCGGTTCACCTTCTAGCGGGGCTTGCGGCCCGCCGGCTTCCGTCGTCTTCTCCCGTCAAACAGATGTTGGGAGGGGCGGCATGGACCGTCGGATGCTGCTGCTGAGCGCCGGTGCGGCCGGCCTGACCGCGATGGCCGGGCCGACCTTCGGCCAGGGCTTCCAGATCTCGCCCGGCGCCGAGGCCTGGCTCTACGCCCTGCCGCTGATCGAGATGGCCACCACCCGGGCGCGGCTGCTCCGGGCGCCTGGCGCGGCGATCAACAAGCTCAGCCACATGCGGGTGCTGGCCGACCACGCCGCGCGGGCGGTGACCACGCCCAACAACGACACGCTCTATTCGCACGCCTTCCTGGACCTGACCCAGGGTCCGGTCACCCTGACCGTCCCGCCGACCGGCGCGCGCTACTGGTCGGCGGCGGTGATGGACATGTTCACCAACAACAACGCCGTGCTGGGCCTGCGCACGGTGGGCGGCGAGGGCGGAACCTTTACCCTGGTCGGACCTGGGCAGCCGTCGAAGGGGCCCAACCCGGTGCGCGTGGCCACGCCCCACGCCTGGCTGCTGATCCGCACCCTGGTGAGCGACGCGGCCGACCTGCCGGCGGCGCACAAGGTCCAGGACGGATTCGTGCTGACGGGGCCGAAGGCGCCGCCGCCGCCGGCCTATCCGACCCGCGACGCGGAGCCCGTGCTCTATTTCGACGGCGCCCGGGCGCTGCTGGGCCAGGAGGGCTTCCCCGCGACCGACCTGGCCTTCCTGCGCCGGACGCGCGGTCTGCTGACGCCGCCCTTCGAGCCCCGCCGCGCGGATCGCCCGATCTCGGCCCAGGACACGGCCATGGTCGAGGGCGCCGACCAGGCCCGGATGATCGCCCAGTTCGCCAAGGGGCGGCAGGTCTTCACCAACGGCTGGGCCTATCCGCGCGCCAATCTCGGCGACTACGGCCAGGACTACATCTACCGCGCCATCGTCGCCCTGATGGGGCTGGGGGCGTTGCCGGTGGCCGAGGCCATGTACCTGAAGGCGGCGGGCGACGACGGGGCGGGCCTGTTCACCGGCGACGGCCCCTATCGCCTCACCCTGCCGGCCGAGCTGCCGCTGGACGGCTTCTGGTCGCTGTCGATGTACGAGGCCCCGCCGGACGGCCAGTTCTTCTTCACCGACAACCCGCTCCGGCGCTACGCGATCGGCGACCGCACCCCGGGCCTGAAGCGCGAGGCGGACGGCTCGGTCACCCTGTGGATCGGCCGGACCGATCCCGGCGGCGACCGGTCGGCCAATTGGTTGCCGGCGCCGAAGTCGGGGCCGTTCGCCCTGTACCTGCGGACCTACCTGCCCAAGGCCGAGCTGCTGGACGGCCGATTCCGGTTCAAGCCGGTGGAGAAGGCCTAGGGTCTATCGACGTTCAATCCACCTTACGTCCGTCATCCCGGGCGCAAGGCCCGGGATGACGAGCTTTGGGAGAGGGAGCGGATGGCTCCCAACTCAACCTTCCCACTGGAACACCCGCTCCAGCCCCACGCCGAACACCTGGGCGATGCGGAAGGCGGCCTCCAGCGACGGCGAGTACTTGCCCTGTTCGATGGCGGCGACCGTCTGGCGGGTCATGCCGATCCGGGCGGCGAGGTCGGCCTGGGTCATCTCGCCGTTCTCGAAGCGCAGGCGGCGGATGTCGTTGCGGATCGGGGGCGGGGCCGGCATCAGCAGGCCCGCCGGTAGCCGAGGATGATGCCGCCGTGCCGGGCCAGCTCCGACACCGCCAGGGCCGCCAGGACGGCGTTGGCCATGGTCACCTTGTCGAAGAAATAGACGGTCACCGCCGCCAGCATGGCCGCCACCTGGAAGACGTAGAAGGCCCCCGACGTGGCGCGCAGGCTGATCAGGCGTTCGCGTTCGTCCTCGGCCGTCCGGGCGTCGTCGGGCGCCTGGATCGCGGCGGCCACGTGCAGCACGATCTGCAGCGTCACCAGGATCGCGATGCACAGGGTGAAGGCCCCGTGCAGTCCGAACGGCCGCCCGGCCAGGGCGGAATGGGCGAAGAGGGTGAAATAGACCCCGTAGACGACCAGGGTGGTCCAGAACGAGATCCAGGCGCTTTTCTCGCGATACGGCATCGGTCGCTCCTTGATGTAAAAAATCTTGTACATTGAGTGCACCTTGATCGTCTTTGAGTCAAATATTTTTAACACCTCTCGCCGAAAAATTTCCCGAGGCCGGGACGTGCGGGCTCGACCTTCGGCGCGAAGCCTTGGCAATGTGCCGCCGACTTCAGATTCCGGAGACCTCGCCATGAAGACCCGCGCCGCCGTCGCTTTCGCCGCCAAGCAGCCGCTGGAGATCGTCGAGGTCGACCTGGAAGGCCCCAAGGCCGGCGAGGTGCTGATCGAGATCAAGGCCACGGGCGTGTGCCACACCGACGCCTACACGCTGGACGGCCTGGACAGCGAGGGCCTGTTCCCCTCGATCCTGGGCCACGAGGGCGCGGGGGTGGTGGTCGAGGTCGGCCCCGGCGTCACCAGCCTGGCGGTCGGCGACCACGTGATCCCGCTCTACACGCCCGAATGCCGCCAGTGCAAAAGCTGCCTGTCCGGCAAGACCAACCTCTGCACGGCCATCCGCGCCACCCAGGGCAAGGGCCTGATGCCCGACGGCACCAGCCGCTTCTCCTACAAGGGCCAGACCATCCACCACTACATGGGCTGCTCGACCTTCTCGAACTACACGGTCCTGCCCGAGATCGCCGTGGCCCGCATCCGCAAGGACGCGCCGTTCAAGACCGCCTGCTACTGTGGCTGCGGCGTGACCACGGGCGTCGGCGCGGTGACCAACACCGCCAAGGTCGAGCCGGGCGCCAATGTCATCGTCTTCGGCCTGGGCGGCATCGGCCTGAACGTCATCCAGGGCGCCAAGCTGGTCGGCGCCAACATGATCGTCGGCGTCGACATCAACCCGGCCCGTGAGGAATGGGGCCGCAAGTTCGGCATGACCCACTTCGTCAATCCCAAGACCATCGACGGCGACATCGTCGCCCACCTGGTGGCCCTGACCGACGGCGGGGCCGACTACACCTTCGACGCCACCGGCAACACCACGGTCATGCGCCAGGCGCTGGAGGCCTGCCATCGCGGCTGGGGCGAAAGCGTCATCATCGGCGTGGCCGAGGCCGGCAAGGAGATCGCCACGCGTCCGTTCCAGCTGGTCACCGGCCGGGTGTGGCGCGGCACGGCCTTCGGCGGCGCGCGCGGCCGCACCGACACGCCGAAGATTGTCGACTGGTACATGGACGGCAAGATCCAGATCGACCCGATGATCACCCACGTCCTGCCGCTGGAGCGCATCAACGAGGCCTTCGACCTGATGCACGCCGGCGAGAGCATCCGCACGGTGGTGACGTTCTAGGATGGTGTTTGATCCGCAAGCGAAGCTCGTTGCAACGAACGCGCATTCGCTTGCGGACCTAGAACGTCAATTTGGCGACGTTGGTCTGCATAACGGCCCGCGAATTGGACCCTCGAGACGATCTACAGTCTCGAATGAAGCCTTCCTGACGCGGCGCTTTGTCCTGCACCTCGTTGCCAGCAGCGAATTGCGTTTCCCGATAAGTGTGGCTCATGAGGACCGGCCGGATTTTCGGATCAGGCATGCCGGTGGCGAAATGCTTCTCGAGGTGACGGAAGCTTGCCCTGCTTCCAACGGAAAGCGGTTCGCCAAGCAAGCCGAAGGTGCCCACCAGATAGGGCGTTATTCAGAGAGCGGCTTAGCGCGAGCTCAAGAGGATTTAGCTGCACAGCTGCAAAATGCCATCGATGAGAAGCGTGGGAAGGGTTACGCAGCTGATGGTGCGCTAACACTACTGATCTACCCGAATTCTGATGCTTCCCAGTGGGTGAGCTTCTTCGATCGCAAACCTCGCGAGTTATTTTCGGAATTGGATACTAGTTTCCTGAATGCTCTCTACCTCTTCTGGGATGCGGATTTTATCAAAGTGAGCGGGATGCGCCCATGACCGTCGAAACCCTCGCCACTCATCGCACCCAGGGCGGGACGCTGCGCTACTGCCGGCACGACAGCGCCAGCACCGGCACGCCGATGAAGTTCACGGTGTGGACGCCGGACGGCGAGGGGCCGTTCCCGTACCTGATCTGGCTGTCGGGCCTGACCTGCACCGAGGACAACTTCACCATCAAGTCGGGCGTCTACGAGCACGCGGCCAAACACGGCCTGGCCATCGTCGCGCCCGACACCTCGCCGCGCGGCCCCGATCTGCAAGGGAACGCCGTCGCCGACGATCCGGCCTACGACCTGGGGCAGGGGGCGGGCTTCTATGTCGACGCCACCCAGGCGCCGTGGGCGCCGCACTTCAAGATGTATTCCTACGTCACCAAGGACCTGCTGGAGGCCGTCGACGGCGCCTTCCCGCTGGACCCGGCGCGGCGGGGGATCTCCGGCCATTCGATGGGCGGCCACGGGGCCCTGACCCTGGGCCTGCGCAATCCGGACCTGTTCCGGTCGGTCAGCGCCTTCTCGCCGATCGTCTCGCCGCTGAACTGCCCGTGGGGCGACAAGGCGATGACCGCCTATCTGGGGGGCGACCGCGCGGCCTGGCGCGCCCACGACGCCTGCGCCCTGATCGAGGACGGGGCGGGGGAGGGCTTCGACGAGATCCTGATCGACCAGGGCCTGGCCGACAGCTTCCTGGAAAGCCAGCTCAAGCCCGAGCTGATCGAGGCCGCCGCGGCCAAGGCCGGCCGCAAGGTGACGGTGCGGCGGCAGGACGGCTACGACCACAGCTACTTCTTCATCGCCACCTTCCTCGGCGACCACGTGGCGTGGCACGCCGCCAAGCTCTAGGGCGAACGCCCATTCCGCTCGTGGTTAATGGGTATGCGGTATTTGCATCGTAATTGAGCAATGTTAGTCGAATTCGTCGTCAGTGACGGGGTGGTCAACTTTCGATTCGCCACCGAATCTTCTGTGTATCCGTGCGAATTACTTGGGGTATTACGGCTTAGATTGTTGCTGTAGTCGGTAACTTGGCCGTTCGCCACTAAATGAACACATAGAAATGCAACTGTAGCGCTAGTGGAGTGGCGTGAGAGTTGTCATGTTCGCTTGGCATAGCCGATTTCGGCCCAGACAATCCGCGGACTCGAAGGGTCGTGTCGTAACCCTTCGCAAGGCGTTCCTGTTCGGCGCGGGCTTCGGCGCACTGTGCGGGTTCCTCGCGGCCGCCTACATCGTCGGCTCCAGCGCCCGGGCCCGCGCCACGCGCTGCGCCGCGCTGACCGGCGAAGCCCAGTTGCAGTGCGTGACGCGCGAGACCAACAAGCGCATCGCGATCGTCGACGACCTGGACCACTACGGGGTCGATGACGTCTGGGTCGAGAGCCCCGCCGACGGCAAGGGCGATTGCGAGGACTTCGCCCTGACCAAGGCGCGCGTGCTGCAGCAACTGGGCTGGAGCGCCTCGCGCATGCAGCTGGCCGTGTTCGGCTACGGCAAGCAGGCCCACGCCGTGCTGGTGATCGACGACACCTACGTCCTGGACAACCTGTCGCCGTGGGTCGGGCGCTGGAAGCACTACAGCCCCCGGAACATGGGCGTGTATCCGATCGAGGTGGCGCGATCGCTGCGACGCTTCACGCCGGGCCTGATGAACACCGCCGTCGCGGCGACCCGGTAGCCGAGGCTTGCGCCCGCCGTCCGCCCGGACCAGTCTGGGCGCGTGGGGGAGCGATCAATGGCGCGACGATTGACCGGACGGTTCGAGGCGCGGCCGATCGCGGCGATCAACCTGACGCCGATGGTTCCGGTGTTGCTGGCGCTGTTCGTGATGGTCCTCGTCGTCGGTCAGTCTTCGGGGCCCGCCCTTCGCCACGACCAGCCGCCCATGGACTGCTTCGGCGCCTGCAAGCCAATCCACGGCTTCTTCGTCAGCCTGGACAGCGACGGCGCGGCCTATGTCGGCGAGCGCCGGGTGAGGGACGACCAGGTGGTGGGCCTGCTCCGTGACCAGACGCGCGGACTGGACACCTACGCGCTCTCGGTGCGAGCCGACGCCGAGGTGCCTTACGGCCGCGTCTTCGCGATGATGGCGCAGCTGCGGGCGGCGGGACTGAACCGGCCGGAGTTCATCAACGAAGACCTGCACTGACGGCTCTCGCCGTTGACTCCCCGCCGCCCCTCCGTCATATACCGCCCCTTCTCGCCGCCGGCTTGCCGGACGGCGCGAAAATCGCATGACGGAATGACCCGAAGCCGCCGTTGAGATCGCACCCTTCCGAGGGAGCCGGCCCGGATCGATATGAAGAGTGACTTATGTCCAAGCGCCATAGCGCCAAGTACAAGATCGACCGCCGTATGGGCGAAAACCTCTGGGGCCGGCCGAAGTCGCCGGTGAACCAGCGGTCCTACGGCCCCGGCCAGCACGGCCAGCGCCGCAAGCAGAAGGTTTCGGACTTCGGCCTGCAGCTGCGCGCCAAGCAAAAGCTGAAGGGCTACTACGGCAACCTGACCGAGAAGCAATTCTCGCGCACCTACGAGGAAGCCGCCCGCCGCAAGGGCAACACCTCGGAAAACCTGATCGGCCTGCTCGAGTCGCGCCTGGACGCCATCGTCTACCGCGCCAAGTTCGTGCCGACCGTGTTCGCCGCCCGTCAGTTCGTGAACCACGGCCACGTGCAGGTGAACGGCAAGCGCGTGAACATCGCGTCCTACCGCTGCAAGGCCGGCGACGTGATCACCGTCCGCGAAAAGTCGCGCAACATGGCCCTGGTCCTGGAAGCCGTCGCTTCGTCGGAGCGTGACTTCTGCGACTACGTCACCGTGGACCAGAAGGGCCTGTCGGCCACCTTCGTCCGCGCTCCGGAACTGGCCGAAGTGCCGTATCCGGTGAAGATGGAACCGAACCTCGTCGTCGAATTCTACGCTTCGTAAGCGTCGACCTCGAAGACGAACGGAAGGGCCCCGGAGAAATCCGGGGCCTTTTTCGTTTTTGGCCCTTGAACCGTTTTCCGGGGCTCCTAACTCTCAGGAGCGGGCCGGGCCCCTCTGGCGAGTGATGCAAGCACTCGTGATGTCGGACCGCATCGGGTGTTCTCGATGCTTGGGTCCGGTTGTCCCCCCCCTCCACCGCCGGTTCAGCTTCGAGGACACCCATCCAGCAACTGGACAGGGACCGCCGAATGCCGCTTCTCATGTGCCCCAACTGCGACGCCTCCATGCAGGCCGTGCAACGCGCCAGCGTCGAGTTCGACATGTGCCCCCAATGCCGGGGCGTGTGGCTGGACCGCGGCGAGCTGGAGAAGCTGATGGCCATGGAGCGGGGCGAACCCCAGCCCGCCGCGCCGCGTCTTCCCGACTACGAACGGCCCCGCGAGCGCCCGGACCATCGCGGCGACTACCGGCACGACGACGAGCGCCGCCACCACGGACAGGGCCACTACGGCAAGAAGAAGCGCTTCGACCTGTTCGACATCTTCGACTGATCACGACCCAGAGCCCAAGACGCCTTCGCCACCGGGCGCGACCCGACCCACGCCGCCGTGGCCGCCAGCACGGGCCTGCTGGGCCTGCTGGACCGCGACGAGATCCGCGGCGTGATGGTCCACGAGCTGGCCCACGTGAAGAACCGCGACACCCTGACCATGACCGTGACGGCCACCATCGCCGGCGCGATCTCGGCCCTGGCCAACTTCGCCTTCTTCTTCGGCGGTTCGCGCGACGACGACGAGCGGCCGGGCGGGCTGATCGGCACGATCGCCCTGGCCATCCTGGCCCCCATCGCCGCCATGCTGGTGCAGATGGCCATCAGCCGCTCGCGCGAGTACGAGGCCGACCGGATCGGGGCCGAGATCGCCGGCGACGGCCGGGCCCTGGCCCGGGCGCTGGAGAAGATCGAGGCCTACGCCCGCGGCGGCGCGGTCAATCACGAGGCCGAGCGCAATCCGGCCACGGCGCACCTGTTCATCATCAATCCGCTGGCGGGCAAGGGCGCCGACAACCTGTTCTCGACCCATCCGGCCACCCGCAACCGCGTCGAGGCCCTGCTGCGGCTGGGCGTCAGCCAGGCGACGCGCGGCCGGGTCGGCACGGCCGTGCCGGCGGGAGACGCTGTTGGTGACGGGCGCAGGATCGGCCCCTGGAGCTGAGCTTTCGCGACAATCGGTCGCCATGGTTTCCGTCGGCCTTAACCCTGCGGCAACGCCCGAGCGCTATCCGTTTGATACGCTTGGGGGAAAAGCCATGACCACGACGATCGAGAAGACCACCGGCATTGTCGGCCTGCTGGAGGCCCTGTCGGCCGAAATGTCGATCGCGGCGGTGTCCTGCGGTCACCTGGACAGCGCCCTGGGCCAGATCCTGGAGACCGTGCCGGCCGAGAGCCGCCTGAAGGTCATGCAGGAACTGCACATGGTCGACATGCTGGCCCAGCACATCACGGCCATCACCGACTTCACCGCCGGCCTGGCCAGCTCGATGGCCGCCGAGGGCGCGCCCGACGTCGACGCGGCCCTGTCGCGCATCACCCTGGGCGACGTGGCCGCCCGCCTGCGCGAGACCCTGACGACGAAGGTCGCCGCCTAGGGCGCTTCCACGGGCAGGGCGCGGCCATATTCCCACGCCCAGGGCATGCCCGTGTCGCCCAGCGCCGCCGCGACCAGCGGCGGGAAGATCCGCTGCCCGACGCCGCTGTTGGTCAGCAGGACGATGCAGCGTTCGCCGCGCTCGATGCAGACCAACTGATTGTCGGTGATGTCGTTGTGGCCGCCCTTGTAGAAGGCGTGGCCTTGCGGACCGTCGAACACCACCACGCCCAGGCCCGCCGCCAGGCCGATCTTGACGTTGTCGGGATTGTCGACGATCAGGAACGGCGGGAACTGGGTCTTGCTGACGATCGGGAAACTGGGCTTGGTCCGCTCGGCCCGCGCCTTGGCCGACAGCCCCTGGCCCGAGACCATGGCGGCGGCCAGCTTCGCCAGGTCGTCGATCGTGGTGTCCAGCGACCCGGCGGCCTTTACGCTGCCGCGTTCGTCGTGCTCTTCGAACTTGCCGTCCTCGTGATAGCCGTCGGCCAGGTTGGGCCGGAAGTCGAGCCGCCAGATCATGCTGCTGCGGGTCATGCCAAGGGGGACGAAGATCCGCCGGTTCATCTCGTCGCCGACGTTCAGGCCCAGGCCCTGCTCGATGACGAATTGCAGCAGGTTGATGCCCTCGTTGGAGTAGGCGTAGCGGGTTCCGGGCTCCAGATTGAACCGGAACTTGTTCTCGGGATCGTAGAACCGCTGGTCGGCCAGGCCCGAGCTGTGGGTCAGCAGCCGGCGCGGGGTGATCGTCTCCCAGCGGGCGTCGCCGGCCAGGTCGGCGTAGCGCGGATAGTCCGGCAGGGGCTTGGGCAGATAGGCCTTGATCGGCCTGTCCAGGTCCAGCTTGCCGTCGTCGACCAGCATCAGCACGTACTGGGCGAAGGCCGCCTTGCTGATCGAGGCGGCGTACATGATCGTATCGGTCCGCAGCGGTCGCTTCTGCTCGACATTGGCCCAGCCCTGGGCGCTGACGTGGACGACCTTGCCATGTTCGATCACGGCGTAGGCCAGGCCGGGGATCTTGCCGACCGCCATCAGCCGGGCGGCTTCGGCGTCCAGAGCCTTGTAGTCGGCTGAGAGGGCCGGGGAGGCGGCGGCCACACAGGCGGCCATCGAAGCGATCGAAGCGAATTTACGAAGCACTGGGGTCTCGTCGGTTGCGCGCGGCCAAGCCGTGGGCAAACTAGGGCCTAGTTTGCCGTTCCTGCCAAGGTTGTACATGAACCTCGACCGACGCCGACTGCTGACCGGAGGGCTGCTGCTGGTCCTGGGCGGCTGCGCGACCTCGGGCGGCGGGGTGACCCTGGTGGCCGGCAAGGGCCAGGACGCGGGCGAGCTGGAAGCGTTGAACGCCGTCGAGGCCGACGCCTCGGGGCTGACCCTGAGCGTGGCCTCCACCGGCTGCACGACGCGGGACGACTTCACCTTCTATGTCGACCGGTCCGGCGCCCAGCCGGCGGTGGCCTTCGCGCGCAAGCGGCTGGACCTGTGCCGGCGCGCGCCGACCACGGTGGACGTGCGCTTCAGCTATCAGGAACTGGGACTGGCGAGGCAGGGGCGTCTGGCCGTGCTCAATCCGGTGGCGCGTTGACGGCGGGCCGCCGGGCGCATCATCCTGCGGGCATGTTCAAGGCGATCGCGCGCGCATTCCGGAACCTGGGGGACGACATCGCGCGGGAGTCCGCCGAGTGGAAGATGCGCTGCACGGTCTGCGGCCGCGAGAAGTCGCTGCTGGCGGCCGGCGGCATCCGCTACAAGGCGGCGGGCGAGAAGCACACTTTGGGCTTCTGCTCGCGGTGCGGCGCCCTGCGGATGCTGAAGATCTACCGGCCCGCGAAGAGCCCGGTCAGCCCTTCGGCGTGAACCGCTCGACCATCCAGGGCAGCACCCGCGCGGGGCGCTTGGCGGCGATGTCGATCAGCACCCAGTCGGTGCGGCACTGGGCGCACATCTCGCCGTCCGGGCCGTCGATGCGGATGTAGCGCTCGAAGCGCGGGCCCTTCAGCTCGCCCACCCAGGTGTAGCCCGTGGCGGTCTCGTGCGGCAGCAGCTCGCGGCGATAGTCGATCTCGTGGCGGCGGGCGACCCAGCTCCAGGGCGCACGCTCCTCGGGCGTGGCCCAGGCGTCCCAATGGGCGATGGCCAGGTCCTGGGCCCAGGCCAGATAGACCACGTTGTTGACGTGGCCGTTGGCGTCGATGTCCGACGCCTTCGGTTCGAAGGTCAGGCTGTAGGCGTCGCCCGGCGGGACGAAGACCCGGCTCAAGCGAGCCCCCCGAAAGTGTGAGCGGTTTCGGGATAAGGGCGTGGGTTCTTCAAAGGAAGTGAGTCCTCCGCAGGAGGGCTCACGCCTCGATGAGGCCCTGGTCGGCGAAGAGGGTCTTCAGCTCGCCCGACTGGAACATCTCGCGGACGATGTCGCTGCCGCCGACGAACTCGCCCTTGACGTAGAGCTGGGGAATGGTCGGCCAGTCGGTGAAGGTCTTGATGCCCTGGCGCAGTTCGTCGTCCTGCAGCACGTCGACGCCGACGAACGACACGCCCAGATGGTCGAGGATCTGCACGGCGATCGACGAGAAGCCGCAGCGCGGCTGGTCCGGCACGCCCTTCATGAACAGGACCACGGGGTTTTCGGCCACGGTCTTGGCGATGAAGTCGAGGGCGGGGGAGGAGGCGACGTCGGTCATTAAAGGAAATCCTTGGGCGTAGGCTCTCAGCTAGGCGCCGCGACCCCTCGGGTCAAGCCTTGGCGGGGCCGCGAAGGTTCAGGCGCGACGCTTTGACCCCTCGGCGCGCTGGGCCGAGAAGCGGGCCATCTCGATCTGGGCGGCGCAGCCGGTGGGCAGGTCGCGCTCGACGATCGCGGCCAGGCCCTCCACCTCGGCGGGCGTGCCGGCGGTGACGTGGACGGTGGCCAGGGACGGTTCGGTCAGGGCGTAGGCCAGGCAGATCTGCTGGGCGTTCCAGCCGGGCGTGCTGCGCAGGAAGTCGTAGCCGCCGACGTCGGCCAGCGGGTCGGTCCTGCGCCGCCACAGCGACGGCTTGGGCAGGAAGCTGGCCTTGTGCTCCTCGCGCAGCACGTCGGGCCAGTAGTCCAGCCCGATCACCGCCATCTCGCGGGTCATGGCGGCGCGGACGCGATTGCGCTCCACCCAGCCCGAGGCCAGGTTGAACGGCGTGGCCATGGCCTCGAACTGGCCCGAGGCGACATAGGCGTCGAACTTGTCGCCGGCCCCGGCCACGCCCAGCAGGCGGATCAGCCGCGCGGCGCGCAGGGCCTTCAGCTGCTCCAGGGTCTCGGCGGGGAAGGCGTTGGTGTCGGGATCGTCCAGGGTGGCCAGGTCCAGGTGGCCCAGGCCGGTGCGGTCCAGGGCCTGCTCGATCATGTCGTGCACGGCCTGGGCGCGCAGGGCGCGGTCGCTGGAGCCGCGCAGCCGCCAGGCGACGAACAGCAGCCGCCGCTCGACCGTCGAGAAGGCCTCGGTGGCGCCCTCGATCAGGGCCGGCGAGACGCCGTCGATCTCGAAGCTGTTGATGCCGCTTTCCAGCGCCGCGAAGATCAGCTTGCGCCAGTCGGCGCCGCGCAGGCGGGGCTGGTCCTCCAGCCTCAGCGTGATCGCCGAGACCGCCACGCCCGCGCTTCCGAAGGGGCGGTAGCGCATGGCGTCTACTCCGTGGGGGCGGCGGTTTCGAGGGCCAGGGCGTGCAGCGTCCCGCCCAGCACGTCGGCCAGGGCGCGGTTGACCATCTGGTGCTGCTTGACCCGGTTCAGGCCGCGGAAGGCCGGCGAAACGATGCGCGCCTTGTAGTGGTCGCCGTCGCCGGCGAGGTCGGTCAGGACGATCTCGGCGTCCGGGAAGGCTTCGTGCAGGCGCGCTTCGAGGTCGGGGAAGGACATGGGCACGGCGATGAACTCCGAATCTCTCGACCCTGGGTATGCCGCGTAAACCTTAAGAACGGGCATACGGCGAAAATGCCCGGCCGGAGCGGAACGTTGCTTTCCGACTTGCGGGATAACGGAATCTCACGGAATGATCACGGCGGCGTGATTATGTCGTGATATCCACGTGAAGACGCCCCGGGGACTTCTCGATGCGATCGATTTCGATGCTGGCCGTGGCGGCGGCGATGTTCCTCGGCGGCTGCGACAACCTCGTGTTCTCCGAAACGCCTTGGTTCTCGGCCAAGGACGCGGTGGGCGCTCGAGCGGTCCGGGCCGGCTGGTGGATGGAGGACAAGCTTGATTGCCGGGTCGACCCGGCGGCGCCCAGCACGGCTTGGCCTGACTGCACGAATTTCGTGCTGGCGCCGGCCGACTGGACCGGCGTCCTGTGGGCGTCCGACGGGACAGAGCAGATGCTCGCGGGCGGTGATCCCATGATCGCGCAGTACCAGTTTCAGACCTCCCAGGACGCCGCCGCGCCGTCCCAGAACGCCTATCTCTACTTCGGCGTCGCCGCGCTGAAGCGCGATGCGGACGGGCGGGCCCTGGCCCTGCGCTATTGGCCGACCCTCTGCGGACCACCGCGCCGTGACCGTCCCGCCGCCGTCACGCGTCACCCTTGGCCGGGGCTGCGCGTGAAGCGTGAAGGCGGCTGTGTCGCCGGCGATGTCCATACGCTGCGCAAGGCGGTCGATCGCAGCGGCGCGCTGGAGTCCGACACGCCGACGCTGCTCTGGCTGCGCGAATGGCGTCCCGGCGACCAAAGCGAGGCGGACTGGCTTGCCGCCCAGGGAATCCGGACGCATTGAAGGGGCATGACCTTTCCCTTCCGTCACGCCCTGGGCCTCTCGGCCGCCCTCGTCGCCCTGGCCGGCCAGGCCCACGCCGCCCCCAGACCCGGCGCCCATGCCCTGGACGACGTCCGCATCCTGTCGGCCGACGCCATGGAGGGCCGGGGCGTCGGCACGCCGGGCGGGGCCAAGGCGCGGGCCTATATCGTCAAGCGCTTCAACGAGATCGGGCTGCGGCCGCAAGGCAAGACGTTCGAACAACCCTTCACCTTCAAGCCCAAGGTCTTCGGCAAGGACGTCACGGGCGTGAACCTGGTGGCGCGCATCGAGGGCACGTCCAGCTCTGACAAGGTGCTGGTGGTCTCGGCCCACTACGACCATCTGGGGGTGCGCAAGGGGCAGGTCTACAACGGGGCCGACGACAACGCCTCGGGGATCGCGGGCCTGCTGGCCGTGGCCGAGGCGTTCAAGGCCCGGCCGCCGCGCCACACCGTGCTGATCGTCGCCTTCGACGGCGAGGAGAGCGGGCTGAAGGGCGCCAAGGCCTTCGTCGCCGATCCGCCCGTCCCGCTGGAGAAGATCGGGCTGAACGTCAATTTCGACATGATCAGCAAGAACCCCCGCAACCAGCTCTATGTCAGCGGGGTCGGGCCCCAGCCGTATCTGAAGCCGGTGCTGGAGGGCGTGGCCAGGATCGCGCCGGTCAAGCTGCTGCTGGGCCACGACACCGATCTGCACGGCAAGGAGAACAACTGGACCCAGCAGTCGGACCAGGGGCCGTTCGCCGCGGCGGGCGTGCCCTGGGTCTATTTCGGCGTCGAGGACCACCCCGAATACCACCAGCCCACCGACGACTTCGCCACGGTGCCGCAGGCGTTCTTCAAGAACGCGGTGGCTACGGTGGTGACGGCGACGCGGGCGCTGGACGACGACCTGGACGGGCTGAGCAGGGCGGCGGGGCGTTAGGGCCTAGCCCGCGCTCTCGTCCACCTCTTCGGCCTCGTCGTCGTCCTCCGCCTCCAGGCCGAACACCTCGTCGATGACCTCGACGATCTCTTCCAGGTCGTCGAGCGAGACCTTCAGCTTCAGGGTCTGGTCGTCATCGCCGGTGACGGTCAGGAAGATCCCCTCGGCGGTTTCCTCGAGAATGAACTCGTCCAGGTTTGGAATGACGGCCATGTCGGTCTCCTCAGGTGGCGGACAAGCGACCGGGCGCGGCGTTCGTTCCCGGTCGTCTCTCGTCGTCACCCGATAGATAGTGTCGCGAGGCGGCAATGTCGTGACGGACGCCACGACGGTGGGCGAGATCGGGGCGACCCCGATCTCGCCGGCAGTCCGCCTAGGCCGGTTCGCCCACCTTGTAGCGGGCGGCCGAGCGGTTGCGCGACAGGTTCGGCAGCAGCTTGGCCCGGGCCGCGTCGTAGGCCGCGAAATCGGCCGCGTCGGGCAGGGACGGGATGGTGATCAGTTCGCCCTGGTGGAAGCCGGCCAGGGCCGCGTCGACCAGGTCGTCCAGCTCCATCAGCATGTTCGGATCCAGCACGTCGGCGCCGCCGTGGCCCGAGCGGTCCCAGATCTCGGTGCGGGTGGCGCCGGGCAGGACGGCCTGGAGCTGGATGTTGGGGCTCAGCTGCAGGCGCAGGGTCTGGGTGAAATAGGTCACATAGGCCTTGGTCGCGCCGTAGACGGCCATCTGCAGCTCGGGGGCCAGGCCCGCGACGGACGAGATGTTGACGATGGCGCCGCGGTCGCGGGCCGCGAAAGCCTTGGCGGCGGCGTGGGCCAGGCGGGTCACCGAGACGATGTTCAGCTGGATCATGCCGTCGATCCGCTCAAGGTCCTGTTCGACGAACGGGCCCGACAGGGCGACGCCGGCGTTGTTGATCAGGATGTCGATCGCGGCGTCGTCGGCCAAGCGCGACTCGACGCGGGCCAGGTCGGCCTTGTCGGTCAGGTCGGCGGTGATGATGTCGATGTTCACGCCGGTCTCGCCGCGCAGGCGGGCGGCCAGGGCGCCCAGGCGGCCGGTGTCGCGGGCCACCAGGATCAGGTCGTGGCCGGCGCGGGCCAGGCGGTCGGCATAGGCCGCGCCGATGCCCGTGGAGGCGCCGGTGATCAGGGCCGCGCCGCGGATGTCTTGCTTGCTCATCGTCTTCTTCCCGAAAGGGGTTGGTCGAGGCCCCATGGCCCGGCCGTGACGTTGAGGTGGGAAGTCACTTTCGATTTGCAAGTGACTAACTTTCGATTTCGTAGCGAGTCCCTATATTGACGTCATGACCAAGCGCGCCTTCGATCCCGGACAGTGCCCGATAGGCCGCACGCTGGAGCGTGTGGGCGACACCTGGAGCCTGATGATCCTGCGCGACGCCTTCCAGGGGCTGTCGCGGTTCGACCAGTTCGAGAAGAGCCTGGGCGTGGCGCCCAACATCTTGGCCGCGCGGCTCAAGGACCTGGTCGAGGCCGGCTTCCTGGACCGTCGGCAGTACCAGGAACGGCCGGCGCGCTTCGAATATGTGCCGACCGCGCTGGCGCGCGACTTCGCGCCGGTGATGACGGCGCTGATGGCGTTCGGCAATCGCCACTACGCGACCGAGGGCGTGGCCAGCCACCTGGTCGACGCGGTCACCGGCCTGCCGGCCGAACCGGTGCTGGTGGATCGCCGCTCGGGCAAGCCGATGGACAGCCCGGACTTCGTCTATTCGGCCGGGCCGGCGGCGGGTCCGGTGGTGCTGGAGCGGGTGGCCCAGGTGGCGCGGGCGCGTCGCGGCTAGAACCGTAGGGGACATGCCCTTGCGGCGTGTCCCCAAGTCCTGGCGCCGTGGAGGCTGGTGGGGACACGCCGCGAGGGCATGTCCCCCGATCATCAGTCGATGCAGATCGCGGCCGTCGCCTTGCCGTTCACGATCTTGGCGAAGCAGCCGAACTGGACGTTGGTCTTCTGGCACTGGCCGGTCGTGGCGCCCTGGGCCTCCAGGTTGCCTTCGGCGATGCAGGCGCCCTGGCAGTCGGCCTTGTCCGAGCAGGTCTTGCCGGCGTCGGCGTAGGGCACCACGCAAGTCGGGCGCTGCAGGCGGCCGACGGGTTGCATAGAGCCGCCGCGCGCGGCGCACGAGGCCTCGGCGCCCTCAACGGTTGGGGAGGGGGCGGCGGGGGTGGGAGCCTGGGCGGCGGGCGCGCAGGCGGCCAGCAGCGACAGGGTCAGGCTCGCCGTGGCGAAAATCGAGAACTTGCGCATGCCAAACTCCAAAGGGGTTGGAGTCGCATCGCGCGACGCGACTCCTTGATTCCGGTCTGTGCGGTGCGTCTGTGTCCGCGTGATGACGCCGGTCAGGCCTGGGCCGCGCCCATGAAGCCCGGCAGCCAGGCCTCGTGGGCCGTGCGCAGGGTCTCCAGCGGGATGCTGAACAGGTCGGTCGAGGCGAAGGCGTCGCCACCCGCCACCCCGGCCAGGTTGGCGTGGACGCCGGCTTCCTTGGCCGCCGCCAGCACCGAGTCCGGATCGGGCGTGGCCACCAAGTAGCGGGCCTGGTCCTCGCCGAACAGATAGGGGTGGGCGTGGGCGTGGCTGGTGGCGTTCAGGGTGACGCCGACCTTGCTGGCCAGGGCGATGTCGGCCGCGGCGATCAGCAGGCCGCCGTCCGACAGGTCGTGCAGGCCCGCGACCAGGCCGGTCGGGATCAGGCCGCGCACGAAGTCGCCGTTCTTGCGTTCCAGGGCCAGGTCGACCGGCGGCGGGGCGCCGTCCTCGCGGCCCAGGATCTCGCGCAGATAGATCGAGGCGCCCAGCTCGCCGTGGGTCTCGCCGATCAGCACCAGCGCATCCCCCTCGGCGACATTTCCAAAGCCCATGCGCAGGTCGTAGTCGTCGATCAGGCCCACGGCGCCGACCGTCGGGGTCGGCGGAATGGCGACGCCGTTGGTCTCGTTGTAGAGGCTGACGTTGCCCGACACGACCGGGAAGTCCAGGGCGCGGCAGGCCTCGGCCATGCCGTCGGTGGCGCGCACGATCTGGCCCATGGTCTCGGGCTTTTCGGGGCTGCCGAAGTTGAGGTTGTCGGTGATGGCGATCGGGGTCGAGCCGGCGGCCGTCAGGTTGCGCCAGGCTTCGGCGACGGCCTGCTTGCCGCCCTCGTAGGGGTCGTTCTGCACGTAGCGCGGGGTGACGTCGCTGGTCACGGCGATGGCCTTGCCCTTGCCGTGGATGCGCACGATGCCGGCGTCGCAGCCGGTGGCGCTGTCTTCCAGGGTGTCGGCCATCACGTGGCGGTCGTACTGCTCCCACAGCCAGCGCTTGGAGGCCATGTCGGGGCTGCCGACCACCTTCAGCACGGCGGCGTTCCAGTCGGACGGGGCGGCGATCTTGCCCGGGTCGAGGTGCGGATGCAGCGTCGGCTGGACCCAGGGGCGGTCATACAGCGGCGCGTCGTCGAACAGCGGGGCCAGCGGCACGTCGCAGACGACCTCGCCGTGGTGCTTGAGCACCAGGTGGCCGGTGTCGGTGGTGTGGCCGATGACGGCGGCGTCCAGGCCCCACTTCTCGAAGATGGCGTGGCCGTCCTTCTCGCGGCCGGGCTTCAGGACCGCCAGCATGCGCTCCTGGCTTTCCGACAGCATCATCTCGTAGGCGCTCATGCCGGTTTCGCGCTGGGGGACCATGTCCATGTCCAGCTCGATGCCGACGCCGCCCTTGCCGGCCATCTCGACCGACGACGAGGTCAGGCCCGCCGCGCCCATGTCCTGGATGGCGGCGACGGCGCCGGTGGCCATCAGCTCCAGCGTCGCCTCGATCAGCAGCTTCTCGGCGAAGGGGTCGCCGACCTGGACCGTGGGGCGCTTCTCCTCGGAGTCCTCCGAGAACTCGGCCGAGGACATGGTCGCGCCGTGGATGCCGTCGCGGCCGGTCTTGGAGCCGAAATAGACCACGGCCAGGCCCGCGCCGGGGGCGGCCGAGTAGAAGATCTTGTCGGCGTCGGCCAGGCCCACGCACATGGCGTTGACCAGGATGTTGCCGTTGTAGCCCTTGTGGAAGTTGGTCTCGCCGGCGACCGTGGGCACGCCCACGCAGTTGCCGTAGCCGGCGATGCCCGCGACGACGCCGTCGACCAGGCGCTTGGTCTTGGGATGGTCGGGCTCGCCGAAGCGCAGGGCGTTCAGCAGGGCGATCGGTCGCGCGCCCATCGTGAAGACGTCGCGCATGATGCCGCCCACGCCCGTCGCCGCGCCCTGGTAGGGCTCGATGTAGGACGGGTGGTTGTGGCTCTCCATCTTGAAGATGATGGCGTCGCCGTCGTCGATGTCGATCACGCCGGCGTTCTCGCCGGGGCCGCAGATCACGCGCGGACCGGTGATCGGGAACTTCTTCAGCTGGTTCTTGGACGACTTGTACGAGCAGTGCTCGGACCACATCACCGAGAACACCCCCAGCTCGACCAGGTTGGGCTCGCGGCCCAGGCGGTCGAGGACGACGGCGTACTCCTCCGGCTTGAGGCCAAACTCGGCGGCCGTCTCGGCCATGGACTTCGCGGGGGAGGTCGAGGTGCTCATGGGCGGGCCTTCTAGCGTGGCCCGGGGGATTCCGCTATATTCTAGAAAGGTCAAAGGTGTTTCTAGAATGGGCATCAGCATCAAGCGGGCGGAAACCGAGGCCTTGGCGCGGCAAGTCGCTGACGTGACGGGGGAAAGCCTGACCGAGGCGATCCATCAGGCCCTGGTCGAGAAGGTGGCGCGGTTGTCTGAACCCTTCGCGCTGACGGACGCCGAGGAGGCGGCCAAGCAGGCCTTCTTCGCGGAGTTGGATGCGCGCCCGGTGCTCGATCCCAGAGATTGGCGGGAGATCGAGGCCGAACTTTACGACGAGCACGGTCAGCCGATTGGATGATCATCGACACCTCCGCCCTGCTGGCCCTGGCCTTGAAGGAACCAGAGCGCGACGCGTTCTATGTCCTGATGCTGCGCGCCAAGCGCCGTCGGATGTCGGCGGCGTCCTATGTCGAGGCGGCCGAGGTCTATATGCGTCGGATAAGTCCGGAGAAGGGGATTTCCCTGCTGAATCGCGACCTCGCCCAACTGCGGATCGAGGTTGTCGCCGTGACCGCCGAGCAGGCCTACGCGGCGGCCGAGGCTCGGCGGACCTATGGGAAGGGCCGGCATGACGCCGAACTGAATTACGGCGACAGTTTCGTCTACGCCTTGGCCAAGTCCCTGGACGAACCGCTGCTGTTCAAGGGAAATGACTTCATCCACACCGATGTGAAGCGAGCCGCCCCATGATCTCCCGCCGCCATCTGCTGGCGCTCGCCGCCGCCTTGCCGCTGACCGCCGCCGGCCCCGCGCCCGTCCGGGTGCGGATGGTCACCGACCTGGGGGCGATCGTGATCGAGCTCTATCCGGACAAGGCGCCGATCACCGTGGCAAACTTCCTGGCCTATGCGGACAAGCATCTGCTGGACGGCGGCAGCTTCTACCGGACCGTCTCGCCCAAGAACGACAACAACCCGGCCACCATCAGCGTCATCCAGGGCGGGCTGAACCGCGACGACAGCCCGCTGCCGGCCATCGCCCACGAGACGACGAAGGTCACGGGGATCCTGCACACCGACGGCGTGATCTCGATGGCGCGAGCCGAGCCGGGCACGGCGGGGTCGGAGTTCTTCATCTGCCTTGGCGACAACCCGGCCCTGGATTTCGGCGGGGCGCGCAACAAGGACGGCCAGGGCTTCGCGGCGTTCGGCAAGGTGGTCGAGGGCATGGACGTGGTCCGCAAGATCCACGACGCCCCCACCGTGACCAAGGCCGACGATCCCTACATGAAGGGGCAGATCATCGAAAATCCGGTGAAGATTCAAAAGCTAAGCCGGAACTAAGGCAGCTTCGCAGAAGGAACGGGGCGAGTCCCGGGCCGTTTTCCTCACCGTGCGCGATCGGCGCGCTGTGCAAGGAGAGAGCCCATGGGTGACAACAAGACCCGCAATCCGCAACAGCAGCAGAACGACCCGCAACGACAGTCTCCGGGTCAGCAGCAACAGCAGGGCGATCGCAATCGCCAGAACGAGCAGGGCCGCAATCCGGGCGGCCAGGCCAACCAGGCCGACCAGCAGCGGCGCGACCGCTGACGAAGAATGCTCCGATGTGAAGGAGGGGGCCGGAGGCGTGAGCTTCCGGCCCCTTTTTATTCCTCCCCTCCGGGGGAGGTGGCCCAAGGGGCCGGAGGGGATTACTGCGCCACCACCGGCAGCTCGATGAAGCTGGCCGTGTCGCCCGCGTGGTAGACCCGCTGGGTGGCCTTCACATAGTCCGCCGGCTTGGCGAAGAAGATGTTGGGCACGAAGGTCTGCGGGTTGCGGTCGTACAGCGGGAACCAGCTGGACTGCACCTGGACCATGATCCGGTGGCCCGGCTGGAAGGTGTAGTTCGCGGTCGGCAGGATGAACTGGTACTTCAGCGGCGTGTTCGGCTTGATCGCCTTGGGATCGCTGAAGCTCTCGCGATAGCGGCCGCGGAAGATGTCCATGCCCACGGCCAACTGGTAGCCGCCCAACTCGGGCTGGCTGGGGACCTCGTCGGGGAAGACGTCGATCAGCTTGACCACCCAGTCGCTGTCGGTGCCGCTGGTCGAGGCCGTCAGGTTGACCTTCGGCACGCCGGCGATCTTCAGCGGCGCGGTCAGGGGCTCGGAGACGTAGCTCAGCACATCGGTGCGGTCGGCGACGCTGCGCTGGTCGGTGACCAGCCAAGGCGTCCAGCGGCTGCGGTCGCCGAACTGCATCGGGCGCGGGATGTAAGGCACCGGCTTGGCCGGGTCGGAGACGTATTCGTCATACGCCGCCGCGCCCTTGGCCGCCGCCGGGGCGGCGAAGCCCAGGCCGCCGTTCGGCTCCAGGTACAGGGCCTTGGTCCCGCCCTGAGGCCAGGACTTGTAGCGGTCCCAGTGGTTCTGGCCCGGATCGTAGATCAGCACCGGCGGGGTGTCGGCCTTGGGCGCGCCGTCCTTCAGGTACTGGTTGAAGAACGGCAGCAGCACGTCGCGGCGGAACTGCAGGGCGGTGTCGCCGTCCCACTTGAAGACGCCCAGGTTGAAGGCGTCGTAGTTGACCTGGCTGTGCCGCCAGGGGCCCAGCACCAGATAGTTCTTGTCGTTGGCCGCGTCCTTGGGCTCGACGGCGGCGTAGCTGTGCACCGCGCCCCACATGTCCTCCTGGTCCCACAGGCCCTGGATCCACATGGTCGGCACCGTCAGGGGCTGCTTGGCCATGGTCTTGTCCAGCGCCTGCTCCTGCCAGAAGGCGTCGTAGGCGGGGTGCTCGCTGACCTTCTTCCACCAGGGCAGGGCGTCCAGGCCGTGGGCCTTGGCGAAGTCGCCGGCCGAACCGGCCTTCAGGAAGGTCTGGTAGTCGTCATAGCCGCCGCGCTGGACGCTGTCGCCGGCGCCGCGCTTGGTGGTCTGGCCGCTGAAGTAGTCGAAGTTCGGCTGGCGGAAGGCGCCGTGGTGGAACCAGTCGTCGCCCATCCAGCCGTCGACCATCGGGCTCATCGGCGCGGCCACCTTCAGGGCCGGGTGCGGATTGACCAGGGCCATCACCACGGTGAAGCCCTCGTACGAGCTGCCCAGCATGCCGACCTTGCCGTTGCTCTCGGGCACGTTCTTGGTCAGCCATTCGATGGTGTCGTAGGCGTCGGTCGAGTGATCGACCTCGCTGTTGTTCAGCGGCCCCTTCAGCGGGCGCGTCATCACATAGTCGCCCTCCGAGCCGTACTTGCCGCGGATGTCCTGGATGACGCGGATGTAGCCGGCCTGGACGAAGACGCTGTCGCCCTCGGCCAGGGTGGCCAGCATGGACGGGCTGTCGTTGCGCGCGGTGCGCTTGGCGGCGTTGTAGGGCGTGCGGGTCAGCAGGATCGGGGCGTTCTTGCCGCCCTTGGGCACCACGATCACGGTGTAGAGCTTGGTCCCGTCGCGCATCGGCACCATGACCACGCGCTTGTCGTAGTCATAGCCGTCCTTGGGCGCGACGTACTTGCCGTCGATGTCCGGCGTCAGCGGCGGTGTCTGAGCGTGTGCGGCTGTGGTGGCGAAGGCGGTGAGGGCGGCGGCGGCCAGCAGGCCGGCGCGGAGGGTCGACGCGAGACTCATGGAAGGGCTCCCCAATGGTGCGGGCACCTTAGGAGCGGTTTTCAGCTGGCGCTATAATATAACAGCGTTTCGCGCCGCTAGCGGACGTAGACGCCGTCGAAGCTCACGGACGCGCCACCGCAGCTTCCGCTGTCGGCGACCACCATGTACCGGCCGACGCGGCGCATATCGACGCTGCAGAAGGGCTCCGTGCCCTCGGGGTCGGCGTAGGTGGCGGCCACGCCCTTGACCTCGATGCGTCCCTTGAACGCCCCCTCATGCACGGAGGCCGGCCCTTTCCAGGTCGCTTCGCCCTCGGCCCGGAAGCCCTTCTTGTCGCGGGTGATCGTGATCTGGTTGTCGCCGAAGCGCCACGCGCCCAGCCAGTCGCCCTCGCCGGAGGGGGCGACGGCCGACTTGATCAGGTCCGACGTCTTCAGCCAGCCGACGGTGTGGCGATCGCCCTTGCCGTACCAGGCGCAGGCCCAGCCGTTCCCGACCTTGCTGGCCAGCACCTCGTCCTGGGTCACCAGATAGCTTTTCAGCTTGCAGCTCGGCGCGCCGGGACAGCCTTCGCCGTCGCCCTGGAAGTAGGTTCGTCCCCCGGTCGGCGGCGAGACGTTGTAGACGGCCACGCCGTCCTGGGCGGCGTAGGCGAAATCGCCATAGCCGCAGCGGTTGTCGGCGTGGGCGGCGCCCGCCGCCAGTGCGGTGAGGAGGAAGGTTACGCTGATCGACAAACGACGCATCGGAACCTCCCTGGCGCCCGTCAGGCGCTGGCGAATATGCTGCGGAAGAGGATCGCCCCGTCCTCCGAGCCCAGGTCCGGGTCGAACGAGCGGTCGGGGTGGGGCATCAGGCCCAGGACGTTGCCCTTGGCGTTCATGAGGCCGGCGATGTCGCGGGCCGAGCCGTTGGGATTGTCCTGGTAGCGGAACACCACCTGGCCTTCGCCCTCGATGCGGTTCAGCGTTTCCTCGTCGGCGAAGAAGTTGCCCTCGCCGTTGCCGACGGTCATGACGGCCGAGCGTTGCTCGCCGAAGCTGGCGGTGAAGCGGGTCTGGCTGTTGACCACGTCCAGGGCCACCGGCTTGCAGACGTACTTCAGCTTGGCGTTGCGCAGCAGGGCGCCGGGCAGCAGGCCGACCTCGGTCAGGATCTGGAAGCCGTTGCAGATGCCCACCACGGCCACGCCGTCGTTGGCGGCCTTGACCACCTCGCGCATCACCGGGCTCTGGGCGGCCATGGCCCCGCAGCGCAGGTAGTCGCCGTAGGAGAACCCGCCGGGCAGGACGATCAGGTCCAGGTCGTCCGGCAGGGCCGTCTCCTGGTGCCAGACCATTTCGACACGGGCTCCGGCGGAGCGCTCGATGGCGACCTTGCAGTCGCGATCGCAATTGGAACCGGGGAAGACGACGACGGCGGCTTTCATGGCGCGGGCCTGTAGCACCGTTCGCGCGGGATGTCAGCGCCGCTTCGTCCCTAAACGCTCGCCAAGCCGCGGACTTCGGCCAGCGCCAGGTCCACCTCGGCCGGGCTGTTCATGATCGAGGGCGTCAGCCGCACGTGCTGGATCGCGTAGGGCGCGGCCGAGGCGATGATCCGGCGCCGGCGCAGGCGGGCGACGGCGGAATCGGTCGACAGGCCCTGGACGTCGAACGAGACGATCCCCGCCGACATCCGCGGGTCACGGGGCGTGACCAGGCGCACGTGAGGCATCAGCGCCAGGCCCGCCTTCAACTGCTCGGCCAGTTCGGCCGTACGGGCCGCCACCTGGGGCTTGCCGATCTTCTCGTGGAACTCGACCGCCGCCGGGATCGCCCACAGGTGCTCGAAGGCCTTGAAGCCGCCGGGCGACATCAGCGGGCCGTCGGTGTGCTCCAGCAGGGGCGAGTTGTTGATCCAGGCGGTCCAGGCGGCGCTATCGACATAGCTGGGCACCGAGGGGCGCAGCCGCGACCAGCCCTGGGCGTTGGCGGCGATGATCCCGGTGCCGCGCGGGCCGAACAGCCACTTGTGGCAGCCGGCCATGAAGATGTCGCAGCCCAGGCTGGCCAGGGTGGCGTCCTGGTTGCCGAAGCCGTGCACCCCGTCGACGGCCAGCACGATCCGCTCGGGCTCCTGGCGCGTGGCGTTCACCTGGGCCAGGGCGGCCGAGATGGCGGGCAGGGGCAGTTTCAGTCCGGTGCTGGAATGCACCCAGGTCAGGGCGAAGGCGCGGGTCTTGGGCGTGACCGCCGCCATCAGGCGGGCCACCATGCCGGCCTCCGACACCGTCTCGATGCTGTCGAACAGGTCGATGCGCCTGACCACCGAGCCGTTGCGCAGGGCCGCGCGGCGCAGGCTTTCGTGGGTGATGTAATAGTCCTGGTTGGTGGTGACGATCTCGTCGCCATAGCCCAGCTTCAGTCCCCCATAGACCAGGGCCGCGCCCAGGGTGGTGCTGTCGGTCAGGGCCACCTGGTCGCCGTCCAGGCCCAGATAGCGGCCGGCGGCGGCGCGGCTGTAGGCCTGCAGGCGGCGGTTGTTGTCCTCCAGATAGGTCACGGGCCGCCAGTCCATCTCGCGGCGGAACTGGTCGATCGCCTTGCGCACCGGCAGGGGGTGGGTGGCGATCAGCATGGCGCTCATGTTGACCTCGTCCGGCGCGGTCTGGAACTGGGCCTTCACGGCGGCCCAGTCGGTCCCGGCCGTCGAGACGGCGGGCGCGGCGGGCGGCGCGGGAACCGCTCCGGCCGCCGGCCTGGGCTGGGGAACGAAGGCGTCGGGCTTGGGGTACGAGGTCGGCGGCCTGGGCGCGGCGGCCGGCGGGCTCGCCGCCGGCTTGGGATAGCCGGCGCGCGGCTGATAGGGCCGGGGCCCGTTGGGCAGGGTCTGACGCGCCAGGGCCGGCCCCGCGGCCATGGCCAGGCCGGAGCCCAAGAGGAATTCCCTACGCCCTACGCCCATCGAGACTGTCCCAGCCGGGGCCCAAGGCCCTCTAGGAACAACTCGCGAGCGGGCGAAGCGTTCAGGAGCGGCGCTTTACGCGCATTCGTCCAGCACGGGCTCCACGCTGGCCTCGTCCGGGGCCGGGAAGGGGATCTTGAAGGTGAAGGCCTCTTGCGTCGGGCCGTTGGCTTCCAGCAGGGCCAGCTTCGCCTTGGCCTCCTCGATGGTCGGGCGGTGGCCGGCCGGCACCCACCAGAGGACCATGTAGAGGTCCATGTGCTCGAACCATTCGCGGCGGCGGCGCATGAACTGGACGTGGCCGCTGCGGTAGACATAGGCGCCCAGCGACGGGATGTCGGTCCAGGTCGACATGTTGATCGCGATCATCTCGTCGTCGAACGGCTGCAGGTCGGTGGCGTTGTTGCCCTCGCCCGTCAGGCGCCAGACGAAGCCGGGCGAGGCCTCGGCCAGGGCGTTGATGGGGTCGAGGTTGTCGGCGAAGTCCTTGATCATCGGATGATCGATCGGCGCCCGCAGGCGGCCGATGTTGACCTGGGCCAGTTCATACTTCGCGCTCATGTCGCCTCCGCCGGTTTCACCGAACATGGTGCGGCGAAGCTGGAGGGGAAGGGGCGGTTCGGAAATCCGGGCAAAGAAAAAGCGCGCACGCGCATGTCCCCGATCGTTGCCGTCAGGCGACGTCGATGCGGTAGCTCTCGATGACCGTGTTGGCCAGCAGCTTCTCGCACATGGCCTTGACCTCGGCCTTGGCCTTCTCGGCGTCGGTCTCGGCCAGGTCGAACTCGATCGTGCGGCCGACCCGGGCGCTCGAGACGCCGGCCCAGCCCAGGCCGTGCAGGGCGGACTCGACGGCCTTGCCCTGGACGTCCAGCACGCCGGGCTTCAGGAACACATGGACAGTGGCTTTCAACTTCTTCTCCTCACCCGTGAAATGGGGGAGGGGGACCGCGAAGCGGTGGAGGGGGCGTCCCATCCACAGCAATCGGGCGG
>NZ_JONW01000010.1:124091-332142 GCF_000712075.1 Caulobacter sp. UNC358MFTsu5.1
CGTCCCATCCACAGCAATCGGGCGGTGCGCCCCCTCCGTCACGATGCCGCGCATCGCGCCACCTCCCCCGTTGCACGGGGGAGGAGATCCCAACCTAATGCACGCCGCCTTGGATGACGGTCGGCATTTCCTTCATGATGCCGAGGCGGCGGGCCACTTCGGTGTAGCTTTCGATGACGTTGCCCAGGTCGCGGCGGAACCGGTCCTTGTCCATCTTCTCGTTGGTGGCCGAGTCCCACAGGCGGCAGCTGTCGGGGCTGATCTCGTCGGCCAGGATCACGCGGCTGAAGTCGCCTTCATAGACGCGGCCGAACTCGATCTTGAAGTCCACCAGGGTGATGCCCACGCCGCTGAACAGGCCCGACAGGTAGTCGTTCACCCGCAGGGCCATGGCCATCATGTCGTCGATCTCCTGGGTGGCGGCCCAGTTGAACGCGGTGATGTGCTCCTCGGAGACCATCGGGTCGCCCAGCTTGTCGTCCTTGTAGTAGAACTCGATGATCGAGCGCGGCAGCGGGGTGCCTTCGCTCAGGCCCAGGCGCGTGGCGATCGAGCCGGCGGCGATGTTGCGCACCACCACCTCGAGCGGGATGATCTCGACTTCCTTGATCAGCTGCTCGCGCAGGCTGAGACGGCGGATGAAGTGGTTCTGCACGCCGATCGCGTTCAGGCGAGTCATGATGTACTCGCTGATGCGGTTGTTGATCACGCCCTTGCCTTCCAGGACCGCCTTCTTCTGGGCGTTGAAGGCGGTGGCGTCGTCCTTGAAGTACTGGATGAGGGTGCCCGGCTCGGGGCCCTCGTACAGGATCTTGGCCTTGCCTTCGTAGATCTTCTTGCGGCGGGTGGTCATGGCTCTCGTCGAGGCCCTTCTGGCTGCGGGCGCGCCCTCCCGGAAAAATCCGGCCGGAATTCTCCGGAGAAACGAAAAGCGCGCGCGGCGGATAGCTGCGCGCGGCGTTCGACTCAAGGCCGCTCACGAAAAATGTCGTCCCGAAACTAGCTGAACGCAGTCCTTGGCGCAAACGGCCCTAGCCTCGGCGGCGGTATTGTGAGCGGCTTTGTGAACGGATCGGGCGCGATGCGGCGTTGCTTACGATTGCCGGGCGGCTCGCCACGGGATATGGAGCCGGCTCAGAGACTATTGGGGCTTTCATGACCACCTTCGACGAACGCGAACAGGGTTTCGAACGCAAGTTCGCGCTGGAGCAGGAACAGGAATTCAAGGCGACCGCCCGTCGCAACCGCCTGCTGGGCGAGTGGGCGGCCGAGCTGATGGGCCTGGCGACGGTCGACGACTACGCCCGCGCCGTGGTGAAGTCCGACTTCGAGCAGCCCGGCGACGAGGACGTGCTGCGCAAGGTCGCCGGCGACCTGAAGGGCTCGGGCGTCAATGTCAGCGAAGGCGAGGTCCGCCGGAAGATGGACGAGCTGCTGGCCCTGGCCCGCGGCCAGATCGCCGCCGGCGAATAGAGCTCGCCGCCGGCGAATAGGCTTTCCGGCCTTCGGATGCTGAAAGGGCCGCCCTCGGGGCGGCCCTTTTGCGTTCCTGATCCCTACCAGACCCGCGAGCGGGCCTCGGGCGGCAGGTAGTAGGTGTCGCCGGGCTTGACCCCGAAGGCGTCGTACCAGGCGTCGACGTTGCGGGTGGGGCCCACCACGCGGAACGACGACGGCGAGTGCGGGTCGGACGCCATCTGCTGCTTGAGCGAGTCGTCGCGGGCCTTTTCCTGCCAGGACTGGGCGAAGGCCAGGAACAGGCGCTGGTCGCCCGTCAGTCCGCCGATCACCGGCGCCGGCTTGCCGCCCAGCGAGGCGTGGTAGGCGTCCAGCGCCACCTGCAGCCCGGCCAGGTCGGCGATGTTCTCGCCCATGGTCAGCTTGCCGTTGATGTGCGAGCCGGGGACCGGCTCGTAGGCGTCGTACTGCTTGCCCAGCACGTCGGCCTGGGCGTCGAAGCGCTTGGCGTCCTCCGGCGTCCACCAGTCGCGCAGCTTGCCCGTGGCGTCGATCTTGCGGCCCTGGTCGTCGAAGCCGTGGCTGATCTCGTGGCCGATCACCGCGCCGATCGCGCCGTAGTTCACCGCCGGATCGGCGTTGGGGTCGAAATAGGGCGCCTGCAGGATGCCGGCCGGGAACACGATCTTGTTCTCCAGCCCGCCGTTGTAGGCGTTCACGGTCTGCGGGGTCATGCCCCACTTGCCGTGATCGACCGGCTTGCCCAGGTCGCTCAGCTGATAGGCCCACTCGAACTTCCGGCTGGCCGCGACGTTGCCGTAGAGGTCGTTCACGTCCAGCTTCAGGCCCGAATAGTCGCGCCACTTGTCGGGATAGCCGACCATCACCTGCATCTTGGACAGCTTGGCCAGGGCCTCGGTCTTGGTGGCCGGGCTCATCCACGGCGCCTTCTGGATGCGCGCCGCCATCGCCGTCTTCAGGTTGGCGATCAGATCGACCATCTGGGCCTTGGAGCTGGGCGGGAAGTACTTGGCGACATAGGTCTGGCCGACCACCTCGCCCAGGCTGCCGTCGACCAGCTGCACGCCGCGCTTCCAGCGGGGGCGCAGGGCCGACTGGCCGGTCAGGACCTTGATGTATTCGAAGCGGCTGTCGACGAAGCGCTTGGACAGGTAGGGCGAGGTCTCGGCGATGACGTTGTAGGTCTGCCAGGCCTTCAGGGTCTCCAGCGGCGTCTCGTCATAGACCTTGGCGATGTCGCGCACGGCGGTCTTCTCGCCCAGCACCACCTTGGTCAGGCCCGGCATGCCGGCGGCGGCCAGGTAGGGCGACCAGGGAAAGGGCGCGTAGCCGTTCAGCTCGGCCACGGTGGTGGGGTTGTAGGTCTTGTCGATGTCGCGGCGCTCGGCGACCTCCCAGCTGACCTTGGCGATCTTGGTCTCGAAGGCCAGGACGTCGGCGGCCGACTTGGCCGGGTCCGGGTAGCCGGCCATCTTCAGGGCGCGCTCGATGAAGGCCAGATAGGCCTCGCGCTGGGGCTTGAAGCCGTCGGTCAGGTAGTAGTCGCGGTCGGGCATGCCCAGGCCGGCCTGGCCGATATACAGGGTGTTGATCTCGGGGTTCTTGGCGTCCGGATAGATGTCCAGCGAGAACACCCCGCTGCCGAAACCGCCTTGGGTGTGGCCCATGGCCACGGTGAAGTCGGCCTTGGTCTTGATCGCGGCGATCTTGGCCAGGTCGGCCTTGAGGGGCTTGTCGTCGACCGCCTCGACCTTGGCCTCGTCGACGAAGCTCTTGTACAGCGCGCCGATCTGGGTCGACGGCTCGGCCGTCTCGATCAGGGTGCGCAGTTGGTCCTGCGAGCGGTTGTAGACGTCGTAGCCCACCCCGGCCGAGCCCTGGTCGGCCGGGATCTGGGTGCGGGCCGCCCAGGCGCCGTTCGCGTACTTGTCGAAGTTCGCGCCGGGCGAGACGGACTTGTCGCCGGCGGTCAGGTCGACGCCCCAGTCGCCGTACATTGGTTTAGCGGGCGGATCGGCCGCGAAGGCTGTGGCGGCGACGGCAGAGAGGGCGAACGCCGAGGCGGCGGCCAGCAGAAGGTTGCGCATGATGTGGTCCTGAACATCCCCGAAACGGCGATGCTGCCCCAGATGCCGGATGGGCGCAGATGAAAACATTGTAATGTGGGCGCGGGGCGGACGCCTGCGCCTTCAAAAGGCGTTTTCCTTTCGGCGGATTCAATGGTCTGATGACCGGCCGATCATTGGTCAGACCAAGGCGGCCAAGGCGAGGATGTCGCCGGACCTGGGAGGAACGACATGAACGATCTGGCCAGTCGGCGCGGCTTTCTGCTGGCGGCGGGACTCGCGGGGACCGTGGCGGGCCTGCCCGTCCAAGGCGCGACCCAGGAGGTCGCCGCGCCGGGCGCCGACCCGAGCGCCGCGCCCAAGCACCGCATCCGCTTCTCGGTGATCGGCCTTGATCACTATCACATCATGAGCATGACGGCGGCGGTGAAGCGGGGCGGGGGCGAGCTGGTCAGCGTCTACGCCACCGACCCCAAGCAGATCGCCGATTTCCGCAAGCAGTTCGGCGACGTGCCCCTGGCGCGCAGCGAGGACGAGATCCTGCAGGACAAGTCGATCCAGCTGGTCGCCGCCGCGCCGATCCCCGACCAGCGCGCGCCCCTCGGCCTGAGGGTCATGGCGGCGGGCAAGGACTACCTGTCGGACAAGCCGGGCATCGTCACCCTGGCCCAGCTGGCCCAGGTGCGGGCGGCGGTGAAGAAGACCGGCCGCAAGTACGCGATCATGTATTCCGAACGCCTGGAGGTGCCGGCCGCGGTCAAGGCCGGCGAGCTGGTCCAGGCCGGGGCGATCGGCAAGGTGGTCCAGACGGTCAACCTGGCTCCGCACCGGATCGGGACCGGCCGGCCCGACTGGTTCTGGGACAAGGCCCGCTACGGCGGCATCCTGACCGACATCGGCTCGCACCAGGCCGATCAGTTCCTCTACTACACCGGCAGCAAGACCGCCCACGTGGTCTCCAGCCAGACCGGCAATCTCAACAACACCGCGCATCCGAAGTTCGAGGATTTCGGCGACATGACCCTGACGGGCGACGGCGGCACGGGCTATGTCCGGGTCGACTGGTTCACGCCCGACGGCCTGGGCGTCTGGGGTGACGGCCGGCTCTTCCTGCTGGGGACCGAGGGCTATATCGAGCTGCGCAAGTACGTCGATCCGACCGGCCGACCCGGCGGCGACCACCTGCTGATCGTCGACCGGAAGCAGGCGCGTTACATCGACTGCTCCAAGGTCATCCTGCCGTTCGGCCCGCAGTTCGTGGCCGACATCGTCGAGCGCACCTCGGTCGCCCAGGACCAGGACCAGGCCCTGCTGGCCGCCGAACTGGTGCTGACCGCCCAGAAGAACGCCACCCGGCCGGTCACGGCCTGAGGGGAGGGGATGCCATGAGCAAGCTTTCCCGCCGCGCCGTGCTGGGCGCCGCCGTCGCCTTCCCGACGATCGTGCCGGCCACCGTGTTCGGCCAGAACGCCCCCAGCAACCGCATCAACATCGGCGTCATCGGCGTGGGCCGCATCGCCCGCGGCCACGACATGGCCGAGACCTTCAAGTACGACCACGCCCAGATCCTGGCGGTGTGCGACGTCGACTCCAAGCGCCTGGCGCTGGGCAAGCAGCTGGTCGACGAGACCTACAGCAAGAAGTACGGCCGCCCCTGGGACAGCGCCCGGACCTTCGCCGACCACCACGAGCTGCTGGCGGCCAAGGACATCGACGCGGTGATCATCGCCACGCCCGACCACCAGCACGCGATCCTGGCCGTGCACGCGGTCAAGGCGGGCAAGGACGTCTATCTGCAGAAGCCGGCCTCGCTGACCATCGCCGAGGGACGGACCCTGGCCGACGCCGTGGCCGCCACTGGCCGCATCCTGCAGATCGGCTCGCAGCAGCGCTCGGACAAGCCGTGGCCGCAGTTCCGCCGCGCCTGCGAGCTGGTCCGCAACGGCCGCATCGGCCAGTTGAAGCGCGTCGAGGTCGGCCTGCCGGGCGACCCGTCCGGCCCCGAGGCGCCGGAGCAGCCGATCCCGGCCAACCTGAACTACGACGCCTGGCTGGGCTCGACGCCGGAGGCCTACTACACCGAGATGCGGGTCCATCCCCAGGGCTCGTTCGACCGGCCCGGCTGGCTGCGCTGCGAGCAGTTCGGGGCCGGCATGATCACCGGCTGGGGCGCCCACCACGTCGACACCGCCCACTGGGGCATGGACATGGAGCATTCGGGCCCGGTCGAGGTCTGGGGCTCGGCCGAGTTCCCCAAGAGCGGCCTGTGGAACGTGCACGGCAAGTTCCTGACCCACGCCCGCTACGCCAACGGCGTCACCATGGACATCTCGGGCGATTTCCCGAACGGGGTGAAGTTCATCGGGACCGAGGGTTGGATCTTCGTCGCCCGCGACGGCGCCGTCACCTCAAGCGATCCCAGCTTCGGGGCCAAGCCGACCCCGACCCTGGCCGCCAGCGATCCCAGGATCCTGGACAGCGTGATCGGACCCGACGAGATCCACCTGCGCCGCTCCGAGG
The DNA here is from genome assembly GCF_000712075.1 of Caulobacter sp. UNC358MFTsu5.1. GTDB lineage: Bacteria > Pseudomonadota > Alphaproteobacteria > Caulobacterales > Caulobacteraceae > Caulobacter. The sequence continues at coordinate 130,157 of NZ_JONW01000010.1, forward strand.
AGCAGCACGGCGACTGGCTGGACTCGATCCGCAGCCGCCGGCCCCCCTCGGCCCCGGCGGAGGTCGGCCACCGCGCCTGCTCGACCTGCCTGCTGCACCACGCGGCGATGAAGAGCGGCCGGCGGCTGCGGTGGGACCCCAAGGCCGAGCGCTTCATCGGCGACGACGCCGCCAACGCCCTGCTCAGCCGCCCGCAACGCAAGCCCTACACCTTCTAGGATCCCGATCATGCTCACCAAGCGAGACCTGGCCGTCGCCCTGGGCGCGGCCGCCCTGACGGTCGCCGCCGTCGCCGCGGCCCAGGAAGCCAAGCCCGCCCTGATCGGTCCGTCGGTCTGGCGCTGGGAGGACCTCAAGCCGCACGACACGGACGTGGGAACCTACGCCCAGGTCGCGCGCGGCCCGACCGCCACGCTGGACGAGCTGGAACTGCACGTCACCACCCTGAAGCCGGGAACCAGCTCGCACCCGCCGCACACCCATCCGAACGAGGAGTTGGTGATCATCCGCGAGGGCCAGGTCGAGACCCTGTCGGGCGGCGTCTGGAAGACGGTCGGGCCGGGCGGGGTGATCTTCAATGCGTCCAACAGCCCGCATGCGCTGCGCAACGTCGGGACGACGAACGCGGTGTATCACGTGATCAACTGGAAGAGCGGGAAGGTGGGATAAGGCGGGAACCGCGCCCTAAAACCCCTCTCTCATAGAGAGAGGGAGGGGCCCGCCGCCGAAGGTGGCGGGAGGGTGAGAGGTTTCACCGCCAGCAGGCAAACCGAGAGCCGTTGAGCGTCCTCAAGAGCCGCCATTACCGATGCGGCCGCCGACATACCTCGTCTTCGTCAGAGCTTCGTTCGGAGAGAGTGTAACCTCTCACCCTCCCACCGCTGCGCGGTGGGCCCCTCCCTCTCTCTATGAGAGAGGGGTTTTCAAGGCGGACCACGCCTCAGCCTTTTGCTCGAAAGTCCGCGCCGCGTGCGCTGGAGAGGATGAGGGCAGGGCGATGGTCTGGATCCGCTCGCCGATCAACTTGCCGCCTAGCTTCGCCGCCGTGCCGCCGTTGAAGGCGACGAGCCGCAGGGCCGGCAGGGTCTCGATCAGGGCGACCAGATCGTTGGCCGCCGGGTCGCGGATGGCGGCGTCCAGGCTGCCGGGGCGGCGGGCCTCGGCGATCACGTCCCACAGGCCCACGCCGTGCGACAGCAGGGCCTTGAGCCGGTCGTCATAGGGCAGCGGAACGAGGGGCGCGCCCAGCACGCCCTCCATCAGCCGCCAGAAGGCGTTCCGGGGATTGCCATAGTACTGGCGGACGGCCAGCGAAGCCTCGCCCGGCAGGCTGCCCAGGATCAGGACGCGGGTGTCCGCGTCGACGACCGCCGGGAAGCCCGCCTTGCGGGTCATGCGGCAGGTTAGCCCTGCTCGCCGAACACGCGCTTGAAGATCACGTCGACGTTCTTGGTGTGGTAGCCGTAGTCGAACAGTTCCTCGAGCTCGGCGTCCGTCAGGGCCTTGGAGACCACCGGGTCGGCCTTCAGGAAATCGATGAACCGGCCCTCGCCGCGCCACACCTTCATGGCGTTGCCCTGGACGGCGGCGTAGGCGTCCTCGCGCGACACATCCTTGTGGGTCAGGGCCAGCATCACGCGCTGCGAGAACACCAGGCCGCCCAGCTTGTCCAGGTTCTTGGCCATGTTGTCGGGGTAGATGTTGAAGCGCTCGATCACGCCCGCCAGGCGGCGCAGGGCGAAGTCGAGGTGGATCGTGGCGTCCGGCCCGATGCCGCGCTCGACCGACGAGTGGCTGATGTCGCGCTCGTGCCAGAGGGCGACGTTCTCCATGGCCGGGGTCACGGCCGAGCGGACCAGGCGGGCCAGGCCCGTCAGGTTCTCGGTCAGGATCGGGTTGCGCTTGTGCGGCATGGCCGACGAGCCCTTCTGGCCCGGATCGAACGGCTCCTCGGCCTCCAGCACCTCGGTGCGCTGCAGGTGGCGGATTTCCGTGGCCAGGCGCTCGACCGACGAGGCGACCACGCCCAGGGCGGCGAAGTAGGCGGCGTGGCGGTCGCGCGGGATCACCTGGGTCGAGACCGGCTCGACGGCCAGGCCCATCTTGTCGGCCACGTGCTGTTCGACGCGCGGATCGACATTGGCGAAGGTGCCCACCGCGCCCGAGATCGCGCAGGTGGCGATCTCGAACTTGGCCATGGCCAGGCGCTCCTTGGCGCGCTGGAACTCGGCGTAGTAGCCGGCCAGCTTCAGGCCGAAGGTGATGGGCTCGGCGTGGATGCCGTGGCTGCGGCCGACGCAGACGGTCATCTTGTGTTCCATGGCCCGGCGCTTCAGGGCGGCCAGGATCAGGTCGACGTCCTCCAGCAGCAGGTCGGTGGCCTTGGAGAGCTGCACGGCGAAGCAGGTGTCCAGCACGTCGCTGCTGGTCATGCCCTGGTGCAGGAAGCGGGCCTCGGGGCCGACGATTTCGGCCACGTGGGTCAGGAAGGCGATGACGTCGTGCTTGGTGACGCGCTCGATCTCGTCGATGCGGTCGCTGTCCCAGACCGCGTCGCGGCCCTTTTCCCAGATGGTCTGCGCGGCCAGCTTGGGGATGACCCCCAGCTCGGCCATGGCGTCGGCGGCGTGGGCCTCGATCTCGAACCAGATCTTGTACTTGGTCTGGCTGGACCAGATGGCGGCGGCTTCGGGGCGGGAATAGCGGGTGATCATGGGCGGGCGTTTGGTCCCGTCCGCCGGGGGAGTCAAGGGAAGGGGATTATTACTTGGGTCGGTGAGGCGGTCGGGGACAGGCGCATGCGCCTGTCCCCGACCTTGCCGCCGGCTCTAAGCCTGCGCCGCCGCCCGCTCGCGCATGTGCTTGACCATGCCGATCGCCGCCAGGGCGTAGTGCAGCGCCGCCCACGCGTAGAAGCACAGCGAGACGATGATGCCCTGCTGCGTCGCCCGGGCCATGGCGCCGTGGCAGGCCTTGGCCAGGTCGGCGGGCGAGCCCTTGGGGGCCAGGCCGCCGGGGCACTGGGCCGTGAAGCTGGCCGCGCCCGGGTCGGTGAACGAGCCGCCCAGGGCGTGGAAGATCGACGAGGCTTCCGGATGGTTGAAGTGGAACCGCGCCAGGTGGTCGATCAGCCAGCCGGTGAACACCGGCCCGCCGCCCAGGGCGATCAGGTTCAGGAAGAAGAACAGCAGGGCCGTGGCCGTGGCCCGTCGGCGCGGCTCGACCGAGTTCTGGACCACGCCGAAGGTCGGGGCCAGGTAGGTGTAGTGGAAGATGCCCGGGACCAGCAGGATCAGGGCGGTGGTCTGCCAGTTGGTCTGCAGGTAGGCGGCGATGTAGATCGGCGTGCAGATCGCCAGGCCCAGGGCCGGCACCAGGGCGTACCACTTGGCGCTGCGCTTGCCCGTCCAGTCGGTCAGGAAGCCGCCGACCAGGGTGCCGACCCCGGCCGAGAAGCCGCCGATCAGCCCGACGATCAGGCCCACCTGGGCCAGGCCCAGGCCGTAGGTGCGGACGAAATAGGGCGGCACGAACGCGCCCGAACCGTACGAGCCGAACGAGGCGATGGTCACGCCCAGCACCATGTTCGCCACGGGCCATTTGAAGGCCAGCACCTTCAAGACCGCCCAGAGTTCGGAGAATTCGCTGATCAGCGAGAAGGGCGGCTTCTCCGGCTCGATGACGACGTCCTCGGCCTCCAGGGGGCGTTCCTTGACCTCCGAATGGCCGCGCGGCGGTTCCTTGACGATCAGCTTGACCAGCACGGCCAGCAGGATGCCGGGCAGGCCGACGATCACGAAGGCCACGCGCCAGCTGAACTCCTGGGCCAGCCAGCCGCCGGCCACCGCCCCGAACATCGTGCCCAGGGGGATGCCGAACGAATAGATCGACAGGGCCGAGGCGCGCTTCTTGGGCTCGTAATAGTCGCTGATCAGCGAGTGGCTGGGCGGCGAGCAGCCGGCCTCGCCGACCCCGACGCCGAAGCGGTAGAGGGCCAGTTGGGCGAAGCTGGCGGCGCTGCCGCACAGGGCGGTGAAGCCCGACCAGACCACCAGCGAGACCGAGATGATCGTCACCCGGTTCCAGCGCTCGGCCATCCGGGCGATCGGAATGCCCAGCAGGGTGTAGAGGAGGGCGAAGTAGAGGCCGCCCAAAAGACCCAGCTGGGTGTCGGTCAGCTTGAGGTCGACCTTGATGGCCTGGCCGATGGTGGCGATGATCGTGCGGTCGATGAAGTTGAAGGTGTAGGTGGCCAGCAGAAGCCCCAGCACCGCGGCCTTGTAGCCATTGGAATACAGCGGCTGCGCGCCGCCAGGCGTACTCGCCTGCGCCATCCTGGGCCTCTCCCTTCAAACATTTGTTCTAATCGTTGGGCCGACTGTAGACGTAAGGGAAGCGCCAGCGCCAGAGGGGAAATGGGCGCGGGGAGATCGCGGCGATTTCGCGGCGCTTCGATGAACCTCGGACAACGACGACGCTCATGCCGGTTCAGGCCGGGAGGCCTCTACTGGCGCCTTCAAGCGACCGCGTCAGACGGTCGTCACCCGGAGGTCCGCCATGCACGCCCTGCACCGTCCCCAACCGACCGCCCCGCCGCGCGGCGCCGAGATCATCCCGCTGACCGAGCTGAACCGCGCCAGATCGCACCGCGTGCTGGATCGCGGCGACGACGGCCCGGTCGAGGTCCATCCCTGGGCCTACTGCTTTCCTAGGACCATGCGCGCCACGTCGCGCGGCTAGGCGACCATCTCCTCGCGGATGGTCTTGCGGGCGGCCCAGAACAGGCCGAACGCGACCAGGCCCAGCAGGGTGGATAGGATCAGCGCCCAGCGAACGCCCTGGGCCTCGCCCAGTCCGGCCGGTCCGGCCAGCAGGTCGCTCAGCGCGCCGACGGCGACGGGACCCAGGCCCAGGCCGATCAGGTTGATGATCAGCAGCAGCACCGCCGAGGCCGTGGCCCGTATGGCCGGATCGACGATGCTCTGGGCCGTGGCGTAGACCGGCCCGTACCAAAGGGTGCCCAGCAGCACCGGGATGGTCAGGACGCCGATCGCCGCCATCGGCGAGCCGACGCTGACGGCCAGGATGTAGAAGGGGATCGTGACCAGCGAGGCGATGGCGGGCACGATCACGTAGGCCCGCAGGTCCTTGGCCCCCAGCCGGTCGGCCAGCAGGCCGCCCAGCCAGGCGCCGATCACGCCGGCCGTCCCGCCGATCAGGCCCAGGGCCAGGCCCAGGAAGCCGGCCGACTTCAGCCCGAAGCGCGCGGCCAGTTCGGCCACCTCGGCGCCGTGGACGCGGAAGAAGAACGAGGCCGTGAACGGCGCGTGGCCGTAGCCGACGAAGGCCTTGATCGAGGCGGCCAGGGCGATCAGCCAGAAGGTCTTCTTGGTGGCCAGCACCGCCAGGGCGGCGCCGAAGCTGATCTTGGAGGCGGCGCGGGCGGCGATGTCGGCGGCCAGTTGCCGGCGCGGCTCGACCAGGGTGAAGGCGGCGATCAGGGCGAACAGCACGCCGGGCGCGCCGGCCACCATGAACGCCACGCGCCAGCCGTAGGCGTCGGCCACCAGCCCGCCCATGGCCATGCCCGCCAGCGTGCCCAGCGGCGTCCCGATCGAATAGAAGGCGATGGCCCCGGCGCGCTTGTCCTTGGGCACGTAGTCGGTGATCAGCGAGTGGGCCGGCGGCGTGCAGCCTGCCTCGCCGACGCCCACCCCGATCCGCGCCAGGATCAGCTGCCAGAAGTTCTGGGTGAAGCCGCACAGGACGGTGAAGGCGCTCCAGGCGGCCACCGAGGCGCCGATGATGAAGGGCCGGTTCTTCGTCTCGGCGAGGCGGGCGATCGGGATGCCCAGCACGGTGTAGAAGATCGCGAAGGCCAGGCCCGTCATCATGCCCAGCTGCCAGTCGGCCAGGTGGAGGTCGCGCTTGATCGGCTCGGCCAGGATGTTGACCACCTGCCGGTCCAGGAAGTTGAGGGTGTAGATGATCAGCAGCACCCACAGGGCGTAGCGGCGATAGCCGGACGAAACAGGATTGATCACCGGCGACGGTATCGCGGCTTCCGCCATGAGGTCCTCCCTCGAACAGTTGTTCTAATCGTTGAGGCGACTGTAGGCGCGGGGTAAGGCCATTGGCCACCCCCGTTCTCGGCTCAGGAGTCCGCCATGGAAATCGTCGTCGGCACCAAGAAGTGGTCCAGCTGGTCGCTGCGGCCCTGGCTGGCGCTGAAGCGCACCGGCGCCGCGTTCAAGGAGACCGTGGTCGAGCTGCGCCAGGTCGGGACCTCGGAGGTCGAGATCGCCAAGCACTCGCCCAGCCACCTGGTGCCGGTGCTCAAGGACGGCGACCTGACGGTCTGGGATTCCCTGGCGATCTGCGAATACCTGGCCGAGAAGTTCCCCGCCGCCAATCTCTGGCCCCAGGACCCCGCCTTGCGGGCGCTGGGCCGGTCTGCGGCGGCCGAGATGCATTCGGGCTTCTCGTCGCTGCGCGGCGAATGCCCGATGGCGCTGGAGGCGACGCCCGGCGTGGTGGCGATCTCGGAAGCCACCCAGAAGGACGTACGCAAGATCGTCGAGCGCTGGAACCAGCTGCTCAAGCGTTCGGGCGGGCCGTTCCTGGTGGGCGGGTGGTCGATCGCCGACGCCTTCTACACCCCGGTCGCCACGCGCTTCCGCACCTACGGGATCCATCTGTCGGACTATGGCGACACGGGTCCGGCGGGCGCCTATTGCGAGCGCCTGCTGCAGGCGCCGGAGTTCCTGGCCTGGGAGGCCGACAGCCTGGTCTAGCCGGACTTGCCGGTCCGGGCGGTCGGTCGACGGCCCGGCTTGCGCTCGACCTCGCGTTCCAGGGCGACGGCGCTGATCAGGGCGCCGTCGGGGGCCACGATCGGGAAGACGTCGATCGCGCAGAGATAGGCCTCGCCCGTCTTGCGGTAGTTGACCAGGGTGGTGGTGTGGCGCTCGCCGTTGCGCAGGGCGCGGGCCAGTCGCTTGCGCGCGGCAAGGCTCGTGCCCGCCCCCTGAAAAATTCGAGGATTTTTTCCCAGGATTTCCGCCCGGTCGAAGCCGGTCATGCGCTCAAACGTTGTATTCACATAGAGGATGTGGGGACCCGGCGGCGCCAGCTGCCCATCCGTCAGCACGACGCCGATATCGAGGTCGTCGGCCAGGGCCGAGATGAGATCACGCAAAGGCATACTGGATTCCGGGGCTTAGCCGCCCGTGGCTATATACCCGTGAAGCTTTTATGTCCGGGAAAATTGAATTAGGGATTCATTAATCCTCGCAACCCGAGTAATTATCTTATGCCAAAAGGACTTTTCGGCTCACTTGTGAGTTGTGGTCGAGCGCTGTTTTGTAATTAGGATATCGTTAATCGTCGATATGCCTAAAGCTTTCTACCGCTGCATTTGCGAGACGAAAGCAACAATGTTCTCAGGTCAAAATTCCGCTCGCAAAGCCGACGTCCAGCGGATGCGCAGCCTCGAGGCCCAGGTCGCGGCCATGGAGCGCTCGCAGGCGGTGATCGAGTTCCAGCTGGACGGCACGATCATCCGGGCCAATCCGAACTTCCTGGGGGCCATGGGCTACGCGGCCACCGAGATCGAAGGTCGCCATCACAGCCTGTTCGTGCCGCCGGCCGAGGCGGCCAGCGCCGACTACCGGGCCTTCTGGGCGCGGCTGAACGCCGGCGAGTTCGTCGCGGCCAAGTTCCTGCGCATCGGCAAGGGTGGCAAGGAGGTCTGGATCCAGGCGTCCTACAACCCGGTGCTCGACGAAAACGGCAAGCCCTTCAAGGTCATCAAGTTCGCCACCGACGTCACCGGGATCGAGCTGGAGCGGGCGCGGACCGAGGCCGAGCGCCAGCGCGGCGAGGAGGAGCAGGGCGCGGTGGTCTCGGCCCTGGCCGACAGCCTGCGCCGCCTGGCCGGGGGCGACCTGACCGCTGGCATCGAGGCGCGCTTCGAAGGGCGCTACCAGCAGATCAAGGACGACTTCAACGCGGCCATCGACAGCCTGCGCGAAGCCATGGGCGCGATCGCCTCGGCGACCGGCGGCCTGCAGGCCGGCTCGGACGAGATCGCCTCGGCCTCCAACGACCTGTCGCGCCGCACCGAGCAGCAGGCCGCCAGCCTCGAGGAGACCGCCGCGGCCCTGGACCAGCTGACCGCCACCGTCCGCCGCAGCGCGGTCGGCGCCAAGGAGGCGTCCGCCGCCGCCTCGGGCGCCCGGGAGGAGGCCGCCCGCTCGGGCGAGGTCATGCGCGACGCGGTCGCCGCCATGGGCGAGATCGAGCAGAGCTCGGGCCAGATCACCCAGATCATCGGCGTCATCGACGAGATCGCCTTCCAGACCAATCTGCTGGCCCTGAACGCCGGCGTCGAGGCCGCCCGGGCCGGCGACGCCGGCCGCGGCTTCGCCGTGGTGGCGCAAGAGGTCCGCGCCCTGGCCCAGCGCTCGGCCGAGGCCGCCAAGGAGATCAAGGCCCTGATCGCCAGCAGCACCTCGCAGGTGGCGCGCGGCGTCCAGCTGGTCGGCGATACCGGCCAGGCCCTGAGCGGCATCGTCGGCAAGGTCTCGCAGATCGACACCCTGATCTCCGAGATCGCCCAGTCCTCGCAGGAACAGGCCACGGGCCTGAACCAGGTGAACTCGGCGATCAACCAGATGGACCAGGTCACCCAGCAGAACGCCGCCATGGTCGAGGAGGCCACCGCGGCCGCGGCCAACCTGCGCAACGAGGCGGGCGATCTGGGGCGGATGGTGGCGCGGTTCCGAACCGGCCAGACGGCCCAGCCCTCGCGCCGCGCCGCCTAGTCGCCGGCCGGGAACATCGCGAAATAGGGCTCGGCCTCCTGCAGCACCCGCGCGAACGACGGGCGGGCCAGCAGGCGGTCGAGATACGCCGAGACCTTGGGGTGGGAGTCGGTCAGCGGCGCCACCTTGTTGGCGTAGAACAGGGCCGGGGCGGCCGCGCAGTCGGCCAGGCCGAAGTCCTCGCCCGCCGCCCAGGTCCGGCCCGCCAGTTCGCCCTCCAGCAGGCCGTAGGCCATGGCCAGCTGCGCGCGGGCCTGGATCACGCCGTACGGGTCCTTGGCGTCGGCCGGGCGGATCCGGTCGCCCACGATCGCCTGCATCGGCGTCATCACATAGAGGTCGAACAGGCGGTCCATCAGCCGCGTGCGCAGGGCGGCCTCCGGATCGTCGGGGATGAACCGCACCGGGCCCGGATAGGCCGCCTGCAGGTACTCGATGATGATCGAGGTCTCCGGGACCGTGCGGTCGCGGGCCGCGTCGCACAGCAGGGGCATCTTGGTCGTCGGCCACAGCGCCCTGAACGCGGCGATCCCCTCCGGGTCGCTGAAATCGACGAGGCGGGCTTCGAACGGCGTGGCGTTCTCGTAGAGGGCGATCAGCACCTTCCAGCAGTACGAGGACAGCGGGTGCATGTGCAGCGTCAGGGACATGGGATCTCGCTATTGGGATGGGGTCCAGGGCGAGGAGGGCGACTAGGCCGCCGCGTCCTCGCGCGCCAGTTCCTTGGCCAGGTGCAGGTCGTACAGCTCGCGGCAGCCCTGCTCGCGCTGGGCGGGGAAGTCGTAGCCGTCCAGGAACGCGCCCTGTTCGGTGTAGGTCAGCTTGGCGCCCTTGGGGTCGGGCTTGATCTCCACGGTCGCCACCGACACCGAGATGCGATTGCCGTCGATGTACATGGCGTAGGCGAAGATGATCCGGGCGTCGGGGACGATGTCCCAATAGGTGGTCTCGTTGATGATGTTCATCTTGCCGTCGGGGCTGAAGTCGCCCCGCTCCTGGCCGCCGACGCGGAAGTCGTAGCTGTACTCGGCCCTCGGCCAGTTCTCGGACCGCACGAACCAGCGATGGCGGATCTCCGAATTGGAGAAGGCCCGGAACACCCGCGCGGGGGTGGCCTCATAGACCCGGTCGATGACGAAGGTGGCGTGGACGACGGAGCGTTCGGTCATGGTCATTTCCTCTCGAGGCGGGGTTCAGGCGTCGTCTTCGTGCGCCGTGGCGCGGAGGTACTCCCCCAGGGCGTCCAGGCGACGGTTCATCAGCATGCGGCGCTGGTTGATCCAGGTTTCCGCCGCGCTCAGCGCTTCCGGCTCCAGGCGGCAGGTCCGCACCCGCCCCACCTTCTCCGAACGGATCAGGCCGCTGCCCTCCAGCAGCTGCAGGTGCTGCATGACGGAGGGCAGGGACATGGCCAGGGGCTGGGCCAGCTCGCTGACCGAGGCCGGGCCGGCGCACAGCCGCTCGACGATGCTGCGCCGGCTGGGATCGGCCAGGGCCTGGAACATCAGGTCGAGCGATGGCTGTTGGTTAGTCATGAGCCTAAGTATTTCCACGTCGCCGTCGTCGTCAAGAAATACTTTGTCGATCGCCTAAGTATGCCCGCGCGCCGAACGAAAAACGCCCCGGACGCGGGGTCCGGGGCGTTCGACGCGAGCGTAGCCCGCCGACGGGAAGGGGAGGAAACCCGTGGCGGGTCGCTCAGCCCTAGAACGCCGTCGACAGGGTCACGAAGACCTGCCGGGGCGGGATCGGATAGGTGTTGTAGGTGTTGGTCGGCTGGCCGACGACGACCTCCAGGTCGCCCTTCTCGTCGGCCAGGTTGGTCACGTTCAGGCTGATCTTCGGGCTCTTGAACACCGAGCCCGCCGGGGTCTGGAAGGTGTAGGAGGCCTGCAGGCCCAGCAGGAAGTAGCTGTCGACGCTGAGGTCGTTCGTATAGGTCGCGAAGCGCTTGCCGACATAGTCGCCGACCAGCTGGGCGTCGAACGATCCGAAGTGGGCGCTAGCCACGAACTTGTTCAGCCACTCGGGCGAATTGGGCACCGACTTGCCGGCCGTGGGCACCATGACCGGCTTGGTCGGGTCCGGATTGGTCACCGTCTGGCCGGCCGTGTTGACGTAGCTGCGCGTGGCGTAGTCGTCCTGGTACTTCGAACGGTTGTAGGACACCGCGTCGTAGAACGAGAAGTGCGAGCCGAAGTTGAAGGTGGCGGCGATGTCGACGCCGTCGGTCTTGACGCTGCCCACGTTCGACAGGATCGCCGCCCCGGCCACCAGCGACGAGATCACCGGCGTGGCGCTGGTCTGCAGCAGGCGGTTGGAGAAGTCGACGTGGTAGACGCTGGCCTGGGCCTGGAAGCCGGTGATCGGGCCGCTCGACAGCTCGTGATGGGTGCGCAGGCCCAGTTCGTAGGTCCAGGCGGTCTCGGGCTTGGCGGTCTGCTTGAACAGGTCGAACGCCGCCTGGCTGCCCAGGCTCCAGGGCGACAGGCCGCCCGCGCCGTAGGTCACGAACTGGCGCAGGTTCTTCTGGATGTTGAAGAACACCTGCTCGTTTTCGGTGGCGTCCCAGATCGCGCCCACCTGCGGCAGGAACCATTCCTTGGTGTCGATCTCGCCGCTGGGCAGCAGGGTCGGGTTGGTGTTGCCCGGGGCGTTCTTCTGCTGGATCGGCACCGTGCCTTCGGCGAACTGCAGGCTGGACTTCACGCCGTACTGCAGCAGCAGGTCGGGGCGGATCCGCCATTGGTCCTGCACGTGCAGCTGGACGACGTCGTTGTCGATCTGGCTGGCGTACTGGGTGAAGTTCTTGTTGGTCGGGATGTCGTACGGCGTCAGGTCGGTCGAGGACGCGGCGAAGGGGTACCAGGCGCGCTGGGTCGACGACTTGTTGTGCTCGTACCAGACGCCGGCCTGGATCTGGTGGTCGCCCAGGGTCCAGTCGGCGTTCGAGATGAAGCCGCCGCGATTGATCAGGTATTCGGTGGTGCGCACGGCGTAGCCGGTGCCGCCGAACACCGTCTTCAGGTCCTGGTTGGGATAGTAGACCGCGAACAGGGCGGGCAGGCCGGCCTGGTTGATCGGACCGGCGACCACGCCGCGGCCCTCGTCGTGGTGGAAATAGACCTGGTTCGACCAGGTGACGTTGTCGGCGATCTTGTAGTCGTACTTGACGTAGGCCAGCGCATCCATGCGCTGGGCGGCGCTGTGGTAGTTGCGGAAGTTGTTGCCCGCCGAGGCCGGGGGCGCGCCCGCGTTCGAGAGATAGGCCAGGGCCCCCTCATAGTCCGGATAGAGGAACGGCCGGGTGTAGGGCGTCGACTGGTCGCTGGCCGTGTGGAGGTTGGTGCCGACGTTGGGATGGACGATCGAGTCCTCGTTCGGCTCGACCTTCTTGGAGTAGTCGGCGAAGACGGTCAGCTTGCCGCGCTCGCCGTCGTGCACGAACTTGCCGTTGAACTGGTTGCCGCGCTGGTGGGCCTGGAAGTCCCAGGCGCGCTGGTCCTGGTGCAGGAACGAGACGTAGGCCGAATTGCCGCCGCCCAGGTCGCCGGTCTCCAGGCGCAGGTACATGCGGTTGGCCGCGTAGCTGCCCAGGGTCTGGTTGTATTGGCCGCCGCGCTCGGCCAGCGGGTCGCGGGTGAAGGTCTCGATCGCGCCGCCCAGGTTGCTGGTCGAGGCCACGCCCAGGTCGCCGGCGCCCGAGGACAGGATCACGCGGCTGACGTTCTCGCTGATCACGGCGCGCTGGGGCGAAAGGCCGTTGTAGTTGCCGTACTGCTGGTCGCCCAGCGGCACGCCGTCCAGGGTGAAGCCCAACTGCTGGATGCTGAAGCCGTGCACGAACAGCGAGGTGTTCTGCTCGTTGTTCCCCCACGGATCGGCGGTCTGGTACGAGACGCCCGGCAGGGTCTGGATGGCGCCCAGCGGGTTGATGCCCGGCAGGATCTTCTGCATCTCGGTCGCGCCCAGCGTCACGGCCGAGCGGGTGGTCTTGGTCATGGTGACCACCAGGCCCTCGACCGCCGCGTCGTCGGCGTCCGTGGGGGCGGCGGCGGGATCGGCGGGGGCGGCGACGGGCGAGGCGGCCGTGTCGGCCGGCGCGGCCAGGGCCGGGGCGGCGATCGTCAGGACGCTGAAGGCACAGGCCGCCAGCAGCGCTAGGCGGTGCGGTTTCACAGACATGGAAGACCCCTCGGACTCCGCCCCCGACGGGCGGTGAGGTCCGGGGTGTTAGGGCAAGCCTGCGACGCTTCCGCGAGGGTTGAGCGAAGGGTTTGTGACGCCGCCTCAACCGGCCGGCGGATGGGCCTTTTTCCAGACGGCGTAAGCGTCCAGCGCCTTTTTTGGGCTGGTGTTGAACCAGGCGTAGCCATTTCGCCGCTCGAGCGTCAGCTCGTTGACGTCGTCGTGGATGGTCTTGTCGCGGTCGCCGAAGACCGGCTGGCCGGTGGCGGCGGCGTAGTAGCGGGCCCACAGCGGACCGGCGCCCGGCTTGGGCGTCAGGCGGCGGCCGCCCTCGGTGTCCTTGCCGCCGGTCCAGGCCTGGTCGTGCAGGGCGTGGGCGGCCAGGTAGTCGGCGCCGGCATGGACGGCCTTCACCAGGGTCGGCGAGGGATCGGGCAGGCTCATCAGATAGACCAGCAGGTCGGCGCTCTCCTCGGTCGACAGCTCGGCCGGCTCGAAGTTGCGGCCGGCGACGGGCTTCAGGGTCAGGGCGTCGTGCTGCTGGGCCCAGATCGTGCGCTTGCCGTCGACCGCCACCTGGGTGGCCAGGACGCAGGCCACCGCGCGCTCGGCGGCGGCGCCCGCATGCTTGCGCAGGTCTGCCGGCGCGAAGGCGTAGTCGCCCTGGCCCTTGGACACGTCGGTCAGCAGCGAGGCGGCCTCGGTGACGGCGTTGTCGTTATAGGTGATGGCGTCGTGATAGCCGCCCTCCAGCGGCCAGACCTGGGGCCAGCCGCCGTTCGGAAACTGGGCGGCCAGCAGGTAGCGCGCGCCGCGCAGGAAGCTGGCGCGCCAGGCGTCGCCCTCCTTGCCGGGCGCCTGGCCGGCCACCCGGGCCAGGAAGCGCAGCTCGGTGATCGTCGCGTCGTTGTCCAGCGTGCCGACATAGTTCCAGTGCGGGTCGCGCGGCGTGTCGAAGTCGCCGGCGGCCAGGTACTTGGAGACGTTGTCGGGGGCGTAGGGCTGGCCCGGCTGGCGCGGGGCGCCGGTGCGCGGCTGGTTCTTGCTCCAGCCGCCGGCCGGGGTCTGGAAGCTGACGATGACGTCGGCCACGTGGCGGGCCTCGGGCGTGGCGTACCAGGCCGCGTCGCGGTCCAGCGGCATGGCCCTGGGGCCGCCGGGGCCCTCCTCTGGCGGCGGGGGCGTCGGCTGGCCAGGCTTAAGCTCGGCGGCCAGGGCGGCGCGGTCGGCGCGCTCCTGCTGGTCCGAGCGGGCCAGATAGGCCCTCCAGGCGTCGCGATCCTTGGCGGGCAGGGCCTCGATGCGCGCGGCGCTGATAGCCTGGGCCGGAGTGTTGGTCCCCACGACGGCGGCCTGAGCGGCGCCGCACAGCAGCACGGCGCTCAGGGTCATTACGCTCAGGGGAAGGGCGGCGGGGAGGGGGCGGAAGGTCATGGGCGGTATCCGACGTTTCGGCCGCGTCGGCCGTCCGCGAAACGTCCGCCCAAAGCCTTTCGAGCGCACCCCATTTTTCGGGCTGGGTTTACGGGCCGGGGCGGAGCGGCTTTGATCCGGACCGCACGGGAGGGACGCGATGGCGACGCCAGGGGCGGCGGAGATCATGGCCGACGATTTCGCCGATCCGCTGGTCGGCCGCATCGTCGCGTTCCTGCGCTGGATCGGCGTCCCGGTGGAGGTGGCGTCGCTGGACGGCGAGACCTTCCTGCCCGGCGTCGTCGTGGCGGCCGGGCGGCTGCGGGTCGATCCCGCGCGCCTGGCCTGGCCCGGCGACCTGCTGCACGAGGCCGGCCATGTCGCCGTCGGCGATCCGGCCCGGCCGGACGACGGGGTCTCCGATGATCCCGGCGAGGAGATGGCGGCCATCGCCTGGTCCTACGCCGCGGCGCTGGAGATCGGCCTGTCCCCGGACGTCCTGTTCCACGCCGGCGGCTATCGCGGCGGGGCCAAGGCGCTGATCGAGAACTTCGCGGAGGGCGGCTATGTCGGCGTGCCGATGCTGGCCATGTGGGGCCTGACCCGCGAACCCCACCGCGCCAAGGCGACGGGCGAGCGGCCCTATCCGCACATGCTGGCCTGGCGGCGGACCTAGGGAAGATGCGGGGCGACCCGCGCCTTCAGCAGGGCCACCAGCGCCGGGTCCATGAACTCATAGTCGTCGGGGATGTTCAGGCAGATCACCCGGCCCTTGATGTGCCGCTTGAAGCGCTTGGACAGCTTGTTGCGATGAGCCCGCTCCATCACGAAGATGATGTCGGCCCATTCGACGAGTTCGCCGGTCAGGGGCTCCTCGGCGTCGTGATTGGTGCCCGCCGAGCTGGCCTCGACGCCCGGCCAGGTCGCGAACACCTGCTCGGCCGTGGGGCTGCGCAGCTTGTTCTGGCTGCAGACGAACAGGACCTTCTTCACGCGGGGGTCAGGCCGCCGCGAAGTCGCGCAGGGACGACAGGCCGCTCTGGTTGATCGGCAGGACGAAGCTGACCGTGGTGCCTTCGCCGGGGGTGGAGGTCATTTCCAGCGCGCCGTCGTGCATCTCGACCAGCGACTTGGTCAGGGCCAGGCCCAGGCCGGTGCCCTGGGTGGTCTTGGAGTGCTGGCTCTCGACCTGCTCGAAGGGCTTGGCCAGGCGGGCCAGGTCCTCCGGCGCGATGCCGATTCCGGTGTCGGTGACCGAGACCTTCACGCGCTCGCCCAGCGGGTCGCGGCGCACCTCGGCGCGGACCGTGACGCGGCCGGCGCGGGGCGTGAACTTGATGGCGTTGGACAGCAGGTTCAGCAGCACCTGCTTGACCGCGCGGTAGTCGGCCTCGACCTCGGGCAGGGGCGGGAAGTCGATCTCCAGCTTCAGGCCGGCGGACTCGGCGCGGTTGCGCACCAGGCGCACGGCGTCCTCGGTGACGTCCTCGAGGTTCAGCGGCTCGAACTTCAGGTTCATCTTGCCGGCCTCGATCTTCGACATGTCCAGGATGTCGTTGATCAGGGCCAGCAGGTGCTGGCCGGAATTGTGGATGTCGAGGCTGTAGCCCTTGTAGCGCTGGTCGCCCAGCGGGCCGAACATCTCGTTCATCATGATCTCGGAGAAGCCGTTGATGGCGTTCAGCGGCGTGCGCAGCTCGTGGGACATGTTGGCCAGGAACTCGCTCTTGGCCTTGTTGGCGCCCTCGGCCTTGACCTTCTCCATCTCGTACTTGCGCGCCAGCTCGGCCAACTGCTCCTGGCTGCGCTCCAGGCCGGTGACGGCGTACTGCAGCTGCTCCTCGTTGAGGCGGCGGGCCTCTTCCTGGTTCTTGATGGCCGTGATGTCGGCGGCGGTCATCACCAGGCCGCCCTCGGCCGTGCGGCGCTCGCTGATCTGGATCCAGCGGCCGTCGTTCAGCTCGGCCTCGCGCACGCCCTTGGCCCCGTCGGGGGCGGGCTGGTCGTGCTTGATGGCCAGGGCCGCGAAGCGGTTGACCTCGTGGCGCGGCGCGCCCGGCTTCAGCAGCTTGGGCTCCAGGTTGAAGACGTTGCGGTAGTTGCGGTTGCACATCAGCAGCCGGCCCTGGCGGTCCCAGAGCACGAAGGCCTCCGACACGCTCTCGATGGCGTCGCGCAGGCGGTTCTCGGCGGCCTGGGCGCGGGCCTGGGCCAGGCGCTCCTCGGTGACGTCCAGCGCCACGCCGATGATTCGCGAATAGCCGTCCTCGCCGGGCTTGCCGAAGCCCTGGCCGCGGGCGTCGATCCAGATGGCGCGGCCGCCGTCGCGCGAGGGCACGCGGAACGACACGTCGAACGCGCCGTAGGTGGCGGCGTTGGCCAGGGCCTGGCGGACCTTGTCGCGGTGGTCGACCGAGACGCGGTCCAGCAGCTCCTGCCCCGGCACCACCCCGCCGCCGCCCCAGCCGAACATCGCGCCGGTCACGTCGGACATGAACACCTGGTCGCCGCTCAGCTCCCACTCCCAGATGCCGCAGCGGGCGGCCTCGACGGCCAGGCGGAAGCGCTGCTCGCTGTCGACGAACTCCTGCTGGGCGGTCTCGACCCGGCGGCTCTGCAGCATCAGCATCAGGGCCAGGGCGATGCCGACGGCCAGCGGGGCCAGCAGCGAGAAGGCCCCCTCCATGACCTGGCGGTCGATATTGGCCACGGTGCGCGGCTTGGCGGCGGCGGCGGCCAGCAGGTCGCCCTGGGCCAGGGGCTGGATGGCGACGTCCAGGGCCTGGCCGTCGACCGCCTGGCCGCGCAGGGCCGCCGCGCCGTCGCCGACGTCGTCGATCGACAGCGAGAAGGCCTCGCGCAGGGTGCTCGCGCCCTGGATCGGACGGCCGCCCCCGGCCAGGATGCGGCCGTCGGACAGCATCAGGGCGGCGGCCGCGCCCTTGGCGGGTTCGGCGATCAGGCGGGTGGGGTCGCTGGAGGCGATGACGAAGCCGCGCCCGCCGGCGACCGGCGTGGCCACGGCGACATAGAGGCGGCCGGCCGCGCCGCCGCCGATCCACAGGCTGCGGCCCGAGCCGCCAGCCGTGCGGGCCACGGTCTTCCAGTCCGCCGAGGCGTCGCGGCCCGCGACCGCCAGGACGTCGGCCGGACCGACCACGGCCACGGCCATGGCCTCGCCGCCGGCGGCGCGCAGGGCGGTCTCGGCCGCCTCGATCGGGTTGTTGGGGTCGCGCTGCAGCAGGTCGGCGGCGGCCGACAGGCCGGCGCGCTGGGCGGCGAGGTTGGTCTCGGCGGCGGCGGCCACCAGCTTGGCCTGGACGGCCAGGGTCGCGCCGCCGGGCGGGGCGTTGGCCTCGTCCTTCAGCCGGTTGACGCCGAAGGCGGTGTAGACCGCCAGCAGCAGCAGGGCGGCCAGGATGGCCAGGCGCACATAGGCCTGGGACGGCGACCGCGCGGCGCGGGAGCGGGCCGCGCCCGCCGCCGAAAGACCGGCCCCCGCCAGCCTCCCGGTTCTCGCCCCGCCACGCTCCAACGCCCAATGCTCCAGAAAGCCTCCGGCGAGTCACTTCGCCGACATGGTGAATCTACCGCAGGCGGAAGGGGCGCGTCACCGCCGAACCGTGGTTTTGACAAGGCATGAGCCCTTTAGTCGCAACCGGTCCGCCGGAGAATCGCCCCAGGCTCGCCGCAGCGGGACGCGAAGGCCTCAGTCCAGGGCGCGGGAGACCAGCTCCAGCACGTTCTTCGACAGGCCTTCGTGTCCCCGGATGCGCTCCAGCTGCTCGCGCATCAGGGCGCCCAGAGCGGGGACGTAGCGCCGCCAGGCCCCCAGCGGCTCGACCAGCCGGGCCGCCGTCATCGGGTTGAAGCCGTCCACCGCCAGGATCTGGTCGGCCAGGAAGCGATAGCCGTCCCCGCTCCCGTCGTGGAAACGGGCGGGGTTGCCGCTGGCGAAGCCCTGGACCAGGGCCCGCAGGCGGTTGGGGTTGCCGGCATCGAAGTCGGGATGGGCGGTCAGGGCCAGGATGCGGCCGATCGCGCCGTCGCCCGGATCGCGGGCCTGGGCGGCGAACCACTTGTCCAGCACCAGCGGCTCGTGCCGCCACTGGGCGTGGAAGGCGGCCAGGGCCTTCTCGGCGGGCGCGCCGCCGATCGTCACCAGGGCCGACAGCCCGCCCATGGCGTCGGTCATGTTGGCCGCGCTATCGAAGTGGCCGACCACGCGCTCGACATTGACCGCGTGCGGGTCGGCCGCCAGCAGGTCGCAGCAGGCGTTGCGCAGGGCGCGCTTGCCGGCCGCCCGGGCGTCGGGCGAGAACTCGCCGCCGCTCTGCAGGTCGCCGTGCAGCCGCCGCAGCAGGTCGCCCAGGTGGACGGCGATGACGGTCTTGAGGTGGTCGCGCGCCGCGTGGATCGCGGCCGGATCGACGGGCTCGACCGCCAGGCTGAGGTCGCCCTCGGTGGGCAGGGCCAGCAGCAGGGCCTTGAACGCCGGGTCCGAGGCGTCGTCGACCAGGGCCTTGCCCAGGGCGTCGGCGTAGCGCTCCTCGCCGACCTCATCCGGCGTTCCGGCGGCGCGGCCCAGGATCAGCTCGCGGGCCAGGGTCTGGCCGGCTTCCCAGCGGTTGAACAGGTCGGGATCGGCGGCGAACTGGACGTAGCGGTCGACGGCGCGGGTGTCGGCGGTCAGGTTCACCGGGGCCGAGAAGCCGCGCAGGGCCGAGACCACCGGGGCGCGGTCCACGCCCTCCCAGCGCACGGTCTTGGACGCCGCGTCCAGCAGCACCACCTCGCTGTCGCGCAGCACCGCGCCGTCGCCGTCCAGCAGGCCGATGGTCACCGGCACGGGCAGGGGACGCTTGGTCGGCTGGCCGTTGGTCGGGGCGGTGGACTGGGCGAGGGTGATCTCCAGCGCCTTGGCGGCCGCGTCATAGGCGTGGGTCAGCGACACCGCCGGGGTCCCGGCCTGTTCGTACCAGGCGAAGAAGTCGCTCATGTCGCGGCCCGAGGCGTCGGCGAAGCAGGCGATGAAGGCCTCGACCGTGGTCGCCTCGCCGTCGTGGCGCTCGAAATAGAGGTCCAGGCTCTTGCGGAAGGTCGCCGCGCCCAGGATCGTCTTCAGCATACGGATGAGCTCGGAGCCCTTCTCGTAGATCGTGGCCGTGTAGAAGTTGTCGATCTTCAGATAGCTGTTGGGGCGCACCGGGTGGGCCAGGGGGCCGGCGTCCTCGGCGAACTGGCGGGCGCGCAGGGCCTTGACGTCCTTGATCCGTTGGACGGCCTCGCCGCGCATGTCCGCGCTGAAGCTCTGGTCGCGGAAGACCGTCAGGCCCTCCTTCAGGCACAGCTGGAACCAGTCGCGGCAGGTGATGCGGTTGCCGGTCCAGTTGTGGAAGTACTCGTGGGCCACGACGCTTTCGATGCGCTCGTAGTCCATGTCGGTGGCGGTCTCGGGCTGGGCCAGCAGCAGGCTGCTGTTGAAGATGTTCAGCCCCTTGTTCTCCATGGCCCCGAAGTTGAAGTCGCGCACGGCGACGATCATGAACAGGTCCAGGTCGTATTCGCGGCCGAACGCCTCCTCGTCCCATTTCATCGAACGCTTCAGGGCGTCCAGGGCGTAGGCGGCGCGCGGGGCCTGGCCGGGATCGACGAACACCTTCAGGGCCACAGTGCGGCCGCTCATGGTGACGAAGCTGTCCTCCAGCACGTCCAGCTCGCCGGCCACCAGGGCGAACAGATAGGCCGGCTTGGGGAAGGGGTCGTTCCAGACGGCGAAGTGGCGGCCGCCGGGGAGTTCGCCCGACTCCAGCAGGTTGCCGTTGCTCAGCAGGTGGGCGAAGGCCTTGTCGGCCTCGATCCGCGCCGTGAAGCGGCTCAGCACGTCCGGGCGGTCGGGGAAGAAGGTGATGGTCCGGAAGCCCTCGGCCTCGCACTGGGTGCAGAACCGGCCGCCGGACATGTACAGGCCCATCAGCGCCTTGTTGGCCGACGGATCGATCTCGACCTCGGTGGTCAGGACGAAGCTGTCCGGGACCTGGTGGATCGTCAGGCCTTCGCCGTCGAGGCGGTATTGGTTGGCGCTGAGCGCCTGGCCGTCGATGGCCGCCGAGATCAGCTTCAGCCGCTCGCCGTTCAGGAACAGCGGCTCGCCCGCCGCGCCGCTACGTTTGATCGCCAGCGTCGCCTTGACCCGCGTCGCGCTGGGCTCCAGCCGGAACTCCAGGGCGGTGGTCTCGATCGTGAACGGGAACGGGCGGTAGTCCGACAGGCGGACGGGCTGGGGCGTGTCTGTGCGCATGCGGCCAATGTAGGCAAGGACGTGGGGCGGGGCGAGGGCGCACTTGACCCGATCGTCGATTTGTCCGCGTGTGCCGCCATCGATCCGGGGATGGTCCATGAGCGTGCGGGAATGCGGCGCGTGCGGTCAGTGCTGCAAGCTGATCGGCGTGCGCGAGCTGGAGAAGGCGCCGCACGTCTGGTGCCGCTACTACAAGCGCGACAAGGGCTGCGGGATCTACGAGGTCCGGCCCCGGGGCTGCGCCGACTTCGCCTGCGACTGGCTGCTGGACGAGCGGCTGGACGAAGCCTGGCGGCCCGACCGCAGCGGCTTCGTGCTGCACGCGGGGCAGGGCGGGCGGACCGTCAATGTCGAGCTCGATCCCAGCCAGCCGACCGCCTGGCGGCGCGCGCCGTTCGAGGCCACCCTGCGCGGCTGGGCCGCCGCGGGGGCGGCCGACGGGCTGGAGGTGCTGATCTGGGTGGGGCGGCGCTGCTGGCGACTGACGCCGACGGGCGGCGAGGTCGACCTGGGCGTCGTGCGGCCGGTGGTCGAGTTCACCACCCACGGACGCCTGCGCCGGCCGGGTTCGGGCCGTGACTGGCCCCCGGCGGCGGAGGCGGCGGCGACGGACGGCCAAGCCTGAACAGTTCTTCACTTGAACCCGGACGCGAACCCGCCAAGGCTTCGGGCTCGTTCCGGGGAGCCGTTTCATGTCGCATACAGAAGTTTCGCCGTCGGTCGCCGGGCTGGAGATCGGCTCGCGTCGCGTCCTGCATCCCGGGCCGCTGCGCTGGCTGCGGTCGCTGGGCTGGGGGGCGGCGCTGTTCGTCCTGTTCGGCTTCATCTACGGCCTCCTGGCCTTCCTCACCTCGCCCGACCGGGCCTTCATGGCCCCGGCGCCGGGCGCCCTGCTCACGGCCGTGGTCAGCATCGCCGCCCTGGGCCTCTACGCGCTCCTGACCAAGGGGGCGGAGGCGCGCTGGCCCGGCGAACTGGCGCTGAAGCAGGCCGCCTGGGAACTGCTGGTCGGCGTCGGGCTGGGCGTGGCGATGATGGTCGTGGTGGTCGGGGCGCTGGTGTTCTCCGGCCTCTACGAGATCACCGGACCGCGCGCGGCGTCGCCTTGGGAGATGATCGGCGTCGCCGTCTCCTCGGGCAGCTTCGAGGAGCTGATGTTCCGGGCGATCCTGCTGCGGCTGCTGATGCGCGCCTTCGGGGCGTGGCCCGCCCTGGCGGTCTCGGCGGCGTTCTTCGGCCTGGCGCACCTGGGCAACCCCAACGCCAGCCCGATCGCGGCCGTCGCCATCGCGGTGGAGGCGGGCCTGATGCTGGCCTCGTTCTACCTGCTGACCGGCCGGCTGTGGATCTCCATCGGCGTGCACGGGGCCTGGAACTTCACCCAGGGCTGGATCTTCGGCGCGCGGGTGTCGGGCCTGCCGGTCAAGCAGAGCCTCTATCTCAGCCAGCCCAAGGCGGGCGCGCCCGACTGGCTGAGCGGCGGTCCCTTCGGGCCGGAGGCCTCGGTCCCGGCCATGGTGGTGGGCACCGCCGTGGCGGTGGCGGTGCTGTACTGGGCGTGGAAGCGGGGCAACTTCAAGCCGGCGCCCGACGCGGCCTAGAGCCGCCCGGGGACATGCCCTTGGGCGTGTCCTCACCAAGAACCCCGTCCCTCCCCCTTGCGGGGAGGGTGGCCCGCGTAGCGGGTCGGGTGGGGGATCGGTGCAGGGTGTCGGCCGGGGCTTTTCGCTGAGTCAGCAAACCCCACCCGACCCTGGCTCCGCCAGGGCCACCCTCCCCACAAAAGGGAGGGAAGGGCCATCTATCCTCGGCTGATAGCGAATGAAGTTCAGCGTTTTCAAGGTCTTGAACTTTTTCGACCGAACTTATCCTCACCCTTCCAGGCGCCCGTATCTTGATGTGACCTGAAGGCGGGGGAGGGCGCACGTACGGCGACCGATGCGGCTTTCGGGGGCGATCGAGCGGGAAGCTCTGTCGGTGTTCTCTTCGGAGGACAACCCTGTCCATCTGGTGCCGGCCGGGCCTCGAAAATAAACGGCGTTGGATGGGGGCCGACTTGGCGGCAGGCGGGCGGTGACGCGCTCGCGGTCCGGGACTGGAGGCGTTGCTCCGGCCCCGCCCGTCGGAGGCTTCAAGGCGGCGAGGCCCTACCAGGGCTCAACGTCGCGGGCTTTCGGATAACGGTCGCGCGAAGCGCCTGCACTTCGTCGAAACGGTAACAACATCAAAGCTTTTCCGGGCGAGGCCCGGGCGCTTCGCACCCTTCCCATCACCCGCCGGGTTCCCGGCCGGGGACATGCGCTCGCGCGTGTCCCCAAGTCCTGGCGCCGTGGAGGCTGTTGGGGACACGCCCGAGGGCATGTCCCCGGCTTCAGCCCGCCTCGACGACGCCCGGCGCGGCTTCGGCCGCAGCGGGCACTTCGTGGAGCGCCCGTTCGATGGCCGAGGCGCGCTGGGCCAGGGCCACCAGGGCCGGCGGGGCGTCCTCGGGGCTGTCGGCGGCCAGCTCGACCAGCTGGCGGGCCAGGGCGTGCAGTTGCGGCGCGGCGGCGATCAGCCGGGCCTGGAACTCGATCTTGCGCGGGTCGCGATCATACTCGGCGCCCGGCGTGCGCCAGCCGCCCCAGTCGTTGGGATCGGTGACCACCACCGGATAGGTGCCGGGATAGGGATGGTGCAGGCAGTCGCTCTCCTGCTGCCACTTGTTGCGGGCCCGCAGGATGCGCCAGTTGGCGGTGGCCGCGGCGCCGGCTTCGTCGATGCGGTCTTCCGGCTTCAGCTCGCTGGCTTGGAACTCGCGGCCCAGGCCGACGTCGTAGGTGACGCGCACGGGTTCGTCGAAGCCCTTGGCCCAGACCGGCACGATCTTCTCGATCGTGGCCCAGGCGCCGACGCTCTCGACCCACACCTTCTGGTTCCGCTGGAAGACGGTCTTGGCCACGCACACGTTCTCTCTGAGTTCGGGGCCGCCATAAGAACCTGAAATCCTTGACGCGAGGTCAATCTTTCCCTCGGACGAACGATCGTTCATCGTGCTTCCCGACGCCGCCGGCAGAGCGGTCCAAGGGAGGAAATCCACGTGGATTTCGACTATTCGGACGATCAGAAGTTCCTCAAGGACGAGGCGCGCAAGTTCCTCGCCGCCCGCTGTCCGTCGACCGTGGTGCGCGGCGTGCTCGACGATCCGGCCAGGAGCTACGACGACGGCCTGTGGGCCGCCGTGGCCGAGCAGGGCTGGCTGGGGGCGGCCATTCCCGAGGAGTACAACGGCCTGGGCCTGGGGCGGGTGGAGCTGTGCGCCATCGCCGAGGAGCTGGGCCGCGCGGTGGCGCCGATCCCCTTCGCCTCCACCGTCTACATCCTGGCCGAGGCCGTGATGGCCCACGGCAGCGACGCCCAGAAGGCCGCCGTCCTGCCGCGCATCGCCGCCGGCGAGCTGATCGGCTGCCTGGCGACCTCGGAAGGCCCAGGCGTGGTCACCCCGTCTTCGCTGCAGGCCAGGGTCGAGGGCGGCAAGCTGTCGGGCGTCAAGATCCCGGTCACCGACGGCGACGCGGCCGGCATGGCCCTGGTGCTGGCCAACGAGGGCGGGCGTCCCGGCCTGTTCCTGGTCGACCTGAAGGCCAGCGGCGTCAAGGTCGAGACCCTGCAGAGCCTGGACCCGACGCGCGGCGTGGCCCGCCTGACCTTCGAGGGCGCCAGCGCCGACCGGCTGGGCGAGCCGGGGCAGGGCTTCGAGCTGGTCCAGGCGATCCTGGACCGCGCCGCCGTGCTGCTGGCCTTCGAACAGCTGGGCGGGGCCGACCGCTGCCTGGAGATGGCCAAGGAATACGCCCTGGGCCGCTACGCCTTCGGCCGGACGATCGCCGGCTACCAGGCGATCAAGCACAAGCTGGCCGACATGTACGTCAAGAACGAGGTCGCCCGCTCCAACGCCTACTACGGGGCCTGGGCCCTGAACGTCGACGCGCCGGAGCTGCCGACGGCCGCCGCCGCCGCCCGCATCGCCGCTTCGGACGCCTTCTGGTTCGCCAGCAAGGAAAGCGTCCAGGTGCACGGCGGCATGGGCTTCACCTGGGACGTCGACTGCCACCTCTACTACCGCCGCTCGCGGCAGCTGAGCCTGGTGGCCGGTTCGCCCAAGCTCTGGAAGGAGCGGCTGGTGAGCGAACTCGAGAAGAAGAACGCGGCTTAAGGGACCTGAAGATCATGGATTTCAACGACTCCCCCGAAGAAGCCGCCTATCGCGAGAAGGCCCGCGCCTGGCTGGCCGAGAACGCCGCCGCCCATCGCGCCGAGCACGGCGATCCCAAGCCGACCACGCCCGAGCACATGGCGGCCGGCAAGGCCTGGCAGGCCCGCAAGGCGGCGGCCGGCTACGCCTGCATCACCTGGCCCGCGGCCATCGGCGGGGCCGGCGGCACGCCGATCCAGTCGGTGATCTTCGGCCAGGAAGAGGCCAAGGCCGGCGTCTCGTACGGCTACTTCACCATCGGCCTGGGCATGTGCGTGCCCACCGTCATGGCCTTCGCCAACGACGACACCAAGAAGCGCTTCGTCTCGCCCGCCGTGAAGGGCGAGGAGATCTGGTGCCAGCTGTTCTCGGAGCCGGCCGGCGGATCGGACGTGGCGGCGCTGCGGACCCGGGCGGTGAAGGACGGTGACGACTGGGTGATCAACGGCCAGAAGGTCTGGACCACCGGCGCCCACTATTGCGACTACGGCATCCTGCTGGTCCGGACCGATCCCGACGTGCCCAAGCACAAGGGCCTGACCATGTTCTGGATCGACATGCGCGACGCCGCGGTCGAGTGCCGGCCGATCCACCAGATGTCTGGCGGCCGCGAGTTCAACGAGGTCTATTTCACCGACCTGCGGGTCAAGGACAGCCAGCGCCTCGGCGAGGTGGGGCAGGGCTGGCAGGTGGCCCTGGTCACCCTGATGAACGAGCGCCTGGCCGTCGGCGGCTCGGCCGGTCCGGACTACCGCCAGGTGATGGAGCTGGCCCGCGGCCTGTCGGGCGCTAACGGCCCGGCCCTGAAGGACCAGGCGTTCCGCGAGAAGCTGGCCGACTGGTACGTCAACTCCCAGGGGCTGAAGTTCACCCGCTTCCGGACCATGACCGCCCTGTCGCGCGGCCAGACGCCGGGACCCGAGAGCTCGATCGGCAAGATCATCTCGGCCAACCAGCTGCAGGACCTGGCCAACACCGCCGTCGAGGCGCAGGGCGAGTACGGGATCCTCACCGATCCGGCCCTGGCCCCCATGGAGGCGGCGTTCCAGCAGAGCCTGATGTGGGCCCCGGGCCTGCGGATCGCCGGCGGCACGGACGAGATCCTCAAGAACATCATCGCCGAACGGGTCCTGGGCCTGCCCGGCGACGTGCGGGTCGACAAGGACGTGGCCTTCAAGGACATGCCGACCGGGCGGTGACCGGGGTTCGTCGAACATGACTCGCCTTTAAAGTGCGTCTCGTCCATCCTCCCGCGAAAGATCACGGGAAGGGTGGGCGATGCGTGCGAGAGCTTCCAAGGACGGTCTGACGGTCAGGATCATCGCGGGGACCCACGCCGTCCTGCTGGCGTTCGATCTGGCCGACGCACGGCGGACCGGCTGCCTGGGCTTCTCCATAGAGCGCACCGACGTCGAGACGGGCGACCGCCGCTGGCTGCCCAATTCCCTGCGGTTCCTGAGCGACCCGCGCGCCGAACAGGTGACGACGGCCCGGGCGCCGCTGCAGAAGTTCCGCTGGGGCGACTACACCACCGAGCCGGGCCGCCTCTACCGCTACCGGGTGATCGCCCGCTACGGGACGCCCGCCGACATCATCGCCCAGGGCCTGCTGGCCGAGCGCCCCGGCGGCTTCGACGTGATCGCCGGCGGCGTGGCCTTGGAGCTGCGCACCGAGGATTGCCGCAACGAGGCCACCTCGGTCTTCTTCAACCGCGGCGCCGCGGCCAGCCAGGCCTATGTGAACCGGTTCGGCGACAACGATCCCGACGACATCCCCGACGCCCTGACCTGGCTGTCGCGCGGGCTGGAGGAGGCGATCGTCGCCTTCATCGCCAAGGCCGACGGGCCCGACTACGCCCTGCACGGCTGCATCTACGAATTCGAGAAGCCCACCCCGATCAAGGCGCTGATCCAGGCCCAGGGGCGCGGGGCTGAGGTGCACATCGTCTATCACGCCCGGGCCGGCGGCAACACGAAGGCCGAGAACCAGCACGCCATCGCCAGCCTGGGCGTCACCTTCGCCACCACGGCCCGCACCAAGGGCTCGGCGATCATGCACAACAAGTACCTGGTGCTGCTGAAGAAGGACGCGACGGGCGCCCTTAAGCCGATCGCGGTGTGGACCGGCGGCACCAACTGGACCGAAGGCGGCATCTACGGCCAGCTGAACGTCGGCCACGCGATCTACGACACGGCCGTGGCCGAACGCTACGAAGCCGGTTTCCAGGTCCTGACCCAGGACCTCAGCATCGACGAGACCCAGGCCAAGAACGACGTGATCACCCCCGTCCCGGCCTCGCGCGACACCCTGGCCCACGGGGCGACGCCGCTGTTCTCGCCGCAGAACGGCCTGTCGATGATCGACCTCTACGCCGACATCTGCAGAACGGCCAAGGTGCTGATGGTCAGCGCGCCGTTCGCCCTGCACGAGCGGATCCGCAACGTTCTAGGAACCCCGACCGACGGCGCGATGCGCTTCCTGCTGGCCGACAAGGAGGGGTCGTACGGCGAGAAGGGCAATATCGACAAGCTGAACGCCGACCCCGGCAACATGGCCGCCGTGGCCAAGCCCTTCGAGGGCCTGAAGCTGGCCGACTTCCAGAAGCGCAAGCTGGACCGCGATCGGCTGATGGTCGACGAGAGCTTCCACCACGCCGGCATCCACATCCACTCCAAGATCATCCTGGCCGACCCGTTCGGTCCGGATCCGGTGCTGGTCACGGGGTCGGCCAACTTCTCGACCAACTCGACCGTGGCCAACGATTCCAACGTGCTGGTCTTCCGCGGCGACACGGCGGTGGCCGACGTCTACGTGGCCGACTTCATGCGGATGTTCGAGCACTACTGGTTCCGCTCGCGCAAGGACGAGAAGCTGCAGGCCAACCAGGTCTTCGCCCTGAAGGACGACGACAGCTGGTCGGTGAAGTACTTCACGCCGGGCACTCGGGAGCAACGCGACCGGCTGTCCTTCCTGGGGATGAACACCTAGTCTGCGCGCTCTTCGCGGAGCGCCCATGAGCCAGACATCCCGGTCGCGCGTGGCGGCCTTGCCGCCGGAAGCCTTCGGCCGTCGCCTGCTGGTCGATTGTCCGGCCTGCGCGGGCAGGGCGGTGATCCATGTCGGCGATCCCGGCGGCCGCCCCGTCGATTTCGCCGCCCGCCGTCTGGTCTGCGAGGACTGCGGGCTGACGCGGGACCAGCCGGAAACGCCGATGGGCGTGGTCGCCGATCCGTTCATGGGCCGACCGCCGCGCCTGCGGGCCGAGACGCGCCACGGGGCGCTCGTCGCCTGGAACGAGGACCATCTCGACTACCTGGAGCGCTATTTGGCCGGCGCGCTGCACGAGGAGACTCCGGCGCCGGACGGCGGGGTCCGCAACGCCTCGATCGTCTCGCGCCTGCCGGCCTGGGCCAAGGCGGCCAAGAATCGCGACGAGGTGCTCAAGGCCATCGCCAGGGTCCGCCGCGAGCGGCTTTGACCGCCTGCCGGATCGGCCGGCCGGACTTGACCCAAAGTCTCGCAAAAACAAGCGTGACCATGACTGAAAACCTAGGGATTCCCCTGAGGCGGGAATCCTTCTGTGGGCACTTTCATGACGGTCTCGCGAACGGCGTTCCACGAGCTTGACAGTCCTTACGGCCAAGCACATGAGTGGATTTGTCAATCATGGTTAACGGCGTGCTGAGGGGGGAGCGATGCACGAGACCAGCAATGCTGTTTCTCATCTCGCCGCCCTCAAGCGAGGGCTGGCCTATGTGGTTGAAAACCGCGCGACGCTGATCCGCCGCTTGCCGGTCGGGGCGGTGGTGGCGGCGGTCGTGATTCCGCTCGTCGGATGCGACACGGGACCCAGCTTCCTGTTCCACAAGCGCGCCAGCGCCTGCCCCCGGCCCCAGGCCGCGCAAGGGGTTTCCGGCCAGTTCAATCAGCAGCAGCAGGAAATCCGCTCGCTTCGCCAGGGCGGATTCCGCGGCGATTTCTTCGCCCAGCTGGAGTTGGCCCGTCGCTACGAGGGCCAGCGCGCGGTCGACAAGAACCTGGAAGATCCGGTCGAGGCGGCGGTCTGGTACGCCATGGCCCTGGCCAATTCCGGCGGCTATTCGCCCATCGCGGCGTACGAGCGGCGCGGCGGCAAGGACCAGGGGCCGCTGTCCAGATTCGACGACTGCCGGGCCTTCGAGCGGCACGCCGCCTACGGCGCCCTGGACCGTCTTCTGTCGCGGATGTCGACCGAGGAACGCGAGAAGGTCCGCAACCGCGTGATCTACATACTTTCCACCCAGGGGGCCGACGGCTACCGAGCCCTGGCCCGCATGCACGACGGCTTCTTCGGGCCGTTCGGCGAGCCGTCCGACAACCCGCAGGCCATCGAGGCCTACGGCTCGGCCAAGCGCATGGGCGCGCCGGCCGCCCTGGACCTGTTCCGCCGCAACGACGTCGACGCCTATCTCTACAATTACCTGGCCGTGCAGACGGGCGACGTGTCGGCCTATGTGATGCTCAAGGACTTCGAGCGCTCTTCGCCGCAGCGGGCTTCGTACGGCGGCTTCGTCGAGACCAAGGCCAAGCGCTGGATCCCGCCCTACGAGTTCTACCCGCCCGAATCGCCGGACAGCGGCGTGCCGCATTCCGACGAGAGCGACCCGTCGGGCGACGCCAAGGAAGCGGCCCTGGCGCGGATGAACGAGCTGCCGTTCGTGCACATCGGCGAGGCCCTGGCCTATCTGCGGGTGATCCCGGCGCCGGTGCTGGACGAGCACATGCTCAGCGTCAACGACGCCCAGACCTTCCAGGCCATGATCGGCCGGCCGATCACCGGCCGCCTGTCGGGCATCGAGAAGGTGCGGGCCGTCCAGTACGCGGCGGTCAACGGCTCGTCCAAGGCCCAGCTGGTCCTGGCGGTCATGTACTCCGAGGGCGTGGGCGTGCCGCGCGACTACGCCCGGGCCTACCACTGGTACGAGGAGGCCGAACGCCAGGGGTCGGCCGAGGCCAAGTACGCCATGTCGACCTTCTTCTCGCTGGGCCTGCAGGGCGTGGCCGACCAGGACCGGGCCAAGGCCGTGGTCTACCAGCTGGACGGC
Source organism: Caulobacter sp. UNC358MFTsu5.1 (assembly GCF_000712075.1). GTDB lineage: Bacteria > Pseudomonadota > Alphaproteobacteria > Caulobacterales > Caulobacteraceae > Caulobacter. The sequence goes on from NZ_JONW01000010.1 coordinate 160,202, forward strand.
GCCCTGGCCGGCTTCAAGCCGTCGGTCTGGCGCCTGCAGCAGCTGCTCTCCCAGGTCTCGCGGCCGCCGCGCGCCTCCGGCGAGTCACGGCCGCCGCCCTATGCCGAAAGGGACTATCGATGATCCGCCCCCGCACGTTCGTCGCGGCCCTGGCGGCCTGGACCACCGTGGTCGGCGGGCTGGCGCTGGGCGTCGCGCCCGAGGCCGCCGTCGCGGGATCGCCCGACGCCAAGATCGACCAGCAGATCCGTCCGTGCTTCGGCCTCCTGCTGGAGCCGAACCTGTCCAAGGGCTGCGGAACCCGGCACTACCGCAAGCACAAGCCGCGCTACGGGTACGGCGATGGCGGCTACGGCCGGGGCGGCGGGCGCTATCACACCTTCGTCGACTGCGACCGGGCCTATCCGGGCGAGGTCAGCGACGCGCTGGAGCGGCTCTATGAGGGCGGCACCCTGACCCTGCGTTCGCGCGGCGGCGGGGCCTGCGTGGACTCGCTGAACATCACCCGTTCGGTGACCATCGAGGTCGACGGCTATGTCCCGTCGCGCGGCCGGCCGATCCTGGCCGCGGCGATCGACCAGCCCTGCATCCGCATCGCGCCGGGCGTGGGCTACGTGGTGATCGAGGGCGTGGGCATCGACGCCATGCGCGCCGGCTCCAATTCGTGCATCACCGGCCGCGCCACCGAGCTGGCCCTGAAGGACGTGGTCGTTCGCTACGACGGCGAGGGCTCGGCGCTGGACCTGAGCGACAGCCGCCTGGAGGTCGCCAACACCACCTTCATCGGCCGCACCCGCCAGGCGGTGGTCAAGGCGACCGGCACGGTCATGGCCGACAATGTCGAGGTCGCGGCCACCGCGATCGGCGCGGCGTTCGAGGCCGGCGACGACAGCCGCATCCGCGACATGCGCGTCGTCCGCCTGGGCGACTGGACCGGCTCCAGCCGCAGCCGCAACTCGGCCGGCTTCGTGCTGGCCGGCATGAACCGCTCGCAGCTGGTGCAGATCGAAGGCCTCTATGTCGACGGCTTCTCGCGCGGCATCTATGTGGGCGGCGGCGACGAGACGACCCTGCTGCGCCCCGTGGTCCGCGACGCCGACTGGGCGGTGGTGGTCGAGAACGCCGACGTGCGGGTGCTGGACGGCAAACTCGAAGCCACCGACGTGGGCGTCTACGCCGGCTCGGGCACGGTCTACGCCGCCGACAACGCCATCGCCGGGGTGATGCGCGCCGGCCTGTTCGCCGACAACGGCGCCCAGGTGCGGGCCCGCGACAACCGCGTCTACGCCAAGCCGGGCGGCTGCGAGGCCCTGATCACCGGCTATTTCGACGGCAAGCTGACCTGCCAGCCGTGGTTCGAGGGGCCGGAGCTGTTCCGCACGCCCCGCGACCGGGCCCGCCAGGACTTCGACGGCTACTGGCCCCAGGCGATCGTCACGGCCGACGTCGCCGCGCCCGCCCTGGCCGGCGGACCGGTCGGCCCGGGCTCGCCGCAGCCCTATGTCCCGTCCACTCCTCAGCAAGGGGGATCCCCGCGATGAGCAAGCTCGCCGTCGGCCTGATGGCCGCCCTGGTCGCCTCGACCAGCCTGGTCGGCGTCGCCTCGGCCCAGGATCGGGTCCTGGCCGGGACCGGTCCCGCCAGCCGCCCCATGCCCTGCGGCGCGCCCCTTACCGGCGAGGCGCCCGACGTCATGACCTATGATCGCGCCACCGGCACCCAGGTGTTCGTCGGCGGCAAGGGGCAGACCGAGGTCAGCGCGTTCAACCGCGACACCGGCTCGTCGGCCGCCCTGCGCGGCGACCTCAGCCGGCCCGGCGTCACCGAGTCCTGCGCCGTCGACCGCCTGTCGGGCGACGCCTATCGCGTCAATTCCAGCGGACCGGGCGACATGCAGGTCACCGGCCGCACCGGCGAGACCGGCGAACGCTGGGCGTTCCGGGCTCCGGACGGCTCGACGCAGTATTGGGACCCGCGCGGCGACAACCGCTGCTTCCGCGAAGGGCTGGGCCTCGGCGCGAACGGCGGCCTGGGCTTGGGTCCGCGCGGCGACGGACGTCCGGGATGCTGAGGACGACCCTGCTTCTGGGCGGCCTGGCCCTGGCCCTGTGCGGCTGCGGGCATCGCTACTATCCGCCCCCCCGCACACCGCCGGTCCCGTCGCCCGACGTCTCCCGCGTGACGCCGCCCCCGCCGCCGATCGACAAGATCCGGCCGAAGGTCTGAACCTTGAACCCTCTCCCATGGGGAGAGGGCGTCTATGGCGCCACCGTCGGCAGGAATTTCGGGTCCTTGCGCCGGTGCGTCGCCTGTTCGTAGGCGTAACCCAGGTTCAGCAGCCGCGCCTCGCTCCAGGCCGGGCCGATGAAGCTCAAGCCCACCGGCAGGCCGCCGACGGCGCCCATCGGCACGGTCAGGTGCGGATAGCCGGCCACGGCGGGCAGGGTGGTGGACGAGCCGCCGTAGTGGTCGCCGTTCAGCGGGTCGATGGTCCAGGCCGGGCCGGTGGTCGGGGCGACGATGGCGATCGCGCCCGTGTCCTTCAGGATCTTGTCGATGCCCTCGGGCCCCGCCAGGCGCTTGGCGTCGGCGGCGGCCTTGATGTACTCCGGATCGTCATAGCCCTTGGTGGCCTGGGCCTTCTCGAAGCTCTCCTGGCCGAACCATTCCAGCTCCTTGGGCGTCTGCTTGTTGAAGGCGATCAGGTCCTCCAGCGTGCGGGTCTTGACCTTGGCCGGGTCGGTCGAGGCCAGGTAGGCGTTCAGGTCGACCTTCAGCTCGGTGTAGAGCACCACGCCCTCGGCCTTGCCGATCGGGCCCTCGTCGAAATCCTTCACGTCCACCAGGGTCGCGCCCTGGGCCTTGAGGTCCTTCAGCGCCTGCTCGAACACCGCGTCCGTGCCCGGCGAATAACCGGTGTAGAAGCGTGCGACGGCCAGGGTCACGCCCTTCAGGGCGTCCTTCGACAACCCCTTGGCGTAGTCGGTCTTGCGGGCGTCGGCCTCCTTGGTCGCCGGGTCGGCGGGGTCGGAGCCGGCGATGGCGGTCAGCACCAGGGCCGCGTCGGTGACCGTGCGGGTCATCGGGCCGGCGGTGTCCTGGCTGTGGCTGATCGGCACGATGTGGGTGCGCGAGACGAGGCCGACGGTGGGCTTGAGGCCGACCAGGCCGTTGATCGCGGCGGGGCAGGTGATCGAGCCGTCGGTCTCGGTGCCGATCGCCGCCGGGGCCAGGTACGCCGCCACCGCCGCGCCCGAACCGCTGGACGAGCCGCAGGCGCTGCGGTCCAGCACATACGGATTGCGCACCGTGCCGCCCACCGCGCTCCAGCCGCTGATCGAGTGGTTGGAGCGGATGTTGGCCCATTCCGACAGGTTGGTCTTGCCCAGGATCACCATGCCGGCGTCGGTCAGTCGCTTGACCAGCGGGGCGTCGCGGTTGGTGACATTGTCCTTCAGCGCCAGCGAGCCGGCGGTGGTGGCCGTGTCGTCGGCGCTTTCGATATTGTCCTTCAGCAGGATCGACACGCCGTGCAGCGGCCCCCGGACCTTGCCGGCCTGGCGCTCGGCGTCCAGCGCCCGGGCGTCGGCCAGGGCGTGCGGATTCAGGGCGATGACGGCGTGGAGCTTGGAGTTGTGGATGTGATAGGCCCAGAGCAGGTACAGGACCTCGTCGTTCGCGGTGGACCTGCCGCGGCTCAGGCTGGCCTGCGTCTCGGTGATGGAGCCGCCACGCGGCATGATGTCGAAGTCGCGGGGCCCCGCCAGGGCCTTGAGGAACTCGTCCGGCGTCTTGGCGTCCATGACGCTCGACTTTTGAGGGGCCGGGGCCGCCAGCGAAGGCGTCGCGCAGGACAGGAGCGCGGCCATCGCGCCGCCGATCAGCAAGGTCTTCCGAGTCACGCGTCGTCCCCCAACTTGGCCAGTCCTCAGATGAACACCGCCACGTTCTGCCGCGCAACGATCAACGGCGTTCCGGCGGCGTCCCACAGGTGCATCTCCTGGGTCGAATAGCCGTCGGCGATGGTCTCCGCCCGGCTGCGCAGCAGCCGCCAGCCGTCGTCTTTCGCATCCGGCAAGCCCACGATGTCGAGGGCCCAGGTCATGGTCGAGATCGGGCCGAAGGTCGGGAACAGGGTCATGGCCGGGGGCGGCGGGGTGTCGGCCAGGGCGACCAGGGCCGACAGCGTGCGGGCGGCCGGGTCGCGGTGACGGATCCACAGCAGGTATTCCGGAGCCCCGCCCGACAGCGGTCGCGCCCCGCCGGCCATGCGCACCTCGAACTGCCCCGTGAAGTTGGGGCCGCCGCGCTCGCCAGGGAAGAAGGGCTCGCAGGCCTGCGGCGGGGCCACGGTCGGGCAGGGGACCTCGCCATAGGCCACCACCGATGCGCGGGCCGCGCCGAAGGTCAGCACGCCGTGGGTGGCCACGCCCTGCTCGCCCACCAGGTCGACGGCGACGAACAGGGTCGACTTGCCTTGGCGCAGCGGCCTGACCTGGATCGACAGCTCGCCCGCCGCCGGCCCCACGAAGGCGAACTGGGCCGAGCGCAGGGGCGGGGCGTCGGCGAAGGTCCGCTGGGCCGCCTCGACGCACAGCGCCGCGCTGAGACCGCCATAGGTGGTGCGGCCCTGGCGCCAGTCGTCGGTGACATTGACCTTCATTGGGGCGGTGAAGCCGGTGTCGGCGGCGGTCATGGCGGCGAGGAGGTCGGTGTAGGAGGTCACGCTGTGGGCCTTGGATTGTTTCGCATGCGAAGGTTCGTTTTCTTTCGCTACGGAAGTCAAGGGCGGTGCGGCGAACACTTGCCCCCTACGGACCGCTTCGCGGTCGTCTTCCCCCGCGGGGGGAGAGCGCTGGTGCGAAGGCTCCGCCCCCTACGGGGGCGGACAGGCGGCGAAGCCGCCAGGTGGGGGCAAGTCGGTGTGATCCCACGCCAATGGCTGTGAGCTGGTGGAAAGGGACGCGGAGCGCCGGACGACGTCCGGAGTGCAAAAGTGTGTACCGTTTCGACGAAGCCAGTCGCTCCGCGCGATGCGTTATCCGCCAGCGTCCGGTGGGCAGCCCTGTTGAGGCTTAGCCGGACCCGGGGCGGCTGTTTCCAGCTTTCCCGGCCGCCGGGGGCGCGGGCCTAAGGGCGAACACGCGCTTTGTCCCCGTTCGACGCCGACGGCGGGCGGGCTCCCCAACGATGGAAGTCCCCGGACACGCTGGAGTAACCCCCTCCAGCCCAGTCCCGCTCGATCGCCCCCCGCCGCCGCATCGGTCGCTGGCCATGCGCCCTTTCCGGTGCGGCGAGGTGGGTACAGGATACGGCGGGTTTGGAAGGTGGGGACAGATCGGGGTCGAGAAAGTTCAGGACGTTGATTTCGCTCGGGTTCGTTCGCTATCCGCATAGGATAGGCGCTTCAGAATCCCTCTCTCTTTGAGAGAGGGAGGGGCCCGCCGCCGCAGGCGGTGGGAGGGTGAGTGGTTTCACCGCCGGCCGGCAAACCCGCAGCCGTCGAGCCCTTTCGAAACAATCCAGATGTCCACTGTCGGTACGGCCGTCGATCCAGATCCGTCTTCGTCACCGCTTCGTCCTGAGAGACTGTAACCACTCACCCTCCCACCGCTTCGCGGCGGGTCCCTCCCTCTCTCAAAGAGAGAGGGGGAATTGGAAGGAGGCTCGACCTTGAACCGTTTCGTCGTGATCTCCGGCTGTTCCGGCGGCGGCAAGTCGACCTTGCTGGAGGAACTCCGGCGGCGAGGCCATGTCATTGTGGAGGAACCCGGGCGGCGGATCGTGCTGGAGGAATTGGCCGGCGACGGGGCGGCCTTACCTTGGGTCGATCCGGCGGCTTTCGCGCGGCGGGCCGTCGCCATGGCCCTAGCGGATCGCGAGGTCGCGGCGGTGGCCGAAGGCTGGGTGTTCTTCGACCGGGGCCTGGTCGACGCCGCGGCGGCCCTGGAGCACGCGACGGGCGAAGCGGCTTTAGAGCCGCTGGGCCGGACCCATCGCTACCACCGCCAAGTGTTCTTGGCCCCACCCTGGCCGGAGATCTACGTCAACGACCCGGAGCGGCTCCACGGGTTCGAGGCGGCGTCGGCGGAGTATGGGCGGTTGCTGGAAGCCTATGAGCGGCTGGACTACGCGGTGACGATCCTGCCGAAGGCCGGCGTCGGCGCTCGAGCTGAGTTCGTGCTGGAGAGGCTCGGGACGGAGTAGGGGCGGGGACATGCCCTTGCGGCGTGTCCCCAACCGCCGTGCGAGCTCTGGGGACACGCCCAAGGGCGTGTCCCCCGCTTCGCCTACTGCCCCTTCAGCTGCCGATCGAAGAATTCCAGGTGCGTCTTCAGCACGTGGAGGCCCTTGGTCTTGCTGCCGGGCGCGCTGTGGCGCTCTCCCGGATAGAGCATCATCTCGAACGGGATGGCCTTGGTCTCCAGCGCCGCGATCAGGCGGGTGCTGTTCTCGAAGATGACGTTGTCGTCGGCCATGCCGTGCAGCAGCAGCAGGCTGCCGGGCTTGAGGTTCTTCAGGCGGTTGAGCACGTCGGAATTGGCGTAGCCGTCCTTGTTCTCGTCCGGCTTGCCCATGAACTGCTCGGTGTAGTGGGTGTCGTACAGACCCCATTCCGTGGGCGGAGCGCCCGCGGCGCCGGCCTTGAACGGGGTGTCCGGCGCGGTCATCAGCATCAGGGTCATGAACCCGCCGTACGACCAGCCCATGACACCCAGCTTGTCGGCGTCGACGTAAGGAAGGCCCGCCAGGAACTTGGCGCCGGCCAGCTGGTCCTCGACCTCGACCGTGCCCATGCGGCGGTCCAGGGCGCGCTTGAACTTAGCCGAGCGGTTGGTGCTGCCGCGGTTGTCCAGCTTGAAGATGACGTAGCCGTCTTCCAGGTACGGACGCTCCGACACCTTCTGCCACGAGCGGCTGACGGTCTGGGCGTGCGGGCCGCCGTAGACCGAGACGATGGCCGGATACTTCTTGGCCGGGTCGAAGCCGACCGGCTTGAGGATCTCGTAGTGCAGCACCTCGCCGTCCGAAGCCTTCAGTGTGCCGTACTCGGGGACGGGCAGGGTGGCGGCGTAGGGCGCGTAGGGGTGGCTGGCGTCGAGCCTGTTCTCCTCGATCCAGCGGACGCGCTTGCCGGTGTTGTCGTAAAGCGCGGTCTGCGGCGGGGTCTTGGGATCGCTGTAGCCGGCGGTGAAGGCGCCGCCGGTCTCGGCGACCTTGGCCGTCCACCAGCCGCCGGCCGGGGTCAGGGCCTTGGGCTTGCCGGGCTTGGCATAGGAGACCTCGTAGATGCGGCGCTCCAGCGGGGTGTCGATCGAGGCCGAGAAGATCGCCGTCTTGCGGGCCTCGTCCACGCCCTCCAGGGCGTTCACCGGCCAGTCGCCCTGGGTGATCTGGGCGATCAGCTTGCCGCTGGCGGCGTAGTGGTAGAGGTGCTTGTAGCCCGACTTCTCGGACGACCACAGGAACGTGCCGTCCTTGAGCGGCTTGAAGTCGTCGCCCAGCTCGATCCAGTGGGCGTCGGTGTCGGTGACGATGGTCTTTCCCATGCCCGTGGCCGGGTCATAAGCGATCAGCTCGACGGTCTTCTGGTCGCGGGTCTGGCGCTGGACGTACAGGGTCTTGCCGTCGGCCGACCAGTCGACGCGGGCGACATAGATGTCCTTGTTCGGGCCCAGGTCGATCTGGACCGTCTTGCCGGTGGCCAGGTCCTGGACGAACAGGTCGACTACGGCGTTGGGACGGCCGGCGCGCGGATAGCGCTGCTCGACCACCGTGGCGCCGCCCGGGCCGATGTCGGCGCGCGGGATCACGTCGACCGTGCTCTCGTCGACGCGGGTATAGGCGATGCTGGTCTCGGCGGGGTTCCACCAGTAGCCGGTGAAGCGGTCCATCTCCTCCTGGGCGACGAACTCGGCCGTGCCGAACGACAGGGCGTCCTTGCCCTCGGTGGTCAGGGCCTTCTCGGCCCCGCCGGCCACCGGCTTGATGTAGAGGTTCTGGTCGCGGACGTAGGAGACGAAGCCGCCCTTGGGCGAGACCTTGGCGTCGACCTCGTCGCCCGGGGTCTGGGTCAGGCGGGTGACCTTGCCGTCGGCGACGCTGTCCAGATAGAGGTCGCCGTCCAGCGGCACCAGGATGAAGCGGCCTTCCTCGTCCCAGCTGTATTCGACGATGCCGCGGGCCGAGACGCGGGCCCGTTCGCGGCGGGCCTTCTCGGCTTCCGACAGCTCCTTGCCGCCCGACGACAGGGCCGCCGAGTCGATCAGCCGGTAGGGCTCGCCGCCCTTGACGTCGGCCGCCCACAGGTCCTGGACGTTGGCCGCCTCGGCCTTGCCCTTCAGATAGGTCACCCGCTTGCCGTCCGGCGACAGGGCCACGCCCTTGGCCGTGGGACCGTTCAGGGCCGGGTCGGCGAAGATCCGCTCCGGGGTCAGTTTTTCCGCCAGGACCGGCGACGACAGGGCGAGGCAGGCCGCGATGGCCAGGAGCGAGGGTCTGATCATGGCGCGGGACGCTATGCAGAAGCGCGGCCGTTGTCAGCAGGGAAGTGGGAGAAAACTAGTCGGATAAACTTCCCGTAACGAAGTTCTCGCGTCCGTGATCCGATGTGATCGCCCCATGATTGCGCTGCGCCGCAGCATGCATACCTGAAGCGTGGCCGCTGTTTCATGGAGCGATGATCGCTTCCCAGGCGGCCATATGGGGCTACCTAAATGTCTAACGTCTTGGCGTTGGGACCGCTGGTCGGTTCGGCGCTTTTCGTCGTGCTCGCTCTGGCGGCGTTCGTCGCGCTGTCGGGTATGATCCGCTACATCGGCAACAACCGCGTGGCGGTGGTGGAGAAGCTGTGGAGCCGGCGCGGTTCGATCGCCGGCGGCCTGATCGCGCTGAAGGAGGAGGCGGGTTTCCAGCCCGACGTCCTGCGCGGCGGCCTGCACTTCTTCTTCCCGTTCCAGTACCGGCTGCACGTCCAGACCCTGGTGACGATTCCGCAGGGGCGGATCGGCTACGTCTTCGCCCGCGACGGCGCGCCGCTGCAGGCCGACCAGGCCCTGGCGACGCACCCCGAGGGCGTCGACTTCCAGAACGCCCGCGCCTTCCTCGAGGCCGGCGGCCAGAAGGGCCCGCAACGCAAGATCCTGCGCGAGGGCGCCTATGCGATAAACCTGGCCCAGTTCGTGGTGGTGACCAAGGACCGGACCTTCGCCCTCAGCCTGGACCGCGACGAGGCGGCCCTGCTGGCCCAGATGTCGGAGATCATCGAGGAGCGCGGCGGCTTCGAACCGGTCGTGATCAAGGACGCCGACGACCAGATCGGGGTGATCACCGTGCATGACGGCCCAGGGCTGCCGTCGGGCGAGCTGATCGCGCCGCTGGTGGGCGGCGACCCGGACGATCCGGCGACCTTCCACAACAGCTTCCAGGAGGCCGGCAAGTTCCTGGCCGCCGGCGGCCGCAAGGGTCGCCAGCTGCAGGTGCTGGTCGAAGGCACCTATTACATCAACCGGCTGTTCGCGACCGTCGAGCGGATCAACAAGACCGTGGTCGAGGTCGGCCAGGTGGGCGTGGTGGTGTCCTATACCGGCGCGCTGGGCGCAGACACGTCGGGCGAGGGCTATCGCCACGGCGAGCTGGTGGCCAACGGCGAGCGCGGTGTTTGGCGCGACCCGCTGTTGCCGGGCAAGTACGCCTTCAACACCTATGCCGGCCGCGTGACCATGGTGCCGACCACCAACTTCATCCTGAAGTGGGAGACGATGGCCGTGGGCTCGCACAAGTTCGACGAGAACCTGGCCGAGGTGTCGCTGATCACCCGCGACGCGTTCGAGCCGACCCTGCCGGTCTCGGTCGTGGTCCACATCGACTACCGCAAGGCGCCGCTGGTCATCCAACGGTTCGGCGATATCAAGAAGCTGGTCGAGCAGACCCTGGACCCGATGGTCAGCGCCTACTTCAAGAACATCGGCCAGACCCGCACCCTGATCGAGCTCCTGCAGGACCGCAGCGCGATCCAGGGCCAGTCGAGCGAGGAGATGAAGGCCAAGTTCGGCCTCTATAACCTGGAGCTCCAGGAGGTCCTGATCGGCACGCCGCGTCCCTCGGCCAGCGGCGACGACCAGATCGAGAAGATCCTGACCCAGCTGCGCCAGCGGCAGATCGCCGACGAGCAGGTCGGCACCTACGAGCGGCAGAAGTTCGCCGCCCAGAAGGAGCGCGAGCTGCGCGAGGCCGAGGCCTTGGCCAAGCAGCAGACGGCGATCACCGAGAGCCAGCTGTCGATCCAGGTGCAGCAGAACGCCGGTAAGGCCAACCTGGCCCGCTCGGAGCAGGAGGCCCAGCAGCGCCGGACCCTGGCCAAGGCCGAGGCCGACGCCACCCGCCTGCTCGGCGAGGGCGAGGCCGGCAAGGTCGTGGCCCTGGCGCGGGCCGAGGCCGAGAAGGTGACCAAGGTCGGTCTCGCCACCGCCGAGGCCATCGCCAGCCAGGTCGAGGCCTCGGGCGGCGCCCGCTACCAGCTGGCCCGCCAGGTGGCCGAGCGCTTCGCCGAGGCCCTGGAGACCAGCGGCGTCGACGTGGTGCCCAAGGTCCAGATCACCGGCGCGGGCGGCGAGGGCGCTTCGGGCGGCGTGATGCAGGCCCTGCTGACTCTGCTGATGTCCGAGAAGCTGGGCCTGGCGGTCGAGGCCGCCCCGGTCCAGTACGAGGAGGAGGCGGCCGAGTAGGGGCGGGGAAGCGGCGAGCGACGGGTGCGTCAGCTCGCCGCGCCTTCCGTGTTGGGAATCGCTTGCAATCGCACGCTGTTAGCGGTACCAGCAGCCCCGTGAGGCGCCGAGCGCCTCTGCCCTTCCTGGGCGTTTCCTCCCTAACGACTTCAAAAGCCCGGTCCGTTTGGTCCGGGCTTTCTTTTTGGCCGCTGGGAAAGATGCTAGCTCTCGGGCCTAGGCCGAGAGGATGTTCCCATGAGCGCTGGCAAGCCGCCCAAGAAGAGCGAGATGCTCGAGGTCCGTCTGCCGTACGAGACCAAGGTCGCCTTCATGGCGCGGTGCCGCGAGACGCGGCGCACGGCCAGCGAGGCGGTCCGCGTCTTCATCGATCAGGAACTGCAAGGCCGGACGGCCAGGCCCGGCCGGTCCAACCTGGTGTGGCGGGTCGTGGCCGCCGCGGTGGCCGGCCTGGCCGTCGGCGCGGTCGCCGCCCCCTCGCTGGCCCGTCCGCTCGCCGCCCACGCGGCCTTCGAGCGCCTGGACGCCAACCATGACGGCGTGCTGAGCCGCGAGGAGTTCAGCCGGCGCTGACGGGGACATGCCCTTGGGCGTGTCCCCAGGTCCTGGCTCGGTGCATGCTGATGGGGACACGCGCGAGGGCATGTCCCCAGCCGTTACCGGATCGGCTTCAGGAAGCGGTCCCACTGCAGGTCCAGCCACGTCCAGGGCTTGAGGATGGACGCGCCCGGTCGCCAGGACAGCAGCACGACCTTCGCCCGGCCCACCAGGTTCTCGGCCGGCAGCAGGCCCACGCCCAGCTCGCGCGGAAAGCGGCTGTCCAGCGAGTTGTCGCGGTTGTCGCCCATCACGAAGTACTGGCCCGGCGGCACGACATAGACGTCGGTGTCGTCGCCCGGCTGGCCAGGTCCGCCGTCATAGGTGACGTACCGGCGGCCGTCGGGGGCGCGCTCCTCGGCGGCCAGCACCCGCCGGTCCGGCGCATCGTGGTCCCATGTCAGGCCGATGGCCGTTTGCGCCAGGGCCTGGCCGTTGACGAAGACCTGGCCGCCTTGGACCTGGACCCGGTCGCCGGGCAGGCCGATCACGCGCTTGATCCAGGTCTGGGACGGATCGCGCGGCAGCCGGAACACCACCACGTCGCCGCGTCGAGCCGTGCGCTCCAGCAGGCGGCCTTCGAACAGCGGCGGGTTCAGGGGCAGCGACGCGCGGCTCCAGCCGTAGGCCAGCTTGGAGACCACGATGTAGTCGCCGGTGACGAGGCCCGGCTCCATCGAGGACGAGGGGATGGTGAAGGGCTGGAAGAGCACGATCCGCAAGGCCAGGGCGGTGGTCAGGGCCAGGCCGACGGTGCGGGCGATGTCGAGGATCTCGCGGCCGAGGCCGGCGGCGGATCGGGCGGGGGAGGGATGTGTCTCGGTCATGTCCGCAGAACGGCCCGCCCCGCCGCGAAAGACCAGCAAAGCCCTGTCGGGACAGCGGCGGAATCCTGTCCGGACACGAGAAAGGGGCCGGAAGACGTGCTTCCGACCCCCTCTCGATGCTTTGACGCCGAAGCCTAGAACTGCTTGCGGATCGTCACGTAGTACTGGCGCGGGGCGCCCGGCAGCAGGGTCATGGCCGTGCCGGCCGGGTCGGCCTTGGCCGCGCCGCCCGAACCCACCGTCGAGATGTAGTCCTCGTCGGTCAGGTTGGTGATGTTGGCCTGGACTTCGAGGCCGCGCAGCCAGGCGTTGGTTTCGCCGTTGAAGCGGTAGCCCACGGTGAGGTCGGCGACGGTGAAGCCGTCGACCTTCCCGCCGTTGTTCTCGAACGTGTACCAGCGCGAGCTGGTGTAGCTGACGCCGAGATTGGCGAAGAGACCGAGGCCGGCGTCGTAGCCCAGCGTGCCCTTGAGCAGGTGCTTGGGCGTGAACACCACGTCCTTGCCCTCGGTGTGCATGGCCACCGCGCCGTTCGCGCCCGGGACGTCGTCCTTGTACTGGGAGTCGTTGTAGGCGTAGGAGCCGTACAGCGACCAGGCGTCGGTCAGGCGGTATTGGCCGGCCAGCTCGATCCCCTTGGTCTCGACCGCGCCGACGTTCGACAGCACCGCGGGCAGGCCCAGGATCGGCGGGGCCGTGCTGGCGCTGTCCAGGCGGTTCTCGAAGTCGACGTGGTAGAGCGCGGCCACGCCCTGGAAGCGGTCGTTGTGGTAGCGCACGCCGCCTTCGAAGGTCTTGGACGTCTCGGGCTCGAGGTTGTCGCGGATGTAGTCGACCACGGCCTGGTTCTGCGAGGCAAACGGACCCGAGGTGGCGGCCGAGACGAAGGCGGCCATGTTCTCGGTGTAGCCGCCGAACAGCTCCACGCCGTTGTCCAGATCATAGACGACGCCGATCTGGGGCAGGAAGCTGTCCTTGCTCTCGATCTTGCCGTTCAGGCTGCCGACGATCGACTTGACCTCGTTCTCGACCTTCAGGGCCTTGAAGCCGAAGTTGACCTTCAGGGCGTCGGTCACCGACCAGACGTCCTGGATGTAGCCGGTCGTGGTCTTGGTGTTGAACTTGTATTCCCACGAGGTCAGGAACGGGTTGGACTGGAAGTCCAGCGGGTCGCGCGACGGGTGGTCCAGGGTCTCGGCGTAGAACCGGCGGGCCTGGTGGAAGTCGTTGTCCTCGGTCCAGAAGCCGGCGCTGATCGCATGGCTGCCCAGGTCGACATAGACGTTGCCGATCAGGCCCTTGCGGTCGATGTCGTACTCGGTGGTGCGGATCGACAGCGGGGCGGCGTTGGAGCCCACCGTGCCGTAGCCGGGGCTGACGGTGTAGGGCGTGTACCACAGGCCCTGGCCCTGGTTCTTGTGACCGTAGCCCGTCAGGTCGAAGCGGGCCTTGTCGCCCAGGTCGTGCTTGAGGGTGACGGCGTAGATGTCGTCGTCACGAATGCCGGCGCCGGCGTAGTAGGCGTCGTCGGGCGTGGCCACGCCGTACTGGGCGTAGGGGTTGGTCCCCACGCCGGTCCAGTAGCCGCCGTTCAGGATCGGGGTCGGGCCGGCGTAGTAGGCCGGGTTGTTCAGCACGGTGGCGACGCCGATGGCCTTGGCCCAGTCGGGTTGGAAGTTGTCCCAGTCGCGGCCCAGGCGCTTGATCATGTCGAACGACATGTCCTGGTAGTCCTGCTCGCGGCGTTCGGAGTGGTTATAGAACGCGGTCAGCGAGCCGGCCTCGCCCAGGGGCAGCACGATCTTGGCGTCGTACTGGCGTTGCTTCTGCTCGCTGCCGCCCTTCCACTTGTCGGCCTTCTGGTCGACGGCCGAGACGTAGGCGCGCAGGCCGCCCAGGCTTTCGATGGCGCCGGTGTCGACGCGGCCGAACACCCGGTACATCGAGTCCGAGCCCAGGGTGGCGTTGGTCTGGACGTGGAACTCCTGCGACGGGTCGCGGGTGAAGAACTGCAGCGTGCCGCCCAGGTTCGAGGTCGAGGCGGTCGACAGCGAGCCGGCGCCCTGGGCCAGCTCGACCTTGCCCAGGTCCTCGCTGGTGACGGCGCGGCTGATGTGCAGGCCGTTGTAGTTGCCGTAGCTCATGTCGCCCAGCGGCACGCCGTCCAGGGTGAAGCCCAGGCGGCTCTGGTCGAAGCCGCGGATGGCGACGCGGGTCGACCACTCGTAGGCGCCGAAGGCGTCGGCCGACTGGAAGCTGACGCCCGGCAGCTTCTCGATGGCGCGCAGCGGGCTGGAGCCGGCGGCCAGGACTTCGATCTGGGTGGTGTTGATGGTCTGGACCTGGCGGCTCTGGCCTTGGCCCAGGACGATGACCGCGTCGACTTCGTTGGCGTCGGCCGGAGCGGCGTCGGCGGGAGCCGCGGCCGCGGCGGGTTCGGCGGCCAGGGCCAGGAGCGGCGTGGCCGACAGCAGGGCGCACAAGGCCCCGCCCAGCATCAGGTGTCGTTTCATCGATTGGATCCCCACGCCGGCGCTCAGGGGAGCGGCGCCGGCTTGGAGAGCTGCGGTAACAGTGCTCGGTGACGCCTCGGCGACGGCCGTGTGTCGACTGTTCGACAGTCCGGCGAACAAACGATGACGACGTTGAAAGCCTTACGGGCTCGGGGGCGGGGCTTCGGGCCGGGCGAAGGTCACCGGATCCAGGTCCGCCTGGCTGGGCAGATCTTCCAGGGAACCAGAGCGCAGGAACTCGTAGGCCTTGGCGGCCAGCTCGGGACGTGTCCGCAGCCACTGGAAGGTCCCGCCGTGCTGGGCCCGGTGAAGGATCATCATCCGGGCGTTGGGGAACCAGGGCAGCATGGCCAGGGTGTTCTCGATCGGCGTCGAGGGGTCCCAGTCGCCTTGCACGAACAGGATCGGCGTCGTGTCGCGCACCGGCCGCCGGAAGGCGTCGCCCGCGTCGGGCGTGGGCCATTCGCCCTTGGTCTGTATGTAGGACTCGAAGTCCCATCGGCCGATGACCGGCAAGGCCGGATCGGTCCGCAGCAGGGCCTTCCGCTCAGCCGTCATGTCCAGGCCGATGTTGATCAGGGGATTGATCAGCGAGCGCTCGCCGGCGGCGCGTTCGGCGATCGCGTCGCGGGCCCAGGCGTCATAGCGGCCGTGATAGGCATCCAGCACGAAGCGTGGGAAGCCGGCCGCGTGCTGGGCGGCGTCCAGCAGGGCGTACTGATAGTCCTCGACGCCCAGGACGACCGTTCCGTCCGGCGTGGCCACCGTCACCGGCGCGGTCTCGAGTCGCGCGCGCGTGGCCTCGATCGCCGCCAGCAGCCCGCCGGGCGGCATCCAAGGTTTCAGGCCGGGATCCCGGTCTGCCTCCCAGGCGATGCGCTGGTAGACGGCGTAGACTTGGGACGGCATGTCATAGCCGTAGTCCAGGGGCTCGGCCGACGTGATCACCGCCCGCGCCACCAGGCCCGGATGACGCTTCATCACCGCGAAGCCCCACTGTGACCCGAAGCTGGCGGCGACCAGGCTGATCTTCGGATAGTCCAGGGCGTGGGCCAGGTCGGCCACGTCGTCGGCGATCTGGCCGATGCTGTAGCCGGACAGGTCCGCCCGGGGGTAGGCAGCTTGGGCGCGGCGGGCCATGTCGCGCACCATGGCCACGTCGTCGGCCGTCGCGCCCGGCCGATCCAGGGGCAGGGGCGGGGTCTTCAGGGTCATCAGGTCGCCCCGCAGGGTGTAGCCCCGCTGTTCGATGACGACCAAGTCGGCGACCTCGGCGTAGGCCTGCCAGACCTTGACCCTGCGCCGGGCGGCTTCGTCGTGGTCCAGCACGATGTCGAGCATGGTGGCGCCGGGCCCGCCTGCCAGCAGCACGATCGGCGGCGCGCCGGTGGGCCGGGTCGCCTTCACCCGGGCGAAGCCCACCCCGATCAGCCGGCTCCCGGGCTTGTCGCGGTTTTCGGGCACGTAGAGTGTGCCGATCTCGTAGGGCATGGACGAGCCGTCGATCGCCGTCGCTGCGCCGGTCGCGACCGCGAGCTCGCCCGCGTGGCGGCCGCCCTTGATCTCCTGCGCGGTCACGGGGGCCGCCAAGGCCAGCGACAGGAGCAGGGCGAGGCGCTTGATCATGGCGGCGAAATCCCCCAGGCGAGCCGCGGTTCGTCCCTCTTGGTATCAACAGACCCGCCGTCGAGACAATTCGCCATCGGCGAGGCGGAGTCCGGGAGCGGCCGAGATTGCGTAAACCCGCCCCGAAGGCTATCTGAGCGCCCGACCCCCGATCCGAAAATACCGAAGAGGCCGACGCCCCCCATGGCTCAGCAATATATTTTCCAGATGCAAGGCCTGACCAAGGCCTATCCCGGCGGCAAGAAGGTCTTCGAGAACATCTGGCTGTCGTTCTACTCCGACGCCAAGATCGGCGTCGTGGGCGTCAACGGCTCGGGTAAGTCGACCCTGCTGAAGGTGATGGCCGGCCTCGACAAGGAATTCTCGGGCGAGGCCAAGGCCGCCGACGGCATCAAGCGCGGCTACCTCCCGCAGGAGCCGGTGCTGGACCCGACCCTGGATGTCTGGGGCAACGTCATCGCCGACTGCGAGGACAAGAAGGTCTTCGACAAATACAACGAGCTGGCGAACAAGCTGGGCGAGGAATACTCCGACGAACTCATGGAGGAGATGACCAAGCTCCAGGAGATCATCGACGCCCGCGACCTGTGGGATATCGACTCCAAGGTCGAGATGGCCATCGACGCCCTGCGCTGCCCGCCCAACGACGCCAACATCGAAAGCCTGTCGGGCGGTGAGAAGCGCCGCATCGCCCTGGCCCGCCTGCTGCTCAGCAAGCCGGACATGCTGCTGCTCGACGAACCGACCAACCACCTGGACGCCGAGTCGGTGGCCTGGCTGCAGCACCACCTGGAAGAGTTCCCGGGCTGCGTGATCCTGGTCACCCACGACCGCTACTTCCTGGACCAGGTCACCAAGTGGACCCTGGAGCTGGATCGCGGCAAGGGCATCCCCTACGAGGGCAACTACTCCGGCTGGCTGGAGCAGAAGCAGAAGCGCGTCGTCCAGGAGCAGTCGGAATCGGAAGCCCGCCAGCGCGCGCTCACCCGCGAACTGGAATGGGTCCGCAGCTCGCCCAAGGCCCGTCAGTCCAAGTCGAAGGCCCGTCTGGCGTCGTACGAGGAGATGGTCGCCGCGCAGGAGAACGCCCGCGCCGCCCAGACCCAGGCCCACATCCAGATCCCGCCCGGTCCGCGCCTCGGCAACGTCGTGCTCGAGGTCACCGGCCTGGAGAAGGAATACGGCGACAAGGTGCTGTTCAAGGACCTGTCGTTCAAGCTGCCGCCGAACGGCATCGTCGGCGTCATCGGCCCGAACGGCGCGGGTAAGTCCACGCTGTTCAAGCTGATCACCGGCCGCGAGCAGCCCGACCAGGGCACGGTCAAGGTCGGCGAGACCGTCAAGCTGTCCTATGTCGACCAGTCGCGCGACGCGCTGGACCCGAACAAGACCATCTGGGAAGAGATCAGCGGCGGCACCGACGTGATGA
Organism: Caulobacter sp. UNC358MFTsu5.1; assembly: GCF_000712075.1. GTDB lineage: Bacteria > Pseudomonadota > Alphaproteobacteria > Caulobacterales > Caulobacteraceae > Caulobacter. Next base: position 177,921 of record NZ_JONW01000010.1, read on the forward strand.
TCGTCGGCAAGCGCGAGATCAACAGCCGCGCCTATGTCGGCAGCTTCAACTTCAAGGGCGGCGACCAGCAGAAGAAGGTCGGCCTGCTGTCGGGCGGTGAGCGCAACCGCGTCCACCTGGCCAAGACCCTGGCCACCGGCGGCAACCTGCTGCTGCTCGACGAACCGACCAACGACCTGGACATCGAGACCCTGCAGGCCCTGGAAGAGGCCCTGGAAGAGTTCGCCGGCTGCGCCGTGGTCATCAGCCACGATCGCTGGTTCCTGGACCGCCTGGCGACCCACATCCTGGCCTTCGAGGGTGACAGCCACGTCGAATGGTTCGAAGGCAACTTCGAGATGTACGAGGAAGACAAGAAGCGCCGCCTGGGCGCCGACAGCCTGATCCCCAAGCGCATCAAGTTCCAGAAGTTCGCCCGCTAGGCGCGGACGGATCGTCGGACTTCGGACGGGGCGGCCTGAAAGGGTCGCCCCGTCTTCGTTCCGGAGCCTACTTCGGTTCGGTCGGCGCGCCGGGCGTCGTGGTCGAGCCGGGCAGGTTCGAGCCGGGCGCGGGCGTGGCCGAGTCCGGCATGGTCGGCGGCGTGGACGGCATGCTGGTCGAGGAGTCTGAGGGCATGCTGGTCGAAGCCGACGGGTTCACCGAGGTGTCGGTGGTCGTCGAGGTCGAGGCGGGCGGGGCCGTGGCGGCGGTGTCGGTGGACATGCCGGTCGAGGCCGAGCCGCTCCACCAGTCCTTGCTGGCCCGGACCTTGGGCGAGGCCTTCAGATAGGCGTCCAGCTGGGCGTAGGGGATCGGCTGCGACGGACCGATGGCCGCGGCCGCCTTGGCTTGCGGCGCGGCCACGGCGGCGCCCGAGACGAGCGCGGCCAGCGCGACGCCTGCGGCGAGCGTTCTGATCATCATGGGAGTTTTCTCCAGGCCTGGCGCGCCGAAAGGACGCGTCGGCAAATGAAACCCTTCGGCGCGGCGACGGTTCACAGCTTGGCCTTTCGCGGGGAACCCATCGCCGCGCGGCCGGGTTTCGCTGGCCAGTTCCTCGCCAGCCCGGAGGCCCCATGCCCGATCAGACCCTCGCCGGCCGCAAGGTCGCCGTCCTCGCCACCGACGGCTTCGAGCAGTCGGAACTGGAGACGCCCGTCGAGGCCCTGAAGGCCGCCGGGGCGAGCGTCGAGGTGGTCTCGCCCAAGGCCGGCCAGATCAAGGGCTGGAAGAGCCATGGCTGGGGTTCCGCCGTGCCGGTGGACCGCGAACTGGCCTCTGCCGATGCGGCCGCCTACGACGCCCTCGTCCTGCCGGGCGGGGTGATGAACCCCGACGCCTTGCGGCTGGAGCCCAAGGCCATCGCCTTCATCCGCCACTTCGTCACCCAGAAGAAGCCGATCGCGGCGATCTGCCATGGCCCCTGGACCCTGATCAACGCGGGCGGGGTTGAGAGCAAGCACATGACCTCGTGGCCGTCGCTGGAGCTGGACCTGCGCAACGCCGGCGCGCACTGGACGGATCGCGAGGTCGTGGTCGACCAGGGTCTGGTCACCTCGCGCAAGCCGGACGACCTGCCGGCCTTCTGCGCCAAGATGATCGAGGAATTCGCCGAGGGGCGTCATTAGGATTCGCGTGATCACATCTCCGGGATCGGGGCGCCGATGGCGTTCGCGGGGAACTGGAGTAGCTTGATCCCGCGAACTGGATTCCGATCTTCAGGTACAGATCGCGAAGGCGTGGGCCGCGTTGGTCCAACGTCGTTCGGGATGGAGAACAGGCATGCCCCAAACGCCCGCCGAAAAGCCCCACATCGTCCTTTCCCACGAGATGCTGATGCCGCTGCAGCCGCTTCTCGAGGGGGCGTACCAGGTGCACAGGCTGTGGGACTATCCGGATCGGCTGGCGTTCCTCGACGGGCCGGGTCGCCAGGTGCGGGCCATCGTCCACGCCGGCGAGATGGTGCTGGCCAAGGACCTGCTGTCGGAGATGCCCCGGCTGGGACTGATCGCCTGCGTCAGCGTCGGCTATGACGGCGTCGACGTGCCATGGTGCAAGCAGCACGGCATCGCCGTGACCCATTCCACCGGCCTGAACGCCGCCGATGTCGCCGACCACGCGGTGGGCCTGGTGCTGGCCGCCTGGCGCGGCATCGTCGAGGGCGACCAGAAGCTGCGCAGCGGCCACTGGACCAGCATGGAGCGGATGAGCCCCCGCCACGGCCTGCGCGGCCGCAAGGCCGGCATCGTCGGCCTGGGCCATATCGGCGAGGCGGTGGCCCAGCGGCTGGAGGCCTTCGAACTGAAGGTCTCGTGGTGGGCGCCGCGCCCCAAGGAGACCGAGCGACCGCGCGCCAAGAGCCTGCTGGACCTGGCCCGCGACAGCGACATCCTGGTGGTGTGCGCCCGGCCGGACGCCACCAACCGGCACATGATCAACGAGGCCGTGCTCAACGCCCTGGGGCCGCAGGGGCTGCTGGTCAACGTGGCGCGCGGTTCGCTGGTCGACGAGGACGCCCTGATCGCCGCCCTCAAGGACGGCCGCCTGGGCATGGCGGGGCTGGACGTGTTCGACCACGAGCCGACCCCGGCCGCGCGCTGGGCCGGCGTGCCCCACACCGTGCTGACGCCGCACACGGCCGGCGCGACCCTGGACAGCATCCCGGCCATGGTCGGGCTGACGGTCGAGAACCTGCGTCGGTTCTTCAAGGGCGAGGCCCTGGCCTCGCCGGTGGACGGCTAGGCGCGGATGAAAGCCCTCGGCCTGGGCGGCGCGATCGCCCTGGTGTCGGCCGTCGCCGTGCTGGCGGCCGACGCGACCCATCCGTCGCCGGGCGAGTACCGGATCGACTCCGAGACGACCACTCTCTCTCACGCGGGGCCGATGGTCCTGAAATCCGTGCAGCGGGTCGACGGCGCGACGGGGAACGTCACGGTCGAGCAGTCCGCCCCCGACGGGACCACGACGCGGCAGGACTATCCGGGGCAGGGGCCCAACCGCTTCTGCTCGGGATCGGGTCCCCCGCCGCCGGGCGCGGCGGCCTGCGTCAACCGGGCGTACAGCGCCCTTCCGGGCGGCGGCTCGAGCCAGCAGGCGGTCTGCGCCGGCGGCCAGACCCTGTCGTCCAACTGGCGGCGGCTGGCGGACGGGCGCTGGGAGCACACGTTCGAGACCCGGATCGTCACGGCGCCGGCGGCCGGGACGGACCCGCGCACGACGGCGGCCATGGCCCCGGTCATCGCCCAGATCGAGGAGACCATCCGCTCGGGTCCGCCCGAAGAGGCCGAGGCCGCCAAGCAGCAGCTGGCGGCGCTCAAGGCCAGCCTGGGCGGTGCCGCCGCGTCCAACGGTCCGACCGTGACGGTTCGCGAGGTCTGGACCAAGGTCGCCGACCGCTGCGGCTAGGCCAGGAAGGGCGCCGCGAAGGCCTCCGGTTCCAGCCGCAGGCCGTTCGCCAGAAGGCTGACCGTCCGGTAGAAGCCGGCCAACATCATCAGCTCGATCAGCGCCTCCTCAGAGAAGGCCTCGACCAGCCGCGCCCACAGCGCGTCGTCGATATCGGCCTGGACGTGGACCGCGTCGCAGAAGGCGATCAGCAGCGCCTCGCGCGGGGTCCAGCAGGCGGCGACGCCCGGCGTCGTGGTGGCGGCCAGCTGTTCGGCGTCGAGTCCGGCGGCCTCCGCGAAGAGGGTCGCGTGCACGCCCCATTCATAGCCGCAGCGGTTCAGGGCGCAGGTCCGGTGGATGACGATCTCGCGCTCGCGCAGGGGCAGGCGGCCGGGATCCAGCAGGCCGCCGCCGGTGAAGCGGGCGAACAGCCGCTCGTCCCGCGCCAGGGTGCGGAACAGCGACAGCGGTTCGTCGCCGGGGGTCTTCAGCCGGTCGAGCGTCTGGGCGACGGCGGGCGGGTAGGGCGGCGTGGCCGGGGCGATCCTGGGCGACATGCGAAATCCTCCATGCTACAAAATTTGTATCATGACGGATCGCGATATTGCTACAAAAAATGAAGCGCCCCTGGAGGCGCCTCTGCCGGGGCGCGCCGTTCGCGGCTCGACGACCGGCAAGCCGATCATGGCGGCGCTGGACCTGCTGGGCCGGCGCGGGGCGCTGCGGATCGTCTGGGAGCTGCGCGAGGGGCGGGTCCTGACCTTCCGCGCCCTGCAGGCGGCGGCCGAGCTGCCGCCCGGCACGCTCAACACCCGTCTGGCGGAACTGCGCGCCGCTGATATCGTGTCGGCCGAGGACGGCTATCGTCTCAGCCCGCGCGGGGCGGCGCTGATCGAGGCCCTCTGGCCGCTGATGGCCTGGTCGCAGGCCTGGGCGGACGAACTGGGAGGCTGAGGATGGCGAAGGTCCTGGGACTGGGCGGGGTGTTCTTCAAGGCCGAGGATCCGGCCGCGCTGCGGGGCTGGTACGCCCGGGTGCTGGGCCTGGAGGTGTCGGATTGGGGTGCGATGTTCCAGCATCCCAAGGTGGGGGCGGTCACCTGGGCGCCGTTCGACGCCGCGACGCGCTACTTCGAGCCGTCCCAGGCCGGGTTCATGATCAACTTCATCGTCGACGACCTGGACGGGGTGCTGGCCCGCGCGGCGTCCGAGGGCGTGGAGCCGACCGGGCGGCAGGACGACGAAGGCATGGGGAAGTTCGCCTGGATGATCGATCCGGCCGGGGTCAAAATCGAGCTCTGGCAGCCGTCAAAGCCTTCCGCCGAGGCATAGTTTGCCGCGCCGGTCCGCTTGAGCCGCGTCGCGTCTCGCCGTCGCGGGATCGGATTTAGCTTGCCAAATCGGACATAAAGATATCTTTATATCCCCTATGAAGGTGTCGTCCGAACAGGTCGTGGATCTGCTGCGCGCGGCGGGGGAATCGACCCGCCTGCGCGTGCTGGCCCTGCTGGCGGCCGAGGAGTTGTCGGTGCTGGAGCTGTGCCGGATCCTCGACCAGAGCCAGCCCCGCGTCTCGCGTCACCTGAAGCTTTTGGCCGAGGCCGGGCTGGTCGAGCGGTTTCCCGACGGCGCCTGGGTCTTCTATCGCCTGGCCCTGAAGTCGCCCGGCCGCGCCGTGATCGATCAGGCCCTCGACCTGATCGATCCGCACGACCCCGTCGTCCAGGGCGACGCCGAACGTCTGGCCCTGGTGCGCGCCGAGCGCACGGCCGGCGCCCAGGCCTATTTCGCCCGCAACGCCGCGCGCTGGAACGAGATCCGTTCGCTCTACGTCGACGAGGCCGAGGTCGAGGCCGCCATCCTGCAGGCGGCGGGCGAGGGGCCCTTCGACGAGATGGTCGACCTGGGCGCGGGCGCGGGCCGCATGCTGACCCTGTTCGGCAACCGCGCGGGGATGGCCCTGGGCCTGGACCTGTCGCAGCAGATGCTGAACATCGCCCGCGACGAGGTGGCCAAGGCGGGCCTGGCGCGGTGCGAACTGCGCCACGGTGACATCTTCGCCACCGGCCTGCCGGGCGGCTGCGCCGACCTGGTGACCGTCCACCAGGTGCTGCACTATCTGGGCGACCCCGCCGCGGCCGTGGCCGAGGCCGCGCGCCTGGTGGCCGACGGCGGCCTGCTGCTGATCGCCGACTTCGCGCCGCACGACCACGAATCCCTGCGCGAGAGCCACCAGCATCGCCGCCTGGGCTTCGCCGACGCCGAGATCATCCCCTGGATCGAGGCCACCGGCCTGGTCCTGGACGCCAACATCGCCCTGCCGCCGACCTCCGCCGAGGGGTTGACCGTCAAGATCTGGACGGCCCGCCGTCCGGTGACCCGAACCGCCGCCAAGAACGCTGAAAGAAGCGCCGCATGACCGTTCCTACTCCCCGCCGCGTCCTGGGTCCGGTCGCCCGCGCCGGCGAGCGCACCGACCGCCCGCGCGTCTCGTTCGAGTTCTTCCCGCCGAAGACGGAAGCGATGGAAGAGAACCTGTGGGCGGCGATCAAGCGCCTGGCCCCGCTGGACCCGGCCTTCGTCTCGGTGACCTACGGGGCCGGCGGCTCGACGCGCGAGCGCACGCACCGCACCGTCAAGCGCATCCTCGAAGAGACGACCCTGAAGCCCGCCGCCCACCTGACCTGCGTCGGCGCCAGCCGCGACGAGGTCGACGAGGTGATCCGCGAGTATTGGGAGACGGGCGTGCGCCACATCGTGTCGCTGCGCGGCGACCCGCCTCCGGGCGAGGGCGGCATCGGCGGCGTCTATGTGCCCCGCGAGGACGGCTACAAGAACGCCACCGAGCTGACCTCGGCGATCAAGGGCATCGCGCCGTTCGACGTGCTGGTCGGGGTCTATCCCGAGAAGCATCCCGAGAGCCCGTCGCTGGATCACGACGTCGAGGTCCTGAAGGCCAAGGTCGACGCCGGGGCCACCCTGGCGATCAGCCAGTTCTTCTTCGACACCGACGCCTTCCTGCGGTTCGTGGACAAGGTCCGCAAGGCCGGGATCACCATCCCGATCGTGCCGGGCATCATGCCGGTGACCAACTTCAAGGGTCTGGTGAAGATGTCGGCCGCCTGCCAGACGGCGGTGCCGGGCTGGCTGGCCAACCTGTTCGACGGCCTGGACGAGGACGCCGACACCCGCCGCCTGATCGCCTGCTCGGTGGCCGCCGAGATGTGCGCCAAGCTGCAGGAGCAGGGCTTCAGCGACTTCCACTTCTACACCCTGAACCGGGCCGACCTGGTCTATGCGATCTGCCGCGTGCTGGGCGTGCGCGAAACCGCGCCCACGGCGTCGGAGGCCGCGGCGTGAAACGGGCGGCCTCGATCCTCCTGGCGGCCCTGACCCTGGCGACCTGCGTCGCCGGGACGACGGCGCACGCCGACGATCCGGCCAACTGGACCAAGCCGATCCGCCCCTACCGGGTGGTCGGCAACATCTACTATGTCGGTTCCGAAGGCCTGTCGGCCTGGCTGATCTCGTCGTCCGAGGGCCACGTGCTGCTCGACAGCGGGCCGTCGGCCGCCGGGGCCAAGCTGATCGAGGCCAACATCCAGGCCCTGGGCTTCAAGCTCTCGGACGTGAAGATCCTGATCAACACCCACGCCCACTACGACCACGCGGGCGGCCTGGCCCAGTTGAAGGCCGACACCGGCGCCAAGGTCTGGGCCTCGCGCCCCGACGAGCCGGCGCTCGAGAAGGGCCAGCACTTCGGCGACAACGACAACGGCCTGACGCCGTTCCCGGCCGTGAAGGTCGACAAGGCGTTCGGCGACGGCCAGAAGCTGAAGCTGGGCGAGATCACCCTGATCGCCCACCTGACGCCCGGCCACACGATCGGCTGCACCACCTGGACCACCCAGGTGGTCGACCGCGACCGGCCGCTGAACGTGACCTTCAACTGCTCGACCTCGGTGGCCGGCAACGTGCTGGTGGGCAACAAGACCTACAAGACCATCGTCGCCGACTACCGCGCCACCTTCGCGGCGCTGAAGGCCCTGCCCACCGACGTGATGCTGCCCAGCCACGAGGAGCAGGGGAACCTGCTGGCCAAGCGCAGGAAGATGCTGAGCGGCGACGTCAACGCCTTCGTCGATCCCACCGAACTGGCCCGCTACGCCACCACCTCGGAGGCGGCCTTCGACAAGGCGCTGGCCGAGCAGCAGGCCGCCCGCAAACCGTGACGCCGGCCCCGCGCCGGCAGATTTGAGTTCCGCTTCCTCGCGAAGCGCTAGAAAGACCCCCGAACGCCGGACTCCCCCTCCGGCAGGAGCCGACCATGACCGATCTCACCACCCGAGCTGGACGCATCGCCGCGCTGAAGGCCGCCGCCAAGGACCGCATCCTGATCCTCGACGGCTCGTGGGGCGTGATGTTCCAGAAGAAGAAGCTGTCCGAGGCCGACTATCGCGCCGAGCGCTTCGCCGACTACGACGGCCAGATGAAGGGCAACAACGACATCCTGTGCCTGACCCGGCCAGACCTGGTGGCCGAGCTGCACGACGCCTATTTCGCCGCCGGCGCCGACATCTCCGAAACCAACACCTTCTCGGGCACCACCATCGCCCAGGCCGACTACGGCCTGGACGCCGTCACCGTACGCGACATCAACTTCGAGGGCGCGCGCATCGGCCGTTCGGTGGCCGACCGCTGGAACGCCGAGAACCCGGCCACGCCGAAGTTCATCGCCGGCTCGATCGGCCCGCTGAACGTGATGCTGTCGATGTCGTCGGACGTGAACGACCCCGGCGCGCGCAAGGTGACCTTCGACCAGGTCTACCAGGCCTATCGCGAGCAGGTGGCGGCGCTCTACGAGGGCGGGGTGGACCTCTTCCTGATCGAGACCATCACCGACACGCTGAACTGCAAGGCCGCGATCAAGGCGATCCTGGACCTGCGCGACGAGGGCCACGAGGAGCTGCCGATCTGGATCAGCGGCACCATCACCGACCGCTCGGGCCGCACCCTGTCGGGCCAGACGGCCGAGGCGTTCTGGAACTCGATCAAGCACTGCAAGCCGTTCGCCGTGGGCTTCAACTGCGCCCTGGGCGCCGACCTGATGCGCCCGCACATCGCCGAGATGGCCCGCATCGCCGACACCCTGGTCGCCGCCTATCCGAACGCCGGCCTGCCCAACGCCATGGGCGAGTACGACGAGGAGCCGCACCAGACCGGCCACCAGCTGCACGAGTGGGCCAAGGACGGCATCGTCAACATCCTGGGCGGCTGCTGCGGCACCACCCCCGACCACATCCGCCATGTGGCCGACGAGGTGCGCGGCGTGAAGCCCCGGGCCATCCCCGAGCGTCCCAAGGCCATGCGCTTGGCGGGCCTGGAACCGTTCGAGCTGGCTTAAGAGATGCGCACCACTCTTCTCTTCGGCGGCATGAGCCGCGAGCGCCTGGTCTCGGTGGCCAGCGCCAAGGCTCTGGCCAAGGCGCTGCCCGAGGCCGACCTGTGGTTCTGGGCGCCCGACGACCAGGTCTACATCGCCAGCGACGCGGTGCTGCAGGGCCATGAGCGGCCGTTCGAGATCGACCTGCCGACCGAAGGCGCGCCGATCGGCGGCATCGAGGCCGCGCTCGACAAGGCCAAGGCCGAGGACCGCGTGCTGTTCCTGGGCATGCACGGCGGCGCGGCCGAGAACGGCGACCTGGCGGCCCTCTGCGAGGCGCGGGGCGTGGCCTTCACCGGCTCGGACAGCAAGTCCAGCCGCCTGGCCTTCGACAAGATCGCCACCAAGGCCGCCGTGGCCAAGGCCGGGGTCGTCGCCCCCTCGACGGTCGAGCTGGCCGATGCGGAAGCCGCGCTGGCCCAGTACGGCAAGCTGGTCGCCAAGCCGGTGGCCGACGGCTCCAGCTACGGCCTGATCTTCGTCAGCCAGGCCGCCGACCTGGACGCGCTTCGGGCCGCCGCCGCGCGCGAGGCCTATGTGATCGAGCCCTTCGTGACCGGCTTCGAGGCCACCTGCGGGGTGCTGGAGCAGGACGGCGAGGTCTTCGCCCTGCCGCCGGTCGAAATCCGCCCGGCCGACGGCGCCTTCGACTATGTCGGCAAGTACCTGGCCAAGACGACGGAAGAGATCTGCCCGGCCACCTTCGCGCCGCAGATCAACGCCGCCATGCAGGACGCCGCCCTGAAGGCCCACAAGACCGTGGGCGCCGGCGGCTATTCGCGCAGCGACTTCATCGTCAGCCCCAACGGCCCGATCTTCCTGGAGATCAACACCCTGCCGGGCATGACGGCCGCCTCGCTGTATCCCAAGTCGCTGAAGGCCCAGGGGATCGCGTTCCGCGACTTCCTGGACGGCCAGATCGCCCTGGCGGTCGCGCGCGCCAAACGCGTCAGCGAAGGGGCGGCCTGACCATGAGCGCCTGGGCCCACGGACCTTTCGACAACGACGACGCGCTGGACTTCATCGAAGACCTGGCCGAGGCGCCCGGCTGGCGCACGATCACGCAGGCGCTCGACCACGTCTCCAAGACGGCGGGCTATTTGGAGGCCCCCGAGGGCCAGATCGCCGTGGCCGCCGCCGCCATCGTCGCGGCCGCGGTCGGCGAGGCGACGATCCTTCCCGACAATCACCGCGAGCTGAAAGCCGCCCTCGGCGCGCCGCCGGAAGGCTCGGTCGCCCTGGCGCGGTCGGCCCTGGCCCGCGTGGTGGCCCCGGCTTCCGAACTCGACGAACTCTGGCAGGAGGGTGACGGCCACGACGCGTGGCTCACCCAGATCGCCGCCCTGCAATCGACCTTGAGCAAAGCCCAATGAGACCTGTCTTCGTCAATATCGGTGAGCGCACCAACGTCACCGGCTCGGCCAAGTTCAAGAAGCTGGTCGTCGAGGGCGACTACGCCGCCGCCCTGTCCGTGGCCCGCCAGCAGGTGGAAGCCGGGGCCCAGGTCATCGACGTCAACATGGACGAGGGCCTGCTGGACTCCAAGCAGGCCATGATCACCTTCCTGAACCTGATGGCGGCCGAGCCCGACATCGCGCGGGTGCCGGTGATGATCGACAGCTCCAAGTGGGAGGTGATCGAGGCCGGTCTGAAGTGCGTGCAGGGCAAGGCCATCGTCAACTCGATCTCGATGAAGGAGGGCGAGGCCAAGTTCATCGAACAGGCCCAGCTGTGCCTGCGCTACGGCGCGGCCGTGGTGGTCATGGCCTTCGACGAGGTCGGTCAGGCCGACACCGCCGCCCGCAAGATCGAGATCTGCGAGAAGGCCTACAACATCCTGGTCGACAAGGTGGGCTTCCCGCCGGAAGACATCATCTTCGACCCCAACATCTTCGCCGTGGCGACCGGGATCGAGGAGCATGACAACTACGCCGTCGACTTCATCGAGGGCACGCGCGAGATCAAGAAGCGCTGTCCCTACGCCCGCATCTCGGGCGGGGTGTCGAACGTGTCGTTCAGCTTCCGCGGCAACGAGCCGGTGCGTCGCGCGATCCACTCGGTGTTCCTGTACCACGCCATCGAGGCGGGCATGGACATGGGCATCGTCAACGCCGGCGACCTGCCGGTCTACGACACCCTGGACCCCGAACTGCGCGAGGCCGTCGAGGACGTGATCCTCAACCGCCCGCAGCGGACCAACGTCTCCAACACCGAGCGCCTGGTCGACATGGCCCCGCGCTACAAGGGCGACAAGAGCCAGGTCCAGACCGCCAACCTGGAATGGCGCAACGGCACGGTGAACGAGCGCATCACCCACGCCCTGGTCAACGGCATCACCGACTATATCGATCAGGACACGGAGGAAGCCCGCCTGTCGGTCGAGCGTCCGCTGCACGTGATCGAAGGCCACCTGATGGACGGCATGAACGTGGTCGGCGACCTGTTCGGCTCGGGCAAGATGTTCCTGCCCCAGGTGGTGAAGTCGGCCCGCGTTATGAAGCAGGCCGTGGCCTGGCTCGAGCCGTTCATGGAGGCCGAGAAGGCCGGCAAGCCGCGCGAGCAGGCCGGCAAGGTGCTGATGGCCACCGTCAAGGGCGATGTCCACGACATCGGCAAGAACATCGTCGGCGTCGTGCTGCAGTGTAACAACTACGAGGTCATCGACCTGGGCGTGATGGTCCCGGCCGACCGCATCCTCGACGAGGCCCGCAAGCACAAGGTCGACATGATCGGCCTGTCGGGCCTGATCACCCCGTCGCTGGACGAGATGGTGTTCGTGGCCGCCGAGATGGAGCGCCAGGGCTTCACCATGCCGCTGCTGATCGGCGGCGCCACCACCAGCCGCACCCACACGGCGGTCAAGATCGAGCCGGCCTATCGCGCCGGTCCGACCACCTACGTGCTGGACGCCAGCCGGGCGGTGGGCGTGGTCTCCAACCTGCTGTCGGCGAACGAGCGCGACCGGGTGATCGCCGAGACCCGGGCCGAGTACGTGAAGGTGCGCGAGCAGTACGCCCGCGGCCAGACGGTCAAGGCCCGCACGGCGATCGACGAGGCCCGCAAGCGCAAGTACGTCATCGACTGGGCCGGCTACGTCCCGCCCAAGCCGGCCTTCATCGGCGCGCGGACCTTCGAGCCGTCGCTGGAGGAGCTGGTCCCGTTCATCGACTGGTCGCCGTTCTTCGCCAGCTGGGAGCTGATCGGCCGCTTCCCGCAGATCCTGGAGGACGACGTCGTCGGTCAGGCCGCCACCGACCTCTATCGCGACGCCCGCGCCATGCTCGACAAGGTGGTGGCCGAGAAGTGGTTCGGGGCCAAGGGCGTGGTCGGCTTCTGGCCGGCCCAGGCCGACGGCGACGACATCGTTCTCTATACAGATGAAACCCGCTCGACCGAGCTGACCCGCCTGTTCACCCTGCGCCAGCAGATGGACAAGTCCGAGGGCAAGGCCAACCTGGCCCTGGCCGACTTCGTCGCGCCGGTGGGGCAGGGCGCCGACTACATGGGCGGCTTCGCCGTCACCGCCGGCCACGGCGAGGACGAGATCGTCAAGAAGTTCAAGGACGCCGGCGACGACTACAGCGCCATCATGGCCTCGGCCCTGGCCGACCGCCTGGCCGAGGCCTTCGCCGAGTGGCTGCACTACAAGGCCCGCGTCGAGCTGTGGGGCTACGCCGCCGACGAGTGCGAGGACGTCGACGTGATGATCGCCGAGAAGTACCAGGGCATCCGCCCGGCGCCCGGCTATCCGGCCCAGCCCGACCACACCGAGAAGGGCACGCTGTTCAAGCTGCTGGACGCCGAGGCGGCCACCGGCATGATCCTGACCGAGAGCTACGCCATGAGCCCCGGCGCGGCGGTCTCGGGCTTCTATTTCAGCCACCCGCAGAGCCACTATTTCGGCGTCGGCAAGGTCGATCTCGACCAGGTCGCGGACTATGCCCGCCGCAAGGGCTGGGACCTGGCCCTGGCCGAGAAGTGGCTGTCGCCGATCCTCAACTATGACCCGGCCGCTCGGGCGCGAGGCGAGGCGGCGTAACCCCCTCAGTCGCTCCGCGACAGCTCCCCAAGAGGGGGAGCATCTGCTCGGTGTAGATCCTCCCCCTTTGGGGGAGGTGGCCCGAAGGGCCGGAGGGGGCTGGGCCGCCTAAGGCGCCGGACACCGTTCCGCCGTGTCCTTCAGCCGCTCGATCAGCCAGCGTCCCGCCGGACCCGGCGGTGTGTCGGCGCGATGGGCGGCGTACATGGGCATGATGTAGCCGCCGGCCGGGGCGTCGCGCATCTTCAGCTCGACCAGGTCGCCGGCGGCGATGTCGTCCTCGACCCGATCCCAGGGCATGCCGCCCCAGCCCAGGCCCGCGCGCAGGAAGGCGTGCTTGGCGCCCATGTCGGCCAGCCGCCAGGTGCGGGCCGAGAACACCCCGAACTCCCGGCCTTCTGTCAGCTTCGAACGGTCGGTCAGCACCAGCTGGATGTGACCCGCCACGTCCTCGGGGCTCAGCGGGCCGGGCAGGGCGGCCAGGGGATGGCCGGCGGCGGCCACCTGCACCATGCGCAGCGAGATCAGCCGCTCGCGCGTCAGTTCCGGCGGCGCGTCGGGCAGCGAGCCCATCACGCCGAAGGCGCAGCGGCCGTCCAGCACGGGCGCCAGCACCGCGCCCAGGGCCTCGACATGGATGCGCAACGTGGTGTCGGGGAAGTGGTGCTGGAAGTCGCCGATGGCGTGGGTCAGCACCACCATCGGGAACAGCACGTCGACCACGATCGAGACCTCGGGCTCCAGCCCTCCGGCCAGGCTGGCGGCGCGGGCCTTGAAGGCGTCCATGCGCCCGGCCACCTCGCGCGCCTCGACCAGCAGCGCCCGGCCGGCCTCGGTCAGGACGGGTAGGCGGGCGGCGCGGTCGAACAGCCGCACGCCGATCTGGCCCTCGAGGTTGGCCAGGGTCTGGCTGACCACCGACTGGGCCCGGCCCAGCCTGCGTCCGGCCGCCGAGAAGCTGCCCTCGTCGGCGGCGGCCAGGAAGGTGCGCATCTGGTCGAGGGTGACGCCGTCCAACATCGATCGATCCTCATCCATCGGTTCTGGCGATGGATATCATCCAATCATATAGGCTGCTGCGCTGGGTTCGAAAGGCCTAAATCACCCGTCGCGCCATAGGGCGCTTCGGAGTTCCAAGGTCATGAAACTGCTTCACATCGATTCCAGCATCCTGGGCGCCGGCTCGGTGAGCCGCACGCTGTCGGCCGCGATCGTCGCCGCCCAGACCGCCCAGCATACCGGTCTCGACATCGTCTATCGCGACCTGGCCGCCCAGCCGCTGGACCACCTGACGGGCGCCCACCTGGCCGCCGGCCAGGGCGCGACGCCGGAGAGCGCCGCGATCGCCGCCGACATCGCCTCGGGCCAGGCCGCCATCGACGAGTTCCTGGCCGCCGACATCGTGGTGATCGGCGCGCCGATGTACAATTTCTCGATCTCCAGCCAGCTGAAGGCCTGGATCGACCGCGTCGCCGTGGCCGGCCGCACCTTCCGCTATACCGAGAACGGCCCCGAGGGCCTGGCCGGCGGCAAGACGGTGATCATCGCCTCGTCGCGCGGCGGCTATTACGGCGAGGGCACGTCCGCCGCCGTCATGGACCACCAGGAGACCTATCTGAAGGGCCTGTTCGGTTTCCTGGGCGTCACCGACATCCGCTTCATCCGCGCGGAGGGCGTGGCCCTGGGCGAGGAAGCCCGCGGCAAGTCGCTGGAAACCGCCCAGGGCGAGATCCTGAAGCTGGCGGCCTAGAGGTCGCGCTCCGGACCCGCGTCAGGCGTCGGTCCGGAGGCTGTCCATCAGCCCGTCCCATCCCGCCATCGTGGCCCGGACGATCCCCTCGAGGGTCGCCCGGGTCGCGCCGTCCCGGGCCTGGATCGACATGCCCTGCTGGACGGTGGCCAGATAGGTGGCGACGGCTCGGACATCGGTTCCGGCCGGCACGTCGCCCTCGACCTGGCCCCGCCGGAGCCGGGCTTCCAGCAGATCGATCGCGCCGGCCCGGCCGCGCACCAGCGCCTCGCGCAGGGCCCCGTTGGCGTCGCCGCCGGGCAGGGCCGACAGCACCACCATGCAGCCCGGCGGCTTGTCGGGCCGGGTGAAGGCGCGGGCCGAGGCCGTCAGCATGCCTTCGCACGCCTCCCGCGCCGTGGCGGCCGTCTCCAGCCCGCCCCAGATCCCTTCGTTTTCGGTGGCCCCGTACAGGGCCAAGGCTTCGGCGAACAGCGCCTCCTTGCAGCCGAAGGCCGCGTAGAGGCTGGGCGAGGCGATGCCCATGGCGGTCGTCAGCTCGCTCATGGACGCGCCCTCGTAGCCGCGCGCCCAGAACACTTCCATCGCCCTCGCCAGGGCCGCGTCGCGGTCGAAACCCCGCGGTCGTCCTCGTTCCGCCATTGTGAAATCGCAACTTTCATGAATTCTGTATCGATCGATAAATAAGGCCCTTGATCTGGGGCGACAAGGTCATAGCTATTTCTGTATCGATCGACACAGAAAGGAATCGATATGAGCGATCTCAGCGGGAAGCGCGCCCTGGTCACCGGCGCCAGTCGGGGCATCGGCGCGGCCATCGCCCTGCGCCTGGCCCAGGACGGCGCCGACGTGGCGATCACCTACGAACGGTCGGCCGACAAGGCCGCCGAAGTGGTCAGGAGCATAGAGGCCCTCGGCCGCAAGGCCGTCGCCCTGAAGGCGGACGCCGCCGATCCGGCCGCCGTGCGCCAGGCGGTGGACGACGCCGCGGCGGCGCTGGGCGGGCTGGACATCCTGGTCAACAACGCCGGCCTGGCGCGCGGCGGGCCGATCGAGGGCCTGACCCTGGACGACATCGACGCGATCCTGGCCGTCAACGTCCGCGCCGTGGTCGTGGCCTCGCAGGCCGCCGCCCGTTACCTGCCGCAGGGCGGCCGCATCATCTCGATCGGCAGCTGCCTGGCCGAGCGCGTCTTCACCCCCGGCATTTCCATGTACGCCATGAGCAAGTCGGCCCTGGTCGGCTGGACCAAGGGCCTGGCCCGCGACCTGGGTCCGCGCGGGATCACCGTCAATGTCGTGCATCCGGGTCCGACCGACACCGACATGAACCCCGCCAGCGGACCCCAGGCCGACGGCCTGCGCGCCCAGATGGCGATCCCGGAATACGGCAAGCCCGAGGACATCGCCGCCCTGGTGGCCTTCGTGGCCGGCCCGGAAGGCCGGTTCATCAACGGCGCGGGCCTGACCATCGACGGCGGCGTCAACGCCTAAACGACCGAAACGGGGACGCAGGCTCGGCGAGTGTGCGTCCCCGTCGAACTCGGCTAGGTTTCCCGGCGAATCCGGGAGACCCAGCATGAGCCAGTTCAATCGACGCGACGTTCTGGCGCTGGGCGCCGCCACCCTGGCCCTGGGGACGACGGGCAAGGCCCTCGCCGCCGCATCCGGCGACGCCGCCGCCGAGGCCCTGCTGTCCCAGGTCGCCGAGGACCTGATGCGGGAATATCCCGAGAACGCCTCGGCCCTGGGTCTGGACAAGGACAAGCGCGCCGCCCTGAAGTCCAGTCTGACCGACCGCTCGTTGGAGGGCCGGGCCAAGCTGGCCGCCGCCGCCAAGGCCCGGGTGGCCAAGATGAAGGCGGTTGACCGCAAGACCCTCAGCCCCGCCGCCGCGCTCGACCTGGGCGTGGTCCAGACCGCCCACGAACTGGCCGTCGAGGGTTTCGACTTCCCCTATGGCGACGCCATCGGCCTGTCGTCGCAGTGGTCGTACCGCAACGCGCCGTATGTGGTGGCCCAGAACACCGGGGCGTTCGTCGAGACGCCGGACTTCCTGGACAGCCTGCACGGCGTGGCCAATGCGGCGGACGTCGAGTCCTACCTGCATCGCCTGGAGCTCTACGCCGCCCAGCTGGACGGCGAGACGGCGCGCCTGAAGCACGACGGCGCCCAGGGCGTGATCGCGCCGGACTTCCTGCTGGACAAGACGCTGAAGCAGCAGAAGGGCGCCCGCGCCCAGCCGATCGCGGACTGGGGTCTGGTCGCCGGCCTGGCCAAGAAGGCCAAGGACATCCCGGGCGACCACGCCCGCCGCGCCGCCGCCATCGTCGAGGGCAAGATCGCCCCGGCCATGGACCGCCAGATCGCCGAGCTGCTGGCCCACCGCGCCAAGGCCACGTCGGACGCCGGCGCCTGGAAGCTGCCGAACGGCGAGGCCTACTACGCCTGGGCGCTGCGGGCCGGCACCACCAGCCGCATGACGCCCGACGAGGTCCACCAGATGGGCCAGGAGCAGCTCAAGGCGTTGTTCGCCCGCATGGACGGTCTGCTGAAGGCCCAGGGCCTGACCCAGGGCAGCGTCGGCGCGCGGATGAAGGCGCTGGGCGAGAAGCCCGAGAACCTGTTCCCCAACACCGACGAGGGCCGGGCCCAGATCCTGGCCTATCTGAACGGCCGGGTGGCCGACATCCGCACGCGCCTGCCCAAGGCCTTCGCGACGCTGGTGCCGGGCAACCTGCTGATCAAGCGGGTGCCGGTCGAGATCCAGGACGGCGCGCCGGGCGGCTATGCGGCGGCCGGTTCGATCGACGGGACCGTGCCCGGCAACTACTACATCAACCTGCGCGACACGGGCATGTGGCCGCGCTACGGCCTGCCGACCCTGACCTATCACGAGGGCCTGCCGGGCCACATCTGGCAGGGCGAGTACACCTACAAGCTGCCGCTGGTGCGCTCGCTGCTGGCCTTCAACGCCTATTCGGAAGGCTGGGCGCTGTACGCCGAGCAGCTGGCCGACGAGCTGGGCGTCTACGAGGGCGATCCGCTGGGCCAGCTGGGCTATCTGCAGTCCATCGCCTTCCGCGCCTGCCGCCTGGTGGTCGATACGGGCATCCACGCCAAGCGCTGGACCCGCGACCAGGCCATCGACTGGTTCGTCACCACCAACGGCTCGACCCGCGAGGAGGTGCAGGGCGAGGTGGACCGCTACTGCGCCTGGCCGGGCCAGGCCTGCGGCTACAAGGTGGGTCACAGCGAGATCGTCCGCCTGCGGAGCAAGGCCCAGGCGGCGCTGGGCGGCCGCTTCGACCTGCGCACCTTCGACGACGCGGTGGTGATGGGCGGCAACGTCCCGCTGACCGAACTGGAGGGCGTGATCGACACGTACATCGCGGGTAGGCGCGCGGTTTAAGGCCCCATAAACCCGCTCATCCCGGCATTCGCCGGGATGAGCGGAGCAGGGGATGCCGGGGGAGCTAGCCAAAGCTATCGATTTACCCCCATCCTCTTCCCGCACGGGGGCGTTCGATCCCCGGCGGGCATAAGGGGGCGAACGTGGGCGACAAGGGCATCAACCGCCGGGCGCTGGGCGCGCTCGCCGTGGGCGGGGCGGCCGCCGCGAGCCTGAGCGGCTGCGAGCGGGCCGGGCCGACCGAGGCGACCGT
Source organism: Caulobacter sp. UNC358MFTsu5.1 (assembly GCF_000712075.1). Taxonomy (GTDB): domain Bacteria; phylum Pseudomonadota; class Alphaproteobacteria; order Caulobacterales; family Caulobacteraceae; genus Caulobacter. The sequence continues at coordinate 196,186 of NZ_JONW01000010.1, forward strand.
CAAGTCGCGGCAATTCCCCAGCGACTTCGTCTGGGGCGTGGCCACGGCGGCCTTCCAGACCGAGGGCTCGCCCACCGCCGACGGACGCGGCGCCACCATCTGGGACACGTTCGAGAAGCTGCCCGGCAAGATCAAGGACGGCTCGAACGCCGACGTCGCCACCGACAGCTACCGTCGCTACGCCGAGGACGTCGATCTGATCGCCGGGGCGGGGCTGAAGGCCTTCCGCTTCTCGATGGCCTGGTCGCGGGTGCTGCCGACCGGGTCGGGCACGGTCAACGCCGCGGGCCTGGACCACTACGAGCGGCTGGTCGACGCGTGCCTGGCCAAGGGGATCGCGCCCTACGCCACCCTGTTCCACTGGGACCTGCCCCAGGCCCTGCAGGACAAGGGCGGCTGGAGCGCGCGCGACACCGCCAAGAGCTTCGCCGACTACGCCGCCGCCGTGGCCGGGCGCATGGGCGACCGCCTCAAGCACTTCATCACCCTCAACGAGCCGGCCGTGCACACGGTGTTCGGCCACGTGCTGGGCGAGCACGCGCCGGGGCTGAAGGACATCGCCCTGCTGGGTCCCACCACCCACCACATGAACCTGGGGCAGGGGCTGGCGATCCAGGCCCTGCGGGCGGCCCACGGCGACCTCAAGATCGGCACGACCCAGGCGCTGCAGCCCTGCCGGCCGGCGGGCGGGGCGGCGGCGTTCTGGAACCGCCCGGCGTCGAGCGGGCTGGACGCCCTGTGGAACCGCGCCTGGCTGGACCCGCTGCTGAAGGGGACCTATCCGGGGCTGATGGACGACTTCCTCAAGGGGCACGTCCGCGACGGCGACCTGAAGACCGTCCGGCAGCCGATCGACTTCCTGGGGGTCAACTACTACGCCCCGGCCTATGTGAAGCTGGACCTGGCCAGCCCCAGCCATATCGCGCCCGGCGCGCCGCCGAAGGGCGCGGAACTGGACGCCTTCGGCCGCCAGATCGACCCGTCTGGCCTGGCCGAGGTGCTGAAGATGGTCCGCGACGACTACGGCAACCCGCCGGTGATGATCACCGAGAACGGCTGTTCGGACCCGTTCGGCAACGGCCCGGCGGTGATCGACGACGGCTTCCGCAGCCAGTACCTGCGCCGCCACCTGGAGGCGGTGAAGAGCGCCATGGAGTCCGGCTCGCGGATCGGCGGCTACTTCACCTGGACCCTGATCGACAATTGGGAGTGGGACATCGGCTACACGTCGAAGTTCGGCCTGGTGGCGATGGACCGGACCACGGGCGTGCGCACGCCCAAGGCGTCTTACGCCTGGTTCAGGCAGGTGGCGACGACGGGGACGTTGCCGACGGCGTAGACGCGGCCGGGGACATGCGCAGGCGCATGTCCCCGATCGTTCAGTCCGCCTTGCAGATCAGCACGTTCTTGCCGCCACGCTTGGCGGGCGTCAGCGTGCCGGCGCAGGGCTTGGGATCGGCGGGGTCGATGATGATCTCGCCCCTGGCGGCGATCGGCATGGCGGCGGGCTTGGCGCCGATCGGCGGCAGGTCCGCGGCCGGCTTCTTGGCGACGGGCTTGGTCGTGGCCGGTTTCGGGGCGGGCTTGGCCGTCGAAGCCTTGGTCGCGGCGGGCTTGGCCGGGGCTTCGGCCACGGGCGCGGGGGTCTCGGCGACCGGCGCCGGAGCCTCGGGCTCGGCCGCCTGAGGGGCTTCGGGCGCGGTCTCGGGCGGGGCTTCCGGAGCGGGGGGCGCTTCGGCGGGCGCGGGCGCTCCCTTCTTGACGTTGTAGTTCAGGGCCTGGCCGAACAGGTTGGACTTGGTCTCCAGGGCCTTGGCGCGGGTCTCGCAGTCGCCGGGCGGGCTCCAGCTCATCCACACCTGGGCCAGGCGGGCCTTCTCGACCTGGTCGGCGCCGGCCCAGACCGAATGGCCCTTCTTGATCGCCGCCGCGCCGTATTCCGAGATCGGACGGGGGCTGGCCTTCTCGGCCGCGACGATGGCCGAGCGGTAGACCACCAGGTCCTTCTTGGCCTGGTCGCGCATGGCCGGATATTCCTTCATGGCCGCGGCGAAACCGTCCGGGCCGGGGAAGGTCTTCTCGATGCGGGTCACTTCCGGCATCACCTTGTCGTACAGCTCGACATAGCCGCCCAGCGCGCCATAGCACCAGCCGACATAGCCGTAGTCGTCCGTCGGCGGCGTGGCGGCCGGGGTGGTGCGGGGCGGAGGAGCGGTCGGAGCCGGCGCGGTGGAGACGGGAGCGTCCTGGGCGATCAGGGCCAGGGCGAAAAGGAAGGCGGTCGCCATGCGGGCGGAAGTCCTCTTGTAGGGCGTCGCTCGAGAGAGTCGGTCGCGTTCGAATAGAGCATTTCCGGCCTCATTGGGACCGGAGCGTGGCGCCCGGATGTTTTGCACCGCGGTCGGCCAAGCGGCGCCATAACGAACGGATAAGCCAAAAAGCTCCCTCTTGCGGCAAAGATTCCTGTGTACAGCCGAGCGTTGCGAAGATTGCCCGTTCTTCCACACGTTACAAAGTTTCAATGTGCGCCGCAGCAAGGACCGGGTGGGGGCGCGGCGTTTTTGTGCTAGAAGGCGAAAAGGGAGCGTGGTCCGTTGAGAGGCGGGGACGTGCCTCCGCCGTCATCACTCCGCCACGCTTCTGGACTGTCGTCGCTGCCATGACCTTCTGGCGTAACATCGCAACCCTCGCCGCGCGGCGGCTGGACCTGGCCGAGTGCCAGGAATGTCCGCCCGGCCTGCCGGGCCAGGACCCAGCCTTCTCGACGGCGGTCACGGCCCTGGGGGCCAAGCTGGCCAAGGCCGATGGCTCGGCCGACGGCGACGAGTACGCCGCCTTCGCCGAGGTGTTCCACCCCGACCCCGAGTCGGAGAACAACATCCATCGCCTGTACGACCTGGCGCGGCAGACGACGCACGGCTTCGAGAGCTACGCCAAGCGGCTGGCCAAGCGCTACCGCACGTGTCCGCAGATCCTCGAGGACGTGCTGGACGGCCTGTTCCACATCGCCAAGGCCGATGGGGCGGTGACCCAGGAGGAGCTGGCCTATCTGGAGCGGGTGGCCGACCTGTTCGGCATGTCGCCCCTGTCGTTCCGCCGCTTGACCGCCACCCACGTGGGGACCGAGCCGGACGACCCGTACCGGATCCTCGACGTGCCGGCCGACGCCGACGACGCGGTGGTGCACCAGGCCTGGCGCTCGGCCATGTCGGAAGCCCACCCCGACCGGGCCCGGGCCCGCGGCCTGCCGCTGGAGTTCATCGAGGTGGCCGAGGCCAAGTCGGCCGCGATCAACGCCGCCTTCTCGACGGTGATGCGCGAGCGCCGCGAACTGGCCGGCCTCCCCGCGAACTAGTTGGCCGCGAACTAAGCCGTCATTTCGCCGTGGTTAGAGCGGAATTCATTTTGCGGAACGATCCGCTGGGTGTTCAGTTGACGTTCACGAGTGGCGCCCCATCTTGATTTGCGAGGGCGGGGCACGCCTGCGAGGACGACGATGGAGACGGTTGGCACTTCTTCAGGCAAGGCTACCGGTATCGCTTGGCGCAGCCTGGCCACTGTGGCCGGCGCCGTGGCCACCTCGGTCGCCGTCGCCGTCGCGGCCGTGATCGCGGTGGTGTTCGCCGCCACCCTGGTGGTCATCGGCTTCATGGCCACCGCGCTCCTGGGCTTGGCCGCCTTCGCCTTCCGCGGCCGCTCCTCCGCCCGCGCCGCCGCCCCCAGCGGCGATCCCGGCCTGATCGAAGCTCGCCACATGGGCGGGCACTCCTGGGTGGCCTACGGCTGGAACGAGCGGCGCTGAGACCCGCCTAGGCCCGGCTCAGCCGAGCCGCCTCCAACGCCTGCTGCATCACCGACTGCGCCTCCGGCGTGACGGCGTTCTGGACGCCCGCGAACACCATGCCCGCCGGCCGGTCGATGAAGACGTGCGCCCACCACAGGCCGTTCGACCCCACGTGACCCAGGCTGCCGTTGGCGTCGACGCCCCAGCCCAGGGCGGAGTAGCCGCCGAAGGGCGGGGTCTGCAGGCGTTCCCACGACGCCCGGCTCAGGAAGGCCTCGGGGCGATCACGATGGGCCTTCAGATAGGTCAGCAGGTCGCCGAGACCGACGTGCGCCAGCCCGGCCGGGCCGAGGACGACGGGCAGGTCGGCCTTGTCGCGCCGGGTCTCGGGATGCAGGGCGCCGTCCAGGCCTCGGGCGTGACCCAGGGGCTGCCGAGGCGGGCGGCCGGCCTGGGGCGGGCCGAAGCCGGCGCTCTTCATGCCCAGGGGCGAGAAGACCCGCTCGCGCATCAACTGCTCCCAGGATCGGCCCGTCACAGTCTCGAGCATGGTCGCCGCGACCACGAACCCGGCGTTGCTGTAGCTCTCGACCTGGCCGACCGCCGCCAGGGGCGGCGGTTTCAGGGCCGCCTGCGCATAGGCCAGCCGTTCGGCGCGCGGATCGGCCAGCGGCAGCCGGCTGAACCGGGCGTCGGGATCGGGCGCGTCGTGCGCCAGGCCGGAACGGTGCGACAGCAGGTGCAGCAGGTTGGCCTGGCCGTAGGCCGGGTCGAAACCGATGCGGGGACCCAGGATCTGGGCGATGGTGGTGGTCCAGTCGATCTGTCCCGCCTCGACCAGCCGCGCGGCCAGGGTGGCGGTCATCGATTTGGTGTCCGAGCCGATATGCCACTGGTCCGAGGCGGCGACCGGGATCGCCGCTTCCGTCGAGCGCCGGCCTTCGACCAGCACGTTGTCCGGGCCGCCCTTGAACGCCCAGCCCGCTCCGAAGGCCGGGGCGCCGGAGATCGCGTGCAGTTGCGTCAGCCGGGCCGCCGTGAGCGGCCCCGGCGCCAGCACCGTCCGGTCCACCTTGAACAGGTCGCCGCGCCTGAACTTGATCGGATAGGATTGGCCGTCCTGGGTGACGACGCCCTCGAGCGCGTCGGGACCCGAAAGGCGGCCCTCGAAGGCGATGTCGTTGGTCTTCCATTCGACGGACAGGGTCGGGGCGGACCACTGGAACCGGCTGGCCTCGATCGTGAGCTCGCCCATGTCGATGATGGTCAGGCTCGCCCGCCCGTCGGCCACCGTCACCTTCGAACGATAGGGGCGGCCTTCGGCGATCATCGTCCCGGACCAGACGCCGATCGGCGGGGCGTCGGCCGCGAACGCGGCGACCGGAACGGTCGTCGCGGCGGCCAGCGCCAAGGCTCCGCGGAGGTGGTCTCGGCGCGTCGATGTCATGGGGCCCCCTGGTTTCTCCATTTTCGATAGGCGCGACCTTGGGTTGTCAAGCGGCGCCGCGCGGGGAGCGCCCCTTGCCCTCGGCGGCGTCTTGCTGGACAGTGGTTCAAACAACTGTTCGCGGGAGGACGACATGATCGGCGTGGTGGCGGTGCTGAAGGTGCAACCGGACAAGGCGGCGGACTTCGAGAAGGTGTTCCTGGACCTGCAGAGCAAGGTGAAGGCCAACGAGCCGGGCTGCCTCGTCTATCAGCTGACCCGCAGCCGGGCCGAGGCCGGCGTCTACAAGGTGCTGGAGCTCTACGCCTCGAAGGATGCGCTCAAGCATCACGGAGGGACCGACTATTTCAAGGCCGCCGGCGCGGCCATGGGGCCGTTCATGGCCGGCGCTCCCGAGATCGAATATCTGGACGCGGTGGAGTAGGGGCCTTGGATCTCGCCTTCTCGCCCGAGGATCTGGCCTTCCAGCAGGAGGTCCGCGACTGGATCGCCACCGCCTTCGACGACGACCTGCGCCGCAAGGTGGCGCAGTCGAAGAACGGCTATCTCGACAAGGCCGGCCAGGTGAAGTGGCAGAAGAAGCTGTACGAGCGGGGCTGGGTCGCGCCCGACTGGCCGGTCGAGCTGGGCGGGGCGGGCTTCACGCCGTCGCAGCGCTACATCTTCAACATGGAGCTGTCGCTGGCCGGCACGCCCAACCCCTCGCCGATGGGGCTGAAGATGTGCGCGCCGGTGATCATGGCGTTCGGCACGCCCGAACAGAAGGCCCAGCACCTGCCGCCGATCCTGTCGTCCGACATCTGGTGGTGCCAGGGCTATTCCGAACCTGGCTCGGGCTCGGACCTGGCCAGCCTGCAGATGAAGGCCGAGCGAGACGGCGACGACTACGTGCTGAACGGCTCGAAGATCTGGACCACCCACGCCCAGTGGGCCGACTGGATGTTCTGCCTGGTGCGCACCTCGACCGAGGGCAAGCCGCAGGAGGGGATCAGCTTCCTGCTGCTGCCGATGACCCTGCCCGGCATCCAGATCAAGCCGTTGCCCACCCTGGACGGCCCGGCCGAGGGCGAGCAGGAGATCAACCAGGTCTTCTTCGACAATGTCCGCGTGCCGGTCGCCAACCGGATCGGCGAGGAGAACAAGGGCTGGACCTACGCCAAGTACCTGCTGGAGTTCGAGCGTGGCAACGCCTACGCACCGGGCCTGATGCACATGCTGCGCAAGGTCAAGAAGATGGCCGCCCTGGAGCGCGCCGACGACGGCGGGGCGCTGATCGACGATCCGGAGTTCCGCCGCAAGGTCGCCGAGCTGGAGATCGCGGTGGAGTCGCTGAACGCCACCGAGCTGCGGATCTTCTCCGGGCGCGGGGCGGGCAAGACGGTGGGCTCGGCCTCGTCGATGCTGAAGCTGGCCGGTTCGGAAACCCAGCAGGCGATCACCGAACTGGCCCTGGAGGCGGTGGGAAGCTACGCCGCGCCGTTCGTCCGCGACACCTGGGCCCCGACCAACGACGGCCGCGCGGGTCCCGACTACGCCGGCCCCGTCGCCCCGGCCTATTTCAGCTACCGCAAGACCACGATCTATGCGGGCTCCAGCGAGATCCAGAAGAACATCATCACCAAGCTGGTGCTGGGGATCTGACGCTGCGGGACGTGGCGGCGAAGCCGACGGAGGGGGCGTCTTGCGGCTCCAAACTTGGTTTCAGTTTTTCTGCGTGGTCTTGAAACGAAACCCACCGCATAAGCTTTCAAACAACTGTTTTCTCCGGAGCCGCCCATGGCCCTCGACGCCCTGTTCAAGCCGTTCGAATTCAAGTCGCTGAAGCTGCCCAACCGGGTGGTGATGGCCCCGATGACGCGGTCGTTCTCGCCCGGCGGCGTGGCCACCGACGACGTGGCCGCCTACTACCGCCGGCGCGCCGAGAACCAGGTCGGGCTGATCGTCACCGAGGGCACGGGCGTGGCCCGGCCGGCCTCGCTGAACGACGCCAACATCCCGCGCTTCCATGGCGAGAAGGAGCTGGCGGCCTGGAAGAAGGTGGTCGACGAGGTGCACGCGGCCGGTGGCCTGATCGCGCCGCAGCTGTGGCACGTGGGCTCGGCCAAGGGCAAGGACGTGCTGGGCAAGATCGACAGCCCCTCGGGCCTCTCCAAGGCGGGCGGCAATCCGTTCACCGAGCCGATGACCGACGAGGACGTGGCCGACACCATCGCCGCCTTCGCCGACGCCGCGCGTAACGCCAAGGCCCTGGGCTTCGACGCCATCGAGCTGCACGGCGCCCACGGCTACCTGATCGATCAGTTCTTCTGGAACGGCACCAACGTCCGCGACGACGTGTTCGGCGGGCCCACCATCGGCGAGCGCAGCAAGTTCGCCGCCGAGATCCTGAAGGCCGTCCGCGCCGCCGTCGGCCCGGACTATCCGGTGATCATCCGCCTGTCGCAGTGGAAGCAGCAGGACTACGCGGTCAAGAACGCCGAGACGCCCCAGCTGCTGGAGGCCTGGCTGCAGCCCCTGGCCGACGCCGGGGCCGATATCTTCCATTGCAGCCAGCGCCGCTTCTGGGAGCCGGAGTTCGAGGGCAGCGACCTGAACTTCGCCGGCTGGGCCAAGAAGCTGACCGGCGCCCCGACCATCACGGTGGGCTCGGTGGGCCTGTCGGGCGAATTCATCGCGGCCTTCGGCGGCGAAGGCAGCCAGCCGGCCTCGCTGGACGGCCTGCTGGAACGCCTGGAGCGCGACGAGTTCGACCTCGTGGGCGTCGGCCGCGCGATCCTGCAGGACCCCGAATGGGTGGTGAAGGTCCACGAGGGCCGGACGGACGAGCTGAAGAACTTCGAGCGCTCGGCGCTGGGGGTGCTGTACTGATCTGAGCTTTCCCTCCCCCTCGTGGGGAGGGTGGCCCTGGCGGAGCCAGGGTCGAGTGGGGCTTGATGAGTCAGCAGGCCCCACCCGTCCGCTTCGCGTCCACCCTCCCCATAAAGGGGAGGGAGCAATCGTCACGCGATCGTCGTCACCAGCCCGCCTTCCGCCTTCAGCGACGCGCCGTTGGTCGCCGCCGACAGGGGGCTGGCGACATAGGCCACCAGGCTGGCGATCTCCTGCGGCTCGATCATCCGCTGCAGCAGCGACGACGAGCGGTGCTTGGAGAAGAACTCGGCCTCGTGCTCCGCCGTCGAGGCGTCCGGGTTGCTGGACACGCTTTTCAGGAAGTCGGCGATGGCCGCCGCGCGGGTCGGGCCGGGCAGGACGGAATTGACCGTCACGCCGGTGCCCTTGGTCTGCTGGGCCATGCCGCGGGCGACGGCCAGCTGGGCGCTCTTGGTCATGCCGTAGTGGACCATCTCGCCCGGGATCGCGAGGCCGCTTTCGCTGGAGATGAAGATCACCCGGCCCCAGTTGCGCGCCAGCATGCCGGGGAAATAGCCGCGCGACAGGCGCACGCCGCTCATCACGTTGACCTCGAACAGGTGCAGCCAGTCCTCGTCCGGGATGTCGGCGAACGCCTTCATCTCGTAGATGCCCAGGTTGTTGACCAGGATGTCGATGCTGGGGACGGCCTTCAGGATGGCGGCGGCGCCGTCGGCCGTGCCGGCGTCGGCGAGCACGCCCTCGACCTTGTCCCCGCCCGAGGCGCGGATGTCGGCCAGCGCCTCGTCCAGCTTGGCCTGGCTGCGGCCGGTGACGAACACCTTGGCGCCTTCCACGGCCAGGGTGCGGGCGATCTCCAGGCCGATGCCGGCGGTCGAGCCGGTCACCAGGGCGGTCTTGTCTTGCAGTTTGAGGTCCATGGCTGGGCTCCGTTGTCTGACGAGGCCTCAGATGGTCCCGCGACGACGCCAAACTACGCCGCCGCGGCGACCTGGACTTGTGAATTCAAGTCACGATCAGGACGATCACGCGTTGAAATTCAGCTTCAGGCCCGGCCTGGGCCAACGGGCCTTGTAGAGCTTGCCGGTGCCCGACGCCGTGATCCAGGCGTCGCGCATGTCGGCCCCGCCGAAGCAGATGTTGGTGACGATCACGTCCGGGAAGGCGAAGTGCTCGGTGGTCCCGTCGGGCGAGAAGGCGGTGATCCCGCCGTTGATGATCGTGGCCACGCAGACCTTGCCGTCGGCCTCGACCGCCAGGCTGTCCAGCAGTTGGTAGCCCGGCAGGTTGCAGACCACGTTGCCGGGCTGCAGGGGCGCGGGGTCGGCCAGGACGCCGGGCGAGGCCACGTCGAACGACCACAGCCGTCCCAGCATGGTGTCGGCCATGTAGACCGTCTTCTCGTCGGGCGAGAGGCCCACGCCGTTGGGCGAGACGAAGTGGTCGCGCCAGCGGGTGATCTTCGAGCCGTCGGTCAGGGCGTAGTACAGCGCCCCGTACTTGCGGCCCTCGGGCGTCGAGCAGCCGTGGTCGGTGAACCAGAGGCCGCCTTGCTTGTCGAACACCAGGTCGTTGGGCCCGACCAGCCGCTTGCCGTCGCATTCGGTGTAGAGCGTGGTGATCGCCCCGGTGGCGATGTCGACCCGCTGGATCGAGCCGCCCGTGTGCGTCGGCGGCGTGGGGCCGGGGATGTTCAGGCCGTTGGCCTCGAAGAACTGGAAGGCGCCGCCGTTGTTGGTGACGTAGATGGCCCCGTCCGGGCCGATGGCCGAGCCGTTGGGGCCGCCGGGGACCTCGGCGACGGTCTCCTTGCGGCCGTCGGGATGCACCCGGGTCAGGACCTGGCCCTGGATCTCGGTCAGGATCACCGAGCCGTCGGCCATGGCGATCGGGCCTTCCGGAAACCGCAGACCCTCGGCGACGAGTTCCAGCTGCATGCGTCTCTCCCTGGGATGACGCCTCTGACGGGCGCGCCCAGGGAGTAAACGGGCGTTTGAAGGTGGCGGCAAGTTTCCGGTGGGGCAGCGTCCGGGACGGGGACACGCCCTTGCGGCGTGTCCCCATCGGCAGTCACGGAGCCAAGACTTGGAGACACGCCGCAAGGGCATGTCCCCGGCTCTAGTTCAGATCATAAAGCTCATAGGCGATCAGGCCGCCGTCGCCGCCCAGGAAGGCGCGGCCGTGGGCCGAGCGGACCAGGGCCTCGCGGTCCACCCACTTGGGCGTGGCGTCCGAGGCGTCGGCGCCCTCCATGGCGCAGGGCACGGTCAGGCGGACGGACTGGCGGGGCTTGAAGCGCTTGCCGCGCTCGGCCCGGATCGCCCGGCCGAACACCCGGCAGCTGGCGACCTCGCCGCCGTCCAGCGGCCGCACCTTGACCACGTTGAAGATCACCACGTCGGTGGCTGCGGCCCGCGCCAGGCTGTCGCTCTGGCCCAGGCTGACGTCGGCGGAGGCGGCTCCGGCCGCGCCCAGGGCCAGCACGCAGAGCAGGGCGGTCAGCTGACGCATCATCGGCGCTCCAGCACACGAAAGACGAAGGCGTGGTCGTCGTCCGGACCGGCAGGATGCGCCTCGCGGCGCACTTCCGTCCAGGCCGCTTCGTCGAAGGCTGGGAAGCTGACGTCGCCCTCGACCTTGGCCTGGACCTCGGTCAGGTAGAGGCGCCTGGCCTTGGGCAGGGCGGTCTCGAACAGGGCCCGGCCGCCGATCACGCAGACCTCGTCGACGCCGTCCTCGGCCGCCTGTTCCTTGGCCATCTGCACGGCCTCCAGGAAGCTCTCGCAGACCACGGCCTGGCTAGGGTCGAACGAGCCGTCGCGCGACAGCACGATGTTCATCCGGCCGGGCAGGGGCTTGCGGGGCAGGCTGTCCCAGGTCTTGCGGCCCATGATCACCGGCTTGCTCATCGTGCAGGCCTTGAAGATCTGGAGATCGGACTTCAACCGCCAGGGCAGGTCGTTGTCGCGGCCGATGACGCCGTTGAGCGAACGGGCTACAGGGCCGACGGTAAGGATAACGGACATGGGGCCTGTCTTAGCCCCCAACCCCGCAGGATGTCGATGAGTCGACGCTAGCGGGCGGGAGCGGTCAGCACCAAATGCTCGCGTTCGGGCGTCACGCCGGCCCGCCAGACGAGTCGGGAAAGCATGACCACATAGGCCTGCATCCGCCCCCGGGTGGCCAGATCGGCCTTCGCCCCGTGATCGACCGCCGACAGGGTCCCGCCGCCCGACCGCGCGCCCGCCAGCGGCTGGGCCAGGGCGGCGGCGAGACCGGCGCCGCTCGACCAGTCGTGATCGGTCAGGGAGATCGCCTGCAGGGTCTCGAACGGCTTGTCCGCCGAGCCGTCCTTGACGGCGGCCAGGGTCTGTTTGGCGATCTCGCTGACCGGCTTGCCGTCAGCGCCCGTCATGGTCTGGCGCATGGTCAGTTCGTTCGTGCCGTCGATGTGCAGCATGGCGATCGTGGGCGCGGCGATCTCCGGCGGCGCGCGCAGCGAGGGGCAGATCTCGCCGGCCGAAAGATTGCAGATCTCGGTCTTGGCCAGTTCGCCGTACAAGCTGGCGGCCAAGCCGGGGTCGGCCTTGTCCAGCCCGGTCTCGTCGAAGCGCCAGGCGCCTTCGCGCTGGACCGTGATCGGTGCGCTCGAGGCTTGGCGCGCCTTGATGAAGGCGGCCATCTTGGCCACGGGTTCGCGCCGGGCGCGCCAGGTCGAGAACAGGTAGTCGTCGCGGACTTGGAAGGCCATGGCGCTGATTTCCAGCACGGTGTCGCCGTCCTTGGGCGACAGGCAGTAGACCATGATCTGGCCCCAGCCCGGGAGGGCGGGATCGACGACCACGCGCTTGCTCTGCTCGGCGCAGCGCGCATTCTTGGACTGGCGGACGCCCTCCATCACCTGCGCCAAGGTGGCGCCCGGCGGCACGGGCGTGACGCTGAAGCCGATCAGATCGACATAGGCGGCGCCGCCTTGATCCTTGGGCGTGATCTCGCCCAGCTCCGAGCGGCCGTCGGCCGAATAGGTCCCGACGAACCAGCCCTGCGGGATGACCGGGACGATGATGGTCGAGCGCAGGCTGACCGGGGGCGGCGCGGCGGCCTGGGCCGACGAGACGGTCAGCGCCGCGACAAGCGCGCTGGCCAGTGCGCGAAAGACCTGAAACCGCATGAGCATCCCCCAACTCGAGGTGAAAGCTCTACCACAGGTTCATTGAGGGGGAAGACGGCGGTCGCGGTCAGCCGCCGAAGGGGACCACGACCTGCTGGGCCGAGGCGCGGGCGATCAGCTCGCCGTCGGGGCGGCGGAAGTCGGCCTCGACGTGGATCATGCCCTTGGTCCGGGCGACCACCCGGCCTTCGATCGTCAGGACCTCGGCCTTGCCCACCCGGATGAAGTCGACCTTCAGGTTGCTGGTGCGGAACATGGCGTCGGCCGGCGCGGCGGTCATGGCCGCGAAGGCCAGGATCTGGTCGGCCAGGGCGGCGATGTAGCCGCCGAACAGCGAGCCGTCGACGTTCAGCAGTTCGGGAGCGGGCGTCCAGGTCTTGCGGACCCAGCCGTCGCCCCAGTCGTCCAGGCCGCCCAGCTTCAGGGTCTGGACCACGGCCGGCAGGACGACGTCGCCGCCCTTGATCTGGTCGAGCCGGTCGGTGGCCCAGGTCAAACGGCGACCGCCGCCTTGATGTGCGGGTGGGCCTCGTAGCCTTCCAGCTGGAAGTCCTCGTATTCGAAGGCGAACAGGTCGCGCTTGTCGGCCATCTTCAGGGTGGGGAAGGGCTTGGGCTCGCGCTGGATCTGCTCGCGGGCCTGGTCCAGGTGGTTCAGGTAGAGATGCGCGTCGCCGAAGGTGTGGACGAACTCGCCTGGCTCAAGGCCGACGACCTGGGCGACCATGATCGTCAGCAGGGCGTAGGAGGCGATGTTGAACGGCACGCCCAGGAACACGTCGGCGCTGCGTTGGTAGAGCTGGCAGCTCAGCTTGCCGTCGGCCACGAAGAACTGGAACAGGCAGTGGCAGGGCGGCAGGGCCATGTCCTCGACGTCGGCCGGGTTCCAGGCGCTGACGATGTGGCGGCGGCTGTTGGGATTGGTCTTCAGGCCTTCGACCAGGTTGGCGATCTGGTCGATCGACTGACCGTTGGGCGCGGCCCACGAGCGCCACTGCTTGCCGTAGACCGGACCCAGGTCGCCGTTCTCGTCGGCCCACTCGTCCCAGATCTTGCAGCCGTTGTCCTGCAGGTAGCGCACGTTGGTGTCGCCCTTCAGGAACCACAGCAGCTCGACGATGATCGAGCGCAGGTGCAGCTTCTTGGTGGTCAGCACCGGGAAGCCTTGCGACAGGTCGAAGCGGATCTGCCGCCCGAACACGCCCAGCGTGCCGGTGCCCGTGCGGTCGCCGCGCTGGACGCCGTTCTCCAGGATGTCGGCGAGCAGGTTCAGGTACTGCCGCTCGGGATGGTCGGCGGGAGCCTGTTCGGCGTGAATCGGCGCGATGGCGTTCATGGTCCCCAAGGTGGGACAGAATCAGCCTTCCATCCAGTGCGGCACAGGCACTCATCCACATCCGATGGAGACTTGTCCCTCCCCCTTGAGGGGAGGGTGGCCCTGGCGGAGCCAGGGTCGGGTGGGGTTTGATGAGTCAGCAGACCCCACCCACCAGCTTCGCTGGTCCCCCCTCCCCACAAGGGGGAGGGAAGGCGTGTTCCTTCAACCCGCGAAGCCGCCCTCGTCGAGGAACGCCTGTTCCGCCGCCGTGGTCGTGCGGCCCAGGGCGGCGTTCCGGTGCGGGAACCGGCCGAAGCGGGCGATGATGTCGCGGTGGGCGATGGCCCATTTCAGGCTGTCGGCGTCGCCGGTGTCCTTCAGCAGCCCTTCGAACAGCCCGATGCTGGTCTCCTGGTCGGCCAGGGATTCGGAGTGCTCGTAGGGCAGGTAGAAGAACGGCCGCAGCGTGGGTTCGACGGCCTTGTCGTGGCCGGCGGCGATGGCGGCGGCCGCGATGGCGCGGGCCTTGCCGTCGGTGGCGAAGGCGTGGCCGCCGCCCCGGTAGAGGTTGCGGGGGAACTGGTCGAGCAGGATCAGCAGGGCCAGGGCGCCCTCGGCCTGCTCGGCCCAGGCATCGTACTTGCCCCGCGCGGCGGCCAGGTGGACGGGTTCGAACTTCAGCCGGATGGCCTCGTCGAAGGCGTCGGACTTGGCGAACCACTTGTCGGGTCCGGCGGCGGTCCAGAAGCCCAGCACGTCCTGTGGTTTGGCGGTCATCAAGTCTCTCCCGGCGGCGGCGTTCGACGGATCGCGTCGTTCAAACGCGGTTCATCGAGCAAGGACGACACTGCTTACAAGGGATGAGCGACAGGGCCGATGCAAGGCCCCTTGGAGCACTTGGAAAGCAATGAAACGTCTGATCACGACGGCTGTGGTTCTGTCCTTACTGGGCGGGGTCTCGGCGCACGCCGCCGGCGCGGGCCTGGGACAAGATGGCGCCGAGCGCGTCGACCGCCAGGGCCGCGAGCGCGGGCCGGGCGCCGGCGGGCGCGGCGACGGCGGCGGCTGGCGCCAGCAGCAGCCCCAGGCCGCGCCGCAGCAGCAGCCTCAACAACAGTCGCAGCCGCCGTCGGGCGGCGGGGATCGCGGCGGCTGGCGTCAGTCCGGCGGCGGCGACCGTGGTGACCGCGGCGGCCGTCCCGACCGCGGCGACCGGCCGGCGCCTCAGCCCCAGCAGCCCGCCCCCGCGCCCCAGGCTCAGGCGCCGCAACAGGGCGGCGACAGCGGCTGGCGCGGCCAAGGCGGACGCGGCGGCGGCTGGAACCGCGGCGACCAGGGCCGTCCCGACCAAGGCCGACCCGACCAGGGCCAAAATCGTGGCGACCAGAATCGCGGCGACCAGAACCGAGGCGATCGTGACGGCCGTGACGGTCGCGGCGGCTGGGACCGTAACGCCCAGAACGGCGGCTGGGACCGTGGTCCCGGACGCGGCGACCAGGGCCGTCCCGGTCCGCGCCCGGGCGACGGCCGCTGGCGCGACCGCGACAACGACCGCCCGCGCTACGACCAGCGCCAGTACCGTCCGTCCTACCGCGCCGTGCAGCGCTATCGCGCCCCGGCCTATCGCTATCCGCGCGGCTTCTACGTGCGCCACTGGTCGTTCGGCGACTACCTGCCCGGCGGCTGGTACGGGTCGTCCTACTACCTGGACGCCTGGCAGTACGGCCTGCCGTATCCGCCGGTCGGCTGCGAGTGGGTCCGCGTCGGCAACGACGCCCTGCTGGTCGACGTCTGGAGCGGCCAGGTGCTGAGCGTCTACTACGGCCTGTTCTGGTAGGACCGGTCCTGTCCTGAGCGAGCCCCGGGCGGATTCCCATCCGCCCGGGGTTTGTCGTTTCTCGCGGTCGCCCGCGGGCCAAGGCCAGGGCGGTGAAGTTTTTCGAGGCGGCGTGTCGGCCGGCGGGCCGAACGCGCGTCCTAGGGGCCCAGGCGCAACGCCTTCCCCGCCGTGTCGCGGCCTCGAAAGGAACGACGATGTTGAAAGCTTCGCCCATGGTCTGGACCGGACGCGTCCTGACCGGCCTGTTCGCCCTGTTCATGCTGGGCGCGTCCGTCCTGCCGAAACTGACCGGCATGCCGGTGGCGGCCGACACCCTGACGGCCTTGGGCTGGAAGGCCGACTATGTCCTGATGATCGGGATCATGGAGCTGACCTTCGTCGCCCTGTACCTGTTCCCGCGCACCGCCCTGCTGGGCGCCGTGCTGATGACCGGTCTGCTGGGCGGGGCCATGGCCACCCAGGTGCGGGTCGAGAACCCGCTGTTCAGCCACGAGCTGTTCTCGATCTATCTGGGCCTGTTCATGTGGGGCGGCCTGTGGCTGCGGACCCCGGCGCTGCGGGCGCTGTTCCCGTGGCGCGACGGGGCGACCGCCTAGACGTTCGTCGTCGACTTCGCCGCCCGCTCGTCGTCCTTGGTGGCCACGATCCCCTTCGGGACCACATGGGCGACGAAGCGTTCGACCCAGGCGTCGAACTGGGCGACATGATCGGCCTCGGCCATCATGTCGTCGGCCTGGTCGTCGGCATAGGGCTTGCCTTCACCGAACACCCCGGCGGTCCAGAGCTCGTCCGGGACCTCGATCCCGCTGTAGCGGCACTGCCAGACCAGGCCCTGATAGGCCAGCCGCTCGTCGGCGTAGGGCTCCTTCTTCGGATCGAACCAGGCCTTCTCCTTGACCAGCTTGGGCCGACCGTCCTCGCCCATCTCGTTGGCCCCGCCGTCGCAATAGGTGAAGAAGGCGGCCGTGCGGCCCTCCAGGTGGTTCTTCGTCAGCCGCTTCCACTGTGGCGAGCGCTCCAGGGCCTGGGCCTTCAGCGTGTCCTTCTTGTCGATCAGGTCGGGACGCGGATTGCCGCCCGCCGCGCAGACCAGCCGGTCGAACATCAGCTTGAAATTGGTCGTGGGCCCGTACCAGTTGGTCGGACCGATGAAGGCCCAGGCGTCGGCGCGGGCCAGGCGGCCGTAGAGGTCCAGGTCCCACATCAGATCGGGCTGGGTGGTGCTGCGCGGGCCGTAGCAGTTGCAGGGCCAGACGCAGAGCGCCATCGACGAGGAAACGCAGGCGTTGCAGGCCTGGATCTTGGGCTTGCCGTGCTGGTTGCCCAGGTCCTCGGTGTCGATCTGCCACGCGGCCGGCAGGCGTGCGGCCATTCGCAGCATGAGCGCCCGAGCCTTGGAGTCCAGGCCCGGACAGCTGTTGTGCCGCCGCTGCGAGCCGGCGATCAGCAGCACGCGAAGGGCGCGATCCTCGGCGGGTTCAGGGGAAACGATCGGGGCGTCTTCGGGGGCTTCTCGCGGGCTGGCCATGGCGGTGGAACGCCTCAAGGCTTAAAACGTCGCCACAGAGGCTTTCGGGTCACAACGTTCTGTCGTCATCGCCTTGACGAAACGGCAAAAAAACGCTCAAACGCCCGGCCTTTGTCGCTTCGCCGTTGCGTGGGGCGGCCGTATTTGACCAGTCTTGGAGAAAAAACATGCGCGTCTATTATGATCGCGACGCCGACCTCGCTCGCATCTTGGACAAGAAGATCGCGATCGTAGGCTATGGTTCGCAAGGTCATGCCCACGCGCTCAACCTTCGGGACTCCGGCGCCAAGAACGTGGCGGTCGCCCTGCGCGCCGGCTCGCCGACCGCCAAGAAGGCCGAGGGCGAAGGCCTGAAGGTCATGACCGTGGCCGAAGCCGCCGCCTGGGCCGACCTGCTGATGATCCTGGCCCCCGACGAGCATCAGGCCGCGATCTACAAGAACGACATCGCGCCCAACATCCGCGACGGCGCGGCCCTGCTGTTCGCCCACGGCCTGAACGTGCACTTCGGCCTGATCGAGCCCAAGGACACCATCGACGTGCTGATGGTCGCCCCGAAGGGCCCCGGCCACACCGTGCGCGGCGAGTACCAGAAGGGCGGCGGCGTGCCCTGCCTGATCGCGGTGCACCACAACGCCACCGGCAACGCCCTCGACCTCGGCCTGGCCTACGCCAGCGCCATCGGCGGCGGCCGCTCGGGCATCATCGAGACCAACTTCCGCGAGGAATGCGAAACCGACCTGTTCGGCGAGCAGGCCGTCCTCTGCGGCGGCACGGTCGAGCTGGTCCGCGCCGGTTTCGAAGTGCTGGTGGAAGCCGGCTACGCGCCCGAAATGGCCTATTTCGAGTGCCTGCACGAACTGAAGCTGATCGTCGACCTCATGTACGAAGGCGGCATCGCCAACATGAACTACTCGATCAGCAACACGGCCGAGTACGGCGAATACGTCACCGGTCCGCGCATCATCACCCCGGAGACCAAGGCCGAGATGAAGCGCGTGCTGGACGACATCCAGTCGGGCAAGTTCGTCCGCGACTTCATGCTGGAAAACCAGGTGGGCCAGCCCAGCTTCAAGGCGACCCGTCGCCGCTCGGCCGAGCACCAGATCGAGGAAGTCGGCGGCCGCCTGCGCGCCATGATGCCCTGGATCGCCAAGAACAAGCTGGTGGACGTGGCCAAGAACTAGGCTTCGGCTTCATCGCTGAAACGACGAACGGCGGGCTCGAAAGGGCCCGCCGTTTTTCGTTGTGCGCTCACCCCAGCACGAAGACCGGCCCCCAGGCCACCTGATACTTCCGTGGACCGGTCGACAGGTGCGGGCGCAACTGCCAGGCGCCGGGCGGCAGGGTCTGGGCGTTGGGGCTCTCGACATAGGTCTCGACCAGGGCCTCGCCGCCCGGTTCGGACACCGAGAACTGGTCGATGCGCGGGACGGCGCCGGACAGGGCCGCGGCGATCACGCCGACCGACGCCACGCGCAGCGGGGCGGGGGCGGAGAGGCGCGCCGAGACCTCGGCATAGGCGCCGACCGCCATCACCTCGCGGCCCTGGCGCAGCACGCCGTAGCCCACGTGGGTGAAGCCGGGCGCCAGCAGGTTGGCGCGGTGGCCGGGGCTGGATTTCCACTGGCCCATGATCTGGTCGGGGCGCACGGCGCCGCTGGCGTTCAGCCGCTCGGCGATGTTCTCGCCCGGGGCCCCCACTAGGTCGCGGGCCAGCAGGCCCACGCGGGCGGCCGGGCCGAACCCTTC
The DNA here is from genome assembly GCF_000712075.1 of Caulobacter sp. UNC358MFTsu5.1. Classification (GTDB taxonomy): domain Bacteria; phylum Pseudomonadota; class Alphaproteobacteria; order Caulobacterales; family Caulobacteraceae; genus Caulobacter. The sequence continues at coordinate 214,896 of NZ_JONW01000010.1, forward strand.
GCGGGTCATGTGGTCGAAGACGCCGGTGCGGGCGATGTCGGCGGCGTGGGCGCGGGCGGCCAGGGTCAGGCCGGGATCGGGCGCCAGGGCGGCCAGGCCCTGGGCGCGCCGGAAGATGTCGCCCAGATCGTGCAGGTCGGTCTCGAAATCGGGATCGAAGTCGCCCCGGTTTTCCGCCAGCTGGCGGCGCAGGCGGCGGTCATAGGCCAGCCACGGGTCGCTCATGGCGGCCCCGGCGCGGGCGGGGACGAGCCCGGGCAGGACCAGGGCGGAGGCGGTCGCGGCGATCAGGGTGCGGCGGTCCAGGACGGTTTTGGGGGCGAGCATGGTCCTCAAGGCGGTTGACAGCGTCCCGTTTCGGCAAGTTCTAAGGGCCATGAGACCCGTACGTTCCATCTGGCTGGCCGGACCCGAACCCTGGCTTCCCGACGCCGAGGCGCAAGGTTCGCGCCAACGCGCCCTCTGTGCTGATAACGGCTTCACCGGCCTGACCGCTCCCGCCATCGTCGAGACCCAGGCCGACAATGTCGAGGTCCAGGCTCGGGAACTGTACGCCGAGAGGATGGCCAAGCTGCGGCAGGCGGACGCCGGGATCATCAACCTGACCCCGTTCCGCGGCCCGTCCTGCGCCAGCGCCGCCGCCTTCGAGGCCGGCGTGCTGGCCGGGCTGGGGCGGCCGATCATGGCCTATGTCAACATCGCCGACGAGAGCGAGGCCGAATATGTCGACCGCGTCGAGGTGCACGTCGGCGCCCAGCGCGACGAGCACGGCGTCTGGCGCGACGGCGACGGCTGCGTGGTCGAGGACTTCGGCCTGCCCGAGACCCTGATGCTGTGGGCCGAGGCCCGGCGGCTGTTCGTGATCATCACCGATGACCCGCTGCACGACCTGACGGGCCTGGAGATGTGCCTGGACGCCCTGGCGCTGTACGCGGAGTAGGGGATTAAGGTGGGGACACACACTCACGGCAAGGCCTAGCCAGTTCGGCGAAGACCGTGGGGTGAGTGTGTGTCCCCTTCTTCAGGCTACAACGCCGCCCGCGCGGCCTTGGCCGCCGCCACCATGTTGACCAGGGCCGGGCGGACCTCGTCCCACTTGCGGGTCTTCAGGCCGCAGTCGGGATTGACCCACAGCTGGCCGGGCGACAGGCGCGCGCCGGCGCTGGCCAGCAGGGCGACCATTTCCTCGGACCCCGGCACGCGCGGGGCGTGGATGTCGTAGACGCCGGGCCCGATCTCGGCCGGATAGGCGTAGGCCTCGAAGGCGTCCAGCAGCTCCATCTTCGAGCGCGCGGTCTCGATGGAGATGACGTCGGCGTCCATCGCCCCGATCGCGGCGATGATGTCGTTGAACTCCGAATAGCACATGTGGGTGTGGATCTGGGTCTCGTCGCGGACGCCGGAGGCGGTCAGGCGGAAGGCCTCCACCGCCCAGTCCAGATAGGCCTGGCGATCGGCGCGGCGCAGGGGCAAGCCCTCGCGCAGGGCCGCCTCGTCGATCTGGATGACCTTGGCCCCGGCCGCCTCCAGGTCGAGCACCTCGTCACGGATGGCCAGGGCGATCTGGCGGCAGGTCCGGCTGCGCGGGATGTCGTCACGGACGAACGACCACTGCAGGATGGTGACCGGGCCGGTCAGCATGCCCTTCATCGGCCGGTCGGTCAGCGACTGGGCGTAGCGCCACCACTCCACCGTCATCGGTCGCGGACGCGAGACGTCGCCGTAGATGATCGGCGGCCGCACGCAACGCGAGCCGTACGACTGCACCCAGGCGTGCTTGGTGAACACGAAGCCGGCCAGTTGCTCGCCGAAGTACTGGACCATGTCGTTGCGCTCGAACTCGCCGTGCACCAGCACGTCCAGGTCGATCTCCTCCTGCCAGGCCACGGCGGCGGCGGTCTCCTCGCGCAGGAAGACCTGGTAGTCGGCGTCGGCCAGGGCGCCCTTGGCGTGGGCGGCGCGGGCCTTGCGCACGGCGCTGGTCTGGGGGAACGAGCCGATCGTAGTGGTCGGCAGCGGCGGCAGGTTGAGGCGGGCCTGCTGCAGGGCGATACGCTGGGCGAACGGCGAGGCGCGTTCTGCGTCGTCCGGCGTCACGGCCGCCAGCCGGGCCTGGACCGCCGGGTCATGGATGCGCGGCGAGGCCCGACGCGCCGCGGCGGCCTTGGAGGCGGCCTCCAGGGCCGGACGGACGGCCTCGCGGCCCTCGTTCAGCGCCCTGGCCAGGATCGCCAGCTCTTCGATCTTCTGGACGGCGAAGGCCAGCCATTGACGGACCTCCGGATCGAGGGCCGTCTCCAGTTCCAGGTCGATCGGGGTGTGCAGCAGCGAGCACGACGGCGCCAGGATCACGCGGTCGCCGCCGCGCTTGGAGACGATCGGGTCCAGGCGGTCCAGCAGGGCCTCCAGATCGGCGCGCCAGACGTTGCGGCCGTCGATCACGCCCAGCGACAGCACCAGCCCCTCGCGGGTCGCCGACAGCACCGCGTCCAGTTGCTCGGGCGCGCGGGCCAGGTCGATGTGCAGGCCGTCGACCGGCAGGTTGGCGGCGGTCGACAGGTTGTCGCCATAGGCTCCGAAATAGCTGGTCAGCATGATCCGCAGGCCGGGCGTGGCGTGGGTCAGCAGGCCGTAGGCCCGGCGCAGCTCGCCGCGCTCGAACTCGGTCAGGTCCAGGGCCAGGCAGGGTTCGTCGATCTGCACCCAGTCGGCGCCGGCCGCTGTCAGGCGCTGCAGCACCTCGACATAGACCGGGATCAGCGACGACAGCAGGGTGAGGGGCGAGAAGTCCGGATCACGGCTCTTGGCCAGCTTCAGGAAGGTGACCGGGCCCAGCAGCACGGGGCGGGTGCGGATTCCCAGGGCCTTGGCCTCCAGGAATTCGTCGATCGGCTTGGTGGACGCCAGGGCGAAGACCTGGTCGCGCGACACCTCGGGGGTCAGGTAGTGGTAGTTGGTGTCGAACCACTTGGTCATCTCCATGGCCGGCAGGCCCGCGCCGTGGCCGTGGACGTGGCCGTGTTCGCAGGCCTCGGCCTGGCCCTGGGTTCCGCGCGCCATGGCGAAGTAGGTGGCGGTGTCGACGGCGTCGCCGACCCGGCCGTAGGCCGCGGGGATGGCGCCGACCATGACGCTGGCGTCCAGCACGTGGTCGTAGAGCGAGAAGTCGTTGCTGGGCACGTGATCGACGCCCAGGGCCTTCTGGCGTTTCCAGGCCTGGGCGCGCAGGCCGGCGCCGGTGGCGAGCAGGGACGGGGCGTCGGTCTTGCCCGCCCAATGGTCCTCGAGCGCGAGCTTCAGCTCGCGGCGCGGGCCGATGCGGGGAAAGCCCAGGGTGGCGACGGTGACGGTCATTTCAAAAAGCCTCTGCCGGTGTGAAGGCGGAGGCTGATCGGGGCGCGCGCGGCCGGTCGCGCACGGGTGCTCACGCCCCGGCCGCGCCTTTGCAAGCGACCAGACCGGGCACCCCGCCGGAGGACGTTATCTGTCGGGGCAGGTCTCCTGGCTCACGGGTCAGCGCCCCTGTCCTGGCCTTCCCGACACGCCACCGATCCAGCTTCGGCGCGTCAGTGACACGTATCGGACAGCGGCTCGCCGCTCACAGTTGCGGGGGCAGCGCCGGATTTGGGATTTCACCCCCGCACCGACTTCCCTCTTAGCTCCGGACGCGAACGTCCGCAGACCACGACGAGCCTAGAGAGCGCCCGTTCCAGCCGACCGTCAAGAGGGATATAAAGATATCCTTATATGATTTTCACCAGCCGAGCGCCGCGTCGCCGCGCAGGATCGACTCCGCCTGGGGCGAGTGCCCCGATTCCTCCCGTTCGTGCAGCACGAGGGGCGGCAGCAGCACCAGCGGCGCCTTGCCGGTCTTGGTCGCCCGCACGATCACCCGCTTGGCCGGGGCGTCGGCGAAGGGCGCGACGGGGCGGATCCGGAACGAGCCGGCCTTGGGCGCCAGCAGGGCCAGGAGGTCGGCCAAGCGGTCGGCGCGGTGGATCAGGGTGATGGTCCCGCCCTCGCGCACCGCCTTCAGACAGAAACCGGTCCAGGCCTTCAGGCCGCCGTCGGCCATCCAGGCGCCGGACTTCTCCGGCGCGGGCGCGCGCAGGGCGGCGGGGTCGTCGAAGAAGGGCGGATTGCTGATCACGGCGTCGAACACGGGCCGGTCCAGGGCGCGGAAGCCGGCTTCGACGTCGCCGGCGACGATCTCGACGCGATCAGCCAGGGCGTTCAGGGCGACATTGCCCCGCGCCAGCTCGACGGCGGCGGAATCGCGCTCCAGCCCGACGAATCGGGCGCCCTGACGGCGGGTCGCCGCCGCCAGCAGCGCGCCGCCCACGCCGCAGCCGGCCTCGATCACCCGGTCGCCGGGGGCGGCGTCGCAGGCGGCCGCCAGCAGGGCCGCGTCCATGCCGGCCCGGTAGCCCGCCACGGCCTGGCGCAGCTTGACGCGGCCGTTCAGGACGGCGTCTTCGGTCACCGCGAGGGGCTCGGGGGATGTGGGTAACGCGTCCGGCAACGTTTCAAGCCTTGTGCTCGCCTTGACCCTGACCTATCCCGCCAGCATTGTCGCTCGCAACGGCTGATCAAGCCCAAGGGACGCGAGGCGCAAGCCGACCTCCGGCGGGCGTCAGCAGGGAGAGTATGGTTTTGGACGCAGCTGCAGCGACCCTCGCCCGGGAGCCGGGATCGGTGGATCGTCTCGTGCGGCTGGCCGCCGCCGACATGGCTGGGGTCGACGCCCTGATCACCGCGCGCATGCAGAGCGAGGTTCCGGTCATCCCGGCCCTGGCCGAGCACCTGATCGCCGCCGGCGGCAAGCGCCTGCGCCCGCTGCTGACCGTGGCCGCCGCGCGCCTGGCCGGCTCGGACAACGACTCCTGCCTGAAGCTGGCCGCCGCCGTCGAGTTCATCCACACCGCCACCCTGCTGCACGACGACGTGGTCGACGGCAGCCAGCTGCGGCGCGGCAAGGTCGCGGCCCACCTGATCTGGGGCGCGGCTCAGAGCGTGCTGGTCGGCGACTTCCTGTTCGCCAGGGCCTTCGAACTGATGGTCGAGACCAACTCGATGAAGGCGCTGGAGATCCTGGCCCGTGCGAGCCGGGTGATCGCCGAAGGCGAAGTGCTTCAACTCACCCGCAGCCACGACCTGAACCTGTCCCAGGCCCTGTATCTGGAGATCATCGGCGCCAAGACCGCCGAGCTGTTCGCCGCGGCCTCGGAGGCCGGGGGCGTCTCGGCCGGGGTGTCGGCCGAGAAGTCCAACGCCCTGCGCGACTACGGCATGAACCTGGGCCTGGCCTTCCAGCTGGCCGATGACGCCCTCGACTACGGCGGCACGACCGAGGCCCTGGGCAAGAACGCCGGCGACGACTTCCGCGAAGGCAAGGCCACCTTGCCCCTGCTGCTGGCCATCGCCCGCTCGGGCCCGCGCGAGGCCGAGTTCTGGGAACGGGCCATCGGCCGCCGCGAGCAGACCGAAGCCGACTTCCGCCGGGCCCGCGAGCTGATCGTCGGCACCGGCGCGCTGGAAGCCACGCTGGACCTGGCGGGCGGCTACGCCGACAAGGCCAAGGCCGCGCTGTCGGGCTTCCCGGCCAACGACTGGCGCACCAGCCTGGAAAGCCTGGCCGACTTCGCGGTCAGCCGACGGACCTGACGCGATGGGGCCGGGGGGATCCAAGCTCAGCAACATGCTTCCGCTGCCGCCGGAAGGCCCGCTGCCGTCCCTCAACACCGTGCTGAAGACCACGCCGGACAATCCCAGCGGCGATCCGCACGGTCACGGCCATGCGCACGAGGCGGGCGAGGCGGCCGGCAAGGTGATCGGCGGCGGCCTGGGCGTGGTGATCGGCTTCGGGATTCTGCTGCTGACCTTCGGTCCGGTGCTGTGGGCCCCGCTGTGGGCGGCCTTCTCGGCCGGCGTGCGGGTCAAGGCCCTGGCGCATAACGGCTGGCTGACGGCCGGCGCGGCGATCGCCGCCGGCCTGGTCGTGGCCTTCGTGCAGTTCCTGCTGCTGGTCCAGAAGAGCCCGGTCCTGCGCTATCCGGCCGTGCTGCTGTTCTCGCTGGCCTGGGTGGGCGGGCTGTGGCTGGAGCTGACCGCCCCGCCGCACAACTGGCTGGTCCCGCCGCCCTGGCATGCGCCGGGCCCCTGGGCGATGGGCCTCGTGGGCGTCGGCACGGTGATCTATGCCGGCCTCTACCTGCTGATCCTCACGCGCTTCGGCAAGGGCCGGTGGGCGCGCACGTGGCAGCTGATCAAGTAGGCGGCTAGGCCTTCGCCTTCAGGCACAGGTCCAGGTGGGTGCCGTTGTCGTCCTCGACGTGGCGCTTCCAGGCCGCATCGACATTGGCGATCACCTCGGCGGCGGTCGCGCCCTTCACGGCCTCGCGCTTCTTCTTGCGGTGCAGGATCTCGACGCCGTAGCCCAGGTCCAGGAAGAAGCCCAGCAGGGCCGAGCCCTCGGCGCGCGAGGTCTCGGCCTGGAAGGCCGGCGAATATTCCAGGAAGGTGATCGGCTTCTGTTCGGCCATGAACGCCTTGGCGCCCATGAAGGCGCGGTATTCCATGCCTTCGATGTCGATCTTCATCACGTCGACCTGACCGAGCTCGCCGCGCAGCAGGTCGATCGGCACGACGGGGGCGAAGTCGTAGTCGCTCAGGTCGTCGGGCGCGGCTTGGCCGGCCGGTTCCAGCTGGTGGTTGTTGTGCATGGTCTGGCGGCGCAGGAAGGCCGTCTCCAGCCGGTCGGACACGCCCACCAGGATCAGGCGGATATTGTCGATGGCGTTGGCCTTGGCGCTTTCCAGGATCACCCGGCCGTTGCCCGGGCTCATCTCGATGGCGATCACCCGGCCGTCGGGCCCGACCTTCTTGGCCGCGGGCAGGGCGAAGGCCCCCCAGCTGGCCCCGACGTCCAGCACGGTCATGCCGGGCTTCAGGATCTGCAGGAAGTAGTCCAGCACCCAGGGCTCGTAGTTCTTGCCGTCCAGCAGCTGCTTGGTGATCACCCAGTGGTCGGGCATGCGGAAGGTGCAGCCGCGGAACTTGACCGAGGCGGGGACGGGGGTGACGCCGACCGGCAGGGAGATCGCCTGGTGCTTCTTCTTACGGAACAGACCCATCGTGACCTCGTGCGGCGCGGCGCCTCGGAATCAAAGGCGCGACATTTGTTTCTGGACCGTCACATAGCGTCAGCTTGTGGCAAGGTCACGTCCGCCGGAGGAGAAAGGTGAAGCTCGACATCGTCCGCGATTCGTCGCACGCCTAGGTCGCGCCCGGAGGCGCGCGTCGGAGACGGTCATGATCCGCCTGTTGCTCAACATCCTGTGGTTCATCTGCGGCGGCTTCATCTCGGGCTGCCTTTGGCTGCTGGGCGGCGCGCTGCTGGCCATCACCATCGTGGGCCTGCCCTATGCGGGCGCGGCCTGGCGCATCGCCGGCTTCGCCTTCTGGCCGTTCGGCAAGGAGATGGTCCCCCGCGAGCTGGTGACCGGCCGCGAGGACCTGGGGACCGGCGGCCTGGGCTGCGTGCTCAACGTGATCTGGTTCGTGCTGGGCGGCTGGTACATCGCCCTGTCGCACCTGATCGCCGCCGCCGCCGAGGCCGTGACGATCATCGGCATCCCGTTCGCCATCAAGGACCTGCAGCTGGCCATCGCCGCCATCGCCCCGATCGGCCGGACGGTGGTGGACCGGCGCTAGAAGCCGGTGAACAAGCGATCGACGGCGCGGCGGATATCGTCTTCGAGATAGGACAGGTTGTCGACCGCACCGCGCAGTCCAGTCGGCGTGACGCTGAACATTTCGCTGATCACCAGGGTCAGGCGTTCGCCTTCAACTTCCGCAAGGATCTCAAGTTCGCCCACGGTTTCGGCGGCATCGTTGACCAGCGGCGCGACAATGATCTCGTCTATGCCGCGCAAGTGATGCGATGAAAGCATCACAAGGAAGGGCGCGACCTCCGAGCTTCCAGAGATGGATTTCGGAAGACGTCGAACTGCCGCAAATCACCACTTTCTGAAGTGGTCCGAGATCAGGCCTCGGCGCGCGATGCGTTCGTTGTGTTCCTTGATCGCCTCGGCGTTCTCCTCAGCCCACCGCCGCGCACGCTCTTCGGCGCCGGCGGGGTCGATCTTCTGGAGGTGCAGCCGCAGCTGGGTCTCGCTCATGCCGGCGACGGAAATCCGCAGCCGCTTGGCCTGCGCCAGCAGCTCCGGATCGACGCCGATGTCGAGTTCGACCTTGCCCATGGGCGAAGGCTAACACGGCGCCGGGCCGACAGCTCGGGGCGTCAGGCCAATCCCGCCCAGGCCAAGCCGCCCGGCAAGTCGAAGTCGGCGTAGTCGACCTGCAGAACGCGGCGACGGCGCGGCGGTTCGGCGCGGTCCGAGGCGTGCAGGATCGGGGTGGCGTAGGCCCAGACGTCGCCGGTTTCCGCCAGGCAGTCGATCACTGGATGCTCTGCGGCGCGGGCGGCTGCGTCCCCGGCGGCCACGCGGCCCAGGCGGTGCGAGCCGAGGGCCGCCCGCAGCGGGGCGTTGGCGGCGTCGACGGGATCGAGGTGGACGCGCAAGGTGACCATCCGCGCCAGGATCTCGAACGGTGGTGCGACGTGCAACAGGTCATCCTTAGTCGACCAGGGGCCGAAGCCCTCGACCTCGACCCGCTGGGCGACCGGCAGGACGCGATCCTGATGCCAGGCCACGGCCCAGTTGGCGTCGGGCGTCTTGTCGAACATCACCGCGCGCACGGGACGAGCGGCGGGGGAGGTGAGGCGGGCGGCCAGGGCGCCGATCGTTCCGGCCGGCGCCAGCAGGTCGGCCAGGATGGCGTCGCCCCGCAGTCTTGCGCCTGGCCGGGCGCCGACGCGTTCGTCGGCCAGGGTTCGCAGGGTTTCGACGGTCCGGGCGGCGAGCGCGCCGGGAAACAGCGCCGCGCCGTCGCGGGCGAAGTCGAGAGGTGCGCTCATCCGAGACTCCGCCGCAGCACATGCGTCCAAGGGCCTGAAGCATCTGGCGAAAAGCCCTGCGCTTCCCAGAACGGCGCGGCGGCGGGGGAGGCGGCGGCGTTGCAGGTCAGGAGGTCGACCTGGTCGAGGGCTTCCTGCACCAGGGCCGAGGCCAGGGTGCGCGCCACGCCCTGGCGGCGGAAGGCGGGGCGGACGTAGAAGCGGCGCACGCGGCGGGCTGGCTCGGCGGCGGCGGTCTCGACGGACAGGCCGCCGATCCCCGCCAGCTCGCCGGCCAGCAAGGCGCCCAGCAGGGCCTCGCCGTCGCGGTCGAAGCGCTGGCAGCGGTCGGCCCAGCCCTGGGCCAACAGCGCCATGTTGCGGACGCCCTCGCTCGCCGCGTCGGCGAGGAGGGCGTCGAAGCCGTCCGGCAGGTCGTCGATGATCCGGATCAGCTGGATCAAGAAGGACTCCTAGTTGGCGCGCATTCTGATCGCCGAACCGGCTTCCACTTCGGCGGAATGCGCTTAGCCCGGCGAGATCATGTTCTCGGGGCGGACGTACTGGTCGAACTCTTCGTTCGTCAGGTAGCCGCCGCCGACGGCTTCCTCGCGCAGGGTGGTGCCGTTCTTGTGCGCGGTCTTGGCGATCTTGGCGCAGATGTCGTAGCCCAGCTTGCCGTTCAGGGCCGTGACCAGCATCAGGCTGTTCTCGACGCCCTTCTTGATGTTGTCGACGCGCGGCTCGATGCCGACGACGCAGTTGTCGGTGAAGCTGATCGCGGCGTCGGCCATCAGGCGCACCGACTGCAGGAAGTTGTAGGCCATCACCGGGTTGAAGACGTTCAGCTCGAAGTGGCCCTGGCTGCCGGCGAAGGTGACGGCGGCGTGGTTGCCGAACACCTGCACGCAGACCTGGGTCAGGGCTTCGCACTGGGTGGGGTTGACCTTGCCCGGCATGATCGACGAGCCCGGCTCGTTTTCCGGCAGGGAGAGCTCGCCCAGGCCCGCGCGCGGGCCGCTGCCCAGGAAGCGGATGTCGTTGGCGATCTTGAACAGGCTGGCGGCGACGGTGTTGATCGCGCCGTGGCTGAAGACCATGGCGTCGTGGGCGGCCAGGGCCTCGAACTTGTTCGGGGCGGTGGTGAAGGGCAGGCCGGTGATGGCGGCGATCTGGGCGGCCACCTTCTCGGCGAAGCCGATCGGGGCGTTCAGGCCGGTGCCGACGGCGGTGCCGCCCTGGGCCAGCTGCATCAGGGCCGGCAGGGTGCTCTCGATGCGGGCGATGCCGTTCTCGACCTGCTGGGCGTAGCCGCCGAACTCCTGGCCCAGGGTCAGGGGCGTGGCGTCCTGGGTGTGGGTGCGGCCGATCTTGATGATCTTGGCCCAGGCGTCGGACTTGGCCTTCAGGGCCGCGTGCAGGTGCTTCAGGGCCGGCAGCAGGTCATGGACGATCTGCTCGGCGCAGGCCACGTGCATCGCCGTCGGATAGGTGTCGTTCGACGACTGGCTCATATTGACGTGGTCGTTGGGGTGGACGGGCTTCTTGCTGCCCATCTCGCCGCCCAGCATTTGGATCGCGCGGTTCGAGATCACCTCGTTGGCGTTCATGTTCGACTGGGTGCCCGAGCCGGTCTGCCAGACCACCAGCGGGAAGTGCTCGTTCAGCTTGCCTTCGATCACCTCGTTGGCCGCGGCGACGATGGTCTCGGCGATCTTCGGGTCCAGCTTGCCCAGGGCCAGGTTGGCCTCGGCTGCGGCGCGCTTGACGATGCCCAGGGCGCGGACGACGGGAAGCGGCTGCTTCTCCCAGCCGATCTTGAAGTTGCCGAGCGAACGCTGGGCCTGAGCGCCCCAGTACTTGTCGTTCTCGACGGCGATCGGGCCAAAGGTGTCGGTCTCGTTGCGCGTGGCGGTCATGCGGCGGGTCTCCCGGAAAAACGGTCGAGCGGGGTCTAGACCCAAGGCGCGCGGAGGGCAACGCTCCCGGCTTGCGAAGGCGCGACGGCGAGGTTACGACAAGAACGTTCGAAGAACGGAGTTCGTCTGATGAGCCCTCACATCGCCCTGCTGCGCGGCGTCAATGTCGGCGGCCGCAAGGTGCTGAAGGACGACCTGCTGGGCCTGGCCAAGGACCTGGGCTTCGACGACGCCAAGACCCTGCTGGCCAGCGGCAACCTGGTGCTGTGGGGCAAGGGCGGGGACGCCGACATCGAGAAGCGCCTCGAGGACGGCCTCGAGAAGCGCATGGGCCTGCGCACAGAGTTCTTCGTCCGATCGCCCGCCGAGCTGAAGGCCATCATCGACGGCAATCCCTATCCGGACGAGGTCAAGAGCCACCCCAACCACCTGCTGGTGCACTTCATGAAGGCGCGGCTGCCGGACGAGGACGAGGCGATCCTGCGCGCGGCGATCACGGGCCCCGAGACCTTCAAGGTCGGCACGCGGGAGCTCTACATCGACTATCCCGACGACGTCGGCCATTCGATGCTGGATCGCGATTGGAAGAAGACCAAGCGGGCCCCGCTGGGCACGGCCCGCAACTGGAACACCGTCCTGAAGCTTGCGGCGATGGTCGGGCTCTGACTGCGATCATCCGTTTGTTTCATAAGGCTTTGAAGCTCGAAACGGCCTGAAATCCATCCCAGCACGGGAGTGATCAGGTAATCGAAAAATCATCTCATATTTGACAGCGCTGTCTTTCTTGGTCATAACTCCCGCAACGATAGGGGAGGTGACCATGGGATCGACGAAAGTCGGATCCGGGCGAGTGATTGCGCTCGATGTCTTGAGAGGACTGGCGGTCGCGGGCATGACCCTGGTGACTAGTCCGGGGTCCTGGGATCACAGTTACGCGCCGCTGAAGCACGCGGCCTGGAACGGCTGGACCCCGGCCGACCTGGTGTTCCCCACCTTCCTGTTCTGCGTCGGCATGGCGATCGGCCTGTCGGCGCCGCGCCTGCGGGCCGGGGACCCGACGTCCGCCGCGCTGTGGATCAAGATCGCCCGGCGCACCGGCCTGCTGATCCTGCTGGGCCTCGTGCTCAACGCCCTGCCCACCTTCGACCTGGCCCATCTGCGCATCCCCGGCATCCTGCAGCGGATCGGCCTCTGCTACGCCCTGGCCAGCGCCATCTGCCTGCTGCCCGCCAAGCCCGCCGCCGACGGGACGCTGCGGATCGACATCGGCGGCGCCGCCCTGGCCGCCGCGGCGCTGCTGGTCGGCTATTGGGCGCTGCTGGCCTTCACGCCGGTTCCCGGCTTCGGCGTCGGGCGATTGGACTCCAACGGCTCGCTGCCGGCCTTCATCGACCGGGCGGTGTTCACGATCCCGCACCTGTGGCCCTACGGCCTGACCGAGGGCGTGGGCGTGACCTACGATCCGGAGGGGCTGCTCTCGACCTTCCCGGCCACGGTCAACGTCCTGGTCGGCGCGATCGCCGCCGCCCTGCTGACCCGGCGCGCGGAGCGGGGCGGGGAGACGGCGGGCGGGCTGGTCCCGCTGCTGGTCCTCGGCGCGGCCCTGGTGATGGTCGGCCTTGCGCTGGACCCGGTCGTGCCGGTCAACAAGCGGATCTGGACGTCCAGCTTCGCCCTGTTCAGCAGCGGCGCGTCGCTGGTCGCCCTGATCGTGCTGCAGGTGGTCCTGAAGCTCCGGGCGATCGAGATCGTCGCCGCGCCGCTGAAGGTGCTGGGCGGCAACGCCATCCTGGCCTTCGTGGTCTCGCAGGTGCTGGGCGCCTGCGCGGGCCTGGCGCTGATCCATCGGACGGGCGGGACCGACCTGACGCCCCAGGGCTTCGGCTACGAGACGGCCCAGCGCCTGACCACCGATCCCTATCTGGCCTCGTTTCTGTGCGCCCTGGCGATTCTGGCCTTGATCACCGCGGCGATCGCCCCGCTGCATCGCAAGGGAATCCACCTGCGGCTCTAGTGATGGCGAGGCGGCGGGCGGTCCGATATACGGACGGGACGTCAGGAGACATCCCATGCTCGTCGCCACCACCAACGATCTGCCCGGCTATCGCATCGTCGCCCATCTGGGCCTGGTGCGCGGCGTCACCGTCCGCTCGCGCAGCGTGATCGGCAACATCGGCGGATCGATCCAGTCGATCTTCGGCGGCAAGCTGTCGATCTATGTTGACCTGGCCGAGGCGGCCCGCAAGGAGGCCTACGACCTGCTGACGGCCCACGCGGCCGAACTGGGCGCCAACGCCGTCATCGCCATGCGCTACGACGCCAACGAGATCATGGAAGGCATCACCGAGGTCCTGGCCTACGGCACGGCCGTGAAGGTCGAGCCGATCGCGTAATGGATGACGGCTGGACGCATCACGGCAAGGTCCGGGCCCGCGAGGCGGACGGCCAGCTGACCCTGGTGGTCGACGGCCTGACCACCCAGGCCAAGTACTACAAGCCCCTGATCTACGAGTTCTTCCGCAAGGTCTGGCGCGGCTCGCGCCCGGCCTGGGGCGAGTTCTCGGTCGAGATCGGCATGGAGTTCGTCGGCGAGCCGCCATGGATGGACCTGGACAACCTGGCCAAGGCCCTGCTGGACGCCATCAAGGGCTACGCCTTTCACGACGACGCCCAGGTGGCCCGACTGCTGGTCGAGCGCCGACCGGCCGAGCGCGAGCGCATCGTCATCGTGGTGCGGAAGCTAGACTCGCGCTTTCTGCGGTCCACGCTCGAAGATTGACGCCCCCACCGAGACCAGCAGAACCAGCATGAAGGCGCCGTAGCGGCCCACGCTGGCCGGGTCGTCGGACATCAGTTTCTCGAAGTGGGCCAGAACCAGATCGGCGCCGGCCAGGATCGGCAGGCCGAAGGCCATGGCCGGGAACAGCCGCCGGGCGCGGGGAATGCGCCGCAGCCGCGCGGCGACCTGGAAGACGAAGGTGGCCGCCGCGGCCGCCGCGAAGGCGTTCAGGGCGTAGAACCAGAAGGCCTTCTCCAGCAGCCCGCCGCCGTAGGCCGCGTAGAACAGGGTGGCCGCGAGCCAGGCCATAAGGCCGGCCAGACCGAAGATGGCGGCGTCCAGTTTTGACACGATCGGCTCTCCCCCGAGGCTTGCTCGGGAGAGGTGGTGCATGGGACGTGCCGATTTAAACTCCGCTCATCCCGGCGAATGCCGGGACCCAGATCCTATGGCGGTGTGGATGATTGGAAGGGCGCGGTGCTGATGGCGTCAGCCTCAAAGCCATTCCATCTGGGTCCCGGCATTCGCCGGGATGAGCGGATAAAAGTCAGGTGTTCCAGAATTCCAGGAAGCCCCAGGCGCCCAGCAGCAGGGTGAAGCCCAGGAAGATCAGGGTCGTGCAGGTGAAGGCCAGCTTGCGCAGCGAGGTCCAGCTGTCGACCCGCCGGCCGCCGCGCCACACCACCGGCAGCATGGCCAGGGTGGCGATGGTCAGCCAGGCGGAGACGAAGGCGCAGGCCGAGGCGCTGAGCAGCCACCCGCTGGGCCAGCCATAGACCACGTTGGCCACGTCGGACGCCCCGCCGGCGAACACGCCCACGCCGATCAGGGCGATCAGCCACAGGATGGACTGGATGGTCTGCATCAGGCTGGCGCGGGCCTGGGTCGGGGTCTGGCGCGCCTCGCGGCGGTCCCGGGTGGCCACGCCGATCAGGGTGGCCACGGCCGCCAGGGCGGTCAGCACGGCGAAGGCGATAAGCAGGCCCAGCTGGTGCGGGAAGCCGATGCGCTCGAACGCCGCGCCGCCCATCGGCGAGAAGAAGCGCACGACCTTGCCGTCGTCGCGCTGGAACACCAGCAGGCCGGGACCGCTGACCGGGGCGAAGGTGTCGGGCTGGCCGGTCGCCGTCCATTGGCTGGACTGGCCGTCGATCGTCAGGGTCAGGCGGCCGTCCGGCGCGGCGCGCACCGAGGCCTCGCCGATCAGGCGGTCGATGAAGCCCTCCAGCCCGCCGTACGAGCGGCGCGTGGTCAGGAACCGACCCTCATAGGCGCGGGCCTCGTCGTGCGAGATCGGGCTGGCGGCGGGGATGTCCGGGCGCGGGGCGTAGAAGCGCTCGATGATCGTCGCGGGCAGGGTGGCGGGCAGGTCGGCGCCGGTGTCGGTGTTGACCGCCACGAAGACGCCCAAGCCCAGCTCGGGAACCATGACCATGTTGGAGTGGAACCACAGGGTGGCGCCGGCGTGGCCGAAGCCGCGCTTGCCGCCGGGCAGGGGGATGTCCATGAAGCCGGCGTTCCAGCCGGGCGCGCCCTCGGCCGGGCGGTACATCGGCGTGCGGAACAGGGCGCTGGTCTTGGGCGAGAAGACCGTCTTGCCGTCGATCGTCCCGCCGTTCAGCAGCAGGGTCATGTAGCGGGCCATGTCGCCGGCCGTGCTGGACGCGGCGCCGGCGGGCGCGATGTGGCCGATGAACTCGGGATCCTCGGTCTGGAAACCCAGCGGGGTCCAGCGGAAGCCGTCCGAAAGGTCGGCGGCCAGGTTCGCGGCCATTGGGGGCGGCAGGTCGTCACGCCACGGACGGTTCTCGCGGAAGGTGGTGTGGGTCAGGCCGGCGGGCAGGATCACCTGGTCGGCGACCTCCTTCTCGAACGGCTGGCCGGTGACGTTGGCCAGAGCCGCGCCGGCCAGGCCGACGCCGTAGTTCGAATAGGCCGGCAGCAGGCCCGGCTCGCGCACGCGGTTGGGGCGCTCCTGGCGCAGGTACAGCTCCAGGGGCCGTTCGCGGCGCGGGTCGCGCTCGAACAGCTGGCCCAGGGCCCGGTCCTCGAACCCGGCGGTGTGGGTCATCAGGTCGCGCAGTCGCACCGGGGTCTTCTTGCCCTGGTCCTTCAGCTGCAGCTTCTCGGGCAGGTAGATGTTGATCGGGGTGTCCAGGCGCATGCGCCCGGCGTCCACCTCGTTCATCAGGGCGATCCAGGTGAAGGTCTTGGAGATCGAGCCGATGCGGAACAAGGTCTTGTCGGGATCGACCTTGCGGCCGTCCTTCAGGCTGGCCACGCCGTAGCCCTTCTTCAGCACCACCTGGCCGTTCTGGACAACGGCGATGGTCACGCCGGCGATGTGGTCGCGGACCATGCGGTCGCGCACGACGCCGTCGACATAGGATTCCAGGTCGGCGACCGGCAGGGGGGCGTGGCTGGTCAGGACCGGCGGCGCAGCGGCGTCGGGCGTCGCGGCCGCGGCGGTCGGGGACGCGGGCGTCGCGGCGGGCGTCACCGCGGCCGGAGCGGCGGCGCGCGGACGCGGCGCGCGGCGGCGGACGGTGGCCGTATAGGGGACCGGGGCCGAGGGCAGGTTGGCGGCCGGCGCCGACGGCGGCGGCGCAATGGGCGCGGCGTCCTGGGTCTCGGCCATCGTCGCGCCGAACAGACCGCAGCCGATGATCGCCGCCGAAAGAACGGCCCTGAACGAAAGACGCAGCGTCACGAACAAGACCTCGTCGGCTCATGGAAAATAAGGGTGAGCAGACTTCTAGGGTGTTCCGGCCGGGGATCAAAGGGTCTGTGGCCGGCCTTGGGCGCTTTCCCGTGGACGCTTGATCCTTCGGCAATGACCGAAAAGGCGTCCTCTCGGGCGCTAGAGCGTGGCGACGGCCTGCGAGGCCGCGTCGGGGCTGTAGAACCGGCACAAGCCCGAGGCCGGATCGGAGAAGGTTGTCACGGCCGCGTAGGGAACCGAGACGCGTTCCGGGCGACCTTTGAAGCTTAGGGTCACCTCGAATCGGGACTTGCCAAGTGAGAGGTCCCGGTACTGGTACTGGAGGATCACCGTCATCTCGTCGGGATACTGGGCGGCCAGATAGGCGGGGAGGGAAACACCCGGAACCGCCGTCTTGAAGGTGATGTTGAGCGCGTGCGGTTCGGGCAATCCGCCGGGGGCCGCCGCGTAAGTCAACGCGCTCCGCAAGGCGTTGCCCATGTCCGCCCGGGTCGTGGCTTCGCAGGCTAGGGACGGCTCGGAAGGACCATCCTGGGCGTGCGCGGATTGTCCTACGGCGTGGGCCAGGGACAAGAGGCCGGTCAGTACCGCCAGGCCAATGCCCTTGAACGGAGAATGCGTCGCCAAACCAAGCCCCCGTCCCTAATCAACCTCCGATGATCGTAGAGGCCGACGGTGTCGGAGGGAAGGGTCCGGTCAAGCTACGTGTCAACCAGGCGGCGGCGTTAGCGCGAGGGGGCGCGGGGGAACGCATACAGCGGCAGCAGCGGCCGCAGGCCGGCGCCGATCCACAGCTGGGGTTCGGAGGCCGGCTTGGCCCCGGTGTCGCGCTCGCGCCGGGCCACGCAGGCCTGCACCGCCCGGCCCAGGGCCGCGAAGTCGCGGGCGGTCGGGGCGGACGACAGGAAGCAGTCGTCGAAATAGGGGTACTTGTCGTCCTCGCTGCAGCCGAACGAGGTGCGGTCCGACCGCGCCGCCGTCAGGATCATCCGGTCGTCGCGCTGCAGGGGACGGACGAAGACGCCCGAGAAGCAGGCCGACACCACCACGATCGAGGGGCGCGCCGGGCAGGCGTCGTCGATCACCGCGGCCAGCAGGCTGGGCGGCAGGATGTCCTCGTCCAGCACCGCGCCCTCGGGCGCGCCGTGGCTGGTGAGGTAGAACAGGCAGCCGGCGGTGTTCTTGGCCGCCAGGGCGCTCAGATCGGCGTGGATGGCGCGCAGGTCGGTCTTGCCCGGCTTCACGGCGGGGTAGCGCTGGGGGCGCACGGAGTACTGGCGAATGGCGTCCGGCGAGAAGCCCAGGCCGGCCAGGGTGGCGCCGACGTCGCGGCGGGCGTTGTCGAAGGCCTCGGTGGGGGCGCCGGAATGGGCGTGCCAGTCGCCGGCCACGACCACGGCCGCCCAGTTGGCGAAGGGCGGAGCGGTCCGCGCCTGGGCGGACGCGGACAGCGCGAACAGCGACAGAAGCAAACCCAGGACCAGGCTCGCGAACCGCCGCATGGCCGCGCTACTTCTTGAACTTCGTGAACGGCGTCGGGATCGCCGTGGCGCTGGCCTTGGCCAGCAGCCGGCCCTCGGGGTCGTAGAGCTCGCCCTCGAGGAAACACACGGTCTTGCCCCACTTGACCACCCAGCCCACGCCCTTGAGCGGGCCGGGCAGGGCGGGACGCAGGAAGCTGGTCTTCATCTCCAGGGTGGGGACCACGCAGGTCATGCCCGAGGTGATCATCCCCGCCACCGACATGCATTCGTCCAGCATGGCGCAGACGAAGCCGCCCTGGACCTGGCCCATCGGATTGCCGACCGCCTCGACCGACGGCTCGAACGCGATCTCGACCCGGCGTTCGGCCTGGCTGACCGACAGCATGCGGAAGCCCAGGGTGCGGGCGCTGCCCGGCGGGTTCTTGGACGCGTGGAACCGCGCGAGGATCGCCTCGTCCGTCAGGGTCTGCGGAGTCTCCCCCACCAAGTCTTTAGGGGCGATGTCGCTCACGCGGCTATTTCTTGCGGAACTGGTCGAGGGAGATGATCTTCGGCGCTTCCTCGCCGCCCTCGGTGGTCGCGACCACTTCGGGTTCCGGGTCCGGCTCGGGCTCCTGCGGCACGATCTCGGGGGCCTCGAACTGCAGGGCGAACTGCACCGACGGGTCGTAGAACCGGGTCACCGCCGCATAGGGGATCGACAGCCGCTTGGGCTGGCCGCCGAACTTCAGGGTGACCGAGAAGAAGGTCTCGCCCGGCGCCAGGTCCCAGTACTGGTGCTGCAGGATGATGGTCATCTCGTCGGGATACTTGCCCAGCAGGTCCTGGGGACCGGAGACGCCCGCCGCCTGGGTCTTGAAGGTGATGTAGAGGTGGTGCGGTTCGGGCAGGCCGCCGGGCGCGGCGGCCTTCTTCAACGCGGCCTTCACGACGCCGCGCAGGGCGTCCTGGGCCATCGCCTCGTACTGCATCAGGTCTTCAGGCGGATTGGTCTGGGCCATGCGGTCCATCGTAAAGCGAGAACTGGAACGAAGCGCGCAGATTAGCCTGTCGCGGGGGCGGCGAGAAGGTGGGGGGAGTGGCGAATTTCGAAGAAAGAGGAGGTCGGCGCTGGCCCCCTCCGTCACGGCGCTTCGCGCCGCGCCACCTCCCCCGCTTCGCGAGGGAGGAAGTGGAGGGATTCTGTTGGCAGGCTCCCGCATCCCTTCGCAAGGAAGAGGAGGGAGCCTCGGCGATGTCGTGGAAAGTGGAGGGATTCTGTTGGCAGGCTCCCTCCGGGCCCCGCCTAAGGATCTGAACCCCTAGGACTTAAGAGGCGAGATCACCCGCACCGCATTACGCGGCGATGGCGAACTCTTCAGCGAAGTTATCGTTCGCAGTTAGTTTAGCGGCCCGATACGGTGAGCCACGCCGAGAGAAAGCAGACACCTTTACACGTCTGTCGATGCTGATCGGCCCCATGCATTCCCGTGATAACTCGGGAGGTTTTGGTGGAGCCGCCGGGAATCGCACCCGGGTCCAGTCCGCTTATTACGTGCGCGTTTATCCCCATAGTCCGGGCGAACCCGGACGGACTCAATATAGAGGCTGGGGGGCATGGATGGAAGGCCGCCCGTACTTTTGGCCGTAGCGGGGGTGGCGGCGGCGCTGGGCCGGGGGCGGCGGGGTCAGGCTCAGGCGGCCCTCGGTCAGGCGACCGGTCAGCTGGCCGCCGCCGTCCTCGAACAGGCGCACGTCGTCGCCGACCAGCTCGTAGTGGCCTTCGAACACCAGCTCGCCGTCATGACGCTCCTCGAACCGGCCGTCGAGGCTCAGTTCTAGGGCGACCGCCTGGTTGGCGCTGGCCCAGACGCCCGAGATGCGGCGGCCGATCAATGGGAAGCTCCGATAGCTGAAGCGGCGGTGATGAGGGCGGTGGCGGTCAGCCAGGCGGCGACGAACCACCGTGGCGCGGCCTGGGGCCGGCGGGGCGAGTAGCGTGTCATGATATCCTCGGGGGCGGACGGCCGCTGCGTCGCTCGGTCCCGAAGCGGGCGCTTCGGGAAGGGGCGGCGACGGCGGCGATGCGGGACGTCCCCACAATGACTCATGGATCGCCGTTCGCGATAGACCGATGCTGCCCCTTGATTGCACGATCCTGCACATCACCTTTGGCAGGCGTGACGGGGTGATCCCCCGAGCGTATGGCAACGTCCATCAGCAAAAGGAAATGTCGATGGTCGAGCAAGGCGAACTCGCCGCGCTGATTGAACGATACGCGCCTCATGACGGCGACCACACCGTGTGCGAGAAGGCCTCGCTGCACCGCTCCAGCCAGCCCACCGAGCCCAAGCACGGCGTGTTCGGCGCCGCGGTCTGCGTGGTGGCCCAGGGCCGCAAGCAGGTGCTGAGCGGCGGATCGGTGCTGGTCTACGACCCGCTGAACTACCTGGTCGCCTCGGTCGACCTGCCGGTGATCGGCCAGGTGATCGAGGCCTCGCCGGACGAGCCCTACCTGTCGTTCCGCATGACCCTGGACCCGGCGGTCATCGGCGACATGCTGCTGCAGCTGGGCGGCGAACCGGCCCTGGCCCAGGACGCCGGGCCGCTGATCCAGGCCATGGCCGTCAGCGAGGTCAATCCGCCCCTGCTGGACGCGGTGATGCGGATGGTCCGCCTCGCCGAGAACCCGCGCGACGCCGCCGTCCTGGCCCCGCTGCTCGAGCGCGAGATCCTGTACCGCATGCTGCTGGGCGACCAGGGGCCGCGCCTGGCCCAGATCGCCCGGGCCGACGGTCGCATGCGCCAGGTCAAGCGGGCGATCGGCTGGATCACACAGCACTTCAACCAGCCCTTCAGCATCGACGAACTGGCGGCCGAGGCGCGCATGAGCCCCTCGGCCCTGCACCGTCATTTCAAGGCCGTGACCGCCCTCAGCCCGCTGCAGTACCAGAAGCAGATCCGCCTGCAGGAGGCGCGCAAGCTGATCCTGGCCCAGCGGATGGACGCCGGCTCGGCCGGCCACGCGGTGGGCTACGACAGCCCCTCGCAGTTCAGCCGCGAATACGCCCGCCTGTTCGGCGCGCCGCCCCTGCGCGACGTGGCCCGCCTGCGCGCCCGGCCCGAGATCCTGCTCGACACCTAGGGCGCGACGTCGCCCCTCCTGGAGGTTTTCCCCCATTTCTGGCCCGGCCGAAGAGGGACAAGCTCGCCCCGCTCGCCTTCGGAGCGAGCTGGGAGAGGAGAGGGTCAGATGTCCAAGTTCGTGGCCGAGTTGATCGGCACGTTCGCCCTTGTGCTGTTCGGCTGCGGCGCGGCGGTCCTGGGCGGCGACCATGTCGGGCAGTTGGGCATAGCCCTGGCTTTCGGCTTCGCGATCGTGGCCATGGCCTACGGGATCGGTCCGGTGTCGGGCTGCCACGTCAATCCGGCGGTCAGCCTGGCGGCCTTCGTGGCCGGGCGGATGAGCGCCAAGCAGATGGTGCTCTACTGGGCGGCCCAGTTCGTCGGCGCCACAGCCGGCGCGGCGGTGCTGCTGTTCATCGCCGGAAGCACGGCCAACGGCCTGGGCCAGAACGGCTGGGGCCCCGGCTACGGCGGCGGGTTCGGCGTCGAGGCGGCCTTCGTCTTCGAGGTGGTGATGACCGCCCTGTTCGTGATCGTCATCCTGGGCTCGACCGGCACGGACTCGGCCCCGGGGTTCGCCGGGATGGGCATCGGCATCGCCCTGGCGGTGATCCACATCGTCGGCATCCAGGTGACCGGCGTCTCGGTCAATCCCGCCCGCAGCTTCGGCCCGGCCGTCTTCGTCGGCGGCCAGGCCCTGGCGCAGCTGTGGCTGTTCTTCGTGGCCCCGGCGATCGGGGCGGTGCTGGGCGCGCTGCTCTACCGCTTCAACCTGCTGAAGGTCGGCTGAGGCGCGCCCAGTCGGCGCGGTGGGCGCTTCGGCCTAGTGCGGCAGGTCGGACCAGTTGATGACGACCGAGTTCTTGGACTGGCCCACCAGGGTCAGCTTCTGGCCCTGGTCGTCGCTGAACACGTCGAAGATGTAGCGCGCGCCACGGACCTCGACGTTCCGCAGGACCTTGCCGGTGGAGTCGAAGGTGACCACGGCGAACGAGGTGCGGTTGTCGCCGTAGCTGAAGATCCAGGTCCTGGTCGAGCCGTAGTAGACGACCGGGCAGGTCTTGCTGGTCGGCGCGCCGTCGACCGGCGCGTTGATGCAGGCGGTCTGCAGCCCGGGCGGGATCGAGGGGACCTCCGCGGAGGGGACGAACTGGATCTGGGGCGTGTTCGGCACGGCCTGGGCCTGGGCGGCGGTCGCGCCCAGGGCGGCGGCGAGGCCGGCGGCGGCCAGCATGGATTTCAGGACGACGGTCTTGGCCATGGATCCCCTCCGGAGTTATGGTCAAGTTTGATAACGGCGTTATCCAGAAATTGCAATTTCCAGGCGTGGACCCGCGTCTTGCTCGCTAGGGCGAGGTCGGGGGCGGCGCGTCCGGCGTGTCGTCCGGCGCCACGGGCACGGCGGCCGGCTGGGCGCGGCTGCCGGTTCCCGCCTTGAGCCGCCCGCCCGAGGCGATCAGCGAGTCGTAGGCCTGTTGCTGGCGCGAGAAGTCGCCGCCGCGGGCGAACATCGCGTCGAACCGGGCGTCGCGGCCCGACGCCGCCGACAGCGCCGCCGTCAGCGCCGGGGCGATCGAGCCCACCTCGGCGTCGTCGCAGGCCCGGCGCAGGTGGCGGGCCTGGCCGGGGACCAGCAGGGTGACGTCCCACGACACGCCCTCCAGGCACACCGGCTCCACGGCCCCGCCGCCGTAGTCGACGATCACCGAGCGGGGCTGGGCCCACATCGGCGCGCCGACCAGGGCCTTGAGGGACGGAATCTGCTGGGTGGCCAGTTCGGCGTCGATGTCGACCCGGCGGCCGATCTCCGGCGTACAGCAGCCCAGGCCGGCGCGGGCCTGGACGAAGGCGCGACCGTCGCGGCGGACCGTTACCCGCACCACCGCCTGGCGTACGCCGGTGGCCGGCCGGGCCCAGACCTCCAGCACCAGCTCGCCGGGCTTGATCAGCTGGCTCTGCAGGGGCTGCAGGCCCCAGAGGCGGTACAGCAGGGGATCGACCCCGTTGTCGATCGGGACCAACTGCTCGCCCTTGCGGAGGCGGCGGCCCTGGAAGGGGTCCTGCTCGGGCGGCGGCTTGGAGATTTCCGGCGACCACCAGACGGCGGGATCGGGCGGCGTGGTCGGAGGCGTCTGGGGCGCGGGCTGCTGGCCGGCGAGGGCGAGCCCCGTCAGGAGGCCGGCCAAAAGCATCGCGCCCGTCATGGCTACATCCCTTCAACACCCCGTTCGATGGAAAGCACGCCGGTGCGCGACAGTTCCACCAGGCCCAGCGGCCGCATCAGGTCCAGGAACTTGTCGATCTTCGACGGCACGCCCGAAATCTCGAACACGAAGCTCTCCAGGGTGGTGTCCACCGGCTTGGCGCGGAAGATCTCGGCGATGCGCAGGGCCTCGACGCGGTCGGCGCCCGAACCGCGCACCTTGACCAGGGCCAGCTCACGCTCGACGCCGTTCGGGTCGCGCGTCACGTCGTGCACGCGGCGGACGTTGACCACCTTGTTCAGCTGGGCCTCGATCTGGTCCAGCACCTGGCGGGTGCCGCGGGTCACCACGGTGATGCGGCTGGTGTGGGCCTTGCGGTCGGTCTCGGCCACCGTGAGGCTTTCGATGTTGTAGCCGCGCGCGGCGAACAGGCCGACCACGCGGTGCAGCACGCCCGGTTCGTTGTCCACCAGGAGGGCGAAGGTGGCGGTCTGCTCGACCTGTTCGTTCGGGGCCATGTCGTAGGCGGAGGCGGGTTGAAGGTCGGTCATGACAGGTCTTCCAAGCGGATCTTGATGGCGGGGCGTGTCTGGCGGACGGCGGCGGAAGAGCGCCGGCTGGAGCCGACCTCCTTCTGTAGCAGGGATACGAACTCGCGGCGGGCGTCGCGCAGGGGCTGCTGCAGCCGCCCCTTCCGTTCCGGGCCGGCCTGGGGGATCAGGTGGGCGACATCATAGCCGACGATCACCTGATCCAGGATCACCACCCGCGAACCGCGATAGGCCTCGGGCTTGTCGCCCCGCTGCTGGCCCTTGGACTGGACGTTGGGGAAGAACATCCGGCCCTGGTCGACCAGGCTGGACAGGCGCGCGGCGATGGCCAGGCGCTCGCGATCGAACTCGACGCCCGGCCACAGCGAGGCGGGGTTGGCGCACAGGGTTTCCAGTTCGGCCATGGCGTCCATCACCTTGGCTCCCCAGGCCAGCAGTTCGTCGTCCCGTTCATCCGAACGCTCCCGCGCCGCCAGCAGCCACTGGAAGAGGCTGAACAGACCGGCCACCACGGCGAAGGCCACCGGCGCGACGGCTAGAAAGAGTTGCAGCGACATGGCGTCCCCCACGAATGCCGCCGCAAGCTATAGCAGAGCCCGCGTGTCAGACGAGCCCGGCGCCCGCCGCGCCGATGACATTCCCGATGTCCTCGACGTCGCCCATGATCATCTCGTTGTGGGCCTTGCCCGAGGGGATCATCGGCAGGCAGTTCTCGTGCTTCTCGACGCGGCAGTCGAAGACCACGACCTTGTCGCTGTTGATCATCTCCAGGATCTTGCCGTCCAGCTCGGCCGGGTCGTCGCAGCGGATGCCGACGGCGCCGTAGGCCTCGGCCAGCTTCACGAAGTCGGGCAGGCTGTCGGAATAGGAGTGGCTGTAGCGCTCGCCGTGCAGCAGCTGCTGCCACTGGCGGACCATGCCCATCCATTCGTTGTTCAGGATGAAGATCTTGACCGGCAGGTCGAACTGGATCGCCGTCGACAGCTCCTGGATGCACATCTGGATCGAGGCTTCGCCGGCGATGTCGACGACCAGGCTGCCCGGGTGGGCCAGCTGCACGCCCAGGGCGGCGGGCAGGCCGTAGCCCATGGTGCCCAGGCCGCCGGAGGTCATCCAGCGGTTCGGCTCCTCGAAGCGGAAGAACTGCGCGGCCCACATCTGGTGCTGGCCGACCTCGGTGGTGATGTAGGTGTCGCGGCCCTTGCTCAGCTCGTACAGGCGCTCGATGGCGTACTGCGGCTTGATGACCTTGTCGGACGGGCGATAGGCCAGGCACTGGCGGGCGCGCCACTGGTCGATCTGGGCCCACCATTCGGTCAGGGCGGCCTTGTTGGGCTGGTGGCCGCCGGCCTTCCAGGCGGCGATCAGGTCCTCGAGGATGCTGCCCGCGTCACCGACGATCGGCAGGTCGACGCGGACGTTCTTGTTGATCGACGAGGCGTCGATGTCGATGTGGATCTTCTTGGAGCCCGGCGAGAAGGCGTCCAGGCGCCCGGTGACCCGGTCGTCGAAGCGCGCGCCGACGCAGACCATCACGTCGCAGTCGTGCATGGCGTTGTTGGCCTCGAACGTGCCGTGCATGCCCAGCATGCCCAGCCACGCCGGGTCGGCGGCCGGGAAGGCGCCCAGGCCCATCAGGGTCGAAGTGACCGGCGCGCCCGTCATCGCCGCGAATTCGCGCAGGGCGGCCGAGGCCTTCGGGCCGGCGTTGATGACGCCGCCGCCGGTGTAGAAGATCGGCCGACGGGCGCCGGCGATCAGCTTTGCCGCCTCGGCGATGCGGGTCTGGTCGCCCTTGACGCGCGGATTGTAGGCGTGGGTCGAGGCGACTTCCGTGGGGCCGTAATATTCGCCCTTGGCGAACTGGACGTCCTTGGGGATGTCGATCAGCACCGGGCCCGGGCGGCCGGTGGTGGCGATCTTGAAGGCCTCGTGGATGATCTGCGGCAGGTCGCGGACGTCTTTGACCAGGTAGTTGTGCTTGGTGCACGAGCGGGTCATGCCGACCGTGTCGGCTTCCTGGAAGGCGTCGGTGCCGATCAGGTGGGTGGGGACCTGGCCGGTGATGACGACCATCGGGATCGAGTCCATCAGGGCGTCCATGATGCCGGTGATGGCGTTGGTCGCGCCCGGGCCCGAGGTGACCAGGACGACGCCCGGCTTGCCCGAGCTGCGCGCGTAGCCCTCGGCGGCGTGGGTCGCGCCCTGCTCATGGCGGACCAGGATGTGCTGCAGGCGCGGTTCGTGGAACAGCGCGTCGTAGATCGGCAGGACCGCGCCGCCCGGATAGCCGAACAGGACCTCGACGCCCTGGTCCACGAGGCCGCGGACCACGATCTCGGCGCCGGTCATGGCGCGATCGCTGATGGTCTGGGCGGGAGCTTTGCTCTCGATGGTCTGGTGGGCGGTCATGGCGGAATCCCTGGATTGGGAGGCGGGCGGGGAAGCTGGGCTTTGGGGTAGGCCGGAAAAGAAAAAAGGCCCCGAAGGACCTTTGTGCGCGCGACCGATCTATCAACGTGACTTCGAGGTCACGCCGTGAACGGCCGCTCCATAAGTACGATCATGGTGTTGCGCACGAGTGTTGCTCCAAATGGATGATTGGGGAATGCCATGCTCACTGGAGAGCGTCAAGGCGCGGTTTGACGCAAGAAACGACCCGTTGCGCTGGCGCAACGCCGTTCTTCCAGGCGAGATTCAGCCCAAGGACTTCAGCAGCAGGGCAAGAGCATGCTCGGCGAAGCGCCGCATGTTGGCCTCGCGGTCGTCCTGGCCCGTCTCGACGGTAAGACTGACCTCGACGCCGGGGCCGACCACGGCGGTGCAGCTGTGGCCGGCGGCGTCGCCGTAACGGTTTCCGTCCGGTCCGGCGGCCCCGGTTTCCGACAGGCCCCACGTCGCCTTGAGGTTCTTGCCGGCCACCCGGGCCAGCAGGACGGCGTAGGGTTCGCTGGCCGAGCGCAGGCCGTCCATGGCCTTCTGCGGGATGTCGAGCAGGGTGAGGCGGGCCCGCGCCGTATAGACCACCGCGCCGCCGACATAGAATTTCGACGCCCCCGGCACGGCCAGCAGGGCGGCCGAGATCAGGCCGCCGGTCGAGGACTCGGCCACGGCGACGGTCTCGCCGCGTTCGACCAGGCGGGCGCCGACGGCGGCGGCGAGGCGGGAAAGTTCGGTCATGGCTATGCTTTCGTCGTCCAGGGAACGACTCGTTCCCAATCCGGGGTCTGGTTCCTGAACCAGGTCATCTGACGCTTGGCGTAGCGTCGCGTCTCCTGGCGGGCGGCGTCCAGCGCCTCGTCCAGCGTGGTCTCGCCGCGCAGGTGCGCCGCCAGTTCGCGATAGCCGACGGCCTTGAGGGCAGGGAGGGACGGGTCCAGGCCGCGCGCCTCCATGGCCCGCACCTCGTCGAGGGCGCCGTTCTGCACCATCAGGCCCAGACGGGCGTCGCAGCGGTCGTAGAGCTCGGCGCGGGGCGGATCGAGGACGACACCGCGCCAGGTCCCTTCGGCGAGGGCCGGCTTGGTGTCGGTCTGCCAGGCGGTCAGCGGCTTGCCCGTGGCCACGGCCACGGCGTGGGCGCGGACCAGGCGCTGGCGGTCGCCGATCTCGATGCGCTTCTCGGCCTCGGGATCCAGCTCGGCCAGGATGTCGCGGAACTCCGGCTCGCCCTGGGCCGCGTACAGAAGGGCCGAGATCTCGCGCTGGGTCTCGGGCACCGGCGGCACGTCGGCCAGGCCGTGGGTCAGGGCGCGGAAATAGAGGCCGGTGCCGCCCACCACGACGGCGGGCCGGCCGCGCGCGGCGATGTCGGCCAGGGCCTGCGTCGCCGCCGCCAGCCAGCGTCCCACCGACCAGCCGTCGGCCGCGTCGGCCACGCCGAACAGGTGGTGCGGCGCCTGGGCCAGTTCATCCGGCGAGGGACCGGCCGTCAGCACCGGCAAACCGGCGTAGATCTGCATGGAATCGGCGTTGACGATCTCGCCGCCGCTCTCGCGCGCCAGGTTCAGCGCGAAAGCCGACTTGCCGCTGGCCGTGGGGCCTCCGATAAGGGTGATGCTGTTGGCGGCCAAATCCTGAGTCCAACGTCTCGTCTCGGCGACACTCTACTGTATCTGGCGCCTGCATATCCGGGGGATGCGATCCATACCATGCTAGACTTGATCTTCACCGCCGCCCTGGTGTCGTCCACGACGCCGGCCGCCACCAAACCCGTCGCGCCGTCGCCGATCGCGGCCCAGTCCAAGGCCGACCAGAAGTTCGGCTGCGCCGTGCTGTTCGTCGGCGCGGACGAGGTCATCCGCAGCAATCCGGCCATCCTGGCCAAGCTGTCGGAAGGCGAGGGCGGCAAGGCCGTCGGGCCGCTGCTCAAGATGATGGGCGTCAGCGGCGAGACCATCCTCAACGCCGCGATCGCCGATGGCGCGGCCCGGGGCGAGAAGCCGGCGGACGTCTATCGCCGCGGCGTGGCCAGCATGGCCAGCATGATGATCGACGCGCCGGTGACCAAGAAGGGCGACGACGCCAACGAGGAGCGCGGCATGCTGCTCTTCACAAACTGCCTGTCGCTGATGAACGAATAGGGCCCCGCCGGGTCCCAATCGCGCACTGCCGGGTTGACGCGGGCGGCTTCCTCCAATAGCCGCCCCTCATGCTCGCGATCACCCTCGTCTCGCCCGACCCTGCCGCCCTGGCGGAGGCCGCCGCCGCCGTGCGCGCCGTCCTGACGGTCTCGTCGGAAGCCCTGCTGGGCGACGGCGCGCTGGACCTGCTGGCCGATGGCCCGCCGGTCGAGACGCACCAGGCGGTGAGGGCCGCCGTCGGCGACCGTCCGGTCGACTTCGCCGTCCAGCCGGTCGCGAACCGCCGGAAGCGCCTGCTGATCGCCGACATGGACTCCACCATCATCAACGTCGAGTGCCTGGACGAGCTGGCCGACTTCGCCGGCGTGAAGGACAAGGTCTCGGAGATCACCGAGCGCGCCATGCGCGGCGAGCTGGCCTTCGAGGGCGCCCTGCGCGAGCGCGTCGGCATGCTGACGGGCCTGTCGGTCGACGCCCTGCAGGCCTGCTACGACGATCGCGTGAAGCTGAACCCCGGCGCCCGCACCCTGGTGCGGACCATGGCCGAGAACGGCGCCCGCTGCGCCCTGGTCTCGGGCGGTTTCACCTTCTTCACCTCGCGGGTGGCCCAGGCCGCCGGCTTCCATCTGAACCGCGCCAACACCCTGATCGAGGCCGACGGCAAGCTGACCGGAACGGTGGGCGACCCGATCCTGGGCAAGGAGGCCAAGCTGGCCGCCCTGCGGGAAGAGACGGCCGCCCTGGGCCTGACCCCGGCCGACGCACTGGCCGTCGGTGACGGCGCCAACGACCTGGCGATGATCGAGGTGGCGGGCCTGGGCGTGGCCTACCGCGCCAAGCCGATCGTCGCGGCCCAGGCGCATGCGAAGGTCGACCACGCCGACCTCACCGCCTTGCTCTACTTCCAGGGCTACACCCAGGCGGAGTTCGTATCGTGAGCTTCCCCCGCGGCGTCCAGGCGGTCGTCTTCGACATGGACGGCCTGCTGCTGGACACCGAGACCGTCTACCAGGCGGCGATGATCGAGGCGGGACGGGCGTTCGGCGTCGACTTCACGGCCGCGACCTACCGCTCGATGGTGGGCAAGACCAATCCAGAATGCGCGGGGATGCTGCGCGACCTCTATGGCCAGGCCTTTCCGGTCGAGGACTATTTCAAGCGCACCTGGGCCGACGTCGAGATGATCCTCGAGGCCGAGGTGCGGCTGAAGACCGGGGTGATGGAGATCCTCGACTACCTGGACGCCCTGGGCCTGCCGCGCGCCATCGCCACCTCCAACAGCCGCCAGGCGGCCGAGCGCTATCTGGGCCGCTTCGACCTGTTCAAGCGCTTCCACGCGGTGGTCGCCCATGCCGACGTCACCCGCCACAAGCCGCATCCCGATCCCTATCTGGAAGCGGCCCGCCGGCTGAACGTCCATCCGACCCTTTGCCTGGCGCTGGAGGACTCCCACCCCGGCGTCCGCGCGGCCCACGCGGCGGGCATGATGACGGTGATGGTGCCCGACATCCTCGATCCCAACGACGAGATGCACGAGAAGTGCGTCCACGTCGCCGACAGCCTGCACGTGGTGATGGACCTGCTGAAGGCGGCGGCCTAGCGCGCCCTGCGGCGGGCTTTCGCCGGGGCGGAGGTCTCGGCGAGCCGTTGTTCGCCCAGGAACGCCACCAGGGCCTCCAACGCCATCGGCTTGGCGATGTGGTAGCCCTGGGCCAGGTCGCAGCCCATCATCTGCAGCATGGCCAGGGCCTCGCGGCTCTCCACGCCCTCGGCGGTGACCTTCAGGCCCAGGCTGTGGGCCAGGTCGATCGTGGACTTGACCAGCAGGGCGTCCTTGGCGTCGTTCTCCAGCGACAGCACGAAGGCCTTGTCGATCTTCAGCTCGTCGGCGTTGATCTGCTTCAGATAGGCCAGGGACGACAGGCCCGAGCCATAGTCGTCGATCGACACCGGGATACCGGCGGCGTTCAGCTTGGCCAGCACGCCCAGGGCGACGTCCGGATTGCCGATCACGGCGGTCTCGGTGATCTCGAAACAGAACCGCGCCCCCGACGCCGCGATCTTCTCGATGGCGCGGTCGGCGAACTCGGCGTCGTCGATCAGGCGGCCAGAGATGTTGATCGAGATCGTCAGGTCGTGGCCCAGGTCGCGCAGGGCGCGCTGGTCCAGGATGGCCCGGTCGATCACGCAGTCGGTCAGGGCGCGGATGTGGCCGGTCTCCTCGGCCATGCCGACGAACAGGTCGGGCCGCAGGAGGCCGCGGGCGGGGTGGTTCCAGCGCACCAGGGCCTCCACGCCCGTGATCGCGCCGGTGCGCAGGTCCAGCTTGGGCTGGTGATGCAGGAACAGGGCGCCGGTCGCCACGCCCTGCAGCATCTCGCTCATCAGCGACAGGTTGCCGGCCGGGTCGCCATAGGCCACCGGGTCGAAGATCGCGACCTTGCGGCCGCAGGCGCGAGCTTGGTCCAGGGCGATCATCGCCTGCTCGATCAGGCGCGGCGCGTCCAGGCCGCCGGCCTCGGCCGCCGCCAGGCCGTTGGACATGTGGACGTCGACCAGTTCGTTGCCCAGCCGCACGGGCGCGGCCAGGTCGACCAGCGCCCGCTCGACCACAGGCACGACCTCGTCGGTCAGCGCTGTCAGGCGGGAGATCACGCAGAGGGTCGAAGTCGTCAGGCGGCCGACCACGGCCTCGGGGTCCAGCACCTGGATCCGCGCCCCGATCTCGCGGACCAGCTGGGTGAACAGGGCGTAGCCGATGGCGCTGCGCAGCACGGTGAAGCGGTCCAGCCCCAGGGCGGCGACCACCACCTGCTGGCCGGGCGCCAGGCGGGCCATGCGCGCCTCGATCTCGCGCTCCATGGCCAGGTGGTTGGGCAGGCCGGTCTCGGCGTCGCGCAGGGCCAGTTCGGTGATCCGGACCTCGCGCTCGCGGATCTCGGCGGCCATCAGGTTGAAGCTGTCGGACAGGCGGCCGATCTCGTCGCTGGAGCGGACGTCCACGTGGGCGGCCTCGCCGTGCCGCAGGCGGCGGGCGGCGGCCTCGAGGGCGGTGATCGGCCGGGCGATGTCGCGCGACAGCGCCCAGCTGGCGGCCACGACCAGGGCCGCGCCGATCAGGCCGGCGATGATCACGGCGGCCATCAGCGGCTGATAGGGCGCCAAGGCCAGGGCCATCGGATAGCGCAGGACCAGGGCGGCCGGGGTCTGGCCGTCCAGCGTCATCAGCCGCTTGACCAGCACCAGGCTGTCGCCCGTGGCGGTGCGCAGGCGGGCGGGTTCG
Organism: Caulobacter sp. UNC358MFTsu5.1; assembly: GCF_000712075.1. Classification (GTDB taxonomy): domain Bacteria; phylum Pseudomonadota; class Alphaproteobacteria; order Caulobacterales; family Caulobacteraceae; genus Caulobacter. The sequence goes on from NZ_JONW01000010.1 coordinate 246,485, forward strand.
GCGGTCGCTTGGCGCATGGCCGTGGCCACGACCGCGCCCAGGGCGCCGGTGTCGGCGGTCTTGTCGGTGGTCACCCAGGTCTCGCCGCGGCGGTCGAACACCTGGGCGTCCAGGCGGATGGCCGACAGCCGTTCCAGGGCGGTCATCTCGCGGTCGTCGAGGCGCGCGCCGAACACGATCCAGCCGGTCAGGTTCGGCGACATCACGGGTGCGGAGATCAGCTGGTAGGGCGCGCCGTCGACGATGAACACGCCCTGGGCCCGCTCCTCGTGGTCCAGCGCGCTCCACAGCTTGTCGATGTCGACCTTGGCCGGATCGACGCCGACCACGTCGCCGTCGACGCCCACCAGGAAGGCCAGGTCCAGGCCCATGCGCTGGCGCAGGTTGGTCACCGCCGACTCCACGGTCGGCGCGTCGCGGGTGGCCACGGCGGCCCGGAAGCCGAAGTCGCGCGCCAGCAGGTCGGCGCCGTCGCGCAGCCGCTGGGTGCGCAGGGCCCAGACGCTGTCGAACACCGTGCCGGTCGCGGTCAGCTCCCGGCGGACCTGCTGCTGGGCGTTGTTGGCGATGGTCAGGTAGACGCTCACGGCGACCAGGCTCAGGGCCAGGGCGAACAGTCCCGCGTAGAGGACGGTCAGCTTGGTCTGGAGGCGCCTGAACATCGGGGTCAGCGACCGCCGGGGCGGAGTTCGATCGTCGCGGTCTCGCGCGCCGCGCCGCGAACGGCGGTGACGGCCAGGGTCTTCTCGTTCTTGGGCGCGCGCAGATAGGGGTGCCAGACCTTGGCGACGACCGGACCGTCCGGCAGGCCGTGGATCACGGCCACGCCGTTGGCGTCGCTCTTGGCCGCATAGGCGGTGTCGACCACCTTGATGAAGCCGACCATCTGGTCGTGGATGTTGCAGCCGATCGCCGCGATCCCGACCGCGGGCAGCCGGACCGTGCGGCTCTCCTCGTGGCCGTACAGCTTCAGTTCGAACTTGTTGCCGGCCGAGAACGAATAGACGTGGTGGCGGACCTTATCGAGATTGGGGAACGACACCTCGGCCCCCGCCGGCACGATCAGCACGAACGGGGTGAACTGGATGTTCTGCTGGGCGACGCGATAGGGCCAGTCGAACTTGATCGGGCCCTTGGTCGGCTGGCCGTTGGGATAGACGGTGATCACCGCGTCCGGGATGGGCTTGCCGTCGGGTCCGCGCACGGCGACCGTCAGGTCCGCGGCCTGCGCCGAACCCGCCAACATTGCTACCGCGAAGAGTATCGAGGCGATCTTCATGACGCCTGCTTAGCCTTGGCGCCGTGAAGTCCCAGTTAACGGGCGTCGAGCGGTGTTCTTCGACCAAGACCTGCGACAAATTGGCAGGGCTCAAGGATCGGTAAGGTCTTACCCGGCATGGTGTTGGACGTAATCGGTTGGGGACGTCATGCGGTCGAGACTTTGGGTTATGGCGGCGGTCGCGGCGACGCTGGCGTTCGGGAGCGGCGCTGTTCAGGCGGCCGAGGCCGAGCCGGGCGGCAAGCTGCTGCTGACCGGCGGCGTCAGCGCCCTCGAGGGCGGCGGGGGCGGCGGCGTGGCGACCTGGGCCCTGATCGGCGGCAACGAGACCTCGCGCGGCGTCGGCGGCTCGGTCCACGCCACCTATGTGAACGTGCCCGACTACGAGCTGCGTTCGGCGGGGGTGACCCTGGGCCTGTTCGACCGGGTGGAGCTGTCGCTGGCCCGCCAGGACTTCGACACCGGGGCCACCGGCGCCAAGCTGGGGCTGGGGCAGGGCTTCACCTTCAAGCAGACCGTCGCGGGCGTGAAGGTCCGGCTGATCGGCGACGCGGTCTACGACCAGGACACCTGGCTGCCCCAGGTGGCGGTGGGCGCCCAGTTCAAGCAGAACGACCAGCCGGCCATCGTCCGCGCCGTCGGCGCCCAGGACGACACCGGGATCGACTACTACGCGGCGGCGACCAAGGTGCTGCTGGACCGGAGCCTGGTCGTCAGCGGCGCAGTGCGCCTGACCAAGGCCAACCAGACCGGCCTGCTGGGTTTCGGCGGCGACAAGCACGACCGCTACGGCGCGCAGTTCGAGGGCTCGGCCGGCTGGCTGGTCTCCAAGCGCCTGCTGGTCGGGGCCGAGTATCGGACCAAGCCCGACAACCTGGGCTTCGCCAAGGAGGACGACTGGGCCGACGTCTTCGTGGCCTACGCCTTCAGCAAGACCCTGTCGGTGACGGCGGCCTATGCAGACCTGGGCGACATCGCCACCTTCAGGAACCAGCGGGGGCTCTACGTCTCGCTGCAGGCCGGCTTCTAGGGAAAGACACGAGCATGCGCCTCATCCTGGCCGCCACGGCCCTTTCCCTGACCTTCGCGGGCGTCGCCTTCGCCCAGCAGCCCGTTCCGCCCGGCGAGCAGCCGGTCGAGCCCTACGTCCAGTCCAACGCCAACGCCGGCGCCACGCCGATGAGGGACAAGGCCGTGCTGGAGGCCTTCCACGGCAAGGAAGGGATCGCGCGGATCACCAGCGATCTCGTCGACCGCAACATCGCCGACCCGCGCATCAAGGACATCTTCGCCACGGCTGACGTCGTGCGGCTGAAGCGGACCCTATCGGAGCAGTTCTGCTACATCCTGGCCGGCCCGGCCTCGGACGGCGGCTGCGACTATACCGGCAAGGACATGAGCGCCACCCACCAGTACCAGGGGATCACGCCGCGCGACTTCAACATCCTGGTCGAGAACCTGCAGAAGGCGATGGACAAGGAAGGCGTGCCCTTCGCCGCCCAGAACAAGCTGCTGGCCAAGCTGGCGCCGATGAGCCGCCAGGTGATCGAGCGGCGCTGATCAGCCCGCCGGGCCCTTCTCGAAGTACTTGAAGAACGCGCTGTCGGGCGAGAGCACCAGGGTGGTGTCGCCCTGGCCCAGCGACTTCTCGTACGCCTGCATCGACCGGTAGAAGGCGGCGAAGCCCGGATCGCGGCCGAAGCTCTCGGCGAACAGCTGGGCGCGCTGGGCGTCCGCGTCGCCGCGGATCTTCTCGGCTTCCTCGTAGGCGGTGGCGACGATCTCGCGGCGCTTCTGCTCGCCGATGGCCCGAAGCTCGGCGGCCTCCTGCTTGCGGGCCGTCTGCATGCGCTCGAACACCGCCTGTTCGTTGGTGGGCGGCAGGTCTGCGCGCTTGATCCGCACGTCGATGATCTGGACGCCCAGGTTCGAGGCGGCCACCTGGCGGGCGACGCGGGCGCGGATGGCGGCCATCACCTGGGCGCGCTTGCCGGCGATCACCTCTTCCGAGGTCGAACGGCCGATTTCCTCGCGCAGGGCGGCGTTGACGATGCGGTCCAGGCGGTCGGCGGCGACCGTTTCCTGGCCCAGGGCGCGGTAGAACTGGCGCGGGTCGGTGATGCGGTAGCGGACGAAGGCGTCGACCACCAGGCGCTCCTGGTCGGCGGCGGTGACTTCCTCCGGCTGGGCGTTCTTCATCTCGATGTTGCGCTTGTCGAACCGGATGACGGTGTCGAACGGGCTTTTCACGTGGAGGCCGGGCTCGCGCACGGTGCGGACCGGATCGCCCAGGCGGACGATCAGGGCCTGCTGGCGCTGGTCCACCTTGAACAGGGTGAAGTTGGCCAGGATCAGCAGGAACAGGGCGCCGACGCCGGTGGCCAGGACGGGCGGGTTGAGGCGGTTCATCGGACGGTCCCCTCGGCGGCGGCGGTGCTGGCGGCGACGGAGTTCCTGGGGCGGAACGCGTCGGGCGGCAGGATCACCGGGGCGGTCGCGCCCTTGTTGTCGATGATGACCTTGTTGGACCGCTCCAGCACCCGCTGCATGGTCTCGATATAGAGGCGCTCGCGGGTGACGGCGGGGGCCAGCTTGTACTGGGCGTAGACCTGGTTGAAACGGTCGGCGTCGCCGGCGGCCTCGCGCACGACCTGTTCGCGATAACCCAGCGCCGCCTGCTTGATCTGGGCGGCTTCGCCCCGGGCGTTGTTGGCGGCGGATTCGGCGTTCTGGGCGGCGCGCTGCACGTCGCGATAGGCTTCCAGCACCGGGCCCGGCGTGGTGGCGGCCTGGATGTTGACGCTCTGGATCGAGACCCCGACGTCGTAGCGGTCGAGGATGCGCTGCATCAGCGCCTCGGTCTGGTCCTGCACCTGGCCGCGGCCGGTGGTCAGGATCGGGGTGAGGGCGGTGCGGCCGATCACCTCGCGCATGGCGCTCTCGGCGACGTCCTTGATCACGGTGTCGGGCTCGCGGACGTTGAACGCGTATTTGGGCGCGTCCGAGACCTTCCATTGCACGGTGAAGCTCAGGTCGACGATGTTCTCGTCGCCGGTTAGCATCAGGCGCTCGTCCGATACCGGCTGGCTGACCGTGCCGCCGATGTCCAGGGTCTGGATCGAGGTGAAGGGCACCAGCTCGGCGTGCTCGACCGGCCAGGGCAGGTGGTAGCGCAGGCCCGGCTGGGCGGTGCGGCTGTAGGCGCCGAAGGTGGTGACCACCGCCTGCTCCTTGGGCTGGACCACGTAGCAGCCCGAGATCCCCCACAGCACCGCCAGGCCGGCGGCCGAGGCGAGGATGGCCCGGCCGCGGCTGGGACCGCCGAACGTCTGGCGCATCCGGTCGGACAGGCGCTCGATCAGGGCGTTGAAGTCGACGGGCGGCGGCGGCTCGCCGGGAGCCCTGGGGCCCCCGCCGCGCGGCTCCTCGCCTCTGTTGCGATCAGCGTCCTTCTTGCCGTCGTTCGGCGGCGGGGCGCCCCAGGGTCCGGGGCCGGCGTTGTCGTTCCAGGGCATGGGCGGTCTGGTCTTCCCGTCGCGGCGAATGGCGGGCCAATGGTGGGCCAAATGGCGGGGTTGTAAAACGACCCCCGCACGCGGATATGAAAGCCCCTGCAGAACAAGGCAAGACAATCCCGTGACCCCAGTTTCCCCCGCCACCCTCGATGACGCCCGCGCGGCGCTGGACCGGGTCGTCGATCCGGTCTCCGGCGAAGGCCTGGTCGCGGCCGGTCTCGTGCAGGGGCTGGTCGTGCGGAGCGGACGCGCGGGCTTCATGCTGGAGGTCCCGGCGTCGCAGGCGGCGACCTACGCCCCGGTCCGCGAGGCGGCCGAGAAGGCCCTGGCGGCCCTGCCGGGGATCGACGTCGCCCAGGTGGTCCTGACCGCCCAGGCGGCCGAGGGCGCGACCCGCGTGCGCAAGGGCGCCAAGGTCTCGGAAGACGGCCAGGCCAAGCTGGTCCCGCCGCCGGAAGCCGAGAAGCCGGCCCATGTGAAGCACGTGATCGCCGTGGCCTCGGGCAAGGGCGGGGTGGGCAAGTCCACCGTCGCCACCAACCTGGCCTGCGCCTTCGCCGCCCAGGGCCTGCGGGTGGGCCTGCTGGACGCCGACGTCTACGGCCCCTCAGCCCCGCGCATGATGGGCGTCGACGGCGAGCCCAGCTTCGAGGACGGCAAGCTGCAGCCGCTGGAGGCCCACGGGATCAGGCTGATGTCGATCGGCTTCCTGGTCGACGAGGGCAAGGCGATGATCTGGCGCGGCCCGATGGCCTCGTCGGCCGTGCGCCAGATGATCCACGACGTGGCCTGGGGCAGCGAGGCCGCGCCGCTGGACGTGCTCGTGGTCGACCTGCCGCCCGGCACCGGCGACATCCAGCTGACCCTGGTCCAGAAGCTGCGGATCGACGGGGCGGTGCTGGTCACCACCCCGCAGGAGATCGCCCTGATCGACGCCCGGCGCGCCGCGGCGATGTTCGGCAAGACCGCCACCCCGATCCTAGGCCTGATCGAGAACATGGCCTTCTTCGCCGACCCGGCCACCGGCGCCCCGATCCCGATCTTCGGAGCCGGCGGCGGCGTGGCGGAAGCCAAGACCCTGGGCGTGCCGGTCCTGGCCCAGGTGCCGATCGAGATCGCCGTCCGCGAGGCGAGCGACGCGGGGACGCCCGTGGTGCTGCGCACGCCGGACAGCGCGGCGGCCAAGGCGTTCGCGGGGGCGGCGACGGCTCTCTGGACCAGCATCCAATAATCCGCTCATCCCGGCGAATGCCGGGACCCAGATCCCATAACGGGGTCGGAGGGTTGGAGGGGCTCAGTGTTCCTGGCGTCAGCCCCAAAGCCATCCCATCTGGGTCCCGGCATTCGCCGGGATGAGCGGAAGTTGGTTTGAAAGAAAAAGGCCGCCCGGGTTTCCCCGGACGGCCTCGTTCCGTTCAGCTCACGTCGAAGCCTAGAAGCTCCAGCGGACGCCCGTCGACAGGACCACCGCCGAGCCGCCGACGTCGCCCTTGAGGTTCAGGGCCGTCGCCGCCGCGGTGCCGGCGTAGATCGTCTCGGTGCGGTTGATCGTCGTGTCGTCGAAGTTGATGTACGACACGGCCGCGTCCCACGAGATGCTGTCGGTGGCCTTCCAGGTCGAGCCGATCGCGTACAGCATGCGGTCGCCGTCCGGCACGCGGGCGGTGCGGCCAATGTCCGGCGTCGGGGTCGGGTCGAACTGCACGCCGCCGCGCAGGGTCAGCTTGTCGTTGACCACGTAGTCCACGCCGACGGCGTAGGTCGTGGTGTCCTTGTAGTTCTGCTCGCTGATCTGGGTGCGGCCGGCGTACTGGATGACGATCTGGTCGAACTCGCCCCAGCCGATGCGCGAGACCGAGGCGTTCAGCGTGGTCTTGTCGTTGACCTGCCAGCGGGCGCCCAGGTTGGCCATCCACGGGGTGGTGATGTTGGCGACGCCGTCGGTGCTGACGTTGTTGGGGGCCAGCGGGCCGAGCAGGCCCGAGACGACGACCTTGCCGTCCAGGTCGTGCTTGATCTTCGAGCGGTACGACGCGCCGATCGTCAGGGTCGGCGTGGCGTGGAACTGGGCGCCCACGTTCCAGCCGTAGTCCCAGTTGCCTTCGCCCTTCAGCGAGGACGAGCCGTCGGGCAGCAGGGGCGACAGGTTCGGCAGGGCCGAGCTGAGCTCGGCGTCGGTGTACTGGGCCGAAACGCCCACGCCCAGGTCGAGCATGTCGTTGACGCGGTAGGCCACCACGCCGTTGACGTCGATGGTCGTCAGGTTCGACTTCAGGGCGTCGTACCGGGTCCAGCTGTTGCTGTTGTAGTCGGTGGTGAAGTTGTAGGGCGCGGCGACCGACAGGCCCAGGGCCAGCTTGTCGTTGACGCGGAAGGCGCCCGCGAAGTTCGGCACGATGCCGTTGTTGATCGGACCGCCGGCGATGCGGTCGCCGCCGACCGGGGTGGTCAGGCCGGCCGGGGGGATCGGACGGGTCAGGGTCGAGCCGCGGTCGTTGACCTGGGAGTCGACCTGGACGAGGTGCAGGCCGCCGTAGATCTCGTTCTTGTCGAGGCCGGCGATCGAGGCGGGGTTCCACCACAGGCTGGCGGCGCCGCGGTCGGCCACTTCGCCCGAATAGGCGCGGCCGGCGCCGCGGACGGATTGCTCTTGCAGATAGAACGCCGCGGCCGAGGCCTGCGAAGCGGCCGCCAGGACGGCCAGCGCCACGCCGGCGGCGAGGGAGGTACGCGAAATAGACATGAGAGACGACCTTCTGGGGAGGAAGCTCCGGCGCCCTTGATGGCGCCGGTTGCCGTCGCTCTAACGCATTAAGTCAAAAAACGTTGCTTTTTATTCGCAAAGCGGTGAATTTTGTACCTGATGTCAAATAACCAAGATCGGTATTCGATGTCTATATTTCGCCGTTACGTCAGAAGTGCTTCTCGTTGCCTAAAAACAGCGCGGTTGAGCTGACGTAAGGGAAGTCTACGTCGGCCCAATCCGCGCTGCAATTCAGAATCGTCGGGGTGAACGACTTAGCCGCCGGCCAGCTTGCGGAAGAACTTCGCGCCCTGTTCGCCGCCGTTGAAATAGGCCTTCTGGCCGGGCTCGGCGGTGATCTTGTCCCAGTTGTCGCGGACTTCCTCGGCCGACAGGCCGCCTTCGCCCAGATAGACGCCCTCGGTCTCGTAGATGCGCGACAGGGCGAAGGCCCCGGCGCCGGCGGTCAGGATCGCGCCGGTCGGGGCGTCTTCCGAGACCAGGTAGACCACGCCGGGGGTCACGTATTCCGGCTTCAGCTTCTCCAGCACTTCCGGCGGCATCAGGCCCTCGGTCATGCGGGTGGCGGCCACCGGGCTGATGGCGTTGATCTTGACGTTGTTCTTGGCGCCTTCGAGCTTCAGCGTGTTCATCAGGCCCAGCACCGCCATCTTGGCCGCGCCGTAGTTGGACTGGCCGAAGTTGCCGTACATGCCCGAGGACGAGGTGGTGACGACGATGCGGCCGTAGTTCTGGGCCTTCATGATGTCCCAGACCGCCTTGATCGGCTTGAACGTGCCGAAGACGTGGACCTGCAGGACCAGCTCGAAGTCGGCCAGCTCCATCTTGGTCAGGGTCTTGTCGCGCAGGATGCCGGCGTTGGCGATCAGGATGTCGATCCGGCCCCACTTGTCCATCGTGGTCTTGACCAGGTCGGCGACGCCGGCGTCGTCGGTCACCGAGGCGCCGTGGGCGATGGCCTGGCCGCCCAGGGCCTCGATCTCGGCCACGACCGCCTTGGCCGCTTCGGACGAACCGCCCGAGCCGTCGACGCTGCCGCCCAGGTCGTTGACCACCACCTTGGCCCCGCGCCGCGCCAGCTCCAGCGCATGCTGCCGGCCCAGGCCGCCGCCGGCCCCCGTGACGATCGCCACCTGACCGTCGAACCGGATATCGTCCGCCATGCTCGTATCTCCCTCAAACGCGTGTTTGGTTTGGCGCGTTTGTGCGGCGCGGGAGAGGGGGCGTCAAGATGGAGCCTCTTCCCCCTCCGGGGGAGGAGGTCGCGCAGCGACCGGAGGGGGCAAGGGCTAGGTGCAGAGCGGGCGAACACTTGCCCCCTCCGCGCCTGCGGCGCTCCTCCCCCGGAGGGGGAAGAGGACCCCGACTAAGCCTTCTTCTTCTTCTCGCCCCCGGCCACCGGCGGCTTGGGCTGGTCGCGCTTCACGCCGGCCTTCTGGCCGGGCTTCATGAACTTGACCAGCACGCGCTGGCCCACCAGGACCGGGGCGCCGTCGGCGCTGACCACCACCTCGACGACGCGCTCGTCGCTGCGCTGGCTGGGGTCGTCCGAGGCCAGCTTGCGGGCCCCGAACACGGCGGCGCGGCGCAGCACCTTGCCGACATAGGTCTTGGTCGGGTCGGCTTCCGGCTGGATCTCGACCTCCTGGCCGATCGTGACGTTGGGGATGTCGGCCTCGACGATCTCGGCGCGGACGATGCGGGCGGTCTGGGGCTCGAGGTCGAACATCGGGGTGACGTTCAGGGTCGAGGCGCCCGAGCCCGGATTGGCGTAGCGACGGGCGATGCGGCCGTTGGCCGGGGCGCGGATCACCGTCAGTTCCTGGTTGTAGCGGGCCTGGGCCAGCTGGGCGGTCGCGACCTGGATCGCGGCCTGCTGGGCCTGGATGTTGGCGTTGGCCGACGAGATCTGGTCCTGGGCGGCGTCCAGGCGCTGGCCGGCCACGAAGTTGGAGGCCGACAGGTTCTGCAGGCGCTTGTACTCGCGCTGGCCGGTGCGCAGCTGCACCTGGTAGACCGCGATCTGGGCGCGGGCCGAGGCGAGGCTGGCCGAGGCGGTGTCGGCGGCCAGGCGGGCGTCGTCGTCCTCCTGCTTGGCCAGGGGCTGGCCGGCGACCACGTCCTGGCCTTCCTGCACATAGACCTCGCGCACGATGCCCTGGCGGCGCGCGGCCACCTGGATGATGCCGCCCTCGACGTCGGCCTTGCCGTTGGCGATGGCCGCGTAGGGGGAGGGCTCCTCCGCCACGGCGGCGGCCTCGAGCTTCTTCTTCTTCTCGGCCGCCTGGCCCTTCATGAAGAAGAACCCGCCGCCGCCCAGCACGATGAGGGCGATGACGATCCAGAAGGCGGGACGGCGCAGGAACGCGGGCATTGAGAGATTCCCCAGAGATCAGTGGCTGAGCGGCGGCGGATTGGCGTCGGGCGTTCTACGCACGTCGTCCAGGATGCGGCCGTCTTCGATGTGGATGACGCGGTCGGCATAGGCTTCCAGCCGCGGGTCGTGGGTCACGCAGATCACCGCCGCGCCGCGCTCGGTGGCGGCTTGGCGCAGCAGGCGGATGACCACCTCGCCGCTCTTGCCGTCCAGGGCCGAGGTCGGTTCGTCGGCGAAGATCAGGTTCGGGTTCTTGGCCAGGGCGCGGGCGATGGCCACGCGCTGCTTCTCGCCGCCCGACAGCTCGGACGGGCGCTGGTTGACGCGCGGGCCCAGGCCCACCGACTCCAGCACCGCCTGGGCGCGCCGGCCGGCCTCGCCCGGGCCGACGCCCTGGTACTTCAGGGCCGTCATCACCTGCTGCTTGGCGGTCAGGGCCGGGAACAGGTTGAAGCCCTGGAAGATGAAGCCGCAGTGGTCGAGACGGAACTTGTCGATCTTGCCGGCCGACAGCTTCCACAGGTCGGGCGTGTCCATCGCCTGGACCTTGCCCTCCTCGGGACGCAGCAGGCCCGACAGGGCCGCCACCAGGGTCGACTTGCCCGAGCCCGACGGGCCCATGACCATGGTCACGTCGCCGTGCTTGGCGTCGAAGTCCACGCCCTTGAGCACCTCGATGAAGGTGCGGCCGGTCTTGAAGCGCTTGACCAGACCCTTGGCCATCAGGGCGCTTTCGCCGCGCTTGTGGCTGTGATCGCCGTTCATCGCAAAAGGTCCGCGGGCTGGCTGTTCTTGAGGATGCCCAGCGACAGGAAGCCGGACAGCATGGCGATGACGATCAGGAAGACCGAGACCAGCGCCACCAGGGCGGGCGGGAAGGCCATCGGCACGCCGTTGGCCGTGGCGATCAGCCAGACCAGCCAGGTCAGCAGGCCCGAGGCCAGGACCCCGACCACCCCGACCCAGAAGCTCAGCTCCATGACGATGTTGCGCAGGTCGCCCATCGACACGCCCAGGGCGCGCAGGCTGGCGAACTCCTTGATGTTGGCCATGATCGCCTGGCGCAGGGTCTGCCAGGTGATCACCACCCCGATGAACAGGCCCAGGAACGCCGAGAAGCCCAGGATGATGCCGATGATCTGGTCCTCGAACATCGCGCCGGAATTGGCGTCGGCTAGTTCCTGACGGGTCCAGGCGCGAAATTTGCCGTCGCCCTTCTTGTTCAGCTGTGCCGCGACGATCTCGGCGCGGGCCGGGTCGCGGATCTGCACCATCAACGGGCCGACGCGCTGGCCGGTGTCGGCCTCGCCCAGCATCCTCAGGGTGTCGCGCGACATCACCAGGGTGGGCTGGATGATGTTGGGATAGCCGTCGGTGACCACGCCGATGGTGATGGTCTTGCCGTTGTACAGCGCCTTGTCGCCCTTCTTGACGCCCAGGCGGGGCAGGGCGGTGCGGTCCACCGCCACCGCGTAGGGCTGGCGCAGGGCCTCGACCATGCCCGGCGTGTAGTCGGTGGGCACGGTGACGTAGCCGGGGATGGCGTCGATGACGGTGACGTTGACGAACTCGCTCTTGCGTCCGCCCCCGCCGCCGCCCTTTCCGCCCTTCTTGGCGCGGGCCTCGGCCTTGGCCTGCTGCTCGGGCGACAGGATGTTCTGGAAGCGTCCGCCGGACCCGTCCAGCGGGGCCACCTGAACCACTTCGGGGTGGGTGTAGACCAGCGGAATCATCCGGCGCGGCAGGCCGGACGGGCCGCCGTTGAACAGCGCCTTGGCGCCCGGGCCCAGGACCATGATGTCCGCGCGGGCCCGATCGATCTGGGCGGTGAAGCCTTTGCCGATGCCGACGAAGATGCCGACCTGCGCCAGCACGAGCAGGCCCGAGAAGGCCAGGGCGACGACCGCCGCCATGTATCTACGCCACTCGTACAACAGTGTGGCCAAGGCCAACGACATGCTTGAAACGCTCCCCACATCTAGGGTTGCAGCAATGACCGGTGAACTTCAAGCGGCCAAGTTAAATCGGGTTAAGGCGTGTCGGGCGGGCCATGGAAGCGGCGCCTTGCGCGTTTCGGCGGCGCGGACGCCGGCGCGCGCCGCCTGGCGAAGCGCGCCGATCCCCTCCCGCCGTATCGATGGCCGGGCCATTGTAGCGTTCCCGTAACAACTTGAAATGGGGCACGTTTTTCGCACCTCGCCGACCGCGTCGAGCCTTCGGCGCGGGCGCCCGGCGCAGGGACCGGCGCTCCTTCGTCAAAGGAGAGACAGATGACCATATCCAGTGTCGGGTCCTCATCGCTTCTGCAGCAGTTGATGCAGGCCAGGGCGACGACCGCGACCCAGACCGACTCCACGTCCAGCGAGGCGCTGTCGTCGATCGGGCAAAACCTGCAGACCGGCGGCAAGAACGGTCCGCCGCCGCCGATGCAGGGCTGGTCCTCGTCGGGCCAAGGTTTCGGGGCCGATACATTGGCCTCGCTGCTGTCGACCCAGCAGACCGACCAGAGCGACCGCGCCGCCGCGATGTTCGCCGACGCCGACGCGGACGGCGACGGCTCGGTGACCAGCGACGAGCTGGCCACGGCCATGGCGGCCCACGCCCCCGAGGACCTGCCGTCCGACGCGCCCAGCGCCACGGACATGGCGTCGAACATGATCTCCAGCGGCGACAGCGACGGCGACGGCAAGCTGTCGGCCAGCGAGTTCCAGGCGATGAAGCCGCAGCACGGCGGACCGCACGGGGCCGGCGGACCGCCGCCTGGACCGCCGCCCTCCGGCGGGACCGACGAGAGCGGCTCGTCGACGTCCGACTCGACCGACCCGGCCGACCTGAACGGCGACGGCGTGGTCTCGGCGGCCGAACTGGCCCAGACCCTGAGCGCGTCGGTCGATCAGCTGGGTTCGGACGTCTCCAGCGACGCCTCGGACCTGATGCAGAAGCTCCTGGCCCAGCTGACCGCCAACCTCACCAGCACGACGACGTCCACCAGCTCGACCTCGTCCTCGGTCGACGTCGCGGCCTGACGGCGGCCTGTTCCCGGGGCGCGCGAGGGTCGGGCAGTTCGCCCGGCCCTCGCGGTTTCGCGCGCATACCGCTTGCGCGCCGCACCCCATTCATAGTCATTTGGGCCCTTGGCCGCGTCGCGGGGGCGCGTCGCTCATCTAGGATCCTTCGTCTTGATCTTCCTTCCCGAGAACGTCCAGGCCCTGGCGGGCGTGGCGCTGATCCTCGGCCTTTGCTGGCTCGTCTCCGAGAACCGCAAGCGCTTTCCGCTGGTTCTGGCCGTCTGCGCGATCGCCATCCAGCTGGTCCTGGTCTTCGTGCTGTTCCGCCTGCCGGCCACGCGCGACGCCCTGCAGGGCGTGAACGGCGCGGTCGAGGGCCTGGCCTCGTCGACTCAAGCCGGGACCAACTTCGTGTTCGGCTACCTGTCGGGCACCACGCCGCCCTATACCGAGACCAATCCGGGGGCCGGCTTCCTGTTCGCCTTCCGCGTCATGCCGGTGATCCTGGTGGTCTGCGCCCTGTCGGCCCTGCTGTGGCACTGGGGCATCCTGAAGTGGCTGGCCAAGGGGCTGGGCTTCCTGTTCCAGAAGACCCTGGGCCTGCGCGGCCCGCCGGCCCTGGCCACCGCCGCCACCATCTTCATGGGCCAGATCGAGGGGCCGATCTTCATCCGCGCCTATCTGGAGCGCCTGACCCGTTCGGAGCTGTTCATGCTGATCGCGGTCGGCATGGCCTGCGTCAGCGGCTCGACCATGGTCGCCTACGCCACCATCCTGCACGACGTCCTGCCCAACGCCGCCGCCCACGTGCTGGCCGCCTCGCTGATCTCGGCCCCGGCCGGGGTCCTGCTGGCCCGGATCATGGTGCCCGGCGACCCCAGCGAGAAGTCCGACGACCTGGACCTGGCCGAGGAGGACAAGACCTACGGCAGCTCGATCGACGCGGTCATGAAGGGCACCACCGACGGTCTGCAGATCGCCCTGAACGTCGGCGCCACCCTGATCGTCTTCATCGCCCTGGCCACCATGGTCGACAAGATCCTGCTGGCCCTGCCGATGGTGGGCGGCGAGCACCTGAGCATCGCCCGCATCCTGGGCGTGATCTTCGCGCCCCTGGCCTGGGCCATGGGCATCCCGTGGAAGGAGGCCGGCGCGGCCGGCGGCCTGCTGGGCGTCAAGCTGATCCTGACCGAGTTCACCGCCTTCATCCAGCTGGCCAAGGTGGGCCCGGAGATGCTGGACCCGCGCACCCGGATGATCATGACCTACGCCCTGTGCGGCTTCGCCAACATCGGCTCGGTGGGCATGAACGTCGCCGGCTTCTCGGTGCTGGTGCCCACGCGCCGGCAGGAGGTGCTGGGCCTGGTCTGGAAGGCGATGATGGCCGGCTTCCTGGCCACCTGCCTGACGGGCTCGCTGATCGGCCTGATGCCGCGCGGCTGGTTCGGCCTCTAGATCCTCCCCCCCCCCCCCCCCCGGGGAGGTGTCCCGAAGGGACTGAGGGGGTTTCCTTCCCTCACGGAACCGAAGCATCCTCCCGGTCAAAAGCCGGGAGGATTTTTCGTTGAAGCTCTACGACAGCCGCCGTGCTCCCAATCCCCGCCGCGTGCGGTGGTTCATGGCCGAGAAGGGCATCGACGACATCGAGATCGTCGACGTCGACATCTTCGGCGGCCAGCACCGCACCCCCGAATACCTGGCCAAGGCCGGCCTGCCCAACGTTCCGGCGCTGGAGATGGACAACGGCCAGACGATCACCGAGTCGGTGGCCATCTGCCGCTTCCTGGAAAGCCGCTATCCGCAGCCCAACCTGTTCGGCGAGGACGCCTGCGAGGCGGCGGTGATCGAGATGTGGTCGCGCCGGGCCGAGATGATGGTGGCCACGCCGTTGATGATGCTGGTCCGGCACACCCATCCGGCCCTGGCGGCCATCGAGACCCAGGTCCCCGAGATCGCGGCCGGCAATCGCACCATCGCGGAGCGGGGGCTGAAGATGCTGGACCGCCACCTGGCCGAAAGCGAATTCATCGCCTGCGAGCGCGTGACCATGGCCGACATCCTGGCCGCCACCGGCCTCGACTTCGCCCGCATGGCCCGGTTCCGACCCGACCCGGAGCTGGCCAACGTCAAGCGTTGGCTGGACGGCATGATGGCCCGGCCGGCCGCGAAGGCGGGGGTCTGATCCTCCCCCTCCGGGGGAGGTGGCCCGAAGGGCCGGAGGGGGTCAGCGCGGCCGGATCTTCTTGATCACGCCCGAGAAGTTCAGCATTGGCGCGCCGCCGGTCGAGATCAGGCCGCGCACGAACAGCAGCGAGCCGCCGGCCTTGGTGACCTCGCCGGTCGATTCCACCAGGTCGCCGGCCTTGGCCGGGCCCAGGAACTCGCCGTTCAGGCTGACGGTCACGGCGCGGACGTCCTTCAGGTGCGCCCACGAGATCGAGAACAGCGAATAGTCGGCGAAGGTCATCATGCAGCCGCCGTGCATGAAGCCGCCGCCGTTCATGTGGCGGGCCTCGGCGCGGAAGGCGCTGCGGACGACGCCGTTCTCCTCCTTGAAGTAGAACGGCCCGGTCTGGTCCTCGAAGGCGTCCATGCCGGCCCAGGTGCGCCAGCCGGCCCACTCGCCGTCCGTCACCAGCTTGGGTCCGTCCCAGATCTCGTTGCCGCCGTCCATCCGTCCCTTGCCCCGTTTTTCCTTGGGTTGTCTTTGAGGACCTAAGGCCCGGCGGCCAGGCGCGCAAGTCGGCCCATGCCATAGGGTGTCAGCAACAATCGGCGTGACGGCCCCCGGTCGCGCCGTGCACAGTCCGGGCGACTCGGCGGGGAGGGGCTCATGACGGTCGGAAAGCGGATGGCGTGGATCGCGGCGGGGATCGCCGCGGTGATGCTGGCGGGCCCGGCCTGGGCCGGCGTGATGTCGCCGTTCGAGTTCCGGCTGGAGCTGCGCGACGCCATCCACCGGTTGTCGCCGAAGGCCAAGATCGAAATGGTGGGCGACGACGCCCTGCGCGTCGTGCCGCCGGGATCCAAGCCCGACGACGGGGTCTCGCTGTTCATCGGCAACGCCTATCAGCGCTATCTGAACAAGCCCGAGCTGCTGGAGACCATCGTCGGCCAGATGGCGCGGTCGGCGCTGGGCGACAGCGATCAGGCCGCGGTCACCCCGGAAAGCCTGGTCGTGCTGATCCGGCCCAAGGACTACGTGACCGCGCCCGGCGCCGAGACGGTCAAGATGCTGACGCGGCCGTTCGCGGGGGACTTCATCGAGATCATCGCCGTCGACGGGGAGGAGACCTTCACCATGCCCCCCGCCGACAAGGTCACGCCGCTGTTCCCCGACGTGGCGGCGGCCTGGGCGCGGGCCGACGCCAACACCCGCGCCAAGATGGGGCGCATGGAGATCGACACCCTGGAGCCCGGGGTCTGGACCATCACCAACCAGAGCAGCCTGGCCCTGAACTTCGTCGACCAGCCCGACACCTGGGCGGTCCACGGCGTGACCATGACCGGCGACCCCGTCGCGGTCTTCTCGCAGCGCAATCTCTTGCTGCTGGTCGACGGGGGGGATAAGGAGCGGCTGGAACGCGTCGCGATGTTCGTCGATCAAATCGCCGGCGACCCCGAAATCATCTCCACGACCATGTTCACGCGTCACAACGGCGTCTGGTCCGTGCTCGAGCGAAAACCATGACCACCCCGATCCAAGACACCATCCTTTCGCAGCTGGCCGCCGTGGCGCCGGGCAAGTCCATCGATCCGATGTCGGTGGCCAAGGCGATCCAGCCCGAGCGCTGGCAGCGCCTGCTGGGCCATATCCGCACCGACGCCATCGAGCTGGCGCGCCAGGGCCAGATCGTCATCCTGCGCCACAACAAGCCCGCCGACCCCGAGACCTTCCGCGGCGTTTACCGCCTGCGCCTGCGCCAGGACGGCGACCCGACCAGCTTCGAGAAGGTCGCGGACGAGGGCGGCGAGGACTGATCGCACCTAAGTCTTGATTCAAAACGCGATCGGTGGACCTATGAGTTGAACTCATAAGGGAGGGTCCACCATGATCGTCTACGGCTCGTCTCTGTCGCCCTATGTGCGCAAGACCCTGGCCTTCGGGGCCGAGAAGGGGCTGACGCTGGAGAACAAGGTCCCGCGGCCCGGCGAACCCGACGCCGAGTTCCTGGCCTGCAGCCCGTTCAAGAAGATCCCGGGCTTCAAGGACGGCGATTTCCAGATCTCCGACTCCTCGGCGATCATCACCTATCTGGAAGCCCTGCATCCCGAGCCGAACCTGATCCCGACCGACCCGCGCAACCGCGCCCGGGCGATCTGGTTCGAGGAATTCGCCGACACCATCGTGGTCGCCGCCGCCGGGCCGCTGTTCTTCAACCGCATCGTGGGCCCCAAGTTCATGGGCGTGACCGGCGACGAGGGCGCCTGCGTCAAGGCCGAGCGCGAGACGATCCCGCCGCTGCTCGACTATCTGGAACGCATCGTGCCCGACGCCGGCGGCTTCCTGCTGGAGGATCGGATCACCCTGGCGGACCTCGCCGTGGCCAGCCCGTTCGCCAATCTCGATCATCTCAGCTTCGACCTGTCGGCCTGGCCCCGGACCAAGGCCTATGTCGAGGCGATCCTGGCCCGGCCCTCGTTCGCCGAGCGGGTCGCCAAGGAAAAGCGCCTGCTGGGCGCGGTGGCCTAGGAGCCGGACAGGCCCAGGAACTTGAACGGCGTCGCCGGCTTGAAGTCGGCGGTCGCGTCGCCCGAATAGGTGTGGTCCTGGTCCTTGCCCAGGTCGAGCCGCTTCACCGGCGCCTTCTCCGAGAAGTCGATCTTCTTGAGGTCCACCCAGAAGGTGTTGGGCGTCAGGGCGGACTCGAAGAAGTAGAGCTTGCGCTTGTGGTCGAACACAGTGCGCCAGCGGGTCGATGAGATGTTCGGCTCGTCGGGGGTGGTGATCCCGTAGGGCACCGAGGCGTTTCGGATCACGCTGAACACGCTGGCCAGGGCGCGGTTGGGGTCCTCGTCCTTGGGAATGGCGTCGACGTAGAACGCGGCGCGGGCGAAGCGGTCAGAGGCCCGGTTCGTGCCGGGCAGCATCACCGTGCCGCCGATCTGCTTCCAGTAGGCGACCAGGGCCAGCTGCTGGTCGAAGGTCGGCGAGTTGGTCATCACCTGGTACTGCCGGCCGTGGTGGATCACCTGCTTGCCGCCGACATATTCGACGATGGCGCTGTCGCCGGTGGCGTCCGACATCGACAGGTGCAGGGTGGCCAGGCGCTGCTCGCCGGGCACGGCGTCGGTGACGATGGTGAAGGGCTCCTTCTCCAGCGCCGCCACGGCCTCGGCGACGGTGGCGTAGTTGTCCAGCACGTACTGGGCCCAGGCGGCGATGGTCAGGCCCGGCTTGCTGTCCTTGCCGAACGGCGGGTACTGCGACTCCACCAGCCACAGCACGTTGGCCATCAGGCCCTTCTCGTTGACGCCGTCGGTGGTCGAGATCTCGTAGCCGGTGGCGATCACGCTGCCGTATTTCGAGGTCCACTTGATCGAGTTGGAGCCGGCCTGGCCGTCGCGGGCCATGCCGCGCGGGAAGATCCAGAGGTTGGTCTGGACGTCCACCTTCCAGTCCATCGACCGGGCGGTGATGATGTTGTCGTTCGGGCCCAGATAGACCACGCGGGTGCAGGCCTGGGCGATGGGCGCGGCCAGGGTGACGGCGATGGCCAGGGCGACGACGATCCAGGCGGCGAGCGTCTGCGGCATGACGGTTTCCTCCGTGTGGAAGGCCATTGATGGGGTGTCCGCCCGAGACCGGACAATCGGGGATCGCCTCTAGCCGGCCTCCTGCGATTTCCCGATCCGCGACGCCGCGCCCCGCTTGCCATCCGGGGCGCAGGGCCTAAGTCAGCGGCATGCCGCTGGACGCCATCCTCGCCGACATCGCCGCCTGCCGCGCCTGCGCGCCGTACCTGCCGCACACGCCCCGACCGGTGGTGCGGGTGGGGGAGGGCACGCGCCTGCTGATCTGCGGCCAGGCGCCGGGGCGGCTGGTGCACGAGACCGGCCTGCCGTTCAACGATCCGTCGGGAAAGCGCCTGCGCGATTGGATGGGCGTCGATCGCGAGACCTTCTACGGCCGCGAGGAGATCGGGGTGGCGGCCATGGCTTTCTGCTTCCCGGGCAGCAATCCCAAGGGCGGCGACTATCCGCCGCCGGCCCGCTGCGCCGCCCTGTGGCGCAAGCCGCTGCTGGCGGCCCTGCCGAACGTCGAGCTGACCCTGCTGGTCGGGAGCCATGCCCAAGCCTGGGCGTTGGACTCCAGGATGAAGGGAAGCATGACCGACACCGTCGCCGCCTGGCGCGACTACATCGACCAAGGGGTCCTGCCGCTGCCGCACCCGTCCTGGCGCAACACCGCCTGGCTCAAGCGCAACCCGTGGTTCGACGCCGAGGTCGCGCCCTATCTTCGCCGCCGAGTGGCGGGCATCCTGGCGTCATGAACCGTCGGATTCTCCTCCTCGGGGCCGCCTGCACGGCCGGCCTGGCCGCCTGCACCCCGGTGACCCAGCGTCCGGGACCGGGGCAGCTGGGCTATCGCGGTCCGCGCCTGGACGACGACGGCCTGTTCAGCTTCGACGGCAAGAAACTGGGCCTGACGAAGTGGCTGCCGCCCGAAGGGACGCCCATCACCCAGGTGATCGTCGCCCTGCACGGCATGAACGACTATTCCAACGCCTTCCACCTGGCGGGGCCGTTCTGGGCCCGGCAGGGGATCGCCACCTACGCCCTCGACATCCGGGGCTTCGGCCGCTCGCCCGACCGGGGGGTCTGGGCGCCGCCGGAGCTGGTGGTCGAGGACATCCGCACCGCCGTCGCCCTGGTCCGCGAGGCCCATCCCGAGGCCAAGGTGGCCCTGGCCGGCGAGAGCATGGGCGGGGCCCTGGCCATCGTCGCCATGGCGTCCGAGCGGCCGCCGGCCGTCGACCGCCTCCTGCTGTTCGCCCCGGCCGTCTGGGGCTGGTCGAACCAGCCTCTGCCCTACAAGACCAGCCTTTGGATCACCGCCCACACCACGCGCAGCTGGGTGGTCAAGCCGCCCGAGTGGCTGGTCAGGAACGTCCAGCCGACCGACAACATCGAGGAGCTGCGGCGCATGGGCCGCGATCCGTTGATGATCTGGGGCGCGCGGTCCGACACGCTCTACGGCCTGGTCGGGCTGATGGAGAAGGCCTGGGCCTCGCTGGGCAAGGTCCAGGTGCCGGTGGCCTATTTCTACGGGGCCAACGACCACATCATCCCCAAGGAGCCGACCATGGAGGCGGCCCGGCGGCTCAAGCCCGACGACCGCTCGGCCTTCTACGCCGACGGCTGGCACCTGCTGCTGGTCGACAAGCAGGCCCAGGTGGTGTGGACCGACGCGGCGGCGTTCCTGAAGGACCCGCTGGCCGACCTGCCGTCCGGCGCCCCGCCGATCCCGGGCGCGCCGACCGCGCCGAACGTGGTGCGCAGTCAGCTTTCCAAGCAATAAAGCTCCGCTCATCCCGGCGAATGCCGGGACCCAGATCCTAAAGCCGGGTGGCGGATTGGAAGGGCTCGGCGCTCTTGGCGTCAGCCACACCGCCATTCCATCTGGGTCCCGGCGTTCGCCGGGATGAGCGGATGTTGGAGGATGTGGCGATAAGCCATGTGGCCAAGGGCTTGTTCACACCACCTGGCCAGCGTACACCCGCGCGCAAACTTTCTGACCTAGGGCAGGACTCACGGCATGACTTTGTTCGATTCCCCGGATTTCGAGGGACACGAAGGCGTACACGCGTTCTTTGACGAAAAAACCGGCCTGAAGTCGATCATCGCCCTCCATTCCACCGCGCGCGGCCCGGCCGCCGGTGGTTGCCGCATGTGGGACTATTCCAGCGCCGACGCCGCCGTGACCGACGCCCTGCGGCTGTCGAAAGGCATGTCGTACAAGAACGCCATGGCCGACCTCGAGTTCGGCGGCGGCAAGGCCGTGATCATCGGCGACGCCCGCAGCCAGAAGACGCCGGAGCTGTTCGAGGCCTTCGGCCGCGCCGTCGACAGCCTGGCCGGCAAGTACTGGACCGCCGAGGACGTCGGCGTCTCGCCCGCCGACCTGGTCGCCACCCGCCGCACCACCCAATACGTCGCCGGTCTGGAAGGCCATGCGGCCGCTTCGGGCGACCCGTCGCCGGTCACCGCCGAAGGCGTGTTCCGGGGCGTGCGCCTGTGCGTCCAGCGGGCCCTGAACCGCGACCTGAACGGCGTCACCGTCGCCATCCAGGGCGTCGGCCATGTCGGCGCCTATCTGGCCGAGAAGCTGCACGCCGCCGGCGCCCGGCTGATCATCGCCGACGTCAACCAGAAGGCCCTGGACGAGGTGGCGGCCAAGACCGGCGCCAGGATCGTCTCGACCGACGCCATCTTCGACGTCGACGCCGACGTCTTCGCCCCGTGCGCCCTGGGCGGCGCGATCTCGGCCACCACCCTGCCGCGCCTGAAGGTCAAGGTGATCGCCGGCGGGGCCAACAACCAGCTGGCCGACAAGACGATCGGCCAGGCGGTCTATGACCGCGGCATCCTCTACGCCCCCGACTACGTGATCAACGGCGGCGGCATCATCAACGTGGCCGGCGAGATCCGCGCCCTGGAGGCTGGGACGGCCTTCGATCCCGCGTGGGTGGCCGCCAAGCTGGACCGCCTGGCCCAGACCCTGGGCGAGGTGCTGGACCACTCGCTGGTCGACAAGCGCCCGGCCAACCTGGTCGCCGACGAGATCGCTCGCGCGCGCATCGCGGCGGCGAAATAAGAAACCCTCTCCCAGAGGGAGAGGGCAGGGCCCGCGCTCGAAGAGCGTGGGAGGGTGAGGGGTTACACCCTCACCGATTTCTCACGAGCGCCCTGCCGGCACGCCGTCAGCCGTTCCTAACCCCTCACCCTCCCACCGCTAGGCGGCGGGTCCCTCCCTCTCCCTCTGGGAGAGGGCGTCTACGCGCACCCTTCCCGAAATCTCCGCCCCCGCGTCGCGGTCCAGCCGCAGGTAGACCGGCAGGGCCGCCAGGGTCACCAGGCCGATGGCCACGAACGGCCAGGTGAAGCGGTCCGGCGTCAGGTGGGCGCCGTGGCCGCGCGCCAGGTGCAGCATCAGGCCGCCGAAGCTGACCCCCAGGGCCAGGCCGACCTGCTGGGTCACAGCCGCCAGGGTCGAGGCGGCGGCCACCCGGGGCTGGGGCACGTCGGCGTAGGCGATGGTGTTGGCGGCGATGAACTGGTTGGACCGCGCGAAGCCGGCCAGGAACAGGGTGGCGGTCATCACGACCATGGGCGTGGCCGGCGTGAAGAAGCCCGGCATGGCCGTCAGGATCGCCGTGGCCACCACGAACACCGCCAGCGAGGTGCGGAAGCCGAAGCGCTTCAGCCCCGCCGCCGCGAAGGGCCGGGCGATCAGGGTGCCGACCCCGGTGCCCAGGGTCACGGCGCTGGCCTTCAGCGGGCTCCAGCCCAGGGCCACCTGCAGCAGCAGCGGCAGCAGGAAGGGGCTGGCCCCGATGCCCAGCCGCACGAACGACCCGCCCAGCAGGCTGGCGCGATAGGTGCGGTACTTGAGCAGGCCCAGGTCCAGGATCGGCCGGGGCGTGATCTTGGACTTGCGCAGATAGAGCCAGCCGGACGCCAGGGCGATCGACAGCACGGTCGCCTGGCCCCACGGCGGCAGCAGCGACAGGCCCGCCGTCTCGGCCACCACGACCAGGCCGCTGATCGCCACGGCCGACAGCAGGAAGCCCAGGGTGTCGAACCGGCCCATCTCCTGGGGCTGGCTCTTGGGGACGAAGCGCATCACCGCCGTCATGCCCAGCAGGCCGATCGGCAGGTTCAGGTAGAAGATCCACGGCCAGTCGGCGACGGCCAGGACCAGGCCGGCCAGGGGCGGGCCGATCAGCGGACCGATCAGGGCGGGCATGGTGAACCAGCCCATGGCCCGGATCAGCTTGTCCTTGGGCGTGGAGCCCACGACGATCAGCCGCGCCACCGGCGTCATCATCGCCCCGCCGATCCCCTGCAGGATGCGCGAGGCCACCAGCGCCTCCAGGTTCCGCGACAGGCCGCACAGGGCCGAGCCGGCCAGGAACACGACCATGGCCGTCATGAACACCCGCCGGGCGCCGAACCGTTCCGCCGCCCAGCCGCTGGCCGGGGTGAACACCGCCAGGGCCAGGATGTAGGAGGTCAGGGCCAGCTTCAGGTGGATGGGATCGACGCTGAAGGCCCGGGCCAGGGTGGGCAGGGCGGTCGACAGGGCGGTGGAGTCGATGAACTCCATCAGCAGGGCGCTGGCCACGGCCAGCGAGATCAGCCGGGTTCCGAGAACCGAGTTGTCCGGGGAAGGGGAAAGCGGATCGGTCGACACGACGGGCGGCTTACGCCTGCCGGGGCGCGATCTCAAGTCGCCCGATCCAAAGTGGGATGGCCGACCGATCCGACATTTCGCGCGTTATCTTCCGTGCACACGCCGGGAGCCCGCGATGACCCAGGAAACCCATCTGTCGGAACTGGAGGAGGAGATGGCCCAGGCCGTCGCCGCCGAGGACTTCGAAACGGCCGCCCTGCTGCGCGGCCAGATCGACCAGATTCGCCGCGACCAGCGGGTCCTGGAACAGCCCGGCGCGAACGGCCCCCAGGCCGCCTATTTCAAGAACCGCGAGACGGGCAAGGCCGGCTTCCGCCTGCAATAGGCCTACTGCCCGGAGAGGGCGTCGCGCAGTTCCCGGTCCAGTTGCTCCAGCGTGAACGGCTTGGTCAGCAGGCGGGTGCCCGCGTCCAGCGTGCCGTTGTGGACGATGGCGTTGCGGGTGTAGCCGGTCATGTAGACCACCTTCAGGTCCGGCCGCAGGGCCAGGGTGGCCTCCACCAGCTGGCGGCCGTTGGAGCCGGGCATGACCACGTCGGTCAGCAGCAGGTTGATCTCCGGACGCTGGGCCAGGCGCTCCAGCGCCACCGCCGCACCGTCGGCCTCGATGACCTTGTAGCCCAGCTCGCGGGCGGCGCTGACGGTGAAGCTGCGCACGCCCGGATCGTCCTCGGCGACCAGCACGGTGAAGGCCTCGCCGCGGGCCACGACCGGGGCGGGGACCACCGGCTCGTCAAGCGGCAGGCCCTGGGTGTCGCGCGGCAGGTACAGCTTGACCGTCGTGCCCACGCCTAGCTCGCTGTAGAGCTTGATGTGGCCGCGCGACTGCTTGAGGAAGCCGTGCACCTGGGACAGGCCCAGGCCGGTGCCTTCGCCCAGGCGCTTGGTGGTGAAGAACGGGTCGAAGGCGCGCTCCATCACCTCAGGCGTCATGCCGCCGCCGGTGTCGGTGATCGCCACCAGCACGAACTGGCCGGCCTCGACTTCGTCGTGGGCGTCGGCATAGGCCTTGTCGAGGAAGGCGTTCGAGGTCTCGATCGTCAGGCGGCCGCCGCCGAGGTTGGCCTCGCTCATGGCGTCGCGGGCGTTGACCGCCAGGTTCAGGATGGCGCTTTCCAGCTGCGGCGGATCGACGAAGGCGCGCCACAGGCCGCCGGCCAGCACGGTCTCGACGGCGATGTGCTCGCCCAGGGCCCGGCGCAGCAGTTCCGACATGTCGGCCACGCACTTGTTGACGTCGGTGGGCTTGGGATCCAGCGGCTGCTGGCGCGAGAAGGCCAGCAGGCCCTTGGTCAGGGCGGCCGCGCGGTTGGCGCCCGACAGGGCGTTCTCGGCCAGGCTCAGCAGCTTCTCCTGCCCCGACAACCGGCGGATCAGCATGTCCAGATTGCCGACGATGATCGCCAGCATGTTGTTGAAGTCGTGGGCGACGCCGCCGGTCAGCTGACCCAGCGCCTCCATCTTCTGGGCCTGGCGCAGCTGGGCCTCGGCTCGTTCGCGCTGGGCGATCTCGGTCTTGAGGGCTAGGTTGTGGCCGCTCAGTTCGCGGGCGTGGTCGCGGGTCTCGCGGGTGACCGCATAGGCCAGCACCGCGGCGGCGACCAGGGCCAGGACGATCACCCCGATCAGCAGCGACCGCTGGTCGGCGACGGCCGCCTGGCGCTGGACCAGCAGGTTCGCCTCGTAGGTCTCGAAGTCCTGGCTGAGCGCGCGGACGCGGTCCATCTGGGCCTTGCCCAGATTGGTCTTGAGACGGGCGATGGCGGCGTCGGCGCGGCCGTCGCGGGCCATGGCCACGGTGAGGTCTAGCTCGGCCATCTTGGTGTCGATGGCCTGGATCAGGTCGGCGACGCGCCGGCGCTGCGCCGGATTGTCGGCCACCAGGGCGCGCAGTTGGGCCTTCAGGGCCGGAAGCCGGTCGTGGGTCTGGTTGTAGGGCTGCAGGTAGGCGGGATCGTGGGTCAGCAGGTAGCCGCGCTGGGCGGTCTCGGCGTCCTGCAAGGCGCTGAAGGTCACCGTCTGGACCCGGCGCACCTCCACGGAGTGCGACGCCCAGCGCTCGGCCGCCGCCCCGCTGATGGCGACGACCATGGCCGCGACCGCGGCGCAGACCAGCAGCAGGAAGCCCACGACGAGGCTCAGACGCACGCCCCGTCCGTGGGGCTGGGCGTCGCTCGACAGATCACGCGCCAAACTCGACTACTCCCCGATGGGTGTCCCGTCCCCTTCGAACCCAGGTTTGATACGTGGAATCGAGGAGGGCGACAAACGGGGCGATGCGCCGTGGCCGCCGAAACGGCGGCGCCCAGCGCCATGGGGGCGCCTCGCTGGCGCCGCTTTCAGAATTCCTCCGTCCGCGTTCCATCTTGACGCTTGCGCCAATTTCGAACGGCCGTAAGACTTCCCCGCAGGTAAAGGGGATACCGTAGTGAGTCCGAAGAGCGACGGCGCGACCGTCACCACCGCGCCTGAAACCGACGTCGAGGGCGTCGACAACGAAGCCGTCACCAAGAACCTGGTGTTCGTCGCCGCCGAACGTCTGTTCGCGCTGCACGGCTTCCAGAACGTCTCGGTGCGCGACATCACCGCCGCGGCGGGCGTCAACCTGGCCTCGGTGAACTATCACTTCGGCTCCAAGGACGCCCTGCTGTACGAAATCTTCCGCCGGCGCACGGTGGAGCTGAACCGCGAGCGGGCCAAGAAGCTGCACGAGGCGATCGATCGCCACGCGGGCAATCCGCCCGTGCGCGAGATCCTGGCCGCCCTGCTGACCCCGCCGCTGAAGTGGCTGGCCCCCGACCACGAGCGCCGCATCTCGCTGCAGTTCCTGATCCGGGCCCGCAGCGAGGGCACCGACGAGATCCGCAAGGTGCTGCAGACCGACGTCACCCACCTGCGCCGCTTCTCCGACGCCCTGCTCAAGGCCCGTCCGGACCTGCCGGCCGAGGAGATCTACTGGCGGCTGCACTTCACCCTGGGCATGCTGCACAACAACCGCTTCGCCGAGTTCGACCGCCTGAACGTCCTGTCGGAAGGCACGACCAGCGAGGCCGACGTCGAGGCGCTGCTGGGGCGGATGCTGAACTTCGCCGAGGCGGGCTTCTCGGCCTAGCAACAGGTCCACGCCATCGAGATCGGCCGCGTTCCGCAAAGGGCGCGGCCTTTTTCTTGGGCGTTTGCCCGTGGTGGTCGCGCCACACCGCTGCCGTTTATCCGACAATTGAGGGGCCAGGCCGCGCTCGGTTTGACAGGGGAGGGCGCTACCCCTTATTGCATTTGCGACTCATTCTTGATCGCAAACGAGCCCCACCCATGATCTCCTCCCTGCGCGCCTTCCTGCTGGCCGGCGCCGCCGTCGCGACCGTATCGACGGCGACCGTCGCCCATGCCGAGGACGCGCCCGCCGCCGTCGACGCCAATGCGGCCGAGAACCAGGTGGACGGGGTGGTGGTGACCGGGGCGCGCGCCCGCACCTCGGCGGTGGCGGGCCTGGACTTGAGCCTGCGCGAGACGCCGCAGTCGGTGACCGTGATCGGCCGCCAGCAGATCGAGACCTTCGCCCTCAACGACGTCAACCGCCTGCTGGCCAACGTGGTGGGCGTGAACGTCGAGCGGGTCGAGACCGACCGCACCTATTACAACTCGCGCGGCTTCGACATCACCAACTTCCAGGTCGACGGCGTGGGCCTGCCGATGATCTGGGGCATCCAGTTCGGCGACCTGGACACCGCCATCTTCGACCGGGTCGAGGTGGTGCGCGGCGCCAACGGCATGCTGACCGGGACGGGCAATCCGTCGGCGACGGTCAACTACGTGCGCAAGCGGCCCACCCAGGATTTTCAGGCCCAGGCCTCGGCCTCGTACGGTTCGTGGAACGACATGCGGCTGGAGGCCGACGCCTCGGGTCCGCTCAACGCCTCGGGCACGGTCACCGGCCGCCTCGTCTACGCCAACGAGGATAAGGACAGCTACCTCGACTACAACAAGGTCAACCGGAACGTCTATTACGGCGTGCTGTCGTGGGACGTGACGCCGAAGCTCAACGCCACGGTCGGCTATTCGCGTCAGGACAACCTGTCCAGCGGCGTGCTCTGGGGCGCCCTGCCGCTGGAATATTCGGACGGCACGCGGATCGACTATCCGCGCTCGGCCAGCACCTCGGCGGACTGGACCTATTGGGACACCAAGGACGAGAACGCCTTCGCCGAGTTGACCTACCAGATCGGCGCGGGCTGGACCGCCAAGGGGACCTACAGCCATAAGACCTTCGAGGAGAACGCCAAGCTGCTCTACGCCTTCGGCAACCCCGATCCGGTCACCGGCCTGGGCGTGCAGGGCATGGCCGGCCGCTATCCCTCCACCTACAAGCAGGACCTCTGGCAAATCGAGGTCACCGGCCCCGTCGAGCTGTTCGGCCGCCAACACGACCTGGTGTTCGGCGCCAGCACCGCCAAGCAGCACGGCGTGGAGTGGGAGGACTTCTCCGACACCTATGTCGACTATCCCGCACTGCAGGACTGGGGCGGCCAGCAGCCGACCGAACCGACCTATCCCGGCGCCTATCTGGCCGCCGACACCCGGGACCGCCTGAACCGCTTCTATGGCGCGGCGCACCTGAACTTCAGCGATCGCCTGAAGGGCGTGGTCGGCTTCAACGCCATCGACCTGAAGTCGTCCGGCGATTCCTACGGAACCGACCAGGCGCGCTCGGCCTCGAAGGTCAGCCCCTATGCGGGCCTGGTCTTCGACCTCACGGCCAACGTCTCGCTGTACGGCAGCTACACCGACATCTTCAATCCGCAGTCGGAAGTCGACATCACCAACCACAAGCTCGATCCGGCCAAGGGGTCGAGCTACGAGGGCGGGCTCAAGAGCGAATGGTTCGGCGGCAAGCTCTACGCCGCCGCCGCGGTGTTCCGCTCCAAGCAGGCCGGGCTGGCCTCGTACGCCGGTACGTTCAACGACGGCGAGAACGACGACAACGAGGCGGACGGCCACGGCGACTACTACAGCGGCGTCGACACGACCGCGAAGGGCTACGAGCTGGAGATCGCCGGCGCGCTCACCGAACAATGGACGATCAGCGGCGGCTGGACCCAGCTGTCGATCAAGGACGACGCCGGCGCGGCGACCCGCACCTTCCTGCCGCGCAAGACCTTGAAGCTGGCCACCACCTACAGCTTCCCGGAGGTCCGCAACCTGACCCTGGGCGCCCAGCTGCGCTGGCAGGACGACGTCTCGATGGTCGACTACGTGGCGGCCAGCGACACCAGTGTGGAGATCGTCCAGAAGGCCTACACGGTCGTCGACCTGAGCGCCGCGGTCGACCTGACCGACAAGGTCCGCGCCTCGGTCAACGTCAACAACGTGTTCGACAAGACCTACCTGACCAGCCTGCTGTGGAACCAGTCGTTCTACGCCGCGCCGCGCGCGGCCTATGTGCGCCTGGCCTACAGGTTCTAGGGGCGGGCATGGACGCGCGAACCCAGGACCTGGCCTCCGCCGCGCCCGACGCCGGGGCCGCGCCCGCGCGGTCGGGCGCGATGCGGTTCGCGCCGCCGGGGCTGCGGCCGGCCCTGACGTTCCTCCATCGCTGGGTCGGGCTGTTCATCGCCGGGTTCCTGTTCGTCTCGGGCGTGACCGGCGCGGTCATCTCGTGGGACCACGAGCTGGACGACGTGCTCAATCCGCACCTGATGTTCGCCCAATCCAGCAAGGGAGGGGGCAAGGACGGCCCGCCCCTGGCGCCGCTGGACCTGGCGCGCCAGATCGAGGCCCGCGACCCGCGCGTGCAGGTGACCTACCTGCCCCTGGCGCCCGAGCCCGGCGGCACGCTGGCCTTCGGGGTCGAGCCCAAACGCGATCCCGCCACCGGCAAGCTGTTCGAGCCGCACTACAACCAGGTGTTCATCGACCCGGCGACCGGCGCCGAACAGGGGCGGCGCGAGTGGGGCGCGGTCTGGCCGATCACCAGCGAGACCTTCGTCTCGTTCCTCTACGTGCTGCACTACAGCCTGCACATTCCCGAGATGTGGGGGATCGACCGCTGGGGGATCTGGCTGCTGGGCGGGGTGGCGATCCTGTGGACGCTGGACTGCTTCGTCGGCTTCTACCTGACCCTGCCGCCGCGCCAGAAGAGCGCGGCCAGGCCAGGGCGCGGCTTCTGGGCGCGCTGGAAGCCGGCCTGGGTGATCAAGACCTCGGCCAGCGCCTACCGGATCAATTTCGACATCCACCGGGCCTTCGGCCTGTGGCTGTGGGGCGTGCTGTTCACCGTGGCCTTCACGGCCTTCTCGCTGAACCTCTACACCGAGGTGTTCTATCCGGTGATGTCGAAGGTCTCGAAGGTGACGCCCAGCCCCTTCGACCTGCGCACGCCGGCCGACCACCACTCGCCGATCGTCGCCACCCGCACCTACGCCCAGGTGCTGGCCGGCGCGCGGGCCGAGGCGACCAAGCGGGGCTGGGAAGCCCCGGCCGGCGGGGCCTTCTATTCGCCCGAATACGGCATCTACGGGGTGGCCTTCCACGAGCCGGGCGGCGACCACGGCGCGGCCGGGGTGGGACCGCCCTACCTCTATTACGACGGCAGGACCGGAGCCTTGCTGGGCGACTCCCAACCCTGGAAGGGGACGGCGGCCGACATCTTCGTCCAGGCCCAGTTCCCGCTGCACTCGGGCCGGATCCTGGGGATTCCCGGGCGCATCCTGATCTCGCTGACCGGCGTCGTGGTGGCGGCGCTCAGCGTGACCGGGGTGGTGATCTGGCTGAAGAAGCGCAAGGCGCGGGCAGGGCGTCGGGCGAAGCTGGCGAGGGGCGGCTAACGGCCGGGGACACGCACAAGTGCATGTCCCCCGGCTTAGCCCGCCAGCTTCCATGCCAGGCGCAGGTCCGCGACCAGCTCCGCATAGGCGCGGTCCTTCGCCTCCGGGTCCGGTATCCGCAGCATGAAGGACGGGTGCCAGCTGACGAGACCCTGGGCGTCGCCGTCCAGGACCTGGCGCTGGCCCCGTGTCTTGCCGATGGGCAGGGCCTTGCCGAACACCGCCTGCACCGCCGTCGCGCCCAGGGCCAGGATCACCTTGGGCCGCACCAGCCGCCGCTCGGCGTCCAGCCACCAGCGGCAGGCCTGGACCTCGCCCCGGTCCGGGGTCTTGTGCAGGCGGCGCTTGCCGCGCGGCTCGTGCTTGAAGTGCTTGACCGCGTTGGTGACGAACACCCGGCCGCGATCCACGCCGGCCTCGGCCATCGCGCGGTCCAGGAGCTGACCGGCCGGGCCGACGAAGGGCACGCCCCGCAGGTCCTCCTGGTCGCCGGGCTGCTCGCCGACAATCATGAGCGCCGCTTTGGCCGGACCTAGCCCCGGCACCCCCTGGGTGGCGTCGCGCCAGAGGTCGCAGCGGCGGCAGACCTGGATCCCGGCCGCCACCTCCTCGAGATTGACCAGGTTGCTCTCGCCGAACGACCCGTCACGGGCGTGCTTCAGCGCGGCCTTGAGGACGCGGTCCGACGGCTTGGTGGGCTGGGCGGCGACCATGGTTTCGGTCCGGCTCTGGGCTTTCTCGATCAACTCCGGAATGAGCGCCGCCTCGGGCAGGTTCCGCCAATAGCGCTTGGGCATCTCCTGTTTCATCATCGCCGGGTTTAGCCGGGCCGGATTGAAGATCGAGGCGTAGTAGGTGCGCCACATCTCCTCCTGGGCGTCCTGCGAGGGCGCGTCGGCGGGATCGGCGCCGGGCGACATCGTCAGGAGGCTTCCGTCCCAGTGGACGCAGGCGTCGGGCGTCAGGATCGACCAGTTCATGTTGGCGAACCGCCGCGCGAAGAACGGGGCGGCGGCTTCGGTGACGCGGTGGGCCGGCTCGAACCAGGCCACGTAAGTTTCCGGTGTCACGTCCTCCACCAGGCGGAAGCGGACGAAGGCGTGCATCTTGTGGATCGCCCGGCCCACGCCCTTGGCCATGTCGCGCGCCTTGGCGACGTCGGCGTCGGCGGGGTTGTCGAGCAGGCGGGGCTGGCGTTCGAGGCGGTGGAGGATGCGGTACAGCAGGGCGAGACGCTCGGGCGAGCGATGCAGGATCACGGTCTCGGCCAGGTCGACGAAGGCCTTGGGGACACTAAAACTCTTTCCCTCCCCCTCGTGGGGAGGGTGGCCCCGAAGGGGTCGGGTGGGGTTTGATGAGTCTTGCGACGGCGAGACCCCACCCACCAGCTTCGCTGATCCCCCCCCCCCACAAGGGGGAGGGAAGAGGTCCTCTCCGAACAGCTCCCGCTGCACCGTCCAGACCACCGCCTCCGGCGCCACGCCCTCCGCCCGCAGCGCCCGGGCGGCGAGGCGCCAGCCGTTGAAGTCGATCTCGGACTCCAGTCGCGCCACCCGCATCAGAACAGGCTCAGCTGCTGCGGCGCGACCAGCGAGGCGCGCAGGTCGTCGCTGTCGACGGCCGCGCCCGGCGTCCAGTCGGCGGTGACGATGAACGGCTTGGCGCGCTTGACCGAACCGCAGACGCGCTTGACGTCGTCCAGGGTCAGGCGGGTCTGGGTCCGGGCCTGCAGGATGCGGTCGACGCCCCGCGCGCCCAGTCCCGGCGTGCGCAGCAAGGTCTCGCGGTCGGCGGTGTTGACGTCGACGGGGAAATCGCCCCGATGGCGCAGGGCCCAGGCGGTCTTGGGATCGACGGCCAGGTCCAGGTCCTGGCCCGGCGCGACGATCTCGCCCTGGCCGAAGCCGTAGAACCGCATCAGCCAGTCGGCCTGGTAGAGGCGATGTTCGCGCACCAGGGGCGGGCGGCTCAAGGGCAGGCGGGCGCTGCCGTCGGGAATGGGGCTGAAGGCCGAGTAGTAGACCCGCTTGAGCTGGTAGGAGCCGTACAGCGCCGCGCTGCGGGCCAGGATGTCGCCGTCCTTGGCCGCGTCGGCGCCCACGATCAACTGGGTCGACTGGCCGGTGGCGAACTTGCGGCGGCCGGTCTTCCGCGCCGGCTCGGCGTGGTCCTCGATCCGCAGGCGCATCCGGCCCATGGCCCTCTTGATCCCTGCCGCGTCCTTCTCCGGCGCCAGCACCGCCAGGCTCTCGTCGGCCGGCAGTTCGACATTGATCGACACCCGGTCGGCGTAGAGCCCGGCCTCGGCGGCCAGTTCAGGCGAGGCCTCGGGGATCAGCTTCAGATGGATGTAGCCGCGGAAGTCGTGGTCCAGCCGCAGGCTCCGGGCCACCCGGACCATCTCCTCCATCGTGTAGTCGCCGGTGCGGATCACGCCCGACGACAGGAACAGGCCTTCGATATAGTTGCGCTTGTAGAAGTTCAGCGTCAGGTCGACGACCTCCCTCACGCTGAACCGGGCCCGCTGGACGTTGGACGACACGCGGTTCACGCAATAGGCGCAGTCGTAGATGCAGAAGTTGGTCAGCAGGATCTTCAGCAGGCTGATGCAACGGCCGTCCGGCGCGTAGGCATGGCAGATGCCCATGCCCTCGGTCGAGCCGACCCCCTTGCCGCCCAGGGAGTCGCGCTTCTCCGCGCCCGAGGAGGCGCACGAGGCGTCGTACTTGGCGGCGTCGGAGAGGATGGCGAGCTTGTGTTTCAGATCGAGGATGGCCATCCATCCAACCTATTGTTCTTATTTTGTTCCGTCCATGCCGATCACCCGCCTGTGACGGAACGAAGCAGGGCCGGCGGGGTTATGCAGAGCCTATGGCGCGGCTCAGCATCCTTCATGAGACCCGGTACAGCTACGCCCGGCCGGTCGGCTTCGGGGCGCATCGGCTGCTGATCCGACCGCGCGACAGCCACGCCATCCGGATCGTCGAAGCCTCGCTCCAGACGTCTCTTCCCGGCCAGACCCGCTGGACCTATGACGCGGCGGGCAATTGCGTCTGCTGGTTCACGCCGCAGGGCGAGGCCGACAGCTTCACCATCACCAGCCGCCTGGTCATCGATCGCTATCCCGCGCCCCTGATCAGCCTGCAGATCGACGACCCGCACACCATCTCGCCGATCGTCTATTCGCGCGAGGACCGAGCGGTGCTGAACCCGTTCATCACCCCCGCCACCGACGACGACGACCGGGTGCTGCTGCGCTGGCTGCGCCAGCAGATGGAGCGTCCCGACGAACCGGCGATCGACTTCCTGCTGCGGATGAACGCCACCATCCACGACAGCTTCGTCTACAAGGCCCGGCCCGAGGCCGGCACCCAGACCCCGGCCCAGACCATCGCCTCGGGGGAGGGCACCTGCCGCGACTTCGCCTGGCTGATGGTCGAGGCCCTGCGGCGGCTGGGTTACGCGGCGGTGTTTGCCACGGGCTACATCTACAGCGGCCCGGCCTCGGCCCTGCGCGGCGCCGGCGCCACCCACGCCTGGTGCGAGGTCTTCCTGCCGGGCCTGGGCTGGACCGAGTTCGATCCGACCAACGGCCTGGCGGAATCGCCGGACCTGATCCTGGTCGCCCATACCCGCACGCCGAACGAGGCCAAGCCGATCTCGGGCACCATCCTGGATGATCCGGGCGAGGCGCACCTCGGCGTCAAGGTCGAGGTGCGGCTGCTGGACGCGCTCGAAGCGGCGGCGTGATGAAAACGACACGAAAAATCGGGAGGATAAGGCCATGATGAAGCCCTTCCAGCAGCAAGCTCCCCTCGGCGGCGGCCACCTGCCGCATCCCGAGCCCAAGCCCCAGCACGGCCAGAAGCCGGACGCCGAGTGCCTGAAGGTCCCGGAGAAGCGGTCGTTCGAGCCGCGCCCGGCCCACTAGCCAAGGCGCGGCGCTGAGCGCCGGTTGAGCGGATCGCGCCGCTCGCGACGTTTGGAATTGCGGTCTCGGCGATCTTCCCCGAGGCTCATGTTCGACGTCGCTCCGAGAGGCTTGATGATCCCGTCGCGTCCCGCCCGTTCGGTTCGAGGCATGGCCCTCGTCGCCGCCCTGGCCCTCTTCCTTCCCGCCGCCGCACTCGCCCAGGGCGCCAAGGCCACCTCGGCCGTCGATCTGGCCCACCGGGCCGATGCCCTCCAGCCCGGACAGTGGGTCTGGGCCCCGCAGATCGCGCCCAAGGGGCCGGTGACCGTCTATGTCGACCTGTCGCGCCAGCTGGCCACGGTCTACCGCAACGGCGTGCGCATCGGCGTCTCCACCGTGTCGAGCGGCAAGGACGGCTACGAGACCCCGACGGGGGTGTTCACGATCCTGCAGAAGGACGCCGACCACCGGTCCAACAAGTACAACAGCGCGCCCATGCCCTATCAGCAGCGGCTGACGTGGGACGGGGTGGCGCTGCACGCCGGCGGCCTGCCGGGCTATCCCGAGAGCCACGGCTGCGTGCACCTGCCGATGGGCTTCGCCAAGGCGCTGTTCGCCGTCACCCCGATGGGCGGCACGGTGATCGTGGCCGGGACGGCGGGGCAGGGGGCGACCATGACCGAGGCCGCGGGGGTGCTGGGCCCCAAGCCGGACGCGCCCGACCATAGGCCCCTGGCGCCGGACGAGGACTTCCGCTGGACGCCCGAGGTCTCGCCGACCGGGCCGCTGACCATCATCGCCTCGCGCACCGACGGTCGGGCCATCGTGCTGCGCAACGGCAAGGAGATCGGCCGCGCCCGCGTGACCCTGCCGGTGACCGACTTCCAGACCCACGTCCTGACCTATGCCGGCAAGGCCCCGGACGGCGAGGACCGCTGGATCTATGTCGGCGTGCCCGGCCATGCGGGCGAGGACGGCAAGCTGCTGGACGCCAAGGTCATGGCCCAGGCGGTGATGCCCGCCGCCTTCGAGGCCGACGTCCGCGCGATCCTGGTGCAGGGCGCGACGATCCTGGTCACCCAGGACCCCGTGCTGCCCGAGGAGACCGGCAAGTCGATGACCGTGATGACCAGCGAGGCGCCTTAGGGGCCGGGGACATACCCTCGGGCGTGTCCCCACAAGTCCTGGCTCCGTGGGTGCCGATGGGGACACGCGCGAGCGCATGTCACCGGCCGGTCAGCCCCGCACCAGTTCCCGCATGGCCTTGTCCAGGCCTTCCAGGGTCAGGGGGAACATCCGGTCGTTCATCAGCTGCTTCATCACGCCGATCGACTGGGTGTAGTCCCAGTGCCGCTCGGGCGTGGGGTTCAGCCAGACGGCGCTCTGGTAGATGTCGGTGACCCGGCTCATCCAGATGGCGCCCGGCTCCTCGTTCCAGTGCTCGACGCTGCCGCCCGGATAGGTGATCTCGTAGGGGCTCATGGTCGCGTCGCCCACGAAGATCACCTTGTAGTCGTGCGGGAACTTGTGGAGCACGTCCCAGGTCGGGATCTTCTCGACCTGGCGGCGGCGGTTGTCCTTCCACACGGCCTCGTACAGGCAGTTGTGGAAGTAGAAGAACTCCAGGTGCTTGAACTCGGTCTTGGCGGCGCTGAACAGCTCCTCGCAGAGCTTGATGTGGCCGTCCATCGAGCCGCCGATGTCGAAGAACAGCAGCACCTTGATGGTGTTGCGCCGCTCGGGACGCATCTGGATGTCCAGATAGCCCTTCTCGGCCGTGCCGCGGATCGTGCCGTTCAGGTCCAGCTCGTCCAGCGCCCCCTGGCGGGCGAACTTGCGCAGGCGCCGCAGGGCGACCTTGATGTTGCGTGTGCCCAGCTCGACCGAGTCGTCGAGGTTCTTGTACTCGCGCTTGTCCCAGACCTTCACGGCGCGGCCGTGGCGGCTCTTGTCCTGGCCGATGCGCACGCCTTCGGGATTGTAGCCGTTGTTGCCGAACGGCGAGGTGCCGCCCGAGCCGATCCACTTGTTGCCGCCCTCGTGGCGCTCCTTCTGCTCCTTCAGGCGCTCCTGCAGGGTCTCCATCAGCTTCTCGAAGCCGCCCATGGCCTCGATCTGCGCCTTCTCCTCGTCGGTCAGGAACTTCTCGGTCAGGGCCTTGAGCCACTCGGCCGGGATGTCGGCCGTGATGCCGTCCTCGACGGTCTCCAGCCCCTTGAACACGTGGCCGAACACCCGGTCGAACTTGTCGAGGTTCTTCTCGTCCTTCACCAGGCTGGCGCGCGACAGGAAGTAGAAGTCCTCGATCCGCCGGTCGATGACGTCCTTGTCCAGCGCCTCCATCAGCTGGAGGTACTCGCGCAGGGACACCGGGATCTTGGCGGCGCGGAGCTCGGAGAAGAAGCGCAGGAACATGCCACGGACCTTGGGGCGGACTTTCGAACGGTTGTTCGAGCCCAGGATGGCGGTCAGGAGGCGGGCTGTCCAGCCGCAGGCGCCGGCGGGTGGTGATAGGTGTCGGCCTTGAGGACGTAGAACAGCCAGCCGATGCCGTCGCCGGCGTCGGCCAGGAACTTGGCCATGCCAGCGTCGCCGCTGAGGCGGTACTTGATCGCCCAGCCGTCGATCACCGTGACCGACACGCTTTCGTAGTTCCCCCCGACCAGGAAACGCTCCGTGCGGCTGGCCGGAATCTTGTCCGAGGCCAGGATCTTGGCGATCATCGGATTGACGGTCGCCTTGTAGGGCTTGGCCTTCGGATACTTGGCCTTCAGGGCCATGACCGCCGCCGCGATCTCCTGGTCCAGGGTCAGGGTCGTGCGGGTGGCGTAGACCGTCCGGCTGTCGAAGCTGGTCACGCTGTGGCAGCCGACGTCGTCGCCGTTGGGATTGAACAGCACGACCTCGCTTTCGGTCCGGCCCGGATTGAACAGGCAGTAGAGGCCCGAGCCCTTGTGCTGCAGGATCACCGCGCCGTCCTGGTCGGGCTGGTCGCTGAGGTTGTTGAACAGGGCCGCGGCGCCGGCCTTGGCCAGGATCGCGTCGCCCTCGGCCTTGGCCGCGGCGCGCTTGGCCGGCGCGTCCGGGCTCGTCCCGGGCGCCGGAGTCTGGGCGGAGGCCGCGCCCGTCAACGCCAAGGCCGCCAGCGCGGCGCCGCAACCCGTCAGGAACCGTCGCATCGTATCCTCCCCCAAGAGCTTTGCGGGAGATTGCAGCCGCAGGTCGAGCTTGGCTAGCCCCGCCGCAGGATGAACTCCAGGTCGCGCGTCTCGCCGACCGGGAAGTGGTATTCCCCGACCTTCTCGAAGCCCTTGGATTCATAGAGCTTCTGGGCGCCGAAGTTCTCGGACCAGACGCCGATCCACAGGGGGCGGGGGCCGTCCTTCTCCAGCCAGTCCAGCGCGGTCTTCAGCAGCAGCGAGCCGCGCCCGCCGCCCTGGAAGGCCTTGAGCACGTAGATGCGGTGCAGTTCGCCGTCGCCGGGCTTCACGTCGTCGTGGGGCAGGCCGCACGGGCCGGCCGTGGCGTAGCCGATCGCCTCGTCGTCCAGCTCCAGCAGCCAGGTGGCCTTCTCGGGATCGGCCAGGTCGCGCTTCGTCCGCTCCAGGCCGTAGGCGTAGGCCAGGAAGGTCTCCAGGTCCTCGGTCGGATACAGGTGGGCGAAGGTGTCGCTGAAAGTCCGGGCGCCGAGGCTGGAAACGACGTCGGCGTCGTCGATGGTGGCCCTTCTTATGGAATGGGGGCGGATGGTCGCGGCGGTGGTCAAGAGGTAGGGTCCTCGCATGGATGTCGCGCTCTATACGCACCTGGATATGCTCGACCACCGCCCCGGCGACAACCACGTCGAGCGGCCCGAGCGCCTGCGGGCGGTGATCGACGCGCTGGACGACGACGGCCGCCTGGACCTGGAGAGCCTGGAAGCGCCGCTGGTCGACTTCGCCGACCTGGCCCGCGTGCATCCGCAAGGCTTCATCGACGACGTGGTCGCCGCCGCGCCCCGCAGCGGCCGCCGGGCGCTGGACCCCGACACCGTGCTGTCGACCGGCAGCCTGGCCGCCGCCCGCCGGGCCGCCGGGGCGGTGGTCGCCGCGACCCGCGCCGTGGCGACGGGGCAGGGGACCCGGGCCTTCTGCGCCGTCCGCCCGCCCGGCCACCACGCCGAGCCCGACACGGCGATGGGCTTCTGCGTGTTCTCCAACATCGCGGTGGCCGCCCGCGTGGCCCAGGCTTCGGGGCTGGGCCGGGTGGCGATCGTCGATTTCGACGTCCACCACGGCAACGGCACCCAGGCGGCGTTCGAGAACGATCCGACGGTGTTCTTCGCCTCGATCCACCAGTCGCCGCTGTATCCGGGCACCGGCGATCCGTCCGAGACCGGGGTCGGCAACGTCGCCAACGCCACGGTGGCGCCCCACGCCCCGCGCGAGCTCTGGCGCAAGCGCTTCGAGGGGCTGATGGACAAGGTCGACGGATTCGCGCCGCAGCTGATCCTGGTCTCGGCCGGCTTCGACGCCCATGTCCGCGATCCCCTGGCCGCCCAGAGCCTGGAAGCCGAGGATTTCGCCTGGGCGACGCGGGCGATCGCCTCGGTCGCCAACCGACGTTGCGGCGGGCGTATTGTTTCCTCGCTCGAGGGCGGTTACGACCTAGAAGCGCTCGGCCGTTCGGCGGCGGCGCATGTCAAAGCGTTGCAGGAGGGGTGAGAGGTCCGAAATCAGGTCGCCGGTGGCGATGAAGGGACCTCCAAGATCTATGGCCGACGAATCCGCCGACCACCTTTCCGCTCCGCCCGTCCGCCCCGGCGCGATCACCCTGGCCCGCCACGGCGAGCCGGCCCTGTCGCGCAAGGTCCGCTTCAACGCCCCCGCCTACGGCGACTGGTGGGCGCGCTACGAGGAGGGCGGGCTGCTGCCCGGCCAGACCCCGCCGGATTCGCTGAAGGCCACGGCCAGGCGGGCCGGGGTGATGATCGCCTCGACGCGCCGCCGCTCGATCGAGACCGCCCAGGCGGTCGCCGACGGCAAGGCCTTCGCCACCGACCCGCTGTTCATCGAGGCGCCGCTGCCGCCGCCGCCCTGGCCGCGCTGGATCAAGATGTCGCCAAAGAACTGGGGGTTCTTCGCCCGCTTCTGGTGGTGGTTCTTCGATCACCACGCCGGCCAGGAAAGCCGGGCCCAGGCCGAGGTCCGCGCCGACCAGGCCGCTGACCTGCTGATCGACCTGTCCAAGAACGGCCAGGAGGTGCTGCTGGTCGCCCACGGCTTCTTCAACACCATGATCGGCCTGGCGCTGCAGAAGCGCGGCCTGAAGAAGACGCAGGACCAGGGTTTCAAATACTGGTGCGTGAAGCGCTTCGAGCGGCCCTAGGCGCCTCTTCGGACCGCAGGGACGCCCAGGCCCTGAACCTCGTTCACCAAAAGCCCCGCCAACGGCGTTGCCCGCGCGGCGACCCGCCACTAGGGTGCCCCTGTTCGCCCCGGAGTAGAAATGATCAGTCCGCAAGATCTTGAAGGCATGAGCTTCGAGCAGGCCCTGCAGCGCCTCGAGCAGATCGTCGGCGAGCTCGAGTCCGGCAAGGCCGAGCTCGAGCGCTCGATCGAGATCTACGAGGACGGCGCGGCCCTCAAGGCCCACTGCGAGAAGAAGCTCGAGGCGGCCCGGCTGAAGGTCGAGAAGATCGTGCTGGGCCAAGACGGCTCCGTGACCGCCGAGCCGGCCGAGTTCAACTGATGGGTCAGGCGTCGCCGCAGATCGGCTACGAGGACTTCGAACGGGTCGATATCCGTATCGGCACGATCATCGAGGCCACGCCGTTCCCGGAGGCGCGCACCCCGGCCTACAAGCTGACCATCGATTTTGGCCCCAAGATCGGCGTCAAGAAATCGTCGGCCCAGGTGACCAAGCACTACGCCCTGGACGAGCTGGTCGGGCGCCGCGTGGCCGCCGTGGTCAATTTTCCGCCGCGCCAGATCGGTCCTATCCAGTCCGAGGTCCTGTGCCTGGGCTTCCCGGACGCCGAGGGCGGCGTCGTACTGGTCGACGTGGACCGTGACGTTCCCAACGGGGGTAAGCTGTTTTGATCGACCTCGAAAAGCGCATCGTCCAGGCGGCCGACATCGTCACCGTGGCGCTCGACGAGCTGCTGCCGCGCGCCGACGGTCCGGAGAGCCGCCTGACCGAGGCCATGCGCTACGCGGCCCTGGGCCCAGGCAAGCGGCTGCGGCCGTTCTTCGCCCTGGAGACGGGCAAGATGTTCGACCTGCCCGAGCGGCCGGTCCTGCGCGCCGCCTGCGCCCTGGAGTGCATCCACGCCTACAGCCTGGTGCACGACGACCTGCCGGCCATGGACGACGACGACATGCGCCGCGGCCGTCCCACCGTGCACGTGCAGTACGACGAAGCCACCGCCATCCTGGCCGGCGACGCCCTGCAGACCGCCGCCTTCGAGATCATGGCCCACCCCGACACCCACGACGACGGCAACGTCCGCTCGGAACTGGTGCGCAAGCTGGCCATCGCCTCGGGCGCCAAGGGCATGTGCGGCGGCCAGATGATCGACCTGCTGGGCGTCCGCGACGACCTGGGGGCCGTGGCCCGCATGCAGCGCCTGAAGACCGGGGCCCTGATCGCCTTCGCCTTCGAGATACCGCTGATCATCGCCCGCGCGAAGGCCGAGGAGCGCGCCGCCCTGATGGGTTTCGCCCAGGACCTGGGCCTGGCCTACCAGATCGTCGACGACATCCTGGACGCCGAGGGCGACGAAGCGGTGCTGGGCAAGGCCGCCGGCGGCAAGGACGCGGCCAAGGGCAAGGCCAACTACGTCACCCTGCTGGGCCTCGAGGCCGCCAAGGAACGAGTCAATCTTTTGGCCGCTCAAACCAAGTCACATCTCGATATTTTCGGCGAACGGGCTGAACATCTGCGCTGTAGCGTGGATTTCGTGCTGGACCGCCGCAACTGACCGCGCTTTCTTCGGACATGCCTGCTTTGACCCCTCTCCTCGACACCATCTCGTCCCCGGCCGACACCCGCGGCCTCAGCGTGCCCGAACTGAAGCAGCTGGCGAGCGAGGTGCGGGCCGAAACCATCGACGCCGTCTCGGTGACCGGCGGCCACCTGGGCGCGGGCCTGGGCGTGGTCGAGCTGACCGTCGCCCTGCACCACGTGTTCGAGACGCCCAAGGACATCGTCATCTGGGACGTCGGCCACCAGGCCTATCCGCACAAGATCCTGACCGGCCGCCGCGACCGCATCCGCACCCT
Organism: Caulobacter sp. UNC358MFTsu5.1; assembly: GCF_000712075.1. Lineage (GTDB taxonomy): Bacteria > Pseudomonadota > Alphaproteobacteria > Caulobacterales > Caulobacteraceae > Caulobacter. The sequence goes on from NZ_JONW01000010.1 coordinate 287,844, forward strand.
GCGCCAGGGCGGCGGCCTGTCGGGCTTCACCAAGCGCGCCGAGAGCGAATACGACCCGTTCGGCGCGGCCCACGCGGCCACCTCGATCTCGGCGGCCCTGGGCTTCTGCGCCGCGCGCGACGCGAAGGGCGAGAACAACAACGTCATCGCCGTGATCGGCGACGGCTCGATGAGCGCGGGCATGGCCTACGAGGCGATGAACGCGGCGGTCGACACCACCAAGCGCCTGATCGTCATCCTCAACGACAACGACATGTCGATCGCCCCGCCGGTGGGCGGCATGAGCGCCTATCTGGCCAACCTCGTCTCGGGCGGCGCCTATCGCAAGGCGCGCAAGCTGGGCAAGACGGTGGTCGAGAAGCTGCCCACCCCGATCCGCGACGCGGCCCGCAAGGCCGAGGAATACGCCCGCGGCATGGTCACCGGCGGCACCTTCTTCGAGGAACTGGGCTTCCACTACATCGGCCCGATCGACGGCCACGACATGGACGCCTTGGTCTCGGTGCTGAAGAACGCCAAGGAATTCGACGAGAAGCCGGTCCTGGTCCACGTCGTCACCCAGAAGGGCAAGGGCTACGCCCCGGCCGAGGGCGCCGCCGACAAGCTGCACGCGGTGGTCAAGTTCGACGTGGTCACCGGTCAGCAGCAGAAGGCCGCCGCCGGCCCGCCCAGCTACACCAAGGTCTTCGCCCAGGAACTGATCAAGCACGCCGAGATCGATCCGAAGATCGTGGCCATCACCGCCGCCATGCCCTCGGGCACGGGGCTGGACCTGTTCGGCAAGGCCTTCCCCGACCGTACCTTCGACGTCGGCATCGCCGAGCAGCACGCGGTGACCTTCGCCGCCGGCCTGGCCGCCGACGGCATGAAGCCGTTCGCGGCGATCTATTCGACCTTCCTGCAGCGCGGCTACGACCAGGTGGTCCACGACGTGGCCATCCAGCGCCTGCCGGTGCGCTTCGCCATGGACCGCGCCGGCCTGGTCGGCGCCGACGGCCCCACCCACGCGGGGACCTTCGACCTCGGCTTCATGGGGGCGCTGCCCGGCATGGTGCTGATGGCCGCCGCCGACGAGGTCGAACTGGCCCACATGGTCTCGACCGCCGTGGCCATCGACGACCGCCCCAGCGCCTTCCGCTATCCGCGCGGCGAGGGCCTGGGCCTGACCATCCCCGACCTGGCCGCCCCCCTGGAGATCGGCAAGGGCCGCATCGTCCGCGAGGGGACCAGCGTCGCCATCGTGTCGCTGGGCACGCGCCTGGCCGAGTGCCTGAAGGCCGCCGACCTGCTGGCCGCGCGCGGTCTCTCCGCCACGGTCGCCGACGCCCGCTTCGCCAAGCCGCTGGACGTCGACATGCTGCTGCGCCTGGCGCGCGAGCACGAGGCGATCATCACGGTGGAGGAGGGGGCTGTCGGCGGCTTCGGAGCCTTCGTGCTGCAGGCCCTGGCCGAGCACGGCGCCCTGGACCGCGGCCTGAAGATCCGCACCCTGGTGCTGCCCGACGTCTTCCAGGACCAGGACAAGCCCGACGCCATGTACGCCCAGGCCGGCCTCGACGCCGAAGGCATCCTGCGCGGCTGCCTGGCGGCGCTGGGCGTGGACAACATCAGCGCGGCGGGACGGCGGGCCTAGCGCCCGATCGTTCCGCGCCATCGCCGGCCCGGACAGCTGATTTTACGCGCGTCGGGATGTGGGCAACCTTCAGTTGACACCCTTCCTCGCCATACCCTAGCTTGAGCTCAAGGCGTGGCTGGGGGGCCGCCTGCCTGCCATCCCTCGCTCACGCCGTGCTCTTTCATCGAAGGGAAGCCCACGTGCGTCTGTCTCGCAAATTCTGGACCGTTCTCCTGCCGCTCGCCGTTTCGGCCTGCGCCACCTGGTCGACCACGACCGTCAAGCCGGCCAAATCCGCGGAACTGGTGCAGGAGGCGCCCGCCGCCGCCCCGCAGGCGACGCCGGATCCCGCGGCCGCGCCGGCCCCGGCGCCGGTCCCGGCGACCGAACCCGCCCCCGCCGCCGCGCCCGCCGCATCGACGATCGTCGACGGCGTGCTGGTCAGCGAAAACGACATCACCGACAAGCCCTACAAGGTCCTGGGCGACATCAAGGTCACCGTCCGCAAGACGACGATCTTCAATGCCGATCCCACCCGCGCCCAGGTCGACGAAAAGCTGCGCAAGCAGGCCAAGAAGATGGGCGCCGACGCCGTGGTCCTGGTGCGCTACGGCACCGTGGGCATCGGCCTGACCAGCTGGGGCGTCCTCGACGGACAAGGCCGCGCGGTCAAGTTTGACTAGGTCCGTCCTGGTCCTGGCGACGGCGGCGCTGCTGGCGGGTTGCGCCCGCCCCGCGCCGCCGCTGCCGTCCGCCGGCGGCCTTGCCCTGACCGCCACGCCCCAGGCAGAGCGGCCGGCGCGTTGCGCGGCCCTGCAGTCACGGGTCACCACCCTGCGCGGCGAGATGAAGGTCATCGAGGACGTGATCGCTGGACGCCGGACCTCCGACCAGGTCGCCGGCTATCTGTCCGCCGTGCTGTTCCCGCCTCTGGCCCTGGTCATGCTGACCGATCCCGGCGCGGCGCGGAAGCGTGAGCTGGACCTGCGGCAGGGCCAGATCGACGAGGCCTTGGCCGAACAGAAGGCCCTGGCCTGCACGACCGCCTGACCGGGTCGGCCGGCGCCTAGGCCGTGCACGCCTTGAAGAACGCCTTCACGTCGTGGCGGTCGGCCGGGGCGGCGTCCAGGCTGTGGCGTTCGTCGGCGATCAGCAGGTCCAGGTCGCCCGTGCGGCGGAAGGCGCTCAGCGCCGCGGCGTCGACCGAGGTCCGCGCCTCCAGGACGCCGCCGACCACCTCCGACGCGACGACCCGGGCCTTCAGGCGGGTGATCGTGTCGTTGGAGGCCAGGGCGATCTCGTTCCCGCTCAGGTCGGTCGCCGTCAGGGTCACGGCGGCGGCGCCGGGCGCGCAGGCCATCATCATCAGCACCTCGTCGCTGTCGGGCCGGCCATAGGCCAGCTTGGGCCCCTCGTCGCCCGGCTCCATGTAGCGCCAGGCGTAGCCGGGCGGCGACGGGTGCTCGTAGGCGCAGGCGCCCAGCGTCAGCCCGCCCAGGGTCAGCACCAGGAGCAGGGCGTTGGGAAGCAGGCGGCTGGACAGGATGCGGCGGGGCATGGACGGGTTCCTTCGCCGGAGGAACGCCGCGAGGGCTCCAGAGGTTCAGAGCCGCCAGTCCACCACCCCGTCGTCGCCCGCGGTGAGGGTTCCCGTCCGGCCGATCGCGAAGGCGTCGGGATCGGTCAGGGCCGCCAGGGTGTCGGTATCGGCGGCCGGAACCCGCGCCAGGGCCCGCGCCCCGTCGCCCGTCCGCACGATGGCCACGCCGTGGGTCGGCGCGCCGTCGCGGTCGTAGAGCACGGTGGCGGTCTCCAGCACGGCCGACCCTGTCGCGGCCTCCACGAAGGCCGGAACCGCGCCGCGCCGGGCGTCGGCGGCGGCCTGGACGCTGATCTCCTCCAGCGGCCTGCCGCCCTCGGGCGCGGGGCGGTCGGCCAGGACCAGGCCGTGATGCTTGGTCACGAACTCGCCCTGGCCGTACAGCAGGCCGGTCCCGCCCTCCCGCAGCCGGCGGGTCATGGCGACCGCCGCGTGGGTCATGTAGTCGTTCATCGGGGCCCCGAAGAAGGTCAGGCCGCCGGTCACGGTGGGCGTGACGCCACCCTCGAATGGCGCCGGGAGGCCCAGGGTCCGCCGGGCCATCTTCGGCACGCAGGGGAAGCAGCTGTAGAGCTCCAGGGCGTCGAAGCCGCCCGCCATGCCGCTCACCGTCTCCAGCACGGCGTCCTGCGCCACCGAGCCGTGATAGTGGTCGCGCTGCAGGTAGTCGCCGGGCTCGCGCGCCGCCGCCCCGCCCCAGACGAAGACCAGCCGCTCGTCGGCGATCCCGGCCGCCCGGGCGGCGGCCAGGCTGGTCACGATCACCGCCGCGCCCTGGTTCACCTGCATGTTGGCCACCATCAGCTTGGTGTAGGGCCAGGCGATCGGGCGGTTGTCGGGGCGCGGGGTAGTGATCTGCTCGGGCGTGAAGGCCGTCTTGATCCAGGCGTTGGGCTGGCGCGCCGCCACCGCCGCATAGGCCGACCACAGGGCGCCGGACTCGGCCAGGGCCTGGCGCGGCGTCTGGCCCCAGTGGCGGGCGGCGGCGTTCTCGTAGAACGGATAGACGCTGACCGGCAGGAACACGCCCAGCTTCAGGGCCAGCGGATGGACCTCGATGCGCGGCCCGCGCCCGTCGGCCGGCGGCTTGGGCGTCCAGGGCAGGTCCACCCCGGCCGAGCGGGCCTTGTTGACGCTCCACTGCGCCTCGGCCCCGACCACGGCGCAGACCTCGGCCTCGCCCCGGGCGATGCGGACGGCGGCCTCGTGCAGGTAGCGCACCGGGCTTTCGCCGCCGACCGGGCCGTAGACCGCGCGGGCCGGGGCGATGCCGAGCCGGGCGCACAGTTGGCCCGCCGCGTCGGCGTAGCGCCAGCTCAGCTGGTTGATGACGTCCAGCGAGCCGATCCTGGCCAGGAAGCCGCCGCCCGCGTCGGCGTCGGCCTCGCGCAGGGCCGCCTCCATCAGGGCCAGGGGCTCCAGGGCCTTGGAGAGGTCGCCGGGGCGGTCGAGGGCCTCGCCGACGCCGACGATGACGGGAATGCGCTCAGCGTTCACAGCACGGGTTCTCCGGCGCTCTCGGCGGCCAGGGCGCGCTGGTAGGCGGGACGGGCCTTCATCCGCGCCAGATGCGCCTTGAAGGTCTCGGGGAAGGCGTCGGCGAAGCCCAGCTGCTCGCCCAGCTTCAGGGCGTAGGCCACCGAGATGTCGGCCATGGTGAAGCGGCGGGCGGCGACATAGCCGCTGTCGTCCAGCAGCCTGGCCGCCGCCTTCAGCCGCGACAGGAACCACTGCACATAGTCGGCGGCGGCCTGGGGCAGGCGGCGCTCCTCGGGTTCGAACACCGCGTAGCGCAGGTGGATGGTCTGCGGGAAGGTGAGGGTGGCCTCGCCCATGTGCAGGAAGTTCAGATAGGCGCCGAAGCCGGGCTCGTCCGGCGCCACGGTCAGGTCGCTGGGGCCATGGCGGCGGGCCAGGTATTCGCCGATGGCCGCCGACTCGCTCATCAGGACGTCGCCGTCGATCAGGGTGGGCGTGGTGCCCAGCGGATTGATCTCCAGATAGCCCGGCTCGCGGAACCGGGGCGGGAAGGGCGTCAGCTTCAGGTCATAGGGCAGGCCCAGCTCCTCCAGGGCCCACAGGGCCCGGAACGAGCGCGCGCCGACGCAGTGATAGAGGGTGATCATCCTGGCCGCCTCCCGCCTTCCGTTGACCCGAGCATCCGACGGATTCCGGCGCCAGGCCATCGTGCCCTTACGTCCGCCGGGTCCGGAAGGGCCGGGACGAGCGGTCAAGCCGCAACGCTTTTGGCGGCTCCTTGTGCGCGGTGGATCAAGTTTCTTGACCTTCGCCGTGCGGAAAGGGGCGGGGACTGAGCAAGAAGCGAGCGCCGGGGACATTTCGTTCAAAATGTCAGAGGTGGTTCCGGCCGGGCGGCGGCGGCTGGGTGATGCTGGTTCTCAAGAGGCGTCGTCCTGGGGATAATCACCGCGGGTGATGGGCGCGACGACCTCGAACGAGGACGTCATGTCGAACCAACGGCTTTTGATGGCGGGTTCTTCCGCCGCTGTTCTGCTCGCTCTGTCCGTCGCCGCGTCGCCCGGTCACGCCTTCGCCGCCGATACGCCGGCCGCCGATCCGGCCGACGCCTCGACCGCGGTGGACGAGATCGTGGTCAAGGCGCGGGACAAGGCGGGTCTGATCGAGACCCGACCCAACAACACGGTGTTCGGCATCGACAAGCCGCTGCTGGAGACGCCGCGCTCGGCCAGCTTCGTCAGCGACACCACCCTGCAGCGCTACGGGATCGAGACCATCGACGGCCTGACCGCCGTCTCGCCCGGCACCTACACCGCCAGCTTCTACGGCGTGCCCGGCGCGCTGAACATCCGGGGCACCCTGGCCGAGAACTACTTCCGCGGCTTCAAGCGCATCGAGAACCGCGGCACCTACTCCACGCCCATCGGCGCGGCCGACCAGATCCAGATCGTGCGCGGTCCGCCGACCCCGATCTACGGCTCGGGCAAGGTGGGCGGCATGCTCAACTTCATCCCGAAGTCCGGGAAGAACGAGGGCGGCTACCTCAGCGAACCGACCGGCGAGGTCACGGCCACCTTCGGCTCATACAACAGGAAGAACGCCACGGCCCAGCTGGGCCTGCCCGTGAACCTCGGCCCCGTGACCGGCGGCGTCTACGCCTATGGCGAGGTCGAGGACAGCCACAGCTTCTACAAGGGCATCTATCCGCGTCGCCAGACCGGCGAGATCTCGGCCGACTTCGACCTGGGCAACGGCTGGTCGACGGCCTTCGGCGGCATGAAGTACCACTCGGACGGCGACGTGCAGACGCCCGGCTGGAACCGCCTGACCCAGAGCCTGATCGACAACGGGACCTACACCACCGGCCGCGACACCACCCTGGTCGACAGCGACCACAACGGCCGCATGACCCTGAACGAGATCAGCGGCAACAGCGCCAACCCGTACTATTACGACCCGGCGTTCAACCCGCTCTACATCCCGTACTACGGGTTCTACAACACCAACGCCGCCCACATCCTTGACACCGGCGTGGGCACGACCAAGCTGTCGCCGCGCACGGTCTATATCAGCCCGGCCGACTTCTCGAAGACCGACACCAACACCCTGTACTTCGACCTGGCCAAGGCCCTGTCGCCGACCAGCACGATCAAGGCGCAGTTCTTCTACGACGACCAGGAGAACAAGCGCTTCGTCAGCTACGGCTATCCGGCCTGGTTCGACAGCTCGGTCTGGGAAGGCCGCCTGACCTACAACTTCGAGAACACGTTCGCGGACGGCGCGGTCACGGCCAAGTCGTTCGTCGGCGCCTCGTACCGCGACTTCTCGGGCCGCCGGCGCGAAAGCTACAACAGCGGCGTGATCGCCCTGGACCGCCGCGACATCAGCTTCGGCGCCACGGCCACCGACATCATCGACAGCCCCTTCACCACCGAGACCGGCGCCGGCGTGCTCGGGCTCGCTTGGGAAAACGACAACAAGTCCGACTGGAGCCAGAAGGGCGTGTTCTTCATGACCGACGTCATGATCGCCGAGAAGCTGAACCTGATGCTGGGCGGCCGCTGGGACGACTACGACGTCACCTCGCACGACACCGGCGTGCTCAGCTACCAGGTCTCGGGCGAGCAGAAGGCGGGCAAGGACAAGTTCACCTACAGCGCCAGCGCCACCTACAAGGCCCCGGGCGGCGTGATGCCCTACATCACCTACGCCAAGGCCTCGGCCCTGGAGATGAGCCAGGCCGGCGACGTGGCCGCCAGCCTGGTGGCCGATCCCAGCGGCGCCTGGCTGTCCGACAGCGACCTGGCCGAGGCCGGGGTCAAGTTCCAGTGGCTGAAGGGCACCCTGGTCGGCTCGCTGGCCGGCTACCGCCAGAACCGCACCCAGCTGACCGGCATCACCGGCACGCCCACCGGCACCCGCGCCAAGGGCGTGGAGCTGGAAGTGCGCTGGCTGGCCAGCGAGAACTTCAGCTTCACCTTCTCGGGCAACAGCCAGCACACCACGGTCAAGGGCCCCGACACCTCGTTCCAGTACATCCCGGCCTACACCGCCGGCGTGCCCGGTTCGCAGGCCTTCGGCGGCACCTATGTGGTCTGGGCGTTCAACAGCCTGCCCGGCCGCGCGGGCGACTACGACTACACCCTGATCCCCAAGTCGGTGGTCAGCCTGTACGGCGCCTACACCAGCGACGACTACAGCTGGGGCAAGGTCGGCGGCACGCTGGGCGTCACCCACGTGACCAAGACCTCGGGGACCGTGCAGAACGCCGTGACCTATCCGGCCTACTACGTGGCCAACGCCTCGGCCTACTACGAGTACGGGCCGTACACGGTGACGGCCAACATCGATAACCTGTTCGACAAGCTCTACTTCACGCCCGACGCCGACAGCTACGCCAACCTCGGCGCGCTGCCCAGCAAGGGCCGCGAGTGGCGCGTGACCCTGTCGCGCAAGTTCTAGTTCCCCCTGTCCCGCGCTCCGGACAGGGGCGCGGGACATCGCTTTGACGGAGGCATGCCCATGTCGTCGACGATCCCGTGGAGATCCTGGCTGCTGCTCGGCGCGCTGAGCCTGCTGCTGTTCCTGATCACCGCCTCGACCTTCTCGTCGCTGGGCGTGGTGCTGCCGGCGATGATCAAGGAGAACGGCTGGAGCTTCTTCAACGGCTTCCTGGGCTTCACCCTGCTGGGCGCGTTTTGCGGCGCATCCTCCAAGTTCCCCGCCATCCTGATCCGCAAGATCGGGGTGCGCGGCGCCATCCTGGCCGGCTCGGCGGTGATGGTGGCGGGCTTCGCGTGCCTGGCGGCCTCGCCGGGCCTGTTGGTCTACTGGCTGGGCACGGCGCTGCTGGGCGCGGGCTATCAGATGATGGCCCTGATCCCCGGCACCCACGTGCTGTCGATGCTGTTCAAAAAGCGCGCCCTGCCGTTCGGTATCTATTTCACCATCGGTTCGCTGGGCGGCGTGGCCGGGCCGTGGATGGCGGTGACGGGCATGGCCGCGGCCCATGGCGGCTGGCGGCCCTACTGGTGGGCCCAGGCGGTCGCGTCGGTCGTGGTCGGCGTCCTGTGCGCGACCCTGGTCGGCGGCCGCGCGTGGCTGGAAGCCGCCGCCGTCGAGACCGACAAGGCCGTTGCCGAGGACATCCAGGCCGCGCCCGCCGACAGCAAGGTCTATCGCACCGCCGTCGACTGGACGGTCAAGGAAGCGGTCGCCACCCCGCAGTTCTGGGTGATCCTGGCCGCCTATTTCGCCCACCTGCTGGGCGGGGTCACGGCCGTCAGCCTGGCGCCGAGCCATCTGAGCGAGCTGGGCGTGGTCTCGGCCGTGGCGATCGCCGCCATCAGCTTCGAGTCGCTGATGCAGGTGGCGGCCCGGATGGGGGGCGGCCTGCTGGGCGACCGCATCGACCCGCGCTGGCTGCTGGCCGGGGCGCAGGGGATGATGGCCGTCGGCCTGCTGGCCCTGGCCTACGCCACCACCTGGCCGCTGCTGGTGCTGTTCGCCGTGGGCGTCGGCGTCGGGTTCGGCCTGACGGTGCTGGCGGTCAGCATCCTTCTGCTCAACTACTATGGCCGGAAGAACAACCTGGAGATCTTCTCCCTGGTCTGCCTGGTGGGCGCGGTCTCGGCCCTGGGGCCGGTGGTCGGCGGCGAGATGCGCGACCGCCTGGGCAGTTTCGTCCCGACCTTCCAGGCGTGCGCGGTCATAATCGGCCTGATCTTCGTGGCCGCCTGCTTCATGCGACCGCCGCGCAAGGCCACCCAAATAGAGCCGGTCGCCGAACCGGTCCCTGATATGCTTCAAGACGCCGCGTAAGGAGGAGCCGCCATGTTCCACAGCCCATCCAAGCACAAGGACTTCGGGGTCTTCCTCCCGGTCGCCAACGGCGGCTGGATCATCTCCAAGACCACCCCGGTCCTCGACGGCCTCTACCAGCAGAACAAGGCCGCGGCGGTGAAGGCCGACGAGGTCGGCATGGACTTCGTGATGTCCATGGGCAAGTTCCGCGGCTTCGGCGGCGAGACCGACCACTGGGGCACGGCCCTGGAGTCGGTGACCATGATGGCCGGCATCGCCGAGGCCACCAAGAACGTCCGCATCTGGGCCACCATCCACCCGCTGCTGCAGAACCCGGCCGTGGCGGCCAAGATGATCGCCACCCTGGACCACATCAGCGGCGGCCGGGCGGGCCTGAACATCGTGGCCGGCGCCTACAAGGGCGAGTTCGACCAGATGGGGGCCTGGGACGACAGCCTGTCCCACGACGACCGCTACGCCCTGACCGAGGAATGGACGACGATCGTCAAGCGCCTGTGGTCCGAGGACAGCGTCGACTTCGCCGGCAAGTTCTTCACGATGAAGGACTGCCAGTCCAAGCCCAAGCCGCTGGCCAAGCCGCGTCCCGAGATCGTTTGCGCCGGCATGTCCGACCGCGGCTTCCAGTTCTCGGTGCGCGAGGCCGACGTCTGCTTCATCGGCGGCCGCACCCCCGACGAGCGCCGCGACGCCTCGCTGCGCGCCAAGGCGGTGGCCGAGACCATGGGCAAGACCATCAAGACCTACGCCATGTGCACGGTCGTCCACGGCGACACCGACGCCGAGGCCGCCGCGATGGTCGAGCACTACAAGGACGGGGCCGACATCGGCGCGATCCTGGCCATGCTGGCCAGCTGGGGCGTGCCGGCCGACAAGCTGGACTCCGTGGCCAAGCAGCAGGGCGCCTTCATGACCCACACCGTGGTCGGCTCGCCCAAGACCTGCGGCGAGCAGATCCAGGAGTATATCGACTACTGCCAGCTGGACGGGCTGATGCTGATCTTCCCGGACTATGTCGAAGGCCTGACCATGTTCGGCGCCGACATCCTGCCGGGCCTGCGGGCGGTCTATTCGTGAGCGAGGCCGCTGACGGCCTGGCGGCCTGGATCGCGCCGAAGCGCACGGCGGTGCTGGTGATCGACATGCAGGTCGACTTCGCCTCGCCGGACGGGGTGCTGGGCGGCTTCGTCGATATGAGCGTGGTGAAGCCCGCCCTGGCGGCCGCCGAGACCCTGGTGGCCGAGGCCCGCGCGGCCGGCGTGCCGGTGGTGTTCGTGGGCCTGTGGACGACACCCGAGACCGACAGCGCGGCCTGGAACGAGCGCATGCGCCGGCGCGGGGGCGACCCCGACGTCGACGCGGCCCTGTGCCGGGCCGGGCAGGTGGGCTCCGAGTTCTACGGGCCCCAGCCGGCGCCGGGCGAGCTGGTGGTGCACAAGACCCGCTACAGCGGCTTCGTGGGCACGGATCTGGACATGCGGCTCACGGGGATGGGCGTCGATACCCTGGTGGTGGCCGGCGTCACCACCGAGTGCTGCGTCGACAGCACCGTCCGCGACGCCTTCGACCTGGACTACCACGTGTTCGTCGCCGCCGACGCCTGCGCCGCCTACGAGGCGGACATCCACGAGGCGTCGCTGAAGGTGATGGAGTTGAACAGCGCGATCCTGACCGACACGGCGGCGATCGCGAACGCTTGGAAAGGGGCTGCCTGAGTATGGCCGACGGATTTCCGCCACTGGGCGCCTCGGCGCCGTACCAGGTCACCGACGAGGACCGCGCCGCGATCGCCGCCGCGATCGACGAGGCCGAGATCGTCGAACTGGCCCTGACCCTGGGCAACATCCCCGCGCCGTCGGGCAAGGAGCTGGAGGTCGCCACCTACGTCCACGACTGGATGGCGCGCGAGGGCTTCTCGCCGCGCAAGGTCGGGGCCACGCCCGAGCGGCCCAACATCATCGGCACGCACGGCGGCAAGGGTGTCGGCAAGAACCTGCTGTTCACCGCCCACCTCGACACCGAGGCGCCGACCTGGAACCCGGACCTGGACGCCTACAAGTACAGCCCCGACACCCTGGCCAATCCCGAATGGGAGAAGTGCTGGCTGGAGGACGGCAAGCTGTATGGCTATCCGATCGCCAACGATCGCGGCCCGATGAGCTGCTTCCTGATCGCCGCCAAGGCGCTGAAGAAGGCCGGCTACGAGCTGGCGGGCAAGATGTACCTGACCGCCTGTCCCGGCGAGATCGGCCCCGAGCCGATCGAGGAGCACCGGGGCGTGGCCTACATGGGCAAGGACATCGGGGCCCACTACCTGTTCCACCACGGCGGCGTCGCCCCTGACTACGCCATCGCCGCCGAGGGCTGCGACTTCGGCCTGACCTGGGTCGGCTGCGGCTATGCGGTGTTCCGCTTCCAGGTGTGGGGCGAGGGGGTCTTCACCCCGCTGCTCGAGCATCCGGCGACGGCGGCCGCGCATCCCAACCCGATCTACAAGATCGGCAAGCTGACCGAGGCGATCCACGCCTGGAGCGGTGAGTACGAGAAGAAGAGCCGCTACGACAGTCCCGGCGGCGTGGCCCAGCCCAAGTCGCAGATCGCCTCGATCCGCGGCGGCATCCCCTACGCCTTCGGGGCGGGGACCGAACTGGTGAACCTCTATCTGGAGGTAGGTCTGACGCCCAAGCAGCGCGTGGCCGACGTCCAGCATTCGCTGGAGGCCATGGTGCGCGAAGCCGGCCTGGGCCGGATCGACATCGAGCCGGTGGTCGTGCGCCACGGCTTCGAGGCCGACGCCCGCGAGGTGGCCCCGCTGGTCGCCGCCGTGGACGAGGCCACCAAGCTCAGCCTCGGCCATCCCGTGGCCCTGGCCAATCCGGTCTATTCCAGCATGTGGCGCGACCACAACGTGTTCAACATGCAGCGCATCCCGGCCATCACCACCGGCTTCCGCCGCTGGCGGCCGACGCCGAAGGATCTGGTCGACAGCGCCCTGGTCTACGCCCTGACCGCCCTGGCGGTCTGCGGCCGGGCCAGCCCGGACGAGAGCGCCAAGCGCCCGGCCTCGGCGGTCTATCCCGACAATCCGTTCGGGAACGAGTGATGTCGGCGGCTCTCAAGGAAATGGCCCCGGAGCCGCACGACTTCCGCAAGGCGATGGGCAGCTTCGCGGCGGGGGTGACCGTGGTCACCGTCTGTCACGAAGGGCGCCTGGTCGGCACCACGGTCAGCGCCTTCAGCTCGGTGTCGATGGACCCGCCGCTGGTCATGGTCTGCCTCAAGCGCGACAGCCGCACCCTGGCGGCGCTGGGCCAGGCCGGGAGCTTCTGCGTCAACATCCTGGCCAGCGACCAGGGCGACCTGGCCTATCGCTTCGCCAAGAGCGGGGCCGACGACCGCTTCGCCCTGACCGTCGTCGAGGCCGGAGTGGGCGGCCACCCGCTGCTGGCCGGCGCGGTCGCGGCGGTCGAATGCGACCTGCACGCCGCCCACGACGGCGGCGATCACGAGATCCTGGTCGGCCGCGTCCTGCGCGTGGCGGTCGACGACGCCAAGGCCCCGCTCGTCTATGTGCGCGGCGGCTTTCTGAACGCTTAGGGGAGCGGTTCCATGACCTACGACGTCCTCGACGTGAAGCCGATGACCCGCCGGATCGGCGCCGAGATCTTCGGCGTCGACCTGGGAAAACCGCTCTCGAACCGCCAGTTCGAGGAGATCCACCAGGCCCTGACCCAGCACCAGGTGATCTTCTTCCGCGACCAGGAGATGGACCACGACGCCCACAAGGCCCTGGGCCGCAAGTTCGGCGACCTGGCCATCCATTCGGGCGTGCCGGGCCTGGCCGACCATCCGGAGATCGTGGCCATCCATGCCGACGCCAACTCCAAGTTCGTGGCGGGCGAGAACTGGCACTCGGACCTGACCTGCGATCCGGAACCGCCCCTGGGCAGCATCCTCTACATGAAGGTCCTGCCCGACGACGGCGGCGATACCTGCTTCGCCAGCATGTACGCGGCCTACGAAACGCTGTCGGACCGGATGAAGGCCTATCTGGAAGGTCTTTCGGCCGAGCACGACGCCAATCCGGTCTACAAGGCGATCTTCCCGGACATCGACCGCAAGTACAATTGCTCGGTCCACCCGATCGTCCGCACCCATCCCGTGAGCGGCAAGAAGAGCCTGTTCGTCAATCCGTCCTACACGACCCGGATCATGGGCCTGTCCAAGGCCGAGAGCACGGCGATCCTGAACTTCCTCTACCAGCACGCCAGCAACCCCGACTTCCAGGTGCGCTTCCGCTGGAAGAAGAACTCGGTGGCCTTCTGGGACAACCGCTGCACCTGGCACCAGGCGATCTGGGACTATTTCCCCGACACGCGCACGGGCTACCGGGTGACGGTGGCGGGCGACAAGCCGGTTTGAACCCAACCACCGTTGTCATCCCGGTCGAAGCGAAGCGTGGAGCCGGGACCCAGGTGAACCGCACCGCCTCGCCCAGTCCCCTGGGGCCCGGACAGCCTCTGCGAGGCTTCCGGTGTGACAACCTTTGTCGAGCTGCAAGATGAGCTTAGCCGACCGCCGCATCCTCCTTCTCGGCGCGGCCGGCGGCATCGGTTCCGCCATCCGCGAAGGTCTGGCCGGCCGCTACGGCCTGATGCGCCTGGCTGACATCGCGCCGATGACCCCGGCTGGGCGCGGCGAGGAAATCGCCCACGCCGACCTGCTCGACATCCCCTCCCTGACCGCCGCCATGGCCGGGATCGACTGCGTGGTCCACATGGCCGGCGTGCCGGTCGAGCCCGAGACGAACGCCTGGGAGCAGGTGCTGCCGGCCAACATCGTCGGCGTCCACAACCTGTTCGAGGCGGCCCGGCGGGCGGCTGTGAAGCGGGTGCTGTTCGCCTCGTCGCACCACGCGGCCGGCTTCCATCGGCGGGAGGCGCCGACGCCCCAGACCCTGGTCCCGCGGCCCGACAGCTACTACGGCGTCAGCAAGGTGTTCGGCGAGGCCATGGGCCGGATGTACGCCGACAAGTTCGGCCTGCAGGTGCTCGCCTTACGGATCGGCGCCTATCGCGAGCGGCCGTCCGACCCGCGCCAGCTGGCGGTCTGGATCAGCCCGCGCGACATGGTCGAGCTGGTGCGCTGCGGGATCGAGGCGCCGGATTTCGGCTATGCCACGGTCTGCGGAGTCTCGGCCAACACGCGGAACTTCTGGGACAATTCGGCCGTCGCCTTCCTCGGCTATGCGCCGCGCGACAATGCCGAGGCCTGGGCGGCCGAGGTGCTGGCCGGAGCGCCCGAGGACCCGGTCGCCTTGCCGTTCCAGGGCGGCTGGTACTGCGCCAAGGATTTCGTCGGCGACCCCTCGCGGGTCGACTAGGCGCCCAGGCGGTCGACCAGATAGAGCCGCGCCATCGACCGGAACTCGGCGATCGCCTGGGCCGGGGCGGGTTCGGCCTCGAGCATGGCGACCATCTTCATGCTGCCCAGGAAGGCGATGGCCACGTCGCGGACGGCCTGGGCGGGCTTGTCCGGCGCGCGCCTGGCCAGGAGGGCGGCGATCCGGTCGCGCATCATGTCGCGCAGGGCGGCCGAGCGGGTGTTGCGGTCCGGCCGGCTGTCGACCAGGGCCAGGGCCGCGTCGCGCTCGTGGCGGCGGCTGGGGAACAGGTCCAGCAGGGCGTCGGCCAGGGCGGCGGTCGACAGGCCGGGTAGGGCGGCCTCCAGCGCGTCCAGCGCCTCGCCCAGCTGGCCCGCGTAGCGGTCGATCAGGGCGTCGGCCAGCACGTCCTTGTTCGGGAAGAACTGGTACAGCGATCCGATGGGCGCGCCCGCCCGGGCGGCGATCTGGGTCATGGTCGCCGCCTCGAAGCCCTTCTCCGCGAACACCGCCAGGGCCGCGTCCTGCAGGGCGGCCACGCGCAGTTCGCCCCGTTTGCGCTGGGGCGCACGGGCGGCGGTTGACTTAGATGAGGGCATCCTCATATATCCATAGGTGAGCTCATCCTCATATAACGAGCCGACGCGTCGCGGGCTAGCGGCGTGCGCGCCGGCGCTTGCCCGAAAGGCGACTTCCCATGATCAAGCTCGATCCCAAGACCACGGCCCTGGTGCTGATCGACCTGCAGAACGGCATCCTGGCCATGCCCGTCGCGCCCCGCACGGGCCCCCAGGCCCTGGCGGCCGGCAAGGCCCTGGCCGAGCGCTTCCGCGCCGCCGGCGCCCCCGTGGTGTTGGTCAATGTGGCCTTCGCCGCCGACGACGGCGACCGGGTCAAGACGCCCGTCGACCAGCCGATGGCCCTGCCGCCCGGCGGCTTCCCGGCCGGCTGGGGCGACCTGGCCGACGGCCTGGCCCAGCCCGGCGACATCCGCGTGACAAAGCGCCAGTGGAACGCCTTCCACCAGACAGGGCTGGACCTGGAACTGCGCCGGCGGGGGATCACCACGGTGGTCCTGGCCGGGGTGGCGACCAATCTGGGCGTCGAGTCGACCGCGCGGGCCGGCTACGAGCACGGCTACGCCATGGTGCTGGTCGAGGACGCGATGACCACCTTCTCGCCCGAGATGCACGCCTTCGCGGTCGAGCGCATCTTCCCGCGCATCGGCCGGGTGAGCACGGCGTCGGATCTGGCCCTGGAGGCCTGACGGACGGCGCGCCGCGTTCGCGGACGCGGCGCGTTTCCCGGCTACTCGCGGGTGAAGTCGGCCGGGATCTCCGGGTTCGCGCCCGCCTTGCCCCACAGGACGATCTCGTTGCCCCACGGGTCGCGGAAGGCGTGGTTGTAGCCGTTGAACTCGGCCCAGTAATGGTCGCGCCACAGCAGGGTCGCGCCCAGCTCCTGGGCCTTGCCCAGGATGCGGTCGGCGCTGTCGTCGTCGCCGATCAGCACCCAGACGCGGGGTTTGCGGCCGTCGGTCGACAGGTGGCGGGGCTCGACGCCGGCGGGCTCGGGGTGGGGACGGGCGTTGGCGGCCTTGAAGATCCCCAGGTGCAGGTTGCCGATCTCGCTGTCGGTCCCGTCGCTCTTCTTGAAGAAGCCGCCGGGCACCATGCGATGGTACTCGCCCTGCGGCCGGGCGTCGTTCTGCCAGCCGAAGACCTCCGCATAGAAGTTGCCGGCGGCGTCCGGGTCTTCCGAGGCCAGGTCGACGAAGATCAGGGTGTTGGTCACGGGCGGTCCTCAAAACCGATGGAAAGGGTCAGGTCCTTCCAGGCGTCGATGTCGGCCTGGAGGCCGGCGGCGGCGTAGCCGGCGTATTTCAGGGCGTCCTCGCCCAGCAGCAGGTGCAGGGGCGGGGCCTCCTCGTCGGCGATGCGCAGGACCGCCTGGGCGGCCTTGGCCGGGTCGCCCGGCTCGTGGCCGGCGTGGTCGGCCATGATCCGTTCGGCGTCGCGGGCCAGGCCGTCGTAGTCGGCGATCTTGCTGGCCACGATCGTCTTGGAGCCGCCGGCGAAATTGGTGCGCAGGCCGCCGGGGGCGACGTTGGTGACCTTGATGCCTAGCTCGGCCACCTCGGCGGCCAGGGTCTGGGTCAGGCCCTCCAGCGCCCACTTGCTGGCGCAGTAGACGCCGGTGCCGGCCCAGACGGCCAGGCCCGAGACCGAGGTGACGTTGATGATCCGCCCGGTCCGGCGGGCGCGCATGGCCGGCAGAACGGCCTTCAGCATCGCCAGCGGGCCGACGACGTTGGTCTCGAACTGGGCGCGGAGTTCGTCCAGCGAGGCTTCCTCCACCGCGCCCACGAGGCCGTAGCCGGCGTTGTTGACCAGGACGTCGATCTTACCGACGGCCTCCACCTCGGCGACGCCCTTACGGACCGCCGCCTCGTCGGTGACGTCCAGCACCAGGGCATGGCCGCCCAGCAGCTCGAAGGCGTCGGCGTCCTTGGCCTTGCGCACCGTGCCGAAGACGGTGTCGCCGCGCGCGATGGCCGCCAGGGCGATCTCGCGGCCCAGTCCGCCGGACACGCCGGTGATCAGCCAGGTCTTGGTCATCGACTTCTCAACTCATCAAAGGGTGTCATCCCGGAAGCGCGTAGCGCTGTCCGGGACCCAGGTGAACCGCACCGCATCCGCCCAGTCCCCTGGGTCCCGGACAGCCTCTGCGAGGCTTCCGGGATGACAACGGAAGGTGCGGCGAAACTAGTACGGCTTGTCGCCCTTCACCCACAGCCGGTGCATGGTCCGGAAGTACTTGGTGTCGTCGTACAGCGTGCCGGTGTGCAGGGTGCAGCGGTTGTCCCACATCAGCAGGTCGCCCTTGGACCACTTGTGGCGGTAGACGAAGTCGTCGCCGGTCATGAACGCCACCAGCTCCTCGATCAGGGCCAGGCCCTCGGGGCCGGGCTTGCCGATCACCTCGGTCACCGTGCCGGTCGAGGGCCACAGGGCCTTGCGGCCGTCGGCCGGGTGGGTGCGGATCAGCGGGTGCTCGACGTCGGGATTGGCCGCCTCCAGCTCGGGCGACAGGTTCTGCTGCTGGCCGAACTGGCGGGTGGCCATGAAGTGCTTGTAGCTGTGGTGCAGGCTCAGCGGCAGCAGCTCGGCCTGCTTCTCGGGCGAGAGGGCGTTCCAGGCGGCGCAGCCGTCGGCCAGCAGGGTGTCGGAGCCCTCGTCGGGCACCTCGACCGCATAGAGCATGGTCAGCATCACCGGCTCGGGCTTGTAGCTGTAGTCGGTGTGCCAGCCGACGCCGTCGTTGTGGGCGCCGATCGGCTTGCCGTCCACGACCCGGTTGCTGAGGATGAAGATCTTCGGATAGCCGGGCAGGGTGAAGCGGGTCTGGGTGTGGTCCTCGGCCTCGCCGAACCGGCCGATGAAGCGCATCAAGTCGTCCGGCGTCATCGACTGGCCAGGGATCACCACGGCGCCGTGGCGATGGAAGGCGGCCACCACCTTGTCGATCTCGGCGTCGGGCGCGGTCGACAGGTCCAGGTCGTGGATGCGGGCGCCGAAGCCGGGCTTCAGTTCCGAGATCGTCAGGTCGTCGGCGAGCGTCATGTCCACGGGCGCGGTCCTCATCGAAGCTTTGTGAGCTCAACCTAGGCCCCGTCCAAGGCCACGTCTTGCCGGTACGCGCACGACGGCTTTGCGTGCGCGTCCGGCAAAGTCATCCGGCGCCGCAAGCTTGCGCGCCTTTTGCTCATTTCCGCCCGAGAACCCGGCGACGCCGCCCGCTGGCCAGGCGACGGCCAACTTATCGTGCGCGCTGGTGCAAGACCGGTGGGCGCGCCCCGCCTAGCCTTCGTATCGATCTTGCGAAGGAGCGCAGCCGCCATGGGCCTCTCGCCCGCACCCAATCTCGACGACGCCTTCTTCGACGGCCTGTCGCGCTCGATGCGCGACGTCGACGCGGCCGAGACCCTGCCGCCCGCCTGCTACACCGACGCGGCCTTCTACGACTTCGAGAAGGAGGCGCTGTTCAATCACGAATGGCTGTGCGTGGGCCGCGTGGACTGGGTGAAGGAGGCCGGCGACTACTTCACCACCACGATCATCGGCGAGCCGATCATCGTCACCCGCAACCGCTCCAACGAGATCAAGGCGATGTCGGCGGTGTGCCAGCACCGCGCCATGCTGGTGGCCGAGGGCCGGGGCAACACCCGGGGCTTCGTCTGCCCCTATCACCACTGGGTCTATTCGCTGAACGGCGACCTGGTGAACGCCCCGGCCATGGAGCGGGCCTGCGACTTCGACAAGAAGGCCGTCAAGCTGCCGACCTTCAAGGTCGAGGTCTGGCTGGGTTTCATCTTCATCAATTTCGACGCCGACGCGCCGCCCCTGGCCCCGCGCCTGACGGCGGTCGAGGCGGCGGTGGCTAACTACGACCTCGCCAACGCCGAGGGCCTGACCCCGCCGATGACCGGCCAGTTCGCCTGGAACTGGAAGGTGATGTTCGAGAACAACAACGACGGCTACCACGCCAACAAGCTGCATCGCGGCCCGCTGCACGACTTCATCCCCAGCGAGCTCTGCAGCTTCCCCGAGGCGGGCGCGGACGACGCCGGCTTCCTGCGCTTCAACGGCACCACTCATCCGGACGTCAGCTTCAACCCGACCCAGAAGGCCGTGCTGCCGGTCTTCCCGAAGCTGACCGACCAGGACCGCAACCGCGCCACCTTCGCCAACATCCCGCCGACCCTGTCGCTGGTGATGACCAGCGACATGGTCATCTACCTGATCCTGCGGCCCACGGGTCCCGAGACCATGGAGCAGGACACCGGCCTGCTGGTCGCGCCGGGCGCCACCGAGGTCAACGGCTTCGAGGAGCGGCTGGAGATGATCATGACCTCGGCGGGCAAGATCATCGCCCAGGACATGCACGTCGACGAACTGGTCCAGGTGGGCCTGCGCTCGCGGTTCGCGGTGCGCGGCCGGTACTCCTGGCAGGAGGGGGCGCAGGTGCAGTTCAACCGCTGGCTCACGCCGCGCTACCAGAAGGCCTGGGCGGCGCTGAAAGGCCCGAAGGCGGAGGTCGCCGCATGAGCCGCCTGCCCGTCGCCTTCTTCGGTCACGGCAGCCCGATGATCGCCCTGGAAACCAACGACACCACCCAGACGTGGAAGGCGATGGGCGAGGCGTTCGGCAAGCCCAAGGCCATCCTCTGCATCTCGGCCCACTGGCTGACCAAGGGCGTCGGCGTCACCGCCATGGCCGCCCCGCGCACCATCCACGACTTCGGGGCCTCGTTCCCGCAGGCGCTGTTCGACGTTCAGTACCCCGCGCCCGGCTCGCCCGAGCTGGCGGCGCGGGTGCGCGACCTGCTGGCGCCGCTGCCGGTGACCCTGGACCAGCAGGCCTGGGGCCTGGACCACGGGACCTGGTCGGTGCTGTGCAAGGCCTATCCCGAGGCCGACGTGCCGGTGGTGCAGCTCAGCATGGACGCCTCCAAGCCGCCGGCGTGGCACTTCGAGCTGGCCCGGCGCCTGGCGCCCCTGCGCGACGAGGGCGTGCTGATCGTCGGCACCGGCAACATCGTCCACAACCTGCCGGCCATGAACTGGGGCGAGCGCCACTGCGCGCCCTACGACTGGTCGCTGCGGTTCAACGACTACATCAAGCAGGCCATCGTCGACGACGCGCCCCAGCGGGTGGTGGACTTCGCCTCGCGCGGCGACGACGCCAGCCGCTCGGTCCCGACGCCCGACCACTTCTGGCCGCTGCTGTACGTGCTGGGCGCGCGCCTGCCCGGCGACGTCGCCGTCTTCGCCCCCGACCACATCGAGCACGGCTCGCTGAGCATGACGTCCGTCACGCTCGCGCCGGCGGCCTGAACCCGAGAGACCCTGAGATGCCCTTCATCTGCGAACCCGGCCAGACCCGCCCGGACGTCCTGCCCGGCGCCCTGCACACCCTGAAGGCCACGCCGGCCACCGTGCACTGGGGCTATTTCGATCCGTCGATCAAGCCGGCCCTGCGCATCAAGTCCGGCGACCTGGTCAGCGCCGAGGCCATCACCCACCACGCCGGCGACGCCCCCGACCTGATGATGGACGAGGCGGTCACCCGCATCTTCACCGAGATCCCCGAGGACGACCGCAATCCCGGCGTCCACATCATGACCGGCCCGATCTTCGTCGAGGACGCCAAGCCCGGCGACGTGCTGGAGGTGCGCTACCTGCGCATGGTCCCGCGCAACAACTACGGCTCCAACCTCGCGGCCAACTGGGGCTACCTCTACAAGGAGTTCGGCGAGAAGGAGCGGGTGACGATCTACGAGCTGGATCAGAACACCAACACCGCCAGCGCCCTCTACGCCTACGACTTCGAAGGCAAGTACCTGATCCCCGGCACGATCACCAACTGCCCCGAGTGCGACCGCCAGCCGGCCCTGGGCGGCGTGCGCGTGGCGGCCCGGCCGCACCTGGGCACGGCGGGCGTGGCGCCGGCCATCGACGGCCGCGTCAGCACCATCCCGCCCGGCGCCCACGGCGGCAACATCGACAACTGGCGGATCGGGGCGGGGGCGACGATGTACTACCCCGTCCAGGTCGAGGGCGGGCTGTTCTCGATCGGCGATCCGCACGTCAGCCAGGGCGACGGCGAGATCTCCGGCACGGCCATCGAAAGCTCGCTGAACGTCCTGATGCAGATCGTGCTGCGCAAGGACTTCGTCTCGCCCGGGCCCCTGCTGGAAACGCCGAAGTGGTGGATCGTCCACGGCTTCGACGAAAGCCTGGACGTGGCCATGAAGGACGCGTCGCTGAACATGCTGACCCTGCTCAGCGATCACGTCGGCCTGTCGAAGAACGACGCCTATTCGCTGATGAGCGTGGCCTCGGACTTCGGGGTCACCCAGGTGGTCGACGGCAAGCAGGGCTGCCACGTGCGCATCCCGCGCGACATCTTCCCCCGAATGAAAGGTTAGGAGCGCCCCGATGAAGGCCTGGTCGTTCAGCACCGACAGCCACCCCCGCGCCGAACGGGCGCAGGCCTGGCGCGAGGCGATGAGCCGGCTGGGCCTGCCGATCGAGGGGTTGCCCGACGCCGAGCCGGCCAGCGCCTCGGTGGTGTGCCTGACCTCGCCCCTGGGCATCGAGTTCGCCCTGGTCGAGGCCGGGGCCCAGGCGATCTCCGGACGCCTGTCGGGCCAGCCGGCGGCCGTCTGGCTTGCGGTGCTGCTGAACGGCGAGGGGACCCTCGTCACCGACGACCTGGCCGAGGCGCTGGAGCCCGGCGACATCGCCTACGGCCCCACCGGCCAGGCCGCGGCCCTGCGGCTGGAGACCCGGTGCCGGCTGATGTTCGTCCGCGCCCCCAGGGTGGCCCTGGACCACCGGCTGATCACTCCCGTCAGCCTCCGCGTCGGGCGGCTGCAGGCGGCCACCGGCGTGGCCCACATCCTGTCGGGCCTGCTGCGGGCCACGGCCGACGGGCTGGAGGACCTGACGGTCGACCAGCTGCGGCCGGTCGAGCTGGCCCTCACCGAGTTCCTGGCCATCTGCCTGGCCGAGGGCGGGGCGGCGGCCGACGTGCTGGGCGTGGGGGCGGCCGCGCCCACCGCCCACCTCCAGCGCCTGTGCCAGACCATCGAGACCCTGCTGCCCGATCCGGACCTGTCGCTGCGCCGGGTGGCCGACGAGGAGGGCGTCTCGCCCCGCTACGTCCAGAAGCTGTTCGCCAGCGCCGACGAGACCTTCAGCCACTATTTGCGCACGCGCCGGCTGGAGCGCTGCCGCACCGACCTGGCCAGTCCGCAGCACGCGCGGCTGTCGATTTCGGAGATCTGCTTCCGCTGGGGGTTCAACGGCTCGGCCCATTTCAGCCGGGCCTTCCGCGACCAGTACGGCGTCTCGCCGCGCGAGTTCCGCCAGCGCGCCGCGGCCTAGCCGAGCAGACCCGCGGGCGAGCCCGAGGCCGTCACTTCAGCGATCCGAACAACAAAGTTTCCTGCCCCCGGGAGGGGAGATACTCTTCGCGTTCTCTAATTTTTAGGAGAAAGAATGGTGGGCGCAGTAGGATTCGAACCTACGACCCGCTGATTAAGAGTCAGCTGCTCTACCAACTGAGCTATGCGCCCGCTCGGCCCGAAGCAGTGAAGTGCCTCGGCGGCGAGGCGCGGAACATACTCAAAGAATCTTGGAACGCAAGGGACTATTTTTTGGCCAGACGAGATATCAGCGGAGCCGTGGATTTCGCCTATCTGGAAGGGTTCGCGATGGACGATTCCACGGTGATCGACGAGGTCTTGGCGCTGTTCCGCGAGCAGGCCGCGCTGTGGACGCCGATGCTCGATCCGGGCCATCCCGGCTGGCGTGACGCGGTCCACACGGTCAAGGGCGCGGCGCGCGGCGTGGGCGCCTTCCAGCTGGGCGACGTCTGCGCCGAGGCCGAGGCGGGGACCGCCAGCCTGGACCAGGTGCGCGACGCCCTCGACGCCGCCCTGATGGACATCGCCGCCTACGCCCACGAGCGGGCGCTGCGGTCGCTGAAGGGGTAGGGGGAAGAGCCGCTGACTCTCAATCAGCTGCTCCAAGGCGTCACGGCCCAGCTTACCGATGCGTAATTGGCGTCGTCCCGCGAGCTTGCCTAAGGTGCGGCGAGTTCAACGGGAGCCCCCAACGCCATGACGAACGGTCCCTGGTCGCATCACCGCAGCGCCGCCGTCGCCGACGACATCGACTTCGAGATCAAGGGTCAGGAGCTGCAGTTCCTGGAGATCGAGCTGGACCCGGGCGAGAGCGCCGTGGCCGAGGCCGGGGCGTTCGTCTGGAAGGACGCCAGCGTCCAGATGACCACGGTGTTCGGCGACGGTTCGGGCGACAACGGCGGCGGCTTCATGGGCAAGCTGCTGGGGGCGGGCAAGCGCCTGGTCACCGGCGAGAGCCTGTTCACCACCGTCTTCACCCACACCGGCTCGGGCAAGGCGCGGGTCGCCTTCGCGGCGCCGACCCCGGGCAACATCCTGCCGCTGAACCTGGGCCAGCTGGGCGGGTCGCTGATCTGCCAGAAGGACAGCTTCCTGGCCGCCGCGCGCGGCGTGTCGATCGGCATCCACTTCCAGAAGCGGGTGATGACCGGCCTGTTCGGCGGCGAGGGCTTCATCATGCAGAAGCTGGACGGCGACGGCTGGGTTTTCGTCCAGATGGGCGGGGCCCTTGTCGAGCGCGAGCTGAAGGCCGGCGAGGAGCTGCACGTCGATACGGGCTGCCTGGCCGCCTACACGCCGGGCGTCGACTTCGACCTGGTCATGGCCGGCGGTGTGCGCAGCGTGCTGTTCGGCGGCGAGGGCCTGTTCTTCGCCCGCCTGCGCGGTCCGGGGAAGGTGTGGATCCAGTCCCTGCCGTTCTCGCGCCTGGCCGGGCGGATGCTGCAAGCGGCCCAGGGCGGCGGCGGCAACCGCGGCGAGGGCTCGATCCTGGGGCAGATCGGCAACCTGATCGACGGGAACTGAGCCGCCGCATGGCCGAACCCTTCGCCCTGCCCGAAGACCTGCTGGCCGAGATCCGGTCCCTGCACGAGGGGCCGGATCGCGGCTATCACGCCTGGAGCCATCCCCTGGCGCTGCTGGGCCTGCTGGATGAGGTGGCGGGCGATCTCGACGACCCGCTGGCGGTGCGCTGCGCGATCCTGCTGCACGACGCGATCTACGAGCCGCGCCGGGCCGACAACGAGACCCGCAGCGCCGAGCTGGCGCGCCGCATGTTGGACGGGGTGGTCCCCGAGGTCAGCCTGGCCCGGGCGATACGCCTGATCGAGGCCACCCAGCGCCACGCCATACCCGACGACCTGCCGGCCGACGAGCGCGGCGACATGGGCGTGTTCCTGGACATGGACCTGTCAATCCTGGGGGCCGCGCCCGAGGCCTTCGACGCTTACGAGGCCGGCGTGCGGCACGAGTATCGCGAGGTTCCCGAGGCGCTGTTCCGGCAGGGGCGCGCGGCGATCCTCGAGCGCTTCCTCGAGCGCGAGGCGCTGTACTTCAGTCCGTGGGGACGGGCGCGTTTCGAGGCGCCGGCGCGCGCGAACCTTCGGCGTTCGATCGCCGCGCTGCGCGCCGACTAGGCCTCAGCCCTTCGTCCGGTCCCAGCTGTCGTACTCATACGCGATGCAGCGGTCGATCAGGGTGCGCCAGACGGGCTCGGCGATGGCTTCCGACAGGCCGGACTCGCGGGCGGCGGCCTTGACCTTCTCCACCACGTCCTCGATCCGCGCGCGGTCGAACACCTTGGAGCGGTCGGCCTTGATGCGGGCGGCGGCGTCCATGTAGCCCTGACGCTCGGTCAGGAGCTGGACCAGGGCCCGGTCCAGGGCGTCCACGCCCTTGCGAACGTCGAGCATGGTCGAACAGTCGGCGGGAGCGAGGCGCTCGTCGACCGTGAGAGTCGTCTTGATCATGCGCCCCTTTAAGCCGGTTCCGGCGGCCGGGGCCACCCGAAACCTCAAGCTAGATGCCCGCGCCGTTGTCCATGGTCAGAAGGGCGGCTTCGTGGGCCGCCGCCTCGGCCTGCAGCCACGTGACGAACGCCTTCACCTGCGGCAGGCGGCCCTTGGCCTTGGGGTGGACGACGTAATAGGCGAAGTCGACGGCGGTGGCGGCCTCGAACGGGATGACCAGACGGCCGGCGTCGAGATCGGCCTGGGCCAGGGTCTGCTTGGCCAGGGCGATCCCGCGTCCGTTGGCGGCGGCCTCGATCACCAGGCTGGACTGGTTGAAGCGCGGGCCGCGGGCCCCGTCCACCGACTTGATGCCCCGCGCGGCCAGCCACATGGCCCAGTCCGGGCAGCTGTCGTCGGCGTCGGGCGAGCCGTCGTGCAGCAGGATGTGGTGGGCCAGATCCTCGGGTGATTCCAAGGGGTTGGTGGCCAGGAGTTCAGGCGACGCCACGGGGACGACGGTCTCGTTCAGCAGGCGGATGACCTCCAGACCCGGATAGCGGCCCGAGCCGTAGCGGATGGCCAGGTCGACCTCGCCGGCGGCGAAGTCGACGACCTCCATGCCGGCCGACAGCCAGACGTCGACCTGGGGCTGGGCCTGCTCGAACTTGCCCAGGCGCGGCACCAGCCACTTGGCGGCGAACGAGGGGGCGGCGGTCAGGGTCAGGCGGCGGCCGTCTACGGCGGCGGTCAGCAGGCTGGCGGCCTCGGCCAGGCGGTCGAAGGCCTCGCGCAGGGCGGGCAGGGCGGTCTGGGCGGCGTCGGTCAGCAGCAGGCCCTTGGGCGTGCGCTTGAACAGGGCCGCGCCGACATAGTCCTCGAGGTTCTGGATCTGCTGACTCACGGCGCCGGGCGTCACCGACAGCTCGTCGGCGGCGCGGCTGAAGTTCAGGTGACGCGCAGCCGCCTCGAACGCACGCAGGGCGTTCAAGGGCGGAAGGCGGCGCCGTTCGGACTGTCTTTCCATGAGTTTTACTGAACGCCCCGGCAGAAGACCTTGTTTGCGAATTGGCCCGCCCGCGACCAATTTGCAAGCGTTCGCTGACGGAGATGGCCCTTTTCGTCGGTGAACGCGGGCGGGGCGGACCCTAGGGTTCGCCCCGCAATGCTTTCGGCGCAACCGGTTTGGCGAAGTCGCCGGTCCGGGGCGGCGGCAGTGGCGTCTGGCTTATAGAGGACCTGAATCTGATGGCTCGGCCCACGGTCCGATCCGCTTCGCGGCCAAAGGCCGGCCTGGTCGCCCTCGGCGGCGGGGATCGCGCGCGCGATCCCGGCCGGGTGACCCTGGTCGGCGCGGGGCCCGGCGATCCCGAGCTGCTGACGATCAAGGCCCTGAAGGCCCTGCAGGCCGCCGACGTGGTCGTGCACGACGGCCTGGTGTCCGACGAGATCCTCGACCTGGCGCCCTCGGCGGCGCGGCGGATCAACGTCGCCAAGCGCAAATCCCGCCACACCCTGCCGCAGGACGACATCAACCAGCTGCTGGTCGCCCTCGCCCTGGACGGCCTGACCGTCGTGCGGCTGAAGGGCGGCGACCCGTTCCTGTTCGGCCGCGGCGGCGAGGAGCTGGCGGCCTGCCGCGACGCCGGCGTCGACTGCACCGTCGTGCCCGGCGTCACCGCCGCCCTGGCCGCCTCGGCCGGCGCCGGCGCGCCCCTGACCCATCGCGGCGCCGCCCAGGCCGTGACCTTCGTCACCGGCCACGCCGCCCACGGCGAACCGGACCTGGACTGGACCGCCCTGGCGCGCCCGAACCAGACCGTCGTCGTCTACATGGGCGTCTCGACCGCCGGCCTGATCGCCGAGCGCCTGACGGCGGCCGGCCGCGCGGGTTCGACCCCGGCCCTGATCGTCGAGAACGCCAGCCGTCCCGACGAGCGCCGCATCCTGACCACCGTGGCCGGCCTGGCCGTCGCCGCCGAGGGCCTGAAGGGCCCGGCGCTGCTGATGGTCGGCGAGGCCATGGCCATGGCCGCAACAGGCCTTGGGGTCGGAACGCCCGACCTGGCCGATCTCCAAGTTCTCCAGTCCGCGAGCCTGCGTTCATGAAAGCCATCACCGCCAATCGCCTGATCGACGGCGAAGTCGTGTTCTGGAAGGGCGGCGCCTGGGTCGACGGCTTCGGCGACGCCCAGCTGTTCGACGAGGGCCAGGACGCCGAGGTCGAGACCGCCGTGGCGACGGGCAAGGCCCAGCCGACGGTGGTGATCGACGTCTATTCGATCGACCTGACCCCCTCCGACGGGCGCTGGGCGCCGGTCAGCTACCGCGAACGCATCCGGGCCCTGGGCCCCACCAACGAACCCACCCACGGCAAGCAGGCCGTCGGCGGCGAGGTGGTCGAGGCGCTGCGCCACGCCGACGGCGCGGCCCGCTCGACCGGCCGCGTCGACCTGATCCGCAGGAAGTAAGCCGCATGTACCTGTACGACGCCATCGACCGCGAGTTCCTGACGGACCGCTCCAACGAGTTCCGCCACCAGGTGGCCCGCCGCCTGGCCGGCGAGCTGACCGAGGACCAGTTCAAGCCGCTGCGGCTGATGAACGGCCTGTACCTGCAGCTGCACGCCTACATGCTGCGGATCGCCATCCCGTACGGCTCGCTGAACAGCCGCCAGGTTCGCCGCCTGGCCTGGATCGGCCGCACCTACGACAAGGGCTACGGCCACTTCACCACGCGCCAGAACCTGCAGTTCCACTGGATCAAGCTGAAGGACGTGCCCGACATCCTCGACGCCATGGCCGAGGTCGACCTGCACGCCATCCAGACCAGCGGCAACTGCATCCGCAACGTCACCGCCGACCCCTATGCCGGCGCCACGGCCGAGGAGATCGACGACCCGCGCGTGTGGTCGGAAGTCCTGCGCCAGTGGTCGACCCTGCACCCCGAGTTCAGCTTCCTGCCGCGCAAGTTCAAGATCGCCGTCACCGGCGCCCTGACCGACCGCGCGGCGGTCAAGACCCACGACATCGGCCTGTTCCTGCGCAAGGGCCGCGACGACCAGATCGGCTTCGAGGTGGTGGCCGGCGGCGGCCAGGGGCGTACGCCCTACATCGCCCAGACCGTCCGCTCGTACCTGCCGGCCGAGCACCTGCTCAGCTACGTCGAGGCGATCCTGCGCGTCTACAACCGCCACGGCCGCCGCGACAACATCTACAAGGCCCGGATCAAGATCCTGGTCGCCGCCCTGGGCATCGAGGAGTTCACCCGCCAGGTCGAGGAGGAGTGGGGCAAGATCAGCGCCGAGCGCGCCGACCTGCCGGCCGCCGAGCTGGACCGCATCCGCGCCGCCTTCGCCCAGCCCCGGTTCGAGACCCTGCCGGACGTGTCCGAGGCTTTCGAGGCCGCCCGCGCCGCCAGCCCGGCCCTGCAGCGCTTCGTGCGCAACAACGTCAAGCCGCACAAGGTCCCCGGCTACGCCATCGTCGAGGTGTCGCTGAAGGCCATCGGCCAGACCCCGGGCGACGCCACGGCCGACCAGCTGGACGTCGTCGCCGACCTGGGCGAGCGCTACAGCCTGGACGACATCCGCGTCACCCACGCCCAGAACCTGGTGCTGCCGCACGTCAAGCTGGACGACCTGCCGGCCGTGCACGCGGCGCTGGAAGCCGCGGGCCTGGCCACCGCCAACATCGACCTGGCCAGCGACATCATCGCCTGCCCGGGCCTGGACTACTGCGCCCTGGCCAACGCCCGCGCCATCCCGATCGCCCAGGACATCGCCCGTAAGTTCGCCGACCCCGACCGGGCCGAGAAGGTGGGCGAGCTGAAGATCAAGATCAGCGGCTGCATCAACGCCTGCGGCCACCACCACGTGGCCCACATCGGCATCCTGGGCGTCGACAAGAAGGGCGAGGAATTCTACCAGCTGTCGCTGGGCGGTTCGGGCGCCGAGGACGCCAGCATCGGCAAGATCCTGGGCCCGGGCCTGTCGGCCGACAAGGTGGCCCCGGCCATCGACGCCCTGGTCGAAGCCTATCTCCACATCCGCACCGGCGAGGAGCGCTTCCTCGACACCTATCGCCGCGTCGGCCTCGAGCCGTTCAAGGAGGCTGTCTATGCCCAAGCTGATTAAGCTGACCGGCGATCCCAGCGGCAAGGACTTCGGCGCCGAATGGGCCGAGGACGGCTTCGTCCACGTGGGCGACGACGACGCCCTGCCCGAGGGCGACGTGATCCTGTCGCTGGCCCGCTTCCAGGCGGAAGGCGAGATCCTGCTGTCCAACAGCCGCCGCGTCGGCGTGCGGGTCGAGCCGGACCAGGAGGTCGAGGCCCTGGCCTACGACCTGCCGCGCCTGTCGGTGGTGGCCCTGGCCTTCCCGAAATACCGCGACGGCCGCGCCTACACCTCGGCCCGCCTGCTGCGCGAGCGCCTGGGCTTCACCGGCCAGGTGAGGGCGGTGGGCGACGTGCTGCAGGAGCAGGCCGGCTTCATGGTCCGCTGCGGCTTCGACGCCTTCGAACCCGCCGACGGCGCCACGCCCGAGGCCTGGACCAAGGCGGCGCACCGCTTCCGTCACGTCTATCAGCGCGCCGCCGATCACCGGCGGGTGGCGTTCGAGGAAAGGGCTGTCTGATGGCCTACGACCAGTCCGCGATCGAGGTGAAGCCGGCCGTCGCCGTGCAGCCGACCCTGGCGGCGCGGCTGGACGCCGAACTGCGCGACGCCCATCCGCTGACCATCCTGCGCAAGGCCTACGAGACCTTCGGCGACAAGCTGGCCCTGGTCAGCTCGTTCGGCGCGGAATCGGCGGTGCTGCTGCACTTGGCCAGCCAGGTGTCCAAGGACATCCCGGTGCTGTTCCTCGACACCGGCATGCTGTTCGGCCAGACCCTGGACTACCGCAAGTCGCTGGCCGCCCGCCTGGGCCTGACCGACGTGCGCGACCTGCGGCCGGCCTTCGCCGACCTGGCCGTCACCGATCCCAAGTCCGACCTCTGGCGCACCGACACCGACGCCTGCTGCCACATCCGCAAGGTGCTGCCGCTGGACCGCGCCCTGGGCGAGTTCGCCGCCTGGACCACCGGCCGCAAGCGCTTCCACGGCGGCGACCGCCTGCGCCTGGCCGTGGTCGAGCAGGCCGAGGGCCAGATCAAGTTCAACCCCCTGGCCAACTGGGGCAAGGCCGAGCTGGACGCCTATGTCGCCGAGCACGACCTGCCGACCCACCCGCTGGTTTCCCAGGGCTTCCCCTCGGTCGGCTGCTGGCCGTGCACCAAGCCGGTGGACGATCCCAACGCCGACGTCCGCGCCGGCCGCTGGGCGGGCCAGGACAAGACCGAGTGCGGCATCCACGTGGCCCGGGCCCCGGGCGCGGCGCCCACCGTGGGCGAGGGGATCTAGGGCGCGCGCCCTAGGACCGGCGCCGGCCCTCCGCGGCCATTTCGCGTCCATCGGCCCCCGCCCGCACGGGCAGGGGGAAAGTCCGTCCCATTCCGGTTAAACCGCAAGATCGGTCGAGCACGATCCGGCGGCGCGCGGCTATCTGGCGCCACCACGGAAAAGGGTGACGATGAAGGCGGCGGTTCGAAACTACAAAGCCCGGATGCAGCGGGTGCTGGACTATGTGGACCAGCATCTGGACGGTGATCTGGACCTGGACACGATGAGCCGCGTCGCGGCCTTCTCCAAGTTCCACTTCCACCGGCAGTTCATGGCGACCTTCGGGTTGTCCGTGCATCGCTACGTCCAGCTGGCGCGCCTGAAACGCGCGTCGCACCGGCTGGCCTCGAAGGGCGCCCAGAGCGTCACGGAAATCGCGATGGAGGCCGGGTACGACGCCCCCGACGCCTTCGCCCGCGCCTTCCGCCAGAGGTTCGGCCAATCGCCTTCGTCGTTCCGGAAAACGCCCGACTGGGCGCCGTGGCTTGCGGCCTTCGGGCCCTTGGACAACGCCAGGAGCAAGCTCATGCCTATCACCTACACCCCCGACGACGTGATGATCCGCCAGACGCCCCCGACCCCGGTGGCGGTGCTGGAACATCGCGGCGACCGGGCGACGCTCGGTACGACCATCGAGCGGTTCATCGCCTGGCGAAAAGCCGCCGGCCTGTCGCCCGAGACCAGCTCGACCTACAACATCTTCCGGTCCGAAAGGATTCCCGAGAACCCCGCCGACTACAGCATGGACCTGTGCATCGGCACCGACCGGCCGATCGCCGAAGACGACCCGGTGATGAAGGCCGGCGAAATCCCCGGCGGACGCTGCGCGGTGCTGCGCGTCGTCCACGACACCCACAACCTGGAGCCGGCCGCGCTCTATCTCTACCGCGACTGGCTGCCCGCCAGCGGCGAGGAGGCGCGGGACTTCCCGATCTACTGCCAGCGGCACTTCTCGTTCCCCCCGAACGCGACCGTGCACGAGGTGGTGGTCGAGCTGTTCCTGCCGTTGAAGTAGGGGAAGGGCGGCGGGTTCCTGGGAAACCCTCTCTCATGGAGAGAGGGAGGGGCCCGCCGCCGTCAGGCGGTGGGAGGGTGAGGGGTTTCACCGCCTCTGTGGCGTCGATAGGCGGTCTGTGGCGCCTCGTCGCCATTCACAATGCCACACGAAGCGCGGGACCTTGAGCGCTCCGCTCTTGGATGGTTATGCGCATGCTCAGCCGCTCGCGCGCATAGACTCTAGTGAACTCGGCCCAGTGGTATTCGCCGTCGCGGGGACGGATCAGGGATTTCTCTGCGAGCCCATCCAGCGCGGCCACGGCGCTGTCGATGTCGAGCGCCTCGTCGGCGACGGTTCCAAGCGCCGTCTCGAGGGAGAACGGCGTGGGCAGCCGGGAGAGCCGTTCGAAGACCCGGCGTTCGGTCTCCGAGAGCAGGGCGTAGCTCCAGTCGAGCGTCGCCTTCAGCGTGCGCTGCCGGGGCGAAGCCGTCCGCCGTCCGGGCCACCGCAGGCTGAGCTCGCCGCCGAGCAGTCTGGCGGTGGCCTCGACCCCGTGCGTGGCGGCGCGCACGGCCGCCAATTCGATCGCCAGGGCGACGCCGTCCAGGCGGATGCAGATCCGGGCGATCGTCCTGAGGGGCTCCAGCTCCTCGACGCGTACGCCTCCGGCGGCCGTGAGGTGATGCAGGAACAGCGCGACGGCGGGACGGTCCAGCAGGTCGTCGCGCCCGATCGTCGCGAGGTCGGCCGGGACGTCGTACGGCGCCAGCCGGTGGACTTGCTCGTTGCGCGCCCGAAGCGCCTGCCGGCCGGTGGCCAGGATATGGACTCCCGGCGCCGCCGAAGCGACCTGTTCCACGAAGCCGGCGACCGCGTGGACCAGGTGCTCGCAGTTGTCGAGGACCAGCAGTTGCTGGCGACCGCGCAGGCGGCGAAGGAGCGCCTCGGTCGACTGATGAGCGTCGGTTCCCAAACCCAGGGTCCGGGCGATCACGGCGGGAAGGTCCTCGGCCGTCTCGACCAGCGCCAGGTCGACGAAGCCGACGCCGTCGTCGAAATCGGGCTGCAGGGCGTGGGCGATCTCGATCGCCAGGCTGGTCTTGCCGACGCCGGCCGGGCCGACGATGCTCAGGAGCCGGACGGCGGCGGCCCGTTCGATCAGCGCCTCCAGGTCGTCATCACGGCCGATCACCTGGTCCAGCCGCGACGGCAAACTCGCGTCCGGCTGGGCGGTGAGGGCGGCGGGCATGGCCGCCGGGCGCCGTCGCGCGACGGCGCCGACGAAGGCGTAGCCGACGCTCACCTGGGTGGCGATCAGGCGGACGCCTTCGCGCCCGTCGTCGAGGATCCGGCGGAGCCTGGCCATGTGGAACCGAAGCGCGGAGTCCTCGACGATCGCGTCGGGCCAGACCCGCTGGAGCAGCTCCCGTTTGGGCACCACGCGACCGCGTTGTTCGACCAGCGCCAGCAGCAGGTCGAACGTGCGACCGCCGATCTCGACGGGCGCGCCGTCCCGGGTGAGCAGACGTTTTGCGGGATCGACGGCGAAGTGGTCGAAGCACAGCTGATCCAGCTCCCGACCCTGGTCCCCTGGCGGGGCACGGAAGGGGCGGACGTCCGCCCGCAAGGCACCGGCCGCCCCATTCACGAGCGATCGTCCGCTGTCGGACGGCGCCGGAAGCGTCGGGCCGCCACGGCGCGCGAGCCGAGCTTGCGGTCGAGCGTGGGCATGGCATAAGCCTGCGCTTCGGTTGGCGGGCGCGAGGCGCGGATGGTGACGTTGGTGGCTTGGCGCATTCGTTCGCTCTCCGCGATCGGCACCAGGAACGCAGCCTTCGTCCAATCCCGTACGCCGGGGCGGAAACTTTCTTGAAGCACTCCGGTCTTGGGTCGCGCCGGCGACAGACGGCGGGCGTCCTGGCTCTTGTCCTGGCGGTGGGTCAGGCGGGCGCGAGCCATGCCGCCGACGCCATCGCGCTGGACATGCCGGCGCAGTCGCTTTCCCTCACGCTGAAGCGGGTGGCGCGCGCCGGGTCGGCGGAGCTGGCCTTCGACCGCGCCGTGACCGACAAGCTCCGCGCGCCCGGGCTGAAGGGCCGATACACGGTCGACCAGGCGCTGGCGGCCGCCCTGGCTTCGACGGGCCTGGGCGTCCAGCGGACCAGCGACGGCGCCTATGTGATCAAGCCGATGGCGGGTCCGCCGCCGGCCCGGCCGCCGGTGGACGCCGGCGACGGGGCGGTGTCCGAGATCCTGGTCCTGGGCCGGCGCAACCTGAATACGGGCATCCGCCGCACCCGCGACGACATCCAGCCCTACGACGTGGCGTTGGAGGAGGCGATCCGCCGCGCGGGCGACCTGGACGTCGAGGGCTTCATCCGCCGGACCATGCCGGCCGACGCCCAGGCCGGCGCGCTGACCCAGTCGCCGGCCGCCAATTCCGCCTCGGCCCGGTCGCGGATCGACCTGCTGGGCCTGGGCGGGGGCCAGACCCTGGTGCTGGTCGACGGCCGCCGCCTGCCCAGCGCGCCCGAAGCCGTGGGCGCCAGCGCCGGTTTCATCCAGGCCGACGTCAACGGGATCCCGCTGGCCGCCGTCGAGCGCATCGAGGTGCTGACCGCCGCGGCCGGCGCCCTCTACGGCCCTGGGGCGACCGGGGGCGTGGTCAACATCGTCCTCAAGCGCGATTACCAGGGCGCCGAGGTGAAGCTGGCCCAGGGAGGCACCGAACACGGCGGGGGGCTGGCCTCCCGTCTGGACGCGGCGATCGGCCGGACCTCCAGCGACGGCCGGGGCGGGCTGTCGGTGCGGATCGCCCTGGGCCGGGACCAGGGGCTGGACGTGGGCGAGCGGCTGTTCGGCGAGCGGGCCCTGACCTCGAACGGCGCGGACTTCATCAAGGGCGGCGTGCCCAAGGCCTATGTGCCGGTGGGACTGGGCGTCAACGTGGTCAGCAGCGGCGGCCAGCTCACCCTGAAGCCGGCCTATGGCGGCCAGGCGCTGGGATCGACCTTCACCACCTTCTCGACCGCCGGCTTCACCGCCGCCGAGGCCGTCGCCAACGCGGGCCGGCTCGACCTGGACCTTCCCGACGACGCCTTCGGCGAGAAGCAGAGCCTGATGACCGAAACCTACCGGCGGTCGCTGGTGGTCAGCGGGCGCCAGGAAGCCGGGATCTTCGAGGGTTTCTTCGACTACCTGTTCCTCGACAATCGTGGCCGCGCGACGGTCCCGGCCGGCGACACGGTGCTGACGATGTCGGCCAGCTCGCCGCTCAATCCGTTCGAGCAGTCGGTCTATGTGTCGCGATCCGTCCCGTGGGAGGGGATCGTCCGCAACCGCAGCGCCACCCAGAAGCTCGACGCGGGGCTCATCGCGCGTCTGCCGCGCGGCTGGATGGCCGAGGCGGACGCCGGCTGGAGCCGGTCGCAGGTGCGGGTCGCCAACGACGCCCGGGGCGCCACCGTCTATGCCGGAACGTCCACCGCGGTCAGTTCGGGCTTGGTCGGGCCGAGCCTGTCGCCGTTCGACCCCGAGGACCTGTTCCTGGAGACCTATAGCGCCTATCGACTGGCGGGCGGCTCGCTGCTGAAGCTCAGCGACACGCTGGAGGATCTCAACCTGCGCGCCTCGGGGCCGCTGTGGCGCCTGCCGGGCGGTCCCTTGACCATGACGCTGTCGGCCGAGGCCGCGCGCGAGCGGGCGCCGGGCGGTCAAAGCTTCAGCTACGATCGCAACACCGGCCTGCCAAAGACCGTCCAGGGCAACCGGCTGGGCCTGACGACGCGGTCGGCCGCCGCCGAATGGCGCGCGCCCCTGACGACGAGCGACGCCTGGGGGCCCTTCAAGGACCTGGAGCTGCAAGCCGCCCTGCGCGCGGACGACTACCGGATGACCGCGCCCCGCTCGGACCTGACTCTCGACTCGGGCGGGATCGCCACCTTGAGCCAGGTGGCCATCGAGAACCTAGTCGTGGCCAAGATGGTGGGCGTGAAGACCTTCGTGACCGACGGCGTCATGCTGCGCGCCAGCTACAGCGAAGGCCATCTGCCGCCGCGCTCGGACCAGGTCCAGCCGACGGTCCTGTCGTTGAACGGGACCGGCTATCCCAAGCTGGACCCCAAGCGCGATGGCCAGCCGCTGGCCGTGACCGCGCCGATGCAGCTGGTCCAGGCCGGTTCGCCCGATCTCGACCCGGAGCTGGCCCGCACCTTCAGCCTGGGCGTGGTGATCAAGCCGCGATGGCTGGACGGGGCGCGGCTGTCGATCGACTACCAGCGCACCGAGAAGACGCGGGAGATCACCGAGGTCGACGCCGACTCCATCGGCTACATCCTGGCGCACGAGGCGCTGTATCCGTCCCGGGTGGTGCGGGCGCCCCTGACCGACGCCGATCGGGCCAAGGGCTACACGGTCGGCGCCGTCACCTATCTGGACGCCACCATGATGAACGTCGGCCGCTCGATCGCCGAGACGGTGGACGTCAGCGGCGAGTACCGCCGCCGGCTCGCGGGCGGCGAGGTCAGCGCCTATCTGCGCGGCGTCTGGCAGCCCAGCTATCGTCGCCAGGTGCATCTCGACGGTCCCTGGACCGAGACCGCCGGCTACAGCGACGGCCCCCTGCGTGTCCGGGCCTTCGCCGGCGGGCAATGGACGGGCGAGGCCCTGACCGTGGGCCTCAACGCCCGGTACTACGCCAGCTACGCGGTGGCCGATTCCGGCCTCCAGCCCCTCTACATCACCCAGTACCTGGCGCGGCTGAAGGGCGGGCGGATCCCGTCCCAGGTCTATCTGGACGCCTTCGCGGCCTGGTCGGTCGGCGAGAAGACCGAGGTCCAGCTGACCGTCCGCAACCTGGCCGACGCGACCCCGCCGTTCGCCTTCACCGCGGCCATGGGCTACAGCCCTTATGGCGACGCCGACGGCCGGGCCTTCGAGATCAGCCTGACGCGCCGGTTCTGACGACTACGGGGCCGGGCGGATCTCCAGCGTCTCGCCCACCCGGACCGCGCGGACCGGCAACAGCATCGACACGGTGCGCAGGAACCGCTCGGGCTCGCCCAGCTTGAACCGGCCGCTGACCTTCAGCGCCCCGACGCTGGGATCGGCGATCACCATCTTGCGACCGCCGTGGCGGTTCATCTCGGCGACCGCGTCGGACAGCGGGGTGTCGGAGAACTCGACGAAGCCGTCGCGCCAGGCCAGGACCGCGTTCACGTCCACCGTCTGCAGCTGGGCGGGGCGCCCGTCGCGCAGCATCAGGCGCTCGCCCGGCTTCAGCTCGTGCTCGGGCGGGCCGCCGTGCGCGCCGACCGCGACGCTGCCCTGCGCCAGGGTCACAGACATCATGCCGGGCATGACCCGCACGCCGAACGCGGTGCCGCGATCGACGATGGTCTGGTCGCGCGCGTCGACCGCGAAGGGGCGCGTCGTGTCGCGCGCCACCTGGATATAGACTTGGCCGCTCTCCACCCGCAGGCGGCGGACCTTGTCGTCGAAGGCGACGTCGACGCGGGTGGCGCTGTCCATGTCCAGCCGGGTGCCGTCCGCCAGGGCGACGGCGCGCCGTTCCCCCGC
Source organism: Caulobacter sp. UNC358MFTsu5.1 (assembly GCF_000712075.1). Classification (GTDB taxonomy): domain Bacteria; phylum Pseudomonadota; class Alphaproteobacteria; order Caulobacterales; family Caulobacteraceae; genus Caulobacter. The sequence goes on from NZ_JONW01000010.1 coordinate 325,198, forward strand.
CAGGGTGGCCAGCTGGGTCGCCGGCGTCGGGGTCGCGACCTGGGCGCCGGAAGGCCCGCGCCCCGGCCAGTAGCGCCAGCCGACGCCCGCGCCCAGCAGCACCGCCGCGACGACGCAGGCGGCGGCCAGCGCCTTGGGCCATACGGGGGGGCGGGCGGCCAGGGCGCTGGCGCGCAGGGCCTCGGCCAGGGGATCGTCGCGCAGGTCGTCGGTCGCGCGGGCCCACAGGGCCTGGGCGCGGGCCCAGGCCGCCGCATGGTCATCGGACTCGGCCAGCCAGGCCAGGAAGGCCGGATCGGCGGCGGCGGCCGGATCGGCGTCATGCCGCGCCAGCCAGAAGGCGGCGGCGTCCTTCGGCGTCATTCCTGAAGGCTGTGTCGGGCGGCTAGGCGTCATGGTTTTCCTCTCCGAGCGAGAGAAGATGCTTGGCGGCCCGCTGCACGTGCTTTTCGACCGCGCTCAGCGACAGTCCCAGGCGGCGGGCGATCTCGGGATGGCTCAGGCCTTCCAGGCGGCGCAGGACGAAGATCGTCCGCGTCCGCTCGGGCAGGGCCATGATCGCGCGGGTGGTCGAGCGCAGGGCCTCGCGGGCCAGGACGGTCTGTTCGGGCGAGACGTCGGCCTGGCTATGGAGGTCGGGTTCGAACGACACGTGGGCGGAGCTCATGCGCACGCGGCGGCGTCGGAGCCGATCCTTCAGGACGCTGGCGGCGGTCGCGAAGACATAGCCCTCGAACCGGTCCAGGTCCTGGCTGTCGCCGCGCCGGACGATGCGCAGGAACACCTCCTGCACCAGGTCGTCGACTTCGTTGGCGTCCGGCAGGCGGCGCTGGAAATAGCGGGTCAGCGCGCCCCTCAGCGCGCGCGAGCGGGCGGCCAGGTCCGTCTCGCCGTCCTTGCCAGAGGTGTCGTCCCATCCCGCGCGCATGCGGGCGGCATCATGGAGCAATTCGGTCCAGGCCGTCCATCGCGGAGCCCGCTTCACGACGCCGGGCCGGGATCGTCGAAGTCGGTCGAGGCGCTGAGCGGTCCCCAGCGCTCCAGTTCGGCCAGACGGCGCTGGTCGGCGGCGCTGATCGCGGCGACGGCGTCGCTGCCCAGCGGCAGGCGCAGCGGCGGCTCGTCCATGGCGGCGACGACCAGCAGGACCTGGGCGGCGCGCTTGGGATCGCCCGGCTGCCGGCCGTCGTACTGGGCCTGCCGCCGCGCGGCCGCGCCGACCACGGCGTCGTACTCCGGACGTCCGGCGTTCAAGGTCGTGGAGGCACCCGCGAAGTCGGTGCGGAAGCCGCCCGGCTCGACGATGGTGACCTTGACCCCGACCAGGGCCATCTCCTGGGCCAGCACCTCGGAGAAGCCCTCGACCGCCCACTTGGCGGCCGAATAGGCCGCGCGGCCCGGCGCGCCCAGGCGTCCGCCCACCGAGGAGAGCTGGATGAAGTGTCCCGAACGCTGCTCGCGCATCACGGGGATGGCGGCCTTGGTCACGATGATCGCGCCGAACAGGTGGCGTCGATCTGCTTGCGGAAGTCCTCCAGCGCGGTGTCCTCCACCGAGCCGATGTCGCCGTAGCCGGCGTTGTTGACCACCACGTCCAGGCCGCCGAAGGCCTCGACCGCCAGGGCCACGGCGCGTGCCGCGGCTTGCGGGTCGGTGACGTCGAGCGCGGCCGTGCGCACCGCGTCGCCATACTGGTCGACCAGGTCGGCCAGGGCGCGGGGATCGCGGGCGGTGGCGACGACGCGGAGGCCAGCGGCCAGGGCGGCCTCGGCCAGGGCCCGGCCCAGGCCGCGCGAGGAACCGGTGATGAGCCATCTCTGAGACATGTCTTCTCCTTCAGGACGTCGGTGGTTCCGGCGCGACCCGGCGCGCGGGATCGGTCAGTTCGTGGCGGCGGTCTCGATCAGCTTGGAGACCTCGTGGGGGTGCGAGATCATCACCACGTGCGAGGCGCCGGGGATGGCGACCACCTGCTTGGCGTGGGCGCGCTCCGCCATCCACTTCATGGCGGCGGGCGGGATGTTGCGGTCGGCTTCGCCATAGACCCACCAGGACGGCAGGGTCTTCCAGGCGGTGGCGACGGACTTCTCGGCCCCGGCCGCGTCGGTCAGCGGGCGCTGGGCCACGGCCATCAGCCGGGCCTGCGCCAGCGGCACGTCGGCGGCGAACTGGGCGGGGAACTTGTCCTGCTGGATATACAGGTCGTGCGCGCCGCCGGGCAGGTCGACGGGCTTGTCCAGGGTGGGGGGCAGGGTGCTGCCCGGGAACTTGCCGGTCAGGTCGAAGATGCTCTCGCCGACCTCCGGCGCGAAGGCGGCGACATAGACCAGCGCCTTGACGTTGGAAGCGCCGTCGGCGGCGGCCGAGATCACCGTGCCGCCGTACGAGTGGCCGACCAGGATGACCGGGCCGGGGATGGAATTGATCACCGTGCGGACGGCGGCGGCGTCGCTGGCCACGCCGCGCAGCGGGTTGGCGGCGGCCACCACGTGATAGCCGTCGCGGGTCAGGTCGGCGACCACGCCGTTCCAGCTGCTGCTGTCGGCGAAAGCGCCGTGCACCAGCACGACGGTCGGCTTGGCCGGGGTCTGGGCCTGGGCGGCGGCCAGGCCGGTCAGGCTGAAGGCCAGGGCCAGGGCGAGGGTCTTCTTGGTCATCGGAGGATCTCCATGCGGTGATGTGTGGGGCGGCCAGGATGGCCCTGGGAGCGCCGGGTCTTGAAAGAAACAGCGGCTAGCCGAAGGTGAAGACGTAGGCGCGAAGGCCCGGGTCGAGGGCCTGGAGCTCGAAGGTGCGGTCGGCGACCGGCCGGGCCTGGCGGACCAGCTGGTACATGCGCGGCCGGTCAACCAGGCCCATGCCGTCGGCGCCGACGTCCCAGCCGTGGTCCTGGCCCGGCGCCTGGCCGTCCAGCCGCACCTGGATGCGGACGGGCCGGCTGGCCATGGCCGGGGCCAGCACCATGTGCAGGTCGCGGGCGTGGAAGCGGTGGGCGACCGCGGCGGCGGGCGCGGCGCTGGTGGCGAACTCCTCGCCGGCCTGCCAGACGCCCGACAGGCTCCAGCGGTTCAGCGGCAGGTCGCGCGGCGGGTGATAGCGCTGCTCGACGTCGCGCCTCAGGCCGCCGGGATAGACGAAGTCGGCGGCCTGGGCGTAGCCGACATAGGTCTCGCCCGATTCCAGGTCGCGGAAGTCGGGCGCCGCCTGCGGGCCGACGCCGACCACCTCCGACAGCGCCTCGGGCGCGCCCGGGCTGGGCCCCTGGGAGAGCAGCTTCTGGATCAGGCGCTCGATCTGGTCGTAGCGACCCTCGCCGTCGACATGACCGCGCAGGCGGCCGTCGGCGCCGATCACGTAGAAGGCCGGCCAGGCGTTGTTGCCGAACGCCCGCCAGATCCGCCGCCCGCTGTCGACGACGACGGGGAAGGTCACGTCCAGGTCCTTCAGCGCCTGGCGGATGTTGGGCAGCTCGGTCTCGAAGGCGAACTCGGGCGTGTGGACGCCGATCACCGTCAGGCCGCGGGCGCCGTACCGCTGCTGCCAGACCCGCAGATAGGGCAGGACCCGCAGGCTGTTGATGCAGGAGTAGGTCCAGAAGCAGACCACCACCACCCGACCGTCCAGGCCGCCGGCGTCGAGGGGCGGACCGTTCAGCCAGGGCCCCGACAGGTTCAGGGCGCTCAGGGCCGGGCCGCTGTCGAGCGCGCGGGCCAGGGCGCCGCGCACCGGCGGCAGGGCCAGCACGCCGCCCAGCGACAGCGGGACCAGCCCCGCCGCCGCGCCCTTCAGCCAGACCCGGCGGGACGGCCGGTCAGACGAGGTTGAACGCGACATCGATGTTGCCTTCCAGGGCCTTGGAGTAGGGGCAGGTCCGGTGGGCCGCCTCGACCAGCCGTTGCGCGACCTCGGCGTCCAAGCCCGGTGTCGAGATGTTCAGGCGGGCGGCCAGGAAGTAGCCGGTCCCATCGGTGTTCAGGTCGATCTCGGCGTCGATGGCCACGCCGTCCAGGGTCACGCCCTGCTGGCGAGCGGCGATCGCCATCGCGCCCTGGAAGCAGGCCGACCAGCCAGCCGCCAGCAGCTGCTCGGGATTGGTCCCGGCGCCGGGACCGCCGGGTGTCGACAGCTTGATGTCCAGCCGGCCGTCGTCGCTGCGCGCGGCGCCGTCGCGGCCGCCGGCGACGTGGACCTTGGCGGTGTAGAGGGTCTGGGTCATGGGAATCTCGTTCTCTGGAAAATGGATCAGCGGAGGGGGCGGAAGGCGGCGCGGACCTCTTCGGCGAAGACCCGGGGCTGCTCCCAGGCGGCGAAGTGGCCGCCGTTGGAGGCCTCGCTGAAGTAGAAGAGGTCGGTGTAGCAGCGCTGGGCCCAGGTCTTGGGCGCGCGGAAGATTTCGCCGGGGAAGACGGTGACGGCGACCGGCAGGTCGATGACGCCGCGGGCGTTGAAGTTGTTGGAGTGGTCTTCCCAGTAGATCCGCGCCGCCGAGGCGCCGGTCGCCGTCAGCCAGTACAGCGAGAAGTCGTCGAGGATCTCGTCGCGGGTCAGCACCTTCAGCGGATCGCCGCCGCTGTAGGTCCACTGCGAGATTTTCTCGTACATCCAGGCGGCCATGCCGACGGGCGAGTCGACCAGCGAGTAGCCGATGGTCTGGGGACGGGTGTTCATCATCGCGGCGTAGGCCGAGTTGTCGCGATAGAAGGCCTCCAGCTGGTCGAAGGCGCCGCGCTCCTTGGCCGACAGCGTGGCGGGCGCGGGGTCGCCGGCGGCCAGGATGTGGGCGATCTCGGCCGGGACCACGGCGGGCATGTTCAGGTGGATGCCGATCAGGCCCCGCACCTTCTGCAGCGCCATCCGCTGGGAGATCACCGAACCGCAGTCGCCGCCCTGCGAGACGTAGCGCTCGTAGCCCAGGCGCAGCATCAACTGCGACCAGGCTCGACCGATGTGGTCCGAGCCCCAGCCGGGGACGGTCGGCTTGGCCGAGAACCCGAAGCCCGGGATGGACGGGATCACCAGGTGGAACGCATCCTTCGCCTCGCCGCCGTGGGCGGTGGGATTGGTCAGCGGATCGATGACCTTCAGGAACTCCAGGATCGAGCCCGGCCAGCCGTGCGTCAGGATCATCGGTATGGCGTTGTCGTGGCGCGAGCGGACGTGGATGAACTGGATGTCCAGGCCGTCAATCTCGGTGACGAACATCGGCAGGGCGTTCAGCCGGGCCTCGACCTTGCGCCAGTCATAGGCGCCGGCCCAGTAGGCCATCAGCGGTTCCAGGGTCCGGCGGCGCACGCCCTGGGTGTCGTCGGACACCGGCTCTGCGTCGGCCCAGCGGGTGGCGGCGATGCGGCGCTTCATGGCGACGATGTCGGCCTGGGGGATGGCGACCTTGAATGGTCGGATGGCGGGCGAGGTTGCCTTGGCCAAGGCAGGCGCGAGGGCCGCCGCGCCGGCCACGGCGAGGCCGCCGACCACCGCGCGGCGGGTGGCCGGTAAGAACGGGTTGTTCACTGGAAACTCCGTGGAGCTTGGGGAGGAGGGGAGGCCCGAGCGCCCTAGGGCGCGTAGCGGGTGAAGACGTAGTCGCGGTCCTTCACGCGGGCGGCGTGGCAAGAGAAGCAGGTCTCGTGCTGGACTTGGTCCACCGGCTTGCCGTCGATGAAGCGGCCGAAACCCCAGCCGCCCGTCGAGGCGTAGCGCCTGGCGTCCTTGACCATCACCTGGACCGTGGTCGCCGCGCCGGGGACCGAGGCGGGAGGGAAGTCGGGCGAGGCCGTATGCTTCCAGGCCAGCTTGACCAGCACCGTCCCGTCGGGGAACGGGCGCGTCTTGCCGGTCCGGTAGGCCTTCAGCGCCTTGCCGTTGCCGACCGTGGCGCGCAGTTCGTCCAGCGGCGCGGCTTCCTGGGCGGGAGCGACCAGGGTCCAGTCGCGGTAACCGGACGGGATCCGCACCCCGTAGATCGGCGAGGCCTCGGAGGCCGGCCTGGTCCACGCCCAGGCCGAGGCGTCGGCCCAGCAGAGACCGGCGACGGTGACCGCGGCGCCGCCGGCGAGAACGATCAGCAAGGGCGACTTCATCGGTCCGCTCCCTACAGCTTTACGACGTCGAGCACGGCCTGGGCGAAGGCGGCGGGCGCCTCCTGCGGCAGGTTGTGGCCGATCCCGCCCGTGATCAGGCGGTGGGCGTAGGGGCCCTTGAACTTGCCCGCATAGGCGGCCGGCTGCGGATGCGGGGCGCCGTTGGCGTCGCCTTCCATCGTGATGGCGGGGATGGTGATCGGCGGGCCGGCGGCCAGCTTGGCCTCCAGGTCGTCGAACTGGGCCTCGCCCTGGGCCAGGCCCAGCCGCCAGCGGTAGTTGTGGATCACGATGTCGACGTGGTCGGGATTGACGAACGACTTGGCCGTGCGGGCGAAGGCGGCGTCGTCGAACGTCCACTTCGGCGAGGCCAGGGTCCAGATCAGCCGGTTGAACGCCTCGGTGTTGGCCGCGTAGCCGGCTCGGCCGCGCTCGGTGGCGAAGTAGAACTGGTACCACCACTGGAGTTCCGCCGCGGGCGGCAGCGGGGCGGCGTTGGCCTTCTGGCTGCCGATCAGATAGCCGCTGACCGAGACCAGCGCCTTGCACCGCTCGGGCCAGAGGGCGGCCAGGATGTCGGCGGTCCGCGCGCCCCAGTCGAAGCCGGCGACGACGGCCTGCTTGATCTCCAGGGCGTCGAGCAGGGCGATCCCGTCCATGGCCAGGGCGGCCTGCTGGCCGTTGCGCGGCGTGTCGGTCGAACGGAAGCGGGTGGTCCCGTGGCCGCGCAGGTGCGGGACGATCACCCGATGGCCGGCGGCGGCCAGCCGCGGGGCGACCTCGACGAAGGCGTGGATGTCGTAGGGCCAGCCGTGCAGCAGCAGCACCGCCGGGCCGTCCTTGGGGCCCATCTCGACATAGCCGA
>NZ_JONW01000011.1 GCF_000712075.1 Caulobacter sp. UNC358MFTsu5.1
CCCAGGCGGCGGGGGATCGGCGGACGCAACAGGCCCGGGCTGAAATCGCCCAGGCGGTCCGGGGTGCGGCCAGCACCCCGCCCGTCGGGGGCCTCCATCGGAGCCGGTTAAAAATCGGCGCCCCGAAGGCTTCCGGATAACGGCTCCGCGCGAAGCGCTCGGACTTCGTCGAAACGGTATTCAAAACTGCAAATCATCCGGGCGAGGCCCGGGCGCTTCGCACCCTTCCCACCCGCTCACAGCCGCAGGCGTGGGATCACACCCGCTTGCCCCCACCTGGCGGCTTCGCCGCCTGTCCGCCCCCGTAGGGGGCGGAGCCGCGCGCGCCGAGCTCTTCCCCCTCCGGGGGAAGACGACCGCGAAGCGGTCCGTAGGGGGCAAGCGTTCGGTGCACGAGAAAGGGCCGCCCGGTCGCCCGGACGGCCCTTCGATCTTCGCGAAGCCCGCGCCTAGTGAACCGGCGTGTCCGCCAGCACCGACGCGCCGCTCGGCGTCGAGCGCAGCCGCGCCTTGGCCATCTCGTCCATGATCGACTGCGAGCGCGGGTCGCCCAGCAGCCAGGCCGAGGCGGCCAGGGTGCGCATCGAGGTCTCGCTGACCCCCAGCACCTTCTCCAGGGCCTCGAACGGCGAGTTGGAGGCGCCGATCTTCTTGAGTTTCACCTCGCCCTTGATGCCGGCCAGGCTCTTGGCCTTCTCCACGGCCTCGTAGAAGCCGCCCAGCTCGTCGACCAGGCCCAGCTGCTTGGCCTGGACGCCGGTCCAGACGCGGCCCTTGGCGATCTCGCGCACCCGGGCCTCGGGCAGCTTGCGGCCCTCGGCCACGCGGTGGACGAAGCCGGCGTAGATGCGGTCCATCCAGGCGGCGAACCGGGCCCGCTGGTCGGGGGTGAACTCCTGGCCCGTGCCGAACGCGCCGGAATAGTCGCTGCCGACATGGACCTGCTTCACGTCGACGCCGAACCGCCCCAGGGCCTCGCCCAGGGCGAACTTGCCGCCGAACACGCCGATCGAGCCGGTCAGGGTGGTGGGCTCGGCGACGATCGCCGAGGCGCCGGAGCTGATCCAGTAGCCGCCAGAGGCCGCATAGGTGCCCATGCTGACCACCACCGGCTTGTTGGCCTTCTTGGCGGCCTTCACCGCGGCCAGGATCTGTTCCGATGCGGTGTCGGACCCGCCCGGCGAGGAGACCCGGAAGACGATCGCCTTGACGTCCTTGTCCTCGATCGCGTCGTACAGGGCCTTGGCCACCTGGTCGGAATAGATCGTCGAGTCGCCGCCGAACGGCGAGCCGCCGTCGCCGCTGCCGGTCATGATCGCGCCCTCGGCCTGGACGACCGCGATGGTCGGGCCGGTCTTGATCGGCGGGCGCTTGGAGCGCGAGACGTAGTCGTCGAAGTCCATCAGCTTGGCGCCCTTGCCGGCGCGGGCCAGCATGGCGTCCTGGGCTTCCTTCACCTGGCCGACGCGGTCGATCAGGCCCTTGGCCTTGGCCTCCTCGGCGCTGTAGGGGCCGGCCTCGATGGTCTTGATCAGGGCGGCCGGATCGACCTTGCGGTCCTGGGCGGCCGTGGTCAGGGCCGTCGTATAGACCGAGCCCATCCACGACAGCGTCGATTCCCGGTGGGCCGGCGTATAGTCGCTATAGAGGTACGGGTTGACCGCGTTCTTGTACTCGTAGCGCTGCTCGTAGTCGGCCTTGACGCCGTACTTGTCGAAGAAGCGTTTGAAGAACATCTCCTCGCTGGACGCGCCGACGGCCTGCAGCGAGCTGTCGGGCTGCATCCAGAACTCGCTGGCCGCCGAGCCCAGCATGTAGGTCGAGGTGACCAGGCCCGAGGGGTACAGACCCTGGCTGTGGGCGAAGATCGGCTTCTTGCCCACCGCGCGGAAGTGCTTGAAGGCCAGGCGCAGCTCGTCGGCCGAGGCCGGGGCCATGCCGCCCTCGGGCAGGCGCACCAGCACCGCCTCGACCTTGTCGTCGGTCTCGGCTCGGCGCATCGTCTCGACGATCGACATAACCGACTGGCCGCCGCCGCCGCTGAGGGCCGCGAAGGGGTTCTGGGAATCCTGGTCCGAGAGGCCGCCGCGCAGGTCCAGCTGCAGCACCGTGTGGGCGGGGACGGGGGCGGGACGGGCGGCGCTGGCCGCCATCACGATCAGGAGGAAGGGGACGCCGACCAGGAACAACACCAAGCCGACGAAAACGCCGGCCACGGTCATGAGAAACTGCTTCATCGGACGTCCTGCTGCCTATTGTCGCGCTAGCTAGTAGCGCCCCTGGCGTCGCGGTCAAATGAACAGCGCGCAACCTGGGTTCCCGACGGGGGAGGGGCGAGGGGCGAACGCACGCGAAGATCGGCGCAGGGCGCCCCGAAGGGGGCGGCACCGCCGTACCGTATGCTTTGGAAAATCTCGGGAAAAGAATGGTCGGAGTGGCAGGATTTGAACCTGCGACCCCTGCGTCCCGAACGCAGTGCTCTACCAGACTGAGCCACACTCCGACTTGGAGGGCGGCTTATAGACATGCGTCGGCGGTCTCGCAAGCGACAAAAATCACCTCAAAAAAAGAAGTTCAAAGCAGCGTTGCATCCGTCCGACTCCTGCGCTATCTCCACCGCCTCGCCGGGCCCAGACGGGTCCCGCCGTTCCTGCTGGGGAATGGTGTAATGGTAACACTGCGGTTTTTGGTACCGTCATTCTAGGTTCGAGTCCTAGTTCCCCAGCCACGCTTCTTCTGCGGAATCAGCCTCCGCCGCGATGCTCCCCAAAGACGATTTCCGGACGGCCGCACCGCCGCCTGATCTGGAATCGCAGTTTTCCACAGAAATTAGCCTGGGCGTCTCACGCCCCGATTCCGACACGACGGATGGTCGAACGCCAGCGCTGTTCGCGACGTCCGGCCTGAAGTTGTTCCGACGTCCGGAGGCGGACCTTGGCCGTCGAGATTCAAGACGGCGTCTGTGATCACATATCGTCGGTCAAGTCGGCCCGCCGCCGACAAGTCTTTGTCTTTACAAGGCCAAGGCGCAGCTTCGAGAACGCGCGTCATCGAAAGAATGCTGATCTTGGTCTGATCTGCGGCGGGCGCGAATCATTGCGACACTGAAACTTTGGTTCGAGCAACATGGGTCTGGAAGGGCTGGTCAGGGACCGGCTAACCAGGCCTCCAGCGCTTCTCATGGTTTAGAGGCGAGGCGATTTTCTCGTTGCTGTTCTCAAGATTCGCTTTGCTTAAGGGCTTTGCAAGCACGATTACCCGGATTGAGTACTTGTATTTCGACGAGGCGGGTGTATTTCCAAGTCAAATACCCACCGGAGAGACCCTCGTGGAAGACAAGGCTACCCTGATCGAGCTCACCGCCGAGATCGTCGCCAACTATGTGGCCAATAACAGCACGTCGGTTTCCGATCTGCCGGCCCTGATCCGGGCGACTCACGACGCTCTGGCTGGTATTGGCTCTCCGGAAGCGGCCCCCGTCGAAACCGTTACGAAGGCTACCCCGGCTCAGATCCGTCGCAGCATTACGCCGGACGCCCTGATCAGCTTCGAGGACGGCAAGCCCTACAAGACGCTGAAGCGTCACCTGACCACGCACGGCATGACCGTCGCCGAATACAAGGCCAAGTGGGGTCTGCCGAACGACTACCCCACCACCGCCCCGGCCTACAGCGAAGCCCGCTCGGCCATGGCCAAGGCCCTGGGCCTGGGCCAAGGCGGCCGCAAGGCCAAGGCCCCGCGCGGCCGCAAAGGCTGACCCGACCCTCCAGAGGTTCGGAAGACGAACAAGACCCCCGCCGGCGACGGCGGGGGTTTTTCTTTTGGCCGACGCCGGATCAGGGGGCGGCCGATCCCCAGGTCGCCAGCACCGCGCCGCCGCCGCCCACCACCGAGACCTTCTCGACCTGGGCCGTGACGAAGCACTGGCGAGCCTTCACCACCAGATTGACGGTGTCGTCGATATGGGTGTCGGGCGCGCTCAGCCGCCCCCAATAGTCGCCGCAGAACACTTCCGGGGTCTGGCCCAGGGCGGTCAGTCGCCCCTCCAGCACCAGGGTCATGCCGCGGACCAGCCGGTGGTAGGTCTGCTGGTCCATGCGCACCTTGTGGACCATGAACGGCTGGAAGCGGGGCGGCAGGGCCGAGGCCCCGTCGGCGGCATAGGGAATGGCCAGGCCATAGTTGGTGACGTAGCTCTGCTGGCCGATCTCCTCGACCGCGCTGAGCCGGCTGAAGGTCCGGACGGTGGTCTGGCTGCGCACCTCGTCGCCGTCGAAGAAGGCCGTCTGCAGCGCGGGCAGCTTCGGCAGGCCCTGGGCGGCGAAGCCGCTGTAGTTCTGCGGGCTGATCTGGCCCAGGCCGATCATCACCGTCAGCTCGCCGCGCGAATAGTCGTACCGCCAGCGGGCCGGGCTCTGCAGGACCTTCATGGTCCGCTTGCGCTCGTCGACGAAAGGGATGGCGACCTGGAACCGGCGGCCGTCCAGCGAGTCGGCGGCCGGAGCCTTGCGGGCGACTTCCATCGCGCCGCGCAGCTTCGCGCCGTCCAGGACGTCGCCGGAAGCGGCCGCCAGCAGGCCGATCGCCAAAAGACCGCCGATCATCGTCCAGTTCTCCGATGCCTCGCGACAGGAAAACCTTGCGTTGAGCGGCGGTCAAGGCGTCAGCCGATCTTCAGCCGTACGAAGGCCATGCCGCCAGTCGGATCGTCATAGCCCAGCGCGCGGGGCGCATCGAAGGCGCTGGCCAGGCCGCCGAAGCCCAGCTTGACGCTGTCCGACAGCCGGACGTCGTAGATCGCGCCGACCGACAGCTTGCGCACCGTGGCCACGCCGCCGTGGTGGCCGGCCAGCTCGTCCTGCTCCACCTGCTCGGCGCGGGTGAAGAGGGTCCAGTGCCGGTCGGGCGCGACCGCCCCCTCGAACAGCCAGGCCTGCAGGGCGTCGCCGGGAATGCGGTCCTTGCGGGCCCAGGCCAGGGTGGCGCTGACCGAGCCCGTCGCGCCGACGTCGCGGGAATAAAGGGCGCTGAGCGAGGTGCGGGCCTCGTCGTCGTCGGGCTCCAGCGCCTCGGGGCTGTTGATCCGCGTCCAACTGGCCTGCAGGGCCCAGTTCTCGGTCGGGTTCCACGAGACGCGGGTCGCGACGCTGTCGAGACGGCCGGTCTCGATGTCGTAGCGGTTCTGGTCCGGCTCGCGGCCGCGGAAGGCGCTGGCCTCGACCTTCCAGTTGTCGCGCGACACGCCCGCCGTCACCACGCCGAAGGTGATGTGGGTCGAGTCGAACCAGTGGTGGGTGATCGGGGCCTCGGGGCTGTCCATGGCCGCCTGGCGGTGCATGAAGGCGGGCGGACCGAAGGCGGGCTCGCCCGGCAGGCCGCCATAGAGATAGCCCCTGAAGCCCGCGCCCAGCGATCGGCTGTAGCTGGCCGACAGTTCCATGAACAGGTCGTGGGGGTGCTGGCGGTCGACCAGGGGATGCTCGCCGTCGGCCGTCTCGCCCGTGGCCAGCAGCAGCGGATAGCCGCTCTTGCCCATGAACGGGTCGGGGCTGAGCATGGCCTTGAAGCCCACCTTGCCCTCGCCGAGGTCGTGCTGGGCCATGCCCATCACCATGCCGGCCAGGAAGGCCTTGTCGCCGCCGCGCGGGCCGCCCTGGCTGTCATAGACGCCGTTGAACACGGCGTGGCCCATCAGCATCCAGCCGGTCTCGGTGAAGGTCATGACGCCGTCATGCGGGGAGGCGTCGGGCTGCCAGCTGGTGCCGGAGGCGTCGCGGGTCATAGGATAGTAGCCCAGCGGGCCGCTGCGGCCGGTGGGATTGACGAGTGCATCGACGGAGACGGGGTCTTCCATGGGCATGGGCGTCGTCATGCCGTGGTGATCGTGCTCCTGGGCGAGCACGGGGGCGGCGAGGCTGAGGCTCGCGGCGAGGGCGGCGGCGCCGAGCAGAGGCGTGCGGAAAGTCCGGGTGGTCATCGTGACCGACCTTTCTGAAGCGAGAAGGAGAGTGACCCGCGCGGCGGCCGCGCGGAAGGCTTCAGGCGAGGGGTCTGGGGGGGGCGTGGTCGGGCGCGGGGCTCAGGCCGGCGAAGGCCTGGCGCAGCGGCGTGAAGGCGATGCGGACGACGGCGCCCGGGGCGAGCACGGGCGCGGCGTCGCGGACCGAGGCGGGCAGGCAGCCGGCGCAGCAGCTCAGCGGCATGGCGTCGGGACGGCTCTTGTGGACCGGGGCCTTGTCGTGGGCCATGTCCGCCATGTCGCCGGTGATCTCGTGGCACGGCGGCGGCGCGGTCGGTTCGGCGTGGCAGGGCAGGGCGCGCAGCGGCCCGCCGACGACGAAGACCGCCGCGACGAGGATCAGCAGGAGAGTGCGAAGGCCGCGCATGGCGCCAGGGTAGGGAGTTCGGTGTGGGGCGTCCAGGCCCGGCCCACCAAACCCCTCTCTCAAAGAGAGAGGGGGTCGCTAGTCTATACCCCGCTCAGCTCCATGCCCGGCGCGTCCGGCTCGCGCGAGCCGCCGCCGTTCAGGGGGCGCTGCATCCAGACCAGGTCCACCCAGCGGCCGAACTTGTAGCCCATGTCGGGGAAGACGCCCTTCCGCTCGAAGCCCAGGGCGGCGTGCAGGCCGATCGAGGCGGCGTTGCCGCTGTCGCCGATCACCGCGCACATCTGGCGCAGGCCCAGGCCCTCGCAGGCCGCGATCAGGGCCGACAGCAGGGCCTTGCCCACGCCCTTGCCCACGGCCTCGGGGCCGACATAGACGCTGTCCTCGACCGTGTAGCGATAGGCGGCCCGCAGGCGGAACGGGCCGGCATAGGCGTAGCCCAGCACCACGCCGTCCTCTTCGGCGACCAGATAGGGCAGGCCCTTGGCCAGGAAGGCCCCGCGGCGGCGGCCCATCTCGGCCTGGTCCGGCGGGACCTCCTCGAAGGTGCCCAGGCCGTTCAGCACGTTCCAGCCGTAGATGGCGGTGATGGCCGCCAGGTCGGCGTCCGTCGAGGGACGAATCTTCACGCTCACGCCTTGGTCCAACCCTTCTCGACCGCCCAGACGGCGAACGCATAGTCCAGGGCGATCTCCTTGAGGAAGTCGAACCGTCCGGAAGCCCCGCCGTGGCCGGCCTCCATGTTGATCTTGAGCAGGATCGGGGCGCCGCTGGTCGTATGTTCGCGCAGCCGGGCGGTCCACTTCTCGGGTTCCCAATAGGTGACGCGCGGGTCCGACAGGCCGCCGGTGGCCAGCACGGCCGGATAGGCCTTGGCGGTCACGTTGTCGTAGGGCGAGTAGCTGGCGATGTAGTCGTAGGCCTCCTTGTCCTCCAGCGGATTGCCCCATTCGGGCCATTCCGGCGGGGTGAGGGGCAGGCTGGTGTCGCTCATGGTGTTGAGCACGTCGACGAACGGCACCGCCCCGATGATGCCGGACCACAGGTCGGGCCGCAGGTTGGTGATCGCCCCCATCAGCATGCCGCCGGCCGAGCCGCCATAGGCCACGGTGCGGCCCTTGGCCCCGTAGCCGGCGCCGTGCAGGTGCTCGGCGCAGGCGATGAAGTCGGTGAAGGTGTTCTTCTTCTTGAACTTGCGCCCGTCCAGGAACCAGCCATAGCCCTTTTCCGAGCCGCCGCGGATGTGGGCCGTGGCCCAGATCCAGCCGCGGTCCACCAGGCTGAGGTTGCGGATCGAGAACGACGGGTCCATCGACATGCCGTAGCTGCCGTAGCCGTACAGCAGCAGGGGCGCGGCGCCGTCCAGCTTGACGTCCTTCTTCATCAGCACGGTGATCGGCACTTCGGCGCCGTCCGGGGCCTTGGCGTAGAGCCGCTTGGTCACGTACTGGGCCGGGTCGTGGCCGGAGGGGATCTCCTGGGTCTTGCGCAGGGTCTTCTGGCCCGTGGCCATGTCGTAGTCGAACCACTGCCGGGGCGTGGTCGGCGACTGGTAGACATAGCGCATCACCGGGGTGTCGAACTCGTAGCCGCCCTCCAGGCTCAGGACATAGGCCTCCTCGTCGATGACGATCGGCTTCTCGGCCTTGCTGGCCCGGTCGGTGATGACGATGCGGGTGTTGGCGTTGACCCGCTCGACGCGGACCAGGTGGTCCTTATAGGCGGCCAGTCCCGTGATGAAATGGCCCGGCTTGTGCGGGACGAAGTCCTTCCAGTGGGCGCGGCCGGGCGTGGCGACCGGGGCCTCGACCAGCTTGAAGTCGATGGCCTCGTCGGCGTTGGTCAGGATGACGAACCGGCCGTCCCAATGCTCGACCGAATAGCGCAGGCCCACGGTGCGCGGCTCGACCACCTTGGGCGCGGCGGTCGGGTCGGCGGCCGGGATCAGCAGGGTCTCGGACGTCTCGTGGTCGCCGGCGCTGATGGTGATGAAGGCGTCCGAGCTGGTCGTGCCCACGCTGACGAAGAAGCCGTCGTCGGGCTCGTCATAGACCAGGACGTCGTCCTTCAGCCCGCCGCGGGCCGGGCGGCGGTAGATCTTGTCGGAACGGCCGTTGTCGTCGCGGTGGGTCCAGAACAGCCATTTGGAGTCCGGCGACCAGGCGAAGTCGCCGGTGCTGCTCTCGACGGGCTCCTTCAGGACCTCGCCGGTGGCCAGGTCCTTCACATAGATGTGGTGCACCTCCGACCCTTGCGCGTCCTCGGCATAGGCGAACAGCCTGTGGTCCGGGCTGTGGTCGGCGGCGCTGACCTGGCTGTAGGCCTTGCCCTTGGCCAGGGCGTCGCAGTCCAGCAGGATCTCCTCGCCCTCGATCTTCTCGCCCCCTTGGCCCTTCGGCCGACGGGCGAAGATCGGGTGCTGGCCGCCGATGTTGAAGCGCGAATAGTACTCCCAGGGACCATCGGGGGCGGGGACGGAGGCGTCGTCCTCCTTGATGCGGCCCTTCATCTCCTCGAACATCGCCGCCTGCAGCGCTTCGGTCGAAGCCAGCATGGCCTTCACATAGGCGTTCTCGGCGGTCAGGTGGTCCTTGACCTCGGCCTTGATCAGGGTCGGGTCGCGCAGGACCTTCTGCCAGTTGTCGTCCTTCATCCAGGCGTAGTCGTCGACCCGGACACGGTCCAACTGCTCGATGCGCTTGGGAATCTTCTGGGCGGCGGGTGGGACGGGCTTGGGCGACTCAGGCATCATGCTCTCGGATAGGGCGTTCTCGGGGCGGATTGCCGACACCGACGTAATGACCGCCGCCGCGCTCGTCATCATTTTGCGCCGGTTCATGGTCAGTTTTTCCCCCGAGATGCGTCAGAACGCCAACTTGTGCGCCTAGAGGGCGCTGGTCAAACTGACCCGCGTGTAGAGTGAATCCGGGGGCGTGAGGGCTTAGATGGCTTGGGACCTGTCGGTCGATTTGATCCAGGCGACCGTGCAGCTGGAACAGCCGCTGGGCGACGGGTCACGCACCGTCGGCACCGGCTTCCTGATCGAGGACCCGACTCCCGACGGCCGCCCCCGCACCATCCTGGTCACCGCTGGGCACGTCTTCGACAAGATGCCCGGCGTCTCGGCCAAGATCGGCTATCGCATCCAGAGCGCCGACGGCGTCTGGCGCTATGACCCCCATACCCTGAAGATCCGCGACGGCGACCACCCGCTGTGGGTCAAGCATCCCACCCGCGATGTCGCCGCCATCGAGGTCGAGGCCCCGCCGGAGTTCGCCAAGGCGGCGATCCCCCTGGCCTGGCTGGCCCAGGACGACACCTTCAACAAGTACGGCCTGGGCCCGGGCGACGAGATGATGGCCCTGGGCTTCCCGCGCGGCCTGTCGGCCAATCCGGCCGGCTTCCCGATCCTGCGGTCGGGCCGGGTGGCGTCGTACCCGCTGGCCCCGGCCAGCGTGTTCCCGACCTTCCTGATGGACTTCTCGGTGTTCCCCGGCAATTCGGGCGGGCCGGTGTTCATGGCCGAGGGCGCGCGCCGCCGGCCGGGCTCGACCGAGAGCCAGGAGGTGCAGTTCGTGGCCGGCATGCTGACCCAGCAGGTCGAGCTGTCGGGCGAGCGCCTGGAGATCGGCATCGTCACCCACGCCAAGTACATCCGTGAGACGGTCGCCCAACTGGACAAGACGGCGGGCGCGCCGCTGATCCAGGCCAAGCCCGCCACGCCGACCGGGGCGTCCACCCAGGCGGCGACCCAGGCCGGCGCGGCGGTGTCGGCCACCGAGATGGCCGTGTCCCGGTAGGGCTCGGTATGCCATCTCACTGTAGGATAGGCGACACAGGAACCTTCGCTCCCGGCCCCCCGTTTCTAGCGGGAGTTCAAATCCAGCAGGAGCGAAGTCATGAGCACCAATCGTGTGGAAGGCGCCGTCGACAAGGGTCTCGGCGCGGTCAAGGAAGCCGCAGGCAAGCTGACCGACAACGAACGTCTCGAAGCCGAGGGCGCGGCCCAGAAGGCCAAGGGCGACGTCCAGAACAAGGTCGGCCAGGCCCAGGACAAGATCGGCGACGCGATCAAGCACTAGGCTTGGTCCAATCGACCCCACTGAAGAGGCCGCGGGAGCGATCCCGCGGCCTTCTTCGTTTCAGGCCCTGTCCGCGCTGGACGGAGCGATCAGACGCTGGCGCCCCAGAGCGCCATCCATCCCACGGCGGCGCACACGGCCAGGACTGAACCCAGGGCCATCGCGGGCTGGACGAGGCGGCGGGGCGCGGCGCCCAGGCCGACGGTCAGGATCATCATCGCCGCGGGGATGATCACCAGGGCCAGTTGGTCGCCATCAGGTCCATAGGTTCGCGCGCGACCGGCGCCGCCGATCAGCGGGAGCAGCCAGAACAGGACGCCCAGCGTCGTAAGCACGAGTCTCCAGATCATGCGGTCTGCTAGCAGGCGGCCCTCCGGTCAGTCGACCTCTTCGTAGGTCGCCGCGTAGTCGACCGGGAAGTTCACAGAGCGGGCGATGAAGCAGACCTTGTGGATCTCGCGGTGGACGGCGTCGGCCTTGGCCAGGTCCGCGCCGCGCTCGACCAGGATGTGGGGCTTCAGCGTCGCCCGCAGGAAGCGGCCCGCGCCGTGGGGCGTGCTCTCGCCCACGCCGATCGGCTGGTCCTTGTAGCCCTTCACCACGATCCCGGCGTTCGAGGCCAGGTGCAGGTACCACAGCATGTGGCAGGCGCTCAGCGACGACAGCAGCAGGTCCTCGGGATTGTGCAGCGTCGGGTCGCCGCCCAGCAGCGGGTCGTTGCTGCAGTTGACCACCGGCTTGCTGGGCGTGGCGATGTTCCAGGTGCGGTCATAGCCGCGATAGGTCCGCGTGCCGTCGCCCCGGTCGCCGGTCCATTCGATCAGGCAGGTGTAGTCGTGCTGCTTGGCCATGGGCGGTGCTCCTTCAGCGGTCTTGGGGCGGGACGCCCTGGAGCCGCGCGGTCATGGCGGCGACCTCGTCGCGGTTCCAGCGGCTGTGTTTGCGGGATTGGCCGGCGGGGTGGAAGCCCAAACCGAGTGAAATGTCCGGCGCGCGATAGGCTCGCCGGGGGCGGATCGGCCGCGCCGTCAGGCCGCCGCCGCAGGTGGGGCAGACGTTCCGCAGCACCTGGTCCGCGCAGTCGGCGCAATAGGTGCATTCGTAGCTGCAGATCCGCGCGTCCGGCGCGTCGGGCGGCAGGTCGCGGTCGCAGAGTTCGCAATTGGGTCGAAGCTCGAGCATGCAAATCCCCTGGCGGTGGTTCCGCCCGCTATCGCGAACGGCCGCCAGGGGAAATGACGAAGAAGCCTCGTTTTCGGCCGAAGGGCCGTGTCAGGCCCCGTAGAGGATCGAGATCGTCTCGGCCACGCAGGCGGGACGCTCCTCGCCCTCGATCTCGATGGTGCATTCGTTCTTCAGCTGCAGGCCGCCGGCCTTGGGCTCGACCGACACCAGCTTCTGGCGCATGCGCACCTTCTTGCCGACGCGGACCATGCCGGTGAACCGCACCTTGTCGCAGCCGTAGTTGATGCCGCGCGTCACGCCGGTCACCCGCAGGATGTCGGCGCCCAGCATCGGGATCAGCGACAGCGTCAGGTAGCCGTGGGCGATCGGCCCGCCGATCTCCTTGGTCGCGCGCTCGACGTCGACATGGATCCACTGGTGGTCGCCGGTGGCCTCGGCGAACAGGTTGACCCGCTCCTGGCTGACCTCGACCCAGTCGGAGACCCCGATCTCCTGGCCGACCAGGCTGGCGAGGTCGGCATAGGCGACTTGCTTCATGGCGTTTTGCTCCCGAGCGTTCTTGTAAACAGTTGTTCGGTTGGTGGCACGGGCTGGCCTCGTGGGCAAGCGTCCCCTGCGTCAGAACAGCCGCGCCTGCAGCCACAGGATCGCCGGATAGACCGCCAGCCAGGTCCAGAAGAAGCGGTTCAGGCCGAACAGGCAGGCGTTGGCCAGGTGGAAGAGCGCGGCGACCGCCAGGCCGGCGATCAGGGCCGGGCGCGACAGCAGGGTCAGCGGGAAGGCCAGCTCGAACAGGATCACGGCCCAGGACATGGCGCGCAGCACGCGCGGCCGGTCGGCCCAGCCGCGCAGGGCCTCGCTGACCGGATAGGCCGAGAACCGGAACACGTCGCGCAGGGCGCGGCCGCTGCGCCAGTCGGCGTTCACGATCTTCACCCCGCCGGAGATGAAATAGGACAGCACCAGCTGGACGCCGAGATAGCCGAAGGCCAGCTCCTTCCACTGCGGGACGGGCGCCAGGCGCGACAGGGTCAGGCACCACAGCGCCAGCAGGCCCATGCGGTCGCTGCCGCCGTTGTAGGGCCCCTGGAACCGGTGGAGGATCAGCAGCGACAGGCCCGCCAGCCCGACCAGCGGCCACGGCGAGGCAACGCCGAACACCAGCAGCACGCACAGGACGGTCCGGGCCCCGAACAGCAGGCGCTCGTCGCGGAAGCCGCGCAGGTGCTCCAGGCCCTGCTGGATCAAGGCCAGGGCCAGCAGGATCTCGGTCAGGCGGGCGGCGGCTTCCAGGATCATCGGACCGCGATGTCCTGGCGACGGCGCGGGGCCGACTGGTACAGCACCTCGCGCTCGATCACCTCGCCCTGGCGGCTGAGGAAGACCAGGCGGAACGACAGCCACGGGGCGGCGTCCAGGTCGGGGGACAGATCGGCGGCGATGCGCCGGAAGAGCTCGTCCTGGCTGTGGTCGGTGGGATTGTCCGCCAGCCGCTCGGCGCAGCTGACCACGAACAGGGTCTGGTTCCAGCGCGGGTTCCAGAACAGGCGGGTCAGCAGGGCCGGGACCGACACCCGCTCGGGGCGCGGCCGGAACTCGCGCCAGTCGGCGGGCGCCGCGTCCTTGGCCGAGGTCAGGGCGTATTCGACGCGCGGCGACGGCGCGATCACGTCGAAGAAATTCCACGACGGGATCAGGGCCGGAAGGAGGAGGCGGAAGGCGTTCAGCATGTTCCCTCCTTACCGGAGCCAAGCGCCCGGGCGAAGACTGCGCCGGCCGGGGACACGCCCTTGGGCGTGTCCCCAAGGCTCGCGCTTCCGGATGGGGACACGCCCAAGGGCGTGTCCCCAGCGTCAGACGATCCGGCTCTCGCCCTTGCCCCAATAGGCGTCGCGGATCAGGCGCTTGTAGAGCTTGCCGGTCGGGTGCCGGGGCAGCTCGGCCATGAAGTCGATGCGCTTGGGCGACTTGACGTGGCTGAGGTTGGCGCGGGCGAAGGCCATCAGTTCCTCGGCCAGGGCGGCCTGGTCAACACCGGCGTCCAGGGGCTGGATCACCGCCACCACCTGCTCGCCCATCTCCTCGTGCGGCGCGCCGACCACGGCGGCGTCGGCCACCTTGGGGTGGGTGATCAGCAGGTTCTCGATCTCCTGCGGATAGATGTTCACCCCGCCGGAGATGATCATGAAGCTCTTGCGGTCGGTCAGGTAGAGATAGCCCTCCTCGTCGACCCAGCCCACGTCGCCCAGGGTGGTCCAGCCGTGCTGGTTGTAGCTCTCGGCGGTCTTGTCCGGGGCGTTGTGGTAGTTCACGGCCGGGCCGTTGGCGAAATAGACGGCCCCCTCGGTGCGGGTCGGAACCTGCTCGCCGGCCTCGTCGCAGATGCGCAGCTCGCCCAGCACCGCCTGGCCGACGCTGCCCTTGTGGGCCAGCCAGTTGTCGGAATTGATCCAGCAGAAGCCGTTGCCCTCGGTGCCGGCGTAGTATTCGAAGATCACCGGACCCCACCAGCCGATCATCTGCTCCTTGACCGGCACGGGGCAGGGGGCGGCGGCGTGCACGGCCGAGGCGATCGACGACACGTCGTACTTGGCGCGGACCTGTTCGGGCAGCTTCAGCATCCGCACGAAGTGGGTGGGCACGAACTGGCCGCAGCTCACCTTGTGCTTCTCGATCAGGGCCAGGGCGGTTTCCGGATCGAACTTCTCCATGACGATCACCGTGCCGCCCAGCTTGTGCACGGTCATGCACCAGCGCAGCGGGGCGGCGTGGTAGAGCGGGGCGGGCGAGAGGTAGACGCTGTCGCCGCTGAAGCCGAACAGGCCCATGGCCATCATCTGCAGGGCGTTGGGCGCGTCGATCGGGGCACCGGTCAGGGCGGGCTTCACGCCCTTGGGCCGTCCCGTGGTGCCCGAGGAATAGAGCATGTCGCTGCCGGAGGTCTCGTCGGCGATCGGCGTGGTGGGCATGGCCGCGCGGGCGGCCTCGAAGTCCTCGTAGGGACCCTTGCCGCCGTCCACGCGGAACAGGCGCACGCCCGGGACCAGCGGAGCCAGGGCCTGCGCCACGGCGTCCAGGGCGGGGCTGACGATCAGGACCTTGGCCTCGCAGTCCTTGACGATGTACTCGGCCTCGGCCGGCGTCAGCTTGGTGGAGATGCAGGTGTAGTAGAGCCCGGCGCGCTGGGCGGCCCAGGCGATCTCGAAGAAGCGCGGGTGGTTGTCCATCAGGATGGCGATCACGTCGCCGGTCGCCAGCCCCATCGACCGGAACAGCTGGGCGCCCTGGTTCGAGCGCTCGTCCAGCTGCTTGTAGGTCACCGTCTCGTCGGAGCCGGCCATGACGTAGGCGGGCTTGTCCGGCTGGGATTGGGCGTGATGGAACGGATGCATCAGGCGGCCATCTCCGTCTTGGCGGCCTGGCGGATCATGTCCGAGGCCTTTTCGGCGATCATGATGGTGGGGGCGTTGGTGTTGCCCGAGACCAGGCGCGGCATGACCGAGGCGTCGACCACGCGCAGGCCCTGGAGACCCCGCACCCGCAGCTGGCTGTCGACCACGGCCATCGGTCCCGCGCCCATCTGGCAGGTGCCGACCGGGTGGTAGATCGTCGAGCCCGTGGCGCGGGCGAACTCCAGCAGGGCCGCGTCGCTGGCGAAATCCGCGCCGGGGTTCATCTCGTGGTCGATCAGCGGGGCGATGGCCGGCTGGGCGGCGATCTTGCGCGCCCATTTCAGGCCCGCCACCGTGACCTCCTGGTCCAGCGGATCGGACAGGTAGTTGGCGAAGATCGCCGGATAGGTCGACGGATCGGCCGACTTGATGCGGATATGGCCCCGGCTTTCGGGCCGCAGCTGGCACGGGGCGATGGTCAGGCCCGGCGCGCCCTCCAGCTCCATCTTCTGTTCGTTGAACAGCTTTTCCAGGTCCATCGTGGCCGGCAGGATGTGGAACTGGATGTCGGGCTCGGCGAGGTCGGGCCGAGATTTACAGAAGGCGGCGATGTGGGCCGCCGACAGGGTCAGCAGGCCCTTGCGCTGGAACAGGTACTTCAGCGCCTCGGCCGCCAGGCGGCCGCCCTTGCTCTGCTCGTTGACCGACACCGTGCCGGCCTTCAGGCGGAAGCGGGCGCCGGTGACGTAATGGTCCTGCAGGTTCTCGCCGACGCCCGGCAGGTCGTGCACCACGGGGACGCCGTGCTCGGCCAGCAGCTGGCCCGGACCCACGCCCGACAGCTGCAGCAGCTGCGGCGAATTGATCGCCCCGCCGGCCAGGATGACCTCGGCCCGCGCCTTGGCGGTGCGGACCATGCCGTTCTGGATGAACTCGACGCCCACGGCGCGCTTGCCCTCGAACAGCACCTTGCGGCCCAGGGCGTTGGTCTCGACCTGGAGGTTCGGCCGGTTCATGGCCGGATGCAGATAGGCCACCGCCGCCGAGCAGCGCTGGCCGTTCTTCACCGTCAGCTGGTAGTAGGCCACGCCCTCCTGCTGGGCGCCGTTGACGTCGGCGTTGCGCGGGATGCCGGCCTCGACGCAGGCCTCGACCACGGCGTCCGAGATCGGGTTGGTCTCGGTGACGTCCGAGACGTTCAGCGGGCCGCCGGTGGCGTGCCAGTCGCCGCAGCCGCCGCGCTCCTGGTGCTGGGCCTTGCGGAAGTAGGGATAGACGTCGTCCCAGGCCCAGCCCTCGCAGCCCAGCTGCCGCCAGCCGTCATAGTCGGCCTGCTGGCCGCGGATATAGAGCAGGCCGTTGATCGAGGACGAGCCGCCCAGCACCTTGCCGCGCGGCCAGACGTGCGAGCGGCCGCCGGTGCCGGGGTCCGGCTCGGTGGCGTACAGCCAGTTGACCTTGGGATCCTTCAGGGTCTGGGCGTAGCCGACCGGGATGTGGATCATCAGGTTCGACATGAACTGGGACGGGTTCTTGGTCGGCCGGTCGTCGCCGCCGGCTTCCAGCAGCAGCACCTTGCGCCTGCCGTCCTCCGACAGCCGCGCCGCCAGCACGCAGCCGGCCGAACCGGCGCCCACGATGATGTAGTCGGCCTCGATGATCGACGTCATCGGATCCTCCCTTCACCGCCCGCGTGTGGTCCGCGTGATCGGTGTTCACCCGAACAATGCGCGGGTCTTCCGGGAACGCCAAGGGTGTCGTTGGGGAAGGGCGCGCAAGCGGTTGCGAGCGGTTCATACGCGTGTTTGAGTGCGGCTGAACTGGAGGAACAACATCATGGCCGCGCCGACCTTCGAGACCCTGCTCTACGCCGTCGAGGACGGGATCGCGACCATCACCCTGAACCGTCCGGACAAGCTGAACGCCTTCACCGCCCGGATGATGAAGGAGATGATCAAGGTGTTCGACCTGACCGACGCCGACGACGCGGTGCGGGCGGTGATCGTCACCGGCGCCGGCCGGGCCTTCTGCGCCGGGGCCGACCTGTCGGGCGGCGGCTCGACCTTCGACCGCACCGCGCCCCAGGCCCTGGAGCGCGAGGAGGGCAAGGTCGGCGACGTCTATCGCGACGGCGGCGGCCGGGTGACCCTGAGGATGTACGAGAGCCTCAAGCCGATCATCGCCGCCGTGAACGGCCCGGCCGTCGGGGTGGGCGTGACCATGCAGCTGCCGATGGACATCCGCCTGGCCTCGACCGACGCCAAGTTCGGCTTCGTCTTCGCCCGCCGGGGCATCACGCCCGAGGCCGCCTCGTCCTGGTTCCTGCCGCGGCTGGTCGGCCTGCAGACGGCGCTGGAGTGGTGCTACACCGGCCGGGTGTTCGGCGCGCAGGAAGCGCTGGACCGAGGCCTGGTCCGCTCGCTGCACGCGCCGGAGGACCTGCTGCCGGCCGCCCGGGCCCTGGCCCGCGAGATTGCCGACAACACCGCCCCGGTCTCGGTGGCCCTGACCCGCCAGCTGCTGTGGCGCATGGCCGGCGCCGACCATCCGATGGAGGCCCACAAGGCCGACAGCCGCGCCATCCAGTCGCGCGGCGCGGCCGGCGACGCCAAGGAGGGGGTCAGCTCGTTCCTCGAGAAGCGCCCGCCGGTCTATCCGGACAAGGTGTCCAAGGACCTGCCGGACATCTGGCCGGAATGGGGCGAGCATCCGTTCAAGTAAAAATACCCTCTCTCATAGAGAGAGGGAGGGGCCCGCCGCCGCAGGCGGTGGGAGGGTGAGAGGTTTCACTGCTCACCGGCAAACCCAGAGCTGTTCAGCGCCTTCGATACGATCCGGACTTCCACCTTCAATGGGGCCGCCGAGACGTGCCGTCTTCGTCGGAGCTTCATCCTGAGAGATTGTAACCTCTCACCCTCCCACCGCTTCGCGGCGGGCCCCTCCCTCTCTCAAAGAGAGAGGGGTTACGCGCCCCCTCGCATCCGCCCTGGAAAGCGCTATATCCCCGCCCATGGCCGAAGCTTTCAACGACAAGACCCTGACCGCCGACAAGGCCGCCCGCTACGCCGAGGTGGCCGACGAGATCGCCTCGGTGCTGGATGGCGAGACCAACCTGACCGCGCGCATGGCGACCGTGGCCTCGATGCTGGCGTCCAGCTTCGACCACTATTTCTGGACCGGCTTCTACGTGGTCGATCCGCTGAAGGACCGCGAGCTGGTGGTCGGGCCCTACCAGGGCACCCTGGGCTGCCTGCGCATCGCCTTCGGGCGCGGCGTCTGCGGCGCGGCGGCGGCCACGGGCCAGACCCAGCTGGTCGAGGACGTCCACGCCTTTCCGGGACACATCGCCTGCGACAGCCGGTCCCAAAGCGAGATCGTCGTCCCGGTGTTCGACGCGGCGGGGACCCTGCTGGCGGTGTTCGACGTCGATTCCGACCGGCCGGCGGCCTTCGACACCGTCGATCAGCACGGCATCGAGACTATCCTGAAGGCCACTTTCGCCTAGCAAGCGTATCTGGGCCGATACAGATGGCCCGCTGGTTGCAACGACAGCTGCACTATTCCCTAACCGGACCGGATTAGGACAGGTGTCGAATGCTGGACGTTGAAACCCTTCATCCCCGTGCTCTGTCGCAGGCCGACGTGGCGCTGTGGCGCGAGATGGCGGCGGCCGAGCCGGCCTTCGCCGGCCCGTTGCTGGGTCCCGACTTCGCGCTGGCCGTCGGCGCCGTGCGCGACGACGCCAGGGTGGCGGTGATCCGTCGCGACGGCGAGACCGTGGGCTTCCTGCCGCATCATCGCCGTCCCGGCGCCATGGCCCGGGCCATCGGCTCGCCGCTGTCGGACTATCACGGCCTGGTCTCGCGCGCCGACGCCCGCCTGGACGCCGCCGAGGTGCTGCGCGCTGCCGACCTGACCGCCTATCGGTACTCCGGCCTGGTGGACCCACACGGCGTGTTCGGCCGGTCCGAGCAGAAGACCGCCCACGTCATCGACCTGGGCACCGCGGGCGGCGACGCGGCCGCCTATCTGGAGGCCGTCCGCGCGGCCAGCCCCAAGAAGATCAAGAACTGGCGCCGGCTGGACAACAAGCTGGAACGCGAGATGGGGACCATCGAATTGGTCGCCCCCGACCGCTCGCAGGAAGCCTTCGACCAGCTGATCGCCTGGAAGCGCGAGCAGCTGGAGCGCACCGGCGTCCACGACTTCCTGCGTCCCGACTGGGTGCGCGGCCTGCTGACGGACCTGTTCCTGAAGCAGACCGGGCCGTTCCAGGGGCTGATGATCAACCTCTACGCCGGCGGCCAGCTGGTGGCCGGCCATTTCGGCGTGCGGCTGGACGGCGTCTACCACCCGTGGATCGCCTCGACCAATCCGGCCTATGGCGAATGGTCGCCGGGCCAGATCTTCTTCATGCGCGCCATCGCCGCCATGCCCGAGTTGGGCCTGCGCCACTACGACCTCGGCCCCGGCCACGACCACTACAAGGGCGCCTACGCCCTGAGCCAGGTCCGGATCGGCGACGGCACGGCCACGGCCGCGACCATGGCCGGCCGCGTGGCCAGCTCGCTGGACGGGGTCCTGGCCCTGGCCGGCTCGCACGGCGCGGGGCCGGTCGGGCGGCTGAGCCGGCGGATGGAAGCCATCGCCAGCGTCGAGCTGACCCTGGGCGGCCGGGTGCGCGGTCTGGTCGACGCCTTCGCTAACCAAGCGCAAAGGCGAGGCGGCTAAGCTCCGCCAAAGCCTGGAGTCCGCATGCGCGTCACGGTCATGATCCCCACCCAGCGGCGTCCGCACGGCCTGGCCGTCGCGGTCCGTTCGGTGTGCGCCCAGGAAGGCGTCGATTTCGCCGGCCTGGAGCTGGTGGTCGTGGACAACGACCAGGCGCCGTCGGCGCAAGGGACCGTCGCCGAACTGGCCGGGCAGGCGCCGTTTCCGGTCCACTATGTCCACGAGCCGCGCCCCGGCGTGGCCCACGCCCGCAACGCCGGCATGGCCAAGGCGTCCGGCGACCTGATCGCCTTCCTGGACGACGACGAGGAGGCGCCGGCCGGCTGGCTGGCGGCCCTGCTGGCGGCCCAGGCGCGCTACCAGGCCGACGTCGTGTTCGGCCCGGTCCGGGCCCGCGCCCCGGCCAGCGTCACCGCCCATCGCGACTATCTGGAGCGCTTCTTCTCGCGCCTGGGTCCCGCCGAGGCCGGGATCATCGACCACTATTACGGCTGCGGCGACAGCCTGCTGCGCCGCGCCGCCTTGCCCGACCCGCTCGCGCCCTTCGCCGTGGAGCGCAACCACATCGGCGGCGAGGACGACATGCTGTTCGGCCACATGAAGGCCGGCGGGGCGCGCTTCGCCTGGGAGCCGGCGGCCTGGGTCTGGGAAGACCCCGTGCCCGATCGCCTCAGCCTGGACTACACGATCCGCCGCGCCTTCGCCTACGGCCAGGGCCCGACCTCGCACTGCGCCGCCGCCGTCCCGCCCGACCGCGTGGGCGTGGCCCGCTGGATGGCGGTCGGGGTCGTGCAGAGCGCGCTGTTCGGCCTGGTGGCCGGCTTCAAGTGGCTGACCCGGGCGGGCGACCGCGCCGAGTGGCTGGACCGCGCCGCCCGCGGCCTGGGCAAGACCCTGTGGTGGGGCCCGTTCAAGATCCACTTCTACGGAAGGACCGCGTCGTGAGCATCATCAGCGACTGGACCGACGACAAGGCCAAGGCGTTCGGCCGCGAGAACCTGGTGTTCCAGCACGGCCTGCACGAGCGGCCGATGTTCGACGACGAGGGCCTGGCGCGCCTGCTGGACCAGTATCCGCGCGAGCACCTGGGCGTCTTCACCATGGGGGAGGACCCCAAGGCCTGGACCACCTGGCGCAAGGGCGCGGCGGGCAACCTGACCGGCGACCAGCTGCTGGAGGCCGCCAAGGCCGGCCGCATCTGGCTGAACCTGCGCAAGACCAACGACTTCGTTCCCGAATATGCCGCCCTCTGCGACGAGATCTTCGCCGAGAAGGAGGCCCGCGCGCCGGGCCTGAAGACCTTCAAGCGCGACCTGGGCATGCTGATCAGCAGCGCAAACGCCCAGGTCTTCTATCACCTGGACGTGCCGCTGGTTTCGCTGTGGCAGATCCGCGGACAGAAGAAGGTCTGGGTCTATCCGGTCGCCGATCCCTATGTGGGCGAACTGGCGCTGGAGAAGATCGTCTTGAAGGAGACGGCCGAGCAGTTCGCCTTCGATCCCGCCTGGGACGCGGGCGCCCAGGCCTATGACCTGACGCCCGGGACCATGGTCACCTGGCGGCAGAACGCTCCGCACCGGATCGAGAACGGCCCGATGCTGAACGTCTCGATCTCGATCGAATTCATGACGCCGCCGGCCCTGATGCGGGCCAACGTCATCTACGCCAACGGCGTGCTGCGCCGGCGGCTGGGCGCCCGGCCGCGCATCCAGGACGGCTTCGGCCCGACGGCCCTGGGCAAGCTGGCCGTGGCGCGCGGGGCCAAGGCCCTGAACCTGCAGACCCCGCACGTGCGGCATTTGCCGGTGACGTTCGGGCTGGATGCGGCGCGGCCGGGGGTGCTGGTCGAGCGGGGCTGAGCTCGCGCATTTCCCTTAGCTTTTCTATGGGCCGTCATCCCGGGCCTTGTGCCCGGGACCCCTCTGTCCCCCGCAAGTGCGAGTGGGGCGGTTCGCTATCGAACCGCTTGCGCTTCACGTGCGAACTGAAGCAGGGGTCTCGGGCACAAGGCCCGGGATGACGGCTGAAAAGGGGAGTAAAAAGCGCGCCTCGCGCTGGACGTGCATCGCTCCGCGTGGTCCGATCCGGAAAACGGAGGGGCTCCAATGCGTCCGATCCTGTTGCTCGCCGTGTTGGCGACCGTATCCTTCGCGCCTTCAGCCCACGCCGCCCCGTTCAAGCCCGCCAAGCCCCCGCCCAAGGCGGCCGACGACGCCCTGTCCAGCGGTCCGAAGGCCTATGTCGGCGCCTGGAGCGTCGGCAAGGACGGGGAGGGGGCCGACGTCTGCACGGTCCGGTTCAATGCGGCCGGGGTGATCGGCGGTTTCCAGTTGGTGGCGCCGAAGGCCTGCAAGGACGCGGTTCCCCGCTGGGACGACCTCTACGCCTGGCGAGTGGGCCAGAACGGCGACATCGTCATGGCCGACGCCACGCGGCGCAGCGTCTATGTGTTCCACAAGCTGGACGACGACGTCTGGGCCACCGAGGGCAGCGACTGGGAGCGGCTGCTGCTGCAGAAGGCGACGAAGGTGGGCGTCGGCAAGTAGGGTCTTCAATGTTCCATGAGGTTGTCATCCCGGCCGTAGCGGAGCGGAGAGCCGGGGCCCAGGGCAACCCGCAGTGCGCCGGCCCCTGGGTCCCGGACAGCGCTGCGCGCTTCCGGGATGACAACAGGTGGAGCGGACTGGGGCAGGCGCGTGGCTGCGACCTCCGCCACCACGCCCCATCCGCCTCGCGAGAGCCTCATCGCGCTCGCCCCCGCACGGCCAGCCAGCCGCCGATCCAGCACAGCGGCAGGCCGGTGACGGCCAGCAGGATCGGGTACCAGTGCGGCCCCAGGCCCAGGTTCCAGGTGGCGATCACCCCCGCCGTACCGGCGATCAGGCCCAGCACGCTCAGGATGAAGGCGTGGCGCAGCGGGGTGTTGGGCGCCAGCCTGGCGGTGATCCAGCCACCGAGCAGGGTGAAGACGCTGCGATAGGCCAGGGCCAGCAGGTTCAGTAGCGGATCGTGCATCCCCTGTTCCGGCGGCGGATAGACCTTGGCGGCGTGCAGCACCGCGTCGGTGGCGGTGGACAGCACGACCACGACCAGGAAGCCGGCGATCACGGCCAGCACGCTCCGGCCGATGCTCAGGGGCGAGGTACGCAGGGCAAGCTCACTCATCGACGGTCTCCTTGGGAGCTGTTGAAGGAAAGACGTTTGGGTAGGGCCCGGCACGACATCGCCGGGTCGGATTTTCTTCGAAGCGCGGTGGAGCGGCTGCGAACGGCCGGATCAGGGCCGCGCCGCCGCCTTCTCCAGCGCCCGCATGGCGTCCTTGCCGATCCACCGCGCCGAGGCCTCGGGCGAGGCGGCCAGGCGGCGGGCGGTCTCGAGCGCGGCGGCTTTCAGGACCGGACTCTCGCGCAGTCCGATCGCCCGCAGCGCCCAGTTCACGGCCTTCTTGACGAAGTTCCGATCATCGCCGGCCGCGCGTTCGATCAGCGCCAGGCCGTCCAGGAACGGCTGGTCGTCGCGGTCCTTGCCGTGCAGGGCCAGGCAGGCCAGCAGGGCGAAGGCGGCCCGGCGGCCGAACTCGTCGTTCAACGGGGCCCAGGCGGCGATCCTGGCCCAGGCGTGGGGCGAGCGGTCGAACAGTTTGAAGCAGGCGGTGTCGACGATCGCCCAGTTGTCGAACCCGGCCCGCCAGGCGTCCATCTGCTGGGGCGTCACCTGCTCGACGTCGTCGACCAGGCAGGCCAGCATCCGCGCCTCGTAGACCCCGGTGGCCCACAGGGCGGCGGCCAGGTCGTGGTCGCGGTCCAGGCGCTTGGCGATCTTCTGCAAGTTGGCCATCGACACCCCCAGGGCGGTGGGCGCGACGATGCCGAACCGGTTCAGATTGGCCAGGTCGTGGGCGGTGGCCGCAGACCGCAGGGCGGCCATGGCGTCGGCGAGGCGCTGATCCATGGCCTGTCCCCTGGTTGCCGCGGTCAGACGGTTTCGAGCAGGGCGTCGAGACGGCTGTAGCCGTACTCCATGCCGTCGGTCATGCCGCTGACCAGGGCGCCCTGGCGCGCCTGTTCGTTGGCGTAGATCACCGAGGTGGTCAGGATGGTGCGGCCGCCGGCCTCGCTCAGGGTGGAGGTGACCGTGGTCTCGCCGCCGGTCCAGTTGTCGTCGAACGCCTCGTTGTGGACGATCCGCTCCGGCGCGGCGATCTCGCGATAGACGCCGGCCATGCCCATGTCGCGGCCGTCCTCGTTGCGCCAGACATAGCGGAACTTGCCGCCCACCCGCAGGTCGATCTCGCAGACCGGCATGGTCCAGCCCGGCGGGCCCAGCAGCCAGCGCTTCACCAGCTCCGGCTTGGTCAGGCAGTCGAAGATCATCTCGCGCGACGCGGCGAAGGCGCGGGTGAACACCACCTCGCGATCGCCAGCAGTGACGAAGGTCAGCTTGTCTTGGGCCATGGTCCGTTTCCTTCTGAACAGGGAGGGCGCTTCAGCGCCCCTGGGTGGATTTCAGTTCGTCGAGCAGGGCGTCCAGGCGCTGGAAGTTGGCCTCCAGCGTCCGGCGGTAGGCTTCCAGCCAGGCGGTGGCCTCGGCCAGGGGCTTTTCCTCGACCCGCACCGGACGGCGCTGGGCGTCGCGGCCCCGCGAGACCAGTCCGGCCTTCTCCAGCACCTTCAGGTGCTTGGAGATCGCCGGCTGGCTCATCGAGAACGGCGCGGCCAGTTCGCCGACCGAGGCCTCGCCGTCGGCCAGCCGCGCCAGGATGGCGCGCCGGGTCGGATCGGCCAGGGCGGCGAAGGTGGCGTCCAGCGTCGCCGGGTTTCCATAACTCATCAGTTCCATAACTAAATGGTTATATTCAATCGAGGCAGCCGTCAATCCCCGCCAAAATGTCGCGGCTCCGGTATGGTTAATGAGCCGTTAGGACTCAGTCGCCATTTCTCGGTCCAGGCCTGCTGGGCCGTGGAGATTCGAGAGCATGAGCGGGTTCAATCGGCTGCCTCTGGGTTGGAGGCTGATCGTCGTCCTCGGCCTGATCGCGGGCCTGGGCCAGCTGGGCTGGGCGGCGTTCGGCGGACCGGGCCTGGTCTCGCCGTTCAGCATGGCCGGCATGGCCACGCTGGTCGCGACCCTGATCATCGGGCTCTTGGCTTGGAGTGACGCTACGCGTCGCGCCCTGGATGGCCTGGGCCGCTCGGTCGACGCCCTGGGCGCGGGCCAGTACGACCGCCCGCTGGCCTCGCCCGACACCGACGACGCGCAGGTCCGCGACCTGGCCAAGGGCCTGGACGGCGTCCAGCGCAGGCTGGCCGGCGAGCAGGCGGCCCGCGCCGCCGAGGACGCCCAGCGCGCTGTCGCCGACGCCGAACAGCAGAAGCGGACCCAGGACCTGGAGACCTACGCCCGCACCCAGCTGACCGCGCTGAACGCCATGGGGCAGGGCGTCGAGAAGCTGGCCCAGGGCGACCTGATCGCGCGCGTGCGCGAAGACGCCTTCCCCGCCGAGGCTCGGCAGATCCCCAGCGACTTCAACGCCGCCGTCGACAACCTGCAGCAGACCCTGGCCGGCATCCTGAACACCGCCCGCGGCCTCAGCGCCGGCTGCGGCGACATCGCGACCGCCGCCGAGGACCTGGCGCAACGTACGGAGCGGCAAGCCGCAGGCCTGGAGCGCACCGCCGCCGCCCTCGACCAGATCACCGCCACCGTGACCAAGAGCTCGGACAACGCCGAGAAGGCGCGCGGCGTGACCCAGAGCGCCAAGTCCAACGCCGAGAAGAGCGGCCAGGTGGTGCGCGAGGCCGTCGAGGCCATGGGCGGCATCGAGAAGTCCTCGCAGTCGATCACCCAGATCATCGGCGTCATCGACGAGATCGCCTTCCAGACCAACCTGCTGGCCCTGAACGCGGGTGTTGAAGCCGCTCGCGCCGGCGACGCCGGCCGCGGTTTCGCGGTGGTGGCGCAGGAAGTGCGGGCCCTGGCCCAGCGCTCGGCCGACGCCGCCAAGGAGATCAAGGGCCTGATCCGCGCCTCCAGCGAACAGGTCGACAAGGGCGTCAAGCTGGTCGGCGAGACCGGTCAGACCCTGGACCAGATCCTGGGCCAGGTGATCGAGATCAACGACCTGGTCGGCGAGATCGCCGCCTCGTCCAAGGAGCAGGCCGGCGGCCTGGCCGAGGTCAACGCCGCGGTCAACCAGATGGGCCAGGTGATCCACCAGAACGGCGCCATGGTCGAGCAGTCGGCCGCGGCCGCCGGCGCCCTGGCCGCCGAGGTCGAGGAACTGGAGCGGCTGCTGGACGGCTTCCAGGTCGGCGCCCAGATCCACGAATACCGTCCCCGTCACGAGACGCGCCGCGAAGTCCCGGCCGCCCCGCGCCGCGAAGCCTTCCGCGACCGCTACGTGCAGGGCGCCAACGCTCTGAAGATCGAGCCGCGCTCGCGTCCGGGCGGGTAGTGAGGGCTCCGGTGCGCTCGCCTTTTGGGCGAACGGCCGAGTTGGGATAAGACTAGGCCGCTCATCCGCCGTTAAGGGCGTTCAGGTCTAGGTTTGAGCACGACGGGCCCGCCGTCAGGACGACCATGAACGATTTCGCCGCCCCCTTCGCCCGTCCCGAGCCCGAGCAGGCCGCCACGCCGCGCTCGCGCGCCGCCCTGCTCAAGCGCCTGGCCGACGTGGTCTGCCTGCCCGCCAGCCGCATCAACGCCTTCGAACGCGCCATGACCGCCGACCTGCTGGTCGAGATGCTGCGCGACGCGGTGGTGGGCGAGCGCGAGAAGGTGGCCCGCCGCCTGGCCAACCTGACCGAAATGCCCGGCGTCCTGGTCCGCCTGCTGCTGCGCGACGAGCTGCCGGTGGCCCGCGCCCTGCTGGAGCACTCGCCCGTGCTCAGCGACGCCGACCTGATCAGCTGCCTCTACAACAGCACCCAGGACCATCGCCGGCTGATCGCCCAGCGGCGCGGGGTCAGCGAGGTGGTGGCCGACGCCCTGGTCGACATGGACGAGACGGGGGTCACCGAGGTCCTGCTGAAGAACGACCTGGCGCGCTTCAGCCACCAGGGGCTGGAGAACATCGTTGCGGCCACGCGCGACAATCCGCAGCTGATCCCGCTGCTGCTCAAGCGCGCCGAGCTACGGCCCAGCCACGCCTATGTGATGTTCTGGTGGTCGGACGCCGAGGCGCGGCGGACGATCCTGCAGCGGTTCGCCGTGTCGCGCGAGATTCTTCAAGACGCCGTGGGCGACGTCTTCCCCCTGGCCTCGGCCGAGGGCTGGCAGGACCCGCTGTCGCGAAAGGCGCTTCAGTTCATCGAACGGCGTCAGCGAAATCGCGCCGCCATCGACAAGAGCCCCTACGACAGCCTGGAGGACGCGGTCGCCGCGGCCCAGAACGGCATGACGCGTGAAACGGCCGAGGAGATTTCGTACCTGTCGGGCCTCAAGCCGATGACCGGGGCCAAGATCTTCACCGATCCGGGCGGCGAGCCGCTGGCGATCCTGTGCAAGGCCACGGGCCTGCCGCGCGGCGCCGTGCGGGCTTTGTGGCGGGGGCTTCGCCGGCCCGACACCGACGCTTCGGGCGCCGTGGCGCCGGCGCTGGAGCGCGTGCTGACGGCCTTCGACACCATCGCCGTGGACCGCGCCCAGACCATGCTGCGCTACTGGAACTGGTCGCTGTCATCGGCCATGACCCCGGCGCTCCTGAAGGCCATCCGCGAGGGCGACGAGGCCGCCGTGGACGAGTATTCGGTGCCTCAGCGGGCGGCCATGTTGGCGCTTTCCCGAGATTTCGCACGCTAATCGACCGTAGTCGCTGAGTGTGTTCAGCGACTATGGTCTGTCAGGAATAGAGATTTCTGACAACTGAAGGCTGTGTCGGCGATTGGTCATACCAGTCCACACGCGCCGCAGAACCGTAGATACCCGCACGTCTATGTTGCTCGCGTGTAATAATCTGCTATCCAAGACTGCATTGGTTCCTGGGGGACCAGTATGAGTCGGGGGAGCGACAAGAAGATGGACAGAGAGTCCGACCTCATTGAAGTCACGGCCGGAGTGGTCGCCGCCTATGTGGGCGGTAACACCATCGCGGCGGCCGACGTGCCGGGCCTGATCCGCAGCGTGCACCAGGCTCTGTCGAACGTGGGAGGCAAGGCCGAGACGGCCGATGTCGGGCGCGAGCCGGCCGTTTCGGTGCGGCGTTCGATCACGCCGGACTATCTGATCTGTCTGGAGGACGGCCGGAAGTTCAAGTCGCTCAAGCGCCACCTGCGCACCAAGTACGACCTGAGCCCCGAGCAGTACCGGGCCCGCTGGGACCTGCCGAAGGACTATCCGATGGTCGCGCCGAACTACGCCCAGGCGCGTTCAGACCTGGCCAAGCAGATGGGCCTGGGGCAGGGCGGCCGGAAACCGGCGCGCCGCGGGCGCGCCTAGCCGCTTATCCGCGAACCGACCGGGCGGTGATCTGACAGGTCAGCGCCCGGCCGGCTTCGGCGTCCGCCAGGCTGCCCAGGGTGGTCTCGGCGATCGCCGACAGGGCCTCCTCGGTCAGGAAGGCCTGGTGTCCCGTGATCAGCACGTTGGGGAACGTCAGCAGGCGCTGGAAGACGTCGTCCTGGACGATCTCGTTCGAGAGGTCCTCGAAGAACAGGTCCGCCTCCTGTTCGTAGACGTCCAGGGCGACGCTGCCGACCTTGCCCGACTTCAGGCCGCCGATCAGGGCCGCCGTGTCGATCAGCGCGCCGCGGCTGGTGTTGACGATCATCACGCCCGGCCGCGCGGCCGCCAGGCGGTCGCGGTCGATCAGGTGGCGGGTGCCGGGCGTCAGCGGGCAGTGCAGGGTGATCAGGTCGGCTTCGCGCAGCACCTGGTCGACCGGTGCGTAGCGCACCCCGATCGCGACAAGCTCGGGATCCTCGACCAGGTCGCTGGCCAGCACCTCGCAGCCGAAGCCCAGCCGCAGGGTGCGGGCGACCAGGGCGCCGATGCGGCCCGTGCCGACCACGCCCGCCGTGCGGCCCGAGAGGTTGCGGCCGATCAGGCCGTCCAGGGCGAAGTTGTTGTCGCGGACCCGGGTCCAGGCGCGCGGGATGTTGCGGTCCAGGGCCAGGATCAGGCCGATCGTGAACTCCGCCACCGCTTCGGGCGAATAGGCGGGCACGCGGACGACGGAGACGCCCCGTCGCTCGGCCGCCTCCAGGTCGACATTGTTGTAGCCCGCGCAGCGCAGGGCCACGAGGCGCGCGCCGCCTTTGGCCAGGGCCTCCAGGACGGCCGCGTCCAACCGGTCGTTCACGAACACGCAGACGGCGGGAAAGCCCTCGGCCAGGGCGGCCGTGCTGGCGTCGAGCCGGGCCTCGAAATAGCGGATGTCATGGCCGAAGGCGCGATTGGCCGCGTCCAGGAAGCGGCGGTCATAAGGCTTGGTCGAGAAGACGGCCACGCGCATGGGCGGGCTCAGCCGGTGACGCCGATGGTCAGGACGTAGTCGGCCGTCTCGTTCCGCATCGCGGCGTCCTCGGTCATGTAGACGATGATCCTGTAGGCCCCGGCGACGGGCGTCTTGCCGGCATAGTCGCGTGCGTTCGAGCCGTTGAACAGGGGCTGGTCCACGCCGGGGGCGATCACGTTGAACCGGGCCGAGGCGTTGCGGGTCCGCAGCGACACCTTCAGCATCTGGCCGGCCCGCACGGTGAGGGCGTAGCTGACGCCGCCGTCGGCCTTGATCGCGCCGTTGACGGCCGCCGACGACGCGCCCTTGGCGAAGCGGACCTGCTCGGTCCGGAAGGGACCTTGAGCCAAGGCCGGCGAAGACAGGCTCAGCAAGGCGAACCCTAGCAGGACGGGGATGATCGGCGCGGGCTTTCGCATGGTGGGTCCAGGCTCCCTGTCGGATGCGTCGCAATCATAGCATGCAGTCGAGGCCCCGGCGGCGGATTGAATGCTCCAGGTTGTGTCGTGTGCCTGGCGAACGGGCAGCGCGGGCGCCTGGAAAGCGGTCGATCGCGGCGTCCGGAGGCGTCGAGGCGGCTTGAGTCTGAGCGTTCATTAACCCTAATTCAAACAATCGCTTGCGCCATCCGCGCGCCGCTTTCGCATCCGGATTTTGCCCGGGACGTTTCGCTTGCGGATTGACTCACCTCAACAAACTTAGCCGTAGGGCGTGATTTTCGCTGGCGGCGATTCGGTGCTTAAGACATAGTGAATCGTCGTGATTCCAACGGCTTGGTAAGGAATCTGAAGATGAACGCGCAGCTGAGCGCATCGGCCACGGCGGCCCGCGCTCACCAGGAGATGTTCGCCTACTGGGCGTCCCTCCGTCGGGGGGCTAGCCTCCCGTCGCGCCTCGACCTGCACCCTTCGGGCATCAAGCGGATGCTGCCCACCGTCAGCCTGATCGACGTGAAGCGCGACCCCAATGGCGCGGGGGACGGCGCGATCGACTACCGCCTGCGCCTGGCCGGCACGGGCCTCTACTCGGTCTATGGCCGCGAGATCACCGGTCGCACCCTGGAAGACGTCTACAACACCGCCGCCGTCGAATACTGGCGCCGCGAACTGGACAAGGTCGTGACCGAGCGCCGCCCGGGCGTCGGGGTGCACAGCCTGGCCTGGAAGGGCTCGCCGCACATGTCGATCCTGTGGCTGCGCCTGCCCCTGGCCCGCAACGGCAAGGACGTCGACATGATCCTGGGCTACGACGCCGTGGTCGGGTCCCAGGTCGGCGACCAGCAGAGCGGCATCCGCGCCGCTTGAGGTCTGCGCCGCGCACCCCGCACGCGACGATTTCCATGGCTCAGCTTGCTCCCCCGGCCTCGCCGCCTATTGTCCCGCCTGGGATTCCAGCCGAGGTTCGGGGGCAGAGGTCGGGTGACCGTCGATCGGGACGTCTTTCAGTTCATTCGCGAGCACGTGCGTTCGGTTTGGGCGCTGGAGCTGCTGCTGCGCCTCAAGCACGATCCCGGGCGCTGCTGGTCGATCGAGGACCTGGTCGGCGACCTGCGGGCCAGCCACAGCCTGGTGACCGACAACTTGACCGCCTTCGTGGACGCCGGACTGGTGGTGGCCGACGATCGCGGCGGCTTCCGCTACCAGCCGGCCGCCGCGGTCCTGGCCAAGGTCTGCGACGACCTCGAGACCGCCTACCGCACCAAGCCCGTCACGGTGATCCGATGGATCTCGGCCCCGGCCGAGCGCCTCCAGTCCCTGGCCGACGCCTTCAAGTTCAAGGGTAGAGACCAATGAGCGGGCCGACGGTCGTCTATGTCCTCTGCATGCTGGCCAGCATGACCTGCGCGGGCCTGCTGACCCGCGCCTGGCTGCGCAGCCGCTCGCGCCTGCTCCTGTGGACCGCGATCAGCTTCGGCTTCCTGGCCCTGAACAACCTGCTGCTGGTGGCAGACCTGGTGGTCTTCATCACCCAGGTGAACCTCTTGCCCTATCGTCAGCTGACCGCCGGCCTGGCCATCGCCACGCTGCTGTACGGCTTCATCTGGGAGGTGGACGAATGAGCTTCCCGATCACGCCGGTCGAGGGGCTGATCGCCGGCGCCCTGGCCACGGGGTTCCTGGTGGCCGGTCTGTTCTTCCTGAAGTTCTGGCGGCGCACCGGCGACGGCCTGTTCCTGGCCTTCTCGGCGGCCTTCGGCCTGATGGCGGCGGGCAACGCCCTGCCGGTGCTGCTGGGCACGCCCCATGAGGAGCGCAGCGGCATCTACCTGTTCCGCCTGGCGGCCTTCGTGCTGATCATCGTGGCGGTGCTGGCCAAGAACCTGCGACGCGGCGCCTGAGCCGTTCGACGGCCGGCGTCGCCTTGCTATTCCCGGGCGTTCAACGCAAGGTCGAGGCCTGCGTTTGTGCGTCGGGGGATTTCTACACATGGGTTACGTCATCAACGGCACCGAAGCCGATGATACCTTTTGGCTGGCGGGCGACAGCGCCGGCGGCAACACGATCAACGGCCTGGGCGGCAGCGACCGGATCGACGCCAGGTTCCTCGACGACATCGTCAACGCGGGCGACGGCGACGACAGCGTCCAGATCAACGCGGCGATCGCCCGGGCCGACGGCGGCGCGGGTTTCGACCTGCTGAACGTCTGGATCATGGACATCCTGCCGGTGATCATGACCAGCAATCGGCTTACCTACAACGGCCACACCGCGGCCTTCACGGGTTTCGAGGCGCTGGACATCGCGACCGGGTACGGCAATGACCAGCTCACGGGCAGCGCCGGCGACGACCGTTTCTACGCCGGGGACGGCGACGACACGATCAAGGGCGAGGGCGGTGCTGACTACATCATGGCCGCCGAGGGGAACGACACGGTCTATGGCGGGGCCGGCGAGGACCAGATCTTCGGCGGCGCCGGCGCGGACATCCTGCGCGGCGACACCGACAACGACACCATCCATGGCGACGCCGGCGACGACCAGCTGTACGGCGGCGCCGATAACGACACGCTCTATGGCGACGACGGCGCCGACACGCTGCTGGGCCAGGCGGGCGAGGATCGGCTGGAGGGCGGCGCCGGAAACGACACCCTGAACGGCGGGACCGAGAACGACACGCTCTTCGGCCAGGCGGACGACGACATCCTGAACGGCGGCGACGGGAATGATCGCCTGAACGGCGGACTCGGGGCGGACAAGCTCTACGGCGACAACGGCAACGACGAGCTTCGCGGTCTGGAAGGCAACGATCGTCTGGAAGGCGGGGCGGGCGTCGACGAACTGTACGGCGGGGCGGGCGACGACATCCTGCTGGGCGGCGCGGGCCAGGACACCCTGTACGGCGACGACAGCAGCTTCTCGCCGACCGGCCGGGACGTCTTCCTGTATACGGCGCTGTCGGATTCCACGACCGCCGCCCCGGACGTCATCGTCGACTTCACGAGCGGCCTGGACGTGGTCAACCTGGCGATCCTGGACGCCAACACGCTGGTGGCCGGCAACCAGGCCTTCACCTTCATCGGCGAGGCGGCGTTCACCGCCGCGGGCCAGGCCCGCATGGTCTACGCTTCCGGATGGCACCTGGAAGTCAATGTCGACGCCGACCTCGCCGCCGACATGAGCATCGAGTTTCTGTCGCGCGTGGCGGGGACGGGGCCCGATCCGATCCAGGTGACCGACCTCATCCTCTGACGTCCCGGTCTTGAACGGATCAGGCCCGCCCGCGCCGTCGGCGCGAGCGGGCCTTGCTCTGTCGGGGTGCTGGCCGCCTAGAAGTTCCAGGTCAGGGTCGCGCCGTAGGTCGACGGCTTGCCGGGGAAGCGGACCACGGTGTTGGCGTTGCTGCTGACCGCGCTCCAATAGTACTCGTCGGTCAGGTTGCGGCCCCAGACCTGCAGCTCCCAGCCCTTGTCCGAGGCCAGGCCGACGCTGCCGTTGACCAAGCCGTAGCCGTCGATCGCGAACAGCGGATTGCCCTCCAGGTCGGCGCTGGACTTGCCCTGCCAGCGCCCGTTCAGCGCCGCCTTCAGCCGCAGGCCGTCGCCGACCTCATGGTCGAACATGGCCGTCAGGCCGCCCTGGAATTTCGGGCTGTATAGAAAGGGCCGCCCATCGAAGTTCTGGGACTGACCGGCGGAGTTGATGCCGGTGTAGCCCTGGACTTCGGTGTGCAGCCAAGTCGCCGAGGCGATAAAGGTGAGGGACCGCGAAGCGCGCCAGGTGATGTCGCCGTCCAGGCCGTGGGCCTCGGCCTCGGGCACGTTGGCCAGGCGGGCGAGGGCGGTGTAGATCGGGTCGGCGAAGTACACCGACAGCTGCTTGTCGGTGTAGTCGTAATAGAAGGCGCTGACATTAGCCTGGACCCGGCGCTGGAACAGGCCGGCCTTCACGCCCACCTCGTAGGCGGTCAGCATTTCCTGCCGCGCCGGGGCGTTCTGGGTCGAGATGTTGGCGGCGTTGATCGGGGTGGCGCCGGCCTTGGCCCCGCGCGAGACCGAGCCGAACAGCAGCACGTCCTCGGTGGCCTGCCAGTCCAGGGCCACGCGCCAGGCGAGGTTGTCCTCGTCCAGCTTGGAGGTCACCAGGCCGAAGCTCTTCTTGACCGGATCGAAGGTGTTGCACTGGCCCTGGCTGATCGGCGCGACCGGGCCGTAGGCGGTGAAGAACAGCGCCCGGTTCACGACGTTGACGTTGGGCAGCATGTTGCCGTTGAAGTCGCGCGAGCAGCCGTAATAGTCCTGCTTGTCCTGGCTGTAGCGCAGGCCCAGGGTCAGTTTCAGGCTTTCGGTCAGCTTGTGGTCGAGGTTGCCGAAGACGCTCCAGGTGTCGGTCTCGATGTTGCCGACGTCCTCGTAGGTGCGGAACGCCTGGCTCATCTGCAGGGCGGTGTAGCCGCCGCTGTTGAACGGCGTGGCCAGCAGGGTCGAGCCGAAGAAGCGGATCGTCCCGACATTGGCGTTCTGGCCCAGCAGGGTGCGGTTGCTGTCGAGGATGTCGTCGTGGGCCACATAGGCCCCGACCAGCCACGAGCCCTTGTCGGTGGCCCCCTCGAGGTGCAGCTCCTCGGCGGCGGACTTGATGTCGCCCTTGGCCTTTTGGACCAGAATCTCGTAGGGCGCGCCGCTCCAGTCGAAGATCGCGTTGCGGGACAGGTCGTTGTAGCTGGTCAGCGAGACCAGCCGGACCCTGTCGCTCAGCTCCCAGCCCACGCGCAGCTTGAGGGCGTCGAAGTCGTCGTCCTCGCGGGCGGGGCCGGCGATGC
Source organism: Caulobacter sp. UNC358MFTsu5.1 (assembly GCF_000712075.1). Classification (GTDB taxonomy): domain Bacteria; phylum Pseudomonadota; class Alphaproteobacteria; order Caulobacterales; family Caulobacteraceae; genus Caulobacter. Next base: position 34,489 of record NZ_JONW01000011.1, read on the forward strand.
CCAGGCCCGTGCCGACGTCCATCCCGCGGGTCGACAGCGGGGCCCAGTCGGCCTGGTCGGCCTTGGTCGGCTGGTGCGAGGCCACGTAGGCGACCACGCCCGGGGCGTTGAACGGGCTGGCGGCGGTGGCGGGGGTGAAGCCGATCGCCTGGGCGGCCAGGGTGTCGGACTTGTTGCGCCAGCCGGCGTAGGAGAAGTCGATGTCGACCTTGTCGGTCGGCTGGGCCGCCAGCGACAGCCGCCAGCCGTCGCGATGGACCTCGCCCAGGCGCTCGTCGCGCGTATTGCTCTTCTGCCAGCCTTCGTCGCTGTCCTCGGTGCGGAAGGCGAAGCGGGCCTGCAGGCCGGGCGCCAGGGCGCCGCTGACATAGCCCTCGAAGTTGTGGGTCTTGTAGTTGCCGACCTCGCCCGTGACCGAGGCTTCGAACATCTCGGTGGGCTTGTTGGTGACGAAGTCGATCAGGCCGGCGGTGGTGTTGCGGCCGTACAGCGTACCCTGCGGGCCCTTCAGCACCTCGACCCGCTCCAGGTCGAACATCGGGCCGGTGTTCATGAACGGATAGGCGTAGGCGACCTCGTCGGTATAGGTGCCGACCGTCGAGGTGGCCGACAGGTTGATCGTGTTGAAGCCGATGCCCCGCAGGGTGTAGGTCGGCACGCCCTGGTAGCTCTGGCTGACCGTGAAGCTGGGCGCGATGGTCGACAGGTCCTTGGGATCGGTGACCCGCAACTGCTGCAGGGTGTCGCCGCTGAACGCCTGGATCGGCATGCCCACGCTGTTGGCGGTCTCCTCGCGGCGCTGGGCCGTGACCACCAGGGTCTCGATCGTGGGAATGTCGTCCTTCTTGGACTGCGCCTGGGTTTGCGCGATGGCGGGCATGGCCGCGAGCAGCGCGATGGCCGACGTCCCCAGCGTCAGCAACAGGCGCGATTTACCTGGCATCCGAATTCCTCCCTCTGGCCGCGCCTGCATCGGACGCCGGCTCTGATGGGAGCGTGCGGGTCGCGGCCGGGGGGAACAAGCTATCGGAATTGATAGGGGCGGCCCCCTTCGCGGGCCTGATCAAAGGCCCAGGACGAGCTTGGCGATGATGTCGCGCTGGATCTCGTTGGAGCCGCCGTAGATCGAGGCGGCGCGGTTGTTCAGGTAGCGGGCCATGATGGTCAGGCCATGCTCGGGCCCCACCGGCGGGGCGTTGGAGCCGGCCAGGCGCGCCTGGGGTTGATGCGGCGCGGCGTAGGTCGCCAGGGCGTCCACCGCCAGCTCGTCCAACCGCTGAAGGGCTTCGGAGCCTTGGGCCTTGAGGATCGACGAGGCCGGGCCGGGATTGCCGCCGCCGGTCAGGGCGCTCAGCACCCGTCGCTCGGTCATGTCGATGGCCAGGGCCGCGATCTCGGCCTCGGCCAGCCGGCGGCGATGGTGCGGGTCGTCCAGCAGCCTCCCGGTCTCGTCGCCGGCCTCGTCGCCCGCCTGGGAGCGCAGACGTTCAAGCCCTGCCTGGAGGCCGGCCGCGTAGCCGCCGCCGCGCTCGAACTCCAGCAGGTGCTTGGCCACCGTCCAGCCCTGGTTCTCCTCGCCCAGCCGGTCGGCCTTCGGCGTGCGGACGGCGTCGAAGAACACCTGGTTGACCTCGTGCTCGCCGGCCAGGGTGACGATCGGATCGACCCGGATCCCGGGCCGGTCCATCTCGATCAGCAGGAAGGTGATGCCGGCCTGGGGCTTGCCCTCGGTCGAGGTGCGCACCAGGCAGAACATGTGCGTGGCCCAGTGGGCGTGGGTGGTCCAGATCTTCGAGCCGTCCAGCACGTAGTCCTCGCCGTCAGGGATCGCCCGCATCCGCAGCCCGGCCAGGTCCGACCCCGCGCCGGGCTCGGAATAGCCCTGGCACCAATAGTCCTCGCCCGAGAGGATGCGCGGCAGGTAGCGGGCCTTCTGCTCGGGCGTGCCGAACCGCATGATGGCCGGGGCGACCATCCGTAGCCCCATCGGCGCCAGATGCGGCGCGCCGACCCGGGCGCATTCGGCGAAGAAGACGTGGCGCTGGATGTCGGTCCAGCCGGGACCGCCGTATTCGACCGGCCAGGTGGGCGCCGCCCAGCCTCGGGCGTGCAGGATGCGCTGCCAGGCCAGGCTGTGGTCCTTGTCGCAGAACACGCTGGTCATGCGCCGCCCCACCTGGCGCAGCTCCGGCGTCAGCTCGGCGTCCAGGAAGGCGCGCACCGCGTCGCGAAAGGCCCGGTCGGCGCTCGACAACTCCAAATCCACCCGTCCCGGCTCCTCTTCCGACGTCGTCGGGGAAACTTGCGGAGAGGGGAGGGCCGCGCGCAAGCTATCGGAACCGATAGGGAAAGCACGTCGATGACGACCGCCGGTCAGGACATCCAGCGCCTGGCGCGCGTGACGGCCCTGGCCGAGCGCGTGCGCGACCTGGGCCGCGACATGGGGCTGCCCTACGTGGCCGTCAGCGCCGACATCTCAAATCCCGAACCGATGGTCGGCGAGGACGGTCGGCCGCTGGCAGAGAGCGTGTTCGAGTGGCTGGACGCCTCGCTGCACTATTGGCGCGATCGGTCCTTCGCCCTGCGGGCGCCGTTCATCCTGGCCGCGCGCTGCACGGCCGAGCCGTTCTTCTTCCATCAGGGGCGCTTTTCCAGCTGGCGGCCGCTGGTCCGGCTGGAGGCGATCGAGGTCGGCGAGGCGGCCAAGACCTTCGGCGTCGAGGCGGCGATCATCGCCCCGGCCCACCTGACCGGCGGGGTGATCGGGGCGGTGGTCTGGGCCTCGTCCCAGCCGGTGGCCGACCTGCCGGCGCTCTACGCGGCGCGCTCGGACCAGCTGCACGGCGCGGCCCTGCGCCTGGTCTCGGCCTATCGCGACGGCCAGGACGACGACGTCCCGCCGGTGCGCCTGACCAAGCGCGAGATCCAGTGCCTGAAATGGGCGGCGGCCGGCAAGACCGACGCCGACATCGCCCAGATCATCGGCATCTCGGGCCCGACCGTCCGCTTCCACGTCCAGAACGCGGCCCTGAAGCTGCGCGTGGCCGGCCGCGCCCAGGCCGTGCACCGGGCGACCGGGCTGGGCTACATCGGCGCGATGGGCTCCAGCCAGGGCCGGGGCGCGGAGCGCTAGAAGGACGGCTATCCGTCGTCGGCGCTCGACCACGAAAATAAAACCTTCGCATCCGCTTCACCTCGCCGTCGCCGATTCAGCGGAAACAGGCCTCGCCGGCAATAGAGCTCAGTAAACATCCGGCTGCGTCTGAACTACGCGCCGTCTTGAACGACGACAAAGGTCTGGTTCGTCATTCAAAGCGGCCCGCATGTCTGGGAGCGGCGAATGATGATTTTGGCGACTCTGGCCCTGGTTCCCGCCGTGGCGGTCCTGGCCCCCGACGCGATCGATCTCGGCGCCTCGACGGGCGGTGGCGCGGTCGTCCCGCCCGCCCCCCACAGCGCAGAGATCAGCGTGCTCACCTACAATGTCCGGGGCCTGCCCTGGCCCCTGGCCAAGGGTCGCGCCAAGGCCCTGAAGGCCATCGGGGTCGAGCTGGCGACGATGCGGCGCGACGGCCGCCAGCCCGACGTGGTGCTGATCCAGGAAGGCTTTCGCGGCGAGATCGGCGACCTGGTCGAGGCCAGCGGCTACCGCTACTGGGCGCGCGGACCCAGCCGCTTCCAGCGGGCTTCGGGAGCGGGGCCGGCGGATGGACGGCGCTACGCCACGGTGCGGTATCCGTCGTTCGGCGAGGGCTGGGGCAAGTTCACCGGCGCCGGCCTGCACGTGCTGAGCGACGCGCCGATCACGGAGGTCGAAGACACGCCCTACCGCTACTGCGCCGGCTTCGACTGCCTGGCCAACAAGGGGGTGATGCTGGCGCGCCTGGCGCTTCCGGGCGCGCCCGGCGCGATCGATATCGTCAACACCCACCTCAATTCGCGTCGCGCCGCCAAGGTGCCGATCGCCCGGTCGCTGCGGGCCCACAACCTGCAGACCGAAGAGCTGATGGCCTTCATCGACGCCCATCGCGACGCCGATCGGCCGTTGCTGGTCGGCGGCGATTTCAATGTGCTCGACGCCCCGGACCGCTACGACTATCGGTCCGCCGAGCGGCCGTATCAGGTGGTCAGCGAATTCTGCAACCGCGTCGCCGACCCCTGCGAGGGCCAGGCCTTGGGGGACCCGGCCGCCCGACCCTGGCTGCGCTCCCAGGACCTGCAGGCTTTCGCCGGCGCCGGGCCAGTGACCGTGCGGCCGATCCGGATCGAGACGCTGTTCGGCGCTTCCGGGACGGGGCGGCGGCTGTCGGATCACGACGGCTATCTGGTGCGCTACCGGCTCAGCTGGGATTCGGCGGTCACGGCCGCCGCGTCGCCGCGGCCGCCCGTCGAGGTGCGGCCCCAGCTGCGCAGCGGCCTTGGCGTCAAGGTGACTTGGCGGCGGTAGGCGCCTAGCCCGCCAGGAACTGCTCGACTTCCCGACGGCTGGGCATCGAGGGCGCGGCGCCGGCCTTCTGGACCGAGAGGGCGGCGGCGGCGTTGGCGTGTTCGACCGCCTCGCGCAGGTCCATGCCGGCGGCCAGGCTGGCGGCCAGGGCGCCGCAGAAGCAGTCGCCGGCCCCGGTGGTGTCCACGGCCTTGACCTTGCGGCCCTCGATCAGGAAGGCTTCGTCGCGGCGGACGGTGGCCACGCCGGCCGAGCCGAGGGTGACGATCACCGTCTGGTCCGGGCGGCTCATCAGCTTGCGGGCCACGCGGCTGACCTCTTCCAGGCGCGTGGGCTCGTGGTCCAGGCGGGCGTAGGTGGCCAGTTCGGTCTGGTTGAGGATCAGGATGTCGGTCAGGGGGAACAGCGCCGCGCCCTGGGGCAGGGCGGGGGCGGCGTTCAGGATGCGCAGGGCGCCCTTGGCGACGCCGGCCCGGAACAGGGCCTCGATGGCCGGGGCGGGGGTCTCCAACTGGCAGAGCAGCACGCGCTGGCCCTCCAGCGGCGTGGCGGCCACGTGCTGGGGCGTCAGGGTGGCGTTGGCGCCGCTGGTGACGACGATCATGTTCTCGCCGCTGGACCCGACCCAGACGTGGGCCTGTCCGGTCGGGATCGAGGGCAGCTCGCTGACGTCGGAGACCTGCACGCCGTAGCCGGCCAGCTTGGCCTTCAGGCTGGGGCCGCTGTCCTCCTTGCCGACCGCGCCCATCAGGCGGGTGGCCGCGCCCATGCGGGCGGCGGCGACGGCCTGGTTGGCGCCCTTGCCGCCGGGGAACAGTTCCAGCGAGATGCCGGCCACCGTCTCGCCCGGCCGGGGCAGGTCGTCGACCCGCGCCACGGCGTCCAGATTGATCGACCCCAGTACGAAAACGCCCATAGTTCTTCTTCTCTAGATTCCTCGAAAGCGCCCTAGCCGCCGCCGGCCCCGCGCTGGAAGCTCTCGACCAGGCTGCCGGCGACCAGGCGCCAGCCGTCCACTAGCACGAAGAAGATCAGCTTGAACGGCAGACTCACCGTCGCGGGGGGCAGCATCATCATGCCCATGCTCATCAGCACGCTGGCGACCACCAGGTCGATGACCAGGAACGGGATGAACAGCAGGAAGCCGATCTCGAAGGCGCGCTTCAGCTCCGAGATCATGAAGGCCGGCGTCACCACCTTCAGCGGGGTTTCGACGGCGGTCTTGGGGCGCTCGATCTTGGACAGGCGGATGAACAGGGCCAGGTCGTCCTGGTCGACCTGGCGCAGCATGAACACCTTCACCGGCTGGGCGGCGGCGTCGAAGGCCTCGGGCATCTCCATCTGCTTGTCCAGCAGCGGCTTGATCCCCGCGTCGTAGGACTGCTCGAAGGTCGGACCCATGACGATGGCGGTCAGGAACAGGGCCAGGCTGATCAGCACCGGGTTGGGCGGGCTCTGCTGGACGCCGATGGCGGTGCGCAGCAGGCCCAGCACCACCACGATCCGCACGAACGAGGTGGTCATGATCACGATCGACGGTGCCAGCGACAGCACGGTCAGCAGGCCGACCATCTGCACCACGCGCTCGGACAGGCCCGCTCCCGTGCCCAGGTCGACATTGATCGCCGACTGGGCCATGGCCACGGCGGGGCCGATCACGGTGATCAGCCCGGCCAGCACCGAGATGATCGCGGCCTGGCGAAGGTCCTTGGGGTCGGCGCCGGTGATCAGCTTGAGCAGGCGGCGCATCAGACCACGGTCTCCGCGGAGGACTTGTTGGAAGCGGGCTTGCCGGAATCCGTCCGGGACGGGGCGGGGGCCTTGCGGGGCTTCTTCGGGACCCAGTTCAGCAGTTGGCCCTCGCCCAGCATCAGCAGGCGCTCCTCGCCGTCCAGGGTGAACAGCACCAGGCGGCGGGTGGGGTCCAGGACCAGGGTCTCGACCACCTGCATCCGGCGGTCCTTGCGCAGGGCGGTCATGCGCGACAGCGCGTCGGGTCCCCACTTGCGCAGCGCCACGCCGGCCAGCCCCACCAGGCCCAGGGTGATGGCCAGGGCGGCGACGGCGCGGATCAGTTCGAAGATGTCCATGACGCCTGGGAATGAGGAGGGGCTGAACGAGTACGGATGAGTCGCGAAGGAGAATAGCGCAGGGCGCGACCCGGGGCCGCACCCTTGGTGTGCAGCACGGTCCTTAATGCGTGATTAACCCTGTTTCTTCACCATGACTCGCATGGGTCCCGATGACATTCCCCTGTTCGCGATGCTGAAGAGCCGCATGGGCTATCTGTCCCAGCGGCAGAAGGTCATTGCGCAGAACGTCGCCAACGCCGACACGCCGGACTACCAGCCGCGCGACCTGAAGGCCTACAGCTTCAAGGCGTCGCTGGACCAGCAGGCGACCGGCCAGCCCTATCGCGGCGGGCCGGTGTCGTCGCAGGCCACCAGCGGCGTTCAGATGGTCGCCACCAGCGCCGCCCACATGGCGCCGTCCAAGCCGTACAGCCCGTGGCGCTCGCCCGAGCAGGCCGACAGCGAGACCACCCTCGACGGCAATTCGGTGACGCTCGAGGACCAGATGCTCAAGATGACCGACGCGCGCATGAACTACGACGCGGCCGTCGGTTTCTACCAGAAGTCCATGGCCATGCTGAAGACGGCCACGCGCCGTCCGGGCAGCTAGCGTGTGGCAGCCGAAAGTGGCCGCCGGTTTCGGCGTCCGCCACACGCCAACTTTTAGTTTGGAGATTTTTTGCAAAAATCTCCAAGGGGGAACGCCTAGATGACCGAGATCCGCTCCCAGTCGATGGCGACCATGGCCATCGCCGCCAGCGCCCTGAAGGCCCAGCAGGGCCGCATGCGGGTGATCGCCGAGAATATCGCCAACGCCAATTCGACGGCCCGCACGGCCGGCGGCGATCCCTATCGCCGCCAGGTGCCGGTGTTCAAGCCGGCCCAGGTGGCCGGCGGCGAGGGCGTGGCCATGACCTCGGTCGATCCCGACCGCAGCGACTTCAAGACCGAGTACGATCCCGGCAACCCGGCCGCCGACGCCAAGGGCTACGTCAAGCTGCCCAACGTCGACACCCTGGTCGAGGCGCTGGACATGAAAGAGGCGCAGCGCGCCTACGAAGCCAACATGAACGTCATCGAGACGTCGCGCGCCATGGAAGCGCGCACGCTCGACATCCTGCGCAAGTAAGGGACCTAGGCGATGATCACCGCGCTCGCGGCCGCCAAGGCCTACGCCGCCCAGGGCTCCATGGCCATGCCGTCGATCGGCGGGGCCGAGGCCCCGAAGAAGGCCATGGACTTCGGCCAGATGCTGAAGTCGGCCATGACCGACACCCTGCACCAGACCCGCGCGGCCGAAACCAAGATGGCCCAGCAGGCGGCCGGCAAGGCCGAGCTCATCGACGTGGTCACCGCCATTTCCTCGGCCGAGGCCAGCCTGGACACGGTGATGGCCGTGCGCGACCAGGTGATCTCAGCCTACCAGGAAATCATGCGGATGCCGATCTAGGGGCCGACGGGCCTCGGCTAGGACGAGGCCCCCAAAGCGTCCCTAGGGCTTGCAGCCCAGCTGGATCCAGCAGCCGAACAGGTTGACCTGTTCCTCCGTCCAGGCGGGCGCGGGGAAGGGCGGCATGTCGCCCGACTGCACCTTGCCGTAGATGGCGCTCGACCACATCACCACGCTGTCATAGTTGCTGAGGTCCAGCTTGCCGCCGGTGACGTTCTTCATGTGGCTGATGTCGGTGCTGTTGAACAGCGGCGCGATATCGGTGGCGAAGCTGACGCTGGTCGGGCAGGTCAGGCCGGCGGCGAGCAGTTCACGAACGTTGGCCATGATGGCTTTCCCCTTCGAAGGAAATGGCTGGAGAGAATGGTTCGGCGGAAGGGTGTCGGCCCTATCGCCGGTAGACGAGTGCGCGGTTCTTGTTGGGAACCACCTGCGCGCCGGAGCTTGAGATGCCCGGCACGGATTCCGGCGTGCCCACGATGCCGCGCGCCAGGATCACGCTGAAGTCGCCGCCCAGGCTCTGGCCCTGGCTGCCGTGGCAGCCCATGCACCCGCCCATGTCGTGGCCGACGGTTTGGAAATAGGTGTTCTTGTGGGTGCCGCCGCCGGGCTCGTCGAACTGCGAGGCGTAGTCCGAATTGGCGCCCGTGCCGCCGACCCCGCCCACGGCGCCGACCAGGCCGCCGCTGAAGATCTGCAGCGGGCGGTTGGTCTCGACCATGATGTTGGCCAGGTAATAACTGGCCGGGTTCTTGTCGGTGTTCGGATCGTTACCCGTGTAGAAGCCGGGCTGGGTCTTGTCGATCGGCGTGTATTGCACGTTGACCAGCTTGTAGAAGGCCCACGGCGAGCTCTTGATCTTGTTGGCGGTGTTGTAGGCGGCGATCGCCGCGTGGGCGGTCTTGTTGGCGTTGACGATCACCGGCGGGATCGGGTTGGCCCGGTAGTTGATGCAGACGAAGCCGCCGACCGGCAGGGCCGTGAGGGTCGAGGTGTTCAGGTAGTAGGCCTGGTTCTGCGGCAGCTGCGACGTGCTGGTCGTGCAGTAGGCGGCGTTTGCCGGGTTCAGGGTGACGTTCGGCGGCACCTGGCTGGGCGCGACGGTGCCGGTGTCGTTGAAGGTCAGGGCCGGGATCGTCGGGCAGGGCGCGCTCTGGTCCGACCGGCAGGGCGGCAGGCCGGCGACGGCGCCGTCGGCGTCCTCGACCGGCTTGCCGGCGGTGGTCAGGATGTTGTCGGCCTGTTCGAAGGTCGCGTAGATGAAATAGGGCGCCGAGGGGGTCTTCTGGATGATGTGCAGCGACACCAGGCCCCAGGTCGCCTCGTTGTAGCAGAGCGCGTCGCCCGTGCCCTCGTAGTAGCGGACCTTGGTGGTGTGGAACCGGGTCGCGTCTTCCTTGGCGGGGTTCAGCATCCGCCAGCCGGCCTTGATCTCGATGGTGTTGTTGGGAAGGCTGACATAGCTGGTCCCGCCGGGAGGCGGGTCGCCCTGGGTCTTGAAGTAGTTGATCGTCGCCGTGCGCAGGGCGCGCGAGGGACCGTTCACCGCCCCGATCTTCTGGACGTAGTCGAACTCGGCCCGGTTGGCCTTGGCCATGAAGCGGATCAGCTGCGGGGCGCTGTTGTCGGGGGTGGGCGTGGCCACCCCGACCCCGGCGTACATGGCCGCCAGGGTGATCTCGGTGGTCTCGTCCAGATTGACCCAGGCCGCCTGGGCGGGCGGCTGGCCGCCGTTGCAGGGCGCGATCGGCGAGTTGTAGACGTCGGCGTAGGTCGGGATCTGATCGTAGGGCTGGGTGGCCCCGGCCGTGAAGATCTCGGCCTTGCCGCGGAAGGTCTGCCAGGTCAGCGGACGGGCGGCGCAGTTCGGGTCGCCGAACAGGCAGTCGGCGGCGGGCGTGTCGCGGTCGCCGACCGCGCCGGTCTGGATCTTGGCCGGCCAGTTCAGGGCGATGAATTCCTGCCAGGCGAAGGCGGCGGCTTGGTCGAGGGTGGCCTTGGCCGCCCCGCCGCCGTTGGGGTTGAGCTCGCCGGGCGGCGTGGAGCTGATGCTGATCGGCGTGGTCGCCAGCTCGGCCTTGGCCGCCCCGGTCGGCGCCTTGGCCGAGCAGGCCATCAGCAGGCCGCCGGCCAGAACGGCGCCCGCCGCGACCGCCGCCAGGCGGAGCAAGGACTTGGGGGCGGTCTTGGGGGAGGAGAGGCGGATCATCGACGGCGCTCCTGGTCAGCTCGTCTTCCCGGAATTTCTTCCATAAGACGCAAGTGCATTGATATCGACCTATGAGGGAGTCTTAGGGCGAGTTTTGGCGCAGCGCAACTAGAGCGCGCGAAAAAGCCTTGTTCGCGTCATGGGTTTTTACGGCTCGCCAAAGCCGCGGCGTCGATCGTCCATGCGGAGAGGACGATCGGGCAGCAGGTTTCCGCCCCGTGGAAGGATCCCGGGCGACGCTGGACGACTGGTTCGAGTGAGGTTCCCGCCTCAGCGGGTGATGGTGATGTTCACCTGGGGCAGGGCGGCGATCCAGGTCGCGGCCACGGCCTGGGCCTCGTCCACCAGCCGGTGCACGTCAATAACGCCCCGCGCCGTGGCGATCATGCCGCCCCAGACGATCGCGTTCAGCAGGACCATGGCCGCGACGGCCCAGCGCAGGCGGGCCAGGGCGGCGCGGGCCCGCTTGCGGGCGGGCAGGACACGGGCTTCGAACGGCGAGGCCTGGAACGGGCGGCCGTCGACGGCGAGGGTCATGATGGGTCTCCTGGGAGCCGCTCCCCGTCGCGTCGCGCGCGCCGGGAATCAGCTGAAGCATTAGGCTTCCCATGCCGCGCGTTCTGACTGACTGTGACAGGACGTCCCTGCGACAGCACGTCCCTCTCGGAGCCCCATGACCGACGCGATCGTCCTGGACCAGGTGCGCAAGGCCTATGACGGCCAGACCGTCCTCCAGCCCGCCTCCCTGTCCATCGCCAGGGGCCAGTTCGTGGCCCTGGTCGGCGGGTCGGGGGCGGGCAAGACCACCCTGCTCAAGACGATCAACGGCCTGGTCGCGCCCGACGGCGGCCGGGTGCTGATCGACGGGGCGGCCGCCGCCGACCTCGACGGCCCGACCCTGCGGCGGCGCATCGGCTACGTCTTCCAGGAGGTGGGCCTGTTCCCGCACCTGACCGTGGCCGAGAACATTGGGATCGTCCCGACCCTGCTGGGCTGGGACGCCGCTGCGATCGGCGCGCGGACCGCCGAGCTGCTCGACCTGGTCGCCTTGCCGCGCGAGGTCGCCGCTCGACGTCCCGCCGCCCTGTCCGGCGGCCAGCGCCAGCGGGTGGGCGTGGCCCGGGCCCTGGCGGCGCGGCCCGCGATCCTGCTGATGGACGAACCGTTCGGGGCGCTGGACTCGGTGACCCGCATCGCCCTGGCCGACGACGTCCGCCGCCTGCACGACCAGCTTTCCCTGACCACGGTGATGGTCACCCACGACATCGCCGAGGCCGTGCTGCTGGCCGACCGGATCGTGGTGATGAGCCAGGGCCGGATCATCGCCGACGACACGCCCCGGGCGCTGCTGGCCGGTCACCCGGACCCGGCCGTCGAGGCCCTGATGCAGGCCCCGCGCCGCCAGGCCGCCCGGATGCGGGAGATCGCCGGTGAGTAGCGGGCTCCTCTCCCTGTTGCCGGGCCGCCTGGCCTGGCACGTCGTGCTGTCGGCGGCGGCCCTGGGACTGGGGCTGCTGATCGCCCTGCCGATGGGCGTGCTGGCCGCCCGCAGCCCGCGCCTGCGCTGGCCGTCCCTGGCCCTGGCCGGACTGGTCCAGACCATTCCCAGCCTGGCCCTGCTGGCCCTGTTCTATCCGTTGCTGCTGCTGCTCTCGAACCTGGCCAAGGGCGCGTTCGGCCACGGCTTCTCGGCCCTGGGCTTCCTGCCGTCGCTGCTGGCCCTGACCCTCTATTCGATGCTGCCGATCCTGCGGAACACGGTGACCGGCCTGACGGGCGTGGACCCGGCGGTGGTCGAGGCGGCGCGGGGCGTGGGCATGACCGACGGCCAGCGGCTGTGGCGGGTGGAGCTGCCCCTGGCCGCGCCGGTGATCATGGCCGGCGTGCGCACGGCGGCGGTGTGGACCATCGGGGCGGCGACCCTCTCCACGCCCGTCGGCCAGACCTCGCTGGGCGACTACATCTTCTCGGGGCTGCAGACCGAGAACTGGGCGATGGTCCTGACCGGCTGCGTCGCCTCGGCGGCCCTGGCCCTGGTGGTGGACCAGCTGCTGGGCCTGGTCGAGCGCGGGGCCGAGCGGCGCGACCGCCGGCTGTGGGGCGCGGGCCTGCTGGGCCTGGCGGTCGGCCTGGCCGTCGCTGTCGCGCCCCTGGCCGCCGACCTGGCGCCGCGACCGGCCCGCTACGTGATCGGGGCCAAGAACTTCTCCGAGCAGTACATCCTGGCCGAGCTGATGGCCGACCGGCTGGAGGCGAAGGGCGCCCAGGTCGACCGCAAGATCAATCTGGGCTCGGCGGTGGCCTACCGCGCCCTCGCGGCCGGTGAGATCGACGCCTATGTCGACTATTCCGGCACGTTGTGGGCCAACGTCCTGGGCCGCAAGGACAACCCCGGCCGGGCCGCCGTGCTGGACGGCCTGCGGGCCGAGCTGAAGCGCCGCGACGGCGTGGTGCTGCTGGCCCCGCTGGGCTTCGAGAACGCCTACGCCCTGGCCATGCGCCGCGACCGCGCCCAGGCGCTGGGGATCAGGACCCTGTCCGACCTGGCCGCCAAGGCCCCGCAGCTGACCATGGGCGGCGACCTGGAGTTCTTCTCGCGGCCCGAATGGACCAGCGTCGAGACGACCTACGGCCTGAGGTTCAAGGCCAAGCGGCAGTTCCAGCCGACCTTCATGTACCGCGCCCTGGGCTCGGGCGAGGCCGACGTGATCTCGGCCTTCTCCAGCGACGGCCGTATCGCCGCCGACGACCTGGTGGTGCTGGGCGACCCCAAGGGCGCGCTGCCGCCGTACGACGCGGTGCTGCTGATCGCGCCGGGACGGGCGCAGGACCGCCGGCTGCGCGAGGCCCTGGCCGGGCTGGACGGCGCGATCACGGTGGAGGCGATGCAGCGCGCGAACTTCTCGGTGGATCGCGATGCGGGGAAGGTTTCGCCGAGCGAGGCGGCGCGGGCGCTGGAGACGGGGCTTCGGTGACGAAGGTGGGGACATACACTCGCCCCACGGTCTCGCCAGGACGGCCACAGCGGTGGGGCGAGTGTGTGTCCCCTGTGTCGCCCCCGGCCTAGTCCTCGTCCAGCGAAACCGGGATCGTCAGTCCGCGCTTGACCACCCCCAGCGCAACGTTGGTCGTGAACTTGCGCACGTTGGGGTTCTCGATGGTCAGCCTCGCCATCAGCGCGTCATACGTCTCGGTGTCGGGGGCGGTGACCACCAGGATGAAGTCGGCCTCGCCGGTCACGTAGAAGGCCTGCTGCACGTGCTCCTGGCCCGCCAGCCAGGTGCGCAGCTGGGTCAGCAGCTCGGGCCGGTCGCGCTCGACCTCCAGCGAGACGATGAAGAAGGTCGGCCGTCCCACCTTGCGCGGCTCCAGCACGGCGGTCTGGCGGACGATGACGCCGGCCTCCTTCAGCTTGCGCAGGCGACGCTGCACGGCCGAGGGCGACAGGGCCACCCGCTGGGCCAGGTCCTCGGAGGTGCGGCCCGCGTCCTCCTGGACGAGGTTGAGCAGCTGGCGGTCGAAGCGGTCGAGTTTCATGGGAGCCAGCCTACGCCAAATCCAGGCGCGCGAACGCCGAATTTCCGCGTTCTGCGACCGGTCTTCGCCGCCAAACGACAGACCGGCGCGGCTACACGTCACGGCGTCGTTTCGCTCCCCTGAAAGGTCGCTCCCTTGCTCGATCACCTCGAAATCCGCACCCGCCGCCTGGACGACTGCGTGGCCTTCTACCGCCAGGTCCTGGAACCCACCGGCTATCGCCTGGTGGTGGACGGTCCCAAGAAGGGCTTCGGCTCGAACGGCGGCCGGCTCGACTTCTGGATCTGCGAGGGCGAGCCGTCGGTCGACGTGCACTACGCCTTCGTCGCCGCCGACCGGGCGGCGGTCGACCGCGCCTGGGGCCTGGCCGGCCAGCACGGCGGCGTCCAGGAGCGGGTCCCGGCCGTGCTGCCGCAGATCCATCCCCACTACTACGCCGGCTTCGCCCACGATCCGGACGGCCGGCTGGTGGAGTTCGTCAGCCACGCGCCGGTGTGACGCAAAACCCAGCGTTCGCTCAGTTCCGGCTTGCGACGGTTTTGTGACAGTGCTTGTTGATCGCCCATGTTCAGCTTGCCCAAAACCGTCGCCGCCGCGGCCTTCAGCGCCGCCGTCCTCGCCGCTCCCCTGGCGCACGCCGCGCCGGTCGAGACGCCCAAGCCCAAGCTGGTGGTGGTGATCTCGATCGACCAGTTCAGCGCCAGCCTGTTCGAGCAGTATCGCGCCGACTTCCACGGCGGCCTGGGCCGGATGGCGCGGCAGGGGACGGTCTATCCCAGCGGCTTCCAGTCGCACGGCATGACCGAGACCTGCCCCGGCCACTCCACCCTGCTGACGGGCAAGTATCCAAACAAGACCGGCATCGTCGCCAACGACTTCTACGACCTGGCGACCGGCAAGAAGACCTACTGCCTGGCCGATCCGTCGGTCGTCCTGGCCAACGACCCGTCGGGCGGCGGCCGTCTGGCCAGCCCCAAGTTGCTGATGGCCGACGCCTATGGCGACTGGCTGAAGGCGGTGTCGCCCAAGAGCCGGGTCTACGCCGTGTCGGGCAAGGACCGCGGCGCGATCAACATGGCCGGTCACAAGGCCGACGGGGTGTTCTGGCTGGAGACCCGCTTCGGCATGACCACCTGGGTCTCGCCGGGCGAGGACGCCAAGGCCAAGCTGGCCCCGGTGGCGGCGTTCAACGCCAAGCTGACAGCCGACCAGAAGAAGCATCCGTTCACCTGGACCTATGGCGACAAGCGCTGCGCGGCGCTGGAGGACGATTACGTCACCGGCGGCCGGTCGTGGCGCGCGGCCCTGCCGCGCCCGGCGCCCAAGGACGAGGCGACGGCGACCGACGACCTGTCGGTCAGTCCCTACACCGACCGGGTCACGCTCGACGCGGCCCAGGCCCTGCGCGACGAGTTCAAGCTGGGCGACGGCGAGGCGACCGACGTCCTGACGATCAGCCTGTCGGCCACCGACTTCATCGGCCACCGCTTCGGCACCAAGGGGCCGGAGATGTGCGACCACCTGCTGCGGCTGGACGACCGGCTGGGCGTGTTCCTCGACAGCCTCGACAAGGTCAAGGGCCAGGTCCTGGTCGTGCTGGCCGCCGACCACGGCGGTTCGGACTTCCCCGAGCGCCTGGCCCAGCAGGGCTACGACGCCGGCCGGGTGCCGCCCGCCCAGTGGCTGAAGGACCTGAACGCGACGCTGCGCGGTCAGCTGGCCCTGGCCTACGATCCGCTGGTCCAGGCCGGCGGGATCGAGTCGCTCTACGTGGTCGGCCCCGACGGCAAGACGCCGACGGTCGGCGACCACGCCCGGATCACGACGGCGGCCCTGGCGGTCCTGGCCAAGCGGCCCGAGGTCTACGCCGCCTACGACTCCAACACCCTGTTCACGATGGCCCCGCCGCCCAAGGGCACGCCGCCGGACGAGATCAGCGTCGCCGAGCGCATGCGCCGCAGCGCCTACCCCGGCCGGGTGGGCGACATCCTGGTGGCCTTCCAGCCGTACCAGACCCCGGCCTCGGCGGGCGCGACCTACGTGGCCAGCCACGGCAGCCCGTGGAACTACGACCGCCGGGTGCCGATCCTGTTCTGGTGGAAGGGCGGCCCGGCCCGCGAGCGGGTGCTGCCGATCGAGACGGTCGACATCGCCCCGACGATCGCGGCGGTGACGGGCGTGCCGGTCCCCGCCGACGTGGACGGGCGCTGCCTGCCGCTGGGGGCGGGACCGGGCTGCTGAGTGCGGCTGGGGACATGCACATGTGCATGTCCCCGTCCTAGCCTCGACCGCCGGGAGAGGGTTACGGTACGCCAAAACCCCGGGGAGCCTCCATGTCACGACGCCTGTTCGCGCTCACCGCCCTGACGCTCGTGACGACCGCAGCCCACGCCCAGCCCACCCAGGATCAGCTGGACCGCTTCGCGGCCGAGCTGCAGGTGCGCTACCAGGTGCTGGACAACCGTCCGGCCCCCGCCGTGTGCGCGCCGTCGCCGTCGTGCCATCTGGCCGAGCTGAACCTGACGGCGCCCAAGGCTCCCGCCGCCGGCTGGTCGATCTACTTCAGCAGCGTCACCCCGATCCTGCAGGCCGACAACGACGGTTTCGCCCTGAGCCACATCAACGGCGACCTCTATCGCCTGACCCCCACGGCGGCCTTCGCCGGCTTCGCGCCGGGGCGGCCGGTCCGCATCCCCCTGAAGCTGGCGGGCCATCAGCTGTCCGAGCTGTACCCGATGCCCAACTACTATGTGGCCGGCGACGGGCTGGCGGCGCGGACCGTCGCCAGCACCCGGCCCGTGGTCGATCCCGAGACCGGCCTGGAAAGCCTGCCGTTCGTGGCCCCCTTCACCGACGAGGCCCGGCTGGCCGGCGGTTCGGCTGCCGACGCCACGGTCTGGGCCACGGCGGCCCGGGTCTATGCGGTCAACGCGGCCGCCGGGACCAGCGTCCAGCCCGTTCCGGCCACGGCGGTCCTGCCCACGCCGCTGAGGACCAGGCCGGACCCGAAGGGCGGATCGCTGGACCTGTCGCGCGGCGTGAAGGTCTCGGTCGGCGGCCTGCCGCGCGCCGAGCTCGAGGCGGCGCTCGGCCGTCTGGCAAAGGCCGGGGCGGGCGAGGGCGCCCGGGGCGTCCCGCTGCGGGTCCGGCTGGTTCCCGACGAGAAGCTGGCCCTGGGCGGCTATCGGCTGGCGATCAAGACGAGCGGGATCGAGATCGTCGCCTCCGACCCCGAGGGCGCGGCCAACGGCCTGGCCTCGCTGGCCCAGTTGGTGGACGCCCGGCGAACGGTTCCGCTGCTGACGGTCGACGACGCCCCGCGCTTCGACTTCCGGGGCCTGCATGTCGACGTGGCCCGCAACTTCCACTCCAAGGCCGAGATCCTGGCGATCCTCGACCAGATGGCGGCCTACAAGCTGAACCGCCTGCACCTGCATCTGGCCGACGACGAAGGCTGGCGGGTCGAGATCGCGGGGCTGCCGGAGCTGACCGACATCGGTTCGCGCCGCTGCCACGATCCCGGCGAGCGGACCTGCCTGCTGCCGCAGCTGGGCGCGGGGCCGGACCCGTCGACGCCAGTCAACGGCTACTACACGCGCGCCGACTACATCGAGATCGTCCGCGCGGCTCAGGCGCGGCATATCCAGGTGATCCCGTCCTTCGACATGCCGGGCCATTCGCGGGCGGCGATCAAGGCGATGGAGGCCCGCGCCGCTCGCCTGCGCGCCGAAGGGGCGCCGGAGGCCGAGGCCGGCCGCTATCTGCTGAGCGAGGCTGAGAACAAGAGCGTCTACAGCAGCATCCAGCACTACGACGACAACACCATCAACGTGTGCCTCGACAGCGCCTACGCCTTCCTGGGCAAGGTGGTGGACGAGATGGCCGCCCTGCACGCGGCCGCCGGCCAGCCGCTGACCCGCTACCACATCGGCGCGGACGAGACGCCCGGCGCCTGGAGCGCCTCGCCGGCCTGCGCGGCCTACGAGGCCAAGACCGGGATCAAGCCAGCCGACCTGGGCGGCCACTTCATCGAGAAGGTCTCGGCCCTGCTGGCGCAGAAGGGCGTGACGCCGGCCGGCTGGAGCGACGGCATGGGCCACGCCAAGCCCGACCGCATGCCGGCCAAGGTCCACTCCAATAACTGGGGCGCCCTGGCCGGGGAGGGGCCCGCCAGCGCCCACGTCCAGGCCAACCAGGGCTGGGAGGTGGTGATCTCGACGCCCGAGGTGATGTACTTCGACAGCCCCCAGGCCGCCGACCCCAAGGAGCGCGGCTACGACTGGCCCTCGCGCGCCACCGACACCCGCAAGGTGTTCGACTTCATGCCCGAGAACCTGCCGGCCCACGCCGAGCTGTGGGCCGACCTGCGCGGCAGGCCCCAGGCCTCGAAGGACGACCACCCGCTGGAGCCCGGCGTGCGCTTCAACGGCCTGCAGGGCCAGCTGTGGAGCGAGACGATCCGTTCGGACGCCCAGGTCGACTACATGCTGTACCCGCGCCTGCTGGCCCTGGCCGAGCGGGCCTGGCACGGCGCCAACTGGGAGACGCCCTACGTCCCGGGCAAGGGCTACGATCCCACGACCGGCGCCTTCACCGACGCGATGCGGGCCCGGCGCGACGCCGACTGGGCCGCCTTCGCCAACCTGCTGGGCGGGCGCGAACTGGCGCGGCTGGACGCGGCCGGCGTGGCCTACCGGATCCCCACGGTCGGGGCGGTGGTCGAGGACGGCAGGCTGCGGGCCAATGTCGAGTTCCCCGGCCTACCGATCGAATACCGGGTCGAGGGCGGCGCCTGGCGGCCCTATGCGCCGGACGCGCCGGTCGCCGGGCGAGTCGAGGTCCGGGCCCGTTCGGCCGACGGAAAGCATGCGGGGCGGAGTCTGTTCGTCCCCTGACCGGGCCGTGGGTCCTCTCGTGCGCCTACGGAAAAGTCCGTGGAAATCGGCCGCCCCGGCGGTGGGACGCGAAGGTCGCCCCGGCGCCGGAATCCTGATCATCGCACTGCACAAAAAGCATGGCGGGCGCCGTGCAAAGGGGCGCCGGAGGGCCTGAAGGCCCCCGTTACGGTCCCGTGACGGTCGCGGCGCTTGCAGAAATTTCAGCTTCGACGAACTGTTTCAATCGCGGCATCGCCGTGAGTTGCGTCTGTATTCGCGTTCAATGACAAGAACACGACCATCGGGAAACGTCAGAGAGGAGAAAAACAATCGCGCCTAGACGGCGCACGAGGGGGTATACATGAATAGTCGTTCGCGTAACATCCTGTTCGCGGGAGTTTCGACCGTCGGAATCGCTTTCGCCATTGCTGCAAATGCTTATGCAGCCGACACTCCGGAACCTTCTCCCGACGTCGCCGAACTCGAGGCCGTGATCGTCACCGGCACGCGCACCACCGGCATGAAGGCCGTCGACAGCCCCGCGCCGATCACCGTCCTGGGCAGCGACGTGCTCAAGAAGACCGGCCAGCCGGACATGATCCAGGCCCTGGCCCAGAACGTGCCGTCGTTCAACGCCCAGGCCTTCGGCGGTGACACCGCCGCCCTGACCCTGTCGGCCAAGCTGCGCGGCGTCAGCCCCAACCACACCCTGGTCCTGCTGAACGGCAAGCGCCGTCACGGCACCGCCAACCTGGCCGTGCTGGGCGGGGCCTATCAGGGCGGCGCCGCCGCGGACCTGAACTTCATCCCGCTGGCCTCGGTCGAGCACGTCGAAGTGCTGCTGGAAGGCGCGGCCGCCCAGTACGGCACCGACGCCATCGCCGGCGTCATCAACATCATCCAGAAGAAGGCCACGTCCGGCGGTGAGGTGATCATCAACGGCGGCGGCTACATGGACGGCGGCGGCACGACCGGCGACCTGGCCATCAACGTCGGCCTGGCGCCGACCGAGAACTCGTACCTGAATCTGACCGGCGAGACCAAGTACCACGGCTACAGCTTCCGCGGGGCCTACGACCCGCGCGTGGTGGACACGCCCTACAACACCGGCGCCACCAACAGCCCGGCCAAGAGCTATCCGCAGGTCATCAACGCGCCGAACTGGCCGTACGTGAACCGCATCTCGGGCGACGCCCAGTACCGCCAGACCGTGCTGGCCTATAACGGCGGCGTCCAGGTCACCCCGGACATCGAGGTCTACAGCTTCGGCACCATCGCGCGGAAATGGAGCGCCGCGCACGAGAACTACCGCCTGCCCAACGTCGTGAAGGGCAAGATGGCGACCGACATCCCGTTCCCGCTGGGCTTCGATCCCAAGGAGTCGATCACCGAGACCGACTACGCGATCACCGGCGGGATCAGCGGCGTGACCAACGCCTGGAACTGGGACCTGAGCTCGACCTGGGGCAAGGACGACGACTCCGTCAACGTGCTGGATACGGCCAACGCCTCGCTCTACGCCGACACCTCCACGACGACGGCCAAGGGCTACACGCCGACCGACATCCACGCGGGCGGCTTCATCAACACCCAGTGGAGCAACACCCTCGACGTCAGCCACGAGTTCGACGTCGGCCTGGCCGGCCCCCTGACCTTCGCGGCCGGCGCCGAATACCGCAAGGAAAGCTACGAGATCACGGCCGGCGAGGTGGCCACCTATTACGGCGGCGGCTCGCAGTCGTACTTCGGCTTCGCCCCGGTCAACGCCGGCAAGCACAAGCGCAACAACAAGGCGGTCTATGTCGACCTGGCCGTCAGCCCGATCGAGCCGCTGAAGCTGGACGCCGCGGTCCGCTACGAGGACTTCAGCGACTTCGGCGACACCACCGTCGCCAAGCTGACGGGCCGCTACGACTTCTCGCCGGCCGTCGCCGTGCGCGGCACGGTCAGCACCGGCTTCCGCGCCCCGACCCTGGCGGAGTCTTACTATTCGGGCATCAACGTCTCGCCCAGCTCGATCAGCGGCCAGCTGCCGCCAAACTCGCCCGGCGCGGCCCTGCTGGGCATCAACGGCCTCAAGCCCGAGAAGTCCGAGAACATCAGCGTCGGCCTGGTCACCCACCTGGCGCCCAAGCTGACCATGACGCTGGACGCCTACCAGATCAAAATCAAGAACCGCATCGTCAGCTCGGGCACGCTGTACGGCGAGAACGTGATCACCGTGAACGGCAACAAGGTGACCAACGGCATCGTCTCGCCGGCGGTCATCGCGGCCCTGGCGGCCAACGGCGTCAATGTCGACCCGACGATCCGCACCAACGCCACCTACAGCGTCGGCGCCAACATGTTCGTCAACGGCCTGGACACCAAGACCAAGGGGATCGACTTCGTCGGCACCTACTACAGCGACTTCGGCGACTGGGGCCGGGTCGATTGGTCGCTGAGCGCCAGCTACAACAAGACCGAGGTGACCAAGATCGCGCCGAACCCGCCGGGCCTGGACCCGACGCTGACCCTGTTCGACGCCATCGCGATCGCCAACCTGGAAGACACCTCGCCCAAGTACAAGGTCATCGCCGGCGGCTACTGGAGCCTGGGCAAGTTCGCGATGAACCTGAAGGAGACCTTCTACGGCGAGACCTCGGGCCTGAGCACCGACAGCGGTTCGTCGGCGCTGATGAAGACCAAGATCAAGCCGGCGATGATCACCGACCTGGACCTCAGCTACCAGGTCCTGGACAGCGTGAAGGTGTCGATCGGTGCCAACAACCTGCTCAACTACTACCCCAACCGGATCAACGGGCTGCTGCGCGAGCACTACCTGAAGAACAACAGCAACGGCTACGTCACCCAGTATCCCTCGTTCTCGCCCTTCGGCATCAACGGCGGCTACTACTACGGCAAGGTCACCTACAGCTTCTGACCGCGCCTTATCGGTTGAAAAACCAAGGAAAAGCCGGGCCTCGCGCCCGGCTTTTCTGCGTTTTCGGCAAACCTTCCGGCGCGCGCCGGCCGATCGGTCAAATCGCGTTCCCGGGCGTGAAATTTCAGGCCGCCCGCTCTCCGCACAAGCCTGGCTTTAGGCGCCCAAGGGCGGGGCGCCGGGGGCTTTCTCATAAGAAGATCGAGTTTTTCGCATTGTTGTTGAAACAACGTCGTCTGACATACCCAAGGCGATCGCCTGGCTCGCAGGCGGCCTTTCGCGACAAGAAAAATCGGGGACGGTATGGGTGATCAATCGACGGTCGTGTCGGGTGGCGTTCTGACGCGGCGACGGTTTTTCGAGGGCTTGGCGGCCTTCGGCGGGGTGTCGCTGGCGATGGCCGGCATGGACGCCCTGGGCTTCGGTTTCGCCTCGGCCCAGGCCGCCCCGCCCAAGCTGGAAGGCGACGCCAAGGGAACCAAGGTCGTGGTGCTGGGCGCGGGCCTGGCCGGCATGACCGCCGCCTACGAACTGACCAAGGCCGGCTACAGCGTCCAGGTGATCGAGGCCCGGTCCTTCGCCGGCGGCCGCTGCCAGACGGCGCGCAAGGGCTTCCAGCACACCGACCTGGTCGGCAACAGCCAGACCTGCGAGTTCGACGAGGGGCTCTATATCAACCACGGCCCGTGGCGGATCCCGTACCACCACCGTTCGACCTTGCACTACACCAAGCTGTTCGGGGTGCAGCTGGAGAGCTTCGTCAACGACAACGACGCGGCCTACGTCTATTTCGAGAAGGGCGACGGCCCGCTGGCCGGCAAGCCGATCCGCAAGGGCGAGATCGCCGCCGACGCCCGCGGCTACGCCGCCGAGCTGATCGCCAAGGCCGCCTCCAAGGGCCAGCTCGACGCGCCGCTGACGCCCGAGGACCGCGACCTCTTCGTGGCCTACATGATCAACGAGGGGCGGCTGTCGCCGACCGACCTGGCCTATACGGGGACCGAGGGGCGGGGCTTCGAGGTCCATCCCGGCGCCGGCGTCGATCCGGGCCCGGGCAAGCCGTCCAAGCCCTACAGCCTGACGGACGTGCTGCACTCCAAGGCCTGGCGGGTGCTGAGCTCGGTCGCCGGCTACGAGCAGCAGCGAACCATGCTGCAGCCGATCGGCGGCATGGACCAGATCGCCAAGGGCTTCGAGAAGCACGTCGGGTCGATGATCCGCTACTCGTGCGTGGTCGAGAAGATCAAGCAGTCCGACAAGGGCGTGAAGGTCACCTACCGCGACAAGTTCGGCGAGCAGGACGTGATCGAGGCCGACTACTGCGTCTGCACCATCCCGCTCAGCGTGCTCAAGAATGTCGACGCCGACTTCTCCAAGCCGTTCAAGGCGGCGATGTCGGGCGTGTCCTACGCGCCGGTCAACAAGATCGGCCTGCAGATGAAGACCCGCTTCTGGGAGGAGAACCACTTCATCTACGGCGGCCACATCTACAACGACATGCCGGGCATCGGCACGATCACCCTGCCGTCCACCGGCTGGCAGGGGCAGAAGGGCGTGCTGCTGGGCTACTACGCGTTCGGCGGCGAGGCGGCCAAGATCAGCGCCAAGAGCCCCGCCGACCGCGCGGCCTTCGCCGTGGCGGCCGGCCAGAAGATCTTCCCCGAATACGCCGAGAACTTCGAGAACGCCTTCTCGTTCAGCTGGCACCTGGCCGAGTTCAATCTGGGCGGCTGGGCCGAGTGGGGCGAGGAGGGGCGCAAGAACGCCTATCCGGTCCTGACCGAGCCCGACGGCCGCGTCTATCTGGCCGGCGAGCACCTGACCTATCTGGGCGGCTGGCAGGCGGGCGCCATCGAGTCGGCCTGGCAGCAGATCGGCAAGATCCATGCGCGGGTGATCAAGGCGTGAAGTCGCGCTATGCCTTCGTCACCGTTCCTCGGGGAGTTTCCATGAGTCGTTCGATCGCCTTCGTTTGCGGCCTGCTGGCCGTGTCCGCCGCTTCCACGACGGCCTTGGCCGCCACGCCGCAGTCGCTGTTCAACGACAACTGCTCGGCCTGCCACCAGACCACCGGCAAGGGGGTGAAGGGCGCGTTCCCGGCCCTGGCCGGCGACCCCTTCGTCCAGGGCGACGCCGCCCCGCTGACGGCCACCGTGCTGTCGGGCCGCGCCGGCATGCCGGCCTTCAAGGACGACATCAACGACGCCGACCTGTCGGCGATCCTGACCTACATCCGCACGTCCTGGGGCAACAAGGGCAAGCCGGTGACGGCCGCCGACGTCGCCGCCGCCCGCGCCAAGCTGAAGGCCTCCAAGAAGCCGGCCAGCCTGCAGGCCCACTAGCCGATCGGGCGGTGGGAGGAATGGCTTTGATCTTTCGGACCCAAATCAACAGGAGACGACCATGAAGCGCCTGATCCTCGCCGCCGCCGCGCTGGCCTTTGCCGGGACCGCCGCCCACGCCCAGGACATCGTCCGCGGCGGCTCGCCGACCTCGCCGATCGCCAGCGTGGTGACCGTGCCGGCCGGCTACGACACCATCTATGTCAGCGGCATGACCCCGCCGATGCTGGACCCCAAGGGCGACCCGGCCCTGACGGCCACCTTCGGCGACACCAAGACCCAGACCCTGGGCGTGCTCAAGCGCATCGAGGAGGCGCTCAAGACGCAGGGCGCGACCATGGGCGACGTGGTGATGATGCGCGTGCTGCTGGTCGGCGACCCGGCCAAGGGCGGCAAGATGGACTTCGCCGGCATGATGGAAAGCTACAAGACCTTCTTCGGCACGCCCGAGCAGCCCAACAAGCCCTCGCGCATCACCAGCCAGATCACCTCGCTGGTCCAGCCGGGGATGCTGGTCGAGATCGAGGTCCAGGCGGCGCGGAAACCGAAGTAAGGCGCTCCGCCCCCCTACGGGGGGCGGACAGACCGCGCAGCGGTCAGGTGGGGGCAAGTCGGTGAGCCTCGGGGCCCTACGACCCACTTGCCCCCTACGGATCGCTTCGCGATCGTCTTCCCCCAAAGGGGGAAGAGGCCATCCGCCCGAGCGACGTTTCGCCACGCGCGCAACTGTCCCCTGTTAATTGTGCCTAACGGGCTGTTAACCATGACGGAGGAAGGTGCGAGTCACCTAAAGTCCCCGCGTTGACCGCGTAGTTAGAGGCCATCCGATGAGCGGAGCCGAAGTCCTGGATGTCGGCCGCGACGCGATCTGGCTGACCCTTCAGCTGTGCGCGCCGATCCTGATCGTCGGCCTGGTGGTCGGCGTGGCCATCGGCCTGTTCCAGGCCCTGACCCAGATCCAGGAAGCCACCCTGGTCTACGCGCCCAAGATCGTCGCCATCTTCGTCTCGCTGCTGCTGTTCCTGCCGCTGATGGGCGCGCTGATGTCCGGTTTCATGAGGCAGATCGCCGCCAAGATCGCCGGGATGTAGGGGCGGGGCTTGGACAGCTACGCCACAGTCCTGCAGGTCTACGCCGGCGGCCTGGTCTTCGCCCGGATCGGGGCGATGGTCATGCTGATGCCCGGCATCGGCGAGACCGTGGTGCCCCAGCGCATCCGCCTGTCGTTCGCCGTGCTGATGGCCATGCTGCTGGCACCGCTGGTGGGCAAGTCGATCGTCTCGGTGCCCAGCAGCGTCGGCGCCATCGGCGGGGCGGTGCTGCACGAGGTGCTGATCGGCCTGATGATCGGCCTGATCCTGAAGATGTTCGTCAGCTCGCTGACCACGGCGGGCGAGGTGATCTCGATCCAGACCTCGCTGTCCTTCGCCCAGACCACCAACCCGGCCGGCGCGCCCAGCAGCACGGCCGTGGCCACCTTCCTGTCGATGCTGGGCCTGACCCTGATCATGGTCACCGACCTGCACCACCTGTTCATCGGGGCGATGGCCAAGTCGTACGACCTGTTCCCGTTCAGCCGCCCCGTGCCCGTCAACGACGCCGCCACCCTGGCCGTGCGCACGGTGGCGGACTCGTTCAAGCTGGGCCTGCAGCTGGCCGCGCCCGTCCTGGTGTTCTCGATCGTCTTCAACCTGGCGACCGGCCTGGTCGGCCGGGTCATGCCGTCGTTCCAGATCTTCTTCGTCACCTCGCCGCTCAGCGTGATCCTGGGCCTTTCCCTGCTGGGCCTTTCGCTCGGCGGCATCGCCATGGTGTGGACCGATCGCTATCGGGAACTCCTGTCGGTGTTCAACTAGGGAGGCGCGGGCGTGGCTGACGAACAGGACGACGCGTCAAAGACAGAAGAACCAACAGCCAAGAAGCTGTCGGACGCTCGCGCCAAAGGCGACGTCCCGAAATCCGCCGACATCGCGCAACTGGCCTCGCTCTCGGGCGCGTTCGGCGTCGTGGTCATCGCCGGCGGCTGGCTGACCCGCGACATGGTCGGCAACCTGACGCCCTTCCTGGCCCATGCGGGGACCATGGACGTCGAGGGCGGCATCCGGGCCATCGCCAAGATGGCGATCATGGCCGCCCTGCCGGCCATCGTCCTGGTGATGGTGGTCTCGGCCCTGATGGGCGTGGTGGGCAACGTGGCGCAGACGGGCTTCCTGCTGTCGGCCGACAAGATCAAGCCCGACCTCCAGAAGCTGGACCTGATCAAGGGCCTGGGCCGGATCTTCGGTCCGGACGGCTTCGTCCAGTTCGCCAAGTCGGCCGTGAAGTTCATCGTCACCGGCATCATCGCCTGGCTCGTGATCAAGCCGGACGCGGCCCAGATCACCACCCTGGTCGGCATGGACGTGGCGGCGATCGTGCCGCTGTCCATGAAGCTGTGCATGAAGATGTTCTGGATGGTGCTGATCTTCCTGATCGCCACCGCCGGCTTCGACTGGTTCTGGCAGCGCCTGCGCTTCAACAAGCGCATGCGGATGAGCGTCCAGGACGTCAAGGACGAGATGAAGCAGTCGGAAGGCGACCCGCACGTCAAGGGCAAGCAGAAGCAGATCCGCATGCAGCGCTCGCGCCAGCGGATGATGGCCAACGTGCCCAAGGCGACCGTCGTCGTCATGAACCCGACCCACTACGCCGTGGCGCTGAAGTACGAGCAGGGCGAGACCGCCGCGCCGATCTGCGTGGCCAAGGGCGTCGACGACCTGGCGTTGAAGATCCGCGCCGTCGCCGAGGAGAACGGCGTCTACGTGCTGGAAGACCCGCCCCTGGCCCGCGCCCTCTACGCCGCCATGGACATCGACGAGCAGATTCCCGCCGAACACTTCGAGGCCGTGGCCAAGGTCATCGGCTTCGTGATGAGCAACAAGCAGAACCGCAAGCGGGCCTGGGCGGACTAGCCGGCGAGATAATCGCATTCAAAAGTTGTCATCCCGGAAGCCCCGCAGGGGCTGTCCGGGACCCAGGTGACTGGGCTGATGCTTTGCGGTTCCCTTGGATCCCGGACAAGCGCTCCGCGCTTCCGGGATGACAACTGTTGGGGCGGACTAGTTCGGCTTCCCCGACATCATCCCCAGCCGATACGGCGGTTCCGCAGCGACCACGTCCGCCGGCCGCACCGTCGGCTCCAGCGCCGCGGCGCCCGCCAGGCCCCGGCCCGTGACGTTGCTGATCGCCAGCTTCGGTCCCTCGGCCACCGCCACGTCCACATGGTCGAGCACGACGTTCCTCATGTTGGCCAGGCTCATGCCCTTGCCCGCCGAGCCCGTGACGTTCCTCAGCGTGAAACCGTCCAGCGGCTTGTCGGGATGGATGTTCGTCGCCTGGACCAGCACCGGGACGTCGGTGACCTTGATGCGCTCGAAGGTGAAGTTGCGCACCGTCGGCACGCCCTCCGGGCCGGCGACGGGGAAGGGGTCCTGCTTGCCGCTGTCCAGGAAGTTCAGGCGCAGGAAGCCGTCCCTGGCGCCCGAGACGTCGAGGTCGCGCATGACGATGTCCTCGATGAACGCCCCGCGCCCGGGCCGGCTCTTGATGTAGATGGCGAAGGTGTAGGCGGCCAGGCATTGGCAGCGCTCGACCAGCACCCGGCGGATGCCGCCCGAGGTCTCGCTGCCGATGCCGATGCAGGCCCAGCGGTGGTCGCGGAACGCGCAGTCGCTGATCCGCACGTCCTCGGTGGGGCGGCCGATCAGGTTGCCCTCCATGCCCCGGCCGGACTTCAGCGAGATGCAGTCGTCGACCGTGTCGAAGTCGCAGCGCTCGATCACCACCCGGCGGCAGGAGTCGACGTCGATCCCGTCGGCCCCGCCCCGGACCGTCACGCCCCGGAACAGGACGTCGTCGCAATAGACCGGGTGGATCGACCACATGTCGTTCTGTTCGGTGAAGACGTCGGTGACCGACAGGCCCTGGACCTCGACGAACTCCAGCAGGGCGGGGTGGCGCAGGCCGCTGGCCTTGTCGACCCGGCCGGGGATGGCCTTGGAGCCCAGGATGCGGCCCTTGCCGGCGATGGTGACACCGCGCGCGTCCTGGGCCCAGATCAGGCCGACATGGCCCGGCGTCCAGCGGCCCTCCCAGCGCACTTGGACCACCGGATAGTCGGCCAGGTCGGGCGAGCCCTGCAGCGTCGCGCCCTCGTCCAGCAGCAGGGTGGTGTTCGAGCCGAGGCGCAGCGCGCCGGTCAGGTAGACGCCGGGCGGCACCGTCACCACCCCGCCGCCCAGCACGGCGCAGCGGTCCAGGGCGGTCTGCAGGGCGACCGTGTCCTTGGTCGTCCCGTCGCCCTTGGCGCCGAAGTCGCGCGGGTCGAGGCGCAGCCCGGTCGACTTGGCGGCGGTCTTGGCGGTCGAGGCCGTCGCGGTGGTCGCCAGGGCGGCGGCCCCCAGGCCGGCCGCCGAAAGCACGGCGCGCCGGCTGGGGGAGGGGGCGCTGTCGTCGCGCGCGGTCTTCGTCATGGCGGGCCTCCCGAGGCGACGGCCGGTTTCTGACACCGGTGTCTTTCCTCGGGAGTGTTGGGCGATCAGTCCCCGCTGTAAATCCGCGCGCGAAAAAATGGGGCGGCGGTCACGCCACGTAGCGGGCGATGACCATGCCCAGGATGGTGATCATCAGCAGGCCGCCGGCGATGCGCTGGCTGCGGGCGGGGCTGGCGCGGTCCAGGATCTGGACGGCCAGGGCGGTGACGGCGGCGACCACGGCGACCATCAGCACCTGCTCCTGCCGGCCGAAGGCCCCGCCGTGCAGGATGGCGGCCAGCGGGACCCCGGTGACGATGGCGACCCCCGCCGCGCCGAACTGTGGACGACGCAGGGCGTCGATCCCGCTTCCGCCCGTCCGGGCCAGCACGAAGGTCGAGCCCGCCCAGAAGACGGCGGACAGCACGTGGAGCGACAGCAGCAGCATCAAGGCGATGGTCATGGCGATATCCTTTCGCGGACCGCCGTTCTGGCGGTGGCGATATTCATAGACATCGAATCATTCGACGTCTATCTATCGAATCATGAACCCTCCGGGCCCGCCTTCCGCCCCGCCGATCGGCTTCGTCCTGTCCCAGGTCTCCAAGGCCGTGGCGCGGGCGTTCGACGACGCCATGACCGAGGCGGGCGGCTCGCTGTCGACCTGGCTGGTGCTGCGCTCGCTGATGCCCGGCGGCCATCAGCCCCAATCGGAGCTGGCCCAGGCCGTGGGGGTGCAGGGGCCGACCCTGACCCACCACCTGAACGGCCTGGAAGCCCAGGGGCTGATCACCCGCACCCGCGACGCGGCCGACCGCCGGGCCCACCAGGTGGCCCTGACCCCCGAGGGCCGGGCGCGGTTCCTGCAGCTGCGCCAGACGGCCGAGCGCTTCGACGCCCGCCTGCGCGGCGACCTGACGGGAGCGGAGGTCGACCTGTTGCGGGGGCTGCTTTTGCGGCTGCGCGCCCACGTGGCGGACTAGGTCGCGGCGACCATAATCCGGTCACGGAATCAGGAATCGATCACGGATCGCGCTCCGCGAGCGGGTTAAGGGTATTCTATCCCGCGAATCGATGGGCTGGACGCCCGCAAGGCTGAAGAAGGATTTCGGTCGACCATGACCGAGACGCCCATGAAAGACTTTGGCGCAACAGACTCCGTCGGCGCGAAGCGTCGCCCGGACCTCCTGATCTGGGGCGCGGCCATCTTCCTCGTCCTGGCCGCCGCCTTCGCCGCCGCCCCCGCCCTGCGGGCCGGTCCCGCCACCCTGGCGGGCCTGCTGCTGCTGGGCGGCGTCGCCGGCGTGGCGATCCTGGGCCTAGTGGCCATCCGCGCCTCGACCGCTGTGACCGATCCCGAGCCCGAGGGCGCCGAGCTCTTCGTCGACGCCCTGTCGGAGCCTGCGGCCCTCACCGCCGCCGACGGCCGCATCCTGGCCGCCAACGCCGCCTGGGCCCAGGCCGTGGGCGACGCCCGCCGCCTGCCCAAGGGCGCGGCCGGCGCCGGCCTGTTCGCCGCCCTGGTCAAGGCCCGCGAAGGGGCCAAGGGAGAAGGAGGGCGCGCCGACGGGACGCTGGTCATCGGCGGCCACGAGCGTCGCGCCGAGGCCGCCCGCCTGCGCGGCGGCCGCCTGCTGGTCCGCCTGCCGACGGTGATCGAGAAGGAGGTCTTCGTCCCGACCGCCGCACCGGCCCCGGTGATCTCGCAGTCCGCCCCGGCCCCGCGCACCCTGGACGCCTTCTCGGGCGCCTCGCCGTTCGGCGCGGCCCTGCTGGACGGGCTGGACCCGTTCAACTCGCGCATCCTGGAAGCCAATCCGGCCCTGACCGCCATGGCCGGCGCCGTGCCGGCCGGGACGCTGTTCGGCGCCCTGATCGACCCGCCCT
The DNA here is from genome assembly GCF_000712075.1 of Caulobacter sp. UNC358MFTsu5.1. Lineage (GTDB taxonomy): Bacteria > Pseudomonadota > Alphaproteobacteria > Caulobacterales > Caulobacteraceae > Caulobacter. The sequence goes on from NZ_JONW01000011.1 coordinate 64,744, forward strand.
CGCGGGCCGAGGCCGAGACCCGCCTGGCCGAGGGCAAGGCCGGTCCGTTCGAGGTGCGCCTGGCCCGCGACCCGACCCGCATCGCCCACCTCTATCTCTACCGCGCCGACGGGCGGCTGGTGGCCTATCTGATCGACGTGTCCGAGCAGAAGCAGATGGAGCTTCAGCTGGCCCAGGCCCAGAAGATGCAGGCCATCGGCCAGCTGGCCGGCGGCGTGGCCCACGACTTCAACAACCTGCTGACCGCCATCCAGCTGCGCCTGGACGAGCTGCTGCACCGCCACCCGGTGGGCGATCCCTCGTACGAGGGCCTCAACGAGATCCGCCAGACGGGCGTTCGCGCCGCCGACCTGGTCCGCAAGCTGCTGGCCTTCAGCCGCAAGCAGACCGTCCAGCGCGAGGTGCTGGAACTGGGCGAGCTGATCAGCGAGTTCGAGGTCCTGCTGCGCCGCCTGCTGCGCGAGGACGTCAAGCTGATCACCGACTACGGCCGCGACCTGCCGCAGGTGCGGGCCGACAAGAGCCAGCTCGAGACCGCCGTCATGAACCTGGCCGTCAACGCCCGCGACGCGGTGCGGGCTGCCAAGGGCGGCGGCGTCGTGCGCATCCGCACCGCCCGCCTCACCCAGGACGAGGCCCAGAGCCTGGGCTTCCCGGGCGCCGAGGGCGATCAGGCCTTCATCGAGGTCAGCGACGACGGCCCCGGCATCCCGCCCGAGGTGATGGGCAAGATCTTCGACCCGTTCTTCACCACCAAGCCGGTGGGCGAGGGGACGGGCCTGGGCCTGGCCACCGTCTACGGCATCGTCAAGCAGAGCGACGGCTGGATCCACGTCCACAGCCGTCCGGGCGAGGGCGCGGCGTTCCGCATCTTCCTGCCCGTGCACGAGCCGACCCCGGCTCAGGAAGCGGCCGCCGCGGCCGCCGCCGCCGCGCCGGAAGCGGCCAAGCCCCGCGCCGCCCGCGACCTGTCGGGCGCCGGCCGCATCCTGTTCGTCGAGGACGAGGACGCCGTGCGCGGCGTCGCCGCCCGCCTGCTGCGCGCCCGCGGCTACGAGGTCCTGGAGGCCAGCGACGGCGAGGAGGCCCTGATCATCGCCGAGGAGAACGCCGGCACGATCGACCTGCTGATCAGCGACGTGATCATGCCCGGCATCGACGGCCCGACCCTGCTGAAGAAGGCCCGCGGCTATCTGGGCAACGCGCCTGTGATGTTCATCAGCGGCTATGCCGAGGCCGAGTTCAGCGACCTGCTGGAAGGCGAGACCGGCGTGACCTTCCTGCCCAAGCCCATCGACATCAAGACCCTGGCCGAACGGGTCAAGCAGCAGCTGCAGGCGGCCTAGCTGCCGTGAAACGGGCGCCGTCGGACGACCGGACCTGGGGTTTCTGTCGGCCGCGCGCGGCGTGAGGTAAGGCCCCGGCGGACATATCGCCGCCGTCGGGGGACGCTTGCAGCTTCACACCATGATCTCCCTCGGCCTGGCCGTGGGGACCACCGTCTTCGCCGTGAAGTCCGGCGACCGGGCGGCGCGGAGGTTCGGCGTTTCGTTCCTGGCCTCGTGGGTGGCGTCCCTGGTGGTCAGCAAGCTCCACCTTCCGGGCGGCGCCGGCCTGGCGATCTTCTGCATCGACAGCGCCACCCTGGTCTATTTCGCCTGGGCGTCGCTCGACGCCCGCCGCATCTGGACGGCGGTGGCGACGGCTTTCATCCTGCTCATCGTGGCCTCGCACGTGGCCACCGCGATCGATTTCAGGGTGACCCTCGACACCTTCCGGCTGAGCATGGCGCTCTGGAGCTATGGGATCCTGGCCTGCATCGGGTTCGGCGCCTGGTCGAGCCGGCGGGACCAGGCCCGGACGCCGGTTCTGGCGACGCGATAGCGGGATCACCCCCGCTGCAGCAGGACCGTCGGCGCTTCGCGATAGGTGGTCCGCGCCACCTCCAGGAAGCCCATCTTGTAGGCCAGCTTCAGGGACGGGGCGTTGTCGGGGTCGATGATGCAGACCACGGGCGCGTCGCCCCATTGGCCCTTGGCCCAGGACAGGGCGCCGGCGATCGCCTCCGTGGCGAAGCCTCGGCCGTGGGCCCAGCTGGCCAGGGCCCAGCCCATCTCGGGCACGCCGTCGATCGAGGGCTCGATCCCCCGGTGGAAGTCGGCGAAGCCGATCTCGCCGACATAGCGGCCGGTCGCCGTCTCGCGCGCCGCCCAGTAGCCGTAGCCCAGCACCGCCCACAGCCCCCGGGCCCGCAGCAGGCGCTGCCAGCTCTCCTCGAGCGTCGAGGTTCGCCCGCCGATGAAGCGGGTCACCATCGGGTCGCCCCACATCGCGGCGCTGTCCTGGAAGTCGGACGCCTGGGGCGGGCTGAGGGTCAGGCGGGCGGTGGTCAGGGTCGGGGGAATCATCGGCTTTCCGGAAGTTGACGCGCCAGCCTATACCGGGGCGGCCCGCCCGCCACGGACCAGAGAGCCCGGATACGAGCATGACCACGCCGCAAGACGCCATCGCCGCGCGCCGCAAGCTGACCAACAAGCTGATCGCCGGCAAGGACGCCCGTCGGCTGGCCCCGTTCTTCGCGCCGGACATCAAGGTGATCGTCGGCGACGGCTCGCTGATCCTGGGGGCGCGCGACATGCTGGAGGCCTTCGCCGCCCAGTTCGCCGACCCGGCCTTCGTCGCCTATGTCCGCACCACCGACCGCATCGAGCTGGACGCCGCCGGCGACCGGGCCGCCGAGCAGGGGACCTGGGTCGGGACCACGCGGGGCGTCCCGGACACCCGCGGGACCTACCTGGCCACCTGGCGCAAGGTGACCGGCCAGTGGGTGATCGAGAACGAGCTGTTCGTGACGCTGAGCTGAGGGACTGGGCGCCAGGCCGCCGGCCGCACGAAACGTGCGCTCCGCCGCAAGATGACGCGAAATTAATACCGGCGCCGTTGCCGCGAGGGGCAAGGGCCTCTACGCCTTTGCGTCAAACATTTCGAGGGAAGGGGACCCCGCCTTGCAAAACCGCCGTCAGATGCTGCTGTCCACCGTCGCCGTCGGCCTGGCCGCCGCGACCCCGGGCCTGGCGCTCGCTCAGGCCGCCGTCTCGGGCGAGAGCGCCAAGCTCAACGCCCTGCTCGACGCCATCATGGCCAAGCAGCTGCGCCAGTCGCCCGAGACGGCCACCAGCCTGGGGTTGGACGTCGGCGACCTGGCCTGGACCAAGGCCCAGCTGGCCGACCGCTCGTGGGCCGCGATCGCCGCCGGCGTCGCCCAGACCAAGCAGCAGCTGGCCGACCTGCGCGCCATCGACCGCAAGGCCCTGACCGGCATGGACGTGGTCAACTACGACACCGTCGAGTTCACCCTGGCGGTGCAGGACGAGGGCAACACCAAATTCACCTACGCCGGCGGCGGTTCGGGCGCGCCGTACGTGCTCAGCCAGCTGACCGGCGCCTACCAGTCGTATCCCGACTTCCTCGACACCCAGCACTCGATCGAGACCAAGGAAGACGCCGACGCCTATCTGTCGCGCATGGAGGCTTTCGCGCGGCTGATGGACCAGGAGTCCGAGATCGCCAAGCGCGACTACGCCGACGGCGTGATCCCGCCGGACTTCATCATCGACAAGGCCCTGGTCCAGATGAAGGCCTTCGCCGACACCCCGACCGCCGAGGCGCCGCTGGTGCTGTCGGTGGCCCGCCGGACCAAGGCCAAGACCATCGCCGGCGACTGGGCCGGCGAGGCCAGCAAGATCTACGAGAACTCGGTGCTGCCGGCCCTGAAGCGCCAGATCGCCCTGCTGGAGGGCGTCCGTCCGAAGGCCACGCACGACGCCGGCGTCTGGCGCCTGAAGGACGGCGGCGACTACTACGCCGTGTCGCTGAAGAACTACACGACCGCCACCCTGACGCCGGACGAGATCCACCAGCTGGGCCTGGACCTGGTGAAGTCGATCAGCGCCGAGGCCGACAAGCTGTTCAAGAGCATCGGCATGACCAAGGGCACGGTCGGCGAGCGGATGGCCGAGCTGGGCAAGGACATCTACGAGAACACCGACGCGGCCAAGGAACAGCTGATCAAGGACCTGAACGCCAAGGCTCAATGGATCGAGAAGCAGCTGCCGGCCTATTTCGGCCAGCTGCCCAAGGCCCCGCTGGAGATTCGCCGGGTGCCCAAGGCCATCGAGGCCGGCGCGCCGGGCGGCTACTACAACTCGCCCTCGTTGGACGGCAAGCGCCCGGGCATCTACTGGATCAACCTGCGCGACACCAAGGAGCAGGCCAAGTACACCCTGACCACCCTGACGGTGCACGAGGGCGTCCCGGGCCACCACCTGCAGCTGTCGCTGTCGAACGAGGCGCAGGGCCTGCCGCTGCTGCGCAAGACGATCGGCAACTCCGGCTACGCCGAGGGCTGGGCGCTGTATTCCGAGCAGCTGGCCGTCGAGATGGGCATCTACAAGAGCGACCCGCGCGGCCACATCGGCATGCTGCACGACGCCCTGTTCCGCGCCGTCCGCCTCGTGGTCGACAGCGGCATGCACTACAAGAAGTGGAGCCGCGAGCAGGCCGTGAAGTACATGGCCGAGACCATGGGCGACGAGGAGAGCGGCACGATCACCGAGATCGAACGCTATGTCGTCTGGCCGGGCCAGGCCTGCAGCTACATGATCGGCAAGATCACCTGGCTGCGCGCCCGCGAGCGCGCCAAGAAGGCCCTGGGCAAGAAGTTCGACATCCGCCAGTTCCACGACGCCGGCATCCTGGCGGGCATGACCCCGCTGACCGTGCTGGACAAGGTGGTCGACGACTACATCGCCAAGACCAAGGCGGGGAAGTAGGCCAGGAAATCTTCCCTCCCCCTTGTGGGGAGGGGGACCGGCGAAGCTGGTGGGTGGGGCATGCTGAGTCAGCAAGACGAGTCAGCAGGCCCCACCCGTCCGCTTCGCGTCCACCCTCCCCATGAAGGGGAGGGAGTCATCGTTTACCCCCAGCCTTCCGAGACCCCCGCCCGGCGCGCGGCCGGGGTCACGGGCGTCAGCTTCAGCGCCGGCTGCGGCTGGTCGGACGGCTTGCCGAACAGCCAGCCCTGGGCGAAGTCGACGCCGGCCTTGCGGACCACGTCCTCGACCTCGGCGGTCTCGACCATCTCGGCGACGGTGCGGATGTTCAGGTCGCGGCACAGCTCGACCAGCCTCCGGACCATGGCCCCGTCGCGGCCGTTGCCGGCCAGCTCCCGCACGTAGCGGCCGTCGATCTTGACGATGTCCAGGCTCAGTTCCTGCAGATAGGCGAACGACGAGGCGCCGGCCCCGAAGTCGTCCAGGCAGACCAGCGAGCCCAGGCCGCGCAGGGCCTGGATGTGCTGGTTGGCGCGCGGCAGGTCGTCGATGGCGCAGGTCTCGGTGATCTCGAAGATCAGCCGCCCCTTGGCCATGTCGCTCTTGGCCAGCAGGCGGCCGATGTGGTCGACGAAGCCCTCGTTGACGATGGTGCGGCCCGAGACGTTGATCGCCAGCTTCATCGCGCCGGTCCGGTCGGCGGCCAGGCGCTTGACCGCCATCTCGGCGATCGCGTGGTCCAGCTCCTCGATCAGGTCGAATTCCTCGGCCATGCGGATCAGTTGGAACGGGCTGCCGCCGTCCTCGAAGCGCACCAGGGCCTCGTGGTGGTGGGCCGCGCCGGTCCTCAGGTCGACCACCGGCTGGTAGGCCAGGGTGAAGCGCCGCTGGCTGACCGCCAGGCCCAGGGCGCCGGCGCGCGACAGGGTGCGCTTGACCGAACGGTTCATCGCCTCGGACAGGCTGAGCGGCGGGGCGTCCTTCAGGCCCTCGCGCAGGAAGTCGTCGAGGGCGTAGCGCAGGGCCTTGAGGCTTCGGGCCGGGGCCGAGCCGCCGTCCACCGGCGCCACGTGGGCCTGCGCCTGGACGGACGTGACGCGGCTCAGGCGCTGGGCCATGTCGTCGGGATGGTCGGGCTTGGCCCGCATCAGGGCGAAGCGGTCGGGCGACAGGCGGGTGGCCATGGCGCCGGCGTGCGACTCGGCGCGCACGGCGCCGGCCAGCTTCAGGTCCAGGGCGCGGGCCTCGGGCTGGGACAGCTGCTGGCGGACGGCGTCCAGGCCCAGGAAGTCGACCATGGCCAGCTCCAGCTCCAGGCCGGTGACGTGCGCCGCCTCGAACAGGCCGCGGGCGATGTCCTCGAAGGCCTCGCGGCCGCGCAGGCCTTCCTCGTCCAGCTGGCCGGACGGGGCGGGGGCCGGGGTGACCGAGACCGAGATCCGGCCGCCGTTGTCGGGCAGGGCGCGCAGGACCAGGGTCACGTGGCGCGCCGCGCCGCCGGCCATGCGGACGGTGATCGGGCCATGTCGCTGGCCGTCGTCCGTGGCGCTGGTCGCCGCGTCGATCAGCGGGCGGTCGGCGGCGGTGAACAGGTCGCGCCAGGCGCGTCCGGTCAGGGTCCGTTCGTCCTGGCCCATGATCCGCTGGGCCGCGCCGAGCGCCAGGCTCACGCGGCCGTTCTCGACTTCCAGAAGCAGGTCGGCGCTGGCGAAGGCCAGGCCCAGAAGGCGGCGCGGATCGATCGACAAGACTTTAGGTCCCCCGGAAGGGGGACAGCATCGCGGGGCGTCGTTAAGGCCGGGTTGAGCCGGGGCGTTTTCAGTCGCTTTCAGCGTCGGTCCGGGGCGCGAGGAATTGTCGCACGCGCCGCCCTCGAAGCGACCGGTTCTGACGTACCCTGCCTCTAGAGTAAGAACATGTTGCGAACATGGAACAAAACATGTACGCGTTAATCATTCCACAGGCGGGTGGGCGCGGCGGTCGCGAACCTCCGATCCGACTGTCGGAATCATGGAATAAGGGCGGATATCTCCAATGAGCAATCAGGCGGCTTTGAAACTCGTGGGCAAAGAAGACGGCGACAAGCAACGCGCCCTCGAGGCGGCTCTGGCCCAGATCGATCGCGCGTTCGGCAAGGGCTCGGTGATGAAGCTGGGCGAGAAGGGCAAGGTCGAGATGGAGGCCATCTCCACCGGCTCGCTCGGCCTGGACATCGCCCTGGGCATCGGCGGCCTGCCCAAGGGGCGGGTGATCGAGATCTACGGGCCGGAAAGCTCGGGCAAGACCACCCTGGCCCTGCACGTGGTGGCCGAATGCCAGAAGGCCGGCGGCACCGCCGCCTTCGTCGACGCCGAGCACGCCCTGGACCCGGGCTACGCCCACAAGCTGGGCGTCAATCTCGACAACCTGCTGGTGGCCCAGCCCGACAACGGCGAACAGGCCCTGGAGATCACCGACACCCTGGTGCGTTCGGGCGCCGTCGACATCGTGATCGTCGACTCGGTCGCGGCCCTGACGCCGAAGGCCGAAATCGAAGGCGAGATGGGCGACAGCCTGCCGGGCCTGCAAGCGCGCCTGATGAGCCAGGCCCTGCGCAAGCTGACCGCCTCGATCAACAAGGCCAACACCATCGTCATCTTCATCAACCAGATCCGTCACAAGATCGGGGTGATGTACGGTAGCCCGGAAACCACCACGGGCGGCAACGCCCTGAAGTTCTACGCCTCGGTCCGCCTGGACATCCGCCGCACCGGTTCGATCAAGAACCGCGACGAGATCGTCGGCAACAACGTCCGGGTCAAGGTGGTCAAGAACAAGGTGGCCCCGCCGTTCCGCGAGGTCGAGTTCGACATCATGTACGGCGAGGGCATCTCCAAGCTGGGCGAGATCATCGACCTGGGCGTCAAGGCCGGGATCATCGACAAGGCCGGCTCCTGGTTCTCCTACAACAGCCAGCGCATCGGCCAGGGCCGCGACAACGTCCGCGAGTTCCTGAAGGCCAACAAGGACCTGTCGGCCGAGATCGAGGCCGCGGTCCGCCAGTCGTCGCGGAAGATCGAGGAAGAGCTGCTGGTCGGCGGTCCCGAGGACGACGACGCAGAGGAATAGGATTTTCGGGCGGCGGCTCCCCCATGGGCCGCCGACCGGAAGCTTCGCGGCCGCCGCCCACAGCGGGCGACCCCGCCTTATAGCCCGCCGTGAACACCGCCACGGCCGGCCGCGACCCGGGCGCCTGGACCCCATGCCAGGCGCCCGATTTCGTTAGTCCTCCCCCTCTGGGGGAGGTGTCGTTCTGGGCGAAGCCCAGGATGACGGAGGGGGGCTGAGCCGGCCGCCGGAACCGAGCCTCCGCCCCCCACGGGGGCGGACAGACCGCGAAGCGGTCAGGCGGGGCAAGTCGGTGCGCCAAGGTCCTTCCCCACAGGGGGAGGGGCGACACGGCCGCACCGAGCGCGGCATTCCGCCTTCAACCCGTCGAGTTGGTTTCCACAAATCTTGAAACCGCGCTATGCAGCGCCGACTTCCGGTTCGACCGGACACGCGTACGGAACATCCGAGACACCTATGCCCAGCCTGAACGAGATCCGCAGCACCTTCCTGAACTATTTCGGCGCGGCCGATCACGCCATCACGCCCTCGGCGCCGCTGGTGCCGCAGAACGATCCGACGCTGCTGTTCGTCAACGCCGGCATGGTGCCGTTCAAAAACGTATTCACGGGCGCCGAGACCCCGGCCCATCCGCGCGCGGTCAGCTCGCAGAAGTGCGTCCGCGCCGGCGGCAAGCACAACGACCTGGACAATGTCGGCTACACCGCCCGCCACCACACCTTCTTCGAGATGCTGGGCAACTTCTCGTTCGGCGACTACTTCAAGGAACAGGCGATCCACCACGCCTGGACCCTGCTGACCGGCGAGTTCAAGCTGGCCAAGGACAAGCTGCTGGTCACGGTCTACCACACCGACGACGAGGCGGCGGACCTCTGGAAGAAGATCGCGGGGCTGGACGACAGCCGCATCATCCGCATCGCCACCAACGACAATTTCTGGTCGATGGGCGACACCGGCCCCTGCGGCCCGTGCTCGGAGATCTTCTACGACCACGGCCCCTCGATCCCCGGCGGCCCTCCCGGCAGCCCGGATGAGGACGGCGACCGCTTCATCGAGATCTGGAACCTGGTGTTCATGCAGTTCGAGCAGATGGCCGGCGGCGAGCGCGTCTCGCTGCCCAAGCCCTCGATCGACACCGGCATGGGCCTGGAGCGCGTCGCCGCCGTCCTGCAGGGCGTGCACGACAACTATGACATCGACCTGTTCAAGAGCCTGATCGCCGCCAGCGTCGAGCTGACCGGCGTCAAGGCCGAGGGCGACCAGGCCCCGTCGCACCGGGTCATCGCCGACCACCTGCGCTCGTCCTCGTTCCTGCTGGCCGACGGCGTCACGCCCTCGAACGAAGGCCGCGGCTACGTCCTGCGCCGGATCATGCGCCGGGCCATGCGCCACGCCTACCTGCTGGGCGCGCAGGAGCCCCTGATGCACCGCCTGGCCCCGACCCTGGTGGCCGAGATGGGCCAGGCCTATCCGGAACTGCGCCGCGCCGAGGCCTCCATCGTCGAGACCCTGCGCCAGGAGGAAGAGCGCTTCCGCGTCACCCTGGGCCGCGGCATGGGCCTGCTGGACGAGGCCACCGCCAACCTGACGGCCGGCGGGGTGCTGGACGGCGAGACCGCCTTCAAGCTCTACGACACCTACGGCTTCCCGCTGGACCTGACCCAGGACGCCGTGCGCGCCAAGGGCCTGACGGTCGACACCGACGGCTTCGACGTGGCCATGGACCGCCAGCGCACGATGGCGCGCGCCAACTGGGCCGGCTCGGGCCAGCAGGGCGCGGCCGCCGCCTGGTTCCCGATCCGCGAGGCCAACGGCCCGACCAACTTCGTCGGCTACGACAACACCGAGACCACCGGGACGGTGAAGGCCATCCTGGTCGACGGCGGGCCCGTCCAGTCGGTCGAGGCCGGTACGACCGCCGACGTCCTGCTGGACCGCACCAGCTTCTACGCCGAGAGCGGCGGCCAAGCCGGCGACACCGGCGTGATCGAGGCCAACGGCGTCGAGAGCCGCGTGGTCGACACCCAGAAGCAGGCCGGCGACCTGCACGTCCAGCGCGTCGAGCTGGCCGGCCCGCTGAAGGTCGGCGACCAGGTCGTGGCCTCGGTCGACGCCGCCAAGCGCCACACCACCCGCTCCAACCACTCGGCCGCCCACCTGGTGCACGCCGCCCTGCACCACGTGCTGGGCCCGCACGTCGCCCAGAAGGGCCAGATGGTCGACGGCGACCGCATGCGCTTCGACTTCAGCCACGGCGGCCCGCTGACCGCCGACGAGATCGAGCGCATCGAGGCCGAGGTCAACGCAGTGATCCGCCAGAACGTCCCGGCCGAGACCAAGGAAATGGCGCCGCAGGAGGCCATCGAGGCCGGCGCCGTGGCCCTGTTCGGCGAGAAGTACGGCGACAGCGTCCGGGTGCTGACCCTGGGCAAGTCGCTGACGGATGAGGCCAAGGCCTATTCGGTCGAGCTGTGCGGCGGCACCCACGTGGCCCGCACCGGCGACATCGCCCTGTTCAAGATCGTCTCCGAGCAGGGCGTGGCCGCCGGCGTGCGCCGCATCGAGGCCCTGACCGGCGAGGCGGCCCGCCGCTTCCTGCTGGACCAGGCGGGTGTCGCCAAGGCCCTGGCCGACCAGTTCAAGACCCCGGTCGCCGAAGTCCTGGCCCGCGTCGACGCCCTGGTCGCCGAGCGCAAGGCCCTGGAGAAGCAACTGGCCGAGGCCAAGAAGCAGCTGGCCCTGGGCGGCGGCTCGGGCGGCGGCGCGGCCGGCCCCGAGGATGTCGCCGACACGGCCCTGATCGCCCGCGTCCTGGACGGCGTCGGCGGCAAGGAGCTGCGCGGCGTGGCCGAGGAGTTCAAGAAGCAGCTGACCTCCGGCGTCGTGGCCCTGGTCGGGACCACCGACGGCAAGGCCGCCGTCACCGTGGCCGTGACCGCCGACCTGACCGGCAAGTTCAGCGCCGCCGACTTGGCCAAGGCCGCCGTGATCGCCATGGGCGGCCAGGGCGCCGGCGGCAAGCCCGACTTCGCCCAGGGCGGCGCGCCCGATGCGTCGAAGGCCCAGGACGGCCTGGACGCCATCAAGGCCGCTCTGGCCGGCTAAGCCCGGTCCGAAGCGCACGACACAAGGACGGTCCGGCTCGCCGCCGGGCCGTCCTTTTTGTTTGGGCCGGCCCGCCTTTCCCTAGGCCTCATCTTCCTGACGACGCTCTTCCCGCACGAACAGTCCCGTGTCGGGATCGCGGAGGAAGGCGGAGCCGATCGGCTCGTCCAGCAGATGGATCCAGCTGTCGTCCTGGTTCAGCACGACGCCGATCGCGACATAGGTCGGTCCGCGAGCCTCGACCTCGCCCTTCGCCAAGCCGCTTTCATCGGCCCGGATGCGCCAGCCGCTGTCGGGAAAGCGGTCGCCGTCTTCGGCCAGATCGGGCTCCTCGCGATAGAGGTAGCCGACAGGGGCGTCGCCATCGACGACGTGCTGATCGACCATGCAGCGATCCCAGACCTGGCGTTCGGGTGCGCGCGCCGGCGCCCTGGCGGGGTCGGCCCAGTCGATGTCGATCACATGATGGCGGGCGAAGCGCACCGTGGCGCCGACCTTCAGCTGCGGCATGTCGTTGGGGACGTTGTCGAGGACGCCGAGAAGGTGGTCGGGTCCGATCTCGACGATCTGCACCCACATGCGCTCCACCGCCCATTCCCGGCCCGGCGGATCACCGCGGAACATCAGCTTGGCGTGATCGCCGACCGCCAACGCCCGCAATTCATCTTCCGGCGGCAGATGGAAGGTGTAAGGGGCCTCGCGGGCGATGGGGCGTGGATCGTCCAGTTCATAGCGTCCGAACAGCCGACGTCGCAGGTCGTGGATGCGGTCGAGAAGCGTCCTCATGGCGCTGATCGTTAGCGTGTGGAGCGCCGCCCGGCAAACCTAGCCTGCGGCCGTCGCGCCCGCCCGCATCGTCGCGCGATAGTCCCGCGGAGTCGTGCCCACCTCGTCGCGGAAGGCGCGGTTGAAGGGGCCCAGGGAGGCGAAGCCGCAGGCGAAGGCGATCTCCAGGATCGACCGCCGCTCGTCCGGCGCGGCCAGCATGCCCTTGGCCCGCGCGATCCTGTGGTGGTTGATCCAGCGGTTGAAGTTGGCGAAGCCCAGCGCCGTGCTGATGCACTGCGAGACCCGGTGCTCGGGCTCGCCCAGCCGCGCGGCGACGTCGCCGATCTTGAGCTCGGGCCGGCTGTCGACAGCTTCCTCGACCAGCAGCCGCCGAAGGCGCTCGGCCAGGCGCGCGTCGTCCTCGGTCGGGGCGCGGCGGGCGGTCCGCGCCGCCAGCGGATGGCCCAGGCGGAACCGCACGGCGACCAGGACGGCCACCAGGCCCGTCAGGGCGCAGGCGCTCTTGACCAGGTCGTCCCGTAGCGCCTCGCCGGGTCCGTCGCCCACGGCGCGCAGACCCAGCACCGAGACCGCCACCAGCCCGGCGTAGACCGTGACGAAGGCGAACCGGAACCGCTTCTCGCCGACCGGCAGGTCGGGCGTGTAGCGATGGAAGGGCTCGACGAAGGTCAGCAGCAGGGCGGCCGAGCCGCTGAGCGTGTAGAGGCTGTCGGCGACGCGCCCGACCATGCCGCCCGCGGGGGCCAGGACCGATAGCGCGCCGCTCAGCGCCAGGACCAGACCGACGACGCGCGCCCATCGCGCGTCGCGCGGGGCCGGATCGAATAGGGCGCGGGCCACCAGCCAGGCCCAGCCGCAGGCGCCGACGCCGATCAGCGAGAAGGCCATCGCGGCGCCGCCCTCGAGAAGGCGGCCGAGGATGTAGCAGACGAACGACGCCGCCGCGATCGTCGCATGGACCTGCAGCCGGCCGCGTGGCCGCCACGGTCGGAAGCCTTTCTCCACGGTCGCGATCGAAGCGTTGAAGGTCGTCATGCGGCGAAAGTGCCCCTCGGGGCCCGGCCCTGTCCACCGGCCCACGCGGCCGGCGGAAAATATCTCTCGCCGAATTCCAAATCGGCGAGACCCGCAGCGCGCCTCGCCGCCATCCCTGCCGTCGGCCTCAGCCTCGAGGTCGCGTCAGGAGCCGCCATGTCGATCCCTTCCTCGTCCCCGTTTCCCCGGACCATCGGGGCCGCCGCTCTGCGCTGGGCGGGCGTCCTCTGGTTCAGCGTCGCCGCCCTCGGCCAGAGCGCCTTCATCGCCTTCATCCTGGCCTTCTACGGCGTTCGCACCGCGACCGGGAATTTCGCCGGCTGGAACGACAAGCCCCTGATCACCGGCTACGTGAAGGGCGACGACGCGGGCAACGCCGTCTTCGCCGCCCACGTGCTGCTGGCCTCGGTCGTGACGCTGGGCGGCTTGATGCAGATGATCCCCGGCCTGCGCCGCCGATGGCCCAGGCTGCATCGCTGGACCGGCCGGACCTTCCTCGTCGTCGCCGTCTTCCTGGCGCTGAGCGGCGTCTGGATGGCGGTCGTCCGGGGAACCTACCTGTCGGTGATCTCGGCCGTCGCCATCCTGGTCAACGCCGCGCTCATCCTGGTCTTCGCCGGCCTGGCCTGGCGACACGCGGTCAAGCGGCGGTTCGAGGCGCATCGGCGCTGGGCCCTGCGGACGTTCATGGTGGTCAGCGGGGTCTGGTTCCTGCGGGTCGGGATCATGGGCTGGATCCTCGTCAACCGGGGGCCCGTCGGCATGACCGACGACATGTCGGGCCCCGCCGACGTGGTGCTGACCTTCGGCAGCTACCTGATCCCGCTGGCGATCCTGGAGCTGTACGGCGCGGTCGAGCGGAGCGCCGGCGGCGTCGGCAAGGTCCTGGCGGCGGCCCTGGTCGTGGTCGCCTCGGCCTTCACGGCGGCCGGGGTCTTCGGGACCATCGCCTTCATGTGGCTCCCCCACGTCTGGCCGAAGGCCTAGCGGCGGTCCTCCAGGATCATCGCCGCGCCCTTCTCGGCGATCATCACGGTGGGGGCGTTGGTGTTGCCCGAGGTGATGGTCGGCATCACAGAGGCGTCGACCACCCTCAGGCCCTGCAGCCCGCGCACCCGCAGGCGCGCGTCGACCACGGCCCAGGCGTCGCCCGCCGGGCCCATGGCCGCCGTGCCGACGGGGTGGAAGATCGTCGTGCCCAGCGCCTTGGCCGCCGCCAGCAGGTCCTCGTCCGTCCGGGCCGCCGCGCCGGGACGGAACTCCTCCGGGGCGTAGGGCGCCAGGGCCGGCTGGCTCACGATCCGGCGGGCCCAGCGCAGCGAGGCGATCGCCACGTCGCGGTCCTCCCAGGTGGCCAGGTAGTTGGGATCGATCCGGGGCGGATCGGCCAGGCCCGGACCCGACAGGGCGACGGCGCCACGGCTGGTGGGGCGCAGGTTGCAGACGCTGGCCGTGAACGCCCCGAACCGGTGCAGGCCGTCGCCCCAGCGGTCCAGGCTGAGCGGCTGGAAGTGGAACTGCAGGTTCGGCGTCTCGCGGCCGGGGTCCGAGCGGCAGAACATCCCCAGCTGCGACGGGGCCATGGTCAGGGGACCCGACCGCCGCAGGGCGTAGTCGAGGCCCATGCCCGCGCGCCGGACCAGGTTGGCGTAGTCGGTGTTCAGGGTGCGCACCCCGGAGACCTTGTAGACCGGCCGGATCTGCAGGTGGTCGTGCAGGTTGGCGCCGACGCCGGGCAGGTGATGCCGCACCACGACGCCGGCCTGCCTCAGCCGTTCGGCGTCGCCGACGCCCGAGCGCTGCAGGATCAGCGGCGAGCCGATCGCCCCGGCCGCCAGGATCAGCTCGCCGGCGACCCGGGCGGTCAGGACCTGGCCGCCGCGCACCGCCCGCAGGCCGGTCACCCGCCGGCCGTCCAGGTCGATGTGCTGGACCTCGACGCCGGTCTCCAGCCGCAGGTTGCCGCGCGTCAGCACCGGCTTGAGGAAGGCCGTGGCGGTGCTCCACCGCCGGCCCGCCCGCTGGTTGACCTGGAAATAGGACGAGCCGGAATTGTCGCCGCCGTTGAAGTCGTCGATCGCCGGGACGCCGGCCTGTTCCCCGGCCCGGCGGATGGCGTCCAGGATGTCCCAGCGCACCCGGGGATGCTCCACCCGGTACTCGCCGCCCGACCGGTGGTGATCGCCCGGCGGCGCGATGTGGTCCTCGTGGCGCAGGAAGTAGGGCAGGACGTCCGACCAGCTCCAGCCCACCAGTCCCTTCTGCCGCCAGGCGTCATAGTCCTGGGCCTGGCCGCGCATGTAGATCATGGCGTTGATCGACGAGGAGCCGCCGATCACCTTGCCGCGCGGATAGGGCAGGCTGCGGCCGTCCAGGCCGGGCTGGGGGACGGTCTCCAGCCGCCAGTCGGCGCGCGGGTGGCCGATGGCGAACAGGTAGCCGACGGGGATGTGGAACCAGATCCAGTCGTCCCGGCCGCCCGCCTCGAGCAGCAGCACCTTGACCGACGGATCGGCCGACAGGCGGTTGGCCAGCACGCAGCCGGCTGAGCCGGCACCCACCACGACGTAGTCGAACGTCCCCAGGTCGATCTCGCCCGCCATCCCGCCCCATCCTTCGCCCGCGCCGCTTCGGGCGCTAGACCGGGATATCGCTGTACAGTCGATACGTCTCGTCGGCGATGGCCATGAACGGCTTGAGGACCAGATCGCCGTCGAGCCGCACATGCCGCCTCCTGCGGCAGGCGCGCCGAAATAGTGAACGTCGATCTCCGAAGCGCCGATTTCGTGATCACGGAGACTCGCCGTCCCGGCGGTACGGGCGCAACCTCGTCTCGGGATGTTCAAGCCGGAGGGACGGGCATGAGCGAGGAATCCGTGGGCGGGGGCGTGGCCTACGAAAAGGTCGACGCCGCCTATTTCGACAAGCGGGGCCTCAAGCGTTACGCGGGCGTGTTCTCGCTGTGGGCGCTGGGCGTGGGGGCGGTGATCTCGGGCCAGTTCTCGGGCTGGAACCTGGGCATGGCGACCGGCGGCTGGGGCGGCATGCTGGTGGCCACCCTGATCATCACCGTCATGTACCTGGGCCTGACCTTCTCGATCGCCGAGATGGCCGCGGCCCAGCCGCACACCGGCGGGGCCTACAGCTTCGCCCGCGCCGCCATGGGGCCGTGGGGCGGCTTCGTCACCGGCCTGTGCGAGAACGTCGAATACGTGCTGACGGCGGCGGTCGTCTGCTTCTTCATCGGCTCGTACCTGGGCGGCATCTTCGAGACGCCGGCCTGGGTGCAGCCGCTCTACTGGATCGGCTCCTACGTGATCTTCGTGGGGCTGAACGCCGGCGGGGTGGCGATGTCGTTCCGGTTCACGGTGTTCATCACCCTGCTGGCCCTGGCCTGCCTGGCGGTGTTCTGGGTCAGCGCCCTGCCGCACGCCGACTTCGCCAAGTACGCCATGAACGTCGGGCCGGGCGGGACCGAGCTGAAGGACGGGCACGGCCCGTTCCTGCCGGCCGGGATCGGCGGGGCCCTGGCCCAGCTGCCGTTCGCGGTCTGGCTGTTCCTGGCCATCGAGCAGCTGCCCCTGGCGGCCGAGGAGAGCCACACGCCGCAGCGCGACCTGCCCAAGGGCATCATCCTGGGCATCTCGACCCTGATCGTCTCGGCCCTGCTGGTGCTGTGGCTGAACAGCGCCATCGCCCCGGGGACCTTCGCCCTGGCCAAGTCGGGCGAGCCGATCCTGGAGGGCTTCCGCACGATCTACGGCGGCGGCCTGGCCAAGGTGCTGGCGGCCGTCGCGGTGGCCGGGCTGATCGCCAGCTTCCACGCCATCATCTTCGCCTATGGCCGGCAGATCTATTCGCTGTCGCGGGCCGGCTACTTCCCCCGCGCCCTGTCGGTGACCCACGGCGTGCGCAAGACGCCGGACGTGGCCCTGCTGACCGGTTCCGGGGCCGGCCTGGCGGTGATGCTGGCGGTCTGGTTCATCCTGGGCGCCGAGAAGGGCGCGGCGGTGATCGGCGGCACCCTGCTGAACATGGCGGTGTTCGGGGCGATGCTGTCCTACGTGGCGCAGGGGGTGTCGTTCATCCTGCTGCGCCGCAAGTTCCCCGACCTGGAGCGGCCCTACAAGAGCCGGTTCGGCCTGACCGGCGCGGGTCTGACGGTGGTGATCTCGCTGGTGACGATCTTCTACCAGCTGAAGGACCCGATCTACCGCACCGGGGTGATCGGGGTGGCGGTCTGGTTCGCGGTGGGCGTGGCCTATTTCGCACTATTCGGTCGGAAAAAGCTGGTGCTGTCGCCGGAAGAGGCCTTCGCGATCAGCGGCGGCAAGGCGGCCTACGAGACCCACTGACGTCAGGGTTTGCGGCCCTTTCAGGGGACGGGCGGGGGGCAAGCTGTCCCCAGCTTGTCCCCTGAAACTCATCGCGATTTCGAATATCGATGTTCACCCAATGGCCGTGACAGGCTATCGAGGGGAAACAACGGTGAGGAAATCCATGACGTCGCGGTCCGTGATCTCCGCCCCATTCTTCGCGAGTGTGGCGGTCGCCCTCATGCTCGGCGCGGTCGCCGCGCCAAGCCTGGCCCAGGCTCCCGCCAACCTGACGGCGGCCCTCGCCGATCCGGCCAGGCCCGCCGCCGACACCGCCCGGGACGCCGCGCGCCACCCGGCCGAGCTGCTGGCCCTGGCCAACGTCAAGCCCGGCGCCAAGGTGGTCGACCTGATCATGGGCGGCGGCTACTTCACCCGCATCCTGTCGCCGGCGGTGGGGCCGACCGGCGCGGTCTACGCCTATCAGCCGGCCGAGTTCATCAAGTTCAAGGCCCAGTACGGCGAGGACCTGAAGACCGTGGCCGCCGCCTACAAGAACGTCACGCCGCTGGACGCCAGCCTGGGCGCGCTGGACCTGCCCGACGGGCTGGACGCGGTGATCACCGTGCAGAACTACCACGACCTGCACCTGTCGCCGTTCCCCGCCGACACCGCCGCCAAGGTCAACGCCGAGGTGTTCAAGTCGCTGAAGCCGGGCGGGGTGTTCCTGGTCGTCGACCACGTCGCCGCGCCGGGCTCGGCGGACGCGCCGAACAAGCTGCACCGCATCGAGATGGCGACCGTGAAGTCCGAGGTCGAGGCCGCCGGCTTCAAGCTGGCCGGGGAAAGCCCCCTGCTGCACAGCGCGGCCGACCCGCACACCGCCAGCGTCTTCGACCCGTCGATCCGGGGCAAGACCGACCAGTTCGTCCTGAAGTTCGTGAAGCCTTAGGGGAGGGGGAGGGGGGACACGCGCTCGCCGTCAGCCGCGCCGGGAGAACAAGAGCGCCGTTCGCGAGTTGCGTGTCCCCAACCTTACCCCGCCCGGATCACCCCCCGAACGACCGGCCCGAACCACCGAAGCCGCCGCGCGAGATCACCGAGCTGCGGCTCTGGACGCGGGCCGGGGCTCGCATCTCCGGCGCGTTGAAGCTGTCCGTGCGCACGCGGGTGCGGCCGGTGACGTAGTCGCGCGACAGCGGATAGCCCGAGCCGCCGTAATAGGTCCCGCTGCGGTCGCGGTACATCGGCGCGCCGTAATAGCCGCCGCCCATGTTGTTCAGCGCCTGACCGACGATGAAGCCGGTCAGCAGCGGGGTGAAGAAGCTGCCGCCGCCGCCGTTGTTGCGCGGCACGCACTGGTCGACGCCGTAGCGCTCCTCGCAGCTCTGCTGGTCGCCGAACTTCGGGGCGTTGGCGGCGCTGTCCTTCTGGGCCTGGTCGTAGGCGGCCTGGCACTGGGCGGCGGTCATGTCGCCGGAGGTCTTGCAGTCGTCCAGCGAGGCGTAGGTCTTGGCGTCGATCTCGCGCGAGGCCGACGGCGGGTCGCCCCACTGGGTGGCCGTGCCGGGATCGTCGCAGGCGCTGACCGAGATCGCCGTGCCGGCCATCAGGCCGGTCAGGGCCAGGCCGCTGGAGCGCAGGCGGCGGCGGGGAGGGGAGGTTTGTACAGTCATGGCGCGCCTCAGGCCGTCATGCAGGCGGCGTTCAGCACGCCGACCACGAGGGAGATGCTCATCAGGTAGACGCCGGCGGCGACCTCGCCCTTCTCGATCCGGGCGGTCACGTCCTTCATCACCACCACGCGCACCAGGGTGAAGGCGGCGATCTGCAGCACGCCGGCCAGGGCGGCCCAGGCGCAGAACTCCAGCAGGGTGACGGTGTTGCTGAGCGCCGAGGCCAGGGGCAGCACATAGCCGACCAGCGCCCCGCCCAGGGCCAGGGCGGCGGCGACGTTGCCCTCGCGGATCAGCTTGGCCTCGTTGTAGGGCGTGACCCACTGGTAGACGATCTTGAAGATCACCGTGAACAGGCCCGCGGCCACGAAGGCGACCACGAAGGCCAGGGCGCTGGCGCCAAATCCGTGCAGGTCCATCTGTTTTCCCCCTTTGGGCCCCTAGGCCCGGAATTCGCCGACGCCCAGCGGGACGCCGATCATGATCTCGAACGACACCTCGGTGCGGTCCTCGTTCTCCTGCTCGATGGCCAGCAGCAGCTCGCGGCCCTCGCCGGGCAGGTCGCGGCCGAACAGCATGCAGGTCTGGAAGATACGCCGATCCGGGATCCCGTCGCGGTCGTCGTGGAGGTCTTCCCAGAAGGTGACCGGCTCCTGGCTCTCGGCCTCGTCGCCGAACCACAGGCGCTGGTACTCGGGCAGGCCGGGGCCGGTGAAGGCGCGGGCCCGCAGCCGCTTGCCCCAGGCGTCGCGATCGGCGCGGCCGCCCGGATAGGCGCTGTCCCAGGGGACGAAGACGGTGATGTCGTTGACCCGCTGACCTTCGCGGTCGTCGGACACCGCTTGGAACATCACGTCGTCGTCGGTGTAGAACCGGTGCACGAAGCCGCCGTCCTTCAGGTCGACCAGGCCCTGGGCGGTGATCTCGAGCGTGTCGCGGTCCAGCGGGAAGCGCAGGTCGTCGCCCAGCCGGCGCCAGGCCAGGGTGTCCAGCCAGACCGTGCGGCCCAGGGTGACGTTGCGGATCGCCGGCAGGGCCGAGGCGGGGGCTGTGTCCTTGCGGCCGAAGAGCTTGCTGAACATGAACGACCCGATGCGAAACTCGCGTCACATGTACGACGCGAACCGCGGCGACAAAAGGGGCGGCGGGATTACCAACTTGTCATGCGACCACGTAAGGTCGCGCTCTCGACGACTGACGTTCGCCCGCCCATCTAGTATGAACTCGCCTGAAGAGGCCCACAGAGAGGATCACGCCCCTATGAGCCAGACCGCCTGGACTGTCCGCACCCTGAAGGCCGCGCTCGACGAAGCGCCGGGGCGTGGCGCCGACGAGCTGACGGTGCGGGTGCTGGAAGGCGCCGAGCCGATCCTGCTGGCCACCATGCACTGGCAGGGCGACCTGGAGATCTATGTCAGCGTCAGCGACCAGCAGATCGCCGCCTCGACCCTGCTGTGGCCCGTCGACGAGCAGAAGGATCGCCACGCCTTCAACGAGTTCCTGCTCAAGGCCCAGAAGCTGGTGCCGCTGTCGAACTTCGGCATCAGCACCGTGGGCGGGCGCGACTATTACGAGCTGTTCGGCGAGATCTCGACCACCTCGCCGGTCGAGGAGATCCTGATCGAGCTGCGCACGCTGGCCGAGAACGCCATAGACGCGGCTTCCGACCTGCGCGCTTCCTTCTCCCCCGCCGCCTGACCCATAAGAGCCTCAAGAGAGACCACCCCTATGTCCATCTGGAACAAGCTGTTCACCCTGGGCCGCGCGGGCGCGCACGAAGCCACCGCCGCCGTCGTCGACGCCAACGCCCTGCGCATCCTGGACCAGGAGATCCGCGACGCCGACGCCGCCCAGGGCAAGGCCCGCGACGACATGGCCACGCTGGTGGCGCGCCGCCGCATTCTGGAGAAGGAGGTCGCCGGCTTCCGCGACCAGGTGACCAAGTACGAGGGCTCGGCCCGCGCCGCCGTCCAGAAGGGCGACATGGACCTGGCCCGCCAGGTGGCCCAGCGCATCGCCGACCTCGAACAGGACATCGCGCTGAAGGAGCCGCAGATCGGCGAGATGCGCGCGGCCGAGGACCAGCTGCACACCGCCATCACCGCCACCGACCGCCGCATCGAGACGCTGCGTCGCGAGGTCGAGGTCGTGAAGGTCAACGAGAGCGTCCAGAAGGCCCAGGCCGCCGTCTCGGCGCGCGGGGCCGGCGCGGGCGCCGCCCTGGGCTCGGCCGCCGACAGCCTGGCCCGCATCAAGGAGCGCCAGGCGATCCGCGGCGAGAAGATCAAGGCCGCCGGCGAGCTGGAAGACCGCCGCACCGGCGCCGACCTGGACGAGAAGCTGCGCCTGGCCGGCATCCTGCCGGGCCAGTCCAGCGCCGACGACGTCCTGGCCCGCCTGGCCGCCCCGCCGCCGCTGCAGATCGAGCAGAAGGACGGCAAGACCGAGTAGGTTTCCGGTCCTCAAAGGGTTGTCATCCCGGAAGCGCGCAGCGCTGTCCCGGGCCCAGGTGAACCGCACCGCATCAGCCCAGTCCGCTGTCATCCCGGACAGCCTCTGCGAGGCTTCCGGGATGACAGCGGATTGGAAGCGCCGGGCCCTGTCGACCGCAATGCTGAAATGGATTGAAGCCTGATGCGCCGCCTGAAACTCACCCCGCGTCCCGACTGGCAGGCCAAGGCCGACGCGGTCGGGTTCGTCTATCACCACACCGAGGGCCAGGCGTACTGGGACGAAAGCGTCGCCTACGCCTTCACCCTGGACCAGGTGGAGCAGGACCTGGAGCCGGCCGCGGCCGAGCTCCACGACCTGTGCCTGGACCTGGTGGACGAGGTCGCCGGCAGCCAGGAGCTGATGGAGCGGCTGGCGATCCCGGAGGCGCATCGCGACCTGGTGGCCGGCTCCTGGCGCGCCAAGCAGCCCTCGCTCTACGGCCGGTTCGACTTCGGCTACGACGGCAAGGCCAAGCCCAAGCTCTACGAGTACAACGCCGACACCCCGACCAGCGTGTTCGAGGCGGCCACCTTCCAGTGGCTGTGGCTGGAGGAGCTGATCGCGAACGGGACGTTCCCAGCCAACGCCGACCAGTTCAACAGCCTGTTCGAGGCGTTGCGCGACCGGTTCAAACTCCTTTTTCCGAAGGGGGGCTTCGTCCACTTCGCCAGCGACGAGGACGCCGTCGAGGACCGCCAGACCGTGCGGTTCCTCGAGGACCTAGCCCTGCAGTCGGGCGTCGAGCCCAAGTTCGTGGCCATGGACAACATCGGCCTCAACGAAGAGGGCCAGTTCGTCGATCTGGAGGGCTTCGTCCTGCAGGCGGCGTTCAAGCTGTATCCCTGGGAGTTCATGCTGCGCGAGCCCTACGCCGCGCATCTGGAGACCGCCCAGGTGCGCTGGATCGAGCCGCCGTGGAAGGCGATCCTGTCGAACAAGGGCGTCCTGCCGCTGCTGTGGGAACGCCATCGCGGCCACCCCAACCTGCTGGAGGCCTATTTCGAGGGCGACCCGGCAGCCGGCGCCCTGGGCGGACGGTTCGTGCGCAAGCCGTTGTTCTCGCGCGAGGGCGCGAACGTCGAGATCGTCGGCGGCGATGAAGCCGTGCTCGACCAGGGCTACGGCGAGGAGGGCGCGATCGTCCAGGCCTACCACCCGCCGCCGGACTTCGACGGCAAGCGCCCGGTGGTCGGGGCGTGGATGGTCGGCAACGAGCCGGCGGGCATCGGCATCCGCGAGGACGACAGCGTGGTGACCAAGAACCTGGCCCGGTTCGTGCCGCACGTGATCGAGGGGTAGGCTCGCCGACCACCCGTGGCGAGCCGCTCCACCTTTTGGTGCGAACAAACTTTGGGTTGTGTATTCTCTGGCCTTTGATGAGAGGAGAAGACCCATGCCGGACGCACCTCCAGGCCTCGAGCCCATCGCCGCCGTCGGCCAACGCCGCACGAACACCGCGAACCCCTTTCCCGGCCGGCCTCCCCAGGCGGAAGACGAGCGCTGGGAGTGGAACACCGACGCGGCGGCGGCCGAGGCGAAACGGCGCTTCGACCTGGCCGCCAAGGGCCGCGGCGAACAGCTGGGGCACCGGGAGCAGTCGGCGGTCCTCTACAAGTCCGGCGACGGCGTCGCCGTCGGCGCCCTGGGAACCGGCGCCATCGGGACCGGTTCCGCGCCGTACAACTTCACGGGCATCGCCACGAAGGACGTCATCGGCATCATCCACAACCACCCCGGCGGAACGCTGATCCCGTCCGCGGCTGACTGGAACGCGGTCTATGACCGGTTGGGGGCCGATATCACCGCGGCGGGGGGAGATGGGTCCAGGTTGTTGATGTACATCATCGGCGCCACCTATCCGCCGGAGGGCCCGAAGCCGACCTGGGTCATCTTCGTCTATGATCATCGCAATCGGACCGAAACCGTGCACGGACCCGAAGTGAACCCCGCGGGACAGCCTTGCTGAGACCCCTGGCCTTCGTGGGCGTCGCGATGCTCGCGGCCCTGGTCTGCGGCTCGCCCTGCGGGGCCGCCGACGGCGTCTTCGAGCGCGAGGCCGCCAAGGCCCGCGGCGAGAGGCTCGAGGGCCTGGGGCCGACGGCGGGCTTCACCCGGCTCCACAGCCTGACCGGGGCGTGGAGCGTGGTGTCCGTCTACATCCAGCGCCCCCAGTCGCCGCGCGGCCGCTGGGTGGCCAGGCGGGTCGCCAGCGGCGCGGAAGGCCCCGCCTGGACCGACGCGGCCAGCTGTCCGGACCTGGTGACCAGCCTGGCGCTCCTGGAGCGCCTGGCCCCGCAGCGGATCGAGGTCCTGGGCCTGTCGCCCTATGCGCCGCCGCGCGCCTACACGGCCGACGGTACGCTGCAGACCGTCTGGAGCCTGGACGGCGCCCAGCCGGACGGCGCGCCGATCACCGTCGAGTGGTCGTCCAATTCGGGAGACCTGGCGCGATGGGGCGAGGCGACCGAGGCGCGGCTGGCCAAGTGCTGGAAGCCGGAGCCCAAGCGCTAGGCCGGCCTCACGTTTCCGCCGCGAAGGCGAAGACGTCCTTGGCGGGGATCAGGACCGTGAGGCCCTGCTGGTCCGAGGCCTGGACCAGGCCCAGCAGGCGTCCGGCGCTGTCGACCGCCGGCGCGCCGCTCATGCCGGGGGCGGCGTTCACGCGGACGATGACGCCGGCGTACGAAGCCCCGCCGTCGCCCCCCAGGACACCGGTCTCGGCGAAGCGTCCGACCTCCAGGACCGGATCGCTTTCATAGCCGTTCCTGGGATCGACCCAGACCACCACCACGCGCTCCCCGAACGCCGCGTCCGACGGCGTGCGGTCCAGCGGCGGCAAGGCCAGCGCCTCGTCGATCCGCAGCAGGCCCAGATCCAGGACGCCGTCCCGCCGCACCAGCTTGGCGGGCGCGGTCGCGCCTTGCCGCAGGCCGATCCGGAAGGACGCGCCCTTGACGCCCTTCGCGGCGTCCAGGACGTGCCCAGCCGTCACCACCAGCCCCTCGGCGTCGACCACCAGGCCGTTGGCCATGCCGATGAGTTCGCCCTTCTTGGTGAGCGTTTCCACCGTCACGACCCGGCCGCTCAGGTCGCGGAGGATGTCCTGCAGGGCGAGGACCGCGCGTTCGGCCTGGGCGGCCGGAGCGGTCGCCGCGATCGTGGTCAGGGCGCTGGTCGCGCCGGGCCCCTTGAAGGCTTCGGCCAGGTCGATCGCCACCTTGGAATTGCCGAGCGTCGAGATCGCGATCAGCGCGGCCTTGCGCCTTTGCTCGTCGGTCGAGGCCAGGTGTTCGATGAACTTCTCGACCGTCTGGGCCTCGGCGAACTGGATCTCGCGGTCCTTGCGCCCTTCCTCCGCCGCCTTGCGCGCTTCCTCGGCCGCCGTCTGACGGCGGTTGTAGATATGGGTCGCATAGAAGCCGATGCCGGCCACCACGACGCCGGAGATCAGCCCGGAGAGCGCGGTCAGCTTGTCCCAGACGTCCTTGTCGGGCTTGAGCAGCTTGGCCTTGATGGCGTCGATCTGGGCCTGGAGCGCTTCCGGCGTGGGCGGTGGGGTCGCGGCCAGGGCCGCCGGGGCGACCGACAGCAGCAGGCCCGCCGCGGCCAGGGCCGCGACGCTGAGGCGAGAGGACGAGGCGCGTGTCTTGTCCAGGGATCAACCCTCCCGGCGACGGGCCTGGCGCCATGCTAGGACGTGCGGCGGCCAAATTGCAATGCAGGGTCGCGCGGGGCCTTCCCGCCGTGGACCCGCGAGGCCTTCCCGCCCTAGTCTCCCGCCCATGACCCTTCGCGCCATTCCCTACGGCCTGATCGTCCTGCGCGTCATGGCCGGGCTGGCGATCCTCGTCCTGGCCCTGGCGGTCGGCCTTCCGGCCCGCTGGGCCTGCGCCGTGCTGTTGGCCGTCGGCGTCCTGTCCGACATCTTCGACGGGGTGATCGCCCGGCGGCTGGATTGCGTCACCGATCGCCTTCGCACCTTCGACAGCCGCGCGGACGTGGTTTTCTGGCTGTGCGCGACCGCCGCCGTCCTGGTCCTGCACCCGGGCCTGGTCGCGACGCTCTGGCCGCCGGTCGCGGTGCTGGCGGTGATGGAGCTGACGGGACATGCGATCAGTTTCGCCCGCTTCGGCAAGGAGGCCTCGCCGCACCACCTGCTGTCGAAGCTGTTCGGCCTGGCCCTGTGGGGGCTGCTCACCCAGCTTCTGGTCGCGGGGACAGGCGGCTGGGTGCTGCCGGCCGCCTTCGCGGTGGGCGTCGCCTCCCAGCTGGAGGCCTGGGCGATCATGCTGATCCTGCCCGCCTGGCGATGCGACGTTCGCGGAGCGGGGCAGGCGCTGGCCCTGCGCCGCGCGGCCTCGGCGGCCTGAAAATCTCCACCGACCCTGTCGATCCGTCCGGGGCTGGTTCGTCGTCCTCAATAGCGACACAGTCCGGCGGCGACGGCGCCCCCGGTTCGCTCCAGCGAGGAAACCCCGATGCGTTACATGTGCCTGATCGTCACCAAGCCCCCAGGCCCGCCGGAGGCCACGCCCGAACTGGTCGAGGCGATGAACACCCTGGCCAACCGCGAGATCCAGGCCGGCCGCATGCTGGGCGGCGGCGGTCTGCTGCCGATCGACGCCGGGGCGCGCGTCTCCCTGTCGGCCGACGGCAAGTTCACCGTGCTGGACGGCCCGATGGTCGAGGCCAAGGAGGTGATCGGCGGCTATGCGATGTTCGAATTCGCCAGCAAGGAGGAGGCGGTCGCCTCGGCGGTCGAGTTCCTCCAGCTGCACAAAGACCACCAGCCGGGCTGGGAAGGGACGTGCGAGATCCGCCCGATGATCGAGCATTGACCCCGGTCCGGGCCCCATTCCTTGGCAAGCGCCGCCGGCGTCCGTGAGCGACGCCGACGCCCATCGCGCCGTCCTCGCCGTCTGGCGGGTCGAGCACCCCAGGCTGATCACCAGCCTGGCGAGGATGCTGCGCGACGTGCCCCTGGCCGAGGAGCTGACCCAGGACGCCCTGGTGGCCGCGCTCGAGACGTGGCCGACCAGCGGCGTGCCCGAGCGCCCCGGCGCCTGGCTGATGGCCACGGCCAAGCGGCGGGCCCTGGACCGTCTGCGGCGCGGCCCCATGCTGGAGCGCAAGCACGGCATGGTGGCCCGCGAGCTGGAGCACGAGCAGCAGGCCGCGCCCGATCTCGACTCCGCCCTGGACGACGACATCGGCGACGAGATGCTGCGCCTGGTCTTCACCGCCTGCCACCCGCTGCTGTCGCGCGAGGCGCGGGCGGCCCTGGCCCTGCGGATGGTCTGCGGCCTGACGACCGACGAGATCGCCCGCGCCTTCCTGCTGACCGAGAGCGCGGTCGCCCAGCGCATCGTGCGGGCCAAGCGCACCCTGTCGGAGTCCGGCCTGGCCTACGAGACCCCGCGCGGGCCGGAACGCGCGGCGCGCCTGGCCTCGGTGCTGGAGGTCGTCTACCTGATCTTCAACGAGGGCTACACGGCCACGCGGGGCCAGGACTGGCAGCGGCCGCAGCTGTGCAACGAGGCCCTGCGGCTGGGGCGGGTGCTGACCGCCGTCGCGCCGGACGAGCCCGAGGTCCACGGCCTGCTGGCCCTGATGGAGTTGAACGCCTCGCGCACGGCGGCGCGGACCGACGCCGGGGGCGAGCCGGTGCTGATGCTGGACCAGGACCGCAGCCTCTGGGACCTGCTGCAGATCCGGCAAGGGCTGAAGGCGCTGAAGCGGGCCCAGGACCTGGGCGGGGCCGGCGGCTTCTACGCCCTGCAGGCGGCGATCATCGCCTGCCACGCCCAGGCGCCCACGGCGGCCGACACCGACTGGCTGCGCATCGCCGCCCTCTACGCCGAGCTGACCCGGGTGGCGCCGTCGCCGGTGGTGCAGCTGAACCGCGCCGTGGCGGTGGGCATGGCGCAGGGGCCTGCGGAGGGTCTGGCGATCGTCGAGGCCCTGGCCGACGAGCCGGCGCTGAAGGCCTACCACCTGCTGCCCGCCGTTCGGGGCGACCTGCTGCTGAAGCTGGGACGGTTCGAGGAGGCCCGCGCGGCGTTCGAGGCCGCCGCCGAGCTGGCGGGGAACGGGCGGGAGAAGGCGCTGCTGCTGCGGCGGGCGGAAGAGGCCGCGCGCCGCTGACGATCGCTGACGGGGACATGCACTCATTCCGCTGCGCCTGCCGGCTTCGCGCCGAGGTCGGAGTGAGTGCGTGTCCCCCAAGTCGGCCGTGGACTTGCCGGACACGCAAGGGGCGAAGGTGGGGACACGCACTCACCCTGATCGCCCTGGCAGGATTTCAGACGCCTTGCCGTGAGAGCATGTCCCCGGCGCGGGGATCGAGCCGCGTCTATCCCCGCTAGCGGCGAGGAAAACGCCAGCAACGTCAACGCCCTGAAGAAAAAGCAGCTTCACCGACGCGCCAGCATTCAAACCGCCCGCATACTGAACCGGTCACCATCACGGGGAGGGCTCTTGGTACCGGCCCAAGCAGGCGATGGGGATGGAACCGAGCGGGGCCGCTTGCCTTGGCTGGGGGGAGGTCTTGGGCGGCGGGGCTCAGAAGGTCCCAAGGCGCAAGACGAACCTCGGCGAAGACCGGTGGGTCGACGGGGCCGGGAAGTTCAAACCGGCCCGTTCCAGGATCAGTCGGAGTCGCCGACGGCCCCTTCCGGGCGACCTGATCCTGCCCGCCCGAGGGGGAACGTCGACCGGGATGAAACAGGCCCTCAGTCGCCGTCCCTTGAGAAGAACGGTTCCGCGGAGCGGTCGAGCCAAGCCGAAACGCAAACACAACCTCACGGTCTCCGGGCGAAGCCCGGTCCGCTCCGCGCCTCCCCAGAAGCTCGTCGCGAAAGCCCGAGGTCGAGGACCCGTGTCCGCCTCCCCAACCCTTGCCCGTAACGCCGGTTTGCCTCACTGGTTAGGGAATGAGTCAACCGGTCACGATCGAACTGGGCGAGGGGGGCGCGCACGACGCCCGGGCGCTGCGCCACGCTTTCGGATGCTTCACCACGGGGGTGACCGTGGTCACCACGGTCTGCGAGGACGGCCGCCGGGTGGGGCTGACCGCCAATTCCTTCACCTCGGTGTCGCTGGACCCGCCGCTGGCCCTGGTCTGCGTCGACCTCAATTCGCGCAGCCTGGCGATCCTGGACGCGGCCGAGCGGTTCACGGTCAACGTGCTGCACGCCGACCAGCAGGCCATGGCCCGCCAGTTCGTGCAGAAGGACGGTGACCGTTTCGCGGGCATCGACACCGAGACCTGGGGCACGGGCGTCCCGATCCTGCCCGACTGCATGGCCAATTTCGAATGCGTGACCCATCAGGTCTTCGACGCCGGCGACCACCGGGTCTATGTCGGGCGGGTGGTGAAGCTGCGCTATGACCCGGACCACGAGCCGCTGGTCTATCTGCAGGGCCGGTTCCGCCGCGTGCACGTGGAGGAATAGCCGCCCTCATCACGATTTGTGGTGGGGAGAATTTGCGCGATACGGCCCGGTCGCAGGGTGCTAATGACGCGCAAAACAAGATCTAGGGAGCGTATCATGCGGACCATCAGCCATTTCGTGAACGGACAAGCCCTCGAGGGAACGTCCGGCCGCTTCGGCGATGTGTTCAATCCGAACACCGGCGAGATCCAGGCTCGCGTGGCCCTGGCCACCGACGCCGAGCTGGACGCCGCCGTCCAGGCCGCCGCCAAGGCGCAGATCGGCTGGGCCGCCACCAACCCGCAGCGCCGCGCCCGGGTGATGTTCGAGTTCAAGCGCTTGATCGAGCGCGACATGAACGCCCTGGCCGAGATCCTGTCGTCCGAGCACGGCAAGGTGATCGCCGACTCCAAGGGCGACATCCAGCGCGGCCTGGAGGTGATCGAGTTCGCCTGCGGCATCCCCCACATCCTCAAGGGCGAGTACACCGAGGGCGCGGGCCCCGGCATCGACGTCTATTCGATGCGCCAGCCGCTGGGCGTCTGCGCGGGCATCACCCCGTTCAACTTCCCGGCCATGATCCCGATGTGGATGTTCGGCATCAGCATCGCCGTGGGCAACAGCTTCATCCTCAAGCCGTCGGAGAAGGACCCGACCGTGCCGGTCAAGCTGGCCGAGCTGATGATGGAGGCGGGCGCCCCCGCCGGGGTGCTGAACGTCGTGCACGGCGACAAGACCGCCGTCGACGCCATCCTGACCCATCCGGATATCAAGGCCGTCAGCTTCGTCGGCTCGTCCGACATCGCCCACTATGTCTACCAGACCGGCACGGCGCACGGGAAACGCGTCCAGGCCATGGGCGGGGCCAAGAACCACGGCATCGTCCTGCCCGACGCCGACCTGGACCAGGTGGTCAAGGACCTGTCGGGCGCGGCCTTCGGCTCGGCCGGCGAGCGCTGCATGGCCCTGCCGGTGGTCGTTCCCGTCGGCAAGAAGACCGGCGACGAGCTGCGCGAGCGGATGGTCGCCGAGATCGAGACCCTGAAGGTCGGCATCTCCACCGACGCCGCCGCCCACTACGGTCCCGTGGTCAGCGCCGCCCACCGCGCCAAGATCGCGGACTACATCAAGATCGGCGTCGAGGAAGGCGCCGAACTGGTGGTCGACGGCCGCGACTTCGCCCTGCAGGGCTTCGAGAAGGGCTTCTTCATCGGCCCGTCGATGTTCGACGGCGTCAAGAAGGGCATGAAGACCTACCAGGAGGAGATCTTCGGCCCGGTGCTGCAGATCGTGCGCGCCGAGAGCTTCGAGGAGGCCCTGGCCCTGCCGTCCGAGCACCAGTACGGCAACGGCGTGGCGATCTTCACCCGCAACGGCCGGGCGGCGCGCGAGTTCGCCGCGCGGGTCAATGTCGGCATGGTCGGCATCAATGTGCCGATCCCGGTGCCGGTGGCCTACCACACCTTCGGCGGCTGGAAGCGCAGCGCGTTCGGCGACACCAACCAGCACGGCGTCGAGGGCGTGAAGTTCTACACCAAGGTCAAGACGATCACCGCGCGGTGGCCGGAGGGGGAGGTCGAGGACAGCGCCTTCGTCATCCCGACGATGAAGTAGCGGAAGAAGCGCCAAAAGGGGGGCGGCGATGCGGGGTTTGGTTCGACGATCGGTGCTGTCCATCGCCGCGGCCGGGCTTGTCGCCCCGGCCGCCTTTGGCCAGACGAAGGCGGAGTGGGCGGCCATCGGCCAGTATGGAGACAAGGCCGCGCCCCTGACCCTGTTCGAGAAGGACGGGGCGCTGCACATCGACGGCGCGGGCTTCAAGTCCGCGCGGCTGACGCCTTTGGGCGGCGACCGCTACGCCGTCGCGGGCGGCGGCGAGCTGATCCTCGAGAAGGGCGGGCTGCGCCTGGACGGCAAGGCCCTGGCCTTCCACGACTTCGGCGCCGAGACGCGCGAGCGGATCCACCAGGCCGTCCGCGCCGATCCGGCGGCCCTGCGCCGACGGGCCCTGGCCGCCACGCCGCCGGTCGAGACGGGCGAGCGCCTGCCGTCCGACCTGGTCGACGTCACGACCGTCGATCCGGGGATCAAGCTCGACATCTGGTATGCCGGTTCGGACAACTTCATGGGCATCCCGCTCTACGAGCGCCCGGCCGCCTATATGCAGCGCCCGGCGGCCCAGGCCCTGGGCCGCGCCCACAAGGCGCTGGCGGCCAAGGGCTACGGCCTGCTGATCCACGACGCCTACCGGCCATGGTACGTCACCTGGATGTTCTGGGAGGCCACCCCGCCGGAAGACCACGTCTTCGTCGCCGACCCGGCCGAGGGCTCGCGGCACAACCGCGGCTGCGCGGTGGACCTGACGCTGTACGACCTGAAGACCGGCGAGGCCGTCGAGATGCCGGGCCGCTACGACGAGTTCTCGACCCGGTCCTACGCCGACTTCGTGGGCGGCACGACGGCGCAGCGGGCGCGCCGGGCCGTCCTGCGCCAGGCGATGGGGGCCGAGGGGTTCAGCGTCTATCCCGAGGAGTGGTGGCACTTCGACTTCAACGACTGGCGCCGCTATCCGATCGGGACCAAGACCTTCACCGAGCTGGCCGCGGCGAAATAAGGCCCATCAGTTTCAGGGCGTCGGTGGTGGCCGCGCCGAACTGGGTGTTGTCGAAGACGCACCAGGCCTGGGCCGCGTCGGCCTCGCCGGCGATCCGCGCGGCCAGGGGCTCCAGCCGTCCGTCATCGTAGGACGTCGCATACATCGCGGGCGAGCCGTGCAGGCGGCGATAGGTCAGGCCGCGCCAACCCCCGGGCTCGGCGGCGACGGGGACCACGGCCGGATCGGCGGCGACCCGGGCGATCTCGAAGGCCCGCAGCAACGCCTCGGCGGGGGCGTCGAACCAGGTGGCATGGCGGGGCTCCAGCACCGTCGCGGCCTTGGTCGCTTTGCGCCAGTTCGTGAGGAAGGGCTCCACGATCCGGGCGTCGAACCTCAGGCTGGGCGGCAGCTGGATCAGCAGCGGCCCCTGCTTCTCGCCCAGCCCGCCGCATTCGTCGAGGAACCGCGCCAAGGGCTCGGCGCAATCGACCAGCTTCCGCTCGTGGGTGACCGTGCGGATGACCTTCACCGCGAACCGGAACCCGGCCGGCGTCGAGGCCGCCCAGCGCTCGTAGGTCTTGCGCTGGTGGGGGCGGTAGAAGGACGAGTTGATCTCGACCGCGTCGAACACCGCCGCGTAGCGTTCCAGGCCTGTGCCCTCGACCGGGAAGACGTCGAGGTCACGGGGCGCGCTCCAGCCGGCCGTGCCGATGCGGATGTCCTGAGGCATGGGTGGGGAGCGTGCGGGAAAGGCGGAGGTTCACCGGAAACCCTCTCCCTCTGGAAGAGGGTTCTACGACCTAGGCCGCCACGCCAGGATATCGGCGCTGCGCTCCACCCCGACCCTCGGGCAGGTGGCCTTCAGCGCGCAGGCCCCGCAGCGCGGCGCGTGATGCGAACACAGCAGCTGGCCCAGGCCCTTCATCAGCCAGTGTAGCTCGTACAGGTCCTCGGCCGTCCAGCTGTCGGGGACCATGTCCATCAGGGCGCGGTAGGCGTGGGCGGTGTCGTAGCCGGCGGGGATCAGGCCCAGACGCGTGGCCACACGGTGGACGTGGGTGTCGACCACCAGGGCCCGCATGTTCAGGGGGCTGAAGTTCAGCACCGAGGCGGCGACCTTGACCCCGACGCCCGGCAGCCCCTGCAGCCACCAGCGGGCGCTGTCCAGCTCCAGCTCGGCCAGGTGGTCCAGCGACAGCTTCCAACCGCTGCGCACCTGGATCAGCCGCAGGGCGTGGGGCAGGTGGCGGGCCTTCTCGTCCGGGAAGGTGACGTCCTTGATCAGCGCCTGGACCTCGGCGTCGGGCGTCTCGGCCAGTTCCTCCCAGGTGGCGAAGCGTTCCTTGAGGCGGTGGTAGA
Source organism: Caulobacter sp. UNC358MFTsu5.1 (assembly GCF_000712075.1). GTDB lineage: Bacteria > Pseudomonadota > Alphaproteobacteria > Caulobacterales > Caulobacteraceae > Caulobacter. Next base: position 97,486 of record NZ_JONW01000011.1, read on the forward strand.
CGGCCCAGGACACGGCGTCCTTGGTCCGGCCGCTGATCGACGACTTGACCAGCTGCGACACCGGGTCGAGCCGCCGGGTGGGCCGCTGGGGCCCGAAGGTCTTGATCAGCCCGTCGCGCATGGCCTCCAGGGGCGAGGTCGACAGGTCGAGGGACAGTTGCATGGCGATTCTCGCGACGGAACGTAACGAGAACATAGTGAATGCGAAGCGGCTTGTCGAGTTATCCCCAGCCTGTGCTCAGAGCCAGCGGCGCCGGCGCCCCCAGGCCACGGTGATCCGCCGGCGCAGGCGCGTCAGCGCCACGCGCATCGGCGTCGGGGCTGGGGCGGGGGCCGGGCGCTCGTCGGCCGGCAGCTCGACCTTGGCGAAGCGGGCGATCAGGTCGCGCAGCTCCGGCTCCTGCACCGCCAGGGCCGCCTCGACGGGCGACATCCATTTCAGGGTCCTCTGGCCCTTCTCGGGCCAGATCGCGTGCTCGCCGGTGACCTCCAGCGGATAGACGTCGACCGTCACCGGGCGGGCGGCGCCGCTCTTGAGGCGCTTGAGATAGGGATATTCGCCGATAGGCTCGGCCTCGATCCGGCCGTCGAGGCCCGCCTCCTCGTAGGCTTCCTGGGCGGCGGCCTGGGCGTTGGTCTTGCCCTTCATGGGCCAGCCCTTGGGGATCACCCAGCGGCGGGTCTCGCGGGAGGACACCAGCAGGACCTGCAGGCCGGCGATCGCGTCCACGCGCCAGGGCAGGGCGGCGACCTGGCGTCGCCGCTGTCCGGACTTGCCCCCCTGCTTCCCGCCCGCCGTGTCGGTCACTTCATCCAGAACCCGAGATAGTAGAACGCCGCCGCGACCAGGCCGGCCGCGGGCAGGGTGACGATCCAGGCGGTCACGATGCTCTTGGCCACGCCCCAACGGACGGCCGAAACCCGACGCGAGGCGCCGACGCCGACAATAGCGCCCGTGATCGTGTGAGTCGTCGAGACCGGAACGCCAAGGTGCGTGAAGAAGAACAACGTAATGGCGCCGCCGGTTTCAGCGCAGAAGCCCTGCATCGGCGTCAGGCGGGTGATTTTGCTGCCCATGGTGTGGACGATGCGCCAGCCGCCGAACAGCGTGCCCAGGGCCATGGCGGTCTGGCACGAGATGACCACCCAGAACGGGATGTGCCCCGGCTGGTCGCTCATGCCGTGGGCGAACAGCAGGGCGGCGATGATGCCCATGGTCTTCTGGGCGTCGTTGCCGCCGTGGCCCAGCGAATAGAGGGCCGCCGAGACGAACTGGGCCTTGCGGAAGACCCGGTCGGCGAAGAACGGCGAGCTCTTCACGAAGGTCCAGGAGACCACCAGCACCAGCAGCAGGGCCAGCAGGAAGCCCAGGGTGGGCGAGACGACGATCGCCGCGGCGGTCTTGCCCAGGCCCGCCCACTGCACCGCGCCCAGGCCGCCGACCTTGGCCACCGAGGCCCCGACCAAGCCGCCGATCAGGGCGTGCGAGCTGGACGAGGGGATGCCGGCCCACCAGGTGATCAGGTTCCAGGCGATGGCGCCCATCAGGGCCCCGAAAATCAGCCGGTCGGTGATGATGTGCGGGTCGATGATCCCGGCCCCCACCATCTTGGCCACGCTGGTGCCGAACACCGCGAAGGCGATGAAGTTGAAGAACGCCGCCCACAGCACCGCCCACTTCGCCGACAGCACGCGCGTCGAGACGATGGTGGCGATCGAGTTGGCCGCGTCGTGCAGGCCGTTCAGGAAGTCGAAGCCCAGGGCCACGACCACCAGCACGACCAGGATGAGGAAGGTCGGGTCCACTAGACCTGCTCGACCACGATGCCGCTGATGCGGTTGGCCACGTCCTCGAAGCGGTCGACCACCTTCTCCAGGTGGCTGTAGATGTCGACGCCGACGATGAAGGTCATCGGGTCGCCGTTGCGGTGGGCCATGAACAGCGCCTTGCGGCCGTGGTCGTACATCTGGTCGGCCTGTTCCTCGATCTGGGTCACGCGGACGGCCAGTTCGGTCAGGCGGTGGGCGTTCTTGCGCATGTCGGGCAGCAGGGCCACGGCCTCGACGGTCAGTTCGGCGGCCTGGACGATGATCGCGGCCATCTCGCGCATCTGCGGCTCGAAGGTCTTGACCTCGAACAGACTGACGACCTTGGCGGTCTTGCGCATCTGGTCGATGGCGTCGTCCAGCGAGGTGGTCAGGTCCTGGATGTCGCTGCGGTCGAACGGGGTGATGAAGCTGCGGCGGATCGCGCCCATCACCTGGCGGGTGATCTCGTCGGCCTCTTCCTCGTGCTGGTAGACGCGGGCGCTGGCGGCCTCGACGCCGTCGCCGCCTTCCATCAGGTCCCGCAGCGCCTTGGCGCCGGCCACCAGGGTGGCGGCGTGCTGCGCGAACAGCTCGAAGAAGCGGTCTTCCTTGGGCATGACGGCCCGGAACAAGCCCAGCATGGTCGCTTCATCCTCTGTTCGAAGCGTGGAATTTGGCGCACGTCCTTGTACGGAACGTCCGGAAGCGCGGAGCGGAACCACGGAAGGCGGCCGCGTTCAAGCTCCACGTGACGGTTTTATGACAGTTTTGTCGGCGACGCGGCCTCTGGTCGCGGCCTCAAGCCTTTGGCACTCTGGCGCCGCACCGGTTCGGGAGTAGCGGCATGTCGAGAAGCTTGAAGGTCAACGGTCAGGTCCACACGGTGGACGCCGAGCCCGACACGCCCCTGCTGTGGGTGCTGCGCGACGTTCTGGGGCTGGTGGGAACCAAGTACGGCTGCGGCGTGGCCCAGTGCGGGGCGTGCACGGTGCACATCGACGGCGTGGCCATGCGCTCGTGCGTCACCTCGCTGGCCCGGGTGGGCGCCAAGGCGGTGACCACCATCGAGGGGATCGGCGCCGACCCGGTCGGGGCCAAGGTCCAGGAAGCCTGGAAGACCATCGACGTGCCGCAGTGCGGCTACTGCCAGGCCGGCCAGATCATGTCGGCCACGGCCCTGCTGGCCGCCGCGCCCAAGCCCACCGACGACGAGATCGACGCGGCCATGAACGGCAACCTCTGCCGCTGCGCCACCTACATCCGCATCCGCAAGGCCATCAAGGCGGCCTCGGGCCAGGTGGAGGCGTGAGCATGGACGCGATCCTGGAAAACCCCTCCCGCCGCCTGTTCCTGAAGACCGGCGCCGCGGCCGGCGGCGGCCTGCTGCTGTCGTTCAGCCTGCCGGGCCTGGTGCGGGCGCAGGGCGAAGCGACCGCCAACCCCTTCAGCGCCTTCGTCCGCATTGCGCCGGACGGCGTGGTGACCATCGCCGCCAAGCGGCCGGAGATCGGGCAGGGGATCAAGACCTCGATGCCGATGCTGATCGCCGAGGAGCTGGACGTCGACTGGTCGGCCGTCCGCATCGAGCAGGCCCCGATCGACGCCAAGGTGTTCGGCGAGCAGTCGGCCGGCGGCAGCACCTCCACGCCCGACGACTGGGAGCCGATGCGCCAGGTCGGGGCCGTGGGCCGGGCCCTGCTGATCCAGGCGGCCGCCCAGCGCTGGAACGTCCCGGCCGCCGGCCTGGCCACCGAGCCGGGCTTCGTGGTCGACAAGGCCGGCAAGCGCCGCGCGTCCTACGGCGAACTGGCCCAGGCCGCGGCCGGCTTGACCCCGCCCGATCCCAAGACCCTGACGCTGAAGGACCCCAAGGCCTACCGGATCATCGGCAAGGCCCAGCCGCAGTCCGACACCCCGGCCATCGTCACGGGCAAGCCGCTGTACGGCATCGACGTGCGCGTGCCGGGCATGCTGTACGCCACCTTCCTCAAAGCCCCGGTGTTCGCCGCCAAGGTGGCCAAGGTCGACCTGGCCCCGGCCAAGGCGGTCAAGGGCGTGCGCCATGTCTTCGTAGTGGACGGCGGAACCGAGCTGGAAGGCCTGCTGGGCGGCGTGGTCGTGGTGGCCGACACCTGGTGGCAGGCGCGCAAGGGCCGCAACGCCCTGGAGGTCACCTGGGCCGACCATCCGACCAGCGGCCAGAGCAGCGCGGGCTTCATCGCCAAGGCCGCCGAACTGCACGGCCAGCCGCCGCACCGCAGCCTCAAGACCGTCGGCGACGTCGACGCCGCCCTGAAGGGCGCGGCCAAGGTGGTCAAGGCCGACTACAGCTACCCGTTCAACGCCCACGCCACCCTGGAGCCGCAGAACTGCACGGCCAGCTTCAAGGACGGCAAGGTCGAGATCTGGGCCCCGGCCCAGAACCCCGAGGACGGCCGCGAGCTGGTGGCCAAGACCCTGGGGATCAAGCCCGACGACATCACGATCCACTTCACCCGCAGCGGCGGCGGCTTCGGCCGGCGGCTGATGAACGACTTCATGGTCGAGGCGGCGTGGATCTCCAAGACGATCGGCGCGCCGGTCAAGCTGCTGTGGACCCGCGAGGACGACATGCAGCACGACTTCTACCGCCCGGCCGGCTACCACCGGCTGACGGCGGGGCTGGACGCCCAGGGCGGGCTGGTCGCCTGGCGCAACCACTTCGTGACCTTCGGCGAGGGGACGAAGTTCGCCCGCGCCGCCAATATCGGCGGCACGCAGTTCCCGTACGGCGCGGTCGACAACTACGCCCAGGACGTGTCGGTCATGCCGCTGGGCGTGCCGACCGGCTGGCTGCGGGCCCCGGGCAACAACGCCTACGGCTTCGTCTACCAGGGCTTCATCGACGAGGTGGCCTACGCCGCCGGCGCCGATCCGGTGGAGTTCCGCCGCAAGCTGCTGGGCGCGCCGCGCCTGATCGGCGAGCCGGGCAAGGGCGACAGCTTCCACACCGGCCGCATGCGCGCCGTGCTCGACAAGGCCGCCGAGGCCTCGGGCTGGGGGCGCAAGACCGACAAGGGCGTCGGCCTAGGCGTGGCCTGCCACTACAGCCACCGGGGCTATGTGGCGGTGGTGATGGAGGTCGCGGTGGCCGACGGCAAGGCGAGCGTCCGCAAGGCCTGGGCGGCGGTCGACGTCGGCAAGCAGATCGTCAACCCGAACGGCGCCGAGCAGCAGGTGCAGGGCTCGGTCATCGACGGGATCGGCGGCGCCCTGGCCCAGGCGATCACCATCGAGAACGGCGCCGTGGCCCAGAGCAACTTCGGCGACTTCCCGATGCTGCGCCTGGCCGACGCGCCGCAGGTCGAGGTGCATTTCGTGCTCAGCGACAACCCGCCGACCGGCCTGGGCGAGCCGGCCCTGCCGCCGTCGCCCGCCGCCCTGGTCAACGCCGTCTTCGCGGCGACCGGCAAGCGCATCCGCACCCTGCCGATCGGCGACCAGCTGGCCTAGGAGACGGGGGCGCGGCATAGCGCCTCACGCTCAAGTTTAAGGCCGGTTCACCACGTCCGGCGGGGCGGTCTTAACCTTATTGCGCGACCATGGTCTTCGAACGGGGATCATCGCGTCATGGGGCAGCACGTCGAAACCTTGGTGATCGGGGCCGGGCCGGCCGGCCTGACCGCCGCCTATGTCCTGGCCAAGGCGGGGCGCGACGTCGCCGTCCTGGAGATGGACCCGCGCGAGGTCGGCGGCTCCAGCCGCACGATCGAGCATCACGGTTTCCGGATCGACCTGGGCGGCGGGGCCTACGCCTCGGCCTCCACGCGGGTGCTGGAGCTGTGGTCCGAGCTGCTGCCGGACGGCTTCGTCGAGCGGCCGCGTGCGGCGCGCATCTATCACCGCGAACGCTTCTACGCCTATCCGCTGAAGACCCTGGAAGCCCTGGCGCATCTGGGTCTGCGCGGCGGGGCGGCCTGCCTGGCCTCGTTCGGCCTGGCCAAGATCCGCCCGATCAAGTCGCCCCGGACCTTCGCCGACGAGATCCGCAACCGCGTCGGCGCGCGGCTGTCGACCATGCTGTTCCGGCCCTTCGCCGAGAAGGTGTCGGGCCTGATCAGCGACCAGATGCCGGCCGGCGGCGGCGCGGCCGCCAAGCCGACGCCCAGCCTGCGCTATCCGCGCGACGGCGCCGGGGCGGTGTGGCGGGCCTGCGCCGGGAAGATCGCGGCCCTGGGCGGCGAGGTGGCCCTGGGCCGCCGCGTGGAGACCCTGAAATTCGACGCCGTCGCCAAGCTGTGGACGGTGACGGTCCTGCGCGAGGACGGCGCCCACGAGGTCCGCACCGCCGACCACGTGGTCTCGACCGCCCCGCTGCGCGAGCTGATGGGCATGCTGCGGCCGACGCCGATCAGCCTGTTCCACGCCGGCGAGCTGATGTACCGCGACCAGATCACGGTGGCCCTGGTGGGCCGCACGCGCCAGCCGCTGCGCGAGACCGCCATCGACGTCCACGACACCGACCTGCAGGTCGGCCGGGTGCAGAACTACCGCGCCTGGTCGCCAGCCATGGCGCCGGAAGGCGAAGCGGCCAGCTGCCTGGGCCTGGAGTACTTCTGCTTCGAGGGCGACGGCCTGTGGACGGCCAGCGACGCCGACCTGGTGGCCCTGGCCTGGCGCGAGGCCGCGGTGATGGGGCTGATGGACCCGACCGCCGTCCGCGACGCCCGCGTGATCCGCCAGCGCAAGGTTCTGCCGATCGAGGACGAGGACTGCGCCGAGCACCGGGCCATGATCCGCCTGGACCTGAAGATGCAGTTCCCCAGCCTGCACCTGGCGGGCCGCAACGGCCTGCACCGCGACGGCGAGCGCGACCACGCCACGCTGAGCGGCCTGCTGACCGCCGAGAACATCCTGGCGGGCGAAGCGGCGCACGACGTCTGGGCCGTCTCCAGCGCGCCCAGCCGCAAGGCCGCTTAGAAGCGTCAGCCGGCCAGGCGTTCGCGGCGGGCCGCGTCCGCCGACGGGCTGGCGACGCGAAGCGCCCGGGGCTCGCGCAGCGAGCGCGCCGACCAGCACAGCAGGTGGGTGAAGGCGTCGGCCAGACCGATCACGGCGATCACGGTCACCAGGCCCGACGTCAGCAGAATGGCGATCATCGACATCACGGTCTTCCCATCGACGGGGATTTGTCGGAGTTTTCCGATCAACCGTCGAATCGGGTGATCGGTTCCCAGAAGGCGTCTCGACGGGATCTTGGAGCGGGCCGTTTTCGGCCTCGACGCTTGACAACGTTGTCACCGTTGGGGTGGATGGCGCGTCCCGCAACGTCGGACAGGGAGTGAAACAAAAATGGCAGGTATGGGTGCGGCGCGGGCTCCGGTTTCCGGAGCGGCGCCCAAGTCGGGGCAGGGGGTGGCGTTGGCCATCGTCTACGTCACCGCGCTATTCTTCATCTGGGCACTGGTCACCAACCTCCTGGATCCGCTGCTGAAGACCATGAAGACGGTCTTCACGCTGTCGCCCGTTGAAGCCAGCCTGACCGGCTTCGCCTTCTTCATCGCCTACGGGATCATGTCGCTGCCTTCGGCGGCGTTCCTCTCCAAGCTGGGCTACGCCAAGTCTGTGATGGTGGGCCTGGGCGGCATCGTCGCCGGCTGCTTCATCGCCATCGCGGCGGCCAAGCTGCACGTCTTCGGCGTCTTCCTGGTGGGCCTGTTCGTGATGGCCTCGGGCGTCACCCTGCTGCAGGTGGCGGCCAACCCGCTGATCGCCTCGATGGGCAAGCCCGAGGAGTCCTCGTTCCGGCTGAACCTGTCGCAGGCCTTCAACTCGCTGGGCGCGGCCTGCGGCCTGTGGTTCGGCGCGAACTTCCTGCTCAAGGGCGACATCTTCAAGAAGGACATCGTGATCACCCAGGCCCTGCGCGAGCAGGCCCTCGGCTTCGTCTCGAACGTCTACTTCGCCATCGGCGTGGGCCTGGCCCTGTTCATCCTGCTGATCTTCCTGGTCCGCCAGCGGATCACCGACGCCGCGCCGAAGACCGGCCACCTGGTCAACCCCTTCACCGCCCTGACCTCCAAGTGGGCGAACCTGGGCGCGATCGGCATCTTCCTCTATGTCGGCGCCGAGGTGGCGATCTCGCTGCACCTTCTGCTGTTCCTGGAACAGACCCGCATCCTGGACATCCCGTCGGAACAGGCCGGCAAGCTGACGACGTTCTACATGGTCTTCGCCATGATCGGCCGTTTCGGCGGCTCGGCCCTGCTGCGGAAGATCAAGGACTACTCCCTGCTGGCCTTCGTGGCCGTGGGCGCCATCGCCCTGACCCTTGTGGTCATCCTGACCAAGGACATGACCCCGACCGCTCACGCCGGCACGGTGAACCTGCTGCTGGCCTCGGCGCCGGTGACCAGCGGCCTGATCCCGGCCTTCGCGGCCCTGCTGATCGGCCTGTTCAACTCGATCATGTTCCCGACGATCTTCACCCTGACCCTGCAGCGCTCGTCGGCCCCGACCTCGGCGACGTCGGGCCTGCTGTGCATGGCGATCGTGGGCGGCGCGTTCCTGCCGCTGGCCTTCGCCAAGATCGAGGAGATGACCGGTTCGATCTCGATGGGCTTCATCGCCCCGCTGGTCTGCTACGTCTACGTCCTGTGGTTCGCGTTCGCGGCGCGCGGCGCCAAGGTCCACGAAATCCAGGAAGAGGTCGTCGCGGCCCACTAGGTCCGAACCGACCCCTGGTCGAAGGAGCCCGGGCGTTCTTCGCCCGGGCTTTTTCATGTCGGATCGCCGCTAGTTGAGAGCGGTTCTGAATACTGTTTGTCGAGAAGTCGACGCGTCCCGCAATACTGCACGGTGACCTCCCGCGTTCCGGAACATCTCTGGATGCGAAGTGTTTGTGCTCCGCTGACCAAGGCGATCCAGCCTTCAGGGAGAGACACCATGGCGACCTCCGCCAAGAGCTCATCGACCAAATCCGCCAAGCCCCGCCGCACGCGCCGCACCGGCCGCCGCGATCCGCTGGCCATCACGCTTCTCAAGGCCGATCACCGCGAGGTTGAAGGCTGGTTCGACGAGTACGAGCAGCTGGAAGCGGACAGCGAGAAGCTGGCCCTGTTCAACAAGATCGCCCTGGCCCTCAAGGTACACACCCAGATCGAGGAGGAAATCCTCTATCCGGAGGAGCGCGGCGAGGTCGAGGACGACATGCTGGACGAAGCCTATGTCGAGCACGACGGCGCCAAGAAGCTGATCGCCGAGATCGAGGCGATGAAGCCCGGCGACGAGTATTACGACGCCAAGGTCAAGGTGCTGGGCGAGTACATCAAGCACCACGTTAAGGAAGAGGAACAGCCCGGCGGCATCTTCGCCCAGGCCAAGAAGGGCGACGAAGACCTCGAGGCGATGGGCAAGCGCATGAAGGCCCGCAAGGAAGAACTGATGGCCGAACTGGGCGGCAAACAGCCGAACTGACGTCACGGGGAGGGCCTTAGGGCCTTCCCCGCCTTCGGAGGGGCCCATGGCCGAAGTGCTTGATCCGATCCTGCCGTCGGACATCGACGAACTGACTCGGGCGGTTCTCGAGGCCGCCTGCGCGCGCGGGCTGACCCTGGCCACGGCGGAGAGCTGCACGGGAGGTCTTTTGGCCTCCCTGCTCACCGACGTGCCGGGGTGTTCGCACGCGTTCGAGCGGGGCTTCGTGGTCTATACCGACGACGCCAAGGTCGAGCTGCTGGAGGTGCCGCGATCGTTCCTGCCGCATGGCGGGGCGGTGTCGCAGCCGACAGCGATCGCCATGGCCGAAGGCGCGATCCGGCGATCCAAAGCCGACGTGGCGGTCTCGATCACCGGCTGGGCCGAGGACGTCGGCGACCCCGAGCGGCCGGCGGGCCTGGTGCATTTCGCCTGCGCCCGCCGCGGCGGCTACACCCACCATCGGCAGGTCCGGCTCGGCGACATCGGCCGTGGCCCGCTGCGCATCGAATGCCTGCGCGTGGCGCTCAAGATGCTGGCCCAGGCGGTGGACGTCTAAGGCTTCGCTTTGGAGCACAGACCAAAGAAAAGCGCCTCCGGCTAAGCCGAAGGCGCTGTTTCCAGGTCGGTCGAAAGCGTCAGAGCGCTCGGCGACCGGTGAACGCGTGGTAGATCGCCAGGACGACGACCGCGCCGATCACGGCGACCAGCAGGCTGTAGAGGTTCAGACCGGTGACTCCGGCGGAGCCGAACTGGTTGAACAGGAACCCGCCCACCACGGCGCCGACGATCCCGAGCACCAGGTCCACCACCAAGCTGCCGCCGGTGCGGCTTACGAGCTTGCTGGCGATGAAACCGGCCACGAGGCCGAGCACGATCCACGCAAGAATAGACATGTACGCCTCCTTGGCATCAAAAGGCGTGCGAGCCGCGCGCCGATGCGGAATAAAGGCGTTCGCCAAGACTTTCGTTCCGACACGCCTGCGTGTTCAGGCATGAAAACGTCACGAAGACTTTCGGGCTGTTCGCGCGTTGCTTTCGACCAGCTTCAGCGTTTGGCGATGCGGGCCTGGACGGCGTCGACCAGCTTCTGCGCGGGCGCGCGGCCCAGCAGGATGAAGACGCCCGAGCCGATGATGGCGCCGACGAGGAAGGACAGGCTCATTGGAAATCCCTGGATACTGGAGGCTGCGGCCGACACCTCTTCTAGGGGCCGAGAGGGGGCGTTGACCATGTGACACGCCGACGCCGGGCGCCGTCTTGCGCGAACCTGGTCGATCCAGATGCATTGATCCCGCGTCCATGAATTCTGGTTGGGCGTTTCCACCCGGCGGCGCCAGAACCGGGGGCAAGATGGCCCGCGCGGTTTGATCCCGCCGGGCCTTGTCACGTTATGCTGGAAGGCCCGGACCGGGCCTTCGCGAGGATCCAGATGGCTCAGGTCCAGACTTCTCCTTCGCCGGCGACCCCGAACCCGACCTCCAGGAAGGCCGGCGGCTTCATCGGCGGTTTCGGCGTCCAAGTGCTGGTCGCCATGGTCGTGGGCCTGGGGCTGGGTCTGCTGGCCCGCTCGCTGGGACCGGCCGAGGGCCAGCCCGGCTACGGCCTGGCCGAGACCCTGCATCAGATCGGGTCGATCTTCGTCCAGCTGCTGCGCGTGCTGGTGCCGCCGCTGGTGTTCACGGCCATCGTCGCCAGCATCGCCAATCTGCGCGAGCTGCAGAACGCCGCGCGCCTGGTCTGGCGCACCCTGCTGTGGTTCGCGATCACCGCCTTGATCGCCGTGGCCATCGGCATCGCCCTGGGCCTGGTGCTACGTCCGGGCGAGCACGCGGTGGTCGACCTGGCCGCCGCCCACGCCCCGCGCACGACCGGCTCGTGGCTGGACTTCCTGACGGGCCTGGTCCCCTCCAACATCCTGGGCCTGCAGGCCTCGACCAAGATCACGGACGGCGCGGCCACGACCACGGCCTCGTTCAACGTGCTGCAGATCCTGGTCCTGGCCCTGGTGGCCGGGGTGGCGGCGATCAAGGTCGGGCCGGCGGGCGAGGGCTTCCTGGCCTTCAACGCCTCGGCCCTGGCCGTGGTGCGCAAGGTGCTGTGGTGGGTGATCCGCCTGACGCCGATCGGCACCGTCGGCCTGCTGGGCAACGCCGTGGCCCAGTACGGCTGGACCACCCTGGGCCAGCTGGGCGCCTTCGCCGGCGCGATCTATATCGGCCTGGCCCTGGTGCTGTTCGTGGTCTACCCGACGATCCTGGCGCTGAACGGCCTGAACCCCCTGCGGTTCTTCGCCGGAGCCTGGCCCGCCATCCAGCTAGGCTTCGTCTCGCGCTCGTCGATCGGGACCCTGCCGGTGACCGAGAGCCTGACCGAGACCCGCCTGGGCGTGCCGCGCGCCTACGCCGCCTTCGCCGTGCCGCTGGGCGCGACCACCAAGATGGACGGCTGCGCGGCCATTTATCCGGCCGTGGCGGCGATCTTCATCGCCCAGTTCTACCACCTGCCGCTGCACCTGACCGACTACGGCCTGATCGTCTTCGTCTCGGTGCTGGGCTCGGCGGCGACGGCGGGCCTGACCGGGGCGGTGGTCATGCTGACCCTGACCCTCTCGACCCTCGGCCTGCCCCTGGAAGGCGTGGGCCTGCTGCTGGCCATCGACCCGATCCTCGACATGGGCCGCACGGCCGTGAACGTCGCCGGCCAGGCCCTGGTCCCGACCATCGTCGCCAAGCGCGAGGGCATCCTGGACGAGGCGGTGTTCAACGCTCCGCCGCGCGAGGTGGGGACCGACGAGGCCGTGGCGGCCTAGGGCCCCTTAAGGGAAGACGGGACTTCGCAAGCCGCGCGTCCCGACCTAGAACTGGGCCATGGCGCGCGCTTCGATCAGAACGAGCTGGCTGGCCTGGAGCGTGGCGCTCCTGGGCGCCCTGCTGCTGGTCGCCGGTCCGCTGGCCCCCGCCATGGCCGCGCCCATGGACTGCTGCCCGGACGCGCCTTGCCGCGACATCGACAAGTCGGCCTGTCCGCAGACCTGCGTGGTCGCCTGCCAGGTCATCGTCGCCCGCGAGCACGCCTTGTCCGAGCCCGTCCGTCGCGACGCCCCGGCCATCGCGCCCGAACCCGCGGCCATGCCGCCGGGACGGGCCCTGGCGCCGGACCTGCCCCCTCCACGGTGACTTCCGACTTCAGAAGACCTTCCTCAATCTGAAAATCGGAAACTCATCATGAAACGTATCTTCTCCACCGCGGCGCTGATGCTGCTGGTCTCGGCCACGGCCGCCTACGCCGCCGCGCCCGACGCCGTGACCAAGGCCGTCCAAGCCTGCTGCGCCCTGGGCGCGGCCTGCTGCAACGGCGGTCCTTGCTGCTGATCTAGCCTGACCGGCTAGGTCGGACGCCCGCCTCGCGAGGGGCGGGCGTCTTGCGTTCGGCTCAGGGCGCGGGCTTGGGCGCCGGCGGCGGCGTGTTGGCCGCCACCCGCCAGACGGTGTTGCCGACGTCGTCGGCCACCAGCAGGGCGCCGAACCGGTCAACCGCCACGCCCACCGGACGGCCCAGGGCCTGGCCCTTGGGGTCGAGGAAGCCGGTCAGGAACGGCTCGGCCGGGCCGGACGGCATGCCGTTGGCGAACGGCACGAAGGCCACGCGATAGCCGTTGACGGGCTTGCGGTTCCACGAGCCGTGCTGGCCGACGAAGGCCCCGCCCTTGTAGCGGGCCGGGAAGGCGTCGGCGTCGTAGAAGGTCAGGCCCAGCGAGGCGGTGTGGGCGCCCAGGGCGTAGTCCGGCTTGATCGCCCGGGCCACCAGGTCCGGCCGCTGCGGCTTCACCCGCGCGTCCACCGTCTGGCCGTAATAGCTGTAGGGCCAGCCGTAGAAGCCGCCGTCCTTGACCGAGGTCATGTAGTCGGGGACCAGGTCGTTGCCGATCTCGTCGCGCTCGTTGACGCTGGTCCACAGGGCGCGGCTGGTCGGCTGCCAGCCCATGCCGTTGGGATTGCGCAGGCCCGAGGCAAAGACGCGGCTGGCGCCGGTGGCCGGGTCGATCTCCAGGATCGCGGCGCGGCGCTCTTCGGCGGCCATGCCGTTCTCGCCGACATTGCTGTTGGAGCCGACGGTCACGTACAGCTTCGCGCCGTCCGGACTGGCGATGACGTTCTTGGTCCAGTGGTGGTTGATCGGCCCGGCCGGCAGGTCGGCGACTTTGCGGGGCGCGGCGGTGATCCGGGTCTGGCCCGTCTGGTAGGGGAAGGCCAGCAGGGCGTCGCTGTCGGCGACGTAGAAGGTGTTCCCCACCAGGGCCATGCCGAACGGCGAGTTCAGGCCGGACAGGAAGACGGTGCGGGCTTCCAGCACGCCGTCGTTATTGGCGTCGCGGAGCAGGGTGATCCGGTTGGCCGAGGGCACGGTCGCGCCGGCCTTGCCCATGATCTGCTTCTCGAACCAGCCCTTGAGGCCCTTGCTGTCCTCGGGCTTGGGCGGGGCGTTGGTCTCGGCCACCAGCACGTCGCCGTTGGGCAGCACGTACAGCCAGCGCGGATGGTCCAGGCCCCGGGCCAGGGCGGTGGCGACGAAACCGGGAGCGGCGTCGGGCGTCTGGCCGTCGGCCCAGCCGACCGCCGGCGCGATCTTCATCACCGGTATGACCTGCTTCTTGGCGGCGGGCAGGACGGGGTTGGGCCCATAGCCCTGCTCGGGCGGCAGGGACGGGCCGGCGCTGCAGTTCGACAGCAGCAGGGCCAGGGGCGGCAGGGCGATTAGGCCGAGTTCTTTGAGCATCGCGATCGTCCGACGGTGGATGCGGGAGACCTGAAGAACGCGCCGCCGCGTCCCCGGGTCCGGTAGCGCCAGTTCAGCTTACGGGAGCGTGCTCGTCCAGCCAGCGGCGGAAGAAGCCGGGATCGGGCAGGCCGGCCTGGTTGGCCGCGACCTTGCCGTCCTTGAACAGGAACAGAGCCGGGATGCCGCGCACGCCGTAGGCCTGGGCCAGGGCCGGTTCGGCATCGACATCGATCTTCACGAACCGGGCGCGGGGCTCCAGCTCGCCGGCGGACTTGGCGAAGATCGGGGCGATGGCCTTGCAGGGCCCGCACCAGGCCGCCCAGAAGTCGGCGACGATGGGGATCTGGCTGTTGGCGACATGCTTGCGGAAGCGGGCGGTGGTCAGGTCGATCGGCTGGCCGGTGAACAGCGGCTGGCCGCAGCGGCCGCACTTGGCCGCCCTGGCGTCGCGCGCGGCCGGCAGGCGGTTTGTGGCGTCGCAATGCGGGCAGACGATGTTGACGGTCTCGGCCATGGCTTTGTCTCAACGAAGCGGGAAACGCTTCGGTTCTGTCTTTGGGGTTCTATCGCCTGCCGACCTCGGACGCCGCCAGAAGGAACGCGCCCACGCCGTAAAGCTGGGTGTCGTCGGCCTCGACGTGGTCGGGGGCGTAGCCGATCTGCTGCACCCAGCCCAGCTTGCCGTCGGGCTGGACCGCGACGGCCAGGGCCGACCAGCCCTTGGCCATCGCCGTCTCGTACTTGGGCCCCTTCAGCAGCCCGTGGTTCAGGCCGTAGGCCAGGCCGTAGACGAAGAAGCCGGTGCCGCTGGTCTCGGGCGGGGTGTTCTCGGGCGCCAGCAGGGACGGGGGCCAGTAGCCGTCCGGCTTCTGCAGCGTGATCAGCCGGTCGGACATCCGGCGGAACAGGGCCTCGTAGCGCGACCGCGAGGGATGGTCGGCGGGCAGGGTCTTCAGGATGTCGACGATCCCGGCATAGACCCAGCCGTTGCCGCGGCTCCAGAAGATCTTGCGGCCCTTGTCGTCGCGGCGGTCGAAATAGCGGCTGTCGCGGTAGTAGAGGCCTTCCTGCTTGTCGAGCAGCCAGTCGGTCGCGGCCCAGAACTCCTTGTCGCCATAGGCGGCGTAGCGCGGGTCGCCGGCAGCCTGGGTCAGGCCGGTCCAGGCGGCGGGACCCATGAACAGGGCGTCGCTCCAGCACCAGCGGACCTGGCAGGGCTGGTCCTCGGTCCCGTCGATGAAGGTCAGGTCGGCCTTGGGCGGATCGGCCAGGATGGCGTCGAAGCGGGCCTTCAGCGGCGCGATCTGGGCCGGGTCGTGGTCGCGGGCGTAGGTCCAAAGCCAGGCCTGGCCGATCACGTGGTCGTCGGCGTGCAGCGAGCGGCGGCCCAGGTTCCAGCCCTGCTGGACGCCGTGGTCGCGGACGGCCTGGACCAGGGCCGGGTCGCCGGCCCGCTCGGCGAAGGCGGCCAGGCCGACGAACAGGGCGCCCTGCACCCAGCCGCGCGGATCGGGCGTGGCCCGGTGGCCGTGGGTGTAGTCGAACTTGTCCATGTGGCTCAGCTGCCAGGCCGCGACTTGGCGGCCCATCGTCAGGGCCTGGGCGGCGGTCGCCGTCCGAGCGGCCGCCGGGCGCTCGGCGGGCGCCGCCGTCGCCGTGCCGGAGGTCAGGGCCAGGGCCGAAAGGGCGATGATCAGGCTGGCCCGCATGGACGTGCTTCTCCCCAAGGCGCGTGGCTGTGCCGCCACGTCGCCGGCCAGTGCTAGGTCGGTTTAGCCGCTGGTCAAGTCAATACGGCCGGTTTTGGCGGTGTGAGCGGTATCGGTCTGGCCACATAGCGATGTTGTACGATAAATGGTCAGGCCAATTTGCTTGCATCGAGGCGCGGCTCAGCTATGGTGGCGTTCGACGAACCTCGTCGGCCTGGCGATGAACTTGTCCTTCATCGCACCTCCTCCCGGGGCCGGCCGGCGACGGGCGGCTGGATCCTTACCTCCAGCCGCCCATCCTCTCAGCTTCGATTCGCCCAGGTCTTGCGGGGATTTGCGCCTAGATCAGCGAGCGGCGCGCCAGCTCGTTGCGGCGGGCGGCGACCTCGCTGCGGGCCTGCTGCATCGCGTCGATCTCGGTGGCGGTCAGCAGGTTGTCGATCACCCGGCCCAAATGCTCGCGCATGGCGTTGCGGGCTTCCTTGGGGTCGCGGGCCTTCAGGGCGCTGAGGATTTCCTGGTGGTCGTCGATCAGCGGCCGCACGCCCACCTGGCGGGCGCGTTCCAGCATCGCCCGGCACAGCGGCGACTTGTAGCGCAGGTCCCACAGGTTCTCGATCACGGTGACCAGGGCGCTGTTGCGGGTGGCGCGGGCGATGGTGACGTGGAACCGGCGGTCGGCCAGGTCGCCGCGCACGTCGTGCTCGTTCTCCTCGACCATGTCGTCGAGGATCCGCTCCAGGTCGATCAGTTCCTGGTCGGTGATGGTGGTGGCGGCCAGGGCGCAGGACTCGCCCTCGATCAGGCGGCGGGCCTCGGTCAGCTCGAAGGCGCCGATGTCCAGTTCGGGGGCGGGCGCCTCGACCGGCGCGGCCTCGGTCACATAGACGCCCGAACCGTGACGCGCCTCGACCAAGCCGCGGATTTCCAGGGCGATCATCGCCTCGCGCACCGTGGGACGGCTGACCTTGTATTCCTCGGCCAGGTCGCGCTCGGAGGGCAGGCGGTGTCCCGGCTGGAAGGCGCCCTCGCGGATCGATTCGGCGATCGCGTTGGCGACCTGTTGGTAGAGCTTGCGGGTTTCAGCGGTCGACGTGGTCATGAGACTTTCCCGCCCCGCGCGCATCGCCGGGCCGAAGGCAGCCTAGAGCAAGGTCGCGAAAGACGCCACGTCGCACTGGCGCATTTGTAATATGTTGTCTATGGATTGGTCAGGCCACTTAAGCGACCCAGGTAGACCAACACTCCATGCTCAAGATTATCGACGCCAAGGTTATCGTCACCTGCCCGGGGCGCAACTTCGTCACCCTCAAGATCACCACCTCGGACGGCGTCACCGGCGTCGGCGACGCCACGCTGAACGGGCGCGAGCTGGCCGTGGTCAGCTATCTGCGCGACCATATGATCCCGTGCCTGATCGGCCGCGACGCCCACCGGATCGAGGACATCTGGCAGTTCTTCTATCGCGGCTCGTACTGGCGCGGCGGCCCGGTGGGCATGACCGCCCTGGCCGCGGTCGACATGGCGCTGTGGGACATCAAGGCCAAGGTGGCCGGCCTGCCGCTGTACCAGCTGCTGGGCGGCGCCTGCCGCGAGGGTGTCACCGTCTACGGCCACGCCAACGGCGAGACCATCGCCGACACCATCGCCGAGGCCCAGAAGTACAAGGCCATGGGCTACAAGGCGATCCGCCTGCAGACCGGCGTGCCCGGCCTGGCCAGCACCTACGGGGTGTCGGGCGACAAGATGTTCTACGAGCCGGCCGACGCCGACCTGCCCAGCGAGAACGTCTGGTCGACGGCCAAGTACCTCAAGCACGCCCCCAAGCTGTTCGAGGCCGCGCGCGAGGCGCTGGGCGACGACGTCCACCTGCTGCACGACGTCCATCACCGCCTGACGCCGATCGAGGCGGCCCGCCTGGGCAAGGACCTGGAGCCCTACCGCCTGTTCTGGCTGGAGGATGCGGTGCCCGCCGAGAACCAGGCCGGCTTCCGCCTGATCCGCCAGCACACCACCACCCCGCTGGCCGTGGGCGAGATCTTCAGCCACGTCTGGGACGCCAACATCCTGATCCAGGAGCAGCTGATCGACTATCTGCGGGCCACGGTCCTGCACGCGGGCGGCATCACCAACCTGCGCAAGATCGCCGCCTTCGCGGACCTGCACCACGTGCGGACCGGCTGCCACGGGGCCACCGACCTGTCGCCGGTGACCATGGCCGCGGCCCTGCACTTCGACATGTCGATCCCGAACTTCGGGCTGCAGGAGTACATGCGCCACACGCCCGAGACCGACGCGGTGTTCCCGCACGCCTACAGCTTCAAGGACGGCCTGCTGCATCCGGGCGAGGCGCCGGGTCTGGGCGTCGACATCGACGAGGCCCTGGCCGAGCAATACCCCTACAAGCGCGCCTACCTGCCGGTGAACCGGCTGGAGGACGGGACCATGTACAACTGGTGAGGCCTCTTCCGCGTCGCCTCGGGGCGGCGCGGATTTTCTAGGTTTCCAATGGGTTGATATTGGTCTGACCGTCGTCGCCCGTATCCGCCAATTGGCTTGACAACTTGTGTGGCGAGGGTAGCTAGATGGCCTGGCCACATAAGAAATCGTCTCCGCCTAAGGCTGACGAGGGCGGGGAAACCATGTCGTTCAAGTCCATCCGCAAGCGCCTGTTGCTGGCCGCAGCTCTGGCGGCGGTCGCATCGCCGGCGTTGGCCGTCGCGGCGTCGGTCGCCGACCCCGGCGGGCGGGGGCAGGCCTACGCGACCGTCCCGCCGATGAACCAGACGGTCGAGACCCGCCTGCTGCCCCAGATGGCCGTGCTGCTCGACAAGCTGATGGTCGAGAAGCGCGACATGACGCTGGACGGCGTGCGGGTGTTCGATGCCGACGACAAGTTCCTGCCGGGCAAGGTGGCCATCGGTCTCGCCTACCTGCTGATCGACACGCCGCGTGACGATCCGAAGTTCGCGACCTACCTGGCCGGCTACCGGCAGATCGCCGACATGACGGCGGACGACACCAACAACACCTGGGGCATCTATTATTACTGCCAGGCCCTGCACATGCTGCAGCAGGCCGGCCTGCTGGAGCAGGCGGTGTCGCCCCAGACCCTGGCCAAGCTGAAGGCCAAGCTGGACTGGCGCCATTTCGTCCGCACCGACGACCTGACCCTGATCGACCTGCCCAACAACTATTACGGCGTGGCCTTCAGCGTGGCGCGGCTGCGCTACCAGCTGGGCTGGGAGGACGCCTCGGCCAGCGAGGCCCTGCTGGAGAAGACGCTCGACCACTACCGCAAATATTCCGGCGAGTACGGCTTCGCCGACGAGACCGACGGCGACGGGCGGTTCGACCGCTACAGCGTGCTGCTGATCGGCGAGATCAGCCACCGCCTGATCGAGGCGGGCATGCCGGCGACCCCGGAGGTCAAGGGCTGGCTGCGCAAGTCGGTCGACCTGATGCTGCCGCGCCTGAACCTGCGGGGCGAGGGCTTCGAATACGGCCGCAGCATAGGGGCCTATGGCGAGACGGCCTTCCTGGAGGTGCTGACCGCGGCGGCCAAGCTGGACGTGCTGACGCCCCAGGAAAAGACGATGGCCTACGCCTTCTCGTCGCGCGTCACGGCCCGCTACATGGACTTCTGGTTCGATCCCAAGATGGGCTCGGTGAACCTGTGGGAGCACGGTCGGCGCACCGACGAGTATCGCGGCAAGCACCGGATCCTGGGCGAGAACCTCAGCCTGGCGCGCCAGCACATCTACACCAGCGCGATCTGGGACGAGCTGGGCTTCAAGGACAAGACGCCCGACCCGGGCTACGCCGCCTGGCTCGATACGCTGCCCAAGCGCCGGGTGACCTGGTTCGCGCGCGGCCGGCACGACCGGCTGGTGGTCACCCTCCGTGACCATGACCGCGTCATCGGCCTGCCGATCGTCAACGGCGGCAAGAGCCAGCACGAGAACACGCCCTATTATCCGATCCCGTTCTCGCCCGGCATGCTGGCCGGCGTGGCCGACGGCGAGTTCCCGCAACTGCTGCCGCGCCTGACCCTGGCCGACGGCGCGCGCGTGACGCCGCTGGCCTACGCCCGGAACGTCAAGGTGACGGAGCAGGGGGCGCGGACCGTCGTCACATATGAGCAGGACCAGCTGGACAGGCTGGGAACCAGCGCGCCGATCGCCGACGACCGGGTTTCGGTGAAGACCACCTACGTCCTGGAGCCCGGCAAAATCCGCCGCACGGACGTCTTCACGCCCAAGGCGGGGCAGGGGATCAAGGCCGTGGACCTGTCGTTCGCCGGCTTCTCATCGGCGCCGACCACCAAGGGCGGGGCCACGACCTACGGCCAGGGCGACGTGCGGCGCTTCACGGTGACGGGACTGGGCTGCACCTCGCGGCCGCTGAAGGACGAGAAGGCCTACCGCACCCCGACCGGGGCGTTCCAAAGCCTGGTGGAATGCACGAGCGGACCGAAGGCGGGCCCGCTGACGGTCAGCTGGACGCTGAACTACAGGTAGGCCGAGGACATGCCTTTGGGCGTGTCCCCACCAAGGACTCCGTCCCTCCCCCTTGTGGCGAGGGGGAGGCGTGGGATCACACCCACTTGCCCCCACCTGACCGCTTCGCGGTCTGTCCGCCCCCGTAGGGGGCGGAGCCTCGCACCAGCGCTCTTCCCCCTCCGGGGGAAGACGACCGCGAAGCGGTCCGTAGGGGGCAAGGGTTCGGTGCAGGGCCTTCCCTGCAGGGCGATCTACTTCACACGCGTCAGGATCAGCGTCTGGTCCGGCGGGCCGGGTTTGCCGTCGATGTCCTGTTCGACCAGCAGGGTGTCGGCGTCGGTGCGGGTGACCTTCATCGACTGGCGGCGCGATCCCTGCTCGCCGTGAGTGGTGACGGTGACGGCGGCCTGGCCGACGCGCTGCACACTGATGGTCACCAGGTTCAGGTTGACAACGGCCTGGGTCGTGGGGCCGTCGAGCACGGCGTGGGCGAACTGCAGGGCGGCGACGCCGGCCTCATCGACCTCGACCAGCGTCCAGGCCAGGCTCTTGCCGTCGTCGATGGTGACGTCCAGCTCGCCGCTCAGCGGCGGCGGGCCGGTCAGGGCGGCGTTGAACTTCGAGCGCGGCAGGTCGATCGCCCAGCGCCCGGTCACGCCCATCGGGCCGCTGAACGGCTGGGCGTTGGCGACGACCGGCACGGCGACCGCCAGCAGGGCGGCGCCGACCAGGGCGGAAAAGGCGCGAGCGGTCTTGCTCATGGGGTCGGCTCCGGATTCAGGCCCGACGAGTCCGGGCGAGCGCTGTGACGCAGGGTAATCTGGCCCCGCGCGCCCGCCCGATCAAGGCGTCGGCCCCAAGTCGCCCCCGGGGCGGCCGGAGCCAAGCCCTTAGAACGGCGAGAATTTCTCGACCAGGGCCTGGCCGCCCGGGACCTTCTGGACGCGGCTGATGTCGCCGCGGCCGCCGTAGCTGATGCGGGCTTCGGCGATCTGGGTGTGCTTGATGGTGTTGGCCGAGGAGATGTCTTCCGGACGCACGATGCCGGCCACGGTCAGCTGGCGGACCTCGGCGTTGGTGCGCACTTCCTGGGTGCCCTGGATCACCAGGTTGCCGTTGGGCATCACGCCCGAGACGACGGCGGCGATGGTCAGGCTGATCTTTTCCGAGCGGTTCACCGCGCCGGCGCCGGCGTTGGACGAGCCCGACTTGGTGTTGATCATGTTGGCCGGGTCGTAGCCGCCCGGCAGGATCTTCCCGAGGCTGGATTCCAGGCCCAGGAAGTTCGGCACGCCCAGATTGCTGTTCGAGGTGCGCGAGGTCGAGGTCTGGTTCTTGGTGGTGGCGCTGTCGTCGATGTCGATGTTGACGGTCAGGATGTCGCCGACCTTGCTGGCGCGCTGGTCGTTGAAGAAGGTGCGCGCGCCGGTGCGCCACAGCGAGTTGGCCGAGGCCGCCTGGGGCGGGGCGGCGTATTGCTGGGTCATCGGGGCCAGCTGGGCCGGATAGCCGACGGGGGCCAGCTCGGGGCCCTTCACGGCTTCGGTGACGGTCGAGCAGGCGGCGAGCGGGGCGAGCAGCAGGAGGGCGGCGAGGGCGGGGCGCATCGTGTGTGACCTTCTCAGCGAGCGGCGTAGCGCAGCGTGTTGTTACGGTTGGCCTTCAGGCGCATCGCCTGGGGGCCGACGGCGGTCGAGCCGGGTCCGGTGACCACGGTCTCGATGATCTTCTTGCTGGCGGTGTTCTGGACCATCAGGCTCTCGCCGATGGCCGCCGCCGACATGGCCTTGCCTTGCAATGTCAGGGCCACGCCGTCGTCCTCGTAGGTGACTGCGACGATATCGCCCGCCTTGATGACCTGCGGGGTCGAGACGTCGCGCAGGCTGGCGGCCGCGCCCTGGCGCAGCGGGCGTTTGACGGTCATGCCGATCACGTCGTCGGCGTCGCGCGGGGCGTCCGAGGGGGCCGCGGCCATCTTCACCCAGACCAGGTCTTCCGGCTGGACCATCTCGCCGGTCGCCAGGCTGCGGGCGTATGCAAGAACTTCCACGTTGCCGCGCGGCGCGCCGGCCAGGCCGGCGTCCGAGCCCTGGCGGACGATGATCCGGCGCACGCCGTTGGCGTTGTCCCAGTCCAGGCCCGCCCGGCGGGCGGCGATCTGCACCGCGCCGGCGTCCAGCACGGCCGAGGGGCCCACGCGGGTGGCGACCACCACGTTCGAGGCCGCGCCGGCCCCGTCGAACAGCTCGCCCAGGGTGATCTTGCCGTCGGCGTCGGTGGTGTCGGGCCGCAGCGAGACGCTGGTTCCGGCCAGGGCCGGGGTGGCGATCAGCAGGGCGGCGAGGGAGGAAAGGATCATCGAAGAAAAGGCGGGCGCTTTCATGAGCTTACGACCTCAGGTTCGAAGTGGCCTGGAGCATCTGGTCGGCCGTGGTGATGACCTTGGAGTTCATCTCGTAGGCGCGCTGGGCGACGATCAGGGCGGTGATTTCGCTGACCGAGTCCACGTTCGACGCTTCGGTGTAGTTCTGCAGCAGGGTGCCGAAGCCGGGCTGGCCGGGGGCGGCGATGTTGGCCGCGCCCGAGGCCGCGGTTTCCATGAACATGTTGTCGCCGATGGCTTCCAGGCCGCCTTCGTTCATGAAGTTGGCCAGTTCCAGCTGACCGACGGTCTGCGGGTTCGGGTCGCCGTCCAGCTTCACCTGCACCAGGCCGGTCTTGCTGATCGTGGTGGCGACGGCGTTCTGCGGGATCGTGATGCCCGGCTGGACGGTGTAGCCGTCCTCGGTCACCAGCTGGCCCTGGTCGTTGGTCGAGAAGTTGCCGGCGCGGGTGTAGGCGGTCTCGCCCGAGGGCAGCAGGATCTGCAGGAAGCCCTTGCCCTGGATGGCCACGTCGAACTCGTTGTTCGTCATGGTGGGCGTGCCCTGCTCGTGGATGCGGTAGACCGAGCCGGCCTTCACGCCGCCGCCGATCTGCACGCCCGTCGGGACCACGTTGCCGTCGCCCGACGACTGCGAGCCGGCGCGCTCGATCGTCTGGTAGATCAGGTCCTGGAACTCGGCCCGTTGGCGCTTGAAGCCCACGGTGTTCATGTTGGCGATGTTGTTCGAGATGACCTCGACGTTCAGCTGCTGGGCGGCCATGCCCGTGGCGGCGGTGCGGAGCGCTTGCATCTTCGTAGTTCCTTACTGGACCTTGCCCATCCGCTCGACGGCGGACCGGGACAGTTCCGAGGTTTGATCCATCATCTTGGCCACGCTCTCGTAGGCGCGGTTGACCTCGATCAGCTTGGTGATCTGGGTGATCGACTGGACGTTGGAGGCCTCAAGCATGCCCTGGTGGATCGCGGCGTCCGGGGCGGCCTGGGGGGTGTCGTTGGTGGTGTTGCGATAGAGGTTGTCGCCGTCCTTGCGGAAGGCGGCCAGGTCGGTGGGGCGCACCACGGCGATCTTGCCGGCGCGCTCGGCGCCCTGGCTGACCGTGCCGTCGCGGGCGATGGTGACGGGGCCCTTCAGCGGGTCCAGCAGGATCTCGCCGCCGCCGTCGTCCAGCACCGGCTGGCCGTTCTGGGTGACCAGCTTGCCGTCCGGGGCCATGGTGAAACGGCCGTCGCGGGTGTAGCGCTCGCCGCCGACGGTGGAGACCTTGAAGAAGCCCTGGCCTTCCAGGGCCAGGTCGAAGTCGCCGCCCGTCTGGGTCAGGGCGCCCTGGCTGAAATCGCGCGCCACGCCGTCGTCCAGCACGAACTTGACGGGGTTCGTACCGCCGGCGGTGCGGGCCGGCTTCGCCGGCTCGGTGCGGACCATCAGCTCCTCGACCTTGAAGCCGGTCGTGTTGGCGTTGGCGATGTTGTTCGCGACGATGTCGAGTTCGCGGCGCAGGGTCATCTGCCGCGAAAGTCCGACGTAAAGTGCGTTGTCCATGACCGGTTACCGAGACGGCTGGCGCGACAAATGCGCCGCAATCCTGCTAGCAACCCTCGTGCCAACTCGAAAAGTTCTGTAAAAACAACGAATATGAAGGTTAACGGGCCGTCGGTGACGGAGTCTGCCGGGCAGATTCAGCCTGCGGCGAAATGGCCTTCAAAAGACATCGTTAACCATGTCCCACGCATGAGTAGACCCGTAGATTCCAAGGAACCGCGCGCGTGGCCAACAAACCCCCCAAGGATGCTCCCGCCCCGGAAGGCGAAGAGGGCGCTGTCGAGGGCGAAGCTCCGGCTAAGAAGAAGCCGCCGATGATGATCATCATCGCGGCCGCGGCGGCCGTCGTCCTGGTCGGCGGCGGGGTGACCACGTTCCTGCTCCTGAAGCCCAAGCCCGAGGCCTCGGCCGAGAAGGGCCACGAAAAGCCGAAGAAGAAGGAAAAGAAGAAGGAAGAGAAGGGCGGCCATGGCGGCGGCGGCGAAGGCGCGGCTCCGGCCGCCGGCGCGCCGGTGATCAAGGAAGGCCCCGACGGCGTGGTGTTCTACACCCTGCCGGACATCGTCGTGAACATGCAGGCCGCGGACGGCCGCTCGACCTTCCTGAAGCTGAAGCTGACCTTCGAACTGCCCGACGAGGAGACGGCCGAGGCCCTGACGCCGAACCTCCCGCGTCTGCAGGACATGTTCCAGACCTTCCTGCGCGAACTGCGTCCGGAAGACCTCAACGGCAGCCAGGGCAGCTATCAACTGCGCGCCGAGCTGCTGCGTCGCGTTAATCTGGTCGCCGCGCCTTCCCACGTGAACGCGGTGCTGATCGAGGAGATGCTGATCAACTAGCCCTCGGGCTGGTTGAGGCGAACCGACATGGCTGACGAAATCGACGATCAGGCCGCGATGGCCCAGTGGGCCTCGGAGAACCCGCCGAACGACTTCGGCGGCGAGGCCGGCGGCAACGAGTTTGGCGACTTCAGCGGCGGCATGGGCGGCTGGGACGACGGCGGCGGCGACGGGATGGGCGCCGAGCGCATCCTGAACCAGGACGAGATCGACAGCCTGCTGGGCTTCGACATGTCCGGCGACGGCAACGACGACCGCACCGGCATCCGCGCGATCATCAACTCGGCGCTGGTCTCGTACGAGCGCCTGCCGATGCTGGAAATCGTCTTCGACCGCCTGGTGCGGTTGATGACGACGTCCCTGCGGAACTTCACGTCCGACAACGTCGAGGTCAGCCTCGACAACATCAGCTCGATCCGCTTCGGCGACTATCTGAACTCGATCCCGCTGCCGGCCATCCTGGCCGTCTTCCGGGCCGAGGAGCTGGACAACTACGGCCTGCTGACGGTCGACTCCAACCTGATCTACTCGATCGTCGACGTGCTGCTGGGCGGCCGTCGCGGCACCGCGGCCATGCGCATCGAGGGCCGTCCCTACACCACCATCGAGCGGGTGCTGGTGCAGCGGATGGTCGAGGTGGTGCTGCACGACGCCAAGGCGGCGTTCGAGCCCCTGCATCCGGTGTCGTTCAGCCTGGACCGCCTGGAGACCAATCCGCGCTTCGCCGCCATCGCCCGGCCGGCCAACGCCGCGATTCTTGTGAAGCTTCGGATCGACATGGAAGACCGCGGCGGCAGAATCGAGCTTCTGCTGCCCTATGCGACCCTCGAACCCATCCGGAAGATGCTGCTGCAGCAGTTCATGGGCGAGAAGTTCGGCCGCGACAACATCTGGGAAGGCCACTTGGCCACCGAACTCTGGACCACCCAGATGGAGGTGCGCGCCGTGCTCGACGAGCAGCAACTGCCGTTGTCCAAGGTGCTGAACCTGCAGGTGGGCGACACCCTGATGCTGAACGCCACGCCCGACAGCCCGGTGGAGCTGCGCGCCGGCTCCATCCCGCTGACCCGCGGACGCATGGGCCGCCGCAACCACTCGATCGCCGTGCGCGCCGACGCGCCCCTGACCCCGGCGGCCAAGAAGGCGGTTCAGAAGCTGAAATGAGTCTGACGGCCATCGTCCTCAACGGTCTGCTCGCGGTGCTGCTGGTGGTGGCGCTGGGCTACGGCATGCGCCTGGAGCGCCGGCTGAAGGCCCTGCGCGACAGCCACGAGGGCTTCGCCAAGGCCGTGGCCGACCTCGACCGCGCCGCCATGCGCGCCGAGCAGGGCCTGGCCGACCTGCGCGCCGCCACGGACGAAGCCGCCGACACCCTGGGCGACCGCATCGCCAAGGCCCACGCCCTGGCGGCCCAGCTGGACGAGCGCCTGAACCAGCCGATGATCACGCCGCCGCCCGCCGCGACGGGCCGCGCCGCCGTCGAGCGGCGTCTGTCGGCCGAGCCGCGCCATTCTGTCGAACAACGTTTGGCCGCCGAGCCGCGTCCGATGCGCGCACCCGAACCCGAGCCGGCGCCGCAAAGCCAACGCCGCCTGCGGGCCGAGGACTTCGAGAAGCTGCTGGACCGCGAGGCCCGCATCCCCCGCGACGCCCCGCCGCCTTCCGCCGCGCGCCCTTCCGCGTCAAAGGAAACCCCGCGTTCACGGGCGCGGATAGATGATGACTTGTTCGAGGGCCCGGAAGATCCGCCGCGCCCCGGTTCGACCTTTAGGGGCCGTCGATGAAAAATGTTCCGCGCATCCTGCCGATCGTCGGGGTCGCCGTGGTCGGCGTGCTGGCCGTCAACGCCCTGGCCGGCGCGAAATCCCTGCCGGACATGATCAGCGGCGCCAAGGCCTTCGCCGAGGGCGTGGCCAAGCCCGACGCCAAGGACGGTGAAAAGGCCGCCTCGGCCGCCGACGCCGGCAAGGACGCCGCCGCCAAGGCCGCGCCTCCGGCGGTCTGCGCGCCGTCGTCCAGCGAACTGGCCAAGGAAGCCGGCCTGTCGCCGGCCGAACTGCGCGTGCTGCAGAGCCTGGGTCAGCGCCGCGGCCAGCTGGACCAGCGCGAGCAGGACATCGACGTCCAGCTGCAGCTGTTGGCCGCCGCCGAGGCCAAGCTCGACGCCAAGATGAAGGCGCTGAACGGCATGAAGGGCGAGATCCAGGGCCTGCTGGGCCAGGCCGACGCCCAGAAGGAAGCCGAGGCCAACCGCATGGTGCTGGTCTATTCGGCCATGAAGCCCAAGGACGCCGCCGCCCGCATGAGCGTGCTGGACGACAGCGTGCGCCTGCCGATCGCCTCGAAGATGAAGGAGCGCACGCTCAGCATGATCCTGGCCAACATGTCGCCCGGCGACGCCAAGATCCTGACCGAGCGCCTGGCCAACCGCCTGTCGGCCGACGCCATCGCCAAGCAGCGCGCCGCCCTGGCCGCCGCCGACAAGCCCGCCGCCGATCCCTCGGCCCAGGCGGCGGCCGCGCCGCCCTTGGCCGGCGGCAAGAAGGCCGGATAGGACAGGAACGGAAGCGGGGGCATGAAGCTGGGGGGGATCCTGAGATCGACCGTCGCGGCGATCTGCATCCTCGGGGTCGCGACCCCGAGCGTGTCGATCTCGGCCGCGCCGCGTCACGTCTCCAAGTCCGCCCAGCATAAGCCCGCGCCCCGCAAGGCGGCCGCGCGCAAGCCCGCCGCCAAGCCGGCTCCGGCCGCGCCCGCCGGCCTCCAGGTCCGCATCGCCCAGGCCCCCGACTTCACGCGGCTGGAATTCCCCGGCTCGCGCGGCATGCAGGCCCATCGCGAAGGCACGGCCGTCGTCCTGCGCTTCCCGCGCGACGCCAATCCCAACCTGTCGTCCCTGAACGTCGGTCCGCCGCGCTGGGTGAAGGGCGCCCAGGCGCGCCATGTCGGCGGCGTGGTCGAGATCGTGGTCGCGCTGAGCGACGACGCCGACTTCCGGGCCGGCAACGCCGACGGCGACGACTTCATCAACCTGTTCGCCCGCCAGGCGCCCGCTCCGGCGCCGGCGGCCGCCGCGCCCGTGGTCGCCCAGCGTCCCAACCCGATGCCGG
Source organism: Caulobacter sp. UNC358MFTsu5.1 (assembly GCF_000712075.1). Taxonomy (GTDB): domain Bacteria; phylum Pseudomonadota; class Alphaproteobacteria; order Caulobacterales; family Caulobacteraceae; genus Caulobacter. The sequence goes on from NZ_JONW01000011.1 coordinate 125,618, forward strand.
CGGGCGGCGTCGTGCCGGTCAAGTTCTCCAAGGTCTCGGGCCAGGTCCAGCTCAGCTTCGACTGGGCCAACCCGGCCGGGGCGGCCGTGTTCCGGCGCGGCGAGGCCGTCTGGGTGGTGTTCGACGCGCCCGCCCGGCTGGACATCGGCAAGCTGCCCGTCAGCACGCCGCAGTACCGCAACATCCAGGCCTTCAAGGGCCCCGACTACGCGGCGCTGCGCATCAGCACGCCGCAGGGCGCGCCGTTCTACGCCGAGGGCGTCGGCTCCAACTGGACGATCGCCCTGGGCGCGGGCAGCCAGGACGCCCCCGACCTAGTCCACGTGGCCCGCGACGACAACGCCAGCCCCGCCACCCTGACCGCCACCGTGGCCGGCACGACCAGGATTGTCTGGGTCGGCGACCCCGCCGTCGGCGACCGCATCGGCGTCGCCACGGCCCTGGCCCCGTCCAAGGGCCTGCCGTCGCGCCGCGACTATGTCGAGATGGCCCTGCTGCAGTCGGCCACCGGCCTGGCGGTGGAAAGCTATTCCGGCGACCTGCAGATGAGCGCCGACGGCGACATCGTGCGCATGGGCCGACCCAAGGGTCTCCTGCTGTCCTCGACGTCCAGCGGCCAGGCCCAGGCCGACGCCGGGGCCGGCGCGCCCCAGGCCATGTCGATGCCGGCCCTGATCGATCCCGAGCACTGGTCCAAGACCGGGTCGGGCGGCTTCATCGCCCGCTACGACGCCCTGCTGGGCGCGATCCCCGCTGCGGGCGGCCCCGACGGCAAGGGCGACGACACCGCCGCCCGCATGGCCTTGGCCCGCTTCCTGGTCGGCTCGAACCTGTCGTTCGAGGCCATCGGCGTGCTGAACGCCGCCGGCCGCGCGCACCAGACCCTGATGGGCGACGGCGAGTTCCGCGGACTGCGCGGCGTGGCCAAGGTGATGGCGCGCCGCTACGCCGAGGCCGAGGCCGACTTCTCATCGCCCGTGCTGACCGACGACCCCTCGGCCGCCCTGTGGCGCGGCTATATCGCCAGCAAGACCGGCCAGTGGACCGACGCCAACCAGCGGTTCGTCGAGGGCGCGCGGGCCCTGAACATGTTCCCGGCCCTGTGGCAGGCCCGCTTCCTGGGCGCCCAGGCCGAGGCGGCCGTGGGCGTCGGCGCGCCCGAGACCGCCATCCGCCTGATCAACCAGGCCCTGAAGCTGCCCAACATCCCGGTCGAGGACCAGCTGGAGCTGCGCCTGACCCTGGCCAAGGCTTTCGAGGCCAAGAACGACGCCCGGGCGCTGCCGGTGTTCCAGGCCATTTCCAAGTGCGGCATCGACCGCCTGGCCGCGCCGGCCACCCTGCACGCCATCCAGCTGCGCCTGGCCAAGAACCAGATCAGCGCCGACGTCGCCGCCAAGGGCCTGGACGCCCTGCGCTTCCGCTGGCGCGGCGACGGGGTCGAGCTGGACACCATCCGCGCCCTGGGTCAGCTGCAGATCAAGCAGGGCCGCTATCGCGAGGCGCTGGAGGTCCTGCACTCGGCCAACAACGTGCAGTCCGACCTGCCGCAGGCCGTGGCCCTGCGCAACGACCTGAACGGCGCCTTCCGCGCCCTGTTCCTGGACGGCCTGGCCGACGGCATGCAGCCGATCCAGGCGGTGGGCCTGTTCTACGACTTCCAGGACCTGACCCCGATCGGCGCCGACGGCGACCAGATGGTCCGCAACCTGGTGCGCCGCCTGGTCGATGTCGACCTTCTGGACGAGGCCGCCAAGCTGCTCAAGTACCAGGTCGACAACCGCCTGAACGGCGTGCCCAAGGCCCAGGTCGCCACCGACCTGGCCTGGATCTACCTGATGGACCGCAAGCCCGAGACGGCGCTGGACACCATCAACGCCACCCGCACCACCATCCTGCCGCCGGCCCTCAACGCCGAGCGCCGCCTGGCCACCGCCCGCGCCCTGATGGGCCTGGGCCGCTACGACGCGGCGCTGGAGGTGATCGAGGCCGACAAGACCCGCGACGCCGAGGACGTCCGCGCCGAGATCGCGTGGAAGCAGCACACCTGGCCCCAGGCCGGCGCGCTGTACGAGCGCTCGCTGGGCGACCGCTGGAAGACGCCGGGCATCCTGAGCCCCGCCGACGAGTCCAAGCTGCTGCGCTCGGCCGTGGCCTTCAGTCTGGCCGACGACGACGCCTCGCTGGGCCGCCTGCGTCAGCGCTACGGCGGCTTCGTCGAGAACGCCCGCAATCCCGACGGCCTGCGCGTGGCCCTGGCCGGCGCCGACCCAGGCAGCCTGTCCAGCAGCGACTTCAGCAAGGTCACCGCCGACAACGAGGCCTTCAACGGCTGGGTGGCCAAGATGAAGGACCGCTTCCGGGCCCAGGCCAGCAGGAAGCCGGCCTAGGCTCTACCTCCGCCATTGTGGAGATCGCGCCTTTGGCTAGGCTGGTTGCGATCGATATGTCGGGGGCGTCATGAGATTCCAGACCGTGCTGCTCGTCGCGGCCGCGATAATGCTGAGCGCCTGCGGCGGCAAACCGTCGTTCGTGTGGTGGAGCTCGTGGCGACCAAGCGACGCCTATGTGGCCAAGGCGGACGCCGCCTTGGACCGCTTTCAGGCCGATCCGCGGTACGCCTCGACCGGCTTCGGACCCCGCGCGGCCTATCACCGGCTCTACTATGGCGTCGTGGAGCACGGGGAGCCGACGATCCACGTCTTGTTGTCGGCCCAGCGCGTGCGACCGCTAGTGCCCAACACCCATTATCGGACGCGTAACCAGCCTCCGCCGTCGCCAAGCGCCTGTCCACGCTATTCAGTGACCTACCGCCTGATCAACGACGCGGTCAGCGAAGAGCTGTGCCTGTCGGAAATGGCCCGATAGCGTCCTAGCCCCTAGCCGGTCACGCGATCGCCAGGCTCTCGGCCACGTACGGCGCATAGAAGTAATCCTGGATTCTGGCGATCTCGCCGTCCCGCCAATCCAGCAGCACGACGTAACGGAGCGGCGCGCCCGGCGCGGCGCGGACCAGCAGGGCGGGGCGGCCCTCGGCGAGGCCGGGCTCGAGCCACCAGCCGGTCGTGTTTCCGTAGTGCGTGAAGTACATCGACACGTCCGTGCGACCGTCCAGGCGGCGGCGATTGGCCAGGTCCAGCCGGACGTCCTCGCTGAGCAGGGCGCGCAAGGCGTCGAAGTCACGGGCGTTGAAGCGGTCGGCATAGGCCCGCAGGCGGTCGCGCTCGGCGGCGTCCAGGCGGGGAGGGGACGCATCCGCCTCCTCGGCCAGGCCTTTCAGGCGCTCGCGGCCGCGATGCAGGGCGGCCTTGGTCGCGGCCAGGGTCAGGTCCAGCAGTTGGGCGGTCTCGTCCGCCGAGTGGCCCAGCACGTCGATCAGCGCCACGCACGAACGCTGGGCGACGGGCAGGCGTAGCAGCACCGCCAGGCTGGCGGTGGCCGCCACCCGGGCGTCGGCGGCCGCGGCCGGGTCGACGATCTCCTCGAACGCCTCGTCGAAGGTGGCCTGGCGCTTGCGGGCGCGCAGGGCGTCGAGGGCCGTGTTGTGGGCGATGCGGAACAGCCAGCGGTCGGGGCGCTCGATCGGCTCGGCGGACGGGAAGGCGATCGCCGCCTTGGTCAGGGCTTCCTGCACCACGTCCTCGCCCTCGAAGGCCGAGCCGACCATGCGCGCGCAGTAGCGATGCAGGCTGGGGCGCAGCTCGGCCATCAGCTGGCTGAACGCCTCGGGGCCCAGGTTGCCGTCGGCCATGTCTCGTTCTCCCGCGCCGGCCCGAACGGCGGCCTCATCCCCAAGACGTCCGGTGAGCGCCAAAGGATTCGCGGCCCCGGGAATCTTTTTTCGACCGAATCCTTCGCGGCCGCCGCCGCGTCCTTTGCCCATGACGGCCGCATCCCGCGCCGTTCCAAGCCAAGGACCAAGGATCATGCAGAGGGTTACACTGGTGCGCTACGCCGCCAAGCCGGATCGCGCCGACGAGAACGAGGCGCTGTCGCTCAAGGTTTTCGAGGAACTGAAGACCGTCCGGCCCGACAACGTCGCCTACGCGCTGTTCCGCGACGGCGTCGACTTCGTCCACCTGTTCGTCAATCTCAGCGAGGACGACGCCGGCGTCCTGATCGACCTGCCCACGTTCCAGGCGTTCGCCAAGGACGTGAACGAGCGCAGCGAAGCGCCCCCGGATGCGATGCGTCTGAGCGTGAAGCTGCTGGCCTCCTACGGCCTCTAGGGGCGATTCCACCGTTCCACCCTGTCCGCGCGGTCGCCTCTTGCCGAGGCGGCCGCGTTTCGCCTGCCCAGAGGTGAACCTTCGCGCGCGAAAAGCGATTGGTCTTCTGGCGGCGGCGCCCCAAACCCCTTAGTTAGTCGCCGCGCGCGCGGTCCTGTCGAAAGGTCGACACCGACTTTCCGGAGGCCGCTTGCATTGCTCCGACGGGCGTGTCATGACAACGTTGTCATAGGGTGGAAGCATTGACCAAAGAGACGAACGCCGACCAAGCGGGTCGAGAAGTGCTGGTGCTGCTGGGCGGCGCGGGCGACCTGGCGCTGCGTATGTTGTTGCCTTCGCTGTACTTTCTCGAAGTCGACCGCCTCCTGCCGCATGACCTGCGGATCATCGGCCTGGCCCGTCACGACCACACCCCCGACAGCTATCGCAAGCTGGTCCGCGAGCAGCTGGGCAAGCGCGCCACCGTCGAGGAAGCGGCCTGGAATCGCCTGGCCGCCCGCCTGGACTACCTGTCGGTCGACATCACCAAGGAAGAGGGCGCCAAGGCCCTGGCCGAGAAGGTCGGCAAGCACGGCGACCTGGTGGTCTATTTCGCCCTGTCGCCCAGCCTGTACGGCTCGGTCTGCACCGCCCTGCAGGCGGCCGACCTGACCGGTCCGAAGACCCGGCTGGTGCTGGAAAAGCCGATCGGCAAGGACTTCGCCAGCTCGTGCGTGATCAACGGCGCGGTCGGCGCGGTGGTCGACGAGAGCCAGATCTTCCGCATCGACCACTATCTGGGCAAGGAGACGGTCCAGAACCTGACCGCCCTGCGCTTCGGCAACGTGCTGTTCGAGCCCCTGTGGGACAACAAGCACATCGACCACGTGCAGATCACCATCGCCGAGACCGAGAAGGTCGGCGAGCGCTGGCCCTATTACGACGAGTACGGCGCGCTGCGCGACATGCTGCAGAACCACCTGCTGCAGCTGCTCTGCCTGGTGGCCATGGAGGCCCCGTCGGGCTTCGATCCGGACGCCGTCCGCGACGAGAAGGTCAAGGTGCTGCGGTCCCTGCGGCCCTTCACCAAGGCCAATGTCGCCCACGACACGGTGCGCGGCCAGTACGTGGCCGGCGTGGTCGAGGGCACGGCCCGCGAAGGCTATCTGGAAGAGGTCGGCAAGGCCTCCAAGACCGAGACCTTCGTGGCCATGAAGGTCGACATCGACAACTGGCGCTGGGCCGGCGTGCCGTTCTTCCTGCGGACCGGCAAGAACCTGCCCGACCGCCGCACCCAGATCGTCGTCCAGTTCAAGCCCGTGCCGCACAACATCTTCGGCGCCGCCGCCCAGGCCGAGACCAAGGCCAATCGCCTGGTCATCGACCTGCAGCCGGACGAGGACATCTCGCTGACCGTGATGACCAAGCGTCCGGGCCTGTCGGAAGAGGGCATGCGACTGCAGTCCCTGCCGCTGTCCCTGGCCATGAGCTCGGCCGGCAGCCGCCGCCGGATCGCCTACGAGAAGCTGCTGCTGGACGTGTTCCGCGGCGACCGCACCCTGTTCGTGCGCCGCGACGAGGTCGAGCAGGCCTGGAAGTTCGTGGACGGCGTGTCGGCCGCCTGGGCCGAGGCCAAGATCGAACCGGCGCCCTACGCCGCCGGCACCTGGGGCCCGCACGGCGCCAACGCGCTGATCTCGCCGCAGGGCCGGGCCTGGAACGAATAGGCGTGGAGACGATGACCCTCCCCAAGATCGAGGCCTTCCCGACCCGCGAGGCGCTGTACGACGCCGCCGCCTCGGTGCTGGCCTCGGCCCTGACCGACGCCGTGGCCAAGCGCGGCCAGGCCGGGTTCGCGGCCACCGGCGGCTCGACGCCGGCGCCGGTCTATGACCGGCTGGCGACCATGACCGTCCCCTGGGACAAGGTCGTGGTCACCCTGACCGACGAGCGGTTCGTGCCGCCGACCGATCCCAGCAGCAACGAGGGGCTGGTCCGCCGGCATCTGCTGCAAGGGGAAGCGGCCAAGGCCGGCTTCGCGCCGCTGTTCTTCGACGGCGTCGCCCAGGACGCGGTGGCGGCCAAGGCCGAGGCCGGGGTCGCCGCGATCCTGCCGTTCGGCGTCACCCTGCTGGGCGTGGGCCCCGACGGCCACTTCGCCTCGCTGTTCCCGGGCAACCCGAAGTTGGCGGAAGGCCTGGACCCCAAGTCGGCGCGCACCGTCATCGCGGTGCCGGCCGGCCAGCCGGCGCCGGACCTGCCCCGGATCAGCCTGACCTTCCAGGCGTTGATCCGGTCGTCGCTGATCGTCCTGCTGATCACCGGCGGCGCCAAGAAGACGTTGCTCGAAGGCCCGGTCGACCCAAGCCTGCCGATCGCCGCCATCCTGAACCAGGACCGCGCCCCGGTCCGTATCCTGTGGGCGGAGTAGCACCATGGTCGCCTTGAATCCCGTCATCGCCGAAGTCACCGCCCGGATCATCGAGCGCAGCCGCGACAGCCGCGCGACCTATCTGGCCAATCTGGACGCCGCCGCGGCCGCCCAGCCGGGCCGCGCCAAGCTCAGCTGCGCCAACTGGGCCCACGCCTTCGCCGCCTCGCCGGCGGTGGACAAGGTCCGCGCCCTGGACGTCAACGCCCCCAACCTGGGCATCGTCTCGGCCTATAACGACATGCTGTCGGCCCACCAGCCGCTGGAGGAGTATCCGGCGCTGATCAAGGAGGCCGCGCGCGAGGTCGGGGCCACCGCCCAGTTCGCCGGCGGCGTGCCGGCCATGTGCGACGGCGTCACCCAGGGCCGTCCGGGCATGGAGCTGTCGCTGTTCTCGCGCGACGTGATCGCCATGGCCACGGGCATCGCCCTGACCCACGACGCCTTCGACGGCGCGCTGTATCTGGGCGTCTGCGACAAGATCGTGCCGGGCCTGCTGATCGGCGCCCTGACCTTCAGCCACCTGCCGGCGGTGTTTGTCCCCGCCGGTCCGATGACCTCGGGCCTGCCCAACTCGGAGAAGGCGCGCATCCGCGCCCTCTACGCCGAGGGCAAGGTCGGCCGCGAGGAACTGCTGGCCGCCGAGAGCGCCAGCTACCACGGCCCGGGCACCTGCACCTTCTACGGCACGGCCAACACCAACCAGATGCTGATGGAGCTGATGGGCCTGCACCTGCCGGGCTCGGCCTTCGTCCATCCGCACACCCCGCTGCGCACGGCCCTGGTCAAGGAAGCCGCCAAGCGGGTGGCCGCCATCACCCACAAGGGCAACGACTGGCTGCCCGTGGGCCGGATCATCGACGAGAAGGCCGTGGTCAACGGCGTGGTTGGCCTGATGGCCACCGGCGGCTCGACCAACCTGGCCCTGCACCTGGTGGCCATGGCCCACGCGGCCGGCATCATCCTGACGCTGGAAGACCTGGACGACATCTCGAAGAACACGCCGCTGCTGGCCAAGGTCTATCCGAACGGCTCGGCCGACGTGAACCAGTTCCACGCCGCCGGCGGCATCCACTTCGTGGTCAGGGAACTGCTGAAGGCGGGCCTGGCCCACGAGGACGTCCTGACCGTCGCCGGCCCCGGCCTGTCACGCTACACCCAGGAGCCGGTCCTGGTGGACGGCGAGCTGTCCTGGCGCGAGGGCGCCGAGGAGTCGCTGGACCTCAACATCCTGCGCCCGGCTTCGGATCCGTTCAGCCCGGAAGGCGGCCTGCGCCTGCTGACCGGCAACCTGGGTCGCGGCGTGATCAAGGTCTCGGCCGTGAAGCCCGAGCACCAGGTGATCACCGCCCCGGCGGCCGTGTTCCAGGAACAGGAAGACTTCATCGCCGCCTTCAAGCGCGGCGAGCTGGATCGCGACGTGGTCGTGGTGGTGCGCTTCCAGGGTCCGTCGGCCAACGGCATGCCCGAGCTGCACAACCTGTCGCCGTCGATCTCGGTGCTGCTGGACCGCGGCTTCAAGGTGGCCCTGGTCACCGACGGCCGGATGTCGGGGGCTTCGGGCAAGACCCCGGCGGCCATCCACGTCACGCCCGAAGCCGCCAAGGGCGGCGCCCTGGCCTATGTCCAGGACGGCGACGTGATCTCCCTGAACGCCCACACGGGCGAACTGAAAATCCTGGTGGACGAGGCGGTTCTTCGCGCTCGCACGCCGGCGAGCGTCCCGGCGTCCAAGCCGGGCTTTGGGCGGGAATTGTTCGGCTGGATGCGGGCGGGGGTCGGCGCGGCCGACCACGGCGGCTCCGTGCTGTTTGCTTAGGAAGAAGACGAAGATGAGCGGCTTGAACTCCATCGGGCTTGGCCTGGTCGGCGATATCGGCGGAACCAACGCGCGGTTCGCCCTGGTCGATTTCGACGGGGCCGACCCCAAGCTGATCGAGCCGACCTCGTACAAGGGCGAGGACTACGGTCAGGCCGAGGACGCGGTCGAAGCCTATCTGGCCAAGATGGGCCTCAAGCACGCCGACCAGGCGGTGGTGGCCGTCGCCGGTCCGATCGAGCACGGCTCGGTGCACTTCACCAACAGCGACTGGAAGCTGTCGGAAGACAGCCTGCGCCGGGCTGGCGGCTTCCGCTCGGCCAAGCTGATCAACGACTTCACGGCCCAGGCCCTGGCCGCCCCGCGTCTGGCGCCCAAGGACCTGCGCCAGATCGGTCCGCACCAGACCTCGGGCGAGGGCGACCTGGCGATCATCGGCCCCGGCACCGGCTTCGGCGCGGCGGGCATGGTGCGCCGCCACGGCGTCGAGACGCCCCTGACCACCGAGGGCGGCCATATCGCCTTCGCGCCGTTCGACGACGTCGAGATCGAGATCCTCCGTGCGCTGAACAAGCGTTTCGGCCGCTGCTCGATCGAGCGCATCCTGTCGGGTCCGGGCATGGAGGACCTGCACGTCATCCTGGCCGAGGTGGAGGGCCGCAAGGCCGAGGAACTGACGGCCAAGCAGATCACCGAGCACGGCGTGGCCGGCGACGAGTGCTGCAAGGTCACCATCGACCGCTTCTGCGCCATCCTGGGTTCGGCGGCCGGCGACCTGGCCCTGGCCCTGGGCGCCCGGGGCGGGGTGTTCATCGCCGGCGGCATCGCGCCGCGGATCGTCGATCTGCTGGAGAAGGGCGAGTTCCGCAGCCGATTCGAGTCGAAGGGCCGCCTCAGCGACTACACCCGCGCCATCCCGACCCACGTGGTGATGAACCCCCACACCGCCCTGATCGGGGCGGCCGTGGCCATGACCCCGGACGGCAAGGCGGCCATTTCGTAAGGCCTTAAGGGGGCTTTCCGCCCCTTGAGCCGCGTTTCTTATCCCTCGGGGCGAGTTTTCCGCGTGAAGTGGGCTCGCCTTGACAAGGCTGTCATGCCTTTATTGCGTCGCTTGTCGATTTTCGACGCTTCGCGAGGCCGGCTGTCTTGAGTTCCAAGGTTACGATCCACGAGGTCGCCCGTCTGTCGGGCGTATCGATCAAGACCGTTTCGCGGGTGCTGAACCGCGAGCCGAACGTGAAGAACGACACCCGCGTGCGGGTGCAGGAAGCCGTCGCGGCCCTGAACTACCGGCCCAACATCTCGGCCCGCAGCCTGGCGGGGTCGAAGGCCTATCTGATCGGCGTGTTCTTCGACAACCCGAGCCCGGCCTATGTGACCGACGTCCAGCTGGGCGCGATCGCCCGCTGCCGCGAGGAGGGTTACCACCTGATCGTCGAGCCGCTGGACTCCACCGGCGACGTGGCCGCCCAGGTCGAGCCGATGCTGCACACCCTGCGCATGGACGGCGTGATCCTGACCCCGCCCGTCTGTGACAACGCCGCGGTGCTGGACGTGCTGGAGGCCGAGGGCGTGCCCTATGTGCGCCTGTCGCCCGACCAGGACCTGGGCCGTTCGGCCAGCGTGCGCATGGACGACGTGCGCGCCGCCTACGAGATGACCGCCCACCTGATCAGCCTGGGCCATACCGACATCGGCTTCATCAAGGGCCACCCCGAGCACGGCGCCTCGCACCTGCGCTACGAGGGCTATGCGGCGGCGATGAAGGAGCACGGCCACGCCGTGCGCGAGGACCATGTGGAGCAGGGCTGGTTCTCGTTCCGCTCGGGCTTCGAGGCGGCCGAGCGGCTGCTGGACCGCCCCGACCGTCCCACGGCGATCTTCGCCTCCAACGACGACATGGCCCTGGGCGTGATGGCGGTGGCCAACCGCCTGCGCCTGGAAGTGCCCCAGACCCTGTCGGTGGCCGGCTTCGACGACACGCCGGGCGCCAAGGTGGTCTGGCCGCAACTGACCACCGTGCGCCAGCCGATCCAGGCCATGGCCGCCGCCGCCGCCGACCTGCTGCTGGGCGGCGCGACCCAGGCCGAAGGCGACGGGGCGCCGCCCTCGCGCCTGCTGGATTTCGAACTGGTGGTCCGCGAGTCCACCGGCCCCATCGGCTAGGGTTTTCCACGCGCCCCATGGATCGGAAGCCGCTCCAGGCGTTTAAAATGGGGTGACCTCGACGTTCAGAGGTCTTCAAGGTGGAAAGGCTTGGTGGTTGACGCTAAGTCATCGGTGGCGAATCCGAACCCTTGGCGCTAGACAACGTTGTCAGGCGCGAAATTTGGGAATGACGTTCGCCCTGAGCAAATCCTTTCCGCTTTGCGGCATTTTCTTGCCGCATCGCAGCATAATCTAGCCTCTCCGGAGCAGCTTCATGATCCGCGCGCGCCGCTCCCGCATCGTCGCCACCATCGGTCCGGCCAGCAGCTCGCATGAGATGATTGTGAGACTGGCCAAGGCCGGAGCCGACGTCTTCCGCCTGAACTTCAGCCACGGCAGCCACGAGAACCACAAGGCCTCGTACGACGCGATCCGCGCCGCCGAGAAGGTGGTCGACCGGCCGCTGGGCATCCTGGCCGACCTGCAGGGGCCGAAGCTGCGCGTGGGCAAGTTCGCCGACGGCCCCGTGACGCTGAAGGCCGGTCAGGCCTTCCGCTTCGACGACGACCCCAAGCCGGGCGACGAGACGCGGGTGCACCTGCCGCACCCCGAGATCCTGGTGGCCATGCGTCCCGGCGCGACCCTGCTGCTGGACGACGGCAAGCTGCGGATGACGGTGACCGACGCCGGCCCCGGCTACGCCAACACCACGGTCGTCAACGGCGGCAAGCTGTCGGAACGCAAGGGCGTGGCGGTGCCGGACGTCGTGATCCCGATGTCGCCCCTGACGCCGAAGGACCGCGAGGATCTGGCCTTCGCCCTGCGCCTGGGCGTCGACTGGATCGCCCTGTCGTTCGTGCAGGCCCCCGAGGACATGGCCGAGCTGCGCCGCATCGTCGAAGGCCGCGCCGCCGTCCTGGCCAAGATCGAGAAGCCCCAGGCGCTGGAAGTGCTGGGCCCGATCCTCGACCTGTGCGACGGCGTGATGGTGGCCCGCGGCGACCTGGGCGTCGAGATGGCCCCGGAAGAGGTGCCGGTGGCCCAGAAGGTCATCCTGCGCGCCGCCCGCGAGCGCGGCATTCCGGTGATCGTCGCCACCCAGATGCTGGAGTCGATGACCAGCTCGCCGACCCCGACCCGGGCCGAGGCCTCGGACGTGGCCAACGCGGTCTACGAAGGCGCCGACGCGGTCATGCTGTCGGCCGAGAGCGCCGCCGGCGACTATCCGGAAGAGGCCGTGACGATGATGAGCCGCATCATCGAGCGGGTGGAGCGCGATCCGCGCTGGCCCGAGTTGATGCAGGCCGAGCAACCACATAACGACGAGGACGCCGACGTCCTGGTCGTGGCCGCGGCCCAGGCCGCCAAGGCCGGTTCGACCAAGTGCCTGGTGGCCTTCACCACCACCGGCGCCACCGCCCGCCGCCTGTCGCGCGAGCGGCCGCTGCAGCCCGTGCTGGCCCTGTCGCCCCGCGTCGAGGCCGTGCGCCGCATGTGCCTGGTCTGGGGCGTGGAGGCCCGCGTCAGCGGCCAGCCCGACAGCCTGGAGGTGGTCACCTCGGACGCCGTCGCCAAGGCCGTGGAGTTGGACCTGGTCGGACCGGGCGAGCGCGTGCTGATCGTCGCCGGCACCCCGTTCGGCGCGCCCGGCGCGGCCAATCTGCTGCGCCTGGCCCACGCGCCGTTCCCGACGCGCAAGCGCTGACAAGACGCCGCTCATCTCGGCATTCGCCGGGATGAGCGGAGTTTACTCGCTCACCGCCTGGTAGTGCCGCACGAAGGGTTCCTGCTCGAGCAGGAACTCGGCGTCGAAGTCGTAGTACTTGGCGTGCTCGAAGTCCTCGCCGGCGAAGCGCTTGATCGCGTCCAGATCGCTCCAGAAGGTCAGCATCTCGAAGTGCACGACCTCGCCCTCGGGCCGGGTCAGGCACCAGGCGCCCAGGTTGCCGGGCGTGGACTTGTAGTCGGGCAGGGCGACCTCGCGCATCAGGGCCAGATAGCGGTCGCTCAGCGACGCGGGTACGCGGCCATGCCAGTTGCGGACGATCATGCGGGCCTCCTCTCCAACGCGGTGGAGATGGGGAGGCTTCAGCCGAAGGGAAGCGGCAGCAGGCGCTCGTAGCCGCGCCGCACGGCGGCGTAGCATTCGCAGGTGATGGCTTCCAGGCCCGCGCGATCCAGGATGTCGACCACCCCGCGGCGATAGCGGATCAGGCCCTTGGCCTGCAGCGAGCCGGCCACCGCCGTGACCGTGGTGCGCTGGACGCCCAGCATGTCGGCGAGGAATTCCTGGGTCAGGTTGATGGTGTCGCCGTCGATGCGGTCGCGGCACGACAGCAGCCAGCGGCAGAAGCGGGCCTCCACGCCGTGCAGGGCGTTGCAGGCCACCGACTGGATCGCATGGCCGAACAGCGCTTCGTTGTGGCGATCGACCAGGTCGCGCAGGGCGGCGCTGCGGCTCCAGGCCTCGTGCAGGGCCGTGGCGTTGATCCGCGAGGCGAAGCCGGGGGCCTGGACGATGGCCCGCACCAGCGACTGGCGCGGCGCCACGGCGGCCATCAGGCCCAGGGCGCCTTCGCGGCCCACCGGCGCGGACTCGATCGCCGCGCCGTTCTCCATCAGCGTCATCAGCGAGATGACGCAGTCGTGGGGGAAGTAGACCACCTCGATCGGATCGCCCGGATCGCACAGGTGCCGGCCCTTTTCCAACTCATGGTGGGTGAGATGGGGCGCGATCAGCCCGAAATCCTCGGACGGCAGGGCGGCGAGCAGGCGATTTTTCAAGGGTGCGGCGGTCCCGTCGGGCGAATCAATCACCGGCATGCGGTAGAGTTTCGAAGCTATAGGTTGGAAGCTGGCCCGATGTTGTCGAGTAGCCGACACAAATGCAGAACCCTTATCCGGGGTTCCCAAAGTGCTATTGATTGCGTCGGGAACCCGACATTGCAGGAATAGTTGGAGAGCGCGGCGCCGTGTACCCGGGTTGGGGTTTGGCTGAACTTTTGCCGGGTTCCAACATCCGGAACCTTTGCTTCCCGAGGACGGTGAGAACCGACCTCAGCCCAGGTTGACGTGGACCTTGTCGCCCAGATCGGGGGTGCTGTCGGTCAGATTGGCCTTGGCGGTCTCCCAGGCGAAGCGGATCGCGCCGCCCTTTGAGATCCACAGCTCGGCGTCCTTGGCGTCCAGCCGCAGCAGGGTCAGGGACGGGTCGTCCTTGCCGTCCGGAAACCAGGCCGCGACCATCGGGTTCCAGTACTTGTCGATGCGGGCCGTATCGCGGGCGGTGGACAGCACGCCGCCGATGCAGGCCTGGAAGTCCTGGTCCTTGGCCTGGACGATGAACATGGCCTGGGCTCCGCCGCCGGCGCTCTTGGCCAGGTCGGTGTCGTCCTTGGTGAAGAACCAGATCTGGCCGCTTTCCGGCTCGGCGAAGGCGGTCATCGGCTGGAAGTGCTGGTGGCTGTCCGTCAGGCCCAGCATGCCGAACCGGGTGTGGTCCAGCTCCTTCCAGAGGCGTTTCTCGACGGCGGCCTTGTCGTTTGGATCGGTGCTCATGACGGTTCTTCCTGTGCGGGGAGCAGGAAGAACCGTCGTGGGGAACAGCGGTTCCTAGGGCTAAGCCTAGAAGCCGGACAGCCGCGCGTAGCGGTCGCGGTGGAACGAGGCCGAGCCGAACAGGGCTTCGGCGACGCGAGCGCGCTTCATGTAGAGGCCGGCGTCGTGAGCGTCGGTCATGCCGATGCCGCCGTGCATCTGGACCATCTCGTTGGACGCCAGGTGCAGGACCTCGGACGCCTTGGCCTTGGCCAGCGAGGCCAGCAGGCGGGTGTCGCCGCCGGCGTCGGCGGCTTCGAGGGCGGCCTCGACGCAGGAACGGGTGGTCTCCAGGTCGGTGAACAGCTTGGCGGCGCGGTGCTGCAGGGCCTGGAACGTGCCGATCACTTGGCCGAACTGGGTACGGGTCTTGATGTAGTCCAGGGTGATCTCGAAGGCGGCGGTGGCCGTGCCCAGCATCTCGGCGGCCAGGCCGGCATAGGCGCGGTCCAGCACCGGCTCCAGGATCGCCCAGCCCTTGCCGACCTCGCCCAGGACCGCATCGGCACCGACCTCGACCTTGTCGAAGGCGATTTCGGCGGCGCCCCGGCTGTCGATCAGGGCCAGATGCTTGCGGGTGACGCCCTTGGCGTCGCCCGGCACGAGGAACAGGGTGAGGCCGTCGCTGTCGCCGGCCGCGCCCGAGGTGCGGGCCGCGACGATCAGCAGGTCGGCGGCCTCGCCGTCCAGCACGAACGTCTTGGAGCCGTTCAGGACGAAGCCGGCGCCGCCTTCCTTCGCTGTCAGCGTGGTGTTGAGCGGGGCGTGGTGCGCGCCCTCGTCGATCGCCAGGGTGGCCACCGCCTCGCCCGTGGCGATCTTCGGCAGCCAGGCGGCCTTCTGGGCGTCCGAGCCGCCCAGCGCCAGGGCCGAAGCGCCGACCATGGCGGTGGAGAGCAGGGGAGAGGCCACCAGGTTGCGACCGGTCTCCTCGAGGATCAGGCCCAGGCCCAGATAGCCGAAGGCCGAGCCGTCGAAGTCTTCCGGCACGATCACCCCGGCCCAGCCCATGGCGCCCATCTCGCTCCAGGCGGCCGGGTCGAAGCTCTGCTTGGAGCCGCCGTCGCGCAGCTTGCGCAGGGCCGCGACGGGGGCGCTGTCCTGCGTCCAGCCTTTGGCGGCGTCGCGCAGCATGGTCTGTTCTTCGGTCAGGACGGCCATGTCAGGCTTGCTCCCCAATGGAATGTTCAAAGTTCTGATGACGGACGGCCCAGTCCAGGGCCTGTTCGAGACGGTCGTTGCCCCAGAAGAGCTCGCCGTCGGCGGTGACGAAGGAGGGCGCGCCGAACAGGCCGCGCTCCCGGGCCTGGCGGACGTGGTCCTTCAGGCGGGCCTTGATCGGATCGGTGGCGGCCGCGGCCAGCACCTCGTCGGGACCCGCGCCGATCGAGGCGATCAGCGGGGCCAGCACCTCGGGTCTGGAGATGTCGTGGTCGTCGACGAAATTGGCCTGGTAGACCGCGCGGCTGAAGGCCGGCGTCCAGCCGTCCTCCAGCCCGACGATGGCGACGCGCGCGGCCAGCAGCCCGTTGCGCGGGAACTGGCTGGGATGGACCAGCGGCAGGCCCTCCAGGTCGCAGACCCGCTGCAGGTCGCGCCACATGTACTCGCCCTTGACCGGGAAGGCGTTGAACGGGCTGTCGTTCAGGCCCTGCTGGTCATGGAACAGCGGCCCCAGCAGGAACGGTCGCCAGGCCACGGCCACGCCCGCCGCCTGGGCCAGGCGCTCGACGCGCATGGCGGCTGGGTAGCTGTAGGTGCTGCCGAATTCGTACCAGAACTCGATCATGGCTCTATTGATGGTCCAGCAGCCCGAGGACGCGCTTGGCCACCACGTTGAGGTTCACCTCGCTGGTGCCGCCCTCGATCGAGTTGCCCTTGGCGCGCAGCATGGCGCGCGGGACGGCCAGTTCGTCCTTGGCGAAGCCTTCGCCCTCCCAGCCCAGGCCCTGCAGGCCCAGGGCCTCGACCAGCAACTCGGTGCGCTCCTGGTTCATCTTGGCGGCGGCGTACTTGATGATCGAGACGGCGGCGCTGGGGCCCGAACCCTGCTTGGACTCCGCCTCGGCGCGGCGCACGGTCAGCATGAAGGCGTGGGCGTCCATACGGTGATGGGCGATGCGGGCCCGCAGGTCGCCATCGGCCAGCTTGCCCAAAGCGTCGACCCCGATCTCCTTCTTGGCCGCCTCGACCAGGTCCAGCCCGCCACCGCCGCCGAAGCCCGAGGCCGAGATGTTCTGGCGCTCGTACTGCAGCAGCCGCTTGGCGATGTCCCAGCCGCCGTTGACCTTGCCCACCAGCTGTTCCTTGGGGACCTTCACATTGTCGAAGAAGGTCTCGCAGAACGGCGAGGAGCCGCTGATCAGCTTGATCGGCCGGGCCTCGACGCCGGGCGAGGTCATGTCGAACAGCACGAACGAGATGCCCTCGTGCTTCTTGGTGGTGTCGGTGCGCACCAGGCAGAAGATCCAGTCGGCCTGGTCGGCGTAGCTGGTCCACACCTTCTGGCCGTTGATCAGCCAGTGGTCGCCCTTGTCCTCGCACTTGGTCTGGAGAGACGCGAGATCCGAACCCGCGCCCGGCTCGCTGTAGCCCTGGCACCAGCGGGTCTCGCCGCGCACGATCTCGGGCAGGAAGCGCTTCTTCTGTTCCTCGGTGGCGTATTCCAGCAGCACCGGGCCCAGCATCCAGATGCCGAAGCTCATCAGGGCGGGGCGGGCCTTGATGCGGCGCAGCTCCTGCTCCAGCACCTTGTTCTGGGCCTTGGACAGGCCGCCGCCGCCGTATTCCCTGGGCCACATCGGGGCGGTCCAGCCGCGCTCGGCCATGCGGTCCAGCCACAGCTTGGCGTCGGGGTTCTTCCACTTGAACCGCTTGCCGCCCCAGGGTGCGTCGTCCTCGGTCATCGGGGCGTTCAGGGACGCGGGGTAGTTGGCCTCCAGCCAGGACCGCGTCTCGGCCCTGAAGGCGTCCAGGTCGCCGCCGCCGAAATCCGCCATGGCCGTTCTCCCTCGTCTCGTCGTGTCTCGCGGCGCTTTTCCGCGCCGCCATTTGGCTTCCTTGGTCGTCAGACTACGCCATGGATCGACGGGGGCAAGCTGATTCAAACGCCTGTTCGTCACGCGGCGGGCGACCATTCGAGGGGAGGCGCGCTATAGAGGACACCGATGACGTGTCCCGCCGGGATTCGCCGATCAGGGGTCTTGATGTCCGCGCCGCAACTGAGGCCAGCCTTCCTCGCCGTCGCGCCGACGCTGTCGGCCATCCTGGCGGCCTGCGCCGGCATCCTGCTGCTGGCCTCGGGCGCGACGCCGTCCGAGCCGACCCGCTTCGCGATCTGGGTGGCCGTCGCGCCCGGGCCGCTGATCGAGGTCAGCCACTTCGTCTCGTCGATCCTGGGCCTGGTCCTGATCCTGCTGGCCTTCGGCCTGCGCTCGCGCCTGGACGCGGCCTGGTGGGCGGCGCTGTTCGCCCTGGCCGGCGGCGCGATCCTGGCCCTGTTCAAGGGGCTGAACTGGGAAGAGACGGTGATCCTGACCGGCATCATGCTGGCCATGCTGCCGTTCCACGAGGCCTTCCCCCGCAAGGCGGCCCTGACGCGGATGGAGATCACCCCCGGCTGGCTGCTGTCGGCGGCGGCGGCCCTGGTGGGGGTGGCCCTGTGCGGCTGGTGGACCTTCGCCCACACCGAATACGCCTCGCAGTCGGTGATGAAGACGATCGGCGACCGCGAAGTGGCCCGGGCCATCCGTTCGTCGGCCGCGGCCGCCATCGTGCTGATGGCCATCGGCGTCTGGCGGCTGATCGCCACCCCCGCCACGCCGCCGGTGGTGGACGACACCGACCCCGACTTCGACCGGGTCCGCGCCATCCTGGCCAAGGCCGAGAGCGCCGAGCCGCCGTCGAACCTGGCCCTGCTGGGCGACAAGCGTTTCCTGTTCTCGGTCTCGGGCGAGAGCTTCCTGATGTTCGGCGTGCGCGGCCGCTCGTGGATCGCCATGGGGCCGCCGGTCGGGCGCGACGATGAGCGCATGGAGCTGTTCTGGCGCTTCCGCGAACTGGCCGACGCCCACGCCGCTCGCGCCGGCTTCTACGCCCTGGGTCCGGCCGACCTGCCCGACAGCGTCGACTTAGGGTTGGCCATCCAGAAGACCGGCGAGAGCGCCGCGGTGCCGCTGGAGGCCTTCTCGCTGGCCGGCCGCCGCCGCGAGGTCCTGCGGCGCAACTGGCGCAAGGCCGGGGAGGGCGGGGCGGCCTTCGAGGTCCTGCCCGCCGACCAGGTCCACACCATCATGCCCACGCTGAAGACGATCTCGGACGCCTGGCTGGCCCACCACGCCGGCGGCGAGAAGGGCTTCTCGATGGGCGGCTTCGACGAGCGCTACGTGGCCGAGTTCCCGGTCGCCCTGGTGCGGGTCGAGGACCAGATCGTCGCCTTCGCCACCCTCTGGACGACGGCCAACAAGGTCTCGTTCTCGATGGACCTGATGCGCTATTCCGACGACGCGCCCAAGAACGTGATGGACTACCTGTTCGTCGAGCTGCTGGGTTGGGGCAAGGAGCAGGGCTACCAGGCGTTCGAGTTCGGGGTGGCCCCGCTGGCCGGCCTGGAGGATCGCCCGCTGGCGCCGATCATGTCGCGCGTGGGCCGCCTGCTCTACGAGCGCGGCGAGGAGATCTACAATTTCCAGGGCGTGCGGCGGTACAAGGACAAGTACGATCCGGTCTGGCAGCCGCGCTACATTGCCGCGCCTCACAAGTGGGCCATACCCTTTTTGCTTGCGGACATCGGCCTGCTGTCGTCCGGCGGCGTCTCCGGACTGACGAAAAGGCCGCGACCTAGTAGCGCGGGTCGCCCGTCTTCATCCCCAGCAGATTGAGGATATGGGCCGCCATCAGCAGGGCCACGACGGCGCCGGCCACCATCAGCGGGCGCCACGGCATCATGCGCGGGCCCTTTAAAACATTGATCGGACGGGCCCCGCGCCAGCCGCAGAAGACGGCGAACAGCAGGGCGGCGACGGCGACGGCGATGGTGGTTTGAAGCTCCATTCGCCTCTCATGGCCTGCGACAATCAGCCATGCAAATCGTTAACGCGCGTTAACCACGTGCAGCCGAATCTTAGGTACACACGTTGGAGAAGTGTGCCTGTTAACCATCCACAGTTAATCTTGACCATTGCTATATGTAGCGGTTGAGGTCGCGTTTACACGCTAGGAATCGGTGTCTAGCGTTGGTTCCCAGGTGCATAGGGAACGATTCGGATGACGGCCGCCGCGCCATGGAGCGTTAAGGGGATCGACCCCAAGGCCCGTGAGGTCGCTAAAGACCTCGCGCGTCGCTCCGGCATGACGCTGGGCGAATGGCTGAACCGGATGATCATCGAGGGCGAGGGTTTCGACGCCGCCGCCCTGGAAGCTTTCGGCGAGCCCAGCCGTCCGTCCCTGGCCGTCAACAACGACCGCGCCAACCCCTCCTATTACGAGACCGACCGTCGCGGCGCGCCGTCGCGCATCGAGGCGCGCGAGCATCCCGCCGATGAGGTCGGCCGCGTGGCCGTCGCCCTGGACCGCCTGACCGACCGCATCGAGGCGGCCGAGAAGCGTTCGGCCCAGGCCATCTCCGGCATCGACGAATCCGTGCGCGGCGCCCTGCAGCGCCTGGTGGCCGCCGAGCGCGAGCAGGTGGCCGTGGCCGCCCGCTTCGAGGGCGCGGTGGACGAGATCAAGACCGACCAGACCCGCGCCGCCGAGCGGCTGCGCCGGATCGAGGCCGAGGCCGCCGGTCCGCGCTCGGCCGAGGCCCTGCGCGCCCTTGAAGGCGCGCTCGGCAAGGTCGCCGGCCACCTCTACGAGGGCGAGGCCCGCACCCGCGAGACCATCGCCCACCTGGAACAGCGTCTGGACAACCAGGCCGGCGTCGGGGCCGGCGATCCGTCGGCCCTGGTCGAGGAAGTCGTGGCCCGCCTGGGCCAGCGCCTGGAAGCCGCCGAGGCCCGCACCGCCGAAGCCCTGCAGGCCCTGACCACCTCGTTCACCGCCCTGGACGGCCGCCTGCGCACCGTCGAGGACAGCAATCCGGGCGAAGGCGTCCAGAAGCGCCTCGACGACCTGTCCAACGGTCTGACCCAGCGCATGGAGGCCGCCCGCATGGAGATGGCCGCCAAGCTGCGCGAAAGCGCCGACGGCCGCTTCGACCGCATGGAGCGCAAGCTGGGCGAGATGACCGCCCACGTGCAGGCCGCCGAGCAGCGCTCGGCCCAGGCCATCGAGCGCATGGGCCGCGAGGTGGTCGGCATGGCCGACGCCCTGAACCGCCGGGTCCAGACCTCGGAAGCCCGCGCCAACGCCGCCATCGAGCAGGTCGCCGCCAGCATCGACCAGAAGCTGAACCGCGCCGACAGCGTCCAGGCCCAGGCCCTCGAGAAGCTGGGCGCCGAGATCGCCCGCATCACCGAGAAGCTGGCCGAGCGGATCGGCAACGCCGAGCGCCGCAACGCCCTGGCCATCGACGACGTCGGCGACCAGGTCACCCGCGTCACCGACCGCCTGAACCAGCGCCACGAGCGCACGTCGCAGGAACTGGTCGACCGCATCCGCCAGAGCGAGGAGCGCACCGCGCGCCTGCTGGAGGAAGCGCGCGAGAAGATCGACACCAAGCTGGCCGACGCCCAGCGCCGCCTGGCCGAGCAGGCCGCCGCGGCCGCGCCGCCGGCCCGTCCCGCCGCGTCGCCGTTCGACGACGGCGACCGTTTCTCGTTCGGCGGCGAGGCCGTCCCCGAGGACGTGTTCCACCAGCCGGCCGCCTTCATCCCGGCCCAGACCTCGACCCCGGCCCGCACGGCGGCGCCCGCCGCCTTCGAGGCCCCGGCCTACGAGGCTCCGGCCTTCCCGACCGCCGAGCCGCCCGCCCTGGAGTTCGGCGACGAGGACTTCGAGGCCGCCGACGGCTTCACCTCGGCCCTGGAGCCGGAAGCCGCGTTCGAGCCGGAAGCCGACTACGACAGCGACTTCTCGGCCCCCGAGTTCGGCGCCTCAGGCTTCTCGGCGCCGGAAGAGCCGGCCGCGGCCGGACGCCCGCTGTCGACGCGCGAAGTGATCGAGCAGGCCCGCGCCGCCGCGCGCCAGGCCGCCCTGGCCGGCGACGCCAAGGGCAAGGACAAGACCAAGGCCAAGAAGCCCGCGACCTCGCTGTTCGCCGGCTTCGGCGCCAAGGGCTCCGAGAAGAAGGCCAAGAAGGGCGGCATGAAGACCGCCCTGATGGTCTCGGCCGCCGCCGCCTGCCTGGGCGTGGGCGCGGCCAGCTTCTTCGTCAATTCCGAAGGCGCGGGCGGGCCGCTTCCCGACCGCGTGGCCAAGGGCATTGCCAACAAGTCGGGCGGCGAGATCCGCTCGGCCGAGGTCGACACCAGCCCGGCCGGCGCCCGCGCCGCCGTGGCCCTGACCGCAGGCGCCGCGACGCCCGTCGAGGCCGTTCCGATCGAGTCCGCGCCCGTCTCGCCGCCGGCCGAGAACGCCCAGGCCCTCTACGAGGACGGCGTGCGCCGCATCGAGGCCAAGGACCGCTCCGGCCTGGAAAACCTGCGCAAGGCCGCCAACCTGGGCCTGCCGCGCGCCCAGTTCTACCTGGCCAAGATGTACGAGGTCGGCGAGGGCGGGGTAAAGAAGGACCTGGGCGAGGCCCGCCGCTGGACCGAACGCGCCGCCACGGCCGGCGAAGCCCGCGCCATGCACAACCTGGCCCTCTACTACTACAAGGGCGAGGGCGGCGAACGGAACTCGACCAAGGCCGCCAGCTGGTTCCGCAAGGCTTCTGACCTGGGCCTGGTCGACAGCCAGTTCAACCTGGCCCAGCTCTATGAAGGCGGGTGGGGCGTCAGCCAGAACCCGACCGAAGCCTACAAGTGGTACCTGATCGCCGCGCGGTCGGGCGACACGGCCTCGCGCGCCCGGGCCATGGCCCTGCGCGCCCAGCTGACGGCCGAAGGCCAGCGGATCGCCGAGCGTTCGGCCAGCGCCTTCCGCTCGCAGGCCGCCGCGCCCGTCCAGGCCGTGGCTTCGGCCGCCGCCCCCAGCGCCGGCCTGGCCACCGCCCAGCGCGCGCTGTCGAAGCTGGGTTACTACCAGGGGCCCCAGGACGGCGTGACCTCGCCGGCCCTGCAGATGGCCATCGCCGCCTACCAGCGCGACCAGAACATGCAGCCGTCGGGCGCCCTGGACGGCGACACCCTCAGCCGCCTGTCGACCTGGGCCCGCTGAGCCTAAAGGCCAAGCTTCCCAAACCCTTCCGGGTGTGCGAGCGTCCGCACTCATCCACAGGCTGTGTCCTGTGGTCAAATATCGTCCGTGGACCTATGGGCTGACCTCGGTAATAGTCAGTCCCTTCCGGGGGGAAGGGCGCGCGTCGGAGCTCGCGCCCGAAGGAGTAGACATGGCGTTCGAAGCAGCGACGGCCGATCATACGCAGGATCGCGTGCCGGTGCCCCCCGCCGTATGGGTTTGCGGCCTAGCCACCCTGGTCCCGTTCATCGTCTGCTCGGCCCTGTTCTGCTACGGCCCCATCGACATGCGGCAGGTCGCGCTGATCAGCCTGCTGGCCTATTCCAGCGCCATGATGTCGTACCTGGGCGGCGTGCGCTGCGGTCTCGAGATCGAGCGCGCCAGCCCCCGCTGGCTGACCCTGGGCCTTTCGCTGCTGTTCCCCCTGGCCGGCTTCGGCCTGCTGCTGGGCGGCCTGAAGTTCGAGCCCGCGTGGCAGCTCTCGGGCTTTCTGCTGGTCTTCATCCTGCAATGGCTGTGGGACGTGACCAACCATGACGGCCCCGCCTGGCGTCCGCGCCTGCGCACCCTGCTGACCTCCGGCGCGGCCATCTCGCTGGCCTTCGCCCTCGAGCAGGCCCTCCACCTCTAGCTACTGGTTGGTGGCCACCGCCTCGGTCGCCGCCGCGTCCGCCGCCGCGCCCGTGGCGACATCGGCCACCGGGGCGCTGACCACGACCGTCGAGGCGGCCTCGTCCTTGGCCTTGGGCGCATTGATAAACGGCGTCGCCTCGTTCAACGGGTCGGACACGCAGGCGGCGGCCACCTGCTTGCTCAGCTTCTCTTCCTTGGTGTTCTGCTGCATGCCCAGCGCGGCCGAGGCCACGGTGCCCGCGAACGGCACGACGGCGTTGCCGCCCATGCCAACCGCCTTCTTGAGCAGATTGGGCTCTTCGTAGTCGATGGCCTTGGCGCGCAAGGCCTTGCAGGTCTCGGTGTCGTATTTCGGGTCCTTGGCGTCGAGCTTGGCCACGGTCTTGACCGGGGGCTCGCCGGCCACGGCGGCCTGCGGGGTCGCCAAGGGCGACAGGGCTAGAACGGCGCCGATGCCGATCAGGATCGGTCGCATCACGAATCTCCATTGTCCAACGTCCCGGGGATCAAACGCCCGGACGCGGAGGGTGATCCGTCGGATTGCTAGTCGGGCCGCAGCGACTTCCAGCCCACCGCGTGCACGCGGCGAGGGCCCAGGGCGGCGGCGAGGGCCGGGCCGCCGAACAGCGGGGCGAAGGCCGGGTCCAGGATGTTCAGTCCGCCCGTGAACGCCCCGAACGCCGGCAGGACCAGGCGCGCCCCGTCGGTGACGAAGCAACGCCGCCGCACCGTGGCCCGGCCGCTGGTCACCTTGGCGGCCGGATGCAGATGCCCCGCCACCTCGCCGGGCCGGGCGCCGGGCAGGGGCTCGTGGCGGAAGGTCAGGCCGGCCAGCTGGGCCTCGTCGACCACGTCGCCGGGCAGGGTCCGGGGTCCGTCCTCGTCGTGGTTGCCCACCGCCCAAACCAGCCGGCGGCCCAGGGCCAGGGCGGCGATGCGGACCCGGTCATCCTCCGGCAGGCGATCCTCGCCCGCGCCGTCGTGGAAGCTGTCGCCCAGGAAGACCAGGGTGGCCGGCGACAGCGCCGCCAGTTCGCGCTCCAGCCGGTCCAGGGTCTCGCGGGTGTCGTAGGGCGGCAGCATCTGGCCGAACCGCGCGGCGTAGCTGCTGCCCTTCTCGAAGTGCAGGTCGGCCACCACCATCGTGCGCTCGGCCTCCAGCCACAGGGCGCCGGAGTGGCGCAGGACCGCGCGTGTCCCCGCGATCTCGAGCCGCAGGCCGCCGCAGTCGCCGATCTGGAACGCCAGTTGGGTCACGGAACAGATACTCTCACTATGCCATCGCCTCGGCGATCAGGTCTTCCTCGGCCTCGGCCAGCACCATTTCGCCGGCCGCGTCGCCTGGCGCGCGTTCGCGGCCGATCTCCAGCATGATCGGCACGGCGAAGGGCGAAACGTGGTCCAGGGGCGCATGGCGGATGCGGCCGCCGCCGATCCGCGCCAGCATGTCGCCCAGCCGCGCCACGTCCAGCGAACCGGTCGCCGCATCGGCCCGGGCGCAGCGCAGCAACAGGTGGTCGGGCTGGTGGCGGCGCAGCACGTCGTAGATCAGGTCGGTGGAGAAGGTCACCTGGCGGCCCGACTTCTCCATGCCCGGATGGCGGCGCTCGATCAGGCCCGAGATGAGGGCGCAGGCCTTGAACGCCCGCTTCATCAGGAAGCTCTCGTCCAGCCAGGATTCCAGGTCGTCGCCCAGCATGTCCTGGGCGAACAGTTCGTCGAGGTCCAGCTGGTCCATCGGCTTCAGCGACCAGATGGCCACCGCGTAGTCGTTGGCCACGAAGCCCAGCGGCCCGACGCCCAGCCGGTCCAGCCGGCGGGTCAGCAGCATGGCCAGGGTGGTGTGGGCCAGGCGTCCCTCGAACGGATAGCACACCAGGTGGAAGCGCTTGCCGTGCGGGAAGGTCTCCAGCAGCATCTCGTCCTGGTCGGGGATGATCGAGCGGACCTTCTGGTAGTTCAGCCACTCCTGAACGTCGGGGGGCAGGGCGGGCCATTCGCGCTCGTCGTGCATCATCGCCCGCACGCGACCGGCCAGATAGGTCGACAGCGGGAACTTCGAGCCGCCCCAGCTGGGCATCTTCGGGTCCTTGTCCGGGGCGGGCGTGACGAAGGCGTCGGCCCCGACCAGGCTGTTGAAGCGCCAGACCTGGCCGGCGAAGACGAAGGTGTCGCCGGGCGTCATGGCCTCGAAGAAGCCTTCCTCGGCCTCGCCGACCTTGCGGCCGCCCATGGGGCGTTTGCCGCCGCCGATGCGGACATTGATCATGGCGGGCGAGACGATGGCCCCGACGTTCATCCGATGGGCCAGCACCGCCTGGGCGTTGCGCGCCCGCCAGAGCCCGTCCTGGCCCGGCACGATGCGACGGAACTTGTCGTAGGTGCGCAGGGCGTAGCCGCCGGTCGAGACGAAGTCGACGACGGTCTCGAAGTCCTCCCACGACAGGTCGGCGTAGGGACCGGCGGCGCGGACCTCGTCATAGAGCTCGGTCGGGGCGAAGGGCTCGGAGCAGGCGCAGCCCATGATGTGCTGGGCCAGGACATCCAGCGCACCGATGCGAGCCGGCTCGCCGTCCAGGTGCCCGCCCAGGATGGCGTCGGCGGCGGCGCGGCACTCCAGGAACTCGAAGCGGTTGGCCGGAGCCAGGATGGCGCGCGAGGGCTCGTCCAGGCGGTGGTTGGCGCGGCCGATCCGCTGGACCATCCGCGAGGCCCCCTTGGGCGCGGCCAGCTGGATCACCAGGTCCACGTCGCCCCAGTCGATGCCCATGTCGAGGGTGGAGGTGCAGACCACGGCCCGGATCTCGCCGCGGGCCATGGCCGCCTCGACCTTGCGCCGCTGCTCGGCCGCCAGGCTGCCGTGGTGCAGGGCGATGGCCAGGCCGTCGTCGTTCAGTTTCCACAGCTCCTGGAATGCGAACTCGGCCTGAAAGCGCGTGTTGACGAAGACCAGGGCGGTCCTGGCGCCTTTGATGATCTCGTAGATCTCGGCCATGGCGTGTTCGGCCGTGTGTCCGGCCCACGGCACGCGGCCGCCCGAGACCAGCACCTCGACGATCGGCTGGGCGCCGCCCTGGCCCAGGACGAGGTCGACGGAGTGGGAGATCCTCCCCTCTTGGGGGAGGTGGCCCGAAGGGCCGGAGGGGGCCTGCTGGAGATCGGTCTCGCTACCCCCTCCGTCGCTCCGCGACACCTCCCCCAAAGGGGGAGGATCTGGAAGGTTCACGCCCAGCCACCGCCGCACCAGGTCCGGATCGTCCACCGTCGCCGACAGTCCCACCCGCCGCATGTTCGGCGCGAAGCGCTGCAGGCGCGCCAGGCCCAGCGACAGAAGGTCGCCGCGCTTGCTGGGCCAGATGGCGTGGGCCTCGTCGATGATCACGCAGGACAGGTCGGCGAAGTACTCGCGCGCGCCTTCCCAGGCGCAGAACAGGGCCAGTTGCTCGGGCGTGGTCAGCAGGATGTCCGGCGGGCGCAGGCGCTGGCGCTGCTTGCGGGCCTCGCCCGTGTCGCCGGTGCGGCTCTCGGCCACGATGTTCAGGCCCATCTCGCGGATCGGCGTGGCCAGGTTGCGCTCGATGTCGACCGCCAGGGCCTTGAGCGGGGAAATATAGAGGGTATGGACGCCGGCCGGCGTGTTGCGCGGCGCGCGTTCGGAGAGCTCGATCAGGCTGGGCAGGAAGCCGGCCAGGGTCTTGCCGCCGCCGGTCGGGGCGATCAGCAGGGCGTCGCGGCCCTGCCGGCCCTTCTCGACCATGGCCAGCTGATGCGGCCTGGGCGCCCAGCCGCGCGCGGCGAACCACTGTTCAAAGCGGGGAGGAAGGGCGGTCGCCGCGAGCATTGCCCACGCCTATAGCATGTTCCCGTTCCGTTTCCATGCGGCTACCTGCCGCTTTCCGGTGTTTTGACAACGGTGGTACGCGAGACTACCCGAAGGACGGGATCGTTAGGGGCGTGACGCAGATGGCATCGATGGCTCGCAACAGCTTTGCAGGCTTGGCCTTGGCGACGATCCTCGCGATCGGCGCGCCGGCCCTTTCGGCCCCGCTTCCGGCGGCGTCCGCCGCGGCCGCCGAGCCGAGCCGGGCCGAGCTCCTCCGCCGCGCCCAGGCCGGGGACGTCGCCGCCTACGACCTGCTGGCCAGCAGCTATCTGGACGCCGACGGCGACCAGCGCGACGTCAACGCCGCCGTGCGCTGGTTGGAGAAGGGGGTCAAGGCCGGCGACACCGACTGCATGATCGCCCTGGGCAACCTCTATTTCGAAGGCGGCGACCTGGACCAGGACGAGGCCAAGGCCCTGTCGCTGTACAAGGCCGCCGCGGCCGAGGGCGACGCCCTGGGCGCCTACAACGCCGGCCTGGTCTACGAGACCAGCGTCGATGACCTGACCCAGGCCCTGGGCTGGTACTGGCGCGCGGCCATGGGCGGCGACGAGGGCGGGATGTACAAGCTGGCCCTGGCCTACCAGCTGGGACAGGGCGTGCCCACGGACGAGACCCAGGCCGTGACCTGGATGCGCAAGGCCGCCGCCGCCGGTTCGGTCGACGCGATCAACGACCTGGGCTCCTACTACCTGCAGGGCTACGGCGTGCCGGTCGACGAGGTCCAGGCCCTGAAGCTGTACGTGGACGCCGCCCAACGCGGTTCGGCGGTGGCCCTGGCCAACGTCGCCGCCGCCTATCACAACGGCGAGGGCGTCCCGGTCGATTTCGAGAAGGCGCTCAGCCTCTACGCCCAGTCGGCCAAGGCCGGCAACCTGACGGCCTATTACGATCTGGGCCAGATGTACGAGGACGGCGAAGGCGTGAAGGCCAGCCGCGCCAAGGCGGTGCAGCTGTACCGCCTGGCCGCCGAGAGTGAGGACGACGAGGTCGCCGAGATGGCCGAGGACGCCGTCGAGCGTCTCGAAGGCGGGTCCTCGGAAACCCCGATCGCCTGACCGACCCCGACTAGGGCAGCAGGCTGTAGACCGCCGTCACCCGCGCCGTGCGCGTGATAGGCGGCGGAGCCATCGTCAGGGGCGCGGCCAGCTTGGACGCCGTGACGACGATCTCGGCGCGCGCCGGCGGCGGCGGAGGCGGCGGCGGGGGAGCCCCGAAGGCGCCGATATTGACCGCCTGGGAATCCTGGATCCGGACGAGCGGGCCCAGCTTGCCGCCCGAACTCTCGGCGATCAGTTGAGCCTGACGCTTGGCGTCGGCGATGGCCGAACGCATCGCCTTGTCCTCCAGCGGCTGGTCGTCGATCAGTCCGCCATTGCTGACGTTGATGTCGGAGCCGCCCAACTGGGCCGCCAGGGAGGCGACGTCGCCGACCTGTTTGGCCGGGGTCACCTTCACCTGGAAACCGACCGTGGCCACGCTGCCGATCACCGCGCACTCGCCGGTGCTGAGACTGGGCGCGCCGTAGCTGGTGGCGTTGCAGGCCTTGGGGCGGACTTCACGGATCGACAGCGTGCTGCTGCGCACGTCCAGCGTCGGCTTGCTGGCCAGGGCCGCCAGGCTGGCCTCCAGCTTGCCCCGGGTGGTCGACAGGGCCGAGACCGCGTCCGGTGAGCTGGGGCCTTCGCCGCGCAGGTTGAACGACAGCCAGGCGTAGTCGGCCGGCGCCTCGGCGCGGCCGTTGCCAATCACCGTGACGGTCGGGCCGGTCGGCTCCGGGGTCTGGGCGAGGACGGCCGAGGCGGGGACGCAGGCCAAGGCGGCGACAAGCAGAAGACGCATGCGAAAGCTCCATTTGAGGTTGTGACCATGGCAGAGCCTGATCTCTTCGCCAAGCTGTGGATTGTTCCCGTTCCGTTTCTGTCGCCGATCCGCTAAAAGGGCGCGTGACCGCACAGATTCCCGCCCTCGATCTCGCCCCCGCCCTGGTGGTGCTGCCCGGCCCGCGCGCCGGCGTGGCCGACGGCTCGGGCGAGGGGCGGGTGCTGCGCACGCCCGACGCCCGCGACCTGTTCGAATACGGCCCGGTGCTGGTGGCCCACGCCTCAATGACCGCCAAGCGGCTGAACCTGCAGGCTCCGGCCCGCGGGCGAGGGGTGTTCGATGCGCTGGAGCTGTACGCCTTCACCCGCCCGGCCACCTTCTGCGCGCCCTCGGCCGTGGGCCTGGCCACCGCCCTGGGCCTGCCCGAGCCCAAGGGCGCGGCCGCTCAGGCCCAGACCCTGCGCGACGCCGCCTCGGCCCTGCTGCACGAACTGGGTCTGACGCCCCGGCCGTCGCGCGAGGAGGCCCTGGCGGTGGCCGAGACCCTGGCCCGGGCCGGCTGGTCGTGGGGACCGGCGGTGGTCGGCGCGCTGCGCTCGGCCCCGGTGGGCAACCAGTTCCGCAGCTCCGGCCTCGACGTCTGGGCCCGCGCCGTCGAGTGGGAAGACCAGGCGCCGGCTGGCGAGCCGGGCAGCCGTCCCGTCGATCCCGAACGCGCCAGCGAGCGCCTGCGCGAGCTGCTGCACCGCTCGGGCCTGGACGAGGTGCGCGAGGCCCAGGACACCTTCGCCCGCGAGGCCGCCTACGCCTTCGCCCCCCGCGACCGCGAGGGCGAGCCGCAAATGATGCTGGCCGAGGCCGGCACCGGGGTCGGCAAGACCCTGGGCTATCTGGCCCCCGCCTCGGTGTGGGCCGAGATGAACGGCCCGTCGGTGTGGGTCAGCACCTACACCCGCGCCCTGCAGCGCCAGATCGAGCGCGAGAGCCAGTCCATCTATCCCGATCCGCTGGTCCGGGCCCGCAAGGCGGTGGTCCGCAAGGGGCGCGAGAACTACATCTGCCTGCTGAACTTCCAGGAACAGGTCAATACCGCCCAGCTGGGCAATGGCGACCTGATCGGCCTGGCGCTGGCGGCCCGCTGGGCCCGCGCCAGCCGCGACGGCGACATGACGGGCGGCGACTTCCCGGCCTGGCTGCCGACCCTGTTCGCCATCGCCCCCTCGGCCCAGGCGGGGCCCGCCAACCTGGTCGACCGGCGCGGCGAGTGCATCCACGCCGGCTGCCAGCACTATCGCGTCTGCTTCATCGAGAAGGCCGTGCGGGCCTCCAAGCGGGCCGACATCGTCATCGCCAACCACGCCCTGGTGCTGAGCCAGGCGGCCTTCGACGGCGCCCGGGCGGCGCGGGGCCTGAAGGGCGACAACGAGACCACGTCGCTGAAGCGCATCGTCTTCGACGAGGGCCACCACCTGTTCGACGCCGCCGACAGCGCCTTCTCGGCCGCCCTGTCCGGGGCCGAGGCCGCCGAGCTGCGGCGCTGGCTGCGCGGGCCGGAAGGACGCGGGCGGCGGGGCAGGGGGCTGGAGGCCCGGCTGCTGGACATCATCGGCGAGCGCGAGGGTGCGCGCGGCGCCCTGAACGCCGCCCTGCAGGCCGCCGCCGCCCTGCCGGGCGAGGGCTGGTCGGGCCGCATCGCCCCGCCCGACGGCCAGGTCAATCCGATCGGGCCCATCGAAACCTACCTGGTCTCGGTGATTGAACAGCTGCGGGCGCGGGTCACCGACCGTCCCGGCGCGGCCGAGCAGGGGCTGCAATGCGCTGCCCGCCCGGCCATCGACCTGGTCCGCGAGCGGGCCGGCGAGGCGGCCAAGGCCCTGGCGGCCATCGAGGCCCCGCTGCTGGCCCTGGCCCGCCACCTGGAAGACGTGCTGGACGAGGAGGCCGACACCCTGCCGACCAGCGAGCGGGCGCGGATCGAGGGCGCGTTGCGCGGCCTGGACCGCCGGGCCCGCATGACCCTGCCGGCCTGGCGCTCGATCCTGAAAGCCATCGACGAGGACGCCGAGGACGACCCCGAGTTCGTCGACTGGTTCGAGGCGACGTTCCTCTACGGCCGCGTCGTCGACGCCGCCTGCCGCCGCCACTGGGTGGACCCGACCGAGCCGCTGCGCGCGGCGGTCCTCAGCCCCGCCCACGGCGTGCTGGTGACCAGCGCCACCCTGACCGACCCGGCCCTGGAGGACCCCTTCGCCCTGGCCGAGATGCGCACGGGCGCCGCGCGCCTGCCGCAGAGCCCCAAGGTTCTGCGCCTGGCCTCGCCGTTCGACTACGAGAAGAACGCCCGGGCCTTCGTGGTCACCGACGTGGGCAAGGACGATCCGCGCCAGGTCTCGGCGGCCATGCGCGAACTGTTCCTGGCGGCCGGCGGCGGCGGGCTGGGCCTGTTCACGGCCATCCGCCGGCTGAAGGCGGTGCACGAGCGGATCGCCGGGCCGCTGGCCGACCAGGGCCTGGCGCTCTACGCCCAGCACGTCGATCCGCTTGAGGCCGGGGCGCTGGTCGACATCTTCCGGGCCGAGGAAGACGCGTGCCTGCTGGGCACCGACGCGATCCGCGACGGCATCGACGTGCCGGGGCGCAGCTTGCGCCTGCTGGTCTTCGACCGCGTGCCCTGGCCGCGTCCGGACGTGCTGCACAAGGCCCGCCGCGCGCGGTTCGGCGGGAAGGGCTATGACGACTCCACCGCACGCGCGCGGATCAGCCAGGCCTTCGGCCGCCTGATCCGCCGGGCCGACGACCGCGGGGTGTTCGTGATGCTGGACGCCGCCGCCCCGACGCGGCTGTTCTCCGGCCTGCCCGAGGGCGTGACCATCGAGCGGGTGAGCCTGGTCGAGGCCATCGAGGCCACCGCCGCATTTTTGTCGGAAGATCGTTCTTAATCAGAACCCTGAGGGGTTTCAGTGAAGCTTGCTCCGCCTATATGCGGGGCGTTCGTCGTCGGGATGTTGCAAAGTGGCGTTGGGTAGAGGTTTGGCGGCCTTGTCGGTGGTCGCGGCGCTGGGTGTCGCGCCGGTCGCGCGGGCCGGCGAATTCGTGCGCGCGGACTGCCGCACGGTGGTCAAGCCGACCGACGCCCTGCGGTTCGACACCGACGAGCACCTGCGCTGGTACAAGCGGTTCTGGACCGGGACCTGCGATCACCTGACCTTCTGCTTCCCCGGTTCGCCCAACTGGAACGACATCGTCGGCAAGCTGCTGGTCAAGGGCGGTCCCGCCGAACAGCCGGCCCTTCTGCCCAAGGCCTGCCGCCTGGGCCAGCTGATCGGTCTGGAATGGGCCAAGGACAAGGACGTCCAGAAGATCAGCACCAAGGACCTGAAGGTCTTCAACAATATCCTGGAGGCGGCCGGCGACCCGCTGAAGGGCGTCGAGGCCGTCGACGCCAAGGCCCGCGCCCTGGCTTCCCAGCCCGCCAGGGCGGCGGCGTCGCAAAAGCCCTGATAGAGTCGCCTGTCCGACGCATTCGCGTCGAATTCCTGCAACGGAACGCGGCTAAACACCCTGGCGTCGGGGGGAAGTGCCAGGAGCGTTGCATGACCAGGTCCCAGATCACCGCCGACGTCGCCGTCGACGACCAAGCCGATCCCGGTCACGCCCGCTCCGCCCGGGCCCTGGTGCAGGGCGTGCGCTGGCGAAGCGGCCTCTCGCAGGGCGAGTTCGCGCGGGCCTTCTGCATTCCCCTGGACCTCTTGGCGGCGCTCGAGCTGGGACAATCGCGGCCCGACGAGGCCCTGACGGCCTATCTGCGGGTCATCGACCATGCGCCCGACACGGTGCGCGAGGCCTTGGAGCGCCACTAGGACGCCGGGCCAAGATTTGTCGTCCGGTCCCGCGTCTGGCATGGAGGGGGCGAGTAAGGAGCCTTTCGCCTCGTGACCGACGCCCGCACCCAGAAGCAGCGCATGCTGGCCGGCGACCTCTACAGCCCCGTCGATCCGGAGATCATGGCCGACCACGAGGCGGCTGTGGCCTGGATGGGGCGCTACAACGCCCTGGACCTGCCGCCGTCGGAACGCCACGCCCTGCTGCGGGAACTGTTCGCCGAGGTCGGCGACCGGGTCAGCATCCGGCCGCCGTTCCACTGCGACTACGGCTACAACATCTCGGTCGGCGAGGGCGTGTTCCTCAACTTCAACTGCGTGATCCTGGACGTCACCAAGGTGACCATCGGGGCGGCGACGACGATCGGGCCGCACGTGCAGATCTACACCGCCGAACACCCGCGCGACCCGGTCGAGCGCCGCACCGGTATCGAGTATTCCCGGCCGGTGGTGATCGGCGAGAACGTCTGGATCGGCGGCGGCTCGATCATCCTGCCGGGCGTGACGGTCGGCGACGACGCCATCATCGGGGCCGGCAGCGTGGTCACCCGCGACGTGCCCAAGGGCGCGACCGTCGTGGGCAACCCCGCGCGGGTGCGGGGCAAGTAGCTTTCCTCACTGTTGTCATCCCGGAAAGCGCGCAGCGCTTGTCCGGGACCCAGGTGAACCGCAAAGCGCTGGCCCAGTCCCCTGGGTCCCGGACAGCCCCTGCGGGGCTTCCGGGATGACAACCGTTCAGGGGCGTTGAAGGGGGACTACTTCGGCTTCACCGGGATCCACGCCTCCAGCCCGCCGTCGCCGGTGCGCGGATCGAACTCCGACCCGTAGCGCTCGAAGAAGGGGGCGTCGGCCGGCTCGTAGTCCGACTCCGGCAGCCACTGGGTGTAGATCGTGTGCATGGTCCGGCGGATGGTCGAGACGTGCTCGGCGTGGTGGAACACCGCGTACAGATGGGCCGGGACCCGCACCGAGACGAAGCCCTCCGGCAGGTCGGAGAAGTCGGCCACCTCGACGCCGCTGACATAGTCGAAATTGCCCAGGTCGTCGCCGTTCAGCACCACGCCGTAGGCGACGTCTCCGATCTCTCCGGGGATGTGGCCGATGTGCTCGCCGAAGCGCTGCCACTGGGCGGGGATGCCGCCGGGGCCCTCGCAGCCGTAGCGGCCGGTCAGGCCGGCGATCAGCAGGGCGCGGCCCTGCTCGATACGCGGCGGGGGAAGGTCGGTTCGAAGGCTTGCGTCCAGCACGATGGGCTCCACGAGCTTGAGGGGGTCCAGGTCGCGCGCCGCCCGCACCTGCTCGGGGGTGATCCCGAACTGGTCGCGGAACGCGCGGGTGAACGCCTCGTGCGAGCCGTAGCCGGCCTCCAGGGCCACCGACAGGATGTCGGGAGCCCCCTGGGCCAGCTGCCGCGCGGCCTCCGTCAGCCGCCGCGCGCGCAGATAGCCGATCACCGGACGACCGGTGGCGACCACGAAGGCGCGGGACATGTGGAAGCGCGAAACCCCGCCGGCGTGGGCGATCTCGCCCAGGTCCAGGGGCTGGGCGAAATGGCTTTCGATGAACCAGATGGCTTGTTCGACGGGGTTCATGGGCGGGTCTCGCGACGAAGCGTGCGATCTGGATAGCGTGGGCTTCGCCGGCCTATTTGATCGCGATTGCGCTCAGAGCAAAGTCCGCTGCGCCGGTTCGGCCTCCGCCGCGGCGGGCGCTTCGCCCCGACGGCGCAGTTCGGTCTCGGCGCTGAAGCGGATGTTCGGATCGCGATCCTGCGCCAGCGTCGAGAGGGCTTCGGCGGCGAGACGGTCCCAAGGCTTGCCGCGCTCCGGGCCGGTCGGGACCCGTGGCAGCAGGCCGGGCTCGCGGCTCCAGGCCAGGAGTTGCTCCAGCGAGGCCGCGTCGAGCATGTCGCGCAGGTGATGGGCCGTGACATAGGCGTCTGGCAGGGCCCGGTGGGCCGGCAGACCCAGCTCGTGGACCAGGCCCTCGGGCATGCGCTGGTAGCGCAGCATCTGGTTGGAGAAGCCGGTCAGGTGCGGCCAGACCCGCAGGGCGCACTTCCAGGTGCAGATCCACGCCGCGCCGCCCGTGAACCTCGGCGTGCAGTAGCGTTGTTCGAACGCCGCGCGGTGGGCGGCCAGGGCGTGGACGCCGCCTTCCGGCTTCAGGACGCCGCCCGCGACGTCTTTCCAATACGGCGCGCCGGCGACGTCGGCGTCGAGGATGTGGTGGACCGCCATGGTCTCGGGCGTGATCGGGCGGCCGGGATTGACCAGCAGCGAGCCACGGCCTTCGTCGACCCGCCAGCGGCCGCTCGAGTCCTGCGTGACGTCCTGCCAGCCGACCTCGCAGACGGCGTGCGGGCCGTCGCCGGCGGTCTCCAGGTCGACGACGCGGATGCGGGGAGGGATCATTCTCAAGATATGGGGCGTGGAGACCGCCCGATCCAGCGCGCCGCCGGATCCCGGGTTTCAGGCCTCAGGGCGCCTTCGGAGGGGCGGGCAGACGGAACAGCCAGCCCGCCAGCGGCCGTCCGGGGATTTCGTGCCGCACCCAGAGCCGCGACCCGCCGTCATGGACGGTGAAGCTGTTCGACCCCAGGCTGGGACCGAAGTTCAGCTTACCCGAAGTGTCGCTGTCGGCGATGCAGGTCACGCCGGAATAGGGGCTCTGGACCGCCGCCGTGCTGGCCGGGTCGTAGCCGATCAGGCCGCGCCCCGCGCCGGTTCCCCTGGCGTCGAAGGTCAGGCTGGAAGCCGCGAAGGCGTCCGGGAACCTGTCGAACGGACCGCGCATGATCCCGGCGTAGGTGACGTTCTTCAGGCCGTCGCAGGCCTTGCCCTCGGCGTGGGCCGCGCAGGGCAGCAGCAGGGCGACCGCGGTCGCGATCAGGGCGGCGGATTTCAAGGCGAGTCCTCCAGAGGTTTTCGACCTGTGGTGACGCTCCGCCCTGTCCAGGGGCCCGTCAATCAGCCGTAACCCGCCCCCGCCTCAGGCCTTTTCCACGAAGCTGTCGATCACCTTCTTGTCGCCGGCCTTGTCGAACGACACCGACAGCTTGTTGCCCTCGACGCCCGTGACCTTGCCGTAGCCGAACTTGACGTGGAACACCCGGTCGCCGCGCTTGTAGGCGCTGGCCGCCGAGCTGGCCGAGACCGCCACCAGCCGGCCCTCGCCCTCGATCGGGGCCGAGCGCGCGGCCGAGCCGCCCGAACGCCAGGTCGAGCCGCGCTCGCTGAAGCCCGACGCCCGTTCCTGGGCCCGCTTCCAGCCCGGGCTGTCATAGCTGCCGGCCGTGAAGGTGCTGGTCCCCGGATCGTCCCAGCGCGACGACACCGTCTGCTGCATGCCGGGACCGCCGCCGTAGTAGCCGGTCTCGGACGCCGCATCGACGTGGGCCAGCGGCAGTTCGTCGACGAAGCGGCTGGGCAGCTGGCTGGTCCAGCGGCCGTAGACCTGGCGGTTGGCCACGAAGCTGATCCGCGCCTCCTCGCGGGCCCGGGTGATGCCGACATAGGCCAGGCGCCGCTCTTCCTCGAGGCCCTTCTCGCCCTTGTCGTCCATGCTGCGCTGGCTGGGGAACACGCCTTCCTCCCAGCCGGGCAGGAAGACCAGCGGGAACTCCAGGCCCTTGGCCGAGTGCAGGGTCATGATCCAGACCGCGTCGTCGCCGGCGCCCTTGTCCAGGTCCATGACCAGCGACACGTGCTCGAGATAGGCCTCCAGCGTGTCGAAGGCGCTCATCGACTGGACCAGTTCCTTCAGGTTCTCCAGCCGGGTCTGGCTGGTGGGGCCCTTGTCCAGGCGCAGGGCGTCGGTGTAGCCGCTCTCCTCCAGCACCTGCTCCAGCAGGCGCTGGTGCGGGATCACCGTGGCCTGCTGTCGCCAGCGGTCCAGGTCGCGCAGGAAGTTGCTGAGCGCCGTGCGGGTGCGGGCGGGCAGGTCGTCGCCGCCGATGATCACCCGGGCCGCCTCGACCGTGGAGATGCCCTCCAGTCGGGCGATCTGCAGCAGCTTCTGCACCGAGGTGTCGCCGATGCCGCGCTTGGGCACGTTGACGATCCGCTCGAAGGCCAGGTCGTCGTCGGGCGACTGGATCAGGCGCAGATAGGCGTGGGCGTCGCGGATTTCAGCGCGCTCGAAGAACCGCGGGCCGCCGACCACCTTGTAGGGGATCTGCAGCATCACGAACCGCTCTTCGAAGGCCCGCATCTGGAACGAGGCGCGGACCAGGATGGCCATGTGGCTGTACTTGCGGCCGGCGCGCTTGGCCTTCTCGATCTCGTCGGCGACCATCCGGCTTTCGGCCTCGCCGTCCCAGACGCCGCTGACCTTGACC
Organism: Caulobacter sp. UNC358MFTsu5.1; assembly: GCF_000712075.1. Lineage (GTDB taxonomy): Bacteria > Pseudomonadota > Alphaproteobacteria > Caulobacterales > Caulobacteraceae > Caulobacter. Next base: position 162,664 of record NZ_JONW01000011.1, read on the forward strand.
TTCTCGCCGCCCGAGGCCTCGGTCCACAGGGTCTTGCCCAGCCGGCTCTTGTTGGCGTCGATCAGGCCCGAGGCGGCCGCCAGGATGTGCTCGGTGGAGCGGTAGTTGCGCTCCAGCTTGATGACCTTGGCGCCGGGGAAGTCGCGCTCGAAGCGCAGGATGTTGTCGACCTCGGCCCCGCGCCAGCCGTAGATCGACTGGTCGTCGTCCCCCACGCAGCAGACGTTCTGCCGGCCCTGGGCCAGCAGCCGCAGCCACAGGTACTGGGCCACGTTGGTGTCCTGGTACTCGTCGACCATCACGTACTGGAAGCGCCGCTGGAAGTCGGCCAGCACGTCCGGATTGGCCGTGAAGATCGTGATGTTGTGCAGCAGCAGGTCACCGAAGTCGCAGGCGTTCAGGATGCGCAGCCGCTCCTGGTACTGGCGGTAGAGGGTGATGCCCCGGCCGTTGGCGAACTCGCCGGCCTCGCTCTGCGGCACGCGGTCGGGCGTCCAGCCGCGGTTCTTCCAGGTGTCGATCAGGCCGGACAGGGCGCGCGGCGTCCAGCGCTTGGCGTCGATGTTCTCGGCCTCGATCAGCTGCTTCAGCAGCCGTTCCTGGTCGTCGGTGTCGATGATCGTGTAGCTGGACTTCAGCCCCACCAGCTCGGCGTGGCGGCGCAGGATCTGGGCGGCCACCGAGTGGAAGGTGCCCAGCCAGCGCAGGCCCTCGGCCTCGTCGCCGATGATGTGGGTGATCCGCTCGCGCATCTCGCGGGCGGCCTTGTTGGTGAAGGTGACGACCAGCAGCTCCCACGGCCGGGCGCGGCCCGTCGCCAGGATGTGGGCCAGGCGGGTGGTCAGCACCCGGGTCTTGCCCGTGCCCGCGCCGGCCAGCACCAGCACCGGGCCTTCGGTGGCCTCGACGGCGGCCCGCTGTTCGGGGTTCAGCCCCTCCAGATAGTTCAGGGGCGCGCTCTCCGGCGCGCGCGGGCGGGCCAGGTCGGAGATGCGGGGGGCGGGGAGATCACCGGGGAAGTCGGACGAGTCGAAGGCGGAAGACATGGAACATATGTAGCACAAAGTTCCGCCGGCTTAAGCCCTCGCGCCATCGGCCGCGTCTGTGTCGGAACCTCGCCCGCCACCTCCCGTTTGTTCGGCGGGGATGGACATCGCAGGAGACTGACGTGGCTGAAGAAACCAATACGGGCGGCGGCGGCAACGCCGGCATGGCGTTCATCATCGGCGCCCTGGTGGTGGTCGTGGCGGTGATCGCCTACTTCGTCTTTACAGGCGGCATGACCCAGAAGAAGAAGGTCGACATCAACGTTTCCGCGCCGCAGCTGGAAGCGCCCAAGGTTCCGGACGCGCCCAAGCCCGCGGGCTAAGGGAGGGGCTCCATGGCCCGTCATAACGAAATCCGCCCACAGCACGTGGGCGTGGCCGGGCTGGCGATGCTGGGGGTGCTGCTGCTGATCATCGCCTTGGTGATCGGCGGCTGGCGCTCCGGTCTGCTGACCGTGAAGACGACCGATCTGTCGATGCGGTTGCCGGAGCGGCCGGCCTTGCCCCGGACGCCCAATCCGGCGCCGATCCCGCTGCCCAAGCCCGGGCCCGGCGTCGAGCAGGGCTAGACGGTTCCGGCGTCGGCGCCCTGGGCGTGCTGAAGGGCGAAAACCCGGCAGGCCGAGGCCAGCGGGCGCTCGCCGCGTCCGGCGTCTATGCGCTGGATCAGGGCGGCGACGCTGATCCTGTCGGCGTCGGCCGCCTGCTGCAGCACGGCCCAGAACTCGGGCTCCAGGGCCAGGGAGGTCGCGTGGCCGGCCAGGTTGATCGAACGCTTCTTCAAACTGCCCATCGTGCCTGTCCCCTGTTGCTCTCGGATCACGTCGCAGATCGGGGGTCGCTGAACCCTCTTGAATAAAAATGACGCCATGTCATCTTTACCGGGTCAGCAGGAGCATGCCTCATGATCGCAGCCGCGCAAGTGCTCGGTGAGCCAAAGGCCCGCCAACCGATGAAGCGAGGGCGCCAGGCCTTCACCCTGCAGCCTCTGCGGGCGCTGCGGGCCGTGCGGCGCCTGATCGCCGACAAGGAGGACACCGCCCAGGTGTTCGAGATCATGCGCGCCCTGGCCGGCAACGCGATCCCCAGGGGCTACACGCGTTTGCTGAGCACGCCCGAGGGCGGCCGCATCGCCTACGAGCGCGACGAGTTCGCCGAGCGGCTGTCGGACCCGGCCTGGCTGGCCCAGTTCGGCCCGGGCACGGTGGGCGCGGCCTATCGCGAGTTCATCGCCCCGCGCGGCCTTTCGGCCGAGGGCCTGGCCGAGGAGAGCCGCAAGGTGCCCGAGGCCGACGTCGACGCCGCCCACCCCCTGGCCTGGTACGCGCGGCGCATGCGCGACGTGCACGACGTCTGGCACGTGCTGACCGGCTACGGCACGGACGCCCTGGGCGAGGTCTGCGTGGTGGCCTTCTCCTACGCCCAGACCCGCAGCCTGGGCTTCGCGGTCATCGCCCTGGCCGGCGCGCGCCAGTTCCAGAAGGCCCGACTGGGCCAGCCCTACGGCAAGGCCGTGCGCGAGGCCTGGCGCAACGGCCGCGCGGCGGCCTGGCTGCCGGCGGTCGACTATCCGGCCCTGTTCGCCATGCCGCTGGACGAGGCGCGCCGCACCTACAAGGTCGCGCCCAACACCGCCTATCAGGCCATCCCGGCCGAATATCGCGACCGCTTCAGAGAGGCCGCGTGAGCCCAAGGATGAGCGAGGCCGCCAACCGCGCGGTCGCCGAACGCTACGCCCAGGCGTGGCGGGACGGCGACCTGGCGGCCCTGCGCGCCTGCTACCATCCCGACTTCACGCTGCACTATTTCGGCGACCATCCGCTGGCCGGCGACCATGTCGGCCTGGCCGCCGCCCTGGCGACCCTGGCCGAGGTCAGCCGCCGGACCCGTCGCAGGCTGGTCCGCATCGTCGACGTCACGGCCGGTCCCGAGCGGGCCGTGGTCATCGCCCGCGAGGCGTTCGAGCGCGACGGCGTCGTCACCGAGCTGGACCGCGTGCTGGTCTACCGCATCGCGGACGACCTGCTGGCCGAGTGCTGGGTCTATGACGGCGATCAGGCGCTGGTGGACGGCTTCCTGCGCGGCTAGCGGGCCGGTCCAGAATTTCTCATATCGCGTGCGTCTGTCGAAGCGTCGCCGAGGCTTGACCTTTTCCAGCGTTCGGTAGTTCAACTACATAACGCACCAAGCGTCGGCCTTCCGAGAGATTCTGCATGATCACCCGTCGCTTCCAGATCGTCGGCCTGGCCCTGTTCGGGGCGGCCCTGGCGCTCGGCGCCGCGCCCGCCCTGGCCGCCGACACCCAGGTGGCCGTCGCGGCCAACTTCACCGAGCCGGCCAAGGAGATCGCCGCCGCCTTCAAGGCCAAGACCGGCCACACCGCCACGCTCAGCTTCGGCTCGTCCGGCCAGTTCTACACCCAGATGGCCCACGGGGCGCCGTACGAGGTGTTCCTGTCGGCCGACGCCGACCGCCCGAAGAAGGCTGAGGAGGAGGGGCTGGCCGTGCCCGGCACGCGCTACACCTACGCCTTCGGCCGGCTGGTGCTGTATTCGAAGACGCCCGGCCTGGTCGACGACAAGGGCGCGGTGCTGAAGACCGACAAGTTCGCCAAGCTCTCGATCGCCGATCCCGCCGCCGCGCCCTACGGCCTGGCGGCGGTGCAGACGATGCAGAAGCTCAAGGTCTACGACGCCCTGACGCCCAGGATCGTCAAAGGGTCCTCGATCACCCAGGCCTATCAGTACGCGGCCACCGGCAACGCCGAACTGGGCTTCGTGGCCCTGTCGCAGGTGATCGCCGAGCCGGGCGGTTCGCGCTGGCTGGTGCCGACCGCCGACCACGCGCCGATCGAGCAGCAGGCGGTGCTGCTGAAGACGGGCGAGAAGAACCCCGCCGCCCGGGCGTTCCTGACCTTCCTGAAATCGCCGGCCGCCGTCGCCATCATCAAGCGCTACGGCTACCAGGTCCGCCGCTAGCGGACGCCGAAGCGCGCGATCAGCGGATCGGCCGCCGCCTGGTCCAGGATCCAGTCGCGGAAGGCGGCGATCTTGCGCACGCGGCGGCGCTCGACCGGATAGGCCAGCCAGTAGCCGCCGCCATAGTATGCGGTGATGTCGAAGGGCGCGATCAGCCGACCCTGGGCGATCTCCTGGGCGAAGAAGATCGGCGAGCCCAAGGCGAAGCCCTGATCGGCCAGGGCGCTGGCCACCTCCAGCGCCTGGGCGTCGGCCGACAGGCGCGGCGGGGCGCGATCGTCGCGGGGATCGACATCGGCCGCCTCGAACCAGCGCACCCAGAAGTCCGGCGAGCCGATGCGCGGGGCGTGCAGCAGGTCGGCCGGGCGCTTTATTCCGCCCGACCGGGCCAGCACCGTCGGCGTGCACAGCACGGTCTGGACCGAGGGGATCAGGAAGTGCGCCTCCATGCCGGGCCAGTCGCCGCCGCCGGCGCGCAGGGCCAGGTCGAACGGCTCGCGCTGCAGGTCGACCACCCGGCTTGAGGCGTCCAGCCGCACGGCGATGCGGGGATGGGCGATCTGGAAGCCGCCCAGGCGCGGCGCTAGCCACTGGCCGCCCACGCTCTGGACGGTGGTGATCGACAGAATTCCTTCCTCGGCGTCGACCAGGTCGGACACGGCGGTGCGCAGGACGCTCATCGCCTCGCTGGCGGCGCGCGACAGCCGCTCGCCGGCCGGGGTCAGGCTCACCTCGCGGGGCAGGCGGGTGAACAGCGGCTGGTCCAGGCGCTGCTCCAGGGCCTTCACCTGCCAGCTGACGGCGGCCTGGCTGACGCCCAGTTCGTCGGCGGCGCGGGTGAAGCTCTTCAGGCGCGCGGCGGCCTCGAAGATCCGGATGGCGCTGAGCGGCAGGCTGGCGAGGATGTCTGGCATAAGTGGTGCTTATGATTAGGCAAGGAAGCCGCGTTTGTCACCTAACGATGTTCGCGAGAAATTCCCACCATCGTAACGCTGAGGAGGCGACGGTGATGGACGAAGCGATCAAGACCCATAAGGAAGCCACGTTCGGCTGGGTGCTGGCGATCCAGGAGATCGTCGCGGCTTGGCGCGCTTGGCTGGGCCGCCTGGCGCGAAAGCAGGCGGCCGAGGCCACGCGGACCGCATCGCGCCGCCCGATGGCCCCGCGCTGAGCGAACATCGATCTTCCAGGCGCGCGCGACTCGGCTATGGGTGGCGCGAAAGGGCGGCGCTCGCTGAGCGACCGGCCCGCCGGGGGGAGACGTCGATGTTGCAGGATCGTGGCCGCGCCTGGGCCAGGGCGGGGGCGCCGATGATCGCGGCGCTGGGCGTCAGCCTGGCCTTCGGGATCGGCGTCGTCCACGCCGAAGACAACAGCTGCCAGTTCCGCAACGGCCCCGCCCACCTGGGCGTCCAGCCCGGACCCGCGCCGGCCAATATCGACGGCCTGGCCTGGAAGGTTTCGTTGGGCGGCCCGATCGTCGCCAGCCCGATCCTGTGCGACGGCGTCCTCTATGTGGGGGCCAAGGACGGCGGCTTCCAAGCGGTGGAGCCGGCGACCGGCCAGACCCGCTGGCGCTTCGTCGCCGACGCTCCGGTCACCGCCAGCGCCGCGATCGCCGACGGCCTGGCCTATTTCCAATCGGACGCGGGCACGATCTACGCGGTGCGGACAGCCGACGGAAAGCCGGCCTGGAGCCGCAAGACCGGCGCCGACCTGCCGTTCATGAACTACAAGCCCGGCGTCGACTTCTGGGACTACTGGACCTCGTCGCCCCTAGTCGCCGACGGCGTCGTCTATATCGGCGGCGGCGACGGGGTGGTGCGGGCGCTGGACACGCGGACGGGCCGGGTGATCTGGACCTACGCCACGCGCGGCCGGGTGCGGGCGACGCCGGCCACCGACGGCAAGCGGATCTATGTCGGCAGCTTCGACGGCGCGATGTACGCCCTGGACCGCGCCGAAGGGATGCTGGCCTGGTCGTTCCAGACCGAGGGCAACAGCGATTTCAAGATCGGCTCGATCCAGTCCTCGGCCGCCGTGGCCGACGGCAAGGTGCTGTTCGGCAGCCGCGACTACCGCCTCTACGCCCTGGACGCCGAGACCGGCAAGCCGGCCTGGATCGCGCCGCACAAGGGCTCATGGGTGATCGGCTCGCCGGCCGTGATCGACGGCAAGGCCTGCGTCGGCAGTTCGGACTGGAAGGTCGTCCAGTGCGTCGACCTGAAGATCGGCCAGGAGGTGTGGCGGGTCGAGGTGGGCGCTCCGGCCTTCTCCTCCCCGGCGGTTGTCGGCCAGACCCTGGCCGTGGCCACCCTGGGCGGGTTGCTCTGGCAACTGAACCTGGCCGACGGGAAAACCGTGTCCGGCTTCGGCAGCGACGGTCGGCTGATCGGCACGGCCTGGATCGAGGGCGGCGCGATCTATGTCGGGTCCGAGAACGGGACGCTGTACGCGCTGACGGCGGAGGGGAAGTAGGGGGAGGGCGGGCGGTTCCAAAACGCTCAAAAACAGCTCGTCATCCCGGGCTTGTGCCCGGGACCCCGCTATCCGCCGCAAGTGCGGGAGCGTGGCGCGCCAGCGCGCCACTTCACTTCACCGTCAGCTGAACCCGGGATCCCGGACACAGGGCCCGGGATGACGGAGGAAGGGAGGCCGGGCCAAGGCGACGGCGCTACCCATGCTCAATCCTCCCGCTTGGCCCCGTCCAGGTCCCGCTTCAGCTTCTCCGCCCGGGCCGCGTCCAGGGTCTTGTCGGCCTTGGTGCGGCCGAACTTGGCGCGGTTCTCGGCGGCCTTGGTCTTGGCTTCGGTCTTGGCCTTGGCCTTGCGGGCCTGGTTCAGGTTGAGGATTTCGGCCATGGCCTAGCCCTTCTTCTTCGGTCCAGCGGGGGGCGGCGTCGCCGGCCGCAGGATCAGCGTCGACTGCAGGCGCAGGGTCTCGCCCTTCTTCAGCACGAACGGCGCCCGTCCAGGGAAGACGCAGTTCTGCATCGACAGTTCCTTGCGCAGGATCCAGCGGGTGATCGGCGCGCCGTTGGCCTTGCAGGCCAGGCCCACCGTCCAGGCCGGCGCGCCGTCGCCCGCGGTCCAGGCGAAGCCCATGGCCTTGCCGGCCTCGACCGGTCCGACGGCCGGGGTCACGGTCTTGCCGCCCGAGCCGAAGTTCAGGCGGTCGGGCTTGATCAGCCGCACCGAGAAGCCGCCATAGCCCTTGGCGTCGTCGCTGCCGCCCAGGGCCAGGGTGTCGCTGCGGGCGGTGATCACGGTGTCGAAGTCGATGCGCCGCGCGCCGTCCTTCAGCGGATAGACGCGGACCTTGGTGGTCTCGCGGGCCACATAGTTCACCTCGGGCGTGGAATTGACGATCCAGTCGGCGTTGACCACCAGGGTCCCGCCGCCGGCCGCGTCGCCCTTGAAGCGCTTTTCGCGGACGTTGAAGGTCAGGCCCTTCATGAACCAGCCGTCGGCGACGTTTTTCCCGTCGACCAGCACCTGGTGCCAGCTCCAGAACGCGCCGCGCTGGTGCAGGTGGTCGGCGGGCCGGTCCTCGGTCAGCACCGCGCCGTCGGGCGCCCAGATCGGGTGGACGTAGTTCAGCCGCCCCGGCTCGCGGGGATCGGCGGCGGCCGTGCGGTAGAACAGGACGCTCTTGCCGCCGTCGGTGATGGTCACGCCGTCGGCCGCGAACACTGCGTCCACGCGGGGCAGGGGCGTGACGGGAGGCGGGGCGGGCGCCGGAGCGGTTTCGGGCGCCGCCGGGGCGGCCGCCGCTGCGACGGGCGCGGCCTCCGCCGCCTGGGCCCAGGCGGTTCCCGTCCAGGCCGTCGCGCCGGTCACGACGAGCAGGGCGGCGAGCGGTCGGATCATCGGTGTTTCCTCAGGCGGGGACGGTGGTCTTCCGAGTGATAGCCAGGAACGCGACCCGCGCAAAGTCGCAACCTTGACTAGAACATAAAGCGAACACCTCGCGTCCGCAAGTCCGTTGGAAACTGCGCTGCGGGCTCGGCCGTTGCCCTCCCGAACGTCCATCAAAAGGAGGATCCCCATGATCGACGCCTCGCAACTCCGCGAACATCTGGAAGTGGTCGGCTCGGACGGCGGCCACGTCGGCCGCGTGGACCACGTGGTCGGCGGCGAGATCGAGCTGGCCAAGCTGGACCTGGGCGGCGGGCTCAAGCACCACCTGATCCCGATCACCTGGGTCGACCATGTCGACGAGGACGGCGTGCACCTGAACCTGACCAAGGACGACGCCAAGGCCCGCTGGCGCGAAAAGCACTAGGTCGCGCGCCGCAAGCCGTTCGCGGCAAGCCGATTGACAGCTTGGCCGCGCTGACCGATCCCTCGCCCGCAACGGGTGAGGGATCGCGCATGTACCAGCTCTACTACAGCCCCGGCACGGCCAGCCTGGCGGTCCACTGGATGCTGATGGAGATCGGCGCGCCCTTCGAGCTGGTCCTGACCGACACGGCCACCGGCGCCCAGAAGCATCCCGACTATCTGAAGCTCAATCCCAGCGGCGTGGTGCCGACCCTGATCGTCGACGGCGCGCCCGTCTGCGAGGTGGCGGCGATCCTGATGCTGCTGGCCGAGCGTCATGCCGAGGCGGGCCTGGCCCCGGCGGTCGGCGCGCCCGGGCGGGCCGCCTATCTGCAATGGATGGTCTATCTGGCCAACACGGTGATGCCGGCCTTCCGCGTCTGGTTCTATCCGCACGAGCCGGCGGGCGAGGACGGGGCCGAGGCGGCCACGGCCGCGTCGCGGGCGCGACTGGAAGCGATCTGGGACCGTATCGACGCCCATCTGGCCCGCCAGGATGGTCCCCATATGCTGGGCCAAGGGTTGTCGGCCGTGGACGTCCTGGCGACCATGCTGATGCGCTGGTCGCGCAACATGCCCAGGCCCGCGACCGAGTGGCCCCACATCGCCCGCTACCTAGCCCGCATGCGCGCCATGCCGTCGCTGCGCGAGGTCCATGCCCGCGAGGGGCTGACGGACTGGATCGACGGCTAGGACTTTCGGGCTAGGCGGCGGCCCGCGCCAGCGGCTTGCGCCAGGGCGCGATCACCGCCGCCAGGGCCAGCAGGGTCAGGTTCACGCCCAGCGAGACGCCGCCGAAGGCCAGTCCGCCGAACTTCACGGCCTGGACGACGACGACCGCCGCCAGGATCGCGCTGGTGGCGATCCGTAGGCTGACGATCCAGAAGCGGGCGTCCTTGACCGCCACGGCGGCGGCGACCAGCACGGCCAGCGGCGCCCAGAACGTCCAGACCGGCGGGACCTTCAGCGCCAGCTGCAGGGCGGCCGACAGGGCCAGGGTCGCGGTCGAACCCCAGACGATGGCCGCCCAGGCCTTCTCCAGGCGCTCGGCGGGACGGCCCCGGTCACGGCGGCGGGTCAGCCAGATGGTCACGCCGCTGCTGGTGACCACGCACAGGGCCGCGCCCAGCAGGCCGTAGGCGATCTTGACCGGCAGGCCGCCGAACGAGCCGAAGTGCAGCGGATAGGAGGAGGCGAAGACCTGCTTGCCCAGTCCGTCGTCCGACAGGCCCAGCTTCCTGGTCATGCGGCCCTGGACGTCGAAGGTGTAGCGCTCGGCGTAGATCAGCCGCTTGGGCATCAGGGCGTTGACCTCGACCAGCTGCCCCCTGGTGCCCAGGGCGGTCAGCGAGATCAGGGTCGGCTTCAGGTCCGGCTTGCCGTCGAACCAGGCCAGGGTGGCGACCAGGTCGGGGAAGGGAGCCGGGGTCGGGTCGGCCCTGGGGACCTCGCCGTAGATCGGGGCGGTGACCTTGGCGATGTCGCCCTTGGTCGTCACCCCGGCCACCGCGAACAGCAGCAGGGTGGCCAGGCCGATATAGGCTCCGGTCCAGGCGACCACGAGGTGGAACGGCGCGCCCCAGACGCTGAGGCGGTTGTGCAGGTCGGCCTGGGACAGCCGCTTGGCGCCGGCCCAGCGGAAGGCGAAGGCGTCGCGGAAGATCTTGGGATGGGCCAGGAAGCCGGAGACGATCAGGCCGGTCAGGGCCGCGCCGACCAGGCCCACCACGATCAGGCCGATCGTCTCGGGCAGGTGCAGATAGATGTGCAGGTGCTCGAGGAAATGCGCCCAGGGCGCGCTGGCCTCGCCGGCGATCCGGCCCTGGGCGTCGGCGACGAACACCTGCTCGCCGACGAAGGCGTGGAGGCGCGGCATGTCCGGCGTGGGCAGGCCCATATAGACGACGCCGGCCTTGGGATGGGCCTTGGTGATGGCCTCGGCGAAGGCCTGGACGGCCTGCGGGCTGGCGACGGTCTGGGTCGGGGCGGCGGGTTCTTCCCACAGCTTCAGCTCGTTGAGGAAGACGGCGACCGTGCCCGACAGGCAGACGATGTAGATCAGGGCGGCGGCCACGAGGCCCAGGCCCGAATGGCCCGACAGCACGGTGCGCACGAAGGCCGGCGGGACCTTGGGCCAGATCGACGGGCGGTTTACCGGTTCGGTCTTCTCGGCGGTTTCGGGCGGCGTGGCGGCGTCCATGGCGATCTTCCTAGTGCGGCCGCAGGACGACGGCGAGGGCGCAGACGGCGGTGAAGGCGACCAGGATCGCCGTGGTGCGCAGCAGCTTGCGGTCGGCGCAGGTCCAGACCATCGCCCCGGCCAGCACCAGGGGCGCGCCGAAGGCGGCGGTGACAAGCTTGTCGGCCGGGGCGCCGGGCGTCCACAGCGCCATGGCGACGCCGGAGGCGACGCCCGCGGCGGTCGAGACCGGCAGGGCCAGCAGCACGGTGGCGACGGTGCGGGGCCAGGTGGTGGCCGGACCGGTGGCGGGGTCGGCGCCGCCCGCCGTGGCGCGGATCGGCTTGGCCTTCTTGCCGTGCGGCAGGGTCCAGCGACCGCTGACGACGATCAAGACGGTGGCGGCGACGGCGACCAGCAGGGTCGAGATCGCCACGCCGCGGTCCCCGCCGGCCCAGGGCCCCAGCAGGGCGGCGGCGACGACCAGCAGGGCCCAGCCGCCGGCGATCAGCCCGCCGCGCGGCTTGGGGTTGCGCTTCCAGGCCAGCCACAGCAGCCAGACGCCGACGGCGACCGCCAGGGTCGCCGTCCAAGCCAGAGCGATCTGGAGCGTCGGGGTCATGGCTACCAACTGCGCTTGAGGCCGACCTGGACGGTCCGCTGCTCGCCGAACCAGCACCAGTCGGCCGAGTAGCATGACGAGACGTAGCGCTTGTCGAACAGGTTGGTGGCGCTGCCGGTGGCCTGCCAGCCCTCGAGCGACGGGCTCAGCTTGCTCAGCTCGTAGCTCAGGGTCAGGTCGACCAGGGTGTAGGAGGGCGACTTGAACGAGTTGATGTTGTCGCCCCAGCTGGGGCCGACGTAGCGGACGCCCAGGCCGCCGGCCAGGCCGTCCAGCGCGCCGGGGAAGTCGTAGTCGACGAAGGCCGAGGCGGTCTTCTCGGCGACGCCCACCGGGGTCAGGCCCAGCAGGCCGTCATTGCTCTTGGTGTACTCGACGTCCAGCTTGGTGGCCGCGGCGGTCACCTTCAGGCGGTCGGTCAGCTTGGCCCGGCCCTCGAACTCGACGCCGCGCGAGCGCAGTTCGCCGCCCTGGACGCTGAAGTTCGGGTGCACGGGGTCGGCGGTCAGGGCGTTCTTGCGGTTGATCTCGAAGGCGGCGAGCGTGGCGTAGATGCGCTTGTCCGGGGACTCGTACTTCAGACCGGCCTCGACCTGGTCGCCGGTGACCGGGTCGAACGGCTTGCCGGAGAAGTCGGTCTGGCCCTGGGGCTCGAACGACTGTGACCAGCTGGCGTACGGCGCGAAGCCGTTGTCGAAGTGGTAGAGCACGCCGACGCGCGCGGTGGTCTTGCCCTGGTCGATCGTGGTCGGGAAGGGCGTGGCGCCCAGGGCCAGGGTCTCCTGCTTGACGTCGTCGCGGCGCAGGCTGACCAGCGTGACCAGGGCGCCGTACTTGATCTGGTCCTGGGCGTAGTAGCCGATCTGCTCCTGCTTGATGCGGCTGTCGGAGGCGTAATAGCCGTTACCCGCCACGCGCGGATCCAGGATCGTCTGGCCGTAGACCGGGGCGAAGATGTCCAGGTTCGGGGCCGTGCCCAGGCCGAACTGCACCTTGGCCATCATGTGCTGGTAGTCGACGCCCAGCAGGACGTCGTGGGTCAGGACGCCGGTGGCGAAGTGGGCGCTCAGCTGGTTGTCGACCGCGAAGCCGTCGTTGCTCTCCAGCGAGGCCGCCGTGCCGCGGGTCAGGGTGCGGTTGTCGGCCAGCAGGCCGGCCGCGTAGACCGACTCGTAGTTGGCCTCGACTCGGGTGTAGCGAAGGTTCTGGTGGACGGCGAAGACGTCGTTGAACCGGTGCTCGGCCAGGTAGCCGATCTGGGCCTGGGTGCGGTTGTAGGCCTCGAAGTTCGGGTCGCCGTCGTAGAAGTCCGGCTCCAGCTGGCCCAGCGGGTTGGCGAAGGCCGAGCCCTTGGACGGGGCCGAACCGTAGGAGTTGGACTTCGGATCGTGCTGGTAGCGGCCCAGGACGGTCACGGTGGTGGCGTCGTCGGGACGCCAGGTGAACGAGGGCGCGACCAGGATGCGCTCATATTCGGTGGTCTGGGCCTGGCCGTCGCCCTGACGGTAGATGGCCAGCAGGCGGTAGGTGTAGCGCGGATCGCCGGCGATCGGGCCGGTGGTGTCGATCGAGGCGTCGACCAGGTCGCGGCTGCCGACGCGGACCTCGAACTCGCCGCCGGCGACCTCCTTGGGGGTCTTCGAGACGAAGTTCAGCAGGCCGCCGGGGGGCGAGTTGCCGTACAGCACCGAAGCCGGGCCCTTGAGGATCTCGATGCGCTCGACCGAGGCGGCGTCGACCTGGGCGTCGGCGTACCAGCCCGGATACTGGCTGGACAGGCCGTCCAGGAAGGTGGTCGTGACGTCGAAGCCGCGCAGCTTGAACTGGTCGTAGCGGGTGACCGAGCCGCCGCGGGTCTCGGGCGTGACGCCGGCCACGTAGCGCATGGCCTGGTTCAGCGAGGTCAGGCCCAGCTGGTCGATCTTCTCGCCGGTGATGATCGAGACCGACTGGGGCGTCTCGACCAGCGGGGTGGCCAGCTTGCTGGCGGTCGAGCCGACGGTGTCGTGGGCGCGGGCCGTGACGGTGACGCCCTCGACCGAGGTCTTGTCGTCGGCCGCAGCCTCCGCCGCCATAGCGGACAGGGGAACGGCGGTCGCCAGCAGGGCGAGCAGCAGGGCTTTGGACTTCACGACCACCTCAAACGCTAGTGAGACTTATTCTTAATCGCGCTGCTTAAGGTGAGGCTCGTTCAGTTGCAAGTCATTCTCATCACGTAAGGTCATATAAATGGGCGCGCGCGGTCGCGGCCCTTATCGGCCCGACTTCAGGCTCTGCTCCATCCGGGTGTTCAGGTCCTGGAAGGAGCGCACCAGGTCGTCGCACGACGCCTTGTCCGCCTCGCACAGGACCTGCATCCGCAGCGACGTTCCGCCGTCGACTTCCACGGCCTGGCGTTTCACCGCCGCGGGATAGGCCGGATGGCCGGGCGGCGCGAACGACCAGACCGCGCTCGACGCCTCGTCGAAGGCGACTGTCCAGCCGTCGCGGGTCGAGAATTCGATGTCCTTGCGCCGGTGCAGTCCTTCCAGGGCGGCGGCGACCGTGGCGTAGCCGATGGTGCTTTCGGTCGCCTCGGGGAGGGGCGCGTTGACTTGGGGCGCGTCGGTTTGGGACGCCGCGAAGTTCGGGCAGTTGGCCGACAGGCGCGCCCAGGTGGCGTCCAGTTCGGCTTTCGAAGACTTCTGGGCGGTGGCGTTGTCGATATAGTTGTCTTCCTGGCGCATGACGTGGAACGCGCCGCCGGTCGCGGGCTGGTGCAGGATCAGATAGCCGCAATGGCGATCCACCCGCTGGAAGCGGCTGACCAGGTCGATCGCCGCATAGACGCCGGGATAGGGCGCGGCGGACGGATCCTTGCTCCAGGTGACAGTGGTGATGCGTCGTTCGACGACGTCGCCCGCGTCGGCCCTGAAGCGGTCCGCGGTACGGGAAAACGCGTCATAGGGAAGCTGGCTCTGGTGCTCCTTGGTCAGGAACCCATAGGCTTCCCGGGTCCTGCCGCCATCAAGGGCCGCCAGGAAGGCGGTCACGGTCTTGCGCGCCGCGTCTTCCTGTTCTGTGGACGGGATCCAGCCGGGGGCCGAGTCCGAGCTCACATTGACCTGACGGGGCGCGCCGGAAGCCGGAGCCAGTGCGTGTGCGGCCCCGACCGGCGTCGCCGAAAGGAGCGCGGCGAAGGTCACGAGGAGGACAGTCGAAGGCTTGGACATAAGGCCAAGCTACACCGTGGGTTGGGCGAGGCAACCGCCCGTGGTCCTCCCCCCGCGACCGCCTAGCGCTGGGCCAGGGCGCCGGCGAAGTCGATCACGCACATGGAGCCGTAGGCGCGGTGCGGGCCGCAGGCCACGCCGGCCAGCTGGTAGCCGGTGGCGAAGATGTTGCGGCGGTGGCCGCGGCCCGGCACGCCGCTGTCGATGATCAGTTGGCGGACGACGTCGCGGGGATCGTCGTAGCCGTACGAGATGTTCTCGGCCGACACGCCGGCCCAGACGCCCTGGCCGCGCAGGCGCTGGCCCAGGCCGCCGGCCGCGCCGTGGCCGACGTCGCCCCGCGCGCCCTGGGCGGCGGTGTGCTGGTAGGCGGCCGCGGCGATGCGCCGGTCGCCCTTCAGCGGGGGCAGGGGGGACTGGCGCTCCAGGAATTCGATGGCGTCCGCGACAGCGGCGGGATCGTCGGCGTCGCGGAGCTCGCGGCGCAGTTCGCGGGCGTATTCGGCGGGCCGGGCGCGGGCGAAGTTCATCTCGTCCAGCACGGCCTCGTCGAGGCGGGTGGAGGTCAGGGACGCCGATCGGGCGGCGGGCGTCAGGACAAGCAGAAGCAGGCCGGCGAGCGCCGGGACGAAGGCCATGCGGCCGGAAATGCGCATGCGCGCTCCCCGTGAATCAGACGCCCCGGGTCTGACCTAGCATGCTCCGTCGATGCGTGCAGTCGCGCGGAATGTCGCGGCGAGCCTTTCGCTCAGCGAGGATCGCCCGGCGGCTTGGAAGCGGCTTCGGCGGCCTTGGCGGCGGCCTTTTCGGCGGCCTTCTGTGCGGCCTTTTCGGCCTTCAGCCGATCGCGTTCCTGACGTTCGAAGGCGTAGTTGGGCGTGCGCGGCATGACGAGCGTCTCCCTGTTCCGCTAGGAACGCGGCCAGGGGGAAACGGTAGCGCGGATCGAATTGGATTTACAGCCGTCATCCTCGCCGGAGGGCGAGAATGACGGCCGCGGAGGCTCAGGCGCCTATTTCACGCTGGCGCAGAAGCGCTGGATGCGCGCGCAGGCGTCTTCCAGCACGTCGTTGCTGGTGGCGTAGCTGATCCGGAAGAACGGCGACAGGCCGAACGCCGCGCCGTGCACCACGGCCACGCCCTCGGCTTCCAGCAGTTCGCCGGCGAAGTCCTCGTCGGTCTCGATGACCTTGCCCGACGGCGCGGTCTTGCCGATCAGGCCGGCGCACGACGGATAGACGTAGAACGCGCCTTCCGGGGTGGGGCAGTGCAGGCCGGTGGCCTGGTTCAGCATCGACACGACCAGGTCGCGGCGCTCCTGGAACAGCTTGGCGTTCGGCTTGATGAAGTCCTGCGGGCCGTTCAGGGCCTCCAGCGCCGCCCACTGCGAGATCGAGCAGGGGTTGGACGTGGTCTGGCTGATCATCTTGCCCATGGCCTTGATCAGCGCTTCCGGGCCGGCCGCGTAGCCGATCCGCCAGCCGGTCATCGAATAGCCCTTCGAGACGCCGTTCATCGTCAGTGTACGGTCGTAGAGCTTGGGCTCGACCTGGGCGATGGTGGTGAACTCGAAGTCGTCGAACACCAGGTGCTCGTACATGTCGTCGGTCAGCACCCAGACCTGCGGGTGGCGCAGCAGGACCTCGGCGATGGCCTTCAGCTCGGCGCGCGTGTAGGCGCCGCCCGAGGGGTTGGACGGGCTGTTGATGATCAGCCACTTGGACTTGGGCGTGATCGCCGCTTCCAGCGCTTCCGGCGTGATCTTGAAGCCGCTCTCGGCGGTGGTCTCGACCGAGACGGGCGTGCCGCCGGCCAGCAGGGTCATGTCGGGATACGACACCCAGTACGGGGCGGGGATGATGACCTCGTCGCCCGGGTTCAGGGTGGCGACCAGGGCGTTGTAGATCACCGGCTTGCCGCCCGGAGCGACGTGGACCTGGCTCGGCTTGTAGTCCAGGCCGTTCTCGCGCTTGAACTTGGCGCAGATGGCGGCCTTCAGCTCGGGCATGCCGTCCGGGTCGGTGTACTTGGTCTTGCCGGCCTTGATGGCGGCGATGGCGGCGTCCTTGATGTTGTCGGGGGTGTCGAAGTCCGGCTCGCCCGCGGACAGGGCGATGATGTCACGTCCAGCCGCCTTCAGGGCGCGCGCCTTGGCGCTGATCGCGATGGTGGCGGACGGGGCGATGCGCCGCAGGGCGGCGGACTCGAGCGACATGGTTCAGGACTCCCCTGGGAGGACGTGGACTCGAAAGCCCGGTTTCAGGATTGCGGCGGTCTTTACGCCCGCGCTTGCCGCGGTGCAACGCAACAAAGGGCCGAAAGCGTGGGGTTCTTGCGCGTTTCGAACACTCAAGGTACCGCTATCATACAAATACGAGAGGCCGCGCCGCACGGCGGGCGGCCCAGGAGGAAACGACCAGCATCGTCCGCCGTCGGCGGGGGATCGACGCACGCCGCGTCTCATGAAGGGGGAAACATGACGAAGATCGCGATCCTGGCCGCCGTGGCGGCGCTGAGCCTGTCCGCCGCCGCGCCGCCGGCGGCCCGCGCGGCCGAGCCGGCCGCCCAGGGCATCATGAAGTACGCCATCAACAAGCCGTCCGTGGCCTGGAACGTCTACGGACCCGGCCAGACCAACGCGCCGGTCAAGGACAAGGCGGTGGTCGGCGGGAACGGCGTGCGGGTCCAGGTCACGTCGCCGACGCCGGACAAGCCCTGGGACAGCGCCGCCGGCCAGGCCGTCAACGGCAAGATCGCCAAGGGCGACATCGTCACCATCGCCTTCTGGGCCAAGGCCGAGCCGGTGGACGGCGGACCGGCGACGGCCAACATCACCTCGGTGCGTGTCCAGCAGGCGGCCGAGCCCTGGGGCGGGATCGTCGAGGGCAAGGTCGCGGTCACCAGCGGCGACTGGCAGATCTACACCGTCAGCGGCCGCGCGAGCATGGACGCCGACAAGGGCGGGGCGGGCGTCGCCCTGCACCTGGGCTCGGCCAAGCAGACCGTGGTGCTGGGCCCGCTGTTCGTGCTGGACTTCGGCCCGAACTACGACCCGTCGATGGCGGCGAAGTAGGGCTACTTCCCGGCCGCCCGCATGTGGTCGATGAACGCCGTCAGGTGCCGGCCCAGATAGGCCAGGGTCTTTTCGTCGATCACCTGGCCGTTCTCGATCTTGGTGTGGGCCTGGCCGACCAGCATCTCGCTGAGCGGCCAGTACTCGGCCGAGACCTTGCGCAGCGACTGGCGCAGGGCGTCCTGGCCGCGGACCGTGCCGGTGACGCCCGGCGAGGCGCCGACGATGCACGCGGTCTTGCCCGCCAGGGCGGAGGGCGAGCCGCGCGAGGCCCAGTCGATGGCGTTCTTCAGCACGCCCGTGATCCCGCCGTTGTATTCGGGGCAGGCCAGCAGCAGGGCGTCGGCGCCGCGGATGGCGTCCTTCCAGGCCGTGACCGGCTCGGGGTCGCCCTGGTCCTCGACGTCCTGGTTGAACAGCGGCAGGTCGTGCAGGCGGAAGATCTCGATCGTCACGCCCTCGGGCGCGCATTCCTGGGCGGTGCGCAGCAGGGCGGTGTTGAACGAGGCGGCCCGCAGGCTGCCGGAGACGCCGAGAAGTTTCATGGAAA
The DNA here is from genome assembly GCF_000712075.1 of Caulobacter sp. UNC358MFTsu5.1. Classification (GTDB taxonomy): domain Bacteria; phylum Pseudomonadota; class Alphaproteobacteria; order Caulobacterales; family Caulobacteraceae; genus Caulobacter. The sequence continues at coordinate 180,646 of NZ_JONW01000011.1, forward strand.
AGGCTCCGCCGCTGATGGCGCGAACCTAGTCAGCGTCGCCGCGGAACGAAAGCTGGATCAGGCGGTCAGGACGGTCCGCATCGCGGTTTCGCCCAGGCTGCTCCCGAGACCGCTCACCTGCGCCTCGACATGGGTCCACAGGCGCTCCAGGTCGCGGGCGGCAGGGCTGTCCGGCTCGTGCTCGGCCACGCAGCGGCCTTGCGCCATCGCCTTCTGGAAGGCCTCGCGCGAGCGCAGGCCGTGCGGGGCCAGCGGCAGGCCGCAGAACCGCAGGGCCTCCATGATCTCGGGGAAGGCCACCGGGGCCACTTCGGGCCGGTTGGTGTGGGCCTGGTTCAGCACTACCAGCCCGCCCTTGCCCAGGCGCCGGACCGCTTCGGCGGTGCGCACGATCGGGGCCAGGTCGAGGAACGAAGGGCGACCCGCGACCAGGCAGAAGTCGGCGACGTTCACCGCCTGGGCGACGTCGGCCTCCGGCGCGGCGGGGGTGTCGATGAACAGGTAGTCGTAGCCCTCGCGCATGGCGTTGGACTTGGTCATGAACAGCTTGCCGGCGGTGATCTCGGCCAGGGCCGGCCCCGGTGCGGGACGAGCCCGCAGGGCGTCCGACGCGGACCGCTGCGGGTCCATGTCGGCCAGCAGAACCCTGTGACCGGCCAGATAGGCCATCAGCGCCAGGTTGACGGCCAGGGTGGTCTTGCCCGATCCGCCCTTTCGGGAAAGCACAGTAATTGTCTTCACGACGTGCACTCTTTGCCCATACCGAGCGACTGGAGGCCGCAAGGTTCCCCAAGGTGGCCAAGTGTTATGGTCAAGATGTAAACAGAACTTCAACCTGCGGATTATCTGGCGTTTACGGTAAAATTGCTACAAACCATTGGCCGTGCTGCGAAAATGCCGCAGCGGCGACAGGTTCAGCCGGCGCGGGCGTCGCGTCCGCGGCCGTCCAGGGCCAGCAGGGCGGCCACGTGGCTCCACAGGCGGTCGATTTCCTGGGCGGCCGGGGCCTGCGGATCCCACTCGGCGACCGACAATCCCCGGGCGATCGCCTGCTGGTAGATCGCCCGCGACCGCAGCCCGACCGGGGCGATGGGCAGGCCGCAGAAGCGCAGGGCCTCGATGGCCTGCTGCACGCTGGCCGGCTCCAGTCCCGAGCGCCTGGACGGCGCCTGGTTCAGCACGATCAGCCCCGCCTTGCCCAGGCGCCGGACCATCTCGGCCGAGCGCGCCACCGAGGCGATGTCGAGGAAGGTCGGCCGGCAGACCAGCACGCACAGGTCGGCCGAATTGACCGCCACGGCCACGTCGGCGTCCGGCGCGGCGGGGGTGTCGATCAGCATCACGTCATAGGCGTCGTGCACGGCTTGCGACCGGGTCTGGAACAGCTTGCCGGCGTTGATCTCGGCCAGGCCGGGGCCCGGTTCGGCGCGGGTCCGCAAGGCGTCGGACGCCGAGCGCTGCGGGTCGAGGTCGGCCAGCAGGGTCTTCCAGCCCGCCAGGTGGGCGGTGAGGCCCAGATTGATCGACAGGGTCGTCTTGCCGGCCCCGCCCTTGCGGGAGATCACAGCCAGGGTCTTCACGTGGGACGCTCCCCCCAACGCATCCCGTACAGAGCGCTTTCCGCAAGGTCGGGAGCCTGTGGATAACTTAGCCGCGCCTTACGACAGCTTCGCAACGGGAATGTCGCCTCGCGGGAAACTTAACCTTGCCGCGGACCCGTCCCACGGGAAGCTTGACGAGAAAATGAGCGGCCGATGGGCGATTTGCGTCCGCGGCGTGCTTGACCGGGCGTTGGGCATGGGCGAGGCAGGCGCATGCTTCGTCGCCTGATCGACTTCTTCACCAACATGGACGCCAAGGCCTGGCGCACGATCGCGGTGTCGTTCGTGCTGTTCGGCGGGGTGGGCGTGGTCTTCCTGTTCGGGGCCCAGCTGCTGGGCCTGAACGGCGAGGTGACGGTCGAGCAGTGGCTGGGCGCGGCCCACGGGCCCTGGGCCCTGCCGGTCGCGGTCAGCGCCTTCGCGGTCCTGGCCTTCATCGGCGTGCCCCAGTTCGTGCTGATCGCGGCGGCGGTGGTGGCCTTCGGGCCCTGGACCGGTTTCGCCTACAGCTGGATCGGCACCCTGGTCTCGTCCCTGGTCGGGTTCTGGCTGGGGCGGGCGTTCGGGGGGCGGCTGCTGAAGGACCTGGCTGGCGACGGCGTGGCCAAGTTCATGAAGCTGATCGGCCGCAACGGCTTCCTGGCCAGCCTGATCGTGCGCCTGGTGCCCTCGGCGCCGTTCATCGTCGTCAACATGGCGGCCGGCGTCACGCCGATGAAAATCCGCGACTTCGCCGCCGGGACCGCCGTCGGCATCATCCCGAAGATCGCCCTGACCGCCTTCGCCGGCAATTCGATCGTCCAGGCCCTGAAGGGCGGCGGCAAGCAGCACATCGTGATGCTGGTGATCGCCGTCGCGGTCTGGATCGGCGCCGGCCTGATCGCCCGGAACTGGCTGAAGAAGCGCGAGGAAGCGGCGGACTAGGCGAGGGCGGTTCGCGCGTCTCGGCGCGATCTCCGGGGCGTTTGACGCGTGAACCTCGCCAAGTCGTGGTTGAGTTGACCCGCCGCCCCACCTGTGCGGGTGAAAACTTGCTCCGCATGCGGCGAATTGATCGATTAACGCAAAATGCTTGCCGCTTTTCGGGGCGCTGTGTAGAAAGCGAACCATGAACGTCGCGCGCCAACTGCTTTCGCTTCGGCTTACCAACCCCTGGGCGCTCTAGGGGCCGCGCATCGTCGTGGCCGGGCGCGCAGGGGATGACTGACCCAATCGCCGCCCGCACGCAGACACCTTCCGACGAGTAGATCCCATGAGCTCCGTATCGCCCGCCGCTTTTGAAAAGCGCGACAACGTCGTCATTTTCGACACCACCATGCGCGACGGCGAGCAATCGCCCGGCGCCTCAATGTCGCATGACGAGAAGCTGGAACTGGCCAAGATCCTCGAGGAGATGGGGGTCGACGTCATCGAGGCCGGCTTCCCGATCGCCTCGAACGGCGACTTCGAAGCGGTCCGCGAGATCGCCAAGATCGTCAAGAACTCCACCATCGCCGGCCTGTGCCGCGCCCACCAGGTGGATATCGACAGGTGTGCGGAGGCCCTGAAGGGTACGCAGCGCGGCCGCATCCACGTGGTGATCGCCACCAGCGACCTGCACATGAAGCACAAGCTGCAGATGGAGCCGGACGCCGTCATCGACGTGATCGCCCGCTCGGTCGGCCACGCCCGCAACCTGCGCGACGACGTCGAGTGGTCGGCAGAGGACGCCACCCGCAGCGACCGCCAGTTCCTGCGCCGCGCCATCGAGACCGCCATCAAGGCCGGCGCCACGACGATCAACCTGCCCGACACCGTCGGCTACACCTATCCGTCCGAATACGCCGACCTGTTCAAGTGGATGGTCGAGAACGTCGACGGCGCCGACCGGGTGGTCTTCTCGACCCACTGCCACAACGACCTGGGCCTGGCCGTGGCCAACAGCCTGGCCGGCGTGCAGGGCGGGGCGCGCCAGGTGGAGTGCGCGATCAACGGCCTGGGCGAGCGGGCCGGAAACGCCGCCCTGGAAGAGATCGTCATGGCCCTGAAGGTGCGCGGCGACCGCCTGCCGTTCCAGACGGGCATCGACACCACCCACATCACCCGCGCCAGCCGCTACGTCTCGGCCATCACCGGCTTCCCGGTGCAGTACAACAAGGCCATCGTCGGCAAGAACGCCTTCGCGCATGAAAGCGGCATCCACCAGGACGGGATGCTGAAGAACCGCGAGACCTACGAGATCATGACCCCGGAATCGGTCGGCCAGGCGCCGTCCAGCCTGGTCATGGGCAAGCATTCGGGCAGCCACGCCTTCCGCGCCAAGCTGAAGGACCTGGGCTACGAGCTGGGCCAGAACGCCCTGAAGGAGGCCTTCGGCCGCTTCAAGGACCTGGCCGACCGCAAGAAGCACGTCTACGACGACGACATCATCGCCCTGGTCGACGACGCCCTGGCGCGCGGTTCCGAGCGCATCCGCGTCACCCACCTGCGCGTGGTGGCCGGCACCGACGGCCAGTCGGCCGAGCTGACCCTGGAAGTCGACGGCGAGACCAAGACCTCGGAGGCCTCGGGCGACGGTCCGGTGGACGCCGTGTTCAACGCGATCCTGGCGATCGTGCCGCACAACGCCGCCCTGCGCCTGTTCCAGGTGCACGCGGTGACCGAAGGCACCGACGCCCAGGCCCAGGTCTCGGTCCGCCTCGAGGAAGACGGCCGCATCGCCACGGGGCAGGCGGCCGACACCGACACCCTGACCGCCTCGGCCAAGGCCTATGTGAACGCCCTGAACAACCTCATGGCGCGCAAGGAAAAGAGCCGGCCGGAAGCGGCGATCGCCAGCGGCTTCTAGCCACCGCTGGAGCGCGCTGAACGCGCTCCAAGTGCTTGACGTGGAGCCTTCCGAAGGAAGGCTCTAGGCCGCTTCCCGCTTCGAGAACGGCCGCGTCGCCAACAGCTCCGCCGACAGGCAGGCCTGGGGTTCCACCTCCAGGCCCAGGGCCCGCAGATCCTCGCACAGCGCCCGGCGCGGCTCCTGATCCAGGAACGCGCCGGCGTCGATGACCATCGCCCCGCCCGGGCGGAGCATGGTCAGGGTCGAGGCCGCGGCGGCGCGCGCGTCGGCCACGGTCGAGCAGCCCACGATCAGCAGCACGTCGCTCTGTTCGTCGGCCGCGCGGCAGGTGGCCCGGCGGGCCGCCTCGACCCGGTCGTAGCCCTTGCGCCAGAGCACGCTCATCGCCTCGCCCGCCTCGGGCCCGGTCACCGCGACGAAACACAGCGGCGTGGCCTGGGCGACGGCGAGCATGCGCCCGAGCGTGTTGTGGATCCCCTCGGTCGGAACGCCGAGCAGGAACTGCGCGGCCTGACGGAACGGATGGGACGACATGGTCGAGAACCTCTGACTGGTCGCGCCCGTCACCGGACGGGCCGACGGCCAGGGTGTGCGCCCAAGCGGCCTAAGACCTCCATTCGGAAACACGCCGTCCGCATAAGGGCGGCATAAGGATGATCCGATGATCTGGATTCCCATCACCATCGCGGCCTCGTTCGCCCAGGTGGCCCGCAACGCCGCCCAGCGCTCGGTCATGGGCGACACGGGGCCCTGGGGCGCGACCCTGGTGCGGTTCCTGTTCGGCCTGCCGTTCACGGCGGTGTTCGTGGCGGTCGCCTTCGCCCTGACGCGGGGCGAGCAGCCGCACGCGACCCCGGCCTTCTGGGCGGCGGCCCTGCTGGGCGGGGCCAGCCAGATCGCCGCCACCGCCGCCCTGCTGGTGGCCATGCGCCGCGCCGGCTTCGCGGTGGCCACGGCGGTCCAGCAGAGCTCGATCCCCCTGGCCGCCCTGCTGGGCCTGCTGGTCTATGGCGAGAAGCTGAGCGCCCTGGGCTGGACCGGCGTGGGCCTGGCCAGCGTGGCCCTGCTGGTGGTCACCTGGCCCCGCACCGGCGCGTCGGGCGAGAAGCCCGTCAGCGGCGCGGTCTTCGCCCTGCTGTCGGGCCTGGCGTTCGGTTTCTGCCTGAACGCCTTCCGCCAGGCCGGCCACGCCCTGGAGCCCGGCCATCCGATCTTCGCCGCGGTGGTCACCCTGATGACCGTGCAGATCGCCCAGACCCTGGCCCTGGGCGCGTTCCTGGCGATCACCGATCGCGCCGCCCTGGTCGCCGTGGCCCGGGCCTGGCGGCCGTCGCTGGGGGCGGGGTTCTGGGGCGCGGCGGCCTCGGCCGGCTGGTTCATCGCCCTGGCCCTGGCGCCGGCGGGGCAGGTGAGGGCGGTCGGGGTGGTCGAGGCGCCCATCGCGGCCTTCGCGGGACGCCGCCTGTTCGCCGAGAGACTGACCGCCGTTCAGATGATCTTCGGCCTGATCGCGGCGGCCGGGGTGGCCATGGCCGCGCTCGGCTAGAAAACGCCATGTTTCTGGGATGAAACCCCCGGCGCCGCCGTTCTGCGAAAACAGGTGATCCAGGGGCTGTAATAGACCTTGAATTCAACGCTTTCGCAGGGCAAACGGGCTTCGTCGGCAGCTTTGTGGCAGTCAGACGACGGCGCGGCGGGGAGCCTGCGCTCCCGTCGTGCGGCAGGCGCTCGTCAATGGGACATAAGCCCGCATTTTGCGGGAATCATGTTGTCCTCCTTTGGAATTGAAGTAGGAGCCATCTTTTCCCTTCGCCTTCGTCGCTTCGGCGACGCAAATGGCTCCGTTTCCGCCTACCGCCATCTTCTCTTTCTAAAGACCCGTCGCCTTCGCCCCCCTATCCCTCAGTCAGGGCTTTCAATGTTTTCTTCCCTCTTCGGCGTCATCTCCAACGACATCGCCATCGACCTGGGCACCGCCAACACCCTCATCTACATGAAGGGCAAGGGCATCGTCTTGAACGAGCCGTCGGTGGTCGCGCTGCGTAATGTCGGGGGCCGCAAGATCGTCCACGCCGTGGGGATCGAGGCCAAGCAGATGCTGGGCCGCACGCCGGGCCACATGGAAGCCATCCGCCCGATGCGCGACGGCGTCATCGCCGACTTCGAAGTCGCCGAGGAGATGATCAAGTACTTCATCCGCAAGGTCCACAACCGCAAGGGCTTCGTGAACCCCAAGGTGATCGTGTGCGTGCCGTCGGGCGCCACCGCCGTGGAACGCCGCGCCATCAACGACAGCTGCCTGAACGCCTCGGCCCGCCGCGTGGGCCTGATCGACGAACCGATGGCCGCCGCGATCGGCGCCGGCCTGCCCATCCACGAGCCGACCGGCTCGATGGTCGTCGACATCGGCGGCGGCACCACCGAAGTGGCCGTGCTGTCGCTGTCGGGCATCGTCTATTCGCGTTCGGTCCGCGTCGGCGGCGACAAGATGGACGAGGCGATCATCAGCTACATGCGCCGCCACCATAACCTGCTGATCGGCGAGACGACCGCCGAGCGCATCAAGAAGGAAATCGGCACCGCCCGCGCCCCGGCCGACGGCGAAGGCCTGTCGATCGACGTCAAGGGCCGCGACCTGATGCAGGGCGTGCCGCGCGAAGTCCGCATCTCGGAAAAGCAGGCCGCCGACGCCCTGGCCGAACCGGTCGGGCAGATCGTCGAGGCCGTGAAGGTGGCCCTGGAAGCCACCCCGCCGGAACTGGCCAGCGACATCGCCGACAAGGGCATCATGCTGACCGGCGGCGGCGCGCTGCTGCGCGGCCTGGACGCCGAGATCCGCGACCACACCGGCCTGCCGGTCACCGTGGCCGACGATCCGCTGTCGTGCGTGGCCCTGGGCTGCGGCAAGGTGCTCGAGCATCCCAAGTGGATGAAGGGCGTGCTTGAATCGACTCTCGCCTAGGCGTCAATTCAGTCTGGACGCCGCGGGGGGCGTCGGGAGAACTAGTACGTGCCCTTTCGCGAAGGTCCGCTCGGTGACCTGAAAGTGCCGCTGACGTGGACCGCGGCCGTGGCGTTGATCGTCGCGGTCGTGATCGCGGTGGCGTTCCTGCTGGCCGATCGGCGCGAGACCCTTCAGCAACAGGCCTATGGCGTCACCCGCCAGACGGTCGACACGGTGTCCAAGCCGGTCAGCGGCGTGATCGCCGCGCCCGGCCGCTGGACCGGCCTGGGCGTCGACTTCATCAGCAGCTACTTCTTCACCGCCTCCGAGAACCGCCGGCTGAAGGCCGAGCTGAAGGAGATGCGCGGCTATCGCGACATGTACTTGGCCGAGGTCGACAAGAACCAGAGCTACCAGTCGCTGCTGGGCCTGCGCACCGATCCGCCGATTCCGATGGTCGCCGCCCGCGTCGTCAGCGACACCCGCGGACCGTTCGCCAACACCCGCCTGGCCGACAGCGGCTCGGAAAAGGGCGTGGTGGTCGGCAATCCGGTGATGAACGAGCGCGGCCTGGTCGGCCGCGTGGTCGGCGTGGCTCACGGGGCCAGCCGGGTGCTGCTGTTGACCGACATCGCCTCGCGCACGCCGGTGATGATCGACCGCACCAACGCCCGCGCCATCCTGACCGGCGACGGCGGCCCCAATCCCAAGCTGGAATATCTGCGCGGCGTCGACCCGATCAAGGAAGGCGACCGGGTCGTCACCTCGGGCGACGGCGGCGTGGTGCCGCGCGGCCTGCCGGTGGGCGCGGCGGTCAAGGGCCTGGACGGCCGCTGGCGCGTGGTGCTGTTCGCCGACGACGCGGCCATCGACTATGTCCGCATCCTGCTGTTCAAGGACTTCTCGCAGCTGGCCGACCAGAAGGCGCTGCTGACCCGCAGCCTGCCGCCGGTCACCACCGAGGACCCCGACGTCTCGATCCTGGGACCGACCGCGACCGCTCCGGCCAAGCCGCCGGCCCAGACCGCTCCGGCGACCTCCACGCCGCCGGCCGCCCCCGGTGCGACGACGGTCGCGCCCGCCGCCAAGCCGCCGACCACCCCGGCCCCGAAACCCGCGACGCCGAAGCCGACGCCGAAGCCGACCGCGGGCCAGCCGGCCGGCGGGGCGATCTAGGATGGGCGGCGCGCGGCCTCTGCATCCCGGCCGCTGGCTGGGCGTGCCCGCGCTGTTCTGCGTGCTGGCGACCATCGCCTTCGCCGCACCGATCCGCATCTTCGGCCTGCAGCTGCCCGAGCCGGTGTTCGCCATGGTCCCGGCCTTCGCCTGGGCCCTGATCCGCCCCTCGATCCTGGCGCCCTTCGCCCTGCTGCTGCTGGGCCTGTTCCTGGACATGTTCTGGGGCGGACCGACCGGCCTGTGGGGCCTGTCGCTGCTGATCGCCTACGCCACGGCCCTGACCGGCCGCAACATGATGACCGGCCAGAGCCGGCCGATGATGTGGGCCTGGTTCGCCGGGGTCACCGCCGTGGCCATGGCCGGCGGCTTCCTGTTCAGCATGCTGGACAGCCTGGCCATGCCCAGCCTCCTGGCCGTGTTCTGGCAGTTCCTGGTCACGGCCCTGTTGTTCCCGTTCGCCCACCGGCTGATCGACCGGTTCGAGGACGCGGACGTTCGGTTCCGGTGACGCCATGAGCGAACCGTCAATCTTCTTCTTCGAGGTCAACGAACGTCAGGGTGTGTTCCACCGCCGGGCGTTCCTGATGGGCGGCCTGGCCGGCGGCGGCCTGCTGGCCCTGGGCGGACGCCTGGCCCAGCTGCAGCTGGTCGAGGCCCGTCGGTACCAGAAGCTGTCGGCAGGCAACCAGTTCAACTACCGCCTGACGCCGCCGCCGCGCGGCCTGATCCTGGACCGCAACGGCGTGGCCCTGGCCTCGAACCGCCCGAACTTCCGGCTGATGGTCAGCAAGGAGTCCAAGGACTTCGACGTCGAGGCCACGCTGGACGACCTGGCCAAGCTGGTGCCGATCGACGGCACCCGTCGCGCCCGCCTGATCAAGGACATCGCCCGCGCGCCGAAGAAGGCCCCGGTGGCGGTGATGGAGGACATGACCTGGGAGGAGTTCTCCCGCGTCAACATCCGCGCGCCCGAGCTGCCCGGCGTGACCGCCGACATGGGCGAGGTGCGGGTCTATCCGTTCGGCGGCGCCTTCGCCCATGTGATCGGCTACGTGGCCAAGGTCTCGGACCGCGACCTGGAGAAGGCCAAGGACGAGCCCGACCAGGACCTGCTGCACCATCCGGGCTTCCGGATCGGCAAGCAGGGCGTGGAGAAGGCCCTGGACCGCGAGCTGCGCGGCCGCCCCGGCGCCACCAAGGCCGAGGTCGACGCCCAGGGCCGCGTGGTCCGCCTGGACCCCGAGGGCGACATCCCGCCCACCCCAGGCAAGGAAGTGCGCCTGACCCTGGACGCCGATATCCAGAACCGGGCGCTGGAGGTGATGGGCGACGAGAGCGGCGCCATCGTCGTGATGGACATCCGCAACGGCGACCTGCTGGCCATGGTCTCGGCCCCGAGCTTCGACGCCAACCGCTTCGTGAAGGGCCTGTCCGGCCCCGAGTACAAGGCCCTGGCCGAGTACGAGCGCAAGCCGCTGCTGGACAAGGCCCTGACCGGCAACTTCCCGCCCGGCTCGACCTTCAAGCCGACCGTGGGCCTGGCCGCCCTGACCGCCGGGGTCGACCCCGAGGTGCGGGTCAATTGCGGCGGCAGCTGGTACTATGGCGGCCGCACCTGGCGGTGCTGGGAGAAGCGCGGCCACGGCTCGCAGAACCTGCACGACGCCATCAAGAACAGCTGCGACATCTACTTCTACCAGACGGCCCTGAAGATCGGGCCGGACGCCATCGCCAGCGCCGCGCGGGCCATGGGCTTCGGCCAGGTGTTCGACATCGGCATCCCCGGCCAGAAGAAGGGCCTGGTGCCCGACCGCGAGTGGAAGAAGCGGGCCTTCAAGAAGAATCCGGCCAACCAGATCTGGTTTCCGGGCGAGACGCCGTCCTACGGGATCGGGCAGGGCGCGCTGCTGGTCAACGCCCTGCAGCTGGCGGTGATGACCTCGCGCCTGGCCAACAGCAAGAAGGCGCTCAATCCGCGCCTGATCAAGTCGGTCGGCGGCGTCGAGCAGCCCAGCGGCGCGGCCGTGCCCGACCTGCCGTTCACGCCCGAGCATCTGGCCTATGTGCGCGGCGGCATGGAGGCCGTGGCCAACGACGTGCGCGGCACGGCCTATCGCCAGAGCCAGCTGGGCCTGGGCGACGTCAAGATGGCCGGCAAGACCGGCACGGCCCAGGTCCGCAGCTACGACAAGGTCGCCGACCGCAAGAGCACCAACGTCGCCTGGCGGCTGAAGGACCACAATCTGTTCGTGGCCTTCGCTCCCTACGACGATCCGCGCTACGCCGTGGCCGTCATCATCGAGCACGGCGGCCTGGGCGGCGCCACCGCCGGCGCCCCGCGGGCCCGCGAGGTGATGCGCGTCGCGCTGCTGAAGGACCCCGAGGTCCGCGCCCGTATCGAGCGTCCCATGCCGCTGCCGCCGGAACCGGATGACGCCGCCGCGGACGGTTCGGTCGAGGGCGCCGCCCCCGACGATCCGACCGTGGGCGCGCCGCCGCCATTTCCGAGTGGTGGGGCCCCCGCCACGCCTATCGTTCCCGCGCCTCCCGTCCCTGGAGCTCCCCGATGACCCTCAGCGGCGGCCTCAGCCGGCCCGGCGAACGCGACCGGCCGATCATCAAGTTCATGGAGATCGACTGGACCCTGTGTCTGGTCCTGTGCCTGATCGCCGGCACCGGCGCGCTGATGCTGTTCTCGATCGCCGGCGCCTCGTGGGAGCCGTGGGCCGACAAGCACCTGCTGCGCTTCGGCATCTATTTCGTGATGATGATCCTGCTGGCGATGGTGGACCTGCGCGTCTGGTTCACCCTGGCCTATCCGATCTACGGCGTGGCCCTGCTGCTGCTGGTGGCGGTCGAGGCGGTCGGCGACGTGTCTCTGGGCGCCCAGCGCTGGCTGGCCATCGGGCCGCTGCGCTTCCAGCCGTCCGAGATCATGAAGATCGGCGTCGTCCTGGCCCTGGCCCGCTACTATCACGGCCTGTCGGCCGACAGCGCCCGGCTGTCGTGGAAGCTGCTGATCCCCGCCGCCCTGATCGGCGCGCCGACCCTGCTGGTCGCCCACCAGCCCGACCTGGGCACCGCGGTGCTGATCGCCCTGCCGGGCCTGGCGGTGATGGTGCTGGCCGGCCTATCGCTGCGCCTGATCATCGTCGGGATCGTGGCCGGCCTGGCCGCCTTGCCGCCGTTCATCTTCTTCGTGCTGCACGACTACCAGCGCAACCGGATCCTGACCTTCATGGACCCGGAGAAGGACCCGTCGGGCAACGGCTACCACATCATGCAGTCCAAGATCGCCCTGGGCTCGGGCGGCCTGCTGGGCAAGGGTTTCGGCCTGGGCTCGCAGAGCCAGCTGAACTTCCTGCCGGAAAAGCAGACCGACTTCATCTTCGCCACCCTGGCCGAGGAGTTCGGCTTCCTGGGCTGCGTCAGCGTGCTGTTCCTGTACGGCGTGGCGATCTTCATGGCCCTGCGCATCGCCTCGATCAGCCACAGCCACTTCGGACGCCTGTCGGCCGCCGGTGTGACCGCCACCTTCGCCCTCTACGTGCTGATCAACGGCGCGATGGTGATGGGCATGGCGCCGGTGGTGGGCGTGCCCATGCCGATGCTGTCGTACGGCGGCACCGTCATGCTGACGGTCATGGTCGGCTTCGGCCTGGTCCAGGCCGTGCGGGTGCACCGCTATACCGAAGTGACCAGCGGCAAGGGCTCGCTGATGTAGTCGGCCGGGGGGCTACTGGCCGTCCAGCGTGTAGTCCATGACGTAGAAGTGCTTGCCGTCCTTGATCTCGATCCTGAACGTGCCGGCCAGCCCTTTCAGCGCGCCGCCGCCGGAGTCGGGCACGATCATCACGTCCATCACCCGCTGGTCGCCCTGCATCCAGCCGTGCTGGACGACGGCGAAGCTGCCGGCGCGGCCGTCCAGGGTTCCGGTGATCCGCTCCACCGCCACATAGGCCGCCGAGGTCGGCACCGACCCGCCGGCCGCCAGCATCTCGCCCTTGCTGGTCGCCGTCAGGGCGCCGGCATAGGTCTTGTCCAGGGTCAGCCGGCTGAGCGTCGAGCCCCCATCAGGGCCCTTGTCCTCGGTCGCCGGGACGATCCTGACCTCGAAGGTCCCCGTGGCGTGATGCGGCGTGGCGGCCAGGGCGGGCGACGAGACGGCCGGGGCGGCGGCGGCCAGGGCGGCGAAGGTCAGGTGGCGGAAGATCATCGGGCGCTCCAGGTTGGACGCCGAAACCCTTGCGGGACCGCAAGGGTCTTTCAACCGGAATGCTGCGAACGGCGCGATCCCGCCCGCCAACGGCGGCGCGTCACTCCTCGGGCGGCGTCTTGGCCGGCGCCGCGCCCTTCAGCGCCCGTCCCGTGACCACGGCCGCCGCGCCGAACTTGCCCCGCAGCCCGTCGATGACCGTCTCGCTCTTCAGCGCCCGGCGCTCGTCGCCGGCGAAGAAGTCGTCGGCCGCGCCCTCGGCGGGGACGAAGTCGGTCAGGCCCGCGCCGATCAGGCGGTAGTGCAGGCCCTTGGGTTCCGCCGCCAGCAGTTCGCGGGCCACCTGGAACAGGGTGCGGGCGGTCTGGGTCGGGACGGGCAGGGTGCGGCGGCGGGTGTGGATCTTGAAGTCGGGCGTGCGCAGCTTCAGCGTCGCCACCCGTCCCGCCACCCCGCCGGCCCGGGCCTGGCGGGCGACCTTCTCGCACAGGGGCCACAGCTCGTCCTCGAGGTCCTCGCGCTTGTAGAGGTCGTCGTTGAAGGTGGTCTCGGCGCTGATCGTCTTGCGCTCCTGGTCGGGATCGACCAGCCGGGTGTCGCGCCCGTGGGCCAGGTGGTGCAGGCGCAGGCCGCCCGAGCCCAGCACCTTGACCAGCCATTTGAGGTCGGCGTTGGCGATGTCGCCCACGGTGCGCAGGCCCTCCTGGGCGAGGGCGGTCACCGTGGCCGGGCCCACCCCGGGCAGGATCGACACCGGTCGCGGGGCCAGGAACGCCTCGATCCCGGTCGCCCCGATCACCGAGAAACCGCGCGGCTTGTCCAGCTCGGACGCGATCTTGGCCAGGAACTTGTTGGGGGCCAGGCCGATCGAGACCGTGATGTTCACCTCTTCCTCGATCGCCTTCTGCACCCGCGCCAGCATCACCGCCGGCGGCGCGCCGTGCAGGCGTTCGGTGCCCGAAAGGTCGATCCAGGCCTCGTCCAGCGACAGCGGCTGCACCAGGGGCGTCAGGGCCTCCAGCTTGGCCATGATCCGCCGGCTCTCGTGCTTGTACTTGGCGAAGTTGGGCTTGATGACCACGGCCTGCGGGCACAGCTTCAGCGCCTTGTACATCGGCATGGCCGAGCGCGGGCCGCTCATGCGGGCGATGTAGCAGGCCGTCGTCACCACCCCGCGCTTGCCGCCGCCCACGATCACCGGCTTGTCGCGCAGGGACGGGTCGTCGCGCTTCTCGACCGACGCGTAGAAGGCGTCGCAGTCCATGTGGGCCATGGAAAGCCGGCCCAGCTCCTCGTGGAACACCACGCGCGGCGAACCGCAGGCCGGACAGCGCGAGACCTTGGCCTCGCCCGTCGCCAGGCAGTCGCGGCAGAGCGCTTTCATTTGAACAGCGTGCGCTCGATGGCCGTCTTCAGGTCCGGCCACAGGTCGATGCGGGCGTGCCGCTCGGGATCGGAGGGGGCGAGAGGACGCAGGCGCTCGTCGGCCACCATCTGGAAGCGGGTGACCCACGGCGCGCTCTCGGCCACCGAATCCAGTTGCGGCAGCAGGTCGTCGACGAACACCGAGGGCGAGGCCGTGCGCTGCGACAGGTGCGCCGCCGACGGTCCCTTGGGACCGCTGTTGATCACCAGCGGATAGTCGAAGCCGTGGGTCTTCAGCCAGCGGGCGCGCGACTGGCGGCCGTGCTCGGGGGCGTTGGTCAGGATCACCACGTCGGCGCGGGCCGACAGGTCGGCCAGGGCGTCGGCCGCGCCCTCGGCGGGCAGCAGATCGTCGGCCCCGTCGCGGAAGAAGTCGTTGAACAGGGCCCGGCCGGCGATCAGGTCCAGGTGCTCGGTCTCGCCCGGGCGGTAGATGTTCTGGAACAGGGCGAAGCGGTCGAATCGCAGCTCGAATCCATGGCGCCCGATGAACGTTCCGAAGCCATGCATGAAACGTGCGAGCACCTCGTCCACATCGACGATGACCAGGGGCGCGTCAGGGCGCACCGTGCAGGCTTCGAGGTCTGAAAAACAGGGTTCCATGATCTACGGTCGGCGGGGGTAAAACGCGATTAGCGCGGGCTTAAGGATATTCGTGCGATCTGGAATCCAGAAGCGACGCGAATCCCTCACGCATCGCCACGGACCGGAATGGTCGGGGTCAGGATGACGAAGAAGGTCCTCATCGTCGAGGATAACGAGCTGAACATGAAACTCTTTCATGACCTGCTCGAGGCCCAGGGTTACGAGACCCTGCAGACCCGCGAGGGGCTGCAGGCGCTGTCGATCGCCCGCGAGCACCGTCCGGACCTGATCCTGATGGACATCCAGCTGCCCGAGATCTCCGGCCTTGAAGTCACCAAGTGGCTCAAGGAGGATGACGATCTGTCACATATCCCCGTCGTCGCCGTTACGGCATTCGCCATGAAGGGCGACGAGGAGCGCATCCGTGAGGGCGGGTGCGAGGCCTATATCTCCAAGCCCATCTCGGTGTCGCACTTCCTGGACACCATCCGCCGGTTGCTGGAGAGGTAGGCCGTGAGCGCGCGCATCCTGGTCGTCGACGACATCGAGGCCAATGTCCGCCTGCTCGAGGCCAAGCTGACGGCCGAGTACTACCAGGTCTCGGTCGCCTATGACGGCCCCACCGCCCTGGCCCTGGCGGCCAGCGAGCTGCCCGACGTGATCCTGCTGGACGTGATGATGCCCGGCATGGACGGCTTCACCGTCTGCAAGAAACTCAAGGAAGACCCCGCCACCCGCCACATCCCGGTGGTGCTGGTCACGGCGCTGGACGGCCGCGCCGACCGCATCCAGGGCCTGGAGGCGGGCGCCTCGGACTTCCTGACCAAGCCCATCGACGACGTCATGCTGTTCGCCCGGGTGCGCAGCCTGACCCGCTTCAAGCTGGTCCTCGACGAACTGCGCCAGCGCGAGGCCTCGGGCCGCCGCATGGGCGTGATCGCCGGCGCCGCCTCGCGCCTGGACGGCCTGGGCGGCCGGGTGCTGGTGGTCGACGACAACGAGCGCCAGGCCCAGCGCGTGGCCGCCGAGCTGGCGGTCGAGCACCGCCCGGTGGTCGAATCCGATCCGATCAAGGCCCAGATCAGCGCCGGCGGGCCGGTCGACCTGGTGATCATCAACGCGGCGGCCAAGGGCTTCGACGGCCTGCGCTTCGCCGCCGGCCTGCGTTCGGACGAGCGCACCCGCCACCTGCCGATCCTGGCCATGGTCGATCCGGACGAGCGCCCGCGCATCGTCAAGGCGCTGGAGATCGGGATCAACGACGTCCTGCCGCGTCCGATCGACCCGCAGGAGCTGTCGGCCCGGGTCAAGACCCAGATCCAGCGCAAGCGCTACACCGACTATCTGCGCCAGAACCTGGACCACAGCCTGGAGCTGGCCGTCACCGACCAGCTGACCGGGCTGCACAACCGCCGCTACATGGCCGGCCAGCTGGACTCGCTGGTCAAACGCGCGGCCCTGGGCGGCGACCCGGTCTCGGCCCTGCTGATCGACATCGACCACTTCAAGAAGATCAACGACACCTTCGGCCACGACGTCGGCGACGAGGTGCTGCGCGAGTTCGCCCTGCGCCTGGCCTCCAACGTCCGCGCCGTCGACCTGCCTTGCCGCTACGGCGGCGAGGAGTTCACGGTGATCATGCCCGACACCCAGCTGGCCGACGCCCTGCGCATCGCCGAGCGGATCCGCATGCACGTCTCCGGCTCGCCCTTCCACGTCGCCCAGGGCGCGGAGGTCCTGACCGTGACCATCTCGGTCGGCGTCTCGGCCAGCAGCGGCCCCAACGACACCCCCGAGACCCTGATGAAGCGGGCCGACGAGGCGGTGTACGAGGCCAAGAAGTCCGGCCGGAACCTCGTGGTGGGGAAGGCGGCCTAGCAGGGCCGGGGACATGCCCTCGGGCGTGTCCCCATCAGCATCCGCTGAGCCTGGAATTGGGGACACGCCGCAAGGGCATGTCCCCGTCAGCGCTTCGGCGCCACCAGCCTGATCTCGTACAGCCGCGGCCACAGCTTGCCCGTGACGATCAGCTTGTCGGCCTTGGCGTCGTAGGCGATGCCGTTCAGGACGTCGGCCCGGGCCCGCTCCTCGGGCGGCAGCAGGCCGGTCAGGTCGATCCAGCCCTTCACCTTGCCCGTGGCAGGGTCGATGCGGGCGATGCGGTCGGTCTGCCAGATATTGGCCAGGATCTCGCCCTTGACCCATTCCAGCTCGTTCAGCTGGTCCACCGGCCGGCCTTCGTCCGTGACGGTGACGCCGCCGGTCTCCTTGAGGGTCTCGGGGTCGATGAACCGCAGGCGCGAGGTCCCGTCGCTCATGATAAGCCGCTTGTCGTCGCGGGTCAGGGCCCAGCCTTCGCCCTGGTAGGCGAATTCGCCGCGGGTCTCGAAGTCGTCGATGCCGTAGACGAAGCCGATCTGGTCCTTCCAGGTCAGCTCGATCAGCTTGTCCTTCCAGTCGACGATGCCTTCGCCGAAGTACTGGCTGGAGATCTGGCGCTCGTTCTCGACGCTGCCCGTCTCCAGCACGATCTTGCGGATCGACGAGGCGCCCTGCAGGCCGGTGCTCTCGTACAGGAACCCGTCGCGCAGGAAGAGCCCCTCGGTGAAGGCGTTGGGATCGTGGGGATAGGTGCGCACCACCTCGTAGCCGTAGACCGGCGTGGCGGCATGGGCGTGAGCCAGCGGCGAACCAGCGCCAACAAGCAAGAGAGCGGCCAGCCGGAGGGCCTGAAGCGGGAGTCGACGCATGGCCCAGCTAGGCCTTTCCCTGACGGCGAAAACAAGACGACTGAACGAAAAACGCCCGACCTTGCGGCCGGGCGTCTTGTCGCATCACGAAGGGTCGGCAGACCTACTTGATCTTGCCTTCGCGGAATTCGACGTGCTTGCGGATGACCGGATCGTACTTCTTCAGCACCATCTTCTCGGTCTTGGTGCGGGCGTTCTTCTTGGTCACGTAGAAGAAGCCGGTGTCCGCCGTCGAGTTCAGGCGGATCTTGATGGAAGCCGGTTTGGCCATGGTCGAATCCCTGCGATGGTCGCGCAGGTCCCTACGCGGTCGAATTAAGAGGCGCGGAACATACTCAGCGGCGCGCCAAAGTCAATTGCCGGTCGCGCATCGTTTGTACGGGAAATCGACGCTCCTGGCCTGGCCGCCCATCTGGCCCTCGATCCGGCCGGTCACGGCGTCGGGCCCCAGGCGACGATAGATCACCCGCTGGGGGAAGTCGTGGGCCGGGTTCTCGAACACCGCCTCGTCCGCCGACAGGCTCTTGAGCGGGAAGGTCGCCTTCTCCTGGCCCGAGGGCTCGGCCATGTAGGCCAGCGATCCGTCGGCCTCGACGATGCGGGTGTATTCGTACTCGCGCAGCTTGCCGTCGCGCGTCGTGCGGCCCAGGCCCAGCATCACGCCGCCTCCGGGGGGCATCCACAGTTCCTCGACGACGCCGCCGTTCGGCTTGGTCTGGATCCAGCAGCCCTTCAGCCAGGCCATCTGGTCGATGGTCGCGGACGGGCCGGCGAGGGCGGCGGCGAGGGCTAGAGCGAGCATGGGCGGCCTCGTAAGGGCGCTCTAGAGATAACTCAACTGCCGCGCCCCGCGCAGGAAGCGCATGAACGGGGCCGGGCGTCCAGGGTCGGCCAGGCGCTGGGCCACCTCGTGGACCACGAAGCGGGTGATGTTGGGCAGGTCCAGTTCGCGGGCCTGGTCGAAGTCGAACCAGCCGATCTCGTCCAGCTCGCCGCAGTCGGGCTGGCGCTCCAGGCTCAGCAGGGCGCTGGCTGGGGCCATGAAGAACCGGGCGTCGAAGCGGCGGGTGCGATAGGGCGGGGTGATGGCCCGGGCCACGAAGGCCAGCGGCGCCAGGTCGGGCAGGGCCCCCTGGGCCAGGAACGGCCGCCAGGCGCCGCCGGCGGGTCTTGCCGGGGCTTCCTTGGCCAGCAGCAGGCCGGTCTCCTCGAAGGTCTCGCGCACCGCCGCCAGGGCCAGGGCGCGGGCCAGGCGGGCGGGGTTGGCGTGGCGGGGTTCCAGGCCCAGGCGCGCGGTCGTGTCGGGGGGCAGCTCGCTGGCCGAGGGCGCGGCGTAGTCGGCGCGGTCGACGCGGCCGCCGGGGAACACCCACTTGTCGGCCATGAAGGCCAGGCCCCGGTTGCGGCGACCCATCAGGATGCGGGGCTTCTCCCCATCGTCGCGCACGACGATCAGGGTGGCGGCGTGGCGCGGCTTCAGCACGCCGGCGGCCGGATCGCGGACGTCGCCGTCGTTGCGGGTGTCGAATTTGGCGTCGATCGGCTCGTCCATGCGGAGGAGCTTAGACCCGACTCGGGCGGACGCCAGCCGTCCGTAGGGGCAAGGAGTGCTTTGGGGACACGCCCGAGGGCATGTCCCCAGCTCGAGACGGGGACATGCCCTTGCGGCGTGTCCCCAAACCGTCTCAAGCTCCTCCGGGGATTTCAGAAATCGAGGGATGGCATGTTCGCAAGGGTTTCGGCGCTGGCTCTGATCGCCGCGCTATCGGCCGCGCCGGCCATGGCCGCCCCCTCGACCGCCCAGGTGGCCGCCGCCGCCAAGGCCGTCCAGCCCAAGGCCGTGGCCTGGCGGCGCGACATCCACGAACATCCCGAGCTGGGGAACCAGGAGGTCCGCACGGCGGCCCTGGTGGCCAAGGAACTGCGCGCCCTGGGCTTCGAGGTCCGCGAGGGCGTGGGCCGCACCGGCGTGGTCGGGGTGCTGAAGGGCGGCAAGCCCGGCAAGGTCGTAGCCCTGCGCGCCGACATGGACGCCCTGCCGGTCGAGGAGAAGACCGGCCTGCCGTTCGCCTCCAAGGCCACGGCCCAGTGGGAGGGCCGGACCCTGCCGGTCATGCACGCCTGCGGCCACGACACCCACGTGGCCATGCTGCTGGGCGCGGCGACCGTGCTGGCCGGCATGAAGGCCGACATCCCAGGGACCGTCGTGGTGCTGTTCCAGCCGGCCGAGGAGGGCTCCCAGGCCGGCGAGGAGGGCGGGGCGGGCCTGATGATCCGGGACGGGGCCCTGGACCATCCCAAGGTCGACGCCATCTTCGGCCTGCACATCGGCCCCGGCGACGCCCACGCCCTGAACTACCGGACCGGCGGCTTCTATGCGGGCTCCGACCGCCTGACCATCACGGTCAAGGGCAAGCAGACCCACGGGGCGCGGCCCTGGGCCGGCGTCGACATGGCCAGCGTCGCCGCCGACATCGTCCAGGCCTTCAACCAGATCGCCGCGCGCCAGGTGGACGTCGGCGCCTCGCCCACCGTCCTGACCGTGGCGACCATCAACATGGGGGTGCGCAACAACATCATCCCCGAAGACCTGACCATGACCGGCACCCTGCGCACCTTCAATCCCGAGCGCCGGGCCGAGGTGATCGACAAGGTCGAGAAGGCCGTGGCCGCCATCGGCGACCGCTATGGCGCCAAGGCCCAGGCGGTGTTCACCCAGCCCTATCCGGTCACCCGCAACGACCCGGCCCTGTCGGCCTGGGTCAAGCCGGTGCTGGAGCAGGCCTCGCCGGGCAAGGTCGACGACCAGGCGGCCCTGGTCACCGGGGCCGAGGACTTCTCGCGCTACGGCGAGAAGGTGCCGGCCGTGTTCATCCAGCTGGGCGGCCGCCCGGCCAACGTGCCCGCCGCCACGGCCTCGGCCAACCACTCGCCCTATTTCGACGTCGACGAGGCGGTGTTCGAGACCGGGGTGAAGGCCGAGGTGCTGCTGGCGCTGGACTATCTGGCCCGGAAGTAGCGCCTGGAATCGGCGTCTTGGGGCGCTTCGAGGAGATCCGCTTGAGATACGTGTTCCTGGCCGCCGTCGCGGCCCTGTGCCTGGCGAGCCCCGTCTCGGCCCAGACCGCCCTGACGCCCAACATCGGCGGGCGGGTCGTGGCCCAGCCCGACGGCGTCTACGCCTTCGGCTGGCCCGGCGTCTATTTCGAGGGGCGCTTCACGGGGCGGTCCGTTGAGGTGGCGATCGATCCGCAGCTCGAGGTGCTGGCCGTCAGCATCGACGGCAAGGTCCGCAACGAGGTGGCCATGCCGGGCGTCGCGCACCTGACCTACGACGACCTGGGACCGGGCGAGCACGTGGTGCGGGTCGACAAGCTGACCGAGAGCCAGACCGGTTCGGCGCGGTTCCTGGGCTTCACCGTCGGCAAGCGCGGCCAGGCCCTGCCGCCGCCGGTCCGCGCGCGCAGGATCGAGTTCATCGGCGACTCCCACACCGTCGGTTACGGCGTGCGGGCGACCAAGCACAGCTGCACCCAGGCCGAGATTCACGACCAGACCGACACCAGCCTGACCTTCGGTCCGCTGCTGGCGCGCCGGCTGGACGCCGATTACCGCATCGTCGCGTTCTCCGGACGGGGCGTGGTGCGCAACTACGGCGGCGCGGCGCCGGGCCAGACCTTGCCGGCGCTCTATCCGCGGATGATCCCGGGCGAGGCGGCGCCGGTCGTCGATCCGGCCGAGGCCTGGCGGCCCGACCTGATCGTGATCGGTCTGGGCACCAACGACTTCTCGACGCCCGTCGCGCCCGGCGAGGCCTGGGCGGACGCCGAGGCCCTGCACGCCGACTACCGCCAGGCCTATGTCCGCTTCATCGGCGACCTGGCCAAGCGTCAGCCTCAGGCGCGCTTCCTGCTGATCGCCGGCGACAGCTTCGCCGCCGACGTCGAGGCGGTGGCCAAGACGGTGGACGCGACGACGCCCGGCCTGGCGACCCCGGTGCGGATCACCGGCATGGACCTGGGGGCGTGCGACTGGCACCCGTCTGTGGCCGACCAGAGGATGATGGCGGATCGGCTGGAGGAAGCGGCGAAGGCGGTTCCGGCGTTTTCAGCACACTAAGGTTGTCATCCCGGAAGCCTCGCAGAGGCTGTCCGGGACCCAGGGGACTGGACTGAGGTCTTGCGGTTCACCTGGGTCCCGGACAAGCGCTGCGCGCTTTCCGGGATGACAACGAAAAAGGCGCGCCTTAGTCCTCAAAGGCCTCGGCGATGAACGGCACGGAGGGGTGCAGTCGTTCCGCGAGACAAGCGCCGTGAACCACGATGCCTTGCGTCGCTCCGTCCTCGACGTTCAAGCCGCTGATCGCGAGCGACAACGCGATGTCATCGGATGCGATATCCGAGCCGCAGAAGCCGCAAATGTAGCTCGACCGAGCCATACCCTACCGCCGCTTCCCGCGCCGGACGCCCTTCGGCAGGCCGCCGCGCGGCTTGACCGGCGTCCGCGCCCGCACGCCCAGTCGGGGTTGCGGCGCCTTCGGATCGCGCGGCAGCGCGTCCGTCAGCATCTCGAACACCAGGCCGCCGGTCACGGGCGTGGCCTCGCGCAGCCGCACCTCGACCGCCAGGCCCAGGGGGAAGCGCTTGCCGGTGCGCTCGCCGACCAGGGCGTGCATGCGGTCGTCGTGGACGAAATACTCCTCGCCCAGGGTCGAGACCGGCACCAGGCCGTCGGCCCCGGTTTCGTCCAGCTTCACGAACAGGCCGAAGCGGGTGACGCCGGTGATCCGGCCGGTGAAGGTCGCGCCCACCCGGTCGGCCAGGAAGGCGGCGATGTAGCGGTCGGTGGCGTCGCGCTCGGCCGCCATGGCCCGGCGCTCGGCGTGGGTGATGACCTCGGCGGTGTCCTTGATCTGGGCGATGTCCTGGTCGGTCAGGCCGTCGTCGCCCAGGCCCAGGGCACGGATCAGGGCCCGGTGCACGATCAGGTCGGCATAGCGGCGGATCGGGCTGGTGAAGTGGGCGTAGCGGGCCAGGTTCAGGCCGAAGTGGCCCATGTTGTCGGCCGAGTAGTGGGCCTGCATCTGGGTGCGCAGGACCACCTCGTTGATGATCGCCGCGTGCGGGCTCTCGCGGGTGTCGTCCAGCAGCTTGTTGAACCGCGCCGTCGTCGGGGCCTGGCCCTTGGACCAGGGGATTTCCAGCGTCTGCAGGAACTCGCCCAGGTTCATCACCTTCTCGTCGCTGGGCGTGTCGTGGACGCGGTAGATCAGCGGCATGCGCTTGGCTTCCAGCGTCTCGGCGGCCGAGACGTTGGCCTGGATCATCATCTCCTCGATCAGCTTGTGCGCTTCCAGGCTGGCGCGGCGGGTGATCGACTGGATCTCGCCCTCCTTGATGACGATCCGGCGCTCGTCGCTCTCGATGGCCAGGGGCGAGCGGGCCTCGCGACCCTTGCCCATCAGGCGGAAGGCGGCCCACAGGGGCCTCAGGATCGGGTCCAGCAGCGGTCCGGCCTTGTCGGGGTCCTGGCCGGCGGGCGGGGGCACGCCGTCGATGGCGGCCTGGGCCTGCTCGTAGGACAGCTTGGCGGCCGAACGCATCAGGCCGCGCACGAACTTGTGGCCCTTCTTGCGGCCGCCGGCGTCGAACACCATCCGCACGGCCAGGGTCGCGCGGTTCTCGCCCTCGCGGAGCGAGCACAGGCCGTTGGACAGGGTCTCGGGCAGCATCGGCTCCACCCGGTCGGGGAAGTAGACGCTGTTGCCCTTCTCGCGGGCGTCGCGGTCCAGGGCCGAGCCGGGGCGCACATAGGCCGCCACGTCGGCGATGGCCACCCAGACGATCCAGCCGCCGACGTTCGAGGCGTCCGGATCGGGATGGGCGTAGACGGCGTCGTCGTGGTCGCGGGCGTCCACCGGATCGATGGTCACGAACGGCAGGTCGCGCAGGTCGTCGCGGCCCTGCAGGGTCGGCGGCTGGGCGGCCTTGGCCTCGGCCTCGGCTTCTTCCGAGAAGCCGGTCGGGATGCCGTGGCTGTGGATGGCGATCAGCGAGGCGGCGCGCGGGTCGTCCTCGCTGCCCAGCACCTCCAGGATCTTGCCGAACTTGGGTCCGTAGCGCGAGCCGGCGCCGCTGACCTGGGCCAGGACCAGGTCGCCCTCCTTGAGGTCGGCGGCGGCCTGGTTGTCGATCAGCAGGCTTTCCTTGGACTTGCGGTCGACCGGCTCGATGCGGGTCTCGCGACGCGCCTTGCGCACCACGCCCAGGATCTTGTGGGCGCTCTGGCCCAGGCGCTTGATCAGCCGGGCCTCGGTCTCGCCGTTCTCCAGCGTCTCGAAGCGGACCAGCAGACGGTCGCCCATCCCCGGCGCGCCGCCGGCCGCCTCGCCCTTGCCGGGCGCCAGGCGGACCTGGGGCGTGTCGTCGGAATCCTTGGTCAGGCGCACATAGAGGTCGCCGTCGGCGTCGCGCTCCACCACGTCGACCACGCCGACCGGGGGCAGGGCGCCGGCCTGGGCGAAGCCCTTGCGGCCGCGCTTGCCCAGGCTGCCGTCGGCTTCCATGGCCCGCAGCATCTCGCGCAGGGCCCGGCGGTCGGCGCCCTTCAGGCCGAAGTGGCGGGCGATGTCGGCCTTGCCGCTCTCGCCGGCGTCGCGCAGGAAGGCCAGCAGGGTCTCGCGATCCGGCAGGCCGGCGGGCGGCTTCGCGCTCTTCGACGCGGCGGGGAACTTGGAGGACTTGGGCGTACGGGGTTTGGCCATGACGCACGTCTAGCGCGTCGAGGTCCCGATGTCGTCACTCCCCGGGGCCATTTGCTTCCGGCGCGGGCGCATCGCATATGAGGGACATGGAAGACGCGCCGCGCATCGTGCTGGACGAACGCCAGGTGAACCTGATCGCCAAGGCCTTGGCCGAACCGCGCCGCCGCCAGATCCTCAAGGAAGTCGGCGCCGCCAGCGAGCCCACGCCGTGCGGCGCGGTGGCCCAGCATGTCGCCGTCAGCGCCGCCACCTTCTCGCACCACATGAAGGAACTGGAGACGGCGGGGCTGATCCGCATCTGCCGCCAGGGCAAGTTCGCCTTCCTGGTCCTGCAGCGCGACGTCCTGAACGCCTATCTGGCCCAGCTCGCCGAAATCTGACTCCGCCCGCGAAAAAACTCGCGGCCCCGTCCGTTGAATCACTTCGATACATATCTAAGTATCGAAGCGTTCGCCGCTTAAGGCGACCGGCCAACGGCCGAACGGAGAGAGATCATGAGCAAGCTTTCAGGCAAGACCGCCGTCGTCACGGGCGCGTCCAAGGGCATCGGGGCCGCCATCGCCAAGGCCCTGGCCGCGGAAGGCGCGGCGGTGGCCGTCAACTACGCCTCCAGCCGCGAGGGCGCCGACAAGGTGGTGGCCGAGATCATCGCCGCCGGCGGCAAGGCCATCGCCGTCCAGGGTTCGGTGGGCAAGGACGGGGACATCGTGCGCCTGTTCGACGAAACCCAGAAGGCGTTCGGCGGCGTCGACATCCTGGTCAACAACGCGGGCGTCTACGCCTTCGCGCCGATCGAGGAGGTGACCGAGGCCGAGTACCGCCGCCAGTTCGACACCAACGTCCTGGGCGTCCTGCTGGCCACCCGGGAAGCGGCCAAGCGCTTCGGTCCGGACGGCGGCAGCGTGATCAACATCAGCTCGGCGGCGACCACGGTCGATATCCCGACCGCCTCGGTCTACACGGCCACCAAGGCCTCGGTGGACTCCATCACCCGCGTGCTGGCCAAGGAGCTGGGTCCGCGCAAGATCCGGGTCAACAGCCTCTCGCCCGGCGCGGTCGAGACCGAAGGCACCCACGCCATGGGCATCATCGGCAGCGATCTCGAGACCCAGATGGTCGCCCAGACCCCGCTGGGCCGCATGGGCCAGCCGTCCGACATCGCGCCGGTGGCGGTCTTCCTGGCCTCGCCCGAGAGCTTCTGGATCACCGGCGAGATCATCGCCGTGGCCGGCGGCAACCGCTAGCCGGCCGGTGGAGGCGCGCCGAGCGTCCGCTCGGCGCGGCCTTCAGTACAGGTCCTCGATCCGCTGCGGCGTGGCCTGGGCCGGCGGCGGTTCGGGCTTCTTCTCGACGGGAGCCGGCGTCGCGGGCGGGGTCTCTACGACCGGCGCCTCATCGGCGGGGGTCTCCGCGACCTCCTCGACCGGCTTGGGCTTCTCGACGACGGGCGGCGGGGGCGGGGCGGCCTCGGCGACCGCCGGGGTGGCGTCGCGCACCGGCACGCCCGAGACCTCGGCCAGGGGCGCGGTCGAGACCGCCTGGTGGTCGGTCTTGTCCAGGGCGCCCTTGAGGCCGAACACGAAGCCGCCGACGCTGACGGCCGACAGGATCACGACCACGAGGGGCAGCGGCAGGGGGCGTTCGAGCGACGTCATGGACTGAGCTTAACCCCCAATTTTCCCCCGACCAAGGGCGCCGAGGCGCGTCACGCCTCGGCTTTGGCCTTCTTGGCGGCGGGCTTCTTGGCCGCCGCGGGCTTCTTCGCGGCCGGCTTCTTGGCGGGGGCCTTCTTGGCCGGAGCCTCGCCGTCGGTCGCGGCTTTCGCCTTGGCCGGAGCCTTCTTCGCCGCCGCTTTCTTCGCCGGCTTCTTGCCGCCGCCCTTGGCGACGCGGTCGGCGATCAGGGCCACCGCTTCTTCCAGGGTCAGGGCCGCCGGATCGGCGCCCTTGGGCACGTTGGCGTTGGTGTCGCCGTGCTTGATGTAGGGGCCGAAGCGGCCCGACAGCACGCGGACCGGCTTACCGTCTTCCGGGTGGTTGCCCAGCTCGGCCAGAGCGGCCGCCTGGCCGCGCTGCGGACGCCCGCCGCCGGCCCGCTTGTCGGCCAGCAGGCTGACGGCGCGGTTCAGGCCGATGTCGAAGACGTCTTCCGGGTTCTCCAGGTTGGCGTAGGTGCCGTCGTGCAGCACGAACGGCCCGAAGCGTCCGAGGCCCGCCGTGATGACCTTGCCGTCGTCCGGGTGCTTGCCGACCTCGCGGGGCAGGGACAGCAGGCGCAGGGCCTTCTCCAGGTCGACCGCCGCCGCCGTCCAGCCCTTAGGCAGGCTGGAGCGCTTGGGCTTGTCGCCGCTGTCGGCCGCCGCCAGTTCCTCGACATAGGGGCCGAAGCGGCCGTTCTTCAGCCACACAGCGCGGCCGGTCTCGGGATTGATCCCCAGCTCCTTGTCGGCCGTCTCGGCCTCGCCTTCGCCCTCGCCGCTGGTGGCCAGCTGGCGGGTGTAGCGGCATTCCGGATAGTTCGAGCAGCCGATGAAGGCCCCGAACTTGCCGGTCTTCAGCGACAGTTGCCCCGTGCCGCAGGTCGGGCAGGCGCGCGGGTTCGATCCGTCGCCCTTGTCGGGGAAGATGTGCGGGCCCAGGGCCTCGTTCAGGGCGTCCAGGACGTTGGTGGTGCGCAGCTCGGCGATCTCGCCGACGGCGGCCGCGAAGTCCTTCCAGAAGTCGCGCAGGAACTGCTTCCAGTCCAGCTTGCCGTCCGACACCAGGTCCAGCTGCTCTTCCAGGGCGGCGGTGAAGTCGTACTCCACGTAGCGGCGGAAGAACTGCTCGAGGAACGCGGTGACCAGCCGGCCCTTGTCCTCGGGGATGAAGCGCTGCTTCTCCATGCGGACATAGGCGCGGTCGCGCAGCACGGTCAGGACCGAGGCGTAGGTCGAGGGGCGGCCGATGCCCAGCTCTTCCATCTTCTTGACGAGGCTGGCTTCCGAGTAGCGCGGCGGCGGCTCGGTGAAGTGCTGGTCGGCGCGGGCGTCCAGCACCTTGGCGGCGGCGCCTTCCTCGATGGCCGGCAGGCGGGCGCTGTCCTCGTCGCCTTCGTCGTCGCGGCCTTCCTCGTAGACGGCCAGGTAGCCGGGGAACAGCACGACCTGGCCCGTGGCGCGCAGGCCGGTCTGGCCGTCGGCGCTCTCCAGGTCGACCGTCGTGCGCTCGATGCGGGCGCTCTCCATCTGGGAGGCGATCATCCGCTTCCAGATCAGCTCGTACAGGCGGCCCAGGTCGGGCTCCAGGCGCAGCGAGCCGGGGTTGCGGCGCAGGCTGGTCGGACGGATGGCTTCGTGGGCCTCCTGGGCGTTCTTGGCCTTGGCCTTGTAGTAGCGGGGGGTTTCGGGGACGTAGGTCTCGCCGTAGACGTTGCCGATCACGCTGCGCGCCTCGGCGATGCCCTCGGGCTCGACCGACACGCCGTCGGTCCGCATGTAGGTGATCAGGCCGACGGTCTCGCCGCCGATGTCGATGCCTTCGTACAGCTTCTGGGCGGCCTGCATGGTGCGTTGGGCCGAGAAGCCCAGCTTGCGGGCGGCTTCTTGTTGAAGCGTCGAGGTGGTGAAGGGCGGGGCGGGCGAGCGCTTGCCGGGCTTCTTCTCGACGGCGGCGACCTTGAACACGGCCTTCTGCACGGCGGCCTTGGCGGCCAGGGCCGAGCCTTCGTTGGCCAGGTCGAACTTGGTGAGCTTCTTGCCCTCGTGCTTGGCCAGGCGGGCCAGGAACGGCTCGGCGCCGGCCGTGACGTCGGCCTCGACGGTCCAGTATTCCTGGGTCTTGAAGCGCTCGATCTCCAGCTCGCGGTCGACGATCAGGCGCAGGCAGACCGACTGCACGCGGCCGGCCGAGCGGCTGCCGGGCAGCTTGCGCCACAGCACGGGCGAGAGGGTGAAGCCGACCAGGTAGTCCAGGGCGCGGCGGGCGAGGTAGGCCTCGACCAGCTCCATGTCGATGTCGCGCGGATTGGCCATGGCGTCGAGGACGGACGCCTTGGTGATGGCGTTGAAGGTGACGCGCTGGACGGCCTTGTCCTTCAGCGCCTTCTTCTTCTGCAGCACCTCCAGCACGTGCCAGCTGATGGCTTCCCCTTCGCGGTCGGGGTCGGTGGCCAGGATCAGGCGGTCGGCCCCCTTCAGGGCGTCGACGATGTCGGACACGCGCTTGGTGGCCTTGCCGTCGACCTCCCAGCTCATGGCGAAGTCGTTGTCCGGCTCGACCGAACCGTCCTTCGACGGCAAGTCCCGGATGTGACCGTACGAGGCGAGAACCTTGTAGTCGGACCCGAGGTACTTGTTGATGGTCTTGGCCTTGGCCGGGCTCTCGACGACGACGACGTTCATTAGGACCTTGATGCCTGGGAAAAGGGTTCGTCCTCCAGGGCGAACCGAGGCGGCGAGGGCCGGAAAGTGGGGGCGTCCCCAGGGGTCTGTCAACGGCGGCCGTGGCCGACCGCGCATTTGGTTCCCGGCTCTCTCTATAGAGAGAGGAATATTTGGGCGTCGCTCAGCGGCTGGCGGTCTTGCGGGGGCGACCGCCCTTGGCCCCATTGGCGCGGGCGGCGGCGGCCTTGGCGGGAGACGTGCCGCGACCGGCGATCCGGGCCATATGGGCCTTCGTGCCGAAGACCCCGGCGGCCAGACCGGGAATCGACAGATCGACGTCCAAGTCTTCCCAGTGCAGGCCGTAACCGGCGCCAAGGATGACGACCTGGGCCAATTGTTCGTCGGTGGCGTTTTCGAGCCCCTGCCCCAGGCGCGCGGGAAAGGCGAAGGCAGAACCGTTGGTCAGCTCGATGAGGATACGTCCCGTCGCCCGGTCGTAGCGGGCGGAAGCGGCTCTGGGTTCGGTCAAGGCGAGTTGCTCGCCAAGCGCTGCGGCTGCGTCGAGTTCAGCGTCGGTTGGGTCAGCCATGAAGTTCGTTCCATCGCAGTAGCAGGTCGTCCCGCTGCGCGCGGATAATCGCCAGGGCTCGGCGGGCCTCGGCTCGGTTCATGCCTTTGGTCCAAACCACTCTTGGCTCTTCGTCGGGACCCAGGAGTTCGATCTTTGCTTCTCCATCTCCGAACACGTGAACATGAGCCGGAGGATGGTCCTCCAGATAGATGACGACCCTCATCCCCGACGCTCGGTGGACGGTGACCATCTCAATTTAACCCATCACGTTCGGTTTTCAAGTTCCCGCCACCATCCCGCCCGGCAGCAGTTCGGCCCGTTCGGCCAGGGCCAGTTCGACCAGGGCCGCCATCACCGCCGAGGTCGGGGCCCTGGTGGCGCGGACCAGTTCGTCGCGGGAAACCGGGGTGGGGGAGAGCAGGCGGGCCAGGTCCTCGCGCAGGGCGTCGTGGTCGACTTCGGCGCCCTCGTCCTCGGGAACGTAGGGCCGTTCGCGCTCGCGCAGGTGGGCCTGGCCCGACAGCGAGCGCAGCACGTCATCGACGCCCTCGCACAGGATCGCGCCCTGGCGGATCAGGTCGTTGGGGCCCTTGGCGCGGGGATCGAGCGGCGAGCCGGGCACGGCGAAGACGTCGCGGCCCTGTTCGGCGGCCAGGCGGGCGGTGATCAGCGAGCCGGACTTCAGCTCGGCCTCGACGACGATCACGCCCAGGGACAGGCCCGAGATGATGCGGTTGCGGCGCGGGAAATCCTTGGCGATGGCCCGGCGGTCGGGGGCGCTCTCGCTGACCACGCAGCCGCCTTCGCCGGCGATGCGGGCGTGCAGGGCGGCGTGCTCGGGCGGGTAGATGTCGCTGACCCCGCCGCCCAGCACGGCGATCGTGCCGGTGGCCAGGGCGCCCTCGTGGGCCGCGCCGTCGACGCCGCGGGCCAGGCCCGACACCACCACATAGCCGTGCCGGCCCAGCTCGGCGGCCAGTTGGCGCGCGAAGCGCTGGCCGCCGGCCGAGGCGATCCGCGCCCCGACGATGGCCAGGCTGGGCTGGGACAGGAGCTCGGCGCGGCCCAGGGCCCACAGCACCGGCGGCGGCGGGTCCAGGGCGGCCAGGCGGGGCGGGTAGTCGGGCTCGCAGGCGCAGATCAGCCGCGCGCCGAGGCGGGCGCCGCTTTCCAGCTCCTGGAGGATCTCGGACTCGGGCGGCGGACGCAGGGGCGTGGCGCGGCCGGCGCGACGGGCCAGGTCGGGCAGGGCGGCCAGGGCCCGCTCGGGCGAGCCGAAGCGCGAGATCAGATGGTCGAAGGCGACGGGGCCGACCGTCTCGGTGCGCGCCAGCCTGAGCCAGGCCAGGCGCTCTGTGTCCGAGAGGCCCCGCGTCATCAGCCGGCCAAGTCTGTGTCTGGGGTCGGCGGCTCTTCAGCCGTCTTCTTCTTGCCGATGCGGGGCTCCTGGCCCTTCAGCAGCCGGCTGATGTTGTCCTTGTGGCGGATGAAGATCAGCACGGCCATGAACAGGCACAGCACCGTGAACGGCGCCGCCTGGTCGGTGGCCAGGGCGAAGGGCGCGGCCAGGGCGGCGGCGACCAGGGCGGCCAGCGAGCTGATGCGGAACAGGGCGGCCACGGCCAGCCAGGTGACGGCGGCCAGCAGGCCCACCGGCCAGCAGGCCGACAGCAGCACGCCGTAGAAGGTGGCCACGCCCTTGCCGCCCTTGAACTTCAGCCAGACGGGGAACAGGTGGCCGGTGAAGGCCGCGCCGCCGGCCAGGGCGATGATCGCCGGGTTCCCGTGGCTCAGCCAGCGGGCCAGCAGCACCGCCACGATCCCCTTGCCGGCGTCGCCGATCAGGGTGATGGCCGCCAGGTCCTTGCGGCCCGAGCGCAGCACGTTGGTCGCGCCGATGTTGCCCGAGCCGATCTGCCGGATGTCGCCGGCCCCGCCCAGCCGCGTGGCGATCAGCCCGAACGGGATCGAGCCCAGCAGATAACCGCCGAGGATCGTGAGGCCGAGGGTCAGGTAGACGGCTTGGGCGAGATCTTGCACGGAATGCGACCTATGGATGTGGTGAAGCTGCCCGGCGAGACGGGCGCATGGCAAGGGCGAAAACGCCGGTTTCGGGTTTTATAGCGGCGCTCGGGGCGAGGGCTCTAGCGTTTTCGGGGCGGCGTTGATGTTGAAGGGGTTTGCTCGCCCAGTCTGGGCGCGCACTGATCTCGTCAGTCCAGCCTTGGTTTCTCGACCCGATTGCGTAGTGGGGTCGCCAAGGCACCGCAAACCAGGCCCGACACCCCGCCTATGGCGAGTAGCGGCGCCATTTGGACGGGGGCGCTGAGAAGAGGCGCGATGCAGACAAGACCTGTCGCCACGGCGCCGGCGACGCCACAGGCCAATATGAACCAAGGCGCTCTCAGGTCCTCGAAAAGATGGACCGCCGCCAGGCCCGTCAGAAGCGCCGGCAAGCCGCCGAAGAGATAGCTGTAGAGCGACACTCCCAGGAGCAGCCACGGCGAGGCCAGAAGTCGCCGAGCCAACGAGTCCTCGCCGCTCAGCAAATCCCAAGGAAGCATGGAGACGTAGCCAACTAGCGGTCCGAGCACGACAAAAAGGGCGATCACGTAGAAGCCCTTCGCGCCTCTCAAGGCCCCCATGTTCTTCCGGTCTTCGAGCGGATCGGCCATCCTGGTTAGGCTACCCCTCCGCCCGATGCACCACGCGGCCGTCGACGATCGTCATCAGCACCTGGCCCTGCAGCCTCCGCCCGTCGAACGGCGAGTTCTTGGACTTCGACAGCAGCTTGCCGGCGTCGATGATCAGCGGGGCGTCCAGGTCGCACAGCACCAGGTCGGCCGGGGCGCCGGGGGCGATGCGGCCCGACTGCAGGCCGATCAGGCCGGCCGGGGCCAGGGTGACGGTGCGGATCAGGTCGACCAGCGGCAGGCGCTCGTCGTGATAGAGGCTCAGCAGGGCCGGCAGCAGGGTCTCCAGGCCCACGGCGCCGGGGGCGGCCTCGTCATAGGGCAGGCGCTTGTCCTCGGCCGGGGCCGGGGCGTGGGCGCTGACGACGATGTCAATCAGACCGCTAGCCAGCGCCTCGATCAGCGCCTGGCGGTCGTCCTCGCCGCGCAGGGGCGGGGTGACCTTGGCGAAGCTGCGGTAGTCGCCGATGTCCAGTTCGTTGAACGACAGGTGGTTGATCGACACGCTGGCGTGGACCCTCAGGCCCTTCTGCTTGGCGCGGGCCAGGGTCTCCAGGGCCTGGGCGCTGGTGACCTGGTCGACCAGCAGGCGGCCGCCGGTGGCCTCCAGCAGGGCGACGTCGCGCTCCAGCATGATCCGCTCGGCCATCGGCGAGATCGAGGGCAGGCCCATGCGGCCGGCGAACTCGCCGCCGGTCGCCGCGCCGCCCTTGGCCAGCCAGGGGTCCATCGGCCGGTGGGCCAGCAGGGTGTCGAAGCCCTTGGCGTAGGTCAGGATGCGCTGCATGACCTTGCTGTCGACGATCGGCTTGTCGGCGTCGGTCACATAGACGCAGCCGGCCTCGCGCATCAGGCCAATCTCGGCCATCTGCTCGCCCTTCAGCCCCTTGGTCGCGGCCCCGGCGCACAGGATGCGGGCGGCGTCGATGTCGCGCGAGCGGCGCAGGATGAAGTCGACCACGCTGGGGTCGTCCACGGCCGGGTCGGTGTCGGGCTGGACGACGAAGCTGGTCACCCCGCCGGCCGCCGCGGCCTTGGCGGCGCTGGCCAGGGTCTCCTTGGTCTCGGCGCCGGGCTCGCCGGTCTTGACCCGCAGGTCGATCAGGCCGGGGGCCAGCATGGCCCCGCCGCAGTCGACGACGCGGACGTCCTTGGAAAGCTTGCCGAACTCGCGGCCCTTGGCGACGTCGGAGATCACGCCCTCGGAGACGATGACGCCGCCGGGGCCGTCATAGCCGCTCTCGGGATCGACCAGGCGGGCGTTGATCAGGGCGAGGGGAGGCGATGAACCGGTCATCAAAAACCTCCGCTCATCCCGGCGAATGCCGGGACCCAGATGGAATGGCTTTGAGGCGGGTTCCATGAACGCCGAGTTCTTCCAATCATCCCCTCGGCCTTGGGATCTGGGTCCCGGCATTCGCCGGGATGAGCGGAAAATAAAGGAAGGGATCTCACTTCCCATGCTCCTCAAGTCGATGCGCAAGGGAGGCCAGGACGGCCATGCGGGCGGCGACGCCCATCTCGACCTGGTCCTGGATCAGGCTGATCTCGGGATCGTCGGCGACGTCGGAGTCGATCTCGACGCCTCGGTTCATCGGGCCCGGGTGCATGACCTTGGCCTTGGGCGCGGCGCGGGCCAGCTTCTCGCGGTCCAGGCCGTAGAAGCGGAAGTACTCGCGGGTCGAGGGCACGAAGGCCCCCTGCATGCGCTCCAGCTGCAGGCGAAGCATCATCACCACGTCGGCCCCGGCGATGCCGGCCTTCATGTCGTGATGGACGGTCACGCCCCAGCGCTCGGCCTGGGCCGGCATCAGGGTGGGCGGGCCGACCAGGCGGACGCTGGCGCCCAGGGTGTGCAGCAGGGCCACGTTCGAGCGGGCCACGCGGCTGTGCAGCACGTCGCCGCAAATGGCCACCGTCAGGCCCGAGACCCGGCCGAAGGCGCGGCGGATCGACAGGGAGTCCAGCACCGCCTGGGTGGGGTGCTCGTGCTGGCCGTCGCCGGCGTTGATCACGCTGCCGCTGACCTTCTGGCTGAGCAGCGAGGCGGCGCCCGACGAGGCGTGGCGCACCACCAGCAGGTCGGGGCGCATGGCGTTCAGGGTGACGGCCGTGTCGATCAGGGTCTCGCCCTTGGTGATCGACGAGGTGCGCGGGCTCATGTTGACCACGTCGGCGCCCAGGCGCTTGCCGGCGATCTCGAACGAACTCTGGGTGCGGGTGCTGTTCTCGAAGAACAGGTTCATCAGCGTCCGCCCCTTGAGGATGTCGAGGGAGCGGGACGTCTGGCGATTGAAGTCGACGAAGGCGTCGGCCAGGTCCAGCAGGTCGGTCGCCTGCGGGGCGTTCAGGTCGCCGGCCGACAGGAAGTGGCGGCGGGGGAACGAGAAGATGCGCTGACGGATCGTCTCGATCGGATCGGCGGGCTCACGGGGCGGGGGTTTTGCCGTCATGAGTGCGCGTCATAGGCGGGTTTGGCGTCGCGGGGAAGGGCGGTGCGTGAAACCCTCTCCTCTGGGAGAGGGCTTAGGAAGACGCCTCGCGGATTCCCCGCATCCGCTCCAGCGCGCCCTGCAGGATCCAGCCGGCGGCCATCTTGTCGACGACCTCGCCGCGGCGCTTGCGGTTGACGTCGTGCTCGTCGATCAGCACGCGGGTCACCGCCGCCGTCGACAGGCGCTCGTCCCAGAAGGTGATCGGCAGGTCGGGGCGCAGGCGCAGCAGGTTGCGGCCCAGGGCGCGGTTCGACTGGCAGCGCACCCCCTCGGTGCCGTCCATGTTGATCGGCAGGCCGATGACGATCCCCGCCGCCTTGCGGCCGTCCATCAGCTTGAACAGGGTCTCGGCGTCCTGGGTGAACTTGGCCCGGGCGATGGTGGCCAGGGGGCTGGCGACGGTCAGGGTGACGTCGGACACGGCCACGCCGATGGTCTTCTCGCCAGGGTCCAGACCGACGATCGGCTTGTAGTCGGGGATGGCGGCGGCGAATTCGGCGATGTCGAGAACGGGCATTCGTCCTCATATCACGGGGAAGCGCTCCCCCGACAAGAGAACCGCGAACAAGGGAACGCTTGTCAAAGCGCCCCTCGCACGGCTAACCCACGCGCTTGGAATTCAGGAGGCCCCCATGGCCATTGACGCCGCCACCGTGCGGAAGGTCGCGCGGCTCGCGCGCATCGCCGAACCCGAAGAGCGCATCGAGGCCCTGGCCCAGGAGCTCAACGGCATCATGACGTGGATCGAGCAGCTGGCCGAGGTCGACACCGACGGCGTCGAGCCGCTGACCAGCGTCGTGCACGCCGGCCTGCCGCTGCGCGACGACGTGGTGACCATGGGCGGCGACGCCGAGGTGGTCACCTCCAACGCCCCCAAGTCGGTGGGCGGTTTCTTCGTGGTCCCCAAGGTGGTCGAATAATGAGCGCGCTGACCTCTCTCACCCTGAAGGGCGCGCTGGACGGCCTGGAAGCGGGCGAGTTCACCTCGGTCGAGCTGACCACGGCCCACATCGAGGCCGTCGAGGCCGCGCGCGGCCTGAACGCCTTCCTGTTCGAGACGCCCGAGCAGGCCCTGTCGATGGCCGCCGCCTCGGACGCCCGCAGAGCTCTTGGCGCGGGCCGTCCGCTGGACGGCATCCCGCTGGGCATCAAGGACCTGTTCTGCACCGAGGGCACGCCGACCACGGCCGCCTCGCGGATTCTCGAGCCGTTCGTGCCGGAATACGAGTCGACCGTCACCAGCCAGCTGTGGCGCGACGGCGCGGTGATGCTGGGCAAGCTGAACCTCGACGAGTTCGCCATGGGCTCGTCGAACGAGACCAGCGCCTACGGCCCCGTGGTCAATCCCTGGCGCAAGTCGGGCTCGAACCAGGCCCTGACCCCGGGCGGCAGCTCGGGCGGCAGCGCCGCGGCCGTGGCCGCCGACCTGTGCCTGGGCGCCACCGCCACCGACACCGGCGGTTCGATCCGCCAGCCCGCCTCGTTCACCGGCACCGTGGGCATCAAGCCGACCTACGGCCGCTGCTCGCGCTGGGGCACGGTGGCCTTCGCCAGCTCGCTGGACCAGGCCGGCCCGATCGCCAAGACCGTCGAGGACGCCGCGATCCTGCTGAGGTCGATGTCGGGCCATGACCCGAAGGACTCCACCAGCCTGGACGTCCCGGTTCCGGACTTCGCCGCCTTCGTCGGCAAGTCGGTCAAGGGCCTGCGGATCGGCGTTCCCAAGGAATACCGCGTCGACGGCATGCCGGCCGAGATCGAGAAGCTGTGGGCCGACGGGATCGAATGGCTGAAGGAGGCCGGCTGCGAGATCGTCGAGATCAGCCTGCCGCACACCAAGTACGCCCTGCCGGCCTACTACATCGTGGCCCCGGCCGAGGCCTCGTCGAACCTCGCCCGCTACGACGGCATGCGCTACGGCCTGCGGGCCGAGGGCGGCAACCTGACCGAGGTCTACGAGAACACCCGCGCCGCCGGCTTCGGCGACGAGGTCAAGCGCCGCATCCTGATCGGCACCTACGTGCTGTCGGCCGGCTATTACGACGCCTACTACCTGAAGGCCCTGAAGGTGCGCCGCCGCATCGCCGAGGACTTCGACAACGCCTGGCAGAAGGTCGACGCCATCCTGACCCCGACCGCCCCGTCGGCGGCGTTCGGCCTGGGCGAGAACAGCAACGACCCGATCGCCATGTACCTGAACGACGTGTTCACGGTGACGACGAACCTGGCGGGCCTGCCGGGACTGTCGCTGCCGGCCGGCCTCGACGCCAACGGCCTGCCGCTGGGGCTGCAGATCATCGGCAAGCCGCTGGACGAAGGCACGGTGTTCTCGGTGGCCGGGGCCATCGAGAAGGCCGCGGGCTTCAAGGCCAAGGCCGACAAGTGGTGGTGATCCGCCGCCGCTAGACGGAAACGAAAAAGGGCGGCTCCGCGAGGAGCCGCCCTTTGCTTTTGGGCCCTAGGCCGCCGCTACATCGGCGCGTCGGGCGTGGCCGGGGTCGTGGCCGGCGCAGGCGCCGGAGCCGCGACCACCGGGGCTGCCGGGGCCGCGATCACCGGCGTCGGCGCCGGCGCGGCGACCGGCGCGGGGACGGTCGCGCTGACGTTGGACGAGGCCGACTCGGCGTCGGGCGCGGTCGCCGGCGCCGCGCGGCGGGCCGGGGCGGCGGCGCGCTTGGCCGGGGCGGTCACGCGCGGCGGGGCGGTGGTCTCGGCGCGGGCGACCTGGGTCGGCGCGGCGGCCTTTGCCTCCACCGGAGCCGGGGTCGGCATCGGAGCCGGCGCCGCGGTGGTCGGCAGCGGCTGGGCCTCGGCCACCTTGGCGGGCGCCGCCTCGTCGGTGGTCGGGGTCTGGGCCGGGTTGCTCATCAGCCCCCAGGCCAGGCCGCCCGCGGCGATCGCCAGCACCGGCAGGCCGACGATCAGCGGCAGGTTCCGCGAAGACTTCTTCGTGGGCGTACGAGCATAGATAGGCGCGCTGGGAAACAGAGCCGAGGAGTCGGCGCTGGTCGCGGGCGCGACATAAGGTTCGCTGGCGTCGAGGTTCAGAACAGCCATGATTTCCTCCTGCGAGTTGTTCGCTTCGGGGGAGTCAACGGGAGGGTTTGTCACTGGTTCCGGTTGGCCAGGAATGACCTCGGTGTTGCCTAGAAGTGGTCATTTTTGAGGATTGCGCGAACGGCGGTCTCAGCGCCCAATTCCTGTCTGTCCCTCCCCTTGCGGGGAGGGTGGCCCGCGAAGCGGGTCGGGTGGGGGATCACGCCATGAGCGTTGGCCGAGCACGGGCGCTGCGGAAGGCGATGAGCGGACAGGCGGTTCGCTTGTGGGTGCGACTGCGCGCCCTGCGAACCGAAGGTTTCCACTTTCGACGACACGCGCCCTTGCTGGGCTACTATCCCGACTTCATCTGTCTGAGCCGAAGGCTGGTTGTCGAAATCGACGGGCCTCATCACGAGGAGCTGGAACAATTGAATCACGACGCTCGCCGTGACCAAGTTTTCCATCGCTCCGGCTTCCAAACCTTGCGCTTCACGACCCGTGCGGTGCATGAGGATATTGACGCGGTCATGGACGTGATTTGTCGCGCTTTGAACGCAGCGAGCCCCACCCGACCCCTTCGGGGCCACCCTCCCCACAAGGGGGAGGGAAGGGAACTAAGTTAGTGGCCGCCCACGCGGCCAGGAATTGAGACATGACCGAAACCGCCTCTTCCAAAGTGATCAAGGGTCGCACCGGCGACTGGGAAATCGTGCTGGGCCTCGAGGTCCACGCCCAGGTGGCCAGCGTGTCCAAGCTGTTCTCCGGCGCCGCCGTCGGCTTCGGCGCGGGGCCGAACCAGCAGGTCAGCCTGGTGGACGCGGCCATGCCCGGCATGCTGCCCGTGCTGAACCGCTTCTGCGTCGAGCAGGCGGTGAAGACGGGCCTGGGCCTGAAGGCGCAGATCAATCTGAAGAGCCGCTTCGACCGCAAGAACTACTTCTATCCCGACCTGCCGCAGGGCTATCAGATCAGCCAGTTCGACCAGCCGATCGTCGGCGAGGGCGTGGTGACCGTCGAGCGTGACGACGGCACGACCTTCGACGTGCGCATCGAGCGGCTGCACCTGGAGCAGGACGCCGGCAAGTCGCTGCACGACCAGGACCCGAACGCCACCTATGTCGACCTGAACCGCGCGGGCACGGCCCTGATGGAGATCGTCTCGCGGCCCGACATGCGCACGCCCGAAGAGGCCGCCGCCTACGTCAAGAAGCTGCGCACGATCCTCGTCTATCTGGGCACCTGCGACGGCGACATGGAGAAGGGCAACCTGCGCGCCGACGTCAACGTCTCGGTTTGCCGCCCCGGCGACTACGAGAAGTATCGGGCGACCGGCAGCTTCAGCCACCTGGGCACGCGCTGCGAGATCAAGAACGTCAATTCGTACCGCTACATCCAACAGGCCATCGAATACGAGGCCCGTCGCCAGATCGAGATCCTGGAGGACGGCGGCAAGATCGACCAGGAGACCCGCCTGTTCGACCCGAACAAGGGCGAGACCCGCTCGATGCGGAGCAAGGAAGAGGCGCACGACTACCGCTACTTCCCGGATCCCGACCTGCTGCCGCTGGTGCTGGACCCGGCCTGGGTGAAGTCGATCGAAGAGACCCTGCCGGAACTGCCGGACGCCAAGAAGGCGCGCCTGCAGAGCCAGTACGGCCTGTCGGCCTACGACGCCGGCGTGCTGATCATCGAGAGCGACCGCGCGGATTACTTCGAAGCCGCCGCCAAGGGCCGCGACGCCAAGCTGGTGTCCAACTGGGTGACCAACGAGCTGCTGTCCAAGCTGTCGGCCGGCGAACACGAGATCGCCGCCTCGCCGTTGCCGTCGTCGGACATCGCCCAACTGGTCGAGCTGATCGAGAACGGCACCATCAGCTCCAAGATCGCCAAGGAGGTCTTCGAGCATATGTGGGCCGGCGAGGGCCGTCCCGCCGAGATCGTCGAGAAGCGCGGCCTGGTCCAGATCAACGACACCGGCGCCATCGAAGCGGCGATCGATAAGCTGATCGCGGCCAATCCCGACAAGGCCGAGGCGGTGAAGGAAAAGCCGCAGGCCATCGGCTGGTTCGTCGGCCAGGTGATGAAGGAGACCGGCGGCAAGGCCAATCCGGCCACCGTCAACGAACTGCTGCGGAGCAAGCTGGGGCTGTAGCGCGCCGCGCCCGAACAAAAGAAAGGGCCCGCCGCTCGCGCGACGGGCCCTTTTTCATGGTTGGTTCGCCGACCCTACGGCTTGGGCGTGTCGGAGGCCGGGGCGTTGGCCGGGGCTTCGGCGCCGGCCGGCTTGTGGTGTTTCTTGGCCTTCTTCTCGGGCTTGGCGTCAGCGGACGGGGCCGCGTCGGTCGAGCTGTCGGGAGCAGTGGCCGAGCTGGGCGAGCCGCTGGCGGCGGCGCTGTCGGCGCTGGACGACGGCGGCGCGGCGGCCGGGTCCGTGCCGTAGGACGACGGCGACGTGGTGGACGAGGCGGGGGCGCTTTGCGTGGTCTGGGCCGTCGGATCGGTGGCCGGCGCCTGCTGGGCCAGGGCCGCCCCGGCGAAGCCGGCGAGGGTCATGGCGGCGACGGCGGCGGCGGGGATGCGGAGCTTGGTCATGGAAGCGTCTCGTTACAGTCGCGTCGGAAAGTGACACGGCCGGGACGCTGACCCGCGAATGCGGTGGGAATGGCCCGCCAATCGGGCGATCTCGCCGCATGCGCGGCGAGGATGCGGCGAATGGCGACGCTTACCGAGAGTTTCGGAAAGCGCCGCCAAGGCCGTCAGGTGGACATCGTCTAGTTGTTGATGATGTCGAAGATCAGTCCGGTGGCGATCGCCGCCAGGACGTAGTCGTTACCGGCCCGGTACCAGTAGTAGCCACGGGGCGGCGGACGCAGGTGGTAGTATCCGTAGTCGTGGACGATATAGGTGTTGCCGCGATAGTAGGGCGGCAGGTAACCGCCGCGGCGCCAGGCGGTGTAGCCGGGGCGATAGCCCGGCCGGCCGTAGTAATAGGCCGGCGGCGCGCCGTAGCTCCAGCGGTTGTTGTAGTAGTAGCCGTTGTGACGGCCGCCGTCCCAGCGGTTGTCGTGGCGATCCCAGCCGTTGTGGCGGCCGTTGTCGTGGCGATCCCAACCGCCTCGGTCGCGACCACCGCGGTCGTCATGGCGGCCGTAGTCGCCGCGACCGCCGCCATGGCGATCGCCTCGGCCGCCGCCGTCGTGGCCCCAGCGGCCGCGATCCTGGGCGGACGCGTCGCTCGCGGTGACAGCCATCGGTCCAGCAACGGCGGCCACGGCGGCGAGGGTGAGCAACAGGCGCTTCATATCCGACGTCTCCTTACTTCGGTCAGCGGTCCGACAACCGCCTAATCCCTCGACCTTGAATCCAGTTTCCGCCGCCTTGGCTGAACCTGATCTGAACGGCGCCGTCAGGCTGGAGCATGAACGGCCTTGGCGGGAGCGCGACGCGCGACCATGTTGGTGGTCAAACGAAACCATCCCTGAAACCGGTCTTGGGAAAAACGCCGATGAGCCGTCCGATCGCGCTGTACTACTGGCCCACGCCGAACGGCTGGAAGATCTCCATCGCCCTGGAGGAGATGGGCCTGCCCTACGAGATGATCCCGGTGAACATCGGGGCGGGCGAACAGTTCAAGCCGGACTTCCTGGCCATCAGCCCCAACAACCGCATGCCGGCCATCGTCGATCCCGACGGTCCCGACGGCCAGCCGATCTCGGTGTTCGAGTCCGGGGCCATCCTGCAGTACCTGGGCCGCAAGACGGGCCAGTTCTATGGAGCGAACGAGCGCGAGCGGGTCGAGATCGACCAGTGGGTGATGTGGCAGATGGGCGGCCTGGGGCCCATGGCCGGCCAGACCCACCATTTCCGCCAGTACGCCGCCGCCATTGTCAGCGACCAGCGGCAGATCGCCTACGGGGCCATCCGCTACACGAACGAGACCCACCGGCTGTACGGCGTGCTGAACAAGCAGCTGGCGGGGAAGGATTTCATCTGCGGCGAAGTGTCCATCGCCGACTTCGCCTGCTGGGGCTGGGTCGTGCCGTGGAAAAACCAGGGCATCAATCTGGAAGAATTCCCGCATCTGAAGGCCTGGTTCGAGCGCATGGCGGCCCGCGAGGCCGTCGATCGCGGCTTCAAGCTGGGGGCTGAACTGCGCCGCCAGGGCCTGCAAGCCCCCGGAAAAGCCCAGGAAGAGGCCCGAAAAGTGCTCTTTGGCCAGCGCGCCCGTTAACCTGGTGTATACGGCGGTTTACGCGCAGTAACACCTGTAACTGCGACGTAATGTCCGTGAATGGTTTATGTATTCGTGGCCTAGATTCATGATGTCGGCGGCTTTAACTATATGTTCAGCGCCGATGGACTTTTCTGTTCTCACAGCCAAGCGGAGCCAGAACGGCGACGGGGGCTGAGATGGGAATTGAAGCCATGATGATGAGTATCGAGCCGCCGGCCGCCATCCACGGGATCCCGCTGCCGACCGTCGACACCTCGGGCGACGAGCTGTTCCGCATGGGCCTGCTCTATTCGACCGGCCAAGGCGGCGCGCCGCTGGACTACGTGTCGGCCCACATGCTGTTCAACCTGGCCGCCATGCGCGGTTCGGTCGAGGCCAAGGTCTATCGCAAGGAAATCTCGCAGGAGATGGCCAGCGAGGACGTCGCCGAAGCCCAACGCCAGGCGCGCGAATGGCTGGCCCACGGCTGAGCTTGAAAGAGCTCAGTCGCGTTTTCTCTTGAGCGCGTGAAAGGCTTCTAGTTTCCGCTGAAGCCGTTGACCGCGTAGCTGAAGCTGATCGGCAGCAGGTCGCGGAAGTACTGCTGCATGAACAGGCCCGCTTCGGAGACCCCGCTGCGCGGCACATAGACCACGTCGAACCGGCGAAGCGGCACCAGGTCCGCGCGCCCGTTGGTCATCCCCGTCAGCAGGTCCGCCGTGCGCAGCATGGCCCGACCGTTGGGGCCGCGACGAATGATTACGACAGACGTCCGCTTGGCCGAGGTCTTGAACCCGCCGGCCTGGATGACGGCGCGCAGGGCGTCGCCGTCGCCGGCCATGTCGTAGACGCCCGGATTTCCCACTTCACCGCCCACGAACACCTTCAGCGGCGCCGTCGACTTGATCGACACCTGCACCTGCGGACGCAGCAGCTGGGTCGAATAGGCCTGGGTGAGCGAGGCCTGCAATTCCGCGATCGTGCGGTCGGCGGCCATCACCGGCTGGATCAGCGGCAAAGCGACGCGGCCGTCCGGTTGGACCACGACGGACTTGTTCAATTCGGTCGCCGAGGGCACGGTGATTTCGATCTCGTCGCCCGGATAGAACCGGTAGTCAGGCTCCTGATCCGACCAGTCGGCATAGCCGATATTGGAGAAAGTGGCCGTCGGACGGGCCGTGGGCGTGATCGGTTCGCGATCCACGTGACCGCAGGCCGAAACCGCGAAGGGCAGGGCGAAAGCCGCCGAAAGGATGGTGCGCCTGTGCATGCGGCAAGTCTTAACAGATATAGGTAACGAAGCCTTAAGGCGCGGGCGGCCAGGGTGCGGCTGGGGACAGTCAGTCGGATTCCTATGTCAACCACGAGCGCCTGGAGCAGCGTGCCGCACGACCCGCCGTCGCGTAGCGACTGGACGGCGCGTGCGCGCTATGCGCCGACGGATTTCGTGACCCTGCTGTGGCGCGAGCGCTGGCTGATGCTGGGCGTGTTCCTGGCCATTTTCCTGCTGGGCCTGGCCTTCGCCACCACCTTGAAGAAGACCTATACCGCCCAGTCCAGCCTGTTCGTCCGGCTGGGCCAGGAATATGTCTACGAGCCCCGGGCCGGGGACGCCGCGCGCGGCGCGGTGCCCGACGTCGACCAGGTCATCCAGTCGGAATCCGAGATCCTGGGCAGCGGCGAGCTGCGCGAGCGGGTGATCCGCAAGGTCGGCTTCGGCAAGGTGTTCCCGGGCAGCGCGACCAAGTACGCCGTCGCCTCGCCGGAGGGTAAGCGCAAGCTGATGGCCGAGGGCCGCGACAGCCTGGCCCGCAACCTGAAGATCGAGACCGCCCCGGACAACTCGATCATCCGCCTGGCCTATTCCAACGAGGACCCCGAGATCGCCGAGAAGGTGCTCAACACCCTGCTCGAGGAATATCTGATCTACCGCCGCAGCCTGCTGATCGGCGGCGGCGACAACGGGCTGGAGCGCCAGCGCGAGCTGTTCACCCAGAAGCTGGCCCAGACCGACGCGGCCTATCAGGCCTTCCTGTCGGGCAACGACATCGGCGACTTCACCGCCCAGAAGACCGCCCTGACCCAGCTGCAGGCCCAGGCCGAGTCCCAGAAGTACGCCACCGAGGCCCAGCTGCAGGACCGCATGGGCCGTCTGGCCGCCGTCCAGGCCGAGCTGGCCCGGACGCCGCAGGACACCGTGCTCTATCGCGACAGCGACATGTCGGCTCCGGCCAAGCTGGCCCAGCTGAAGCTGGACCGCGAAGGCCTGCTGGCCCGCTACCGCCCCGACGCCCAGCCGGTCCGCGACATCGAGGCGCAGATCGCCCAGTTGGAGCAGGGCGTGGCCTCGGGCCGGACCAGCGGCGACGGCGCGCGCCGCAGCGGGCCCAACCCGATCTGGCAGACCCTGCAGTCCACCCGCAACGACCTCACCGCCGAGGTCGCCGCCCTGCAGCAGTCGCTGGCCGCCTACACCCAGCAGACCCAGGACGTGAACCAGCGCCTGCTGCGCCTGGCAGAGCTGGAGCCGACCTTCAACCAGCTGTCGCGCGACCGCGACGTGCTGTCGACGAACGTCAAGGACTTCACGGTCAAGGAACAGCAGGACCAGGCCCAGCGCCAGATGTCGGCCCAGGGCAGCGACAACATCCGCATCGTCCAGCGCGCCGTGGCCCCCTCGACGGGCAAGAGCCTGAAGAAGCCGATCATCGTGCTGGCCTTCCTGTTCGCGGCCTTCACCGCCGCCTGTGCGGGCCTGGTGCGGATGCTGCTGCGTCCCGGCCTGCAGACCCCGGCCTCGGCCTCGCGCACCCTGGGTCTGCCGGTCCTGGCGACGGCCCACTACAAGCGCTGATCCCGAAAGGCCTGGGCGCTTTCGTCGCCTTTCGCGCGAGCGCGTTTGGTCGTTAAGGTAAACGGAC
Organism: Caulobacter sp. UNC358MFTsu5.1; assembly: GCF_000712075.1. Classification (GTDB taxonomy): domain Bacteria; phylum Pseudomonadota; class Alphaproteobacteria; order Caulobacterales; family Caulobacteraceae; genus Caulobacter. The sequence continues at coordinate 225,234 of NZ_JONW01000011.1, forward strand.
TTCAACGCGCGGCGATTCGGCGAATGGTGGATTTGAACGTCGAGATGGCGGAGCTGTGGGGGAGCCTTGGCGCCCCCGCGCCCGGCCGCGCGCACGTCATCCAGTTCGTCGCCGCCCGACGCGGGGAGGGGACCTCCACGGCCGCCCGCGAATTCGCCCGCTTCGCCGCCAAGCGGGCCGGCCGCAAGACCTGGCTGATCGACCTGGACCTGGTCACCTCGCCGCAATACCAGGCCATCGCCGCCGATCCCGAACGCTACGGCCAGCTGGGCGGGGGCGCGCCGGCCTCGCCCGACGGCTCGGCCTTCTTCACCGTCCAGCCGCCGGCCCCCAAGCCGGGCGGCGGGGTGTGGCCCGACGCCAAGTACCTGACCGCCCACAGCGTCGGCGGGCCGCGCTTCTGGGTGACCCGCTTCAACCGCGAGGCCCTGCGCGGCCGCCAGAAGGTGCACATCCTGCCCGGCGTCGAGTACTGGGCCGCGCTGCGCCGCCACGCCGAGATCATCGTCGTCGACAGCCCGTCGGCCGACCGCTCCCAGGCCGCCCTGACCCTGGCCCAGCACATGGACCAGACGGTGCTGGTGGTCAGCGCCCAGCAGCCCGACGTGCGGCCGCCGGGCCTGCTGCGCGACGCCCTGGCCTCGTCGGGCGGCCGCACGGCCGGCGTGTTCTTCAACCAGGCCTCGGTCCAGCCGCCGAAGTTCCTGAAGGCCATCCTGCCTTGAGGTTTTCTCCCTCCGGGAGAGGGGCTTGACCTCGTACGGAGCGGCCAGCGCCGCGCCGACCCGGCTGACCTTCGTCCAGATGGCGCTGTGGGCGCTGCCCGTCCTGGCCCTGCTGATCTACAGCGGCGGGTGGGAGCTGCCCCTGGTGGGCGAGAGCGCCGACGCGGCCGGTTCGGCCCTGCTGCGGGTGGGCTACCTGCCGGCCTATGCCGCCGGCTTCGCCCTGATCGCCCTGCGGCCCGGCTCGACCTTCCGGACCCTGATCCGCCAGCCGTTCCTGATCGTCCTGCTGCTGGTGGTGGCCGCCTCGGTGTTCTGGTCGGTGAACCCGGACCAGACGGCCCGCCGCGGCTTCGCCCTGGTCTGCACCACCCTGGGCGGGATCGCCCTGGCGGCCCGGTTCCGCTGGCCGCAACTGGCCGAGGTGGTGGGGGCGGCCTTCGCGGTGCTGATCGTCGCCTGTTTCGTGGTCTGCCTGGCGGTCCCGCGCATCGGGATCATGACCGAGCTCTTCCCCGGCGCCTGGCGCGGCCTGTGGCGCGAGAAGAACGGCCTGGGCGGCAACATGGCCTTCGGCTTCTGCATCCTGTCGGCCGCGGCCCTGCTGAACCCGCAGCGCGCTCGCCTGTGGTGGACCTTCGCCGGGCTGGCCCTGGTGCTGGTGCTGATGTCCACCTCCAAGACCTCGCTGGTGTCGCTGATGCTGGGCGTGGCGGCGATCGGCTTCGTCTGGATCGCCCAGCGGGGACCGGCCCTGGGCGCGGCGGCCACCTGGACGAGCGTCACGGGCGTGGTGCTGCTGGGGGCCTTCATCCTGTTCGCCTCGGACGTCTTCTTCGCCATCCTGGGCAAGGACGCCACCCTGACCGGCCGCACCAAGATCTGGGCGGCGGTGATGCGCGAGATCGAGGACCGGCCGTGGCTGGGCTACGGCTACCAGGCGGTGTGGGGCGACAAGTCCGGCTGGGGGCCGTTCGCCTGGATCAGCAAGAACGCCGGCTTCCAGGCCCAGCACGCCCACAACAGCTGGCTGGAGCAATGGCTGGGCCTGGGCCTGCTGGGCCTGGTCGCCTGGGGTCTGTTCTACCTGCAGGCCATGACCCTGGCGGTGATCGCCGTCTTCCGCGACCGGGGCGCGCTGCTCGCCTTCCCGTTCCTGGTCGTCTACAGCCTGGTGGCCCTGACCGAGAGCATCGCCCTGATCTACAACGACTTCCGCTGGGTGCTGTTCGTCGCCTTCGCGGCCAAGCTGGCCTTCCCGGACCGCGAGATCAGGGCCTAGGCGCCCGCCGGAAACAGTTCGCGGCAGATCGCGTCGCCCAGGGCGTCCGACAACACCATTTCCGGATCGCGCACCGCGGCCAGCACGCCGTCGTCGGCGGCCTCCACGTGCAGGCGCGTCAGATCGACGACGCTCTTGTCGCGTCCGAGCCGGACCTTGACCTGGGCGTCGAGGAAGTTGGTCGTGTTGGCGCGCAGATCGCCCGGCTGGCGGATGTTGAGGCGCTCGATCCTGATGTCGAGCCGCAGGTCCTTGCCCGCCGCGCAGGCGGCGAGGCGTTCGTCCACCGACCCGCGCAGCGTCGCCACGAAGTCCTCGGTCGGCGGCTTGCCCCAGCGCCAGCCGGTGTTGAGGCTCACGTCGCGCACCCACGCGCCGGGCGCGGCCTGGGCGCCGCCGGCGTCGAACAGCAGGACGGCGGCGAGGGCGAGCGGCAGGCGGGTCATGGGGCGAACTTCCGGAGGGCTTTCAACGGTCCCGCTTGTTTAAGGCGACGCCAGATGAACCGCGCATGAGCGGGTCGCCTACGATGTCGACGAGCTCATCACGCGGCGCCTGGAAATCGAACAGGTTGGGCGACGGTCGCTCGCCGTACGGCGCCCAAGGCTTGGCGAACCCCAAAGGCGGGGGATTCATCGAACGATCGTGCGCGTCGCATGCCTCGTACGGGCATCGGACGCCGCCGCCCCGATCTTGGAAGAGGTAGTCATGCGTTCCATTCGTCATCTCGCCGCCGTCGCGACCGTGACCTTCGTGGTCGGCGGCGCGGGCGCGACCCTGGCCCAGTCGGCGCCGCCGGCGCCGCCGCCCGCCGAGGCGTCCGCCGCCGGCCCGGCCCTGACCATCGACACGCCGCTCGAGGTGGTCACGGCCACCCCCAAGGGCAAGGCGGTGCTGGACGCCGACATCCCCGGCCTGACCGACCATCCGCTGTACGACAAGTTCAAGAGCGACAGCCTGCGGGCCTTGGCGCCGAAGTTCGGCGGGGCGATCTCGGACAAGGACCTGGCCAAGGTCCAGGCCGACCTGGCGGCGCTGTCGACAGGCACCTCGTCGCGTTAGGTGGGGACTGCCCTTGGGCGTGTCCCTGTTTCGGCCTTTCCCTCCCCCTTGCGGGGAGGGTGGCCCGCGTAGCGGGTCGGGTGGGGGATCGGTGCAGGGTGTCGGCCGGGGCTTGTTTGCAGGGTCAGCAAACCCCACCCGACCCTGGCTCCGCCAGGGCCACCCTCCCCACAAGGGGGAGGGAAGGGCCGTCTATCCTCGGCGGATAGCGAACAGACTTCAGCGTTTTCAACGCCCTGAACTTTTTCGACCGAACTTATCCTCACCCTTCCAGGCGCCCGTATCCTGATCCCACCTGAAAGCACGGGAAGGGCGTCCGGCCGGCGACCGAACGGCTCTCAGGGGTGGACGAGCGGGAAGCGCTCGCCGGTGGTCTTGAGTGACGCCTTCGCGGCGGTCCTGGGCAGGTTCTTCTGTGAAGACGAAGCCCAGGCGGCGGGGGATCGGCGGACGCAACAGGCCCGGGCTGAAATCGCCCAGGCGGTCCGGGGTGCGGCCAGCACCCCGCCCGTCGGGGGCCTCCATCGGAGCCGGTTAAAAATCCGCGACCCGAAGGCTTCCGGATAACGGCTCCACGCGAAGCGCTCGGACTTCGTCGAAACGGTATTCAAAACTGCAAATCATCCGGGCGAGGCCCGGGCGCTTCGCACCCTTCCCACCCGCTCACTGCCATTTGGCGTGAGATTACACCCCCTTGCCCCCACCTGACCGCTACGCGGTCTGTCCGCCCCCGTAGGGGGCGGAGCCTTGCGCGCCGAGCTCTTCCCCCTCCGGGGGAAGACGACCGCGAAGCGGTCCGTAGGGGGCAAGTGTTCGCCGCATCAGGCCGGAAGAAAGGACCTCAAGCGCCGATCCGCCGCGCGCCCTCGGCCACCGTCACCACGTCGAACCCCGCCGTCAGCGCCCCGTCGACCAGCCGCTCCAGGGCCGCCGTCGTGCAGCCCCACTGCGAGGGCTCGGGCGAGACGTCGTGGGTGTAGAGGATCAGCCAGGCCTTGCGGCGATGGGCCTTGTCCAGCCAGTCGAGGGCGACCTGTTCGCCGTCCGCGCCTTCGATGCCGACGGCCGGGGCCTGGTTGAGGTCTGCGCCAGTCGCGATCAGGCCGTGGTGCAGGGCCCGCAAGGTCCTGAACCGGCCGGCCAGGGCCGTCTTGGCCGGGGCGGCCACGTCGCCGTAGGGATAGGCGAAGTTGCTGGGCTCGCCCGCACCCCATTCGGCCAGATGCCGGGCGTTGAGGTCGACATCGGCCAGGGTCTCGGCTTGCGAGGCCTGGCCGCAGTCCAGGTGCGAGAAGGTGTGGCAGGCGATCTCGTGGCCGGCGGCGTGCAGGCGGGCGGCGTCTTCGCCCGTCGCGAAACGGCCCATCGGCCCCTCGCGCCCGGTCAGGCCGGCGGCGAAATAGTAGGTGCCGCGCAGGCCGCGCGCCTCCAGGATCCGGGCTCCGGCCTCGCAGGCGGTGGCCGGCGCGTCGTCGAAGCTGAACGACACCATCGGCCGCTCCAGCTTCACCCGGGCCGGGCGGCGATGGGCCAGGCGGATCAGCCGGCGGCGGACCTTGCCCTTCAGGCTGCGGTCCGGCTCGTAGGCGTCGACCTTTTCAAAAGAAGTCTGCATCAGACGGCGTCCGAATAAAGGGCGGCGCGATAGAGCCGCAGGGCGAAGGCGCGGAGCGGGACGGGGGCCGCCTCGTTGAGGGCGACGGCCTTGATCAGCGGCCGCCAGGCCCGGCGCAGCGGCGCGGCCTTCAGGGCCTTGGCCGCCTTGTAGCTGGGATAGGCGCTGACCGCCTCGCGATGGGCGGCGACCACCCGGGCGAAGTTGGCGGCCGACTGCTCGTACTTGGCCGCCAGCGTCGCGGCGGTGTCGAGGCCCAGATGGGTGGCGGAGTTGTCGATGTGCAGGATCGGATAGAAGCGGGCCACGCGCAGGGCCCATTCGACGTCCTCCCAGCCCCAGCCGGCGAAGCGCTCGTCGAAGGCCACGATCTCGAACACGTCGCGGCGGACCAGCAGGTTGGACGTGAAGACGTGCTTGGCCGGCTCGCGGGCCCGTTCCGGCGCCGGCGTGCAGTCGCTCTTCAGCGCCATGGCCCGGTGCAGCTCGTGCTCGGGACGGCGCGGGGTCTGGTCCAGGGTGAAGCCGCCGAACGCCACGGGCGCGTCGTCGGCCGCCACGGCCGCCCAGCGGGTCAGGAAGTCCTTGGGGTCGGGCAGCATGTCGCTGTCCAGGAACAGCAGGTGACGGCCCCGGGCGTGGTCGGCCAGGCGGTTGCGGCCCTTGGCGCGGCCCTCGTTGCGCGACAGCACGACCAGGCGGGCGGGCAGCTTCAGCTTCTCGATCCGGCCGGCCATGCGCTTGGTCAGGGCCGCGTCGCCGCCGCCGTCGTCCAGCAGCACGATCTCGGCGTCGGCCCCACGCTCGTCCAGCGCCGTCAGCAGGGCGCTGGGGTCGTCGCGATAGGTGGGGATCAGCACCGACAGGCGCGGGGCCGCCCCCTTCTGGTCCCGAGATGCCCAGGCGGCGTTGTCGGTCAGGGTCTCGGTGGCGGGCTGGGTCATGCGGCCTTCAAACGGCGCTGGAGGATGTCCGCGATCCGGCCGCGCAGGCCGCCCGCGTCGAGGGCCAGGACGACCACGCCATAGACGACGGCGCCGACGGACGCCTTGAGGATCAGTTCGACCACGCCGCCGAAGGCCGGCACGGCCAGGACGGCGAGCGCCATCAGGGCGCAGGCCAGGCCGGACTTGGCCAGGGTGGTCCACGGCACGGGCAGGGGACAGGCGCGGCGACCCAGGATCGCGGCGGCCACGGCCCCGACGCCGTAGCTGGCGGCGGTCGACCACAGGGCCCCGTCCAGGCCGAAGCGCGGGATCAGCAGCAGGTTCAGGATCACGTTGGCGCCGGCCGGGACGGCCATGCAGGCGATCAGCATCATCGTGCGCTTGGCCAGGGTGAAGGCCTGCAGCAGGTAGTAGGTGGTCACGCCCGACAGCCAGCCGGCCACGGCGATCCACGGCACGACCCGACCGGCTCCGACGCTCAGCTCGGGCCCGACCATCACCTGGGCCAGGGACCGGCCGACCAGGGCCAGGCCGACGGCGGCGGGCAGGGTCAGCAGCACCATGAAGCCCGCCTGCTCGTGGGCGGCGTCCTTCAGCGAGGCGTGGCCGCCGCGCTCCAGCGCCGCGACCAGGGCGGGGCCGCCCGCCATGCCCAGCCAGATGAAGACGACGTCCAGGGTGCGCGAGCCCAGGGAATAGCCGGCGTGGTAGACGCCCACGGCCTGTTCGTTGAGGAAGGCGGCCAGCAGGAAGCGGTCGGTGGTCGACAGCACCAGGGCCAGGATCAGCGACAGGGCCACCGGCAGGCCGTAGGCGGCGTAGGCCCTGGCCATGGCCGGGTCATAGCGCCCGCCTCTGGCGCGGTTCAGGTCGGCGGGCAGCACGAACACCAGGCACAGCAGCGAGATCGCGCCCATGCCCAGGATCGGCGCGGCGCCGCCCAGGCCGACCAGGGCCAGCACCAGGCCCAGGGCGAAGCCGCCGACGGTCTGGACGATGTCGAGAAGGGCCGCGCCGGACACCTCGCCGGCCGCGCGGCGGCGCTCCTGCGACAGCTTGGTCAGGCTCTTGACCACCACGGCGGCCATGGACGCGGCGACCGCGACCTTCAGCGGCGCGGCCAGGGGGGCGAACTTGAGGACCGCCACGGCGGCGATCGGCACGACCAGGGCCAAGCCGAACCACAGGCGGTAGAGCGTCGCGAAGTGGTCGGGCAGCCGGCCGTCGGCGTCCTGGCGGGCGTGGAAGCGGGCCATGGCGGCCTCGGTCCAAGTGAGCAGGATCGTCTGGGTCAGGCTCAGCGCCGAGAAGGCCAGGGCGTAGACGCCGTACTGCTCGGGGGTCAGGACGCGCGTGAACAGGACGATGGTGAGCAGACCCACCACGCCCTGGGCGATGTTGACCGGCAGATATCCGAGTACGCCACGCCAGAACATGTTTCGTCCTCAGCGCACCGCCGACCGGTCCCCCAGCAGGCAGGGGATGGTCATGGCGATGATGTAGAGGTCCAGCCAGAACGACTGGCGCTCGATGTATTCGACGTCCAGGGCGACGCGCTCCTGCACCAGCTCGGCCGTATCGACCGGGCCGCGCGAGCCGTTGATGGCCGCCCAGCCGGTGACGCCGGGCTTCATGCGGTGGCGGTGGGCGTAGCGGGCGACCAGCTTCTCGGACTCCACGTCGCCGCTCTTCATGCCGATGGCGTGGGGGCGGGGGCCGACCATCGACATCTCGCCGCGCAGCACGTTGAACAGCTGGGGCAGCTCGTCGAGGCTGGTCTTGCGGATGAACTTGCCGACCTTGGTGACGCGGTCGTCGTCGACGGTGACCTGGCGGGCGGCCTTGGCGTCGGCGGCCTCGTGGCGCATCGAGCGGAACTTCCAGACCAGGATCGCCTCGTTGTTGAAGCCGTGGCGGCGCTGGCGGAAGAAGACGGGGCCGGGGCTGTCCAGCTTGATGGCCAGGGCGACCAGCAGCATGACCGGCGCGGCGGCCAGCAGGCCCAGCGATCCGATCACCAGGTCCTGCATGCGCTTGACCAGGGCGCGGCGCGCGTCGGTGGTGGCGCCCGACAGGTCGACGAAGTGGGCCAGGGAGGCGTTGCGCCGCTCCTCGCGGTTGAGGTCGACGAACAGGCTGACCGGATTGGGCAGGACTTCCAGCCGCTCGACCAGCTGGCCGACGCGGGCCTGGGCGGTGGAGGTCACCGCGATGATCACCCGATCGACATAGGGCATGATGCGGTGGCCGATCAGGGCGTTGGTGTCGCCCAGCACCGGCACGCCCAGCACCTGGGGCGGGGCACGGTCGGCGCGGTCGTCGAAGACGCCCAGCACGTTGACGTCGCCGGTCGCCAGGGCGCCGCGGATGAAGCGTTCGGCGTTGACCGTCGCGCCCACCACCACGACGTTCGGGGTCAGGCGGCCGTCGCGGCGGCCGTGGTCGACCGCGCGCCACCAGGCGACGTGCAGGACGGCGGTGGCCAGGGCCAGGGCGCCGCCCCAGCCGGCCAGCAGGGCGGCGTCGATCCGGCCGTGTCCGAAGATCAGGACGCCCAGCAGCACCACCAGGCCGACCACGCCGAACGCGGCCGACACCCGCAGGGCCTGGCGGCCCAGGGTCTCGCGGCGATGGAAGGTGTAGGCCTCCAGCAGGTAGAGGGCGGGCAGCAGGGCCAGGGCGCCCAGCACCAGCGGGGCGAAGACATCGGGCGAGGGGCGCGCGATCGAGACGGCGGCGGCGGTGACGCCCGCGAAGACCAGGCCGTCGACCACACGGAACATCCGCGACAGGCCGCGCACCTGCATCCGGGCCCGGGCCGGGACCAGGCGTCCGGGCCGGAAGGGACCCCGGCGACCGACGCCTTCGGCCGCTTCGTCCTCTATGACGAGTCGCGACGTGTCGGGCTGAACGTCGCGCAGGACGACGTCTTCACCTTCCGGCGGATGAGCGATAGCGGTCGACATGAAGCCCCGAGCCCTTTGTAGAACAGGGTTCACACTAGCCGCGCGGTCTGAGCTTCACGTTAACGCGGATTTTTCGCGACGGCGCGTTGTCATGCCGCCGCGAACAGGCTATCGAACCGCTCCCTCTCAGGAGGAGACGTGGCCGAGAGGCTGAAGGCACCGCTTTGCTAAAGCGGCATACCTCAAAAGGGTATCGAGGGTTCGAATCCCTCCGTCTCCGCCATCCCTACAAATCGATCACTGGGCCACGCCCTTCTTTCGGAACCGGGCCAGGTTCACGCCGTGCCGCTCGACCTTGTCGTAGAAGGTCTTGCGCGGAACCTTGAGGAGCTCGAGGGCCGTGCGGACGTCGCCTCCGCAGGCGGCGAGCGTTTCCTCGATCAGATGCGCCTCGTAGGCCGCGATGCGCTCGGGTAGGGGCTGCAAGGCCCGCGGAATGGCGTCGCCGGCGTCGGCCATGCCGAGGGCGACCCGCTGGGCGTAGTGGCTCAGCTCACGCACGTTGCCCGGCCAGTCGTGGTTCAGCAGCCGCCAGCGGACGACGTCGTTCATGGCGGGCGGCGGGCGGCCCAGCCGCTCGCAGGCGCGGGCCAGGAAATGGGCGAACAACAGCGGGGCATCCTCGCGGCGCTCTCGAAGCGGCGGGATGCGTATCCGCACGACGTCCAGGCGATGGAACAGGTCCTGCCGGAACGCGCCGCTGGCCGCCGCCTCGATCAAGGCCGGCTTGGCGGCGGCCACCACCCGGATGTCCAGGGTGTGGACGCGGTTGGAGCCCAGCGGCACGATCTCGCGCTCCTCCAGCACGCGCAGGAACTTGCCCTGGGCGTCGGGCGTCAGGGTTTCGATCTCGTCGAGGAACAGGGTGCCGCGATCGGCCTGCTGGATGCGGCCGACCCTCTGGCGCATCGCGCCGTTGAAGGCGCCTAGCTCGTGGCCGAACAGCTCGCTTTCCAGGGTCGAGGCCGGCAGGGCCGCGCAGTCGACGGCGACGAATTCGCGGTCGCGCCGCCGGCCCCAGTTGTGCAGGGCGCGGGCCGCCAGTTCCTTGCCGACCCCGGTCTCGCCCTCCAGCAGGACGTCGACATCGGCGCTGGCCAGTTGGCGCAAGGTCGACCGCAGCCGCTCCATCACCTGGGTCTGGCCGATCAGCGGCCAGTCCGATTGCGCCGCCTCGGCCTGGGTCCGCAGATGGCGGTTCTCCAGCACCAGGCGGCGTTTCTCGAGCGCGCGGCGCACGCTGCTGACCAGGCGTTCAGGGGCGTAGGGCTTGGGCAGGAAGTCGTAGACGCCGTCGTGCATGGCCTCCACCGCCTCGGCGACGTCGGCGTGGCCGGTGATCAGGATCACCGGCAGGTCGGCGTCCTGGTCCTTCAGCCGCCGGAACAGTTGGCGGCCGTCCATGTTGGGCATGCGGATGTCGCTGATCACCACGCCGGGGAAGCCGTCGGGCAGGGCGGCCAGGGCGTCTTCGGCCGAGCCGAAGGCCAGCACGTCCAGCCCCGCCAACTGCAAGGTCTGGACATTGGCGCCGCGCAGGGCGTCGTCGTCGTCGATGAAGGCGACCTGGTTGACGGAAATCTGCATCTAACGCGCCTTGGACAAGGAGATGACGAACCGCGCTCCGGTCGGGGCCGGCTCCAGGGCCAATTCGCCGCCGAACTCGGCGACGATGTCGCGGCTGATGACCAGGCCCAGGCCCAGGCCTCGCGGCTTGGTGGTGGCGAAGGGTGTGAACAGGGTCTTGGCGGCTTGCGGCGCCAGGCCCGGACCGTTGTCGGCGATGGCGATCCGGATCTGCGAGCGGCGCGACGTCACCTGGACGGCGATCTCCGGATCGGCGGTCCCTTCCAAGGCCTCCAGGGCGTTCTGCAGCAGGTTGACCAGCACCTGCTCCAGCCGGAACCGCTCGGCCATGACCAGGGCCTCCTCGTCGGCCTCGCGGCGGACGACGCGGACGCCGGTCTGGCGCAGCCGGGGGCCGACCAGCAGCAGGGCGCCGTCGACCGCCTCGCGCACGGCGACGGGCGCGGCCGGGGCGCTGGTCTTGCGGGCGAAGGCGCGCAGTTCGTCGGTGATCAGGCCGATGCGATCGGTCAGGCCCGCGATCAGGCCCAGATTGTTCTTGGCGGTGTCGGAGTCGGCGCGGTCCAGGAAGATCGACGCGTTGTCGGCATAGGCGCGGATCGCGGCGACGGGCTGGTTGATCTCGTGCGCCACCCCGGCGGCGATCTGGCCCAGCGTCGCCAGCTTGTTGGACTGCACCAGTTCGTCACGCATCAGGTGGACGTGGGCCTCGGCCCGCCGCCGCTCTTCCATCTCGACGGTCAGGCGACGGTTGGACCGCCGCAGCTCGGCGGTGCGCTCCTCGACCCGGGCCTCCAGCTCGGCGCGGGCGGCCTCCTGGCGCGCGGCGCGCAGGCTGGCCTGGCCACGCCACCGCAGCACGGCGCCGGCCACGCCGCAGATCGCCAGGCCGACCAGCAGGGCCACGGCGCGCGCGCCGGCCACCGCGCCGCTGAGGATCGAACCGGTCGGCGTAAGGGTGAAGACCGTCCAGCCCGACGCGCCCAGGTCGGCGCTGGCCGCCATGTAGTGGGCGGCGGGCTGGCCCGGCAGGGCGGTCGTCGTCAGGCGCGGCGGCCGCGCGGCGACCACGGCGGGGCGCACGTCCAGCAGGGTGAAGGGCGCTTCGCCGAACCGGTGCTCGGCCCGCAGGCGCTGCTGTTCGGAGCGGGGCAGGGGCGTCAGGGTCGAGAAGCGCCAGGCGGGGATCGAGGTGACCAGGATCACGCCCCGCGGGTCGGCGGCGAAGGCCGGCTCCGCCGAGGACCAGTCGGCCTCCAGCGCCTCGAACTCGACCTTGACCACGACCACGCCGAGCATGCCGTCCGGGCCGTCGATCCGCCGCGACATGAACAGGCCCGGCCGACGGCTGACCGTGCCCAGGGCGAACAGCTCGGCGACGCCGGCCGACCGCGCGTCGCGGAAATAGGGCCGGAAGCTGTAGTCTGAGCCGACGAAGCTGGTGGGTTCGCGCCAGTTGCTGGCGGCGATGGTCATGCCCTTGGCGTTCAGGACATAGATCACGGCGGCGCGGGTGCCGCCGCTGAGGGTTTCCAGTTTGCGGTTCAGGGCGTCGATCCCTCGCGCATCCGCCGCCCGCAGGACTTGGGCGACGTCCGGGTCCTGGGCCAGGACGAAGGGCAGGGACCGGTGCTTGGCCAGCTCGCTGCGCAGCACCGCCGCGTGCAGGGCGGCCGAGGCCTGGGCCTGGCGGGCCAGCTCGGCGGTCGCGCGACGCTCGGCGACCTCGCCGGCGATCCACAGGGCCGCGCCGAGCACGACGGCGCAGACACCGAAGAAAACGGCCCAGCGACGGACGATCGGGTCGGCCGGATTCGGCATGGCGGGTCTGTTCATCGGCGGCGTTTCGGCAGAATGTGCGGATTTTCGCACAAATCGCCAAATCCTGAGCGAAAATTCGCCGCCCGAGGGGCCGCCGCGACCAGGGTGCTTCCAGGAAACATCAATAAAAACAACCGATAGAAGCTTCAGCTTGGCGTGCTTGCGCCGCTTCTCCGCAACAAGGATCGTCTAACCAAGCGTCTTCGCAAAGGGACGCGGGATGGAAACACGGCCGCACGGCCGGCCAAGAGGCGCCAGTGAAGACGATCACCCCGACCGCCCCCGCGCGGCCCAAGCCGTTTTACCGGCACCTGTACTTCCAGGTGCTGGTGGCGATCGTGGCGGGCGCGACCATCGGCCATTTCTGGCCTGGGTTGGGCGAAAGCCTCAAGCCGCTGGGCGACGGCTTCATCAAGCTGGTGAAGATGATCATCGCGCCGGTGATCTTCCTGACCGTGGTGACCGGCATCGCGGGCATGCGCGACCTGGACAAGGTCGGCCGCGTGGCCCTGAAGGCCTTCATCTATTTCCTGGTGTTCTCGACCCTGGCCCTGATCGTCGGCATGGTCGTCGCCAACGTCGTCCATCCGGGCGCGGGCATGAACATCGATCCGGCCACGCTCAACACGTCCAAGATCGCGACCTACGAGGCCAAGGCCCACGACCAGACGATCGTCGGCTTCCTGCTGCACATCATCCCGGACACCGTGGTCAGCGCCTTCGCCGAGGGCGAGATCCTGCAGGTGCTGTTCTTCTCGATTCTGTTCGGCCTGTCCCTGGCCATGGTCGGTGATCGCGGCCAGCCGGTGCTGACCGTCCTGGAATCCACCGCCGACGCCTTCTTCCGCCTGGTCCACGTGCTGATGAAGGCCGCGCCGATCGGGGCGTTCGGAGCCTTCGCCTTCACGATCGGCAAGTACGGCATCGGCTCGATCGCCAACCTGGCCGCGCTGGTCGCGACCTTCTACCTGACCTCGCTGTTCTTCGTGGTTGTGATCCTGGGCCTCGTGGCCAAGGTCAACGGCTTCTCGATCTTCAAGCTGATCCGCTATCTGAAGGCCGAGCTGCTGCTGGTGCTGGGCACCAGCTCGTCCGAGGCGGCGCTGCCCAGCCTGATCGAGAAGCTGGAGAAGGCCGGTTGCCCGAAGTCCGTCGTCGGGTTGGTCGTGCCACTGGGCTATTCGTTCAATCTGGACGGCACCAACATCTACATGACCCTGGCGGCGCTGTTCATCGCCCAGGCCACCGGCGTGCACCTGTCGCTGGGCGACCAGGCGCTGCTGCTGGGCGTGGCCATGCTGAGCTCCAAGGGCGCGGCGGGCGTGACCGGCGCGGGCTTCATCACCCTGGCCGCCACCCTGTCTGTGGTGCCCTCGGTGCCGGTCGCCGGCATGGCCCTGATCCTGGGCGTGGACCGCTTCATGTCCGAATGCCGGGCCCTGACCAACTTCACCGGCAACGCCGTCGCCACCATCGTCGTCTCACGCTGGGAGAAGGGGCTCGACGCCGCCCAACTGGAGGCGGCCCTCAATCCCGACCCGGCCGCCCCGGAAATCCTGGCGGCCAGCGAGGCCCGGCCCTAGGCCGACTTTCAACCAGAACCATCAAAACAAGAAAATCGGGGAGCTCTCATGACCACCGCCAACATCCGCCAAAGGCTCATCTGCGGGACCGCCTTCGCCGGCCTGCTGCTGGCCGGCACCGCCCACGCCCAGCAGGCGCCCGCCGACGACGTCACCAAGGTCGAGGAAGTCGTCGTGGTCGGCAGCCAGATCAAGGGCGCCAAGACCACGGCGGCCCTGCCGGTCACGGTGATGGACAACAACCAGATCGCCGCCACCGGCGCGGTTTCGGGCGACGACCTGTTCCGCTCGATCCCGCAGATGGGCGACGTCTTCATCAATCCCAGCAACAGCCCGCAAACCAGCAACTCCACGCGCGGCGACGTCAACTCGATCAACCTGCGCAGCCTGGGCGTGGGCAACACCCTGGTGCTGTTGAACGGCCGCCGTCTGGTCAACCACCCGACCAGCCAGTCGTCGGGCACCGTGCCGCTGCTGGGCTACAACGCCAACGCCATCCCGACCTCGAACCTGGAGCGGCTGGAAGTGCTGCGCGACGGCGCGGCCGCGATCTACGGCGCCGACGCCGTGGCCGGCGTGGTCAACACCGTGCTGCAGACCGACTTCGACGGCCTGACCATGGACGCCCAGTACGGCTGGGCCGAAGGCACGCACCGCAAGGAATACACCAGCAACATTTTCGCCGGCCGCAACTTCGCGGACGGACGCGGCAACGTCTCGATCAACGCCAACTTCACCGAGCGTACGGCCCAGCGGCCCAGCGACCGACCCTACACCGCGACCCAGGACCTGCGGCCGCTGTTCGACAACGATCCGCGCTACACCGACAGCGCCACGCCCGACAACCGCGGCAACCAGAACTCGTTCTCCAACATCACCGTGCTGAACGCCGGCGGCGTCGTCCGCCAGGGCACGACGGCCCTGACCACGGCGGCGGGGGCCACCCACGTCCAGCCCAACACCATCGCCGGCTGCGCCGCCCAGCTGGGCAACGGGCTGTGCCTGGGCACGGGCAACCTGGCCACCGGCAGCACGGCCAACTTCCTGCGCTACAACGCGCCCCAGAACGACGCCACGACGATCGCGCCGAAGATCAGCCGCCAGAACGTCTTCCTCAACGGCCACTACGACATCACCGACACCCTGACCGCCTATGGCGAGGTGGGCCTCTATCACGCCGAGTCCGAGGGCCTGACCACCCAGGGCACCAGCCTGGTGGCGATCGGGGTGCCGGCCAGCAACTACTACAACCCCTTCGGCATGGCCGTGTTCGCCAACGGCACGGTCAATCCCAACCGCCTGCCCAACCTGACCAACGTGCCGGCCGCCGGCCGCGCGGTGACCTTCACCAACTACCGCTTCAACGACCTGGGCCCGAACAAGGTCGAGGTCGAGAACTACCAGACCCGCTTCCTGGGCGGGTTGAAGGGCGAGGCGTTCGGCTGGAATTGGGACTCGGCGCTGCTGTATTCCAAGGCCGACGCCAAGGACGAATCCGACGGCATCGACAGCGCCAAGCTGGCCGCCCAACTGGCCCTTTCGACCCCCGACGCCTACAACCCCTTCAACGGCGGGTGCCTGGACGGGGAGGGCGGCCGCGACTGCACGCCCAGCTCCAAGGCGGCGACCGACGCCATCCGCTTCCGCCTGAAGCGCCACTCGACCACCACCCTGACCCTGGCCGACTTCAAGGTCTCTAAGCCCGACCTGCTGACCATCTGGTCCGGCCCGGTGGGCGTCGCCGCCGGCGTCGAGTTCCGGCACGAGACTCAGCAGGACCGCCGCGACCCGCAGCTTGACGGCCGCACGCCCTTCACCGACCCGGTGACCGGCGCGACCAGCAACAGCAACGTCACGGGTGTCAACGACACGCCCAGCACCAAGGGCTCGCGCGACGTCGGCTCGGCCTTCATCGAGTTCGCCCTGCCGCTGGTCTCGCCGGAGATGAACGTGCCCCTGGTGCGCGCCATCGACGTCCAGCTGGCCGGCCGTTTCGAGAACTACAGCGACTTCGGATCGGTGGCGAAACCCAAGATCGCCTTCGCCTGGGACCTGGTCGACGGCGTGCGGGTGCGGGGTTCGTGGCAGCAGGGCTTCCGGGCTCCGAACCTGGAGACCACCAACCCGTTCAGCTATTCGCGGACCAACAGCGTCACCGACTACTACCGCTGCGAAGCCGACCTTCGCGCCGGCCGCATCGCCACCTTCGGGGCTTGCAGCCGCGGCGTCGGGATCCGCTTCACGACCGCGGGCAATCCGGACCTGAAGGCCGAGGAGAGCGAAAGCTATTCGGTCGGCCTGGTCCTGCAGCCCCGGTTCATCCCCGAGCAGTTCGGCGACTTCACGATCACCGTCGACCGCTGGCAGATCGAGCAGGACGGCATCGTCGGCACGCTGGGTTCGACCAACATCGCCGTCCAGGACTACCTGGAGCGCATGACCGGCTCGAGCAATCCGAACGTGATCCGCGCCGCGCCCAACGCCGACGACGTGGCGTTCTTCGCCGGCACCGGCCTGGCGCCGGTGGGCCAGATCACCGAGATCCGCGACCAGTTCAAGAACCTGCAGCCGCAGACGGTCAGCGGCGTCGACATCGGCGTGAACTGGGCGCTGCGCACCGAGGACTACGGTCGCTTCACGGTCAATATCGACGCGACCTACATGGACAAGTTCTCGCAGGACCTCGCCCCGCCCATCCAGGAGTTGTTCGACGCCCGCGCGGCCGGCACGATCAACCCGGCCACGCCGCTGACCGATCCCGGCGACCTGCTGCGCAAGAACGGCAAGCCGGAATGGAAGGGCACGGGCACGCTGACCTGGCGCAAGGACAACGTCCAGATCGGCGCCTCGGTGATCTACACCGGCTCGGTGCTGGACACCGACTTCCTGGCCGCCGACGGCACGCCCTACACCGTCAAGTCGCTGACCACGGCCAACCTCTATGTCCAGTATCGGATCGAGGACAAGAAGAGCCCGCTGGACGATACGCGCCTGCGCGTCGGCGCCCGCAACATCTTCGACAAGGATCCGCCCCTGTCGTCGAGCGGCTACATCGGCTCGCTCTACAACCCCTATGCCCGCTAC
Organism: Caulobacter sp. UNC358MFTsu5.1; assembly: GCF_000712075.1. Classification (GTDB taxonomy): domain Bacteria; phylum Pseudomonadota; class Alphaproteobacteria; order Caulobacterales; family Caulobacteraceae; genus Caulobacter. Next base: position 241,906 of record NZ_JONW01000011.1, read on the forward strand.
TGGTACGTCAACGTCAGCAAGTCGTTCTGATGTCGGCCGGGCCCCGGCGCTTCCTCCCCCCCTGGGCGCCGGGGCCGCTTCCTTGTTCGATACGCTTCAAAGAGACACCGCCATGGGTTCGCCGCTTCGCCGTGTTTGGATGGGTTTCGCGGCCCTGGGGCTGATGGCGTCCGGAGGCTGCGCGCATGCCCAGGCCCCGGCCGCCAAGGTCCCCGCGGGAACCCAGGCGGCCAAGGATTGCCCCGACTTCCTGCCGGCGCAGACCCGCTGCTTCGCCGGCCAGGACGCCAACGGCGCCTACTATTGGATCGTCATCCCGAAGGCCTGGAACGGCGCGCTGGTGGTGCACACCCACGGCGGGCCGCGGCTGAAGGCGCCCAAGCCCGACGACGCCCTGGAGGACCTGGAGCGGTTCTCGGTGACCGTGAAAGAGGGCTTCGCCTGGGCCGGGTCGAACTATCGCCGCGCGGGCTACGGCGTGCGCAGCGCGGCCGAGGACAGCGACACCCTGCGCCAGATCTTCTGGGACCAGTTCGGGCGTCCCAAGCGCACGATCCTGCACGGCCAGTCCTGGGGCGGCAATGTCGCGGCCAAGACGGCCGAGCTGTACGGGCAGCGGGCCGACGGCAAGCCGGTCTATGACGGCGTCATCCTGACCAGCGGCGTGCTGGGCGGCGGCACGCGATCATACGACTTCCGCGCCGACCTGCGGGCCGTCTACCAGTACTATTGCCAGAACCATCCCCGGCCCGACGAGCCGGCCTATCCGCTCTGGCAGGGCCAGCCGGTCGGCTCGACCCTGACCAACAAGCAGCTGGACGAACGCCTCGAGGCCTGCACCGGCGTCAACCTGCCCAAGGCCCAGCGCACGGCGGTCCAGCAGCGCAATCTCGACAACATCCTGGCGGTGGTCCGCATTCCGGAACGGACGCTGGACAGCCACCTGGGTTGGGCGACCTTCACCTTCGCCGACATGGTCAACAAGCGCCTGGACGGCCACAACCCGTTCGGCAATGTCGGCGTCGTCTATGCGGGCTCCGACGACGACGCCGCGCTCAACAAGGGCGTGGCGCGGTTCGCGGCCGATCCGGAAGGCGTGCGCCGCCTGGCCTTCGACGCCGATCTCAGCGGCAAGCTGACGGTCCCGACCCTGACGATGCACGCCATCGACGACCCCACCGCCTTCGTCGAGCTGGAGCAGGTGTTCCACGACACCGTCGCCAAGGCCGGCGCCGGCGACCTGCTGGTCCAGTCGTTCACCGACGAGCACGAGCACAGCAAGCTGGCCACGCCCGAATACGCCGCGCTGCTGAGGGCGATGAGCGCCTGGATCGAGCAGGGCGAAAAACCTTCGCCGGCTTCGCTGGCGGCAAGCTGTCAGCAGGCCGTGGCGATCTACGGTGAGGCCTGCCACTTCCGCATCGACTACCAGGTTCGACCGCTCGCCGAGCGCAGCTATCCCCGCTGAACCTTCGACCTGCGCCAACGGGAGTGCGGCGCGACCGTCATCGCGGCCATTTGTCCCATTCGGACGGACGATGCGGGACGGGTGAACGCCCCGGCGACGATGGTCTCCGGGCGATATTCCCGTCAATTCAGGATGTTACGCAGTCTTCCTAGCCGGAAACCGGTCACCCCCTCCGTACGGATTGGCCGACCTCGCCGGCCCGCGCCCGCCCCCGAGCTCCGGAAACGACACCGCCCCCTAACGCGCCGTTAACCATGTTGGTGTTGGCATCGCCGGACGTCGGAGGAATTCTTTTGCTCGTCCATAAAGCAACGACCCATGCTGGGCCGGCCGTCCTGGCGACCGTGCCGGTGGCCCGTCCCCGCCTGCCTTCAGCCGAAGCGATTTTTCCGTACCTGCAGCGGATCGACACCGCGCGCTGGTATTCGAACTTCGGGCCGCTGCTGTCGGAGTTCGAAGCGCGCCTGGCCGCACGATTCCCGGCGGGCGCCGAGGTGGTGACGGTCGCCAACGCCACGCAGGTCCTGATCCTGACGCTGAAGGCCATGGAGTTGCCGGCGGGCGGGTATGTCGCCATCCCGGCCTGGACGTTCGTGGCCACCGCCCACGCCGTGATCCAGGCGGGCCTGCGCCCCTGGTTCGTCGATGTCGATCCCGACACCTGGATGATGGCCCCCGACGCGATCGAGAGCCTGCCGGCGGCCGTGCGCGACGATCTGGCCGCGGTGATCCCGGTCTGCGCCTTCGGCGCCCTCGGCGACCTCGGCGCCTGGCGCCGGTTCCGCGACGAGACCGGCGTCCCGGTCCTGCTGGACGCGGCGGCCGCCTTCGACGCCCTACGCGACGCCGACCTGCCGGCGGTGGTCAGCCTGCACGCCACCAAGGCGCTGGGCCTGGGCGAGGGCGGTTTCCTGGTCACCGACGACCACGACCTGGCCCTGAGCGTGCGCCAGCTGTCGACCTTCGGCTTCCAAGGCAGCCGCGAGAGCCAGGTCCCGGCCACCAACGCCAAGCTTTCCGAATACGCCGCGGCCGTGGGCCTCGCCGCCCTCGATTCCTGGGAAGCGGACCGCCTGCAGTTCGCCCGCGCCGCCCAGCACCTGCGCATAAGCCTCATCGACCAGCCGAAGGTTCGGTTCCAGCCCGGCTGGGGCTCGGAATGGGTGACCAGCGTCTGCAACGTCCGCGTCCCGGACGGCTCCGCGCCCGCCGTCGCGGCGGCGCTCCAGGCCGAGGGCGTGGAGACCCGCCAGTGGTGGGGCCGTGGGTGCCACATCAGCCCGGCCTTCGCCGACTGCGGCCGCGGCGACCTTCGCCACACCGATCGCCTCGGCGCGTCGGTCGTGGGCCTGCCCTTCGCCATCGACCTCAGCGTGCCGGAGATCCGCCGCATCGCCGCCGCCCTGGGCCGCGCCCTGGCCGAGGCCTAGATGTCGAGCCTGGAGGGCCGCGTCGTCCTGGTCACCGGCGCCGCCGGCGACGTGGGTCAGGCCTGCGCCGACCTGTTCCTGCACCGTGGGGCGCGGGTCGTCATGAGCGACCGCACGCCTCCGCCGGAGCGTTTCCTGGCCCGGCCGGAGGTCGCCTTCCAGGCCGCCGACGTCACGGACCGCGCCGCCGTGGACGCGACGGTGCGGGTCGCCGTGGAGCGCTTCGGCCGTCTCGACGCGGCGGTCCTGGCCGCCGGGATCGAGGGGCCGGTCGCGCCGATCGAGGAGATCGACGGCGACGCCTTCGACCAGGTCATGGCGGTCAATGTGAAGGGCTGTCTCCACGGGATGCAGGCCTGCCTGCGGGTGATGAAGCCCCAGGGCGCGGGCAGCATCGTGGCCCTGTCCTCCATCTCCGGCGTGGTCGGCGGCCCAAACCTGGCAGCCTACACGGCCAGCAAGCACGCGGTGATCGGCCTGGTCCGCTCGGCCGCCCTCGAAGCCGGTCCCCACGGCGTGCGGATCAACGCGGTGTGCCCCGGTCCCATCGCCTCGAACATGATGCGGCGTCTCGACGAGGCGCTCTCCGCCCGCGACCCGACCCGCGCCGCGGGGCGGCCGGACGCCTCCAAGTCGCTGCCGCTGCAGAAGTACGTCTCGGTCGAGGAGGTGGCCCAGATGGCCGCCTTCCTGTGCGGCGACGAGTCGGGGTCCTGTCACGGGGGAACCTACCTCGTCGACGGCGGATACACCGCCCGGTGACCGCCGCCGGCGCCCCGGTCGAGCCGTCCTCCCGGCCGATCGGCGGGTTCTTCGAGCGCCATCGCGCCGACGGGGATGTCGGGGCGCCGAGCCTGCTCGCCGCGTGGACCGGAGGGCGTCCCCACGGCGCTTTCGTCAATTCCCGCTCCGCCTTCTCGGCCCTGGCGCGGACCTGGCCCACGGCCTCGATCTGGCTGCCCGCCTTCGTCTGCGGCGATCTCCTGGACCCCGCCCTGGCGGCCCGGACGCGTTTCTATCCCGTGTTGGAGGGCTTCACCCCCGACGTGGCGGTGATCGAGGCCGGAGCCCGGCCCGGCGACCTCGTCGTGTTCGTCGCCTCTTTCGGCCTGCCGATCGGGCCGGAGGCGCGCGCCTTCGCCGCCCGGCGTCCGGACCTGCGGATCGCCGAGGACCGCGCCCAGGCCCTGGACGCGGGAGCGCCGATCCCCGGCGCTTGGCTGCTGTTCAGTCCCCGCAAGCTGCTGGGCGTGGCCGATGGCGGCCTGCTGGCGGCGCCCGACGCGGCCCGGAGCCCGCCCCAGCCGACGACGGCCGCGGACGCGGAGGCCCTGTGGCGCGCGCCGCGGCTGCGCGCCGCCGATCCGGAGGGGCGGAACAACGCCGCCTGGCATCTCGCCAACCAGGCCAAGGAAGCGGCCATGACCGTCGGCGACCAGGCCATGACCGCCGAGAGCCTGGCGATCCTGGGCGAGGTTTCGCTGGAAAGCCTGGCGGCGCCGCGCCGCGCCAACTGGGCCGTCCTCGATCGCGGACTGCGCGCCTGGTCGGCGCTGCCCGCCGATCCGGGCGCGCCGCCGCTGGGCTACGTCCTGCGCCTCGAGCCGGAACAGCGCGACCGGCTGCTGGCCGGCCTGCACGCCCGTCGTGTGTTCGCCGCCGTGCATTGGCCGCGGATCGCCGCGCCGGCCGAGGCCTTCCCCCGCGAGGCGGCCTGGACGCGCGAACTGGTCACCCTGCCGTGCGATCATCGCTACGACGCGGCGACGATGGAACGAATCGCCGAACTGGCGAACGATCTGCTGCGATGACCCATCCCTACGCCCGCGAGGACTACGCCGCCACGCTCGGCCACATCGGGCGACCCGTCGCCGTGCCCGAGTGGGACACATGGGTGCTGGCGCGGGCCACGCCCTGCGGGACACGCGAGGACGCGATCGGGCCCTATCCGCTCACCATCCTGGCGGACCAGGCCGATCTCGCCGGCGGCCTGGCGCGGCTGAAGGCGGAAGGCCTGGTCTCGGCGGTGCTGGTGGTGGAGGGCCGTCTGGGGCCGCCGACTTCGGTGCTGGAGGCCGCCTTCGACTTCGCCCGCCCGTTCAAGTCGCATCAGATCCTCGACCGCGACCTGGGGCCGTTCGCCTACGCCAAGCATCATCGCTACGAGATCAAGCGCGCCCACGGGCGGGTGACGGCGAAGGAGATCGCCCTGGGCGACCACCTGCCGGCGTGGCGGGCGCTCTATGGCGAGCTGGTCGCCCGGCACGGCCTTTCCGGCACGCATGTCTTCCCGCCCGAACACTACGCCCTGCTGGCCGCCCTGCCCGGGGTGCGGACCTTCGCGGCCTTCATCGAGGACCGGATGGTCTCGGCCCATGTGTTCGTCACCCATGAGGGGCACGCCATCAGCCACCTCGCCGCGTCCACGCCCGAGGGCTACGCCGCCGGCGCGGCCTACGCCGTCAACGACATGGCGTCGCGGAGCCTGGACGACTGCCGGGTGATCAATTTCGCCGGCGGGGCGGGGGTGAACGACAATCCCGACGACGGATTGGTCCGGTTCAAGAGGGGGTTCGCGAACACGGTCGCGCCCGCACGCCTGTGCGGCGCGGTGCTCGACGCGGACGCTTATCGGGCCTTGAGCGCCGACAGGGTGGACAGCGGCTTCTTCCCTGCCTACCGGGGACATCGCAAGGTGGAGCAGGTCAATGAACATCAAGGGTAAGATCGTCACGTTGCGCGCCATCGAGGAGGCGGACCTGCCGACCCTGCATCGGTGGGGCAACGATCCCGACCTGTGGTCGATGCTGGGCGGGTGGCACTTCCCCACCTCGCTGCGCCAGACCCAGCAATGGTTCGAGCGGCTGGCCGGCGATCCCCTGAACCAGCGCTTCGCGATCGAGGTCCCCGGCGACGGGCTGGTCGGGACGGCCAACCTCGTGGACATCGACTGGAAGAACAAGAACGCCTTCCACGGCATGATGATCGGCGATCCGAACATGCGCGGCCGGGGCGTCGGGGTGGACGTGATCATGGCCACCATGCGTTACGCCTTCGACGAGCTGGGCCTGCGCCGGCTGGACGGGTCGATGATCGCCTACAACGAGGCCTCGACCGGGGTCTATTGCGGCAAGTGCGGCTGGAAGGAAGAGGGCCGTCAGCGTGACTGGTACTTCCGGGGCGGCCGCTTCTGGGACCGGATCATGGTGGGCGTGACCAGCGACGACTACCGGGCCCTGCTGGCCGCCAAAGACTATTGGCAGGGGTAGGTCGCGTGGCGGACTGGAAACAACTCGGCGCGATCTTCGTCCCCAACGGCGAGCTCGACTGGTCCAAGACCCACGCCCAGGCCCCGGCGGCCCTGCTGATGGGCGACCGCATCCGCGTCTATTACGGCGCCCGCGACGCCGACAACCGCAGCCGCACCAGCTTCTTCGAGTGCGACCGCGCCGATCCCACCCGTGTGCTGTACGTCCACGACCAGCCCGTTCTGGGCCTGGGCAAGCCGGGGACCCATGACGAGGACGGGGCCATCGGCAGCCAGGCGATGATGGTCGGCGACGAGATGTGGCTCTACTACGGCGGCGTCAGCCGCGGCGGCAATGTGCCGTATCGCATGTCGGTGGGCCTGGCGCGCAGCCGCGACGGGGGCCTGACCTTCGAGCGCGCCTTCGAGGGGCCGGTCGTCGACCGCACGCCCCATGAGCCCTACATGACCATGGCCCCCAACATCCTGATCGAGAACGGGGCCTGGACCATGTGGTACGGCTCGGGCACCGGCTGGGTCGAGATCGACGGCAAGTTCGAGCCGACCTACCAGATCAAGCTGGCCCGCTCGGACGACGGCCTGACCTGGCGACAGCTGAACCACGCCTGCATCCCCAAGCTCGATCCGCTGGAAGCCAACACCCGGCCCTCGGTCCTGCGCACGGGCGACGGCTACGAGATGTGGTTCTCGTACCGCAACAGCATCGGCTATCGCGACGGGACGGGCTCTTACCGCATCGGCCACGCCACCTCGACCGACGGCGTGGAGTGGGCCCGCCAGCCGGATCCGGAGGGGCTGAAGCCGACCGGCGAAGGCTGGAACAGCGCCACGATGTCGTATCCCAGCGTGGTCGTCGCCGACGGCCGCAAGATCATGTTCCACAACGGCGACGGCTTCGGCCAGACCGGCGTCGGCTGTTCCGTCCTGGAGGACGCATGACCATCCTCGTCTTCCCCTCGGCCCTCGAGGCGGCCGCCAAGTTCGCCCGCGAAGCCCACCAGTGGGGTCGCCGCGTCGTCGGGGCCTCGTCGCTGGAGCAGGACCCCAACGCCGGCGCCTTCGACGCCTGGGGGCGGCTGCCGTTCATCGGCGCGCCCGACTTCTTCGACGCCCTGGCGGCCCTGGTCGCCCGCGAAGGGGTCACCGACGTCTTCACGCCGCACGCCGCCACCTTCCACCTGTTCGAACAGGCCCTGCCGGAGCGCCTGCCGGGCGTGCGGCTGATGGGGCCGGGTCCCTTCAAGCGCCAGATGGACCGCGTGAGCGCCGCCCTGGCCGACGGTCGGGCGGGCCTGGAGACCATCGCGGCCATCGCCGGCGCCCCCTCGTCGCTGCCGGCCGAACTGGTGGGCGGGATCCTGGCCCAGGCCGAGACCATCCACGGCGAATGCTCGCGCGAGAAGATCCTGGCGATCTGCGGCGTCGTGCCCCTGGCGCCCAAGGGCGACATCGTCGAGATCGGCGCCCTGTTCGGCAAGAGCAGCTACGTCTTCAACCGCGTGGGCACCTATTGCGGCGTGGGCGCGACCCTGTGCGTCGATCCGTGGGACCTGGGCCTGTCGGTCCAGACCGACGCCCCGGTGCTGATCCAGGAGGCCTCCGGCGGCTGGGACTGGAACCTCGTCCGCACGGGCTTCCTGCTGGCTATGCTGGGCTGCTCGGCGGGCGACTTCAACTACCTGCCCATGACCTCGGCCGACGCCCATCGGCGCTATGTCGAGGATCGCGCGGTGACCTCGCCCGAGTTCGGATCGACGACCCTGGCCGGGTCGATCGCCGTGCTGCACCTGGACGGCAACCACGACGAGGCGGCCGTGGCCGAGGACTTCGCGCTGTGGAGCCCCCTGGTGGCGCCCGACGGCTGGGTGATCTTCGACGACTACCACTGGCCGCACGGCGACGGGCCGCGCAAGGTCGCCGACCGGGCCATCGCCGCCTACGGCTCGCGCGTCCAGCGCCACTTCGTGGCCGGCGGCGCGATGTTCGTCCACCTGAAGCCGTAGGGCGGGATCACCCCGCCTTACGGGCCGTGCAGATGTAGTAGAACTGATAGATCTGCGAGACCCGCACGTCGGTCAGGCTGGCCGGCAGGCTCTCCACCGGACAGCGGTGGATGATGTTGTGGCTGGACAGCACCTTGTGGAAATAGGCCCGGTCCAGGGGCGTCGCCGCGTCGTACATCTGCTCGTCCAGGAACAGCAGCACGCCGCCGGGCTTGGCCACGCGGGCCATCTCGGCGATGGCCTTGACCGGATCGGTCAGGCCGTTCACCGCGCCGTAGCTCAGCACCACGTCGAAGCGGTCGTCCTGGAACGGCAGCGCCATCGCGTCGCCCAGCACCAGATCGACCGCCACGCCGGCCTTGCTCATCATCTCGCTGCCCTGCTTGAGCATGGTCTCGGACAGGTCGATGGCGGTGTAGTCGGCGTCCAGCGACATCCAGCCGTGCTTGTAGAGCGAGTTGCACGAGCCGGTGGAGACGTCGAGCACCTGCAGGCGGCGACCGGCCGTCCGCAGCGGCGCCAGCACGCGCTCGTGGACGGCGGCGAAGGTCTCGGGCGGGGTGTAGGGACGGCGCGACAGCGACAGCCAGACCGGCGCGGCGGTCCACAGCAGGTGCAGCAGGTAGCGCTGCCGATTGAGCACCAGGCCGGCCAGGACCAGCGGAACGGCCAGGACCAGCGCCGCCACCAGCGCGCCGGACGCCAGGGCGGCCACCAGCCCGATCACCAGACCCAGCAGGGCGATCCAGGCGGCGGCGTAGGCGATCCAATAGGGACCGGATAGGGAGAGGGGGCGGACCGGCATCACGATCGCCGGCATCGTCACCTGGTACAGGCGGCCGAACAGGCCGTCGTAGAAGGTGTCGCGCAGCTTGCGGTCCTGGGCGCCCAGCCGTTCTTCGTTGAACAGCTTGGGCATGCCGTAGACGCAGGCGTAGGTCTGGCCGCAGCCCGTGCAGCGCCATTGGGTGACGCTGGTCACGAAATCCGCGCCGCCGCAGGTGGGGCAACGGTACTTGCTGGCCTTCAAGTCGATGGTCATTTCAGCCGTCTCACCCGCGTGGATCGAAATAGGCGAAGGTCGCCACCCAACGTCCGGCTTCGCTGTCCCAGTCGAACTTGTCGCGAAGGTCGGACTGGCTGACCCAGTGATGGTGGTCGTAGCGCCAGATCAGGATGTCGCCGGCGTCCTGGCGGGTCTCCATGTCGATCACCTCGCCCTCGATCTCGAAGCACGTGCCGCCGTTGCGGAAATCGCGCCCGCGCTGCGACAGCGAGACGATGAAGCCCAGCTGCTGGGGCAGCAGGTTGTGCCAGTGGCGGGCGAAGAAGCCGCCGCCGGCCGGATACTGGATCAGCTGCGGATGGACGTAGGGACCCGACGCGGGGATCTCGAACTCGACGCCGGCGCCGGTCAGGGCGTTGTAGAGCCCGCGCAGGGGTTCGAAGAGGTTGCGCAGCCGAAGCTCGAGCGCCGGCGGCGCCGCGGACAGGTCGTTGAAATTGTAGTCGTGGAAGACGTGCGGCGCCTGCTGCAGGCGCGAGATCATGCAGCGGCGGCGGTGATAGTTGCCGGCGAAGTCGTCGATCTCGGCCGGCGGCGTCTCGCGTCCCCAGGCGGCGACGGCCGCGCGCAGGTCGGAAACCTGGTCGTAGGGGAAGACCCCCTTGAGCACGAGCAACTGGCCCTGGCCCATCACCCGGTCGACGATCTCGGCGTGCTCCATCCGGGGGACGATCGTCCCGTCGCGCAGGTCGCATCCGACCTCGATCACCCGTTCCGACATCACGCTCGCTCCGCCGCCAGCCAGCGATCGAACATCTGGCGGAACGTCGTTTCCAGATTGCGGGTGAAGCCGACGTCGTCGCAGTAGGGCGAGGCGTCGAAGCCCGGGCGCACCTTGGCGCGCAGGGCGTCAAGGGCCTCGTAGTCCTCGGTGACGGCCAGGGCCTTGGCCACGTAGTCGTCCCAGCCGTCGGCGATCAGTTCGGACAGGCCGCAGGGCTCGACCACGGGCACGCCGATGCGGCCGTAGAGGTCCTCGCCCAGCTGGGTCAGCAGGGGCACGCCGTTGGCCAGGGCGTCGCACGAGGTGGTGCCGCCGGGGCAGGGCGAGGGGTCCAGGGCCAGGTCGATGTCCTGGAACTCGCGCAGGTAGTCGACGCCGGTGGTGCGGCCACGGAACTCCAGCTGTTCGGGCCGCGCGCCGTAGGCGGCGAAGCGGGCCTGGGTCACGCGCTGCAGGACCGGGTCGGCGAAGGTGGCGTACTTCAGCACCAGGCGATCGTTGGGCCGCTGGCCGAGGATGATCGCCCAGGCGGCGATGGTGATCTCGCTCAGCTTGGCCGGATTGTTGAACGAACCGAAGGTGACGTAGCCGTTCTTCAGGGCCGGGGTGGGGACCGGGTCCAGCCGATCGGGCGACGGCCGGCTGGGCGCCACGATCGGGCCGATCCGCCAGATCTCCTCGGTGTAGTATTGCTCCGAACCCTCGACCGCCATGCTGTCGGCGTGGAGGATGTAGTCCATGCAGGCCAGGCCGGTGGTCTGGACGAAGTTGATCCAGGCGACCTGGATCGGCGCCGGACGATAGGCGAAGACGCCCAGGCGGCTACCTGCAGTGTGGCCCCAGACGTCGACCAGGATGTCGACCTCGTCCTTGCGGATCAGGGCGGCGACGTCGGCGTCGCTCATGCCGTCGAGACCGCGTACCTTGCAGCCCTGGGGCAGCGGGCCTTCCTCGGCCGGTTCAGCGCAGTAGAGGAAGACCTCCACGACGGCCGGGTCGTGGGCGTCCAGCACCGGCAGCAGGAACTGGGCCACCTGGTTGCGGGTGAAGCTGGGGCCCACATAGCCGATCCGCAGCCGCCGACCGGCGGTGCGGTCGTTGTCGAAGCGCGGCTCGGCCGGGGTCAGATGGGCGGCGTAGAGGTCGCTCCAGCGGCGCGCCTCGTCCGCCACCCGCTGCATGCGATCGGGGGCGTGGAACAGGGCGTAGAGCAGGAACTCGTGGACCACCGAGTTCTGGAACGTATCGGCGGCCACCTGGAAGACGTTGATGGCTTCATCGGTGCGGCCCTGGTGCAGCAGGGACAGTCCGTAGGACGCGATGTGCTGCAGGCTGAGCTGGTCGAAGTCGAGGCTGCGCCCCAGGGCCAGGCTGGCCGCGGCCATCTGCTGGTGGCTGTAGAGCGCCAGCCCCACATCGCCGCAATAGGCCTTGTCCGCCCGGAAGCGCTGGACGTCGACGCCCATCCCGCGGAAGAGCGAGGTCGCATGCAGGTCGCGGGCCTCGTCCAGGAACGGCCGCGCCGAGTCCGGCTGGCCGTCCGCCATCAGGGCGCTGTAGAGCCAGTACCGGCTTTCGTGGTCGGCCGGCTTGGCCCGGGCGATGGTCAGGAAGAGCCGCGCCGCCTCGGCGGCGTCGCCCGCTTCCAGCGCCGCCCGTCCGGCGGCGATGGGGTCCGCGCCGACGGGCGCGATAGGCTCGGCCAGCATCCGATGGTCCTCTCGAATCATAGTTAACGCCGAGTAGATAGCGCGCGCGTTAACGCGCTCTTACGGCGCTTTGCGCCTTTGGCGCGGGCGCGCCGGCCGCGCCGTCGGCGCCCGGTGGGGCGAGATGGTGGACGAGTGATCCGCGGCGCCTCCGTGGCGTCGCCGTCGAGCCCGGAACCTTCCCCAAACTGCAACTATTACGTTCATTTCTAGTTTCGGTGGTTTGAATTATTCGGTGCTCGTTTTCGTGGAACTTTTTAATTTCACCAAGCTTAAAATACGCCTGTGCGGCGAAATTCACCAAATCTCCTTCATAGGATAAGTCGAAAAATAGTTGTCTATGGCAAAAAGTGCCAAGTCAAGGCGCGCATATGCGTCTTCTTTCGGATGCTATTACTATAATTTCGGCAATAGATGGTTCGGCAAATTATCTGGGTCGATTTTGAAGAACTGGTGAAAATCGCATTCAGAAAACGGTGAAATCTGAGCTTTTCATTTGTTAAAGTTCGGTCTTAGTATGAGTGGACGCCTATTGGTTGTACCCGGGGGAGCGAGCTGAAACATGCCTGAGGGGCTGGAGGAAACGACGCGCGAATTAATCGGCTGGACCCAAGAGGTCCTGCCGGGTCGCGCCGTCGTCGCCCGGTCCCTGGGCGATCGCGACTGCGGGGAAGGGGTCGATCTTCGTCTTGTTGGCCTGGCGCCGCAGGCGACGCCCCGGGCGGCCTCGCCGCCGCTGACCTTGGCCGCGGACTACCTGGTCACCGTGCGCGCCGCCGATCCGATCGTCGAGCAGACCGGCGCCATGGGGCTGCTGTTCGCGGCGATGGAGCGCGACGAGTCCGAGGTGGTGCTGGATCGCGACGCGCTGAAACTGTGCCTCGACCTGAGCCTGCCGCCGGGCCCGGGCTTCGTGCTGCGGTCCATGGTCTCGGTCGCCCGGCGTCGCGCGGCCGCCGCGGCGGCGCTCGTCCGCTTCCCGCTCACGGTCGACGCCGGCGAGCTCGGCGTCCTGCAGGGCTCGGTCCTGGGGCCGGGCGACATGCCGGTCGCCGACGCCGTGGTGCGCGTCGAGGGCGTGGACCGCACCGCCCGGACCGATGCGTTCGGCCGCTTCCGCCTACGCGGCCCCGTGGGCGCCAAGAACAAGCCCGTCCGCCTCAACGTCCGCGCCCGCGGCGTCGAGATCGACAGCGAGGTCGAGACCGACAGTCCCGTGATCCTTCGTTTACCGCTGGAGATTTGACATGCTGTCCTATTTGAGCCCCGGCGTTTACGTCGAGGAGATCGACTCTGGAACACGCCCGATCGAGGCGGTGGGAACATCGACCGCCGGGTTCGTGGGAACCGCGCCGAACCCCGACGTCCTCGTCGACGAGGCGAAGGCGATCAACAACTGGAGCGAATTCCAGAGAACCTACATACGGGACGGCGACAAGGGCACCCACCTGTCCAACGCCGTCTACGGCTTCTTCCTCAATGGCGGCTCGCGCTGCTACGTGGTCAACACCAAGGCCGACGGGGCCATCTCCGGCAAGGGGCGAGGGCTCGACGCCCTGGCGGCGATCGACGAGATCGCCATCATCGCCGCTCCGGGGCGGACCGATCCGGCGTCGCACGGCGCGCTGCTGGACGCCGCCGAGCTGCTCAAGGACCGCGTGGCGATCCTGGACGCTCCGGCTCGCGTCGATGACGTCGAGGTCCTGACCCGCGCCGCCGAGGGGCCCGCGCCGCCCGCGGCGCCCGCCGGCGATGCGGGCGCGCCGGCCAAGCCCAAGGGCCAGAAGCCCGGCCAGCGCCCCCGGGATTCCGACAGCGGCTATGGCGCCTGCTACTTCCCCTGGCTGACGGGCCTTGATGCGGTCGACCCCGATCCGAAGAACCCGGTGGAGATCCCGCCGTCGGGCCACATGGCCGGCATCTACGCCCGCACCGACAGCGAGCGCGGCGTGCACAAGGCGCCCGCCAACGTCACGATCCGCGGCGCCCAGGGGCTGACCCAGATGGTGTCCCGCGCCGACCAGGACGTGCTCAATCCGGTCGGGATCAACTGCATCCGCTTCTTCAGCCGCGAGGGCGTGCGGGTCTGGGGCGCGCGCACCCTGGCGCCCAGCGCCAGCAACTGGCGCTACCTGAACGTCCGGCGGCTGTTCAACATGATCGAGGAGTCGATCGCCATCAGCACCCGCTGGGTGGTGTTCGAACCCAACGCCGGCCCGCTGTGGAAGGACATCCAGCGCGACATCGGCGCTTTCCTGACCCTGCTGTGGCGCCAGGGCGCCCTGGCCGGCGCCCGGCCCGAGGACGCCTTCTTCGTGAAGTGCGACGCCGAGACCAACCCGCCCGAGGTGGTCGACGCCGGCCAGGTGGTGGTGGTCATCGGCATCGCGCCCGTGAAGCCGGCCGAATTCGTCATCTTCCGCATCGGCCAGACGGCGGTCGGAACCACCGTCGAGACCGCCTGACCCCCAACCCTAGAGAGGATCCGTCATGGCTAAGCCTGAAGAAGCAGCGGCGGCGCCCAAGGTTGGCGCTCTGCCCGACGTCTACCGCAACTACAACTTTATGCTGTCGTCCCGCGAGATGGGCGATGTCCGGTTCACCGAGTGCTTCGGCCTGGGCGTGCGGATCCATCCCATCCGCTATCGCGAGTCCGGCAGCGGCCAGATCGTCCGGACCCTGCCCGGGCCGATCGAGTACGCCGAGGTCACCCTGCGCTACGGCCTGACCAAGACCCCGGCCCTGTGGGACTGGCTCAAGGAGGTCCTGGCCGGCGGCACGCCCCGTCGCAACATCTCGATCGCGATGATGGACGTGAAGGGCACGGCCGAGGTCCTGCGTTGGAACCTCGACAACGCCTGGCCCTGTGAATGGAGCGGCGTGTCGTTCGACGCCCTCGGCCGCGAAGTCGCGATCGAGGAACTCAAGCTGTCCTTCGACACCCTGACCCGAGCGTAAGCCATGGCCCTTCGCCGCCTGTTTTCGGGTTGGCTGATCGCCATGGCGGCCTTGGCCCGCTCGGTGGCCCAGGCCCTGGAGCGCGCCTCCGAGGATCGATCCGCGCCGGCGCCGGACCCGGTGATGGCCGCCCTGGCCGAACGCTATCCGGGCGCGCCGGCCCATTGGCTGGCGCACGTGGCCGAGCGGACGTCCCAGCTGGCCGAAACGGGTCAGGCGCCGCTGTCGCTGAACAGCGACCCGACGGCCTGGCCGCCCGCGGGGGCGCCTGTGGGGGCGGACGGCCCGCCGCTGCGGCCGCTGACGCCCGAGGCGTCGCCGGTCCCGAAGGCGCGCGAACCGATCGCGAGGGACCCTGGCGTCCCCAGCTTGGCCGATCTGCGGGATCGCTCGGGCGAGGTCTGGCGTCGGTCGGAGCCGGAGCGCCGGCGCCGGCCGCGACCGGTGTTCGCGGCGGCGAACGTCGCGCCGGCGTCCGAGCGGATCGTTCGTCCCACGGCGACACCTGGGCCGACGCGCCGGCCCCGGTCGCCATTGAGCCTGGTCGCCGAGCTGTCCCGAGCGACGCCGGAAGGGCCAGCCCCGGTCGCGACAGCCGATCCGGAAGTGTCCGCGACCCGGTCAGGCATCTCTTCGCACGCGACCGCCTTGTCCCAGGCGCCGGTGTCGCGACTGGCGACCCATGAGCCGACGTGGGAGCCGGTGAAGGCCGAGCCTGGACGTCCGACCCAACGGCCGTCGGTCGACCGCATCGCCGCCCCGCCGGGTTCGGAAGGCCGCCAGCAGGACCGGCCGGAGACCTTCACGGAAGACGTCGCCGCGCGACGTGGCGTCCCGCATCGGAAATCCTGGTTCTTCGCGAAATCGGCCTCCGCCTCGCTGGGACGCCCCCTCGCGCTTTCGACGGTTCCGGGACCGCCCGTCGAAGACCCGTCGGAAGCCCCTGAACCGGTGGTCGTCGACGCCGCGCCCAAGCCTCGCCCGGCCTTTCCATTCCTGGCCTCGGATCGTCGAACCGTCGCGCCGAAACGGGTCTGGCGCGCCCGGCCGTCGCCGCCCGCGCGACACGCGGTCTTTCGGGCGCTGACGGCGCTGCGGGCCAAGCCGCATCCGCGCGCCGAGCATCCGGCCGCCTCCGAACCCGCCGTCGCGCCGACGACGCCGCCGATCGATCCTCCGTCGTCGACGCCCAGGCCCAGGCCTCCGGCGCCATCCTTCAAGTCGTCCGCGATCGAGCCCCAGGGCCGGGCCGGGCCGGACTTTCCACTTCGCGATCCAACTGTAGAGCGGGATGCGCCGCCGAGCCGTGGCGAGGACCGGGACGTCCATCGCGCCGTCGCCCGGGCGACCCGTCAGGTCTCTAACGCCACGCCGGCCGGTCCGCCCCACGACAGGCGGCCGGTCTATGCGGGGCCTCGTCCGTCCAGCTCGCGCGCCGCCTCGCGCCCGTTCGCCGACCCGCCGTCCGACGATCGCTGGCCCGCGCTTCCGCCGCCGACCTTCGCCGCGCCGACCGGCGTCGAGGCTCCGCAGCCCCGGTGGGACCAACTGGCTCGTGAACAGGAGGAAGGGCGATGGAGCGTGTAGCCTTCCTGCTGGAGCGGTCGGGCGAGCGGCTTTCGTGCCTGCTCAATCCCGAGAGCCTGGAAGCCCGGCGCACCGCCGGCGTGCGGACGCGGGTGGCCGGCGGCGGCTTCCTGACCGGCGTGGCGCGGTCCGAGGACCCGTTGATCGCCACCGGCGGCGGTGTCACCGAATACGACCTGAACCTGCTGTTCGACGTCGAGATCGCCCGGGAAGGCCGGCCGTCGACCGCGCCGGAAGACGGCCAGGGTCCGGCCGCGGACGACGATGTCCGCGCCCTGACCCGTCCGCTCTGGGACCTGACGGAGAACGCCATCGCCGCCGACGGCTTCTCGGCCCCGCCCACGGTGCGGTTCATCTGGGGCAAGTCCTGGAATATCCCCAGCGTCGTGCTGCACGTGGCCGAACGGCTTGAGCGGTTCAACGCCGACGGGGCGCCGCGCCGGTCGTGGCTCAGCCTGCGCCTGCGCCGCGTCGAGGATTCCGAGCCGCGCCCGGCGCCCGCCCGCCCGGTGACGCCGCAGTTCGAGTCGCCGTTCGACCTGGAAAGCGGGTCCATCGATCAATACCCGGCCGTCGATATGCCGGTCGATAGCGAAGGCCTGCCCCTGAAGCGGCTCGATCAGATGGCCGACGACGGCTACGGCGATCCGGGCCTGTGGCCCGAGATCGCCACCTACAACGGCGTTGACGACCCCCTGAACATCCCGGAAGGCACGACGATCGTGCTGCCTTCGCTGGCGATCCTTCTGGAGGCGCGGGCATGACCTCGATCTTCGCCAACCGCCCGTTGCGGGCGCGCCTGGACGGATCGCCCCTGGACCCGGCCCTGGGCCGTTACGCGGTCTCGGCCTTCGTGCGCCAGGCGCTCAATGCGCCGGCCATGGCCGAACTGGTCTTCGCCGAGCCGCCCGCCGACGCCCTGAGAGGGTTGCGGCTGGGCGCGGGCCTGGCCTTTTCGGTCGACGGCTCGGGCGATCTGTTCGACGGCGAGATCACCGCCGTCGAGTACCAGAACGACGCCGACCAGGGCCGGATCGTGCGGCTGCGGGCGCTGGACAAGCTGCACCGGGCCCGGCTGCGCCAGCGCGCCCGGGCGCTGACCGACCAGACGGTGGCCGACGTCGCGGGCCAGATGGCGGGCGACCTGGGCCTGGGGTTCCAGTGCGCCGAGCATCCGCCGACCCGCGCCCTGATCGTCCAGCACGACCAGAACGACTTCGACCTGGTGGTCGACCTGGCGCGGGACGCGGGCCTCTATCTGGTGGTGGAGGGGACCGACCTGCGGCTGATCAGCCTGGCGGGCGAGGGCGAGCCGATTCCGCTGCGGATGCGGCGCGAGATCATCGAGGCGCGGGCCTCGGCGGGGGCGGACTCGCTGCGCCCCTGGACCAGCGCCCAGTCGTGGGACCCGTCGCGGGCGGTCGCGGCCAACGCCCGGGCGGGCCTGGCGCGGCAGGACGCCGAGGAACTGCGCGACGGCGGGCTGACGGCCTTCCCGGACCTGGGCGGACGGACCCTGTTCAATCGCCTGGCGGCCGACGCCGCCGAGGCCGAGAGCCTGGCCCAGGCCGATCTCGACCGGGCGGTGGCGCGCGCCGTGCTGCTGGACGCGGTGGTCGAGGGCGACACCCATCTGCGCCCGGGGCGGCCGGTGAATGTGGAAGGCCTGGGCGACCTGGTCGACGGCCGCTGCGTGGTGACGCGGGCCCTGCATCGCTTCGAGGAAGCCCGCGGCTACGTGGTCGAGATCTCGACCGAACCGCCGGCCCGGCCCGACCGGCCGCGCACGCCGGCCTTCACCCTGGGCAAGGTGACCGACGCCGACGATCCCGACGGCTTGGCGCGGGTCCGGGTCAAGCTGCCGGTGCTGGGCGATGTCGAGACCGGCTGGATGTCGGTGCTGCTGCTGGGCGCGGGCGCCGAGAAGGGCGTCGCCATCCTGCCGGAGCCGGAGGACGACGTGCTGGTGCTGTTCCCGGACGGCGATCCCGCGCGCGGCGTGGTCCTGGGCGGCCTCTATGGCGAACGCACCGCGCCGGGACCGCGCGGCGCGGGGACGGCCGGGGCGCGCGCCTTCACCGTGCGGACGCCGGGCGGCCAGGTGCTGACCCTGGACAGCGTCGACGCCCTGGCGCGGCTGGAGACCCGCGCCGGCGGCCTGTTCGAGTTCGGCCCCAACGGTTCGCGCCTGAGGGCCAGCGGCGACCTGGTCATCGAGGCCCCGGGCCGCCGGCTGACGATCCGCGCCGCCGCCGTCGCGTTCGAGGAGGGTTGAGCATGCTATGGTTGACCCAGGACGCGACGCTGGTCTGCGACCATGGCGGCCGGGTGGGCATAGCCCCCACCCAGACCCTGGTGCGCATCAAGAGCCGGCTGGCGCTGGTCAATCCCAACCCGCAGTCGCGGCCCATCTCGGCCTGTCCGAACGCCAATCCGGTCATCGGCCTGCGCCCCTGCCTGACCACGCTCGCGGTCAAGCAGGGCTATTCGACCTTCGTCACCATCGGCGGCCGGGCGGTGTGCCTGGACACGGTGACGGGGCTTACCGACGGGTCGCCGCCGGGCACGGTCAATTATCGCGTGGTCGATCCTGGCCAGCGCCTCGTGGCGGCCGGGAGTTGAGCATGAAGAGCGTTCGGGGCATCCGGTTCGAGGGCGCGGAGCTGGGCGGAGCCACGTCCGAGCTGCGGCGGCCGGCGGGGCTGGTCCTGTCGCCGGCGGGGCGGCTGGCCGAGGTGAGCGGCGCCGACGCCGTGCGCCAGGCGATCATCCTGCTGCTGACCACCATACCCGGCGAGCGCGTGATGCGGCCCAGCTACGGCTGTCCGCTGCATCGGCTGATGTTCGCGCCCAACGACGCCACGACCGCCGGCCTGGCCATCCACTACGTGCGCCAGTCGCTCAAGCGCTGGGAGCCCCGGATCGAGATCGTGCGGTTGGACGCGGGCGTCGATCCCGCCGCGCCCAGCCAGCTGAACGTCTCCCTGGACTACCGGGTGCGCAGCAGCAACCAGCCGGGTCAGCTGCAGTTCGGCCTCGACCTGCAAGGGGAGGCCGCCTGATGCCCTTGCCCACCCCCAAGCTGGATGACCGCACCTTCACCGAGCTGATGGCCGACGCCGTCAAGGTGATCGACCGCTCGTGCCCGGAATGGACCGACCGCAATCCCAGCGATCCCGGCATCACCCTGCTGGAGACCTTCGCCTACCTGACCGACACCATGCTGTACCGGCTCAATCGCGTGCCGGAGAAGCTGTATGTCAGCCTGCTGAACTTAGTCGGCGCCCAGATCCGGCCGCCGGCCGCGGCCGCCGCGACCCTGACCTTCACCCGCACCGAGGGCAATGGGCGGATCACGATCCCCGCCGGGGCGCGGATCGCCACCAGCGACGGCTCGGTGACGTTCGTGGTCACCCAGGCCGCGATCCTGCCGCCCGACCAGAAGAGCGTCGACGCGCCGGCCCTCCATTGCGAGACGGTCGAGGCCGAGTCGGTCGGCGCCGGCACAGGCGCGCCCGGCCTCAGCGTGCAGGTGCGGCGTCCGCCGATCATCGCCCCCTCCGGCGACGGGCTGGACCTGATCGTCGGCGTCGAGGCCGACAGCGCCGAGCTGGCCGACGGGGCGGTGTCGCGCACGCTGGGCGACAAGAGCTATCGCATCTGGCGCGAGGTCTTCAGCTTCGCCGACGCCGCGCCCACCGACTGCGTCTACAAGGTCGACCGCGCTACGGGCCGCATCCAGTTCGCGCCGGCCATGGCCGGAGAGGGCTCCACCCCGCTGTCGGCCGTGCCGGCCCTGGGGCGCGACATCCGGGTCTGGTATCGCGTCGGCGGCGGGCGGGCCGGCAATGTGGCGCCCGGCGTCCTCACGGTGTTCAAGACCCCGATCGCGGGTCTGGCGGTGACCAACGCGGCGCGCGCCGCCGGCGGGGCCGAGGCCGAGACCGTCCAGGCGGCGGTGCGGCGCGGGCCACTGGAACTGACCTCCATGCGCTGCGCGGTCACCGCCCGCGACTTCGAGCGGGTGGCGCTCAGCGTCGGGGCCGTGGCTCGCGCCAAGGCCTACGCCCAGTCACAGGTCTGGGCCCACGCCGCCCCCGGGGTGGTCGAGATCCTGCTGGTGCCGGCCGTCGATCCCGAGACGCTGCCCGATGCGGGCGTGACCGCCCAGGCGGTGGTCGATCGCCGGAGCGAGGACCTGCGGGCCCGCGTCCAGAAGGCCGTCGACCAGCGCCGGCCGCTGGGCGTGCAGACCTCGGTGGGCTGGGCCAGGGTCCGCCCCGTGTCGGTGGCCGCGCGCGTGGTGGTCAGCCGCGAGGAGGACGCCCCGGCGGTCGAGGCCCGGCTGCGCGTCCGGCTCAACAAGCTGTTCTCGCCGTTGCGCGACGAGCCCTTCGGCCAGGTGCTGCGCGCCTCCGACGTCTACGAGGCCATGCTGGCCGATCCCAGCGTGCGCTACGCCGACCAGCTTCGGCTGACCATTGGCGAAGCGCCTGACCGGGACGTGGCCGACCTGCTGCGCGACCCGCACCAGCCCCGCACCTGGTTCGCCGCCACCAACCAGGGCCTGCACCGCAGCCTCGACGACGGCAACACCTGGTCGGTGGTGTTCAAGGCCGACGGCGACCGGCCGCTGTTCGTGCGCCGCCACCGCGACCGGCCGGGCCTGATGGCGCTGGGCGTCGTCCGCAAGGCCGGCGGGGCCATCCACGTGTCGCGCGACTGCGGCGAGACCTGGAAGACCGAGGCGGCGGTGTTCAACAGCGACGTGTCCGACGCCGACTGGCTCGACCGCGAAGGCTCGCCCCTGCTGCTGATCGCCACGGGCGAGGGCCTTCGCCAGCTCAAGCCGTTCGGCGACGCCGGTCCCGCCCCCGTGGTGGTGGACAAGACCCGCGACACCAAGGGCTTTTACGCCGTGACGACCTCGGTCTCGTCGGCCGGGGTGGTGCAGGTCGCGGTGGCCGCCCGGGTCAAGGGCGGGGTCTATCTGTCAGCGCTGGGCGGGGTGTCCGAGAGCTTCCATCCCATCGGCCTGGTCAACCAGGACATCCGCAGCCTGACGGTGCAGCGCTTCAACGCTCGCGATTTCCTGTGGGCGGCGGCGGCGGCCGAGGCCGGTCAGCAGGGCTCGGGCGCCTTCCGGGTGGAGCTGCGGTCGGGCGGCGCCGACGATCCCGAGGGCTTTAAGCCGTTCAACATCGGCTGGCAGGGCGGCTCGTGCGAAGGGCTGGCTTTCGCCGACCAGTGGGTGTTCGCCGGGTCGAACCGCGGCGGCGTGCTGGCCCTGGACACCACGGCGGCCGCTCCGTCCTGGCGGGCCGCGCCGCTGGACGCCGGCCTGCCCATCCGCGACACCGAACGGCTGCTGCACGTGGTGTCCAGCGTGGCGGCGACGCCTGTCGCCGGCGCGGCGCCGATGGTGTTCGCGGGCGGCCCCATGGGCGTCTACCGCAGCCTGGACGGGGCCCAGCACTTCGCCACCGCCTCGGCCACGGTGTTCACCGACCGCATCCCGCTGCCGCCCAACTGGCTCTATTGCGCCGACCAACACCACCTTTCGGTGGTGATCGACGACGATACGGGGGGCTGACGATGGACCGCGCCCGCATCGCCCGCCTGCTGCCCGAGACCTACCAGTCCGCCATCGCGCCGAAGAAGCCGCTGGCGGCGACGCTGGAGGTGATGGAGATGCTGCAGGCGCCGGCCGAGAACGCCCTGGCGACCCTCGACGCCCACGTCGACCCGATGCGCGCGCCGCCGAACTTCGCCCTGATGCTGGCCCGCTGGCTGGACCTGGACCGCTATCTGGACTGGACCGGCGGACGCCCAGGCGAGGGCGCGCCGCGCTACGCCGCCGGGATGGGCCGCCTGCGGCTGCTGTGCCTGGAGGCGGCCGAGCTGGCGCGCTGGCGCGGCACTCGCCGGACCCTCGAACGCATCCTGACCGTGGCGACCGGGGTCTCCGGCTACGCCGTGGAGGAGAACCCGCCCGGGCCCAAAGGCGTCGCACGGTGCTTCCACCTGCGCGTCGTCGCCCCGGCAGCCGCACGGCCTTTGGCCGATCTAGTGCGTCGGATCGTCGACGAAGAGCGTCCCGCCTACACGACCTACGAAATCGAATTTTCTGCAGCCTGATCGCGAGCACGAGGACGAACGCCCATGCCGAGTTTCGAGATTCCGGACGGCCCCACGACCGTAGCCCTGAAGACGGAGGCCGGCTTCCACAAGGGCAACGCCGTGTTCAACGTCACCAACAAGACCGGGGAGGGGCTGACCGCCCGGTTCAGCGTGCAGATCCAGGGCGCCGGCAAGGCCGAATGGTATCAGATCCAGGGCGAACCCGAGCGGCCCGTTGCCGCCGGCGAGACCCAGACGGTCACGGTGCTGGCGAAGATCCCCGCCGCGACGCCGGCCGGCCAGCATCGGATCAAGCTGCGGGCCACCAACGTCAACGACCCGGACAACGACAGCACCGACAGCACCGCCGCGGCCATCACGATCCCGGCGGTCGTCAAGCCGCAGGTCAAGAAGAAGCCGTTCCCGTGGTGGATCATCGCGGTGGCCGGCGGCGTGCTGGTGCTGGTGATCGGCGTGATCATCGCCGTCGTGGTCATGAGCGGCGGCTCCAAGGTCCCGAAGGTGATCGGGATGGACTACGCCTCCGCCGTCTCGGCCCTGAAGGACAAGGGCTACGGGGCCGAACCGGAGATCAGACAGGCGCCGCCCGGCAAGGAGCCCCTGGACAAGGTGTTCCTGCAGGACCCCGCGGCCGGCACGAAGGCCGATCCCAAGACGACCCGGGTCAAGCTGACCGTCGCGGGCGTGCCGACGGTCGCCGTGCCCGGCGTGACCGGGCTGGACTATCCCGACGCCGCCGCCGTGCTCGAGAAGGCCGGCTTCAAGGTCGGGCCGGCGATCGAGGAGGTCTCCAGCGACAAGACCCTGGGTCAGGTGTTCAAGCAGGAACCCGCGGCCGACGCGCAGGCAGATCCCGCGACGACCGAGGTCAAGCTGACCGTGGCCGTCGGCGAGACGGTGGCCGTGCCGAGCGTCGCCGGCAAGCCGCTGGTGGCCGCGCAGGCGCTGCTCGAGGATCGCGGCTTCAAGGTCACGTCGGCGGTCGGGAAGGCCTCCGGTCAACAGCCGGACTCCGTCCTGGTTCAGAATCCGGCCGGCGA
Organism: Caulobacter sp. UNC358MFTsu5.1; assembly: GCF_000712075.1. Classification (GTDB taxonomy): domain Bacteria; phylum Pseudomonadota; class Alphaproteobacteria; order Caulobacterales; family Caulobacteraceae; genus Caulobacter. The sequence goes on from NZ_JONW01000011.1 coordinate 265,300, forward strand.
CACCAAGGCCCCCAAGGGCAGCGTCGTGGCCTTGACGACTGATCCCGGCGTGGTCGTGCCCAACCTGCTCAGCCCGCAGATCGGCGGGATCGCGGGCATCCAGGCGCTGAAGAACGCCGGGACCGACATCGGGTCGATCGGCTCCACCTGCGTGGGGACGCCCAACATGATCATGACCCAGAGCATCGAGCCGAAGACCAGGGTCGCCCTGGGCACCCGGGTGAACATCACGGTCGCCAGCGCCCAGGCGAACATCGCGTTCTGCCGGGCGATCGTGGACGCGAACATCCTGACCTACAGCACCCAGATGCGGTCGGTGAAGACGGTCGCGCCGACCACGCTGAGGACCCTGCCGAAGTGATCGCGCGCCGCGTCGCGGGCGCGAAGCCCGCGGCGCGGCGTCGACCGCAAGGACGTCGAACCCAAGGATCAGGACATGCCGAGTTTCGAGATTCCGGACGGACCGACCACCGTCGCCCTGAAGACCGAGGGCGGCTTCCACAAGGGCAGCGCCGTCTTCGGCGTCACCAACAAGACGGGCGAGGGCCTGACCGCGCGCTTCAGCGTCCAGGTCCAGGGCGAGGGCAAACCCGAGTGGTACCAGGTCCAGGGGGAATCGGAACGGCCGGTCGCGGCGGGCGAGAACCAGACCGTGACCGTGGTCGCCAAGATCCCGGCCGCGGCGCCGCCGGGCCAGCACCGGATCAAGTTGCGGGCCACCAACGTCAACGACCCCGACAACGACAGCACCGACAGCACGGCGGCGACGGTCACCGTGCCGGCCGCCGGCCCCGCGCCGCCGCCCAAGAAGCCGTTCCCGTGGTGGATCATCGCGGTGGCCGGCGGGGTGCTGGTCCTGGTGATCGCCGTGATCATCGCTGTCGTGGCGTTGGGCGGAGGGGGCAAGGTCCCGAACGTGGTCGGCCAACCCTATGCCGACGCCGTCAAAGCGCTGGACAAGGCCGGCTACAAGTCCGTCAAGCGGACCGACAAGGAAATCGACAAGGCCCCGGACACCGTGCTGGACCAGTCGCCCGCCGCCGACGTCAAGGCCAAGAAGAGCGAGACGATCCTGCTGACGGTGGCCATCCCCCTGCCGGCCGTCACACCCCCGCCGGAGGAACCCAAGGAGGAACCGCCGATCATCGAACCGGCCGAGGCCAATTGCGATCCGGCGGTCGGCGCCTGCATCGACGGCTTTGTCTGGCGCGGGGCCTGGCCCAACGACCGGGTCTGCGTCCCGCCCGAGTCCAGCTACCTGGCCCGTTTGGAGAACGGCCAGGCCGGCGCGCGCCGCAATCCGAACGGCGGTCCGTACGGTCCGGACACCTGTCTGATGGGCTATGTCTGGCGCGACGGCTACAACGGCGACCACGTCTGCGTCACCGGCGAGCGGCGCACCGTCGTGGCCCAGGAGAACGCGGCGGGTCCGTCCCGCTATCGCGCCTGCCGGCCCGAGCGGATCATCCCGAGAACCAAGGTCGCGTCGCCCGCGGGCTAGGCGTCCAAACCCCCGGACCCGCCCGGCGCGGGTCCGGCGATCGTGCAGGAGGGGGACCCGCTTCGGCGGGTCCGTAAGGAGTGCATCATGGAGCGGATCTTCTCTCTGGAGGCCATCCTCGGATCCCTGGCCTTCGGCGTGGCCGGGGCGCTGGTGGCCCTGATCGTGCGATTGGCCAAGGGCGACGGGAGCGCGGCGCTGTGGCGCGTGCTGGAGACCTTCCTCACCGCGACGCTCGGCGCCTTCCTGGCGCGGACCTTCATCAGCATCATGCTGAGCGTCGGCGGGGACTCGGACGCGGCGATCACCGTGACCAGCCTGCTGTTCTTCATCTGGCCGGGCGTGGTGAACCTGATCTCGCTGGGCTTCGGCCATCCCGTGATCGGCGTGGAGGCGCTGTTGTGGATCGCCCTGGTGGTCGGCGGGCTGGTGGGCCTGTTCGACGGCCTGTGGGCCACCCACAAATGGGCGGGCCTGGGCGCGCCGGCCTTCCTGCTGGACGTCACATGGGGGCTGGGCGGCAACACCAACGGCGTCCTGATGCACCTGATCAACTTCGCCTGGGGCGACCATGGCGACGGTCCCGACGAGAACCGCCACGACGCCCACCGCTACAAGCAGGGCTTCGCGGTGCGGTCGGGCTTCGCCTTCACCCAGGGCGCGGTGATGAGCAACACCGACGCCTGGGACCCGACGACGGACCTGTTCAAGCACGAGACGATCCACATCTGGCAGAACCGGCTGCTAGGGCCGTTCTTCTGGTTCTCCTATGTCGGCTGGATGCTGGTGACCCTGATCCCGGCCCTGATCGCCGGCCTGATCGATTCCAGCCGCCGGATCGGGGACGCGATCACCTGGTGGACCTATTTCGACAATCCCTGGGAGGTGATGGCCTACGGCATCGCCAACCCCACGGACCGGACCGGCCAGCGGTTCCTGGACGGCAGCGGCACGGTGACGGGCTGGGTCTGCTGGCCCTGGCCGCTGGCCATCGTCACCTCGGTGATCGGCGTGGCGGGACTGGGCGCCGCGTTCGTGGCCATCATGATGGCCGGTTATGGGTGAGCCGCGCCGATGAAGATCGTCATCATCATCCTGATCCTCATCGTCCTCGGCTTCGTCGTGGCGATCGGCGTGGCCGTCTACCGCGCCACCACGCCGCCCGCGCCGCCGTCGGCCCACGGGCCGCCCACGGACAGCAACGGCAATATCGACGAGGACGCCCTGGCGGACTGGGAGCCTCCGTCCATGGCCGCCGTCATGGGCAGCATCTCGCGTCCGTTCGCGCCGAAGCTGTTCAAGAAGGCCGAGGTGGTCGAATTCCCGGCCGGCGAGGACCGCCAGTCCCAGACCGTGTCCGTCCCGGCAGCCAATAAGGACATGCGAATGGCTCGTCTTCGACTGATCCAGGGGCGAGGCGCGGTCGCGACCTATACGGTCCTGGCGCCCGGGCAGGGGGAGACCAGCCCCCAGGCCGTGTGCCTGTGCGCCGAGAACACCCGCCTGGACGAGGACGAGGTCGACGACTGCGGGGACGCCTGGCGGAAGGTCCGGAGGTCCGGCGACCAGTTCCTCTGCCGCGCCAAGGACGACGACGTCTCGGCCGTGATCTATCGCTCGGGCGGCGTGATCGAGATCAAGCCCCTGGGCGACCAGCCGTTGGAGGTGACGGTGCGGTGACCCGCGTCTAGACCCGCACGGTCCGCAGCGCCGAGATCGTCGCCAGGATCGATCCGATCAGCAGGATCAACAGCCAGATCGCGCCGACGATGGCGATGATCAGCGCGCCGATGGCGTCGGTGATGCTGGCCAGGAAGCCCGGCGGGAAGTCGATCAGGAAGGCCAGCAGCAGGGTCGCACCGATCGAGACCGCGCTCAGGATGACGATGCCCTTGTTCTGCAGGAAGCGCTCGTGGGCCAGGATCAGCAGGATGCAGAAGGCGATCTTGAGGATCAGGATCAGGCCCAGGGTGGCGGTGGCCGCGCCCGTCGGGAAGTCGGCGAAGGCGGCGAAATAGGCGATGGTCCCGAACGGGATGGCCACCAGCAGGGTGACCATCAGGATCAGCAGCCCCAGGGCCGCCAGGGCCATGACGATCGCGCCCAGCAGGCCGAAGAAGGCGATCACCAGGGTGACGATGCCCTGGATCCGGCCGATCACGCTGCGGGACAGCAGGATGCCCAGGCCCATCAGGGCGACGGTGTAGAGCAGCAGGCCGTCGAGGACCGGCAGGTAGCGGATGCCCAGGCCCGGGGTCGAGGCCTCGAAGCCGGCCTGGTGCACGGCGTCCAGGATGAACGCCGACGCGCATTCGATCAGCAGGGCCACCAGCAGGACGAAGCCCGCCAGCCAGAAGAACGGCGCACGCAAACGGTCCATGGCTCGCCTCGCTTTGACGAGGAAGTCTGCCCAATCTCCACCATCGCGACAAGGTAAAGATCATGCGTCTCGAAAGTTGTGTTGAGCCAACCTTGGCCGGGCGTCACGATTTTGCACCATGGTTCAGCTTCCGTACGCGGATGACGTTCTGGGGGCCCTTAGCCCTTGCCTAGCTTCGAGCGGCGCCTACATGCCTCCTGCCGACGCCTGGCGAAACGCCAGGAGGATCGGTGGGTCGGCCACGAAGATACTGAAGAAAATGCAGGGCTTGAGCGTGAGTGTACGGACAGCGACCATGGCTCTGGCCGTGATCGCCGCTGGGGGGGTCTCGGCGGCGGCATCGTCGGCGCACGCCCGGGCCTCGGTCGAAACGCCCATCCCGCTGGTCGCCGCGCCGGACGCGGCGTCGGACATGGCGCAGATCGAGTACGATCCGCTCGAGGGCTTCAACCGGGGCAGCTACGCGTTCAGCATGGGTCTGGACCGCGCCGTTTTCCGGCCCGTCACGCACGGCTACATGGCGGTGACGCCGACGCCTGTCCGGCACCGGGTCAGCGCCTTCGTCTACAATCTGGGCGAACCGAGCACGTTCCTGAACGACGTCCTGCAGGGCAAGCCCAAGCGGGCAGGCCGGACCACGGCGCGGTTCGCGATCAACTCCACCGTCGGGGTGCTGGGCCTGTTCGATGTCGCCGCCGGCATGGGCATCCGCTCCCACGACGCCGACTTCGGCCAGACCTTCGGCCGCTACGGCGTCAAGCCCGGCCCCTATCTGTACGTGCCGGTGCTGGGCCCGCTGAACTTCCGCGACGGCGTCGGCCGGGTGTTCGACTTCTTCACCGACCCGATCGGCCTGGCGGGGCAGGGCTGGACCAGCCCGTTCGGCATCACGCGCCTGGTCACCCAGACGATCGACACCCGCGCCAACGCCGACCTGGCGTTCCGGGCGCTGGACCAGGCGGTCGATCCCTACGCCACCGCGCGCTCGGCCTATGGCCAGCACCGCGAGGCCCTGATCCGCGAGGCGACGGGCGCGGTGCAGGAACTGCCCGACTTCGACGACGTCCCGGCCGCGACCGATCCTGTCGCCCCGCCGCCCGAGACTTCGACCGTTCCCGCCGAATCCGCTACGCCCCAACCCGCCACGTCCGAGCCGGCCGCCCCCGCGGCCCCTCCCGAACCACAATAGATCCCCCGGATACGCCCATGACGAACGCCCATCCCACACGCCGCTTCGCCCAACTGGCCCTGGTCGCCCTGGTCGGCCTCGGCGTCATGACCCAGGCCGCCCCGGCCCTGGCGCAGGGCCAGCGCGAGCCGCAGGCCGAGCAGTTCGTCCAGACGCGGGCCCAGCGGGTGATCTCGGTCCTGGCCGACAAGAACCAGAGCGTGGCCCAGAAGAAGGCGACCTTCCACCAGGGCATCGACGAACTGGCCGACGTGCCGCGGATCACCAATTTCGTGCTGGGCAAGTACGCCCGCACCATCACGCCGGACCAGCGGACCCGCTTCGCGGCGGCGTTCCGCGTCTATGCCGAGAGCGTCTACCAGAACCGCATCAGCGATTATCACGGCGAGACCCTGAAGGTGACGGGCTCGACGGTGCGCAAGCCGGGCGACGTGATCGTCAACACCACGATCTCGGGCGGCCAGCTGGGCCAGCCGGTGCAGGTGTCCTGGCGGGTGCTGGGCGGCGGGACCGCGTGGAAGGTCGTCGACGTCCAGTTCAAGGGCGTGTGGCTGGCGATCACCCAGCAGCAGGATTTCGTTTCGACCATCGACAACGCCGGCGGCAACGTCGACGTGCTGATCAGCCAACTGCAGCGCGACGCCCAGCGTCCGGCGTCGCGATAAGAGCGGGGGACTCTGGACATGGGGTTGCGCGAACAATGGGCCGAGACCTTGATGGGTCTCCTCGTGCTCGTCCTGGCGGCGGGTTTCCTGGTCTATTCGCTGAGCGTCGGCGGCGTGGGCCGCAAGCCGGGCGGCTATGACGTCACGGCCAAGTTCGGCCAGGTCGGCTCCCTGGCGCCAGGCGCGGCGGTCAGCGTCGCGGGCGTGAAGGTGGGCACGGTTTCGGAAATCAAACTGGATCCCAAGACCTATCTGGCGGTGACCAAGCTGACCCTGGATCCGGACGTCAAGCTGCCCTCGGACTCCACCGCCAAGGTCACCAGCGACAGCCTGCTGGGCGGCGTCCACGTGGCGATCGCCCCCGGCGGCGCGCCCGACGACATCAAGCCCGGCGGCGAGATCGACAACACCCAGGGCGCGGTCGACCTGTTCGGCCTGATCGGCTCGGTGATGCGGCCCCAAGGGGGCGCCGCGCCGGCGGCCGGTGAGACGCCGCCCGCCGCGTCCGCCGCCACGGCTCCGGACAGCTACTGAGATGGCCGCGGTCCAAGCCGCGATCCCGGGCATCTTCAAGCCCCTGCGCACCATCGGGCGCTCGACCCTGGGCGCCCTGCGCATGGTGGGCGGGGTCGGGGTCTTCGCCGTGCGCGGCGTCGTCTCGGTGTTCACCCCGCCCTGGTTCCCGATCCAGCTGGTGCGCCAGCTGGCGGCCATCGGCTTCTTCTCCCTGCCGGTCGTCGGGCTGACGGCGATCTTCACCGGCGCGGCCCTGGGGCTGAACATCTATACCGGCGGCGGGCGCTTCAACGCCGAGCAGGTGATGCCGCAGATCGTCGCCCTGGGCATCACGCGCGAGCTGGGTCCCGTGCTGGCGGCCCTGATGCTGGCGGGACGGGTGTCGGCCGCCATCGCCGCCGAGATCGGGGCGATGCGGGCCACCGAGCAGATCGACGCCATGCGCACGTTGTCGACCGACCCGTTCCGCTACCTGGTCGCGCCGCGCCTGCTGGCCGCGACCCTGGTCCTGCCGCTGCTGACCCTGGTCGCCGACATCATCGGCGTGGCCGGCGGCTGGCTGGTGGCGGTGCGGATCCTGGACTTCAACTCGACGATCTACGTGCGCAACACGATGAATTTCATCCAGGGCTGGGACGTCGGTTCGGGCCTGATCAAGGCGGCCGTGTTCGGGTTCATCGTCGCCCTGATGGGGTGCTACCACGGCTACAACGCCAAGGGCGGCGCGCGGGGCGTAGGCCGGGCGACCACCCACGCGGTGGTGTCCTCGGCGATCCTGATCTTCGCCTCCGACTACTTCCTCACAACGCTGTTCACCGCCGCATGACCCAGACGCCGAAACTCGAATGGAAGGGCGTGCGCAAGCGCTTCGACGGTCCGGTCCTGGACGGGCTGGACCTGAGCGTCGCGGCGGGGAAGTCGCTGGTGATCATCGGCGGGTCCGGTCAGGGCAAGTCGGTGACCATCAAGGTCGCCATGGGCCTGGTGCGTCCCGACGCCGGCAAGGTGCTGGTCGATGGCGAGGACCTGCTGGGTATGGGCGGGGCGTCGCGCCGCAAGCTGTTCGAGCGCATCGGCGTATTGTTCCAGGGCGCGGCGCTGTTCGACAGCCTCAGCGTCTGGGAGAACGTCGCCTTCCGCCTGATCAACGCCGACGGCGTGCCCCGCAAGGAGGCCAAGGCGCGGGCGATCGAGGCCCTGGGCCGCGTCCACCTCGCCGCCCATGTCGCCGACTCCTATCCGTCGGAACTGTCGGGCGGCATGCAGAAGCGGGTCGGCCTGGCCCGGGCGGTGGTGGCCAATCCCGAGATCATCTTCTTCGACGAGCCGACCACGGGCCTGGACCCGATCACCTCGTCGGCGATCAACGAACTGATCGTCGAGCAGGTGAGGGGGCTGGGCTGCACCGCGGTGTCGATCACGCACGACCTGGCGTCGGCCCGCACGATCGGCGACGAGATCGCCATGCTGAACGCCGGCAAGATCATCTGGCGCGGGACCCCGGCCGAGCTCGACCGGACGGACAATCCCTATGTGCGCCAGTTCGTCGACGGCCGCGCGGACGGCCCGATGGCGAGCATGGTCTAGGACGATGGCGCACCGTGGGACGGCGACGGCCCTCCTGACCGCGCTGACGGTGGGCCTGGCCGGCGGCGCCCACGCCCAGGACTATGTCCGCGCCGACTGCCGGTCCCAGCTCGATCCGGCCGCCCTGCGGTTCGACACGGCGCTGCACCAGCGCTGGTACCGGCGGTTCTGGACCGGCGAGTGCGATCATCTGCCGATGTGCTTTGCCGGCTCCCCCAACTGGAACGACATCGTCGGCAAGCTGCTGATCCGCGGCGGGCCGGCCGAGCGGGCCGCGCTGCTGCCCAAGGCCTGCCGGCTGGGCCAGACGATCGGGTTGGAATGGGCCCGCGACAAGAAGGTCCGCCGCATCGACACTGGCGATCTCCACGTCTTCAAGAGCCAGCTGGAGGCCTCGGGCGACGCCCTGCGCGGCGTCGACAAGGTCGAAGCCTCGGTCCGCGCGAAGCTGGCCCGCTAGGCCGGTCGCGCACCGCCTTAAAAAGCTTCACCGTAAAGCGGAACCAAAGATTTGCCCCCGCGTTGGACCCGTTCGGGGGGTCATGAGGACCGGTCTAGGTTGTCGAGAGCGTGAACCGCTTCAAAAGCCTGGACCGTCGTCTCATTTAGCGCCGCCCACGTGATCGAACGTTTTCGACGTGGAGTATGTTCAATGCCGGCGGCACAGTCCAAAGCGCAGCAGCGCGGGCTCGACAACCACCAGCTCCTGGCCGCCCTGCGCGCCTTCCGGCGCGGCGATTTCTCGGTGCGACTGCCCACCGACCTGTCCGGTCTGGACGGTGAACTGGCCGAGGCGTTCAACGACGCCGTCAACCTGAACGATCAAATCAGCAAAGAGTTCGAACGCCTCGGCGACGTGGTCGGCAAGCAGGGCAAGATCAACCATCGCGCCCGTCTGCCGGGCGCCACGGGCTCTTGGGCGGCCAGCGTCGAGGCGGTCAACAACCTGATCACCGACATGGTCCACCCGACCGCCGAAATGGCCCGCGTGATCGGCGCCACCGCCAAGGGCGATCTTTCCCAGACCATGGACCTCGAGAACGAGGAACGCCCCCTGCGCGGCGAGTTCCTGCGCATCGGCAAGGTCGTGAACACCATGGTGGGCCAGCTGGGCTCGTTCGCCTCGGAAGTGACCCGCGTGGCGCGGGAAGTCGGCACCGAGGGCAAGCTGGGCGGCCAGGCGCAGGTGAAAGGCGTGGCCGGCACCTGGAAGGACCTGACCGACAACGTCAACCTGATGGCCGCCAACCTGACCGGCCAGGTCCGCAACATCGCCGAGGTGACCACCGCCGTCGCCAACGGCGACCTCTCGCGCAAGATCACCGTGGACGTGAAGGGCGAGGTGCTGGAGCTGAAGAACACCATCAACACCATGGTGGACCAGCTCAACAGCTTCGCCTCGGAAGTGACCCGCGTGGCCCGCGAAGTGGGTACGGAAGGCAAGCTGGGCGGCCAGGCCAACGTGAAGGGCGTGGCCGGCACCTGGAAGGAGCTGACTGACAACGTCAACCTGATGGCCGGCAACCTGACCGGCCAGGTCCGCAACATCGCCGAGGTGACCACCGCCGTGGCCCGCGGCGACCTTTCCCGCAAGATCACCGTGGACGTGAAGGGCGAGGTGCTGGAGCTGAAGTCGACCATCAACACCATGGTGGACCAGCTGAACGCCTTCGCCTCGGAAGTCACCCGCGTGGCCCGCGAAGTGGGTACGGAAGGCAAGCTGGGCGGCCAGGCCAACGTGAAAGGCGTCGCCGGCACCTGGAAGGACCTCACCGACAACGTCAACCTGATGGCCGGCAACCTGACCGGCCAGGTCCGCAACATCGCCGAGGTGACCACCGCCGTCGCCATGGGCGACCTCAGCAAGAAGATCACCGTCGACGTGCGCGGCGAGATCCTGGAGCTGAAGAACACCATCAACACCATGGTGGACCAGCTGAACTCGTTCAGCTCGGAAGTGACCCGCGTGGCCCGCGAAGTGGGTACCGAAGGCAAGCTGGGCGGTCAGGCGCAGGTGAAGGGCGTGGCCGGCACCTGGAAGGACCTGACCGACAACGTCAACTTCATGGCCGGCAACCTGACCGGCCAGGTCCGCAACATCGCCGAGGTGACCACCGCCGTCGCCAACGGTGACCTCTCCAAGAAGATCACCGTCGACGTGCGCGGCGAGATCCTGGAGCTGAAGAACACCATCAACGTCATGGTGGACCAGCTGAACGGCTTCGCCTCGGAAGTGACCCGCGTGGCCCGTGAAGTGGGTACGGAAGGCAAGCTGGGCGGTCAGGCGCAGGTGAAGGGCGTGGCCGGCACCTGGAAGGAGCTGACCGACAACGTCAACCTGATGGCCGGCAACCTGACGGGTCAGGTGCGGAACATCGCCGAGGTGACCACCGCCGTCGCCATGGGCGACCTCTCCAAGAAGATCACCGTCGACGTGCGCGGCGAGATCCTGGAGCTGAAGAACACCATCAACGTCATGGTGGACCAGCTGAACTCGTTCTCGTCGGAAGTGACCCGGGTGGCGCGGGAAGTCGGCACCGAAGGCAAGCTGGGCGGTCAGGCGCAGGTGAAAGGCGTGGCCGGCACCTGGAAGGACCTGACCGACAACGTCAACTTCATGGCCGCCAACCTGACCGGCCAGGTGCGTAACATCGCCGACGTCACCACCGCCGTCGCCAAGGGCGACCTCTCCAAGAAGATCACCGTCGACGTGAAGGGCGAGATCCTGGAGCTGAAGTCGACCATCAACGTCATGGTGGACCAGCTGAACGGCTTCGCCTCGGAAGTGACCCGCGTGGCCCGGGAAGTCGGCACGGAAGGCAAGCTGGGCGGCCAGGCCCAGGTGCCCGGCGTGGCCGGCACCTGGAAGGACCTGACCGACAACGTCAACATGATGGCCGCCAACCTGACCGGCCAGGTGCGGAACATCGCCGACGTCGTGACCGCCGTCGCCCAGGGCAACCTGAAGCGCAAGCTGACCCTGGACGCCAAGGGCGAGATCGCCTCGCTGGCCGACACCATCAACGGCATGATCGAGACCCTGGCCACCTTCGCCGACCAGGTGACCAACGTGGCCCGCGAAGTGGGTTCGGAAGGCAAGCTGGGCGGCCAGGCCCGGGTGCCCGGCGCCGCCGGCCTGTGGCGCGACCTGACCGACAACGTCAACGAACTGGCCGCCAACCTGACCACCCAGGTCCGTGCCATCGCCGAGGTGTCCACCGCCGTGACCAAGGGCGACCTGACGCGGTCGATCACCGTGGAGGCGTCGGGGGAAGTCGCAGCCCTGAAGGACAACATCAACGAGATGATCCGGAACCTGAAGGATCAGACGTTGAAGAACACCGAGCAGGACTGGCTGAAGACCAACCTGGCCCGGTTCAGCCGCATGCTGCAGGGCGAGCGCGACCTGTCGACCGTGTCGAACCTGGTGCTGTCGGAGCTGGCCCCGCTGATCAACGCCCAGCACGGGGTGTTCTACGTCTCCGACCACGACGTGAACGGCGAGCCGGTGCTGAACCTGGCCGCCAGCTACGCCTCCAACCCGGGCGACCGGCCGCCGGCCCGCCTGCGCCAGCGCGAGGGCCTGATCGGCCAGTGCGCGGCCGAGCGCCAGCGCATCCTGCTGACCAACGTCCCGTCCGAATACATCAAGATCAGTTCGGGTCTGGGCGAGGCCTCGCCGCAGAACATCATCGTCCTGCCCGCCCTATTTGAAGGCGAGCTGAAGGCGGTGATCGAGCTGGCCACCTTCGGGACCTTCAACGAGACCCAGCAGGCCTTCCTCGACCAGCTGATGGAATCCATCGGCATCGTGCTGTCGACCATCGCCGCCAACATGCGGACCGAAGGCCTGCTCGAGCAGTCCCAGCTGCTGACCGCCGAACTCCAGGCCCAGCAGGAGGAGCTGAAGAAGACCAACGACCGCCTGGAACTGCAGGCCGCGTCGCTGCGGCAATCGGAAGAACTGCTGCGCTCCAAGCAGGACGAACTGCAGCAGACCAACGCCGAGCTGGAGGACAAGGCGGTCCTGCTGTCGGCTCAGAACAAGCAGGTGGAAGCCAAGAACGCCGAGGTCGAGCAGGCCAAGGCGGCGCTGGAGGAGAAGGCCGAACAGCTGGCCCTGACCTCGAAGTACAAGTCCGAATTCCTGGCCAACATGTCCCACGAGCTGCGCACGCCGCTCAACAGCCTGCTGATCCTGTCCAAGATGCTCAGCGAGAACGCGCAGGGGAACCTCAGCGCCAAGCAGGTGGAGTTCGCCCGCAACATCCACAGCGCCGGCGCCGACCTGCTGGGCCTGATCAACGACATCCTGGACCTGTCGAAGATCGAGAGCGGCACCGTCACCCTCGACATCGGCGAGATGTCGTTCGCCAGCCTCCGCGACCAGACCGACCGCACCTTCTCGCAGCTGGCCCAGGACAAGAAGCTGGACTTCTTCATCAACATCGACCCGGCCCTGCCGCGCTCGATGTACACCGACGACAAGCGCCTGCAGCAGGTGATCAAGAACCTGCTGTCCAACGCCTTCAAGTTCACCCAGGCCGGCTCGGTGCGCCTGTCGATCGCCCGCGCCGAGGACGGCTGGGCCCTGGGCAACGACCACCTCAACAAGGCCGGCCAGGTGCTGGCCTTCTCGGTCGAGGACACTGGGATCGGCATCCCCGAGGACAAGCAGCGGATCATCTTCGAGGCCTTCCAGCAGGCCGACGGCACCACTAGCCGCAAGTACGGCGGCACGGGCCTGGGCCTGTCGATCAGCCGCGAGATCACCCGCCTGCTGGGCGGTGAGCTGCGGGTTGTCTCGACCCCCGGGCAGGGCAGCACCTTCACCCTGTACCTGCCGCTGAACTTCAGCCCGTCGGCCCAGCCCCAACCCACCCAGCCGCTGCGTCCCGCCACCTCGCCGGTCCAGACCTTCCGTCTGTCGACGGCGGAGGCCGGATCGGTCGAACCGGCCGAGACCGTGGTGGACGACCGCGAGCAGATCGAGCCAGGCGACCCGGTGATCCTGATCGTCGAGGACGACACCCGCTTCGCCTCGATCCTGCTGTCGCTGGTCCGCGACGGCGGCTTCAAGGGCGTGGTGACCGGCGAGGGCTCGGCCGTGCCGTCCCTGGCCCGCCGCTTCTCGCCGGACGCCATCATGCTGGACATCGGCCTGCCCGACATGGACGGCCTGGCTTTGCTGGACCTGCTCAAGCGCACGCCCGATACCCGCCACATCCCCGTGCAGGTGATCTCGGCCGACGACCACGGCGGGCTCGGCCTGTCGATGGGCGCCTTCGGCTTCACCAGCAAGCCCGTGGAGCGCGAGGCCGTGGCCTCGACCCTGGAGAAGGTCAAGAAGCTGGTGGCCGAGACCGGCCGCGCTCCGATCCTGGTCGGCGGCGAGGGCCAGGCCGCCGACACGCTGCGCGAGGCGATCGGGGCCGTGAAGGTGGTTCCCGCCCTGGCCGACCTGCCGGACGAGGCCTTCGTCGAGGAGGGCGGCTGCCTGGTGATCGACGTCGGAGCCGGGCCGGTCGGACCGTTCATCGACACCCTCAAGCAGCGCGGGGCGGCGTCGGGGGTGGCGGTGCTCTACGCGCCCGACGACCTGGATCCCGAGGAGGATCGCCGGTTCCGCCTGGCGGTGTTCTCCGGCCTGGCCCGCCTGGCGCGCACGCCCGAGCAGCTGATCGACCACGTCACCATGTCGCTGCACGCGCCGCTGGACCGCCTGTCCAGCCCGGCCAAGGCGATGATCGCCCACAGCCGCCACGCAGACGCCGTCCTGACGGGGCTGACGGCGGTGGTCATCGACGACGACATCCGCAACATCTTCTCGCTGGCCAGCGCGCTGGAGGAATACGGCATCGAGCTGCGCTACGCCGAGAGCGGCCGCGAAGGCTTGGAGCTGCTCGACAGCCTGCCCTCGGTGGATATGGTGCTGGTCGACATCATGATGCCCGACATGGACGGGTACGAGACCATGCGTGAAATCCGGGCCCGACCGCGGTTCTCCGATCTGCCGGTGATCGCGGTCACCGCCAAGGCGATGAAGGGCGACCGCCAGAAGTGCATCCAGGCGGGCGCCTCGGACTACGTCTCCAAGCCCGTGGACATCGACCAGCTGATCTCGGTCCTGCGGGTCTCGGTCCAGCGCACGGACGCCCAGCGCCTGGCCGGAGACAACGTCGTCGCCATCCACAGCACCGCAGCGCAATGACCGTACCCGCGGTAAAGCATCAGGCGACCCCGCCGCCCGAGGACCGACCAAGGACGAGGATCCTCATCGTCGATGACGACGAGCGCAACGCGTTCGCCGCGATCCAGGCGCTGGAGACCCTGGGCCAGGAGCTGGTCGTCGCCCGGTCGGGCGAGGAGGCGCTGCGACGCCTGCTGGTAGACGACTTCGCGGTGATCCTGCTGGACCTGCACATGCCGGGCATGGACGGCTACGAGACCGCCGAGCTGATCCGCCAGCGGCGGCGCAACCGCGACGTGCCGATCGTCTTCCTGACGGCGGTGTTCCGCGACGAGGCCCACATCTTCAAGGCCTATTCGGCGGGGGCCGTCGACGTGGTGTTCAAGCCGGTCGATCCCTTCATCCTGCGCTCCAAGGTGCAGGTGCTGGTCGACCTGCACATCAAGACCCTGGAGCTGGAACAGCAGTCGGAGAGCCGCCGCCTGCTGATCGAGGAGAACGCCCGCATCCACGCCGAGAAGCTGGCCGCGGAGCGGGCCCTGCGGAGCACCCAGGAGCGCCAGGAGGCGATCCTCCGCGCCCTGCCGGTGGTGTTCCATTCGCGCACGGCCGACGCGCCCTACGAGCCGCTGTTCGTCGGCGGCAACGTGATCGAGCTGACCGGCTTCTCCGCCGAGGATTTCCTGGCCTCGGCCGAGTTCGGCATCAGCCGGGTCCATCCGGACGACGTCGACATCGTGGTGCGCGCCCAGGCCGAGGCCCGCAAGTCCGGTTCCTACGCCTGCGAGTACCGCTGGCAGTGCGCCGACGGGTCGTACCGGTCGCTGATCGACCAGGGCGTGCTGGCCCAGGACGAGGAGAGCGGCCGGCAGGTGGTGTTCGGCACGCTGCTGGACAACACCGAGCGCCGGGGGCTGGAGGAGCAGCTGAGCCATGCCCGCAAGATGGAGGCCGTGGGCCAGCTGACCGGCGGCGTCGCCCACGATTTCAACAACTTGCTGACGGTTGTTCTGGGCAATATCGAGCTGATCAAGCGTCGGACCGGCGACCAGCACGAGCTGGCCCGGCAGATCGACGCCGTGCGGTTGGCGGCCGAGAAGGGCGGGGCCCTGACCCGCCAGTTGCTGGCGTTCTCGCGCCGCCAGCGCCTCAATCCCCTGACCGTCGACCTCAACGTCCTGATCTCCGACTTCGCGCCGCTGCTGCGCCAGGCGGTCGGCGAAGCGGTCAGCATCGAGCTGAGCCTGGCGGCCGAGGCGCTGCCCGCCCACCTCGACCCCGCCCAGTTCGAGAGCGCCCTGCTGAACCTGGCGGTCAACGCCCGCGACGCGATGGAAGGCGGGGGTCTGCTGTCGATCTCCACCAAGTCGACCGGCGGGGACGATCCCCGGATCCTGGTGATGGTGCGCGACACCGGCCAGGGCATGGACGCCGACGTGGCCTCCCGCATCTTCGAGCCGTTCTTCACCACCAAGGAGATCGGCAAGGGGTCGGGCCTGGGCCTGTCCCAGGTCTACGGCTTCGTCCGGCAGTCGGGCGGCGAGGTCACGGTGACCAGCGCGCCGGGGGAGGGCGCGGTGTTCGAGGTTTCCCTGCCGCTGAGCCAGGCGGCGCTGAGCCAGCGCGGCGGCGGCGACGAGACGACCGAGGCGGCCCGCGGCTCGGAACGGGTGCTGGTGGTCGAGGACGATCCGGCGGTGCTGGCCATGGCGGTCGAGACGCTGGAGGGGCTGGGCTATCAGGTCACCACGGCCGACACGGCCGCGGCCGCTCTGAAGCGCCTGAAGAGCCGCAAGGCGTTCGACCTGCTGTTCTCCGACGTGGTCATGCCCGGCGGCGTCAACGGCGTCGAGCTGGCCCACGCCGCGCTCAAGGTACGGCCCGAGCTGAAGGTCCTGCTGACCTCCGGCTATGTGGGCGACGAGGCGGCGTCCTGGGCCAACGAATTCCCGATGATCGACAAGCCCTATCTGGGCCCGGCCCTGGCGGCCAAGGTCCGCGTCGTGCTGGACGCCGAGGTCCCCGCCAAGGCCCCCGCCAAGGCTCAACGCGGCTGAGGGGCGAGGCTTTCGACGGGCGGCGCCTTGTCGTCGCGCCGAGCGAGACCATCTGACAAGCTCGGCCGCGCCGGCAGTGGCGGCCTTTTGCTTTCGGAGCCGACGATGACCGATCTCTCAGCCTTCCCGATCACCAAGCGCTGGCCGGCCCAGCATCCCGACCGCCTGCAGCTCTACAGCCTGCCCACGCCGAACGGGGTCAAGGTGTCGATCATGCTGGAGGAGATCGGCCTGCCGTACGAGCCGCACACCATCGACATCGGCAAGAACGAGACCTGGGGACCGGAATTCCTGTCGCTGAACCCCAACGGCAAGATCCCCGCCATCATCGATCCCGACGGCCCCGACGGTAAGCCGCTGGGCCTGTTCGAGTCCGGCGCGATCCTGGTCTATCTGGCGGAGAAGACCGGTAAGTTCCTGCCCAAGGACCCGGCCCGGCGCTACGAGACCATGGCCTGGGTGTTCTTCCAGATGGCCGCCGTCGGCCCGATGTTCGGCCAGGTCGGCTTCTTCCACAAGTTCGCGGGCAAGGACTACGAGGATAAGCGGCCGCGCGATCGCTACGTCGCCGAATCCAAGCGCCTGCTGGGCGTCCTGGAGACCCGCCTGGCCGACCGCGACTGGATCATGGGCGACGAGTACACCATCGCCGACATCGCCACCCTCGGCTGGGTGCGCAACCTGGTCGGCTTCTACGGCGCGGGCGATCTGGTCGACTACGCCAGCCTCAAGCACGTGCCGGCCTGGCTGGAGCGGGGCCTCGCCCGTCCGGCCGTCCAGCGCGGCCTGGAAATCCCCAAGCGCCCCTGACGGGTTTCCACCGCCGCCGGGTTCCGGCCCGGCGGTGGTTCCCGACGCCCCGCGCGCGATTGTCGCGGTCGCCTTAACGGGTTTTGCGGACCTTTGGGCCCATGCTGAGGCCTCGGAGGCTCAGTATGAACCACAACGAAGCGAGGCGTATCCGGGCGCTCCAGAGCTACGGCGTGCTGGACACGTCGCCCGACGCCGCTTTCGATCGCGTGACCCAGCTGGCGTGCGACCTGTTCGACGCGCCCATCGGCCTGGTCTCGCTGATCGACGAAGAGCGCCAGTGGTTCAAGTCGCGCCAGGGGCTGACGGATTGCTCGACGCCGCGCAGCGAGGCGTTCTGCAGCGTGGCCATCGAGCAAGGCCCCGGCGCGGTGATGATCGTCGAGGACGCCACGCTGGACCGGCGTTTCGCCCACTATCCCTCGGTGGTCGGCGACATGGGCGTGCGCTTCTATGTCGGCGCCGTGCTGACCTCGCCGGAGGGCTACAATCTCGGCACGCTCTGCATCATCGACACCAAGCCCCGCCCGCGTCCCACCGACCGCGAGCTGGACCGCCTGCGGACCCTGGCGCGCATCATCGTCGACGAGCTGGAGCGGATGCGCGTCAACCGCGTGCGCTGGGAGCAGGCGCGCCTGCTGAAGCTGGCCGAGACCATGTCGGGCGTCGCGCACTGGCGCTACGACCTCGTGACCGGCGAGGTCTACTGGTCGGACCTGCTCTATGAGATCCGGGGCGCGGACCGCCGGACCTACGTCCCCACCTTCCAGTCGGGCCTGGAGGCGTTCCATCCGGACGACCAGGCGCTGGTCGCCGACCGGCTGGCCGAGGCGATCGCCAGCAAGACGACCTCCAGCTTCCAGGCGCGGATGATCCGGCCGGACGGCGAGGCGCGGGTGGTCCAGTCCAAGGCCGGTTGCGAGCTGGACGAGCACGGCCAGGTCGTCGCCCTGATCGGCCTGTTCCAGGACGTGACCGACCAGGTCCGCAATCTGGAGAACCTGACCGCCAGCGAGGCGCGCTACCGGCTCCTGGCCGAGAACACCTCGGACGTCATCGTCCGCTGCGCCCTCGACGGGACGCTGCTCTACGTCTCGCCCGCCTGCCGGACGATGGGCTACGAGCCCGAGGACCTGGTCGGCACGCCGTACGACCGGCTGGTGCATCCGGACGACCGGGAACGCCTGATCGCCAATTCCAGGCCGCTGTTCACGGGCTCGGTTCCCGATCTGCTGGCCAACCGGCAGCACCGCTATCAGGCCGCCGACGGCCGCTGGGTCTGGTTCGAGGGCAATCCCCATATCGTCCGGGACGCGCAGGGGCAGGCGAGGGAGATCGTCAACGTCTTCCGCAACATCACCGAGCGGAAGGAACAGCTGGAGCTGTTCGAGAACGCCTTCGAGCATGCGCCGATCGGCAAGTGCCTGGTCGGGCTGGACGGGACCTTCCTGAAGGTCAATCCGATGCTGTGCGAGATGGTGGGCTACAGCCGCGAGGAGATGCTGGCGCTGAACTTCCAGGCCATCACCCACCCCGACGACCTGGACGCCGATCTCAGCCTGGTGGAGGACCTCTACAACGGCCGGATCTCCACCTATCGGATGGACAAGCGCTACATCCGCAAGGACGGCTCGATCATCTGGATCCAGCTGGCGGTGTCGCGGGTCGACAATCCCGACGGCTCGCCCCGCTATTTCATCTCGCAGATCGAGGACCTGACCGCGCGGCGGGCGGCCGAGGCGGCGCTGAAGGACAGCGAGGCCCGCTATCGCCTGATGGCCGAGAACACCACCGACATGATCCTGACGGCCGGCCTGGACGGCAAGATCACGTTCGTGGCCGCCTCCTGCCAGGAGGTGACCGGCTACGCGCCGGCCGAGGTGATCGGGCGCGGCGCCGCCGACCTGGCCCACCCGGAGGAGCGCGTGCGCGTGCGCCGGGTCTATCGCAACCTGCTGAAGGGCGGCTCGGCCGGGCGCGTCCGCTGGCGGGTCTCGCACAAGACCGCCGGCCGCGAGGTCTGGCTGGAATCCAACCCTTCGCTGCTGCGCGATCCCGCCACGGACGCACCCACCGGCTTCCTCGACGTGATCCGCGACGTGACCGCCCAGGTCGATCAGGAGGAGGCGCTGGCCGCCGCCCGCGCCGAGGCCGAGGCGGCCGCGGTCGTGAAGGGCGAGTTCATGGCCAATATGAGCCACGAGATCCGCACGCCGCTGACGGCGGTCATCGGCTTCTCGGGGCTGCTGTCCCAGCGCCCCGAGCTGGACGAGGTATCCCAACGCTATGTGCAGCGCGTGTCGAGCGCGGGCCAGGCGCTGCTGGCGATCGTCAACGACGTGCTCGACTTCTCCAAGCTCGAGGCCGGCCAGGTCGAGATCACGCCCCGCGCGGTCTCGCCGCTGACGCTGGCCCAGGACGCCCTGGCCCTGTTCGCGCCCCAGGCCGACGACAAGGGCCTGTGGCTGGAATGCCAGGCGGAGGGCGAGCTGCCCGAGCGGGTGATGATCGATCCGGACCGCGTCCGCCAGGTGTTGCTCAACCTGGTGGGCAACGCGGTCAAGTTCACCCGGCAGGGCGCCGTGCGCCTGTTCGTCGCCTACGACCCGGACGCGGCCCGGCTGCGGATGCGGGTGGAGGACACCGGCGAGGGCATGAGCGTCGAGCAGCAGACCAAGCTGTTCCAGCGCTTCTCCCAGGTCGACGCGTCGTCCACCCGCCGGCATGGCGGCACCGGCCTGGGGCTGGCCATCTGCAAGGGCCTGACCGAGGCCATGGGCGGCGGCATCGCCGTGAGCAGCACGCTCGGGGAGGGGGCGGTGTTCAGCTTCCACATCGCCGCGGAACGGGCGACCGGCCTGGGCGGCGAGGCGCCCGCGCTGGAGCCCGTGGCGGAGGCGGGGCGGCGTCTGGACGGGGTCCGGGTGCTGGTGGTCGACGACAACTTCGTCAATCGCGAACTGGCGCGCACCGTGCTGGAGCACATGGGGGCCGAGGTCGCCGAGGCGGGCGACGGCCGCGCCGCGCTCGAGGCGGCGGCCCTGGAGCCGTTCGACTGCATCCTGATGGACCTGCGGATGCCCGGACTTTCCGGGATCGACGCCCTCTGCGAGATCCGCGACACGCCGGGCCCCAACCAGGACGTGCCGATCCTGGCCTTCACGGCGGAAACCGACCTCAACCTGCTGGACCTGGACCACGGCTTCGACGGCCTGGTGTCCAAGCCCATCATGGCGGTCGATCTGGTGGAGGCCGTGGACCGGTTCACGCGCTGGGACGGCGTCCCCGACGACTTGGGCGGCGACCTCGACCTGGCCGATCTCGCGGAGGCGTGAGGTGGGCCGCACGCGTATCCTGATCGTCGAGGATGATCCGATCATCCTCGACCTGATCACCACCCGCCTCGATATCGCGGGCTACGACACCTATTTCGCCCGCGACGGCTTCGAAGGCCTCAAGCGGCTGCACGAGCTGCGGCCGTCGGCCCTGGTGCTGGACATCAACATGCCCCGGCTCGACGGCTTCGGCGTGCTGCGCAAGATGCGCCAGGAGGGTCTGAACACCCCGACCATGGTGCTGACCGCCCGCAACCAGCCCGACGACGTCAAGCAGGCCATCACCCTGGGCGCGCGGGACTTCCTGGCCAAGCCGTTCAAGGACGAACAACTGCTGCAGCGGGTGGGGCGGCTGCTGCGCAAGGCGCCGGCCAGACCGGTCAGGGCGACCAAATCCGCGCCGGAACCCGAGAGGCCGCCGCCCGTGATGCTGCCCATCGACGACGGTCCCGAGCCCTTCCTGCTCTGAGCTGGCGCGGTCGAGGGCGACGGTCTTCGACCGTCGTTCACTTTTTATTCCAGGCGCCGCTTGAACCGCGAGGGGGGAACACTCAAGTTGCTTATTCGTTGAGCTCATCGGGCGGCGCAAGCTCCCCGAGGCAGGGCCGCCAGGAGAGCGCATGAGTCCCGACGATACCCCTGCACGCGAGGCTTCGGAGGCCCGCGCCATCGCCCTGGTCGATCGCTATCTGGCGGTCCGGCGGCGCACCGAGGCCCTGGCCAAGCCGCTTTCCCCTGAGGATCAGGGCGCGCAGTCGATGCCCGACGCCAGCCCGGTCAAATGGCATCGGGCCCATACGGCCTGGTTCTTCGAGACCTTCCTGCTGACGCCCTTCCTGCCGGGCTATCGGGTGTTCGACCCGGCCTTCGCCTATCTGTTCAATTCCTATTACGAGGCCGTCGGGCCCCGTCAGCCGCGGCCCCTCCGCGGCCTGGTCACCCGGCCTTCGGCCGACGAGGTCGGGGCCTATCGCGCCCATGTCGACGCGGCCATGGTCCGGCTGCTGACCACCGCGCCGACGGCCGAGGTGATCGAGCGCCTCGACCTGGGCCTGGCCCACGAGGAGCAGCACCAGGAGCTGATCCTGATGGACCTGCTGCACCTGTTCGCCCAGTCGCCGCTGCAGCCGGCCTATCGCGACGCGGCCCCGCCCGAGCGCCCGGTCGCCGGCGCCGTCCGCTACCTGGCCTTCGAGGGCGGGCTGGTCGAGATCGGCGACGCCGGTCCCGGCTTCGCCTTCGACAACGAGCGGCCGCGCCACAAGGTCCATCTGGAACCCTATCGCCTGGCCGACCGCCTGGTGACCAACGGCGAGTGGCTGGCCTTCATCGAGGACGGCGGCTATCGCCGGGCCGACCTGTGGCTGTCCGACGGCTGGGCCGCGGTCAACGAGCAGGCCTGGGAAGCGCCGCTCTACTGGCGGCGGGAGGAGGGCGGCGCGTGGTCGGTGATGACCCTGTCGGGCCGTCGTCCCGTCGATCCCCACGCGCCGGTGGGCCATGTCAGCTACTACGAGGCCGCCGCCTTCGCCGCCTGGTGCGGCCGCCGGCTGCCGACCGAGGCCGAGTGGGAGGCCGCCGTCACGGCCTCGGAAGGCCAGGCACTGCGCCAGACGTCCGACGAGGCCTGGCAGTGGACCGCCAGCCCCTATGTGGCCTATCCCGGCTTCAAGCCCGGTGCGGGCGCGCTGGGCGAGTACAACGGCAAGTTCATGATCAACCAGATGGTCCTGCGGGGCGGGGCGGCCGAAAGCCCGCCCGGCCATACGCGGCCGTCGTACCGCAACTTCTTCCATCCGGCCCAGCGCTGGGCCTTCACGGGCGTGCGCCTGGCCGACGACGCCAGCACGTCGGACCGCGAGACCCTCCAGGCCTCCACCTTCCTGGACGACGCCCTGGCCGGTCTGACGGCCGCGCGGAAGACCCTGCCGGCCAAGTACTTCTACGACGCCGAGGGCTCGCGACTGTTCGAGGCGATCTGCGAGCTGCCGGAATACTATCCCACCCGCACCGAGACGGCGCTGCTGCGCCGCATCGCGCCCGAGATCGCCGCCCGGGTCATGGAGGGCGCGGCCCTGGTCGAGTTCGGCAGCGGGGCCAGCACCAAGACCCGTCTGCTGCTGGACGCCATGCCGCAGCTGGGCGTCTACGTCCCGATAGACATCAGCAAGTCGGCGCTGGACGAGGCCAGCGAGGCGCTGCGTCGCGACTATCCGGGCCTGATCGTCGCGCCGCTGGTCGACGACTTCACGCGCGCGGTCCGGCTGCCGGCGGCGGCGCGGGGACGGCCGGTGACCGGCTTCTTCCCGGGCTCGACGATCGGCAATTTCGCCCCGCCCGAGGCCGAGGACTTCCTGCGCGGCGCGCACGAGCTGCTGGGCGACGGCGCGATGTTCGTGGTTGGGGTGGATATCGCCAAGAGCCCGGACATCCTGGTGCCCGCCTATGACGACGCCCAGGGCGTGACGGCGGCCTTCAACAAGAACGTGCTGGCGCGGATCAACAGCGAGCTGGGCGGGAATTTCGACCTGGACGCCTTCGACCACCGGGCCGTCTGGAACGCCGAGGGAAGCCGCATGGAGATGCATCTGGTCAGCCGCATCGACCAGACCGCGCACCTGGCGGGGCGGGACATCCGTTTCGAGGCCGGTGAGACGATCCACACCGAGAACTCTTACAAGTATGCCCCGGAAATGTTCGTGGACCTGGCCCGGCGCGCGGGCTGGAAGGTCGCGGCGCGCTGGATCAGCGACAGCCCGAGCTTCGGTGTCTTCGCCCTGGCCGGCTGAGGCGGGCGGAATTCACATCGGAAAGCGGCCGCGGCCCCGACCCTCGAAAGGGCCGGGGCCGCGGCGCGCTTCATGTCAGGCGTCGCGCCCGGACAGGCGCCCGCCGCCACGCGACGAGGAGCCGCCCTTGCGGCCCGCATTGGCCGCGAGGTCGCGGTCCTTGGCGAAGCTGCGCTTTTCACTGGGAACACTGGCCCCCCCTTTGCGCGCGATCTCGCGACGACGTTCGGGGTCCATGGCGGCGAAGCCTCGGCGGCCGCGGGGCCGTTCGGTGTCGAGGTCCATAGGTTGCTCCTAATCGGGACTGGTCACGGGGGGGAACGGCGCGGGCGGGGCGTCATAGGGCCGGTCGTCGCCTGGCTGGACGGGCGGCTCGTTCATCGGCACTTCATCGGGCTGGGAGCCCGGGTCGTACTCGGGTCGCGAGGGCTCGATCGGCGGCGGGGCGTCGGGGTCGGTCATGGCGTCCTTCAGCGTGTTCCAGTGAAGTAACCGGTGAAGTCGCGTTCGGTTCACCCAACAGGCGAGACAAAATTGCAGAGTTTCGCGTTAGGCCTGCGACGGAGAGGCAAAAAGCATGACGAAAGCCCGGGCGAAAAAACCTGAAAGCGCAGCAATATCGCGCCATTGGCGGCTATTAGCGGCCGCCGTGGCCGGCGTTTTCGGCTGGCTCGGCGCGCGTCACCTAAATGCTCCGGTCAGCACGCATTTGCTGATCGGCTGGGATGTCTGCGCGCTGGTCTACGTCACGACCACCTGGCACCTTTTCCTGACCGCCGACGAGGCCGAGGTGCGCCGGCGGGCCGCCGCCGAGGATGAAAAGCCATCGCAAATTTTACTGCTGGTGCTCATGGCGATCCTGTCCAGCCTAGTCGCGGTGGTGGCGGCGATGCTGCACGCCAAGTCGGCGGGGCCGGACATCAAGGCGATCACCGCCGTCTGCGCCGGGGTCACCCTGGTGCTGTCCTGGGTGGTTCTGCATTCGGTGTTCACGCTGCACTACGCCCATCGCCACTTCGGCGACGGAACGGGCAAGCCTGGCATCCTGTTCCCCGGCGAGCCCGCCCGGACCTATCTCGACTTCGTCTATCTGGCCTTCAGCATCGGGGCGACGTTCCAGGTGTCGGACAACAACATCCTGACCAACAAGCTGCGCAACCTGGTCACCGCCCAGGCGGTCTGCTCGTATTTCTACAACACCGCCGTCCTGGCCCTGGGGATCAACATCATCGCCGGGCTGGTCAGCTAGCGGCGCGGCTTGCCCTCGGGGCGCGGGCCTTCGAGCCGGGCCTGGACCGGGGTCCGGGGCAGGTCGGCCAGACGCAGTCGACCGTCGCCGTCGGTGTCGAGCAGGGCGAAGCGGGCCTTGGCCGCCTTGGTGGCCTCGGCGCGTGTGATGCGGCGATCGAAGTCGCCGTCCGACGCCATGACCGGCTCGGGCTCGGCCAGCAGGCTGTAGGGCGTCGCGCCCTGGAGCATGCCGCCCATCATCCCGCCGCCGCCGCCGCGACGACGGCCGCCGCCCGACGGTCCGTCGTCCTGGCCGGCGAACCCGAGGCCGCCCGGGAACCCGCCGCCACCGCCGGAGGGAGGTCCGCCGCGACCGCCACGACGTCCGCCGCCGGACCGGCCGCCTTGAGCGCCGCGACCGCCGCCTTCGCCCTGGAACCCCTGCAGGATCTCGGGCGCGACCTTGGTTTCGTAGATCGAGACCTCGAAGCCGTCGATGACGCCGTTGTGGTCGTTGTCGATCTTGTCGAAGAACCGCAGGGCGTCGGCGACGAACTCGTCGCGCATCAGGGCTCCGTCGTGGTTGGCGTCGGCGCCCGCGAACCAGGCGGCGACGGGGTAGGGGGCGCCGGGCTCGGCGCGGAACGGCTCGCCGGCCGGGCTGATGAACACCTGCGGGCGGGCTCGGCGCGGCGGCCCGCCCGGTTCGCCCTCTTCGGGCGGGCGCGGACGCGGCGCCTTGCCCCAGTCGCCGCGTGGGCCGTCCTGCGGCGGACCGGAGGCGCAGGCCCCCAGGCACAGGGCGGCGAACATCAGGATGCAGGTGGCGCGGAGGCCCGTGAAGGTTTGCATGGCTTGATCAACGCCGCCGGGATGTCCTGCGTATGGCGCAGCTTTTGCGGTCTCGAAACAAACCCGGGGCTTCCTTGTCGGCTGCGTATCCAGCCTAGAACGGCAGCTCGACGCGGGCGCGCAAACCGCCTTCGGGGCGGTTGTGCAGGGTGACGTCGCCGCCGTGGGCGCGGGCCACCGAGCGGACGACGGCCAGGCCCAGCCCGATCCCGCCGGTCTCGCGGTTGCGCGAGGGCTCGCTGCGGAAGAACGGCTCGAACACGCGGTCCAGCTCGGCCGGTGCGATGCCGGGGCCGTTGTCGTCGATCTCGACCACCGCCAGGCGGCCCTCGGCGCGGACCCGGCCCTGCACGGCGCCGCCGTACTTCAGACCGTTCTCGACCAGATTGGTCAGCAGGCGGCGAAGCGCGACGGGATCGCCGTCGATGATGATCTTCTCGCCCAGCTCCACCGACGCCCGGCCGCCGGTCTCGGCGGCCTCGTCGATGATGCTCTCCAGCAGCGAGGCCAGTTCCAGCTTGGTGCGCTCGGCCGGGCGGGTGGTGTCGCGCACGAAGGCCATTGTGGCGGCGATCATCGCCTCCATCTGGTCGATGTCGGAGGCCAGCTTGGCCCGGACGTCGTCCGGCACCGCCTCGATGCGGAAGCGCAGGCGGGTCAGGGGCGTGCGCAGGTCGTGCGCCACCGCGCCGATCATCGCCGTGCGGTCCTCGACATAGCGGCGCAGGCGCTCCTGCATCATGTTGAAGGCGTTGGCGGCGGCGATCACCTCCGCCGAGCCCTTCAGGGCCAGGGGCGCGGCACGGGGGTCGCGGCCCAGGCGTTCGGCGGCGCCGGCGAAGGCGCTGATCGGACCCGACAGCCGGCGGGCGAACAGCCAGGCCAAGGGCGAGACGCACAGCACCGACAGGGCCAGGATCAGCAGGATCCGCTGCTGCCAGCTGTCGAAGCGGATGGCGGGCTTGGGCTCCACGACCGTCCAGCGGCCGTCGTCCTGGTGGATCGCCACCTTGAAGTCGCCGACGATGAACGGCTCATCGCGAGGGCCGTCGAACTGGAAGATCCGTGGCGGTCCGGCGGGCCCTTCCGGCGGGCCTCCGGGACCGCCGGGGCCGCCGGGGCGTCCGAAGCCGCCGGCCCCCTCGGGGCCTCCTCGTGGTCCGCCGGGGCCGCCCGGACCGCCGGGGCCTTCCGGCGGACGGTGGCGGACATCCCGCGGGAGTTCCTGGACGAAGGTGCGTTTCTGCGCGCGGACGAAGAAGCGGGGGCCGGTGTCGATGTCCATCTCGATCCGGGCCGGATCGACGCCGACTTCGCGGGCGAGGGCGGTCTTGAACTCGGCGCGACGCCGGTTGTCGACCAGGCCCCGGATCGGGCCGACGTTGCGGCGGAGCACCAGGAGGCGCCCGTCGCGCGGCTGGACGGTCGCCGGCCCCTTCAGGGCGCGGGCGATCTCGCTCATCCGATAGATCTCGGGCGGCGGGGCGGGCAGGTTGAAGACCACGGCGATGGCGATCAGCTGCGCCGCCACCAGGGTCACGATGACCAGGCCCAGGGCCTGGACGAACAGCGGGGCGCTGCTCGGGCCCTTCACCCGCACGCGTTCGCTCATGGGGTGCGGGTCACCTTGGACGTGAACATGTAGCCTTCGCTGCGGATCGTGCGGATCAGCTCGCCGCCGCCGCCGTCGTCCAGCTTGCGGCGCAGACGGCTGATCTGGACGTCGATGGCCCGGTCGTAGGCGTCGCTCTCACGGCCTCGGGCCAGGTCCAGCAGCTGGTCGCGGGTCAGAACGCGCTGCGGCCGCTCGACGAAGGCGCGCAGCAGCGAGAACTCGCCGCTGGACAGGTTGACCACCACCGACTGCGGCGAGCGCAGTTCGCGGCGGACCAGGTCGAGGCGCCAGCCGGCGAATTCGCAGGCCGCGCCCATGCCGTCGTCGACCGTGCGCGGTTCCTGCCGGCGGCGCAGCACGGCGCGGATTCGGGCCAGCAGCTCGCGCGGATTGCACGGCTTGGGCAGGTAGTCGTCGGCGCCCAGTTCGAGGCCGACGATCCGGTCGGTCTCCTCGCCCATGGCCGACAGCATGATGATGGCGGGGCCGTCGGCGGCCGACAGACGGCGGCAGATGGCCAGGCCGTCCTCGCCGGGCAGCATGATGTCCAGGACGATCAGGTCGACCGGCCCGCGGGCCAGGGCCTGCTCCATGGTCCGGGAATCGGACGCGGTGTCGATGGTGTAGCCGTGCCGGCCCAGGAAATCGGCGACGACGTCGCGGATGCCCGGATCGTCGTCGACGATCAGGATGCGGGCGCCACGCGCGGGGTCGGTGTTCTGGCCGGACACGGGGGCGGCGGCGGAGGCCGTCGCGGGATCTTGCGAACTTTCCATGACTTGCTCTTTCCACGCCCCCGTCTCCTGCAGATTTCACGCCTGCAACAGGGACGCAACCCACGCATGCGACCAATCCCCGCAATTGTTGTTTGGAGACAAGCATGTCCCGCCTCCTGCCGACGGGTTTCGCCGTCCTCTTCCTGGTCTCCTCCGCCGGCCTGGCCCAGGCCCAGGGGCCGCGCGGCAATCAGGACGCCAACGGCGACGGGGTGATCAGCGCCCAGGAGTTCGAGGACGCGGCCCAGGCCCGGTTCCAGCGCATGGACGCCAACCAGGACGGCGTGATCGACGCGACCGAACTGGCCGCGATCCAGAAGCGGATGGAAGAGTTCCGCGCCCAGCGGCCCGACGCGGGGCCGCGGCCCGGCGGTGGAGGCGGCGGCGATTGGAGCGCGATGGACGCCGACCACGACGGCAAGGTGACGCTGGCCGAGGCCCTGGCCGCCAGTAAGGCCCGCTTCGCCGCCCTCGACACCGACAAGGACGGCAAGCTCAGCGAGGCCGAGCGGCCGATGCGGCGCGGCCCGCCCAACTAGGGCTGAGCCGGCCTAGCCCGGCGAGCGGTTCACCGGGGCTTCGTAGTCCTTGCCCTGGACGTTCATCGCCTCGATCGCCAGGTCGCTGACGAACGGGTTGGACCGGCGCTCGGCCCCGAAGGTCGACATCGGGCCGTGGCCCGGCACGAACTGGACGTCGTCGCCCAGCGGCCACAGCTTGCCGGTGATAGCGTCCAGCAGGTCCTGGTGATTGCCGCGCGGGAAGTCGGTGCGGCCGATCGAACCTTTGAACAGCACGTCCCCCACCTGGGCGAAGCGCGCCTGGCGGTGGAAGAAGATCACGTGGCCGGGGGTGTGGCCCGGGCAGTGCAGCACCTCGAACTGGGTCTCGCCGAGGGTGACCACGTCGCCGTCGTCCAGCCAGCGGTCGGTGACGAAGATCCGGGCCTCCGGGATCCCATACATCTCGCCGCTCTCCTGGATGCGGTCGATCCAGAACTGGTCGTCCTTGTGCGGCCCCTCGATCGGGACGCCGGTCAGGCGCTTCAGCTCGGCCGCGCCGCCGGCGTGATCCATGTGGCCGTGGGTGATCCAGATCTTCTCCAGGGTCAGGCCCTGGTCCTCGATCGCCTTCATCAGGCGCGGGATCTCGCCGCCCGGGTCGATCACCGCGGCCTTCTTCGTCTTGGCGCACCAGACGATCGTGCAGTTCTGCTGCAGCGGCGTGACCGGCGCGATGACGGCGCGGATGGGCATGTCGGTCATGCGGCCAAATCCTTCGAGGAAGCTCCGAAACGAAAACGGGCGGGGACCCGAGGATCCCCGCCCGTCCGAACTAAGCGTTATGAACGCCTGTTCAAGTCCTAATCTCAGTCCTGACCGGGAACGCCGGTGGGCGGAGCGTCGGCGTCCAGTTCGTGGATCTCGTCGGTGATGCCGCGACCCACGTGGCTCTTGCGGTAGCCGTAGGCGAAGTAGATCACCAGGCCCAGACCGCCCCAGATCGGCAGGACGGCCATCGCCTCGAGCGGCAGGTTGAAGTAGAGGCCCGCGCAGCCGACCATCGCCAGGGGCGCGATGATCCAGACCGCCGGCGTCTTGAACGGACGCGGACGGTTCGGATCCTTCACCCGCAGCACCATCACCGCGATCGCCACCATGAAGAAGGCGAACAGGGTGCCGGAGTTGGAGATGTCGGCCAGCTGGCCCACCGGGAAGAAGGCGGCGGCGATCGCGACGCAGACGCCGGTGAAGATCGTCACGACGTGCGGCGTCTTCCACTTCGGGTGGATGGTGGCCCAGCTCTGCGGCAGCAGGCCGTCGCGGGCCATCACGAAGAAGATGCGGGTCTGGCCGTAGATCATCATCAGGATGACCGAGGGCAGGGCCAGGTTGGCGGCCAGGCCCAGCAGGTTGCCGACGACGGGCCAGTTGATCTCGCGCAGGACGTGGGCGAGGGCTTCGTTCGAGCAGACCAGGCGGTCGGCGTTGGCGGCGGTGGCGCAGGCGGCCTGGAAGGCGGCCGAACCCGGCTGGACGACCGAACCGTCCAGGGCCAGCACCGGCTGGGCGCCGATGGCGCCGATCGCGCCCGCGGCGACCAGCAGGTAGAAGACGGTGCAGATGCCCAGGCTGCCGATCAGGCCGATCGGCACGTTGCGCTGCGGGTTCTTTGTCTCTTCGGCGGCGGTCGAGACCGCGTCGAAGCCGACATAGGCGAAGAAGATCGAGGCGGCGGCGCCGACAACGCCCATGCCCGTCGTCCCATGCGGGCCGAACCAGCCGTTGGGGGTGAAGGGCGAGAAGTTGCCGGTCTTGAGCACGGGGATGGTCAGGATCACGAAGGCCGTCAGGGCCGTCACCTTGATCACCACCAGGATGGCGTTGACGCGGGCGCTTTCGGTCGTGCCGCGCACCAGCAGGGCCGTCACGGTCAGGGCCACCAGGATGGCCGGGATGTTGACGATGCCCTTGCTGAAGTCGGCGGTCGGCACGAAGCCGTTCATCGACCAGGCGGGTCCGGATCGCAGCAGATCGGGCCAGTGGAAGTGCAGGGCGTTCTCGATCAATCCGAGGAAGTAGCCCGACCAGCCGACCGACACGGCCGAAGCGGCCACGGCGTATTCCAGGATCAGGGCCCAGCCGACCATCCAGGCCAGCAGTTCGCCCATCACGGCGTAGGTGTAGGTGTAGGCCGACCCCGACACCGGCACCATGGAAGCCAGTTCCGAATAGCAGAGCGCGGCGATGGCGCAGACCGCCCCCGCGATCACGAAGCTCCACATCATGCCCGGGCCGGCCTTTTGGGCGGCGGCCGCGGTCAGAACGAAGATGCCGGTGCCGATGATGGCGCCCACGCCGAGCAGGGTGAGCTGAATGGGACCGAGCGAGCGATGCAGCGACTTCTTCTCGGCCGTTGCTAGAATCGCGTCCAGCGACTTAACGCGCCACATATTTCCTCCAGAGACCCGCGGCCACCCCCGGGGGCCGCGTAGATAAATTTTGCGGACCCTGGCCCGGTTAACGGGACGCGGTCAAGGTAAAGCGGAGGGCGTCCGTAAATGTTCGCCCCGCTGCGCGCAATACGGGCCATGACCTGCCGGGCCGTTGTTGCGACGCAGCACGCTTCCTAACCGTTGCTGCCTCAGGGTTGGGCGCTGGCGAGGAGACCGGTGTTCGATGGCCCGCGCTTGGCGATTTTCTTCCGCGCCCTTAAACCACGCCGCGTGACCCTTCCCATCCATGACGCCCTGCCGGCCTTGAGATCCGCGCTCGCCGCGCGCGAGGCCGCCGTGCTGGTCGCGCCGCCGGGCGCGGGCAAGACCACGGTCGTGCCCCTGGCGCTGCTGGACGAGTCGTGGGTCGCGGGCGGCAAGATCGTCATGCTGGAGCCGCGTCGCCTGGCCGCCCGGGCCGCGGCCTCGCGCATGGCCCAGAGCCTGGGCGAAGGCGTCGGCGAAACCGTGGGCTTTCGGGTCCGCCTGCAGTCGAAGGTGTCGGCCAGGACCCGGGTCGAGGTGGTGACCGAGGGCGTGTTCACCCGGATGATTCTGGACGATCCCGGCCTGGACGGCGTGGCGGCGGTGATCTTCGACGAGTTCCACGAGCGCAGCCTGGACGCCGACCTGGGCCTGGCCCTGGCGCGCGACGCGCAAGGCCTGGTGCGCGAGGACCTGAAGATCGTGGTGATGTCGGCCACCCTGGACGGGGCGCGGATATCGACCCTGCTGGACGAGGCCCCGGTGGTCGAGAGCCAGGGGCGGATGTTTCCGATCGACACCCGCTACCTCGGCCGCGACGAACGCCAGCGGTTGGAGGAGCGCGTCGTCCGCGCGATCGAACGGGCTCTGGCCGAGGAGACCGGCAGCCTGCTGGTGTTCCTACCGGGGCAGGGCGAGATCCGCCGGACCGAGACCCTGCTGCGCGAGCGGCTTCGGCGGCCGGAGGTCGACGTCGCGCCGCTCTACGGCGCGCTCGAGCCCGCCGAGCAGGACCGCGCCGTCGCCCCGGCCCAGCCGGGGCGTCGCAAGGTGGTGCTGGCCACCTCGATCGCCGAGACCAGCCTGACCATCGAGGGCGTGCGGGTGGTGATCGATTGCGGCCTGGCCCGCGTGCCGCGCTTCGACCCGTCCAGCGGCCTGACCCGGCTGGAGACCGTCCGCGTCAGCCGCGCCGCCGCCGACCAGCGCCGGGGCCGCGCCGGCCGCACCGAGCCGGGCGTCTGCTACCGCCTGTGGGACGAGCCGGAGACCCGGGCCCTGCCGGCCTTCGCCAGGCCGGAAATCCTGGAGGCCGACCTGTCGCGCCTGGCGCTGGACCTGGCCCGCTGGGGCGCGCGCGACGTGGGCGACCTGGCCTTCCTCGACAAGCCGCCGTCGGCCGCCTTCAGCGAGGCGCGGACCCTGCTCAATCGCCTGCAGGCCCTGGACGGGCAGGGCGGCCTCACCGCCCACGGCCGCGCCCTGGCCGACATGCCCCTGGCCCCGCGTCTGGCCCACATGGTGGTCCGCGCCGCGGCCTCGGGCCAGGCCGAACGTGGGGCCAAGGTCGCCGCCGTGCTCAGCGAGCAGGGCCTGGGCGGCCGCGACGTCGACCTGCGCCACCGGCTGGAAAGCTTCGACCGCGACCGCTCGCCGAGGGCCCGCGACGCCCGCATCCTGTCCGAGCGCTGGGCGCGGTCCGCCGGTCGTGCGTCGGGCGCTGCGCCGCTGGACGACGCCCTGATGCTGGCCGAGGCCTATCCCGAGCGGGTGGCCAAGGCGCGGGGCAAGCCGGGCGAGTATCAGCTGGCCGGCGGGCGCGGGGTCTATCTGGAGCCCACTGACGCCCTGGCCCGCGAGACCTGGCTGGCCGTGGGCGAACTGGGCGGCGGCGACGCCCGCGACCGCATCCTGCTGGCCGCGCCGCTGGACGAGGCGGCCCTGCGCGAGGCCTTCGCCGACCGGCTGGTGGCCGAGGACCGGTTGGAGCCGGACGCCAAGGGCAAGGTCCGCGCCCGCCGCCTGCTGCGCCTGGGCAAGCTGGTGGTCGAGGAGCGGCTGCTGGACAAGGTCGATCCAGGTCTGGTCGCCAAGGCGCTGCTGGACCAGGTCGCGCGCGAAGGGTTGTCTGCCGTGCCGCTGGGCGAGGGCGCCCAGGCCCTGCGGCGCCGGGCGGCCTTCCTGCGCGAGCGCGACGCCGAGACTTGGCCGGACCTGTCGGACGCGGCCCTGCTGGCGCGGCTGGACGAGTGGCTGGAGCCGCTGCTTGCCGGCCGCTCGGCCTTGAGCCAGCTCCTGGACGGCGCGCTGACCGACGCCATTCGAACGCTCATCCCCTGGGAGCTGCATCGCCGCCTCGACGCCGAGGCCCCGGCCCGGTTCACGGCTCCGACGGGGTCCAGCTTCGCTATCGACTACGCCGCCGACGGCGGGCCGCGCGTCGACGTGCGGGTGCAGGAGCTGTTCGGCCTGACCGCCCACCCGACGGTCGGCGGCGCGCCCCTGGTGCTGGCCCTGCTGTCGCCGGGCCACAAGCCGATCCAGATCACCAAGGACCTGCCCGGGTTCTGGAAGGGCTCGTGGCGCGAGGTGAAGACGGAGATGAAGGGCCGCTATCCGCGCCACGTCTGGCCGGACGACCCGGCGACGACGGCGCCGACGACCCGGGCCAAGCCTCGGGGTACGTAGGACGGCGAAAAAGCTTGTCCATGGCCGGCGAAGTTGCACCACTGCGCCCGCGGCAGAGTCGCCGCCTTTTTCGGGGGACTACCATTGCGTCGATTGATCACTTGCGCCGCCCTCTTGGGCGCGCTCGCCGTGCCGGGCATGGCCTCGGCCGGCGTCTATGCTGACGACATGTCCAAATGCCTCGTGCGCTCGACCACCGATGCCGACCAGGCTCAGCTGGTGGGTTGGCTGTTCGCGGCGATCAGCTCTCACCCGACGGTGAAGCCGATGACCAACCTGACCGACGCCCAGCGCGACGCCGCCGTCCAGAAGGCGGGCGCCTTGATGCAGCGCCTGATGCTGGTCGACTGCCGCAAGGAGACCGTCGATGCGCTGAAGTATGAGGGCACGGGCTCGATCGGCCAGGCGTTCGGCGTGCTCGGCCAGGCGGCCATGCGCGGCCTGATGAGCGACCCCAAGGTGGCCGAGGGCATGGCCGGGCTGGGCAAGTCCATCGACGAAAAGAAGTTCGAGGAGATGCTCAAGGAGGCGGGGATCAACTCGCCTTCCGCCAAATAGCGACAGGTGTCGACGACCCCGCTCCAGCGAAGGGCGGGGTCGTCGAAACGGTCAGAGCGGCGCGCAGACCGCTTCCAGCCAGGCGCGGACCTCGCCGTCGACCAGCGGTCCGATCTCGCGCACGACCCGCGCGTGATAGGCGTCGAACTGGGCGATCTCCTCGGGGCTCAGCAGGCTCTTGTCCACCAGGCGCCGGTCGATCGGGGCCAGGGTCAGGGCGTGGAAGCGGTGCATCGGACGGTCGCCCGTCCCGACGGCTTCCGCCGGCATCACCACTTCGAGGTTCTCGATGCGGATGCCGTATTCGCCGTCCTTGTAGTAGCCCGGCTCGTTCGAGACGATCATGCCCGGCTGCAGGGCGATGGTGTTGGGCGCCTTGCTGATCCGTTGCGGGCCCTCGTGGACGCCCAGATAGACGCCGACGCCGTGGCCGGTGCCGTGGTCGTAGTCCAGGCCGTGGCTCCACAGGGCCGCGCGGGCGAAGGCGTCGATGGCCGAGCCGGTAGTGCCGGCCGGGAAGCGCAGGCGGGCAATGGCCAGGTGGCCCTTCAGCACCAGGGTGTTGCGGGTGACCATCTCGGCCGTCGGCTCGCCGATGGCGACCGTGCGGGTGACGTCGGTGGTGCCGTCCAGGTACTGGCCGCCGCTGTCGACCAGCAGCAGCGAGCCCATGGCGGCGCGCTCGTTGCTGCGCTCGGTGGGGCGGTAGTGGGGCAGGGCGCCGTGGCCGTTGGCCGCGCCGATGGTGTCGAAGCTGAGGTCCTTGAGCACGCCGGTGGCCTCGCGGAAGGCCTCCAGCTTGGCCACGGCCTCCTTCTCGTCCGGCGGATTGACCTGACCCTCGGTGGCCAGCCAGTGCAGGAAGCGGGTCAGGGCCGCGCCGTCGCGCTTGTGGGCCTCGACGGTGCCGGCGATCTCGACGGCGTTCTTGCAGGCGCGGGGCAAGGTGCAGGGGTCCATGGCGCGGACCACCTCGGCGCCGGCGGCGGCCAGGGTGTCGAAGTACCAGGCCGAGGACTGGCCCGGATCGACGACGACCTTCTGGCCTGACAGTTCGGCCAGGGCCTCGTCCAGGGCCTCGGGCGTCTCGAGCGACACCTGGTTGCCCAGCCAGGCGGGCAGTTCGTCGGTGACCTTGGCGGGGTCCAGGAACAGCCGCGCCGTGCCGTCGGCGCGCAGCACGGCCTGGGACAGCGGCAGGGGCGAGCGGATGACGTCGCCGCCGCGGATATTGAACAGCCAGGCGATCGAAGCCGGGGCGGTGATCACCGCGGCCTGGGCCCCCAGGGCCGCGACGGCCGAGCCGACGCGGGCGCGCTTGGAGGCCGACTCCTCGCCCGCGTACTTCACGGGTTGAGGCACGACCGGAGCGGCGGGCTGGGCGGGACGCTGGGCGCCCCAGGCCTCGTCGATGGGGTTGATCGCCACGGCCTTGAGCGCGGCGCCGGCCTTGGCGGCGGCGGCCTTCAGGCCGTCCAGGGCCTGCGGGCTGTGCAGGCGGGCGTCGTAGCCGATCACCGCGCCCTTGGAGGCGGTCTCGAGATAGGCCGGCACGCCGCCCTCGACGAGGTCGCGGATCTCGAACACCCCTTGGTCGACCTGGTCGCGCACCTGCAGGGTGTAGCGGCCGTCGACGAACACGGCGGCGCGGTCCTTGAGGATCACCCCGGCCCCGGCCGAGCCGGTGAAGCCGCTGGCCCAGGCCAGGCGGTCGTTGGCGGCGGGGAGGTATTCGTTCTGATGCTCGTCCTCGTGCGGGACGAGGAAGCCGTCCAGGCCCTGCTTGGCCATGGCGGCGCGGATCAGGGGAACGTGGCGGGGGCCGAAGCCCGGATCGGTGGATTCATCGAAGGTCTGGCGCATGACCTTCGATGTAGTCCCACCCCGCTTCCCTGGAAAGAGGGGCTTAGTTCACCGGCTGAGGTTGGGCCGGCGCCGTCTGGATGTTCGGATCGGCCGAAGGGGCCAGGGTGTCGTCGCGCGACAGGGCGGCGCGGGCCGAGGCGTCCCGTGCGGACTGGGCGGCGTTGGCGGCCGTGGCCTCGGTCGAGCGGCGGGCGCTGTCGGCGGCGGCGCTGGCGTCGCGGGCGGCCTGCTGGGCGACGATCGTGGCCTGGGCGGCGCCGGTCTGGGCGGTTTCAGCGACGGCTGCGGCGCGGCCCTGTTCCTGGGCCTGGGCGATCTGGTCGTCGGTGGGCGTGCGTGCGCCCACGGTCAGCATGAAGGCGATGGCGACCACGGCGACGATGGCCACCGCCCCGGCCACGAACCATCCCGTCGCGCCGCCTTCGCGACGGACATGGACGACGCGCTCGGGCGGCGGGCCTTGGGGATCGACATAGGTCATGACGTTGCTCCTGGAGCGAGAGTGTCCCGCCGGGAGAAACGTGGAGGAGGCTGAGGGTGTTCCGCTTTCCGCCTACGGCCGCTGCAGCACCAGCGCCGCCCAGGCGTCGCGGTGGATGCGGTCCACAACCTTGAAGCCGCGCGAGAGGTAGGCGGCCTTGACCATCCGCTCCTGGGTGCGCAGCAGGCCCGACAGGATCACGGTGCCGCCGGGGACCAGGGCGTTCTTGATGTCCTGGGCCAGGCTGATCAGCGGGCGGGCCAGGATGTTGGCGAACACCAGGTCGTAGGGGGCGTTGTCGGCCACCAGGCGGTTGCTGAGGCCCGAGGCGTGGACGAACCGGGCGTTGGCGCGGTTGACCTTGGCGTTCTCACGCGAGATGCGCACGCTGGGCTTGTCGATGTCGGTGCCCACGGCGATCCGTGATCCAGTCCGCGCGGCGGCGATGGCCAAAAGGCCCGTGCCGGCGCCGACGTCGAGCACCTTGTTGAACTTCCGGGCCTTGAGCAGCTTGTCGTAGGCCAGCAGGCAGCCGACGGTGGTGCCGTGGTGGCCGGTGCCGAAGGCCGCGCCGGCCTCGATGCGCAGGTTGACCGCGCTGGCCGGCACCCGGCCGCGATCATGCATGCCGTAGACGAAGAACCGGCCGGCGCGCACCGGCGGCAGGCCCGACAGCGCCATGGCCAGCCAGTCGGCGTCGGCCAGTTGCTCGCGCACCACCTTCAGCGGATAGCCGGCCAGGACCGCGAGCAGGCCCGCGTCTTCCTCGTCGGTCGTCGGGAAGGCGTCGATGCGCCAGACGCCCTTGTCCTCGTCCTCTTCCAGGATCGAGTAGGTCGCGCCCTCGAGGCCGGGGTGGTTGTCGATGGCGTCGGCGGCGGCTTCGGCGTCGGCGCGCGCGCCGCGGGCGACGATCTGTTGGGGCGTGTAGTCGGTCATGCCGCTCCAGTAGACGCCTAAGCGCCGAAAGGCGAGACCGCGCGCTTGCCAAAAGTGGGCTGGAAGGGCTGACCGAAGGTCGCGGGACGTGGCGCAGGTCGCGCCGCGGCTTGGGCCACGACCGGCGCGCGGCCCGGTTCGGGCGTCCAGATCTCGAACACCGGCTCGGCGGGGGCCAGGGACCAGGTCAGCGGCGCCTCGGCGAAGATCGGGCGGCGTTGAGTCGTCTCGGCCGGCTTGGTCCACACCGGACCCAGCAACCGTGTCACCGCCGCGCAGGCCAGCGCCCAGGCGATGCCGTTGCGCTCCAGGATGAAGCTCTCGGAGAAGGTGGTCATCAGGAAGATGGCCAGGAACAGGGTGGCCCAGTACCCGTCCTGCACCCGGCGGAAGCGGACCAGCGAGACCAGCAGCGATCCGCCCAGCACCAGGGCGCACAGGCCCACCCCGATCCAGCCCAGCTGGGCCAGGATGTCGAGCCAGCCGTTGTGGGCGGTGGGCACCAGCCAGCCGGTCTCCTTGCGGATCCACTGGGCCGGATGGGATTCCAGGGTCCAGAACACCGCGTAGCCGTAGCCGGTCAGGGGGCGCTTGGCGGACTGGCGCAGCAGGGCGGCCCAGATGTCGGTGCGGCCGGTCAGGGTGGGGTCCTTGCCCAGGGCCTTGAACACCAGCTCGGGCGAGAGCCACATCACCAGGGCGATGGTCAGGACCACGGTGACGCCCAGCCAGACCACGACGATCGCCGTGGCGGGCCCGCGCCGCATGGCCGTAAGCAGCATCGAGCCGCCCAGGCCCATCAGCAGCACGACCAGCGAGGTCTTGGACTTGGTCATCACGATCAGCGCCGCGCACAGCAGGATCGTGACGACCATCTGCTTGCGACGGGGCGAACCGGCCAGGATGGCGGCCATCGCCGCCAGGGCGCCATAGACCATCATCGCGCCCATCTGGTTCTTCTCGTACCAGAGGCCGCGCCAGTCGCCGGCGTTGACGTCGTGGTGGACGCCCATCTTGGGGTAGGCCACCGCCGCCAGCCCGCCGCCGATGGCGAGGAACAGGAAGGTGGTGGCGATGATCTCGGCCATCCGCCTGCCGTCGAAGCTGGAGGCGAAATAGAGCCCGAACAGGGTGGTGAACGCCGCCGCCAGGGCACGGCGATTGGTGGTGCCCGGCTCCAAGGACCACGAGGCCGAGGCGAACACCCAGAAGATCAGCAGGCTCAGCATGACGGCCGGGAACCAGAACCGCATGACGCGCGGCGCGCGCCAGACGGCCAGGCCCAGGATCAGGGCGTAGACCGGCAGCCACATCAGCCGCAGCACGGGATTGTTCTCGCCGCCGGCCTGCAGGGGATCCAGCAGAGGGCCGATGAAGGCGTTGGACAGCATGAACAGCACGAAGCCGCAGGCCAGGGCTTCAAGCTTGCGCCAGAGGTCGGGCCGTTCGCCGTCGTGCACTGTGTCCGTCATCCCGATCCTCGCCTGTGGCGCGAAATGGAACACGCGCCCTGGGTTGGAGCGGTCGGCTGCAAGGGAGGGGCCGAGCTTGGCCTAGTTGGCGGCGGCCATGGTGATGGGCGCGGCGGCCTGGGGCGCGTCGGGCGCGTCAGGCGCGTCGATCGCCGGCGGCGGTTCGGGCGGGGAGGGGGCGTCCTCCGGCAGGCGGGTGTCCAGGATGTCGCCGCCGGTCGAAGGCCAGCGGCGCTCGCCGGCCTCGGCCAGACGAACGGGCTGGGCCTGGGGCGTCGGCTCGGTCCAGGCCGCCGGGACGTATTCCGGGACCTCGTAGGAGGCCACCACCACGGGCGTATCGGGCCGTTGGGGGCGCAGGAAGTCGGTGCCGACCACGTAGTCGGGGACCTTGCCGCTGGGCCAGGCGATCGGCTCGTCCTGGGACGCCGAGGGCTCGGACGCGAAGGCCATGTCGGACTCCGGCGCGGTCTGGGCGCCGACCTTCAGGGCCAGGCCGCCCGTCAGCCCGATCGCCAGGGCGACGGCGGCGCCGATCAGGGCGGTGCGATGGAGAAGGAGGTCCGAGGCGTCCATACCAACGGAAGCGCGCCGGAGCGCAAAACGTTCTATCCGCCGGCGCGGATGTCTCCACTTTCCGCCGCCACGCTCTAGGCTGGCGACTCGCCATGAAGGATTCCGCCATGCCAAGCCGACACATGCTCCGCGACCGGGCCGCCGGCGGCCACGCGCGGGTCACCTATGTCGAGCTGTTCTTCGACCTGGTCTTCGTGTTCGCGGTGACCCAGCTGTCGCACGGCCTGATGCAGCATGCGACCCTGCTGGGCGTGGTCGAGACGGGCCTGCTGCTGATGGCCGTCTGGTGGGCGTGGATCTTCACGGCCTGGGTCACCAACTGGCTGGACCCCGAACGGCCGCCGGTGCGGATCATGCTGTTCGCGGTGATGGTGGTGGGCATGGTCCTGACCATGTCGATCCCCAAGGCGTTCGGCGAGCGCGGCCTGATCTTCGCCCTGGCCTTCGTGGCCATCCAGCTGGGCCGCAGCCTGTTCACCGCCTGGGCGATGCGGGCCCATCCGTTCCAGAGCCGCAACTTCATCCGCATTTCGGCCTGGTTCGCGGCCTCCGGCGTGCTGTGGATCGCTGGCGGCCTGGCCGAGGGCGGCGTGCGCCTGGCGCTCTGGGGCGGGGCGATCGCCCTGGAATACGTCTCGCCGGCCATGGGGTTCTGGACGCCCGGCATGGGCCGGGCCCGCGCCGAGGAGTGGGACGTCGAGGGCGGGCACCTGGCCGAGCGCTGCGCCCTGTTCACGATCATCGCCCTGGGCGAGTCGATCCTGGTCATGGGCGCGACGACGGCGGGCCTGGCCTGGACGCCGACGGTGATCGCCGCCTTCCTGGCCTCGTTCGCCGGCAGCCTGGCCATGTGGTGGATCTATTTCGCGGACACCGCCGAGGCGGCCAGCGAGGCCATCAGCCACGCCAAGGACCCCGGCCGCCTGGCCCGCACGGCCTACACCTATATCCACCTGCTGCCGATCGCCGGGATCATCGTCACGGCTGTGGCCGACGAGTGGACCATCCACCACCCGACGGGTCACACCGATCCCAAGACCGCGGCCGCGCTGATCGGCGGGCCGTTCCTGTTTTTGCTGGGCGGGTTGCTGTTCAAGCGGGCGGTGTTCCGGGCCTGGGCGCCGGCCCAGGTCGTGGCCCTGCTGGCCTTGGCGGGCCTGGCGCCCGCCAGCCTGGTGGTCAGCCCGCTGATCCTGTCGATCGCCACGACGGGGGTCTTGCTGGGCCTGGCCGTCCGGGAGGGCCTGTCGCGTCGCGCCGAGGCCCGCGCCTAGACCGCCAGGGCCGCGTTGGTCGCCCGCACCAGCCCGTCGATGACCCCGGGCTCGGTCGAGGCGTGGCCGGCGTCCCAGACGATCTCGAACCGGGCTTCGGGCCAGGCCCGGTGCAGCGCCCAGGCGCTGTCCAGCGGGGTGACCACGTCGAAGCGGCCCTGGACGATCCAGGCCGGGATGTGGCGGATCTTGTGGATGTTCTGGAGGATCCAGCCGTCCTCGTCGAAGAACCCGCCGTTGGTGAAGAAGTGGCACTCGATCCGCGCGAAGGCGATCGCGAAGTCCTCTTCATTGAACTTGGGCGGACGCGCTTCGGGTCCGCGAAGCGAGATCGTGTCGCCCTCCCATTGGCTCCAGGCGCCGGCGGCCTCGGCCTGGACGCGACGGTCGGGATGGGTCAGGCGGCGGTGGTAGGCGGCCATCAGGTCGCCGCGCTCCTCGACCGGGATCGGGGCCAGGAACCGCTCCCAGGCGTCGGGGAACAGCATCGAGGCGCCGTCCTGGTAGAACCAGCGCAGCTCCTTCTGGGTCAGCAGGAAGATGCCGCGCAGCACCAGGGCCTCGACCCGGTCGGGGTGGGCGATGGCGTAGGCCAGGGCCAGGGTCGAGCCCCACGAGCCGCCGAACACGGTCCACTTCTCGACGCCCAGATGCACCCGCAGCCGCTCGATGTCGGCGATCAGGCTCCAGGTGGTGTTGTCTTCCAGGCTGGCGTTGGGGCGCGAGCGGCCGCAGCCCCGCTGGTCGAACAGGGCCATGCGCCATTTGTTGGGGTCGAAGAACCGCCGCATGGTGGGATTGACCGCGCCGCCGGGGCCGCCGTGCAGGATCACCGCCGGCTTGCCGCGCGGCGCGCCGCATTCCTCGTAGTAGATCTCGTGCGGACCGTCGGTGTTGAGCCAGCCGAAGGAGAAGGGCTCGATGTCGCGAAACAGGCCGCGGCGACCGGTGGCGGACATCGGGGAGGCGGAAGCATTACGATCCATGCGCCAACCCTAACCCCGTTTCGGGGCGCGAGGGAACGCCGCGACGCGAAGAAGGGCCTGTGTCCCTGCAGCCGTCATCTGCGTTATCCTGAGCGTGATGACCGACAAGCCGAATCCCGAAGACTTCAGCGACGACGAACTGCTGGCCATGCTCAGCCCGCGCCAGCTGGCCGACCTCGACCGCGCCATCGCCGGACTCATGGGGCCGGAGGGCCTGGACAAGGTCATCCCGCTGCAGGTGACGGCCCAGCTCTACACCCTGCGCGCCGCCGAGCGTGACCCGACCTCGGCCCTGGCCATGCTGCAGATGGCGGCCGCCATGCGCCGCCGGGCCGAGCTGCTGGCGGGCGAGAAGGCGCCCAAGCAGCTAGACTAGCAGTCGGGGACATGCCCTTGCGGCGTGTCCCCATGTTCAAGCGCTGCGCCTGCTGTCGGAGACACGCCGCAAGGGCAGTCCCCGCGTTTCTAGTTCGGGAACCGCCGACCCAGCCAGTCGATCAGGATGGCGTTCACCCGCTCGGGCGCTTCCTGCTGGGTCCAGTGGCCGCTGCCCTCGACCAGCACCTTCTCCAGGTCCGAGATCTGGTCGGCCATGCGGTCGGCCAGGGACGGCGGCAGCACCACGTCGTGCTCGGCCATGATCATCAGGCAGGGGACGCCGTCGATCCGCGCCGGCAGGTGCTCGGCCCGCTCCCAGTTGCGCACGAAGTTGCGGTACCAGTTGATCCCGCCCGTGAAGCCGGTGCGCTGAAAGGTCTCGACGAAGGTCGCCAGCTCCTCCGGCTCCAGCAGCTGGGCCGAGGTGTCGGCGACGTCGAAGCGGGCCAGGCCGTCCTGCAGGGCCAGCGAGCGTCCGCCCGTCTCGCCGCTGGTGAAGGCGGCCTGAACGCCGGTCGGCTTGCGCATGAAGTAGCGCATGGTCTTCTCGACGTCGGCCGCCAGCTGGGCGTCGGCCACGCCGGGCTTCTGGAAGTGGACGATGTACATGTCGTCGCCGAACGCGTTGCGGAAGGCGGTGATCGGGTCGACCGGCAGACGCGGCAGGAACGGGGTGTTGACGCCCACCACGCCGGCCACCCGGTCGGGATGCATCAGCGGCATCTGCCAGACGACGAGGCCGCCCCAGTCGTGGCCGCAGAACACGGCCTTCTCGACGCCGAGGTGGTCCAGCAGCCCGACGAGGTCGCCGGTCAGGTGGCCCATGTCGTAGTCCTCGACCGCCTCGGGGCGGTCGGTCAGCCCGTA
This sequence comes from Caulobacter sp. UNC358MFTsu5.1, assembly GCF_000712075.1. Classification (GTDB taxonomy): domain Bacteria; phylum Pseudomonadota; class Alphaproteobacteria; order Caulobacterales; family Caulobacteraceae; genus Caulobacter. Next base: position 307,857 of record NZ_JONW01000011.1, read on the forward strand.
GCCGCGCTGGTCGGGCACGATCACCCAGCGGCCGGCCGCGGCCAGGGCGGCGATCTGCCAGCGCCAGGAATAGGAGAACTCGGGGAAGCCGTGGCACAGCACGATCGGCACGCCCACGCGCGGCCCGGCCTCGTAATAGGCCATGCGGATCCCGTTGATCTGCGCGAACGCGGGCTCGGGCATCGGCGGCGCAAGACGGGTCATGGCGTTTCCCTGCTTATATTATTGCTGATCACCTTGCGGGAGGGCGTCGCATCGGGCAAGGCCGCGATTCGTACGGTCAAGGACTTACCCTTGCGGAAAACAAGCGTAAAAGCGCGGCCATGACCGACACCGCACAGCCCGCGCCCGCCGCCACGCCCTGGCGGCTCGTCCTGATGTTGGGCGCCCTCACGGCCTTCGCGCCGATGTCGATCGACATGTACCTGTCCAGCATGCCCGACATCGGCCGGACCCTGCACGCGGGGGCCGAGGACGTTCAGGCGACCCTGGCGGCGTTCTTCGCGGGCATGGCGATCGGCCAGTTCCTGTACGGCCCGGCCTCGGACCAGTTCGGCCGTCGCCTGCCGCTGCTGCTGGGCGTGGGCATCTTCATCGCCGCCTCGGTGGTCTGCGCCCTGGCGCCGTCGGTCCAGGTGCTGATCGCCGCCCGCTTCGTCCAGGCCCTGGGCGGCTGCGCGGGGCCGGTGATCGCCCGCGCGGTGGTGCGCGACAAGTTCAACCACGCCGACACGGCGCGGGTGCTGTCGATGATGACCCTGATCATGGGCCTGGCGCCGGTGCTGGCCCCGCAGCTGGGCGGCGCCGTGCAGTTCCTGGCCGGCTGGCGCGGGGTGTTCTGGACCCTGGCGGTGTTCGGCCTGCTGATCGGCCTGTGGGTGACCCTGAGCCTGGCGGAGTCGCGGTCGGAGGCCACGGCGGTCCAGGCGCGGTCGGAAAACCCGTTCCGGGCCTATTTCGCCCTGCTGCGCCAGAAGCGGCTGGTCGGCTACGGCCTGGCCGGGGCCCTGAACGGCGCGACCCTGTTCACCTACATCTCGACCGCGCCGGACCTGGTGATGGGGACCTACGGCCACCCGCCGCTGGTCTTCAACATCATCTTCGCCTTCAACGCCGTGGGCATCATCGGGGCCAGCCAGGTCAATCGCCTGCTGTTGCGGCGCTTCACGCCCGACCAGGTGCTGGTGCGGGCCAGCATCGCCTCGATCGTCGCCGCCCTGCTGCTGGCCGTCGCGGCCTACAGCGGCCTGGGCGGACAGTTCACGGTCCTGCCCCTGCTGTTCGCGGCCCTGTCCAGCTACGGCCTGATGGCCGGCAACACCATGGCCGGGGCGCTGAGCGTCGATCCCAGCCGGGCCGGCTCGACCTCGGCCCTGATGGGCGGGGTGTCGTTCGCGGCCGGGGCCCTGGCCTCGGGCGTCAGCGGGGTGCTGCACGACGGCACGCCCCGGCCCGTGGCGGCGGTGATGTTCGCCTGCCTGGCGGGATCGAGCCTGGCGATCTTCCTGCTGGCGGTCCCCAAGGACCGGCGCGCGGCCTAGGCCTCGCGGTCGACGATCGTTCCCGCCCGCCAGGCCAGCAGCAGCCAGCCGGCCAGGAAGCACAGGCCGCCGAACGGCGTGACCAGGCCCATGATCCGCGGCGCGCCGAACGCCAGGGCGTACAGCGAGCCCGAGAACAGCACGGTCCCGACCAGGAACAGGGCAGGGGCGGTCATGCCCGCCTTGCCGCCGGCCCTAGCCTCGCCGATCTGGCGCACGGCCAGCCAGCCGAACACCGCCAGGGCGTGGGTCATCTGATACAGCGCACCGGTGTGCAACAGCTCGACCGCCCGGGCGTCCTTGGCGCCGTGCGCGGCGAAGGCGCCGAAGGCGACGGCCAGGAAGCCGCTGAGCGCGGCCAGCCGGACGACCAGGGCGGGGCCGCGCATCACTTGTGCTTCTTGTGCGAGTTGTGCTCGGCCACCTCGTTCGGCGTGATCTCCACGAACGAGGGCATGGCGGCGTTGTAGGCCTGGGTCTTGTTCAGGTCGATGACCACGCTGCGGTGGCCTTCCCAGATCATGTGCGCGGCCACGTACAGCACGATGGCCAGGCCGATGAAGCCGATCCAGCGGTGCTTGTGCAGCAGCTTGGCGATGGCGTTGGCGGCCACGCCCATCAGGATGATCGACAGCAACAGGCCGAACACCAGGATGGCCGGGTGTTCGCGGGCCGCGCCGGCCACGGCCAGCACGTTGTCCAGCGACATCGAGACGTCGGCGATCAGCACCTGCAGGAAGGCCTGCTGGAAGCTCTTGGCCGGCTTGACGTTGACGGGTTCGGTGTTCGGGTCGTCGTCCAGGCAGGCCTGGGCGTTGGCCTGGTCGTGGGTGATCTGCTCGCGCAGCTCGCGCCACATCTTCCAGCAGACCCACAGCAGCAGGATGCCGCCGGCCAGCAGCAGGCCGATCACGCCCAGCAGCCAGGTGGTGATCAGGGCGAAGCTGATGCGCAGCACCACGGCCGCGCCCAGCCCGTAGAGGATGACCTTCTTGCGATCCTTGGCCGGCAGGCCGCCCGCCGCCAGGCCGACGGCCACCGCGTTGTCGCCCGCGAGGACGAGATCGATCATCAGGACGGAAAGGAAGGCCGCGAACGGACCGTTCAGTCCGCCCACCTGGGCGAGGAGCGCGTCAAACATGAGGCCTCAATGCGTCAGGCGGGCGGGTCTGGCAAGCGCCCCCTAGTGGGCGTGCTCAAGTTCCTTGTGAGGATCGTGGGCGTGATGCCCGTGGTCGTCGTGATGACCGGCGTGATCGTCATGGCGGTGGCCGTGGTCGTCATGGCCGTGACCATGATCGTCGTGGCCGTGGCCATGGTCGTCATGATGGTCGTGACCGCTGACCGCCAGGACCGGCGCGCCGGCCGTCGGGGCGACGTGGTGGTCGTCGTGGCCCTGACCGTGGCCATGGTCGTCGTGACCGTGGGCGTGGTCGTCGTGGCCATGGCCGTGATCGTCGTGATGATCGTGGCCGCTGACCGCCTGGGCGCTCACGTGATGGGCGTCGTGGGCGTGGTCGTCGTGCCCGTGCGCGTGATCGTCATGGCCGTGGGCATGATCATCGTGGCCATGGCCGTGGTCGTCGTGGCCATGGGCGTCATGGCCGTGATCGTCGTGGTGGCCGTGGTCGTCATGATGGTTGACCGCCGTGGCCACCGCCGCGCCGGCCAGGGCGCCGCCGGCGGCCGCGACCATCGGGTTGACGTAGTTGACGCTGGCCGAAGCGGGCGGGGCGTCGTGCTCCATCTCGTTGCGGCCGTAATCCGTCAGCGTGCGGAACTTGCGGCGACGCTCGGCCCGGGCCTTGGAGGCCGCGGCGTTGCGGGCGATCGCCACCAGGATCAGCAGGGCCAGCAGCACCAGGGCGCCGCCCAGCAGCGACTTGCCCGGCACCTTACCGACGCCCGGCAGGTCGACGGTCTCGTACTTGCCCAGGTTCGGCAGGCTGGGCATGGCGAACTTGAAGCCCTTGGTCTTCTCCTTCACCGCTTCCTGGATCGGCGCGACCTGCTTGGAGATCGAGCCCAGGGTGAAGCCCTGCGCCGGCTTGGCGCCGTTCAGCTCGACGCCGAAGTCGGTCTTCAGCGGGCCCTTGGCGGCGGCGGTCGGCTTGACCTGCCAGGCGAAGGTGGCCGGCTCGCCGGCCTTGATCTCGGCGGTCTGGCGACCGTTCGGGGTGATCTCGTAGCCCTGGCCCTGCAGGTCGGCGTAGGCGCTGGCCTTCTTGGCCGGCTTGCCCAGGCCCAGCTTGGCGGCTTCCTTCTTGATCAGGTCGCCCAGGGTGGCGGGGAGGGACAGGGTGACCTGGCCTTCCTTGCCTTGGCCCAGGCTCTCGGCCGTGGCCAGGGTCGCGCCCTTGGTGGCTTCCGGCGCGACGGCGGTCTGCAGCTTCTCCAGCTTGGTCAGCGGCTTCGCGGCGACTTGGGCCGGGGCGGGCTTGGCGGCGGGCGCGACAGCGGCCGCGGCGACGACCGGGGCCTTGGCCGGGGCGACGGCGGGCTTGGCCGCGACGACCGGCTTCACCGGGGCCGGGGCGGGCGCGACGACGGCCGGCTTGGCCGGCGCCTTGGCGACGACGGCGGGCTTGGCGGCCGGAGCGGGCGCGGCGTGACCGCGGCGAGCCGGCGCGGAGACCGCGCGCGGCGCATAGCGGGTGGCCTTGGGATTGGCGATCGGCGCCATGGCGGTGACCAGGGTGCCGTCCGGACGGCGCCAGGTCTTCAGATTCGGGTTGGAGCTGACGACGGGCGCCGGCGCGGCCGGCTCGGGCGTCGCGGCGGGCGCGGGCCCGCCCAGCAGGCCGTCGGCCGGGGTCGCTTCGGCGGCCGGCGGCGCGCCCATCAGCTCGGGCGTCTGAGCGGCGCCGGCGCCCGGTGCCGCCGAAGCGGGCGGAGCCTCGACGGGCTCGCGCGCGCCGCACCCGGCGATCACCAGAACGCTTACCGCGCAGCCGGCCAGAGCCGCCAAACGGACTTTGGTATGCAACATCGGGTCCCCCGATCCCATGTCTGAACAACTCCGCAAGCGGCGCTCGCGGTCTTCTCAAGCTTGAGAGAACCACGTCATCGCGACGAAATCAAAACGGTTAAGAGAGATTCACGAACCGATTTCATCCCTGGAGCGAAATTTCGACGCTTCGTATAGCGCCACCGCCGCCGCAGCCGACACATTCAGGCTTTCAAAGCCCCCAGGCATGGCAATTTTGCCCATCACGTCGCAGTGCTCGGCCACCAGCCGGCGCACGCCTTCGCCTTCCGATCCCAGCACGAGAACCGTGGGACGATCGTCCAGGACCTGGTCCAGGGTCTGCTCGGCCTCGCCCGCCAGGCCCACGGCCCGCCAGCCCAGGTCGGCCAGTTCCTCCAGCGCGCGGGAAAGATTGACCACGCGCGCGTAGGGGATCTTGTCGACGGCGCCGACGGCGGTCTTGGCCAGCACGCCGGTCAGGGCCGGGGCGTGGCGGTCCTGCAGGATCATGCCCTTGGCCCCGAAGGCGGCGGCGGAGCGGAAGATCGCGCCGATGTTCTGGGGATCGGTGATCTGGTCCAGCATCACCAGCAGCCCCTTGGCGGGCGTTCCCAGGTCGTGGACGCCCAGGGTTTCGGGTTCGTCGATCTTGAGCGCGATCCCCTGGTGCACGGCGCCGGCGGGCAGCTGACGGGCGATGTCGGCGCCTTCCATGATCTGCAGGAAGGGCGCACGGCTCAGATTCGGCGCGAGTCGCTTGGCGCGATCCGGGGTGGCCAGAAGGCGCTTCGGAGCGGGTCTGGCGGGGTTCGAAAGAGCCGCCTCGACGGCGTGAGTCCCCCAAATCCAGTCCTTGGCGTCGCCCTGGCCCTTGGAAAACTTGTTGTTTTCCCGAGGCTTGGAACGAAAATCACGTCCGGGCGAAGAAGGCTTTTTCCGGTCGTTGCGTTCGGAATGAGAGGACACTATAAGACGCGCTCCGATTTGGGGCCCTGAGGGTTTCCAAGAGCCAGGGCGGCGCTGCTTTAGCACCGTCTCACAGGTCTCGAGGAAGCTTTTGTTCCTTTTTCGTGACGGGCGGTCCGCCGCCGGTTTTCGAGGATGGAAAGGCCGCTTTGAAGGAACTCTGTCGCGCGCTGGGGGAATGTCCCGAGTGGCAAAGGGGGGGGACTGTAAATCCCCTGGCGTACGCCTTCGTAGGTTCGAGTCCTACTTCCCCCACCACGCGCGAAGAGAGCTCCCAAGAAGCCTGGACCCCAAAGAAGCCAGACCGGGAGCCGATCGCGACCCCGCTAGCTTGGCGGGTATAGCACAATGGTAGTGCAGCAGCCTTCCAAGCTGAGGATGCGGGTTCGATTCCCGCTACCCGCTCCAGCTCCCAACACCTATTTCCCAGAAACAAGCCGCCGGCGCGAAGGTAGAGACCATGGCCAAGGAAAAGTTCGAACGCACTAAGCCGCACTGCAACATCGGCACGATCGGTCACGTTGACCACGGCAAGACGACGCTGACGGCGGCGATCACCATCACGCTGGCCAAGTCGGGCGGCGCGACGGCCAAGAACTACGCCGACATTGATGCGGCGCCGGAAGAAAAGGCCCGCGGCATCACCATCAACACCGCGCACGTGGAATATGAGACGGCCAACCGTCACTACGCCCACGTCGACTGCCCCGGCCACGCCGACTACGTGAAGAACATGATCACGGGCGCGGCGCAGATGGACGGCGCGATCCTGGTGGTTTCGGCCGCCGACGGCCCGATGCCGCAGACCCGCGAGCACATCCTGCTGGCCCGTCAGGTCGGCGTGCCGGCCCTGGTCGTGTACATGAACAAGGTCGACCTGGTCGACGACGCCGAGCTGCTCGAGCTGGTCGAGATGGAAGTGCGCGAGCTGCTTTCGTCGTACGACTTCCCGGGCGACGACATCCCGATCACCAAGGGCTCGGCCAAGGTGGCGATCGACG
>NZ_JONW01000012.1 GCF_000712075.1 Caulobacter sp. UNC358MFTsu5.1
GGGAAGCTCCTTCGGCGGTCCGAAAGGATCAAACCCCATCCATCTGGTGCCGGCTGGGCTCGGAACACGGATACAGCGTTGGATGGGGGCCGGTTGAGCAGCAGGCGGGCGGTGAGACGCTCGCGGTCCGGGACTGGAGATCGTTGCTCCAGCCCGCCCGCCGGAGGCTTCAAGGCGGCGAGGTTCCAATAGAACTCAGCGCCGTCGCGCTTCCGGATAACGACCGCGCGGAGCGATCGGGCTTCGTCGAAACGGTATTCTCTAATTTCTTCCGGACGGTGTCCGGCGCTCCGCGTCCCTTTCCAACTCACAGCGAAGGCGTGAGGCCGAAAAGCCGTGGCTCACTCACTTGCCCCCACCTGGCGGCTTCGCCGCCTGTCCGCCCCCGTAGGGGGCGGAGCCGCCTGCGCGAGGCTCTTCCCCCTGCGGGGGAAGACGACCGCGAAGCGGTCCGTAGGGGGCAAGGGGTCGCCGCACGAAAGGAAGGACCGATCCCCCTACTTCTCCAACCGCGCCACCAGACTGGAGGTGTCCCAACGATTCCCGCCCATCGCCTGAACCTCGCCGTAGAAGCCGTCGATCATCGCCGTGGCCTCCAGCTTGGCCCCGTTCACGCCGGCCTCGGCCAGGGCGATGCCCAGGTCCTTACGCATCCAGTCGACCGCGAAGCCGAAGTCGAACTTGCCTTCCGACATGGTCTTCCAGCGGTTCTCCATCTGCCACGACTGGGCCGCGCCCTTGGAGATCGCCGCCAGCACGTCGTCGGTCGGCAGGCCGGCGCGCTTGGCGAAGTGCAGGGCCTCGGCCACGCCCTGGACCACGCCGGCGATGGCGATCTGGTTGCACATCTTGGTCAGCTGGCCCGCGCCCGAGGGCCCCATCGGGCGGATGGCCTTGGCGTAGGCCATCAGGACGGGCTCGACGCGAGCGTAGGCGTCCGCGTCGCCGCCGGCCATGATCGTCAGCTGGCCGTTCTCGGCGCCCGCCTGGCCGCCCGACACCGGGGCGTCGACGAACCAGCGGCCCACGGCCCGGGCGGCGGCGTCCATCTCGCGGGCCACCGTGGCCGAGGTGGTGGTGTGGTCGACGATCACCCCGCCTTCCGCGATGGCCGGCAGCACCTGCGCCACCACGCCGCGGACGTCGTCGTCGTTGCCGACGCACAGGCAGACCAACTCGGCCCCCGCTACCGCCTCGGCGATCGTCGGCTTGGACGCGCCGCCGTGCTTTTCGACCCAGCGCGCGGCCTTTTCGGGCGTGCGGTTGAAGACGGTGACCTCGTGGCCGGCGGCCTTCAGATGGCCCGCCATCGGGAAACCCATCACGCCCAGGCCGATGAACGCCGTCTTCATGTCGGAAACTCCTCTTGGAAGAGGCCCGACATCGCCCTTCGCGGGCAGGATCGCAACGGCATTTTAACGTCCGCCCCTCACCTTCGCTCGAACAGGGTTAAACAGGCTTAAGTGCAATGGCCGTCAGCGGCGACCAGCCGATCATCGTCATCAAGAAGGTCAAGAAGGGCGGCGGCCATGGTCACCATGGCGGCGCCTGGAAGGTCGCCTATGCCGACTTCGTGACCGCGATGATGGCCTTCTTCCTGCTGATGTGGCTGCTGAACACGACCAGCCCCGAGCAGAAACAGGGCATCGCCGACTATTTCGCGCCGGCCTCGATCTCGTCCAGCACCAGCGGCTCGGGCGGCATCCTGGGCGGCACCTCGCTGGGCGACGACGGCGCCAAGGCCGACGGCAAGATGTCGGTCATCCAGCAGATGGCCCCCGAAGCCCCCAAGGAAACCGACAAGGACGGCCAGAGCACCGCCTCGGCCAATCTCGACTCGGCCAGCGAGCAGGCCCTGCGCGACGCCCTGGCCAAGAAGGAGCAGGACAGCTTCGCCTCGGCCGCCCAGTCGCTGCGCCAGTCGCTGCAGGAGATGCCGGAACTGGCCGAGCTGTCCAAGCAGATCCTCATCGACCAGACCCCGGAAGGCCTGCGCATCCAGCTGGTCGACCAGGACGGCCGCTCGATGTTCAAGGAGAACTCGCGCGACCCGAACGACCGGGCCCGCATCCTGCTGCGCGCGGTGGCCAAGGTGATCAACCAGCTGCCCAACCGCATCACCATCTCGGGCCACACCAGCGCCAGTTCGGCCGGCAAGCGCGCCGACAGCGACTGGGCCCTGTCGGCCGGCCGCGCCGACGCCTCGCGTCAGATCCTGCGCGGCGCCGGGGTGGACGAGGACCGCATCTACCAGGTCTCGGGCAAGGCCAATTCCGAGCCGCTGTACGCGGACGATCCCACCCTGCCCGGCAACCGCCGCATCTCCATCGTGCTCCTGCGCGAAAAGCCGGTGCTTCCCGATGGGCTCTGAGGCGTCCCGTGAAGTGATGACGCTCAAGCGTGCTGCACAGCTTGCGCAACCGTCGCGGATGCCGCCTAATCGCTTATCGGCCCGGGTTCGCGGGCGAGGTCACTAGAGGATCGGGCGCTTTCCGTGACGCAGCATTTTCCGACGCGACAGCTGCGCTTCTTCCTCACGGCGCCCACGCCTTGCCCCTATCTGCCCGGCCGCGAGGAACGGAAGGTCTTCGCCCACCTGCCGCTGTCCGACGGTCCGACGGTCAATGACAGCCTGACCCAGGTCGGCTTCCGCCGCTCGCAGAACATCGCCTACCGCCCCGCCTGCGAGACCTGCCGCGCCTGCCAGTCGGCGCGCGCCCCGGCCGGCGACTACGTCTTCTCGCGTTCGGAACGCAAGGTCCTGACCCGCAACGCCGACCTGGAACGCCACCTGGTCGAGGCCGAGGCCACGCTGGAGCAGTTCGAACTGCTGCGCCGCTACCTGCTGACCCGCCACGCCGACGGCGGCATGGCCGAGATGACCTGGCCCGACTACGTGGCCATGGTCGAGGACACGGCGGTCCGCACCCACCTGATCGAATACCGCCTGCGCTCGAAGGACCGCGGCCCGGGCGACCTGATCGCCTGCGTGCTGGTCGACGTACTCGCCGACGGCCTGTCGCTGGTCTACAGCTTCTACGACCCAAGCCTGACCAAGCGCAGCCTGGGCTCGTTCATCATCCTGGACCACATCCTGCAGGCCCAGCTGAACGCCCTGCCCTACGTCTATCTGGGCTACTGGGTGCCGGGCAGCGAGAAGATGGCCTACAAGGCGCGCTTCTCGCCGCTGGAGATCCTCAAGCCCGGCGGCTGGGCCCTGATGTCGGCCCGCGAGCGCGGCGCGCGTCCGCCCAAGCCGGTCGGCTGCGGCTCCAACGCCGGGGTCGAGCTCAGCGACGCCGAACCCGCCGAGCTGGGCGGCTTCCCCAGCCCGGGCAAGCCCTGAGCGCCCTAGCGCGCGAACGACACCCCGCCGTCCACGGTGACGGCCGAGCCCGTCACATAGTCCCCGGCCCGCGAGGCCAGGAAGATCGCCGTCCCCGCCATGTCCTCGGTCGTGCCGATCCGGCCCGCCGGAATGGCCTTCGACACCGCCTCGGCATGGTCGCGGGCGACCCGGTTCATGTCGGAGGCGAACGCCCCCGGGGCGATGCAGCTGACGGCGATGTTGTCGGGCGCCAGCCGCAGGGCCATGCGCTTGGTCATGTGCAGCAGGCCCGCCTTGGACGCGCCATACGGATAGGTCTCCTCGCGGGCCACCGACTGGCCGTCGATCGAGGCGATGTTGATCACCTTGGCCACGTGCTCCTTGCCCGCCGCCCGCAGGTGGCCGATCAGGGCCTGGGTCAGGAAGAACGGCGTCTTCATGTTCAGGTCCACGACCTTGTCCCAGCCGCTCTCGGGGAACTCGTCGAACGCCGCGCCCCAGGCCGCGCCGGCGTTGTTGACCAGGATGTCCAGCTTGTCCTCGCGTTCGGCGATCCGCGCCACCAGGCCGTTGATGCCCTCCAGCGTCGAGACGTCGGCCGGCAGCGAGATGCACTCGCCCAGGGCCGACAGCTCCTCGGCCGTCGCGTCGCAGGCGGCGGCCTTGCGGGCCGAGACGTACACGCGGCGCGCGCCGTAGGTCAGGAAACCCTCGGCGATCATCTTGCCGATGCCGCGCGAGCCGCCGGTGACCAGGGCCACGCGGCCCTTCAGGGAAAACAGATTCTGCATCATGGGATCGGTCTCTCAGAAGCTGCGGCCGGCGGCGAGCGCGCCCATCCGCTGAGTGATGTCGAAGAACTGGGCGACGGTCTCGTCGATGATCTGGGCGGCCGGCTTGACCTCGTCGATCAGGCCGACGGTCTGGCCCGCCAGGGCGGGCGCCGCCTCCATGTCGCCGCCGAAATAGACGCCGAGGATGCCCTTCAGCGCGTCGGGCGGCATCAGGCCGGCTTCGTGGATTTCACGGGTCCGCTCGGACTTCAGCGCGCGGATGCAGGGGCTGGCCTTCTTGTTCAGCACCCAGGTGCCGGTCTCCTTGGAGCCGGTGATCGCGGCCTTGTAATTGGCGTGGACCGGGCTCTCGGCGGCGCTGACGAAACGGGTGCCCATCTGCACGGCCTCGGCGCCCAGGGCAAAGGCGGCGGCCATGCCTCGGCCGTCGCAGATGCCGCCGGCGGCGATGAGCGGCACGTCCACCCGGGCGCGGATGGCCTGCAGCAGCACCAGGGTCGAGACCTCCTCGGGGTTCTTGAAGCCCCCGCCCTCGGCGCCCTCCACCACCAGGCCGTCGACGCCGGCCTCGACGCATTTGACCGCCGCGTCGACCGTGGGCACGGCGTGATAGACGACGATGCCGGCGTCCTTCAGCGGGCCCACGAACTTGGCCGGGCTGCCGGCCGAGGTGGTGACGAACTTCACGCCGCTCTCGCAGACGAAGCGCAGCATGGCATCGTCCTTCAGGAACAGGATCGGCAGGTTCACCCCGAACGGCAGGCCGCTGTCGGCCATCTTGCGGATCTCGGCCTTGCAGGTCTCGGTCTCGCCGGACGAGGTCTCGATGATCCCCAGCCCGCCGGCCCGCGAGACGGCGCTGGCCAGCGGAAAGCGGGCGATCCAGCCCATGGGGGCCTGGACGATCGGATATTTGGCGCCGGTATGGGCCAGGACGCGATTGGTCATGGGATCAACAGCACCCGGCCGACGGCCTGGCGGCTCTCGATATAGGCGTGGGCGGCGGCGGCCTCCGACAGCGGGAAGGTCCGGTCGATCAGCACCTTCAGCTCGCCGCGCGCGGCCTCGTCGATCAGGGTCTGGATCATGTCGTGCACGCGGTCGGTCATGATCTCGGCGCCCAGGAACACGCCCGTCAGGCTGCGGTTGCCGCCCATCAGCGACGACACGTCCACCTTAGTCGGCTCGCGGCCCGCCTGGCCGACCAGCGAGATCCGGCCACGATAGCCCAGGGCCAGGATGCTGGCCTGGAGGGTCTGGCCGCCGACCGGATCGACCACCAGATCGACGCCGGCGCCCTTGGTCAGCTTCATCACCTGCTCGACCACGTCGTCGCGGCGATAGTTGATCCCGTGATCCAGGCCAAAGGGCTTCAGGCGTTCCAGGCGCTCGTCGCTGGAGGCGGTGGCCAGCACCGTCGCCCCGGCCCGCTTGGCCAGCTGGATCGCCGCCACGCCCACGGCCCCGGCTCCCGCCTGGACCAGCACGGTCTCGCCGGACTTCAGATGGCCGGCCCCGAACAGGCACTCGTGCGCCGTGCCGAACGGCACCGGGATCGCCGCGGCTTCCCGGACGTCTAACCCTTCGGGGATCGGCCAGGCGTTGCGGGCCGGCACGCTGCGGAGCTCGGCGTGCGAGCCGAAGGCGTTCACGGTCACCACCTTCTGGCCGACCTTCAGGTGCGTGACCTCGGCCCCGACCTCGACGATCTCGCCGGCCGCCTGGTAGCCGACGATGTGCGGGCTGCCCGCCATCGGACCGCCGCCGCGGTTGAGGGTGTCGCCGCCTTCGATGCTGACCGCCTCGACGCGGATCACCACCCCGCTCGGATAGCAGGGCGGATCGGCGACCTCCTCGTACTTCAGCACCTCCGGCGAACCGGTTTCGTAATAGACGGCGGCCTTCATGACGGGCTCCCTAAGCTTTGTTTTCGTTGCCTTCGAGGGCCTGCCTATTTCGCCGGATCGACCAGGGCCTGATAGACGAGGGTCGAGGCGTCATCGCTGATCTTGGCCAGGGCCGGATCGATGTCCTTGGCCAGGATGTGGATCATACCCAGCATGAAGAGGTCGTTCTCCGGGTCGATCCAGAACCAGGTCCCGGCCGCCCCGCCCCAGCTGTAGGTCCCTTCGCCTTGCAGCGTGCCGTCCCGGGCCGGATCGGTGACCACCGCGAAGTCGAGGCCGAAGCCCACGCCCTTGGCGGGCGAGAACGAGGCGTCGGGCGTGGCCATTACGATGTCGCTCAGATGGTTGGACGCCATCAGCTTGATCGTGCCCGGCGACAGGATGCGCGCGCCATCCAGCTCGCCGCCGTTCAGCAGCATCTGGGCGAAGCGGGCGTAGTCGGCCGTGGTCGAGACCAGGCCGCCGCCGCCCGAGGCGATCACCGGCGGCTTGGTGACGTCCAGCACCATGAAGTTGTCGGCCGGGACCAGCTTGCGGGTCTTGGGATCGGGGATGTAGAGCGCGGCCAGGCGATCGCTCTTGGCCGCGGGGACGTAGAAGGCCGTGTCGGTCATCTTCAGCGGATCGAAGATGCGGCTCTTCATGAAGTCGGCCAGGCTCATGCCCGACAGCCGCTCGACGATCAGGCCCTGGATGTCGACCGAGACGCTGTAGCGCCATTCCGTGCCCGGCTGGCTGGCCAGGGGCAGCTTGACCAGCTTGTCCAGGAACTCGGCCTGGGTCTTCGAACCCAGCAGGCCGCTGTCCCGATAGGCCTTCTCGACCGGTTGATCCGTACGCAGACCATAGGCGAAACCGCCGGTGTGGCTCATGATCTCGCGCATGGTCGGCACGCGCGTCGCCGGCTCGGTGATGAAGGTCCCGTCGGGGTTCTGGCCCTTGTAGACCTGCAGATGGGCGAACTCGGGCACGAACTTGGTGACCGGATCGTCCAGCCGCCACTTGCCCTCCTCGAACAGCATCATCATCGCCACGCCGGTCACCGGCTTGGTCTGGGAATAGATCCGGAAGATCGTGTCCTTGGCCATCGGCGCGCCGCCGATGGCCTTCTTGCCGTAGGTCTCGTAGCTGACGACCTTGCCATGGCGCGCGACCAGCGTGATCGCGCCCGGCAGGTGACCCTGATAGACCAGGCCCTGCATGTAGCCGTCCAGGCGCTTGAGGCGTTCGGACGAGAAGCCTTCGGCCTCGGGCGTCGCGGGAGCCAGGATCGCGGCGGGCGCCGGTTTGGGCGCCGCGTGCGCCGTCATCGGGGCCAAGGCGATCGCCGCCATCGCCGCCGCCATCGTCAGCCGATTCCGCATCCATCCCTCCAAACGATTGTTTGGAAGCACCTTAGCTTGCTTTGATGACGCGGCAATGGATCACGTCGCGGCCGCCCTTGCCCCCTCCCCGCCGATGCGGCTAAGGAGAACGCCCCGTTCGGCGAGCGGCGGGCCGGATTAGCACAGCGGTAGTGCAGCGGTTTTGTAAACCGAAGGTCGCGGGTTCGATCCCTGCATCCGGCACCATTCCTTCTCCCACCGACAGCCCAAGAGAAAACCGCCCGATCCGCGAGGGACCGGGCGGCGAAGTCTGGCCGTGTCCGGGGAGGACTAGAAGGTCTTGCGCAGCGTCACGCCGTAGGTGCGCGGCGGGGTGGGATAGCCGCTGTAGCTGCCGTCCTGGGCCACGGTCGGGAACGTGGCGATCAGGCTCTCGTCGTCGGTCAGGTTGCGCCCCCAGAAGGTCAGCTCCAGCCCGTGCGCGTCGTCGGTCACGCCCAGGCTGGCGTTGACGACGTTCTGTCCCCAGGTCCCGACGTCCGGCGGCGTCGTCTCGCTCAGCTGCACCTTGCCGGTGTAGTCGTACTCGACGCGCAGATAGCCGGCGTAGCCCTTGCCCAGGTCGTGCGAGACGGTGGCCGAGGTCGAGACGGTCCACTTGGGGATCCCGGCCGGCTTGTCGCCGGTCAGGTCGCGGAAGTTGGGCCGCAGGCCGGTGGCCGGGTTCACCGGGCAGCGGGCGGTGTCGTAGTTCACGCAGGCCGCGCCGGTGAAGGAGTCGTAGGTCGGGTCCAGATAGGTCGCCGACGCCGTCAGCGACAGCCAGTCCAGCGGCCGGTAGGCGCTGTCGACCTCGAAGCCCTTCACCGACTCCTCGCCGGCGTTGACCAGGCTGTAGCCGATGCCGGTGTAGGCGTTGGACTGGAAGCCCTTGATCGACTGGTCGAAGATCGCGAGGTTCAGGTAGCCGCCCTGGAAGTTGGCCTTCAGGCCCGCCTCGTAGACGCTGACGTCCTCGGGCGCGGCGGTGCGGCCCACGCCGTTGGCGTTCGGCGGCCGGCTGTCGGACGACAGGTTGTAGGCCCCGGCCTTCCAGCCCGTCGAATAGCTGACATAGGCGTTCACCCAGCCGAAGTCGTAGGCGGCGCGGACCGCATAGGTGACCTTGTCGCCTTTCAGCTCGCCCGACTCGTTGGCGTTGGGGAAGTTGACCGGCGCGTGGTTGGTGGTGT
Source organism: Caulobacter sp. UNC358MFTsu5.1 (assembly GCF_000712075.1). GTDB lineage: Bacteria > Pseudomonadota > Alphaproteobacteria > Caulobacterales > Caulobacteraceae > Caulobacter. Next base: position 8,587 of record NZ_JONW01000012.1, read on the forward strand.
TGCCGTAGTAGAACTGCAGGCTGCCCAGGGCCCCGTAGAGGTTGGCCGGCAGGCCCAGGGCCGTGAACTGCGGAACGTTCTGCAGGTTCAGGGCCGAGAACGGGTCGCGCAGCACCACGTCCGAGACCACGCGCTTGCGGTCGTTCAGATAGGACAGGCCGCCGGTGATCGTCAGCTTGTCGGTGATCTTGTAGTCGGCCTGGCCGAACAGCGAATAGGACCGCTGCTTCATCGAATAGTCGTCGTCGATGCCCTGGCCGGCCTGGAAGTAGGTCGAGCCCGGATGGATCGACGGCGTCACCAGGCTCTGCAGGAACTCCAGGGCGTAGAGATTGGACTTGCCCGTCAGCGCCGGGCGGATGCCCGCCGGTAGGGCGGCCAGCAAGGCGGCCGGAACCTGGCCGCTCAGGCCCTCAGCGTAGGCGCGGATGTCGGAGCCGTAGTTGATCGTCCGGCCGGTCTGCAGCTTCTCGTCCTGGTAGAAGCCGCCGATCAGCCAGTTGAACGGGCCGTCGCTGCTGGAGGCCAGGCGCAGTTCCTGGGTGAAGGTCTTGATGTCGTTGCCGTCGTCCTTGTTGGCCAGGTCGGCGCCGGTGAAGTCGACGTCCTGGTACGAGGCGCTGGTCTGTTCGCGATAGGCGGTGATCGCCGTCAGCTTGGCGAAGCCCAGGTCCTGGTCGAGCTGGCCCGAGATCCCCTTGCCGGTCAGTCGGTTGGAGGGGTCGGTGTTGAAGACCACGTCACGGTCGAAGATCTTGTTCGGATCGCTGATCGGCTTGCCCAGGCCGAAGGGCGGAGGCGCGCCGATGAACTGGGTGGCCGGGCCGTTGTAGATCGAGTTCACCGCGCAGCAGACTTCGGTGATCTTGTTGTAGTCGGCGATGATCCGGACTTGGGTCTGGTCGGTCGGGACCCACAGCAGGTCGCCGCGGATCGACCAGCGGTCGCGGTCGTTGACGTCGTTGCCGGTGGTGAGGTTGGTGGCGTAGCCGTCACGCTCGTTCATGCCGCCAGACAGGCGCACGGCGACCGTGTCGCTCAGCGGTCCCGTGACGGTGGCCTTCACCTGACGCGTGTCGTAATTGCCCAGGGTGACCTCGGCCTTGCCGCCGAACTCGAACTGCGGCTGCTTGGTCACGATGCTGATCGCGCCCGCCGACACGTTCTTGCCGAACAGGGTCGACTGCGGGCCGCGCAGCACCTCGATGCGCTCGACCTCGGGCAGGTCGTCCAGGGCCGCCGCCGAACGCGAACGGTAGACGCCGTCGATGAACACGCCCACCGAGCTTTCGATGCCGTCGTTGCCGTTGCCATTGCCGAAGCCGCGGATGACGAAGTTCGTCTGGCTGGCGGCGTTGAACTGCTGGACCTTCAGGGACGGCACGACCGACTGCAGGTCGATCAGGTCGCGGATCTGGGCCCGCTCGAGGGTCTTCTGGCCGGTGACCGCGACCGAGATCGGCACGTCCTGCAGCGTCTGCTCGCGCTTGGTCGCCGTGACGATGATCTCCTCGACGGTCGCGGCGTTGGCGGGCGGCGGCGTCTGGTCCTGGGCCAGGGCGGGACCCGCCACGGCCAGGGCCAGCAACGGCGCGCCGACGAAATGCACCTTCTTCACGTTATTCTCCCTGGGATCTGTTCTTGTTTTCAGCGTGCGAAGCGATCGCGACGCGCACCGGCCCGTCCCGTGAGGACACGAGCGGCTCGGCGATTTCGGATTCGGTTGAGCGGTACGGCGATGACATCGCGCGACACGTCGCCCTCGATGAGGACGCGGACTCGGTCCTGCGCGGCGTTCGCGGCCATTCAGTTTCCCCCGCGGCCGCGAGCGCCTGTTTCGGCGCTTTCACGTCCCAAGGCAGATTCTAGTACACCCCAGATATTCTAGAGCAAGTTAGAAATTTTAGGATGAAATGGAACATCGTTCTTCAGCGTGCTTGCCCAAAGCGGTGTCAGACCGCTACCACTGCGGAAGTTCCGTAAAGAGAACACCAGGGGAGCGCGCAACCTTGACCGGGGAAGACGAGACCGTAACGGCCACGCCGGACGGTCACAAACCGCTGTCGCACAGCCCGAAATCGGCCAAGAAGCGGGACGCCATCCTCCGGGCGGCCACCGAGATCATCAACGTCAAGGGCTACGCCCTGGCCACCATGACCGAGATCGCGGCGGCGCTCGATCTGCGCGACGCGGCGCTCTACTACTATTTCCCCAACAAGCAGGCCTTGGTCTTCGCCTGCCACCAGAGTTCGCTGGAGCGGTTCGAGCGGGTCCTCAGCGAGACCAACCAGGACGGCGGCGCCGGTTTCGAAAGACTGGAACGCTTCCTGCGGGCGCTCTTGGTAGAGTCCGCCCGCAACGGCCCCCTGCTCTATTTCGGCGACCGGTCCTATCTGGACGAGGATCAGCGCGACGCGATCGCCGCCTGCAGCGAGCACCTGACCCGCCGCCTGGAACGGATAATCCAGGACGGCATGGCGGACGGGTCGATCACGCCGTGCGAGTCGTCGCTGGTGGTCCAGCTGCTGCTGGGCATGCTGATCTGGCTGGCCAAGTGGGTCCCGACCGTCGAGGGCGTGACGGTCGACCGGCTCATGGCCGCCATCGGCATGGTGGGGCTGCAGGGCCTGAGGAACGACGCGCCCCAGGCCTGACAGGTCCCGGGCCTAGGCGCCCAGCAACGCCTCGTAGCGCGCGACGTTCTCGGCGAGCCACTGACGCAGCCGTTCCAGTTCGCTGATGTGGACGTGGGTCTCGTCCTGCACCGCGCCGTCGTCCGTGCGCGAGCCGACCTGCAGCTTGCCGCTGCGCAGGGCCTCCAGGCGCTGGTCGAGGGCCTCCTGTTCGGCCTTGTGTCGCTCGACGACGCGATTGATTTCGGCCTTGTCCATACTCGGTCTCCACTGGGATCGCCGGGTCGCCGACGATCGGGTCTCTTGAAGTCCGAGCTTACGGCGCGCGCGCGGGCGCGTCGATCAAACTGTGGTCCGTGAAGGATGTCCGGGCGCCCGCCCCGCCCGGACCACCGTTTGGGCTAGTTGTGCACCCAGCGGCAGACCTTCTGCTTGTGACCGTGATGGCGCTCCCACTTGCAGACCTTGTGCTCATGGCGGTGATGCGAATCCCGCGCGGAGGCGGGAGCCGCGACGGTCAGGCTCAGGGCGGCGGCGGCCAGGGCGGCGGTTCCGAACAGTTTGGCGAAAGTCATCTGCGTCTTGTCCTCCCAGACGTGGCGACCGAAGGCGGTCGCAGGGACCGTCCCATCGCGATGTTGTCACCATGTTGCGATGTGTTTCCCGGCCGTCGGAACGTGCGGCCGCACAGGACAAAAAAATGCCCGGCGCAAAGGCCGGGCAGTCATTAGGGAGGAAACGCCCAGGAAGGGCAGGAGCGCCAAGGGCGGCTCCACGGGTTGATAACTAGTGCGCCGGGGCGGCCGATCAAGGGCAAGACCGCCGCGTCTCACGCTGAAGCTTCGAAGAACGCCTGGTTGTGCGCAAAGCGGGCAACCGGAACACAGCTGCCCAAACCCTGAGCGCGGGGGTTCGCGCGACGGGCGAAAAGTCGAAGCCCTCCGCGCCCGCGACCGCTTGTGAGTCGATCTCCCCGAGTCGCGTTCCGTCCGACCGGCGCGCGCCGAAAGCCCGTCATGGACAGCCGAACCCCGGCCGGATAAGCCTTCTCGCGTTCGAACGGCCAAGGTGGAAGACCGATGAACGCGCCCCTGACCAGCGTCTTCGCCGAACGGGTGGCGGGCGCCCATCGCTTCGGGCTCGAGCGGGTCCGCCGCGCCGTGCGTTTCGCCATCGCCCATCGCGACCGCCGGCTTCCTCGCTTGGCCCAGATCCGCAATCTCGACTACCCCGCCACCAGCGGCCGACGCGCCGCCCGGCTCTACGTGCCGATGCAGGCCCCCGCCGTCGGGCCGGCGATCCTGTTCTTCCACGGCGGCGGCTTCGTGATCTCCGACATCGAGACCCACGACGCCCTCTGCCAGCGCCTGGCCGACGCCGCCGGCGTCCGCGTGGTGTCGGCCGCGTACGGCCTGGCGCCCGAACACCCCTTCCCTTCGCAGGTCGACGACGCCCGGGCGGCGCTGGCCTGGCTGCTGGACCAGGCGGACGAACTGGGCGTCGATCCCGATCGCCTGGCCGTGGCCGGCGACAGCGCCGGCGCCTATCTGGCGGCCACCGTGGCCGCCGAGGCCAACGCGCGCCGCCCCGGCGCGGTGAAAGCCCAGGGCCTGTTCTATCCGCTGGTCCATCTGGACGACGAGGTCTGGGCGCAGACCCTGTTGCGGGACGCCCGGCTGATCGGTCGCCTCGCGGTGGCCTATATCAACGCCCAACTGGCCAGCGCCCGCGCGCCCTCCCTGCTGGACGCCGTCGGAACGGCCACCCCGCCGACCTTCCTGGTCAGCGGCGCCCTGCTCGACCCGGTCCACCCCGACGCCGTCGCCTACGCCCAGGCCCTCGAGGCGGCCGGCGTGCCGGTCGAGTTGAAGACCTATCCGGGCCAGGCCCACGGCTTCGTCAACTTCACCCACGTCCTGCCCGCGGCGGTCGAGGCCGTCGCGACGCTTGGCGCCCAGCTCGGGAAGGCGCTACGAGACGGCCCATGACCGTTCTCTACATCGACGCCGACGCCTGCCCCGTGAAGGACGAGGTCTACAAGGTCGCCGCCCGCTACGGGCTGAAGACCTTCGTGGTCTCCAACAGCTGGATCCGTATCCCCCAGACGCCCGCCATCGAGCAGATCGTGGTCGACGCCGGTCCCGACATCGCCGACGACTGGATCGCCGAACGGGCCGGTCCGGGCGATGTGGTCATCACCAACGACATCCCGCTTGCTGATCGCGTGCTGAAGGCCGGCGGCCAGGCGCTGGGGACGACCGGGCGGTTGTTCACCGTCGACACCATCGGCTCGGCCCTGGCGTCGCGGATGATCGGCGAGCACCTGCGGTCGATGGGCGAGGTCACCAGCGGCCCCAAGCCCTTTGGTCCCGCCGACCGCTCCAGGTTCCTGCAGGCGCTCGACCAGGCCGTGGTCAGGGCCAGGCGCGTGGTCCGATGATCGAGATCACCTCCTGGCTGCGCATCGAGGACGACGAGATCGTCGAGAAGGCGACGCGCGCCTCGGGCCCCGGCGGCCAGCACGTCAACAAGACCAGCACCGCGATCGAGCTGCGGTTCGACGTCCGCAACTCCCCCACCCTGCCGGAAGACGTGAAGACCCGGCTGGAAGCCCTGGCCGGCAGCCGCCTGACCCAGGACGGCGTGATCGTCCTGTTCGCCCAGGGCAGCCGGTCCCAGGAGATGAACCGCCAGGAGGCCCGCGACCGGCTGGTTGAATTGATCCGTCGCGCGACCGAAAAGCCCAAGCCCCGACGGCCGACGAAACCGACCTATTCCAGCAAGCTCAAGCGGCTGGAGACCAAGGGCAAGCGAGCGGGCGTCAAGGCCCTGCGCGGGCGCCCGAGAGGGGATGACTGAGTTGCAACGCCCACCGCGTTGAGCCATCCATCGCAAACTCAACCTTGGCGTAAGTATTTATATCTGGACAATTTTTAAGGATATTGATCACAGTCCGCCAAGCGCTGGCGGGGGGCGGCCCATGAGCCTGGTGGTTCGAGAAATGGCGGAGTCCGAGGTCGATCTGATCATCGACTACTTCCATGCGTCGCCCCCGGAGCACCTGGAACTCATCGGGGTGGATCGGGAGCGCCTGCCCAAGCGGGAAGATTGGCGGGCCTATTATGAGGTGGTCTTCCGACAGCCGCTGGAGCGCCGGGAGACCCTGCTCCTGACCTGGCTGGACGACGAGCGCCCCGTCGGCTTCTCGAGCGCCGACAAGATCGCGTTCGGCCGGCACGCCCACATGCACCTGCACGTCACCGCGCCCGACCAGCGTCGGCGCGGTCTCGGGGGCGAGGCGGTGCGACGCAGCGTCGAACTCTATTTCGAGCAACTGCGACTGAAGCGGCTGTTCTGCGAACCCCACGCGTTCAACGCCGCGCCGAACCGCACGCTGAGATCGGCCGGCTTCCGATATCTGAAGACCCACATCACGGTGCCGGGGCCGCTGAACTTCCGTCAGCCCGTCACGCGATGGGTCATCAGCCGGCCCGCGAAGCTGGATTCCTAACCGCGCTCCCAGGCCGGTACGACCGGACCCGGCCCGTAGGACAGCACCTCGTGCTTCCACTCCGGCTCGGTGATCAGCCCGCCGAGGATTTTCTGGAGGTAGGTCGCGAGATTGGTCTGCTCCTCCACGGTCAGCTCGGCGCAGACTTCCTGGTTGATCGGATGGATGTCTTCGCGGATCCGCCCCAGGATCTCCTGGCCTTCCGGGGTCAGACGAACCACCACTTTGCGCCGATCCGACGCCTGGGTTCCCCGCTCGACGAGGCCGTCGCGGATCAGGCCGTCGATCGATCGGGTCAGGGTCGTGCGATCGGCCGCCGACAACCGCGCCAGGCGCGTCATCGAGCATTCTCCGAACCGCGCCAGGGAAGCCAGCGCCACCCACTTGGCGAAGCTCAACCCGTGTTGCGCGATGCAGTCGGCCGCCAAGGCGCGCCGATGCTGTTCGGTCTGGTACATCAGATAGCTGACATAGGTCGGCAACGGCAAACCGCGGCCCTCCCCTTGCTTCTGCTCTGACATGGTTCCCCCCACGCCAAATGGCGCGTCTTCATCTCACACGCGGAAGCCACACACAATCACGGCTCCGCTTGCGCGGTCACGAAAGCGCGCGTTTGCATCTATTGGAACTCAGCGCCGTTCCCCCTGGCGTGAACGGTAGCGAACACCGTTCGATCGAGCCCTAACGTCACCGCTAACCATACAGTTCCAGACAAGACGGCCCCCGCGAACAAGTTCGCGGGGGCCGTGCATTTCTCGCTCATTTGGGGGCCTAAGGCCCGATCAGGCGGCGCGGTTGGCGACCGCTTCCGGGGTCGTGGCGTTGCGCGCGCGGGCCCGGGTCAACCAGTCGTCGGGATAGGTCTCGCGCACCACGATCGATTTGAACTGGCCCACCGGGATGCGGGTGTTCTCGCCGGGATTGAGGTCGCGCGACACCGAATGGCCAGCGAACTCTTCGATGATGGTGATCACCTGGCTGCTGCCGGCGGTGTTTTCGATCAAGACCATGTTCATGGGGGTCGTCCTGGAGCTTGGGTTCAGGCGATGAAGGTGATCAGGCGGTGTGGCGTTCGATCTGGGCGGCCGGCTGGCGGGCCCAGGCCTTCAGCTCGGAGGGCGAGGCCAGCTTGCGGAAGGCACCCCGGGCGTGCTCGTCGCAGTACGAGGCGCGGGCGGTCTTTTCGCGACCGCAGAAGCCGAAGTCGTGGGAGTCGGGATTGCCGATCGGCCAGCGGCAGGAATGGGTTTCGAGGCCGAGGATGTTCGAGGTCGGCGCCATCTCGGCGATCTCGATCACGCGGACGGCGGAACGGACGGGAGCGGCTTCGCGGGCGACCCGAGCGCGAGGTTGAGCTCGGACGGCGGTGCGCACCGCGGTGCGCTGACGGGCGGGAATGTCGCGAACGGTGATGCCCAGACGGTGCACCTTGCCGATCACCGCGCTGCGGCTGACGCCGCCCAACTGACGCGCCACCTGACTGGCGCTCATCCCCTCGAGCCACAACTTGCGAAGCGTGGCGGTGCGCTCTTCGTTCCAGTCCATGATTTTTTCCTACCCGGTCGCCGGAGCAGCCCCTCCGACGACTTTCTGGGTACGTTTATGGTTAATTCCGGTCAATTTTTTATGTGCATACCCACGGTTTGTAATCGGGCATTTTGCTTTTACATTCTGTGGGATAACGCGCGTTGTCGCAGGGCGCTCTCTGAAAGGTGGCGAGACCTTGACCGGATAACGACGTTATATATTGGATGCGAGACCCACATTTGGGCCAGGAAATGAATGCGGCGCCGCGCCGCACAGCTTGCGGCATAATGTCAGTCGGGGACCAGTAAATGCGTCAGTTTCACCTCGCCGCCGCGGCGGTCGTAAGCCTCCTCCTGGCCGGTTGCTCGAAGCCCGGCGGAGAAGCCTCCGGCGGCGGATCGGCGAGCTCGACGCCCGCCGCGACCCCAGCGCCGACCGACGCCGAGAAACAAGCCCTGCTGGCCGCCCTGCCCGCCCCCTACAACACCGGCGACCTGATGAACGGCCAGAGCAAGTTCGCGCTCTGCCGGTCCTGCCACACCATCACCGAGGGCGGCCCCGACATGACCGGCCCCAACCTCTACGGCGTCTTCGGGCGCAAGGCGGGCAGCAAGCCGGGCTACAAGTATTCGCCCGTCGTCGCCGCCGCCGGCTTCGATTGGGACGCCGCGCATCTGGACAAGTGGCTGGACAATCCGCGCGGCTTCATGCCGGGCACCAAGATGACCTTCGCGGGCCTGCACGATCCCAAGGACCGCATCGATCTGATCGCCTACCTGAAGGTTGAGACGGGCTACAAACCCCCGAACGGCTGAGGCCGAGCATGGACGACGCCCAAGCGCTGCTCACGCGGCTTTACGAGGCCTACAACCGGCGCGACCTGGCCGCGTTCTCGGCCCTCTTGGCGACTGACGTCGACTGGCCCGATCAGATCCAGGGCGGGAGGCTGATCGGCCTCGACGCCTTGGCGGCCTACTGGACCCGGAACGACAAGATGATCACCGTCGACGCCGCGCCCGTCTCGTTCGAGACGCGGCCGGACGGCCGGGTCGCCGTCGACGTCAACCAGATCGTCCGCAACCTGGCGGGCCATATCTGGTCCGACAGCTGCCAGCGCCAGGTCTTCACGCTCCGCGACGACAAGGTCGCGCGGATGGACATCGAATTCCTCGACAAGGGGCGCGAAGCATGAGCGCGGCGACCGACCTGATCGTCCGCTATTACGAAGCGATCGAACGGCGCGATCTCGAGGCCGTCCTGGCCACGACCCATGCCCAGGTGCGCTTCGAGGATTTCCTCGACGGCGGGGAGGTCGACGGCCTGGCCGCCGCCCGCGACTTCTACCGACGCATGTTCGAGTTCGCGCCGGACCTCGACCTGATCACGGTCGAGTCCTTGCCGGACGGACGGGTGCGGACCGAATTCCAATCCTCGATCCACTCGCCGTCTGGCCACCTGTGGTCGGATACCCGGCAGGCGGCGATCTATACGCTGGCGGACGGGCTGATCCAGGGGGTCGAGCTGCTGGGCCCAACCTCCTGAGCCATCCGCGCCGTCGTCAGATCAGCAGGTCGGCGCAGGCGTCCAGGATGGCGTCGGCGTCCAGGCGGTACTTGCCGTAGAGGTCCGGCAGATCGCCCGACTGGCCGAAGGTCTCCAGCCCCAGGGCCCGCAGGCGCATGCCCCGCACCGAGCCCAGCCACGACAGGGTCGACGGCGCGCCGTCGATGACCGTCACCAGTCCGGCGTCCCGCGCCAGCGGGGCCAGCAGGGTTTCGATGGTCGAGACGCGCGGTCCGCCCTCGGTCCAGCGTGCGCGCCCTGCTGCGGTCCAGTCGCGATGCAGGACGTCGGCCGAGGTCACGGCCAGCAAGCCCGCGCCCGGCTCGTCCTCCAGCACCGCCTCGAAGGCGGCCAGGGCCTCGGGCGCCAGGGCGCCGGCATAGACGATGGCCAGGCGCGCGCCGGGAGCCGGCGGCCGCAGCCAGTAGGCTCCATCGACCACGCCCTGACGCCAGGTATCGTCGGTGCGGTCCGGCTGGGAGATCACCCGGGTGGAGAGCCGCAGATAGGTCGAAGCCCCCTGCTCGGCCTGGATCTGGCAGAAGGCGTGGGCCATCAGCACCGCCGTCTCGTCGGCGAAGGCCGGCTCATAGCTGTCCAGGCCCGGCTGGCTCATGCCGATCAGCGGCGAACCGATCGACTGGTGCGCGCCGCCCTCGGGGGCCAGGGTCAGACCCGACGGCGTGGCGACCAGCAGGAAGCGGGCGTCCTGGTAGCAGGCGTAGTTCAGCGCATCGAGCCCGCGGGCGATGAAGGGATCGTAGAGGGTGCCGACCGGGAACAGCCGCTCGCCGAACAGCGGCGCGGTCAGGCCCAGGGCCGCCAGGGCGATGAACAGGTTGTTCTCGGCGATGCCCAGCTCGACGTGCTGACCGGTCTCGGCCTTGGACCAGACCTGGGCCGAAGGGATGCGCCGGCGCTTGAAGACGTCCTCGTGCGCCCGACGCTGGAACACGCCCCGGCGGTTCACGAACCCGCCCAGGTTGGTCGAGACCGTCACGTCCGGCGAGGTGGTCACCACCCGGCCGGCGAACTCGTCGTCGCGGCGGGCGATCTCGAACATCACCTTGCCGAAGGCGGCCTGGGTCGATTGCTCGCCGCCGCCCAGCACCGGCGCCAGCAGTTCGTCGGCCGTCGGGATGACGATCCGGGGCGCGACGTGCTCGCGCTCCACCTGGGCGGCGAACGGGGCGCGGGCGACCAGGCCCTTGAGGGCCGTGTGCTCGGCGGCGGAGAGGCCCGACAGCGCGTCCCACTCCTCGCCCTCGACCACGCCGAGCCGAGCGCGCAGCTCGGCGATCTGGGACTCGGTCATCAGACCGGCGTGATTGTCCTTGTGGCCCTGGAACGGCAGGCGCAGGCCCTTGACGGTGTAGGCGATGAAGAAACGCGGCGCGTCGTCCTGGCCGGCCCGCTCGAAGGCCTCCAGGATGGTCTCCATGCAGTGGCCGCCCAGCTCGGTCATCAGCTCGCCGAGATCGACGTCCTTGTAGGTCGCGATCAACTTCAGAGCCTCGGCGTCGCCGGCCAGGTCCGCGTTCAGCCGCTCGCGCCAGGCCGCGCCGCCCTGGTAGCTGAGGGCCGCGTAGAGGTCGTTGGGGGCCGTCTCGATCCACTGCTGCAACGCCGCCCCGCCAGGCTTGGCGAAGGCCTCGCGCTGGCGCTTCGACCACTTCAGGGTCTCGACGGTCCAGCCCGCGGCTTCGAAGATCTCGCCGTAGCGGGTGAACATCCGATCCTTGGTGGTCGCGTCCAGGCTCTGGCGGTTGTAGTCGACGATCCACCAGGTGTTGCGGATGTCGTGCTTGCAGGCTTCGATCAGGGCTTCGTAGATGTTGCCCTCGTCCAGCTCGGCGTCGCCCAGCAGCGAGATCATCCGCCCCATGCGCTCGGGCTTCACCGCGCCGCGCGCCGCCAGATAGTCCTGGCTCAGCGAGGCGAACGCGGTCATCGCCACGCCCAGCCCGACCGAACCGGTCGAGAAGTCGACGTCGTCCGTGTCCTTGGTCCGCGACGGATAGGACTGCGCCCCGCCCAAGGCCCGGAAGGCCTTCAGCTTTTCCAGGCTCTGGCGACCGAACAGGTGCTGGATGGCGTGGAACACCGGGCTGGCGTGCGGCTTGACCGCCACGCGATCCTGCGGCCGCAGCGCCTTCATGTAGAGCGCGGTCATCAGGGTGGTCATCGAGGCGCAGGACGCCTGGTGGCCGCCGACCTTCAGCCCGTCGCGGCTTTCACGCAGATGGTTGGCGTTGTGGATCGTCCACGAGGCCAGCCAGAGAATGCGTTCCTCGATGCGACGCAGGAGCGCAAGCTCCTGCCGCTTCGCCGCCAAAATGGCTTCAGCCATGCTTCCTCACCCGGTTCAGACGGGTGAGGCATGCCCTTCCCCGTTCTTCTCGCGGGCTTCATACTCTTCGATCTGCCGCGCCGTCCACTCCGGCGACTTCGTGAAGCGCGCAAGCAGGTTGTAGAACACCGGCACCACGAACAGCGTCAGCAGGGTGGCGAAGATCGCGCCGGTGAAGATCACCGCCCCGATCGTCTTGCGGCTGCCCGCGCCAGCGCCGGCCCACAGCATCAGCGGCAGCGCGCCCATGGCGGCCGAGATCGAGGTCATGATGATCGGACGCAGGCGCAGGGCCGCCGCCTCGATCACCGCCTCGCGCACCTTCAGCCCCTCGTCGCGCAGCTGGTTGGCGAACTCGACGATCAGGATGCCGTTCTTGGCGGCGATGCCGACCAAGATGATCAGGCCGATCTGGCTGTAGGTATTGATGGTCGAGCCGGTGATCAGCAGGCCGAACAGGCCGCCCAGCGCCGCCAGCGGCACGGTCAGCATGATCACGGCCGGGTGGATCCAGCTTTCGAACTGCGCCGCCAGCACCAGGAACACCAGCAGCAGCGCCAGGCCGAAGGCCAGGCCCACGGCGCCGGAGGCTTCCAGATAGTCCTTGGCCTGGCCGCCCCATTTGACGCTGACGCCCGGGGTCGGATGTTCCGAAGCTTGTTCCTGGAAGAACTTCACCGCGTCGGCCACCGTGTAGCCGGGGTTCAGCTGGGTGGTCAGGGTCACCGCGCGCAGCCGGTCGACGCGCGGACGGTCGGGCGTGTCGCCGCGCAGCTCGGTAGTGACCACCGTCGACAACGGCACCAGGGCGCCCGAGAGGGTCCGCACCTGCAGGCGGTTGAGGTCTTCCAGGCCGCGACGCTGGTCCAGCGCCGTCTGCAGGATGACGTCGTATTCCTGGCCGGTCTTGATGTAGGTCGTGACCTGGCGAGACCCGAACATGGTCTCCAGCGCCCGCCCGATCGACTGGGCCGAAACGCCCAGGGTCGCGGCCTTGTCGCGATCGATCTGCACCGACAGGCGCGGCGCGGTCGGCTCGTAGTCGAGGCGCGGCCGCGACAGGCCCGGATTGGCCTGGGACGCTTCGAGGATCGGCTTCAGCCAGTTGGCCAGTTGGACGTAGTCGTTGCCGACGGCGATGATGTCGACATTGGTGCCGCCCCCCCCGCCGCCGCCGCCGCCGCGCTGGAAGGCTCCGCGCACCGAGGCCACCGCCCGGACGCTGGTGATCTTCGACAGGCTCTTGTTGAGTTCGGCGGCGACCTGATCGGCCGACTTGTCCCGCTCGCCCCAGGGCTTCAGCGCGATGACGGCGTTGCCGGTGTTGAACTGGTTCTGGCCGAAGCGCGGCACGGTGATGATCGTGCGCTCGGCCACGCCGTCCTGGCGGTACTGGTCCAGGATGGACTCGATCCGGTCGGCGACCTTGACCGTCGCGTCGAAGCCGCTTCCTTCCGGACCGTTGATCGACACGTCGACGCGGCCGCGGTCCTCGGCGGGCACCAGTTCCTGCGGCAGCAAGGCGAACAGGCCGCCGGCGCACACGGCCAGGACCAGCACCGACAGGCCGGTCACCACGGTGGCCGAGCCCTTGCCCAGCAGGCCTTCCAGCGAATGCCGATAGCTGTCCTTCAGGGCGTCCATAGCCTTGTCCACCCGGCTGGACAGCCAGTTGGAGCTGGCCGGTTTCAGCAGCTTGGACGCCATCATCGGCGAAAGGCTCAGCGCCAACAGGGCCGAGAAGCCGACGGCGGCGGCGATGGCCACGGCCAGCTCGACGAACAGGCGGCCGATATAGCCGGGCAGGAACATCAGCGGCGCGAACACCGAGATCAGCACGATCGTGGTGGCGACGACGGCGAAGAACACCTGGCGGGTGCCGCGAAGGGCCGCCACGGTCGCCGGCTCGCCCTCGTCCACGCGGCGCTGAATGTTCTCGACCACCACGATGGCGTCGTCGACCACCAGGCCGACGGCCAGCACCAGGGCCAGCAGGGTCAGCAGGTTCAGCGAGAAGCCCAGCGGGGCCAGGACGATGAAGGTCGACAGGATGCAAATCGGCGCGACGATCGACGGGATCAAGGCCGACCGCCAACTGCCCAGGAACAGCAGATTGACCAGGGCCACCAGGGCGATCGAGATGCCCATGGTGATCCAGACCTCGTGGATCGCCTCGGCGGTGAACACCGAGTTGTCGATCGCCACGATCATCTTGGAGCCGGCCGGCAGGGTCTGGTTGATCGCCTCCACTTCCTTGCGCACGGCTTCGGAGATGGCGACGTCGTTGGCCTGCGACTGGCGGGTCAGGGCGATGCCGACCTGGGGCACGCCGTTGCCGCGGAACAGCTTGCGGCGCTCGTCCGCGCCCTCCTCGACCCGCGCCACGTCACCCAGGCGGACGACGAATCCGTTCGCGTCGCCGACGCGCAGCGGCAGCTTCAGGAAGTCTTCGGGCTTGGAATAGGTCCGGCTGACCCGGATCGTGAAGTCCTTGGCGGCGCCTTCCAGCGCGCCGGCGGGCAGTTCCACGTTCTGGGCGTTGAGCGCGTTCTCGACGTCGTCGACCGTCACGCCGCGCGCGGCCATGGCGTCGGCGTCCAGCCAGATGCGCATGGCGTACAGCGGCGCGCCGTAGAGGTTGGCCTGGGCCACGCCCGGGATCGTCGACATCCGCTCGACCAGGTAGCGGTCGGCGTAGTCGGCCAGCTCCAGCGTGCTGAGCGAGCTGGACGTCAGGTTCAGGACGATGATCGGCGAGGAGTCGGCGTTGGCCTTGGCGATCTGCGGCGGGTCGGCCTGGTCGGGCAGGTTCGCCGCCACCCGGCTGACCGCGTCGCGCACGTCGTTGGCGGCCGCGTCGAGATCGCGGTCCAGGGTGAAGGTGATAGTGATCTGCGAACGGCCGTCGCGCGACGAGCTGTTGACGCGGTCGATGCCCTGGATGCCGGCGACCTGCCGCTCGATGATCTGGGTAATGCGCTCTTCGATGACCTCGGCCGAGGCCCCGCGATAGGCGGTCGAGATCGACACCACGGGCGGATCGACACTGGGCAGTTCGCGGATCGGCAGGCTCTTGAACGCGGCCAGGCCGACGACGCAGAGAATGATCGCGGCGACCGCGGCGAAGACCGGGCGGCGAACGGAAAGGTCGGAAAGCATCAGCCGGCCTTCTGCTTGCGGCCGCCGGCCTTGTCGCCGCCCTGGGCCTTGTCGCCCTTGCCGCCGCCCGGATTGACCGGCGCGCCGTCCTGAACGCGATTGAGGCCGTCGCCGACGATCCGGTCGCCGGGCTTCAGGCCCGAGGTGATCTCGATGAAGCCGTCGGCGGTGATGCCGGTCTGCACGGCGGTGCGACGGGCGACCTGCCCCTTCGGCCCCTTGGCGATCAGGAACACCGAGGCCTGGTTGCCCTCGAACTGCACGGCCGCCTCGGGGACGGCGACGTTCTGGTGCTGGCCCTGGTCGATGCCGACCTTGATCAGCATGCCCGGCTTGAGGCGGCCGTCGCCGTTGGGGAACTCGGCCCGCGCCTTCAGCGCGTGGGTGGCCGGGTCGATGCGGGTGTCGATCTGGGCGATACGGCCCGTGAACATCTCGCCCGGCAGGGCGTCCGGCTTGGCGGTGATGGCCAGGCCCTCGCGCAGGATCGGCAGATAGCGATCGGGCACCGAGAAGTCGACGCGGATCACGGAGACGTCGTCCAGGGTGACGATCGCGGTTCCGGGGCTGATCAGGGCGCCCGGCGCGATGTCGGAAATGCCGACCCGGCCCGAGAACGGAGCGCGGATCACCTTGTCCAGCTTCTGGGCGCTGGCGGCGGCCAGGGCGGCGCGGGCGGTGTCGCGGGCGGCCAGGTACTGGTCCGCCGAGGCGCGCGGCGCGATGCCCTTTTCGGCCAGGGTCTTCCACCGCGTGTATTCACGATCGGCCTGGGCCAGCTGGGCCTGGGCCTGGGCGATGCCCGCGTCCTCCTGATCGCCCTTCAGCTCGACCAGCACCTGCCCCTTGGAGACGGTCTGACCGTCGCTGAAGTGCACGGCGGTGATCAGCTCGGCGGTGTTGGAGGTGATGGTGACCGATTGGCGACCCTTGGCCACGCCCAGCACCTCGACCCGGTCGGCGAAGCCGCGCGGCTGGGCGACGACCAGCGACACCGGCGTCGCGCGTCCGCCACCGCCCGGGCCGCCCTGCCCCGGCGCCTTGCCGCCGAAGGCCAGCTTCAGTCCGCCGACCAACAGCATCAGCAAGACGGCGACCACCGCCGCGACGAGGAAGAAGTGTCTGCGGATCACGAAAAGCTCCGGGCGCCGGAGATGACCGGCTCAGCTGATACAAATCGGCTCAATAGCCGTCAGCCCTAGGCCGCGTCCAGTGACACACGGATGACCGAATATTACATCGTTGAAATATCAGAACCGACGCCACACGGCCACGACCGGGCCATGGTCGATCGGGGTCTCCCGTCCCGACAAGGTCTGTCGCCATCCCGCCTGCAGGCTCCACACGCCCAGGTCGCGCGTGACCGACACCTCGCGCTTGCGCCAGCGTGACGCGACCGGTTCGGATTCGGCCTTGCCCATATAGGTCTGGGCCATCAGAAGCCAGCGGGGCGTGGGCCGCAGCCCCACGGTGGCGTCGATACGGGTTTCGTCCGCCAGGCCGCTGCGCTTGAGGCGGGCGACCTGCAGTTCAGCGAAGCCGTGCGCCTTGCGCCATTGCCGGGAGGTCCCCGCCAGGAGACGCGCCTCCAGGTCCATGTCGCCCTGCCCCGGCGCCGCGTAGCCCGCGTTGCGCCCCACGCCGTCCTTGGTGGCGCCCAGATAAAGACTGACCGCTGATCGATCCGTATGCAGCAGCGCATAGCGCAGGCCCAGTTCGAGCGGGCCCAGTCCGTCGTAGTCGACGAAGTTGTCGTGGCCGCGGGTCAGCGCCGCCTTGGTCTGCAAGGTCAGCCGATCGGTCAGACCGTACTCGCCATAGATCGACAGGGTCTGGTCGCGCCGGGGATCGATCGACCGCTCCACGCCGTCGGGGTCATAGCCCTTGTCGGCCTTCTGCTCCTCGTATTTGAGGATGGCCAGCCCCTCGCCGTCCCTCATCGGCCAGGCGCCGGCCCGGGCGGCGCTCGACGCCCCCAGCAGCGCGCAAAAGAAAGCCGCCGCGACCCCGAGGATCGCGGCGGCGTTTGGTTTTCGACGTTTGGGCGTCAATCCGCGTAGCCGGGGGACTCCCGGTCGAGTTTGCGCAGGCAGCCCGGCCAGGCCAGGCCGGCGATCATGCCGAGACCCATGCCCGTCTGGCTGCGGACCTCAGCCTGGGCGCCCTCCGGCGCCTCCAGCACGTTCCCGCGACCGCCGCTGAGCGCCATCACCTGCTGGGCGCAGGCGCGCTCGAGATAGAACATGCCCAGCCAGCATTCAGCGGCCGTCATCCCCGTGGACAAGGTCCCGTGGTTGCGCAGCATCATCAGCTTCTTCTCGCCGAGGTCAGCCACCAGCCGTTCCCGTTCGTCAAGGTTGAGCGCAATCCCTTCATAGTCGTGATACGATAGTTGAGGCAAGACAATTAACGCATGCTGCGACAGCGGCAGCAGGCCTTCCTTGTTCGCCGACACCGCCACGCCCTGATCGGTGTGCAGGTGCATGACGAACTGGGCGTCCTCGCGCGCGGCGTGGATGGCCGAGTGGATCGTGAAACCCGCCGGATTGATGAAGTACGGGGTCTTGTCGATGACGTTGCCGTCCAGATCGACCTTCACCAGGCACGAGGCGGTCATCTCGCCGAAGAACATGCCGTAGGGATTGATCAGGAAGTGGTGCTCGGGCCCCGGGATGCGGGCCGAGATGTGGGTGAAAATCATGTCGTCCCAGCCGTGGACGGCGACCAGGCGATAGAGCGCGGCCAGATCGACGCGGGCCTTCCATTCGGCCTCGCTGACCTTGTCCTTGAGCGACGTGGCGATGGGCGATGCACCGTCGGCCATGAGCGGATCCTCCGTAGGTTATCATTGTTAGCTTAAGGGTCGCGCCGCGCGCCCGCTGCGTCAAGCGGTGATGGCTCGATCCGCCGCCCTGTGTTAGCCCGTGCGCCTTCGTCGCGTTCGAGACTTCCCATGATCCCCTGGCAGCATCTGGACACCGCCAAGGTCCCCGGCGACGGCGGCGAGCTGAAGCTCATGCGGCGCGGGACCGAATATTCGATCATGGCCGGACCGATCGAGCTGATGAACAGTCGGCTGAGCGGCTCGGAAGAGGCCATGGCCACCCTGGCCTTCGAACGGATCGGCCGGCGCCCCAAGGCGCGGGTGCTGATCGGCGGCCTGGGCATGGGCTTCACCCTGCGCGCCGCCCTCGCCGCCTTCGGGCCGGACGCCAGGATCGTGGTCGCGGAACTGGTCCCGGCCGTCGTCGAATGGGCGCGGGGGCCGCTCAGCGAACTCCACGGCGGCGGGCTCGACGACCGGCGCGTGAGCTTGCACCTGGGCGATGTCGGCGCGGCGATCGGCGCAGAGGCGGCCGGCTACGACGCCATCCTGCTGGACGTCGACAACGGACCCGGCGGGCTGTCGCGCAAGGAGAACGACAGCCTCTACGGCCCCGCCGGCCTGGCCGCGGCCAAGCGCGCGCTGCGCGCCGGCGGCGTGCTGGAGGTCTGGTCGTCGACCCGCGACAACGGCTTCACGACCCGCCTGAAGCGGGCGGGCTACGCCGTCGAGGAGATCGGCGTCCGCGCTCACAAGGGACGCGGCGCGCGGCATGTGATCTGGATGGCGACCCGGCCCTGAACGCGGAGCGGACCACGATGAAGACCTTGCTGACCCTGGCGGCCGCCCTGGCGCTTTGGACCTCGCCGGCGACAGCCCAGGACGCCGTCGTCCGGGATAACCCGCCGGGACTGTTCACCAGCCCCCGCTTCACCAACGTGATCGAGGTTCCCGCCGGGACCAACCTGGTCTTCGTCTCCGGTTTGACCGCCCAGGGCCCCGACGGCGTCGCGCCCAAGGACGCCCAGGGTCAGGCCCAGGCCGTGTTCCGCAATCTGCGCACCGCCCTCGCCGCGCGCGGCTTGGCGCCGGCCGACGTGATCCAGGTCCGTGGCTTCCTGGTCGACATCCAGACCACCCTGCCCGCCTATCGCCAGGCGGCGGGAGACTTCTTCGGCGCGACACCGCCGCCGGCCAGCACCGTGGTCGGCGTCGCGGGTCTGGTCCGTCCGGACCTGCTGCTGGAGGTGGAGCTGGTCGCTGCCCGGCCGACCAAGACGAAGTAGCGGGCGGTCAGTCCCCCCGGTCGCCCTTCATCAGCCGCGCCTTGTCACGCTGCCAGTCGCGGGCTGCCTCGGTCTCGCGCTTGTCGTGGTTCTTCTTGCCCTTGGCCAGACCGATCTCCAGCTTGGCCAGGCCCTTCTCGTTCCAATAGAGCTTGAGCGGGATCAGCGTGCGGCCGTCGCGCTGGACCGCGCCGATCAGCTTGTCGATCTGCTTGCGGTGCAGAAGCAGCTTCCGGTGCCGGCGCGGCTCGTGGTTGAAGCGGTTGGCGTGACCGTAGGGCGGGATGTCGGCGTTGATCAGCTTGATCTCACGCCCTTCCACCGAGGCGTAGGACTCGGCGATGTTCGCCCGCCCCACGCGCAACGACTTCACCTCGGTGCCGGTCAGCATCAGCCCGGCCTCGATGGTCTCTTCGATGAAGTAGTCGTAGCGCGCGCGGCGGTTCTCGGCGATCGGCTTGGTCATCAGACCAGACCCGCCTCGCGCATGGCCTCGAGGATCGCCGGCTTGACCGCCTCGCTGCAGGGCGAGATCGGCAAGCGGGTGTCGGCCTCGCACAGGCCCAGGTGCGCCATGGCGAACTTGGTCGGCGACGGCGAGGCGTCCAGGAACAGCGCCTTGTGCAGCTTCACCAGGCGGTCCTGCCAGTACAGCGCGGTCTCCCACTCGCCGTTCAGGCACGCGTTGATGAAGGTGGCGCAGGCGTCCGGCGCGACGTTCGAGGTGACCGAGATCACGCCGTGGCCGCCGTGGGCCACATAGCCCAGGGCCGTGGGATCGTCGCCCGACAGCATCACCCAGTCGGGACCGCACATGATCCGCTGGAAGCTGGCGCGGGTCAGGTCGCCGGTGGCGTCCTTGATGCCCACGATGTTGGGCAGCTTGGACAGGCGCTCCAGCGTCTCGTTGGCGATGTCCGAACCGGTGCGGCCGGGCACGTTGTAGACCAGCACCGGCAGCTGCACGGCGTCGTTGATGGCCTTGTAGTGCTGATAGACGCCTTCCTGGCTGGGACGCACATAGTAGGGCGAGACCACCAGGGCGGCGTCGGCGCCAACGGCCTTGGCGTGGGCGACCAGCTCGATCGCCTCGGCGGTCGAGTTCGACCCCGCGCCGGCGATCACCGGCACACGGCCGCGGGCGGTCTGCACGCACAGTTCGACGACGCGCTTGTGCTCTTCATGGCTCAGGGTCGCGGTCTCGCCGGTGGTGCCGACCGGCACCAGGCCATGCACGCCGCCCGCGATCTGGCGCTCGACAAGGGCCACGAAGGCTTTCTCGTCCACCGCGCCGTCGCGGAAAGGCGTGACCAGCGCCGGAATGACGCCCTTGAACGGAGAATGAGCCATGACTTGCAATTTGCCGTGAGAAACGCGCCGCGACGGTTGCGGCTTGAGGATGGGGGCGGACAATATGTCCCGCTCCCCCTGTCCCGCAACCGGTCCGTGCCGCTCTGCACCGATTTGGGGATGTTTCTGCATAGGTCAATCCGCCGCGAAGCGGTCTATAAGCGCCAAACAGGGTCACGTACGCCGCAAATCGGCCCCTCGATCATCCGAAAACGGCAAGAACGCAGCCCGTGAGGGCCAGAGAATCGAAGGAGACGGCGTTTTGGCGTCAGGGCTGGGTAAGGTGTTGCTGGGCGGAACCGCGGTTGTCGCGCTGTTTGGAGTGGCGCTGGCCCAGGACGACGTCGACCTGCCCCGCGGCCCCCAGCCCTACACGCCGTCGGGCCTGATCACCACGCCGCCGACCGCCACCTACGCCACGCCGGCCGAGGCCGACGCCGCCAACCTGCGCACTGCGGTGACCAGCCGCGACCCGGCCACGATCCGCATGGCCATGTCCAGCATCCAGGACCCGCTGTCGCGCAAGATCGCCCAGTGGGCCCTGGTCGACGCCGGGGCCGAGAGCATGGGCTTCTTCGAGCTGGACCAGGCCCGACGCGACCTCGCCGGCTGGCCGCGTTCCCAGCGCCGCGAGAACGCCGCCGAAAAGGCCCTGGTCACCTCCGGCCTGGACGCCCAGCGGATGATCGCCTGGTTCGGCGGACGCGATCCGCAGACCGCCGAAGGCGCGATGTCCCTGGCCGCCGCCTACCAGGCCGCCGGTCGCACCGCCGACGCCAGCAACCTGATTCGCCGCTGGTGGCGCGACCAGGTGTTCGAACTGGACGCCCAGCGCGGCATGCTGGCGCGGTTCGGCACGCTGCTGACCAGCGACGACCACGTCCGCCGCGCCGACATCCTGCTGTACGGCCCCCAGGGTCCGGCCGCCCGCGACATGGTCGCCCTGCTGCCCTACGACCAGCAGGCGGCGGCCCAGGCCCGGATCGCCCTGCGCTCGAACGCCAGCAACGCCAACGACCTCTACGCGGCGCTGTCGCCGGCCCAGCAGGCCCAGCCGGGCGTAGTCTTCGAACGCGCGTCCTATCTGCGCCGGAAGGGCCTGGACACCCTGGCCCTGCCCCTGGTCAGCCAGTTCCCCGCCCCGCCGCCCAGCGATGACGCCGCGGCCGCCATCTGGCGCGAACGCAAGCAACTGGTGATGTCCGCGCTGAAGAACGGCGACAACGCCGGCGCCTACGCGGCCGCCAACGCCCGCCTGAAGGACGGCGCCGACGCCGCCGAGAGCGAGTTCTTCGCCGGCTGGATCGCCCTGGCCCGCCTGAAGGACGCCGATCGCGCCGCCAACCACTTCGCCCGCATCGCCGAGATCGGCGCCTCGCCGATCACCCGCGGCCGGGCGCTCTACTGGCAAGGCCGCGCCGCCGAGGCCCAGGGCGACCGCATCGCGGCCCAGGCCTTCTACGCCGAAGGTTCGCGCTACATCACCACCTTCTACGGCCAGCTGGCCGCCGAAAAGGCGGGGATCAAGGAGATCCGCCTCGACAGGGACCCGACGATCACCCAGGCCGACCGCGCCCGTTTCGAGGGCCGCGAGCTGGTGCGGGCGGTCCGCACCCTGATGGCGGCCGGGGCCCGCGACCAGGTCCGGGTCTTCGTGCTCTACATCGACGACCAGTTGCCCACCGCCGAGGAGGAGGCCCTGCTGGTCGATCTGGCCCGCAGCTACGGCGATCCCGACCTGGCCATGCGGGCGGTGCGCACCGCCGCCCAGCGCGGCTTCACCCTGCCCGAGCGCGGCTACCCGCTGCTGGACCACCTGTTCACGCCCGGACCGGGCGCGGCCGAGACGGCGTTCGTCTATTCGATCTCGCGCCAGGAAAGCAATTTCGACCCCAACGCCCGCTCGGGCGTCGGGGCGCGCGGCATGATGCAACTGATGCCGTCGACGGCGGCCATCGTCGCGCGCCAGATGGGCGAGAGCTACAGCGCCGACCGCCTGTCCGATCCGTTCTACAACATGCGCCTGGGCTCGACCTATCTGGGCAGCATGGTCAGCAACTTCAGCGGCTCGTACATCATGGCCGCCGCCGCCTACAACGCCGGCCCCGGACGACCGGCCCAGTGGGTGACCCTGTGCGGCGACCCGCGCGGCGCGACCACCGATCCGCTCGACTTCATCGAGTGCATCCCGTTCTCCGAGACCCGCAACTACGTGATGCGGACCATCGAGACGACCATGGTGTACCGCGCCCGCCTCAACGGCGGCGTCACGCCGCTGACCTTGTCGAGCGATCTCAAGCGCGGCGGCTACAGCTATGCGGGCCCGGCGGGGGCCACGGCCAGCGGCCTGCCGCCGATCGGTGGAACGACCCCGGCCTCGACCACCGCCATCCCGCAAGGCGGCTACGTTCCCGGCACCCGCTGACGGGCTAGCGGCGCCGGGCCGCGACGACTAGCCCGGCCGGCGTGTCGATCAAGGCGCCGTCCAGTCGGAACACGGACGCCAGCACGCCGGGCGACAGCGCCTCGACCGGCGCGCCCTGCGACGCCACGCGACCGCGATCCAGCACCAGGACCCGATCGCACGTCCGCGCCGCCAAGCCCAGGTCATGCAGGGTGACGACCACAGCGGCCCCGGCCGCCGCCTCGGCGCGCAGGAGGTCCAGCGTCAGGAGCTGGGCGTCCGGGTCCAGCCCGGCCACGGGCTCGTCCGCGACCAGCAGCGGAGCGCGCGTCGCCAGCAGCCTGGCCAGCAGAACCCTCGCCCGCTCGCCGCCCGACATGTCGAGCACGCCGCGATCGGCCAGGGCCGCCACGCCCACCCGTTCCAACCGCTCGCGGGCGACGGCCAGCGCCTGTTCCGACGGCAGGTCGGGCGCGCCCAGGGCGGCGACGTCGCGAGCGGGCAGGTTCCAGGCCAACCGCCGCTCCTGCGGCAGGTAGCCGACCAGCCGCGCCCGTTCGACAGGGTTGAGGCTTCCGACCAGGCGCCCGGCCAGCAGGGCCGAACCGGCCTCCAGCGGCATCAGGCCCAGGCCCGCTCGCAGCAGGCTGGTCTTACCCGCGCCGTTGGGGCCGACCACGCCCAGCACCTCGCCCGCCGCGACGGTCAGGGACGCGCCGTCCAGCACCAGGGCCTTGCCGCGCCGGGCCTTCGCGCCCTCGATCGTCCAGGCCGCGGTCATGACCGCCAGCTCCGCGCCGCGCGCCAGGCCAGCAGAGCGAAGACGGGCGCGCCGAACAGTGCGGTGACCACGCCGAGCTTCAGCTCCTGCTCGGTCGGGATCACGCGGGCGGCCAGATCGGCGGCGACCAGCAGCACGGCTCCGGCCAGGGCCGAGGGACGCAGCAACCGGCCCGGATCGTCCCGGACGGCGGCGCGCACCAGGTGCGGCGCGGCCAGGCCGACGAAACCGATCACGCCCGTCGCGGCGACCGAGGCGCCAGCCAGCAAGGCCGAGCCGGCCACCGCCGCCACCCGCAGCCGGGCCATCGGCAGGCCCGACATCTGGGCCGCCTCCTCGCCAAGAGTCAGCATCCGCAGGCCCCGCGCCGCGTAGAGGCAGAGCCCAGCGCCGATGGCCATCGGCGGCAAGGCGCGCAGGATGTCGGTGAAGTCGCGGTTCTCGACCGAGCCCATCAGCCAGGCCAGGACCTCGGCGACGGCCACCGGCGACGGCGACAGGTTGAAGACCAGGGCTGTCAGCGCCCCGGCGAAGGCCGACAGCGCCACCCCGAACAGGATCAGCACCTCGGGCTCGCGGAACCGCGCCGCCAGGCCGACCACCGCGCCTCCGGCCAGCAGGGCTCCGACCAGGGCGGCCAGCTCGATCGCGCCCGGCAGGGCCGCCAGCCCGCCGGCGATGGCCAGGGACGCGCCCAGCCCCGCCGAGGCCGAGACGCCCAGCACGCCGGGCTCGGCCAGGGGATTGCGCAACAGCCCCTGCATGGTCGCCCCCGCCAGACCCAGGCCGGCCCCGACCAGGGCCGCCATCAGCACGCGCGGCAGGCGGATGGTCCACAGCACCTCGCCCGGCGGCGAGGCTGGGTCGGTCAGGGCTTGGTGATACTGCGCGGCGTTCAGGGGGCTCTCGCCGAGGCTGACGGCGATCGCCGCCGCGACGACCAGGACCAGCAGGAGGATCAGCTCCAGACGGCGCGGGCTCATCGCGCCGCCTCCGCCAAGGTCCGGGCGCCGTCGGCGGCGAACCAGGCCGAGCAGCCCAGCATGGCGCCGGGCAGCGAGGCGACCACCCGGCCGCGTGTGGTCTTGCGCAAGGCTGCGTGACGCCCCGGTCCCCAGCGATCGGCACCGGCGCGGGTCAGGTCGAAGAAGCCCAGCACCACCGCCTTGGGCGGGTTCAGCACCAGGCTCTCCAGCGGCGCGGGCGAGAAGTAGGGTTGGGTCGAGGCGTTGGTGAAGCCCGCCGCCCGCAGCATGGCGTCGATCATGGTGTTGGGTCCGGCCGTGTAGCCGCCGGGGGTCAGGTAGAAGGCGGCGCGCCCCCTGCCCGCCCCTTCGGCCCGCGACAGGTCGGCGTCCATCCGCGCCAGCAGCGCCTCGCCCTCGGCCCGGCGACCCAGGGCCTGGGCGACCTGGCGGACATTGGCCCGCACCCCGTCGAAGTCGGTGGCGTCGCCCAGGCTGATGGTCCGCACGCCGCGACGGGCGACGGCCGCCGTCAGCCGGGCGGCGCCGCCCCACTGTCGCACCACGACGTCGGGACGAGCGCCCAGCACGGCCTCGATCGTCGTCCGCCGTTGCGGCAGGCCGATCGCCTTGGCGCGGAGGAAGGAATCCGGCGCGTCGGCGCGCGGCGAGACGCCGACGATCGCCTCGCGCGGGGCCAGGGCCAGCACGTACTGGTCGGCGCAGGAGTCCAGCGACATCACCCGCCTTGCCGTGGTCTGGGCGGCCGCGGGATCCGCGACGGCCGCCAAGCCGACGATCAGGCCGGCGAGCAAGGCGGCGCGCATGGATGTCAGTCCGTGACCAGGCCGTGCAGCAGCCCTTCGAGGGTGACCTTCATCAGTTCCTCGCGCGGCGCCCAATTGCGGTCCGGCATGGTGATCAGCAGGGCCACCAGGCCGTGGCAGGCGGCCCACAACACTTGGGCGGCGCTCTCGCCCGAGCCCGTGCGCAGACGGCCGGCGGCGGCGATCTCATGGATCGGCCCGCTGAACTCGGCGAAGCAGCGATCGCCCAGCTCGGCCGTGGCGGCCTGCTTTTCCTTGGAGATCACGTCGCGCGAGCCGCAGAACACCAGTTGGTAGGTGTTGGGGTTGTCGAGGGCGAAGCGCATGTACGCCTCGAGCATCAGCTTGACCCGCGCCACCGCGTCGATCGGCCGGTGGGCGATGTCGACATTGACCGCCAGCAGCTGGCCGATCGCGCCGTCGCTGATCTCCAGCAGGATCTGGTCCTTGTCGCGGAAGTGCATGTACAGCGCCGTCGACGACACGCCCACGGCGTCGGCGATCTTGCGGATCGTCGCCCCGGCGTAGCCCTCGGCGATGAAAATCTTCTCGGCGGCCGCCAGGATTTCTCCGCGACGCAGATGCCCGTCCCCTTTGGGCTTTCGCGCCGACTTGTGCGGCTTCTTCAACGCGACCGTCACGATATGGCGTTCCCCTACCTAGTCCCCAAACCCGACACTAAACGGGAATCACCCAAACGTCGCAACTCTCAACGATTTAGCCAAAACGCGTGTTTTTCTGATTGACGCGTCATGGTTGAGGATTCGTTATCTGCTCGCTGGATCCGATATGGCGCGGCGGGGGCTATGGCGCGAGAGGAAAGAGACCAGCGGGGGCGGACGCTCGGGGCCAAGACGGCCGACGGGCTTTGGATCGAGGCCCTTCCGGAAGACATCGGCTCGGCGGCCCCGCCCCTGCAGGACGGCGCCCATCGACGCCTGTCGCGAGGGCAGATCGTCGGACTGGCGGTCCTGGCGCTGGCGCTGCTTCTCCTGACGGCCTGGCGGCCCGACCCCATGATGCAGGGCTTCCATCTGCTGTTCTTCGTCGGCTTCCTGAGCCATTCGGGGATCAAGCTGGTCGCCGCCTTCACGCCGCGTCCGTCGACGACCGCCGCGCCGCTGCCGGACGAGGCCCTGCCCGCCTACACGATCATCGCGCCGCTCTATCGCGAGGCGGCGGTCGCGGCGGAGCTGATCGCCAACCTGGCCCGCCTCGACTATCCGCGCGACCGGCTGCAGGTCCTGATCGTGCTGGAAGCCCAGGACCACGAGACCCAGGCCGCGTTCGGCGCCCTCGACCTGCCGGTCGGCTTCCAGGTGCTGATCGCCCCGCCCGGCACGCCCCGTACCAAGCCGCGCGCCTGCAACATCGCCCTGGAGCGGGCGCATGGCGAGCTGGTGGTGATCTACGACGCCGAGGACGCGCCGCATCCCGGCCAGCTGCGCGAGGCCGCGGCGCGCTTCGCCCAGGCCGGACCCGATCTGGCCTGCCTGCAGGCGCCGCTGCGGATCGAGCCCGACCCGCGCTTCCTGCCCGACCAGTTCGCGCTGGAATACGCCGTGCTGTTCGAGGTCTTCCTGCCGGCCCTGGCCCGCTGGGGACTGCCCTTCCCGCTGGGCGGGACCAGCAACCACTTCCGGACCGGCGCCCTGCGCGCGGCCGGCGGATGGGACCCGTACAATGTCACCGAGGACGCCGACATCGGCTTTCGCCTGGCCGCCCAGGGCCGCCGGCTCGGCGTCCTGACCCGGCCCACCTTCGAGACCTCGCCCGCCAGCCTCAAGGTCTGGAAGCCGCAGCGGGCGCGTTGGATCAAGGGTCATCTCCAGACCCTGGCCGTCCATGCCCGCGGTCCGGCGGCCCGCTCGCCGCGCGGCCTCGTCGCGCTGATCCTCACCCTGGCCCTGCCCGTCGTCTCCTCCCACGTCCACGGCCCGCTGTTCGCCTGGCTGCTGATGCAGGGGATCGGCGCCAAGCTGGGTCTGTGGACCGCGGCGCCGGCCATGGACTGGATGCTGATGGTCTTCGGCTGGACCTGCATCGCCGTCGCCGGGACCGTGGCCCAGCAGCGGGCCGGACACCGCCAGCGGATGCTGCCGCTGCTGGGCGCGATCGCCTATTGGCCGCTGCAGAGCCTGGCGGCCGCCGAGGCGCTTCGGCAGTTCGTCGTCGCGCCGTTCCACTGGGACAAGACCCCGCACACGCCCCGGTCCGCGAACCGTCTCCTGCCCCGGCTGCTGGCGCGGACTGGACGGGCCTTGCCCTGAGCGCGTATTGGCGGGGGCATGAATCCGACCATCGCCGCCGCCCCGCTCGTCATGCGCACCACCGGCTGGGCCGACTACGCCCTGCTCGACAGCGGCCACGGCAGGAAGCTGGAGCGCTACGGCCGCTACAACGTCGTCCGCCCCGAGCCGCAGTGTTTCTGGGCCCCGCGCCTGGACCCGAAGGTCTGGGACGCCGCCGACGCCGTCTTCGACCCCACCGACGAGGACGAGGCCGGCCGCTGGCGCTTCAAGGGCAAGCCCCTGGAGAAGTTCCCCCTGGCCTGGGGCGAGGCCAAGTTCCACGGCCAGTTCACGCCGTTCCGCCACCTCGCCTTCTTCCCCGAGCAGGCCGCCAACTGGGCCTGGCAGGACCAGCGTGTCCGCGCCATCTCGCAAGCCCCTGGGGGTCGCCAGCCCAAGGTCCTGAACCTGTTCGGCTACACCGGCGTGGCCAGCCTGGTCTGCGCTGCCGCCGGCGCGGCCGTGACCCATGTGGACGCGTCCAAGAAGTCAGTCGGTTTCGCCCGCGAGAACGCCGCCTTCGCCGGCCTGGCCGACAAGCCGATCCGCTGGATCGTCGAGGACGCCCGCCGCTTCGTGGCCCGCGAGGTCCGGCGCGGCTCGCAATATGACGGGATCATCCTGGACCCGCCGAAGTTCGGCCGCGGCGCCGACGGCGAGGTCTGGCGGCTGTTCGAGGACCTGGCCGAACTGACTCGAAGCTGCGCCCAGATCCTGGCGCCCGACGCCTCGTTCCTGCTGATGAACGCCTACGCCGCCCGGGTCTCGGGCGCGGCGATGTCGGGCCTGCTGGCCCAGGAGCTGAAGGGACGCGGCGGGGTCATCGACTGGGGCGAGCTGGCCCTGGTCGAGGAGAAGGGCGACCGCCAGATCGGCCTGTCGTTCTTCGCCCGCTGGGCGTCGGAGTAGTCGCCATGAACGCCCCCCAGCACTCAAAGACCGTCACCTCCCTGTCGAACAATACCGTCAAGGCCGTCCGCGCCCTGCACATGCGCAAGGAGCGCGAGGAGAGCGGGCTGTTCCTGGCCGAGGGCCTGAAGATCGTCATCGAGGCGATCGACTGCGGCCACGCGCCCAAGATCCTGATGTACGGCCGCGACGCGGCCGACCATCCGATGCTGCAGAAGGCCAGCCAGGCCTGCCTGAAGGCCGGCGGCGAGGTCATCGAGGTCAATCGCGAGATCCTCGAGAAGGTCTCGCGGCGCGACAATCCGCAGGCCGTGGTCGGGGTGTTCAAACAGGTCTTCACCCCGCTCAGCGCCATCGTGCCCGAGAGCGCCCCGTGCTGGGTGGCCATGCAGGCCGTCCGCGACCCGGGCAACCTGGGCACCGTGATCCGCACGGCCGACGCGGCCGGCTGCGGCGGGGTGATCCTGGTCGGCGACTGCGTCGACCCCTATTCGGTCGAGGGCGTGCGGGCGACGATGGGCTCGATCTTCGCGGTCAAGATCGCCAAGGCCTCGATCGCCGAGTTCCTGGCCTGGCGCGAGACCTGGCCCGGCAGCGTGATCGGCACCCTGCTGACCGCCACGGTCGACCACAAGAGCGCCGACTATGTGAAGCCGTCGCTGATCCTGATGGGCAACGAGCAGCAGGGCCTGCCGCCCGAACTGGCCGCCGCCTGCGACGTCAACGTCAAGATCCCCATGCGGGGCCGGGCCGACAGCCTGAACCTGTCGGTGGCGACGGGGATCATGATCTACACGGTGACGGGATAGGGTTTTGATCCTTCCCTCCCCCTCGTGGGGAGGGTGGCCCTGGCGGAGCCAGGGTCGGGTGGGGCTTGATGACTCCGCAGACCCCACCCACCAGCTTCGCTGGTCCCCCTCCCCACAAGGGGGAGGGAGAAATCTCCAGCTACTTGATCCGCGTCCACTTCTCGGTCTTGCACAGCGGGGCCACGATGCAGCCCTTCAGCTTCAGCTCGTTAGCCGAGAGCACGGTGATCGTGCCCGAATAGGTGCCGCCGTCGGCGGCGTTGTAGACCTTGCCGCCCGTCCACTTGGTCGGACCGCCGGTGAAGTCGTACAGCATCTGCATGTTCTTCAGCGTGCGGCCGCGCTGGCTGGGATCCTTGTTCTTCTCGTCCTTGACCGTCGGATCCTTCTTGATGTGATCCGAGCTGACCAGCTTGCCGCACAGGCTGTTGCCGCAGCGGCTGATCTCGACCTGGCCGCCGTTGGTCTGGGTCTGCCACAGACCCGTGACGTCCTGGGCGAAGGCCGGGGCGGAGACAGAAAGAGCCAGGACGGCGGCGACGATGGGCAGTTTCATGGGGGGTCCTCTCCCTGTTGTTGTCACCCTTCTAACGCGCGTTCGGCTGAACCGGCCATGAATTGGTGGCCAAGTTCGAACAAGGCTCGCCGATCCCCTATCCGGCCCGCCGCCGCAGGCCCGGACTGGAGCAGGTGGTGTAGCTGTCGGCGTTCAGCCGCCCGGCCGTCATGCCCAGCCTGTCCGGCAGCTCGCGGATGTGCGCCGCCTGGGTCGCCTCCACGGCCGCCAGGGCCACGGCCCCGCAGGCATAGGCGTCCTGGGCGGCGTCGTGGTGCTTGAAGTCCACGCCCAGGAAACCGCAGACCGCGTCCAGCTTGGCCGACGGCAGATGCGGCCAGGTGTTCTTGGCCACCTGCACCGTGCAGATGTAGTCGAAGCGCGGATACGGCAGGCCGTAGAGCTCGCAGGTCCGGCGCATCACGCTGATGTCGAACGACGCGTTGTGGGCGATCACCGTCGCCGCCTCGATCCGGTCCCGCAGCCGCGACAGCACCCCCGGGAACTCGTCGGCGTCCTCGACGTCGGCCGGCCGGATGCCGTGGACGGCGATGTTCCAGCCCGAGAAGCGCATGTCGATCGGCCGGATGTAGTGGTGCTCGACCTCCGTGATCGCCCCGTCCTCGATCCAGGCCAGGCCGATGGCGCAGGGGCTTGAACGCTGCTCGTTGGCCGTCTCGAAGTCGATGGCGACGACGGTCATCCAGCCCCCACCATCTCGAGCCACTCGTCCTCGGTCATCACCTGGATCCCCAGTTCGGTCGCGGTCTTCAGCTTGGAGCCCGCCCCCGGGCCGGCCACGACCAGGTCGGTCTTCTTCGACACCGACGAGGCTACCTTGGCCCCCAGCCCCTCGGCCTGGGCCTTGGCCTCGTCGCGGGTCATCTTCTCCAGCGAGCCGGTGAAGACGATGGTCTTGCCGGCCACGGCCGTGTCGGTCTTGGGCTTGGCCACCGGCTGGATGTCGAGCTCGGCGACGAGGTTGGCGACCTTCTCGCGATTGTGGTCCTCGGCAAAGAACCGGGCGATCGATTGGGCGGCCACAGGGCCGATCCCGTCGATGGCCGCCAGGTTCAGATAGTCGTCGCCCGGCGCCCCCTGCCCGGCCTCGGCCAGGGCCTGGGCGAAGGCGTTCCAGTCGCCGTAGCGCTCGGCCAGGGCCGCGCGGGCCGGTTTGTTCAGCTTGGGCACGGCGTGGCCGATCTTGACCTCCAGGCTGTCGGCCTCGGGCCACGGGTCGGCCTTCAGCCCGCCCTTGCCGGCCTCGACCAGCTCGTCGCGCGCCTTGGGTCCGACCCCGGCCGCCCCCGCCAGCTCCAGATAGACCGCGCCCGGCAGCTGCCCCGCCGCCCGTTCGGCGGCCGCCTGCAGGTCCTCGAAGCGGTCGAAGTTCCGGGCCAGAACGGTCGAGGTGGTCTCGCCGATGTCGCGCATGCCCAGGCCGTAGATCACCCGGTCCAGGCCGATGGTGCGCCGGGCCTCGATGCCCTTGACCAGGTTGGCCACCGAGGTCTCGCCGTAGCCGTCGCGTTCCCGAAGCTGGGCCAGCTTCTCCTCGTCGCGGGCCAGCCTGAAGATGTCGGCCGGCTCCTTGATCCAGCCCTCCTCGAAGAAGGCCGCCAGCTGCTTCTCGCCCAGGCCCTCGATGTCGAAGGCGCGGCGCGACACGAAGTGGCGCAGGTGCTCGATGCGCTGGAACGGACAGGCGAACTCGCCGGTGCAGCGGCGCACCACCGACTCCGCGCCCGAGGCGTTGACCTCGCGGGCCAGCGGCGTCTTCAGCGGGCACGGGCATTGGTGAGGGAATTCATAGGGTTCCGGCGCGGGGCTCGGACGCTCCTCCAGCGCCACCTGGACGATCTGCGGGATCACGTCGCCGGCCCGCTGGATCACCACGGTGTCGCCGACGCGGACGTCCAGGCGGGCGATCTCGTCGGCGTTGTGCAGGGTGGCGTTGGTCACCGAGACCCCGCCCACGGTCACGGGCTTGAGCCGCGCCACCGGGGTGATCGCCCCGGTGCGGCCCACCTGCAGGTCGATGGCCTCCAGGATGGTGCGGGCCTGCTGGGCCGGGAACTTGCGGGCGATGGCCCAGCGCGGCGAGCGCGAGACGAAGCCCAGGCGGCGCTGCTGCTCCAGCTCGTCGACCTTGTAGACCACGCCGTCGATGTCGAACGGCAGCTTGGGCCGCAGCACCTCGAACTCGGCATAGGCGTCCAGTAGGCCCTGGGCGTCCCGGACGCGCTTGGCCGGCGGGGCCGTGGTCACGAAGCCCCAGTCGTGCAGCTTGCCCAGGGCCTCCCACTGGCCGGCGGCGAACGGCCCGCTGACCAGGCCCCAGGCATAGGCGAAGAAACGCAGCGGACGCTGGGCGCTGATCTTGGGGTCGATCTGGCGCAGCGAGCCGGCGGCGAAGTTGCGCGGGTTGGCGTAGGTGCGCTGGCCGGCCTCCAGGGCGGCGGCGTTGAATTCGGCGAAGGCCTCCAGCTCGACATATACCTCGCCGCGGATCTCGATCACGTCGGGCCAGCCGGAGCCTTTCAGCTTGTGCGGGATGTCGGCGATGGTCCGCAGGTTGGCGGTGACGTCCTCGCCCACCCGGCCGTCGCCGCGCGTCGCGCCCTGGACCAGCACGCCCTTCTCGTAGCGCAACGAGGCCGACAGGCCGTCGATCTTGGGCTCGGCGGTGTAGAAGACCGGCTCGTCGGCGGACAGGCGCAGGAAGCGGCGGATGCGGGCGTCGAACTCGGAGGCCTCGTCGTTGGAGAAGGCGTTGTCCAGGCTCAGCATCGGCACGCCGTGCTCGACCGGCGAGAACTGCTCGGCCCGGGCCGCGCCCACCCGCATCGACGGCGAGTTCTCGCGGATCAGGTCGGGGAACCGCGCCTCGATGTCGAGGTTGCGGCGCTTGAGGGCGTCGTACTCGCCGTCGCTGATCGTCGGCGCGTCCTGCTGGTGATAGCGCAGGTCGTGGGCCGCCAGCTCGTCGGCCAGCCAAGCCAGTTCGGCATCGGCTTGGTCCTTGGTGAGGTCGGCGACGGCGATCTGGGACACGGGCGAATCCGGAGGCTGTGGAACGGCGGCGAGACTAGCAGGCCGTCTTGCCGTGGGGGAGCTTGGAGCGGGCGAACACTTGCCCCCTACGGACCGCTTCGCGGTCGTCTTCCCCCGGAGGGGGAAGAGCGCTGGCGCGAAGGCTCCGCCCCCTACGGGGCGGACAGACCGCGTAGCGGTCAGTTGGGGCAAGGGGGTGTGATCTCACGCCTGCGGCTGTGAGCGGGTGGGAAGGGTGCGAAGCGCCCGGGCCTCGCCCGGATGATTTGCAGTTTTGAGTACCGTTTCGACGAAGACAGGCGCTTCGCGTGGAGCCGTTATCCGGAAGCCTTCGGATCGCGGATTTTTAACCCGCTCCGATGGAGGCCCCCGACGGGCGGGGTGATGGCCGCACCCCGGACCGCCTGGGCGATTTCAGCCCAGGCCTGGCGGCTTCTCCGTCTCCCCGAGCGCCGGAGCTTCGTCGCGGCTAGGGCGAACCTGCTCCAACTCCAACCCAGGGCGTCTCCGAGGAGACATGACGGACAAGCCTTCCCGCTCGTCCACCCCCGAAGGCCGCATCGGTCGCCGTACGTGCGCCCTCCCCCGCCTTCAGGTGACATCAGGATACGGGCGCCTGGGAGGGTGAGCATAAGTTCGGTCGAAAAAGTTCAGGGCGTTGAAAACGCTGAAGTCTGTTCGCTATCCGCCGAGGATAAGTCCGACTGGGGACGCGCACTCACGGCAAGGCTTCGCCAATCATCCACGGCCGAGGGGTGGGTGCGTGTCCCCTCCTTCGCCCACGACGCCCCAGGACCTGCTCCAAACTCAGCGGACGACTTGGGGGACACGCACTCACCCTAGGCTCCGTGTGAACCGAGCGACGCCCTGCCCTGAGTGCATGTCCCCGATCGCGTCTGGCCCGGCCCTTGCTCCCTCGCGGGAAAGGAGCCGCCGCATGTCCCAAACCGCCACGATGTCCCAGAACGGCCTGTCGCGCGGCGGGGCCCTGGACCTGCTGCGGTTCGTGGCGGCGCTGTTCATCGTGCTCTATCACGTGGCCGAGCGGGCGCCGGTGTCGCTGTTCGCGATCCACCCTGCGTTCGGGCGCGGCTACCTGGCCACCGACTTCTTCCTGATGCTGTCGGGCTATGTCCTGGCCAAGACCTACGGGCCTCGGGTGCTCGGCCAGGGCGTCACCACGGGCGAGTTCCTCAAGCGCCGCCTGCTGCGCATCTGGCCCGCCCACCTGGTCATGCTGGTCCTGTTCGTGATCTTCGTCCTGGCCACCGGCGCCGTCGGGCTGGCCCCGCAGAATCCGCAGTGGTTCCAGTGGGACCAGCTGCTGCCGCAGGTCTTCCTGATGCAGGCCTGGTTCGTGCCCGGCCCGTCGGGCTGGAACATGCCGACCTGGACCCTGTCGGCCCTGATCGTCTGCTACGCCGGCTTCCCAGCCGCCTGGCGGGCCGCGGCCCGGATCACCTCGCCCTGGACCACCCTGGCGATCGGTGTCGCCCTGTTCCTGGTCGTCGACTACGCCGCCAAGGCCGTGACCGGCATCCCGGCCCACCAGTTGCCGCTGCGGTTCGGCCTGGTGCGCGGGATCCCGCTGTTCGCGCTGGGCATGCTGATCGCCCGCCTGCCGACCGCCCTGCCCTCGCGCTGGGCCGACGGCCTGGCCCTCGCCGCCGGCGTCGGCGTCGTGGCCCTGCAGGTCGTCGGGCGCTTCGACCATGCGAGCCTGGCCCTGCTGGGCCTGCTGATCTGGGCCGCCGGCGCCTCGGGAGCCAAAGGTTGGGGCTGGGCGGGCCTGGCCGGCCGCCTGTCGTTCGCCCTGTTCCTGACCAACCAGCTGGTCGCCGTGGTCTGGTTCGGCCTGCTGCGGGTCGTCGAGGGCAAGCTGGGCGTCGAGGGCCCCGCTCTCTGGGCCGCCTGGGCCCTGGCCCTGCCCGCCTGCGTCGCCGCCGCCTGGCTGTTCGAACGCTTCGTCGACGCGCCGCTGCAGGTGTGGGTGAAGGGGTGGTCGCGCGCTCCCAATCATCCGCTCATCCCGGCGAATGCCGGGACCCAGATCCCTTAGCTTTGGGTCTGATTGGAAAAGCTCAGCGCTCTTGGAGGTCAGCTCAGCGCCATTCCATCTGGGTCCCGGCATTCGCCGGGATGAGCGGATAGAAAATTACCCAATCAGCGCCTTGGCCGCCGCCCGGGCCGCCTCGGTGACCTCGGCCCCCGACAGCATGCGCGCGATCTCCTCCTGGCGCTGGGCCGGCGACAGCGGCTCCACCCGCGTGCGGGTCGAGGTGTCGTCGCCGGACTTGGCGATCCGCCAGTGGGCGTCGGCCCGGGCGGCGACCTGGGCCGAGTGGGTGACGACCAGCACTTGGGCATTGGCCGCCAGGCGCTTCAGGCGAAGGCCCACGGCGTCGGCCACGGCCCCGCCGACGCCCTGGTCGACCTCGTCGAAGATCATCAGCGGCTGGGGCCCTTCGCGGCCCGCCAGGGCGGCCTTCAGGGCCAGGGCGAAGCGGGCCAGTTCGCCGCCCGAGGCGATGGCCTCCATCGGACCGAACGGCGCGCCGGGATTGGTCGAGATCTCGAAGGCCACGCGATCGGCGCCGGTGGGGCCGGCGCGGTCCTCGTCCAGCGGTTCGACGGCGACCCGGAACCGGGCCTTCTCCAGCTTCAGCGGCGTCAGCTCGGCCTCGACGGCGGCGGCCAGGCGGTCGCCGGCGGCGCGGCGCTCGGCCGACAGGGCCTGGGCCGCGAAGAGATAGGCGTCGCGGGCGTCGGCGGCCTCGCGCTCGGCCTCCAGCAGCGCCTCGCCGGAGGTCTCGATGGCCTGCAACTTGGCGGCGAACTCGGCGCGCTTGTCGGGCAGCAGTTCGACGGCGACGTTCAGCTTGCGGGCCATGCCGCGCAGGGCGAACAGCCGCTCCTCGGCCTTTTCCAGCCGGTCGGGCTCGAACTCGAAGGCCTCGGCGGCGCCGTCGATGGCGGCGGCGGCTTCCTGGGCCTCGACCAGGGCCCGGTCGACCGCCTCGCAGGCGGCGGCCAGGCGGCTGACGGCCGGGCCGTCGGCGGGGGCGCCGGCCTGGATGGCGCGGTCGCGGGCCCGTTCCAGGGCGCGGAAGGCGCCGGCCAGCTTGCCCGAAAGGTTGTCGCCGCCCAGGGCCTCGGACGCGGCGCTGATGTCGGCCAGGGCCTTCTCGGCCGAGCCCAGCAGGGCCCGCTCCTCGGCGAGTTGCGTCTCCTCGCCCTCGCGCGGGTCCAGCCGGTCCAGCTCCGACAGGCGAAGCGTCAGTTCCTCGGTCTCGACGGCGGCGCGGTCGGCCAGGTCGCGCAGGGCGGCGGCCTTCTCGCGGGCGGCGCGCCAGCCGCTCCAGGCCGAGGCCACGGCCCCGACGCCGACCGCCCCGAAGGCGTCCAGCAGGGTGCGGTGGGTGCGCACGTCCAGCAGGCCGACCGTCTCGTGCTGGCCGTGCACCTCCAGCAGCAGCGCGCCCAGGTCCTTGAGCACGCCCACGCTGGTGGCCTGGTCGTTGACGAAGGCCCGGGAGCGGCCGTCGGGCGACAGCTGGCGGCGCAGGACCAGGTCCTCGTCGCGGGCGTAGTCCAGGCCCTTGTCGTCCAGATAGGCGAAGGCGGCGTGGTCGGCCGGCAGGGCGAAGATGGCGGTGGCGCTGGCGTGGCCCGCGGCCCCCCGGCGGACGAGCCCGGCGTCGGCCCGCGCGCCCGTGGCCAGGCCCAGGGCGTCCAGGATGATCGACTTGCCCGCCCCGGTCTCGCCGGTGAGCGCGGTCAGGCCCGGGCCGATGGCCAGGTCCAGGCTTTCGATGAGCACGACGTCGCGGATGGAAAGGCCGATCAGCATGGCCGCCAGGATCGCCGGGAATCAGGGTTTTTCAAAGGGGTCTTGTTCTCGGGACGTTCTCACGGGCCGCGAGGGCCGTTCCGGAACGGAAAACGGGCCGATCCTGGAGGACCGGCCCGCTTGAACTCTACATCCCCAGGACGCCCATGATCCCGCCCTTCTTGGGCTTGGCGGGCGGCGTGGCCGGCGTCGCCGGCTTGGCCTCGGTGGTCGCCGGGGCCGTCCCGTCGGCCGGCGGGGTCGCCGCGACGGGCGCGGCGGCGGCCGGCGGGGCCAGGGTGGTGTCCTTGTCGTGGATCAGGCGATCCAGCGCGTTGCGCTTGTTGCCCGCCTTCAGCGGCTCGACGGCCGGCTTGAGGTTGTTGGCGGTCAGCAGCTTGTAGGCCTCGGCGTACCAGGGATCGCCCGGGAAGTTGTAGCCCAGCACCGCGCCGTTGCGCTTGGCCTCGTCCAGCAGGCCCAGGGTCAGGTAGCTCTCGACCAGGCGGTAGAGGGCTTCCGGGGTGTGCGAGGTGGTCTGGTGGCGATCGACGACGGTGCGGAACCGGCCGATGGCGGCCAGGGTCTGGCCGTTCTTCAGGTAGTAGCGGCCGATCGTCATTTCCTTGCCGGCCAGCTGGTCGCTGACCATGTCGATCTTCAGGCGGGCGTCCTGGGCGTATTCCGAGTTGGGATAGCGCTGGACCACGTCGCGCAGGGCCGCCATGGCCTGCTCGGTGGCGGCCTGGTCGCGGTTCACGTCGACGATCTGCTCGAAATAGCAGACGGCCTTCAGATAGTAGGCGTACGAGGCCGACGGATTGCCCGGGTACAGGCCGATGAATCGGTCGGCGTCCGAGATCGCCTCGCTGTACTGGTTGCCCATGTAGTGGGCGTAGCCGGTCATCAGGATCGAGCGGCGCGACCATTCCGAATAGGGGTGCTGGCGCTCGACCTCGCGGAAGTAGTCGACGGCTTCGTTCCAGTTGCCGCGGTCCAGGCGGTTGGCGCCGGTCGAATAGAGCAGCTCCACCGGGCGCTCTTCATAGGCCAGGGTCGGCTTCTTGCGCTTGCCCGCGCAAGCGGAGACCGACAGGGCGACCAGCACGGCGGTCGCGACCATGACGGCCTTGCGTCCCGAGAAATTACGAAGCACCGACTTTTCACCCTCGAAGCAAACGTGCGCCCCTGCGCCGTGCAAGGCTTCTACACCACGCCGATGCGGGCGCAAATGGAAGCCGAGCCGTGACCAGGGTACGCCCAAAGACGCATCCCCCCGGGAATCCGTCCAAACGCTACAGACATCGGCTTTTTGACCAAATCAGGTCGAAGGCCGACGCGTTCGTATCAGTTTGTCAGACGGCCTGCGCCAATTCCACCGAATGCGCGCGCACCCGCCAGGCGGCCGGGTTGGCGATCAGGGCCCGGACGATGGCGTTGTTCAGGCCGTGGCCGGCCAGCACGCCTTCGAAACGGCCGATGACCGGCGCGCCCAGCACGTAGAGGTCGCCCACCGCGTCCAGCGCCTTGTGGCGCACGAACTCGTCGGGGCGGCGCAGGCCCTCGGGATTCAGCACGCGGTCGCCGTCGATGACCACGGCGTTCTCCATCGTGCCGCCGCGGGCCAGGCCGATGGCGCGCAGGGCCTCGACGTCGCGGACGAAGCCGAAGGTGCGGCAGTCGGCCAGTTCGGCGCGGAACGATTCTTCGTCGACGGCCAGGTCGATGCGCTGGCGGCCGATGGCCTTGCTGGCGAAGGCGATCTCGAAGGCCACCTCGAAGCGGTCGCTGGGCGACAGGCTGGCGGTCTTGTCGCCCTCCTCGACCGTCACGGTCTCGAGGATCTCGATGTAGCGGCGGGCGGCTTCCTGCTTGCGGCGACCGGCGCGGTCGAGGATCTGCACGAAGGGCTCGGACGAGCCGTCCATGATCGGAACCTCGGGACCGTCCAGCTCGACCACGCAGTTGTCGATAGCCAGGGCGGCCAGGGCGGCCATCAGGTGCTCGATCGTCGAGACGCGCACGTCGGCGGCGTTGTTGATGACGGTGCCCAGCTGCGTCTGGCAGACGGCCTCGGGCGAAACCGGCACGCGGTTGTCGCGGTCATGCACGTCGGTGCGCACGAAGACGATCCCGGCGTCGATCGCGGCCGGGCGCACGGCGACGCGCACGTGCGAGCCCGTGTGGAGGCCCACCCCCGCGAAAATCACCGGTCCGGCGACCGTGTGCTGAAAATATGCCGAAGCCGACACTTGAAACCCTTACTACCAGCGGACGGTTCGAAGACCGCCTTCTCGCCCCACGTACCATTTAGGGACAATGCTGCGTCGCGGCAAAGCAAGTCCTGTTTCCGATTGTTACCTCCCTAGCGACTTGTTTTTCATGGCTTTTTTGGCCGATCAGCGGTCATTATTTTGTCGTATTGCGCAGCTTGCTCCGCGAGCCGGGCCGCTCCGGCGCAATCTTCCGCCCCCTGCCCTGGCCTAGGCGGCACGTCCTCGCTAGGCTCGGGCCGCTTTTCGGCGTCACCATCTCCCGGATCCCGTTTCGATGACCAAGACCTTGCGCATAGCCGCCTCCGCCTTTGCCGTGTCCCTTGGGGCCCTGTCCCTGGCCGCCTTCGCCGTCGCGCCCGCCGCGCTGGCCGACGCCGGCCGAGGCTTCACCGCCAAGGACATGGTGCAGCTGGAACGGATCAGCGATCCGCGCGTGTCGCCGGACGGCCGCTTCGTGGTCTACAGCGTACGGACGATGGACCTGCCGGCCAACAAGGCCGCCATGTCGCTGTGGATCGCCGACCTGAAGGCCAAGATGGCCCCGCGCCGGCTGGCCGTCTCGGACGGCGGCGCGAGCAGCCCGCGCTGGTCGCCGGACGGCAAGGCGATCTACTTCGTCTCGGGACGGACGGGCGGCCTGGACCAGGTCTACCGCACCGACGCGGCCGGCGAGACCGCCGTCCAGGTGACCAAGGCCCCGTTCGACGTCGGCGCCTTCAAGATCGCGCCCGACGGCAAGACCATCGTCATCGCGCAAGCCGTGTTCCCCGACTGCGCCACCCTGGACTGCACCAAGGACCGGCTGGCCGCCAAGGGCGCGCAGAAGACCACCGGCGTGGTGTTCGACAAGTTGTTCATCCGCCACTGGGACCAGTGGAACGACGGGCTGCAGAACCACCTCTACGCCCTGAAGCTGGACGACCAGGGCCTGGCGACCGGCGAGCCCGTCGCCCTGATGAACGGCTTCAACGGCGACACCCCGACCAAGCCGTTCGGCGGCGACGAGGACTTCGTCATCACGCCCGACGGCAAGTCGGTGATCTTCTCGGCCAAGCCGGCCGACCGCGAGGAATCGTGGAGCACCAACTACGACCTGTGGCGCGCGCCGCTGGACGGCTCGGCCGCCCCGATCAACGAGACGATGGCCAATAAGGCCATGGACTCCCAGCCCACCGTCTCGCCGGACGGCAAGGCCGTGGCCTGGCTGGCCATGAAGCGCCCGGGCTTCGAGGCCGACCGCTACGCGATCATGGTCCGCGAGGGCGACACGGTGCGCGAGCTGAGCCCCGCCTGGGACCGCTCGGCCCAGTCGATCACCTGGAGCGCCGACGGCAAGACGATCTACACGACCGCCGAGGACATCGGGCAGACCAAGCTGTTCGCCGTCGACGTCAAGAGCGGCAAGGTCTCGCCCCTGACCGGCGAAGGCCATGTCAGCGCCCTCAGCCTGGGCGGCGGGACCCTGGTCTACGCCCAGGACAACCTGAAGGGCCCGGCCCAGCTGTACGCCCTGTCGACCGGCAAGAAGGCCGGCGCGCCCGTCAAGCTGACCGACAACAACGCCCAGGCCCTGGCCGGCATCGCCATGGGTGACGCCGAGCAGTTCAGCTTCCCCGGCTGGAACGGCGAGACCGTGCACGGCTACCTGGTGAAGCCCGCCAACTTCGATCCGGCCAAGAAGTATCCCGTGGCCTTCCTGATCCACGGCGGCCCGCAAGGCAGCTTCGGCAACCTCTTCCACTACCGCTGGAACGCCCAGACCTACGCCGGGGCCGGCTACGCCGTGGTGATGATCGATTTCCACGGCTCCACCGGCTACGGCCAGGCCTTCACGGACGCCATCAGCCAGCACTGGGGCGATCGCCCGCTGGAGGACCTGCAGAAGGGCTGGGCCTTCGCCACGTCCAAGTACGGCTTCATGGACAAGGACCGCGCCTGCGCCCTGGGCGGCTCGTACGGCGGCTTCATGATCAACTGGATCGCCAGCCAGTGGAAGGAGCCGTGGAAGTGCCTGGTCGACCACGACGGCATCTTCGACAGCCGCTTCATGGGCTACTCCACCGAGGAGCTGTGGTTCAGCGAGTGGGAGAACGGCGGCCCGCCCTTCAAGGCCGGCACGACCTATTCGAAGTTCAACCCGGCCGACCACGTCGACCAGTGGAGCGTGCCGACCCTGGTGGTCCAGGGCGGCCAGGACTTCCGCGTGCCGCTGGAAGAAGGCATCGGCACGTTCACGGCCCTGCAGCGCAAGGGCGTCCCCAGCAAGCTGCTGTACTTCCCCAACGAGAACCACTGGGTCCTGAAGGCCCAGAACTCGGTGCAATGGCACGACGAAGTGCAGAAGTGGCTCGATCAATGGACCAAGGGCGAGCCCGCCAAGTAATACGCTTATAAATTGCAGCCATTCGCCCCTTCCGTTAGTTTGACGACGGAAGGGGCGCTCATGTTCCACCTGTTTCGCGCGATCTCGAACCGGCTGACGCTGCATTCACGACTGGGGGGACGCTATGCGGAGGCCCGGATCCTGGCCGCCGAGCTGGACCTCGACCTCACCGAGATCGCCCTGCGCCACGGCAACCAGGGCTATGCCGAAGGCGGCACGGCCGAGGGCAACAGCCAGGCCGAGCAGGAAGAGAAGTTCAAGCGCCTGACCGAGGGCTTCAGGAGCCCCTATCCCAGCGAACAGATCGCCGCCGCCGTCGACCTGCGCAAATGGATGGTCCGCGACTACGGGCTGGAGCGGCTGAAGTGGTTCGTGCCGCAGCTGCGCGAGCGCTACGTGCAGGCCGTCGGTCCCAAGAACGTCAAGCTCGACCACCTGGTCTTCTGCGCCGAGGACGCCAGTCGCGACGAACTGGAGGCCGAGGCCCTGAGCCTGCTGGAGCGGCTGAAACTGCTCTACACGCTGAGCAGCGAGCGCGAGGTGCTGACCGGCCGCATGCGGCGCTGGGCCCTGGGCCTGCTGTGCTGGCTTTTCCTGGCGCTGATGGTCACCCGGGTCCTGCCCAACATCACCCCGCCCGGCTCCCTGCGCGAGTCGGTGACGGTGATCTCCAACTTCTCGCTGATCGCTTTCGTCGGCGCGGCCGGGGCCATGGTCTCGGTGCTGCGGCGCACGGAGTCGGCCATGGCCTCGGCCTCGTCCGAGATCGACCCCGTGCGCCAGGTCAGCGCGCTGAGCCAGGGCCTGACGGCGGTGTTCATCGCCGCCTTCGTTGGCATGTCGGTGTCGTTCGTGCTGGTGGCCTTCTTCGCCAGCGGCCTGGTCCAGAACGGCGACATCGTCGGCAAGGGGGCGGCGACGCTGTTCCCGCAGATCGTGCCCTGCCGCTACGACTGCCCGATCACCCTGGTCAATCGCGGCATGATGTTCGCGGCCGCCATCGACGCGGCCAAGATGATGGTCTGGGCGTTCATCGGCGGCTTTTCCGAGCAGTTGGTGCCGGATGTGCTGGACCGCCTGACCAAGGCCGCGCGCCAGCCGAAGAAGCCGTCGGAAGCGGCTTGAGGCCGGGGACATGCCCTTGCGGCGTGTCCCCAAGACTTGGCTCCGCGGATGCTGATGGGGACACGCCGCAAGGGCATGTCCCCGGCTCTAGACCCGTCCCGTCGCCACGGCCCAGGTCAGGCGCAGCTGGGTCTCGAACGGGCTCAGCTCCCGGCCGCCCGTCTGGGCCTTAGCCAGGGCCGCCGGCGCGGCGGCGGGGAACGCGGCGATCGGCAGGGCCTTGAGGGCGCTTCGGGCCTTGCCCAGCGCCGCGTCCACGCGACGGCGCACGTCGCCTTGCGTCCAGTCGGTCGGCAGGCGCTGGACCCCTGCCCGCTTCAGTCGCCACAGGCCCGCCAGGCCGTAGGCCCGGGCGGCCTCCTGCACCGCGTGGAGGTCGGCCTTCGGGTCCAGCCGCCAGGCGGCCAGCATCGTCACCGCCCCGGCCGTGGCGTCGAGATAGGCCAGGACCTGGGCCTCGGTCTCGAACGGCGCGGCGTCCAGGTCGGCCATGCGGGCCTCGGCCATCTCGGCCAGGGCGCTCAGGGGATAGCCGGCGGCCACCACGGCCTCGACCGTGGGGTGACGGCGCGCCGGCTGGCCGGCGGCGATCTCGTCCATGGCCTCGCGCCACCAGGTCAGGCGGATCTCGCCCATCAGGGCGTTGCTGACCCCGCCGGCCACCCGGGCCAGCTCGTAGTTGAAGGCGTAGAGCGCGATCACGTCGGCCCGCGCCTTGGGATCGGCGATGAACCGGCTGGCCAGCCAGCGGTCGGGGTCCACCCGGCGCACCAGGGCGTCCAGGTCGGTCTCCGGCGCGTTGTTGCGGTGGGCGATGTCCAACGTAGTCATGGGCGTGGTCATGGGCGCGGCTTATGCGCTGCATCGCCCAAAAGCAAAAGGCCCGCCGAACCGGCGGGCCTTTCCTTGGATGTCGTCATCCCGGCGAAGGCCGGGATCAGCCGAACAGCGTCTGGTACATCGTCATGCAGGCCAGCATCGGGATGCTGAGCAGCGTGTTGATGCGCGAGAACAGCATGGCCATCTTGGCGGCCTTGGCCTTGGTGTCCGCATCGGCCTCGACGATGCCGAGGGCGCGCTTCTGGTTCGGCCAGATCACGCCCCAGACGTTGATGAACATGATCGTCGCCAGCCACATGCCCAGGCCGATGAACGTGAAGCCCATGTCGGTCCCGCGCTCGTAGCCGTTCCACAGGCCCAGGGTCGCGGCCTCGGCGAAGTAGCCGCGCGCCACGGCCAGGATCACGCCCATCACCCAGGTCGCCAGAGCGGCCCAGCGGAACCAGAACAGCGCCTCGGGCGCGATGTACTTGGAGACGGCCGGCTTCAGCTCGGCCGGGATCTGCGG
This sequence comes from Caulobacter sp. UNC358MFTsu5.1, assembly GCF_000712075.1. Lineage (GTDB taxonomy): Bacteria > Pseudomonadota > Alphaproteobacteria > Caulobacterales > Caulobacteraceae > Caulobacter. The sequence continues at coordinate 52,347 of NZ_JONW01000012.1, forward strand.
CATGACGCGGATCTGGACGAAGTTGAAATAATACAGCAGCCCGATCCACAGGATGCCGAAGAACACGTGCAGCAGGCGGAAGATCGCCTGGAAATAGGCCCCGTCGAAGCCCTGCGGGCTGTGGCCGAAGCCGAACACCACGACCAGCGCCAGGATGACGCTGACGATGATGGTGTTGCGGAAGTTGGAAAGAAGACTGGTCATGTCGTGGCCCCCTAATGCCCCTGCTTGCGCTCAGGTATAGGGCGCCGCGCAGAGTCGGCAAATAGACGGGCGGTTGGCCGTCTAGACCGCGATCAGGGCCGCCGCCATCCGCCGGCCTTCGCTGGCCAGGACGTTGTAGGTGCGGGCCGCGGCCTCGGTGCTCATGAACTCCAGGCCCACGCCCGCCGCCTTCAGGGCGTCGCGCACGAGGCGCGGCGGCAGGGCGTTGACCAGGCCCACGCCCAGCAGCACGAACTCCACCGCCCCGCCCGCCGCGAAGACCTCGGCGAAGTCCTCGGGCGTCAGGGCGGCCAGGCTGGCGGCCGACCAGGTCCGCGGCTGATCGTCGAGGATCAGCAGCGAACCGGGCCGCCATTCGCCGGAGACGCGGAAACCGCCGCCGCCCCAGGCGTCGATCGATGGCGGCTGGCGCAGCATCAGGGCCGGGTGCCGGCGCCGAGCTTGATCGGCGTGGCTTCCTCGTCGCCCCGCTTGACGCCCCAGACCAGGATCAGCGGCAGGGCGATGTAGATCGACGAATAGGTGCCGATGATGATGCCGAAGGTCATGGTGAAGACCAGCGGGAACAGCACCGGGCCGCCGAACACCATGGTGCCGCCCAGGGCCAGCAGCGCCGTCGAGCCGGTGATGATCGTCCGCGACAGACGCTCGTTCTCCGACAGGTCGATGATGTCGCGCAGCGGCGTGGTCTTGTACTTGCGCAGGTTCTCCTTGAGACGGTCGAAGGTGATGACCTTCTCGTTCATGGAGTAGCCGATCACGGTCAGCAGGGCGGCGATCGAGGTCATCGAGAACTCGATCTGCATCACCGACAGCAGGCCCAGCGTCAGGATGATGTCGTGGAACACCGCGATGACGGCGCCGACGCCGAACTGCCACTGGAAGCGGAACCAGATGTAGCCCAGCATCAGCAGCAGGGCGATGCCCAGGGCCTTGAAGCCCGAGCCCAGCAGCTCGCCCGACACCTTGGCGCCGATGACCGACGGGGCCGGCATGGTCATGGTCGGGAAGTGCGCGACCAGCTTCTGCTTGATCTCGGCGGCCTCGGCGTTGGCGTCCTGGCCGGCTTCCGGGAGGAAGCGGATCATGGCGGAGTTGGGCGAGCCGAAGCCCTGGACCTGGGCGTCGTGAACGCCGATGCGGCCGAGTTCGGTGCGCAGTTCGGCCAGGGGGATCGGCGTGGGCATGCGCGCTTCCATGGCGATGCCGCCCTTGAAGTCGATGCCCAGGTTCAGACCCTGGGTGAAGAACGAGACGCACGAGCCCAGGATCAGCAGGGCCGACAGGCCGGCGGCGATCGGGGCCCACTTCACGAAGCGGAAGTGGGTCTCGCGGGGGATCAGGCGGATGAGGGGCCAAGCCATGATGGGAACCTAAGCGATCGGCAGCTTCTTCGGCTTGGCGGCCTTGAACCACCAGCCGATGAGCACTTGAGTGATGATGATGGCGGTGAACACCGAGGTGAACACGCCGATCGACAGGGTCCAGGCGAAGCCCTTGATGGGGCCGGAGCCGAACCCGAACATGATCGCCGCGGAGATCAGGCTGGTGATGTTGGCGTCCATGATCGAGACCATGGCCCGTCGGAAGCCGGTGTCGGCCGCCGACATCGGCGACCTCCCGGCCGCCGCCTCGTCCCGCATCCGTTCGTAGATCAGCACGTTGGCGTCGACCGCGACCGCCAGGGTCAGGATCAGGCCGGCGATGCCGGGGAACGTCAGGGTGGCCTGGGTCATCGACATGATGCCGATGATCAGCAGCACGTTCACGACCAGGGCCAGGGCGGCGAAGATGCCGAACAGGCCGTAGGCCAGGATGATGAACACGAACATCGCCGCCGCGCCGATGGCCAGCGAGATGGCGCCGGCCTTGACGGCGTCGGCGCCCAGCTCGGCCCCGACGGTGCGCTGCTCTTCCAGGTTCAGCTTGGCGGGCAGAGCGCCCGAGCGCAGCAGCAGGGCCAGCTCGGCGGCGCTTTCAGGCGTGAAGTTGCCGGTGATGATGCCCGAACCGCCCGGCAGGGGCTGGTTGATGCGCGGGTCGGAGATGTACTTGCCGTCCAGCACGATCGCGAAGCGCTTGCCGACGTTGCGGGTGGTGGCGTCGCCGAACTTGCGGGCGCCCGAGCCGCCGAAGCGGAAGGCGACCACGGCCTGGCCGCTCTGGTTGTCGAACTCCTGGTTCGCCGTCACCAGGTCCTCGCCGGTCACCAGGGCGCGCTTGGCGACCGGGATCGGCGGGGCGCCGGGCTGGGTGCCCGGGATGACCACGACGCCGGGCGGGATGCGGCCGGCGATCATGTCTTCCTGCGAGACCGTCTCGTCGACCATCTGGAAGGTCAGCTTGGCGGTCTGGCCGATCACGGCCTGCAGGCGCGCCGGGTCGCTTTCGCCGGCCGCCTGGATGACGATCCGGTTGCTGCCCTGACGGGTGATCGTGGGCTCCTTGGTGCCCAGGGCGTCGATCCGGCGGCGGATCGTCTCGATGGACTGGTCCACGGCCTTGGCGGCGTCGGCCTTGGCGGCCTCGGGCACGAAGCTCAGCTCCAGCCGGCCGTCGCCCTTGTTGCTGACGCTGGTGTCGCGACCGCCGATGGCGCCGGCCAGAGGCCCGCCGATCGAGCGGCGCAGCAGGCTGACCGCCTGGTCCATCTTGGCCGGATCGGTGATGCGGACCCGCACGATCCCTCCGGACTCACCCAGCTCGCCGAACTCGATCTGGTCGTTGCGCAGCGTGGTGCGGACGTCCTCGACCATGTTGGTCAGGCGTTCCTTGCGCAGCGCGTCGGTGTCGACCTCGTACAGCAGGTACGACCCGCCTTGCAGGTCGAGACCCAGGTTCAGCTTCTGGTGGGGAACCCAGCCGGGAAGCGCGTCGAGCGTCTTCTGCGGCAGCAGGTTCGGCAGGGTGAAGACGATGCCGAAGATCACCGACAGGATGACGGCGGTGACTTTCCAGCGGGAGAGGGTCAGCATGGATTACAGGCTCTGGACGACGCCTTTCGGCGCCTCGTTACGGCGCGAAAGGTGATCAGCTCTTGGGATCGTTGGCCGGGGCCGGTTCGCCCTTGGCGCGGATCTCGGCGATCATGCTCTTGACCACCTTCACGGTCACGCCCTGGGCGATCTCGACGCCGACCTCGGTCTCCTCGACCCGGACGACCTTGCCCAGCATGCCGTTCGACAGCACGACGTTGTCGCCGCGCTTGACGGCGGCGATGGCGGCGGCGTGCTGCTTGGCGCGCTGCTGCTGCGGACGGATCAGCATGAAGTAGAAGAGCACGACCATCAGGATGATGGGCGCGATCTGGATCAGTTGGGCTTGCAGTCCACCGGACATGTCGTCTCCAAGAATTCTAGCCAGCGTCCCGCCGCACATGGGGGTCCCGCCAAGTCGGCGGAAGCTATGCGTTCACCTCCGCTTTTGCAATGACAGCGAGGTGGGGTTAGGAGGCAACACATGACCGAAGCCGCCCTCCCCCTGCTCGCCCGCATCGCCGACGCCTTGGAGCGCCTGGCCCCGGCCCCTCCGGCCGCCCCCGCCTTCGACGGCGGCCGGCTGTTCCGGCATGATCCGAAGAGCGGTAGCTTCGTACCGGCTCCGGACTATCCGATGGCCCTGGACCTGCTGGTGGGCGTGGATCGGCAGAAGGACCGCTTCGTCGAGAATCTGCGCCGCTTCGCCGTCGGCCTGCCCTGCAACCACGTGCTGTTGTGGGGCGTGCGCGGCACGGGCAAGAGCTCGCTGACCAAGTCGGCCTTCATGGTGCTGGCCGCCGAGCACCCGGCCCTGAAGCTGGTCGAGGTCGACCGCGACGAGGTCACCGCCCTGCCCGACCTGTTCGACGCCCTGCGCACGCGCGCCGAGCGCTTCGTGGTGCTGTGCGACGACCTGTCGTTCGAGGACGGCGCCGCGGCCGCCAAGGCGCTGAAGTCGGCCCTGGAGGGCGGCGTGGCCGGCCCGCCCGAGAACGTGCTGTTCGTGGCCACCTCGAACCGCCGCCACCTGATGCCGCGCGACCACGTCGAGACCCAGGGCGCCATCGCCGCCGCCGAGAACGCCGAGGAGGAGATGAGCGTCTCCGATCGCTTCGGCCTGTGGATCGGCTTCCCGCCCATGGACCAGCCGACCTACCTGGCGGCGATCCACGTCTATGCCGAGCGCTTCGGCCTGGAGGTCGAGAACCTGGACCGCAGGGCCCTGCAGTGGTCGCAGCTGCGCGGCGCGCGCTCGGGCCGCGTGGCCTATCAGTTCATCCGTGACCTGGCCGGGGAGCTGGGCGTACACTTGCCGGCGTAAAACCGCTCTGGAGGCCCCTATGGGCAAGCCTTGGTTTCGCGTGAAGCGCTACGGATTCGGCGCTGGACTGCCTTGCAGCTGGGAAGGATGGGCGCTGGTGACCGGCTTCCTGGCCGTCGTCATCGCCAGCGCCATCGCCTTCAGCGAGCGCGACCTGAACCTGCATCTCGGCATCGTCCTCGCCTCGACGGCGATCGTGCTCGTCGTCAGCTGGCGCAAGAGCGACGGGCCGTGGAAGTGGCGCTGGGGTAACGAGTAGGCTCCCGTCCCTCCCCCTCGTGGGGAGGGTGGCCCTGGCGGAGCCAGGGTCGGGTGGGGGTTTCTGAGTCAGCAGGCCCCACCCGTCCGCTTCGCGTCCACCCTCCCCATAAAGGGGAGGGAAAACACGTCTGACTATTTCGGCAGCACCAGGCCCGGATCGACCGGACGCGCCTTGTCCTTCGGGGTCGGCGCGTAGCGGACCTCGAAGTGCAGCTGCGGCTCGGTGACGCCGCCGGTCTGGCCGACCGCGCCCAGGGTCGCGCCCTGGGCCACCTGCTGGCGCATCTTGACCTCGGTGGTCGACAGATGGGCGTAGGCCGTCACCCAGCCGTCGGCGTGCTTGACCAGCACCAGATTGCCGAAGCCAGGCACCTGGTTTCCGGCGTAGACCACCTCGCCCGCCGCGGCGGCGCGGACCGGCGTGCCCTGGGGCGCGCGGATGTTGACGCCGTCGTTGCGCTGGCCGGTGCCCTTGGGGCCGAAGTCCGAGATCGTCTCGCCCTGGATCGGCCACACGAAGCGGCCGCGGCCGGCGGCGGTGATCTCCGCCTCGGTCGGCGGCGGGCTGGAGCCGATGATCTGGCCCGACGACGGCGGCGGCGTCACCGGCTGGGCCGAGACCGGACCGCTGGGCGTGCGCGGATAGTTCGTGGCCGGCGGCGTGTAGGGACGCGGCGCGGTCGGCAGCGGGGCCGGCGTGGTGTCGGCCGGCGGATTGTAGCTCGGCGCCGGCGTGGTCGGACGCGGGGCGGCCGGGGTCGTCGTCACCGTGGTCTTCAGCGGGCCCTTGTCCTTGTAGCCGGACGGCAGGCGGATCTTCTGGCCCTTCTTCAGCGTGGCCGAGACCTTGAGGTTGTTCTCTTCCGCCAGGGCGGCCGGCTTGACGTTGAAGCGCTTGGCGATGTTGGTCAGGGTGTCGCCGCTGTTGGCGACATAGGCCTTGGCCGTGGTCTCCGGGCCCTTCAGCTTCTGGCCCGGGTGGATCGTGTACGGGGCCTTGAGCTTGTTGTCCTTGACCAGGTCCTCGCGGGTGGTGTCCAGGCCGCGGGCGATGGCGTCGATCGCGTCGCCCGACTTGACGGTATAGATGCGGCGCGGACCGGCCACCTCGACCACCGAACCGGTGACGCTGACCGTGGTGGTGGTGACCGGACGGGCGGGCGCCTCGTCCTCGACCTGACGCTCGGGGGCGGCGGGCGGCGGACGCCAGTCGGAATTGGCGCTCGAGGTCGGGGTGCGGGCGGGGGTCCCGCCGATCGGCGCCGAAGACGCGCTGGAAGGCGGCGCGGCCTGCATGACCGTGGTCTTGCTGGGGCCCTTGTCCTTGTAGCCGTCCGGCAGGCGCAGCTTCTGGCCCTTCTTGATCGAAGAGCCGGTGCTCAGGTCGTTCTCCTCGGCCAGGGCGGCCGCCGAGACCGAGAAGCGCTTGGCGATGGCGAACATCGTGTCGCCGGTCTGGACGACATAGGCCTTGGCGTCCTTGGCGTCCGGGCCCTGCAGCACCTGGCCCGGATGGATCCGGTACGGCGACTTCAGGTCGTTGTCCTTGGCCAGCTGGGCGCGGCTGGTGCCCAGATTGCGGGCGATGGCGTCGATGTTGTCGCCGGCCTTGACCTTGTAGGTCTTGGGCGGGCCGGCGATCGTCACGACCGGGCCGGCCACGGTGGTCACCACCACGGGCCGCGGCGCGGGCGCGGGTCGATATTCAGCGGCCGGAGGCGGCGGCGGGGGCGGCGGAGGCGCGGGTTCGGCGGCGGGCGGCGCCAGCGACTGGCTGGACACGCCGACATGGCCGGCCGGGGCCGAGAAGCTGGGCGCGGGCTCGTCGGCCGTCGACGGCGTCGAAGGCCCTTCCGGCTGCTGGTCGGCGACGGGCGCCTTGACGACCGGGAAGTTCGGCGTCGGCGCCTCGCCCCGGATCGGATACTGCGCGCCGCCCGTGCTTTCGCAGGCCGCGAGGGTTCCAGCCGTCAGGGCGATCACCGCCGCGCGCGTCCACAACTGCCTCATAGCCTCTCCTCTGCCTCGCGAGGCTCCAGACGCCGTCACGAGGGTAAACCAACCATTAAACATCTCGCGTCGCTTCCGGAACCCGGCGCCGCCGTCCCGCACTACTCGCGGGCGACGCCATCCAGGATCGGGACGAAACGCACGTCGCACAGGACTTCAACGGTGAAGCCCCCCTTTCCGTCGCCGGCGTAGCGGCGAAGGCTCTGCACCGGCCCCTTCCCCACCGGCGCGACGAGCACGCCCTGGGGCTTGAGCTGCGAAAGCAGAGTTTCCGGCTCATCCTGCGCCGCGGCGGTGACCAGAATGCGGTCAAACGGCGCCTGTTTGGGCCAGCCTTCCCACCCGTCCCCGAATTTGGTGATGACGTTGGTCAGGCCCAGCACCGCGAAGCGGGCCTCGGCCTCCTTCATCAGGGTCCGGTAGCGCTCGATCGTGTAGACCAGCCGCGAGACGCGGCTGAGGACGGCGGTCTGGTAGCCCGAGCCGGTGCCGATCTCCAGCACCCGGCAGCGCGGCTCCAGGGTCAGGGCCTGTGTCATCAGGCCGACGATGAACGGCTGGCTGATGGTCTGGCCGCAGGCGATCGGCAGGGCCGAGTCCTCCCACGACCGCTCCTTGAACAGGTCGGGCGTGAACAGGTCGCGCGGGGTCTTCTCGATGGCGCTCAGCACGGCCGGGTCGGTGACGCCCTGGGCGCGCAGGGCGGCCATCAGCGCCTTCAGGCGGGCCTCGGGCGTATCGCTCTTGGCCTGGGCCATCACGTGACGGGCTCCAGCTTAGGCGGCGCGCCGCCCAGAACGCCCTTCATGGCCGCCACGGTCTGGTTGTGCGTCAGGTCGATATGCAGCGGGGTGACCGAGATGCGCCCCTCGTAGACGGCCTTCAGATCGGTGCCCTCCGCCGGCGTGGACGGCTTGAGCACGAAGCCGGTCCAGTAGTAGTCGCGACCCCGCAGGTCGGTCCGCTTCTCCATGCTCCGCATGTGCGAGTCGCGGAAGCCCTGGCGGGTGACTTCCACCTGGGTGACGCTTTCCGGGGCAAGCGCCGGGAAGTTGACGTTCATGATGACGTCCTTCGGCCAGCCGATCTCCAGCAGCCGCCGGACGATGCCCGGCCCGAAGTGCTCGGCCGTCTCCCAATGGGCCACGACCTCGTCGTGGAAATAGGTCATGGCCTGGGACAGGGCGATCGACGGGATCCCCAGGGCCATGCCCTCGATGGCGCCGGCCACCGTGCCCGACAGGGTGACGTCCTCGGCCAGGTTCTGGCCGCGGTTGACGCCCGACAGCACCAGGTCCGGCGCGGGGCCCTCGATCAGCTGCTGGACGGCCATGGCCACGCAGTCGGTGGGCGTGCCCTCGACGGCGAAGCGGCGCGGGTCGATGCGGCGCACGCGGATCGGGTCAGACAGGGTCAGGGCCCGGCCGGCGCCCGACTGCTCGTACTCCGGGGCCACGATCCAGATGTCGTCCGACAGGGCGCGGGCGATGCGCTCCAGGCTCTCGAGCCCGGGGGCGTGGATACCGTCGTCGTTGGTGAGGAGGATCCTCACGCCGCGCCCCCGATGTGGGTCACCCCGCCCATATAGGGCACGAGCACGGTCGGGATGGTGATGCGGCCCGTCTCGTCCTGGTAGTTCTCCAGGACGGCCACCAGGGTGCGGCCGACGGCCAGGCCCGAGCCGTTCAGGGTGTGCACGTAGTGCGTGCCCTTCTCGCCGGCCTTCTTCCAGCGGGCGTCCATGCGGCGGGCCTGGAAGTCTCCGCAGTTCGAGCACGAACTGATCTCGCGATAGGTGTTCTGCGAGGGCAGCCAGACTTCCAGGTCGTAGGTCTTCTTCGCGCCGAAGCCCATGTCGCCGGTGCACAGCAGCATGGTGCGGAACGGCAGCTCCAGGGCCTTCAGCACCGCCTCGGCGCACTGGACCATGCGCTCGTGCTCGGCCTCGGACTGGTCGGGCGTGGTGATCGAGACCAGCTCGACCTTCTGGAACTGGTGCTGGCGGATCATGCCGCGGGTGTCGCGGCCGCTGGCGCCGGCTTCGGAGCGGAAGCAATGGGTCAGGGCCGTCAGCCGCAGCGGCAGCTCGGCCTCGTCGGTGATCTGCTCGCGCACGAGGTTGGTCAGCGAGACCTCGGCGGTGGGGATCAGCCAGTGGTCGCCGGTGGTGCGGAACAGGTCCTCGGCGAACTTGGGAAGCTGTCCCGTGCCGAACAGCGCCTCGTCCTTGACCAGGACCGGCGGGCTGATCTCGGCATAGCCGTTCTGCACCGTCTGCAGGTCCAGCATGAACTGGCCCAGGGCGCGCTCCAGCCGGGCGATCTGGTTCTTCAGCACCACGAAGCGCGCGCCGCTCATGCGGGCGGCGGCCTCGAAGTCCATGCCGCCCAGGGCCGCGCCCAGGTCGACGTGGTCCTTGGGGTTGTTCAGGCGGCCGGCCGGCAGCTTGGCGGCGTCGCCCCAGCGGCGGACCTCGACATTGCCCGCCTCGTCCTCGCCCTTGGGGACCTCGGGCGCGGGGATGTTGGGCAGGCTGGCCAGCAGGTCCTTCAGATGACCGCCGACCAGGGCTTCTTCCTCGCCGGCGGCCGCCATGACGCCCTTCAGCGCTTCGACCTCGGCCATCAGGCGCGCGGCCTCGGCCTCGTCCTTCTTGGCCTTGGCCTGGCCGATCAGCTTGGAGCTCTCGTTGCGCTTGGCCTGGGCTTCCTGCAGGGCGGTCTGGGCCGCGCGCAGCTGGGCGTCCAGCTTGACCGCCTCGGCGGCCGCGCCCGACCGGCCCTTCGCCGACCAGACGGCGTCGAAGGCTTCGGGATTGTCGCGGATGGCCTTGATGTCGTGCATCGGAACGCTCGAGGGAGAAGTCGTTAAGAACGGACCTCTCTAAGGCGCGTCGGCGGGGGCGCCAACCTTTTCGGGAGCCGCCGCGCCGCCATCGCCCGCCCATCAACCGACCGTGATCGCGCCGCGCTCATTTTGGGGCTCGACGTCTTCGCCACGTGCAGGCATAGATTCTTCAGGCAAGAACATTCCAAAGTCATTTCTAGGCGCGGCGAGATGTCGCGGCCGAAAATGCATGGATAACGGCGATTAATGCCGTTCCTCCATTGCCTATTAATCCCAGGATGAAAAACAGCGCGCCACTTGAAGCACTCGTGTTTGTTTTCGAAAATCCTGGAGCCTCCCCATGAAGAAGATCGCTATTCTGGCCGCTGTCGCCGCCGTGTCGGCCGTCGCCGTTCCCGCCAGCGCCGCCCAACTGATCCGCATCTCGCTGGTCGACAAGTCGACCGCCCAGATCGACGCCGAAATCCGCGCCGCCGCCCAGGCCGTCTGCACCGACCGCAAGGCCGTCGTCTCGGACGAGTGCGTGACCGGCGCGATCGGCGCCGCCAATCGCCAGCTGGCCGCCATCGCCAAGGCCCGCGCCACCAAGACCGTCGCCCCGCGCCAGGACCTGACCGTCGTCCGCGTCTCGCTGAAGGGCAAGTCGGCCGACCAGATCGACGCCGACATCAAGCTGGCCGCCCAGACCGTCTGCAAGGCGACCAACGGCGTCAGCAGCATGGCCGACTACCGCGCCTGCGTCGGCTACGCCGTCCGCTCGGCCAAGGCCCAGCTGCAGGCCGCGACCGTCGCGAGCCGCCAGGACGCGTAAGCGCCTGAGCCCTTCCCTTTCCCCTTGCGGGAGAGGGTGGCCCCGGCGAAAGCCGGGGTCGGGTGAGGGGTTGAAGAACGACAAAGCCGCGCCCAGTCGAAAGACCGGACGCGGCTTTTGCTTTTGGGAGACGCTGAGGCGAAGCCTAGACCGCGACCACGTCCTTGGTCTGCTCGCGCTCGTCCTTGGCCTTGCGGCGCTCGATCAGCCACACGCACCAGATCGAGATCTCGTAGAGCAGGCACATCGGGATGGCCAAGGTCATCTGGCTGATCGGGTCGGGCGGGGTCAGGATGGCCGCGGCGATGAACACGCCGACGATGGCGTAGCGGCGGCCGTCGCGCAGCAGCTTGCTCGACACGATGCCCGCCATGCCCAGCAGCGAGACCACGACCGGCAGCTGGAAGCACAGGCCGAAGGCCAGCAGCAGGGTCGTCACCAGGGTCAGGTAGTCGCTGACCTTGGGCAGCAGCTGGATCGAGATACCGGCGGTGCTGATCTGCTGGCTCAGCGAGAACCACAGCACGAACGGCAGCATCACGTAATAGACCAGGGCCGCGCCCAGCACGAACATCACCGGCGAGGCGATCAGGAACGGCAGGAAGGCGTGGCGCTCGTTCTTGTAGAGACCCGGCGCGACGAAGCGGTACAGCTGCCAGGCCAGCACCGGGAAGGTCAGGACCACGGCCCCGAACCCGGCCAGCTTCAGCTTGGTGAAGAAGAACTCCAGGGCGGCGGTGTAGACCAGGCCCAGGGCCTTGGTGTCGGTCGCCGGGATGTCCTTCAGGCCCAGCAGAGCCAGCAGCAGGTCGAACGGGCCGTGATGGCCGCCGGCGTGCTGGGCGGCCAGCAGCTTCTGGGCCACCGTGAACGGCTCGACCAGGAACAGGAAGATGCGGTCGGCGAAGGCGAAGCAGACGCCGAAGCCGATGAACAGCGCGACCACGCAGATGATCAGCCGCATGCGCAGCTCGATCAGGTGATCCATCAGCGGCGCGCGCGAGGCTTCGATCTCGTCTTCCGGATCGTGTCCGATGGCGTTGGTCACGAGGTGATGTCCGAATTGGTGTCGCCGGCCCCAGGGGCTGTCTTGGCCACGCGCTTGCGGGCGGGCTTGGTCGGAGCCGGCACCGACAGGTCGCCCTTGGCCGCTCGCTTGGCGGGCGACTTGGAGACGATCTCGGTCGCCTTGGGCTTGGCGGGCGCGCGGGGCTTGCGGGCGGGCTTGTCGACGATCTCGACCGCCGGCGCCGGGGTTTCGACCGTGGCGGTCAGCGGCTGGTAGGCGTCGTGCGGCGAGACCTTGACCGCGCCGCTGTTGAGGCCGGCGTCGATGTCGGCGAACACCTGGTCGACATTGGCGTCGGCGGCCTGGGCGGCGGCGTCGCGCATCGGGGCGGTGTACTGGCCCTCGCGCATGGCCTGGACCTCGCGGCGCAGCTCGTCGAGCTCCGACTGGCGGGCCATCTCGTCGAAGCTGGCGCGGAATTCGTTGGCCATGCCGCGGATCTTGCCGACGAACTGGCCGAGCTTGCGCAGCAGCACGGGCAAGTCCTTGGGACCGACCACGATCAGGGCGACCGCGGCGATGACCAGGAGTTCCGTTCCGCCGATATCAGGAAGCATGGACGCGCCTTAGAGCGAGCGGCCAGGCCGGGCTCGCGGAGTGAAACGACGGTCGCGCGCGCCCTCCCCTCGGAGACCGCGCCGCAACGAATCTCCTACGACTTGCGCAGGTCTTCCTTCTCGGCGTCGGTGCGCGGCAGCGCGCCGGTGGCCTTGTTGGCGGCGACTTCGTCGGACGGATCGTCCTTCAGGCCGTCCTTGAAGGCTTTGATGCCCTTGGCCGCGTCGCCCATGATGCCGGACAGCTTGCCGCGCCCGCCAAACAGCAGGGCCACGACCGCGATCACGATCACCCAGTGGATCCAGCTCATGCTACCCATGACGACGATGCTCCTTGCGACAGCGCGCCCATTAGCCGCTGCGGCGTGTCGTTACAATATCTCTGACAATATAGGCGGTCGCGAGGCGGTGGGCAAAGCGTCGCCGGACGATAAGCCGCCGCCCGCGACGATGTGCGCAAACCCTACCGCCCTTCCAGGTCTCCCAGGAAATCCTGAGCGAATTCCGGGGCCTCGTCGCCGTCCTCCAGCGGGTCCTCGTCCTCGCCCGCGCGCAGGCCCATCGGGTCGGGCACGGAGAAGCCCGGCGGCAGGTCCAGGGCCAGCAGGCCGGCGGCCCGCATCTCGGCGATTCCCGGCAGGTCGCCCAGGGTCGCCAGGCCGTAGTGCTCGAGGAAGGCGTCGGTGGTGCCGAAGGTCACAGGGCGGCCCGGCGTGCGGCGACGGCCGCGCATCTTGACCAGGCCCAGCTCCAGCAGGACGTCCAGCGTGCCCCGGCTGGCCTGGACGCCGCGCACCGCCTCGATCTCGGCCCGGGTGACCGGCTGGTGGTAGGCGATGATGGCCAGGGTCTCCTGGGCGGCCTTGGACAGGCGGCGCGGCTCCTCGCGCTCCTCGGTCATCAGGAACGACAGGTCGGTCGCCGTCTGGAACCGCCAGCGGCCGGCCACCTGGACCAGTTCGATGCCCCGTCCGGCGTAGCGCGCCTCCAGGTCGGCCAGGCCCATGGCGATGTCGGCCCCCTCGGGCAGGCGCTTGGCCAGGTCCTCGGCGCTCAGCGGCTCGGCCGCCGCGAACAGCAGGGCCTCGATGCAGCGTTCGGTGAACAGCGGGTCTTGGGTCGTCAAGCGATCGGCTCCAGCGGCTCGGCCCGCGTGCGCAGGTAGATGTCCGAGAAGTGCTCCATCTGCCGCGCCTCCAGGATGCCCTCCTTCACCAGCTCCAGGCTGGCCGACAGGGTCGAGGCCAGGTAGCTGGCGGGACTGGGCCCTTCGGGGTCCTCTTCCCAGCGGTCGACCGGCGCCACGCCCGACAGGGTGGTCCAGTCCTTCATCTCCGGCAGCAGATCGCGCAGGCGGTCGCGGGCGTCCTCCAGCGGATAGGCCTGGGGCGGACGCGGGGCGTAGTGACGGCCGTGCTCGCGCTTGCGCTGGGTGATGTAGGCGGTCATCAGCGCGTAGAGGTCGCCCTCGAAGCGGGTCGAGGAGACGATCTTCACCGCCTCGGGATCGCCGCGCATGAAGACGTCGCGCTGGAGGATCGGACGCTCCTTCAGGGCCTCGACGGCCTTGCGCATCACGTCCAGCTTGGCCAGGCGGAAGGCCAGCTGGGCGGCCATCTCCTCGGCGGGCGGCTCCTCGGCCTTGGGGCGCTCGGGCTTGGGCAGCAGCAGGCGCGACTTGAGGTAGGCCAGCCAGGCGGCCATCACCAGATAGTCGGCGGCCAGCGAGAAGCGCACGCGTCGGGCCTGCTGGACGAAGGCCAGGTACTGCTCGGCCAGGCGGGTGATCGACAGCTGCAGCAGGTCGACCTTCTGGCTGCGCGCCAGGGCCAGCAGCACGTGCAGCGGGCCTTCGTAGCCGTCGATGTCGATGACCAGCGCGGCGCCGTCCTCGGCCGCCTCGTTGGCCGCTTCGAAGTCGAGCGTGGGCTGGAAGCCCGTGCTCACGCAAAGCGTCCGTCGAAAGCCGCATCGAAGCGGGCGCGGGCCTCGGCGACGTCGAAGGGCTCGGGAACCTTGACCAGGCGGCCCATGACGGCCTGGACGCGGCGCCTGGCCTCGCGCGACAGCTTGCCGACGCCCGACATCACGGCCTTCATCTCGGCCATGTCGCCGTTGCAGTGCAGGACCACGTCGCAGCCGGCCGACAGGCTGTCCTTGGCGCGCTGCTTGAAGTCGCCCGACAGCGCCTTCATCGACAGGTCGTCGCTCATCAGCAGTCCGTCGAAGCCGATGGATTCGCGGATGATCTTCTTGATCGCCTTGCGCGACGTCGTGGCCGGGCGGTTGCGGTCGATGGCCGTGTAGACGACGTGCGCGGTCATCGCCATCGGCATATCCGACAGCACGCGGAACGGCGCGAAGTCGCGGGCGTCCAGCTCGGCCAGCTTGGCCTTCACCACCGGCAGCTCCAGGTGGCTGTCGGCCATGGCGCGGCCGTGGCCGGGGATGTGCTTGATGATCGGCAGGACGCCGCCGGCCAGCAGGCCCTCGGCCGCCGCGCGGCCCAGGGTCGCCACCTGCTCGGGCGTATCGCCGTAGGCGCGGTCGCCGATGATCTCGTGCCCCTGCGGATCGGGCACGTCCAGCACCGGCACGCAGTCGACATTGATCCCCAGCGACAGCAGGTCGTGGGCGATCAGGCGGGCGCCCAGGCGGGTGATCTCGCGGGCCACCAACGGGTCGTTGGCCACCAGTTCGCCATAGGCGCGACCGGGCGGGTACTTCTTCCAGTGCGGCTCGCCCAGGCGGGCGACGCGGCCGCCCTCCTGGTCGATCAGGATGGGCGCGTCGGGACGCCCCACCGTCTCGCGCAACGCCGCCGTCAGGGCCCGGACCTGGTTCGGGTCGGCGATGTTGCGCTTGAACAGGATGAAGCCCCACGGCTTCACGTCCCGGAAGAACGCGGCCTCTTCCGCCGTCAGGGTGGTCCCGGCGCAGCCGAGGATGGCGGCGGAGATGCTTGCCATGCGCCCTGCCCTCTTACTTCACGAAGCAGGATTTGCCGGCGGCGGTCAGGGCGTCGCAGAAGGCCTTGGCCTCGGCGCGGCTGGCGAACCCGGTGACGGCGGTGCGGTAGAGCGTCGTGCCGTTCTTGTCGATCGCCTCGACCCGCTTGCCCTTGCCCGCGGCCATGCCCGGCGCGATGCGGGCGGCGTCGGACCAGGCCTTGTCGGCCAGGGCGGTCGAGGACAGGGCGCCGATCTGCACGCTGGCCGGGCCGCCGGCCGAGGCGGCGGGGGCCGGGGCGGCGGCGGCGGGCTTGGTCGCGGCGGGCGCCGTCGCGCGCGGCGAAACGGCGGCGGTGGCCAGGCCCTCGATGCTGGGGGCGGGTCTGGCGGCCGGCTTCGCGGCGGGCGCGGCCGAGACCGGCGCGGCAGGAGCCGGCTTGGCCGGCTGCAGGGCGGCGCTCTGGACCGGCGCGCTGGGCGGCGGCGGGGTGGGACGGGCCATCGGCGCTTCCGGCTGGGCGGCGAAGGTCGGCGAGGCCTCGGGGGTCTCGTTCTTGTAGATCTGCAGGCCGGCGGCCGGGTCGGTCGGCTGGGCGGCGCCGGCCGGCGGGGCGGCCTTCACCTGGGCGACGGGCTCGCCCACGGTGCGCGGCGGCTCGTTGGGGCCGCGCACGCCGCCGCGATAGATCAGCATGACCGCGACCACCAGCGTCGCCAGCACCACGGCGCTGATGATCAGGGTCATGGGCAGGGGCCGCGAGCCGCGAACGGGTTGACGCGCATCGAACGAAAGCGGCGCATCGGTGGGCGGCGTATAGGCGCCGCGGTGGGGATCGGACATTCGCGTCGAGGCTCCAGACTTCCAGGCGCACGGATCGCTCACAGCGAATCGGACGCGCGCCGACCTAGTTTATCGAAGCCCGAGCCTACCCAGAACCGCCCGTGAACGTTGGTCTAGTTCCAGACGTCCAGCTGGAACAATTTCCGATGCTCCTCGATGGCGAAGCGGTCGGTCATGCCGGCGATGTAGTCGCAGACCACGCGGGCGCGGCCGGCCTCGTCGCGGTTCTGCGACCGGGCGAACCATTCCGACGGCAGGACGTCGGGCTCGGCCAAGAAGAGGTTGAACATCTCGGCCAGAATGCGGCGGGCCTGGCTGCGCGTCCTATTGACGCGCCAGTGGCGGTACATCCGGGTGTGCAGGAACTGGCGCAGCCGGGCCAGGTCCTCGGCCATGTCGACCGAGAAGGCGACCAGGGCGTGGTCCAGGGCGCGGACGTCCTCGGCCGACTGCACGCCGGTGGCCGCGGCCCGTTGCAGGGTCTCGCCCATCACGTCGTCGACCATGGCCCCGATCATCCGGCGCACGGCCTCCAGCCGGGTCAGGCGAAGGTCCAGGTCCGGGCGCTCGCTGCGCACGGCGGCCAGGATCGGGCCGATCAGCGGCACGTCCATCAGCTCGTCCAGGGTGAACAGCCCCGCCTCGACCCCGTCGTCGATGTCGTGGTTGTTGTAGGCGATGTCGTCGGCCAGGGCCGCGACCTGGGCCTCGGCCGAAGCCCAGGTGTTCAGGCCCAGCTTGTATTCGCTGTCGTACTTGGAGATCGCCTTCCAGGACGGCTTGCCCAGCTTCTCGGTCACGGGACCGTTGTGCTTGATGATGCCTTCCAGGGTCTCCCAGGTCAGGTTCAGGCCGTTGAAATCGGGATAGCGGCGCTCCAGCTCGGTGACGACGCGGAACGTCTGCACGTTATGGTCGAAGCCGCCGAAGTTCTTCATGCAGGCCTGCAGCTCGTCCTCGCCGGCGTGGCCGAACGGCGGGTGGCCGATGTCGTGGCCCAGGGCGATGGTCTCGGCCAGGTCGCTGTCCAGCCCCAAGGCGGTCGCCAGCGAGCGCGCGACCTGCGCCACTTCCAGCGAATGGGTCAGGCGGGTGCGGAAGTTGTCGCCTTCGTGGGCGACGAACACCTGGGTCTTCTCCTTCAGGCGGCGGAAGGCCGAGGTGTGGATGATGCGGTCGCGGTCGCGGGCGAAAGGCGTGCGGGTGCGGCTCTCGTCCTCCTGGAAGCGCCGCCCCCGGGACTTGGCCGGATCCTCGGCATAGGGAGCGCGCTGAACGAAGAAGGGAGACGACATGGAAGGCCTTTGCTGATCGCCCTCTTTCCCTGGGGCGCGCAGGCCCTCATATAGGCGAAGTATGGATTTTCCACAGCCATGACCGACACAGCCGTAACGCTTTCTTCCAACGCCGCCCGCCGGCTCCACTCGATCTCGGAGGCCGAAGGCCATCCGGTGATGCTCCGCGTCGCCGTCGACGGCGGCGGCTGCTCGGGCTTCCAGTACCGGTTCGACCTGGTCGAGGCGGCCGAGCCCGACGACCTGAGGGTGGAACGCGACGGGGCCGCGGCCCTGGTCGACGTCATCTCCCTGGCCCTGCTGAAGGGCTCGGAGATCGACTTCGTCGACGAGCTGGCGGGGGCGGAGTTCCGGGTGCGCAACCCCAACGCCAAGTCCAGCTGCGGCTGCGGCGTCAGCTTCTCGATCTGAGAGAACACTCAATCCAGGCGGTTGCGTCGCGCGACTTTCGGTCGTATAGGTTTAGAACAAATAGCGAACTGGCGGAGGTCGGAAAGCGATGGCCGCTCCGAAGAGTCCATTGGGTTCGACGCGCTCCGGAAGCAAGGCCAGCCCCATGACGCGCGAAGAGATCAGCGCCAGATTTGAAGCCGTGGAAGCGCGCGGCGAGACGCGGTTCGTCGAACTCGGCGGCAAACTCGACTACCTGACCGACATCCTGATCGGCGATCACGGGATTTTCGCACAGATGAAATCCCTGAAGGCCGACAGTCTCGCGCAAGCCAACGCGTTGAAGGCCGAAATGAATTCGCTGAGGGCCGAGAGCCGGGCCGACAATCGGGCGACGCGCTGGACCATCGCCATCACCCTGATCACATCCATCATGGCGGCGTCCGCTCTGATCCTGAGCGTCCAGGCCAATCTTCTGTCGGCTTTCCAGGCCGGCCAGACCGCCGCCTCTTCGGCGCACGCGCCGCGATAACGCCTTACCCCGGCACCAGCTGCAGCACCGTCAGCGCCGCCGCGCCCCAGGCCACCGGCGCGGCCATGGCGGCCCAGGCGATGGGCTCGCGGCCGCGCCGCCACTGGATCCAGGCCAGCAGCGGGGCCAGCAGGCAGACCACCCAGAACCCCGCGCACAGCACGAAACCCAGCCAGGCTACCGGATTGTACAGCGAGCCCGGGGCGTCGAAGACCAGGGGCGTGAAGATCGCGGCGATCCCGCCCGGCACGGCCATCAGGCCACAGGTCAGCGTCGCCAGGACCAGCAGCCAGCGCCGGTTCCGTCGTGAAATCTGGAACCCCGACTTGAGCGCGTTCCCCATGCGCCCTAGCCTCCCGCCGCCGACTGGAGCCGTCAATGCGCATCGCCACCTGGAACGTCAATTCCGTCAACGCCCGCCTGGAAAACGTCCTGGCCTGGTTCGAATCGGCCGCGCCCGACGTGGCCGTGCTCCAGGAGATCAAATGCCTGGACGAGAAGTTCCCGACCGAGGCCTTCGAGCGCCTGGGCTACAACGTCGCCGTCCACGGCCAGAAGACCTACAACGGCGTGGCCATGCTCTCGAAGCACCCGATGGAGGACGTGCGCAAGGGCCTGCCCTTCCTGCATGACGACGAGGTCGACGAGCAGTCGCGCTACATCGAAGCGGTGATCGGCGCCCCCACGCCCTTCCGGATGGTCGGCATCTACCTGCCCAACGGCAATCCGATCGGCACCGAGAAGTTCGCCTACAAGCTGGCCTGGATGAAGCGGCTGCACGCCCACGCCCAGGGGCTGCTCAAGCTGGAGGAGCCGCTGGTCATCGCCGGCGACTACAACGTCATCCCCGAGGCCGAGGACGTGGCCAATCCCGAGGCCTGGCTGGGCGACGCCCTGTTCCGGCCCGAGAGCCGGGGCGCCTTCCGGGCCTTGAAGAACCTGGGCTTCACCGACGCCTACATGCAGGCCGACGGCGCGCCGGGCGGCTACACCTTCTGGGACTACCAGGCCGGCGCCTGGCCCCGGAACCTGGGCATCCGCATCGACCACCTGCTGCTGTCGCCCCAGGCGGCCGACAAGCTGGCCGGCGTCGTCATCCACCGCGACGAGCGCGACAAGGAAAAGCCGTCGGATCACGTTCCCGTGGTCGCCGAGCTGGCCCTCTGAAACATCAACTGTTCGGAAACCCGGACTCTCGCTAGCCTGATCCCATGAGCGAACTCTGGCGTCTTTTGCTGCTGGTGACCCTGTCGGCGTCCGCGGTGACCTTCGTGGGCAGCGCCGCCATCTGGTTCATGGACGAGGAGCGCCGGATCCGCCGCGCCCTGCGCCACGTGCTCAAGGGCTCGCCCGAGACCGTGATCGTCGCCAAGGGCCGCGGCCGGGGCGCGGGCTTCAACTTCACCACCAACCAGGCCGCCGTGGCCTGGGACAGCGGCGCCTGGTGCCTGATCTACCGCATCGACGAGCTGATGGGGGCCGAGCTGTCGGTGGACGGCCAGGTGATCGGCCGCGTCTTCCGGGGCGAGCCGCGCCGGGCCATCGACCAGATCGTCCAGCAAGCCGCCCAGGTGACCCTGAAGCTGATCTTCGACGATCCGCGCCATCCCGACTTCGAACTGGACCTGTGGCTGGAGGGCGACCAGCAGCGCCGCGAGAGCCGCTCGCCGGCCGACGCCATCCAGGAGGCCAACCGCTGGCTGCTGCGCGCCGACGCCATCGTCCGCCGCCCCCTGGCCCCGAAGGCCAAGGCCGCCCAGGCTCCGGAGACGTCCGAGCCGGCCATCAAGACCCGCCCGCCGGCCGTCGAGCCGGAACCCGCGCCCAAGCCCTATACGCCGGCTCTCGAGGCGGTCGCCGCCGCCACGCCGGCGCGTTCGGCCGCCACGGCCCCGCTGTTCGACGAGATCGACACCACCGCCGACCCCACGGAAGCTCCGTGGGACGATGATCTGGACGACGATCCGCCGCCGATCCCGGAAAAGGCCTACAAGCCGGTCTCCAAGGCCGCGCGCCCGCCCAGGGGCGACCAGGACGAGCTGCCGTTCGACCTGGACGACTGATCCCGTTTGACTCCTCGCGCGTTTGACCGCCCAAATGCCTTGTCAGCTTGCCAGTTGACCTTTGGGGAGTCCTTGATGCGTCTGGTTCTCGCTTCCGCCCTCGCCCTTTGCTGCGCCGCGCCGGCCCTGGCCGAGACGCGGCCGCTGGCCCTCACGCCCGCCGACACCGATCGCGACGGCGTGGTCAGCACCCAGGAGGCCGCCGCCTGGCTGGACCGGGATCGCGGGGTGATCGTGCCGGTCCGGCTGAGCGCCTCGGCCCGCGCCGCCGCGGCGGTGGAGCAGCGCCGGACGATGTTCGACCAGGGCCTGCTGCGCCCCAACGACTTCCGCGCCCCGCCCCCCGAGGACCGCCCGCCGGAAGACCTGTTCTACAAGGACTTCAAGAAGATCAAGAAATAGGGGCCGAAAGGAAAAGGGGCCGGGCGATCCGCCCGGCCCCTCTCTTTCAGATGTCCGCGTAGACGTGGGTCTCTTTCGCCGCGCCCGGATGGGTGGTGGCCCCCAGATAGGCCGGCCCCACCAGCTGGGCGAACTTCCAGATCGCGCCGCTGTTGTAGTCGTGGCCGCGCGGCTTCCAGGCGGCCTTGCGGCGCGCCAGTTCCTCGGCCTCGACCTCCAGATCGATCGTCCCCTTGGTGGCGTCGATGCTGATGATGTCGCCGTCCTGGACCAGGGCGATCGGACCGCCCACGGCGGCTTCCGGTCCCACGTGGCCGATGCACAGGCCGCGCGTGGCGCCCGAGAAGCGGCCGTCGGTGATCAGGGCGATGTTCTCCACGCCCTGGCCGTAGATGGCGGCCGTGGTCGACAGCATCTCGCGCATGCCCGGCCCGCCCTTGGGACCTTCGTAGCGGATGACCAGGACGTCGCCTTCCTTGTAGTCGCGGTTCGACACCGCCTCGAAGCAGGCCGCCTCGCCGTCGAACACCCGGGCCGGGCCGCGGTGCACCTGGTGCTTGAGGCCGGCCACCTTGACGATGCCGCCCTCGGGAGCCAGCGAGCCCCACAGGCCCACCACGCCGCCGGTCGGCGACAGCGGGTTGCTGGCCGGACGGATCACGTCCTGGTCGTCGCGCCAGACCACGTCGGCCAGGTTCTCGGCCAGGGTCTTGCCGGTCACCGTCATGACGTCGCCGTGCAGCAGGCCGGCGTCCAGCAGGGTGCGCAGCAGCATCGGCACGCCGCCGGCCTCGCCCATGTCCTTGGCCACGTAGCGGCCGCCGGGCTTGAGGTCGGCGACATAGGGCGTGCGGGCGGCGATCTCGGCCACGTCCTTCAGGGTGAACTCGATGCCGCACTCGTGGGCCATGGCCGGAAGGTGCAGGGCGCCGTTGGTCGAACCGCCGGTGGCGGCGACGACGACGGCGGCGTTCTCGAACGCCTTGCGGGTGCAGATGTCGCGCGGGCGGATGTTCTGCTCGATCAGCCGCATCACCGCCTCGCCCGAGGCCACGGCGTACTGGTCGCGGTCCAGATACGGGGCCGGCAGGGCCGAGGACAGCGGCAGGGCCAGGCCGATGGCTTCCGACACGCAGGCCATGGTGTTGGCGGTGAACTGGCCGCCGCAGGCGCCGTCCGACGGACAGGCGTGCTTCTCCAGCTCGCACAGGGTCTTCTCGTCCATGGTGCCGGCCGCGTGGGCGCCGACGCCCTCGAACACGTCCATCACGGTGATGTCCTTGCCCTGGAAGCGGCCGGGCAGGATCGAGCCGCCGTACAGGAACACGCTGGGCACGTTGAGGCGCAGCATGGCCATCATCATGCCCGGCAGGCTTTTGTCGCAGCCGGCCACGCCGACCAGGGCGTCATAGCCGTGGCCGCGCATGGTCAGCTCGACGGAGTCGGCGATCACGTCGCGGCTGACCAGGGACGAGCGCATGCCCTCGTGGCCCATGGCGATGCCGTCGGTGACGGTGATGGTGCAGAACTCGCGCGGGGTGCCGCCGGCCGCCTTGACGCCCTTGGCCACGGCGTTGGCCTGGCGCATCAGGGCGGTGTTGCACGGCGCGGCCTCGTTCCAGCACGAGGCCACCCCTACGAACGGCTGGGCGATCTCGCGCGTGCCAAGACCCATGGCGTAGTAATACGAGCGGTGCGGCGCGCGGGCCGGCCCTTCGGTTACATGCCGGCTCGGGAGTTGCGACTTGTCCCAGGTGCCGTCGGGTTTCTTGGTCATGATGGTACGCCTTCCAAAGAGTGCGCCGTGGTTAGCTCAGCTGACGGCGCGACGGAAGGGTTCGACGCCGAGTTTTTGCCGGAAACCGGCCGCCCCGCGCTCGTTTCATTGCGAACGGTTCGCGTAAGCCCGGTCGCCGCGCATGAACAGACCCCTCCCCGCCCTTTTGCCGTTGGGCTGTACGACGCGGCGGGAATAATGGTACCGCTCCCAACAACACCGCCCCGACGACGAGGGCGGGCCACCGCCAGGAAGGGACCGACCGCCATGACGACGACCGCCACCAGGACCGGCCTGCGCGCCGCGATCGCCGCCTCGGCCCTGGCCGTGCTGCTGGCGGGTTCCGCCACGGCTCAGGAGAAGCCGGCCGTCCGCCATATCGCCATCGACGCCCAGGCGCCGACCACGCCGCGCGACCGGTTCTACGACCTGTCGGTCGGCTCGGACTATCCCGGCACCCTGCTGCGCGAAGACAGCCTGGCCCAGCTGAAGACGGCCCGCGACGAGCTGGGTTTCCGCTATGTCCGCTTCCACGGCATCTTCCACGACGTGCTGGGGACCTATCGCGTGGTCGACGGCCAGCCGGTCTACGACTGGACCAAGATCAACCAGCTGTACGACCGCCTGCTGGGCATGGGGATCAAGCCCTTCGTCGAGCTGGGCTTCACCCCCCTGGCCATGAAGTCGTCCGACAACCAGATCTTCTGGTGGAAGGGCAACACCTCCCACCCCGATCCCAAGCAGTGGGCCGGCCTGGTCGACGCGTTCGTGCGCCATATCCAGCAGCGCTACGGCCAGGCCGAGGTGCGGTCCTGGTATTTCGAGGTCTGGAACGAGCCCAATCTCGACGGCTTCTGGGAGAAGGCCGACCAGAAGGCCTATTTCGAGCTCTATGACCTGACCGCCCGCACCATCAAGGCGATCGATCCGGCGCTGCGGGTCGGCGGCCCCTCGACGGCCGGCGCGGCTTGGACGCCGGAGTTCCTGAGCCACGTCCAGGCCTCGGGCGCGCCGGTCGACTTCATCACCACCCACACCTACGGCGTGGACGGCGGCTTCCTGGACGAGAACGGCAAGAGCGACACCAAGCTGTCGCCCTCGCAGGACGCCATCGTCGGCGACATCCGCCGGGTGCGCCGCGAGATCGAGGCCTCGTTCAAGCCCGGCCTGCCGCTGTACTTCACCGAGTGGAGCACCAGCTACACGCCGCGCGATCCGGTGCACGACTCCTATGTCAGCGCGCCCTACATCCTCTCCAAGCTCAAGGGCAGCGAGGGCCAGCTGCAGGGCATGAGCTACTGGACCTACAGCGACCTGTTCGAAGAGCCCGGCCCGCCCACCGCGCCGTTCGAGGGCGGCTTCGGCCTGATGAACCCGCAGGGAATCCGCAAGCCGGCCTGGTTCGCCTACAAGTACCTGAACCAGCTGGGCGACAAGGCCGTGAAGGTCGCCGACACCCAGACCTGGGCCACCGCCGACGCCGGCGGCGTCCAGGCCCTGGTCTGGGATTTCCGCCAGCCGGTCCAGACGGTCAGCAACCGCCCCTACTACACCAAGGTCCAGCCCACCGTGGACGTCGAGCCGGTCAGCCTGGACCTCAAGGGCCTCAAGCCCGGCCGCTACGACGTCCAGATCTTCCGCACCGGCTTCAAGACCAACGACGCCTACACCGCCTATCTGGAACTGGGCTCGCCCAAGACCCTGACCGACCAGCAGGTGCGCGACCTGAACGCCCTGACGACGGACAAGCCCGAGACCCGGACCCTGACCATCGGCAAGATCGGCGCGGCCAGCGTGGCGGTGCCGATGCGGGCCAACGACGTGGTGCTGGTGAAGGTGGCGCCGAGGTAGCGCGGCGCTTCTCAAAAGGTTGTCATCCCGGAAGCCTCGCAGAGGCTGTCCGGGACCCAGAGGACTGGGCTGAGGTCTTGCGGTTCACCTGGGTCCCGGACAAGCGCTCCGCGCTTTCCGGGATGACAACGGTGGGGGATGATGGCCGGGCTAGGCGCTAGCCGCCAGCCGCCTGCTCCACGGCCAGGCCCAGGTCCAGCGCCCGGGCGGCTTCTTCGCCAGTGACCACCGGACGCGGGGCCTCGCCGCGCACGGCCTTCAGGAAGCCGGCGACGCTCTGGCCCAGCGGATCCTTGCCGGCCGGGGTGTCGTTGAAGTTCTCGATCAGCGGGAACGGGGTGGTGTTGCGGAAGGTGCGGGCCAGGAAGTCGATCTCGACCTCGCCGGAGGGGTAGACCACCTTCATCGTCCGCTCGCGGGCCTCGGCCACGCGCGAGCTGTCGAACACGGCGGTGAAGCCGTTGTCGAAAGTGGCCTCGGCCTTGACCCAGTCGAGCGAGGTCGAGCGGGTGATCGCCCCCTCGCCTTCCACCGCCACCGGCTCGCCGTCGCATAGCGCCAGGGCCAGGTCGATGTCGTGGATCATCAGGTCCAGCACCACCGAGACGTCGAGGTTGCGGTCCGAGGGCGTGCCCCGGCGCACGGCTTCCAGGCGCAGCGGCTGCTCGGGGATGTCCAGCAGGCCCATGGCCTGGAACACCACGCGCTCCTGGTGGCCGCAGGCCAGCGGCACGCCGGCCTTGGCGGCGGCGGCGACCAGGGCGTCGGCGTCGTCCGGCGTCACGGCCAGCGGCTTTTCGGAATAGACCGGCTTGCCGGCCTTCAGCGCCGCCAGGCCCGCCTTGGCGTGATGCACGGCGGGGGTGGCGACGGTGACCACGTCGACCGCGGCCAGGAAGGCGGCCTGGTCGTCGAAGGCCTGGGCCCCCAAGGGCTCGGCCAGGGCCTTGGCCCGTTCCAGGTCGATGTCGAACACCGCGACCAGCGCGACGCCGTCCAGCTCGACATACTTCTTGGCGTGATAGCCGCCGAACACCCCGGCGCCGACGACGCCCGCTTTCAGAACATCCTGGGTCATGGCCGCTGTCTATCGTGTTCGCTTTCCTGCGGGAAGCACTGGAGCCTCGGCGAAGACCGGTCTAAACGTTCGTTTAAACAACGCACCCCGATGAGCGGGGTTGGGAGGCAAGGCCATGGTCACGTCGCGCGAAATCCGTCTGAAGAGCCGCCCCGTCGGCGTCCCGGCCCACGAGAACTTCGAACTGGCCAGCGTCGAGGTCGGCGCGCCGGGCGACGGCGAGATCCAGGTCAGGAACCTGTGGATGTCGGTCGACCCGTACATGCGCGGCCGCATGACCGACCGGAAGAGCTACGTGGCGCCGTTCGAGCTGGGCAAGGCGCTGCAGGGCGGCGCGATCGGCGAGGTCACCGCCTCGAACGACCCGGACTACAAGGTGGGCGACATCGTCTCGACGATGTTCGGCTGGCGCGAGGTCTTCAACGTCTCGCCCAAGGCCCTGGCCGCCGGCGGCATGGGCGCGGTGACCAAGATCGACACCCACGGCCTGCCGCCCCAGACCTTCCTGGGCGTGGCCGGCATGCCGGGCCTGACCGCCTATGTCGGCCTGCTGCGGATCGCGGCCCTGAAGGAGGGCGACGTGGTGTTCGTCTCGGCCGCCGCCGGCGCGGTGGGCTCGGTGGTCTGCCAGATCGCCAAGCTGAAGGGCCACACCGTGATCGGCTCGGCCGGCGGACCGGAGAAGGTGGCCTTCCTCAAGAGCATCGGCGTCGACCACGTGATCGACTACAAGGCCACGCCCGACGTGGTGGCCGAGCTGGAGAAGGTCGCGCCCAAGGGCATTGACGTCTATTTCGAGAACGTCGGCGGCGTGCACCTGGAAGCCGCCCTCAACTCGGCCCGCACCTTCGCCCGCTTCGCCGTGTGCGGGATGATCTCGCAGTACAACGAGACCGGAAAGCCGACCGGCCCGTGGAACGTCGCCCAGATCGTCGGCAAGAGCCTGCGGCTGGAAGGCTTCATCGTCTCCAACCACTACGACCTGGCGCCGCAGTTCATCGCCGACATGTCCGGCTGGATTTCGTCGGGCAAGATCAAGTGGAACGAGACGGTCGAGCAAGGCGTCGAGCGCGCGCCGGACGCCTTCATCAAGCTGTTCACCGGCGAGAACCTGGGGAAGATGCTGGTGAAGCTGGGGTAGCGTCAAAGCGGGGCGTGGGATCACACCCACTTGCCCCCACCTGACGGCTTCGCCGTCTGTCCGCCCCCATAGGGGGCGGAGTCTTCGCGCCGGAGCGCTCTTCCCCCTTTGGGGGAAGACGACCGCGAAGCGGTCCGTAGGGGGCAAGTGTTCGCCGCCACAACCTCGACTGAGTCGCCCTTCCCGCCCCTTGCGCCGCGCCAAAACGCCCCCCATCTGCGCACCTCGCCGGTGACGCCCCCAAGCCCGTGTCGCCGCTATCCCAAGCGAGAAGCCACTTTGAGCGGCGCCCCTGTGTTAAAGCGGCGCAGCCACGCGGCAGCCTCTTCCAATGCTGCCGCGTTTCCATATCTAATCCATGTAAGGCGGGTGGTTCGGCCCGCCGGGAGAGAGCGGTCAATGGCCGAGCGAAAGCAAGGCGGACAAAACAACGGCGCGGGCTCTTCGGTCATCACGGAAGTGAAGCCGAAGACACAAAAGCCTTCGCTTTATCGCGTACTGATCTTGAACGACGACTACACTCCGATGGAGTTCGTCGTTTACGTACTTGAACGTTTCTTCAACAAGTCGCGCGAAGATGCGACCCGGATCATGCTGCACGTTCATCAGCATGGCGTCGGCGTTTGCGGCGTTTTCACCTACGAAGTTGCCGAGACCAAGGTCGCGCAAGTGATCGACTCGGCGCGCAGGCATCAGCACCCCCTGCAGTGCACCATGGAAAAGGATTGAGGAGCCCCCCTTGCCCTCTTTTTCGCGCCCACTTGAAGAATCCCTGCATCGCGCCGTCGCTTACGCCAATCAGCGCAAGCACGAATACGCCACGCTTGAACACCTGCTGCTGTCGCTGACCGACGATGACGACGCGGCCGGCGTCATGCGCGCCTGCGACGTGGACCTCAACGCTCTCAAGAAGAGCCTCGTGAACTATCTCGACGTCGAACTGGCCTCGCTGGTCGTCGACGACGAGGACGACGCCAAGCCCACGGCGGGCTTCCAGCGCGTGATCCAGCGCGCGGTGATCCACGTCCAGTCCTCGGGTCGCGAGGAAGTGACCGGCGCCAACGTGCTGGTCGCCATCTTCTCCGAACGCGAGAGCCACGCCGCCTACTTCCTGCAAGAGCAGGACATGACCCGCTACGACGCGGTCAACTTCATCGCCCACGGCATCGCCAAGAAGGCGGGTGCGTCCGAGCCGAAGACGGCCAAGGGCGCGGCGGTCGAGGAAGACGTCGAGAAGCCCAACGCCAAGACCGGCGGCGAGGCGCTCGAGGCCTACTGCGTCGACCTCAACGAGAAGGCCCGCCAGGGCAAGGTCGACCCGCTGATTGGCCGCGCGAACGAAGTGGAACGCGCGATCCAGATCCTGTGCCGTCGCACCAAGAACAACCCCCTGCTGGTGGGCGAGCCCGGCGTCGGCAAGACCGCCATCGCCGAAGGCCTGGCCCGCAAGATCATCACCCACCAGGTGCCCGAAGTCCTGGCGGAAGCCACCATCTACTCGCTCGACATGGGCGCGCTGCTGGCCGGCACCCGCTATCGCGGCGACTTCGAGGAACGCGTCAAGCAGGTGGTCAAGGAACTCGAGAACCACCCCAACGCGGTGCTGTTCATCGACGAGATCCACACGGTGATCGGCGCCGGCGCCACCTCGGGCGGGGCCATGGACGCCTCCAACCTCCTGAAGCCGGCCCTGGCCTCGGGCACCCTGCGGTGCATGGGCTCGACCACCTACAAGGAGTTCCGTCAGCACTTCGAGAAGGATCGGGCCCTGGTCCGTCGCTTCCAGAAGATCGACGTCAACGAGCCGACGGTGGAAGACACCATCAAGATCCTCAAGGGGCTGAAGAGCTACTACGAGGACTTCCACAAGCTGAAGTACACCAACGACGCCCTGAAGGTGGCCGTTGAGCTGTCGGCCAAGTACATCACCGACCGCAAGCTGCCCGACAAGGCGATCGACGTGATCGACGAGGCGGGCGCGGGCCAGATGCTGCTGCCGGAAGGCCGCCGCAAGAAGGTGCTGGGCGTCAAGGAGATCGAGGCCGTCGTGGCCAAGATCGCCCGGATTCCGCCGAAGTCGGTCTCCAAGTCCGACACCGAGTCCCTGCGCGAGCTGGAAGCGGACCTGAAGCGCGCCGTGTTCGGCCAGGACGAGGCGCTGACCCAACTGTCCTCGGCCATGAAGCTGGCCCGGGCCGGTCTGCGCGACCCGGACAAGCCGATCGGCAGCTACCTGTTCAGCGGCCCGACCGGCGTCGGCAAGACCGAAGCCGCCAAGCAGCTGGCCGCGACCCTCGGGATCGAGATGATCCGGTTCGACATGTCGGAATATATGGAGCGCCACACCGTCAGCCGCCTGATCGGGGCTCCTCCCGGCTATGTCGGCTACGATCAGGGCGGCCAGCTGACCGACGCCGTCGACCAGCACCCGCACGCCGTGGTGCTGCTGGACGAGATCGAGAAGGCGCACGCGGACGTCTACAACATCCTGCTCCAGGTCATGGACCACGGGGTGCTGACCGACAGCAACGGCAAGAAGGTCGATTTCAGGAACGTCATCCTGATCATGACCACCAACGCCGGCGCTTCGGACGCCCAGCGCCAGTCGATCGGCTTCGGCCGCGACAAGGTGCAGGGCGAGGAAGAGGCCGCCCTCAAGCGCCTGTTCACGCCGGAGTTCCGCAACCGCCTCGACGCGGTGGTGGCCTTCAAGCCGCTGACGCCGGAGATCATCCGTCAGGTCGTGCAGAAGTTCGTGCTGCAGATGGAAGTCCAGCTGGCCGACCGGAACGTCACGATCTCGCTCAGCGACGACGCGGCCGACTGGCTGGCCAAGAACGGCTTCGACGAGCTCTACGGCGCCCGCCCCCTGGCGCGGGTCATCCAGGAGCACATCAAGAAGCCGCTGGCCGACGACATCCTGTTCGGACGCCTCGTCCGCGGCGGCCACGTCAAGGTGGTGCTGGAGAACGGCAAGATCGCCTTCGAGATCGAGCCCAATCCGGAAAAGCCCGGCAAGGCGGCCAAGGAAGACGAGGCCGAACCGGCCCTCACCGAGTAGGACAGCGAGAGGCCCGGAGCGATCCGGGCCTCTTTGCTATCGGACGATCGGTCGCGGAAAACGATTGGACAAAACGAGAACACTCGGTTAGGTTGATCGCATGACCGTCGCCTTCGACACCCTCGGCGCCACGAGACGCCTCCGCGACGCGGGGCTGGAAGAGCGCGCGGCCGAGGCGATCGTCGAACTGGTGCAGTCGACCGCGCAGTTCCCGGACATCAGCGGGCTGGCGACCAAGGCCGACACGGCGACGAAAGCTGACCTCGCCAATATGGCTACAAAGGCCGACCTCACCGAACTCGCCCATGCGACCAAGATGGACATCCAGGCGCTCAAGGCGGACCTGGCCATCACCAAGACCCAGATCCTCGTCGAACTGAACGACAAGCTTCGGTCCCAGAGCCTGACCTTCCTAGGCGGCGTGACCGCGATCGTCGGCCTGGCCACGGCCATCATCAAGCTGGGGCACTAAAGCTCGACCTCAGCCGGCCTTGTCGCCCTGCCCGCGCATCGCCTTCACCTCGCCCCAGATGCGGACCAGGAACTCCACCGTCGCGGCGGTGCCGAAGAACGACAGCCCGTAGGCCACGCCGTGGGCGATGTCGGCCAGCACCCGGGCCAGGGAAGCCTCGCTGCCCGTCAGGACCATGTCGCGATACTGGAGCAGGTTCATCGCGCCCGCCAGCAGGTCGCCGCACAGGTGCAGCACGCCGGCGGCGATGATCAGCCGGGTGATCGGGTGCAGCCGCCCCAGCAGCACGCCGATGCGCTCGGCCGGCGCGGGATCATCTAGGGCCATGGGCTCCCCCTTCGAACGGGACGGCGTTGTGCGCCCGAAGGCGCCGATGGATGCGGGACAGCCCCTCGACCAGGACGGCCGTTCCGAGCATTTCCAGGGTTCCCGCGCTGATCTTGATCTGCCAGGCCATCGAGGGCCCCAGGGCCCGGAGCCAGGTCATCGCCGACAAGGCCGGACCGTCGGCCGACGACGCCCACTCCAGAGCGGATCGCGCGACCCACGCCCACAGGATCAGGTCCGCCGACAGGCTCAAGCCCGCGGCCAGGACGATCAGCCATGTCACCGGATGAAGACGCACGCGATTCCCCCGCGAGCATCTAAGGCGCGGCCAAGCTTGACTGCAAGCCGGGCTTGCGAGCCCAGGCCTATCGCAGGTGGCGACCGCCCAGACTGGTCAGGATCCGCAGCGCCCCCGCCCCGTCCAACGTCTCAGGCCTGAACTCGGAAAGACCGGCCGTCGCCAGCAGCATCCGATCGGCCGCGACGATCTGGTGATGGGCCATGTTCCAGTCGCGGAACATCCGGCGATCCGCCGGTCCCTGGGCGATGACGACCAGATCGGTGTGACGATCGTCCCGACGGATGCGCTCGAACGTCGCCTCGACTTCGGCGACGGGCCCTTCCAGCATCTGCAGGAAGCGCCCTTCGCCGATCACCAGGAAACCGGTGATGGCGCTCATGCGGTTCTGGTGAATGGACGTGCGCAGGATCGTCCGCACGTCGTCGGAGAAGCCGGCGCCGACGCTCAGCGATCGGCTGGCATAGATCAGACGCGCCAGGCCTTTCGGCGCATCGTCGAACTCCAACATGGACTGCCCGTCCCCAAGCTACCGCTACCACCGCTCAATGCTCAGCTTGGCTAAAGGTTCAGCTTAGAGCGCCGCCTTGATCTTCTCGGCCAGGGCCTTCAGGTCCTCGACGTCCGCCATGCCCTCGCCGTGCCGGCCCAGGGCCTCGCCCTCGTAGCGGGGGATGACGTGGAAGTGCAGGTGGAAGATCGTCTGGCCGGCCGGAGCGCCGTTGAACTGGGTCACCACCACGCCGTCCGGCTTCAGGGCCGTGGTCACCGCCTGGGTCACCTTCTGCACCGCGCCGATCAGCCGGCCCAGGGTCTTGGCCTCGGCTTCCAGCAGGTTGCGGGCCTGGCTGGTCTTGGAGATCACCAGCACGTGGCCGCGCGACTGCGGGAAAACGTCCATGAACGCCAGGACCTGGTCGTCCTCGTACACCTTCACGGCCGGGATCTCGCCGCGGATGATCTTGGCGAAGATGTTGTCGGCGTCGTAGCTTCCGTGAAGGCTCATGATCGTCTCCAGCATGATCGGAACCGTACCTAGCAAACCGGGAGGGGCGCGCAAATGACCACGAGCCCGACCCGGCGGGACATGCTGGCGGCCGGAGCGGCCCTGGCCGCCGCCGGCCCGGCCCAGGCCGCGCCCGAAGGCCTCCGTCGCGAAGAGCTTTTCGTCACCGCCGACGACGGCGTCCGGCTGCATGTGCGCGAGGTCCGGCCCGCCGCCCCGCGCGGCGCGCCGCTGATCCTGGTGCACGGCGCCCGCGCGGCGGGCGCGGCCTCGTTCGACCTGCCCGTCGAGGGCGGCTCGCTGGCCGGCGATCTGGCCCGGCGCCTGAACCGCCGGGTCTATGTGATGGACGCGCGGGGCTATGGGGGCTCGCAGCGCCCCGCCGCCATGGACGGACCGCCGGAGGAGAGCCGTCCCCTGTCGCGCGCCTTCGAGGTGGTCCGCGATCTCGACGCCGTCCGCAAGCTGGCGGCCCAACGCGCGGAGAGCCGCCAGGTCGGGCTGCTCGGTTGGGCCACGGGCGGGATGTGGGCCGGCTTCTACGCGTCGCTGCGCCCCGAGGCCGTGTCCGGCTTGGCGACGATCAACGCGCTCTACGGCGGCTCGGACGTCCACGCCATGCTGGGTCCTGGTTCGGCCTTCGCCCAGCCCGGCCAGCCCCGCCGCTTCGATCCGGCGACCGGCGGCTACGCCCTCTATCCGGCCGCGTCGCTGATCGGGGTCTGGGAGCGCAACATCCCGACCGACGACAAGGACGCCTGGCGCGATCCCGCTGTCGCCAAAGCCCTGGCGACGGCCGTCCTGGCCGGCGACCCCGACGGCGGCCGCCACGATCCGCCCAGGTTCCGCGCGCCACTCGGGGCGCTGGAGGACAGCTTCCACCAGGCCTGTGGGCGGCGGCTGTACGACGCCGGCTCGATCACCGCGCCGACCCTTCTGGTGCGCGCGGAGCACGACTTCTGGAGCCGCCAGGCCGATCTCGACGCCTTCGCGGCCGACGCGTCCCGCACGCCGTCGGTCAGGACCGTGACCCTGGCCGGCGCCACCCACTTCGTCCACCTGGACCGCCCCGCCCGCGGCCGCGACCGGCTGCTGGCCGAACTGGTCGATCACTTCGGAGCCCTTCCCGCATGACCGAGCACCTGACCGAACGGCAGAAGAAGTGGTTCGCCTCGGTGCGCGAGGGCATCGAGCGCAACACCGGCAAGACCCTGGCCGAGTGGGTCGCCGTCGCCAGGACCTGCCCCGAGACCAAGCCCCGCGCCCGCCAGGTCTGGCTGAAGGAACACCACGGCCTGGGCGTGAACCACGCCGCCTTCATCCTGGCCGAGGCCTTCCCATCGGCCGATCCCAGCTGGGACGATCCCGTCGCCCTGCGCGCGGCCCTGTGGGCCGATGCCGCGTCGCTGGCGATCCTGGCGGCGCTGGAGGCGGCCGTCGCCGACCTGCCGGACCTGGTCACCGGCCAGCGCAAGGCGTTCACCGCCTGGTCCCGCGCGTTCCAGTTCGCCGCCGCCAAGCCGATCAAGGGCGGCAAGGCGGTGCTGGGCCTGGCGGTCGCGCCCGACGCCTCCCCTCGCCTGCTGCCCCCGAAGAACGAGGGCTGGTCCGAGCGCCTGAAGGCCAAGCTGCCCCTCGCCTCGCCGGCCGAGGTGGACGACGAGGTTCGCGTCCTATTGAAGGCGGCCTGGGAAGCCTCCTGACCGGAACATCGGGCGATCCGCGCCGTTCAGTGGCGAACGGAGGAACGTCCATGTCCAAGGAAGCCGATCTCGCCGCCAAGTTCTGGAAGGCGCTGAAGTCCGATCGCACCGTCATGCTGGGCCTGCCCGGCTTCGACAACGGCCGGGGCCAGCCGATGACCGCCCTGTTCGAGGGCGACCACAGCGGTCCGCTGTGGATCTTCACCTCGGCCGACAACGACCTGCTGATCGCCACAGGCCAGGGCCATGAGGCGCAGATTCATTTCGCCTCGAAAGGCCACGACCTGTTCGCCACCGTGGATGGCCACCTGAAGGTCGACACCGACCACACGACGGTCGAGCGCCTGTGGAATCCGTTCGTCGCCGCCTGGTTCGAGGGCAAGGACGATCCCAAGCTGCGGCTGCTGCGCTTCGATCCCGGCCATGCCCAGATCTGGCTCAACGAGCACAGCCTGCTGGCCGGCGTCCGGATGATGCTCGGCAGCGATCCCAAGAAGGACTACCAGGACAAGGTCGGCGAGGTCGAACTGACCTAGCTCTCCTGGCGGAACGGCGAGAACTCGTCGGTCAGCATGGCGATCTCGGCGTCCACCGCCTCGCGTTCGCGCTCCAGATAGCGGGCGACGGGCTCGCGCAGCGCGGGATCGGCGATCCAGTGGGCCGAATAAACCGGGCTGGGCAGGTAGCCGCGCGCGATCTTGTGCTGACCCTGGGCTCCCGCCTCGACCCTTGGCAGGCCCAGGCGGATGCCGTGCTCGATGGCCTGGTAGTAGCAGAGCTCGAAATGCAGGAACGGCACGTCCTCGGTGCAGCCCCAGTGGCGGCCGTACAGGCAGTCGCCGCCGATCAGGTTCAGGGCCCCGGCGATCCACGGACCGCCCGGCCGGCGGGCCAGGATCAGCAGCACCTTGTCGGCCATCCGCTCGCCCAGCAGCGAATAGAACGCCCGGTTCAGATAGGGCCGCCCCCACTTGCGGCCGCCGGTGTCCATGTAGAAGCCGAAGAAGGCGTCCCAGTGGTCCTCGGTCAGCTGGTCGCCGGTCAGGGCGACGATCTCGAGCCCGGCCTGGGCGTCGCGGCGCTCGCGGCGGATGGTCTTGCGGCGGTTGGACGACAGGGCCGCCAGGAAGTCGTCGAAGCTGGCGTAGCCGTGGTTGAACCAGTGGTACTGCTGGTCCTGGCGGCGCAGCATGCCCCGCTCGCCCATCCAGCCCCACTCGTCGGCGGTCGGGAAGGTCACGTGCAGGGACGAGGCCTTCAGCCGATCACACAGGGTCAGGGCCCCGCCCAGCAGGGCCGAGCGACCGTCGTCGACATCGATGTCGGGCCGCACGATCAGCCGCGGCCCGGTGACCGGCGAGAACGGCGCCGAGCACTGGAGCTTGGGATAGTAGCGTCCGCCGGCCCGCTCGTAGGCGTCGGCCCAGCTGTGGTCGAAGACGTATTCGCCCTGGCTGTGGGACTTCAGGTACAGCGGCATCACCGCCGCCACCCCGCCCGCCTCGTCCTGGACCGACAGGTGATGCGGCGCCCAGCCGGTGCGCTCGACCGCGCAGCCGCTCTCTTCCAGGGCGTCCAGGAAATCGTAGCTGACGAACGGATCGCCGTGCGGGGCCGCGCAGGCGTCCCAGGCGTCGCGGCCGATCTCGGCGATGCGCCGGTGGACGCGCACCTCCGCCTTGACGGCTGTCACGCGGCGAAGCCCTCGAAGATCAGGTTGTCGCAATGGTCGCGGACGCTTTCCCACTGCTCGGCCGAACGCACGGTCCAGGCGATCACCGGCATGCCCTTGGCGCGATAGACGTCGGCCCGGGCGCTGGGCAGCATGTCCAGCCCCAGGGCCAGGAAGTCCGGCCGGGCGATCTCGACATGCTCCAGCGCCGCCAGCGACTTGCGGATCTCGGGCGACAGGCGGCGGGCGTTCTCGTCGTCCCAGTTGTAGCTGTCCAGGCCGCGCAGGATCTGCGGCTGGTGCTCGGCGAACCAGGCGTGGGAATAGGGATTGAAGCCGATCACGGCGGTCGGGCCGTTGTGGTCCAGCAGGATTTCGCTGACCTGCTTCTCCAGCTCGCCCACCTCGCCGAAGGGAGTCTTCAGCTCGATATAGACCATGGCCCGGTGGCCGATCAGGGTCAGGGCGTCGGCCAGGGTCGGGATGGTCTCGTCCGTGCCCGACAGGGTCAATTGCTGGAGATCGGCGGCCGTATGGTCGCGCAGCTTGCCTTCAACGCCCGTCAGGCGCTCCAGGTGGTCGTCGTGGAAGACCACCACGTGGTTGTCGGCCGTCAGCTGGACGTCCAGCTCGATCGCATAACCGCCGGCGCAGGCGGCCTGGAAGGCGGCCAGGGAGTTCTCGGGCGCGCCGCCCGGCGACCACAGGCCCCGGTGGGCGACCGCGGGCTCGAACAGACGCTCCCACGCCTCGCCGAACACCTCGGTTCCGGGGCGAGGCCGCGCGCGCATCAGGCCACCTCGACCACGGCGTCGACCTCGACCGAGAAGCCCAGCGGCAGCTTGTAGACGCCCACCGCCGAACGGGCGTGGCGGCCGGCGTCGCCGAACACCTCGACCATCAGGTCCGAGCAGCCGTTGATGACCTTGGGGATGTCGGTGAAGTCCTGGCTGACCTGGACGAAGCCGCCCAGCTTGACCACCCGCTTGACGCAGTCCAGGTCGCCGACGGCGGCCTTCATCTGGGCCAGCAGGTTGATTCCGCAGAGGCGCGCGCCCTGCTGGGCGGTCTCCAGGTCGATGTCGGTCCCGACCGTGCCCTTGAGGCCGCCGTTGGCGTCGATCGAGACCTGGCCCGAGATGTGGACCAGGTTCCCCGTCGCGACGAAGGGCACATAGTTGGCGACCGGGGCCACCGGTTGCGGCAGCACGATCCCAAGTTCCGCCAGACGCTGTTCGACCTTCGACATCACACACTCCAATGACTTGGACGCATGCTTAGCGCGGCGGGATGACAGGACAAGAAAAAAGGCCTGAACCGTTGCCGGCTCAGGCCTTCAATCCGTTGGCCCGGTGAGGAGCCTGTCGCCTTAGCGGGCGGCTTGCAGCTTTTCGACCGTGGCCGAGACGCGCTCGTTCAGCGGCTTGACCGAGTCCTTGATCGAGGCCGAGACGATCTCCGAGGCCTTGCTGACCTGGGCGATGTAGGCTTCCAGGGCCGACTTGGCCCAGGCGGTCTGCAGCTCGACGGCTTCCTGCACGCTCTTGGCGGCGGCCAGCGACTTGGCGGCGGCGACCTGGTCTTCGGCGGCCTTCTTCGAATAGGCGAAGGTCTGGGCGCCCAGGGCTTCGGCGCCCTTGGTGGCGGCGGTCACCGAAGCGACCAGCGCTTCCAGGTTCTTCTTCGAGTGGGTGTTGGCTTCGGCCAGAGCGGCCAGCGACTTCTCGACGCCGTCCTTGAACGCTTGGTTCGAGGCGGTGCTGAATTGCTCGACGGTGTTCTTCAGGGTTTCGGCGGCGGCCATGGGGGAGGCTCCTGGCGAGTTGCGGGGCATGGCGACGGACAAGGGGACCGAACCATGCGTTGGGACAACGACGGTGTCTCATGTTGCAGTGCAGCAGTCAAGAATTTTGTGCAGCGCACCATAACCTAGCGGAAACGCCTGTTCGGCTGGTCAAAGTCAGACCGAAGCTTCGCCGCAACGCCTTGAAATAATCCAGCTCTGCGGCGAAATCGCTCACCAGTTGTTTACCTTAGAGAAAGGCGACGGCGCGCATGCTAAGGTCACGCGTGTGGCGGTGCGGAACCGCTCAGTTCAAATGACGGACGCATTCCCATGTTCGCCAAGCTTACTTCCGTCCGCTCCGCTCTCGCCGCCCTGGGTATCGTCGGCGCCATGGTCTGCGGCCTGATCGCGCCGACCCAGGCCTCCGCCCAGATCCCGTATCTGCAGATGAACGCCGCGGAACCGAAGTACGCCGCGATCGTCATCGACGCCAATTCCGGCGAGATGCTCTACGACAAACGGGCCGACAGCCCGCGCTATCCGGCGTCGGTCACCAAGATCATGACGCTGTACCTCACCTTCGAGGCGCTCAGCGAAGGTCGCCTGAAGCTGACCGACCGCGTGCCGATCACGTCCCACGCCGCCGCCCAGGCGCCCACCAAGCTGGGCCTGCCGGTCGGCGACAGCGTCAGCGTCGACGAAGCCATCCGCGCCATGACCGTGAAGTCGGCCAACGACATCGCCGTGGCCATGGCCGAGAAGCTGGGCGGCAGCGAGTCGCGGTTCGCGGCCCTGATGACCCTGCGCGGTCAGGAACTGGGCATGCGCAACAGCCGCTTCGTCAACGCCTCGGGCCTGCCCGACAGCCGCCAGATCTCGACCGCCCGCGACTTGGCCATCCTGTCGCGCGCCACCATGCGCGACTTCCCGCAGTATTATTCCTACTTCAGCATCAAGGGCTTCGAGTTCCGCGGCCGCTACATCGCCGGCCACAACCGCCTGCTGACCAACATGCCCGGCTTCGACGGTCTGAAGACCGGCTACACCAACGCTTCCGGTTACAACCTCGCCGGCTCGGCCGTGCGCGATGGCCGCCGCCTGATCGCCGTGGTCCTGGGCGGGTCGTCCACCGCCTGGCGCGACAACAACATGGAAGACCTGCTGACCACCGGCTTCGACGTGCTCAAGCGCCGCTCGCACGGCGAGCGCACGACCATCGCCGCCAACCTCTACGAAGACGAGCCCACCGGCCCGATCATGCGTCCCTCGACCGAGGAAGGCGACGGCGACCAGGCCGGCCTGAAGATCGTGCTGACCGACAACCCCAAGCCTCCGCCGCCGATCAAGGTGTCGCCCACCATGAACGCCGCGAAGGGCAAGCCCGCGCCGGCGAAGAAGGCCAAGGGCGAATGGGGCGTGCAGGTCGGGGCGTTCAAGTCCAAGAGCCTGGCCAACGAACAGATCGCCCTGGTCCGCTCGCGCTTCGCCAAGTTCGTGGCCGACGCCGAGGGCGCGGTCGAAGGCGCGGCCGGCGGTACGTTCCGGGCCCAGTTCCAGGGCCTGACGGCCGACGCCGCCCGCGGCGCCTGCCGGGCGATCACCGCCAAGCGCCAGCCCTGCATGGTCCTGTCGCCGAGCTAAATTCGCGCAGGAAACCCGTCTAGGCGAACCACTCAAATCGTTGTCATCCCGGAAGCCTCGCAGAGGCTGTCCGGGACCCAGGGGACTGGGCTGAGGTCTTGCAGTTCACCTGGGCCCCGGACAAGCGCTACGCGCTTTCCGGGATGACAACCATTAGGGCAGCGCCCGATGGAGCCGTGACAGCGCGCTACTTCCCGTCCAGCAACCGGTCCCGCGCGGCGTTGAGCTGCGCGGCCAGGCCCGCCGTGCCGCCCTTGTCGGGATGGGCCATGCGGATCAGGCGCGCATAGGCCGCCTGGATTTCTGCCTTCGTGGCCTCGGGCCCGATGCCGAGGATCGCCCGCGCCTCGGTGAGGCTGGGGCCGCCCTCCTCCCGCCTGGCCTTCCGGACCGTCGGCCGCTGGCGCGCGGTCGTGGCGCTCCAGGCGCCGATCACCACCAGCACGATGCAGACCGGCCATTCGCTGCGCACGCCGGCATAGGCCCCGCCGGCGAAGGCCAGCAGCGCCGTGATCCCGGCTCCGATCCGCCAGCCGTCGCCCTTCAGGGCGCGCGTGGCGCGTCCCGACAGGACGAACAACAGGATCGCGCCGCCCAGCAGCAGATAGAACATCGAGCGTCAGTCCCCGACGCCGCTCGTCACGTTTATTGAGCGGCGAGCAGAGTTTCCCCGGAATAGGCCGAAAGGCCAAGGGAATGCATCAGGGCCCGCAGCTCCTGGCGCGCGGCCAGGTGCTGCAGCGACACCGGCACCGGGCGCACCTGGGGCGACAGGTCGGCGATGGTCAGGCCGAACGGGAACAGCTCGCGATAGATCACGCGGTCGCGCAGGCCGGGGCCCATGCGGAAGCCCACGCGCTTGGACAGGGCCGTCAGGCGGTCCTCGACGCGCTTGCGGTTGCGGGCCTCGGTGGTGGCCAGGCGGTTGCGCAGCACCACCCAGTCCAGGGCCTGGCGCTGGCCCGACAGGGCGCGGGCCTTGCGGGCCTCCCAGACGGTCAGCGAGTACAGGCTGGGCTTCTGCAGTTCCATGGTCACCGGGTCGACGTGGCCCAGCATGTCGAAGTCGACGAAGCTGTCGTTCATCGGCGTGACGATCAGGTCGGCCAGGCCGTGGGCCATGCGCGAGATCTGGGTGTCGCCGCCGGGGGTGTCGATCAGCACGAAGTCGGCGGCTTCGCGGGCGGCCAGGAAGGCGGCCTCGAACTTGGCCACCTGCTCGGCTTCCGGCGCGGCGGCCAGGGCGATGTCATCCTCGCTGAGTCGGAACTGCAGCGGCACGGGCAGGGTCACGTTGTTGCCGGCGACCCACGCGTCGCGGTTCTCGAAGAACCGCATCGAGGTGCATTGGCGCAGGTCGAGGTCCAGCAGCGCCACCTTGGCGCCGCCGTACAGCAGCGCCGTGGCGAGGTGGACGGCGATGGTGGACTTGCCCGCCCCGCCCTTCTCGTTGCCGACGACGATGACACGCGTTTCGGCCATGCTTCTTTCCTTCTTTTCGCCCGACTCGGCGACTCTCAATGAAAGATTAACACGCAGGAGACGCCCTGAGAGGACGCGACGTCAATCCGCGGGGCCCTTCCCTGTGGACCCATTGTCGCAGGTGGACGCCCGGACCGGCGTCCGTCATAAGCCAACGCCTGTTCGTCACAGGAGTTCGCGGTGACCGCCCCCTCCCCCAAGATCGTCCGCACCGTCGCCGAGCTGCGCGCCCAGGTCGGCGCCTGGAAAGCGGCCGGCGAGCGCGTGGCGCTGGTCCCGACCATGGGCGCGCTGCACGAGGGTCACCTGTCCCTGATCCAGCTGGGCCAGACGATGGCCCGGCGCACCGTGGCCAGCGTCTTCGTCAATCCCAAGCAGTTCGCCCCGCACGAGGACTTCGACTCCTATCCGCGCGGCGAGGCCCGCGACGCCGAGCTTCTGGCGGGCGTCGGCTGCGACCTGATGTTCGCCCCGAACGTCGACGAGATGTACGCCCCCGGCTTCTCGACCACGGTCAACCTGACCGGCGTCTCCGAGCCTCTGGAGGGCGCGGCCCGGCCGCAGTTCTTCGGCGGGGTGGCCACGGTGGTCACCAAGCTGCTGAACCAGGCCCAGCCCGACGTCGCGATCTTCGGCGAGAAGGACTACCAGCAGCTCCAGGTGATCAAGCGGGTGGTCCGCGACCTGGACATGCCGGTCGAGATCGTCGGCGCGCCCACCGCCCGGGCCGAGGACGGCCTGGCCCTGTCGTCGCGCAACGCCTATCTCAGCCCCGAGGAACGCGCCGCCGCCGTGGCCCTGCCCGACGCCATGAAGGCCGCCGCCAGGGCCGTGGCCGAGGGCGGCCGGGTCGACGAAGCCGAGGCCGCGGCCACCGCCGCCATCCTCGCCGCCGGCTTCCGACAGGTGGACTATGTCGACATCCGCGAGGCCGGCGACCTGTCGCGCCTGGGCCCCGGCCCGATCGGCGACGCGGCGGGCCGCATCCTGGTCGCGGCGTGGCTGGGCAAGACCCGGCTGATCGACAACATGGCGGTCGGCTAGCAGGCGCATCGGCATAACCTCTCGTCCTCACGCGGAAAGCCGCCGAGTTTGTGGGGAGGCGCGGAGCGGGCCGGGCTTCGCCCGGAGACCGTGAGGTTGTGTTTGCGTTTCGGCTTGGCTCGACCGCTCCGCGGAACCGTTCTTCTCAAGGGACGGCGACTGAGGGCCTGTTTCATCCCGATCGACGTTCCCCCTCGGGCGGGCAGGATCAGGTCGCCCGGAAGGGGCCGTCGGCGACTCCGACTGATCCTGGAACAGGCCGGTTTGAACTTCCCGGCCCCGTCGACCCTTGCCGTCCAGCGTTCGCCCGTCCCGGGCCTTGAGACCTTCTGAGCCCCGCTTCCCGCAACGATCCGACCGCCGGGCCGGCTCGGCCCCGCTCGGTTCCATCCCCATCGCCTGCTTGGGCCGGTACCAAGAGCCCTCCCCGTGATGGTGACCGGTTCAGTATGCGGGCGGTTTGAATACTGGCGCGTCGGTGACGCTGCTTTTTCTGCAGGACGTTGGAATGGTTCAGGTTTGTCCCGCCGCTTACGGGGATAGAGAGCGCTCGATCCCCGCGCGGGGACATGCCCTTGCGGCGTGTCCCCAAGTCCAGGCGCGGCGCTAGCTGATGGGGACACGCCGCAAGGGCATGTCCCCGGCCCTGCGCTCCCCCACCATCCGTCATCCTCGGACTTGTTCCGAGGACCCCTGCTTCAGCCGCGAAGAAGGACGATCCGTGGAGCGGCGAGCTCGCGGCCTCCCTCCAACCGATAAACCCGCCGATAGAGGGGTCCTCGGAACAAGTCCGAGGATGACGGTTGAAAGGCGGGGCTCTTCACGTCGAAAACCGGCTGAACGACCGTGCTTCATCCGGCGAGGGTGTAACCTCTCACCCTCCCATGGCTTCGCCATGGGCCCCTCCCTCTCTCTAAGAGAGAGGGGTCAGGAGGGCCGCTCTCTGTCCACTCAGGGTCGAAGGCGGTCCTTCAAACGATCCCGGCGACGCCAGAAACCGCCCTACGGCGCGACTGCGCTCTTGAACGGCTGTCTCCCTCACCCCACTACAGCACGACCGAACAGAGTGACTTGAAAGGACCGCGACATGGCTTTGCTCGACGAGCTCAAGGCTGACCAACTGGCGGCGCGCAAGGTGAGCGACCGCCTGAAGGCCGACCTGCTCACCACGCTGATCGGCGAAGCCACGCAGATCACGACCGAAGAGTTCAAGCGCGGCGTGACCGAAGTCACCGACGAGAAAGTCGTCGCAACCGTCGCGAAGTTCTTGAAGAACACGAAGCTGACGCTGGAGAACCTCGCGGCCGAACGCGCGCGGCTGGTCGAAGCCGATGGCGATGTATCGAAGGTGGACGAGCGGACCAAGGCGGCTGAAACCGAACTGGCGATTCTATCGTCCTATGGCCCGAAGCAGATGACGGACGCGGAATTGCGTGAGGCCATCAACGACTTCCGGGTGCAGAACCCCGACGCCAACGTCGGCGCGATCATGGCCCACCTGAAGGCCAACTTCGGCGGCCAGTATGACGGCAAGGCGGCCAGCGCATTGGCCAGAGCCTAGACGGCGGACGCCGTGCAGACCCCCTCTCTCATAGAGAGAGGGAGGGGCCCGCCGCGAAGCGGTGGGAGGGTGAGAGGTTTCACCGCTAGCCGGAAAATCCAGAGCCGCTGAGCCGCGCTTTCGAGACTCCGACAGAGGCTCACCAGGGCCGCCAGCGTGGATCGGGCAACTATCCTAAGACCATCTGAACAGCCGCGTTTCATTCGGTGAGAGTGTAACCTCTCACCCTCCCATGGCTTCGCCATGGGCCCCTCCCTCTCTCTATGAGAGAGGGGGCAGGAGGGCCGCCCAAAGTCCGGCTTGGGTCGAAAGCGGAC
Source organism: Caulobacter sp. UNC358MFTsu5.1 (assembly GCF_000712075.1). Classification (GTDB taxonomy): domain Bacteria; phylum Pseudomonadota; class Alphaproteobacteria; order Caulobacterales; family Caulobacteraceae; genus Caulobacter. The sequence goes on from NZ_JONW01000012.1 coordinate 95,117, forward strand.
CGGAGCCCACCTCGTCCTGGACCCCTACCAGGCCCCCAACTCCCGCAGCTGCCGCGCCAGCTCGGCCGGCATTTCGGCGGCTTCGGCCTCGGTCAAATCCGGCGGCACGTCCTCGTTCTTCAGATAGCGCCAGCCCTGGAACGGCCGCCGGGGCGTGGGGGCCACGCGGACGATGGTCGGGTCGACCGTCACCTCGCAGCGCGAGGCCTGGCCCTCGCCGACCGTCTCGATCTTCAGGATCGTCTGGCGGCACAGGATCTGGCCCTTCATCACGCGGTACAGCGAGCCGCCGTCCATCACCTCGTCGATGCGCTTGGGCGTCATGCGGGTGTGCATGATCCACGGGCGGTCGGCCTCGGCGTGCCAGGCGACCAGTTCCTCGATGTTGTCGCAGCCGACGACGAGCTTGATGATGTGCAGGGGCATGGCGGCGTACTTAGTGCGTGACAGCCGAAAGTGTGAGCGGTTTCGGCGCCCGTCACGCGCCAAAAATCAGCCGACGGGCTCCAGCTTCGCCAGCACCACGCCTTCGCTGACCTGGCCGCCGGCCGTGGCCGACAGCTCGGCGACCACGCCGTCGAACGGCGCGGCCAGGGCGTGCTCCATCTTCATGGCCTCCAGGGTCAGCAGGGTCTGGCCCTTGACCACCGTCTGGCCGGCCTCGACCGCCACCGAGACGATCTTGCCCGGCATCGGCGACAGGATCGCCCCGTCGGACGTGGCGGCATGGGCGCCGCCGCCCTGGTAGGCGAAGTCGAACTCGCGGACGTCGCCGCCCTCGAACACGTACAGCGGATCGCCGCCGAAGGTCCCGGGCAGCACGTCCACGTCGTCCAGCGCCCGGCCGTCCTCGACCGTGATGTCCCACGACCAGTCGTCACCCATTCTTCCCGAGAGGGCGCCGCCCGCCAGGGCCACGCGCAGCGGCACGGGCTTGCCGTCCACCGCCAGCGGCAGGGTCATGGCGGCGCGCGGGGCGTTCATCCGGAAGCCCAGCAGGCGCGACGGCGCGCTGGCCCAGACGTCGGCGCGGGGCTGGTCGGCCTCCATGAAGGCCTCCAGGCGCTGGCCGATGGCCGCCAGGGTCGGGGCGTCGGAGAACTCGCGGGCGGTCAGGTCTTCCAGACGCGCCTCGATGAAGCCGGTGTCCACCGCCCCGTCGACGAAGTCCGGATCGCTGGCGCAGCGGGCCAGGAAGGCGGCGTTGGTCTTGACCGGCCACACCTCGACCAGGCGGCAGGCCTCGGCCAAGCGGGCGGCGGCGTCCTCGCGGTCGACGCCGTGGGCGATCAGCTTGGCGATCATCGGGTCGTAGAACGGGGTGACCTCGCCGCCCTCCTCCACCGCGCTGTCCACCCGCACGTCGCCTTCCGGCAGGCGGAAGTGGGTCAGCGGGCCGGTCGAGGGCAGGAAGCCGGTGGCCGGGTTCTCGGCGTAGAGGCGCGCCTCCATGGCCCAGCCGTCCAGCGTGATCTCGTCCTGCTCCAGCGGCAGGGGCTCGCCCGAGGCCACCAGCAGCTGCCACTCGACCAGGTCCTGGCCGGTGACCATCTCGGTGACCGGATGCTCGACCTGCAGGCGGGTGTTCATCTCCATGAACCAGATGCGGTCGGCGCGCAGGCCTTCCGAGGCGTCGGCGATGAACTCCACCGTGCCGGCCCCGACATAGCCCACGGCCTGGGCCGCCTTGACCGCCGCCCCGCAGACGGCGGCGCGGGTGGCCTCGTCCATGCCCGGGGCCGGAGCCTCCTCGATGACCTTCTGGTGGCGGCGCTGCAGCGAGCAGTCGCGCTCGAACAGGTGGACGACGTTGCCGTGGGTGTCGCCGAACACCTGCACCTCGATGTGGCGCGGGCGGGTGACGTACTTTTCCAGCAGCACCCGGTCGTCGCCGAAGCTAGCGCTGGCCTCGCGCTGGCACGAGGCCAGCAGGGCGGCGAAGTCCGGAGGGTTGTCGACCTTGCGCATGCCCTTGCCGCCGCCGCCGGCCACGGCCTTGATCAGCACAGGGAAGCCGATCTTGCCGGCTTCCGAGGCCAGGCGTTCGACCGACTGGTCCTCGCCCAGATAGCCGGGCGTGGTGGGCACGCCAGCTTGGATCATGAGCTTCTTGGCCGCGTCCTTCAGGCCCATGGCGCGGATCGCCGAGGGCGGCGGGCCGATCCAGACCAGGCCGGCGTCGATCACCGCCTGGGCGAAGTCGGCGTTCTCGGACAGGAAGCCGTAGCCCGGGTGGATCGCTTCGGCGCCGGTCTGGCGGGCGGCGGCCAGGATCTTCTCCGGGACCAGGTAGCTCTCGCGCGCCGGGGCCGGGCCGATCAGGATGGCGACGTCGGCCTCCATCACGAACGGGGCCTCGGCGTCCGCCTCGGAATAGACCGCGATCGTCCGCACGCCCAGCTCGCGGGCGGTGCGGATGATACGACGGGCGATTTCGCCGCGATTGGCGATGAGGACGGAAGAGAGCAAGGCGATTTTCCTAGATCTGGGCCAGGGTGAAGACCATCAGGAACCCCAGCAGCAGAACGAACGAGAAGACGGTGGACCACCAGACGATCAGGGTCTTGAGGATCGCGCCGAGGATGCTGGAGCCGTAGCCGCCGCGCAGGGTCTGGAACAGGTTGATCGGCGTCCAGACCATTAGCAGCACGAACCACCAGCCCCGCACCGGGTCGGGCAGGACCAGCCCCAGCGCATTGGTCAGGAACGCGAACGACAGCAGGTTGGTGGCGGTCAGCAGGTGATCGTAGATGAAGTACTGGCGCTTGTTCAGATAGACGAGCGCCAGGCTCAGGCCCAACATCGGCAGCAGCAGCACCGCCAGGCGATGGCCCCAGCCGAACATCACGACCATGTAGTACTCGGGGTTCTCCAGCGCCTTGGCCAGGCCCGCCTTGGGCCAACGTTCCTTGCCGTGATCGGCTCCGGCGGCGGGGGCCCCATGCGCGGCGTCTCCGCCGGCCGACGAGGACAGGTTCGGCGTCCTGATGTGGACGCCGCCGATCGTCGCGGTCTCGGTCGAGTTCTCGGCGATCGCATTGGCCTGGGCCTCGACCTTGTCGGCGTCGAAGACGTCGGGGACTTGGGCCGAGCGGACCTTCTCGGCCGCCGACTTGCGCAGGTTCTCCTCGGCCGCGAGGGCTTCCTGCCCCGCCAGCGGGTTGTTCTGCAGGTGGTCGGCCTCGGCGACGTCCTTGGCGTAGCGGGCCTGGGCGTCGGCGACCTCCTTCTGGTGGTCGGCCTGAGCCTTGGCGACGTCGTCCTGATAGGTCTTCAGGACCTTGGCGCGGTCCTGGTCGGCGTCCTTGAGGTCCTCGTCCCGGGTCTTGGCCGCGTCGGCCAGGACCTCGTCGCGGTCGGCGTTCGCCCCCTTTAGGCGCTCATCGCGGTCCTTGACCGCCTCGGCGCGCATGCGGGCGGCCTCGGCGGCGCGCCCCTGCGGCGTGGCCAGGAGCTCGGCGCGCTTGTGCCGTTCTTCCTCGGCGTGGTGCTGGGCCGAATGGATCGCGTGCTCGGCGGCGAAGATGAACAGCAGCAGGGCCACCAGGAAGGTGCGGAACGGCGGCACGTGCCGCACGATGCGCCCTTCCATGTAGTCCTTGGCCAGCACGCCGGGCCGGAAGAACAGCAGCGGCAGGGTGTTGGCCAGGCGACCGTCGAGGTGGAACATCCCCTCGATCGCTTCCCAGATCAGGTGCCAGATCGAGCGGTGGTGGGTGTCGGCGTTCTGGCCGCACGAATAGCAGTACCAGCCCTCCAGCGGCGTCTCGCAATTCTTGCAAGGCTCGCCTTGATGGGTGAACGGCTTCTTCCTCGGCCGGAAGAAGCTCCCCGCCGAGTCCGCCGCCGCTGTCTCGAGATCCGCCGCCGTCATGTAATCCCCTGCTCGACTCTAGATGGTCCAGCTGGGCTTACGACGTTCGAGGAACGCGCGCACGCCTTCTTGGCCTTCATCCGACACGCGGCGGCGGGCGATGCGTTTTGCCGTCTCGTCGAGCAGGCCGCGGTCGATCTTTTGACCCGCGAAGTCGTTGACCAGCGCCTTGGCGTCGCCGATCGCGCCGGGGGCGCAGACGGCCACCTCCTCGATCAGGGCGTCCTGGGCGGCGATCAGACCGGCCGCGTCGTCGAACACCTCGTCCACCAGGCCGTAGCTCCAGGCCTGGTCGGCGTCGAACACCCGCCCGGTGGCGAACAGCAGCTTGGCGGTGCGCGGTCCCAGGGCGGCGATCACGTAGGGGCTGATGGTGGCCGGGGTCAGGCCCAGCTTGACCTCCGAGAAGGCGAAGCGGGCGTCGGCCGTGGCCAGGGCGTGGTCGCAGGCGGCCACCAGCCCCGCCCCGCCGCCGAAGGCCGGTCCCTCGACCAGGGCCACGGTCAGGGCCGGGATGTCGTGCAGGGCCTTCAGCATCTGGGCCAGGCCCAGGGCGTCGTCGCGGTTGTCGTCCTCGCTCCAGTCGGCGGCGGCCTTCATCCACTCCAGGTCGGCCCCGGCGCTGAACGCCCCGCCCACCCCGCGCAGGAAGACGATTCGCACGCCCTCGGCCCCGTGCAGGGTCTGGAAGGCCTCGTTCAGGGCGGCGATGGTCGCCGCGTCGAAGGCGTTCTTCCTGGCCGGACGGTTGATCCACACGGTGACCGCGCCGCTCGGCGTGGACTCCAGGTGGACCAGCGGCGTCATGGCGTCGGTGTTCAGGACCTCGACGATGGGGTCGGCGATCGGATTGGTCATTGTTGTTTCCTCCCTGCCCTGTCCGCCTACATCCGGAAGACGCCGAAGGTGGTTTCGGGGATCGGGGCGTTCAGGCTGGCGCTGATCGCCAGGCCCAGCACGTCGCGGGTCTGGGCCGGGTCGATGATCCCGTCGTCCCAGAGGCGCGCGGTGGCGTGGTAGGGGTCGCCCTCGGCCTCGTAGCGGGCGCGGATCGGAGCCTTGAAGGCCTCCTCGTCCTCGACCGCCCAGGTCTCGCCCTTGGCCTCCATGCCGTCGCGCTTGATGGTCGACAGCACGCTGGCCGCCTGCTCGCCGCCCATCACGCTGATGCGGCTGTTGGGCCAGGTGAAGAGGAAGCGGGGTGAGTAGGCACGTCCGCACATGCCGTAGTTGCCGGCCCCGAAGCTGCCGCCGATCAGCACGGTGAACTTGGGCACCTCGGCGCTGGCGACCGCCGTGACCAGCTTGGCGCCGTCCTTGGCGATGCCGCCGGCCTCGTACTTGCCGCCCACCATGAAGCCCGAGATGTTCTGCAGGAACACCAGCGGGATCTTGCGCTTGCAGGCCAGCTCGATGAAGTGCGCGCCCTTCACGGCGCTCTCGCTGAACAGCACGCCGTTGTTGGCCAGGATCGCCACCGGCTGGCCCCAGATGCGGGCGAAGCCGCAGACCAGGGTCGTGCCGTACAGCGCCTTGAACTCGTCGAACTCGCTGCCGTCGACGACGCGGGCGATCACCTCGCGCACGTCATAGGGCGCGCGTACGTCGGTCGGCACGATGCCGTACAGCTCGGCCGGATCGTGGACCGGCGGCCGGGCGTCGCGGATCTCGGTCTCGATCCGCTTGGTGGTGTTCAGATTGGCGACGATCGAGCGGACGATCTCCAGCGCGTGCTCGTCGTCGTTGGCCACGTGGTCGACCACGCCCGAGCGCCGGCCGTGGGTGTCGGCCCCGCCCAGTTCCTCGGCGCTGATCACCTCGCCCGTGGCGGCCTTCACCAGCGGCGGGCCGGCCAGGAAGATCGTGCCCTGGTCGCGGACGATCACCGTCTCGTCGCTCATGGCCGGCACATAGGCCCCGCCGGCGGTGCACGAGCCCATGACGCAGGCGATCTGGGCGATGCCCTGGGCGCTCATCCGGGCCTGGTTGAAGAAGATGCGGCCGAAGTGGTCGCGGTCGGGGAAGACCTCGGCCTGGTGCGGCAGGTTCGCCCCGCCGCTATCGACCAGATAGACGCATGGCAGGCGGTTCTGCTGGGCGATCTCCTGGGCGCGCAGGTGCTTCTTCACCGTCATCGGGAAATAGGCGCCGCCCTTCACCGTGGCGTCGTTGGCGACGATCATCACCTCGCGGCCCGACACCCGGCCGATCCCGGTGATCACGCCCGCGCCGGGCGCCTCGCCGTTGTAGAGGTCGCAGGCCGCCAGCTGGCCGATCTCCAGGAACGGCGAACCGGGGTCCAGCAGGCGCTCGACGCGTTGACGCGGCAGGAGCTTGCCGCGCGCCGCATGACGTGTGCGCGCGCTCTCCGGACCGCCCAGGGCCGCCTGCGCGACCCTTTCGCGCAGCGCCTCCACCAGACCGCGGTTGTGCGCGGCGTTTTTGGCGAAGGTCTCGCCGTTCTTGTCGATACCCGTGTTCATCTTCGGCATTATCGAGGCATAGCCTTTTCCGTTTCCCACCGAAAGCCGCAGTTTTTGACCTTCGATGGTCAAGGTCCGCGGTTCAAGTTAGCGTCGGGTCGTGGTCACCCTGCCCGACTTCATGGCCGATACGGCCCTGGCCCGCCTGTTCGCGCAAGAGCACCGCGAAGGCGACGCCGCCTGGTTCTCCTTGCCGGGCGGCGCGACACTGTACGCGCCCGGCGAGGCGGCGGACTATCTCTACTTCCTCCGCACCGGCCGGCTGGGCGCGTTTCGACGCGAGGAAGGTCAGGAGCCGCAGTTCCTGGGCGTGATCCGCCCCGGCGAGCCGGCGGGCGAGATGGCGATGATCGCCGGCGCGCCCCACTCGGCCAACCTGGTGGCCCTGCGCGATTCGGAAATCCTGGCCCTGCCCCGCGCCGCCTTCTTCGAGGCCGTCGAACGCGATCCCGACGTGATGATCGAGCTGTCGCGGCTGATGATCCGGCGGGCCCGCAACGCCGGCGCCCACGCCTCGATCGGCGACCCGTCGGTCTACGGCTTCATCGCGGTCGAGCCCGGCAAGGCGATCCGGCCGGTCGTGGAGCGGATCGCCCACGCCATTTCGGGCCTGGGCTATTCGGTCACCGTCGAGGGCGCCGAATCCCTGTTGGCCCCGACCGAGTGGTTCAGCGGCGTCGAGCGCCGGCACGACTTCGTCCTCTACGTCGCCGAGGCCGAGGAGACCGCCTGGAAGCACGTGGTCGGTCGCCAGGTGGACCGGCTGTTCCGCGTCGGCCTGGGCGACCGCAAGCCGCCGGCGGTGATCCCGTCCTACGCCTCGGGCCCGCTGCAGGACCAGCGGCTGGTCGACCTGATCCTGCTGCAGCCGGCCAACGTCACCCACCCCAAGGGCTCGGGCGAATGGCTGAACGCCACCCAGGCCGCCCGCCTGTTCCATTTGCGCGAGAACGGCATGGCCGACGTCGAGCGGATGGCGCGGGTGCTGACCGGCCAGTCGGTGGGCCTGGTGCTGTCGGGCGGCGGGGCGCGGGCCTACGCCCATGTCGGCGCGATCCAGGCCCTGCGCGAGCGCGGCGTGCCGATCGACTTCGTCGGCGGCGCCTCGATGGGCGCGGTCGTGGCGGCCGGCCTGGCCATGGGCTGGGACGACGGCGAGATGGAGACCCGCATCCGCAAGGCCTTCGTCGAGACCAGCCCGCTGGACGACATCGCCTTCCCCCTGGTCGCCATGACCCAGGGCCTGAAGGTCAAGGCGCGGCTGGACGAGCATTTCGACGACATCGAGATCGCCGACCTGTGGCTGCCGTTCTTCTGCGTGTCGTCGAACCTGACCTCGGGCGCCTATCACCTGCACCGCCAGGGCGTGCTGAAGGACGCCCTGCGGGCCTCGATCTCGCTGCCCGGCGTGCTGCCGCCGGTGGCCGACGGCCATTCGGTGCTGGTCGACGGAGCGGTGATGAAGAACTTCCCCGCCGACGTCATGCGCGCCTTCCAGCTGGGACCGATCGTCGGGGTGGACGTCACGCGCGGCCGCAGCATCACCGCCGAGGACGTGCATCGTCCCGCCTCGCTGTGGCGCTGGTTCTGGTCGGGCGAGTGGCGCAAGGGGCCGCCGATCGTGGCCCTGCTGATGCGGGCGGCCACGGTCTCGACCGGGCGCGACCTGGCGGCCAGCCGCGAGGCCACCGACGTCCTGATCACGCCCAAGCTCAACGAGATCGACATCCGCGACTGGAAGGCCTTCGCGCCCGCCGTCGCCGCCGGGCGCGCCGCCGCCGCCCTGGCCATCGACAGCCTGGGCAAGCCGGTGACCGAGCTGCGCCGCCGGCCGAGCCTGAGTGAGCTCTCCGAGGCCCAAGGGCGGCGTTAGTTTCTGCTTTCGACCTGTAGCTGACGTTGAAGGACGCCCACCGAACCCCTCTCTCTTTGAGAGAGGGAGGGGCCCATGGCGAAGCCATGGGAGGGTGAGTGGTTACACTCTCTCCGAATGGGGTGCGGTTGTTCAGCAGGAGTTCGATTGTTCGCCAGATTCACGACGGGTAAGCATGGCGTGCTTCTTCCGACGCCTCGAAAGCGAGTTTGAACGTCGTGGGGTTTGCCGGCCGGCGGTGAAACCACTCACCCTCCCACCGCTTCGCGGCGGGCCCCTCCCTCTCTCAAAGAGAGAGGGGTTTCGAGGGCCGCCTTCCACCCGTTGCTGATCTTCAAGATTACCGATCATCCCCGCGAAAGCGGGATCCAAACGGCGCCGGGATCATCCGGCGCCTTTGGCGTTCAGGTTCGGCTTGGATCCCCGCGTTCGCGGGGATGATCGGTATTGGTGTTGAGCTGCAATGACCGACAACCACCCCAAGGGCGAAGTTCGATGGGTCCGCTTTTTGCGCTGGCAGGTCTAGCCAACGCGCCAAGCGCCAATGTTAAGTTCACTCCACACAAGGTGGAGTTCACGATGCGGAAGCTTCTCACTGCGACAATGTTTTGGGCCGTTGCGGCCTCCGGCCAAGCCCATCCTCAGCCTCAGCCTCAGCCTCAGCCTCAGGCGGATGCATCGGCGCCGTCCGCCACAGACGCTCCGCCGCAATTCTATCCAGACAAGGCGCAACGCTTTGAGGTCAACGGCAAGGTCGTTCTCGACTGCGCCATAACTTCGGAGCGAAAGCTGGAGGAGTGCACCGTCGCCTCTGAAACCCCGGTCGATTACGGCTTCGGCGATGCGGCGCTCAGAATGTCCAAAATCCTGCGGATGGATCCCAACGGCCCACTCGTGATCAAGGGCCGCGCGACGATCCCGATCAGCTTCAAAGTCCCTCGTTAAGGCAACGACCGACAGCGTCATCCCCAAAATTAATCGGGACAGACCGCCCTATTGGGCGGACGTCTGTCTTTTGGCGAGGGCCATTCGCCCCCTCACCAGCGCCGCGCGACCACGAACAGGCGGGTGAACGGGAACAGGGTCACGCCGTCCTCGCGGCGCGGATAGTCGACCGCCAGCCGTTCGCGCCAGGCCGCCAGGAACGCCGCGCGCTCGGCCGGGTCGCCCAGGGCCTCCAGATACGGCCGCAGGCTGGTCCCCGAGGTCCAGTCGACGATCGGGTCGTCGCCGCCCAGGGCGTGGACATAGGTGGTCACCCAGATGTCGAGGTCTTCGCTCAGCGGCGACAACCAGTCGTGATAGGGCCGCGGATCGACGCCCGAGCGCACGCGTTCGATGTCGGCCAGGCGCGACGCCCACGGCCCGTCCAGCGCCGTCTCGCGCAGGCTGCGCCGCCAGCCGTCGTCGGCCACCACGGGGATCTGGCAGGCGAAGACGCCGCCGGGCGCCAGCAGGCCCATCAGGCGCGGGAACAGGGCCTCGTGCCCGTCCACCCACTGCAGGGCGGCGTTGGTGAAGATCAGGTCGGGCGGGACCTCGGGCGCGAAGGTCGCGATGTCGCCCAGCACCCAGTCGATGTCGGCCCGCATCGCCCTGCCCCGGGCCAGCATCTCGGGGCTGGAGTCCAGGCCGTGCACCTGGGCCTGGGGGTGACGGGCCTTCAGCAGTGCCGCGTGCTCGCCGGTCCCGCAGCCCAGGTCCCAGACCTCGCGCGGCTCCAGGTCGCGCGGGATCTGCAGCATCAGGTCCAGGGCCGGCCGGTCGCGATAGGCCTTGTAGCGCTGGTAGACGTCGGGATCCCAGACCGGCATCCGGCCCTCCGTGCAAGAACTGCGACAATCGGTCCGCTCATTTGCACCGATCCGTCGACTTTGTCGCATGGGAGCAGAGGCCGCCCTTCCCTATCTTTTGGTTAAGGCGCTGATCAACCGCGCCGCAGGATGGAAACCGAAGTGAACCGCTCCGCCGTCGCCACCGCCGTCGCCGTCGCCGCCAAGTCCCCGGCCGTGAATGTGCATCGCCTGGGCATGCTGGGCCTCAACCTCGGTCTTTGGACCCTCATCGTCCTGGTCGTGCGCGCCCTCTAGCCCGACCGGGATGATGCGGCCCCGGGTCGCGCATATCCCCCCTTTGCGCGACCCGGGAGTGCCCTCCCCCACGCCACGCCTCTTCCGCCTTCCGATCAAGCATTCGGCGCCCGCGACGTCCCGTCGCGACTTTGCCCCTTTGCACAACGGCCGATCGGCGCCCATATTCCTCTTGTGTTGTTCAACAACTGAAAGGAGGTGACCAGTGTCTCATTGTCTCCAACCGAGGTCGCGAGTGACCTGGAGCCTTAAGAACGAGGTTTCCAACTGAAGGCGTTGAACGCCTAAGGTTCAAAGTCACGCCGCGACGCGGCTACGACGATGGAGGGCCGCCCCGAGCAATCGGGGCGGCCCTTGCATTATGAACCACCTAGGTCCTCCCCCTGTGGGGGAGGTGTCGGTGAAGCCGACGGAGGGGGGAGTGATCGGATCGCTCCGCCTCCCAGACCGACTATCCTAAACTCCCCCCACCGATCGCTGCGCGATCGCCTCCCCCACAGGGGGAGGGCCTGCGTGGGCTGTCTTTACGCCCCCACCAGCTCCCGCCCGATCAGGAACCGCCGGATTTCGTTCGTCCCCGCGCCGATGTCGTAGAGCTTGGCGTCGCGCATGAAGCGCTCGACCGGCCATTCCTTGGTGTAGCCCGCGCCGCCCAGGGCCTGGATGGCCTCCAGCGACACCTTCACCGCGTTCTCCGAGGCCATCAGGATCGCGCCCGCCGCGTCGAACCGCGTGGTCTTGCCCGCGTCGCAGGCCCGCGCCACGGCGTAGACATAGGCCCGGGCCGAGTTCAGGGCCACGTACATGTCGGCGATCTTGCCCTGCATCAGCTGGAACGAGCCGATGGCCTGGCCGAACTGCTTGCGCTCGCGGACATAGGGCAGCACCACGTCCAGGCAGGCCTGCATGATGCCCAGCGGCCCGGCCGACAGCACGGCGCGCTCGTAGTCCAGGCCGCTCATCAGCACGCCCACGCCGCCGCCCACCGGGCCCAGCACGTTCTCCTCGGGCACTTCGCAGTCCTCGAACACCAGCTCGGCGGTGTCCGACCCGCGCATGCCCATCTTGTCCAGCTTCTTGCTGACGCTGAAGCCCTTCATGCCCTTCTCGATCAGGAAGGCGGTGATGCGGCGCTCGTCCGTCTTGGCGTAGACCACCAGCGTGTCGGCGTGCGGGGCGTTGGTGATCCAGAACTTGGCGCCGTTCAGCACGTAGCGGTCGCCGACCTGTTCGGCCTTCAGCTTCATCGACACCACGTCCGAGCCCGAACCGGCCTCGCTCATGGCCAGCGAGCCGACGTGCTCGCCGCTGATCAGCTTGGGCAGGTAGCGCTGCTTCTGCTCGGGGTTCGCCCAGCGGCGGATCTGGTTGACGCAGAGGTTGGAGTGGGCGCCGTAGCTGAGGCCCACCGAGGCCGAGGCGCGGCTCACCTCTTCCATGGCGATCACGTGCTCGAGATAGCCCAGGCCCAGCCCGCCGAACTCCTCCTCGACCGTGATGCCGTGCAGGCCCAGGTCGCCCATCGGGACCCACAGCTCGCGGGGGAAGGCGTTGGTCTCGTCGATCTTGGCGGCGATCGGCGCGATGCGGTCGGCGGCGAAGCGCGCGGTGGTGTCACGGATCGCGTCGGCCGTCTCGCCCAGCGCGAAGTCCATCGAGGGTGCGGTTTGGTTCGTCATGCGCGACTCCATAGCACAAACGCCCGCGGATCAAGCAGACCCGCGGGCGTTCATGCTCTCGATCTCGGTGGATCGAGGTCTACTCTTCGTCCTGGATGTCCGGATCGCCCAGCCGGCGCATCAGCAGATAGGCCGAGGTGGCGAAGCAGATCATGCCGATCACGCTGGCGCCCCAGCCGAACATGCGGATCGGCGACAGGCCCTCGTTGGCGCCCACGCTGAGGTTCCACAGGATGCCGCCGCCGAACAGGGCCAGGCCCAGCAGGCCCAGGCTGACCAGCAGGCTGATCCCGCCGAAGGCGTGCGGCTGGACCGGGGCCAGGGCCACGTCCTGGGCCGCTAGGTCGACCGCGCCGCTGGTCGAGAAGCCGCCCAGATTGAACAGCGAGGCCTCGGCCGGGGCCCGGGCGGCCTCGAACAGCTCGGGCTCGGGCTCCGCGGCGGGTTCCGTGACCGGTGCGGCGGCCGGCGGCGCGAACGCCGACTCGGCGACCGGCTCGTCCGGCGTCAGCTGGAACGGCGCGATGATCGGGCCCGGCGGTTCGGGATTGGCGTAGATGAACGGCGACGGCGCGGCGGCGGCGGTCGCGGCCAGGACCGGCGGCTCCGGCAGGACCAGGTCCTGCTGCGGCGGCGTCAGCCGGACCGGCGCGGCGGCGGTCTCATCGGGCAGGATCGCCTCGAGGCGCGCGCTGACGGCGGCGGAGGCCACTTCGCTGGCGCTGGGTCCGTTCCCGGTCAGGGCCGGGGTCGCCCCGCCGTCCGTCCGCAGGGCCACGGCCTTGTCGCCGTTCAGCGAGGTGGTGATGGCGGCCGGCGGCTGGCTGGGCACCAGCTTGCCGGCGTCGTAGTCGATCTTGGGCCGCAGCACCGAGCTGGGCGCGGCCACCCAGCCGCCGTCGGTCGGCGTCAGGAACAGGGTCTTCTCGGCCGAACGGCGGCGCACCAGGGCGTCGACGACGATCCGCTCGCCCTCGAAGTCGGCCTTGCGCCACATCTCCATCTCGCAGGCGGCCAGCAGCGGCGCGCCCTCGTTGAGGCGGCGCAGCACCGCCGAACGGATGAAGTTCTCGGTCCCGATGTTGAAGGCGAAGCAGACCAGGGCGTCGAACTGGTTCTGGTTCAGCGGCGCGTAGACGTTCTCGTTGACCGCATGGGCCACGGTGATCAGGTCGTAGAGCAGCAGAGCTTCAGCGTCCTGTTCCGAGACAGACGCCCCGGCCCGCGCGGTCAGGGTATGGCCGTAGCCCAGCGTCCAGCGCCCGTCGGGCAGCTGAGCGGCTTTCATCCGGTACCCTTCGAACCTCTTGATGAGATCGACGGCGGCGCGGGAGACCTGATAGCGCGGTTTCATCGCCTAGAATGACCCAGTTTGAGACAGACGCGGATGCGTTCAGGGTGCACCGCGCAAGATGGGCGCCGTTCTGGCGTTCCGCAGGGGCTTTCGGCCCCTCTTTCATGAAATGAACGCCGCCCGTGGCGGATTCGCGCCGCGCCGTCCAGACGGACGGCGTTTTCGACCGATTTAGTGCAACAGCAGGGCCGCGATCAGCAGGACCGCGAAGAAGCCCGTGAAGTCGGTCAGGAAGGTCACGAAGATCGACGAGGACACCGCCGGGTCGCGTCCCATCTTCGCCAGGGCCAGCGGCGCCAGGATGCCGCCCACCGCCGCGGTGAAGATGTTGGTGATCAGGGCCAGGCCCACGATGATCGCCAGCTTGCCGTGGTGGTCGGCCGGACCGAAGAACAGATAGGTCGCCCCGCCCATGACCAGGGCCAGGGTGCAGCCGTTGACGATGCCCACCGACAGCTCGCGCAGGATGATCCGGCGGGCGTTGGCCGTGGTCAGCTCCTTGCTGGCCAGGGCGCGCACGGCCACGGCCAGGGTCTGGGTGCCGGCGTTGCCGCCCAGGGACGAGACGATCGGCATCAGGATGGCCAGGGCCACCAGCTGGGCGATCTCGCCCTGGAACACGGCCACGCCGCTGACGGCGATGGTGGCGGTCACCAGGTTGAGCAGCAGCCACGGCAGGCGCGACTTGACGATCTCCACGACATTGGCGTCGCGGCCGGCGTCGCTCACCCCGGCCAGGGCCAGGATGTCCTCTTCCGCCTCTTCGCGGATGACGCCGACGATGTCGTCGACGGTGATCTGGCCCACCAGCCGACCGCCCGCCTCGACGACCGGCGCGCTGATCAGGTGGTACTTGTCGAAGATGTAGGCGACCTCTTCCTGGTCCATGTCGACGGTGATCTCGGTCACCGGCTCCATGATCTCGGCCAGGGGCGTCTCGCGCTTGTGGGTCAGCAGCTGGCTGACCGGCAGGGCGCCGACGGGCGTATAGGCCGGGTCGACCACATAGACGTCGAAGAACAGCTCCGGCAGGTTGTCGCCGTTCTCGCGCACGTGGTCGATGGTCTGGCCCACGGTCCAGAACTGCGGCGCGGCCAGGAACTCGCGCTGCATCAGGCGGCCGGCCGTCTCGTCCTCGTAGGACAGGGTCGTCTCGATCGCCGCGCGGTCGCCCTCGTCCATGGCGGCCAGGACCTGGGCGCGCTTGCCCTCGTCCAGGTCGTCGATGACGTCGGCGGCGTCGTCGGAGTCCAGTTCCTCCAGCGCCTTGGCCAGGGTGTGCGAGGGCGTCGCCTCCAGCACTTCCTCGCGCAGGTTGTCGTCCAGCTCGGCGATGATCTCGCCCAGCCATTCGGGGTCCAGGACCGGGATCACCTCTTCCCGGTAGCCGGCCGACAGGAAGCCCATCAGGTCGGCGACGTCGGCCGGCTCCAGCGCGTGGACCAGCTCGCGCAGACGCGCCGTGTCGCCGCGGTCGGCCGCGTCGATGACCATCTCGACGTATTCGGGATTGAGCGCGTAGTCGTCGCCGAGCGCGAGGTCTTCGAGATCCTCGGGCAGCTGGGGTTCGGGGATGACCAGGTTGTGGCGCGGATCGTCTGTCAGGTCGGTTGTTTCCCGGGACATTGGGACCTCCTGAACTCGTAAGACGTGCGTCCTGCGCGTGACCTGAATGCTGCGAAGGGCCAAGCCCTTCCCCGGAAATGGTTAGAGCGCCCCCGGCGAGTCGGAAACCGAATTCGCCGGAAGCGCTCTATCCGTTGTCACCTTGGTGCGGTCGAGAAGACTCGAACTTCCACGGGTTGCCCCACAGCGACCTCAACGCTGCGCGTCTACCAATTCCGCCACGACCGCTCGTGGTGAGGCGCGGCAGGTAGCAAACTGAGTTCGATTTGGAAAGCGCGAAGTTCGGAAATCCCGAACCGCGCTCTGTCGGCCCTTAGGACCCGCCGGCCATGTAGTCGTAGACGTCGGCGGCGCGCGTCACCTGGATGGCGATGCGGTCGTCGCTGATCTGGATCTCGCCCCGGGCGATGGGGTGGTTGTTGGCCAGGATCCAGACCTCGTCATTGGTCTTGGCGTCCAACGGGATCACCGCGCCGCGGCCCATGCGCAGCAGCTGCTGCATCGGCAGGATCGACCGTCCCAGAAGAACGGAGATCTCGACATTGACGGCGTTGACCTGGCTCACGAAGTAAGTCCCTGGATTTCACACGCGATCACGTTCGATCGCGCGCCACCCGATGCAAGACTAAGGCCGTATGCTTGATCGCCCGTTAAACCTTGAAAATTCGACACTTCCGTCTTTGGGAGCGCCCGACGGCGCGCCCGTGGGGTGGGCGGTTTCGACCGGGTACGTGCCCTACCCGGCAGCCGTTGCCGCCATGGAGGCCCGCGCGGCCGCCATCGCCGACGGGACGGCGGGCGAACTGGTCTGGCTGCTGGAGCATCCGCCGCTCTACACGGCCGGCGTCTCGTCCAAGCCCGCCGACCTGATCGCGCCCGACCGGTTCCCGGTGTTCGAGAGCGGCCGCGGCGGCCAGTTCACCTATCACGGCCCCGGCCAGCGGGTGGCCTATGTGATGCTGGACCTGACCAGGCGCGGACGCGACGTGCGCGCCTTCGTCGCGGCGCTGGAGGCCTGGATCATCGACGCCCTGGCCGCCTTCAACGTGGTCGGCGAGATGCGCGAGGGCCGGGTCGGGGTCTGGGTCGAGCGCAAGGGCCCGGGCTGGTCGCGCGAGGACAAGATCGCCGCCATCGGCGTCAAGCTGCGGCGCTGGGTCAGCTTCCACGGCATCAGCCTGAACGTGGAGCCGGACCTGGAGCACTTCTCCGGGATCGTGCCGTGCGGCCAGACCGAGCACGGCGTCACCAGCCTGGTCGACCTGGGCCTGCCGGTGACGATGGACGAGGCGGACGAGGCGCTGCGGGCGGCGTTCCAGCGGGTGTTCGGGCCGATCGAGACCGCCGAGGCGCCGGTCTAGACCTTAATCCGCTCATCCCGGCGAATGCCGGGATGAGCGGGATATCAAATAGTCTAGACCGCCGCGGCCGGCTTCAGCGGGTTGGGTCCGTAGCGATTGGCGCCCTGCTCGCCCGGCATCACGCCCAGCTCGACGATCGCCCAGACGATGATCCCGGCGAACAGGAAGTCGAGGAAGTGCTTGGGCGTCGGCCAGACGGCGACCAGCGACATCAGCACCAGCGCCGCCCACCAGCCCGACCGCCCCCGGTCGTGCAACCGCTTGGACAGCACGCAGGCCCCGCAGAACACCAGGGTCGGATAGACCAGCCAGCCGGTCAGCCAATGCAAGGCGTCGGGCAGGCTGGCGTCGTAGAGGATGGCGACGCCCAGCAGCACTCCGGCCGCCATCAGGAACGGTCCGCGCGCGGTCCGGCCCGTGGCCGACAGGAACAGGTCCCACCCTTCCGCGCGTTCGTTCATCCCGTCCGGCCCCAGCGACTCCGATACCCGAACCTAGGCCGCGCCGCGTTTCAGCGGAAGGCCTCTGCTAGGAGAAGACCTCGGCCACCTTCTCGGTGGGCTCCACGCCCTTGGGCGACGGCCCGTACGCGTTCTTGCCCTGGGTGCCGTCCATGAAGCCGAACTCGACCAGGTACCACAGCCCGACCATGCCGGTTCCGATGTCGACGAACACCTTCCACATGGCGAACTCGGGGTCGGAGAGGAAGCTCAGCCCCATCGAGACCAGGGACGGAACCCAGTAGTTCGCCGCCATCCAGCCGGTCTTGTCGCGGTCGTGGATCCGCTTCACCAGGATGGCGATCGACGGCCACAGGAAGACCAGGGTCGCGGCCTGGAAGCGCGGATCCTCGGGCTGGATCTTCAAGGCGATGATCAGCGGAAAGACGATCACCCCGATCGCCACGCCCAGCGCCAGGTTGCACAGCCAGTAGTCGCGCCGGCGCAGCCGCCCCTTGAAGCTGAAGAACTTCTGCAGAAGGTTCATCGAGACCGCCCCGCGTCGCGTCAGGCGAAGACGTCGGCGAGGGCGCCGTCGGTTTCGCCGCCTATCCCCTTCGGCGATTTGCCGAAACGGTTGACGCCCTGGGTCCCGTCCAGGATGCCCAGGTTGATCAGGGCCCACACGCCGCCGACGAGCGGAACGAACTCGATCAGCAGCCACCAGCCGCTTTGATTGCGGTCATGGCAGCGCTTCACCCCGACGGCCAGGCTGGGCCAGATCAGCACCGCGCTCACACCGAGCTGCAGGATGGTCGCTTCGGCGCTCTCTCCGGTGACCTCGACGCCCATGACCGCCGCCACGGCGTAGGCCACCATCGCGATCGCGACCAGCAACAGGCTCAGCAGCCAGTAGTCGCGTCGGCGAAGGCGTCCCTGGAACGAGAACAGCTTCTGCGTGAACGTCATCGAATCCCCCAAGCTCTACCCTGGGACGACAAGACCATGTCTAGGCGAACTCGACCAGCACCTCGTCGGCGGCCACGGGGTCCCCGCCCTTGGCGTTGACGACCTTCACGACGCCGTCGCGCTCGGCGCGGATGATGTTCTGCATCTTCATGGCCTCTAGCACGCAGACGACCTCGCCCTCGCGGACCTGCTGGCCGGTGACGACGTCCATGCTGACCACCAGGCCCGGCATCGGCGACAGCACCAGCTTGGAGGTGTCGGCGGCCTGCTTCTCGGGCAGCTTGTCGTGCAGCTCGGCCGAGCGCGGGGTCAGGACCAGCACCTTGGCCTTGGCGGCGCGGTGGCGGATCGTGAAGCCCTCGGCGGCCGGCGTGACCTGGACGGTGAAGGCCTTGCCGTCCAGCCGGCCCAGGAACACCGGCTTGCCGGGACGCCAGTCGACGGTCTCCAGGTCGATGGTGCGGCCTTCGTCGGGCAGTTCGACCGACAGGTGCTCGGCCTCGCCCGACAGCTTCACCCGTCGCTTGGCGTGGCCGACGGCGACGATCCATTCGGTGCGCACCGGATTGCTCAGCCCCGCATCCGTATTGCGCGCCCGGGCCGCGTAGACCCGCTGCATGGCCGCGCCCACGGCGGTCAGCACGTCGACCTGCTCGGGCGTGGGGTCCACGCCTTTGAAGCCGTCGGCGAACTCGTCCTTGATGTAGTTGGTCGAGATCTTGCCCGAGCGGTAGCGCTCCTGGTCCATGACCGCGGCCAGGAACGGGATGTTCTGGCCCAGGCCCTCGATGTGGAAATCCTCCAGCGCCCGGCCCATGCCGTCGATGGCGCCCAGGCGCGTCGGGGCCCAGGTGCAGAGCTTGGAGATCATCGGGTCGTAGTACATCGAGATCTCGTCGCCCTCGCGGACGCCGGCGTCGTTGCGGACGGTGTAGCCGTCCTGCTGGCCCTCGGCGGGCGGGTCGTAGCGGACCAGGCGGCCGATGCTGGGCAGGAACTTGCGGTACGGGTCCTCGGCGTAGATGCGGCTCTCGATGGCCCAGCCGTTGATCTTCAGGTCGTCCTGCTTGAAGGCCAGCGTCTCGCCCCAGGCCGAGCGGATCATCTGCTCCACTAGATCCAGCCCCGTGATCAGCTCGGTGACCGGGTGCTCGACCTGCAGGCGGGTGTTCATCTCCAGGAAGTAGAAGCTCTTGTCCTGGCCGGCCACGAACTCGACCGTGCCGGCGCTGTCGTAGTTCACGGCCTTGGCCAGGGCGACGGCCTGGGCGCCCATGGCGGCGCGGGTGGCCTCGTCCAGCAGCGGCGACGGCGCTTCCTCGATGACCTTCTGGTTGCGGCGCTGGATCGAGCACTCCCGCTCGAACAGGTGGACGACGTTGCCGTGCTTGTCGCCCAGCACCTGGATCTCGATGTGGCGCGGGCTCTCGATGAACTTCTCGATGAAGATCCGGTCGTCGCCGAAGCTGGCCTTGGCCTCGGCGCGCACGGCCGGGAAGCCCTCCTCGACGTCCTGCCGGCTCCAGGCCACGCGGATGCCCTTGCCGCCGCCGCCGGCCGAGGCCTTGATCATGACCGGATAGCCGATCTGCTCGGAGATCTTCACGGCGTGGGCGGTGTCGTCGATCTCGCCGATGTGGCCGGGCACGCAGGAGACGCCGGCGGCCTGGGCGAACTTCTTGCTCTCGATCTTGTCGCCCATGGCCTGGATGGCGCCGGGATTGGGACCGATGAAGACCACGCCCTCGTCGGCGCAGCGCTGGGCGAACCCGGCGTTCTCGGACAGGAAGCCGAATCCCGGGTGAACCGCCTCGGCCCCGGTCTGCTTGCAGGCGGCGATGATCTTGTCGGCCACCAGATAGGACTGGGCGGCGGGCGCGGGGCCGATGTGCACGGTCTCGTCGGCCATCTCGACGGCCAGGCTGTCGGCGTCGGCGTCGGAATAGACGACCACAGTCTTGATGCCCAGGCGGCGGCAGGTCTTGATCACGCGGACCGCGATTTCGCCCCGGTTGGCGATCAGCAGCTTCTTGAACATCCCGGCCCTTCCCTACGCATTTCTAATTGTCTCGTTGGACAGGCACTAGCAGGCCGCCAGAGGTTTGCAACGGCGCCGCAGCGTGACATTGTCCATGACACCGGTTTCCAAGCCGGATCGAAACAATGAGCGACGATCAGCCACGGGTTTTCGTTTCGCAATCGCGAAACCCTCCCGACCGGCCTGTCGCGCCGCCCGAGAGGAAACCGTCGATGCTCCGCCCCGCCCTCGCCCCGCTGATCCTGGCCGCTGTTCTGGCGGCCTGTCCCGCCTTGGCCCAGACCGCCCCGGCGACGCCGGCTCCGACCCCGGCCTACGGCCGCACGATCACCCTGGCCGAGGCCAAGACCGTGGTCGCCGCCGCCGAGGCCGAGGCCCGCAAGCAGGGCTGGACCATGGTGATCGTGGTGGTCGAGCCCAACGGCGCCCTGGTGATGAGCGAGAAGATGGACGGGACGCAGTACGGCTCCAACGACGTGGCCCGCCGCAAGGCCGAGACCAGCGCCAACTTCCGCCGGCCGACGTCCTACTTCCAGGAGGCGGTGAAGGGCGGCACCCTGAACTCGATCTTCAGCGGCGCGATGGCCATCGAGGGCGGCGAGCTGCTGATCATCGACGGCAAGATCGCCGGCGCCGTCGGCGCCTCGGGCGGCTCCGGCGCCCAGGACGGCCAGGTGGCTCGCGCCGGGGTGGCGGCGCTGAAATAACCCCAAACTCCGCTCATCCCGGCGAATGCCGGGACCCAGATGGAATGGCGGTGTGGCTGACGCCAGAACCGCTGAGCCCTTCCAATCAGCCATCCAGCTCTGGGATCTGGGTCCGGCATTCGCCGGGATGAGCGGATCAAATCTAGGCCGCGAACTCCCGCGCGAACAGCGCCAGGTACTCGTCGTGCTTGGCGCCCGCCTCGGGCGCGACCAGGCGGCCGATCGCGGCGCTGAAGGTCACCGGCGCCAGGCCCGAGGCCGTGACGATCTTGCCGTCCGCCACCGCCTTGGGCGAGTCGACATAGCCCTCGATCCCCGCATAGTCCGGCGCGTGGCCGGCCAGCCATTCGGCGCCGTTCGAGGTGTGGGCCTTGCCGGCCAGCAGCCCCGCCCGGGCCACGGCGACGGTCGCGCCGCAGATCGCGCCCACGATCTTGCCGTCGGCGTGGACCTGGCGCAGCAGGCCGTCGAAGGCCTCGTCGCGATAGCCGGGCCAAGCGTCCGAGCCGATCAGCAGGAAGACGTCGGCGTCCGACAGCACCGGGTCGGTGAACTTGTAGTCCGAGGCGGCCAGAACGCCGCCGATCGAGGTCTGCGGCTCGCCGTCCGGCGTGGCGATCTCGACCTGCACCCCGCAATATTCGCGCAGGTAGGACAGCACCGACCCGGCCTCCCAGTCGGCCCAGCCCGGTTGCAGGAATGCGACGGCGACGGTCATGGCGGGGTCCTTTCGGCGACGAGGATCGAACGCGGAGGACAGCCTTATGCTCCGTCGCGTCGGCGCCTGTCAGCAGGCGATCACCCCCTACCGCAAAAGGCTTCGAGCGCCCATATTGCCGCTCATGACCGACACAGCCCATCTCTCCACGACCGGCTTCGACCTGACCCCGCCGACCGAGCCCGAGCGCCTGCGCCTCGAGGCCGACCTGACGGCCGAGGAAGCCCGCGTCCTGCTGCACCACGGCACCGAGGCCCCGTTCTGCGGCGGCCTGCTGGGCGAGAAGAGCCCCGGCGTCTACTGCTGCCGCGAGTGCGGCCTGCCCTTGTTCGAGTACCGCACCAAGTTCGAGAGCGGCACCGGCTGGCCCAGCTTCTACGCCCCGTTCGACGAGGAACACGTCAAGGAGGTGCGCGACACCTCGTACGGCATGCTCCGCATCGAGACCCGCTGCGCCCGCTGCGACAGCCACCAGGGCCACGTCTTCCCCGACGGCCCGGCCCCGACGCGGCTGCGCTACTGCATCAATTCGGTGTCGCTGCAGTTCGTGAAGGCCGGCGATCCCCTGCCCGACCCGCTGCATCGCGGCGACAAGGTCCCCGCCTAGTCTTAATCCCCAGCTTGGCGGAGCGCCGACGATCGGTCGGCGCTCCGCTTCGCGTCAGGCTTCGACCGACTCGCGCGGCTTGGCCGTCGCGCCCAGGCCGGCGCTGATCGCCTGGGCGTAGTCGGCGGGCGTGGGCTGACCATCGCCCGACGCCTCGGTCGACCAGATCCCGCTGCTGTTCCACAGGAAGCCGCCGGTGACCCCGGTCCCGGCGAAGGTCTGGAAGGTCTGCTGCATCTCCTCGGGCCCGAAGCCGTCGGCGCCCAGCACCGCGAAGCCCGGCACGATGAAGGCGTAGGCGTCGGACACGCCCGTCTCGCCCGCCGCCTGGACGGCCTGGGCCCAGTCGGTGGGCGAATTGCCCGTCCCGCCCGCATAGCACTGCAGGTTCATCCACTTGACGATCTGGGCCTGGTTGTTCTGGGCGTAGACGTCGGTCAGGCAGCCCGTCCAGAAGTCGGTCGCCGTGTACGGACAATAGGTGGCGTAGAGGCCCAGCGACCCGACATCGAGCGTCAGGGTGACGATCATCGACTGGTCCTGGCTGGTGTAGCCGTCCTCGGACTCGTAGTCGAAATCGACGCCGGTCACGCCGAAGGCCGAGACCAGGGCGCCCAGGTTGGCCTTCACCTGGTCGCGGGCGGCCAGCCAGGCCGTGAAGTCGCTGGTGGTGCTCCAGGCGCCGACCGAGACGATCAGGTCCTTGACGCTGCCGCCGCTCATCAGCGCCTTCACCAGGTCCGGGAAGTCCGGATTGGCGCCGGTCTTGCCGTCGGTGGCGTATTTGACCTCGCCGCCGCTCACGAACAGCGTGTCGTTCAGATAGAGGTCGCCGCCCGAGTGGATGTGGATCGACCACAGGATGACCGTGGTGATCCCGTCGTTCAGCTGGGCGGCCTGCTGGGTATAGGGCACCGGCGGGGTGGGATAACCGTCCTGAAACAGACCGCTGCCATAGATGGCGATGGGATAGGCCGACATGGGCAATGCCTCCGGCTCGGAATGAGCGGCGGCACGTTAGCGCAAGATGAAACTTATGCGCGCATTTCAATTTCACTATCGTGTTACGACGTTGCCGCCCTCGGTGACCATCGGGTTGCTGTAGGTCAGGTAGCCGCGCTCGACCATGCGCCGCATGGCCTCGTAGACCTCGGCCAGTTCCTCGTAGGCGGCCCGCAGGGTGGCCAGGCGCGCCGTCTGCTCGGCCGTGATCGCCGACCCGCCCTCGGTCATGGCCACGGCTTCCGCCACCCAGCGGGCCCGGGCCATGGCCGCGGCCACCGCCAGGCGCTGGAACTTGCCGGCGTCGCTCTTGCCGACCACCTGCGAGATCACGGCGGTGTTGGAGGCAAAGGCGGTGTAGTCGATCTGCTCCAGCTGGCCGCGCAGGCGGCGCTGGGTCTGGGGATCGGTGTCCTGCGGCTCGAAATGGTCGTGGCCGCGGCGAAAGCTGGATGTCACGGTCGAGGACATGACGGTCTTCCCTGGTCTCCGCCCTGCTGGCGGATTGCGGGAAACTCTGCGCCCGCCGCCTTAACGGCCGATTGAGAAGCGTCAGCGCGCCCCTTGCCAAGACTCCACCCAAGGTTAAGCTCCTCGGATCGCATAGCCTTAGGGGCCCGCATGACCGTCCGCAGCACGATCCTGGCCGCCCTGCTGCTGGCCGGCCCGCTGGCCCCGGCCGCGAGCCAGGCGCAAGCCCCGGCCCCGACCCAGGCTCAGGCCCCGGCGCCCTCCCTGCTTACGGCCGAGGAGCGCGCCGACGCCAAGATCGTCCGCGGCATCATGATTTCGCCGCCCCGCACGCCCCAGCAACTGCAGACGCTGCGCGAGGTCCTGGACCGCGCCCCGGCCAGCTACCCGCTGGTCGAACCGCGCAACGGCCACATCATCGTCCGGGGCGTCGGGGCCGAGGAGATCGCCGCGCTGTCGCTGGTGGCCGGCCTGCAGGCGGCGGGCGCCGACAAGGCCGAGAAGAAGACCGTCTATGTGGACGCCGCCTTCAACGTCTATCCGACGGCGGCCCTGATGCTGGGCTCCGACGCCGTCACCCGCCGCCGGCCGGAGGAAGCGATCGCCTGGCTGGACAAGGGCTTGGCCCTGCAGCCCGACAATCTGTACCTCGTCACCGAGAAGGGCGCGGCCCTCGCCATGCTGAACCGGCCGGCCGACGCCCTGGCGCTCTACGACGCCACCCTGGCCCTGGGCGACCGCACCTTTGATCCCAAGTCCAAGGCCCGCCTGCGACGCGCCCGGGGCTGGGCCCTGATCGAACTGGGACGCCTGGACGAGGCCGAGGCCGACTACAAGCAGTCGCTGGTCCTGGAGCCGGACCATGGCGGGGCCCTGCGCGAGCTGAAATACATCGCCGACAAGCGGGCGGGCGTGGCCAAGAGCGAGCCGGTCCAGATCTACACCTCAGACCAGGCCAAGGCGGTCAAATAGCCGCCGCCTCAATCGGGGGTGAAGATCCCCTGCAGGCCCACGATCATGGCGATGATCCCGAACACCGCCAGCACCAGGCCCGGCCCTTGCGCCCCGCTGGCCGGCAGGTCGCGATTGGCCAGCCGCCCCGCCCGCAGCCGGTCCCACAGCAGCAGCACGCCCACCGCGATCCCGACGATCTCGAAGTGGAAGACGCGCGGCCCGCTGACCAGGTGGACGATCAGGAAGAAGCCGCCGCAGACCAGCGCGATCACCCCGACGATCCAGCGGAACGGGCCCAGCCGCTCGGCGAACCGCGCGAGGTTGTCGCCGGCGTTGGGGATCAGGGCCAGCAGGCCGATCGCCAGCAGGAAGCCGCCGAGGATGTTCGAGAGGTCGAGGATGAGCGCGAGCATGGCTGTGGAATGCGGAAACGTCGTCGCGCGTTCCGAGGCGTATCCCTGGCAGGGCTTGACTTATTACACCTGTAGCTCACCCTTGCCATAAGCTTTGCCGGAGACGACGCATGCGTGGAACCCCCTTCAAGGCGATCATCGCCGCCGCCCTTCTGTCGTCGGCCGCCCTGCCAGCCCAGGCCTTGGCCCAGGCGGCCGCTTCGCCGCCCGCCCTGGACCAGAAGGCCTTCGCCAAGCAGGAGACCAAGGACCGCGAGGTGGTCGAGAAGGCCCTGCACGTGACCTCCTTCGCCGAGCTGGAGCCGATGGTTCCCCAGTTGCAGAAGGTGGTCGCCAACGCGCCGGCCCGCTGGCCGGTGATCGACCGCCAGCCCGGCTTGACCACGATCCGCGTCAACGACTCCCAAGCCGCCCTCATCGCCACGGTGACCGCGGCGGGCGTCGCCGCCAAGGCGGGCCAGGGGCAGAGCCAGGTGATCGCGGTGTTCAACACCTATGGCACGGCCGCCTTCCTGCTGGGCACCCTGGCGGTGGAGCATCGCCAGCCCGAGGAGGCCCTGGTCTGGCTGGAGCGCGGCCTGGCCTTCCAGCCAGACAACCTGATGCTGGTCACCGAGAAGGGCTCGGCCCTGATCCTGCAGCACCGCTTCGCCGAGGCCCTGGCCTTCTACGACGCCCGGCCGCCGATGGACCTGCTGGACACCCTGGCCAATCCGGACGGCGAGGCGCGCATCGAGCGCAGCCGGGGCTTCTGCCTGACCGAACTCAATCGCCTGGACGAGGCCGAGGCCGCCTATCTGAAATCGCTGGAGCTGGAGCCCGACCACGGCGGCGCCAAGGCCGAGCTGGCCTATATCCGCCAGCTGAAGGCCGGCGGCGCCAAGCAGGCCGTGGACGTCTATACGGGCGACAAGGCCAAGGCCCGCAAGGACTAGGCCCCTACCCTCTCGCCGTCACCAGCCAGCAGGCCGCCTTCAGCGGCACGACGCCGTCGCGCATCTCCTCGCGCAGGCGGGCGGCCACGGCGTCGGTGACCCTGGCGCGGGTCGCCTCGTCCTCGCGGCGCAGGATCTGGCCCAGCGGGCCCAGTTCCAGGCTCAGGGTCATCATCTCGTCGAGGCTGGCCGGCATGGGCGCGTCCAGGGGCGCGATCTCGATGTCGCGCCAGCCGCTGCGGTCCAGGATCCCCCGCACGTGGTCCGGGTCGGCGAAGGCGAAGCGACCCGGTCCCTCGCGCGGCGGCGGCGGCGGCTGCGACAGCAAGGGCGCGGCCGCCTCCAGCGGGACCTGGGACAGCGGATTGTCGGCCGGGCTCCGCCAGCAGGCGAAGACCAGCGCGCCGCCGGGCCGCAACGCCCGCCGCAGGTTGGCGAAGGCCGCGTCCGGGTCGGTGAAGAACATCACCCCGAACCGCGACAGGATCACGTCGAACGCGCCCGCCTCGAAGGCGTGGTCCTGGGCGTCGGCCTGGACGAACTCCGCCCGGCCGGTCGTCTGGTCCCGGGCCCGTTCGCGCGCCAGGTCCAGCAGCGGCGCGGAGACGTCGACGCCGACGCAGGCCCCGTCCGCCCCCAGGCGACGGGCCATGTCCAGGGTCGTCGCCCCCGCCCCGCAGCCGACATCCAGCGCCCGCCTGCCCGGCCCCGGATCGGCCCGCGCGACCACGGCCTCGCCGATGGGGGCGTTCAGCCGGTCCAGCAGGTCCTGCTGGCGCACCCAGACCTCGCCGCCCTCGGTGTTCCAGAATTCGGCCGTCATGGCCCCTCGCGCGGCCTGGGTGGTGTTCTCGGTCGTCATGCGGGTCTCCCGATCGTTGCGGATTTGGCGGTCTGACCGCATCCTGCAAGTTCAAGCCGACTTGAGGTCAAGCATGTTCGATATCGACATCGCCGAACTGGCGCGCCGGACCGGCGTGCGGGCCTCGGCCCTGCGATACTACGAAGAAAAGGGCCTGATCGTCTCGACCGGCCGCCATGGCCTGAAGCGCCTGTTCGCCCCCTCGACGGTGGAGCGCCTGTCGCTGATCGCCCTGGGCCGGGCCTCGGGCTTCTCGCTGGACGAGATCGCGGCCATGCTCAGCGAGGGGCCGGCCATCGACAAGGGTCAGCTGCGGGCCAAGGCCGCCGAGCTGGACCGCCGCATCGACGACCTGGCCCGTCTGCGCGACGGCCTGCTGCACGCCGTGGCCTGCACCGCGCCCAGCCTGATGGAATGCCCGCGCTTCCGCGGCATAGCCCGCCTGGCCGGACGCCAGGCGGCCGCCCAGCCGGCGCGGCGTCGCTTCCGCGCCGAACCCGCCTAGTCCGTCCTCACGCCGTGCAGCGCCTTCCAGCCGAAGGTCAGCAGCGGTCGGGCCTCGGCCACGAAGTCGGCGATCAGCTCGGGCAGCTCGTCGTCGCCGATCTCGGCCCCGGTCAGAGGGCGGCGCACCAGCCAGCGCGTGCGCTTCAGACCCGGCTCCAGCGTCGTGCCCGCGTGCTCTTCGAAGCCCTTGGGCATGCGTTTGGTCGGCTCGCCGGGCTCCAGCGGCAGCCCCTTGGCGGCCAGAGCCCTCTCGACCGCCAGCCAACCCTTGGGATCGGCGACGATGGCCCGGCGGAAGGCGTCGATGTGCGGGCGTTCCGATAGGTAGAAGCCCGCCGCCGCGAACGGGCCGTTGCCGGCATAACCCGCCTGCTCCTCCTGGGCCGACGGCAGGGTCGAGGGGTCCAGCGGGTCGATGGTCTCGGGATCGAAGGCCGGCGCCGGCCCGCCCTCGGGCTCGATGTGCACATAGAGCAGGCCCGGCGACAGCTTCTGGCCGTCGCGGGTCAGGGTGGCCGAGACGTGGGTCTTGTAGGGCCGCTTGTCCTTGGAGAAGCGCACGTCGCGGTGGATGCGGAACACGCTCTTCTTCGGATCGCCCGCCAGCGGCAGGTCGCGCGCCGCCAGCGCCCCGTTCAGGGCGTCGATCAGGGCCGAGAGGGTCGGCTTCAGGCGGTCGTCGTAGACGGCGCGGTGGGCGGTGAACCACTCGCGGTCGTTGTGGGCGGCGAGGCCCGTCAGGAAGGCCAGGTCGGCGGCGGCGAAGCCGGAAAAGGGCGTGCGAGTCATGGCGTCAGGCTAGACCGAAAGCCCGCCGGCTGTCTGCTGACACCCCCTGTCATCAACCGACGCCGCCGCGATTGCGCGGGCCGCCGCGCGGGTCGATGGTCCCGCCGCAAGCCCTCACCCCGGAGCACCATCATGACCGTTCAAGAGATCGCCGACGACCTCGTCGCCCTGTGCAAGGAAGGCAAGTTCGACGAGTCCGGCGAGAAGTACTGGGCCGACGACGTGGTCAGTATCGAGGCCATGCCCGGCGACATGGCCCGCATCGCCGGCAAGGCCGCCGTGCGCGGCAAGGGCGAATGGTGGGCCGCCAACAACGAGGTCCACGCCTTCGAGGTCACCGGCCCCTTCGTCAACGGCGACCAGTTCGTCGTCGGCTTCAAGATGGAGGTGACGCCCAAGGCCACGGGCGAGCGCACGACCCTGGACGAGGTCGGCCTCTACACCATCCGCGACGGCAAGATCGCCGAGGAGCGGTTCTTCTATTGAAACGAAGCTGCCTAGCCTCGAGCGGTTTGGGCCTTCTTCGGAACGGCCCCGCTCGAGGGAGTCGGCGTGGGGGCGATAAAGCGCCCGAATGCTCCTCGCGCGTGCCGTGCGCGGCGACACAAGTGGCAGCGCGCACGGCATTTGCGATGTTCTCCCGGTCCAGCTTACTGCTCATGACAGGCTCTTGTCGATGAGACTGGCTTCCCGTGCGAATTTGTAGACCTCCCAGCGATCCTGCAACGACTGTAGCTGTCCAAATTCGCCAGACCACGCTCGAAGCGCGTCGAAGGTCGGCCTCGACTACCTCATGCCCGCCCAGACTGACTCGATGAGCGACACGAGCAACACCACCTCGCGGTTGGTGAAGCCAAAGACGCTCGCGCAAAAGGTTGCGAACCCGAACCTCCTGGGTCTTAAGTAGCTTAGCTATAAAATTGGGGGGAGATCCGTTCCATGGATTTGGCCACACGCATCCTCGAACTCCAAAAGCGCGCACTCGATCATCGGGAAGTGCTGCTAACAGAGGAAGCCGCAAAGACGGCGCTCGTTATGCCGTTCTTGCAATCGCTAGGCTATGACGTCTTCAATCCGAGCGAAGTCGTGCCAGAATTTACCGCGGACGTTGGCACCAAGAAGGGTGAGAAGGTCGATTACGCCGTTTGCAACGAGGGAAAGGTCTCAATTCTTGTCGAATGCAAACCGTCCACCGTCGAACTCAACATCAATCACGCAGGTCAGCTATTTCGCTATTTCAGCGTTACCGACGCTCGACTCGCCGTTCTCACTAATGGTGTTGTCTATCAGTTCTATTCAGATGTAGAGCGCCCCAACAAGATGGATGACAAGCCGTTCTTCACGTTCAGCCTGGACGGCGTGAAAACTGCGGACGTCAAAACGCTGGAAAAGTTCGCGAAAGCATCCTTCGATATTGAAAAAATCGTCCAGGAAGCCGGAAATCTAAAGCTACAATCCCTTCTCAGAAAAGAGATAGAGAAGGAATTCGCCGAGCCATCCGAGGAGTTCACCAAGCTTCTCGCCGGTCGAGTTCACGAAGGTCGCCTGACGCCAGCGATCAAGGATAGCTTCGGGAAAATGATAGCTTCATCGATCTCGACCGTCATTCGGGAGCTCGTCAACGAACGGTTGTCCTCAGCACTGAACGCTTCCAACCCTTCGATCTTGGAGAATGACAACCCGGAAGAAGAGCCTAACGAGGATGGCGTCATTACGACCGCGGAAGAAATATCCGGCTTCCACATCATTCAGGCGATTGCTTCTAAATTTGTTGACCCCAAACGCATCATCATCCGAGACGCGAAGTCTTATTGCGCGATACTTTTGGATGACAACAACCGAAAGACCATCGCCCGGATGCACTTCAATGGCATTACCACAAAATATCTAGGTACTTTTGTTGGCAAGGAGGAGCATCGCCACCTTCTTCCGGAGCTGACCCACATCTACCAACTTAGCGATCACATTGAGGCGCGCCTCAAGGAGCTCGACGGCGGGGGCGGCGGCTGACAGGGGCAGAACGGCCTCTGCGAACGGTGTGAAGCTGCTTGCAGAGGCCGCGCCAGCCCTACGAGGGCTTCCCTACCGCTCCAGGAACGGCACGAAGCCGCCGAAGATCATGCGCTTGCCGTCGAAGGGCATGTCCTTGGGGTCCTGCTTGAGGCGCGGGTCGGCCATGACCTTGGCCATAATCTCGTCGCGCGAGGCCTTGTCCTTGTAGGTGATCCACGAGAACACCACGATCTCGTCTTCCTTGGCCTGGACGGCGCGCGGGAACGAGGTCACTTCGCCGTAGGGCGTGTCGTCGCCCAGGCACTCGACGTACGACACCGCGCCGTACTCCATCCAGACCTCGCCGCCCAGCCGGGCCATCGCCTTGTAGTCCTCGACCTTGTCCTTGGGGACCGCGATCACGAAACCGTCGACATAGGACATGACGTCCTCCCTGGGGTTGTTGCCGTCCAAAGGACGGGCGACGGCGCGGCGTTCCGACATGGCGTCGGAAAAAATGGTCGCCGCCCGCGCCTTCGCCCTGGGTCGGCCCAGGACCGACCCTCGGTCGGATCGCCGACCAACGCCATTGCACTTAAGCGCGACCGTGTCATTCTCCTCAACCGGACGGAGCGTCGCCTTGCAACGAGCGCTCCACGGTCGCGAACGCCGGGAGGGCAGGTTCATGGCGCCGATCAGAGGGTTCTTCGTGTGGGGCGGCGGCGCGCTGCTGATCCTGATCCCGTTCTACCTGTTCGCGCTGCTGGGCTGGCCGGCCCATCCCGACTCCTGCACCAACATCAACGCCGCGGGCGTCCAGGTGCCCCCGGTGGTCGACGGCAGGCCCGACTGGGCGCACGCCGACAGCTGCTACTGCGAGGCCTTCCGGATCGAGGACGTCTACAACGGCGCGCCCGGCATCCGGCAGAAGGTCAACACCTACAGCAACTACTACGCGCTGTTCACGTCGCTGGCCGTGGTGTTCCTGATCCGCCGCGACCGCAAGAAGGTGATCGACGGCGAGTCCACCGTCAGGAACGTCTTCTACAATTCCGGCAGCTGGGTCCCGGAGGTCTGGGTCTTCGCCGTGCTGTTCCTGGGCCTGGGCAGCATGTGGTTCCACGCCTCGCTGTCCAGCACGGTCAGTTGGTTCGACGGCATGTCGATGTACGTCTTCGCCTCGTTCCTGCCCGTCATCACGGTCCGACGACGCTTCGACATCGGGGTGTTCTTCTACTGCGCCTACGCGGTGCTGGTGATCGTCTTCACCATGCTGAACCGGATCCTGGACGACGTGCCCCTGATCTCGATGAAGCTGATCGGCTCGCTGGTCGGGCTGTACTTCCTGACCGAACTGGCGCTGCAGATCTACGACATGATCCGCCTGGGCGGCCCCTCGGCCTGGTGGGACCAGGTCAAGACCGACTGGCGGGACGGCTGGTCCAAGCGCGCGACCATCTTCTGGTGGGTCGGCGCCGGCTGCTTCGGCCTGGCCACCATGTTCCAGATCCTGTCCCAGACCGGCGGGCCGCTGTGCAGCGCCACCAGCGGGTTCCAGCCGCACGGCCTGCTGTGGCACACCCTGTCGGGCGCCATGGCCGTGCTGCTGTACTTCTACTGGCGCGAACAGCCGGACGAGGCCATGCGCGCCCGGTTCGCCTCGGCCAGTTCGAGCTGACCCGTCAGGGCTGGACCGAGTAGCCGGCGGAGGCCGGCACCCACATCAGGGTGTCGCCCATGTCCGGCCGCGCCACGCCGTTCAGCTTGACCTCGGCGATCCACCAGTCGCCGCTGCGGCGATAGGTGGTGCAGACCTCCTGGCCCAGCACGTCGGCCATGGACTGCTGGATCTGGGCGCGGATCGGGACGGCGTCCGCCTCCGGGATGCGGCGGCCGCGGAAGGCGATCTGGGCCTTGTCGATCCCCGAGATCGGTCCGCAGACCGCCCCGTCCTTCACCGTCACCGGCGTGACCGTGGTCATGGTCACCGGCGGCGCGTCCTGCAGCAGCACCTCGGCCCTGTTGAGGATCTTGCCGTCGGCCGCGAAGGCGTAGCCGGCCATGGACCGGCAGGTCTTGCGGACCGGATCGGGCCGATAGCACTGCAGGTCGCCGATGCGGGCGGGCGCCAGCGGATCGGCCATGGCGGCCGGCGCGGCGGCCTGTACCCCAGCCGCCAATATCAACCCCAGCATCCCCTGCGTCTCCGTAAAGCGCGATGCATCGACCGCAGGACGCGAACCGAGGATCGGTGCATCACAAAGGCCCGGCTCTTTCAAACCGGGCCTCGGGTCGAGTCAGCCTGTGGTCCACGAATTACACCCTATTATTGGACCATATACGTCGACCACGCTTATGGGCCAGGCGCTTTCAAAGAGGTTTGCATTGGGCATCCCCTTTCACCGCCTTTGTGGGCGGCGATGAAATAACGTTTCTCGCCGCCCTGAGCTGCAATGCCTACTCCGTCTTCAGATAGATCTCCGAGCCCTGTTCCTTGAACTTCTCGCTCATCTCCGCCATGCCGATTTCGGCGCTGTTGGGCGCCTTGCCGGCCGCGAAGTCGCGGACCTCCTGGCTGATTTTCATCGAGCAGAACTTGGGCCCGCACATCGAGCAGAAGTGCGCGGTCTTGTGCGCCTCCTTGGGCAGGGTCTCGTCGTGGAACTTGCGGGCCGTTTCCGGATCGAGGCCCAGGTTGAACTGGTCCTCCCAGCGGAACTCGAACCGCGCCCGGCTGATGGCGTCGTCCCACATCGCCGCGCCGGGGTGGCCCTTGGCGAGGTCGGCGGCGTGGGCGGCCAGCTTGTAGGTGATGACGCCGGTCTTGACGTCGTCGCGGTCCGGCAGGCCCAGGTGCTCCTTGGGCGTGACGTAGCAGAGCATGGCTGTGCCGAACCAGCCGATCATCGCCGCGCCGATCGCGCTGGTGATGTGGTCGTAGCCAGGGGCGATGTCGGTGGTCAACGGGCCGAGAGTGTAGAACGGGGCCTCGTGGCAGTGCTTCAGCTGCTCGTCCATGTTGGCCTTGATCTTGTGCATGGCCACGTGGCCCGGCCCTTCGATCATCACCTGCACGCCGTGGTTCCAGGCCACCTTGGTCAGCTCGCCCAGGGTGCGCAGCTCGCTGAACTGGGCCTCGTCGTTGGCGTCGGCGGTCGAGCCGGGACGCAAGCCGTCGCCCAGCGAGAACGACACGTCGTAGGCGCGCATGATCTCGCAGATGTCCTCGAACCGCTCGTAGAGGAAGTTCTCCTTGTGGTGCGCCAGGCACCACTTGGCCATGATCGAGCCGCCGCGCGAGACGATGCCCGTCACCCGTTTTGCAGTCATCGGGACAAAGGGGAGTCTCACGCCCGCGTGGATCGTGAAGTAGTCGACGCCCTGCTCGCACTGCTCGATCAGGGTGTCGCGGAAGACCTCCCAGTTCAGGTCCTCGGCCACGCCGTTGACCTTCTCCAGCGCCTGGTAGATCGGCACCGTGCCGATCGGGACGCTCGAGTTACGGATGATCCAGTCGCGGATGTTGTGGATGTTGCGGCCGGTCGACAGGTCCATGACCGTGTCGGCGCCCCAGCGCGTGGCCCAGACCAGCTTGTCGACCTCGTCGGCCACGGTGCCCAGCACGGCCGAGTTGCCGATGTTGGCGTTGATCTTGACCAGGAAGTTGCGGCCGATCGCCATCGGCTCCAGCTCGCCGTGGTTGATGTTGGCCGGGATGATGGCCCGGCCGCGCGCGATTTCCTGGCGCACGAACTCGGGGGTCACGAAGTCGGGGATCGAGGCGCCGAAGTCCTCGCCGTCGCGCACGCACGGGCGGGTCTGCTCACGGCGCAGGTTCTCGCGGATGGCGACGTATTCCATCTCGGCCGTGATGATCCCGGCCCGGGCGTATTCCAGCTGGGTGACCAGCTTGCCGGGCTTGGAGCGGTAGATCTTGCGCGAGGTGTCCGGGAACTCCGGCGCCAGGTGCTTGCCGGCCGCGAAGCCGTTGTCCTCGGGCTTCACCTGGCGGGGATCGGTCACCAGCTCGACGTCGCCGCGCGCCACGACCCAGGCCTCGCGCGAGCGCGGCAGGCCCTTCTCGATGTCGATGGCGACCGACGGATCGCTGTAGGGACCGGACGGGTCGTAGATCGTCACCGGCGGCTCGTTGGCCGACGGGTGGACGGCCACCTCGCGGAACGGCACGCGGATGTCGGGGAACAGTTCGCCGGCCTGATAGACCTTGCGCGAGCCGGGGATCGGCCCCGTCGACAGGGTCTCGGCCACGGCCTTGATGGTGGACTGGATGTTCATTTCGGGCGCTCCTTCAGCTTCAAGGAGACCCGGACGTGTCGCGCTTAAGTCGGTTTACGGACGGGGTTCGAGCGTTCCGACCGCGTTCCCTCCCTTCGCCGGCATGACCCGGATCAGGTTCGACGGGTCAGGGCCAGGCCCAATCTCAGCCGCGCGAAGCGGCCCCCCGGTGAACGGGGCGACCCTAGACCGACTGACGCGCGGGTCAAGGGCGGGCGCTATCGAGAATGCGCCGCGACCGCTCCAGGATCGACGACCGGTCCAGCGCCGCCTCCAGCCGGTCCAGCGCCGCCAGGACGTCGCGCGCCTCGGCGTCCAGTTCGACGGCCGCCGCCGAGAGCGCGTCCCAGGCCGGGGCCAGCCGCCGGGCCAGGGCCTCGCCGTCGTCGGTCAGGCGCAGGACCCGGCTGCGGCCGTCGCGCGGGTCGCGGTCCTCGGCCACCAGCCCCTCGGCGACCAGGGCCTGGCGCACCTGGCTGACCGCCACGTGGGTGACCCCCAGCGCGGCCGCCAGGTCGCCGACCGAACGCGGGCCGTGCAGGACCAGCTGGTTCAGCACCCCGAACCAGCGCTGCTCGAACCGCACGTCGAGCGCGGCGTACAGCCGGCCGGCGTCGCGGTCGATCCGCTCGGACAGCCGCCGCAGCCGCGCGCCCAGGGCGGCGGCGCCGGAGGCGCGGGGGTAGTCGCCAGAGTTGCTGTCGGAGGACGTGTCTTCGGAGGCCATTGACAGAATCCGTAAGCGCTTACATTTCTCTCGTCACCTCTACAGGAGACGCCGGCGGATGAACAGACGCGACTTCATGGCGGGCGCGGCCCTCCTCGGCCTCGGCCTGCCCGCCGGCGCCTGCCGGTGCGCCGATCCCGCGTCGGACCTGGCCGGCGACGAGCCCGCCAAGGTCTGGTTCCGGCAATGGCTGGCGGTGTTCAACGGCGACGATCCGGCCGCCTATCGCGCCTTCATCCAGGCCCGGCTGCCCGACGCCCTGCCCTATGTCGACGAGGACCTGGCCACGCGCGAGGCGTCCGGCGGCTTCACCGTGCTGCGCGCTGAGGCGACCGGGCCCGGCGAGCTGACCGTCTGGGTCCAGGACCGCGCCTGGGACCGGTTCTCCAAGGTGGTGGTGACCGCCGGACCGGAAGGCGGCCTGGCCGACATCGCGTTCTCGGGCGCCACGCCCCCGGACGGTTTCCGGATCGCCCGGCTCGGCGAGGCCCAGGCCGTCGCCGCCCTGGCCGGCAAGCTTAGCGCCGAGGCCGCCGCCGACCGCTTCTCCGGCGCCGTGCTGGCCGCGCGGGCGGACCGCGTGATCCTACGCGAGGCCTACGGGCTGGCCGACCGCGCCCGACGAGGCAAGGTCGAGACCGGCACGCGGTTCTGCATCGGCTCGATGGGCAAGATGTTCACCGCCGTCGCGATCCTGCAGCAGGTCCAGGCCGGGCGGATGGCGCTGGACACGCCGGTGGCCGCCCTGCTGTCCGACTATCCGAACGCGGCCCTGGCCAAGCGCCTGACCGTCGAGCACCTGCTGACCCACACCGGCGGCACAGGCGACATCTTCGGCCCGTTCCACGACGCCCATCAGGCCGAGTTGGGCACGGTATCGGACTATGTGCGGCTGTACGGCCCGCGCGAGCCGCTGTTCGAGCCCGGCGCCCGGTTCGCCTACAGCAACTACGGCTTCGTCCTGCTGGGCGCGATCCTCGAACGGGTCTCCGGCCGGCCCTACGAAGCCTATTTCGACGACCACGTCTTCGGACCGGCCGGCATGAGCGCGACCGGCCAGCGGCCGCGCGAGGGCGACGCCCTGCCCTATGCCGGAAGCGCCCTGGCGGGCCTGAAGCCGCTGACGCCCTATGTCGGCCTGCCCGCCGGCGGCGGCTATTCGACGGTGGACGACCTCCACGCCTTCGCGACCGCCCTGCGGGAACACCGCCTGCTGGACGCCGCCCATACGACGCTGGCGACCACGCCGAGGGTCGCAGCCGGCGGGGCGTCGAAGTGGGGGCTGGGCTTCCGGATCCAGAGCCGCAACGGCGCGACCTGCTACGGCCACGGCGGCGGCGCGCCGGGGGTCAACGGCGACCTGGCGATCTATCCGGGCTCCGGCTACGTCACCGCCGTGCTGAGCAACCGCGGTCACCCCACGGCGGTGAACCCGGCCGAGTATCTGGGCAATCGCCTGCCCGCCGCGCCGCCGGCGTAACCTTCCCTCCCGCCCGCGCGAATGGCATCCTGTGACCCGGAGCCCGGAGGATGTCGGCATGGCGCGATCGAAGCTCGAGCAAGGCCCCGTTTCCAACCGTCGCGCCGTGCTCGGCGCGGTCCTGGGCGCGACGGCCCTGGCGATCGCCCCGCGCGCGCTCGCCCGAGCGCCCGTCCGCAACGTGGTGCTGGTGCACGGCGCCTGGGCGGATGGTTCGTGCTGGAGCGACGTCGTCGTGCGGCTGCAGGCGGCCGGGTACAACGTCACGGTCGTCCAGAACCCGCTGACCTCGCTGGCCGACGACGTCGCCGCCACCCGCCGCGCCCTGGCCCTGCAGGACGGCCCGACCGTGCTGGTCGGCCATTCCTGGGGCGGGGTGGTGATCAGCGAGGCCGGCGACGATCCGAAGGTCACGGCCCTGGTCTATGTGGCCGCCCGCGCGCCCGACGCCGGCGAGGACTTCGCCGCCCTGGTCGCGCGCTATCCGACCATGCCGGCCCGCGCCGGGGTGGTGACGACCGACGGCTATTCGCGGCTGACGGAGGACGCCTTCCTCAAGCACTTCGCCGGCGACGTCCCGACCGCCCGGGCGCGGGTGCTGTACGCCGCCCAGCAGCCGATCGCCGCGGACCTGTTCGCCGCCAGGACCACGGTCGCGGCCTGGCGCGGCAAGCCCAGCTACTACGCCGTCTCGGCCCACGACGAGACCACCTCGCCGGACCTTGAGCGCTTCCTGGCCCAGCGGATGAAGGCGACGACCATCGAGCTGCCGTCCAGCCACGTCTCGATGATCTCGCACCCTCAGGCGATCACCGACCTGATCGAACGCGCCGCCCAATCAAGCGATTAGAGATGGGCGGGCGGCTAGAGCGTCCGCGCCCCGAACGTGTCGCACGCGCCGGGGTCGCCCGCGTCGTAGCCCTTGCCGAACCACCGCATCCGCTGGGCGCTGGTGCCGTGGGTGAAGCTGTCGGGCATGACGCGGCCCTGGGCCTGCTCCTGGATGGCGTCGTCGCCGACCGCCGAGGCCGCGCCCAGGCCGTCCTCGATGTCGGCCCTGGTGATCTGGATGCCGCCGTTCGAGGCCTCGGGCGCGTGCCGGGCCCAGACGCCGGCGTAGCAGTCGGCCTGCAGCTCCAGCCGCACCGAGCCGCTTTCGGCCCCACGCGCGCCCAGCCGCCGGGCCTCGTCGGCCGCGCCGGTCAGGCTCTGGATGTGGTGGCCGATCTCGTGACTGATCACATAGGCCCGGGCGAACTCGCCCTTGGCGCCGAACCGGGTCTCCAGTTCGTTCCAGAAGCTGAGGTCCAGATAGACCTTGTTGTCGGCCGGGCAATAGAACGGCCCCATGGCCGATTGCCCCGTGCCGCAGCCGGTGCCCGTGGCCTGGTCGTACAGCACCACCGCCCGGGGCGGACGGTAGCTGACGCCGTGCTTGGCCAGCAACGGACCCCAGACGTCGGTGTTGGAGGTCTCGATCACGTCGACGAACTGGCCGTCGCGGTCGCTGACCTGGCCGCGCACGCCCTCCTGGGCGGCGGGCCGCTGGGCGCCGTTGACGACGCTCATCGTGGTGTCGGGACTGATCCCGAAGACGAAATAGCCGATCGCGGCCAGCACCACCGCCCCGATGCCGCCGCCGGCCAGGCCCACCGGGCCCAGGCCGCGACGGTCCTCGATATTGCCCTCGCGGCGTCCGCCACCCCACTCCATGCGTTCGATCTCCTGGTCTTGTCCGGAAGGGGCGTCAGGACGCCGGCTTGATGCTGCGCAGGCGGGCGTTGCTGGCGGCCAGGGCCTGGTCGGTCAGTCGCTCCATCCGCTCGATGTCGGACGCCATGTCCCCGGCGCTGGGACCGCGCGGGGCCGGCGGCAGGGTCGAGCGCAGCGTCGGCTCGGTGGGCGGATGCGCCGCCTCGTCCAGCGACCGCAGGGTCAGTTGGGCGTTGTAGCGGCTCTGGGCCGCCGACAGCTCGCGCTGGGCGGCCAGGGCGTTCTGGCGGTTGACGTCCTGCTGCAGATAGAAGGCGTTGCGCTCGCGCTGGGCGCGCGGGTCGATCTGGGCGGAGGCCGAGGCGGCGAAGGCCAGGGCCAGCCCTGTCGCCGCGATCATCGTCCGAACCTTGCTCATGCCGTCAGGGCTCCGTTTTCCAGCCCTTCAACCTACGCCGCCAATGCGTCGGGTTCAGGGCCGCTTGACGGTGAAACGCGTGAGCTCTTGTTTGGGGGCCTGCCAATCGGGATCGAGCTCGGCCGCCTTGGTGAAGTCCAGATAAGCCGCCTTCACGTCGCCGAGGTTCTCGTGGGCGATCGCGCGGTTGAAATAGGCCTTCTGGGGATCCTTGACGCCCAGGGCCAGGCCCTGGTCGATCTGGGCCAGGCCCTCGCCGTAGCGGCTGGACCCGACATAGGCCGCCCCGCGATTGACATAGGCCTCGCCCAGGCCCGGATCGATCTTCGAGGCGGCGTCGAAATCGCCGATCGCCCCGTCGAAATCGCGTTGCCGCAGGTGCAGGACGCCGCGATTGACATAGGTGCGGGCCTGGTCGCGGAAGTTCAGGATCTCGGTCTCCAGGGCCAGGGTGCAGGTGGTGATCGAGGCGTTGTCGGAGCGCCCGTCCAGGGCCGCGTCGGCGCACTCCTTGGCCGCCCCGCCGCCGATGATCAGCGTCGAGGCGCCCGCCGGCGCCGCGCACAGCAGCAGCCCCGCCGCCGCCGCGCATAGGATGATCCTGATCGAAGCCATGCGCCTCTCCCCAGCGCGGCCAGCCACGCGACTTTTGGGGGCGCGGCTCTTGGCGGCGCGGCGCGGCTGGAGGCAGTCGCGCGGAGAACGCGCCGGGTCGTGCTTTTCTGACCGTCAGCATAGCACGACCGCGCCCGAGCCTGTAGGGAATCGGCGAACGTCCGCCCTCCAGTATCGAAAGACGCCCGATGCATCTGGCCCGCTTCCCCCGCGCCCGTTTCGCCCACCTGCCGACGCCGCTCGAGCCCCTGCCCCGCCTGGGCGCCGAGCTCGGGATCGACCTGTGGGTCAAGCGCGACGACTGCACCGGCCTGGCCGGCGGCGGCAACAAGACCCGCAAGCTGGAGTTCCTGCTGGGCGAGGCCCTCGCCCAAGGCGCCGATACCCTGGTCACCCAGGGCGCGGTCCAGTCCAACCACGTGCGCCAGACCATCGCGGCCGGCGCGCGCTTCGGCCTGAAGAGCGAGATCATCCTGGAGGAGCGCACGGGCTCCAAGGCCAGCGACTATGTCGGCAACGGCAACGTGCTGCTGGACCGGCTGATGGGCGCTTCGATCCGCTTCGTGCCCGGCGGGACCGACATGGTCGCCGAGCTGGAGAGCAGCGCCGATGCGGTGCGTCAGCGGGGCGGCAAGCCGTATGTCATCCCCGGCGGCGGCTCCAACACGGTCGGGGCCCTGGGCTATGTCGACTGCGCCCGCGAGCTGGTGGTCCAGGCCGACGCCCTGGACCTGAAGATCGACCGCCTGGTCACCGCCACCGGCAGCGCCGGCACCCATGCGGGCCTGGTCGCCGGCTTCGCCGCGCTCAGCGTCGACATCCCGATCCTCGGCTTCGGCGTCCGCGCGCCCAAGGCCAAGCAGGAGGAGAACGTCTTCAACCTGGCGGTCGCCACGGCCGAGACCATCGGCGCCGCCGGCCGGGTGAAGCGCGAGGCCGTCGTGGCCGACTGCGACTATGTCGGCGCGGGCTACGGCCTGGTCGATCAGGGCGTGATCGACGCCCTGACCCTGGCCGCGCGCACCGAGGGCCTGCTGCTGGACCCGGTCTATTCGGGCAAGGCGATGAAGGGCCTGATCGACCAGGCCCGCAAGGGCGCCTTCAAGGGCCAGCGCGTGGTGTTCCTGCACACCGGCGGCGCCCAGGGCCTGTTCGGCTATCAGAGCGAACTGGAGGCCGCCCTTGTCTAAGACCCCCCATTCGAAAGTTTTGGGCGTCCTGGGCGGCATGGGCCCCGCCGCCACCCTGGATTTCCTGGCCAAGCTGCAGGCGGCCACGCCGGTCAGCCGCGAGCAGGACCACCTGCGGGTGCTGGTCGACATCAACCCCAAGGTCCCCGACCGCAACAACAGCTATGACGCGGCCGGTCCCGTCCTGGCCGAGATGGCCGTGGGCCTG
This sequence comes from Caulobacter sp. UNC358MFTsu5.1, assembly GCF_000712075.1. Lineage (GTDB taxonomy): Bacteria > Pseudomonadota > Alphaproteobacteria > Caulobacterales > Caulobacteraceae > Caulobacter. The sequence continues at coordinate 135,508 of NZ_JONW01000012.1, forward strand.
CGCGAGGCCGGCGCCCAGGTGCTGGCCATCGCCTGCAACACCGCCCACGCCTATGCCGACCAGGTGAAGGCCAGCGGCCTGCCCCTGGTCGACCTGATCGAGACGGCCGGTCTGGCGGCGAAGAAGGACGGCGCCGAGCGCGTCGGCGTGCTGGGCACCGGCGGGGCCCTGGCCCTCTATCGCCGGACCTTCTCGCACCTGGGGATCGAGGCGGTCACCCTGGACGACCACGAGCAGGTCGAGTTCATGGCCCTGCTCTACCGCATCAAGCACGGCGACCTGGGGCCGGACAGCCGCGAGACCATGGCCGCCCTCGCCCACCGGCTGGTCGGCAAGGGCGCCCAGGTGGTCGTGGCCGGCTGCACCGAGGTGCCGCTGGTGATGGGCGGCGCCGACCTGACCGTGCCGTTCATCGACGCCACCGAGGCCCTGGCCAAGCGGTGCGTGGAGGTCTGCCTGGCGTCTTGAGGGCCGGTCCTACAGGCCGATGCAGTCGACCAGCTGGGGCGAGCTTTCGTGCTTGGCCACGCGCCAGCTGTTGTCGGGCATCGCCCTGAGCGCGACGACCTCCTCGCGGCACTTGGCTTCCTTGGCGAACTTGGTCTGGTAGGTGACGATCGCATAGCCGCCCTTGGCCTTGCCCGGCGGGTCGATCTCGCGCTTGGCTCCGGTCTGGCGGCGATCCTCCGCCACGCCGAGCGGCGCGTGCCCGGCCTTGTACGAGGCCTCGAACGTGGCCCACGGGATGCCGATCGATTTGTCGATCTGCTCGTAGGCTTCCAGATACTTTTCGTTGTCGACCAGCTCGACGTATTTGCGGGCCACGAAGTCCGGATCCTCGGTCGGCCAGACGATCGGCTGGGAGGCCGTTGGCGGGGCCGCCTGGCCAGACGCCTGGCCAGACGCCTGGGACGGCGCCTCGGCGGCTTTCTCGGTTGCGGCCGGCTTCTCGGGCGCTGGGCTGGGCGTGGGAAAGGCCATCAGCACCAGCACGAACACGCCGATCGCGCCGCCGGCCTGGACGAAGCTCTTGTACTTGACGTCGATGAACCCGGGCAGGATCGCCGCGACGCCGCCGGCGGCGAGGGCCAGGATCACGCGATAGGTCCAGATCGCGGTCGAGCTGGGATTTTTCACGATCGTCGCGAACGCCAGGATCGTGATGATGAAGATCGCGCCGAACACGAAGGCGATCAGGGCTTTGACGTCAATTTCGCCGGTTATGAAGGAACGCTTCGGCGGATCTTCCATGAACCCCTACCCCCGCGAAATCTAGCGACTCCCTCATAACGCGACGCTGGGGGAATTGCACGTCGCGAGGCCGCGCGGACGCCCTAGTGGCGGTGGAACGGCCAGGCGGCCAACAGCACCAGCAGCGGCGCGGCGACCAGGGCCGCCTTTCCGCCGACGGCCAACAGCTGGCGATTGGCGTGCCGGATGGTCAGCCCGGCCACTCGATCCGACCCCTTTTCCGACACCCGTCGCAGCGGCGGGATGAAATAGACGATCGTGTTCACGACCACCCCCGCCAGGCAGAGGAACGGAAAGACGGCCACCAGGAGGACGATCAGCGGCAGCGCCTGGACCGGCCCGGCCATCACCTGGGCCAAACGGCCGGCGTCCTCGCGATGGAACACGACGTGCAGGCCCCAGACCAGGTGCCGGCAGAACCAGACGTACGAGACCAGGCACAGGCCGAGGACCAGCAGGACCTCGATGGGCTTCCACCACGACCTCTGGGCGTCCCGCCGCTCACGCCAGCCGGGACGCAGCTTGTCCATCAACGGATCGATCATCGCCGCGCCCTATTCCGCCGCCAGCTCATCGACCACGAAGGGCTGGACGACACCCATCGTCCGTTCGACCCAGGCGTCCTTCTCGCCCACCGGAGCGACATAGTGGATCGCGTCGCGAGCCGCCGCGCGGCCGGCGGCGCGCAGGATCATCCAGGCGGCCAGGTACTGCGAGGCCAGGCACCCGCCGGCCGTGGCGACATTGCCCCGGGCGAAGAACGGGGCGTCGATGACGTCGACGCCGGCCTCGACCACCCAGGGCTTGCTCGTCAGGTCGGTGCAGGCGGGGACGCCGTCGATCAGGCCCAGGCGGGCCAGCAGCAGCGTGCCCGAGCACTGGGCGGCGATCAGCTGGCGCGCCGGGTCCAGGCCGATCTGGGACAGCAGCCCGGCGTCGGCGGCGACTTCACGCGTCTTCACGCCGCTGCCGATGATCACCGCGTCGGCCTCGGCGGCGAAGGCCAGCGGCTTCTGGCGACGCACGACGACGCCGTTCATCGAGGTCACCTCGTCGGTCGGCGCGGTGATGTGCGCCTTCCAGCCGTGGGGCTTCATGCGGTTGAGGATCGCGGCGGCGATGAACGAGTCCAACTCGTTGAAACCGTCGAACGTCAGAACCGCGATCTGCACGAGCTTCCGCTCCCAAGGACTTCGAACCTGTCCCGGGTCTTAGGCCATGGCGGCGCGGAGGTCACTCCGCCGTGACGCCGGCGAAGGTGCGGGCTTCGGGCTTGATGGTGACCTGGGTGCGGATGCCTTCCTCGAACAGCGCGCTGGCGTAGTCGAGGGCGGCCTTGTAGGCGGCTTCCTGGCTGGAATGGCGCGACAGGGTCTGCCCCTTGCGTTCGACACACCAATCGAACGGTTTGGTGACCACCAGGATCAAGTCCACGATCCGCTCCCGATCAGGCGACTCGCGTCGCGCGTGATCCCCCAGTGAGCGAATGATGACCGATTCCAAGGGCCAGACTATGCAGAACGGCGCGTTTTCGCTCCGTGAACCCGTGTTTCTGCGCGAACGCGGTTAACGGCCGCAGCAGCCGCCGTGACCGCCCGTGGAGCCGCCGCCATGGCCGCCTCCGCCGCCCCGCCCGCCGCGCGACACCGTCACGCTGACCGACGAACTGGCGCTGGAGCTGGCCTGGGCGCTGGACGACGCCGACGCGCCCGACCAGCCGCGGGCGTAGCCCGACCGTCCATAGGCCTGGCCGCCGATCCAGCCGCCGCCGACGCCGTAGCGGGCCGTGGACGAGCCGTAGTAGCCGCCGCCGGCCGTCCCCTCCAGCGACTGGGCGTAGCCGTCGCCGGCCATGTAGCTGCCCTGGTAGCTCCAGCCCTGGCCTTCCTCGCTGTAGCGCGAGCTTTCGGACTCGTAGGTCTCTTCCGATCGCTCGACCTGACTCTCGACCCGGCCCTGCTGGCGATAGCCGCGATCCTGGTAGGCGCGTTCCTGATAGCCGCGACGGTCGTCGTCGCAGTCGCAGCCGCGACGTTCCTCGCGCTCGACATAGACCGGCACGCGAACGATCTTCTCGACCGGGACCTCGACCCGCTTCTCGACGATGCGGTCGACCGGCTTTTCCACGATCTTGACCACCGGCACCTCGACGCGCTTCTCCACGATGCGCTCGACGGGCACTTCCACGCGCTTCTCGACGATCCGGTCCACCGGACGATCGACATAGACCGGGCGGTCGACGGTCTTCTCGACGATCACCGGCACCTCGACCCGCTTCTCGACGACGCGGTCGACGGGGTGATCGACATAGACGAGCTGCTTGACGACCTTCTCGACATAGACCGGGCGCTCGACGACCTTGACCCGGGTCCTGACGACGGGCTTGGGGGCGGGCTTGGCCGCCGGCTTCGGCGCGGCCTGGGTGATGGGCGTGGCGCGGGACGGATAGCCGTCCGCCAGGGCGGCGGTCGCCGGTTCCAACGCGGCGAGCGTCATCGTCGCGGCTCCGATCAGGAGCGCTGCCTTCGGGTTCATCGTCAAAGCCTTTCCGACTACGCCGCCCAGCCGCCCAGCGACCGCTCCCCCGAACGGCGGTCGAAAGGCGTCCCATTCTGGGTCGCGGCCTCAGTCCGGCAGCAAGGCCCGGACCACTCTTGCTTCCGCTCATCCCGGCATTCGCCGATGAGCGGATTATCTTGAAGGGTCAGAGCCCGAAGATCCGCCGCAGCCATTTCGGCACATGCTTCGGACGCGGCGCCTCTTCGACCTCGTCGGGCTCGACCTGGCGGTAGCGCGGCTCGGGCGGGGCGTCGCGCGCCACCAGGCCCGCCTTGAGGCCGGCGGTCATCACGTCGCGCCAGATGCGGGCCGGCAGGTCGCCGCCGACCATGCGGGTCATCGGCGAATGGTCGTCGTTGCCGACCCAGACCCCGACCACCAGGTCGCCGGTGAAGCCCACAAACACCGCGTCGCGATAGTCCTGGGTGGTGCCGGTCTTGCCGTAGGCCTTCTGGCCCAGGCGCGCCGCGCGGCCGGTGCCCTCCTCGACCACCGCCCCCAGCAGGTCCAGCAGGGCGGCGCGCTGATCGGGATCGAGATCCTGGACCGAGGCGCCCACCGTGTCCGGACGCCCATAGGGCCGCACGGGCGTCTTGCCCGAGGCGACGGCGGCGTAGGCGCTGGTCAGCTCCAGCAGGCTGGTCTCGGCCGTGCCCAGGGCCAGGGTGGCGTCGTCCTGGCGCAGGGGCGAGACGATGCCCAGGTCCCGCGCCGCCTGGACCACCGCCGGTCCGCCGGCCTGCTGGTAGACGCGCGCGGCGATGACGTTGTTGGACTGGGCGAAGGCGTCGCGGATCGTCAGGTCGCGCCCGCCCCCGCCTTCGTAGTTGGCCGGGGTCCAGCCGCCGATGGTGACGGGATCGCCGATCACCAGGTTGTCCGGCGTGGCCCCGTCGCGCAGGGCGGCCAGGTAGACGAACAGCTTGAAGGCGCTGCCCGGCTGGCGCTTGGCCTGGACGGCGCGGTTGAACGGGGTCTGGCGATAGTTGGTCCCGCCCAGCATGGCCACGACCCGGCCGTCCGGACGCATGGCGACCACGGCCACCTGGCCGACCTTGCGCTTGGCAGCGCCCTTCATGTCGGCGGCCACGGCGCGCTCGACGATCCGCTGCAGGCGGCCGTCCAGGGTGGTGGGCACGCGCACTTCGCCGTAGCCCGGACCGTCGAAGGCCGACTTCACCTGCGGCGAGATCCAGTCGGCGAAATAGCCGCCCACCGGCAGGTCGGCCCGGGTGGTCGTGACGACGACGTGGCCGGCCGCGTCGGCCTGCTCGCGGGTGACCGCCTTGGTGTCGACCATGGCGTCCAGCACCAGCCGGGCCCGCGCGCCGGCCGCCTGGGGATGGTCGACCGGGTCCAGGTCGACCGGCGCCTTGACCATGCCCGCCAGCATCGCCGCCTCGCCGATCGACAGCTGCTCGGGCGGCTTGCCGAAATAGTGCCGCGCCGCCGCGCCCAGGCCGTAGACCCCGTCGCCGAAATAGATGCTGGAGAGATAGCGCGACAGGATCTCGTCCTTGGACAGCCGCAGCTCCAGCCACACGGCGATCAGCGCCTCCTGGCCCTTGCGGCGCAGGCTGCGCTCGGGTTTCAGGAACGCGTTCTTGGCCAGCTGCTGGGTGATGGTGCTGCCGCCCTGCACGGTGCGGCCGGCCTTGGCGTTGACCACCAGGGCCCGCGCCATGCCCCCGAGGTCGACGCCCAGATGGTGGTAGAACCGCCGGTCCTCGATGGCGATGAAGGCGGCCGGGACGTGCTTGGGCAGCGCCTTGATGACCACCGGCGCCTCCTTGTAGGCCCCGCGGCGGGCGAACGGCCGGCCCTGGTCGTCCAGCAGGATCAGCGCCCGGTTGGGCAAGGGCTCCAGGGCGCGCGAGATCGGCAGGCTGGCGCCCAGCCAGACCAGCAGGACCGCCAGCGGCAGCAGCGCCCCGATCCCCGCCCCGAACCACAGCCGATGGCGGACGACGAAGGCGCGCGAGACCGTCCAGGCGGACGCCAGCCTTGCCTTCATGCTCCCAGGGATCATCAGCGACGCGCCTCCGCGACCTCAACGCCGCTCAAGCTTGCACAACGGCCCAGGAGGATCGGGGTTCACCGTGTCAGGACATTGGCGGCGCTCGCCTGCACTCGGCCTCAGCCGTCCTCAGGCCAGCGGCATGAAGGCGTCGACCTTGTCCAGGGCGGCCAGCGGCGCGTGGATGCGGCAGCGCAGCCCCTCGGGACGGTAGTCGATGTCGACCTCGCCGCCCAGTTCATTGGGCAGGGCCAGCTCGACGATGCGCGAGCCGAACCCGCGCCGCTCGGGCGGGCGCACCGTGGGGCCGCCCTGCTCGGTCCAGGTGATGTCCAGCCGGTCGCCGCCCGCCACCGACCAGCCGATGTCGACATGGCCGCCGGCCGACGACAGGGCGCCGTACTTCAGGGCGTTGATCGCCAGCTCGTGGAAGGCCAGGGCCAGCACCACGGCGGGCTTGGGCGAGACCATCAGGTCCTGGCCGCTGATCGTCAGCTGTCCCGGATTGGCGCGATAGGGCGTGACCGAGCCGTCGATGATCTGGCGCAGGCTGGCGGCCGACCAGTTCTCGTCGGTCAGCACGTTGTGGGTGGCGGCGATGGCCATCAGCCGTCCCTCGAACGCCCCGCGCACGGCCAGGTCGACGCCGGCGTTGCGCAGCGACTGGCTGGCGATCGACTGGATGGTGGCCAGGGTGTTCTTCACCCGGTGGTTCAGCTCGTTGACCAGCAGCTGGCGGTGGGCCTCGGCGCGCACCTCGCCGGTCACGTCGCGCGAGGTGGCCAGGACCCGGATCACCCGGCCCTCGTCCCCCCGCTCTTCCGACAGGATGGGCGACACCGTGGTGTCCCACCAGCGCGGCTCGCCCCTGGCCGTCGGGCACTGGGCGCGGAAGGCCGAGGCCTCGCCGGCCAGGGCGGTCCGCAGGGCCTGCTCGACGGCCGTGCGGCTCTCGGCGGGCCACATCTCGGGCCAGTAGCGGTTGCGGTTGCGGCCCGCGAAGTCCTCGATCTCGAACAGCGCCTGGCCGCGGGCGTTCATGTATTCGACGAAGCCTTCGGGGCTGATCACCCGGATGCAGTCGCGGCTGGCTTCCACGATGCTGAGGAAGTACGCCCCCGCGCCTTCCAGAACGGTCTTGTCCGATCCCTCGCCCGACACCAGGGTCTCCTTGCTGGAACCCATGTTCACCGAGCCGCGCAGCAATTCAAGCGATGCGTGTATTTTGGGGACGGACTTCTTGGGAAACGACCGATCCAACCTCAGCCCGGCAGTTCTTCGCGGCTGGCTTCCAGCATGCCGACCAGGGCCGCCGACAGACGCGACGTCTGGGCCATGCGGCGCAGCGCCTCGCGGGCGTGATCGCTGTCGGCGAGCTCGGCTTGCCGCTCGAGACGCTCGGCTTCGTTCAAATGGTCGAGTTGGCTGGGCATGCTGAACATTTACGGGAGATGAACGACGCCATCCATGTGACCGCTGGTCGCAGAACGGTGTAACATCACGTAAAATCAAGCGCTTAGGCCGGACACCGGTGTCAGAACTGAAAACGGCCCCGAGTCATTCCTGACCCGGGGCCGTCGTCCTGTTCCCCAACAGGACGGCGTCGCGCGCTACCAGAACCGGCGCGGCGGCGTCGCCTCAAAAACCGATGCCCCGTTCTCGCTCGACGGCCGTCCCGGTACAACGTGACGGCCTGTCGCAGGAGAATGACGCCGGCGTCACATAACAAAGCTTTACCAAAAGGCGCTGGTCAAGTCATGACACCGGTATCATACCTATGCCCAACACACGCCGCCCCAACGGCGACAAGGGTTTCGGCAAGGACCGACCGGGAGGACGACCAGGAACGCGAGGGTTTGGTAAGGCCCTCCCGCTTCCTCTCCCGGCCGCCACGCCGCGTCCTTGCGTCGCGGGGTTCGGACGTGAAGTCCCAGGGAGAGTCTCGTCGTCATGCCGCTTAGCCCCCTCACCCGCCGCCGCCTGCTGGCGACGACCACCGCCACCTTCGCCGCCGCCGCGGCCATGGCCCCGCTGAAGGCCTTGGCCCAAGGCGCCGCCCCGTCCAAGGACCAGGTCCTGGCGACGATGAAGAAGGCCACGACCTTCATGGCCGAGAAGGCCGCCTACGAGGGCGGCTATGTCTGGAGCTACCTGCCCGACTTCTCGCGCCGCTTCGGCGAGATGGAGGCCTTCCCGACCATGATCTGGGTCCAGCCGCCCGGCACGGCGACCATGGGCCACCTGTTCCTCGACGCCTATCACGCCACGGGCGACGAATATTACTACGAGGCGGCCAAGAAAGCGGCCCTGGCCCTGATCAAGATCCAGCACCCGGCGGGCGGCTGGAACTACATGGGCGACCTGGCCGGGCCGGAGTCGCTGAAGAAGTGGTACGACACCATCGGCAAGAACGGCTGGCGGCTCGAGGAATTCCAACACTACTACGGCAACGCCACGTTCGACGACGAAGGCACCGCCGAGAGCTGCCAGCTGATGCTGCGCATCTATCTGGAAAAGAAGGACAAGGCCTTCAAGCCGGCGCTGGACAAGGCCATCCAGTTCGTCCTCGACAGCCAGTATCCGGTCGGCGGCTGGCCCCAGCGCTTCCCGCTGATGAGCGGCTTCGAGAACAAGGGCCACCCCGACTACACCGGCTACATCACCTTCAACGACGGCGTGGTCGACGAGAACGTCAAGTTCCTGATCATGGTCTGGCAGACCCTGGGCGACAAACGCGTGCTGGACCCGATCAAGCGGGCCATGGACGTCTACATCGCCGCCCACCAGCCGATGCCGCAGCCCGGCTGGGGCCTGCAGCACACCGTCGCCGACCTCAAGCCGGCCGGCGCGCGCACCTACGAGCCCAAGGCCTTCGCCAGCCACACCACGGCCGGCAACCTCGAAAACCTGATGGACTACTACGAGCTGACGGGCGACCCGAAGTATCTGGACCGCATCCCCGAGACCATCGACTGGCTGGCCTCGCTGAAGCTGCCCGACAACGTCGCGCCCGGCCGCCCGCGTTATCCCACCTTCATCGAGATCGGCACGAACGAGCCGCTCTACGTGCACCGTCGCGGCTCGAACGTCTTCAACGGCGAGTACTTCATCGACAAGCACTGGGAGAACACCATCGTCCACTACTCGTCGTTCCGGGCAGTCAACATCGACAAGCTGCGCAAGCGCTACGCCGCCCTGAAGGCGACCCCGGCCGAAGTGGTCAGCAAGGACTCGCCGCTGAAGGTGAAGGGCGGCAGCCGCCCCCTGCCCCGCTACTTCACCACCAAGACCATCTCGGTCTCCGACCTCAATGTCGGCGCCCTGAAGACCAGCGAGAAGACCACCGACGCCGAGGTCGCGGGCCTGATGGCGGGCTTGAACGCCGAGGGCTGGTGGCCCACCCCGATGAAGGCGGTCAGCAACCCCTATATCGGCGACGGCTCCACCACCGTGACCCCGGGCGAGTTCTCGATGACCCGCGTGGGCGACCCGACCGACACCTCGCCCTACATCGCCGACGTGCCCAAGCCGGGCATCTCGACCGGCGCCTACATCGAGAACATGGCGGCCCTGATCCGCTACATCACGGCCTAGGCCGGCCCAAGGCCAAATGTCGCACCCCGCGAAACGGGGCCTTGGGGAGCATATTCCTAACGGTTTTCCGCTAGACCGGCGGTATGACGGGGCAGACGCCTTCGCCCGGGCCGGCCAGGCTCGGCATTCTGGACGAGCGGGTCGACGAGGTCGCCGCGGCCAGCCGGCGCGCGCGTCCTCAACGGCTGATCATGGCGGTGTTCATCACCGGCTTCCTGCTGTTCAACCTGGGTTTCCGCACCGCCTTCGTCTGGCTGGCCGCGGTGCTGTTCGCCGACCTGTACGGACTGGCCGTCACCCGCCTGGCCGCCAAACGGGGCGCCGGGCCCAAGGTCCGCCGCGCCGGCTATGTATCGGCCGTGGTGGTGATGGTCAGCGTCTGGACCTCCCTGGCCGTGGTGCTGTGGCTGTCCGAACACCCGGCCCTGCGCTTCGCCGCCGTCTGCCTGACCGCCGGACAGCTGATCCACGCGCAGGCGGTCACCTTCCGCTCGCCGACGGTGTTCGCCTTCGACGCCGGGCTTCCGGCCCTGGCCCTGGCCGGCATGCCGCTGCTGCTGGGCGGCTACGGCGGCTGGTCCAGCCTGACGGTGCTGATCGCCGTCGCCCTGGTCCTGCTCTACACGGTCTCCAGCGCCACCCTGAACGCCCGCCGCGTCTCCGCCCTGGAGGCCGCCGAGCGCGCGGCCATGTCGGCCAGCGCGGCCAAGTCGGTGTTCCTGGCCACCATGAGCCACGAGCTGCGCACGCCGATGAACGGCGTCCTGGGCATGGCGCGCGCCCTGACCGCCGGCCCGCTGGACCGCCAGCAGGCCCGCCAGGTCGACATGCTGATCCGCTCGGGCGAAGGCCTGATGACCATCCTCAACGACGTGCTGGACGTCTCCAAGATCGAGGCGGGCAAGCTGGAGCTCGAGGTCCTGGCCTTCGACCTGCGCGACCTGGTCGACGAGGTCGCGGGCCTGTGGGCCGAGGCGGCGACCGCCAAGGACGTGCGCCTGACCAGCGTGGTGGATCCCCTGGCCCCGACCTGGGTCAGCGGCGATCCGACCCGGCTTCGCCAGGTCCTGACCAACCTGATCTCCAACGCCCTGAAGTTCACGGCCAGCGGCGCGGTGACCCTGCGCGTCGGCCCGGCCGGCGCGGCGTTCCAGGAGATCCAGGTCGTCGACACCGGCATCGGCATGTCGGCCGAGCAGCAGGCGCGGCTGTTCCAGGCCTTCTCCCAGGCCGACGCCTCGATCACCCGCCGGTTCGGCGGCACGGGCCTGGGTCTGGCCATCTGCAAGCAGCTGACCGAGCTGATGGGCGGGGCCATCACGGTGCGCAGCGCGCCGGACCAGGGCTCGGCCTTCACCCTGGCCCTCCCCCTGCCGGCCGTCGCCGCGCCCGAGGTCGCGCCCAGCGCGCCGTGCGAGGGCATCGCCGGGCTGCGGCTGCTGGTCGCCGACGACAACCACATCAACCAGCTGGTGGCGCGCACCATCCTGGAAGCCGCCGGCGCCCGGGTCGAAGTCGCCGACAACGGCCGCCAGGCCCTGCAGCGCCTGGGCGAGCACGCCTATGACGCGGTGCTGATGGACGTGCACATGCCCGACATGGACGGGCTGGAGGCGCTGCGGCGGGTCCGCGCCGGGGCGGCCGGGGCCGGCGACATCCCCGTCATCGCCCTGACCGCCGACGTCATGCACGGCGACGAGGGCGACCTGCTGGCCTGCGGCTTCGACGCGGTGCAGGCCAAGCCGATCCAGCCGGCCGCGCTGATCTCGGCGATCGCCCGGGCCTGCCCCGGCGCCCGGCCGACGACCCTGGCCGCGTCCTAGGCCAGCAGCTTGCGCATGAACCAGCGCGGATAGAACGGCTCCGGGCCGTCCATCCGCGCGAAGACCTCGAAGCCCAGCCGCTCGTAGAACGGCCGGGCCTGGAAGGCGTAGGTGTCCAGCCACATCAGGTGGCAGCCGCGCGCCCGCGCCTCGGCCTCGGCCCGGGTCATCAGGTCAGTCCCCACGCCCGTCCCGCGCAGCGCCTCGGGCACCACGACCATGTCGACATAGAAGGCGCCCCAGCGCGACTGCGCCCACAGGCCGCCCCGCACGGCCGGCTCGCCCGGCGTCCGGATCAGCAGGGCGAAGTCGCGGTTGTCGGGCGGGCCGACCGCCTCGCCAGTGAAGGCGCGCAGCACCGCCAGGCCCTGCTGGTAGGACTCCAGCGACGGCGTCTCGGTCTGGTGGATTTCGAAACTCATCCGACCAGCCTAACGCCCTTTCTCCTCCCTCGCGAAGCGGGGAGGTGGCGCGATGCGGATACGCATCGTGACGGAGCGGGCGTCCGCCGCACGACCCCCTCCGTCTCGTCGCTGCGCGCCGATCCACCTCCCCCGTTTCACGGGTGAGGACGTCGAGGTTCCGACTCTGGAACCCGTCCCCCGCCCAGGACGCTGTTCCTGTGTCGGATCAACAGCAAGTTCGTGTGCGTCATGGCCCTCAAGGCCTTCATTTCCCTCGCCGTCCTGGCCGCCGTCCTGGTCGGCCTGCTGATGCCCGTGCCCGGCCACCGCAAGGCCGAGGCCACCCAGTCGCGGATCGAGACGATCGACATCAAGAACTAGCGGCCCTTGATCGCAGGGCCGGGCCCGCTAGTTTGCGCTCAAACAAACGTTTGGGAGCACCCGCGCCATGACCTCCTCTGTTTTCGGCGCCTTCATCTGCGACGCGATCCGCACGCCGATCGGCCGCTATGGCGGGGCGCTGTCGGGCGTGCGGGCCGACGACCTGGCGGCGATCCCGATCAAGGCCCTGGCCGAGCGCAACCCGGGCATCGACTGGGGCGCGCTGGACGACGTGGTGCTGGGCTGCGCCAACCAGGCCGGCGAGGACAACCGCAACGTCGCGCGCATGGCCGCCCTGCTGGCGGGCCTGCCGACCACCGCCTCGGGCTCGACCGTCAACCGGCTGTGCGGCTCTGGCCTGGACGCCCTGGGCGTGGCCGCCCGCGCCATCAAGGCCGGCGAGGCCGGGCTGATGATCGCCGGCGGCGTCGAGAGCATGAGCCGCGCGCCCTTCGTGATGGGCAAGGCCGACAGCGCCTTCTCGCGCAACGCCGAGATCTTCGACACCACCATCGGCTGGCGCTTCGTCAATCCGGCCATGCGCAAGGCCTACGGCGTCGATTCCATGCCCGAGACCGCCGAGAACGTCGCCGACGACTGGAAGGTCAGCCGCGCCGACCAGGACGCCTTCGCCCTGCGCAGCCAGGCCCGCGCGGCGGCCGCCCAAGCCTCGGGCCGGTTCGACGCCGAGATCGTCCCGGTCGTCCTGCCCCAGCGCAAGGGCGATCCCGTGGTGGTCTCCAAGGACGAGCACCCGCGCGCCACCACGATCGAGGCCCTGTCGGCCCTGAAGCCGATCGTCCGCCCGGACGGCACGATTACCGCCGGCAACGCCTCGGGCGTCAACGACGGGGCCGCCGCCCTGATCGTCGCCTCCGAGGCGGCGACCAAGGCCCACGGCCTTACGCCCCGCGCCCGCATCCTGGGCGTAGCCGCCGCCGGGGTCGAACCGCGCGTGATGGGCATCGGCCCGGTCCCCGCCACGAAGAAGCTGCTGGCGCGCCTGGGCCTGTCGATCGGCGACATCGACGTGGTCGAGCTGAACGAGGCCTTCGCCGCCCAGGGCCTGGCGGTGCTGCGCGACCTCGGCCTGCCCGACGACGGCGACCACGTGAACCCCAACGGCGGGGCCATCGCCCTGGGCCACCCCCTGGGCATGAGCGGCGCCCGGCTGGGCCTGACCCTGGTCGAGGAGCTGCACCGGCGCGGCGCCCGCTACGGCCTGGCCACCATGTGCATCGGCGTGGGTCAGGGCATCGCCATGGTGGTGGAGCGGGTCTAGGGCCGCCCCTACCGCGCCGCAGCGTGACCTCTACGCTGAATCATCCATGATCGGCCCCGCATCGTCGGAGCCCGCCCATGACCCTTCGCGCCCTCGCCCTGTCGCTCGTCGCGGCGGCCCTGCTGGCCACGCCCGCCGCCGCCCAGACGCTGAGGATCACCGGCGGCGAGATCGCCGCCGCCCCGGCCGCGGCCGACGGCGTGCGGGTCTACAAGGGCCTGCCCTACGCCGCCCCGCCCGTGGGCGAGCGCCGCTGGAAGCCGCCCGAGCCCGTCCAGCCCTGGACCGGCGTGCGCCCGGTCGACGCCTACGCGCCCAACTGCCTGCAGCCCAAGCGCTACGACGACATCGACCCGTTCACCCCGTCCATGAGCGAGGACTGCCTCTATCTGAACATCACCACGGCCGCGAAGCCGACCGAGAAGCTGCCGGTGTTCTTCTGGATCCACGGCGGCGGCTACGGGGCGGGTTCGGGATCGGAGCCGCGCCATGACGGCCAGGCCCTGGCCCGCAAGGGCATGGTCGTGGTGACGATCAACTACCGCCTCGGCGTCTTCGGTTTCCTGGCCCATCCGGAGCTGACCGCCGAGAGCCCCCGCCACGCCAGCGGCGACCAGGCCCTGGCCGACATGGTCGCCGCCCTGCGCTGGGTGAAGGCCAATGTCGCGGCGTTCGGCGGCGACCCGGACAACGTCACCATCGCCGGCGAGTCGGCCGGTTCGGACGCCGTCAGCCGGATGATGATCTCGCCGGAAGCCAAGGGCCTGTTCCACCGCGCCATCGGCGAAAGCGGCTCGGCCTTCTCGATGATGGGCGACGACCAGACCCTGGCCCAGGCCGAGGCCGTCGGCCAGGCCTTCGCCCGGTCGCTGGGCGGCGACGACCTCAAGCGCCTGCGTGAACGCTCCTCGGCCGAGATCCTGGCGGCGAGCATGGCCCCGAACGCCGCCTTCGCCTTCCGGCCGAACCTGGACGGCTGGATCCTGCCCGCCACCGCCGCCCAGACCTTCGCCGCCCGCCAGCAGTCGGACGTGCCGCTGCTGGTCGGCTGGAACCGCGACGAGGGCAGCCTGTTCCAGGGCGCGATCTTCGGCGAACGCGCGCTGCAGCCGGTGCTGGCCGAGCGCTTCGGCCCCCGGGTCGGCGACGCCCTGGCCCTCTATCCCGCCGATCCGCCCGCCGTGGCCCGCGCCTCGCAGCAGACCTATGCCGGCGACCTGTGGATGGGCCTGCCGACCTGGCGCTGGGCCGTGGCCCAGACCCAAACCGGCAAGTCGCCCGTCTATGTCTACCGCTTCGACCACGCGCCGAGGATTCCCGACGGCTGGTTCGGCGCGGCCAACCGCGGCAAGGACTTCGGGGCCTTCCACTCGGCCGACATCGTCTATGTGTTCGACCATCCGGAGATCCTGAAGGCCTGGACCACCGACGCGGTCGACCGCCGGGTGGCCGACCAGACGTCGTCCTACTGGGTCAATTTCGCGCGCGCCGGCGATCCGAACGGCCCCGGCCTGCCGGCCTGGACGCCCTACGACCCCGCCACGCCGAAGAAGATGCTGATCGGGCCCGAGACCCGGCTGGTCGACGATCCGGACATCGCGCGGCTGCGGTTCCAGGAGAGCGCGGGGAAGTAGCGGCTATTTCCGCGCCGCCTTGATCGCCGTCTCCAGGTCCGCCCGCCGCGCCTGGAGGTCCTCCGCCGCCGCCGCCTCCTCGGCGTCCAGCGCCGCGCGGCGTTCGGCGAAGGCCAGTTCCGAGGCTTCGGCCTCGTCCTCGAGGGCGTCCAGCCGCGCCTTCAGGGCGGCCAGCTTCTCGGCCCGCGCCGTCTCGGCCTTGGACGGCTTGCGCCGCGCCTTGGCGGGCAGTCCCTTCAACGCCGCGCCCAGGCCGCCGGCCGGGGTGGTGACCACGGTTTCCGGCCCCTTCAGGGCGGCGTCGTGGGCCGGCCCCTCGGCGATCTCCCGGGCCGTGCCGTCCTTGAACAGGTCGCGGCCGACGTCCCACGCCTCCAGGGCCTTGGCGCGCGAGGTCGCGGCCACGGTGTAGTCGTGGAGGCCGTCCGACCAGGAGAACACCTTGAGCTTGCGCGCCATGCCTCACGAACGGCCGGATTGTTCAGCTTGTTCCGAAGGTTGGCCTTAGGAACCTCACCCTGCGGCGAAGGATTTTCCCTCCACGAGAGATGGAGGACGACGATGCCCCAGGGCGACAAGTCGAAATACACCGACAAGCAGGAACGCAAGGCCGACCACATCGCCGAAGGCTACGAGGCGCGGGGCGTCTCCGAGAAGGAGGCCGAGCGGCGGGCCTGGGCCACGGTCAACAAGGACGACGGCGGCGGCAAGAAGCCCGGCGGCTCCGGCCGCGGCAAGTCCACCGGCCATCCGGCGGCCCACAAGGGCGGCGAAAAGGGCGGCAAGGCGGCGGCTTCGCGCACCGCGGCGGAACGCTCGGCCTCGGCCAAGAAGGCGGCCGCGACCCGCAAGCGCAACGCCGAACACCACGCTCATCATTAGGAACGTCCATGACCGACAAGATCAACAGCCCCGGCCGCGAGGCCAACGAGGCCCTGCCCGCCGGCGAACGTCCGGGACTGGTTTCGGACGCCGACACCAGGAAGACCGGCCAGAAGGAACGCCGCACGGCCGGACCCGACGGCGGCGACTCCCGCGAGATCGGCGACACCTTCAAGAACAGCCCCGGCGGGCGGGCCTAGGCCTCGGCGGCAAGCCTCAGGACTTGCTCAGATCCATCCCCAGGGTCGGACCGATCCCCTCGGGGTGCTCGCCGAACGGGTTGGACGAGCGCCGCTTGGCCGCCGCTTCCAGCTTGCGGCGCAGGTCGTCGTCCAGGGCCAGTTCCGCCTTGGGCACGGGGTCGTCCTCATCCACCGCATCGTCGACCAGCGAGGCCGACAGCACCTGGCGCAGGCGGGCGCCGAAACGGGCGTCTTCGGGGGTGCCCGGCGCGGGCGGCGCGGCCAGGAATTCCAGGACCTCCTCGAGCGCGGTATCGTTGTCGACGTGATCGGTCATGGGAGGTCTCCAAAGCGGTTCGCACTGCCGATCCAACGGCTTGGCCGCCACGACGGTTGCCGAGCGCCCCCGGCTAGTCCTAGACAAGCCCCTCACCTCTTCGGACCCGATCCCATGGCCTGGACCCGCCTCTACGACGAAGCCGAGCCGCAGCGCGTCAACCGCTGGCTGGCCCAGAACGGCGTCTGCTCGCGCCGCGAGGCCGAGGCCCTGATCAGCCAGGGCCTGGTGTCGATCGACGGCCAGCGGGTGGACGACGTCGGCCGCAAGATCGAGCCCGGCCAGACCCTGGTGCTGTCCGACCGCGCCCAGGCCAAGCTGGAAGGCGCCCTGACGGTGATGATCCACAAACCCGTCGGGATCGTCTCGTCGCAGCCCGATCCGGGCCAGGTCCCGGCCGTGCGCCTGCTGACCCGCGAGGCCCTAGTCGGCCAGAGCCCGGTCATCCCCGGCTTCGACAACAAGCTGGCCCCGGTCGGACGCCTCGACATGGATTCGCGCGGCCTGCTCATCCTGTCGGAGGACGGGGTGGTGGCTAAGGCGGTGATCGGCCCGGCCTCGGAGCTGGAGAAGGAATACCTCGTCTGGGTCGACGGCTGGATCACCGACGAGAAGCTGGCCCTGCTGCGCCACGGCCTGGAGCTGGACGAGCGCCAGCTGCGCCCCGCCGAGGTCGAGGTCGTGGGCCGCCAGCAGCTGCGCTTCGTGCTCAAGGAAGGCCGCAACCGCCAGATCCGCCGGATGTGCGAGCTGGTCGAGCTGACGGTCACCGACCTTCTGCGCATCCGCATCGGCGACCTGGTGCTGGGCGACCTGCCCGAGGGACGCTGGCGGCCCCTGACCCCCGCCGAACGGGCTGGCCTGATCCATCCCGCCGCCGGATAAACCCGACGTTGACCGCCACCCCGGGCGGGGGCAGGTTCGCAATACCGCTTGGGGGATCGGGCCGGTGGGCTTAAGCCGGTCGCCTGTCCCCTTCGGCAGCCGCATCCAGTTCGTACAGCCATGATCGCCATCACGCCCGCAGCCGCCGCGCCGGTCCGCAAGAAGAACCGCAATCGCCACCGCAAGCCGGTGCGCACCCTGCGGACCGTCCTGCCGGCGATCGCCGTCGGCATGGCCGTGGCGATCGTCGGCCAGGGCGTGATCCGCGCCATGGCCGTCAAGCCCGCCGCTCCCGCCTCCGCCGCGCCGCTGCGCATGGAGAACCCGCGCTTCACCGGCACGCTGAAGGACGGCCGCGCCTTCCTGATCACCGCCTCCTCGGCCACCCGCGACCTCAGCAACGCCGACCAGGTGTTCCTGAAGAACCCGCAGCTGACCCGCGGCTACGGCTCGGACAACCCCACCCACGTGGTCTCCAAGGACGGGGCCTACCAGGAGGAGAAGGGCTCGCTGCTGCTGACCGGCGACGTCAAGATCGACAACGGCCAGGGCTACCAGTTCGCCTCGCAGAAGGCGCTGATCGACACCCACACCGGCGACCTGGTCGGCGGCGCCGCGGTCGAGGGCGCCGGCCCGAACAACGGCTCGGTCCGGGCCGACAACTACTCGGTCAGCGACAAGGGCGACCGGGTGGTGTTCAAGGGCCGGGTGCGCACGCGCCTCACGCCGCAACAGTGACCGCGACCGACCCGAAGGGCGGCGGATCCAGGCCCAGCGTCTGTTTCCTCTACATCGCCCAGACCCACCAGATCCTGCACAGCCTGCCGATCGCCATCGCCCTGGCCCGGGGCTGGCCCGACGTCGACGTGCATATTGCCGCCACCGCCCAGGAGCACCTGGACTATGTGCGCGACCTGCTGGAGACGCTGAAGGCCCCGCCCATCCCCATGCGGCTGCTGCCGCCGACCTGGCTGCGCGAGCTGCGGCTGAAGGGCTCCTCGACCCCGCCCAAGGCCCTGATGCTGGCGGCCAACGTCCACCGCCTGGGCCGCTACGACGCCGTGGTCACGCCCGAGCGCACCACGGCCCTGCTGCGCAAGCTGGGGGTCAAGGACACCAAGCTGGTCTACACCCAGCACGGCGCCGGCGACCGGGGCGGTCCGTTCGAGCCGCGCCTCAAGCAGTTCGACCTGGTCATGGCCGCCGGCCCCAAGCAGCGCGACCGCATGCTGGACGAAGGCTGGGTCACGCAGAAGACCTGCGCCATGGTCGGCTATCCCAAGTTCGATATCATCGACGCCCTGCCGCCCTCGCCGCTGCCGGTCTTCCCGCAGGCCAAGCCGCTGGTGCTGTACAACCCGCACTTCCACCCGACCCTGGGCTCCTGGCCCAAGTGGGGCCGGCGGATTCTCGAGCGGTTCGCGGCGGACGAGCGTTACAATCTGATCTTCGCGCCCCATATCCGCCTCTTCGAAGGCGCGGATCCCCGTTCGATCGAGGCCCTGGCCCCGTTCGTCGATCATCCGCGCATCCATCTCGACCTGGGGGGGCCCGCGGCGATCGACATGACCTACACCCGCGCGGCGGACATCTATCTGGGCGACGTCTCCAGCCAGGTCTACGAATTCCTGCGCACGCCCAAGCCGTGCCTGTTCCTCAACCCCACCCACGCCGACTGGCGCGGCGACGAGAGCTTCCATCACTGGCTGTACGGGCCGGTGCTGGACGACATCGAGGGCGTGGTCGACGCCGTCGCCTCGGCCCAGCGCGGGCACGGCGACTATGTCGAGGCCCAGAAGAAGGGCTTCGCCGAGAGCTTCGACCTGCGCGAGACGCCCTCGTCGGTCCGCGCCGCCCAGGCGATCGTCGACCGCCTGCCATCGGGACGCCGACGTCCACGATGAGCAAGGAAACCAAGGTCTTGCACCGGGTTCTGGCCAATGCCGGGACCCTGCTCGGAGGGCGTACGGTCAACGCCGTGGTCGGCCTGGCCTATATCGCCTTGACCGCACGTGGCCTCGGCAAGGAGCTGATGGGCGTGATCGTGCTGATCAACGCCTTCTCGCAGTTCCTGGGCGAGGTCGCCAAGTTTCAGTCGTGGCAGACTTTGCTGCAGTACGGCGCCTCGGCCCTGCTGCAGAACGACCGGCCGCGCTTCCAGCAGGTGCTGCGCTTCACCATCCTGCTCGACTCGCTGGGCGCCGCCGTGGGCGTGACCCTGGGCGTGGTCGGCGCCCTGCTGTTCGGACATTTCCTGGGCTGGCCGGCCGAGCTGTCGCCCGCCGCCGCCTGCTACGCCCTGTCGATCGCGGTCATGGACTCGGCCACCTCGGTCGGCCTGCTGCGGCTGTTCGACCGCTTCCGCTTCCTGGCCGCCGAACAGGCCGTCAGCTCGGCGGTGCGGCTGGTCGGCTGCGCCCTGTGCTTCACCCTGCACGCCCCGATCGAGGCCTATCTGGCCTCCTGGGCGGCGGGGACGGTCGCGGCCTTCCTCTACGTCAACGGCGTGGCCCTGTGGGACCTCAATCGCCGCCAGTTGCTCAAGGGCTTCACCTTCCGCGGCCCGCTGTCCGAGGGCCTGCCGGGCATCTGGCGCTTCGCCTGGGCCACCAATTTCAGCGGCACCATCGACACCGCCTTCAGCCAGGTGATCACCCTGGTGGTCGGCTCGGTGCTGGGCCCGGGCCAGGCCGCCATGTGGCGCGTGGGCCGCCAGGTGGCCGACGGCATGGCCAAGCCGGCCAAGCTGCTGGTCCCGGCCCTCTATCCCGAACTGGCCAAGATGCGGGCCACGGGCGGCGAGGACGCCATGCGCAAGCTGTCGCGCCAGATCGGCCTGATCGGCGGCGGCGTGGCGGGCCTGCTGCTGCTGGTCTCGATCCTGTTCGGCGCCCACATCCTGGCCATCGTGATGGGCCCCGCCTTCGCGGCCGGCGCCAGCATCATGAACTGGCAGGTGGCCGCCGCCGCCATCGGCGTCCTGGCCATGCCGCTGGAGCCGATGCTGGTCTCGCTGGGCAAGGCGGGCCTGGCCCTGCGCGTGCGGGCCGTGGTCTGCGCGATCTACCTGGCCTGCCTGGTGCCGCTGATCCGCGCCGCGGGCCTGGACGGCGCCGGGGCGGCCCTGGTCGGCGTCGCCGCCGCCCTGGCGATCGGCATGTACATCGCCCTCAAGCGAAGCCTGGCCCAGGAAACGGCCCACGCCAAAGACGAACAAACTTGCGCCGAGGATCAAAACGGCGCCAAAGGCCTTCCGCAATGATTACTCCGACGTCCTCTTCGCGAACCGTGAGATTCGCCGATTTCCCCACCCTGACGGCCGCGCTCGACTTCGCCGCGACCGGTGAAACGGGGATCAACCTCTATTCGCTGCGCGGCGAACTGGTCGAGGCCCTGCCCTACGCCAAGCTGCGCGAGCAGGCCCTGGAGCTGGCGCCGCGCCTGCTGGCCACCGGCGCCAAGCCGGGCGACAGCGTCGGCCTGATCGCCGAGACCGAGGGCGACTTCGTGCGCGCCTTCTTCGCCTGCCAGTACGCCGGCCTGGTCCCCGCGCCCCTGCCGCTGCCCGCGCCGCTGGGCGGCCGCGAGGCCTATGTCGAGCAGATCGCGCGGATGCTCGACTCGGCCCACGCCAAGCTGCTGATCGGCCCGGCCGGCATGAAGGACTGGGTGGCCGAGATCGCCGCCAAGACCGCGCTGAACTTCGCCGGCGTCCTGGCTGATCTGCCGGCCTCGAAGGGCGACGCCCTGCCCGAGGTGAAGCCGGACAACACCTGCTACCTGCAGTTCTCGTCGGGCAGCACGCGCTTCCCGACCGGGGTGCTGGTCACCCACCGCGCCCTGATGGCCAACGCCGTGGCCATCACCCGCGACGGCCTGCAGGTGCTGCCGTCCGACCGCGCCGTCTCGTGGCTGCCGCTCTATCACGACATGGGCCTGATCGGCTTCCTGCTGTCGCCGATGACCAGCCAGATGACGGTCGACCTGCTGCCGACCGGCGCCTTCGTGCGCCGGCCGCTGCTGTGGCTGGACCTGATCACCAAGAACGGCGGCACGATCAGCTACAGCCCGACCTTCGGTTACGAGCTGTGCGCCCGTCGCGCCGAGGTGGCCTCGATCGAGCACCTGGACCTGTCCAAGTGGCGCAGCGCCGGCCTGGGCGGCGACATGATCCGCACCGGCCCGCTGCGCGCCTTCGCCGAGCGGTTCGCCAGCGTCGGCTTCTCGGAAAAAGCCTTCGTCGCCAGCTACGGCATGGCCGAGGCGACCCTGGCCCTGTCGATGGCCCCGCTGGGCGGCGGCCTGAAGACCGAGCGCCTGGACGTCGAGCGCCTGGAGCAGCACGAGGCCGTGCTCACCGACGACCTGGACCGCTCGCGCGAGTTCGCCCGCAACGGCCCCGCCCTGCCCCACCACGAGCTGGAAGTGCGCGACGAGAACGGCGCGGTGCTGCCCGAGCGCGGCGTCGGCCGCATCTACGCCCGCGGCCCCAGCCTGATGCGCGAATACTTCGAGCAGCCCCAGGAGACCGCTCGCGTGCTGTCGGCCGACGGCTGGCTGGACACCGGCGACCTCGGATACCTGATCGAGGGCGAGATCGTCATCACCGGCCGCGGCAAGGACCTGATCATCCTCAACGGCCGCAACATCTGGCCGCAGGACCTGGAATGGACCGCCGAGGCCGAGGTCGACGGCCTGCGCAGCGGCGACGTGGCGGCCTTCTCGGTGCCCGGCGACGAGGAAGAGGTCGTGGTGATCCTGGTCCAGGCGCGCGGCGGCGACGCCGACACCCGCGCGGCCCTGGTCGAGAAGATCCAGGGCGTCCTGCGCCTGCGCCACCAGGTCGAGACCCAGGTCCAGCTGGTGGGCGCCCACGCCTTGCCCCAGACCTCGTCCGGCAAGCTGAGCCGCTCCAAGGCCAAGGCCGCCTATCTGGCCGGCGCCTATGGCGAGCGCGCCTGACATGACGGGGGCCCACAAGGGCCCCGTGGTCGCCGTCACGGGGGCCACAGGTTTCCTGGGCCGCCGGCTGGTCAAGATCCTGGCCGAGCAAGGCTGGACCGTCCGCATCCTGGCCCGACGGGACATCACCGACCCGATGTGGCGGGGCCTTGAGCCCCAGTTGGTGATCGGCGACCTGGCCAGCGCTCCCGCCCTGGCCGCGCTCTGCGACGGCGCCGAGGCGGTCGTCCACGTGGCCGGCCTGATCAAGGCGCGGGACCGGGCGACCTTCGATCGCGGCAATGTCGAGGGCTCGCGGCGGGTGGCCCAGGCGGCCAAGACGGCCGGCGCGCGACTCATCCTGGTCTCCAGCCTGGCCGCCCGCGAGCCCCATTTGTCCGATTACGCGGGCAGCAAACGTGGCGGAGAAGACGCAGCCCGCGAGATTTTCGGCGGTGATCTGACCATCGTCCGCCCGCCGGCGATCTACGGACCGGGCGACGTCGAGACGCTCAGACTGTTCAAAATGGCCTCGAAAGCGGCCTTTTTACCCGTTTTGAGCCCCAAAACGCGCATGGCGTGGATCCACGTCGACGACGCCGCGGCCCGAATCGCCGACTTGGTCAAAACGCCGCGCCTCGGGCTGCTCAGCTTGTCCGACAACCGTCCGGAGGGGTATGGCTGGATCGAACTCATGCGGACCGCGTCCAAAGCGGTCGGCGCGTCGCCAAGGCTGGTGCGCATCCCCTCGGGGGCGATCAAGGCTTTGGCGGTGTTGTCAAAATGGGCGTCCGCCGCAACTGGGAAGGATACAATTCTCACGCCGGGCAAGGCTCGGGAGTTGCTTCACGACGATTGGGCCCTATCTAGCAACGATCCGATTCCGGACTTTCCCCCAGTGAGATACCCTCTCGAAGCGGGATTCGCGCAAAGCGTGCGCTGGTATCGCTCGGAAGGTTGGTTGAAGGAAGAAAAGTCTCGAAAATAGCCGAATACGGCGATTTTCTGGCGGGACTGCTGTTACAATTCGGTTATGTAAGACTGTGGTCGGGGATACTGTCGGGTCGATGGAAGCTGTTACGGATCTCACTCTACGTGAAATCGGACTAGCGACGAGCAAGGTGCTCGGGCGCTCGGTCGATGTGGCGAACGATACTCATATCGGCCGCGATCTGGCGGTCGACTCCCTGGCCCTCATGAACATCATCATGGAGCTCGAAGACACCTTCGACATCTCCATTCCTCTGGATCGCCTGGCTTCGGTGGAAACCGCCGGAGACCTCGCCTCCCTGATTAAAGATCTTCGGAATAGGGCCTAAGCCATGGGGCTGTTCGACAAGCACCTCGCATATCGCGACGCCTACAATGCCATCCGGCAAGCCGGCGCCGATCCCTTCAGCGTGCGCTTCGACGCCGTCGTCTCGCCGACTGAAGGCGTGATCAACGGCAAACGCACGATCCTGCTGGGCACCAACAACTATCTGGGCCTGACCTTCGACGAGCAGGCGATCGCCTCCTCGGTCAAGGCTGTGCAGGAACGCGGCACCGGCACCACCGGTTCCCGCATCGCCAACGGCAGCTTCGAGGCGCACGTCGAGCTCGAAGAAGCCCTGGCCAAGTTCTACAAGCGCAAGCACGCCATGGTGTTCACCACCGGCTACCAGGCCAATCTGGGCGTGCTGTCGACCCTGGTCGGCCGCGGCGACCACCTGATCCTGGACGCCGACAGCCACGCCTCGATCTACGACGGCGCGCGCCTGGGCCACGCCGAGGTCATCCGCTTCCGCCACAACGACCCGGAAGACCTGTACAAGCGCCTGCGCCGCATGAAGGACGTGCCCGGCGAGCGCCTGATCGTGGTCGAGGGCATCTATTCGATGATCGGCGACACCGCGCCGCTCAAGGAAATCGCCGCCGTGAAGCGCGAGCTGGGCGGCTACCTGCTGGTCGACGAGGCCCACTCGATGGGCGTCCTGGGCGAGCACGGCCGCGGGCTGGCTGAACTAGCCGGCGTCGAGGCCGACGTCGACTTCGTGGTCGGCACCTTCTCCAAGAGCCTGGGCGCCATCGGCGGCTTCTGCGTCTCGGACATGGACGACTTCGACGTCATGCGCGTCACCTGCCGTCCGTACATGTTTACCGCCTCGCTGCCGCCGGCCGTGGTCTCCTCGACCGTGACCGCCCTGCGCCGCCTGGAAGAGCAGCCCGAGCTGCGCCACAAGCTGATGGACAACGCCCGCCGCCTGTACGACGGCCTGTCGGGCATGGGCTACGTCACCGGCCCGACCTCCAGCCCGATCGTGGCCATCACCATGCCCGACACCGAGCGCGCGATCGGCATGTGGAACGCGCTGCTGCAGAACGGCGTCTATCTGAACCTGGCCCTGCCGCCCGCCACGCCGGACAGCCGTCCGCTGCTGCGCACCAGCGTCAGCGCCGCCCACACCTTCGAGCAGATCGACCAGGTCCTGGCCGTGTTCGCCGAGCTGGGCGCGGCCATGGGCCTGATCGAAGCCCCGCTGAAGCGCGTCTCGGCCTAAGGCCGGACAGCTCTGGAAAACGAAAGGCCCGAGGGAAACCTCGGGCCTTTTCTTTTTGCGGTCGGGGACATGCCCTTGGGCGTGTCCCCATCGGCATCTACAGAGCCAAGTCTTGGGGACACGCCGCAAGGGCATGTCCCCGTCTACGTCCCATTCCCCGCCTTCGCCCGGTCCTGGGCCTGCCGTCGGCGCCACAGGCCCCACAGCACGCCCGGCGCGGCCAGCACCGGATGGCGCTCGCGCCAGGGCGTCACCTCGACCGGCATGCCGGTGTGGCGCTCGATCTTCCAGGCGGCGTAGCGCGCCGCCCCGTCGAAGGTGAAGGCCGCCTTGATCAGCCGGGCGTAGTTCAGCGGCCGCCCCATCCGCCGGCGCAACCGCCAGGCGGCCAGCAGGCGTTTCCGGCCCGCTTCGTCCAGCTTGGGCCGCACGACGCCGTCGGCCTCGATGCCCAGCAGCCCTTCCTCGCGCCAGCAGGCGATCAGCAGGCGATGGTACCGCGCCGCGTCGAAGCCCAGGATCGAGCGCTCGCGCCCGCCCTTCTCGACCCGGAACTCGGCCGCGTAGGTCTCCTTGAACAGCGCCGTCCAATAGGCCTCGGACGGCCCCTCGGCGGGGCCCAGGGCGGCGCCGAAGCGGGCGGCGGTGCGGGCGGCGTCGGCCACGGCCTCGACGACCTGGCCGGCCATCGCCGGATCGGCGCTCCACACCAGCCCCGCCGGCTGGACGAAGCGGGCCCAGATCGTGGTGTCGATCCCCTGCCCGCGCGTCGCCGCCTGGAACTGGGCCAGGGTCATGGTCGCCACCTTGGCCCGCAGCACCTGACCGTCCACCTCCAGCTCGTGATAGCTGACGTCCGGCCACAGCAGGCGCGTGACCAGGCCGCGCGGGCCCGGCCGGACGCGCTCGGTCAGCACGTAGAAGTCCAGCACCCCGTCCAGGTCGCCCGTGCGCAGGATCGAGCCGTAGAACAGCACCGCCAGCGGCGTCTCGAAGCGGTCCAGGAGCTTGGCCGCGAAGGCCACGGCCTGCGGCGGGGCGGGAGCCAGCAGCTCCTCGCCCACCAGGCTTGCGACGGACCCGGTCATGCCGCCAGGAACCTCAGGGTCGGGGCCAGCACCACGGTCAGGCCGCCGGAGCCGTCATAGACGTCGCCGTCCACCACCAGCGGCTGGTTGGTGGTGATCCGCAGCCTCGAAGCGTCGCCGCGCCGGTAGCCGTAGCGGCCCGACCAGGCCGACTCCTTGCCGGCCACCAGGGCCGGGAAGGCGCCCGGCAGGCCGCGGGGCGGAGCGTCGACGTCCAGGAACTTCAGGCCCTCGCGCGGCGGGCCGAACGGCTTGACCCCGAACGGCAGGCGCTTGAGCGTGGTGGCCAGCACCAGGAAGCGGTCGGCCGTGCGGGTCTCCTCGCCGTCGATGGCCAGGCACAGGGGCACGCCGGCCCGCCACTGGTCGCGCTTGCCGCCCATGACGGTGCCGACCAGGGCGCCCAGCACGCTCATCGCCACGGCGATGCTGTGGAAGGCGCCGGTCTTGTGGACGGTCTGGGCCAGGCTGGTGGCGCGCACGAAGGCGCCCAGGCCGAAGACGAAACCGCGCAGGCTGGGCCGTCCGTCGTCCCAGCGGACCTCCAGCGGCGCGCGGTGCTTGATCACGGCGTCGGGCGACTTGGCGGCCGCCAGGGCCTTGGCCAGGGTGAAGTCGCGCGGCACGCCCAGGTCGATGGCCAGCACGTTGGTCTTGCCGGACGGGATCAGGGCGATCAGCGGCATGGCGTCGCCGAAGATGGTCGCCGCGCGGCTGAGGACGTCGCGGATCGTGCCGTCGCCGCCGTCGATCACCAGCATCTTCACGCCGCACTGGGCGAAGGCCTGCAGGTCCTGCTCCAGCGCCTCGGGCGTGGCCGGCTCGACGAGCAGCACCGCGTCGGTCGTCGACGCGTCGCCCGTATCGGACTCCGAGCGCCCGATATTGGCGTGGCTCATCGGATTGCGGACGACGCCTACTCGCATCAGCGCGACAACCAGGAAACGACGGCCCCCTTCGGGGCGGCCAGGGCTTGCAGGATTTGCGCGGCGTGCACGACCAGGCAGATGCCCGTCCAGACCGCCACCGCCAGGAACCCGATGTCGGGACGACCGGCCACAACCGCAAGGGTCAGCAGGATCAGGTTCGGGTTCCGACGGGCGGTGATCTGCCGGAAGAAGCTGTCGAACGGCCGCCAGGCGTGCATCTCGACCTTGAACAGGGCCAGGAAGATCCCCTCCTCAACCCGCTGCAGGACGTAGCCGGCCAGGATCACCGCCAGGGCCAGCTGGCCGTGCGGCATGGTCAGGCCCAGCGCGCCGACGCCGACATACCAGGCCCACCACCAGAAGGGCGGATGCACCAGGTCGATGCCGTGGTCGAAGACGTTGCCCCACTTGGACGAGGTCAGGGTCACGCGGGCCAGCTTGCCGTCGACGGTGTCGAGGAAGGTCATGATCCAGGCGCAGACCAGGCCCCAGCCGAATTCGCCCTTCCAGAACAGCCAGAAGGCCGCCAGCACCAGCAGGAAGCCGATCAGGGTCACCTGGTTGGGCGTCATCCTGGCCAGGGCGCACCAGCGGGTGACGATCCGGGCGGGCACGGGCCACACGTGCTTGGTCACCAGGTCGGTGACGCCCTTGTACGAGCCCTGGAACAGGCGCTTCTCGACGGCCACGCGGGTCTCGGGCGTCAGGCGCTCCAGCACCGGCGGCTCGCGCTTGCGCAGGGCGTGGTTGTAGGCCGAGCCCAGCTCCACGGCGGTCAGGCGGGTGTCGACCAGGGCGGTGACGTCCTCGCCGGTGTCCAGCCGCACGATCGCCTCGCGGGCGCGGGCGGCGGGGACGTTGACGGCGACGATGCGGCCGGCCTCGTCGACCAGGGCCACGCCGGGACGGCCGGCCAGGGCCTTGATCAGCGACTCGTCGAACACCCAGCCGGCGTCGACCACCACCACGTCGCCGCTGACGAAGACCGTCTCGTGTCCGGCCTCGACCAGGCCCAGGCGGCGATAGATGCGCGACAGCCGCTCGGCCGAGGTCATCCCCCAGAGGCGCGTTTTCGCCTGACCGACCGTGACGGCGGACGGGCCGGCGGCGTCATTTGGACGATTTTCCACGCTCACGATAGACAACCCCTTGAAACCTGGGGCGATTGATAAGCAGCTTCGGCCCCTTCCGCCAGAATCCGTGAACCAAACTTTGTCGATATTCCGCTTGGCCCACCTCTCCGACCCGCATCTGCCGCCGCCGCAGGGGGCGTTCGGCTGGCGGGACCTGCTGTCCAAACGTCTGCTGAGCCGGATCGCATGGCGGCGCAAGCATCGCGAACACCGGCCCGAGGTGCTGGCGGCGATCGTCGCCGACCTCAAGGCCCACGCCCCCGACCATGTCGCCATCACCGGCGACCTGACCAACTACGCCGCCCCGGCTGAGTACGAGGCGGCCCGGGTCTGGCTGGAGGCCCTGGCCCCCGCCCGCGACGTCACCGTCAGCCCCGGCAACCACGACGCCCTGGTCGAGACCAAGGGCGGCCGGCCATTCGCCCCCTGGACGCCCTGGCTGGGCGACGAGGGATTGGGCGAAGGCGGCGACGTCGCCTTCCCGCGGGTGCGGGTGCGCGACGGGGTGGCGCTGTTCAACCTGTGCTCGGCCGTGCCGACCGCCCCGCACCTGGCCACGGGCCGGCTGGGCAAGGCCCAGCTGGAGCGGCTGGACACCCTGCTGGCCGACCCGGCCTATCGCGACCTCTTCCGCGTGCTGCTGATCCACCATCCGCCCGTCCCGGGGGCGGTGGCCAAGCGCAAGGCGCTGGAGGACCAGGACGCCCTGCGCGCCCTGCTGGCCCGCCACGGCGCGGACCTGGTCCTGCACGGCCACGCCCACGAGGCGATGGTGGCGACGGCCCCCGGGCCGGACGGGGCGATGATCCCCGTGCTGGGCGTGCCCTCGGCCTCGGCCATGGGCGAGCGCGGCCATCCGGCGGCGCGCTGGCACGGGGTCGAGATCGACCGCCAGGCCGACGGCGGGGTCGAGGTCAGGGTCGTGGCGCGCGGCCTGGATCCGAAGACCGGCCGGCCCGCCGAACTGAGCCGCTACGTCCTGCTGCAGGCCGGCCGGCCGCCCGCCGGACACGCCTAGCGCGAAAAGCCCGGAACCGGAGCGAACCGCGCCGTTCGGACTTCCATGGAAAAGGCCGCGTCCCTATTGTATGCGACGGCGGCGAACGCCCCGAGGCGAGGCCGACATGACCAATCCCACCGCAGAGAATTTCGGGTATCCGCGCACCAAGGTGGCGGAAACGGAGAGCTGGCTGGTCCTGGTGCGCCCCAAACAACCGACCTTCGGATCGCTGGTGCTGGTATGCAAGGAATCGGTCGAGTCCTTTTCCCAGCTGAGTCCCGCCGCCTTCGCCGACCTCAAGACGGCGACCGAGGGCGTCGAACGCCTGCTGGGCAAGGTCGTGGCGTACGAGAAGATCAACTACCTGATGCTGATGATGGTCGATAAGGACGTGCATTTCCACGTGATCCCGCGCTACGCCGGGACGCGCGAGCATGAGGGCCGCACCTTCGCCGACGCCGGCTGGCCCGCCGTTCCGGCGCTGGGCTCGACCGTCGACCTGGACCCCGACGCCGCCGAGCGCCTGGCCCAGAGCTTCGCCCAGGTCTGGTCGGCCGCGTGAAGAAGCCCATCCCCACGCCGCACGGCACGTCGCGCTTCCGGCTGATCGACGCCTATCTGCTGCGCCTGCTGACCTGGCCGATCATCGGCTGCCTGGGCGTGACCGTGATCGCCCTGCTGCTGGAACGCGTCCTGCGCCTGCTGGACGTGCTGTCGCAGAGCAGCGCCCGCTTCGGCTACGTCACCCAGCTGGCCGCCAACCTGGTGCCGCACTATCTGGGCCTGGCCCTGCCCGTGGCGTTCTTCGTGGCGCTGTTCATCGTCATCACCAAGCTCAGCGACGGGTCCGAGATCGACGCCCTGCTGGCCAGCGGCCAGTCCCTGACCCGCGTGGCCGCGCCGTTCGTCTATGTCGGCCTGTTCCTGATGGTCTTCAGCCTGATCGTCTTCGGCTACATGCAGCCCTACAGCCGCTACGCGTATCGCGCGGTCATGCACGAGGCGATCAACGCCGGCTGGAACGGCAAGCTGAACGGCGGGGCCTTCATCGACCAGCCCAAGCTGCTGATGACCGCCGACGGCGCCGACCCGGCCGGCCAGCAGCTGACCCGGGTGTTCATCCGCCGCCAGGACGCCGCCGGCCGCGAGGAGGTGATCACCGCCGCCACCGCCGACCTGCGGGCCGACGCCGACGGCAAGAACGTCACCATGCTGCTGCGCAAGGGCCAGCGGATCGCCGTCGATGCCCGCGGCGAATACCGCACCCTGGTCTTCGACCAGTTCACCACCAACGTGCCCCTGGCCGGCGCGGCGGCCCTGCTGCGCAACCGGGGCGGCGACGAGCGCGAGCTGACCCTGGGCGAGCTGGCCCGCCAGGCCGACAGCCCCAACCCGGTCGTCCCGCGCGCCACCCTGCTGGCCGAGCTCTACGGACGCCTGGCCCGGGCCGCCTTCCTGCCCTTCCTGCCGCTGCTGGCCTTCCCGCTGGGCCTGGCCGCCAAGCGCGGCAACCGCACGCCCGGCCTGATCATCGCCGGCGTCCTGCTGCTGGCCTTCCAGCACAGCCTGCAACTGGGCCAGAGCCTGGCGGAATCGGGCAAGGCCATGCCGCTGGCGGCCATCGGCGTCCCGTGGCTGATCTTCACGGGCCTGAGCCTGTGGATGTTCATCGGCAGCCGCAAGCGTCCCGGCCAGACCCCGGTCACCGAGCTGATCCGCCGGTTCGGCGTGGGCATCAAGCGCTTCCGGCGCATGTTCCGCGACAAGTTCGAGCAGGCCGACGCATGAAGATCCAGCTGTACGTCCTGCGCACGGTCGGCACGCGGGTGCTCGGCGCCGCCCTGATCCTGTTCTCCATCCTGCAGATCCTCGACCTGCTGGAAGTGACCACCGACATCCTGGACCGGGGCCTGGGCACGGCCGGGGTGCTGTACTACGCCGCCCTGCGCTCGCCGCGCCTGATCGAGCAGGTGGCCCCCATCGCCACCCTGGCCGGCGGCCTGTTCGCCTTCTCGCAGCTGGCCCGCGAGAGCGCGATCATCGCCATGCGCGCCACCGGCATCTCGGCCTATCGCATCGTCGCCATGGCCCTGCCCGTCGCGTTCCTGGTGATGGCGCTGGACTTCACCTGCGCCCAGGTGATCGCCCCGCGCACCGATCCGGTGTTGGCCGACTGGTGGCAGGCCACCACGCCCGTCGCCGACCGCAAAGTCCCGGGTCCGCGCAGCTTCCGGGCCGGCGACGACCTGGTGATCGCCGCCGGCGCCTCGGCCGACGGCCGCACCCTGAACGCGGTGAAGATCTATCGCCGCGACAAGACCGGCCGGCTGATCGAGCGGATCGAGGCGCCGTCGGCCGCCTACGCCCGCGACAAGGGCTGGACCCTGGTCAAGCCGGTGATCGTCCGGTTCAACGGCGAGCACGTCGACGTCACCCCCGCCGCCAGCATGATCTGGCCCTCGCCCCTGCATCGCCAGGACGTCCAGGCCCTGTTCGCCGACAGCCCTGTGCCCACCGCCGCCACGGCGCGCCGGGCGCTGCTGAACGGCGGCGGCGACCGCCCGTCCACCTTCTACGAGACCCGCCTGCTGGCCGCCTTCGCCGGACCCGTGGTGTCCCTGGTGATGCTGCTGCTCAGCGCGCCGGTGGCCCTGGCCAATTTCCGCAGCGGCCAAGGCGCCGTGCTGCTGACCGGCGGCCTGGCGGCCGGCCTGATCTTCCTGGTCGTCAACGGCATGCTGTCGGCGCTCGGCGAAGGCGGATCGCTCTCACCCATCCTGGCCGTCTGGGGCGGCCCGGTCATCTTCGCGGCCCTCGCGATCTACGCGCTCGTTGTCCTGGAGGGCTGAATGCCGTTCGACACCACTGAATCCGGTCTGGAGATCATCCCCGTCAGCTCGAAGGCCGAACTGAAGCGGTTCATCGACCTGGCCAACCGCCTCAACGCCAAGGACCCCAACTGGGTGGTCCCGCTGATGTACGAGCGCATGGCGGCCCTGACGCCGGCGACCAACCCGTTCTTCCAGCACGCCGACGTCCAGCTGTGGCTGGCCGTGCGCGGCGGCCGCGACGTGGGCCGGATCAGCGCCACGATCGACCACCTGGCCACCGAGGTCGGCGCGGGCAAGACCGGCAATTTCGGCATGATCGCCGCCGAGGACGACCCGGCGATCTTCAAGGTGCTGTTCCGCACCGCCGAGGACTGGCTGAAGGCCCGCGGCTGCACCCGGGCCCTGGGTCCGTTCAACCTGTCGATCAACGAGGAGGTCGGCCTGCTGGTCGACGGCTTCGACACCAAGCCGATGGTGATGATGGGCCACGACCCCCGCTACGCCGCCGCGCGGGTGGAGGAGCAGGGCTACACCAAGGCCAAGGACGTCTACGCCTATGTCTGTGATCCCCGCGCCGCCCTGCCCCCGGTGGTGGTGCGCCGGGTCAAGCGCGGCCTGCCCGAGGGCGTGGTCCTGCGCCAGCTGGACATGAAGCGCTACGACGACGAGGTCAAAGCCCTGACCTCGATCCTCAATGACGCCTGGTCGGAGAACTGGGGCTTCGTGCCGACCACCGAG
Organism: Caulobacter sp. UNC358MFTsu5.1; assembly: GCF_000712075.1. Taxonomy (GTDB): domain Bacteria; phylum Pseudomonadota; class Alphaproteobacteria; order Caulobacterales; family Caulobacteraceae; genus Caulobacter. The sequence goes on from NZ_JONW01000012.1 coordinate 167,939, forward strand.
GCCGAGACCGCCCAGCTGGGCAAGGCCCTGAAGGACGTGCTCGACCCGCGCCTGGTGCTGTTCGCCGAGATCGACGGCGAGGTCGCCGCCTTCATCGTGCTGCTGCCCAACGTCAACGAGGCCATCGAGGGCCTGAACGGCAAGCTGCTGCCCTTCGGCTGGGCCAAGCTGCTGTGGCGGCTGAAGGTCAAGCGGGTGAAGTCGATCCGCATCCCGCTGATGGGCCTGAAGAAGAAGTTCGCCGACAGCCTGCGCGGCCAAGTCGTGCCGTTCCACCTGATGAACGCCGGCCGCGACGCCGGCATCGCCCTGGGCTACGACAAGTTCGAGTTCTCGTGGATCCTCGAGGACAACATGCCGATGCGCCGGATCTCCGAGGCCATGGGCGCCGAGATCTACAAGACCTACCGCATCTACGAGAAGGCGCTGCAGGCGTGACCCAGCCCTTCCAGGCCCTGGTGCTGGCCGGTTCGCGCGGCGGGGTCGATCCCGTCGCCGACTACGCCGGCGTCAGCCAGAAGGGCCTGATCGTCCTGGGCGGCCGGACCCTGCTGAACCGGGTGCTGACCGCCCTGGACGAGGCCGGCGCCCAGCGCATCGCCGTCTCGACCAACGACGCGGCCCTGCAGGCGGCCCTGGAGGCAGAGAAGACGCGGGCGACGCTGTCGCGCCTGCCCTCGGCCGCCGGCCCCAGCCAGAGCGTCCACGAGGGCGCGGAGGCCATGGGCACGCCCCTGCTGGTCACCACGGTCGACCACGCCCTGCTCCAGCCGGAATGGGTGACCGACTTCATGGCCGACACGCCGGCCGACGCCGACATCGCCATCCTGCTGGGCGAGGAGCACCTGGTGCAGGCCGCCGCGCCCACGACCAAGCGCACCTATCTGGCGTTCCGCGACGGGCGCTATTCGGGCTGCAACCTGTTCTACCTGAAGACCCCGGCCTCGCTGAAGGCCATCGACCTGTGGCGCACGGTCGAGAAGCACCGCAAGCAGCCGTGGAAGATCGCGGCCCTGTTCGGACCGGTGATGCTGGCGCGCTACCTGCTGGGCCTGATGACCCTGGACGAGATGGTGGCGCGGATCGGCCGCCTGGCGGGGGTCAGGGCGGCGGCCGTCCGGGCGCGGCACGGCTTGGCGGCGGTGGACGTCGACAAGCCGGCCGACCTGGACCTGGTGCGGTCCCTGGTCGAAGGGTGAGCCCCTTCGCGCCGGATTTGGCTCAGGAGGTCGCGGCCTCGGGCGCGTTGCCCTCGTCGCCGCGATAGAACACCCCGACGGCGGCGACCCAGAGCACCGCGACGATCGTGGGGATCCACGCCACGGACTCCGGCAGCGGAATGGGCGAGATCGGCCCGAGCGTCGCGGTCCAGATGACGAACGAAATCGCCGAGATCACGATCGCCAGCACCTGCGGTTTGACCCCGCCTTTCGAGGTGGACTTGACCCGGACCACCACCAGGATCGCGATACAGGCCACCGCGATCACGATCAGACAGACCAGCTTGATCGTGCCCGTGACCGAGGCCGGGATCAGGGCCACGGTCGCGGCGTAGGTCCCCAGCGCCTCGGCGGGGATCAGCTTGGCCAGGCGCGAGGCCCAGCCGTCGGTGTTGGTGTCCTGCGGAGGCGGATTGTCGCCCGGCGCCAGCGGCGGGCCGTTAACTCTCAGTGACATGGATGCTCCCTCTTCTCTTCAAAATGGTTCTTCGAAGCTGGGCGCCGACGTCGCGACTTTCCGACGCGATACTGAGTCATCCACGAGACGCCCCAGCGTGAGCGTGACCGAAGTCGCCCGCGAACGCAATCGACGAGAGAGTATGCATTTAAGCGCAACCGTAGAGCGGCAAGCGCGCGCGGACACGAAAAACCCCGCCGCCGACCACCGCGGGCGCGGCGTCGACGGCGGGGTCCTTGGAGGCCCGGAAAGGCGGAAGCCGGCTACTTCAGCTTGGCGCTGACCGAGATCCCGACGATGCGCGGCTCGTTGTAGACGGCCGCCATGTAGTTCTCGATGACGCCCTTGAGGTTCTTCTCGTTGGTGATGTTGCGGCCGAACAGGGCCACTTCATAACCGCCGTTATTGCCCTCGTAGCCCAGCTTCAGGCCGCCCTCGAAGTTGTCCTTCGAGTAGAACTCGTCGGTGTCGTAGAGCACGAAGTTCGTATAGCCCTGGATGTTCCAGTCGGTGGCGACGAACAGCTTGCCGTCGGCGCCGACCGGCAGGTCATAGCGGCCGGTGAAGCTGAAGTTGTACTTCGGCGCGTTGGGCAGCGGCTGGCCGTCGATCTGGGCGAAGGTGTTGGCGCCGACCTTGATCGTCGGGTTCTTCACCGTGCAGACCACCACGCCGTTGAGGGCGCAGACCTGGGCGTAGACGCGCTTGTCGTCGATCTCGCTGTGCAGCAGGCTGAGGCCCGCCGTCAGGGTCAGGTTGGTGATCGGGCGCCACTCGGCGTCGGCTTCCAGGCCGTAGGCCTTGGCCTTGTCGGCGTTGAACAGCACGCCGTTGCCGTTGGAGTCGTTGCCGTTCAGCTGGATGTCCTTGACCTCGTAGGTGAAGGCCGAGGCGTTGAAGCGCAGGGTGTTGTCCAGCAGCGTGCTCTTCAGGCCCGCTTCCCACGACAGGATCGTTTCCGAGTTGGCGGTGGTGAAGTCGCTGTTGAACACGGCCGAGCGGCCCTGGATGGTCGGGCCGCGGAAGCCCTTGGCCACGCGGGCGTAGAGGTTCAGGTCGGGATTGACCTCATAGTTGGCCGACAGGTCCCAGCTGACCTGCTCGTCGGCCAGGCGCACGTAGCGGCGGCCGGTGTAGGTCGAGACGTTGGCGGCGGTGTTGGACGTCTTGACCAGCACGGTCTTCTTGGCGTCGTAGGTGTCGCGCAGGCCGCCGGTGATCGTCAGGGCGTCGGTCAGCTTGTAGCTGACCTGGCCGAACACCGCCCACGAGGTGTTCAGGTTGTTCAGCCGCACCCAGTTGTTGGGGTTGTAGCCGGCCGAGGTCGGCAGCAGGAAGTAGCCGCGCTGATAGAAGTCGGTCGTGTCGCGCGAGTCGAAGTACAGCGCGCCGACCTGCCACTTCAGGCGGTCGTCGCCGTTGCTGGCCAGGCGGATTTCCTGGGTCAGCTGGTCCAGGTCGCGGACCTGGCCCATCGACTGGCCGAAGCCGTTCGGAGCGCCGGCGACCGGGAAGTTGGCCGCCGCGCCGCCGTCGGTGTCGCCGCGGCTGTAGCCGTTGGTGGTCTCGTAGGCGCTGATCGAGGTCAGGGTCACCGGACCGAAGTCGTAGGCGATGTTCAGCGACGCGCCCTGGGTGTCGTAGGCCTGCGGGTTGTTGGCCGCCTCGTCGAAGGCGACGCTGTCGCGCGGGGCCGACGAGCTGTTGGAGCCCTTCTTCAGCGCCTGGCGCAGGAACAGGGTCGAGGTGCCCTCGTACTGGCGGGCGTGGGCCGAGGCCAGGACCGTCAGCTGGTCGGTCGGGGTGGCCAGCAGCTGGACCCGGACGTCCTTCTCGTCGAAGCCGCCCATGGCGTTCTTCTTCGGGGTGACGGTGCCGTCGGCGCTGGTCCCGGCGAAGGTGTTGTCGACGTAGTCGTCGCGGTGCTGGTAGAGCGCCGACACGCGGAAGGCCAGCTTGTCGGCCACGATCGGGCCGCCGATGCCGCCGTCGAAGGTGGTCGTGCCGTAGGTGCCGTACGAGGCGCTGGCGCGGCCTTCCAAGGTCTGGGTCGGCTTGTTGGTGTCGAACTTGACGATGCCGGCGGTGGTGTTGCGGCCGAACAGCGAGCCCTGCGGGCCGCGCAGCACTTCCACCTGCTTGATGTCGAACAGCGGGTTCGACTTCAGGACCACGTGCTCCAGGATCACGTCGTCATGGATGATCGACACGGGCTGGGATGCGCCCAGGTAGAAGTCGATGTTGCCGAGGCCCCGGATGTAGAAGCGCGGGAAGATCCGGCCCGTGGTGGTCTCGGCGTAGAAGCTGGGGACCTTGCCCGACAGGGCCAGGATGTCGCTGCCGTCGGCGTTGACGGCGCGCAGCTGGTCGCCGCCGACCACGGCCACCGACACCGGCACCTTCTGCAGGTTCTCCGAGCGGCGCTCGGCCGTGACCACGATCTCGTCCAGGGCGGTCGAGGACGCCTCCTGGGCCAGGGCCGCCGTCGCGAACGACAGCGCCGACAGGGCCACGCCCGTCAGCAGGCTGACTTTCTGAATTCCGAACTTCCGCATGAGATCCCCATTTCCGGCCGTGCAGGCCTTGTATCGATCGATACGCCGGAAGGTGTCGGACATCGGCCCTGTCCCCCACAAGCGTCGCCACCGTTTCCAGGTAGAGCGGACCGGCTATAGGAGTCGCCTGTGACTAGTCGATGACAGAGTAAGAAGCAGCTTACTTTGTTTGTGGATGAGACACGGAAACGCGCATCGCGATGCGGCTTTGCCACACCGGCGAGCACTCTTCAGTTTACGGAATATCCCGGCCGGAAGGCCGAGCCCGCCGGCTACTCGCCCGCCGCGACCCAGGCGGCCGCCAGCTCGCGGTTCTTCGGCACGTCCTCGGGGAAGTCCATCTCGGCCCATTGCAGGCCCTGGATCGACTGCACGCGGACCACGTCGTGCTCCTGGGCGATCTGGTTGATCACGCTGAGGTACCAGCGCTTGAGGCCTTCCGGCGTGCGCAGGGCCTGCTCGACGATGCGGGTGAACAGGGCCGCGCCCTCGGGATCGAAGCGCAGGAAGCCGATCGACTCGGCGTCGTACTGCTCGATGGTCTTGCCGATGGCCCGCAGGGACAGCCCCTCGGTCAGCACCTTCATGTCGTCGGCGTCGTAGCCGCCCTTACGGTCGATGGTCACGGTGATCGGGGCCGACGGCGCGGCGATCAGCGCCTCGGCGATCGGGCGCTCGAACAGGGTGTCGCCGTTCAGCAGCAGGAAGTCGCCGCGCATCTCGCCGCGCGCCAGCCAGCAGGTCGCCAGGTTGTCGGTCAGGGCGTAGAACGGGTTGAACAGGGTGCGGACCTTCAGGCCCGGGATGTCCAGCCCCGCGACTTCCTTCTCGACGGTGTCGGCGGCGAAGCCGGTCACCACCACCGCCTCGGTGATCCCCGCCTCGGCCAGGTGCTTGAGCTGCCAGTGCAGCACGGTGCGGCCCGAAAGCTCGACCAGGCACTTGGGGCGGGTGTCGGTCAGGGGCGACAGGCGCTTGCCCTGGCCGGCGCTGAGGATGATGGCTTTGGCCGGTTTCGCCACGGGCGTGGTCTCGTCTGTCTTGGGGGAAAGTGAAGAATGGGGGAATTGAGAGCGCGAAATAGCGACGACGGGACGGGCCAACAAGCCCGCCCCGTCGTTTCAGGGTTGGAAGTATCAAGTTTCGCGGGAGGGGCGCAAGCGCGACCCCTCCCCTCGTTCAAGCGGGCCGCCTAGAACGGCAGGGTGAACTTCACGGCCAGGGCCTGGTTGCTGACCCGGTCGCCGAACTGACCCGACCAGTTGAGCTTGGCGCTGGCGCCCTTGGCGTTGACCAGGGACACGCCCAGCTCGGCGTCGCCCGTGGTCTTGTCCAGCCGCGAGGCCACGTCGTACGAGCCGGCCACCGGCGGCGCGCCTTCGAAGGCGGTGGTGAACTGCGGGGCGCTGCCCGACAGCATGTGGCTGGCGCCGATGCGGGCATAGGGCCGGATGGCCGTGACGCCCTGCATGAACTCGGCGCCGACCTCCAGCTTGACGCTGGCCCGGGTGGACTGGTCCACCTGCTTGGGCGCGACCAGGTTCAGCGCGCCCGCGCCCTTTTCGGCGAAGGCGTCGGTCTGGATGCGGGCGTAGTTCACCTCGGCGATCGGCTTGGCGTAAGCCTTGTCGGTGCCGAAGCGGTAGCCGGTCCGGACGGTGACCGCCTGGAAGGTCTGCTCCTGCTTGGCCTGCGCCATCCGCAGGCCCGACGGCAGCAGGACCGCGCGGCGGGTGTCGACCGAGCTCGTGCCCGTGGTGAAGGCCATGGCGAACGCGGCCGGACCGTCGATCACCTTGGCCACGACGCCCAGCTGATAGCGGTCGCCGTCGCCCTGGGTGCGGGTCGGCACGCCGGTCCGCAGGCTCTCGCCCGACAGCGCCATGCCCAGCCGCCAGTGCGGACCGGCGGCGCGCTCGAAGCCGCCCTGCAGGCCCGCGGAGCGTTCCCGGTAGGCCATGTCCTGCGTCGTGGCGTCCAGCGTCAGCTGGCGCCCGCCGGCCTTGGTCCACACGCAGTCGTCAGCCTCGTCCCGGCCCGGCGTCGTCGGACAGGTCATCATCGAGTCGGTGAAGCCGGCGATGGCGAAGTTGGTCACCGCCACCTGGTCGGCGTAGGTCTCGGCGCTGAAGCTGTCGTAGTAGTTGGCCAGGGCCGTCTGCGACGGCTCCCAGAACAGCTCGGCCGCCACCGGCGCGAAGGCGTCGGTGCTGCCGGCCAGCTGGATGTTGTTGATGTGATCGCCCACCGAGGTGCGGTTGACGTTGAACCCGGCCGGCGAGAAGTCGACCACATAGTGCAGGTTCAGGTCGTCCTTGGTGGTCTTCAGCTCGAAGGTGGCGATCGACGAGGTCGGGGCCACCAGTTGCACGCCCGAGGCAGTCACCGTGCCCGAGCCGTTCAGGATCGTGGCCGTGTGGTCGCCCGGCAGGATGTGGCCCGGGTCGGCGATCTGCAGGACGAACTTGCCCTTCAGGTCCAGCGAGCCGGTCAGGTCCAGGCGGTCGATCTCGCCCGCCTTGCCCGTCTTGCCCAGGTCCAGGTCGGTCAGGAACACGCCGGTCGCGGTCTGCTTGAAGTCGCCCTCGACGCTGGTGGTCTGGACGTGACCGTTGCCGCCGGGCGTGAAGATTCCGTCGTTGGTCAGCAGGCCGCCGTTCAGCTTCACATAGTCCAGCGACACCAGGGTCGAGGTCGCCGTGTTGTTGAAGGCGTTCAGGCCGCGGCCCAGGTCGATGTTGCCGATCACGCCCTTGTTGCTGATGAACGTGTCGTTGCCGGTGGTGGCCAGGATGGCCAGGTTCGAGTCCGCCGACACCACGCCGTTCAGGGTGATGACGTTGTTCTTGCCGCCGTCGACGAACACGCCCTTGCCGTAGACCGCGCCGCCGTGGACGTCGCCGTTCAGGGTGGCGTTGATGTCGGCCGCCGTATAGGTCGGCGTCGCCGCGGCCGAAGCCGACAGGCTGTGCGAACCGGCCGCCGGGACGTCGCCCGCCTGGCTCTGGAAGAAGGCCCCGACGCCGTTCTTGCCGCCGGCCCAGATGTTGCCGTTCTGGATCACGGTGACCGTGCCGGCGTCGCCCGTGCCGCCCAGCGAACCGGCGAACGACAGGCCCAGGCCGCTGCCGAACAGGCCGCCGCCGCCGCCCACGCTCTGGGCGAAGATGCCGACCGCGCCGTCGCCGAGCAGGATGATGTCGCCGGTGTTGACCACCTTCACATCGCCGCCGTCGCCGCCGTAGCCGTCCAGCGGGTTCAGGCTCAGCTTGCCGTAGTCGCTGTAGTCCTCGCCGCCGAACGGGCCGAAGTCGCCCCACGAGGCGATGCCCAGCGAGGTGTCGCCGGCCACGCCGCCGCCGCCGCCCACGCTCTGGGCGAAGATGCCGTAGGCGCCGTAGCCCGAGGTCTGGATCAGGCCGTTGTTGGTGACGACGACGTCGCCGCCGTCGCCGGCCGTGCCGCCCAGGCCCGAGAACACGATCTGGCCGACGGCCGTGATCGTCCCCTCGCCGCCCGTGCCGCCGCCGCCGCCGACGCTCTGCGCCATGATGCCGTGCGACAGGCGACCCGAGGTGTAGATCGCGCCGTTGTTGGTGACCGTGACCAGGCCGCCGTCGCCGGCCGAACCGCCCGTGCCGCCGATGCTGATCCCCCAGGCCGGCTCGCTGAACGAGTCGATCAGGTCCTTGGTGGCGGTCAGGTTGCCGACCACCTTCATCGTGTCCGACAGGCCCTTGCTGTAGGAATAGGTGTCGTCGCCGTCGTAGTCGGTGGCGCCGCCCGTGCCGCCGCCGCCGCCCACGCTCTGGGCGAACACGCCGCGCGACAGGGCTCCTTCGGTGACGATGGTCCCGTTGTTGGTCACCCGGACCTCGCCGCCGTCGCCGGCCACGCCGCCCTGGCCGCCGATGCTGACCTCGCCGGCCAGACCCGAGCCGCCGTCGCCGCCGCCGCCGCCCACGCTCTGGGCGAACACGCCGTGGGAGTCGTTGCCCTTGGTCCAGATCAGGCCGCTGTTGAGCACCTTGACCAGGAAGCCGTCGCCGCCGCCCGCGCCCGAGCCGCCGATGGCGATCTGGCCGCCCTTGGCCTCGCCCTTGTTGGCCATGTCGAGGAAGGTGACGACCTCCTCGCCCTGGGTCGAGATCAGGCCGCCGCGACCGCCGCCGCCGCCCACCGACTGGGCGAACACGCCGTGCGAGTCGCTGCCCTCCGTCAGGATCTGGCCGCTGTTGTCGACCCAGACCTCGCCGCCGTCGCCGGCCGCGCCGCCCTGGCCGCCGATCGAGACGTTGACCGAGGTGGCCTTGCTCGTGCCGGCCGGCTTCTTGGAGAAGCTCAGCGAGAAGCCGCGGGCGTCGCCGCCCGAGCCGCCGCCGCCGCCCACCGACTGGGCGACGATGCCGCTGGAATTGCCGCCGACCGTGCTCAGCGAGCCGCTGTTCTTGACGTCGACCAGCTTGCCGTCGCCGGCCGCGCCGCCCGTGCCGCCCAGGGCGACGGCGTAGGTGCCGTTCTGGCCCTGGCCGAAGCTGCCGGACGCCGCCGTGGCCACGCCCGCGTCGCCGCCGCCGCCGCCGATGCTCTGGGCGTAGATGGCGTTGGCCTGGGACTCGCCGGTCGTGGCCACCACGCCGCTGTTGGTGACCCTGACGATCCCGCCGTCATTGCCCGTGCCGCCGTCGCCGCCCAGCGCGACCGAGATGTTGTTGCTTTTGGAGCCCAGGCTGACCGTGCCGGCGCCGCCGGCCATGTAGTCGGACCACTGGTTCTCGTCGATGCCGGCCATGCCGCCGTGGCCGCCGCCGCCGCCGATGCTCTCGGCGAAGATCCCGTGCGACTGCTCGCCGTGGGTGACCACCGTGCCGCTGTTGAGCACCGTGACGTCGCCGCCGATCGAGCCCGTGGCGCCCGAACCGCCCATGTTCATCGACAGGTTGGTCGACTCGCCGCCCGACACCGCCAGGGCCCCGGCCGCGCCGCCGGCCCCGCCGCCGCCGCCCACGCTCTGGGCGAAGATGGCCGTGGCGTCGTCGCCCTCGGTGACCACCAGGTCGGTGGAGGTGACCTTGACGTCGCCGCCCTTGCCGCCGCCGCCGCCCGAGCCGCCGAACGCCAGCGAGACGTTCTTGGACTTGGCGCCGCCCAGGGCCGCCGAAACGGCCATGCCGCCCGTGCCGCCGCCGCCGCCCACGCTCTGGGCGAAGATGGCCGTGGCCCCGTCGCCGGTGGTGCCGACCTTGCCGTTGTTGGTCACCTCGACCAGGCGGCCGACGCCCGCCGAGCCACCCGAGCCGCCGATCGACACGCCGATGGCGATATTGTCGGTCGACGAGAGGCCGCCGGTCAGGGCGCCCGCCATGCCGCCGTCGCCGCCGCCGCCGCCCACGCTCTGGGCGAACACGCCGTAGGCCCGCGCGCCCTCGGTGGTGGTCACGCCGTCGGTGATCACATGGACCTCGCCGGCGTCGCCCGCCGAACCGCCCTCGCCGCCGATGCTGGCCGAAAGGCCGACCGTGCTGGTCCCCTGGGTAAGCGTGCCGCTGATCGAGAAGCCGCCGCTGCCGCCGCCGCCGCCGATGCTCTGGGCGATCAGGCCGTGGGCCTCTTCGCCATGGGTCACCGCGCCGACATCGCTGGTCACGGTGACGGTCTCGGCGTCGCCGCCCGCGCCGCCCGAGCCGCCGATCGCCGCGCTGATCCCCTTGGGCGCGCCGGACGACAGGGCCGCGGTCACCGCCGCCGAGAAGCCGCCCGCGCCGCCGCCGCCGCCGATGCTCTGGGCCTGGACGCCGTAGGCCCGGTCGTTGTGGGTCTCGATCAGCTCGCGGCTGTGGACGGTCACCACGCCGCCGTCGCCGCCGACCCCGCCGCCGCCGCCGATGCTCAAGCTGCCCGCGCCGGTGCTCTGGCCGGCCGCGCCGCCCGCCGCGATCGAGAAGCCGCCGCTGCCGCCGCCGCCGCCGACCGACTGGGCCAGGATGCCCACCGCGTCGTCGCCGTGGGTCTCGATCTGGCCGAAGCTGTCGACCTTGACCTCCTTGCCGTCGCCGCCGCCGGCTCCATTGCCGCCGACACCGACCGAAACCGCGCCGCTGGTGTTGCCCGAGGCGATGGCCAAGGCGCCGGTCCAGCCGCCCGCCCCGCCGCCGCCGCCGATGCTCTGGGCCTGGACGCCGTTGGCCCGGTCGCCCGTGGTCGAGATGTCCGCGTGGCTGGTCACCGTGACCAGGTCGCCCGCGTCGCCCGCCGCGCCGCCGGACCCGCCGATGCCGAGCGAGCCGGAGCCCGAGGTCTGGCCGATTCCCGCGCTGCCGGTCAGCGAGAAGCCGCCGCTGCCGCCGCCGCCGCCGATCGACTGGGCCAGCACCGCCGTGGCGTCGTCGCCCAGGGTCAGGATCATGTCGATGACGTCGACCTCGACGTCGCCGCCCTTGCCGCCGCCCGCGCCGGAACCGCCCACGCCGACCGCGATGGCCGCCGTGCTCTGGCCCGCGCCCACCGACAGGGCGCCGGTGAAGCCGCCGCTGCCGCCGCCGCCGCCGATCGACTGGGCCTGGACGCCGTAGGAGCGGTCGCCCCGGGTGCTGATCACGCCGGTGCTGGTCACCTTGACCAGCTCGGCGTCGTTGCCCGCGCCGCCGTTGCCGCCGACGCTGACGGTCGCCGCGCCGGCCGTCTGGCCCGCGCCCACGCCCGCCGCCAGCGAGAAGCCGCCCGTGCCGCCGCCGCCGCCGACCGACTGGGCCAGGACGCCCGCGGCGTCGTGGCCCTCGGTGAAGATCCCGCCGGTGCTGGTGACGGTCACCTGCTTGCCCTTGCCGCCCAGCGCGCCCGCGCCGCCGACGCTGACGCCGACCGCGCCCGCCGTCTGGCCGGCCGCGATGGCCAGCGAGCCGCTCCAGCCGCCGTTGCCGCCGCCGCCGCCGATGCTCTGGGCGAACACGCCCTGCGAACGATCGCCCTGGGTGTGGATCGTGCCCACGCTGTCGATGGTGACAATGTCGGCGTCGCCGCCGCCGTCGCCGCCGCCGCCCACGCCGACCGAGCCGCCCAGCGCGCCCTCGCCCACCGCGACGCCCGCCGCGATCGAGAAGCCGCCGCTGCCGCCGCCGCCGCCCACGCTCTGGCCGAAGATGCCCGCGGCGTCCGCGCCCTGGGTCTCGATCCGGCCCGTGCTGTCGATCTTGACCTCGCCGCCCTTGCCGCCGTGATCGCCGTCGCCGCCGATCGAGACGCCGACCGCGCCGCCGGCCTGGCCGCCCGCGCCGGCCACCGCGCCGCTCCAGCCGCCGCTGCCGCCGCCGCCGCCCACGGCCTGGGCGTAGATGCCCGCCGAGCGGTCGCCTTCGGTGAGGATATCGGTGACGCTGGTCACGGTCACCTTCTGGGCGTCGCCGCCCCCGGCCCCCGAGCCGCCGACGCCCACCGAGGCCGAGCCGGCCGCCGTGCCGCCGGACAGGGCCCCGGACAGGGCGAAGCCGCCCGTGCCGCCGCCGCCGCCGATGCTCTGGGCGTAGATGCCCGAGGCGTCGACGCCGCGGGTGTGGATCTGGCCGGCGGTGTCGACCGTGACAAGGCCGCCGCCGCCGGCGTTGCCGCCGCTGCCGCCCACGGCCACGCCGATCGAGGCGCTGACGCCGCCCGAGGCCGCCGCGGCGATCGCGCCGCTCCAGCCGCCATTGCCGCCGCCGCCGCCCACGCTCTGGGCGAACACGCCGACCGCCCGGTCGCCGGTGGTGTCGATGTCCACGCCGGTGACGTGGTCGACGGTGACGTCGCCGCCGTTGCTGGCCGCGCCGCCCGTGCCGCCGATCGAGATCGCGCCCGAGGCCGCCCCGACGTCGCCGACCGCCAAGGCCGCCGACACGGTGTAGCCGCCATCGCCGCCGCCGCCGCCCACGCTCTGGGCGAACACGCCGCGCGAGTCGTCGCCCTTGGTGATCAGGGTCCCGTCGGCCGTGACATGGACGATGCCGCCGTTGCCGCCGCCGCCGCCCGAGCCGCCGACGCCGATGCTGACCGCGCCGTAGACGCCGATCGCCCCGCCGGCCCCGAAGCCGCCGTTGCCGCCGCCGCCGCCCACGCTCTGGGCGTAGATGGCCGAGGCGCGGTCGCCGCCGGTCTCGATCCGGCCGGTGTTGATCACCGTGACGTCGCCGCCCTTGCTGCCCGTGCCGGCGTCGCCGCCGATCGACAGATTGACGAACAGGCCGACGCTGGTGGAGTCGCCGCCGCTGCCGCCGCCGCCGCCCACGCTCTGGGCGAAGACGCCGCCCGAGCCGTCGAGGGCGGTGACGATCTGGCCGTGGTTGGTGACGTTGACGGCCTCGCCGATACCGCCGCCCGCGCCCTTGCCGCCGATCGCGAACTGGCCGCCCGCATTGCCGCCGTTGCCGCCGCCGCCGCCCACGCTCTGGGCGAAGATGGCGTAGGAATCGTAGCCGTGGGTCGTCAGCTTCCCGTCGTTGATCACGGTGACGACGCCGGCGTCGCCGCCCGCCCCGCCCTTGCCGCCGATCGCCGCCAGGCCGCCGGCGCCCGCGCCGTTGCCGCCGCCGCCGCCCACGCTCTGGGCGAACACGGCCTGGGCCAGCTTGCCCTCGGTCTCGATCTCACCGGCGCCGGCGTTGGTGACCGTGACGTCGCCGCCCTTGCCCGACGCGCCGCCGTCGCCGCCGATGCCGACCAGGCCGCCGCCGCCCGCGCCGTTGCCGCCGCCGCCGCCGATGCTCTGGGCGAACACGCCCGTGGCCTCGTCGTTATGGGTGAAGATCCGGCCTTCGTTGGTGGCCGTCACCGCGCCGCCGTCGCCCGACGAGCCGCCGCCGCCGCCGATCCCGACCAGGCCGCCGGCCCCGCCGCCGACCCCGCCGCTGCCGCCCACGCTCTGGGCGAACATCCCGATCGACGACACGCCAATGGTTTCGATCGCGCCATCGTTGAACACGTTGACGACGCCGCCTGAGCCGCCGCCCGACCCGCCGCCGCCCAAGGCGACGATACCGCCCGCGCCGCCGGCCGCGCCGCCGCCGCCGCCGATGCTCTGGGCCAGGATCCCGTAGGCCACATCGCCATGGGTGAGAATTCGATCGTGGTTGGTCACCCCGACGGAGCCGCCGTCGCCCGCGGCGTTCGAGCCGCCCGCGAACGCGCCGATCCCGCCCGCCGAACCGCCCGAACCGGACAGGCCGCCGACACTCTGGGCCAGGACGCCGTTCGATCCGGCGCCGTAGGTTTCCAGGAAATTGTTGTTGGTCACGCTGACCGAACCGCCGGGGCCGCTGCCGCTACCGGTTCCGCCCACGCCGACCAGGCCCGCGCCCGCGCCGCCGTCGCCGCCGGCGCCGCCGACGCTCTGCACGAACAGAGCCGAGGACTGATCGCCATAGGTCAGGACTGAAGCGTTGTTGGTCAGGTTCGCCGAGCCGCCGGCGCCGCCGTGGTCACCCGCGCCACCCTTGCCGGCCGCGCCGATGCCTTCGCCGCCGTCGCCGCCGGCGCCTCCGTTGGCCTGGACCTGGACGCCCACCGCCTTGACGCCGGTGGTCACGACGCTGCCGCCCAGGGTCAGGGTGGCCGAGCCCCCGTCGCCGCCTTCGTTGCCGTCGCCCCCGATGCCGAACACCACGACGGGGGGAAACAGGAAGCCTACCCCGCCATCGCCGCCGTCGCTGCCATTGGCGGTGACCTTGACCGCAGAGGCGTTGACGTTGCTGTAGCTTCCGGCGACGGACTGATTGATCGTCCCGCCGTCGTTGCCCGAATCGCCGTTCAGCCCATGGGCGATCATGTCGATGCCGTCGGAGACGGCGGAGCCATCGGCATGGCCCACATGCTGTTGCGCGGCGGCCGGCATGGCGGCCAGGACCGTGGCGCTCGCGGCGCCGACGGCCAGGGCGCGGCCCAGGCCCTTCAGCAGCTTGCGGGTGGCGGTTTCCAGCCGGACCGCCTGGGCGCGGCTCTTCACGTCGACGATCGGGAAAACGTTCTCTTCGGCGGCCGGCGGCGCGTAGGCCGCCAGCACGGCCAGGCTCGCCAGGGCGTCGTGCAGGCGCAGCAGCAGCTTGGGCGGCAGGGCGCCGGGCGTCCCGAACGACGAGGCCAGCAGGTGGGCGACCGCGTCCTGGGTGGCCAGCAGCTCCGGGGCCGAGGCGCCGAAGCGCTCGCTCAGGGCCGCGGCGACGCGCGGATCGCGGGCTTCGCGCTCCCAGCGCCCGGCCAACTGCTCCAGCCCGTCGGCGAAGCGCGCCAGACGTTCCACGCGCGGGGATTCCGCAACGGCGGCCTTCGCCGCGCCGGCCGACAACTTGCCCATGGACTTCCCCCGATCCAGCGCGCCCCACGTCCGACCGCGAGCGCGCGCGATAACTTAACCGTTCTTAACGAATTCCGGAGGCGTTTCCCGTAACGAACGAACATCGTTCCGTAATGAACGGACATGGTTCGAAACGAGACAGACCTCCGGCGTTCGAGGTCAGCTCTGCAATTTCCAGGTGAAGCTTTGGGGGAGCTTGGAGCGGGCGGGGGGAATCGAACCCCCGACATTCAGCTTGGGAAGCTGACGTTCTACCTCTGAACTACGCCCGCATTGGACGGAGAAACTCGCGCCGTCCAAGCGCCCAGCCCGTCTAGCCGGTCTGGCTCCGCTTCTCAATGGGTTCTTTGGCGGTCCCTGGGGGTCTTTGGAACTTCGTCGCCCCGCGTTGACGGCGCTCGCCGCGCGGCGCACGATCAGGTCAAACAGATGTTCGGGAGGAGAACGCCATGGCCGACGGCCACCAGCATCCGGACGACCATGAACGGGCCCAAGAACGGGCGAAATTCCACGCGATGGTCGACGGCACGCCGCAGGATTGGGCGATCATCGCCAACGCCTCGATGGAGTTCGGCCGCGACTTGCCCAAGCGCCTGGTCTCGCACCTGAAGCTGCTGCAGGGCGACTGCGGCGGCTTCGCCATCGACCGGCTGGACCACAGCCTGCAGACCGCCACCCGCGCCTTCCAGGACGGCCGCGACGAGGAATACGTTGTCTGCGCCCTGCTGCACGACATCGGCGACATCCTGGGCCCGCGCAATCACGCCGACATCGCCGCCGCGATCCTGCAGCCCTTCGTCTCGGAGGAGAACCACTGGATGGTGGCTCATCACGCCGTCTTCCAGGGCTACTACTTCTTCCACCACCTGGGCCTGGACCGCGACATGCGCGACCAGTTCCGGGGCCACCCCAGCTTCGAATACACCGCCCAGTTCTGCCACATCTACGACCAGGAGGCCTTCGACCCGGCCTACAAGTCGATGCCGCTGGAGGCCTTCGAGCCGATGCTGCACCGGGTGATGTCGGCGCCCAAGCGGTCGATCTACCTGCGCAAGGACGGCGGGGCGGCTTAGGGGCGGCTGGGGCTGACGGTCTCGACGTCCGAGATGGGTGGTTGGCGGACGCCGTGCAAACCCTTCTCTCATAGAGAGAGGGAGGGGCCCGCCGCGAAGCGGTGGGAGGGTGAGAGGTTTCACCGCTGGCCGGTAAATCCAGAGCCGCTGAGCCGCTGAGCCGCGCTTTCGAGACTCCGACAGAGGCTCACCAGGGCCGCCAGCGTGGATCGGGCAACTATCCTAAGACCATCTGAACAGCCGCGTTTCATTCGGTGAGAGTGTAACCTCTCACCCTCCCATGGCTTCGCCATGGGCCCCTCCCTCTCTCTATGAGAGAGGGGGCAGGAGGGCCGCCACTGTCCGCTTTGGGTCGAAAGCCGTCACGCATCTCTACCCGGAAATCAACCCCTACTTCACCGCCTCGGTCTTGACCCCCAGCTTCTCCAGCTGCGCCTGCACGCTGTCCGGGCCCGTCAGGTGTCCCGCGCCCACGGCCACGAAGCTGACGCCCGAGCCGGCCAGCTTGGTCTTCAGTTGCTGGGCCCAGTCGGCGTTCCGGTCGACCAGCAGCAGCTTGTAGAGCTCGGGATACTCGCCCTGCATCTCGTCGACCATCTGGCGCTTCAGCTCGGCCTGGTCACCGCTGGCCCAGGCGTTGACCAGGGCGTCGATCTTGGCCGGGCCGTCGTCGACCTCGTCCAGGGTGGATTCCAGCAGCTGGGTTTCCTGGGCCGGGGTCATGTCGGCGAAGAACCGGACCTGCTGCTCCATGGTCTCGAAGGCCGAGACCGGCTTTCCCGCCGCCTTGGCCTGGGCGTCCAGCAGCTTCTCGACGCCGCTCTCCGGATCGTAGCCGGCCTTCAGCAGCGGGGTCAGCGACACGGTCAGGGCGGCCAGCCAGGGGCGCATCACGTCCAGGGCCTGCGGCGGGAAGCCCATGCCCTGCCCCGCCGCCTGCAGCTTGGCGTAGGTCTCGGGCTTCAGCTTGGCCGACAGCGGCGTGGTCCGGTCGATGCCGTATTTCAGCATCAGGGCCTGGGTGTCGGCGGGCTTCTCGGGCTGCTCGATCTCCATGACCACGTCGTCGGCGGCCTCGAAGGCCTTGGCGATCTTGGGCGTGCGCCACTGGGTTTCCGGCCGCAGCACGTGGACCGTGCCGAACAGGTAGATCGTCGAGTCCTTGTCCTTGATCACCCACAGGGAGGGTTCGGCGCGGACGGGGCCGGCCCCCATCGCCAGCACCATGACGGCGGGGGCGACGAGGGCCAGGGCGAAGCGGCGGACGGAAGCGGGCAGAATCATCATCCCGCCACTGTTCCGGCCCGAGCGGGGCCGTGCAAGGCGGCTTACTTCAGGAAGGCCTCGACCTCGAAGGCGAAGGCGGCCGGCTGGTCCAGCATGATGAAGTGGTACGACCCGTCGATCCGCTTGACCTTGGCCTGGGTCATCGGGGCGTACGCGCCGGTGTAAAGCTGGTCGAACGCCGCCTGGGGCGCGGTGGCCGGGTCCCACGGATAGAGCATGGTGACGGGCGCCTTGATCGCGGCGATCTCGCCGCGCAGGTCGGTGGTCAGGTCGTCGTAGAGGGCGCGGGCCACCACCGAACGGTCCGAGGCGATGGCGGCGGCGGTGGCCGACTTCAGGCCCTCGGGCGACTTGACCAGGCGGGTCATCATCGCGGTCTCCATGGACGCCCAGGCCTCGGGCGCGGCGGCGATGGTCCGGTCGCGCATGGCGGCGGCCTGGGGCCTCGCCGTCTCGACGGTGGCCTCGGGCGAGAACACCATGGCGTAGAAGGGCAGGCTGTCGACCACCATCAGCCGGCCGACGTCCTCGGGGTGCTGGCGGGCCAGCATCAGGCCCATCAGCCCGCCCATCGAGTGGCCGATCACGGCGGGCGACTTCAGCCCGGCCGACCTGATGTAGCCGTCCAGGGCGTCGACCGTGGGCTGGATCACCGGCCCTTCGGCGTTGGCCCCGGCCGGGGCGCCGGCGAACCCGGCCACCTGGATCACGTGCAGGCGATAGCGGCCCTTCAGCTGCTTGACCGTGTCGTCCCAGACCGCGGCGGACGAGGCCAGGCCGGGGATCAGGATCACGTCGGGTCCCTGCCCCGTGACCTCGACGGTGAAGCGCGGCGCGGCGGCCGAGGGGACCGCGACCGGGGCGGCGTGGGCGGGGTTGAACACGCCGAGGGCGGCCAGTATCGCCATCACCATGACGAACAGGGGGAAGGTCGATCGACGATAGGACATGGCGGGAACTCCTGATTTGCGGGCATGCGCCAGGGTTCGGCGGCGCGCCGGCGGGTGGAAGGCGATGGTCGGGTGGGTCGGAAATCCTGACCGCGTCGGGTCAGGCTTCGTCCTGGAAGATCGTCTCGATCGGCAGGCCGAACAGGCGGGCGATCTTGAAGGCCAGGGGCAGGCTGGGATCGTACTTGCCCGTCTCCAGGGCGTTGATGGTCTGGCGCGAGACGTCCAGGCGCTCGGCGAGGTCCGCCTGGCTCCAGTCGCGCTCGGCCCTCAGGACCTTGAGGCGGTTCCTCACCGATACCTCCTGGCGATCAGGGGCTGCGACAGGCCCATGGCCATGGCGAAGATCGGGACGGCCGCCCAGGCGGGGGCGTGCGGCGCCTTGCCGAAAGTCTCCAGGAAGCCCCAGACGCTGGCCGCGCCCAGGGTCACGGCGATGCCCCACAGCAGGCTTTGGATCAGGATCTCGCGGGCGAACTCGTCCTTTTCCTCGGCCAGGTAGAAGCCCATCGCGGCTATCGAACCCAGAATGGCCAAGGCGGGCGCCAGGGCGATCACATAGCCCAGCGGCCCGGCGGTCAGACCCTGGCCATGCAGCATGATCGCGCCGATCAGCAGGAAGACATACGCCGACATCGAGACGCCGAACCGCAGCATGTAGCGCCGCATGGCGGGCCGCAGGGGCTCGCGCTTGAACAGGCGGTTGGAGCCGAGGGCGAAGGCCAGCGACGCCGCGACCGTGCCCAGGCCGCCGACAAAGCTCCAGACGCCGCCCAGGCCGATGACCCGGACACAGACGAGGATCGCGGCGATGAAGCCGACGAACAGCAGGAATTTCTTGAGGGCGAGCCACTCGCCGCGTTCGGACGCCATGTCGGGTCTCCCTGTCTTAATGACAAGGATGCTTGTCTTTCATCGCCACAAGAATGTCAAGCGAGCTTGTCAAAAGATCAAGGAAAGCCGACAGGGCGTCGAGGTCAGGCGGCCTTGCGCAGCGGCGCCGCGTCGGCGGCCTGGCTGACATGGACGGGTCGGTGGACTTGCCGCCCGAGGGCCCGTCGCTGGCCCAGGATCGTCCAGCCGTAGCGCGAAAAGCGGTCCTCGTAGTCGGACCAGCGGATGATCCGGCCCTGGTCGTCGCAGCGCCAGATCGCCTTGTCGCAACCCGGGATCGGGGCCGCCCGGTTCCAGACGGCGACGCGCTTGGCGTGGGTCGAAAAGGTCCCGCCGAAGAGTGCGTTCATGGTCCGGAAGCTCCACTGGGCCGGCGACTCGGTGAGTCGTTTCGCCGACAAAGGGAAGCTAGCACTGGTGGAAGCTGAAATGCGGCCACACCACATCTAGTGCGACGCCGTGCCGCGCGACCGAATGGCAGGTCACACGATCGACGAACGGCGGTCGGCGTCGAGGGCGATCACGATGTCGGCGCGGGGCGGCATCTCGCGGGCGATATGACGGGTCAGGCGCTCGTAGTGCTGGACGAAGACGGCGACCTCGTCGTCGCTCATGGCGCGCCCCGCCTGCCCGGTCTCCGCCAGACGCGCGCGCAGCTTGGCCTCCTGCTCCCGGCGCCAGGCCAGCACCGTGGCGAAGTCCGGGGCGGCGAACAGCACCAGCAGGTCGAGGCGGCCGAACAGGGCGCGATACGGCCCCGCCAGGGCGGCGTTGACGTGGGCGCGCCAGGTCGCGTCGGGATCGCGCTCGCGCTCCAGGGCGTTGACCGGCGCGGCCAGGGCTTCGGAGGGTTCCGGGCGGGCGCCGACGCACCAGCCTTCCAGCAGCACCACGTCGACGGGGCCTTCGACCACCGGCCAGGTCTCCACGGGCGCGCGGTCGTCGGCGGCCTTGTCGAAGCGCGGCAGGGCCGTGCCGCCCTCCCCGGCCAGACCGTCCAGCACCGCCAGCCCCAGGGCGACGTCATGGGTCCCCGGGACGCCGCGCGTGCGCAGCAGCGGATGGACGTCGCGGGCCAGGGCCTCGCGGTCGGCCAGCGGCAGGTAGAGGTCGTCCAGCGACAGGGTCGCCGTCTTCAGCCCCCGGGCCTCCAGCAGCGCCGCCACGACACGGACGGTGGTCGACTTGCCCGAGCCCTGCGGCCCGCAGATCCCGACCACGAAGGCCGGCCCCATGGCCACCGCCGCGATCCGGTCGGCCAGGGGCGCGTGCAGCCGCTCGATCTCGACGGCGAAGTCGGCGGGCAGGTTCTCGTCGCGCAGGAAGGCGGTCAGCCAGTCAGGATCGATGGTCATGCACAGCCCCCTTTCCTTCTCCCCCTGCGGGAGAAGGTGTCAGCGAAGCTGACGGATGAGGGGTCGCACGGCGTCCGACGACGCCGCAAGAGGACGAATGCAAAGGTTTGAGAGACCCCTGATCCGGCACTTCGCGCCACCTTCTCCCGCAAGGGAAGAAGGACGAAGAACTACTGCACCCGCCGGACCTGGAACCCGCGCGCCGCCATCAGGGCCGGCAGGCCGTCCACGCCGGCCATGTGCAGGGCCCCGACCGCCACCAGCTCGACGCCGGGCTTGTCCATCTCGGCCGCCAGGGCCTCCGCCCAGGCCTCGTTGCGGCGCTTGAGCAGGGCGTCGTACAGCGCCGGCCGGTCGCGCTTCATCACGTCGACCACCAGCGGTCCCAGCTTGGCCATGTCGCCGTGCAGCCAGGCCGACTGCAGGGCCACGCCGTTGCGCGGCGGGGTCAGGGTCTCGGTGGCGACGTCGTCCAGGTACTGCACCTCGACCGCTTCCGGCAGGGCGGCGAACAGCTGGATCTGCTGCTCCAGGGTCTCGAAGGTGGCGATCGGCTTGTCGGCCGCCCGCGCCTGGCGCGTGACCGTGGCGTCGGCGCCCGCCTGGACCGAGCCGCCCTGCTGGGTCATGGGCAGGACCGACAGCATCATCGCCGCCGCCCAGGGGCGCAGGCGGTCCACGCGATCCAGCGAGCCGCCGTCCCGTTCCAGCGCCGCCTTCAGCGTGGCCACGGTGCGCGGCGGCAGCTTCTCGCTCAGCGGGCGCTCGGGATCGACGCCGTAGCGGTCGACCAGGGCCTGGACCTCGGCCGGATCGGCGTCGGCCCGGGTCTCGAACCAGACCTTGTCGGCCCGGGCGTAGGCGCGGTCGAAGGCGCGGGTGCGCCACTTCACGTTCGGCTGCAGCACGTGCATGGCGCCGAACAGGTAGATCGTGGTGTCGCGGTCGCGCACTTCCCACATGGCCGGGGCGGCGCGCACGGCCGAGGCGCACGTCATGGCGCAGAGCGCCAAGGCGGCGGCCAACAGCTTCCGATACGCGACCCGACTCGACACAACGTCCCCCGACGTCCGAACTCAACAGACGGCCAGGGTACGAAGAGCCCGGTTAACCGGGGAAGCGCCGCGCGTTGCGACCTAACGCCACGCCTTGAAGTGCTTGGACAGTTTCAGGCCCTGGCGCTGGTAGTGCGACCCGCCCTCGCCGTACAGGCGCCGGGGCCGTGCGGTCAGGGGCTCGTAGACCAGGCGGGCGACGATCTGGCCGTCCTCCAGCAGGAACGGCGTCTCGTGGCTGCGCACCTCCAGCACGCCCTTGGAGCCGACTGCGCCGGCCTCCTCGGTGCCGAAGCCCGGGTCGAAGAAGCCGGCGTAGTGCACCCGGAATTCGCCGACCGACGGATCGATCGGGGTCATCTCGGCCGCCTCCAGCACCGGGATCTCGACGTCGTCCTTGGACGCCAGGATGTAGAACTCGCCCGGATCCAGCAGCAGCTCGCCGTGGCGGGTCTCCAGCGGCTCCCAGAAGTCGCGCGGGTCGTGGCCGTCCTCGTGGTCCAGATCGACGACCCCGGCGTGGCGGCGGCCGCGGAAGCCGACGATGCCGCCCTCGCCCGGCGTCAGGTCCACGCCCACGCTCTTGATGGCCAGCTTGGCCGGATCGCCGCGCTTGAGCCGCAGCTGGTTCAGCCGGGTGCCGGCCCGCACCAGCACCGAGAAGGTCTGGGGCGCGATCTCGATATAGAGCGGCCCCTCATAGCCGGCCTCGATGTCGTCGAAGGCCTTGGAGTGGTCGCTGAGCAGGCGCACGAACACGTCGACCCGTCCCGTCGAGCTCTTGGGATTGCCGCGCGCGGCCACGTTGCCCGGCAGGGCCAGGCTTTCCTGGATCTCGGCGATGTAGACGCAGCCCTTCTCCAGCACCGCGCCCTTCGTCAGGTCCAGCTCGTGCATCGCCACGTCCTTCAGACGCTCGGGCACGCGGCGGGCCACGCCTGGCAGGAACGAGGCGCGCACCCGCCAGCACCGCGCGCCCAGGCGCAGGTCCAGGCTGGCCGGCTGCACCTGGTCGGCGTCGAACGGGGTTTGGGAAGTGATCGCCTCTTGCGCGATCAGGTCCTCGATGGATTGGCAGGGCAGAATCCCCGCGGCGTGGGCGTCGGTCATCGGGGCGACACTCGCTAAACCGGGCCTTGAAGGCAAGGCTCGCGGTCCATCCGCCCACCGCTTGTTCGCGTGTGACAATTCTAATGTTGAAATCAGACTTGTCCGCCTTGACCCTGAGGCCCGTGAAACCCCTTATGCCGGCCGTTTCCGCGTAGAGCGTCGAAGGAAGGAACCGCCATGGCCGAGGACCCGAGGGACTGGGATATCGCCACCAAGCTGATCCGTGGCGGTCTGGCGCGCTCGCAGTACATGGAGACGGCCGAGGCCCTCTACCTGACCCAGGGCTTCACCTACGACAGCGCCGAGGGCGCCGACCGCCGCTTCGCCGGCGAGGACCCGGGCTTCGTCTATTCGCGCTTCAACAACCCGACCGTGAAGATGTTCGAGGACCGCCTGGCACTCCTCGAGGGCGCGGAAGTCTGCCGCGCCCAGGCCACCGGCATGGCCTCGATCCACATGGCGCTGATGGGCCTGGTCCGCGCCGGCGACCACGTGGTGGCCGGCCGCGCCCTGTTCGGCTCGTGCCGCTGGCTGATCGCCGAATGGCTGCCGCGCTTCGGGGTCGAGACCACCTTCGTCGACGCCACCGATCCCAAGGCCTGGGAGGCGGCCATCCGCCCCAACACCAAGGCGGTGCTGATCGAGACCCCGTCCAACCCGGTGCTGGAGATCACCGACATCCGCGCGGTGTCGGAGCTGGCGCACGCGGTCGGCGCCAAGGTCATCGTCGACAACGTCTTCGCCACCCCGATCTTCCAGCAGCCGCTGAAGCTGGGCGCCGACATCGTGGTCTATTCGGCCACCAAGCACATCGACGGCCAGGGCCGGGTGCTGGGCGGGGCCATCCTGACCAGCGAGGCGATCAACGAGGAGTTCTACCGCGACCCGCTGCGCCACACCGGCCCGTCGCTGTCGCCGTTCAACGCCTGGGTCCTGGTCAAGGGCCTGGAGACCCTGGACCTGCGCGTGCGCCGCCAGAACGACACCGCCGCGGCCCTGGCCGACGTGGTGGCCGAGCACAAGGCGGTCAAGCAGGTGCTCTATCCCTTCCGCGCCGACCACCCCGGCCACAACATCGCCAAGTCGCAGATGACCGGCGGCGGCACGGTGCTGGCCCTGGACCTGGGCTCGCGCGAGGCGGCGTTCAAGTTCCTCAACGCCCTGGAGATCGTCGACATCTCCAACAATCTGGGCGACGCCAAGTCGATGGCCACCCATCCGCCGACCACCACCCACCGCTCGGTGCCGGAAGAGATGCGCCCCTCGCTGGGCGTGGTCGAGGGCGGCGTGCGCCTGTCGGTTGGCCTCGAAAGCCTGTCGGACCTGACCCGAGACGTGATCCGTGCGCTCGACCAGGCGTGAATCCTCCCCTCCTCTGAAGCGGATCCGCCGCCGGCGCGGCGCCGACACGGGCATCTATGAAGCGCGCACGCGCGACATCGTCGTGCGCGTCTCGCCCGTCTACCAGCCCGAGGACTCCGCGCCCGAGGAAGGGCTGTGGATTTGGGGCTATACGGTCGAGATCGAGAACCACGGCGTGGAGACCGTCCAACTGGTCTCGCGCTACTGGACGATCACCGACGGCATGAACCGGGCCACCGAGGTCGAGGGTTCGGGCGTGGTCGGCGAACAGCCGGAGCTGCGGCCGCGCGAGGCGTTCCGCTACGTCTCCAACTGCCCGCTGCCGACCTCGTCGGGGACCATGACCGGCCACTTCCAGATGATGACCGAGGCCGGCGAGGTGTTCGAAGCCGAGATCCCGGAGTTCTCGCTGCACCTGCCAGGGGCCGCGCGCCGGGTGAACTAGGTCTTCGACCAGCGGCCCGGATGCGTCGGGCGCCCCGACGCCTCACCCTCATGTGATCTTCAGCGCGGCCAGACGGCGACGGGGACGCGCGCCCCTGGCACGCCTGGGCTCGAAGACGCCCGATCGCCGCGTCGCGGACCGCGCGGACGGGAATATTCGCCGTCGCCACCACATAACGCCGCTCTCCGGATTGCGCTCGCCTTGACACGTTATTAAGGTTGCAGGGATCGGGGGTGCGCGCGGGGGCTTCAAAACCGATGATTGTCGGAATGCCCGCGTCCGTTGTGGCTCCCCCACGCAGCGAACCTGCGTGATCTCAATCCAACGAATTGAGCATAGGGAGTGAACGATGCCGTTCTCCGGCCAACTCTGGTACATCACCGAAGGCGGCGACGCCGACACCCGCATCGCCCGGGTCAACGATGACAGCACCACCACCACGACCGTCGTCAGCAACGGCGGCGTGGGCACGGGCGACGATCAGTTCGTCAGCTCGTTCACGTCCGGCCTCGGCGTGGACACCGCGGCGGGCTTCTATTTCGCCGTCCTCAGCAACACCATCGACGACCACGCCCTGCTGGTGCGCGGCGCGATCGACGGCTCCGGAACCCCGACCACGGTGGTCGACTTCCCCGACAACATCATCGTCGAGACGATCGAGGTCGACACGATCAACCACAAGATCTACGCCGGCTATCAGGACGGTTCGTTCCCGCCGAGCGGCGCCATCACCGGCATCCGGGTCTACAGCTACGATCCCCTGACGGGCGCCGTCACGGACAACGGCTTCCTGACCACGGCCGCCACCGACAGCCGGCCCAACGAGAGCGGCTTCTCCATCCTGGACGCACGGGACTTCGCGATCGACCACTCGATCGTGCCCGGCGGCCGGATGTACTACACCGAAACGATCGGCGGCCTGGCCACCGGCCTCTTCCGCCTGGACCTGGCCAATCCGAACACGGTGACCACCCTGGTCAACGACAGCCAGTTCAGCAACACCAGCTACGCCGACGGCGTCTTCGTCGACGTCGAGGTCGATGAGACCACCGACCTGGTCTATTTCACGACCCATTCGCAAAATCCGTCGCCCAGCGCCAGCTACGACGCCAACGACAACGCCCTCTGGTACATCAGCGGCAACGCCGTCAACGGCACGGCCGTCAAGGTGACCCTGACCGGTCTGCCGGTCGGCAGCCACTACTACGGCGGCGATATGACGTTCGATCAGTCGACGCGGCAGATCTATCTCGAGAGCGAGGAGGTCGAGAACAGCGGGACTGACACCGACGACGTCATCTACGTCTTCCAGCTGGACGCCGCCGGCACGAGCGCCAACCTGATCCGCACGATCAGCCCCGGCCTCTCGACCGTCGGAGCGACCGTCGAGGGCATGGTCTTCACGGACCTGGCGGCCCTGACCGTCAACGGCGCGGCCACGGCCGCGACCGAGCAATCGGCCTCGGCGACCACCCTGCTCACCGGCTCGCCGACGATCGTCGACGCCGACGGCGCCTATCTGGTCGGCGCCACGGTGCAGATCACCGGCGGCACGTTCTCCTCGAACGAGAGCAGCACGGCCGACGACCACCTCGGCTACGGGGCCGGCAAGCAGATTTCCGGCACCATCGCCGGCACCAGCATCACCGTCAGCTGGAACGCCGCGACCGAGACCCTGACCCTGAGCGGCTACGACACCTTCGCCCACTACCAGGCCGCCCTGGCCGGGCTGGTCTACTGGGCCACGGGCGACAACCCGACGAACTACGGCGCCAACACCACCCGCACCCTCACCTGGACGATCAACGACGGCACGCCCGGCGTCGTGGCCGGGTCGGTCAACAGCGGCACGACCACGCTCAACATCGCCGCGGTCAACGACGCGCCGGTCAACAGCGCGTCCGTCACCGCCTCGGGTAACGAAGACACCGACATCGCCGTCACCGGCCTGCAGATCAGCGACGTCGACGCCGATCCGGCCTCGGCGACGATGACGGTCGTCCTGAGCGTGACCCATGGCGTCCTGACCCTGCGGACCGACGTCGCCGGCGGATTGACGGCGGGCGACATCGCCGCCAACGGCGCCGGCACGGTGACCGTCACCGGCACGATCAACGCGATCAACGCCACCCTGGCGGCCGCCAACGGCCTGGTGTTCCACGGCGATCCGGATGTCAGCGGAACCGACACCCTGACCGTGGTCACCAGCGACGGCGGCGCCACCGGTTCGGGCGGAGCGCAGTCCGACACCGACGGCTACACGATCACCATCAACGGGACCCAGGACCCCCACACCGGCGGCGTGAGCATCACCGGCTCGTCGACCGAAGACCAGGTGCTGACGGCCGTCTCGACCCTGGCCGACGCCGACGGTCTGGGGACGCTGCACTACCAGTGGCAGCGCGACAGCGGCTCGGGCTTCGTCAATGTCGGGACCGACCAGGCGACCTACACCCTGGGCGACGCCGACGTCGGGGCGGTGGTCCGCGTGATCGCCAGCTACACCGACGGCCTGGGCGCCATCGAGTCCGCGACCAGCGCGGCGACGGGCGCCGTCGCCGCCATCGACGACGCGCCGACCGGCGGCGTGTCGATCACCGGCACGACGACCGAGGACCAGGTCCTGACGGCCAACACCTCCACCCTCGCCGACGTCGACGGCCTGGGCGCCCTGCACTACCAGTGGCAGCGCGACAGCGGCTCGGGCTTCGTCAATGTCGGAACCGACCAGGCGACCTACACCCTGGGCGACGCCGACGTCGGGGCGACCGTGCGGGTGGTCGCCAGCTACACCGACGGTCAGGGCTTCAACGACAGCGTCACCAGCGCGGCGACGGCCCCCATCGCCAACGTCAACGACGCGCCGACGGGCGGGGCGTCGATCAACGGCACGGCGACCCAGAACCAGGTCCTGACGGCCAACACCTCCACCCTGGCCGACGCCGACGGACTGGGCACGCTGCACTACCAGTGGCAGCGCGACACGGGTTCGGGCTTCGTCAATGTCGGGACCGACCAGTCGACCTACACCCTGGGCGCGGCGGATGTCGGCGGCGTGGTGCGGGTGACGGCCAGCTATGTCGACGGCCACGGCACGGCCGAGGCGGTCACCAGCGCGGCGACCGCCCCGGTCGCCTCTTCCGGCCCGGCCAACCTGCACCTGGTGGGCACGCCCGGCTTCGACATCCTGGTCGGCGGCCTGGGCAACGACGTGATCGAGGGCAAGGGCTTCACCGACATCCTGGTCGGCGGCGGCGGCTCGGACACCTTCGTGTTCGGCGCCCACTCCACCGGCGTCGACCTGATCACCGACTTCGGCGGCGACGACGTGATCCTGACCAAGTCCAAGCTCTCCGACAGCAACAACGACGGCATCGTCCCGACCCATGCCGGCCTGCTGGACCTGGGCGGCCTCGACGCGGTCTTCCTGGGCCTCGGGCATGAAGGCGTGCGCTATCTGGGCGTCACGGCCGACGGTCTGTACGCCTACGGCGACGCCGACACGCGGCCCAAGAAGGCCATCGAGGGCAAGCTGTCGAACGACAACCTGGCCGGCGACGTCGGCGACCATAAGTCCAACGTGTTCTTCTTCGACACCGACCTGGCCCTCGACTGGGGCTCGGACCACATCGTCCGGTTCGGCGCCAAGGACATTCTGGTCACCACCACCGCCCTGGCCGATCCGAACCACGACAACCTGATCCTGGCCGGCCCGGGATCGGTCTTCGACTTCATCGCGCCTGCCAACAGCGCTCCCGGCACGGACAACGGTTCGGTGACGATCAACAACACCAGCGGCGCCGCGGTCTCGACGCTGGAGTTCGACGGCGTGGTCTCGCACGGCGACGTCGACTACTACATCTACAGCCTGGTCGGCTCGTCCGGCGGCGTGGGCTCGATCTTCTTCTAGGACAGGCGGCGGGCCGGACGTCGGGTCGGCGTCCGCGCCCGCCCCTTCATTCGGCCCGCCGCTGTCGCTACAACTAGCGACAGCGGAAAGTCGCCTTTCGGTTGCAAAGCTGCGCCTATTGCGAGACCCTCGCGCAAACCGGGGGGAAAGCCGTGGCCCAATACAGCGTCACTGTCGTCAACAACAGCGACACGCCGGGAACCTACGCCCTGTTCCAGGCCCCGCCGCCCGGCGCCCCGGCCCAGGCGGGTTGGTCGATCAGCCAGACGATCGCGCCGGGAAGCTCGGCCAAGATGGCCTATGCGGAACCGGCGCCCGGGAAGCCCGGCCTGCTGGCCAAGCTGTGCGCCCTGCTGTTCCCCACGCCGCCCAAGGCCGCGCCCGGCCAGTTCCGGCTGACGGTCGATCCCGACGGCTCCAAGCCCCAGACCCAGATCGACTTCGCGGCCAGCCCGACCGCCCCGACCAAGATCCTCCACGGCCTGGACGGCGCGCTGTCGCTCGCCGCCGCCTCGACGCTCGGCTATTCGGTGTTCACCACGCCCGACGGCAACGTGGAGCCGACCGACCAGGGCGATAATTTCATGGCGGCCTACAGCGTCGTCGCCATCTTCACCAACAGCGCCGGCAGCAGCTGCGCGAACGGCGAATATCGCCAGATGGTCCGGGGCCAGTTTTCCGTCAACGGCTCGGTCGTTCTACACATCCTCTGCGAGCCGACGGTGATGTCGCCCGCCGTCTGGCAGCAGGACGGATGCCCGCCCGGCGTCTGCACGGCCTACGGCTATCGCGCCTGTCCGCCCTCGACCTGGAACGCCTACAAGGACCCGGACCAGTCGACCGGCTCCCAGTACGCGATGTTCGACCAGCCCGGGTTCCGCAACATCCAGCCCGGCTTCACCTACACCGTCGATCTGCAGTTCCAGGGTCAGCTCGTCGACACGGCCGCCAACGTCGTCCTGGCGACCCGGAACTGGACGGTGGCGGGCATGCTCACGGCGCCCACGGTGGCGATGGTGGACGCGCCCCGGGGGCTCCAACCCAGCGATCGCCTGATCGGCGCGCGCCTGGGCCGCAACCTCACCAACGACAGTCCCGAGGTTCATCTGCTGATCGCCCGCGTCCATGGGTCGCCGCGATTGGATCCGAACGCGGTGAAGGTCACGCTGGTCGACGCCCAGGGCGGCTCCGTGACCGCCGCCGAGCCCGAGGTCCACGAAGTCGGCGGTCAGCGGGGCACGACGGCCAGCATCGTCCACCGCCTGCTTCCCGGCCAGGCGATCCCGGTCAAGGCGACCCTCGATGTCGACGGCCAGGTCACCGAGATGGCGATCGAGGCGGCCGCGCAAGGCTCGGTCGCCTCGTCGGCAGGCGCGCGCGACGGTCAGGGCCGTCCGGGCGTGGGACCGGCGACGCCCACCTATACGATCCGGGTGAACAACCAGAGCGGCGTCGACAAGAGCTACATCATCTTCATGCCGCCCGCCGTCGAACCCGGCGGCCAGACACCGGTCTACACCAATGTCTGGGCCACCTTCGAGAACGTCACGTCCGGCGCCTGGGACAGCCTGGTGTACAAGCCCGACGGCGAAGGATCGCCCGCGCCCAGCCTGATCGTCGCGGAAGGCGCCGACATGCCTGGCCAGGTGATCGAGCCGCCCAAAGACGTGAACCTCGCCACGATCGATTTCGCCGGTCGGACGCAGACCACCGCGGCCGTCACCCAGCATCCCGACGGCGGCTTCTCGGTCGCCTACGTCTAGCGCGCCGCGTCAAACCCATCCGGAGATCACCATGTTCCTCCAGCCTCTCATGGGCGCGCCCCTGCCTGGATGCGTGTCGATCGACGCCACCAAGCCCGACAGCTATCTGGACAACGCCCGTGCGGGGAACCCGACCGCCGGCGCCCACGCCAGCGTCCAAGTCGCCGTCAACAACCTGCGGGCTTGTGCGTCGATGCAGCCGTCGCCGACCAGGGCTTCGCTGATCGGGCATGGCGCGCCGGGATTGTTCGGCGTCGGGGCCGGCGGCTCGATCGGCACGAGCGCCCAGCATATCAATATCGACAACCAGGCCGTCTGGGTCCCGCTCTTCCAGTCCTTGAGCGGGCGGTTCGAAGCGCTCTGCCTCTACGGCGCCGCGGTCGGCGCCGGCTTAACGGGCGCCCAGCTTCTCTTCACGCTCGCGAAGGCGATCAACGCCCCGGTCTGCGGGTCGACGGGCGTGATCTATTGCCGCCCCGACGGAACCTTCTATCTCCAGGAGGGCGCGACGTGGCAAGTGGCGACGCCGGCTCAGCAGCCCGCGCCGATCCCGTCGCCGACCGCGCCCTGGCCCGCGAACCTCGGAGCCAGAGCTCCGGGCCCGAGGGTCACGGCCTGCGCCGCCTTCGGTCTGGGAGGTAGGCCCCTCCCGACCAAGTCCGCCATGGCCCTGGCCGGTCAGGTCCATTGGGACCGATCGTTCCAGCCGCCCGGCCAGCCGGCCGCCGTCGTCGCCGGCCGCCTGCGCGCCAGCTTCGGCGGGACCGCGTTCAAGTCGTTCACGATCCTGGGCGACGCCCTGGTGCGGGACGACGCCCAGCCCAACCGTTTCTATCCGGTGGGGCCGAACTTCCGCGCCATCCTGCTGGGCCGCTAGTCGGCCGCCCGCCTCAGGCGGCCGGCGTCGGCTCCAGCGCGTACTTCCGCGAGCAGTACTCGCAGGTCACGTGGATCTTGCCGTCGGGCTCGACCATCTCGGCCACTTCCTCGGCCGTGAACGAACCCAGCACCGCGCCGATGCGGTCTTCCGAGCAGCGGCAGAAGGCGCGCAGCGGCTTTTCCTCGAGCAGGCGCACGCCGTCCTCGTTGAACAGCCGCCACAGCAGGGTGGTGGTCGGCACGGTGGGGTCGATCAGCTCGTCCTCGCCGGTGGTCTCGAACAGGGCCTGGACGTG
Organism: Caulobacter sp. UNC358MFTsu5.1; assembly: GCF_000712075.1. Classification (GTDB taxonomy): domain Bacteria; phylum Pseudomonadota; class Alphaproteobacteria; order Caulobacterales; family Caulobacteraceae; genus Caulobacter. The sequence continues at coordinate 198,871 of NZ_JONW01000012.1, forward strand.
CTGCCAGGCTTCCTGCGTCTCGCCGCGGCTCTCGTCGCCGGCGATGGCCTGGATCAGGATGCCGCCCGCGCGCCACTTGGAACCTTCGCCCGTGTCGGCCTGGCCGACGGCCAGACGCACGCGGGTCGGGGTCTGTTCGGACTGGGCGAAGTACTGCTCGGCGCACAGGGCCAGGGTCTCGCCCTCGATCGGGGTGATGCCCTGGTAACGGTCCATGTCCGGACCCTGGTCGACGGTCATCACGAAGGTGCCGCCGCCCAGCAGGGTGCGGGCGCCGGGACGGGCGAAGCCCTCTGACACGGCCGCGACCTCTTCCGGGTCGAACCGGCAATAGCCGCGCAGGGCGCCGGAGGTGTCGTAGTCGACCACGACATAGCGCACCGGGCCGTCGCCCTGGGCCTGGACGATCAGCCGGCCCTCGAACTTCAGGCTGGAGCCCACCAGCGCCGCCAGGGCGCAGGCCTCGCCCAGCAGGTTGGCGACGGGCTCGGGATAGTCGTGGCGGGTCAGCACCTCGTCGACCGCCGCGCCCAGGCGCACCACGCGGCCGCGCACGGGCAGGCCTTCGATCTGGAAGGCGGAAACGAGGTCGTCCGGAGCGGCGTCCGGCAGGGTTTGGGCGGCGATGTCGGTCATGGGGAGGCTAGATAATCGCTTGGACGAAAAATGCGAGCCCCCTGCGACCGCGCGGCCGTCCGAGCCGGCCTCAGCCGGCATCGACCACGCAGCGGAAACCGATCGTCCCCGCCCGATCCTTGCCCGGCGCCATCAGCAGCAGCTTGCCGTGCTGGTCGTTGCGATAGGCCTGGGGGAAGTACCAGATCGAGCCCTGCGGCTGGTATGACGAACCCCCGCGCAGGACGGCCGCGCGGGTGTGGTCGTCCTGGTGCTCGTCGGTCCACTGCCAGACGTTGCCGACCAGGTCGAGCACGCCGAACGGGCTGGCCCCGGCCGGATGGGCGTCGACCGCGTCCGGCGGCACCAGGGTCCGGCCCTTGTTCGGGGTCGGGACGGCGGCGGGGTTCCAGGCGTCGCCCCACGGATAGGCCCGGCCGTCGCCCCCCTGGGCCGCGTACTGCCATTCCCACTCGCGCGGCAGGCGCTTGCCGGCCCAGGCCGCGTAGGCGCGGGCGTCCTCCAGCGAGACCCAGGTCACGGGCTTGTTCGCCCACCCCTCCGGATAGGTTGCACCTGCTTCTCCCTGCTGGAAGGTCCAGTCCTTGAGGAAGTTGAAGTCATCCTTGGGGCGGTAGCGCGTGGCGTCCAGGAAGGCCTTGAACTGGGCGTTGGTCACCGGCGTGCGGTCGATGAAGAAGCGTTTCATCGCCATCTGGCGGTCGTGGAAGCGGCGGGGCGAGTCCTCCCACGGATAGGCCACGTCGACGCCGATCCCGTTGCCGCCCTCGACCTCGAGGCCCCGTACCTGGAAGCGGAAGGTCCCGGCCGGGATCTCGACCATGCCGGGCGGCGCGGTCGCGGCGGGGCGGGTCGGGGCGACCGCGACCATGGCCTGCGGCAGCGGCTTCCACTCGGCCGAATAGGACGCCAGGGGCTTGGCGGTCATGGCCTTCATGCGGGCCATCAGGTCGCGCTGGGCGGCGTCGGGCTCGCCGTCGACCGCCAGCACCGCGCCATAGGCCTTGGCCTCGACCTCGAACGACAGCCAGGCCTTGCCGCCGTCACGCTCCGGCGCCAGCTCGACGCCGTGATAGAGATCGAACCAGCGCTGGCCCGGCGCGTCGGCCACGGCCATCTGCCGGCCGTCGACGCCGTATTCGTTGCGGTTGACGATGGTCCAGACCTCAGCGCCGCCGCCCTTCTCCTTCGAGGGCCACCGGCTGGCGAACACGCCGAACCGGGTCATCGGATAGAACGGCTCCCAGTCGGGGCTGGTCAGGAACGGCGCGACGCCGCGCTCGATCGTCGCCACCCGCCGCGTCGCCTCGCCGTCGCGCGGGGTGATCCCGTTCCAGATGCCCCAGACGTTCTCCCAGCTCTCCCAGCCCTCACCGTTGAAGAAGGCGTACTGCAGGTCGTCGGTCTTGGAGCGGGCCCAGCGGTCGGAGATGTTGACCATGTGGCGCGGCTCCAGCCACCGGTAGCGGTCGACCTTGGGGACGAAGCCGAAGTCGTACTGGCCCCACGACATCACGTTCCAGCCCAGCTGCTCGTCGTGGACCACGCCCTCGGGCTGGAAGGCCAGCGCCTTGCCCTGGCCCTCGGCGGCCAGGGAGAAGGCCAGGGGCACGCCGTCCTGGGTGTCGCCGTTCATGCCGTCGGCGCCGATCTCGATCATCAGCTTGGTCAGGGCCTCGGGCCACGGCGCGCCGGGATCGCGCGTGCCCTGGTCCCACATCATCATGGGGAACAGCACCTTGACGCCCCGGCGGTGGAAGTCGGCGATCATGCCCTTCACGCCGGGGATCCCGCCCGGCAGGGCGTGGATCATGTCGATCTGATTGCGGGCGTCGACGCCCAGATTGGGATAGTCCGGCCACAGCAGCACCGCGTCGATGCCGCCGAACCGCGCGATCAGGTCGTCCAGATAGCGGTCGACCGTGTAGCGGCCCGCCACAGGGTCGTAGAGATAGCGGTCCTCCATCATGGCCTGGGCCTGCATGAAGGCCCGCTGGGTCCAGGCCAGTTCGGGCTTGTCGTAGCGGCTGGTGTCCAGCCCGACGCGGATGCGCCGCTCAGTCCGCCAGCGGGTGACGTCGGCCAGCCAGGCCCGGTGGTCGGCCTCGGTGCAGGGGCTGAACGGCCCCTCCCACGGCTCGGGATAGGAAAAGCAGCGCGGTCCCACGACCATGTTCTGCTTGAACCAGGGGAAGGTCGAATACTGGGTGTCCTGGGCGCGGGCCCCGCCCGCCAGCGCCAGCAGGGCGAGGCCGGCCGCCAGCGACGCGGCGCGGCGGCCCTTCGACGCGCGATTGGTCTTGGTCACGACCCGACTCCCCCACTGACGTTGGGGATAGGGATAGCATCCGCCCGGGAGCCGGAGCGCGGCCCGGACGTCCGGGCCGGCGGTTTCAGCCGGGCGCCGCGCCGCCGCGCAGTCGCGGACGATCCGGCCCGGTTTCCGTGCGCCGGCTTGCCCCAGCGCGCACGGGGCTTGCACGCGCCGTCAGTCGACGAACGGCTTCTCGATCTCGTAGACCACGTCTTCCAGCTTGCTCTGGAACAGGGTCTGGGCGTCGCGGACGCCCTGATTGTAGAAGCGCGGCCCCATCTTCTCGCTGATGAAGTCCAGCAGGAAGCCCAGTTGCAGGGCGCTGGCCTCGCAGTCCAGCTCGCGGTCCAGATAGCGCGCCAGCTTGTCGATCAGGTCGTCGCGTTCGGCCTTGCTGAACTCGATCTTGGACACGACGACCCTCTCGATCTTGCGTTTAGCCGATCGCGCCGAAGCACCAGGCCAGGACGGACTTCTGGGCGTGGATGCGGTTCTCCGCCTCGTCCCAGGCCAGCGAGCGCGGGCCGTCCAGCACACTGTCGGTGACCTCCTCGCCGCGGTGGGCGGGCAGGCAGTGCAGGAAGACGCCGTCCGGCTTGGACAGGTCCATCAGGGCGTCGTCGACCTGATAGGGCTCCAGGGCCGCCAGGCGCTCGTCATGATCGGTGTCGCCCATCGACACCCAGGTGTCGGCCACGACCACGTCGGCGCCGCGCACGGCTTCCCTGGGGTCGTCGGTCAGGGTGATCTGCCCCTGGCGCTCCTGGGCGCGGGCCAGGTCCACCAAGTCCGGGTGATAGACCGCCGGGCAGGCGATGTTCAGCTTGAAGCCCAGCAGCGGCGCGGCGTGGATGAAGCTGGAGCACACGTTGTTGCCGTCGCCGACCCAGGCGATGGTCTTGCCGCCCACGTCGCCGCGATGCTCCTCGATCGTCAGCAGGTCGGCCATGATCTGGCACGGGTGGCTCTTGTCGGTCAGGCCGTTGATCACCGGCACGGTCGAGACCTGGGCGAAGCGCTCGACGTCGGCGTGGTTGTTGGCGCGGATCATCACCGCGTCGACCATGCGCGACAGCACCTTGGCGGTGTCCTCGATGGTCTCGCCGCGGCCCAGCTGCATGTCGGCGGCGGTCGAGATGATGCCCGACCCGCCCAGCTGGCGGATCGCCGCGTCGAACGAGAAGCGGGTGCGGGTCGAGTTCTTCTGGAAGATCATCGCCAGGACGCGGTCCTTGGCCGGGGCGTCGGCGTCGACGCGGCCCTTGGGCCAGCCGGCGCGGGCGGCCTTGCGGGCCTTGGCGTCCTCGAGCATCAGCCGCAGCGTGGCGCCGTCCAGCTTCCACAGGTCGATGAAGTGTCTGGGCTCGGTCATGAGCAAATCCCCCTGCCCGCCCGCCCCGGCCTGGCCGGAACGGGCGGTTTATAAGGTCGCGGCCTTAGGCGGCCGCCTTGGCCCGGGCGGCCTCGCAGGCCTTTTCGAGCTTGGCGATGGCCTCGGACGCTTCCTCGACCGTCAGGTTCAGCGGCGGCAGCAGGCGCACGCAGTTGTCGCCGCCGCCGGCGATCAGCAGCTTCTCGTCGCGGGCCAGGACCATGAACTCGCGATTGTTCGGCACGACCTTGACGCCGATCAGCAGGCCCTTGCCGCGGATATCGACGATGACGTCCGGGAAGCGGTCCTTCAGGCCGTTCAGCTGCTGGGTGAAGAAGCCGGCGACGGTCTTCACGTTGTCCAGGATCTCCGGCGTGTTGATCGTGTCGAACGCCGCCGTGCCCACGGCCATGGCCAGCGGGTTGCCGCCGTAGGTCGAGCCGTGCGTGCCGGGCTGCATGCCCTTGGCCGCCTCGGTGGTGGCCAGGCACGCGCCGACCGGGAAGCCGCCGCCCAGGGCCTTGGCCACGCACATGATGTCCGGGACGGCGTCGTCGGCCCACTCGTGGGCGAACAGCTTGCCGGTCCGGCCCATGCCGCTCTGCACCTCGTCCAGGATCAGCAGGACGCCGGCGTCGCGGGTGATCTGGCGCAGCTCGTTCAGCTGGGCGTCGGTCAGGGCGCGGGCCCCGCCCTCGCCCTGGACGGGCTCGATGATCACCCCGGCCGTGGTCGAACCGATGGCGGCCTTCAGGGCGTCCCAGTCGCCGAACGGCAGCTGGATGTAGCCCGGCAGGCGCGGGCCGAAGCCGTCCAGATAGCCGGCGTTGCCCGAGGCGTTGACCGCCGCGTACGAGCGGCCGTGGAACGAGCCGTCGAAGCCGATGATGTCGACCCGCTCGGGCTGGCCGTTGACCACGTGGTAGCGGCGGACGGCCTTCAGGGCGCACTCGATCGCCTCGGTGCCCGAATTGGTGAAGAACACCACGTCGGCGAAGGTGGCCGCGCACAGCTTGTCGGCCAGCACTTCCTGCTCGGGGATCGTGTAGATGTTGGAGACGTGCCAGAGCTTTTCGCCCTGGGTCTTCAGCGCGTCGACCAGAACGGGGTGGGCGTGGCCCAGGCCGCAGGTGGCGATGCCCGCCACGCAGTCCAGGTAGTCCTCGCCGGTGGTCGAGGTCAGTCGCGCGCCTCGGCCTCGCTCGAACGCCAGCGGGGCGCGGTTGTAGACGCCCATGATGTGGTGTTGCGCGGGGTTAGACGACGTCGACGTGCTCAAGACGGCCTCCCAAAAAGGAAAGAAGCCCCCGTGCTCAAAAGCACGGGGACCGGAAGGCCAAGCGTTGTCGGCGTGTAACCGGGCGCTGTCAACAAAGCGGCCGTGAATTTTGGGTGTCAGGGACCGCCAAGCCACACTGTTCGCGGTCACATGGCGGATCGGGGCGGATCGACCGGTTGAAGCGCGCGCGTCCAGGCCTTACCCCTTTGGGCGCTCGGGGGAGCCCTGTTCAGGAGATTGTCCATGAAGCCCTTCGCGCCCGCCCTCCTCGCCCTGACCATCCTGACCGCATGCGCCGGCGCCTCCGGAACCGCCCCGTCCGGGCCGTCCAGCGCGGCGGTCACCGGCCAGGTGGTCTGGCGCGAACGGATCATGCTGCCGCCCCAGACCAAGGTGATCGTGCGCCTGCAGGACGTCAGCCTGGCCGACGCCCCCGCCAAGGTCATCGCCGAGGCGGTGATCCCGGCCCAGACCCCGCCGGTCGCCTTCTCGCTGGGCTACGACCCGGCCAAGATCGCGCCCACGGCCCGCATCGCGGTCTCGGCCCGGGTCGAGGTCGACGGCCGGCTGCGGTTCATCAACGACACCCACATCCCGGTGATCAACGGCGGACCGACCGAGGGGGTGGAGGTGCTGGTGAAGGGAGTCGCGCCCTAAACCCAAGAACCGCTCATCCCGGCGAATGCCGGGATCCAGATGGAATAGCGGTATGGTGGGTTCCTTGAGCTCAGAGCCCGTCCAGCCAACCTCAAAGCCATAGGATCTGGGTCCCGGCTTTCGCCGGGATGAGCGGATCAAGGAAAGCAAAAACGGCCGCCCCTTGCGGCCGTCTCGTCAAACGCTCTGGCTGCGACCTAGCTCTTCAGCCGGTATCCAGTCCGGAACAGGCCCCAGCACCACAGGAACAGGCCGATCGACAGGACGGCCGTCACCACCGCCCCGACCGCCACCGAACCATCGGCATGGCCGATGAAGCCGTAGCGGAAGCCGTCGATCAGATAGAAGAACGGGTTGAAGTGGCTGGCCGAGCGGAACGGCTCGGGCAGCTTGTCGACCAGGTAGAAGGTGCCCGACAGGAAGGTCATGGGCATGATCAGGAAGTTGGTCACGGCCGCCAGCTGGTCGAACTTCTCGGCCCACAGGCCCGCCAGCACGCCGGCCAGGCCCAGGATGATCGAGGCGCCGACCGAGAAATAGACAATCGCCCACAGGTGGCTGATCTGCAGGCCCGCGCCCGGCAGCACGCCGATGACCAGGGCGGTGACCGCCCCCACCACGATGCCGCGCGTCGCCGCGCCCAGGCCGAAGGCCGAGACCTGCTCCAGCGGGGTCAGCGGCGGGGTCAGGAAGTCGGGCGTCAGGCCCATCATCTTGGCCTGGATCAGCGACGAGGACGAATTGGCGAAGGCGTTGTTGAGGATCGCCATCATGATCAGGCCCGGCGCCACGAAGTGGCCGAAGGTCACGCCTTCCACCGCCGGCCGGCTGCCGCCCACCGCCACCACGAACACCAGCATGTAGAGCAGCGTCGTCACAACCGGGGCGGCGACCGTCTGGGTGCCGACCTTCCAGAACCGGCGGATCTCGCGCTGGTACAGGGTGAAGAACCCGCTCCAGTTCCAGCCGTGATAGTCGCGCGGCTGCGGCGGGATGACGTCGGACGTCATGTCTTTCATGGGGGGTCTCGGATCCAGAACGCCTCGAAGGCGTCCGCGGGGGCCGCCACGGGCCAGCATGTGCGCCCGGGCTCGCCGGAGCGCAAGGCGCGTTCCGGAAGAATCAAGATATAGTTCCTGTGGACGAACGCCTTACAGCCTATTGTGCGTTTTAACGCATTCTTTACACTATCTAGTAGGTCAGCCGCCGGCGGGGCGGTCTGTACACCAGATATAGAGGCCATGGCGAGTCGGGGAAACCCGTCGTGGCCCCTTTTAGGCGGAGATGGGCTATGAGCTGGACTGACGAACGCGTCACCACCCTGAAGAAGCTTTGGCTGGACGGCCTTTCGGCCAGTCAGATCGCCAAACAGCTGGGCGGCGTCACGCGCAACGCCGTGATCGGCAAGGTGCACCGCCTGGGCCTGTCGGGCCGCGCGGCCCCCTCGCAACCGGCGCGACCGGCCTTCAAGGCCCCGCGTCCGGCGCGTCCGGCCGCCACCACGATGCCCTCGGCCCCGCGCCGGGTGATCGCCGCCGAGCCGGCGCCGCTGCCGGCCGTGGCCCAGCAGCCGTCGGTCCCGGCGTTCCGCGCCGAGGAGCCGGGCTCGGCCACCGTGCTGACCCTGGGCGCCCACATGTGCAAGTGGCCGATCGGCGATCCGTCGGCCGACGGTTTCACCTTCTGCGGCCGCCGGTCGTCGGAAGGCCCCTATTGCGGCGAACACGCCCGCATCGCCTACCAGCCGCAGCAGACCAAGAAGAAGGCCGGCGCCACCGAACTGGCCCGCTCCCTGCGCCGCTACATCTAGTTTCTCACCTCCGTGGGGCCGCCCACGGTCCTGGAAGCTCGGGCTTCCGGACGTGGGATGCCGGAGTCGGCGGTAGATATCCACGCGCCCAAGTCCTCATGAGGAAAGCGCGGCGGGGATTTCGGCCTCACGGCGAGGAACTGGAAAAGATCCCGGACGGCTGAGGGGCCGCTCCGGGATTTTTGCTTTTTGGGCCATTGATCGACAACGCCTGCATCGGGTCTGCACCACGCTCGCCCACGTTGGACCGATCCCGGCGACCGCTTGGCCGGACGGAGCGCGCCCATGCCCAACCGTGTCGCCCGTGCGGCCCTTCTGTCAGTCGCCTCGGTCGTGCTGGCCAGCTGCGGCGAGATCGCGATGTCGGACGCCGACCGCGCCTTCGACGCGGCCTTCTCGGCGGCCCTGGCGCACGGGGGTCCCATCGATCTCATGCGGCTGGAGCCGGGCCCCTGGTCCCGGGTCTGCGCCATCGGCGAAGCCCGGCCGGCCGAGATGATGCCCGACGAGAAGCCTCGCCCGGGCGAACGCGCCTTCGACGCGCTGATCGACGCGCCGTTCCTGGCGCCGGGCCAGGCCGGCGGCGGCGCCCTGGCCTTCAGCCATCCCGACGGCGTGGAGGTCCGCCCCTTGTCGGGCCTGACCATCAACATGGGCTCGGCGATCAACCGCTGCGTCACGCGCCGGCAGGCCGTCCTCGTCGCCTCGCCGGACGTCGGCTGGCGGTTCCGCGACGGAGACCAGTTCTGACGGGGACATGCCCTCGGGCGTGTCCCCAGGTTTCGCACCGAGCCAAGCGGTTGGGGACACGCGCGAGCGCATGTCCCCGTCACTGCGGCGGACAAGCCGCTGATATCCCTGCGCTAAATCTTTATTCCCCGCAGGGTTTCCAGGCGGCCGCATAATCGTCCCACCTCGACGCGGGAAAGGGCGCATGGCCAGCGACCGATGCGGCGGCGGGGGGCGATCGAGCGGGAAGCTCCTTCGGCGGTCCGAAAGGATCAAACCCCATCCATCTGGTGCCGGCTGGGCTCGGAACACGGATACAGCGTTGGATGGGGGCCGGTTGAGCAGCAGGCGGGCGATGAGACGCTCGCGGTCCGGGACCGGGGATCGTTGACCCAGCCCGCCCGCCGGAGGCTTCAAGGCGGCGAGGTTCCAATAGAACTCAGCGCCGTCGCGCTTCCGGATAACGACCGCGCGGAGCGATCGGGCTTCGTCGAAACGGTATTCTTTTTCAAACTCCGGACGATGTCCGGCGCTCCGCAGCCCTTTCCATCAGCTCACAGCCATTGGCGTGGGATCACACCCCCTTGCCCCCACCTGGCGGCTTCGCCGCCTGTCCGCCCCCGTAGGGGGCGGAGCCGCCTGCGCGAGGCTCTTCCCCCTCCGGGGGAAGACGACCGCGAAGCGGTCCGTAGGGGGCAAGTGCTGACCGCGCCAAGCCAACCCATTTCACACCCAACCCCAAACCGTCCTATCTAATCCCCCATGACCGACGTCGCCGCGCCCGATTCCAACGCCCAGGCCTATTCCGTCTCGGAACTGGCCTTCGCCCTGAAGCGCACGCTGGAAGACCGCTACAGCTTCGTGCGGCTGCGCGGCGAGCTTTCCAAGGTCACCCACCACTCCAACGGCCACGTCTACCTAACCATCAAGGACGACAAGGCCGCCATCGACGGCGTGGTCTGGAAGGGCAATGTCCGCCAGCTGCAGATCCGGCCCGAGCACGGGCTGGAGGTCATCGTCACCGGCAAGATCACCACCTATCCCGCCGGTTCGCGCTACCAGATCGTCATCGAGACCATGGAGGCCGCCGGGGTCGGCGCACTGCTCGCCCAGCTGGAGCGGCTGAAGGCCAAGCTGCATGCCGAGGGCCTGTTCGCGGCGGACCGCAAGCGTCCCCTGCCCTCGATGCCGGCCGTGGTCGGGGTGATCACCAGCCCGACCGGGGCGGTGATCCGTGACATTCTCCATCGCATCCGCGACCGCTGGCCCTGCCGGGTTCTGGTCTGGCCCTGCGTGGTCCAGGGCGACGCCGCCGCCGGCCAGGTCAGCGCCGCCATCCGCGGCTTCAACGCCATCGCGCCGGGCGGGCCGGTGCCGCGTCCCGACATCCTGATCGTCGCCCGGGGCGGCGGCTCGGTCGAGGACCTGTGGGCCTTCAACGACGAGGGCCTGGCCCGCACCGTGGCCGAGGGGACGATCCCGCTGATCTCGGCCGTCGGCCACGAGACCGACACCACCCTGATCGACTTCGTCTCCGACCGCCGCGCGCCGACCCCGACCGCCGCCGCCGAGATGGCCACGCCCGTCCTGGCCGAGCTGCGGGCCCTGGTCAGCGACTACGACCGCCGCCTGAACACCTGCGGCGGCCGCGTGATCGAGGAGCGCCGCACCCGCCTGATCAGCGCCGCGCGCGGCCTGCCCCGTCCCGCCGACCTGCTGGCCCTGGCCCAGCAGCGCCTGGACCTGGCCGTGCGCGGCCTGCCGCGCCTGGACGACCTGACCGCCCCGGCCGAGCGCCGCTTCAAGGAGGTCGCCGCCCGCCTGGACGCGGCCCTGCAGCGCAACACCGACATCCACGCCCGCGACCTCCTGAAGGTCACCGCGCGCCTCTCGCCCGACACCCTGCACCGCCAGCGCGCCGACTGCGGGCGACGGGTCCAGGACCTGGGCCGGCGCCTGGACCTGGCGGCGGCCCGCGTTCCCGAGCGCGTGGCCCAGCACGCCCGCCTTCCGGCCCTGCAGGAGCGGCTCAACGCCGTGGCCAAGCGGCGGCTGGAGCGCGAGACCGACCGCCTGGTCGCCCTGGACAAGCTGCGAGTGTCGCTGAACCCCGAGCGCCCGCTGGAGCTGGGCTTCGCCCTGGTCCGCAAGGCCGACGGCACGATCGCCCGCTCGGCCGCCGAACTGACCAGCGGCGAACGCGTGAACCTGAAGTTCAAGGCCGGCGACCGCGATGCGGTGATCGACGGCGAAGGCGGGACGCCCGTCCCGCCCGCGCCCGTCGCCGCGCCGCCGCCGCGTCCGGCGCCCAAGCCGAAGACCCCGCCGCCGTCGTCCGATCAGGGCAGCCTGTTTTGACCTCGCGCGGGACCGCCTCCCTGTTCCCCGGACCCCAACTGGCGTAAAAGAGCCTCATGAACGCGTTCGATCCCAATCTCGGCAAGGCCGGCGGCCCGGCCACCCTGCACTACGGCGACGGCGAATTCGCCGTCCTGAGCCCCGGCCAGTTCGTGCTGTGCGCGGTCACGGGCGCCCGGGTGTCGCTGGACGCCCTGCGCTACTGGAGCCCCGAACTGCAGGAAGCCTATGCGGGCCCGACCGAGGCCCTGAAACGCTGGCAGGAGAGCCGGGGCTGAACCGCCGCGCCGCGCTCGTCCGCCTGACGGCCGGCGCGACCGGCCTCCTCCTCGCGTCGCCCCTGGCGTCGATTGCGCGCGCCGCCGCGCCCGGCCTGACCCTGTCGGGCCGCTTCGTGCAGGGCGGCGCGGTCGTGGGCCATACCGCGCCCCGCGCCACGGTGCTGCTGAACGGCGCGCCGGCCACCCAGGCCTCGGCCGACGGCTGGTTCGTGATCGGCTTCGACCGCGACGCCCCGCCCCCGGCCCTGATCACGGTCGAGACCCCGGACGGCTCGGCCAACCACCAGGCGACGATCGCGCCGGGGACCTTCGACATCCAGCGCATCGACGGTCTGGCCCAGGACCAGGTCGCGCCCAGCGATCCGGCCCTGCTGGCCCGCATCGCCGCCGAGGGGCAGCGCAAGGCGGTCGGCTTCGCCAGCCGGATCGACGCCGACTATTTCCGCACCGGCTTCATCTGGCCGGTCCAGGCCACGCGGCGCTCGTCCAGCTTCGGCGGCCAGCGCATCCTGAACGGCGAGCCCAAGCGTCCGCACTACGGCGTCGACCTGGCCGCCCCGGTCGGAACGCCGGTCGTGGCCCCAGCCGCCGGGGTCGTCAGCTTCGCCGAGACGGGCCTGCACTTCGAGGGCGGGCTGATCCTGATCGACCACGGCCAGGGCCTGATCACCGCCTATCTGCACCTGTCGCGCATCGACGTGGCCGCCGGCCAGGCCGTGGCCCAGGGCCAGCGGATCGGCGCCGTGGGCCAGGAGGGCCGCGCCACCGGCCCGCACCTCTGCTGGCGGATGAAATGGCGCGACCAGAACCTGGACCCGTCCCTGCTGGTGGGCCTGATGGCTGGCAAGCCGCAACCACACGCTTAACGAGACTTCCGATTGCAAAATTCGCCTGTCAGGGGATCGACAGGCCGTTAACTGTACAGTATCCCCCCGCCATCCCCTTTTTCCGCGATGGAGGCTTCACTCGCATGTCGGCGACGCTTGAGCAGCTGCGCTTCCTGCTGGTGGACGACAACCATCACATGCGGACCATCGTCTCGACGATCCTCAAGGGCGTCGGCGTGCGGCACGTCTTCGAGGCCATGGACGGCGCCGAGGCCCTGCAGGTGGTCCGCGACCACCAGATCGACATCGCCATCGTCGACTTCCGCATGTCGCCCCTGGACGGCGTACAGTTCACCCAGCTGGTCCGCCAGTCGCCCGACAGCTCCGACCCGTTCCTGCCGATCATCATGCTGACCGGCTTCGCCGAGCGGCACCGCGTGTTCGAGGCCCGCGACGCCGGGGTGACCGAGATCGTCGTCAAGCCGGTCACGGCCCGCTCGCTGCTGGACCGCATCAACACGGTGATCTTCAAGCCCCGGCCGTTCATCCGCATCGAGGACTATTTCGGCCCCTGCCGCCGCCGCCGCGATGACCCCACCTATGACGGCCCGCGCCGCCGGGGCAACGAGCGGATGCTGGAGCTCTGATCCTCCCCCTTGGGGAGGTGTCGGCAAAGCCGACGGAGGGGGGCTCAGTCGCCCCGCGCCGCCAGTTCGGCGTAGACCTCGTTCGGCCAGCGGCGGTGGACCCAGAACCATTCCTCGGGCCGTTCGCGGATGCGCTCTTCCATGAAGGCGTTGACCAGCCTGACCCCCGCCTCGATGTCGGCGGTGCGGTCGCCGGTGTTGGGCAGGTGGATCGGGTCGTGGACCACCGCCCGGAAGCGCGCGCCCTTGGTGCGCTGCACCGACATCGGCTGCAGCACCGTGCCGAAACGAAGCGCCAGGCGCGAAGGCCCGGGCGCGGTGCGCACCGGATGGCCGAAGAACAGGCCCTCGACCCCGGTGTTGAACTTCTGGTCGTTCATCAGCGCGACCGACTTGCCCTGCTTCATGCCCTCGAGCAGCTCGCGCGCGCCGTCGCCGCCCTTGGGCGCGAACAGCCGCACGCCGTAGCGGAAGCGGCTGGCCTTGATGCGTTCGTCGACATACGGATTGTTGGCGGCGCGATAGGTCATCTCGCAGACGACCCCGGAATCCACGATGGCCGCGGGCATCACCTCCCAGTTCGACAGGTGTCCCGAAACGAAGACGACCGGGACCTTCTCGGCGGCGATCTGGAACAGGCGTTCCTGGTTGACCACCTCGACCCGGCCCGTGGACGGGAGGATCTTGTCCATCAGCGGGAACTCGGCGAACGTCCGGCCTAGGCCGTCCCATTGCGCCTTGAGCATGGCCGCGCGCCAGGCGTCGTCCTTGTCGGGAAAGGCCAGCTTCAGATTGCGCGTCGCCACCTTGTGGGCGCCGCTCAAGGGCCCGACCGTCCGGCCCAGCCAGCCGCCGAACGCCGAAGCGGCGTCAACGCCGAGCAGGCGCACCAGGCCGATGAAGAGGTCGAAACCCAGCGCCTCAGCGCGCCACAGAATATCCTGGCCCAGCGGCCGACGCTTATCCGACATGAACCCTTAGTAGCCTGCTTCGTGGACGAGTGGGACTCGCGGCGTGTGTCGGCGCGCGGGGTTCGCCCGGCACGCGACTTGCGGATGCCAACCCAGGCCGTTCCGTTCTGGGACGGAAACATGAAATCGGGGCGTCATCATGGGCAACGACATTGATGTTTATCTGGGCAAGCGATTGCGGCGTCGGCGCCGTCTGCTGGGCCTGACTCAACAACAGCTGGCCGGCACCGTCGGGGTGCGCTTCCAGCAGATCCAGAAGTACGAATGCGGCGCCAACCGCATCTCGGCCGCTCGCCTGTGGCAGCTGTCCGAGGCGCTGGAGGTTCCGGTCGGCTACTTCTACGACGGCCTGTCGGACCGTGCGATGAAGGAAACCGCCGCCGAGGCCGAAGGCGGCGAGATGTTCGCCCGCAAGGAGACGCTGGACCTGGTCCGCGCCTACTACCTGCTGGGCGAGCGTCCGCGTCGGCGCCTGCTGGACCTGGCCAAGTCGCTGAACGGCGGCGAGCCCATCGAAGCCTAGGATCGAGATCGTGAACGGTGGCGTCGAGTCGAAGGGCGGGCTAAATCCCGCCCTATGACCCTCGCCGCCGATCACCTCGCTCAACTCGACGCCTTCGTCGTCGACCTCAATCGCGCTTCGGCCGCGGCGATCCTGCCGCTGTTCCGGGCCGACCACGGGTTGGAGGACAAGGGCGCGGGCAAGAACCTGCCGCGCGACAGCCACGCCGCCTTCGACCCGGTGACCGAGGCCGACCGCGGCGCCGAGGCGGCGATCCGCAAGCTGATCGCCGAGCGCTATCCCGATCACGGCGTGATCGGCGAGGAATACGGCGAGGACCGCCCGGACGCCGAGTTCGTCTGGGTGCTGGACCCGATCGACGGCACGCGCGCCTTCATCTCGGGCCTGCCGCTCTGGACCACCCTGATCGGCCTTCGCCATCAGGGCCGCTCCGTGCTGGGTTCGATCGGCCAGCCCTATACGGGCGAGATCTTCATCGGCTCGGCCGCCGGTTCGCGCCTGCTGTCGCGGGGCGGCGAGCGGGCGATCCAGGTGCGCGAGTGCGCCGACCTGACCGACGCCGTCATCGCCACCACCGATCCCGAAGCCTGTTTCGACGGCGCCGAGCTGGGCGCCTGGCGGCAGGTGCGCGCCGCCGCCAAGCTGGCCCGCCTGGGCTGCGACGCCTACGCCTACGCCATGGTCGCCATGGGCAAGATGGACATGGTCATCGAGGCCGGCCTGAAATCGTGGGACGTCGAGGCGGCCATTCCGCTGATCGAGGGCGCGGGCGGGGTCGTCACCAACTGGCGCGGCGAGCCCATCGGCCCCGACGGCGGCCAGATGGTGATCTCCGGCGACCGCCGCTGCCTGGACGAGGCCCTGGTCAGTCTGAGACGTTCGGCGAAATAAGCGGCTCGCGCGGCGCGACCCGGTCGACGGTCTCGTCGAAGGCCCGCCAGAAGACCTCCCGGCGCGGATCGGTCTCGATCAGGATTTCGTGGAAGGCTCCCGGCACCTCCACATAGCGCCCGTTCGGAAGACGGGCGGCGATCCGTTGCTCGTCGACATTGAGCACGCGGTTGTCCAGTTCGGCGCCGACGATCGTCACGGGGATCGTGACGGTCTCCACCCTTCCCGCCCCCCGCAGCCAGGCGCAGGCCGAGATGGCGAAGTCCGCCCAGCCCCAGGTCATGCCGCCCAGGGCGATGCGTGGATCGGCGCGCAGCTGGGCCACGTAACGGTCGTACCGCGCCTCGTCGTGGGTCAGGGCGTCGCCGACGAAGGTCTGGGCCAGCGGATCGTAGCGCCCGCCCTGCACATAGGCGCCGGACAGGCCGACGCGCGACAGGGTCCAGGACAGGGGCGCGGCCACCCAAGGCGGCACGCCGGCCGTGTTCAGCCCCAGCATCGGCGCGGACAGGACCGCTGCCGAGAAACGCGTCTCGCCGTGGGCCAGGTCCAGCATGGCCAGGCAGCCGCCCATCGAATGGGCCAGAGCGATCCAGGGCTTGGGCAGTCGCGCCTCGAAGACGTCGAGCAGGGCCGTGTGGTCGGCGAGGAAGGTCTTGAAGCCCCGGGCGTGGCCCTTCAGGCGGTCGGGCAAGCCCCGGGCCGAAAGCCCCTGGCCGCGCCAGTCATGGACCAGCACCACGAAGCCGCGCGCCAGCAGGTCCTCGACGACCTCGAAATACTTCTCGATCGGCTCGCTGCGGCCCGGGCTGAGCACCACCGATCCCCGGGGATGACCCTCGGGCTGAAACAAGGCGGCGCGGAGGGTCGCCCCGTCCGCGCCGCTGAACCACTCTGCCTTTCCATGATCGGGGACCGGCGCCTCGGGAATCGAGACCAGCGACGCGGCGTCCCCCATGGATCAGCGCATCTTCGCGAAGAGAGCCGCCATCTTCGACTGCAGGGCCATGGCCGTGCCCATGTCCGACAGCTTCAGCTTGCCGGTCATGACCGCCATGGTCGGGTCCAGCGAGCCGGCGCCGATGGCCAGCAGGTCGTCCATCGACAGGGTCATGGTCAGGTCGGCGGGCTTGTCTTCGTTGGTCACCGAACCGCCATCGATGTGGATGACGCCGGCGTCCTTCAGGTCGAACTTCAGGCTCTTGCCCAGGCCGCTGTCGTCGCCGACGGCGCCTTTGATACGATCGGTGATTTCCTGCAACGTAGCCATGTGCGCGTCTCCCTCTGTGGCGCGTGGATTCTGGGCGGCACACTGGCCGCTGGATCGCGGCGAGTAAACACTGTTCAGACGCGCGGCCGGCTATTTCTTTGTGACAAAATAGTCCACCGCCGCCGGGGTTTTGGCCAAACGGACGCGGGACGCGCCCTTGAACTGGTCGGGCTGGAAAACGACGCCGCCCGCGCCGGCGGGCAACGGCTTGGAGCTTCCGTTGGGGAAGATCGCCACCCCGGAATCGACCGCCTTGAACGTCAGCCCGTCCATCTGCGGGGCCATCAGGGCCATGGGGCCGGCGGCCTTGCGGATGGTCCTGTTGGACTCCTCAACCGTGGCGACCAGCTCCCGCGCGTCGTATTCGGCGGCCGGCTTCAGCACCGGGTCGAGCAGCATGCTGGAGCCCAGCTTGGTGTCGGCCGGCACATCGAAGCCGACCTGGGCCTTGGCCTGCAGTTGGGCCAGGGTGGGCGTGCGCTCGAAGCGCCCTTCCCCGTCGATCGGCAGCGGAGTGCGCGCGCCGTTGGATTCGATCAGGGTCGCCTTGACGCCGTTCGCCCGCTTGCCGTCGCGCAGCAGGGCGTAGGACACCCTGATCCTGGACCGCTCGGCGGCCGGCACCTTCAGGAAGGCCTCCAGGAACGAGAAGACCTTGCCGGCGGGCGCGACCTTGCCCGCTTGGGCCGACGCCGCGGACGGGATCGCGGCCGCCAGGGCCAGGAAGACGAGAACCGAGGCGACGGCGCGCTTGCTCAGGCTCATTTGGGCTTCACGAACTTGAGGGTCATGCGGTCGCTCTCGCCGATGGCGTCGTACTTGGCGTGGTCGAAACCGGGCTCGGCCGGCTCGCCGCGCGGCGCCGACAGCCGGGTCGGCGGCAGGGTCCAGACGCCGAACGGATGGTCCTTGGTGTCCTTGGGATTGGCGTTGATCTCGCTTTCGCCCGCCAGGACGAAGCCGGCCTCCTTGGCCATCTCGATCACATAGGCCTGCTGCACGTAGCCGTCGGCGGCCAGCACGTCCTGCACCCGCCCTGGTTCGCCGCGATGCTCCTCGATCCCCAGCACGCCGCCGGGCTTCAAGGCGGTCAGGGCCTCGCGGAACGCCTTCTCGGCCAAGCCCGCGGCCATCCAGTTGTGCAGGTTGCGCAGGAACAGCACCAGGTCGGCCGAGCCGGCCGGCGCGACGGGACCGCTGGTCGGCCCGAACGCCGTGATCGTCACGTCGCCATAGACCTTCTTCTTGTCTGCCAGCTTGCGCTGATAGGCCTCGACCGCCGCCTTGGCGGCGGGGTCGTCCGGCAGGTCGGTCTGCAGCGAGGCGGCGTAGAGCTTGCCGCCGGTCGCGGCCAGATAGGGCGCCAGGATGTCGGTGTACCAGCCCGTGCCCGGCCAGAACTCGACCACGGTCTGGCCCGGCTTGAGCCCCCAGAACTCCAGGCTCTCGACGGGATGACGCCAGGCGTCCCGGGCCTTGTCGGCGGGCGAGCGCCAGTCGCCCTGGGTCGCGTCCTTCAGGGTCATGACCCCGGTCTTGGCCGCCGGCTTGGCGTCCTCGGGCTTGGCGGCCTTACGGCCGCATCCCGCCAGGCTCAGCGCCGCCGCGCCCGTCAGCAAGCCTCGTCGCGACCATCGAACTCTCGGACCCATGCCGCCACCCGCCATCACTTCACGCCCCCGATCATGCACCCGACCTTGGCGAAACGGCGCCCTGGCCGGTCAAAGTCCCGCTCGTCCGCCGTCAGCCCGGTTTGCGGAAGCGCAGCGTCATCCGGTCGCTTTCGCCGATGGCGTCGTACTTGGTCCGATCGAAGGCCGGATCGGCCGGCTGGCCGCTGGGCGCGGTCTGCCGGGTCGGCGGCAAGGTCCAGACCCCGAACGGGTGGTCCTTGGTGTCCTTGGGGTTGGCGTTGATCTCGGAGCTGGCGTCCAGCTTGAACCCGGCCTTCTCGGCCAGGGCCACCACCGTGGCCGTCGCCAGGTAGCCGTCCGCGCCCTTGTCGCTCTCCGACTTGGGATCGGCGCGATGGTCCTCGATGGCCAGGATACCGCCCGGCTTCAGCACCGCGAAGAAGTCGGCGAAGATCTTGTCGGCCACGCCGGGCTGGACCGTCCAGTTGTGGACGTTGCGCGCCGTCAGCACCAGGTCGGCCGAACCCGCCGCGCCCAGGGGGCCGGCCACCGGCCCGAAGTTCACGAACCGCACGGTCCCGTACTTGGCCGGATCCATGAAGCGCATCTCGAAGTTCGCCCTGCCCTTGCGGGCCCCGTCCGAGATCTTCGGATTGGCCAGGTCGGCGACGCCGGCGACGTACACGCCGCCGGTGGCCTTGGCGTAGGGCGCCAGGATCTCGGTCCAGTAGCCGCCGCCCGGCGAGACCTCGATCACCGTCTGCTTGGGCTTCAGCCCCCAGAAGGTCAGGCTGTCATAGGGATGGCGGGCGCCGTCGCGGGCCACGTTGGCCGGCGTACGGTCGGGCGAGGCGATGGCCGCCTGCAGCGCCGCGTCGGCGGCGAAGACCGGCGTGGCGGAGAGGCAAAGCGTCGCGGCGGCGAACAGGAGGAGATGGCGGCGGCAGGTCATCGTCGGAGCTCTCCAAGGCGGGCCAAGGGGCCGGGGCGAGCCGACCTTAACGGTGAGCGAACGGCGATCAAGCGATTCACCGTCAAGCTGCCCATTCAACCCCTTGAAGTCGAAAAACGGCTCACCACCTTGGTTTCGAAGGCGCTGGGAACCCGGGCCTTCCAGATCGCCGGCGACGCCAATTCGGGTCGCCAAGGGTCTGAACCTATTGAACAACCTTGCTTTGAAAGAAGGATGTCATCATGCGTACGATCGACCTGTCGCCCCTGTACCGCTCCGTCGTCGGTTTCGACCGCCTGGCCGCCCTGCTGGACGCCGCCTCGAACGAAGCCGCCTCGGGCTATCCCCCCTACAATATCGAGCGCACCGCCGAGAACGCGTACCGCATCGAGATCGCCGTCGCTGGCTTCAAGCCGGAAGAGCTCGGCATCGAGGTGAAGGAGAACCTTCTCACCGTCACCGGTCGCAAGCCGGCCAATGACGAGACCAAGCGCTATCTCCATCGCGGCCTGGCCGAGCGCAACTTCGAGCGCCGCTTCCAGCTGGCCGACTACGTGGTCGTGACCGACGCGGCCCTTTCCGACGGCCTGCTGTCGATCTCGCTGAAGCGCGAGCTGCCCGAGGCGCTCAAGCCCCGCACGATCGAGATCAAGGCCGGCGCGCCCCTGATCGAGGGCGACAAGATCGAAGGCGAGAAGGCAGCCTAACACCACCTTCGCGCGTTACCGTATCTCCCCTCTAGACTTTGCAGGGCGGCGCTCCGGCGCCGCCCTTTTTTCTGGCCGTCGAGGACCGGCTCAGGCCGGCGCGAAGTCCAGGCCCTGGACCTGGCCCAGGTCGCAGTCCCGCAGGCTGGTCTTGCTCAGCCGCGCGCCGGTGAAATCCGCGCCGCGCAGGTCGGCGCCGTCGAGCACCGCCTCGCTGAGGTCGGCGGCCTGCACCAGGGCGTAGCGCAGCCGGGCGGCCTTCAGGTTGACCAGGGTCTTGCGCTCGGGCCCCAGCGGCAGGGGCGACAGGAAGGCCTGGCGCAGGTCGGCCTTGGTCAGGTTGGCTCCGGCCAGCTTGGCGCCGCGCAGGTCGGCGCCGCGCAGATTGGCCATGCGCAGGTCGGCGTTGCGCAGGTCCGCGCCCTGCAGCTGGGTTCCGGACAGGTCGATCCCGACCATGCAGGCGCCGGCCGCGCTCATCGCCGTCAGCCGCAGCCCCTTGAGCCGGTCGCCGAGCGGACGCAGGTCCTCGCCGTCCAGCCGCGCGGGCTCGCCTTCCTTGCCGCCGGTCTTGCACCAGGCCTGGTTGGCCAGGCAGCGGCGGTGGATCTCCTCGACGCGGGACAGGGCCCGCTCGGTGGAGGCCGCCAGGCAGCCCTGCATCGCCGCGCCGCTGGTGCGGGCGGTGGAGGTGTCGACCCCCGCCATCACCGCGCCGGTCAGGTTGGCGCCTTCCAGGTTCGCGCCCTTGACGTCGGCGCCGTCCAGGATGGCCCCGCTCAGATTGGCTTCCTTGAGATTGGCCCCCGACAGCTTGGCGCCGCGCAGCGAGCAGTCGCTGAAGTCGGCCTTGAAGGCCGAGACCCCGGTGAACTGCGAGCCGTCCAGGGTCGCCCCCGAGAAGTTGACCTCGTCGACCTCGCCATTGCGGCTTTCGTGACGGACCGTCTCAAGTCCCTTGCGGGGATGCGGGATGGCCACCTGCCCTTCCCGGAAATCGGCCTGGGTCAGGTCGGCCTGCGACAGGTTCGCACCGCGCAGACAGGCGCCGCGCAGGTCGGCGCGGACCAGCACCGCCTGGCGCAGGTCGGCCTTGCGCAGGTCGGCGCCGAACAGGTTGGCCCGCTCCAGCCGCGTGCGGACCATGCGGCAGCCGTCGAGGATGGAGGCCGAGAAGTCGGCGTCGGCGAGGTTGCGGAAAGACAGGTCCAGGCCCGACAGGTTCATGAAGCGCAGCGAAGCCCGCTTGCCGCCCTGCTTGCCCGTGACGAATTTCTCGTGCGCCGCCACGATCATGTCGAGCTCGGCCTGGCTCAGTCGCCGCCGTCCCGCAATGCTCTGCGCCGCGCTCATGTCTTACGCACGTCCCCCGAAAACCCCTTGATCCTGTTGAGGAATAACGGCGATCGACGAGCGAAGCGTTAAGGCCGCGCCGTTTTGCCGCAACTTTCGCGGAAGAATCTCGGAAAATTCGCCGTTAGCGCTACCTTGGCGCTAGATCACGTCGTCCAGGCCGCGCGCCCCGAGGCGGATGGCGCCGGTGACGTCGATGTCCTTGAGCAGGGCGTTCGTGAAGTTGGCGCGCGACAGGTCGGCGCCGCTCAGGCAGGCCTGGCGCAGGTCGGCCCGGGCCAGGTCGGCGTTGGTCAGCAGGGCCCCGGTCAGGTCGCTGGGCAGCAGGCGGTCGCGGCCGATCAGCAGCGGACCCAGCTGGGCCTCGCGCAGGTCCGAGCCGGCCAGCTTGGCGCCCTTCAGCCGCGCCCCGCGCAGATCGGCCCGACGCAGGTTGCACGAGCGCAGGTCGGCGCCCTCCAGCTGCGCGCCCTGCATCTGCACGCTTTCCATGTCCAGGCCGTAGAACACCGCCCCCTTGGCCGACAGGGCCGTCAGGTTGAAGCCGCGCACGGACTTCAGATTGCGCAGGTCGGCCTTGTCGAACACCGAGGGCTTGCCCTCGGCGCCGCCGGTCTCGCACCACTTGGCGTGGTCGGCGATCATCTGCTCGTAGGGCATCTCGGACACGTCCTTGCCCGACGCCTTGTCGGTCAGGGCGCCGTCCATGTTGGTGTCGTTGATGTTCCAGGACATCGTCTTGGCGCCGACCAGCACGGCGTTGCGCAGGTCGGCCCCGACCAGGTTGGCGCCCGACAGGTCGGCCCCGGCCAGGTTGGCCCCGTTGAAATTGGCCTGTTTGAGGTTGGCGCGCACCAGCTTGGCGTCCTTGAGGATCGCGTCGCTGAAGTCGGCCTTGGTGGCGATGATGCCCGACAGGCGCGAGCGTTCCAGGTTGGCGCCGGCCAGGATCGCGCCGGTCGCCTGGGCCTCGCGCTGGACGGGCTCGATGATGCGGTAGCCTTCCTTGCGGTCGGCGGCGGCGATCTGGCCCTCGCGCAGGTCGGCCTCGAACAGGTCGGCGCCGGTCAGGTTGGCGCCGCGCAGGCTGGAGCCGCGCAGGTCGGTGCGGCGCATCGAGGCGTCGGTCAGGTCCGAGCCCTGCATGTCCGCGCCGTACATGGTGGCGTTGTCGAGCTTGGCCCGCCGCATGTCGCAGCCGACCATCAGGGCGCCGGTAAAGTCGGCGTCGCACAGATTGCGGCCGGCGACCGACAGGCCCGAGAGATCGCAGAAAGCGAAAACGGCGCGAGCGCCGCCCATCCGAGCCGACCACAGACGGTCATGCTTGGCGCAGATCACGTCCACATCGTGCTGCGTCAGGCGCTTGTGCTCTTGGCCTGCCGCGGGAGGGGCGCTCATGGCTGCTCGTATCGACTCCCCGAAGGGCTGGACTCCGACAATGCGTCATGCCGGATTAACGCTGAGTTTCCAAGTATTTCGGGACACCGAGGCCCAGCTTGCCCCGGCGTCCCGAACCGTGTCAGCGCGCCGTCGGCAGGGGCTGGGCGCGGCTCTCGTCGAGATAGCGCGCGGCGGTCGGCTTGAGGCCGGCGTCCAGGTCGATGACCAGCGGATTGCCGGTCGGGATCTCGACGTGGACGATGTCGGCGTCGGGCACGTTGAACAGGTGCTTGACGATGGCGCGCAGCGAATTGCCGTGGGCGGCCACCAGGATGGTCTCGCCGGCCTTCAGCTTGGGGGCGATGGCCGCCTCCCAGTAGGGCAGCACGCGCACCAGGGTGGTCTTCAGGCTTTCGGTGCTGGGCAGGTCCTTGCCGGCGTAGCGGCGGTCCTTGCCGAAGTCGTACTCGCCGCCCGGGGCCAGTTCCGGCGGCGGGATGTCGTAGGACCGGCGCCAGATGGTGACCTGCTCCTCGCCGTGCTTCTCGGCGGTCTCGGCCTTGTTCAGCCCGGTCAGGCCGCCGTAGTGGCGCTCGTTCAGGCGCCAGTCCTTGGTCACCGGCACGAAGCTCTGCTGGGCCGCGTCCAGCGCCAGGTTGCAGGTGCGGATGGCCCGGGTCTGGACCGAGGTGAAGGCGTCGTCGATCTCGATGCCGGCGGCCTTGATCAGCTCGCCGCCCTTGCGGGCCTGGGCCTCGCCCTCGGCCGTCAGGTCCACGTCCACCCAGCCGGTGAAGCGGTTTTCGAGATTCCACTGGCTTTGGCCGTGGCGGAGCAGGACGAGAACGGGCATCGGACCTCCAGGATGTGTCGGAGCGCGGGCTAAGCCCCGGCCGCCTTCGCGTCAAGCGCCCTGCCCCCGCCGTCGCCCTTCTCTCGCCCTTCTCTCCTCCGGGCGGCGTGCTATAGGCAGGCCATGCCCGATCGCATCCTCATGCCCTTCCTGGCGCTCATCGGCCTGGCCCTGATCGCGTTCTCGCTCGTCTGGCCGCAAGGCTACGGCGCCCGCTCGCCGGGTCCGTTCGGCTCGGTCCCGATCCAGCAGACGCCGGAAATGCGCGTGAAGATCCAGCGCGAGAAGGACGCCGCGGCCCAGCGCGATCAGCAGGCCCGCCAGCAGATGAGCGACGCCCGCGAAGCGGCGGCGAGCGCCCCGTGAGCGCCTTCAACGCCATCGCCGTCGGCCAGCGGGTCCTGAACACCGAGGCCCAGGCCCTGTCGGCCCTGTCGGCCGCCCTGGACGAGTCGTTCGTCCGCGCCGTCGAGGCCCTGTTCGACGCCAAGGGCCGGGTCGTCTGCACCGGCATCGGCAAGTCGGGCCACGTGGCGCGCAAGATCGCCGCCACCCTGGCCTCGACCGGCTCGCCGGCGATGTTCGTGCACGCCGCCGAGGCCAGCCACGGCGACCTGGGCATGATCGGCCAGGGCGACGTGGTCCTGGCCCTGTCCAAGTCGGGCGAGGCGCGCGAGCTGTCCGACACCCTGGCCTACGCCAAGCGGTTCTCGATCCCGATCATCGCCGTCACCGCCGTGGCCGACAGCCAGCTGGGCCGGGCGGGCGATATCCTGCTGCTGCTGCCCGACGCGCCGGAAGCCACGGCCGAGGTCAGCGCCCCGACCACCTCGACCACGCTGCAGATGGCCCTGGGCGACGCCCTGGCCGTGGCCCTGCTGGAGCGGCGCGGCTTCACGGCCAGCGACTTCCGCGTCTTCCACCCGGGCGGCAAGCTGGGCGCCATGCTGCGCACGGTCGGCGACCTGATGCACGGCGAGGGCGAACTGCCCCTGACCCGCGAGGACGCGCCCATGCCCCAGGCGCTGCTCGAGATGAGCGAAAAGCGCTTCGGCGCGGTGGGCGTGGTGGCGCCCGACGGGACCCTGGCCGGCCTGATCACCGACGGCGACCTGCGCCGCCACATGGACGGACTGATGGATCACGTGGCCGGCGAGGTCATGACCCGCGCGCCCCTGACCATCTCGCCCGGCGCCCTGGCGGCCGAGGCCCTGAAGCTGATGAACGAGCGGCGCATCACCGTCCTGTTCGTGGTCGACGACGGCCGCCCGGTGGGCATCCTGCACGTGCACGACCTGCTGCGGGCCGGCGTGATCTGAGGCCGGGGACATGCCCTTGCGGCGTGTCCCCAAGACCTGGCTCCGTGGAGGCTGATGGGGACACGCGCGAGCGCATGTCCCTGGCCGGGAAGCCCGGCGGGTGATGGGAAGGGTGCGAAGCGCCCGGGCCTCGCCCGGATGATTTGCAGTTTTGAATACCGTTTCGACGAAGACAGGCGCTTCGCGCGGAGCCGTTACCCGGTGAGCGTTCGAGACGCGGGGTTTTAACCCGCTCCCGCTTTACGCCCCCGACGGGCGGGGTGCTGGCCGCACCCCGGACCGCCTGGGCGATTTCAGCCCAGGCCTGTTGCGTCCGCCGATCCTCCGCCGCCTGGGTTTCGTCTTCACAGAAGAACCTGCCCAGGACCGCCGCGAAGGCGTCACTCAAGACCACCGGCGAGCGCTTCCCGCTCGTCCACCCCTGAGAGCCGTTCGGTCGCCGGCCGGACGCCCTTCCCGTGCTTTCAGGTGGGATCAGGATACGGGCGCCTGGAAGGGTGAGGACAAGTTCGGTCGAGAAAGTTTAAGGCTTTGAAATCGCCGGAGTTCGTTCGCTATCCGCCGAGCGTAAGTCGCTCAGCCGGGGACATGCCCTCGGGCGTGTCCCCATCGGCATGCACGGGGCCAAGTCTTGGGGACACGCCCAAGGGCGTGTCCCCGTCGCGCGTGTCCCTCCAGATTTGGGCCAAGCCCGAAAATCAGCTTAGCTGCCCCATCTCCTCCGCGAGTCCCCCATGCGCCCTCTCCTCACCGCCCTCGCCCTGATCCTGGCGCCCGCCATCGCCCAGGCCGCCCAGCCGATCCTGCTCAAGCCCGCCCGGGTCTGGACCGCCGAGGACGCCGGGCCGCCGCACGAGGGCTGGGGCGTGCTGGTCAAGGACGGCCGGATCGCCGCCGTCGGACCGGCGGCCAGCCTGGACGCGACCGGCGCCGAGGTGGTCGACCTGCCCGGCGCCACGGTGATCCCGGGCCTGATGGACCTGCACAGCCACCTGCTGCTGCATCCCTACAACGAGACCTCGTGGGACGATCAGGTGCTGAAGGAGGCGCCGGACTATCGCGTGGTCCGCGCCACGGTCCAGGCCAAGGCGACCCTGGACGCCGGCTTCACCACCCTGCGCGACCTGGGCACCGAGGGCGCGGGCGTGGCCGACGTCTCGCTCCGCAAGGCCATCAAGGACGGGCTGATCCCCGGCCCGCGCCTGTTCGTGGCCACCAGGGCGATCGTCGCCACCGGCGCCTACGGCCCGGCCCGCCGGAACTACAACCCCGACGCCGATCTGCCCCAGGGCGCCCAGGAGGCCAGCGGGATCGACGAGGCCGTCCGCGCGGTGCGCAAGCAGGCGGGGGCCGGCGCCGACTGGATCAAGATCTACGCCGACTACCGCGTCGGCCCCGACGGCTCGACCCAGCCGACCTTCAGCCTGGAAGAGCTGAAGGCCATGGTCGACGCCGCCCATTCCAGCGGTCGCCCGGTCTCGGTCCACGCCTCCAGCGACGAGGGCATGCGCCGGGCGATCCTGGCCGGGGTCGACACCATCGAGCACGGCTACGGCGGCTCGGACGCCACCTTCAAGCTGATGGCCGAGAAGGGCGTGGCCTTCTTCCCCACCCTGACGGCCAGCGAGGCGACCTCGACCTATTTCCAGGGCTATGTCGCCGGCAAGACCCCGCCGACCCCGGCCATGCAGGCCGCCGAGCGCGCGTTCAAACTCGCGCTCAAGAACGGCGTGACCATCGGCATGGGCAGCGACGTGGGCGTGTTCCGCCATGGCGACAACGCCCGCGAGCTGGTCTGGATGGTCAAAGACGGCATGACCCCCGTCCAGGCCCTGCTGGCCGCCACGGCCGTCGACGCCAAGGTCCTGCGCCGCCAGGACGACCTGGGCCGGCTGAAGCCGGGCTTCCTGGCCGACATCGTGGCGGTCGCCGGCGACCCGACCAAGGATATCGAGGCGACCAAGGCCGTGACCTTCGTGATGAAGGACGGCGCGATCGTGCGGCGGCCCTGAGCCCAGGCCTTAACGGGAAGTTTCCGTTGTCATCCCGGAAAGCGCGCAGCGCTTGTCCGGGACCCAGGTGAACCTCAAGGCGCCAGCCCAGTCCCCTGGGTCCCGGACAGCCTGCGAGGCTTCCGGGATGACAACCGATTTTGCTTTCCTCTTGCGCCGTACGCTCAAGCTGGGAGAACTCGGGGCATGCGTCGGCTGCTTCTTCCATCCCTGATCACGGCCCTTCTGCTGGCCGGTCCCGCTCATGCGTCCGATCCCGGCACGCTGCAGCAGAAGGACACCCTGCGCGACGCCGTGGCCGCGCCGCTGGAGGACCTGAACCTCAAGCGCACCGCTATCCCGCCCGTCCTGCTGCGGGCCGTCGACAACCCCTACGACCTGGAGGACCTGACCCGCTGCGAGGGGATCGCCGGCGAGATCGGCCGGCTGGACGCGGCCCTGGGTCCGGACCTGGACGAGGCGCCGCCGCCCGACACCCGCTCGCGCGGCAAGAAGGTCGCCGACGCCGCCTACGGGGCGGGCGTCGGCGAGGTGCGCAACACCACCCAGCACGTCCTGCCCTTCCGCGGTTGGGTGCGGAAGCTGACCGGCGCCAGCCGACACGACAAGGCGGTGCAGGCGGCGATCCGGGCCGGCGGCGTCCGCCGGGGCTATCTGAAGGGCGTGGGCATGCGGATGAACTGCGCGCCGCCCGCCGCGCCCAGCTGGTTCGTCCCCGCCCCGCCGCCCAAGCCCGTCGTCCCCCAGGCCGCGCCCGGCCCGCTGGAGCGCCTGGCGGCCTTCTGGGACGGCGTGGTGAACTGGTGGCGCGGATGGTGGCCGTTCTAGCGCGAACATCTCCATATGGTTGAGTTTGCCTGACATGCACTTTTAGGACACTGTGCGGGCCGCGTCGGGCGTCTCGCGGAGGGTTCCATGCGCTATGCGTTCAAGCCGTTTTCCGGATGCGCCTGCCGGCGCGCCCAGTGCGAGGTCCCGGCCTCGCCGGGCCTGATCTCGCAGCTCTACGCGCGGTACCTGTCGCTGCTGGCCGAGGGTCGGCTCGACAAGGACATGACCTTCGAAGCCTATTACAAGGTCTGGCGCGCCAGCCGGCGGGGCCCCAACAATGTGGGGCTGGACGACGGCCAGGTCCGGCTGGGCGGGATCAAGGGCCCGCTGCGGATCGACCAGCCGTCCAAGAAGCTGACCGGCCAGATCCGCACCATGGTGCTGCTGGTCGACTTCCCCGATCGTCCGCATGGGGACGATCACAGCCCCGGCATGTACGAGCAGATGCTGTTCAGCGTCGGGGCCTTCCCGTCGGGCAGCATGCGCGACTTCTACCGCCAGGTCAGCGGCTGGACGAAGGACAGCACGGCCGAGGACGGTCCCGGCATCGACGTCGCCGGCGAGGTCCACGGCTGGTTCCGGATGCCCAACCCGATCACCTTCTACGCCGACGGCAATTCGGGGATGAGCGACAACTTTCCGCGCAACGCCCCGGCCCTGGCGCGCGACGCGGTGCTGGCCGCCAAGTTCGCGGGGGTCGACTTCGCCGGCTTCGACGCCCTGGGCGAAGGGACCATCACGGCTCTGTTCGTAATCCACGCGGGCGGCGGCGCCGAGACCACCGGCGACCGCAACGACATCTGGAGCCACAAGTGGATCATCCCGGACGGAGTGGACGTCGGCCACGGCCTGTCGGTCAGCACCTACCTGACCGTGCCCGAGGACTGCCGCGTCGGCGTCTGCGCCCATGAGTGGGGCCACCTGGCCGCGCGCTGGGCCGACTACTACGACACCGGCGCCACCCAGAGCACCCAGTCCAACGGGCTTGGCAACTACTGCCTGATGGCCGCCGGCTCGTGGGGCAATTCCGGCCTGACCCCGGTCTATCCCAACGGCATGCTGCGGATGTTCCACGGCTGGGTCGAGCCGGACATCATCATGGAGAGCAAGAAGGGCGTGGTGCTCAAGCCTGCCGCCGAGGGCGGCGCGCCGGTGGTGATCCGCAACTCGGCCTTCATGACCGACAGCCAGTACCTGCTGGTGGAATACCGGCGAAAGCGGCAGCAGGACGCCTTCCTCCCCGACCAGGGGATCGCCGTCTACGTGGTCGACGAGGCGGTCGAGGACGTGAACGACGAGGGCCGCCTGGCCATCGAGCTGATGCAGGCCGACAACCGGCGCGACCTGGCCAAGATCTTCGGCCAGGGCAATCGCGGCGACTCCAACGACCTGTATCCCTCGCTGGGCAACGCCGAGCTGGGGCGCAAGACCAAGCCGCCGCTGAACATGCCGCGCTCGAAATGGTCGGGGGTCAGCATCAAGGTGGTCGGCACGCCCGGCGACGACCAGATGAAGATCGACATCACCCTGGACGCCTAGGGCGCGTCGAAACGTGCTAACCGTTGGAGGTCCCGGCCTCAGCGGATCAGCGCGCGATGACCCACCGCATCTACAAGATGAGTTTCGCCAGCGTGTATCCCCTCTACGTCGCCAAGGCGGAGAGAAAGGGCCGCACCCGGGCCGAGGTCGACCGGATCATCCTGTGGCTGACCGGCTTCAGCCCCGAGGCCTTCGCCGCCCAGTTGGCCGACAAGACGGACTTCGAGACCTTCTTCGCCCAGGCGCCCCGGCTGAACCCCGCGCGGGCCGAGATCAAGGGCGTGGTCTGCGGCGTCCGCGTCGAGGAGATCGAGGACCCGCTGATGCGGGAGATCCGCTACCTGGACAAGCTGATCGACGAGCTGGCCAAGGGCAAGGCGATGGACAAGATCCTGCGGGCCTAGGCTCCAGCCAGGACCTCGCGCACCTTGGCGGCCAGCTGCCTGGGTTCGAAGGGCTTCATCACATAGCCGGCCGCGCCCAGCTGCATGGCCTGGACGATGCGGTCCAGGCGCCCGTCGCCGGTCAGCATCAGCACGGGCAAGGCCGCGCCGTCCGGCGAATCCTTGATCGCCTTGAGGCCGTCCAGCCCGCTCTGTCCGGGCATGCGCACATCCAGCAGCACCAGCAACGGCGCCTCGCGGGCCAAGGCCTCCAGCATCGGCTCCACCGACGGGAAGGCGCGCACGGAGAAGCCCTCGCCGGCCAGCGTGATCTGGATCAGCTCCAGCGTGACGGGGTCGTCGTCGGCGACGAAGATCAGGGGCGGCGTGAACGGCATGGAACAGCCTTAACGCCCGAGCTTGACCAGAGGAAGACGGCGGCCCGTCTTTCGTCAGCGGGTGCCGAAAGTCCGGTCACCGGCGTCGCCCAGGCCGGGCACGATGTAGCCGTGATCGTTCAGTTCGGCGTCCACCGCCGCCGTCCAGATCAGCACGTCGGGATGGGCCGCGCGCAGGGTCTCCACGCCCTGGACCGAGGCGACCAGGCAGACGAAGCGCAGGTCGGTCACGCCCGACCGCTTCAGCAGCGTCAGGGCCGCGACCGCCGTGTGGCCCGTGGCCAGCATCGGGTCGACCACGATGACCAGGCGGTCGGCGATGTCCTCGGGGGTCTTGTAGTAGTACTCCACCGCCTCCAGCGACTCCGGGTCGCGGAACAGGCCGATGTGCGCCACTCGCGCCGAGGGCACCAGGTCCAGCATGCCCTCGGCCATGCCCAGGCCGGCGCGCAGGATGGGGGCGAAGACCAGCTTCTTGCCCGAGATCTCCTCGGCCTTGGTCGGGGCGACGGGCGTCTCGATCTCGACCGTGTGGGTCGGCAGGTGGCGGGTGACCTCGTAGCAGAGCAGGGTCGCCGTCTCGCGCATCAGGGCGCGGAAGGTCTTGGTCGAGGTCTGCTTGTCGCGCATCCGGGTCAGCTTGTGGCGGACCAGGGGGTGATCGACGACGGTGACGCCCTGCATGGCCAAGTTCCCTCTCGCGGGCGCGGCGCCCACTTCCTTCTCGCGGGCGGCGACGCCCACTTCCTTCTCGCGGGCGGCGACGCCCTCAGCGGACCAAGTGCCGTCTAAGCGCCGTCCCGCCAAGCGGAAAACGTCTAGGCGCCGTAGGCGGCCAGGAACACCCGGACGGCGGGCAGCACCTCGCGGTCGATCTCCTCGGCCGTCGGCTCGGCCATGGCGCCGCACAGCCGCGCCTTCAGCAGGCGGTTCTGGCACAGGCCGATGAACTGGTGGGCGGCGTGGACCGTGTCGTCGATCTTCAGCTGGCCGCTGTCGACCGCCTTCTGCAGGGTCGCGCCCAGCCGCTTGGCGCCGCTGCGGGGGCCGGCCTCGTAGAAGGCGTGGCCGATCTCCGGCGTGCGCTGGGCCTCGGCGACGATCACCCGGAAATTGGCCATGCTGAAGTCGCTCAGCACGATCGACAGATAGATGCGGCCTGTCTTGATCAGGGCCTCGCGGATGTCGCTGAGGTCGCTTTCGATCTCGAACATGGCGTCGCGCTGCCAGGCGCAGTGGCGAACCACATAGGCGGCGAACAGCTCTTCCTTGTTCTTGTAGTAATTGTAGAGCGTGCCCTTGGACCCGCCGACTCGCGCGGCGATGGTCGACATGGACGCGTTGGCGTAGCCCTCCTCCAGGAAGACGTCGCTGGCGACGTCGAGGATGGCTTCGCGGCGGGCGTCTCGGTCGAGACGCGGCTTCACGTCCTGCATCATTTGTTTTCCTTCCGGGTCCCCCTTGATCCCGTCAAGCTCGCGTTTATATCAGCGCCACATATGACCGTACAGTACGGTCAATTCAAGGTCGGCGCTCATGACTTCCAACGCCCTGGACAAGCCCTTCGCCTCCCCCCGGGTCGCCAAGTCGCCGAGGTCGCGCGAAGTCGGCGTCACCGTCTCGATCCTGATGGCGGCCTTGCTGACCAGCGCCTGCGCGACGATGCCGGCGGCGACGCCCGCCCGGGTCGCCAAGGCGCCGGAGGCCTATGCCACCGCCCAGACCCTGCCCGCCTCGGACGCCGCCGCCTGGCCGGCCGACGCCTGGTGGAAGGGCTACGGCGACGCCCAGCTGGACGCCCTGGTCGACGAGGCCCTGACCGGTTCGCCCACCCTGGCCCAGGCCGAGGCCCGCCTGCGCCGCGCCCAGGCCCTGGCCAACCAGGCCAAGGCCGCCCAACTGCCCAGCGTCAGCGCCAACGGCAGCGTCGAGCGGGCCAAGCAGAGCTACAACTACGGCATCCCCGCCGACTTCGTGCCCCAGGGCTACAACGACTACGGCCGGCTCAGCCTGGACTTTTCCTGGGAGCTGGACTTCTGGGGCAAGAACCGCACGGCCGTCGCCGCCGCGACCTCGGAAGCCAAGGCCGCCCAGGCCGACGCCGCCCAGGCCCGGCTGATGCTGTCCACCTCGGTCGCCGCGTCCTACGCCGACCTCGCCCGGCTCTACGCCGAACGCGACGTGGCCGAGCGGTCGGTGGCCCTGCGGCAGGAAACCCTGACCCTGGTCAGCGACCGGGTCACCAACGGCCTCGACACCCGCGGCGAGCTGCGCCAGGCCGAGGCCGGACCGCCCAACGCCCGCGCCGAGCTGGCCGCCATCGACGAGCAGATCGCCCAGACCCGCAACGGCCTCGCCGCCCTGCTGGGCGCCGGACCCGATCGCGGCCTGGCCATCGCCCGCCCCTCGGTCGCCAATCTCAAGCCGTTCGGCCTGCCCGCCAACCTCGCCGCCGACCTGATCGGCCGCCGCCCCGACGTGGTGGCCGCCAAGTGGCGCGCCGAGGCCGCCAGCAAGCGGATCGGCCAGGCCAAGGCGGCCTTCTATCCGAACATCAACCTGGCCGCCGGCATCGGCGTGCAGGCCCTGCACCTGAGCGACCTGTTCGACAGCGGCTCGGACATCGGCAGCGTCGGCCCCGCCGTCAGCTTGCCGATCTTCGAGGGCGGCCGCCTGAAAGCCAATCTGCGCGCCGCCGAGGCCGACCGCGACGGCGCGGTGGCCGCCTATGACGGCGCGGTCACCCAGGCCCTGCGCGACGTGGCCGACGTGGCCGCCAGCGAGCGCGCCCTGAACACCCGCCTGGCCGAAAGCCGCGCCGCCCTGGCCGCCAACGAGGACGGCTTCCGCATCGCCCGCCTGCGCTACCAGGGGGGTCTGTCCACCTATCAGAACGTGCTGATCGCCGAGCTGGCGGTGCTGGCCCAGCGCCGGGTCGTCGCCGACCTGGAAAGCCGCGCCCTGACCTTGGACGTCGCCCTGGTGCGCGCCCTGGGCGGCGGCTTCGCCCCGGCCTGACCCCGACCCGCCCCCCCTTCGCCCTTTCGCTTTTCGCGCCTTCAGGACCTCCCCCCATGGCCGACACCACCGCCTCCCCCGCCCAGTTCGCCGCCAAGGCCACGGGCAATCGTCGTCAACTCCTGAGCGGCCTGGCGGCCGTGGTCGTGGTCGGCGTCGCCGCCTGGGGCCTCTACCAGGTCTTCATCGGCTCGCATCACGTCGAGACCGACAACGCCTATGTCGGGGCCGAGGTGGCCCAGGTGACGCCGCTGATCAGCGGGCCGGTCGCCAAGGTGCTGGTCTCCGAGACCCAGGTCGTCGCCGCCGGCCAGCCGCTGGTGGTGCTCGACGACTCCGACGCCCGGATCGCGGTCCTGGCCGCCCAGGCCGCCCTGGGCCAGGCCCAGCGCAAGGTGCAGGGCTACTTCGCCAGCGACGACGCCCTGGCCGGCCAGGTGGCCGCCCGCGACGCCGACATCGCCCGCGCCGAGGCCGCCGTGACCGGCGCCCAGGCCAGCCTCGAGCAGGCTCGGCTGGAACTGTCGCGTCGCAAGGCCCTGTCGGACTCCGGCGCGGTCTCGGGCGAGGAGCTGACCATCGCCCAGAGCCGGTTCACCAACGCCCAGTCGGCCGTGACCGAGGCCCGCGCCGCCCTAGCCCAGGCCAAGGCCAGCCGCACCGCCGCCGAGGGCAATCGCGAGGTCAACACCGCCCTGATCTCCGGCCTGCCCGCCAACAAGAACCCCGAGATCGCCGCCGCCGAGGCCCGTCTGGCCAGCGCCCAGCTTTCCCTGGACCGCACCGTGCTGCGCGCCCCGCTGGCCGGCGTCGTCTCCAAGAAGAACGTCCAGGTCGGCCAGCAGGTGCAGATCGGCACGCCGCTGATGGCCGTGGTCCCGACGACCGACGCCTATGTCGACGCCAACTTCAAGGAAGTGCAGCTGGACAAGGTGCGCATCGGCCAGCCGGTGATCCTGACCTCCGACCTCTACGGCCACGGCGTGAAGTTCCACGGCACGGTGAAGGGCCTGTCGGGCGGCACCGGTTCGGCCTTCTCGCTGATCCCGGCCCAGAACGCCTCGGGCAACTGGATCAAGGTGGTCCAGCGCCTGCCCGTCCGCATCCAGCTGGATCCGGCCGAGCTGAAGGACCATCCGCTGCGCGTTGGCCTGTCGATGAAGGCCACGATCGACACCTCCAAGTAGTCCGCAAGCGCCCGTAAAGCCTCTCCAAGGAAGCGCCGCATGGCCGACCAGGATTCTTCTCCCCCCACGGGCCCCACCCCGGGTTCCGCCGCGGCTCCCCCCGCCGCGGCGGGCCCAGCGCCGCTGACGGGGGTCACGCTGGGCGTGACCGCCATCGCCCTGGCGCTGGGCACCTTCATGCAGGTGCTGGACAGCACCATCGCCAACGTCTCGATCAACACCATCTCCGGCAATCTGGGCGTCAGCACCAGCCAGGGCACCTGGGTGATCACCTCATTCGCCGTGGCCAACGGCGTCTCGGTGCCGCTGACCGGCTGGCTGATGGGACGCTACGGCGTGGTGAAGACCTTCGTGGTCTCGGTGCTGCTGTTCACCATCGCCTCGTTCCTGTGCGGGATCTCGTGGAGCCTGACCTCGCTGATCGGCTTCCGCCTGCTGCAGGGCCTGGTCTCGGGCCCGATGATCCCGGGCTCGCAAGCCCTGCTGATCATGATCTTCCCCGCCCACAAGCGCGGGACGGCCCTGGCCATCTGGTCGATGACCACCCTGGTGGCGCCGATCTGCGGGCCGATCCTGGGCGGCTACATCTCCGACAACATCGCCTGGCCGTGGATCTTCCTGATCAACGTGCCCGTCGGCCTGATCTGCGCCTTTTTCTGCTGGCGGCCGCTGGCCAGCCGCGAGACGCCCACCCGCAAGGTCCCGATCGACACCACCGGCTTCATGCTGCTGCTGATCTGGGTCGGCGCCCTGCAGGTGATGCTGGACACCGGCAAGGAAGCCGACTGGTTCAACTCACCGGCCATCGTCGTCGAGCTGCTGGTGGCCATCGTCGGCTTCATCGCCTGGGTGATCTGGGAGCTGGGCGAAAAGCACCCGATCGTCGACCTGTCGCTGTTCAAGTCCAAGAACTTCGCCCTGGGCACCCTGGCCTTCTGCCTGGGCTACGCGGTGTTCTTCGGCAGCAACCTGCTGCAGCCGCTGTGGCTGCAGACCCGCATGGGCTACATCGCCACCTGGGCCGGCCTGGTCGCCGCCCCCAGCGGCGTGGTCGCGGTGATCCTGACGCCGTTCGCCGCCCGGATCATGCAGAAGGTCGACGCCCGCTGGACCGCCAGCCTGTCGATGGCCGCCTTCGCCCTGTCGTTCTTCATGCGCTCGGAGTTCACGCCCGACGTCGACTTCAAGGCCCTGGTCTGGCCGATGCTGGTGCAGGGCGTGGCGATGAGCACCTTCTTCCTGTCGATGGTGACCATCTCGCTGAACGGGATCGCGCCGCACCAGCTGCCCTCGGCCTCGGGCCTCTCGAACTTCTCGCGGATCACCGCGGGCAGCTTCGCGGCCTCGCTGGTCACCACCATCTGGGACCGCAGCGAGTCGCTGCACCAGACGCGCCTGGCCGAGACCATGGGCTCCAACGACCCGGCCTGGCTGGCGGCGGTCGAGCGCATGCAGGCCGTGGGCCTGTCCCACGCCCAGGCGGTGGGCGCGGCGACCGCCCAGGTGGTCAACCAGGCCTACCTGCTGGCCACGGTGGATTTCTTCCGCGCCTCGGCCTGGCTGGCGGTGCTGCTGATCCCCTGCATCTGGCTGACCAACAAGGCGATGAGCGGCGGCGGCGCGCCTCCCCCGGCGGACTAGGCCAACTGGCCAGACCACCCTACCCTTCCGCCGCGACGCCGCTTAAGATAGCGCTGTCGAGAGGGTTGAGACGAAGATGACGACGACGGCCGCCGCCAATCCCCTGCGCCTCTATCAGCGCGTGGCCGCGGACATCGGCCAGGCCATCGCCGACGGCCGTCACCAGCCCGGCCAGCGCCTGGCGTCCGAACGCGACCTGGCCGAGGAGTTCGGCGTCAGCCGTCCCACCATCCGCCGGGCGGTGATCGCCCTGGAGATGCGCGGCCTGCTGGAGGCCCGCCAGGGCTCGGGCGTCTATGTCCGCGCCGGGGGCCAGCCGCCCCCGCCGCCGCGCGACCTCGACATCGGGGCCTTCGACCAGGCCGAGGCCCGCCGCCTGTTCGAGGGCGAGGCCGCCGCCCTGGCCGCCACCCTGATCACCGACGAGGAGCTGGCCTATCTCGAGACCCTGGTGGCCGAGATGAACAGCGAGAAGGCGACCAAGGAGCAGTCCGAACTGGCCGACCGCCAGTTCCACATCTCCATCGCCCAGGCCACCCGCAACAGCGCCATCGTCCGCGTGGTCGAGAACACCTGGGACCTGCGCTACAAGTCGCGCCTGTGCATGCAGATGCTGGAAAAGGCCCGGCACGTGCGCAAGCGGCCGCTGAACGACGAGCACCAGGACATCATCGAGTCCCTGCGCACCCGCGACCCCAAGGCCGCCCGCGCCGCCATGCAGACCCACCTGGGCGGCCTGATCGAGAACCTGCTGCTGACCGCCGAGCTGGAGGCCATGGAGCAGACCCGCGAACGCCTCGCCAGCAAGCGCGAGGAGATCGCGCTGCGCGCCGCCAGCGCGGCGAAGTAGCGCTCAGCGTTGTCATCCCGGAAAGCGCGGAGCGCTTGTCCGGGACCCAGGTGAACCGCACCGCGCCAGCCCAGTCTCCTGGGTCCCGGACAGCCTCTGCGAGGCTTCCGGGATGACAACGGGTTTAGCTCCTAGTTGGCGGGGCGATCCGTCGCGGGCGCCGCCGCCGGAGCGGTGACCACCGGCGCGGCCGGAACCGCAGGCGCCGCAGGGCCCGGCGCCGGCACGGGCGGCGCGTTCGGATCGGCCGGAGCAGCCCCCTCGACCGGGACCGCGCCGTCCACCGGCGTCCCGTCCGGGTTCAGCAGGGTCGGGTCTTCGGCCGCCGAGACGGCGTCGTCGCCTTCGGGTTCGGCCGGCTTGGGCGCGTCGCGATTGACGGCGTAGGTGGCCACGCTCTTCCAGATCTTGGCCGGCAGGCCGCCCCCGACCACGCCGTTCATCGGGCTGTTGTCGTCGTTGCCCACCCAGACCCCGATCACCAGGTCGCCGACATAGCCGACGAACAGGGCGTCGCGGGAATCCTGGCTGGTGCCGGTCTTGCCGAAGGCGCCCGGGATGGCCGCCTCGATGCCCGTGCCGCGCTGGGTGGCCGAGCGCAGCAGGTCGCGCATGCTGACCAGTTCGGCCTTGGTCAGCGGGTGGACGTTGGCGGGCTTCTTCCAGTCGGCCAGGCCGTGCGGGATCACCGGGGCCTCGCCGGCGTCGATGGCCGCATAGGCCGCCGTCAGCCGCACCAGGCTCATGGGACCGGTGCCCAGGGCCAGGGTCAGGTCGTCCGGGATGGGATCGGTGACGCCCAGGTCGCGCGCCGTCTTGACGATCGGGTCGCGCCCGATGTCGTGGGCCAGGCGCACGGCCGCCACGTTGGACGAGGCGGCGAAGGCGGTGATCAGCGGCACCTCGCGGCCGGCGTACTTGCCCTCGTGGTTCTTGGGCGTCCAGCCGCTGACCTGGACCGGGGCGTCGAGGATCGGGGTGGTCGGGGTCATGCCCTGGCGGATGGCCGCCAGATAGACGAACAGCTTGAAGGCCGATCCCGGCGGGCGCTCGGCGTCGGCGCGGTTGAACTGGCTGACCTTGTAGTCGCGGCCGCCGACCATGGCGACGATCCGGCCGTCGGTGCGCATGGCGACGATCGCGCCCTGGGTGACGTTCAACACCTTGCCGTCGCGGGCGATGGCGTCGTTCAGGATCTTCTCGGCCTGGGCCTGCAGGCGCGGGTCCAGGGTGGTGCGGACCACGGTCTCGCCGTAGGTGTTCTCGAACACCGCCTTGGCCTGCGGGAACACCCAGTCGGCGAAGTACGAGCCGGTCGGCAGCTTGGGGCGGCCGGCCTGGACGTGGACCTGCCGTTCGGCGCGGTCGGCCTGGGCCTGGGTGATCACCCCGGTGTCGACCATGGCCCCCAGCACGGTCTTCATCCGCGTCCTGGCGCCTTCGAAATTCTCGGTGGGGGCCCAGCGGGACGGCGCCTTGACCAGGCCCGCCAGCATCGCCGCCTCGCCCACCGACAGCTGCTCGGGCGTCTTGTCGAAATAGTGCCGCGAGGCCGCGCCCAGGCCGAAGGTCCCGTCGCCGAAATAGACCGACGACAGGTAGCGCGACAGGATCTCGTCCTTGGACAGGCGGGCGTCCAGATAGAGGGCGATCAGCACCTCCTGGATCTTCCGGCGGAAGGTGCGCTTGTTGGACAGGAAGGCGTTCTTGGCCAGCTGCTGGGTGATCGTCGAGCCGCCCTCGGACACCCCGCCGGCCTTGGCGTTGGCCCCCACGGCCCGCAGGATCGCCTTCGGGTCCACGCCGATGTGCTTGTAGAAGCGCCGGTCCTCGATGGCGATGAAGGCGCCGGGCACGTAGGCGGGCAGCTTGGCGACGTCGACCGGCGCCTCCTTGTACGAGCCGCGGCGGGCGATCGGCGAGCCGTCCGAGGCGACGATCACCAGGGTCGGATTGGCCAGGGGCTCCAGCGCCCGGCCCAACGGCAGCGACCACAGCAGCGACACGACGATGGCGATCACGACCGCCACCGAGGCGGCGGCGCCGATCTGCCAGGGCCGCCGCTTCCAGATCGGCGGCTTGGCCGGCGGCGGAGGCGGCGGTTCGGCCGCTTCGGGCTCGGGCGTTTCGACCGCCTCGGGTTCGACCGGCTCCTCGGCGGTCTCGACGACGGCTTCCGAGACTTCCGGCGCCGGCGGGTCGGCGATCACGGCCTCAGGCTCAGCGACGGCCTCAGGCTCGTCCACCTCAGCCGGCGCAGCGTCGACCTTGGGCTTGGCCTTGCGGGTGCGCGGCTTGCGCTTGGGCGTCGCCGCTTCCAGGACCTCGGCCACGGGCGGCCCTTCGGCGACCGCGTCCGATGCCCCTTCCGGGGGCGGCGTCGGGTCGATGGGGTCGCGGTCGTCGGCGGCGTCGGACATTCGGGTCGCACTCGTTCAGGCGGAAGTTCGCCAGCAAGAGCGCGCCAATAGCACAGCCAACCCGCCCCGTGGCGCGCCCCCGGCGTCGCAGCACGCAAAAAAATTGGCCGGACCCGCGAACGGGACCGGCCAACAGTGGGGATGAAACGGGGAGGTCTAGAAGTTCACGTCCAGGCGCGCGCCGAAGTAGCGGAACGCGTCGCGGCCGGGGAACCAGGTCCGACCCTGGGCCGTCGGGATGGCCGGGTTGCTGTAGCCCGAGGTGCCGTTGCCCAGGCCCTGGGCGTAGCGCTTGTCGAACAGGTTGTTGGCGAAGGCGGTCAGCTTGTACTTGCCGTCGCGATCGGCGATCCCGACGTTCAGGTCCGTGATGCTGTAGGCCTTCTGGATCGTGCGCGGATCCTGGCTGAGCGAGAAGTTGATGTCGTCCTGCCAGCGGACGTTGGCGCCGATGAAGCCCTTGAACGGCACGCTGTCGGGGAAGTCGATGTCGTACTGGCCGCCGATGCTGAACTTGTACTTGGGCACGTTGTTCAGATGCGCGCCGTGCAGGTTCTGCTGGCGGCCGCTGACGGTCTGCGGCTTGCCGGCCACGATGGGCTGGAGCTGGGTGTAGCAGGTACCGGGCGCACCCACCTGGCCGACGGGCAGCGGCGAGCCGGCCAGGGTCGGCTGGCCCGAATAGCAGGGCCCGTTCGGGAAATCGACGACCGTGGCGTCGGTGTAGGCGAAGGCGCCGTTCAGGCGGAAGTTCGAGGTGATCCGCGCCACGGCGTCCAGCTCCAGGCCCTGGGTGCGCAGGTGGCCGATGCTGTTGAGGAAGGTCAGGAACGTGCCGTCGGGCAGGAACGAGGTCACCGAGGTCTGGAAGCCGCGATAGTCGGCCTTGAACAGGGTGGCGTTGAAGTAGACGCGGCGGTCCAGCAGGCTGCTCTTGAAGCCCAGCTCGTAATTCTTGGCCGTCTCGGGCGGCACCGGCATGTTCGCCGCGATCTTGGCGTCGAAGGTGCTGACCAGGTCATAGGCCTGGCCCTTGTAGCCCGTCGAATAGGTCGCGAAGGTCATGATGTCCGGCGTGACCTTGTACTGGACGCCGATCTTGCCGGTCACGGCGTCGTCCTGGTCGGACTGGCCGAAATACTGATGGGTGGTGGCCGCGCCGGGCGTGGTGCTGGCGAAGATCGTCTTGTCGAAGTTGTAGCTGATCTTCTGGCGGTTCAGGCGCGCGCCGCCGGTCAGGCTGAGCTTGTCGGTGATGTCGTAGGTGGCGTTGGCGTAGGCCGAGTAGTTCTCGTTGGTGCTTTCGGCCAGGTAGCGGGCCAGCTGCAGCACCGGGCCGCGGTCCAGGAACCGGTCCAGGTCGTTCTTGGCGTACCACAGGCCGGCCACGTAGCGCAGCGGGCCGCTGCCCGGCGAGGTCAGGCGGAACTCCTGCGTCCAGGACGAGGCGTGGAAGTAGCCGTTGATCACCGCGCCGCTGTTGATGCCCGAGGGGCTGGCGACCGGGAAGCCCAGCAGGAACGGCTGGTCGGTGCCGTCGATGTCCTGGAAGTCGCGCATCTTCCAACGGTCGTGCGAGGTGATCGACGAGAAGGTGTGGCCCTTCAGGATCGAACCCTCGCCGAAGTCGTAGTCCATGCGGGCGGTCGTGCCGAACACCTCGGAATTGCCGCCGCCGATGCGGTCGTCGGCCCGGATGAAGTGGTTGTTCTTGTCGATGGTGATGCCGCGCAGGGTCAGGGTCGCCGGGAAGGCCGGCTCGCCCTGGTAATTGAGGCCCGGCGTCAGCTCGGTGATCGCGCTGGCGCAGCAGCTGGAGACGTTGTGGTTGAAGCGCGGGGCCAGGCTGAACTTGAGGTTCTCGGTCGGGGTCCACTCGACCTTCGCCGTGACGGTCAGGCCCGAGCTGCCGTTGACGTTCTTGCCGGTGGTCAGGTTCTTGAGGTTGCCGTCGTAGTCGCTCTTGGACACCGTCAGGCGGGCCCGCACGGTGTCGCTGACCGGTCCGGTGACCGTGAAGCCCAGGCGCTTTTCACCGTCGTCGGTGGTCAGGGCCATGGCCTTGCCGCCGAAGGTGCTGGAGGGTGCGGCGGTGACGATGTTCAGCACGCCGGCGATGGCGCTCTTGCCGAACAGGGTCGACTGCGGGCCGCGCAGCACTTCCACCCGCTCGACGTCGATCAGGTCCTTGAAGGCCGCGGCCTGGAAGCCGATCGGTACGTCGTCGATGACCACCGCGACATCGGACTCGACGGCGATGCCGTTCGAGAAGGTGCCGATGCCGCGCATCTTGATGCTGAAGTTGCCGGGCTGGCTGCCGTAGTCGATCGAGATGGCCGGCGACAGCTTCACCACGTCGCCCAGCTCGCGGACGTTGTTGCGGTCGATGACGTCCTGGGTCAGGGCGGTCACCGACACTGGCACGTCCTGCAGGCGCTCGGCGCGCTTGGTCGAGGTGACGATGATCTCTTCCAGCTGGACCGACGGATCGGACTGGGCCTGGGCGACGCCCGCGCCCGCCACTACGGCGAACATGGCGGTCGACGCCAACAGGGCGCGTTGAATGGTTCTCATGGTCTCTCCCCTCGCTTCCTCGCCTGCGCCCAGCCAGTTCATCCGGTCAATTATGAGCGCTCAATTTGGTAAGGCCAAAATGAGCCATTGGTCAGGTAAATTGTCAAGTAACTCGTGACATCGTTGTCATTTCGCCATAAGCTACTGAAAATGCGAGACCTTATCCGCCTCCGCCCGCCTGGCAGCACCAGCACCTTTGCGTGTGGCTGTGGAATATGGTCATTTAGCCTTGCGGCCGAGCGGCAAATTGGTAATGCCAGATTGGTCACAAGGATTGAGGGGCGAATGATCCGCACACCACCGCAGGCGACGGCCGGCCACCAGGCGAAGCGCGCCCGATGAGCTCACCCGGCATGAAGCTGCGCCCCAGCACCGACCGCGAAGGCCTGCGCCGGATGACCGCCGAGGACATCCGCGACACCTTCGTGATCAGCGACCTGTTCCAGCCCGGCCAGGTGTCGATGACCTATGTCGAAGTCGATCGCGCCGTGGTGGGCTCGGCCGCCCCGCTGACCGCCCCCCTGCCCCTCCCTACCGATCGGCGCCTGGCCTCGAGCTACTTCTGCGAGCGTCGCGAACTGGGCGTGATCAACATCGGCGGCCCCGGCCGGGTCGAGCTGGACGGCGCGCGCCACGATCTGGACAACCTGGACAGCCTGTATGTCGGTCGCGGCGTCCAGGCCGTGACCTTCGCCAGCGCTTCGGTCGACGCCCCGGCCAAGTTCTACTTCGTCAGCTACCCGGCCCACGCCGCCCACCCCAGCACGGTGGTGCGCAAGGCCGAGGCGCGGGCGATCCAGGCGGGCGACCAGAAGACCGCCAACCGCCGGGTCATCCGCCAGAGCATCCGCCCCGGCCTCGTCGAGACGTGCCAGCTGGTCATGGGCTTCACCGAGCTGGAGCCCGGCAACGTGTGGAACACCATGCCGCCGCACACCCACGGCCGGCGCAGCGAGATCTACATGTATTTCGACGCCGCCCCCGCCCGGGTGATGCACATCATGGGCGAGCCGACCAATCCCAGGACGGTGTTCATGGACGACGGCGAGGCGGTGTTCTCGCCCAGCTGGTCGATGCACAGCGGCGTGGGCACGGCCGCCTACCGCTTCGTCTGGTCGATGGGCGGCGAGAACCTGGACTTCGACGACATGGACCACCTGACCCTGGCCGACCTGCGCTAGGGCGCGGACGGCCCCGACAAGAACAAGAACGATTGGGAGACGAGACGATGCTGCGACGCCTGACGGGAGTTCTTCTGGCGACGGCCGCCCTGATGGGACCGATGCAGGCCTGCGCGGCGACGCCCGCCAAGCCCGCCGCCGCCGCGAAGGCTCCGGCCAACGCAGCGGTCCTCGCCGCCGGCGCCCATGTGGCCGACTGGCAGCTGGCCCACATGGACAACTTCGACTACGTCCCCGCCTCGCAGTTCCGGCGCGACACCGAGGCGCCGCGCGACTGGATCCAGGCCGCGTTCTACATCGGCCTGACCGCCTTCGCCGACGCCCAGAACGACCCCAAGTACGCCGCCGCCATCGTCGCCCATGGCGAGAAGGAAGGCTGGGGCTTCGACAAGCGACCGCGCCACGCCGACGCCGACGCCACCAGCGCGGTGTGGATCTGGTCGGCCGCCCGCACCCATGACGCGGCCAAGCTGGCCCCGACCCGCGCCCGGTTCGACGCCGTCCTGGCCGATCCCTCGCATGTCGACCTGGGCTTCGAGGCCAAGCCGCCGCAGGGCGGAGATCCCTACTGCCAGGCCCGCTGGTGCTGGAGCGACGCCATCTTCATGGCCCCGCCCGCCTGGATCGCCCTGACCAAGGAAACCAAGGACCCGCGCTACCTGGCCCACGCCGACAGCGAGTTCTGGGCGACCACCGACCTGCTCTACGACCAGACCGACCACCTCTATTTCCGCGACAGCCGCTTCATCGCCAAGCGCAGCGACGCCGGCGCCAAGATCTTCTGGGGCCGCGGCAACGGCTGGGCCTTCGCCGGGATCGCCCGCATCCTGCAGGACCTGCCCAAGGACCATCCCAGCCGGCCGCGCTACGAGGCGCTGTTCAAACAGATGGCCGCCAAGATCGTCACCCTGCAGGGCGACCAGGGCTACTGGCCGGTGTCGCTGCTGGAGCCGCAGAGGACGCCCGAGACCAGCGGCACCGGCTTCTTCGTCTACGGCCTGGCCTGGGGCGTGAACCACGGCCTGCTGCCGGCCGCCCAGTATCGTCCGGCGGTCGACAAGGGCTGGACCGCCCTGACCGCCGCGGTCGAGCCGGACGGCAAGCTGGGCTGGGTGCAGCGCGTGGGCGCCGCGCCCGACCAGGTGGGGCCGGACGACACCCAGCTGTACGGCGTCGGCGCGTTCCTGCTGGCCGCCAGCGAGGTGTCGAGACTGCCCGTCTCGGCCAAGCCTTGACGCCGTCGCCCCGCCGCCCGCTAGGATG
The DNA here is from genome assembly GCF_000712075.1 of Caulobacter sp. UNC358MFTsu5.1. GTDB lineage: Bacteria > Pseudomonadota > Alphaproteobacteria > Caulobacterales > Caulobacteraceae > Caulobacter. The sequence goes on from NZ_JONW01000012.1 coordinate 242,934, forward strand.
ATCGACATGACCACCGGCGCCCAAGACCCCCAGAAGCTGTATCAGCAGATCGCCCGCGCGATCGCCACGTCCATCAACGACGGCCGCTACGGACCGGGCGACAAGCTGCCCTCCGAGCGCGAACTGGCCGATGACTTCGGCGTGAGTCGTCCGACCATTCGCGACGCGATGATCGCCCTGGAGTTCCAGGGCCTGGTCGAGGCGCGCCAGGGGTCGGGCGTCTATGTCAACGCCGTCGCGGCGCCGGGCGTGGACGATCCGGCCGAGGTCGAGGTCGGGGCCCTGGAGCTGACCGAGGCGCGGCGGCTGTTCGAGGGCGAGGCCTGCGCCCTGTCGGCCGCCACCGTCACCGACGAGAACCTGGCCCATCTGGACCAGATCGTCGGCCAAATGGCCCGCAGCTTCGCGCCCGACGAGGTCGAGCGGCTGGAGCAGGAATTCCACCTGGCCATCGCCCGCGCCACCGGCAACGCCGCCATCGAGGCCGGGGTCGAGGACCTGTGGACCCTGCGCCTGCAGTCGCCCGGCTGCGTGGCCATGCTGCGACGGGCCCGCGCCCACGGCGGCGGCGACTTCGTCGAGGAGCACCGCCAGATCATCGCCGCCCTGCGCCAGCGCGATCCCAAGGCGGCCCGCCAGGCGATCCACGTCCATCTGGCCCAGGTGATCGACGACCTGCTGGCCGTGACCGAGCTGGACGCCCTCCAGCAGACCCGCCAGAAAATGGCCGAGCAGCGACGCGAGCTGGCTCGGCGCACCGAAATCTAGAGCGAGCGCCCCATGTCCAAGCTGATGCTGTCCCTCGCGGTCGCCGCGAGCCTGTCCCTGCCCGCCCTGGCCTGCGCCCAGGCCCAGCCCGCCCCTCCAGCAGGGGGAGGCCTGCCCCCGCTGGTCGAGCCGGTGCTGACCAAGCCCGACGCCGAGGGCCAGAAGCCCCGCGCGATCGTCGCCTACGCGCCCTATCGCTTCGACGACATCCTCTGGGAGAACGACCGCACCGCCCACCGCATCTACGGCCCCGCGCTGGAGGCGGCCGAGCCGCCCTCGACTTCGGGCATCGACGCCTGGGGCAAGCTGGTGCGCTGGCCGTTCATGGAGCGCCAGCTGAAGACGGGCAAGCAGCACGACTTCCACGGCGAAGGGATGGACTTCTACGACGTCAACACCTTCCGCGGCGCGGGCGGGCTGGGCGTCTGGCAGGACAACAAGCTGTGGACCTCGCGCAACTGGAAGTCCTACGAGATCCTCAAGACCGGCGGCGACGTGGCCTCGTTCAAGATCGACTACGCCCCCTGGCCGGTCGATGTGGACCGCAAGGTCTGGGAGACCCGCACCTTCACCCTGCCCCTGGGCACCAACTTCACGCGGATGGTCTCGACCATCAGCTCCGACAAGCCGGGCCCGCTGATCGTCGGCATCGGCATCAGCAAGCGCAAGGCCACCCATCAGGGCGCGGGCGGGGTGTTCACCAAGGACGCGCTGGGCGCCGGGCGCGTGTCGTACTGGGAACCCACCGATCCGGTGAAGGGCACCATGGGCATCGCCCTGATGGTCGATCCCAAGGCCCTGGTCGAGGTGCGCCAGGACGCCGACAACTACATCGTCCTGGTCAAGGTCGAGCCCGGCAAGCCGTTCGTCTACTACATGGGCGCGGCCTGGGACAAAGGCCTGGATTTCCACGACCGGGCGGGTTGGGAAGCCTATGTGAAGGCCCAGACGCCGGATTTCGATCCGACGCACTGAAGCTTGGGCGTCCAGCCGTCGAAAGGCGGCTGGCGCGCGCGCCGAGCCTTTGCTAGACAACCCTCCCTTCGCCGACCTCCGGGCCGGACCGAAGCGCGGGCGTGGTGAAACTGGTAGACGCGCCGGACTCAAAATCCGGTTCCGAAAGGAGTGTCGGTTCGACCCCGACCGCCCGCACCATACTCTTCCGACAATCCGATCGAGACGGGACGTCCCCGCCGGCGCCGCCTATTCGGCGCGCGCGGAGTTGGCCACGATGTCCGCCCCGTAGAGCGTGCCGGCGGCGGATTCCAGCTGGCCCAGCAGGCGTTTCAGCGTGGTCACCTCGCTGGGCTGCAGGCCGGCCAGCAGCGCCGCTTCGTAGGCGCGGGCCAGGGGCACGATCTCGGCGAACAGGCGGCGGCCGGCGGCGGTGAGCTCAAGGCTGTGCGAACGCCGGTCCACGCGGTTGCTGATCCGCACGGCCAGGCGGCGCTCGACCAGGTCCTGGGCGGCGCGGCTGACGCGCACCTTGTCCATGGCCGTGCGCACGACGGCCGCCTGCTGGGTCAGGGCGCCCTCGGCCAGCACCGACATCAGCCGCCACTGCGGGATGCTGAGGCCGAAGCGGTCCTCGTAGGCGCGGGACACCAGGCGGGTGACCGCATTGGCGGCGACGACCAGCTGATAGGGCAGGTAATCGGCCAGCGAGACGTGGTCGGGCGCGCCTTCGGCGGGGAACTGAGTCATGGTTGAGACCGTCGCGGCCATGGGCTTCCTTTCGTCCTCCTTACGCCCGCGACTCTGGCGGTCGCTCGCGTCGACAGGCCCCGATCTGGCGCGGCGCCACGGCCCCGCTCAATCACGGCCGGGTCGGAGGATGGGAAAGCCCGGTTTTCGCTCGCCGGTTGTGCAACCGGCCGCCAGGACGCACAGCGAAGGGGCGCCGGGCGAAGGTGGACCCGACTCGTCAGTGCTTCCCCGCGCCCTTGTCGTCCTCGAACGGCTCGGTCTGGGTCAGCGCCGCCTGGCAGCGTCGAAGTTCGTTGAGACAATCGCCCCGGCTCCAGAAATCGGAAAATTCCACAACAGCCATGCGGACTTGGCGAGAATAGTCCTTGTGGTCAAGCACCTTCGGCTCTTCGTCCTCGTGCTCGTCGTGTCCAGGACCGTGGTCGGGCTCGGGGCGGTGGCCGGTCAGCACCAGGGTCTGGCCGCCCAGGATCGTGACATTGGCCGCGGCCAGCTCCAGCTCGGTCTCCGACTTGTGGCCGTGGCCGCCGTGGCCGTCGTCGTGGCCATGGCCGTGGCCGTGCTTGTCGTCCTTCTTGCCCCCGTGCGCGCCGTGCGCGCCCTTGGGCTTGTCCTTGTCCTTCTCCTCGAGCGGCTCGCCCTTGAGCGCCTCGGTGATGCCCTTCAGCGCCTTGGCGGCTGGACCGCCGAAGGCCAGCACCGGACCGATCCGGCGCTGCACTTCCTCGACCAGCTCCTGGGCCTTGTAGAGCAGCTCGCCCGACGGGGCGCTGGTGGCCGCCACGCACTTGGCCTTGATCGCCTCGTGGATGGTCTTGGGCGCCTCGCGCCAGCGGTCGTCGCGCCCGCGTCCGCCGACGTGCTTGCCGATGAAATAGGTGAGGACGGCGACGGCCAGCACGACCAGGGCGATTCCCGCCAGCAGGGTGGGATCGAAGATCGGAACCGGCGTATCGACGGGAAACTCTGACTGGTACACCGGACCCCCTCCAGCATCAGGCAAGCAAGAGTCACATGGTTAACGCATGATGGCCCAGCTTGCACGACCAAGGTTATCTGGGAGGCGCGGAAATCACGCCTCTAGCCCGGGCGCCCTGGTCGTAGCGGCTGGGGCCGCCATAGACGGCGACCTCGCACAGGATGTCGCCGCCCGGCTCGCCGGCCCACAGGTAATTGCGCTCGACCTCGACATTGCGCCCGGCCGGCGAGATGCCCTCGAAGGTGTCGCCCCAGGGAATCACCTTGTTCAGGTCGCGCCAGGTCAGGGTCATGGCGCGGGAAAGCTCGTCCTGGGCCATGGATTCGAGGTCGGGGTCGCTCATGCGGAGCCTTTCGGTGTTCTGGTCCCCGCCTCGACAACGCCCGCCGCGCGGGATAGGCCGCTAGGGATAGCGAAGGAGACGAAGATGGGCGTTCCCAAGGGCAAGCGCGACTTCCGCGACGAGGACCGCCTGGATCCGCGCGAGCGCCATCAGGTCGAATACTGGATGAAACGCTGGGGCGTGACCAAGGACCAACTGGTGGCGGCCCACCGCAAGGTCGGCAATTCGATCAAGGACATCGGCGCCGAGCTGGGCAAGAAGCGCTAGCTAGCGCTTATCCCGCCGGAACTTCGCCGCTTCGGCCGCCAGGGACGAGGCCGAGGGATCGAAGTCCTCCGGTTCGGGCTCGAACGGCAGATGACCGGCCACGCCGCGCAGGGCCAGCCACAGCGGATGGCTGAAATGGCCCAGGATCCGCAGCGGCCGGCGCTTGTCGTCGGTGACGTCCCAGCCCTCCAGCTCGAACTGGTCGGCCTGGTCGCGCATCGACTTGACGTCGATGCCGTCCCAGCCCGGCGGATCGGGGATCAGCGCCGCCTCGTCGGCCGTCAGGCCGAAGGTGTCGCGCGCCAGCTGATCGATCTCGGGGAACTGGGCCCGCGCCTCCGGATCGGCGAACGACGGCTTCATCAGCGCCCGGGTCTCCAGGTCGGCGAAGCCGGGGAGGTCGATCAGGCGGCGCGGAGGCATGGCCTCAGCCCTCGGCGTTGTCGTTGCGCCAGTAGGGCTCGACCTTGCCCTGCAGCTTGATGGTCATGGGGTTACCCTTGCGGTCGACGGCCTTGCCGGCGGTCACGCGGATCCAGCCCTCGCTGACGCAGTACTCGTCGACATTGGTCTTCTCGACGCCGTTGAAGACGATGCCCACACCGCGCTCCAGGGCGTCGGCGTCATGATAGGGGCTGGCGGGATTGATGGCGAGGCGGTCGGGAAGCGTGTCGCTCATGGGATGGTCTTTCGAAGAATTTGGACAGCTAGCGCCGTCGAACGCGCGTGATAGCCACCCGGGGCCGCAATTCCAATAGGATTGCACGCGATCGCGCGAACCGCCGCGACAAGGTCATGGTCGCCTGCTAGCTACGGCGCGTCCTCTTTTCGGAGTCCGCATGCTGCGTCGCCTCTACGACTGGGTCATGGGCCTGGCCGCCTCCCGCCATGCCCCCGCCAGCCTGTTCGCCGTCTCGTTCGCCGAAAGCTCGTTCTTTCCCGTCCCCCCCGACATCATGCTGGCCCCCATGGTGCTGGCCAAGCCGGAGAAGGCCTGGCGCTACGCGGCCCTGTGCACGGTGGCTTCGGTGCTGGGCGGCCTGCTGGGCTACGCGATCGGCTACTTCTTCCACGAGGCCGCCCAGCATCTGCTGGCGGTGCTGGGCAAGCCCGACGCCCTGCGCGATTCCGAATGCTGGTACGATCGCTACGGCTCGTGGGTGATCATCATCAAGGGCTTCACCCCGATCCCGTTCAAGCTGATCACCATCACCTCGGGCCTGCTGAAGTTCAGCCTGCCGATCTTCGTCGCCGCCTGCGTCTTCACGCGGGGCATGCGGTTCTTCCTGGTGGCCTTCGTGGTCAAGAAATTCGGCCCGGCCATGATGCCGGTGATCGAGCGTCGCCTGGCCCTGTTCGCCGGCATCCTGATCGCCCTGCTTGTCATCGGCCTCGGGGCGAGCCACTTCTTGGGCGGAAGCAGTGGCGGAGCGTGCGCGGGATGACGATCGAGAACATCGACGACAAGGTGGTCCATATCCGCGCCACGGGCCCGGCCCCGACTCGGGGCGCGCTGGACCTGATCGCCGAGCAATGGGCCGTCGTGGCCTTCCTCGCCTGCGCCGTCATGCTGGGCGCGGCCCACGCCTTCGAGACCTTCGGCAAGCTGGCGCCCTGCCTGCTGTGCCTCAAGCAGCGCGAAGTCTACTGGGTCACCGGATCGGTGGCGCTGGCCGGCGTTGTGCTGTCGCGCACGCCCTGGGCCGACCGGGTGCGCAAGCCGCTGATCCTGCTGCTGGGGATCGGCTTCCTGTACGGCGCGGGCGTGGCCGTCTACCACGCCGGCGCGGAGTGGAAGTTCTGGCCCGGCCCCGCCGCCTGCGCCGCCGCCGGCGCCAAGGCCACGGCCGGCGACCTGGCCGCCCTGCTGAAGGGCGCCAAGATCTCGGCCCCGTCGTGCGACAAGGCCGTCTGGATCTTCCTGGGCCTGTCGATGGCCGGCTGGAACGCCCTGATCTCGCTGGGCCTGGCGATCGCATCCTTCTTCGCCGGCCTGCGCCAGTCCTCGCCCAAGACTACGGCCGCCTGAGATGAGCCAGCCCGTCCCTCCCCGTCCCGGCGCCGGCGCCCAGAAGGCGCGGCTGGCGGAAATCCTGCGGGTCGACCAGGCCGGCGAGCTGGCGGCCGTCCACATCTATCGCGGCCAGCAGGCGGTGATGCGCCAGGCGCCGGGCCGTGAGCGGATCGCCGATCAGCTGCAGGAGATGGAGGGCCACGAACAGGTCCACCTGAGCCGCTTCAACGAACTGCTGGGCGAGCGGGAAGTGCGCCCCACCCTGATGTCGCCCGTCTGGCGCGCGGCCGCCTTCGCCCTGGGCGCCGGCACCGCCCTGCTGGGCGAGAAGGCCGCCCACGCCTGCACCGAGGCCGTGGAGACGGTGATCGAGCAGCACTACGCCGGCCAGATCGCCGAGCTGGAGGCCCGCGATCCGGCCCTGGCCGCCGAACTCAGCCAGTTCCGCGACGACGAGCTGCACCACAAGGAGATCGCCATCGGCGAAGGCGCCCTGGAGGCTCCGGCCTATCCGCTGCTGTCGGCGGTGATCCGCGCCGGCTGCCGCGCGGCCATCAAGATCAGCGAGAAGATCTGACCCACGTTCGCTGAAACGCGGGAATAACCGCCCCCGAAACTTCCCGCTTGGCGGCGTGCGTGGCCGAGCTTACCCATGTCGCCCAGAAAACGCGTTGCGAGGGGAGTTTCGCTTTGCCTATCCAGTTTCACCGCCGGGCCGCGGCCCTGTGCGCCGTTTCGTTGCTGGCGCTGGCCGGCGCGGTTCACGCCGCGACTCCGGTCAATCCGCCCAAGCCGACGCCGACCACCGCCTTGACCCTGGGCACCGGCGGCCAGATGCCCGCCGAGGAAGCGGCGGTGTCGATCGAGCACGTCGACCTGAAGCTGAAGGTGATCCCCAAGACCAAGTCGATCGAGGGCGACGCCACCCTGACCCTGGCGGTCAAGAGCGCCCTGCCCCGCATCGTCCTGGACTTCGACAAGAACTTCACGGTCAGCGCCCTGCTGGTCGACGGCAAGCCCGCGACCTGGACCAACCCCGAGGGCCGGCTGACCATCAACCTCGCCGCCCCGATCCAGGCCGGCGCCAAGACGACCGTCCAGATCCGCTACGCCGGCCAGCCGCACGAGGCCGAAAAGGCGCCGTGGGACGGCGGCTTCGTCTGGAAGACCACCCCGACCGGCGAGCCCTGGATCGCCAGCGCCGTGCAGGGCGACGGCTGCGACCTGTTCTGGCCGTGCATCGACTTCCCGACCGGCGAGCCGCTGCTGGTCGACTTCTACGTGACCGTGCCCGCCCCGCTGTCGGCCCCGGCCGGCGGCGTGCTGGTGGACGTGCAGGAGAAGGACGGCTGGCGCACCTTCCACTGGCGCCAGAAGCAGCCCGACACCTACGCCGTCGCGGTCAATGTCGGTCCCTATGACAAGCTGGAAGCGACCTACAAGAGCCGGTTCGGCGACAGCTTCCCGATCGAGTACTGGTATCTGAAGAGCGACGATCCGGCGAAGGCCAAGGCCCTGTTCGCCGAGTTCCCGACCACGCTCGACTTCTTCGAGCAGATGATCGGCCCCTACCCGTTCCGGTCCGAGAAGCTGGGCGTCGTCGAGACCCCGCACCTGGGCATGGAACACCAGACCATGAACGCCTACGGCAACGAGTACAAAAAGGACGTCTACGGCTACGACTGGCTGTTCCAGCACGAGCTGTCGCACGAATGGTTCGGCAACCAGGTGACCAATGTCGACTGGGACGACATGTGGATCCACGAGGGCCTGGGCAGCTACATGCAGCCGCTGTTCTCGCAATGGCTGCACGGCGACATGGAATACATGACCCGCCTGAACGCCCAGCGCGTGCAGTCCAAGAACGCCTTCCCGATCGTCTCCGACAAGGTGATGACCGAAGATCAGGTCTACAAGCCCGAGGGCGGCCCGGCGAACGACATCTACGCCAAGGGCTCCAACGTCATGCACACCCTGCGCGCGACGATCGGCGACGAGGCCTTCTTCAAGTCGGTGCGGACCCTGGTCTATGGCCGCCCCGATCCCAAGCCGGGCAACTTCGCGCCGCGCTACGCCACGACCAAGGACTTCATCAAGATCGTCAACGACGTGACGGGCAAGGACTACCAGTGGTTCTTCGACGCCTACTTCTATCAGGCCAAGCTGCCGGAACTGCTGACCACGCGTGACGGCGACGACCTGGTGCTGAGCTGGAAGACGCCGTCGGGCAAGGCCTTCCCGATGCCGGTCGAGGTCAAGGTCGGCGACAAGATCGTCACCGCGCCGATGAGCGACAACACCGGCCGCGTCAAGGTGGGCGACGCCGTGCCGGTGATCGTCGATCCGGCCTCCAAGATCCTGCGCCGCCAGCCCTATCTGGAAGAATACGCGGCCTGGAAGAAGGCCGACGACGCGGCCAAGGCCGCCGAGGCGAAGAAGGCCGAGGACGCCAAGAAGACCCCGGCGAAGAAATAACGGACGCCGCGGGCCCGCCGCTCCCGGAATCCGGGGCGCGGCGGGCCTTGGTCATCTTCCGTTGACCCTGTTCCTTCACGGCTTGTAGGCCAAGGCGCCCTAAGGCTTTGGGCTCGTAGCGAGCCAGGAAGCCGATGCTGACGCCCAACCATGTCGTGACCACCGCCCGCGCCGTCCTGGTGGTCGGCGCCCTGACCGCCGCGGTGCTGATGCTGGGTCCCTGGCCGGGTCTGGAGCAGGTGTTCGGCCTGAGCGACAAGGCGGCCCACGCCCTGGCCTTCGGCGGCCTGCTCGCCGTCTCGTTCGTGGCTTTCCCCCGCATGCGCCGCAACGACCTGGCCGTCGCCGCGATCCTGCTGGGCGCCAGCGTCGAGGCGGCCCAACTGTTCACCGCCGACCGCAGCGCCTCGATCGGCGACCTGCTGGCCGACACGGCCGGCGTGGCCGTCATCTATCTGGCCAGCCACATCGAAGGCCTGCGCGCCATGGCCCGCCAACGGGGCGCGGCGACCTTCGCCGAGATCGCCGCCCAGGATCGCCGTCGGGGCGCGCGCCGCCTGGCGCCGGTGATCCAGGCCGCCTTCCCGCCTCCCGCCGAGGCGGAAGCCGAACGCTCGACCGGCGGCTTCGCCAGCCGGGCGGCCCGACGCTTCCCGCGCCAGGCCTGAGCCGCGTCAGGTGATGCGCTTGACGCTGACCGGGTCGCTGCCCGGGAAGCTTTCTTCCAGTCCCTCGTCCAGCAGGGCTTCCTGACGGCTCTCCGAGCACTCGACCTTCTCGGCCAGCTGATCGTGCTTCTCGCCCTCGGCCAGCGGGGTTTCGGCCTCGCGGGAATGGGGAGCGTCGAAGTGCTTGTCCTCGTGCCGGACCTTGCCGTCGCTGGCCATGTCGGCCGTCGAGGCGCTGGTGCCGTGCGTGAAGTGGCGGCCGGTTTCTTCTTTTTTATGGCCAAAGATCATGGGGTCTCTCCCGATTTTTCGCCCGAAGGCGTTGGGGATAGAACCCGTGAGCGGGCGCCCGGGTTGCGCCCTAGAGCCCGAACACCACGGTCCACAGGACCACGTTGGCCAGCGTCATGGCGGCCATCAGCCATCTTAGGCGACGTTTGACGCTCAGGGCGTGTCCGTGCTCGTGAAGCGTCGGACCGGAAAGCATCGAAAGCCTCGAAGGCGTCGAAGAACTGGCAAGCATCGAACCCTCCCACTGGACGGCCCCCGTCCTTGGGGTCCGCCCAGCGGCGAGTCGATGCAAGCAGAGCCACAAAGCTTTGTTTTGTAGACATTTTCGCGACTCAGTGTCGTCGCGGTCTAGGCTTCCAGCTCGATGTCCCAGTAGAGGTAGTCCAGCCAGCTGGCGTGCAGGTGTCCCGGGGGGAACCGGCGACCGCGATCCTGCAGCTCGTGCATGCTGGGCCGGCGCGCGGTGTGGAACGGATGCATGCCGGCTTCGCGCGGCGTGCGGCCGCCCTTGTGCAGATTGCAGGGCGCGCAGGCGGTGACGATGTTCTCCCAGGTGGTCCGGCCGCCGCGCGAGCGGGGGATCACGTGGTCGAAGGTCAGTTCGTCGGGCGAACCGCAATATTGGCAGGAGAACCCGTCGCGCAGGAACAGGTTGAAGCGGGTGAAGGCCGGCGGACGATCCTGCGGCACGTACTGCTTCAGCGACACCACGCTGGGCAGCTTCATCTCGAACGAGGGCGAGTGAACCACGTGGTCGTACGTCGAGACCACGTCGACACGCTCAAGGAACACCGCCTTGATCACCTCCTGCCAGGGCCAGAGGGACAGGGGATAGTAGCTCAGGGGCCGATAGTCGGCGTTGAGGACAAGCGCCGGCATGCCGGACGGTGGACGGGACAGCACCTGCATCAGGGCCTCCCTCTGGAGCGGCACGGGCTCCGATGAAGCGGATACGCGGTCGGACTGAAGACGGGCCTCCTTCCTGCGCGTTCTCGGGAATCGCCATTCATTCCCGAACGCATGGAAAGGATGAGCCAACTCGACGACAGAACCAAGACATCCTTGCGCTTGGCGCGTGAACGATCGCGGCTATGGTCGGCGACGGACCTTGGGGAGTCTTCGCCATGCCGCCACCCGCCGTCGCCGCGATCGTCCTGGCCGGTCTTCTGGCGTCCGGACCGCCTGTTCCCTTGCTGCCCGGCGTGGTCGATTCGCCCGACACCGAGGTCCGGCCCGCCTTCAGCCCCGACGGCCGATGCGTGCTGTGGGGGTCGATCGGCGCCCCCAAGACGCCCTGGCGCATCCTGCAGACCTGCCGCGACGGCGCGGGATGGTCCAGGCCCGAGGCGGTGTCGTTCGACGGGCCCGACAACGACTTCGATCCGGCTTTTTCGCCGGACGGCAGGACGGTCTATTTCTTCTCCAACCGCCCGGGCGGCCAGGGCGGCGACGACCTCTACGCCGTGGACCGCAACCCGGCGACCGGGGCGTTCGGAACGCCGCGCAACCTGGGTCCGCGCTTCAACACGCCCGGCGACGAATGGGCGCCCTCCCCCACCGCCGACGGGCGGCTGATCTTCTCGTCCGACGGCCACGGCGGGCTGGGCAAGCAGGACCTGTTCGAGGGCGAGCTGGCGGGCGACGCCCCGGTGCGCGGCCTGGGGCCCGAGGTCAACGGCCCGCTGGACGACTTCGACGCGACCTTCCTGGCCGACGGCCGCACCCTGGTGTTCAGCTCGGGCGACCTGAAGGCCGAAACCCGCGTGACGCTGAACAGCGCCCGGCGCGGCGACGACGGGCGGTTCGGCCCGCGCAAGGTCCTGGCCGCGCCGATCAACTGTTCCGAGGCGATCAACAACGGACCCGCCGTCGATCCCAGGCGGCCGGGCGTGCTGTTCTATTCGGCCTACTGCCCGGCCCTGGGTCCGGGCCGGATGGACATCTTCGAGGCTCCCGCCCCGACGCCCTAGGCGACGGCGATGATCTCCACCTCGCCGCCGGCCACCATGGCGGTGTCGCCGACGCCCTTGCCCAGCAGGGCCCGGGCCACCGGCGAGACGTAGGACACCGAGCCGTTGGCGGGGTCGGCCTGGTCCTCGCCGACGATGCGGAAGGTCTGGCGGCGGCCGTCCTCGCGGTCGAAGGTGACGGTGTCGCCGAACTGCAGGCCTTGGGCGGACGGATCGCGCTCGCGCAGCTGGGCGCTGGCGCGGCGGGCCGACCAGTAGCGCAGGTCGCGGGTGGCGCGGGCCATGGCGGTGCGGTCCTGGGCGACGTCGCCGCCGGCCTGGGCGGCGCTGTAGGCGGCGCGGGCCTCGGCGAGCGCCGCCTCGATCTCGGCCAGGCCGTCGGCCGTGACCAGGTTCGGATGCGGCGAGATCGGACGGTCCAGCAGGTCGGCGGCGAACGCCTCGCTGTCGCCTTCCTTGGTGAAGGCGACGCTCATGGCCGCGTCTCGGCGGAAGGGAAGCTAAGCGTCATGTCTGGAAAATCCGGCCCGCGGCGGGATGTTCCGCGACAGGAAGATCGGACGTAAGCGCCCCGCGTCGCGGGATCAAGACACGCAAAAGCCGCCGGCGGGCAAGCGCGGGCGGCTTCGAACACTTCAGGCGGGTTCCTGGCGGCGGCGATCGTGTCGGCGGGACGGCGTGGGGATCCGCTGGGTCCCGTCGGCCACAAACGCTACCGGAGCTTAGATCGCGATGCCGATCAGGGCGGCGGCGACGCCGACGGCGGCGGCCAGGAAGAAGCCCACGGCCATGCGGTCGAGAGCGGTTTCGAAAGCGAAGACGGTATTGGTCATCACACACATCCTTGAGTTTGGGTTGCGAGGCGCGGTGATCGAGAAGGCCGCCCCCGTTCCAGACCGAGCCCGATCTGGACAGTGCTTAGATAACATCTATCTGAACGACGTCAAGATGAATCTTTACGCCGTTAGGATGGATTTTTGAACAGGAACGGTTACAGTGTCGGAGATGACACAGACTCCCTCCTCCTTGGCGCCGTCCGAAGCCCGCCCCTACCACCATGGCGACCTCAGCCGCGCCCTGGTCGAGGCCGCCCGTCGCATCCTCGAGACCGAGGGGCCGGCGGCGCTGTCGCTGCGGGCGGTGGCGCGGGAGGCGGGCGTCAGCCCGGCCGCGCCCTACCACCACTTCAAGGACAAGGGCGAGCTGCTGGACGCCGTCGCCCACGAAGGCTGGCACGCCCTGGACGCCGCCCTCACCGAAGCGCGGGCCAAGTCCGTCGACAGCAAGGAGCGGATGACCAGCCTGGGCGTGGCCTATGTCTGTTTCGCCCGCGACAACCCCGCCCTCTATCGCGTGATGTACGACTGCTCGCGCGACAAGGACGCCCTGCCCGACCAGATGAAGGAAGAAGGCGCCTACTGCCAGGTGCGCAACACCATCGACGAGCGCAGCGGCGGCACGGCCTCGCCGATCGACCTGGAGCTGGCCACGATCGCCGCCTGGTGCGCCGGCCACGGCCTGGCCGAGATGATCAGCTTCAAGCAGTTCGCGCCGCTGAAGGAGGCCCTGGGCGGCGAGGAGGCCTTCCTGCGCGGCGTGTTCGAACATCTGGGCATGTTCGCCAAGCTCGACCAGGCCTGAATCTGTTGATCGGCGAACGCCGCACGCCCCCTCCGTCTCGTCGCTGCGCGCCGAGCCACCTCCCCCGTACGTTCCGCTACGGGTGAGGAGATGACCTTCGCCACCCGCTTCGCCCCCTCCCCGACCGGCCATCTGCATCGCGGCCACGCGTTCTCGGCCCTGACGGCCTTCGACGCCGCCCAGGCCGAGGGCGGCCGTTTCGTGCTGCGGATCGAGGACATCGACGCCACCCGCAGCCGGCCCGAGTTCGAGGCCTCGATCCTGGAGGACCTGGCCTGGCTGGGCCTGACGTGGGAACGCGTCGTCCGCCGCCAGTCCGAGCACCTGGCCGAGTATCACCGCGCCATCGACGTGCTGCGCGAGAAGGGCCTGGTCTATCGCTGCTTCCGCACCCGCAAGGAGTTGGACATCGGCCGCGCCCCGCACGAGCCGGCCAGGCCCTTCGTCGGCGGCCCGCTGCCGCCCGCCGAGGAGGCCGCGCGGCTGGAGCGCGGCGAGGCCTTCGCCTGGCGGCTGTCGCTGGACGCGGCCCGCGGCGCCCTGGGCAGTTTCGACGGCCTGGCCTTCGTCGAGGAGGGCGCGGGCCCCGACGGCGAGACCGGCCTGATCCACGCCCGCCCCGAGACCGCCGGCGACATCGTCCTGGCCCGCAAGGACGTCGGCGTGGCCTATCACCTGGCCGTGGTCCTGGACGACGCCCTGCAGGGGATCACCCACGTGATCCGCGGCCAGGACCTGTTCGAGGCCGCCCACATCCAGCGCCTGCTGCAGGCCCTGCTGGACCTGCCGACCCCGACCTACCGCCACCACCGCCTGCTGGTCGGTCCCGACGGCAGGCGCTACGCCAAGCGCGACAAGGCCCAGACCCTGCGCGAGCTGCGGGCGGCGGGCGTGACGCCCAAGCAGCTGCGGGCGGAGATGGGCCTCTAACCGCCGCCGGCCTGATCCACCAGCTGGCTCATCGCCTTCAGATAGACCCCGAAGGCCGCGCGCCCCTCGTCGGTCAGCCGGACCCGGGTCAGCGGCTTGCGGCCGACGAAGCTCTTGTCGATCGCCACGTAGCCGGCGTCCTCCAGCTTGCGCAGGTGGACCGAGAGATTGCCCTGGGTCACCTCCAGCAGGTCCTTCAGCTCGGTGAAGTCCGCCACCTCGGCGCTGGCCAGATAGGCGACGATCCCCAGCCGCACCCGGCCGTGGATGACGTCGTCCAATCCGCTGATGTCGAACCTGCCGCTCACGCTCGCCTCAGGCCGCCGCCGTCACGGCGCTCTGGCGCAGGGCCTGGCGCATCATCCAGAAGCCCGGAACCATCATCAGGGCGAAGAGCCCCAGGGTGGCCACCAGCAGGAAGAGGTCCGGGCGATCGATCAGCAGGCCCATGGCCAGGCCCGCCCCGATCCATCCGATCGACACCAACGCCGTCCACAGCTTCTTGCGCAGCATGAAGATCACGTACCAGACCGCGCCCTGCAGCACGAAGACCACGGCCGGATGGAACAGCCAGTAGCGGAAATCGTGGTTGCGCGTGGCCGCCGCGGCGAAGATCACGACCAGCGTCAGGTTGGCGATCCCCGCGCCCTGGAAGGCCGCGTTGACGGCCCGATTGGCCACGCCGTGGGTCGGACGCTTGCGATCGACCACGATCACCACGGTCATCAGGACCAGGAAGATCAGCGTCGGAACCCAGGCCAGGGCCAGATTGCCCGCCACCGGCATGCGGAGCGCCCCGATCGCCTGGGCGTAGTGACCCAGGCACTCCAGGCCGTAGATCAGCCCCGCCGAACCGTAGAGCGCGCCGCCGGCCACGCCAATCCCGCCTTCGCCCCGCCCCTCGGCCAGGGTCCGCAGGAAGGCCAGGTCGTCCTGCACGGACTTGATCTTGTCGTTCATGGGCAAGGTCCCCTCGTTTGCGCATCATGGCCGGTCACAGGATTCGTCCCAACAGCGGCAGGCGTCGCAGGGCCAGGGTCAGCAGCCAGCTGAGGGCGATGGCGGCGGCGGTCACGACCAGCCCCTTGGCCAGCCCGCCCCAGGCCTGGGGCAACAGCAGCCAGCCCAGCCAGGCGGTGAAGACGTAGTGGGTCAGGTACATGCCGTAGGCGTTGGCCTGCAGGCTGCGTCCGACCGGCCTGGTCTTGCGCGCGAAGCGCAGGAACACGGCCGTCACCGCGAAGGTCAGGCTGGCGCAGGCCACGACGAAGGCCAGGCCGCCCACCACGTCCAGCACCGGCTTGGGCGGCGGGTTGGGCGAGAAGGCGACGATGAAGACCGCGATCGCCGCGATCACCGCCGGGACGGGCAGGATCTGCCACGCCCACCAGCGTCGGGCCAGCGCGCCCTGCGGATCGGTCAGCCCCTGGCCGACGCCCGCCGCCCCGAACGCCAGGCCGGCCAGGAAATAGACGAGGTAATGGCCGATGCGGCCGGTCTGGACCGTGAACGGCCCCTCCGTCGTCCAATGGCCGAACGGCAGCACCATGTTCAGCGGCACATAGGCCAGGGCGCTGGCGGCGATCAGCAGCAGGAAGGCGCGACCCGGGCGCCGCGCGGCGCCTTGCGTCCAGCGACCCAGCGCCGGGATCAGACGGGGGAACAGGGCGTCCAGCGCCGCCGCGACCGCGCCGAACGCCAGCAGCACCCACAGGAACCAGGCCGGGCCGCTGGGCCAGAACGGCAGGTGGGTCCAGGCCTGGACATAGGCGCCCAGCGACGGCGTCCCGCCCGACTGCAGCCAGGCCGGAAAATAGGCCAGCGGCGCCAGCAGCACCGTCCCGATCACGAACGGGACGCCCAGCCGCAGCGCCCGGCCCTTCAGGAAGCCGCCCGTCCCCTTGGCCTTCAGGCTCTCGGCGACGAACAGCCCCGAAACCAGGAACATCGCCGACATGAAGAAGATGTCGTTGACCAGGGTGAAGAGGCCGAAGCCGGCGAACCTCTGAGGGTCCACCACGGGGAACGCGGTCCACAGGATCGGCGGGGCCCCGAACGCCTTCGGCGGCGGCGCGTACGGATGATAGGTCAGTACCGCATGGTGGGCGACGACCAGCAGGGTCAGGAAGGCCCGCATCGCGCCGACGGGCGCGTTTCGGACGACGGAACCGGCCTGGGCCGGGGTCTCCAGGGATTTCAGAGGCGCGTGCATGGCCGGGCTCCGTTGCGATGGCCGGACCGTGCATCAACTTGTTTGTTTTGTAAACTAGTTGATCGAACATCGTTGCGCGACATGAATGCGGGCGCGCGCCGTCCGACACCCTTGCCCCCTCCCCGCCGTCATGCTCACTGCGGGGCTTCAGCACGACGGGATTCACATGAGCAAGATGATCTGGGGCGCCGCCCTGTCCGGCGCGTTCGCCGCCCTGGCCGTGGCCGGCTCGGCCCACGCCGCCGAACCCAAGTTCACTCCGGGCGCCTGCGCCGGCGACTATTCGGGCGTCACGAACAAGATCGAGTGCGGGACCCTGACCGTCGACGAGACCCGGGGCGGGCCCGGCACGCGGCGCGTCTCGCTTCCCGTGACCATCGTCAAGGCCAGCGCCCCCAAGCCCGGCGCGGTCCCGGTGGTCTATCTGCACGGGGGCCCCGGCGGCGGCCTGGTGGAGGGCGTCGGCCGGCTGTTGCGCAGCGTCAGCGGCCGCGAACTGGTGGCGGTCGACCAGGACTGGATCTTCTTCGACCAGCGCGGCGGCGGCGTGGCCCAGCCCCTGCTCGACTGCGGGACCCTGGCCCTCAACGACGCCGGTCCGCTGAGCGACGCGGCCGCCCAGCAGGCGATCGCCTGCGCCCAGCGCCTGAAGGAGTCGGGTGTCGACCTCTCCCGCTACAACGCCGAGGAGGTGGTCAAGGACATCCAGGACCTGCGCAAGACCCTGGGCCTCAAGCAGATCGACCTGATGGGCGTCTCGTACGGCACCCGCATCGCCCTGGCCGTGGTCAAGCACGACCCGGCCGGCGTGCGCGCCGTGGTGCTGGATTCGCCCTGGACGCCCGAAGCCAAGTGGGCCGAGGGCGGGCCGGAGATGGTGTCCGACGCGGTGAAGGAGATCTTCAAGCGCTGCGCCACCGACGCCGCCTGCAACGCCAAGTATCCGCATCCGGGCGCCGACCTCGACGGCGTGGCCGCCAAGCTGCTGGCCGCCCCCGTGGTCCAGAACGGCCAGACCTACACCGCCGACCTGCTGGGCGGCTTTCTGATGGACGCCGCCTACAGCGGCCCCGACGCCCGCGCCCTGCCCGCCACCGTGGCCAAGTTCGCGGCCGGCGACCTGTCGGCCCTGGACGACACCCGCGCCGGGGCCGGCTATCGAGAGGCCCAGTTCTTCACCCACCTGTGCAAGGAGGAGTTCCCGTTCGAGAGCGAGGCGGCGACCCGCGCCGGCGCCCAGCGCGACGTGGTCAGCCGCCTGACCGAGAAGTCGTTCGGCCGCCTCTTCACCGTCTGCAAGGCCTATCCGGTCGGCGCGCCCGATCCGGTCGAGGCCCAGCCGGTCTCCAGCGCGATCCCGACCCTGTTCCTGGCCGCCGAGATCGACCCCGGCTGCCCGCCCTCCGTGGCCAAGGCGGCGGTCAGCCGCTTCTCCAAGGGCCAGCTGACCATCATCCCCAACGCCACCCACGGCGTGTCGCGCGGCAGCACCTGCGCGCGCAAGATGATCCGCGGCTTCCTGGCCGACCCGACCGCCCCGATCGACCAGAGCTGCCTGCATCCGGAGCACGACAAGTTCGTGTTCGACCTCGGGGAATAAAGACTTATCTCTTTATATCAGTGACTTATCCGCCGCAGCGACGGGGACATGCCCTTGCGGCGTGTCCCCAACCGCCTGGCTCGGCGCGAAATCTGGGGACACGCCCAAGGGCATGTCCCCGTCAGAGACGCGTCTCCGCCCTCCGGGAATTTCCAGCCGACCGATGGGGGTTCCGCACCATGGCGCGCTCCGATCCCCGACCGGATAGTCCCATCCGGCCCAACAGGCGCCGGGTGGAGAGCGTATCGTGGAACAGCGTCGATCCCGCCGTTGGGCGCTCGCCATTTCCGCGGCCGCCTGCTGCCTCTCCCCCCTCCTGGCCCATGCCCATGAGAGCGACGTCGAGCTGGCCAAGAAGCTGAACAACCCGGTCTCGAACCTGATCAGCGTGCCGTTCCAGCAGAACTACGACTGCTGCTACGGCCCCGAGGACGGCGGGCGCTACACCCTGAACGTCCAGCCGGTGATCCCGCTGTCGCTGAACCAGGACTGGAACCTGATCGTCCGCACCATCGTGCCCATCGTGAAGAAGGAGCACGCCTATCCGGGCGACGACACGGCGTTCGGCCTGAGCGACACCACCCAGAGCTTCTTCATCTCGCCCAAGGCCGAGCACAACGGCCTGGTCTGGGCGGTCGGGCCCGCCGTGCTGTGGCCGACGGGCGAGTCGGACCTGGGGACCAAGAAATGGGGCGCCGGCCCCACCGCCCTGCTGCTCAAGCAGGAGCACGGCTACACCTACGGCGTGCTGGCCAACCACATCTGGTCGTTCGCCGACGCCGGCGACCACGACCGGCCGGACGTCAGCCAGACCTTCATCCAGCCCTTCTTCAGCTACACCGACAAGGCCACGACCACCTACGGGATCAACGCCGAGAGCAGCTACAACTGGAAGACCAAGGGCTGGACCGTGCCGATCAACCTGACGGTCACCCACGTCTACAAGTTCGGCGAGCAGAGGGTGTCGCTGGGCGGCGGCGTGCGGGCCTACGCGGCCCAGGACGGCGTCGGTCCGGAATGGGGCCTGCGGTTCATCGCCACCTTCCTCTATCCGAAATAGAGCCGCGCGCGGAAAAGCAGCCATGACCGAGCCCCCGGGATCCCGCCCTGTCCTGCCCTCCGACCTCGGCGCCGTGCGCACGGTGCTGGCGGCCGACCGGACCCTGATGGCCTGGCTGCGCACCTCGCTGTCGATGCTCAGCTTCGGCTTCACGATCTACAAGTTCCTGGAGACCGCCGCCAAGGCGGGGTCCCTGGCGCGTCCGGAAAGCCCGCAGAAGGTGGGCCTGTTCCTGGTCGCCATGGGCACGGCCGCCATGGTCATGGGCGTGATCGACTACTGGATCACGGTCAGGCACGTGCGCAAGACCGAGGCCTTCCGCCTGGGCCGTTCGGTGCTGGCCATGTCGCTGCTGCTGGCGCTCGCCGGTGTCGCCCTGTTCCTGGCGATCATAGATCGGGCCGTCTGAGCCCTACTCGACCACCCAGTAGCGATAGCCGTAGGCCGGCACGAACCCCAGGCCGCTGTACAGGGCGATGGCCGGGGCGTTGTCGGCCTCGACCTGCAGGTAGGCGCGCCGCGCGCCCAGGGTCGCGGCCTCGTGCAGCAGGGCCGCCAGGACCCGGCTGGCCAGACCCTTGCGGCGGTGCGCCGGCAGGGTGCGCATGCCGAAGATCCCCGCCCACTCGCCATCGACGGCGCCGGCGCCCAGGGCCGCCACCTCGCCCTCGACTTCCAGCCGCGCGAAGCGGGCCGGCGCGGGGATGCGGGACAGGGCGTCCAGGCGCTCGCGGGCGTCGGCGGCGTTGCCGGCGGCGCTGGCGGTCAGCACGGCCTCGAAGGCCGGATCG
The DNA here is from genome assembly GCF_000712075.1 of Caulobacter sp. UNC358MFTsu5.1. Taxonomy (GTDB): domain Bacteria; phylum Pseudomonadota; class Alphaproteobacteria; order Caulobacterales; family Caulobacteraceae; genus Caulobacter. The sequence continues at coordinate 262,650 of NZ_JONW01000012.1, forward strand.
GGCGCGTGCGACAGGGTGACGGCCAGGTCCGCGGCGCCCGCGATCGTCCCCCCGGTCTCGCCCACCATCACCAGGGTGCCGTGGGTGGGCCTGTAGCCGCGGGCGCGCAGGTGTTCGGAGAGGTTGGCCGGGACCACCGCCCCGTCCGACAGCTTGAACCGGGCCGGCAGGCCGCGCGCGGCGTAGAAGGCCTCGGTGGCCGCGATGGCCTCGTCGATGGGCCGGTCGGGCTCGCCCAGCGGCCAGCAGGCGTTGATGCGCAGCGACCAACCGTCCGAGGCGTTCAGCCGCCAGCCGCCCAGGGCCCCGCTCTGGCGCGCCGGCCAGGCGCGATCGGCCACGATTTCGAGGAAGCGGGGATCGACGGTCATCGACTCATCAATAGCAGAAGGGCGCCGGCTCGTTGGAACCGGCGCCCTTCAAATTCGCGTAGAGGCGGGAACCTAGAGCGGCTTCAAGTTGGACGCCGCGATCTTGCCGCGCTCCTCGGCGGTGTCGAAGCTGACCTTCTGGCCTTCGTCCAGGCCGCGCAGGCCCGCCCGCTCGACGGCGCTGATGTGGACGAACACGTCCTTGCCGCCGTCATCGGGCTGGATGAAGCCGAAGCCCTTGGTGCCGTTGAACCATTTCACCACGCCGGTCGCCATGGAGTGTCTCCTAGAGATAGCCGATCCAATGCCCGGACAAGCGGGCGGTAACAATCTCAGTCGTCCGGGTAGCGGTTCGCGGGCCCAAATCCAGGATTGCACGGCACAGTGGACACGCCCCCGTTGAGGGGTCAATTCAAAAAACACGGATATTCCTGGGCGTGCGCCACGGGTTTTCACCCGTCTGCGGTCAGTGTTCGCGCAGCAGGGCCTCGACCAGGGCGCGGGCTTCGGGGCTGTCCCACTCGGCCGGTCCCGCCAGCCGGGCCCGCTCGCGCCCCTGCTTGTCGTAGAGGACCGTGGTCGGATAGCCCTGGGCGCGCGGGTCCAGCTCGAACGACAGCTTGTAGCCGGGGTCGCGATAGACCTGCAGCGGCGGATTGGCGGCCATCTCGGCCTGGACCAGGTTGAGGTCGCTGTCGCGGTCGACGCTGATCGGCAGCACCTTCAGCGGCTGGGTCGCGTAGGCGCCCTGCAGCCGGGCCAGGGTGGGCATCTCCTTCTTGCAGGGCGCGCACCAGGTGGCCCACAGGTTCATGACCACCACCTGGCCCTTGAAATCGGCCAGGGTGTGGGGCTTTCCGGCCCCGTCGGTGAACACCGTGGCCGGCGCGGCGCGCGGCTGGGCCGGCACGTCCAGCTTTGCTAAGGACGCTTTCTTGAATTCGTTGAGGTCGAGCGCGCCTGCGGGTTTGAACGAAGCCTGAGCGATGACGTATAGAACCGCCGCGACGCCGATCAGCAGCGCGGCGCCGATCACCCACTTCAGCGGGCCGAGCTTGCGCGCGGCTTCGTCTCTTTCCGACTGGAATTGGCTCATATGACCGACAACGCCTCCGATAAGCCCGCCGCCAACGGCCAGGGCCAAGCCATGTGGGGCGGAAGGTTCTCGGCCAAGCCGGCGGAGCTGATGCAGGCGATCAACGTCAGCATCGGCTTCGACAAGCGCCTGTGGGCGCAGGACCTGGCGGGCTCCCGCGCCCATGCGCGGATGTTGATCAGCCAGGGCGTGATTGCAAGCGCCGACGGCGAGGAAATCCTCAAGGGCCTGGACGCCATCGAGGGCGAGATCACGGCCGGGGCCTTCCCGTTCCGCGACGAATACGAAGACATCCACATGAACATCGAGGCGCGGCTGCGCGAGTTGATCGGCCCGACGGCCGGCCGCCTGCACACCGCCCGCTCGCGCAACGACCAGGTGGCCGTCGACTTCCGCCTGTGGGTGCGCGAGGCCTGCGAGCGTTCGGCCGGCCAGCTGGAGGCGCTCCAACGCGCCCTGATCGCCCAGGCCGAGGCCCATGCCGACGCCCTGATGCCGGGCTTCACCCACCTGCAGCCGGCCCAGCCGGTGACCTTCGGCCACCACCTGATGGCCTATGTCGAGATGTTCGGCCGCGACGCCTCGCGCTTCCGCGACGCTCGCGCCCGGATGAACGAGTGCCCGCTGGGCGCCGCGGCGCTGGCCGGCTCGCCCTTCCCCATCGATCGCCATCAGACCGCCGCCAGCCTGGGCTTCGACCGCCCGACCGCCAATTCGCTGGACAGCGTCTCGGCCCGCGACTTCGCCCTGGAGGCCCTGTCGGCCGCCTCGATCGCCGCCATGCATCTGTCGCGCCTGGCCGAGGAGATCGTGCTGTGGACGACGCCGATGTTCGGCTTCATCAAGCTGACCGACGCCTTCACGACCGGCAGCTCGATCATGCCGCAGAAGAAGAACCCCGACGCGGCCGAGCTGATCCGCGCCAAGGTCGGCCGGATCCTGGGCTCGCTCACCACCCTGACCGTGGTGATGAAGGGCCTGCCGCTGGCCTATTCGAAGGACATGCAGGAGGACAAGGTCCCGACCTTCGAGGCCTTCGACGCCCTGGAGCTTTCCCTGCTGGCCATGGCCGGCATGGTGTCGGACCTGACCCCGAACACCGAGAAGATGGCCGCCGCCGCCGGCGCGGGCTTCTCGACGGCCACCGACCTGGCCGATTGGCTGGTCCGCGAGCTGAACATGCCTTTCCGTGACGCCCACCACGTGACAGGCTCGGCCGTGAAGGCCGCGGAGACCAAAGGCGTCGACCTGGCGGACCTGTCGCTCGGCGAGTTCCAGGCCATCGAGCCGCGGATCACCGACGCGGTCTACGCCGTCTTGACCCCGGCCGCCTCGGCGGCCAGCCGCATGAGTTATGGCGGGACCGCTCCCGCCCAGGTCCGCGCCCAGATCGCGCGTTGGAAGGAACTGCTCGGATGATCCGCCCCGTCACTATCCTGACCGTCGCCGCCCTGGCCCTGACCGCCGCCGCCTGCGGCAAGCAGGCCGAGCTGGAGCGTCCCGCCCCGCTGTGGAACGCCCAGAAGAAGGCGGCCTACGAGGCCGAGCGCCGCAAGGGTTCCGCCACGGCCAACCAGCCGGCCCGCGCCAACGGCACCCAGGAGAACATGGACCCGGCGTCGAGCAACCGCACGACCCGCGCCGCGCCGCTGGGCGGCACCCAGTCCGACCCCTTCGGCGGCCCCTCCGGCGCCGGCTTCCCCAGCTCGCAGCCCAACTAGGCCTTCTTAAGTGAACCATTTCGAATACGGCCCGGAGGGCCTGGCCTGCGAAGGCGTCCCCCTGGCGCGCATCGCGGCCGAGGTCGGCACGCCGGTCTATGTCTATTCCCGCGCCACCCTGGAGCGGCACTTCACGGTGTTCCGCGACGCCCTCCTGGCGGCCGGGGTGGTCGACCCGCTGGTCGCCTACGCGGTGAAGGCCAATTCCAACGTCGCGGTGCTGAAGGTGCTGGGCAAGCTGGGCGCCGGCGCCGACACCGTGTCGGAGGGCGAGGTGCGCCGCGCCCTGGCCGCCGGCATCCCCGCCGAGCGCATCGTGTTCTCGGGCGTGGGCAAGAAGCGCGGCGAGATCGCCTTCGCCCTGCGGGCCGGCGTGGCCGAGATCAACGTCGAGTCCGAGCCCGAGCTGAACCTGATCGCGGACGTCGCGGCCGGTCTGGGCCTGAAGGCGAAGGTCGCGTTCCGGGTCAATCCGGACGTCGCGGCCGGCGGCCACGCCAAGATCGCCACCGGCAAGTCCGAGAACAAGTTCGGCGTCTCGTTCGCCGAGGCCGCGCGCCTCTACGCCAACGCCAGCAACAACGCCAATCTCGAACCGATCGGCGTGGCCTGCCACATCGGCAGCCAGATCACCGATCTCGCGCCGATGCGCGCGGCCTTCACCAAGATGCGGGGCCTGGTCGAGCAACTGCTGGGCGAAGGCCTGCACGTCGAGCGGCTGGACCTGGGCGGCGGCCTGGGCGTGCCCTATTTCAACCACCCCGAACCGCCCTCGCCGGCCGAGTTCGCCAAGATGGTCGGCGAGGTCACCCAGGGCCTGCCCGTGACCCTGGCCTTCGAGCCGGGCCGCGTCATCGCCGCCAACGCCGGCGTGCTGGTCTCGGAAGTCATCCACGTCCACGAGCGCCCGGAAGGCCGCAAGTTCCTGGTGATCGACGCGGCCATGAACGACCTGGTGCGTCCGGCCATGTACGACGCCTTCCACGACATCCGTCCCGTGACCAAGCGGGCCGGCGAGGCCGTCTACGACGTGGTCGGGCCCGTCTGCGAGACGGGCGACACGTTTACACGTGATCGCGCTTTGCCGCCGCTGGCGACAGGCGACCTGGTGGCCTTCATGTCGGCCGGGGCTTACGGCGCGGCCATGGCCAGCGAGTACAACACCCGCCAGCTGGTGCCCGAGGTGCTGGTCGACGGCGACAAGTACGCCGTGATCCGGGCCCGTCCCTCGTACGAGGAGATGCTGGGCCGGGACGTGCCGCCGGACTGGGTGTAGGCGCCCTCGGCCCAGGAGGACTCAAGGGCGACCCCGCCGGACATCGCGCGCCGCGACCTGCCTAGCTGTTCCCCACGCCCGACGCGGCTGCGTGGAGGACCTTGCCCAGCATGTCCGTGGCGCTGAAGCCGGCCGGGGCCTGGCGCGGCGGGAAGTCCGTGAACGTCGCCGCATGCACCTGGAGCAGGTAGGCCGCCGGCATGACCGTCCACAGCTTCTCGCCGACATAGATCGGGTAGTAGGGCGCGTCCATGTGCTGCTCGAACGGGTCGTTGCGCAGATTGACGGGCTGGGGGACGGTCGGCGTGCGCAAGGTCCCGGCGAACCAGTCGTCCTTCAGCGCGAAGTGGATCTTCCAGTCGCGGAACCGCACGGCGAACAGGTTCTGCTCCCCGTAGTAGAAGAACTCCTCGCGCGGCGAGTCCTCGGCCTGGCCGGTCAGGTAGGGAAGCTGGTTGTAGCCGTCGAGATGGACCTTGAAGGTCTTGTCGCCGGCCTGGTGGCCGCTCAGCAGCTTGTCCTTGATCTCGGGCTCGCCGGCCGCCGCCATCAGGGTCGGCACGACGTCCTCCAGCGAGAAGATGCCGTTCAGCACCTGGCCCTCGGGAATGTTTCCCGGCCAGCGGATCAGGAAGGGCGCGCGGAAGCCGCCCTCCCAGCCCAGGCCCTTCTCGCCCCGGAACGGCGAGGTGCCGCCGTCGGGCCAGCTGAACTTCTCGGCGCCGTTGTCGCTGGTGAAGACGACGATGGTGTCGTCGGCGATCCCCAGGTCGTCGAGCTTCTTCAGCAACTCGCCCACGACCCAGTCCAGCTCCATCAGGCCGTCGGCATAGACGCCCAGCCCGGTCTTGCCCGCCCAGCGCTCGGACAGCCGGGTCCAGACGTGCATGCGGGTGGTGTTGTGCCAGAGGAAGAACGGCTTGCCCGTCGCCGCCGCGCGATCGAGGAAGTCCAGCGAGTGCGCCAGCAGGTCGTCCTCGACCGTCTCCATCCGCTTGCGGGTTAGCGGGCCGGTGTCCTTGATCGTCTGCTTGCCGACCCGGCCGAAGCGGGGGTCGACGGTCGGGTCGTCGGTGTCGGTCGCCTTGCACTCCAGCACGCCGCGCGGCGCGAAGAGGGTTTTGAATTTCTGGTTATCCTTGGGGTAGTCGGGCTGCTCGGGCTCTTCCTCGGCGTTGAGGTGATAGAGGTTGCCGTAGAATTCGTCGAAGCCGTGAACGGTGGGCAGGTATTCGTTGCGATCGCCCAGATGGTTCTTGCCGATCTGGGCGGTCATGTAGCCGAGCGGCTTGAGCAGCTCCGCCAGGGTGGGATCCTCCTTCTGAAGGCCCTGGGGCGCGCCCGGCATGCCCACGGTGGTCAGGCCGGTGCGGATGGGCAGCTGACCGGTGATGAAGGCGGCGCGGCCGGCGGTGCAGCTGGCCTGGGCGTAGGCGTCGACCAGCAGGGCGCCCTGCTTGGCGATCCGGTCGATATTGGGCGTCTTCGTGCCCATGACGCCCCGGTGATAGGCGCTGACCTCGAACCAACCCAGGTCGTCGGCGATGATGGCCAGGATGTTGGGACGCTTGGCTTGGCTCGGCATGGGCGGGCCTCCTCGCTCGGATGATCGCTTGCGCCGGGAGAGACCGGCGGTCGCGATTACGGCGAGGCTGTTCGGATGTTCCTATCAGGCGAAACCCGGAGGGCTCCGAGAACTACCCACCGGGCCGGTCGGTGTTCGATATGGGACGGGGGCGACGCAAATGTCCGCACCCCTGCCATAGCCTAGGTATTCGTACCTAGGCCACAAAGCCCCTACTTGTTACAGGGGATTAACCTCCGCCGCCCAAACCTCGCGACCGAGTTTGGTAGTGGAGTCGACACATGGTCGAGTTCGACAGCATCGAGGCCCAGCGCCGCGTCGGGGGCCATCTGGTCCTGGCCTGCATCGCCGCGATGATCCTGATCGTGCCGGCGGCCCGCCTGTTCGCCGGCGGCCCGATCCTGGGCCTGGCGCTCGGGTCGGTGGGCCTGGGCGCGCTGGCCTGGGGCGGCTTCGCCATCTGGCGTGACAGCGCCGCCCAGCGGATCTCCACCGCCATCAGCCTGGCCGGCCAGGTGACCCTGTTCGTCGCCGCCTTCTCCGGCCACGCCTGGCAGACCGACGCGCGCATGGCCTATCTGGCCGCCCTGGCCCTGCTGGTGGCCTATGGCGACTGGCGGGTGGTGGCGGTCGGCGCGGCCAGCGTGGTGGCCATCGACGTCGGCGCGTCGATCGTCGCGCCCAACCTGCTGATGCTGGGCGCGGTGACGCCCCTGCGGATCGCCTTCAACGCCGGGGTCACGCTGGTCACGGCCTGGTCGCTGATCTGGCTGACGGCCAGCGTCTCGCGCCTGTTCGTCACCGTCGGCGCCCGCACCGACAAGGCCCTGACCGCCGCGCGCGAGGCCGACGCCGCCAACGCCGCCGCCGAGACCGCCCGCGCCGCCCGCGACGCCGACAACGCCGAACAGGCCGCACAGAAGGCCGCGCTGGAAGCCGAACAGGCCCTGGTCGTCGATACGGTCGCCACCGGCCTGGCCCGCCTGTCGCGCGGCGACCTGACCTGCCGCCTGACCCAGCCCTTCGCGACGCGCTACGAGCCGCTGCGCGACGACTTCAACGGCGCGATGGAGAAGCTGCAGGCGGCGATGCGCGAGATCACCGGCAACGCGGCCACCATGGGCGCCGGCGTGGCCGACATGGCCCGCGCCACCGACGAACTGGCCGACCGCACCGAGCAGCAGGCCGCCAGCCTGGTCGAGACCGTCGCCGCCCTGGACCAGATCACCGCCGCCGTGCGCTCCACCGCCGAGGGCGCCCACCAGGCCAACGCCGCCGCCGCCAGCGCCCGCGCCGAGGTCGAGCGCTCGGACCCGGTGGTCACCGAGGCGGTCGAGGCCATGACCCTGATCGAGGCCTCGTCCGGCAAGATCGGCCAGATCATCGGCGTGATCGACGAGATCGCCTTCCAGACCAACCTGCTGGCCCTGAACGCCGGGGTCGAGGCCGCCCGGGCCGGCGACGCCGGTCGCGGCTTCGCGGTCGTCGCCCAGGAAGTCCGCGCCCTGGCCCAGCGCTCGGCCGACGCGGCCAAGGAGATCAAGGGCCTGGTCAACGAGTCCGGCGCCCAGGTCGCGGCCGGCGTCGAGCGCGTGGGGCGCACCCGCGAGGCCTTGCAGCGGATCGTCGCAGTGGTGGCCAAGATCGACCAGCAGGTCACCGCCATCGCCCGCTCGGCCCAGGACCAGGCCCAGGGCCTGGGCGAGGTCAACACCACCATGGCGGAGATGGACCGCGTGGTGCAGCGCAACGCCGCCATGGTCGAGGAAACCACCGCCGCGGCCCAGACCCTGCAGGTCGAGAGCCGGGAGCTGTCGGCGCGGGTGGATATCTTCGACGTGGGGCGGAAGGATTCAGCGAGCCAGCGGCGGGCGGCCTAGCGTGATTTGCGGGAAGGCGGCATTTGGCCTATGCTACGGCATAGGCCGGAGCTTTCGCCATGGGCTACGAGAAGCACGTCAAACTGTTCCGCAACGGCCGCAATCAAGCTGTCCGCATCCCTCGTGAAGTCGAACTTCCGGGCGACGAGGCCATCCTGCGCAAGGATGGCGACCGTCTGATCCTGGAGCCCGCCCCCAAGCGCTCGCTATTGGCGGTCCTGGCCTCGCTGGAGCCCATTGAAGACGATTTCGCCCCGATCAACGATCCGGCTCCCGAGCCCGTCGATCTGTGAGCGCACTCCGCCTCCTGGACACCAACATCCTATCGGACTTGGTGCGCAATCCGAGCGGCATGGTCGCAAGTCGCCTGCAGGAGGTCGGCGAGGTCGATATCTGCACGAGCGTGATCGTCGCCGCCGAACTGCGGTTCGGGGCCGCCAAGCGAGGCTCCGAGCGCCTGACCCGCCAGTTGGAACAAGTGCTCGCCGCGATCGAGATTCTGCCGCTGACGCCGCCAGCCGATCATATTTACGGCTGGCTGCGAGCCCATCTTGAGCGGAATGGCGCGCCAATCGGCGGCAATGACCTTCTGATCGCGGCTCACGCCCTGGCGAGCGGATGCATCCTGGTCACCGACAACGAGCGAGAGTTCTCCCGAGTCGAAGACCTAACGATCGAGAACTGGTTACGTTAGTCCAGCGCCCCGACGTACGGCAGGCCGCGGCTCTTGCCTTCGTCGTCCAGGCCGTAGCCGACCAGGTAGCGGGCCGGGGCTTCCCAGGCGATGAAGTCGGGCTCGATGCGCGGCTTGTCCCACGGCTTGCGGGCGAAGACGGCGGTCAGCACCTCGCTGGCGCCGGCGTCCTTGACCAGCTTGGCGGCCTCGCCCAGCGACAGGCCGGTGTCGAGCACATCGTCCACCACCAGGGCGCGGCGGCCCACCAGCGGACGCTGCAGGTCGGCGCGGACCTCGCAGCGGCCCGAGCTCTTGCGCTCGTCGTGATAGGAAGCCAGCCACAGGGCGTCGAAGCGCACGTCGCGGCCGGCGCGCCACAGGGCGCGCGTCAGGTCGGCGGCGAACCACAGTCCGCCCGTCAGCAGGCAGACGACGACGGTGTCGTTGTCGATGCGCGGGGCGATGGCCTTGGCCAGGGCTTCCACCCGCTCGGCGATTTCCTCCTGAGAAATCAGGACTTCGGGGGCGGGGCGTTCGGTCATTTCAGGATTTCTTGGTCAATGATGGTCGGCCGGGGCCGGTTCGACCGTTCCGGTCTCATGACCTGGGGGCTCGTGTCCAGCCCCTTGCGCGTCGTCGACCGACGGTTGCCCGCCCGCCGCCAGCTCCGCCGGCTGGTCCTGGGCGCCGCGCAGCGACGGCGCCTCGGGGTTCGAGACCTTCTCGACATGGCCCGCCGGCCCGGCATGCTTGGCCGCGCCGGGCTCGAGGGCGAAGCCGATCTCCAGGGTGTTGGCCGTGCGGGGCGGATCCAGCAGGGTCACGGCGAAGTGCCGGGTCTGGCTGGGCGGGATCAGCGGATCGGCGGCGGCGGCCAGTTGCCCGGCCACGCGCTTCTCGTGCTTGTTCAGCAGAGCCACCCGCAGTGGCGGCGTCGACACCGGGTGGTCGGTGATGTTGCGGATGACGCCGGTGATGGTGATCGCCGCATGGCCGTTCTGCATCGACGGCTCGGCCTTCAGGTCCTCGACCACCAGGCCGACATTGTTCACGGGCATCCGCGCGAAGGCGTAGGCGCCGGCCGTGCTGGGCCACAGGTGGGCGACGTTCATGCGGAACACGCCGGCGGCCACCAGCAGCAGCACCATGACCGCGACCATGCCGCCCCAGATGATGCCGGTGGTCTTGGCTTCCTTCAGGCGGCGCTCGGCGTCGGCGCGCGCGCGGAACACCTTGGGCAGTTCCTCGCCCGGCAGTTGGTCGACGGGGGTCTCGGGATCGTCGGCGGCGTTCTGGGCTTCCAGCTTGGCCAGCACCTCGGCCGCGGCCAGGTCGGCCGCCGAGGGTTCTTCGAACAGGTCGAGGTCGTCTTCGTTCCGCGCGGTCCAGCGGGCGCCGCACGACGCGCAGCGCACCGTACGACCCGAGGGACCAACCTTGGAATCGTCGACGAAATAGCGGCTAGCGCACTCGGGACAGGTCAGTATCATGGCCGCGAATCGGACGCTCCCCGCTCCTACAAACGAGGTCGCCGATTTTGCCAGCCATGTCCACACGACCCAGCGACACACCCTTGCGCATCGATGACGTCCAGGATGGCGGCGCCGTCCCTGTCGTCCGCTTCGAAGGTGTTTCGATGCGGTACGGACGCGGGCCGGAAACCCTCAGCGATCTCACGTTTACCCTACACCCAGGGTCTTTCCATTTCCTCACCGGACCGTCGGGGGCCGGAAAGAGTTCGCTGCTCAAGCTGATCTACCTGGCCCACCGTGCGTCACGGGGTCGCGTCGAGCTGTTCGGCCGCGACATCAGCCTGACCCGGCCCGAGGACCTGCCCTTCGTGCGGCGCCGGATCGGGGTGGTGTTCCAGGACTTCCGCCTGCTGGACCACCTGTCGGTGTTCGACAACGCCGCCCTGCCGCTGCGCATCGGCGGCCGCAAGCCGGCCAGCTATCGCGACGACGTGGCCGAGCTGCTGCAGTGGGTGGGCCTGGGCGACCGCATGCACGCCCTGCCCGCCACCCTGTCGGGCGGCGAGAAGCAGCGCCTGGCCATCGCCCGCGCCGTGGTCGACCGGCCCGACGTGCTGCTGGCCGACGAGCCGACCGGCAACGTCGACCCGGCCATGTCGCTGCGCCTGCTGCGGCTGTTCGTCGAACTGAACCGCCTGGGCACCACCGTGCTGATCGCCACCCACGACGAGGACCTGGTCGCCCGCGCCAACCGCCCCACCTTGCACCTGGAGCAGGGCCGCCTGGTCGAGTTCGCCGACGAGGAGCCGGACCCGCCCTACGCCTACGAGGACGACGACTACGGCGAGGAGGACGAGGCGTGAGCGAGTTCGTCGTCGCCCGCTGGAGGCCGGGCCAGCTGCTGCCGCCGCGCGACGCCCGCGACGGGTCTCTGGTGTTCGTGGTGGCCGTGCTGTGCTTCCTGGCCTGCCTGACGGCCCTGGCCGCGATCGCCTCGACCCGCGCCGCCACCGGCTGGACCGCCCAGCTGACCGGCTCGGCCACCGTGGTGGTCCGCCCCCGCGCCGGCGAAAGCCCCGACAGCGCCGCCGCCCGCGCCGCCGAGACCCTGTCGGGGGTCAAGGGCGTCAGCGAGGCCCGCGCCCTGCCCAAGGACAAGGCCGAGGCGCTACTGGAACCGTGGATCGGCCGGGAGGCCCTGATCGCCGACCTGCCCGTGCCGCGGCTGGTGACCCTGGACCTCGACCCAAAGGCCCCGGCCACCGCGGCCGCCCTGACCAAGGCCCTGAAGGACGCCAATGTCGACGCCGTGGTCGACGACCACAGCCGCTGGATCGCCGATATCGAGCACGCGGCCCGCCTGGCCGGCTGGGCCGCCATCGGGGTGTTCGCCCTGATCGCCACGGCGGCGGCCGCCGTGATCGTCTTCGCCACCCGCGCCGCCCTGACCGCGCGGCACGACATCGTCGAGGTCCTGCACCTGTCCGGCGCCGAGGACGGCTTCATCGCCAACCTGTTCCAGAACCGCTTCGCGGGCATGGCCTTCTTCGCCGGCTTGCTGGGCGGGGCCGGGGCGGCCATGATCGGGGCGGCGGCGCGGCTCGTGGGGGGCGGCCAGGGACTGACGCCGGTCCTGCCGCTGGCCTGGATCGATCTCCTGGCGCCCCTGCCCTGTCCGCTGGTGGCGGCGCTGGTGGCCGGGATCGCGGCCCGCGCCGCCTCCCTGCGCCTGTTGAGAGGCATGCCGTGAAGAGCTTCGCAGCGCTGCTGATCGTGGTGATGGTCTGGTTCGTGGGCCTGCTGGCCTTCACCAGCCGCGTCGATCAGTCGACCCCGCCCGCCGAACCGCCCGTGTCCGACGGCGTGGTGGTGCTGACCGGCGCCTCCAACGTGCGGCTGGAGCAGGCGACCAAGCTGCTGGAGGCCGGCAAGGGCAAGCGCCTGCTGATCTCGGGCGTCAACCGCGAGGCCTCGCGCGACGACGTGCTGGGCGTGACCAAGGCCGTGCGGCCGATCTACGACTGCTGCGTCGACCTGGGCTACTCGGCCGCCGACACCATCGGCAACGCCAGCGAGAGCGCCGAGTGGGCCAAGGCCAAGAACTATCACAGCCTGATCGTGGTCACGGCCGACTACCACATGCCGCGCTCGATGCTGGAGTTGCACGCGGCCATGCCCGACGTGGCCCTGCACCCCTACCCCGTCGTCACCGAGAGCCTGAACGCCCACCGCTGGTGGAAAGGCGGCACGAGCGCCCGGCGGATGATCGTGGAATACTGCAAATACCTGGCGATCCTGGGCCGTGAGGCGTTCCTCAGCCTGGGCCCCAAGGACAAGGCCGGTCCCGAGCCGGCGAAGGAAGCGTCTTGATCTATCTGCGTTCGTTCCTGTTCCAGCTGTTCTTCTGGCTGTGGTCGGTGGTCTGGGCGATCGGCATGATCGTGACCTATCCCCTGCCCCGCCGGTTCAACACCTGGTCGCTGACGACCTGGTCCAAGGGCCTGATCTGGGCCCTGCGCTGGCTGGCCGACATCAAGGTCGAGGTGCGCGGCGCCCAGTACAAGCCGACCGGTCCGGCCCTGGTCGCGGCCAAGCACCAGTCGATGTTCGACGTCTTCAGCCAGTTCGCCCTGCTGCCCGACGCCTGCTTCGTGATGAAGAAGGAACTGCTGATGGTGCCGCTGTTCGGCTGGCACGGGCTGAAGGCGCGCATGGTGGTGGTGGACCGCGAAGGCCACTCGACCGCCCTCAAGAAGCTGGTGCGCGACACGGTCGAGCGCATGACGGAGACGCGCCAGGTCGTGATCTTCCCGGAAGGCACGCGCGGCGACGTCGGCGTGCCCGGCGACTACAAGCCCGGCATCGCGGCGCTCTATCGCGAACTGGAGATGCCGGTCACGCCCCTGGCCCTCAACTGCGGCGTCCACTGGCCGCGCGGTTTCCTGCGCCCGCCCGGCACGATCGTGTTCGAATACCTGCCGCCGATCCCCGCCGGCCTGAAGCGCGGCGAGTTCATGCGCGAGCTGCAGACCCGGATCGACACCGCGACCAAGGCGCTGGAGGACGAGGGGCTCTAGACCAGGGACATGCCCTCGTGGCGTGTCCCCAAGTCCCGGCTCGGCGCTAGCTGATGGGGACACGCCGCGAGGGCATGTCCCCGGCCGAGTCGAAGAACCCCATCAGCCAGTCGTTGGCCATCAGGTCCAGCACCAGGTGCACCCGGTCGCTCGTCCCGCGATTGGCCACCGCGTGCGGATCGCCCAGGCGCAGGTACCAGGCCTGGCCCTCCTTCATGTCGACGCGCCGGCGGTTGAGCAGGAACTCGACGTCGGGATTGGTCGTCACCGGCACGTGGATGCGGGCCGTGCCGCTCTCGACGCCCAGGTCCAGGTCGGTGTGCTCCTTGATCACCGAGCCGGGCGTCAGCCGCATCAGCCGGACGCTGCGCGCCTCGCAGGCGAAGGTGGCGATCACCGCGCGGAAATAGGGGCAGGCGTCCAGGAACAGCGTGTCGACGAATTCGGTGGCCGTCGGGTCGGAATAGATCATCCGGATCGGATGGGTCTCGCCGGCCGTGCAGCGCAGCGGGATCACGCTCCAGTCGCCCTCGTAGTTCTGGCGCACGAAGTGCGAGGTCCAGGGCGTGGCCGACAGGGCCTCCAGGTCGCGCCGCAGCAGGACCGGGTCGAAGCTCAACGGCAGTTGCAATCTGTCCGGGTAGGCCATCCAGTGACGCTAGTGCGCTTTCGAGCGAAGTGGAAACCGGTTCGCGTGAAGAAAGCGCGCCAAGAGCAAAGCGCTTTCGAGCGGCGCCGCAAGCGGGGATGGCGGAGACGATGACGACGGGCCTGGAGGCGCTGCGCGACCTGATCCTCGACGCCGCCGCCCTGTCGCAAGCCCTGGACGCCATCGCCGACCCCGAGACGTTCGCCGCGCGGGCTGCCGAGGCGGCGCGGGCGGCGGGCCTTCCGGTCGAGGCCGACGAGGTCCGCGCGGCGGTCCGGACCGCGTCCATCCCGCCCGCCGAACGCGCGATCGCCCCGCCGGGCTGGCTGCCGGCCGAGGTCTCGGACCTGGACGGCCGGACGGTGGTCGGCTGGCGCTGGTTCGGACCCCGGCGGCTGACGGCGCCGTTCTACGCCGACGACCTGATGGAGGCCGGCTATCGCCCGCTGAACCGGTTGGCGAGGCTGCAGACACCCATGCCGGGCCCGGACGACCGCCCGACCCGCGCGCCCGACGGCCTGGTCTTCCACATGTCGCGCTGCGGCTCGACCCTGGCGGCCCAGATGCTGGCGGCCGCGCCCGCCAACGTCGTGATCTCCGAGGCCCCGCCGATCGACGCGGTGCTGCGGCTGGCGATCGAGGACGACGCCAAGGTCGCGGCTTTGCGGGCCATGGTCGCGGCTCTCGGCCAGGCCCGGGCCGGCGAGATCCGCCTGTTCCTGAAACTGGACTGCTGGCACGTGCGCGACCTGCCGCTGTTCCGGCGCGCCTTCCCGGACACGCCCTGGGTCTTCGTCTACCGCGAGCCGGTCGAGGTGCTGGTCTCGCACCTGCGCCGCCGGGGCGTGCAGATGATCCCGGAGCTGGTCCCCTCGGCGCGACTGGGCCTGGCCACGCCCCAAACGCCCGACGCCGACTACTGCGCTCAGGTCCTGGCGGCGCTGTGCGAGGCCGCCGCGCGCCACTACCCGGCCGGCGACGGACGGCTGGTGAACCACGCCGACCTGCCCGAGGCCCTGTTCACAGCGATCCTGCCCGGGTTCGGCGTCGCCCTTTCCGACGACGAGACGGCGGCGATGCGCGCGGCCGGCGCCCGCGACGCCAAGGCGCCCGGCCAGGACTATGTCCCGGACGGCGAGGCGAAGCGCCGGGAAGCCGGCGACGACCTGCGGGCGATCAGCGAGCGGCGCGTGGGCGACGTCTACCGGCGGCTCGAAGCTCTACGGTCGGACCAGCCCTAGGCCGCCGCCTCTTCCCGCGCCTCGACCATCTTCAGCAGCGCTTCCATGGCGTGGTCGCGCACCCCGTCTTCGCGGAGGTGCATGACCAGGTCGCGGAGATAGTCGATGTTGCGCCCCGACAGCCCGCTGGCCCCGGCGATCAGCTCGGCCTGCTGCTCCAGGGTCAGGGCCCCGGCCCACTGGCCGTGCTTCATGTCCGAGAGGAAGACCAACGACTTCACCTTGCCGTTCCCGTCGATCTTCAGCTCGGACCAGGCCTCGAAATAGGTCTCGGTCGGTTGTTCGCGTTCGCGCAGATAGGCGTAGACCTCGGGCCACTCGGCGGCGGCCACGCGATAGGCCACGCCCCGCACCGCACCGCCCGGCGCCAGGCCCAGCACCAGACCCGGCCGCTCATAGGTGCCCCGGTGGTGGACCGAATAGATGCAGAAGGCGCGGCGGCGCCCATGGAGCAGAGCCGTTCTTCGCTCTATGAACGGGAACCCGGGCCGCCACATCAGCGATCCATATCCGAACACCCAGCGGTCTTCGCTGCCTTCAACGCTCATCAACTGTTCCCGACCGGAGCCGCCTGTTCCATGACCCATAGCGCCGCCGCCCCGTCCCGCAAGCCCCGGCGTCGCGGTCTACTGGCGCCTTTCGTGATTCTGGCCATCGTCGCCGTCGGCTGGAGCATCGGCTGGGTGTGGTTGCGCGGCCAGGCCGAGCAGCGGATGGACGCCACCGCCCTGTCGCTGAAGTCGCGCGGCTACGACCTGTCGTGGGAGAGCCGGACGTTCAGCGGCTATCCGTTCCGCATGGACGTCAAGCTGGTCAACGCCCGCGTCGCCGAGCCGTCCGGCTGGGCCCTGCGCGCGCCGCTGCTGAACGGCGAGGCCAACGCCTACGACATCGGCCACTGGGTGGTGATCGCGCCCCAGGGCGTGATCATGACACGGCCGATCAACGGCGACGTCCAGATCACCGGCCAGGCCCTGCGCGCCAGCTTCGCCGGCTTCGATCAGTATCCGCCGCGAATCTCGGTGGAGGGGGCGAACCTGGTGTTCACCCCGGTGGCCGGGGCCGCGCCGTTCCCCCTGTTGTCGACAGCCGGCCTGCAGTTGCACGTCCGTCCCGGTCCCGACGACCAGGGCGCGATCTTCTTCGAGGCCAAGGGCGCCAAGGCCCGCTTCACCGGCCTGATGGGCCGTATCGCCGCCGACCGCACCGCCGACCTGATCTGGGACTCCAAGATCAGCAAGATCAGCGCCCTGCACGGGTCCAGCTGGGCCGACGCGGTCAACGACTGGTCCGACGCCGGCGGGACGCTGACGGTGCAGCAGGGCAAGCTGAACGCCGGCGAGGCGCTGCTGGAGGCCAAGTCGGGCGCCCTGACCGTGGACGACGACGGCCGCCTGCAGGGCGCGCTGGACGTCACGGTCCGCGAGGTCCCCACGCCCGACCAGGCGATCCGGAGCCCCGAAGCCGCCGCCGCGGCCCTCGCCCAGGCCCTGGGCCGCGACCCGACCCTGTCGGCGACCCTGCGGTTCGAGAAGGGCCGCACGCGCCTGGGCCTGTTCGACACGGGGCCGGCGCCGCGGGTCTACTAGGCGGCGGCGTCGATCGGTTCGATCGTGGCGATGTCCTCCGCCAGCGCCCGCTTGGCCGTCTCCAGGTCGTAGCGGGTCTGGAGATTGAGCCAGAACTGCGCGGTGGCCCCGAACAGCTTTTCGAGACGCAGGGCCGTATCGACCGTCACCGGCGTCTGGCCGCGCACCAGCTTCTCGATGCGGGGTCGCGCGATGTGCAGACGCGCCGCCGTCTTTCCTGGTGAGAGGCCGAACGGCCTGATGAATTCCTCCAGCAGGATCTCGCCCGGATGAACCGGGGCGAGTTGATCTGTGGGATTGCCGGCGATGTGCGAAGCCATCGCTTTCTCCATGATTACAGGTTGCCCCTGATGGCCTAGTGATAGTCCACGAACTCCACGTCGGCCGGACCAGCCTCGGTCCACCTGAACACCAGCCGGAACTGGTCGTTCACGCGGATCGAATGCTGTCCCTGCCGATCGCCCGAAAGCGCCTCCAGCCGATTGCCCGGCGGAATGCGGAGGTCGTCCAGAACAGTCGCCGCTTGCAGCATCTCCAGCTTGCGCTTCGCCGGACGCAGCAGGTCGGAGGGAAACCCCTTGCCGGGATTGATCCCGTCAAAGATCGCCCTCGCCCGCTCGTCCCTGAAGCTCTGGATCGCCATTCGCGTCGCCCGTCCTCGACGTCAAAGCGTATCGCGTCGCGACACGGATTTCAATCGCGTTGTGTCACAACGCGATACATCGGGACATGAAACTGGCCACGATCAGAGCAGATCGTTCCCATGGCTTGCATCTCGCCGTTCGCCGAGATCATCGAAATAGGGAAAGTTCTTGCCGGCGACCTGCCCTATTGCGCCTCCGGCGGCAAAGTCTATGGTCCGGCCTCCAATTTCGGGGATAAATCATGGGTAGCGACGCAGGCGACGCGACGCCTTCGCTGGACGAGGTCCGATGGCGTATCGACGCCATCGACGGTGAGCTTCTGGCCCTGCTGGACGAGCGGGCGGGTCTGGCGCGCGCGGTGGCGGCGGCCAAGCAGGCGGCCGGCGACACGGGCTTCGGCCTGCGCCCCGGCCGCGAGGCCCTGATCGTCCGCAAGCTGGTCGAAGCGCCTCGCAAGGCCGCCAGCGACGCCCTGGTCATCCGCATCTGGCGCGAGCTGATGTCCGACAGCCTGACGCGCCAGGGTCCCTATCACCTGACCGTCTGGGGCGGCTCCAATCCCGCCCGCGCCGTCGAGCTGACCCGCCTGCGCTTCGGCGTCGCGCCGCCGATGAAGGTGGTCGCCACCGACAAGGAAGCCCTGGCCGCCGCCAAGACGCCGTGGGGCGTCTCGGTCCTGGGCCTGGCGCCCGACAGCGCCTGGTGGGGCCGCCTGCTGGCCGAGCCGAAGCTGAAGATCTTCGCCGCCCTGCCCTGCCTGGAACGCTGGGGCCCGCAGGCCGCCTTCGCCGTGGCCGAGGTCGAGGTCGAGCCCACCGGCGGCGACCAGACCTTCTGGGTGACCGACAGCGCCAAGGACGCCGGGGCCATCATCGACGCCCTGTCGAACGACGGCGTGGCCGCCGAGCTGGTCGCCGAGGCCGGCGGACTGAAGCTGTTCTCGCTGCTGGGCTTCTACCAGGCCGGCGACGAGCGCCTGGCCCGCGCGCCCGGCTCCCTGACGGGCGTCATCGGGGCTGCGCCCACACCGTTCGACGTGTAAGAAGACCGCCTCTTCGTTGCCCGAGTTTTCTCGATGACCGCTCCGACCACCGACCGCTTCGCCGCGCCTCGCCCCACGCCCAAGCCGGGCATCCTCGACATCGCCGCCTATGTGGGCGGCAAGTCGAAGATCGAGGGCGTCGCCCATCCGGTGAAGCTGTCGAGCAACGAGAACGTCCTGGGCAGCAGCGACAAGGCCAAGGCCGCGTATCGCGACGCCGTCGACCGGATGCACATCTATCCGGACGGCAAGGGCGCGGCCCTGCGCGCCGCCATCGCCGCCCACTACCGGCTGGAAGTCGAGCGCATCACCCTGGGCGACGGCTCGGACGAGATTTTCGCCCTGCTGAACCAGGTCTATCTCGAGCCCGGCGACAACATCGTCCAGGGCGAGCACGGCTTCGCCGCCTACGCCATCGGGGCCCGCGCCTGCCAGGGCGAGGTCCGCTTCGCCAAGGAGCCGGGCCAGCGCGTCGATGTGGACGAGGTGATCAAGTGCGTGGACGAGCGCACCCGCCTGGTGTTCATCGCCAACCCGGCCAACCCGACCGGCACCTGGCTGACGGGCGAGGAGATCCGCGCCCTGCACGCCGCCCTGCCGCCGTCGGTGGTGCTGGTGCTGGACGGCGCCTATGCCGAGTTCTGCACGGACCCGCGCTTCGAGGACGGGCTGGACCTGGCCCGCACGGCCGAGAACGTCATCGTCACCCGCACCTTCTCCAAGCTGCACGGCCTGGCCGCCCTGCGCGTGGGCTGGGGCTATGGCCCGGCGGGGATCATCGACCCGCTGGAGCGCATCCGCCCGCCGTTCAACACCTCGATCCCGGCTCAGGACGCCGCCATCGCCGCCCTGGCCGACACCGAGTTCCAGCAGCGCTCGGTCGCCCTGGTCGAACAGTGGCGCCCCTGGCTGGCCCAGCAGATCGGCGGGCTGGGCCTGGAGGTCACGCCGTCGGCCGCCAATTTCGTGCTGGTCAACTTCCCGGCCAAGGCCGGCAAGACCGCCCTGGAAGCCGAGGCCTTCCTGGCGTCGAAGGGCTATCTGGTCCGCGCCGTCGCCAACTACGGCCTGCCGAACGCCATCCGGATCACGATCGGCCTGGAAGAGCACAACCGGGCCGTGGTCGAGCTGCTGCGCGAGTTCGTGACCCGATGAGCCATCCGGGCGTGCTCTATCCGAAGATGACCGTGATCGGCTGCGGCCTGATCGGCGGCTCGATCATCCGCGCGGCCCGCGAACACGGGGTGGTCGGCCAGGTCACCGTGGCCGACGCCAGCGAGGCCCACCGCGCCCGCGTGGCCGAGCTGGGCCTGGCCGAGCACGTGACCGGCGACATCGCCGAGGCGGTCAAGGACGCCGACCTGGTGGTCATCGCCACACCGGTGCTCTCGACCCCCGAGGTCGTCGCCGCCCTGGCCCCGCACATGAAGGCCGGCGCCACCCTGACCGATGTCGGCTCGACCAAGGCCAATGTGGGCGAGGCCTTCCGCGCCCAGGGCGAGGCCCTGTCCAAGGTGTTCGTCATCCCCGGCCACCCGATCGCCGGCACCGAGCAGTCGGGCCCGGACGCCGGTTTCGCGGAGCTCTTCGAGAACCGCTGGACCATCCTAACCCCGGCCGAGAGCGACGACGAGCACTACGCCGCCGCCGTCGCCAAGCTGTCGGCCTTCTGGCGAGCGTTCGGCGCCCAGGTCGAGCTGATGGACGAGAAGCACCACGACCTGGTGCTGGCCGTCGTCAGCCACCTACCCCACCTGATCGCCTATACGATCGTGGGCAGCGCCGCCGACCTGGAGAACGTCACCGAGAGCGAGGTGATCAAGTTCTCGGCCTCGGGCTTCCGCGACTTCACCCGCATCGCCGCCAGCGACCCGACCATGTGGCGCGACATCTTCGTGGCCAACAAGGACGCGGTGCTGGAGATGCTGGGCCGGTTCACCGAGGACCTGCAGGCCATGAGCCGCGCCATCCGCTGGGGCGACGCCGACACCCTGCACGCCCACTTCACCCGCACCCGCGCCATCCGTCGCGGCATCGTGGCGGCGGGCCAGGAAAGCGCCGAGCCGAACTTCGGCCGCGACCGCGGGAAGCACTAGGGCATGGACCGGCAGCGCCTCCTCGGTCTGGCGCTCTGCGCCGCCGCCTTGGTGCTGATCGTGTGGGGACTGTCCGCCTCCGGGATCATCAGGATCGATTTTCCCCCGGCCGAGCGCGCGCCCGCCAAGCCGAAGCCGGTCACCATCAGCATCGACGGAAGAGGCGGAGTCTCCGTCCGGGACGGCGCGCCGGATTAGCCCGCCGCGAACGCCGCCCCGGGCGCGAAGCGCTAGGCGCCGTCGCCGCAATCCCGCCTAACGCCGAAATATGGTCGCAACATACCGCGTCGATGGTTCGCGCCAAGGGACGTCCCGGAAGGAAACCACATGAACCGCAAGATCGTCGCGCTGACCCTCTCGGCGCTGACCACCCTGGCCGCCGGCTCGGCCCTGGCTCAGATGCCGTCGCCCGAGACCATCCACAAGGCCTGGGACAAGAACGCCGACGGCGTCGTCGACAAGGCCGAGTGGGTCGCCGCCGGCCGCAAGGAAGAACGCTTCGCCCTGGTCGACGCCGACGGCGACGGCAAGATCACGGTGGAAGAGCTGACGACCGCCATGTCGAAGATGAAGGCCCGCCGCCAGCAGCAGGGCGACGCCCCGGCCGCGACGCCGCCGGCCGACCACTAGGACCCGACGCGGCGTGGCTTTTCGGTCACGCCGCGAACAACCTTAACCGGAGCCCCCTTCCCTTCGTTGGGCGAACGCTGTAATCGCCCGCCTCCCGAAGGATGAGGACCATGGCGCACAAAGCCCCGACCTACCTGCCCACGTTCATCGCGCTCGACCGCCAGGTCGAGGGTACGAACGCGCGCGCGTCGGAGGGGATCACGGTCTAGGGTTCGTCTGAACTCGGGATGCACGTAGGAACCCCTCCTGGCCTGGCCGGAGGGGTTTCTTCGTTTTGTGCGAGAGGCTTTCCGACCAAGTCGCCAGGAGGGGCGGTTTGAAAAGGAGAAGCCCATGAGCGGCTTCACACACATCGAAAGCGACGGGGCGCCGATCAAGGCGTGGACCCAAGGGGTGCCCATCGAGGACTCCGCCCTCAAGCAGCTGCGCAACGTCGCGGCCCTGCCCTTCATCCACAAGCACGTCGCGGTCATGCCCGACGTGCACTGGGGGATGGGGGCGACGGTCGGGTCGGTGATCCCCACCGTGGGGGCGATCATCCCGGCCGCCGTGGGGGTCGACATCGGTTGCGGGATGATGGCGGTGCGCACCTCGATCCGCGCCGAGCACCTGCCCGACAACCTGTTCGGCGTCCGCTCGGACATCGAGGCGGCGGTGCCGCATGGTCGGACCGACAACGGCGGGCGTAACGACAAGGGGGCCTGGCAAACCGAGCCCCCGGCAGTCGCGGCCGCGAAGTGGGAAGGCCTGAAGGCCGGTTACGACGACGTCGTGGCCCGGCACCCGAAGGCGGCCCACCCGCGCGGCTACGGCCACCTGGGGACCCTGGGGACCGGGAACCACTTCGTCGAGCTGTGCCTCGACGAGGCGGGCGACGTCTGGGTGATGCTGCACTCCGGCTCGCGCGGGGTGGGGAACCGGTTCGGGACCTACTTCATCGAGCGGGCCAAGCACGAGATGCGGCGCTGGTACATCAACCTGCCGGATGAGGACCTGGCCTACTTCGCCGAAGGCAGCGAAGGGTTCATCGACTACGTCCGGGCGGTGTCCTGGGCGCAGAAGTACGCCCTGGCCAACCGGGAGGTGATGATGGAGCAGGTCCTGGACGTGCTGCGCAGGACCTTCCCCGACCTCGTGACCACGCAGCATGCGGTGAACTGCCACCACAACTACGTGTCGCGGGAAAAGCACTTCGGCAAGGACGTGTTCCTGACCCGCAAGGGGGCGGTCTCGGCCAAGGACGGGGAGCTGGGGATCATCCCGGGCTCGATGGGCGCCAAGTCGTTCATCGTGCGCGGCCGGGGCAACCCGGACTCGTTCTGCACGTGCTCGCACGGGGCCGGACGGGCGATGAGCCGGAACGAAGCCAAGCGCCGGTTCACGATCGCCGACCACGTGGCCGCCACCGCCGGCGTCGAGTGCCGCAAGGACGCCGACGTGATCGACGAAACGCCGATGGCCTACAAGGACATCGACGCCGTCATGGCCGCCCAGAGCGACCTGGTGGACATCGTCCACACGCTGCGTCAGGTCGTTTGCGTGAAGGGCTAGCGGACGCCGTCCGGTCTCGCGACCGGGCGGCGTTTCGCGTTCAGCCTATTGGAACAGCTGGAAGATCACCGAGCTGACGACGCCGGTGGCGACGGCCGCCAGGACCACGTCGTTGTCGACCCGGACGTACTGGTAGCCACGCGGCGGGGCGCCCAGGCCGTAGTGGCGGTAGTCGACCACATAGGCCTTGCCGCGATAGCTGGCCGGCAGCCGGTCGCCGCGATGCCATTGGCGGGCCTGGTAGCCGCGCGGCGGCTGATAGCGGCCGGGAGCCTTGTAGCGCTTGGACGCGTGGCGTTCCCACTGGCTGTCGTGGCGGTCGTCATGACGGTCGTTGTCGTGGCGGTCGCGGTCGTTGTAGCCCTGCTGCTGGTGCTGGTCGGGGCGCTGCGGGCCCGGCTGGGCGCTGGCGACGCCGGCCGAAGCCACGATGGACAACGCGACCGCGGCGGTCAGGAACTTCTTCATGGCTCTTGTCTCCTCGCCGGCGGGCCGCCGCGCTTGGCGACCTCGTCCTGACGTATCGGTTATGCGCGACGGCGCTTGAGCCGCGACTGAACGTCAGCCACGGCCAAGGTTCATCCTGGCGACACCGTGCGACCGCAATCTCTCGACGCGGTGACGAAAGCGGGGCCGTTTGTTTGCGGCCCCGCTGCTAAGTTTCAGATCGGAAATCGAGTGCGCCGAGCGATGCTCGGATCAGGTGATCCGCTTGGCGCTGGGCGGGTCGCTGGCCGGGAAGCTTTCCTCCAGGCTCTCGTCGATCAGGGCCTCCTGGCGGTCTTCGGCCGCCTCCAGGTGCTCGGCCAGCTGGTCGTGCTTTTCGCCTTCCGGCGCCGGCTCGACGGCCCGGCTGGTCGGCGTTTCCTCGGTCTGGAAGGCTTCCTTGACGTCGGTCTCGGAGACCCGGTCTTCGGGGTGACCGGGCTGACCCAGGTCCTGGGCCTGGGAATAATCGCCCAGCACGCCGGGACGCGAGCCGTCTTGCGGCGCGGTTTTGTCGGTCATTGGAAATGTCCTTGGGTTGGACACGATCAACGGCTGCGTCCGCTCCCCTGTTCCATGGCGACGCTTTCGGAAATCATATAAGGATATCTTTATGTGATTTTCGGACGGACGCCGCCATGCCCTTGGATCTCGCCAATTTCGCCCTGTTCACCGTGGCGGCCACGGTGCTGCTGGGCTCGCCGGGACCCGGCATCGCCGCCCTGATCTCGGTCGGCCGCCGCAAGGGCCTGGTCGGCGGCCTGGGCTTCTACGGCGGCCTGCAGGTCGGCCTGGCGGCGGCCGCCGCGATCTCGGCGGCGGGCCTGTTCTCGGCGGTCCAGGCCCTGCCGTTCGCCCAGCGCGGCCTGGCGATCGTCGCCACCGTCTACCTGTTGTTCCTGGCCTGGAAGATCGCGACCGCGCCGGTGGGCGAAGCGTCCGAGGTCCAGCCCTCCGGCTTCGCCGAAACCGCCCTGGGCGGCGCGCTGCTGGGGATCACCAATCCGAAGGCCTACATCGCCTTCGCCTCGCTGATGGCCGCCTATCCCATCGCCCGCCGAAGCCCGCCCCTCGACCTGGGGATCAAGTGGTCGATCTGCGTGGCCGTGATGGTGGTGGTCGACCTGGCCTGGCTGGCCCTGGGCGTCGCGGTGGGCAAGGCCCGCCTGTCGCCGAAGGCCGAGCGGGCGATGAACGGGATCATGGGCGGGCTGATCGTGGCGACCGCCCTGCTGGCGTTCCTCTAGCGGGCGCCTAGCGGGTCTTCAGCTCGGTCAGCTCCCAGGCGTCGCCCACCTTGTGGAACTTGAACGCCACGCGGCTGCCCGGCGTCAGCGGCGCCTCGGCCAGGATGTCGCCATAGGCCTGGAACGCCGTGCGCCCCGGGGCAAGCTTGGCCGCGCTCGCGCCCTCGTGATCGAGCGTTACCGCCTGGCCGTCGAGGACGGCGATCACGCCGATCGAGTCGTATTCAGGGCTGGTCGGAAGGGCCGCCGGCGCCGTCATCGGAGCTTCCGATGCGGTTTTCGCCGGCTTGCCCGGTCCGCAGGCAGAGAGCGCCATCACAGCCACAATTGCCGATATGATCTTTATTTTCATGGCTTTAGAAGAATTCACGAGTCAACGGATCGATCCGAACACGTCCCTCATACAAGGTTTTTTGCCGCAGGTGCGAAATCGATCACGAATGTGGTAGCGATTTTGTGATCGAGGTTTTACTCTAGAGGAGCCGGCGCCTCTCCACGCCGGTCGTCGAGAAACGCCAGACCCGCCCAGCAGAGCGCGCCGATCCTAGCGGACACGATCCCTAGCGATCCAGGCGCGCCCCGTGAAGCCGGCCTTGCGCCTTTCGAAAGTTCTGGAGGGGGCCCGGCCCGGAATTTCCGGCCGTCCGAGACGATGGACCTGATGAGCGAACGCGGCGCTTTCTTCGACCTGACCTCCTCGCGGAGCGTCGCCTACGACACGGTGATCTCCTCGCACGATCGGGTCGAGATCCCCGTCGACGCGCCGCTGGCCATGCCGGTCCAGCCGCTGGGCTTCTGGCAGGGCGAGGCCAAGCCGGCCGCGACCGCCAAGGAGAACCTGGTCCTGCGCCGCTGGGGCGTGTTCGTCGCCACCGCGATCATGGCCTTCGCCGGCTGGAAGGCCACCTACGACACCATCGCCCTGGGCGGCGTGACCCGACTGGAAGCCATCGTCCTGACCCTGCTGGTCCCGCTGTTCCTGGCCCTGGCCCTGTGGTTCTGCACCGCCGTGGTCGGCTTCGTGGTCCTGCTGGGCAAGCCCAAGGACCCGCTGGGCATCGACGACGGCGAGGCCTCGCCCATGCCCAAGCCCAAGGCCCGCACGGCCATCCTGATGCCGGTGCACAACGAGGACGCCGCCGAGGTGTTCGCCCGCCTGCGCGCCATGGACGCCTCGATCGCCGAGACCGGCAACAGCCGCGCCTTCGACATCTTCATCCTCAGCGACACCCGCGACGCCGCCGTGGCCCTGGCCGAGCAGGCCTGCTTCGCCCGCTTCCGCCGCGAGGCCTCCAGCCACGTCTTCTACCGCAAGCGCACCCAGAACACGGGCCGCAAGGCCGGCAACATCGCCGACTGGGTCGCCCGCTGGGGCGGCGACTACGAGCACATGCTGGTGCTGGACGCCGACAGCCTGATGACCGGCGAGGCCATGGTCCGCCTGGCCGACGCCATGGAGCGTCACCCGCGCGTGGGCCTGATCCAGACCATGCCGATGATCATCAACGGCCAGACGATCTTCGCCCGCACCCTGCAGTTCGCCACGCGCCTGTACGGCCGCGTCGCCTGGACGGGCCTGGCCTGGTGGTCGGGTTCGGAGAGCTCGTTCTGGGGCCACAACGCGATCGTCCGCACCCGCGCCTTCGCCGAGACCTGCGGCCTGCCCGAGCTGAACGGCCCCAAGCCGTTCGGCGGCGAGGTGATGAGCCACGACGCCCTGGAGAGCGCCCTGCTGCGCCGCGGCGGCTGGGGCGTGCACCTGGCTCCGTATCTGGGCGGCTCGTACGAGGAGAGCCCCTCCAACCTGCTGGACTTCGCCACCCGCGACCGCCGCTGGTGCCGAGGCAACGTGCAGCACATCCCGCTGGTCGGCCTGCCCGGCCTGCACTGGATGAGCCGCCTGCACCTGGTGATCGGCGTGCTCAGCTACGTGCTGTCGCCCCTGTGGTTCGTGGCCCTGTCGGCCGGCATCATCTCGCGCATGCTGATGCCCGAGCTGAAGAAGGCCGCCTTCACCATGGCCGACCTGCAGGCCGCGGCCCACGCCCTGATCGACTGGCGCGAGATCCAGGCCACCGCCTGGGCGATGATCATCACCTTCGTGCTGCTGTTCGGCCCCAAGATCCTGGGCTCGATCCTGGTCTTCTCGCGTCCGAACGAGATCAAGGGCTTCGGCGGCCGTCGCCGGATCATGGCCGGCCTGGGCGTCGAGATGCTGCTTTCGGCCCTGGTCGCCCCGATGCTGATGTTCACCCAGACCCGCGCCCTGGTCGAGATCCTGGCCGGCAAGGTCGGCGGCTGGGCGACCCAGCGCCGCGACGCCGACAAGGTCACCGGCAGCGAAGCCTTCGCCGCCATGGGCTGGATCAGCGTCGCCGGCCTGGCCCTGGCCGTGGGCTTCTGGTTCACGCCCGACCTGCTGACCGCCACGGCCCCGATCCTGGCCGGCCTGATCCTGGCCGTGCCGCTGACCATGCTGGGCGCCCACAAGGTCGCCGGCCTGGGCCTGAAGGCCAACGGCCTGTTCATGACCCCGGAAGAGCGCCGCCCGCCGGCCATCGTCCGCGCGGCCCTGGGCCCGGCCTGCGAACCGCCGGTCCGCTGGTTCAGCCGCCAGCCGGCTCCGGCCCTCGCCGCCGAACAGACGGCGGAGCGTAACGCCGCCTAGCCACCGCTTTGGGGATCTTGCGAGCCGGACGCGCTTAGCGTCTGGCCGCTTCCCTCGCGCCGGAGTAGAAGCGCGCTTCGTCATCCCTAACGGAGCGCCCGCCGTGTCGCGCCTCTTCAGCGCCTATGTGATCGTCGATTGGAGCGCGGCGGCCAAGCCGACCACGGGGGCGGACTCCGTGTGGATCGGCGTGATGAAGCGCGACGTGCGGTTCCGCCTGACCTTCGAGAGCTTCAACCCGGCCACCCGCCAGGAGGCCGAGACCAAGCTGGCCGCGATCCTCGACGACCTGAAGAAGCGCAACGAGCGGGCCCTGGTCGGCTTCGACTTCCCGCTGGGCTTCCCGCGCGGCTTCTCCCAGGCCCTGGCCCTGAAGGGCGACCATCCCTGGCGCGCCGTCTGGGACCAGTTGAACAAGATGGTCAAGGACAAGGCCGACAACACCAACAACCGCTTCGGCGTCGGCTCGGAGCTGAACCGCCGGCTGACCGGCGGCCCCTTCCCCTTCTGGGGCTGCCCGCCCAAGGACACCCTGACGACCCTGCAGCCCAAGAAGGCCCGCGAGCACGGCCCCGACGATCTGCCGGAGTTCCGCCACGCCGACGTGGCCGCCCAAACGCCCAAGGGCGGAGGCGCGGCCTCGATCTGGAAGCTCTATTACAACGGTTCGGTCGGCGGTCAGGCGATCGTCGGCATCCCGGCCGCGCGCCGGCTGAAGGACGCCCGCGGCGACGCCGCCCGCGCCTGGCCGTTCGAGACCGGCTTCAAGCCCCTGACCGAGGCCGACCTCGAGGGCGTCCAGGTGGTGATCGCCGAGGTCTACCCCTCGCTGGTCAAGGCCACCCCCGCCCCCGGCGAGGTCAAGGACGCCGCCCAGGTGCGCGCCCTGGCCGAGCACTTCGCCAAGCTGGACGAGGCCGGCAAGCTGGCCGCCCTGTTCGGGCCGAGCAAGGATGCGCCGGAGGACGTGGTGGCGGACGCCGAGACGCAAGAGGGCTGGATCCTGGGGGCGGCGATCTAGTCGCCTTCTTCCCTACCGCTCCATCACGTCCAGCATCCGGTACCGGCCCAGCAGGAAGCCCGCCGCCACGAAGCTGGTGACGATCACCGACACCACGATGCCGTTGACGCCCATCTTCATCGGCAGGGCCAGCCACCAGGCCAGGGGTCCCATGATCAGGGCGTAGCTGATCATGTGGGTGCCGGCGGGGATCCACACCTCGCCTCGCGCCCGCAGGGCCTGGGCGCAGACCACCTGCACGGCGTCGGGCACCAGGAACAGGCAGGTCAGGGCCAGGGCCGGGGCGATCAGGGCCAGGGCGGCCGGGTCGCTGGTATAGGCTCCGCCCACCAGGTGGCGCAGCGGATACAGCAGCACCGCCACCAGCAGGGCGAAGACGGCCGTGACTCCAAAGGCGATCCAGCCGGCCCGGCTCATGCCCCGGCTGTCGCGCGCGCCGAACGCCCGGCCCACCTGCACGGCGGTGGCGGTCGACAGGCCCAGCGGGACCATGAAGATCACCGCCGCCACGTTCAGCACCACCGCCCAGGCGGCGACGTTCAGCCCGCCCAGCCAGCCGGCCACCAGGCTCATGCCGGCGAAGGCCGAGACCTCGAACAGGTTGGACGTCCCCGCTCCGTAGCCGACCCGGCGCTGCTCCTTGGCGGCGGCGGGATCGTGGGCGGGCTTGTCGAACACGCCCAGGGCCCGGGCGTCCTTCAGGCGCACGATCACCACGGCCAGCATCAGGGCGAAGACGCTGCGGGCCACGAAGGTCGACCAGGCCGCCCCCACCGCGCCCAGGGCCGGCAGGCCGAACGTGCCCGGCACCAGCAGCAGGTTGACGCCCAGGTTCACCAGGTTGGCGATCCACATGTTGATGGTGACCAGGCCCGGCCGCCCCAGACCCTCCAGCCAGAAGCTGAGCGCCACGCTCAACGCGTAGGGCGTCATCGACAGCGAGAAGACGATCAGGGGCGCGGTGGCGCCGTCGGCCAAGGCCTTCTCGATGCCGGCGTGGTGCAGCAGCGGCGGCGCGGCCAGGACCAGCAGGACCGAGCCGGCCAGGCCCAGCCAGAAGGCGTAGACCACGCCCCGGCGCAGCACCGCCCCCGCCTCGTGCGGCCGCCCCGCCCCCATGGCGCGCGAACCCATCACCTGGGTCCCCACCAGCAGGCCGACGGTCACGGTGACGAAGATCGAGGTCGGCGCCCAGGCCATGGCGTGGAAGCCCAGCTGGCGGGCCGAGAAGTGCCCCACCACGATGGCGTCGGTCAGTCCCATGATCATGATGCCCAGGCGCGACAGCACCACCGGCCCGGCCAGGCGCAGCAGTTCGATCAGGTCGGAGACAATGACGCCGTGCGGCTTCCCAGGGCGGGGAGCCGGCGCGGCCGCGGGACGCGACATGTTCAGGGCCTTTCAAAGAGGCCGGGAAGGTGACCGATGCCCGCGCTTTGGGCAACCCCGGTCCCGCCGGTGGCGCTTGGAACATCCGGCCGTCCCGCCGGTTTCGCCGTCTCAGCTTCAGGAGCCTTGAGATGTCCGACGTCGAAACCCCGGAATTCGAAGCCGCCGCCGACCGCGTCGCCCAGGCCGAGCGTGACATCCAGGCCCCGCTGGACGCCAAGGAAGAGCGGTCGTTCAAGGCCAAGGACGATAAAAAGGAAAAGCCCGCCATGCAGGCCGGCGCCCGCCCCTATCCCGCCCCGCCCTTCCCGGAACAGCACCAGGTCAAGCCGGGGATCGAGGCCAAGCTGGACCCCGCCCCGATGTACGACGCGCCGTTCTACAAGGGCTCGGGCAAGCTGGAGGGCAAGGTCGCCCTGATCACCGGAGCCGACAGCGGCATCGGCCGCGCCGTGGCCGTGCTGTTCGCCCGCGAAGGCGCCGACGTCGCCATCGGCTATCTGGACGAGGCGGAGGACGCCGAGGCCACGCGCCTGGCCGTCGAGATGGAGGGCCGCCGCGCCATCCTGCTGCCCGGCGACGTCGCCGACCCGGACTACGCCAAGGCCGCCGTCGAGCGCACCGTCGCCGAGCTGGGCAAGCTGGACATCCTGGTCAACAACGCCGCCTTCCAGGAGCACGTGCTGGATTTCGAGGACCTGACGGTCGAGCACTTCGACCGCACGCTGAAGACCAACCTCTACGGCTACTTCCACATGGCCCAGGCGGCGGTGAAGGTGATCCCGCCGGGCGGGGCGATCGTCAACACCGGCTCTATCACCGGCATCGAGGGTAACAAGGACCTGCTGGACTACTCCCTGACCAAGGGCGGCATCCACGCCTTCACCCGGTCGCTGGCCACGCACCTGATCGACAAGGGCATCCGGGTCAACGCCGTGGCCCCCGGCCCGGTCTGGACGCCCCTGAACCCCGCCGACAAGCTGGGACCGCAGGTAGCCCAGTTCGGCGGCAAGACCCCGATGAGGCGTCCCGCCCAGCCGGAGGAGATCGCGCCGGCCTACGTGTTCCTCGCCTCGCCCCAGACCTCCAGCTACATCACCGGCGAGGTGCTGCCGATCATCGGAGGATACGGCGGCGGCTAGCCCCCGCG
This sequence comes from Caulobacter sp. UNC358MFTsu5.1, assembly GCF_000712075.1. Lineage (GTDB taxonomy): Bacteria > Pseudomonadota > Alphaproteobacteria > Caulobacterales > Caulobacteraceae > Caulobacter. The sequence goes on from NZ_JONW01000012.1 coordinate 293,207, forward strand.
CGGCCTTAACCTTGGCCGCTAACGAACGGCTAAACACGACCGTTTAGGTTGCTCCACAAGCGCAAAACGCGCCCTCGGCCGCACCTCATCCCTTGGAATGGGCCGAACCTGGAACCGGACCGTCGATGGCGTTGAACAGCATCAACACGAATGTCGGGGCGATGATCGCCCTGCAGTCGCTGAACGCGATCAACCGCGACCTGTCCGACACCCTGCGCCACATCTCGACCGGCCTAGCGATCTCCAGCCCCAAGGACAATCCCGCCGTCTGGGCCATCGCCCAGAACCAGCGCGCCGAGTCCAAGTCGCTGGACGCCGTGCGCGCCTCGCTGCAGCGCGGCCAGTCGATCACCGACGTCGCCCTGGCGGCCGGCGAGACGGTCACCGACCTGCTGACCCAGATGCGCGAGAAGATGCTGGCGGCCTCGGACACCAGCCTGTCCACGGCCAGCCGCAAGGCCCTGAACGACGACTACCTGAACCTCAAGCGCCAGATCGACCGCACCGTGGGCGCCGCCGACTTCAACGGGATCAACCTGATCTCGTCGGGCTCGACCGGCCAGATCCGCGCCCTGGCCAACGCGGACGCCACCGACACCGTCGACGTCGACCACGTGGACCTGTCGACCACCGGTTCGGCCCTGTCGGGCATGCGCGCCGACCTGCTGGGCGCGCCGATCAGCGCCGCCGAGATCAAGGCCATGGGCGGGGCGATCGACAACGTCACCGCGGCCCTGTCGACCCTGGGCACGCGCGCCTACGCCCTGCAGACCCACATGACCTTCATCGACAAGCTGCAGGACACGCTGGACGCCTCGGTCGGCCGCCTGGTCGACGCCGACATGGCCAAGGAGGCCACCAAGCTCCAGGCCCTGCAGATCAAGCAGCAGCTGGCGATCAAGGCGCTGAGCATCGCCAATTCCGGACGCAGCTACCTGCTGAAGCTGTTCGGCGGCTAATGCGGCCTAGTGCGGCCAGGCCTCGGTCAGGACCTTGGCCGGCGGCCCGCCCTTCTTCCAGCTGACCTCCAGGGCCGGCTCCTTCGGCCGCCCCTCGGCGAACAGCTCGTAGATCACCTGGCCGTCGTCCTCGGTGCTCTCGATCACCCGCACGGGCGCGATGTTCGGGACCGCCTTCACGGCGGCGTCGCGCACAGGCTGGGGCGTGGCGGACCAGGCGATGTCGCGCTGGGTCTCGACGATCTTCCAGCCCTTGCCCGTCTCCAGCAGGTCGAACTCGATCTCGGCGCCGTCCGGCAGCAGGCCCTCGACGTCGTAGTAGCGGCGGTCCTCGCGCTCCTTCAGCTCGGCCCGGGTGATCTTCAAGCCGGGCGCGGCGGCGGTCACCACCTCGACCACCGCCGGCGGCAGGTCGGCGGGCGCGACGGCGGTGACCTTGGTCTCGTAGGCGGCCGCGATCCCGGCGGGAGCCGCCAAGGTCAGGGCGAGGACGAGGATCCGGGCGAAGGTCGAACGCGGGGGCATGGCGGCTATCCTTCCAGGGGGAGCGGTCGGCGGAGCCCAGTATGCCCCAGATTGCGGCGAACGCTTGAACCCGACGGATCCTGACGTGTCGCCCGCTCGTGCTAAGCAGGGGCGTAACCCAGTGAGTCCCCATGGCCCAGCATCTCGCCCTCCTGTCCCTGCTCGTCCGCGACTATGACGAGGCCCTGGCCTTCTATGTCGGCAGGATGGGCTTTTCCCTGGTCGAGGACAGCGACCTGGGCGGCGGCAAGCGCTGGGTCGTGGTCGCGCCCGGCGCGGTCGGCACGCGGTTCCTGCTGGCCAAGGCCGGCGACGAGCGGCAGGCGGCGGCGATCGGCGGCCAAGGCGGCGGCCGGGTCTGGCTGTTCCTGCACACCGACGCCTTCGAGGCCGACCACGCCCGGCTGAGCGCCGCCGGGGTGAGGTTCCTCGAGGAGCCCCGGCACGAGGCCTACGGCAGCGTGGCCGTGTTCGAAGACCTCTACGGCAACCGCTGGGACCTGCTGCAGCCCAAGACCAAGGCCTGATACCCATGCGTCGGATCCTCGCCCTCCTGCTGGTCGCCTGCGCGGCCCTGTTCGCCCAGCCCGCCCTGGCCCTGCCCGTCTCGGCCCGGCCCGCGCCGTTGCGGGTGCTGTACCTGGACCAGTCGGTCGGCTGGAAGCACGCCCCGGTCGCCCGACCCGCCGACGGCGGCCTGGCCCCGTCCGAGACCGCGATGATCGCCATCGGCCAGGAGAGCGGCGTCTTCACCGCCGAGGTCACCCAGGACGCCCGCGAGATCACGCCCGAACGTCTGGCCAAGGTGGACGTGCTGGTGCTCTACACCACCGGCGCCCTGCCGCTGTCGCCGGAAGCCTGGGCCGAGGTCCAGAAGCGGGTGGCGGCCGGCAAACTGGGCTTCGTCGGCCTGCACAGCGCCACCGACACCGGCTGGCCCTATGACGGCCCCGGCGAGACCTACACTCGGTTCATCAACGGCCACTTCGCCGGCCATCCCTGGACCCAGGGCACGCCGATCCGCGTCGAGACCCTGGACCCCGACGCGCGGCTGACCGCCATGTGGTCCGTCAGCTTCGACTACGCCGAGGAGATCTACCAGCACAGCGACTTCGACCCGTCGAAGGTGCGCGTGCTGCAGACCCTGGACTTCGCCGGCACGGCCCTGAAGCGCCCCTACGCCGTGCCGATCGCCTGGGCCCGCCAGATCGGCCAGGGCCGACTGTTCTTCACCAATCTGGGCCACACGCCCTCGACCTGGAACGATCCGCGCTTCGAGGCGCAGATCATCGAGGCCGTGCTGTGGACCGGCGGCCGCACCGACGGCGACGCCACGCCCGATCCCCTGCGCCAGTTCCTGTGGCAGCTGAAGGCCCTGCTGGGTTACGAGCCCGCCCCCGGCCGCGACGACAAGGCGATCATCGGTCGCCTGCTGAAGATGGACCCCGTCTGGCAGAAGGCCACGGCCCAGCGCATCGCCGACCTGCGGGCGGTCTATCCCAACAAGCCCGACATCGACCGCGCCCCGTTCGACGCGGCCTACAAGGCGGTGCTGGCCGAGGTGCTGGCCAAGGGCGGCGTCCGCTAGGCGTCGAACGCCTCCGCCGCCAGCCCCCGCAGGTGCTCGGCGACGTCGGCCGGCCAATCGGCGATCCGCGCGGCGAAACCCTCGGCGTCGCCGGCGAACAGGGCGCGGCTCATGGCCTCGAAGCCCGGGCGGTCGCCGGCCATGACCGAGGCGAAGCGGTAGGCCGCCTCGCGGGCGGCGCGGCGGCGGTCCGGCCCCTCGCTCTCGCGGCGGGCGGCCTCGACCAGCTTGCGCAGGGCGACCGAGGCCCCGCCCGGCTGGGCGGCCAGCCATTCCCAGTGGCGCGGCAGCAGGGTCACCTCGCGCGCCGTGACGCCCAGCTTGGGGCGTCCCCGACCGCGCGGCGCGGCGTCGCCTTCGCCCAGCCGCAGGGCGATGTCCCAGGGCCCGCCGCGCAGATCGAAGTCCACCTGGCGGCCTTCGGGATCGAAGATCAGCAACGAGGCTTCGGGCGACTGGGCAAGCCGAGCCTGGGCGGCCACGGCCGCTTCCAGTTTGGGACCGGCCGCGAGCCGGCGCTCGCCCTCGAACACGACATAGCCGCTCATCGCCGCAGCCCCTCGGCGTGCAGGGTCGTCCGCCAGTGCTCGCGGCGCTCGACCAGCAGCGAGGCCCGGCCCAGCCGTTCCAGGCCCTTGTCGTCCAGCACCTCCAGCACCTCGAATCCGAAAGCCGCCTCGCCGTGGGCGTTCCAGGCCTGCTGCAGGGTCGGGCTGGTGTGGCCGCCGGTCCGCAGGGCGAACCAGACGCCGTTCCGGCGGGTGGACAGGTCGGGCGTGCCGCCGATCCAGACCTCGCCCGTGGCGGCGCAGCGGACGGCGTAGATCCCCGCCTGGACCTCGCGCTCCTTGTAGTCGCGCACCAGGGCGCGTCGATCGTTCGTCGTTTCCATGCGCGCTTTTTACCCGGGTATTTTATCGAGTCAATATTACCCGGATATATTTCTCGCCCGCCGGTGCGCTGGTTCAACGGCCCCAAAGGCGCTAGAGACCCCGCTCCCGTTCAGGAGGCCGTCATGGTCCGCAATCTCAAGGGCAAGCTGGTCGCGCCGGCCGTGGACCCGATCGCCCAGGCCGACATCGCCTGGTTCGAGGCCCACGAGGGCCGCGCCTTCCGTCTGCGCGATCCCGCGCCGCTGGAGTTCAAGGACCCGCTGGGCGATCCCGGCGACGGCTTCAGCTGGCGCGTGCTGGTGGCGAAACTGGCCGACGGCGGGCGGCTGAAGCTGCCCGTCTCCCTGGCCTGGGACCTGCACAACGACCACGCCAAGGACCAGCACCTGCGGATGATCTTCGACCAGGTCGCCCCGGAGAAGGCCAAGGCGCTGCTGGCCAAGGGCTAGCCCCGCCTCAGCCAGGCCGCCACGGCCCAGGCGTGGGCGTCGTGGCGCAAGGCCACCACGGCGTCGCGCGGGTCGAGCCACACCAGGAGGTGGTCGTCCTCGACCTTCAGTTCGGGCTTCTCGCCGACCACCGTCACGACATAGATGCCGCCGTTGTTGCACACCGGCTGGCCGTCGGACTTCAGGAACGGCTGGCTGACCTCGATCACCCGCCGCCCGACCTCGACGACCAGGCCGGTCTCCTCGCCGAACTCGCGGACGACGGCGGCGGTTTCGTCCTCGCCGCCGTCCACCGCCCCGCCCGGCAGGTCGAAATAGGGGTCGCGGCCCGGCTTGCGCACCTGCACCAGGGCGATGGTCCCGTTGGCCCCCTCGGCGATGCCGAAGGCGGCCCAGCGGTGCTTGTACTCCAGACCCCGTTCGGGCGCGTCGAACGCCAGCAAGGGATCAGTCCTTGCCGTACAGGTCGTTCCACGGATCGGCCTTGCCGGCGATCACGTCGTCGACGGTGATCTCCGGACGGTAACCGATCTTGCCCGTGGCGCTGGCCTTCCAGGCGTCGACCACCATGTCGCGCAGCTGGGTCGCCCCGGCCGCCAGGCGGGCGTCGACGAAGGCCTTAGCCCGCGGGTCGGTCGCGACCAGGCCGCCTTCCTTCTCCAGCTTGTAGAGCGGTTCCACATAGGTGACCGTGTCGCTGAGATAGCCGACGGTGCGCTGCTCGATCGTGCAGCCGCAGTCCTTGTAGGCCGGCACCAGCTTCTTGACGTCGGCGTTCACCGCCACCGCCTTGACCAGCGGCCCCTCGAAGCTGCCGTGGGTGGCCTTGCTCTGGGTGTAGCCGTTCGGGTTCGGGTAGTCGCCCCAGCCGTTGTAGTGCACCGACAGGTGCAGCGGCTGGCTGGCGTCGCCGACATAGTGGGCCCAGACGCCCAGGTCGCGGACCAGCAGCTCCTCGCGCCGCTTCAGGTCGGCGACGTAATAGGCCTTCCGGACCTTGTCCTTCTCGGTCACCGACACCGACTTCAGGATGCGCCAGTAGGTGAAGTCCTTCACCAACTGCTGGTAGCCGTCGATGATCGAATACGGCAGGTAGCCGGCGTTCCAGCTGTCGTGGCCGACCAGGGCCAGGCTCTTCTCGTAGTCGGCGCGGGTGGGCGGCAGGGTCTCCACCGAGAACTTCGGCCCGCCGTACATCTTCCCCTCGTCGTCGATGTCGAGGAAGTGGGCGGCGTCGCGGTCGGTGTCGTGCACCTTGCCCGAGCCCTTCCAGCGGTCCGGCTCGCGGGCGTACTCGCCGATCGCCGCCACGGCCTCCGGCGTGCGCAGGAAGGCCGGCACGTCGCTGGGGAAGCTCTCGGCGGCGACGACGCCGACCATGCGGTGGCCCCAGGCGCCCCAGGCGAAGGCCGAGCTCGCGGGGGCGGCCAGGGCGGCGACCAGCGCGGCGCTGGTCAACAGACGGCCAAGGGGACGGCCAAGGGGGCGGGCTGACGACTTCATGAGCGCTCCAACGAACTGAGGGCCGGGCCGGCTCCGGCGACCGCCGCGACTCGGCCGGTCCCCCGGGACCTGCTCGAGACGTGTGCGCCGCCACAAAAACCGTGGGCGACTCCGGTTTAGGCCACCCGGACGACGACCGCCAGAGCGCGCCGCGCGAGCGAACGAGCGTCAGCACGCAATCCCTTGTCCGCCAAGCGATAGCGGGCGCCGTGGAACCAAAACCCGCTTCAAACGATGGCGCCGGACGCCGCCGTTAAGGATGCAGCGCGGCATCGGGTCGCCCGCAAGTGGGTTGTCACGCCGCCGTGATCTTAGTAATCAGGCCGCCGACCGAGACCTATACGCCGATAAGAGGAACCCCTCGATGCGACGCACGTTTGCGGGATTTCTGGCCGCCGCGGCCATGTCCATCGCCCTCCCCGCCCTGGCCGCCGACGCCACGCCTGTGCGGAACGACCCGCTGGGCGACCTGATCACGGGCGCCCTGACGGGCACCGTGCCGGGCTCGGTCGAATACAAGATGAAGGCCACCCTGTACCACGCCGGCGCCAAGGGCATCCGCGCGCTGGACAGCCTGGGCTGCAAGGTCGTGGCCATGCGCACCCTGGCGGTCGACAAGGACGTGATCCCGCGCCGCACCGTGGTGTTCATCAAGGAAACCGTCGGCCTGCCGATGCCCAACGGCGAAACCCATGACGGCTACTGGTACGCCTCCGACGTCGGCGGCGCGATCAAGGGCAACAAGCTGGACCTGTTCAGCGGCAAGGGCGCGGCCTCGATGAAGCCGCTGATGGGCCTGAACCTCTCGACCCTCTCGGTGACCAAGGTCGGCGAGTTCAAGGGCTGCCCGCCGGAATAGGCGGCGACGGGGCGGCGAGCGCCTCACCCCATATCCCCCTCTATCCCCGCCTCGGCCTCGCACGGCGAGGGCTCGACCTGTCGCGTCCCGTCCGTCAGCGCCGTCCTGGCAAGGGTGATCCCCAGGCGCCGACGGATCTCTCGACGGACATAGTCGACGCGCGCCGGCGTACGGCCCGCATCGTCCCCCTGGCCTTCGACCCGCCCCTCCGCCGCCAGGCGGGCGGCGCGATGGGCGGCGCGGATCTTGGATCTCGGCATGGCTCGTCTCCTTTCGACATGGCTTGACCGCCTCACGCGGCGAGCCGCTGAAGTTCGGGGAGGGCTGCGGAGCGCCGGGCCAGGCCCGGAAGCTTTGAATGAAATACCGTTTCGACCAGGACCGACGCTCCGCGCGATCGTTCTGCGGGAGCGTCCGGCGGTGGGTCCTGTTCGGACCTCGCCGATCTTAGCCCCCGACGAGCAGGCCGGGCTCGCGTCGCCCGGTCCCGGAACGCATGGGTCACCCCATGCCTGCCGCCCCCGCCGGCCCCTTCGTCAACGCCGTATCCGTGTTCCGGGCTCGGCCAGCACCAGATGACGAGGGTCGCGGCCCCTCACGAGACCGCCGCCGACGAGCACGCCCGCTCGACCGCGCCCCAAGGCCGCGAAGGTCGCAGGCCTTAGCGCCCTCCCCATCGCCTCGAGGTGGTCTGATCATACGGCGGCGTGAGAGGGGGAGGATAAGTGATTTCGGGGCGTTGTTTTCGTTGAGGAAACACGCCGGGAGAGAGGGGGATAAGTTTCTTACGCTCTCTCTCTTTGAGAGAGGGTGGTTACAACCTCTCAGAACTAGGCTCCGAAGGAGACTGCGCGATCTCACCGCGACAGACCGAACTGCGCCATAAGTCGCCCTCGGGCCGCCCCAGGAACACGACCTTCGCAGGGCAGGCTCATCGAACCCAGAGCGTCTCGCGTGGGCTCCGTGATCTCGAAGGGGACGGGTTCCAGTCTGATGATCGACGGCGGACGGACGGCCTAGACCTCGTCTCAGTGTCGGACCGGGTCGATCGCAAGCGATCACGCCCGCTCACACTCGCTAACGCCGACCCGGCCTCGGATCGTCTAGCCTTCCCTGGAACCCGCAGCCCGAGGATCTCGTAATGCTGACTCCCCTGGAGGACAAAGACACCGATCGGCGTGGCTTCATCCGCGCGGCGACCCTTGCGACCATACTTGCCGGCCTTCCACTCGGCGCCCGCGCCGAAACCTCGGCTAAGGCAACGATCATTCCGACCACCGCCTTCGACGCCGTCAAGCAGATCGACGCGGGCGTGCTGAACGTCGGCTATGTCGAGATGGGCCCCAAGGACGGCCCGGCGGTGCTGCTGCTGCACGGCTGGCCCTACGACATCCACGCCTTCGTCGAGGTCGCCCCGCGGCTGGCCGCCGCCGGCCATCGGGTGATCGTCCCGCACCTGCGCGGCCACGGGACCACCCGCTTCCGTTCGACCGACACGCCGCGCAACGGCCAGCAGGCCGCCCTGGCCATGGACGGGATCGCCCTGCTCGACGCCCTGGAGATCAAGCAGGCCGTCGTCGCCGGCTTCGACTGGGGCGCGCGGACCGCCGACATCCTGGCCGCCCTCTGGCCCGAGCGGTGCAAGGCGCTGGTCTCGGTCAGCGGCTATCTGATCGGCAGCCAGAAGGCCAACGCCGCCCCGCTGCCGCCCGCGGCGGAACTCCAGTGGTGGTACCAGTTCTACTTCGCCACCGAGCGCGGCCGAGCCGGCTACGCGGCCAACACCGAGGCGTTCAACCGGCTGATCTGGACCCTGGCCTCGCCGAAGTGGACGTTCGACGACGCCGCCTTCGCCCGCACGGCCAAGTCGTTCGTCAATCCCGACCACGTCGACATCGTGATCCACAACTACCGCTGGCGGCTGGGCCTGGCCCAGGGCGAGGCCCAGTTCGACGACCTGGAGGCCAAGCTGGCCGCCGGCCCGCCGATCACCATCCCCGCCATCACGATGGAAGGCGACGCCAACGGCGCCCCGCATCCGCAGCCGGCCGCCTATGCGGGCAAGTTCAAGGGCCCCTACGCCCACCGCCTGATCACGGGCGGGATCGGCCACAACCTGCCGCAGGAGGCGCCCGCCGCCTTCGCCCAGGCCGTGCTCGACGTC
>NZ_JONW01000013.1 GCF_000712075.1 Caulobacter sp. UNC358MFTsu5.1
GGGGTGGACGAGCGGGAAGCGCTCGCCGGTGGTCTTGAGTGACGCCTTCGCGGCGGTCCTGGGCAGGTTCTTCTGTGAAGACGAAACCCAGGCGGCGGGGGATCGGCGGACGCAACAGGCCTGGGCTGAAATCGCCCAGGCGGTCCGGGGTGCGGCCAGCACCCCGCCCGTCGGGGGCCTCTCTCGGAGCGGGTTAAAAATCCGCGATCCGAAGGCTTCCGGATAACGGTTCCGCGCGAAGCGCCTGACTTCGTCGAAACGGTAACAACATCAAAGCTACTCCGGGCGAGGCCCGGGCGCTTCGCACCCTTCCCATCACCCGCCGGGCTTCCCGGCCGGGGACATGCGCTCGCGCGTGTCCCCATCAGAAAGCGCCGAGCCAAGACTTGGGGACACGCCCAAGGGCATGTCCCCGACCGAAGCAGTCTCGAGGAAACCCCTAGAACAGCAACCCGTAGAGCCGGCAATCCCGCCGCTCCCCGTCGCGGTCCACATGGCCCTTCAGATAGCCTTCCTGCTCGAAGCCCAGCTTCTCCAGCACCTTCTCCGCCCGGCTGTCGCCGACATGGGTGCGGGCGATCATCCGCTTCAGGCCCAGGGACGAGGCGCAGTGGGCCAGCAGGGCGGCGGCGGCCTCGGTGGCGTAGCCCTGGCCCCAGGCGTCGCGCGTGATGATGAAGCCCAGCTCGCCGCGATGGTGCCGCCAGTCCAGGTCGACCAGTTCGCAATAGCCCAGGAACCAGTCGCTCTTGGCGTGGCGGATCGCCCAGTACAGCGCCCGGCGCTCGGCCATTTCGGCGACCTGGGCGGCGACGGCGGCGGCGACCTCGTCGGGATCCTCGATGGCGGCGCGGTCCCAGTGGGCCATCACCTCCGGATCGCTCATGAACGGGTAGACAAGGGGGGCGTCCTCAAGCGTCAGCGGCGTCAGCCTGAGGCGTTCGGTCTCGAGGATCATGCGGCGGAAAGGACCTGATACGGACGTGGGGAATGGTCTTGAGTGCGGACGGTTCGTCCCCAGCTATGGCGCGGGCTCGTCGCAAGTGATAGAGGGGCCGCTTCGTTTTTCGCGGCGGATGCGTCCGTCGCCCGGATCGAGATCGATTTAGACATGCTCATCGGCGTTCTGCTGGCCATCAACATTATCGTTTGCGTCGTCCTGATCGGCGTGGTGCTGATGCAGCGCTCCGAAGGGGGCGCCCTAGGCATGGGCGGCGGCGGCGGCGGTTTCATGACCGCCCGCGGCGCCGGCGACCTGCTGACCCGCACGACCTGGATCCTGTTCTCGATCTTCCTGATCATCAGCATCGTGCTGACCGTCCTGACGGGTCGCCAGGGCTCGACCAATTCCGTGGTCGACCGACTGAAGCTCGACGGCCTGGACAGCAAGACCCTGAACGCCGCGCCGTTGCCGGCTGGTCCGACCGCCCCGGCCCCGACCACGACCATTCCGGTCCCCTCGGCTCCGACCGCCGCCGGCCCGGCCACGATCCAGGCCCCGGCCCCCCAGATCAGCGCCCCGGCCCCGACCGTCTCGGCGCCCGCTCCGGCCGCCAAGGCTCCGGCCCCCAAGGCGCCGGCCGCCGCGCCGGTTCCGGTGATCAGCGCCCCGGCCGCGGCCGACCAGAAGCCGGCCCAGTAAGGGCCGGCGGCATTTTACTGTTGATGAACGCCGGTCTTTTCCCCGGCGAGGACGAATCACGGCTAATCTGATCGCCCATGACCCGGTACATCTTCATCACCGGCGGCGTGGTTTCCTCATTGGGAAAAGGCCTCGCCTCCGCGGCGCTCGGAGCGCTTCTTCAGGCACGCGGCTACAAGGTCCGCCTTCGTAAGCTCGACCCCTATCTCAACGTCGATCCGGGCACGATGAGCCCGTATCAGCACGGCGAGGTCTTCGTGACCGACGACGGGGCCGAGACCGACCTGGACCTCGGCCACTACGAGCGCTTCACCGGCGTGTCGGCCACCAAGGCCGACAACATCACCACCGGCCAGATCTACAAGACGATCATCGAGAAGGAACGCCGCGGCGACTATCTGGGCGCGACCGTCCAGGTGATCCCGCACGTCACCAACGAGATCAAGGACTTCGTCCTGTCGCCGGCCATGGACGAGACGGGCGAGAAGCCGGTCGACTTCGTGCTGGTCGAGATCGGCGGCACCGTCGGCGACATCGAGGGCCTGCCGTTCTTCGAGGCCATCCGCCAGCTGCGCCAGGACCTGCCGCGCAATCAGAGCTGCTACGTGCACCTGACCCTGCTGCCGTTCATCAAGACGGCCGGCGAGATGAAGACCAAGCCGACCCAGCACTCGGTCAAGGAACTGCGCTCGATCGGCATCCAGCCCGACATCCTGCTGTGCCGCTGCGAGCAGGAGATCCCGGTCGAGGAAAAGCGCAAGATCGCCCAGTTCTGCAACGTGCGCCCCAGCGCCGTGATCCAGGCGATGGACAGCTCGTCGATCTACGCCGTGCCGATCGACTATCACAAGGAAGGCCTGGACGCCGAGGTGCTGGACGTGTTCGGCATGAGCGACGCGCCCAAGCCGGACCTGTCGCGCTGGGAAGCGATCGACCAGACCGTCAACCACCCCGACGGCGAAGTGACCATCGCCGTGGTCGGCAAGTACACGGTCCTGAAGGACGCTTATAAGTCCCTCATCGAGGCCCTGCACCACGGCGGCCTGGCCAACAAGGTCAAGGTCAACCTGGACTGGGTCGAGAGCGAGACCTTCGAGGGCGAGGAGGGCGCGGCCGCCGCGCGGCTCGAGAACGCCCACGCCATCATGGTGCCCGGCGGCTTCGGCGAGCGGGGCGCGGAGGGCAAGATCCGCGCCGCCCAGTTCGCCCGCGAACGCAAGGTGCCGTACTTCGGCATCTGCTTCGGCATGCAGATGGCGGTCATCGAGACCCTGCGGAACGTGGCCGGCATCAAGGACGCCTCGTCCAGCGAGTTCGGCCCCACCGAGCGTCCGGTGGTCGGCATTATGACCGAGTGGATCAAGGGCAACGAGACCGTCCAGCGGCGCAGCAACGACGATCTGGGCGGCACCATGCGCCTGGGGGCCTACGAGGCCGTCCTGACGGCCGGTTCGAAGGTCGCCGAGATCTACGGCGGCACCGAGATCAGCGAGCGCCACCGCCACCGCTACGAGGTCAACATCGGCTACGCCCACCTGATGGAGGACGCCGGCCTGAAACTGACCGGCCGCTCGCCCAACGGCGTGCTGCCCGAGATCGTCGAGCGCGAGGACCATCCGTGGTTCATCGGGGTGCAATATCACCCCGAACTGAAGAGCCGTCCGTTCGCCCCGCACCCCCTGTTCGCCAGCTTCATCGCGGCGGCGAAAGAGCAGGGACGACTCGTCTAACAAGCGCGGTTGCATCTCCGAACAGATTCGGGCATAAGCGCGCCCTCACGCGGCGGCCTGGGTCTTTCCCGAGTCGCCGCTTCCGATTTTCACGCTCAGCGAGCAGAGTCACTTCGATGGCCGTTCCTAAAAGAAAAACTTCGCCTTCTCGCCGGAACATGCGCCGGTCGCACCACGCCCTGGGCGCCAACTCCTTCGTCGAGGACAAGGACTCGGGCGAACTGCGCCGTCCGCACCACGTCGATCTGAAGACCGGCCTGTACAACGGCAAGCAGATCCTGACCCCGAAGGAAGACTAGTCCTTCCGGTCAGCCTCGCCCCGGTGAAATAGCCGGGGTCGGGCGACAAGACGAAGCCTGAAAGGCGGCGGTCCCCGGACCGCCGCCTTTTCGCTTTTCGGCGCAGCTTTCCCCAAGTGGCGCGGCGGCTCCCATGCTTGGCTGGATGCGGATTTCGACAACGTCGTCGAATAACCGTGTTATCTTGACGGCAGGGAGATTCACCCATGCTCACACGCCGAAACATCGCGGCGGGACTGGGATTGTCGCTGATGGCCGAGCAGGCCTGGGCTCGATCCTCGACGCCCGCGGCCCTGCTGCAGCCGGCTTCGCTGCAGACCGCGCCGACGCCGCCGCCGCCCGCGCCGCCGCCCGGCGTGACGCCCCCGGTCGAGGAGGCGCCGCCGATCTTCCTCGACACCGCCCTGGACGCGATCGACCGCATGACGGTCGAGGTCTTCATCAACGGGCAGGGGCCCTTCGCCTTCGTCGTCGACACGGGGGCCGACCGCAGCGCGCTGTCGACGACCCTGGCGGCGAAGCTGGCTCTGGAGCGCGGGCCCGACGTGATGCTGCACGGGGTAGGCGGTTCGGCCCTGACGCCCACGGCCAAGGTGCCGCTGATGGTGGCCGGCGATTCCCGCATGAGGAACGCCGAACTGCCGGTGCTGAGCCCCGAACGCCTGGGCGTGGACGGTCTGTTGGGCGTCGACATGCTGGACGACCGCAACGTCATCATGGATTTCCGCCGCAAGCGGCTGGAGGTGCGTCGCAGCACCTCGATGACGGCCGCCTATCCCGGTGTGCGTGAGGTCTCGGTGGTCGCCGACGCCCGCTTCGGCCGGTTGGCGGTGGCCAACGCCCGGGTCAGCGGCGTGCGCTGCGTGGCCTTCATCGACTCCGGCTCCGGCGCCAGCATGGGCAACATGGCTCTGGCCGAGGCGATCAAGTTGCGGGTGCGCCGCAAGCCCGAACCGTCCATGGCCATCCGCCTGGTCGGCGCGGCGGGCGAGGCGACCGTGGGCGAACTGCGCGTCGTCCGCTCGATCGAGATGGGCGCCCTGCGGATGACCAACCTGCCGCTGGTGCTGGCCGACCTGCACATCTTCGATATCTGGAACCTCAACAGCCGCCCCGCCGTGCTGCTGGGGGTCGACGTGCTGAAGATGTTCGCCCGGGTCGAGCTGGACTTCGGCTCCGACCGCGTGAAGTTCCGCCTCGGCAAGGGCTGGACGCCGCCGATCCTCGAGGCCTGACCCGAACGTTCGTTCCGACGATCTGATCGACGATCCGGCGAGCGCTGGTTGCGGTTCGCGGCCCACGCCGCTAAGGGGAGGCGCCTTTTGAAAGGGGAGCTCCCATGACCGAGATCGTCGACATCATCGCCCGCGAAATCCTGGACAGCCGCGGCAATCCGACGGTCGAGGTCGATGTCGTCCTGGAAGACGGGGCCTTCGGCCGCGCCGCCGTGCCGTCGGGCGCCTCGACGGGCGCCCATGAAGCCGTCGAAAAGCGCGACGGCGACAAGTCCCGCTACGGCGGCAAGGGCGTCAAGGCGGCCGTGGAGGCGGTCAACGGCGAACTGTTCGACGCGCTGTCGGGCGTCGATGCCGAGGACCAGCGCCGCATCGACAATCTGATGATCGAGCTGGACGGCACGCCCAACAAGAGCCGCCTGGGCGCCAACGCCATCCTCGGCGTCTCGCTGGCCACCGCCAAGGCCGCCGCCGAGTCGGCCGGCCTGCCGCTCTACAAGTACGTCGGCGGCGTTTCGGCCCGCGTCCTGCCCGTGCCGATGATGAACATCATCAACGGCGGCGCCCACGCCGACAACCCGATCGACATCCAGGAATTCATGATCCTGCCGACCGGCGCCCCGACCTTCGCCGAGGCCCTGCGGATGGGCGCGGAGATCTTCCACGGCCTGAAGAAGGCCCTGAAGGACGCCGGCCACAACACCAACGTCGGCGACGAGGGCGGCTTCGCCCCGAACCTCGGCTCGGCCGAAGACGCCCTGGCCTTCATCGTCAAGGCCGGCGAAGCGGCCGGCTACAAGTCGGGCGAGGACTTCGTTCTGGGCCTGGACGTCGCCGCCACCGAGTTCTTCAAGAACGGCAAGTACGAGCTGGAAGGCGAGGGCAAGAGCCTCGACCCGGCCCAGATGGTCGACTACCTGGCCAACCTGGCGAACAAGTTCCCGATCCTGTCGATCGAGGACGGCATGTCGGAAGACGACTTCGAAGGCTGGAAGCTGCTGACCGACACCCTGGGCAAGAAGGTCCAGCTGGTCGGCGACGACCTGTTCGTCACCAACCCCAAGCGCCTGCAGCTGGGCCTGGACAAGGGCCTGGCCAACTCGATCCTGATCAAGGTCAACCAGATCGGCACCCTGTCGGAGACCATCGACGCCGTCGACCTGGCCCACCGCAACGCCTACACCAGCGTCATGAGCCACCGTTCGGGCGAGACCGAGGACTCGACCATCGCCGACCTGGCCGTGGCCCTGAACTGCGGTCAGATCAAGACCGGCTCGCTGGCCCGCTCGGACCGTCTGGCCAAGTACAACCAGCTGCTGCGCATCGAGGAGGCCCTCGACGACCAGGCCGTCTACGCCGGCCGCGCGGTGCTCAAGGGCCGCTAGTTTTAAGGCTCCCGGACGACGAAAGGCGGCGCTTCCAGCGCCGCCTTTTTCGTTTCGGATGTTACGATTCTCGTTCCCGAAGGTCCGGACGCCCGTTTTCGAGGCGCCGGGCGCCAAAATTCACCAACAATTTTTCTAAAAGCAAAAACGGCGCCTCGCCGCACCGCCGCAAAAAATGGCTCCAAACGGCCGTTCAGATGCTGCGACGCGGTATCTAGATGCCCTTGAAACCATCTCAAATGAAAGCGTTAGGGAGCTGCTTTCGACATCTTGTCCCGACCTTCGCAAACCCCCCGTTTAGTAAGGCGTTAAGCATGATCGGGCAGGGTAAACTTCCCCTCCTGGGAATCGCTGATGTTCGCCCGACTGCAACCTTTCCTGCCGACCGCGGCGCTCCTTCTGCTGATCACTTACTTCGTGTTTCACGCCCTGACGGGCGAACGCGGCCTGCTGTCGACGTCGCAGCGCAACGCAGATCTCGCCGCCAAGACGCTGGAGTTGAAGAAGATCCGCGCCGAAAGGATGGACCTGGAGGCCCGTGCTCGTCTATTACGCAGCGGCAGTTTGTCGGCGGACCTTCTGGAAGAACGCGCGCGTTCGCTCCTGGGATACGCCGACCCCAAGGACTATGTGATCCGCACCCCGCGCTGAGCGTTTGGTACGGGAACCGGTCCCGCGGCTCTGCCGACGGATCAGGTGAGCCTGGCCCGTTTCGGGTTTGACAACGGGCGCCCATCTAACGCGGAACCGAAGGTTCATTCGGCGGTGGGCGTTCAGGAGTAGGCCGCGATGAAGATTGGCCAGGGAGAGTTGAATGGCGCGTACGCGCAAGGGTGAAGCCCCCGCGGGGAAGGGTGATGCCACCGGTGTCAACACCTTCGTCGGCAAGGACGAGCTTCTGAAATTCTACCAGGACATGCTGCTGATCCGCCGCTTCGAGGAGCGCGCCGGCCAGCTGTACGGCATGGGCCTGATCGGCGGCTTCTGCCACCTCTACATCGGTCAGGAAGCCATCGCCGTCGGCATGCAGTCGATCAAGGTCAAGGGCGACCAGATCATCACGGGCTACCGCGACCACGGCCACATGCTGGCCGCGGGCATGGACCCCAACGAAGTCATGGCCGAGCTGACCGGCCGCGCGGGCGGTTCGTCGCGCGGCAAGGGCGGCTCGATGCACATGTTCGACATCGAGACCGGCTTCTACGGCGGCCACGGCATCGTCGGCGCCCAGGTGTCGCTCGGCACCGGCCTGGCGCTGAACAACCACTACCGCGGCAACGGCAATGTGGCCTTCGCCTATTTCGGCGACGGCGCGGCCAACCAGGGCCAGGTCTACGAGAGCTTCAACATGGCCCAGCTGTGGAAGCTGCCGGTCGTGTACGTGATCGAGAACAACCAGTACGCCATGGGCACCAGCGTCGAGCGTTCGGCGTCGGAAACCGCCTTCCACAAGCGCGGCACGTCGTTCCGGATTCCGGGCGAGGAAGTCGACGGCATGGACGTGATCGCCGTGGCCGAGGCCGGGGCCCGCGCCGCCGAGCACGCCCGTAGCGGCCAGGGTCCGTTCATCCTCGAGATGAAAACCTATCGCTATCGCGGCCACTCGATGTCCGACCCGGCCAAGTACCGGACGAAGGACGAGGTCGACAACGTCAAGCAGACCCGCGACCCGATCGACCACCTGAAGGAGCGCCTGGCCAAGGCCGGCGTCACCGAGGACGACCTGAAGGTCGTCGACGCCGAGGTGAAGCGCATCGTGGCCGAGGCGGCCGAATTCGCCCGCACCAGCCCCGAGCCCGATCCTTCCGAACTGTACACCGACGTATACCTGGAGGCCGCCCAGTGACGGACATCCTGATGCCCGCCCTGTCCCCGACGATGGAAGAGGGGACCCTGGCCAAGTGGCTGGTCAAGGAAGGCGACACCATCAAGGCCGGCGACGTGATCGCCGAGATCGAGACCGACAAGGCGACGATGGAAGTCGAAGCCGTGGACGAGGGCGTGATCGAAGCCATCCTGGTTCCGGCCGGCTCGGAGAACGTCAAGGTCAACACCTTGATCGCCAAGCTTAAGGGCGAGGGCGAAGCCGCTTCGCCGGCTTCCGCCGCCGCTCCGGCCGCTGAGGCCGCGCCCGCTCCGGTCGCCGCCTCGGCTCCGGCCGCCGCGCCGATCTCGGCCGCCTCGACCTTCGCCGACCCGGAAATCCCGGAAGGCACGCCGCTGAAGAAGATCACGGTCCGCGACGCCCTGCGCGACGCCATGGCCGAAGAGATGCGCCGCGACGACAAGGTCTTCCTGATGGGCGAGGAAGTCGCCCAGTACCAGGGCGCCTACAAGGTCAGCCGCGACCTGCTGCAGGAGTTCGGCGACAAGCGCGTCATCGACACGCCGATCACCGAGCACGGCTTCGCCGGCCTCGGGGTCGGCGCGGCCATGGCCGGCCTGAAGCCGATCGTCGAGTTCATGACCTGGAACTTCGCCATGCAGGCGATCGACCAGATCATCAACTCGGCCGCCAAGACTCTGTACATGTCGGGCGGCCAGATCAAGTCGTCGATCGTGTTCCGCGGCCCCAACGGCGCGGCCTCGCGGGTCGGCGCCCAGCACAGCCAGGACTACGCGGCCTGGTACGGCAACATCCCGGGCCTGAAGGTCATCGCGCCGTACGACGCGGCCGACGCCAAGGGCCTGATGAAGGCCGCCATCCGCGACCCGAACCCGATCGTCTTCCTCGAACACGAGATGATGTACGGCCACGAGTTCGACATCCCGGACGTCGAGGACTGGATCGTGCCGATCGGCAAGGCCAAGGTTCGTCGCGAAGGCTCGGACGTCACCCTGGTGGCCTACAGCCGCATGGTGGGCTTCGCCCTGCAGGCGGCCGAGGAACTGGCCAAGGAAGGCATCTCGGCGGAGGTCGTCGACCTGCGCACGATCCGTCCGCTGGACCACGACACGATCCTGGAAAGCGTCAAGAAGACCAACCGCCTGGTCACGGTCGAGGAAGGCTGGGGCCCGATGGGCGTCGGCGCCGAGATCGTCGCCCGGATCACCGAGTTCGGCTTCGACTACCTGGACGCCCCGCCGCTGCGGGTGCACCAGGAAGACGTGCCGCTGCCTTACGCGGCGAACCTGGAAGCCCTGTCGCTGCCTTCGGTCCCCAAGATCGTCAAGGCGGCCAAGACGGTCTGCTACCGGTGATCATCCGGCCCGTTCACCTAGGCCCTGGCCTGTGTGAACGGGCTCGGAGGCGCTCATGACCCAGACCCTCAACGGCTCCTGCCACTGCGGCGCGGTGCATGTGCAACTGGACCACGGCAAGCCGCTGGACCAGTTGCCGCTGCGGGCCTGTCAGTGCTCGTTCTGCCGTCGGCAGGGCGGGCGCACGACCAGCGATCCGGCCAGCCGCCTGCACATCACCGCCGCCCCGGGGGCGCTGATGCGCTACCGGTTCGGGCGGCGGGCGGTGGACTTCCTGATCTGTCGCGAATGCGCCTGCTACGTGGCGGCGATGATCGAGGACGAGGGCCAGGCCTACGCCACCCTCAACGTCGTGGGGACCGACCTGCCGGGTTTCGCCGATCGCGTGCCCGAACGGCTGGACTATCACGACGAAACGGACGAACAACGCCTTGCCCGTCGCAAGGCCAAATGGACGCCGACCACCTTGGTCGAAGCCGTCCCGAACGCTTGAGGAAGAAGCTCAATGTCGATCGACATCCTGATGCCCGCCCTGTCGCCCACCATGGAGGAGGGGACCCTCGCCAAGTGGCACGTCAAGGTCGGCGACACCGTCAAGGCCGGCGACGTGATCGCCGAGATCGAGACCGACAAGGCGACGATGGAAGTCGAAGCCGTCGATGAAGGCGTGGTCGAGGCCATCCTGGTCGAGGCCGGGACCGAGAACGTCAAGGTCAACGCTCCGATCGCCAAGCTGGCCGGCGAGGGCGAGAGCCCGGCGCCGCCTCCCGCCAAGGCTGCTCCGGCCGCTGAAGCGCCGAAGGCCGCTCCGGCTCCGGCCGCGCCCGCCCAGGCCGCCGGCGAGACCGCCGCGCCCGCCAAGGCCGCTCCCGCGGCTACGCCGACCGGCGACCGCGTCTTCGCCTCGCCGCTGGCCCGTCGCCTGGCCTCGGCCGCGAACCTGGACCTGAAGTCGATCCCCGGCACCGGCCCGCACGGCCGCGTGGTCAAGGCCGACGTGGAAGCCGCCCAGAAGGGCGGCGCGCCCGCCGCCAAGGCCGCTCCGGCCGCCGGCGCTTCGGCCCCGGCCGCCGCCGCCGAGCCGCGCAAGGTGCAGTCGCTGGAGCAGCAGGGCATCCCGGCCGGCTCGTACGACCTGGTCCCGCTGGACGGCATGCGCAAGACCATCGCGCGCCGCCTGACCGACAGCTTCCGCGACGTGCCGCACTTCCCGCTGGTCATCGATCTGGAGATCGACGCCCTGCTGGCCGCGCGCGCCAAGATCAACCACCTGCTGGAAGGCCAGGGCGTGAAGGTGTCGGTGAACGACATCATCATCAAGGCCGCGGCGGTGGCCCTGAAGCGCGTGCCGGAGGCCAACGCCTCCTACACCCCCGAAGGCATCGCCCTGCACAAGCACGCCGACATCGCCGTGGCCGTGGCCATCGACGGCGGCCTGATCACCCCGATCGTCCGCGCCGCCGAGACCAAGGGCCTGGCCCAGATCTCGGCCGAGGTGAAGGACCTGGCCGCCCGCGCCAAGGCCAAGAAGCTGAAGCCCGAGGAATTCCAGGGCGGCACCTTCTCGGTCTCCAACCTGGGCATGTTCGGCATCAAGCAGTTCGCTTCGATCATCAACGAGCCGCAAGGCGCGATCATGAGCGTCGGGGCCGGCGAGCAGCGTCCGGTGGTCAAGGACGGCCAGCTGGCCGTGGCCACGGTGATGACCGTCACCCTGACCTGCGACCACCGCGTGGTCGATGGCGCGATCGGGGCCAAGTTCCTGGCTGCCTTCAAGCCGCTGATCGAAGAGCCGCTGACCCTGATCGTCTAAGCGGCATAGGGGAGGGCAGGGATGTCCGTCTACGACTACTCCGCCAAGACGCTGGACGGCCAGGACGCAAGCCTGGCCGACTATCGCGGCCAGGTGCTGCTGATCGTCAACACGGCCAGCAAGTGCGGCTTCACCCCCCAGTACGAGGGGCTGGAGGCGCTGTACCGGGAGTACAAGGACAAGGGCTTCACCGTCCTGGCCTTCCCTTGCAACCAGTTCGGGGCTCAGGAGCCTGGGAACGCCGAGGAGATCGCGAACTTCTGCTCGCTGACCTACGACGTGACCTTCCCGGTCCTGGCCAAGATCGACGTCAACGGCCCGTCGGCCCATCCGCTCTACGCCTATCTCAAGCACGAGCAGAAGGGTCTCCTGGGCACCGAGGCGATCAAGTGGAACTTCACCAAGTTCCTGATCGGTCGCGACGGTGAAGTCGTCGAACGCTTCGCCCCGACCACCAAGCCTGAAGACCTCAAGCAGGCCGTCGAGGCCCTGCTGTAACGCTCTCCTGGACCGGTCCTCGGGACCGATCGACCGACGCCGGCCGGCTCCCCCCGACGGCGTCAAAAGCTAGGATACGAAAGACATGTCCACGGAATTCGACGTCGTCGTCATCGGAGCCGGCCCCGGCGGTTATGTGGCCGCGATCCGCGCCAGCCAGCTGGGCCTGAAGACGGCGATCATCGAGCGCGAGAGCCTGGGCGGCATCTGCCTGAACTGGGGCTGCATCCCCACCAAGGCGCTGCTGAAGTCCGGCGAGATCTACGAGCAGCTGTCGCACCTGGGCGGCTACGGCCTGTCGGTCGAGAAGGCCTCGTTCGACTTCGGCAAGATCATCGAGCGCTCGCGCGGCGTGGCCAAGCAGATGTCCTCGGGCATCGCCTTCCTGATGAAGAAGCACAAGATCGAGGTCGTGGAAGGCGAGGCCAAGCTCGAGAAGGGCAACCCCTCGCCGAAGGTGGTCGTGGCCCTCAAGGCCGGCGGCAGCCGCACCATCCAGGCCAAGAACGTGATCCTGGCCAGCGGCGCCCGGGCCCGGAACATCCCGGCCATCGGCGCGGTCTCGGACGGCGACAAGATCTGGACCTATCGCGACGCCCTGGCCCCCAAGGCCATGCCCAAGTCGCTGGTCGTCATCGGCTCGGGCGCCATCGGCATCGAGTTCGCCAGCTTCTACCGCGCCCTGGGCGCCGAGGTGACCGTCGTGGAAGCCGTCGACCGCATCATGCCGGTCGAGGACGCCGAGGTCTCCAAGGCCGCCCAGAAGGCCTTCGAGAAGCGCGGCATCACCTTCCGCATCGGCGCCAAGGTGACCAAGGTTGAGAAGACCAAGGACGGCGTCTCGGTGGCCGTCGAGGTCGGCGGCAAGGCCGAGACCTTGACCGCCGAGAAGTGCATCGTCGCCGTCGGCATCGCCCCGAACACCGAGGGCCTGGAAGCGATCGGCCTGAACATGGACCGCGGCCACGTGGTCACCGGCAAGCACGGCGAGACCAACGTGCCGGGCCTCTACGCCATCGGCGACGCCGCCGGCCCGCCCTGGCTGGCCCACAAGGCCAGCCACGAAGGCATCCACGCCGCCGAGTTCATCGCCGGCTTCAAGACCCCGCACGTCAACTCGCCGATCCCGGGCTGCACCTACGCCAACCCGCAGGTCGCCTCGGTGGGCCTGACCGAAGCCGCGGCCAAGGCCGCCGGTATCGACGTCAAGGCCGGCCGCTTCCCGTTCCGCGTCAACGGCAAGGCCGTGGCGGCGGGCGAGGTCGAGGGCTTCGTCAAGACGGTGTTCGACGGCAAGACCGGCGCCCTGATCGGGGCCCACATGATCGGCCACGAGGTCACCGAGATGATCCAGGGCTTCGTCACGGCCATCACGCTCGAGGCCACCGAGGAAGACCTGCACGGCATCGTCTACGCCCACCCGACCATGTCGGAGGCCATGCACGAGGCCGCGCTCGACGCCTACGGCCGCGTCCTGCACATCTAGGCTTGGCCTAGCGGCAAAAGAGAAGGGCGGCGCTCCGGAGCGCCGCCCTTTTTGTTTGGCTCGCAGCGACCTTACGGCCGCTTGCGCACCTGGGCGTCGACGCTCCATTCGCCCGGCCCGGCGAAGACCAGGTAGAGGAAGACGAAGCAGAACAGGATCGCCGCCTCGCCGCCGTTCAGGGCCGGCCAGAAGCCCTGCGAGGCGTGGGCCAGGAAATAGGCCACGGCCATCTGGCCCGACAGGACGAAGGCCACGGGACGCGTGAACAGGCCCAGCACCAGCAGGGTCCCGCCGATGATCTCCAGCCACGCGGCGGCCACCAGCATCGGCGGCAGCGGGTCCGGCGCGCCCGGCTGCGGCCCGGGGAAGTGGAACACCTTCATCAGGCCGTGCTCCATGAAGAGCAGGGCGGCGATGATCCGCAGCAGGCTGAGCACGCGCGGCGTCCAGACGATCAGTCGTTCCATGTCGATCTCCCTCCTAGTCGACGGTCAAAACGAAAAACCCCGACGGGCCAGGGCGGCCCGCCGGGGTTCTTGAAAGAGGCGATGTCCGCCAGGTCCATCAAGCGGCCTTGGCGTCCTGATCGGCCATCCTCTGGATGGCGACATAATCGGTCTTGCCGCTGCCCAGCACGGGCACCTGGGTGACCTTGAGGATCTTGCGCGGCACCGCCAGCTCCGGCGCCCCGATGCTCTGGGCGTGGGCGACCAGCGGCGAGAC
This sequence comes from Caulobacter sp. UNC358MFTsu5.1, assembly GCF_000712075.1. Lineage (GTDB taxonomy): Bacteria > Pseudomonadota > Alphaproteobacteria > Caulobacterales > Caulobacteraceae > Caulobacter. The sequence goes on from NZ_JONW01000013.1 coordinate 14,013, forward strand.
GTCGGCGTCCTGGCGGTCGGTGACCAGCACCAGCCGCTCGCCCTTCTTCTTGTCGGGCATCGAGATCACGGCGTGGCGGCCGTCGGGCCAGACGGCGCTGGCCAGGTCCTCGGCGGCGGTCAGTGAGACCATTTCGCCGCCGATCTTGGCGAAGCGCTTCACGCGGCCCTTGATGGTGATCCACAGGTCGTCGGTGACCGTCACCACGTCGCCGGTGTCGTGCCAGCCGCCCTCGGGGGCGTCGACGCCGCCGTCCTCGCGCAGATAGCCCGTCATGATGTTGGGGCCGCGCACCAGCAGGCGACCGCCCTCGGTGATGCCCTCGACCGGCTCGATTTTCCAGTCCTGGCCGGGCAGCAGGCCGCCGACCGTGCCCCGGCGGTTGTCGTCGGGCTTGTTGACCGCGATGACCGGCGAGGCCTCGGTGGCGCCGTAGCCTTCGAGCACCGGCACGTTGCCGAACTTCTCGGCGATCAGGTTGTGGGTTTCCTCGCGGACCTTCTCGGCCCCGCAGACGACGAACTTCAGGCCGCTCAGCTCGTCGCTTTCCGAGGCCCGGGCGTACTGGTTGACGAAGGTGTCGGTGGCCAGCAGTACCGAGGCGCCGGCGTCCTTCAGCAGTGGCGGGATCTGCTTGGTGTGCAGCGGCGAGGGGTACTGGAAGGCCTTCATGCCGGTCAGCAGCGGCAGGATCACCCCGCCGGTCAGGCCGAAACAGTGGAACACCGGCAGCGGGTTGAAGAACACCCAGGCCGGGTCCAGCTCGATATGGGCGGCGATCTGGATCGCGTTGGAGACCAGGTTGGCCTGGCTCAGCACCACGCCCCGCGGCGCGCCGAAGCTGCCCGAGGTGAACAGCACCACGCCGGGATCCGAGGGCTTGGCCGAGGCGCGGAACTGGCGCGGGAAGATCCCGGCGGCGGCGGCGAACAGCTTGTCGGCCAGGCCGATCGTGCCCCGCACGTCCTCCAGATAGGTGATCTGGGCCTTCTGCTCGAGCGCATCGACGATGTCGTGCAGCTTGCCCAGCTCGATGAACTTGTGGGCCGTCAGCACGCGCTTGACCCCGGCCAGCTCGCAGGCGGCGCGCAGGTTGCGCAGGCCGGCCGTGAAGTTGAGCATGGTCGGCACGCGGCCGAAGGCGTGCAGGGCGAAGAAGGTGACGACCGCGCCGGCGCCGGACGGCAGCAGCACGCCGACATGCTCGCCCGGCTTGGTCATGGCCGCGATCTTGCGGCCGAGCGCGAAGCTCGCCCGCACCAAGTCGGTGTAGCTGAGTGGATTGCGATCCTGATCCTCGAGGATCAGTTTCTTGGCGCCGTACTTGTCACGGGCGTCGAGCAGGGCGTCGAAGATGGCCTTCTGGCCGTCCTGCGCATTGAAAACTACCGGCATGCCGGCGAAACCTCCCGGAAGCGCGACGTCGCGCCCTCGTCTGATTGAAGCGGGACCCTAGCGACGGCGTGTCGCTTTGCAAACACCCGTTACGCGCGCGGAAGCGCACCGGTCCTTCTAAAATGCGCTCAAGCCCTTGTCGTTCAAGGCTTGGCGGGCGGTGAAGCCGTGCGAGAGCGCAGAACCTGATCCACCTTTTGCAGCCATGGAGCGCGCAGCGAATCTGTCTCCAGATGCAGGGCGTGGCGGGCGCCGGGGTAGCGAGTCTCGACGCAGCGGGGCAGGGCGGCGCAGACCGTGCGCTGGGGCCCGGGCAGGGCTTTGACGTCCTGGCCGGCGTCCAGCATCACGACGGGCGTCCGCACGCGCTTGAGGTCGCGCCCGACAGCGTCCACGGCGTCGTAGAAGGCCGCGTACCAGGCCAGGCTCGGCGCGCCCATCCGCAGGTCGGGATTGGCCAGCCGCCAGGCCTGCTGCACCGCGCCGCGCGCCGGATCGTGGGTCAGCCTGGCGCCGAAGCCGTCGGGCCCTTCGCGCTTCCAGCCCGCCTGGCCCGGATAGCGCACGAAGCCCAGCTTCAGGCCGCGGGCCCAGCGGGCGATGCGGATCAGCTCGGTCTTGGAACGGGGCGGGTCGGCGAGATCGAAATTGGGCGAGGAGAGGATCACCGTGTCGGCCAGAACCCCTTCCTCCAAGGCCCGCAGCGCCACCAGGCCGCCGTCGCCGGCGCCGAGGATCACGAACGGGTCGCGGGCCCCCACGCCGCCCTGGGGCGGCCGGATCACCGCCTTGACCATGGCCCGGGTCGCGGTGACGTCGGGAGCGAAGCTGGTGACATGGCCCAGGTCCCGCCAGGGCGTGGCCCGTTCCGAGCCGCCCTGGCCCTGGCGCTCCAGGATCCAGACCACATAGCCCCGGCCGTTGAGGTTGGCCGCCGTCTCGAACCAGCCCTCGGCGGACTCGCCGTAGCCCGGCAGGATCAGGATCTGGCCTCGCGCCACGCCCCGTGGGGCGGAGACTCCATAGCGCTGCACCAGGTCGTCGCCGACCTTCACGTAGCCCCAGGCCCAGCCCGCCGGCGGCTGGAAGCGCACGTCGAGGGACGGGGGCGTGCGGCTCTCCGCGAACGGCGCGCGGACGCCCTCGTCGCGGCACGCGACGAGCGGCAAAAGCAGCAGCAGACTCAGGAGGCGGCGACGCATTCCAGGCACTCTTTTCGCGCCTTAGCGTCACATGCAAGAACGCATGCTTGATCTGGAGGCCAGGAAGTCCGATCTAGGCCGTTATGGTCACCCTGATCGACACGCTGAACGCCCGCTCTCCCGAAGATCGCGCTGTTCGCCACCCCGAAAAGCAGAACCGCCCCGATACGCCGGTGCTGCGCAAGCCCGACTGGCTGCGGGTTCGCGCCCCGGGCTCGGGTCAGTACAACGAGACCAAGGGCATCGTGCGCGAGCACAAGCTGACCACGGTCTGCGAGGAAGCCGCCTGTCCGAACATCGGCGAGTGCTGGAGCCAGAAGCACGCGACCATGATGATCATGGGCGAGATCTGCACCCGGGCCTGCGCCTTCTGCAACGTCGCCACCGGCCTGCCGACCCAGCTGGACCCCGACGAGCCGCGCCGCGTGGCCGAGGCCGTCGCCAAGATGGGCCTCAAGCACGTGGTCATCACCTCGGTCGACCGCGACGACCTGATCGACGGCGGCGCCCGCCACTTCGCCGAGGTGGTCACGTCGATCCGCGCCGCCTCGCCGGGCACGACCATCGAGATCCTGACCCCGGACTTCCTGCGCAAGGACCGCGCCGAGAACGTGGTGATCGACTCCAGGCCGGACGTCTTCAACCACAATCTCGAGACCGTGCCGCGGCTCTATCTGAAGATCCGCCCCGGCGCCCGGTACTATAACTCCCTGCGCCTGCTGGAGCGGGTCAAGGAACGCGATCCCTCCCAGTTCACCAAGTCCGGCCTGATGGTCGGTCTGGGCGAGACCAAGGAGGAGGTGATGCAGGTGATGGACGACATGCGTTCGGCCGGCGTCGACTTCATCACCATCGGCCAGTACCTGCAGCCGACCCGCAAGCACGCGGCCATCGACCGCTTCGTGACGCCGGAAGAGTTCAAGGCCTACGAGGCCATCGCCCGGGCCAAGGGCTTCCTGATGGTCTCGTCCAGCCCGCTGACCCGCTCGTCGCACCACGCCGGCGAGGACTTCGCCAAGCTGCAGGCCGCGCGCCGGGCGCTGGACGCCAAGAGCGCCTAGACTTGCACCGCCACGTCGTCACCCGGGTGCTGCCCTATGCGCCCGAGCAGCTGTTCACGCTGGTCGGGGACGTGGAGGCCTATCCGCAGTTCGTGCCGTGGATCACGGCTATGCGCACCTGGAACGGACGCGCCGACGCCCAGGTCTCGACCGTGGACGCCGAGGCCCAGGTCGGGTTCTCGTTCCTGCGCGAGAAGTTCGCCACCCGGGTCCGGCGCGACGCCTCGGCCCTGACGGTGGACGTCAGCCTGCTCTACGGCCCGTTCAAGCGGCTGGCGAACCAGTGGCGGTTCCTGCCGCACGAAGCCGGCACGACCGTCGAGTTCGTCATCGACTTCGCGTTCAAGTCCAAGATCCTCGACGCCATGCTGGCCGCCAATCTGGACCGGGCGGCCAACACGCTGATCGGCTGTTTCGAGGACCGGGCCCGGGCGATCTACGGGCCGAAATAAAGCCGGGGACATGCCCTCGCGGCGTGTCCCCATCGGCTGGCGCGGCGCTCGAACTTGGGGACACGCCGCAAGGGGATGTCCCCGTCACCGCCCCTTGAACGCCGCCGGGCGCTTCTGGAGGAAGGCGCTGACGCCTTCGATGAAGTCGTCGGTCTTGCCGGCGTGCTTCTGGGCGTGGCGCTCGGCGTTCAGCTGGCCCACCCAGTCGGCGTCGAGACTGTTCCAGACCAGCTTGCGGATCGCCGACAGGGCGGCCGGGCCGGCGGCCAGCTCCTTGGCGATGGCCGTGGCGGTCGGCATCAGTTCGGCGTCGGGGACGCAGCGGTTGATCAGGCCCCAGGACAGGGCCGTGGCGGCCGGGATCTTGTCGCCCAGCAGCATCATCTCCATGGCCCGCGCCTTGCCGACGAGGCGCGGCAGCAGATAGGTCGAGCCGCCGTCCGGCACCAGGCCGATGCGACGGAAGGCCTGGAGGAAATAGGCGCTCTCGGCGGCCACCACGATGTCGCCCAGCAGGGCGATCGAGCAGCCGACGCCGGCCGCTGGGCCGTTGATCGCCGTGACGATCGGCAGGGGGAAGTCGCGCAGCAGGCTGACCAGCGGGTTGTAGGTGCTTTCCAGGGCCGAGCCGGCGTCGGGCTTGCCGTCGACGTCGGCCTCGCGGCCCGCCGCGCCGCCGCCCGACAAGTTGGCGCCCGAGCAGAAGCCGCGGCCTTCGCCGGTCAGGATCACGGCGCGCGCCTCGACCTTGCCGGCGGCGATCGAGCCGAAGGCGTGGGCCAGTTCGCGGGCCATTTCCAGGCTGGCGGCGTTCAGGGTGGACGGATCGGCGAGGGTGACGACGGCCAGGCCGTCGGCGGCTTCCAGCCGGATCTTCTCGTAGGTCATGGCGTCCTCCCAAGGCTCGTCGTTGTCGCCTGGAGTCTAGGCGCGACTAACCTTGGGGAAGACCAGAAAAATCTGAGACGCCCCGTTCAGGGCGCTCGCGACTAGGCCGCGTTGGCCGAGTCCGGCTTGCTCTCGGCGGCGGTGACGCGGTTGCGGCCGCCGCGCTTGGAGGTGTAGAGCGCCGCGTCGGCCCGTTCCATGACCGAGTGGCCGGTCTCGCCCGGACGACGCTCGGCGAAGCCCGACGAGATGGTGATCGCGCCCAGGTCCTCGTTGGTCGAGCGGCGCTTGAGCATGCGCGACGACACCTCGACGCGGATCTCCTCCAGGGTGCCGGCGACCATGGCGGCCGACTCGCGCGGGAAGATCATCGCGAACTCCTCGCCGCCGTAGCGGGCGGCGAAGCGGGGCGGGGCGGCGACGCGGCCGATGACGCTGGCGACGTAGCGGATGACCTGGTCGCCGGTCTGGTGGCCCCAGGTGTCGTTGAAGCCCTTGAAGTGGTCGATGTCGAGCACGGCCAGGCAGATGGTGGTGCCGGCCTCGTCGGCCTCGCTGCAGGCGCGGTCCAGCTCTTCGTCGAAGGCCTTGCGGTTGGCCAGGTTGGTCAGGCCGTCGGTGGTGGCGTCGCGGCGGACCTGTTCCAGGTGCTCGCGCAGGCGGTCGACCTCGGCGGTGGACTCCGCCAGGCGGGTCTCCAGCGACTTGTTTTCCTTCTGGACGCGGCGGGTGGCGTCGGCCAGGCCGCTGACGACGGCCTTCAGCTTGCCCACGTCCTGCGAGGCGTCCAGCTCCTTGGCCGCGCCGTTCAGGGTCTTGCCGTAGGCGGCGTTGCTCTTCTGGGCGTCCTGGATGGCCTTGGAGACCGATTCCAGTTCCTTGCTCAGCAGGTCGCCGGCGTCGCGGATCTGTTCGTTCAGCTTGGCCTTGGGCAGGTAGGTGGCGGCCAGCTCCTCGCTGAGCAGCTCGGTCAGCGGCTCGCCCAGCGAGATAAGGCGGGTCAGCTCGCGGGCCAGGGCGCCGTCCGGATCGGCGACGAAGTGGGTCCACAGCTCGAAGTTCAGGGCGGTCGGCCACACCTGATGGCGCTCCATCAGTCCCAGCGCCCGGCCGGCGATCTTATAGGCCTCAGGGCCGCGCAGCGTGGTTTCGACGTCCGACATTTCCAGTCCCCCAACAGCGCCGCATCGCCCGGATGCGCGCTTGGAGCTCCAATCTAGGCCGAAGAGTTCAAACGAGCCGTTAAGAACGAACGACGTTCACTTGCGTGATCCCTCCGTCCCGAGCATTGTGAACGGTGATAAGATGAGCCTGCAGGCCGCTGGGAGGAACCTGACCGTGAACGCGCCCGCCAACCTCAACCTGGAATCGGCGAAAGCCGCGATGTCTCGAATCCTCGAGGCGCAGAAGGCCGCGCACCTGCGACAAGGCGCCCCGACGGCCGAGCGGCGCATCGAATGGCTGGACCGCTGCATCGGCCTGCTGGTCGATCACCAGGCCGAGATCGCCGACGCCCTGAACGCCGATTTCGGCGCGCGCTCGAAGGACGCCACGGGCCTGACCGACATCGCCGGCTCGATCGGTCCGCTCAAGTTCGCCAAGGAGAACCTGGCCAAGTGGATGCGCCCCGAGAAGCGCAAGACCACCCCGGCGATCCTGGGTCTGTTCGGGGCCAAGGCCGAGGTCCAGTACCAGCCCAAGGGCGTGGTCGGGGTGATCAGCCCCTGGAACTTCCCGGTCAACCTGACCTTCGCGCCGCTGGCCGGGGTGCTGGCGGCCGGCAACCGGGCGATGATCAAGCCGTCCGAATTCACGCCGGTCACGTCCGAGCTGATGAAGACCATGTTCGCCAAGGTCTTCTCCGAGGAGGAGATCGCGGTGATCACCGGCGGCCCGGAAGTCGGCCAGGCCTTCACCAGCCTGCCGTTCGACCACCTGGTCTTCACCGGCGCGACCTCGGTGGCGCGCCATGTGATGCGGGCCGCGGCCGAGAACCTGGTGCCGGTCACCCTGGAACTGGGCGGCAAGAGCCCGGTGATCCTGTCGCGCGGCGCCGACATGGCCACGGCGGCGGCGCGGATCATGAACGGCAAGACCCTGAACGCCGGCCAGATCTGCCTGGCGCCCGACTACGTGCTGGCCCCGGCCGACCAGGTCGACGCCTTCGTGGCCGAGGCCAAGGCCGCGGTGGCCAGAACCTTCCCGACCATCAAGGACAATCCCGACTACACCGCCGTGGTCGCCCAGCGTCACTACGACCGGATCAAGGGCCATGTGGACGACGCCCGGGCCAAGGGCGCCAGGATCGTCGAGATCAATCCGGCCGGCGAGGACTTCAGCCAGCAGGAGCACCGCAAGATCCCGCCGACCCTGATCCTGGACCCGACCGACGACATGACGGTGATGCAGGACGAGATCTTCGGTCCGGTGCTGCCGGTGAAGACCTACGGCAAGGTCGAGGAGGCGGTGGACTACATCAACGGCCGCGACCGGCCGCTGGGGCTCTACTGGTTCGGGACCGACACCGCCGAGCGGGACATGGTGCTGAACCGCACGACCAGCGGCGGGGTGACGGTCAACGACGTGATCTTCCACGTCGCCCAGGAGGACCTGCCGTTCGGCGGCGTCGGCCCGGCGGGCATGGGCAGCTACCATGGCCGCGACGGCTTCCTGGAGTTCAGCCACAAGAAGGCGGTGTTCACCCAGCTGAAGAAGGACATCGCCCCGATGCTGGCCCTGCGCCCGCCGTACGGGGAGGGGATCCGGAAGTACCTGGCGGGGCAGATCAAGAAGTAGGGGCTTTCCAAGGTCTTTCCTCAAGGCTTCGGTCGGGGACATGCCCTTGCGGCGTGTCCCCATCAGCCTCCACGGCGCCAGGACTTGGGGACATGCGCGAGCGCATGTCCCCGGCCGGGGAGCCCGGCGGGTGGTGGGAAGGGTGCGAAGCGCCCGGGCCTCGCCCGGAGTAGCTTTGATGTTGATACCGTTTCGACGAAGTCAGAGCGCTTCGCGTGGAGCCGTTATCCGGAAGCCTTCGGGGCGCCGATTTTTAACCGGCTCCGATGGAGGCCCCCGACGGGCGGAAGGTTGGCGCCTTCCGGACCGCCTGGGCGATTTCAGCCCAGGCCTGACGACTTGATCCGCCTACCCCGAGCGCCGAAGCTTCGTCGCGGCTAGGGCGAACCTGCTCCAACTCCAACCCAGGGCGTCCCCGAGGAGACACGACGGACAAAGCCTTCCCGCTCGTCCACCCCTGAAAGCCGTTCGGTCGCCGGCCGGACGCCCTTCCCATGCCTTCAGGTGACATCAGGATACGGGCGCCTGGAAGGGTGAGCATAAGTTTGGTCGAAAAAACTTAGCGCATTGAAATCGCTGAGCTTCATCCGCTATCCGCCGAGCGTAAGTCGCTCAGCCGGGGACATGCCCTTGGGCGTGTCCCCATCGGCATCCGCGGAGCCAGGTCTTGGGGACACGCCCAAGGGCATGTCCCCGGCTGCGACGGCCCCCCCCGGATTGCCTCGCATCGATTCCCGTGATCGAAGGCCGCTATGGGCAAGCCTACGCCGCTCCGGATCGTCGATGAGGTCAACGTCCTGCCGGCGGTGAACGCCGAGGTCTTCGCGCGGGAAGCCGCGGAGGCCGGCGGGCCGGCGAGGCTGGACCTGCCCGAAGGGGAAGGCGCGGCGGCCGAGGCCTTCGCCCTGGGCGGGGCGGCGCTGGCCGCCTGGCCGTTCGAGCACCGCCCGCCGTCCGCGCGGCCGACCGCGTTGTGCCTGACCCGCGACGTCCTCCACCTGCCGGGCTTCGGCGCGATCCTGTCGCCCGACGGCGCGGTCCTGAGGGCCTCGGCGGGCGAGGCGGTGGAGCGTTGGCCGGACCTCTCCGGCCTGCCGGGCGCGGAGGTCGTGGACGGCGTCACGCGCCTGACGCTTCCCGACGCGATCCCCACGCTCGACCGCGCGTCGGTGTTCCAGGCCTGGGGCGGCAACTTCAACTACGGGCACTTCGTGCTCGACTGCCTGCCGTCGCTGGTGGCCCTCGACGAGCAGGGGCTGCTGGCGCGCTATCCGCCGATCGCGCCGCCCCTGGCCGCCTGGCAGCGCGACCTGGTCGCCATGGCCGTGGGGCGGCCGGTGCGGGAGGTGAAGGCCAAGGTCGTCCGGATCGCCGCCGCCGCCCACGCCACCAGCATGGACCACTATCTGCACGGTCCCGGCGACCTGCTGGCGCGCACGCGGGCGCGAATCCTGGCGGCGGCGCCCAAGCCCCGGACCAGCGGCCGCAGGCTCTACTTCTCGCGCCGCTGGCACTCGATGCGGGTGATGGTCAACGAGACGGCGCTGGAGACGGCGTTGCGGGCGCGGGGCTTCGAGATCGTCAGGCCCGAACGCCTGAGCGCGGCGGAGCAGGTCCGGATGGCGCAGGAGGCGGGGATCATCGTCGGACCGACCGGCGCGGCCATGACCAACGCCCTGTTCGCGCCGGCCGGGGCCACGATCGTCGAGATCCAGCCCCGGAACTTCACCAGCCAGTGGGTGTGGGCGGCCGCCCGCCAGGCGGGCGTGGAATGGCGCGGCTATGTCTGCGCCTCGCCCGTCGATCCCGGCGCGGTGGCGTGGCGTCATCGCCTCCGCCGCGGGTTCCGCTTCGGCTACGAGGTCCCGCTGGACGACTTCCTGGCCTTCGTCGACGCGGCGCTCTGACGACAAAAGAAAAGGGACGCACGAGCCTCGTGCGTCCCTTTCGACTCCAGGTCTTCCGTCGACCCTAGTCTTCGCTGTCGCTGACCGGGGCCAGGCGCGGCGGGGCGCGCATCAGGAAGGCCGGAACGTCGTTGCCGAAGCCCACCACGCGGCGGTCGTCGTCGTCCTCGCGGCCACGAACCGGCTGGACGCCGCGCACCGGCATCGGGGCGTTGGCGCGCGACGGGCGCTCGGCCGGGGCCGCTTCGGCGCGCGGCTGCTCGGTCCGCTCGGGGCGGCGATCGCGGTCGCGACCGCGTTCACGGCGGGCCGGGCGTTCGCCTTCGGTCCGTTCCGGCTGTTCGGCGGGAGCGGCCTCGACGACGGCGTCCTGTTCGACGCGCGGCTGGCGGCCGCGGTCGCGCGACGAGCCGCCGCGATCGCGACGGCTGCGCTCGGTCGGGGCGCGTTCGGCGGGAGCGGCTTCCTCGGCGGCCGGGGCCTGGGCCTCGACGGTCTCGACGGCGGCTTGCTCGCCACGCGGTTTGCGGCTGCGCGACGGACGCTTGGTCGGGGCTTCGCCCGGGGCCGAGGGGATCGGTTCGCCGGCGATGGCGGCTTCCAGATTGGCGGCCGCGACGTCGGACGGCACGGTCGGGGCGCGGTTACGATCGCGGTCGCGGCCACGCTCGCCGCCGCGCGAGCGGTCGCGATCCCGGCCGCCGCCGCGCTTGCTGTCGCCTTCGCGGCGCACGGTCACGGCGTTGGAATAGTCGAGGTCCAGCTTCTCTTCGGCCGGGGTCGAGCCGATCAGCTTGACCACCTTGTCGAAGCCCTTGTCGTCGGCCGGGGTGACCAGCATGTAGGTGATGCCGGTGCGGCCGGCGCGGCCCGTGCGGCCGATGCGGTGCACATAGTCGTCGGCGTGGTGCGGGACGTCGTAGTTGAAGACGTGGCTGACGGCCGGGATGTCCAGGCCGCGCGCGGCGACGTCGGAGGCCACCAGGATCTTCAGCGAGCCGTCGCGGAAGGCCGCCAGGGTCTTCATGCGCTGGCTCTGGTCCAGGTCGCCGTGGATGGCGGCGGCGTCGAAGCCGTGGCTCTTCAGCGACTTGGCGACGATGTCGACTTCGGTCTTGCGGTTGCAGAACACGATGCCGGTCTCGATCTGGGCCTTCTCGATCAGGGCGCGCAGCGCCAGGCGCTTGGCCTTCGGATCGGAGGAGGGGACCTTGACCAGCAGCTGGGTGATGTTGGCGTTGGTCGTGGCCGGCTTGGCGACCTCGATCCGCACCGGATCCTTCAGGAACTGCTTGGTGAGGCGCGTGATCTCCGGCGGCATGGTCGCCGAGAAGAACAGGGTCTGCTTCTTCGGCGGCGTCAGCTTGAAGATGCGCTCGATGTCCGGGATGAAGCCCATGTCCAGCATGCGGTCGGCTTCGTCGACGACCATGATCTGGACGCCGGTCATCAGCAGCTTGCCGCGTTCGAAGTGGTCGAGCAGGCGGCCCGGGGTGGCGATCAGCACGTCCACGCCGCGGTCCAGCTTCTTCTCCTGGTCGCCGAACGACACGCCGCCGATCAGCAGCGCCCACGAGAGCTTGGTGCCCTTGGCGTACTTCTCGAAGCTGGCGGCGACCTGGTCGGCCAGTTCGCGGGTCGGCGCGATGACCAGGGCGCGCGGCATGCGGGCCTTGGCGCGGCCCGAGGCCAGCTTGTCGACCATGGGCAGGGTGAAGGCGGCGGTCTTGCCGGTGCCCGTCTGGGCGATGCCCAGGACGTCTTGTCCGGCCAGGGCGACCGGGATCGCCTGGGCCTGGATCGGGGTGGCGGTGGTATAGCCGGTGTCGGCGACCGCTTGGAGGGTCGTGGGCGAAAGCCCGAGTTCGGAAAATTCTGTCATTTCACGCTGGTCTGAAGTCCGGAGCCACCCGTGTTTGGGCGAACGGGTGGCGCGGATTCGCCAAGCCTGCTCCGAAGCTGGGGATAAATAGGCTTTGGCCAGCCAAAGTCAATGTCCGGCGACGTCCGCCGCCAGGGCCGCGCTCAGGTCGCCGCTGGGCGCAACCGCAACGCCGGCAAGGCCCAGCCACGCGGCCATGAGCCGCAGCTCGGTCGCCAGGAGGGCGACGGTCTCGGCGTTCGCCTCCGGTTCGCGATGGGCCGACAGCACCCGCAGCAGGCCCGCCTTGCGGTCGGCCTTCAGATCGACCCGCGCCGTGATCGCCTCGCCCTGCAGGAACGGCAGCACGTAGTAGCCGTGGGTGCGCTTGTGTGCCGGGGTGTAGATCTCCAGCCGGATGCGGACGTCGAACAGGCGCTCGGCCCGCTCGCGGAACCAGATCAGGTTGTCGAACGGCGAGAGCAGGGCGCTGGCCTTCACGCCGCGCGGCCGCTTGGCGTCGGGCGCCAGATAGGCCGGCTGGTCCCAGCCCCGGACCTCGACCGGGACCAGGTCGCCGGCCTCGACCAGTTCGGCCACGCCGCGCCGGGCGTCGGCCAGGCCCATGCGGAAATAGTCGCGCAGGTCGCGTTCGGTGGCCACGCCCATGGCGCGGGCGGCCCGGCGCAGCAGGACGCGGTGGGCCTCGGCGCGGGACGGGGTCGGCGCCGACCAGATCGCCTTGGGCAGGACTTCCTCGGGCAGGCCATAGACCCGCTCGAAGGTCCCGCGCCGCGTGGCGGTGGTCAGCTCGCCGGCCCAGAACAGGCATTCGGTGGCCCGCTTGGCCTCGCTCCAGCCCCACCAGCCGGCCTGGCCGCGCTCGCCCAGGCCCAGCTCGCCGGCCGACAGCGGGCCGCGCTCGTGGATGGCCGCCAGGGCCTTGTCGATGAACGGCCGGTGGCTCGCCAGGAACTTGGCGACATTGCCCCAGACCCCGACGCCCTGGCGCGCGTCCTCCATGCGCCAGCGCAGCAGGGGCTGCAGGTCCAGCGGCATCAGCGAGGCCTCGTGGCCCCAGTATTCGAACAGCGCCGGCTTGCGGCCCCAGGCCAGGTCCTCCAGCAGCGGGCGCGGATAGGCGCCCAGGCGCGAGAACAGCGGCAGGTAGTGCGAGCGCGAGACGACGTTGACGCTGTCGATCTGCAGCAGGGCCAGCCGCTGGATCGTGGTGATCAGATGCCGTCGGGTCGGGGCGGCGGGGCGCTTGTCGGCGAACCCCTGGGCGGCCAGGGCGATGCGGCGGGCTTGCTTGTGCGACAGGGTCTCGACCATGCCCCCGAGTGAGCATGGCCGGGCGGCCGGTGACAAGCTACCGGGCCGCGCACTGCTGACGAAGGAAGTCACCATGGGCGGGCAGGGCGGCCGCTCCGTCGGCGGTGATCTTGCGCAGGTCGGCCAGGAAGCCCTGAAGCTGGTCGTCGGTGAGCTGGTCCGCCATGGGGTGATGGGCTTCTGGGATCACGCCCTGGCCGATCAGCACCTGCAGCCAGCTGGCCTCCAGGAACAGGTCGTCGGGCTCGCGGAACAGCCGGCCGTGGGTGCGGAAGAGCTCGACCTTGCGGGTCAGTTCAGCGGGGACGGCCATCTCGCGACAAGCTTGCCAGAACGGCTCCTGGCGCTGGTTGGCCCAGTAGTGCAGCACCAGGAAGTCGCGGATGCGCTCGTATTCCAGGCCGGTCTGGCGGTTGTACTCGTCGATGTCGCGCTGGGCGAAGCCCTTGTCCGGGAACAGGTTCAGCAGGCGCGACAGCCCGGACTGCACCAGGTGGATGCTGGTCGACTCCAGCGGCTCCATGAAGCCGCTGGCCAGGCCCAGGGCCAGGACGTTGCGGTTCCAGAACCGCTTGCGGTGGCCGGTCAGGAACTTCAGCGTCCGGGGTTCGGCCAGGGGCTCGCCTTCGAGATTGGCCATCAGCTGGGCGACGGCCTGGTCCTCGCTGACGAAGCGGCTGCAGAACACGTGGCCGTTGCCGGTGCGGTGCTGCAGCGGGATGCGCCACTGCCAGCCGGCGGGCCGGGCGATGGCCTGGGTGTAGGGACGGGGCGGGCCGGCGTTGGCCGTGGGCACGGCGACGGCGCGGTCGCAGGGCAGCAGGCCCGACCAATCCTCGTAGCCGGTCCCCAGGGCCTGCTCGATCAGCAGGCCGCGGAAGCCCGAGCAGTCGACGAAGAAGTCGCCCTCGACCACCTCGCCGCTCTCCAGCGTCACCGAACGGACGAAGCCGTCAGGCTCGCGCAGGGACGTGTCGACGATCTTGCCCTCGGTTCGGACCACGCCCAGGCGCTCGGCGTGGGCGCGCAGGTGGCGGGCGTAGAGGATGGCGTCGAACTGGAAGGCGTAGGTCAGCGGCTCGACCGCGCCGCCGGGCCGGCGGACGGCCCGGTCGAAGCGCCCGGCGAAGGCCGCCCGGGCGTTCAGCGAATAGTCCCACAGCGACCGGTCGTCGCCCTTCGGACGGCCCGCCAGCCAGTAGTGGTGGAAGGGGACGGCGCCCAGCGGGCGGCCGATCTCGCCGAAGGCGTGGAGGTAGGCGTGGCCGGGCGCGCGCCAGTCGACGAACTCGATGCCCAGCTTGATCGTGCCCTGGGTGGCGGCGAGGAAGGCGTTCTCGTCCAGGCCCAGGAAGGCGTTGATGTTGCGGATCTGGGGGATCGTGGCCTCGCCGACCCCGACGGTCCCGATCTCTTCGGACTCCACCAGGCGGATGCGGACGCTGTCGCCCAGGGCCCGGGCCAGCACGGCCGCGCTCATCCAGCCGGCGGTCCCGCCGCCGACCACGACCACGGACTTGATCCTGTCGTCGCCCATCCCTGGTTTCCCTCTTCCGGGCCCGCCTCTCCGGACGAGTCCCTATGCCTCTCCCCGCAAAAGAAAATCCCCGCCGGCGTGCAGGCGCCGGCGGGGAGTCGCAGGGGAGATCGCGTTAGAACCGGTACGAAAGACCGACCATGTAGGTGGTGCCGTACTTCTGGTAGTCGATGGTCCGGCGAGGATCGTTGTTCTCGTAGGTCTTGAACGGCTCGTCGGTGATGTTGTTGGCCTGCAGCAGCAGGGACAGGCCGTCGAGCGGACCCTGGCGGAACTCGTAGCCGATCTGGGCGTCGAGCACGGACTCGGTGTCGACGGTCCGATAGATCCGCGCGGCGCTGAGGCCGGCCACTTCGCCCAGGAACTTGCTGCGATAGCGGTTGCTGATCCGGGCGTTGAAGCCGTTGTGCTCGTAGTAGAAGGTGGTGTTGATCACCTTCTTCGACAGACCCGGCATCGAGATCGGGTCGCTGTTGTCGTCCAGCTTGACCTCGCTGTCGGTGTACGAGCCGCTGATGATCAGGCCGAAGTCGCGCAGGGGTTCGAAGAAGATGTCGCCCGTGACCGAGGCCGACAGCTCGATCCCGCGGATGTAGCCGCCCTTGCCGTTCTCCGGACCCTTGGCCACGCCTTGGGTCGTGCCCAGTTGCGACCGCACCGCCGGCGGCAGCAGCGCCGCGAAGGCCGAGAAGTCCTCGGGGTGCGAGGAGTTGGAGTTCACGAAGTTCGACAACTTCTTGTAGTAGGCGGCGGCCGAGAGGTAGGCCGAGCGGCCGAAATACTTCTCGAGCGACAGGTCCAGGCCGTCGGCGATGTAGGGCCGCAGCAGGGGATTGCCGCCTTCGGTGCTGAAGAAGGCGTTGGACGGATCCGTCGAGGTCAGGTTGCTGAAGTTCGTGTTGAACGACTGGCTGGCGCGCATCTCGTCCATCCGGGCGCGGGCCAGGGTGCGGGCCGCGCCGAACCGCAGGAACGTCTCGTTGCTGAGGTCGAACGTCAGGTTCAGGCTGGGCAGGACGTAGGTGTAGGTGTCGCCGCCGTCGTTGCTGGTCGGGTGGGCGGTGTCGGCCGGATTGATCCGCGTGCCCTTGGAGAACTGGTCGGTATAGACCACCTGCAGGCCGGTGTTGCCGGTGACCGGCACCGAGCCGACCTTGCTGTCGATGTCGAACTTCACGTAGCCGATCTGGACCTTCTCCTCGACCGACCAGTTGCGCGTCTGGACGGCCGGGTTCTGGTCGGCGATCAGCGTGTAGTAGTTGTTCTTGAGCAGGTACATCGGATCGTAGGCCAGCATGGCCTTGATGCCGATCAGGTCCAGGCTGACGGTGCCGACCAGGGCTTCCTTGGGGATCGCGCGGCTGGTCGGCGCGCCATCGGCGATGCGGCCGCCGAAGGTCAGGAAGCTTTCGTGCACTTCCTTGGACTTCTCGCGGCGGCTGGCGTTGTAGCCGAACTCGACCCTGTTGATCGGGCCCCACTCCAGGTCGCGCTTGGCCATCAGGCGGACCGCGTCCAGCTCGTCCTTGATCGCGGGCGTGTTGTAGAAGCCCGCCTGGGTCAGCGCCCCGCCGGCCGCGCCCGCGCCCCAGCCCTGGGGATCGGTCAGCACGAACAGGGTCGAGTTCGTGTAGTCCAGGCTCGAGCCGAAGGTGGTGCCGGCGCCCGGCGTGGTGTTGAAGGTCAGGGTGTCGGTGGCGCCGACGCCGGCCGGACCCGTGCCCGAATAGGACTCGAAGATCACGTCGGTGCGGTCGGCGGCCGAGTAGCTGAGGTCGGCGGCCAGGGTCCAGCCGTTGTCGGTCTCGTAGGAGATATTCCAGCCGGCCGACTTCAGCTCGGTGTGGCGGGTGTTGAGGTCGTTGCGCATGACCCCCTTCACGCCGGTGTAGGTGCCCTGGGTGATCAGGCCGTCCTGGACGGTGTAGCCGGGCTGCAGCGTGGCCGAGCTCCAGAACAGCGGCAGCTCGATGCCGCGCAGGATCTGCTTCTCGCGGAACTTCGAATAGTAGAGGTCGAGCGAGCTGCGCAGCTTGTCGGTCGGGGCGTATTCCAGCACGCCGATGACGCCGGTGCGCTTGAGGTTGTTGGACTGCACGTACGGCTTGGCGCCGCCGATCACCAGCGGGCCGCCGGTCGAGACGTTGGGATAGCCCCAGGCGTTGAAGCGGCGGCTCTGGGTCGGGGTCGAGATGTCCGACACGGCGACGGCCACGCCCAGGGTGTCGTCCAGGAACTGGTCGACCCAGGTGGCGCTGAGGCGGTGGCCGGTGTCCTTGGCGTCCGGGTTCAGCTTCTTCTCGCCGTTGAACTCGTAGCGGGCGTTGGCCGACAGGACCTTCTTGCCGTACTTCAGCGGGCGGATGGTCTGCAGGTCGGCGGTGCCGGCCAGGCCCTGGCCGATCAGGGCGGCGTCGGGGGTCTTGTAGACCAGCACGCCGCTGAGGATTTCCGACGGATACTGGTCGAACTCGACGCCGCGGTTGTCGCCGGTCGAGACCTGCTCGCGGCCGTTCAACAGCACGGTGTTGTAGTCGGGACCCAGGCCGCGGACTGAGATCGACTGTGCGCGGCCGTCCAGGCGCTGGGCGGTCAGGCCGGGCAGGCGGGCCAGGGATTCGGCGATCGAGGTGTCGGGCAGCTTGCCGATGTCCTCGGCCGACACGGCCTCGACGATCGAGCTGGAGGTCTTCTTCAGCGCGATCGAGTTCTGGATGCCGGCGCGGATGCCGGTGACGGTGATTTCCTCGACGGTGTCGGTGCTGGGCGCGGCCGCGTCCTGAGCGTGGGCGACGCCGGCGGTGGTCAGGAGCAGGGCCAGGCCCGTGGCCGCTCCGCTCATCAGCCGCGCTCGGCGCGGCATCGAATTGGTCGTCATTTGAGGCTCCCTCCCAATCGGCTCCCGCGGTTGCGCCGCGGTGATCCAAGCTTCGTTGTGAAAATTACTGCAAATAAACGCATCGGATTGCAACTGGAAAAATGGACAAAATGTCATCTGTGGCTTTTCGGTCCACCTGAGGCGCCGAAAGTCGGGAAATTGGCGCGCTTCGCGGGGCGATAAGGTCGATTGACAGGTTTGCGGGGTTTCTGCAAAAGATTGCAAACAATGGATCGGCGTTCTATCGACCGGTCTTCGATAAGCGGGAAGGGCGAGGGGCGTGGGCATTTCGGGGGCAGGGATGAGTCGATCGCCGGACGCCGCGTTCGCCGCTCCCGAGGTCTTGGCCGCCGGAGTCGCGCGGGTCGGGACGTCCCGCCGTGCGGCCGGTTTCGTCTTGCCCGACCGCCTGCTCGGCGACGACGCGACCAATGATCGCGGCGGTCTCGCCGATGCGTCCGCTCACACGATTTGCGTTCCGGAGGTTGGCCAGTGACGGTCGAGACCCTTTCAAAGCCGTCCGTCGACCTGGCCCAGGACCACGATTGGTGGCGCGGCGCGGTGATCTACCAGATCTATCCGCGCAGCTTCGCAGACTCGAACGGCGACGGGGTGGGCGACCTGCCGGGCGTCACGGCCCACCTGGAGCACGTGGCCTCGCTGGGCGTGGACGCCGTCTGGCTGTCGCCGTTCTTCACCTCGCCGATGAAGGACTTCGGCTACGACGTCTCGAACTACGAGGACGTGGATCCGATCTTCGGGACCCTGGCCGACTTCGACCGCCTGATCGAGAAGGCCCACGCCCTGGGCCTGAAGGTGATCATCGACCAGGTGTTCTCGCACACTTCCGACGAGCACCCGTGGTTCAAGGCCAGCCGCCAGGACCGTAGCAACCCCAAGGCCGACTGGTACGTCTGGGCCGACGCCAAGCCCGACGGCTCGCCGCCCAGCAACTGGCAGTCGGTGTTCGGCGGGCCGTCCTGGACCTGGGACGCGCGCCGCCGCCAGTACTATCTGCACAACTTCCTGTCGGCCCAGCCGGACCTCAACGTCCACAGCCCGCAGGTGCAGGACGCCCTGATCGCCACGGCCCGGTTCTGGCTGGAGCGCGGCGTCGACGGCTTCCGTTTCGACGCGATCAATTTCGCGATGCACGACCAGGCCCTGACCGACAATCCGCCGATCCTGAGCGGCGAGGGCAAGCGCACCCGGCCGTTCGACTTCCAGCACCATTTCCACAATCAGTCGCACGACGACATCCCCGCCTTCCTGACCCGGCTGCGCCTGCTGGGCGAGTCATACGGCGGCCGCTTCATGGTGGCCGAGGTCGGGGGCGAGCGCGCCGACAGCGAGATGAAGCTGTACACCCAGGGCCCCGATCGCCTGCACAGCGCCTACGGCTTCCTCTACCTCTACGCCGACACCCTGGCCGCCGACCTGATCCGGCAGGGGACCGCCATGTGGTCGGGCGAGGAAGGCCAGGGCTGGCCGTCCTGGACCTTCTCGAACCACGACGCGCCGCGCGCGGTGTCGCGCTGGGCCCGGGGCCGCGATCCCAAGGCCTTCGCCGACATGTCGCTGCTGCTGCTGGTCTGCCTGCGCGGCAACGTCTTCATCTACCAGGGCGAGGAGCTGGGCCTGCCCCAGGCCGAGGTGCCCTACGACCGCCTGCAGGACCCCGAGGCGATCGCCAACTGGCCCGAGACCCTGGGGCGCGACGGCGCCCGCACGCCGATGCCCTGGGTGGCCGTGGCCGCCCACACGGGCTTCTCCAAGGTCGAGCCCTGGCTGCCGATCGATCCGTCGCACATCGACCTGGCCGTCGACCGCCAGGAGCGCGACGGCGACTCCACCCTGAACCTGACCCGCCGCGTGGTCGCGCTGCGCCGCCGGCTGCCGGCCTTGCGGACGGGCGGCATGACCCTGGTCGAGGCGCCCGAGCCGCTGCTGGTGTTCCTGCGGGGCGAGGGCGCGGACCAGGTGCTGTGCGCCTTCAACCTGGGCTTCGAGGCCGCGGCCTGGGACCTGCCGGCCGGCTGGGCGATCGTCGACAGCGTCAACCTGGCCGGGGAGGGCGTGCTGCCGCCCATGGCGGGGCTGGTGGCGACCAGAGCTTAGGACCCTGGTGTCTCTATCCGATTGAAGCTGTGAACTTCAGTTGTCATCCCGGGCGGAGGACCGCGTAGCGGGCCGTAGACCCGGGACCCAGGTGTACCGCAAAGCATCTGCCCAGTCCCCTGGGCCCGGACAGCCTCTGCGAGGCTTCCGGGAAGACAACGGTTTGGGTTCTGATCTCGCCAGAATATCCGCGCCGCAGGTCGAGAGCGAAGCCTAGCGCCGGCGTCCGCCGCCGCGCATCCCGCCCATGTGGCCGCCGAAGCCGCCGCCATAGGCTCCCCGGTCGAACGAGGGGCGGCTGGCGGCCGAGCGTTCGAAGCCGCCGCCGCCGCTGCGGTCGCGTTCGAAGCCGCGGTCGCGGCTGACCCGCTCGCGGTCCAGCGACGGGTCGGGCCGGTCGGTCTTCGAGAACTTGCCGCCGGCCCCGGCCTGTTCCCAGCCGTCCTCGCCGTGCTTGTACACATTGCCGTCCTTGCCGGCGTAGATGTTGCCGTTGATGTCGACGACGCCGCCCTTGGAGATGTCGCCGGTGTCGCGGTCGTAGTGGATGTAGCCCGCGCCCTTCGCCTCGCCGCCGCCCGGGCCCTGGGTGTTGAACCCGCCGATCGCGCCCGCGCCCTCCTGGCCGCGTCCGGCCGCGCCGGCCTGGTTGGTCACGCGGCCGGTCTCGGTGTTGACCACGGTGCGCGAGCCGCCCGCCACGCCTTCGCCGGTATAGATGTTCGAGATCGAGCCGCCCTGGCCCGCCACGACCCGCCCGGTCTGGGGATTGTAGCGCACCCCGCCGGCCGCCGCGGTCGAGGTCCCGGTATAGATGTTGGTGTTGCGACCGGCATAGCCGTAGCCCCGTCCGCCCGTGCGGGTGTTGTAGTAGCCGCCCTGGCCGGCCCGGCCGTAGTTGCCCGTCCAGGGATTGGCCCAGGCCGCGCCCGTGCCGGCCACCACGCTGTTCCCCCAGCGGCCGTAGACATTGCCGGCCACGACGCCGCCGATGGGATAGTAGCCCGGATAGTAGGGATACCAGGGGCCCCACCACGGATCGTACCAGGGATCGTACCAGCCCCATCCGAACGCCAGCGCCCAGCCCATGGCCGCCCCGTAGCCGAAGGCGGCGCCATAGCCGTAGGGCGTGGGGCAGCCGTACCACTCGGTCCCGACCCAGCTGTCGCAGGGATAGCCCGAGCCGTAGACCACGACCCCGTCGCTGACGACGGTGCCGTAGTAGCCGGGGGTGTAGCCGACATAGATCTCGTCGCCGTTGGTCCCGTAGATCGTGACATAGGTCACGTAGTGCAGGGGCGAGGCGCTGGGAATCTTGTAGATCTCGGGCGGCACCTGGGTGGCGGCGGCCCACGGTCCCCTCGGCGCGGCGGCGCTGAACCAGACCCCGTTCTCCAGGGCGTAGTAGCCGGACGCGCCGGCGTTGATCACCGGGGCGTGGGAATTGACCGCGTAGCTCAGCCCCGTGCCCTGGATCGGCTTGAACTTCGGCTCGCCGTCGTAGAGGGCGTCGAAGCGGGCCTCGTTGCGGTTGACAGTAGCCGTCTGCGGGACGGCGTTGGCCACCAGCGACTCCCGGGCTTCGGGCGTGCCGGGGATCGAGGCCAGGACCGCGCCCTTGGGGCCGTCGCCGGGGATCTTGGCGAAGTCGGCGGGCAGGGTCTTGGGATCGACCCAGCGCCAGGGTCCCTTGGACGAGGCGGCCGTGAACCAGCGCCCGGCGATCAGCACGTACCAGCCGCCCGCGCCGTCGATCAGCACGTCGGCGGGGGTGTTGGACACGAACTTCAGGGACGTGCCGGGGATCGGCACGAAGGCGGGATCGCCCTCGACGCTGATCAGTTCGGCGGGATGGGTGCGGACCAGGATCGTGGCCTTGGGCTGGGCGGCGGCCGGGTCGACCTGACGGTCGGCCTGGCCCGGGGGCGGCTTGGCCGGCCCAAGCTTGGCGGCCGCCTGGGTCACGGCCGCCGGCGGCTTGGCGGCGAGGGTCCACGGCCCGTCCAGCGCGGTCGCCGTCGCCCACTTGCCGTCGCGCGTCAGGTAGAAGGCGCCCTGGCTCTTCAGCAGCACGGCGCGGGTGTTGATCACCCGCTCGACGCCGGCCACGCCCGAGGGCTTGAGCACCGGCTGGCCGTCGATCAGCACCAGCAGGGTCGGGGTGAAGGCGAACAGGATCTCGGGCGGGGCGTTGTCGACCGGCTGCGAGACCTCGGGCGATCGGCCCGCCTCCGTGAGGGCCAGCGAGGCTTCCAGCTGGTTCAGGCTGGCCACCAGGCTGGTGGTCGGCGCGACCTTGCGGGCCAGGGCCAGGTAGCGCGTCTCCTGGTCCTTGGCCGCCGGGAAGCTGGCGCGGTCGATGGTCAGCCGGTCCAGCACCACCTCGCGGGCTTCCTTGTCGGTCTCGGTGCGGGCGGTCAGCCAGATGACCCCGTAGTCCTGCTGGGCGACCGCCTTGCCCGACGCGTCCTTGGTCTCGCCGGTCTTCACCGCCATGACGGCCCGGGCCTTCAGGGTCTCGCCCTCCCAGGAGTCGACCTCGGGGCGGTAGAGCGAGAACGACACGCCGTCGACCTGGTACGACCGGGGCCAGGGGCGGGCGTCGATGGTCTTGGCGGCGGTGGTCGCGGCCGGCTCGGCCGCCGTCGCCGCGTCCGGGGACCATGCGCCGCCGGACAGCCCGGCCACACTGACCGGCGCCGTGATCGACAGCGCCAGGCCCATCGCCAATAAGGTCTTCACGGCCGCCTCGCTCGGGGTTTCCGGACCGGCCAGGAAGGCGCGATCGCCGGGTGAGCGGGCATTTTCCCTCGCGAGCGGAGGGGCTCCATAGGGTCATCGCCTCAGGGCCGACCCCGCAAATCGCCTAGCCGGCAGGCGATCAGCCGCCGCAGGATTCGCGGATGATCAGGTCCGTGGGCACCCGCTCCGAGCGGCTGGCGCCCTGGCCGCTGGCGTCCAGCAGCTTGGACACCATCAGCCGGCCCGCCTTGGCGGTGTCCTGCGAGATGGTGCTGAGCGCCGGGCGCGAATAGCGGGCGAAGGGCACGTCGTCATAGCCGATCACCGAGACGTCGCCGGGGATCGACATCCCCGCGTGCTGCAGGGCGCGGATGGCCCCCAGGGCGATCAGGTCCGAGGCGGCGACCACGCCGTCGAACTTCACGCCGCGTTGGATCAGGGAGTCGACGCTGGCCTCGGCGGACTCGACCTCGAAATGGGCCGGCACGATCAGCTCCGGATCGACGCCCAGGCCGAACTGCTCGACGGCGTCCAGATAGCCGCGATGGCGCTGCATGGCCTCGGGGGCCTCGGTGTCGCCCAGGAAGACGATGCGCTTGCGGCCCAGCCGGGCCAGGTGCAGCGTCGCGCGCTTGGCGCCCAGCGGGTTGTCCGACCCCACCGAGCAATAGGCCTGGTCCGGAAGCTGAGCGCCCCAGACCACGAAGCGGCCTTCCGTCTCGGCCAGGCGGTTGAAGGCGGTGTGCAGCCAGCTCTGGCCCAGGAAGATCACGCCGTCGGCGCGGCTGGTGGTCATGGCCACCGACAGGTCCTCGAAACTGGTCGGCGCCACGTGGCTGATGACCAGGTCGCAGCCGCGTTCGCGCGCCGCCTCGCCGACCCCGGCCAGCAGCTCCAGGAAGAACGGGTCCGACAGTCGGCCCTCGCGGCCCTGGGGGCGGGGGACGACGATGGCGATCGTGCCTTCCGCGCCGATCGGGCCGGCGGGCATGTAGCGGCGGAACGGATAGTCCATCTCGCGCGCCAGCTTCCAGATCAGCTGCTTGGTGCGCGTGTTGACGGCCGGGCTGTCGTTCAGCGCCCGCGAGGCGGTGGAGATCGATACGCCGGCCAGCCTGGCCAGGTCTTCAAGCCGCGTCGCACCCTTGGTCACTGTCCCGCCCCGTCCCGTCGAATCTCTGTGTCGAGATGCGCTGCAAAATTTGCCGCAAATCTTTTCAGACCTTTGTTAAGGCGCCGTGGACATGCTTTTCAAGCGCCATGGGTGAGGCGCGGCCGCGTTCCGTCGCGCGATATTGAAAATTTATGCAATCTTCTGCCATCTTCCTTGGCTGCGGGATGGGCTCCGAGCCCCGAGGGTTCCGTGGAATTCCTCATGTATCCGCACTTCAAGCCCGGAAAATTTGGAAAATTCCGTTGCCAGCCGGAACGGCGCATGCACAAATGCCGCCTCACAAAGCGCTGAAAAAATTTGCGCAAAGTTCCGGTCAACGGGGCGGGGAAGGGGAGCGATGGCGACCAAGGCTCGACTGAATGTCTTCCAGATCTGGAACATGTGCTTCGGGTTCTTCGGGATCCAGATCGGTTTCGGGCTGCAGAACGCCAACACCTCGCGAATCTTCCAGAGCCTCGGCGTCGAGGTGAACCACCTGGCGATCCTGTGGATCGCCGCCCCGGCCACCGGCCTGCTGGTGCAGCCGATCATCGGCTATCTCAGCGACAAGACCTGGGGCCGCCTGGGCCGCCGCCGCCCGTACTTCCTGTGGGGCGCGATCCTGACCAGCGCCGCCCTGGTGGTCATGCCCAACGCCCCGGTCCTGTGGATCGCCGCGGCCGCCCTGTGGGTGATGGACGCCTCGATAAACATCACCATGGAGCCGTTCCGGGCCTTCGTCGGCGACAACCTGCCCGACGAGCAGCGCGCCTCGGGCTACGCCATGCAGAGCTTCTTCATCGGCGTCGGGGCGGTTCTGGCCTCGGCCCTGCCGTGGATGCTGACCCACTGGTTCTCGGTCAGCAACGTGGCCGAGGGCGGCGGCGTGCCGCCGTCGGTGCACATCGCCTTCTACGCCGGCGCGGCGGGCCTGCTGCTGGCCGTGCTGTGGACGGTGTTCACCACCCGCGAATACAGCCCCGACCAGCTGGCCGCCTTCGAGGCGTCCGACCCCGCGCGCAAGGCCGCGGCGGAAGCCGACGCCCCGACCCGCACGGTCCGCGCCTACATCGTCGGCGGCCTGGTCTGGACCGTGGCCGGCCTGCTGCTGGCCGCCGCGATCTTCGCGGCGCGGCTGGAGAAGGAGGTCTATGTCCTGGCCGGCATGGTCGGCCTGTTCGGCGCGGCGCAGCTGGTCGCCGGCCTGCTGCGGCGGGGCGGACGGACCGCCAACGGCTTCTCGGAAGTGGTCGAGGACCTGTTCCGCATGCCCGCCACCATGAAGCAGCTGGCGGTGGTCCAGTTCTTCTCGTGGTTCGGCCTGTTCGCCATGTGGATCTACACGACCCCGGCCGTCGCCGCCTTCCACTACCACGCCGCCGACACCGCCTCGCGGGCCTATAACGACGGCGCCGACTGGGTGGGGGTGCTGTTCGCCATCTACAACGGCGTGGCGGCCCTGGCGGCCCTGGTGATCCCGACGATCGCCCGCGCCGTCGGCCGCAAGGCCAGCCACGCCCTGTGCCTGGGCCTGGGCGGCCTGGGCCTGGCGGCCTTCCCGCTGATCCGCGACCCCGGCCTGCTGTGGCTGCCGATGATCGGCGTGGGCTTCGCCTGGTCGTCGATCCTGTCGGCCCCGTACTCGATCCTGTCGGGCGCCCTGCCGGCACGGAAGATGGGCGTCTACATGGGCATCTTCAATTTCTTCATCGTCATCCCGCAGCTGCTGGCCGCGACCATCCTGGGCCTGCTGCTGAGGGCGTTCTTCGGCGGCGAGGCGATCTGGGCCCTGGTCCTGGGCGCGGGCGGGATGCTGGCCGCCGCCGCCTGCGTGTTCCTGGTCCGCGACGTGGGCGAGCCCAAGGCCGCGCCGGCCGCCGTCCCGGCGCCCGAAGTCCTGTCAAAAGCTTGAATCGCGTCTCATCGACGCCGTCATTTCACGAGGTAGTTCCATGCGTTGCCTGAAGATGCTCGCGCTCGCTTCAACGGCCGCCGTCGCCCTGGGCGCCGCCGCTCACGCCCAGACCCCGACCACCTGGGCCTATGCCGCCAAGACCGGCGTCGGGGCGTCCTACGAGGCCTATGTCGACGGCGCCTACAAGGACGGCGGCCCGACGGGCGCGGTGTCGAAGGTGTGGTTCTCGATCGCCGACGGGACCCTGACCGAGACCATGTACGGCCTGATCCACGAGGCCCAGATCAAGCAGCTGCGCTTTGCCGTGCGGTTCTCGCGCGGGATCGCGATCGAGGGACCGGACACCACGACGAAGACCGAGTATCTCCACGTCGATGCGGCGGGACGTCCTCTATCGCCGGCCTACAAGGTCACCACGACGCACAAGGGCGGCGCGTTCGAGATCGAGAAGCGGATCTTCACGGATCCCGATCGCCAGTCGCTGTTCGTTCGCGTCACCTTCCGGGCCCTGAAGGGACCGATCACGCCCTATCTGCTGCTCGAGCCGCATATGGCCAATACCGGCGGCGACGACGCCGGGACGGCCAGCAACACAGCCCTGACCGCGAATGAGAAGGACGTGTTCCTGGCCCTGAAGGGGTCGCAACCGT
The DNA here is from genome assembly GCF_000712075.1 of Caulobacter sp. UNC358MFTsu5.1. Lineage (GTDB taxonomy): Bacteria > Pseudomonadota > Alphaproteobacteria > Caulobacterales > Caulobacteraceae > Caulobacter. The sequence goes on from NZ_JONW01000013.1 coordinate 39,903, forward strand.
TCAGCGCGGCCAGCGCGGGCTTCCTGGGCAAGACGGACGGGCTCACGGACCTGGCCGCCGACGGCCAGTTGAACGACCTCCATGCTGACACCGGGAATGTCCGTGGCGCGATCATGCTCACGGGTCGCGTCGCCGAGATCAAGGACGGTGAAGTGACGGTGGACTACGCCATCGGTTTCGGCCCCAACGCCGCCGCCGCCGACCAGGCCGCCTCGGCCACGCTCAAGACCGGCTATGACGAGGTCCTGGCCCGCTACAACGGCGAGGGCGACCGCGTCGGCTGGGAGGACTATCTGGCTTCGCTGACCGAGCTGCCGCGCCTGCGCGAGGCATCGGAGGACGGCGGCAAGCTGGTCCAGGCCAGCGCCCTGATGCTGAAGGTGCAGGAGGACCGCACCTATGCCGGCGCCCTGATCGCCTCGCTGTCCAACCCGTGGGGCGACACGGTCGACGCCTCCAAGCCCTCGACGGGCTACAAGGCCGTCTGGCCGCGCGACTTCTACCAGTGCGCCATGGCCCTGGCGGCCCTGGGCGACAAGCAGACCCCGCTGGCGGCCTTCCACTACCTGCCGCAGGTGCAGGTCAAGGCCGGCACCAAGGGCAATACCGGCGTCGGCGGCTGGTTCCTGCAGAAGACCTGGGTGGACGGCACCACCGAATGGGTCGGCGTCCAGCTGGACCAGACGGCCATGCCGATCATGCTGGGCTGGAAGCTGTGGAAGCTGGGCTGGCTCTCGGAAGCCGACCTGAAGGCCTACTACGGCAAGATGATCAAGCCGGCGGCCGACTTCCTGGTCGACGGCGGCAAGGTGGGGATCGGCTGGAACCACGAGACGATCACGCCGCCGTTCACCCAGCAGGAGCGCTGGGAAGAGCAGGGCGGCTACTCGCCCTCGACCACGGCGGCGACCATCGCCGGCCTGGTCACGGCGGGCGACATCGCCGAGCAGGCGGGCGATGCGACCGGAGCGGCCCGCTACCGGGCCACGGCCGACGCCTATTCTGCCAAGGTCGAGGCCCTGATGGTCACCACCAAGGGGCCGTTCGGCGACGGGACCTACTATGTCCGCCTGAACCAGAACGAGGACCCCAACGACCACGCCCCGATCGGCGCCGCCAACGGCCAGATCGCCCCGCCCAAGGACCAGGTGGTCGACGGCGGCTTCCTGGAGCTGGTCCGCTACGGCGTGCGCCGGGCCGACGATAAGGCGATCGTCGGCAGCCTGCCGGAACTGGACGACACCAGCCGGGCCGACCTCTACCGCGTGCGCTACGACTTCACGTTCCCCGGCGTCGAGGGCGAGTTCCCGGGCTGGCGGCGCTACGACGTCGACGGCTACGGCGAGGACGCCCAGACGGGCGCCAACTACGGCGTCGGCGGCAAGATGAGCCCCGGCCAGCGCGGCCGGGTCTGGCCGATCTTCACCGGCGAGCGCGGCCACTACGAGCTGGCCCTGGCCAGCCTGAACGGCAAGCCCGACGCCGCCACGATCCGCAAGATCCGTGACCGCTACGTCAAGGCCATGGAGCTGTTCGCCAACGACGGCCTGCTGATCCCCGAACAGGTCTGGGACGGCATCGGCCCCAATCCGCACGGCTATGCGCGCGGCGAGGGCACGGACTCGGCCACGCCCCTGGCCTGGTCGCACGCCGAATACGTCAAGCTGCTGCGCTCGGTCAGCGACGGCCAGGTGTGGGATCGCTACGAGCCGGTGGCGGCGCGCTACGCGAAGTAGAACGGCCAAGCTTCGTCCGCGCCTGCGAAATCCGGCGCGGACGAAAGTGTCGCTTTTGAAGCTTCACCTTAAGGGCAGCTCGAACAGCGCGCCCCCGAAGGTGTCGGCGCCGCGGCCGATCTCGGCGACGGCGGCCGACATGCGACCGCCTCGACCCAGCGCCGCGTCGGCCAGGCTGACCATCAGCGGGTTCGGGGTGGCGTAGGGCGCGGCGGCGCGCAGGGCCTGGGCGATGTCGCGCTCGGCGCGCTCCGGCCCGCGTTGGCAGGCGACGATGAAGGCGGCCGCCGTCGAGCGGCTGACCCCGGCCCAGCAGTGGACCAGCATCGGCCGCGCGGCGTCCCAGCCGGCGGCGAAGTCCAGCAGCCGCGCGACCAGGGCCGCGTCGGGTGCGGTGTAGCCTTCGCGCGGTTCAGGGATGTCGTGGAAGGCCAGGCGCAGGTGGGCGTCGCCGAGGTCCGAGGCGGGCCAGACGGCTTCGCCGGTGGGCGACAGCAGGCTCACCAGATGCGAGGGCCGGTGGAGGGCCCGCGCCGCCTCGACCTGGCTGAGGGGGCAGACCAGCAGGGTCATCGGATCGTCGCCATCGCCGAGACGCCCAGCACGACGCCCAGCTCGCAGGCCTGTTCGATCCCGCCCAGCACGTCGCCGGTGTGGCCGCCGATCAGCCGCCGGGCCGTCAGGGCCAGCACCGCCGCCAGGGCCGCCCCGACGGCCGCCCCGGCAAGGCCCGTCCAGCCCAGCAGCGCCAGGGGCCACAGGCCAAGCACGGCGGCGACCAGCAGTTCGAACGGCCGCACGCCGTCGGGCGCGGGCTTGTACTTGGCGTCGTCGCGGTCGCTGACATGCCGGCCCAGCACCATGACCGCGACGGCGGCCACGCGGCCCGCGCCGTGGGCGGCGACCAAGGCCAGGGCGGCGGTCGCCAGGGGCAGGGTCGCCAGGGCGGCGACCTTGATCGCCAGGGTCAGGCCCAGGGCCAGGACGCCATAGGTCCCGACCCGGCTGTCCTTCATGATCTCCAGCCGGCGGGCCGGGGTCTGGCCGCCGCCCAGGCCGTCGGCGGTGTCGGCCAGGCCGTCCTCGTGGAAGCCGCCGGTGACCAGCACCCCCGCCGCCACGGCCAGCAGGGCGGGCAGGAGGCCGGTCCACAGCTGTCCCGCCGCCAGCAGAACCCCCGCGCTGATCGCGCCGACGATCAGCCCGACCAGCGGGTAGTAGCGGGCGGCGCGGGTGATCCAGTCCGGCTGGAAGTCGGCGAAAGACGGGGCCGGCAGCCGGGTCAGGAACTGCAGGGCGCAGAAGAACAGCTTCAGCTGGCGCGGCATCAGTCGGGGGCGGCCCATCAATCGGGAGCGGCCAAGACGTCGGCCAGGGCGGCGACGTCGGTCAGCAGGTTGGCGGCCGCGACCAGCAGCGGGGCGGCCAGGGCCGCGCCGGTGCCTTCGCCCAGCCGCAGGTCCAGGTCCAGCAGCGGGCGGACGCCCAGGGTCCGCAGCATCAGGGGATGGCCGCGCTCGGCCGAGCCGTGGGCGAAGACGCAGTAGTCCAGGGCCGCGGGGACCAGGCGGATGGCGGCCAGGGCGGCGGCCGTGCTGATGAAACCGTCGACCAGGACCGCGCGCCGCATCGAGGCCGCGCCCAGCACGGCCCCGGCCATCATGGCGATCTCGCAGCCGCCGAACTGCGCCAGCACGTCCAGCGGCTGGGTCGCGTCGGAGCGCCAGGCGGCGCGGGCGATGCCGGCCTGCTTGCGCGCCAGGCCGGCGGCGTCGTGGCCCGTGCCCTGGCCGACGCAGACCTCGAGCGGCGCGTTGGCCAGGCGGTGCATGATCAGGGCGGCGGACGAGCTGTTGCCGATGCCCATCTCGCCCAGGGCGATGACGTCGGCGCCGTCGGCGGCGGCCGAGCGGGCGATGTCGGCGCCCTTGACGATGGCGGCCAGCACCTCGTCCGGCGTCAGGGCCGGCTCGCGGGCGGCGTTGCGGGTCCCGCGCCGGATCTTGGCGGCGATCAGCTCGGGATGGTCGGGCAGGTCGGCGTCGACCCCGGCGTCCACGACCCGGACCGCGACGCCCGTGGCCCGCGCCAGGGCGCCGACGCTGGACCGGCCGGACAGGAACAGCCCGACCATGGCCGCCGTGACGCTGGACGGATAGGCCGAGACGCCCTCGGCGGTCAGGCCATGGTCGCCGGCGAAAACGTAGAGGTCGGTGCGCGCGATGCGGGGGTCCAGCCGGTTCTGGATCAGGCCGATCCGCACGGCCAGGTCCTCCAGCCGCCCCAGCGATCCGGGCGGCTTGGCCTTGCCGTCCAGCAGGGCGCGCAGGGCGGGCTCCAGCGCGGCGTCGACCGGGGTGATGGCGGCGGTGAGGGCGGAAAGCGTGGTCATGACGAGATCTTGGATAGCCGAGGGAGGGTTATTGGGCGAGGGCGATGATCAGGCCGGCCGCCAGCGGGATCAGCCAGAGCAGGGCGCAGGCGCGGCGATAGAGGCGCAGGCCCCGTTCGAGGTCGTCGGCGGTCGGGCGCGGCCCGTCGCCGAAGGTCGGTCGGGCGACGATCTCGCCGTCGTAGCGGGCCTCGCCGCCCAGCTGGACGGCCAGCGCCCCGGCCATGGCCGCCTCGGGCCAGCCCGCGTTGGGCGAGGCGTGGCGGCGGGCGTCGCGCAGCATGGTCCGCCAGCCGCCCCCGCCGGCCAGGGCGATCAGGGCGCCGGCCAGCCGCGCGGGGATCAGGTTCAGCAGGTCGTCGGTCCGCGCCGAGGCCCAGCCGAACGCTCGCCAGCGCGGTTCCCTGTGCCCGACCAGGCTGTCGGCGGTGTTGACGCTCTTGTAGACGAACAGGCCCGGCAGGCCGCCGGCCAGCAGCCAGAAGGCCGGGGCGGCGACGCCGTCGTTGAAGCTTTCGGCCAGGCTCTCCAGGGCTGCGGCCGCCACGCCCTCGGCGTCGAGCGCCTCGGTGTCGCGCCCGACGATCATCGCCACCGCCGCGCGGGCGGCCGGCAGGTCGCCGGCTTGCAGCGGCGCCAGCACGGCGGCGACGTGGTCGTGCAGACTGCGCTGGGCCAGGCCCGTCGTGGCGATCAGGGCGACCAGGGTCAGGGCCGGGAGGCTGGAGCCCAGGGCGGCGTGGATCGCGACGCCCAGCGCGGCGGCGGCCAGGATCAGCAGCAGGACCAGGACCACGCCCAGCGCCCGCCGTCGCCCGTCCGAGGCGTCCGGCCGGTTCCAGCGCCGCTCCAGCCCCTCGATCAGCGCCGCCGGCCAGGCGACCGGATGCTTCAGCCCGGCGGGATAGCCCAGCACCGCTTCCAGGCCCAGGGCCAGGGCCGCGACCCAGGGCCAGGGCGCGGCCTCATCCATCCGCGCGACCGATCAGCTCGATCAGGGGACCGGCCGCGCCGGGCACGATGACCGCCTCCACGCCGTAGGCCTGCTTCAGCACCGCCGGCGTCAGGGCGTCCAGCGGCGCGGCGTCGGCGATCAGGGCCCCGTCGCGCAGCACCAGCACCCGGTCGGCCAGGCGCAGGGCCACGCCCAGGTCGTGCAGGGTCATGACCACGCCGTGGCCGTGCTCGACGGCGAAGGCGCGCATCAGGTCGACGGTGTCCAGCTGGTGGCCCGGGTCCAGACCGGCCAGGGGCTCGTCGGCCAGCAGCCACGACGGCTCGCCCGCCAGCACCCGGGCCAGCAGGGCGCGGGCCCGCTCGCCGCCCGACAGGGTCAGGACGTCGCGATGGGCCAGGCCCGTCATGCGGGTGCGGACCAGGGCGGCCTGGACGGCGGCATGGTCGGCGTCGCTGAGGCCCCGCGCGCCGCTGTGCGGCGTGCGGCCCAGGCCGACCAGGGTCTCGACGTCCACGGCCCAGGCCACCTCGGGCGTCTGGGGCAGGAAGCCGATGCGCCTGGCGCGCTCGCGGTGCGACAGGGTCAGGATCGGCTCGATCCCCAGCGACACGCGCCCGTCGTCGGGCCGACGCAGTCCGGCCAGGCAGGCCAGCAGGGTCGACTTGCCCGCGCCGTTGGGGCCGACGATGGCCGTGACCTCTCCCGGACGGAACCGGGCGTTCACGCCGGCCAGCACCGCCTGGCCGCCCAGGGCGACGGTCAGGGTTTCGGCGACGAGATCGTTCATGCCGCTCTCCTTCATGCCAGCCTCCGGCGCATCGAGATCAGCAGGGCCAGGAAGAACGGCCCGCCCACGGCGGCCATGGCCACGCCCAGGCGGACCTCGGCGGCCGAGGGCGTCAGCCGCACCACGATGTCGGCGGCCAGCACCAGGACCGCTCCGGCCACGGCGCTGGGGGCCAGCAGCGCGCCCGGCTGGTGGCCGACCAGCGGCCGCATCAGGTGCGGCACGATCAGGCCGACGAAGCCGATCATGCCCGTCACCGCCACGCTGGCGCCCGAGGCCAGGCCGACGCCGACGGCCAGCAGCACGCGCGTCAGGTTCAGGTCCACGCCCAGCGCCTTGGCGCCGGTCTCGCCCAGGGTCAGGGCGTTCAGGGCCCGGCCCAGGAACAGCATCAGGCCCGAACCGACGGCGATGAAGGGCAGGGCGCGCCAGACGTCGTCGGCGCTGCGGTCGGCCAGCGAGCCCAGCAGCCAGTTGATGATCTCCTGCGCGGCCCAGGGGCTGGGGGCCAGGCTCAGCGCCAGGGCGACCCCGGCGCTGGCCACGGTGTTGAGGATCACCCCCGCCAGGATGAAGGTGATGGTCCCGCCGGTCCCGCCCGCCAGCACCAGCATGACCCCCACGCCGACGATCGCGCCGATCATGGCCGCCGCGAACAGCAGCCAGGGCGTGGAGAGGCCGAGGCTCAGATACATGGTCATCACCGCCCCGAGGGCCGCCATGGACGACACGCCCAGCACGCCGGGATCGGCCAGCGGGTTGCGGGTGTAGCCCTGCATGGCCGCGCCGGAGAGGCCCAGAGCGGCGCCGACCGCGACCGCCAGGACGGTCCGGGGCAGGCGCAGCTCGAAGATGATCGCCCAGCGCGGGTCGTGGCTCGCCGACGACCAGGCGCTCCACGGCACCCAGACGCGGCCGGCCATCAGCGACAGCCCGCTCAGCAGCACGACGAGCAGGCAGAGCCCGCCCAGCAGAAGAAGGCGCTTGGTCATGCGGCGGCTCCCAGGACTTGTCGGCGGGCGGTGGCCAGGGCGGCGGCGGTGTCCATCAGGCCGGGACCGCCGCAATAGAGCAGCCGCTCGGGGAACACCGCGCGGGTCATGCGCGGCGAGACGCTGGCCAGAGCCGGGTGGTTGAGGATGCGTTCGGCCCAGGTCGGGGCGTTGGGCGCGGCCTGGCCGGCCAGCAGCACCTCGGGCGGATCGGCCAGCAGGCGCTCCAGCGAGACATTGCCCCACTTCTTCAGCCCGTAGCGCTGGGCGACGTTCACGAAGCCGGCGCGGCGCATCATCTCGTCGACCAGGGTGCCGTGGCCGGCGGCGAAGCCGTTGGGCTGGAAGACCAGGGCGGTGACCGGACGGGTTCCCGGACGCGGCGCGGCCTTGGCCATGGCCGCCTCGACCCGGGCGATCAGCGCCTCGCCCCGTTCCGGGTGGCCGGCGGCCTCGGCGATGCGGCGGATCTGGTCCTGGTTCTCGACCCAGCTGTTGGGCACCTTGAACAGCTCGGTGCGGATGCCCAGCCGTTTCAAGGCGGCGCGGGTGGCGGGCGAGGAATGGGCGGCGGTCAGCACCACGTCGGGCCGCAGGGCGATCACCTCCTCGGCGCTCTCGTAGGTCATCGGATAGGTCAGGGCGATCTTGGCGATGCTCGATTGCTGCGGATCGCGGGCGTAGTGGCTGAGCGCCACGACCTGCGGACGGTCGGCCACGTGGACCAGCACGGCGTCCAGGCAGGGATTGAGCGAGATGACGCGGGGCAGGGCGCGGGCGCTCGCCGCGCCGCCCGAGAGGCCGGCCGCCAAGCCCGCGCCGACCGCCGTTCTCCGCGTCAGGCCGGTCAAAACTCGACCCCGCGCTGGGCCTTGAAGCCCTGCTCGAACGGATGCTTGACCAGGGTCATCTCGGTGACCAGGTCGGCGATCTCCAGCAGTTGCGGCTTGGCGTTGCGGCCGGTCAGGCACACGTGCTTGTCGTTGGGGCGGGCCTTCAGCACCGCCACCACCTCGTCGATGTCGAGATAGTCGTAGCGCAGGGCGATGTTGATCTCGTCCAACAGCACGAAATCCAGCTTGGGGTCGGCGATCATCTCCTGGGAGACCAGCCAGGCGGCGCGGGCGGCGGCGATGTCGCGCTCGCGGTCCTGGGTGTCCCAGGTGAAGCCCTCGCCCATCACCTCGTAGCGGACCTGGTCGGGGAACTTCTTGAAGAACAGCCGCTCGCCGGTCTTCCACTTGCCCTTGATGTACTGGACGACGCCGACCTTCAGGCCCCAGCCCAGGTGGCGGGCCACCATGCCGAAGCCGGCCGACGACTTGCCCTTGCCGTCGCCGGTGTGGACCAGCAGCAGGCCCTTCTCGAGGGTCTTGGTCTCCATCATCGCGTCGCGCTCGGCCTTCAGGGCCTTCATCGCTTCGGCGTGCTTGGCATTGAGGTCTTGGACGTTCGGGTCTTCGCTCATCAGAGGGTCTCCAGGGCGTCGGCGAGGCGGAGCCAGTCCTGTTCGGCGCCGGGCAGGCCGAAGCGGATCAGCGTCTCGTCCCAGGGGAAGGGGCGGGTGAGGATGCCGGCCCGGGCCAGGGCCTCGAACCGGCGCGGCGCGTCGGCGGCCCGCGCCAGCCGGAACAGGGTCGTCCCGCCCGCGATCTCGAACCCGGCGCGGCGCAGAAGGCCGTCCAGCTGCACGGTGTCCTCGATCAGGCGCAGCCGGGTCTGGGCCGCCCAGGCGGTGTCGGGATAGGCCGCCAGGCCGGCGGCGATCGCCGGGCCCGACACCGGCCAGTCGCCCAGCGCCTGGCGGGCGCGGGCGGCCAGGGCCGGTTCGGCGACCAGGAAGCCCAGCCGCACGCCGGCCAGGCCGTGGAACTTGCCGAACGAGCGCAGGACGATCAGTCGCTCGAAGCCGGACGTCCCGGCCAGCGCGCCGACCGACCCGGACGGATCGACCTCGACGAAGGCCTCGTCGACCAGCAGCGGTCCGTCGGCCAGGTCCAGGACCTGGTCGGGCGGTACGACGCGGCCGGTCGGATTGTCCGGATTGACCAGGACGCGCAGGTCGGCCGACCGGTCGCCGGGGTCGACGATCTCGGCCCCGGCCCCTCGCCAGGCCTCGGCGTGGCCGCCGTAGGTCCGGGCCGAGATCGCGATCCGCCGCCCTTCGAGCAGGCGCGGCAGCAGGCGGATCAACGCCTCGCTGCCGGCCGCGGCGACGACCCGCGCGGGATCCTCGACCCCGAACACCGTCGCCGCGACCCGTTCCAGGGCCCGCAGGGACTCCGGATCGGGCAACCGCGACCAGGTCTCCGGCGCGAACGCCGGGAGCGGGTAGGGGTGAGGATTGATCCCCGTCGACAGGTCGATCCAGGGCGTCGGCGCGTCCGGCCAGGCCGTCCGCGCCGCGCCGAGGCGTCCGCCGTGGCCGAGCAGGGCCGCCGGCGTGGCCATGGCTAGAACCTCGCCCGCACGCCGGCGAAGGCGCCGCGGCCCAGGGTCCCGTAGCGGTAGAGGGTCTCGTACTGCTGGTCGAACAGGTTCTCGATCCGGCCATACAGCTCGAACGTGTCGTTGATCGGGTAGGAGACCCGCACGTCGGTCAGCACGTAGCTCTTCAGCCGCCGGGTGTTGGAGGCGTTGTCGAAGCTATGGCCGACATACTGCATCGTCACCCCGCCGGTCAGGCCGTTGGGCAGGCTCAGCTCGGCGTCGGCCGAGGCCGTCTCGCCGGCCCGGCGCACCAGGTCCTTGCCGTAGTTGGCGCCCGCCGACTTATTGACCGCGTCCATGTTGGTGTAGTTGCCCGTCAGGGTCAGCAGCGAATTGACCTCGAAGCTGCCTTCCACCTCGACGCCGTCGGCCCGGGTCTTGGCGGTGTTGGCGTAGCCGCCGAAATTGGGCGGGGTGTTGTTCGACAGGAAGTCGATCTGGTTGGTGGTGTCGCGGTCGAAATAGGTGATCGCGCCGCGCAGGCGGCCGTCCAGGACGCTGTGCTCGACGCCGATGTCCCAGCTCTTGGCCTCTTCCGGCTTCAGGTCCGTGTTCCCGTAGTCGCTGTACAGCTGGTACAGCGACGGGGCCTTGAAGCCTTCGCCGTAGTTGGCGCGGAAGATCGTCGCGCCGCCGTTCGGGGTCCAGGTCGCGCCGGCCTGGAAGGTGGTGGCGCTGCCGAAGGTGTCGTGGTCGTCGTAGCGGACGCCGCCGGTCAGGGTCAGGCCCGCGACGAGCTTGGCCTGCAGCTGGCCGTAGACGCTGTCCATGCCAGTGGCGTGGCGGTCGGCCGCGGGATTCGGGTCGAAGTCGGACGGCGCGGCGGTGCGGAACCAGGTGCGCTCGGTCTCTGCGCCGAACACCGCGCGCCAGACCGGATTGATCGTCCACGTGCCCTGGTACTCGAGGCTGCTGTCGGTGCCCCGGGCGTCGAAGGTCTTGGTGGTGACGGCCTGGTCGGGGTTGTAGTTGTCGCGGTCGGTCTGGGTGTAGGCGTAGCCGATGCGGCTCTCCAGCGCGCCGTCGAAGCTGGACAGGCGCGTGCCCAGATAGCTGACCAGCTCCTTGGTCTTGCCGTATTCGGCGGTGTCGGCGAAGGCGAAGGCCGGCGCCGGGAAGCCGTCGAACTCGTTGCGGCCGGCGGCATAGGACAGCCGGGCGTCCAGCGTCGCCCATTCGGCGACCTTCAGGTCCAGGCGGCCGCTGACGGCGGTGTTGTGGTAGCCGTCCTTCTCCTTGCCGCCCATCGCCTCGTCGAAGTTGGAGACGCCGGCGGTGGTGTAGGACCCCGCCGCCAGGCGCCAGCCGCCCCAGTCGCCGCCGGCCCCGACGCCGACGCGGGCGTAGGCCGTGGCGCGCGAGCCGCCTTCGACCGTGGCGTCGCCCGACAGCGGACCGTCCGGGGTCTTGGTGATCATGCTGACCACGCCGCCGATGGCCTGGCTGCCCCACAGGGTGGACTGGGGACCGCGCAGCACCTCGATGCGGTCGACGTCGCCGGCCAGCAGGGTGGCGAAGTTGTAGCCGCCGCCCGTCGACGAGGGGTCGTTCAGCTTGACGCCGTCGATCAGCACGGCGGTCTGGTCGGTCTCGGCGCCGCGGATGCGGACCTGGGTCGAGCCGCCCACGCCGCCGTTGCGAGTGACGGTGACGCCGGGCGTGCGCGACAGCAGGTCCGACACCACCACCGCCTGGCGCTGGCGCAGGGTCTCGGCGGTGATGACGGTGGTGCTGACGGGCGTTTCGGACAGCTTGTCGGATGCGCGGCCGGCGGTGACGACCACCTGGTCGACCGCGTTGGCGTCGTCGGCGGTTTCAGCGGCCAGGGCCAGGCTCGGCAAGCCGAGAGCGGGAAGGGCGGCCACCAGGGCCAGGACGGAAATAGAGCGCATGTTCAAATCCTCCGTGCGCAGCAACGAAGGCTGGCCCGAAGATTCGGACCGGCCCGACGATGTCGCCTCGGGGGAAAGAACCCCATCGTACGGCGCACCCCGGCCGGACGAAGGACGACCGCGACGGGCAGGTCTCCTGGCTCACGGGTCAAGGCCGGTGCGTGTCGCCTTCCCAGCGCTGCTCCGAAGAGAAGCGCCAGTGGCATAAGACACGCGGGCTCGCCGTTTACAGTTGCGGGGGCAGCCCGGGTTTCGCACCCGAGTTCCCTTTTCATCCTCTTTCGAGGAACCTGTCGCGAGAGCTGCACTATATGTTGCGCCGCACACGGTCAATCTGACTGGTAATCTGGAGCACGTCTTGTCGTTCACCCTCGTCCTGGGCGGAGCCCGATCCGGCAAGAGCGCCTTCGCGCAAGGCGCGGCCGAGGCCAGGGCGGCGGAAACCGGCGGCCGGCTGGTGATGGTGGCCACGGCCCAGGCCTTCGATTCGGAGATGGCCGAACGCATCGACCGGCATCGGGCGGATCGCGGCCCGGCCTGGACCACGGTCGAGGCGCCGGCGGACCTGGCTCCCGCGCTGGACGGCCTGGGCGCCGGCGACGTGGTGGTGGTCGACTGCCTGACCCTGTGGCTGTCGAACCTGATGCTGGACGATCGCGACGACCTCGCGGCGGCCGCGGCCGAGCTGGCGGCGAGCGCGGCGCGGTTCCCGGGCGCGCTGTGGCTGGTGTCCAACGAGGTCGGGTTCGGCATCGTGCCCGACAACGCCCTGGCCCGGCGGTTCCGCGACGAGGCCGGGCGGCTGCACCAGGCCCTGGCCCAGGCCGCCGACGCCGTGACCCTGGTCGTGGCCGGCCTTACGCTTCGGCTGAAATGAGAAAAACTCGATTGAGCGCTGAAATTCCACGTCTAGGGTGTGGATAACAGCCGTCGCTCACGCGGATGGGCGGCGCTCCGGGAGGACGCCATGAACGCCTTTACCCCGATCACCGCTTCGGAAACGCCCGACTACGCCGGCCTCACCGTGACGCCCGCCGGCACGGTGCTGGGCGCCGAGATCTCAGGCGTCGATCTGCGCCAGCCGCTGACGCCGGAGAGCGTGATGGCCATCCGCACGGCGCTGCTGCGCCACAAGGTGGTGTTCTTCCGCGACCAGGACATCAGCCATGAGGACCATGTCCGTTTCGGCCGCTATTTCGGGGACTTGGAGGGGCATCCTGTCACCGCCCACGTGCCCGGTTTCCCCGAAATCCTGCACATCGAGGCCGCCGACGGCATGAAGCTGCGCGAGGAGATCGTGCCGATCGTCCGCGCCGCCAACAAGTGGCACACCGACGTGACCTTCCGCCCGGCGCCGTCGATGGGCGGGGTGCTGCGCATGCGCCACATGCCGCCGCTGGGCGGCGACACCCTGTTCGCCGACACCGCCGCCATCTATCGCGACCTGCCCGACAAGCTGAAGGACCGCATCGCCGACCTGAAGGCCGAGCACGACATCCTGCAGAGCTACGGCTACCGGGTGGACGAGGCCAAGCGGCAGGAGCTGCGGGCGGCCCATCCGGTGCAGGCCCACCCCGTGGTCCGCACCCATCCCGAGACCGGCGAGAAGCACCTGTTCGTCAACAAGGTCTTCACGACGCGGATCCTGGGTCTGCCCGAGGACGAGGCCGCCCAGCTGCTGGCCGAGCTGCTGGAGCGGGTGAAGACCCCCGAATACCAGGTCCGCTTCCGCTGGACGCCCAACGCCATCGTCTTCTGGGACAACCGCGCCACCCAGCACTACGCCATCCTCGACTACTGGCCGCAGGAACGCATCGTCGAGCGGGTGACGATCCAGGGCGACGTGCCGTTCTGATCTACTCTCCGCTCATCCCGGCGAACGCCGGGATGAGCGGATCGAGTTAAACCCGCGAAGTCTTTGCCGAAACCCGGCGTTCCATCAGCAGCAGGCTGAGCATCACCAGGAAGGCGAAGGCCAGCAGGGCGCCGGCCAGCTGGTGGGCCTTGTCCCATTCCAGGGCCTCGACCAGGCGGTAGATCTCGATCGACAGCACCTCGGTCTGGCCCGGGATGCCGCCGCCCAGCATCATCACCACGCCGAACTCGCCGATCGTGTGGGCGAAGACCAGCAGGGCGGCGACGGCGTAGCCCGGCAGGGCCAGGGGCAGGGCCACCCGCAGGAAGGCGCTCCAGGGCGAGGCGCCCAGGGTGGCGGCCGCCTCCAGCGGTTCGTCGCCCAGGGCGATGAAGGCGTTGCGCAGCGGCTGGACGGCGAACGGCAGCGAATAGATCAGCGACCCGATCACCAGGCCCTGGAAGGTGAAGGCCAGGGTGCGCACCCCGAACGGGTGCAGCAGGGCGATCAGCGGGCTCTGTGGGCCCAGGGCGATCAGCAGGTAGAAGCCCAAGGCGGTCGGGGGCAGGACGATCGGCAGGGCCACCAGCGCCCCGACCGGCGTCCGCCAGCGCGAACGCCCCCGGGCCAGCCACCAGGCCAGGGGCGTGGACAGGATCAGCAACAGGACCGTGGTGATCCCCGCCAGCTTGGCCGTCAGCCAGGCGATCTCCAGCATGGTCAGCGGGCCTCGATCTTGGTCGGCGGCGGAGAGGGCATGGCTTCGGGACGACCGGACCTTCGGTTATGTAGTCGATTTACATAACGAGGTTTCGCGCCTAGGTCACGGCCTAGGTCAGGGCCTGGGCGACGGCCCGGCGCGGCATGAGGTTCCGATGTCCAACGACGGCGATCTGAGCGCGTCCCTGATCCTGCGCCGCGGCGGCCTGGCGCGGGTGGGCCAGGAGCGCGTGGCGCTGATCGAGGCCATCGAGAGCCTGGGATCGATCAGCGCCGCCGCCAAGCAGTTGGGCCTCAGCTACAAGGGCGCCTGGGACGGCGTGCAGGCGCTGAACAACCTGTTCGACGCGCCCTTGGTGGTCGCCAACGCCGGCGGCAAGGCCGGCGGGGCGGCGGTGGTCACGCCGCGCGGCCAGGCCGTGATCCGGGCGTTCCGCGAGGTGGAGCGCGAGATCGGCGCGGCCCTGTCGCGGCTTGAGGCCGGCCTGGCCGCGTCGGACGTGTTCTGGAGCCTGGGCCTGCGCACCAGCGCCCGCAACGCGCTGCGAGGGATCGTCGCCGCCATCGAGGACGGCGAGGTGACCGCCAGGGTCGTGATCGACCTGGGCGACGGCGTCGAGATCGTCTCGATCATCACCCGTCGCAGCCGCGAGGAGCTGGACTTGGCGGTCGGCAAGCCCGTCGTCGCCCTGATCAAGTCCAGCTTCGTCGTCCTGGCCGACCAGGACGCGCCCGAGGGCGGGGTCAATCGTCTGGCCGGGATCGTCGCCGACCGCGAGGACGGCCACGAGGTCAGCGAGGTGCGGCTGGGCCTGTCGGCCGGCAAGACCCTGGTCGCGACCGTACCCGTCTCGGGCGCGCCCGGCGTCGGCGACCGCGCCGTGGCGACCGTCGCGCCCTCCAACGTCATCCTCGCCGTCGAATAGGATCGCTTCGTGAAAACCTTCGCTCTCGCCCTCTGCTTCGCCGGCCTGGCCACCGGGGCCTTCGCCCAGACCCTGACCCTGAAGGGGCCCTCGGGCGAGGCGGCCAGCCTCAGCGCGGCGGACATCGCCGCCCTGCCGCGCGTCAGTGTCGCCTTCGACGCCCACGGCGAGAAGCACGTCTACGAGGGGCCGCTGCTGGTCGACGTGCTGGCCAAGGTCGGGACCCCGACCGGCAAGGCGATCCACGGGCCGGAGATGGCCGACGTGGTGCTGGTCAAGGCGTCCGACGGCTACCAGGTGGCGTTCGGCCTGGCCGAGCTGGACCCGGGCACCCGCGCCAACCGCGTCATCCTGGCCGACAAGGCGGACGGCGCGCCGCTGGGCGGCAAGGACGGGGCCTTCAAGCTGGTGGCCGAGGGCGACCTGCGGCCGGCGCGTTCGGCGCGCATGGTCAGCGAGATCGAGGTGCTTCGATTGGCCGCCGCCAAGCCTCAGTGAAAGGTCGGCGGCTCGGGGGCGGGCTCCGCGGATTCGTCGCGCAAGCGGACGGGCAGGGGATAGCCGTCGACCCGCAGGGCGGCGTTCAGGGCGCGCGCCAGCACCATGGTCGGCTGGGAATCGATCAGCAGCGGTTCGAGCAGGGCCTCGCCCGTCGCCGTCGCGGTTCCCGCCAAGCCGCACGAGACCATCAGCCGTTGTTCGTCGGTGGAGATGCCGCCGCAGGCCGGGCATTCGACCTGGATCGGCCGGCGCAGGCTGGCCTCGACCGACTGCATCCAGGCGACGAACAGGCCGCCGGTCCGGTTCGACGCCCGGAAGGCCAGGGCCTGGGCGACCATGCGGGCGGGGGACTCGCCCGCCGACCGCAGCACCGCCCAGTGCCGCATCGCGCTGAGGAGCAGCTTTTCGCCGACCGTCGGACCGGTCGTCCAGCGGAGGGATGTGGAAGTGGGAGTCATGCCGGTCTCCGTGCGGAGCTTGTTGCGAATGGTTCGCACCATCTAGGCGTCAATCTTGTTGCGAGTCAATCGCAACAAGGAGCCGTTCGGTGCGCTGGACCGGCGGGCGTCAGCGGCCTAGGTTAAGGACTCGCCGCAACCTGTTCGCCGCACTGAGTCTTTGGAGTCCGAGCTGCCCGCCCCATCTTCGACGATCACGCCGATGGCCCGGCTGTACGGCGAGAAGCGGGCCAATCTGGTGCGCGTCTTCGCCGCTCGGCTGCGCTCGGTGAGCGAAGCCGAGGACCTGATCCAGGACCTGTTCCTGAAGGTGCAGGCCCTGGGCGAGGTGGAGGTCGAGGGCGACGGCTCGGCCCTGCTGTTCCGCATGGCCAACAACCTGATGCTGGACCGGCTGCGCAGCCAGACCCGCGCCAGCGCGCGCGACGGCGGATGGCGCAGCCTGCAAGGCGTCGTGCTGGGCGACCAGCAGGTGGCCGACATCCCCTCGGCTGAAGAGGTCGTGGCCGGCCGGCAGCGCCTGCAGCTGATGATGGCCGCGGTCGACACCCTGCCGCCGCAGGTCGCGCGCGCCTTCAAGCTTCACAAGCTGGACGGTCTCAGTCACGCTGAGACCGCGGCCGCCATGGGGGTCAGTCGCAGTTCGGTCGAAAAACATGTAAGCGCCGCCCTGAAGGCGCTGATGGCGAAGCTGTCATGAGCGCGGCTATTGTTTCTGGAACGGGTTTTGGAGGTTCCGCCGACTTGGTGACGTCTTATCCTTGCGAGGGCGCAACGTGGCGTCGGGACGGAGCGAAATGACGCGCGCCCAAACAGACATCGACGCCGAGACGTCCGAGGCCGCGATCGCGTGGCTCGTCCGCCTGCAGGGCGAGACGGTCACCGAGGGCGACTGGCTGGCGTTCGACGCCTGGCTGACGGCCTCGCCGACGCACGCCCAGGCCTATGACGACGCGCTCGCCTTCGACCAGGGGCTGGACCTCGACGCGCGCTTCGCGGAGGCCGCGCCCGCCGGCGCGCCGCTGAGCACGCCTTTGGCGGCCAATGTGGTCCCCCTGCGACCGGCGCGACGGGTCTGGATGTGGTCGGCCGGCGCCGCGATCGCCGCCGCCTTCGTGGCCGGCGCGGTCCTCGTGCCCAGCAAGGGCCTGATCGGCGGCCGCGAAACCACCTACGTGACCGGCGTCGGCGAGCGCAGGGCCATCGCCCTGGAGGACGGCTCGCGGATCGACATGAACGCCGCCTCGCGCGTCACCGTGCGCTTCGAGCGCCATGCGCGCCGGATCAAGATGGACGACGGCCAGGTCTTCTTCGACGTGGCCAAGGATTCCTCGCGCCCGTTCCTGATCGCGGCGGGCGACACCCAGGTGCGGGTGGTCGGCACCCAGTTCGACGTCCGCCGTCGCGACGGCCAGGTGGCGGTCAACGTCCAGCGCGGACTGGTCGAGGTGCGCCCCAACCTGGCCTCCGGCGCCACGCCTTTCCGGCTGAAGCCGGGGCAGGGGCTTTCCCACCATGAGGGCCGGGCGGCGGACGCGAAACTCCAGGCGGTGGCCGTCGAGGAAATCGCGGGCTGGCGCCAGGGCCGGCTGATCTATCGCGACCAGCCGCTTTCACAGATCGCCGGGGACATGAACCGGCTTTTCCCGCGTCCGGTGAAGCTGGGCGACGCCGAGGTCGCCAATATGCGACTTTCCGGCGTGTTGATCGTCGACGAACAGGATGCGATGGTCGACCGACTGTCACACCTGCTTCCCGTCAAAACGACGACGACCGAAGACGCTATCGTGATCCGGGCGCGCTAGAGCCTTGCTGAGGGGCCTGGAATCGTTCGAAGCGCGAAGCTTGAGCTCTAGGGGGATAGAGCTGGAGCCCGATGATTTCGGAGACGGAATCCCAGCTTCGATTTCGATCTGACGAACCGGAGCGTTCCGGAGCGTTCGCCGTCGGCCGCCTGCCGCGCCTCTTCCTCCTGTCGATGGCATCGAGCCTGGTCCTGGTCGGCCTGGTCCCGGCTGGAACGGCGGAGGCCGCGCCGGCCCGCTTCGCCTTCAAGATCCCCGCCAAACCCCGATCCGAGGCGCTGATCGATCTCGGCGTCCAGGCGCGCGTCACCCTCGGAGGCGCTTCGTCGTGTCCGGGGCGCGGCAAGGCGGTGTTCGGGACCCTGACCCTGCGCCAGGCGCTGGAAGCGGTGACGGCCGACGCGCCCTGCCGGTTCGAGATTCTCGACAACGCCACGGTGGTCATCCGGCCCGCTCCGCCGGCCGCTCGCGCCAGGCCGCCGGCGATCGCCCCGGCCGCGCCGGCGACCGTCGCCGCGCTCGACGGGGTGATCGTCACCGCCACCAAGCGCCCGACGCGCCTGGGGGCCGCCGCGGGCGGCGTCAGCGTGATCCGGGCCGAACGGCTCAGCGACACCGGCGCGATCGACACGACCAGCATTTCCCAGCAGGCTGCGGGCTTCATCACCACCAACCTCGGCGCGGCCCGCAACAAGATCATGCTGCGCGGATTGTCGGACGGGACCTTCACGGGCCGCACTCAGCAGACCGTCGGCACCTATCTCGACAACATCCCCCTGACCTACAACGCGCCCGATCCGGACCTGCGCCTGATCGACGTCGACCGGGTGGAGGTGCTGCGCGGTCCCCAGGGCGCGCTCTACGGCGGCGGATCGCTCAGCGGGGTCTACCGGATCGTGTCCACCAAGCCCGTGTTGAACGAATGGTCGGGATCGGTCCTGGCCGGCGCGGCGGCCACGGAATCCGGCTCGCCCAGCAGCCGGGTCGAGGGCGTCCTCAACCTGCCGGTCGCCACCGACCGCGCGGCGGTCCGTCTGGTGGCCTACAGCGACGTGGACGGCGGCTATGTCGACGACGTCAACCTGCGCCTCTCGAACGTCGACCGCACCACGCGCCTCGGCGGGCGGGCCGCCGTTTCGGTGGCGATCGATCCGGACTGGTCGGTCACGGTGTCCGGCGCCCGCCAGGACCTGCACGCCACCGACAGCCAGTACACCACGCCCGGCCTGGGCGGCCAGAAGCGCGCCAACCAGGTGCGCGAGACCCACGACAACGTCCTGCAGCAGGGCGCGGTGACGATCACGGGCGCGGGCGACTGGGGGCGGTTCGTGTCGTCGACCGGCTATGTCCGCCACCGGTTCGCCAGCCGGTTCGACGCCACCGCGGCCCTGAACGGCGTCGGCGCGGCCTCGGTCGATGTCGGCCTGTTCGACGAGGCCAGCAAGGTGCGGATGCTGGTGGAGGACGCCGTGCTGTCGTCCCCCGACGGCGATCGTTTCCGCTGGCTGGTCGGGCTGTACGGCCTGGCCAGCCTCGAGGACAGCGACGGCGAACTGCGGGCCCGCACCGCCTACGATCCCTCGCGCCTCATCTATCTGGAGGCGCGCCGCGACCGGCGGCGTGAACTGGCGCTCTATGGAGAGACCGCCTACGACCTGGGCGGCGGCTGGACCGCGAGCCTGGGCGGGCGGGCGTTCAGCAGCGAGGTCCACACGACCTCGATGGTCGTGTCCCCGCCGCCGGGGCAGTCGCGCGACATGGACCGAAAGGCGCGCTTCACCGGCATCTCGCCGAAATTCTCGCTCCAGCGGACGTGGGACGGCGGCGGGCTGGTCTATCTGCTGACCTCGGAAGGCTATCGCTCGGGCGGCTTCAACTCCGGCGGCCTGGCCGCGCCGTCGGTCCTGCGGGCCTCGTTCAAGCCCGACCATCTGCGCAACTACGAGATCGGCGCCAGCGTCCGGCCGTGGGAGGGGCGCATGATCCTGCGCACGGCCCTGTTCCACGACGTGTGGACCGACATCCAGACCGACCAGTATCTGAGCTCGGGCCTGTCCTACACGGCCAATGTCGGCGACGGACGCAACACCGGCCTGGAGGTCGAGGCCACGATGTTGGCGGCTCAAGGCCTGACCCTGGAGGTCAACGCCCTGTTCAACCGTCCGCGGCTGAGCAAGGTGGATCCCAACTTCGCCTCGGCGGCCCAGAGCGAACTTCCGGGCGTGCCGGACGTCTCGGCCGGGGCCTTGATGCGGTATCAGAAGGACCTGACCGCCAGCCGACGCCTGGTGCTGACCACCGAGGTCGAATATGTGGGCCAGTCGCGCCTGACCTTCGATCGTCGCCTTTCCCCGTCGATGGGGGGCTATGTCACCGGCCGGCTCTCGGCCGAGCTGGCCGTCCGCGACTGGAGCTGGACCCTGGCGGTCACCAATCCCGCCAACGCCTCCAGCGACACCTTCGCCTACGGCAATCCGTTCAGCTTCGGCCAGGTGCGCCAAGTCACGCCGCTGCGGCCCCGCACCTGGAGCCTGCTGGTTTCGCGGGACTTTTAGCCCCCTCCGGCCAAGCTCCCGGTACGGACGCCGGTCGGTTCGTCTCGCGCGAACGCGGAAAAAGTTCTGAGGTTCCCTGAGCTTGGCGACGTCTCTTCTCTGACGGGGGCGGATTCGGAAGGCGCCCCCAAGTCGGGGAAATTCCATGTCTGTCCTGTCAGGACTTGTCTGCGTCCATAACGAGGAGGCGCGGCTGGCCGAGTGTCTGGAGCGCCTGGCGTTCTGCGACGAGATCGTCGTGGTCGCCGACCGCTGCACGGACCGCAGCGAAGCCATCGCCCGGAAGATGGGCGCGCGGGTCGTCTCGGGCATCTTCCCCGTCGAGGGGCTGCGCAAGGAGGCCGGCGTCGCGGCCTGTCGCGGCGACTGGATTCTCGAGCTGGACGCCGATGAGGCGGTGACGCCGGCCCTGGCCCGGGAAATCCGCGAGACCGTCGTCCGTTCGACCGCCGACTGGCACCAGGTGCCCGTGGACAACTACGTGGGCGCGCAGCTGGTGCGTCACGGCTGGGGCGGCTCGTTCGGCGCGTCGTCGGTGGCCCGTCTGTTCCGCAGGGGCGTGAAGAGCTGGAAGAGCGAGCGGGTCCATCCCGGCACCATCTTCACCGGCGTCTATGGCGGCCGGCTGCACAACGCCATCCTGCACAAGGTCGACGACGACATCGCCGACATGGTCCAGCGCCTGAACCGCTATACCGCCCTGCGCGGCCAGGACCTGGCCGACAGCGGCAAGATCAAGAGCCTGTGGGACGATCTGTTCCGGGGCGTGCGCCGGTTCTACAAGTGCTACGTGTCGCGCAAGGGCTACAAGGAGGGCGACATGGGTTTCCTGATCGCCATCATGGCCGGCCTCTATCCCTTGCTCTCGAACCTGAAGGCGCGCGAGATCCGCGCTTTGAACGGCGTCCAGACCGTGCGTTCGAGCGGCGGCGCGGTGATCGGCCTGACCGTCGACGACACCCGGCTGGGTCATTCGGCCTAGGCGCTGATCGTGTCGTTCCATCGCCTTCTGATCGCGATCCTGATCGGGCCGGAGCTGGCCCGCTGGAAGGCGCGCGGCCATGCGCCGGTGTTCTGGTGGCGGGACGACGACGCGCGCCGACCCACCGCGGCGCTGGACCGCCTGCTGGCTCTTTCCGTCCGCTTCGAGGCGCCGATCACGCTCGCGGCCGTGCCGGACGGCGATATCGCGGCCCTGGCCAAGGCCTGCCGCGCGATCCCCAACGCGGAACTGGCCATCCACGGCTTCCGGCACGAGAACCGGGCGCCGCCGGGCTGGCCCTCCGGCGAGGTCAACGACCTGGATCGCCTGGCCGACGTGGTGTCCGACCTGGGCACGGCGATCGACGTGTTCCGCCGCGCCGGCGTCAGGCCCAGCCTGTTCGTGCCGCCGTGGAACAACGCCCATCCGACCCTGAAGCGGGCGCTGGGCCTGCGGGACCTGGGCCTGTCCTGCTATGGCGAGATGCGAAGCCCCGCCGAGCCCGAGCGCCTCGACGCCCACCTGGACGTCATGCGCTGGAAGCCGGCGCCGCGTTTCCGGGGCGCGGTCCGATTCCTGATGCGGGCCCGCCGGCTGCTGGCCGAGCGCCGCGTGGCGGGGGCGTGGGACGAACCGCTGGGCCTGCTGACCCATCACCTCGATCACGACGAGGGCGCCTGGCGTTTCCTCGAGGCCTTCCTGCCGGTCGCCAGGCCGGTCGCCCGCGCGGCCATCCGCCGGGCCATGCCCGGCGCGACCATCGCCGGCGTCGAGGTTTCGCTCAAGGCCAGCTAGGGCAGGGCGGCCTCGCCGTCGATCCGTCCACGCGCCGCTGGCGCGGGGGAAAATCCTTACACGACAAAGGCCTGCCGGGCTTTCCGGTTTCGATCGGTCGTCGGCCCTTCATGTGGACACGAATATTCACGCTCATGATAGTGAGTGTTGACAGGCGGCGACCTCAGGTGCAGCCTCGCTGTCATAAGCGTCGGCATTCACGATCGGCGCACGGGGAGATAAGCGCATGAAGGTAGTTCTTCTCGCGACGGCGTGCGCCGCCGCGCTGGTGTCGACGTCCGTGGCCGCCCAGGCCCAGACCGCGTCTCCTGAGGCCCAGGGCAAGGCCGCCGGCTCATCCGACAACACGCTGCTCAACGAGGTCGTGGTCACGGCGACCCGTCGCAATGAGAAGCTGCAGGACGTGCCGCTCAGCGTCACCGCCTTCTCGCAGAAGGACCTGACGGCCAAGGGCATCGTCGGCTACGAGGGCCTGGCGCGCGAGACGCCCGGCGTCGTCCTCAACAAGCCCACGGCCAACTTCAACAACTTCACCGCCCGGGGCGTGGCCACCAACGGCTACGGCGCCAACCTGCAGAGCACGGTCGCGATCTATATCGACGAACTGCCGATCTCGACGATCGGCAACACCACGGTGCTGGACCCCAACCTGTACGACCTGGAGCGGGTCGAGTTCCTGCGCGGCCCGCAGGGCACGCTGTTCGGGTCCGGCTCGCTGTCGGGCGCGCTGCGCATCCTGACCAAGAGCCCCGATCTCGACGAATACGACGCCTCGGCCCTGGTCGACTTCGGCCTGACCGGGTCGGATTCCTTCCGCCAGCGCTACAACGGCATGGTCAACCTGCCGATCGTCAAGGACGAGCTGGCCCTGCGCGTGGTCGGCTTCTACCGGCACGAGGAAGGCTATGTCGACAACCTGGGGACCGGGATCCACAACTCCAACACCCTGGTCGACGGGGGCGGGCGCGCGACCCTGCTGTGGAAGCCGACCGACCGCCTGTCGGTCAAGCTGCTGGCCTCCTACGAGAAGAGCAATCCCAAGGACTCCTCGCTGATCATCCCCTCGCTGGGGCGCAACAAGCGCATCTCCGACCGGCCCGACCTCTTCGTGGGCAAGCTGACCAGCTACAACGCCACGGTCGACTACCAGTTCGACGGCGCGCACCTGACCAGCTCGTCGACCTATTCGATGTTCGACCAGAAGTTCTGGGTCGATCTGGCCGGCACCTTCGGCGCCGCGGGCATCGCCTTCGGCCTCGACGCCAACGGCTACCAGAGCACCTTCGTCGAGGAGGCGCGCCTGGCGTCCGACCCCGGCGGCAAGTTCGACTGGGTGATCGGCGGCTTCTACCTCGATCGCCGGCTGGACGTGGACTACTTCTACCGGTCCTCGCCGCAGTACCTGGCGTCCCACGGCATCACCGGCCTGCCGGACGAGTACTATCAGCGCCAGTACACCCACATCAATTCGCACGAACTGGCCGGTTTCGGCGAGCTGACCTACCACATCAACGACAAGCTCTGGCTGACCACCGGCATGCGCTACGGCGGCACCGACGCCCAGGGCTTCACCGAGGGCGGCTACAACAGCGCCTATCTGACCTACGCGCTCTTCGGCATCTCGGGGCCGCTGGCGATGGCGCCGATCCCGCCCGCGGCCGGCGTCAAGGCCAAGGCCACCAAGCCGTCCTACAAGGTCAGCCTGTCGTACAAGCCGTCGTCCAACATGACCGGCTACGCGACGATCTCGACGGGCTTCCGCACCCCGGTGGTCAACGCCTTCGCCGGCCGGCCCAGCGTGGTCAATCCCAGCGACCTGATCATCCCCTACGGCGCCGACTCCGACGACCTGACCAACTACGAGGTCGGCCTGAAAGGCCGCTGGTTCGACGGTGTGCTCAGCGCCAACGTCGCGGCCTATCTGATCGATTGGAGCAATATCCAGGTCCAGGCCAACCGCGTCTCGGACTCGGTCCAGTTCGCGACCAACATCGGCGGCGCCAAGAGCACGGGCGTGGAGTTCGAGGTCGTGGTCGCCCCGGCCACGGGCCTGAGCGTTGGGCTGAATGGCTCGTTCAACGACGCCAAGGTGACCAAGCTGACCCCCGCCGAGGCGGCGATCTCCGGCGCGGTGGACAACGCCCGCCTGGCCGCGCCGCACTTCCAGGGCTCGCTGTACGTCAACTACGGCTTCGACCTGTCGCCCAAGGCCCGGGCCAACGCCTCGGTGGTGTTCCAGCATGTCGGGAACTATCCGGGCTCGTTCCCCAACGTGCCGGGCCAACCGGGCGTGGTCAGCCCGACCTACGGCTTCACCGACGCCTACGAGAACGTCAACGCCAACTTCGCGGTGGCCATGGATCGCCTGACGGTCGGGGCCTATGTCGAGAACCTCTTCGACAACCACTCGATCACCTACGTCCACCCCGAGGCGTTCCTCGCCAGCCGCTACGCCACGCTGCGGCCGCGGACGGTGGGCGTGCGCCTGGGCTACGACTTCTAGGCCGGCGAGGGCGGGCGCCAGGAGGAGGGACTTCCCATGTCGTTGCTTCCCCGCGGCCTGACCCTGGCCGTCGCGCTCCTGGCGGCGGCTCCCGTGTCGGCCCAGTCTTCCGGACCGGTGGTCCGCACCTCGGCCGGGTCCGTCCAGGGCGCGGCGGTCGGCGACCTGAACGTCTACAAGGGGTTGCCCTATGCGGCCCCGCCCACCGGCTGGCGGCGGTGGCGGCCGCCGGCCGAAGCGTCCGCCTGGAAGGGCGTGCGCGACGCCACGACGTTCGGCCCGGCCTGCTATCAGCCCAAGGGCCCCGCCGGCGTCTACACCAGCGACGTCGGGCCGATGAGCGAGGACTGCCTGACGCTGAACGTCTGGGCCCCGGCCAAGGCGGACAAGGCCCCGGTGCTGGTGTGGATCCACGGCGGGGCCCTGACCACGGGCGCGAGCAGCGAGCCGATCTACGACGGCGCCAGGCTGGCCGAGCGGGGCGTGGTGGTGGTGTCGATCAACTACCGCCTCGGCGTGCTGGGCTACCTGGCCCATCCCGAGCTGAGCAAGGAATCGCGCGAGGGCGTGTCGGGCAACTACGGCCTGCTGGACCAGATCGCCGCCCTGCGCTGGGTGAAGGCCAATATCGCCGCTTTCGGCGGCGACCCCGCCAACGTGACCATCGCCGGCGAGTCCGCCGGCGGGCTCAGCGTCATGTACCTGATGGCCGCGCCGCAGGCCCGCGGACTGTTCCACAAGGCGATCAGCCAGAGCGCCTACATGATCTCGACCCCGCAGCTGCGGGCCGCCACGTTCGGCGACTATCCGGCGGAGACGGTCGGGACCTACGTGGCCTACAAGCTGGGCGCCAAGGACCTGGCCGCCTTGCGGGCGATGAGCCCCGGCGAGCTGACCGACGCGGCCGCCAAGGCCGGCTACGCCCCGTTCGGCACGATCGACGGTCGCGTGCTGCCGCGCCAGCTGGTCGACGTGTTCGACCTGGGCGAACAGGCCCGCGTGCCGGTCCTGGCCGGCTTCAACAGCGGCGAGATCCGCTCGCTGCGGGTCCTGGCGCCGCCGGTCCCGGCCGACGCGGCGACCTACGAGGCGGAAATCCGCAAGCGCTACGGCGACCTGGCGCAGGCCTATCTGAAGCTCTATCCGTCGACCGACCTGGCCGAAAGCGTGCTGGCGACGCCGCGCGACGCGCTCTACGGCTGGACGGCCGAGCGCCTGGTCGCCAAGCAGACGGCCGTGGGCCAGCCCGGCTACCTCTACCTGTTCGACCACGGCTATCCCGCCGCCGAGGCGGCCGGCCTGCACGCCTTCCACGCCAGCGAGATCCCCTATGTCTTCGGCACGACCGACCGCACGGCGCCGGCCTGGCCCAGGATTCCGGCGACGCCGGAGGAGGCGGGGCTGTCGGACGCGATGGTCGGCTACTGGACCGCCTTCGCCCGCGACGGCGTCCCCAGCGCGACGGGCCGGCCGGCGTGGCGAGCCTACGGCGCCGACCGCGCCTACATGGCCTTCGCCGACGCCCCGAAGCCCGGCGAGCACCTGATGCCCGGCATGTATGAACTGAACGAGCTGGTCGTCTGCCGTCGCCGGGCCAAGGGCGGCGTCCCCTGGAACTGGAACGTGGGCGTGCTTTCGCCGCCGTTGCCGGCGGCGGACCCGCGATGCTGACGATGGGATCGTCCGCCGACCGCACATGCCTCTGGCGTCCACCGGCAAGTTCGCCAAGATGAGGTCGAGATTCAAATTAGGGGGCGGATGAGTCTTGTCCCATCCGATTTCCCAAGCTTGAGACGGAAAGAAGTCTAGTGCCCGAAGACGTGAAACCCCGGCAGCGCTCCACCAAGGCGGAGCAACGCGCAGAGACGATGGAGCAGATCCTCGACGCGGCCGAATATCTGTTCTCCAAGCACGGGCTCTACGGCGTGACGCTGAAGGACGTGGCCAAGCGGGTGGGCGTCCACCACACGCTGCTGAACTACTATTTCGAGGACAAGCAGAAGCTGTTCGACGCGGTCTTCGCGCGCCGGGCGGTGGTCACCAACGAACGGCGGATGAAGGCGCTGGAGGCCTACGACGCCGAGATGGGCGACAATCCCACGGTCGAGGGCGCGCTGCGCGCGTTCCTGGACACCGACCTGGACCTCTACACCGAGGGCGGGGAGGGCTGGAAGAACTACGCCGCCCTGGGCGCCCTGGTCGCCAACACCCCCGAATGGGGCGCGGCGTTGATGGACGAGCACTTCGACCCCGTCGTCCTGCGCCTGATCGCCATCCTGCGCAAAGCGCTGCCGGGCTGCAGCGAGGCCGACATCTTCTGGGGCTATCACTTCGTCACCGGGGCCCTGATGCTGACCCTGGCTCGCACGGGCCGCATCGACAAGCTGTCGGGCGGCGTGTGCCGGTCCGACGACTTCATGGCCGTGAAGGAGCGCATGGCCTCGTTCATGGCGGCCGGCTTCCTCCAGGTTTGCGGGAAGAGCGCGGCCAAGGCCGGGG
Organism: Caulobacter sp. UNC358MFTsu5.1; assembly: GCF_000712075.1. GTDB lineage: Bacteria > Pseudomonadota > Alphaproteobacteria > Caulobacterales > Caulobacteraceae > Caulobacter. The sequence continues at coordinate 66,749 of NZ_JONW01000013.1, forward strand.
GCTGAGGTCCCGCCTAGAGCGCCAGGCGCTGGAACGACCGGTCGTGGGCCACCAGGGGCTGGCCCGCCGCCAGCGTCACCGCCGCGGCCGTGGCGATGAACACGGTGTGCGTCCCGGTGTCGATCCGCTGATCGATCGTGCAGGTGGTGGTCGACAGGCCGCCCCGATAGGTCGGCGGCGCTTCGTCCGTCAGCCGCCAGGCTTCGGGCGAGAAGCGCTCGTGGCTCAGGCTCGAACTCGAGAAGCGCAGGGCCTCGGCCTCGTCGTGCTCGGCCAGGATCGCCACGCCGCACCGCTCCGCCCGGACCAGGACGTCGTGGCTGGACGCCTCCTTGCGGACGCAGAACAGGAAGCGCGGCGGATCGACTGACAGGCCTGTGATCGAGCTGACCAGCAGGCCCCTGGGCGTGGCGCCGTCCCAGCACGAGATGATCGCGACGCCGCTGGCCAGCCGGGCCAGGGCCTCCTTGAACGCTCCAGTCGCGATCGGCGGATCGACCGGCGGCGCGTGGAGGTCGTAGGGCGGCTCCGCGCCGGACGAGGCGTCGCCGAACGGGACGCCGCCCGGCCAGGCGGCGTCGCCCAGCCAGCGCGGATCGACGTCGAAGGCCATGGCCCTAACCCGCCGCGGCCGTCGGGTTCGCGTCGCGCTGGGCCACCAGGCCCCGCACCAGCGGGATCAGGTCGCGACCATAGGCGATCGCGTCGTCCAGCGGGTCGAAACCGCGGATCAGGAAGGTCGAGACGCCCAGGTCGTAGTAGTCGAGCAGGGCCTCGGCCACCTGCTGGGGCGTGCCGACCAGGCCGGTGGAGTTGCCCGCCGCGCCGGTGACGGCCGCGACGCCGGTCCACAGGCGCTTGTCCAGCCGCGTGCCTTGTTTGGCGGCGTCCAGCAGGCGCTGCGAGCCGGCGTTGGGCGGGGCATGACCGCTGGTGGGCAGACCGGCCTTCTCGCGCAGGGCCTTGGCCTCGGCGGCGATGGCGTCGGCCTTGGCCCAGGCGGCCTCCTCGGTCTCGGCGATCACCGGCCTCAGGGACAGCGAGAACTTCACCTGCCGGCCGTGCTTGGCGGCGGCGTGGCGCACCCGGGCGATGGTCTCGGCCACCTGGGCCTGGGTTTCGCCCCACAGGGCGAAGATGTCGGCGTGCTTGCCGGCCACCGGGATGGCCGCCTCGGACGAGCCGCCGAAATAGACCGGGATCTGCGGCTTCTGCAGCGGCTTCACCCCGCCGAACGCCTGGACGACGTTGTAGTAGTCGCCCTTGTAGTCGAACGGCTTTTCGCTGGTCCATTCCTGGCGGACGATGTCCAGGTACTCGCTGGTGCGGGCGTAGCGCTGGTCCTTGGTCAGGTGGTCGCCGTCCTTGGCCAGTTCGTCGTCCGAACCGCCGGTGATGATGTGCACGGCCACCCGGCCGCCCGAGAACTGGTCCAGCGTCGCCAGCTGGCGGGCCGCGACGGTGGGGGCGGTGAAGCCCGGGCGATGGGCGATCATGAAGCCCAGGTGCTGGGTCACCGAGGCGGCATGGGCCACCACCAGCTGGCTCTCGGGCGAGGTCGAGCCGAAGGCGACCAGGGCGCGGTCGAAGCCGCCGTCCTCATGCACCCGGGCGACGCGCTCGACATAGTCGCGGTCGATCACCGGACCCTTGGCGGGGTGGATCTCGGATTGGTGCTGGGTGCCGATATAGCCGATGAACTCGACGGGCATGGGGTGTCTCCAATCGGGGTTGGGGCGAATTTCAAAGATGAGGTCAGCTTAGGAAAACGAAGTTTTCTCAAGCGATTGATCAGGACATCTCATCAGGCGGGAACCTTCGGGGCGGCCTCCTTGCGCAGGGCGCGGCGGACGGAGGGGCGGGCCAGGGCGCGGGCGGCCTTGGCGCTCCAGGCCGGATAGGCCGAGGTGTCGATCCGGCGGCGCTCGGCCCAACGCCAGATCACCAGGGCGTAGGCGTCGACGGCGCTGAAGTCCTCGCCCAGCAGCCAGGGACCGGGGCCCTGGGCCAGGCGCTCGATGTCGGTCAGGGTGCGATGGAAGCGGGCCTCGCCGGGCGTGGCCAGGGCGGCCTTGACGGTGTCGTCGTCGGCGAAGCGCTCGGGCCGGGCGATCTGGGAGAAGGCCACGTGCACCGTGCTGGCGAACCAGCTCATCACCTCGTAGGCATGGGCCAGCTTCAGGGGATCGGCCAACGGCAGCAGGGCGCTGTGGGGATAGGCGTGCGCCAGGTAGGTCAGGATGGCCAGCACCTCGGTGACCGGCTCGCCGTCGACCGCCAGGGTCGGCACGCGCCCGCGCGGATTGACCTTCAGATAGGCCGGCTGGCGCTGCTCGCCGGCCGCCAGATCGATGGGGTGGACGTCGTAGGCGACGCCCAGTTCCTCCAGGGCGATCAGCGGCGCGAAGGCCGACGAACCGGGGGCGAAATAGAGTTTCAGGGACATGCGGGCCGTCTCAGATCACGAAGAAGCCGTGCGAGCCGTCGCGCGCCAGCTGGTCGACCAGGCCGAACTCCCAGTCCAGATAGGCCTGCATGGCCTCGGCGGCGTTGTCGGTGCCTTCGTACGGGCGCTTGTAGACGTCCTCGGGGTCGGAGGCGGCGCGGACCAGGCCGGTGTCCAGCCGGCGGCCGGTGGCGGCCCAGGCGTCGGTGCCGCCGTCGAGCACCCGCACCGGATGGTCCGAGATCTCCTCGACCTCGGCCGCCGCCAGCCGCGCGAGGCGGCCGTCGGGCGAAGTCAGCACGATCGGCAGGCCCTCGGGGATGCGCTCGAAGGCCTCGGCCAGGCGGGCGCGGATCGCGAACCAGGCGCCGGGGACGTGGCCCTTGCGGTGGACGGGGCTGGGGGCCAGGTCCAGCACCACCACCGCCCCGTCGCCCAGCGCCACGGCCAGGTCCTCGGGGCTGATCGTCTCGACGGTCGGGATCGACGGCAGGGTGGGCCGCCACGCGCCGGTCTCCAGCTCGCCGTCGAAGCCGCCGTCCAGCACGTAGACGTCCCAGCCCAGCTGGGCCAGCCACGAGGCGCTCATGTCGGCGCGCGGCCCCAGGTCGTCGGCCAGCACGATGCGGCCGCCGCGGACCGGCGCGAAGACGTCGGTCTCCTGCACCAGCTGCCCGCCGGGCGCCGAGCGGAAGCCGGGCAGGTGGCCGGCGGCGTACTCCTCGGGCGTGCGGACGTCGAAACGGTAGAGGGTGCGCTTGCGGTCCTGGGCCAGGTCGGCCAGGCCTTCGGCGTCGATCCGGCGGACTCCGGCGCGATAGGCCACGTCGCGGGCCTTGGCGCGGGCGTCTTCCAGGCCGTGATCGGAGACCGCCGGGAAGCGCCGGTCCTGGCCGTGCTCCAGCTGCTGCTGGGCCAGGGTCCAGCCGATCGTGCCGTTGCGCAGGGCGAAGACCGGATTGGGCACGCCGGCGTTCAGCAGCGACTGGGCGCCGATCAGGCTGCGGGTGCGGCCGGCGCAGTTGACGATAATGGTGGTGGCCGGATCGGGCGCGATCTCGCGGGCCCGCAGCACCAGCTCGGCGCCCGGCGTGCTGATCCCGCCCGGGATGCTCATCACCGCGTATTCCTCGAACCGGCGGGCGTCGAGGATCACCTGGTCGGCCTTGGCGTCGATCCGCGCCTGGACCTCCTGGGCGGGCAGGGACGGGGTGTGCCGCCGCGCCTCGACCAGCTCGCCGAACGCCTTGCTGTAGGAATTGACGTCCTGGAACAGCTCGTAGCTGGCGTCCTTCCAGCCTTGGAGCCCACCGGCCAGCGCACGGATCTGGGTGTAGCCGAGGGCCGCCAGGCGCTTGCCGGCCGGCGAGACCAGGCCTTCGCCGTTGTCGTAGAGCACGATCTTGGCGTCCTTGCGCGGGACGCGGTCCAGGATTTCCAGCTCCAGCCGGCTCAGCGGCAGCTGCGAGGCGAACAGCGGGTGGGCGCGGGCGAACGGGTCCTCCTCGCGCAGGTCCAGCAGGGCGATCTCGCGGCGGGCGATCCAGTCCTGGCGGACCTCGCGCGGGGTGACGGTAAGCAGGGTCATGCGTCGATCTCGGCCAGGACGGGTCTGGAGCGGTCCCAGAGGTTGGGCAGGGTGGTGTTGGCGTAACCGGAGACGAAGGGCTTGGGCCGGCCGGCGGCGTCATAGGTCGAGCGCTTCACCGCGCCGATATTGCCGCCGTAGACGTGGATGCTGATCGAGACGCGGTCGTCGAAGGCGTTGGTCACCTGGTGCACGTCGCCGACGGTCGGCGAGACCGCCTCGACCTCGCCGCGTTCCAGCCGGTGGACGGGACCGATGGCCGCGAAGGCGTCGGCACGCCGCGCGAAGCGCTGCGACAGCTCGGCGCCGCGCAGCACCCCGACCAGGCCCCAGACGGTGTGGTCGTGGACCGGGGTCGCCTGGCCCGGTCCCCAGACGAAGCTGACGACGCTGAACCGCTCGCGGCTGTCGCAATGCAGCAGGTACTGCTGGTAGCGGGTCGGGTCCGGCTGGGCGTAGGCGTCCGGCAGCCAGTCGTCCCGGGCGATCAGCCCCGCCAGCAGCCGGGCGCCGTCCGCGAGGATCAGGTCCTCGTCGCGCGTGCGATCGAGAAGGCTTCCCACGTCGCCGACGAATTCGGCCAGCCTGTGGAGCTTGGGAGGGGGGCGAAGCGTACTCATCGGATCAGAGCACGACCTCGCCGGTCGGAAAGGCCACCAGGGCCGCGTTGGGCGCCGGGGTCGGCGCGGGCTGGGGCGCGGGCGCGTCGACGCCCAGGCGGGCCAGCAGGCGGCGGCGGATGGCGTGGAAGCGGGCGTCGGGCTGGCGGGGACGCTCCAGCGCGATCCGCTCCTCGACCGCGATCTTGCCCTTGTCCAGCACCAGCACGCGGTCGGCCAGGGCGATGGCCTCGTCGACGTCGTGGGTGACCAGCAGCACGGCGGGCTTGTGCTCGCGCCACAGCGACAGGACCAGGTCGTGCATCTTCAGCCGGGTCAGGGCGTCCAGCGCCGCGAACGGCTCGTCCAGCAGCAGCAGGGCGGGTTCGCGGACCAGGGCGCGGGCCAGGGCCGTGCGCTGGGCTTCGCCCCCGGACAGGGTGGCCGGCCAGGCGTCGAGGCGATGGCCCAGCCCCACCTCCTTCAGCGCCGCCTCGGCGCGGGTCCGGACGTCGCCCTTTTTCTGGGAGGGGGACTTCAGGCCCAGGGCGACGTTCCGCCAGACCCGCCGCCAGGGCAGCAGGCGGGCGTCCTGGAACACCACGGCGCGCGCGTCCGGGGTGGTCACGTCCTGGCCGCCGGCGGAGTCGAGCCCGGCCAGGGTGCGCAGCAGGGTGGTCTTGCCCGAGCCGCTGGCGCCCAGCAGGGCGACGAACTCGCCGGGGGCGATCGTCAGGTCCAGGCCGTCGATGACCACGTTGTCGCCGAACCGGCGGGTGAAGCCCTTGAGGCGGACGGTCGGTATCTCGCGGGCGTCGGTGACGGGCGGGCGGATGCGGGGCTGGGCCATGGTCATTGCTCCACGAGGTTGGGGCGCCACGCCAGCGCCTTGCGCTCCAGCGTGCGGACGAGGGCGTCGGCGGCGAGGCCGAGCAGGGCGTAGACGAGCAGGCAGACGACGATGATGTCGGTGCGCATGAAGTCGCGGGCGTTGTTGATCAGGTGGCCCAGGCCCGCCTGCGCGTTGATCTGCTCGGCGATGACCAGCATGATCACGCTGATGCTCAGGGCGTAGCGCAGGCCCACGAAGAACGAGGGCAGGGCGCCCGGCAGGATCACGTTGGCGATCAGGTCGCGGCCGGACAGGCCGAAGCTGCGGGCCGCCTCGACCAGCCTCACGTCCACCCCGCGGATGCCGGCGAACAGGTTCAGGTACAGCGGGAACACCGCGGCGGTGGCGATCAGGGCCACCTTCGGGACCTCACCGATGCCGAACCAGACGATGAAGAGCGGGGTCAGGGCCACCACCGGCAGGGTGCGCTTGATCTGCATCAGCGGGTCGACCAGCGTCTCGCCCCAGCGCGACAGGCCCGAGACCAGGCCCAGGGTCACCGCCACGACCAGCGCCAGGCCAAGGCCCGCGCCGGCCCGGCCGAGCGACACCGCCAGATTGGCCGGCAGCTCGCCCGAGGCGATCAGCGTCCAGAAGGTTTCAGCCACGGCCGACGGCGCCGCCAGCACCTGGGCGGGGATCAGTCCCGCCCGCGAGCCGGCTTCCCACAGCAGCAGCAGCGCCGCCGGCGACAGCCAGCGCGCCCGCGAAAGGCGCGGCCAGCGCCACGCTCTCGGTTGAGAATTTCTAAGGGTGATCGCCAAAGACATGAGGATGCGTCGTCCCGAGAACCGTTGCGGCGCGAACGCCAATGCTGCACAGAGAAGGGCGTTTAATCCCTACTGGATCAATGGGCTTATCCTTAGGGGCGTTTCAGACTTTCTCATAGGCGATCTGAATGGCCACCAATCTGCCGACCGAACTGCTGCGAAGCTTCGTGGCTATCGTCGACTCCGGATCGATGCTGAAGGCCACCGAGCGGGTGTTCGTCACCCAGTCGGCGCTCAGCCTGCAGATGAAGCGGCTGGAGGAGACCGTGCTGACGCCGCTGTTCCACCGCGACGGGCGGCGCCTGACGCTCACTCCGGCCGGCCGGACCCTGCTGGGCCTGGCGCGCGAGATCCTGGCGCTCAACGACCGGGCGGTCGTGGCCCTGACCGGCGACGCCCTGGTCGGACCGGTGCGGGTGGGGCTGGTCCAGGACTTCGCCGAGACCCTGCTGTCGGGCGTGCTGGCCCGGTTCAGCCAGCTCAATCCCGACGTCCAGCTGGAGGTGCGGGTGGCCGGCTCGCCCGAGCTGCTGGACCTGCTGGCCGGCGACCGGCTGGACGTGGTGCTGTGCATGGGCGCGGCGGACGATCCGCACGCGGCCCGCGTGGCGCCGATGGTCTGGCACGGGAATCCGGACCTGGTCGAGGCCGAGGTTCTGCCGCTGGCCATCCTGGCCCCGCCCTGCCGGTTCCGCGACGCCGCCCTGGCCGCGCTCCAGCGCGAGGGGCGGCCGTTCCGGGTGGCGCTGGAGACCCCCAGCCTTTCGGCTTTGCGGGCGGCGGTGGACGCCGGCCTGGCCGTCACCTGCCGCACCGCGCTGTTCCGCCCCCAGGCGGCGCCGATCGAGACGGGCCTGCCGGCCGTGCCGCAGGTCGCCTATGTCCGCCGGGTCGGGTCGGCGCCGCACCCCTCGATCGCCAAGCTCTCCGAGCTTATCCATCAGGCGGCCCTGGAGCTGTGAGGGGAGCGGCCGTTTCACGCGACCGCTCGGCTGGCCTTCTGGGTGGTGAAGCGGTTGGCCGGGACCTCCAGGCCCAGGCTCTGGCGGAAGGTCGAACCTTCGTAGTCCTCGCGGAAGATGCCGCGCTTCTGCAGCAGGGGGACCACCTCCTCGACCAGCAGCTGGAACTGGCCGGGCAGGGACTCGCCGATCACGAAGCCGTCCGAGGCGCGGGTGTCGAGCCACAGCTGGAACTTGTCGGCGATCTGCTCGGGCGTGCCCACCAGGTCGCCGCGCGGCGTGGCGAAGCGCAGGGCCACCTCGCGCAGGGTCAGGCTCTCCTCCTCGACCGCCTTGGCGATCTTCAGGGTCGCCGACTGCGAGCTGTTGACGCCGCGGCTGAACACGTCGGGGAAGCGGGCGTCCAGGTCGTAGGCGGTGAAGTCGTGGTCGTTGAAGCCGCGGCCCAGCATGGCCAGGGCGGACTCGATCGACACCAGTTCGGCGCGTTCCTTCCAGCGGGCCTCGGCCTCGGCCTCGGTGGAGCCGATGATCGGGGCGGCGGCGGGCAGGATGAACAGGTCGTCCGGGTTCCGGCCGAAGCCGGCGGCGCGGGCTTTCACGTCGGCGTAGTAGGTCCGGGCCTCCTCGACGCCGCCGTGGCCGACGAAGATTGCGTCGGCGCGCTTGGCGGCCAGGTTGCGGCCGTCCTCCGAGGCGCCGGCCTGGAAGATCACCGGCTGGCCCTGGGGCGAGCGGGCGATGTTCAGCGGGCCCTTCACCGACAGGAACTCGCCCTTGTGGCCCAGGGCGTTGAGCTTGTCGGGGTCGAAGAACACGCCGCTGGCCTTGTCGTGGACCAGGGCGTCGTCCTCCCAGCTGTCCCACAGCCCCTGGACGACATCCAGATATTCGGCCGCCAGGCGGTAGCGGGTGTCGTGCGCCAGGTGCTCGGCCTTGCCGAAGTTGTCGGCCGAGCCTTCCAGCCACGAGGTGACCACGTTCCAGCCGGCGCGGCCGCCGCTGATGTGGTCCAGCGAGGCGAACTGGCGCGCCACGTTGAAGGGCTCGGAATAGGTGACGCTGAGCGTGGCCACCAGGCCGATGTGCTCGGTCACCGCCGCCAGGGCCGACAGGATGGTGATCGGCTCGAAGCGGTTCAGGTAGTGCGGGCTGGACTTGGCGTTGATCGACAGGCTGTCGGCGATGAACAGGAAGTCGAACTTGCCCTGTTCGGCCAGCCTGGCGGCGCGGCTGTAGTACTTGAAGTCGGTGCTCGCGCCCGGCTGGGCGTTCGGATGGCGCCAGTCGGTCCAGGTCCGCCCCGCGCCCTCGATCATATGGCCGAGCTTCAATTGTCTACGCTGGGTCATGGCGGCCTCCGAAAGAAGATTTCGACGGCATGACTGTCATCGGGCGACCGTACGAGCAATGGAGTTCGGTCAATATAGCTTATTATGATCTCGAATATGCACGTATTGCTGTGCGAAAAGGATCGTATTTTGACGTTGGATATATGAATATCTGAAATGGAATGAAGGAATACTGTTTCGATATGCTTGCTTGAATTGCGCATGTTGCCGACGGTCGCGGCGCTGATCGTCGCGTGTCGCAGTCATCAGGCGAGGAGAGGCCATGAGCGCCACCATCACCGGCATTCGCGAAACCACCGGACTGAGCGCGGCCCCTCTCAGCCCGACCATCGGGTCCGAGGTCGGCGGCGTCGATCTGCGCCAGCCGCTCGACCGGTCCCAGCGCGACGCGCTCAAGGCCCTGCTGCTGGAGCGCAAGGTGCTGTTCTTCCGCGACCAGGACATCACCCGCGACCAGCAGCTGGCCTTCGCGGCCAACTTCGGCGAGGTCTACGCCCATCCGACCGGCGGGGTGGAGACCCACCGCGCGGTCCAGCCGATCTCGGCCGCGGCGTTCAAGGACTACGACATCCGCGAGAACCACTGGCACACCGACACCAGCTGGCGGATCAACCCGTCGTTCGGCGCGGTGCTGAAGGCGGTGCACATCCCGGAGGTCGGCGGCGACACCATCTGGGCCGACGGCGGCGCCATCTATCGCGGCCTGCCCGACGACCTGAAGGCGGCGGTGGACGACCTCCATGTGATCCACGACTACCAGGACGCCCTGAACCGCTCGGGCGAGCGCTATCCGCTGGTCGCCCATCCCGCCATCCGCACCCATCCGGAGACCGGCGAGGACATCTTCTGGATCAACTTCAGCCTCAAGCCCCGGTTCGTCGACCTGGCGCCCGAGGAGAGCAGGGCGCTGCTGGCCCGTCTGTATGACCAGGTCAAGAAGCCCGAGCACCATGTGCGTTTCCGCTGGCGGCCCAACTCCGTGGCCCTGTGGGACAACCGCGCCGGTCTGCACTACGCGGTCCGCGACTACGGCGACTTCCCGCGCGTGATGGAGCGCGTGCTGATCGGTTCGGACGACATCCCGTACCGCGAGCGCCGCGCGACCTGACCTGACCTCGCGGCGCGCTGGGGGCCGGCGGCGCGCCTTCCACCTTCGAGACCAACAACACGACGCGGACGCCACCGGCGCCGCGCGGGGGATAGACTCTTGCCTTATTCGACGCGGGCGTTGGCCCGACCTGCCTTTGACTGGACGCTCCGGACCGGCCTTCTGGCCTGCGCCTCGATCCTGACGATCGCCACGCTCGCCGGCCCGGCGCGGGCCGCCGACCTGCCGGCGGCCGTCCCGGCCGTCGATGCGGTTCCCGCCGCGACCGCCGCCGACGTCGACGGCGCCACCGCCCTGGAAGGCGTGATCGTCACCGGCGTCCGCGGCGAGCGCCGCACCGTGGCCGACAGCCCGGCCCCGGTCGATGTCGTCTCCGCCGAGCAACTGACGGCCACCGGCAAGGTCGGTCTGAAGGAGGTGCTCAACACCCTGATCCCGTCGTTCAACCTGCCCGGCATCAACGGCGGCGGCACCTCGTGGACGGTGCGGGCTATCACCATGCGCGGCCTGAACGGCGACCAGGCCCTGTTCCTGGTCAACGGCAAGCGGCGGCACGGCACGGCCCTGATCAACAACCTGGCCCGGGTGGGACGCGGCGGCGCGCCGGTCGACCTGGACCTGATCCCGGCCTCGGCCATCGAGCGCATCGAGGTGTTGCGCGACGGAGCCTCGGCCCAGTACGGCTCGGACGCCATCGCGGGGGTGATCAACATCATCCTCAAGAAGGACGCGGAAGGCGGATCGTTCAGCTACCAGGGCGGCCAGAACTATCTGGGCGACGGTGACACCCGCAGCGCCACCCTGAACTACGGCCTGCCGCTGGGCGACGCGGGCGGCTTCGTCCAGCTGGCCCTGAACTGGAAGAACAACGAGGCCGCCTCACGCGCGGTCCCGTCCCGGGCCCAGTACATCTACCAGCCGACCGTCACGACCGTCGGCGGCGTCACCACCGTCACCCCGGACCCGCGCGACGCCACGGTCGACCGCTACTACTGGGGCGGCGGTTACGGGCCGGGCGAGGAGGACATCCTGGCGGCGTCCTACAACGCCGAACTGCCCTGGAAGGACCTGACGCTCTATTCGACCGGCACGCTCAGCCACCGCTCGTCGAAGAAGAACACCGGCAGCTTCCTGCCCAACCTGGCGCCGGTGGCCGGCGTGACGGCGGGGCGGCCCCAGAACCGCAACTCGCTGCCGGAGGTCTATCCGAACGGCTTCAACGCCCTGCGGCGGATCTTCGAACTGGACTTCCAGACCACCCTGGGCGCGCGCGGCCAGGCCAAGGGCTGGGACTGGGACCTGTCGACCACCTTCGCCCAGGACCACGCCCAGCTGGACGGCCAGAACACCATCAACGCCACCCTGGGCCCCGACAGCCCGACCTACTTCCACCTGTCGACCCACCAGTTCCAGCAGTGGACCACCAATTTCGACGTCACCCGCGAATTCGAGGGCGTGCTGCCGCTTCCGGTCCAGGTGTCGTGGGGGCTGGAGCAGCGCTACGAGCACTTCAAGATCTATCCGGGCGACGAGGCGTCCTACATCGTCGGCGACTACGTGATCCCGGCCGGCCAGCCCTTCGCCGGACTGCGGCCCAATCCCGGCCTGGCGTCGTACGCCGGCACCGCGCCGGAGGACTCCGGCTCGGCCAGCCGCAACGTCTACGCGGCCTATATCGACGTCGGGACCAACCTGACCGAAAACTGGTATGTGGGCGTGGCCGGTCGTCACGAGCGCTACACCGGCGATGTCGGCGACACCACCAGCGGCAAGCTGACCACCCGCTGGGAGTTCCTGCCGGGCTACGCCGTGCGCGGCACGATCAGCAACGGCTTCCGCGCCCCGTCCCTGGCCCAGCAGGTGTTCGCCAGCTCGACCATCAGCGGCAACCTGTGCGCCGCCGCGCCCAACAACACCTTCCGCGGCGTGCCCTGCGTGCCCGGCGAGTACCTGACCTTCCCGACCAAGGTGCTTCGCGCCGACTCCAGCGAGGCCCAGGCCCTGGGCGCCACGCCGCTGAAGCCCGAGACCTCGACCAACTACAGCGTCGGGATCACGGCCGAGCCCACCAGCCGCCTGCGCGTCACCTTGGACGCCTACCAGATCGACATCGACGACCGCATCGTCGACACCAGCAACCTGGACCTCACCGCCGCCCAGCTGGCCTCGCAGCCGGCCCTGGCGCCGCTGCTGAGCCGCTTCCCGCAGGGCCTGGCGGCGACCTACTACACCAACGCCGTCTCGACCCGGACGACGGGCGTGGACCTGGTCGCCGAATACGCCTTCGACCTGGGCGATGCGGGGCGCCTGAACCTCAACGCCGCCTACGCCTTCAACAAGACCAAGATCACCAAGCAGATCGACACGCCGGCGGTGCTGAAGGCGGTCAATCCGAACCTGGTGCTGTTCGACCGCCAGAAGATCGCCGACCTGACGGTGGGCACGCCGCGCAAGAAGCTGATCCTCGGCGCGGTCTGGGACCGGGACACCGTCACGGCCAACCTGCGGACCACGCGGTACGGCGAGTACACCGAGGCCGGGACGTCGGCCAATCTGGACCGGACCTTCAGCGCAAAATGGGTGGTCGACCTCGACATCGCCTGGGACGTGCGTCCGACCACGAACATCGCGATCGGGGCCAACAACCTGTTCGACGAGCACCCCGACAAGATCGGCATCGTCAACGCCGACACGGGCCTGAACCAGTTCGGCATCTTCTCGCCCTTCGGCATCACCGGCGGCTACTACTACGCCCGCCTGACCCAACGCTTCTGAGGGAGGGCGCCATGCAACGACGCAGCCTCATCGCAGTCCTGACCGCCGCCGCCCTGCTGGCCGGTTGCGGCGCCGGGGGAGGGGACGGCCAGGCGCCCCTCAAGGTGGGCAGCCAGAGGGGCGGGACCAAGGCGATCCTGATCGCCTCGGGCGCGCTGGAGGGCGTTCCCTACAAGATCGAGTGGAGCGAGTTCGCCGCCGCCCAGCCGCTGCTCGAGGCGGTGGGGGCGGGCGCCGTCGACCTGGGCGAGGCGGGCGATGCGCCGTTCCTGTTCGCCTATGCCGGCGGCTCCAAGATCAAGGCCGTGCAGGCCGGCAAGAGCGGCGGCTCGTCGACCGCCCTGCTGGTCCGCAAGGGCGCGCCGTTCCACGGCGTGGCCGACCTGCGCGGCAGGAAGATCGCCACGGGACGCGGCTCGATCGGCCACTACCTGCTGCTCAAGCTGCTGGAGGAGGCGGGCCTGAAGCCCACCGACGTCCAGATCGTGTTCCTCAGCCCCGGCGACGCCAAGGCGGCCTTCACCAGCGGCGCCATCGACGGCTGGGTGACCTGGGGCTCGTACGTCGCCCTGGCCAAGCTGCACGACGACGCCGTCATCCTGGCCGACGGCGACGGGCGGCTCAGCGGCTACGGCTTCGAGGCGGCCAGCGAGGCGGCGATCGCCGGCAAGCGGCCCCAGGTCGAGGACTTCCTGCGCCGCCTGGCCAAGGCCCGGCGCTGGGCGGGCGAGCATCCCCAGGAATACGCCGCGGCCCTGTCGAAGGAGACGGGCCTGCAGCCGGACGTGGCGCTCTACACGGTCCGTCAGTACCGCATCGCGCCGAGTGAGATCGACGACAAGGTCGTGGCCGAGGCGACGGCGGTGCTCGACCGCTTCCGGGCGGCGGGCGCCGTGACCTCGACGCGCGATCCGGCCGGCGCCTTCGACCGCTCGTTCAACGCCGCCGTCGCGCCATGAGCCAGACGGGATCGACCGACGTGCTGGTGATCGGCGGCGGCCTGGCCGGGACCTGGGCCGCCATCGCCGCCGCGCGCGAGGGCGCCGAGGTCGTCCTGGCCGACAAGGGTCATTGCGGGACCAGCGGCGTCACCGCCACCGCCGGTCCCGGCCACTGGTGGGTCCCGCCGGAAGCGCGCGATGCCGCCGTCGCGGACCGGCTGAAGCGTTCGCTGGGCCTGGGCGATCCGGACTGGATGCGGCGGATTCTCGATCTGACCTGGACCAGCCTGCCGACCCTGCGCGGCTATTACGACTTCTCGACCGACGACGAGGGACGGCCGTTCTATCGCGGCCTGCGCGGGCCGGAATACATGCGGGCGATGCGCAACCTGGCGCTGGCCCAGGGCGTGCGCATCCTCGACCACCATCCGGCCCTGGAACTGCTGCGGCACGGCGACGGGTCCATCGCCGGCGCGTCGGGCCTGGCCCTGCGCGGCGAGCGGCCGTGGACGATCCGGGCCGGAGCGGTGGTGCTGGCCACCGGCGGCTGCGCCTTCGCCTCGCGGCTGCTGGGCTCGGCCACGAACACCGGCGACGGCCTGCTGATGGGCGTCGAGGCCGGCGCCGACCTGTCGGGCATGGAGTTCACCAACTACTACACCCCGGCCATGGCCGGTACGAACATGGCCCGGTCGATGGCCTACAGCTTCGCCCGCTGGTTCGACGCCGACGATCGCGAGCTCGACATCCCCAACGGACCGGACGTCACCCCGCACCTGGCGCGGGCCCTGATGGCCGGGCCGCTGTTCTGCCGCCTGGACCGCGTGCCGGAGGACATCCGCCGGGTGATGCCGCAGGTGCAGCCCAACTTCGTCCTGCCGTTCGACCGCAAGGGGATCGACGCCTACCGCGACCGCTTCGAGGTCACCCTGCACGCCGAGGGCACGGTGCGGGGGATCGGCGGGCTGCGGGTGACGGACCAGGCTTGCCAGACCCAGGTCCCTGGCCTGTTCGCGGCCGGCGACGCGGCCAGCCGCGAGCTGGTGACCGGCGCGATCTCGGGCGGTGGGGCCGTCAATTCGTCCTGGGCCCTGTCGTCGGGCCAGTGGGCCGGGGCGGGCGCCGCGCGGCTGGCGCTGGGGCAGGGTGCGAGGGCGGACGCGCTGGTGGTGGCCTCGGGCCGCGCCGGCCTGCGGCCGGCCCGCGCGGAAGGTCCGGTGGACCTGAAGGCCGCCGTACAGGTGGTGCGCGACGAGCTGAACGACTACGGACGCAACATCTTCCGGCGCGGCGCGACCTTGGCGGGATCGATCCGGAGACTGGACGACGTCTGGATCGACCTGGCCGACCATGCGCGCGGCGAGGGCAGGGCGTCCCTGCGAACGCGGGAAGCCGCCGCCCTGGTCGCCGCGGGCCGCTGGAGCAAGGCCTCGGCCCTGGCCCGGCGCGAGAGCCGGGGCATGCACAGGCGCGAGGACGCGGCCGGCCCGGACCCCCGCTTCGCCGCGCGGCAACGGGCCGGCGGCTTGAGCACCGTGTGGACCGCGTTCGAACCGACCGGCGCCCAGGCGGAGGTGGCCTGATGATCGAGGTCGTCATTGACGAACGCTGCACCGGCTGCGGGACCTGCGTCGACGCCTGCCCCAGCGACGTGCTGGAGGTCGGCTCGGACGGCAAGGCGAGGATCGCCCGCCAGGCCGATTGCCAGACCTGCCTGCTGTGCGAGCTGCATTGCGCGTCCGACGCCCTGTTCGTCTGGCCCGACTGCGAGGCGCCGGCGGGGATCACCGCCGCGCAGGCCCTGGCGTCGGGCCAGCTGGGCGCGTTCCGCCGCAACTCCGGCTGGGGCGAGCACGCGGCGACCCACAGCAACCAGCACTGGCGCATGGGCTCGATCTTCGAGCGCGCCCGCCTGCAGGCGATCCAGATCGCCGCCCAGAAATCCGCTCAAGCGACATCCGCTCAAGCCGAGGAGACGACCCGATGAGCCAAGAAAGCCTGGCCAAGCTGCTGGCCGACCTGCACGCCGAGCGCGTCCGGACCTGGGATCCGGCCGCCCTGAAGATCAATGTCGACCAGCGCGCGACCCTGGTCGCCGGGGCGGACCCCGACGGCTGGATCAAGGCCGGCGACGTCGTCGAGCCCTTCGTCCTCAAGGACGTCGAGGGCGGCGAGCTGACCCTGAAGGGCCTGACCGCCAGGGGCCCGGCGGTGCTGGTGTTCTTCCGGTTCGCCGGCTGCCCGGCCTGCAACATCGCCTTGCCCTACTACGAGCGCGCGCTGCAGCCGACGCTGAAGGCGCTGGGCGTGCCGCTGGTGGCCGTCAGCCCGCAGGTCCCGGAGCGCCTGGGCGAGATCCGCACCCGCCATGACCTGTCGTTCAAGGTGGCCTCGGACACCGACAACGCGCTCGGGCGCCGGTTCGGCGTCCTCTACACCGCCGACGAGGCCAGCCAGGCCGCGCAGCGGGCGCGCGGCGGCTCGATCGGCGAGACCACGGGAACGGGCACGTGGGAGCTGCCCCAGCCCACCGTGGTGGTGATCGGCCGGGATCAGGTCGTGAAGTTCGCCGACGTCAGCCCCGACTGGCTGGTCCGGACCGAGGCCGAACCGGTGATCGCCGCGGTGCGGGCCCTGGCCGCGGTTCCCGCCTAGGTCTGACTTCGGGTTCGCGTTCGGGGCGGTCGTGGACCGAAGTCCGCCCCGAACGCGCCTTCAGATGGGACGAGCCGATCGCGCGGACGCGGCGGACGGGCCCAGATAGATCCGCGCGCCGGCGTCCTCGACCTTCAGGTCGAGCAGAGCCGAGATCATCGCCACGGCTTCGGCGGGGCGATCCAGCTTGAACCGGCCCGTCACCTTGAGCTCGCCCAGGCGGGGATCGCGCAAGGCCAGGGCCTGCGGGCTGTAGCGGTTGAGCCGGGCCACCACGTATTTCAGCGGCATGCCGTCGGCCTCGAGCCAGTCGCCGCGCCAGGCGTCGTAGCTGTCGGCGGCCAGGCGTCCGCGGCTGGCGGTGTGGTCGGCGGCCAGCAGCAGCCATTCGCCCTGGCGCAGCGTGCGGGGCGGGGCGTCGCCCTGGGAGACACGGACCACGCCCTCGAACACCCGGACCTCGACGGCGCTGTCGACCTTGTCGACCTCGAACACCGTGCCCACCGCCGTCACCTTGGCGTCGCCGGCCATGACGTTGAAGGGGCGTTGGCGGTTCTTGGCGACCTCGAACACGGCGTCGCCTTGGCGCAGGTAGATGTCGCGGGCCGCCCGGCCGTAGGCCACGCTGGCGCGGCTGTCGGCGTTGAGGCGGATGGTCGAGGCGTCGCTGAGCACGTGGTCGGCCCGCACGCCCACCGCCGTGGCCAGCTCGATCGTCGGTTCGGCCCGTTCGGCGAGCAGGCGCGAGGTCAGGACCCCGCCGCCCACCAGGACCAGCAGGCACGCCGCGATCAGGCCGGCGCGCGACCAGCCGCCGAGGGCGGCGCGGCGTCGGACGGGAGGGGCGGGCGCCTGAGCGGGCTCGGCGCGGAGGCGGTCGATCGCGTCCAGCAAGGCGGTGTCGCGCAGGGCGTGGCGCAGCGCGCCGAAGGCCGCGGCGTGCTCGGACGAGGCGTTGAGCCAGGCGGCGAGGTCGCGGCGCTCGGCGTCCGACAGCTCGTCCAGCCGGTCGATCCAGTCGGCGGCCTCTTCCATCACGCTCAGGTCGTTGTCGTTAGCGCTCACGGGTCGCCCCCTTCCAGTCGGCGGCGTCGCCGGTCGCGGCGTCCATCACCCCGGCCAGTTCGGCCATGGCGCGGACGAGATGCTTCTTCACGGTTTCCAGGTTCAGGTCGAGGTCGTCGGCGATCTTCTGCCGCGACTGTCCGTCCATGTGCCGGCGGACGAACACCTCGCGACGGATCGGCGACAGGCGGCGCAGGGCCGCCTCGAAGACCGCCACGCGCTGCTTGTGCTCCAGCACCTCGTCGGCCAGGGGCAGCTCGCAGCCGTAGTCGGCCTCGCCCAGGCCTTCCTCGCGGCGATCGCGCCGGGCCTGGGCGTAGATCAGGGAGTCGGCCACGCGATAGGCGTAGGCCAGCGGCTGGACGATGGCCTGCTTGCGGCTCTGCTCGATCACCATCAGCAGGGTCTGCTGGAGGATGTCCTCCGCCCGCGACGAGTCGCCGTGGCGACGGGCGATATAGCCGAGAAGCTTGCGTTCATGGGGCCTCAACTCCGCCAGGAGGTCGATCATCGCGTTTCCACCGGGCCGTGCGCCGCCTCGTAGGAGGGTAGAGGCGCGGGAGGGGCGATCGGGGACAGGCGGGCGTCAAAATTCATAGGCGACGCCCAAGGTGACGGTGCGGCCGCTGCGGGTGCGAGCCAGCAGGCGGTCGGCGGCGATGTCGGCGAACTGGTCGATGGCCTGGTCGGTGAGGTTCAACCCCTCGATCACGACCTTCAGCCCGCGTCCCGCGTTGAAATGCGCCGCGGCGTCGATGTTGTTCATGGCGTGGAAGCCGGAGCCGACATTGCCGTTGCCGCCGGCCCCGTCCAGATAGCCGTCGCGGTAGGCGCCGGAGATCCGCGCGCCCCAGCGGCCGGTCTCGTAGTAGAGCGTGGCGTTCCAGGTCCAGGGCGACAGCTGCATCAGGTCCAGCGACACCGGCTTGCCGTCGATGATCACGTCGGAGCGGCCGTGGGCGTAGGTGATGTTGCCGGTGAAGCCCAGCCTGTCGAACGGGGCCGGCAGGAAGTCGAAATCGCGCTGGGCGGCCAGCTCGACGCCCGAGATCGTGGCCCCGTCGCCGTTCACCGGCTGGTTGACGTTGTAGATGATCGAACCGGTCTGGCCCGGATTGAGGAACTGCAGCGGATAGCCCGTCGACCCATAGGGCGCCGTCGCCGTCTCCATGGTGATGAACGACTCCATGGTCTTGTGGAAGACGCTCAGCGCGAACGCGCCGACGCGGCCCTGGTAGAGCTCCAGCGACGCCTCGACCGAATTGGCCATGAATGGGCGCAGGTCGGGATTGCCGACCGTGATCGTGCCGCCGAACGGCGCGGCGTCGACGCTGGCGGCGGCGCGCAGGTCGGCCAGGCTGGGCCGGCTGATGTCGCGGTTGGCGCCCAGGCGAAGGACGACGTCGTCGCCAAGGTCCCAGGCCAGGTTCACGGCCGGCAGCACCCCGTCGTAGCGGTGGGCGATCACGGCGGGGGCCAGGGTCACACCGTTGCTGACCATGCCGGCCGAGGTCAGGCGGGTGTTGTAGTAGCGCAGTCCGGCGTCGGCCCGCAGGCGCCGTCCGGCCAGTTCTCCGTCGAACTGGTACTGGATGTAGGCCGCGGCCGTCTTCTCGGTCAGCGAATAGTCGGAGCCCGGCTGGTCGTCGGCCTGGGACAGGTCTCGCTTCTGCCCGAGCAGGGCGTAGACCGCGTCGACGTCGCCGACGATGTAGGGGATCAGCGAGCGCTGGTCGGAGACGTATTTCACGCTGGCCGGCAGGACGGGCGTACCGTCGTAGTCGACCCGGTTGCGGCGCTGATAACCGTCGTTGCGGAACAGCTTGTACTGGACGCCGGCCTTCCAGACGGATCGGGGCCCGGCCGTATAGAGCAGGTCCATCTTGCCGGTCGTGAAGTCGTTGACGATGGCGTCCTCGCGCGTGTCGGCCCGCATCAGGCTCCAGGCGTCCGGATCGGTCGGGTCGAAGCCGTAGGTGTTGGCCCCGTCGCGCCCCGGCCCGCGCAGGTCGAAGGCGAAGGCCTTGCCGCTGGCCTGCAGGAAGACCTTGTCGAACACCGGCCCTTCGAAGTCCGAGCGCGAATGGCCCACCATGCCGCTGACCTCCAGGGTGCGGCTCAGCCGGGTGCGGCCGTTGAGGGCGACCTGGGTGAAGACCGTGGAGTCGGTCGAATGCTTGTGCTCGGTCCGCAGGTCGACGCCGTCGAACGCCGCCTGGACCACGTCGTCGCCCCGGATGACCACGCTGTTCAGGCGCTGCGTGCCCAGGATGTCGCCGGTCAGGCCGTTCTTGCCGGCCGAGGCCAGGGAGAACTCGTCGCGATCGTTGCTCAGCCGGCCGTAGAGCAGGTCGATGTCGAGGCTGGTGTCGGCGCTGGGGCGGTATTGCAGGGCGCCGGTGAGGCCCAGGCGCGCGCGGCGGTCGAACCAGGTGGAATAGGTCTGGGCCTGGGGGGCGCGGACGCGGTCGTCGCCCTTGGCGTTGACCAGCCGGTCGCGGTCGGCGGCCGAGACGCCGGGGCCGATATTGGCGGCCGCGACGTTGATCGGGGTCCAGCCCCAGTTGCGGTAGCCGTACTCGTTGACGTCGCTCTCGCTGTAGGCGGCCGAGACCAGCAGGCCCACGTCGCCCCAGCGGTCGGAGATCAGTCCGGCCAGGCGCGGCGTGACCCCGTCGGTCACGCTGTTGCCCAGGGCCTTGACCGTCAGGGCGGCCTTGAAGCCCTGATAGTCGAACGGCTTGGCGGTGCGCAGCTCCACCGTGCCGGCCACGCCCCCTTCGTCCTCGTCGACCGCATAGGCCTTGCGCACGGTCACCCGGTTGAACAGCTCGGAGGCGAAGATGCTGTAGTCGAAGGCGCGGGTGCGGCTGACCGAGCCGCGATTGTCGAAGCCCGACGCCGTCGAGGCCGAGACCTCCATGCCGTTCAGCTGGGTGCGGGTGAAATCGGGACCCAGGCCGCGCAGGGCGATCTGACGGCCTTCGCCGGTGTCGCGCGAGATCGTCACGCCCGGAATCCGCTGCAGCGACTCCGCCAGGTTCAGGTCGGGGAAGGCGGCGATGTCCTCGGCGAGGATGACGTCCTGGGCGCCCAGGGCCTGGCGCTTGAGATCGCGGGCCTGCGCGAGGCTGCCCCGGAACCCGGTGACGATCACCTGCTCCACCTCGACCGGCGCGGCGTCGGCGGCCTCGGTCGAAGCGGGCGGGGGAGGGGCGGCGTCCCACGGGTCCGCCTGGCCCAGCACGTAACCGCCGGCCACGGGTCTCATCCGCAGGCCCTCGCCGCTGATCAGCAGCGCCAGAGCGTTCTCGGGCCGCAGGACGCCGAAGACCCGCCGTCCGCGTTTGCCGCGGATGTCGACGAAGGTCATCACGGGCGCGTCGGCCTGCTGTGAGAAGACGCGGAGGGCGTTGGCCAGGTCGCCCTGGCTGATGTCGAACCGGCGGGGCGCGGCGCGGATCTCGGCCTGGGCGTGGTCCGGCGTCAGTCCCGACAGGAGGAGGGCGGTCGCGAACGCCGGAAGCGACGGCCGGGTGAGCAGAGCCGCCTTTCGCCACCCCATGTTTCGCAGTCGACCGTCACGTTACGCCCAGCGCGTCTCCTAGCCGGATCGCATGTCACTTATTTGAAGCCCGGTCGCTAACGGCGAAGCTTCAGCCGGAGGTTGGTCTGGCGCCCGAAGCCGGTCAATCGCAGGTGGTCGGACCCGAAGTCGAGCACCGCATAGGCCGTCTCCTCGGTGTCGAGCATGCCCTTCAGGTTCACGCAGTGCAGGCCGCCGGTCTCGCCGTAGTTGCCGTCGTGATTGTGGCCGTTGATCCAGACCTTGGCGGCGCGGTGGCGGACCACCAGGTCGGTCACTTCCGTCGCGTTCCACAGATTGTGCGGGTTCGCCGGGAAGATCGGGAAATGGCAGTAGAGCGCCGCCTTCAGGCCGCGCCGCCCGGCGTCGGCCAGGGTCGCGTCGATCCATTGCAGCTGGGCGGCGCCGATCCCGCCGTCCCAATCGGGCGCGCCCGGGAAGCGTTCGCGGTGCAGGCGCTGGCTCAGCGCCAGCTCGGGGCTTCCGGCCGGCCAGCCGTATTCGCTGAGGTCGTTGCCGTCGAGGGCCAGGAACACCCAGCCGCGGGTCTCGAAGCTGTAGTAGCGCGCCGGCATGCCCAGCCGGGCGGCGACCAGGGCCTTCTTGTCGTCGTCGACCGCGAAGTCGTGGTTGCCCAGCACGAACCGCCAGGGATGGCGCAGGGCGTCGATCGCAGGCTGCTGGGCGTCGAAACTGGCCCAGCCCTGGTCGATGAAGTCGCCCAGGTGGACCACGTGATCCAGCGCCAAGGTGTTGAAATGGTCGACGGCGGCCCGCAGCTTGGCCGGCGAGCGGCGATACATCCGCGCGCCGTTGTCGTCCTGATCCGCATACTGACAGTCGGCGACGGCGCCCACGCGCAGCGGCCCCGAGCCGGAGCGCATGGGGGCGGCGAGGGCGGCGGACGCCGCCAGGCTCATGCCCGACGCCAGGAATCCGCGCCGATGGAGGAGGGGAAGGGCCATGGCGGCCTCCGGTGTCGGAATACAAGAAAATCCCGTCCGGCGCGCAGGGGGCGACGCGCCGGACGGGTCCTCGTCGACGGACCTAGAACTCGTAGGTCGCGCCGATCAGGATGGTCCGGCCGCTGCTGACGTTCACCGTGGTCCGCTGGGCCGTCACATCGGTGTACTGGATGACGTGCTGGTTGGAGAGGTTGATGCCCTCCAGGGTCAGCTTCAGGCCCGGCGTGACGTTGTAGTGGGCCGAGAAGTCGATGTTGTTCGTCGCCTTCACGCCGTCGCCGATGTTGCCGTTGCCGCCCGCGCCGGTCAGGTACTTGTCGCGGTAGGCGCTGGAGAGGCGCATGCCCCAGGTGTCGGTCTCGTAGTAGATCGTGGCGTTGGCGCTGTACTTCGACAGGTTGATCAGGGGCAGGGTGACCCAGTTCCCGCTGATCAGCACCGGCGAGGAGCCGTCGGCATAGGTGCCGTTGGCCACGACGCCCAGGTGGTCGAAGGGCGCGGGCAGGAAGTCGAAGTCGCGCTGGAAGGCGATCTCCAGGCCCTGGATGTCGGCGCCCGGAC
Organism: Caulobacter sp. UNC358MFTsu5.1; assembly: GCF_000712075.1. GTDB lineage: Bacteria > Pseudomonadota > Alphaproteobacteria > Caulobacterales > Caulobacteraceae > Caulobacter. The sequence goes on from NZ_JONW01000013.1 coordinate 89,014, forward strand.
CGTTCACCGGATGGCTGACATTGTACATGATCGAGCCGTCCTGGCCGGGCAGCAGGAACGACAGCGGATAGCCGGTCTGGGAGTAGGGCATCACGCTGGTCTGGCTGGTGATGAACGACTTCAGCTTCTTGTAGAAGACGCCGACCGAGAAGAACCCGACGCGGCCGTCGTAGAACTCCAGCGAGCCTTCCATCGAGTCCGAGGTGAACGGCGTCAGGTTCGGGTTGCCGGTGCTGATCGTGCCGCCGAACGGGGCGGTGGTCAGCGAGCCGGCGGCGGCCAGGTCGCCCAGGGCCGGGCGGCTGATATCGCGGTTGGCGCTGAAGCGGGCCACCATGCCGTCATTGATGTCGACGGCGACGTTCAGGGCCGGCAGGACGCTGTCGTACTTGTGCTTGATCGACACCGGCTGGAGGCTGGTCCCGGTGTTCAGCATGCCTTCCGAGGTCAGGTCGGTGGAGTAGTAGCGCAGGCCGGCGTTGGCCCGCACGCCCTTGCCCAGGATCGTGGTGTTCAGGTCGTACTGCAGGTAGGCCGCCTGGGTCTCCTCGGTCACCGTGTAGTTGGTGCCGGGGGTGGCGAACTTGGCGCCGAGGGCCTGCAGGTCGCGGACTTGGCCGATCAGGGCGTAGACCTGGTCGACATCGCCGACGATGTAGTTGCCCAGGGTCTTGAACGGCACCGTCATCTTCAGGGTGTTGGGGATGGCCGTGTTGGCCGGGACGTTCTTGAACTCCTTGTCGCTCCACTGGGCGCCGCTGTTGACGAACTTCTTGTACTCGACCCCGCCCTTGAAGGTGGAGGTCTCGTTGGCGGCGAAGAGGGCGTCGAACTGGGCGTTGGTGTATTCCGAGGAGATGCGGTTTTCCTGGGTGTCCATCCGCATCAGGTCCCACTTGGCGGGATCGGTCAGGCCGGCGTCATAGGTGTTGACCGGCATCTCGGGACGGTCGTCGAAGCTGAAGGCGTGGTTCTTGGACTCCAGGAACACCTTGTCGAACACCGGCAGGCTGTAGTCCGACTTCGAATAGCCCACGAGGCCCTTGAGCAGCAGCTTGTCTGTGGCCTGGTACGAGCCGTTCAGCGCGGTCTGGTAGAACTTGGTCTTGTCTTCCTCGCGGTTGAACTCGCTGCGCAGGTCCACGCCCGTGTAGCTGGAGGCGATCAGGGTGTTGCCCTGGATCACCGCGCTCTGCATCACCTGGGCGCCGGTGATGTTGCCGGTCAGGCTGTTGATGCCCGAGGTGGCCAGGGCGAAGTTCTGGCGGCTGTTCTCGAGCTGGCTGTACAGGGCGTCGAAGCCCAGCTTCAGCTTGTCGCCGGGCTCGTACTGCAGCGACAGGGTGGCGCCCAGGCGTTTGCGGCGGTCGTACCAGGTGGAATAGGTGTCGGCCTGGGGCGCGAAGATGGTCGGGGTCGCGGCCGTCAGCTTGGCCGCGTCGGCGGCGCTGACGCCCGGACCGATGTTGCCCGGATTGGCGCGGATGGCGCCCCAGTTGAAGCTGCGATAGCCGAACTCGTTGGAGTCGTTGACGCCGTAGGCCACCGAGGCCAGGGCCCCGAAGTCGCCCCAGCGGTTGGAGACCAGGGCCACCACGCGCGGCGTGACCTTGTCGTCGGCGTTGCTGTTCTGCTGGGCCTTGGCCGACAGCACGGCCTTGAAGCCCGGATAGTCGAACGGCTTGGCGGTGGTCAGGAAGACCGTGCCGCCGATGCCGCCTTCGTCCTGCTCGGCCGCAGACGACTTCTGGACGGTGACGCGGTTGAACAGCTCCGAGGCGAACAGGCTGTAGTCGAAGCTGCGGGTGCGGCTGACGCCGCCGCGGTTGTCCATGCCCGAGGCGGTGTTGCCCAGCACTTCCATGCCGTTCAGCTGGGTGCGGGTGAAGTCGGGGCCCAGGCCCCGCAGGGTGATCTGCCGGCCTTCGCCGGAGTCGCGCGAGATGGTCACGCCGGGAATGCGCTGCAGCGATTCCGCCAGGTTCAGGTCGGGGAAGGCGGCGATGTCTTCCGACACGATGACGTCGGTGGCGCCGACCGCGTCGCGCTTCAGGTCGCGCGCGTGGGCCAGGCTGCCGCGGAAGCCGGTGACGACGATCGTCTCGACTTCGTCGGCGCCGGGCTGGGCCGGCGTCGCGTCGGCGGCCAGGGCCTGGCCGGCGGCGACGGCCAGCAGGCCGGTCGCCAGCATGGTGGTGGTCATCCAGTTGGATTTGGTGCGCATGGTCTATCCCCGATCGGTCGCCGTCGGGGACCATCCCGCAGCGCCGTCGGGAGGGGAGAGTTTCGAGCCGGACGTTCGGGGACCGGGTTTTGTGTGAAGTGTTTTTGACAGGCGCGGTCGCAAGGCTTCGACCGGAACGATGGCGGTTCCTGAGTGTGGGAATTATTTCCTATTACTGGTTCGGCGGTGTCGCTGACTTTGATAGCCGCGACTAAATTTCGCCGCCGATGCGCTCGATCTCGTTGGCCAGTGCCGGCAGGTCGAGAATCCGCAGGGTGCGGCCTGTCTGGGAGACGATCTTCAGGCCGGCCAAGCGGTTCAGTTCACGCGTCACGGGTTCGCGCTGGCTGCCGACCAGAACCGCCAGTTCGGCGTGGGTGGGGCAGGGGTGGATCACAGCCTGTCGACCGTCGCCGCCCGCTGACGCCGCCATGCGCAAAAGCTCGATATCGACGCGACAGGCCACCGAGACGGCGTTCAATTCGAACAGGCGATCGGTCAGCGAGCGGGTCAGGCTCGCCAGGTCCTCCAGAATCGCCCGCATGAAGCGCGGCGATCGCTCGAACAGATCCAGGATCAGGGCCTGGGGCAGGCGGGCGACGCGCACGTCTTCCAGCGCCATGATGTTCACGGAGCGGGGCAGTCCGTCGATCGCCGAGATCTCGCCGAAATAGCCCCCCGGCGAAATGCGCCGATAGCCGACCTCGCGGCCCGACCGGGCGTACTGGTTGGCCAGCAGCGCGCCCTCCAAAAGCAGATGGACGCCGCCGTTCTCATCCAGCCGCTGGACGATCAGCTCGCCCTTGCCATAGTTAAGGTGCTCGATCTGGGGCGCGAGGGCTTCGATCTCGTCTCGCGCCATGTGCCGGAACAGCCGGTTGGTGCGATAGTCGCCTTCTGGCGACGACGTGACCGGCGTATGGCTCGGAGCGAGCGGGGGCGAGGGGGGAATCACGGCCATCGAAAACGCTCCTGCACAGTCGATTCAGGGACGACGAATGAACAGCCGACCACGCTACCGGGCCTTTATCAGCTATAGCCACCAGGACCGCAAAGCCGCGGATTGGCTGCATCGCGCGCTGGAGGCCTACCGTGCGCCGCGCCGCCTGGCCACGATCGGCGGCGGGGAGTCGACGCGGCGGCTGACGCCGATCTTTCGGGATCGCGACGAGTTGAGCGCCTCGCCCGATCTGGGCGAGGTGATCCGCGACGCGTTGGACCGCTCCGACGCGCTGATCGTGCTTTGCTCCCCGGCCTCGGCGAGCTCGCGCTGGGTGGACCAGGAAGTGTCGTACTTCCTGAGGGACCACGGCCTTGGCCAGGTTCTCTGCGTGCTCACCCCCGCCACGCCGAGGAACGCGCTTCTGGCCACGGTGTTGCCGCCGGCCCTGCGGGCGGCCCTGCCGCCGGGCGTCGAGCCCCTGGCCGTGGACCCGCGGCGCGACGCGGACGGACCGCGTCTGGCGCGGCTGAAGATCGCCGCCAGGCTGCTGGACGTCAGCCTCGACCAGTTGGTCCAGCGTGACGCCCGCCGCGGCATGCGGTTGATGGCCGGCTTCAGCGCCGCCGCCCTGGTCGTGACCCTGGCCATGGGGGCGATGACGGTCGCCACGCTGAAGTCCCGCCAGATCGCTCGCGACCAGCGCGACGAGACCGAGGCCCTCGTGGCCTACATGCTGGGCGACCTGCGCGAACAGTTGGAGCCGGTGGGCCGCCTCGACGTCCTCGACGGCGTCGGCTCCAGGGTGCTGGCCTATTATGGCAAGGCGCGCACAGATCGGCTCGACGACAGGGCCCTGGCCCAGCGCGCCAAGGCCCAGACGCTGCTGGGCACCATCCGGGAGCAGCGCGGCGACCTGGCCGGGGCCCGCGCCGCCTTCGGTCAGGCCGCGTCGACCACGCACGAGCTGGCCGCCCGCGCGCCCAACAACGGCGATCGGATCTTCGACGAGGCGCAGAACGTCTACTGGCTGGCCTATATGGAATGGCGCCAAGGCAACACCGCCGCCGCGGAGCGAGGCTTCAATCGCTACGGCGAACTCGCCCAGACCCTCGTGAAACTCGACCCCGCCCGCGCCGATTGGCGGCTGGAAGTGGCCTACGCCAAGAGCAACCTTGGCACCCTGCTCATGGAGCAGGGGCGGACGGATGAGGCCCTCGCCACCTTCCGCGCCGCGTCCACCGCCTTCGAGGCCGAACGGGCTCGCGCGCCTGACGATCAGGACCGCCTGGTCGACGCCGTGGACGCTCACGCGTGGGTGGCCGATTCCCTGGTCAAGCTGGGGCGTCCCCGCGAAGCCTTCGCCGAGCGCGAGGGCGCGGCGAACCTTCTGGCCCAGGCCTCGGCCAGGACTCCGGCGGACAAGCCGCTGGCCGCCCGCAATCTGGCCGCTCAATTGGCCCTGGCGCGGCTGGAGCTGGACCTGGGGCGGACGGCGCAGGCCCGCGTACGGTCGGACAGGGCCATGGAGGGGTTACGCAAGCTGGTGGCCCTGGACCCGACCAACACCCGATGGCTGGAATATCTGCTGATCGGGCAGATGGACGCCATCGACCTGGCGGCCTGGTCGGGCCAACTGCCCGACGCGCGCGCCGCCCACGCCGAGGCCGCGGCCATGCTGGCCAGGCTGCGCACGGGCGATGAGGCCAAGGCCTGGCGCGCCGACCTGGACGGTCGCCTGGACCAACAGGCGATCACGCTCGCGCGGCTTGCCGGCGACCCCGCACGGACACGGAACCTGGCGTTGGCGCTGCTGGATCACCTGCGTCGCGCGCCGGTGTCGCACGAAGCCGTGGTCGAGCGGGCGGTGCTCTACGGGACGGCGCACCTGGCGGCGGGACAGCCGGCGGAGGCGGTCGCGACCTTGTCGCCTCGGCGTGGCTCGCTTTCTCCGGCGGGCCGTGACGTGCTGGCGCGGGCCTATCTCGCCCAGGGCCGGCGCGATCTGGCCGACGCGATCGTGCGCGACCTGAGAAAGCAGGGCTACGCCCATCCCGGCTTTCTTGCATTCTGGCGAGAGTCGCCTCTAGCTGGCGCCACCGTAGAAGGGGGTTTCACATGACAGAGTCACTACCGATCATCGAATTGGTCATCGGCATCGCCGACAACGTCAACTTCATGAACGTTCTCGATCCCAACAATCCGGTCCCGCTGTCGCTGAAACTCGAAGCTCCGAGCCGACTGGTCTTCCGGTTGAGCGACGACCTCGTCGGCGTCGACTGGACGTTCCAGAAACGCCCGATCCTCTTCACGGACGACTTCGGGATCAACTTCTCCAGCTACACCTGGATCGAAATGCTCTACGACGTGCCGCAAAAGCCCTTCACGTGCTTCACGGTCGTCTATGAAGACAATCGGGTCGGCGAATACGTCTACAGCCTGTACATGACCGACTCGCACAAGCAGAACATCACTCTGGATCCAAAGATCGAAAACGGCGCGGGCCGCGTTCCCTGATCGAGGCCACGACCTTCGACAAGGACAAGATCGGCGCGCTGATCCAGCGCGGCGAGATTCTCGCCGCCTACGATCTGGCCCGCGCCGCCCTCGAAGCGGGCGAGACTTCGCGCGAGATCGCCTGCAAGGCCGTGCTCTGCCTGGCGCGGGCCGGAGCCATCGATTTCGCGCGGGTCGAATATGTTCGCCTGGGCCTGGATCGGGTTGACGACGATCCCGACGCGATCGCTCTGGGCGCGCGTCTGCTGAAGGATGTCGCCCTGACCGCGCGCGAGCCGCGCCGGACGGCTTTCGCCAAGGCGTCGACCCGCCGCTACGATGCGCTGTACCAACGTTTCGGCGGCCTCTATGGCGCGGTCAACGCCGCGACCATGACGCTGATCGCCGGCGATCGGGCGGGCGGACAGGCCCGGGCGGCCGCGGCCTTGCGCGTTCCGCCGCCGCGGGGACTGACGGGGGAGGCGGCCTATTTCGCGGCCGCCAGCCGCGCCGAGGCGAGCTTCTTGATCGACGACATCGAGGCGGCGCGGGCGACGATGGTCGAAGCGCTCGCCTGCGCGCCGGGGGCTTTCGCCGCCCACGCTTCGACCCTGCGCCAGTTGGAGATGCTGTGCCGCGAGACCGGCGTCGATCCCGCTTGGCTGGCGCCCTTCCGACCGCCGGTCTGCGCCCACTTCACCGGCCACATCCTGGACGCTTCGCGCGAAGGCGCGCTGGCCAGCGGATTGGACGGCGACCTGCGCCACGAGGCCGACCGCGTGGTGCGGGGGCAGGGGATCGGCTTCGCCTACGGCGGCCTGGCCGCCGGCGCCGACATCGTCTTCGCCGAGGCCGTGCTGGACGCCGGCGCCGAACTGCATCTGGTCCTGCCGGTGAATCTCGCCTCCTTCGTCGCGGTGTCGGTCGCGCCGTTCGGGCGCGATTGGGTCGAGCGCTTCGAGCACTGCTTCGCCCGCGCCACGTCCGTGCGCTACGCCTCGCCGGACCCCTATGTCGGCGACGAACAGGTCTTCGCCTACGCCAGCCAGATCGCCATGGGCTGCGCGGTGCTGCGCGCCCAGACCCTGTCGACCGAGGCGATCCAGGTGGTGGTGTGGGACGGACACGCAACCGAGGGACTGGCCGGCGCGGCGGTGGATCTGGCCTATTGGGCGAAGGGCGGGCGTCGGCAGGAGATCATCGCCGTTCGACGGCCGCCGTCGCTCCCGCGCCAACGGTCCGACCAAGACGCGGACGCACGGACCTCACGAGCCATGAAGGCCATGCTCTTCGCCGACGTGAAGGGGTTCGGGGCTCTGCGCGACGATCAGATCCCGGCTTTCGTGGCCACCGTGATGGGTCAGATGGCCAAGGTCGTCTCGGGTCTCGACGCGCCGCCGCGCCATGTCGAGACCTGGGGCGACGGCCTGTTCCTCGTCTTCGACCATCCGATCGACGCCGCCTTGGCGGCCCTGGCTCTCCAGGAGGCTCATCGGGCGCTGGACCTTCGGGCCCTTGGTCTGCCGCGCAGCTTGGGCCTCAGGATCGGCGGGCACTATGGGCCGGTGCACCTGAGCACCAATCCGCTGACCAAGGCCCCGGCCGTCATCGGCGCCCATGTGGTGGTCGCCGCGCGCATCGAACCCGAGGTCGCGCCCGGTTCGGCGTGTGTCAGCGAAGCCCTGGCCGGAGCGCTGGCGGTCTTTCACGGCGACCGGGTGCGCTGCGGCTATGTCGGGCGGACCCGGGGACATAAGGACGTTGCGGCGATCCCGATCTTCAATCTCACGCGAGCCTGACCGTCCCGGCCGCGAGGTAAACTGGCGCCTTTATTTCTGACGATGTGCAAATCCGCACATCCGCGCGCCGACCCCTTCAGCATCCTTCGAGCGTAGGCCGCGACGATCACAGTCGGGCGGCTGCAAAACGTCTCTGTCGATCGCCATCGTTGGAGTGTCGCTACGACCTACACCGCGTTCGGCCAGTCACCGCTGGTCGTTCGAGCCGCCTCCGGACCCGACCGTCCCCATCGGTCGGGTCCGTCTTCCCGGCCTTTTCGAAGTCGTATCGCCGCTCCAACGCCGCCTTCACGTTGCATCAGGAACCCCGCCATGTCTCTCGACGCAGCTGTCCTCAAAGGATCCCAGGCCACCCACGATTCATTCGCCAGCGCGCTCGCCTCCGATCCCGCCGCGGGCATCGTCAAGCACGCCGTAAAGATCTGGGCGCGCGAGCATGGCGTCGCCGAAGACGACATCGCGCGCCTGGCCGAAAGGGTCATGGAAGCCGCGCGTTCGGCGATCCACGAGCAGAAGGTCCGGGCGGTTGCGTAGCCTGGCGACGCTCAAGAGCCTTGGCGCCATCCTGGCTCAGGCCAGGAGCCTCATCGTCGGCGGCGACGCGCGCGCCGCGCCGCCCCGGATGGAGGAGGCGCTGTCCGCGCCTGTCCCGGAGGCAGACGCAAGGAACGCCTGGGAGCCGGCGACGCAAGACAAGGGCTTCTGGGCCACCATGGCCGGAGCTGACAGGCGGTTGGCCGACCTCAGGCGCGCGATCGATCAGGCCGCGGCCGAGGCGATCGCCCGCGAGTCCGGCGTCGAGGCCCCGTCGAGCAACGATCCCGATCCGCTCGGCGAGAGCCGATTCGCGAAGGCCAACCGGGTCGTTGCCGACGCGCTGGGGCACGGAGAGTCCGATCCCGTCGTCGACCGGATGAATTGACGGCGCAGCGGCTTTCGGTGTGGCGGGAGCGGCGCCTGAAGCGTTCAGGCGGGGCGGGCTCATACGCCAGCCGCACCGCCTTGCCCTTGGGGGAGGGCAGTCGGATGGGCGTGCCCGCGAACGGGCCGCGCCCATCCGACCCATTTCCGGCCTGATCGCGATCTCAGGTCCGCAGCCACATCATCGTCTATAGGAATATGTTCCTATAATAGCATCGCGCTACCGCAAGCAATCGCCAGCGCCGGATTAGGAATATTTTCCCATTATGATCGGCGGCCGCCATCGTAGGTCGCTGTAGAACGCGACCGGCTTGCCGTGGACTTCCAGGCAGCCCTGGGTCGCGGCGAAGTCGGCGAAAGTTGACTCCGTCTCTACGAACCGCGGATGCATCAGCCGGCTGATGGCGTCGTCGATATAGACCAGCAGCGTGCATATCGGGCCACGATCCTCGATGTCGCTGTCTCCAGTAGTCGCGACAGAGATATAGGAATATTTTCCTAGTTTTGACCACAGCCACATTTGCCTGCGCGGCCAATCGGGGGTGAGGAATATATTCCTATTTCTGGAAGCCGAAAGCGCAATCGGCCGATTTCTCAAGGCTCGGCGCTGAGGACTGGGCAAAGGGCTTGCGTCTTCCGCAAAACTCTTTCGCTCACGGATCGTATGGCAAGTAGTTTGTGAAAGGGGTTGGCCGGCCTGGGGCAGGGCGGCTGGCTGCTCTTTGAGCGCGTCAGCCGACGCTGAACATATGTCCGCTCTGGTCGCGCCGCTTGGGCCCCTTGCGGCTGCGCTCGGCCTGCGGCTGGGCGTCCTGATAGAGCTTGATCATTTCCAGCAGGGGACCCAGGCGCTTGTTCTCGACGACGGCGGCCTGGTTGACCTTCCGGATCTTGTCGAAGGTCCGGTAGGAGAGGGGCGTTCCCTGGTAGCTGATCACCAGGCGCCCGTCGGGATAGTCGGCGACCGTGACCCGCTTGCCGATCGCCGCCTGGGCCGCCTCGGTCGGGTCCAGGATGAACAGCACCTTGTCGTATTGCAGGGTCAGCGACTGCGACAGCGTCCGCTCGACCTGCCAGCTGAAGGCGTCTTCCAGCCGGTCGCGCGGGCCCATCGGCCGGTGCAGGTCCTTGGCGTTGGCCGGGGGCTTGGCGAAGCGGGCGTTGTAGTCGGCCACGAAGCCCGGAAGGAAGGTGTTGCCGGCCTCCAGGGTGCTGACGCCGGCCAGGCGCATCTCCTTGACCAGCCGGTCCTGCAGCGTCTTGTTGGCGCGCTCGACGCGGCCCTTGGCCTGGCTGGTGTTGGCGCAGATGATCTCGATGTTCAGCGCGTGCAGGGCGCGGCCGAACTGGGTCATTCCATCGCCCGTGACGCCGGCCTTGGCGACCCGGAACACCGAGTGCTTGTCGCTGTAGAACGCCACCGGTTTGCCGTGGGCCTCCAGGTAGCCCTGGGTCGCGGCGAAGTAGGCGAAGGTCGACTCCGTCTCGACGAACCGCAGGTGCATCAGCCGGCTGGTGGCGTCGTCGATATAGACCAGCAGCGTGCACATCGGGCCACGGTCCTCGAACCAGCGGTGCTCGCTGCCGTCGATCTGGATCAGCTCGCCGACGCAGTCGCGCCGGTAGCGCGGCTGGTGGATCCTGCGTCGTCGCTTCTTGCGGTCCTGCCAGAAGCCGGCGGCGATCATCCAGCTGCGGACCGTCTCGCGGCCCAAACTGATGCCGTGCAGCTCGCGCAGCTTCTCAGCAGCCAGCGTAGGACCAAAGTCCGCGTAGCGCTGGCCGATGATCGCTAGCGCCGCGCTACGGACGTCGTCGGGCTTGCGCCGGTTGCTCGGCCGGCCGCGCTGCTTGGAGATCAAACCCTCGACGCCGCGGGTCCGCAGCGCCTTCAGCAGCCGCAGCGTCTGCCTTCGACTGACGCCCAGGAGCTGGGCGGCGGCGGCCGCTGTCAGCCGCTGACTATCCAGATCGCGCAGCACCTCCAGCCGCGCCAGTTCCTTGTCGCTCATGCTCCGAACCGCCATCCCAGGCCCTCCAGACAACACGCTGGAAGGGTGACATGCCTAACTGGCACGGGGGTGACATTCTCATCCGGCCGCTACAAATGTATATCGTCTAAGTAATATTATCAGAAATAATGTCTCTGGCGATCCTGGCGTGGATCTGGACCGCCGGCGTCGCCGCCATCTTCGTGGCGCGGACTTCTGAGCGCTCCACAGCGGCTGCAGCCGGCTGGCGTGACGACGAACGGCCAAGCGCCCGCCCGTCACGAGCCCGGTTGTCTCTGAGCCGCCTCGACCGTCAGAACGTCTGAGTCAGGCCCGCCGTCAGGCCGCAAGGTTCCGCCGCATGGGCCCGCGACCCGATCATGGCCGACAGGACGGCCGCGCCGAAGATGATGGCGATGAGGCCTGCGCTTTGCCAGAAGTGCGATGTGTGCATGACGTGCTCCCTCAGCCTCCACAGATTACGCTTTTCGCGCCGTGGGCCAATCGGGGGGAATCCTGAGGCGCGACGCTCGAAATTCGAGCGCCGGGAGGCCTAAAACTGCCTTGGTTCGGGGCTTAGTCGGCGGTCGAACGACGCTCCGCGAACGTCGCTTGCCATAATGATAGCTTTAGCTACTGTAACCCTCATAAAAACAGTGACGGGGGTATGGAATGCGGAAGCTTCAGGTGCTCGCGGGCGTTGCCGGTGTGGCGATGATGGCGGCGGCGGGTCAGGTCCACGCCCAGGAGGCGGTCGCGCTCGACGAGATCGTCGTCACCGCCCAGAAACGATCGGAAAACCTCCAGGACGTGCCGGTGTCGGTGACCGCCCTCACCGCCGACCAGCTCAAGGATCAGCGCGTCGGCGACGTGCTGGCGCTGTCGGGCCTTTCGCCGGGCCTGCAGATCAAGACCGACGACAACGCCGCCAATCCCCGCATCTTCATCCGCGGTATCGGCGTCAACGACTTCAATCCCGCCACCGCCAGCGCCGTGGGGGTCTATGTCGACGGCGTCTATGTCGCCTCTCCCCTCGCCCAGATGGCCGGCTTCTACGACCTGCAGCAGGTCGAGGTGCTGCGCGGGCCCCAGGGCACGCTCTACGGCCGCAACACCACCGGCGGCGCGATCAACGTCACCACCAAGAAGCCGAGCAGCACGCCGGAGGGCGATCTGGCGGTCGATTACGGCCGGTTCAATTCGCTCAACGTCCAGGGCGGCTTCGGCGGGCCGATCGCCGACACCCTGGCCTTCCGGATCGCCGGCCTCTACGACAAGAGCGACGGCTACACGCTCAATCGGCTGACCGGCAACAAGGGCAACAACGCCGACCGCAAGGCCGTGCGCGGCGCGCTGCAGTGGAAACCCGACGACAAGCTGACGGTCGACGTCTCGGCCAGCTACAGCAAGTCCAGCGGCGGCTCGATCCTGACCTACAACCGCTCGCTGGTGGCCCAGACGGCCGAGGCGGCCAGCACGGCCGATCCCGACCCGACCTACGGCTACATCTTCTGCAAGCCGGCCTACTACACGTCGGGCCAGTGCACGAACGCCGCCGGCTACGCCAACACCAGCGACAACAAGTACGAGGGCGACTACCGCTTCGAGGGCAAGGACATCGTCAAGCTGTTCGGCGCGACCAGCGCGATCAGCTACGACTTCGGCGGCGTGACCCTGTTCTCGATCACCGGCTACCAGCAGGCCAAGCGCGACGACTACGAAGAGACCGACGCCAACCCGATCTCGATCTTCGACGCCCGCTACATCGCCAAGCAGGACACCACCAGCCAGGAGTTCCGCCTGCAGTCGAACGGCGCGACCGGCCTGCGCTGGGTCGCCGGCCTCTACGCCGCGCGCGACAACCTCGACAACGACAGCCACTACAACGTCCTGGAGGTCCTGCGCGTCCCCGATCCGGTCAACAACCCGACCGGCATGGACCCGGCCAACAGCGTCGGCGTGTTCGGCTGGCCCCTGCACCAGAAGACCACCAGCTACGCCGCCTTCGGCCAGGTGGACTACGACCTGACGCCGAAACTGACCCTGACGGGCGGCCTGCGCTGGTCGCAGGACAAGAAGACCTTCCACTATGTCAGCGACGTCGACTACGGCCTGCTGACCCTGTTCGAATACGACAACCAGAAGACCTTCAGCTCGATCTCGGGCCGCCTGGGCCTGCGCTACGCGATCAACGACGACGCCAACGTCTACGCGACCTACAACCGCGGGACCAAGAGCGGCGGGTTCTTCAGCGGCCAGACGACGGATCCCCGCGACCTGGGGCCCTACAAGGACGAGACGGTCGACGCCTACGAGATCGGGGCCAAGAGCGAGTTCCTCGACCGCCGCCTGCGGGTCAACGTCTCGGCCTTCTATTACGACTACAAGGACCTGCAGGTTTACACCCAGGTCCAGCGCGACGGCCTGCCCGTGCAACTGTTCACCAACGCCTCCAAGGCGCGGGTCTATGGCGGCGAGGCCGAGATCGAGGCCCGGCCGATCACGGGCCTGAGCCTGACCTTGGGCGCGTCGTTGCTGAGCGCCGAGTACAAGGACTTCCTCTCGTTCGAGGACCCGTCCCTGCCCCCGGCCGACTATTCGGGCAACACCCTGCCCTCGGCGCCGAAGGTCAGCCTGAACGGCGCGGCGCGCTACCAGCATCCGCTGGGCGCCGGCGACCTGATCACCCAGCTGGACTTCACCTATCGCAGCAAGGTCTATTACGACACGGCCAACACCGAGCGGCTCAGCGACAAGGCCCGGGCCTTCGTCAACGGCCAGGTCGGCTGGGCCTTCGCCGACGGGCGCTACGAACTGGGCGTGTGGGGTAAGAACCTGGCCGACACCACCAACATCTCGGACATCACCCAGATCGCGGCCTTCGGCTTCGACGTGTTCAGCATGGGTCCGCCGCGCACCTACGGCGTCTATTTCCGGGCGCGGTATTGAGCGCGGTCGAGGTCCAGGCCGGCGAAGCGTCGCCGGCCTGGACGGGCGCCTGGATCGGCCAGCCGCCCAGCCTGACCCAGCGCCTGTCGGTGTTCTGGATCGGCCTGGTGGGGGTGCTGTTCCCGGGCGTCGGTCCCCTGCTGCTGGGCGGGCTGGAGGCGGCCGGGCGGCTGACCGCCAACCAGCTGGGCCTGGCCGGCATGGCCGAGCTGGTGGCCATGGGGATCGGGGCGGCGGTGATCGGTCCGATGTTCGGGCGGAGTCGACTGCGGCTGGCGGCCGTGACCTGCGGCCTGCTGCTGGCGGCGCTGGACCTGGCCACGACCCGCGTCTCGGGCGATCTGCTGATCCTGGTCCGCGCCGTCGCGGGCCTGCCGGCCGGCGCGATGATCTGGCTGATCACCGGCATGATCGTCCGCTCGCCGGGCCCCGAGCGCTGGGCGGGGCTGTACCTGACGATCCAGACCCTGCTGCAGTTGGGCGTGGTGGCCGCGATCGGGGCCCTCGTGATGGGGTCCTTCGGCCCAGACGGCGGTTTCGTGGTGCTGGCCGCCCTCACCGTCTCCGCCGCCGTCGCCGGCCTGGCGATCCCCGGCCTCTATGCGCCCCTGGTCGAGAGCGAGGACAATCCCAAGGGATTGCCCAGCGCGCGGGGTTGGATCGCCCTGGCGGCGGTCTTCTGCTTCCAGGCCTTCATCCTGGCGGTGTGGATCTATGCCGAGCCCCTGTCGCGCCAGGCCGGGCATCCGCCCAGCGTCGCCAGCGCGGCCTTCGCGATGTCGCTGGCGGCCCAGGTCGCGGGCGGCGCGACGGCCACGGCCCTGGCCGGTCGGCTGTCGTGGTTCTGGTCGCTGACGGCCTCGGTGGTGCTGGCCGCCGTCGCCCTGCTGGTGATGGCCGCCCTGCCCTCGGCGCCGGTGTTCCTGGCGGCCGCCACGGTGTTCGGCTTCGTCTGGCTGTTCGCCTCGCCCTATCTGACGCCGCTGGCCATCGAGGCCGACCCCAGCCGCCGGGCGGCGCTGCTCGGCCCCGGGGCCAGCCTGCTGGGGTGCGGCGCGGGGCCGTTGCTGGCCTCGTTCATCGTCAGCGGGGCCGACGTGCGGCCGGCGGTCTGGCTGGGCGTGGGGCTGGCCCTGGTCACCCTGGTGATCGTCGCCTTCCTGCACCTGACGCGATCACGCTAGAGGAGCGCGCTAAGGGTTCGTGCGGATTGGCGTTTTGCCTCGAAGCGTTCTAGTCCAGGGGAACTGGAACGGAGAAACCGCCATGCCGAAGGCGACGGCCAAGAAGACCGCCGGCCCCGACATCGCGCTGGACGCCAAGCTGCAGCCCACCCAGGCGCGCGGGCAGGACACCTACGAGGTGGTCCTGGCCACGGCCGGCGAGATGTTGGGCGAGATCGGCTTCGAGCAACTGACCACCAACGCCATCTGCAAGCGGGCCGGGCTGACGCCCCCTGCCCTCTACCGCTACTTCCCGAACAAGTACGCGATCCTCAAGGAGCTGGGCGACCGGCTGATGAAGGCCCAGGACGACAAGGTCTTCGAATGGATCGAGGCCGGCGGCCTGGAGGGCGACACGGCGGCCGAACGCATCGAGAAGAACGTCGCGATGCTGACCGAGATGATCGAGATGACCCGCCGGTTCCCCGGCGGCGCGGCGATCGGCCGGGCCCTGCGTGCCGTGCCCATGCTGCAGCAACTGCGCTTCGCCTCGCGCGACATGGTGGCCGGCCAGTTCGCCGAGATCCTCAAGAGCCGCTATCCGGGCGCGCCGGAGGCTCGGGTGCGGCTGGCGATGCGGATGATGGTCGAGCTGACCTATTCGGCCACCGAGATGGCCGTGGAGGAGCCGGACCAGGACGCCCTGGCGCTCAGCCGCGAGGTCTGCCTGCTGTTCGAGCGCTACTTCGACACCTTCGGCGACCCGTCCCTGGTGCCCTGGAGCGATGGCTTGCAAGAACGATAGTTTTTACTATCATCACTGCATCGCGGCCATTCCTATCGCGAACGGGGAGATGCGGATGACGGGGTGGAACAACTGGTCGGGCAGCGTGGCCGCCTCCCCTCGCCTGATCGCCAGGCCGCGCACGGCCGCCGAATTGGCCGCGCTGGTCGGCCAGGCGGGCAAGGTCCGCGTGGTGGGCGCCGGCCATTCGTTCATGCCGCTGTGCGAGACCGGCGACCTGCTGCTGAACCTGTCGGACTACGAGGGCGCGGTCGAGATCGCGGCGGACCGCAAGACCGTCTGGGCGCCGGCGGGCTGGAGCCTGAAGAAGCTGACCGCGGCCCTGTGGGCCGAGGGGCTGTCGCTGATCAATCAGGGCGACATCAATCCGCAGTCCCTGGCGGGCGCCGTCTCGACCGGCACCCACGGCACGGGCGCGGAGTTGGGCAGCCTGTCGACCCAGGCCTGCGGCTTCCGGCTGATGACTGCCGACGGCCGGATCGTCGAGTGCGGGCCCGACCTGAACCCCGAGCTCTACCAGGCCCAGCGCCTGTCCCTGGGCCTGCTGGGCGTCGCCGTCGAGATCAGGATCAACGTCATCCCCGCCTACCACCTGGAGGAGCGGGTCGAGCGCCGGCCGCTGGCCGAGGTGGCCGAGCGGCTGGACGAACTGGCCGCCGCCACGCGCCACATGGAGTTCTTCGTCTTCCCGTATTCGGACGAGGTGATCTTCAAGACCCTGCACCCCGTGGAGGCGCGCGAGCCCGGGCGCCCGGCCCGGGAGGTCGGCGAGGACAGCGAAGCCACCTTCAAGACCATCTGCGACATCTGCGCGGCCGCCCCGTTCCTGACGCCGTCGCTGCAGCGCCTGATGATGCGGATGATGGGCAAGCCCAGTCGTCGCGCCGGCCCGGCCTACGAGATCTTCCCGTCCGAGCGGAACATCCGCTTCGAGGAGATGGAGTACGAGCTGCCGCGCGCCGCCGGCCTGCCGACCCTGAAGGCGGCCATGGCCCACATCCGCAAGCGCCGGTTGCCCGTCACCTTCCCGTTCGAGTTCCGGCTGGCGGCGGGCGACGACATCTGGATGAGCCCGTTCAACGCCGGCCCCGGCGCCTCGATCTCGTTCCACCAGTACGCCAGGATGCCCTGGCGGCCGCTGTTCACGGAGATGGAGGCGGTGTTGCGCGACGGCGCGGGCCGCCCGCACTGGGCCAAGCGCCACACCCTGACGACGGTCGACGTCCACCGGCTGTACCCGCGCGCCGGCGACTTCGTGAGCGCCTGCAAGACCTGGGACCCGACCGGCAAGTTCGCCAATACTCACCTGACCCAACTCTTCGGCCTTTGATCGGGGCCTCGAGCGGAGACCGCCATGACCGACCAAGACCTGCACGCCGGCCTGATCGGCGCCCCGGGCTCGCGCCGTGAGCTCAACACCCCGGTGCTGGTGATCGACAAGCCGGCCCTGGAGCGCAACATCGTGCGCATGGCCGAATTCGCGGCGGGCAAGGGCGTCAAGCTGCGGCCCCACGCCAAGACCCACAAGAGCGTCGACATCGCCAGGCTGCAGATCGCCGCCGGCGCCGTGGGCCTGTGCTGCGCCAAGATCGGCGAGGCCGAGGCCTTGGCCGAGGGCGGGGTGTCGACCGGCCTGCTGATCACCTCGCCGGTGGTCTCGGCGCCGGCCATCGCCCGCCTGATCGCGCTGAACGGCCGGACAACGGACCTGATGGCGGTGGTCGACAACGCCGCCAACGTCGCCGCCCTGGGCCAGGCCGCCGCCGCGGCGGGCAAGCCGCTGAAGGTGGTGATCGACCTCGACCCCGGCATCCACCGCACCGGCGTCGCCTCGCCCGAGGCCGCCGTCGCCCTGTTCCAGGCGATCCGGGCCGAGCCGGGCCTGATCTATGCGGGCCTGCAGTGCTATTGCGGCATGCAGCAGCACATCGAGAGCTTCACCGACCGCAAGGCCAATCTCGAGGATCGCGGCGCCTATATCCGTTCGGCGATCGAGGCCCTGACCGCCGCCGGTGGCCCGCCGCCGATCGTGTCGGGCTCGGGCACCGGCTCGCACCGGATCGACGCGGAACTGGGGATCTTCACCGAGTTCCAGGTCGGCTCGTACGTGTTCATGGACGGCCAGTACCTGGTCTGCGACATCGCCGGCGAAGGCGCGGACGAAAGCCCCTACGAGCCGTCGCTGCTGATCGACGCGCGGGTGGTCAGCGCCAACACCCCGGGCATGGTCACGATCGACGCCGGCTTCAAGGCCCTGTCGACCGACGCCGAGCCGCCCAAGGTGGTCGCCGGCGCGCCGGAGGGTTCGCGCTATTTCTTCATGGGCGACGAGCACGGGGCGATCCTGCCGCCGCCGGGCGAGACCCCTCCGGGCCTGGCCGAGCGGGTGATCCTGGGCGCGCCGCACTGCGACCCGACCGTGAACCTCTACGACACCTACCACGTGGTCGAGGGCGACACTCTGGTGGCGTTGTGGCCCGTCTCGGCGCGGGGCCGCTCGCGCTAGCCCCCTCCCCGATCACCCCCGCGAAATGAGGATTTTGGAGGAGCCCGCCTAGGGCAATCCCTCGATATCCAGGGTCGGGGCCTCGCGCCCATCCTGCCGGTCTTCAACGGACCCGGCCGGGAGGCCAAGACCCATGAGCGTGTTTCGAAAGTTGCTGGCCGGCGCGGTGGCGGCGCCGCTGGCCATCGGGCTGGGCGTGGCCGCCCAGGCTCAGACCAAGCCGGCGCCCGCGGCCGCCAAGCCCGATCCCGACGCCCTGGCCGCCCTGAACAAGATGGGCGAGGCCCTGCGCGCCTTGAACGCCTTCACCCTCACGGCCGACGTGACCACCGAACAGGTGCTGGATAGCGGCCAGAAGCTGCAGTACGGCGGCGATCTGAAGATCGAGGCCCTGCGGCCCAGCGGCTTCAAGATCCACATGGATTTCGACCATAAGGAACGGGAGATCTACTACGACGGCAAGTCAGTCACGCTGTTCGCGCCCAAGGTCGGCTACTACGCCTCGGTGCCCGCGCCGCCGACCATCGCCGCCACGGTGGCCACGATCAGCGACAAGTACGGCGTCGAAATCCCGCTGGCCGATCTGTTCCAGCTGGGCGTCGATCCGGCCCTGACCGCCCGCATCCAGTCGGGCTTCGACGTCGGTCCCGAGAAGGTGGGCGGCGTGGCCTGCGAACACTACGCCTTCCGCCAGGCGGCGGCCGACTGGCAGGTGTGGATCCGCAGCGATGGTCCCGCCCTCCCCTGCAAGATGGTGATCACCACCACCCAGGACCAAGCCCAGCCGCAGTACACTGCCGTCATGACCTGGGACGACAAGGCGCCGGCCCAGGCGGCCTACACCTTCAACCCGCCCGCCAACGCCCATCGCATCACCGTCGCCGACCTGTCGGCGGCCGGCGCGACGAAATGAGGGTCGAGACCATGAACAAGATCCAGCAACAGGCCATGGCGCTGACGGCGACGGTCGCCGTTCTGGGCCTGGCCGCGCCCGCCCCGGTGTTCGCCGCCGACATCCTGGCCGGCCAGAGCCTGCTCCCGAAATCCGCGTCGACCGCCGATTGCCAGCGGCGCGGCGGCGGCGGGGGGCATGCGGGCGCGCGTCCGGCGGCCGCCTCCCGGCCGGCCGGCGGTGGCGGCGGCGGTGGGCGGAACGTCCGCGCCAACGCCAGCTCGAACGTCAATCACAACGTCAACGCCAATCGCAACGTCAACCGGAACACCAACATCAACCGGAACGTCAACGTGAACGTCGACAACCACTACGGCTACCGCGACGGCTGGGACTATCATCCGATCGCCACCGGCGTGGCCATCGGCGCGACGGCCGCCGTGACCGCCGCCGTCGTCGGCTCGGTCGTCTACAGCGTCCCGCCCAGCTGCTCGACCGTGGTGGTCAACGGGATCAGCTATTCGCAATGCGGCAGCACCTGGTACGCGCCGCGCTATTCCGGCACCAACGTCGAATACGTGGTGGTCAACGCACCGGGCTGACGGAGCCGTCAGGTCGGCCGGTACATCTGGAACCTGCCCGCCGGATCGATCCCGAAGTAGTCGGCGGGGCCGCCGGCCCGCAGGATCGGCTCGGCGGCCACGGTGTCGTAGACGCCGTCGATCAGCAGCGCCTGGTCGATATGGACCATCACCACCTCGCCCAGGGTCAGCCAGGCGTCGATCGGCGCGCCCTCGGCGTCGGTCAGGCGGATCATCTGGGTCAGCCGGCATTCGAACGCCACGGGGCTTTCGGCGACGCGCGGCGCGGCGACCCGCACGGACGGCGCCGCCGTCAGGCCGGCCAGCTCGAATTCGTCGACCTCGTGGGCGACCATCGCCGAGGTGGCGTTCACCGCCTGGGCCAGCGGCCGCGTCGCCAGGTTCCACACGAACTGCCCGGTCTCCTCGATGTTGCGCACCGAGTCCTTCCAGCCCGTGCTGGAGAACCCGATGATCGGCGGCCGGTAGTTGAAGGCGTTGAAGAAGCTGTACGGCGCCAGGTTGCGGACCCCGGCGGCGCTGACCGTCGAGATCCAGCCGATCGGGCGCGGCGCGACGATGGCGTTCAGCGGATCGTGCTTCAGCCCGTGGCCGGTCTTGGGGTCGTAGGAATGGATCGCGGTCATGGACGCCTCGTCTTGCCGACGCCCCTCTTAGGAGGACGCGCCGCGAGCCGCCAGTCGTCACCGCTCGGCGATGGCTGATCGCTCAGGCCCGGTTCTGATCGATCCGAGCGCTGGAAAGAGTCGACAGCTCGGCCATGATCAGCTGGGCCGCCAGCCAGGCGGGTTCGGCGTCGTGGGTCACCTCCCCGTGTTCCAGCATGGCCGCCAGCTTGGCCCTCGCCCGGCAGACCCGGCTCTTCATCGTCCCTTCGGGCACGTCGCACATCTCGGCCGCCTGCCGATGCGAGAAGCCGCCCGCCCCGACCAGGATCGTGGCTTCACGCTGCTCGTCGCTCAGGGCGTTGAGGGCGTTGCGGAGGTCGTTGAGCATCAGGGACTGGACCTGGTCGGTCCCGGCCGCCGGGATCTGGGCGCTCATCGTCGTGTCCAGGGGCGTTTCCCGCCAGACGCGCCGACGCTGCGAGTAGAAGTGGTTCCGCGCGATCTTCAGGATCCAGCCCTTGAAGTTGGTGCCGGGCGTGAACTGGGCCCGATGCTGCCAGGCCTTCAGCAGCGCGTCCTGGGCCAGGTCGTCGCCTCTGGCCATGTCGCCGCACAGGCCGCGGGCGAATGAGCGCAGGACGGGGATGCTCTCCACGACCTGCCGCTTGAAGTCGTCCTCGTCGAGCGGCGGCGGGCGGTCGGCGGGCGCCGCGAAGCTGCGGGGTTCGGCGGCGACCTCGGCCTTCGACCCGCGCCAGCGGGCGGAGGTCTCGAGCAGTTTCTCGGTCGGGCTGCGGTCCGTCATATGGAACTCCGGAAATCAGATGGCGGGGATCAGCTTCAGGGGGCCGAGCTTCGGGAAGAAGATCGCGGGGATGAGGCCAAGGTCGATGTCCGCGGCTCACCCCGCCGGCGGCGCGCCGGGCGGCAGGGTCTTGACCATGTCGGCGACGATGGCGTTCAGGCCGTCCTGGGTGGCGTCCTTCTCGTCGACCCGCTTCTGCGAGATGGCGCGCCAGGCCAGCTTGCCGCTGGCGGTGTCGACCAGGTCCAGCATCACGGCGCCTTCGGTGTAGTTGATGGCGCGGACGTCGACGTCCATCGGCGCGCCGTACATGCCCCAGCCGTAGCCGCCGATGCAGCCGCGAACACCGCAGGCCATGCCGGGGCCGCCGCCCATGCTGGTGGCCGAGTAGTCGGTCCCGCTCTTGAGGCCCACATGGTAGGACACCAGCAGCTTGGCCTGGGCCGCGTCGACCTGACGGTAGCCCTTGGCGGCCAGGTTGGTGTCGATCGCGGTGCGGATGCGTTCGCGCATGATGTCGTTGTCGACGCGCGGGTCGCCGCTTTCGGTCTGGGCGGGGGCCCAGGCGTAGGTCGAGCCGGAAAGCGGCGTCGTGCCGGTGAGGACCGAGACCTTTCCGCCCGGGCTTTCGCAAGCGGCCAGGGGCAGGCACGCGGCGACCGCCGCGGCGAGGAAGGCTCGGGCCAAGAACCTGGAGGACATCATACGGACTCCTGCTCGACTGCGGCGTCCCGTCTTATGTTTCGCGCGGCGCCGTCTGAACTCTCAGCCCGGCGCGGAGCGGCCTCAATCAGGTGAAACCCTGGCTGTAAGGGGTAATCCCTTGAGTTGAGCGGGGCGTGGCCCGGCGGCAACAAGAAGGCCGGCGGATTTCTCCGCCGGCCCTTGGAAAATCAGGGATGCGAGGCCGGTCAGCCGCCGCCCTGCGCCTCGGCCAACTTGGCGACCGCGTCCCCGATGGTGAAGGTGTTGGGCTTCTGCACCGGCGGGAAATCCTTGAAGGTCGCCGCGAACTGATCCGCGACCGCCCAGGCGCCGTAGATGATGTAGGCGTGGTAGAGGAACCACTCGTAGTAGCTGTTCGAGGTGATGTCCGCGAACTCGTACGGATCGGTCCGCAGGTTGAACAGCTTGGGCAGCCGCAGCGGCGTGAACGGCTCGGCCCAGATGCCCATCGTGCCCTTCAGGCGCTGCTCCATGAACACGGCCTTCCAGTTGTCGTATCGGATGGCCAGGATGTCGCCGTCGTCGCTGATGTAGACGAACAGGTTGCGGGGGCTCTTGTCGACCTCGCCGGTGAGGTAGGGCAGCAGGTTCACCCCGTCGATGTGGTTCTTGTACTGGCGGCCGCAGGCGGTGACGCCCTTCTTGACCTTCTCGACGATGTCCGGCTCGCCGGCGGCGGCCAGGAAGGTCGGCAGCCAGTCGTGGTGCTGG
This sequence comes from Caulobacter sp. UNC358MFTsu5.1, assembly GCF_000712075.1. Taxonomy (GTDB): domain Bacteria; phylum Pseudomonadota; class Alphaproteobacteria; order Caulobacterales; family Caulobacteraceae; genus Caulobacter. The sequence goes on from NZ_JONW01000013.1 coordinate 111,152, forward strand.
ACGATCTCGTTGGACACCACGCCGGCCTTGATCTTGCCGGGCCAACGGATCAGTTCGGGAATGCGGAAGCCGCCTTCCCAGTTGGTGTCCTTTTCACTGCGGAAGGGCGTCATGCCGCCGTCCGGCCAGCTGTTGCGGTGGGGCCCGTTGTCGGTCGAGTAGACCACGATGGTGTCCTCGGCCAGGCCCAGCTCGTCGAGCAGGTCCAGCATCTGGCCGACGTTCTTGTCGTGGTCGATCATGGTGTCGTGATAGGGCGACTGCCAGCGGCCGGCCTGGCCCAGGCTGGACTTCTTCGTGTGCGTGAACATGTGCATGTGCGTCGTGTTCAGCCAGACGAAGAACGGCTTGTCGTCGGCCTGCTGCTTCTTGATGAAGGCGGTGGCCTTCTCGACGAACTCGTCGTCGCAGGTCTCCATCCGTTCCTTCGTCAGCGGGCCGGTTTCCTCGATCTTCTGCTTGCCGACCTTGCCCCAGCGCTCGTGCGTGGTGGGGTCGTCGACGTCGGTGGCCCACGAGTGGATGACGCCGCGCGGGCCGTTCTTCTTCTTGAAGTTCGGGAAGTCCTTGTCCGGATAGTAGTCGTACATCTCCGGCTCTTCCTCGGCGTTGAGGTGGTAGAGATTGCCGAAGAACTCGTCGAACCCGTGGTTGGTGGGCAGCATGTGGTTCAGGTCGCCCAGGTGGTTCTTGCCGAACTGGCCGGTGGCGTAGCCCTGCTCCTTCAGCAGCGCGGCGATGGTCACCAGCTTGTCGTTCATGCCGATCGGTGACGCCGGGGCGCCGACCTTCGACAGGCCCGTCCGAAGGACGCTCTGCCCCGTGATGAACGACGACCGACCGGCGGTGCAGGACTGCTCGCCGTAGCTGTCGGTGAACATCATGCCTTCCTTGGCGATGCGGTCGATGTTCGGGGTCTGATAACCCATCAGGCCGTGCGAGTAGCAGCTCAGGTTGCTGATGCCGATATCGTCGCCCCAGATGACGAGGATATTGGGTTTTCCTTTGGGCATGACGGTCATCCTGCGGTCGCGCCCCAGGACACGGGGCGGCCGAACCTCATCACGCCGCCCGGACGAGGAGTATCGACGGGACCCCCGGCGCGCGCGCGGGGTTCACCCTAGTCGCGCGGCCGCATTTCCTGGAGCCGTCAGGGCTTGGCCGCGAACACCGTCTTCCAGTCGCTCTTCATGCTGACGACCGTCCAGCCGCGGGCGGAGGCCTCGTCCAAGGCCTTGTCCAGCCTGCCGATCTTCGACTGCCGGTCGTAGGCGTATTCGCGCACCGCGTCGTCGTGATGGACCAGGATCTGCAGGTTGGGACGCGTGCTGGAGGCCGAGTACTGCAGCATCTGCAGGTCGCCGTCGGAATTGCCGACCGCCACCAGCGGCTGGCGGCCGATGTGCAGGTCGATGTTGGCGGGCTTGCCGGGACCGTCGTCCAGGCTGCCCAGCGCGGGCTGCGCCACGAGGACCCCCTTCCCGTCCCGCAGTTCGAACTTGGTGGTGGGGGTCGTGCCGATGACCTGTTCGGGCGGGATGCCGTACGACGTCTCCGCGAAGGTCCGCATGAAGCGGACCTCGCCGCCCGAGACGATATAGGTCTTGAAGCCCGCGCCGCGCAGATAGGCCAGCAGCTCCAGCTGCGGCTGGTAGGTCAGCGCCGTGTAGGGCGTCTTGAACCGGGGATGGCGGGCCTGGTCGAGCCAGGCCTTGGCCACGGCCTGGTATTCTTCCGTCGTCAGGCCGGCCTGGGCGGCGAGCACCGCCTCGAACAGGTCCTTCTCGCTCAGCTTGACGATTGCCGCCTGATCGCGATCGGCGATCGCCGCGATGGCCGGGTTCTGCCGCAGCGACGGATTCTTGGCGGCCAGGTCGCTGATCCGCTCCAGGGCGAAGGCGAACTGGAAATAGATCGGCTGCTCGGCCCACAGCGTGCCGTCGTTGTCGAAGACGGCGATCCGCTCGGCGGGCGGCACGAAGTCGGGGCCCTGGCGGGTGACCCGCGCGACATAGCCGGTGATCGCGGTCTTGGCGGGGCCGGGGTTCCACGAGGGCAGTGGATCGGCGGGCGCCGCCGCCGCGCCTTGGGTCGCGACCAGCGCCCATGAGGCGGCGAGCCCGGCGAGGACGGTTCTGCGTGTGGAAAGAGACATGTCACCTCCTGGACAGGTTGGTCGTGACTAGAAGAACTTCAGCTCGAGGATGGGCAGCTTGGCGACCAGGAGTCCGCTCGCCAGACAGACCAGGAACGCCAGGGCCACCAGCACGCCCTTGATCGTGATCGACTTGAACGTCTGGCCGATGCCGCCGAAGAACAGCGCCACGGCCAGCAGCACGGTGGCGCGCACGAAGCGGTCGCCGATGTCGTTGGCCCTCTGCCCTTGGGCGAACTGCTCGTCGGCGTGCTTCTGCAGCCGCTGGGCCTGGTCCAGCCGGGCCGAGCGGTATTCGGGCATGACGAACGGAGACGCCGGCGCCGCCGGATCGGTCAGCGGCTCGGTCCTGGTCCAGGCTTCGAACGCGGTGGCGAACTCGGGCCGGAAGCGCTGCCGGTAGAAGGCCTGGAGGGCGGGCTCGTCCTGGGCGGCGGCGTTGAGCCAGCCCTGGAACATCAGAAGGTCCGCCGTTTGCAGCTGCCCGCCGGCGGAGACCGCGGCGGTGGCTTCGGCGCGCGCGGCCCCGGCCTGGGCGTAGTGCGACGCCTGCTCGCCGTCCCACAGGGCCGCCTGGAAGCCGACCCACGAGGTCATGGCGGCGGCCAGCGAGATCACCAGGGCGGCCGAGACCTCGACGAACCAGGCGCGATCGAACCGTTCGCTCATGACCGCGCCCTCGCCTCTTCGGCCCCGGCGGCCCGAACCAGGGTTTCCACCATGCCGACCGCGATGCAGAGCGCCGAACAGAGCTCGGCGGCCGGCGCGACGGAGCCGGCGCAATCCCGCAGCAGCAGCTCCATGCACGACCTCGGGGTGACGGGCTTCCAGGGGCGTAAGCAAAGGGCCTTTGCCGCGCGCACGCTATCCGGCGAAGCGCCGAGGCGCTCGGGGTGAAACCAGCACGGATGGTCGGATCGGTAGGGAATCTTCCCTTCGAGCCCCGGGGGATCGCCTGATCGATCAGCGTCCCCGCCCATGATCCCTTTTAAAATCTCGCGGCGACGGTGGGCCATGCGGACTTGCGCGCCCGCCTTCGACGCCGACGGCCGCTGGGGTCGAAGGGGAGCAGGATGAAGCATCTCGACGGTACCGCTCCCTCCCCCAAGGTCTGGCGCAGGCCCCTGCGCGAAGCGATGGTCTGGATTCCCGGCGGCGTGTTCACCATAGGGTCCGACGATCACTATCCGGAGGAGCGGCCGGCGCGCCGGGTCGCCGTCGACGGGTTCTGGATCGACCCCCATCCGGTCACCAATCGACAGTTCGCCCAGTTCGTGAACGCCACGGGCTATGTCACCTTCGCCGAACTGCCGCCCGATCCGAAGGACTATCCCGGCGCCGATCCGGCGTTGCTGGTGGCCTCCTCGATGGTGTTCACCCCGCCGCGCAACGCGGTCGACCTGCGCCATCACCTGCAATGGTGGGCTTTCGTCCAGGGCGCGGACTGGCGTCATCCGTATGGTCCGGCGAGCGATCTCGAGGGGCTGGGCGACCACCCGGTGGTCCACGTCGCCTGGGTCGATGTCGTGGCCTACGCCGAGTGGGCGGGGCTGGAGATCCCGACCGAGGCGGAATGGGAGCTGGCGGCGCGCGGAGGGCTGGACGGCGCCGAATACGCCTGGGGCGACACCTTCCTGCAGGACGGCCGGCACATGGCCAACACCTGGCAGGGCGCGTTCCCGCACCAGAACACCCTGGAGGACGGCTGGGCCAGGACCTCGCCGGTCGGCGCCTATCCGGCCAACGGCCACGGCCTCCACGACATGATCGGCAACACCTGGGAGTGGACGGCGGACTGGTGGTCCACGCCCGACGCGGAAAGCGGAACGCCCCGCTGCTGCGCGGCCAAGAATCCTAGAGGCGGATCCGAGGAGGACAGCCGCGAACCCGGGGGGCTTCCGATCCCCCGGAAGGTGCTGAAGGGCGGCTCGCACCTGTGCGCGCCGAGCTACTGCAAGCGCTATCGGCCGGCGGCGCGGCACGCGCAGCCGATCGACACCTCGGCCTCGCACGTGGGGTTCCGCTGCATCGTCAGATCCCGCGTCTGAGCCGCTCGGAGGCGACCATGACCAAAGTCCCGTTACCGAGTTGGTCCGACACCTCGCCCAGGCGGAAGATCCTGGACTTCGTGGCGCGGGTCACGCGGCCCGGCGGCCGAGACTACGTGGCGCCCGCCGACCGCATCGCCGTGTTCGACAACGACGGCACCCTCTGGGTGGAGCATCCCCTCTACGCCCAGGGCATGTTCGCCCTGGACCGCGCCAAGACCATGGCGGCGTCGCACCCCGAACTGGCCGCCAAGCCGGTGTTCCAGGCTTTCGTCAACCAGGACCTGCCGGCGCTGGCCGCCTGTGGAAAGCAGGAGGTGGTCGAGCTCCTGCTGCATCTCCACGCCCACGCCACCGAGGAGTCGTTCGCCCTGGAGGTGGCGACTTGGCTGACCGAGGCCCGGCACCCCCGCTTCGACCGTCCCTACCCCGCCCTCGCCTACCAGCCCATGCGCGAGCTGCTGGCCTATCTGGCGGCCAACGACTTCCGGAATTTCATCGTCACGGCCGGCGGGATCGACGTGGTCCGGATGTTCAGCGAGCAGACCTACGGGGTGCCGCGCGAGCGGGTGATCGGCTCCAGCGGCAAGACCGAATTCCGGCTGAACGGCCGTCGCGGCGAGATCCGCAAGTTGCCCGAACTGCAGTCGTTCAACGAATACGCGGAGAAGCCGGTCAATATCGCCCTGCACATCGGCCGGCGGCCGATCCTGGCGTTCGGCAATTCCGACGGCGACCTGGCGATGCTGGAATACACCGCCTCGGGACCCGGCCGGCGGCTGCCCATGCTGCTGCATCACGACGACGCCGAGCGCGAATACGCCTACGACAAGGACACCCACGTCGGAAAGCTGGACGTGGCCCTGAGCACGGCGATCGAGCGCGGCTGGACGGTCGTCAGCATGAAGGACGACTGGTCGCGGCTGTTCCGCGACAAGACCCTCTAGGCCGCCGGACGGAACAACGGCCCGTCGACTCCCGTCGACGGGCCGTGATGCGCCGCTCGAGCGGCGATCAGCCGCCCTTGCGGGCCGCCTTTTCGGCCGCATTGGCTTCCGACCGGGTGACGACGCCGTCGTGGTTGGTGTCGAAGGTGGCGAACCGCGGGCCGTAATAGGCGTCGATCTCCGCCGGGGTGACGAAGCCGTCCTTGTCGGTGTCGAGGATGCCGAACAGCCCGGCCTTGCCGATCTTCGGCCAGCCGTCGACGCCCTCGTCGCGGACCTGCGCCTTCACCAGTTCCGCGCCCTTGGTCCACTCGGCGTTGCTGAGCTTGCCGTCCTTGTCCTTGTCGGCGCGCATCAGGAAGGTCCGGCGGCTGTCCTGATATTCCTTCTGCGTCACCTTGCCGTCCTTGTTGGAGTCGGCGAGCAGTTGCTGGGCGTTCGCGGCTGACGCCGAGAGCAGCGCCACGGCGGTGATGAGAACCAGTCTACGCATCCTACAGACCTCCAGGGGAATGGGGCCTCGGCCCCGGGGAAAGCGGACGGTCGCGTGGCTGAGTCGTCGCGACGGGACGCGCGCCGACCATCAGAAGGCCTCGCCGACATAGAAGTAGAGGGCCGACGAGCCGTCCCCGACGGCGTAATCGACGCTCATGTTGAGGTGGTACTTGGTGGACGCCTCGAAGCGGACGCCGATCCCGGCCGCCGGCAGCAGGTCCTTGGTGTTGAACTTGGCGAACTCGGGGGCCACCTCGCCGACCCCGGCGAAGGCCACCGCCCCGAAGCGTCCGTAGATCTTGCGCCGGACCTCGGCCTGGACCGCGAACATGGCGTGGTCGCGATACTGGCCGGCGGTGTAGCCGCGCAGGTCGTTGCTCTGGCCATAGTTGCAGAGGTCGTAGAACGGCCCGCCGTCGGTGGACCGGCAGACCGATCCGCGCCAGGCCACCACGGTCCTGTCGTTGACGTCGTGATAGCCGTTCACCGCCGCGGTGAGGCGCGAATAGTCGAAGTCGCTGCCGAGGTTGTCGGACGACACCAGCCACTGGCCGCTGGCGTAGGTCCCGGACCGTGGATAGTACTCGCTGTCGCGGGTGTCGTACTCGATGGCCGGGCCGAGCTGCGAGACAGTGCTCTGCAGCTCGATGTCGGGCAGTTCGAACTGCGGCAGGAGGCTCGTCGTCTTGAAGGTCGAGTCCATCTTGATGTAGCGGAAGCGCAGGCCCGCGTGGACGTGCTGCTTCACGTGCATGAGCCCTTCGACGACCCCGCCCGTGGTCTTCTGTTCCAGCTCGATCGATCGTCCGTCGGAGCCGGCGTCCGAGCCGATGCCGAAGTAGTCGACGTTGAACACCCCGGTCCCCGCCCCCGCGGTGACCCGGTACTTGTCGCCGCCCAGATAGGCCTTCTGGAACGCGGCCACCGCCCAGCTCTTACTGTCGGTGTAGAGGCCGCCGGCGCCGCTGGTCCAGGGGCGGGCCGATCCGCTCGGCTTGTAGAGCGCCAGGCCCACCACCCCGAGGCCGCTACCGATGGCGGGATTGGACAAGGGGATCGGCATGACCACGAAGCTGGGCTTCATGCTGCCGACCTGTTCGGCCGGCGTCCGCAGGCTGGTGGCGGAGGTCTCGACGTCCTGCGCCCATGAGGCGGCTGGCGAAGCGATCAGAATTCCGCAAAGGAGCAGGCTTCGCATGACGGACGGCCTTCGGCTTTATCCCGTCAACTTTGGGCGCTGGTCAGAGCCGAACAATCAGGTGAAGTCCTAGCCCCCCTTGTGGAAGCCCCAGTATTTCCCGGATGGATTGCCCCAAGCGCCAAACCATCGGGGGATTTAGGGAGGGCGACTAAGGGTTTTACCGGGTAGATTAGAGTGACGGAGCGCTGCAACCGTGCTTCCCGGGTAGAGGGAAGAGCTGTCAAAATGCCTAGAGTCGCCACGGCCTTCACCGGGACGGCGCTTGTTTGTCGGGGGATTGGATGTTTCGCCGAGGTTCTCGGCGGAAAAACCCCCAGCGTTCACCAGGGCGTCGATCGGGCCGATCGCGTCGGCGAACCTCTATTCCCCAACCTAATCACCCCAGTCCACCGCGCGATCAAAAGCGCCGGTGATGGGGTGTTTCACAACCTCTCGCGGAAAATTCAGCGAGCATTTCGTCTAAAAGCTGACAATTATAATGCGAATTACTATCGGAGCGAGAACTGACGATGCCCGTGCCTAGCGCGCCGACCATCCTGCTCGCCGACGATCATTCGATCGTCCGGGCGGGGCTGCGCGAAGCCTTGGAGTCGCAGCCCGGCTGGACGATCTGCGGAGAGGCCTCCAACGGACGCGACGCCGTTCGTCTGGCCAAGGAGCTGGTCCCGGACGTCATGATCCTGGACATCAGCATGCCCGACCTCAGCGGCGTCATCGTCGCCCGCGACGTGCGCAAGCTGAAGACCCACACCGAGCTGCTGATCTTCACCATGCACGACAGCGAACAGCTGGTGCGCGAGGTGTTCAGCGCCGGCGCGCGCGGCTTCGTGCTCAAGTCGGCCTCGACCGACAACATCATCGCCGCCGTGGCCTCGCTGCTGAACCACAAGCCCTACTTCTGCCCCGGGATCACCGATGCGGTGCTGCGCGGCTATCTCTCGCCCGGCGGGCATGGCCTGGGGGAAGTCATCGAAGGGTCGGAGACCCTGACGACGCGCGAACTGCTGATCGTCCAGCTCCTCGCCGAGTCCCGCAGCAACAAGGTCATCGCCTCGATGCTCGACATCAGCGTCAAGACCGTCGAGAGCCACCGCGGCAACATCATGCGAAAGCTGGGAGCCCATTCGCTGGCGGACATCGTGCGCTATGCGATCCGCAACAAGTTGATCGAGGCCTAGCCTCCATCCCAAGGCGCCGCTGAATGCACACGGGCAAGCGCATGGCCGGCGGCTTCGACCCGGCGTTCTTCGAGTCCGCCCTGGACGCGTTCACGGCCAACGTCGCGGTCATCGACGAGTCCGGCGAGATCCTGGCGGTCAACGACGCGTGGGTTCAGTTCCTCGACCTCAACGACGTCAAGGCCGTCGATCACGCCATAGGCTGCAACTATATCGGCTTCTGCGATCGGCTGGGCACGCCGGGCGGCGACGCGGTGGCGGCCGGTCTTCGGGCGCTGCTGGCCGGCGGGAGCGGCCCCTTCCGGCACGAATACGTCATGCCGCTGGACGCCGGTCCCCGCTGGGTCAAGCTGTCGGCCGTGCGTGTCGGGCGTCTGGATCGGCCCTTTCTCATCGTGGCCCACGAGGACATCTCGATTCAGCGCCGTGCCGAGCTGGGCTTGCGGGAGGCCACGGCGCGCCTGCTGCTCGCCGAGGACGCCGAGCGGCGGCGCATCGCCCGGGAACTGCATGACAGCACCGCCCAGCACCTGGCGGGCGCCAAGCTGATGCTGCGGCGTCTGGACGCCCGGGATCCGGCCAGCACGAACGCGGTCCGCGACGAGGTGTCGGGGCTGCTGTCCAACGCCTTGGACGAAATCCGCAGCTTCGCCTACCTGCTCCATCCGCCGGCCCTGGAGCATCTGGGGCTGGCGGCGGCGATCCGGCAGTTCGCGACCGGGTTCTCGCGACGCGCCGACGTGGCGGTGACCATCGACATCCCGGACGACTTCCCTCGGCTCTCCCACGCCACGGAGATCGCGCTGTACCGCGTGGTGCAGGAGGCCCTGGCCAACATCCACAGCCATTCCGGAAGCCAGCAGGCGCTGGTCAGGCTGAGGATCGCCGGCGAGATGGTGCTTCTGGCCGTCCGCGATTTCGGCTCCGGCCTGCCGCCTCGGCGGGGCGGCGCGTCCGGCGTCGGGCTGGAAGGCATGCGTCTGCGCCTCGAATTCCTCAAGGGCCATCTGACCCTGCGCAACGCCGAACCGGGCCTGGCCCTGGAGGCCTGGGTGCCGTTCCTGCCCGAGGGCGAGGACTGATCTGACGAGAAGGCGTGGGAGAGCCGGCCCATCACATGCGTCGGGACATGTGGGCCGGCTCTCGACCCGCAACCACGGCCGCGCTCTTGGGGGATGAGCGAACCGGAGCTTGCCAAGGGAAATCGGGGGTGACGCCTTGACGCGCGAGCAGGTCCAGATTGCCGCCGCGCCGACGCGAGCGCCATCAGGTCAAACCCTAGGAAGAGGCGCGAAAACCCTTATGGCCGAGGGAAATGCTCAGGCCAGGTGAACCGAACTCTTGATCGCGGTGGTGGCGGCCTGCTTCTGGCGGGCGCGGTCGATGGCGTCGTCGAGCAGCTTCAGGAACTCCGACTGCATCTGCATCGACTCGACGTCCGACGCCCTCACCCCGTCCAGGGTCGACTGTCGGATCTCCTCGAGCTGCTCGAGCGAAAGCGCCGCGCACAGGCGGAGGCTCAGGAACTGCAACGCGGCGACTCGGATCTCAAGATTTGTCATCGGCATGTCGCTGAGGAGGCAGGGCGCCAACGGATAGGGACGGAACGCGATCGGGTCTTGGCGATGGTTCGACGGTAGCCATGAAGATCAAGCTGCGCCACGACCGACTCCCCGTAGGCGAATCCCAGGACGACATCAGAGTAGAACGGGCGAAACGTTATTTGGGTCGTTCAAGAAGCTAATTAGTGCGGCGGCGCGGCTGAAAAGAGAAGCGGTCAGCCGACCCGTCGTGAATTCTCCCGGACCAGAGCGAACGGCGCGCGACGTTCGCGGCGCCGTCCTCGCTACGCGGGGACCGCGCGACAAACACATATTCGTATAATGCGTGGGATGTTTCTTCTGGACCGTCCACCCTTATCAGGGCGTCCCGAGCGATCTGAAATCAGGCGAACCCCGCTTCGACACCCGGAAAACGACCTACTGAGTGATAGGGGTTCAGGGTTTTCCGTCAAACTGTGGAGATTGCGCAACGGGGTGCGGGGCCAGACGGCGGCCTTCAGAGCTCGGCGGCGGACTCGGCCACCAGGCGCATGAGCCAGGCCACGGGACCGGTTTCGCTCTCGCCGCCCCGGATCACCGCGCCGAACTGGGCCGGCTCGGGATGGCGGCTGGGCTCCACCAGGACGACGGCGCCGCGGTCGGCGGCCAGGGTGGCCAGGCGCCGGGGCAGCAAAGCCGCCATGTCGGTCTGGCTGACCATCACCAGGGCCGAGGACGCGTCCGGGACGGTCACGGGCCCCTTCAGCCCGCGCGTCGACGGCAGGGCGTAGTCGTCGCTCCAGCTGGTGATGCGCCTCAGGCCCAGTTCGCGCCGCGATCCCCGCCGCATCTCCTCGTTCTCCTGGCCGCCGGAGACGACCAGATAGGGAACGCCCGCCAGGGCCTGCGGCGTGATCCCGTCCGGACCGGCGGCCAAGGCGACCGGATGGTCGACGCGGATCACCCAGACGCCGGTCTCGGTGAACAGCGGTTTGTGCAGGAAGCGCGGCGCGACATGCTCGAAGCCGCCGATCACCATGTCCAGCCGGCCGTGGTCGAGGTCCTCGGCCAGGGGGCCTTCGATCCCCCGGATGCGCAGCTTCACGCCGGGCGCCTGGACCTGGACGCGCCGGACCACGCCCGGCATCAGCACCGAGCACAGATAGGCGCTGGCGCTGATGTGGAAGGTGCGTTGATCGACGGTGGGATCGAAGCGCGAGGCCGTGACGGCGGCCTCCAGCATCTTCAGGGCCGCGCGGACCGGTCCGCCCATCTCGACCGCGCGCGGCGTCGCCTGCAGGCCGGAGGGGCCGCGGACGAACAGTTCGTCGCCCAGCGACAGGCGCAAACGGCCCAGGGCGTGGCTGATCGCCGACTGGGTCAGGCCCAGCTTGGAGCCCGCCCGCGTCGCGCTCTCCTCCTCCAGCAGGGCGTCGAACACCCGCAGCAGGTTGAGGTCGAGGGTTCTGAAATGCGCATCGTTCATGATATCCGTGACGGAATATCATTTTGCTCATGACCTTGGGAGTCCTATCTCCCGGTCAAGGTAAGGCCCTCCCCGGCCCTTCCCCTCAAACCGGACGAGAACCGCGGCTGGCGCGAGCGCCGGCCGCTTGGGCGTGGAGTATTGCGTGAGCGACGCGGAAGGCTATCAGGCGATCGCCGAGGTCGAGGAAGACGCGGCCCGGAAGCGTCAGCAACGCACCCTGGGCCAGAGACTGCGCTGGCCGCTGATGATCGGCGGCCCGCTGATCGTCCTGGCCGTCGTGGCGTTCTTCGTCCTGACCGGCGGCAAGTTCGAGACCACCGACGACGCCTATGTCCAGGCGGCGCGCGCGGCCATCAGCCCCAGCGTGGCGGGACGGGTGATCGAGATCGAGGTCGGCGAGAACCAGGCGGTCAAGAAGGGCCAGGTCCTGTTCCGGCTCGATCCGTCGGACTTCCAGGTCGCGGTCGCCCAGGCCGAGGCGGCCCTGGCCGCCGCGCGCTTCGAGACGCAGGGGTCGCGCGCCGTCTACGAGCAGCGCAACGCCGACCTGGCCGCCGCCCAGGAGACGGTCGCCTATACGGAGCGCGAGGCGGTCCGCCAGCGGGACCTGGCCGCCGCCGGCGTCGCCACCAAGGCCCAGGCCGACGAAGCCGCCCACGCCGCCGAACAGGCCCGCCGCCAGGTCGCGGTGGTCCGCCAGCAGATCGCCTCGGCCCTGGCCGACATCGGCGGCCGGGTCGACGTAGCCGCGGACCAGCAGCCCAAGGTCATGCAGGCCAAGGCCGCCCTGGACCGCGCCAGGCTGGACCTCAGCTACGCCACCATCGTCGCGCCGGCCGACGGCGTGGTCACCAAGGTCGAGCAGCTCCAGGTCGGCAACCGCGTCGCCGCCTCCCAGACCCTGTTCTGGCTCGTCTCGGGCCGGCCCTGGATCGAGGCCAATTTCAAGGAAGACCAACTAGCCCACATGCGTATCGGCCAACCGGCGACGATCAAGGTCGACGCCTACGACCGCGTGCTGAAGGCTCACGTCGTCAGCTTCAGCCCCGGCACCGGCTCCAGCTTCGCCCTGCTGCCGCCCGAGAACGCCACCGGCAACTGGGTCAAGGTGGTCCAGCGCCTGCCCGTGCGCCTGGCCCTCGACGAGGAGGTCCCGCAGCTCAGCGCGGGCCTGAGCGCCAAGGCCAAGGTCGATGTCCGATCCGCCAAGGATGCGAGCGCGAAATGACCGGCGCCGGCAACGGCAAGGGCGACGCGGCCAATCGGGTCGCGATCACGATCTCGGTCATGCTGGCGACGATCATGAACTCGCTGGACACGACGATCGCCAACGTCGCCCTGCCGCACATCCAGGGCAGCGTCTCGGCCTCGGCCGAGCAGATCACCTGGGTGCTGACCTCCTACATCGTCGCCGCGACGATCATGACGCCCCTGACCGGCTTCCTGGCCGACCGCATCGGGCGCAAGATGGTCTTCCTGGTGTCGATCGCCGGCTTCACGGCGGCCTCGATGCTGTGCGGGATCGCCGGCAGCCTGGTCGAGATCGTGCTGTTCCGCCTGCTGCAGGGCCTGTTCGGCGCGGCCCTGATCCCGCTGTCCCAGGCGGTGCTACTGGACATCAACCCGCCCGAGAAGCACGGCTCGGCCATGGCCATCTGGGGCGCCGGCGCGGTGCTGGGCCCGATCCTGGGACCGGCGCTGGGCGGCTGGCTGACCGACAACCTCGACTGGCGCTGGGTGTTCTTCATCAACCTGCCGATCGGCATCCTGGCCTTCGCCGGCGTCTTCCTGTTCCTGTCCGAGAAGAAGAGCGCCGAGAAGCGCCGGTTCGACGTGCTGGGCTTCGCCAGCCTGGCCCTGGCGATCGGCGGCTTCCAGATGATGCTGGACCGCGGTCCCAGCCAGGACTGGTTCGGGTCGAGCGAGATCTGGGTCTATCTGATCGTCGGGATCATCTCGCTGTGGATCTTCGGCGTGCAGCTGGCGACGGCGAAGAAGCCGTTCGTCGACCGCGCCCTGCTGGCCGACACCAACTTCGTCACCTGTTGCGTGTTCGGTTTCTTCATCGGCATCCTGCTGTACAGCGTCCTGGCCCTGCTGCCGCCCATGATGCAGAACCTGCTGGGCTATCCGGTGGCCTTCACGGGTCTGGTCAGCATGCCGCGCGGCATCGGCTCGTTCCTGGCGATGTTCGCCGTCGGCCAGTTGATCGGCCGGATGAGCATCAAGCTGATCCTGCTGGTCGGCCTGTCGGTCAGCGCGGTGTCGCTGTGGATGATGACCCAGTTCAGCCTGGGCATGGACACCCACCTGATCATCGTCTCCGGCTTCCTGTCGGGCGTCGGCACCGGCCTGATCTTCGTCCCGCTCAGCACCATCGCCTTCGCCACGGTCAAGCCGCAGCACCGGGCCGAGGGCGCGGGCCTGTTCGCCCTGATCCGCAACATCGGCTCGGCGGCCGGCATCTCGATCATGCAGGCCCGCTTCGTCAGCGGCATCGAGACCCACCACGCGGTGTTGATCACCCACGCGGGACCCGACAATCCGCTGTTCCAGGCCTATGCGCCGCAGGTCTTCGCCACGATCGAGGGCATGGCCCGGTTCAACGGCCAGATCACCAAGCAGGCCTCGATGCTGTCCTACATCGACGATTTCCAGCTGATGCTGGGCATCACCATCCTCTGCGCCCCCATGATCCTCCTGATGCGAACCCCGAAGAAGAAGACCCCGGGGGAAGAGACCGTCCATGTCGCCGAACACTAAACGCCTCGCCGCCCTCGCCGCTTCCGTCAGCCTGGCCGTGATGGCCGGCGCCTGCACGACCGTGGGTCCGGATTTCGCCCAGCCGGCCGCGCCCAAGGCCGCCGGCTATGCGGCCGCCGGCGAGGCCACGCCCGCCGAGGCCCGTCTGGACGCCGCCGCCTCGGTCGGGCCCTGGTGGAACGCCTTCGGCTCGCCGGCCCTCGACGCCACGATCCGCCAGGCCCTGGCCGACAGCCCCACCCTGGCCGAGGCCGACGCCACCCTGCGGCAGTCCCAGTCCGCCCTGGCCCAGGCGCGCGGCGCGGCCGGTCCGCAGGTCGACGCCACGGCCGGGGTGAACCGCGAGCGCGCCAACCTCCAGGCCTTCGGCTTCACCAGCTTCGGCGACGTCAAGCTGGAGAACCCGACCTTCAACCTCTATTCGGTGGGCGGCGCCGTCGGCTACGACCTGGACCTGTTCGGCGGGAACAAGCGCCGCATCGAAGGCGCGGCGGCGCGGGCCGAGGCGCAAGGCCGGCGGAGCGACGCGGCCTATCTGACCCTGACGGCCAACGTCGCCCTCCAGGCCCTGACCATCGCCACGCTGAACGCCCAGATCGACGCGGTGAACCAGATGATCGCCGCCGACCAGGCGAACATCGACCTGGTCCATCGCGCCAACGTCCTGGGCGGCTCGACCGCCACGGCGCGGGTCTCGGCCCAGAGCCAGCTGGAGCAGGATCGCGCCCTGCTGCCGCCCCTGCAGGGGCAGCTGGCCGCGGCGCGCCACGCCTTGGCCCTGCTGGTCGGCCACACGCCCGCCGACTGGACCGCGCCGGACTTCACCCTGGCCGAACTGAACCTGGCCGCGCCCGTGCCGGTCGCCCTGCCCTCGGCCCTGGTCCGCAAGCGCCCCGACATCCTGGCCGCCGAGGCCGACCTCCACGCCGCCACCGCCGACATCGGGGTGGCGACCGCCGACCTCTATCCGAACGTCAAGCTGACCGCGTCCCTGACCCAGGGCTCGCTGAACCCGTCGGATTTCTTCTTCTACGACGCCACCGCCTGGAGCGTCGGCGGCGGCCTGACCGCGCCGATCTTCAACGGCGGCGCCCTGAAGGCCCGCCGGCAGCAGGCGCGCGAAGAGGCCGTGGCCTCGTCGGCCCGCTACCAGCAGACGGTGCTGACCGCCTTCGCCCAGGTGGCCGACGCCCTCTCGGCCCTGAACGCCGACGACGCGGCCATCGCCGCCTACGGCCGTTCCGAAGCCCAGGCCGGCGAAAGCCTGCGTCTGGCCCGCGTCGCCTACGACAAGGGCGGCGGCACCTTGCTGGAGGTGCTCGACGCCCAGCGCCGCGTCCACGAGATCCAGGCCTCCCGGGTGCGCGCCCAGGGGCAACGCCTGGCCGACGCGGTGCGCCTGTTCGCGGCGTCGGGCGCCGATTGGCGAAGCGCGGCGACCTAACTGACCAAATTCGAAATCTGGTCAGGCCAGTTGCTTGTGCGGCCGGCCCAGCCCGCTATGGTGCGCCCAAGCGGCGCCGACTCCAGAGTGCGTCGAGGTGTCGGGAGATCGGTGTATGCGCGCGAAAACGGCTGTCGTCGGCCTTGCGGCCCTGTTGTCGCTGGGCGTCGCCGTCCAGGCCCTGGCCGCCGAGCCCGTGGTCCCTGCCGCGCCGGCCGGCGTCTGCAAGGGCGGTGACGGGACGGCCGCGGCGTTCGGCGGTCTCCGCACCTTCCGCTGGAGCCCCGAGGCCCTGCGATACGCCAAGGCGCACCGGACCGACCCCGCGATCGCGCCGGCCTATGCGGCGGTGATCAAGCGCGCCGACGCGGCCCTGGCCGGCCCGACCTATACCGTCGTCGACAAGACCCGCACCCCGCCCAGCGGCGACAAGCACGACTACATCTCGATGGGCCCCTACTGGTGGCCCGATCCCGCCAAGCCGAACGGCGAGCCCTACATCCGCCGCGACGGCGAGTTCAATCCGGAGCGGTCGACCAACGCGTTCGACGTCACCGACCTGGACGCCATGAGCGCCTCGGTCGAGGCCCTGTCCCTGGCCTACTGGTTCACCGACGACGCCCGCTACGCGACCAAGGCCGCCCAGCTGCTGCGCGTCTGGTTCCTGGACCCGGCGACGCGGATGAACCCCAACACGAAGTACGCCCAGGGCGTGCCGGGGCGCACCACGGGACGGGCCGAGGGCGTGCTGGACACCTACCGCCTGCTGAGGGTGATCGAGGGCGTCGGGCTCCTGGCGCCGTCCAAGGCGCTGTCGGACGCCGGCCAGAAGGGCCTGGAGCGCTGGTTCGCCGACTACACGACCTGGATGCGCACCGATCCGAACGGGCGCGAGGAGCAGGCCGCCGCCAACAACCACGGCATCTGGTTCGACTACCAGCTGGCCGGGTTCTCGCTGTTCGCCCGCCAGGACGACGTGGCCCGCCGGGTCGTGGCAGAGGCCGGCGCGCGGCGGATCGCGACCCAGGTCGCGCCGGACGGCTCGTTGCCGCTGGAGCTGACCCGCACCCGCGCCCTGCACTACAGCTATTTCGCCCTTGAAGCCCTGGTCGGCACGGCGCAGTTCGGGCGGTGCGTGGACCTGGACCTCTGGCGCTACCGGACCGCCGACGGTCGCGGCCTGCGCGCGGCGTTCGACTTCCTGGCGCCCTATGTGGGCCGGGAGGCCAGCTTCCCGTATCCGGAGCTGAAGCCCGAGGACGCCTCGTCCGAGGCCTTGCCGCTGTTCGCGGCCGCCGCGAACGCCTATGGCGACAAGGCGCTGGCCGAGAAGGCCGACGCCCTGGCCCAGCGCTATCCCGCCAACCTCAGCCGCCTGGTGGTCGCGCCGAAGCCGTGAGGCTTTCCAGGGGCGATCCGAAAAAGCCCCAGAGCTATTGGGCGACGGGCGCGCTATAGTGGGCGGCGCCCGTGATCGCCCCGCGCCATGCGGGATCGCCGGCCTGAAAGGACTTCATGTCCGACCACCCGGACACGCGCGAGACGACGCGTTGGACCGCCCTGCTCGAACTCCTCGGCATCCATCGGATCACCGCGCAGGAAATCCGCGCCGAGACCATGTTCCTGGGCAATCGCCACCAGGGGCGGATCGCCGAGGGCGCGCGCCTGGAGCTCAAGGCCTCCGGAATATCCGCCTATCGCGTCGCGCTGCTGCGGGCCGTGATCCGGGCGGTCCCCGCCCGGGACGCGGCCGGAGCCGACCGATGACCGACGAGGAAGCTCAGGCCTTGCGCCGGGAGAACGACTATCTCAAGCGCCGTAACGCCCAACTGCAGGACGACGTCACCAGCCTGGGCGGCCAGGTCCTGAGGATGCAGCAGGAACTCGAGCGGGTGCATGGTCGACGGGCGGCGATTTCGCCCGATCCGCTGGCGGGCGGCCGGTGATGACGCTTTCACCGGGCCAGCTCGTGGCGTTGAAGAACCTGGCCCGCAAGAAGGCCGGCGAGGCGGTCGACTGGATCAACATCGCCGACGCCCGCGTCCTGACCGATCTGGGCCTGGCGGAGCGCAACGGCGGCGGCTGGGTGATCACCAACGACGGCGTCGCCGCCCTGGCGGGTCACCAAGACTCCGATTGAGGCCGCAGGCCGCTGAATTTCAGGCGTTATTGTTCCTGGACTTCATGTGATCCCTAGTCCCCGATGAACCGATAGCCGATGCCGGGCTCGGTCAGGATCATCTTCGGCGTCGAGGGATCGGCCTCGAGCTTCTGCCGCAGCTGTCCGACGAACACCCGCAGGTACTGGGTGTCGTGGGCATGGGCCGGACCCCACACGGCGGTCAGCAGGTCCTTGTGGGTCAGCACCTTGCCGCGCGCCTGGGCCAGGCGGGCCAGGACGTCGTATTCGCGCGGCGAGACCTTCACCACGGCGCCGTCGCGGGTCACCAGGCGCTTTTCGAGGTCGATCTCGACGGCCCCGGCCCGGATCGGCGCGACCGGACCTTGCGCGGCGCCGCGCTGGCGCAGGGCGACGCGAAGACGCGCCAGCAACTCCCCGACCCCGAACGGCTTTTCCACATAGTCGTTGGCGCCCAGGTCCAGGGCCTGAATCTTCTCGGGCTCGCGGTCGCGGGCCGAGAGGATGACGATCGGGCCGTCGTAGAAGGCCCGAGCCTTCTCCAGCACCTCCTTGCCGTCCATGTCGGGCAGGCCGAGGTCCAGCACCACGGCGTCCGGCGACCACAGGGCGATGCCGCGCAGCCCCTCCTGGCCGCTGTCGGCGCGCAGGGGCTCGTAGCCGGCGGCGTCCATGGCCGGGCCGAGGAATCGGTGGATCTGCGGCTCGTCGTCGATGATCAGGATGCGTTGTCGGATGGCGGACATCAGGCGCTCATAGCAGATGATGCGGAGTCGCGACGGCCTTGGGCAGGCTGATCAGGATGCGCGTGCCCCTGCCGTCGTGGATGGGGCTGGCGGCGGCGATGCGTCCGCCCATGGCGTCGATGAAGCCCTTCGAGATCGACAGGCCCAGGCCCGCCCCCTGGCTGCGGTCGGTGGGCTCCTCCATGCGGCGGAACTTCTCGAACACCTGCTCCAGCTCGGCGGTGGGGATGCCCCTGCCCTCGTCCTCGATGCTGATCACCACGTTGGCGCGATCCTCGTAGGCGGCCATCTCGATGCGGGTGGCCGGCGGGCTGTAGGCGATGGCGTTCTCCAGGATGTTGACCACGGCCTGCTCCAGCAGGCTGGAGTCGGCCCGCACCAGGCTGAGCTCGACCGGGAAGTCGCGGGTCAGGGTCCGGGTCGCCAGCCGGCGCGAGACGCGGTCGGCGGCCGCCCCCAGCACGTCGCGCACGTCGGTCCAATCGGTGCGCAGCCGCAGGGCCCCGCCCTCCAGGCGGGTCATGTCCAGCAGGTTGCCGACATAGCGGTTCAGCCGCTCGGCCTCCTCTCGGATGCTGATCAGCAGGTCGTCGCGCACCGCCGTGGTCATGCCCTTGCCGAAGTCCAGCAAGGTGGTGGAGGCGCCCAGCACCGTGGACAGCGGCGTGCGCAGGTCGTGGCTGATGGAGTTCAGCAGGGCCGAGCGGAAGCGGTCGGCGCGGCGCAGGGTCTCGGTCTCGACCGCCTCGGTCGCCAGTTCGGCCCGTTCCAGGGCCACCGCGCCCTGCTCCAGCAGCGCCAGAAGCAGGCGCTCGTCCTCCGAGCCGGGCGCCATGGCCCCCGCCTCGATCCCGGCCACGCCCGCCCGCGAGCGCACGCCTTCCAGCGGCCAGAAGGTCCAGCGGGTCTGAGGCAGGGTGCCGGTGCCGAACCCGGCGGCCTCGCCCTTCTCCCAGGCCCAGCGGGCGGCGGCCATGGGCGCGGCGTCCAGCTCGTCCAGCGTCGGGGCGCCGGCGGTCGTCTGGAGCTCGCCGCCGGTCGGCAGCAGCACCACGGCCTTGGCGCCCACGGCCGCGGCGGTCTGCTCGGCCAGGGCCTTGGCGGCGGCTTCGCGTCCGGCGGCCGCCGAGAAGGTCCGGCTGGCCGCCAGCAGGGCCGAGACCGCCGAGGCCCGCCGCTGGGCGTCGCGGCCCTGGTCCCGCACCCGCCCGGCCAGGCCGCCGGCCGCCAGGGCGACGGCCCAGAACACGATCAGCGTCAGGAAGTCGGTCGGCGCGCCGATGGCGAACGAATGGCGCGGCTCCAGGAACATGTAGTTGTAGACCAGGAAGGCCACGGTCGCCGCCGCCAGGGCGGGCCGCAGCCCGCGCAGCACGCCGGCCGCCAGCACGGCGGCCAGGAAGATCATCCCCAAGTCCACGCGGTCGAAAGCCACGTCCAGGCCCCAGGCCACCGCCGTCGCGGCGGCCACGCAGCCGGCGGCCAGCAGATAGGCGGTCCATCCCGCCGCCGGTCTGCGCTTGGGCGGTTCGACCACCGGCTCGTGGGTGGCCTCGGTGACGACGTGGATCGCCGCGCCCCGGGCCTCGCGCAGCAGGGCCGCGGCCAGGGACCGGCCCAGCAGCTCGCGCCAACGGCTGTCGGCCGACTTGCCGATGACGATCTGGGTGACGTTGTTGCGCCGGGCGTAGGCCATCACCGTGGCGACGATGTCGGCCCCGCTGAGCACCACGGTCGAGCCGCCCAGCTGCTCGGCCAGCTTCAGGGCGTCGCGCAGCCGCTCCGTCGCCGCAGGGCCGGTGACCGGATGGTCGAGGCGTTCGACGTGGGTCACCGTCCACGGCGCGTCCATCATCATGTCCGACAGCCGCCGGCCGGCCCGCACGAGGCTGGCGGCCATGGCGTCGCCGCCGACCAGCACCAGGATGCGCTCGCCCGCCGCCCAGGGGCCCTCGACGCCCTTCTCGCGCATGGCGGCGACCAGCTGGTCGTCCACGGTCTGGGCCGCGCGCCGCAGGGCCAGCTCGCGCAGGGCCGTGAGGTTCTCGACCTTGAAGAAGTTCTCCGAGGCCAGGCGCGCGGTCTCGGGCACATAGACCTTGCCCTCCCCCAGCCGTTCGCGCAGCTCGTCGGGGGTGATGTCGATCACCTCGATGGCGTCGGCCCGCGACAGGACGCTGTCGGGCACCGTCTCGCGCTGGCGCACCCCGGTGATGCGCTGGACCACGTCGACCAGGCTCTCCAGGTGCTGGACGTTCAGGGTGGTCCAGACGTCGATGCCGGCGGCCAGAAGCTCCTCGACGTCCTGCCAACGCTTGGGATGGCGCGATCCCGGGGCGTTCGAATGGGCGAACTCATCGACCAGCAGCAGGGCCGGCTTACGGACCAGGGCCGCGTCGAGATCGAACTCCATCATCACGTGGCCGCGGTGATCGATCGGCTTGCGGGGCAGCACGTCCATGCCGCGCAGCAGGCTCTCGGTCTCGCGACGGCCGTGCGTCTCGACCAGGCCGATCAGCACGTCCTGGCCGTCGGCCTTGCGGCGGCGGGCGGCGCGCAGCATCTCGTAGGTCTTGCCCACGCCCGGGGCCATGCCCAGGAACACCTTCAGCCGCCCCCGGCCCGCCCGGTTGGCGGCCGCCAGCAGCGCCTCCGGATCGGGGCGGTTCGTGTCGGAAGCGTCGGCGGGCAAGGCGAGTCTCCGGGGAGGAGGACAGTCTAGGCGATCAGGCTTCGAAGCGCATGCCGTCATAGGCGGGCTCGACCCCTGGCGGAAGTTTCGCCGCCAAGGCGTTGAAATCCAGGTCGATGTGCAGATTGGTCAGGATGGCGCGGCGCGGCTTGGCGCGGGCGATCCACTCCAGCGCCAGGCCCACATGGGCGTGGGTCGGGTGCGGCGTCCAGCGCAGGGCGTCCACTACCCAGACGTCGAGGCCGCTCAGCGCCGCCCAGCTCTCCTCGGGAAAGCCGATGGCGTCGGGGGTGTAGGCGACGTTCCCGAAGCGATAGCCGACGGCGCGGATCTCGCCGTGATCGACGTCGAAGGTGGTGACCGGGATCGCGCCGCTGGGGCCGTCGATCTCCCAGGCCTGGCCGTGGGGCGCGATCAGCTGCGGGTCGCAGATCGCCGGATAGCCGCCCTGGCTCTTGAAGACGTAGTCGAACCGCCGCTCCAGGCTGGCGGTCGTGTAGGCGTCCATATAGGTCGGCACGCGCTTGCGGGCGTTCAGGAAGAACGGGCGCAGGTCGTCGATGCCGTGGGCCTGGTCGGCGTGGTCGTGGGTGAACAGGCAGGCGTCCACCCGCCTGACCCCCGCCCTCACCGCCTGCAGCCGGAAGTCCGGGGCGGTGTCGACGACGACAGTGGTCTCGGCCGCCGGATCGCTTCCAGGCCGGCGCACCAGCATCGAGCAGCGGGTGCGCAGGTTCTTCGGTTCGGCGGGGTCGCAATCGCCCCAGTTGCCGTCGGCGCGTGGCACGCCGCCCGACGAGCCGGAGCCCAGGATCGTGAACTCCAGCTTTCCGGTCATTTGCGCGGGATCCGGTCGAACAGGGCGAAGAAGGCGTCCTCGGTGCGCTGTTCCGCATCGGCCCGGGTCCAGCCCCGGATCTCGGCCAGCTTGTCCAGCACGTGGGGCAGATAGGCCGGCTCGTTGCGGCGACCGCGCATCGGCACGGGGGCCAGGTACGGACAGTCGGTCTCGAGGATGATCCTGTCGGCCGGCATGTCGGCGATGATGTCGCGCACGTCCTGGGCCTGCTTGAAGGTGGCGATGCCCGAGACCGAGAACCACGCCCCCAGCGCCGCCGCCCGCTTCGCCAGCTCGGCGCCGCTGGTGTAGCAGTGCATCAGGATCTTGAACGGCCCCTTGGCGTGTTCCTCCTCGAGGATCGCGCCCATCACCGCGTCGGCCTCGCGGGTGTGGACCACCAGCGGCAGGCCGGTCTGGCGGGCCGCCGCCACGTGGGCGCGGAACACCTCGGCCTGCACGTCGCGCGGGCTGAGGTCGTAGTGGAAGTCCAGGCCCGTCTCGCCGATGCCGATCACTTTCGGGCGGCCGGCCAACTCGACCAGACGCGCGGTGGTCAGGTCGACATGGTCCTTGGCCTCGTGCGGGTGGGCCCCGACTGTGCACCAGATGTCGTCATTGGCCATGGCGATGGCATGGACGGATTCGAACGACGGAATCTTGTCGCAGATGGTGACCATCAGTTCGATCCCGGCCTCGCGGGCGCGGTCGATCACCGCCTGGCGGTCCTCGTCGTACTGGTGGGCGTGCAGGTTTACGTGGCTGTCGATGAGCATTCGGTCACATGGCCGCCCGGGCGGCGGCGCGCAAGTCCATGATCGCGGTCCAGAACACGTCGGCGCGGTCGAGGTTCACCGCCTCGGCCTCGCCCGGCGCGCGGACGATCTTCTCCCAGGCCGCCACCCAGCGGTCCAGGCCCGCCGGGGTGCGCTCGCCGGCCATGCCGGTGGCCATGGCGTGGATCTGGTCGCCCAGGCGGTCGAACAGCAGCTCGAAGCGCTGGACGCCCTCGGCGCCGCGGAAGGTGTCGGCCATGGCCAGCAGCGCGCCTTCGTCCAGGTCGGGCAGCTTGCGCAGGATCTCGCCGGCCGCGTCGTCGGCCTCGATGGCCCCGGCGGCGGCCAGTTGCAGCGCCCGGCCCGGCGCGCCCTTGGCCATCCGCGACAGGCGATCGGCGTCGTGGGCCGAGACGCCGGCCCGCTGCTGGACCATCGACGCGGCCAGGTTCAGATGCGGCGCGGGCACCACCAGCCGGCGGCAGCGCGAGCGGATGGTCGGCAGCAGCCGGCCCGGCGAGTGGCTGATCAGCAGGATCACCCCGCGCGGCGGCGGCTCTTCAAGAGTCTTCAATACGGCGTTGGCGGCGTTGACGTTCAGGTCGTCGGCCGCGTCGATGATCGCCACCCGATAAGGCGAGACGGCGGGCGAATTGGCGAAGAAGGCCGGCAGCAGGCGGGCCTCGTCCACCGGGATCGACTTGCGGGCCTTGCCGTCGTCGGTCTCGCGTTCCAGCACCATCAGGTCCGGGTGCGAGCGCGCGGCCACCTGGCGGCTGACGAAGTCGGTGGGCGCCGAGCCCAGGGCGCCGAAGGCGGGATCGGGCCGCGCGCCCAGCAGGCGGCGGGCCATGCGGTAGGCCAGGGTCGCCTTGCCCACGCCCTCTGGGCCGGTCAGCAGCCAGGCGTGGTGCAGCCGGCCGCGGTCCAGGGCGTCCAGGAAGGCCAGCTCGGCCGCCTCGACGCCGTCGATGGCGAACACGTCGCGGGGATGCGGAGGCGCGTCCATAAGCTAGAGGCCCAGCCGCGTGGACACCGCGTCCCAGACGTCGGCCCAGACCGCGTCAATCGCGTCGTCCGCCTCGATCACCACGCAGCGCTCGGGTTCGCGGCGGGCGATCTCCAGGAAGGCCTCGCCCAGGCGCTTGTGGAAGTCCAGGCCCTTGGACTCGAAGCGGGCTTCGCCGCCCCGGGCCAGGGCGCGTTCCAGGCCCGTCTCGGCCGGGATGTCGAAGATCAGGGTCAGGTCCGGGACCGTACCGCCCAGGACGTGCTCCTCCAGCGCCTTGATCAGGCCGATCGGCGCCTCGCCGCCGGCTCCCTGATAGGCGCGGGTGCTGTCGGCGAAGCGGTCGCACAGCACGATGGCCCCGCGTTCCAGGGCCGGCCGGATCACCCGCTCGATGTGGTCGCGCCGCGAGGCGTACATCAGCAGGGTCTCGGTGACCGGCGACCAGCGGTCGACGTCGCCGTTCAGGATCAGGTCGCGGATTTGTTCGGCGCCCGGACTGCCGCCCGGCTCGCGGGTCAGCACCACGTCGGCGCCGTCCGCCTTCAGGCGTTCGGCCAAGCGGCGGATCTGGGTGGACTTTCCAGCCCCCTCGCCGCCCTCGAAACTGATGAAGGTTCCACGCGTCACGGGCTTCAAATCGGCCGTAACGCACCTCTTGTCCAGAGGCGATCGCGGGGAGCTCTAGGGCCGCAGCACCGTGGCGTCGGAAAAGCCCATCGAAGCCACGCGATCGCGCACGCCGAAGGCTTCGGCCTCGTCCGGGCCGGCCTTGACCACGACGCGATACAGCGTGCCCTGGGCGCGTTCCACCGACTCGACCGAGGCCTCGCCCGCCCCGCTCAGCTGGGCGGCGGCGCGCTCGGCGTTGGCGCGGCTGGCGTACGAACCGGCCTGGACACGATAGGCGCTTTCCACGCCGGCGTTGGCGAGGACCGGCGCGGGCTCGGCCGGGACCACCGGCGCGGGCGTCGGCGGCGCATAGGGCACGAAGTCGGGATCGGCGGCCTTGGGCGGCGGCGGGGCGTCCCAGGCCGGCTGGGCCGGCGGCAGGCCCGTGGTGTAGACGCGGGGCTTGGCCGGCGGGGTGTAGCGCGGTTCCGGCGGGGGCGGCGCGGCCGAGGCGATCATGCGGCGCTGGTCGAAGGGCGTCTTGCCGGCCGGGCCGATGTAGCGGACGCGGACATGGGCCACGCCCGCCCGCCCGTAGCCCAGCTGCTCGGCGGCGGCCTTGGACAGGTCGATGATCCGGCCGTCGACGAACGGACCGCGGTCGTTGACCCGCACCTGCATCTTGCGGCCGTTGTCGAGGTTGGTGACCTCGACGATGCTGGGCAGCGGCAAGGTCTTATGGGCCGCCGACGGCAGGTCCATGTCGAAGATCTCGCCGTTGGCCGTGCGGCGATTGTGGAACTGCTCGCCGTACCACGAGCCGATCCCCTTCTCGTCATAGTCGGGATCGGCCTTGGGATAATACCAGATGCCCTTGATCTGATACGGCTTCTCCGTGCCGCGCAGGCCGTTGGTCGAGCCCGGCGGCGGCGGTCCGGAATAGGGTCTGGCGGTCGAGGTGGCCTGAGGCAGGCGGGTCGGCAGCGGCGTGGCGCAGGCGGCCAGGCCGGCGCAGCCCAAGGCGGCCACGGCCACGCCGCGCAGCAGACGGAAGTCGCCTCGCGCCTCGCCTCCCATGACCCAGCCGCCCTCCTGAAGGTTGTATATCAGAAAGCAGGGTCGTTCAGGAGGCTTGAGGTCTGGTTAACTAAAGGTGCGACCAAACGAACCGCAAACGGACTAGAGCCGGCGCGCGACCGCTGATATAGGCCCCTGCTCCGGGCAGGTGGCCGAGTGGTTTAAGGCAGCGGTCTTGAAAACCGCCGTGGGTGAAAGTCCACCGTGGGTTCGAATCCCACCCTGCCCGCCACATCTCCCGAGACCAGATCATGTCCGACACCGTCCGCGCAGCCGTCTACGGTTCCCCGTCCTTCGACATCGTCGATGTCCCGGGCGGCGCCGTGCAGACCTCGCCGCTGGTGGTGGGCTCGACCGACCTGGCCGACCTGGCCGAGGGCGCGCTGGACGAGATCGTGATCCAGGCCCCCGCCGGCGTCGCCGAGCGGCGCTACGTCCTGGCCCAGGCCCTGCGGGCGCTGAAGGTCGAGGGCCGCCTGACCGCCCTCGCCCCCAAGGACCGCGGCGGCCTGCGGATGAACAAGGAACTGACCGCGTTCGGCTGCGTCGTCGGCGAGAGCGCCAAGCGCCACCAGCGGATCTGCGTCGCCCTCAAGCCCGCCGCGCCCGTCGGCCTGGACGCGGCCGTTGCCGATGGCGCGCCGCGCCGGCTGGACGGCGACGGCCTGTGGACCCAGCCCGGCGTGTTCAGTTGGGACCGCCTGGACCCGGGTTCGGCCCTGCTGCTCAAAGCCCTGCCGCCGCTGGCCGGCGCCGGCGTCGACCTGGGCTGTGGCATCGGCGTCCTGGCCCACGCCGTCCTGACCTCGCCCAAGGTGACCAAGCTGACCCTGGTCGACCTGGACCGCCGGGCGGTCGAGGCGGCCAAGCGCAACGTCAACGACCCGCGCGTCGAGGTGGTGCAGGCCGACGCCCGGCGCGGCGGCGACCTGGCCACGGGCCTGGACTTCGTGGTGACCAACCCGCCGTTCCACGAGACCGGCGTCGAGGACAAGGGCCTGGGCCAGGCCTTCATCACCTCGGCGGCCGGCATGCTGCGCAAGGGCGGCGTGCTGTGGATCGTCGCCAACCGCCACCTGCCCTACGAGGCGGTGCTGAACGAGCACTTCAAGAATGTCCGTCCCGTGGCCGACGCCGGCGGGTTCAAGGTCTACGAGGCCCGCAAGTGACGAAAGCCCTGATGGCGCGTCTGGACCGCCTGCTGGCCAATCTCGGCTACGGCAGCCGGCGCGACGTCCAGGCCCTGGTCTCGGCCGGCAAGGTCGTGCTGGACGGCGTGGCCATCAAGGACCCGGGGCAGAAGATCGCCGTCACCGCCGACTTGCCGCAGCGGATGAAGATCCGCGGCGTTCCCGTTGATCCGCCAGCGCCCCTGGTGTTGATCATGCACAAGCCGCTGGGCGTGGTCTGCTCGCACCGCGAGGACGGCGAGCGCATCTACGACCTGCTGCCCAAGCGCTGGCAGATCCGCGACCCGGCCCTGTCGAGCGTCGGGCGGTTGGACAAGGACACCTCGGGCCTGATCCTGATCACCGACGACGGGGACTTCCTGCACCGGGTGATCTCGCCCAAGCGCCACGTGCCCAAGGTCTATCGCGCCACGCTGGACCGGCCGCTGACGGGAACCGAAGGCGCGACGTTCGCCAGCGGGACCCTGATGCTGGAGGGCGAGGAAAAGCCCCTGCTGCCGGCGACCCTGGAGGTGCTGGGCGAGCGCGAGGCGCGGCTGAGGATCACCGAAGGGCGCTATCACCAGGTGCGCCGGATGTTCGCCGCCGTGGGCAACCACGTGGTCGGCCTGCATCGCGAGCGGATCGGCGGGATCGCCCTGCCCGACGACCTGGAGCCGGGCCAGCACCGCATCCTGACGGCGGCCCAGGCCGAGGAGGTCTTCGATGTCTGAAGAGCGCCTGATGGACGCCCGCGGCCACCGCTGCCCGGTGCCGACCCTGCGCCTGCGCCGGGCGCTGGAGGACGCGCCGCCCGGTGGTCTGGTCCGCCTGCTGGCCGACGACCCGCTGGCCCGCATCGACGTGCCGCACTTCGCGGCCAGCGCCGGAGCCACGGTGCTGGAGGTCGTCGACGCCCCGGACGGCGCGATCAGCTTTCTGGTGGCGAAGGCGCCTTGAGCGGAATGGCCTTGGGTCCCTCCAGCAGGGCCCTGGGCCGCTCGTCCAGCGCGATCTCCATCTCGGTGGCCAGGGCGCCGCCGAAGAACACGGCGTTGACGCTCCACGAGAGCCAGATCAGGAAGATGATCACCGCCGAGATCGAGCCGTAGGTTGCGCCCAGATGGGCCACCTGCTCGACATAGAAGGCGCTGGCCCACGACATGAACACGCACATCACCGCCGCGGCGAAGCCGCCGGTGGACGAGGCGCGCCAGCCGACCGGCTCGCGCGACATGGCGTAGCGGTAGATCAGGGTCATGCCGACCAGCAGGCCCAGGCTGGCCCACGTCCACTCGCTCTGGATCCACGACGCGCCGGCCAGGGGCCGCAGGTTCAGGGTGCTGGCCAGCAGGCGGAAGGTCAGGAAGACGCCCGACATCACGAACAGCAGGCCGAAGGCGGCGACCAGCACCACCAGGGCCATGAAGTTGAAGCCGAAGAAGCCGCGCTGGTCCTCTTCGTCATGGATGAAGGACAGGCCGGCCAGCAGGGCCTTGAACCCGCGATGGGCGGCGTAGAGGCCGATGACCAGCACCACGGCGCTCTGGGCGGAGATGGCCTTCTCCGGGGCGTGGGCCAGGCGGGCCAGCTCGCTCTGGAAGATCGGCCGGGCGCCCGACGGCATCAGGAACGACAGCTTGTCGGCCTGGAAGGCGGCCTGTTCCGGGGTCAGCAGCAGGCTGAACAGGCCGATCAGGATGGCCAGGCCGGGGAACACCGCCAGCAGGATGAAGAACGAGACGCCGCCGACGTACAGCATGACGTCGCGGCCCCACAGGCGCTGCAGGGCCAGGCCCAGAACGCGGAGGGTTTCGGTCACCCAATGGATCGGATCTAGGTCGAGGTCCCGAAAGCGAAGGCGGTCCTGGGGGGATTTCATGCGGCGGAAACTGGCCTCGGCGCCGCTTTGACGCAAGCGCGCCGCCGAAAAAACATGGAGTCCAACGACAAAGACCCGCCGCTTCAGGGAAAGCGGCGGGCCTCCGCAGGACGAACCTGAACCGAACGCCGCATCGAGGGACGGGTGGCGCGACGGCCGGTTGCAGGATCAGGTTTAGGCCCCTCCGGCTGAACCGCACCTGAATGGCGTCGTCAGGGAAGGTCTCTGGAGCGCCCTTCCTAGAGCGCGCCCTGGGCCTTCAGCTCGGCGATGGCCTCGGCCGAGAAGCCCCAGTCGCCCAGGGCCGCGTCGTTGTCGGCCCCGATCTTGGGCGGCGGGCCCTGGATCGCGCCGGGCGTGGCCGAGAAGCGCGGGGCCGGGGCCGGCTGGGTGACGCCGGCCACCTCCACGAAGGTCTGACGGGCGGCGTTGTGGGCGTGGGTCGGCGCCTCGTCCATGGTCAGGACCGGGGCGAAGCAGACGTCTGTGCCGTCCATCAGGGCGCACCAGTCGTCGCGGGTCTTGGTGGCGATCACCGCCGCCAGCTTCTCGCGAAGCTGGGGCCACTCCTCGCGGCTCATCTGGTGCTGGAACTGCGGGTCGGTGATCCCCGTCTTTTCAAGCAGCAGCAGGTAGAATTGCGGTTCGATCGAGCCGATCGAAATCCAGCGGCCGCAGGAGCACTGGTAGGTGTCGTAGAAGTGCGCCCCGCCGTCCAGCAGGTTGGTCCGCCTTCCGTCCCCCCACATGCCGCCGGCCTTGAAGCCGTAGAACATGGCCATCAGCGAGGCCGCGCCGTCGCTCATCGCGCAGTCGATCACCTGGCCCTGCCCCGTCGCGCGGGCGTGGATCACCCCGGCCAGCAGACCGAAGGCCAGATAGAGCGCCCCGCCCCCGAAGTCGCCCACCAGGTTCAGCGGCGGCACGGGCTTGTCCTGCGTGCCGATCGCGGCCAGGGCGCCGGTGATGGCGATGTAGTTCATGTCGTGGCCGGCGGCCTTGGCGTAGGGACCGGTCTGGCCCCAACCGGTCATCCGGCCGTAGACCAGCTTGGGATTGCGGGCCAGGGCGACGTCCGGACCCAGGCCCAGCCGCTCCATCACGCCCGGCCGGAAGCCCTCGATGATCCCGTCGGCGCGTTCCATCAGCTTCAGGCAGGTCTCGACCGCGGCCGGCGATTTCAGGTCCAGCGCCACCGAGCGGCGGCCCCGGGCCGTGACGTCGGCAGGCGAGCTGCGCCCCGAGCCCTTGCGGTCGATGCGCACCAGGTCGGCCCCCAGGTCCGACAGCAGCATGCCGCAGAACGGTCCCGGACCGATCCCGGCGAATTCCAGCACCTTCAGGCCGGACAGCGGACCCTGGGCCATGACGTTCCTCCCGGCCGACTCTCGCGGCGCTTCATCTTTCAAGCCACTAGAACGACCCTGCCCTTCGGTCAGGCAAGAGCGTTTATCCGTTCACAGGCCTGCGGCGATGCGGACCTATGAGGCGTTGCGGCCTCTGCTATGTTGCAACGTCGAATCTCGAGGACGCCGCGTCGTCGAGCGATACCGGTATCCGGGGCGGAGGCTTGAGTTGGCGGTGAACGCCCGAATCCTGATCGTGGCGCGCGACGATGCTCGCGCCGGGCCGCTGTCCGAAGGGCTCGACAAGCTCGGCTGGCGGACCATCACCGCGCGCGGCCCCTACGCCGCCCTCGCCGCCCTGGGCGACCTGAACATCGAGGCCGTGATCGTCGACCTGGAGAGCGCCGGTCCCGACGCCCATTCCCTGTCTCGCCGCCTGAAGGCCGCGGTGGCCCCGCGCCGCCTGCCGGTCATCGCCATCGGCGAGCCGGGGACCGAGGCCAACCACCAGGCCTTCGACCTGACCCTGTCGCCGCCCCTGCATCCCAGCCAGGCCGTGCTGCGCCTGGAGAGCCTGGTCCGCACCGCCATCGCCGAGGAGGAGTTCGAGCTCCGCCTGGCTACCTTCGGCGATCGCGGCCGGCGGCTGGACCTGCCCGAGCCCCAGGCCGAGCCGTTCCGCATCCTGGCCATCGGCGAGCCGGCCCCGCAGTTCCTGGCCCTGTCCAACGCCCTGACCCGCAGCGGGGCCGACGTGGTCGGCGCCTTCACCGCCTATACGGCCTTCGACTATCTGCACGAGCGCGCCTTCGACGCGGTGGTGCTGTGGGCCGGCGACAATCAGCAGGAAGCCCTATCGATCGCGGCGGGTATGCGACGCAACACCCGCCTCTTCCACATCCCGGCCCTGCTGTACCTGAAGGCCGAGAGCTACGTGACCATGTCGGACGCCTTCCATCGCGGGGTGTCCGACGTCGCCTCGCCGGAGACGGCCGAGATCGAGACCGCCAAGCGGGTCATCGAGCTGGCCCGCAACTATCGCCGGGGCGAAGCCATCCGCGGCGCCCTGGAGAAGGCCCGCAGCTCGGGCCTGATGGACGCCGCCACCGGCCTGTTCACCCGCGACCTGTTCGCCGCCCACCTGGTGCGCCTGGCCACCGCCGCCCGCGAACGGGCCCGGCCGCTGTCGATCTGCGTGCTGCGGGTGGCCGACAAGCCCGACACCGTCTGGGCCCGCAAGAACGGCTGGCTGGACCGCGCCATCCCGCAGATCGGCTCGATGGTCGGCCGTCTGGTCCGCGTCGAGGACACCGCCGCCCGCCTGGCGCCCGAGGTCTTCGCCCTGGCCCTGCCCGCCACCAACGCGGCCGCTGGACGGGCCGCCGCCGAGCGGATCGCCGCGGTGATCGGCTGCACCGCCTTCGACGCCGGCGACGACCGTCCGCCGTTCGTCTGCGAGTTCGACATCGGCGTGGCCCAGATCGAGGCCGGCGAGAGCGCGGTCCACGCCCTGGAACGCGCCGCCGCCCAGGCCCTGCAGCGCCACTCCGCGTAAGAGGAAACCTCCATGGGCCAGCCGTTGCTGATCGACCTCGTCGCCGACGTCGTCTGCCCCTGGTGCTATCTGGGCTGGCGTCGCGTGAAGTCGGCCCTGGCCCTGCGTCCGGACGTCGAGCCGCTGGTCGTCTGGCGGCCCTACCAGCTGGACCCGAGCCTTCCCGAGGAAGGTGTTGACCGCAAAGCCTATATGGCCGGCAAGTTCAAGGACGCCCTGAAGCTGAAGGCCGTGCATACCGCCCTGGTCGAGGCCGGGGCCGAGGAAGGCATCGTCTTCGACTTCGACGCCATCGCCCTGTCGCCCAACACCAGCGCCGCCCACCGGCTGATCCGCTGGGCGCATGGGGCGGGCAGGCAGGACGCCGTGGTCGAGGCCCTGTTCGCCGCCTATTTCACGGAAGGCCGCGACATCGGCGATCCCGTGGTGCTGGCGCAGATCGGCGAGGCGGCGGGCATGGACCCGGTGTTGATCCTGAAACTGCTGTCCGAAGGCGCCGACAAGGACGTGATCGCCCGCGAGCACGCCATGGCCGTCCAGGGCGGCGTCACCGGCGTGCCGTTCGTGATCTTCGGCGGCAAGCTGGCGGTGGTCGGCGCCGAGAGCCCGGAGAATATCGCCGAGGCCATCGACAAGGCCCTTGAACAAACGGCCTAGCTCGACAATCTCCCCGGCGGAAACCGCGTTGTCAGCGGTCTTTTTCGGGGGCGTCTCATGAACCATTCCAGCATCCAGATGGCGATCACCATCGCCGTCGTCGCCGTGATCTTCGCGTTGCGGTTCCGCGGCATGACCCGCGAACGGCCGTTCAAGCTGGAGCTGATCTGGATCATGCCCGCCCTGCTGGTCGCGGCCATGGTCGCGGTCCTGCTGCAGTTCCCGCCCCACGGCCTGGACTGGGCCTGGCTGGCGGCGATCTTCGCGGTGGGGGCGGCGATCGGCTGGTGGCGCGGCAAGCTGATGCCGATCGCCATCGATCCCGAGACCCACGTGCTGAACATCAAGCCGTCGCCGGCGGCGATCCTGTTCCTGCTGGGCCTGTTCGTCGTCCGCTTCGCCCTGCGCGCCCTGATCGAGAGCGAGGCCTCGGCCTGGCACGTCAGCGCCTCCCTGATCACCGACGGCTTCATCGTGCTGGGCGTGGGCCTGCTGGCCGTGTCGCGGGTGGAGATGGGCCTGCGGGCCTGGGGCCTGCTGCGCGAGGCGCGGGCGGCGAAGGCGGCGGCTTGAGCGTTTCAAGCCGGGGACATGCCCTCGCGGCGTGTCCCCATCGGCATTCACTGAGCCGAGACCTGGGGACACGCGCATGCGCATGTCCCCGTCGGCGCGTCACCCCTCCAGCGTCGTCTTCATCGCCGCGCAGCCCAGGTCCATGAAGCCCGCCACCCGCTCGGCCGCGTCGTGCGGTAGGATGTCGGCGGTCCAGACGATGCGGCTGCCGGGGCCCTCGTCCAGCACCTGCATGGCGCCGTTGTGGTGGCTCAGCAGCTGACTGCCGACCACCGACCAGACCAGGCGGCGGGTCTCGTCGTCGACCGCGACGATCAGCTCCCGGGCCACCAGGCCGCCGGCGAAGGTGACGGTCCGGGCCCCCTCCTCCACCTGGCAGTCGGTCAGCACGCCGGGACACAGGCGCTGATGGACGCGGCCCCAGTCGCGCACCGCGTCCCACACCTGGGCGGGCGCGACGGCGACATCGACGGACTTGGTGACGGCAGCCATGGGAAAACTCCTCCTGAGGTTTCCCCGACCCTGGCAAATCCGCGTCGGCCTGGCTGGCGGGATCCGGACCCGGTCGTCGCGGCCGAGGGCCGGTCGATCAAGAAAATAAGCAAGCCCAACCGATCCCCCGTAGTATGACACCCTTAAGTTGTCTCTTGGCGAGCGCAGGAGAACTGTTGTGCGGACGACATCTTCACGACACCTGAAGGTCCTACTGTTGGGATGTGCAGCAGCGGTGTCGGTTTGCGCTTCGCCGGCGCGGGCCCAGACGTACGTCTATCAGGACGGCCAGGTCGATCCTTTCGGTCCTATCGTTTTGACCCAGGACAGCTCCCTCGTCGTCTCAGCGGAAGCGGCGTCGGCGACCCAATCCAGCCCGATCAGCGGTCCCTTCGGCATATCCAAGGGCGGCGCCGGTACGCTCGTCCTGACGGGCGCCAATACCTACACCGGGCGGACGGACATTAGCGGGACCCTTGCCCTCGGAAACGGAGGAGTCACCGGCTCGATCGCGAACACGAGCTTGATCTTCAGTAATGGCGTTCTGCAGTTCAACAGGTCCGACCGGCTCGTCGTCGCGACGGAGATGCGGGGGGCGGGAAACATTTGGCAAATCGGCTCCGGCGTCACCGTGCTGACGAACGACAACGTCTTCGCCACCGGCGGTGTGGTCATCCAGAACGGCGTGCTTCAGTTCGGCGATGGCGGGACGACGGGAGCGTTCCCCGGACGCCTGCTCAGCAACATCGTGACCCAGGGGTCGGGTGTGCTTGCGATCAACCATTCCAATGATTTCCAGTTGGTCCGGAGCGTCATCGGTTCAGGATCGTTGCACCAGGACGGTACGGGCACGACGATCATCAGTGGCGACAACACCTACACCGGCGGCACGGTGATCTCCGCCGGGGCGTTGCAGATCGGTCGTGGCGGCGCAGGCAGCATTGTCGGCAATGTAGTCGACAACGCGACGCTGATTTTCGCGAGCGGCGGTCGCGCCAATTTCGACGGTGTCATTTCCGGCACGGGCCAGGTGATCAAGCGCGACCCGTCCGAGCTGACATTGACGGGGGCCAGCACCTATACCGGGCCGACGATCATCGAAGAGGGCCGGCTGATCGTGAACGGCTCGCTTGTATCCACGGTCACCGTCAACCCGTCGGGAAGGCTCAGCGGATCAGGTTCGGTGGGCAGTGCGATCGTTCATGGCGCGCTGGCGCCGGGCAATCCCGTCGTCGCGGACGTCTTCACGATCAATGGTCCGCTCACCTTCGGCGCGGACGGCGTCTACATCGTTGATGTCGTGACCGCGGGCGCCGATCGGGTCAATGTCGGCGGTGTCGCCAGCCTGGCCGGAACCCTGCGTCTCCTCCCCGCGGTCGGACCTTATACCGGCGCCGTCTCCTATACGCTCCTGTCCGCCACCGGTGGCCGGACGGGAAAGTTCGGCACGGTCGAAACCCAGGGCTCGTTTGGCCCCGACGTCCGGTGGTTCATCGCCTACACCGCCAATTCGGTAGTGCTGAACGTGCTGCCGGATGACCTGTCTTTGCTCCTTGAGCAGGGGGCCACTACGCAGAACGAACGCAATGTCGCGGTCGGCATAGATCGCGCTGTCGCCGCCGGCGGCGATCCCTCGCCGTTCTTCGCCCTGTACAGCCAGCCCAGCGGCGCCTTGGGTCCGGCCCTGGCGAGCCTGTCTGGGGAAATCCATGTGGCGACCGCGTCCTCGGTCGCGCCTGTCGCCGAGCAATTCCTGGGCGTCATGTTGGATCCCTTCGCCGCCGACGGCCGCCGCGTCACCCGCGACGAACGCGGTCTGATCCTCTGGGGCGCGGCGTTTGGGTCGACCGGTCGCAGCGACGGGGACGTCTCGGGCGTCGGATCCACCCATGGCGATAGTCACGACGGCCAACTGGCTTTCGGCGTCGATATTCATCCGAACGCCAACGCGCTGTTCGGCGCCGCGATCGCGGCCGGCACAAACGATCTGTCCTTGGCCCGGGATCAGGGGCGCGCCAAGTCCGACACGCTGGAATTTGGGGTCTATGGCCTTGGCCGGATCGGCAAACTCTACCTCGCCGGCGCCGTCAGCCATGGCGTGTTCGACACGGATACGCATCGGGCTATTCCGGTGTTCAGCCTGTCGGACGTTTCGGCCAAGTACGATCTGAAGGCCTGGAGCGCACAACTGGATGCGTCCATTGCCGTCATCCAAGGCAAGGCCGGCGCCCTCGCGCCGATCGCGAGCCTGCGATGGGTGTCGGTCGAAAGCCCCGACATCAAGGAAGAGGCGACCGTGACGGAAACCGTGCTTCAGGTCGCGGGGCGCACGAGCGACAACGCGCGCGCCGAATTGGGTTTGAGGGCCACGACCGGAGAGCTGGTCGGCTCCGACAAAGTCGCGGGCTTCGTTCAAGCGGGATGGGGATACTATCTCGAACGGGACCGCGCCATGACCGCGCGGTTCATCGGCCTGCCGGGTTCGGACATGACGATCCTGGGTTCAAGGCCGCCTCGCAATGTCGCCCTAATCGCCGGTGGGCTCGATCTGAAGCTCGGGGCGGGGACCACCGTGTCGGCTGGAGCCGACGGTGAAGTCGGGTCCGGCTTCAACCGCGTGTCCGGCTGGGTGCGGCTGCGAGCGGCCTTCTAGGCCTTCGCCAACTTCACCAGCTGCGACAGGATCTTCTCGGCCGCGTCCAGCCGCTGGGCCGGGGTGTCCCACTCGCCCTTGATCACCACCTTCTGGTCGGGGCGCACCTTCCAGATCAGGCTGTTCTTGGACACGAACTGGACCAGGGCCAGCGGGTTGGCGAACTCGTCGTTGCGGAAGCTGGCCACCGCGCCCTTGGGACCGACGTCGATCTTGGCGACATTGGCCTCGCGGCACAGGCCCTTGATGGCGACCACCTTCAGCAGGCTGTCGGTCTCGGGCGGCAGCGGGCCGAAGCGGTCGATCAGCTCGGCGGCCAGGGCCTCGCGGTCGGCGGCCTTCTCGGCTTCCGACAGGCGGCGATAGAGCGACAGACGCACGTTCAGGTCGGGCACGTAGTCGTCGGGGATCATCACGGCCGCGCCGGTGTTGATCTGCGGCGACCAGCCCCGGTCCTCCAGCAGGGCCTCGGCCCCCTGGCGCTCGCGCAGCTCGGCGACGGCGTCCTCCAGCATCTGCTGGTAGAGCTCGACCCCGATCTCCTTGATGTGGCCGCTCTGCTCGTCGCCCAGCAGGTTGCCGCCGCCGCGCTGGTCCAGGTCGTGGCTGGCCAGCTGGAAGCCGGCTCCCAGGCTGTCCAGCGACTGCAGGACCTTCAGGCGCTTCTCGGCCGACAAGGTGATCTGCTTCTCGGCCGGCGTGGTCAGGTAGGCGTAGGCCCGGGCCTTGGACCGCCCCACCCGGCCGCGGATCTGGTACAGCTGGGCCAGGCCGAACATGTCGGCGCGGTGGACGATCAGGGTGTTGGCCGAGGGGATGTCGAGCCCGCTTTCGACGATCGTCGTCGCGAGCAGCACGTCGTACTGGCCCTCGTAGAAGGCCGTCATCACGTCTTCCAGCTGGGTCGGGGCCATCTGGCCGTGACCGACCACGTACTTCACCTCGGGCACCTGGGTGCGGAGGAACTTCTCGATGTCCTCCAGGTCCTTGATGCGCGGCACCACGTAATAGGCCTGGCCGCCGCGATACTTCTCGCGCAGCAGGGCCTCGCGCAGGGTGACCGGGTCGAACGGGCTGATGTAGGTGCGCACCGCCAGGCGATCGACGGGCGGGGTGGCGATGATCGACATCTCCCGGATGCCGCTGAGCGCCATCTGTAGGGTGCGCGGGATCGGCGTGGCGGTCAGGGTCAGCATGTGCACGTCGGCGCGAAGCTCCTTGAGCTTCTCCTTGTGCTTGACCCCGAAGTGCTGCTCCTCGTCGACGATCACCAGGCCCAGGTCCTTGAACGAGACCTGCTTGGAGAGCACCGCATGGGTGCCGACCACGATCTCGAACTGGCCGTTGGCCAGGCCCTCGCGGGTGTCGGAGGCCTCCTTGCCGGTGACCAGGCGCGACAGGCGGGTGACCTTGACCGGCCAGCCTTGGAAGCGGTCCTTGAAGGTCTTGTAGTGCTGGCGGGCCAGCAGCGTCGTCGGGCAGACCACGGCCACCTGCTTGCCGCTCATGGCCACCACGAAGGCCGCGCGCAGGGCGACCTCGGTCTTGCCGAAGCCCACGTCGCCGCAGATCAGGCGATCCATGGGCTTGCCCGAGCCCAGATCCTCCAGCACGTCGTGGATGGCCGACAGCTGGTCGTCGGTCTCCTCGTAGGGGAAGCGGGCGCAGAACTCGTCGAACACCCCGTGCGGCGGATCGGTCTCCTCGACCGACTTCAGCTGGCGGGCGGCGGCGATCTGGATCAGGCCCTCGGCCATGACCCGCAGGCGCTCCTTCGCCTTCGCCTTGCGGCCCTGCCAGGCCGCGCCGCCCAGCTTGTCCAGCTGGACGTTCTCGCCGTCGGTCCCGTAGCGGGTCAGGAGGTCGATGTTCTCGACCGGCAGGTAGAGCTTGGCCTCGCCGCCGTACAGCAGGTCCAGGCAGTCGTGCGGCGCGCCCTGGACATCGAGGGTCTTGAGGCCCTCGTAGCGGCCGATGCCGTGGTCGATGTGGACGACGAGATCGCCGGGCGTCAGGGCGCTGGCCTCGGCCAGGAAGTTGGCGGCGCGGCGCTTCTTGCGCGGCCGGGCCAGGCGGTCGCCCAGGATGTCGGTCTCGGAGACGACCGCCAGGCTGTCGGTCTCGAAACCGTTGTCCAGCGGCAGGACCACGCGCTGCGGGGTCTTGGGATCGTTGGCCTTGGCCGCCTGCCAGTAGGCGGCGTAGGGGATCTTCTTCAGGCCGTGGTCGGCCAGCATCGTGCCCAGGCGCTCGGACGAGCCCTCGGACCACGAGGCGAACAGCACGCGCTTCCCCTCCCCGGCCAGCTTGCGGGCGTGGTCGGCGGTGGCTTCGAACAGGTTGACGCTGTCCTGGGCCCGCTCGGCGGCGAAGGTGCGGCCCAGCTTCGCGCCCAGGTCGACGACGTCCAGGCCCTGGGGCTGGAACGGCGTGAACTTGCGGTTGGGGCGGTCCTCCAGCGCCTGGTCCCATTCCTGGGCGGTCAGGTAGAGGGCGTGCGGCTCCAGCGGACGATAGGCCGACTTGCGGTCGGCCGAGGCGCGGGCGTCGTAGGCGTCGGCGATCATCGCCAGGCGCTCGTCGCGGCTTTCCGTGACCTGGTGGTCGACGCCGACCAGGGCTCCGTCCGGCAGATAGTCGAACAGGGTCGCCATCCGCTCGTAGAACAGCGGCAGCCAGTGCTCCAGGCCGGCGCGGCGGCCGCCCTCGCTGATCGTGGCGTACAGCGGATCGTCGCCCGGCGCGCCGAACGCGCGGATGTAGCCGTTGCGGAACCGCGAGACGCCGTCCTTGTCCAGCAGGGCCTCGCTGACCGGCAGCAGCTGGATTTCCTTCAGCTGCTTGGTCGAGCGCTGGGTCTCGGGATCGAAGGCGCGGATGCTCTCCAGCGTGTCGCCGAACAGGTCCAGGCGCACCGGTTCCTCGGCGGCCGGCGGATAGACGTCGATCACCCCGCCGCGGATGGCGAATTCGCCGCGCTCGGAGACGGTGGAGGCGCGGCTGTAGCCGTTGATGGCGAAATAGCGTTCCAGGTCCGCCACATCGACGGAATTCCCGACCTTGGCCGAATAGCTGGCGCGCAGCAGGACGGCCTTCTCGGGCACCCGCTGCAGCAGGGCCGGCGCGGCCGTGACCAGCATGGCCGGCTTGTCCTTGCCCAGGCCCTCGGCCAGGCGGTGCAGCGTGGCCATCCGCGTCGCCGCCACCCCGGCCGACGGGCCGATGCGGTCATAGGGCAGGCAGTCCCACGAGGGGAACAGCACGGTCTCGATCTCCGGCGCGAAGAACTTCAGGGCGTCGATGAAGGCGCTGGCCCGGGCGGTGTCGCGGGCCACGAAGGCGGTCAGGCCGCCGCGCGCCCGGGCGATGTCGGCCATCACCAGGGCGTCGAAGCCCTCCGGCGCGCCGGCCAGGGTCAGGCCTCCCGAGGCCTTGGCGATCTGTTTGGCGTCGTAGGCCATGGGGACTCTTCGAAGACTGGTCAGCGACAACGTGCTGACGATGATGTTGTTACCAAGATCGCGCTCGGGACTTTCAACCCCCGCTCATCCCGGCGAATGCCGGGACCCAGATGGAATGGCGGTATGACTGACGCCATGAACGCTGAGCGCCTCCAATCATCCGCGCCGCCATGGGATCTGGGTCCCGGCATTCGCCGGGATGAGCGGATTCAGGGGGATCACATCCCGTCCCCGATCGGCCGCGACGCATGAGCTTCGTAGCGGAAGGTCTTGATCAGGGTCAGGACGTCGGTGTCGAACTTGGCCGGGGTCGGTTCCTGGCCGACGATCCAGGCGTAGATCTCGCGATCCGACTCCTCCATCAGCGCTTCGAACGTATCCAGCTGCTCGGGGGTCAGGTTGGGGCCATGGGTGTCCGCGAACGGCCCCAGAATGAGGTCCGCTTCCCGAAATCCGCGATGCCAGGCCCGGAACTTCAGCCGCCGGAGGCGGGAGTCGTGATCGATGGTCATGTGACCGGGGATATAGAGCGCCGAAAGCCCTTGCGCCAGCGGCGGATTGACCGGGATCGGCAGGCCTTGTAGGCGCGGACCATGGCCTCGCTGATGATCCAGGGCTGCGGTTCGGACGTGGGCAAGTCGACCCTGGTGGCGGGCCTGTGCCGGCTGTTCGCCAATCGCGGTCTGGTGGTCCGGCCGTTCAAGCCGCAGAACATGTCCAACAACGCGGCCGTCACCGCCGACGGCGGCGAGATCGGACGGGCCCAGGCGCTGCAGGCCATCGCCTGCCGCACGCCGCCGACGGTCCAGATGAACCCGGTGCTGCTGAAGCCGCAGAGCGACGTCGGCGCCCAGGTGGTGGTGCTGGGCAAGGTGGCGGGAAACTACAAGGCGCGGGCTTTCCAGGGGCTGAAGCCCGACCTGCTGGCCACCACGGTCCAGGCCTATCGCCAGCTGACCGCCGAGGCCGACCTGGTGCTGGTCGAGGGCGCGGGCAGTCCGGCCGAGACCAACCTGCGGGCGGGCGACATCGCCAACATGGGCTTCGCCCACGCCGCCGACGTGCCGGTGGCCCTGGTCGGCGACATCGACCGCGGGCACGTGATCGCCGCCCTGGCCGGGGCCCACCTGGTGCTGGACGCGGCTGACCGCGACCGCATCAAGGGCTTCATCATCAACAAGTTCCGCGGCGATCCTTCGCTGTTCGATGAAGGCCGGCGCGAGATCGTGGCGCGCACCGGCTGGCCGGACCTGGGCATGGCGCCGTGGCTGGCCCCGGCCCGCGCCCTGCCCGCCGAGGATGCGGTGGTGCTGGAGCGGCCCGTCCGCGCCGACGGCGACAGGCGCGTGCGGATCGTCGTGCCGATGCTGTCGCGGATCGCCAATTTCGACGAGTTCGACCCGCTGCGGGCCGATCCCGACATCGACTTCGCCTTCCTGCCGCCCGGGACGCCCGTGCCCGGCGACGCCGACCTGGTGATCCTGCCCGGGACCAAGGCGACCCTGGCGGACCTGGCCTTCCTGCGCGCCCAGGGCTGGGACATCGACATCCTGGCCCATGTGCGTCGCGGCGGACGGGTGCTGGGCGTCTGCGGCGGCTACCAGATGCTGGGCCGGACGGTGTCGGACCCCGAGGGGATCGAGGGCGCGCCGGGCTCGGCGGCCAGCCTGGGCCTGCTGGACGTCGAGACCGTGCTGCTGGGCGACAAGGTGCTGCGGGCGACGACGGGCCGGCTGCTGGACGGCGACGCGGCCTTTTCGGGCTACGAGATGCATGTGGGCCGAACGACCGGTCCGGGCGCGGCGGCCCCGATGCTGGCCTTCGACGGCGGGACCGTGGACGGCGCGGTCTCGCCGGACGGCCGGGTGGCCGGCGCCTATGTCCACGGCCTGTTCGAGCGCGGCGAGGCGCGGGCCGCCCTGCTCGCCCCGCTCGGCCTGGCGGTGACGCCGCGCGACCACGCCGCGCGCGTCGATGCGGCCCTGGACGAGATCGCGGGGATGCTGGAGCGTTCGCTGGATATCGAGGCGATCGCGCGGATCGCGGGGCTGTAGAACGCAAAAAGCCGTTGTCATCCCGGAAGCCTCGCAGACGCTGTCCGGGACCCAGGTGACTGGGCCGACGCGGTGCAGCCGCCCCTGGGGCCCGGACAAGCGCTGCGCGCTTTCCGGGATGACAACGATAAGGGATGGGTCGGTTTCGATAGCCCCGCCCCATCCGACGCGCGAGGATGCTTCCGACGATTCCCGCGAGGCCCGCTGCATGACCGCTCGCCCCATCTCCGCCCTGCGCGCCTTCCTCCAGAGCGAATCCGCCGGCGGGCTGCTGCTGATGGGCGCGGCCACCCTGGCCCTGATCGTCGCCAATTCGCCGCTGGCGGAGGACTATTTCCACGCCCTGCATGTCGAGATTTTAGGTCTATCGCTGGGGCATTGGGTCAACGACGGCCTGATGGCCGTGTTCTTCCTGCTGGTCGGGCTGGAGATCAAGCGCGAGATGGTCGACGGCGAGCTGTCCAGCTGGTCGCGGCGCGTGCTGCCCGGCGTGGCGGCCCTGGGCGGGATGCTGGTCCCGGCCCTGATCTATGTGGCGGTCAATCTGCAGGCGCCCGCCAACCTGCGCGGCTGGGCCATCCCGGCCGCCACTGACATCGCCTTCGCCCTGGGCGTGCTGTCGCTGCTGGGGCCCCGCGTCCCGGGCTCGCTGAAGGTCTTCCTGGCCGCCCTGGCGATCATCGACGACCTGGGCGCCATCCTGATCATCGCCGTCTTCTACACCGACCACCTCACCCTCTGGGCCCTGGGCGGTGCCGCGGCGACCCTGGCGGTGCTGGTGACGATGAACCGTCTCAAGGTGATGAGGCTCTGGCCCTATCTGGTTGTCGGGGCTGGACTTTGGGTCTTCTTCCTGAAGTCCGGCGTGCACGCCACCCTGGCCGGTGTGATCCTGGCCATGACGATCCCGATCACCCGGTCTCCGGCCCGTCCCGACGACGGGTATTCGCCGCTCCATCGCCTGGAGCACGCGCTCAATCCGTGGGTCGCCTACCTGGTCGTGCCGGTGTTCGGCTTCGCCAACGCCGGCGTCGCCCTGGGCCAGGTGGGACTGGCGGAGCTGACCGCCCCCGCCACCCTGGGCGCCGAGCTGGGCCTGTTCCTGGGCAAGCCGATCGGCGTGGGCCTGTTCTGCCTGGCCGCCATCAAGCTGGGCTGGGCCCAGCGGCCCAGCGGCGCGTCCTGGGCGCAGATCT
Organism: Caulobacter sp. UNC358MFTsu5.1; assembly: GCF_000712075.1. Classification (GTDB taxonomy): domain Bacteria; phylum Pseudomonadota; class Alphaproteobacteria; order Caulobacterales; family Caulobacteraceae; genus Caulobacter. The sequence goes on from NZ_JONW01000013.1 coordinate 153,341, forward strand.
TCGGCGTCTCGGCCCTTTGCGGCATCGGCTTCACCATGAGCCTGTTCATCAACAACCTGGCGTTCGACGCCCCGGTCCTGCAGGCCGAGACCAAGATCGGCGTGCTGGCCGGCTCGCTGCTGTCGGCCCTGCTGGGCTGGCTGGTCTTCAGCCTGGCGCCGCGCCCCCGCGATCCCCACATCTCCACTGAAGCCTGAACCGGAGCCTGTCATGCGCGCCGTCCTCGTCTCCCCTCTCCTCGCCGCCCTGGCGCTGGGCGCGGCCCTGGCCGCCCCCTTGGCCGCCTTCGCCGCCCCGGCCGTCTCGTCGGTCCGCGTCTCCATCGGTCCCGGCCTGGCCGAGAAGGCCGACCAGATCGGCGACCGCGACCTCGACTCCCTGGCCGCCGACCTGCGGCGGACGATCGAGCGGCGGCTGCCCTCGGCCCGGGACGGCGGCGTCCTGACCCTGGTCATCGACGACGCCCGCCCCAACCGCCCCACCGCCCAGCAACTGCTGACCACCCAGGGCCTGTCGATGGAGAGCTTCGGCAACGGCGGGGCGACGATCAGCGGCGACTATGTCGACGCGGCCGGCCAACGCACGCCGATCGCCTACAGCTGGTACGGCGACGACATCCGCTGGGCCCGGCACAGCTCGACCTGGCACGACGCCGAGGACGCTTTCGACCGCCTCGCCCGCCGCCTGGCCAAGGACCAGTTCAGCGACGCGCGCTGAAACGCGCGTTTCGATGACCTCTTGCCAGTCGTCCCGACACGGCGTCTGATCGCTGTTCATGAACGCGGGGCCAACCCGTAGTCGGCGAGGAACGCATGTCGGAACGGCGCTCATCCTGGACCCTGGCGGCCTTCGCCGCGCCGTGCCTGCCCCTGGCAGCCCTGGGCCTGCCGCTGGTGGTCTACCTGCCGGAATACTACGTCAGCGACCTGGGGCTTTCGCTGTCGATGGTCGGTTCGGCCTTCCTGCTGGTGCGGGTGGCCGACATCATCCTGGACCCGATCCTGGGCGGACTGATGGACACCACGCGCACCCGCCTGGGCCGGTTCAGGCCCTGGCTGCTGGCCGCCGCGCCGGTGCTGATGCTGGCGGCCTATTTCCTGTTCATGGCCAAGCCGGGGATCGGCCCGCTCTATTTGTGGGGCTGGCTGGTGGTCTGCTACGTGGGCTACTCGATGGCGGTGCTGTCGCACACGGCCTGGGGCGCGGTGCTGTCGCCGGACTACCAGCAGCGATCCCGGGTCTATGGCTGGTGGAGCGCCGGCAACGTGGTCGGCATGATCCTGGTGCTGCTGCTGCCGCCGCTGCTGGCCATCGTGTTCAAGGGCGACCACGCCGCCGGCATCCAGGCCATGGGCTGGCTGATCATCGCCCTCTTGCCCCTGACCTTCCTGCTGGCCTCCGCCGTGGTGGGCGAGACCAACGTTCCGCCGGTCCGGCACCAGGCCGGGCTCAAGCAGTATCTGGGCCTGATCAAGCGCCCGTCGGTGCAGATCCTGCTGTTCGCCGACCTGCTGATGGGCCTGGCTCCCGGGATCGCCGGGGCGCTGTTCTTCTTCTTCTTCGAGCGCATCAAGGGCTTCGACAAGGGCGAGGCCGGCGTCCTGCTGCTGATCTATTTCGTCGCCGCCCTGGGCGGTTCGCCGATCTGGCCGCTCCTGGCCAAGAAGATCGGCAAGCACAAGGCCCTGGCCGTCGCGGCCCTGATCTACGCCTTCGTGCAGTTCGCCACCGTCTTCACCCCCAGCGGCATGAGCGTGATCGGCACGCTGATCCTGATCCTGGCCGGACTGCCCTATTCGGCCGCGCCGCTGCTGGTGCGCTCGATGATGGCCGACCTGGGCGACGAGGAGCGGCTGGTCAGCGGCGTGGACCGCACGGGCCTGCTGTACGCCGTCGTCAACGGCACCGTGAAGCTGGGCTACGCCCTGGCCATCGGCGTGTTCATCGTGCTGGGCAAGCTGGGCTTCGATCCCAAGGTCCCCAGCGCCCAGGGCGACACGGCGCTGATCGCCCTCTACGCGGTGGCGCCGGCGGTGCTGGGGCTGCTGGTGTGCGCGGTCATCCTGCGCTATCCGCTGGACGCGACCGCCCATGCCGAGATCCGCCGTCAGCTCGACGAACGGGACGCGGCCGAGCCCCTCCCCAGCCCGAGTCCGGAACCGCATGTCGCCCCTCTCGCCTCCCCAAAGCCCGCCGCTGAATGATCCGCGCGAGCCAAATGTTCTTAAGGGGGACCAGCACCCGCTCTTCACCCTGATCGACATCATGGCGAAACTGCGCGATCCCGACGGCGGCTGCCCGTGGGACCTGGAGCAGACCTTCGCCACCGTCGCGCCCTACACGGTCGAAGAGGCCTACGAGGTTGCCGACGCCATCGAGCGGAACGACCTGTCCGACCTGAAGGAGGAGCTGGGCGACCTGCTGCTGCAGGTGGTGTTCCATTCGCGGATGGCCGAGGAGCAAGGCGCCTTCGACCTGGCGGGCGTGGCCTCGGCGATCAACGACAAGATGGTGCGCCGTCATCCCCACGTGTTCGGCGACCACGCCTATGACGACCTCGACGCCCAGGTCGCCGGCTGGGAGGCGCTGAAGGCCCAGGAGCGCCAGGCCAAGAAGAAGGGCGGCGTGCTGGACGACGTGCCCGCCGGCCTTCCCGCCATGACCCGCGCCGTCAAGCTGACCAAGCGCGCCGCGCGCGTCGGCTTCGACTGGCCCTCGACCGACGAGGTGCTGGACAAGCTGGCCGAGGAGGTCGCCGAGCTGAAGGTCGAGATCGCCGCCGGCGACAAGGCCAAGGCCCGCGAGGAGCTGGGCGACCTGCTGTTCGTGGTCGCCAACCTGGCCCGCAAGCTGGACGTCGAGCCCGAGGACGCCCTGCGCGCCACCAACGCCAAGTTCGCGCGTCGCTTCGCCTTCATCGAGGCCGAGCTGGCCAAGGACGGCCGCACGCCCGACCAGTCGGACCTGGCCGAAATGGACGGCCTGTGGAACGCGGCCAAGGCGGCGGAGAAGAAATAGACGCGACCGGGGACATGCGCTCGCGCGTGTCCCCATCAGCATCCACCGAGCCAGGACTTGGGGACACGCCGCAAGGGCATGTCCCCGGCCCTAGAAGGCCGGCCAGTCGTCCAATGAGTCGATCTCGCGCCAGGCCCGCACGCAGGCGTTGACCGGGTCCTTGCCGATGAAGATCGCCGCCTCGGCCCAGCGGCGCCGCAGCAGGCCGACCAGCGGCTTGCCGCCCTGGTTGATCCAGCGGCGCATCTCGTCGGGCACGGCGGTCTTCTCGCCGGCGTTCAGCTTGCGCAGCAGGGTCGAGGTGCGCAGCGCGCCGTCGCCGAGATTGTAGGTCCACGAGATCAGGGCCGCGGCCTCATGGGCCCGCAGCGGGGTGCGCACCCGGGCGTGGACGTCCATGGCCGCGCGCTTCATGTCGCGCATCAAGAGCTTGCCTCGGTGATGGCCGGGGTCGCGGGCGTGACGGGCTTGCCGGCCGCGTCGCGGATCGTGCCGTAGCCGATCGTCCAGGTGCCGCCCGGCAGGGCGCCGTTGTCGTCATAGGGCTTGGCGAAGAAGCCCTCCACCCGTTTGACGACCGTGGTCGCGGCCTCGGGCACCGTCACGCCGTCCCAGGGATCGTTGTCGGCCATGGTGCTCGCCCTCCGAATGTGGGAGGCGAGCGTTCACCTGTCGGGCGAGCGCGGCAAGCCGTGAACGCTCAGTCGCCGGTCGCCATCACCCAGACCTGGGGGAACTGCCGCTCGAACCGGCCCAGGGCCTGGGCGTCGAGGCGGGCGATCAGGCGCACGCCGCCGTCTCCTTCGTCTTCACGGCTCTCGACCCGGCCGTTGCGATAGATCCAGGCCAGGGCCTCGCCGTCCGAGGCGGACAGGCGCACCGCCACCGGCGGGGTGTCGTCGATCAGGCCGCCGACGCGCTTGAGCAGCTCGGCGCAGCCCTCGCCCGTGACGGCGGAGACGGGCGAGGCGCCCTGCCGCCGGGCCTGGCCCTCGAGGATCTCGCGGGCCTCGCCGTCGACCAGGTCGATCTTGTTCCAGACCTCGATCAGGGTCTTGCCGTCCTCGGCCTCGCCGTCGTCGCCCAGCACGGCCAGCTCGGCCAGCACCTTCTGGACGTCGCGGGCCTGGGCGTCGGTGTCGGGATTGGCCACGTCGCGCACGTGCAGCACGACGTCGGCCTCCTGAACCTCCTCCAGGGTGGCGCGGAAGGCTTCGACCAGCTCGTGCGGCAGGTCGGAGATGAAGCCGACGGTGTCGGACAGGATAGCCGGCCGGCCGTCGGGCAGCTTCACGGTGCGCAGGGTCGGGTCCAGGGTGGCGAAAAGCATGTCCTGGGCCACGACCGTGGCGTTGGTCAGCCGGTTGAACAGGGTCGACTTGCCGGCGTTGGTGTAGCCCACCAGGGCCACCGTCGGGTACGGGACCTTCTTGCGGGCCGAGCGGTGCAGGGTGCGGGTGCGCCGCACCTCCTCCAGCTCGCGCTTGAGCTTGCCGATCGTGCCGGCGATCAGGCGACGGTCCAGTTCGATCTGGGTTTCGCCGGGACCGCCGGTCGAGCCGGTGCCGCCGCGCTGGCGCTCAAGGTGGGTCCAGGTGCGGACCAGGCGCGAGCGTTCGTAGTCGAGCCTGGCCAGCTCGACCTGCAGCTTGCCCTCGCGGGTGCGGGCCCGGCGGGCGAAGATCTCGAGGATCAGGCCCGTGCGGTCGATGACCTTGACGCCCAGGCCGCGCTCGAGATTGCGCTGCTGGACCGGGGTCAACTGGTCGTCGAAGACGGCGACGTCGATCTTCTCGACCTCGCAGATGGCCTTCAACTCGTCGACCTTGCCGCTGCCGAACAGGGTGGCCGGGGTCACCTGGCGCAGAGGGGCGATCATCGTCTCGACCACGTCGAGATCGAGGGCGATCGCCAGGCCGACGGCTTCCTCGAGACGCGCGTTGGGATCACGCGCCTCGATGGCCGCCTGGCCGCGCGCCGGGCGCACGGGATGGATCACGAACGCCCGGAAGATCGGCGCAGCGTGGTCGATGGACTTGGAGGTGGACTTCGTCAAACCCTAGGAATCAATCGTCTTGATCAGCGCTCGGCTCGTACAGCTGCACGGGCTGGGCCGGCATGATCGTCGAAATGGCGTGCTTGTAGACCAGTTGGGACTGGCCGTCGCGGCGGAGCAGGACGCAGAAATTGTCGAACCAGCTGACGACACCCTGCAGCTTCACGCCGTTCACCAGGAAGATGGTCAGCGGCGTCTTCGACTTGCGCACGCTGTTCAGGAACGTGTCCTGAAGGTTCTGTTTTTTTTCGGTCGACATGGGGATTCCCCTCTTATTGTTTTGGAGGGCCACACGCCCCCCACACAAACGAGTTCAGACTAAAGCATTTTTCGCCAGTTGGTATGACCAATCGGCGAAGAAAATGCGCTAAGGCGTGTAAACCTAGACTATCGTCCTAGATCGCCGCCGCTTTCGCGCGCTCGATATAGAGACGCCGAAGCCGCGTCGCCACCGGTCCGGGCTTGCCGTCGCCGATTTGCGCGCCGTCGACGCTGACGATCGGCAGCACCAGGGTGCCGGCTCCGGTGATGAAGGCTTCCTGGGCGGCCTTGGCCTCCTCCACCGTGAACGGCTGCTCGGCGACCGGCAGGCCGGCCTCGGCGATCACCTCCAGCAGGCTGGAGCGGGTGATCCCGCGCAGGATGTTGGCCTGGGTGTCGCGGGTGCGCAGGCGGCCCTGGGCGTCGACGATCCAGGCGTTGGACGAGGCGCCTTCGGTGACCAGGCCCAGGTCGTCGACGAACCAGGCCTCGACCGCGCCGCGCTCGCGCGCCGCCTGCTTGGCCAGGGCGTTTGGCAGCAGGCCGATCGACTTGATGTCGCAGCGGCCCCAGCGGTTCTCGGGGACGGTGATCACCGACTGGCCCTTGGCGGCCTTGGCCTCGGCGGCCACGCGGTCCACGCGCTTGGCGGTGACCACGACCGATGGCGGCACGGCCGGATTGGGGAAGGCGTGGTCGCGCGGGGCCGTGCCCCGGGTGATCTGCAGATAGACCATGCCCTCGGTCACCTTGTTGCGGCGGATGGCCTCGCGCAGCACCACGGTCAGGGCCTTCTCGGTCATCGGGTGGGCGATCTTCAGCTCGTCCAGGCTGCGCCACAGCCGCGTGAAGTGGCCCGCCGCGTCGGCAAGCTTGCCCCCGAACACCGCCCATACCTCGTAGACGCCGTCGGCCAGCTGGTAGCCCCGGTCCTCGATATGGACCGTGGCGTCGCCGTGGCGGACGAAGCGGCCGTTGACGTAGGCGAAACGCGACATTTCTCGGTGTTCCTTCAAGCCATCCACAAACCGCTCATCCCGGCGAATGCCGGGACCCAGATGGAATGGCCGTGGGGATGACGCCTTTGGCGCATCGCTATTCCAGTCAGCCACGCCGCTTTGGGATCTGGGTCCCGGCATTCGCCGGGATGAGCGGATATCGGGAGTTACTCTTCCTCTTCGACTCGTGCACCTGCGACGCCCAAGGATTTGAGTTTCCGGTGCAGGGCCGAGCGCTCCATGCCGATGAAGTTGGCCGTGCGCGAGATGTTGCCGCCGAACCGCAGGATCTGGGCGTTCAGGTACTCGCGCTCGAACAGTTCGCGGGCCTCGCGCAGCGGCAGGGCGATGATGCGTTCGGCCCCGATCGCCCCGGCGTTGCCGCCGGACGGCTGTTCGTTGGCGTTCAGCATCTCGGCGGTGATCAGGTCGCCGGGCTCGCCCGAAGCCAGGATCAGCATGCGCTCGACGTTGTTGCGCAGCTGGCGGACGTTGCCCGGCCAGGCCTGGACCTGCAGGGTCGCCAGGGCGTCCTCGCCCAGCCGCCGCCGCTGCAGGCCGGTGGCCTCGCAGACGCGATCGACGAAGTAGCTGATCAGTTCGGGGATGTCCTCCCGGCGCTCCGACAGGCCCGGCACGCGCACCGGCACCACGTTCAGGCGGTGGAACAGGTCCTCGCGGAATCGTCCGGCGGCGATCTCGTCGCGCAGCTCGCGCGAGGTCGAGGAGATGACCCGCACGTCCACCTGGACGTCGCTGTCGCCGCCCACGCGGCGGAAGCGCTGCTCGACCAGGACCCGCAGGATGCGGCTCTGGGTCTCGCGCGGCATGTCGGCCACTTCGTCGAGATACAGGGTGCCGCCGTGGGCGCGTTCGAACACCCCGATCTTGCGCGGGCGACCGCCCTCGCCTTCCTCGCCGAACAGCTCGACGTCCAGGCGCTCGGGCGCCATGCCCGCGGCGCTGACCGCCACGAACTCGTTGCGCGAGCGGCCGCTGGAGCCGTGGATCAGCCGCGCCACCAGCTCCTTGCCCGAACCGGGCGGGCCCGAGACGAGCACGCGGCTGTTGGCCGGGGCGACCTTGGCGATCAGCTGGCGCAGGGCCTGGGCCGCCGCCGACTTGCCCATCAGGCCGTCGGACGTGAAGCTCTGCACCCGCAGGCGGCGGTTCTCGCGCTTGAGGTTGGCCGCTTCCAGGGCCCGTTCGACCACCAGCAGCAGGCGGTCGGACTTGAACGGCTTCTCCAGGAACTCGTAGGCCCCGCGCTTGATGGCGCTGACGGCGGTCTCGATGTTGCCGTGGCCCGAGATCATGATCACCGGCAGGTCGGGGTCCAGGGCCTTGACCATGTCGAGCAGCTCCAGCCCGTCCATGCCCCCGCCCTGCATCCAGATGTCCAGCACCAGCAGCGCGGGCTTGCGCGCCCTCAGTGCGGCCAGCGCCTGGTCGGAGTCGGCCGCCACCCGCACCGCGTAGCCCTCATCCTCCAGGATGCCGGCCACCAGTTCGCGGATATCGACTTCGTCGTCGACCACAAGCACGTCAGCGCTCATATCATCTCCTCTACGCCGGTCTGGGCGTTGGCGGCGGCGAGCCGCGCGGTCGTGGGGAACTTCAGGATGACCCGGGCGCCGGTTCCGTTCAGCGCGTCGGTCAGGACCAGTTCGCCTTCATGGTCCTCCATGATCCGCTTGACGATCGCCAGCCCGAGGCCGGTGCCCTTCTCGCGGGTCGTGACATAGGGTTCGGTCAGGCGGTCGCGGTCCTTGGCGGGCAGGCCCACGCCGTTGTCCTCGACCACCAGGCACAGGTGCTCGTCGTCCGAGACCAGGCTGGCGACGATGCGGCCCGGCGGCTCCGGCGAGGCTTGGCGGCGCGCGCCGACCGCCTCGCCGGCGTTCTTCAGGATGTTGGTCAGGGCCTGGCCCACCATGCGGGCGTCGCAGCTGATCCAGACGTCCTCTTCGGGGTCTTCCAGCACCACCTCGGTCTCGGCGTCGACGAAGCGTTGGGCGAAGACGGCCTGGCGCAGCATCTCGGTCAGGTCGGCCGGAGCGAAGCGCGGCGCGGGCATCCGGGCGAAGGCCGAGAACTCGTCGACCATCCGGCCGATGTCGCCGACCTGGCGGATGATGGTCTCGGTGCAGCGGTCGAAGGTGTCCAGGTCGCCGGTGATGTCCTTGCGGTACTTGCGGCGGATGCGCTCGGCCGACAGCTGGATCGGCGTCAGCGGGTTCTTGATCTCGTGGGCGATCCGACGGGCGACGTCCTTCCAGGCGGCGTTGCGCTGGGCGGCCATCAGGCGGGTGATATCGTCGAAGGTCAGCACCAGGCTCTCGGCCGCGTGGCCGGCGCCGCGGAAGCGCAGCCGGCGGGTCTCGCCGCCGCGCACCACGTCGATCTCGACCTCGGCGTTGGGACGGCCGCCGCTGATCTCCTGCATCACGGTTTCCAGCTCGGGCGCGACCTCGACCAGCGGCTGGCCCACCGCGCCCTCGTCCAGGGCCAGCAGGTCGCCGGCCCGGCGGTTCAGCGCGGTGATCCGCCCATCGGCGTCCAGGCCGACCACGCCGGCGCTGACGCCCGACAGCACGGTCTCGATGAACTGGCGGCGCGACTCGGCGTCCAGGCTGGCCACCTTCAGGGCCGCCTGCTGGGCCTGGAGGTCGGTGGTCATCATGTTGAAGGCCACCGACAGGGCGCGGATCTCCTCGGGACCGATTTCGACGTCCACCCGGGCGTCCAGGTCGCCGGCCGAGACTCGGCCGGCCGCCTGCACCAGGCCGGACACCGGCGCGGCGATGGAGTTGGCGGCGGCGATGCCCACCCAGACAGCGGCCACCAGCACCAGCAGCGCGGTCTCGATGTAGCTGAGGCCGAAGATCACCTGGATCCGCGCCTGGTTCTTGGCCGCCTCGCGGTACGAGATCAGCGAGGCCTCGGACTCGATCAGGTGGGCCAGGATGCCCTTGTCGATCGGCCGGGCGATATAGAGGTAGGCGTCGGGGAAGGCCTTCAGGCGGTACAGCGCCCGGAACAGGTCCTCGTCGACGAAACGCTGCGAGGTGATGTCGCCGGTGTCGGTCCGGCGGAAGCTGGACGGCGGCGGGGCCAGGAACGGCGGGGCCTCGTCGGTCTCGGCCCGCGCCAGGATGCGGCCGTCGCGGTCCAGCACATAGGCGGCGGAGAAGCCGTTGTCGTCGGCCAGGCCGCGCAGGAAGTGCCCGAACGCCACCGGCGATTCGGCCAGGGTCGGGGCGGCCTGGTTCAGGGTGCCGGCCATCGGGCCGACGTGCTGGCTGATATAGGTGGTCTGCTCGGTGACGTAGGAGCGCGCCACGGTGGCCGAGTTCTCGACCACGGTGCGCACGCGCTCGCTGAACCAGGCGTCGACCCCGCGGTTGACCAGCACGCCGAAGAACAGGGCCACGATCACCGCGGGCGCCACGGCGGCCACCGAGAACAGGCCGACAAAGCGCAGGTGCAGGCGCGCGCCGGCGTCGCTGGCCCGGGCGTCCACCAGGTCCAGCAGCCGCCAGCCGACGATGCCGGCGATGCAGAGGATCAGGGCCAGGTTGAAGCCCAGCACGACCAGGATGACGGTGGTGGCCGGCCCGATCGGCCCGGTGGCCGGCGGCGACGAGGCCAGGCCGACGGCCGTCGCGGTCAGGGCGATCGCCACCCCGTAGGCGCCGCCGAGCGTGAAGCGCGAGCGCAACAGCTCTCGCCACCAGGCCCGGCTGAACCGGGTCGGCGGTCCTTCAAGCTCCAGCACGGATGGAACGGACGCCATTGACCAAGTTTAAGGTGGACTGTGCCCCAAACTCAACAGGTATGTGCCAATTCGGCGTCAGGCTTGGCGTTGGAGTGCGCTCATTTGCACGCGACCCCCTCCGTCCGGGCTCGAAAGTGCGGCGGAGGGGGCCGTCGGTGAGGCTTCAGCGGCGTCCGCGCGTCATCTCGACGCCCAGGTCCTGGATCTTCTTGCGCAGGGTGTTGCGGTTGAGCCCCAGGATCTCCGCAGCCCGAACTTGATTGCCGCGCGTGGCCGACAGGGTCAGCTGGATCAGCGGGCGCTCCACCTCCTGCAGCACGCGGTCGTAGAGGCCGGCGGCCGGCACGCCGTCGGGCTGGTCGGCGAAGTGCGACGACAGGTGGCGCTCGACCAGGCTGGCCAGGGTGACCGGCCCCTCGTCCGCGTGGGCGGCCGGGGTGTGGTCCTGCAGTTCGCGATCGACGATCCGGGCGGTGATCAGCTCCTCAGCGTAGAGGGCGCACATCCGCCGGATCAGGTTCTCCAGCTCGCGCACGTTGCCGGGCCAGGCATGGCTCTTCATGCGGTCCAGGGCGCTCTGGTCGATGGTCTTCGCGGGAAGGCCTTCGCGGGCGGCGCGCAGCAGGAAGGTGCGGGCCAGGTCCGGGATGTCCTCGGTGCGGTCGCGCAGCGGCGGCAGGCGCACGGGCGCGACGTTCAGGCGGAAGAACAGGTCCTCGCGGAACAGGCCCTGGTTGATCAGCCCGCGCAGGTCGCGGTTGGTGGCGGCGATGATCCGCACGTTGGGGCGGCGGCCGGTCTTGGGGTTGAGCACCGGCTCGGTGCCGTCGATCACCCGCAGCAGGCGCGTCTGGGCGTCCAGCGGCATGTCGCCGATCTCGTCCAGGAACAGGGTGCCGCCGTCGGCCTCGATCAGGCGGCCGTTGTCGCCGTCGCCCCGGCCGAACAGCTCGGCCTCGACCCGCTCGCGCGGCACGGCGGCCAGGTTGATGACCACGAACTTGCCGTCGCGGCGGCGGCCCAGCTCGTGCAGGGCGCGGGCCACCAGCTCCTTGCCGGTGCCGCTCTCGCCCAGGATCAGCACCGTCAGGTCGGCGCCGACCAGGCGGGCGATGGTGCGGTAGACCTCCTGCATCGGGGCCGAGCGGCCGATCAGCGGCAGGCGCTCGTCGCGCATGGCCCGGGCCTGGGCCTTGGAGGCCTCGGCGTCGGCCGGACGCGACAGGGCCCGGCGCGCGGCGGCGGTGACGTCGTCCAGGTCGAACGGCTTGGAGACGTATTCGAACGCCCCGGCGTCGGCGGCGTTGACCGCCGTCAGCAGGGTGTTCTGGGCGCTCATCACGATGATCGGCAGTTTGGGGCGTTCCTTGCGGATGCGCGGCAGCACGTCGAAGACGTTCTCGTCGGGCATCATCACGTCGGTGACGACCAGGTCGCCCTCCCCGTCCATGACCCACTTCAGCAGGGTCGTGGCGTTGCCCGTCGCCCGCACCTGATAGCCCAGCCGGGTGAAGGCCTGGCTGAGCACCAGCCGCACCGAGCTGTCGTCGTCGGCGATCAGGATCTTCTTGCTGGCGGCGTTCATGCGTGGGCGTCTCCAGTGGAGGGGGCAAGCTTCTCGGAAGCCATCGGCAGCAGCACGCGGAACACGGTGCGGCCGGGCTCGGATTCGAAGTCGATCAGGCCGCCGTGGCTGGTCACCAGCTTGGTGACCAGGGCCAGGCCCAGGCCGGTGCCGTTGGCCTTGGTGGTGACGAACGGCTGGAACAGGTGGTCGCGCAGGCTCTGGGGCACGCCGGGGCCGTTGTCCTGCACGCGGATCTCGATCGGCGCGCCGGCCGCGGCCTTGCCGTCGGCCCCGCGCACCCGGACGCCGGGGCGCCAGGCGGTGTGGATCGACAGCATCCCTTGGCCGTCGCCGCGCGAATGGGCGGCCTCGGCGGCGTTCTTCACCAGGTTCAGGAACACCTGGATCAGGTGGTCCTCGTCGCCCCAGACGTCGGGCAGCGAGGGGTCGTAGTGCTCGCGCAGGATCAGGCCGTCGGCCACGCCGTTGACGACCAGGGCCCGCACGCGGTCCAGCACCTGGTGGATGTTGACCGCCTCGCGCGGTCCCGGGACCTGATCGGAGAAGGCCTCCATGCGGTCCACCAGCCGGCGGATGCGGTCGGTCTCGTCCATGACCAGCTGGGCCAGGGGCTGGTCGGCGGCGCTGGCGCCGGTCTTCAGCAGCTGGGCCGCGCCGCGGATGCCGGCCAGCGGGTTCTTGATCTCGTGGGCCAGCATGCGGCCCAGGCCCACCACCGAGCGCAGGCCGGCGGCGTCGGTGGCCCGCTCGACGCCCAGCACGCCCTTGACGTGCAGGGTCAGCATCACCGAGCCGTCGCCCAGCGGCGCGGCGGCGCCGTCGGCCTCGAAGGGCGGCTGGCCGAACAAATTGACCTCGACCCCGTGCTCGCGGACCAGGGCGCCTTCGAACAGGGCGCGGTCCATCATCGAGACCAGCACCGAGCCCGGCGGCAGGGCGGCGCGGAAGCGGCCGCGGGCCAGCAGCGACAGGCCCTGGCCGAACAGGGCCTCGGCGGCCTCGTTGACCGCCACCAGCGCGCCGTCGCGGTCGATCACCAGGGCGGGTTCGGGGCTGAGGTCGAAGGCCGCGATCTTCAGGCTGTCGGAAACCTTGGTCGGAGCCATGCGGGCGTGGTCGGTCATGCGGCCAGCCTCCGATCGCCCAGCCACAGGGCGGCCAGGCCGTCCTCGACGGCGGAGGGATCGTCCAGCCGGCACAGGGCGGCGCGGGCGGCGCGGCGCGCCTCCTCGCTGTCCGGCCACGGCGCGGCTTCGATGTACGAGGCCAGGTGTTTGCGGAACATCTTCAGGCCTAGGCTCTGGCCGTAGAAGTCGAGGCTGCGGCGGAAATGGGTGACGGCGATGGCCAGGCGCTCCTCGGCGTCCGGCTCGCGGAAGCCCTCGCCGCGCAGGGCCGCCTCGATGGCCTGGGCGATCCAGGGGCGGCCGTAGACGCCCCGGCCGATCATCACGCCGTCGGCGCCGGACTGGTCCAGCGCCGTCCGGGCGGTGTCGCCGTCGACGATGTCGCCGTTGACCAGGACCGGCACGCCGACCGCCGCCTTGACGGCCGCCACGGCCTCCCAGTCGGCCTGGCCCTTGTAGAACTGGCAGCGGGTGCGGCCGTGGACGGTGATCGCCTGGGCGCCGGCGTCGACGGCCCGGCGGGCGATGTCGGCGGCGTTGCGGCTGTCGTCGTCCCAGCCCAGGCGCATCTTGACGGTGACGGGCACGTCGACGGCCTCGACGGCGGCGGCGACCAGGGCCTCGGCCAGGTCCGGCTCGCGCATCAGGGCCGAGCCCGAGGCCGCGCCCTTGGTGACTTCCTTGGCCGGGCAGCCGAAGTTCAGGTCGATGATCTGGGCCCCGGCGTCGGCGGCCATCCTCGCGCCCTGGGCCATGAAGCCGGGATCGCGGCCGACCAGCTGGACAACCATCAGCGGCAGGCCGTCGCCCACGGCGGCGCGGCGCACGACGTCGGGCCGCCCCTTCGCGAATTCCGCGCAGGCCACCATCTCGGTCGCCACATAGGCCGCGCCGAGGCGGGTGGCGGTTTCCCTGAAAGGCAGATCGGAAACGCCCGTCATCGGCGCGATCCAAACACGCCCGGGCACCTCGACCTTGCCGACTGCGAGACTGTTGCTCATTTTATATGCATCCCCACCGCACTGTTTTTAGGCAATTTGTGCGGCGCCGTAAAGGCTCTTCTCTGGACAAGTTTCTTCGGGCGGATAAACAGCCCGCATGACCTTCTCCGCCGTCATCGTCGCCGCTGGTTCCGGTACCCGGGCCGGCCCCGGCCAGGCCAAGCAATGGCGCGTCCTGGCGGGCAAGACCGTCCTGCGATGGTCGGCGGAAGCCCTGCTGGCCGGCGGCGCGCAAAAGCTCGTGATCGTGGCCGATCCCGAGGCGCGCCCACAGCTGGACGAGGCGCTGGACGGCCTGGCGGGCTGGACCACGACCGCCGGCGGCGCGACTCGCGCCCTTTCCGTCCAGGCCGGCCTGGCGGCCCTCGCCGACCGCGCGGCCGACGAACCGGTGCTGATCCACGACGCCGCCCGCCCCTTCCTCGGCGCCGCAACAATCGTCTCGGTGCTGAAGGCCCTGGACGACGCCGACGGCGCGATTCCGGCCTTGCCGGTCGCCGATACGCTGAAAAGCGGGGCGCTGGATTCCAGCGTCGTCACAAAACCGCGTAACGACCTGTGGCGGGCCCAGACCCCCCAGGCGTTCCGCCGCGACCGACTGCTGGCCGCGTACGCCGCCTGGACGGGACCGGACGAGCCCACGGACGACGGCCAGGTGGTCGAGCGCCACGGGGGGCGCGTCGTCGTCGTTCCCGGCAACCCGATGCTTATGAAACTGACCTATCCGGAGGACTTCGCCATGGCCGAGACGTTGGCGGGCCGCGCGCGCATCACCCGCATGGGCCAGGGCTTCGACGCCCACCGCTGGGGCCCGGGTGAGTCGGTGTGGCTGTGCGGCGTCGAGATCGCCCACGACGAGACCCTGATCGGCCACTCCGACGCCGACGCGGGCCTGCACGCCCTGACGGACGCCATCCTGGGCGCGATCGGCGAAGGCGACATCGGCGACCACTTCCCGCCCACCGATCCGCAATGGAAGGGCGCGGCCTCGGACAAGTTCCTGATCCATGCCGTCAATCTGGTCCGCCAACGCGGCGGAAGTCTGGTCAATGTCGACGTGACGCTGATCTGCGAGCGGCCCAAGATCAAACCGCACCGGGCGGCGATGCGCGAACGCCTGGCCCAGATCCTGGACCTGCCGCTGGACCGGGTCAGCGTCAAGGCGACGACGACCGAGGGCATGGGCTTCACCGGCCGCGGCGAAGGCCTGGCCGCCCAGGCGATCGCCGTGGTCGAGACGCCGGCCTGAGGCTCTGGACGACGATGGGGACACACACTCACCCCATCCACATTGCCATTCGACCGCTGACCGTGGTGTGAGTGTGTGTCCCCGCCTTCGGCGCAGGAGTTCGCGATGTTCCCGCTCGAAATCCAGACCCTGGCCCGCCTGCTGATCGACGAAGCCCGCGGCAGGTCGCTGCGGCTGGCCGCGGCCGAGAGCTGCACGGGCGGGCTCGTGGCCGGGGCGATCTGCAACATCGCCGGGGCGTCCGACGTCTTCGAGCGCGGCTTCGTCACCTACACCAACCGGGCCAAGAGCGAGATGCTGGGCGTGCCGGGCGACCTGATCGCCGACCACGGGGCGGTGTCGGAAGTCGTCGCGCGGATGATGGCCGAGGGCGCGCTGGAGGCCAGCAACGCCCATGTGGCGGTCGCCATCACCGGCGTGGCCGGACCCGGCGGCGGCTCGCCGCTGAAGCCCGTCGGCACGGTGCATTTCGCCGTCGCCCGGGCCAACCGCTCGGTCGTCCACCGTCACGAGCTGTTCGACGGCGAGACGCGCGAGGGCGTGCAGCTGGCCGCCGTGCGCACCGCCTTGGAGATGCTGCGCGAGGCCGTGGCCTAGATGCCGGAGACCGCGCCCAGCGACTGGCGACGCTTCGTCGGCCTGGAGCTTTCCCGGACCGCCCTGGCCAAGGCCGCCGCGCGCCAGACCGAGCTGCGCCACGCCATCCGGGTGTCATCGGCCGTGGTGGCCGCCTACGCCCTGGCCACCCTGCTGCGCCTGCCCCAGGGCTACTGGGCGGTGTTCACCGCCGTGATCATCGTCCAGTCCAGCCTGGGCGCGACCATCACCGCCTCGATCGAGCGGCTGATGGGCACCGCCGTGGGGGCCGCGGTCGGGGCCGGAGCGGCCATGGTCCACGCCCGCTTCCCCGAGGCCGGCGGCCCGATCCTGGCCGTGACCGCCGCCCTGCTGGCCTTCCTGGCCGCCGTCCGCCCGGCCTTCAAGGTCGCGCCGGTGACCGCCGTGATCATGCTGATCGGCACGACAACCCACATGGACCCGCTGGTGGCTGCCTTCCTGCGGGTGGCCGAGATCACGGTCGGCAGCGTGGTCGGCATCGCCGCCACCCTGCTGATCTTCCCGGCCCGCGCCCACGCCACCGTGGTCGACAACGCCAACAAGGTGGCCGAGCTGCTGGCCGACCTCCTGGAGCACTACGCCCTGAAGCTGAAGGGCGGCGCGACCGACCTGGAGGCGCGCGGCCACTATGACGACACGCTCAAGGCCCTGTCCAAACTGCAGACGGCCATGACCGAGGCCGATCGCGAGAGCGCCAGCCGGCTCAGCGACCATTCGGTGACGGACGCCCTGCCCCGCACCCTCTGGCGGCTGCGCAACGACAGCGTGATGATCGGCCGGGCGCTGCGCGAGGCCTTCCCCTCGCCCGGCCTGGCCTTGCCGTCGGCGGCCATGCTGAACGCCAGCGCCGTGTTCCTGAGGGCCTGCGCCGCCCTGCTGTCGGGCGGTCCCCGCCCCGACCGCCTGGCCTTCGCCGAGGCCCACCAGGCGTTCCAGGGGGCGGTCGAGACCCTGCGGGCCGGCGGCGGCACCCGGGCCCTGGCCTTCGACGACGCGGCGCGGGTCTTCGGCCTGGTGTTCGCGATCGAGAACCTGTTCGGCAACCTCGGCGACTTCGAGGAGCGGGTCGAGGAGACCGTCGGCAAGCGCGCCTAGCGCGAACGCGGGTCAGCGACTAGCTAAGCGGCATGTCTTCTCTCGCCCTCACCGTCTTCCAGGGTCGCGCCGGCGACCGCAATCCGCGCGGCGCGGCCGGCGCCCTGGCCGTGGGCGCGGCGCTCGAGGCCCGCCTGGGCCTGGCCGCCGAGCACGTGGGCGCCCAGGCCCCGCCCCTGGCGGCCGGCTGGTCCAAGGAGTTGGAGGCGGCCCGTCCAGGGTTTGAGGCCCTGGCGGCGCGCCTGGACGCCGTGCTGGCCGACGGCAAGGCGTCGCTGGTGACCCAGGGCCGGTGCGCGGCCTCGATCGCCGCCCTGCCCGTCGTGCTGCGCCACCATCCCGACGCCCTGGTCGTGTGGTTCGACGCCCACGGCGACTGCAACCAGCCCGCCCATTCCACGACCGGCTACCTGGGCGGCATGGTGCTGACCGCCGCCGCCGGGGTCTGGGACAGCGGCCTGGGCTGCGGGCTGGGCCTGGCCGACGTCGTGCTGGTCGGGGCGCGGGACCTGGATCCGTGCGAGGCCGCCCTGATCGCCGGCGGCGGACCCCGGCTGGTGGCGGCCGGCCCGGGGATCGCCCGGCGCCTGGCCGAGGCGATCGGCGACCGGCCGGTCTATGTGCATCTGGATTGCGACGTGCTGGACCCGGGGCTGGTCCCGACGGAATACAGTGTGGAGAACGGTCTCTCCTTCGCCGATCTGCGAGAGGCCGGCGCGGTCCTGGCCCGCAACCGGGTGATCGGCCTGGAGATCGCCGAGTTCGAGGACGTCTTCGCCGCGACGGGCGCGCCCGGCGACGTCGACGCCCTGCTGGACGCCCTGGCCCCGCTGATCGCGCGCCTGGCGTCCTAACCGCCCTACCCGGCCAGGTACGGCTTGTAGCTCTTCTCCTCGACGATGTCGGAACCCGCCAGGGTGTTGATCTGGCGCTTCACGGCCGCGCGGCGGTCGTTGTCGACATAGACGCGGCGGGCCAGCTCGACGAATCGCGGGCCGAAGTCCTGACGACGCTCGCAGTCGCGCTTGCCGTCCTCGATGTCCCAGAGGGCGGCGTTGATCTCGGTCAGCTGGTCGGTCAGGTCGTCCAGCTCCGGCGAGGACGTGAGTTCGCGCGCGGCGATCTCTTCCAGCAGGGCCAGCTCCTTGCGGACATTGGCCTCCTTGGCCGCGTCGCCGATCCGCGCGGCCTTGACCCGCAGGATAGTGATCTTGTCGATCAGTTCGCCGGCCGAGACGGGGGCTAGGATGGGCATGTCAGGAGGCTCCGGCGATCAGGCGTTGCAGGGCGGCCTCCACCACGTCGAGCGGCAGGGCGGCCATGTCCTGTCCGTAGTCCTCCGCGACCAGCAGCTCAAGACGGCGCGCGGCGGGGCGGAACTTGACCGCCTTGCGATGGGTCTTCTGCAGCGACAGCAGGGGCGCGCCACCGGCCGCCAGCATGTGGCCCGGGCCGGCGTCGTTGGCGACGGCGGCGGTCAGGCGTCCGGCCAGGGCGATGGCCAGCATCGGCCCCTTCACCTGCGGGAAGCCGTCGGTGCGGTCCTTCTCCGGGAACAGGGCCTCGGGGACCGCTTCGCGCGCCGCCTGGGCGTCGGCCGCCTCGTCGGGACCGAAGAAGAACACCGCCTTGCGGCCGGACGCCTCGATGCAGCGGGCCAGCTCCAGGTAGCGCTCCAGCGGCCAGCGCTTGTCCTGGCCGCCGGCGCCGGGCGCCAGGCCGACATAGACCGGTCCGCCGAGACGGGCGGTGGGCAGCAGGGCGCGGGCGGCGTCGGCGGCGGCGGGATCGGTCAGGGTCAGGGGACGCGGCGCGCCCGTCCCGTCGGTGGCCAGGGCCAGCAGCCGGGCCAGGCGCTCGACCACGGCGGCCGGCCAGCCGGGCTTGCGGGCCTGGGCGGCGGCCGAAACGAACGAACCCCCATTTGCGACCGCGCGGCGGGCCACCAGGCTGCGGCGCAGGTTCTCCTGGGTGTCGATCACCAGGTCGAAGGTCCGCCCGCCGAACGGCTTGACCCAGGGCAGCACGTCCAGCGGCGCGTCGCCGGTCGGACCGTCGGTCAGGATCTCGTCGACATAGCCGGCCACCACGCCTTTCAGCGGGCCGGCATAGACCGTTTCGCCCTTGGCGGCGCACCAGGTGATCCTGGCTTGGGGAAAGGCGGCGCGCAGGCCGGCGATGAACGGCAGCTTGATCAGCCCGTCGCCGATCACCTCGCCCATGGAATAGATCAGGATCGTCTGGACCATGGCCCGCCTTAGGCCGCCGCGCGCGTCCAGGTCAACGCGGAACGGCGAATGTGAGTAATCACTTGCAAGGCGTGGGAGGCGTGCTAGCTTCGCGCCATGAACGCCAAGCCCAAGATCGAACGCGCCGCCCTCGAGGTCTTCGTCGAGCGCGGCGTCGACGCGGCCACCACCAAGCTGATCGCCGCCAAGGCCGGCGTGTCGGAAGGCGCGATCTACCGTCACTGGAAGAGCAAGGACGAACTGGCCGTGGGCCTGTTCATGACCACGCACCGGCGGCTTTCCGACCTGATCTCGGTCAATGCCGACATGGCGACGGGTATCCAGGCCAAAGCCGCCGCCGTGGTCCGCGCCTATTGCACCGTGGCCGACGAGGACTGGCTGCTGTTCGCCTTCCACCTGCTGCAGTTGCACCACTTCCTGCCCTACTACCAGGAGGACGGCCTGGACCCGGTGTCGGTGGTCGAGGGGCTGATCAAGCGCGCGATGATGGACGCCGAGCTGCCGCCGGGCGACCCGCGCGTCGTTGCGGCCATGGCCATGGGCGTGATCACCCAGACCGCCCAGAACAAGGCCTACGGCCGCCTGGGCGACGACGACCTTTCCGCTCATGCTCCCCTGATGACGGCGGCCGTCCAGGCCGTGCTTTCCGCCCGATAAACCCGCCCCGAAGGGCTCCTTGGGACAACGAACCATGCGCAGCGCGCTGTTCAACGCCTACTACTGGGTTCTGTCGATCTTCTACGGCCTGTCGGCCGCCCTCTCCGCCCTGCTCCCGGGCCGCAAGCCGATCGCCTTCGCCCTGCGGCTCTACAGCCAGCGGATGATCTGGGCCCTGAGGGTCTTCGCCGGCGTGAAGATCGAGCTGAAGGGCCAGGAGAACCTGCCGAAGGGCGCCTTCATCATCGCCGCCAAGCACCACAGCTGGGGCGACGGCTTCGTGATGTTCGCCAATGTCGACAATCTCAGCTTCGTGACCGGCGACCACCTGGAGAAGTTCCCGCTGGTCGGGGCGATCCTCAAGAAGTTCGGCGCCATCGTGGTCGACAGCTGCGGCGGGCCCGAAGCCCGCAAGGCCCTGTCGCAGAGCGCCGCCCAGGTGGCCGCCGAAGGCCGCCGCATCCTGATCTATCCGGAGGGCCACCTGGCCGCGCCGGGCGAGCGGTTCCGCTACCGGACCGGCGTCTACCACATGAGCCAGGACTTCGGCCTGCCGGTGGTGCCGGTGGCGACGAACCTGGGCTGCTTCTGGAAGCAGCAGGACAAGACGAAGACCCCGGGCACGGCCACCATCGAGTTCCTGCCGCCCCTGCCCCAGGGTCTGTCCAAGAGCGCGTTCATGGCCAAGATGGAAGAGGTCATCGAGACCCGCACAAACCAGCTGATCGCCCAGGCGCGCGGCGAGCCGGTCAAGCCGTCGGTGCTGGTCGAGTGGAACGGGCGGAAGAACATTCCGACGAGGCCGGAGACGGCGGTTGTCTAGTCGCGGTGGGCCGGCCTTCGAACTTCCATCCAGCCGTGCGTTCCATCTCGCCGCGCCCTACGGAGCGGCCGTCTTCGCCCTAGGCCTGTCCACGGTGATCGCGTTATCGACCAGCGACGGGATGGCCTATGCGATCATGGCGGCGACGGGCGTCACCGCGATCTTCTGGCTGTGCCTGGTGCGTCGGGCCTTTCGAGACGTGGGCGGCCTGGCCTGGGTCACGATCCCGAGCGGCGTGATGGCCGTCCTCGCGGTCACGCCTTTCCCCTGCATCACGGGCGCCTGCCTGTTCGGGAAAGGCTGCCTCTGAGGTCGTGCGGAAAGAGCCGTATCGAAGACTTGCGATTCTTCCTGAGGTCGATAATTCTCAAATCACTTCCATAGGTGGTCTTCATGCGCTCGACCTACACTTCGATCGACGCAGCGGCGCCGCTTCGGCCGGCAAGGGCGTCGCGCGGCCGCCGCATCCTGGCCTTCGTGGTCGGGGCGATCTGGCTGGTGCTGACGGTCCCGGCCCTGGGCCTGGCCGCCATGTCGGTGATGGCGTCGGACGGCGGCGTGAACGCGGCCATCTACACCTTCGTCTACGCCTGTTTCGCCCTGCCGCTGACGACCTTGCTGGCGGCGATCGGCGGCTTCGTCAGCGGGGGCACCGGGCGGATGCGGTTCCTGGCCATAGGTTCGGTCCTGCCCTTCGTGGCCCTGGCGGTGGCGTTCGGCGCGATCGCCTTCGGCGCGGGGACGGCCCCGACGACCTGAGGTCCTAGACCTCGACCGGACACTCGGCCGGCACGGGAACGAAGGTGCCGTCCTCCCGGCGCCTGGCGAAATGGGCCTGGGCGCACGGGGCCGAGCACAGCAGGCCCGTGTCGGACCAGTACAGCGGCGCCTCGTCTTCGTGACGGAAGCGCGGCGCGCCCCACGGCAGGCCGCATTCGACGCAGGACGGCGTGCGGGCCAGCATCAGTCCAAAGCCTCCGGCGCCGGCTGGATCGTCACGCTCTCGCCGCAGCCGCAGGCGTCGGTCTCGTTCGGGTTGTTGAACACGAACTTCGACGACAGCTTGGTGGTCTCGTAGTCGATCGTGGTGCCGATCAGGAACAGCACGGCCTTGGGGTCGATCAGGATGGTGACGCCCTGGTCCTCGACCACCTCGTCGATCGGGCCCTTCTCGGCCGCGTATTCGAAGATGTATTCCGAGCCCGCGCAGCCGCCGTTCTTCACGCCCACCCGCAGCCCGGCATAGGGCTTGTCGGCCCTGTCCATGATCTCCTTCACCCGCGCGGCGGCGGCCGGCGTCAGGGTGACGACCTTGGGTCGAGGGCGACGAACGCGCGGGGTGACGGCGGTTTCCATGGCTCTCGAACCGATCAGAACATGTTCAGTTGCAGCTTGGCCTCGTCGCTCATCCGCGAGGGATCCCACGGCGGCTCGAACACCAGGTCGACGTGGCACGACTTGATATCCGGGATCTCCATGACCGCGTCCTTGACCCAGCCCGGCATCTCGCCGGCCACCGGGCAGCCCGGAGCGGTCAGGGTCATGTCGATGGCCACGTCCTTCTCGTCGCTGACGTCGACCTTGTAGATCAGGCCCAGCTCGTAGATGTCGACCGGGATTTCCGGGTCGAACACGGTCTTGAGCTTCTCGATCAGCTGGTCGGTCAGGCGGTCGAGTTCGGCCTGAGGGATCGCGGACGTGGTGGCGGGTTCGGTCATGAGGCTCAACTGAAGAAACTACGGGCCTTGGCCAGCGCGCTCACGAACGCGTCGGCCTCGTCCAGGGTGTTATATAGGGCGAAGGAAGCCCGGGCGCTCGACGTGACGCCGAACCTTTTCATCAGGGGCTCGGCGCAGTGGGTGCCGGCGCGGACGGCCACGCCGTAACGGTCCAGCACCTGGGCCACGTCATGGGCGTGGGCGCCCTCGACCACGAAGCTCAGCACCGCGCCCTTGCCCGGGGCCGCGCCCAGGATTCGCACGCCGTTGACGCCGTCCAGCTGGTCGACGACCCGCTGGTAGAGGGCGTGCTCGTGGGCCAGCGCGGCGTCCCGATCAATCGTGTTCAGCCATTCGATGGCCGCGCCCAGGCCGACGGCCTCGAGGATCGCCGGGGTGCCGGCCTCGAAGCGGTGCGGCGGGTCGGCGTAGGTGATGACCTCTTCCGAGACCGAGCCGATCATCTCGCCGCCGCCCTGGTACGGGGGCAGCGCCGCCAGGCGCTCGGCCTTGCCGTACAGCACGCCGACGCCAGTCGGTCCGTAGAGTTTATGGCCGGAGAAGACGTAGAAATCGACGTCCAGGGCCTTCACGTCGACCTTGCTGTGGACGATGGCCTGGCAGCCGTCCAGCAGCACCGGCGCGCCGGCCGCATGGGCCAGGCGGACGATCTCGGCGGCGTCGTTGATGGTGCCCAGCACGTTCGACATGTGGCTGATGGCCACCATCTTGGTGCGCGCGGACAGCAGGCTCTTGTAGGCCTCCATGTCCAGGCGGCCGTCGTCGGTGACGGGCACGAACCGCAGGACCACGCCGTAGCGCTGGCGCAGGAAGTGCCACGGCACGATGTTGGCGTGGTGCTCCATCTGCGAGACCACGATCTCGTCGCCGGCCTTCAGCGAGCGGCCGAAGGTGTCGGCGACCAGGTTGACCGCCTCGGTGGCGCTCTTGGTCCAGACGACCTCCGACGGCTCGGCGTTGATGAACCGGGCCACGGTTTCGCGAGCGTTCTCGTAGGCCTGCGTCGTTTCGTTGGCCAGGGTGTGCAGGCCGCGGTGGACGTTGGCGTAGCTGGTGCGGGCCAGGCCGGTCATGGCGTTCAGCACGGCTTCGGGCTTCTGGGCGCTGGCGGCGCTGTCCAGATAGACCAGCGGCTTGCCGTGCACCTGGCGGCCCAGGATCGGGAACTGGGCGCGGATCGCCTCGACGTCGAAGGCGGGCGCGAAGGGCGTGTCCAGGGCCATTACGCCGCCCTCCCCAGCTTGGCCGCGACCCAGGCGACGGCGATGTCGCGCGCGCCCTCGTGCTCGATGCGCTCGACCACCTCGCCCAGGAAGGCCTGGGTCAGCATGGCCTTGGCTTCCAGCTCGGGGATGCCGCGCTGGCGGGCGTAGAAGACCTGCTCGTCGTCCAGGGCGCCGATGGTGTTGCCGTGGGCGCACGAGACGTCGTCGGCGAAGATCAGCAGTTCGGGCTTGGCGTCGACCTCGGCCCGGTCCGACAGGATCAGGGCGTGGTGGCCCATGCGGGCGTCGGTCTGGTCGGCGCCGGGCTGGACGACGATCCGGCCCTGGAACACGCCGCGCGCCTGGCCATCGACGACGCCTTTGGTCAGCTGGCTGGTGATCCCGTCGACGCCGCCGTGGGTGACGATGGTGGTCTGGTCGGCGTGGCGCTGGTCGGCCAGCACATAGACGCCGTCCAGCCTGACGTTGGCGTGGGCGCCGGGGTGGTTGATGCGGGTCTCGATCCGCTGGCGGCGGGCGCCGGCGGTCAGGACGGTCTGGTTGAAGACCGCGCCGGGAGCCAGGTCGACTTCGGCGGTGACCACGTCGATGGCCTCGGCGTGGTCGTCGATCAGCACGATCCGCTCGACGCGGGCGCCCTCGCCCACCGCGATGTCCAGGGTGACGTCCGAGAAGTAGCCGCCCGCTCGGCCCTCATGGCTTTCCAGCAGCACCAGGGTCGTGTCGGGCTCGACGACGATGGCGTAGGCGGCGGCGTGGGCCGTGCCTTCGCTGGCCGAGACGAAGCGCAGGGTCACCACGTCGCCCGTGCCGCTGGTCGCGGCGTGGCGCTGGCGGCCGTTGACGAACAGGATCTCGTCGGCGGCCAGGCCGTCGAACGGACCGGGCGCGACGTCGCCGTCCAACGCCGGCGAGGCGGGCGGGACGGCGCGGATCAGGCCGCGCAGGTCGGTCCAGCGCCAGTCCTCGTCGCGGCGCGACGGCAGCTGGGTCAGGTCGCCGGTCTTGAGGGCGGAGGCCAGGCTCATCAGGCGGCCGCTCCGACGTACTTGTCGTAGCCTTCGGCTTCCAGCTGCAGGGCCAGTTCCGGCCCGCCCGAGGCGACGATGCGGCCGGCGGCCAGCACGTGGACGCGGTCGGGTTTGATGTAGTCCAGCAGGCGCTGGTAGTGGGTGATGACCAGCATGCCGCGATCGGGCGCGCGCAGGGCGTTGACGCCTTCGGAGACGATCTTCAGGGCGTCGATGTCCAGGCCCGAGTCCGTCTCGTCCAGGATCAGGAACTTGGGCGAAAGCATCGCCATCTGCAGGATTTCCATCCGCTTCTTTTCGCCGCCCGAGAAGCCGACGTTCAGCCCGCGCTTGAGCATGTCGAAGTCGATCTTCAACGCCGCGGCCTTTTCCTTGGCCAGCTTCAGGAAGGCCGGGGCGGCGATCTCGTCCTCGCCGCGCGCGCGGCGCTGGGCGTTGAGGGCGGTGCGGATGAAGGTTAGGGCCGGAACGCCCGGGATCTCCAGCGGATACTGGAACGACAGGAACACGCCCTTGGCGGCCCGTTCGTTGGGCTCCAGCGACAGCAGGTCCTCGCCGTTCAGCGTGGCCGTCCCTTGCGTGACCTCATAGCCGCCACGGCCGCTCAGCACGTACGACAGGGTCGACTTGCCGGCCCCGTTCGGCCCCATGATGGCGTGCACCTCGCCGGCCGGCACGTCGAGCGTGACGCCCTTGAGGATCGGCTTGTCTTCGACGCGGGCGTGGAGGTTTTCGATCTTAAGCATGGGTCTCGTTGGTCTTTCGGGCGCCGCTCAGCGGCTCCAGCAGTTCGATGCGGTTGCCGAACGGGTCGTCGACATAGATGCGGTCGTAGCCTTCGAGGGGCTCGTCGTCCTTCAGGGCGAAGCCGCCGTCCGACAGCTTGGCCTTGAGCGCCGGAAGGTTGCTGACCAGCAGCCCCGGATGCGCCTTCCGCGCGGGACGGAAGTCGGCCTCGACGCCCAGGTGGATCTTCAGGCCGCCGTCCTCGAACCAGCAGCCGCCGCGCCGGGCCAGGTGCTCGGGCTTGGGCGTCTCGGGCAGGCCCAGGACGTCGCCGTAGAACCGGCGCGCGGCGTCCTCGCCGCCCGGGGGCATGGCCAGCTGCACATGGTCGATGGCGACCAGGGTCATCCCACGCTGCCTTCCAGGCTGATCGCCACCAGCTTCTGGGCTTCGACGGCGAATTCCATGGGCAGTTGCTGCAGCACGTCCTTGACGAAGCCGTTGACCAGCAGGGCCACGGCCTCCTCCTGCGAAAGCCCACGCTGCTGGCAGTAGAACAGCTGGTCGTCCGACAGGCGCGTGGTCGTCGCTTCGTGCTCGAACACCGAATGGCCGTTGCGGGCCTCGATGTACGGGACCGTGTGGGCCGCGCAGGTCTTGCCGATCAGCAGGCTGTCGCACTGGGTGAAGTTGCGCGCGCCCTTGGCCTTGGGGTGGGCCGAGACCAGGCCGCGATAGGTGCTGGTCGATTTGCCGGCGCTGATGCCCTTGGCGACGATCCGCGACTTCGTATTGGCGCCCAGATGGATCATCTTGGTGCCGGTGTCGGCCTGCTGGTGGCCGTTGGTCACGGCGATCGAGTAGAACTCGCCCGAGCTGCCCTCGCCGCGCAGCACGCACGACGGATACTTCCAGGTAATGGCCGAGCCGGTCTCGACCTGGGTCCACGACACCTTGGAACGGTCGCCGCGGCAGTCGGCGCGCTTGGTGACGAAGTTGTAGATGCCGCCTTTCCCCGTTTCCGGATCGCCCGGATACCAGTTCTGGACCGTGGAATACTTGATCTCGGCGTCTTCCAGCAGCACCAGCTCGACCACGGCGGCGTGCAGCTGGTTCTCGTCGCGCATGGGGGCCGTGCAGCCCTCCAGGTACGAGCAGTAGGCCCCCTTGTCGGCGATGATCAGGGTGCGCTCGAACTGGCCGCTGTCCTTGGCGTTGATGCGGAAATAGGTCGACAGCTCCATCGGGCAGCGCACGCCCGGCGGGATGTAGACGAACGAGCCGTCGCTGAAGACCGCGCTGTTGAGGCAGGCGAAATAGTTGTCGGACGTCGGCACGACGCTGCCCAGATACTGCTTGACCAGTTCCGGATGCTCGCGGATCGCCTCGCTCATCGAGCAGAAGATGACGCCGACCGCCGCCAGCTCCTTCTTGAAGGTGGTGACCACGCTGACGCTGTCGAACACCGCGTCCACGGCGTAGCGCGGCGCGCCCTCGACGCCGGCCAGCACGGCCTGTTCCTTCAGCGGGATGCCCAGTTTCTCGTAGACGGCCAGGATCTCGGGATCCACCTCGTCCAGGCTCTTGGGCCCGGCCTTGGTGGAGGGGGCGGCGTAGTAATAGCTGTCCTGGTAGTCGATCTTGGGGAAGTCGACCTTCGCCCAGGTCGGTTCTTCCAGCTCCAGCCAGCGACGATAGGCCTCCAGACGCCAGTCCAGCATCCACTGGGGCTCGTCCTTCTTGGCCGAGATGAAGCGCACGATGTCCTCGGAGAGGCCCTTGGGGGCGAACTCCTGTTCGATATCGGTCGTGAATCCGTGCTCGTACTTCTCGAGCGACGCGACGGTATCAATGGTCTCTTTGACCGCGGCCACTACGCCACCTCCCGGCGCCGGGCGCCGATACGCGAATAGGCGGCGAGCCAGGCGTCGCCGCAGGAAATCCAATCTTGCTCGGTCGTGGCCCAGCCGCCGCTGACACGCAGGGCGAACGGAGCCAGGTCCGCCCGGCCCATGGCGTCCACCACGCGGCTGGCCTTGACCTTGCCCGAAGAGCAGGCGCTGCCGGCGCTGACCATCACCCCCGCCAGGTCCAGGTTCATCACCTGGATCTGCGAGGCGAAGCCCTCGGCCGCCAGACAAAGGGTTTGGGGCAGACGCCCAAAGCGCTCTTGGGCGCCCTCCCCGAGCACGACCGCGCCGACGGCCTTGACCCGTTCGGCCAAGGCGTCGCGCCATGTGCCTTGATTGGCCATCGAGGGCAAGTCGCGAGCCGCCGCCTCGGCGGCCGCGCCGAAGCCGGCGATCCCGGCGACGTTCTCGGTGCCGGCCCGGCGGCCGCGCTCCTGGCCGCCGCCGTGTTGCTGGCGGACGATCGTGGCGCGGGTGCCGGCCACCAGGGCGCCGACGCCCTGCGGTCCGCCCAGCTTGTGGGCCGACAGCGCCATCGTGTCGGCGCCGAGGGCGGTGAAGTCGATGGCGATCTTGCCGGCGGCCTGGACGGCGTCGACGTGCAGCCAGCCGTCGGCCGCGCGCACCAGGGCCGAGGTCTCGGCGATCGGCTGGATCACGCCGGTCTCGTTGTTGGCCAGCATCAGGCAGACCAGGGCCCGGCCCTCGTCGCTCAGGGCCTCTTCCAGCCAGTCCAGGCGCGCGACGCCGTCGGCGTCCAGCGGCATTTTCAGGACCTGCAGGCCCGAGGCGGCGGCGGTTTCGAGGACGGCGTCGTGCTCGCCCTCGCTGACGATGACGCGGTTGAAGCCGGCGAAGGCGGCGCTGCCGATGGCCAGGGCGTTGGCCTCGGTGCCGCCGCTGACGAAGGTGACCGAGCCCGGCACGACCCCGACCAGCTCGCCGACCTGCTTGCGGGCGGTCTCGACGATGTCGCGGGCGGCCCGGCCGCTGGCGTGCACCGACGACGGATTGCCCGCGGTCTCGAAGGCGCGCAGCACCGCGTCCCGCGCCTCGGGGCGGATCGGGGCGGTGGCGTTGTAGTCGAGATAGATCGAGGGCTTGGTCACGCCGCCGCCATCTCCCCAGCTCTTGCCTTGAGGGCGCGCTCCCGCAGCGTGCCGTCCAGCACGTCGGCGACCGACACGCTGGCCAGGTAGCCGTGGATCTGGCGGCCCATCTCTTCCCACAGGTCGTGGGTCAGGCATTGGGCGCCGCCGGCCATGCAGCCCCTGGCGGCGGTCTTGCCGCCCTTGGCGCCGATCGCGACGCCGCAGCGGGTGGCGCGCAGCGGCTCGTCCACGGCCAGGACGATGTCGGCGATGGCGGTGTCGCGGGCCTCGCGGGCCAGGCGATAGCCGCCGCCGGGGCCCCGGGCGCTGACCACCAGGCCCTTGCGGCGCAGGCGCGCGAAAAGCTGCTCGAGATAGGAAAGCGAGATCTGCTGGCGCGCGGCGATCTCGGCCAGGGCGACGGCGCGCCCTTCGGCCTGGTCCTGCTGGCGGGCCAGATCGGTCATGGCCATGACCGCGTAGCGTCCCTTGGTGCTCAGGCGCATGCGCCTTATCTCCTTGCGGATTCCCCGCGCATCGGCTTAGGCGTGTGCTACAAGCCGCGACTTCGCGACGAGGCTCTTGCGAAAAGACCGAGCCGCGCGGTGCGGATTTAGGAAGACCAAGCGCAGTGGTCAAGTATTCCTTCGCCCTTCCGGGCCCAGGAACGCGGCCCCGTCGCCCCTTTTTGGATAGGGACCTTGAATGCCTGACGTGATTTTGACCGGAGCTTCGGGCCGCATCGAGGGCCGTTATTCGCCGGGCAAGACCGACAACGCCCCGATCGCGCTGATCCTGCACCCGCACCCCAAGGCGGGCGGGCACATGAACCACCCGGTCTCGGTGCAGCTGTACCACCTGTTCATGAAGCGCGGTTTCGCGACCCTGCGCTTCAACTTCCGCGGCGTGGGCCGCAGCCAGGGCGAGTTCGACAGCGGCATCGGCGAGCTGGCCGACGCGGCCACGGCCCTGGACTGGCTGCAGTCCAACAATCCCGCCGCCGCCCAGACCTGGGTCGCCGGCTACAGCTTCGGCGCCTATATCGGCATGCAGCTCTTGATGCGCCGTCCGGAAACCGACGGCTTCATCTCGGTGTCGCCGCCGACCAACATGTACGACTTCAGCTTCCTGGCCCCCTGCCCGGCCTCGGGCCTGATCCTGACGGGCGCGGCCGATACCGTCGTGCCGCCGGTCGAGGTCGAGCGCGTGGTCTCCAAGCTGCGCACCCAGAAGGGCATCGTCATCGACTACGAAGTGGTCGACAAGGCCACCCACTTCTGGGCCGAGCACCTGCCGTCGGTCGAGAAGAGCGTCGGCGACTATCTGGACAAGCGCCTGGAAGCCAATCCGATCCCGTAGGCCCTGGCGCCGGTTAAGGCTCGCTGATCGCGAGTTACCGGTACCATAAAGCTTGCGATCCTGGACAACTCACCGTCATTCTGCGTCGAACGCTGTTCGCGGAGGATGACGGTGAGCCAGACCATACGGCCGTTCCTGATGTTCCAGAACCAGGACGCCGAAGCGGCGATGACCTGGTACGTCTCGCTGTTCCCCGACGGGGAAATCCTCGACATCGAACGCTACGGCGCCGCCGGACCCGGTCCCGACGGCACCGTGATCCGCGCCCGCTTCCGGATCGGCGGCCAGGAGGTCTTCGTCTCCGACAGCTTCGTGAAGCACGCCTTCGGCTTCACCCCCTCCTCGTCCCTGTTCGTAGACTGCGCCTCGGAGGCCGAGGTCGAGCGCCTGGCCGCCGCCCTGGCCGAAGGCGGGGCGGTGCTGATGCCGGCGGGCGACTACGGCTTCAGCCGGCGCTTCGCCTGGGTGAACGACCGGTTCGGGGTGTCCTGGCAGTTGAACCTGGCCTGACATCGTTCTTCGAACCTCCTATATATTCACCATCTGAGGAATTTCTGGATGGCGGGCATGCACTACGACATCGTGATCGTCGGCGGGGGAGCCGGTGGGCTGGAACTGGCGGCGCGGCTGGGACGCAAGCTGGGCCGCAAGGCCGGCAAGGAGCGCGTCCTGCTGATCGATCGTTCCAGCTTCCACATCTGGAAGCCGACCCTGCACGAGGTGGCCGCCGGCACGCTGGACACCCACCAGGAGGGGCTCTCCTACTCGATCCTGGGCCGCGCCAACCATTTCAGCTTCCTGCTGGGCGAGCTGGACAGCTTCGACCCGGTCGCCAAGCGCCTGAGCCTCAAGCCGATCCTGGCGGAAGGCGGCAAGGTGCTGGTGCCCGAGCGTAGCGTGACCTTCACCTGGGGCGTGCTGGCGATCGGCAGCGGCAGCAACCTGTTCGGCACCCCGGGCGCCGACCAGGCCCACCTGCTGGAACGCACCGAGGACGCCGAGGTCTTCCACACCCGCCTGCTGGCCGCCTTCATGAAGGCCTCGTTCTCGGCCGAGAAGACCATGAGCGTGGCCATCGTCGGCGGCGGGGCCACCGGGGTCGAGCTGTCGGCCGAGCTGATCGAGGCCCATCGCGAGCTGCTGGGCAGCCTGGGCAGCGAGCAGCGCTTCCGGCTGGACATCGCCATCGTCGAGGCCGCGCCGCGCATCCTGGGCGGCCTGCCCGAGAAGATCTCCGACCAGGCCACCGTGGCCCTGGAGCGCAAGGGCGTGCGGGTCCACACCGGGGCCAAGGTCGTCGCCGTCCATCCCGACCGGCTGGAGACCAGTCAGGGCGACATCCCGGCCGACCTGATCGTCTGGGCGGCGGGCGTGAAGGCCGCGCCCGGCAACACGGCCTACGGGCTGGAGACCAACAAGACCAACCAGTTCGTGGTCAACGACCGGCTTGAGACCTCGGCCCCCGACGTCTGGGCCCTGGGCGACTGCGCCGCCGTGCCGTGGGTCGGGACGGAGGGCAAGGAAGGCAGCATTGTGCCCGCCCGCGCCCAGGCCGCCCACCAGCAGGCCAGCTACCTGGCCAAGGCCCTGATCGCCCGCCTCGGCCAGCGCCGGGTCGAGGCGCCGTTCGTCTACAAGGACTTCGGCTCGCTGGTCTCGCTGGGCGAGAACCGGGGCGTCGGCGCCCTGATGGGCGGGCTGGGCGGGCCGAACTTCTTCGTCGAGGGCCTGATCGCCAAGTGGGCCTACATCTCGCTGCATCTGGACCACCACCGGGCGATCATGGGCACGCCCAAGACGATCGTTCTGGCCCTGGCCCGGCTGCTGCAGCAGCGGGTGGCGGGGCGGCTGAAGCTGCATTGAGCGTGCAGGATGCCTGACGATGACTCCCTCCCCCTTGTGGGGAGGGAGGCGGCGAAGCCGACGGGTGGGGCCTGCTGACTCGTCTTGCTGACTCAGCAAACCCCACCCGACCCTGGCTCCGCCAGGGCCACCCTCCCCACAAGGGGGAGGGACAGGTCGTCGTGCTCGGTGCTCGCGAGACAAAGCTCAGCGAAATCAACACCCTGGATTTTTTCGACCAAACTTATCCTCCCCCTTCCAGACGCCCGCATAATGCTCCCACCTCGACGCGGGAAAGGGCGCATGGCCAGCGACCGATGCGGCGGCGAGGGGCGATCGAGCGGGAAGCTCTGTCGGCGGTCCGAGAGGATCAACTCCATCCATCTGGTGCCGGCTGGGCTCGGAACACGGATACAGCGTTGGATGGAGGCCGATTGAGCAGCAGGCGGGCGGTGAGACGCTCGCGGTCCGGGACCGGGTGTCGTTGACCTGGCCCGCCCGTCGGAGGCTTCAAGGCGGCGAGGTTCGAACAGAACTCGGCGCCGCCGCGCTTCCGGATAACGACCGCGCGGAGCGATCGGGCTTCGTCGAAACGGTATTCTTTTTCAAACTCCGGACGATGTCCGGCGCTCCGCAGCCCTTTCCATACCTTCAGCGAGAGATCGCGTGAGGCTGAAAAGCCGTGGCTCACCCCCTTGCCCCCACCTGGCGGCTTCGCCGCCTGTCCGCCCCCATAGGGGGCGGAGCCTTCGCACCAGCGCTCTTCCCCCTGCGGGGGAAGACGACCGCGAAGCGGTCCGTAGGGGGCAAGTGCTGACCGCATCGGAGGAACAGGACCTGCTAAGGCTCGATGATCCTGCCGCCCGTCATCGGCGCGGCCACGCCGGTGGTTCCGGGGAAGCTGATCGGCAGCCCGCGCGCCGTGCGGGCGGCCAGGTAGGCGAAGGCCTCGGCCTCGATGGCGTCGCCGCGCCAGCCGACGGCTTCGGCGGTCTTGACCGGGACCGGCGCCCGTTCGGTCAGCGCCTTCATGATCTGCGGATTGTGACGGCCGCCGCCGCAGACGATCAGGGCGTCGGGGCGCTGGCCGTGCTCGAACGCCTTGACGACGGCCTCGGCGGTGAAGGCCACCAGGGTGGCGGCGGCGTCCTCGGAGGACAGGGGATCGACCAGGTCGAGCGGGAAATCATAGCGGTCCAGCGACTTGGGGGCCGGGCCGGAGAAATAGTCGCTGGCCAGGAAGGTGTTCAGCACCGCCTCGTCGACGACGCCCGCCGCCGCCAGCCGGCCGTTCTCGTCGAAGCGGCCCAGGCCGCGCGCCTGCAGCATCAGGTCGATCATGCCGTTGCCCGGCCCGGTGTCGAAGGCCAGCAGGTCATCGTCGGGACCGATCAGGGTGATATTGGCCACCCCGCCGATGTTGAGCGCCGCCACCGGCGCCGGCAGGCCCGAGGCCCGGGCCCGGGCCGCGTGATAGATCGGGGCCAGCGGCGCCCCCTGCCCGCCCGCCGCCACGTCGGCCGTGCGGAAGTCGAAGGCCACCGGCCGCCCGCAGGCGCGGGCCAGACGCTCGGCGTCCAGCAACTGCACCGTCCGGCCGATCCGGCCCGGATGCGGCCGCTCGTGCAGCACCGTCTGGCCGTGCACGCCCAGCAGGTCGAATTCGGACCAGGCCAGGCCGTGCTCGGCCAGGAAGCTCTCGGCGGCGTGGAAATGCTCGTCGGCCACGGCCTGGGCCGCCTCGGCGAAGATGTCGGGCGCGGGCTTGTCGCGCGGCCAGCCCCGCGCCACCTCCGTGGCCACCAGCAGGAGGTCGCGGGTCGCCTCGCGCAGTTTCCGCTCGCCGCACGGCCCGAAGGCCTGGATCTCGACGCCGTCGGTCTCGAGCACCGCCATGTCGACCGCGTCGAGCGAGGTGCCGGTCATGAATCCCAGGATACGCATGGTCTGGTTGACTGCCACGGCCCGCGCCGGGTAGCTAGGCCCCATGATCGACGCCCGCGTCATGCCTCGTCCGTATTACCGCCCGCTGCCATAGCGGGAGGCCGACGAAGCACGTCGCCGCCACCCCGCCTCGCCGGGGTCGTCCAAGATCGATCATGCGCTCCGGCCCCTCCCGGAGACCCCAAATGAAGTCCTCACAACCCGATCCCGCCGTGCTAGACGGCCCCCCGTTGTCTTCGAATACGTCCAATTCAGAGAGTCGAGCCATGTCCGCCGCCCCCGCCGCCTTCAAGTCGGAATTCCTCCAGACCCTGCAGGCGCGCGGCTACATCCACCAGATCACCCATCCGGCGGAACTGGACGCGGCGGCCGCCGGCGGGATCGTCACCGCCTACATCGGCTTCGACGCCACCGCCCCTTCGCTGCACGTCGGTTCGCTGATCCAGATCATGATGCTGCGCCGCCTGCAGCAGGCCGGCCACAAGCCGATCGTCCTGATGGGCGGCGGCACGACCAAGGTCGGCGACCCCACCGGCAAGGACGAGAGCCGCAAGCTGCTGAGCGACGCCGACATCGCGGCCAACATCGCCGGCATCAAGCAGGTGTTCGCCAAGTTCCTGACCTTCGGCGACGGGCCGACCGACGCCATCATGGTCGACAACGACGCGTGGCTGAGCAAGTTCGGCTACGTGCAGTTCCTGCGCGACTACGGCGTGCACTTCACGGTCAACCGGATGCTGGCCTTCGACTCGGTCAAGCTGCGGCTCGAGCGCGAGCAGCCGATGACCTTCCTCGAATTCAACTACATGCTGATGCAGGCGGTCGACTTCCTGGAGCTGAACCGCGCCCATGGCTGCGTGCTGCAGATGGGCGGCTCGGACCAGTGGGGCAACATCCTCAACGGCGTGGAGCTGACGCGCCGCGTCGACCAGAAGGCCGCCTTCGGCCTGACCACGCCGCTGCTGGCCACCGCCTCGGGCGCCAAGATGGGCAAGACCATGTCGGGCGCGGTGTGGCTGAACGCCGAGCAGCTGAGCCCCTACGACTACTGGCAGTTCTGGCGGAACACGGAAGACGCCGACGTCGGCCGGTTCCTGAAGCTGTTCACCGACCTGCCCCTGGACCGCATCGGCGAGCTGGAGGCCCTGCCGGGCGCCCAGATCAACGACGCCAAGAAGGTGCTGGCCGACGAGGCCACCCGCATGGCCCACGGCGAGGACGAGGCCCGCAAGGCCCGCGACGCCGCCGAGAAGGCGTTCGAGCAAGGCGCGCTGTCGGCCGACCTGCCGACCTTCGAGGTTCCCGCCGCGGACCTGAAGGCCGGGATCGTCCTGGCCAACTTGTTCGCCGACGCCGGCCTGGCCGCCTCGCGCGGCGAGGCCCGTCGCCTGGCCCAGGGCGGCGGGGTCAAGGTCAACGACAAGGCCGAGCCCGACGCCAACCGCGTGGTCACCGAGGCCGACCTGGTCGACGGCGTCGTCAAGCTGGCGGCCGGCAAGAAGAAGATCGTGTTGGTGAAGCCCGTTTAGGTATCGTATGCCCGGACGGGTCCGAGACTCGTCCGGGCCCTTCGACCCGTTGCGAGTGACTTGAGGAAGAGCACGATGCTGGAACCCGGCGACAAGGCCCCCGACTTCGACCTAGCCACCGACACCGGCCGCGTCAGCCTTTCGGGCCTGAAGGGCAAGAACGTCGTGCTCTACTTCTATCCGAAGGACGACACGGCCGGCTGCACCTCCGAGGCCCTGCAGTTCTCGTCCGAGGTCGAGGAATTCGCCAAGCTGGGCGCGGTGATTGTCGGGGTGTCCAAGGACAGCGTCGCCTCGCACGCCAAGTTCCGCAAGAAGCACGACCTGACCGTCGAACTGGCGGCCGATTCCACCGGCGAGATCGTCGAGGCCTACGGGGCCTGGGTCGAGAAGAGCATGTACGGCCGCAAGTACATGGGCATCGACCGCTCGACTTTCCTGATCGACCGCGAGGGCGTGGTCCGCAACGTGTGGCGCAAGGTGAAGGTGCCCAACCACATCAAGGCGGTGCTGACGGCCGCCAAAGCCCTGAAGTAGCGGTGTGGCGCGCCGGCCTCAGGCGTGCGGTTATCGCAACACTAAAAGCCCCCGAACGGTGGCAATCGGTCGCGGAACCTTTTATCGGTTGAATTGTTTAAGCAAAACGTCGCCCTGCGTTCACGTCGGGCGCGAAGTATCTTGCGCGTTTCCGCTTTCTCGTTGCATATCGCCGGGACCTTGAAAACGGGGGTTTCCTAGGGCGATGGCGATCACGCGCTTCAAGCGACTGCGACAATCCCTGGAAGAGCTGTTCCCCGAGCGCCACCTGTATGTGCGCTCCGGCGGCGAGATGCGCGGCTACGTTTTCTCCACCGGCAAGCAACTGATGTGCGCCACGGGCGTCGCCGCGGCGGCGCTGTGGATGGGCGTGTGCACGGCCGCCATGATGGTCAACGCCCTGTCGGTCAGCTCGACCGACCAGATGGTCATCAAGCAGAAGGCCTATTACGAGCGCCTCAACGCCGATCGCCAGGCCCGCCTGAACAGCGCCGTGGCCCAGCTGTCGGCCAGCAGCGGTTCGCTGGACGAGCTGGCCAGCTCGGTCGAGAAGCGCCACGCCGCCCTCGCCCTCCTGCTCAGCGACTTCAAGGGCGTGCCCGGCGCGGTCCAGGCCCTGCAGATTTCCAAGCCCCATACGCTGGGCGCCTCGCCGGTCGAGCGCATCCAGGCCACGCGGATGGATCAGGAGCGCCTGATCGACGCCGCCGAGACCTTCGCCAAGAGCCGGGCCGAGCGCCTGCGCCTGGCCATGCGGATGGCCGGCCTCGACGCCGGTTCGTTCACCGGCCGGGGCGGCTCGTCGCTGGGCGGCCCGCTGATCGAGGCCAAGGACCCCCGCGCCCTGGCCGCCGTGCTCGACGTCGACGAGGAATTCGCCGGCCGGATCCAGCACGCCGCCACCGACATGTCGGACATGCGCCAGCTGAGCGCCGCCTCGCAGAAGCTGCCCTTCTACCGCCCGACCAACAATCCGGCGCTGAGCAGCAGCTACGGCGTCCGCTTCGACCCGTTCACCCATCGCCCGGCCTTCCATTCGGGCCTGGATTTCCCCGGCTCG
Organism: Caulobacter sp. UNC358MFTsu5.1; assembly: GCF_000712075.1. GTDB lineage: Bacteria > Pseudomonadota > Alphaproteobacteria > Caulobacterales > Caulobacteraceae > Caulobacter. Next base: position 189,853 of record NZ_JONW01000013.1, read on the forward strand.
TTCTACACGCCGATCATGGCGACCGCCCCGGGCGTGATCTCGTTCGTCGGCGTGCGCTCGGGCTACGGCAACGTTGTCGAGATCGACCACGGCAACGGCTTCAAGACCCGCTACGCCCACCTGCAGGCCGCTTCGGTCCGGGTCGGCCAGCGCGTGGCGATCGGCCAGCGCATCGCGGCCATGGGCTCGACCGGCCGTTCGACCGGTCCGCATCTGCACTACGAAGTATGGGTCAACGGACGGGCCCAGAACCCGAACCGTTTCTTGAAGGCTGGTGAGTATGTTCAGCAAGCAAGCTAAGGCGCCCAAGGGACCGGCCCGCATCGAGCCGCTGCCGATGTCCATGGCGCCCGTTCCCGAAACCGCCCGCAAGGCGCCGCCAAAGGTGGCGTCGCTGATTTCGCCCGACATCACCATCGAGGGCGGCATCACCGGCGACGGCGAGCTGCAGATCGACGGCGTGGTCCGCGGCGACGTGCGCGTCGGTCGGCTGACGATCGGCGAAACCGGCCACATCGAGGGCTCGGTCTATGCCGAGGCTGTCGAGGTCCGCGGACGCATCGTCGGGGCGATCACCGCCAAGCAGGTCCGCCTCTACGGCACCTCCTACATCGACGGCGACATCACCCACGAGCAGTTGGCGATGGAGACCGGGGCCTTCTTCCAGGGCCGCAGCCTGAAGTTCCAGCGTCCGGCCGCGCCGCCGCAGCCGGCCCCCGCGCCGCAGCCGGCGCCGACGCCCGCCCTGGCCAAGCCGGCCGGCTAAAACAGAAACGCCCCGGATCGCTCCGGGGCGTTTTGCTTTTTCGAGGACCGCGCCGGCCCTAGGCCGAGGCGTCCCGCGTCGCCCCGACCCGCTGGGCCAGGGAAGCGCCCATGAAGGCGTCCAGGTCGCCATCCAGCACGCCCTGGGTGTCGGAGGTCTCGACGTTGGTCCGCAGGTCCTTGACCATCTGGTAGGGCTGCAGGACGTAGCTGCGGATCTGGTGACCCCAGCCAATGTCGGTCTTCTGGTCCTCCAGCGCCTGCTGGGCGGCTTCCCGCTTCTGCAGCTCGGCCTCGTAGAGCCGGGCGCGTAGCATCTTCCAGGCCTCCTCGCGGTTCTGGTGCTGCGAACGGCCGGCCTGGCAGGCCACGGCGATGCCGGTCGGGATGTGCGTCAGGCGCACGGCCGAGTCCGTCTTGTTGATGTGCTGGCCGCCGGCCCCGGAGGCCCGGTAGGTGTCGGTGCGCACGTCGGCCGGGTTGATCTCGATCTCGATCGTGTCGTCGACCACCGGATAGACCCAGGCCGAGGCGAACGAGGTGTGGCGCCGGGCGCTGCTGTCGTAGGGGCTGATGCGCACCAGGCGGTGCACTCCGGCCTCGGTCTTCAGCCAGCCATAGGCGTTGGGGCCCTTGACCAGCAGGGTCGCGGACTTGATCCCGGCCTGGTCGCCGTCGGTCTCTTCGATCAGCTCGGTGGTCATGCCGTGGGCGTTGGCCCAGCGGGTGTACATCCGCAGCAGGATGCCGGCCCAGTCGCACGACTCGGTGCCGCCGGCCCCGGAGTTGATCTCGATATAGGCGTCGTTGCCGTCGGCCTCGCCCGACAGCAGGGCCTCGAGTTCGGCGCGGGCGGCGCGTTCCTTGATGGCCTTCAGTTGGGCGCGGGCGTCCTCCAGGGAGGCTTCGTCGCCTTCCATGTCGGCCAGTTCGGCGTAGTCGACGGCGTCCTTGACGTCGCGTTCGATGCTCTGCACGGCCTCGACGCGGGCGGCCAGGCTGGCGCGTTCGCGGGAGACCGCCTGGGCTTCCGACGGGCGGTCCCAGAGGGTCGGGTCCTCGACCCGGGCGTTCAGCTCATCGAGCTTTCTAAGGGCGACATCCCAGTCAAAGACGCCTCCTGAGCAGTCCCACGGACTGCTCGATGTCGGCCGCGGCGGCCTCGACATCCGGTCTCATCACGTAGCTCCGTGACAGTGTTGAAGGGCGCGGGACATAGCCCGCGCCCGGAGTCGGCGCAATGACTCCCCGAAAGATTGGGGGGTGATCGGCCGTCGATCAGTAGAGGCCGCTGATGTCCGGCGCCTGGGTGGGCGGCTTGGTCGGACCCTGGGTCGGGTTCGGGCCGATCTGGCCGCCGGGCCAGGCCTCGTCGTAGGGCTGCGGGCCGGTGCTCTCGGTCGGCGCCACGACCTTGGGCTCGGTGCCGGGGCGGAAGGCCTCGCGGATGCCCCGGACCATGGCGAACTTGGCGTTCTTGGGCGCCTTGAACTCGGTCTTGGGCTGGCCCTTCAGGGCCTCGCGCATGAAGTCCATGAAGATCGGCACCGGGCCGGTCGCGCCCGTTTCGCCCTCGCCCAGCGAGCGGTTGTCGTCGAAGCCGATGAACACGCCGACCACCAGGTTGGGCGAATAGCCCATGAACCAGGCGCTGCGGTATTCGTTGGTTGTGCCGGTCTTGCCCGCCAGCGGATAGCCCAGCGAACTGGCCTGGGCCGCGGTGCCGCGCTGGACCACGCCCTGCAGCATCGAGGTGATCTGGTAGGCGGTGATCGGGTCCATGACCTGCTCGCCCAGCGCCGGGATGCGCGGGCTCTCATCGCCGTTGAAGCCGGCGTTGCAGCGGACGCAGTCGCGCTTGTCGGCGCGGAAGATCACCTTGCCCTCGCGGTCCTGCACCAGCTCGATCAGGTGCGGGTCGACCCGGCGGCCGCCGTTGACGAACGCGGTGTAGGCCGTGGTCAGCTTGAAGGGCGTGGTCTCACCCGCGCCCAGGGCCATGGCCAGAACCGGTGCCATGTCGTGGGTCACGCCGGTCTTCTTGGCGGTCTCGACGATCTTCTTCATGCCGACGCTCTGGGCCAGGCGCACGGTCATGGCGTTGATCGACTGCTCCAGCCCCTTGCGCAGCGGCAGGGCCCCATAGAACTTCTTGTGGTAGTTCTCCGGGCTCCAGTCCTCGCCGTTGGCCCCCTTCAGGGTGATGGCGGCGTCGACCACCACGCTGGCCGGCGTGTAGCCGTTCTCCAGGGCCGTGGCGTAGACGAACGGCTTGAAGGCCGAGCCCGGCTGGCGCATCGCCTGGGTGGCGCGGTTGAAGTTCGACAGCGAGAAGCTGTAGCCGCCGACCAGGGCCACGACGCGGCCGGTATAGGGCTCCATCGCCACCAGGGCGCCGTTGACGATCGGGGTCTGGCGCAGGCGGTAGTTCGGCGAGCTGCCGGACTTCTCGACGAACACCAGATCGCCGACCTTCAGGCCCTTGGTGGCGTTGGCCCAGGCCATGTCCTCGCCGGCGATGGCCCCCTCGCCTTCCCCCTTGGCCAGGCGGACGCCGCCCGAGGCCGAGGTGACGATGGCCGGGCGCCAGCCGCGGCGCTCCGACGGCGGGGCCTTCTTCAGCGCCTGCTTCTCCCAACTTCCATCCTGGGCGGCGTCCAGCGCGTCGACATGACCCCAGGCGCCGCGCCAGCCGTGGCGGCGGTCGTACTTCTCGAGGCCTTCCATCAGCGCCACCCGGGCCGCGGTCTGCAGCCTGGGGTCCAGGGTGGTGCGCATGTAGTAGCCGCCCTCGTTCAGGCGGGGGCCGAGGGTGGCGACGCCGCGCTGGCGCACCTCCTCGACGAAATAGTCGGCGTCGCGGTACTTGGCGCGGCTGGGAGCGGCCTGGACGATCAGGTCCTCGGCCATCGCCTTGCGGGCGTCGGCCTGGCTGATCCAGCCCTGTTCGGCCATCTGGCCCAGGATCCAGTCGCGGCGGGCCTTGGCCTTCGCCTTGTTGCGGATCGGATGGTAGTTGTCCGGCCCCTTCGGCAAGGCGGCCAGATAGGCGCATTCGGCCAGGCTCAGTTCGGGCAGCGACTTGCCGAAATAGTTGTAGGCCGCCGCGCCCACCCCGTAGGAACGGTAGCCCAGCCAGATTTCGTTCAGATAGAGCTCGAGGATCTGCTGCTTGGACAGCGACTGCTCCAGTCGGTGGGCCAGGATCGCTTCCTTGAACTTGCGCCCGACCGTGGCGTCGCTGGTCAGCAGGACGTTCTTGGCCACCTGCTGGGTGATCGTCGAGCCGCCTTCCAGGCGCCGGCCCCGCGCGGCGTTGCCGATGTTGTTGAGCATAGCGCGCGAGAAGCCGCCGACGTCGACGCCGCCGTGCTTGAAGAAGTTGTGGTCCTCGGCCGCCAGGAAGGCCTGGGCCAGCTGGGGCGGGATCTGGTCGTAAGGGACGAAGATCCGGCGTTCCTTGCTGTACTCGCCGATCAGGGTGCCGTCCCAGGCGTAGACGCGCGTGGCGGTGGGCGGACGATAATCCTGCAGCTCGCCCGCGTCGGGCATGTCGTGGAACAGCCAGGCGGCGTAGATGGCGATGGTGAAGCCCGCCACGGCGATCGCGGACAACACCGCGACGCCGGCGATGGCGATCCATCGTTCTCTGGGCTTCAGATCCACGCAGCCTCCGTCGGGCGACGCAATTTCGCCCGCTCCGTTCGAATCCTCTAGAGCGCGATCGGCAAAAAGGTAAGCGGTTTCGCCGTCGCAGGGATCGGCCACGTCCGACGCGTCTTCCCCCGCATGGCTCTAGCGCGCATCGGACGAGGCGCCAACGGCTCTCGCCGGGCTAGCGAGCGGCGAGCCGGGTCTGGGTGGCGAAATAGGATTCGATCGAGCCGGCGACGGCGTCCATCAGCCGGTCGCGACCGGCCGGGGTCTTCAGCAGCTGTTCGTCGTCGAGATTGGTGATGAAGCCCATTTCCAGCAGCACGGCGGGCACGTCGGGGGCCAGCAGCACGATGAAACCGGCGTCGCGGTGGCTGCGGCGCAGCAGGGTCGTCTCCTCGCCCACCGACTGCAGCAGGGTTTCTGCGAAGGCGGCCGAGCGGTTCTTGGTGGCGCGCTGCGACAGATCCAGCAGGATCTGGCTGACCGCGCGGTCGCGGCCCGGCAGGTTGGCCTTCATCAGCCAGTCGTCCTTCTCGAGCACCCGCGCCACGCGCTCGGTGCCCTTTTCCGACAGGGTGTAGACGCTGGCGCCGCGGGTGGCGGCGTCGGGACCCGAATCGGCGTGCAGCGAGATGAACAGGTCGGCGTCGGCCCGGCGGGCGATCTGCACGCGGCTTTCCAGCGGCACGAAGGTGTCGGACTGGCGGGTCATGACCACGGTGTAGCGGCCCAACTTCTCCAGCTTGGCCTTCAGCGCCTTGGCGGCGGCCAGGGTGACATCCTTCTCGGCGGTGTTGGCGCCCGACGAGCCCGGGTCCTTGCCGCCATGACCGGCGTCGATGACGATGACCTTCTTCAGGCGCAGGGCCGAAGCCTTGACCGGGGCCGAGACCAGGGTCGGCTTCAGGACCGGGGCCTGGGCGGCGCCCGGCGCGTCCGTGGACTTCAGGTCGATGACATAGCGGTAGGCCGAGGCGCCGTCGCTCGGGGGCAGCAGGAAGCGCCGGCGGACCTCGGCGTTGGCTTTAAGGTCCAGGCGAAGGCGCGCGCCGCCGGCTGCCTCGTCGATCGCCCAGCGCTCGACCAGCCCCTGGCCGGTCCCCTGCAGGTCGCCGCCGGTCGTCACGTTGGGCAGGCCGATCACCACGCGGCGGTCGCCGGCCCCGTCGGCCAGCAGCTTGCCGGTGGCGGCGCGGTCCAGGTCGATGACGATGCGGGTTTCGTTGCGGTCGCCGCCGAAGCGGACCTTCTGCACGCCGGCGGCCGGCGCGGGGCCCTGGGCCATGGCCACGGCGACGCCAGCCAGGGCCAGGCCGCCGACGATCATCGCCGCCCGCGCCCATCCTGTCCTCGCCGCCGAGATCAGAACCCTGCTCATGCCTACCGTCGCCCCCAGGCGCTCAACTTAAACCGAAAAACTGATATGCGCATTTTACGGTAGAGAAAGCGTTAACCTCGCACGCGACATGGCCGCGCAGGGGCGTGCAGTCGAGCGCTTTTCTTTTGCGGCGCGATGTTGCTACACTATGGTCCGCGCGCTGAGCGCCGTGATCGTCATGGCGGAAAGCGTGAGCGGTTCCTATCTCACGGACGCGGCTGCATTCTTTGAGGATGCAATTCGCATTCATGGCCGGAACCGCCGGACTGAACGAGTTTGGGTTCGATTACCAGCGTGAGGCGCGAAGCCTTCGCATGGATCGTCCCGCAGGGCCCGCGTCGGGCCCTTAAGCCGCCCCCGGCGTCGACGCTCCATCCGATCCGCGCCTCCGGCGCGTTTAAGGAACACAGAAACCTTATGGGCTGCGCCGCACCCGACCGCCTTTGGCGACCGACCTTCCGCAACCGCTTCGGCGGGGCGACGGGCGGTGACGTGCGCGCCTTTCAATCATATCGGCGCCCGGACCTAGCGTCCGCCGCGCGCCGTGGAGATACCTTTTATGTCGAAGAAGATGTTGATCGACGCCGCCCACGCAGAAGAGACGCGTGTGGTGGTCGTGGATGGCGCCCGCGTTGAAGAGTTCGATTTCGAGAGCCAGACCCGCAAGCAACTCCGCGGAAATATCTATCTCGCCAAGGTGACCCGCGTTGAGCCCAGCCTGCAGGCTGCGTTCATCGAGTACGGCGGCAACCGCCACGGCTTCCTGGCCTTCAACGAAATCCACCCGGATTACTACCAGATCCCGGTCGCCGACCGCGAAGCGCTGATGCGCGACGATTCCGGCGACGACGAGGACGATCACCACCACGCCCGCGAGGACGAGGACGGCGACGCGGTCGATGACGAGGAAGACGCCGTCGAGGAAGAACTGGCGCGCCGCAAGCGCCGCCTGATGCGCAAGTACAAGATCCAGGAAGTGATCCGCCGCCGGCAGATCATGCTGGTCCAGGTCGTCAAGGAAGAGCGCGGCAACAAGGGCGCGGCCCTGACCACCTATCTGTCGCTGGCCGGCCGGTACGGCGTCCTGATGCCCAACACCGCCCGTGGCGGCGGCATCAGCCGCAAGATCACCACGGTCACCGACCGCAAGCGCCTGAAGAGCGTCGTCCAGGGTCTGGACGTGCCGCAGGGCATGGGCCTGATCGTCCGCACGGCTGGCGCCAAGCGCACCAAGGCCGAGATCAAGCGCGACTACGAGTACCTGCTGCGTCTGTGGGAGAACATCCGCGACAACACGCTGCACTCGATCGCCCCGGCGCTGATCTACGAGGAGGAAGACCTCGTCAAACGCGCCATCCGCGACATGTACGACAAGGACCTGGAGGGCATCTGGGTCGAGGGCGAGGCCGGCTACAAGGAAGCGCGCGACTTCATGCGCATGCTGATGCCGAGCCAGGCCAAGAAGGTCTTCCCGTACCGCGAGCCCGCGCCGCTGTTCGTGAAGAACAAGATCGAGGACCATCTGGCCCAGATCTATTCGCCGGTCGTGCCGCTGAAGTCCGGCGGCTATCTGGTGATCAACCAGACCGAGGCCCTGGTCGCCATCGACGTCAACTCGGGCAAGGCCACGCGCGAGCGCAACATCGAGGCCACCGCGCTGAAGACGAACGTCGAGGCCGCCGAGGAAGCCGCGCGCCAACTGCGGCTGCGCGACCTGGCCGGCCTGATCGTCATCGACTTCATCGACATGGATGAGGCCAAGAACAACCGCACCGTCGAGAAGGTCCTCAAGGACGCCCTGAAGGACGATCGCGCCCGCATCCAGATGGGCAAGATCAGCGGGTTTGGCCTGATGGAAATCAGCCGCCAGCGCCGCCGCACCGGCGTGCTGGAAGGCACCACCCACGTCTGCGAACACTGCGACGGCACCGGCCGCGTGCGCTCGGTCGAGTCCAGCGCCCTGGCCGCCCTGCGCGCGGTCGAGGTCGAGGCCCTGAAGGGCGGCGGCGCCGTCACCCTGAAGGTCAGCCGCCCGGTCGGCATCTACATCCTCAACGAAAAGCGCGCTTATCTTCTGCGCCTGCAGCAGACCCACGCCCTGTTCGTCACGGTCCTGGTCGACGACAGCCTGCACCAGGCCGAGCACGACATCGACCGCACGGAGCTGGGCGAACGCCCTGCCCCGCAGATCTTCGCGCCCATCGAGCCCGAGCCCGACTACGACGACGAGGCGTTCGAGGACGAGGAGGAAGACGAAGACGACGACATCGTCTCCGAGGACGAAGACGAGAGCGAAGACGACGACGCGCCCCGCGCCGCCCGTCCGGCCCGCGCCGAGACGTCCGACGACGAAGGCGGCCGTCGGGGCCGCAAGCGCCGCCGTCGCGGCGGTCGTCGCGACGATCGTGAAGAAGGCCAGGCCGAAGCGGCCGGCGACGACGAGGACGACGCCGAGGGCGTCGATCGCGCCGAAGGCGACATCGAGGGCGAGGACGAGGAATCGCGTCGTCGCCGTCGCCGTCGGGGTCGTCGCGGCGGCCGTCGCGGCGGTCGCGAGGACGGCGATCGTCCGGCCGACGTCTTCGCCTGGACCCGTCCGCGGGTGCCGTTCGGCGAGAACGCGTTCGTCTGGCACGATCCGGCCGAACTGGACGGTCGCGGCGCGCGTCCCGAACGGGCAGAGCGCGCCGAGCGTCCGGAACGGGCGGAAGCCCCCGCGGCCGAGCGCGCCGAGCGTCCCGAACGCGCCGAGCGCAGCGAACGCGGTGAGCGCGGCCGTCGTGGCCGCGGTCGCGACCGTGGCGAACGCACCGAGGTCTCGGACGCCCCGCGCGCCGAGCGGGGCCCCGCCCCGCGCGTCGACGTCGCCGAGCTGGAAGCCGCGCCGCTGCCGCCGCCTGTGATCGAAGGCCCGCCGGCCGACGTCTGGGTGGAGCTGCCCCCGCAGGAGGAGGCGCCCAAGAAGGCGCGTCGTCCGCGAGGTCGCGGCCGCAAGGCCGACGCCGCCGACGCCGCCGAGGCTCCGGCCGAAGCGGCCGTCGTCGAGACGGTCGAAGACGCGCCCCTGGTCGTGGCTGACGTCGAAGTCGCGGCTCCGGTCGTGGTCGAGGCCGCGCCCGAGCCGGTCGCCGAACCGGAACCCGTCGCGGTCGCCGCGGCGGAGCCGGCCCCCGCCCCCGTCGCGGTCGAGCCCGACCCGGCCGAGATCCTGACGCCCCCCGAAAAGCCCAAGCGCGGCTGGTGGCGTCGGGGCTAGGCCCCTTGGATGAAGCTCGGCGGCGCCCTGGTTCCGCCGAGCTTCCCCCCTATATCCGCTGGAAGCTCGTCCGACCGATGTTCCCAGGTGGTCGAGAACCGCGTTAGACTGCCGGCTTGAGCGCGGGGGCGCGATCAGGAGAGTTTCGATGACCTCCCGGATAAGGGCGGCTTCCGAAAGCGTGACCAGGAAGACGGGTTCGGCGCTGTCCGCGCTGGCCCTGCTGGCGGCCATCCTGGCCCCCGCGGCACCGGCGCGCGCCCAGGACGGCGTCTCGCTGATCCGCGACACCGAGATCGAAGAGATCCTGCACCGCGACGCCGACCCGATCTACGCGGCGGCGGGCCTGGATCCCAAGACGGTCCGTATCCTGTTGGTCGGCGACAAGGAACTGAACGCCTTCGCCACCCAGGGCCTGATGATGGGCCTGAACACCGGCCTGATCCTGCAGACCGAGACGCCCAACCAGCTGAAGGGCGTCATCGCCCACGAAACCGGACACTTGGCCGGGGCGCACCCGTTGCGTTCGGGCGAAATGATGCGGGCCGGCCTCAAGCCGATGATCCTGACCATGGGCCTGGGCGTTCTGGCCGCCCTGGCCGGGGCGCCGGACGCCGGGGCGGTGCTGTTGGGCAACGCCAGCTATTTCGGCCAGTTGGGCGCCCTGGGCTACAGCCGCGACCAGGAATCGCGCGCCGACCAGGCCGGGGCCGGCTTCCTGGAAGCCACCGGCCAGTCCGGCCGCGGCCTCGTCGAGTTCTTCGACAATTTCCGTTACCAGGAGGTCTTCGACCAGTCGCGGCGCTATGCCTATTTCCGCAGCCACCCCCTGTCGGGCGACCGCATCGACGCCCTGCGCAGCCGGGTTGAGAAGCTGCCGCACTACAACACCGTCGACGACCCGGCCTCGCTGGCCGAGCACGAGATCATGAAGGCCAAGCTGGAGGGCTTCATCAATCCCGGCGTGGCGATCGTGAAGTACAAGGAAAACGACCGCGCCTTCCCGGCCCGCTACGCCCGCGCGATCGCCTATTATCAGATGAAGGAGCCCGACCGGGCCCTGAAGATCCTCGACGGCCTGATCGCCGAGAACGAGAACAATCCCTATCTCTGGGAGCTCAAGGGCCAGATCCTGTTCGAGTTCAACCGCGTCAAGGAAGCCGAGGAGCCCCAGCGCCGCTCGGTGGCCCTCAAGCCCGACGCCGCCCTGCTGCGCGTCAACCTGGGTCAGACCCTGATCGGCCAGGACGATCCCAAGAAGGTCGAGGAAGGCATCGCCGAGCTGAAGCGCTCGCTGCTGGACGAGAGCGACAACGCCGTCGCCTGGCGTCTGCTGGCCCAGGCCTATGACAAGCGCGGCGAGGACGGCAAGGCCCGCCTGGCCACCGCCGAGCAGTACTTCAACATGGGCGCCACCCAGGAGGCGCGCGTCTTCGCCATGCGGGCCCGCGAACTGCTCAAGAAGGACAGCGTCGAATGGCGTCGCGCCACCGACATCGTCCTGACCTCGAACCCTTCCAACCAGGACCTCAAGGACCTGGCCAAGGAAGGCGCCGTCACCTCGGGCCTGCGCCGCTAGCCCATTTCCAGAGACCTTCATGCTCCAGACCTTCCGCCCGTTGGCGATCGCCGCCGCGTCCATCGCCGCCCTCTCCCTGATCGGCTGCGGGCAGGCCAACGCCGACAAGGCCTTCGGCGAGAAGGTCCACGCCTATCTGATCGAGCACCCCGAGGTGCTGGTCGAGATGAGCAACAAGCTCCAGGCCAAGCAGGCGGCCGAGAAGGCCAGCTCCGCCAAGGGCGCGATCAACAAGTACCGCCAGGCGTTGGAGCGCGATCCGCGCGACTTCGTGGCCAATCCGAACGGCTCGATCACGGTCGTGGAGTTCTTCGACTACCGCTGCGGCTACTGCAAGCTGGCCGCGCCGCAGATCGTCGATCTGATCCAGAAGAACCCCGACGTGCGCTTCGTGTTCAAGGACTTCGTGATCTTCGGCCACGATTCCGAGACCGCCGCCCGCCTGGTCCTGGGCGCCAAGGACCAGGGCAAGACGATCGAGCTGCACAAGCGCCTGATGGCCGAGAAGAGCCTCGACGCCGCAGCCGTCATGCGCATCGCCCAGGAGATGGGCATCGACCTGACCAAGGCCCGCGCGGTCGGCGAATCCGAGGCCGTCACCCAGCATCTGGCCGACACCCACGCCCTGGCCGAGGCCCTGGCCATCGAAGGCACGCCCGCCTTCTTCGTCGGCGACATGATGATCCCCGGCGCCGACATGCACGCCCTGAACCTGGCCATCGACCAGGCCCGGGCGGCCAAGGCCAAGAAGGCCTCGGCTCCGGTTTAGATCAGGCCGGCCAGCGGCGAGCTGGGATCGGCGTAGAGGCGCTTCTGCATCCGGCCCGCGAGGTACGCCTCGCGGCCGGCGATCACCGCGTGCTTCATGGCGCGGGCCATCCGGATCGGGTCCTTGGCCTCGGCGATGGCGGTGTTCATCAGGATGGCGTCGCAGCCCAGCTCCATGCCGATCGCCGCGTCCGAGGCCGTGCCCACGCCCGCGTCGACCAGGACCGGGACCTTGGCGTTCTCGACGATGATCCGCAGGTTGACGCGGTTCTGGATGCCCAGGCCCGAGCCGATCGGCGCGCCCAGCGGCATGATCGCCACCGCGCCGGCCTCTTCCAGCTTGCGGGCGTAGACCGGGTCGTCCGAGCAGTAGACCATCACCTGGAAGCCCTCGGCGACCAGCAGCTTCAGCGAGCGCAGGGTCTCTTCCATGTCGGGATAGAGGGTCTTGGGATCGCTGAGCACTTCCAGCTTCACCAGGTCCCAGCCGCCGGCCTCGCGGGCCAGGCGCAGGGTGCGCACGGCGTCCTCGCCGGTGAAGCACCCCGCCGTGTTCGGCAGGAACGTGAATTCGGTCGGTTTGACGTAGTCGACCAGCAGCGGCTGGGTCGGGTCGGTCAGGTTCACCCGGCGCACGGCCACGGTGACGATCTCGGCGCCCGCCGCTTTCGCCGCGGCGGCGTTGGTGGCGTAGTCCTTGTACTTGCCGGTGCCGACGATCAGCCGCGAGCGGAAGGTGCGGCCGGCGACGGTCCAGGTGTCTTGCGCCTCATCGGCGGGGACGGCGGATTCGGGGGGGACGTGCGCGTTCATGGCCTGCATGTACGCTCGCGAGGGCGGGGTTTCAAACCCCGGGAGACCCCTTAGCCGCCGCCGATGAAGGTCACGATCTCGATCCGATCGCCGTCGGCCAGGATCGTATCGCCATAGGTCGAGCGCGGCGCGATCTCGAGATTGCGCTCGACCGCCACCTTGCGGGCGTCCAGGCCCAGGGTCGCGACCAAGTCCGCGATGCTGACGATGTCGGCGATGTCGCGTTCCTCGCCGTTCAAGAGAAGCTTCATGTCACCTCCGAAGCGAGCCCTGCTTGTGACGCGAGGGAACCGGCTATACAAGACCTCCCGGAATCGACGGCGGAGCCGAATGGCAAAACCCATCCATGTGCTGAGCGGGCCCAACCTCAACCTGTTGGGAACGCGCGAGCCCGAGATCTACGGCAAGGACACGCTCGACGATGTCCGTGCGCGCTGCGAAGCGCGGGCGGCCGCTCGGGGCCTTTCCGTCGTCTTCCGGCAGAGCAATCACGAAGGCGTGCTGATCGACTGGGTCCAGGAAGCCCGGACGGAGGCCTGCGCGTTGGTGATCAATCCGGCGGGCTACGGCCACACGTCGATCGCTCTGCTCGACGCTCTGAAGACCTTGAAGATTCCGGTCATCGAGTGTCACCTGTCCAACCCGGCGGCGCGTGAGGATTTCCGCCGCCACACCTTCGTTTCGCTCGCGGCGACCGGACTGGTCTCCGGCTTCGGCGCGGCGAGCTATGAACTGGCGATCGAGGCCGCAGCCGGCCTGATCGGCGCGAACTAGCCGGCGACCCCGGCTTCAGAAGACAGCAAGGTAAGCTTCCATGTCCAATCCCAAGGCCCCCGCCGATCCGGTCGAGACCCCGTCGATCGACGCCCGCCTGGTCCGCAAGCTGGCCGACATCCTGAAGGACACCGGCCTGTCCGAGATCGAGGTCGAGCACGCCGGCCTGAAGATCCGCGTGGCCCGTGAATTGACCGTCGCCGCCGCCCAGACCACCTATATCGCCGCCCCGCAAGCCGTGGCCGCGCCGGCTCCGGTCGCCGCCGCGCCCGCCCCCGCCGCTGAAGCCGCCGCTCCGGCCGCCGCCGTTCGCGGCGACGCGGTCAAGTCGCCGATGGTCGGCACCGCCTACCTGTCGCCCCAGCCGGGCGCGGACGCCTTCATCAAGGTCGGCGACACCGTCGCGGCCGGCCAGACGCTGCTGATCGTCGAAGCCATGAAGACCATGAACCCGATCTCGGCCCCGAAGGCCGGCAAGATCGTCGAGATCCTGGTCGCCGACGCCCAGCCCGTCGAGTTCGGCGAGCCGCTCGTCGTCATCGAGTAACGCTCATGTTCGACAAGATCCTCATCGCGAACCGGGGCGAGATCGCGCTCCGGGTTCACCGCGCCTGCAAGGAAATGGGCATCGCCACCGTGGCCGTGCACTCCGAAGCCGACGCCAACTCCATGTGGGTGCGCCTGGCCGACGAGAGCGTCTGCATCGGCCCCGCCTCGGCCGCCAAGTCGTACCTGAACATCCCGTCGATCATCGCGGCCGCCGAGATCACCGGCGCCCAGGCGATCCACCCGGGTTACGGCTTCCTATCCGAGAACGCCCGCTTCGCCGAGATCGTCGGTGCGCACGGCTACACCTTCATCGGCCCCAAGCCGGAACACATCCGGATGATGGGCGACAAGATCACCGCCAAGCAGGCCGTGAAGGACGCCGGCATCCCGGTCGTCCCCGGCTCGGACGGCGGCGTGTCCACCGAGGAAGAGGCCTTCGAGGCCGCCGAGCGCATCGGCTTCCCGGTGCTGATCAAGGCCGCCTCGGGCGGCGGCGGTCGCGGCATGAAGGTGGCCCAGACCCGCGAGGACCTGGCCGAGGCGGTCTCGACCGCCCGTTCGGAAGCCCGCGCGGCGTTCGGCGACGACACGGTCTACATGGAGCGCTACCTCCAGAAGCCGCGCCACATCGAGCTGCAGGTCATCGCCGACAGCCACGGCAACGTGGTGCACCTGGGCGAGCGCGACTGCTCGTTGCAGCGCCGCCACCAGAAGGTGCTGGAAGAAGCCCCCTCGCCCGCCCTGGGCGCGGCGGACCGCGCCAAGATCGGCAAGATCGTCGTCGATGCGGTCAAGGCCATCGGCTACCTCGGCGTCGGCACCATCGAGTTCCTGTGGGAGAACGGCGAGTTCTTCTTCATCGAGATGAACACCCGCCTGCAGGTCGAGCACCCGGTCACCGAGGCCATCACCGGCATCGACCTGGTGCGCGAGCAGATCCGCATCGCCGCCGGCCTGCCGCTGTCGTTCACCCAGGACGACGTAGTGTTCGAAGGCCACGCCATCGAGTGCCGGATCAACGCCGAGAACGCGCGGACCTTCACGCCTTCGCCCGGCACCATCACCGACTTCCACGCCCCCGGCGGCCTGGGCGTGCGGCTGGATTCGGCGATCTACACCGGTTACGCGATCCCGCCCTATTACGACAGCCTGATCGGCAAGCTGATCGTCCACGGCCGCGACCGCGAGGAGTGTATCGCGCGCCTGCGCCGCTGCCTGGGCGAGATGGTCGTTGGCGGCATCGAGACCACGATCCCGCTGTTCCAGGACCTGCTGGTGCAACCCGACATCCTGGCCGGCGATTACGACATCCACTGGCTGGAGCGCTGGATCAAGGCGCAGGGCTAAGGCTCAACGTCTGGGATCGCCATGGACGACGCCTTCACGGTCGATGATCTCATCGCCTGCTACGAGCGCGGCGTCTTCCCCATGGCGGACGCCCGCCAGGACGAGAGCATCTTCCTGATCGACCCCGAGCGCCGGGGCGTGCTGCCGCTGGACGGCGTGCACGTCCCGCGCCGACTGGCCCGCACAGTCCGGGCCGAACCGTTCGAGGTCCGCATCGACACCGCCTTCGACGCCGTGGTCGAGGCCTGCGCCGCCGCGCGCCCTGGTCGGCTGGAGACCTGGATCAACACGCCGATCCAGCGCCTCTACGGCCAGCTGTTCGCGCGCGGCCTGGCGCACAGCGTCGAATGCTGGGACGGCGAAGAATTGGTCGGCGGCCTCTACGGCGTGGCGTTCGGGGCCTGCTTCTTCGGCGAGAGCATGTTCTCGACCCGCCGCGACGCCAGCAAGGTGGCCCTGGTCCATCTGGCCGGACGGCTGATCGCCGGCGATTACCGGCTGCTGGACACCCAGTTCATCACCGAGCACCTCGAACAGTTCGGAACGATGGAGATCACGCGCGCCGACTATCGTCGCCGGCTGGGCCGGGCCTGGACGGCCCAGGCCGACTTCTATCGGCTGGCGGCCGGCGCGACCGGGGCCGAGGTCTTGCAGGCGATCAGCCAGGCGTCATAGACCGGATGCTCGAGCGGGTTCAGGCCCGGCGAGTTGGCGTACATCCAGCCCTTGAAGATCTGACGCCCGGGCGGCGCCACGCGGCCCGGCAGCGCCTTGGGCTGGGTGTCGACGGTGACGTAGGCGATCGAGTCCGGGGCGTCCTCGTCGGGCGCGGTCGTCTCGCAGGCGCGGACCGTGAACACCAGGGTCTTGTAGCGGATCGGCTGGCCGACCGGGGCTTCGAACCGCATCGTCTCGGTCGTCACCTTGTCCAGGGCCTGGAGGATGGCGACGGATGACCGGGCGCGCTTGAGGGGCTCGGCCGGCTTCTCGGGTTCGGTCGCGGCGGGCTTGGCGGCCGGCGCGGGCTGGGCCGGCGCGGTCGAGGCCGCGGGCGGCGCCGAGGTCGTCGTCGTGCTGGATTGCGGGACGATCGGTTGGGCCCCGGGCCCCGTCGGCGCAGGACGCGGCGTCGGCGCGGGGCGCGGCTGGACCGGCGCGGGGGCCGGGGTGGGCGCGGTCGGTGGGGTCTGGGCGGCCGGCGGCTGTTGCGGCGCGTTCTGCAGCGCCCAGGCGCCGCCGCCGATCAGCGAGGCGGCCAGGGCCGCCGCCGTCACGCCCGTCAGGGACCGCCGGATCGTCATCCTATTCGGGCGACCAGGGCTTGTAGTCGCTGGTGGCGACCGCGCGCTCGCCGCCCCGGGCCAGCGAGCCCTTCGGACGCCAGGCGTAGATCGTGCCGGTCAGGTTGGGATGGTGGTCCTTCTCCCAGGCGCGACGCTTCAGCGGCGCCGTGGTCGGCGGCTCGTCGAACGTATAGTGCAGCCAGCCGCTCCATTCGGGCGGCACCTTGGAAGCCTCGGCGTAGCCGTCGTAGATCACCCAGCGACGCTTGCGGGCGTCGTAGCTGTCCTTGTTGTCCCGCGCCTCGTAGTAGCGGTTGCCGTAGTCGTCCTGGCCCACGAACACGCCACGACGGCTAATGTGGAAGCGCTGACCGATAGTCGCGCCGTTCCACCACGTGAAGATCGCTTTCAGCACCGCGTCAGCACCAATCTCGCAAAGGTCCCAAACTGGGAGGGTTTCCAGGCAACGCCGAGGCGTTGCGAAGCGGCCGGACTATAGGTCGGCGGCCTTCCAGCGTCCAGCATCGGACGTCACGTTCCAGCTTCAACATCTTGTGGATCACGGCCTTCGGGCACCCCACATCTATTGAAGGCCGTTGTTCGGCGATCTAGGATGGCTAATTCTTGGCGCACCCGGGCGCCCAGGCCGCGGAATCGCCCATGCGCATCCAGTCCCGACACCCCGCCTCCGCTCCGCGCATCGCGCCGCGCGAGATCGAGCGCCCGAACGCCGTCGTCGAGGTGCTGGCCCCGGAAGACTGGACCGACGCCCGGGTCGAGGCCTGGCTGGATTGGGCCGCCGAACGCAACGACGGGATCTTCGACCCTGAGGCCCCGCTGGGCGGCGGTCCGGCCCGCTACGCCGACGCCGTGGCCAAGACGGGCCTTTCGGACGGCGTGTTCGGCGACGCCGCCGACGCCGACGCCTTCCGCGACGCCCTGCTGGCCACCATGCTGACGGGCGTGGCCTCGCCGGTCGGAACGCCGGCCGCGGCCCAGCGCCTGCCCGATATCGCCGAGATCGAGTTCAAGCCCGCTGTCGAAGCGCATCTGGCCCGCTGGCGTTCGGCCCGGCTGGCGGCCAGGGCCGCCGCGCGCCTCGACGCGGCCCTGGCCCAGGTCGGCGACGCCGTCCAGCGCTGCCACGGCGACGCCAAGGCTTGCGCCGACCCGACCAAGAACAGCGCCCTGGGCCGCGCCGCGCGCCGGGCCCGAGACCTGGGCGCCGACGACCGGATGATCCTGGACGCGATCGCCCTGGCCGGCGCGCCGCGCACGGGGCTGATCGACGCCGACGCGAGCGCGCCCTCGCTGCTGGTCGCCACGGCCTCGCGCCAAGGCGTGGCGGCGGTCGACGAGGCCGCCAGCTTCGCGGCGCAGATCGGCTGGGAGACCAGCGCCCTGATCCTGGCCCTGTCGCCCGAGGACGCCGACGCCCTGGCCAAGGACGCGCCGGTCCGCGCCGCCGTCGACGTCACCGCCTTCCAGCACGACGACGCTTTCGACTCCGCCGGCTTCAACCAGGTGGTGGGCCTGTGGGCCACCGCCCTGGAGATCGAGCGCGGCGATCGTCCGGCCGAGATCGGCCTGGCCGGGGTCGGCGACTGGCTGCTGGTCCAAGGCCTTTCGGCCGCCGGCGACGCGGGGCGCGACGCCGCCTCGGCCCTGTGGGCGCTGACGGTCGGCGCGGCGATGAGCGCCAGCGCCGAGACCGCCGCGGCCCTGGGCGCCGATCCCGCCTTCACCCAGGAACGCCAGGGCGTCCTGCGCGGCCTGGCCGAGCGCCGCGTGCGCGCCGCCGCCCTGCGCTCGCCGCTGGCCTCGGAGGCCGCCGCCGCCCTGGCCGTCGCCCACGGCCTGGCCCGCAAGCACGGCCTGCGCTCGTCGCGCCTGGTCGCCGCGTTCGCCGATCCCGAGGCCGCCCTGCGCCTGGGCGGCAAGACCCTGGGCCACGCGGCCGGCGCCGCGCCGATCTCGACCGCCCAGACCGCCGACGGCCTGCTGGTCCCGATCTTCAGCGCCGCGGCCCACACCTGCCTGAACGAGGCCGGCGCCGACTTCGACGCCGCCCGCCGCCACGCCATGGGTCATGGCTCGCTGGCGGAATCCCCGGCGATCGACCACATGGTCCTGCAGGCCCGCGGCTTCACCGCCCACGAGATCGAGCAGGCCGAGGACGCCCTGCGCCACGCCGCCAGCCTGCGCGCCGCCTTCGCTCCTTCCGTGATCGGGGCCGGCTTCCTCAGCGACGTGCTGGGCGTCCCCGCCGAGGCCCTGGCCGATCCCGAGTTCGACACCCTGGCCTTCGCCGGCTTCTCCGAGGCCGAGACCGAGGCGGCAGAGCGCCACGCCCTCGGCGCGCGCCGGCTGTCGGACTGCGAGGCCCTGGAAGGCGAACTGCGCGCGCTGTTTGCCGCCCTCGAGACGCCGGCCCTGGCCGATCGCCTGGCGATGATCGCCGCGGTCGAGACTTTCACCTGCCTGGCGGTCCCGGCCGTGCTGGACGCGCCGTTCGACGCCCGCCCCGCCGACGCCGCCCGCCTGCAGGCCGCCGCGGCCCGCGCCGGGGTCCGCGCCCTGCGCCTGAACCGCGCCGTCCCGCCCCCAGGCTTCGCCCTGTCCCTGCCCGAGCCCGAAGCCGAGGCGCCCAGGCCCGTCCGCGCCGAAGCGCCCGCCGCCGAGGCCCCGCCGGTGCAGGTCAAGGAACGGATCGTTGAACGCGTGGTCGAGCGGGTCGTGGAGCGCGGCGGCCGCGCTCGCCGCAAGCTGCCCGACCGCCGCAAGGGCTATATCCAGAAGGCCGCGGTCGGCGGCCACAAGGTCTATCTGCACACCGGCGAATACGAGGACGGCGAGGTCGGCGAGATCTTCATCGACATGCACAAGGAGGGCGCCGCCTTCCGCAGCCTGATGAACAACTTCGCCATCGCCGTGTCGCTGGGCCTGCAGCACGGCGTGCCTCTGGACGAGTTCGTCGACGCCTATGTCTTCACGAAGTTCGAGCCGGCCGGTCCGGTGACGGGCAACGACTCGATCAAGTCGGCGACCTCGATCCTCGACTACATCTTCCGCGAGCTGGGCGTTTCGTATCTGGGGCGCGACGACCTGGCCAACGCCGATCCGGGCGAGTTCAACGCCGACGGCCTGGGCCGGGGCGAAGGCGTGGAGGACGGCGCGGCCGAGGCCGAGCCCCTGCCCGCCAGCAAGTTCATCTCCAGGGGCTTCTCGCGCGGCGCGGCGCCCGACAACCTGGTGTTCCTGCCGTTCGGCGGCCGCCGCGACGAGCAACCGCGTCCGGCGGGGGCCAGCGGCGACGTCTGCCCGGCCTGCGGCGACCTGGCCCTCAGCCGCAAGGGCGGGCTGGTGGTCTGCGACAGCTGCGGGACCCAGGCCAACGGCGGACCGCAAGGCGAGAGCGACGCGGGCTGACGTGGCCCGCCGTCGTTTGCCTGGCCTTAAGCTTGCAAGGCCATGTTTGATCGACGTTTCCGCCGAAAGACGCGCGCCAGAATGAAACCGCTGCTCCCGATCCTCGCCGCCGCCGGCCTGCTGGCCCTGGCCGCGCCCGCCTCGGCGCAGAACGCCGGACAGATCGCCAATGTCCGGGCCGGCGCCAACTGCCCGCGCTGCAACCTCTTCCAGGCCGATCTGTCGGGCAAGGTGCTGAAGGGCCGCAACCTGGCCGGCGCCCGCCTGCGCCAGGCCGATCTCAGCCTGGCCGAGATGAACCGGACCAGCTTCGCCGGCGGCGACCTGCGCGACGTCAATTTCTACGGCGGCGTGTTCGGCGGGGCCAGCTTCGCCGGGGCCAACCTGACCAACGCCAGCCTGGTCGGCGCCTATCTGCAGGGGGCCAACTTCCGGGGCGCGACCCTGACCGGCGCGAACCTTTCGGGAGCCGAGATGGACCGGGCCGTCGGCCTGACCCAGGGCCAGCTGAACCGGGCCTGCGGCGATCCGTCCACCCGTTTGCCGCATGGGTTTTCCGTGCCCTCCTGCCGTTAAACTTCCGTCATTACCGCGATTTAAGTGGCGCTTGAGCGTCGTGGGCCCCAAATCGTAACCCACACGGTCGCTTATCTTGACCGGTCTGGAGGTTTTGATGTCCCGCTTGCGGATCGCTGTCGCCGCTCTGTCCCTCGCCCTGTCGGCCGTGGCTCACCAGGCCTATGCCGGCGTCGAGGACAAGGACGTGGCCCGGATGATCTCGCTGGGCGGCGCCTGCGTGAACTGCGAGCTGTCGGGCCGCAAGCTGACCGGCGCCCGCTTCACCGGCGCCAACTACGCCAAGGCCAACCTGATCGGCGCCGACCTGCGCGGCGCCAGCTTCTTCGGCTCCAACTTCACCGGCGCGGACCTGTCGCGGGCCGACCTGCGCGGCGCCGAGATGCGCGGCGCGGGCTTCTCGCACGCCATCTTCACCGACGCCCGCCTGTCGGGCATCGAGAGCAGCGGGGCCAACTTCATCGGCGCCGACCTGTCGCGGGTCGACCTGTCCAGCAGCGAACTGCACGGCGCCAGCTTCCAGGGCGCCAACCTGGAGCGCGCCAACCTGTCCAGCAGCGAGGTGGTCGGCGCCAACCTGCAGGGCGTCAACGCCAAGGGCGCCAACTTCGCCTCGGCCGAGCTGAACGCCAGCAACCTGAGCGGCGGCAATTTCGAGCGCGCCAGCTTCAAGGACGCCGAGTTCACCGGCTCGACCCTGCGCGGCGCGATCTTCAACGGCGCCGACTTCCGGGGCGCCGACCTGTCGGGCGCCAGCCTCAGCGGCGCCGACCTGTCCAACGCCCGCGGCCTGGACCAGGACCAGCTGGACGAGGCCTGCGGCGACGGCGCCACCCGCCTGCCGCGGGGCCTGAGCGTCCGCAACTGCTCGGGCGGCAACATGCGCATCCGCATCAGCCCCAGCTTCGAGCGCGCCCAGGCCGAGGCCGCCCGGGCCGAGGTCGAAGCCCACCGCGCCGAGATCGAGGCCGCCGCCCGCCTGGCCGCCAACCCGCCGCCGGTCCCGCCCAAGCCGCCGAAGCCCCCCAAGCCGCCGAAGTACTGAGCGGCCTTCGAGGCCCCCGAGGCGACCCAACGAAAAAGGCCCTCCGATCCGGGATCGGAGGGCCTCTTCGTATGGGAGCGACGCCGCCAGCCCTACACCTTGATGGGCGGGGCCGAGCGGATGTGCAGTTCCTTGTACTGCTTGTCCAGGACCTCGGCCGGGGCGTTCATCAGGAGGTCCTGGCCCTGCTGGTTCAGCGGGAAGGCGATGACCTCGCGGATGGCGACCTGCTCGGCCAGCAGCATGACGATCCGGTCGATGCCGGGCGCCAGGCCGCCGTGGGGCGGGGCCCCGTAGCGGAAGGCGTTCAGCATGCCGCCGAACTGTTCCTCGACCACCTCGGCGCCGTAGCCGGCGGTCTCGAAGGCCTTGAGCATGATCTCGGGCTTGTGGTTCCGGATCGCGCCCGAACACAGCTCGTAGCCGTTGCAGACGATGTCGTACTGATAGGCGCGGATGGTCAGTGGGTCCTGGGTCTCCAGGGCCTCCAGACCGCCCTGCGGCATCGAGAACGGGTTGTGCGAGAAGTCGACCTTCTTCTCGTCCTCGTTCCACTCGAACATCGGGAAGTCGACGATCCAGCAGAACTTGAACTGCTCCTCGGCCACCAGCTTCAGCTCGGTCCCGACGCGGGTGCGGGCCAGGCCGGCGAACTTGGCGAACACGGCCGGGTCGCCGGCCACGAAGAAGGCCGCGTCGCCCGAGCCCAGGCCCAGCGACTCCATGAGCGCCTGCGTCGGCTCGCCCAGGTTCTTGGCGATCGGGCCGCCCCAGCCGCCCTGGTCCTCCGACCAGAAGACGTAGCCCAGGCCCGGCTGGCCTTCGCCCTGCGCCCACGAGTTCATGCGGTCGCAGAAGGCGCGGCTGCCGCCGGTCGGCGCGGGGATGGCCCACACCTTGTTCTTGGCGTCGGCGCCCAGGATCTTGGCGAACAGGCCGAAGCCGCCGTCACGGAAGTGCTCGGAGACGTCGGCCATCTTGATCGGGTTGCGTAGGTCCGGCTTGTCGCTGCCGTACCAGGCCATCGACTGGGCGTAGGTCAGGCGCTCGAAGCCCTTGTGGGTCGAGCTGACGCCGAAGTCGTTGGTGAAGGTGTGCTCGCCGTCGATCGGCGACACCGGCTTGCCGTTCGAGAACTCCTCGAAGACGCCGTGCATCACCGGCTCGATGGCCGCGAACACGTCTTCTTGCGTCACGAAGCTCATCTCGACGTCCAGCTGGTAGAATTCCAGCGAGCGGTCGGCGCGCAGGTCCTCGTCGCGGAAGCACGGGGCGATCTGGAAGTAGCGGTCGAAGCCCGAGACCATCAGCAGCTGCTTGAACTGCTGGGGCGCCTGGGGCAGCGCGTAGAACTTGCCCGGATGCAGGCGCGAGGGCACCAGGAAGTCGCGCGCGCCTTCCGGCGAGCTGGCCGTCAGGATCGGCGTCTGGAACTCGTTGAACCCTTGCGCGAACATCCGCGAGCGGATCGACTGGATCACGCGCGAGCGCAGCACGATGTTCTTGTGCAGGGTCTCGCGGCGCAGGTCGAGATAGCGGTGCTTGAGGCGGATTTCCTCGGGATAGTCCGGCTCGCCGAAGACCGGCAGCGGCAGCTCGTCGGCGGTCGACAGCACTTCCACGGCCGAGACGCGCAGCTCGATCTCGCCGGTCGGCAGGTTGGGGTTCACGACGCTGGCGTCGCGGGCGATCACCTCGCCGTCGACCCGGATCACGCTCTCGGCGCGCAGGCGCTCGACCACGTCGAAGCCCGGGGTTTCGGGGTGCAGCACCAGCTGGGTCAGGCCGTAATGGTCGCGCAGGTCGATGAAGACCAGGCCGCCGTGGTCGCGCTTGCGGTGGATCCAGCCCGACAGGCGGACGGCGTTTCCGGTGTCGGAAGCCCGCAGGGCGCCGCAGGTATGGGTGCGATAGGCGTGCGTCGAGGTCATGGAAAGTCTTTGGAACGCGGTGAATTTCGAGGGGCGGAAAGGCGCATGAGGGGGCGTGGATGTCAAGGATTCTGGGCCGGATCACTTGCCCCCTACGGACCGCTTCGCGGTCGTCTTCCCCCGGAGGGGGAAGAGCGCTGGTGCGAAGGCTCCGCCCCCTACGGGGGCGGACAGGCGGCGAAGCCGCCAGGTGGGGGCAAGTCGGTGTGATCCCACGCCAAATGGCTGTGAGCTGATGGAAAGGGACGCGGAGCGCCGGACGACGTCCGGAGTGCAAAAGTGTGTACCGTTTCGACGAAGCCAGTCGCTCCGCGCGATGCGTTATCCGCCAGCGTCCGGTGGGCAGCCCTGTTGAGGCTTAGCCGGACCCGGGGCGGCTGTTTCCAGCTTTCCCGGCCGCCGGGGGCGCGGGCCTAAGGG